>NZ_PCOZ01000009.1 GCF_002979555.1 Pseudomonas sp. MYb60 | reverse complement strand
CGAGGGCGGCTTTGGCGCCGTCACCGTCGAGGCGGTCCATGTTGGCTTCGGTGGCGTGGCCGGCGTTGGCGCCTTTGATCACCGCTGCACCGGTGTCTTCGTTGTCGACTTCATCCCAGCTGAGCATCGAGATATTCCTTTTGAGCGGTATTGACGGCGCGTGAACCCCGTCGAAAAAATGGGCGATTGCAGGCTTCGGGCATTGAAATACTATCGATAGTATGGTCGGCGGATACCGATTCTTCACACTATGTAGTGGTCCGTTCTGTTTGTGGGCACACTATATGGTGTGTATCAAAGATGTTCAAGACATAGACTGGGTCACAGCGCGATCCGGATCTGCGCGCACAAACCGCCTTCTGCGCGGTTGCTCAGGGTCAAGGAACCGCCGATTGCCACCGCCAACTGCTGGGCAATCGCCAGGCCCAGCCCGGTCCCGCCGGTGCCACGGTTGCGTGAGTTTTCCACGCGATAAAAGGGCTGCAGCACCAGCGTCAATTCGTCCTCGGCAATGCCCGATCCGCTGTCCAGCACCTTGATGGACAGTTCACCCGCGGCTGTCGAACCCACCTCCAGTTCTAGAACTGCGCAGTGAAGGGCAACCCGTGGGCGCACACCAGGCTGATCAGGAAGATCAGCGTCAATTGGGATGCCAGGGTATGTGTAGCCAGTGTCCGCGCCCTTGCCACGCCCCGTTGTATTGCAGTGTATCCAGGGATGAGGAGATACAGGAGGAGGCAAGAAATGCCCTGGCTAGCGCGCTGGTCCTGCTTAAGCTAATGCAAAAAAGGTATTTACCAGAGGTTTTTAAGATCGTTTAGCTTGGACGCATTCAAAGGATTTCGTTCAAGGAGCGAACTACTCATGTCTCACTTGCAGTCTGTCACCACCTTGCCATTGCTGGACTTGTCGCAACTCGACGGCAGCCCCGCACAGCGCCAGCAGTTTCTCCATGACTTGCGCCTGGCGGCGCGGCACATCGGTTTCTTCTACCTCACCGGTCATGGCATCGACTCCGCGTTGCTGGCCGAGGTGCAGCAGCAGGCGCGCGCATTCTTTGCCTTGCCCGAGGCCGACAAACTCGCCGTGGGCATGATCAACTCGCCACACTTTCGCGGCTACAACCGCGCTGCGTCGGAGATCACGCGCGGCCAGCCCGACCTGCGCGAACAGTTCGACGTTGGCGCCGAGCGCGAGCCCCTGGGCATTGCCCAACACCCGGCAGCGTGGGCGCGCCTGCAAGGCCCCAACCTGTGGCCGCAAGCCTTGCCCCACCTCAAGCCGCTGGTGCTGGGCTGGCAGCAGGCGATGACCCAAATGGCCCTGCGCCTGCTGCGCGCCTTCGCCCAGGCCCTGTCCCTGCCGGAAAACGCATTCGACGCGCTGTACGGCGACACGCCCAACGAACACATCAAGCTGATCCGCTACCCCGGCCGCCACGCCCAGCAAAGTCGCCAAGGCGTCGGCGCCCACAAGGACTCCGGTTTCCTCAGCTTCCTGCTGCAAGACCAGCAAGCCGGCCTGCAAGTGGAAGTGGAGGAGGGCCGCTGGATCGACGCGTCGCCTCGCCCCGACACCTTGGTGGTGAACATCGGCGAGCTGCTGGAACTGGCGAGCAATGGCTACCTGCGCGCCACGGTGCACCGCGTGGTGTCGCCACCGGTGGGCAGCGAGCGGTTGTCCCTGGCGTTTTTCCTCGGCGCGCAACTCAATGCGGTGGTGCCGGTGTATCAACTGGCCCCCGAACTGCTGCGCGATGCCCACGGCCCCGAGAGTGATCCACGCAACCCTTTGCTGCGCGACGTCGGCTGGAACTATTTGAAGGGTCGCCTGCGCTCCCATCCCGATGTCGCCCAACGTTTCTACGCCGACGCCACACTTCCCCAAGCCCTGTCTGCCTGATCAGGAGATCACCCTGTTGAAAAAAACCGCCCTTGCCCTGGCAGTGTTGCTGGCCCCGTTCGCCGTGTCGGCCGCCGATGCCCTGCGCGTCGCCGCCGACCCGATTCCCCATGCGCAGATCCTCGAGTACGTGCAAAAACTCGACCCGAGCCTGAACCTCAAGGTCATCGAGATTCCCAGCGGCGTGAACTCCAACGAGCTGCTCGCCCACGGTGATGTGGACGCCAACTTCTTCCAGCACCTGCCGTACCTGGCGTCCCAGGAACAGGCCCTCGGCCAGAAATTCGCGGTGGCGGCGACGGTGCACATCGAGCCACTGGGTGTATTCGCGCCGCCACAAAAGCTTCGCCGACGTGCCGGACAAGGGCACCGTTGCGGTGCCCAACAACGTCACCAACCTCAGTCGCGCCCTGTACTTGCTGCAAGCCAACGGCCTGATCAAGCTCAAGCCGGGCTTCAATGATGCGGCCAAGGACCAGGCCACGCCGAAAGACATCGCCGAGAACCCCAGGCACCTGAAGATTCTTGAAATCGAGTCGCCGCAGATCCCTCGCGCCCTGGATGATGTGGACCTGGCGGTGATCAACGGCAACTTCGCCCTGGAAGCCGGGCTGGAACCGGCCAAGGATGCCTTGGGGCTGGAGGCCGCCAAGGGCAACCCCTACGCGAATATCCTGGTGACCACGCCGACACTGGCCAAGGACCCGCGCATCGAGCAACTGGCCAAGGATCTGCGCTCGCCGCAAGTGGCGAAGTTCATCACCGAGCAATATTCCGGTTCCGTGATCCCGGTGACCACCGAATGATTGTGGTCGAAGGTGTCAGCAAAACCTACGCCGATGGCCAGCCGGCGGCGCTGGACAACGTGTCGTTGCAGATCGCCGACGGCTCGATCTTCGGCATCGTCGGGCGCAGCGGCGCGGGTAAAAGCACCCTGTTGCGCTGCCTGAACCTGTTGGAGCGCCCGACGGCCGGGCGCATCCTCATGGACGGCCAGGACTTGACCCAACTGAGTGACAAACAGTTACGCGAGCAACGCCAGCGCATCGGCATGATCTTCCAGGGCTTCAACCTGCTGCACTCACGCAACGTGGCGGATAACGTCGCGGTACCGTTGGAAATCGGCAAGGTGCCCAAGGCCGAGCGGGCGGCACGGGTGGCCGAATTGCTCGCACTGGTGGGCCTGAGCGACAAGGCCCAGGCGTTTCCCTCGCAGCTGTCCGGCGGGCAGAAACAGCGCGTGGGCATTGCCCGCGCGTTGGCAGCGCGCCCGGCCTACCTGTTGTCCGACGAGGCCACCAGCGCCCTCGACCCGGAAACCACCGCGTCGATCCTTGAACTGCTGCGTAACATCAACCGCCAACTCGGCGTGACCATTGTGCTCATCACCCATGAACTGGAGGTGGTCAAGGCCATCTGCGACAGCGCGGTGTCCCTGGCCGATGGGCGTGTGGTGGAAAGCGGCACTCTGGTGCAACTGCAGGCCGATCCTTCATCGCGCCTGGGCCGCTCCCTGGCGCCGAGCCTGCCAGTGGTGAGGGTGGTATGAAGACCGACTGGAATGACATTGCTCAATTGCTGCTCAACGCCACCGGCGAAACCCTCTACATGGTGCTTCTGGCTGGGCTGTTCACGTTGCTGATTGGCTTGCCCCTGGGGGTGTTGCTGTTCGTCAGCCGTCGTGGTGGATTGTTTCCGTTGCCGCGCCTGAACCGCGTACTGGGGGCGGTCATCAACCTGGGGCGGTCGTTGCCGTTCGTGGTGATGTTGATCGCGCTGATTCCGCTGACGCGCCTGATCGTCGGCACCACCCTGGGCAGTACGGCGGCCGTGGTGCCGATCACTATCGGCGCATTTCCGTTCTTCGCGCGCATTGTCGAAACCGCACTGGATGAAGTGGACAAGGGTCGCATCGAAGCCATCGTGGCCATGGGCGGGGATATTCGCCATGTGATCTTCAAGGTGTTGCTGCCCGAGGCGCTGCCAGCGCTGGTGGCCGGGGTGACCTTGACCCTAGTGATGCTGATCGGTTTTTCGTCGATGGCCGGCGTGATCGGCGGCGGTGGGTTGGGTGACCTGGCGATTCGTTACGGTTACCAGCGTTTCAACAACGAAATCATGGTAGTCACGGTGGTGGTACTGGTGTTGCTGGTGCAAGGCGTGCAAAGCCTGGGCGACCGCTGTGTTCTGTCGTTGGCTCATCGCCGATAAACGGTTATGTGCTAATGAATTTTTAATCTTTCTAGTTATATGCGCGGCTGCGTAAAGTCATCGCTACTTTCTTTACCTCGCCGCCGGGAAATTGCTCATGAACCGTCCCCACGGGCACCCCACGCCGATCCTGACTTTGCCCCAAGGCGAAAAAGATCCGCTGTCGATTCGCGCCAAGGCCCTGGTATTTTCCGATCCGCGCTCACTGCAGTTGCTCGACTACCTCAAACGGGTCGGCCCCAGCGATGCGCCCGTATTGATCAATGGCGAGACTGGCACCGGCAAGGAACTGGTCGCGCGCTACATCCACAGCGCCAGCGGTCGGACCGGTGCATTTGTGCCGGTCAACTGCGGTGCCATCAGTGAAACCCTGGCTGAAAGCGAATTTTTCGGACACGAGGCGGGGGCGTTTTCCGGCGCTGTCGGCCGCAGGGGCGGCTGGTTCGAAGAGGCCGATGGCGGCACTCTGTTCCTCGATGAAATCGGCGACCTGCCGTTGCCGTTGCAGGTGAAATTGCTGCGGGTGTTGCAGGAGCAGGAAGTGGTGCGCGTGGGGTCACGCAAGCCGATCAAGATCAATATCCGCTTGGTCACCGCCACCAACATCGACCTGGAGCAAGCGGTGGAAGCGGGGAATTTCCGCCTGGACCTGTTTTACCGTATCAATGTCGCCCAGGTGCAGGTGCTGCCCTTGCGCGAACGCCCGCTGGATATCCTGCCGCTGGTGGAACACTTTCGCCGGCTGTACAGCAACAAGCTGAAGATCGCCGAGCCGATGCTTTCTGAATCCGCCACCCAGGCGCTGCTGGACTACCCGTGGCCGGGCAACATTCGCGAGCTGGAAAACGTCGTGCACCTGGCGCTGCTGGTGGCCGGCGACAAGCCGATCATGCCCAGCCACCTGAAGTTTTCCGCTGGCCTCAGCGCCCTGCATGCCAGTGCCAATAGCGCTACACCGCGCATTCCGCAAGAGGTGGTGCGCGAGCAGCTGTTGCGGTTGTTCGAGGTGCCGGGAGAGACGTTGTTGCACGACATTGAAGATCTGGTCGTGCGCGAGGCGTTTGCGTTCTGCGGCTTCAACCAGTTGCGTACTGCGGATTTGCTGGGGATCACCCGCAATGCCATGCGAACGTTGCTGGTCAATCACGGCATGCTCAAGGGGCGCGCGAAACCGTAACGTCTTACGGAATCGACGCTGAATCCCACAAGGCCGGCAGAAAAGGCGACCGGGTAATCGTCTAACGCGCACAGCGCCATTGCCCCGGCAGCTTGGAAGATGGTCGCTCTAACTGACGAGAGCGCCACCTTGAAGACAGTATCCCCACCTCCCAGTCTGACTTTTCAGGACATCGAGAAATTCCGTCACCGCGATGACCGAGGCAATGGAATTCAGCACAACGGCTTACCCTCGAAAAGTCCGCAAGAGGCTGCCAGTGCCCTGACGCGTGGTCATTACGGTTGGAAAGACAAGAACGGCGACGGTCGCCATGACATTACCTATGAATTCCGAGCGCCGCCGTCGGATGGCAAAAAAAATCAATTCAATAAAACCGGATTCACCGCCGTCGGGGATAACCAGCGCGAGCAGACTCGGCGCAGTATGCAATCCATCGAGGATGTCGCGAAGGTCAAGTTCACCGAAGGGCCGAAAAAGGCGAGCAGTGACGGGCATATTGACATTGGCAATTACGGGCAGCACGTTGACGCTAAAGGCCGCTCCTCTATTGGCAGCAGCCAGGCTGAGTTGCCTGTGCCAGGCAAATCGTCCCGCACTGCCGTGTGGTTCGTCGGCAGCAAAGAGAATAAACAGATAGCCGATGCAGCCCACGGCAATGCTGGGCGGCACACCATCACCCACGAATTGAACCACGCGCTGGGACTTCTGCATCCGGGTGACTACGACGGTACCCTTGATCGAAAAAATGTCCTTCATCATGAGGACTCACAAAGCCACTCGGGCATGAGTTACAGGGGCGAGCGCACCGGTCATATAAATCACGAGGGTTTTCGCTCCTCGGCCCCCCAACTGGACGACATCACCGCGCTCCAGAAGCAATACGGCGCCAACGCTGAAACCCGCAAGGGCGACACCACCTACGGCTTCAATTCCAATACCGACCGCGACTTCCTCAGCGTCAAGACGCCCGAGGATAAAATGGTCGCGTCGATCTGGGATGGCGGCGGCAATGACACCCTGGACTTTTCGGGCTACAAGCAGGATCAAAAGATCACACTCAAGGCCGGGACGTTCTCTGACGTCGGCGGCCTCAAGGGGAATATCTCGATTGCCTACGGCGCGACCATAGAAAATGCCATCGGCGGTTCCGGCAACGATTTACTGGTGGGTAACGAGGTGGACAACACCCTCAAGGGCGGGGATGGCAATGACCGCCTCTATGGTGCTGAAGGCGCAGACACGCTGTGGGGTGGCAAGGGCAAGGATCAGTTCGTCTACGGCAAAATCAGCGATTCGACCCAGCTGTCACTTGATCAAATCATGGACTTCGTCAGCGGCGAGGACCGTGTAGACGTGTCGGGCATTACGGCGTCTTTGGGCAAAGGCCCGCTGAAGTTCGTCGATCAGTTCTCCGGGGCCAGCGGCGAAGCGATTGTGAACTATGACCCGGTACTGCACATGAGTACGTTGCAAATCTACGGCAACCCTGGCGAGCCGACCTTTGTCCTGATGGTGCAGGGTAAGTTGCAGCCAAGCGACATCGTCAGCTGACGGCAACAAGGCGTTGGCAGGCTGTCTGCATGAGGCGTTCGAACACCTGTTGCACCTGAGGCCCGTCACTGTGGGCCACGTTGAACCGCATCCAGTCGCGATGCGCCGGGTCGTTGCCAAACAGCGCCCCCGGCGCCAGTACCATGCCTTGCTCCAGCGCTCGCTGGGCGAGCTGCTCGCCGTTCACACCCGTTGGCAGGCGTGCCCAGATAAACATTCCGCCGTCATACGGCATCGACACCTCACAACCACTGCGCTTGAGCCATTGCTCCACACGCCCCCCGGCCTCCAGCAGGCGCTGGATCACGCGCTTGCGGTGTTTGGCATAGGTGCCTTCGCTGAACATTCGGTAGACGATCTGCTCGAACAGCTCCGAGGTCACGCCGCCGCTCATCAATTTCATGTGGGTCAGGTTGGCCGCCAATTGAGGCGCGGCCACCACGTAGCTCACACGGGCGTTGGCGCTGAGGATCTTGGAGAAGCCCGACAGGTAGGTGACCTGCTCCAGGCCGGCCAGGGCTGCCAGGCGCGGGGGCGGATTGGGGTGCAGGTCGCCGTAGAGGTCGTCTTCGATGATGTGGCAGTTGTACTGTCGAGTCAGCTGCAACAGGCGAAACGCCTGGCCGGGGTTGAAGGAATGGCCGGTGGGGTTATGCAGGACGCTGGTGGTCAGATAGAGGGTGGGGCGGTGTTCGGCCAGCAGGTGTTCGAAGGTGGTGAAGTCGACCCCGTCGGCCCGCCGCTGGATCGTCACCACCTTGACCCCGTGCAGCGCGAGGTTGGCGTGAAAGTTGAAGTAGCAGGGTGCGTCCAGCAGCACGGTGTCGCCGGCGCGTGCGAGCAGGCGCATCAGCATGTCCAGGGCTTGCACGGTATTGGGTGTGGTGATGATGTGCTCCACCGGCACCGACAGGCCTTCGCCGTGCAGTTTCTGTTGCAGGGCCTGGCGCAACGGCAACAAACCGGCCGGCGTGCCCAGCCCGGCGATGCGCAGGGAGGGCGCGCGCACCACGCTGCGCATCGCCTGGCGCAGGCTCTCAGTGTCCAGCCAGGCTTCCGGCAGATGGCCGCCGCCGGGGCGCAATTCGCCATAGACGGTGGCGAGTGGGCGGCGCAGCACGCTGAGAAGGTCCTGGGGCAGCAGGTCGACCCAGTTCGATGAGGCCGGGCGCGTGGTGTCCATCGCCACAAAGTACCCTCGGCCCTGGCTGGACGTGAGCAGGTTGCGGCCACGCAGACGATCCAGCGCTTCGTTGAGGGTGAACTTGCTCACGCCCAGAACCTGAGTCAGCTCGCGCACCGATGGCAACTTGCTTCCAGGTGTCCATTCGCCGGTTTCAATGGCCCGGCTGAACGCTTCAACAATCTGTTGAACCTTGGGTGTGCCGTCTACAAAAGCGATGGGCGATACCAACAGGGGGCCTCCTTGTCTTTGCTGGTGATTTTACCGGTGAAGTTCGGGCGGATTAGGCCTTACTTTGCCTGCCCGGCGCAATCGCGCTTGCCTAGACTGCCGGCTCTCTTTCCCTGGGTCCCTGGCCATGACAAGTGCGTTAACCCTGTCTTCATTCATGTATTTCCTGCTGCTCTGCACGACGTTGACCTTCAGCCCGGGGCCCATGACCCTGCTGTTGCTGAGCCTGGGCCTCAAGAACGGCCTGCGCAGTTCAATCCCCGCGCAGCTCGGCGCCAGCGTCTCGTATCTGGTTTCGATCCTGATCTTTGCGGTGGGCTTCTCGGAGCTGATCAAGGGCAATCGCGCAATCACCCAGGGCATCCAACTGGTGGGGGTGGCCTACATTCTTTACCTGGCCTACAGGCAATGGACCCGCAGCGGCGTGGCAATCGACATGGCCGAGGGGGTGGACGATGCCCGCAGCCTGTTTGGCAAAGGCCTGCTCACCGGGATCTCCAATCCGAAGGCCATCATCCTGTTCAGCGCAGTTTTCCCACAGTTCGCAGGGGCAGGGGAACACAGCAGCGCGGTGGATATCGCCATTCTCGGGCTGACGTTTCTGCTGCTGCAATTTGCCAGTGGCTGCCTGTATGGCTATTTCGGCCAGCGGATCAAGCACCTGTTGGAGAACCCCAGGCAGCGGATTTTGCTGCAGCGCGCCACGGCGGTGCTGTTGCTCGGCGTGGCGTGGATGCTGGCGCGCGGTCTGGCTTACTGAAATGGCCGTGGGGGGGCTTGCCCTGCGGTTTGGGAGTTGGTTGGGGTCCGTAGAGTGGGGTAGGGTGTGACGGCACCTTCCAACCAAAAACAAGGATCGGTTCATGCTCTTCAACTTTCCCCGTACTTTCCTCGCCGCCACGCTGGCCATGTCTTTCGCACTTCCGGCCTACAGCGCCGAACCCCACAAGCCTATCCAGGCGCAGGCCGAACACTACAAGGCCGACGCGTTGAAACTGTTGGAACGCCTGGTGAATATCGACTCTGGCTCAGGCTACGGGCCGGGCCTGGACCAAGTCAGCGAGATTGCCGTCGATGAGCTCAAGCAACTGGGTTTCAGCATTGAACGAGTGCCCGATGCGGCGGCCAACAGCAGCCATGTGATTGCTACCCTCAAGGGCACCGGCAAAGCCAGGATCCTGCTGATGGCCCACATGGACACGGTGTTCAAGGAAGGCTCGGCCGCCGAACGCCCGTTCCATATCAAGGACGGCCGTGCGTATGGCCCCGGCGTGATGGATGACAAGGGCGGTATCGTCGCGGGTATCTACGCGCTGAAAGTCCTGAAAGAGCAGGGCTTCAAAGATTATGCCCAAATCACCTTCCTGCTCGACGCCAGCGAAGAAACCGGCTCCGACGCCGCTTCCGACCTGATCCGCAAAACCGCCAAGGCCCATGACGTGACCCTCAACCTCGAACCCGGCCGCCCGGCGGACGGCCTGGTGGTGTGGCGCAAAGGCAGTGCGACGGCCGTGGTCGAGGTCAAGGGCAAGGCCGCCCACGCCGGCGTCGCCCCGGAACTGGGCCGCAACGCCGCCATGGAAGCAGCGCACCAGATCCTGCAACTGGGCAAACTGGGGGATGAAGAGAAGAAAACCACCATCAATTTCACCGTCCTCAAGGCCGGCGACCGTACCAACGTTATTCCTGACCAAGCGACCGCCAAGGCCGACGTGCGTGCGGCACTCCCTGAAGAGTTCGATCGCATCGAGAAAGACCTCGCGCGGGTATCGGCCAACAAACTGATCCCGGAAACGGACGTGAAGACCACCTTGCAACGTGGGCTGCCGCCGATGCCGCAGACACCGGAGTCAGACAAGTTGGTCGCGATTGCCCAGGGGATTTATGGGGAGTTGGGGCGTAAGCTGACCATCGAAGGCAGTGGCGGCGCGGCGGATGCCAGCCTGTCCGCCGGCGTGGGTACACCGACGCTGGATGGGTTTGGGATCGTCGGCGGCAATATCCACACGGCGGAAGAATACGCCGAGGTGGAAAGCGTGGCGCCGCGGATTTACCTGTTGAGTCGGATGATCATGGAGTTGGGTAAGCGCTGATCGAGTGGGGCGGTTCACCACGTGATGGTGTAACCGCCCCCAGAGGTTTTCAGGCGCGGGGAGTAGAGGTTATCCGGCGTTCGCGGGGGCAGTTGCTGCAGGTTTGCGCGCCGTGTGCCCCAGCACCAAACTGCACAGTGCCGGCAAAAACAGCAAGGTCAGCAGCGTGCCCACCAGCACCCCGCCGATCAGCACATAGGCCAACGACGACCAGAACACCGACAGCGTCAGCGGGATAAACGCCAGCGCCGCCGCCAGTGCGGTCAATATCACCGGACGTGCACGCCGCACCGTGGCTTCGATGATCGCTTCACGGGTCGCCATGCCCAGTTGCTGATTCTGGCGAATCTGGTCGGTGAAGATCAGCGTGTTGCGCATCAGGATGCCGCCGATGCCGATCAGGCCCAGGATCGCGTTGAACCCGAACGGCTGGTTGAACAGCAGCAAGGTCGGCACCGCCCCAATCAACCCCAGGGGCGCGGTGGCGAAGACCATGAACATCACGCCGAATGAGCGCACCTGGAACATGATCACCGTGAGGGTCAGCAGGATCATGATCGGGAACAGCGCCGCCAAGGCGACATTGGCTTTCGCGCTTTCTTCCACCGGGCCACCGATGTCGATGCGGTAGCCGGCGGGGAGTTGGGCGATCAGCGGTTGCAAGTCCTTGTACACGGCCATCTCCACGTCGGGCGGTTGCACGCCGTCAATGATGTCGGCGCGCACTTCCAGGGTGTTTGCCCGGTTGCGACGCTTGAGGATCGGCTCCTCCATCACCGCCTGCAAATGCCCGATCTGCGCCAGTGGCACCGAGGTGCCGGCGCTGTTGGTCAAGGTCATGTTGTTGAGGTTGCCCAGGTTCTCACGCTGGTTGCCTTGGGCGCGGGCGACTACCGACACCGTGCGGTTGCCTTCGCGGACTTCGGTGATGGGGTTGCCGCTGAGCAGGGCATTGAGTTGGGACTTGACCTCGCCGGGGGTGAAACCCAGCAGGCGCACGCGGTCCTGGTCCAGCACCAGGCGGTAACCGCTGGTGCGCTCGCCCCAATCGAGGAAAGCGTCCTTGGTCAGTGTGTTGGCGGCGACGATCTTGCGCACGTCTTCGGACACGCCACGCAGCACATCCACATTCGGGCCCGACACCCGAAACACCACGGGGAACGGCACGGGCGGGCCGAACAGCAATTGCGTCACCCGCACGCGCGCGGACGCAAACTCACCGGCCGCGATGCGTTCGCGCATCCGCAATTTGAGTGCATCACGGGCGTGAGAGTCCGGGGTCTGCACGATCAGCTTGGCAAATGCCGGATCCGGCAATTCAGGGTTCAGCGACAGGAAAAACCTCGGCGCACCGCCGCCCACATAGGTGTCGACCATGCGGGTCTGCGGTTCCTGAAGCAGCGCCTTCTCCAGTTGCGCGGCCACCGCCTCGGTGCTTTTGAACGCACTGCCCGGCGGCAGGTACACCTCAAGGATCAGCTCGGAGCGGTCGGAGTTGGGGAAAAACTGCTTTT
Organism: Pseudomonas sp. MYb60; assembly: GCF_002979555.1. Classification (GTDB taxonomy): domain Bacteria; phylum Pseudomonadota; class Gammaproteobacteria; order Pseudomonadales; family Pseudomonadaceae; genus Aquipseudomonas. The sequence goes on along the minus strand of NZ_PCOZ01000009.1, from coordinate 154,159 downwards.
TCACCACGCCCATGCCCACGCCACAGAGTACAAACGCGCACACCACCAACCCCGTTACCCACCAGCGGCGACGCACGCACAGTTCGACCAGCCTGCGCAGTTTCTGGTAATAGCGCCCGGCGTAGAGGGCGTCATGGCCGCCCGGAACCGGCTTGATCGGCGGCAGCAGTTTCACCCCCAGGTAAGGCGTGAACACCACGGCCACCAACCAGGAAGCGATCAGCGCAAACCCCACGATCCAGAAGATGTTGCCGGCATATTCCCCTGCACCGGAACGGGCAAACCCCACGGGCAGGAAACCGATGATAGTCACCAGCGTGCCGGTCAGCATCGGCGCAGCGGTGGAGTGCCAGGCATAGGTGGCGGCGTGGATGCGGTCGAAGCCTTCCTCCAGTTTCACCACCATCATCTCGATGGCGATGATGGCGTCATCCACCAGCAAACCGAGGGAAATAATCAGTGCTCCCAAGGTGATGCGATCAAATTCACGCCCGGTGAGCAGCATGATCACGAACACCACCGACAGGGTCAGCGGCACCGCAGCGGCCACCACCAGCCCGACGCGAAAGCCCAGTGCCAGCAGGCTGATGAGCATCACCACCGCCAGCGCCACGAAGAACTTCAGCATGAATTCATTCACCGCCAGGCTGATGTTTTTCGCCTGGTCGGAGACCTTGGCGAAGTTCACTCCCAGCGGCAGGTCGGCGAGGATCCGAGCCTCTTCGGCCTTGAGGCTTTTGTCCAGTTCCAGGCCATTCCAGTGTTTCTCCATGATCACGCCGAGCATGAGGGCCGGGTCGCCCTGGTGGCGGATACGGTAGCTGGGCGGGTCTTCATAACCCCGGCTGACAGTGGCCACGTCGGCGATGCGCAGCACCCGACCGTTGACCTCCAGCGGCACGTTTTCAATCAGCGACAGGCTGTCGAAGGCTCCGTCGATACGAATGTAGGCGCGAGCCCCCGCCGTCTCGACAAAGCCGGAAGGCGCCACCGCGTTCTGCGCGGCCAGTGCGGAAAAAATCTGCTCCGGCTTGATCCCGAGGGTCGCGAGACGCTCATAGGAAAATTCGACGAACACGCGCTGCGCCTGTTCGCCGAGTATGTTGACCTTCTTCACCCCGGGCAGGTTGAGGAAGCCCTGGCGCAGTTCCTCGGCCATCTGCACCTGTTGCCGGTGGGGCAGGTGCTCGGCCTCCAGTGCGTACAGCGCGAAGTAGACGTCGGAATATTCATCGTTGAAAAACGGCCCGATCACGCCCTTGGGCAACTTCGCGGCTTCATCGCTGAGCTTTTTGCGGGTCTGGTAGAACAGCTCCTGGATCTCGCCGGGGCGGGTGGACTCCTTGAAGGTCATGCGCATCGACACAAAGCCGGGCTGGGCGATGGTCTCGACACGGTCGTAGTAGTCAAGTTCCTGCAGGCGCTTTTCCAGGCGGTCGGCGACTTGTTCCTGCATTTCCTGGGCGGTGGCACCCGGCCAGGCGGCGGTGATGGTCATGACCTTGACCGTGAAGGACGGGTCTTCGGCGCGCCCAAGTTTACCGAACGAGAACACGCCGGCGGCCAGGATCGCAATGATCAGGAACAACGTGACCGCGCGATGCTTGACCGCCAGTTCCGAGAGGTTGATACCGCGCATGCTCAATTGTCCTGTGTGCGATCAAGGGCCAGGGCCTGGGCGGGGAGCAGGCGCACCGCATCGCCGCCGTGCAGCAGGTGGGCGCCGAGGGCAACGATGATTTGGCCAGGGCTGACGCCGCTGTCGAGCAGGGCATCCTCCTGGCCGAGACTGGCGACTTTGACCGGGGCGAAGCTGACGGTGTTGTCTGCGCCGACCTGCCATACGCCGGGGCCTTGCCCGGCATCGTGCAGGGCGCCGATGGGCACGCGGGTTTGCGGGGCCTGGCCGTTGCCTTGCAAGCGCACGGTGATGGTGGAACCGAGGGCGAAGCGCTCGACGTTGCCGTGCAAGACATAACGCGCGCGGTAGGTGCGGGTGACGGGGTCGGCGCTGGCGGACAGTTCGCGCAGGGTCGCCGCGACCGCCTGCTCCGGTGCGCCGAACGGGAAGGCCAGGGCCTTCTGTGAGGCTCGGTCGCGCTGGTTTTCCGGCAGGTTGACGATGGCTTCGCGGGCGCCGTCATGGGCCAGGCGCGCAACCATCTGCCCTTCGGCAACGACTTGGCCACGGTCCGCACGCACGTCGGTGATGATGCCGTCGCCATCGGCTTTGAGCACTGAGTAGGTGCGGCGGTTTTCGATCTGGCGGGCGTCGGATTGCGCTGAAGCCAGCTCGGCTTCGGCGACCCGCAGTTGGGTCGTCGACTGGTCGGAGATCTGCCGCGAGACCGCGCCAGTGCTGGCCAGGCGCTGGTAGCGATTTTCATCGTCACGGCGCTGGCGCAATTGGGCCTGGGCGGCGCTGACCCGGTTTCTGGCTGAACGCAGCGCGAGTTCGAAGTCGCCGATGTCCAGCACCAGCAGGGTATCGCCTCGGGAAACGTGCTGGCCGGGGTCGACCTTGCGCTCGATCACTTTGCCGCTGACGCGGAAGCCCAGGTCACTTTCCGTTCGGGCGGCTACCACCCCGGTATAGGCGCTTTGCTGGGTGCCGGCGGCTTCGACTTTGGCGGCCAGGACCGGGCGCGGCAAGGGGGATTGGGCAGCGGTGTCGGCCTGGCTGTTGCAACCGCTGAGGATAATCAACAGGGGCAGGGGCATCAGGCGGCGCAGGGAAGAAGGGGTCATGGCGGGCTCCGGGGGCGGCACATAAAAAATTACGCGTGTAATTTTTTGCTAATATTATGACCGAAATATAATTTGCGCCAGCCCTGGTGATGTTGCTCGTCGCAAAACCTGTGGTGACCACCTCAGGTTGTGCAGGGACCCTCCAAGCGTGTGAAGCGACATGGGGCGGTTGTCACATTTTGTCCAAGTTATCCGGATCTAGATGATTACGATTCTCTTTTGAGTCCATTCCTAAGGTCCACGCCCATGCTTGCTGTTTTTCGCCTCACGCCCCTGGCCCTGTTGGTCGCCGGTAGCTTCCATGCCCAGGCCGACGAGGCCGCTCCGCTGGAACTCAACGACGTGGTGGTCACCGCTTCCGGGTTTGCCCAGAGCGTGGAGGACGCGCCGGCCTCGGTCACGGTGATTGAGGGTGAGGCGCTGCGTCGCAAGTCCTATCGCGACCTCGGTGATGCCGTGAAGGACGTGGAAGGGGTGACGGTCAACGGCGGTGCGAATGAAACCGACATCTCGATCCGTGGCATGCCGGCCGATTACACCCTGATCATGGTCGACGGCAAGCGCCAGAGCGCCCGGGAGTCGCGGGTCAACGGCAACAGCGGGTACGAGCAGAGTTTCGTGCCGCCGGCCGCTGCCATCGAACGCATCGAAGTGGTACGCGGGCCGATGTCGTCGCTGTACGGCTCGGATGCCATCGGCGGGGTGATCAATGTGATCACGCGCAAGGTTTCTCCGACTTGGGGCGGTTCTGTCGGCTACGACTACTCGGCACGCCAGCACAGCGACCAGGGCAACGCGCGCCAGACCCAGTTCTACCTCAGCGGTCCGCTCAAGGAAGACTTCCTCGGCCTGCAGGTATGGGGCCGCTACCTCGACCGCCAGGCCGACGACGACATCGAGCAGACCAACGGCTTCAGCAAGGCCGACCACCGCGACCTCACCGCACGCCTGGCCTTCACCCCGACCCTCGACCACGACATCCTGCTGGAAGCCGGTGCCACCCGCCTGAAGAACGGCGATGGGATGAGCGCCAATTGGGCTACCCGCGAGCAGGAAAACAACCGAGATCACTGGTCGCTGTCCCACCAGGGCCGTTGGGGCTGGGCCACCTCGGACATCGCCCTGTCCCAGGAGACGTCCACCCGCGAAGGCAAGGCCACGCCGGATCAAAGCGATATTTTTGGACGCAAACCCGAGATCAAGAACACCGTGTTCGACGCCAAGCTGGTGGTGCCCACCGCCCATAACGTCAGCACCGTCGGTGCGCAATGGAACAAAAGCGAGTTGACCGACTGGAACCAGGGCCTTGGCGACCGCGTGGACTATAAGTTCACGGTCACCCAAAAAGCCCTGTTCGCCGAAAACGAATGGTCGGTCACGGATCGCTTTGCGCTCACCACCGGCCTGCGCCTGGACGAGCATGAACAGTACGGTGCCCACGTCAGCCCGCGGGTCTATGGCGTGTGGCGCGCCACGGATGAGTGGACATTCAAGGGCGGCGTCGCCCGCGGGTTCAAGGCCCCGGAATTGCGCGCAGTGGTCGCCGACTATGCCTACCTGCGGCGCAACCGTTTCGTGATGTTCGGCAACCCCGACCTCAAGCCGGAGACCAGCACCAACTACGAAGTCTCGGCGCTGTGGAGCAACCGCAACAACCTGTCCGGCGGCGTGACGCTGTTCTACAACGACTTCCAGGACAAGCTCTCTACCGTCACCACGGATCGCCGCTGGGGGCGCTACACCGTCATGGAGCGGGTCAACGTCGACAAGGCGATCATCCAGGGCGTCGAGCTGAACGGCCAGTGGGACATCAACGACAGCCTGCTGCTCAAGGCCAACTACACCTACACCGATTCCGAGCAGAAAAGCGGTGCCAACACAGGCATGCCGCTGGCTCTGACGCCAGAGCAGAAAGCCAATGTGCGCACCGAGTGGACGATCAACGACCGTACCCAGGCCTGGGCGTCGCTGAGCTACTACGGTGAAGAAACCGGCAACACCCTCACCACTGAAAAGCCCGCGCCGGGCTACACCACCGCCGACCTGGGTGGCTCGTTCGACGTCACCGATTCGCTGACCTTGAACGCCTCCCTCAACAACCTGACCGACAAGCGCCTGGACGATGAAACCTACGGCACGGTGAACTACGGCCGCACGTTATGGATGGGCGCAACGCTCAATTTCTAAAGCGCTGCGGGCAATCGCACCACCGCGCACAGGCCGGCCGGTGGGCGATTTTCCAATACCAGCTCACCGCCATGGGCCTGGATGCACGACCGTGCAATCGCCAGGCCCAGGCCCACACCCCCGTCGCTGACGCCCCGTTGCACGAAGGGTTCGAAGACCTTGCTCAGCCAGTCTTCGGGCAGGCCGTGGCCATGGTCGAGAATCTCGATGCGCAGCCAGCCGCTGTCCTCACGCACCAGGCTCAGGCGCGCATCGCCGGCATGGCGCAGGGCGTTGTCGATCAGGTTGGTAAGGGCGCGCTTGAGCGCCAGCGGGCGACAGGTCAGTGCCAATGGCGGCGAACCGTTCCAGGCTACCGGCTGTTGCAGGCGTTGATAACGCTTGGCCAGGTCATCCAGCAACCCGCTCAGGGACAGCGTGGTGGTGGTTTCCTGCACGGCATCGTCGCGCACGAAATCCAGGGTTTCTCGCACCATCGCGCTCAGTTCCGCGAGGCTTTCGAGCATGTCGTCACGGGTATTGCCGGGCTCCAGCAGCTCCACTTGCAGGCGCAGTTCGGTGATTGGCGTGTTCAGGTCATGGCTGACCGCCGCGAGCATGCGCGTGCGGCCTTCGACATGCCGGGCGAGGTTGGCTTGCATGGTGTTGAAGGCGGCGGTGAGGTCACGGGCTTCCTGGGGGCCGCGTTCAGGCAGCGGGGCGATCCATTCGCCACGGCTGACACGCGCGGTGGCCTGGGCGAGGGTCTTGATCGGGCGCACCACGCGAGTGATGAAGAACATCACGATCAGCAGCACGGGCAGGGTCGTCACCGGCAAACTGTAGGCCAGCACGCGGCCCCATTCATAGGCACCGGCAGGAAATTGTACGGCGTTCAGGTAGGTGCCGTTGGGCAGTGCGATGCTGGTACGCAGGCGCAGCGGTGCCCACCCGGCGGGGCTGAACACGTGGGTGCGGGCGTTGGCGCCACTGACGCGCTCCAGTTGCATGCCAAGGGGCACGGCTTCCGGTAACTTCAGTTGGCGCCGCAGTTCGTTGGCCAGTCGGTTTTCCTCCGGGCGTAGCTCGAAGGGGGCTACCTCTGGCGTGGTGGCGATCCAGAAACGCGTCGGCTCGTTGCTCATCGCGTCCAGCAGGTGCTCGGTTTCCGCCGCGGGCAGGTCCAGCGCAGTGTGATGGGCGGTGCTCAGGCGTTCGAGGCTGAAACTGCGGGACAACGGATGGATCAGGCTTCCAGTGCGTTGTAAAAACAGCATCGCGATGGCGTTGGACGCCAGCAACGCCAACAGCAGCAACAGGCTCAACTGTCGCGCCAGGGTGCGCGGCCACAGTCGGCTCAGGGCACGCATTCATGCACCTCGGCCGCCAGCAGGTAACCACCGCCCCAAATGGTGCGCAGCAGGTCCAGGGCGTCGTCGCCGTGGGCCAGCTTGCGGCGCAGGCGGCTGACCTGGCGGTCGATGGCGCGGTCGCTGACGTCGCTGTCGGCGGCGGCCGTCAGGTCGATCAAGCGTTCACGGGGCAATAGCGTATTGGGGTGTTCGAGGAACACTTGCAGCAGTCGGCTTTCGGCGGTGCTGAGCTGGATCGGCGGGGCGTCGTCGCGCTTCAACGTGGCCGTGGCGACGCTGAACTGCCAGCCGGCAAACTGGTAGCTGCGGATGCCCTTGCTCGGCGCGACCGTCCCGGTGCTGCGGCCCTGACGACGCAGCACGCTGTTGATGCGCGCCACCAGCTCGCGGGGTTCGAAGGGCTTGGTGACGTAATCGTCGGCGCCCAGGTCCAGGCCGCGCACACGATCGGCAGGGGTGTCGCGGGCGGTCAACAGGATCACCGGGATCTGGCTGCGCCGGTGCAGTTGGTTGCACAAGTCGAAACCATCGCCATCGGGCAGCAATACGTCGAGTACCACCACGTCGAAGGCCTGGGCCTTGAGCAATTGCCACATGCCGGCCGCATCCTCGGCGGTGCGCACATCGAACGTATGGCGTCGCAGGTAGGTGGCCAGGGGTTCGCGGATTTTGCGGTGGTCATCCACCACCAACACGCGCGGCGCGACAGTTGCAGCGGCAAACGGCATTGCAGCCCTCGACAGGTTGGATGGGAAAGTCGGGGATATTACTACGAGTCATTATCATTAACGCGTTTTTTTGTGGCGATTAGCCGGTACGCCGTTCCATCAGTAGGACGCTCAAGGCTGTTTTTGCTGTCTAGCGCGTTATTGCTATCGGATTTAAGGTGTATGTACTTTGGAGGATCATCATGAAAAAACTCATCGGTATCTACACCAGCCCACGCGGCCATTGGGTCGGCGACGGCTTCCCGGTGCGCACGCTGTTTTCCTACGACAACCTGGGCAAACACATCAGCCCGTTTCTGCTGCTGGACCACGCGGGCCCGGCCGAATTCACGCCGACCGAGCAGCGCCGCGGCGTCGGCCAGCACCCCCATCGTGGTTTTGAGACCGTGACCATCGTCTACGACGGTGAAGTCGAACACCGCGATTCCAGCGGCGGCGGCGGCAAAATCGGCCCCGGCGACGTGCAGTGGATGACCGCCGCCAGCGGCATCATCCACGAGGAATTCCACTCCGAAGCCTTCGCCCGCAGCGGCGGTCCATTGGAGATGGTGCAACTGTGGGTCAACCTGCCGGCGAAGGACAAAATGGCCGACGCCGGTTACCAGACCCTCCTCGACGGCGACATCCCCGTGCTGCCTCTGGCCAACTACGCCGGCCAACTGCGCCTGATCGCCGGTGAATTCGCCGGCACCCGGGGCCCGGCGCGTACCTTCACGCCTATCGACCTGTGGGACCTGCGCCTCAACGCCGGTAAGTCCGTCACCCTTGACCTGCACGCCGGACGCAACAGCGCCCTGGTGATCCTGCGCGGCACCGTGCTGATCAACGGCGAGCAAATCGCACGCCAAGGCGACCTGGCCCTGTTCGAACGCGACGGCAGCCAATTGACGCTGGAGTCCAACGACGATGCCAAGGTGCTGCTGCTCAGCGGCGAACCGATTGACGAGCCGATCGTGGGACATGGCCCGTTCGTGATGAACACCGAGCAGGAAATCCACCAGGCGTTCGAGGACTTTCATTCGGGGCGGTTTGGGCAGGTGGCGGGTTAAAGGCAGTAGGGGGGGCTTGCCCCCCACACAGTGGAACTTCGTCGCTCACATCTCAGCACACCCGCTATACCCCACAACCCCATTTCATGCGATCTTCTGGCCATTCGCCCTGGAGTCGCCTGGATGCCTTCATTCATTTCCGAACACCCGATGCTTTGCGCGTTGGCGCTGATCCTCATCGACATTGCCGTCTGGCGCCTGATTTCCCCCCAGTTGGCCAATTGGAAGCTGGGGGCGCGGTTGGTGATTTTTGCCGTGTACAGCGCCGTGCTGTTCAACGACGGCATGAACCCGATGCAAATTGCGCCCTATGGCGAGCACACCGCGATGCACCTGGCCGCCACGGCGTTGCAGATTGGCTGGTGGCTGTTTGCGGCGCGCACGCTGACGGTATTGCTCGGGGCGTTGATGATGCAGCGGGTCGGGCATACCGGGCGGTTGTTGCAGGATTTGATGGGGGCGGTGATTTTCCTGATCGCGATCATCGCTGCCATGGCTTACGTGCTGGACCTGCCGGTCAAAGGCGTGCTGGCCACGTCCGGGGCAGTGGCAATCATCGTCGGCCTGGCGTTGCAGAGCACCCTCAGCGATGTGTTTTCCGGGATTGTGCTCAACACCACCAAGCCGTATCAGCTGGATGACTGGATTTCCATCGACGGCACCGAAGGCCGGGTGACCGATATCGATTGGCGCGCGACGCGCCTGCAAACGTCCCAGGGTAGCTTGGCGGTGATTCCCAACTCGCTGGCGGCCAAGGCCAAGATCATCAACTTTTCGCGCCCGGCGGACATGTTCGGGCTGGCGGTCAGCCTGCAAGTGAGCCCCCATGCGCGTCCGCAAACGGTGATCGAGGCTTTGGAGCGGGCGATGCAGGGCTGCCGGCCGCTGTTGGCCAAGCCGGCGCCGAGCGTGGCATTCAAGGCGTCGGTCAGCGGTGGCGTGGAATACGAAATCAGCGGTTTCGTGCCGGCAATGGCGCTCAAGCGCGAGGTCCGGAACCAGCTTTACGACCTGGCCTTCCGGCACCTGCAGGCCGCCGGCGTCGGCTTGCTCTCGGCCACTGAAAGCAGCGCACCGCCGGCGATGTCGGCGGCGCGGGCGTTGCTCGAGCGTTCGTCGATTTTCTCCACCCTGCGTCAGGAAGAGAAGGAAACCTTCAGCCAGAACATGGTTCAGCACACCTACCGCAGCGGCGAGATGATTTTGCCGGCCGGGGAGGTCAGCGACCATCTGTTCATCATCGAATCCGGTGTGGTCTCGGTGATGCTGACCAAGGCCGGGCACAAGTTCGAAGCGGGGCGCATGGGCCCTGGCGAGGTCATTGGCGAGGCGGGCATCCTGTCGGACCAGGCGGCCCTGGCGGATTTCTCCGCAAAGACCTTCTGCACCGCCTACCGCATCGAAAAGGAGTTCCTCACACCGTGCCTGGACGCGCGGCATGACATCAGCGAGTCAATGAAAGCCCTGCTGGATTACCGCCTGCATGCTGCCCAGGCGCTGATCGAGGAATCGCCGGTGGTACCGGTGAAGAAGGGCTTCCTGCAGTGGTTGCGCAAGCGCCACGGCGGCTAGAAATCGGCGATGAATTGCACACCGCCCACCAGCGCGCTGATGGAGCTGACCGCGATGATCGCGCCGCCACGGCCCTGGTTCTTCATCTGGTTGGCCGCTGCCTGCACGGCGACATAACAAATTCCTTCAATGGGCCTGGCGGCGGCGCTGCCGGTGGCTATGGAGGTGCGCCTGTTTATTGACCTGCTGCGCCAGAAGGCGGCGATGCTGTAAACGCGATGTTGAAAATAGCGTGGTGCGCCGACGCGATATTAATTAGAATTAATCTCATTTGAGACATAGTCGCGCCGCGCAGGTTGCTTGCCATGAATGATGCTGTTGTCCCGACGCACGCCCCTGAGCTGACATTGTCGAGCCTCTACCGCGACCACCGCAGTTGGCTGGAAAGCTGGCTGCGCCGGCGGCTGGGCAACGCCTGGGATGCGGCGGACCTGAGCCAGGATACGTTCTTGCGCGTGCTTGCCAGTGCCCAGCCGATCGCGCAGATGCAGGAACCCCGGGCGTACCTGGTGACGGTAGGCAAGCGCCTGCTGGTCAACTTCCATCAGCGTCGCAGCCTCGAGCAGGCCTATCTGAATGCGCTGGCCAGCCTGCCCGAAGCGTGTGTGCCGTCGCCCGAACAGCGCTGGCTGATGCTGGAAACCCTGCAAGCCCTGGATGAGTTGCTCGACGGCCTGCCGGTGTTGGTCCGCCGCGCGTTCCTGTGGAGCCAGCTCGAAGGCCTGGGGTATCGCGAGATTGCCGAGCGCCTGGAAGTGTCCGAACGCACCGTCAAGCGTTACATGGCCCAGGCCTACGAGCATTGTCTGCTGGTGGACCTGTGAGCCGCGATGTTGCCCGCGCCGCTGCGCAATGGCTGGCGTTGCTGGAATCCGGCGCGGCCACCGAGCGTGATCATGTTGCATTGCAGCACTGGCGCGACAGCCACCCGCAGCATGAACAGACCTGGCAGAAAGCCCAATCCCTGCGTCAACGCTTCAGCGGGTTGCCCCAGGCCCTGGCGATGGCGAGCCTCGACCGCCCGCAACCGGGGCGGCGTGCCGTGCTCAAGCGTGCGCTGGGGGTAGCGGCGCTGGTGCCGGCGACGTGGCTGTTGAGCCGTCAATTGCCCATCGACGTGTGGCGAGCCGACCTGCATACCGCGACCGGCGAACGCAAACGCCTGCCGTTGGCCAATGGCGCTAGCCTGCAGCTCAACACGGCCACAGCCGTGGACGTGATCGAGCGGCGCATCCGCCTGGTGGAGGGTGAGCTGGCGCTGAATGTGCCGGGCACAGCCGCCATGACCGTGCAGACGCGCTACGGGGAGCTCAAGGTCAGCCAGGCTGAAGTCTGCGTGCGTCAATTCGCGAGCGGGTGCCGGGTGTCGGTGCTCAAGGGCGTTGTTGAAGTACGTGACCTCAATGGGCAGTTGGCGACGTTGCAAGGCGGCCAGCAAGCGTCGTTGAAAGCCGGCCAGCAAGCGTCGTTGAAAGCCGGCGGGCTCGGCCAGTGGGTGCCGTTCGACGTGCTGCAACTGGGTTGGCGCGAGGGTGTGCTGGCAGCGCAGAACCAGCCGTTGGGGGATTTCCTGCGGGAGTTGGAGCGTTATCGGCCGGGGGTGTTGCGCTGGGATCCGCGCCTCGAAGGTTTGCGGGTAACCGGCAGCTTTCGTCTGGATGACACCGACCGCATCCTCAACCTGCTGGCCTCGACCCTGGGCTTTGAGGTGCACGCGCGCACCCGGTATTGGGTCACTCTGAGTTAAGTGTGGGAGGGAGCAAGCCCCTCCCACATTCAACACACACTCAGATGACGTGCGCGCGCTGCAACTCGGTCAACGACAGCGCCTTCAGCTGCGCCAGGAGTGGATCGCGTCGATCCCTCGGGTGCGGCAAGTCCACCGCCAGTTCCTGGCGAATACTGCTCGGCCGGTTGTCCATCACCAGAACGCGGTCACTGAGGTAGAGCGCCTCGTCCACATCATGGGTCACCAGCAGCAACGCGATGGCGTGGTGCTCGGCCAGTTGCAGCAGCAAGTCCTGCAGCTTCATGCGGGTAAACGCATCCACTGCGCTGAACGGCTCATCCAGCAGCAATACCTGGGGGCGCGAGTACAGGCCGCGTGCGATGGCGACCCGTTGCGCCATGCCGCCGGACAGCGCCTTGGGCAGCGCCTGGGCGAAGCCTTTGAGGCCGACTTCGTCGATCAATTGCGCGACCCAGGCCTTGTCGTAGCGGCTGTCATCGCTGAAGCCGATGTTCTGCTCCACCGTGAGCCAGGGCATCAGCCGTGGTTCCTGGAACACGAACGCGACTTCGCCGTCGGGGCTGTGCAAGTGGCCCTGGAAGTCCTGTTCCAGCCCGGCGACGATGCGCAGCAAGGTGCTTTTGCCACAACCGCTGGGGCCCAGCAGGCTCACCGCTTCACGCGGTTGCAAGGCCAGGTGCACGTCTTTGAGTACCGTGGTGCTGCCGAAGCTTTTGCGCACCACGTGAATGTCCAATAGCGGGTTCATTGTGCCGTCCCCTGGAAGGTGTCGCGCCACGCCAGGCAGCGCTTTTCCAGCGCCGCGAGCAGGCCGTCGCTGACCTTGCCGAGCAGCGCGAGCACGATGATCGCGGCCAGAACGATGTCCGGCCGTGAGGTTTCCCGCCCGTCACTGAGCAGGTAACCCAGGCCCTTGGTCGCGGCGATCAATTCGGCCGCCACCAGGAACATCCACGCCAGGCTCAAGCCGCTGCGCAATCCGGTAAACAGGCCGGGCAGGGCGGCCGGCAGCAGGATGCGTCGCACCAATCGCCGCCGGCTGAAGCCGTACATTTGCCCGACTTCCACCCACTTGCGGTCGATATCGCGGATGGCCGCGACACCATTGAGGTACACCGGGAAGAACGCGCCGATGGCGATCAGCACGATCTTGGAGGTCTCGTCGATGCCCAGCCACAACAGCAACAGCGGCACCCAGGCCAGGCTCGGGATCGAGCGCAGCCCGGCGAATGTCGGTTCCAGATAGGCCTCGGCCTCGCGGCTCAGGCCGACCCACGCGGCAAACACCAAGGCCAGGCTGGCGCCGATGGCAAAGCCCAGCAGGACGCGGCCAAGGCTGGCGCTGATGTGTTTCCACAATGCGCCTTCGGCCAGGTCGCCGAGGGTAACGGCGATCTCGCTGGGGGCCGGCATCTGGTAGGACGGCAGCCAGCCGATGCGCACCACCCCTTCAAGGATCAACAGGATCAGCACCGGCAACACCAGCCCCTTGAGGCGTCGCGGCCAGGCGCTGCGGTTGATCAGCACCGGCGCGGGCAGCGGCAGTGCTTGGCTTTTGCTGGTCATCGCGGGCCCCTTATTTGCCGAACGAGGTGTCGATCAACTGGTCGATCACCTGGTCCACATTCACCCCTTTGCGCACCAGTTCCTCGGACACCAGGATCGGCGCAGCGGCCTTCGACGATTGCACATCCTTGGCGCTGAGGAACGGGGTGCTCAGGTCGGTTCGCGACAGTTGCAACTTGGCCACTTCCAGCGGCAGGCCGGATTCGTCGGCGAGCAGCTTGGCGAACTCATCGGGGTGTTTCACCGCCCAGTCACGAGCTTTTTCATAGGCGCCGAGCACCTTGGTGATGGTCTGCGGGTGCTCCTTGGCGAACTTCTCGGTGACGCTCACCACGCCGTAACTGTTGTAGTCCTTGTTGCGGTACAGCAGGCGCGAGCCGGCCTGGATTTCGCTGGCGGCCATGTGCGGGTCGAGGCCGGCCCAGGCGTCCACGTCACCCTTCTCCAGGGCGGTACGACCGTCCGGGTGTTGCAGGTGCACCAGTTCCACGTCGTCCTTTTTCAGCCCGGCTTTTTGCAGGCTGCGCAGGGTGAACAGGTACGGGTCGGTGCCCTTGGTGGCGGCGATTTTCTTGCCCTTGAGGTCGGTAACGCTGGTGAACGGCGAGTCTTTGCGCACCACCAGGGCGGTCCACTCGGCGCGGCTGTACACGTACACCGATTTGATCGGGCTGCCGTTGGCGCGGCTGAGTACGGCGGACAGGCTGGCAGACGAGGCGAAGTCCACGCCGCCGCTGTTGAGGTATTCCAGCGAGCGGTTGCTGCCCTGGCTCAAGACCCAGCCGACCTTGGTTTGCGGCAGGGCTTGTTCCAGCCAGCCGAAGTGCTTGAGTACCAGGCTGACCGGCGAGTAGTAGGCGTAGTCGAGGTTGACTTCGGCTGGCGTGGTTTCGGCCGCCTGTGCCAGTGGCTGCAGGCAGAAGGCGAGGGCGCAGGCGCCGAACAGACGTTGAGTGAAGAGTTTCATGGAACAGCTCCGGCAAGGCATTGAGAGAAGGCTTTTCTTATATTCAGAAAACTGAAATGGCATGTTCCATCATGCTTTATAGGAATATGCAGTCTCTGTGCCATCTGCTGCGGGCGCCTGTTTATGGGGGCTGAGGCCTGAGGTGCTGTGGCGGAAAAGGGCAAATTGTTGAACGACTGTTGCCTGAGCAACAGTTTATATATTTCCTAATCGAATAAACAAAGAGTTATTTATTCCTTTTAATCTCTGCGTGAACGGCGCATTTTGATGGCCTGCGCATTCGTGCGGATTGACCCAATAGTTAAAAGGAAAGCCGACATGACCATTAAAGCGATCAACGTGCGCAACCAGTTCAAGGGCGTGATCAAGGAGATCCTGCTGGGCGAAGTGGTGTCTGAGATTGACGTGCAGACCGCATCCGGCATCGTGACGTCGGTGATCACCACCCGCTCGGTGCGTGACCTGGAATTGAAAGTGGGCAGTGAAGTGATTGCCTTTGTGAAGTCCACCGAAGTGTCCATCGCCAAATTGTGAACCGCCTTCCAATGCGGGAGAGGCCAGCCCCTCCCGCATTGTTTAGCGCATCTTCAGGGCCTGCTCCATGCGCTGCAGTCCTTCTTCCAGCATGGCCCGTGGGCAGCCGAAGTTCAGGCGCACGAACTGCTGGCTGTCATCGCCGAATTCAATTCCCGCACTCAACCCGACCTTGGCCTGCTCGAGGAAGAACTGCTGTGGGTCATCCAGCCCCAGCGCGCTGCAATCCAGCCAGGCCAGGAACGTACCCTGCGGCGCGTGCATGACCACGCCCGGCAGGCGGGTTTGCACGGCATCGAGCAGGTAGTCGCGGTTGGCTTGCAGGTAGTGCTTGAGTGCCTCGAGCCAGTCGCCGCACTGGCTGTAGGCTGCGCGGGTGGCTTCCAGGCCCAGAGGGCTCACGCTGTCGACCATGCCGCAGCGGGCATTGTTGAAGCGCTCGCGGATCTCGGCGTTCTGGATCACTGCAAAGCAGGTTTTCAAACCGGCCACGTTATAGGCCTTGCTCGCCGACATCAGCGTGATGGTGCGCTGGGCAATCTCCGCGCTGAGGCTGGCAGTGGGGATGTGGCGGCGGCCGTCGAAACACAGCTCGGCGTGGATTTCGTCGCTGATGATCAGCGCGCCCTGTTCCAGGCAGGCGTCGGCCACGGCCAGCAGTTCTTCACGGGGGAATACCTTGCCCATCGGGTTGTGCGGGTTGCTCAGCAGCAGTGCGCCGGCGCCGGCCAATGCATCGCGCAGGGCAGACAGTGGCGTGCGGTATTCACCGTCGACCCGTTCGAACGGCACTTCGATACGCGGCAGGTTCCAGTTCCCCGGCGCCAGGCGGATCGGCCGGTAATTCGGGGTCTGCAGCACCACCGGCTGGCCCGGTTGCACAAAGGCATGCAGCGCCATATTGAAACCGGGTTCGACGCCGGGCAAAAACAGCAGCTCTTCGGGCAGAACGCGCCAGGCGTATTTGTTCCACAGGTCGGCGACGATGGCTTCGCGCACATCGGGGCCGGCCACGCTGTAGCCGAGGATCTGCTGGTCGAGGCGCTCGCGCAGGGCCTGCAACACCGCGGGCGGCGCGGCGATGTCCATGTCGGCGATCCACATCGGCAGTACCTCGGCGGGGTACCGGTTCCATTTGGTGCTGCCGGTGCCGAGGCGGGGGTGGATCGTGTCGAAGTCAAAGCTCATGGGGGGCTCGTGTCATGGAGGCGGCTGGAAACGGGGGCGAAATATAACATGGCGTTTACAGCGGCCGTTCCGTGACCGACAGGTTCTGTAAAAAAAACGCCATCGCGCTGGGGAATCAATTCGGGACGGGCTATTTTGGTGCACCTCAATAAATAGAGTAGCCATGGATGAAATACCAACCCTTCAGCCGTACCTTGATTGCCACCGCGCTGGTGCTGACGGTCAGCGGAGTGCAAGCCGCTTCCCAGGCCCCAGTGGCGGGTGAAAATGGCATGGTGGTGACGGCCCAGCATTTGGCCACTCATGTGGGTGTGGATGTACTCAAGGCCGGCGGCAACGCGGTGGATGCGGCAGTGGCCGTGGGTTATGCGCTGGCGGTGGTGTACCCGGCGGCAGGCAACCTGGGCGGCGGTGGTTTCATGACCGTGCAGCTGGCCGACGGGCGCAAGACCTTCCTCGACTTCCGTGAAAAAGCCCCGTTGGCAGCGACTGCCGACATGTACCTCGACAAAGACGGCAACGTCATCGAAGGCCTCAGCGCCAAGGGCCACCTGGCCGTGGGCGTGCCCGGTACCGTCTCGGGCATGGAACTGGCCCTGAGCAAATACGGCACCCTCAAGCGCGCCCAGGTGATTGCCCCGGCGATCAAACTGGCAGAAAACGGCTTTGCGCTGGAGCAGGGCGATATCGATCTGCTGCATACCGCCACCGGCGAGTTCGAGAAAGACAAGGACATGCGCGGCATCTTCCTGCACAACGGCCAGCCGATGCAGGTGGGCCAGAAACTGGTGCAGAAGGACCTGGCCAAGACCCTCAAGGAAATCTCCGCCAAGGGCAGCGACGGCTTCTATAAAGGCTGGGTCGCCAAGGCGCTGGTTGATTCCAGCCAGGCCGGCAAGGGCATCATCACCCAGGCTGACCTGGACAAATACAAGACCCGCGAACTGGCGCCGATCGAGTGCGACTACCGTGGCTATCACGTGGTCTCGGCACCGCCTCCGAGCTCGGGTGGCGTGGTGATCTGCCAGATCATGAACATCCTCGAAGGCTACCCGATGGCCGACCTCGGCTACCACTCGGCCCAGGGCATGCACTACCAGATCGAAGCCATGCGCCACGCATATGTGGACCGCAACAGCTACCTGGGCGACCCGGATTTCGTCCAGAACCCGATCGAGCACCTCTTGGACAAGAACTACGCGGCCAAGCTGCGTGACGCCATCGAGCCGCACAAGGCCGGTGATTCCCAGGCGATCAAGCCGGGTGTGTCGCCCCATGAAGGCAACAACACCACCCACTATTCCATCGTCGACAAGTGGGGCAACGCGGTGTCTGTCACCTACACCCTCAACGACTGGTTCGGTGCGGGCGTAATGGCGAGCAAGACCGGGGTGATCCTCAACGATGAAATGGACGACTTCACCGTCAAGGTCGGCGTGCCGAACATGTACGGGCTGGTCCAGGGCGAAGCCAACGCCATCGCACCGGGCAAGGCGCCGCTGTCGTCGATGAGCCCGACCATCGTCACCAAGGATGGCAAGGCAGTCATGGTGGTGGGGACGCCGGGTGGTAGCCGCATCATTACTGCGACCCTGCTGACGATGCTGAACGTGATCGACTACAAGATGAACATCCAGGAAGCCGTGGACGCGCCGCGCTTCCACCAGCAATGGATGCCGGAGACTACCAACCTGGAAACCTTTGCGGTGAGCCCGGATACCCAGAAGATCCTCGAGAGCTGGGGCCACACGTTCGCCGGGCCGCAGGATGCCAACCACCTGGCCGCGATCCTGGTGGGTGCGCCGTCGCTGGATGGCAAGCCTGTCGGTAAAAACCGGTTCTACGGGGCGAATGACCCGCGTCGCAATACGGGCCTGTCCCTGGGCTACTAACAGCCGGCTTGCCCGTGAAGGCGGTGGGTCAGTCGAATCCTGTATCGAATGACCCACCGCTATCGCAGGCAAGCCAGCTCCTACATTGGATGTGTGTCGGGCCCGGAAAATCCGTCCAACGCCAGCCCCCTGTGGGAGTGGGCTTGCCCGCGATAGCGGTGTGTCAGTCGAAGCAAGTGCAAGCTGGCCCACCGCTATCGCAGGCGTACTGTGTTAATGCTGCAGCAGTTGTTCAACGGCTGAAAACGCTGCTTGTCTGCGTGCCTTCCAATCCCCTCGAATC
Organism: Pseudomonas sp. MYb60; assembly: GCF_002979555.1. GTDB lineage: Bacteria > Pseudomonadota > Gammaproteobacteria > Pseudomonadales > Pseudomonadaceae > Aquipseudomonas. The sequence goes on along the minus strand of NZ_PCOZ01000009.1, from coordinate 136,343 downwards.
TCCAGCACCGGCTGTCGATGTTGTTGCATCCAGTCCAGGCTGCCCTGGAAAAACGCTTGGCGATCCGCCAGTTCCGGCTGGCAGCGTTGGCCATCGGCGGTCCATTCCACATCCTCCGGTGACAACAGCAAATGCAGGTCGTAGTGCCGGGCCAACAGTTCGCTGTCCAGCCACGCCGGGTAATCGCCGAACAGGGTCTGGCTCCACAGCTTGTTGGTGAGCAGGTGCGTGTCGAGGATCAGCAACGGCGGCTGTTGCGCCCGCGCGGCATCCTCCCAGGCCAGTTGGCCGTGGGCGATGGCAGGGATGTCCGCCAGCGTGGTGTCGCGCTGATGGTGATCGATGAAATAGCGCACATATTCACCCACCATCAAACCGCCAAAATGCGCATGCAACTCGGCCGCCAGCCAACTTTTGCCGCTGGATTCAGGCCCCGCCAGGACTACCACCTTCATGGCTGCAACGCCGGGTCGGCGCGCCATTCACGCCAGCCTTGCACGGCGATCACGGTGAACAGCGCGTAGAGCGCAGCGGTGAGGTAGAGGCCTTTGTAGAGGAACAGCCCGACGAAGATCACATCCACGACAATCCACAGCGGCCAGCACTGCACGCGTTTCTGCGCCATCCACAGTTGCGCCACCAGGCTGAAGCCAGTCAGGGCGGCGTCGAGCCAGGGTTGGGCAGCGTCGGTCCAGTGCGCCATGGCAGCGCCGAGCAACAGACTGCCGACGGCGCCGACGGCGAGGCTGGTGCTGACCGCAGGCCAGCCGAGGCGGGTGACCTGGCGGCCTTGCTGGATGTCACCGGCGCGCGTCCACTGCCACCAGCCGTAGACTTGCAGCCCGGCGTAGACCACTTGCAACAGCATGTCGGAATAGAGTTTCACGTCGTAGAACACCCAGGTGTACAGCAGCACCATCACCAGGCCGATGGGCCAGCACCAGGGATTTTGCTTGACCGTCAGCCAGACAGCGATCACCCCGAGGGCGGCGGCGAACAGTTCAAGCCCGGACATGGCGGTTCCTTGGGAGAAAGTGAGAGGGCGGTGATTGTAAACAAATCACCGCCTTTGCGCTCAGACCTTGAATGGGCGCAGCAGGCCGTTGAGTTGTTCGCTCAGGCCACGCAAATGCACGCTCGCCACACTTGACTGTTCCGCCGCCAGCGCGGTGCTGTGGGACAACCCGGCAGCCTGGGTCACGTTCTGATTGATGTCTTCCACCACATGAGCCTGTTGCAGCGTGGCGCTGGCAATCGAGGCGTTCAGACCGTTCAGGTTACGCAGCGCCTGGCCGATGGCCGTCAGGCTGGCACCGGCCTGGCCAGCTTGCTCGATGGTCAGTTGGGAGGCGCTGTGGCTGTCGCTGATCACTTTCACTGCCGCTTCCGAATGCCCTTGCAGGCGCTCGATCATCACCTGGATCTCGGCGGTGGATTTTTGTGTGCGCTGGGCCAGCAGGCGCACTTCATCGGCCACCACGGCAAAACCGCGACCCTGCTCGCCTGCTCGCGCAGCTTCAATCGCCGCGTTGAGCGCCAGCAGGTTGGTCTGGTCGGCGATGGAGCGGATCACTTCGAGCACGCCGCCAATCTGCGTGCTTTCGCTGGACAAGGTGCGGATCACGTCCACAGCCTGACTGATGGTGCCGGACAGTTGGTCGATCTGTTGCAGGCTGCCGTCGATGTTGATCTGGCCCTGCTGCGCCTGGGCCTGGGCGTCGCGCATTTCGCTGGCGGCGTGTTCGGCATTTTTAGCCACGTCCTGCACGCCGTAGGTGACCTCGTTGATGGCCGTGGCCACCAATTCCATTTGCTGGGACTGTTGCTGGCTGCGGTCATGGGCCTGGGTGGCGTTGCTGCCCAGCTCGGTCGATGACTGGCCCAGCGCGCCGGCACACACCTGCAACTGGCTCACCACCTGGCGCAGCTTGGCGGTGAAACTGTTGAAGTGTTCGGACAGTTGGGTGACTTCGTCCCGGCCATGGGTGTCGAGGCTGCGGGTCAGGTTACTTTCGCCGCTGGCGATGTTGGCCATGGCGTTCACCGCGGCCTGCAAGGGCCGCACGATGCTGCGGGCGATCAACGCCACCAGCAGGGCCATCACCCCTGCGATGCCCAGGCCGATGAACGAGGCTTTCCACAGCTGTCCGGTGAATTCGGCCTGCACATCGTCTACATAGACGCCAGAGCCGATGACCCAGCCCCAGGGTTCGAACAACTGGATGTAAGAGGTTTTCGCCACCGGCGCGTCGGCACCTGGCTTGGGCCAGCGATAGTTGACGATGCCCGCGCCCTTGGCCTTGGCCAGTGCCACGAACTCGTTGAACACCGCGAAACCGTCTGGGTCGCGGATGGCCGACAGGTTCTGGCCGTCCAGCTTGGGGTTGGCGGCGTGCATGATCATCACCGGGGTGAGGTCGTTGATCCAGAAATAGTCGTCGTGGTCGTAGCGCAGCCCGCGCACCACGCTCAACGCCTGCTTCTGCGCGGCTTCACGGGTGAGCGCGCCGGTTTTCTCGAGGTTCTGGTAATAGCCGAGCACGCCACTGGCGGTTTGCACCACGTGCTGGGTCTGCTGGCGCTTGGCCTGGTACAGGTCATCATGGATCTGCTTGAGCATCAGCAGGCCCAGTGCCAGCAACATCAACACGGCGACTATCAGGATCAGCCAGAGGCGGCGGCTGATCGACATACTGCGCAAACTGTTCATCGTCCTGTCACTCCGTGCTTTTTATAATTGTATGCGTGCATCGACTTTTACGATGTGTCTGATAGGCTTTCGGCCCGACACCGGAAAACCTGAGTACTGTCTGATTTTTCACGGAATTTTTGCATTCCGCCGTTGATCATCATCACTGAGCCTTCAGTGCGTTTTTCGTCAGTGAACCACTAAAAATAGTCACGGGGCATGCCACGTACATGACCTCAGGGGGAAGCATGGATTTTTGGACCGCCATTCAGGCATTGATTCTTGGCATCGTGGAAGGGCTGACGGAGTTCCTGCCGATCTCCAGCACCGGCCACCAGATCATCGTCGCCGACTTGCTGGACTTTACCGGTGACCGCTTCAACGCCTTCAATATCATCATCCAGTTGGGTGCGATCCTGGCGGTGGTGTGGGAATTTCGGCGCAAGATCATCGACGTCGTCGTCGGTTTGCCAACCCAGCCCAAGGCCCAGCGGTTTACCGTCAACCTGCTGATCGCGTTTTTGCCGGCCGTGGTGTTGGGGGTGATCTTCGCCGACCTGATTCACCATTACCTGTTCAACCCGGTCACCGTGGCCACGGCGTTGGTGGTCGGTGGCATCATCATGTTGTGGGCAGAACGCCGTGAGCATGAGGTGCATGCCGAAACGGTGGATGACATTACCTGGAAAGACGCGCTCAAGGTCGGCTTTGCCCAATGCCTGGCGATGATTCCGGGTACCTCGCGCTCTGGCTCGACGATTATCGGCGGCCTGCTGTTCGGCTTGTCGCGCAAGACCGCTACCGAGTTTTCGTTCTTCCTGGCGATGCCGACGATGGTCGGTGCGGCCGTGTATTCGGGCTACAAGTACCGCGACCTGTTCCAGCCAGCGGATTTGCCAGTGTTCGCCATCGGGTTCGTCACCTCGTTCATTTTTGCGATGATCGCGGTCAAGGGCCTGCTCAAATTCATCGCCAGCCACAGCTATGCGGTGTTTGCCTGGTACCGCATTGCGTTCGGCCTGTTGATCCTGGCCACGTGGCAGTTCGGTTGGATCGACTGGGCGGCGGCCAAGGCATGAACATCCAGCATCCGCGCCTGAAAGCGGCGCTCTTCGTGCTGCTGTGCGCGGCGCCGTTGTTGGGTGCGGTGCTGGTCTGGCTGCGGGGCGAAACGCTGATCCCGCTGGTGGCCTATGGCGTGGTCAGCGTGCTGGCGTTCTTCATGTACTGGAACGACAAACGCAAGGCCCGCACCGACCGTTGGCGCACCCCGGAAAACATCCTGCACGCCGTGGAACTCGCGGGCGGCTGGCCAGGCGCATTGATTGCCCAGCAGGTGTTTCGGCACAAGACGCGCAAGGTGTCGTATCAGGTGCTGTTCTGGGTGATCGTGCTGTTGCACCAGGTGTTCTGGCTGGACCAGTTGTTCCTGGGGGGCACCTTGCTGTCAGTCCTCTAGCCGCAAGCCGATTTGCGTGCGCTTGGGCAGCTTGCTTACTACCAGTTGGTGGGAACGCTGCAGCAGCCTACGCAATTCCTCGGCGCCCAGCGGGTAGGGCACGTTCACGATGACCCACTGCGCCCTCGCCAGATACGGCGCCGGGTGGATGCCAGGTCGGTCGACGTGGCCGAGGAACAGTTCCTTGTCCACTTTGAACGCCAGCGAGTCACCGCGCAGGCCCTGCAAGGCGAACATCTTGTTGCCGGCAATCGAAAACACCCGCACTCCGCCCCATTTGTAGTCTTCCCGCGCGCCGGGCAGGCTCAGGCAGAAGGCAGCGACTTGCGCTTCGGTCATCTTCACAGTAGGCGGTCTCCGCAGTTCTTGAAGCCTTCTTCCAGGTAGTCGATCCACGCACGAATGGCTGGCAATACGCCACGCCGATGCGGGTACACGGCTTGCAGCCAGCCGCCCGGCAAGGACCATTGCGGCAGCAGTTGCACCAGGTGGCCGCGGGCCAATTCCTCTTCGCAGTACATCATGGGCAGGACGGTGAACCCCAGGCCCATGATCGCGCTGGCCTTGCGCACAATGAAGTCATCGATGCCCAGGCGTGCTTCCATCACCAATTCGTGGGGATTGCCGTCGGGGTCGAGAATGCGCTGGTGCACCATGCGGTCGGGCTCGAGCGCGCCGAGTATGGGCAGTTGCCTGAGGTCTTCGAGGGAATGAATGTGCTTGCCGAGCAAGAAGGCCGGGCTGGCCACCAGCACGGTTTGGGCGGCGCGCAGGCGCTTGGTCACCAGCAATGGGTCTTCGTCACCGAGTTCGCGCACGCGCAGGGCCACGTCAATGCCCTCGGCCACCAGGTCGACACGGCGGTTGACCAGGGTCATCTCCAGTTGGACCTGGGGGTGCGCAGCAAGAAACCCGGCCACCAGCTCCGGCAAGATGTGCTGGGCCATGCCCACCGGGCAACTGACCCGCAGCCGTCCGCGTGGCTCGCTGGACATGCTGGCCACGGCTTCATCGGCCATCTCGGCTTCCAGCAACATAGCCTGGCAATGGCGCAGGTAGCGCTCGCCGACGGCGGTGAGGGTTAGTTGGCGCGTGGTGCGTTGCAGCAGGCGCGCGCCGAGGCGCTCTTCCAGCTCGGCAATGCGTCGCGACAGCCGCGACTTGGGAATGCCCAACAGTCGGCCAGCGGCCGCAAAACCGCCGGCTTCGACGACTTTGGCAAAGTAGTAGAGATCGTTGAGGTCTTGCATGAACGGCCCATTGTCTCATCAGTGGGACAAACTATCGCATTTCAGCCGGCTTATCGACCATTGGTTTCATGCGTAGGATCGCACCATCTGATCGCCACTGACGATCCTAATCGGAGATTTCCCATGAAACTGTTGCATATCGATTCCAGCATCCTCGGCGACAACTCGGTTTCCCGTCAGCTCAGCGCGGCGGTGGTCAACGCCTGGCAAGCCGCAGACGCTTCCGTGGAAGTGACGTACCGCGACCTGGCCGCTGAAGGCATCAACCACTTCTCCGGTGCGACCCTGGGTGCCCTTGGGACACCGGAGGCTGCCCGCGATGCAGCGCAGAAACACGAAGCCGACCTGAGTGCGTCGACCCTGGCTGAATTCCTCGCCGCCGACGCCATCGTGCTGGGCGCGCCGATGTACAACTTCACCATCCCGACCCAACTCAAAGCCTGGATCGACCGCATCGCGGTGGCCGGCCAGACCTTCCGCTACACCGAAGCCGGCCCGGAAGGCCTGTGCGGCAACAAGAAAGTCATCATCGTTTCCACCTCGGGCGGCCTGCACGCAGGTCAGGCCAGCGGTGTGGCCCACGAAGACTACCTGAAACTGCTGCTGGGCTTCCTCGGCATCACCGACATCGAAATCGTCCGCGCCGAAGGCCTGGCCTACGGTGATGAAGTGCGCAGCAAAGCCTTGAGCGAGGCCAACCTGGTAATCAGCGAGCAATTGTTCGCCGCCGCCTGAGTAAGGCTTGCGTAAAATATCGCTGTTCCCCGTTTCAATCTGAAACGGGGCGCCTAAACTCTGTATTCTGCTCGCCGCAAAGCGACCGGAGTACGGAGTTTTTTCGTTTGCCTGCGGTCTTTTTCAATATGGCCCAGGTTATGCAACATGGGTTTATACCCTGGATGTTTAATGCGACATGTCGCTTCTCCCGCAGCAAAGGTGGACATCCCCATGATGCGTCTTTGTGCTGTTCTGGTTCTTTCCCTGCTCGGTGGCCTGATTTCAGTGCACGCCGCGCCCGCGCCGCACCCCCATTGGAGTGTGGGCTTCCACCGCATGACGTTTCTCGATCCGCTGGACCTGCAGCCGATGAAGGCCGTTGCGTTCTACCCGTCCACCGACGCCGAGCACACCACGCAGTTGGGCGCTTATCACGTCGCGGCGTCGGAAGATTCCAAGATCGCCATCGGACGGTTTCCGATGTTGATGCTGTCCCACGGCAACACCGGCACGCCGCTGGCCCTGCATGACCTGGCCACCTCGCTGGCGCGCAAGGGCTTCGTGGTGGTGGCGGTGCTGCATCCGGGCGACAACTATAAAGACCACAGTCGCCTGGGCACGGTGAGCAACCTCTACGGTCGGCCGATCCAGATCTCCGAAGCCATCACCGCGACCCTCGGCGACCCGATGCTGTCGCCGTTTGTCGATGTCGACCAGGTTGGCGTGATCGGTTACTCGGCAGGGGGCGAGACCGCGTTGATCCTGGCGGGGGCCAAGCCGGATTTCGACCGCTTGCGGCGCTACTGCCAGGAACGCCCGGAAGATCGTGACGCCTGCACCACCCAGGGCGAATTGGTGATGGACCGCGACGACCTGCAGCCTCAGGCCGACCCCCGCATCCACGCGCTGATGCTGATGGCGCCGCTGAGCCTGATGTTCGGCCGCCACACCTTGGCAGATGTTCATGTACCCGTGCTGCTCTACAGCGGGGATGGCGACAAACTGGTGGCCGTCGACAAGAACGCCGCCGCCCTGGCACGCAAACTGCCGCAACCGCCAGACTTCAAGTTACTGGCCGGGGCAGGGCACTTCGTGTTCATGGCGCCGTGTGACAGCGATCAAATGGCGGCGATGCCGGCGCTGTGCACCGACGCCGAGGGCGTCGACCGCAAGGGTATCCACCGCGACTTGATCTCCGAGGCCGGGCGGTTTTTCAGCCACGCCCTCGCCGAACCTTCCCGGGCGGGGTTGCAGACCGCTGATCAGTAAGCGCGGCGCTGGAGCAGCAGGGTCAGGCCCAGGGCGCTGATCGATAGGAGCGCGGCGCAAAAGAAGATCCAGCCGTAGCCCAGGTTCAGTGCGATAAAACCCATCATCGGCCCGGCAATCGCCAGGGCCAGGTCAAAAAACACGGCATACGCACTCAAGCCCGCGCCACGGCTGCTGTTGGGTACCTGCTTGATCGCTTCGACGCCGAGCGCCGGGTACACCAAGGACAGGCCGAAACCGGTGAGCCCGGCGCCAATCAACGCCACGCCGGTGGACGGCGCCAGCCAGAGCAGGGTGAGGCCCAGCGTCTCGATGACCATGCAGCCGATTGCCGCGGGGAAACCGCCGAAGCGGCTGATGGCGGAGATAAACACCAGGCGCGACAGGATGAAACAGGCGCCGAACATGGTCAGGCAGTAAGCCGCTCCGGTCCAGCCGCGATTGACGTAATACAGGGTGATAAAGGTGGTCAGCGTGCCGTAGCCGATAGACGCCAGGCACAGGCTGGTGCCGAATGGCGCGATACGCCCGAACACCGCCCAGAATGGCAACCGTTCACCGCGCACGACCGGTACCGAGGGTTTGTTGCGGATCAGCACCAGCCCCAATGCCGACAGCACCGCGAGGGCGATTCCGAGGCTGTTGTAGCCATATTCGGCGACCATCACCACGCCCAGCGGTGCGCCGATGGCAATTGCGCCGTAGGACGCAATGCCGTTCCATGAAATCGATCGCGCCGTGTGCTCGGCGCCAACCTGGCCCATGCACCAACTGATGGTGCCCACGCCGATCAGGCCCTGAGCCACGCCCAGCAGCAGCCGCCCAGCGATCAGTACGCCGAGGCTCAGTTGGGGCAGGCTGTGCAACAACGTGGCGAGCAACGTCAGCCCACCACTCAGCAGAATCCCCGCCAACCCCAACACAATCGCACGCTTGGTGCCGACGTTATCCGACATCCTCCCGGCCATGGGCCGGCTGAGCAGGGTAGCCAGGTATTGCGAGCCGATAGTGAGACCGGCCACCACCGCGCTGAAGCCCAACTGGTCGTGCACATAGCCGGGAATCACCGCAATCGGCAGGCCGATGCAGATGAAGGCGATGAAGGTATAGAAGACGATGGAGACGATCTGCAGGGTGATCGACAGAGAACTGGGGGCGGCGGCAGGCATGATCACTCGTTCGCTGGCGGGCGGTGGACGCATCATGGCAAGCGGCTGGGAGAAAAGAAAGCAGGCTAACTATCAATGCGGGTGCGCCACACGCATGCAAAAAGCCCCGTCACAGTGGACGGGGCTCTAGCGTGCGGCTTGTAGCTAAACGTGGGTGTTAGAACACAACGCCTTGGCTACGCAGGTAGTCGTCATAGGTGCCGCTGAAGTCGATTACGCCGGTGGCGCTCAACTCGATGATGCGGGTGGCCAGGGACGATACGAACTCACGGTCGTGGCTGACAAAGATCAGCGTGCCCGGGTAGTTTTCCAGCGCCAGGTTCAGCGCCTCGATGGATTCCATGTCCAAGTGGTTGGTCGGTTCGTCCATGATCAGTACGTTCGGCTTTTGCAGGATCAGCTTGCCGAACAGCATGCGGCCTTGCTCACCACCGGAAATCACCTTCACCGACTTCTGGATCTCGTCGTTGGAGAACAGCATGCGACCCAGCGTGCCACGGATCATCTGCTCGCCCTGGGTCCACTGGCCCATCCAGTCGAACAGGGTGACGTCGTCTTCGAAATCATGCGCATGGTCCTGGGCGTAGTAGCCCAGTTCGGCGGCGTCGGTCCACTTGATGCTGCCGGCGTCCGGGGTCAATTCGTTGACCAGGGTGCGCAGCAGGGTGGTCTTGCCGATACCGTTCGGGCCGATGATCGCCACGCGCTCGCCGGCTTCAACCTGGAAGCTGAAGTCCTTGAACAGCGGCTTGCCGTCGAAGCCCTTGGCCATGCGCTCGACGATGACCGCCTGGCGGTGCAGCTTCTTGTTCTGCTCGAAACGGATGAACGGGCTCACACGGCTCGAAGGCTTGACCTCGGCCAGTTGGATCTTGTCGATCGCCTTGGCACGGGAAGTCGCCTGCTTGGCTTTCGAGGCGTTGGCCGAGAAGCGGCTGACGAAGGATTGCAGTTCGGAGATCTGCGCCTTCTTCTTGGCGTTGTCCGACAGCAGTTGCTCGCGGGACTGGGTCGCCACGGTCATGTACTCATCGTAGTTGCCCGGGAACAGACGCAGCTCGCCGTAGTCCAGGTCAGCCATGTGGGTGCACACGCTGTTCAGGAAGTGACGGTCGTGAGAGATGATGATCATCAGGCTGGAACGCTGGGTCAGAATGTTTTCCAGCCAGCGGATGGTGTTGATGTCCAAGTGGTTGGTCGGTTCGTCGAGCAACAGCACTTCAGGATCGGAGAACAGCGCCTGGGCCAGCAAAACCCGCAGTTTCCAGCCTGGAGACACTTCGCTCATCGGGCCAAAATGCTGTTCCAGCGGAATACCCAGACCTAGCAACAGTTCGCCGGCACGGGACTCGGCGGTGTAGCCGTCCATCTCGGCAAACTCGGTTTCCAGCTCGGCCACGGCCATGCCGTCTTCTTCGCTCATTTCCGGCAGCGAGTAGATGCGATCGCGCTCGGCCTTGACCTTCCACAGCTCCTCGTGACCCATGATCACGGTGTCGAGCACGGTAAATTCTTCGTAGGCGAACTGGTCCTGGCGCAGCTTACCCAGGCGCACATTCGGCTCCAGCATGACCTGGCCGCCGGACGGGTCGAGGTCGCCACCGAGGATTTTCATGAAGGTCGACTTGCCGCAACCGTTGGCACCGATCAAACCATAACGGTTGCCAGCGCCGAACTTGACCGAGACGTTCTCGAAGAGCGGCTTGGCGCCGAACTGCATGGTGATGTTAGCTGTGGAGATCAATTACTTTACCTATCAATAGCTTAGGGTGCGCTTATTTGAACTGGGACCAATTTGGGACCAATCTGGAGCTTTTGCATTTCGCTCCAGTCCGAGCTTGAGTTGATCCAACGCGCATAAGTCGAGAGCAGCATCTGCACACTATGGCCGAGCTGCTGGGAGATGAAGGCGGGGTTCATGCCAGACATAATGCATATTGTCGCATAGGTGTGACGACAGTTGTATGGCGGGCGACGACGGATGTTCAGCGCCTTCAGTGTCGGAATCCATTGCTTGTGCAGGTCGGAGGTCTGCCGGACGTACTCTGCGTTCTTCGACGGCGGGAAGACGAAAGGGGTTTCCAGAACCTTTCCCTTGCCCTTTTTCCGACGTTCTGCATATTCCCTGGCGAAGGCCACTGCGTGCAGCGCCCGGTCATTCAACAATACAAAGCGGTCGCCACCCGTTTTCGTGCGCTCCACCACTTCCCCCAGTGCGACACCACGACACACGTGGGCCGTCTTCTTATGCTCGTCTACCTCGTCCCAGCGCATCGCCAAGGCTTCGGATAGACGCATTCCTGTAAAAAACACAAACTCAAAAAATGCCGCATAGATCGTGCTGGGCCAGTGGTCGTGCTCGTACATCTTGGCGATGATCTGGTTGGCTTCGTCCAGGGTGAATGGATCGATTTCCTTTTTAGTGCGCTTGGGCAGCTCGAGGATGGCAGCAGGGTTTTTCGGGATCAGCTCCTCGTTGACCGCCGAATTCAGGATGGTCGACAGTTTCGAGATCGCGTTGCGCTTCACCCCGGGTGACTTCCACTCACTGGCGGCCATGACCCGGCGCAGTAGGGTGGTGGTGATCAGATCGATCCTCACCAGGGCAAGGCCCGGCATCCAGTAGCGGTTCAGCGCGCCCTTGTAGTTCCCCTTCGTGCCAGCGACTACCTCCCGACTATCCAGCCAGAGCTGGGCGTACTCGCCGAAGTTGATCTTGCCCCCGGACACATTACTGGAGCTGGGGAACAGCTCGGCGTACTTGTCGTCGTCGAGCAACCCCAGCTTGATCAGACCTTTTACTTGATCAACAACCTGTGAGGCAGACTTGATTCCTTTCTGTGTCGGGGGATAGGGGAGCGTTTCACTGCGCCGGCTGCCGTTCCACATAAAGCGGATGCGGATCGATCCGTGGTGGAGGTCCATTCCTGCGGGCAAACCCATTGGCTTTCGAGCCATTCGTAGTATCTCCTGATGCTGTAGATAATCCTGCCGCAATGAGTGTTCCAGACACCTTCGGGTATCTGCTTTCGGGCGCGCTTGGAGCGCAGGGCGGCGAGGGTGGTACCAAGGATTTGTGCCATCTGCGCCTCGGAGACTTTGTCGCCGGTGATGCCGTCGTTGAATTGTTCGGCTGCTGACATGGGGAGTCCTGGCCGCACGCGGCGGCAGAAGGTGGCCCGCCGCTCACCGGCAGGCACATATGGTTTAATAGGAAAAATTCTTGAATGGAATCGAACGATGGATAAGGCGTTCAAGCAGCCGATATTCCTAGTGGGACTGCCCCTTACGATTTGTGGCTTTGTTTTTGGAATTACTGGCCTGCTCTCGAGTGGAACACTTGCCTATGTCGCTCCGGGACTCTTGATACCTGGCTTAGTTTTCCTGGCGATAGGCTGGCGTAGACGGGACAAGTAAAGCGCCTCTCTCCGGCAAGCATGTAGGGGGGGGATTGATGGCTTTTCGCCTGGATTCCTGCGGCGCAGGGAAGCGTGTACAAGTTTGTTCAATGCATCTGGTGTTCAGGAGGGCGCGTGTCGCACAACCTCGATGTTCCAATTGCCCATTCGTATCGGGGTCACACGATGGTTCTCAAGTTCGACTGGCGCCGTCCGAACGACGATGCGCCGATTGCCGCGAAGATCATCGAGCCAGCGCCAATTGATGGGTTGGGCGAGGTTGCCGCTGAACTGACTGGGCCCTGGCCCGACTACCCAGCCGCCCTCGATGAAGCTATGGCTGCTGCTGAGCGTTGGATCGATAGTCAATTGTCCTGACACCGATTACCGGCAGGCATGTAGGGGGATGGTTTTTATTTGAAATCGATCCTGGACTAGATCGAAAGCTGTGCTAGAAATGACATGTCGCGCATGCATTTCAGAAATTTGCTGTTGAGGTGTATTGCCGGCTGGCGCTCTATCAAGCCATTGGAGCGCGCCCTTCATGCTGTGGGCAGTGATTCAGTGGACCGTAGTAGTTAGCTGCGAGTTAAACAACTCCCTTCCTCTGGGCTAGTAACTCAACGCCTTGGTCCATTGGTCACATCCACGCCCGGCATTTTCAGATCAACTCGCTCGAGAGCCTTAAGGTGGAGGTCATGGCGTCACCCGGTTTTCAGCCTGCAGTTCGGCGTAGAGCTCGGCGGCCAGGCCAACCGGCCACCAGTAGCGCGCCCGCTGATAATCGGGATAGCTCTCTTCGCGGAGCACCAGACCTTTGCGTCGCAGGGCTTTGAAGATGCTCAATACGGATGGAGCAGAGGTGCCCAGGCGTTGCGCTACTTGATAGCTCAAGCCGCCCATACCGAACACGCACGCCTGATCTCCAAGAGTTAGCTTCCTGAGGTCTTCCTGGTGCAGATACGCCTGCTTTTCAACATATCGATAGGCGTTTTTGCGCCCGATCTTGCGCAACTCATCGAGGACGAGGTGCTGTTTTTCCGTGAGCTTCACCGTTTTCATGGGCGAGTTCGTCCTTGCCGCTATAGCGGCTGACTTTGAAGGGGGAGGGGTTAGTAGGTTAAGCTCTCAGTCTTAAGTAACATGGCGGAAATAAAATGAGCAGAACGAACGGCTATGTAATTTTTTGCTACTGTTGTTTATTGTTTTGTGCTGGAGTTGTATTTGGTTTTATTTTTACGAAATCGGGTGAGGTGAGCTTTATTACGTTCCTTGGAGCTCTTTCAAGCTTAGCTACAATTGGAGCTGCACTCACTGCTGTATATGCATTAAATTCATGGCGCACGCAGTTTAAACACGCAGAAAAGTATCGAATGATAAAAGAGCTCAGGGATATGACTAGTGACCCTGATTTCATCAGGCGCTTTGTGATATCTGTTCGAGATCAATTGATGAACTCCTTAAACAGTGAGACGCTTGAAGATGATCCAAGCGAGGTGATGAAGGATTTTGGAATGGAGCTGTGGTGGCAGCACTCGAAAAGCTTGAATTACGCATGGAGCAATATGTGTGAAATACTCAGTGATGAAGATATTTCTAGGTTTGCTACGCGCCCCTCTGATTTGGATGATTCTGTTACCGAATGGTTTGAAAAGATGATTTATATTGTTTTCGAGGACGAGCGCCCGAGGCTTAGGCGTCACTTGAACCTGGTAAAGGAAACAGCTAGAGGTGGGAAAGAGATCACGTCTCAATATAAAGAGTTAGAAACGGGCGCGCGCGCTCTTATTAAGAATTTATCTGCCTAGATATTTATCGGGTGAGATGTAACCAGATCATGGGCATTCACCACCGTCATGCCGGAGCGTTCGGCGATCAAGACTTCCAGGCGGGCACCCTTTGAATACTCCCCGCCGGGTAGGGTGGCCACGGTGTCGCAGTCCATCAGGGCGGCAATGTCGCGGCGCATGCAGTCGTTCAAGGTACCGCCGTCGGGGTTGAGTTCGGCGGGGTTGGTGACGGTGTGGCCGTCGGCGCGCAGGTTGTCGGTCATTGCGTGGAATGCGGCGAAGTTGAGGCCGGGCAGTCCGGTCATGGGGCCGCTGAGGTAGATACGCTTCATGCTGCCTCCTGCTGCAGCGATTCCAGCCGCAGCGCTTCCTGAACTGCCTCGACTACGCGCTTTAGGTACGTGAATTCGTGGTTTTCCTCGACGGCCTTGTCCCCGACGGGGTAGTGCCACTCATCACCGAAAAGCTCGGTCAGTAACGTGCTGTGATGCCAGCATTCGTTCGGCGACTCAACGCTGCGCAGAACATCGATGTCATGCCACAGCTCCATGGCCTCGCCCTTGCTCAGCTCGCCCAGCTCCCAGTCGTGGCGCCCGGTTTGCTGCCGCCTGCGCTGGACGATGCACTTTTTGGCGAAGGTGTGGAGCGCGTCACCACTGAATCGCGTGCTACTGATCCCGCGATCCAGGCAGTTCAGGACGTAGCCCCAGTCACATTTAGCGACGAACTCGGCGACGGTGCGCGGCCCCATCCCGCCCCAGTATGCGTTCCAGCTGTTGTCCCAGCAGTTGATGGTGATCTTGCCTTGGCCCGTCTGGTAGTTTGGATCGGAATCGGTCGGGCAGTCGCGCCGGCCGAAGTCCTCGAGGAAGACGGTGATCGGGTCCAGCCGCGGCGCGCCGGTGATGACCAGCTTTGTGACTGTCGATAGCTCAACCTTCAACGGCGTGTCCGGTTTTTTTTCTACGGGCATAGACAGCCTCCATTTATTGGTATGGTGGGAGATAGGTGTTAATGTCGTAAAAACAGCAAGTGGTGCGTGTATGGAAGTCGAGATTCTAAAGAGTCTAAATCGCGAAGACGTGTTGTGGCGTTATATGTCACTAGATAAGTTTGTGAATATTGTTAGTGATGAATCCCTGTTCTTTTCTCCGCTAAGTTATTACGCTGATACGGATCCGTTTGAAGGTTATCCTCCTTTGGTAGCATTGCGAGCTATGTATGATATAAGCGGTAAGGCATACGAAGGGACACGCGCCATGCTCGCGTTGTTAGAAGCAAACGGTATGCCTCCGCATGTTTCTCAAAATGACGGCGTTAAAAAAATGCGTTTGTCTATTGATAATCGTGATTCGAACTTTAAGAAGTTAATTGATGCTGTATTTAAAGGTACGTTGGTAAGCTGTTGGTATCGTTCGGATCACCAATCTGAGGCTATGTGGAAGTTATATAGTGATCAGAATAAAGGGGTTGCAATCAAAACTACTGTCGGAGATCTAGAAAGCGCTTTGCTCAGTTGTGCGCAAGTAGATAAAAAAATATTTATTGGTGCAGTGAAATATCTTGATTACGACGACGAAAATCTTTCTCCCCTTGACTGTAATGTTGATGGGCATATTGTTCCAATGCTAAAGCGTATATCTTTTGCCCACGAGAATGAGGTGCGAGCCTTTTTTGTGGGTGAAGCCTCTCATTCTAATTTTGAGAATTTTGTACCCTCTCATCGCACATTATCTATAGATGTGAGCAGCTTGATAAAAGCTGTTTATATATCTCCATATGCAAAAGCGCCTTTCCCTCAATCAGTCAGAGCAATCTGCAACGCCTTCAATTTGACTTGTCCGGTAGAGGAATCTGACCTGTTGTCGGGAGCAGAAAAGCTTTTTAACTTTAAGGGGTAAGACGTATCAGCTCTGAAAGAACGCTTGTGATCGTATCGGTGTAGTGAGTCCTTGCCGGGCCATGCCCGGGCGGTGGGGTGGGGGATTTCAGAGTTGTTGCAGAAGGCGCCGGCCGATCCAGCGAACCACGGTGACGGCCTTGCTATTGCCAATCGCCTTGTAGCGGGGACCGTCCGGGCATTCGCTGGCAGGCTTGCCACGCCAGGGGATCAGGGTGTAATCGTCGGTAAAGCCTTGGCAGCGCTCCCACTCGATCACACTGGTTCGGCGGACGCCCCCGGGCTCCAGCACATATGCCTCTCGGTCATCGAGAGAGCCCCCCCCCCTTGTGCCGTGAGAGTAGGGTGAAGTGCAAACTCCGACGACCGTCCCGGCGGGCTATCCCGGCGAGTGCCTTCGCGCTCAAAAAGTACCTCGGCGGGATCGAACCCGTCTCGAGCACTTGCGACAACGAACACACGACGGCGTCGTTGGGCCAGGCCGAAATATTGGGCGTCCAAGACCCGCCACGCGATTGCTCTTTTGGGTCCATACACACAACCAGCGTTCTGCCATTTTTTCCCTGGAGGCTGCAGCTCGCAGTCTTCCCCAGCAAGCGCGCCAAGAAAGCATCCGAAGGCGTTCCCTTTGTCGCTGAGGACGCCTGGGACGTTCTCCCAGACGATGACGCTGGCGGGCTTTCGCTGGCCAGCGCGAACATAGTCAACTGCATCTGCAAGCTCCACGTATTTGATGGTGAGGGCGCCGCGCGGGTCGGTGAGTCCTTCGCGCATACCGGCGACCGAGAAGGCCTGGCAAGGGGTGCCGCCGACCAGCACGTCCGGCGCCGGGATCTTGCTGGCCAGCACCAGGGCGGCCAGCTTGGTCATGTCGCCGTGGTTCGGCACGTCGGGGTAATGGTGGGCCAGTACCGCTGAGGGGAACGGCTCAATCTCGGCGAACCACGCAGCGCGCATGCCCAGCGGTCCCCACGCTTGCGTAGCCGCTTCTATCCCCGAACAAACGGAGCCATAAGTTATTCCGGCCATGATTTCCTCGTAACTATCTGGCCGAAATGGCCGTAGGAGATTCCATACTCGACGGCAACGTCTGAGCGCTTTTTCCCAGAGGCAACGAGTGCCCTTATCTCTCTGGCTTGTACAAGGGTGATCTTGGCCGCAGGGTTTCCTTCTCCAGAACGGTCATAACCGCGCTGACGGCCTTTGCTCACCATGTCTCGGTTGTTTTCGGTGGGAGTTCCGAGAAATAGATGTCCAGGATTTACACAGATTCGATTGTCGCAACGGTGGCA
Source organism: Pseudomonas sp. MYb60 (assembly GCF_002979555.1). GTDB lineage: Bacteria > Pseudomonadota > Gammaproteobacteria > Pseudomonadales > Pseudomonadaceae > Aquipseudomonas. Next base: position 119,410 of record NZ_PCOZ01000009.1, on the reverse strand, counting down.
GATGTACATTCCGCCCGGGATGTCGTCTACATGCATCAGGTAGCTGACCCGATGCGCAAGCAAGGTCGCCCCTCTTTTTCCGCCAGCGCCGAATTTTCCGTATCCCGATGAGTTTGTGGCGCCCGTCCACTCCCAGCACCCCGACTCAGCTTTTGATACCTTGGACATGAAGCGAGATTGTGTAGCAGCTTCGATGCCGCTGCACACGCTCCCGTATGAGATCATGGGCAGACGCCTCGGTTAATAGATAAAAAATGGAAATTCTTTCTTCTGCCGCCAAGTATTATTCGGCCCTTACTTGCGTGTTTGCTTTTCTGTCCGCAATTGAGTGGGCGCGGTCAACCTGCTGAGGAATGACACCGGGCGGGTGGGTTGATTTATCGTCAATTTTCCCGCTATCGCGCGGGGAATAGACAATCGATTGAGAGGGGCTTAGTAAATGAAAAACTTCCCGCCGCTCACAATTAAAGTTCGGTTGACAAGCTGTTGAGCCCGTCTATATAAGGGCTCTTTTAATCGATCAGAAGGATCTGTCAATGAGCGACCAGCCCAAGTACTCCGATGAGCGCGGGAAGAAACACGACACGATGCTGGGTGCCCAGTGGGCAGATGAAGAGGCCAACAAGCCGAGAAAGGCTTCTAGTGCCAGCGACGACGACGTCAAAGTGATCCTCGTTATCAGCCTTGCCTATATGTTCTGCGCGTTTTGGTTCAGTCGGAAAATCGTCACGTTCGTCGCGCCGGCGTTCAGCCACACCACCCCCGGCGGCGTCACCATCCTCGGTTTCTGTCTCGCATTGATCATTGCTTATTTTGTGTTCATGACCCGGTTCAAATCGTCCGGTTCGGTCTTCGGCTACAGCTTCCTGGTGACCGGCGCTATCGGTACGTTGACGTACTGGCTTCCGTACTCGCCGTGAGCCCTAGGTATTTCGTTTACCTCGGGTAAGCGCCGCCCTCCGGTTACCGGATGCAGCTAGTAGGGTGGGTTATTCGTCGCCGTCGTCTTCGGCGTTCATTTGGAGCGATTTAGCGAAGCCTGTTTGCCTTAATTTACGCGCCACGTTTTCAGATACGGCCATATCGTGGCGCGGGATTGCAAGCAGGTAGGCGGACTTCTCGGCACCAAGCGAGTGGGCGTGTGCGATCAACCGCCAAATCGTGGACCGGTCTTTCGTCTCGCCCAGGTCGGTGGTGAGCGCCGCCAGTCGTTCACGCATCTTCTCGCGGAAGTAGTGGCGGATGATGTCGGACGGACCTTTGACTTTCGGCGGCGCCGGCGGCAGATCCTCGGCCCGACCATTCAGCACCAGTAACTGCACGGCCTCGCTGACCTCCTCGATCTCATGCCAGCGCATCAGTTCGTCGAGCATCTGCCGTGTGCCGTAGGGGGCCGTGTGCCGCAATTCCTGCTCGCCCAGTTCCTGCCGCTTCTCGGCCAACTTGGCTGTTCGTTCTTCCTGGGTCACAGCCATGGCCTACCTCTTCTATTCCGCTGGCCGGCAGTGCGAGCCAGGTTTGACGTTTGCGTTGCTGGGTGCGGGCTATGCGGCGCATGAGTCAACCTTCACCTGGCGCCATGCGCCGACCGCTTCGAAGATCCGCGCGGCGTGTGCCTCATCCAGCGACATCACCTCGGGAATGGCGATCCAGCCGGAAGCCACCATCTGGCTTTGATTGGCCGACTCGCGCAGCTGCTTGTAGTAGTGCTCGATCACGTCTTCCAGGTGGTCGGAGAGGTAGACGCCATCGGGTGCCACCTCCACCGACTTGCTATAGCGGTCGCCGCGGGCGTCGATGCAAAGCGTGCTGAGGTAGATCGTCCACCGGTGTGGAATGCCGCAGACGGCCTGGCCGATCTTCCCCGGCGCAATGTTCTTGAGCGACTTGTAATTGATCATGCCCTGGCGGCCACTGGGGTCGATGTTCACCACTGCGACATGGTTGGATGCCAGAAGCGAGCGGCACGACCGGGCAATGCGTGCCTGTAGGTTGTGGGGCTTACGCTTCTTGCTCATAACGCCTCCGCAAGTTTGCGCAGCGCCTTACGTTCTGCCGCTGTGATAGCCGGCTTGCGGCGCTTGAGGATGGTTTCTGGATCGATCTTGGCCGAGCGCTTCGGTGGCGGCGGGTTGATGGCAGGGCTTTCGCCCTGGACGATCGTCCCGCCTGCGGCCAGGAACAACGCGGTACGCTCTGATATTGAATCGGCGTGCCGGCGCTGCTGCTCGACCATGCTGAGGTGGTTGCTGATCATGCTGCTTTACTCCGCAGTTTCTCCTCATATCCGTCCACCAGAAGCTTGAACTCCCAAAGTTCCTCTTCAAGCTTGTCGATGTAGTTGTCGTCGCGCTTAAATTCCTGCCACCACAACTGGCGTCCGACCGATTCAAGGGCTGGACAGTACATCCCGATGTGCCACCACTTGCGACCGGTGATCCACATGCACCCCTGTACCTGGTCCATGATCTCGCTGGCGTCATTGTCGATGTGAAACGACCGAAGTTTTTCAGGGGCGAGGAAGCACTTGTACTCCGAGCCGCCATCTTCGCCGATGAAGCCATCTGCACTGGCGCCAAATGCGCCGTCGTCGGTTTTTACAAGTCCGACTTGAGTGACAATCAAGCCGGTTTGAGCTTCATGCTCCATGCGAGCCTGTGGTTCAAGTTCATGCCCGCGGCGCATTTGCCAGGTCTCAAAGCCGCCATCAAGGGGCTTGCCGCTGATCCGCTCCACAGCCAGTCGGAATGCATAATCCTGAGCCTTGGCGGTTGGTTCGCCCTTGTTCGGTCCTGACTTGAGCTTCGCTCGCGCATCGCCAAACATGCTGGCTGTGATAACGCCTGCTCGCTCCTGGTGCCACTCTTCAGAGCCCTGCGCGCAATTCACAATGATCATTCTGGAGTCTCCTCAAATTCAACTTCTTCGTCGACTGTTGGCTCGGGCTGCTGATCTGCGACGTCCCCGCTTTCCGGCTTGGCCTCTTCGGTGGCCTTGAGCTTCACTCCGCACGCCACCACTGCGGCCTTGAACAGGTCGTAGGCTGTTGTGTCTTTGGCGTCATTGATGACAGCCACCCCGGCCTTCCAAACTTCTGTCAGTGCGTCGGGCGTGATGGCAGCTTCGGCCTGGGTAATCCAGTGAGCGGACAGGGCAGGGTCATGGGGGACTGGTGCGGCTTTCTGGCTTTGCGCCTGAGCCTGAGACTGCTCCTGTGGCCGCAGCTCCTCGGGTAGATCTTCGATGTCCTGCGTGAAGATGTCCGATGCCGCAGTGACGTTGAGCGTCATGGCGATCATGGCCCGCTTGCAGGCCATCTTGAGGATGGTGTTGGCCAGGTCTGCTGGTTCGGTGCGGATCTGATCGGCGGTATTGCCGTTTTTGTAATATTTCTTCCGGCGCAGATTCTCTGGGGTGGCGTCCAATTCCGCTTTGCAGATGACGCCGCGCCACTTGTACTTCTCTTCGCTGGACGAGCATTCGCCGACGCCTTCGCCGAGAGCAACACCGGTCATCTGGTGACGACCAACACAAGTGACCCGGTAGCGTGCTACGCCTGGGCCGGATAGATCTTCAATTCGGTATTCCTGCGCAACCCGGAAGGTCACACAGAGCACCTCTGCACCCGGCTTGTACAGGGTTGGTTTCTGGGTTCCAGGGATGGTGCCGTAGTGCGTTTCACGCTTCATGATGCCCTGCATCACTTCCTGCACCAGGTTAACGCGCTGGCGAATCTCGACGGCCGAGAAGCGGTGAACCTCGGCGGCAGTAAGGCCGGCACTTTCGCGTGCCGGCATTTGAATGATCTCGTTCATGACGACCTCAGTAAGTGATGGCTATGGCTGGAATTTTGCGCCGAGCAATCAAGGTGACTGCCTGTTTCGCGCATCCCACGGGCATACCGCCGGCGATAAATGCGTCCAGCGCGGCGCGGTTGATCTTTGCTTTGTGCGCCTTGTCCGCTTCCCGCGCGGCGGCTTGGCGGTTGATCTCGTCGGCAGCGGCATTTGCCCGTGCGATCTCTGCGAGTCTCGCTCGCTCAGCGGCTTCAGCTTGGCGGCGCTCCGAGTCAATGCGCTCTTGTTCTGCACGCTGCTCAGCAGCGACTCGATCAGCTTCGGCCTGAGCCATCGCCTGCTTATGTCGCTGCTCGTCTTCGATCTTCTGTTGTGCGGCGCGCTGCTCCGACTCGATTTTGTCCCGCGCTGCCTGGGCGGCGGCGCGCTCCGATTGCTCAGCAGCCAGCTTCAACTCCAGCTCGCGGCGATCAGCGTCGACTTTTGCTTCGGCTTCACGCTTGGCTGCGGCATCACGTTCTGCCTGTGCACGCTGCTCGGCTTCGCGGCGGGCGCGCTCCTCTGCTTCCCGGGCGATTTGGGCGTCACGCTCGCGCTTGGCCTGCGCTTCTGTTTCGGCGCGCAGCCTGACCAGTTCCGCCTGTTCGGTTTCATATTTCTGGCGGGCGGCGAGGGTGGAGCGCAACTTGTCCAGAACCTGATCCTTGGTGCGGGCAGCATCAGCCTCGAACTCCTCCCAGTGCTCGCCCATCTTCACCGCCTCAACCGAGGCGATAGACTCAAGCAGTACCGCGGCGGTGACGTCCGACAGATCCAAGGCAAAATCCGCAATTGCCTGTACGGCATCGACGTGCCGATCCTTGCGAGCCTGCTCTGCGGCTTCCCAGTCAGTCAGCGGCTTACGAACCTCCTCTTGCCAAGCGCTCAGCAGCTCACGAACGCGCTTGCGCTCGGCGTCGATCTTCTTCGGTACATCCTTCAGCTCTGCAACAAGCTCTTTGCCCAGGCTGTCGAGTTTCGTTTTTGATCCCGCCAGGCTGTAAGCAATCGAGCGATACGCGTCTTGGCCCTTTTTGGTTTTAACGTCAGGTGTCGAGGCGTTGAACTTGTCGATTTCTTCCCGGACGCTTTGTAGGTATGGGTCGAGGCCGTTGGGGGCGCTGAATACTGCCAGGGCTACTTCTTTAGCTGGCAGGATCGCCAGTTGCTGTTCTGCAGACATGGGGAATCCTTGCCGCGATGCTCGCAGCGGTTGAAGGTGTTGGTTATAGAGTGATTCGATCAGCGAAGGCGCTGAGCAACATCAGGAAGGTGAGGAGGGCGAGAACAGGGAAGGCGCCGCGCCAGATGAGCATGCGGCGGGCGCGCTGGCGAGCGGTCAAGGACGAACCCTTACCGCAATGCGGCGACCCTTCATGGTCGGCGCCAGGCGCTGCGGCAGATCCCGCACCAGCTCTTCACGCTTGCGGCCGATCAACTCGTTGAAGGGAAGGCCGAAGCCCAAGATCGCAATGCGGCGCTCGATGTCGTCGAGCTGCTCGTCGACCAGTGATTTAACCGGTGCAGTGGTCATGCAGCCTCCTTGCGGTGCCTGGTGATTTTCAGCAGGCGCTGGCAGTAGTGGTTGAATTCGTCGACGGTGATTGCGTCGCCGGTGAGCATGTTTGTGATCATCCGCACAACGACGGCTTGGGCGCCGGGCTCGCTACTGGGATGCTCCAGTGCATCCAACGCCTCATCGATCAGGATGTGCGGGCTCATACATCGGCATCCACGTCGTCTTCGCGCTCTTCCCGTTCCGCTGCTACAGCGTCTTCGGCATACGGCCGCAGCAGCGCTACAGCGATCTTCTCGACCGCCTCAATAGGGCGCTGCTGGCCCAGCAGGTCTGCGGCGTGGGCCCTGGCATCGCTCTGGCTGCCGAGCATCGCCGACAGCAACAGGCGGGCAAACGAATCGCGCTGGTCCAGGCCGTCTATCTGGCGCTGGTTCAGGTGGCCTTGGAGGACCGTGCAGAACCGGTCGAACGTCACCACCTGCGTCTGGCCGTAGCGGCGCTTCCACTTGATGTCGACGCCGCACACCAGGCGCTCCGTCGAATGCTCAAGCCAGTCCGTCACCTCGTCGCTCTCGCTGACCTCTGGGGGCAACTGAGCGTCGTAACGCTCCTGGCATATTTTCAATGCTGCGTTCATGGTCGCCTCCAGAGGCGTGCTGTTCACCTGTATTCGTCAACACTCATGCCTCCCGCTGGTTGCTGATGGGCGCGGGGAAGGAGTGCTGACGTAATAGAGGTGGGGAATGGGCCCCAGGCCCGCTACTGGCGACGGCCTGGGTTTGTTGCGTCAGCGGTGTGGCCCGTTGCCCGCTGCTGATTGCAGGGCTGGCCGGTCGTCTTCATTGGTTGGCGGTGAGCTTCCTCCCCATGGCGTCGATCAGCATCTGTTCGCCTTGGATCACAGGTCCCTACAACATGCACGCTGCAGCTCGTTTGCCCGGTTATGTGGGCAGGGTGCATGAGGTCCGGCGGTCCCAGCCGAAGCTATCGGGCCCGCTAATTCTTGAATTCGGTGTTTCATCTCCACCACGCGCATCGCCGGATTCATATCTCTAGTCGGCGTCACACATTTCGTGAACGGTGTTCTTCGCCGACCGGCTTGCGTGGTTTCGCGTACTCACATCTGGTGAGCACGGCCAGTTCCAGAGCTGGCGTGGAGATCGAATTTATTGCTCGCCCTGTGCCCATTACTGGGGATCGATCTGCGAGGTTCCCGTGCTGTTAAAGAGCTTCGGGCGTAGGCCCTTCGCAGTCCCTCGTAAGTCGCTGCGATGGGTGAAATATGAACTACAGGTTCATATTCAGTCAAGTACCAAAAGTACATATTTTTTCACGTGGTATGCAATTCCCTGAAAGCCGCTTCTGATTCGAAAGGGGATTTACCGTGAACTAATGGTTCGCTATGCTTCGCAAGTACTGGACGGATATACAGCATATTGATCAGGAGGGAATTTCATGGCAAAGAAGCAGGCGGCAATGGCAGCACAGCATGAAATGAGCGGCATGGAGCGCCTCGCGCTGCGGGTATCAGAGATGATCAACCACCCGATCGCGCAGCTTCAGCGCTGGGTGAATATCCATCGCCTAGACACTGATGGAGATCGTGAGTGGGAAGAGGTGCTAGGTGTGATCGCTGATACTGACGAGCTGGAGCTGACGCTCAACGACGACGGCAGCGTGACGGTCAGGTGGGAGCAGCAGGAAGTCGAGGTAGCGGGGAGGGGAGAGGTCGAGTTTGAGCAGGAAGAAGAGGCGGCGCCGTTCTGACGGGCATGAAAAAGCCCGCAAATGGCGGGCGTCAGGATTACTAACTTTTCAGTTGTCGATGAAGACAAGCTTGGAAGAAATAGTAAAAAGTCTGCACGCGGCAGATTCTGTGAGACGTGGCTTAAGTTTCGCTTTCTAGGTCATTGACTCGACCAGGTCCGAGATGATTTTTCTTTGATTTTTCGTAAGCTTGGCGAAGTTCGCATTGAATTGCAGTGCATCAACGTCATCATCAGCATGGAACAATATAGAGCGGGTTCCGGTAAGGATGTAGCTGATGTCTACGCCAATTTTGATGAGGCGGACTAAGTAATAGGCTGTAGGGCTACGTTCCCCGCGCTCGTAGTTAGCCTGAGCATTTCCGAGTACACCGCCAACCTCACCAAACGCGCGCTGAGACATCCTGAGTCTGAGACGTTCGGTTTTGAGTCGTAATCCAATTTCATTCATGGAGCGCTTCCGTGCGTGCAAAATGATAGTCGGCTACTGATTTTGCATGATCAGATAGATAGCACAAACCAAAAGTCCCAATGTGCTGAACCCAGCTGAGACTCTCCCTATCATCCGCAGCTTCTTACGATACCTTGCAATGCCTCTATCTTGAATTCCGTAGGTGGTACGGCTCACTAAGTAAAAAGCAGCGATCGAAATGATTGGTGGGATCGCCAGGACTGCCCACACAATTCCATTTTCCAAAACTTGAATCTCCTTGACGAACTGGCCTGTCAGTTTGGGACTGCAATCCACTCGATGGCAAGGCGGTGATGCGCCAGAATTCATACAGAGAATTTCAAGTCGCTAGATGCAAGAAGCTCGGCGGTGGTATGGACGGATAAAGCGCAGACAACGCATGGCCGCGATCGGGAGGGCCGAGTGCATGGGAGGACCAGGGTAGGGCAGTCACAAGTAGACCTGCCCGGTTGAGGGCTAGCAAGTCGTTATCAGAGGGAGGTCGCGATTGCCCTGGCTAGCTGGGTGTCTGACATCAGCGGCGGTACGCCGGTAGAGCGGTAGTACCTAGAAGCCTGCTCAAACTGTGCGCCGCGAATCTCCCCATCCGACCCAATGAACGCCAGAGCGTCGGTCTTGGCAGATTTGAAAACCTTTGGTGGCTCGGTCGTGAGGGATGTGGTCGCCCCAATTAAAATGGTTGGCGAGGAAATTGTGATAAATATCGCGGCAGCGATAGGGTTGGCGCCATCACCTGATACGGCTTGAGTGCTGACCGATGCCAGCAAAGCGATTGTCAGAGCCTTCCATGAATCCATTCTTCGAAGCTTCCATTGCGGTCAGAGGTGGCCACCTTAGCAGAGCAGGGCTTGCCAGAAAAAAGAAGCCCGCTCAGTTGCGAGGTACGGGACCGTGATAGGGGGAGTATTAGCCGATTCCTAGGGCTTCTACCTAGTAAAGCCGTACTTCATACGCACGACGCTCTGGCCGACCGTCCCCCACCCTAGAACTGATCATTTCGGTCAGCGGACGAATGGGGGCGCGCGCGTGACTTCTATCGCAAGACAGTCAACTTGCTTTGGCCACAAAACAGCGGTTCGAAGTGGTGCTGAGTTTCTGCCCCCATGACGAAGCCACACTCAAGCTTCACTCTGGCTCCGTTCGGCAAGCTATCTCCGTCATCTAACGCGAACTGTACACGATCTGCAGTGACCAAATTTCCGATATCGGTTCGAACGGTGATCTGCTCATCAAGAACCAATACGGTGTATCCAATTTTTGCAGGAGATTTGATCTGCCCCTGCGGGTCGTTTGCCGCAAGCGTAAAAAACCGCCCCGTAAATTGCATGGGATTTGGCCCCGGCGGAGTAGGTGTCTCAGTTGCCGATACCGCAAATGAAAACAGCGCCGGAATTAGCAGAAAAAATTTCATGATTTCCCTTTCACAGGTGGAGTCCAGAGGCGTCGTCAGATATATGGCTATGAGCCATTGTGTGAGTCTATAGCATATACGGTTGATCGCTATGGCAGTCTGACACTATCCATGGCTTACGCCCATACGCATGTCTAGGACCGGGGCTAATTCGCCCTTAGGGGGGGCACCAGATACTAGAAGCCCGGCTCTGGGCCGGGCTTTCAAAGTTAGGCCGCGAGCGACCTTATATCTTCTATAAGCTGAGACGCGGTCTTGAAAACCAGAACGCTTGCGCTTTCTGCCAGTGCAGAAGCTGCCTTGCCAACGTCCTGAGGGTTGGCCGACTCAAGAATCACCAGGCGTCTTGCTTGTGGCGCGGCATTCTTAAGATCAACCATTTTCCCCAGGGTGCTGTAGACGGATAGCCAGTGCGGTTTGTCATCCTGAGCACTTACGGTTTGAATGATCTGCGGGTTGCCGGACTCGACGTCAAGCGCGAACTGGAACTTAAGGTTGTGGCCGCTCGCGCCCTGAACCTCATAGTCCCTTCTTACGCGCTTTGGAAAACCGGCGCGAAGAGCCTTCGAAACAATCTTCTCAAATTTAGATATGGGGGCAGGTCGCCAAGCATCGCAAGCTTGGCTGATCTGGCTCGCCGCTTCGATAAAACGAGCCATATAGTACGGCACATCTTTCTCGGCGCACGACGCATGCAACTCACCGCTTTCGGATAGTGCTATGTGACAGTCCGCAGCAATGTTGGCCAGTTTTGCGGCCTTATTTGCATTTGGGCTCACACCCATAGTCATCGCGTGGAACAGCGTATCTGCGTTGTCGGTGATGCGAACTCGACCTTGACCAATGTCCTGAACGTACGCCCCGATCAAGGTGCCGTCGAAGGATAGGGAGATAGGGCTTTCAAGGTAAACGAGGCCGCTATTGATATGCGTACACGCTAGACCGAAGGCCTCGGTAATATGTGTGCAGTTCATATCAACCTCATTTGTGGCTCATCGTTTTCCGTCGGAAGATTTATAGGTGGTGCGCCAATGATATTGGCACGACTTAGGAATACCTGCCACAAGCTTGAGACGGGCTGCGCTTCAAGGGGCTCGATGTAACCGTATGAAGCCTCAGGAACCGGCAAATGGATGTGCGGATGGGAAATTTTCTGCATGAAAAACTCCTTCCCGATACCGACCTTATTCACATGATTCGATGATCCGTTCTCATCTATCCCGAAGACGCGTGCGTTATTGACAAGCAGGGTCATGTAAAGCTTGTCCGGCACATCCTGAATTAGGCTTGGTTTGTAGTCGAGTTGCAGGAATAGCCCCTCTGGTCGCACATTGCCGACTAGAAGCGCGGTTCGGAATTTGAAGCTTGAAGGCCACTGCTTGACTGACGTTTGAACCCACTCGATGGAGTCGCCAGCAACCCAATGCTTTTCTACTTCAAGGCCAGCTATTGCTTCTTCATAGGATATTTTTGAAGGCTGTGCCATTCACGCAATGCTCCGCATCTGCATTCCTTTGGCATCCGCAATGGGCTGCGCTCGCATACATTAAAAGAAAACTACTATTCCGGTTTCGCCCTGGTGATGCGCTGATCCCTAACCTCATCCGCATACCCGGCGAGCTTTGCTTGCTGAACAGCGAGCAGGGCACACATCTTCATCAGGGCGATTGCTTCATCCTGTGATCTTTCGACCCCCGCGATAGCGGTCAGCTCGCTTACCGACCAGGCGATTACTGCCGAGGCGTCTTCAAGGTCGTAGAACAGTTCCTGCTGGGCGGTCCTGGGGCCGTCGAGCTTTTCCATGAGATCTGCCATTTACCTACGCTCCCCATAGAAGTGGTTCAGCGCTATCAGCTCAACCACAGCCACGATGGCACAGAGTACAACGAAGCCGGGGCTGAAGACTCGCTTGCGATTAGATGAACCATCACTCAGCCAGAACGCGCCAGTGCAGGCGATAAAGACGGTCATGAACGCCAGCCAGGCCCAGACCCAATACTTGCTCCAGAAGCTTTGCTCTCGCCATGCTGTCATTTGCGTTGTTCCACATCGCGATTGATACGCCCAGCTTTCACTTCCTTTGCATACGCCTCAAGCGTGTCAATGCACTCGTTGAGCTTTCCGATTCTCTCCATCTCTGAAAGGAATTCTGCGTCGGGGAGCTTCTTAGCCTTCGCAAACAAGGCTTGCGCTGCATCTTCAAGGAGTGCGGCAGCATTTTTCAGGTTGCGGCGTAGCTCTTGGTTAGGTTTGGTCAGGGACATAGCGTCACACCGGTTGTCCGTTCCACACGTAAAGCACTCGAGCAAGGATGTGCGTGTCATCCACCCGGATGTCCTCGGGATCGTGGTGCTTGTTGTCCGAAATCATCTTGAAGCGGTCTTTGCCTTTCTTCTGCAGGCGCTTCACGTACAGCATGTCATCGTGGGAGAAGAGATAGATGCCATCCCCGGTGAACTCCCTGATCGTAATGTCGACGAGCAACGGGTCGCGATCCTTGATCGTCGGCGCCATCGACTGACCCCAGCCGGTGATCATCTTGAGGTGGAAGTGTTCTTTGAAGGTGACGCCCAGGTCGCGCAGGTGCTTCGGGCTGACTCGTACGTCCTGAAGCATTTCCGGGTATTCGTGCGGGATCTGCCCGCCGCCCATCGCCGCACGCACGTCGTAGTGCGCAATCCACACCTCGTCGCCGACCTGGCCTGGGCGGGAGAAGTCGACATGGATAACATTTCCTGAGTCGCTTTGCTCTGCAGCTGCCAGCAATCTGGCGCGGGCGTCCTCCGAAAGGCTCTTGCCTTTCGTCGCCAACATCTGCCGAACCATGTCTGCCGCCGACAATAATGGGGCTTCCGCTGAAGACTCATCAGCAGGAATATCAATGCCAGGGGCAAAAGAAGCATCAGGCCCCTCGCCAGATCCGTGCTGCAACCACTCGACTTTGACATCAAGTGCCTGCGCAATAGCCTGCATTTTCGCAGGGCCTGGCATTGACTCGCCATTAAGCCATTTGCTGGATGCTTTCGGGGTGACCTTGGTTATTTCGGCTAAGCGAGCGCCTGCGCCCCACAGATCGATTCCGCGGGCGGCCAAGGATTTTTTCAGGCGCGCAACAAAGGCAGCGCGAATATCTTCTATCTGAACCATAGGTTCAATATCTCATGCGCTTGCATGTACTTTCAGTTCCGACATAATATGTACTGCAAGTTCATATTTCGCCTGGAGGCCACATGAGCCCGCTTAAAAAATCAATTGATGATGCCGGCGGCGTTCCGGTGGTTGCCCTGGCATGCGGCAAGACGCCTCGTGCCGTTTACAAGTGGCTCACAGCTGAATGCTTGCCCCGTACCGAATACACCGGAGAGACACGGTACGCAGAAAGAATCGCCGCCCTAGCTTCTGCGAATGGCAAGCCATTCGAGCCTTCTTGGCTTCTTTCAGAGGCCCATCCGAAGAAGACGGCAGCCTGAAACCCCTGTCCTCCGCTCCATTGACGCCAGATTAGAAGAGAGCAGTCCCCATGCAAACGTCCAGTTCCAGACACACCGTACAAACCCGTGATCAGGTGCTGGTCGCTCATGCTCAAAACCAGATCGCCCGCACCAGCTTGAGCCAGGACGACTTCGCCCAGGCGCTGAGCCGCGAACTGCACCTGTCGATACCAGATCGCGCCAAGAAGAAGGAAGTGCCGGATTTCAACTCGCCGGAACTGACAGGCGAAGTCGGCGAGTTCTTGAAGGCGACTAGCCGTTGGCTCAAGCGTGTACAGCGGTGGCTGAACGGCGATCAAGAAATGCCGTCCTGGCTGGAGGAGTCATGGGTCTGCGCCCTTGAGCCTGAATATCGAGATCACTGCCTGAACGAGCTGGCAAGCCGCCACGGCTTGACCGGCGCCCGCCAGATAACCAGCGACCAATGCGCCAACAAGAGCTTCGGTGCACTGATCCGCGCACTGGGCGATGTCATCGACACCGGCAGCGAAGTATTTGACGACCAGGTGATGTGCGAGCAGGACCTGCCGCACCTTCCAGCGTTCGCCAAGCAATGCCGCCAGGTTGAAGCGAAGGCTGGAGAGTTGCGCCGGAAAGCTGAGGCACTGCTCAACGCCAAGCCAGCACTGAAATCAATCGCCTGAATTCCAGACACAAAAAAGCCGACGGTCAAGGTCGGCTTCTTCTACAGCGGTTAGCGAGAGAAATCATGCCAAACATTGTTCCGATACACAACCCTCGGGGGTTCACCCGAATGGACAACAATTTGATGGAGTCTTTGGCGTCAGTTGATCTGCCAGCCAGAGAGCTTCGCGTCGTAATGGCTATTGCCCGTCAAACGATCGGCTTTCAGCTTGAGACTCGCCGCCTGACTGCTGATGACCTGGGCAAGCTGACGAATATGCGACGCGACGTTACTTCGAAGGCGATCAGCCATTTGCTCGAGCGCAAGATCATTTACCGCGTTGGTGGTAGCCGCGGTGAGATTGGCATTTCGCCAACCCGTGAGTGGTCCTTCTACGAAGAAAAGCCAGTCAATCTCACTGAGACCAAAACGTCTCACTCAGCCCAAATCGTCTCACTGAGACCTGATGTGAGTGAGACCAAAACGGCAACTTCCCTTCTTTATACAAAGAAAGAACCCCTATTAACTCTTTCTTCGAAAGAGATTAATCCGCCCCAACCAAAAACCGAACTGGCGAAGCTTGATCGCAAGGCTCCGTTCGGCATGGCGCAGTTGCTGGCCGACAACCCGCACAGTATCCCCGAGCAACTGCTGGCCGACTGGCTGACCCAGCGCAAGGCCAAGCGCGCCGCAGTGACCGCAACTGTCTGGTCGACCGTTAACGCCGAACTGGCCAAGTGCGCCGAGGCCGGGATCGCCGCTGACGCTGCAATCACCGAAGCGCTGAATTCGGGCTGGCAGGGTTTCAAGGCGTCCTGGGTGATCAAGCGACTAGCTGAATCCGCGCCGGTTCCGGCTTCGCAATCTCGCCACACCGGTTTCGCAGATCGCAACTACACCGACGGACTGATCCAGCGGGAGGACGGTTCCTATGCGATCTGAGCCCGCAGAGCAATCCACACCTGAGCTCCCACCAGGAACTCGCATCCAGCCAGGAGACTGTGAGCTTCACGGTGCTTTCGAGCAAAAGGTATTCCCGGTGCTTGGCAAGGAGTTGAAAAGTGCCTGCCCTGAGTGCAGCCGTCTCGCACGCGAGAAGACCGAGGCTGCCGATCTGGCAAACAAGGCGATGGAGTTACGCATGGCCATGGAGCGCAAGCTCGGTGCCGCACTGATTCCAAAGCGTTTCGCCAGTAAAACCCTAGATGGGTACATCGCCACAACCGCCGAACAGCGGAAGGCGCTCAACACCTGCCGCCGGTACGCCGCCGAGTTCAAGCAGATCGCCGAGGCTGGCCGCTGCCTGTTGTTGCTGGGCAAGCCCGGTACCGGCAAGACGCACCTGTCCGTGGCGATCGCCAACGAGATCATGGCCAGGTCCAGCGCCACTGCTGTGTACCGCACCATCGGCTCCGTGCTGCAGGCCATCCGGGCGACCTACGACCGCACCAGCGACCAGAGCGAAAGCCAGATCCTGTCGAGCCTGATCAGCCCCTCGCTGCTCATTCTGGACGAGATCGGCGTCAGCAAGGAGAAGCCCAGCGACTTCGAGCTGACCACGCTGTTCGCAATCATCAACGGCCGGTACGAGCAGATGCGCCCCACGGTGATTGTCTCCAACCTCGACGGCAAGGCTCTACCAGACGCCATTGGCGATCGTTGCATTGATCGACTTCGGGAGGGCGGGGTGATCGTCATCCCGTTCGAGTGGGAATCGCAGCGCGGCAAGGAGGGTTTCTGACATGACCGACTACACCGAGCTGAAGCGTGCAGCATCCGAGGCGAAGAACTGGGGTGGCGAAGTTGGAGAGGGGCGGTGGTACACCGCTGAGTGCTTCAAGCGTCCTTATTTCAGTATTCCGGATGCAGAGTTCATTGCGGCCTGTGGGCCCGGCGCGGTCCTGGCCCTGATCGCAGAGAACGAGCGCAACCAGCGCATGCTTCTTGCCGCTTGCATGGATATGGGCGCGATTGGCAATGCGCTCGACGCCGACATGAACAGCGACGGCGAAGCGTTGCTTGAGATGGTTGTTGAGCTCAAGGGCGAGCGCGACCAGCTCAAGGCCGAGAACGAGGCGCTTGCGTCAAGCCGCGCAAAGTTGGCTGGCGAACTGAGCCGCCTTCGGGCTAAGCACAAAGACTGGTCGGTCGACGCAGTCATGGGCAAGGGAGAGCAGCCATGAAGGAATTTCTGAGGATGTACAAGAAGACCTTCACCGGCTTCCCGTCCTACTGCCGAGACCTCGCGTTCGCCATCGTTGACCTAGGCGCTGCTTTGCTGATCGTAACCCTGCCGCTGACGTACCCAATTTTGTATCCGGCGGCTCAGCTTTGGAAAAAGGTGACGCGCAAATGACAGACAAGATCAGCGTCAACTGCCGCTCCATGCTCACCGAGGCCATCACCCGCATGTCCAAGATGTTCGAGGACAAGCACTTTGTGGTTGTGAGCCTTCGCCCGGGCAAGGACCGCACCCTGGACCAGAACCGCCTGTGGTTCGCGATGTACAAGCGCATCTCCGAGATGACTCAGATCGGCGAGCCGGAAGATGCGCGCCGGTACTGCAAGTTGCACTTCGGTGTACAGGTCCTGCTGAACGAGGACGCCGGGTTCCAAGCTGACTGGTACCAGGTTATGCGCCACCTGACGTACGAGCGGAAGCTTTCGCTGATGGGCGGCTGCAATCTGTTCGGCCCTGACGGGATGCCGGTAACAAGCCTCTTCAATCGATCCCAAGGCATTAAGTACACCGATCGCATCGTCAACTACTTCACCGGGCAGGGCGTGTACTTCTCTGACCTGCTTAGCCAGGAGGCCGCATGAGCCATAACTTCAAGTCGGGCGACCTGGCAATGATCGTTGATCGCCGCGCACGTGAAGCGAACGTAGGTAGAACTGTCTCCTTGGTGGAAAGCCTCGGTTCACCAGCTGTGTATTTCTGGGAAGGGGTTGAGTACCGGAATACGACTGGGAGCCAGATTTGGGTTATCGAGGTCGGTGGCGAGCCACTGGAGGCGCGCCGCAAGGCCCACGTCATGCGCGGGCCAATTTGCGAATACAAGTTGATGCCCCTCCGCGGCAACTTCACCTCAGAGCAGCAGAAAGCCAAGGAGGCGGTATGACCATCGAACGGAAGCCGGCCAAGCCGAAGAAGTGCCGCGTCGCTACGTGCAGGGCCTCATTCGTCCCTTCGCGCATGGGGCAGGCGGTGTGCAGCCCGGCCTGCGCAATGATCGACGCCCCAAGGCATGCACCGAGGGCACGTAAGGCCTTGGCCGATATCGAGCGCAAGGACATCAAGGTCCGCAAGGAGAAGCTGAAGAACAGGGCGGATCATTTGCGGGAAGCCCAGGCGGCGGTGAACGAGTACGTGCGCCTGCGTGACGCCCACTTGCCATGCATCAGCTGCGACTCGACGCCGAACGACAGCGACCTCATGACCGGCAGCCGCTGGGACGCAGGTCATTACCGCTCCGTCGGCGCCTGCCCAGAGCTGCGATTCGAGCCGCTGAATATCCACCGCCAATGCGTGAAGTGCAACCGCAACCTATCCGGCAATGCCGTGCAATACCGCATTCGCCTGGTGCAGCGCATCGGCGCCGAGAAGGTGGCCTGGCTGGAAGGCCTGCACCCGCCTTGCAAGTACACCGTGGATGAGATCAAGGCCATCAAGGCCAAATACCGGGCAATGACCAAAGAAATCAAGAGGACTGCAGCATGATCTATCCAGGCGTACTGAACGCAGTTGTTTCGGCCCTGGCCGCCGAAGCCATCGACAACACAAGCAAGCAGGCATGGCAGAAGCTGTACAACTCTGCCGACGAGGATGAGGGCGGCGACCTGGCGACACTGGTCCGCTCCCGTGGTGCCGACACAATCGACCGCACCCAGGTTGATTGCTGGGTATCAGCTCGCCTGCACAGTGCGCTCCAGCCCAAGCACTGGGATGCGCTTGTGGCGAAGTACAGCACGCACCGCGGGCGCAAGGTTCAGGCTATATCGGCCCTACAGTCCCTAATTAGTACCCCGGCGCCGAAGCTGTTTCTGTTCAAGGCGACCACCGCCTGGGCAGTGCCACAGCTGAAGGGCGCGCGCCTCAAGGTCGCCACGTCGGTATCCGTCGATATACCGCTGGATACACCTGACTGGCGCCGTGAGGCGGTAGTGAAGGCAGCGCTGGCCGCTGGCAAGTCGAAGGCTCGCAAGGATGAGTCGCGATCTGCTGACATGATCGTGCTGAAGGACAGCTTCTACGACATGAACACTTGGGACAACGACGGTACGCCAGAATCTACCCGTCGCCGGTGGCGCCAGGACATTGGCAAGGCTGCTGATGACCTAGTGAACGAAGCCCTGGCGCATGCTGCTGAGATTCTTGACGGGGAGGGATTGTTGATTGAGCGGGCGGCATGATTGCCTGTTGACATCAGTGAGCGGATGAGCGAAATTATCTACATCCTGTCATTCCTGCGCGTGTTGAGGAGTGAGCCAAGAGCCCAACCGCCTAAGTTGGGCTTTTTTGTGAGCGCAAAAAAATTCGAAGTATCGGCATTCACCACTTTAGTCTCACTGGTTGCAGTATTGGGCCCGTTCTCCTATGGGGTCCTTGCACTGTATGAAATCGGGAGATTAGGATATTTCAACGCGCCAGTTGATTTTCTGCAGTTGGGGTCGTTTGGCTTCGCCGATGTGATCCTGAAGGTATATCCAGCGGTAATGCCAATGGCCGCCGTCATTGCTCTTGCTTTCAGATTCCTATGGCTGAAGGGCATTCACCGAGCATATGCGGCGGTGCACTCAGTTGGTATGTTGTCTCTTTTGCTCGTGTATTTGGTTAGTACCCCCAGCTGGAAAGTATTTTGGGGGGTCATTGGTTTCGCTGCAGTGCTCTTCTGTGTTTTTAAAAATCCGCCATTACTACCTGACTTTGGTAATGAACAGGAAGACGCTGTAAAGCATTTGGAAACCCGTGATGAGAAATTTTGGCGAATTATGCAGGTGACGCCATTCGTTATCGTGATCGCTTTGATATTAGGCTGGATGATCTCTGCTTATGGGGCGAAGGCAGCGGAAGAACAGACTTACTACTGGTGCATTAAGGGCGAGGTAGTCCTTGGGTTTTATGGCGATAAGGCGGTCACAGCGCAGCTGGTGGAGGGCAATGTAGGTCATACGTTTTCGATAAAAGACATCAAAACATTGTCTGAACTCAGCTATCAGAAGATCGGGCCTCTGAAGGTCGCGCCACTTTGGAGGCCGTCAATCGGACGATGACTAGATCAGCATTTCGACTCTCAGCGTAATTTCAAGATCAATTTAAATTAGACCATTGCCCGCTTACGCGGGCTTTTTTTTGGAGTTTTAAATGGACCCTACCGACCTAGGCCCAGGCACAGCTACCTGGCTGGGCGGTAGCGCCACCGTAGTACTGGGCGGCCTTCTTTGGTTGCGCAGGTTTCTCTCCAAGGACGCAACCGACCGGGCAATGGATAGCGCCGACATCGGCACCCTGAAGCGGCTGAACGAACTTCTGAACCAGGAGCGCGCCGCCCGTAAAGAGGCTGAGTCCCGAGCCGATCAGTTCGCCAAGGAGCGCAACGACCTTGCCGCCGCAGTAGGCCGCATGGAAGGAAAAATCGAAGCCCTCACCAGTCAGGTGGGCCAGCTCACCGAGCGTGTCACAGAGCAGAGCGAAGAGATTCACCGCCTGCGCACCAAGCTTGGAGGTATCGCGTGATGGAGAGATGCGCAATCAACTTCATCGCCCGCCACTGGTGGAGACGATTCGAAGTGTGGGTAATAGCGCTGCTGTTGGTTGCTGGCGGGTTGATCCTTGGCTACCAGGCTGGTGTGTGGTCCGCCAGTAGCGAGCAGACCAAGCAGCTTGCCGAGGTGCGCGCCGCTTACGACGCTGCCCTGGGCAAGCGGGATGTTCGCCTGAACAGTTTGGCCGAGAAGACCCAGGACGCCGCAGTGAGGGTGCAAGAGGCGTCGAACTCTGCCGTCCAGGCCGCTTACACCGCAAGCAAGGCAGCCGAAAAGGTCAACGAAGCGGTAGAGCGGTAGAGCGGCAGGCGCCGTAATCCGCGCCACGTTTTCGAATGCGCCAAATCGTGGCGCGAGGTTTTGCAGATGAGCAATATCACCCGGCTGCGTCACGCATTGCCCATGAGCCAGGACATCAACAAGGTCCTGTCTGATCTGGATATCGCCATAGCTAAGGCTGTGGACGCCGCGAAATCAGCAGGCCTGCCCCAGGGCATCGTCGTGGCTATCCTCCACGGACAGGCACATGCTGAAACGGCTAGGATGGTGAGCTCGTAACTCAGGGCGTGCCGTATGAGTTAACGCTTCATCTTTGCGATCAGTGTGCAGCGGCAGTATTCACAGCTGCAACTCTGATCAGCCAAGTCATCAAAATCTTGTGTCACGGCTACCGACTTTCCATCCATAGACTTACACCAAGCACAATCGCGCTCATCCCCACAGCTAAGGACTGAATAGCTGTTGAGGCCAGCAGATTTGATACGTGAGATGCCTTCCCTGCGCAAATGTTTGTGAGTGGCTCTTAGGTAGAGACGATGCAGTACAGGCTTTGGCCCGATTGCAAGCCCTTCATCTGTAAGGGTGGCCAGATGCCCTTTAGTAATTTTCATTCGGGCATTGAGGCCCAGTGCACGTTTCTGTTCAGTAGTAAGTGCTTCTTCATCTGCAAGTTTTTTTGTGTGAAGAAAGTCGTTCAGGACTGCGAGCCTCCCCGACTCCTTGATGTGCGGAGAGGCCGCGATCTCTTTCCTAAAATACTCAGTGAGCTGGTTCGGAGCTTCGGTGGCGATCTGACGATTAATAGCGGGTCGACTAGATGGTTTGGGGCCGAACAGCGTTGCTAAAAGTTTCCTTAACATGGCGCCTCCTTTTTGTTTTCTCGACTGGGTGACTTGTAGCTAGTCGAAACTCTGTCGATTGGCGAGATGGGGGGGGCCGCAGGTGAGTGCGGCACGGCCTTAATTATTTGTCGGCGAAGGTAATCTTTGTGCTGACGACTATCTTCCCATCAACGGTGATTTTGCAGGCGGTCTCAGGGGCTGACTTATCGGCGTGGGTCTTGAGGGGGTCGCATTGAAGTAGCCCAGTCTTGTCGCCGAGCGGCACATTAATCCCTTTTGTCGTCTCACTTAGGCGCACTTTGAAGAGGCGGTGATAAGCGGGGCCAGCCATGATCACTGGATCGCCATCAGTAAGAAGTCCATTGATTGGTGCCGCGCATAGCATTCCGAAAACCCGTTCGCCGCCAATGATGTTGGCGTCTGCGTAGCAGGCTCTTTGCCCACGCTCTGTGGCAATTTCGGATGGGCCTTTATTGGTCCAGGTTTCCTTCGGGGCAGAGGCGCATCCGAGGAGAGTTGTAGCTGCCAATAGGCAGGTTGCAGCGGCGCGAACAAGAGCAAAAGACATGAAGGTGAGCTTCCTTACTTATGGAAGCCGCCATCAATACCGGCAACGCGCCACTATTTCAAGCTCAAGGTGATCCATGGATAGGCCATACCCTCCATCGTCACTGCTTGAGCTGTCCGACCTATCCGACTTCGGCATTCGCCTAACTCCAGCTCCCGATGTATGGGAATGGATCCAGGCCGGCATCCTTGCCGACACCGGCAGCATTCACAATGTAGACCATGCCCACCTGCTGGATGCAGACATCCGGATCATGTGGGCGTCGTCGAGCTTCGCCAAGCAGGGCCGCACAGTCCTGGGCCAGGCCGAACAGGTAGCGTTCCGCGCCGGTGGCTGGCAGAAAGCCCGTATGGAGCAACAGATGCGTGATTGGTTCGGCGACGTACCGGCCTTCATCATCACCCTGGCTGCTGACTACTGCGCCGAGTGCAGCGACACCGACTTCTGCGCCCTAGTGGAGCACGAGCTGTACCACATCGCCCACGCCACCGATAAGTACGGCCAACCAGCCTTCACCAAGGACGGCGCACCCAAGCTTGAGATGCGCGGCCACGACGTAGAAGAGTTCGTCGGTGTCGTCCGCCGCTACGGTGCAAGCCCTGACGTTCAAGCGTTGGTGGATGCTGCAAACAGTCCTGCCGAGGTGGGGAAATTGAACATTGCGAGGGCCTGCGGAACCTGTCTGCTCAGATCGGCCTGATTCTTGACAGGCTCTAGACGGATGAGAATTTATGGCAGTCCTGAAAAATGAGGTGAAGAGCTTCATCGTTCAGGCGCTGGCGTGCTTTGACACACCGTCTCAGGTGGTGGAAGCCGTCAAGAACGAATACGGGGTTGTGGTGAGCCGCCAGCAGGTGGAGACGCACGACCCAACCAAGTCTGCGGGCAAAGGGCTTGCTGTGAAGTGGGTGACCTTGTTCGGCGACACCCGCAAGCGCTTCCGCGAAGAGACTGCCGAGATCCCAATCGCCAACCGTGCGTTTCGACTCCGGGGCTTGGGACGGATGGCCGAAAAGGCCGAGAACATGCGAAACCTGGCGCTGACCGCTCAGCTGTATGAGCAGGCCGCGAAAGAAGTGGGCGACGTCTACGTGAATCGCCGCCTTGAACCTGAAAAACCTCTTGGCTCCCACGCGGACCAGCAGCACGCCGTTGCTGAATACACGCTGGAGCCTGATGAGTATGTCCCGACTTCCCCGCACCTTTGATCCTCCGGTCAAGCTGACGCCCAAGCAGGCGAACATTTACTGTTGGGGCTTTCAGCCTGAGGCCCGCTTCCGTGATGCAGTGTGCGGCCGTCGGTTCGGCAAGACGTTCTTGGGCAAGGCTGAGATGCGCCGCGCGGCAAGACTGGCTGCTGAGTGGGGTGTGAGCGTCGAGGATGAGATCTGGTATGGCGCACCGACCTTCAAACAGGCCAAGCGCGTGTTCTGGCGTCGGCTGAAGCAGGCCATTCCCGACGCATGGCGCGCTCACCGTCCGAACGAGACGGAATGCTCGATCACGCTCAAGTCCGGTCACGTCATGCGTGTGGTAGGGCTCGACAACTACGACAACCTACGCGGCTCCGGTCTGTTCTTCGTCTTGGTGGATGAATGGGCGGACTGCCCGTGGGCTGCATGGGAAGAAGTGCTGCGGCCGATGCTCTCGACCTGTCAGTACACGGTTCCAGGTATCGGGGTGCGAAAGGGCGGCCATGCGCTGCGGATTGGTACACCCAAAGGCTTCAACCACTGCTACGACACGTACTTGGACGGCAAGCCAGGTGGCGAGCCTGATCACAAGAGCTGGCAGTACACGTCATTGCAGGGTGGCAACGTTCCTCCTGAAGAGCTTGACGCTGCCCGTCGCAAGATGGACCCACGGACTTTCCGACAAGAGTACGAGGCCGGGTTCGAGAACTATGCCGGTGTCGTTTACTACACGTTCAATCGGACTGAGTGCCGCACCAGCGAACGAATCAAGCCAGGTGAGGCGCTGCACATCGGCATGGACTTCAACGTCATGAAGATGGCGTCCGTGGTCTACGTCGTGCGGGATGACCTGCCGATGGCATTGGATGAATTCCACGGGGTGCGTGACACGCCGGAGATGATCGAGAAGATTCAGGCGCGGTTCCCTGGTCACTCGGTGGCGGTCTATCCCGATGCCAGCGGACAGAACACCAGCAGCAAAAACGCGAGCGAGTCCGACCTGTCGCTACTGAAGAAGGCCGGGTTCACTGTGGTCGTTGACTCCACGAATCCAGGCGTTAAGGACCGCGTTAACTCAGTGAATGCCATGTTCCTGAACACCTACGGTGAACGCCGGCTGAAGGTCAACATCGATCAATGCCCACAGCTAATGCTGTGCCTTGAGCGACAGACCTACACCGACAAGGGTGAGCCGGACAAAGACCCGAAGAAAGGTCATGACCACATGAACGACGCCGCCGGCTACTTCATTGCCAAGCGCTACCCGATCAAAACACGCACAGGCGGAACACGCCGAATTGGAGGCTTGGCCTGATGCCAGTGCAATCGACAAACCCCGACTACGACTTGCACATCGTCGAGTGGGAAATGATGGACGCCGCGCTGGAAGGCGAATGTGCCGTGAAGCGCAACGATCGCAACCTGCCTAAACCGAGCGGTATGGTTGAGGCCGAAAAGCTCGACGCCGCCGGCAACAAGTACCTCTACGAGAACTACACGAACCGGGCTCAGTACGAGCACTGGGTGCGGGACTCTCTGCGCTCGATGATGGGCTTGGTCTCGCGGTTGATACCGGAAATTGAGCTGCCCACCGGCCTGAAAGGGCTGGAGGATAACGCCACGGCGGACGGCTTCGGCTTGAAGCAGTTGTTCTTCCGCATGGTGCGCCAGGCCATTTCTCACGGCCGGGTCCCGCTGGTGGTGAACATCGACGAGAGCGGCGAGCCGTACTTCTCGACGTATGCCACGCGCAACGCGATCAACTGGGACACCGCTGATCAAGGGGGGCGGCAGGACCTGGTTCTCTCGGTATTCCGCGAATTCCGCAAGAAGGGCGGCGATCGCTACAGCCATGACTGCGACACGGTGTTTCGTGAGTTTTTCATGCTGGGCGATGTTTGCTACACCGCAGTGCGGAATGAAGGCGGTGAGCTGGTCGAGGACGAGAGACCGCTGGGTACAACAGGTACGGACAACCGCCTGGTCAAAGGCCTGCCTTATTTGCCGGTGATCTATTGCGGCTCGACCGACAATTCTCCAGATGTCGATGAGGTGCCGCTGCTGACCATGGCGCGCGCTGCGTTGAAGTCCTACCAATTGAGCGCTGACTACTTCACGTCGCTGCATCAGACCAGCCACCCGCAGCCATGGGTCTCTGGCCTAGATGAGGCGGTGGAGTTGAGCGTCACCGGCCCATCGGCGGCATGGGATCTTGGGCCTTCCGGTTCCTGCGGCTACCTGGAGTTCCAGGGCGCCGGCATCGAAGCCGTGCACAAGGCCATGGATGACCAGAAGAATGCCGCACTTGAAGCCGGTGCGAAGGTCATGGACGTGGGCGGCACCGAGTCGGGCGAGGCGCGAAAGACGCGCCAGAACGACCAGCACGCCACGCTGCATAGCATCGTCATCACAGTGGCTGAGGCAGTTGAGCAGGGCCTGCGATACGCCGCCGAGTGGAAGGGTTACGACCCGAAGCAGGTCAAGTTCAAGGTGAGCCCTGAGTTCGTGACCCCAGAGGTCGACGCCCAGGTACTCGCCGAGCTGCTCAAGGGCGTCATGGCTGGCACGATCAGCGCCGACACCTACTGGCAGTACCTCACTACCGGCAAGCTGCCGGAGCGCCCCTACGACGAAGAAGCCGAACTGATCAGCGATGAGCGCGAGTCGGCCGGCATCAACCTGGACAAAGACGATGCCATCGACAAACCTGGCGCAGGCGGACAGCCAACTGCTGGAGCAGACGACCCGTCACTCGGTAATGCTGGAGCGACTTAAGGCCGGCGAGGTCAAGAAGTTTGAGAAGTACCTGCGTCAGATCGACAAGCTGGTGCGGGAGCAACTCACCCGCAAGGAGCTGACCACCTACAGCCGTAACCGCCTTGAGCAGTTCCTGGCCCGGGTGGACGGCAAACTGCTGGACATCTACAAGGCCTATGGCGAAGTGGTCCAGGCCGATCTGGTCGACATCGCGCTGTATGAGTCGACCTTCGAGGCCAACAGCCTGAGCAATGCGCTGTCCATCGATGCAGTGGTGCCCAGTAACACGGTGATCCGGGCGGCGGTGTTCTCGTACCCGCTGCAGGTGAAAGGGATCGACGGCGGCAAGCTGCTCAAAAGCTTCGTCAGTGGCTGGACACGCACCGAGACGATGCGCGTCACGAACACTATCCGGCTCGGCTTCGGCCAGGGCCAGACCAACGCCCAGATCATCCAGGCGATTCGAGGCACCGCGGCGCAGAACTTCACGGATGGCGTCCTGGCGGTAAGCAACCGCAACGCTGCCGCCGTGGTGCAGACGGCAATCCAGCATGTGGCCACCACGGCGCGGATGGAAACGTTGAAGGCGAATAGCGACGTGGTGTTGGGCTACCGCTGGGTGTCGACGCTTGATCGCAAGACCTCGCAGCAATGCAAAGGCCTGGACGGCATGCGTTTCGACCTTGGCAAAGGCCCGCTGCCGCCGGCGCACATCAACTGCCGGTCAACTACAGTGCCCACCACCAGGCTTTCGGAGTTGTTCGCAAAAGACGCCACGCGCGCCTCTGTAGGCGACAACGGCGGGGCGCAGGTTGACGCCGGACTGAATTATTACGAGTGGCTGGCAACCCAGCCGGCGAGCTTCCAGGATCACGCGCTCGGACCGGTTCGGGGCAAGTTATTCCGTGACGGCGGGCTTACGCCGCAGAAATTCGCCAAGCTGCAACTGGACAAGTCGTTCAAGCCACTGACCCTGGCACAGCTGAAGGCGGCAGAGCCTGACATGTTCATCCGCGCAGGCGTTACACTCGGCGCCCCACCAGGTTGAGATAGCCGATGCAGATCATCGTTGAGGACGGGAAGGGCAGGCCTGACGCCAACAGCTTCGTGCCGCTGGAGAAGCTCACCTTCTACCGCGACTACTATGGTTTCCGGATACCTGAGGCTGATGCTGAGCAGGTTGAACTGTTGCTGCGCGCTGCCGCTGACATCAACGGTCGCCAATGGAAGGGGCGCAAGTCCAATCTCGATCAGGCAATGGCCTGGCCTCGGCGTGACTGCAAGATCGAATACCAGACACTCTCCGAGACGTTCGTGCCCTTTGAGCTTGAATGGGGCCAGGTGCGGTTGGCGGTTGAGTTGTACGCCGCCGAGCGGGGCTTCCAGATCGAAGAGCCGACGCATTGCACTGAGCCCAATGGCCGGCGCGTCCGGCTGAATCGCGATACGCCCGGCCTGCGTATGCGGCCGCCGCCTTACGCACCCAGTAGGACGCAGTTCGCCGACTACCTGGTTATGCGCGGGCTCTCGATAGTCCGATAACCCACAGAATTCACACCAAGCCGCCCAATGGGCGGTTTTTTTATGCCCGTCAGGCGGGCCAACCAAGTCCCCAGGGGATACCCATGCCATTTGAATTTGACCCGGCCGCCGCTGGCCTCACCCTCGACGCAACTCAAACCGCAGCCCTCCAGGAGGCGCTTGGCGGAAAGGTTCAGGAATACCTGGACAAGGAAGTAACTGGTCTCAAGTCGAAGAACCAGGAGTTGCTTGGCTCTAACCGGACCATCAAAACCGAACTGGACAAGCTGAAAGGCCAGTTCGAAGGCCTGGATATCGAGGCGGTAAAAGGGCTGCTGGCGAAGGTTGGCCAAGACGAAGAAACCAAGCTCATCGCTGAAGGCAAGCTGGACGAGGTAATCACCCGTCGTACCGAGCGCCTGCGCAGCGATTACGACACCAAGCTGAGCGCCGAGAAGAGCCGCGCCGACAAGGCCGAGCAGTTCGCTGCCAAGTACAGCGACAAGGTGCTTGCTGATTCTATTCGCGCCGCAGCCATTAAGGCCGGCGCACTCCCTGAGGCAGCTGAGGATATCATCCTGCGCGCCCGGGGCACTTTCAAACTCAGTGAAGACGGTGAGGCAATTGCCACCGACCGTGACGGCGAGGTCGTTTACGGGAAGGACGGGAAAACCCCGCTGTCGCCGCTCGAATGGGCGGAATCGCTGCGTGAAACCGCAACACACCTGTGGCCAAGGGCCCAGGGCGCCGGACAGACCGGCGACAACGGTGGCAAGGCCACGAAAAAGTGGGGCGAGTACACGGAAACCGAGCGCGCTGCGATCGCCCGTGACAACCCTGAGCTCTTCAAGAAAATCCAGGCCACCAAAGGAACCTAATCCATGGCAACTACACAACTGACCGACATCTTCGTCGGCGACTACTACGCCTCCCTGGCGCCGGTTAACAGCCCGGAAAAGACCGCAGTATACGAGTCGGGCATTGTGACCCGCTCGCCTGTGCTGGACGCCATCGCCTCCGGAAGCCAGGGCACCGCCGAGATCAGCTACTGGCAGGATCTCAACGCCGATGAAGCCCCGAACATCAGCAACGACGACCCGAACGACCAGGGCGAAGTCGGCAAAGTAACCCAGGACAGCATGCGTGCCCGGGTCCTGTACCTCAACAAAGGCTACGGCGTTACTGACCTGACCGCTGAGCTGGCGAACAGCGAGCCTCAGCAGCAGATCCGCAACCGTTTCGGCACCTACTGGACCCGCCAGTGGCAGCGTTACACCCTGGGCGCGGCACGCGGCATCATCGCCTCGAACATCGCGAATAACGGCGGTGACATGGTCATCGACGCGGGTGCAACCATCAGCGCGAACGCCTTCCAGGATGCTGCGTTCACCGCTGGTGATGCCGCTGACCAGTTCGGCGCGATCGGCGTGCACTCGGTGGTGATGAACCAGATGGTCAAGAAGGACCTCATCGAGTACCTGCGCGACTCCGACGGCAAGATCATCCTGGCCACCTACCTCGGCAAGCCGGTGTTCATGGACGATGCTCTGGTCTACGGCGCGGGCAAGTACCTGTCCGTGTTCTTCGGCCAGGGCGCTTTCGGTTACGGCGAAGGCACGCCTAAGGTTCCGGTAGAGCTCGAGCGTAAGCCGGGCGGCGGTAACGGCGGCGGTGCCGAGGTGCTGTGGGAGCGGAAGACCTACATCCTCCAGCCGGCTGGCTTCAGCTGGAAGGGTTCCGAGGCTCAGAACCTCAGCCCGACCGCCACTCAATACGCCGCTGCTGCGAACTGGCAGCGCGTGTTCAGCCGCAAGCAGGTTCCGTTCGCCGCCGTCATCAGCGGTACCACCACGCCGTAATCCGGCCTACATAACCTGGCGTCTTTATGGGCGCCGGGGTGCTTTTGAGGTGACTCATGAAAGTGATCTACACGGACAAGCCGGGCAAAGAGCGCGGTGTTTGTTACCGGCTGCTGAGCGAATTCTTCGGTGTCATCGGCTCTGCTACCGAGGTGGTGGTCGATGGCGATGCCCCGGAGATCTTCGAAGCCTACCAATCGGCCGGCATCAAGGTGTCCGACGGCAAGGAGCCAGAGAGCAAAGAAACCGACCCTCTGAAAATGAAGGTTCCCGAGCTGAAAGAATGGCTGACCGAGAAGGGCATTGCCTTCGACCCGTCCGCCAAGAAAGAAGACCTGCAGGCCCTGGTGCCAGCGGAATAAGGACAAGCAAATGACCGACTTTATCACCGTTGCCGATGTTGACGCCCAGCTTGGTCCTGACTGGGCCGGCACGGGTGATCCGGTCCTTGCTGTGACCATGGCCAATGCCTGGCTCACAGCCAAGATTAAGCGGGCTGTTCCCGATCCGGTCCCGGCCGAGATCAAAACAGCCGGCGCCCAGGTCGCCAAAGAGGCGGCGGCGGGCAAGCTGTACACAGCAACGCAGAAGGAAGTGCAGAGCAAGGCGGTCTCGGCTCAATCCGGCACGTCGGTGAGCAAAACCTACGTGGCAGGCTCCACCGATCAGTCGGCGGGCGTGAACTTCGCCCTGGCGCTGCTGGAGCCGTGGATAAAGCGCTCCGGCGTGATGATGCTGAAAAGGATCTGACCATGGGCATGCGCGAAGAGATCCAGGCTGAATTGGCCGAGTCGTTCGACGATCCTGATGGCCTAGCCGATGCGGTCAAGCCGGTGGCGGGCGTGCGCAAGGTTGCGGGCGAGTATGACCCGGAGCTGGGTGGCGAAACACCGGAGACCACCGTGACGTACTCGGGGCGCGGAGTTCTGGGCGGCTACCTGTCCAAGGAAATCGACGGCTCCCTGATCCAGACCACCGACAAGAAGCTGCTGGTGCTGCAAAACGAGCTGTTCGTGTCGGAGGCCGGCGTTCCGACGGCGGTACCGGCTGCCCCGGCTATTGGCGATATCGTCAACGGGCTGCGGGTGATGAATGTGTCCGCCGACCCGGCTGATGCGACGTGGACGGCTCAGTTGAGGAAGTGACATGGCAAGTAAAGGCGCCGGCCAGTCCGGCAGCTTCGCCCTGAGCCTGGCGGAGTTCGCCGCCCAGGCCAGTGAGGCAATCGACGCGAGCCTGCGCGAAATCATTATCGAGATTGGTAGCAGCATCATCCGCATGTCACCGGTGGGCAACCCTGAGATATGGGCTGCCAACGTTGCTCACCGGGAATCCAATGCCCGGGCGGCTGATGACTACGACTTCAAGGTCGCAGTCCGCAACACGCTCATCAACCTGAATGAATCGAACTTCACGAAGGCGGGCAACCTCAAGCGCGGCGTGAAATATGCCAAACCGCTAATGAAGACCGAGCGCGACCAGAACTTCAGCGTGAATGGCTTGGTGGCTGGCCGGGACTATGTTGGCGGTCGCTTTCGGGCGAACTGGAATTTCTCCATCGGTTCTGTCGACAACAGCTTCCGTATTCACCCAGACCCGACAGGGACCGAGGCAACCGCAAGGCTTGTAGCGGGCGCTATTGAGTTCAAGGCCGGGCAGACAGCTTTCATCGTTAACAACTTGCCCTATGCGATCCCGCTGGAGTTCGGCCATTCCACACAGGCCCCTGGCGGCATGGTCCGGGTAACCGTGGCTCGCTTTCAGCAGATAGTGCTGGAGGCCATCAGGAACAACCAGGTATGAGTCACGCAATCATCGCCTCGATCTACGAGGCAAAGCTCATCGCCTGGAACGCTGCCAGGTCGGACAAGTTCAAGATCGTTTTCGAGAACACGGCCTACGCGCCGGCGGAGGGCGAGACGTACCTTCGGGCCTTCACCATCCCGGGCGACACCGCGAGCAACACGCTCGGCGGTGATCACCGACTGTTCACCGGCGTGTTTCAGGTCAGCATCATCGCGCCGGCGGGCACCGGCAAGATCAAGACCAACCCAATCACCACCGAACTTGTTGACCTGTTCCCGCTATACGCCAGGGACACGAAGGGCGCGGTGACCGTGGTGACAATGTCGCCAGTTGACCAAGGGCCTGGCATCACAGGCGATTCCACCTACACCGTGCCGGTCTCGTTCTTGTACCGAGCCGACACGAACTGATCCCGCCCATTGGGCATACCCAGAGACCCGCCCCTTAGCGGGTTTTTTCACATCTGCAAAGAGGAAATACCCCATGGGCTACAAACTCCCGAACGGCGGCACCTTCCAGCACGCCGCAACCTACGCGACCGCACTGGCGTTCACTGCCATCAGCAACGCTGCCGAAGCGGTGGCTACCGTTGTAGGTGGCACCATCGCTGCCGGCGACATTGTTCTGCTGACGTCTGGCTGGAGCAAGCTGGATAGCAAGGTGGTGCGCGTGAAGGCAGCCACGGCAACGGCGATTACCCTGGAAAGCATCGACACTACCGACACGCAGGTCTATCCGGTCGCGGGCGGCTCCGGCACGATGCGCAAGGTGCTGACCTGGGTGCAGATCCCGCAAATCTCCGACGTGGCCTTCTCCGGAGGCGAACAGAACTATCTGGATGTGGTGTTCCTCGAGGATGACCAGGGCAAGCAGATCCCCACCGACAAATCGGCGGCAAGCATGGTACTCACCATCGCTGACGATCCGGCCCAGGCGTTCAACGGAGTGCTGCTGAAGGCGGACGCCGGCAAGCAGATCGAGGCGGCTCGCTTGAACCTGCCCGGTAACGACACGCTGCTGTATGGCACTTACACGTCGTTCTCCAAACAGCCAGCGGTGTCCCGTAACAACCTGCTGACCCGCACCGTCAGCTTGGCGTTGCAGGCCGAGCCGACCCGCTACCTGACTGCGGTGGTTTAACCCATGGCTAAGATCCGTATTGCGCAGAACGCTACTTTCAATGCGCTGGTGCTGATTCCGATCGTCGGCAGCGCACCCGAGAAGGTCGAGTTCACCTTCAAGTACCGGGATCGCGCCGAGCTTGCCGCTCTGTTCGATGAATGGAACGAAAAGCGGAAGAAGGCACAGGCCGCATTGGGCGATAAGCCGTCATGGTCGGAAATTGTGGCTGTGGATACCGAGCAGCAGACTCAGCAGATCAAGGACCTGGTAGTCGGCTGGGGCTTTGACGACGAATACAACGACGACAACATCGTCGCATTCGTGAAGTCCTGCCAGGGTGCCGCCGAGGCTGTCGTTAAGGCTCATGAGGGCGCATACAACCAGGCCCGCCTGGGAAACTGACCGACGCTGCCCGCGCCATGTACTCGCCAAGCGTGCCCGACGCGATTATCGGCATGTTCGGCCTTGCCCTTGATGATCTGGTTGAGGAAGTGGAGGTCTGGCCATGCAACTGGCCGGCCTTCCTCCTTTTCAACCGCATGTCCACCCAGTGGCGAGCAGGCGCCGGCGGCGCGATCGGTCTCGACTACAGCTGCATACGCGACGTGGCCGGTTTCCTCGGCATCAAGAAAAAGAAACTCGCTGCAATCTTTCCTGATCTTCAAGTGCTGGAGGGGGAAGCCCTGCGCGTTATGGCAGAGGCAGAGTGAGCAAAGTGCCACTAGGTGCAAGAATCGTCATTGCTGCTTTAAAATAAGGGCTCCCTATTAATTCAAAGGAATGAGTTTGTGGTAAGTCAAAACTCCATCGCCTGTCCGCACTGCCAAGGTCAGAACGTCCAGCTTCTATCTGTCATCTACGCGGCTGGTACGTCTCAGATTCGGTCAACCCACCAAGCGCAATCCGGAATGGGCCCGAGTGTTACTGTCCAGACGACTGGTAGGCACCAGACAGACTTAGCCGCAAGCGTTTCACCTCCACCCGGTAAGCGCTTGCTCGGCCCCGTAATTCTTGCAGGCGTTGGCTCCATCATCCTTTACGACGGCATGAAGCTCATGAACACCTACTGGGGCATCGATTGGAGCAGATTCTTTATCGGTGTGGCGTTTATCGCAGTCGGTGTAATCGGCTTTGTTCGCCACTGGAAATTCAATGTCGCGCAATATGACAAATTAGAAGAATGGCGTCGTACTTGGCTGTGCCACGCCTGTGGTACGAGGTTCCAACCTTCTTAAAATGTAGTTTCCCCTATTTATACTTAAGCCCGCCTAGTGCGGGCTTTTTGTTGCCTGCCTGGAGCAGATCATGACCACAATTGCCGAACTGGGCATTCGGGTTGATTCCGGCGATGCAGTCCAGGCCGCTACTGACCTGGAGAAAATGACCAAAGCTGGCGGCCGGGCCGAGCAGTCCGCTGTTTCGCTGATGAACGAAATGCAGGCCCTGGAAAAGTCGCTGTCCACCAGTGCCAAAACCACCCAGGACCTGGCGAAGCAGCGTGACGCTCTCGCCAAGCTGACCAAGACCGGCGCCTATGGCGAGGCCGAGGCGGCGAAGATCTCCGCTCAGTTGGACAAGCAGCAGATCGCCCTGGCCAAGTCCGCCCTGGACGAACAGAAGGCCCTGAACAGCCTGCTGGGTGCCATCGACCCGGCCCGCGCTGCACTGGCGAAGCTGGATACCCAGGTCGAACAGCTGGGCAAACACCTGGACGAAGGACGCCTCAGCCAGGAGGACTACAACAAAGCACTCGGCAAGATCGACAAGGACTACGCCAAGCTCGAAAAGACGGCCACCGGTTTCGACAAACTGCGGCTCGGCACCCGCCAAGCGCAGGAAAACGTCGTTCAACTCGGCAATGCGCTGTCGTCGGGTGATTGGGGCAGTGGCGTGCGTGCCGTGGCTCAACTGGGCGCGGGTGCTGGTGCGTCTGCTGGTTCGCTGCTGGCGCTGGTAGCGCCGATTGGTTTGGTCGCCGCTGCCATCGGTGGGCTCGCGTACGCCTACTACAGCGGCAACAAAGAAACGGATGCGTTCAACAAAGCGTTGACGCTGACCGGCAACTTTGCCGGGACTACCTCCGGCCAGTTAAGTGATATGGCGCGCCAGGTTGCCGCGGTTGTCGGCACAACGGGGGCGGCGGCTGACGTACTGGCCACCCTGGCAGGGAGCGGAAAGCTCGCCAGCGGCAGCTTCGTGGATATCGCCGAGGCGGCTCTATCTATGGAGAAGGCCACCGGCAAATCGATTGAAGCAACCGTTGCCGAGTTCGTCAAAATTGCGGACGACCCGGTGGCCGCTGCCAAGTCGCTGAACGAGCAGTATCACTTCCTTACTGCCTCGGTGTACTCGCAGATCGTTGCGCTCAAGGATCAGGGCGACGAGATTGGCGCCACCAAGCTGTTGACCGAGACCTACGCCGACACCGTGCAAACCAGATCCCGCCAGGTGATCGAGAACTTGAACCTGTGGGAGCGAGCTTGGCTGGGCATCAAGAGTGCCGCGAGCGGTGCCCTTGATGGAATCAGCGATGTAGGCCGGCAGAAGAGCTACAACGACCAGATCAAAGAGCTGCAGTCCAAGCTAACTGGCTCGGAGGCGTTCGACGTTGGCGGCACGCGGATGAACGCCCAGGAGGTGAGCCCGAAGGAGCGCGCCCGAATTCAGGCGCAGATCAACTTGCTCACGCTACAACGCGATGCGGATGATGCTCGCGTTAAATACTTCGATGATCAGGGTAAGGCCCAGCAGGCGGCCATCGTCGCCGGTGAAAAAGTCGACTCGCTCACCAAGTCCTCACTGTCCAACGAGCAGAAACGAAACAAGGAGATTGAGGACTACAAGGGCTGGCTGGACACAATTCGCAAGGCAAACCCGAACGATGCGCGGCTTGAGGGTGGCTTGGTCACCAAAAACATTCAGAACATCAAGGACCGATACAAGGACCCGAAAACCGGCGGTTCGTCGGCAGTCGATCTCACCAGCTTCAACAGCGCCAAGAACGACCTGGCAGCCATCACCGACACCTACAAAAACTACCAGAAGGAACTGGAAGCAGCGCAGAAGGCCGGCCTGCTGTCCGAGGAAGACTATCTGCTGCGGCGTCAGGCGCTGATCGGAAACCAGCTCGACCAGACCACGGCAGCCTACGAGGCCGAGATTGCCGCGCTGGAAGCCGCCAAGGGCAAGAAGACCACGTCGGCCGCGCAGAGCATCCAGCTGGACCAGAAGATCGCCGACGCGCGCGCAGGGATGGTCAAGGCGCAGAAGGATGCGGATAGCCAGCTTGAAGTGTTGGCTGCCAACGAGACCGGGCGACTCGCCAAGCAGAAGCGGGCGATCAGTGCGTACGTGCAGGCGCTGGGGCAGCAACAGCGGGCCTTGGAGTTGGCCGGGCAACGCGCCGTACTGGGCGTAGGCCAGGGAGATCGCCAGAACGCGCTCAACGGTGAGCTGAACGGCCAGCAGGATCGGTTTGCTCAGCAGTCACTGGAACTGGAAAACCAACGCTCCGACCCTTCGCGCAACATGTCGGACGAAGAGTTCACCCGCAAATCGCAGGCACTTGCCGATGCGAATAAGAAAGCCACCGACCAGATCCGGCAGAACTATGCCGATGTGGAGGCTGCCCAGGGCGATTGGACCAATGGCGCTACGGCGGCGTGGGACAACTATCTGGATTCGGCGCGGGATGTTGCCGGCCAGACCAAGTCGCTTTTCGGCAACGCCTTCAGTTCCATGGAAGATGCCGTCGTCAACTTCGCCATGACCGGGAAGCTGTCGTTTGCCGACTTCACCAAGTCCATATTGGCGGACATGGCGCGTATCGCTACACGCCAGGCAAGTTCGGCACTGCTGGGCAGTCTGGTGGGGGCAGCAGCGAGTTACTTCGGCGGCAGTTCCGGCAGCGGTAACGGTATGGCGGCTGGGTCTGCGGGTGCTACGTCGTCGAACCTTGGCGCGTCGCAGGCTGGCTACTCCAGCACTTACTTTCCTCAGGCGCTGGGTGGGGCGTGGTCGGGCGGTGTGCAGATGTTCGCCGACGGCGGCGCCTTCACCAACTCCATCGTCAGCAAGCCCACGGCGTTCGGTATGGCCAACGGCAAAACCGGTGTAATGGGTGAGGCTGGGGAAGAGGCGATCATGCCGCTGGCCCGGACATCCGGCGGCAAGCTTGGCGTCATGGCGGTTGGCAGCGGAGGCGGGGGCGTGAACCTCAGGTTGAGCATGCCGATCATCATGAGCGACCAAGAGGCGGGGCGGCCGGACGGCGCCGAGTTCGACGCCGAGACCTTCCAGCGCAACATGGAGACGCGAACCCGGCAGGTCGCAGTCGAAGAAATCGCCAAATCATGGCGCCAGGGCGGCATCAGCAGCCGAAACGTAAAAGGGTGATCTATGGCAATTGAACGGTTCACCTGGGCAACGGAGAAGGGAGCGGAGGGCGAGATCACTCAACGCGTCCGCACCAAGCAATTCGGCGATGGATATGCCCAGTCGGTTGAGGATGGAATCAACAACCGGTCACAGTCCTGGCCGGTGACCTTCACCGGCCTGAAGGGACGCATCAAGGACATCATGACCTTCCTCGATCGGCACAAGGGGGCAAAGGGTTTCTTCTGGGAGCCGCCCCTCGGCGAGCTTGGTCTCTATAAGTGCTCCGGCTACAAGCCTGTGCACCGCGGCGGCCAGGTTTACGCCATCACCGCGACCTTCGAACAAACCTTTCACCCTTGAGATAATCGCCCATGGCACTGATCACGGACATCCAGAAACTGGAGCCCGGCGGCGAGATTCGCCTGTTTGAAATAGACGGGACCGAGTATGGCGCCGATTACCTGCGCTTCCATGGGCACGCCATACCGCATACGCCCGAAGAATTGTTGCTCTACGAACACTCGGACGAGGATCTCCCGGCGAAATCGATTTGGTGGCAAGGCCAAGAGTACGCAGCCTGGCCGGTGCAGATTGAGGGTATTTCCTCAAGCAGCGACGGCACCGCCTCTCGGCCGACTTTTGCCGCCGGCAACGTGAATGGTCGAGTCACGGCGCTGTGCCTGGCCTTCGAGGACATGCTCAAGTTCAAGCTGACGGTCCGTGAGACGCTGGCCCAATACCTGGACGCGGCAAACTACCCCGAAGGGAATCCAACTGCCGACCCGACCCAGGAGGCGCTGGAAATCTGGTACATCGACCAGAAAACCAGCGAGGACGGCGAGGCGGTGGTCTGGGAGCTGTCCTCCCCGGGCGAGATCGACAACCACGGACTTCCCGGCCGGCAGATGACGACCTTCTGCCACTGGGCCATGACCAATGGCTATCGCGGGCCGGACTGCGGCTATACCGGCGAGGCCATGTTCGACGACGAGGACAATCCCACGGATGACCCGGCACTAGACCAGTGCAAGGGCTGCCTGTCGTCCTGCAAGCTGCGCTTCGGCGAGAACGAAGAATTGGGATTTGGGGGATTTCCAGCAGTGAGCCTCGTGTCCAGATCATAGTAGAATTGCCTTGTGGCTAGGGCATGCAACCCGAAAAGTCGACACCTAACCGACCCGCCACTCTTCTTCAGTTGGGTCTCACGCTTTAAGGGTGTGATTTGAAGATGAAATACCCAAAAGATTTGGTGGGCTTGCAGTTCGGCAGGCTCACGGTCATTAGCCAAGCGCCAAACGATAGACCCTACAGGGTCAGTCTTTGGAACTGCCAGTGCGTATGCGGCAATTCCCGAGTCGTCCAAAGATCTGCGCTCGTATGTGGCGTGCAGGTGTCTTGCGGCTGCTTTATGAGGATGCGCGTAAAGGAAACCCACACCAGCCACGGGCTACATAGGCACTCTGCCTACGGCACATGGAAAGCGATGATCGCTCGCTGCTACAACCCCGATTCCAAAGATTTCAAAGATTATGGAGGTCGAGGCATTCAGGTGTGTGATGAGTGGCGAGACATTGCAGGATTCGTCGCTGGGATGGGAACGAAGGAGAAAGGCCAGAGCATCGATCGGCTTGATGAGAATGGCGATTACGAGCCAGGAAACTGCCGATGGACTGATGCGCTCGGCCAGGGCCAGCATAAGCGGAACAATGCAATTGTCGCGCGCCTTGGTAGCCAGAAGCATATTGCCGGTGTTTGGCGCGAGGCGGGGATAAAAGAGTCTACGTTCTATAACCGCCTCAATGCTGGGATGACTCCTGACGAAGCTGCTTCCTTGCCTGTACGCAAGCATAACGCTACAGCGGTGATCGATGGTGAGGAGCGCACACTTGTAGAGTGGGCAAAAATTGCTGGGGTCGATTCCGCCACCATGCGCAATAGAGTGAAGGCGGGGATTGTAGGTAGAGCATTACTTGCGCCACCGCGATCCAGAAAAATATCTGCTTAACCCAAGGGCGCTACGGCGCCCTTTTTAGTGGGCGCGAATAATGCGAAAACACATCATTGCGGCTATCCAGGCGCATGCGGCGGCGGAGTATCCACGCGAGTGCTGTGGCCTGCTGCTGA
The DNA here is from genome assembly GCF_002979555.1 of Pseudomonas sp. MYb60. GTDB lineage: Bacteria > Pseudomonadota > Gammaproteobacteria > Pseudomonadales > Pseudomonadaceae > Aquipseudomonas. Next base: position 82,076 of record NZ_PCOZ01000009.1, on the reverse strand, counting down.
CTGTCGGCCGGGCGCAGAAGTATTTCCCGTGCCGGAACATCTCGACCGAGCCAAGCGAAGAGTTTCGACTTGATCCTGAAGACTATGCTGCTGCGGAAGATTTGGGTGAGGTGATCGGTATCGTTCACTCGCACCCGGATGCGACCAGCAGGCCGTCGCCGCATGACCTGGCCATGTGCGAGGCCACGGCCTTGCCCTGGCACATTTTGAGTTGGCCCGAGGGCGATCTGCGTACGATCACGCCAACCGGACATACGCCACTGCTCAAGCGTCCGTTTGTACACGGTGCCTGGGACTGCTGGCAGGTTTGCGTTGACTGGTATCTGCGGCAGTGGGGGGTTGAGTTTGAAGCCTTCCAGCGCACCGATGGCTGGTGGGAGAAGGCGGAGAACGCCAGTCTGTACGAGCAGCATTACGAGGCTGCTGGATTCGTGAGGGTGGACCAGCCGCAGCGCGGTGATCTGATCGTCATGCACGTCGGTCGGACGGTTCACCCGAATCATGCTGGGATCTACCTGGGCGCTGATCCGTCGCTACCTAGTGAAGAGTCAGGCACTTACGGCCCAGGCCCGTTCCTGCTGCACCATCTTTACGGCAGGCCGTCCGAGATCATCGTCTACGGCGGTCCCTGGCATGACCGGACACGCCTGATCCTCAGGCACAAAGATGCTCAGTCAAAACCGCCCAGCGAATAGATCGAAAATCCGTCTTTTGTTAGATGAATGACCTCTGTCGTCCCGCCTATATAAACGCGATCACCGGACTTTTCATCCTCCTGTCGCGACTGGGCACGCATGATGTCAGGCGCACACGCAGGGAACGAATTCCAATTTATTCCCGATTTGTCCATAAGCTCTGGCTTTACGCCAAGCCCATAATCCAAACGCTCGGATTTGAAGTCCGACCCAGAACGGTATGCGAATCCATGGACCTTTCCCGAGTCGTCGGAAATCCCGAAGTGATAGATCGTTGCAGTTTGGTCTTGGAGGGCGGGAACATGGTGATTCAGTTCGCTCCAGAGGGCCTGAAGCTCCTGGGTGGCATGTGCATCGACCGCATCTACATTGAGGGCAAAACCTTGGTTATTCACAAGGCCGATCCATCGATTGAAAAGCAGGGCCGATCCCGTGCCGGCAATGATCATACGGATGTGCGGGATCGAGATGGCTTTGCTGGCCAACCCTGGGGGCGTGTCGACGGAATAATGTAAAAGCGTGTCAGTGGCTACAATTGCTTCGTTTTCATCCGTGTAGAACAAGAGCGAGGACATAGGGCCTCCTGGCCGACTTTGAGTTGGCGGAGGCTACTATCGCTTCCAGATCAGATTCCACTGGCATTCCATCCACGCTGGATGCCCGGCCAGGTCGATAGCATGTTGCGCGTCCGCTTTCGACCCTAAGCTGTCGTTCGCGAAAGGCAGCAATCGGCCAAAAGCAGTCAGTCATGACCGGCCATTCGACCCATTGCAGTTTTACCGCTGGCGCTTTGCACCCGCACGTTAAATCATGTGTGCCGGGCCGAAAGCAGCCTGTTGAAACCGATATCGTCGCGACGATTCAGCCACAAAATTTTCAACCTTTACGCAATGCGCCTTCTCTTTTGCGGTCTGTAACCCTGACTCCGCAAAAGGAAAGGCTTCATGTCGATACGCCCTCTGCTCTGCCTGCTTGCATTGCCGTTGTTCGCAGGCTGCCAGTTTTTGCCCCATACCAACTACTTTACCGCGCCCGAAAACGAGCCCAACCCTGCCTGGGTACGTATCGTCGACTACACGCAGCACGCCGAAATTTACCAATACGAAAACGGCAAACGTTCGGGCGGCGCCGTTCGCACCGGCCCCCTGCCATTCACACACACACAGGACGTGGGCATGCCAAAGGCAGGGCAAGACCTTACATGGGACTATTACGAAACGCAGATCCGACCCGGTATCGAAACGCAAGTGGATCTATTCTGGGAGGGGACACGCACTCGTTCCTGCTATGTCTCGACGAAGTTCACGCCCCAAGCCGGACGCTATTACCAGTTCAGGCTGACATCCGGCTCATCAGGCAACTGTAGGTTATACGCATCACTGATCGAGCGCGACAAGGAAGGAAACGGTTGGCATCTCACGCCAAACCCGCAGGTGACCTATAACGACGATGGACCTACGGCCAAAACCCATTACGAGAACAGCAGCTTTGAGAACCCCAATTATCGTCCACCCGCGGATCTCTATCCGGGGATAGACGTTTACTAAACAGGTAAACGACTACAAGGAATCGTTGATTGGCTAGCGCAAAATACTTCCGAATGATCGGTGAGCGAGCCTCAGAGGATCTGTTTGCATGGTCGGCATTTGTCGTGCAAACAGAATTCCTGTGGCAAGACACAGCGTCAGTCCAGGACGCCGTCGCTTGGCAGCGTGTTTGGTTCGAGCTGGAAATACTCAACGCGCTTGCATTGGCGCAATGGGAGGATGAGGGAAAGCCTGATAACTGGTCGTGCCGCTGGAACTTCGACTATCGACAAGAAGCGGCGGCCCTGGCGAATGAGTTGTTGGAGCTGCTGTGCGATTCATTCGACCCGTAGCGGTCACTGCGGAGAGATGCAACAAGAGTTCACTCCAGCCTCCCATACCGAGGATCAGCAGCTAATTAATAAGCTAAATTCCTTTCATCCGACCCAAGGGACGCGAGTCATGATTTCGACACTAGAGCTTCGCCACATTATTGAATGTGGATTCCAGCCGCTTTCCTGCACATGCTCGGCCAATCCGGACGGATCTTTGATGATCAAGGTATTCGATTCGACCTCTGGCCGGGTCGATCTTCTGGTCACTGCGGTTACGACCAGCAAACTGACGTCCAGCCGGGCCATTGCAAAGTTGATTGGTGAGCTTCGTTCTGAAATGGCAGCGCACCAAGCGACGGGCACGGGTGTATTAGCCAAATAGAGATCAGGACCATAAAATGGTGCTGCCGAAGAGATCGATAATGTCCAATCGCTAGCTACCGAGAAGGGCCGCGATCAACTCAAAGGTGTCGTTTGTCTCTCTCAATTAAGAGACATTTCTTCGCGGACGTCGGATCATTAGTTTCTCAAAAAATGGCTATACGGGAGGCGTCAAAACCGCATATGGCGACATTCGAGCAAGGAACCATTGGATGAACATAGAATGGGAAAAACTCTCACCCATACCCGGATGGGGGATCGTTGTTGAGGACGACCCAATACTTCGCGTGTTGATGGTCGATATTTTGGCCGAGATTGGTCTCCACTCCTTGGACTTTGAAACCGCAGATGAGGCTTTGATTTACCTGCTGAGTAGGCCGAATGATTGTCCGCTCGTCATCGCGGATCATGGTTTGCCAGGTCAACTGCAAGGCGCCGAATTTGTCGCGTTGGTCAAGACGAAATGGCCGTCCATCGCTACGATCCTCACTTCCGGCTACGCGCTGGATGCCTCAACTGTTCCCAGCTCAACGACGTACTTGGAGAAACCTTGGTCTTTGGAAGATCTGGTGATGGCTGTAGCAAACCTACTTCAACCTGGTCGCCCACTCCAAAAAACATCGTGACGACGGAGGAGGGATCGGCCAACAGCAGACGGTCACGACCGACCGCTTATGGCCGAAAGCTGTCTTTGGAATAGCCCAGCCCCGCGCTGGGCTTTTTACATCTCCCCCCTCAGTGCTACAGTCCCACCATACCAAAGAGGGAGCGACATGCGCGTGGCGTGGCATTTGATCCCAGACGGGTGGACACATGGATAGACTTGATCGTCTGAACGATCTGCTGCGAGAGCAGAACTGTGTTATGGCAATCGACATCAAATTCAACGACTTCAAATACGATTTGGAGTTGGTGCTGTCTGACAATGAGTTAGGTTTGGATGCGGTGTCGCTAATTTTTCATGATGTCAGCGCTCTTGAGCTGAACGGATTCGGTGGTGGTCTGACCCAGTTCATGCGCCTTGAAGCCTCTCGAGTAGATAATGGGCTCGACAGAATTCGCTTTGAAATGAGAGATGCGGGTGACGATAAAATATCGTTCAAGTTCTTCACTTTCGGCGGATCAATTTTTTAGGAGCAGGCATGCGGATTTTGATAGCGGCGGTAGCGGTGGCGATGCTGGCGGGGTGTGCCTCATCGGCGATCTCGGTGCGGGATGCGAAGCCAGTCCCGTCGGACGAGGTCTATGCCTTCCAGACTAAACCAGTTGGCGAGAGCGGAAAAATCACCGTGGTGCGCGACTCCGGCGCGGTTGGTTCTGGCTGCGACATCGTTGTTTATGTCGATGGCCGCAGGGCTGCAAAAATCGGGACTGGTCAGCGCGCCACATTCTACCTTCCACCGGGGTCGCCCAATCTCGGCGCAGGCCTGGCTGGCTCTGGCTTGTGCGCGGGCGCTGCAATTCGGACCATCGCAGCAACGGTGCAGCCAGGCAAGGAAAGCCTGTACCGTATCAGCGGCGACATGGCTGGGTTCTACATAGGGCCTTATGTCGATTACAACTGAATCAAATAAATCTTGAAGCCGCCTACGGGCGGTTTTTTATTGCCCCGGAGAAAGTGATGCAGGCATCAGCGATCAACTACCAACCCATGACGACGATTCGCCTGCACGGGCAACTCCGACAGTTCGGAAAGTCCTTCCGGCTCGCGGTGAAATCGCCGGCGGAGGCGATCAAAGCACTATGCGTGCAGATCCCTGGATTCGAGCAGTTTCTTTCGAATGCCAAGTCGCGCGGCCTTGAGTTCGCGGTGTTTCGCGATAAGCGCAACATCGGAGAGAAAGAGCTGAGCTACAACGGTGCCGGAGACATCCGCATCGCGCCGGTGGTCGTAGGCAGCAAGCGCGGCGGTGTTCTTCAAACCATCGTCGGTGCGATCTTGATTGTCGTGGGTGTTATTTTCTCTGCAACACCTTTCGGCACCCCGCTCATAGGTGCGGGAATTGGCCTCGTCGCCGGCGGTGTAATTCAAATGCTCAGCCCCCAGGCCGGCGGCCTCAAGACCAGCGCGGCGCCAGAAAATACGCCCGGCTACGCCTTCGGCAGCGCCAAGAACACCACGGCCTCCGGCAATCCTGTGTCGCTGTGTGCCGGCCGCCGGCGCTGGGGTGGCGCGATCATCAGTGCCGCTATTTACGCCGAAGACCAGATGTAGCCAACACCCGAAAAACTGAAGCTGCCTTATAGGCGGTTTTTTTATGCCTGGAGAAAAGCATGGGCGCAGCACGCAAGATCGATGTTTACGGCGCCAAGGGCGGTTCCGAGAAGCCTAAAACCCCAACCGAGGCACCAGACAGCCTCCGCTCCGTCGCCATTGCGAAAATGCTTATTGCTGTGGGTGAGGGCGAGTTTGACGGTGCTCCTACCGCCAAGGACATCTTTCTCGACAACACGCCGCTGCAAGACCCGCAGGGGAACATGAACTTCCCGAACGTGAAATGGGAGTGGCGCAGCGGGGCTGTGGACCAGTCCTATATCCAGGGCATTCCATCGATCGAGAACGAAACAACCATTAGCACCGAGCTGCGCAGCGGCACGCCATGGGTTCGTGCGATCACCAACACGCAGCTCTCAGCTGTCCGTGTGCGCTTTGCCTGGCCTGCGCTCCAATCGGTGGACTCCGGCGGCAACATCAACGGTTACACGATCGGGTACAAAGTCGAGCTCGCTACGGATGGGGGTACGTACCAAGAGGTTTTGAACGAGGCCGTGTCCGGCAAGACCACCAGCCTTTACGAGCGAACTCGCCGTATCAATCTGCCGCACGCGACAACCGGGTGGCTGCTGCGCATCACTCGACTGACTGCAAACCAGAACAACAACAAGATCTCCGACACCATGCAGATTGCTGGCTTCACCGAGGTGATCGACGCCAAGATCCGATACCCGAACACCGCGCTGCTTTACATCGAGTTTTCTGCCGAGCAGTTCCGCAGTATCCCGGCAGTCACGATCGAATGTGATGGTCGGAAATGGCAGGTGCCGAGCAATTACGACACCAGGTCGCGCACCTATACGGGAGTCTGGGACGGCACGTTCAAAGAGGCCTGGACCGACAACCCCGTTTGGCATACTTACGGCGTCACCACGAACGACCGTTTCGGCTTGGGCCGTCGCATCAAGCCGTGGATGGTGGACAAGTGGGAGCTGTACCGAATCTCTCAGTACTGCGACCAACTGGTTCCGAACGGCAAAGGCGGCATGGAACCGCGCTTCCTCTGCAGCTTGAACCTGCAGAGCAAAGCGGATGCCTGGTCGCTGCTGCGCGATATCTCGGCGATTTACCGCGGCATGACCTACTGGGCTCAAGGCCAAGTATTTACGCTTTCGGATATGCCGCGCGCTACCGACTTCGACTTCGCGTACACGCGGGCGAACGTCATCGACGGCAAGTTCACCTATTCGAGCGCATCGGAGCGCACGCGCTACAGCCGGGCACTGGTTAGCTACGACAACCCACTGAACAATTACGACACCGATGTTACTGCTGCGACCGATGCCAAGCTGCAGCGGCGCTACGGTGACAACCCGTTGGAAATCAGCGCAATCGGCTGCACCCGCGAATCCGAGGCTCAGCGCCGCGGCAAGTGGGCGCTGCTTACGAACTCGAAGGACCGGGCTGTCAACTTTAAGGTCGGCCTCGATGGCCGCATCCCTCTCCCGGGCTACGTGATCCCAATCGCAGACGAACTGCTGGCGGGCCGGCCGGTGGGCGGACGCATCTCGGCAGTGAACGGCAAAGTCATCACCCTGGACCGCGACACCCAGGCCAAGCCCGGCGATCGGCTGATCCTCAACCTGCCCGACGGCAAGTGCGAGGGCCGCACTGTGCAACTGGTCAGCGGCCGGCAGGTCGCAGTGACTGTTGCCTACTCGGTGCCGCCTGAGCGCGAACTAGTTTGGGCGTTGGACGCCGATGACCTGGCAATCCCGCTTTATCGCGTGGTGAGCGTGGCACGGCCTGAGCCTGGCGTGTTTGAAATCTCGGCCGTCCAATACGACCCGAGCAAGTTCGATCACATCGACACCGGTGCCCGCCTGGAGGAGCGGCCTATCAGTGTTGTTCCGATCACCGTGGTACCCGCACCGGCGAGCGTCGATATCACGTTGAACTATTCCGTGGATCAGGGTCTGGCGATCAGCACCATGAACATCTCGTGGCCCGCCGTGAATGGCGCGGTCGCGTATGACGTTGAATGGCGCAAGGATAGCGGCAACTGGATCAAGCTGCAGCGCACTGGCGCGACAAGCGTTGACGTTGCGGGGATTTATTCGGGTGCGTACCTGGCCCGGGTGCGTTCGGTCAGTGCGTTTGAGATTTCTTCGATCTGGAAAAGCTCCAACCTGACCAATCTGGAAGGGAAGGTCGGTTTGCCGCCGGCGGTAGCATTCCTGTCTACCACCAGCGAACTGTTTGGGATCGGAATTCGTTGGGGGTTCCCGGCCGGCGCCGAGGATACCCAGCGCACCGAGCTTTGGTATGGCGCTGCCAATGATTTGTCGGTAGCCACCAAGCTCGCCGACCTGGCGCACCCGCAGGCGGACTACAGCATGCAGGCCCTAAAGGCCGGCGCGCAGTTCTTCTTCTGGGCTCGGCTGGTCGACCGCACCGGCAACATCGGTCCGTTCTATCCGCTCGGCAACGGGGTGATGGGCATGGCAAGCGCCGATGCGGCGCCGGTGCTGGAGTTGATCGCGGGTCAGATTGGCCGCAGTGAGCTGGGCGACGAAATCAACGACGAGATCGACAAGATCCCGGGCCTGCAGGCGCAGATCGATGCGCTCGACGGGCTGTCAGCCTACGACCCAGAGGCCGTCTACCTCGAGGGTGACCTCGTGGTGGTCGGCAAGCGGATCTACCAGGCTACCCAACTGGTGCCAGTCGATACGTCGCCGCCGAACGCCGCTTATTGGGTGGATGTGGGCCAGGTGCTGGTTACAGCCAACGGATTGGCGCGGCAGGTGGAGATCAACACTACCAGCATCACCGAACTGGACGGCGTGGTCACGGCCAATGCGTCGAGCCTTCAAGCCCTTCAATCGGCTTATCGGGACGATACCGGCGAGGGCGACCTGGCTGACGCGCTGCAGGGCTACAACGCTTCGGCCAGCTTCGCACAGGAGGTGAAGACGCGCGCCACGCAGAACGCGGCGATGGTGCAGAGGCAGACCGAACTGTCCGCTGAGGTGGGCGATGTCAGCGGCTCTGTGAGCGAGTTGGAAAGCGTTGTCGTCTCTGATCGCGAGGCAACGGCGCGGGCTATCCAGCAGGTCAGCGTTGAGGTCGGCGAAACCTCGGCGGCTGTCCAGGTCGTGAGTCAAGCCCAGGCCGACACCGACGGCAAGCTATCAACCATGTACTCGGTGAAGATGCAGGTCAACGCAGACGGTCAGTTGGTCACCGCCGGCATTGGCCTGGGCATTGAGGAAAACGAGGAGGGCATCATCCAAAGCCAGTTCCTGGTGAGCGCTGATCGCTTCTCGGTTGTCAGCACGCTCGCCGGCGGGCAGACGTTTACGCCGTTCACGGTTGAGGGCGGCCAGGTCTTCATGCGCGCCGCGTTCATCCAGGACGGCAGCATCACCATGCTCAAGATCGGGCAGGCCCTGCAATCCGACGACTACGTCGCCGGCATTCAAGGGTGGCGCCTGGATAAGGCTGGAAATCTGGAGTTCAACGGCCCAGCACCTGGGGGTGGACGCCTGACGATGACGAACCGGGCGATCAAAGTCTACGACGAAAACAACGTGAAGCGGGTCCAGCTTGGAGATCTGACGGCATGAGCTTTGGCATGAGGATATGGGGGCCAACAGGGAAGTTGGAACTGGATGAAAACTCGTTCACGGTCCGGATCATTTATTCCGGCGTAGTTGCATTTATCACGGGCGGGAATAGATACATCAATATTTCCATTCCGGGAATTACTCCGGCAACGCATTCAGCAATTTGCATTCCCATTGGTGCATACCCTCAAGATCCAAATGCACAGAATAACTATGCGATCCAGTACGAGCCTTCAGTTTACAACGGTGGTGTAACAGTTTGGTTCGGCAATAGGTCCGCACCGTTCGACGCCATCAACGGCCTGGGTCCCCAGCGGCTGCTGGTTATGAAGGATAGGTAAATGGCATTCGGACTTGAGTTCGTAAATAACAACGATGTTGTCACTCTCGACTCTGAGTTCTCACGCCTAGTTGTTCTGCAGCAGGGAAGGTATTCAGGCGGGGCGTCGTTTTCTCCCCCTATCACGACCGTTGAACCTCCGCTGGTGTTCGTGCGACCTGACTCGACGACTACGTTTCAGTACACAACCATCAGCGGAGGGCCGGGGAACTGGACGGGGTTCTCTTTCAACTCTGCGGGCGCTGGTAATTACTTTTGCGCTGCTTTCAAGTCGCGTGAGCTGGCAACGTATGGTCTCCGACTTTGGGGGGCAGCCGGAAATCTTCTTTTCGATAGCGGTACTCCATGTGCCCAGTTTACCAGAACGATTACGGGTTGGACTTACATCGGGTCAAGCAACACTGGGCAGGGAACAACCAGATCTAACTGGACTGCGTACTCGCCGTTGGATACTGGTGATTACATGATGATAAATAATGTGGGTATGGACGTCGGAGGTAACTCAAGCAGAGCGGCAAAACTATACGTTGTTTGGAATTACGGAAATAACCGGCTTGAGCCCTACATTATCGGCGTGAATAACTCAGTTAACTTTTACATTCCTATTGTTTTCGCTAAACCTATTTCCTAGGGGCGCTCTATGAGCTGGTACAAGGTCGGAACGGTAAGTGTCACGCCTGGCAGCAATGCTGTGATCGGCACGGGAACATCCTTCATCGCCAACTCTCGTGTCGGCGATGCTTTTCGTGGGCCCGATGGTGGCTGGTACGAAGTCACAAACATTGCCAGTAACACAGCGCTGTCGATTTCACCCGGTTATCAGGGAGCGGCTGACGCTTCTGGCACCTATGCCCTCGCGCCTATGCAGGGATACGTCAAGGAGTCGGCTGATGCGCTTCGCGCCGCCACGCAGGTGATAGCGAGCGGCGTTGCCGACATGGAGCAGCAGGTCGCAACGGCTACCGAAGCAGCCCAGTCGGCCGCGCAATCGAAGGCTGGAGCTACGGAGCAGGCTGGTATAGCCACGTCCGCGGCTGGCGTGTCGACTGAAAACAAAAATGCCGCACAACTCGCGGCGGAACAAAGCCAATCCTCCGCTCAAGTTTCCGGTACGGCAGCTGATCGATCTGAGGATGCCAGGGATTCGATTGTCCAGTCAGAGCAGGCGGCGGCGGCCTCTGCTGAAGCAGCAGAGCAGTCTGCTGCCCAGGCTGAGCAGGTAACGATTGGGAAGGCGGACAAGGGCGATAACAACGACATTACCTCGCTACTGGCTCTGAGCTCAGACGGTTTTGACAAAATCAGGCTGGGCTTGTCGCCAGTGGTTGGAGCCACTGCAACGGCTGCAGGAAAGAAGGGACTTGTGCCTGCGCCAGGTATCGCAGACCGCGATAAATTCCTTAAAGGAGATGGGACCTACGGTGAGGTCGGTGGTGGTTTGCCGGTCGGCGCGATGACTCAGTGGAAGTTCAGTCGCGCAACGATCCCTGGCGGACAGCTCGCTTTGGATGGCCAGATCGTAACCAACGGTCGTGCGCTCTATCCTGAGCTTTGGGCACTGCTTCAACCCTTCTGCGTGACCGATGCCGTATGGCTTGCAGCGCCTTACACCAGTCGAGGTTTGCCGTCTTCGGGTAACGGGTCAACTGACTTTCGCCTGCCGGACGATAACGGCAAGCATCCGGACGGACTGACCATCGCGGCGATGGTTTTCCGGGGTGACGGCAAAAACTCCGCAGGAACGCCGGGACTGCATCAGGCTGACCAAATGCAAGGATTCAGGGTGGCCGTACCTTTTCACGCATTTCCAGGCGCGGCAGCTCAAGATTCATTCGGTAAAGTTCCCGCCTCCGAGGTGGACGGGACCGGAACCTCCGAATACGGGGCTGGCAACACAGCGGTGACCAACGGGTACAAGCGCTCAAGTAAGGCGGTTAATGACGGGGTTAACGGCGTACCGCGCACCGGGACGGAAACGCGGTCTGCAAGCACCACCGGTATCTGGTGCATTGTTGCAGCCAAGACCGCCGTTAACGCTGGCACTGTGGATGTTCCTGCGCTGGCCACGGCGGTCGCTACGCAAGGCGCGCAAATTCAATCTGTCGACAGCCTTATTGCAACGACATTTGTTTATCCGAACGGGGGAAGTGCGGCAACCCCAGCAAACGTTGCTGCGGGCGCACGATACATAGTGTCGAACCCCTACCCTGGATTCCAAGTTATCTGTGAGGCCCAGATTTTCTATAACAATACGTGGGGTACAACTGGTTATGCGGGAAATATCGGCTCAGGGTCGACCGCTCTCGGTACTTTTGCATCGCAAACAAACAATGGCGACATCGTCACTCAAGTATGTCAGAGCGGCACGATGTTTGGGCTTTCCGCTGTTACTGGCGGGTCGCACGGGTCTACAACAAACTCTGCGGTCGGAACGATGCCTTGCCGCGTCAAAGTGACAAAAACGAGGCTGCCATTATGATGAGATTCTACGGGGTCGTTGGGACGCCTTATTGCGAAACTGACGAAACAGATAAAGGCCCAGACGAGGGCTGGTTAGAAATGAAATATCAGCGGCCAGACTCAACGGACTATACCGCTCAGGAGGACGGAACCTGGGCGATAACCTTGGAAACCATCAATGGCAAGCTGATTCCAATCGAAGACGAATGGCGTGAAGCGGAGATGGGGCGGATCGCGGAGCAGTTGTTGATGCTCGAAGATGATGACCCAGGTGCTCAACCTGGCACAGCTGTGCAATGGCGAGCCTATCGAATTGAGTTGCGCAAGTGGACGACGGACAACCCCAACTTCCCTGACATGAACAAGCGGCCGATCCAGCCCAGCTGAAAGTCGCTTTACACCGCAACCCGCCCTGAGCGGGTATTTTTTTGTCTGGAGAAAAGTGATGTCTCGACTTTCTGAATCGCTCGCCGGTGGGCGCAATGTATTGGCCTTCCTCGATATGCTCGCTTGGGCTGAGGGAACCAGCACGTCACCGGCCACGGCCCTGGATGGCTACGACGTTATCGTCACCGGAATCGACCGCAAGCCTGAGGTGTTCAAGGGCTTCACCGACCACCCGTTCGCCCAAGGACGCCCGTCGAAGATCATCAACAGTAAAGGCCTGAAGTCGAATGCATCTGGCCGGTATCAGCAAATGCTGAAGGATTGGCCTTACTACAAGGCCTTTCTCAAACTACCGGACTTCAGCCCGATCAGTCAGGACCTGCTGGCTATCCAGCACATTCGCGAATGCCGGGCACTGCCAGACGTAGTCGCCGGCCGGATCGAGACTGCTATCTCGAAGTGCAGGAACATCTGGGCGAGCCTGCCAGGTGCTGGATATGGACAACGCGAACACCGTCTAGAAGATCTGCTCAGACAGTATCGGCTGGCGGGCGGGGTGATGTCTTGACGTCCGGGCAGATCCTCGCTGCGTTCCTGCTGGCCATGGCGCTTTCGGCGGGCGGCACCTGGTGCGTGCAGGATTGGCGCTACGGAAAGCAACTGCTCCAGATCGAGCTGGACCAGGCGATTGCCCTAAAGAATGCCGGCGACGTGGCTCGCCAAGAAGAACAGCGCCGCCAAGCGGCCGTGAACAAGGAAGCAAGTGATGCGCGAGAACAGAACAAGGCTGCAGCTGTGGATGCTGGTGCCGCTGACGTTGCTGGCGAGCGGTTGCACGTCGAAGCCGGCAAGCTTGCCGCCACTGCCTGCGTCGATCCCGGAGCTGCCCAGCGAGGCGCGTCAGCCACCCGCGCCGCAATGGTGCTATCCGAACTGTTCCAGCGGGCTGACAAAAGAGCGGGAGAACTGGCAGCTGCGTATGACCGAGCCCGAATAGCTGGACTAGCATGCGAGCGAAGCTACCAGTCGTTGGGCAATTGATGCAGATATTGCAATTCGGTCAGGCCTAGCGTTGACCTTGGAAATCGCGAGCTGGTCCTAGTGAACTACTCTTGCCTCTGGAGTTCGTATTGCGATTGGTGAATCTCTGAATGGGGTAACATGGATAAGCGGCTTGCAGGTCTTTCATTTCTGCTCACCCTCAGCTGGGTCACTGCCGTGATCTTTGTGATGTGGTTTTTCAGTTAAAGGTACCTGCTTTGTAAGTTTCGGCCCATGGTTTCGGACATAGCTCAAGGCTCCGTCAACAGGTAGATACCCAAAACCTGATCAGTAAGACCGTTGACACCTAATGATGCCAGCGCCTAAGAAACGTTGCGAGCAAGACAGTTCTTGCAAGAAGTTGCGCGTTTCTATCCGAATAAGAAGCCAGAGCTACATCACGACGCTGGATCTGCTGTAATCGATTGCCTACAAATAGCGATTATTCCGGCGCCATGAGGACCGCTAGCGTCAGCTTGATAAATTCTTCGTTCTCATCAATGGTGTGCAAGGCACCTCGAATATTTTCAGCCACGTCGGAAGAACCACGTTGTTCAACCCAGTTCGATAATTCCATGATGGAAGCTTCGAGTGCGAGTTGGTTGTCGTAGAGCTTGGAGAGCAGCGTAGGGATCAGGTCTGAGTTGGGCATCGGCATTCCTCTGGTGTAGTGAACAGCCTAGCAGTTGGCGATTGGGAGCCCATTCCAAGGTCATGAGTGTCTGCTTTCGGCCGAAAGCGGACATCAAGAACGTGTACGAAACCCACGGCTACTCACATTGCCTCGAGCTGCTACAAGCTACTCCGAACCTAAGAGATTTCTAACCTCGGCGATGATTAAATCGATATTAAATGGCTTTGCCAACACGGCATCAAACAGATCCGATCTCTGCATACCGATGTGCGCCTGGGCACCGCTCATCAAGATGATCGGCAAATCGTTAGCGGAAGGAAGTGCTCGTACAGCCGTCGCGAATTCAAGGCCGTCCATGACCGGCATCATAAAGTCAGTAATGATTAAGGAAGGCCTTTCCCTTTCGAGCACCTCGAGCCCCTTTCGACCATTGCTGGCGGTTACCACCATGAACCCCTCATCCTCCAGCGCGAAGCCGAGGATGTCAGCGATCAAATACTCGTCGTCGACGACTAGGATGGTGGTCATGTTAATTCAATCCGCACAAAGGCTTAGGATCTTGAACCGGGCAATGTCTCAGTGGGGACTGATGGTTCATGTCTTGAAGCCTTTTTCAGGAAAACATCATGATCGCGGATGACGACCTCAAATCGTGAGGGATCGTAAGAGCTGTCTCTTACTTTAAGAATGGATAGCGTCCGGCTTAGTTCAGAGTGATTCTCAGAAAACCGCATCAGCATTAGGTTGTCCACGATGCTAGACAGATCAGAGTTCGGAGCGCTGACCTCGGAGCCAAACAGATCGCGCATTTCCCAGGAGGCAAAGACAGTTACGCCCCTGGCTCGCAGCTCGTTCATCAGTGCACTAAAGAAGTCAGTAATCCGTGCGGGATTTGTCGAGACTCGGGTCATACCGCTAAGGCTATCGATGAACAGTCGCTTGATGCCCTTTTCTTCAACGATACTCAGCAGTCGTGCGCCTAACCCATCCAGCAAGCCTTCGGTAGTCGGCTGCCATGCAATGCTCAGGGCGCTGCTGTCCTCCATACCTTTGATATCGATGCCCAATGATTGGCCTTTGAGTCGCAACCGTTGTGGACTCTCGTAAAAGCCAAAATGCAGTCCTGGAGCATCCACCGTCGACTCGGCAAGAAACTTGAGACCGAGAGTCGTTTTACCTATGCCGGAGGGGCCCATGACCAGAGATACACTGGAACTGTATAGGCCCCCACCCAACATGCCGTCCAGTGAGCCAATGCCACTCGGAATGCGCGTCATGTCGGCGCTATCTGGGGCGGACGGGTGGCTGTAAAGGCTTTCGAGTCGAGGGTAAACCACCAATCCGTTATCGGTGATCTCGCACTCGTGAAGCCCAGTCATCGCTCCACTGCCGCGAGTTTTACGCAGTTGAATACGACGTACCGAGCGAGTACCAAATAACTCTTCGCCCATTTCAATAACGCCATCAACCATGGTGTGCTCAGGGCTGCCGTCGTCGAGACGGGAGCTGGTGAGAAAAAGCACTGTGCAACCAGCGAAAGCAGCGTGCCCTTGCAGCTCAGAAATGAATTTCTTAGTGTCAATGTGCGAGTCGGCTTTTGAGCGAGCATTGAGCAAGCCGTCTACCACCATCACTGTGGCTTTCTGACGGCTTATCTCTCGCCGAAGCAGTTTCACCACCTCGTCCAATCCTTCGTTTTCCAGAGTGTCGAACGCGCTGACAAACTGAATTTCAGCGCCTACTTTGGATGAGTCGAAAAAGCTCAGAGTGGAAAGAAACTGAAAAAGACGGTCGTGTGACTCGGCCAGCAGTGTGGCGACTAGAACCCGACCTCCATTGTTCGCATGATGGAACCCAAGTTGGTTGGCTAGGATCGTCTTGCCAGACCCTGGCCGCCCCTGAATTATGTATGAGGCGCCCGCGACCAGCCCTCCCTTGAGCAGAGCGTCGAGCCCTTCAATTCCACTTTGGAGGCGTTTTAGCTTTTCCACGATGCGACCCTGATCTGAAAAACAGGCTGTTTAAGCCAAGTGAGGCGGAATGCTAACGCCATTTTCGCTCTGGGGCCATTCTCGCCTAGAACGTGGCTGTTTAAAGGAGTGATAAATTGCAATTTAACCGCCTCCACCTCTGACTTCCCCCCTAAAGTTGGGTGAAATCAATTTTGCTAGTAGATGCCCCTTTAATCTCGCAGTGATTCAATTGTAGTAATTGACCCCAAGCATTTGCGTCCAAAACGCAGGGTAGAACCTGAACCCCTGGATTTCTTAAATGTGTTCGAGCGCTTCTGGTCGGAAGCGGCCATACGGACTTATCTCACGAGTTGGGGTTATTGGTGGCTTGTATTCGTCGGCAGGACGCCGAGGGAGGGGTTATGCATCTCCGGCATGGCCCAAAATCCCCCCGTTGGGACCACTTCTGGGACCAACGGGTGCATTTCGGTGCTTTACGAGTGATGACTCACGACGACTTCGCCCAATAAACGCTGATCACCGCTAATCACCAGTATGCGTTTCAGACCGCATGGTGATGTTAGCTGTGGAGATCAATTACTTTACCTATCAATGGGTTGCGAGCATGGCGGCAGGAGCCTTCAGGCATGCATCAACAGCGACATCGAGGCGCGAAACCCGGTCGCTGAGCAGAAAATGGGGGATGTCTGTTGGAATTTGGCGCGCATTGTCGCATATGTGAGGCGACAGTTGTATGGCAGGCGTCGATGGTTTGGAAAGCCCCCCTTTTCAATAGACCCCTGTGATCAGGGCTTGCCCGGGCGCAGGTGCGTTCAAGTGCCCCCTTCAGAAGAGGCAACCTCGGTGTCGAAACGTTCGCCCCCTTGGGAAACCGGAAGATCCCGGTAATGAGGGGGACGTCGTTGATGTATCGCGTTTGATACCGTTCGTCGGAGTCAAAGCACTATTCGAGAACCGCACGGGTCGATGAGTCACCACAATAAGTAGGCTGATATGCGATCCCTAATTCTTGAAATGCCCAATGGCCGCGAGCTCGTCGACGAGCTCGATGTTGCGACTGAATTGATGATGTCCATTCCCATCGAACTGGTCGGCGGAGAGGCGTGGCAGGCCGCATTTGCCAGGCAGCAGCAAGCGTTCAAGCAGTGGCGGTCATACCTCCTGTGCAAGGCCACGCATCCGATTCTCGGGGGGATGCGCAAGAGTGCTTGAGCGTGTTGTTCAGGTGGGGGCGGTCGTTTCGGCAACCGCGGTACGGTGCTCCGGAGCCTCTTTCATCAATGTCTCCGGCATCGCCAGCCACAACAACACCAATGCCGCGGTCGCAACACCCGCCAATGTCAGGAACGCAGCGTTGTAGCCCGCCTGTTGCACCACGAAACCCGCCAGGCTGCTGCTCAGCGCCGCCCCCAGGCCAAACACGGTGGACAGCGCGCCCAGGCTGACGTTGAAGCGCCCGGTGCCTTGGGTCAGGTCCTTGACGATTACCGGGAACAGTGCGCCGAAGACCCCGGCGCCGATGCCGTCGAGCATTTGTACGGCGACCAGCCAGTAGGGGTCGCTGGACAGCGTGTACAGCACGCCCCGTAGCGGCAGGATCGTGAAACCCAGCAACAACAGCGGCTTACGCCCCCAGATGTCAGCCTTGATACCCACCAGCCAAGCCATCGGCACCATCACCAATTGCGCCGCGACGATGCATGCCGAGGTCAGCGGCGTGGCCAAGTGCAGGTTGATCTGCGAGAGCTTCTGGCTCACCAGTGGCAGCATCGCGGCGTTGGCCAGGTGGAACAGCGCGCAGCAGATGGCGAACAGCAGCAGGGGGCGATTGGCCAGCAGCACGCGCAAGCCGGACGGTTGCTCGTGCTCGGTGGCGTGGGCAGGGTCGAAGCCGCGGGCGACGTCATGGTCAATGGCGTCGGCCGAGACGCAGCTGACCGCGACCACACTGGCCACGGCCATGAAGGCCATCAGGTAGAACACCACCACGGGTCCGAACAGATACGCGAGGCCGCCTGCCAGCAATGCTGCGGTCGCATTGCCGGCGTGGTTGAAGGTTTCATTGCGCCCGGTACGGCGGGTGAACGCACGCGGGCCGGTGATGCCCAGGGAGATGGCAGAAATCGCCGGGGCAAACACCGATGCCGCAACGGCACTGGCCGCCTGAGTCAAGGCCACCAGGCTGAAGGAGCTGACCCACGGCAGCAGCACGCAACTGGCCGTCACCAGCAGCGCCGCGATTGCGACCACTGCGCGCTTGCTGCGGGTGCGATCAATCAGCGCACCGGCCGGGCCTTGGGTCACCAACGCGGCAATGCCGGCAAGGGTCATGACCACGCCGATACTGGCGGGGTCCCACTGGTGCACGGCAAGCAGATAAATCGCGAGATACGGTCCAAGCCCGTCGCGTACGTCCGCCAGAAAGAAGTTCAGACTGTCCAGGGAAAGGGTATTGCGCAGGTCGGAGTGTCTGGCCACGGTGCGGTCTTCGAAGGCAAGCGTTCAACGGCTGAACACCCATTGCGTAAGTGACCTGCAGGCACGCGGTTAAGTTTCGCCAGGACCTCCGGGCGGCGGGCAAAAAAAAGCCCGCGAGGAGAGGCGGGCTAAGGGATTCACTGGAGTAGGTAGGCTTCACCCTATAGACCTGAAAGTGAAGGCTTTGTGAAAATGGTGTCGCCGATTCGGATGACAGGCAGATCAGCCTCGTCGGACGAAAGTGCGCATGGTTTGACCTGGGCCCGTCTTGAAGTGGAGGGGCCTGGGCATACGTTCATCCGCGGCGATGAACACAAACGCATCGCCATCAAGCCGATAGCTGGCGGGCAAGTGCTTGCCGGCGTCCTCTCCCATGGCATCGACCCAGGTGATGCTCTTGGGGGCGGTGCTGCTGTCCAGGACAAAACGGCCTGCCAGCAACACCTCGCCGCTCACGGTTTTAACCTCGAACTGGTCACCGGAAATCGTGGTGATTGCACCGGGTGCGCTGTGAGCATCAATCGGATTGAGGACGCCACTGTCCTCAAGCGAGATTTGTTCCCAGTGGCCTTGAAGGGCATGCAGGTCGGGATCTGAAATAGATGACATATAAAATCCTTTTTGTTGAAGGGTTACTTACCGTCCGTGATGGACAAAGGCACTTGTTCCACGCCTGTCGCGTAGCCAAGCGTAGGAAGGGTCTTATTTTTTAGATTTTTAACGCGAATCTCCTTTCAATACAGGCATTTATCGTTAGATAGCCTGGCGCAGGGCAACGTCTTGCAACGGAACGTCTATGCTCACAGCACCTGTCAGTAATGCCACCTCAGCCCCAGGCCATTGAGGTTCAGGGCTTCACTCAAAAAAGGTGCATTTCGTAACGGCAGAGGGCGCGCGTATCGCGGGCCCGGACGTTGCCCCCTGTTTATTCAGTTGTTATTCAGGCTTGTGATTTAGGGCGCTGGATTTCGACTCTCAGGGTGTATGAAATTTGAACAACACTCCCCAGCTGCATCGACATTTACCATCGGACGAAATCGACCTGTTCGAACTGTTTCACGCCATCTGGCAGCGAAAGAAACGGGTACTCGCGTGTACCGCGCTCGCTGGCTTGCTGGGCGTCGGCTATACGGTACTGACACCGGCAGTGTACCAAGTGAGCAGTGTGCTGCTGCCCGCCGCCATCAATGAACTCGATGCACTCAACCGCTCCGAGGTTTATACGCTACCGCCTGAGGATGCGCTGGCCAAGGTCGGCGCGCAACTGGACTCCTACGAGGCCCGTCTGAACTTCTTCAAGGCCAACCCAGCCCTGTTCGAGCCTTTCCAGCGTCCAGGGCAAAATCTGGAGCAGGGTTTCGAAGAATTCAACCGCAACGCCTTCAGCCTGATGTTGCCTGACCCAAAAAAGCCCGACCCACTGGGTCAGTTTGTACGCCTGGAAATGAACTACCCCCAGGGCATCGACGGGGTGGCGATTCTCAACGGTTTCATCGATTACGCCATCAACCTTCAGCGCGAACAGGTGGGCGCCGACCTCAAGGTCATCGTCAATAATCGTCTCAACGAACTGCAGGGCAAGATCGAAGCGGCACGCGCCAACTATGAAGCCGCCAAAGCCTCGAAGATTGCCCTGTTGCTGGAGCGCGACAAAGTCAGCCGGGCGCAATTGCACGACGAACTCACCGCCTTGCGCTTGCAGATGAAGATTGCACGCACCAACCGGTTGGCGGAGTTGGACGAGGCCATCTCGATTGCGCGGGCCATCGGCATCAAGACTCCGACCACGCCGTCTGCCATGGGAGCCGTCGCATCGCGCAGCGCTGGCCAGATCATGCGTACCGAGGTGACGAATCAGCAGATCCCGTTGTACTTCATGGGAACCGACGTGCTGGAGGCCGAGCGCAGAGCATTGCAACAGCGCACCAACGATGACTTCACCAGCGCTCGCGTGGCCGAGATAGGCAAGGAGTTACGGATGCTCGAGGTCAACCGTGACGTGGAAGTGCTAAACAACCGCAAGGATGAAGACCTGTTTTTGCAGGACGTCGAGCGCCTGCGAACAGAAGCGTCTCGTTTGCGCGCGCTGAACATTGATATGAGCACGTTGAAGCTGGTGACGGTGGACCGCCAGGGCCAGGAGCCTCTCAAGCCGATCAAGCCGCGCAAGGCCTTGATCATCGCGCTGTGTCTGGTGGTGGGGCTGATGGTGGGCACGCTGGCAGCGTTGATTGGACACTTTGTGCAGATACGCCGTGAAAACGGACCGTTCTCCATGGGCAGTGATCCGCGCCTGCCCGTGCGCTGAATCGCCTGACAAGGCCACCGGTTCGTCATCCGACGAGCCCGATGGCCTTGTTCTTCAAGACACAAATTCACAATTCTAGATTAACTTTTGGTTACAAACTGTGGCTAAATAACCGCCAATGGCCATGAGCCTGTTGTAAACCAACCGCTCATGCCGACTGTGTGAATTGTGATTTCAGGTGCTGCCATCCATCCTCGGCCGTCGTGGGCAGGCAGGGGCAGCCTGTTCTCTTCTGACGTGTGACGAAATCCCTTGAAACTCATTATTGTAGTGCTCTACGTTGCCTCCATTGCGTATGTACACCTGCGTGGCCGGGTGCGACACAAGTTGGGCCGCCAGTTGAGCGATCACTCGACGTTCCTGGCCCCGATCAACTGCTTCCTGTATCTGTTCTCCAAATTCCCGGGCCGCCCCTACCTGTCTCCCAGCGACTTTCCCGACCTGAGCCCGCTGCAGGAGCACTGGGAAGAAATTCGCCAGGAAGGCCAGGCCTTGATGCGTGCCGGTGAGATCAAGCGTTCGGACCAGTACAACGACGTGGGTTTCAACTCGTTCTTCAAGTCGGGCTGGAAGCGTTTCTACCTCAAGTGGTACGGCGACAGCCATCCCTCGGCAATGAAGCTGTGCCCGCGCACCACGGAGTTGGTGCAGAGCATCGGCTCGATCAAGGCCGCCATGTTCGCCGAGCTGCCACCGGGTTCCAAACTGGTGCGCCACCGTGATCCGTATGCGGGCTCCTATCGCTATCACCTGGGCCTGGAGACGCCGAACGACCCTGGCTGCTACATCAACGTGGACGGTGAAAACTATTACTGGCGCGATGGCGAGGCGGTGATGTTTGACGAGACCTACATCCACTACGCCGAAAACACCACCGGGCAAAACCGCATCATTCTGTTCTGCGACGTTGAACGCCCAATGAAGTACCGCTGGGCGACCGCCTTCAACCGTTGGTTCAGCCGCACCGTGATGGCGGCGGCGGGCTCGCCCAACGATGACGGCGACAAGACCGGCGGGTTGAATCGCGCCTTTACGCGTCTGTACAAGATCCGCTTACGCGGTAAAGAGCTGAAAAAACGCAATCGCACACGTTACTACCTGGAAAAGTGGGCGATCTTTGCCGCATTGGCGGCGATCTTCCTGCTCATCTAGTGCCCGTGCCTTGGGCGCCTCTCACTTTGGTGGGTGGGCGCCCAACTTGTCCCACATCTTCTTGCTGATTTTCTGCCGATTGGCATAACCCTCCCAAGGATCCGCCTTCAAGCTCTCCAGGCGCGCCATCACGTTGGCAACTGTCCATTGCTGGGCACCGCGCAAGGTCTTCAATTCTTCACGACTGACTGGCACCGAGACCGGCAGGCCCGGCCGCGCCCGCACCGAGTACGCCGCGACCGTGCTGGCGCCCCGCGCGTTACGCAGGTAGTCGACGAAGATCTTGCCCACGCGGTTCCTGGGCCCTGAGGTCGCCGTGAAGCGCTCGGGCAACTGCGAGGTCATGAAGTGGGCGATGGCCTTGGCGAATGCCTTGACGGTGTCCCAACCATCTCGACGTGCCAAGGGCACCACCAGGTGCAGGCCCTTGCCGCCGCTGGTCTTTACGAACGCTTGCAGGCCAAGTTCATCGAGCACTGACAGCGTCAGTTGCGCGGCCTCTACCATGGCCTTCCAGGGCAGGGCCGGGTCGGGGTCAAGGTCGAGCACGAACAGGTCCGGGGTTTCGATCTTGTCCGTGGTAGCGCCCCAGGTGTGAAACTCGACGCTGCCCATTTGCACGGCACCGACCAGCGCATCGGCGCTGTCGATTTCCATCAGCCGTGCGTGGCCCGGGTCGAGTGTCGGGTCGAGTTGCCTGATGTGGGGGATGGCCAGCCGTTCAGCGTGTTTCTGAAAGAATTGCTCGCCCTCGATGCCCTCGGGGGCTCTGAGGAGCGAGACCGGGCGCTTGCGCAGAAAGGGCAGGATCCACTCGCTGATGCTGGCGTAGAACTGCGCCAGCGCCTGCTTCTGCGTGCCGCTGAGGGGGTCGATGATGCGGTCGGGATGCGTGATAGCGATATTGTTTCGCGCTTTTGTCGCGGGTTTCGACGGCTGGGCCGTCAGCGGCCGCTCATGAATGATTTGACCGGCCGGTTTGTCGCTGCGCAGTCCGACAAAAGCCGCCTGGCGGACCACGCCCTCGCGTGTCCACTCGGCAAATTGCACTTCGCCGACCAAAGTCGGTTCTACCCAGTGCACGCCACGGGCCTGGGCACTGGTGAGTGGCTTCGACAGGGGCGAGGCCTTGCGTTCCAGTGGCTTGAGCCGCGTGTGGATGCTGTCGAGTGCAGCCTGATCGAATCCGGTGCCCACGCGTCCGGCGTACACCAGGCCTGCGGCGTCATTCACCGCCAGCAACAGCGCGCCGAACCCGCTACGCGACCCCCGTGGACGGGTATAGCCGACGATCACGAACTCCTGGCGCAAGCGGCATTTGAGCTTGATCCAATCGGCACTGCGACAGGACGTATAAGGGCTGCCCAGCCGCTTGCCGATCACACCTTCCAGCGCCAGGTTGCAGGCGCTTTGCAGAATGTCCTGATGGTGGGCGGTGAAGGCTTCGGAAAATCGCAGCAGTGTGCTTTTGCTGCGGTTGACTACCGCCTTGAGCGCCGCGCGGCGCTCTTCGACGGGCGCCTGGCGTTGATCCTCGTCGTTGAGGAACGGTGCATCGAACAGGTAGTAGACCAGGTCGAGGCTGCGACCGATGTCAAAGGCGTTTTGCAGCGCCTGGAAGTCCGGCAGGCCGTCATCGTTGAGGCTGACCACTTCGCCGTCGAGCCAGCTGTCCTTGAGCTTGAGGGCCTGCAGGGCCTTGACCTGGCGCGGTAACCGTTCGGTCCAGTCGTGCCCATTGCGGGTAAACAGCCGCGCCTCGCCGTCGCGAATGCGCGCAAGCATGCGGTAGCCGTCAAACTTGATTTCATACTGCCAATCGCCGTCGGGCGCGCGATCGACCAGCGTGGCCAATTGCGGCCCGAGCTGATCGGGGAGGGCTGCCGTGGTTTTTCGGGCTTTTGCACGGGTTCCGGTTTTACCCACCGTGGCGTCGCTGAGCACGCTATCGGGCTGGGCCTGGACGATATCGTAGTCCTTGCTCGATCGGGCCTGGGGGTCATTTTCCTTGATCAGCAGCCATTGCTCTTTATCGCCGCTGCCCTTCAAGCGGGTGCGGACCAGCGCCCAGTCGCCAGACAGTTTCTCGCCAATCAGGGTGAACTTGAGTTTTCCGGCAGCGTAGGCCTTGTGCGGGTCGTCAAGGGGTTGCCACACGCCGCGGTCCCATACGATCACATCCCCTGCGCCATACTGGCCCGCCGGAATATTGCCTTCGAAATCGCCGTAGTCCAGCGGGTGGTCTTCCACATGGACGGCGAGGCGCTTCTGGCTGGGGTCGAGGCTCGGCCCCTTGGGCACCGCCCAACTGAGCAGCACGCCGTCGAGCTCCAGGCGAAAGTCATAGTGCAGGTTGCGCGCGTCATGCTTCTGGATCACGAACGACAGCGCCGAGGCTGTGCGTTTGCCGGCGGGAGCGCTGCCCGACGGTTCGCCAGTGATGCCGAAATCGCGCTTGCGGTGGTATTCGCTGAGGGGCTTGGACATGGCTCAAGAGGCCTTGGTGGATTTCTTCGCGGCGGGCTTCTTGGCGGGCTTTCCGGCCAGGCTGCGTTTGAGCAGTTCCGTCAGGTCGATCACGTCGGCGGACTTGCGCTCTTCGCTGTCTTTGCGGGTTTCCACATCCTCGACCTTGCCGGCCTTGGCCTTTTTGGCGACCAGCGCCATGATTTTTTCCTGGAAGCTGTCGCGGTAGTCGTCCGGCTGCCAATCGGCGCTCATGTCTTCCACCAGGCGCTTGGCCATGTCCAGCTCGCCTTTGGCCAGGGTCGGCTTGGTCACGTCGCTGCCCAGTTCGAGTTCATCCAGGCTGCGCACTTCAGCGGGCCAGCGCAGCATGACCAGTACCAATGCAGAATCCAGGGGCATCAGCGCCGCCAGATGTTGCTTGGTGTGCAGCACCACATTGGCGAGGGCGACCTTGCGGGTTTTCTTCAGGGTTTCCCTTAATAACGCGTAGACCTTGCCGCCGCGTTTGTCCGGCGCCAGAAAGTAGGGGGTATCGATGTTCTGAAGGGGAATCTGATCGCTGGCGACGAACGCGAGGATCTCGATGGTCTGGGTCGACTTGGGATGCGCCGAGCGGATTTCTTCTTCGCTGAGCACCACGTAGCGGCCTTTCTCGAACGCCACCCCTTTGACAATGTTGTCTTTGGTGACTTCCTTGCCGGTGGTCTTGTTGATGCGCTTATAGCCCACCGGGTCCATGCTGCGCTTGTCCAGCCAGTCGAAGTCGACGCCCTGCGAGGACGTGGCCGACACCAGTGATACCGGGATGTGAACCAGTCCGAAGCTGATGGCGCCTTTCCAGATTGCCCTTGGCATGGCTGCGGTTCCTTGAACAGTGGGGGTGTTCTGGTGACTCGCCGCCCAGGTTAAAAGTTTCGAGGGATGGATGTGCGGACAGATTCAGTTACACCTGATGAGAAAGTATTTAGTTACCAAAGCCGAACCCTGGGGGTAGCGTGTTATCGAAAGCAGGTACTCCTCGCCCCAGAGAGGCTTTGTCATGAATAGCTGTGTGCGTCACGTTGCAGCCCTGTTGTTGGGCCTGGCCCTGGTTCCGCTGGCCCAGGCGCAGAACGGGCCGGGCAACAACACCTCCAACAACGGTCCCATTCACCGCGCCAACCCCAACAGCATGCAAGGCACCCAGCCCAATGCACCGGCGGTGCGTGGTATCCAGACCGGGCCGACCACGCGTCAACCCACCCTTGAAAACGGCGGTATCGGCAATCGCTATCCCAAGCGCGACGCGCCTCCCAGTCGTCCCGCTACCGAACCCAAAGCCCCCACCTATGATGCCAACGGCAATCGCCGGTAAGGATTCGTCTTATGCATGTACGTAAAACCCTTCTAGCCGTCCTGTGTGCAACCACGCTGCTACCCTTGGCCGCCGTCCACGCGGCCGATGCCCAGCAATTCCCCAGCGAGCAGGGCAGTGTGACGGCTACCCCGATTGCCAAGGGCCTGGAACATCCCTGGGCGGTGGCATTCCTGCCGGACCAGCAAGGTTTCCTGGTCACGGAAAAGCCTGGCAACCTGCGTGTGGTCAGCCCGGACGGCAAGCTCTCGGCGCCGTTGACGGGCGTGCCGCAAGTCTGGGCCAAGGGGCAGGGCGGTTTGCTGGATGTGGTGTTGTCGCCTGACTTCAAGCAGGACCGTCTGGTCTATCTCTCCTATGCCGAAGGCGGTGGCAAGGGCGGTACGGCTGGCACGGCGGTAGGACGCGGGCGCCTGGCGGCGGACCTCAGTGGCCTGACGGATTTCAAAGTGATCCTGCGCCAGGAGCCCAAGCTGTCCACTGGCAATCACTTTGGTTCGCGCCTGGCGTTCGACCGCGACGGCTACCTGTTCGTGACCCTGGGGGAAAACAACGACCGCCCGACCGCACAGGACCTGGACAAACTGCAAGGCAAGGTCGTGCGTATTTTCCCAGATGGGCGTGTGCCGGATGACAATCCCTTTGTCGGCCAGGAAGGTGTACGACCTGAGATCTGGTCTTATGGCCAGCGCAACCCGCAAGGCCTGGCGCTCAACCCGTGGAGCGGCACGGTGTGGGAAAACGAACATGGGCCGCGTGGTGGCGATGAGATCAACATCATCGAGCGCGGCAAGAATTACGGCTGGCCGCTGGCAACCCACGGCATCAACTATTCCCTGACGCCGATCCCCGAGGCCAAGGGCAAGACAGCTGAAGGTACCGTCGCGCCCCATCATGTCTGGGAAAAGTCACCGGGCATCAGCGGCATGGCGTTCTACGACGCAGACCGTTTCAAGCCGTGGCAGCACAACGTGTTCATCGGCGCGCTGGCCAGCCAGGAACTGATCCGCTTGCAGTTCGATGGCGACAAGGTGGTGCATGAGGAGCGCTTGCTCGGCGGGCTGAAAGCCCGGATCCGTGACGTACGCCAAGGCCCGGATGGCTACCTTTACGTGCTCACGGATGAAGACAACGGCGCGCTTTATCGCGTTGGGCTGAACCCCGATTGAATCAGGCCGGGAACCACGTCACCCTGTGATTGCCGGGCTTGCCCGCTCCCACAGGGGCTTTGTGGCATGGACCTACAGTCCCAGTTCTGACAACCCCGGATGATCATCCGGGCGCCGTCCCAACGGCCAGTGAAACTGGCGTTCACTTTCAAGAATCGGTAGGTCGTTGATACAGGCAAATCGATTGGCCATCAGCCCGTTGCTGTCGAATTCCCAATTCTCGTTGCCGTAGGACCGGAACCAGTTTCCCGAGTCGTCGTGCCATTCATAGGCATACCGCACGGCGATACGGTTATCGGTGAAGGCCCACAGTTCCTTGATCAGCCGGTAATCGAGTTCCTTGGCCCATTTGCGGGTCAGAAAAGCCTTGGCTTCTTCGCGGTTGTGCACGAACTCGGCGCGGTTACGCCACTGTGTATCCGGGGTGTAGGCCAGCGAAACCCGTTGCGGGTCCCGGGAGTTCCAGCCGTCCTCGGCCAGGCGGACTTTTTCAATCGCGCTGGCACGCGTAAAGGGGGGTAGCGGTGGACGGGTTTCGACGGTGGATGACATGGGGCGGCTCCTCAAGACAGTGGTAGGTATTTAACGTTGCCTGGCCTTGGCACTCACAGTGCCAATAACGTGCGCGCCATGCTCTGCGCTTTATCGGCGGCCGTTGAATCGCCCATCACCAGGGCAACGGTGATGGCGCCATCGATCAGGATCAGCAAGTGCGCGGCCTGCTGCTGCGGGTCGGGGGTGCCATGTGCTTTACACAGTTCAAGGGCGTACTCGAACAACTTTTGTTTGTGCGCCTTGGCCAGCAGGCGTACCGGGTCATGCGGGTCGCCGGTTTCGCCACTGGTATTGATGAAGGCGCAACCGCGAAAATCGGTGCTGTCGAACCAGGCCTTGAGCGCACTGAACAACGCCAGAATCCGCTCGCCACTGCCCTCGCTGCGTTCGACTTCACGGCGCAACCACTGCATCCAGCGCTCATCGCGTCGTTGCAGGGCGGCAATCACCAACTCGTCTTTGTTGGCGAAGTAGCGATAGATGCTTTTTCTCGAGACGCCGGCGGTTTTCACCAGCAAGTCCATGCCGGTGGCAGCGATGCCGTGGCGATAGATCAGCTTTTCGGTGACGTCGAGGATAATGTCGCGGGTTTCGTTGCCGGGTATGTCGTTCATATTGTTAAAGTAGAACGATCGTTCTTCTTGGTCAAGTCTATTTTCCCTCCCGGGTGGCGAGACCTGAGCACCCCCATGGTGTAAGCTCGGGGCCTCTTCGGATTCGACCCATTGCGAGCCTTATGCCGTCGTTCTTCAAACGCTCACTGTTGCCCAAACTGCGTGGCTTTCCACTCAATCCAGATGCCATCGAGGTGCTGTCCGGCGCCGCCGAGTATCGTCGCTGCCTGTTGGAGATGATCCCCCAGGCTACCCGGCGTATCTACATCGTTGCGCTGTATCTGCAGCAGGACGAGGCGGGGCAGGAGGTCTACGAAGCGCTGCACGCCGCCAAGGCTGCACGGCCGGCGTTGGACATCGTGGTGGTGGTCGACTGGTTGCGCGCGCAGCGCGGCTTGATCGGTGCGGGCAAGCAACCCGGCAACAGCGCCTGGTACCAGGCGATGACCCAATCCCATGCCACTGAGGTACCGGTGTATGGCGTGCCGGTGCAAACCCGCGAACTGTTCGGCGTGTTGCACCTCAAGGGCTTTGTGATCGACGATGCGGTGTTGTACAGCGGTGCCAGCCTGAACAATGTCTACCTGCACAAGTTCGACAAGTACCGCTTCGACCGTTACCACTTGATCCACAACCAGCCGCTCGCTGATTCCATGCAGCACTTGATCGAGCACGGCCTGGTGGCGTCCAAGGCCGTCAACCGCCTGGACCTGCCCAACCCGCCCACCACACGCAGTCTGCGCAACGACATCGGCGACTTGCGGAGCCGGCTGAAACACGCCACGTATGACACCACCGCAGGGCAGATGCCCAACGGCCACTTGTCGGTCAGCCCGTTGCTCGGGGTGGGCAAGAACAACCCGCTGAACCGGGTGATCCTCGAACTCATCGCCAGTGCGCAGCACCAACTGACCATCTGCACCCCGTACTTCAACCTGCCGCTGCCGGTCACCCGCGAAATCAACCGCGCCCTGGCGCGTGGCGTGAAGATCGACATCATCGTCGGCGATAAAACCGCCAACGATTTCTACATCCCGCCGAGCGAGCCGTTCAAGGTCATCGCGGCGCTGCCGTACCTGTACGAAATCAGCCTGCGCCGTTTCGCCAAGCGCCACCAGCCGATGATCGACAGCGGGCAGCTTAACCTGCACCTGTGGCGTGATGGCGACAACACGTATCACCTCAAGGGGATGTGGGTCGACCAGCGCTACACACTGCTGACCGGCAACAACCTCAACCCTCGTGCGTTCCGCCTCGACCTGGAAAACGCCTTGCTGATCGATGACCCCAAGGGCCAATGGCTCGAGCCGCGTCGTGTCGAACTGGCGCAGATTTTCCAGCACACCACTCGTATCGAGGGGTATCAGCACTTGCAGACGTTGCCGGACTACCCGGAAGCGGTGGGCAAGTTCCTGCGACGGGTCAGCCGGGTGCGTATCGAGCGGCTGTTGTACCGGATTCTTTAGCGCTCACGCGTTGCAACACTGTAAGCGGAGTGTTTCAGACTCCGCTTACAGTGCGCTCGCGGTTGTCTTTCTAATTTACTCCCCGACCGTTCAGGGAGGTACGGCATTTTCCACAGGGAATCAGCCAGTTAGAGGACCTCGTTATGCTTCCGATATCGCCGCATTCCCGACTCCCAAGCTTGCCCGCTGCCTTCCAGCCCCCGCTTGCCGCTCCTGCTACCTTGATGCGCAGCAAACGTTCCCCACCCGCCCCGGAGCCGGCGATTCCAACGCCTACCTGGACGCTGCTTGATTCAAGCACGGGTCCGCAGCCGGCTCCCGCTGGCAACGCAGCGTTGGCAGCGCGCCTGGCAGGTGCCTTGAAGACCGGCCAGACACGGGTCGCCGTACCCGGTCACAGCGGCGTGGCTGATGCATTACAGATCTACGCGCAAATGCTCAACCACGCGTCCACGCGCGGCTGGTTCACCAGCAAGGGCCTGGAGCTGGACACGCTCACACTGCATAAACACGGCGTCCAGGGCTACACCAGCCGCGACGGCGTGCGCAGCGCTGTAAGTTACAGCACGACTGATGACAGTGGCTGGTGGCAGGCGTCGGTCAAGGTCAGGGCGCTTCGCGATGTGCTTGATCCAGGGGACAGGGGCCTGCCTCACATTGATGTCGGCGAGGACCGAGTGCCGCTGCATATGATCGAGCAGGCCTACGGACTGGCGGCTGGCGAAGTGCCCGTGGGAGAGTTGACGTTATCAACGACGCTGGCAACAGGCCTGGAGGCGGTCAAGTCCGTTATCGCCGATCTCGACGAGCGTGAGTTTCTCGCGACCTTGCTGGAGCAGCGGGTACAGGGACTGGCCAATGGCCGGGCCATCGACTGGTCAACGCAACCTATCGCGATATCCCGGTTCTCCGCCCAGGGCATCGGCACGCCTGCGCCCCACACCGTGGCTCAATTGCTGGCGCACAAGGGCTTGGGGGCGCCCGTCAATGCCGGCGAGACGCGCAATGTGGTGGCGTGGTTGCGCACGACATTGCCGCCAGCCCCCGCGTTGGGTGATTACAGCGCGCCGGCCCTGGAGACGCCCGGCATGGCGGCGTTTCGAGCGCTCGAGAGCCCGCCCGGCACCGTAGGCGGTTTCGCGCTCTATGCTCCTGCGCACGCGGGACGCACGTTGGGCGAAGTGCGCAGTTCCCTGGCGCAGCATATGCGTGAGCAACATGGCCTCGATGCCAAACTGGCCCACCAGGTCGCGCAGATCGGTCTGGCGCAAAACGCGCCGGAATTTCTGGTGCGCGAGGTACCGGACGCCGTGAAGATCGGCACGCCGGCGTGGATGGAACTGCGTCTGGGCTGTGCGATGGCAGAGGCCGTTGCGCCGGGTACGTCGCGGGCGATGAATGAAGAGCAGGTCACCGCGCTGACGACACTGACACCGACCTCCAATGACCAGCGCACGCTGTTGCAAGTGCGAGGCACGGGCATGTTGCTGGATTGGGCAGTCCTCAACGGAATTGTGCCCGCCAGGCCCCAGGGGCAATTGACAGCACAGGACTTGAAAAAGGCGTCGCAGGTCTTCACCCGGCAACGGGCGATGGCCACCCGGGCGTTCACGGCGACCTGCACACCCGTGCCGACCCGCCGGCGCTTCGCGGTCAAGGAGCTGCTCAAGATGTCGCCGGGTACCAGTGCCGCACAATTGGAGGCGATGCGGGTCGAGTTGGTCGATCCCAATGAGCGTAGAAACTCAAGAACCTCCGAAGGGGGGAGTCGATCGTTGGTTGAGGCATACATGAGCGGTGACCTGGTGCCCGGCAAATGGATCTTGTGCAGCGATGTGCCCCAAAACGGTCGTGTCACGACGTCGCGAACGCCTTTTCAATTTCAGGACGATGCGACGTTCTCGGTGGCCGACCGCCACAAACTCGACAACCTGATCGAGCGTTTGCCTGCACTGGACGGGCTGCTCGAAAAAGCCGTCGACGTCCACTATCAGAAGCAGCAAGCGGCATTCGTAACCAAGCTCAAGCTGATGTTTGCCGGATTGCCCCTGGCGGATCGGCAACGAATAGAGCTGGGCGCGGTGGACCTGTTTACCCTGCGCAAAAAAACCGGCAAGCAGCAGGTGTGGGAGTCCGACGATGACCGTGCGGCCGTCACCGGGCGCCAAGGCACGTTGATGCGCGTGTTGCACGATCAAAACGTGACGTACTACGAAGTGCTCAACAGCGGCAAGATCATCTGCCAGGACGATCCAGCGGTCACCGGCTCGCTGGACCGGGTAGTGCGTGATACGAGCCACGTGGGCCAGTACAAGTTGCAGGGCGCTCATTACATGCGCGTTGGCCATGAAGTGCCGCTGGACTTCGAAGCCTATGGCAGCGGCAGTCTGCCTCGCAGCGGCGTCACATCCGCCGATGTCATCATCGACCGCCTTGGGCGATACGTAGAGGCGGGCTCACTGCCTGAGAACCAGACCTTGGCGTCCTTCGTGCCGGACACTTACCAGTCTGACCGCACCGAGTTCATTGCGTGCGAGATCGCCGAGAACAACTTCTACGAAACCCAGGCACAGATGCTCAAGCGGGCCAAGGGACAGTTGTCTATCGAGAAGAGCCGGGAGGCCCATGCCCGGGACGTGAACCTCGTGCTGTCGCTTGTGCCCTTCATCGGCGCCTATCAGGACTTTGCCGATGGCAACGTGGGCAAAGGTTTGCAGAGCCTGGCACTGGATGTTGGAGGGGTGGTGATAGGGGCCGGTGGCCAGGCTCGCGCACTGATACGGTCAACGAACCAGTTGGCGCGAAACACCTTGCGGCCTACGCTTGGCCGGTTCAGCGCCAGTGTCGCACCCCGCACACCCAAAGTGGCCTGGGCGTGGACGGATCCCAAGGCACGCTTCAGCGATGCCGCCTTCGATTTTTCCAAACAGACAGTGCAGTTTTTCAATGCGGTCTTCAACCCTGCAGACGGTTATCCACGCCTGATCAGCGCTGTCTCACGGGGCCTGGGCAAACTGCCGTCGGCGCTGGCCTCGGCCAATCTGGGATTGAGCAAGGCAATGCCGCACCTGATGTCGGTCGAGGAAAAGCTGAGGTGCTATTTACTGGTCTGCACCGGAGTGGTTGATCCCACAAAACCACCCGGCATGGCCAATCCATGAACCGAGGGCCGCTGCGGCAAGCAACGCTGAGCGGCCCCAACGTCGTCAGTTCAGGCCCAGCTTGCCACGCAGGGTGGACAGGTCTTCGGCCAGGGTGTTGACCGGTCCGACCAAAGCCTTGCGGTCGTTTTCCTTGACCTTGTCGTAGGTTTCAAAGCCGCCGCCCGGGGTCTTGTACTTGGCCAGGACCTTGTCCACGGTGGCGAAGTTCTTGTCGACCTTGGCCAGGAAGGCCTGGTCTTGCCTGTCGATCTGACCACGGAACAGGTCGACGATTTTTTTCGCGCCGTCGATATTGCCCTGGAAGTCATACAGGTCGGTGTGGCTGTAGCGGTCTTCTTCGCCGGAGATCTTGGTCGCGGCAACCTCTTCGAGCAGCGCTGCGGCACCGCCCACGACTTTCTCGGGTGGGAAGGTCAGCCCGTCGACACGGGTCTTGAGGTCATTGACGTCGGCATTGAGTTTGGCGGTCAGTGCCTCCAGGCCCTTTGTGGAGTTCTGTGAGAACAGCGCGTATTCGAGGCGGTGGAAGCCTGTGAAGTCTTCGGCGGTCACGCCTTTTTCATGGTCATCGACGCGGGAGTCGATCGACGCATCCAGGTCGCTGAACAACTCGGCAATCGGCTCGATGGACTCATAGTGCACACGGGTCGGCGCGTAGAGCTTTTTGGCGGTCGCCAGGTCGCCCTTGTTGATGGCGTCGGTGAACGCCTGGGTCTGGGTGACCAGCTCGCCGATTTCTTCGGTGACGTAGATCTTGTAGTCCGACACCGGGCCAACCAGGTCCAGCGGCGCCGTGGCTGCGAAGGCGGCCAGGGGTGAGAGGGTGATCAACAACGACAGCGCAAGGGTCGACTTCTTCATCATGGGAGGTTTCCGCGGTGGGGGTTGGTGTCAAACGTGAGGGTGAGAGGCAGCCAGCAACGTGCGCCCAATGAAATCCTGGGGTCCTATGACACCCGGCAAGGTAAAGAAATACCCGCCGCCGACCGGCTTGAGGTATTCCTCCAGGGGCTCGCCGTTGAGTCGGGTTTGCACGGTGATAAAACCTTTTTCCAGGTCAGCCTGGTAGCAGATGAACAACAGCCCCATGTCCAGCTGGCCGTTCTTGTTGACGCCGTTGGAGTAGTTGAACGGCCGTCGCAGGATCAGGTTGGCCTGGGTCTGCGCGGTGCGCGGGTTGGCCAGGCGGATGTGCGCATCCAGTTTGGTGAGCTTGCCGTGTGGGTCCTTGCTGTAGTCGGGGACCTGGCTTTCGCGTTGGCCGTCCATGGGCGCGCCCGAGGCCTTGACGCGGCCAATGATGCTTTCCTGTTCTTGCAGCGGAGTGCGGTCCCAGCGCTCGACGAAGTTGCGAATCAGGCGCACCGCCTGGTAGCTGCCGTGGGCGGCCCAGGCCGGTTCATCGCTGCCGGGTTGCACCCATACCAACTGGTCCATGGCCTTGTTGTCGTTGGAGTCCGGGTTGGCCGAGCCGTCACGGAAGCCCAGAAAGTTGCGCGCGCTCTGTGCCGGTTCACCGGGCTTGCTCGGCGCCTGGGGCGGTACGCTGCCTTCCTGCTTCCAGCGCACCAGCAGCAGGTCGGGCAGGTTTTTCACAATGTCGCGCAGGGCGTGGATATTGGTGTCCGGGGTGTTGGAACTGAACTGCAGGCTGAGGTCGCCATGGCACTGCGCGGGCTCCAGCGCGTCGTTGGGAAAGCCGACCATGCGGCTCAGGCGCTTGGGCTTCACGGCGGTCAGGCCGAAGCGTTCGTCGAACAGCGATTCGCCGACGGAAACGGTGATGGTCAGGTTGTCCGGGGTCACCACCGGGCCGAGGATGCCGGAGTCGGTGGGCGGCAGTTTCGGATCGACCTGAGGCACGGTGCCGCCGGTCATCAGGAACGCGATGCGCTCGTTCAGGGTGCGGAACAGGCGCTCCAGGTCTTCGCGGTCGCTGGCGAGCACGTCGAACGCCACCAGCATGCCGCAGGCCGGGCGCGGGGTGACGATGCCGCTCTGGTGCTGGCCGAAAAAGTCCTGGCGGTCCTGGGTCTTGTCACTGCGCGGCGCGGTGGTGACTTGCTCGGCCGCAGCGGCCATGGCCGGGCAGGCGAGGGCGCTGCCGGCTATGGCGGCGCCCGTGGCCGCCATGCCCAGCAGGACACGGCGGCGTTGCAGGTTGGTGCTGTCGGAATCACTCATGTGTGCGGTCGTCTTCACTGCAGGCCGGATAGGCCAAGGGCGGGGTCGATTCCATCGAGTGCGGCGGCCAGAGCCTTGGCCTTGTCGGCGATCTGCTGGCGCTGATCGGCGGTAATGCGGTCATACGTGCTGTAGGTGTTGCCGCTCTTGAAACCGGCAAGTTCGGCATCGAACGCGGCGAGCGCGCTGTCGAGGTTCAGCAACAGGTTGGCGGCGGATTTGCTCAGCAGCGGGCGCATCAGGTCCACGACTTTGTGCGCGGCGTGCAGGTTGGCAGCGAACCCGTTCAGGTCGGTGTGGCTGTAGCGTTCCTCTTCACCGCTGGTAGCCCGTGCATCCGCCAGGCTGTGGAGGTTGCGCACGACAATGCCGACCAGTTGTTCTGGGGGCAGGGATTGGGCCAGCAGCTGTTGCTTGAGTGTGGTGACGTCAGTGACCAGGCGCTGGGCAATCGGTGCCAGGCCGTCGAGGCTGCGTTGCTGGAACAGCCCATATTCGAGGCGGTGGAAGCCGCTGAAGGCGGGGTCCTGTTCGCGCTTTTCGAAATAATCGGCGCGGGCGTTGATGGCGTTGTCCAGTTCCGCCAGGCGTTGTGACGCCGGGGCGAGTCGCTGGTAAGCCTCGCGGGCCGGCACATAAAGCGCTTGAGCCTGGGTCAGGTCGCCGGTGTCGATGGCGTGCTGCAATGACGTCGCTGCCTTGATCAGCGCGCTGCCCTGGCCGCTCAAGTACACGCGGAACTCCGACAGCGGCCCGATAAACGCCACCATCGACGGCTTGGCCTTGGCCTGCGCATCGGACTCAGCGGTGGGGGTGACATGCAGGGTGCCGCGCGGGTTGCTCAGCAGGCCGCAGGTGATCGCGTAATCGCCGGGCAACAGGTTGGCGTTGATCACCTGGCTCAGGCCGGGAGCGATGTTTTCCCGTTCTTCCACCACCAGCACACCGTCGAGGATTTCCCACTCTACGGCCCGGTCGGAGCGGTTGATGATGCGGAAACTGGCGCGCCCGGCGGGCACCGTCAGCGCATTCGGTTCGCAGGCGTGAGCGCGGATGGTCACCGCGATTTCGTTGTGGTTGGTCTGGCGTTTGCTCGCCGCCAGTTGGGACGCGTAGTAGAACAGGCCACCGGCAGCGATCATCACGACCACCGAACCTGCCACGGCCCAGCGCAGTGCGCGGGGCGGGGAGGCCGGCTGAGGAGTTGGGTTGGACAAAGTACGGCCCTTACTGACTGGAAACGGAAGAGGATGTGACGGCAGGCTTGGCCGGCGGCGCGGGCAGGAAGAACATCACCAGCGCCACCACCAGATAGATCAGGTAGGCGCCCAGGGTGCTCACCGTTGGCGCTTCCTGATAGCCGAACATGCCGGCGAGGACCGAACCCAGCGGGCTGTCCATCGGCAGTACGGCGCTGAAGTCGAACAGTACGGTTTGCAGGTGGTTCCACACGCCGGCTTCGTGCAATGCCTGCACCGAGTTGGCAAGAATGCCGGCGGCGACCACCAGGATGAACAGGCCGGTCCAGCGGAAAAACGCACCGAGGTTCAGGCGCATGCTGCCGGTGTAGATCAGGAACCCGACGATCACTGCCAGGATCAG
The DNA here is from genome assembly GCF_002979555.1 of Pseudomonas sp. MYb60. Classification (GTDB taxonomy): domain Bacteria; phylum Pseudomonadota; class Gammaproteobacteria; order Pseudomonadales; family Pseudomonadaceae; genus Aquipseudomonas. Next base: position 45,945 of record NZ_PCOZ01000009.1, on the reverse strand, counting down.
CCCCAGCAGGGCGCCGATCGGCGCCCCCGGGCCTTCGCTCTGCTGGAACACGGCCAGCAGGAAGAACACCGTCTCCAGCCCTTCGCGGGCCACGGCGAAGAACACCATCAGGATCAGCGCAGTGACCTGGTGTCTAGAGCCAGCCAGTGCGTGATCTAGGGATTGATGCAGAGAGTGTTTGATCGAGCGTGCCACCTTGCGCATCCAGAACACCATCGAACTGAGGATGCCCACAGCGACCAGCCCGACAATGCCTTCGAACAATTCCTGCTGCTTCTGCGGAAATTCCGCGCTCACCAGTTCCAGCCCACCGCCGACCAGCAGCGCGAGCGCAGCCGCGAGGAATACCCCGATCCACACGGCTGGCATCCACTGGCCGCGGCCGGTCTGTTGCAGGTAACTGGCGATAATGCCAACGATCAGTGCGGCTTCAATGCCTTCGCGCAGCATGATGAGAAAAGGAACGAGCATTCAGCACCGCAGGGTAATTAGATAGGGTGCTAAGTTGTAACATAATGATACTCATTGCTAAACAGGAAATCTTGACGTTTGCTGAACCCTGGCTGAACGGTGGTGGGGAATCCTCAGCGGCTTTATGATGCGTGCCACCTCGTGCACTGTCGGAACGTCCAACCTCTCATGTCGGAAAAAGACACCATCTCTACCCACCTGGTGCGTGAAGCCCTGTTGCAGGGTTGTCCGCCAGGGGCTGCCAGCGTTGAGCTGCTGGTCAAAGCCGGTATTGATCCCGTTTTGCTGGACCAGCCAGAGGCGCGCGTACCGGCGCTGGCCTATGCGCGTCTGTGGCGGTTGCTGGCGCGGCGTACGGACGACGAATTTTTTGGCATGGACCCGCGCAAGCTCAAGTCCGGCAGCCTGGCCTTCCTCTGTCGCACCGCCATTGCTCAGCCGACTGTCGGTAGCGGGCTGGAAACCTGCCTGGCGTTCTTGTCGTTGATGCTGGATCACCTGCCCGCCCAGTTGGTGCGCCAGCAGAACCTTGCGGAGATTGTGTTGCCGCAGACGCGACCGGATCCGCTACGGGCCTTCACCTATTTCACCTATTGGATGATCGTGCACGGTGTGGCGTGTTGGCTCGCGGGCAGGCGCATTCCGATCCTGGCCATTGAATTGCGGGGCCCGCGGCCGGTTTTCTGTGACGACTATCAGGTGATGTTTTCCGACAACCTGCGTTTTGATCGGCCACGCACCCGCATGATCTTTTCCGCCGACTGCCTCGACCTGCCGATCAAGCGCAGTGCCGAGGAGCTCAAGCGCTTTCTGGCCCACGCGCCGGCCAACATCCTGGTCAAGTACCGCGACCCGGACAGTCTTGCCTCGCGCATCAGGTACGACCTGCGCCAAATGCCGCCGGATACCTGGCCGGAAACCGATGGCCTGGCCGCCACCTTGTGCGTCTCCGCTTCGACCCTGCGTCGTCGCCTGGCGGAGGAGGGGCAGACCTATCAGGGGATCAAGGACAGTGTCCGCAAGGAGCTGGCGATTGTGTGGCTGGCGGAACCCCACATCAGCTTTGCGGACATTGCGGTGCGCTTGGGGTTTGCCGACACCAGCTCTTTTTACAAGGCGTTCCGCAAGTGGGTGGGATCCAATCCGGGGCACTATCGAAGTGTGATTCTGAATGAGTTCAGCCGGGGTTGACCGCTGGCATTGGCAACCAGGAACTACAACGTCCTGCGAAAAATCCGATAGGCCAGACAGGTCAACTCCGTAACGCTTGAGGGATCCTTTCTCACTCAAGAATGCGTCCGATGCCGCTGTCGATCAGTTCCACCCATCGTCCAACCGAGGGAGCGGCGCCAGGTGCCGGTTCGTCACTTCTGCGTACCGAAAACACAGCGCCAGGCGTCCCGACTGAAGCGCAGGCACTTCAGGCGGAACTGCGCGAGTTGAGCAAGGAAATCAAGCAGGTTTCCAATGCGCATCGCCAGCATCTGCGCCATGCGCGCTATGAGGATGTGCGCCAGTACCCGTTGAGCACCGGTCAGAAAATCAAGGACTTGTGGGACGGCTTTAAAATGGCCGGCTCGGGTCACAAACCCGGGCATCTTCCCAACCGTTCAATGCAGGCGGCATGGAAGGCCGAAGAGCGCCTGCGGCAATTGAACAAACGCTACATACCCCTCGCCACCGCGCAAGCATTGGCGCAGATGGGCGAACAGGTGCTGGATGCGGAGAGTTCGCTCAAAGGGCTCAGCGCCGACAAGGCTGCGGTCGTCCAGACACAGATCGATCGATTGAAAGAACGTTTTGAAGCCGCCAAATTCGCCTACGCCATTGACATCGGCCAGGCGCTGGCAAAAGACACGGCGCCCTTGTTGCCGTTGATCAATCTCACGACCTACCGCGGGCTGCAGGAGGCCGGGCAGGGCATCCAGGCGGCAGCAGACGCCGCCTGGGGGTTATACAACCAGCAATGCACACGCCCTGACCGCCTTCAAGAAAACCAGGCCGGATTATACCTTGACGATGCACGGCGGGCGGCAGCCGTGGATCACGGCAAGAATATTGTCGATGACCTGAGCGAAAAGCGAGCCGCCGCCATGCCAGCGGATAAGCAGTGGCTGGAGGCATTCACCGCCCAGGCCCGCCAGCTATTGAGCCCGGTTGATGCAGCGCTCAGTTTGCCGGGTGCTGAAGCTGCGGATCTTGAGGAAGTCCGGGTGCTGCTCAGGGATCTGGTGGGCAAGGCGAGCGCTGCGCCTTCTGGTGGCTATGGTGTGGCCAATGAGGTGTACCGGGAAACCACGTTGATCTCGCAGGCTCACGGCGCTGGGCACGAGATCCAGCACATGGCGGGCGCCTTGGGCGCCTGGTTGCTCGGTCGAGGACTGCTGATGACGCAGCGCGTGGGCCAGGCCATTGAGCAAAATACGTCATTGGCGTTGATGACCCTGCTGACCTATGGAGCCGTCAGTACTTTTTACAGCCATTGGTGCCTGCCGCCATCCCCGGGCCTTGAAGAGCCGGTAACACCGGGCGGGCTGACAATGTTGGATAAGGACGTGGACATCGCGCTTGCCACGCCAGTGCCCGGCCATCCTGATGCGTTACTCGGACAGTTGCTCAATGAGGCGCTGAACACATACGCATCGCGCGAGCGGCGCAGCGCTGTGCAACGTCATGAACCGGCTGCAGGGTCGATGGCCTCGATACTCAACCGCAGACTTCCGGGCAGCACCCTGACCTATGGCGAGTTGCTTCGCACGTCCGGTCACGTCGACACTTCGATCGATGACACGTTGCTGGCCAACGCCACCGCCTCCGGGATGCAGCGGTTCCAGGTTCGGGAAGCCGCGCAGCGGGCAGGCTACGAGAAAATCCTGGTGAGCAAGATGGACGGCGCCATCGATCAGGCGGTTGCCTGGATGAATACGTTGTATGCCCCAATCCTGCAACCTTCGGCCGTTGTAGATGCGGCTATCGAGGCGTCGATCCGTGAGTTTCAAAACAGCACCGGGACGGCTACGAACCTGAATCCTCAGAGTCGAATCAAGGTGGTCTACAAAGAAGCCCAACCAGATGATCCGAATCTGCACATCACTGCGGCCGTGGCAAAAACCAAGTCCTACACCCTCAAGGAAGTCGTGACGGGTACCTATTTGAATGATGTGCGTCTGATGCGTGATCAATTTGGGCGGCGTTTCAAAGTCGTCAGTATCGAGCAAAAGCCGTTGGTGGACTTCATTGACAAAGGCAAGCTCAGGGGCCGTCTGGAGGCCGATTTTTCAGCTTACAAACAACGGCCTGGTCTCGAGGAGTCGTGGCTGACCTTTTACGGGGCAAGGGTGAACAATGCGGCCAGCAACTACGTGGCGTCCACTCACGTCGACCACCCGGGTCATGTGTTGATGGCTGACTTTATGAATGGCGACCGGCAGGCGTCCCACGTCAAATTCCATGGTGCGACGGTCAACGGTGTATTCGCGGTGACCCAAGGGCAAACGGCCGTGCTGTGCAGCGTGGACGACGATAAATGCTTCTACATTGGCGAACAGACCAACGCTTATTGGAAACTGGGTGAGCGCCGCAGCGAGAACGCGCCCGTTTACCCTACGGATTCTGAATTCAAGCAGTGGATACAGATAAAACTCGATCTTTTCGAACAATTGAAAACCGCAAGAAATCCCGCTGCATTCGACGTCAGCAAAACGCAGTTCTCAAACAATGCCCTGATTGGGATGCCACTCAATGGCGGCCAGGTCAACGTCAAGCCGTTTTCCTTCGAGCCGTGTGAAAACATCATGGAGCTGAGCCAAGGGCTTTACGATTCCAGCATGGATCGTATCCGCTCGGACATCGACACCCTGATTTTCACCGATTGGGAGCAATTCGGGCTTGAGGCGCTCGAAGTGATCAAAGGCATAATGGACCTCTACAGTTACTCGCTCATGTTCATGGCTCCCGGGACGGGAACACTCTTGTCCCGGGCCATGTTGGCTGGCGCGGGTGCTGGCGTCAGCTTGGCCAGCAGCGGTGTGAGCCACCTTCACGCCAGCATCAGTGATGAACCGATCGAACGCGACGCCGCCCAGCGTCAAGCCGTGGGATCACTGGTAGCGGCAGGGCTGCAGGTGGCATTGCCTGTGGCGGTGGAGGGCTCAGTCAAGGTGGTCCAGGGCGCGAGCGTTGCCAACCGTGTGGCTTCGCAGATCGGCTATCAGCGTTTCGCCAACCGATACATCCAGAGCAACATGCCGCGGGTGCTCAAGGAAGTCGCGGCAAAACGTTTGGCAACCGGTGCCGGCCCGTTGCCCCGCGCGCCAGCCATCGACGCCAAGGCGTTCGGCAGTGCGGCTTCCGTGTCGAATACGTGGCAAAGGATGGGCGTTGCCGTCACCCAGGGGGGTAGCAAACCCGTGCCAGGTGCGGGTTGGCTGCAACTGAACGATGTGCAGCGAGGCACGTATCTCGCCGACAAACTGTTGGATACCAACGTGGGCAGGCGACTTGCCCTGGAGACCACTCAGCAGAGTGTAAGGCAGTCGGTGACCCATAACCTGCGGCAGGTCACCACCGATGCCGGCCAGCCATCGTTGAACCTGGCGGGTGAGCGTGTAGCCACCCAGCGTGCGCGCAGCCTGCTTGAAGATGAGTGGACCCGACTGGAGGCCAATAACAAGTTCCTGCGCACAATGACCCGCCATCCACCGACCTTGCAACCGCTCGAGGCCAGTGGCCCGCCAACGCAGGCTGCGGCGTCCTGGATTGCTGCGTCCAGCCGTGTAAAGGTGCCGGAAGGAAGGGTGCGTCAGGTTATCGAACAGTTTCGAAACGCCGACTTGACCAGTATCAGCACGCTCGATGAGATAAATCGCGCGATGTCCGGTACGTCAGCCAGCACGATACCGCAGGTTTTTCGCCCCTCGGGGCGGGACGGCCTGATGGGGTCTGATATCGCTCATGGTGCTTTCGCTCGAAATCTTGACTCCCTAGCCGTCCCAAAGGGCATGTCCCGCGCCGAATGGCTGTTTGCGCTGACCCAGACTCTGCAGCCTTATCCCGCCCACAATGATCCGACGGCCAGAATATTCTATGCCTTGGCTCAGCTTCAGGACGGCAGAGGCGAGGGTTTCAAGTCCCTCGTCAAATTGGCCGAGCAGCAACTGTCGCCTCCCGTGGCCGCAGTCAAGAAGAGCATGCCGGTGAAACCTGTCGCGCCAACGGCCAAGGCTGTCATTGATACCCGGGTAGAGCCCTTGCGTCAGATAGATGCTGACTCTTCGGCAGCGTTACCACCGGCCATGCGTGGCTTCATGGACCATTTGCGCCGTAATCCAAGGCTGGAGAAGGCGTTCATCGCGCCAGCGGGCGATTGTGCAAATGCCGCGGACATCGTCGGTGAATTCATGAAGGACAACGGGTTCGAGAACATCAAGTACCGCTCGATGCTGATCTGGAACTCGCGCAATCCGGACGGCGTGTTTAATCACTTCTTCCCCATCGGCGATTACCAGGGCAAGACCTACGCTTTTGACCTGACCGCGCCGCAATTTGCCAGTAAAGGCATGCCTTCGCTGGCGGAGCCGATGATTTTGCCGGAGCCTGCGCTGATGCGGGCCTATCGGGATGCGAGCGCCAAGGCACTGATCAAGTACAAGGACTTTTCCAACCTGCGTTCGGCCGAGGTGGCGTTCAAGGATTTCCTCGCGCCTGCGCCCGGGGAGTTTATCGAGGGCGGGCACATTCTCAGTCGTGGCTGGAGCCAACCGTCCGTACCACCAGCGGTCGCTGCGCGGGCACCATCTAGCAGGGCTGCGTCTGTCAGCAGCCAAGACATTGCTGCTCACCGTGCAGCCGCCACCGTTGGCTCGAGGCAACCCGCGAGGCAAATGCGCAGGGTGGACAGAGGAAGTATCGCCACACCGAGCACGGTGCCCCCATCGCCATTGTCCATCACTGAGCAAAGCCGCCAGGCCATCCAGCGTTCGTTGCCGATTGCGCGGGCAAGGCTGGATGCCGCGATTCGCACAGCCCAGGCCCCGGGTCACGTTGAAGACACTAAAAAAGTCGCCCGGCTGTTTTACGGTTCCGACACACCTGAAACGCTCAAGGCGCTGCAACGCAAACAGCAGCTTATGAAAGCTGACCTGGGCCAATTGAAAATGGACAACATCGACTTTATACACAGCAGTGAGCCCGGCTGGTCGGCCCAACTGCAACCTTCCAGTTATGCGGACTACAAGGCGGGTGCGCTCAATGAGAAATACATCGAAGTCAATGTCGATGGGGCGATGCAGTATTACCGCGACATGGGCAGCAGTGATGACACCTTGGCCAATACGCTGATTCATGAGGTGAGCCACGGTATGCCGGCCGATGACGATTTTGTGTACGCCGGCAAGTTGCGCGGCGCGCGCGAAGACATCGTGGACTTGCTCAACCTGGGCAAGTCCACCAACCCAAAGGACTTCCGTTACGTGAGCGGCGATGTCGAGGACGGCACCGTCAGCCTGTTCGCCCGCGATCCCCAGATGCACAACGCGGACTCCACCGCATTTGTTGCGGCCCTGCTCGACCAGGCCGCGAACAATCGCCCCTTGTTCGAGGCCAATATGGCAGCCATCGACGGTGCCGTCGCACGGTCCGGCGGTGGTCTTATCAAGGAAACGGTGGCGGTGCGCATTATTGACAAGCGGTCCGTGTCCGACCGACCACCACCGGGTTATTTGCTCGCCCGCAATGAACGGAATGGGCAGATTGTGGGCGTGTTTGGCAAAGTACCCGCACCGGGCGAAAAAACCGTGAAAATAGTGGATGTGGTGCGATCCGTTTTCCAATGGCGCTGACGGCGAGTGTGGATGAAGTGACGCGGCAAGGCGGTATTAGGACATTACCTACGTAGTGCTTCTCCCGTACTACAGAATGTTCGTTCAATAGTTTAGGAAGCGGCCGGCTTACCCTGTGTGATAAGTCGTGCATAGTCGTCAGCATAGTTCCTGCTGTTGACCTTGTTCGGTTTATCCGGGGGGCGCGTTATGCCAAGGCAGATGCGCACCGTTAAATGGAGGGTGGCCTATGCGTGAATAACACTGCCTGTTGATTTGCCAGAATCGCAAAAATCTTGATGGGTTTACACGTGAGGTGAAATCATGAAAAGTCTTTTTGCAATACCGTTATTGGCGTTGGCGCTGATGTCGTTTCAGGCGAATGCGGTGTGTTTGTACATTACCGATAGCTTTACAGGGATAGTGCCGGGTGATAGTGAGCAAACGGCCCATGGTCCGTTTACTGTCACGTCATCGGGTGGATGCTCCCATGCGAATATAGAGACGCGCATTTCCGCGTTAGGCGTCGGTAGAGCGCCCGAGCTTTATATTGAACGCTTGGTAAGCGGTTCATGGAAGCGTGAAACCTTCGGGATAAGCAACAGTGCATCGTATAATGGGCCACTTGGCTCATATCGAGTGAGGGTAAAAAATAATGAGCCGCTTCCAAAGGCTTATTCAGGTACAGCGCGATATGGTAGGTGACCTCTAACCGTCTGTGTGCGCCAGATTTTCTGGCGCATTTGGTGGAAATGCACTGCTAGATATTTTCGTCGATAGAGAGGTTGCTGCGGCTAGAGTTGATAAAGTATGAAAGTGCATTAATTGCATGGTTTGCATTGATCATACCCTGCAAATGATCGGTTGCTCCTTCTCGTCTGATAATGCTTGGGTCACTGTTGAAGTAGGCAATTGTGTCTTCAAGCTTTTCATTGAAAAGGGCGATTGCATTGAATTTTATGTGGGTGTCGGTTTGATTTCCCTTGATGTCAGAGGCGCCATTTCCCGAAATAAACATGCCGAACGATCGTTCGTTGATCATTTTGCTGTCATAGAGTCGCCTGCCAACAGCTTTGAGCTCATCTGTGCTAATGGAGGTCATGTCATAATTCTTCAAAAACTTTTTCAGTTCGATGATTTCTTCCTTGTCACCCAACTTCAATGTCTGCGCAGCCTTGTCCCCCTCTGTTATCGTAAACTGATTCGTCACCCGCTCAGGGTTCCTTATCTGAAAAGGATTCGACGCTTTGGTATGTCGCATTTGCTCAGCCGTCAACAGAATAGCCATGATGGAAACGCTCCGAAAAGTTAGACGTTACATCCGCTTGTCGACGCTCATGATGGTTTCTTTAATTACAAGTTTGAGCCTATTCCAGCGATGTCAGTAACGCCAGGTTGGCCAATATTCGCTAATCGGTGTCACCCAGGCGGGACTAGGAAACTACCCACGTTTTAATTCCTCATGTCCTACAGTTAAATCCCTCAACTATTTAAGACCAATCCCACACTCAATCTAAAAAAAAGCCCCACGTCCGAATGGGCCGCGGGGCTAAAAATTGGCTGGATGCGACCAACCAAAGGAGCTCTTTACATCACTTGCTGCTGGCCACCACCGTGTCCGGCTGCCAGCCACCGCCCAATGCTTTGTAGATCGCCACGATGCCGCGATACAAATCGACTTCGGCCTGGGCCTGGGCGTCTTCGGCGGCCAGGCGTTCGCGCTGGGCGTCGAGCAGGACCAGGAAGTCCACGGTGCCTTCGCGGTAGCGAATCGCAGCCAGGTCGGCGGCGGCGCGGCTGGATTCGCTTTGGCGGATCAACGAGACCAGCCGCTGCTGGCGCTTGCCGTAATCACTGAAGGCATTTTCGGATTCTTCCAGTGCCAGCAATACCTGTTGCTCGTAGGTCGCCAGTGCACCCTCGGCCTGCGCATCTGCACCACGCAGACGGGCGCGCACGCTGCCCAGGTCGAACGCAGCCCAGGTGATGCTCGGGCCGAGTGCCCAGGCATTGGCGGCAGACGAGCCGATCTGCGAACCGCGCCCAGCGGTAAAACCAAGGAAGCCGCTGAGGCTGACCCGTGGGAACAGATCGGCCTTGGCCACGCCGATGCGCGCGGTGGCGGCGGCCAACTTGCGTTCGGCGCTGAGGATGTCCGGGCGACGTTGCAGCAGTTGGCCGGGGTCACCGATCGGCAAGGCCTTGGCAATCGCCGGCAGGTCTTTGGGGCTCAGGTCGACCGTCAGCTTGTCCGGGCGCTGGCCGAGGAGGGTGGCGATGCGGTTACGCTCGCGCACTTGTTCGGCCTGCAGTTGCGGCACGCTGGCTTCAACCCCGGCGAGGCGTGCGTCGGCGCGTTCCACGTCGAGCTGATCACCGACACCGGCATCCCGCAGGCTCACGGTGATGGTGCGCGATTCCTGCTGGTTGTTCAGGTTGTCCAGGGCGATGCGTTCACGCAGCTGAGCGCCGCGCAGTTGGCCGTAGGCGTCCACCAGTTCCGCAATCATGGTGACTTGTAGCTGGTACAGGTCGGCTTCGGCCGCTTGCTGGTCGGCGTCGGTGGCTTCCAGGTTGCGCTGGATGCGGCCGAACAGGTCCAGCTCCCAAGCCATGTCCAGGCCCAGGTCATAGCGCTCGGTCTTCACCCGGCTGGTGGTCTGGCCCGGAATCTGGCCTTTGCCCTGGTCGCTGCTGACGCGGCTGGTGATGGTCGGCATGGCGTCATTGCTGGCGTCATCGCGGATCGCCCGTGCGGCCCGAAGGCGGGCAAAGGCCACGCGCAGATCACGGTTGCCTTGCAGCGATTGAGTCACCAACTGGTTGAGCGTCGGGTCCTCGAACTGCTGCCACCAGATGCCTTCGAACTTGGCATGGTCATACTGCCTGGCATCGGCAGCGGCCGTGATATTCGCCGCCTCCGGCGTCTGGGTCTTGTAGTCAGGGCCTACGGCACAGGCGCTCAGCGCCAGTACCAGCAAGCTCGGGAGGAATACTTTCACACTCATTGCTGTGTCTCCAGCTTCAAGGCCTTGGCCGCTTTGCGTGCTTCCTGGCGCTCTACATATCGACGGATCAGTACGTAGAACACCGGTGTCAGCAACAGGCCGAAGAAGGTCACGCCGATCATCCCGGAGAACACCGCCACACCCATGGCATGGCGCATTTCGGCACCGGCACCGCTGGACAGTACCAACGGCACCACACCCATGATGAACGCGAACGAGGTCATCAGGATCGGCCGCAGACGCAGGCGGCAAGCTTCCAGTACCGCCGCCAGCGGGTCCAGGCCCTCGGCCTGTTTGTCCTTGGCGAACTCGACGATCAGGATCGCGTTCTTGCACGCCAGGCCCACCAGTACGATCAGGCCGATCTGGGTGAAGATGTTGTTGTCGCCACCCGAGATAATCACCCCGGTGATGGCCGACAGCAGGGTCATCGGTACGATCAGGATCACCGCCAGTGGCAGGCTCCAGCTCTCGTATTGGGCGGCCAGTACCAGGAACGCCAGCAGCACGCAGAGGGGGAACACGAACAGCGCGGTATTGCCCGAGAGGATTTGCTGATAGGTCAGGTCGGTCCACTCATACGTCATGCCGTTGGGCAGCTCTTCTTTCAGCAGTTTCTCGATCGCCGCCTCAGCCTGGCCCGAGCTGTAGCCCGGAGCAGCGTTGCCGTTGATTTCTGCGGTGATAAAGCCGTTGTAGTGCATCACGCGGTCCGGCCCCGAGGTGTCGCTGACCTTGATAAAGGTCGCCAGCGGGATCATCTCGCCTTTGTTGTTGCGTACTTTCAGCTGGCCGATCTGGTCTTCGTCCTGGCGGAACTGCTGCTCAGCCTGCACGTTGACCTGGTAGGTGCGGCCAAAGCGGTTGAAGTCGTTGGCGTACAACGAGCCCAGGTAGATCTGCAGGGTGTCGAAGATGTCGCTGATCGCCACGCCGTGGGTCTTGGCCTTTTCGCGGTCGATGGCGGCATCGACCTGGGGCACGTTGACCGTGTAGCTGGTGAACAGGCCGAACAGCTCCGGCACGTTGTGGCTCTTGGTGATGACGTTCTGCACTTCTTTGTACAGCTCGTCATAACCCAGGTTGCCACGGTCTTCGATTTGCAGGCGGAAGCCGCCAATCGTGCCCAGCCCCTGTACCGGCGGCGGCGGGAAGATCGCCATGTAGGCTTCCTGGATGTCGCTGTACTTGCCATTCAACGCACCGGCAATTGCTCCGGCAGACATGCTTGGGTCTTTACGCTCGTCGAACGGTTTCAGGGTCACGAACACGATGCCGCTGTTCGGGCTGTTGGTGAAACCGTTGATCGACAGGCCCGGGAACGCAATCGCGCTTTCCACGCCCGGCTGTTTCAAGGCGATGTCGGACATGCGCTTGATCACGTCTTCAGTGCGGTCAAGGCTCGCGGCGTCCGGCAGTTGGGCGAAGGCCACCAGGTACTGCTTGTCCTGGGCCGGTACGAAACCGGTCGGGGTGTGGGCAAAACCCAGCCAGGTCAGCACCATCAGACCGGCGTACAGGAACAGCGCGATGCCACTGCCACGGATCACGCGGCGCACGGTACCGACGTAGCCATGGCTGGCCTTGTCGAAGAAGCGGTTGAACGGTTTGAACAACCAGCCGCCGAGCATCTTGTCGAGGAACCGTGAGAACCCGTCTTTGGGTGCGTTGTGCCCCTTGAGCAACACCGCTGCCAGAGCTGGGGACAAAGTCAACGAGTTGAATGCCGAGATCACGGTCGAGATCGCGATGGTCAAGGCGAACTGCTTGTAGAACTGCCCGGTCAAGCCGCTGATAAAGGCGGCCGGAACAAACACCGCGCACAGCACCAGGGCGGTGGCGATGATCGGGCCGGTCACTTCGCTCATGGCTTTTTCAGTGGCGGGGAAGGGCTCAAGCCCCAGCTCGATGTTGCGCTCGACGTTTTCCACCACCACGATGGCGTCGTCCACCACGATACCGATCGCCAACACCAGCCCGAACAGCGACAGCGCGTTGAGCGAGAAGCCAAACAGGTGCATCACCGCGAACGTACCGATCAACGAAACCGGCACCGCCACCAACGGAATGATCGAGGCACGCCAGGTCTGCAGGAACAGGATCACCACCAGCACCACGAGAATCAGTGCTTCGAACAGCGTGTGCACGACCGCTTCAATCGAGCCCCGCACGAACACGGTGGGGTCATAGGCGATGCGGTAGTCCATGCCCTCAGGGAAGCTTTTCTTCAGCTCCGCCATCTTGGCGCGCACGTCATTGGAGATGTCGATGGCGTTGGAGCCAGGGCGCTGGAAGATCGGGATCGCCACGGCCGGCTGGTTGTCGATCAACGAGCGCAGCGCGTATTGGCTGGAGCCCAGTTCAACCCGTGCGATGTCTTTGAGGCGCGTGATTTCGCCATTGTCACCGGCGCGAATGACGATGTTTTCGAACTCTTCCTCAGTGACCAACCGGCCCTGGGTGTTGACCGACAGCTGGAAGCTGGTGTCGTTGGGTGCAGGCTGCGCACCCAGCGCACCGGCTGCAACCTGACGGTTCTGCTCACGAATGGCGGTCACCACATCGGTGGCGGTCAGGTTACGCGAAGCGGTCTTGTTCGGGTCCAGCCACACACGCAGGGAATAGTCGCCCATGCCGAACAACTGCACATCGCCCACACCGCCCAAGCGTGCCAACTCATCCTTGATATTGAGGATGGCGTAGTTGGACAGGTAGAGCATGTTGTAGCGCTGATCCGGTGAGGTGACGTGCACCACCATGGTCAGGTCGGGGGAGGCCTTGTCCACGGTAATACCGATGCGCGTCACTTCCTCTGGAAGCTTTGGCTGCGTCCGGGTCACACGGTTCTGCACCTGCACCTGCGCGTTGTCCAGGTCGGTGCCCAGGGCGAAGGTGATGGTCAGCGTCAGCTTGCCGTCGGCGGTCGACTGCGAGGACATGTACAGCATGTTCTCGACGCCGGTAATGGCCTGCTCCAGCGGTGCGGCCACGGTTTCACCGATCACCTTGGGGTTGGCGCCGGGGAAGTTGGCGCGCACCACCACGGTCGGCGGAACCACTTCCGGGTATTCGCTGATGGGCAATTGGAACAGCGAGATTGCGCCGGCGATCAGGATCAGCAGCGACAGCACCGCTGCGAAGATCGGCCGCGAAATGAAGAACTTGGAAAAATTCATCTTGAGTTGTATCCCTTAACCGCGTGGAGCCGCAACGGCTGCGAGCTTGGGCGCGGTTTTTTCCGGCGCCACTTGTTCGAGGTTGCTCGCTTCAAGCGCTTGTCGTTGTTGGGCCAAGGCGGCGAGGGTTTCCTTGCTGGCCATCGGGATGGTTTCCGGGGTGACCGGCGAGCCTGGACGTGCGCGTTGCAGGCCCTTGACGATCACGGTGTCGTCCTTGGTCAGGCCGCTGCGCACAATGCGCAAACCTTCGATTTTCGGCCCCAGTTCCACTGCGCGATAAGCCGGCTTGTCGCCGTCCATCACCAGTACGAACTTCTTGCCCAGGTCGGTGCCGACGGCTTCGTCATTGATCAACACGGCGGAGTAGGTGCCGCTGCCGACCAGTTTCAGTCGGGCGTACAGGCCAGGGGTGTACTCGCCCTTGCTGTTGTCGAATACGGCGCGGCCACGGATGGTGCCGGTGGCCGGGTTGACCTGGTTGTCGACGAAGTTCATCTGGCCCAGGTGCGGGTTGCCGGTTTCGTTGGACAGGCCCAGGTACACCGGGGTAGTTGCACCGCGACGGCCTTGGCGGGCCAGTTCGGTGTACTTGAGGAACACGCGCTCATCGGCGTCGAAGTAGGCGTAGACCTTGTCGGTGGAGACCACGCTGGTCAGCGGGGTGACGTCGGCGGTCACCAGGTTGCCGGCGGTGATGTCGGCACGGCTGACGCGGCCACTGATCGGCGAGGAGACGCGGGTGAAGCTCAGGTTCAACTTGGCCAGGTCCAATTGCGCCTGGATCCCGGCGACGGCGGCGCGGGCTTCCTGGGCTGCGGTGGTGCGCGAGTCGGCGAGTTCGGCGGAAATCGCGTTGCTCTGGCGCAGGCGCTCGCCGCGCTGGGCTTCATTGTCGCTGCGGGTGGCCGCGGCTTTGGTTTGGGCAAGCTGGGCTTCGAGGCGACGCACTTCAGCCTGGAACGGACGCGGGTCGATCTGGAACAGCAGGTCGCCTTTCTTGACCAAAGCGCCTTCGGTGAAAGCGACTTGGTCAATCTGGCCCGAGACCCGTGGACGAATCTGTACGGTTTCCGGTGCTTCGAGGCGGCCGGTGAACTCGTCCCACTCGTTGACCGGCTGCTCCAGTACCTTGGCCACGCTGACTTTGGCAGCAGGCATGGCGGCCGTTTGATCCGGGGTCTTGCCGCACGCGCTCATCACCACCACGGCTAAAATCGCCAGGGGGAAGCGCAAATGTTTGAGTGACTGTTCCATGAGGTGCATCCGCCAATGTATTTGAGATGGGCGGATCATGCGCGGCGGGGTGCTATGTCACGAATCGAATGAAGCGAAGGTAACTATCATTCGGAATGATATAAGTGCGAACGAAGCCCCCTAGAATGGGGGCTTCGTTAGGGTGCTATCAATATCAGTGATGACAAAAGACTGTTACCCAGTCGGGCATAGTTGGCGGAGCAGGGCATCTGAAGCGTGCACGATTCAAATGTGGGCGCTGGCTTGCCTGCGATGCAGGCGACTCGGTGCATCAGGTTCACCGCGTCTCCTCCCACAGTCGTTACAAGCACGCCAGTATGCCCAGCAGCGGCCAACTCAAACCGCCGATCCACAACCCTGCACGCGGCGCATAGGGCAACACAAATACCAGCGCCAAACCCGCCAGCGAGAGCAGGCCCAGCCAGCCCACGGGCCCCATTGCCCATCCCCAGGCCAGGACGCAGCCGGAGAGACTGGCGGCCAGCGCGAGCCAGCCGGCACTGCGCCACACGCGCAGCAGACCTTTGGCAGGCAGGCGATAGCCGAGGTGTTTGTAATGCCGTTCCAGCCCGAAACACAAGCCCAACATGCCGCAGTAGGCCAGCAACAGACTGGCGATCAACGTGAGGTTCATGGCGCCTCCACGGCGTGTCGGGCGCTGCGCGCAGCCGTTCGTTGTGCGGGCGGTTGGCTGAGTTTCCAGCAAAGCCAGGCGAACAGGGCACCCAACGCCACCGAGGTGAGTTCCAAGTAGAACGCGTCGCCCCGGTTGACGACCACGAGGTTCAATAACGGCACACTCAGGCACAGCAGCGCGGTGACGCCCAGTTGTTCGCGCCAGGCTGCGCGCCAAGGGCGCACGATGGCGTGGCCGAGGCTTGCCAGCCAGATGAGGAAGAATACGCGCACCTCCCACGCACCACGCTCGGCCAACTCAAGCGGCAGCAGGCGATTGGCCCACAGCAAGCCCACGCACGCCAGGCTGAGCCCGGCGACGATACTCACGTTGAGACGTTCCGCCGCGTGATACAGCAGCGCGCCTATCACGCCTTCCTGATCGTGGCGTCGACGCCGCTTGACGGTGAACAACACCAACCCGCTGGCAATCATTGCGCAACTGGCCAGTCCGCAGATGAAGTACAGCCAACGCATCGGGTAGCCGCCGAACTGCGCGAAGTGCAACCCGGCCATGACTTTTTGCGTGAGCAGGCTCGGTCGGCTCACGGTCGGCAGGCGCAGCACCTTGCCGGAGACGCCGTCGAACACCATGCTCATGCCCTTGGTCAGTTCGATGCGATTGCCCAGCACCGGGCGCGCCTCGATGCGTGCGTCGCTGCGTCCCGGGTTCTGGATCGACAACCCCGCCACCGGGCCCATGACACGCTCGGCTTCAGCCAGCACCGGCGCGAGGTCCGTCAGTGTTGCGCTGTGCGCCGCGGGCCTGGCCCGTTCCCCACGCGCTTCACCGCCGGGGCGGCCGGCATGCTGTTCGCTGGGGGCGCCACGCAGGGCTCGGCTGGCCGCGTCACGGTCACCGTCGAACAGCGCGTTCATCGCCGCCGGCATGTAGATCAGGTAGAAAATCACCAGCCCCGTGTAGGTGATCATCAGGTGGAACGGCAACACCAGCACGGCCGTGGCGTTGTGCGCATCGAGCCAGGAGCGCTGGCCCTTGGCGGGACGGAAGGTGAAGAATTCCTTGAAGATCTTCTTGTGAATCACGATGCCGCTGACCAACGCCACCAGCATCGCCATGGCCGCCAGGCCGGTGATCCAGATACCGATAGCGCGCGGCAGGTTGAGGGTGAAGTGGAAGCGGAAAAAGAACCCGCCGCCCGCTGTTTCGCGGGTCTTCACCAACTCGCCGGTGTTGGGGTCGAGGGTCTTGCCGCCGCCCCGGCGCTGTTCGCCGCTGGACACGGTCAACTCCGGCGAGCGCTCGGTGGGCAGGCCAATGTTCCACGCGCTGGCGCCGGGTGCCTGGGCTTGCAGGTACGCGAGCGCGCGTTGTGCGGCTTCGGCCTGGCTGAAAGGGTGGGTGGGTACTTCCGGCTGCATCCAGGCGTCGATTTCCTTGTCGAACACCGCCAGGGTGCCCGTGAGGAAAATCGCAAACAGCAACCAGCCAAACAGCAGGCCGCTCCAGGTGTGCAGCCAGGACAGCGATTGGGTAATGGTCTTGGTTTTCATCCCAGGTACTCCAGCCCGTTCGACCAGAACCCGATGATCGCCAGCGGGATCGCCAGCCCCAGTCCAGCCCAGGCGCGGCGGGCGCTGCGGCAGGCGAAGGCCCACAGGACCGCGCCGGTGTAGACCGCGAAGGAAAACAGGCTGGGAATGATCAGGGCGTCGACCTTGTCCAGCGGCAACAGGCGCGCGAGGGCGGCGGTGAAGGCATACGTGAAGCAGTAGCCACCCAGCACGGCGGCGATGATGCGCGATACGGTTGGCCAATAATGTGGGGTGCTTTTCATCGGGGTGGCTCATCAGTGGACGCGGACGGTTTTGTTCAGCGGTGGCTCACGCAAAAGCCCGGCCGTGGAAACGGCCGGGCTTTTTTGGCGGCGTTGATCAGAACGAGGTCGTCACCGACGCATACACGGCGCGCCCCGGCTCGTTGTAGGTGCTGGCCCCGGCGCTGGTGCCGGCACCTTCGCGGTACACACGCTTGTCGAAGATATTGCTGATACCGGCGCCGAACGAAAGGTGCTTGTTCAGTGCATAGGTGCCGCCCATCCCCCACACGTGGTACGGGTCGAGGGTTTTCATCTCGTTGGTGGCGGTCACCGCCACGTCACGGGTGGGGTTGAAGTCGCGGGGCTCCTGTTTGCCGTAATAGGTGCCGGTCAGGCTCAGGGCCAGGGCCTCGGTGACCTGCCAGTCGAGCATGGTGTTGACCGTGTACTTGGGCACCACGGACAGTGGGTTGCCGTCGCTGTCGGTGTTGTCCTGCATGTAGGTGAAGTTGGTGTTCCAGCTCAGGGTCTCGCCGTTCTCGCCCAGCAACGGCACGCCGACGCTGCCTTCCCAGCCCTTGACCACCGCATCCTTGGCGTTGTCCCACTTCAGGATCGGCTCGTTGGCGGCGGTGCGGCCGGTCTCGCTGTTGGACGAGACAATCTTGTTTTCGTAGTCATTGCGGAAGTACGTCAGGCTGGCGCTCCAGCCGCTGCGCGCAAAGCTCAGGCCCAGCTCTTTGTTGATGCTGATTTCCGGGTCCAGGTTGTCGTTGCCCAGCACGTAGCAGCCGGTGCCGTTCAAGGACGGTGCGCAACCGTTGCCGTTGCTGCGATACAGGTAGTTGGGGTTGGACTGGTACAGGTTCGGTGCCTTGAACGCGCGGGCGATACCGCCTTTGAGCGTCAGGTCATCGGTGAGCTTGTAGGCGCTGTTGAGGCTCGGGCTCCAGTTCGCGCCGAATTGGTCGTGATGGTCCAGGCGCACGCCCGGGGTCAGGAACCACTTGGGTGTCAGCTCGATGTTGTCTTCGACGAACACCGCCATCATGGTCGCGTCCATGCTGGTGGATCGCGCACCGGCGGCGGAGTTGGGCAGGGTGGTGCCGATGGCGCGGTCGAAGGTGCTCGGGTCGTCGAGTTCCTGGCGGTTCCACTCCGAGCCCAGGGTCAGGGTCTGCGGCAGCAGCACTTCCAGCGGAATGTTCAACTCGCCCTGCAACAGATAGCTGTTGTAGGTGCTGGTGCTTTTGCTCGCATTCGCGCTGATGTCGCCATCGACCGAGCCGGTCTGGCCTTCGAGCAGGCGGCTGTTGCGGGTTTTCTCGTACTGCGCGAGCACCTTGGAGGAGCCAAAGGCCCAGTCGCCGCGATGGGTGACGGAGAAGTTCTGACGGTACATCGTGTTGGTTTCACGGCCCAGCCAGCGGTTGATGGTACTGCCGGCGGTGAGGGATTCGGTGCCGCCGGTGCCCACGTCGCCCGTGTAGATGTTGCCTTGGCGGCTGAAGCCGGCTTCGAAGTCGAGGATCTGCTGCTCGTCCAGTTCCCAGCTCAGCAGGCCGTTGACGTCCTTGTTGCGCACACCTTCGCGGCCGGCGGCCAGTGAGGCGCCATTGGCCACATCGGTGTGGGCCTTGTTGATGTCGGCGTCGTCGGCATCGGTCTTGTTCAGGTTGCCGTAGACGCGGAAGGTGAGGGCGTCGGTGAGCGGGCCGGCGAGGCTGAAGGTGGTGCGTTTGGTCACGCCCTCGGCATCGTCCTCGGGCAGGTTGGTGAACGCCGAGATCGAACCGGTGAGGTCCTGGGTCGGGCGCTTGGTGATGATGTTGACCACGCCGCCCATGGAGCCTGAACCGTAGCGCGCCGCCGCCGGGCCGCGCAGCACTTCGATGCTTTCCACTTCGTTGGCCGGCACCCAGTTGCTGTCGCCGCGTGTATCACGTTCGCCGGAGCGGGTGTAGCGCACTGCATTGCGCGAGGTCACCGGTTTGCCGTCGATCAGGATCAGGGTGTTTTCCGGGCCCATGCCGCGCAGGTCGATCTGGCGGTTGTTGCCCCGGGTGCCGCTGGCGCTGTTGCCGGTGAGGTTGACGCCGGGCATCTTGCGGATGATCTCCGACAGGTCGTTGACCGGCGGGCGCTTGCTGATGTCTTCGGCCGTGATGATCGAAACCCCGGAGGCTTGCTTGAGCGCTTCTTCGGCGGTTGCCACAACGTGGGTATCACCCAGGACCAGGGCCGTATCGGCAGCTTCGGCCGCCAGCAACATGCCGGGGCCAGCAGCCATCAATGCGAGAACGAGGTGATTGAGTTTGAACCTGGGGGACATCGATAACACTCCTTGGGAATCGGCCCGATGGAGTGTGTGAGCGCCGGCTCACCCTGAGTCTCCATGGGTGGCGCAAATAATATTGATTCTCAAGTGTGAGTAAATGCGATTTACAAATTATACACTTGGCAGCCGCAGGTTCATGCGCAGGCCGGCGTCCGAATGCTCGGCCCACAGTTCGCCGCCTTGCAGTTGCACCACGCTGCGCGCAATCGACAAACCCAAGCCAAAGCCACTGCCACCGGGGCGTGCAGCGTTGAGGCGGCTGAAGGGCTGGAAGATGAATTCGAGTTGGTCGGCAGGCACACCGGGGCCCTGGTCCTCGATCCACACCTGCCAGAACGCGCCGTCGTGATGACCGCCGATAGTCACCATGCCGTCGTCCGGTGAGTGGCGAATGGCATTGCGCAGGATGTTTTCCAGGGCCTGGGCCAGGCCATTGAGGTTGCCGAGCACCCGACACTCCGCCGGCAGCTCACAAGGAAACCGCTCCATGGCCCAGCCGCTCTCGAAGCTGGCATCGGCGCACAGCACCGACCACAGGTGATCCAGCTCCACCGGTTCCAGCACCGGGGCAGGGCGCTCGGTATCCAGCCATACCAGCTCCAGGGTGTCGCCGATCAACTGGTTCATGCCTTGCACTTCGCGCTCGAGGCGCTGGCGCATGGCGGGCATGTCCTGCTCGCGCTCGCCGGCCACCCGCAGGCGGCACAGCGGCGTGCGCAGCTCGTGGGACAGGTCGCGCATCAGGCGGCGTTGCAGGGTCAGGGTGTTCTCCAGGCGCTCGGCCATGTGGTCGAAGGCGCGCGCCAGCTCGCCGAGTTCGTCGCGACGTCCGGCCACCGCCGGGCCTACGCGCGCGCCCAGGTCACCGGCGCTGAGGGCGTTGGCCTGGCGCCGCAGGATCACCACCGGGGCGATCAGCACCCGGTAGAGCAAGAAGCCGAGCATCAGCGCGAGGGCGGACGGCAGCACCCACTGCAGCAACACATCCCACAGCTGGTTGTGCTTGCGCGGGTCGAAACGCGGCGGCAGCGCCATCACCAGCCGGGACTTTTCGTCGCTGAACGGCACGTAAAAGGTCGGTCGGCCCCCAGGGCGGCCCACCGTCCAGCCCATCGGCCGGACGAAGTCCAGCTTGCGCCGCTCGGCACGCGTCAGCGGCACGGATGACAACGAGCGCGAATGCTCATCCACCACCGCCGCCCATACCTGTTCGCGTCGGCGTAAATCCTCAAGAAAGCGGTCGACCCCCCGGCTGCCCTGGGTAGTCCAGGCCGCTTCGGCTTGCCTGGCGTAATCGCTGTAGGCGAGCTTGACCGAGTCGGGCAACAACGCGGTCGCTTCGTGCACGCGCCGGCTCAGGTCCGCTTGCAGGCTGATCACCAGCAGGCACAGCAGCGCGAGCACGCCGGTGAGTTTCCACAGCAGCGAGTGCCGGTCCGGCAGCGTCATGATTGCAATGGCGTGAGCAGATAACCCATGCCGCGCACGGTCTCGATGCGCCCACCGGTGTAGCCGATGGCCTGCAATTTGCGCCGTACACGACTGACATGCATGTCCAGGCTGCGGTCGTGTTGGGAGTAGGCGCGATGCATCACCTGCTGATAGAGAAACGCCTTGGTCAGGACTTCGGCGGGGTGCTGGACCAGGGTTTGCAGCACCCGGTATTCCGTGCTGGTCAGGTTGGCCCAGGCGTCGTTGCGGCTGACATCGGCGCGCTGTTCGTCAAACAGCAGTTGCGGGTCTGGGTTCACAGGCGCCTGGCTCGCATGCTCGTAGGCCACGCGGCGCAGGATCGCGTCGATGCGCACATCCATTTCCATCAGGCTGAAGGGCTTGGGCAGGTAGTCGTCCGCACCCTGGCTGAAACCGCTGATGCGGTCCTGTTCGGCGCCCAGCGCCGACATCAGGATCACCGGTGTACGCTGACGCTTGCGCAACTGGGCAAGCAACTCCAGGCCATTGCCGCCTGGCAGCATGATGTCCATCAGGATCAGGTCGAAGGCTTCGTCGCGCAGCAGGTTCTGGAGGTCCTGGCCGTCGTGGCGCAGGGTGACGCAAAAGCCGCGCTGCAACAGGTGGCTGTCGAGGTTGGCGGCCAGCACCGGGTCATCCTCGATTGCCAGGATGCGGGCGCCAGCGCGGGGCTGAAGGGCGGAGTGCATGGAAAGGGTCGCTAATGAGAATGATTATTGGGCGCTATCCTACGCAAAACCGCCGGGTATATCTATTGATCACGCGGCCTGTGTCATGGACTGCCCCGGAATGGCCGCGATCAGCTCACGGGTGTAATCGCTGGCAGGGTGATTGAAAATCCTCTCGACAGTGCCTTGCTCGACCACCCGGCCATTGCGCAACACCAACACCTCGTGGGCGAAGTTGGCCACCACCGACAAGTCGTGGGACACCAGCACATAGGCGATGCCCATTTCCCGTTGCAGTTCTTCCAGCAGGGCAAGGATATGCGCCTGCACGGACACATCGAGGGCGCTGACCGGTTCATCCAGCAACAACACGTCCGGTTTCAACGCAAGGGCGCGGGCGATGGCGACCCGTTGGCACTGGCCGCCGGACAACTCCCGTGGCAGACGGTCAAGGAAACTCACCGGCAAGTGCACCCGGCTGATCAGCTCGCGCGCCGCTTGCTCAAGCGCCGCGCCCTTGAGCAAGCCGAACGACACCAGCGGTTCGACGATGCTGTCGAACACGGTGAAGCGCGGGTCTAGCGCCGCAAATGGATTTTGCTGCACCAGTTGCAAGCGTTGGCGCAGCGGGCGGAACTCGCGCCAGCTGAGGTGTGTCACGTCCCGCTGTTCGAACCACACTTGACCATGGCTGGGTTTTTCCAGGCCCAGGGCGATGCGCAGCGCGGTGCTTTTGCCCGAGCCGGACTCGCCGACAATCGCCAGGGTCTGGCCGGGGTATAGCTCCAGGCTGAGGTCCTCCAGCGCCACGAACTGGTGGTCTTCGCCCTTGACCCTTGGCAGCGCAAACGTCTTGCCGACGTTGTGCAGGCTGAGGATCGGCGTCTCCATCGGGTCGATGCGGATCAACGGTTCGCGGCGTTTGGCGAACGCCGGCGCGGCGGCGATCAGCGCGCGGGTGTACGTGTGCCGGGGTGCAACCAGGATCTGGCGCGGCGGGCCCTGTTCAACCACCTGGCCTTGTTGCATGACGAGCACACGGTCGGCACGGTCGGTGGCCACGCCAAGGTCGTGGGTGATGATCAACAGAGAAATGCCGCGTTCGCGGACCAGGCGCTGCAGGTGATCGAGAATCTTGCGCTGCACCGTGACATCGAGGGCGCTGGTGGGTTCGTCGGCAATGATCAGCCGGGGGTTACCAGCCAGGGCGATGGCGATCAGCACGCGCTGGCGCATGCCGCCGGAAAGTTCATGGGGGTACTGGCGGGCGCGCAGCACCGGTTTGTCGAGGCCCACTTGTTGCAGCAACTCGACAATGTCCGCGTCGACGCCGGGGTAGCGCTTGCCCCGGGCGACTATCAGCGCCTCGGCAATCTGCTGGCCAACGCGCAGGGTCGGGTTGAGGCTGACCATCGGGTCCTGGGGCACCAGGCCCACGGTGCGCCCCCGTACTGCGCGCTTCTGGCGCTCGCTGGCGCGCGTCAGGTCGTGGCCGTCCACCCATAATTGACCCGCGCTGATCTGGGCGCTGTCTGGCAGCAGGCCGAGGATTGCGTTGGCCAGGGTGGATTTGCCCGAGCCGGATTCGCCGACAATCGCCACCGTTTCGCCCTGGTCGATGCTGAGCGAGAGGTCGCGCACGGCTTGATTGAGCTGCCCACCGGAACGGTAGCTGACACTGAGTTGGCGAATATCCACTAAAGCGCTCATCGCTGGGTCTCCTCGAAGGTGCGGGCGATATGGTTGAGGCTGAACACCACGGCCACCAGGAACAGGCCCGGTAGCAGCGATACCCAGGGGGCGGTGATGAGGAAGTGGCGGCCGTTGGCGATCAGCGTGCCCCATTCGGCAGCCGGCGGCACGGCGCCAAAGCCGAGGAAACTCAGGCCTGCGGTGGCGAGTATCGCGGCGCCGAAGTCCAGGGTGGCCAACACCGCCACCGGCCCCCAGGCGTTGGGCAAAATGTGCAGCAGCAAGGTCCGCCCCCAGCTCGCACCGCCCAGGCGGGCGGCTTCCACGTAGGGCAGGGTCTTGACCCGCAGCACTTCAGCGCGGGTGGTGCGGGCGAATCCCGGAATGATGCCGACGCCCACCGCGATGGCCACCGGCACCGTGCCGAAGCCGATCGCGGTGACAATCGCCAGGGCCAGCAATACGCCGGGCAGCGCCAGCAGCACATCGACGAAGCGCATGATCACCGAGTCGATGCGTCCGCCGGCAAACCCGGACAGGATGCCCAGTCCCAATCCGCCCAGCAGCGCGATGCCCACCGCCAGCGACGCGGCGAGCACCGACAGGCTGGCGCCGTAGACCACCCGGGTAAACAGGTCGCGGCCCAGCTCATCGGTGCCGAACCAATGGGTCAGGTTGGGCGCGCGCAGTTTGTCCACGGGGGAGGTGGCGTAAGGGTCGAAGCTGGTCAGCACGTGTGGCGCCACGGCGGCCACCAGCGAGAACAGCACCAGCAGCACCGCCAGGGTAAATCCCGGCCGGCGCAGCAGGGGCAGGACCACGGCTGCCGTGCGTTGCAAGCGTGTGCGGCGGCGCCACAGGGTGGGCCGGGGGCTGGTCGAAATCAGGTTCTGCTCAAGGAGGGTCATGGTTCAGGACACCTTTGGCGTGTGGGAGATACGCGGGTCGAGCCACGGGTACAGCAGGTCCACCAGCAGGTTGACCAGCACGAAGGCGGCCGCCGACACCGCGACAATCGCCAGCACCACCGGAATGTCCTGGCGCAGCACGGCTTCCTGGGCCAGGCGGCCGATGCCGGAACGGGCGAAGATGGTTTCCACCAGCACCGCGCCGGATACCGTGTTGCCCACCTGCAAGCCGATCAGGGTAAGGATCGGCAACGCGGCGTTCTTGAACCCGTGGCGCGCCTGCACCTGAGCGCGGCTCAGGCCCTTGGCGTAGGCCGTGGCAATGTAAGGTTGCTGCCACACGCCGTGGAAACTGCGTTGCAGCACCTGGGCGTACACCGCCGCGCTGGGGATGGCCAGGGTCACGGCCGGCAGGATCAGGCTGTCGAAACCGCGACTGCCGGTGGCCGGAAACCAGCCCAGGCCGAAGGCGAACACCTGGATCAGCAGCAGTCCCATCCAGAACACCGGCACCGAGAAGCCCAGGGAGGGCAAGCGTGTCAGTGCTTTCTTCAACGGCTGCCAGCGGATATAGGCCGTCAGATAGGCCAGGCCGATGCCGCCGAGCAACGACAGCACAATCGCCAGGCCGGCCAGGGACAGGGTTTGCGGCAGGCGCTCCACCAGCAGGTCGGCGACCGGACGGTTCATCGACAGCGACTGGCCGAAGTCACCGTGCAGCGCCCCCGACAAGAGGCTGAAATACTGCTCGAACACGCCTTTGTCCAATCCGTAGTAAGCCCGCGCCTTGGCCAGGTCTTCCACTGATAGCGCGTCGGCTTCCATGCCCGAGGCGCTGAGCATCAGCGACAGCGTATCGCCCGGCAGCAAGTAGAGGATGAAGTACGTGATGCTGTAGGCACCCCAGAGCACCAGCAGGGCCTGGCCGACACGGCCGATCAGGTAGCGGCTCATGGCGTGCCGATCTCGATGTCGCCCAGCAGCGCAAAGCCCTCGGCGGTCCAGCGGAAATTCTTCACCTTGGCCGCCGTCGCTGCTTGCCACACACGCTCATACACCGGGAATGCGGCGCCTTCATCCACCAGCAGGTCCTGCAGGGCGCCATAGGCATCGGCACGTTGCTGGCTCTGGGTGGCGGTGATGCCGGCGTCAAACAGCGCCTTGGCCTGGTCGATGACCTGGGGTTCGAAAATGTTGGTGGCGACGGTGGCGCTGTTGGCGCTGCGCGGGTCAAGAATGGTTTGCAGGATGATCGGGTCGGCGCGGGTCATGTAGTTGATGGTCAGGTCGTAGTTGCCGGCCGAGTTGTTGGCCACCCATTCGGCGCGGGTGACGACGTTGAGCTTGACCTCGATGCCGACCTTGCGCAGTTGGTCCTGCAACAGCACATCGCCGGCGGTTTCGGCCGGGCTGATGTTGTAGCTCAGGCTCAGGCGCTTGCCGTTCTTATGGCGGTAGCCGTCGGCACCCTTGGCCCAGCCGGCGCCGTCGAGCAGGCGCTCGGCACCCGCCGAGTCATAGGTGAGCTTGTCGCCCTGGCTCTTGAAGTACGGCGTGGTCACATCGAAGATGCCATCGACCACCGCAAACTCGGAGTTGTAGACGGTACTCGCGTAGCTCTTGCGGTCGATGGCTTTTTGCACGGCCAGGCGTACCTGCTTGTCTGCCAGGGTGCGACCGCCCCGAGTGTTGGGGAACAGGTTCAGCGACGGCCCCGGCAGCGAGCGGCTCTGGATAGTGGCGCCCTTGGACTGGAACAGTTTCAGGTCGACTTCGGAGAACGGGTTGCGGGGCCACAGGATGTCGGCCTTGCCTTGCAGGAACAGACCGTTGCGCACGCTCTCTTCAGGGATGTAGGTGACGTCCACCGCATCCAGATGGGCCTCGCCCTGGTTTTTCATATTCGCCGAGGCCCAGGCATAACCCTTGCGCTTGACCAGATGGGCGCCGACTTCCGGGGTGTAGCTTTGCAGCACGAACGGCCCGGTGCCGATGATCTTGCCCAGGGAGCGTTCCTTGACGCTCAGGGCATAGGACGCCGGTGCCAGGATCGACAGATTGGTGGTGGAGGTGGCTTGCAGGAAACCCGCGTTGGGCTTGTTGAGCACCAGCTTGACGGTGAAATCATCCACCACTTCGGCATGGTCGTAGCCCGCCAGGTAAGTGGCGCCAAAGGTGGCCGGCAGCGCGGTGGCCAGGGCCTTGTCGCTGTCGAAGGCGGTCTTCACGGCGTTGGCGTCGAAGCGTTCGCCGTTGCTGAAGGTCACGTCGTTGCGCAGGTGGAAGGTGTAGGTCAGCGCATCGTCACTGACGTCCCAGCGCTTGGCCAGCCAGGGGATGATCTTGCCGGTTTCCGGATCCTGGTCGGTCAGGGATTCGGCGACGTTGCGCAGCAACACGCGGTGCTCCAGCCAATACACCTGGAAGGGGTCGACGCTGACCAGAATGGTGTTGTCGCCGAAGAACGCGATGTTCAGGGTTTTGCTGGCCTGGGCCTGCTCACCCGAAGGCGAGCAGGCGGCCAGGGCCAGGGCGAGTGCGCAGGGGGCCAGCAGACGGCTCATCAATGTGGCGGTATTCAATGGGGTGCCCTCGTATGGCGGTTCGGGTGCATGCACGGTGTGGATCAGAAGTCGTAGGCGAGCTTGGTGTACCAGTAGCCGCCACCCGGGTAGAACGGTGGATTGCCGTAGGCGGCCAGGCCCAGGTTGCTGTACACCGCGTGTTTGTCGGGGCGTACATCGAAGATGTTGGTGCCGCCGACGCTGACGGTCAGGCTGTCGACGAAGGTGTAGCTGATGTCCAGGTCGGTGATCCATTTGGCGCCGAAGCTGCGGTCGCCGCTGGGGTTGACCGCCAGGGTCTTGACCGCGCCGTAGCGTGCGGTCTGCAGGTTCACCGCCAGGTCGGAGACCTTCCAGTTGGCGCCCAGGATCCATTTGGTTTTCGGCGAAGCATCGGTGAGGTCGCCCTGGCGATCGCGGCCCACCAGGGTCACGCCGGAGTTGGCCAGCGCGCCGGGGGTGTCGCGGGTACCTTCGATGGTGGTCTTGTTCCAGTTGAAACCGAGGCTCCAGCGCACGTCGCCGAATGCATCCAGCGAGGTGGTGTGGTCAGCGACCACGTCCAGGCCCTTGGTGCGGGTGTCGAAGGCGTTGGTGTAGTAGTTGACCCAGGTGCCGGAGGGCACGCCCTGGGCGGTGAGGATCGAATTGATCGCGCCGTTGCCGCGGTCATAGATGTTGCTGGTCAGGGCGATGCGGTCGTCGATGTCGATCAGGTAGGCATCAGCGGTGACGCTGGTGCGCGGCGCCGGTTGCCAGGTGAGGCCCAGCCCCAGGTTGCGGGATTTTTCCGGCTTGAGGTCATCGCCGCCCAGGGCCTTGGCCAGGTTGCTGCCCGATGGCGTCAGGCGGGTCACGGCCGGTACCACGTTGCCGTTGGCGTCCAGGGCCACGCGATTGTCGGCGACGGTGTAGCCGATCTGCGTCAGCGACGGGGCACGGAAACCCGTGCCGACGGTGCCGCGCACGGCCACGGTGTCGGTGAGTTCGTAGCGTGAATTGAGCTTGAGCCCGAAGGTGTTGCCCGAGTCATCGTCGAAATGCTCGATGCGCCCGGCGAGGTCGAGGAACCAGCGGTCGGTGAGGTCGAAGCCCAGGTCCAGGTAGCCGGCGTAGTTGTTGCGGATCAGGCTCACTTCGTCTTCAGGGCGAATGGTCACCGCTGCCTGCGCACCGGAGGCGGCCGGGTAGGTGCCGGTCACGTAGCCCTCGGGATCACCGGCAAAGGTGCTGAAGTGCTCCCAGCGGTGTTCGATGCCGGCCGACACCTGCACCGGTGACGTCAGGTTGAACAGGCTGTCGTAGCGGCGGGTGAAATCGAGGTTGTTGACCCACTGTTCGAAGCGAAAGGTCGCCAGGTTGTCGAATCGGGTCGGCGATGCGGTGCCCAGGGACGGGTTGATGTTCAGGTCGCTGGAGTGGTGCACGTTGTTGCGTCCGTAAGTGGTGCTGAGGTCCCAGTTCCACTCGGCCCACTCGCCCTTGCCCCCGAACAGCAACTGATAGTCGCGGTCCTTGATGTTATTGAGCGGGAAGTAGCCATCGGGGAACACCTCGGGTACCGCGCCGGTGCCGGTGGGCAGCCGGAAATAGTTGGCCGCTTCGGCGTCGCGTTCGCCGTAGGTGGAGAACGAGTACAGCGTCAGGTCTTCCAGCGGCAGTTCGGCGTTGTAGGCCAGGTTGAAGGCCTTGAGGTCCGGGTCGCCGTTCTTGATCGCCACGCGGTCCCAGGCCGCTTCCTTGGCGGGGTCGTTGAAGGCGCGCACGCTGCTGTCGGCCTTGTCGTTCCAGGAGGCCGAGCCACGTTTGCGCGCGTCGGCCGAGAAGTGGAAGAAGCCGCCTTCGCCCAGTTCGAAACCCTGGTCGCCCGCGACCTTGATGGTCTCGCCCTGGCCGGAGAACAGCTGGCCGTAGCTGGTTTCCAGGTGGCCGCCGCTCTGGGTGTTCTTGAGGATGATGTTGATCACACCCGCCACCGCGTCCGAACCGTACTGGGCAGCGGCGCTGTCCTTGAGCACTTCGATATGGTCGACGGCGCTCACCGGGATCAGGTCGATGTCCACCGCGTTCGCGCCGCTGTTGTCGATGGAGCCGCGCTGGCCGGTCGCGCCGTTGTGGCGGCGCTTGCCGTTGACCAGCACCAGCGTGTACGCCGGGCCGAGGCTGCGGTTGCTCAGCGGACGTGTCACCGAGTTGTAGCCAGCGATATTGGTGCCGAAGTTGAACGACGGCAGTAATTTGGCAATCGCCTCGGACAACTCCGCGCGGCCGGTCTTGAGCAATTGGTCGCTGTTGATCACGTCAATCGGCGCCGGGCTGTCGGCCACCGTGCGCTGCTGGCCACGCAGGCCGGTGGAAATCACCGTGACGGTGTCGAGCTTGGCGTCTTCCTGGGCGGTGTCGGCGAACGCGGGCACAGCGGCCAACAGCACGGAACTGGTGAGCAGGGACAGGTGCAAGGTTTTGCGGGGCGAAGAGGAGGGGACGGACGTCATTACAGGTTCCTGGCGGTAGTGGGGGCATCCTCCACCAGGTATGGGGTCGGTCTGTGATGTGAAGATATTCCTATAAAAAACCTGAGTGAAAGTCTTTTTTGGAATAAGCTAATTATTATAAATTGTTATCTTGTGGTTCTATAAGATCATCTATTTTTATTATGTCGTCGGCGCGGGCAGCACGTTCACCGGGCGTCTGTCAGCAGCAATGCATATCGCACCTCTGTCAGCGTGACGCCGCCCCTTTGGAGGTTACGCCCACTCCCTGGCTCTTCACTGCAGCCTGCCCGGCGATAAAAACGAATGGCTCTTTCGTTGCCGGCCAGCACCCACAGCGTTGCACGTCGATGGCCTTGCTCCCGCAAATGCTCCAGGCCTGCTTTCCACAAGGCCAGCCCGACACCCGTTTGCCAAGCGCCGGGTGACACGTAGAGGGCCGAGACCTCACCGATGTGCGTGCCAACGGCATCGTCGTCACGGCTTGCGCCGACGGCTATCCAGCCGACGACCTGGTTGTTCGACTGCGCGACGAATACGACCGACTCGCCTGATTCAATCGAGCTGGCCCAACGTGATTCGCGTCGCGCCAACGTGGCGGTCAGTGCGTTCAGGTAATCGGCGGGCATCAGGTCGGCATACGCGGCTTGCCAGCTGCTGATATGCACTTGGGCAATCGCATGGGCGTCGCGGGTCAGAGCTTTGCGAATCATCGGAAGTGAGCCTGTTTCAGACAGTCAACACTCAGGATGGCTGATCGAGTTTGCAGGCCGATGACGGTCTGGGCGGGGGCGGGAAAAGCCAACGCGCCGGCCACCCCACATGGGGTAGCGCGGCGCGTCAGGCGTGGGGCGGGGTGGCTGTCAGAAACCGTAGACCAAGGTGGCCGTCGCGCTGCGCGGCGTACCGTACCAACCGCGTGAACCGATGGCGGTGTAGTAGTTCTGGTCAAACACGTTGTTGAGGTTCAACGAGACGCTGGTCTGCGGTGTAATCGCGTATTGCGCCATCAGGTCAACCACGCTGTAGGCGCCCTGGTTGAACGTCTCCTTGTTGGGACCCGCGTTCTTGTAGTACTCCGCCCCCTGCCAGCGTATGCCACCGCCCACTTTCAGTGGCGGCAGCGACGACAGGCGATAGCTGGTGAACAGTTTGAGGGTGTCGCGTGGCACCTCGGTACGCAGGCGCTTGCCTTCCGAGTCCTCGACCACCGCGTAGGTGTAGCTGGCCGATACTTGCCAGTCGGGCAGGATTTCCCCGGCCATTTCCGCCTCGAAACCTCGGGTTTTCGTGCCGGACTCGGCGCGATAGGCCTGGTTGCCGTCCGGCGCCAACTGGCTGCCGTCGGCCACGGCGAGGTTGTCCTGACGCACTTCGAACACGCTGAATGCCGAGGTCAGGCGTTTGTCCCAGAATTCGCTCTTGAGGCCCAACTCGTAGTTCACCCCTTCTTCGGGGTCTAGGTAGCTGCCGCTGACCGTCTTGTTGCTTTGCGGTTTGAAAATGGTGGTGTAGCTGGCGTAGGCCGACCAGTTTTCATTGAGGTCGTACACCAGGCCGAAGTAAGGCGTCACGACCCCGCTTTCGCCCCGCGAGGTGCGGGTGATGTTGCCGGTTTCCAGGTTGGTGGACGCCTCGTCGCGTTTCCAGTCGATCACCCGTGCCCCGGTAATCAGCGACAGATCATCGGTGAGGCTCCAGCGCACCGACCCCACCAGGCCGGTCTGGTTTTCATCCAGGGCATCTTTCGAGGATTTGGTGTGGATCGCATCCGGGGTCGCCAGCGAGCCGTCCCAGGTGTAGATGTTGTCGATGGTCTGGAACGCCCAGAGTGGGAAACCGTCGTTACGGTAGTAGGACCTGTAGTAACTCGCGCCGAGGTAAGCCTGGTGTTCACGGGTCAGCAGCTCGAAGGGGCCGGAGGCGGACAGGTCGAACGATGTCTGGCGTGGCTCGCCTGCCCAACGGCCGGTCCAGGTGCCGATGCCGCTGCCATCCGGGTTGACGGTGCCATTGGCCGCCGTGGCAAAGGCATCGTCATAGCTGCGGCGACTGTGCTCGGCATTCAGCTTCAACTGCCAGCCATTGTCCAACTGATGGTCCACGGTGGTGAACACGGTCTTGGTGCGGCGCTTGTGGTAGCTCCAGTCCGAGGCCGAGTTGAACGAGCGTGAAGGGCTGAAGTGACTGCCATCGGATTTGTACATCGGGAAGCCATGGTTGCCGGCGCCTTCGCTGTCCATTTCCGAATATTCGGCGCCCACGGTCAGCATCGTGTTATCCGTGACGTCCCACTCCAGCACCCCGTAGGCGGCCTGCTTGTCCAGCGACTGACGATCAATGTGGCTCTGGCTGTCAGTGTTCGAGGCGACGAAGCGTCCGCGTACATTGCCGCTCTCCGAGAGCTTGCCGGACACATCCAGCTCGGTGCGGTAGTTGTCCCACGAGCCGGCCTTGAGTGTCAGGGTGCGCTGGGTCTCCAGGGTCGGTTTCTTGCGGATCAGGTTGACGGTCGCGCCGGGGTCGCCGGTCCCGGACATCAGCCCCGTGGCACCGCGAACCACCTCGACACGGTCATAGGTGACCATGTCGGCCAGGTCATCACGGGCGCCAAAGGTGTTTGGCCGGTTGACGCCGTCGACCTGGATGCTGCCGACTTCAAACCCGCGCACATAGATATGATTGGCGTCGCTGCCGGCGGGGCCCATGCTGTCGACCACGACGCCGGGCGTTTGCTCAAGCACTTGCGCCACATCCGTGAGGTTCTGGTCTTCGATCTGTTGGCGGGTGACAACCGAGATCGACTGCGGCGTCTCGCGCGCTGACAGGCGCAGCCCCGTGGCGGTGTTGGCCGAGCCGGTGGCGTAACTGCCGGTACCTTCGGTGGTGGCACCCAGTTGTGCCGTTGAGATGGTCGTGGCGCCCAGCTCCATTGCGCCGCCCTGGCTGGGCATGACCAACACGTAGCGCTTGTCACCCGCTTGCTGGACCTGCAGGCCACTGCCCTGCAACAGGCGGGTAAGGCCCTGATCCAACGCGTAGTTGCCCTGTAGCCCCTCACTGCGCAACCCAGCGGTTTCCTGAGTGCTGAAGCTGACGGTCACACCGCTGGCGGCGGCGAACTGATCGATGGCGTTCGCCAGGGAGCCGGCTGGAATGCTGTAGCCAACGGGCGCGGCCCAGGTAGCGGTACTGACCAGCGAGCTGAAAAGACTGACGGCGATGACGGTTTTGCGCATGCGCAGGGGGGAGGGAGGATGACAAGCAGACATCGGTGATTCCTTTGCAAATAGATACCGGGCATTCTCAATACGAAACCAGTGCAGGTGAGAATCCTTCTCGTGAAGCGGCGCGATGTTCTATTTTCTGTCTGCAGGTTGTCAACCGTTTGTTGATTTGTCAGCGCAAGGTCTTCGCGAAGTCCTACATGCCGAAACGATCTAACGGCACGCGGTGTGAGGCGTACAGTTGGAAGGCTGTCATCCCGCCAAGCTGTCTTGGGGTAATGGCCTTGGGCTTGGCTCTCCAGGCTCATGTTCGCTTCAGGTAGGGGCGTATTGGCTGGCTCCTGCTGAAGGAGCTACCGTGCTGTCCACCCTGGAACTTCGACACGTCATTGAATCCGCTCTGCTTCCCCTGAGCTGCAACTGCCAGATTGATCCGTATGGGTCACTCCAGATAAAAATCCTCGACCCTGACTCGGGTGGCGTGGAGCTGCTGATCCTGGGGCCTCCTACGGCCACACTGAATGGGCGTGAGCCTATAGCGAGGTTGATTATCGAAATTCGGGATGAGTTCGACATGGTGCAGCGCATGCGACGAAAGTCTGCAAGCCCGCCGATGGCGTATCCCTATGAGTGATGATCAGCGGCGTGCCGCGCTCAAGGCCTGGCGCGAGATTCTGCTGCAGCCTGATGCGGCAGGGGACGCTGAGGACCGGTACGGCCAGTTGTTGAGGTCTGCCGATGACATGGAAAAAGCCCAGCTCATTGGGCCTGATGAGTGGAGAAAGCTGGTCCAGGAAGCCAGCACTGCGTTTGCCGACAGTGCTGATCCCAGGACGCAAGGGTGGCGGGCGTGAAGCGGTGCCCGGCCTAGCGTGCGTCACCCTGCGTTGCAGGCTCGCCGCTGAATGCATCGACCATCGGCGGATGCTCTTCGGCGGCCTGACGCAAGTCTTCGGTCACCCGCAGCTCGGCGCCGGTGGGCGAGAAGGTGGCCGCCGCGGCAAACGGCGCAGGGTTGGCCGGCACAGGACGCTTGCCACGGCGCCACAGGAAGAAGGTGACCATGCACAGGTTGACCATCGCGAACACCCAGAACAAACCATTCGCGCCGAAGCCATTCATGACGGGCGAGATCATCATCGGGCTGATCGCCGACCCCAGCGAGTTGATCAGCAGCAGGCCCTGGATCATCGGCACCAACGCTTCGGCAGGCGCGCGGTCGGCAGCATGACTGACGGCCACCGGGTACAGTGCGAACACGCCACCGCCGAGCATGAACAACATCACCGCCAGCAGGGTCGTCGACAAGGGCACGAGTACGATCACCAACGACAATAGGGTGCAGGCCAGCGTCAACAGGGTCAGCACCTGCAAGCGGTCCTTGTGATCGGACCAGCGTCCGACCGGGTACTGCAGGAGCATTGCGCCGAGAATCGTCCAGGCCATCATGCTGCCGACTTCGCCCACGCTGAGGCCGGCGCGTTGCAGGTACAACGGGAGCAGGGTGTAGATCGCTGCAATGGTGACGCCCGAACCGAAGCAGCCGACCAGCCCGGTCGGCGTCACTCCCAGCAATTGCCGGGGCTTCAACGGCTCAACCTGGTCCAGAATCGGCGACACCCGGGGCAGGATCACGATGGGCAGCACCGATAACGAAGCGAGCATCCCGGCCACCATGAACGGGGCGCTGTCGCTCAAACCGGTGATTTTCCCCAGCGCGGCCTGGCCCAGCACACCGGCGCCGTACAGAACGATCATGTAGAGCGCCAGCAAGCGCCCGCGGATCTTGGCATCGCCGGCCAACAGCAGCCAGCTCTCGATGACCAGAAACACGCCGACCGTGGCCCAGCCATTGATCAGGCGCAGCGCGAACCATCCCCAGGTGTCGTAAAACAGCCCTTGCAACAGGATGGTCACGGCGATCAGGGACGCAAAGCTGCCGTAGGCGCGAATGTGCCCGATGCGCAGAATCAAGCGGTCATTGAACACAGCGCCCAGCGTCAACCCGATGAAGTAGGCCGATGAAACGATACCGATCATCGTGGCTGACGCGCCGGCTGCGTCGAGTCGAAGGGTGGTCAGGGAAGAGAGAAAACCGTTGCCCAGTGCAACAATGAACAGCCCAAGCAAGGGCGCCAGCGCCATGGCCAGCAAACGCGGAGACATAAAAACCTCGGGAAAAAGACGAGCGCGACGTGCGCCTCTGCGCATGCTGATTTCAAGCCGGTGCAAGAGAGCGCGGGATTCTAAGGCTTGTGGTTTTTTTTCCAATAGCTGTCGGCTGCGACGTTAGGACGCAGGCGGGGCATGCCCCATGGCACAACCGCAGTGGATCGCTTGCACGGCGAAAATGTCCTTTATGGCCCCGGACTTTCTCGTTAGCCTCAGCGGTCAGGTTGAGATGGGTGCCAGGGGGCAGGATGCAGGTCAGGGGTGAGCGGGCAGCGACGGTGTGCGGTTTGGTGGCGATTGTTTTATGGAGCACCGCGGCCGGATTGATCAGGGGCGTCAGCGAACAGTTTGGCGTGCTGGGCGGCGCCGCGATGATTTACTCCCTGGGTGCGATCCTGCTGATCGTGTTTTTGGGGCGGCCGCGGATTCGTTCGACCTCGCGGCTGTACCTGGTGCTCGGCAGCGGCCTGTTCGTCGCTTACGAGGTGTGCCTGTCCCTGGCGCTCGGCTTTGCCAGTGATCGTCAACAAGCCATTGAACTGGGCGTGGTGAATTACCTGTGGCCCTGCCTCACGGTGGTGCTGGCGATATTCATGAATGCCCAGAAAACCCGCTGGCTTATCATTCCAGGCTCGGCACTGGCGCTGTTCGGCATCCTGTGGGTGGTCAGCGGGGATGGGTTGTCGCTTCCAGGGATCGTGCGGAACGTGCAGTCCAATCCGCTCAGTTACAGCCTCGCGCTGGCCTGTGCAGTGACCTTTTCGCTGTATTGCAACGTCACGCGCCGCTATGCGGGAGGACAGAATCTGGTCGTGCTGTTTTTTGTGCTGACCGCGGCTGTGCTGTGGGTGAAGTGGTGCCTGAGCAGCGAACAACTCCCGGCGTTTACGTGGGCAAGCGCGTTGGAGCTTCTGGCCGCCGGAGTCGCCATGGCGGGTGGCTACGCGTTGTGGAACATCGGCATCCTGCGCGGAAGCCTGACGCTGCTGGCCACCGCGTCCTATTCGGCCCCGGTATTGTCTTCGGCATTTGCTGCCGTGTGGCTGGGCGTCAGCTTGCAGGCGCAGTTCTGGCAAGGCGCCGTGCTCGTAACCGTCGGCTCGCTGCTGTGTTGGCACGCAACCCGATTCAAGGCGGAATCGACGAAATAACCGGCTGGGGGCGGGTGTCAGCGGTTGACACCAAGGTTGGGGTTTGCGGGGGAGTGATGTCCTTGGCGCGGGCTCGTCAAAAGACGTATTACAGTCAGCTAAGGAAGCCAATGCTCTGTTCACTCATCTCGAAGGGTCAGCCACAAACGCCTGACCGGCTGGAACTGACGGTACCCTGGTGGAGTTTCACGAAAACAGTCCTGGCCGCCACAGCCCTGACGCTGGTACGCGACGGGCTCATCGGACTGGACGAGCCCCTTGCGGACCAGCCCTTCACGTTACGCCAGCTCCTGCGGCACGACGCAGGTCTGGCTGACTACGCCGAACTGGCGGATTATCACGCCGCCGTTGCCAACCATGAGTCAGCCTGGCCGGCAGACGCAATGATGCAACGCCTGGACGTGGCCCGACTCCGCTACAGCCCCGGCACCGGTTGGCGCTACTCGAATGTCGGCTACCTGCTCATTGGCCGCCTTATCGAGCAACTGACCGACCTGACGCTTGACGCTGCTGTGCATCAACGTGCGCTCAGCCCACTGGGCCTCTCCAACGTTCGTTTCGCCCACACACGAGCAGACCTGGGAAGCACCTCAGATTATGACCCTGCCTGGGTGTATCACGGCCTGTTGATCGGCCCGGTGTCGCAGGCCGCACTGTGCCTGGATCGGCTTCTCGGCGGCGACCTGCTCTCCCAGAACCTGATCCGGCAAATGCAGACAGCCCGCACCGTAGGCGGCCCCATCCCCGGCCGCCCATGGATCACCCCGGGCTATGGCCTGGGTGTGATGCAGGGGGGCATCGAGGGCGGATATTCCATGAGCGGTCACACCGGCTGCGGGCCGGGGAGTGTTATTGCGGTCTATCGGATGGGCGAGGGAGATGCGTCGGCGTGTTGCGCTGTTTTTGAGGCGGGAGGGGGTGAGGGTGATGTTGAGGCGAGGGTTGTTGGGCAGTTGGTGCGGGCTATACGGGAACTGAGCTGACCATCAGGCTGGCGCGCTTCACCTTCAAGCGGCCAATGTAGTGTAACGAACTTGAAGCCCGCATTTTTCAGCGGGCTTTTTATTTTAAATCACTGTCCTGACACGCAGTGACCTATTCAGCAGATCCGAAAGATGCTCCCGGTCATGTACGAAATTCGTCTACTGCTTTTGCGGATCGAATTGTTTGTCTCGGATAAACAAAGCCGGAATCACGCCGCAAATAAAGTACGCAGCACCCATCACCAGAAAACCTACGCCAATGGAGCCGTGGGACGCCAGGAAGCCAATGGCGGCTGGGGCGATCGCCGCACCCACTCGGCCTATGTTGTAAGCGCCACCGACCG
Organism: Pseudomonas sp. MYb60; assembly: GCF_002979555.1. Classification (GTDB taxonomy): domain Bacteria; phylum Pseudomonadota; class Gammaproteobacteria; order Pseudomonadales; family Pseudomonadaceae; genus Aquipseudomonas. The sequence continues at coordinate 8,747 of NZ_PCOZ01000009.1, read as the reverse complement.
CCGACCCTCGTAGTTTCGCCTCGAAGCTTTCGGTCATGTACGTCGCATTCACCCCATACGGAATACCATACAAAAACCCGAACACCACCAGCATCCAGAGGATGTTTTCCTGGCTTTGGAACAGCACGATCACTGGCAGAAAAACAGCGGTACCCAATGCGCCGAAGGCAAACACGCTTCGACGGCCGATACGGTCGGCGGCCATGCCTGCGAGTATTTTGCCGAGGATCATGGCGGTGTAGGTGCCTACCATGTAGCCGGTCATGGACTTGAGGTTCATGCCCAGTTCACTTTCCAGGTAGGTTGGCATCCAGTTGTTCACGCCGTAATAGCCGAACTGGAGAAAGCCGGCCGTTAGTGCCCAACACAAAAACATCCGGCGTGCCTGCGGATCACTGAAAATCTGCTTGTACATGCTCTCGCGCTTGACGACTGCCCCATGGCGGATGCCTGCGAGTTTTTCTTTGGCGCGCTCGGCTTGTGCATTGATCCACGCCTGCGGTTCCGGTACGAACCGTTGCATGACCAGAGCAAGTATCACCGGAATAATCGCAATGTAGAAAAGCCAGCGCCAGCCGTGAATCGGCAGGATCCAGCCGGCCAGCAGGGTCGCGACGATGTAGCCCACGGACCAGCCGGCCTGCAGGGTGCCAAGGACCGTGGTGCGATAACGGGTTGGGACGTACTCGGACATTAAGGTGTTGCACGCTACATACAGCGCGCCGATGCCCAATGAAGCGAGAAACCGGACGGTCGCAAACTGCCAATAGCTGTGCGTCAAGCCCAGGGCAGCAGTGCCGATGGAGAACAGCAAAATACTCCAGACCACGGTTTTGACTCGGCCGAACCTGTCACATGCCCAGCCGCCGTAGATGCCGCCGATCGCCATGCCTGCCAGGGTGAAACTACCCAGGCTGCCAGCTTCGACATTGGTGAGGCCAAACTCGGCCTTCAGGCTATTGAGGCTGTATGACAGCAGCATCAAGTCGGCGCCGTCGATCAACAAACCCAGAAAACAAAAAATGAACACCAGTACCCATGTACTGGATTTGGCGTGCGCAGTCGCGCTTGCCTGAACAGTCGCGTCCATAGAAGGCCTTACCTTTATTGTATTTATTAGGGTGGAGTAGAACAGGGAAGGGCGTGCCTTAGCCTTGAGCGGCGCGAATCATGTTCCGCGCAATCACGATCTGTTGAATCTGGGTAGTGCCCTCATAGATGCGAAATAGGCGTACATCGCGGTAGAAACGCTCAATCGCGTATTCACTGACGTAGCCGGCGCCGCCATGGATCTGCACGCAGCGATCGGCAACGCGCCCGCACATTTCCGTTGAGAACATCTTGGCGCAGGAGGCTTCGGTGCTCACGTTATGGCCATCGTCACGCTTGCGGGCAGCATCGAGGACCATGCAGCGGCTGGCGTAAATTTCTGCCTTGCTGTCGGCCAGCATCGCTTGGATCAGTTGGAACTCGGCGATAGGTTTGCCGAATTGTTTGCGTTCGAGCGCATAACGCAAAGCATCGTCGAGCATCCGTTCAGCCGCGCCCACGCTCAAGGCCGCAATGTGCAGGCGGCCTTTATCGAGGACTTTCATGGCGGTCTTGAACCCCACGCCTTCGACGCCGCCAATCAGTTGGCTGGCGGGTACACGAGCGTTTTCGAAGATAACGTCACAGGTGTGCGCGCCTTTATGACCCATCTTGTGGTCGGGTTTGCCCAAGGACACACCGGGTGTGCCGCGTTCGACGATAAACGCGCTGATACCACCAGCGCCCTTGATCTCAGTGCTCGTACGCGCCATCACGGTATAGATGCCGGCGTGGGGCGCGTTGGTGATGAATCGCTTGGTGCCATTGAGGATGTAACTGTCGCCATCCCGTACGGCAGTGGTCTTGAGCGAGGCGGCATCAGAGCCGGCATCGGGCTCTGTCAGGCAGAAGGAGCTGAGCAGCTCGCCGCTGGCAAGCTTGGGCAGGTAGTGCTGTTTCTGCTCCGCGGTGCCATCCAGGAGAATACCGATGGAGCCAATCCCGTTGTTGGTGCCGATATACGAGCGAAAGGCCGGGGAGGTGCGCCCCAGCTCAAAGGCGATATTCACCTCTTCCTCCATCGTCACGCCCAGCCCGCCAAACTCTTCCGGCAGCGTCAGGCCAAACAGCCCCATGGCTCGCATATGCTCGACGATGTCCTGGGGGATCGCGTCGGTGTCAGCCACCTCATTTTCGCGAGGAATCAGCACTTCACCGACAAATTGGCGAAGTGAGTCCAACAGAATCTGCAGGGTTTCGGTATCACGGATCATGTGCGCTCCTAACGCTCGCAGGCGAGCGGTTGTTTTATCAGGGCGCCGTTACTCCGTTGCGTCAGCGAGCAGCGGCACCAATGTTGTTAACCATGTTGATCAGGCGCGGCCCGATATCGTCCATCAGTCGTTCGCGCGGCAGTTGAAAGCTCGGTCCGCCGCAGTTGAAGGTCAGCAACCCGTACTGCGGGTGCAGCAGCGGTACCGCCACCGAGTTCACGTCGCGATGCCACTCGCCGATCGACAAGCAAAAGCCATAGTCGGCGTAATCCCTGAATGCTCGGTCCAGCCCCTTGCGAATGGTTGGCCACTGCTCCGATTCACGCTGGCGGATGTGATCAAGCAAAAACTCCCGCTCGGTTTCAGGCATTGCCGCCAGGCACGCGCGGCCAACCGAACTCTGTGCCAGTGGCAAGTAACTGCCGGTCTGACGGCGCATGGTCATGTTGCCCTGACCCTGAACCACGTCCAGGTACACCATCTGCAGGCGATCGCGGGATGCCATCGCGACAGCTGCCTGCGCATGGTTGGCCAACTCTTCCATCAACGGATGGGCTACCGTGCGAATCGCCAGGTTCGACAGCATCGCGTAGCCAAAACCCAACACCCCAACATCCAGCTGATACTTGCCGGAATGCACTTCTCGTTTCAGGCAGCCTAAACGCATCAACGTATTGGTCAGGCGAGTCACAGTCGGCTTGGGCAGGCCCGTCATGCGTGCCAGTTCCTGATTACCCAGCACGTTGTCGCGCGGAGTAAAACAGCGCATCAACTCCAACCCGCGAGCCAGCGCCGTTACGAACTGGCCGCTGTTTTCGTCGTCGCTCAACGCGCTGGCGGGGTCGAGCATGCCCATCTTCAGTAACCCGATTTCATCCGCTCCCGTTGTCGTGCTGGCGACCTGTTGATCTGCCTTGATGCGAGCCATGGTAGAACCTCACTTTAAAAAAATGCAAGAAAATAAAACGTGGTTTCGTCAGGCGAAATTATATTCGCTGGCGTGTTAAAAACCAACTCACTTATCTATTGCTCATAATTGCCATTGATATAAGGGCTTTAAGCATGTTTTTTCTTTTTTGGTTTACAGGTCTTTATGAGGTTACCTATGATTGATAGTAAATATGGAATCCAGTTTCGCCTAGCGAAACAATAATAAGAGGTCGATATGAACTCCCATCAAGAGCCCGTCGTGCACCTTCACGTACAAGACGATGCCGTCGCAGTCGTGCGCATTGAGAGGCCCGAAGTCAAGAACGCCCTTAACGGCGCCGTACGCACGCAGCTCGCCGACATCTTCCGCGCCTTGGCCGGAAATGACAGCGTGCGTTCAATCGTCCTCACTGGCGGTGAGCAGTGCTTCGTCGCTGGGGCTGACATTCGCGAGTTTGCTCAGGCCAGCCCTGTCGAGATGTATCTTCGCCACACGGAACTGCTGTGGGAGGCTATCGCTCGCTGTCCCAAACCGATCATCGCCGCAGTCAATGGGTTCGCCTTGGGCGGCGGCTGCGAATTGGCTATGCACTGCGACATCATTGTTGCCGGCCAATCGGCGCGCTTCGGCCAGCCCGAGGTCAAACTTGGCCTGATGCCCGGAGCCGGTGGCACTCAACGGCTTATCCGCGCAGTCGGCAAATTCCAAGCGATGCGAATAGCCCTGACGGGATGCCTGGTGCCCGCGCCCGAGGCACTCGCCATGGGCATGGTCAGCGAAGTGGTCAGTGACGAGCTCACACTGCCCCGAGCCCTCGAACTGGCAGCGCAAATAGCCGCGTTGCCGCCGCTGGCCGTCGCGCAGATCAAAGAAGTCATGCTGCTCGGTGCCGACCTGCCTCTGGAAAGCGCACTGGCGTTGGAGCGCAAAGCGTTTCAATTGCTGTTTGATTCCAGGGATCAAAAGGAAGGCGCCAACGCGTTCCTTGAGAAACGCAAAGCAACCTTCACAGGAGAATGAGCCGTGGCACATGAAATCAACCGTATGGCTGTTGTTGGTGCGGGTGTGATGGGTACGGGTATTGCCCAGATTGCGGCCCAGGCCGGTGTAGAGGTCCTGCTGTTCGACAACCGTGAAGGCGCCGCGCAGACCGCTCGCGAAAACCTGCACCAGACCTTCGACAAGTTGGTCGCCAAAGGCAAAATACCGGCCAGTGATGCCCAGGCAACCCTTGAGCGCGTGCGTGTTGCCAGCGCATTGACTGATCTCAGCGACGTTGACCTGGTGGTCGAAGCCATCATCGAACGCCTCGATGCCAAGCAAGCCTTGCTTGCCCAGCTTGAGGCCGTCGTTCGTGACGACTGTATTCTTGCCACCAATACGTCCTCACTGTCGGTTACCAGTATCGCTCGCGAGTGCAGCAAGCCTGAACGTGTGGCGGGGTTTCACTTTTTCAATCCGGTGCCGCTGATGAAAGTGGTGGAGGTCATTGATGGCCTGGCCAGTGACCCTCGCGTCGGTGACAGCCTGCAGGCATTGGCCAAGCGGATGGGGCACCGCGGGATCCGCGCAAAAGACACCCCTGGCTTTATCATCAATCACGCAGGGCGCGCTTACAGCACCGAGCCCTTGCAGATCCTCAAGGAAGGCGTCGCCGAGCCCGCCGAGATTGATCGCATTCTGCGTGAAGGCCTGGGTTTTCGCATGGGCCCGCTGGAGTTGTTCGACCTGACGGCGCTGGATGTCTCCCACCCGGTGATCGAGTCTATTTATAACCAGTTCTACCAGGAGCCCCGTTATCGTCCTGCCGCGCTGACCCGTCAGATGCTTGAGGCTGGCTATGTGGGACGTAAGGTTGGGCGTGGGTTCTACCGCTATGCCAATGGCCAAATGGTCGACGCGCCGCAACCTCAGTCCGTGCCAGTCGTGGAGGCTATGCCACCGGTGTGGTTGGGGGCTGAAAACGATGCCGATCTTGTCAGCCTCAATACGATGCTGGAGCGACTGGGTGCCCAGGTAGAGCAGGGCAGCGCACCTTCCGACGCTGCGCTTTGCTTGTTGGCTCCTTATGGTGTCGACGCTACAAGCGCGGCCCAACGTTTTGGCGTAGACCCGACGCGCACGGTCTGTATTGACCCGCTGTTGGATTGCACGCGCTACCGCACGCTGATGGTTACACCGGCGACCCGCACCGATATGCGCCACGCCGCGCATGCATTGCTGGCTCGCGACGGTGTGGGCGTGAGTGTGATCAATGACAGCGTCGGGTTCGTCGCTCAGCGCGTACTGGCGCTTATCGTCAACCTGGCGGGCGACATCGTCCAGCAGCGCATTGCCAGCGTTGAAGACCTGGACGAGGGCGTGCGCCGTGGGCTGGGTTATCCGCAGGGCCCGCTGGCCTGGGGCGACAGCGTAGGCGCGCAGCGTTTGCTGACCATCCTCGAACGCATGACCGAATTGACCGGAGACCCGCGTTATCGGCCCGGCCCGTGGTTGCGCCGTCGCGCAGCCCTGGGCTTATCGCTGTGCCATCCAGAACCGACATTGACCTGATCTTTCAACGCTTAGGAAACTGCCATGCTCGATGCTTATATTTTTGCGGGGTTACGTACGCCTTTCGGTCGCCATGCGGGCGCACTCGCGCCGGTACGGCCTGACGACCTCGCGGCTCACGTGATTCGGGAACTGCTCGCGCGCAATGCCATCCCTGGCGACGCTATTGAGGACGTGATTCTCGGCAATACCAATCAGGCCGGTGAGGACAGCCGCAATATTGCACGTCACGCGGCGCTGCTTGCCGGGCTGCCCGTGACTGTGCCTGGGCAGACGATCAACCGCCTGTGCGCCAGCGGGCTGGCAGCAGTGATTGACGCCGCACGCGCAGTCAGTTGCCAAGAAGGCGAACTGTTTGTGGCGGGTGGGGTGGAGAGCATGTCGCGCGCGCCCTTCGTCATGGCCAAAGCCGAGGCGGCCTACAGCCGGGATTTTACCGTCTACGACAGCACCATCGGCGCGCGTTTCCCGAATCCGAAAATTGTGGCGGAGTTTGGCAACGACACCATGCCGCAGACCGGCGACAACGTGGCGCAGGAATATGGCATCAACCGTGAACAGGCTGACGTCTTCGCAGCCCGCTCGCAGGCCAATTACGAAGCCGCGCGGGCAAGCGGGTTCTTCGACGACGAAATACTGGCTGTCAGTGTGCCCACTGGCCGTAAAACACCACCCAACCTTGTGGAGCACGACGAACACCCACGCCCGCAATCTGACCTCGCGGCCTTGAGCCGTCTGCGTCCTCTGCACGAGGGGGGTGTAGTCACCGCCGGTAATGCATCCGGTGTTAACGACGGCGCGGCAGCGTTGTTGATCGGCACGCGTGCGGCCGGCGAGCGCCATGGTTTGGTGCCCATGGTGCGTATCCTGTCGAGCGCGGCTGCCGGTGTCGCCCCTCGTATCATGGGCGTGGGCCCGGTGGAGGCAATCAATAAAGCACTGGCCCGCGCTGATCTGACGTTGGCGGACATGGACATCATCGAAATCAACGAAGCATTTGCCAGCCAGGTGCTGGGTTGCCTCAAAGGGCTCGGCGTGGCGTTTGACGATCCTCGCGTCAACCCCAATGGCGGCGCGATTGCGGTGGGTCACCCCTTGGGCGCCTCCGGTGCGCGTCTGGCGCTGAGCGCTGCGCGAGCCTTGCAGCGCAGCGGTAAGCGCTATGCCGTGGTGAGTCTGTGTATCGGGGTCGGCCAAGGGCTGGCGATGGTCATCGAGCGTGTGTAATCGCTCAAGCAAAGGTGAAATAACATGGGTGCTTTGACTGGATACCGCGTACTCGACTTGAGCCGTGTGCTTGCCGGCCCCTGGTGCGGGCAAACACTGGCCGATCTGGGCGCAGAAGTGATCAAGGTCGAACGGCCGGGCGTGGGCGACGATACCCGTGGTTGGGGCCCGCCCTGGATGAAAGGCCAGAGCGATGAGTTGACCTCTGAAGCCTCGTATTACCAATCGACCAATCGCGGCAAGTTATCCGTCGCGCTGAACCTGGCCAGCCCGCAAGGGCAGGAATTGGTGCGAGCGTTGGCGACCGACTGTGATGTGCTGATCGAGAACTACAAGGCGGGATCCCTGGCCAAATACGGGTTGGATTATGCCTCGCTGTCGCAGTTGAACCCTCGGCTGGTGTACTGCTCCGTGACAGGCTTTGGGCAGACTGGCCCGCGCGCGGCCGAACCGGGTTACGACTTCATTGTGCAGGGCATTGGCGGGCTGATGAGTATTACCGGTGAGCGTGATGACTTGCCTGGCGGTGGCCCCCAGAAGGTTGGCGTAGCCTTCTCCGATCTGATGACCGGCCTTTATTCCACGGTTGCCATCCAGGCGGCTTTGCTCAGCCGGGAAAAAACCGGTGTCGGTCAACACATCGATATGGCGCTGCTGGACGTGCAGGTCGCTACCTTGTGCAATCAGAGTCAGAACTATCTGGCTTCGGGCAAACCACCAGGGCGCTACGGCAATGCTCACGCCAATATCGTGCCGTATCAGGTGTTTCGTGCCAGCGACCAGGACTTCATCATCGCCTGCGGCAATGACTCGCAATTTGTCGCACTGTGCGACGCCATCGGCCTTGGGCATCTGCCGGCGGACCCACGCTTTACGCGTAATGCCGACCGTGTGGCCAATCGCGAAGCGATCATTGAGATCTTGTCAGGGCACTTCATCGAGGGGCGTGCGCAGGAGTGGATTGATCGAGTCCATCCGCGTGGCGTGCCTATCGGCGCGATCAACAGTATCGCCCAGGCCCTGGATGAACCTCAGGTCAAGGCGCGCAATATGCTGGTGACAATTCCACATCCCTTAAAAGCGGACTTCGTGACAGTCGGCAGCCCGATCAAGATGTCCGGCACACCGGTGGAGTACCTGCGCCCGGCGCCGATGCTGGGTGAGCACACGGATGAAGTGCTCAAGCGTCAGCTCGGGCTGGATGACGAGCGATTGGCGCAGTTGAAGGCCAGTGGCGTGATCGAGCAACTGGGCGAGCACTGATCTTTTTTCCCGGTATGCCGGTGGCATATCGGGTTCACTAAGTTGCTATGGAGTTATTCATGAAAGTCCTGGTAGCCATCAAGCGGGTGGTCGACTACAACGTGAAAGTTCGCGTCAAGGCGGACAATTCCGGCGTCGATCTTGCTAACGTCAAGATGTCGATGAACCCTTTCTGTGAAATCGCCGTGGAAGAAGCTGTACGCCTGAAAGAGAAAGGCGTGGCGACTGAGATCGTCGTGGTTTCCATCGGCCCGACCACTGCCCAGGAGCAACTGCGTACCGCCCTGGCACTGGGTGCCGACCGCGCCATCCTGGTCGAGTCCGCCGACGACCTGACCTCCCTGGCCGTGGCCAAGCTGCTCAAGGCCGTTGTCGACAAGGAACAGCCTCAGCTGGTGATCCTCGGCAAACAAGCCATCGACAGCGACAACAACCAGACTGGCCAGATGCTGGCTGCACTGACCGGTTAC
>NZ_PCOZ01000008.1 GCF_002979555.1 Pseudomonas sp. MYb60 | reverse complement strand
TCAGTACCCGAATTTCTTGACGACCATAGAGCATTGGAACCACCTGATCCCATCCCGAACTCAGCAGTGAAACGATGAATCGCCGATGGTAGTGTGGGGTTTCCCCATGTGAGAGTAGGTCATCGTCAAGATTAAATTCCAGAACCCCATTTGCGAAAGCAAATGGGGTTTTGTTTTGGGCGCGTGAAAAGCCTGTCGCCGTTGGCATCAGACAGGTTCTAGGCCTACTTCGACTGTGGTACGCAGGCTTTCTATGCAATGACCCTGCGCATGGCTATCATGCCTGCCTCATTGTGAGGCGATACTTGCATGCTGACGTTGTTAAAACTTCTTAAAGATGGCCGTTTCCACTCCGGAGAAGCACTTGGCGCCGCCCTGGGCGTCAGTCGCAGTGCTGTCTGGAAACAGCTCCAGCACCTTGAGGCCGAGTTGAACCTGCCTATCCATAAAGTGCGTGGCAAAGGCTACCAATTGGCATCGCCACTGATGTTCCTGAATGCGGAAGAAATTACCGCTCACGCGCGTTCTACGCTATGGCCTGTGCATATTTACGACTCGATTGACTCAACCAATGCCGAAGCCTTGCGGCTTGTGGACGCAGGCAGCGCTGCGCCGTTCCTGGTGCTGGCTGAGCAGCAGACGGCAGGCAGGGGCCGACGTGGCCGCAAATGGGTAAGTCCATTCGCCCAGAACGTGTATTACAGCCTGGTCCTGCGCATTGACGGTGGACTGCGTCAATTGGAAGGGCTGAGCCTTGTCGTGGGGCTCGCAGTCATGCAGGCTTTGCGTGAATCCGGCGTGCAGGGTGCTGGGTTGAAATGGCCCAACGACGTATTGGTAGGAAACAAGAAGATCGCCGGTATTTTGTTGGAATTGGTCGGGGATCCGGCGGATATCTGCCATGTTGTCCTCGGAATCGGCATCAACGTAAATATGCAAAAAACAGCGGAAGTCGATCAGCAGTGGACTTCTGTGCAGCTTGAAACGGGTTCGCCTGTCGATCGCAATCGCCTTGTCGCTCAACTGGGCGAGCAACTGCAGGGTTACCTTGCCCGCCATAAAAGTGACGGGTTTGCAGCGCTACAGCAGGAGTGGGAGCAGAATCACTTGTGGCAGGGTCGGGCGGTATCTCTCATCGCAGGCGTCAATCAAATTGAAGGCGTGGTGCAAGGCGTGGATCGCCAGGGCGCGTTACGCTTGAGCGTCGATGGCATTGAAAAAATATACAGCGGTGGTGAGTTAAGCCTGAGGTTGCGTGATGATTCTTGAGCTCGACTGCGGAAATAGCTTTATCAAGTGGCGCGTGCTTGGCTCGCAGAAGGTGAGTGTCAGCGCAGAGGGTGTCGTGGGCTCGGACGCGGCGTTGATTGAAAGCCTGGGGGCGCTTCCAGGCTTGCTGCTCACTCGCTGTCGTCTGGTGAGTGTCCGGGCGCAGGACGAAACCAACAAGTTGGTTGAGGCGCTGAAGGCCGCTTTTGGTGTGGAGGTTTCTTGCGCAGTATCGGCGCGCGAAATGGCCGGTGTGCGCAACGGTTATGACGAGTTCGAGCGTTTAGGCCTGGATCGATGGCTGGCGATGCTTGGCGGGTTCAAGTTGGCGTCCCGCGCCTGCCTGGTACTGGATTTCGGCACGGCGGCCACGGCTGACTTCATCTGTGCAGACGGTGAGCACCTGGGCGGATTCATCTGCCCGGGAATGCCCCTCATGCGTAATCAACTGCGCACGCATACCCGCAAGATACGCTATGACGACGTGGCTGCTGAGAGAGCCTTGGAGCGCCTTTCGCCTGGACGAACGACTGTAGAAGCCGTCGAGCGAGGTTGTGTGCTGATGCTGAGAGGGTTTGCGCTTACCCAGCTTGAATTGGCTCAGAAATACTGGGGAAGTGACTTCTCCGTATTCCTGACGGGTGGGGATGCGGACCTGGTCGCAGACGCGGTTCCGCAGGCGCAGCTCGTCCCTGATCTAGTTTTCGTCGGCCTGGCGATGGCGTGCCCCTTGTCCTGAGGTGTTTATGCGTTGGTTGTTTCTACTACTACTCGTCCTCAACGCTTTCTACTATGTGTGGCATCAACAAGAAGCGCCGTTGAGGGCCAAGGATGTCACCCCTTTGAGTCTTTATCGTGGTCCCCAGCAGGATATCCGCCTGCTGAGTGAGTCTTCTGAAGCTACGCAGCGGCGTGATCGGGCCAAAGCGCCGGATGATCAAAGCCTGTGTTTGTACATTGGTGGCTTTAACGATCGGCGCCAGGTGCTTTCCCTTGAGCAGCGCCTTATAAGCCTGGATATAAAGGCCCGGATTCAATTGTTGAGTGCTCCGGACGTGTCGGGGTACTGGGTTCGCGTTGCCCCGGAAAGCCGGCGCCTGGCGGATGACCTGCCCTTTGAAAACCTTGCTAAGGAATTCAATGAGTTAAAACATAAAATAATGTTGTGCGAAGGCGTTGCAAGTCTCGAATAGTTTGCATAGAATGGCGCCCGCTTCGCAGTGAACGCCTTTACGGCCTACAGTGTGAAGCGACGGTCAATGCAGCTAACCTCATAATTTAAATGAGAAAATGCTTGACAGAAGGTCGGCGTGATGTAAAATGCCGGCTCGCTTAGGAGGGGTTCCCGAGCGGCCAAAGGGATCAGACTGTAAATCTGACGTCTACGACTTCGAAGGTTCGAATCCTTCCCCCTCCACCATTTTTAGCGTGAGCTGCAAGCTCCGCGGGTATAGTTTAGTGGTAGAACCTCAGCCTTCCAAGCTGATGATGCGGGTTCGATTCCCGCTACCCGCTCCAAGTTTGCAGGTTGTGCAAGGTGTTTTGCTCTTGTAGCTCAGTTGGTAGAGCACACCCTTGGTAAGGGTGAGGTCAGCGGTTCAAATCCGCTCAAGAGCTCCATATAACAAGGCAGATATGAAAATATCTGCCTTTGTTTTAACAGCTATCTCGGCTTGATACTGGTTTTTCTGGCGTGAACGTCAGGTGGTTTCAAGTCTCTTGGGGTTGGTTGTTGTAAAGTCTTTTTCAGGCCTGCATAATGGTCGGCCTGATTTTGTTTTAGGTCAGTAGCTCAATTGGCAGAGCGACGGTCTCCAAAACCGTAGGTTGGGGGTTCGATTCCCTCCTGACCTGCCAGATTCACGTGGTGTGTCTGGCTTTCTTTTCACAGGATCTTCATAGATGACTCCTAAGGCTGAAGCTAAAAGCTCTCGTTTCGATCTCGTCAAGTGGCTCGCCGTAGTTGCTCTGGTGGTCGTAGGCGTTGTTGGCAATCAGTATTACTCTGCTTCGCCGATCCTGTACCGTGTTCTCGCTCTGCTTGCCCTCGCTGCTGTTGCTGCCTTCATTGGTCTGCAGACTGCAAAAGGCAAGTCGTTTGCGGTCCTGGTAAAGGAAGCTCGCACCGAAATTCGTAAAGTCGTTTGGCCGACTCGCCAAGAAACCACGCAGACCACTTTGATTGTGGTGGCTGTTGTTCTGGTTATGGCGTTGCTGTTGTGGGGTCTAGATTCCCTGCTCGGCTGGCTTGTTTCCTTGATTGTTGGCTAAGGGTGTCCCGTGGCTAAGCGTTGGTACGTTGTTCATGCTTACTCGGGTTACGAGAAGCATGTTATGCGCTCTTTGCTGGAGCGCGTAAAGCTGGCAGGCATGGAAGATGGCTTCGGCGAAATTCTGGTTCCCACTGAAGAAGTGGTTGAAATGCGGAATGGCCAGAAGCGCAAAAGCGAACGCAAGTTCTTCCCTGGCTATGTGCTGGTTCAGATGGACATGAATGAAGGTACTTGGCACTTGGTCAAGGACACTCCTCGTGTCATGGGTTTCATTGGCGGTACTGCTGATAAGCCTGCTCCAATCACTGACAAGGAAGCGGAAGCAATTCTGCGCCGTGTTGCTGATGGTAGCGACAAGCCCAAGCCGAAGACGTTGTTCGAGCCGGGTGAGGTTGTTCGTGTCACAGATGGTCCGTTTGCTGATTTCAACGGTACTGTCGAAGAAGTTAACTACGAGAAGAGCCGGATCCAAGTGGCAGTGCTCATTTTCGGTCGCTCTACTCCGGTAGAGTTGGAGTTCAGCCAGGTCGAAAAGGTCTAGCTGATCAAGCATCCCAACCCCACAGTCCTAGGCTGTGGGGTTTTGTCGTCACTGGGATAAACGCGCAAGTAACCGGGGAGCCTTTCGAGGCGTTTGAACCCGTAATTGGAGTGCCTCATGGCCAAGAAGATTACCGCTTACATCAAGCTGCAAGTGAAGGCCGCTCAGGCCAACCCAAGTCCACCTGTCGGCCCGGCTCTGGGTCAGCACGGCGTGAACATCATGGAATTCTGCAAGGCCTTCAACGCCCGTACTCAGGGTCTTGAGCCAGGTCTGCCGACTCCAGTGATCATCACTGTATACAGCGACCGTAGCTTCACTTTCGAAACCAAGTCGACCCCGGCTTCGGTTCTGCTGAAGAAAGCTGCTGGTCTGACTAGCGGTTCCGCTCGTCCTAACACCGTTAAGGTTGGCACCGTAACTCGTGCTCAGCTGGAAGAAATCGCGAAAACCAAAAACGCGGATCTGACTGCAGCTGATATGGATGCAGCCGTGCGTACCATCGCCGGTTCTGCTCGTAGCATGGGCCTTAACGTGGAGGGTGTGTAATGGCTAAGCTGACCAAGCGCCAAAAGGCTATCGCCGGCAAAATCGAAGCAGGCAAGGCCTACAGCTTTGTAGACGCTGCTGCTCTGCTGACCGAGCTGTCGACTGTCAAGTTCAGCGAGTCTGTTGACGTTGCTGTAAACCTGGGCGTTGACCCACGTAAATCCGACCAGGTCGTTCGTAGCGCTACTGTGCTGCCACACGGTACTGGCAAGACTGTACGTGTTGCTGTCTTCACCCAAGGCCCAGCTGCTGAAGCTGCTCTGGCTGCCGGTGCTGATCGCGTTGGCATGGACGACCTGGCTGCCGAAATGAAAGGCGGCGACCTGAACTACGACGTAGTTATTGCCTCCCCGGACGCAATGCGTGTTGTAGGTCAGTTGGGTCAGATCCTGGGTCCTCGTGGCCTGATGCCTAACCCAAAAGTCGGCACCGTAACCCCAGACGTAGCTACCGCGGTTAAAAACGCCAAGGCTGGTCAGGTTCGTTATCGCACCGACAAAAACGGCATTATCCACACCTCCGTTGGCAAGGTCGGCTTCGACGCCGTCAAGCTGAAGGAAAACGTTGAAGCCCTGATCGCTGATCTGAAGCGTATCAAGCCAGCTTCCTCGAAAGGTATCTATGTCAAGCGCGTTACCCTGAGCACCACTATGGGCCCAGGTCTGGTCATCGACCAAGGCTCGCTGGACGTATAAGACACAGATTGGCGCGAGCGATCGCGTCAATTGAAAAAATTGGGGTCCCTGCCTGGCGGGGGCTATCCAAGACCGTAGGCGACGCAAGTCTTAAACCACAAGCCTACGCAGATGGTGCTCCCGGTTCCTTACCGAATCAGACACCAAAACGACATCCGGCTCCGGCCAGATGAAACGGTAACAAGCAGGAGTTAAACCCGTGGCAATTAATCTCGAAGACAAGAAGGCCATCGTCGCTGAAGTCAACGAGGCTGCCAAAGCTGCTCTGTCCGCTGTCGTGGCTGATGCCCGTGGTGTGACAGTAGGCGCTATGACCGGACTCCGTAAAGAGGCTCGTGAAGCTGGCGTATACGTACGTGTTGTACGTAACACCCTGCTCAAGCGCGCTGTTGCTGACACTGAATACAGTGTCCTCAACGACGTGTTCACCGGCCCGACTCTGATCGCGTTCTCCAAAGAACATCCAGGCGCTGCTGCCCGTTTGTTCAAGGAATTCGCCAAGAGTCAGGATAAGTTCGAGATCAAGGCAGCTGCGTTCGAGGGCAAGTTCCTCGCAGCTAACCAAATCGACGTACTGGCAACACTGCCGACCCGCGACGAAGCCATTTCGCAGCTGATGAGCGTGATTCAAGGCGCTACCAGCAAGCTGGCTCGTACTCTGGCCGCAGTTCGCGAGCAAAAAGAAGCCGCCGCAGCCTAAGGCTGAGCGACTTCTCTCGCGTATTTTTGTTTATTTCGATGGCCGAGTAGGCCGTCCCCCAATTCAGGAAATACAGCAATGTCTATCTCCCAAGACGATATCCTCAACGCCGTAGCTGAAATGTCGGTTCTGCAGGTTGTTGAGCTGATCAAAGCTTTCGAAGAAAAATTCGGCGTTTCCGCTGCCGCTGCTTCCGCTGGCCCAGCTGCTGCTGCTGCCGTTGTTGAAGAGCAAACCGAATTCAACGTCATGCTGACCGAAGCTGGCGAGAAGAAAGTAAACGTGATCAAGGCAGTACGTGAACTGACCGGTCTGGGCCTGAAAGAAGCCAAGGCTGTAGTTGACGGCGCTCCTGCCATGGTTCTGGAAGCTGTTGCCAAAGACGCAGCTGACAAAGCCAAAGCTACTCTGGAAGAAGCAGGCGCTAAAGTCGAGCTGAAGTAAGCATCGACCTTGCGTCTCCAGCCCAAGCGTTAAGCTGAAGGCTGATGGCTGGTGGCTCTTGCCACCGGCCTTTTTCCGTTATTGGCTGTCGACTCGGTCGCCGCCATTAACGCGCTGTAGCCACCCGATGCGGTGGTGCAAACCATGGGGTTTGCAAGATTTTCTGGCTGCTCCCGTCGGAGGGGCCAAACAAGCAGGTGACCAAGCTGGGGAACGCTGATGGCTTACTCATATACTGAGAAAAAACGTATCCGCAAGGACTTTAGCAAGTTGCCGGACGTCATGGATGTCCCGTACCTTCTGGCTATCCAGCTGGATTCGTATCGTGAATTCTTGCAGGCGGGAGCGACCAAAGATCAGTTCCGCGACGTGGGCCTGCATGCGGCCTTCAAATCCGTTTTCCCGATCATCAGCTACTCCGGCAATGCTGCGCTGGAGTACGTGGGTTATCGCCTGGGCGAACCGGCATTTGATGTCAAAGAATGCGTGTTGCGCGGTGTTACGTACGCCGTACCTTTGCGGGTAAAAGTCCGTCTGATCATTTTCGACAAAGAATCGTCGAACAAAGCGATCAAGGACATCAAAGAGCAAGAAGTCTACATGGGCGAAATCCCATTGATGACTGAGAACGGTACCTTCGTTATCAACGGTACCGAGCGTGTGATCGTTTCCCAGCTGCACCGTTCCCCGGGCGTGTTCTTCGACCACGACCGCGGCAAGACGCACAGCTCCGGCAAACTCCTGTACTCCGCGCGGATCATTCCGTACCGCGGTTCGTGGTTGGACTTCGAGTTCGACCCGAAAGACTGCGTGTTCGTTCGTATCGACCGTCGTCGCAAGCTGCCGGCCTCGGTACTGCTGCGCGCGCTCGGCTATACCACCGAGCAAGTGCTGGACGCTTTCTACACCACCAACGTATTCAGCCTGAAGGATGAAACCCTCAAGCTGGAGCTGATCGCTTCGCGTCTGCGTGGTGAAATTGCCGTCCTGGACATCCAGGATGAAAAGGGCAAGGTCATTGTTGAAGCTGGCCGTCGTATTACTGCGCGCCACATCAACCAGATCGAAAAAGCCGGTATCAAAGAGCTGGAAGTGCCTCTGGACTACGTCCTGGGTCGCACTACCGCCAAGGTCATCGTTCACCCGGCGACAGGCGAAATCCTGGCTGAGTGCAACACCGAGCTGAACACTGAAATCCTGGCCAAGATCGCCAAGGCCCAGGTCGTTCGCATCGAGACCCTGTACACCAACGACATCGACTGCGGTCCGTTCGTCTCCGACACCTTGAAGATCGACTCCACCAGCAACCAATTGGAAGCGCTGGTCGAGATCTATCGCATGATGCGTCCTGGCGAACCACCTACCAAAGACGCTGCCGAGACCCTGTTCAACAACCTGTTCTTCAGCCCTGAGCGCTATGACCTGTCTGCGGTCGGCCGGATGAAGTTCAACCGTCGTATCGGTCGTACCGAGATCGAAGGTTCGGGCGTGCTGTGCAAGGAAGACATCGTCGCGGTACTGAAGACTCTGGTCGACATCCGTAACGGTAAAGGCATCGTCGATGACATCGACCACCTGGGTAACCGTCGTGTTCGCTGCGTAGGCGAAATGGCCGAGAACCAGTTCCGCGTTGGCCTGGTACGTGTTGAGCGTGCGGTCAAAGAGCGTCTGTCGATGGCTGAAAGCGAAGGCCTGATGCCGCAAGACCTGATCAACGCCAAGCCAGTGGCTGCGGCGGTGAAAGAGTTCTTCGGTTCCAGCCAGCTCTCGCAGTTCATGGACCAGAACAACCCGCTCTCCGAGATCACCCACAAGCGCCGTGTTTCCGCACTGGGCCCGGGCGGTCTGACCCGTGAGCGTGCTGGCTTTGAAGTGCGTGACGTACACCCGACGCACTACGGTCGTGTTTGCCCGATCGAAACGCCGGAAGGTCCGAACATCGGTCTGATCAACTCCCTGGCGGCCTATGCGCGCACCAACCAGTACGGCTTCCTCGAGAGCCCGTACCGCGTGGTGAAAGACGCTCTGGTCACCGACGAGATCGTGTTCCTGTCCGCCATCGAAGAAGCTGATCACGTGATCGCTCAGGCTTCGGCCACGATGAACGACAAGAAAGTCCTGGTCGACGAGCTGGTAGCTGTTCGTCACTTGAACGAGTTCACTGTCAAGGCGCCAGAAGACGTCACCTTGATGGACGTATCGCCGAAGCAGGTAGTGTCGGTTGCAGCGTCGCTGATCCCGTTCCTCGAGCACGACGACGCCAACCGTGCGTTGATGGGTTCCAACATGCAGCGTCAAGCTGTACCAACCCTGCGCGCTGACAAGCCGCTGGTAGGTACCGGCATGGAGCGTAACGTAGCCCGTGACTCCGGCGTTTGCGTCGTGGCTCGTCGTGGCGGCGTCATCGACTCCGTTGATGCAAGCCGTATCGTGGTTCGTGTTGCCGATGACGAAGTGGAAACCGGCGAAGCTGGTGTCGACATCTACAACCTGACCAAATACACCCGCTCGAACCAGAACACCTGCATCAACCAGCGTCCGCTGGTGAGCAAGGGTGATCGCGTTCAGCGTAGCGACATCATGGCCGACGGCCCGTCCACCGACATGGGTGAACTGGCACTGGGTCAGAACATGCGCATCGCGTTCATGGCATGGAACGGCTTCAACTTCGAAGACTCCATCTGCCTGTCCGAGCGTGTTGTTCAGGAAGACCGCTTCACCACGATCCACATCCAGGAACTGACCTGTGTGGCACGTGACACCAAGCTTGGGCCTGAGGAAATCACTGCAGACATCCCGAACGTGGGTGAAGCTGCACTGAACAAGCTGGACGAAGCCGGTATCGTTTATGTAGGTGCTGAAGTAGGCGCAGGCGACATCCTGGTCGGTAAGGTCACTCCGAAAGGCGAGACCCAACTGACTCCGGAAGAAAAACTGCTGCGTGCCATCTTCGGTGAAAAAGCCAGCGACGTTAAAGACACCTCCCTGCGTGTACCTACCGGTACCAAAGGTACTGTCATCGACGTACAGGTCTTCACCCGTGACGGCGTTGAGCGTGATGCTCGTGCACTGTCCATCGAGAAGACCCAGCTCGACGAGATCCGCAAGGACCTGAACGAAGAGTTCCGTATCGTTGAAGGCGCGACCTTCGAACGTCTGCGTTCCGCCCTGGTAGGCCACAAGGCTGAAGGCGGCGCAGGTCTGAAGAAAGGTCAGGACATCACCGACGAAATCCTCGACGGTCTTGAGCACGGCCAGTGGTTCAAACTGCGCATGGCTGAAGATGCTCTGAACGAGCAGCTCGAGAAGGCCCAGGCCTACATCGTTGATCGCCGCCGTCTGCTGGACGACAAGTTCGAAGACAAGAAGCGCAAACTGCAGCAAGGCGATGACCTGGCTCCAGGCGTGCTGAAAATCGTCAAGGTCTACCTGGCAATCCGTCGTCGCATCCAGCCGGGCGACAAGATGGCCGGTCGTCACGGTAACAAAGGTGTGGTCTCCGTGATCATGCCGGTTGAAGACATGCCGCACGATGCCAATGGCACCCCGGTCGACGTCGTCCTCAACCCGTTGGGCGTACCTTCGCGTATGAACGTTGGTCAGATCCTTGAAACCCACCTGGGCCTCGCGGCCAAAGGTCTGGGCGAGAAGATCAACCGTATGATCGAAGAGCAACGCAAGGTCGCTGACCTGCGTAAGTTCCTGCACGAGATCTACAACGAGATCGGCGGTCGCAACGAAGAGCTGGACACCTTCTCCGACCAGGAAATCCTGGACCTGGCGAAGAACCTGCGCGGCGGCGTTCCAATGGCTACCCCGGTGTTCGACGGTGCCAAGGAAAGCGAAATCAAGGCCATGCTGAAACTGGCAGACCTGCCAGAAAGCGGCCAGATGCAGCTGTTCGACGGCCGTACCGGCAACAAGTTCGAGCGCCCGGTTACTGTTGGCTACATGTACATGCTGAAGCTGAACCACTTGGTAGACGACAAGATGCACGCTCGTTCTACCGGTTCGTACAGCCTGGTTACCCAGCAGCCGCTGGGTGGTAAGGCTCAGTTCGGTGGTCAGCGTTTCGGGGAGATGGAGGTCTGGGCACTGGAAGCATACGGTGCTGCTTACACTCTGCAAGAAATGCTCACAGTGAAGTCGGACGATGTGAACGGTCGGACCAAGATGTACAAAAACATCGTGGACGGCGATCACCGTATGGAGCCGGGCATGCCCGAGTCCTTCAACGTGTTGATCAAAGAAATTCGTTCCCTCGGCATCGATATCGATCTGGAAACCGAATAACACGTGACGCGAATCGAGAGCGGGGCCGTTTGGCCCGCTCTCTGCTCCGCCAGGAGGAAAGGCCTTGAAAGACCTACTGAATTTGCTGAAAAACCAGGGTCAAGTCGAAGAGTTCGACGCCATCCGTATTGGATTGGCATCGCCTGAGATGATCCGTTCGTGGTCGTTCGGTGAAGTTAAAAAGCCGGAAACCATCAACTACCGTACGTTCAAACCCGAGCGTGACGGCCTGTTCTGCGCCAAGATCTTTGGCCCGGTAAAGGATTACGAGTGCCTGTGCGGTAAGTACAAGCGCTTGAAGCACCGTGGTGTGATCTGCGAGAAGTGCGGCGTTGAAGTTGCACTGGCCAAGGTTCGTCGTGAGCGCATGGCGCACATCGAACTGGCTTCGCCGGTTGCCCACATCTGGTTCCTGAAATCGCTGCCGTCCCGTATCGGCTTGCTGATGGACATGACCCTGCGTGATATCGAACGCGTTCTCTACTTCGAGAGCTATGTCGTTATCGATCCAGGCATGACCACCCTTGAAAAAGGTCAGCTGCTGAACGACGAGCAGTACTTCGAAGCGCTGGAAGAGTTCGGCGATGATTTCGATGCCCGCATGGGTGCCGAAGCCGTCCGCGAATTGCTGCACGCTATCGACCTGGAGCACGAGATTGGCCGTCTGCGCGAAGAAATTCCGCAAACCAACTCGGAAACCAAGATCAAGAAACTGTCCAAGCGTCTGAAGCTGATGGAAGCCTTCCAGGGTTCCGGCAACTTGCCAGAGTGGATGGTGCTGACCGTTCTGCCGGTTCTGCCGCCAGACCTGCGTCCGCTGGTACCGTTGGACGGTGGTCGTTTCGCGACGTCCGACCTCAACGACCTGTACCGCCGCGTGATCAACCGTAACAACCGCTTGAAGCGCCTGCTCGATCTGTCCGCTCCGGACATCATCGTGCGCAACGAAAAGCGTATGTTGCAAGAAGCGGTCGATGCCTTGCTCGACAACGGTCGTCGTGGCCGCGCTATCACCGGTTCCAACAAGCGTCCTCTGAAATCCCTGGCTGACATGATCAAGGGTAAGCAAGGTCGTTTCCGTCAGAACTTGCTCGGTAAGCGTGTTGACTACTCCGGTCGTTCGGTAATTACCGTAGGCCCGACCCTGCGCCTGCACCAGTGCGGTCTTCCCAAGAAGATGGCACTTGAGCTGTTCAAGCCGTTCATCTTCGGCAAGCTGGAAATGCGCGGTCTCGCGACCACCATCAAAGCGGCCAAGAAAATGGTCGAGCGCGAACTGCCAGAGGTTTGGGACGTTCTCGCTGAAGTGATCCGCGAACACCCGGTTCTCCTCAACCGTGCACCGACCCTTCACCGTCTGGGTATCCAGGCGTTTGAACCGGTACTGATCGAAGGTAAGGCTATCCAGCTGCACCCTCTGGTCTGTGCTGCGTACAACGCCGACTTCGACGGCGACCAAATGGCCGTGCACGTACCGCTGACACTGGAAGCCCAGTTGGAAGCGCGTGCGTTGATGATGTCGACCAACAACATTCTGTCGCCAGCCAACGGTGAGCCAATCATCGTTCCGTCGCAGGACGTTGTATTGGGTCTGTACTACATGACCCGTGAAGCGATCAACGCCAAGGGCGAAGGTCGTGTGTTCGCTGACCTGCAAGAAGTTGACCGTGTGTTCCGTGCCGGCGAAGCCGCACTGCACGCCAAGGTCAAAGTGCGGATCAACGAAACCGTCAACGACCGTGATGGCGGCAGCGTGACCAACACCCGTATCGTCGACACCACTGTCGGCCGTGCGCTGTTGTATCAAGTTGTGCCAAAAGGTCTGTCGTACGACGTCGTCAACCTGCCGATGAAGAAAAAGGCGATCTCCAAGCTGATCAACCAGTGCTACCGCGTGGTTGGTTTGAAAGAGACCGTGATCTTCGCTGACCAGTTGATGTACACCGGTTTTGCCTACTCGACCATTTCCGGCGTTTCCATCGGTGTTAACGACTTCGTTATCCCGGACGAGAAAGCCCGCATCATCGGTGCTGCCACCGACGAAGTGAAAGAGATCGAGAGCCAGTACGCTTCGGGCCTGGTTACCCAGGGCGAGAAGTACAACAAGGTAATCGACCTTTGGTCGAAGGCGAACGACGAAGTTTCCAAGGCGATGATGGCCAACCTCTCGAAAGAGAAAGTCATCGACCGTCACGGCGACGAAGTTGACCAGGAGTCCTTCAACTCGATGTACATGATGGCCGACTCGGGCGCACGGGGTTCTGCTGCGCAGATCCGTCAGCTCGCCGGTATGCGTGGCCTGATGGCCAAGCCGGACGGTTCCATCATCGAAACGCCGATTACTGCGAACTTCCGTGAAGGTTTGAGCGTACTTCAGTACTTCATCTCCACTCACGGTGCGCGTAAAGGTCTGGCGGATACCGCGTTGAAAACCGCTAACTCCGGTTACCTGACGCGTCGTCTGGTAGACGTTGCCCAAGACTTGGTGGTTACCGAGATCGACTGCGGCACCGAGCACGGCCTGCTGATGACTCCGCACATTGAAGGCGGTGACGTTGTAGAGCCGCTGGGTGAGCGCGTGTTGGGTCGTGTTATTGCCCGTGACGTATTCAAGCCAGGTACCGAGGAAGTTATTGTTCCTGCCGGCACTCTGGTAGACGAGAAGTGGGTCGAGTTCATCGAGCTCAACAGCATCGACGAAGTGATCGTTCGCTCGCCGATCAGCTGCGAAACCCGCTACGGCATTTGTGCCAAGTGCTACGGCCGTGACTTGGCTCGTGGTCACCAGGTGAACATCGGTGAAGCGGTCGGCGTTATCGCTGCCCAGTCCATCGGTGAGCCGGGTACCCAGCTGACCATGCGTACGTTCCACATCGGTGGTGCGGCAAGCCGGACCTCCGCAGCTGACAGCGTTCAGGTGAAGAATGGCGGTACTGTCCGTCTGCACAACCTCAAGCACGTTGAGCGAGTGGATGGCCACCTGGTTGCTGTGTCCCGTTCCGGTGAGCTGGCCATCGCTGATGACTTCGGTCGTGAGCGTGAGCGTTACAAGCTGCCATACGGTGCTGTGATCTCGGTTAAAGAAGGTGACAAGGTTGACGCTGGCGCTATCGTGGCCAAGTGGGATCCGCACACTCACCCAATCGTTACCGAAATGAAAGGTACCGTGACCTACGTGGGCATGGAAGAAGGCATCACGATCAAGCGTCAGACTGACGAATTGACCGGTATGACCAACATTGAAGTACTCGACGCGAAAGATCGTCCAGCTGCCGGTAAAGACATCCGTCCTGCCGTGAAGATGGTCGATGACAACGGCAAGGATCTGTTGCTGCCAGGCACTGACGTAATCGCTCAGTACTTCCTGCCAGCCAACGCCCTGGTCGGTGTGGCGGATGGTGCGAAGATCGCGATCGGTGATGTTATCGCGCGTATCCCGCAAGAAACGTCGAAAACTCGAGACATCACCGGTGGTCTGCCGCGTGTTGCCGACTTGTTCGAAGCACGTCGTCCGAAAGAAGCGTCGATTCTGGCTGAAGTCAGCGGCACCATCGCGTTCGGTAAAGAGACCAAGGGCAAGCGCCGTCTGGTCATTACCCCGAACGACGGTAGCGATCCGTACGAAGAGCTGATTCCGAAGTGGCGTCACCTGAACGTGTTCGAAGGCGAACAGGTAAACCGCGGCGAAGTTATCTCCGACGGTCCTAGCGATCCACACGACATCCTGCGTCTGCTGGGTGTGAGTGCGCTGGCCAAGTACATCGTTAACGAGATCCAGGACGTTTACCGTCTGCAAGGCGTGAAGATCAACGATAAGCACATCGAGACCATCCTGCGTCAGATGCTGCGTAAAGTTGAAATCGCTGAATCCGGCGATTCGAGTTTCATCAAGGGCGACCAGATGGAACTGACTCACGTACTGGTAGAGAACGAGCGTCTGGGCGCGGAAGACAAATTTGTTTCCAAGTTCACTCGCGTGCTGCTGGGTATCACCAAGGCATCGTTGTCCACTGAGTCGTTCATCTCGGCGGCCTCCTTCCAGGAGACCACTCGCGTATTGACCGAAGCAGCGGTAACCGGCAAGCGCGATTACCTGCGCGGCCTGAAAGAAAACGTGGTTGTGGGTCGTTTGATCCCGGCTGGTACCGGTTTGGCCTACCACAGCGAGCGCAAGCGCCGCCGTGATGCAGACAAGCCGTTGCGCGTAAGCGCCAGTGAAGTGGAAGCTGCACTGACCGAAGCGCTGAACTCAAGCGGTAACTGAGTTCTGCGATAAGTAAGTCTGGGCCCTGGCAGCCCCATTCGTCGGATCGAGGCAATTTTGCCCCGCTTCGACGAGAGGGGAGGTCGGGGCCTTGCCTTGACTGGGGACAAGATCCTCTTTAGACTCTTGTACCCCTAAATTTGGCGGGAATTCGTTCCTGCCATTTTGCTTTTCTTGCAAGACAATAGCGTCGCAAGACAACAGTGGAGCTAGTAGATGGCAACTATCAACCAGCTGGTACGTCAGCCGCGTAAGCGTATCGTCGAGAAATCCGACGTACCTGCGCTGCAGAACTGCCCGCAACGTCGTGGCGTATGCACCCGTGTGTATACCACCACGCCGAAAAAACCTAACTCGGCACTGCGTAAAGTATGCCGTGTGCGCCTGACCAACGGTTTCGAGGTTTCCTCGTACATCGGCGGTGAAGGCCACAACCTGCAAGAGCACAGCGTGGTACTGATCCGCGGCGGTCGTGTAAAAGACTTGCCAGGTGTTCGTTACCACACCGTACGCGGCTCCTTGGATACTTCCGGCGTTAAAGGTCGTAACCAGGGTCGTTCGAAGTACGGTACCAAGAAGCCTAAGTAGTAGCGGCTTTTTGTAAAACTGAATCATCTTATTTTCTGAGTCGATAAGAGTAAGGTCGGAGGCGTCCCGAAAGGGCACCGATTCCGAGCGAACCTGAAGACCGTTTGAGGGCTTATCCATGCCAAGAAGACGCGTAGCAGCCAAGCGCGAAGTGCTTGACGATCCAAAATACGGAAGCCAAATCCTGGCCAAGTTCATGAACCACGTGATGGAAAGCGGCAAGAAAGCCGTTGCCGAGCGTATCGTTTATGGCGCGCTGGAAAAGGTTAAAGAACGCAAGAACAGCGACCCCCTGGAAATCTTCGAGAAAGCTCTCGACGCCATCGCTCCGCTGGTCGAAGTGAAGTCGCGCCGTGTAGGCGGTGCTACTTACCAGGTTCCGGTTGAAGTTCGTCCGTCCCGTCGTAACGCTCTGGCAATGCGCTGGTTGGTAGACTTCGCCCGTAAGCGCGGCGAGAAGTCTATGGCTCTGCGTTTGGCCGGCGAACTGTTGGACGCTGCCGAAGGTAAAGGTGCTGCTGTTAAGAAGCGTGAAGACGTGCACCGTATGGCTGAAGCCAACAAAGCTTTCTCGCACTACCGCTTCTAATCTTAGCTTCACTAATTTTGCGAGGGCTTTATGGCTCGTACTACTCCGATTAGCCGCTACCGTAACATCGGTATCGTTGCTCACGTGGATGCTGGTAAAACCACCACCACCGAGCGCGTACTGTTTTACACCGGCAAAAGTCACAAAATGGGCGAGGTGCATGATGGCGCCGCGACCACAGACTGGATGGTTCAGGAGCAGGAGCGTGGTATTACCATTACTTCTGCTGCTATTACCGCCTTCTGGAAAGGTTCCGAGAAGCAGTACAAAGACGAGCACCGCTTCAACGTTATCGATACCCCGGGCCACGTAGACTTCACCATTGAAGTTGAACGTTCCCTGCGCGTACTCGACGGCGCTGTCGTTGTGTTCTGCGGTACCTCGGGTGTTGAGCCTCAGTCGGAAACCGTATGGCGTCAAGCCAACAAATACGGCGTTCCACGTCTTGTTTACGTAAACAAGATGGACCGTGCTGGCGCCAACTTCCTGCGCGTGATCGGTCAGATCAAGCAGCGTCTGGGTCACACCCCGGTGCCAATCCAGTTGGCTATCGGTTCCGAAGACAACTTCCAGGGTCAGATCGATCTGATCAACATGGAAGCCGTCTACTGGAACGATTCCGACAAAGGTATGGTTCCTGTTCGCAAGCCTATCCCTGAAGAGCTTCAGGAACTGGCTGACGAGTGGCGCAACAACATGGTTGAGGCTGCTGCCGAAGCCAGCGAAGAGCTGATGAACAAGTACCTCGAAGGTGAAGAACTCACCAACGTGGAAATCAAGGCCGCTCTGCGTCAGCGTACTATCGCTGGCGAAATCGTCCTGGCTGTTTGCGGTTCTTCCTTCAAGAACAAGGGTGTTCCCCTGGTTCTCGACGCCGTTATCGACTACCTGCCTGCCCCAACCGACATTCCTGCTATCAAGGGTTCCAACCCTGATAACGAGGAAGAAGAGATGGAGCGTCATGCAGACGACAACGAGCCGTTCTCGGCTCTGGCGTTCAAGATCGCTACCGACCCATTCGTGGGTACGTTGACCTTCGTCCGCGTTTACTCGGGCGTGTTGGCATCCGGCGACGGCGTGATCAACTCGGTCAAAGGCAAGAAAGAGCGCGTGGGTCGTATGGTGCAAATGCACGCAAACGCCCGTGAAGAGATCAAGGAAGTACGCGCTGGTGACATCGCGGCCCTGATCGGCATGAAGGACGTCACCACCGGTGAAACCTTGTGCGACGCTGCCAAGCCAATCATCCTGGTTCGCATGGACTTCCCGGAGCCGGTTATTTCGGTTGCCGTTGAGCCTAAGACCAAGGATGACCAGGAAAAAATGGGTATCGCTCTGGGCAAGCTTGCTCAGGAAGATCCATCTTTCCGCGTTAAAACTGATGAAGAGACTGGTCAAACGATCATCTCCGGCATGGGCGAGCTGCACCTGGACATCCTGGTTGACCGGATGCGCCGTGAGTTCAACGTCGAAGCCAACATCGGTAAGCCTCAGGTTTCCTATCGTGAGCGCATCACGAAGAACTGTGAAATCGAAGGCAAGTTCGTTCGTCAGTCCGGCGGTCGTGGTCAGTTCGGTCACTGCTGGATCCGTTTTGCTCCTGCTGACGAAGGTCAGGAAGGTCTGCAATTCGTGAACGAAGTAGTAGGTGGTGTGGTTCCTAAGGAATACATCCCTGCTATCCAGAAGGGCATCGAAGAGCAGATGAAGAACGGTGTTGTTGCCGGCTATCCGCTGATCGGCCTGAAAGCAACCGTTTTTGACGGTTCTTACCACGACGTCGACTCCAACGAGATGGCGTTTAAGGTGGCTGCCTCCATGGCAACCAAGCAACTGGCCCAGAAGGGCGGTGGTGAGTTGCTTGAGCCGATCATGGCGGTAGAGGTTGTTACACCTGAAGACTATATGGGTGATGTCATGGGCGACCTTAACCGTCGTCGCGGCATGATCTTGGGTATGGAAGACACGGTCTCCGGCAAAGTGATTCGCGCCGAAGTTCCGCTGGGTGAGATGTTCGGTTATGCGACCGACGTTCGTTCCATGTCCCAGGGTCGCGCAAGCTACTCTATGGAATTCAAAAAATACAACACAGCTCCGGCGCACATCGCTGAAACTGTATCCAAAAAACAAGGCTGATTCAGTCCTTTAGGCAAGGAGTTAATTGTCGTGGCTAAAGAAAAATTTGATCGTTCCCTACCTCACGTAAACGTTGGCACTATCGGCCACGTTGACCACGGTAAAACCACTCTGACCGCAGCTCTGACTCGCGTTTGCTCCGAAGTTTTCGGTTCTGCAATCGTTGATTTCGATAAGATCGACAGCGCTCCAGAAGAAAAAGCTCGTGGTATCACCATCAACACCGCGCACGTTGAGTACAACTCGACTATTCGCCACTACGCTCACGTTGACTGCCCAGGTCACGCTGACTACGTGAAGAACATGATCACCGGTGCTGCCCAGATGGACGGCGCGATCCTGGTTTGCTCGGCCGCTGATGGTCCGATGCCACAAACCCGTGAGCACATCCTGCTGTCCCGTCAGGTAGGCGTTCCGTACATCGTGGTTTTCCTGAACAAGGCTGACCTGGTAGACGACGCTGAGCTGCTGGAACTGGTTGAGATGGAAGTGCGCGATCTGCTGAGCACTTACGACTTCCCAGGCGACGACACTCCGATCATCATCGGTTCTGCTCGTATGGCTCTGGAAGGCAAAGACGACAACGAAATGGGCACCACTGCCGTTCGTAAACTGGTTGAAACTCTGGATACCTACATCCCAGAACCAGTTCGTCTGACCGACAAGCCGTTCCTGATGCCAATCGAAGACGTATTCTCCATCTCCGGTCGTGGTACTGTTGTTACCGGTCGTATCGAGCGCGGTATCGTTCGCGTTCAAGATCCGCTGGAAATCGTTGGTCTGCGTGACACCACCACCACCACCTGCACCGGTGTTGAAATGTTCCGCAAACTGCTCGACGAAGGTCGTGCTGGCGAGAACTGCGGCGTTCTGCTGCGTGGTACCAAGCGTGACGACGTTGAGCGTGGCCAGGTTCTGGTTAAGCCAGGTTCGGTTAAGCCGCACACCAAGTTCACCGCAGAAGTTTACGTTCTGAGCAAAGAAGAAGGCGGTCGTCACACTCCGTTCTTCAAAGGCTACCGTCCTCAGTTCTACTTCCGTACTACTGACGTGACTGGTAACTGCCAGCTGCCAGAAGGCGTTGAAATGGTAATGCCAGGTGATAACATCCAAATGGAAGTTACCCTGATCAAAACCATCGCAATGGAAGACGGTCTGCGCTTCGCTATTCGTGAAGGCGGCCGTACCGTTGGTGCTGGTGTTGTAGCTAAAATCATCGAGTAATCTCTACCCAGAGTTAGCTTGATGCTTTGAGAAAGGCCCCCGCTCAGCGGGGGCCTTTTTTATTGGGTTGACACCTATCTGGGGCGTCTATAGAATTGCGCCTCCTTTTAACGGGCGTATTGCGCTCGCTGGGAATAGCAGCCGGAGTCTGAAATCCAATGCAAAATCAGCAAATCCGTATCAGGTTGAAGGCTTTTGACCATCGCCTGATCGACCAATCCACCCAGGAAATCGTGGAAACCGCGAAACGTACTGGTGCTCAAGTGCGTGGTCCAATTCCACTGCCTACCCGTAAAGAGCGGTTCACCGTTCTGGTCTCCCCGCACGTCAACAAAGACGCGCGTGACCAGTACGAGATCCGTACTCATAAGCGCGTACTGGACATCGTCCAGCCAACGGATAAAACCGTTGATGCACTTATGAAGCTTGATCTGGCGGCCGGTGTGGAAGTACAGATCAGCCTCGGCTAAGACTTGGGTCTTAGTCGTGTAACGCTCTGAAATGGGCGGCCATAGCGGGTGAAAGCCCCGTACACTCATGAGGTTTACAACATGACTATTGGTGTAGTCGGTCGTAAATGCGGTATGACCCGTATTTTCACCGAAGAAGGTGTCTCCATTCCGGTCACGGTCATTGAGATCGAGCCGAATCGCGTCACCCAGTTCAAAACTGAAGAAACCGATGGCTATCGTGCAGTGCAAGTCACTGTCGGCGAGCGTCGTGCTTCGCGTGTGACTGCTGCTCAAGCAGGCCACTTCGCTAAAGCAAACGTTGCAGCTGGTCGCACCGTCATGGAGTTCCGTCTTGAAGACGGCGACTACCAGGCTGGCGATCTGATCAACGCTGAAATCTTCGCCGCTGGTCAACTGGTTGATGTAACCGGTCAGTCCAAGGGTAAAGGCTTCCAGGGTACGATCAAGCGTTGGAATTTCCGTGGTCAAGACAACACTCACGGTAACTCCGTTTCCCACCGCGTCCCGGGCTCTATTGGCCAGTGCCAGACTCCTGGTCGTGTATTCAAGGGCAAAAAAATGTCCGGTCATATGGGCGCTGAGCGCGTGACCGTGCAGTCCCTCGAAGTAGTGCGCGTCGACGCTGAACGCAATCTGTTGTTGGTCAAGGGTGCTGTTCCTGGCGCTACTGGCGGCAACCTGGTTGTACGTCCAGCGGCCAAGGCTCGCGGTTAAGGGGAAGCTGACATGCAATTAAATGTAAATGACGCTCAAGCGATCGAAGTTTCCGAACTGACATTTGGCGGCGAATTCAACGAGACGCTGGTTCACCAAGCAGTCGTGGCCTACATGGCCGGCGGCCGTCAAGGTAGCAAGCAGCAAAAGACCCGTTCCGACGTTCGTGGTGGCGGTAAGCGCCCTTGGCGTCAGAAAGGTACTGGCCGTGCTCGTGCCGGTACTATCCGTAGCCCAATCTGGCGTGGCGGCGGTACCACTTTCGCAGCTCGTCCGCAGGATCACTCGCAGAAGCTCAACAAGAAGATGTACCGCGCAGCTCTGCGCTCCATCCTTGCTGAACTCGTGCGTACTGACCGTCTGGTCGTGGTTCAGGACTTCGCTGTTGAAAGCCCGAAAACCAAAGATCTGCTGGGCAAACTGAACAACATGAGCCTGACCGACGTTTTGATCGTGTCGGAAGCTGTTGATCAGAACCTGTACCTGGCTGCTCGTAACCTGCCACACGTTGATGTACGTGACGTGCAAGGTTCCGATCCAGTTAGTCTGATCGCATACGACAAGGTGTTGATCACCGTGTCGGCCGTGAAGAAATTCGAGGAGCTGCTGGGATGAACCAGGAACGCGTATTTAAAGTTCTGCTTGGCCCGCACGTTTCCGAAAAGGCTACGGTTCTGGCTGACAAGAAAGGCCAGTTCGTTTTCAAGGTTGCAACTGACGCAACCAAGCTGGAAATCAAGAAGGCCGTCGAAAGCCTGTTCAGCGTGAAAGTAGAGCGTGTTACTACCCTGAATGTTCTGGGTAAGAGCAAGCGCACTGCTCGCGGTCTGGGCAAGCGTAATGACTGGAAGAAGGCAGTTATCTCCCTTCAGCCAGGCCAAGATCTCGATTTCAGCAGCAGTGCTGAGTAAGGAAGGGGTGCATCATGGCAATCGTTAAATGCAAACCGACTTCCCCTGGCCGCCGTTTTGTGGTCAAGGTGGTCAACCAGGAGCTGCATAAAGGCGCTCCTCACGCACCGCTGCTCGAGAAAAAATCGAAGTCTGGTGGTCGTAACAACAATGGTCGTATTACCACTCGTCACATCGGTGGTGGCCATAAGCAGCATTATCGTCTGGTCGATTTCCGTCGCAACGACAAAGATGGCATCTCTGCCACTGTCGAGCGTATCGAATACGATCCAAACCGTACTGCTCACATCGCTCTGCTGCTGTACGCAGATGGCGAGCGTCGCTACATCATCGCCCCTAAAGGCGTGAGCGCTGGCGACCAGCTGATCGCAGGTGCCTTGGCACCGATCAAGCCGGGCAACGCTCTGCAACTGCGTAACATTCCAGTTGGTAGCACCGTACACGGCATCGAATTGAAGCCAGGTAAAGGCGCGCAAATCGCTCGTTCCGCTGGTGCTTCGGCTCAGCTGATCGCTCGTGAAGGTGTCTACGTGACCCTGCGTCTGCGTTCTGGTGAGATGCGTAAAGTGCTGGCTGAATGCCGCGCGACCCTGGGCGAAGTCTCGAACTCCGAGCACAGCCTGCGTTCGCTGGGTAAAGCTGGTGCCAAACGCTGGCGTGGCGTTCGCCCAACCGTTCGTGGTGTTGCCATGAACCCGGTTGACCACCCACACGGTGGTGGTGAAGGTCGTACCTCTGGTGGTCGTCATCCGGTATCGCCATGGGGCTTCCCGACTAAGGGCGCGAAGACTCGTGGTAATAAGCGTACCGACAAAATGATCGTCCGTCGTCGCAAGTAAATAGAGGGATACGACAGTGCCACGTTCTCTGAAAAAAGGTCCTTTTATTGATCTTCACCTACTGAAGAAGATCGAAGTGGCGGCGGAAAAGAACGATCGCAAACCAGTTAAGACCTGGTCGCGTCGTTCGATGATCCTGCCACAAATGGTCGGTCTGACCATCGCAGTACACAACGGTCGTCAACACGTCCCAGTTCTCGTTAACGAAGACATGGTCGGCCACAAACTGGGCGAGTTCGCCGGTACCCGCACTTATCGTGGGCACGTGGCTGACAAGAAAGCCAAGCGTTAAGGGGTTAGGAAATGGAAGTAGCCGCTAAGTTGTCGGGCGCTCGAATCTCCGCCCAGAAAGCCCGCTTGGTCGCCGACCAGATCCGCGGGAAGAAGGTGGGCGAAGCGCTCAACCTGTTGGCTTTCAGCAGTAAGAAAGCCGCCGAGATCATGAAGAAAGTGCTGGAGTCGGCCGTAGCCAACGCCGAGCATAACGAAGGCGCAGACGTTGATGACCTGAAGGTCAGCACCGTTTTCGTCAACGAAGGGCGTTCGCTGAAGCGCATCATGCCACGTGCCAAAGGCCGTGCTGATCGCATCGTCAAGCGGTCTTGCCATATCACTGTCAAGGTTGCTGACAAGTAACGGAGTCGAAGAGATGGGTCAGAAAGTACATCCCATTGGCATTCGCCTGGGAATCGTCAAGGAGCACACCTCCGTCTGGTACGCAGACGGTCGGACTTATGCGGACTACTTGTTCGCTGATCTGAAGGTGCGTGAGTATCTCCAAGACAAACTAAAAAGCGCGTCCGTAAGCCGTATCGATATCCATCGTCCGGCCCAAACTGCACGTATCACCATCCACACCGCTCGTCCAGGTATCGTTATCGGGAAGAAAGGTGAAGATGTTGAGAAACTGCGTCAGGACCTGACCAAGCAAATGGGTGTGCCTGTGCACATCAATATCGAAGAGATCCGCAAGCCGGAGCTCGACGGTATGCTGGTTGCGCAGAGCGTAGCTCAGCAGCTGGAGCGTCGTGTAATGTTCCGTCGCGCTATGAAGCGCGCCGTACAGAACGCCATGCGCATTGGTGCCAAAGGCATCAAAATCCAAGTGAGCGGTCGTCTCGGCGGTGCTGAAATCGCACGTACTGAATGGTATCGCGAAGGTCGTGTGCCACTGCACACCCTGCGTGCCGACATCGACTATGCCAACTACGAAGCTCACACCACTTACGGTGTGATCGGTGTAAAGGTTTGGATCTTCAAAGGCGAAGTAATTGGTGGTCGCCAAGAAGAACTGAAACCACAAGCACCAGCGCCTCGTAAAAAAGCTGCTAAGTAAGGGGTACGCCAAATGTTGCAACCTAAGCGTACGAAGTTCCGCAAGCAGATGACAGGCCACAACCGTGGTCTGGCTCAGCGCGGTAGCAAAGTCAGCTTCGGCGAGTTCGCGCTGAAGTCTGTAGCTCGTGGTCGTCTCACCGCTCGTCAGATCGAGTCAGCGCGTCGTGCTCTGACCCGTCACGTAAAACGTGGCGGCAAGATCTGGATCCGTGTATTCCCGGACAAGCCGATCTCCAAGAAGCCTCTCGAGGTGCGGATGGGTAAAGGTAAGGGTAACGTGGAATACTGGGTAGCCCAGATTCAGCCAGGCAAAGTCCTGTATGAAATCGAGGGTGTTTCTGAAGAGCTGGCGCGTGAGGCTTTCGCCCTGGCTGCTGCAAAGCTGCCGCTCGCCACCTCCTTTGTTAAACGGACGGTGATGTGATGAAAGCGAATGAACTTCGTGAAAAATCCGCACAGCAGCTGAACGAGCAACTGCTCGGCTTGCTGCGCGACCAGTTCAATCTGCGCATGCAGAAAGCAACTGGCCAGTTGGGGCAGTCGCATCTGCTCTCGCAAGTTAAGCGTGACATCGCTCGCGTGAAGACTGTGCTCAACCAGCAGGCAGGTAAGTGATCATGGCTGAAGCCGAAAAGACTGTCCGTACGCTGACTGGCCGTGTTGTCAGCGACAAGATGGACAAAACCATCACCGTACTGATCGAGCGTCGCGTTAAGCACCCGATCTACGGTAAATATGTTAAGCGTTCGACTAAGCTGCACGCGCACGACGAAACCAATCAGTGCCACATCGGCGACAAGGTCACTATTCGTGAAACTCGTCCGCTGGCCAAGACCAAGTCTTGGGCACTGGTTGATGTTCTCGAACGCGCTGTGGAAGTCTAAGGACTAGGGGTCGGAGAAATTATATGATTCAGACTCAATCCATGCTCGATGTGGCCGATAACAGCGGCGCTCGCCGTGTTATGTGCATCAAGGTGCTGGGTGGCTCCCATCGTCGTTACGCTGGTATCGGTGACATCATCAAAGTTACCGTCAAGGAAGCAATTCCCCGCGGTAAAGTGAAAAAAGGCCAAGTGATGACTGCTGTTGTAGTCCGCACTCGTCACGGCGTACGTCGTGCTGATGGCTCCATTATCCGCTTTGATGGCAACGCTGCTGTTCTTCTGAACAACAAGCAAGAGCCGATCGGCACCCGTATCTTTGGGCCAGTGACCCGTGAACTTCGTACTGAGAAGTTCATGAAGATCGTCTCGCTCGCCCCAGAAGTGCTGTAAGGAGATCCGACATGCAAAAGATTCGTCGTGACGACGAGATCATCGTGATCGCCGGCAAAGACAAAGGTAAGCGCGGTAAGGTGCTGAAGGTTCTCGCTGATGACCGTCTGGTCGTTGGTGGTCTGAACCTGGTCAAGCGTCATACCAAGCCTAACCCGATGTCGGGCGTACAGGGCGGTATCGTCGAGAAAGAAGCGCCACTGCACGCTTCTAACGTCGCCATCTTCAACGGCGAAACCAACAAGGCTGACCGCGTTGGTTTCAAAGTAGAAGACGGTAAGAAAATTCGTGTCTTCAAGTCGACCCAAAAAGCGGTTGATGCTTGAACACTGCTAGGTAGATAAGACCATGGCACGACTACAAGAGATTTACCGGAAGGAAATCGCCCCCAAGCTTAAGGAAGAACTTAAGCTCGGGAACGTGATGGAAGTTCCGCGCGTCACCAAAATCACCCTGAACATGGGTCTGGGCGAAGCGATCGGCGACAAAAAAGTCATCGAGCACGCTGTTGCTGACCTGGAAAAGATCACCGGCCAGAAAGTCGTTGTGACCTACGCTCGCAAATCCATCGCTGGCTTTAAAGTCCGTGAAGGTTGGCCGATCGGCGTCAAAGTGACCCTGCGCCGTGAGCGTATGTATGAATTCCTGGATCGTCTGCTGTCGATCTCCCTGCCTCGGGTTCGCGACTTCCGCGGCCTGAATGCCAAGTCCTTCGATGGTCGTGGTAACTACAGCATGGGCGTGAAAGAGCAGATCATCTTCCCGGAAATCGACTACGACAAGATCGATGCTCTCCGCGGTCTGGACATCACCCTGACCACCACTGCCAAGAACGATGATGAAGGTCGCGCCCTGTTGCGTGCTTTCAAATTCCCGTTCCGCAACTGATTGGAGTAGGACCATGGCCAAGATGAGCATGAAAAACCGCGAGCTGAAGCGTCAGCTCACGGTTGCCAAGTACGCCAAGAAGCGTGCAGCACTGAAAGCAATCATCGTTGATCTGAACGCAAGTCCAGAAGCGCGTTGGGAAGCTACAGTAGCTCTGCAGAAGCAGCCACGTGACGCAAGCGCTTCGCGCATGCGTAACCGCTGCCGCCTGACCGGTCGTCCACACGGCGTTTACCGCAAGTTCGGCCTCGGCCGTAACAAACTGCGTGAAGCGGCAATGCGTGGTGACGTACCAGGTCTGGTTAAAGCCAGCTGGTAAGTACTTTCAGCGTCCAGGTGGTTGTCATCGCAAGATAACGACCACCGGTGACCTTGAATCTGGAACAAGCCCCTTTTGGGGCTTGTTTCATTTCCGGAGTGTGTCTAAAATACGCGGCTCGCCTGAGCCCGTGTTTTTTACCCGGAGATTCTCGGCGACATGTGTAGCCGAAAGGCTAATTTTTTTGTATTAGGAGCGTCTAGCCCATGAGTATGCAGGACCCGTTAGCGGACATGCTAACTCGTATCCGTAATGCCCAGATGGCTGAAAAGTCCGTCGTAAGCATGCCATCTTCCAAGTTGAAGGTAGCTGTTGCCAAAGTCCTGAAAGACGAAGGCTACATTGCGGGTTATCAGATCAGCAGCGATGTTAAAGCACTGCTGTCCATCGAGCTGAAGTACTTCGAAGGCCGTTCGGTCATCGAGGAAGTGAAGCGCGTTAGCCGTCCAGGCCTGCGTCAGTACAAGTCCGCTGAAGATCTGCCGAAAGTTCGTGGCGGTCTGGGCGTGTCTATCGTCTCCACCAACAAAGGTGTGATGACGGATCGTGCTGCGCGCGCTGCCGGTGTCGGCGGCGAAGTTCTTTGCACTGTGTTCTAAGGGGGGATAAGCATGTCTCGCGTCGCTAAGAACCCCGTTAAGCTGCCAGCCGGTGTCGAAGTCAAATTCGCAGGCCAACAGCTTTCGGTGAAGGGTGCCAAGGGTACTCTTGAACTGAACATCCATTCGTCCGTTGAGATCGTTGAAGAAGCTGGTGAGCTGCGTTTCGCTGCTCGCAATGGCGATCAACAAACTCGCGCAATGGCCGGTACCACGCGTGCGTTGGTAAACAACATGGTCCAAGGCGTAAGCCAAGGCTTCGAGCGTAAGCTCCAGCTGGTCGGTGTTGGTTACAAAGCGCAAGCAAAAGGCACGGTTTTGAACCTGGCCCTTGGCTTCTCGCACCCTGTGGATTACGAACTGCCAGCGGGCATCACTGCTGAGACCCCTAGCCAGACCGATATCCTGATCAAGGGCATCGACAAGCAGCTGGTAGGTCAAGTGGCCGCTGAGATCCGCGACTTCCGTCCACCAGAGCCGTACAAAGGCAAAGGTGTGCGCTACGCGGACGAAGTCGTCCGTCGTAAAGAAGCCAAGAAGAAGTAGGGCATAGCAAATGACCGACAAAAAAGTTACTCGACTGCGTCGCGCTCGCAAAGCACGCCTGAAAATGCACGAACTCGAAGTCGTGCGTCTCTGCGTGTTCCGCTCGTCGCAGCACATCTACGCCCAGGTCATCTCGGCCGACGGCAACAAAGTCCTGGCAAGCGCCTCGACTTTGGATAAAGAACTGCGTGATGGTGCCACTGGCAACATCGACGCGGCCACAAAGGTTGGCCAGCTGGTCGCTACGCGTGCTAAGGCCGCTGGCGTCTCGCAAGTGGCTTTCGACCGCTCTGGCTTCAAGTACCACGGTCGCGTGAAAGCGCTGGCTGATGCTGCTCGTGAAGCTGGGCTGGAGTTCTAAGTTATGTCAAATAACGACCAAAAGCGCGACGAAGGCTACATTGAGAAGCTGGTTCAAGTTAACCGCGTAGCCAAAACCGTTAAAGGCGGCCGTATCTTCACTTTCACCGCGTTGACCGTGGTAGGTGATGGTAAAGGGCGTGTTGGCTTCGGCCGTGGCAAGTCGCGTGAAGTGCCTGCTGCGATCCAGAAGGCAATGGAAGCTGCTCGTCGCAACATGATCCAAGTTGATCTGAACGGCACCACTCTGCAGTACGCAATGAAGTCCGCCCATGGCGCTTCGAAGGTGTACATGCAGCCTGCTTCTGAAGGTACCGGTATCATCGCTGGCGGCGCTATGCGTGCTGTCCTCGAAGTTGCTGGCGTTCAGAACGTTCTGGCCAAGTGCTACGGCTCGACTAACCCGGTAAACGTGGTTCACGCCACTTTCAAAGGTTTGAAAGCTATGCAATCTCCTGAGTCCATCGCTGCGAAGCGTGGTCTGACTGTCAAGGAGATCTTCTGATCATGGCTACCGTTAAAGTAACGCTGATCAAAAGCATGACCGGCCGCATCCCTAACCACAAACTGTGTGTTAAAGGTTTGGGTCTGCGTCGCATCGGTCACACTGTAGAAGTCCAGGATACTCCCGAGAATCGCGGGATGATCAACAAGGCTTACTACATGCTGCGTGTAGAGGGTTAATCGATGAAACTCAATGATCTGAGTCCAGCGCCGGGTTCCCGTCGCGAAAAGCATCGTCCGGGCCGTGGTATCGGTAGCGGTTTGGGTAAGACTGGTGGCCGTGGCCACAAAGGTCAAACCTCCCGTTCCGGTGGCACCATTGCTCCAGGCTTTGAAGGCGGTCAACAGCCGCTGCATCGTCGCCTGCCTAAGTTCGGTTTCGTATCCCTGAAAGCCATGGACCGCGCAGAAGTGCGTCTGTCCGAGCTGGCCAAAGTGGAAGG
This sequence comes from Pseudomonas sp. MYb60, assembly GCF_002979555.1. Taxonomy (GTDB): domain Bacteria; phylum Pseudomonadota; class Gammaproteobacteria; order Pseudomonadales; family Pseudomonadaceae; genus Aquipseudomonas. The sequence goes on along the minus strand of NZ_PCOZ01000008.1, from coordinate 321,528 downwards.
CGACATCGTTACTGTGCAGACCCTGAAAGATGCCAACGTGATCAACGTCAACGTACAGCGTGTGAAAATCATGCTGTCCGGTGAAGTGACTCGCGCTGTCACTATCGGCAAGGGAATCGGCGCCACCAAAGGTGCGCGTTCGGCTATCGAAGCAGCTGGCGGCAAGTTCGAGGAATAAATGGCTAAGCAAGGTGCTCTCTCAGCGCTCGGCAAAGGCGGTATGTCTGAACTTTGGGCTCGTCTGCGTTTTCTGTTCCTGGCGATTATCGTCTACCGAATAGGCGCACACATCCCGGTTCCAGGTATCAACCCGGACCGACTCGCAGACCTGTTTCGACAGAATGAGGGGACCATTCTTAGCTTGTTCAACATGTTTTCCGGCGGCGCGCTGGAACGGATGAGCATTTTTGCACTGGGGATCATGCCGTACATCTCGGCATCGATCATCATGCAACTGATGACCGCCGTCAGCCCGCAGCTGGAGCAGTTGAAGAAGGAAGGTGAAGCTGGCCGTCGCAAGATTAGCCAGTACACCCGCTACGGCACTGTCGTCCTCGCCCTGGTTCAAGCTATCGGCATGTCCGTTGGCCTGGCAGGGCAGGGCGTTGCGTTCACTGGTGACTTTGGCTTCCATTTCGTCGCGGTATCCACTTTTGTGGCTGGTGCGATGTTCATGATGTGGCTGGGTGAGCAGATTACTGAGCGTGGTGTTGGCAACGGTATCTCGATGTTGATTTTCGCGGGTATCGTTGCCGGTCTTCCGAGAGCAATCGGGCAGTCTTTCGAGTCTGCGCGTCAGGGTGATATCAATATCTTCGCCCTGGTTGCTATCGGTTTGCTGGCAGTAGCGATTATCGGTTTTGTGGTGTTCATTGAGCGTGGCCAGCGTCGTATTGCTGTTCACTACGCCAAGCGTCAGCAGGGCCGCAAGGTTTTTGCTGCGCAGACCAGCCACTTGCCGCTGAAAGTGAATATGGCCGGTGTTATTCCGGCAATTTTCGCGAGCAGCATTTTGCTGTTCCCGGCTTCGTTGGGTACCTGGTTTGGTCAGTCTGAAAATATGGGCTGGCTGCAGGACCTCTCTCAGTCGATCGCTCCTGGTCAGCCGTTGAATATTCTGCTGTTTAGTGCAGGGATTATTTTCTTCTGCTTCTTCTATACGGCGTTGATGTTCAATCCGAAAGACGTAGCGGAAAACCTGAAGAAGTCCGGTGCCTTTATTCCGGGCATCCGTCCAGGTGAGCAGTCTGCGCGCTACATTGATGGCGTTCTGACTCGTTTGACCCTGTTCGGTGCTCTATATATGACGGCCGTGTGCTTGCTGCCCCAGTTCCTGGTGGTTGCAGCAAACGTTCCGTTCTACCTTGGCGGGACCTCGTTGCTGATCGTCGTCGTGGTTGTGATGGACTTCATGTCCCAAGTACAATCGCACCTCGTTTCGCACCAGTACGAATCCCTGATGAAGAAAGCCAACCTGAAGGGCTACGGCAGCGGCATGTTGCGCTGAGTACCCCATAAGGTTCGAGGAGTTGGTGATGAAAGTTCGTGCATCGGTGAAAAAGCTGTGCCGTAACTGCAAGATTATTCGCCGCGAAGGTGTTGTTCGAGTAATTTGCAGCGCGGAACCGCGTCACAAACAGCGCCAAGGCTGAGTGTGATCCGCTTGAAGCCCGGCAGCTAGTGCGCTGCCGGGTTGATTATTTGTTATTACAGCGATATTATCTCGCGCCCTATTTCTTGGCTTCCGGGGCGTAGGTAGCTGTCAATTGGAGTCCCACTGAATGGCCCGTATTGCAGGCGTTAACATTCCAGATAACAAGCACACTGTTATCTCGCTGACCTACATCTATGGTGTTGGTCGCACTACTGCGCAGAAAATTTGCGCAGTTGCTGGGGTAAACCCAGCTGCTAAGATCAAGGATCTGAGCGACGAGCAGATTGAACAGCTGCGTGGCGAAGTGGCGAAGTTCACCACTGAAGGTGACCTGCGTCGCGAAATCAACATGAAAATCAAGCGTTTGATGGACCTCGGTTGCTATCGCGGTCTGCGTCATCGTCGTGGTCTTCCAGTACGCGGTCAGCGTACCAAGACTAACGCGCGTACCCGTAAAGGTCCGCGTAAGCCGATCCGCAAGTAATCGCCCCAGCGAATCGACAGGAAAATTATCATGGCAAAACCTGCTGCTCGTCCTCGTAAAAAAGTTAAAAAGACAGTGGTTGATGGCATCGCCCACATCCATGCTTCTTTTAACAACACCATCGTGACCATCACCGACCGTCAAGGTAACGCGCTGTCTTGGGCTACCTCTGGTGGTTCGGGTTTCCGCGGTTCCCGCAAGTCCACCCCGTTTGCTGCTCAAGTAGCTGCTGAACGTGCTGGTCAAGCTGCGCTGGAATATGGCCTGAAAAACCTCGACGTTAACGTCAAAGGTCCAGGTCCAGGTCGTGAGTCTGCTGTCCGTGCTTTGAACGGCTGTGGCTATAAGATCGCCAGCATCACCGACGTGACGCCAATCCCGCACAACGGGTGCCGTCCGCCGAAGAAGCGCCGCGTGTAATCCAGGAGATTGTAAAGAATGGCTCGTTACATTGGTCCAAAATGCAAACTCGCTCGTCGCGAAGGCACCGATCTCTTCCTGAAGAGCGGCGTGCGCGCGATCGAATCGAAGTGCAACATTGAAGCAGCACCTGGTATCCACGGCCAACGCCGCGGTCGCCAGTCCGATTACGGCACCCAACTGCGTGAAAAGCAGAAGGTCCGTCGTATCTACGGCGTTCTCGAGCGTCAGTTCAGCGGCTACTACAAAGAAGCTGCTGGCAAGAAAGGTGCAACCGGTGAAAACCTGCTGCAACTGCTCGAATGCCGTCTGGACAACGTTGTATACCGTATGGGCTTTGGTTCGACTCGTGCCGAATCCCGTCAGCTGGTATCGCACAAGTCGATCAGCGTTAACGGTCAGACCGTAAACGTTCCGTCCTACCAGGTTCGTGCTGGTGACGTGGTCGCAGTTCGCGAGAAAGCTAAAAACCAACTTCGCATTGTCCAAGCTCTCGATCTGTGTGCCCAACGTGGCCGCGTAGAATGGGTAGAAGTAGACACTGAGAAGAAGTCGGGCGTTTTCAAGAACGTTCCAGCTCGCAGTGATCTGTCCGCCGACATCAACGAAAGCCTGATTGTCGAGCTCTACTCCAAGTAAGGGCTAGAAAATAGGTGCATCCATGCAGATTTCGGTAAATGAGTTCCTGACACCCCGCCACATTGATGTGCAGGTTGTCAGTCCAACCCGCGCCAAGATCACTCTCGAGCCTCTCGAGCGTGGTTTTGGCCACACCCTGGGCAACGCGCTGCGCCGCATCCTGTTGTCCTCAATGCCCGGCTGTGCAGTAGTCGAGGCCGAGATTGACGGTGTGCTCCACGAGTACAGCGCCATCGAAGGTGTACAGGAAGACGTAATTGAAATCCTGTTGAACCTTAAAGGTCTGGCTATCAAGCTGCACGGCCGTGACGAAGTTACGCTGACCTTGTCGAAGAAGGGTTCGGGGGTGGTTACCGCTGCCGATATTCAGCTGGATCATGATGTCGAGATCGTTAACCCCGATCACGTAATCGCTAACCTGGCGTCTAACGGCGCCCTGAACATGAAGCTCACCGTAGCTCGTGGTCGTGGTTATGAACCGGCCGACTCGCGTCAGAGCGATGAAGACGAAAGCCGCAGCATTGGTCGCTTGCAGCTTGACTCTTCGTTCAGCCCGGTTCGCCGTATCGCATACGTGGTGGAAAACGCCCGTGTCGAGCAGCGTACTAACCTGGACAAGCTGGTTATTGATCTGGAAACCAACGGTACTCTGGATCCTGAAGAGGCTATTCGCCGCGCTGCAACCATCCTGCAACAGCAGTTGGCTGCGTTCGTCGACCTCAAAGGTGACAGCGAACCAGTGGTAATCGAGCAGGAAGACGAGATCGATCCGATCCTGCTTCGCCCGGTTGACGATCTGGAACTGACTGTACGTTCGGCTAACTGCCTTAAGGCGGAAAACATTTACTACATCGGCGACCTGATTCAGCGTACCGAAGTAGAACTGTTGAAGACTCCGAACCTGGGCAAGAAATCCTTGACTGAAATCAAGGACGTTCTGGCCTCCCGCGGTCTGTCCCTCGGCATGCGCCTCGACAACTGGCCGCCTGCAAGTCTTAAGAAGGACGACAAGGCGACTGCCTGATCGTCGTAATCACCGAACGTGAGTTTGGTAAGGAATGAACCATGCGTCATCGTAAAAGTGGTCGTCACCTGAGCCGTACCAGCTCGCACCGCAAGGCCATGTTCCAGAACATGGCGGTGTCGCTGTTCGAGCACGAGCTGATCAAAACTACACTGCCGAAAGCTAAAGAACTGCGTCGCGTTGCTGAGCCGCTGATCACTTTGGCCAAGACAGACAGCCTGGCTAACCGCCGTCTGGCTTTCGACCGTACTCGTTCGAAAGCTATCGTTGGTAAGCTCTTCAACGACCTGGGCAAGCGTTACGCTACCCGTGAGGGTGGCTACCTGCGCATCCTCAAGTGCGGTTTCCGCGCTGGCGACAACGCGCCTATGGCGTACGTCGAGTTGGTTGATCGTGCTACTGCCGGCGAAGCTGTAAGCGCCGAGTAAGACGTCAAGCTGCAACGAAGAACCGGGCCTAGTGCCCGGTTTTTTGTGCGCGTGTGAAAAAGCGGTTTTTGTACAAGCTTCTCTCAGAATCAAATCGCACTATGGGTGCGGGCGTCTCGTTAGTAATTTTCTATTGACCCTTACGATTTAATGAATTTGTAGGCGTCACATTGATGATCGATACTCCCCCCAAGCCGATTAGCCGGCAGTTCCAAGCCCGACCTGAGGAATATGCACATGAGCCAAAACAAAATTCTGACCACCGCCAGTGGCGCGCCTGTGGCCGACAATCAGAACTCCCGATCCGCCGGTCCACGCGGCCCGCTGTTACTCGATGATTTCCATTTGATCGAGAAGCTTGCTCACTTCAACCGTGAAAACATTCCGGAACGTCGTGTGCACGCCAAGGGCTCAGGCGCTTACGGCACCTTCACGGTCACGCAAGACATTACGCAATACACCAGTGCCAAGTTGTTCGACGCCATCGGTAAGCAAACCCCAACCTTCCTGCGCTTCTCCACCGTAGGCGGTGAGCGTGGTTCGGCGGACACCGAGCGTGATCCACGCGGTTTTGCCCTGAAGTTTTATACGGAAGAAGGCAACTGGGACATCGTAGGTAATAACACGCCGGTGTTCTTCATTCGCGACCCGTTGAAATTCCCAGACTTCATCCATACCCAGAAGCGCCTGCCGCAAAGCAATTTGAAAAGCGCGCAGATGATGTGGGATTTCTGGTCGCACTCCCCAGAGGCGTTGCACCAGGTCACCATTCTGTTTTCGGACCGAGGCATTCCAGATGGCTATCGCCACATGCACGGCTTTGGCAGCCACACTTACAGCCTGATCAATGCTCAGGGCGAGCGTCATTGGGTCAAGTGGCACTACAAAACCAACCAGGGCATCAAGAACCTCGCACCGGCTGAAGCGGCGCGGCTGGCCGGTACCGACCCTGACTACGCTCAGCGTGACCTGTTTGGTGCCATCGAGCGCGGTGATTTTCCGAAATGGCGCGTGTGCATCCAGATCATGACCGAAGCCCAGGCTAATGCTCATTATGAAAATCCTTTCGACGTCACCAAAACCTGGTCGCAGAAAGAGTTTCCGTTGATCGAAGTCGGCGAGTTGGAACTCAACCGTAATCCACAGAACTACTTCGCTGAAGTTGAGCAAGCCGCGTTCGGCCCGAGCAATATGGTTCCTGGTGTTGGATTGTCTCCTGACCGCATGCTGCAAGGCCGTGTATTCGCGTACGCAGATGCTCACCGCTACCGTGTGGGTACCAACCACCAGCAATTGCCAGTAAACGCCCCACGCAGTCCGGTAAAAAGCTACCAGCGTGACGGTTCGATGGCATTCGGCAGCAACGGTGGTGCAACGCCTAACTACGAGCCTAACAGCTACAGTGATGCACCGAAGCAAGCGCCGCAATACGCCGAACCCGCACTGGCCCTGAGCGGCGCGGCTGATCGTTACGATCACCGCGAAGACACCGACTACTACAGCCACGCCGGTGCACTGTTCCGTCTGATGAGCGACGAGCAAAGAGCGCTGCTCGTCAGCAACATTGCCGGTGCAATGGCCGGTGTCAGCAGCGATGTTGTGCAGCGCCAACTCGGCCACTTCTACAAGGCAGACGCTGCGTATGGAGAAGCAATTGCAAAGGCACTGGGTGTATCGCTTAACTGACTCTAAACGATAAGCAGAACCGCCCTCATTTGGGCGGTTTTTGCGTTATTTCAGCCACTTTTCTCAGGAAATCTTCACTATTCTGCCGTTGATCCCGTGACCTCCGAGTCATCATGGTTCAAACTACAGACTTTCAAGCAGGGAGATGTAGGGCGATGCAAGGTCACCCCGACGTAATCGATTACCTCAACACGTTGCTGACGGGCGAACTGGCAGCTCGTGACCAATATTTCATCCATTCGCGCATGTACGAAGATTGGGGCTTCACTGAGCTCTACGAACGTATCAATCACGAGATGGAAGAAGAGGCACAGCACGCCGACGCACTGATGCGCCGTATCCTGATGCTCGAAGGCACGCCGCGCATGCGTCCCGACGACCTGGATGTGGGCGCGACAGTCCCTGACATGCTCGCTGCCGACCTGCGCCTCGAGTACAAGGTCCGCGCCGCACTCTGCAAGGGCATTGAGCTCTGCGAGCAGCACAGTGACTATGTCACTCGCGAGATCCTGCGCGTGCAGTTGAACGACACCGAAGAAGATCACACCTACTGGCTGGAAAAGCAGTTGGGCCTGATCAAGCTGATCGGCCTGGAGAATTACCTGCAATCGCAGTTCTGATTTCCGGCTACGAAAAAGCCCCTGTCACCGTAAAGTGACAGGGGCTTTTCATTGGGCCGGAAAAAGTCAGGCCCGGTCGCGCTCCAGCAATGGTTTCAAGTAGTAACCGGTATGGGACTGCGACATTTCCGAGACCTGCTCCGGCGTTCCCACCGCAATGATCTGGCCACCCTTGGAGCCGCCTTCCGGCCCCAGGTCCACCAGCCAGTCGGCGGTCTTGATCACGTCCAGGTTGTGCTCGATCACCACGACGGTGTTGCCGTGGTCGCGCAGACGGTGCAGCACGTCCAGCAACTGCTGGATATCCGCGAAGTGCAGGCCGGTGGTCGGCTCATCAAGGATATACAGGGTCTTGCCGGTATCGCGCTTGGACAGCTCGCGCGACAGCTTGACCCGCTGCGCTTCACCACCGGACAGGGTGGTCGCCGATTGTCCCAGCTTGATATACGACAGGCCCACGTCCATCAGCGTTTGCAGCTTGCGCGCCAGTGCCGGCACCGCATCGAAGAACACCCGGGCTTCCTCGATGGTCATCTCGAGGGTTTCGTGGATGCTCTTGCCCTTGTATTTGATCTCAAGGGTTTCGCGGTTGTAACGCTTGCTCTTGCACACGTCGCACGGCACATAGATGTCCGGCAGGAAGTGCATCTCCACCTTGATCAAGCCGTCGCCCTGGCACGCCTCGCAGCGTCCGCCCTTGACGTTGAACGAGAACCGACCCGGCCCGTAGCCCCGTGAGCGAGACTCTGGCACGCCGGCAAACAACTCGCGAATCGGCGTGAACAGCCCGGTGTAGGTTGCCGGGTTGGAGCGCGGTGTGCGGCCAATCGGACTCTGGTCGATATCGACGACCTTATCCAGATGCTCAAGGCCCTTGATGCTGTCGTGGGCCGCCGCTTCCAGGGTGGTCGCGCCGTTCAAGGCCGTGGCACTCAAGGGGAACAGTGTGTTGTTGATCAGCGTCGACTTGCCCGAACCGGAAACACCGGTCACGCAGGTCAGCAAGCCAATCGGAATCTCCAGGTCGACGTTGCGCAAGTTGTTGCCGCGAGCGCCCTTGAGGTGCAATGCCAGCTTTTTGTTGCGCGGCGTGCGCTTGGCCGGAACCTCGATCTTCACGCGGCCGGACAAGTACTTGCCGGTCAATGAGTCGGGATGGGCCATGACTTCCGCCGGCGTGCCCTCGGCAACAATATGGCCACCGTGGACGCCTGCGCCCGGGCCGATGTCGACTACATAATCCGCCAGGCGAATTGCGTCTTCATCGTGCTCGACCACAATCACCGTGTTGCCGATATCGCGCAGGTGCTTCAACGTCCCCAGGAGGCGGTCGTTGTCACGCTGGTGCAAGCCAATCGATGGTTCATCGAGGATGTACAACACGCCGACAAGCCCTGCGCCAATCTGGCTGGCCAGGCGAATGCGCTGCGCCTCGCCACCGGAGAGGGTGTCTGCGCTGCGATCCAGCGACAGATAGTCCAGGCCAACGTTGACCAGGAACTGCAGCCGCTCGCGAATTTCCTTGAGGATCTTGTCGGCGATTTCGCCACGACGCCCTGTCAGCTTGAGCACACCGAAGTACTCACAGGCGTCGCCAATCGGCAGGTTGGTCACGGCCGGCAATGTTTTCTCGCCCACCCACACATGCCGCGCCTCGCGACGCAGGCGCGTGCCACGGCAATCCGGGCAGGGTTGGGTGCTGAGGAATTTTGCCAGTTCTTCGCGCACGCTGGCCGATTCGGTCTCGCGGTAGCGACGTTCCAGGTTCGGCACAATGCCTTCGAACGGGTGGGAGCGTTTGACGATATCGCCACGGTCGTTCAAATACTTGAAGTCGACATTCTGCGAGCCGCTGCCATGCAGGATGACCTTCTGCTGCTCGGCCGGCAGCTGGTTGAAGGGCACCTCCAGGCTGAACTTGTAGTGCGAGGCCAACGACCCGAGCATCTGGAAGTAATAGACGTTACGCCTGTCCCAGCCGCGTATCGCGCCCTCGGCCAGCGTCAGTTCGCCGTTGACCAGGCGCTTGATGTCGAAGAACTGCTTGACCCCTAGGCCATCGCAGGTCGGGCAGGCACCGGCCGGGTTGTTGAAGGAGAAAAGCTTGGGTTCCAGCTCGCTGATGGCGTGGCCACAGATCGGGCAGGCAAAGCGCGCAGAGAAGATAATCTCCTCGCCCGGCTCATCGTCCATCGGCGCGACCAGGGCAATACCGTCCGCCAGTTTCAGCGCGGTCTCGAACGATTCGGCCAGGCGTTGCTGGAGATCGGCGCGCACTTTGAAACGGTCGACGACCACGTCAATCGAATGCTTCTTCTGCTTGTCGAGTTTCGGCGCTTCATCCAGCTCATAGAGCTTGCCGTTGATGCGTGCGCGCACAAAACCTTGCGCACGCAGCTCCTCGAAGACGGAGAGATGTTCACCCTTGCGCTCGCGAATCACCGGCGCCAGCAACATCAGCTTGGCGCCCTCCGGCTGGGCCAGCACCAGGTCGACCATCTGGCTGACGGTCTGGGCTTCCAGGGGGATATCGTGGTCGGGGCAGCGGGGAATACCGACACGCGCATACAGCAGGCGCAGGTAGTCGTAGATTTCGGTAATGGTGCCCACGGTGGAGCGCGGATTGTGGGAGGTGGACTTCTGCTCGATGGAAATAGCTGGCGACAGGCCTTCAATGGTGTCGACGTCTGGTTTTTCCATCATCGACAGGAATTGGCGGGCATAGGCCGACAGCGATTCCACATAACGGCGCTGGCCTTCGGCGTACAACGTATCGAACGCCAGGGACGATTTGCCGGAGCCGGACAGGCCGGTGATGACGATCAGTTTGTCCCGGGGCAGGGTCAGGTCGATGTTCTTCAGGTTGTGGGTTCTAGCCCCACGAATCAGGATCTTGTCCAAGATGGCCTCGCACGGCGGGCGTAAATAATGCCGGAGTATACGGCTTAAGACTGGATGAATATACACTGTCAAAAGGCCGCTTGCAGCCTTACATGAAAGCTGCGCGGCAAAGCGCCGCATATACCCTCTCAATCGATGGGACTGGTAGAATCGCCGCCGGTTCAGACGAGGTTTTTCCATGCACGATCCCCACAGCGAACGCATGAGTAGCGGCGAGACCCGAGCAGCAAGCGGTCTGGCCCTGGTGTTCGCCTTCCGTATGCTTGGCATGTTTATGGTGTTGCCGGTCCTGGCGACCTATGGAATGGATCTCGCAGGCGCGACCCCCGCCCTGATCGGCCTGGCGATTGGCGCCTATGGCCTGACCCAGGCATTGTTTCAGATTCCATTCGGGATCATTTCCGACCGCATCGGCCGTCGCCCGGTGATTTACCTGGGATTGATCGTGTTCGCCCTCGGCAGCGTGCTCGCCGCTCAATCAGATTCGATCTGGGGCGTGATCGCCGGACGAATCCTGCAAGGCGCCGGTGCGATTTCCGCTGCTGTCATGGCGCTGCTGTCGGACCTGACCCGCGAACAACACCGCACCAAGGCCATGGCCATGATCGGCATGACCATCGGTCTGTCGTTTGCCGTGGCCATGGTGGTCGGTCCCTTGCTCACCCGCGCGTTCGGCCTGCACGGCTTGTTCCTGGCGACTGGTGGCATGGCACTGTTCGGGATCGTGATCGTGGCGTTCATGGTGCCGCGCTCCACCGGTACGCTGCAGCACCGCGAATCGGGCGTCGCGCGCAAAGCGTTGTTGCCGACGCTCAAGCACCCGGACCTGCTGCGCCTGGATTTGGGTATCTTCGTATTACACGCGATGCTGATGTGCAGCTTCGTCGCCTTGCCCCTGGCGCTGGTGGAAAAAGCCGGCCTGCCCAAGGAGCAGCACTGGTGGGTGTACCTCACCGCGCTGCTGATTTCGTTCTTCGCCATGATCCCGTTCATCATCTACGGCGAGAAGAAACGCAAAATGAAACGAGTTTTGCTCGGCGCCGTCGCGACGCTGATGCTCACTGAGCTATTCTTCTGGCAGTTCGGCGACAGCCTGCGGGGCTTGGTTATCGGCACGGTGGTGTTCTTCACCGCCTTCAACCTGCTGGAAGCTTCGTTGCCTTCGCTGATCAGTAAAGTTTCACCGGCCGGCGGCAAGGGCACTGCGATGGGGGTGTATTCCACCAGCCAGTTCCTGGGTTCTGCACTGGGCGGCATCATGGGTGGCTGGATGTTCCAGCATGGCGGTTTGTCGGTTGTGTTCCTGGGATGCGCAGGTCTGGCTGCCCTCTGGCTAGCCTTTGCTGTTACCATGCGCGAACCTCCCTATGTAACGAGCCTGCGTTTGCCGTTATCGCCAGAAGCGATCCGCGAAGCCGGTCTGGTTGAGCGCCTTAAGGCCGTTGCAGGGGTTACCGATGCCGTGGTTGTTGCTGAAGAAGCCGCCATCTACATCAAATTGGACACCGAATTATTGGACCGCGCGACGCTCGAGCAACTGGTCAACCCAGTGCCGACAGCGCGCCCAGCCTAGGAGAACGTTATGGCCCGTGGGGTTAACAAAGTCATATTGGTCGGTACGTGCGGCCAGGATCCCGAAGTTCGCTACTTGCCTAACGGTAACGCCGTGACCAACCTGAGTCTGGCGACCAGCGAGCAGTGGACCGACAAGCAAACCGGCCAGAAGGTCGAGAAAACCGAATGGCACCGTGTGTCGATGTTCGGCAAGGTGGCCGAGATCGCTGGCGAATACCTGCGTAAAGGTTCGCAGGTCTACATCGAAGGCAAGCTGCAGACCCGTGAGTGGGAAAAAGACGGTATCAAGCGTTACACCACCGAAATCGTGGTCGACATGCAAGGTACGATGCAACTGCTGGGCGGCCGTCCACAGGGCGACCAACAAGGCCAGGGCGGCATGTCCAACTCGGCACCGCGCCCACAGCAGTCGCGTCCACAGCCAAGCCAGCAGCCACAGCGTGAGTCGCGTCCAGCGCCACAGCAGGCCGCTCCGCAACCGGCTCCGGATTTCGACAGCTTTGATGACGATATCCCGTTCTGACGGACGACGTTCGTCAGCTTCGATCAAGCCCCTGGGTCTATGACCCAGGGGCTTTTTTAATGCATCACGCCCAGGCTAAGACCTTATCGAATCCAGTCATCCACGGAGCGTCGCTTGGCTTTCTTGCCTGTCAGCAAGACGGGTTTTCCCCAGTCGAACAGGGAGGTGGATATCCGATGTTTCTTGCCCTTGAATACGGTGCTGAGCATCGCCTTGATGTTGTCGAGCAAGGGCGGTTCAAGGTCGGCGTAAAGGGGGTAGCCCTCCGGGTAGTTTCGGCGTTCGACCCAATACACGACGCGAGAAATGACGAACAGGGAAAGCATCATCGCCCCCATCGTGAACGGAAGCGTCAAGTAGGTCGGCAGGCTTTCCGGCTTGTTCCAGATAACGTCCAACCCGTAGTCCCGTAGCAGAAACGCGCCAGCGATGAAAAATCCCGGCAGCATGTTGATGATGAGCAGCAAGCAGACCAGCATCGATAAGCGTTCGAGAAACGGCGCCCTGACTTCCTCCGCGGTGTGGTCAATCGGACTGTCCTGCCCGATGATTCGCCCTGTGACCTTGACTTCGGTCATGGCATTGCCCGTCACGAACAGGGGCACAATCAGGTATTCACCGGGGTTAATGCAGTCAAAATCGATGCGTATTGTCGTTGGGCTTGTGATCGTTGCCGCGCAGTCTGTCTGGTCTTCGAAAGGTACGGTCTTGGCGCTGACCAAGGTGCAGTCGTCGCCGACCTGAACCTGGAGCGGCGCCGATGGGGTCAGGTCGGATTGCACGACAGGCTGATTGCCTTTATTCCAGATCAACATGCCGATGACATACACGCCCCTGTGGCGATTACCCTCTTCATCACATATTCGGAACGGCAGGTCTTCCGGTATCTCAGCGACGATGCCCCGCAGCAGCAGGCGTGCTTCCAGGCGTTTGTGGGGGAGGCTGGGCTTTCGGCCGAACAGCGCCGCGATCAATCGAACAAGCGCAGTAACAGGGGAGAGTAATTCTCCGAGTGTCATAGAGGCGTTCCATTCCTGGGCAAAAACGGGGTATGTCATTCTCAACGAGGCCATGACTATAAACGCTTTGAACCGGGGAGGCGGATTTCGCGATGCCGGATCAAGTGGCACGGCGAATAGCGTATTTGTTCTCTGGGCTCACACGATTTAGGCTGACGCCAACGTCAGCAAGAAGGAAAGTCGCGATGACCTGGTCTGCCAAGCAATACACGATGTTCGAACAACAGCGCACGCGTCCTGTCCGGGACCTGGTCGCGGCGATACCGAACACCGACGTGCGCACCGCCGTCGACCTGGGCTGCGGCCCCGGCAATTCCACCGAAGTTCTGGCCGAGCGCTTTGCGCACGCCCAGGTCACTGGCATGGACAGCTCGGACGACATGCTGGCGGACGCCCGCAAGCGTCTGCCGGCGCTGAGCTTCGAACGGGCAGACATCGGCGCCTGGAAGCCTGCGCAATCCTTTGATGTGATCCTGGCCAACGCGTCCCTGCAATGGCTGCCCGACCACGCCAGGCTCTATCCGCACCTGGTCGACCAGCTCACACCTGGCGGAACGCTGGCGGTGCAGACCCCGGACAACCTTGACGAGCCCGCCCACCGGCTCGCCCGTGAAGTCGCGGCAGATGGCCCGTGGGCGGCGAAGATCGGCGCGGTCAAACACAATGAGCGCCACACCGCGAGCTATTACTACGAGTTGCTGAGCAGCCATTGCAGCACGGTCGATGTATGGCGCACCACCTACCTGCATCCGCTGGCAGACCATGGCGCCGTGGTGGAATGGTTCAAGGCGTCGGCGCTGAGGCCGTTCCTTGCGCCTTTGACCGACGCTGAAAAAATCGCCTTCCTGAAGGAATACCAGGTGCGCATCACCCAGGCTTACCCGGCCCTGGCCGATGGCACGGTGTTGCTGCCATTTCCACGGCTGTTCATCATCGCGACGCGCTGAAACCAGGCGAGCAAGGGGCGGTCAGGCCGCCGCCGCTTGCGCCTTCAGGTACTCGTCGGTCGACACCACACCGGCATACCCGAACGCGAGCGACGCCATATAGGCCCCGTGCACCTGCGCCGCTGGAATCACCTGCCCGTTGAATTCCAAATCTCGGGTGGCGCAGGCGTCATGAAGCACCGTGACCTTATAACCCAGGTCCGCCGCCGCCCGTACCACCGCGTCGACACACATATGGCTCATGCTGCCGACCACCACCAGCTCGGTAATGCTGCGGCGCTCCAGCAGTTCACGCAGCGGGGTTTCGCGAAACGAATTCACGAAATGCTTGAGCACCACCGGTTCATTGCCTTCATTCAACACCTTGGCATGCAAATGCGCGCCCTCGGAGCCGGGCGTGAAGAAGGGCGCCTCCTCGGACGTGAACTCGTGACGCACATGAATCACCGCGTCGCCCGCTTGGCGAAATGCCTGCAGCACGCGGGCGGCCTTGTCGGCTGCGGCCTCCACGCCATCAAGCGGCCACTTGCCCTGGGGGAAGTAGTCGTTCTGGATATCGATTAGGATGAGCGCTTGCTTGGCCATGGGGAGTGCCTCGTGATGGGTTGATGGGCCCAGTATCTTAGCTGGCGCCTGCGCCTGGGATTGGCTGCACCGACAATAACAGGGGGAAAACTGACAATGAACGTAGTCGAGTTGGGCGTGTTGATCTACCCCGGCGCGCAACTGGCCGCCGTGCATGGTTTGACTGACTTGTTCGGCGTGGCCAACCGGATCGCCGCCGAACATCAGTCTGCGCAACTGCCGCTGCTGCGGATCAGCCATTGGCACGTCGACGCCACTGGCCAGCCGGTACGCACCTTCGACAGCCACCCCGGGCCGGATCATCCGATGATGGCCGTGCTGGTGCCGCCCTCGATAGGTGAGTTCAGCGAAGAACAGGCACCGCCTGCGCTGCTGCAATGGCTTCGCCAGCAACATGCGGCGGGCACCGTGCTGGGTGGCGTGTGCATCGGTTCGATCATGCTGGCGCGCAGCGGCCTGTTGGACGGGCGCACCGCTACCACGCATTGGTCTTCGGCCCCAACCTTCGCCGCCCGTTACCCGGGCGTACGCCTGGAGGCGGACAAGCCGATTGTCGACGATGGCGACCTGATCACCACGGCGGGGCTGATGGCCTGGTCCGAACTCGGCCTGCGCCTCGTGGACCGACTCATGGGGCCGAGTATCGCCGCCGATACCGCGCGCTTCCTGGTGATCGAACACAGCGACAGTGCCAGCCAGTGCGGCAGCAACTTCGCGCCGATCCTGAGTCACGGCGACGGCGCCATCCTCAAGGTTCAGCATTGGCTGCAAGCCAGCGGCGCGGTGGATGTGTCCGTCGCCGCGATGGCTCAGGAGGCGGGCCTGGAAGAGCGCACCTTCCTGCGGCGTTTTCGCAGCGCCACCGGCCTTAAACCCACCGAATACTGCCAGCACCTGCGCGTGGGCAAGGCCCGGCAGATGCTCGAATTCACCAACGGCACCATCGACCATATTGCCTGGACGGTGGGTTACCAGGACCCCAGTGCCTTTCGCGCGACGTTCAAGAAAATCACCGGGCTGGCCCCCAGTGATTACCGCAGCCGATTTGGCGTCTGATCGTGCAGAACGCCATCCATCCACACGGCGCTCGTGCAGAATAAGACAGGCTTTCTGCCATCGTTCAGTGCGTAACGGCTTGATTTCAAAACGTTCAATGCCTGCCTGGCCTTGGCCTGATCCCTGCAACCTTCCCCCTACACACATGGCTGCACAGCCGAGGGGGACGCATGACCCCAACACCACGCAAGAAAATCGTCGTCGCCCATTCCACCCGCGAGGGCGCGCCGCAGCACGAGGTCGAGACCAATCTCGCCCTGGCGCGCTGGCTGGCGCAGATTCTCGGCCTCAAGTTCGGCGGGAGTTACGACGCGCAACAGCATGCCGGCCGAGATTTGTACCTGCTGCCGACCCAAACGCTGGTCGGCGCCGCCCAAGCGCGTGCGCTCGGGGTCAAAGGCCCGGAAGACCTGTGGGGCGGTTATGTCGACCATGATTTCATCTGCACCAAAGCCATCAGCCATGGCCTGTTCAATCCACAGGCCAACGCTCCGGAAGGCTGGTCAGCCTTGTTCGGCGAACGTGTACGAAAAGTCGTTCTGGACGGTATGAGCGTTTTCTCACGACAAGACGCTCTGCTCGCCGCAGCGCACTTGCTCGAGCGCGGCCCGATCCGGACAAAACCCGTGCACGCGTGCGCGGGTCGGGGCCAGGAAGTTATCCACAGCCTGGATGAATTCGAGGCTGTGTTGGCTCGACCCGAAGCCGGTCAACTGCTCGAAGAGGGCCTGGTGCTGGAGCAAGACCTGAGAGAAGTGATGACGCACAGCGTTGGCCAGAGTTTTATCGGCGATCACGTGTTCAGCTACTGCGGCGAGCAGTACCTGACCCAGGACGGTCATGGCGAGGACGTCTACGGCGGCTCAGACCTGCTGGTGGTCCCCGGCTATTATGAAAACTTGCTCGAGCTTGATCTGCCTGACGCCGTGCGCCTGGCCATCGAGCAAGCCCAGGTCTTCGACAACGCTGCCGATGAGGCCTACCCGGGTTTCTACGCATCCCGGCGCAATTACGACATCGCGCAGGGGCTGGACAGCAAGGGCCAGCGCTGCAGCGGCGTGCTCGAACAGTCCTGGCGCATGGGCGGGGCCAGCAGTGCAGAGGTGGCCGCCCTGCAGAGTTTCATCAACCACCCCGGCCTGCGCGCCATACGCGTGTCCTCGGTAGAAACCTACGTGGACCAGGCGCTGCCAGCGGACGCTATCGAGGTGTACCGAGGGCCGGCGGAAAACAGTGACTTTCTTCTCAAGTATGTGACGGTCAAATCCTATGACGGCTAGAAGCGAAAGCATTGCAATCGATATCGACGACGAACAAATGAGCGGCACCTTCCTGAGCCCCAAATCCAAAGTACCGGGCGTGCTGTTCGTGCATGGCTGGGGCGGTAGCCAGGAGCGTGACCTCGAGCGCGCCAAAGGCATCGCCGGGCTGGGCTGCGTGTGTCTCACCTTCGACCTGCGCGGCCACGCCGGTACAGGCATTCCGCTGTCGCGCGTGACCCGTGAAGACAATTTGCGCGACCTGCTGGCAGCCTACGACCGGCTACTCGCCCACCCGGCCATCGATACTTCGGCGGTGGCGGTGGTGGGTACCAGTTACGGTGGCTACCTGGCGGCCATCCTGACGTCATTGCGACCGGTACGCTGGCTGGCGCTGCGTGTACCGGCGCTGTACCGCGACCAGGAGTGGCTGAAGCCCAAGCGCGATCTGGATAAGATTGACCTGATGGACTACCGCAGTACCTTGGTCAACGCCGAGACCAATCGGGCCTTGCATGCCTGTGCCCAATTTACCGGTGACGTGTTGATTGTCGAATCAGAGACCGACGATCACGTGCCCCACGCCACCATCATGAGCTACCGCGCGGCGTGCCAGCAGACGCACTCACTGACCCACCGCATCATTGACGGTGCCGATCATTCGTTGAGCGATCCGGTGTCCCAACAGGCCTATACCTCGATCCTGGTGGACTGGATTACCGAGATGGTGGTGGGTGAGCGATTGAGCATCATCCAGTCTCAATGAGTGGGGTGTCATTGCAGCCGCTTTCGCGGGCTTGCCCGCGAAAGCAATGGAGCGCAACCCTCAAGCCGGCGCCTTCTTTACCCGCAACGCCTTGGCCTTCGCTTCCACCCCCAGGTACATCACCAGCGCAATCAACAACGGCAGAATAAAATAGATCGCCCGGTAGGCAATCAGCCCTGCCAGCAAACTGCCCCGTGACGCCTCATGCTGCAACAGCGCGATAAATACTGCCTCCAGTACCCCAAGGCCCGCCGGGATATGGGTGAGCACCCCGGCGATCGCGCTGATCAGCAGCACGCCCAGCACCAGTGGATAATCCAGCTTGGCCGGCAGCAGGGTGAAGATCACCGCCGCCATCAGTGACCAGTTCAGCGCGCCGAGGGCCAGTTGCAGGCACGCCATGCGCACCGACGGCAGGTTGATCTCCATGCCCCGGATCGTCCAGGCGCGTTTCTTCGAAAACTGGCACGCCGCCAGATACCCCAGGCTCGCCAGCACCAACACGACACCAATGGCCTGCAACGCGCTGGTGCTGACTTTCCAGCCCGGCGGCATGGTCACCAGGCCGCTGCTGAAAATCACCCCGGCCAGCGCCATGTAGCCAAACCAATTGGTTGCCAGGCTCAGGCCGAGGATCTTGGCGATATTGCCGTTGCTCACCCCCAGCCGCGAATACAACCGGTAGCGCATGGCAATGCCGCCGACCCACGCGCTGAGGTTGAGGTTGAACGCGTAACTGATGATCCCCACCGGCAAAATCTGCTTCCAGGTCAGGTTTTGGCGAATGTAGGTGCGGCCGATCAAATCAAAGCTGGCGTACACTAAAAAGCTGCACAGCGTCACCGCGCCCGCGATCAACAAGGTGCGCAGTTTGAACTCACTCAGGGTCTGCAGCACTTCACTCCAGTCGATGCGACGGGCAAGGAGGGTAAACAGCACGATCAATGCCAGGAAGAACAGGATGGTCAGCGGTTTCTTCCACTTGGCGAAGCGCGATCCAGAGGTTTCAGAGGTCATGGGCCTGGCTCTCGATGGGTTTCAACCGCGGCTTGTGCGCCGGTAACCAGCCCGTCAGCGCAGGAAAATGACGCATCACATGAAACACCAGGAAGCCCACGGTCAACCGCCAGAGCCACAAGCGCGGCTTGCGGTTTTCCGGCATGGTCTGGCAATGCTCCTTCGCGAGGATTTGCAGGCGCTCATACAGCTGTTGATTGAAGGCGCGATCACGAATCAACACATTGGCCTCCAGGTTCAACGACAGGCTCAAGGGGTCCAGGTTGCTTGAACCCACGGTGCTCCACTCGTCATCCACCAGCGCAACTTTGCCGTGCAGTGGGCGCTGGCAATATTCGTGAATCACCACGCCGTCCTTGAGCAGATAGTCGTAAAGCATGCGCGCCGCCAGCTTGGCCAACAGCACATCGGGCTGGCCCTGCATGATCAACTGCACCTGCACGCCCCGGCGCGCCGCATTGCGGATTTCCCGCAGCAGCCGGTAGCCCGGGAAGAAGTAGGCGTTGGCGATCACCACCCGCTGTTGCGCCTTGCTCAAGGCATGGATGTAGGCTTCCTCGATGTCATCGCGGTGCTGCAGGTTGTCCCGGTAGATCAGGCGCACCAGCCCGTCACCCTTGTCAGTGGGCCAGGGCGAAGGTCGTTGCTGGCGCCGCCGCCAGCCGCGCCGTGTGCGCACCTGGCGACCGCTCTGCGCCAGGGCGAAGTGATGCAAGTCCGCCACCGCCGGGCCCGTCACCTGCACGGCATAATCCTGCTTGGCCTCGGGGCCGAAATCCCCCAGGTGATCGGCGGAAAAATTGATCCCGCCAATGAACGCCACGCTGGCATCCACCACCACAATCTTGCGATGCAAACGACGAAACCAGTTGGTACGAATACCCAATGTCTTGGACGCCGGGTCGAACATCTGCACCGTCACGCCCGCGTCAGCCAGTTCGGCGAGAAACGCAGGGCGTAACTCGCCGCAACCGAACCCGTCCAGGCTGACCACCACCTTCACCCCACGTTGCGCGGCCTCGATCAGGATGCCGTGCAGCTCAAGGCCGACCTTGTCCTCGAACAGGATAAAGGTCTCCAGCAGGATTTCCCGCCGCGCCTCGCGCAATGCGTCGAACACCTTGGGGAAGTACGCTTCGCCGTTCTCCAGCAGTTCCACCTGGTTACCGCTCTGCCAGCCGTAATCCAGGTCGCGAGCCTTGGCTTCATCCGGCGGTTGGTCGGTGGAGATGTGTTCCACAGCAACGTTCATAGCTCGATCTCCACCGACAGGGGCACATGGTCAGACAAATGCGACCAAGGCCGCGTGGTCAGCACTCGGGGGTTATGCACCTTGAGGTTGCGCACATAGATGCGGTCCAGGGGCAGCAACGGCAGGCGCGCCGGGAAGGTGCGCGCCGGTTTGCCATGGGCCTGCACGAACACTTCGGTAAGGCCGCTCTGGCTCAAGTCGGCCTTCTGTCGCCAATCGTTGAAATCGCCTGCGACCACCAGCGGCGCTTCGGCGGGAATCTCGCGGATACGCTGTTCCAGCAAGCGCAACTGCTGCTGGCGATGCACCTCGCGCAGGCCTAGGTGAATGCAGATCGCATGCACCTCCTGACCAGTGCCGGGCAGGCGCAGCACGCAATGCAGCAGCCCGCGATTTTCGTGGCCACTCTGTGAAATATCGAGGTTGTCATGCCGCACGATCTGGAATTTCGACAGCAGCGCGTTGCCGTGGTCGCCGTGGGGGTACACCGCATTGCGCCCGTACGCGAACTGCGGCCAGATGCTGTCGGCGAGGAACTCATACTGCGGCATATCCGGCCATTCGCTGTACCGCTGAGGGTGGCGCTCATGGGTGCCGTGGATTTCCTGCAGAAACACCATGTCTGCGCCCACACTGCGCACCGCTTCGCGCAGTTCCGGCAAGATAAAGCGCCGGTTCAAGGCGGTAAAACCCTTGTGGATATTGACCGTCAGCACCGTGAACCGGGTAATAGCGACGCTGGGGGTGATGGGCACCCAGTCGGGGATCGCAGCCATGGTTACTCCTACAAAAGCGGGTGTTTAGGGCTGACTGTGATTTTTGGCTGAAAGTTTCCGGTTTCCTACAGACGGTGGTAGTCCCTGAAAGGCGCACGCCAGAGCAACAAAGAGTTACAAGTGGTATTGAAATGCCATTAGTGACGTGATCAAATTCCCACGAACGATTCAATTCAATGATTTAGCAGGGCCTGTTCATGGATGATGCCGCTGGCGCTCTTAAGCGTTGGCAGTGGGGTCGGCGGCTCTTTTTTTATGAAGGCCGGAACCCATCACGTGACTACCTCTCTGACTCGAAAAATCAGCCTGCTGGCCGGCGCCATTGCGCTCAGTGGCTGCGCGACCCTCAATGAAGCAGGCAAAAACTACGGCACGGCCATCGGCTGCGCAGGCGGCGCAATACTGGGTGCCGGCTTGACCTATGCAATCACTGGTGACGCTAAGAAAGCCGTCGTGGGCGGTGGAGTCGGTGCGGCCGCCGGTTGTGTAGCGGGTAACCTCTGGCAGAACCGCTTGCAGGAGCTGGAGCGCATTGCTAAGGAAGAGAACCTTAATATCCAGGTACAGACCCTGCAGAGCCAGGAAGTCGCCACGGGCAACGCAGGTTCACCGGCGCCGACTGAGGCGGGCATCGTTGCTCAAGTTCAGGACCAAGGCATGTTCGCTACCGGTAGCGCACAGCTGAGCGTCGATGGTCAGCGCCAGGTCCGCAAGCTGGCTGCCGCCTTCGCGCCCAAACCGGGGCAAAACTCCCAGGCCGCGATTCTGGTGGTGGGCCACACCGATGCCACCGGCAGCGCCACCACCAACCAGCGCCTGTCCGAGCAGCGCGCCCGTGCCGTGGCGGCGATCCTGGCTGAACAGGGCATCGCCCCGCAACGCATGTTCTTCCAGGGCGCAGGTGCGTCGCGGCCAATTGCAGACAACAGCGACAGCTTTCAGCGCGGCAAGAACCGCCGGGTCGAAATCGTTGAAGTGACCGACCGCAACATGCTCGTCAAACGTGTCAACGCCGAACAGAACAACACCAAGTATTTGGCCCACGGCACCGCGACCGAGCCGGTACGCAGCGTGCCGAGCACGTCGAAAAGCAAGCCTGCCGCCAAGCCCGCTGCCGAGAACAAACCTGTCGATGCGGGCACCGCTGTGGTGGATTTTGGCGGCCAGCCGGCCAGCGAAACCCGTTGGGCCCTTGGCGAGGCGATTACCCCGAAAAAAGCCGGGTTTGCGCTGGTCTCCAGTGCGCACGCGGGCGACCTGCCGTCGAGCAGCTGTGAAGCTGACCGCCCGCGCGAAAGCGGCAAGGTATTCAACCTCGCCAGCGGCAAGGCGCTGGACACCCAAACCACCACCGAATACCTGCCAGGCTACAACAACCGTGTGTGGGCCAACCTGGTCAACGGCCACTTGGTGACGTTATCCCCGGTCTCCATCCTGCGTGATGGCGCCAGCGTCGACCGTCAACCGTTTATCGAAGTGGTCAAGGGCTACGACCAGGGCAATCGCAAGTCCATCAAAAGCACGGCTGTGGCCAATACCTATGAAGGTGAGGACCTGGTGCTGTACAGGGTATTCACTCAAGACCCCAAGGCGCCGGTGTCGTGTATCGACGTGGTGTTCAGCAAGAAAAACTCTGAGGCCACCGATGGTGCGTTGTTCTACTCGCGCCCCCGCGAAGCCTTCACTACCCGTTTCGTGCCGATTCGCGCGTAAGACTCAAGGAACTACACCATGGAAGAGTTCAGCTTCAATGCGCTGACTGCCCTGCTCTGGGCAAATAAATTGATCACCGGGCTGGTGATTTCCACGCTGCTGGCCGCCATCCTGATCCAAGCGTACTGGGATAAGGTGGGTTACTTCGTGATGCGCGTGTGGCACGGCGTACCTTTTATCGGCAAGGTGGCGCGACTGTCCAAGCAAAGCCTGATGCTCGACTCCCACGGCTGGCCTAAGTCGGAAAGCGAATTGTGCGACGCGTACTACTCGCGTTATGAAAAGATCGGCGCCAAGAACGTTGATTTCTTCAACAAGAGCGAATCCTACCTGCGCACCATCGGCGAGCGTGGGCGTCGCGAGCGGCCGTTTTGGGTCTTTGCACTGATCTTCATGCTGATCATGTTCGAAGCTGTAGGTTTTGCTTATGTGCTGGTGCCGTTCATCAACCAGAATCTGTCGGCCAACGATCAGAGCTGGATGGGCTGGTTGTTCGCTTTCCTGCTGGCCGTTGCGTCGGCGATCCTGGCAGAAGTGACAGGCCGTGCAGTGCATAAAAATGCGTTGATCAGCAAGGCTCGCCACTGGTGGGAAAACGATGGCGCGAGTGATCGCCCGTCGCAGCTCAAGGAACTGCCGGGCATCGGCATCAAGGATACCGACAGCGATAAGGACGGCAAGGACTACAACCGTATCCTGGCGCGGATCAACACCAATCACACGGTTACCCCCAGCCGAGGCTGGATGATCACCACCGGTATCTGGATTGCGATTATCGCGGTGGCGGCATTTGGTATCCGCACCATGCAGCTCAAAAGCATCGAGACCGAAATGGTCGGCAGCCCCCACGCTTTCGCCCAGCAGAATTACGAGTCTGCCAGTCCGTTTGAACTGCCCGCCGACTCAGCGGCGATCAACGACCAGGCCGACAAACAAACCCTCACCGACAAGATGGACGCGATCCGCAAGGCGTCGCTCATCACCTTCATTGTTCTGTCGGTAATCTACATCGCCATTCAAATCACCAGCATTTGGCTGGCCTCGATCTTCGGTTTTGCTGGGGTGGAATCCAAGACGGCCTGGGAGCATACCCACAAGTTTTCCAGCGGCGAGGCTTTGGAAAACTGGATGCAAAGCCAGCGCGTGGAAATCGCCTCCCATGCCGACCACAAGTTGAGCAAGCTGCAACTCAAGCTGGCGGGGCGCTCCACGACCAACGCCCAGCAGCAAGCGGCATTGACCAGTGCGCACAACCGCAACTTCGAGACCTACCTGGCGCGCAAACAAGCGTTGCCGGGTACGCCTGAGGTCTCGGTCAAGCCAGTCAGTGTGCCGGTTGCTCCGGTTGTTGCTGACGTCGTGGCGCCTGTGGCTGCGGCAGTTGAAGTTCCTCCGTCCGCGCCAGTCGCATCGCCGTCAAGCCTGGACGCCCTGCGTAGCAAGGACCTTACGGCCTTCAGCGAAGAGCAACTGGCGACCATCAGCCGGGCCAAGGGCCATTCCCTGGAAGACGTGCTGGCGCTACGTGCCGAGCAGCAGTTGCTCAAAGACTTTGACGCTGCAGGTGCCTGAATGAAGATCTCGCGGTTTTTTCCGGCACTGCTGTTAGCGCCCCTCTTGGCCGTGGCCAGTGAGCGCAACGACATTCCGGACTGCTATTCGTATGCCAAAGTAGGGGAGTTTCGGCCCGCGCATAGCGGTCGGGAGCTCACGGTGATCATCGACCAGACGATCCCCATGCCCGAGGTGATCCAGAAGGCAAGCTGGGCCCAGGTGCAACGCTTCGTGCAGCCGGGAGACAAGGTGCGGTTGTACAGTTTCTCGGCGTTTGTGCCAGGCCAGTTCATGCAACTGCGTTTTGCCGGTGAACTCAACCTGGGTCTCGATGAGAAGGTGCGCAGCAACGTCGGCATGCAGTCGCTGCGCACCCTCGATACGTGCCTGACGGAGCAGCGCAGCTTTTTCAACAAGACGCTGGGCAAGGTGTTTGTGACCACGCTGCGCGAGGCGTCGGAGGACATCGCCCGCAGCGAGATATTCCATTCGCTGCGCGAGATCGGTAAAGACCTGGGCCAGCAACCGGCCCAGGAACGTGTGGTGCTATTGATCTCCGATATGCTTGAAAACAGTGACTTCGGCAGTTTTTACGCCAATAACCGGATTCGTGACCTGCAACCCGAGGCGGAGCTCAAGCGGGTGGCCGACAAGCAGTTGTTTGCCGACCTGCAAGGCGCACGGGTGTACGTCGCGGGAGCTGCGCTCGTCACCAAGGACATCAAGCAGGCTTATCGCTCGGGCAAGACCATCCAAGCGCTGGAAGACTTCTGGAAAGGCTGGTTTGCCGCATCCAACGCCCAATTGATGGCGTTTGGGGCCCCCAGCCTGAATGTCGACCTGAAATAATCCCTCCTGCCGGCGTGGGCAGGGAACGATCAAGGCTCAAACCCGTCAGTTCCTTACAGACCCATCTGCAAGGAGCCCGGTGTTTTGCTGAATCTCAAGACTGCATTCCTGCTCGGCGCGCTGCTGTTGTGTGGCAGCGGCGCCCTGCACGCCGCGGACACCGCGCCCGAAGCCGAAACGCCGGCCACGCCTGAGTTGCTGGTGGAGGGCGGGCTGTTGGGGGCCATCAGTTCCAGTATCGATGATGTGCAACAGAAGCTCGACCTCAACCAGAACCTGGTTGACGCCTGGCGCCTGCGGGCCGACCGCGCGGCGGATGAAGTAGGGCGGTTGGTCGATCGGACGTCAGCACGCTCACCGTGGAGCGTGGCCGGGGATTTCCTGTTGCTGTCCGGCGTCTGGATCGGTGCGTTTACTCTGCTGACCCTGCTCGGTCGCTTCCTCGTGCAGCGCATGACCCGTCGAACCTTCGTTGAACAACGTCGGCGTCTGCAAGGGGTGTTGGGTTATGTGCTGCCTTATACACTCCCTGCGTTGATCTGCCTGCCGTTGACGCTGTATGTCAGCCACTACCTGGCCACGTCGATCGGTCGCGCCCTGGCGCTGTGTTTTGCCTATGCCACCAGCAGCGGCATTTTTTCCACCTCGATGCTGCTCTGCGTCATCGTCATGTTCAATGTGGGCCACAAGCGCCCGGCGGTGCGGATCATTCGCAACTATTGCCCCAAGCCGCTGTTCCTGATCGGCTTTCTCGCGGCCCTCAGCGACGCGCTCACCAGCCCGCAGATCGCCCGCCAATTGGGCGGAAACATCACCAGCAGCGTAGCGGTGTTCACCGGGCTGTTTGCCGCGGTGATCTTCGGCGTGCTGGTGGTGCGCCTGCGCCGTCCGGTGGCGCATTTGATCCGCAATCGGCCACTGGCCCAACGGCTCAAGCACCCGGCGTTGCAGCAATCGCTGCGGGTGTTCTCGGGGCTGTGGTACTGGCCGATCCTGCTGATGGTGCTGGTCTCGGCCATCAACCTGATCGGCGCCGGTGACGACAATCAAAAGGCCCTGCGTTGCGCCTTGTTCACCACGATTTTGCTGATCAGCACGGTGTTCCTGAGCACGGTGCTGCAACACCTGTTCAAGTCTCGCAGCCAGGTGACGATCCAGCGCAGCAGTGCCTACAAGGAGCGCTTCCTGAGTCTGTTGCACGCGATCTTGCGCATTGCCATGGCTATCGCCTTTATCGAGATCCTCGGGCGGATCTGGGGCGTGTCCCTGTTCGAGTTTGCCCAGCGCAACTCGGTAGGCCGGGCGATCAGCGATTCTCTCAGCAGCATCGGCCTGATCCTGCTGATGACCTGGCTGTTCTGGGTGGTGCTCGACACGGCGATCCAGGAAGCCTTGAAACCGCCGGTGAACAAACGCTCCAACCGCCAGCCGAGTACACGGGTAAAAACCATCCTGCCGCTGGTGCGCAATGCCGTGAAGATCATCCTTGTGGTGATTTGCGCGATCACCACCATGGCCAACCTGGGCATCAACGTCGCGCCACTGCTGGCGGGCGCCGGCGTGGTCGGCCTGGCCATCGGTTTCGGTTCGCAGCAACTGGTGCAGGATGTGATCACCGGCTTGTTCATCATCATCGAAGACACCCTGTCCATCGGCGACTGGGTAGTGCTCGACTCCGGCCATGCCGGCACGGTCGAGGGCCTGACCATCCGCACCCTGCGCCTGCGGGACGGCAAGGGCTTTGTGCATTCGGTGCCGTTCGGGCAGATCAAGGCCGTCACCAACCAGTCGCGGCAGTTTGCCTATGCGTTCTTCTCGGTGCAGTTCACCTACGACACGGACGTGGACAAGGCTGTGGAACTGATCCGCGAGGCGGGGCAGTCGATTCGCGACGATGTGTTCCTCAAATACAACCTGCAAGGCCCGCTGGAAGTGTTCGGCGTGGACAAGATGGACCTCAACGGCGTGGTGCTCACGGCGCAGTTCCGCACGGTGTCGGGCGGGCAGTATGCGGTGAGCCGCGCGTTCAACCAGCGCTTGAAAAAGCTTGTGGATAACTGTGCCGAGGTGCAGTTCGCGCAAACTTATCCACAGCAGGTCGTAATGCCCCAGCGTGGCGCCCTTGAACATCAGCCGGCCGAGCCCGACGGGAAGACAGTTAATCCGTGACGGTTGCGCTACAAACCCGCAAAATGCAACGATTCTGGCTCAGACCAGCGGCAAGGCTTACTCGCCTGCCGACCCTAGCCATCGTTCCAAACAGACCGGGCCTGCTCAATCTATGCGAATGCGCCTTATGTTACTGGGCGGCGGGAATGCCCTCGGGCAGGCGCTGATTCGCCTCGGTGCAGAGGAAGACATCGGCTTCCTCGCACCCAAACCGCCCCAAGACGGCTGGGATGCCGCGAGCCTTACCCAGTTGCTCGACGACACCCGTCCCGACGCGTTGATCAACCTCGCCTATTATTTCGACTGGTTCCAGTCTGAGGCCGTCAGCGAAACCCGCCTGGCTGCCCAGGAATACGCGATCGAACGCCTGGCCGAACTGTGCCAGCACCACAACATTACCTTGCTGCAACCGTCCAGCTACCGTGTGTTCGATGGCTCTCGCGCCACCGCCTACAGCGAAAAGGACGAACCAGTGCCCCTGGGCCTGCGCGGCCAGGCATTGTGGCGTATCGAGCAAAGTGTGCGCGCCACCTGCCCGCAGCATGTGTTGCTGCGTTTTGGCTGGCTGCTGGATGACAGTGTCGACGGCACCCTCGGACGCTTCCTGGCCCGGGCCGAAAAACCCGACGAACTGCTGATGGCCGATGACCGTCGCGGCAACCCGACGCCCGTGGATGATGCCGCGCGGGTGATCATTTCGGTGCTCAAGCAGCTCGATTGCGCAGCGCCGTTGTGGGGCACTTATCACTACGCTGGCCAGGAGGCGACCACACCGCTGGCGCTGGGCCAGGCGATCCTCACCGAGGCGCGCAATTATCATCCACTGGCGATTGAGTCACCGACAGCCCAGGCCCACGCGGCCCGGCCGGATGCCAGCGATGAGCCGCAACATGCGGTACTGGCCTGCAAGAAAATCCTTCACACCTTCGGCATCAAGCCACGGGCGTGGCGGGCGGGGTTGCCGGCGTTGCTGGACCGTTTCTACCGCCATAGCTGAAGAAGCGAAAAACTCAATGTGGGAGGAGGTTTGCCCCCTCCCACATTGAGTTGTGGTGTTGGTTAGTGTTGTGTCAGAACTTGTAACCGATGCCTACCATGTACACCATCGGGTCCACGTCCACATTGACCTTGGCGCGAGTGCCGGCGGCCAGCGCGTTGTTGTCCACGGTAGCCTTGGTGCTGATGTCGATGTAGCGCGCCTGGGCGTTGATCATCCATTTGTCGTTGATCATGTAGTCGGCACCGATCTGCGCGGCCCAGCCCCAGGAGTTCTCGGCCTTGAAGTTGCTGAAGCCTGCGCTCTCTGCACGGCTGCCGACGTGTTCGTCGTAGATCCAGGTGTAGTTGATACCGGCGCCCACGTAGGGTTGGAACGCGGACTTGTTGTCCAGCGGGTAGTACACGATGCTCAGGGTCGGCGGCAGGTGTTTCAGGGTGCCGAGCTTGCCGTTGGCGGCGCCGAGGGCGGTGTTCTTGATCTTCACGTCGTGCTCGAACGGCGTAGCGGCCAGCAGCTCGATCCCCACGTGGTTGGTCAGCATGTAGGCGAAGTTCAGGCCCAGTTGGGTGTCGCTGCTCATGGTCGCCTTGCCGCCCAGGTTGGTGCCGGCCAGCGGGCCCTGGTCGACCGATACATGGCCGCTGTCGGCTTTCGGGTTAACGGTGATTGCACCGGCACGAACCAGAATGTCGCCCGCTTCGTGGGCATGGGCAGCAGGGGCGACGAGGGCTAGCGCGAAGAGGGACGCGCCGAGCAGAGACATGTTCATGGGAGCTCCAAAGGACGTTTAAAAGTTGTAGGTCCAATGGTAAAGATCGTTCCGCCCGGTCTTTTGACTCAGCTCAATGAAAGGTCGATCAGCGCTACTCCGGCAGTTCGTAGACGAAAATCTTGTCGGCATCCATCTGGTAGCTGGCATCCGCCAGTTCGCTGCTGGACGGCTTGACCTGCATCGCCCCTTCGATCCAGTACGGCTGGTACAACTCATCGAGCTTCACGCCGACTTCGCTTTTGACATGCACGATCTGGTTCGACGGCGGCGGCGGCACGTGGATGCACGCGCCGAAATACGGCACCAGCAAGAACTCGGTGGTGCGGCCGTTCTCCGCCACTTCCAGCGGCACGATATACCCCGGCAGGCGAATGTGCTGGCCATCGAGGGCCTTGACCGCCGGCGCGTGGGGCATTTCCTGCTTGGCCGCTGGCGCCGACTCCAAGGCATCGGCCATGCCGGACAAGTTGTGCAGCGGCTGCATGTTTGGCACCACAGGCTCGGCATCCGGTGGGATCAACTCCGACCAGGTCAGCTCCTTGGGCTCGGCGGCCCAGGCGGGCAGGGCCACCAGCAAAAACAGTGCAACGAGTGCGCGGCGCATCAGGGCCTTCCTCATAAACGTATGGACAGGCCATCGGCCAGGGATTGTCGGTAGGCGCGCCATGCGGGCACGCTGCCCATCAACAGCGCCGCCGCCAGGATACCGGCCAGCAATGTCCATTCATATTCGCTCGGCCAGGCCATCGGCAGGTCCAGGCCGTAGTTGGCCTGCAAGTACCCGCGCGAGGCCGCGATGCAGATGTACAGCAGGCCCAGCCCCGCCACGACGCCGGACAAGGCCAGGGCGAAGGCTTCGAAGATCAGCAGCGTCGCGATATGCCAGGGGCGCGCGCCCACCGACCGGAGGATCGCCATCTCGCGCCGACGTTCGTTGAGGCTGGTGAGGATTGCCGTGAGCATGCCGATCAACCCGGTCAGCACCACGAACAGCGAAATCACGAACAGCGCTTTTTCGGCGGTGCCCATCATGCTCCACAGCTCTTGCAACGCCACCCCCGGCAGGATTGCCAGCATCGGTTCGCCGCGGAATTCATTGATCTCCCGCTGCAAGGCAAAGGTGGAAATCTTGTTGTTGAGGCCGAGCATGAACGCGGTGATCGCTTGCGGGGTGAGGTCCATGTTGCGCGCTTGATCGGCGCTGATGCGGCCTTTGCCCTGGGCCGGCACGCCGTTGTGCCAGTCGATATGGATCGCTTCCATGCCGCCCAGGCTGATATGGAGCGTGCGGTCCACCGGCGTGCCGGTGCGCTTGAGGATGCCAACCACGGTGAACGGCTTGTCGTCGTGCTTGACCAGGCTGACCACCGCCACGCCGTGAGCCAGCACCAGTTTGTCGCCGAGCTTGTAGTGCAGCGCGTCGGCGACTTCGGCGCCGAGCACCACTTCGAAGGGGTCGGTGGCGAAGGCGCGACCGCTGGCCAGTTCGAGGTGTTGCTTGCGGCCGTACTGGTAGTGCTCGAAGTAGGATTCGTTGGTACCCATCACGCGGTAGCCACGGTGGGAGTCGCCGAGGGAAATCGGGATCGCCCATTTCACCTGGGGGCTGGCGGCAAAGTGTTCGTAGCTGTCCCAGCGGATATTGTTGGTGGCGTTGCCGATGCGAAACACCGAGTACAGCAGCAGGTTCACCGAGCCCGAGCGCGCGCCGACGATCAGGTCGGTGCCACTGATGGTGCTGGCGAAACTGTTGCGCGCTTCGACACGCACGCGCTCCACCGCCAGCAGCAGGCAGACGGAGAGCGCGATGGCGAACGCGGTAAGGATCGCGGTAAAGCGGCGGTTAGCCAGGCTGGCCATGGCTAGACGGAACAGATACATCTCAAACCTCTGCAGGCGTGGCGGCGCGATTGAGTTCGGCCAGCGACAGGTTGCGGTCGAACAGCGGCGCCAGGCTCTGGTCATGGCTGACAAACAACAGGCTGGCGCCGGCTTCGCGGCATTCGGCGAACAGCAGTTGCAGGAACGCTTCGCGAGCGTCGTAGTCCAGGGCCGAGGTGGGTTCGTCGGCGATCACCAGTTCAGGTTGGCCAATCAGCGCGCGCGCGGCGGCGACCCGTTGTTGTTGGCCGATGGAGAGAGAGTCGGCGCGACGTTCCAGCAAGTCCTTGTCTTTCAAACCCAGGTGGGCCAATAACGTTGCAGCAGCATTATCGACACTGCCATGGCGCTGTTTGGCCCTTTGCGCGCGCAGTTTGGAAAAGTGACACGGCAACTCGACGTTCTCGCGCACCGACAGGAACGGCAACAGGTTGAACTGTTGGAAGATATAGCCGGTATGGTCGACACGAAACCGGTCGCGGGCGCCGGCCGAGAGTTCGGTGAGTTCCTGGCCGAGCAGGCGAATACTGCCCCCGGTAGGTTTCTGCACGCCGCCCAGCAGCCCCAGCAGCGTGGTTTTGCCACTGCCACTCGGGCCTTTGAGAAACAGGGTTTCCCCCGCTTCCAGGCGGAATGCGGGGATGTCCAGCAACTGCGGATGACCGGGCCAGTTAAAGCCCAGGTCAGACAGTTCGATCAATGCTTGGGTCATGTGAACTCAGAACTTCAGGGTGGCTGCTGTGGCCGTCGCGTCAACGCCTTGCTGGCCGCTCGGGCCGATCAGTTGTACCTGAATTTTCTGGGTGGCGGGGAAGGTCTTGAACACCTGGGTCAGGTCGAGGTTGCTCAGGGCCGTTGGTGTGGCGCAGGTGAACTGGTAGTGGGCGTGGATTTCGCTGTGGTCGTGATGGTGTTCGTGGGCGCCGTCTTTGGCGTCGTGGTCATCATCGTCGTCGTGGTCGGCCTCGGGCTTGTCCCCGAACAGCGGGCTGTTGAGTTCCAGGGAACTGACCACGCAGCCGGCAGCCTTCGGCAGGTTGAACAGGGCCAGCGGGTTCTCAAGTTGCTTGCGCGCCGCTGCGACCTTGGCTTTGTCGGCGTCGGTGGTGGCGGTGTGTTCAAACCCCACCAGGTTCATCGCCGGGCTGTCCAACTCAAGCTCCAGGGCCTTGCCGTCGAGCACCGCGTTGAGGCGGCCGACGCCATGCTCGTGGGCGCCGAGGCTACCGTGTTCGTGCTCATGTGCTTCATGCGCATGGGCGACGGCCAGTGGCAGCAGGGCAAAGGGCAAAGCAAGCAACAGACGACGCATGAGGACGCTCCGGAAGATGAAGGTTTTGTTATGTGATCTTATAACAATATGCGCGGAGTTTGACCTCACCCTTGGCGTTGCGCAAGCCACATGGGAGCATGCCTGTCAGAAAAAAGTGCAGGAGTAGGGACGATGTTGCGAATTCGTGGAACCGTCGGTGACCTGCCGGTGGACTTGACCCTGGAGCTGGATGACGGCGATTGGGCTCGCCTGGGGGCGCAGTTGCAGGCTGCCCCTGTGGCGAGCGCGCCCGCAGCGGCGCCGGCTCAACACAACCCAGACCTGTGGGAGAACGCCCAGGCGCTGTTGCGCAAGGCCGGTCAACTCAATGGCCTGGAATTGCTCGACCAGTTGGAAGGTCTGGCAGGTGACGCCTCGGCGGGCAAGCGCCTGTTGGTGCGACTGCGCCATAGCGCCAAGGTGAAGGTGGCCAGCGGCGGGGATACGCCGCTGTACAGTTGGGTCGGCGATTAATACAACGCGGCGAACAACTTGCGGCGGTACACCGTGACCAGCGGGTGTTCGTTGCCCAGCAACTCGAACACCTGCAGCAAGGTCTTGTGCGGCAGACCTTCGCTGTAGCTGCGGTTGCGGATAAACAACTTGAGCAAGCCGTCCAGCGCCGCGTCGTATTGCTGGCGCGCCAGCTGCTGGATGGCCAGTTGATAGGCGGCTTCGTCATCCTGCGGGTTTTGCGCCAGGCGGCTTTTCAGCTCGGCAGCGTCAGGCAGGTCGGCGGCCTGGCGCAGGAAGGTGATCTGCGCCTTGGCACCGGCGAGGGCGGCTTTGTGGTCGTCGCTTTTTACCGCGTCCAGTACCGTCTGGGCCTCACCCAGCTCACCGCGCTCGGCCAGGCAGCGGGCGTACAGGATCAGCGCGGCGGCGTTGGTGTTGTCTTCGCCGAGCAAGGCGACGAGCACCGCTTGCGCTTCGCTGATACGACCGTCGGCGAACAACGCCTGGGCCTGCTCCAGCGGGTCCGCCGCAGCCGGCGGCGGCATCTGCACGTGCGGCGCCAGCATCGCCCGCACCGCCGACTCCGGCTGCGCCCCGGCAAACCCGTCCACAGGCTGGCCGTCCTTGAACAGCACCACCGTCGGCAAGCTTTGAATGCCAAAGCGCGCGACAATATCCTGCTCGGCCTCGCAATCGACCTTGGCCAGCAGCAACTCACCCTGATAACTCTCGGCAATCTGCGCCAGCAACGGCATCAGCGCCTTGCACGGCGCACACCACTCGGCCCAAAAGTCCACCAGCACGGGTTTTTCAAAAGAGTTCTGAATCACCGCCTGGTCGAAATTGGCGGTGGTGACATCGAAGATGTACGGGGTGGGCTCACTCATGGCGCGTCTCGAATAAAGCGGGAATGGGGGAACTATAAGGGCTGGGACGATTGGCTGAAAGCTCTCCGGGGGAATACGGTCAAGTGTGGGAGTGAGCTTGCCCGCGATGGCCTCAAGGCCGCCGCGAATGGTACAGGCTCACCTTGCGAAACTCCCAGGGCTCCGCCAAGTCCGGCAACGTCAATGCCTCCAGGACCTCCAGCCGTTGATAATGCGCATGCTGAAAATCCCGCACCCGGGAGTCTGCTACCAGCGCTTCACGGCCACGGCTGAGAAACTGATCCAGCAACGGCAGGTTCGCCCGGTCGTAGAGTACGTCGGCCACCAGGATCAGGTCGAAGCGGTCGGCTTCGGCGAAAAAATCAGCTGAGTAACCCAGCTCCACACCATTGAGTTCTGCATTCGCCCGACATGATGCCAGCGCCAGCGGGTCCAGGTCGCAGGCCACCACTTCCAGCGCGCCCGCCTTGATGGCAGCGATCCCGGCCACGCCGGAGCCGGCGCCGAAATCCAGCACACGCTTGCCGGCGACCCACGCTGGGTTCGCCGCCAGGTAGCGCGCCAGTGCCAGACCGCTGGCCCAGCAAAAGCTCCAGTAGGGCGGTTCGTGCAGGATGCGCCGGGTTTCTTCGGGGCTGAAGGCGCGGTCCATGTTGTCGGCGTCCAGCAGCCACAGCGACAACTCGGTGCCTGGGAGCGGGCAGGGCACCAGGCGGGCGTCGCCGATCAAGTCGCTCAGCGCCGCGTGCAGGTCCAGCGGTGGTGTCATGGTGCCTTGACGAGTTGCAGGGGGCCGGTGGTCTGGGTGATCGCCTGGGTCACGCGCACGGCGGGCAGGTGCAAGATCAACTGGCCGGACTGGCTGGCGCGACCGCGCAATTCCACCCGCGCATCGGCTGGGAACGCGTCGGGATTGAAGCGCAGTCGAAAGGCCAGGGGCTTGCCGTTGCCGGTCAGCACGCTGCTGGCGAGTAATTGTTGCGGGCGCGAGCGTTCGTCGATCACCAGCAAGGCCATCTCGACCTCGGCACCGGCCGGCACGTTGGTCAGGGTGCCATTGATTTCGCGTTGGTAGGCCGGCAGTGGGCCCAACTCTTCGGCGCCAGGGAGTTTTTTCTCCTGGGCGGGGGTGGGTTGTGGCGCGGCGGGTTTAGGGGTTTCGCTGCTGCAGGCGACCAGAAAAAGACTGAACACACTGAGTAATACAAGTGGTCGTAGCTGCATGTACGGCTCCAGAAAGGACAAAATCCGTGGCTTTAAAAACAAGAAACATATTACTCAGCCTATATACCGTAAAGGCTATGGCTTGTCTTGCCACAGGGATGCGCTACCATGGCCCTCCCTTTTTTTGTTGCCTGCCACCATGCACTGTCCCTTCTGCGGTGCCAACGACACCAAGGTCATTGACTCACGTTTGGTCGCCGAGGGCGATCAAGTGCGTCGCCGGCGCGAATGCCTGGCCTGCGGTGAACGTTTCACCACCTTCGAAACCGCCGAACTGGTGTTGCCGCGCCTGATCAAATCCGACGGCAGCCGCCAGCCTTTCGACGAAGACAAACTGCGCGCCGGTATGCAGCGCGCGTTGGAAAAACGCCCGGTGAGCGTCGAGCGCCTGGAAGCGGCGCTGGTGCATATCAAGCACAAGCTGCGGGCCACCGGCGAGCGCGAGGTCAAGAGCCTGGTGGTGGGTGAACTGGTGATGGGCGAGCTGCAAAAGCTCGATGAAGTCGCCTATATCCGTTTCGCCTCGGTGTACCGACGCTTCCAGGACCTCAATGAGTTCCGCGAAGAGATCGACCGCCTGGCCCGTGAGCCTGCCAAAGAATGAACCCACCGTCTGCCGAACAAGCCGTCCTCGACGCCCATTACATGGCGCGCGCCCTCGAATTGGCGCGCAAGGGCCTGTACACCACCCACCCCAACCCCCGGGTTGGCTGCGTGATCGTGCGTGATGGGCAGATTGTCGGCGAGGGCTGGCACGAACGCACCGGCGAGCCGCATGCCGAGCCGAACGCGTTGCGTGCAGCGGGCGACAAGGCCCGTGGCGCCACGGTGTACGTCACCCTCGAACCGTGCAGCCACCACGGCCGCACGCCGCCCTGCGCCGATGCGCTGGTGAGTGCCGGCGTAGCCCGCGTGGTGGCCGGGATGCAGGATCCCAACCCG
Source organism: Pseudomonas sp. MYb60 (assembly GCF_002979555.1). Taxonomy (GTDB): domain Bacteria; phylum Pseudomonadota; class Gammaproteobacteria; order Pseudomonadales; family Pseudomonadaceae; genus Aquipseudomonas. The sequence continues at coordinate 286,138 of NZ_PCOZ01000008.1, read as the reverse complement.
GACGTGGCGGGGCGCGGCATGCAGCGCCTGGCCCAGGCCGGCATCGAGGTGCGCAGTGGCGTGCTGGAAAGCGAAGCGCGTGCGCTGAACCCCGGTTTCCTCAAGCGCATGGAACACGGCCTGCCGTTTGTGCGGGTCAAGCTGGCGATGAGCCTGGACGGCCGCACCGCGATGGCCAGCGGCGAAAGCCAATGGATCACCGGCCCGGCCGCCCGCGCCGCGGTGCAGCGCCTGCGCGCCGAGGCCAGCGTGGTGCTGACCGGCGCCGACACGGTGCTGGCCGACGGCGCGCGCCTCACCGTCCGTGCGGCCGAACTGGGCCTGGACGAGGCCACTACCGCCCTGGCCATGTCGCGCCCGCCGCTGCGGGTGTTGATCGACGGCCGCCTGCGGGTGCCGCTCAATGCGCCGTTCTTCAAGGCCGGGCCGGCATTGGTGATCACCTGCGTCACGCCGGAAAACCAGTTTCCCCGTGGCCCCGAGTGCCTCGTAGTGCCGGGTGTCGAGGGCCAGGTCGACCTGCGCTCGGCGCTGGTGGCGCTGGCGGCCCGTGGCGTCAACGAAGTATTGGTGGAGGCGGGCCCAAGTCTCGCCGGTGCCTTTGCCCAGCAAGGCCTGGTGGATGAGTACGTGATTTTCATCGCCGGCAAGTTCCTTGGCTCGGCGGCGCGGCCCTTGCTCGACTGGCCGCTTGAGAAACTGGCGGACGCACCCCAACTCAAGATCACTGAAATGCGCGCTGTGGGCGACGACTGGCGAGTCACTGCCATCCCTGTGCCAGCAGCGAGCGTATAATTTTCTACCGACGCCCAGCGCGGTAACGTTTTCCAGGAGAAGGCCATGTTCACCGGCATCATCGAATCCATCGGCAGCATCCGCGCCATGACCCCAAAAGGCGGCGATGTACGCCTGTCGGTTGAAACCGGCAAGCTCGACCTCGGCGACGTCAAGCTGGGCGACAGCATTGCCATCAACGGCGTGTGCCTGACCGTCATCGAATTGCCGGGCAACGGTTTTGCCGCCGACGTCAGCCGGGAAACCCTGGACTGCACCGCGATGAACGACCTCAAGGCCGGCAGCCCGGTGAACCTGGAAAAAGCCCTGACCCCGACCACCCGCCTCGGCGGCCACCTGGTCAGCGGCCACGTCGACGGCGTCGGCGAAGTGGTGGCGCGCAGCGAAAACGCGCGCGCCGTGGAATTCCGCATCCGTGCGCCGAAAGAGCTGGCCAAGTACATCGCCCATAAAGGCTCGATCACCGTGGATGGCACCAGCCTCACCGTGAACGCCGTGAATGGCGCCGAATTCGAGCTGACCATCATTCCCCACACCCTCAGCGAAACCATCATGGCGTCGTACCAGCCAGGTCGCCGGGTGAACCTGGAAGTCGACTTGCTTGCCCGTTACCTGGAGCGCCTGCTGTTGGGCGATAAGGCCGCAGAGCCCACCGGAAGTAACATCACCGAAAGCTTTCTGGCCGCTAACGGCTACCTGAAATCCTGACCAAGGGGGTGCTTTGTGGCGCTCAATAGCATCGAAGAACTGGTTGAAGACATCCGCCAAGGCAAGATGGTCATCCTCATGGATGACGAAGACCGCGAGAACGAAGGCGACATCATCATGGCCGCCGAGGCCTGCAAACCTGAGCACATCAACTTCATGGCCAAGCACGCCCGGGGGTTGATCTGCATGCCCATGAGCCGCGAGCGCTGCGAGTTGCTCAAGCTGCCGCTGATGGCGCCGCGCAATGGTTCGGGGTTTGGCACCAAGTTCACGGTTTCTATCGAAGCGACCACAGGCGTCACCACCGGCATCTCCGCCGCCGACCGCGCACGCACCGTGCAGGCCGCTGCCGCCAAGGACGCCAAGGCTGAAGACATCGTCAGCCCCGGCCACATCTTCCCGCTGATGGCCCAGCCGGGCGGCACCCTGGCCCGTGCCGGCCACACTGAAGCCGCTTGCGACCTCGCGCGCATGGCCGGTTTCGAGCCCAGCGGCGTGATCTGCGAAGTGATGAACGACGACGGCACCATGGCCCGTCGCGCTGAACTCGAAGCCTTTGCCGCCGAACACGACATCAAGATCGGCACCATTGCCGACCTGATCCACTACCGCATGATCCACGAACGTACCGTTCAGCGGATTGCCGAGCAGCCACTGGACAGCGAACTGGGCCAATTCAATTTGGTGACCTACCGTGATTCAGTGGAGGGCGACGTGCACATGGCCCTGACCCTGGGCACCGTTTGCGCCGACGAACCGACCCTGGTGCGTGTGCACAACATGGACCCGTTGCGCGACCTGCTGATGGTCAAGCAACCGGGCCGCTGGAGCCTGCGCGCCGCCATGGCCGCGGTTTCCGAGGCGGGCAGCGGTGTGGTGCTGTTGCTGGGCAACCCGGTGGATGGCGATGTATTGCTCGCGCATATCCGCGAAACCGCCGAGCACACCCAGGTCAAGACGCCGACCACCTACAGCATTGTCGGTGCCGGTTCGCAGATTCTGCGTGACCTGGGCGTGCGCAAAATGCGCCTGATGAGCGCACCGATGAAATTTAATGCGATATCCGGTTTCGACCTGGAAGTAGTAGAATACGTGCCCTCCGAATAAAGGCCGGCGTTTTTGCCCCTTGTTCGCGGTTCAAATATCACTAAGGGGCGCGTCATAGACGCGTCCCGGCTCTTTAAGAGATTTGTCGAATGACCCTGAAGACCATCGAAGGTACCTTCATCGCCCCCAAAGGCCGCTGTGCCCTGGTGGTTGGCCGCTTCAACAGCTTCGTGGTTGAAAGCCTGGTAAGCGGTGCCGTGGACGCCCTGGTTCGCCACGGTGTGAGCGAGAGCGACATCACCATCATCCGTGCCCCTGGCGCCTTCGAAATTCCACTGGTTGCGCAAAAAGTTGCTCAGCAGGGTGAATACGCGGCAATCATCGCCCTGGGCGCGGTCATTCGTGGCGGTACGCCGCACTTCGAATACGTGGCGGGCGAATGCACCAAGGGCCTGGCCCAGGTGTCCATGGAGTTCGGCGTGCCGGTCGCTTTTGGCGTACTGACCGTTGATTCCATCGAGCAAGCCATCGAGCGTTCCGGCACCAAGGCCGGTAACAAAGGCGCTGAAGCTGCGCTGTCCGCCCTGGAAATGGTTAGCCTGCTGTCGCAGTTGGAGGCCAAGTGATTTCCGACGAGAGCGACAACTTCAACCCGCGCGAACCACGCCCAGCAGACGCCGGCAAGCCGTCCAAGAACGAGAAGCGCCGCGCTGCTCGTCAATTGGCGACCCAGGCGCTGTACCAGCGTCACCTGGCCGGTGCCTCGCTGAACGAAATCGAAGCGCAGTTCCGCGTCGACAACGATTTCACCTTCGCCGACCTGCCGTACTTCCACGACATCCTGCACGGTGTGCACGCGCACCTGACCGAGATCGACACGGCCCTGGCACCTTGCCTGGACCTGACCATCGAGGAGCTGGACCCGGTTGAATTGTGCGTCATGCGCCTGTCGACCTGGGAGCTGATGTACCGCGTGGACGTGCCGTACCGTGTTGTGATCAACGAAGGCATCGAATTGGCGAAAGTCTATGGCTCGACCGACGGTCACAAGTTCGTCAACGGCGTGCTCGACAAGCTGGCCCCAAGCCTGCGCGAAGCCGAAGTGAAGGCGTACAAGCGCTGAACCGCGCTTGAATCCGGAATGGGTGAGTTTGAGCTGATCCGCAATTACTTCGCCGCCGCGCCTTGTGCGCAAGGCGGCGAGGGCATTGCCCTTGGGATCGGCGACGATTGCGCCTTGCTGGCGCTCCCCGCTGGGGAGCAGCTGGCTGTCTCCACCGATACACTGGTGGCCGGGGTGCATTTCGCCGACCCCTGCGACCCCTTCCTGCTTGGTCAGCGCTCGTTGGCTGTGGCCGTAAGCGACCTGGCCGCCATGGGCGCCCACCCCCTCGCCTTTACCCTTGCCCTCACCACCCCGACGGTCGATGCCGATTGGCTGCAACGCTATGCCCAGGGTTTGAACGCCATGGCACAACGCTGCGGCGTGGGCCTGGTGGGCGGCGATACCACGCGCGGCCCGTTGAGCCTGACGCTGACAGTGTTCGGTCGCGTGCCGGCCGGGCAAGCGTTGACCCGCAGCGGCGCGCAGCCAGGTGACCTGCTGTGCGTCGGCGGTGAACTGGGCAATGCCGCTGGCGCCTTGCCGCTGGTGTTGGGGCAGCGCAGCGCTGATGCCGCTATCGCCGAGCCGCTGCTGGCCCATTACTGGTCGCCACAACCGCAACTGGCCCTCGGGCAAGCGCTGCGGGGCAAGGCTACGTCTGCGATGGATATTTCCGACGGGCTCCTGGCCGATTGTGGGCATATCGCCAGGGCGTCGGCGGTCAGCCTGGTGGTTGAGCGCCAGCGGTTGCCGTTGTCCAGGGCGTTGTTGGCGTTTGCCGGTGATGACGCGGCGCGAGTGGCCGCCCTGAGCGGTGGCGATGACTACGTGCTGGCGTTCACCCTGCCGCCCGCCGAGCTGGCGCCGTTGCTGGCCGCTGGCTGGCCGGTCCATGTGATCGGACGGGTCGAGGCGGGGCAGGGCGTGACGTTGCTCGACGCCAGTGGGCAGGACATCACACCCGCCGTACGTGGCTATCAACATTTTCACGAGGCCCCTTGAATCGGTGACCTGCGCTACCCTCTAGGGGGGTTATCACCGATGCAAGGCTTTGTAGGAGGTCGTCACCATGGATGTGCGTCGCTGGCTGCTGATACTGCTGTGTGCCGTAGCGCCTGTGGTGGGGGCGCAGGAGGCGCCCGTGGTGTCCGGCAAGGTCCTGCTGGCCAGTGAGGCGTGGGATGACTACACCAATGCTGACGGGAGTGGCCTGGCCTGGGATCTGTTGCGCAAGGTGTTCGAACCCGCCGGGGTCAAGTTGCAGACCCGCACGGTGCCCTATACCCGCTCGGTCGGGCTGGCCCAGCGCGGCGAAGTGGATGGCTGGGTAGGGTCCTACCGCGATGAGGCCAAGGGCGTGCTGTTCCCTCGCTGGAACTACGATTCCGACCATATCTATGCCCTTGGGCTGGCCAGCCTGCCAACGCCCACCCCGCAGACCCTGGGCAATTACCGGCTGGCGTGGGTGCGCGGCTACAAGTACGAGGACTACCTGCCCAACGTGCAGCGCTACAACCAGATCGAGCGCCGCGATGGCATTTTGCCGATGCTGCAACACGCTCGCGCCGACTTCTACATCGACGCCCTCACAGAAGCCACGTTCGTACTGAGTCAAGCCAAGGACCCTTCCCAGTTCAGGCTGACCCACATCGCCGAACTGCCGCTGTTCCTGGGTTTCGCCGACAACGAGCGGGGTCGCAGCCTTGTGGTGCTGTTCGACGAACGCATGGCGGCGTTGGTGAAAAGTGGCGAGCTCAAGCCGATTTTCGAACACTGGAAACAGCCCTATCCGTTCTGACCGCATAGAACCAGGCAGAAGGCCAATCGAACCTATTGATCTTTATCAGCGATAATTCAGCTTAAGCGTCTGTAGGAACCTGCTGTTACAATGGCCGCCTTTGTAAAAATTGAAATCAGGAGCACCCGGTGCCCGTCGTTTTCGTCGCCGCTTCCAAGCTGCCTACCCCTTTTGCCACGTTCACCATGAACGGCTTCCTTGAAGAAGCCACCGGTCGCGAGCACGTTGTGCTCAGCCTCGGCGATATCGCTGATGGTGCCCCGGTGCTTGGCCGCGTGCATTCCGAATGCCTGACCGGCGATGCCCTGTTCAGCCAGCGCTGCGACTGCGGTTCGCAATTGGAGGCCGCCCTGCAGGCCATCGCCCGTGAAGGCCGTGGCGTGTTGCTGTATTTGCGTCAGGAAGGCCGTGGCATTGGCCTGATGAACAAGATCCGCGCCTACGAACTGCAAGACGGCGGTGCCGACACGGTCGAGGCCAACGAGCGCCTGGGCTTCGCGGCCGACCAGCGTGACTACGCGATCTGCCTGCCGATGCTCGAGCACCTGGGCGTGAAATCCCTGCGCCTGATGACCAACAACCCGCGCAAGGTCAAGGCGTTGACCGAGATGGGCATCACCGTCGCCGAGCGCGTGCCGCTGCACACCGGGCACAACCCGCATAACAAGCTCTACCTGGCCACCAAGGCCAGCAAGCTCGACCACATGATGGGTAACGAGCATCAGGGCGAGGTTGACCGCGCGTGACCCGTGGCCAGGTGAAACGGCGACTGTCCTTCAATTGGTGGCAGTACCTGGCCCAGGCGCTGCTTCCCCTGTTTGTGATCAACCTGGTGTTCGGTCAGGCGCAGTCGCTGTTGCCGGTGCTGGCCATGCCGTTCTTCATCGCGGGCGTGGCCTCGATGTTCCTCAGCCTGCGGTATTTCAATGGCTATAAACACGCGTTGATCGCCACTTCCAAAGCCCTCGATACCCCGGAAGAACCGGCTGCGTGGATCACCCTCGCGGCCCGTCGACGCGCGGCCTTGCTGGTCGCGGCGCTGCCTGCGTGGATTGGTGCATTGGCGGTGTTCGTCGGGTTGGAGGCGGTGCCGCTGTTTTTGCTGGCGCTGTCGACGGCGGTGCTGTTCTACCTCTACCGCATCCCTCGTCAACTGGGATGATCCGCCGCGGGTTGCTCGTTCTGCTGTTGGCGCTGAGTGCTCAGGTGCTGGCGGCCGAGCGTGTCGTCAGCCTGGCGCCGTCACTGTCTGAAATCGTGGTTGAGCTGGGCGCTGCCGAACTGCTGGTGGGTGTGCTCGACGGTGGCGAGCGGCCTGAGGCGTTGGCGAAAGTGTCGTCAGTCGGGCATTACGGCCAACTGGATATGGAGCGCCTGCTCAGCCTCGAGCCCGACCTGATCCTGCTTTGGCCCGGTAGCGTCGGCCCGGCCCAGCGCGAGCAGCTGCAGCGTTTGAACATCCCCGTCTACGTCGCCGAACCCCACAGCCTTGAACAACTCACCACCCAGGTCCAGGCCATCGCCGAGCAATTGGGCCGCGCCGATGCCGGGCGGCAATTGGCCGCGCAATTGCGTCAGCGCCTGGCCGAGCTGCGTCAGCGCTATCAGCGGGCGCAACCGCTGCGGGTGTTCTACCAGGTGTGGAACCAGCCGCTGTACACGGTAGGCGGTGGGCAGATCATCAGTGACGCCTTGAGTGTCTGCGGTGCGCGCAATGTGTTTGATGACCTTAAGTTGCCTGCGCCGCAGGTGAGTATCGAGTCGGTATTGCAGCGTGATCCCGAGATGATTCTGGTGGGGGATCAGGCGCAGCTGGATGCCTGGAGCATCTGGCCCAGCATGGCGCCGCGGGCTCGCCTGGTGCCGGACAAGGGGTTGGAGCGGCCCAGTGGGCAGATGCTGGAGGCGGTGGGGCGGTTGTGTCAGGTGATATCGCCGAACCTGTGAGGCCGCTCACAGATCAAGGTGGGAGGGGGCTTGCGCCCGATGAGGCCGGTACAGGCAGCGATCAAATGCCCGGTGTCCACGTCACCCCGAACATCCAAACCCGCCCTTGCTCGCGATACCGCTGATTCACCTCAAACCCCGGATCTTGATAGCTATACATCGCCCGTGCATACGCCTTGTCCAAAAGGTTATCCACCTTCACCGAAAGCGCCACTTCCCGATTCAACGCCCAACTGCTGCGCAACCCCAGCAAGCCATAGCCCGCCAGGCGATGAGTATTCGCTTCGTCGTCGTAACTCGTGCTGACGGCCTGCCAAGTAGCGCCGACCCCCAACTGGTCGAACTGCCGATCCACATCCAGGCTCAAGGTGCGCCGCGCCCGTCGGGCCAGGGTGTGGCCGCTGTCGCGGTCGCGCGGGTCGATAATCGAGAGCCCCAGGTTGCCTTGCCAGCCGAACAGTTGCTGCTTGAGGGCGGCCTCGAAACCGCTGATACGGGCAGAGGCCACGTTATAGGGGATAAACAAGTTCTCTGACTGCGCGACGATGGCATCCCTGAGATCGGTGCGGTACAGCGAGGTTTCCAGGCGCGTGGTGTCGGTCAACTGGCTGCGCCATTGCAGCTCGTAGCTTTTTGAATGCTCGGGCTTGAGGTTGGAGTTGCTGCTGTCGGGGTAGTACAAATCGTTGAAGCTCGGCGCACGGAAGCCTTCGCTGTAGGACAGCAGCACGTCGTTGTTCGGGTTGAGCGGTACGGTCAGGGTGCCGCTCCAGGTGTTCTGGCTGCCGAACTGCTGGTTGGTGTCGTGGCGCAGGCCCAGCTCGGTGGCAAAGCTGTCGGCTGCAAAGCGATGTTGGATAAACACCGCGCGGTTCCAGCGGCTGTCCTGATCGAAATCGGTGCTGGCATGCACGCGGTCCTCGTACCCATCGGCGCCCAGTATCAGGCTGTTGCGTTCATCCAGGCTCAGGTCGTTTTGCCAATTCACCGAGTCGCGGTAGGTGTTGAAGGCGCTGCTGCTGTCGCTCAGGTCATCGCGTTTTTTATCGCGGTTTTCGCTGTGGCCAAGCTCCAGCCGGGTTTGCCAGCGTTCGTTGAGTTTGGCATCGACATAACCGCTGGCGCTGCTGACGGCGTAGTCGGTGTAGGGCTTCTGGCTGACGAAGGGGTTGTCGTACTCGGACGTGCCCCGGCCATCGAGCAGGTTGAAGCCGACTTCGACGTCATCGCTCAGTGAGTGACTGAGGTTCAGGCTCACGGACTTGTTGCGATACGCATCGTGGTCGCCATCACTGGCAAACGACTCATGGGTCCAGTTGATGCCCTGGGTTTCATCCAGGCTCGCGCCGAGGTTGAAGCGGGTGTGCTCATCGCCGCCCGACAGGCCCAGGCTGCGCTCCCAGGTGTGGTTGCTACCAAAACCCAGGTGCAAGCGCGGGTGAACGCCGGCTTGGGCGTTGCGTCGGGTGGAAATCTGGATAACCCCGCCAATGGCGTCGCTGCCGTAGATCACCGAGCGTGAACCGCGCAGCACTTCCACCCGCTCGATCTGGTCGACACTCAAAAATTGCAGGCCGCTGTCACCGGAGGTGGCATTGGCAATGCGCTGGCCATCCACCAGTACCAGGCTTTGGGCGGCCTTGGTGCCGCGAATGAAAATACCCGGCAGGCTGCCACGGCCACCGGTTTGAGCCACTTGTACGCCGGGAACGCGGCTGAGCAGGTCGGTGACGCTGGTGGGTTGCAGGCGGTCGATGTCGTCGCGGATGAAGACGCTATTGGCAGCGCTGCTGTCATTGCGTGCCTGCACCTGGCGGTTGGCGCTGATGACCACATCCGAAAGGTTCAGGGCCTGGTCGCGGGTGTCGGCGAACAATTCGGGGGCCGGTACAAACAGCAGGGCGAGGTACAGGCGTTTCATGGGCTGTCCATATTATTTCAAATGTACGCAAACCAAATGTGGGAGGGGGCTTATCCCCGATGGCGGTGTGTCAGTCTCAGTATCTTTCACTGATCCACCGCTATCGGGGGCAAGCCCCCTCCCACATTTCAAAGCCGGTTTACAGGCCCAATAGCGCCATGCGTTCACGCACCGAAGCCTCGATCCCGGCTTCATCCAAGCCACATTCCGCCAGCATCTGCGCCGGCTTGGCATGTTCGACGTACACATCCGGCAAGCCCAGGTGCAGCACCGACTTGAGAATGTTTTCCCGCGCCAGGAACTCGCTGACGGCCGCTCCCGCGCCGCCCATGATGGCGTTTTCTTCGACGGTCACCAGCAGCGTGTGGCTACCGGCAATCTCGCGCAGCAAGGCTTCATCCAGCGGTTTGACGAAACGCATGTCGATCACGGTGGCGTCGATCTTCTCGGCGACTTTGAGCGCTTCGGCCATTTGCACGCCAAACACCAGGAACGCGACCTGGCTGCCCGGGCGACGCACGATGCCCTTGCCGATTTCGATAGGCTCCAGGTCCTTCTCGATCACCGCATTCGGGCCGTTGCCGCGCGGGTAGCGCACGGCGGCGGGGCCGTTGTACAGGTGGCCGGTGCTGAGCATCTTGCGCAGTTCGTTCTCGTCGCTCGGGGTCATCACCAGCATGCCGGGGATGCAGCGCAGGTAGGACAAGTCGAAGCTGCCGGCGTGAGTCGGCCCGTCTTCGCCCACCAGGCCGGCGCGGTCGATGGCGAACAGCACGTCGAGGTTTTGCACCGCCACGTCATGCACCAACTGGTCGTAGCCGCGCTGCAGGAAGGTGGAGTAGATCGCCACCACCGGCTTGGCGCCTTCGCAGGCCATGCCGGCGGCGAAGGTCACCGCGTGCTGCTCGGCAATCGCCACGTCAAAATAGCGCAGCGGGAAGCGCTCGCTGAACGCCACCAGGTCGGAGCCTTCCTTCATCGCGGGGGTTACCCCTACCAGGCGCGGGTCGGCGGCGGCCATGTCGCACAGCCACTCGCCGAACACACCGGAATACTTTGGCCCGCTGGCTTTTTTCGGCGCAGCGGCGGGAGCGTCCACGGGTTCGAGCTTGGTGATGGCGTGGTAGCCAATCGGGTCGATTTCCGCCGGGGCGAAGCCTTTGCCTTTTTTGGTGACGATGTGCAGGAACTGCGGGCCCTTGAGGTCACGCATGTTGCGCAGCGTGGCGATCAGGGTGGGCAGGTCGTGGCCGTCGATCGGGCCGATGTAGTTCCAGCCCAGCTCTTCGAACAGGGTGCCGGGGACCAGCATGCCCTTGGCGTATTCTTCGGTGCGCCGGGCAATTTCCCACGCGCCAGGCAGACGCGAGAGCACCTTCTTGCTGCCTTCGCGCATGCTGGCATAGGTGCGACTGGAGAGGATTTTTGCCAGGTAATTGGACAGGCCACCGACGTTGCGCGAGATCGACATGTCGTTGTCGTTGAGGATCACCAACATGTTGGCGTTCACTTCCGGCGCATGGTTGAGCGCCTCGAAGGCCATGCCCGCAGTGAGCGCGCCATCACCAATCACCGCAATCGCCTTGCGATCACTGTTTTGCAGGCGGGCGGCAATCGCCATGCCCAGCGCTGCACTGATGGAGGTGCTGGAGTGACCGACGCCAAAGGTGTCGTACTCGCTCTCGGAGCGGCGCGGGAACGCGGCAATGCCGTCCTTCTGGCGCAGGGTGCCCATCTGCTCGCGGCGCCCGGTGAGGATCTTGTGTGGATACGCCTGATGGCCCACGTCCCACACGAGCCGGTCGTCCGGGGTGTCGAACACGTAATGCAGGGCGATGGTCAGCTCGATGACGCCCAGGCCGGCACCGAAATGCCCACCGGTCTGGCCGACCGTATAGAGCAATTCCAGGCGCAGTTCATCGGCCAGGGTTTCCAGCTCGGCTTCACCCAGACGGCGCAGGCCGGCCGGCGTGACAGCACGGTCGAGCAGGGGCGTGGACGGGCGCTTGCGGGGAATCTCTTGGAACGTCGTGGGCATCAGGCGAATCGTTATAGGTATAGAAGAGGCGGCAGTTTACCTCAAGCATCGCAAACTGCCCACGCAGAGCGCCGAACTTGGCCGATATGCGGCTGCAATGGCCGCCGATATCAGTGTCGGCGTTCGACGATATACCGCGCCAGGTCCCGCAATGGCTCGGCCGCCGCGTCGAAAGGTCGCAGGGCGTCCAGGGCCTGGTCGCGCAGTTCCAGGGCGTAGGCCTTGGCCGCATCCAGCCCGAGCAGGGCCGGATACGTCGGCTTGTCCCGTGCGATATCCGCACCCTGGCGCTTGCCCAGGGTGGCGGTATCACTTTCGACGTCGAGGATGTCGTCCTGCACCTGGAAGGCCAGGCCGATGGCGCGGGCATAGGTATTCAGCGCGGCCAACTGCGCAGCGTCGGCGCGGCCGCTGGCCAGGGCACCCAACTGCACGGCGGCCTCGATCAGCGCACCGGTCTTGTGGCGGTGCATGAATTCCAGCGCTTGCTGGTCCAGCTTCTGGCCGACCGAACCGAGGTCGATGGCCTGGCCACCAACCATGCCCGCCGGGCCCGCCGCCTCGGCGAGCGCAGTGACCATGCGCAAGCGGATTTCGGCGTTGACGCTGCTCAGCGTCGGGTCCAGCAGAGCGCTGAACGCCAGGCTTTGCAGGCCATCACCGGCCAGGATCGCACAGGCTTCGTCGAAGGCTTTGTGGGTTGTGGGCTGGCCGCGACGCAGGTCGTCGTCGTCCATCGCGGGCAAATCGTCGTGAACCAGGGAGTAGGCGTGGATCAACTCCACCGCACAGGCCGCGCCGTTGGCCTGCTCGGCGGCTGCGCCTAAGGCCTCGCACGCCGCGTACGCCAGCAACGGACGCACACGCTTGCCACCATTCATCACGCTGTAGCGCATCGCTTCGTAGAGGCGATTCAGTCCAGGGCTTGGCGCGACAAACAACGGTTCCAGCGCCGCATTGACGCGGGCTTGGCTACTGGCCTGATACGCGTCGATCATTCCGGCTGTTCCGCATCGAAAGGTTCTTCGGCCAACTCGCCGTCACGTTCCAGCAACACCTGGACCTTCTGCTCCGCCTGCGCCAGGGCGCTCTGGCAGTCGCGGGTCAGGCCAATGCCTTGCTCAAACGCGGTCAACGAGTCTTCCAGCGACAACTCGCCATTCTCCAGACGCTCGACCAGGGTTTGCAGGTCGGCAAGGGATTGTTCGAAATCGAGTGCAACTTTTTTGCGGGCCATGGCGGCTATTCCGGTAGACGGTAAACCGGCGGGACACTAGCAGACATGGGGATTCTGGGCAAATGAGCGGGGGGCTGGGTCGAGAGCATGAGCCGATTAACCACTTTATTCGGCTCATGGGCCGTCAATCTCTTTTCGCTGATGATGAGCACCGCCCGTGTGCGTTTTTCAACTGTGACTCAAATTCCGACAACCCCCTGTACATGCTCTGTAACACGTCAATTTGAACGGCCAGTTCCCGCTTTTTGTCAGTAATGGCCATATCTGCCCGTGCCCAAGGCAACTCATTGCCCTGATGCTCTCGAAGAATGCCCTGCAATTCCTTGAGCTTGAACCCCAACTGCTGCGCGCACTTGATAAACATCAGCCGCTCAACACATTGCTCCGTATAAACCCGGTATTGCCCCCGACGCTGCGGCGCCGGCAGCAGCCCGATCGCCTCATAGTGACGAATGGTTTTGATGGTCGTGCCCGACAACTGCGCGGCTTTGCCGATGTACATGAACATTCCCTTTTCCCGCGAGTAGGCCCGCTTGCTGCAGCCACTTGGCCCGTTGCGTCGCAGTAGAGCCCAACACCGGCCCGAGCAGCAACGTCTTGACGGGCTTGATCCCGCAAAACGCCAGCGTGGTCTTGCGCATTTGATGGATGCCCGGCATGCGGTAGAACCAGCGGTAATACCATGTCGGTGTGTCCAGGGTCACCAGCAAGTGCGCGGTTCTACCGGCTAGCAGCTTGTCGGGGAAAGCCTTGCCCGGCCGATATTTGAAAGCAAAGCCGGGTAGGAAGATTCGGTCGAAAAAGCCCTTCATCAAGGCAGGAATGCCGCCCCACCAGATGGGGAACACGAACGCCAGGTGAGTCGCCCACAGAATGTCGGATTGGGCGCTGAGCAAGTCCGGCTCCAGCGGCTGGATGTGCGTGTAGCCATGGTGCAAGACGGGGTCGAACGTGAGCGCGCCCAAGTGGAGGACCCGGACGTCATGCCCGGCGGTTTTGGCTCTGAGGCTGTAGGTGTCGGCCAGGGCGGAGCAGAAGCTGGTTGCAGAGGGATGTCCGAGGATGACGAGGATGCGTTGTGGCATGAGCGTGGTCCTGAAATGGGGGGCTCAGGGTAGGGGGTGCTGTATAGGGGAGAGTCAAGCTTACGCAAATTGGAACAGCCTGCTTTTTAGGGCAGGCTTTTTATGTGGCGTGGTTAATCAGTCCTTACGCGCCGTCAGCGCCGCATAACCATTCATCAAGTTGCGATAGTTGGGAATCCGCTGGGACAACAGATTGCCCAGGCCTTCGATGTCGTTGCGCCAGTCGCGGTGCAGCTCACAGGCCACCGAGAACCAGTTCATCATCTGCGCACCGGCCTGGGTCATGCGGTTCCACGCTGCCTGCTGCACCGTGGTATTGAAGGTGCCCGACGCATCGGTCACCACAAACACATCAAACCCTTCCGCCAGCGCCGACAGGGTCGGGAACGCCACGCACACATCTGTTACCACACCGGCAATGATGATCTGCTTACGGCCGGTGGCCTTGATCGCCTTGACGAAATCTTCGTTGTCCCACGCATTGATCTGGCCAGGGCGGGCGATGTACGGCGCATCCGGGAACATCTCTTTCAGCTCGGGAACCAGCGGGCCGTTGGGGCCTTGTTCGAAGCTGGTGGTGAGGATAGTCGGCAGTTCGAAGAACTTGGCCAGGTCTGCCAGGGCGAGCACGTTGTTCTTGAACTCGTTGGGAGAAAAGTCCTGCACCAGGGAGATCAGGCCAGTCTGGTGGTCGACCAGCAGAACCACGGCGTCGTCTTTGTTAAGGCGGTTATAGGTTGGCGTGCTCATGGTTGAATCCTTTTTGTTCAAGTTGGGGTAGGAGGCGTTGCGTTCAACATGGGCACAGATTAATGGGTGGGCTGGAGGGGATAAATCGGCTGGAACGTGTAATACCGTCAACCTGGATGAGACAGTTGAGGTGCGGGAGGCGGGGGGCGGGGCGTGTTTACAAAGGATTCAGGCATTAAAAAGCCGGCTTGTGGCCGGCTTCTCGGGGACTGCTTCAGCTTGTTTTTGACAAGCCTCACCAGCCTTCAAATCGCTCAGCCCACGTTGCGTCAGGCTGAATAGTAGGGGCATCCGCGGGAACTCCTCCGCTTCGCCGAGCAGGGCGGATAGCGTGAAGCCACCCCCTGCCAAATGTGGGCCGCATGATACCGGCATTCACCTCAAATGCCCACCTCCGGATCCGTTTTAGAGCCTTCCCAGCCCAGTAGGTGCTCATCCAGCGGCACCGGTGGGCGGCGGTTGTTCAAGGTGGACCACCAGAACACCCATCCCACAATCTGAAAGTTCTGCTCGAACCGTTGCTCGTACGTAAGGTATTCGTCCGGATGCTCCCCGGCATTGTGGCTGCGCATTCGCAAACCACCGCCGGGGCGGTTGTAGAGGTATTTGATCCGCAGCATTCCGTCATGCTCTACCGCGTAGATCTCGCCATCGATGATCTGGGTGCGGCCTCGGTCGATGGCCAGAGTGGCGCCTTGTTGGATGATGTCGATCATGCTGTTGTCGACCATGTAGGCGCCTACCGCACGGTCGGGATTTACGGTGAGGGTTTGCAGGGTGTGCAGGGAGACGCGGATGCGCTCGGTGGAGGTGAATGAGGGGTGGAGTTCTATCTCCACGTCGGTTTTTTCCGGGGGGCAGGCCGGGCCTGTGAGGTATTTTCCGCTTCCTTCGCGGGTGGTGGGCAGTCCTTTTTTCGTTTCCGGGCCTTCCAGCAGGAAGTTGGCCGGTGGGTGCTTGGGGCCTTCGCCGGTGCGTAACCAACGGCTGGAGATGCACAGCAATTCTGCAATCTCGTTGAGTCGGCCCATGGGCACGCCGCGTTTGAACCAGTTGTTCACGTGTTGGGGCGTGACACCTCGGTTCTTGGCGAAGTCGGAGGCGGAAAGATGAACTTCCCGCAGTAGCGCTTTTAAACGATCACCTGATGTATTCATAAACGCAGAGTTTACTGGCGGGGAAAACAAATCAAATAAACCATGCGTTCAATTACGCCTGTAGGTTTTTACTTAGTTGTGGCCTGATTTTTCAATTTTAATAGGTGATTAAACAGGGTGGGTTGTTAGTTGAACTTGGTGTTTAATCGCGCCCATAAAAAAGCCCCGAATCATCGGGGCTTTTTATATTGCCGCAGCAATGAGGCGCGAGTCTTAGCCTTTGTAGGCAGCGACCGACTTCAGGATCTCGGCGCGGGCGGCGTCTGCGTTGCCCCAACCGTCGATCTTCACCCATTTGCCTTTCTCGAGGTCTTTGTAGTTCTCGAAGAAGTGCTTGATCTGTTCCAACAGCAGTGGCGGCAGGTCGGTGTATTCCTTCACGTCCACGTACAACTGGGACAGCTTGTCGTGTGGAACCGCGATAACTTTGGCATCGCCGCCGCCGTCGTCGGTCATGTTCAGGATGCCGACTGGACGGGCACGGATAACCGAACCTGGGGTAACCGGGTAAGGGGTTACAACCAGCACGTCGAGGGGGTCACCGTCGTCAGCCAGGGTGTTGGGGATGAAGCCGTAGTTGGCCGGGTAGAACATCGGGGTGGCCATGAAACGGTCAACGAACAGGCAGTCGCTGTCTTTGTCGATTTCGTATTTGATCGGCGCGTGGTTGGCCGGAATCTCGATGGCGACGTAGATGTCGTTCGGCAGGTCTTTGCCAGCCGGAATCTTGCTGTAGCTCATTGGGCGTTGCCCCCGTTAGTTGGCCAAGAAACTTGGCCGGATTGGCCTAAAAGTGGCGGCGATTATAGGCATATTCTGGCGCCGATGCCATGCGCCAGACGTCGCAAGGTCATTCGCCTTGCGGCTGATAACGCGGGTCGCTGGCTTGCAGTTGGACCAGGCGGGCCAGAGGGTCCTGGCGATAAAAGCGGCTGAGTTGGGCGTACACCTGTGGATAACTGTTGATCAGCAAGTCCGGCGCGCTGAAGAAATATTCGCTGGTGACGGCGAAGAACTCCGCCGGGTTTTCCGCGGCATAGGGGTCGATTTCGGTCTCAACGTCCGGGTTGGCGTCGAGCTGGCGAATGAGGTCGTCGTAGGCGCCCTGCATCACGCTGGCCCATTCCTGCACGCGCATGTCGCTGTGCAGCGGCGGCAGGCCATTGGCGTCGCCGTTGAGCATGTCGAGCTTGTGAGCCAGCTCGTGGATGACCAGGTTGTAGCCTTCCCAATTGCCGCTGGCCAGCACGCCAGGCCAAGCCAGGATCACCGGGCCCTGTTGCCAGGCCTCGCCGCTGTGTTCACCGTCCCATTCGTGCTCCACGCCGCTGGCGTCGCGATGGCGCTGGGGGCTGAGGAAGTCGTCGGGGTACAGCACGATTTCGTGAAAGCCCTGGTACCAGTCGAGGTCGCCCAGGTTCATCAACGGCAGTTGGGCCTGGGCGGCGAGCAGCAGGCGCTGCTCCTGATGCAGTTCGACACCGGGCAGGGCGGTCAGGTGCTTTTCGGCCAGAAACACCACGCAGGCTTCGCGCAGCCATTGGTCCTGCTCGGCGCTAATGCCGTCGAGGAAGGTCAGGTGGTGGCGCACCCGCTGCCATGTGTCATCGGCAATCGGGTGCTTGGCCAGCAGGCGCCGGCGACGCCAGGCGCTGAGGGACCACATCGCCGGTCAGTGCGGTTTGGCTTCGGAGGACGTGCGACCAAAGCGGCCGCGGAACACGCCAATGATCATCGGCACCAGGGACAGCAGGATGATGAACACCACCAGCAGCGACAGGTTCTTCTTGATGAACGGCACGTTGCCGAAGAAGTAGCCCAGGGTGACCAAGCCGCCGACCCAGAGGATGGTGCCCAGCACACTGAAGCCGAAGAAGCGGGGGTAGGGCATCTTGGCGATACCGGCGACGAACGGTGCGAAGGTTCGCAGGATCGGCAGGAAACGCGCCAGGGTCACGGTTTTGCCGCCGTGCTTGTCGTAAAAGTCGTGGGTTTTTTGCAGGTAATCGCGACGGAAGATTTTCGAGTTGGGGTTGTTGAACAAGCGTTCGCCGACTGTTCGCCCGATCACATAATTGGTGCTGTCGCCCAGGATGGCCGCGAGCATCAGCAGGCCGCCCAGTAGGACCGGGTCCATGCCGCCGCCGGCTGCAACGGCGCCGGCGATAAACAGCAGTGAATCACCTGGCAAAAACGGCATGACCACCAGGCCGGTTTCGCAAAAAATAACCAGGAACAGAATGGCGTAGATCCATGGCCCGTAGTTGGTTACCAGCAGGTCGAGGTAAACATCGAGATGCAGGATAAGGTCGAGCGGGTTGAAATCCATGGATGGCACCTGTGTGAATGGCCCGGCTCAGCAGGCCTGTGCGGAGGCTCGGGTAATAAGGCTACAAGCGTATGTCGCGATTCTTACAAGCCTGAAAGGTCCGCATTATACGGATTGGGCGTTGAAAAGCCTGTTGGTTTTGTAGCGGGGGATGTCGCAGGTCGCCAAGGCATACATCGATCAAGATGTGGTGGCGAGCACGCCCGCCCCCACAGGGGATTTTTTAGCGTTCGGGCGACTGAGATCAATCTTCGCTGATCGGCAGGGTGTAGTTCTTGAACTCGGTGTCTTCGCGAAAGCCGATCGACTCATAGGTCTTTTGCGCCACCGCGTTGTCACTGCTGGTGGACACCCGCAGCCGCACTGCGTGGGTCTCCTTGGCCATTTTCTTGGCCGTGCGCATCAGGTTGTCTGCCACCAGTTGCCGGCGGGCATCCTCGGCAACGTAGATGTCGTTGAGGATCCAGACCCGTTTCAGCGACAGCGACGAAAAGCTCGGATACAGCTGGCAAAACCCGAGCAGTTTCTTGTCGTCATCGTCCGCTAGTGCCAGGTAGATCACCGATTCCTTGCGGCGCAGGCGTTTTTCCAGAAAGGCCCGCGACGAGTCCGGGAAGGGCAGCGCCCCATAAAACTCGCGGTATTTGACGAACAGCGGGGTCAACAGGTCCAGGTGTTCCAGGGTCGCTTGAGTAATCCGCATGCCAGGCCTCAACTTCCAAATGGGGTATGACCACACAAGCGGCCGTGACTCGATGCTGCCTAACGGCGCGAAAAAGCGCAATCATGCAGCGATCAGTCATCCGGTGAACTGAGCAGGAAATTGCCTTTCATCAGGTCCGGATCATCCGACTCAAGGGTCTGGATCTGCGCCTCATCCTTGAGATTGACTCCCGACAGCTGCCGGCGGCACGCTTCACGCATCAAGTACAGCAAACGATGGGCGGCCATGCCATAACTCAGGCCTTCCAGGCGCACGTTGGAGATGCAGTTACGGTAGGCATCGGTGAGCCCGACCTTGGGGTTGTAGGTAAAGTACAGGCCCAGGCTGTCTGGCGAGCTGAGCCCAGGCCGTTCGCCGATCAGGATCACTACCATCTTGGCGCCCAGCAGTTGCCCGATCTCATCGGCCACCGCCACGCGGCCCTGTTCCACCAGAATCACGGGGGAAAGTGACCAGCCTTCGGCGTGGGTCTGTTCCTCCATGCGTGTCAGAAACGGCAACGTGTGTTTATGCACTGCCAGCGCCGACAGGCCGTCAGCCACGACCACGGCCAGGTCCACACCGCCGGGATTGGCAGCCGCATGTTCGCGCAACGACTGGGCTGATTCATCACTCAGGCGCCGTCCCAGGTCAGGGCGTTGCAGGTAACTGTGGCGGTCGGCGGCGGCGCTGCGCAGCAACAGCGTGTCGCGTCCGCGTTCGGCCAGTTGGCTGCTGAGCCCTTCGTGGTCGAACGGCAGATGCACCGCATCACGCGCCTGGGCGTGGGCGAACTGGAAGTCCAATTGGGCGCTGGTGGGGATGCTGGTGCCGGTACGGCCCAGGGCAATGCGCGCCGGAGTCAGGCGACGCAATTCCAGCCACGGGTTGTCGGGTAGGTCGAGTTGCACAGGCGGCTCCTTCATCCCAATTGCGCCAAGGCTTGGCGAAACGCCGGTGGCAGGCTGTTGCCAAACTGCACTTTGCCATCGGCTTGCGTGAAGATGCCCATTTTCGCCAGCCACTGTTCGAACTCCGGCGCCGGTTTCAAGCCCAGGGTCTGGCGGGCATACAGGGCGTCGTGGAACGAGGTGGTCTGGTAATTGAGCATGATGTCGTCGGAGCCGGGGATGCCCATGATGAAGTTGATCCCGGCCACGCCGAGCAGGGTCAGCAAGGTGTCCATGTCGTCCTGGTCGGCTTCGGCGTGGTTGGTGTAGCAGATGTCGCAACCCATCGGCACGCCCAGCAACTTGCCGCAGAAGTGGTCTTCAAGGCCGGCGCGGATGATCTGTTTGCCGTTGTACAAATATTCGGGGCCGATAAAACCGACCACGGTGTTCACCAGGAACGGCTTGAAGTGCCGGGCCACCGCGTAGGCGCGGGTTTCGCAGGTTTGCTGGTCGACGCCAAAGTGCGCGTTGGCCGACAAGGCGCTGCCCTGGCCAGTCTCGAAATACATCAGGTTATGGCCCAGGGTGCCGCGGTTCAGGCTCAAACCGGCGTCATAACCTTCCTGCAAGACGTTCAGGTTGATGCCGAAACTGGCGTTGGCCGCCTCGGTACCGGCAATCGACTGGAACACCAGGTCCAGCGGCACGCCACGGTTGATGGCTTCGATGGAGGTGGTGACGTGGGTAAGCACGCACGCCTGGGTAGGGATCTCGTAGCGCTGGATGATTGCGTCGAGCATCTCCAGCATCGCGCAGATCGAGGCGATGCTGTCGGTGGCCGGGTTGATGCCGATCATGGCGTCGCCGTTGCCGTACAGCAGGCCGTCGAGAATACTCGCCGCGATGCCTGCCGGCTCGTCGGTAGGATGATTGGGTTGCAGGCGTGTGGATAAACGCCCGCGCAGCCCCAAGGTGCCGCGAAACTGGGTGACCACGCGAATCTTCTGCGCCACCAGCACCAGGTCCTGCACGCGCATGATCTTGGACACGGCGGCGGCCATCTCTGGTGTAAGACCTGGGGCCAAGGCACGCAGGGCGTGTTCATCGGCCGCGTCGCTGAGCAGCCAGTCGCGCAGGCCGCCCACCGTCAGATGGCTGACCACGGCAAACGCCTGTTTATCGTGGGTGTCGATGATCAGCCGGGTGACTTCGTCATTTTCGTAGGGGATCAGCGCTTCTTGCAGGAAATGCTTCAACGGAATGTTGGCCAACGCCATCTGCGCCGCCACTCGTTCGCCATCGTTCTGCGCCGCCACGCCGGCGAGGAAGTCGCCAGAGCGTGCCGGGCTGGCCTTGGCCATCACGTCCTTGAGGCTGTCGAAGCGGTAGGTGTGCGTACCCACCGCGTGAGAAAAGCTTGCCATACAGTGTCTCCTTGACGACGCGGGCAGCCGCCCGCGTCGAGGTTTACGGCGTTTAGTGCAAGGCGGCCTCTGCGGCCTGGATCGCCGCGAATTCCTCTTCGGGCGTGCCTGCTACCAAGTGATGCCGGCTGTAGAAAGCAAAGTAAGCAATTAATACTCCATAGATGATCGCGGCGCCAATCACCACGCGTGGATCCACCAGGAAGCCCGCCACCACGGCCACGCAGGCCAGTACCAGCGCGACGCCAGAGGTAAAGATGCCGCCCGGCGTGCGGTAAGGGCGTTCCATTTTGGGGCGTCGAATCCGCAAGGTGATGTGTGCAGCCATCATCAGCACGTAGGAAATGGTTGCGCCAAACACCGCCACCAGGATCAGCAAGTCACCTTGGCCGGTCAGCGACAAGCCGAAACCGATGATGCCGGGGATCACCAGCGCGAGCACCGGCGCCTTGCTCTTGTTGGTCTGTGACAGTTTGCGCGGCAAGTAGCCCGCACGGGACAGCGCAAAGATCTGCCGCGAATAGGCGTAGATGATCGAGAAAAAGCTGGCGATCAGGCCGGCCAGCCCGACCAGGTTCACAAAGCTGCCCATCCAGGTCGAACCGCCGTAGGACAGCGCCAGCGCTTCAACCAACGGGTTACCGGATTTGATTAGCGCGTAAGTGCCTGCGCCACCCGGGGCAATCACCAGGATCAGCAGGGCGAAACTGGTCAGCACCACAATGGCGCCAATCAGGCCGCGCGGCAGGTCGCGCTTGGGGTTCTTGGTTTCTTCGGCAGCCAGCGGCACGCCTTCGACCGCCAGGAAAAACCAGATGGCATACGGAATCGCCGCCCATACGCCGACATAGCCAAACGGCAGGAAGCTGCTCGCTCCCTTGGCTTCGGTGACTGGAATGTCGAGCAGGTTGGCGACGTTGAAGTGCGGCACCATCGCGACCAGGAAAACACCCAGGGCAATCGCCGCGACGGCGGTGATGATAAACATCAGCTTCAAGGCTTCCCCGACGCCAAAAATGTGGATGCCGATAAAGATGATGTAGAACGCCAGGTAGATCATCCAGCCGCCAATGCCGAACAGCGACTCGCAATACGCGCCGATGAACACTGCGATGGCGGCGGGGGCGATGGCGTATTCGATCAGGATCGCGGTGCCGGTGAGGAACCCGCCCCAAGGGCCGAACGCGCTGCGGGCAAAGCCGTAGCCGCCGCCGGCGGTAGGAATCATCGAAGACAGTTCAGCCAGGGAAAAGCACATGCACAGGTACATGGTGGCCATCAGCAACGTGGCCAGGAACATCCCGCCCCAGCCGCCCTGGGCCAGGCCGAAGTTCCAGCCGGCGTAGTCGCCGGAGATCACGTAGGCAACGCCCAGGCCGACCAGCAGCACCCAGCCGGCGGCGCCTTTTTTCAGTTCGCGTTGTTGGAAGTATTCGGTGTCGACCTTTTCGAAGTCGACGGAGGATCCAGTGGGTTCGCTAGGCATGGGAAAGTACCTTCCATTCTTATTGTTTTAGCTCGGCCTGCTTGTGCCGGTTGAGGTAGCAGCTACTTGCGACGTTCAAGTGTGGGAGCAGGCAAGCCAGCCCCCACACTTGATTGCATTTCACGTTGAAAACGGGTCGCCAGCTAAACGGCTAAGTTAGAAGAACCCCAACGGGTTGATGTCGTAGCTCACCAGCAGGTTCTTGGTTTGCTGGTAGTGGTCCAACATCATCTTGTGAGTCTCACGCCCTACGCCGGACTTCTTGTAGCCGCCGAACGCGGCATGCGCCGGGTACAGGTGGTAGCAGTTGGTCCACACGCGGCCCGCCTTGATCGCGCGGCCCATGCGGTAAGCGCGGTTGATGTCGCGGGTCCACACACCGGCGCCGAGGCCGAACTCGGTGTCGTTGGCGATGGCCAGGGCCTCGGCTTCGTCCTTGAAAGTGGTGATGCTCACCACCGGGCCGAAGATTTCTTCCTGGAACACGCGCATTTCGTTGGTGCCCTTGAGCAGGGTTGGCTGGATGTAATAGCCGCCCGCCATGTCGCCCGTGAGCTTCTCGACCTTGCCGCCGGTGAGCAGTTGCGCGCCTTCGCCTTTGGCGATTTCCAGGTAGGACAGGATCTTGTCGAACTGCTGCTCGGACGCCTGGGCGCCGACCATGGTGTCGGTGTCCAGTGGGTCGCCGCGCTTGATCTGCTCGATCTTTTTCATGACCACTTTCATGAAGTCGTCGTAGATCGACTCTTCCACCAGTGCACGGGATGGGCAGGTGCACACCTCGCCCTGGTTGAAGAACGCCAGCACCAGGCCTTCGGCGGCTTTTTCGATGAAGGTCGGTTCGGCCTTCATGATGTCGGCGAAGAAGATGTTCGGCGACTTGCCGCCCAACTCCACGGTGGACGGAATGATGTTCTCGGCCGCCGCATGCATGATGTGCGAGCCCACCGGGGTGGAGCCGGTGAACGCGATCTTGGCAATGCGCTTGCTGGTGGCCAGGGCCTCGCCGGCTTCTTTACCGAACCCGTGCACCACGTTCAGCACGCCGGGCGGCAGCAGGTCGCCGATCACTTCCAGCAGTACGGTGATGCCCAGCGGAGTTTGCTCGGCCGGCTTGAGTACCACGCAGTTCCCCGCGGCCAGGGCCGGGGCGAGCTTCCAGGCAGCCATCAGGATCGGGAAGTTCCACGGGATGATCTGGCCAACCACGCCCAGGGGCTCGTGGAAGTGATAGGACGCGGTGTGCTCGTTGATCTCCGCGCTGGTGCCTTCCTGGGCGCGGATGCAGCCGGCGAAGTAGCGGAAGTGGTCGGCGGCCAGCGGGATGTCGGCGTTGAGGGTTTCACGCACGGCCTTGCCGTTGTCCCAGGTTTCGGTAATGGCCAGGAGTTCGAGGTTCTGTTCGATGCGGTCGGCGATTTTCAGCAGCGCCAGCGAGCGGTCCTGTGCCGAGGTCTTGCCCCAGGCATCAGCGGCGGCGTGTGCGGCGTCGAGGGCCTTGTCGATGTCTTTGGCCGTGGAGCGCGGGAAGTCGGCGATGGGCTTGCCGTTGACGGGCGAGGTCGTGGTGAAGTAATTGCCGTCGACCGGCGCAACGAATTCGCCACCGATGTAGTTGCCGTACTTGGCCTTGAACGAAACGATGGCGCCTTCAGTACCGGGGTGTGCGTAACGCATGGTGGGTATCTCCTGGCTCTTGTGTTTATTGGAGTGCAGCGCTGCGAGCGCTTGTTAAGCGTAGAGCAAAGGTTGGGCCACTGCGTTGCGGGCCCGTGAAATCAGGGGGTTGGGGTTTATTGCAAGGCGTTACTGTGACGAGGGTGGTACAGGCGGTGTGACAGTTTGTGCCATGACCGGTACAGCCCGTGACCGACGAGTCGGCGCGGGATTGCAATGGGGGGGAGCCTGGGGGATGCTGGGCGTTCTCACGCAGGGAGAATAATAAGAAATGCACAACGATCATTTCAGTCGCCATGCCCAGCAGGTCCTCACCGTGGCGCATGGCCGCGACCCGTCCAGCGACCCCTCCATCGCCCGCTCCTGGCTGCGATGCCTGGAGGACTATCACCTCGACCCTGCGCAGACCATCGCCCCGACTGTGCTGGAACACGGCCGTCTGCTGGAAAGCCGGGAGCGTTTGCAACAGGTCCTGCACATCGCCGGCGGCGAAATGAACAGCCTGCATCAGCAGTTATCCGGTGCCGGTCATGCGGTGCTGCTCACGGATGCGCGCGGGGTGATCCTCAACTGTGTCACGGCGCCGTCCGAGCGCAAGATCTTCGAGCGCGCCGGGTTGTGGCTGGGCGCGGACTGGAGCGAGGCGTGCGAAGGCACCAACGGTATCGGCACCTGCCTGGTGGAGCGTCAATCCCTGACCATTCATCGCGATGAACATTTTCGTGGCCGGCATACCGGGCTGACCTGCTCGGCGAGCCCGGTGTTCGATCCCCACGGCGACCTGTTGGCCGTGCTTGATGTGTCGTCGGCGCGGGAAGACGTCTCGCGCCAGAGCCAATTTCACACCATGGCGTTGGTGAACCTGTCGGCGAAGATGATCGAGAGTTGCTACTTCCTGCGACATTTCGAACAGCATTGGCTGCTGCGCTTTCATCTGCAAGCCGAATCAGTCGGTCTGTTCAGCGAAGGGCTGTTGGCGTTTGACGCCGAAGGGCGTATTTGTGCGGTCAACCAGAGTGCACTGAACCTGCTGGGCCAGAGGCGCGATGCCTTGGTCGGGCGTTCGGTGGACGCTTTTTTCGACTGCGCCCTGGACCAGCTGTTCGGTCGCGCCAGCGCCCATGCCACGGCGAGTTGGCCCTTGCGCACACGTGATGGTCGGCCGTTGTTCGCGGCCTTGCGCGGGCAGCCACGCAAGGTCGCCGTTCCCGTTTTCAAACCCGAAGCGCCCCGTTTGCCCAGTATATGCTTGGGGGACCCGGCATTGCAGAACGAGTTGCGCCGCGCGTTACGGGTCTTTGAACGCGACGTGCCGTTGCTGATCAATGGCGAGACCGGCAGCGGTAAAGAAGCCTTCGCCAAGGCCGTGCATCAAGCCAGTCGCCGTGTCGACAAGGCTTTTGTCCCCCTCAACTGCGCGGCCATCCCGGAAAACCTGATCGAGAGCGAGCTGTTTGGCTATCGCGGTGGCAGTTTCACTGGGGCGCTCAAGGACGGCATGCGCGGCAAGCTTCAGCAAGCCGATGGCGGTACGTTGTTCCTCGACGAAATCGGCGACATGCCCCTGGCCCTGCAAACCCGCCTGCTAAGGGTGTTGGAGGATCGCCTGGTAGTGCCTATCGGCGGCGAACCCCAGGCCGTGAATGTACGAATTATCAGCGCCACGCATCGTAATTTACTCGAGCGTGTGCAGGATGGCAGTTTCCGCGAAGACCTGTACTACCGGCTCAACGGCCTTGAAATCGCACTCCCGGCCCTGCGCGACCGCAGTGACAAGTCCGATCTGCTGGACTTCCTGCTGGCTCAGGAGGCGGGTGATCAAACGGTGCATATCGAGCCCGCGGCACGCCAGGCATTACTGGCATTCGCGTGGCCAGGAAATGTGCGCCAATTGCGCACGGTTTTACGCACGGTGGTGGCGCTGTGTGATGACGGGCGCGTGACGCTCTCGGACTTGCCTGCCCTGTTTCATCACCCGGCTTCGCCTAAAGTCTGCGCGCTACCGTTGGATGATGCCGAGCGCCAGACCCTACTGGCGACACTGGAGCAGCATCGCTGGCACATGACGCTGACTGCCGAACAACTGGGAGTAAGTCGCAATACCCTGTATCGCAAGTTGCGTAAACATGGCATTGCGAGGGTTTCCATGGTGTAAGGCGAATAACTTAATGGCGCAAAGGCTAGAAACTTCCTGCTTGTCAAGTCGGCAGTTCTGAAAGGAACGTATATGAAAACTTTGCTCACTCAATAGTTGCAACTGTTAAGCCTGTCTTCACAGAACAACAACTAACTGGGTGAACATCATGAGAATTACAACGCCAGCTATTCCGTTTGTTCCACCACTTGCCGAGTCCTTTGTGGAAGCACCTGTTATTGACGAGCCAGCCTCGGTCGAGCCGCGTGCGGAGCGAACCAAGCGCGGTATCAAAGGCTTATTTCGTCGCACTTCCCATTCGGTGGATTTGCCCCCGCCGACACCGCCATTCATTACGCCAAAATCTCTCAAGCCGCTGCCATCCAAATTCGGAACATCGTCCAGTCCGGGACTACCGCCTCATCATTCGCCACCCGGTTCGCCGACCGACAAATTCAAAAGCCTGGGGCAAACGGTGATCCAGGCGAAAAAGATCCAGGCCAACGATGAGGTGCTGTTGGCCAACCTGCGCAAGCATTCGACCATCACAGTCGCCGATGCCACCAAGCGTTTGATCGACGCTGAAAGCCTGGTGAAGGCCGGGGTGATCAGTACGGGCCCCAACGCCAGCCGCGTGGCGCGTGACGCGTTCATCAGCGCGGGTATCACGGGGCTGATCAGCGCGCCGATCAACGTTGCGGCCTACGCCGGGTCGGCGGCGACCGGGGAAGCGATCAAGGCCCAGTACGCGCCGGGGGTGTTGCCGCCCCCGTTTCTGCCTGGTGCAACGCGCCAGGCGAAAGGTGCCGGACCAGCCTCTACGCCAAGCGCCGACACCCCCGGCAATGCGCAGTTGGACGATATGGAGACCCGGCTGCTGGGCTTTGCCACGTCGGTCATGTTTCTGTTCGGCGACACCCGCACGGCTTTCACCAAGGACGCAAGCTGGCCGGCGGACGAGGCGGGCCGCCTGGTCAATCTGGAAAAACTGTTGAACACCACCGAGCAGCAGTTGAAGAAAGCCTCGCGCCAGAATGGCCTGATTTTCCGGCCTTTTCACGCCAAGGGGCCGGTTCCGAGAGACACGGCCGGTCGCCTGGCGGTGATGGAGCAAAAGTACACGCGCATGAATGAAACGTCCCGGAAACTGCTGAACCTCAAGGCTCTTGAGCTAAGTGAGCGGTCCGCTGAGCAGGGCGTGAGCCTGTAGTCACCAACTCTGCCGGGCGAGGCGTTGGATAACCTGCCGCCCGGCAGTTCCACGGCATCCTCTTGCCGCATAAAGAGTGCGATTTCCCCCTCCCTGCGCTAACCTGCCTCGATGTTTTACGAGGTCGACTATGCACATTCATATTCTCGGTATTTGCGGCACTTTCATGGGTTCGATGGCGGTACTGGCCAAGGAACTCGGCCACCATGTGACCGGCTCCGACGCCAACGTCTATCCGCCCATGAGTACGCAACTCGAGGCCCAAGGCATTGAGCTGACCCAAGGTTATGACCCGGCGCAATTCGACCCGGTCCCGGACCTGGTGGTGATCGGCAACGCCATGTCCCGTGGCAACCCCGCGGTGGAGTACGTACTCAATAAAGGTTTGCCGTATGTGTCCGGCCCGCAATGGCTCGCCGACCATGTGCTGCAAGGTCGCTGGGTATTGGCCGTGGCCGGTACTCACGGCAAGACCACCACCAGCAGCATGCTGGCCTGGGTGCTGGAACACGCGGGGATGAGCCCGGGGTTCCTGATCGGCGGCGTACCGCAGAATTTCTCGGTGTCGGCGCGCCTGGGCGATACACCGTTCTTCGTGATCGAGGCCGATGAGTACGACAGCGCCTTTTTCGACAAGCGCTCGAAGTTCGTTCACTACCGCCCACGCACCGCGATTTTGAACAACCTGGAATTCGATCACGCCGACATTTTCCCGGACCTGCCGGCCATCGAGCGGCAATTTCATCACTTGGTGCGCACCATTCCGAGCGAAGGCCTGGTGATCCACCCGACCACCGAGCCCGCGCTGCAGCGTGTCATCGAGATGGGCTGCTGGACCCCGGTGCAGACCACCGGTGCGGGCGGGCAGTGGCAGGTCAAGCTGCTCAGCGAAGACGGTTCCCGGTTCGAAGTCCTGTTCGAGGGCGAAGCCCAGGGCGTGGTCGATTGGGGTATGACGGGCCAGCATAACGTCGCCAATGCCCTGGTTACCCTGGCCGCCGCTCGGCATGTAGGCGTGGTGCCGGCCATGGGCATTGCCGCACTGAGCGCGTTCAAGAGCGTGAAGCGGCGCATGGAAAAATTCGCCGATGTGAATGGGATTACCATTTACGACGACTTTGCCCACCACCCGACGGCGATTGCCACCACGCTGGATGGCCTGCGCAAGCAGGTGGGTGATGCTCCGATCATTGCGATCATCGAACCGCGCTCCAACTCAATGAAACTGGGCGCCCACCGTGACGGCTTGCCGGAGAGCGTCAACGATGCCGACGAAGCCGTCTGGTATGCGCCCGCCAACCTCGGCTGGGATTTGCCCGGCATTGCTGCCCTGTGCACGGTGCCGTCGACGGTGTGTGATTCCATCGAAGGCATCATCGAACACGTCAAACGCCAGGCCAAACCCGGCACCCACGTGGTGGTGATGAGCAACGGCGGCTTCGGCGGCCTGCACGGCAAACTGGCCGAGGCTTTGAAATGAGCGGCCCGGAGCGTGTCACCCTGGCGATGACCGGTGCTTCGGGTGCGCCTTATGGCCTGCGCCTGCTGGACTGCCTGGTGCGTGAGGACCGTGAGGTGCACTTCCTCATCTCCAAGGCTGCGCAACTGGTGATGGCCACCGAGACCGACGTCGCGCTGCCGCCCAAAGTGCAGACGATGCAGGCGTTCCTGACCGAATACACCGGTGCGGCGGCGGGGCAGATCAAGGTTTATGGCAAGGAAGACTGGATGTCACCGGTAGCCTCGGGCTCCGGTGCGCCGGCGGCGATGGTGGTGGTGCCGTGTTCCACCGGCACCTTGTCGGCGATTGCCACCGGGGCCTGCAACAACCTGATCGAACGCGCCGCGGACGTGACGTTGAAGGAGCGTCGCCAGTTGATCCTGGTACCGCGTGAAGCGCCGTACTCGAGCATTCACCTGGAGCACATGCTCAAGCTGTCGAACATGGGCGTGACCATTCTGCCCGCGTCGCCGGGGTTCTATCACCAGCCCCAGACCATCGATGACTTGGTGGACTTCGTGGTGGCGCGCATTCTCAACTTGCTGAACATTCCCCAGGACATGTTGCCGCGTTGGGGCGAGCATCATTTGAGCAGCGATGAATAAGCTCTTGATGGTCCTGCTGGCGCTGCAGCTCACCGGCTGCGCGACCGCACGCACGCTGGATGCCGCGCAACCCGGCGCGCCCGTGGTGTATGCCGGTACGCGGCTGGATTTGTATGCGATAAATGGCGGTTGCTGCGCCAAGGATCGTTTTGGTGCCGAGGCGCCGGCTTATCCCCATGTAGACCTGCCGGCCAGTGCGCTGCTCGATACCTTGTTGTTGCCGTTGTCGGTGTTGACGGTACTTGGCGTGGGCTTCAACGCCACAGGCGGCCTATAGCAGTGTGTTGCCTGGGCTGGCCCGCGATGAGGCCAGCCCAGTCACCGCAACATTATTTGCCTAGCTTGCGCAGTTCATCAGACTCCACCACCCGCACCCCATCCTGTTCTTCCAGCGCCAGGCGCCACATGGCTCGGGCCAGTTCGCATACTTCGATGCCGTGGTATTTGCCCGGAATCAGTCGCGACAGCGGTCCGGCCAGTTGCTCGGCCAGTCGCGGTTCCAAACGCTCACCCAGCAGCAACGACGGACGCGCGATGGTCAGTTGCGGCCAGCCCTGGGCCTTTAATGCCTGCTCCATTTCGCCTTTGACGCGGTTGTAGAAAATCGAGGATTTCGGATCGGCACCAATCGCACTGATCACGATCAGGTGGCGCGCGCCCATCTCCCGTGCGCGCTTGGCGAAGGCCACCACCATGTCGAGGTCCACGGCGCGAAACGCCGCTTCCGAGCCGGCCTGTTTGATGGTGGTGCCCAGGCAGCAGAAGGCCAGGTCTACCCGGCCACTCAATTGCGGCAGGAACACCGCAGGGTCACCCACCGGGTTTTCCAGGTGTGGGTGTTCGGCCAGTGGTTTGCGGCTCGGTGCGAGCACGCGGGTGACGGTGGGTTCATTGAGCAGGCGATCAAGCAGATGTTCGCCTGTGAGGCCGGAGGCTCCGGCGAGCAGGATATGCGAAGGCGTCAGGTACATGGTGTTTCCCCCCTGTTACACATTACAGCTTAGTTGCCTTTGGCTTCCTTGCTATTCATTGAGACGCTTTCGAGCGCCTTTCGTGCCTGCTGTTTGCGTAATAATTGCCAATGGGCGATCACGCCCTTCGGGGCCCAGATCTGCGGCTCGGATGCTTCGAAATTGTCCGCCTGTTCACGTTCGCTCACGTGCAGTTGCGCGAGCTTGAAGGCCTGCTGCAAATCGTCGGTCTGGTTGAAGGCTTGGGCGAAGAGGGCGTCGCCGAAGTAAGTGAAGTCCGCTTCTTCCGAGCAACCGAACGACACACGGTCGGCGCGTGAGGCGGTCATGATCAGAGTACGTTCGTCTTTGAGCGCGGGGATGAAACCCCCGGAGTAGCAGGCGGAAATTACGATGATCTTGTCGCGGCTTTTGAGCGGCGTGAGCACAGCGGCCAATTCGTCGGCGGGCAGGTCGGCCAGCTCCATGCGCGGCTGGTCGAGCACCAGTTCGTGTTCGTGGGTGCCATGGCTGGTCAGGTAGATGAACACCAGGTCTTCCGGGCCGGTGCGCTCGGCCAGGGTCTGCACGGCGCGGCGCAGGCTTTCACGGGTGGCCAGCGGGCGGTCGGCGATGTGGTCGCGGTGATTGACCAGGCGAATCTGCCCGCGGGCGCCGAAGCGCGTGGCGAGCAGGTTGCTGACGTAATCGGCCTCACGCAGGAACACGCTCTGTTTACCATCGCCAGCCAGTGCCAGGGTGTACAGCTCGACGGCGGGGGTGGAGGCGGGGACCGCAGCGAGTGCGGCATCGAGCAAGCGGCCTTGGGCCAGCACGCCGATTTCCAGCGGGTCGGGCAGCAGCTTGCCGTCGGCGTCACGCACGCGCATGCCATTGACCCAGGTGCCGGCCTGCACGGTGCCGTCGGTGAGCACCAAGGTGCCCTTGCCTTGATAGTTGTCACTGTCGAAGCCGCCGATATAGAAGCTGCCATCGGTGAGGTTCAAGCGGCCCTGGCCGCTGAAGCGCCAATCGCTGAACTGGCCGACATAATGGCTGCCATCCACGCCGATCAACTCGCCCTTGCCGCTCAGCGCGCCTTCCTTGAACTGGCCGATCCATACGTCGCCGTCAGCGTTTTCGTAGCGGCCCTTGCCGTTGAGCTGGTTCTGCTTGAACTGGCCGACATAGATGTCGCCATCGGCGCTGTTGAAGGTGCCGTTGCCTTCCAGTTGCCCATCGACGAAACGGCCGCTGAACTGGTTGCCACTGTCGTCGTTGCGCTGCCCTTCGCCATTGGGCTTGCCGTGGGCGAACTGGCCCTGGTATTGGCTGCCGTCGGCCAGTTCGAGGCGGCCAAGGCCAGAGTACTGGTCATCCTTGAACTCGCCGCGGTAGGTCATCTGCCCCTCTTTGAGGGTGCCTTCGCCGTTGCGTCGGCCACGCTTGAAACCGCCGACATAGCTGCTGCCCGGCGTCGTCAGGCTGCCCTGGCCGTCGAACAGGCCTAGCTGGAATTCACCTTTATAGACTTCGCCATTGCTGCCATGCCATTCGCCCTGGCCGTGCCATTGGCCATTATCGAAATGGCCGGCGTACCAACTGCCATTGGGGTAGTCGACGCGGCCCTGGCCTTGCAGCAAGCCATTGACCACATCGCCCCGGTAACGACCGCCATCGGGCAGGCGCGCATCGGGCGGCAACAGCGATTCGCCGTCTCCGCAAGCGGTGAGCAACAGGGCAAGGGCAAGGGGAGCGAGTGGGCGCATAGCGGGATCCGGGTAATTGAGCGCCGAGTATGCCGCAGCCGCAAGATTCATACATAAATTTACATACCCTGTGGTGAGTTTCAGTGCCTCACCACAGGGCCGGGCTTAGACGAAGTAGAGTGACAGGGACTCGGCAATGTAAGCGGGCTTTTCCTGGCCTTCGATTTCCAGGGTGGCGGTGGCTTTGAGCAGCCACTGGCCGGGCTTTTTCTCGGTGACGTCTGTCAGCGTCACGTTCAGGCGCACCTTGGAGTTGACCTTTACCGGCTGGATGAAACGCACGCTGTCCAGGCCATAGTTGACCGCCATCTTCAGCCCTTCGGGCACGATCAGGATGTCTTCCATCAGCTTGGGCATCAGCGACAGCGACAGGAAACCATGGGCGATGGTGGTGCCGAACGGGGTCTGCGCGGCCTTGACCGGGTCGATGTGGATGAACTGATGATCGCCGGTGGCTTCCGCGAACAGGTTGATGCGCGCCTGGTCGATGGTGAGCCATTCGGAACGTCCCAGTTCCTTGCCGACATAATCTTTGAGCTGCGCTACAGGTACATAGGGCATTGCGTCTCTCCTGGGTTCATCGATTTTTATAATGTGCGAGATCCAATGTAGATCATCATGAGCAATGAGGTCGGTCAAGCCACCATGCTTTTGGCGAATGCCGGTGCATAGAGCGGGCGTGCTTATAATGCGGGCATGTTGAAAGGGGGATAGGACGGATGTTGTTACGTGGGCTGACATGGCTGGTGCTGTTCCAATTGATCGGCACGGCACTCAATCACTTGCTGCTGCCGGTACTGCCGGGGCCGATTATTGGCTTGCTGCTGATGCTCGGTTACCTGGTGTGGCGTGGCGAAGTCGGCGAGCCCTTGAGTTTGGCGGCCAGTAGCCTTTTGCGTTACTTGCCATTGCTGTTGGTGCCACCTGCGGTGGGCGTGATGGTGTACGCCAAGGACATTGCCGCTGATTTCTGGGCGATTGTCGGCGCACTGGTGCTGTCGCTGTTGATTGCCATGGCGTTCGTCGGCGTGCTGATGCAGCAGATGGTCAAGCGCAAGGAGAAGGATCAATGATCGTTGACGGGCATGGCGCGTGGACCGCGGTGATTCATCACCCATTGTTCGGCATCGGCATCACCCTCGGCGCCTATCAACTGGTGTTGGCCGCGTTTGAGAAAACCCGCTGGATCTTCCTGCAACCGGTACTTGTCTCGATGCTGCTGGTGATCGGTGTGTTGCTCACCTGCGGGCTGAGTTACACCGAGTACCGCAAGAGCACCGAGATCATGGGCATCCTGCTGGGGCCGGCCACCGTCGCGCTGGCGGTGCCGCTTTATCTGAACCTGCGGCGCATTCGCCAATTGTTCTGGCCGATTTTTACTACGCTGGTGATAGGCGGCGTGTTGGCCACTGGCCTGTGTGTGTTGCTGGGCGGGTGGTTCGGTGCCGAGCACATGATGCTGATGACCATGGCGCCCAAGTCGGTGACCTCGCCGATCGCCATGCTGGTGGCCGAGCAGATCGGCGGCGTGGCGGCGCTGGCGGCGGTGTTCGTACTGATTACCGGGGTGGTGGGCGCGATGGTGGGGCCGGCACTGCTGTCGCGTCTGGGCGTGCACAGCCCCGAGGCACGCGGCATGGCGCTGGGCATGACCGCTCACGCCGTCGGCACCTCGGTGGCGTTGCAGGAAAGCGAGGAGTGCGGCGCCTTTGCGGCGCTGGCCATGAGTCTGATGGGCGTGGCCACGGCGGTGTTCTTGCCGCTGGCCGTGTCGGTGATCGTTTAAATCGGGGTTAAGGAAACGTTTATGAGTCTGGCGCTGTTCCCCCTCAATACCGTGCTGTTCCCGGGCTGTACCCTCGATTTGCAACTGTTCGAGGCGCGCTACCTGGACATGATCAGCCGCTGCATGAAAAAGGGCGAAAGCTTTGGCGTGGTGTGCATCCTCGACGGCCAGGAAGTTGGCCAGGCGCCGGACGGCTACGCGTTGATCGGCTGTGAAGCGTTGATCCGCGACTTCAAGCAGCAGGACAACGGCCTGCTGGGGATTCGCGTCGAAGGCGGGCGCAGGTTCCGTGTGCGTGATGCCGGCGTGCAGAAAGACCAACTGCTGGTGGCTGAGGTGCAATGGCTCGAAGAGCAGGCGGATCAGCCGCTGGAAGAAGAGGACGCTGACCTGTTGGCGCTGCTCCAGGCGCTGGCCGAGCACCCCATGGTCGCGTCACTGGATATGGACGCCCGCGCCGAGGGGCAGCAGGCCTTGGGCAATCAACTGGCGTATCTGCTGCCCTTCACGGAGGCCGACAAGATCGACTTGCTGCAGCTGGACGACCCGCAGCAACGCCTGGATGCGATCCAGATGTTGCTCGATGAGTTGCAGGGTGAGCTGTTCACCTGATTTCGGATCTTTCTGGCGTAGTTGTCAGACGTTGCTTCGTTGTTTTGCCTGCACTGCCTGCAATAGTTCCCGGCCACACAATCAGGGTTAGGGGATGAAGATGATTCGGCTGACGCAATCGGAGCAGGTGGTCTGGGACGGGTTTTTTGTCAGCGTTACCGTGCAGTTGATCCAGCAGGAAGTAAAACGCGGCCCGGAATATATCGCCGAGCGCGCGGCGCAGATCGCGGATGAGATGTTACTGGAGCGGCGTGAGCGGTGTGTTGAGCGCCGAGCCGCACCCGTTGACTGGGTCGGCCCGGCCGTGGGTCAGTAGGCGTACCGCAGCAGTGCGTGAGGCGTGCCGGTGAGCGCGATGAAACTCAGCACTGCGACCAGGGCGGGCAGCAGCAGCCACCAGGTTTTTTGCGACATGGCTGGCAGCGGGCGTCGATATTCACAGACGACCAGGCTGAACGCACACACCGTCATCGCCAGCAGGGTACCGGCCAGGATGTCGGTGGGCCAATGAGCGCCCAGGTACACCCTCGACAATGCGATGAAGGCGGCGGGAATACAGCCCAGCAGCATCCAGGTCAGGCGTAAACGCACAGGTTGTCCGCGACCGGCCAGGATAGCCAAGGCCAGGAAAAACGCGAACGCGCCGGACGCGTGGCCGCTGGGCATGCTGAAGCTGGTCAGCGGGTCTGTAAGGATTTCTGGCCTGCCACGGGCGAAGAACAGCTTGGTCCCGGTATTGATGACAGCGGCCCCGGCCAGTGTCACACCAACAAACACCGCATGACGCCATTGCCGCGCCAGTAGCAGCAAACCGGTGAATACGGCGCTGGCGAAGAACATCTTCTTGAACTCACCCAGCTGGGTGATGCGCACCATCACTTCGTCCAGCCATCCACTGCGGTGTTCCTGCACGAGGGCGCTGAGGCCCTGGTCAAAGTTGTCCAGCGAGTGGTAGCCAATGAACAACGCAATCAACAGCGTCAGGCTGGCGCAACCGATCCACACCGTGGTACGGCGATGGCCGCGCAGGCTGCTGTTCAGGCTCAGCCCGATCACGACGGCCAGGCATCCCGCAACCACGGCTGCCTCGGGCCAGAACCCTTCCGGCAGAGGCAGGCGGAACGCAGCACCGGTGGCCCAGCCCGGCAACAGGTACGCCACCGACCAACCGGCCGCCGCAACAATGCTCACCACGGCAAAACGCGGGAAAGGCATGTCGCACATGCCAGCGACCATCGGCAGCATTGGCCGCAGTGGGCCAATGAAACGTCCTACCAACAGGCTGGCAATGCCGTACTTGTGGAAATAGGTTTCGGCGCCGTTCATCCACTCGGGGTGATGACGCAGGCCAGGCAGGCGCCGGATGTTCTGGTGGAAATGTCGGCCAAGGAAGTAGGAAACCCCGTCACCCAGCAGCCCGCCGAGAAAGCCCAGCAACAGGGTTTCACTCAGGGGCAGCGCGCCACTGCCGGCCAGCGCGGCAATGGCAAACAGCAATACCGTGCCGGGCACGATCAGCCCGGCAATGGCCAGGCACTCCACGCAGGCGACGATAAATACCGCTACCGCCAGCCATTGCGGGTTCAGGGTCAGCCAGCCGGTGATGCTATCGAGCCATTGGCCCATAAAACGTCTCCATGTATGCAATACAAAATCTGATAGGGCGATGATCAAGGGTGGGATCGGCTGCGTTGCGGATGTCGATTTCCAGCAACTGCAGCCGCTTCAATTCAAATCAAAAAATAATCCCGGCCTTCGACCTGGCCGCGGCGCAGCGGGTTCCGTGTGCAATAAGGCGCGTAGCCAGCATCGACGAAGCGGTACATCAGGTGTTCATCGCGCCCGCTGGGAATGCCCAGGCGGGTGGCCTGGATAATCTGGGTCGGTACCTGTCCAACATCCTCAACGTAGAGCAATTCCTGATCGAAGCGCTTGGCGTCCCACATCGGCACCTTCAACCCCAGGGCTTTGCACAGCAATGTCTGGCCGGCGCAGAGTTTTTGCGCGGCGCGTGGGCTGCCGTCAGGATTCGGGTTGTTCAGCAGCATCTGCGCCAGGCTCGCCGGGCCGGAGAATTCATCGACCCACGGATACGCCGATTTGATCAGCACGGCATTGCCCGGTCCTTGTGCGCTGAAGTTCAGCGAATCACCGCCCCGGGCGTAGTACATGTAGATGTGACCACCATCCAGAAACAAAGCCTTACGCTTTTCTGTGTAGCCCAGTGACGCGTGGCTGCCTTTTTCGGCCACGTAATAGGCTTCGGTTTCGATAATTCGCGCCGAAAGCCAGAATTCACCGACGCGATGGCGTATGACTTTTCCGAGCAATGCCTGCGCAAGAAGTTGCGCGTCCCGGTCGAAGAAGCTGTCGGGCAGGGCGCTTGCGGGGAGTTGGGATGGTGAGCTGGGCATGGCGGTCGGGGTTAATACGGCTAAAAGTGTTCGAATAATAACAACTCCCACCTTAATTACCGCTGAACCCCGGGTTTTTGCAGTTCATTTCGACCATCCGCCCCTCACCGCTGTCAGTCGAGCGGCGTCGCAGCTATAATCTGCCGCTTTCCTCCCTGCCAAGATTCCCTGACCATGACTGAGTCCGTTCTTGACTACATGACCCGCCTGGGTCGCGCTGCCCGTCAGGCCTCGCGGTTGATCGCCCGTGCGAGCACTGCGCAGAAGAATCGCGCCCTGCTGGCGGCCGCCGACGCTCTGGATGCTTCGCGCTCCGAGCTCACCGCCGCCAACGAGCAAGACCTGGCCAATGGCCGCGCCAATGGCCTGGAGCCGGCACTGCTGGACCGCCTGGCGCTGACCCCGGCCCGTATCGACGACATGATCGAAGGCCTGCGTCAGGTGGCCAAGCTGCCTGACCCCATCGGTGAAATCCGCGACATGCGCTACCTGCCGTCCGGCATCCAGGTGGGCAAGATGCGCGTGCCCCTGGGCGTGATCGGCATCATCTATGAGTCGCGTCCGAATGTGACCATCGACGCCGCGAGCCTGTGCCTCAAGTCTGGCAATGCCACCATCCTGCGTGGCGGCTCCGAAGCGATCAATTCCAATCGCGCCATCGCCGCCTGCATCCAGCAGGGCCTCGCGGTAGCCGAGTTGCCCGCTGAAGTGGTGCAAGTGGTGGAAACCACCGACCGTGCGGCCGTGGGCGCGCTGATCACGATGCCGGAATTCGTCGATGTGATCGTGCCGCGCGGTGGCAAGAGCCTGATCGAACGCGTCAGCCGTGATGCCAAGGTGCCAGTGATCAAGCACCTGGACGGCGTGTGCCACGTGTTTATCGACGTTGCCGCCGACATCGATAAGGCCATCCGCATCGCCGACAACGCCAAGACCCACCGCTACGCCCCGTGCAACACCATGGAAACCCTGCTGGTGCACGTCGGCATTGCCGAACGCGTGCTGCCGCCGCTGGCTGCCATCTACCGGGACAAAGGTGTGGAATTGCGGGGTTGCGAGCGTACTCGCGCACTGTTGGGCGCGGACGTGATCGAAGCGACCGAGCAGGACTGGTACACCGAGTACACGGCGCCGATCCTGTCGATCAAGATCGTTGACGACCTCGACGCCGCCATCGAACATATCAACACCTACGGTTCCAAGCATACCGACGCCATTGTTTCCGAGCATTTCAGCGATGCGCGGCGTTTCCTCAACGAAGTGGATTCCGCTTCGGTGATGATCAACGCCTCGACGCGTTTTGCCGACGGCTTCGAGTATGGCCTGGGCGCGGAGATCGGCATTTCCACCGATAAGCTCCACGCACGCGGCCCGGTTGGCCTGGAAGGGCTGACCAGCGAGAAGTACGTGGTGTTCGGCGACGGTCATGTGCGCACTTGATGGGTAAACGCATCGGGCTGCTCGGCGGTACTTTCGACCCCGTGCACATCGGCCATTTGCGCAGCGCCCTGGAAGTCGCGGATGCTCTCGCGTTGGACGAGTTGCGCGTGATGCCCAACGCCAGGCCGCCGCATCGCGATACGCCGCAGGTGTCACCGCAGCAACGTCTGGAAATGGTGCGCCTGGCCGTAGAGGGCA
Organism: Pseudomonas sp. MYb60; assembly: GCF_002979555.1. GTDB lineage: Bacteria > Pseudomonadota > Gammaproteobacteria > Pseudomonadales > Pseudomonadaceae > Aquipseudomonas. Next base: position 247,419 of record NZ_PCOZ01000008.1, on the reverse strand, counting down.
TTGCGCCACTGGTGGTGGACGACCGCGAACTCAAGCGCAATAAACCGTCCTACACTGTTGACACCCTGGAACTGATGCGCGCCGAACTGGCCGCGGATGACCAACTGTTTCTGCTTTTGGGCTGGGACGCATTTTGCGGCCTGCCCTCTTGGCATCGTTGGGAGGAACTCCTCCAGCATTGCCACATCCTGGTTCTGCAACGCCCGGATGCCGACAGCGAACCGCCGGATGCCTTGCGCAACCTGCTGGCCGCGCGGTCGGTAAGTGACCCCTTGGCCCTGACCGGGCCGAACGGGAATATTGCATTCGTCTGGCAGACCCCGCTTGCGGTGTCCGCCACCCAGATCCGTCAACTGCTGGCCAGCGGTAAGTCGGTACGTTTCCTGGTGCCTGACGCGGTCCTGGCCTACATCGATGCGCACGGGCTTTACCGTGCGTCGAACTGAAAAGGCGCGCTTGAGCGTACGCACAGTCGTACAGCGAGCGCCCGAACATACGAGCAAAACGAGTTTTATATGACGAACAAAGACGTAAGCAAAGTTAAGCGCAAAGGCACCTTCAAAAGCGCTCCGCTGCCGGTTGAAGCCCACACCGGCCCTGAGCTGGCTGGCGAAGAGCTGGTGAAAGTCGCCGTGGCGGCCCTGGAAGACGTCAAGGCCCAGGACATCCAGGTGCTGGACGTGCGCGACAAGCAGAGCATCACCGACTACATGATCATCGCCACCGGTACCTCCAACCGCCAGATCGGCGCGATGCTGGACAAGGTCCGCGAAGCCGTCAAAGCCCAGGGCGTGAAGCCATTGGGTGAAGAAGGCAAGGGCGACAGTGACTGGGTCCTGCTGGACATGGACGACGTGATCGTTCACATGATGACTTCCAACGCTCGCCAGTTCTACGACCTGGAACGTCTGTGGAAAGGCGCCGAGCAGAGCCGTGCCGCCGATGGCAAGCACCACAGCCCGGAAGTGGGCCATGCGCACTTCGACAAGCTGAACAAAGACCAGGAATAAGGAACGGCTGTGCGCCTGCGTCTGATTGCTGTCGGTTCACGCATGCCCAAGTGGGTGGAAGAAGGCTGGCACGAGTATGCCAAGCGTCTGCCCGCTGAGCTGTCGCTGGAATTGGTAGAGATACCGCTCAACACCCGGGGCAAGAATGCCGACGTGGCGCGCTTTATCCGTCAGGAAGGCGAAGCCATGCTGGCCAAGGTCGGCCCCAACGAGCGCATTGTCACGCTTGAAGTGCACGGCAAACCCTGGAGCACCGAGCAACTGGCGGTGGAACTGGATCGCTGGCGCCTGGATTCGCGCACGGTCAACTTCATGGTCGGCGGCCCCGAAGGGCTGGCGCCGGAAGTCTGTGCGCGGGCCGACCAGCGTTGGTCGCTGTCGGCGCTGACGTTGCCGCACCCGTTGGTAAGGATCCTGATCGGTGAACAGCTGTATCGCGCCTGGACAGTCCTGTCCGGGCACCCTTACCACAAATAGTCTGCGCCTCTTTCGATGACCCAGCCGATCCGCATCAAGGACCACGAGAAAGACGCACGTCTGGTACGCGCGCGGGTCGTGTTCGGCGCGTTTTTGGTCGTGGGCCTGATCGGGGTGTTGATTGCGCGCCTGTATTTCCTGCAGGTGATCCAGTACGACTATCACTCCACACTGTCGGAAAACAACCGGGTGCATGTGCAGCCGATTCCGCCAACCCGTGGCTTGATCTTCGACCGCAATGGCGTGGTGGTGGCGGATAACCGGCCTAGCTTCAGCCTGAGCATGACCCGCGAACGCTCCGGCGACTGGCAGCAGGTCCTCGATGTGATCGTCGATGTGCTGCAACTGACGCCGGAAGACCGGGTGATCTTCGAGAAACGCATGAAACAGGGGCGCCGGCCATTCGAGCCGGTGCCGATCCTGTTCGAGCTGAACGAAGAGCAGATCGCCCGGATCGCGGTGAACCAATTCCGTTTGCCCGGTGTGGAAGTGGTGGCGCAGTTGGTGCGGCATTACCCGCAAGGGCCGCACTTTGCCCACTCCGTCGGCTACATGGGACGGATCAACGAGAAAGAGCTGAAAAGCCTCGATCCCGTCAATTACAGCGGCACCCACCATATCGGCAAGACCGGCATCGAGCGCTTCTACGAGCCCGAGCTGCACGGCCAGGTGGGTTACGAAGAGGTCGAGACCAACGCCCGTGGCCGCGTGCTGCGGGTGCTCAAGCGCACCGACCCGGTACCCGGCAAGGACATCGTGCTGAGCCTGGACATCAAGTTGCAGGAAGCCGCGGAAATGGCCCTCGGCGGGCGTCGTGGCGCGGTCGTGGCGCTGGACCCGAAAACCGGCGAAGTACTGGCGATGGTCAGTCAGCCGAGTTTCGACCCGAACCTGTTCGTCACCGGCATCAGCTTCAAGGCCTATGCCGAGCTGCGCGATTCCATCGACCGGCCGCTGTTCAACCGCGTGTTGCGCGGTTTGTACCCGCCGGGTTCGACCATCAAGCCCGCCGTGGCGATTGCTGGCCTGGATGCGGGTGTTGTGACGGCTTCGAGCCGGGTCTACGACCCCGGTTACTACATGCTGCCCAATTACGATCACAAATACCGGAACTGGAACCGCACCGGCGACGGCTATGTCGATTTGGACACTGCGATCATGCGTTCCAACGACACCTATTTCTACGACCTGGCCCATAAGCTGGGGATCGACCGCTTGTCCACTTACATGGGCAAGTTCGGCCTGGGTCAGAAGGTCTCCCTGGACATGTTCGAAGAGTCTCCTGGCCTGATGCCATCGCGGGAGTGGAAGCGCGCGACCCGCCGTCAGGCGTGGTTCCCGGGTGAGACCCTGATCCTCGGTATCGGCCAGGGCTACATGCAGGCCACGCCGCTGCAACTGGCCCAGGCCACGGCGCTGGTGGCCAACAAAGGTATCTGGAACCGTCCGCACCTGGCCAAGACCATCGAAGGCGAAAAGCCCGTGGATGACAACCCGATTCCGGACATCGTGCTGCGTGACGCGTCGGACTGGACCAAGGTCAATCACGGCATGCAACAGGTAATGCACGGCGCCCGCGGTACCGCGCGCAAGGCGGCAATCGGCGCGCAATACCGGATTGCCGGCAAGAGCGGTACCGCTCAGGTGGTAGCGATCAAGCAGGGCGAGAAATACGACCGTTCCAAGGTCCAGGAACGCCACCGCGACCACGCCTTGTTTGTCGGCTTCGCGCCGGCGGACGACCCGAAGATCGTCGTGGCAGTGATGGTCGAGAACGGCGAATCCGGCTCCGGCGTCGCAGCCCCTGTGGTGCGCCAAGTGATGGACGCCTGGCTGTTGGCCGACGACGGCAGGCTCAAGCCCGAATATGGCGGCCCCCCTTCAAGCACCGAGGTTACGGCCAGTGAAGAGTAATTTTGACCGCATCCTCTCCAGCGAGGATGTGATGCGTCGCCGCGCGACGTTGTTGCAGCGCATGCACATTGACGGCCCGCTGCTGATCCTGCTGCTGACCCTGGCCGCCGGCAGCCTGTTCGTGCTGTATTCGGCCAGCGGCAAGAACTGGGACCTGCTGATCAAGCAGGCGTCGTCGTTCGGCCTGGGCCTGTTGTCGATGGTGGTGATCGCCCAGCTCGAGCCGCGTTTCATGGCGCGCTGGGTGCCGCTCGGTTATGTGGCCGGCGTGTTGCTGCTGGTGGTGGTGGACGTGATGGGCCACAACGCCATGGGCGCGACACGCTGGATCAACATTCCGGGGGTGATTCGCTTCCAACCGTCGGAATTCATGAAGATCCTCATGCCCGCCACCATCGCCTGGTACCTGTCCAAGCGCACCTTGCCGCCACAGCTCAAGCACGTGGGGATCAGCCTGATGCTGATCGGCGTGCCGTTTATCCTGATCGTGCGCCAGCCTGACCTCGGCACATCGTTGCTGATCCTGGCGGGCGGGGCCTTCGTGCTGTTCATGGGTGGCCTGCGCTGGCGCTGGATCCTCAGCGTGCTGGCGGCTGCCGTGCCTGTGGCCATCGCCATGTGGTTCTTCTTTATGCACGATTACCAGAAGCAGCGGATTCTCACGTTCCTCGATCCGGAAAGCGACCCGTTGGGTACCGGCTGGAACATCATCCAGTCGAAGGCGGCCATTGGCTCCGGCGGCGTATTTGGTAAAGGTTGGTTGCTGGGCACTCAGTCGCACCTGGACTTCCTGCCCGAAAGCCACACCGACTTCATCATCGCGGTATTGGGCGAAGAGTTCGGCCTGGTGGGCATTTGCGCGCTGTTGCTGATCTACCTGCTGTTGATTGGTCGTGGCCTGGTGATTACCGCCCAGGCGCAGACGCTGTTCGGCAAACTGCTGGCCGGCGCGTTGACCATGACGTTTTTTGTTTATGTTTTCGTCAACATCGGTATGGTCAGTGGCCTGCTGCCGGTGGTGGGGGTGCCGTTGCCATTCATTAGCTACGGCGGAACTTCGCTGGTGACATTGCTGTCAGCGTTTGGGGTTTTGATGTCGATTCATACGCATCGCAAATGGATCGCACAGGTTTGAATAAGGTGAAGATGTCAATGCAAGTAATGCGCGGCTGGGCGACTCGGCATGCGTCCTGGATGGGCCTGATTGGCCTGCTGGGCGCGACGCAGGAGGCGCAGGCCGGTGACTACGATGGTTCACCCCAGGTCGCCGAATTTGTCGGTGAGTTGACCCGCGACTACGGGTTTGCAGGCGAACAACTGATGGGCGTGTTCCGCGAGGCGCAAAAGAAGCAGGCGATCCTCGACGCCATCTCTCGCCCGGCCGAACGGGTGAAGCAGTGGAAGGAATATCGACCGATGTTCCTCACCGACGCCCGCGTCGCCCGTGGTGTGGACTTCTGGCGCCAGCATGAAGCCGTGTTGGCCCGCGCCGAGCAGGAATACGGCGTGCCGGCCCAGGTGATTGTCTCGATTATCGGCATTGAAACCTTTTACGGCCGTAATACCGGTAATTACCGGGTGATCGACGCCTTGTCGACCCTGGGCTTCGATTACCCGCCGCGCGCCGAATTCTTCCGCAAGGAACTGCGTGAATTCCTGCTGCTGGCCCGCGAAGAGCAGGTCGACCCGCTGACCCTCAAGGGTTCCTATGCCGGTGCGATGGGCTTGCCGCAGTTCATGCCGAGCAGCTTTCGCGCCTACGCGGTGGACTTTGACGGCGACGGCCATATCAACATCTGGAGCAACCCGGACGATGCCATCGGCAGCGTGGCCAGCTACTTCAAACGCCATGGCTGGGTGGGGGGCGAAGACGTGGTGATCCGCGCCGATGTGACCGGGGAGCGTGCCGATGAAGGCCTGACCCAGGGCATCGAGCCGGTGAAGACGGTCGGGGAGTTGCGGGCGCTGGGTTGGTCGAGTCAGAATGCGCTGCCTGACGACTTGCCGGTCACGGCGTTCCGTCTTGAAGGCGAAAACGGCCCGGAATACTGGATGGGCCTGAAGAATTTCTACGCAATCACGCGTTATAACCGCAGTGTGATGTACGCCATGGCCGTGCATCAGCTGTCAGACATGCTGGTCCAAGCACGGGGCACTAAGTAATGCGGGCATCGCCGTTCAATCAACCGCTCAAGCTGGTGGCGTTCGTCGCGTTGTCCCTGCTGGTCGCCAGTTGCTCCACCAGCCGCGCGCCGACGCAAAAAACCGGGGGCGCGGTGGTCCGTTCCCAGCCGGGCCTGGACATCAACCGCGCGCACAAAGACGGCGCGCCGTGGTGGGACGTCGACGTCTCGAAGATCCCGGATGCCACACCGACCCTGCACACCGGCCCGTACAAGGCCAACCCCTATACCGTGCTGGGCAAGAGCTATTTCCCGCTGCAGGAATCCAAGACCTACGTGCAGTCGGGCACGGCGTCCTGGTACGGCACCAAGTTCCATGGCCAGAACACCGCCAACGGCGAAGTGTATGACCTGTACGGCATGAGCGCGGCCCACAAGACCCTGCCGCTGCCCAGCTATGTGCGCGTGACCAACCTGGACAACAATCGCACGGTGATCCTGCGGGTCAACGACCGCGGGCCGTTCTATTCCGATCGCATCATCGACTTGTCCTACGCGGCCGCGAAGAAACTCGGCTACGCCGAAACCGGCACCGCACGGGTAAAAGTCGAAGGCATCGACCCGGCGCAGTACTGGGCCCAGCGTGGTAAACCGGCGCCGCTGATGCTCAACGAGCCGCAGACACCACAACCGCAAATCACCGCATCGACCGGCAAGGTCGAGCAGTGGACCCCGCCGCCACAGCAGCACGCGCCGGACACCGTGGCCGTGCCTCAGGCCGCCCAGGGCAGTTCGCTGGCCGGGGGGCAATACCTGCAGGTCGGCGCTTTCGCCAACCCGGATGCGGCAGAACTGTTAAGGTCCAAGCTCAGCAGCATGGTCAACGCGCCCGTCTTCATCAGTTCCATCGTGCGTAACCAGCAGACTCTGCACCGCGTGCGTATGGGCCCGATCGGTTCGCCAAGCGAAGTCGCACAAGTGCAGAACAGCGTGCGTCTGGCCAACCTGGGGCAACCCAGCGTGGTCACCGCCGAATAACAAGGATTGACGGTACGGGCCTGCGGGCCTGGCCCTGGTTGTCGGCTCGATGAATAACAAGAACCCCGGGGAAAGGGGTGGGCGCGCAACCGAACACGTGACAGCCTGGCAGCGGGCTGTCTGAATACGTTTTGCCCGCGAGGGCAAGTTTCCATAAGCAATTTCGAGAGACGGATGAACATCACCACCTTAGCCAAACGCACGTGCCTGCTTCTTTCGCTGATCATCACCCCGGCCGCCTGGGCGGTTGAAATGGTGCCGGCTTCCCCGCAACTGGCTGCCAAGGCCTGGGTCCTCATGGACGCCGCCAGCGGCAACGTGCTGGTAGAGAGCAACGGTGACCAGCGCCTGCCGCCGGCCAGCCTGACCAAGCTGATGACCGCCTACATCGCGACCCTGGAAATCCGTCGCGGCCAGATCGGCGAGAACGACCCGGTGACCGTCAGCGAAAACGCCTGGCGTACCGGCGGTTCGCGCATGTTCATCAAGGTGGGTTCGCAGGTAACCGTGAGCGACCTGCTGCACGGCATCATCATCCAGTCCGGCAACGACGCCAGCGTGGCGCTCGCCGAGCACATCGCCGGCAGCGAAGACGCATTCGCCGACATGATGAACAAGACTGTGGCTGACCTGGGCATGACCAACAGCCACTTCATGAACCCGACCGGCCTGCCGAACCCTGAGCACTACTCCTCGGCTCACGACATGGCGATCCTGGCCCGCGCGATCATCCGCGTCGATCCGGTTCACTACGCGATCTACTCCCAGAAAGAGTTCTTCTGGAACAACATCAAGCAGCCTAACCGCAACCTGCTGCTGTGGCGCGACAAGACCGTCGACGGTCTGAAAACCGGCCACACCGAAGAGGCCGGCTACTGCATGGTTTCGTCCGCTGTCCGTGATGGCCAGCGCCTGATTGCCGTGGTTTTCGGCACCAATAGCGAGCAGGCCCGTGCGGCCGAGACGCAAAAGCTGCTGACCTACGGTTTCCGTTTCTTCGAAACCCAGACCTTCTATCAGAAGGGTGCCGAGCTGGCGACCGCGCCAGTGTGGAAAGGCGCTACCGCCCAAGTCAAAGCCGGCCTGGCTGAAGACCTGACCCTGACCATGCCTAAAGGCCAGCTGAAAAAGCTCGCTGCCAGCATGACCATGAACCCGCAACTGGTTGCCCCCATCGCCAAGGGCGACGTGATCGGTAAAGTCGAAGTGAAGCTGGACGACAAGGTGGTGCACAGCGCCGACCTGATCGCGCTGGACGCTGTCGACGAAGGTGGTATCTTCCGTCGCGTGTGGGATAGCATCCGTCTATTCTTCTACGGCTTGTTCAACTGATTCAGTGCATCTGCAAGGCCCCGCGTTGAACCGACGCGGGGTTTTGTCGTCGCCAAGGCATACGCTTACGAGGCCGTTACGCCATGACCGATACCGAAGTAAAGGCGCCGAAAATCGAATTCCCGGTGGTGGACTATCCCATCAAGGTGATCAGCGATACCGGCGTAGGCCGCAAAGACCTGATCCTCGAAATCGTGCGCAAGCACGCGACGATCAACGACCAACGCGTGGATGAGCGCTCCAGCTCGACCGGCAAATACACCACGATCCAATTGCACATCGTAGCGATTGATCAAGACCAGCTCTACAACATCAACAGCGAACTGCGGGCCACTGGCTTCGTGCACATGGTGCTCTGATGCCAGGCGTCCTGGGCTTTCGCGAGCTCGGCCAGATGGCCTATGAGCCCGTCTGGCACGCCATGCAGCGGTTCACCAATGAGCGTGGCAGCACGGCGCCGGATGAAATCTGGCTGGTGGAACACCCGCCGGTGTTCACCCAGGGCCAGGCTGGCAAGGCCGAGCATTTGCTGTTGCCGGGTGATATTCCGGTGGTGCAGGTCGACCGAGGTGGCCAAGTGACTTACCATGGCCCGGGACAACTTGTCGCATACCTGTTGCTGGACGTGCGCAAGCTGGGTTTTGGCGTGCGCGACCTGGTCAGCCGTATGGAGGCTTGCCTCATCGAGCTGCTGGCGAGCTACGGCGTGAGCGCCGCGGCCAAGCCCGATGCACCCGGTGTGTATGTGGACGGCGCGAAAATCGCGTCCCTGGGGCTGCGCATTCGTCACGGTTGTTCGTTTCACGGCCTGGCCCTGAATGTGGACATGGACCTGGCGCCGTTCCGGCGGATCAACCCGTGCGGGTACGCCGGGCTGCCGATGACCCAACTGAGCGACCACGCCACACCGATTAAATTTGCCGAGGTAAGTGCCCGGCTGCGCGCGCAGCTCGTCAAACACCTCGACTATGCTGAGCAGACGACCCTTACGGGCGGAATCGACTGATTATGACTACTGATGCAGTGCAAACCATGATCCCGACGGTGGACGTTACTGACCGTCCGGCCCCGGCCCCGCGTGCCAAGGTGGAAGCCGGCGTCAAGCTGCGCGGCGCCGAGAAGGTTGCACGCATCCCGGTGAAGATCATTCCGACCACCGAACTGCCGAAGAAACCCGACTGGATTCGGGTGCGCATCCCGGTTTCGCCGGAAGTCGACCGTATCAAGGCCCTGCTGCGCAAACACAAGCTGCACAGTGTGTGCGAAGAAGCCTCCTGCCCGAACCTGGGCGAGTGCTTCTCCGGCGGCACCGCCACCTTCATGATCATGGGTGACATCTGCACCCGTCGTTGCCCGTTCTGCGACGTTGGCCACGGCCGGCCGAAGCCGCTGGACGTCAACGAGCCGGAAAGCCTGGCCATCGCCATCGCCGACCTGCGCCTCAAGTACGTGGTGATCACCTCGGTTGACCGCGACGACCTGCGTGACGGCGGTGCCCAGCACTTTGCCGACTGCATCCGCGAGATCCGCAAGCTGTCGCCAAACGTCATGCTCGAAACCCTGGTCCCGGACTACCGTGGCCGCATGGACGTGGCGCTGGAAATCACCGCCGCCGAGCCGCCGGATGTGTTCAACCACAACCTGGAAACCGTGCCGCGCCTGTACAAGGCCGCGCGTCCGGGTTCGGACTATCAGTGGTCGCTGACCCTGCTGCAGAAATTCAAGCAGATGATGCCGCACATCCCGACCAAATCCGGCCTGATGCTGGGCCTGGGCGAGACCGACGAAGAAGTCATCGAAGTCATGAAGCGCATGCGCGAACACGACATCGACATGCTGACCCTGGGCCAGTACCTGCAACCGTCCCGCAGTCACTTGCCGGTGCAGCGTTTCGTGCACCCGGACACCTTCGCCTGGTTCGCCGAGGAAGGTTACAAGATGGGCTTCAAGAACGTTGCATCGGGCCCGCTGGTACGTTCGTCGTACCACGCCGATGAGCAGGCCAAGCTGGTCAAGGCGAGCCTGGTTTCGTAACACCGATTTGAGCAGCACCGCAGGTCCAATGTGGGAGGGGGCTTGCCTCTGATAGCGGTGTGTCAGATCAGTAGATCTGGTGCTGATACACCGCCATCGGGGGCAAGCCCTCTCCCACATTTCGTTTCGCATCAGTGAGGGAGATTCGTGGATGACCGCTGCCGTACCCGCATTGCGTGCCGAGGGCACTATCGCCCTGATCGCCCCCGCCGGCCCTGCTGCGCTGGACGTCGAAAAAGCCGGCCATTGGATGCGCGCCCGTGGTTACGACCTGCGTATTTTCCCCGGTGTCTACGAGCGCGACGGCTATCTCGCCGGCAGCGATAAAACCCGCCTCACCGACCTTCACGAAGCCTTCTCCGACCCCGACATTGATGCGATCTTCTGCCTGCGCGGCGGCTACGGCACGCCACGCCTGCTGGACAGCATCGATTTCGACCTGCTGCGCGCCCATCCCAAGCCGTTTGTCGGCTACAGCGACATCACGGCCGTGCACCTGGCCATCAGCCGCTACGCCGGTTTTGTGACCTTCCACGGTCCGATGCTCAATGCCGACCTGCTGGGGGACAAGCAGCCGCCGACCGAGTCTTCACTGCTCAGTATGCTGCGCGGCGATCTCGTCGCCGGTAGCCTGCTGGCGCACCCGGTGGCCTACCCACTGACGACGATTGCCCCTGGCATCGCCTGTGGGCGCTTGCTGGGGGGTAACCTGTCGATGATCGCGGCGGTCATGGGCACGCCTTACGAGATTGACGCCGAAGGCATCATCCTGTTGATCGAAGACGTCAACGAGCCCCTCTACCGCATCGACCGCCTGCTGACGCATTTGCGCCTGGCAGGCAAGTTGGCGCAGGTCGCCGGTGTGTTGGTGGGGGATGTGGCGGGGGTGGATACGTTGGCGTTGGAGCGCCTGCTCAAGCAAACCTTCGAGCCACTCTGCGTTCCGGTGCTGTCCGGGTGGCGCAGCGGGCATTGCGACCCGAACCTGACACTGCCGATGGGCGCGTTGGTGCGGCTGGATGCGGGGGAGCAGCGGTTGGTGTTGGAGCAGGATGTGGTGTTCAAACCCTGAAAAACTGTTGTTTGTGATGCCGTCATCGGGGGCAAGCCCCCTCCCGCACTTTGATTTTTGAATACAGTCAAATGTGGGAGGGGGCTTGCCCCCGATAGCGACAGTCGCCATAAGCCGATCTAACGGTTCTGCAATGACTCCAGCAGCTTCACCGTTGGAAAACCATCCGCCGGCCAGCCCTGCGCTTGCTGCGCCGCACGAATCGCCTTGCGCGTATTGGCGCCGATAATCCCATCCGGGTTGCCCGCGTCATAGCCGTTGGCGTTCAGCGCGGTTTGCAGGTCGATACGCTGGGAACGGCTCAGCGGCAGCTCATCTGTTGGCCACGCGCCACGAATCACGCCACCACCGCCAAAGCGTTCAGAGAGCAAGCCAACGGCCAGCGCATAGGACGAGGAGTTGTTGTATTTGAGGATTGCGCGGAAGTTATCCAGCACCAGGAACGCCGGGCCACGGTAGCCGGCAGGCAGCAGCAGGGCGGCGGACAGTTGCTCGACGTTGGGTGGCAGGCTCGCGCCGGGTGGCAATTGGATGCCCAGTTGCAGCCATTCAGCGACCGGCTTGCGCACGCTGCCATCGGCCAGGGCGAAGTCGAAGTTCGTGGGCAGTGGACTCACTTCAAAGCCCCACGGCTGGCCTTTCTGCCAGCCGGAGCTTTGCAGGTAGTGGGCGGTGGAGGCGAGGGCATCGGCCGGGCTGTTCCAGATGTCGCGACGGCCATCGCCATCGAAATCTACGGCGTGGGTGTTGTAAGTGGTCGGGATGAATTGGGTCTGGCCCATGGCACCGGCCCAGGAGCCTTTCATCTGGTCAGCCGGGATATCGCCGTGCTGGATGATCTGCAGCGCCGCCAGCAATTGCGCCTGGGCAAACGCCGGGCGGCGGCCTTCGTAGGCCAGCGTTGCCAGGGAGCGGATCACCGAATTGTTGCCCTGGAACTGGCCGAAGTTGCTTTCCATGCCCCATACCGACACCAGCGCCTGGCGGTCGACGCCATAACGTTGTTCGATACTCTGCAGGATATCGGCGTGCTTGATCAGCAACGCCTGGCCATTGCGTACCCGCAGTGGCGACAGGGCGCCGTTGAGGTATTCCCACACCGGGCGGGAAAACTCCGGCTGGCTGCGGTCGGCGCGAATCACCGCCATGTCGGGGCTGACGTTGGCGAATGCAGTATCAAAGACTGCGGGAGTGATCCCGGCGCTCAACGCTTGTTCGCGGAAGCCCGCCTGCCATTCGGCAAAGGTCTGGGTGGGCTGGATGTCCAGGTTGTCCACCGCCAGGGGTGCCACGACAGCAGGGGCCGCGACCGGTGCGGTCTGGAGCTTGGGCAGCGGCTGGGCGTCGGCAGCGGTAGGCTTCTCCGCGCAGGCGACGAGCAGAATGAGGCTGGAGGCAGCGATCAATTGGCGAAGGTGCCAACGATGGGAAAGACTAGAGGGCATGCACAGGTCCAGGGATTACCAATCAGGTGCAGACCTTATCATGCCGGAGGGGCGCTTGCCTTCAGGCAGCCAGAAAGTAAGAAGCCTCCCAGCTATTAGACTGGAAGGCTTCGCGGCGGTAGCTGCCTTTGCCCTTGCCGGCGCGTTCCTGACGGCTGCGGAACAGTGGCTGGGCAATGATGGATTTGGCCTTGTTGGGGCCATGCTTGGATGGCTTTTTGCTCATGGTTTTTACTCGCGTGGGTGGGAACGGTGCAAATAATCTGCCGAAATTGAATGGCTGTAAAGGCCGTCAAATTTCAGGCAATGTAAATGCGATCCACTGTGTTTGAGAGAGGCGTTATTCAGCAGGAAGGGTCAGGCGCTGCCCGGCCATCAATAACGACAAGCGGCTCAAGCTCATCCATGGTGAACCCGCTGCCTGGCCCTTGATTTGCGCGTCAATACGCTGCGCCTCAAGCAACAGCTGCGCCCAGCGTTGCGCCGAGTGCCGTTGCAGGGCTTTGCTCATCAGTGGTTTGCGCTTGTCCCACACGGGCGGGCGGGCCTGGCTGAAGCACTTGTCCAGCGGCGTGCCCTGGCTGTACTGCAAGGCAATATTGGCCAGCACTCGCAACTCGCGGGCCAGCGCCCAGAGAATCACCGGCGGCTCCACACCCTCGCCGCGCAGGCCTTCAAGCATGCGCAGGGCGTGGGCAGGTTCGCCGTTGAGGATCGCATCCACCAGCCCGAACACATCAAAGCGCGCGCTATCGGCCACCGCGCCTTGCACGGTTTCGACGGTGATCTGCCCGTCTTCGGCCATCAGCTTGAGCTTTTCGATCTCCTGGGCGGCAGCCAGCAGGTTGCCTTCGACCCGGGCGGCGATCAGTTCCACCGCATCCTGCGTGGCAGACAACCCCGATTGGGACAGGCGCTGGCGAATCCACTGCGGCAGTTGATTGCTGTCCACCGGCCAGATCTGGATGAACTGGGTCTGCGTGCCTTCCACCAGCGCCTTGCCCCACTTGGTCTTCTGCGCGCTGCCGTCGAGCTTGGGCAAGCTGATCAGCAATACCGTGTCTTCGGCGGGCCGCGAGCAGTATTCCATCAGGGCTGCCGCGCCTTTGTCCCCAGGCTTGCCCGAAGGCAGGCGCAGTTCCAGCAGACGTTTTTCGGCAAACAGCGACATGCTCGCACCGGCCTGCAGCAGCGTGCCCCAGTCAAAACTGGCGTCGGCGGCGAACACCTGGCGTTCATCGAAACCTTGTTGGCGGGCGGCGCTGCGGATGGCGTCGGCGGCTTCCTGGCACAACAGCGGGTCGTCACCGCTGACGATATAGACAGGCGCGAGGCCACCTTGCAGGTGTTTGGCGAGTTGGGCGGGGGCGAGTTTCATAGGCGGGGCGAACGGGGCGCCTGGGGCGCCCCGTCTGGCTTACTCGGCAGGGACTTCAACAGGCGATTGTTTCGGCGTGTTGTCTTCGTACTCTTGCGCGGCTTTCAGCGCTTCGGCGTCAGCCCTGGCCTTTTCGTCGGCACGTTGCTGCAGGGTTTCCAGTTGCTGAGGGGTCAGCATCGACAGGCGCAGCACCATGCGTTGTACCAGTTCACGGCGCATTTCCTTACGCACTTGCAGGGACTCGGAGTCCGAACCCACCAGGTTGTTGCCGTCGTGGCTCACGACTTTCTGCACCTGGATGGTGTCGGTCAGCAGCGGCAGATGATCGCGGCCCTGGATTTCGAAAAAGAGCTCGTTGCTCAGTTCGATATCGGACGCACGCCCGGCGCTGGCGTAGCTCAGGTTGCGCTGGGTTTGTTTTTCGTCGGCCAGGTACAGCTTGTAGGTCGCGCCGGTGTAGACGTGAACGCCGCTGTTTTCCAGGACCTGACGCAGCTGTTTCACGGTTTCGCTGTAGGCGTCGCGGGCACTGACGTCCATTTCCTTGATCGTCATTTCGTTGGTGCCGGTACCGCGCAGCTGAAAGCCGCAGGCGCTCAGCATTACGGCAAGGCCTATCACCAGCAGATTGCGTTTGATCATTGTGTTGCTCCCCTTGAAACCATGTGGGCCTTATCGAGGCCCTGAAGGCTTTGTTCGGCGCGGAGCGTGAGCCCCGCGCCCGATCCGATTAGCTAGCGACGATATTGACCAGTTTGCCGGGCACCACGATCACTTTGCGGATCGTCAGGCCTTCGGTAAAGCGCAGCACATTCTCGTTGACCCGGGCAGCCGCCTCGACCTCTTCACGGCTGGCGGTGGCCGGCATGTCGATCTGGCCGCGCAGCTTGCCGTTGACCTGGATCACCAGTTGCAGCGTGTCCTGCACCAGGGCGCTGTCATCCTGTTTTGGCCAGGCGGCGTCGATGACGGCGCCGCTGTGACCCAGGCGGGCCCACAGGTCGTGGCTGATGTGCGGCGTGATCGGTGCCAGCAGCAGGGTGACCGTTTCCAGGCCTTCCTGTATCAGTGCGCGGTCCTGCTCGGTGGCTTGCGGCGCTTTTTCCAGCACGTTCATCAGCGTCATCACCTGAGCGATGGCGGTGTTGAACTTGTGGTTCTGGCCCACGTCCTGGCTGGCTTGCTTGATGGCCAGGTGGGTGCTGCGGCGAATCAGTTTCTGCTCGTCGCTCAGCGCGGCCACGTCCAGCGTGCCCGGCAGGCCTTGGCTCACATGGGCGTGTGCCAGGCGCCAGACGCGCTTGAGGAAACGGTGCGACCCTTCGACGCCGGAGTCGGACCATTCGGCGCTCATGTCCGGCGGCGAGGCGAACATCATGAACAGGCGGCAAGTGTCGGCGCCGAACTGGTCGATCATCGACTGAGGGTCGACGCCGTTGTTCTTCGACTTGGCCATCTTCTCGGTGCCGCCGATTTCCACCGGCAGGCCGTCGGCGATCAGCTTGGCGCTGATGACCTTGGCCTTGCTGTCGCGCTCAAGCTCGACATCGGCCGGGTTGAACCAGGTAAAGGCGCCGTTGGCTTCGCGGCGATAGTAGGTCTCGGCGACCACCATGCCCTGGGTCAGCAGGTTCTTGAACGGTTCGTCGGAACTCACCAGGCCTTCGTCGCGCATCAGCTTGTGGAAGAAGCGCGCGTACAGCAGGTGAAGAATGGCGTGTTCGATGCCGCCAATGTACTGATCCACCGGCAACCAATGGTCGGCTGCAGATTTTTCCACCAGGCCACCCTCGTAGTGCGGCGAGGCGTAGCGGGCGTAGTACCACGAGGACTCGACGAAGGTGTCCATGGTGTCGGTTTCACGCTTGGCAGGCTGGCCGCATTTCGGGCAGCTGCACTCATAGAACTCGGGCATGCGCGCCAGCGGCGAACCGGCGCCGTCCGGCACAACGTCTTCCGGCAGGACGACCGGCAGTTGGTCTTCCGGTACTGGCACGTCGCCACAACTTTCGCAGTGAATGATCGGGATCGGGCAGCCCCAGTAGCGCTGGCGGCTGATGCCCCAGTCGCGCAGGCGGAACTGAGTGCGCGAAGCGCCCAGGTTCTTCTTGACCAGTGCAACTTCGATCGCATCGAAAGCGCCCTGGAAGTCCAGGCCGTCGAACTCGCCGGAGTTGATCAGGGTGCCGTGCTCGCCGTAGGCGTCTTGCCATGGGGCCGGGTTGGTGTCGCCCGAGCTGGTGCGTACCACGGATTTGATCGGCAGGCTGTACTTGGTGGCGAATTCGAAATCGCGCTCGTCGTGAGCCGGCACAGCCATTACTGCGCCATCGCCGTAGTGCATGAGCACGTAGTTGGCGACCCAGACGGGCAGCTTTTCGCCAGTCAATGGGTGTTCAACGAACAGGCCGGTCGGCAGGCCTTTTTTCTCCTGGGTGGCTACGTCGGCTTCGGCCACGCTGCCGCCTTTGCATTCGGCGATGAACGCCTGCAGTTCAGGATTGTTCTGTGCAGCCTGGGTGGCCAGCGGGTGCTCGGCGGCCACGGCGACGTAGGTCGCGCCCATCAGGGTGTCCGGACGGGTGGTAAAGACTTTGAGTGCGCCCGCTTCGCCGATCGAATCGACGTTGTAGGGGAACTGCACTTCCATGCCCTTGGACTTGCCGATCCAGTTGCGCTGCATGGTCTTGACCTGTTCAGGCCAGCCCGGCAGGTCGTCGAGGCTCGACAGCAGCTCATCCGCGTAGGCGGTGATCTTGAAGTAATACATCGGGATTTCGCGCTTTTCGATCAGCGCGCCGGAACGCCAGCCGCGACCGTCGATCACCTGCTCGTTGGCCAGGACGGTCTGGTCGATCGGGTCCCAGTTCACGGTGCCGCTTTTCTTGTAGATCACACCTTTTTCGAACAGGCGAGTGAACAGCCATTGTTCCCAGCGGTAGTAGTCCGGCTTGCAGGTGGTGACTTCGCGGGACCAGTCCACCGCCAGGCCGAGGCTGCGCAGCTGGTTTTTCATGTAGGCGATGTTTTCGTAGGTCCACTTGGCGGGCGCTACGTTGTTTTTCATCGCGGCGTTTTCCGCCGGCATGCCGAAGGCGTCCCAACCCATGGGTTGCAGGACGTTCTTGCCTTGCATGCGCTGGTAGCGGGAAATCACGTCGCCGATGGTGTAGTTGCGCACGTGCCCCATGTGTAGCTTGCCGCTGGGGTAAGGGAACATCGATAGGCAGTAGTAAGTCTCCTTGCCTGGCTGTTCACTGACTTCAAAGGACTTTTGCTCGTCCCAGAAGGTTTGGGCGGCATTTTCTATTTCACGGGGCTGATATTGTTCGTGCATGGCTACTTTTGAACTGAATAGGGGTGGCCTAATCCTCTTCGGTGCAGGCTTGGCTTGATCGACACCGGAAAGCGGCGCGTCCGTGCCCAGACCCTGCGGGAAGTGGAGTTACAGGAAGCGCCGTAGCATACATGACCCCACTCTATCGAGGGAAACCCTGATTGCGCAGGCAGGGCCGTCTGTCGCAGCGCCAGACGTGCGCAGCCACGGGGACTACGCTGTTTATTGGGGAGCAAGTCTTTCTTCAATGAGGTGAGGGGATGGTTGAATCGCAGCGAATCGCAACGAAACCGGATATCTACGAAGGACTGATCGACCGATTGGGTCGTGCATTGGACGCAGCAAGAACCGCAGGCCGATTGCGTGATGAACGGCCTGTCGAGTTGGAACTGCGCGGCTTGAGCCGTGCGGAGCTGGAACTGATCAAGGCTTACCTGGAACGCAATGGGCGCGATGCGCCTCCCTGGGTGGCAACCCCGCCAGCCAAGGGGCCTACGCATTCCGCCAAAGTGGTGTGGCTCAAGGACTTGTCGGCCGGTCGTGGCCCGGAAAAGCTCCGGTCCGCCCGCTACACGTAATTCACTCCCCCAAAGCAACACCATGTCACCGTAGAGATTGTCGTTAAACCCCGTTACACCTTAGGCTTCGGGCATCTTTGGAGATGCCCGATGCCTATTCGTTACTTCCTCAAACAACTACTCCTGCCCCCGGGCGTGTTCCTGCTGCTGCTGGCACTTGCCTGGTGGTTGCGTCGACGCCACCCGCGCCTGGCGAGTGGCTGCTTTGTGCTGGGGTTTGGCGGCATGTGGCTGATCAGCCTGCCCGCCGTGGTTGCAGGGGGCGCGCAGTTGTTGCAGACCGAGCCGCCACTGGCGCTTGAGGAGTGGGCGACCCTGGCCCAGCGTGCCGATGCCATCGTGGTACTGGGCTCGGGACGCGAGCGCGCAGACCCGGCCTGGGGCAGCGACCAGCCCACCGGCGTAGGCCTGGAACGCCAGCGATATGCGGCGCGGCTGGCCAAGGCTTCCGGGCTGCCGGTACTCACCAGTGGCGGCTTGCATTACGGCACACCGCCGAGTGAGGCCGAGCTGATGGCGGTGTCGATGCGGGAGGATTTCGGCGTCGCCGTTCGTTGGAAGGAGGAGGGCAGCCGGACCACTTGGGAAAACGCGCAGATGAGCGCCGCCATTCTGCTGCCCCAAGGCATCAAGCGTGTGGCAGTGGTGACCCAGGCCTGGCATATGCCGCGAGCCGTGTGGAGCTTTGAGCAGGCGGGCTTTGAGGTGGTGCCTGCGCCGGTGGGCTTCCTGGTGGCGGACAATGCCCGACCACTGGGCGGTTGGATGCCGGAGTTCAAGTCAGTGTGGCAGAGCGGACAATTGATCAATGAAGCGGTGGGGCAGGTGGGGTATCGACTATTTTATAAATAGCATCGCAGGGCAAATGTGAGAGGGGGCAAGGCCCCTCCCACATTTGGTTTTGTGTTGGTCTGTTAGACAGTCTTGGACATGCGGGATGCGAGCAGCGCCCAGCCAAACAACAGCACACACACGATAATCAACGGCCACGACCGCCACTGCAGATACGGCGTGAGGTTGTGCATCGGCACTACTTCACCGTAAAGAATGCCGCGTTCGAACTGTGGGATCTGCGCGGTGATCTGCCCAAACGGGTTGATCAAGCCAGTGACGCCATTGTTGGTGGCCCGAATCATCCAGCGGCCGGCCTCCAATGCACGCATCTGCGCCATTTGCAGGTGTTGCAGCGGGCCGATGGAGCGGCCGAACCAGGTGTCGTTGCTGATGGTCAGCAGCAAGTCGCTCTGGGCTGACAGGCCGGCGGCGAATTCCGGGTAGACCACTTCGTAGCAGATGAACGGCGCAATCTGGTAACCCTTGGCCTGGAGCATGGCCTGGTCGGCGGGGCCGCGGGCGAAATCGGACATGGGCAGGTCGAAGAAGGCGATCAGCCCGCGCAGCATGTCCTGCAGCGGCACGTACTCGCCGAAGGGTACGAGTTTTTGCTTGAGGTAGGTGCCGTCGCCTTCGCCCACCACGGTGATACCGTTGAAGTAGCGTTTCTGGTGGTGCACTTCCTGACGGATCGGCACGCCGGTGATCAGCGCGGTGTGCCGGTCGGCGGCGAACTTGCCCATCATGCCCAGGTAGCCTTCCACCGACTCCTTGAGCACCGGCACGGCGGTTTCCGGCCATACCAGCAAATCGACGCGCTTGGAGGTGAAACTCATGTCGCGGTACAGCGCCAACTGGGCGTTGAGCTGCTCCGGGTCCCACTTCATGCTTTGTTCGATATTGCCCTGGATGGCGGCCACGCTCAGTGGGTCGCCGGACGGTGCGGTCCAGGCATGCTGCTTGAGCGCCAGGCCGATGGCCCATGGCGCTACCAGCAGCACCAGGCCGGCGCCGATAAAGGCGTTGCGTTTGCCGGCCAGCAGGCGCGGTACGTTGCACAGCAGGGCGGCGGTGAGGGCCAGGGCAAAGGAAATCAGCCACATGCCGCCCAATGGCGCGAGGCCGGAAAGTGGGCCGTCGAGTTGGCTGTAGCCAGAGTACAGCCATGGGAAACCGGTGAGGAACCAGCCGCGAAACGCTTCCTGGCCCACCCACAGCGCGGCAAACGTCAGCGCATCCGCCAGTGGTGCCTCATTGCGCCGCAGCCAGCGCGCCCACAACCACGCCGGCAGGGCGAAGAACCAGGCGATGGCGGCGGTAAACAGCAGCATCAGGAAACCCGCCAGCAGCACCGAAGCGCCGCCGAAGTGGTGGATGCTGTAGTAGATCCAACTGGTGCCGGCGCCGAACAGGCCGAAACCGAAACACCAGCCACGGCCCAAGGCCTGGCGTGGTGTCAGCTCCCGCAGCCCGACATAGAACAATCCTACCGCCAGCAGCGCAAACGGCCACAGGTCGAACGGCGCCAACGCCAGGGTGGTGATGGCGCCGGCCACCACGGCCAGCAAATTACCGGGCCAGCCGGGGCGGGTTAGGCGCTGCATGTCATTCCTTAGCGAGCAATAGGGGTCAGGCGGATCAGGTGGATACGACGGCTGTCCGCATTCAGGATGCGGAAACGGTAGGCGCCAATCTCGGTGGTTTCGTTACGCTTGGGCAGGTGCCCGAACGCACTCATCACCAGGCCGCCGACGGTGTCGAATTCGTCGTCGGAGAACTCGCTGTCGAAGAACTCGTTGAAGTTCTCGATCGGCGTCAGGGCCTTGACCAGGAAGTCACCGCTTGGCAGCGGCTTGATGTAGCTGTCTTCTTCGACGTCGTGCTCGTCTTCGATGTCGCCGACGATCTGTTCCAGTACGTCTTCGATGGTCACCAGGCCCGCCACGCCGCCGTATTCGTCGATCACGATGGCCATGTGATTGTGGTTGGCGCGGAATTCACGCAGCAGCACGTTCAGGCGCTTGGATTCGGGCACGAAGGTGGCCGGACGCAGCAGGTCCTTGATGTTGAAACTGTCGCCGTTCTCTTTAAGGATCAGCGGCAGCAGGTCCTTGGCCAGCAGGACGCCCATGACGTCGTCATGGCTTTCACCGATGACCGGGTAGCGCGAATGCGCCGAGTCGATCACGGCCGGGAGGAATTCCCGTGGGGTCTGGGTCGCCTTGATGCTGATCATCTGCGAGCGCGGGACCATGATATCGCGCACTTGCAGGTCAGCCACCTGGATGGCGCCTTCGACGATGGCCAGCGCTTCGCTGTCCAGCAACTTGTTCTGATGGGCCTCGCGCAGCAGCTCCAGCAGCTCCTGGCGGTTTTTCGGCTCGTGGGCAAAAGCCTGGGTCAATTTACCCAGCCATGACTTCTGCCCGTTGCTCGATCGGTCTTCGCTCATAGCGATTACTCTGAATCCTTTGTTGTTACAGTTGAGTGTTTTTAAGCTTCGTCGTCGGCGTAGGGGTCCGGATGACCCAATTCTGCAAGCAACGTTTGTTCCAGTGTTTCCATTTCCTCGGCTTCGTCATCGTCTATATGGTCGTAACCCAAGAGATGCAAGCAGCCGTGGATGACTAGATGGGCCCAGTGGGCTTCTAGTTCCTTGCCTTGTTCCTTCGCCTCGCGCTCGACCACCTCGACGCAGATGACCAGGTCACCCAGCAACGGGATATCCAGCAGCTCGTCCGGTACGTCGGCGGGGAAGGACAGCACATTGGTCGCGTAGTCTTTCTGGCGCCAGGTGTGGTTCAGTTCACGGCCTTCGGCTTCGTCCACCAGACGAATGGTCAGTTCCGAGTCGGCGGTGCGCTGGCGCAGGGCCAGGGCACACCATTGGCGGAACTGTTCTTCACTGGGGGCGGGCGCTTCGGTGGCCAGTTGCAGGTCAAGCTCAAGCATCGCGGCGAACGTCCTTGGAGAGGCCATCGTCGCGGTGTTCGAAACGCTCGTAGGCTTCGACAATGCGCTGCACCAGCGGGTGGCGCACCACGTCCTTGGGCGAGAAGTGCGTGAAGCTGATCCCCGGCACATCCTTGAGCACTTCAATCACATGGCCCAAGCCCGACTTGGTGCCCTTGGGCAGGTCAACCTGGGTAATGTCGCCGGTGATAATGGCCGTGGAGCCGAACCCGATGCGGGTCAGGAACATCTTCATCTGCTCGACCGTCGTGTTCTGGCTCTCGTCGAGGATGATGAAACTGTTGCTCAAGGTGCGGCCGCGCATGTAGGCCAGCGGGGCGATCTCGATCACTTGGCGCTCGATCAGCTTGGCCACGTATTCAAAGCCAAGCATCTCGTACAGTGCGTCGTAGAGCGGGCGCAGGTACGGGTCGATCTTCTGTGCCAGGTCGCCGGGCAGGAAGCCGAGCTTTTCGCCCGCTTCGACTGCCGGGCGGACCAGCAGGATGCGGCGCACTTGCTCGCGCTCAAGGGCATCCACTGCACAGGCCACGGCCAGGTAGGTCTTGCCGGTACCGGCGGGGCCGATGCCAAAATTGATATCGTTACCGAGGATGGCCTTGACGTACTTCTGCTGATTCAAGCCCTTTGGACGAATCATGCCTTTTTTGGTGCGCAGGGCCACGCTGGCTTCGGCGACAGGGTTGTTGGCCAAGTCTTCCACAGCCGATTCCTGCAAATACAGGTGCACGGTTTCTGGCGTCAGCTCGCTACCCTTGGTTTCGCGGTAGAGACGGCGCAGCAGGTTTTCTGCAGATTTTGTGTGCGGGGCCTCACCAATGAGCTCGAACTGATTGCCGCGGTTGCGAATCTCGATGCCCAGGCGTTGTTCGATCAGGCGCAAGTGCTCGTCGAACTGTCCGCACAGGTTGGCGAAACGGGGAGCCTCAAACGGCTCGAGGATAAAACGATGGGGTTCTACGATGGGTGCGTTCAAGGTCGCTTTTAGCCGCCCTTTGGCTGTTTAAGTGAAATAGAGAATAACGCCAGTGGCCGGTGTGCGAAAGCACTTAAATGGGCTGGCATCACTCTCCAGACCAATGAAGAACCCCTGTGGGAGCTGGCTTGCCTGCGATAGGGCCGGCACATCCTGAATAGATGCTGGCTGTTACACCGCTATCGCAGGCAAGCCAGCCCCACCTGTTGATCTTCATTTGTCCACAGGGATCAGTTGATCAACGAGCCCCGTAGCGAGTGCGGTTGCGCCGCGTCGATGTGCACCTCGGCAAACTGGCCGATCAGCGTCGGATTATCGCAACGGAAGTTGACGATTCTGTTGTTCTCGGTACGGCCTTGCAGTTCGCCGGGGTCTTTCTTCGAATAGTCGGTGACCAGGATGCGCTGGATCGACCCGACCATTTGTCGGCTGATCTCAAAACCTTGCTGGTTCAGGCGGTGCTGCAGCGCATTGAGGCGCTCTTTTTTCAGCGCTTCCGGGGTTTCGTCCAGCAGGTCGGCCGCCGGGGTGCCGGGGCGCTGGCTGTAGACGAACGAGTATGAGAAGTCGAAACCGACGTCTTCGATCAACTTCATGGTCTGCTGGAAGTCTTTCTCGGTCTCGCCGGGGAAACCGACGATAAAGTCCGAGCTGATGCAGATACCCGGCACTGCCGCGCGCAGTTTGCGCAGCTTGGACTTGTACTCCAGGGCCGTGTGATTGCGCTTCATCGCCGCGAGGATGCGGTCCGAACCCGACTGCACCGGCAAGTGCAGGTGCTTGACCAGCTCCGGCACGTCGGCGTGGGCCTGGATCAGGCTGTCGGAGAACTCCAGCGGGTGCGAGGTGGTGTAGCGAATGCGCTCGATACCGTCCACGGCCGCGACCACGCGGATCAGCTCCGCCAAATCGGCCAGGCGGCCGTCGTCGGTCAAGCCGCGATAGCCGTTGACGTTCTGGCCCAGCAGGGTGACTTCACGCACGCCGTTTTCGGCCAGGTGAATGATTTCCGCCAGCACGTCGTCAAACGGCCGGCTGACTTCTTCGCCGCGGGTGTAGGGCACCACGCAGAAGGTGCAGTATTTGCTGCAACCTTCCATCACCGACACATAGGCGCTCGGACCGTCGATGCGCGGCTCGGGCAAGTGGTCGAATTTTTCGATTTCGGGGAACGACACGTCCACCTGTGGCAACTTGGTGATGCGCGCGGCGTCGATCATCTCCGGCAGGCGGTGCAGGGTCTGCGGGCCGAAGACCACGTCGACATAGGGCGCGCGATCGCGGATCGCCGCGCCTTCCTGGCTGGCCACGCAACCCCCGACGGCGATGACCATGTCCGGGTTGGCCAGTTTCAATTCGCGCCAGCGGCCCAGCTGGGAGTACACACGGTCCTGGGCCCGCTCGCGGATCGAGCAGGTATTGAGCAGGATCACGTCGGCATCTTCGGCGCGGGCGGTGACTTCCAGGGCCTGGTGTTCGCCCAGCAGGTCGACCATGCGCGAGCTGTCGTACTCGTTCATCTGGCAACCGTGGGTTTCGATGTAAAGCTTCTTGGCCATGGGAATCGTCAACTGGTGGTAAAGAACCGCGCATTATAGGGGGCATGCCCATTGGTTCCTAGCGTTGTGCATCGGGTGCCATGCTATAGTTCGCGCCCTCTTTTATATCCCCAATGTGTTATTCGCCCACCATGACCAAACGTGAAGCTCCAATCTACAAGGTGATTTTCCTCAACCAGGGCCAGGTGTTCGAGATGTACGCCAAGCAGATCTATCAAAGTGATCTGTGGGGGTTTCTGGAAGTCGAGGAATTCGTCTTTGGCGAGCGCACCCAATTGGTCGTCGATCCGGGCGAAGAGAAACTCAAGGCCCAGTTCGAAGGCGTGGTGCGCAGCTTTGTGCCCATGCATTCGATTGTGCGCATCGACGAAGTCGAGCGTCTGGGGACGCCGAAGATCAGCGAGGCGCGGGGCACCAGCAATGTGATGCCATTCCCGATGCCGATGCCTGAGAAGTAGGGCTTCAGACCGCGTCGCGTCCATCGCAGGCAAGCCAGCTCCGACACCTGTATGTATTCACACATCAGATTGTAGGAGCTGGCATGCCTGCGATAACGAAAGAAGGGTTTAGATAAATTCAGGGCAGGGGTGAAAACGGCGAGCGCCCATCGGCACTCTGCAATTCCTGCAGGTAATTGCGGAAGATCTGGCCCAGTACCTGGGTCGCCACTTCCAATTCATCCCGCTGCATGTGTTCGGCGACTTCGTCGGCCGTGTCCAGCGCATCCTCGGCACCGTTGACCGCCGCCATTTTCAGCACGATGTAGGCCTGGACGTTATTGGCCGGTACGCCTTCACCCTGGAAGAACATGGTGCCCAGTTTGAATTGGGCTTCAGCGTGGCCCTGCAACGAGGCTTTCTCGAAGTAGCTCAAGGCTTTGTTGAGGTCGCGGGCGGGGTTCTTGCTGTCGTGGAAGTACTCGCCCAACTCGTATTGCGCCTGCGCATCCCCGCCGTCCGCCTGTTTCTGGCACGCGCTCAAGGCTTCGGCCTGACTGTCTGGCTGGGTATTGAGGGTGCAACGACCCATCGCTGGGATTAACAACGAGTTGCCGCCTGCTTGTGCATGTGCCAGCAGCGGCTGAAGGAGCAACAGGCAGCCCAGAACCAGGGTGCGGCCGGTGCGTTTCATGGGAATCGACTTACCTCTGACGGGGCACGCGGACCCTCGTGGGATCCAATAAGCGCGCATTATGAAATAAGCAGGCCTCTGCTTACAAAGTCTTTACTCGTTTTTCTGCTGGTTGGGCAAGTTATCTGCCCGATTGCAGGTAAATTCTCGAAAAAAGTCGGAAATCTCTGTAGGCAAAGTAGCAAAACAGACACCGCGGCGGCAGTGTCTGTTTTTTGCGACCGATTATTTCAGCGCGGCGAAAGCACGCTCGGCAGCGTCCAGGGTCAGTTTCAACTCGGCCTCGCCATGGGCGATCGAGGTGAAGCCGGCTTCGAATGCACTGGGCGCCAGGTACACGCCGCCTTCCAGCATCAAGTGGAAGAAGCGCTTGAACAGATCGGCATCGCTGCCCATCACGTCATCGAACGTCACGATGTCGTCGGCGCCGCTGAAGTACAGGCCGAACATGCCGCCCGCTTGCGTGGTCACAAACGGGATGCCGGCCGCATCGGCGCGCTCTTGCAGACCGTCCAGCAGGCGTGTGGTGTAGTCGGTCAGCTCGGCGTGGAAACCCGGGCGGCTGATCAGGCGCAGGGTCGTGAGGCCGGCGGCCATGGCCAGCGGGTTGCCGGACAAGGTGCCGGCCTGGTACACCGGGCCCAGTGGCGCGATGTGCTGCATGATTGCGCGCTTGCCGCCGAAGCAGCCCACCGGCATGCCGCCACCGATGATCTTGCCGAAGGTGCTCAGGTCCGGCGTGACGCCGTAGTACGCCTGGGCGCCGCCCAGGGCGACACGGAAACCGGTCATCACTTCGTCGAAAATCAGCACCACGCCGTGTTTGTCGCACTGTTCGCGCAGGCCTTCGAGGAAGCCTGGCGCCGGCGGTACGCAGTTCATGTTGCCAGCTACCGGCTCGACGATGATGCAGGCCACGTCCTGGCCCACTTCATTGAGCATCTGCTCGACGGCGGCAATGTCGTTGAACGGCAGGGTCAGGGTGTGCTTGGCGAACGCCGCCGGTACACCGGCCGAGCTTGGCACGCCTTGGGTCAGCAGGCCGGACCCCGCCTTCACCAACAGGCTGTCGGAGTGGCCGTGGTAGCAGCCTTCGAACTTGATGATGCTGTCGCGGCCGGTGAAACCACGGGCCAGGCGAATCGCGCTCATGGTGGCTTCGGTGCCGGAGCTGACCATGCGCACCATTTCCATCGACGGCACGATGCTGCACACCAGGTCAGCCATCTCGGTTTCCATGGCGGTCGGTGCGCCGTAGGACAGGCCGTGTTCCAACTGCTTGCGCACTGCGTCCAGCACGTCCGGGTGGCTGTGGCCGAGGATCATCGGACCCCAGGAGCCGACGTAGTCCACGTAGCGTTTGTCATCTTCGTCGGTGACGTAGGCGCCTTCGGCATGCTTGAAGAACAACGGCGTGCCACCGACGCTCTTGAACGCACGCACGGGGGAGTTCACACCGCCGGGGATGTGTTTCTGGGCATTGGCAAACAGCGTTTCGGAACGGGACATGTTGGGGCTCTCTGAAATCAAATTTTAAGAAGGTCGTTGAAGGCGCGGGCGCGGCGCGTCACTTCTTGCGTGGTGTCGGCACCAAACAGGCCGTGGACCACGGCCAGCAGGTCGGCGCCGTGGGCCACCAGCGGCTCGGCGTTTTCCAGGGTCACGCCGCCGATCACGCAGATGGGCAGGTGCAGGCGCGTGCGCGCCTCGGCCAGCATCTCGAGCGTGGCCGCCGGTGCGCCAGGCTTGGTGGTGGAGTTGAAGAAGCGGCCGAAGGCGACGTAGCTCGCGCCCTCACGCGCGGCCTGCTCAGCCAGTTCGATCTGGCTGTGGCAGGTGGCGCCGATGATCGCCTTCGAACCGAGCAGCGCACGGGCCGGGGTCAGCGGGCCGTCGGTCTGGCCCAGGTGGACGCCGACGCCCAGGCGCGCAGCCAATTCGGCGTCGTCGTTGATGATCAACTGGGTGGTGTAGCGCGAGCACAGCTCCCGCAGTTTTTCGGCTTCACGCAGGCGCCGGGCGTCGTCGCTGCTTTTGTCGCGGTACTGCAACAGGGTTACGCCACCGTCCAGCGCCGCTTCGACATAGGCGAGGAATTTGCCGGCCAACAGTTGGCTGTCGGTGATGGCGTAAAGGCCACGTAGTTTCATCGGGCAGGCCTCTTGGTCTTAAGAGCAGAAATCCAGCGGCAACCGGCGCGGCACGAACTGGCCCTGGCCGAGTTGTTCAGCGTCACGCAGGGTGCGCCAAGTGTAGTTGAGGGCCGATTGCACGGCGCTCACCAAGGCTTCGCCCTGGGCAATCCGACCGGACAACGCACTCGCCAGCGTACAGCCCGAACCGTGATAGCTGCCGGGCAGGCGCTGACAGGTAAAGGTCTGGCGCGTGCCGTTGCGGCTGTAGAAACGGTTGTGCACTTCATGCTCGTCGCCATGGCCGCCGGTGATCAGCAGGTGCTTGATAAACGGCAGCAGTTTGTCGGCGCATTCGTCTGCGGTGCCTTCGGGCAACTCTGCGAGAATGCGTGCTTCAGGCAGGTTCGGCGTGGCGATCAGCGACAGCGGGAACAAGCGTTCACGCATCGCAAAGCCGACTTCGTCCTTGCCCAGGCTACCGCCGCCGCCGGCGCGCAGTACCGGGTCGCACACCACTGGCAGGTGCGGGTGCGCCTGCAGCAGTTCGACCACAGTGTCCACCATGGCGGTGGAGCCGAGCATGCCCAGCTTGACCGCCGCCACCTCGGAGTCGCCGAGTACGGCATTGGCCTGGGCCAGTACCCACTCGCGGTCGAGCACGCGGAAATCGCTGACGTTGACGGTGTTCTGCACGGTCAGGGCGGTGACGGCGGGGGCCGCATGACAGCCTTGGGCGAGCAGGGCTTCGATATCTGCCTGCAGGCCGGCGCCACCACTGGGGTCGTGGCCGGAGAGACAGAGGACAACAGGGCGTGAGCTGTAGATATTCATGGTGCGCGAGCTTACCACCAAACGCTTTTGGCGTGGCTGTTGGGCGCAGCCGGATTTTGCTCGGTGCTTGAAGGTTTCAGCATTCCAAAAGAGCGCGTGGAAATCGCTGAAAACCGCGTTCTAGAGCCTTTCAAAAAATTATTTCAATGGTGTCCAATGGCCTTTACCGGCTATGCTAAAGTGGATCCAAACCACTTATGTATTGCCGGTGTACGTCTTCTCAAAAGGAATGGGGGGCTTTTTGACATTAACCGGGCAGGCGACGCTGGGGCTTTATGCGCTATTTGCTGATTTTATTGTTGTGCGGGCTACCGATGTTCGCCAGCGCCATCGAGTTCGACCAGGACACCCGCAGCTTGCCGCTGGGCCGAGCCATGCAGGTGCTCGAAGACCCGACCGACGCCCTGACCATCGCCGATGTCAGCGCGCCTTCCGCCGCCGTGCAGTTCAAGCCCCACGACAAAGACACCCTCAATGCCGGCTATTCACGCTCGGTATTCTGGCTCAAGGTCAACTTGCAGTACCTGCCCAGCAATGCCCAGGCCCAACGCACCTGGTTGCTGGAACTGGCGTATCCGCCCCTCGATCACCTTGACCTGTACCTGCCTGACAGCGCCGGCGTCTATCGCCTGGCCGGGCGCACCGGGGACGCCCTGCCGTTTTCCGCGCGTGAGATCCGACAGAACAACTATCTTTTCAAGGTCGATTTCTCCCCAGGCGAGGCGAAGACCGTCTACCTGCGCCTGCAAAGCGAGGGCTCGATCCAGGCCCCGCTGACGTTATGGTCCAGCACCGAATACCTTGAGCAACAGCCGTTGCGCCTCTATGTATTGGGCCTGATTTATGGCGTGCTGCTGGGGATGCTGGTCTACAACCTGTTCATCTACCTCAGCGTGCGCGACACCAGTTACCTCTATTACATCTTTTATATCGCCTCGTTCGGCATGTACCAGTTGTCGGTCAACGGCGCGGCGGTGGAGTATTTCTGGCCGGACAACCCGTGGTGGGCGAATGCCGCGACGCCGTTCCTGATCGGTGCGGCGGCGTTGTTCGGCAGCCTGTTTGCGCGCAGCTTCCTGAACACCGCCGAGCACAGCCGCTGGATCAATCGCCTGTTGCTGGCGCTGGTGGCGTGCGGCGGCGTGGTGATGCTTCTGTCGCTGATGACCAGCTACGCCCTGGCGCTGCGTCTGGCCACCGGCCTGGCGCTGGTGTTTACCGTGACCATCTTCGTCGCCGCTATCAAGGCCTGGTACTGCGGCCAGCGGGTGGCCCGCTATTTCATCATTGCCTGGTCGGCGTTCCTGCTGGGTGGGGTGGTGAACACGCTGATGGTGCTGGGTTACCTGCCCAACGTGTTCCTGACCATGTACGCCAGCCAGATCGGCTCGGCGATTGAGGTGGCGCTGCTGTCCCTGGCCCTGGCTGACCGTATCAATGCCATGCGCGAGCAACAGGCGCAGATCCTGTTCGACGCCAGCCAGAAACTCGAAGTGCTCAACCAGCAGCTGGCCCGCAGTAACCGGCTCAAGGATGAATTCCTCGCCACGCTGACCCATGAATTGCGCACCCCCATGAACGGCGTCATCGGTTCCCTGGAACTGATGCAGACCGTGCCCCTGAATGCCGACCTGGCGCATTACCAGCAAACGGCCGCCGGTTCGGCGCGGGACATGATGCGCATGGTCAACGGCATCCTCACCCTCACCGAACTGCAGGCCGGGCGCCTGAGTGCCCAGCCCCAGGCGTTCAGCCTGCGCGGTACCCTGGACGTGCTGCGCCAACAGTTCAGCGCCAGCGCCCAGGCCAAGGGCCTGGCGTTTTCCATGGACGTCGCGCACGAGTTGCCGGACCGCGTGGTGGGGGATGTCGACAAGTTGCTCCAATGCCTGGATTGCCTGCTGGACAACGCGCTGAAGTTCACCCATGAAGGCTCGGTGCGCCTGCGGGTGATGGGCGTGTCACGCAGTGACGGTCGCCTGCACCTGAGTTTTATCGTCGATGACACCGGCATTGGCTTCGCTTTCCTGGACGAGGCCACGCTCTACCAGCGTTTCTTCCAGCTCGACGGCTCGACGACCCGTGAATACGGCGGCCTGGGCATCGGCTTGGCAATCTGCCGGCAGTTGATCGAGTTGCTGGGGGGGCACCTCACCCATCATTCCGAGCCGCGCAAAGGCAGCCGTTTCCAATTGGACGTTGATGTCACTCCGGCCTTGCCTGAGCCGAACCCGGGCAGCGATCGGCATCGCACGCCCCGAGACTGCACGGTGTTGCTGGTGGAAAACAGTGGCCAGTTGGTGGTGCGCGGCATGTTGCTCAAGCTCGGTTACCGGGTGAGAGCCGTCGACAGCGCACCGAACGCCTTGGCGGCGCTGCAGGGCGAGCATTTCGATGCGGTAGTGCTGGATATTCTGGAAGGCGGTTTCTCGTTGTGCTGTCAGATGCGTGCGCTGCCGGACTGCGGCGAATTGCCGGTGATCGCCTTGAGTGCGTCGATGCATGTCTCGGATCGCGAGCACTGCCACGGTATCGGCGTCACGGATCGACTGGCCAAGCCTGTGCGGTTCGAGGCCTTGCAGGCGGTGCTCGAACGCCGTTTGCTGTGTCCGCTTGAGGGTGAAAGCGCCGGACATTAGGCGGGTATGTCGCTTTTTTAAGCGGTGAGGCGGTGCTTAACTGAAAAAACCGGCCTCAATGGATGTGGGCCTTTTTTCTGGAGGCCCGTCATGAACCTGCATCAGTTTGCCGAAACCCACGACGTCACCAACCAGCCTCCCTCCCTGGACGGCGTCAACTTGTACCGTGTCGACTTGCCCCTGCAAGACTGGTCGCGCCGCTTCGGCGCCGGCTGGGCCGAGGCGCGCATCGATGCCTACGGTGGACTGGCCGGGGGGCCGTTGATGGCGGCGGGGTTCCTGGCGAACCAGAACAAGCCGGTGTTCAACAGCCATGATCGCTACGGCCATCGCATCGACCTGGTGGAGTTTCATCCGGCCTATCACGAACTGATGCGCGCGGCGGTTGAACACGGCTTGCCGTCGCTGCCCTGGGCTCATCCGCAACCGGGCGCTCACGTGGCTCGCGCGGCCATGACCTATTTGCACAGCCAGGCCGAGGCCGGCACCGGTTGCCCGCTTACAATGACGTTCGCCTGTGTGCCGGCCCTGCGGTTGCAGCCGGATCTGGCCAAGACCTGGCTGCCGAAAATCCTCAGCACTGAATACGACCCACGCAACGTCGGCATCGCCCACAAGGCCGGGGCCACCATCGGCATGGCCATGACCGAAAAACAGGGCGGCACCGACGTGCGCGCCAACACCACCCGCGCCTACCCGGTGGGCGCCGGCGGCCCTGGCCAGGCGTATGAACTGGTGGGCCACAAATGGTTCTGCTCGGCGCCGATGTGCGACGCGTTCCTGACCCTGGCCCAGACCGACAAGGGCCTGAGCTGTTTCCTGCTGCCCCGGCATCGTCCGGATGACACGCGCAACGAGTTCTACATCCAGCGCCTGAAAAACAAACTCGGCAATTGCTCCAACGCCTCCAGCGAAGTCGAGTTCCGGGGCGCCCTGGCCTGGATGATCGGCGAGGAAGGCCGGGGCGTGCCGACCATCATCGAGATGGTCGCCATGACCCGTTTCGATTGCATGGTCGGCTCCAGCGCCCTGATGCGTCAGGCATTGACCCAGGCCAGCCATCATTGCGCCCACCGTACGGTCGGCGGCCGCGTTCTCAGCGAGCAACCGCTGATGCAAAACGTGCTCGCCGACCTGGCCCTGGAAAGCGAAGCCGCGCTGGCCTTGAGCATGCGCATGGGCCGCGCGCTGGACCACCTGGGCGATGAGCGTGAAGCCAAGTTCGCCCGGCTGGTGAC
This sequence comes from Pseudomonas sp. MYb60, assembly GCF_002979555.1. Taxonomy (GTDB): domain Bacteria; phylum Pseudomonadota; class Gammaproteobacteria; order Pseudomonadales; family Pseudomonadaceae; genus Aquipseudomonas. Next base: position 215,362 of record NZ_PCOZ01000008.1, on the reverse strand, counting down.
GGCGGTGGGCAAGTATTGGATCTGCAAGCGCGCGCCGGCGATGATCAATGAAGCAGCCGAATGCATGGGCGGTGCGGGGTATGTCGAGGACAGCATCCTGCCGCGCCTGTACCGTGAGGCACCGGTGAATTCAACGTGGGAAGGTTCCGGCAACGTGCAGTGCCTGGATGTGCTGCGGGCCTTGTCGAAAGAGCCGGGGGTGCTGGAAGCGTTGTTCGTGGAGTTGGGGGATGGGCATGGGGACACACGACTGGCACGGCATATCGAGCAGTTGAAGTCGGCGTTCATGGACACTCAGGACATCCAGTACCGCGCGCGGCAGCTCACCGAAGACATTGCCGTGGCGTTGCAGGCCAAGCTGTTGCTGGAAGCCGGCCATGCGGCGGTCAGCGATGGGTTTATCGCCAGCCGGTTGGGCGAATCGTCTGGGCGGGTATATGGCACCTTGCCACGCGGGGTGGATGTGGAGGCTATCGTCGCTCGCTCCACCCCCACTGTGTCTATGTAAATGTGGTCCAACTGTGGGAGGGGGCTTGCATTCCAACTCGGGTGTTTATGTGAGCCCGGGATACAGGCAAGATAAAGGCCTGCACGTCAGAACACAGGATGCTTACCGTGACCGAAGCTTTTGTTGTCGTTCAAACCGCCGAGGAAGCCGTGGACCGGCTGGCGGCCCTGCATGAGCGGGCCACCGGCGCGCTCAATCAGGCCCTCAAGCAATACCTCAAGGACCGCGTCGAACCCGACGCCGAACAACGCGCGCTGTTTCGCTACCCGGAACTGCGCCTGACCTACCATTGCCACGGCGAAGTCCCACAGACGACCCGGGCGTATGCCAAGGTCCAGTTGCCGGGGACCTACAGCGTCACCGTCACCCATCCCGCCGCTTTCCGTAAGTACCTGCTGGAGCAACTGGTGCCGCTGATGCACGACTTCACCGTGACGGTGGAGGTCGGCGTCAGCCAGCAGAACATTCCCTACCCCTACGTGGTGGAGCAGGGCGACGAACTGGCCGGCTCCGGCGTGACCGCCGCGACCCTGGCCCGTGTGTTCCCGAGCACCGACCTGTCGGCTGCCACCGATGGCATTGCCGACGGCCTTTACGACTGGGAAAACACCGACCCGCTGCCTTTGGCGCTGTTCGATGCGGCGCGCGTGGACTTTTCCCTGCGGCGCCTGGTGCATTACACCGGCAGCGACTGGCGTCACGTGCAGCCGTGGATTCTGCTGACGAACTACCACCGCTATGTCGACCAGTTCATCCTGCACGGGCTGGAGCAACTGCGCAGCGACCCGCGCTTTATCCGCATGGTGCTGCCGGGCAACGTGGTGATCGACAAGAACATGGACCACGGCGAAGCCTCGGCCATCGCCGCCGGCGTGGTGTGGCATCGCTACCAGATGCCGGCCTATCACTTGCAGGCCACGGACGGCCACGGCGTGACCCTGGTGAACATCGGTGTCGGCCCGTCCAACGCCAAGAACATCACCGACCACCTCGCCGTGCTGCGTCCGCATTGCTGGCTGATGATCGGCCACTGCGGTGGCCTGCGCCAATCGCAGACCATCGGCGACTACGTGTTGGCCCACGCCTACATGCGCCGCGACGGGATTCTCGACCGCGTGGTGCCGCCGAACATTCCGATCCCGGCCTTGGCCGAAGTGCAGTTGGCGTTGCAGCAAGCGGCGGCCAATGTCACCGGCGAAAAAGGCGAAGAGCTGAAAAAGCGCCTGCGCACCGGCACCGTGCTGACCTACGACGACCGCAACTGGGAACTGCGCTGGGCCCAGGAACGGCCACTGATCAACTTGTCTCGCGCCGTGGCAGTGGACATGGAAAGCGGCACGATTGCCGCCCAGGGTTACCGCTTGCGGGTGCCTTACGGCACGTTGCTGTGTGTGTCGGACAAGCCGCTGCACAGTGAAATCAAGCTGCCAGGTTCCGCCAACGCGTTCTATGAGCGTGCGGTGAGCCAGCACTTGAAGATCGGCATCGAGGCGGTGGATTTACTGCGCACCGAACTCAACTCGCTGCATTCGCGCAAACTGCGCAGCTTCGACGAGCCGCCGTTCCGCTAAGCGGTTGGGATGGTCATTTAGCGGTCAGGCCACTAGCATTGTGGGTCCTGACCGTTAGATGTTTCTTAGCCATGTCCCGTCCCACTCGTCCCGATTCTCGCCGCCCTGGCGTGAAACCTCCGTATTCCGCTGCGCGCCGCGTTGCCAAGGCACCGCCGGCCGAGCCGAAGTTGATCCTGTTCAATAAGCCCTTCGATGTGCTGACCCAGTTCAGCGACGAAGGCGGGCGCGCGACCCTCAAGGATTTCATCGACATCCCCGGCATCTACCCGGCCGGCCGCCTGGACCGTGACAGTGAGGGCCTGCTGCTGCTGACCAACGATGGTCAACTGCAGGCGCGGATTGCCGACCCCAAGCACAAACTGGCGAAAACCTATTGGGTGCAGGTCGAGGGCGAACCCAGCGAAGAACAACTGCAACGCCTGCGTGACGGCGTTGAGCTCAATGACGGCATGACCTTGCCCGCCGAGGCCCGCCAATTGGACGAACCGGCGTTATGGCCGCGCAACCCGCCGGTGCGGTTTCGCAAGAGCGTGCCCACGTCCTGGCTGGAACTGGTGATTCGTGAAGGGCGAAATCGGCAGGTTCGGCGTATGACGGCGGCAGTGGGGTTGCCCACCTTGCGCCTGGTGCGTGTGCGAATTGGCGATTGGTCAATCGACGGCCTGGACCAGGGCCAGTGGCAGGAAGTGCCGGCGCGCCTATAGGGCGCCGGACTCGATCAGGCCGATCACCACGCTCTTGATGATGAACGCAGCCACGCCCAGGCCCAGCACGAAAAACAGGATCAACGAGCCAAAGCGCCCGGCCTTGGACTTCTTCGCCAGGTCCCAGACGATAAAGCCCATGAAAATGATCAGGATGCTGACCAGGCCGGTCATCATCCATTCTTCGAAGAGGGCGGGGTCGATGTTGTTCATGGGGGGCTTCCGACGGGGCAGGCGGGCAAGTATAAGGCAGCTTGGCAGGCACAACATTGACCTGAGTCGAAGTGCAGCCCCCTCCCACATTGGATGTTCATTGATTTCAAGTGCGCAGGTGGGTCAGGGGCAGTTCAGTGCTGTTCAATACTTGGTTGAGCACAAAACTCGACCGCACACTGGTCACGCCGTCGATGCGGGTCAAATGCCCCAGCAGCAATTTCTGGTAGTGATCCATGTCCGGCACCACCACTTTCAACTGGTAGTCGGCGTCCATCCCGGTCACCAGGCTGCATTCAAGCACCTGGGGCAGGGTGCGGATCGCCGCCTCGAAGTTCTCGAAACGCTCCGGTGTGTGCCGGTCCATGCCGATCAGCACATAGGCGGTCAGGCTCAGGCCGAGCATCTTGCGGTCGAGCAGGGCCACCTGACGGGAGATGTAGCCGTCGTCCTCCAATTGCTTGACCCGGCGCGAGCACGGCGAAGGCGACAGGCCGATGCGTTCGGCCAGCTCCTGGTTGGAGATCCTCGCGTCGCGCTGCAATTCCGCCAAAATACTCAGGTCGTATCGGTCAAGCTTGCTCATTGGGTTGGCCTTTGTCGTAACTATTGCGATGAATTATCCATGAAGGGTTAAAAATTGCGCAAGCACTGTTTATTGACGCAATCTTCGCAATCATCTGTCGGGCGTGGGCGGGTATCGTTATCAACAGAATCACCGCCTGGACAACAGTCCACAGCAGCGCGCCCAATCAGGCCCGTTGCGGCCGCCACCCCAGCAGGGTTGAGCCGGCCTCCAGGCTGCACACTGCCCAGAAGGCGGCGTGAGGTGAGCCAACGCCACAAGCGTTGAGCCAGGACGAAGTTCTCAAGGGGTGGCCGACGGGTCACCCCTTTTCTTTTGCCTGCGTTTTTCTGCTGCAAAAATTGTTCTCGTGACTGATAACCTGTCTCAGAACCGGGCGAGGCTTTTCCAGTCTCATTGATAAGCCCTAATCCGCAGTGAGGAATAGCATGAAGCGCATCTGGCGTTTGGCAGGTGTAGGTTTGCTGATGGTCACCGTTGGCGCCCAGGCAGTGGCCGACGAGCGTGATAACGCGCCGCGCCCTGAAGGCGGTGGTCAGCATGAGCGGGGGCAGGGCGGCGGGCGCCAGCCGGGCAATGAGGCGCCGCGCCAGCAGAATAATGCGCCGCGGCCGGACAACAATCAGCCTCGCCAGCAGAACCAGCACTTCGAGCAGCGCAGCGGCCAGAACGGCCAGTGGCAAGGCCGGCCGCTGGGCAATGAGCAAAACCGACCGGTGCAGCCGCTGCAGCCGTCGAACAACCTGCCGATCCAGGGCCGCCCCGATACCGTGCGCCAGACCCAGGAACCGCGCCAGGGCAACTACCGTGACATCCCGCGCCGTAACGACGGCAACCCGCATTGGGACGGCGGGTCTCGGCCCGGCAACAACGGCGGGGGCTTCAACACCAACCGTCCTGGCGACAACCGCTGGCCCGGTCGCCCCGACGGCCATGGCAACGGCTGGGGTCCTGGCCCGCAGCATCGCCCAGGTTATGTGATCGACCGTTTCCCCGACCGCAATTACCGCGTGCCCTACCGTGGCCAGGATTACTTCTATTCCGGCGGTTATTGGTATCGCCCGCAGGGTCCGCGCTATGTGGTGGTCAGGCCGCCTTACGGCATTCGTGTGCATTACCTGCCGGACTACGCGCGTGAAGTGTGGATCGGCAGCGCGCTGTTCTTCCTCGCGGCGGGCTCTTATTACACCTACGAAAGCAGTTCCCAGCAGTACGTGGTCGTGCAACCGCCAGCCGCCGTGCCTGCGCCGCAACCCGCGCCGCAGGGCAACGGCTATGACGTGGTGGCCTATCCCGCCAACGGCCAGTCACCGGCCCAGGTGCAGCAGGACGGCTATGACTGTTATCGCTGGGCGGTTCAGCAAAGCGGCTTCGACCCGCAGCAAGTCACCTACGCACCGGCCCCGGCGGTGGTGCAAACCTACCGCCAGGCCCAGGGCAACTGCTTGAGCAGTCGCGGGTATCAGGTGCAGTACTAGGCCTTGTTGCCCGTGACCACTTCCCGCGGGTCGGCGTGCACCAGCACTTCGGCACGCGGGTAGGCTTTATGGATGGCATCGGCGGCTTGATCGCTGATGCCGTGGGCCACCGATAAGGTCAACTCTCCCGGCAACTCCAGGTGCAGTTGCACAAACCAGTGGCTGCCGGAAATGCGCGTGCGCAAATCGTGCGCGCCCAACACCCCCGGCACGCTTCGAGCCAGTTCCAGCATGTGCTGGCTGACGTCTGGCGGCAGCTCTTCATCCATCAGTACCGCAAAGCTTTCCCGGGCGATCTGGACCGCGCTCCACAGGATGTAGGCCGCGATGCCCAGGCCGAACCATGCGTCCACCTGATGAAAGCCAAACCCCGCCACGACGAGCGCGACCAGAATGCTGCCATTGAGCATCAGGTCCGAGCGGTAGTGCAGTGAGTCGGCGCGCACGGCGTTGGAGCCGGTCTCGCGGATCACCCGGTGTTGCAGCACCAGCAACGCGACGGTCAGTGCCAGGGAAAAGATGATCACGCCGACGCTCAACCATGGCGCGCCTACCGGTTCAGGATGCTGAAGCCGTTCGTAAGCCTGGTACGCGATCAACACCGCACTGCCCCCGATAAACAATGCCTGGGCCATGCCCGCCAGGGATTCCGCCTTGCCATGGCCGTAACGGTGATCGTCATCGGCCGGACGCAGGGCGTAGTGCACCGCGAGCAAGTTGAGCAACGACGTGACGCCGTCGAGCAAGGAATCGGTCAACCCGGCAAGCATGCTCACCGAACCGCTGAACCACCAGGCGATGGCCTTGGTGACGATCAGCGCACAGGCCACGCCCACTGACGCGCGCGTGGCCAGGCGCAGGAGCCTGGCATGTTCGGGACTGCTGGTCATAAGCGGCTCAAATCCTTAAGCAGCGGGTTGCAGGCCCAAGGACGCCAATTGTTGCACGCTGCCCTTGAACTGGATCATGCGTGGGTCGTCCAGCGGCAAGGTGCGGCCGGTCTCTTTCTCGATGATCGATTGCAGTTTGGCATTGTCGACCTTGCCGTCGGCGCCGATGGCTTGCTGGAGTTTTTCTGGCGCGACCTGGGCAGTCTTGCCCGGCTCGAAGTAGATGGCACCGGTGGCGAAGTCCACCCCGAAGGCGATCAGGCCGGGAATGACATAGAACAGCAGGCCGATGGCATCGAGCACGGCGATGGTCGGGTCGATCTTGCCGTCGATCTGGCCACGGCGGTCCGGGTAGAAGATCGAACCGCAGGCGGTCAATTGGCTCAGCAGGGTGACGGCGAGGACACCGCCGATGACACGGGAAGCGATACGCATGGGGGGAATCTCCTGAACATATTTGGGGTGACTATAAGCCAGATCTACCAGGCGACACTGAACCAATGTGGGAAGGGGCAAGCCTCCTCCCACATTGAATAATGTTCACAGCCCGGCTCAGCGTTGTTTCTATGACCAGCGTCGGCACTCAGCCGTTCGCCGTTATACTCGCCGCTCTGCTTTGGAGCCAGTATGAATTCGTTGCCCATCGATGATGTTTTACCCGCCCTGCGTGACGCCTTGGCGACGCGCCATGAGGCCGTGCTGGAAGCCCCCCCCGGTGCCGGTAAAACCACCCGCGTGCCCTTGGCGTTGTTGAACGAGCCGTGGCTGGCCGGGCAAACCATCCTGATGCTCGAACCGCGCCGTCTCGCCGCGCGCGCAGCGGCTGAACGCCTGGCCAGCGAGCTGGGGGAAAAGGTCGGCGAAACCGTGGGCTACCGCATCCGACTTGAAAGCAAGGTAGGCCCGCGCACCCAGATTGAAGTGGTCACTGAAGGTATTCTGGCTCGTCGCCTTCAGGATGATCCTGCTTTAGACGGTGTGGGCGTGGTCATCTTCGATGAGTACCACCTGCGAAATCTGGACTCTGATCTTGCATTGGCCCTGTGCGTCAGTGCTCGTGAGCTACTGCGTGATGAGCCGCCACTTAAGTTGCTGCTGATGTCTGCAACTTTGGAGGGCGCTCGGCTTTCAAAACTGCTGAATGACGCACCGGTGATCACAAGTGAAGGGCGGATGTATCCGGTCTCAACAGTTTGGGGTAGCCCATTTCAGCCGGGCGAGCGAATCGATTCGCGAGTCACGGACACCTGCTTGGCCGCCATAAACGAACAGCCGGGAAGCGTTCTGGTTTTCCTCCCAGGGCAGGCAGAGATTCGGCGGGTAGCTGAGGTGCTCAAGGAGCAGTTGAGCAGTCGTCCAGAGGTGATCGTATGCCCGCTGTACGGCGACCTCGACCTGAATGCACAGCGAGCCGCGATAGACCCGGCACCCAAAGGCTCCCGGAAGATCGTACTGGCCACGAACATCGCCGAGACCAGCTTGACCATCGAAGGCGTCAGGGTGGTGGTGGACAGTGGGCTCGAGCGAGTGCCGAAGTTTGATCCTCGCAGCGGGATGACTCGGCTCGACACACAGCGTATCTCGAAGGCCAGCGCTACTCAGCGAGCGGGGCGAGCAGGTCGATTGGAGCCAGGTGTCTGCTATCGCCTTTGGTCTGAGTCGCAGCACGAGCAAATGGCCGGCTACAGCACCCCTGAAATCCTGCAGGCAGATCTTGCAGCTTTGGCACTCCAGTTGGCCCGGTGGGGAATGACACCAGAGGAGATGACCTGGCTCGACCACCCTCCCTCAGCTCCCTTCGCACAAGCCAGAGACCTGCTGAAGCGCCTAGACGCACTTGATGCTGCTGGGCAGCTCACACCGCACGGAGCGGCGATGAGCGCGCTTCCAGCGCATCCACGGATCGCTCACCTTCTCATCAAAGGTAACGCGATGGGGCTTGATGACTTGGCTTGCAATATCGCCGCGCTGCTGGGTGAAAAGGACATCCTGCGTGGAGCAGGTGCCGACCTTCACACCAGGCTGAGTGCATTGTCAGGAGAGCACCATTCACGCCGAGGTGGTAGCTCTTTTCAGCGAGTCAAGCAGTCTGCCCGGCAGTATCGATCCCTGCTGCGCGCAAGGGCCTCCAGTACCGTCAACGAGCCTGATCATCCACGATGGGTAGGTTGCCTACTGGCATTTGCCTACCCTGATCGAATCGGTCGCCAGAGGCGTGCGAGTGCATCTGAATACCGTCTCTCCAACGGGCGGGCTGCTGTGTTCTCAGAGCCCGATGCCCTCACCAAGCATGAGTGGCTGGTAGTGGCAGATCTGGGGAGCCGGCAAGGTCAGCGTGAGGAGCGAATTTACCTGGCGAGTGACCTGGATCAGGCCCTCTTCGATGATGTGCTGTACGACCATGTAAGGTCAGTCGATGAGGTTGAATGGGATGAGAAGGAGGGGGTGCTTAAGGCTGAGCGGCAGCTGAAGGTGGGGCAGTTGGTGTTGTCCACAGCGCCTTTGCCAGGTCTTGATGATCAAGCCCGTTCGCTCGCCTTGGTCAACCTGGTGAGGCGCAAGGGCATCGAACTCCTGCCTTGGAACCCTGAGTTGCGGCAGTGGCAAGCACGGGTCGATCTGCTCCGTCAGTTGGATATCCAGAGTGGCCAGTCCGCTAGCAAATGGCCTGATCTCAGTGATCCCAATCTCTTGGACACACTGGAAGAGTGGCTGACACCATACTTGGGCAAAGTCACCAGGCTCAGTCATTTCAGCCAGTTGGATCTGTCTTCGATAGTCAGAAATCTCCTGCCTTGGCCGCTTCCACAGGCGTTAGAGGTTCAAGCACCGCAGACGATTCAGGTGCCTTCTGGTTCGAACATCCGCATCGACTATTCAGAGTACCCGCCAATCCTTGCTGTGCGACTACAGGAGTTGTTCGGGCTGACCGAAACGCCTCGGATTGCTCAGGGGAAGCAGCCCCTGACACTGCATTTGTTGTCGCCGGCTCGGAGGCCTGTACAGGTCACCCAAGATCTTGCCAACTTCTGGCGCAGTACCTATGTGGAGGTCAAGAAAGACCTCAAAGGTAGGTATCCAAAGCATTTTTGGCCCGACAATCCTTTGATCGCAGAAGCGACAGCTAGAGCCAAGCCCAGAAAGCCATGAGTGTGCAAGTAATCCCCAGCCTTTTCGGCGGCTGGGGTAATTACCAGAAGGTTTAGAACCGCAGTAGGCTCATTCTCTGGGGCAGAGCTATCTCTACAGGCGCCTCACCGTCCTTGTACCCCATAAGGTAAAAGACTTATCCGACCGGTTGTGGCTGATGCTTCGGATCTGATTCATCTCTAGACACCCACATGCTACGGACAAGTGGCTTTGTCACCGAGTACGGCGACGGTTTTGCCGCCACTGCTGGTGGCGTCGCCTAAACAAATGGGTTGTTTCATTGCGTGACTCCCGGCGCACCAAAGAGGAAGGGATCGGCCCAGCGGGTTTTGGCGTTTTGGGCTTTGGTGGCTTCGTCCGGTGGGCGGACCATTTGTACGGTGGTGCTGCCATCGCTGCCGTTGTAGACCACGGCGCTGGTGCCGCCGTCGAGGTAGCTGGCCATGCTGGCGAGGTTGATGGCGACCAGTGCGCTGCTGACGCCGGTATTGCCCAGGCGACGGCCCAGGTCGTAGCCTTCTTCGACGTTGCCCAGTTCGATGCCGGTGCCGTCGGTGTTCAGGCCGTGCAGGGCGTTGTTGAGGGCGATCAGGCCGTCGATGTTGTCGGTGCTGTCGTAGAACACTCGCACTGGGGCGGCGCCTTCGGGCAAAGTGTTCATGGCTTTGAGCCAGGCGCCTTGCAGCGCTTTGACCTGGAGGGCGGGCTTGAGGATTTTGCCGCTTTCGTCGTTCATCGACACTTTTATCGGGCGGTGCAGGTAACCGAGCATGGGCGCGGCGTCGAATTCCTTGACCTGATGTTCGGCCCAGCGCACGGGTAGCCAAGGTGTGGGTTCGAAACGGCCGGGGCCGCGATTGCTGAGGGTTTGCCAGAGTTCGGGGAGTTGGGCGTGCCAGTAGGCGCTGGACATGGTGCCGGGGCCATTGGGGGCTTTGAATCCTTCGGCACGTTTTTCTGCTTCGTAGGCTTTGCGAAACAACGGGGAGTGTTTCCAGTAAAACGCCCATAACTTGCCCATGTCGGTGCGCTTGTTCTGGTTGTCCTCTTCCTCATTGGTGGCGAATGGGCGCAGGTATTGATCGACCCGATCCGAGCGCGAGACCAGTAAACCGGTCATGGCCTCATAGACTTTGGGTACCGCATAGCCATCCTGCATCCCTGGTGTTCCGGTAACCCGAAGACCGTTGCGCGTCGTATCGCCATCTTCGCTAACGATCTAAAAAATCCCGCGATCAACGCGGGATTTTCAAGTAGGCCATCAGTTCAGGTGAGCCTTCAATTCACCCGCCGCCTGGCGCATGGCTGCTTTGACTTCAGGAATATTGCTCAGTGGGTTGAGCAAGCCGTAGTCATGGATCATCCCGTTGTAGCGCACGGTCGTGACTTCCACACCGGCGGCATCCAGCTTGCGGGCGTAGGCCTCGCCTTCATCGCGCAGTACGTCCAGGCCAGCGGTTTGTACCAGGGCCGGTGGCAGGCCGGTCAGTTGGGCATTCGTGGCCCGCAGTGGCGACGCGTAGATCTCGGCGCGTTGCTTGGCGTCGGTGGTGTAGCTGTCCCAGAACCAATTCATCATGTTCTTGGTGAGGAAGTGGCCTTCGGCATATTGCTTGTAGGACGGGGTGTCGAAGTTAGCATCGGTCACTGGCCACAGCAGCAACTGGAAGCGCAGTTTCGGTGTGTTCTGTTCCTTGGCTTTCAGCGCCACCACTGCCGCCATGTTGCCGCCGACGCTGTTGCCGGCTACCGCCAGACGGGTGCTGTCGACGTTGATGTCCTTGCCATGTTCAGCCACCCAGCGGGTGGCGGCGTAGGCCTGGTTGATCGCGGTCGGGTAGTGCGCTTCTGGCGAGGGGGTGTAATCCACGTACACCGCGACGGCGCCGGAGCCTACCACCAGGTCACGGATCAGACGGGCGTGGGTCGGATAGTCGCCCAGTACCCAGCCGCCGCCGTGGAAGTACATGAACACCGGCAGCTCACCCTTGACGTTGGCGGGGCGCACGATGGTCAGCTTGAGGTTCTGGCCGTCGACCTTGATGGTCTTGTCGCTGACTTCAATACCGGACATGTCCACTTTCACCGAGTTCTGCGCACCGGTCAGCACTGCACGGGCGTCCTTGGGGCTCAGTTGCTCCAGTGGACGACCACCGCCGGCGGCCAAGGCGTTGAGAAACGCTTGAGTCTGATGCTCGGGCACGGCGTTGTCAGCGGCGTAGGCGCTGCCGATGGACAGGGCGAGGAGGGTAGTGGTCAGTGCTTTTTTGAAAGTGTTCATGTCGTTCGGGCTCACATTAAGTAGTGGAATGGGGGTGGCCGCTTCAGCGCCTCTGGCTGTCTGCGTGCTGGCTTGGGAGTGAATTTACGGCCTAATCGAGTGAGCGACAATTAGGCTGGATTGAGATTCATTGTCCCCTTTGCGGGGACAATTTTCAGCTACTGCGCGGCGGGCAAAAGGAAGCGCGCAGTCACCGGCAAATGGTTGGAGATGCGCAAGGTATCGTCCTGGCGAACCCTGGCGTCCACGCGCTTGATGCGCGGACTGTAGAACAGGTAGTCGAGGGTGCGGTCCGGGCCATCCGCGCGGGGGGCATTGGGGAAGTGGGTCAGCCATTTTTCACGGTCGATGCCGCTGGACTGGCTGTTGCTCGGGATCATCGGGTACTTGTCCCACAGCAGGTGCAGCTCGCTGTCCGGCGAATACTGCCCGCGCTTGCCCGCCTCCAGGCGCAGGTATTGGCCGAGGGGCAGCAGGTTGAAATCACCGCCGATCAACCAGGGCGTACCACGGCCCTCGAATTTATCCAGCAACCGCGCGGTGGTCTTGATCTGTTCTTGCACGGCGCCGCGTCCGGGGCCGTCGCCGTCCAGGCGGGTGTTGAGCACCGCCAGTTGGCCGCCGTCGCTCAGCGGCAGGTAGGTCAAGAGCAACGCCGGCTTGGGCTGGAACTGGCGGCTGAGGATATTGGCGGGCGGCACCGGCAGTTGCAGGCGCTCGGCGTGCTCGATCTGGTAGCGACTGAGGGTCACCAGCTTGCGCCCGACGCTGCCGAAGATGTGCAGGTCGGGCACGAAGTCGGCTTTCCAGTCGAAGGTCTGGACGCTGCACGGGTAAAGGTCGGCAACGCGCTCCTGCAACAGCGCGAACTGATCCTGGTAGTGGGACGGCTTGGCGTTTTCGTCGAGTTCCTGCAGCAGCAGGATGTCGGGTTGTTCGTCGCGGATCACCCGCGCCACTTCGTCGAGGCTGGCGGCCATGTCTTCCACGGTGGGGCGCTTGTCCGGGCCGCTGCCATCGGTGGTGTCGTACCAGAACACGTAGTTCTTGCCGGCCAGGTATTGCACGTTCCAGGTCATGACCTTGAGCGCCTGCCCCGGTAGCAGCGTGGGCGCACGGGGCGCGACACAGCGCACGGGCAGGATCTCTTTGGCGGCGGGGCGCCAGGTCAGGCTGTAGATCAGGGCGGCGAGCAGGCCTGCGACGATCAGCAGGCCCAGCAGGGTGATGCGCAATAAACGGGTCATCGGCTCGGCTTATGGCGTTTCGGGAGTGGCACGGAGCATATCACCGCGCGTCGGCGTCGCCACCGATCAGCATGAATAAACGGAACAGCACCACGCTGGTAAACAGCTGCAGGAAACTGTGGGCGCTGTCCATGATCAGCCCCAGGAGCGGCGCCGGCTCCGGGTAGGCCGCGACGCTGGCACCCTTGAGCAGCCACAGCGGCGTCATCACACACAGCAGGCACACCAGGATCCGCCAGAAATGCCCACGGCTCAGGCGCAGGCTTTCCTTCATCGCCTCTAGCGCCGTCATCCCGCGCAACACCAGCAGGTACTCGGCAAACGCCAGCACCACCATCAGGAACAGGCCGGGCAGGAAATACAGCGACAGCCCCAGCAGGATCAGCAGCGTACTCATTGCCGTCAGCAGTGCGAAGCGCGGCCACAGGGTCAGCGCCATGGCCCACACATCCTTGGTGCGCGGCGACTCGCCACGGGTGCGGGCGTCGAGGAACAGAATCAACGCGCCGGTGTACAGCGGGTACACCAGCAAGCCCACCACCACGCTGTAGCCGGGGAATGCATCCGGGCCGACGCTGTGGTTGAGCACTTGTTGCAGCAGGGCTTCAAGAATCACCAACGGCAAGCACAGCTGGACGATGGCGCCCAGGTTGTGGAGGGTGAAACGGAAGGAGTCGCGCAGTACGTCTAACGGATTCATCAAGTTCATCGCAGGCCTGGAAGCAAGGGCAACACTTTAACCGATCATGACCGTAGGTGAGCAAACGTAAACCTTGAGTAAAGACCATTGAAACAACTCGTAACACCCCAATAACTGTCGGTACCCAGACCTGCATCGCAGGCGGGCCCATGATTTTTACCGGCAATCTAACGAGGTCGCCATGAACAGCGAAGAGCAAACCCTGATCGATGGACTGTTTTCACGGTTGCAACAAGCCGAAACGGACTCAGCCCCCCGCGACGCTCAGGCCGAAGCGCGGATCAAGGACCACCTGACTCGCCAGCCGGCCGCCGGGTATTACATGACCCAATCGATCCTGGTGCAGGAACACGCGCTCCAGAGCCTCGACGCGCAGAACAAGCAGCAGGCGCAGCAGATCCAGCAGTTGCAGGATGAACTGCAGCGCGCCAAATCCGCCGCGCAACCTGCGCCCTCGAGCGGCGGTGGGTTTTTGTCGGGCCTCTTTGGCGGTGGCGGCTCCCGTGAGCAACCGCCCACCCAGAGTGCACCGCCGTCGTCTGGCGGTTGGCGCGAGCCGGCGCGGCCTTCGTTCGGCCAGCAGCCTGCGCCGCAACAGAATTATCAACAGCCCCCGGCGGCCCCGGCGGGCAGCGGCTTCCTTGGCGGCGCGATGAAAACCGCCGCTGGCGTGGCCGGTGGTGTGCTGCTGGCCGAAGGCATCAGCAGCCTGTTCCATCACAACCAGCAGCCGCAGGTCGTCGAAGAGATCATCGAGCAACCGGCACCGGCCAGCGATGCAGGCGGCTGGGGCAATGACGACCAGAAGTACGCCGGCAATGACAGCTGGGGCAGCAACAACGCCGACAGCTTTGCCGACAGCGATTATGCCGACGATACCTCTTCCTTCGGCGACGACGATTCCTTCGTCTGACACACCCTGGCCGGGGCGCTCAATCGCCCCGGTCTGATTTTTTCCGGAAACTTTCTCGCGGCTGGCATACTGGCACCCTTTCCGGGCGCTGGCGCCTGGCAGTCATGGGGAAATGCGGTGAAGAAAATTGCAGTGTTCGCCGATGTGCAAAACCTCTATTACACCGTCCGCCAGGCCTATGGTTGCCACTTCAACTACGCTGCGCTGTGGGCTGATATCAGCGCGCGCGGGCAGATCGTCGAGGCATACGCCTACGCCATCGACCGTGGCGACAGCAAGCAGCAGCAGTTCCAGCAGATCCTGCGCAACCTGGGCTTCACGGTAAAACTCAAGCCCTACATCCAGCGCAGCGACGGCTCGGCCAAGGGTGACTGGGACGTGGGCATCACCATCGACATCATGGACGCCGCCGACCACGTCGACGAAATCGTCCTGGCCTCCGGCGACGGTGATTTCGATATGTTGCTCGACCGCGTTATCCACAAGCATGGCGTTGAAGCCGTGGCCTACGGCGTGCCGGGGCTGACGGCCAACTCGTTGATACGCGCCGCCAGCCGCTACGTGCCGATCGAAGGCGCGCTGCTGCTCAAATAAATTGTTGGACGGAGTTGGAACAGGTTTGGAACGTATAGCGGTCATCGACTTTGAAACCACCGGCATCACCCCGAGCAGTCGCTGCCGGGCCACGGAAATCGCGGTGGTCATCCTCGAGCGCGGCCAGATCGTGGACCGCTACCAGAGCCTGATGAAAACCGGCGTGCACGTGCCCGCGTTCATCGAACAACTCACGGGCATCAGCAATGCCATGCTGCGCGCCGCGCCGCCGGCAGAGCGGGTGATGAACGAGGTTAACGAGTTCGTCGGCACCACGCCGCTGCTGGCGCATAACGCCGCGTTCGACCAGAAGTTCTGGGATTTCGAACTGGGCCTGATCCGCCGCACCCGCCTGCAGAAATTCGCCTGCTCGCTGCTGCTGGCGCGGCGCTTGATGCCGTCGGCGCCGAACCACAAGCTCGGCACCTTGAACACTTACGCCCAGCTGCCCCATACCGGCAAGGCTCACCGGGCGATGGCGGATGCGGAGATGGCCGCCAACCTGACGGCCCACCTGGCCCAGGAACTGCGCGGGACGCATGGCTTGCGCGAACTGTCCCACGACCTGCTGTGCACCTTGCAGAAAGTGCCGGCGGCGAAGATCAACGAGCACCTCAAGAAACATCGAGGGTTCTGAGCCCGAGCCCGATTTTCAAACTCAATGAAATTCAAATGTGGTGCTCATCGAGACTGTGTGCAATCCAACGCCTGATCCACCACCACCTTTGCCATCTCCACCAGATGCATCACTGCCCGTTGCTGCACATTCGGTGTTTCTCCCGATGAGTGCGCCGTCTCGATCGCGCAATGCAGCAAGTCCGCCGCACGGGCCAGGGCATCTTCGAAGCTCAGGTTGTCATTCAGGATCAAGGTGGGCGCATCCGGCGCGGATGCTTTGAGGTAGTAGTCGATGGCTCGGCGGTTGAGCAGGGCGTCTTCGCTGAGGAGCTCTTTGTTGGAACGGGGTCGATCGGGTGTGACTTTGACCCTGTTGTAACTTCTCCGTCAGGTTAAGAAGCTGCAACCGTTCGCTTGCCCGCGCTAGCGGAGGTTCAGCCGCCACTTTTCCCATTGCCCTCCAACTGCCCCAACGGCACCCGCCGCTCTATCGCACTCGACAAAATAATCGAGGTCTTGCTGAAGCCAAACTTGGCCACCCGGTTGATCAAGTCTTCCAACTGCGGCATCGACCCCACTGCCGCCTGCATGATCACGCACGGATCGCCCGTGACACGATGGCATTCGGTCAGTTCGGGGATTTTGCTCAGTTCGTCGTAGACCTTCTGGCTGCCATGGTTGGTCAGGCGCAGTTCGATCACGCACTGGATCGGCAAATCGACTTTGGACAAGTCAACCTTGGCTTGATACCCGGTGATCACCCCACTGGCCTCCAACTTCGCCACCCGCTCCGCCACAGCCGGGGCGGAGAGATTCACCTTGCGCGCCAATTGCGCGTAGGACGCGCGCCCGTCTTCGAGCAGGGCACTGAGGAGCATGCGGTCGTATTTGTCCATGATAAGGCTCCTGTTGCGTGTGGCTTTCGAAAGCATGGTTTATAGCCCTCACAACCATGCTTTGAAAAGTGTATGGGCGGTTTAAACAGGTTTTGTAACTTATGTTTAATGACCTGCCTTTTTAGAATAAGCATCCTTTCTCCTGCCATAGAGCCACCCAATGCCTGGCCCACGTCGTTTTCCCTTACCGTTGATCGCCGCTTTTTTTGCGTTGTATGTGATTTGGGGTTCCACCTACCTGGTAATCCGCATCGGCGTGGAGTACTGGCCGCCGCTGATGCTGGGCGGGATTCGCTTTCTGGCGGCGGGCGCGGTGATGTATGGCTTCCTGCGCTGGCGTGGGGCGCCGGCGCCGACGTGGGAGCAATGGAAGGCCGCCGCCAAGATCGGCATTTTGCTGCTGACCTTCGGCAATGGCGCAGTGAGCGTGGCCGAGCACACCGGTGTGTCTTCCGGCGTAGCTGCGTTGGCGGTGGCGACGGTGCCGTTGTTCACGTTGCTGTGCGGTTATTTCTGGGGCGCGCGCAATACGCGGCTGGAGTGGGCGGGCGTGATCCTCGGGATGATCGGCATCGCCATGCTCAACATGGGCAGCACCTTGCAGTCGAGCCCGATGGGTGCGGCGCTGTTGCTGTTTGCCGCGGCGTCGTGGGCGTTCGGTTCGGTGTGGAGCCGGCGCCTGCCGTTGCCGCCCGGCGCGATGGCCAGCGCAGCGGAAATGCTGGTGGCCGGCGTCACGCTGCTGATCGCCAGCGCACTCACCGGCGAGCACCTGCAGGCCATGCCTCCGGTTGAAGGCTGGCTGGCCCTGGCCTACCTGGCCGTGTTCGGTTCGATCATCGCCTTCAATGCCTACATGTACCTGCTCAAGCACGTGCGTCCGGCGGCGGCGACCAGTTATGCCTACGTCAACCCGGCGGTGGCGGTGTTGTTGGGGATTGTGTTCGTCGGCGAGACCATCGGCCTGGAGGAAGCCCTGGCGATGCTGGTGATCATCAGTGCCGTGCTGCTGATCAGCCTGCCCCAGTGGCGCAAGCCGAAGCCGGAAATAAGGTAAACTGCGGCCCATTGCGTTCCTTGCGCTGAATTTTCCTACGGTAAACACATGACTTTCGCCTCCCTTGGCCTGATCGAACCCTTGCAGCGCGCCCTTGAGACGCTTGGCTACCAGACCCCGACGCCGGTGCAGGCGCAAGCCATTCCGGCGGTGCTGGCCGGTCGTGACCTGATGGCTGCGGCCCAGACCGGCACCGGCAAGACTGCCGGTTTCGCATTGCCACTGCTGCAATTGCTGACGATGGAAGGGCCGAAAGTCGCCGCCAACTCGGCGCGCGCGCTGATCCTGTGCCCCACCCGTGAACTGGCCGAGCAGGTGCACGCCAGCGTTGCCGAGTACGCGCAAAACCTGCCGCTGACCACGTATGCGGTGTATGGCGGCGTGAGCATCAACCCGCAAATGATGAAGCTGCGCAAAGGTGTGGATATCCTGGTCGCCACGCCGGGCCGGCTGATCGACCTGTTCCGCCAGAACGCGCTGAAACTTAACCAGTTGCAAACCCTGGTGCTGGACGAAGCCGACCGCATGCTCGACCTGGGCTTTTCCGAAGAGCTGGCGAACATCTACCGCATGCTGCCGAAAAAGCGCCAGACCTTGTTGTTCTCCGCGACCTTCTCCGATGACATCCGCCTGCTGGCCGGGCAGATGCTCAACGACCCGCTGAGCATCGAAGTCAGCCCGCGCAACGTCGCTGCCAACACCGTCAAGCAGTGGATCGTGCCGGTGGACAAGAAGCGCAAGCCGGAACTGTTTGTGCACCTGATGCGCAAAGGCCGCTGGAAGCAGGTGCTGGTGTTCGCCAAGACCCGCAACGGCGTGGATGCGCTGGTGGACAAGCTGCAGGGCCTGGGCATCAATGCCGATGGTATTCACGGCGACAAACCTCAAGCCACGCGCCAACGCGCGCTGGACCGCTTCAAATCCAGCGATGTGCAAATTCTGGTCGCTACCGACGTGGCCGCCCGTGGCCTGGACATCGAGGACCTGCCGCTGGTGGTCAACTTCGACCTGCCGATCGTGGCCGAGGACTACATCCACCGTATCGGCCGGACCGGCCGTGCGGGCAACACCGGTGAGGCGATCTCCCTGGTGTGTGCCGATGAAGTGAACATGCTGTCGGCCATCGAGATGCTCACGCGTCAGACCTTGGCTCGCCATATGGAACAGGATTTCGAGCCGGAGCACCGTGTGCCGGACACCGATGCCAGCGGGCAGGTGGTGAAGAAGCCGAAAAAACCGAAAAAGCCTAAGGCGTCCGGCGGTGGCGGTAAGCGCAACCTGGGCAAGTGGGTGGACAGCGGGGACGTTGCACCGGCAGAGCCTTCGATCAAACCGGTGCGCAAGGTGCCGGTGTTTAATACCGGGCCGCGCAAGAAGAAGTGATTTTGTGGTGTGGCTGATGGCCTCATCGGGGGCTTGCCCCCGATGGCTGCCTTGAATCCAACAACGATCTCAGCCCTTAAGCCACTCCAACATCCCCCGCCCAGCCGCCCGTCCGCTGGCAAAACACCCGGTCAGCAGGTAGCCCCCCGTCGGCGCCTCCCAGTCCAACATCTCCCCCGCACAGAAAACGCCCGGCAGTTGCTTGAGCATCAAGCGCTCATCCAGCGCCTCGAACGGCACGCCGCCCGCGGTGCTGATTGCTTCGTCCATCGGTCGGGTCTTCACGAGTGTCAACGGCAGCGCCTTGATATCCACCGCCAACTGCGCCGGATCGTTGAAGTGATCCGCGGGTGCCAATTCGCGCAACAGCGCGGCCTTTACGCCGTCCAATCCCAATTGGCTGTGCAGATGTTTGCTCATCGAGCGCGAGCCACGTGGCTTGGCGAGGGCGGCGTGGACCTTGTCCACAGGCTTGCTCGGCAACAGGTCGATATGCACGGTGGCCGAACCGTCACGGTTGATCGTTTCGCGGATCGGCGCCGACAGGGCATAGATCAAACTGCCTTCGATACCGGTGGCGGTAATCACGCATTCGCCCAGGCGGGGTTTGTCATCGCCCAAACCGATGGCGACGTTTTTCAGCGGCGCGCCCGCGAATTTGCTGACCATCAATGCGCTCCAGGCTGACACCTCGAAACCGCAATTGCTCGGTTGCAGCGGGGCGTAAGGCACGCCTTGGTCTTCCAGCAGCTTGAGCCAGGCGCCGTCGGAACCCAGGCGCGACCAACTGCCGCCGCCGAGGGCCAGCAGCGTTGCATCGCTGTGCACGGATGTTTCGCCGTCCGGGCTGTGGATAAGTAAATCGCGTTGCGCATTCCAGCCGACCCAGCGATGGCGGGTGTGGATAACCACGCCCTGATCCCGCAAGCGCTTGAGCCAGGCGCGCAGCAACGGGGCGGCCTTCATGTCGGTAGGAAACACCCGGCCTGAGGTGCCGACAAAGGTTTCGATCCCCAGCCCGTGTATCCATTCGCACAAGGCTTCGGCGCCAAAACCGCGCAGCAGCGGCGCCAGGTGCGGTGCGCGTTCGGCGTAGCGCGAGAGGAACGCCGGGTACGCTTCGGAATGGGTGATGTTCATGCCGCCCACGCCCGCCAGCAGGAATTTGCGCCCCACTGAAGGCATCCCGTCGTACAGGTCCACGCGCACGCCCGCCTGGCTCAGGACTTCGGCGGCCATCAGCCCGGCTGGGCCGCCGCCGATGATGGTGACGTGTGGGGGAGTGGTCTGGGGCATGGCAAGGACTACGGTCGGTTAAACAGGTCGAGCATTCTACCCGACGATCGCGCAAACGCCTGATCAAAAACTGTACAGCTTCCTACAAGCCATGCAGATATTGGCTCTCCGACGCTTACGCTCAAGTTATCCACAGGCGGTTCCACAGGCATTGTGGGTAACGCCCAGCATTCAATGACAACCTGATGACGACCACACCCTTTGCGCACTGTGATGCAGGATGCCGTGGCGGCGGGCCAGGGCCGGGCGGTCTTTGCTGTAGCCGCCGCCGATCACGCCCATTACCGGGATATCGCGGCCCAGGCAGTGACGCATCACGCTTTCGTCGCGGGCAGCCACACCCTGGTCGGTCAGCTTGAGGTAACCGAGGGCGTCGTCCTTGTGCACATCGACGCCGGCGTCGTACAGCACCAAGTCCGGCTGATAGAGCGGCAACAGGTAGTTGAGCGCGTCGTCCACCACCTTGAGGTAGTCGGCGTCGCCCATGCCCATCGGTAGCGGAATGTCCCAATCGCTCTGGGCCTTGCGCGCGGGGAAGTTTTTTTCGCAGTGCAGCGACACGGTGATGGCATCCGGGGTGTCGTGGAGGATGCGCGCGGTGCCGTCACCTTGGTGCACGTCGCAGTCGAAGATCAGCACGCGGTTGACCCGGCCGCTGGCCAGCAGGTAATGGCTGATCACCGCCAGGTCGTTGAAGATGCAGAAGCCCGCCGGGTAATCGTAGTGGGCATGGTGGGTGCCGCCGGCCAGATGACAGGCCAGGCCGTGCTCGAGGGCCTGTTCGGCGGCGAGGATCGAGCCGCCCACCGCGCGCACGGTGCGTCGGGCCAGGGCTTCGTTCCACGGCAGGCCGAGGCGGCGCTGGTCTTCGCGGGACAATTCGCCGCCCATGTAGCGTTCGATGTAGCCGGGGTCGTGGGCTAGGGCCAGGATCTCCGGCGGGCACAGCTGCGGGCGCAGCAGTTGGCTGTCCTCGGTCAGCCCGCTGGACACCAAGTGGTCACGCAACAGGCGGAACTTGTCCATGGGAAACCGGTGCTCCGCCGGGAACGCCGGACTGTAGTCGTCGTGGTAGATCAGTGGCAAAGGCATGGGATTTTCTGACGGGAACCTGCGACGGATCTTACCAGCGCTGTACACTCACGCACATGCCAAGGGGAGGGGACCCATGGAGCCGATACTCGAACTGGAAAGTGCACGCCTGATACTGCGCCAATGGCGCGACACTGACCTGCCGGAATTTGCGCGCATGTGCGCGGATCCGCAGGTGATGCGCTATTTCCCGGCCAAATTGAGCCACCTGGAAAGCGCTGCCATGATTGGCCGCATTCGCGGGCACTTTGCCGAATACGGCTTTGGCCTGTGGGCGTTGCAACGCAAGGACAGCGGTGAGTTCATCGGCCTGACCGGGTTGCAGCATGTCAGCTTCGAGGCCGACTTCACCCCGGCGGTGGAAATCGGCTGGCGCCTGGCCCGTGAACATTGGGGCCTGGGGTACGCCAGTGAGGCGGCGTGGACCGCGCTTCGCTGCGGTTTCGACCGCGTGCAACGGGATGAAATCGTCGCCTTCACCACCGAAGCCAACATGCCCTCACAAAAAGTCATGCAGGCCATCGGCATGCATTACGATCCCCAGGCAGATTTTGCACGCCCCAAGGTCGCAGCCGATGACCCGCTGCGCCATCATGTGCTGTACCGCATCACCCGTGCCCAATGGTTGGACACGCTGCATGGATGAGCAGTCCGGAATGCCCCATAGATTGTAGGAGTTGCTCAATGAGCCAAGTTTTGGAAGATCTGGTGGACTTGCTGACCCTGGAGCCGATCGAGGAAAACCTCTTTCGCGGCCGCAGCCAGGACCTGGGTTTTCGCCAATTGTTCGGCGGCCAGGTGCTCGGCCAGTCGCTGTCGGCTGCCAGCCAGACCGTAGAAGACGCGCGCCACGTGCATTCGCTGCACGGGTACTTCCTGCGCCCCGGCGACGCGGCTTTGCCGGTGGTGTATTCGGTGGACCGCGTGCGCGACGGCGGCAGCTTCAGCACGCGCCGTGTCACTGCGATCCAGAAGGGCCACCCGATTTTTACCTGCACCACGTCGTTCCAGTACGACGAAGAGGGCTTCGATCACCAGAGCACCATGCCCGTGGTGGTCGGTCCGGAAAACCTGCCGTCGGAGCTGGAGCTGACCAAACAGCGCGCGCACCTGATCCCCGAGCACATGCGCGACAAGTTGCTGTGCCCCAAGCCCATCGAAGTGCGCCCGGTCACCGAAAAAGACCCGTTCAACCCGCAGCCGTCCGACCCGGTCAAGTACGTATGGTTTCGTGCCGACGGTGCCTTGGCCGACACGCCTGCGCTGCACAAATACCTGCTGGCCTACGCCTCTGACTTTGGCTTGCTGACCACCTCGCTGCTGCCCCATGGCAAGACGGTGTGGCAGAAAGACATGCAGGTCGCCAGCCTCGACCACGCGCTGTGGTTCCACGCCGACCTGCGTGCCGACGACTGGCTGCTGTACGCCATGGACAGCCCATGGGCCGGCAATTCCCGTGGGTTTTCCCGTGGCAGCGTGTACAACCGCGCCGGCCAACTGGTGGCCTCGGTGACCCAGGAAGGCTTGATCCGCCATCGCAAGGACTGGGCATGAGCCTGAACGAGGTCAAGCATTGGGTGTTCGACATGGACGGCACCCTCACGGTGGCTGTGCACGACTTTGCGGCGATTCGCGAGGCGCTGGAGATTCCGCCGGAGGATGACATCCTCACCCACCTGGCGGCGTTGCCGGCGCAGGTGGCGGCGGCCAAGCATGCGTGGTTGCTGGAACACGAGCGTGAGTTGGCGCTGGGGTCGGTCGCTGCTGAAGGCGCGGTGGAACTGGTGCGCGAACTGGCCGCCCGGGGTTATCGCCTGGGCATCCTGACCCGCAATGCGCGGGAGCTGGCGCACATCACCCTGCAGGCAATCGGCCTGGCGGACTGCTTTGCCGTCGAGGACGTATTGGGGCGTGATGATGCTCAACCCAAGCCGGATCCGGATGGGTTGTTGAAGCTCGCAGCGGCGTGGGCTGTGGCGCCGAGCGAGATGGTGATGGTGGGGGATTACCGCTTTGACCTGGACTGCGGACGTGCGGCCGGGACGCGCACGGTGTTGGTCAACCTGCCGGAGAACCCGTGGCCGGAGTTGGCGGATTGGCATGCAGCAGACTGCGCGGTTCTGCGCCGGATGATCTGACCTGAACAATGAAGATCAACAGTGGAAGCTGGCAAGCCAGCGCCCACATGTTGATTGGATTTCTTCATTCACTACTCTGGGAACAACACCTTCTGCCCCTGCGGCGACGTAAACATCCCATCCCCGTTATGCCCCACCCCCGGCACCTCCACCAACTGATGCCGCAACTGCGGATGGCGTTGCTTGAGGTAGTCAAAATAGTGGTGCCCGCGAATCAACCGATACGCGCCCTGGGTCTCGGCTTCACAGCCTTTATCCAGCGCGTGGTGGTTCGGGTCGATGTCTTGTTGGCCGAGCAGGTAAGTCACGTCGCGGGACACATAGGCCTGCTCCAGCTGCGCCGGGCTCCGGCCCTTGGCGTAGGCGGTCAGGTTGTCCAGGCCATATTTCCAGTCGTTGAAGCCAGGGCATGTGGCCGCGTCGAACTGCACCGGGCGTTGCGCGGTGAGGTACGCATAGGACGATGGATTAGCCACCACATAGCGCAGGGCGATGCCTTCGGTTTGCAGTTTCGGATGGTCGTGGCTCGTGAGGGCAAACCGCTGCACCACTTGGCCACCGCCGGAATGCCCGGCCACCACGATCTCTTTCAGCGCCGGGAATAACCGGCGGTTGCCCAAGTGCTTGATGATCTGGTCGAGCGCGCCGTAGGAGCTGACGTGGCCCGGGCCGGTGGAGGGCTCGCCGGCCATCCAGCCATTGTCGGTCCAGCGCAGCAACTGGTCGTCCACGTGCTCGTGGCGTGCATCCGCCTCGATCAGAAAGCGCGGCGCGATCACCAGGGTGCTGGCGCCTTGACCTGCATTTTCGGCAGCTTTTTCGCCGCTTTCCAAGTAGGTCTGCGCATCGCGCAGGCGGCCATGCACGATGATCAACGCGCGTGTGACCCGGGGCAGCGGCTGGCGCCAATCCTGGCTCAAACCGAGGCTGAGATCGCCGGCTGTCAGGGGGAACCGATCGAGGCCGGCGCCCCAGGTTGAACAACTGACCAACAGACCCAGCAGCACCCCCCATCGTTTAAACATTTACAGGCTCTTGGCGGCGAACGTATCGCATTGGGTGATCTGGCCCTGGGCGAAGCCGGTCTTGAACCAGCGCACGCGCTGTGCCGAGGTGCCGTGGGTGAACGAGTCCGGCACAACGCGGCCTTGGCCCTGTTGCTGCAAGCGGTCGTCGCCGATGGCGTTGGCGGCGTTGAGGGCTTCTTCGATATCCCCCGGTTCCAGCCAGTTCAGGCGTTTTTGCGCACGGTAGGCCCACACGCCGGCGAAGCAGTCGGCTTGCAGCTCCTGGCGCACCAGTAAACCGCCATCACCTTGCATCTGCCGGCCCTGCTGGCGCGCGGCCTGGATTTTGGAGGAGATGCCCAGCAGCGTCTGCACATGGTGGCCGACCTCATGGGCGATCACATAGGCCTGGGCGAAGTCGCCGGCCGCCTGGAAGCGTTGGGACATTTCGCGGAAGAAATCCAGGTCGAGGTAGACCTGTTGGTCCGCCGGGCAATAGAACGGGCCGCTCGCCGAGGTGGCGCCCCCGCAGGCAGAATTCACCCGGCCTCGGAACAGGATCAGCTTGGGGTTCTGATAGGCCAGGCCGTTTTCCTTGAACACCTGGGCCCAAGTGTCTTCAGTATCGCCGAGCACTGCGCGGACAAAATCTGCCTGCTCGTCGTTGGCCGGCGGCGCCTGGCGCGTCTGGGGGCTGACCGACGGTGCCTGTTCCATCTGGCCGGTGAGCTGGCCGAGGATCTGCAACGGGTCCTGGCCGGTGATCCAGCCGATGCCGACGATCAGCAAAATCGCTCCCAGGCTCAGGCCCTTGCCGCCACCAAAGCGCATGCCGCCGCCGCCACTGTTATCGCGGGCATCCACCACGTTGTCGCTGCGTCGGCCTTTTTTCCATAGCATGGGGGCAATCCTCTGTGTGCTAACCGTGGTTGATTATGGTCGTTATTTACGGCAATAGCCTTCGCCAGTCGCAACAATCAGGCAGTCGGTTTTGTCCGCCAGCCATTTCAACCCCGTGGCCGCACCGTCACCGGCGCGCAGCAATTGCGGGCCGTCCGGGCGGTTGAAGGCGATGCCGTCTTCGGCCGCCTCACCTTTGAAGGTGCCCGAGTCGTCGGCGTCGAGGCCGTATTGCATGGTGAGGATGTAATGCCCACGGCCCACGGCGTCGTCCTTGGCGATGGTCAGGTTCAGGCCCTCGACCCCAATCCACTTGCCGACCCACTGGTCGGTGGGCGGTGTTTCGGGTACCAGGGTCGCTTGCACGGAGGCGGGCGCTGGCTTGGGAGTGTCCTTGGCTTCCTGGTTGCAGGCAGTGAGCAGGGCAACGGCGGACAGGATAAACAGTATTTTCTTCATAGCGGCAGGCCTTGGTTGGCGGTTCAAACGTGGGAGGTTTGACCGGGTTCCCGTGATTTAGTGCGCTGTTCGCACGGTGTTTGGTTATGCTTTGAGGGCAGACGCAGGCCCGGCTGCTAGATTACCCGGTTGAATACCTTCTCGTTCAGCCCGCCCAGCAAGAGAACTCAATGACCGTCAGCACCCCCCTCTCCGGCGTCAACCATCCCTTCAAAGGCATACTGCTGATTGTCGTGGCGACGTTCCTGTTTTCCAGCCACGACGCCCTGTCCAAATACCTGGCCGGCTTCTACCCGATCGTGATGGTGGTGTGGGCGCGCTACCTGGTACACACCTTGTTGATGGCCGGGATTTTCCTGCCGCAGTCGGGCTTGCGCGTACTGCGCAGCAAGCGCCCGGGCATGCAGGTGGTGCGGGCCTTGTGCCTGTTGGGCACGAGTCTGTTCTTTACGGCGGCGCTGCATTACATCCCGCTGGCGGAAGCCACGGCGGTGAACTTCCTCGCGCCGATCCTGGTGACGGCACTGTCGGTGCCATTGCTGGGCGAGCACGTCACACGTGGCCAATGGCTGGCGGTGATCTGCGGGTTCGTCGGCGTGCTGATCATCATCCATCCCGGCGGCGAACTGTTCACCCCGGCGGTGCTGCTGCCGCTGTGCTCGGCGCTGTTCTTCTGCTTCTACCAACTGCTCACGCGCATCCTCAGTCAATACGACACACCCACCACCAGCAACTTCTTCGCGGGCCTGTGCAATACCCTGGTGATGAGCGCGATGGTGCCGTTCTTCTGGCAGGTCCCGACGCTGTGGCACGGCGTGCTGATGTTGGCGCTGGGCACATGTGGGATGACTGCGCACCTGCTGCTGACCCAGGCGTTCCGCTTCGCGGCGCCGGCCTTGCTGGCGCCGTTTGGCTATTGCCAGATCGTGTTTGCGGGGCTGTTGGGCTGGCTGGTGTTCAACCACACCCCCGACGTGACCACGGCGGTCGGCATCGGGGTGATCTGCATGAGCGGGCTGGCCGCTGCCTGGCAGCAGCGGCGCCGCTAGCTCAGACCTCTACGGTAGGAATCTTGCGCGGGGCCATGAAGTACATCCAGGTCAGCGCAATGAAGTACATCGCCGGGATCAGGGTGAACAGCACGGTGTAGTTGTTGTTGGTCACGGTGAGGATGTGGCCGACGATCTGGGTCATGAACATGCCACCGATGGCTGCGCACATGCCGCCGAAGCCGAACACCGTGCTCATCATGTGCTTGGGTGTGTAGTCCATCACCAGGCTCCAGATGTTGGCGGTCCAGGCCTGGTGTGCGCCAATCGCCAGGGAGATGGCAAACACCGCGACCCACAGCTGGCTGGAACCGGCCGCCATGACCACGCCGACGATGCAGCAGGCGAACAACAGCATCGACAGCAACCGCGCCTTGATCGAGTTCATGCCACGGCCGATCAGGAACGACGACAGGATCCCGCCCCCCACGCTGCCGAAGTCGGCCGTCAGGTAGATGATGATCAGCGGGATACCCATCTGCGTCACGTTGATGCCCAGGTTGTATTGCTGGTTCAGGAACGGCGGCAGCCAATACAGGTAAAACCAGAACACCGGCGCGGTCATCGAGTAGGCGAGGGCGAAGGCCCAAGTGCCGCGCATGCGCAGGATGCGGCTGAACGGTACGCGCGGTTGTTCCGGTTCGACTTCCTGTTGCACGTAGTCCAATTCGGATTGTTTGACGGTAGGGTGATCTTCCGGGTTGTAATACTTCAAACCCCAGAACACCAGCCAGATCAAACCCAGCGCCGCCATGCACAGGAACGCCGCTTGCCAGCCCCAGACGTGCAGGATCAACGGCAACAGCATTGGCGTCATCATCGCGCCGACGTTGGTGCCAGCGTTGAAGATACCGGTGGCGACCGCGCGTTCACCGGCGGGGAACCACAACCGCGTGGTCTTGACGCAAGCGGGGTAGTTGGCGGCTTCGGTGAGCCCGAGGATAAAGCGGCAGACCATAAAGCCCATTGCCGAGGTGGCCAGGCCGTGGGCGCCGGTGGCCAGGCTCCACAGCAGGACGGCGCAGAAGAACACGCGCTTCACGCCCACGCGGTCGATCAAGCGGCCTTGCAGCACAAAACCGATGGCGTAACCCACCTGGAACCAGAAGTTGATGTTGGCGTAGTCCATCGCCGTCCAGCTCATTTCCTTGGCCAGGATCGGTTGCATCACGCCCAGGGCGGCGCGGTCGATGTAGTTCAGGGTGGTGGCGAAAAACACCAGGGCCAGCATGCCCCAGCGGGTTTTGCCCACGGCCAGGGCACCACGGATCTTGTCGCCGATGCCGGCGTGCGGGGTGCCGGGGGGCGTGGCCAGGGCGGAGTTTTGCAGAGGCATGAGGTCGTACCCGTTTTTTGAAATTTTTATGGTGTGTTCTGGGTCTGTTACGGAATCGATGGTGCGCAGTGGCTAAAAAATCGTCAATTCGGTAAACGGGCATAGTGTTCGATAATCGCACCAAAAACTAACTGCTTCGTACATTTTAATTGCTGTGTGTAGGCGGGCGGCGAATAATTTGGTGCAAACAATAATTGCCGGGAGTCGCCCCATGCAACGTTCCATTGCCACCGTTTCCTTGAGCGGCACCCTGCCGGAAAAACTCGAAGCCATTGCGGCCGCCGGGTTTGATGGCGTAGAGATCTTCGAAAACGACCTGTTGTATTACGACGGCAGCCCCCGGGAAGTCAGGCAGATGTGCGCCGACCTCGGCATCGCCATCACCTTGTTCCAGCCGTTTCGCGACTTTGAAGGCTGCCGCCGCGATCGCCTGGCGCGCAACCTGGAGCGCGCCGAACGCAAGTTCGACCTGATGCAGGAGCTGGGCACCGACCTCGTATTGGTGTGCAGCAACGCAGCGGCCGACTCGGTCGGTGACGAGCGCATCCTGCTCGATGACCTCAGCCTGCTGGCCGAGCACGCCGGCCGCCGTGGCCTGCGCATCGGCTATGAAGCGCTGGCCTGGGGCAAGCACGTGAACACCTGGCAGCAGGTGTGGAACCTGGTTCGCCAGGTCGACCACCCGGCCCTCGGCGTGTTGCTCGACAGCTTCCACACCCTGTCCCTCAAAGGCGACCCGAGCGGCATCGCGCAGATCCCCGGCGACAAGATCTTCTTTGTGCAAATGGCCGACGCGCCGATCCTGGCCATGGACGTGCTGGAGTGGAGTCGGCATTTCCGCTGCTTCCCCGGCCAGGGCGAGTTCGACCTGGCGGGGTTCCTCGCGCCGATCATCCAGAGTGGCTACACCGGGCCATTGTCCCTGGAGATTTTCAACGATGGTTTCCGCGCCGCACCGACCCGCGCGAATGCGGCGGACGGTTTGCGCTCGTTGCTGTACCTGGAGGAGAAAACCCGCGAGCGCCTGCAACAGCAAGCACCGGCGCAACCGGTGGAGATCCTGTTCGATACACCGGCCGCCAGCGAATACGACGGCATCGAGTTCCTCGAGTTCGCCGTGGACGAAAGCCTCGGCGCCAAGCTGACCCTCTGGCTGGAACGCCTGGGGTTCGTCAAGGCCGGCCAGCACCGCTCCAAGAGCGTGAGCCTGTTGCGCCAGGGCGACATCAACCTGATCCTCAATTGCGAACCCTATTCCTTCGCACACAACTTCTTCGAAGCCCACGGGCCGTCGCTGTGTGCCACGGCTATTCGGGTGAAGGACAGCGCCAAGGCCCTGGAGCGGGCGGTGGCCTACAAGGGCCAGCCGTATCGCGGCCTGGTCGGGCCGAACGAGCTGGAGCTGGCGGCCGTGCGTGCGCCGGACGGCAGCCTGATTTACCTGGTGGACCCTAGCGAAGGCACGCTGTACGACACTGATTTCAACCTGCAACCGGGGTCTGCTTCCAGCGGCGGCCTGCTGCGCATCGATCACATGGCGATGGCCTTGCCTGCCGACAGCCTCGACAGTTGGGTGCTGTTCTACAAGAGCTTGCTGGACTTCGAAGCCGATGACGAAGTGGTCTTGCCCGACCCTTACGGCCTGGTGAAAAGCCGCGCGTTGCGCAGCCGCTGCAGCTCGATCCGCCTGCCGCTGAACATTTCCGAGAACCGCAACACCGCGATTTCCCACGCGCTGTCGAGCTATCGCGGCTCGGGCGTGCACCACATTGCCTTCGACTGCGCGGACATTTTCGCCGAGGTGCGTCGCGCCAAAGAGGCCGGCGTGCCGCTGCTGGATATCCCGCTCAACTATTACGACGACCTGGCGGCACGCTTCGATTTCGACGACGAATTCCTCAGCGAGCTCGCGTATTACAACGTGCTGTACGACCGTGATGCCCAGGGCGGCGAGCTGTTTCACGTGTACACCGAGCCGTTCGAAGGGCGGTTCTTCTTCGAGATCATCCAGCGCAAGAATGGCTATGCCGGCTACGGCGCGGCCAACGTGGCAGTGCGGTTGGCGGCGATGGCCAAGTCCCGCAGCGGTGCGGTGCGCCAGGCACGGTTATAAGCGTGGCCGGGGTGCTTCCTTCGGGAAGCATCGCGGCCCATAATCAGCGCCTGCACAACACTGGCCGTGAGCGCACCATGACCTCCGAGGCACCCCGCAAGAGTCGTAAGAACAATCCGGAAAAGACCCGCGAAAACATCCTCCAGGAAGCCGTGGTCGAGTTTGTCCAGCAGGGCCTGTCCGGCGCGCGCGTGGATGCGATCGCCGAGCGTATCCACACCTCCAAGCGCATGATCTATTACTACTTCGGCAGCAAGGAACAGCTGTACGTCGAGGTGCTGGAAAAGCTCTACGGTGACATCCGCAACACCGAAACCCGGATGAACCTCACCGCCCTGGAACCGCGTGAAGCGATCCGCCGGCTGGTGGAATTCACCTTTGATCACCACGACCAGAACGTGGACTTCGTGCGCATTGTCAGCATCGAAAATATTCACAATGCCGAATACGTGAAGCGCACTGAAACCATCAAGGCCATGAACAGCAAGATCCTTGAAGGGCTGGGGGAAACCCTGCGCCGTGGTGCTGAACTGGGCCAGTTCCGGGAAGGGCTGGAGCCCTTGGACGTGCACCTGCTGATCAACTCGTTCAGCTTTTACCGGGTGTCCAACCGCCATACCTTCAGTGAGATTTTTCAGATCGACCTGTCGGATGAGGTAGTCAAACAGCGGCATCGGGACATGATTTGTGAATCGGTGATGCGTTACCTGCAGGCCTGAAGTCTCAGGCTGGAATGCATTCAAAATGTGGGAGGTGGCTTGCCCGCTCCCACATTTGGATTTTTATTCCAACCTAGTCAGGTATTCATGCTTTGGAAATGCGCCAGCATCCTATTGGCATCCGGCACTTCCCCACTGAACAGCTCAAACGCCTTCACCGCCTGAAACACCGCCATGTTGCCGCCATCCAGGGTACGGCAACCCAGGGCGCGGGCGTTGCGCAGCAGTTCGGTTTCCAGTGGGAAGTAGACGATTTCCGCCACCCACAATTGAGGGCGCAGCAACGCGGGTGGAACGGGCGTGCCCGGCAACTTGGCCATGCCCATCGGCGTGGTGTTCACCAAGCCATCCGCCTCGGCCATGCCATTTTCCAGGTCGCCGCCCACCTGCGCACGACCGGTGCCGAAGCGCTGCGCCAAGTTATCCACAAGCTCGCGGGCGCGGCTTGGGTCTACGTCGAAAATACACAACTGTTCAACACCTTCGGCCAGCAGCGCATGGGCGACTGCCGCCCCGGCGCCGCCCGCGCCCATCTGCACGACGCGCTGGCGAGCCACATCATTGAGATTGCGCCGAAACCCTTCGGCAAAACCCAGGCAGTCGGTGTTGTGGCCGATACGTTTACCGTCCTTGAACACCACGGTATTGACGGCACCAATGCCCCGGGCCTCGTCGGATAATTCATCCAGCAACGGCAGGATGGCCTGCTTGCACGGGTAGGTAATGTTCAGCCCGGTGAAGTGCATCTGCTGCGCAGCCTGCAGCAGGTCGGGCAGGGCGTTGACGTCCAGGTGCAAGGGCTCCAGGTCGATCAGTCGATACAGGTAGCGCAGGCCTTGGGCGTCACCTTCCTGTTCATGCAGCGCCGGCGTGCGGGACGCCTGGATGCCGGCGCCGATCAGGCCGGCAAGGATGCGCGGTTTCATCGGGCCGTCCCTTTCAGCAGGTGGCTGAAATGTTCCAGTGCAAGGTGATAACCATGGCTGCCAAACCCGGCCAGCACGGCCTTGGCGATGGGCGACACGAACGAGTGGTGACGGAATGCTTCGCGGGCATGCACGTTAGATAAATGCACCTCGATCACCGGCACTTCACTGGCCACCAGTGCGTCGCGAATGGCCACCGAGGTATGGGTCCAGGCCGCCGGGTTGATCACGATGCCGGCGCAGCGCGCGCGGGCGGCGTGGATCCAGTCCAGCAGTTCACCTTCGTGGTTGGTCTGGCGAAATTCGATCTTCAGCCCCAGCTGTTCGGCACTGCGACCGCACAGGGCCGCGACGTCGGCCAGGGTTTCGTGACCGTAGGTGGCGGGCTCACGGGTGCCGAGCAGGTTGAGGTTGGGGCCGTTGAGCACCAGCACGATAGGCAGCATAGGAGGGTCTCCGCAATTCTTGTTAGTTGTGGGGCTAAAATGTACTGAACGGTTAATTTGGTCAATGGGCGGAAGAAGATGCGTTCGATTACCGAACGCTTCTCCAGAAGAGATCGGATTAGATATCAATTGAAAATCATTCTCGACAACGCTTAAGATGCCCGCCTGTTTCCATCACATTCCAGGGAGTCGGTTTGTCGGACGTGGATCTCAAAGGCCTGTTTCTCAAGCACGCCGATACCCTGCGCGGGTATCTGGCCCGCAAGGTACGGGACCCGCAGTTGGCCGCAGACCTGGTGCAGGAGAGCTTCTTGCGCCTGGCGGAAAAACCGGCCGGCGAACGCATCGACAACTCCCAGGGCTATCTGTATCGAACGGCAAGCAATCTGCTGATCGACCATATTCGCCAGGAAGCGCGGCGCAAGACAGACTCCGTGCCCCATGAGGCGCTGGCCGAGATCGAAGATGAAGTGGCCGGGTTGGAGGCTCAGGCAATGGCGCAGCAACAGCGACAGGCATTGAAGCAGGCACTGGCGGAATTGCCGGAACGCACCCAGCAGATTTTCCGTTTGAACCGTATCGAAGGCATGACCCACGCCCAGGTCGCCCGGCACCTGGACATTTCTGACAGTTCCGTGCAAAAGCATCTGGCCAAGGCGCTGGCGTATGTGATGCAACGCTTGCAGGAAGGCGAGGCGGAACCCGGCGACGAATGAATTACCGAAAATCGCCAGGTCAGACGTCACAGCGTTATATAACGAAAAATTCGAGATTCACACGTGAATAGCCAGGGTCCGCAACAGCACAGCATTACCGAGGCGGCCGCCGACTGGGCGGTGCGCCTGCACGCCGGTGCCCTGAGCGATCAGGAGCAGGCCGAGCTGCGGCATTGGATCGCCCGCGACAGCCGTCATGAAGGGGCTTTGCGCTTTGCCGAGCAGACCTGGGCGGCCTTGGGCGAGGTGCACCGGGATGAGCCGGCGCACCGCCAGCGCCCGGTGGCGGCTTCGTTGCCCGTGCGCCGGTCCGCGCGCAGACGGCGGTGGCAGCGCGTGGCCGCGGTGGCGTTGGTCGTGGTGGTGGCGGGGATTGGCTGGGTGCGTGGGCCGCAGGCGTTATTGCGCATGCAGGCTGACTATGTCACGGCGAAGGGCGAAATTCGTACCGTTGAACTGGCCGACGGCAGCAAGGTGGAGTTGGATTCCGCCAGTGCCATCCGCGTGGAGTACGACGGCGTGCAGCGGCGCATCAGCTTGCTGCAAGGCTCGGCGGTGTTTGACGTGGCGCCCAGGGTGGGCCAGGAAAGCCGGCCGTTCGTGGTGCAGAGCGCCGGCGGGCAGACCCGGGCGCTGGGTACGCGGTTTGTGGTGGAGCGCGAGGACGACAGCCAGGCCTGGGTCGGCGTGCTGGAGCATAGCGTCGCCGTTTCCCTGCAAGCACCGCCGAAAAGAGGTGCGGCCGACAGGGTGGTCAAGGAAGGCCAGGCGGCGCGCTACAGTGCCCACGACGGCGTGTTGCCGCTGGATCAGTTCGATGTGGACCGCGCCACCAGTTGGCGGCGTGGCGTGTTGATCTTTGATCGCCAGCCTCTGGCCAAAGTGATCGAGCAGCTCAACCGCTATCGTCCCGGGCGCGTGGTGTTGACCGATGCCGGGCTGGGCGAGCGTGAGGTCAGCGGCGTATTCCGCCTCGACATGCTCGACACCGCCCTCGGCACGCTGACTCAGGAACTCCAGGTGCAACGCCTGGACCTGGCGGGCCTCAGCCTGATCTATTGATGAGCCGGTGGGAGGCCTTCTCCCACCCGCAAAAACCCTTTTCCGAAAAAACTTTCAAAAAGTCTTACTGACTTCCTGCGCGTCGGGCGTCTTGCTAGGTGAGAAGCATTCGCATAAACAAAAACGACCAGCGCAGGGAAGCACGAGACATGTCAGCACTCACCAAGGGGCGTATCACCGGCAGCCGGTTGGCCCTGGCCATCCACCTGGGCCTGTTCGCCGCCACGGCTCCCGTGTATGCGGCACAACCCCAGGCCGGTACCGCCCAGCCCGCCGTGCTGACATTTGATATTCCTGCGCAAGCCCTGGGCAGCGCCGTGCTGGCGTTCGCCGACCAGGCCGGCCTGCAAGTGCTGTTCGACAGCCAGCGCCTGCAAGGCCTGAGCAGCACCGCGCTCAAGGGCAGCTTCAGTGTGCAGGAAGGCCTGGGGCGCTTGCTCGGTGCCGCGCCGGTGGAATACCGCTTCACCAGCGAGCGCCAGGTCACGCTCAACCGTGTCAGCGATGAACACGACGGCGCGATGACCGTGGGCACCACCACTATCACGGGCAATACCAACGGACAGGCCAGCGATTGGGTGTATCAGACCCCAAAGTCGGTGGCGGTGATCAGCCGTGACATGATCGACAAACGCCCGCCCCGTCACGCCGCCGACATGCTTGAAGAGACCGCTGGCGTCTACACCGCCGTCAACCAGCGCGACCCCGGGCTCTCGGTAAACATCCGCGGTGTGCAGGACTATGGGCGCGTCAACATGAACATCGACGGCATGCGCCAGAACTTCAACGTCAATGGTCACCAGCAGCGCAACGGCACCATGATGATCGACCCGGAGTTCATCTCCAGCATTCAGATCGACAAGGGCAGCCAGTCAGGGCAGGGCGGCGCGGCGGTGTTGGGCGGGATTGCCTCGTTCAAGACTCTGGAGGCCAGTGAGTTTCTCAAGGATGGCAAGCAATACGGCGGGCGCCTGCGCGCCGGCAGCGGCATTGGTGAGTTGGGCAACGGCACCAACTTCAATGGCAGCGGCGTGTTCGTCTTTGGCGATGAGCGTGGCGACGTGCTGCTGGGCTATAGCGAACGGCATTTTGGCGACTACCGCGCCGGTACCCACAATGACCATAAATTGGGCACCAACCTGCGCGCCCGCAAGTCCATGCCCGGCGCGTTCGATGATTGGTTGAACAGCGAAGTCGGTGACATGGGCAGCGTCACCCGCTCGCAGATCGTCAAGCTGGGCCTCAACCTGCCTGATGATCAGCGTGTGCAATTGAGCTACCTGGAAAGCGACAGCGACAGCAACGATGCCTGGGCCTATACCAGCGGCGATGAACAAAGCGTCTACTACCAGCGTGTCAGCAAGAACAACCTCAACGCCAAGAACGTTGCGTTGGACTACAGCTACACGCCGGATAACGCGCTGATCGACTTCAAGGCCAAGCTGTATTTCGTCACCACCCAACTGGACCGCAAGAACTCACCGAACGGTGCATCGCTCACCAGCGGCAACTACGTCGGCACCTACACCGACCACTTCCAGACCGATACCTGGGGCCTGCAGGGCGACAACACCTCGCGTTTTGATTTTGGCGAGTGGGGGCATGTGAGTTGGAACTATGGCCTGGAGATGTACCAGGACGAGTTCAAGCCACGCACCAACAAGGTCGAAGCCGTCAACAGCCTGGGCCTGTTGCCCTATGCCGAAGGTGGCACGCCGGGCGGCAAGCGCACCATCGCCAGCCTGTTCAACAACGTGCAATATGAATACGGCGACTGGCTGACCCTGGATGGCGGCCTGCGATACGACCGTTATCGCCTGGAAGGCGAAACCGGCATGACCCTCTACCGGCGTGATCGTTTCTACAGCAGCCTGGTGGGTGCCAAGCGCGTCTCCGAGGTGATCGACATCGACCGTGAGGAAGGCAAGTTTTCGCCTACCTTCGGCATCGCCATCAAGCCCGGCGTGGACTGGCTGCAACTGTACACGCGCTGGGGCAAGGGCTGGCGCCCGCCGGCCGTCACCGAAACGTTCATGACCGGTCGCCCCCATGGTGGCAACTCGGCAGAGCGCGTGTTCCCCAACCCTTACCTCAAGCCTGAGGAGTCCAAGGACTGGGAAATGGGTGTGAATGTGTTCAAGGAAGGGCTGGTGTTCGGTGGCGACCGCCTGGGTATGAAGGTGGCTTACTTTGATACCAGGATTGAAAACTTCTCGTTCCTCAACACCAGCGTCAGCCTGCCGGAAACCACCGCGGGTGGCTTTCTGGGCAACATGGCCT
The DNA here is from genome assembly GCF_002979555.1 of Pseudomonas sp. MYb60. Classification (GTDB taxonomy): domain Bacteria; phylum Pseudomonadota; class Gammaproteobacteria; order Pseudomonadales; family Pseudomonadaceae; genus Aquipseudomonas. Next base: position 179,031 of record NZ_PCOZ01000008.1, on the reverse strand, counting down.
ACGTCAACAACCTCAACACCACGCGTTTTCGCGGCCTGGAGTACCAGCTCAACTACGACATGGGGCGTGCTTACGCCAACCTCAGCTACACCCACATGATCGGTAGCAATGAGTTCTGTTCGAAGAACTATTACCTGGGCGGCGCCAAGAAAAACGGGCCGAGCACATCACGTATCGAGACCTTTACCCGGCCAGACGGCACCACCGGGATTCGGTTCGTGACGAGCTATGAAGTGCTGGACGATAACGTCGCCAACAACAAGGAAAGCTGTGGCCGGATCATGGGCAACGCCACGTACATGCCGGCCGACCGTGGCTCGCTGACCTTGGGCGCGCGCTTTCTCGACAAGCGCCTGGATACCGGTGTGCGAGTGCGCTACAGCGCGGGCAATGGCGAGAACCTCAACGAGCAGGGGTATGAATTCATCGACCAGGCGCTCTGGCCTCAATACACCCTCTATGACTTGTACGCCAGTTACTGGGTGACCGACCAGTTGAACATCGCGCTGGCGCTGGAAAACGCCACCGACGAAGCCTATTTCGTCGCCATGGGCGATGCCAACAACCTCAGCCTGGCCCGCGGCCGGACATTGAGCGGGATGTTGGAATACAAATTCTGATCCACGTACATCGGTACGCGATCAACGGTTTTACCCAAGGGTGGGTAAAAAAGTGCGCCACCTGTGCGTGCTCATCAATAGCGTTGTTTAACGAGGTTTAGTGATGACTATTTCTGTTAGCTACGATTCTGGCCTGGGCTCTTTCTCTGTCGCGCAGTACCTGAGCGCTTGGGCGACTGGCTTTGCCACCGCCGGCCACGGCTCCAGCAACACCGGCGGATTCAGCAATGGCTCGCTCAGCGGCGACCAGTACGCGACCCACGGCGCCAACGGTTCGGACTACGCATTCATCGCTGACAGTGACACCAGCAATGGCCTGCACTATGTGTTCAACCCTTTGCTGGCGGCCAGCGACAACAAGAACCACTTCCTGTGGGGCGAGCTGGATAACGTTGAACTGGGCACTGGCCTGGGCGGCGGTGGCGGCAGCGACTTCAGCCTCACCGACTTCAAGGTTGCCTTCAATGGCCTCGACCTGAGCGCTGCTTCGGATGCCGGCCGCGTCGGTAACGAAGTTCAGGGTGTGATCTACGGCCTGATGCAGGGCAACACCGCTGCGCTGGCGACCGTCCTCACTGAACTGCTGGGCGAAATCGGCGAAGACCTCAACAGCTCCTTCGACGACATCGCGGCTGCCGTCGCCAGCCACGCGGCGTCCACAGCCACCACCGACGTTGCACTGGTGGGTGTGCAAGACGTGTCGCAGGACTGGGCAATCGCTGCCTGACACCCTGGCTGCATGAAAAAAGCGAATGGAAGATCGCTCTCCCATTCGCCGTGTCACACCGCCGTCGCCCAAGCCTTCTAATTCTTCGGGCGGCGGCGGTGCCGAATTCTGCGCAGCGTCGTATCGCCTGTCAACGCGGCGACGCTGCGCGCTCAACCCTTCGAGATTCCCCGCATGCGCCACGCCGGCAACGAAACCCTGGCCGCCCTCACGGCCTATAAAAGTGGCTTCTTCAACATTGGCCTGTTCTCGGCAGTGATCAACCTGCTGATGCTGGCCCCGGCGCTTTACATGCTGCAGGTGTACGACCGAGTGCTCGCGTCGGGCAATCAGATGACCCTGCTGATGCTGACGCTGATGATCCTCGGCCTGTTCGGCCTGATGGGCGCATTGGAGTGGGTGCGCAGCCAGGTGGTGATCCGCCTCGGCACGCAAATGGACATGCGTTTGAACCAGCGGGTCTACGACGCCGCGTTCGAAGCGCAACTCAAGGGCGGCACCCAGACGGCCGGCCAGGCGCTGCATGACTTGACCACCTTGCGCCAGTTCGCAACGGGCCAGGCGTTATTCGCGTTTTTCGATGCGCCGTGGTTTCCGGTGTACCTGCTGGTGATCTTTCTGTTCCACCCGTGGCTGGGTCTGTTGGCGTTGAGCGGCGCGGTGATATTGATCGCGCTGGCGTGGATCAACCACCGCGTCAGCCAGGCGCCGATGGCGCTGGCCAGCCAGCTGTCCATCGCCGCCAGCCAGCAGGCCACCAGCCACCTGCGCAATGCCGACACCATCGAGGCCATGGGCATGCTCGCCACGCTGCGTGCGCGCTGGTTCGGCCAGCACCAGGCGTTCCTCGCCCAGCAAAACCTGGCCAGCGAAAAGACTGCCGCCGTGACCGCCTGGTCCAAGGGCGTTCGCCTGGCCTTGCAATCGTTGGTGCTGGGGCTCGGCGCCCTGCTGGCGGTGCAGGGAGATATCACCCCGGGGATGATGATTGCCGGTTCGATCTTGATGGGCCGGGTGCTGACGCCCATCGACCAACTGATCGGCGTGTGGAAACAGTGGGGCTCGGCGCGCCTGGCTTACGAGCGTTTGTCGCAATTGCTCGACGCGAACCCGGCCCGCGCGGCACACATGAGCCTGCCGGCGCCCAAGGGCCAATTAAGCATCGAGCACGTCAGCGCCTGCGCTCCCGGCAGTCGCCGGCCCGCGCTGGCCAACCTGGCATTTACGCTGCCAGCGGGGGACGTGCTGGGGGTGATCGGCCCGTCGGGCTGCGGTAAATCCACCCTGGCCCGGGTGCTGGTGGGTGCCTGGGCGCCGCTGACCGGCAAGGTGCGGCTGGACGGTGCCGACTTGGTCCAGTGGGACAAACGCCAACTGGGTCCGCACATCGGCTACCTGCCCCAGGACATTCAAATGTTCGCCGGCAGCATCGCCGAAAATATCGCGCGGTTTGCCGAGGTGGACGCTGACAAGGTCCTGGCGGCCGCACAAATGGCCGGTGTACATGACTTGATCCTGCAACTGCCCCACGGCTACGACACCCCGCTGGGCGAGGGCGGTGCCGGTTTGTCCGGGGGGCAAAAGCAGCGCGTCGCCCTGGCCCGTGCACTCTACGGCCTGCCGGCGCTGATCGTGCTTGACGAGCCCAATTCCAACCTCGACGAAGTGGGCGAGCAGGCCTTGCTCCAAGCCATCACTCAGCTCAAGCAGCAGCGCCGGACCGTGATCCTGATCACCCACAAAGCCAACGTGCTGAGCCTGACCGATCAACTGCTGATCCTCAAGGACGGCCAGTTGCAAGCCTTCGGCCCCACTGCGCGGGTGTTGGAGGCGCGGCAGAAGCCTGCCACCGCCAAACCCGTGTCGACCCTGAGCATGAGTTACCGCCTCGGTGAAGGAAAACAGGCATGAGCAAACCGGTACTGGTCAGCGACACGCCCAACAACGTGCTGGCGCTGGATGACAAGAAATATTCGCGCCTGGGGTGGCTGCTGGTGCTCGGCGGCTTTGCCGGGTTCCTCGGCTGGGCGGCGCTGGCGCCGTTGGACAAGGGCGTGGCGGTGTCGGGCAAAGTCATGGTCTCGGGCCATCGCAAGACCGTGCAGCACCCTGCCGGGGGCATTGTCGAGCGGATCGAGGTACGGGACGGTGAGGTGGTCAAGGCCGGTCAGATACTGCTGCGCTTGAAGGAAACGCCGTTGCGGGGCCAGATGCAGTCCCTGCGCAGCCAGTACCTCGCGTCCCTCGCCAGCGAAGCGCGCTTGCGTGCGGAAAGCGAAGGGCTGTCGGCTATCACTTTCGGGTCCGAACTGCTCGACGACCCGGAGGCGGCCGCCACCCTGAACCTGCAACGGCAGCTGTTCGCCAGCCGTGCACAGTCCCTGGCCACCGAGCAACAGGGCCTGCGCGAAACCATCGCCGGGGCGGAGGCGCAGGTGCGTGGCACGCGCGACTCCCAAGCCAGCAAGCTGCAGCAACGCGCTGCCCTGAACGAGCAATTGCAGGGCCTGCGGGAGCTGGCGCGTGACGGCTACATCCCGCGCAATCGCCTGCTCGACAGTGAGCGCCTGTATTCACAGATCAACGGCAGCATCGCCGAGGATTACGGCCGCATCGGCCAGTTGCAACGCCAGGTGCTGGAGCTGCGCCTGCGCATCCGTCAGCTCGGCGAGGATTTCCAGAAAGACCTGCGCGGCCAATTGGCCGAGACCCGCACTCGCAGCGATGACCTGCGTAATCGCCTGGCCTCGGCCGAGTTCGAGTTGGCCAACAGCCTCGTGCGTGCGCCGGCGTCCGGCGTCGTGGTGGGCTTGGAGGTGTACACCGAAGGCGGTGTGATCAAACCCGGCCAGGCGCTGATGGACATCGTGCCCCAAGGCGAGCCGCTGCTGGTGGAAGCACGGGTGCCGGTGCAGATGGTCGACAAGGTGCACCCAGGCCTGCCGGTGGAGCTGATTTTCTCGGCGTTCAACCAGGCCACCACCCCGAGGGTGGCCGGTGAGGTGTCACTGGTGTCCGCCGACCGGCAGGTCGATGAGCGTACCGACGAGCCGTATTACACCGTGCGTGCCCAGGTCAGCGAGGCCGGCATGCAACAACTGGACGGCGCACAGATCCGCCCGGGCATGCCGGTGGAAACCTTCATCAAGACTGGCGAGCGCTCGATGCTCAACTACCTGTTCAAACCCTTGCTGGATCGTACCCACATGGCCCTGGTGGAAGAATGAAGGCGCTGCTGCTGACCCTGTTGTTGAGCACCGTCCCGACGGCTCAAGCCCTGGGCTTGCTGGACGCCTACGACCTGGCCCTGCGCAATGATCCGACCTTTCAGGCAGCGATCCAGGAACGCGAGGCTGGCGAGGAAAATCGCGTGATCGGCCGCGCGGCGCTGCTGCCTACGCTGTCGTGGAACTACAACAATTCGCGCAACGAATCCGAAGTGACGGCGGGCGATGTCAGCACTGATCGCGACTACCGCAGTTACGCCTCGACCCTGACCTTGCAGCAGCCGCTGCTGGATTACGAAGCCTACGCACGCTTTCGCCAAGGCACGGCCCAGGCACTGATGGCCGATGAACGTTTTCGCGGCAAGAGCCAGGAACTGGCGGTGCGTGTACTCAGTGCCTACAGCCAGGCGTTGCTGGCCCAGGAGCGCATCGAACTGAGCCGCGCGCAGAAACGCGCTTTTGTCGAGCGCCTGCACCTCAATGACCGGCTGCTCAAAGGCGGCGAGGGCACACGCACCGATGTGCTGGAAACCCAGGCGCGCCTGAGCCTGGCCCAGGCCGAGGAAATCGAAGCGCTGGATGCCCAGGACAGCGCCTTGCGTGAACTGGAAGCCATTGTCGGTCAGCCGCTGCAGATCGAAGCGCTGGCGCCGCTGACCCGCGCGTTCACTATTGCGCCGTTGGAGCCCAGCCGCTTCGATACTTGGCGCGAAATGGCGATGGCCAACAACCCGGAGCTCAAGTCCCAGCACCACGCCCTGGACGTGGCGTCCTATGAAGTGGAACGCAAGCGCGCCGGGCATCTGCCCAAGGTCAGCCTGTACGCCAGCAGTCGCCAGACCCAATCGGAATCCGAAAGTACCTACAACCAGAAGTACGACACCAACAGCGTCGGCATCCAGGTCAGCCTGCCGCTGTTTGCAGGAGGGTCGGTGTCGGCGTCCACGCGCCAGGCGGCGAACCAACTGTCTCAGGCCCAATATGAACTGGATGCCCACACCTCCGCCACCCTGGTGGAGTTGCGCAAGCAGTTCAACCTCAACACCAGCGGTGCAGCGAAAGTGCGTGCCTATGAGATGGCCGTGAGCGCTGCCACGGCGCTGGTGGATGCGACCAAAAAGAGCGTCACGGGCGGTGAGCGGGTCAACCTCGATGTGCTCGACGCCGAACAACAACTCTTCACCGCCCGCCGCGACCTGGCAGGTGCTCGGCATGCTTACCTGCTGGCGAGGATTCAGCTGAAATATTACGCGGGGTTACTGAACGAACAGGACTTGCGGGCCTTGGCGGGGTATTTCCAACCCTCGGCATGAGCGGTTACAACCCGGCATTCGCCGGGTTTTTTATGCTTACTAATCTGTGAAACAGCTTCGAGGAAACGGAGCCGGTTGTCGGGTGACACGGAAAAATTGTTACCTGGCGGAAAATAACCTAACGGATGGGTTACGATGAGAGTAGGCGCTTACAAGGGATATGTGATTTCGGTGTTTATCAGGGATGAGCACTGCCCGCCCCACGTGCACGTGAGGGGAAAGGAGTGGGATGCGCGTTTTCGTTTCAGTTTCCTGGATGGGGAAGTTGAGCTGTGGGACGTGGAGCCTGAGCGGAGGCAGCCGCCCATGGCGGTATTGAAGGAAATACGCGGGGCGATCATGCAGCGGCATTACTTGGCGCGGGCTCGCAGGATCTGGTGGGAATACCTGCAAACGGTCTGCCTGGAGAATCATTCCTGGGATTGGGAGGCCGGTGAATTGGTGCCTGGGTTGGTTATTCGACGTGGAGTCCATGTTATCGCGAGCGCCCGGCACGATGTCGTGGCGCAACGGACAATTTTGACACTGGTGAGAGCACCAGACTTCGTGGGGATTGATTTATGAAAATCGTAAAAGCCAAAACGGGCCCCTATAAACCGCTCACTGAAGCCGACGTCGAAAAGGCGATCGCCCGCGGGCGCAAGACACGGCACCTGTATGCGCGCGCCAGCTCTGTGCGCTACGAGGACAACTGCATTTCCATCGGTTTCAGCGACGGCAGTCGCGTTGTACTGCCGGTGGCGGGCTTGCCCGAGTTCGAGGGGTTTTCCTTGAAGGACTTTGAGCAACTGGAAGTCGGCTTTGGCGGCAAGGCACTGTGCTGTGAGGCCCGGGACCTGGATGTTTCGGTCACGGGCCTGATCGCCACCAGCAAACCGCTGATGGACCTGGCCACCAGCCTGGTGGCCTCGCGCAATGGTCGCAAAAGCAGCGCCGCCAAGGCCGCCGCCGCCCGAGCCAATGGCAAGAAGGGTGGGAGGCCACGCAAGAAGCCTGCGGAGGACGTTGATTTACCGCCGAGTCAATAACACCCCGGATTCCATGTGGTGGGTCCACGGGAACTGGTCGAACATCGCGCACTGGGTAATCTTGTGCGTGTCGTGCAATTGCGCAATGTTCGCCGCCAGCGTCTCCGGGTTGCAGGAGATGTAGAGGATGTTGTCGAAGCGGCGGGTCAGCTCGCAGGTGTCCGGGTCCATGCCGGCGCGAGGCGGGTCGACGAAGACGCTGCCGAATTCGTAGCTTTTCAGGTCGATGCCTTGCAGGCGGCGGAACGGGCGCACGTCGTTGAGGGCTTCGGTAAGTTCTTCGGCAGAGAGGCGCACCAGGGTGACATTGTTCACCGCGTTTTCATCGAGGTTGCTCAGCGCCGCATTCACCGATGTCTTGCTGATTTCGGTGGCCAGTACGTTGCGCACGCGGGTCGCCAGCGGCAGGGTGAAGTTGCCGTTGCCGCAGTACAGCTCCAGCAGATCATCCGGGCGGTCGCCCAGCGCTTCATAGGCCCAGTTCAGCATCTTCTGGTTCACCGTGCCGTTGGGCTGGGTGAAGGCGCCTTCGGGTTGGCGGTAGCTGAAGGTGCGTCCGCCGACATCGAGTTTTTCCACCACGTAATCGTGGCCGATCACATCGCGTTTGCCCTTGGAGCGGCCGATGATGCTCACGTTCAAGTCAGCCGCCAGCTTGTTGGCGGCGGTGTGCCAATGCTCGTCCAGGGGGCGGTGATAACACAGGGTGATCATCGCATCGCCGGCCAGGGTGGTAAGGAACTCCACCTGGAACAGCTTGTGGCTCAGGGCAGCGCTGGCTTGCCAGGCGGCCTTGAGCTGGGGCATCAGTTGGTTGATGCGCAGGCTGGCGATGGGGAACGCTTCGATCAGGATCGGCGTGCGCTTGTCGTCCTGGGAGAACATCGCGTAGTGGCGCTCACCGCCTTCGCGCCACAGGCGGAACTCCGCCCGCAGGCGGAAGTTCTGCAGCGGCGAATCGAAGACCTGTGGCTGCGGTGCATCGAATGGTGCGAGCAGGTCACGCAAGCGCGTGACCTTGTCTTGCAGTTGAGCGGTGTAGCTTGCGGCGTCGAAAGTCATGCGTTGAACCAGCCCAGCTTGATCACGAACAGGATCGACAGGATCACCAGCGCCGGGTTCAGCTCACGGTAGCGGCCCGAAAGCAGCTTGATGGCGGTCCACGCGATGAAGCCGAAGGCGATGCCGTTGGCGATGGAGTAAGTGAAAGGCATCGCCAGGGCGGTGACCACCACCGGCGCTGCAACGGTAATGTCGTCCCAGTCGATTTCGGCCAGGCCCTGGGTCATCAGCACGGCCACGAACAGCAGCGCCGGCGCAGTGGCGAAGGCGGGTACGCTGGCGGCCAGCGGCGAGAAGAACAGGGCCAGCAGGAACAGGATCGCGACCACGATGGCCGTGAGGCCGGTACGGCCACCGGCGCTCACGCCTGCGGCCGATTCGATGTAGCTGGTGGTGGTCGAGGTGCCCAGCAGGGAACCGGCCATGGCGGCGGTGCTGTCGGCAATCAGCGCACGGCCCATTTTCGGCATGTGGCCATCCTTGCCCATCAGGCCGGCGCGCTTGGCGACGCCGATCAGGGTGCCGGAGTTGTCGAACAGGTCGACGAACAGGAAGGCGAAGATCACGCTGACCAGGCCGATGTCCAGTGCGCCCTTGATGTCCAACTGCAGGAAGGTCGGGGCCAGTGACGGAGGCATCGAGACCACGCCGCCGAACGGGGTGACGCTCAAGGCGATGGAGGCGATGGTGACTGCCAGAATGCCGATCAGCACCGCGCCGCGAACGGCCAGGGCTTCCAGCGCGACGATCAGCGCGAAACCGATGGTCGCCAGGATCGGCGCCGGTTTGGTCAGGTCGCCCAGGCCCACCATGGTCGCCGGGTTGCTCACCACGATCCCGGCGTTGTGCAGCGCGATCAACGCCAGGAACAGGCCGATACCGGCGGCAATCGCCGAGCGCAGGGGCAGGGGGATGGCGTTGATGATCCACTCACGAATGCGGAAGATCGACAGCAGGAAAAACAGCACTGCCGAAATGAATACCGCGCCCAGTGCCACCTGCCAGGTGTGGCCCATGTGCAGCACCACGGTGTAGGTAAAGAAGGCGTTGAGGCCCATGCCCGGCGCGAGCGCGATCGGGTAGTTGGCGATCAGGCCCATCACGGTCGAACCGATGGCCGCTGCCAGGCACGTCGCGACGAACACCGCGCCCTTGTCCATGCCCGTTTCGCCGAGAATGCTCGGGTTCACGAACAGGATGTAGGCCATGGCCAGGAATGTCGTGATGCCCGCGAGGATCTCGGTGCGCACGTTGGTGTTGTGTGCCTTGAGTTGAAACAGCTTTTCCAGCATGCCTGCTCCCTGTGACGCGCTCTTGCGTCGTGATTTGTTGACCTCTAAGTCAAAGCACAAACTGCGCCAAGCGCCTTTGGTTTCAGAGAGGATCGGAAAAAGCGGCGCATCATACCAGCAGCCGGGGCCTTGAGGCATACTGCGCCGACGTTTAAACAAAGGTCGCCCGCAGCATGAAAAACGCCCGCCCGTGGAGTCTAGCCCTGATCCCCTGTCTCAGCCTGTGGCTGGGCGCAGCACCGGCGTGGGGCGCGCCTGCACCGGCGTTGAGCGAGGTCCGGGTATTCAAGGTCGAGTCGGCGCGCTGCGTCGAAACCATCCCCGAGCGCGCGCAGAGCACACAGATGTGCACGCACCGAGGACCTACCCAGGTGTCGGTGATGGAAGTCGGGCTGGGCAACAACCCCGTTGGCCGCTTCGACGGCGCCGAATTGAACGGTAAACGTACACCGGTGTGCCAGGTCGGCAGCGTCAGTCAGGCGTGCAACGGCGCGGGCACACTGATGGGCTACATCTATGTGTTCGACCTGAACGTCGAAGCCTCCGGCTGGTTTCAATACAGCAACTCGTCGATCAACGGCCCGCAGAACACCCTGAAGACCCTGCTCAATATCCGCTGATCAATCATCTTGAACGCTCAAAACCCCGGGAAGTCGTACCCCTGAGACGGCGATTTTCCTGAACGCCGCGGACGTACACCAACCCGTGAGGTGTTTATGAGCGCAACTCCCCATGGCGCGACGGCCCAGCCGTTCGTCAGCCATTCGATCCGCCTGCGCCTCAATGGCCAGGAACGTCAGCTGGATGTGTTGCCTTGGAGCACCCTGCTTGATCTGCTGCGCGAGCAGCTTGACCTGGTCGGCAGCAAAAAAGGCTGTGACCATGGCCAATGTGGCGCCTGCACGGTGTTGCGCGATGGCAAGCGCGTCAACGCCTGCCTGACCCTGGCGGTGATGTGCGACGGCGCGGAGCTGACCACCATTGAAGGTCTGGCGAGCGGCGATGTGCTGCACCCGATGCAACAGGCGTTCATCAAGCATGACGCCTTCCAGTGTGGCTACTGCACCCCTGGCCAGATCTGCTCCGCCGTGGGCCTGATCAATGAAGGCCGCGCCCACGACAGCGCGCAGATTCAGGAGCTGATGAGCGGCAACCTGTGCCGCTGCGGGGCCTACAGCAATATTCGCGACGCCATTGAAGATGTCGTGGGAGGTGAGCGATGAACCCTTTCCACTACAGCAAACCTGCCGATGTCCGCGAAGCGGTGAACCTGAGCAGTGCCACCTCGCGTTTTATCGCCGGCGGCACCAACCTGCTTGACCTGATGAAAGAAAACATCAGCCGCCCCGAGCACCTCATCGATATCACCGGGCTTGCGTTGCGCGAGGTGGAAGAAACCGTCGCGGGCGGCGTGCGCATCGGCGCCCTGGTGAGCAATGCCGACCTGGCCTGGCACCCGCTGATCGAAGCGCGTTACCCGCTGCTGTCCCAGGCGATCCTGGCGGGCGCCTCGCCGCAGCTGCGCAATATGGCCAGTACCGGCGGCAATCTGCTGCAACGTACCCGCTGCTATTACTTTTATGACACCGGCGTGCCGTGCAATAAGCGTGAACCTGGCAGCGGCTGCCCGGCGCGCACCGGCCTGAACCGTATCCACGCGATCCTGGGCGCCAGCGATGCGTGCGTGGCCACTCACCCGTCGGACATGTGCGTCGCGCTGGCGGCACTGGCGGCGCGTGTGCATGTCGAAGGCCGCGGCGGCGCGCGGGTCATCGAGTTTGCCGACTTCCACCGCCTGCCCGGCGACACGCCGCAGCGTGACAACTTGTTGGCCGACGACGAGCTGATCACCGCCATCGAGCTGCCCGCCGATAATCTGGCCAGCCACAGCAACTACCTGAAAGTACGTGACCGTGCGTCCTACGCGTTTGCGCTGGTGTCCGTCGCCGCCGCATTGGAACTGGACGGTGACCAGATTATCGATGCGCGCCTGGCCCTGGGCGGCGTGGCCCACAAACCCTGGCGTGATCGCGCCGTGGAAGCGTTGCTGATCGGCCAGACAGTCAGCCGCGAGACGTTCAGCGCCGCGGCTGACGCGCTGTTGCTCAATGCCGAGCCGCTGGCGCACAACGGGTTCAAGATCAAGCTGGCGCGCCGCGCAATCATCCGTGCCCTGAGCGACGCCGCTGTCGCGGGAGAACCATCATGAGTGCTATCGGCAAGCCGCTGGACCGAGTTGACGGCCTGCTCAAGGTCACCGGTCAGGCGCGGTATGCGGGTGAGTTTCCCGAGGCCGGCCTGCTTCACGGCAGCGTTGTCTCCAGCACGGTCGCCAAGGGGCGAATCGTCAGGATCGATGCCTCCAAAGCCTTGGCGCTGCCGGGCGTGATCAGCGTGATCGACCACCTCAACCGTCCGAACATCGCCAGTTACGACGAGGCCTTTGCTGATGCCGATGCCGCGGATGGCTCGCCCTTCCGACCGCTGTACAACGACCGAGTGCTGTACAGCGGCCAGCCGCTGGCCCTGGTCATCGCCGACAACCTGGAGCTGGCGCGGCATGCCGGTTCGCTGGTGGAGATCGAGTACGCGAGCGAGGCCTTCGACACCGACCTGATCGCCCAGCAGCACCAGGTGCACGCATCGCCCCAGACTCCGCCCGCGCCGCGCGGTGACTTCCAGGCTCACTGGAGCACCGCCGCCGTGAGCCTGGACGTGCACTACAGCACCCCCGTCGAGCATCACAACCCCATGGAACCCCATGCCAGCACGGTGCTGTACCAGCCCGATGGCACCCTGCACATCCATGACAAGACCCAGGGGCCGCAGAACTGCCAGGCCTATGTACAGGCAGTATTTGGCCTGGATAAAAGCCAGGTGCGGATCTTCGCGGCGTTCGTCGGCGGCGCGTTCGGCTCCGGCTTGCGTCCGCAGTACCAACTGCCGCTGGCCGTGATGGCGTCCCTGGCGCTCAAGCGTTCAGTGCGTGTCACCCTCACGCGCCAGCAGATGTTTACCTTCGGCTATCGCCCGCGCACCTTGCAGCGCTTGCAGCTGGGCGCTGCGGCTGATGGCAGGCTGGTCGCCCTCGGTCATACCGCGACGGGCCAGACCTCTCGTTTCGAGGATTTCAGCGAGCACGTCGTGGAGTGGAGCGGCATGCTCTATCACTGCGACAACGTGCAATTGACCTACAACCTGGTGCCGCTGGATGTCTTCACCCCGCTGGACATGCGTGCGCCCGGCGCCGCTCTGGGGGTAATCGGCCTGGAGTGCGCGATGGACGAACTGGCGTGCGCGTTGGGTATCGACCCGGTGCAACTGCGCTTGATCAACTACGCCGAGCGCAACCAGAACGAGGACAAACCTTGGTCCAGCAAGGCCTTGCGCGAATGCTACAGCGAAGGCGCCGAGCGTTTTGGCTGGCACCAGCGCAACCCGGAACCGCGCAGTATGCGTGACGGGCGGCAGTTGATCGGCTGGGGCATGGCGGGCGGCGTGTGGGAAGCCATGCAAATGAAGGCCAGCGCCAAGGCGCGCATCGATGCGCAGGGCAAGTTGACCGTCAGCAGCGCCACCACCGATATCGGCACTGGCACCTATACGGTGATGACCCAAATTGCAGCGCAGGCCAGCGGTGTAGCGGTCGAAGACGTGGTGTTTCTGCTGGGCGATTCATCACTGCCCACTGCGCCGTTGCAGGGCGGTTCATTCACGGTGTCCTCCGTCGGCACCGCCGTGCAGCAAGCCTGCGAGGCCTTGAATGCCCAGTTGCTGGACATCGCCCGCCAGACTTACCCAGTGTTCAAGGACGCCGAGGCGGTGCGCTTTGACGACGGCCATTTGCATACCGGCGATGTGAGTGTGTCGCTGGCGCAGTTGGTCAAGGATGCTGGCAAAGACGCGCTGGAGGTGCAGGTCGACAGTGAACCGGACAAGCAGCGCGAAGGTTATGCCACGGCCACGCATTCGGCGGTGTTTGTGGAGGTTCGGGTCGATGAAGACCTGGGCACCGTCAAGGTCAGCCGGGTGGTCAGCGCGATTGCAGCAGGGCGTGTGGTCAATCCGAAAATGGCCCGCAGCCAGATCCTCGGCGGTGTGGTGTGGGGCATCGGCATGGCGCTGCATGAAGAAACCCAGACTGACCATCAGCTGGGGCGCTTCATGAACCACAGCCTGGCCGAGTATCACATCCCGGTGAATGCGGACATTGGCGAGGTCGACGTGGTGTTTGTCGAGGAACACGACGAGATCGTCAACGCGCTGGGGTCCAAGGGCGTGGGTGAAATCGGCATTGTCGGGGTGGCGGCGGCGGTGGCGAATGCGGTGTATCACGCGACCGGCAAGCGGGTGCGGGCGTTTCCGATCACCCTGGATAAGGTGCTGTAACGCCCATCTTCACGCCAGTGATGAGCCGCTGTGGGAGAGGGCAATCTCCCACAGTGGCCCTGTTTCAACACCAGGTCAGGTTGCAGGTTGGGCCGCGGGCTCTTCCACCGGCACATGCATGCGGTCGCGGTTGGCCAGGGTCGGGAACAGTTTTATCCACACCCCGGTCACCACCAGCGTACCGATTCCGCCCATGACCACGGCTGGCACCGTGCCAAACCAGTGCGCGGTAATCCCCGATTCAAACTCGCCCAACTGGTTGGACGCGCCGATAAACAGGCCGTTGACCGCACTCACGCGTCCGCGCATTTCATCCGGCGTTTCCAACTGCACGAACGAGGCGCGGATCACCATGCTGATCATGTCCGCCGCGCCCAGCACCACCAGCACCGCCAATGAGAACCAGAACGAGGTGGACAGGCCGAAGGCGATGGTCGCCACGCCGAACACGCCGACGGCGGTGAACATCACGCGGCCGACATGGCGGTCTACCGAGAAGCGCGCCAGCCACAATGACATCAACAGCGCGCCTACCGCCGGCGCCGAGCGCAGGAGGCCCAGGCCCCAGGCGCCGGTGAGCAGGATGTCCTTGGCGAACACTGGCAGCAGTGCAGTGGCACCGCCGAGCAGCACGGCGAACAGGTCCAGGGAAATCGCGCCGAGGATGTCCGGGCGGCTGCGGATGAAACGGATCCCGGCCAGCAGCGAATCCAGGGTGGCCTTGCCTTTGTTGAGCGGGGTCTGGCGGGCGGGCAGGTTGAGGGTCAGCACGCAGGCAATCAAGTACAGCACCACGGTGGGACCGTAGACCCACACGCTGCCGAACGCATAGAGCAAACCGCCGAGGGCCGGCGCGACAATGGTTGCCAGTTGCTGGGCCGACTGCGATGACGCCACGGCACGCGGGAACAGTGCGCTGGGCACGATGCTCGGCAACATCGCCTGGGTGGTGGGCATTTCGAAGGAGCGTGCGGCGCCCAGCAGGAAGGCAAGGATGAAGATCATCTCGCGGGTCACGTTGCCGGTCAGGCCGCCGATGGCCAGGGACAGCGCAATCAAAGCCTGCAAGGTCTGGCAGATGGCCGCCACCTTGCGTCGCTCGTAGCGGTCGGCCACATGCCCGGTGTGCAACATGAACAGGACGCGCGGCACGAACTCCACCAGGCCGACCAAACCCAGGTCCAGCACGTTGCCGGTCAACTGGTAGAGGTTCCAGCCAATGGCGACGGTGAGCATCTGGAAGCCGCTGGCGGTGAAAATCCGCGCCAGCCAGAACGCGATGAAAGGGCGGTGGTGACGCAACAGCAACACGGGTTCACTAGGCATCGGGAATTCAGGTCAGAGCCGGAGGAAGTGCCGAGATTATCACTAAGTTGTAACAGATAGTTGCAAGAACTGAGCTGAGGCAGTCTGTCACGCGGCAAAAGACCACGCCGTCCTACAGCCAAATCCGGACTACTCTTTCAGCAATGCTTGATCCAGATCAAAACCCGTTCGGGAATTGATCCGGTGGCCTTAGGGCCGGATTCCCGACGTGGTTGGTTAAAAAAGAAACGAATTGAAATTCGACACACTCCATATCCGTGGGGGCAGTGGGTGCAGGCTCCCGCCAGCAGCCGGTATTACCTGACAGAGGAAGACATATGTTCGGTTTGGAGGCGCTAGATCTCGCCCGAATTCAATTTGCATTCACCATCTCGTTCCACATCCTGTTCCCGGCGATCACCATCGGCCTGGCCAGTTACCTTGCGGTGCTGGAAGGCTTGTGGCTCAAGACCCATAACGACACCTACCGTGACCTCTACCATTTCTGGTCGAAGATCTTTGCCGTCAACTTCGGCATGGGCGTGGTCTCCGGGTTGGTCATGGCCTATCAGTTTGGCACCAACTGGAGCCGCTTCTCGGACTTCGCCGGCGCCGTCACCGGGCCGCTGCTGACATACGAAGTGCTCACGGCCTTCTTCCTCGAGGCCGGTTTCCTTGGTGTGATGCTGTTCGGCTGGAACAAGGTCGGGCGCAACCTGCACTTCTTCTCCACCGTGATGGTGGCCATCGGTACGTTGATCTCGACGTTCTGGATCCTCTCGTCCAACAGCTGGATGCAGACGCCCCAGGGCTTTGAAATCATCGACGGGCGTGTAATTCCCACCGATTGGTTTGCCGTGGTGTTCAACCCGTCGTTCCCGTATCGCCTGGCACACATGGCCACGGCGGCGTTCGTGGCCACGGCGTTCTTCGTCGGCTCCTCGGCGGCGTGGCACCTGCTGCGTGGCAAGGACAGCCCGGCGATCCGCAAGATGCTCTCGATGGCGATGTGGATGGCGTTGATCGTTGCGCCTATCCAGGCGGTGATCGGTGACTTCCATGGTCTCAACACCCTGAAGCACCAGCCGGCGAAAATCGCCGCGATCGAAGGCCACTGGGAGAATGTCGGCAACGAGCCGACCCCGTTGATCCTGTTCGGCTGGCCGGACATGAAGGCAGAAAAAACCAAGTACGCGGTGGAAATTCCGTACCTGGGCAGCCTGATTCTCACCCACTCCCTGGACAAACAGGTGCCGGCGCTCAAGGAGTTCCCGCCTGAGGACCGTCCCAACTCGACCATCGTGTTCTGGTCGTTCCGGGTCATGGTCGGGCTGGGTTTCCTGATGATCTTCACGGGTCTGTTCAGCCTCTGGCTGCGCAAGGGCGATCGGTTGTATACGTCCAAGCCGTTCCTGTACCTGGCGTTGTGGATGGGGCCATCCGGCCTGATCGCGATTCTTGCCGGCTGGTTCACCACCGAAATCGGCCGCCAGCCGTGGGTGGTCTACGGCTTGATGCGCACGGCGGATGCGTCCTCCGGGCATAGCCTGGCGCAGATGACTATCACCCTGGTGTTGTTCGTGGTGGTGTACTTCGCGCTGTTCGGCGCGGGCCTGGGCTACATGATGCGCCTGGTGCGCAAAGGCCCTGTGAGCCACGACACCACCGAGCCAACCCATGGCGGGCCTGGCCAGAAACGCACCCCAGCGCGTCCGTTGTCCGCTGCCGATGATGGCACCGACAACGACCATGACGACATCCAGCACAAGGGGCATTGAGATGGGTATTGATCTTCCGCTGATCTGGGCCGTGATCATCATCTTCGGCATCATGATGTACGTGGTGATGGACGGCTTCGACCTGGGTATCGGCATCCTCTTTCCGTTTATTCCCGGCAAAGTCGACCGTGACGTGATGATGAACACCGTCGCCCCCGTGTGGGACGGTAACGAGACCTGGCTGGTATTGGGGGGCGCGGCGTTGTTCGGCGCATTCCCGCTGGCTTATTCGGTGGTGTTGTCGGCGTTGTACCTGCCGCTGATCCTGATGCTGATCGGGCTGATCTTCCGCGGTGTGGCCTTCGAGTTCCGTTTCAAGGCCAAGGACCACAAGCGTCACCTGTGGGACAAGGCGTTCATCGGTGGCTCGCTGGCGGCGACGTTCTTCCAGGGCGTGGCGTTGGGGGCGTTCATTGATGGCATTCCGGTGGTGGATCGCCAGTTTGCCGGTGGTTCGCTGGATTGGGCCACGCCGTTCACGATGTTCTGCGGCGTGGCGCTGATCGTGGCATACGCCTTGCTGGGCTGCACCTGGCTGATCATGAAGACTGAAGGCCCGTTGCAGGAAAAGATGCACAACCTGGGGCGGCCATTGGCTTACGCGTTGCTGGCCGTGATAGGTATCGTCAGCATCTGGACCCCGCTGACTCACCCGGAAATCGCCTCGCGCTGGTTTACCTTGCCGAATCTGTTCTGGTTCCTGCCCGTGCCGATCCTGGTGCTGGTGACCTTGTACGGGCTGATCCGCGCCGTGGCGCGTAATGCGCACTACACGCCGTTCCTGCTGACGCTGGTGCTGATCTTCCTTGGCTACAGCGGGTTGGGCATCAGCTTGTGGCCGAACATCATTCCACCCTCCGTGTCGATCTGGGACGCTGCCGCACCGCCGCAGAGCCAGGGCTTCATGCTGGTGGGCACGTTGTTCATCATCCCGTTCATCCTGGGCTACACGTTCTGGAGCTACTACGTGTTCCGCGGCAAGGTCACCCACGAAGACGGTTATCACTAGGAGGGTCGCAGCATGTCCGGCAAACCTACGTTGCACGAAATTGAACAGGCCGAGAAACAGCCGTTGTGGCGGCGCCTGGGGTGGCTGGCGATGATCTGGACCGGCAGCGTGCTGGCCCTGTTTGTCGTGGCCAGCCTGATGCGCATGTTCATGAATGCGGCCGGCCTGACCACCCACTGACATCCCATCCGGGCTTTGCGGCCCGGCTTTTCAGCCCTGCTTTTCGCGAGAGAAGCAGGGTTTTTTTATTTGCGCGCCTTGAGGATGACGAATTTGGGCGTGGCGGCGACTTGCTCGACGCCTCTGAACAGGCGCGCCAATTTGGCGTGATAGCCCAAGTGACGGTTGCCGACTATATACAGTGCGCCGCCCACCACCAGGGCTTCGCGGGCCTGCTGGAACATACGCCAGGAGAGGAAATCGCCGACCACTTGCTGCTGATGGAACGGCGGGTTGCACAGCACCACATCGAGGGAGTCGGCTTCCTGGCCGGCCAAACCATCGGCAGCGCGGACCGTAACGTCGCGCTCGCCCACGGCCGCCTGCCAGTTCTCCTGCGCCGATTGAACGGCCATGTAGGACTCGTCCACCAAGGTGTAGTGGGCATCGGGGTTTTGCAGCGCGCTGGCGATCGCCAACACGCCGTTGCCGCATCCCAGGTCCGCCACGCGGGCGCTGCCCAGGTTTTTCGGCAGGTGCGGCAAGAAGGCGCGGGTGCCGATGTCCAGGCCTTCGCGGCAGAACACGTTGGCGTGGTTGAGCAATGCGATGGCCGGTGTGTCGAGGGTATAGCGGGTCGGGTAGGGCGACACGGCGGTCGGGCGGTCCTCGACGGTCGCGATCAGCAGGCGCGCCTTTTTCACCGCCAGCGAAGCCTGCATCGGCCCGATGTAGCGCTCCAGCAAGTCGCCCGCCGCCCGTGGCAGGTGCTTGATCATCGCGCCGGCGATCACTTCGGCGCCTGGAGCGAGTTGGCCTTGCAGGCGAATCAACTGCTCTTCCAGCAGGGCGAGGGTTTTGGGCACGCGGATCAGCACGCGGTCGAACGGCCCTTCCGGGTGTTGGCTGGCAGGAAGGAATGGCACAGCGTCAAAGGCCTTGCCGTTGCGCACCAGATTTTTCTCCAGCCCTTGGGCCGCCAGGAACGAGTCGCCGCTGGAAGTCACCTGCACCTGGCCTTGAAGACTGGCTGCCAGTGCGCCGAAGCTGTCATTGAGGACCAGCACGCGGGTGGCAGCGCTGGGCTGCTGTTGGGCCAGATGGCTGAGCAGGTACTCGTCGGCGGCGTCGAAGGCTTGCAGCGGATCGTTGTGCTGTTCAGGCTGGCGAATCAGATCGAGCTGGGCGAAGGGGCTTTCGAGCAGGGGCATGGCGGGGGAGGCTCTGGGTCATCGATGGGTGTTCGGCGGTTGCCGGGCAAACCGCCTGAGTGAACTGCGAAGCGACCCAGGGGGCGGCGACATCACTCAGAATTGGCCGTAAATGTTACGTTTTTTCCGGGGGGATTACATGCGGTGTTTGCACATCGGTCAAAACAGCCCCGCTTTGGAGGCGCACAGCACAGCGGCTATCTTGTTGTTGACTCCCAATTTGTTGAACGTACTTTTGATGTGAAACCCCACCGTGCGCTCTGACAAACACAGGATTGTCGCGATATCGCCGGCGGTCTTGCCCATGGCTGACCACTTGAGGATTTCGGTTTCCCGCGGCGTCAGTTTGCAGGCCGGCAGGGGCGCGCGCTCGCCTGCGTATTTCTGTGCCACTACCGCGTGCATCGCATGGCACAACCACAGCACCTGCCCGGCTTTTTCATACAACTCTTGCGGGCTGATCTCGCCGGTGCCACGCCCCAGGGTCAGCATGCTGTAGACCCCTTGAAAATCATGCACCGGTTGGGTCCATGCCAGGTGCACACCCTGCGATTCGGCCAGGGACCACAAACCCGGTGTGCCGGTGAATGCTTTTTCCGCCCAGAGAACAGGCAGTACAGAACGTTTGCATTGGGCAACAATGGGGTCTACATCGAAGAAGTGCGACTGCTGATAAGCGTTATTCCAATCATCGGGATAGTTGTTGATCTGGATCGGTTTGGTTGCATGGTTGGGTAATTGAGAACTCATTGTAAAGGAACAGTAGGGGAAGCCGAGTTCAAAGGTGTGATGGGTAACCATCTCGAATGCACTTGTGATCTCGTTTTTATCTTCCAGTTTGGGGAGCCGAGTATTACGCCAGTTCACCATCGGTCAATCTCCATGAATTTGTACGTGGCGTGGGTACGTCCTCATCCCTACGCTGCACGGAAACCAGTGTAGGACATTGCCCACATGGTGGAATAAAAAAAACGTTATAGGCCTCGCGCTTTTTCGGCTTATGTATGCTGTACATTTTTTTTCTTTTGCATAAGTTGTCAAAGGGCACGCAACTTTTAGAGCAGAAATAAGGGGTTGTAGCTGGTGTCAGATTGATATTGCATTCACCGCGTTACTTCGAGGGGTTAAGTGTGACCAATAAGCTAATAGCTAAATAGTTTGTCTGACGAGTGCCTGTGGGGTTTGGACTTATGTCTTGCCGCTGTAACACTTCATTGCACCCTGTGGCTGGCAATCGCGCGGGTCTTGGTCAATTCCAGTACAAATCAGCGGTGTTTGCGCGCCGCTCTTTGAGGGACACTAGGCGTCTGTGCAAAACGGAGTTCCCCATGACGGCCAGTGCTGAGAAATTTACCCGGCAGACCCTGCTCGATGTGCAATCGCTGACCCCCAGCCTCTTCACGCTGCGCACCACTCGCGATCCCGGCTTTCGGTTCACCGCCGGCCAATTCGTGCGCCTGGGTGTGACCAAGGCGGATGGCAGTACCGTGTGGCGCGCCTATTCCATCGTGTCATCACCGTTTGACGAGCACCTGGACTTTTTTTCCATCGTGGTTCCGGGTGGTGAGTTCACCAGCGAACTGAGCCGCTTGCAGGTGGGCGACACCTTGCTGGTGGAACGTCAGGCCACGGGGTACCTGACCTTGAACCGGTTTGTCGACGGGCGTGACTTGTGGCTGTTGGGCACGGGCACCGGGGTGGCGCCGTTCCTGTCGATCCTGCAGGACTTCGAGGTCTGGGAGAAATTCGAGCGCATCGTGCTGGTCTACAGCGCCCGGGAGGCCAAGGAACTGGCTTACCAATCGCTGATCACGGCGCTGGGCGAGCGAGAATACCTGGCCGAGTACGCCCATAAGCTCACGTACATCCCCATCGTGACCCGCGAGCAACAGCCGGGTGCGCTGAATGGGCGCATCACCACCCTGATTGAAAATGGCGAGCTGGAACGTGCGGCCGGCGTCGAACTCACCCCGGAACACTCCCGTGTGCTGATCTGCGGCAACCCGCAGATGGTCGATGACACACGGCAACTGCTCAAGCAGCGCGAGATGAACTTGAGCCTGAGCCGGCGTCCTGGACAGGTCGCGGTGGAGAATTACTGGTAATAAAAAAGGCGCCCCAACCGGGCGCCTTTGTCATGCCGGCCTTGGTTAAAGCGGCTTGTCGTTCTGTGCCTTGAGCAGATCGCGGATCTCACCCAGCAACACTTCTTCCTTGGTCGGTACCGGTGGCAGCTTCGGCGCGACAGCTTCTTCACGTTTCAGGCGGTTGATCGCCTTCACGCCCATGAAGATCGCAAACGCGACGATCAGGAAGTCCACCACGCTCTGGATGAACTTGCCGTACGCCAGCACCACGGCCGGCACATCGCCTTGCGCGGCCTTGAGGGTTACCGCCAGGTCACCGAAGTCCACACCGCCGATCAACAGACCGAGGGGTGGCATTACCACGTCGCCTACAAACGAGGAAACAATTTTGCCGAAGGCGGCGCCGATGATGATACCGACGGCCATGTCGACCACATTACCTTTGACCGCGAAGGCCTTGAACTCACTGATCACGCCCATAGGTTATTCCTTGTTACAGATGAGAAGGGTGGTGCTCAGTGTAAGTCAGTCGTAGCGGGCTTGCGCGACACAACCCCTTACACTGTTAGTTTTTATCGACACATTAAATCGCAAATAGTTTGCAAAGTGCCACCAATCGCGCGCGAAATACGCCTGATATCAGTGGCTTACAAGGTTATTTTATTAATCGAGTGGGTACTGCTTTTCTATTTATCTTCTACGTCCCGGGTCACTAGCCTCTGGCAAGCACAACTGAATGTGCATTGAAAAAACCAGAGGAAACCTCGATGAAGAACCCAATAAAACGCGGGTCTGCAGCGGCGCGATCTGCGCTGGTGCTGATGACCGTCAGCCTGCTTTCCCTGTCCGTTCACGCTGCCGACCTGACCCGCGACAACGGTGCCGCCGTTGGTGATAACCAGAACTCGCAAACCGCCGGTGCTACTGGCCCGGTGCTGCTGCAAGACGTGCAGTTGATCCAGAAGCTGCAACGTTTCGACCGTGAACGCATCCCGGAGCGCGTCGTCCATGCCCGCGGTACCGGCGCCCACGGCACGTTCACCGTGACCGACGGCCTCAGCGATTTGACCAAGGCCAAGGTGTTTGCTGCCGGTGAAGCCACTCCTGTATTCGTGCGTTTCTCCGCCGTGGTCCATGGCAACCACTCCCCGGAAACCCTGCGTGATCCGCGCGGTTTCGCGACCAAGTTCTACACCGCCGAGGGCAACTGGGACCTGGTAGGCAACAACTTCCCGACCTTCTTTATCCGCGACGCCATCAAGTTCCCGGACATGGTCCACGCCTTCAAGCCAGACCCACGCACCAACCTGGATGACGACTCGCGTCGCTTCGATTTCTTCTCCCATGTACCGGAAGCCACCCGCACGCTGACCGAGCTGTACTCCGACGCCGGCACCCCGGCCAGCTACCGCGAGATGGACGGCAACGGCGTACACGCCTACAAGCTGATCAACGCCAAGGGGCAGGTGCACTACGTCAAGTTCCACTGGAAGAGCCTGCAAGGCATCAAGAACCTCGATCCCAAGCAAGTCACCGAGGTTCAGGGGCGCGACTACAGCCACATGACCAGCGACTTGGTGGCCCACATTAACAAAGGCGATTTCCCCAAGTGGGACCTGTACGTGCAGGTGCTCAAGCCTGACGAGTTGGCCACGTTCGACTTCGACCCACTGGACGCCACCAAGATCTGGCCGAATGTGCCAGAGCGCAAGGTCGGGCAGATGGTGCTCAACCGCAACCCGGCGAATGTGTTCCAGGAGACCGAACAAGTCGCCATGGCCCCGGCCAACCTGGTGCCGGGTATCGAGCCGTCGGAAGACCGCCTGCTCCAGGGCCGGGTGTTCTCCTACGCCGATACACAGATGTACCGCCTCGGCGCCAATGCCTTGCAGCTGCCGATCAATGCTCCACGGGTGACCGTCAACAACGGTAACCAGGACGGTGCGATGAACCTCGGCAAGACCACCAGCGGCGTGAACTACCAGCCCAGCCGTCTTGAACCTCGCGAAGAACCGCAGGCCGCGCGCTACAGCCAGTCGGCGCTGAGCGGCAGCACCCAGCAGGCGAAGATCCAGCGTGAGCAGAACTTCAAGCAGGCCGGTGATCTGTACCGTTCCTACAGTCAGAAAGAACGTCAGGATTTGATCGAAAACTTCGGCGGCTCGCTGGCGACCACCGATGACGAGAGCAAGCACATCATCCTGTCGTTCCTCTACAAGGCGGACCCGGAATACGGCGCCGGCGTCGCCAACGTCGCCAAGGGCGACTTGACGCGCGTGAAGGCGCTGGCCGCGAAACTGACTGACTGATCCGTAAAGTGTGGTCGGCGTTCTTGAAAGGGCGTCGACCTTTGGCAGGAGAATACCCATGCGCATTTCGATCGGTTTACTGATGGCGATGCTGGCCTTTGTCGCCCATGCCGAGTCCCCTGGGCCGGTGGCGCTCAAGGCGCAGTTGCAGGACTACTACTTCGACGCCGCCCGCCGCGGCGACCTGAACATGCTCGACGCCTTCATCGACGCCGGCTACAGCCTCAACACCCAGGATGACAAAGGCTACACCGCATTGATCCTTGCGACTTATCACGGCCAAGCGCCGTTTGTGGACCGTCTGCTCGGCGCCGGGGCCGACGCCTGTGTGCAGGACAAACGCGGTAACACCGCGCTGATGGGCGCGATCTTCAAGGGCGAGCTGAAAATCGCCCAACGCCTGTTGGCGACCGGCTGCAACCCCGACCAGCGCAACGGCGCCGGGCAGACAGCCGCCATGTACGCCGGGCTGTTCAAGCGCGTCGAATTGCTGGACGCACTCAAGGCCAGAGGCGCTGACCTCAATGCCGAGGACCCTGTCGGCAACAGTGCTTCACGATTGGCCAGCGGTGAAATCCGGACCCCGGCGTCGCGCTGAGCTATCATCGCGGTTTTTCGGTTGGAGGTTCTCAAATGGCAAAGGCCAAGCGCATGTACGGCTGCACGGAGTGCGGCGCGACCTTTCCCAAGTGGGCCGGCCAGTGCGGCGAGTGCGGGGCGTGGAACACTCTCACCGAGACCATGATCGAAAGCGGCGGCGCCGCGGCCCCCACCGGCCGTGCCGGCTGGACCGGGCAGCAGGCGCAGATCAAGACCCTGGCCGAAGTCAGCGTCGAAGAAATTCCGCGTTTTTCCACCGCGTCCGGCGAGTTGGACCGCGTGCTGGGCGGTGGCTTGGTCGATGGCTCGGTGGTGCTCATCGGTGGCGACCCCGGCATTGGCAAATCCACCATCCTGCTGCAAACCCTGTGCAGCATCGCCAGCCGCATGCCGGCGCTGTATGTCACCGGCGAGGAGTCCCAGCAGCAAGTGGCCATGCGCGCCCGTCGCCTGGGTTTGCCCCAGGACCAACTGCGGGTCATGACCGAAACCTGCATCGAAAGCATCATCGCCACGGCGCGTATCGAAAAGCCGAAGGTGATGGTGATCGACTCGATCCAGACGATTTTCACCGAACAACTGCAATCGGCACCGGGCGGCGTGTCCCAGGTGCGCGAGAGTGCGGCGCTGCTGGTGCGTTACGCCAAGCAGAGCGGCACGGCGATTTTCCTGGTCGGCCATGTGACCAAGGAGGGCGCGCTGGCGGGGCCGCGGGTGTTGGAACACATGGTCGACACCGTGCTGTATTTCGAGGGCGAGTCCGATGGCCGCCTGCGTTTGCTGCGGGCGGTGAAGAACCGTTTCGGCGCAGTGAATGAACTGGGCGTGTTCGCCATGACCGACCGAGGGTTGAAAGAAGTCTCCAACCCATCGGCGATTTTTCTGACCCGTGCCCAGGAAGAAGTCCCAGGCAGTGTGGTGATGGCGACGTGGGAAGGCACCCGCCCGATGCTGGTGGAAGTGCAGGCGCTGGTGGATGACAGCCATCTGGCCAACCCGCGCCGGGTCACCCTGGGCCTGGACCAGAACCGGTTGGCCATGCTGCTGGCGGTATTGCACCGTCACGGCGGTATCCCCACTCATGACCAGGACGTGTTCCTCAACGTGGTGGGCGGGGTCAAGGTGCTGGAGACCGCGTCCGACCTGGCGCTGATGGCGGCGGTGATGTCCAGCCTGCGCAACCGGCCACTGCCCCATGACCTGCTGGTGTTTGGCGAGGTCGGCCTGTCCGGTGAAGTGCGCCCGGTGCCGAGCGGCCAGGAGCGTCTCAAGGAAGCCGCCAAGCACGGTTTCAAACGGGCAATCGTGCCCAAGGGCAACGCGCCGAAGGAATCGCCACCGGGGATAAAGATCATTGGCGTGACGCGGTTGGAACAGGCGCTGGATGCGTTGTTCGAGTAATCAGCACCACATGTGATGTGTGCTGCCCGCTATAGCGCCAGCAATGCTGCCAGCTCCCGGTGCAGTTCATCCTCGTCACCCAGGTTCAACTCGATCAGCCGTCGCAAATGGCTGATGGAGTCCAGGTCGATGTGCTGGCACACAAAGCCCAATTGGCCATGATCCTGATGCGTCAGCCGCACCTGCATTTTGATGTGAGCCTTCGGGTCCAGCCGGATATCCACGTCAAACGGCAGCGCCTTGTTTCCCTTCCAGTCCTCTGGCTGGTGCACCAGCAGGCCCTTCAACGACAAGTCCACCAGTTTTACTGGCCATTCCCGGCCGTTTTGCCGAAGTTCGGCCTTGGCGTCAAAAGCAATCCGGCGGAACCGGCGGCGGTCGGACGGTTGTTCGGTCATGGTGAAACCCTCTGTGGGATAAGGGGAGTGTAGCGCTGGGCCATCATTGGGCATTTATTTCGGTTTTTTTGCCCGCTAAAGGCTCTAGACCAACGTAGGGGGGTGGTCTTTAAGGCCAACAGCGCTAAACTCGGAGCGGCTGTCCTTTCTGTCCACCCTGGCTGGAATATAAAAATGAAAAATAATAATAGCCTGCTACGCCACCTACCCTGGCTGGTGCTGGCAATCGTAGGAGCGTGCGCCCTGGGCGTAGTGGCCTTGCGCCGAGGCGAGGCGATCAACGCCTTGTGGATTGTGGTCGCTGCGGTGGCCATCTATCTGGTCGCTTACCGCTACTACAGCCTGTTCATCGCTAACAATGTGATGCAACTCGATCCACGGCGGGCCACCCCCGCAGTGCTCAACAATGATGGTCTGGACTATGTGCCGACCAACAAACACATCCTGTTCGGTCACCACTTTGCGGCCATTGCCGGTGCAGGCCCGCTGGTCGGCCCGGTATTGGCAGCGCAAATGGGTTACTTGCCCGGCACGCTCTGGCTGATTGCCGGCGTGGTGCTGGCCGGTGCGGTGCAGGACTTCATGGTCCTGTTCCTGTCCACGCGTCGCAATGGCCGTTCCCTGGGGGATATGGTTCGCGAAGAAATGGGCCGTATTCCGGGGACCATCGCGCTGTTCGGCTGCTTCCTGATCATGATCATCATCCTCGCGGTGCTGTCGCTGATCGTGGTGAAGGCGCTGGCCGAAAGCCCATGGGGCATCTTCACGGTGATGGCGACCATCCCGATCGCGATGTTCATGGGCGTTTACATGCGCTACATCCGCCCGGGCCGTATCGGTGAAATTTCGATTATCGGCGTGCTGTTGCTGCTGGGCTCGATCTGGCTGGGCGGGCAGATTGCTGCGGATCCAGTCTGGGCCAAGGCGTTCACCTTCACGGGCATTCAAATTACCTGGATGCTGGTCGGCTACGGGTTTGTGGCGGCGGTGCTGCCGGTGTGGCTGATCCTGGCGCCGCGTGACTACCTGTCGACCTTCCTGAAAATCGGCACCATCATCGCCCTGGCGATCGGCATCCTGGTCACCATGCCTGACCTGAAAATGCCGGCCCTGACCCAGTTTGTCGATGGCACTGGCCCGGTGTGGAAGGGCGGCCTGTTCCCGTTCCTGTTCATCACCA
This sequence comes from Pseudomonas sp. MYb60, assembly GCF_002979555.1. GTDB lineage: Bacteria > Pseudomonadota > Gammaproteobacteria > Pseudomonadales > Pseudomonadaceae > Aquipseudomonas. The sequence continues at coordinate 151,936 of NZ_PCOZ01000008.1, read as the reverse complement.
TCGCCTGTGGCGCGGTATCGGGTTTCCACGCGCTGATTTCCTCGGGCACCACGCCCAAGCTGCTGGATAACGAAACCAACGCCCGCTACATCGGCTACGGCGGCATGTTGATGGAATCCTTCGTCGCCATCATGGCCATGGTTGCCGCATCGGTGATTGAGCCAGGCGTGTACTTCGCCATGAACAGCCCGGCTGCAGTCGTGGGCAGTGACGTGGTAACCGTGGCCCAGACGGTCAGCAGCTGGGGCTTTGCGATTACGCCTGAGGCGCTGCAAGCCGTGGCCAACGACATCGGTGAAACCACCATCCTGGCGCGTGCCGGCGGTGCGCCGACGTTGGCGGTGGGTATCGCGCAGATCTTGCACAGTGTGCTGCCGGGTGAAAACACCATGGCGTTCTGGTACCACTTTGCAATCCTGTTCGAAGCGCTGTTCATCTTGACCGCAGTCGACGCCGGTACCCGTGCCGGCCGCTTCATGCTGCAAGACTTGCTGGGCTCTTTCGTGCCGGCGCTCAAGCGTACTGAATCCTGGACCGCCAACCTAATCGCAACCGCGGGCTGCGTGGCGATGTGGGGTTACCTGCTGTACCAAGGCGTGATCGACCCGTTGGGGGGTATCAACACCTTGTGGCCGCTGTTCGGTATTTCCAACCAGATGCTGGCCGGTATTGCGCTGATGCTGGCGACGGTCGTGCTGATCAAGATGAAGCGCCAGCGCTACATCTGGGTGACCATGCTGCCGGCGGTCTGGCTGCTGATCTGCACCACCACCGCAGGCTTCATCAAGCTGTTCGACGCCAACCCGGCGATCGGTTTCCTGTCGCTGGCGAAGAAGTACAGCGATGCGCTGGCCAACGGGCAGATCCTCGCCCCGGCCAAGAACATCGAGCAGATGCAGCACGTGATCTGGAACGCCTACACCAACGCAACGCTGACGGTGCTGTTCCTGTTCGTGGTGTTCAGTATCCTGTTCTATGCACTCAAGGTCGGCGTCGCCGCCTGGGGTACCAAAGAGCGCACGGATAAGGAAGCACCGTTCCAAGCCATGCCGGACGCGTGATAGAGGGTTGCAGCCATGTTCAATGACATCAGTCGCCTCGGTAAATACCTCGGTCAGGCCGCGCGCCTGATGGTCGGCATGCCCGACTACGACACGTACGTCGAGCATATGCAGACCAAGCACCCGGACAAGCCGATGATGGACTACAAGGCGTTCTTCCGGGAACGCCAAGAGGCCCGTTACGGCGGCAAGGGTGGGCCCAAGTGCTGTTGAGTTAACGCAATATCCCTGTGGGAGGGGGGTTGTGTGGGAGCTGGTTTGAACTGCGATAGCATCGCCTCGGTGTCACTGAAGCACCGAGTCGCCTGTATCGCGGGCAAGCCCGGCTCCCACACAAGCCCTCTCCCACATTTGTTTCTGTGTTCCTTCAGGAGAATTTATTTTGTCCTCTCCCATTCCGGTAACTATCCTCAGCGGCTTCCTCGGCGCCGGCAAAACCACCTTGCTGCGCCATTTGCTCAAGGCCGAGCACGGCTTGAAAATCGCCGTGATCGAAAACGAATTCAGTGACGCCGGTATCGACACCCAACTGCTGGGTGATGAGCCGGTGCAAGTCATGACCCTGTCCAACGGCTGTGTGTGCTGCACCATCCACACCGACCTGACCAAGGCCCTCTACCTGCTCCTTGAACGCCTGGACAACGGCGAAATTGCCTTCGACCGTCTGGTGATCGAGACCACCGGACTGGCCGACCCGGCGCCGGTGGCCCAGACCTTTTTCATCGACGAGGAACTGCGCGAGCGCTACATCCTCGACGGCATCATCACCCTGGTGGACGCCGCTCACGCCGAACACCACCTGACCCAGACCATCGCCCAGGCCCAGATCGGCTTTGCCGACCGCCTGCTGGTGAGCAAGCGCGACCTGGTGGACGACGCCACGTTCGAGGCACTCAGCGAGCGACTGACCCGTATCAACCGCCGCGCGCCGATCCGCGTGGTGGACCACGGCAACATCGACCTGGCCGAACTGCTGGATGTACGCGGCTTCAACCTCAACGCCGGCATGAGCCTGCGCCCGGTGAGCGCGGCGCCGTCCATCGACCGTATCTCCAGCCTGGTGCTGCGCACCGACCAGCCGCTGGATATCGACCGCCTCAGCGAGTTCATGAACGTGCTGCTGGAAGATCATGGCAAGCAGCTGCTGCGTTACAAGGGCGTGCTGAACATTGTCGGGGAAGACCGGCGCATGGTGTTTCAGGGCGTACTGAAACTCTATGGTTTTGATTGGGACACAGAGTGGGAAGAGGGCGAAGCGCGGGAGAGTGTGATCGTGTTTATTGCCGATGAGTTGCCGGAAGACAAGATTCGCGAAGGCTTCCAGCGCGTCTATCAATCCTGACTTGAAATGCAATAAAAAAGCAGTGTTTTCAGGCATAAAAAAGCCCGGCTCTTCAGCCGGGCTTTTCAGTCACGCTACTGCAATCAAGCGCCGTACACCGGCAACTTCTTGCAGATGGCCTTGACCTTCTCACGTACCGCGTCGATCACGGCTTCGTTGTTCAGGTCTGCCAGGATGTCGCAGATCCAGCCAGCCAGTTCCTTGCACTCTGCTTCCTTGAAGCCACGAGTGGTCACAGCCGGAGTGCCGAAGCGCAGGCCGGAGGTGACGAACGGCGAACGTGGGTCGTTCGGCACGGAGTTCTTGTTCACGGTGATGAAGGCTTTGCCCAAGGCAGCGTCAGCATCTTTACCGGAGATGTCCTGTTTGATCAGGGACAGCAGGAACAGGTGGTTCTCGGTACCGCCAGACACCACGTCAAAGCCGCGTTCGATGAACACGCTGGCCATGGTCTGGGCGTTCTTGACCACTTGTTGCTGGTAGGTCTTGAACTCAGGCTGCAGCGCTTCCTTGAAGCAGATCGCCTTGGCCGCGATCACGTGCTCCAGCGGGCCGCCCTGGGCGCCTGGGAATACCGCGGAGTTCAGCTTCTTCTCGATGTCGGCGTTGGCGCGAGCCAGGATCAGGCCGCCACGTGGACCGCGCAGGGTCTTGTGGGTAGTGGTGGTCACGACGTCAGCGAAAGGCACCGGGTTCGGGTAGACACCTGCGGCGACCAGACCGGCCACGTGGGCCATGTCGACGAACAGGTAGGCGCCAACCTTGTCAGCGATGGCGCGGAAGCGTGGGAAGTCCAGGATCTGCGAGTAGGCAGAGAAACCGGCCACGATCATTTTTGGCTTGTGCTCGACTGCCAGGCGCTCGACTTCGTCGTAGTCGATCAGGCCGTTGGCATCGATACCGTATTGAACGGCGTTGTACAGCTTGCCGGAGGACGAAACGCTGGCGCCGTGGGTCAGGTGACCGCCGTGGGCCAGGCTCATGCCCAGGATGGTGTCGCCGCCTTGCAGCAGGGCCAGGTACACGGCGCTGTTGGCTTGGGAGCCGGCGTGCGGCTGGACGTTGGCGTAATCGGCGCCGAACAGCTCTTTGGCGCGATCAATAGCCAGTTGCTCAACCACGTCGACATACTCGCAACCGCCGTAGTAGCGCTTGCCTGGGTAGCCTTCGGCGTACTTGTTGGTCAGAACCGAACCTTGAGCCTCCATGACGGCTGGGCTGGTGTAGTTTTCCGAAGCGATCAGTTCAATGTGCTCTTCCTGGCGCACGGCTTCTTGCTGCATGGCAGCGAAGAGATCGGCGTCGTACTTGGCAATAGTCAAATCACGGCTGAACATGGCGGTCCTCAAGGATCGGGGGCAGAAAAGGAGGGCATTCTAACCCAATGGGTTTTAGATGGCATATGAAAGGACATCATGTCGCGGACAAGTGGGATTCACTTGGGGATGAGCGGTGCCTGTGCAGGCCTCATCGGGGGCAAGCACCCTCCCACATTCGACCGCATTTCAAAGATGGACCTCGGTCAAGTGTGTGAGGGGGCTTGACCCCGATGAGGCCAGTAGCCTCACCACAAACTGTCAGTCGAACATGAACAGCGCATCGTTGCTGAATTGCCCTTCAAACCGGTTTGCCGGCATCGGCCGCCCGAACAGGTAGCCCTGCACCTCGTCACACCCATGCTCACGCAGGAAGTCGAGTTGCTCATGGGTCTCCACACCTTCGGCGATCACCGCCAGGTTCAGGCTGTGGGCCATGGCGATAATGGCGCGGGCGATCTGCGCATCCTGCTCGCCAGACGGCAGGCCGTCGACGAAGGTGCGGTCGATCTTCAGCACGTCGATGGGGAATTGCTTGAGGTAGTTGAGCGACGAATAACCGGTGCCGAAGTCGTCTACCGCAATACTCAGGCCGAGGTTTTTCAGGCTGTCGAGGATGTGCATGGCCTCGTTGACCTCGCGCATCAGGATACTTTCGGTCAACTCCAGCTCCAGGCACGCCGGTGGCAGCCCGGTGTCCTTGAGGATGGTGGCGATGCGCGTGCCCAGTTGACCGTCGGAGAACTGCCGCGCGGAGATGTTCACCGAGACCTTCGGCACACGCACCTTGTTCTGGTGCCAGGTCTTGAGCTGGCGGCAGGCTTCGCTGATCACCCAGTCGCCCACATCTACCACCAGGCCCAACTCTTCGAGCACCGGGATAAAGTCCCCCGGCGGCACCAGGCCGCGACGCGGGTGGCGCCAGCGCAGCAGGGCTTCGGCGCCGGTCAGGCGTTTGCCGTCGCCGCTGAACTGCGGTTGGTAATAGAGCACGAATTCGTTCTGGTCGAGGGCGTGGCGCAGGTCGCTTTCCAGCTCCAGGCGTTCCAGGGCGCTGGCGTTCATGTCCGACTGGTAGAACTGGAAGTTGTTCTTGCCGCGCTCCTTGGCGTGGTACATCGCGGTGTCGGCGTTTTTCATCAACTGGCTCAGCTCGTTGCCGTCCTGCGGGCTCAAGGCGATGCCGATACTGGCGGTCACGAAAAACTCTCGACCCTCCAGTACAAACGGCTTCACCAGGCTGGCGAGGATCTGCTCGGCCACGTGGATCGCGCGGTTCAGCGCCATTTCGCGACTGACCCGCGGTTGCAGGAGCAAGGTGAATTCGTCGCCACCCATGCGCGCCACGGTGTCGTCTTCGGCCACGCACCCCAGCAGGCGCGTGGCCATTTCCTTGAGCATGCGGTCGCCTGCGGCGTGGCCCAGGGAGTCGTTGATCGGCTTGAAGCGGTCGAGGTCGAGGAACATCAGCACCACCCACGACTTCTGCCGCTCGGCCGCCTGCAACGCGGTGTGCAGGCGATCCTGGAACAGCGTGCGGTTGGGCAGGTGGGTCAGGGCGTCGTAATAGGCCAGGCGGTGGATGCGTTGCTCGCTGGCCTTGCGCTCGCTGATATCGCTGAAGAAACACACGTAGCTGGCCAGGTCGCCTTCGTCGTCGAGCACGGCAGTAATGCCGACCCAGGCCGGGTAGTGCTCGCCGTTGCGGCGCTTGAGCCACACTTCGCCTTCCCAAGTGCTGTGCTGGTTCAGCTGCTTGAGCACGTAACGCAGGTGGGCTTCCTGCTGTTCGTCGACGGTGAGCATGTTCGGCAGTTGGTCCAGCACATCGCTCACGGCATAGCCGCTGACCCGGCTGAACGCTTCGTTGGCCTGCACGATGTAGCCCGCCGGGTCGGTGATCAGGATCGCGGAGGTGGAGTGCTCGAAAACCGTGGCCGCCATACGCAGGTCTTTCTCGGCGCGGCGTTGCTGGCTGATGTCGCGGCCCACGCCAAGGATGCCTTCAAAGGCGCCGTGCTCGTCCCACACCAATACCAGGCGCAACTCGATCGGCACCTTGCGGCCGTCGGCACGCAAGCAGTCGAACAGGAACAGTTGGGTCTGCACTTCGTCACGCAGCCGGTTCAGCGCCTCGGCGTCCCCGAGTGCGCGGCTGACCTGTTCCACCAGGCTATAAATGCCGCTCAATTGCTGCGGATTGGCGATGATCGACTGCCATCCGTTCTTGAACACCCAGTCCACGTCATAGCCCAGTACCGCGTTGACCGACGGGCTGATGTAGTTGAGGGCCAGTTGGCTGTCGGTGGAGCAGATCACGTCACTGATGCTTTCAGCGAGCATGCGGTAGCGTTGTTCGCTGTCTCGCAGCGATTCGCTGGCTTCGATCTGGTCGGTGATGTCCTTGGCCACACCGATGATGCGTGTGACCTGGGCGGTCTTGTCCCGGGCCAGGGCCTGTTCGCGGATATCGAAGCAGCGCCATTGGTTGTTGCGGTGACGGAAGCGCAACTGGCACTGCAACTGGGTGCTGTAGCCCACCTGGCGCTGCTGCTGGCGCAGGTCGTGGTAGTGCTCGGCGTCTTCGGGGTGCAGGAGGATTTCCCAGAAATACTCACCCATTTGCTGCAGTTCGGCCTTGTTGTAGCCGAGGGTGTGGCCCAGGTGATGGTTGCTGAAGATCATGCGCTGGCTGATCACGTCCTGCACGTACAGGTGGTCGGGCACGGTGCGCACCACGTCCGACCAGAAACTCTCGCGCTCCACCAGCGACAGCTCGATCAGCTTGCGGCTGGTGATGTCGCTGATGCTGAGGATCACGGCCTTGAAATCGTCCTGCTGTTCCGGCAGGCGCATGACCAGCCACAGGTATTGCTCGTTGCCGCTGGCGTCCTTGTGCTGGATCTCCAGTTCAAGTTGGCTCTGTTTGGTGAGGACGGCGTCAAGCACCTGGTAGCCAATGGCCGTGGCGTTGCGCGGGTCGTCATTGATCAAGCGCTCCCAGGCTTCCTCGCAGGAGCCCACGTTCAAGAGGCGCACTGCGACCTGGTTGACTTCGGTGATGCGCAGCTCCTTGAGCAGTTGCTGGCGTTCCATCGGATTTTCCGGCAGCCAGGCGCGCAATTGTTCGCGGGTCTGCAGGTGGGCCTTGGCAAAAAAGCCGTTGAGGCCCGACAGGTCGAGCACGCACAAGGCCACGCCGGTGCCTTCGAAAATATCCTGGTAGCGCCGGCGGCCTTCATGCACCTGGCGCTGACGGCGGCGCATGTTCAGCAGCACGATCACCGGGATCAGCGAAAACGCCAGGCCCAGCAGGCATTTGCCGATAAACGCCGGCAGCAGTTCTTCCAGCACGGCGGTGCGGTCGAACAGCCCGCGCAGTTGCCAGTCGCTCTTGCTCAGGGGCGTGACCAGCACGCTTTTGTTCATTTCGTCGGGGGTGAGGGCGCTGGCCCATTGTGCCGGCATGCCGCTGTCGCGACTGACGACGCGGTGGTTGAGACGGTTTTCGATCGCCCACATGGGGCGCTGGCCCTGGCCGTCCTGGCGGGTGAGGTTGGCCAGGTAGCCGGGAGCCAGGCGCAGGGCCCAGTACATTTTCGAGCCGCCGCTGGGCTGGTGCAGCAACAGATAGATGAGGGTGCCGTCAGCGTTATTGCTCAGGTAATAGGACTGGGAGTGGCTGCGTTGCACCAGCTCTTCAAGCCATGCGGCGTCCTGGCTGTCGCTGGCGCTGTCACTGATGATCGCGCCGCTGGGGGCGAGCAGGGCGATGCTGCGCAGTTCCGGCATCGAGCGCTGCAGGGTGCGGATCAAGGCTTGCTGTTGTTCGGCGTCGCGCGGGGGTTCGACCATCGGCAGCAGGTTCAGGGCGATTTTCGCGCTCAGGGCCATGTTCAGGCTGATCTGCTCGGCGAGGTCTGCACTGTAGTCGATGGTGTATTGCTGCTGGTTTTTCTGGTTTTGTTGCAATTGGTCCAGCAGTTGCCAGAACAAAATCGCGAGCAGCATGAGGACAAGCGTCGCCAATGCGCCTTTGAGGGTGCCGTGCAGGGGCGCTCCCGGCGCTATATGAGCGGCGCGCAGGGGAGTGGGCGGCGTGACTTTGGACAAGCTGTGATCCTGCGGTTTGGCTGGACTGGCGTGCGACACGCACTATAAGCCGGACGCCGAAGGGCGGCTAGCATGCCTTGAGTTGTGGCAAAGTGCCAGCCCCGCCTGGCTGGACTGACCAACAGCATTCAGGTAGCTTTGCCGGTTACGCGGGGCGTTCCAGCTCCAGACATTCAGGCTTTTTCCCCACGCAGGCATTGATGAGAGTCAACGGCCCGCGCGGCGCATGGCCTGGCACGGGCTTCGCCCGCTCAATTCATCAGTCACTGACGCTAGGTTCACCATGGCTCAATACGTCTTCACCATGCATCGGCTGGGAAAAGTTGTTCCACCGAAGCGGGAAATCCTGAAAAACATTTCGCTGTCCTTTTTCCCCGGCGCCAAGATCGGCGTGCTCGGCCTCAACGGTTCGGGTAAGTCCACGCTGCTGAAAATCATGGCCGGCGTCGACACCGAGTTCGAAGGCGAAGCCCGCCCGATGCCGGAGCTGAACATCGGCTACCTGCCGCAAGAGCCGCAGCTGGATCCGTCCAAGACCGTGCGCGAAGTGGTTGAAGAAGCCGTCGCCGTGATCAAGAACGCCCAGGCGCGCCTGGACGAGGTCTACGCGGCCTACGCCGAACCGGATGCCGACTTCGACAAGCTGGCCGCCGAGCAGGCCAAACTCGAAGCCATCCTGCAGGCTGGCGACGGTCACAACCTGGAGCGCCAGCTGGAAGTTGCCGCCGACGCGCTGCGCCTGCCGGCGTGGGACGCCAAGGTCGAACACCTGTCCGGTGGCGAGAAGCGTCGTGTGGCCCTGTGCCGCTTGCTGCTGTCGGCCCCCGACATGCTGCTGCTCGACGAACCGACCAACCACTTGGACGCCGATTCCGTCGCCTGGCTGGAGCATTTCCTACACGACTTCCCGGGCACCGTGGTTGCGATCACGCACGACCGTTACTTCCTGGACAACGTGGCCGGCTGGATCCTCGAGCTCGACCGTGGCGCCGGTATCCCTTACGAGGGCAACTATTCCGGTTGGCTGGAAGCCAAGTCCGACCGTCTGGCCGCCGAATCCAAGCAGCAATCGGCCCACGAAAAAGCCATGAAGGAAGAGCTGGAGTGGGTGCGCAAAGGCGCCAAGGCCCGCCAGTCCAAATCCAAGGCACGTCTGCAACGCTTCGAAGAAATGCAGTCGCAGGAATTCCAGAAGCGTTCGGAAACTAACGAGATCTACATCCCGGCCGGTCCGCGCCTGGGTGACAAGGTCATCGAGTTCAAGAACGTTTCCAAAGGCTATGGCGACCGCGTGTTGATCGACAACCTGTCGTTTGCCATGCCAAAAGGCGCAATCGTCGGCGTTATCGGTGGTAACGGTGCGGGTAAATCCACCCTGTTCCGCATGCTGATGGGCAAGGAAACCCCGGACTCCGGCAGCATCGAGATCGGCGAAACCGTGCAGTTGGCGTGCGTGGACCAGAGCCGCGACGACCTTGACGGCAGCAAGACCGTGTTCCAGCAGATTTCCGACGGTTCCGACCAGATCCGCATCGGCAACTATGAAATCCCGTCGCGCACCTATGTGGGCCGTTTCAACTTCAAGGGCGGCGACCAGCAGAAGTTCGTCAAGGACCTGTCCGGTGGTGAGCGCGGTCGCTTGCACCTGGCCCTGACCTTGAAAGAGGGCGGCAACGTCCTGCTGCTCGACGAACCGTCCAACGACCTCGACGTAGAAACCCTGCGTTCCCTGGAAGAAGCCCTGCTGGACTTCCCGGGCGCTGCCATTGTGATCTCTCACGATCGGTGGTTCCTTGACCGTGTCGCGACCCACATCCTGGCATACGAAGACGACTCGCAAGCGGTGTTCTTCGAAGGCAACTACACCGAATACGAAGCGGACCGCAAGAAGCGTCTGGGTGATGCTGCCGCCCAGCCGCACCGTGTGCGTCACAAGAAACTCGCCTGATTCGGGTGGGTGGTGTGAAAGAGCGGAGCCTTCGGGCTCCGTTTTTTTTTGCGTGTTTTCAGGGCGACCTGATCGTCACCGAAGACGGTCTACACGTTGGTGCATGCACAGGGTAGGGATTCCCTTTTCAGGTGCACAAAACCCCTGCTTTTTCGGTTTATTTATATCCAATGCACCATTTAAATTCACAAAGGCGACATTTTGCCCTGTCGCAGTGCGAAACGAATTGATAAAGTCCGGCTCAATCTCCGTTAAAAACTAAAAATCTGCCGAGACTTTTCCATGATCGAATCCGTCGAATCCTTCCTCGCTCGCCTCAAGAAACGCGACCCGGACCAGCCTGAATTCCACCAGGCTGTAGAAGAAGTCCTCCGCAGTCTGTGGCCGTTTCTGGAAGCCAATCCTCACTACCTGAACTCGGGGATTCTGGAGCGCATCTGTGAGCCGGAGCGTGCAATCACCTTCCGGGTGTCGTGGGTGGACGATCATGGCAAGGTCCAGGTCAATCGCGGCTTCCGCATCCAGATGAACAGCGCTATCGGCCCGTACAAGGGCGGCTTGCGTTTCCACCCGTCGGTGAACCTGGGCGTGTTGAAATTCCTCGCGTTCGAGCAGACCTTCAAGAACTCCCTGACGTCGTTGCCCATGGGCGGCGGCAAAGGCGGCTCGGATTTCGACCCCAAGGGCAAGAGCGACGCCGAGGTCATGCGCTTCTGCCAAGCCTTCATGAGCGAGCTCTACCGCCACATCGGCGCCGACGTGGACGTGCCGGCCGGTGATATCGGCGTGGGTGCCCGGGAAATCGGCTTTATGTTCGGCCAGTACAAGCGCCTGAGCAACCAGTTCACCTCCGTACTGACCGGCAAGGGCATGACCTACGGCGGCAGCCTCATCCGCCCGGAAGCCACCGGTTTCGGTTGCGTCTACTTTGCTGAAGAAATGCTCAAGCGTGGCGGCCAGCGGGTTGAAGGCAAGCGCGTAGCGGTGTCGGGTTCCGGCAACGTGGCGCAATACGCGGCGCGCAAGGTCATGGACCTGGGCGGCAAGGTGATCTCGCTGTCCGACTCCGAAGGCACCCTGTATGCCGAAAGCGGCTTGACCGAAGCGCAATGGGCGGCCCTGCTGGAGCTGAAAAACGTACAACGCGGCCGCATTAGCGAACTGGCCGAGCGTTTTGGCCTGGAGTTTCGCAAGGGCAAGACGCCGTGGGAGCTGGCCTGCGATATCGCGCTGCCATGCGCCACCCAGAACGAACTCGATGCCGATGCCGCCCGCACGCTGCTGCGCAACGGCTGTGTCTGTGTGGCCGAAGGCGCCAACATGCCGACCACCCTTGAGGCGGTGGATATCTTTATCGAGGCGGGTATCTTGTTCGCGCCGGGCAAGGCGTCCAATGCCGGCGGCGTGGCCGTGAGTGGCCTGGAAATGTCGCAGAACGCGATGCGCCTGCTGTGGACCGCCGGCGAAGTGGACAGCAAACTGCACAACATCATGCAGTCCATCCACCATGCCTGCGTGCACTACGGCGAAGAAAACGGCCGGATCAACTATGTGAAGGGCGCGAACATCGCCGGTTTCGTCAAGGTTGCCGACGCGATGCTGGCTCAAGGCATCGTTTAAACTTCAGGCTCGATGCGCAGCACCTCGATCAACTGATCGCCGGCGGGGCGTTTCCACAGCACCTCGTCACCCACCTGGGCGCCCAACAATGCGCGACCCAGCGGCGACGCCCAGTTGATCAGGCCCGCGCCGGCATCGGCCTGGTCTTCGCCCACCAGTTGAATGCGCTGCTGTTCATCCTGCTCATTGGCGAAGGTCACCCAGCTGCCGATCTGCACCTTGTCGGCGGACAAGGCCGGCGCCACCACCTGGGCGCTCTGCACCCGTTGATTGAAGTAGCGCAGGTCGCGCTCAATATCGGCCTGGCGCTGTTTATCGTCTCCGGCGGATGCGAGGCCATATGCCTGCTGCAACTGCGCAACCTTGGCCTGCAACTGCGCCAGCCCTTGGGCGGTGACCCGGTTGGGCTGCTCACTGACCTGACGCTCCACCGGCTGATCAGCCTGGGCGGCGGCGTTGTCCTCATTCACAAATGCTCGACTCATGACGTTCTCCCTCAATAGAGTTAGGGCCCTGTTCGCCGCGCATTAGTTTCGGTGGATATCTGAAAGCGAGCTACTGCGAACGATAGGCCCTGGCGGCATCGCGGGTTTTCTCCTGCTGCCAGTCGCGCTCGCGGTCATCCCAGTGGTTGTCCTTATAGTCACGCAACTCTTCGTTCTCACGCATGGCCTTGCATTGGCGAAAGCCATCCTCCCAGCCTTCGGCGTACTGCCGGTCTTTCAGATACCGCGGGACGTTCTTGCGAAACTCGCCGGTAATCACCCCCGCCGCCTGACGACCGCTGCTGCAGCCGTCATCAAAGCCATCGGCAAAGGCCGGAGGGTAGCCCTTGGCCAATAAATCCTGATGAGTGGATTGGCAACCCGCCAGCCACAACGCCGCATACAGCATTAACGCATACCGCCACATGGCGTACTCCCTGGCCGTTTCACGGCTGATGGGGAGAGTCTAGAAGGGGATTTGTCTGGGAGGTGTGAAAGGGAGGTGAGAAAGGTGTTGGGCGGCGATGAGTGTCTGGATACACGCAGACCCAATGTGGGAGGGGCAAGCCCCTCCCACCTGTTGATCCCGGCCAGGCTTTGGTCAGTAGTGATACCACTTCACTTCAAGCATCACTTCATTCACCGGCGTCGACAGGTGGCTGTACTCACGCTGGGCACTCAGGCGCAAGCCCAGGTTGCGCGACAGCTCCCATTGCTGGTTCAGGCTGATGCTGCGGCGCACTTCGCCATTGGTGAAGAAGTCGCCCTTGGCTTCCAGGCTCAGGTTGCCCAGCGGGTTTTTCCACAGCACGCCGGTGTTGAAGCCGGCAGCGGGGGAGATGGCTTCGCTGAAGTCGTTGTTGTGTTCCACGCGCACGGTGCCAAGGGCGAAGCCGAGCATGTCGTCGCGCAGTTGCCAGGTGCCGCCGGCGCCGCCGTTGACGTGGGCGACGAGGGTTTCATCGTCGTGTTTGCCCGGTACGCGTTCAAGGCCACCGGTGACTTGCCACGACCACGGCTGCAGCAATGCATTACGCGGGGTCAGGGAGCGGATGGTCGCCAGGTCCAGTTGCTGCAGTTGCCACTGGTTGCCTTCGTACTGGCGCAATTTCATTTGCAGGATTTCGATCTGCGCGCCGAGGGGGAAACCTTCGGCGTTGTCGTTAAGGTCGTGGTAGGCCATGCGCAGGCCGTACTCGCCAAACGCCTTGTCGCCACGGGTGCCGATGCCGGCTTGCCAGGTGCGTGATTCATGGCCGTTTTCCGGCAGGCCGGGCGGTGTGATCTTGAGGTCGGGCGCAGGGTTCTGGTTGATTGCACGCAGCAGTTCGAAGCTGCGTTGGGAGCGGGCAGTGTCGCGCTCCAGGCCATTGGCGCGGTAGCGGCCGAGGCGGTAGGCCGCGTCGATGATCAGGGCCTGGCGCTCGCGGGGCAGGGCTTTGAAGGCCGGCTCCTGCAATTGCTTCTGGTCGTCGCTGACCTTGAGTACCCACTGTTGTTCGTCACTGTCCAGGGGCTTGGCGCGTTCCAGCAACTCGCGTTCACGGGATGGCCTGTAGTCGATCTTCTCCACCAGGCCCGCGTCTTTCACCGCCTTGACGGTGTCGGTGGGAATGGCGGTCAGCGGGAACTGTTCGGTCAGGCGCAAGCCGGGACGCGCCACCTGGAGCAATTCCAGCAGGCGGTAGGAGCAGTTTTCGTCGAAGAAGAAATAGTCGAACTGGATCTGCTTGAGTTCCCACACGTGCTCGACCATGCGCTCGGTCTCGACCTGCGTGAGGTTGAGGCGGTATTCCCACAGGTCGCGGTTTTCGAGGCTGCGGTATTCCGAGAGCTTCTCCTGATAAGGCACCAGCGCAAACAGGCCGGGGTACCCGCCCATCAAACCTTTCCAGGCGTAGAGGATGCTGTTGTCCGAGCCCTCGATGTAGGCGCCGAAGTTGATCGCGTAGCTGAGCAGTGCGGTGTTGTTGCTTTGCACGTCGGCCTGATCGATGCGCAGCAGGGTGTGGCCGAACATCGACGACGGGCTGTTGAGGTAGGCCGCCGGGAAGATCATCACCGCGCTGTGGGGGGCGACGTCCTTGAACCATTGCTTGAATTCGGTGCAGTCCACAGCCGGCAGGTCAGTGAGGTGCAACTGATCCTTGAGCCAGCGGGTACGTGCGGGGTAGACGCATTGGGCGTGTTTCTCGCCAAGGCTGGCGTTCGCATAGAGGGCGTCAACGGTGGCCTTGAGTTCGGCATCCGGATGGTGAGCGCCTTCGGGTGCGAGGAAGAACTTCTGGTCGCTGACGTAACTGCGCCAGCCACTGATCTTGCCGGCTTCGTAATGGCCCAGGGACAGCCAGAACGGATCATTGGCCAATTGCTGCAAACGTTGATCATCAAGGTGCGGGGCCGCGTACAGCGGGGCGCAGGCGAAGAGTGCCATCCAGGCAAAGCGTTTGAGCATAGGGGCAACTTAAGTCGGAAAAAGTGAGACCCAAAGGGGAGGCGGGTCCAAAAAAAGAGCCCGCGCCTTGAGGGCGCGGGCGGGTCGAGCTTAAGCCTGGGTGACGTATTTCGCCAGACGGGCATCGCTTTTCAGTACAGCCACGGTGTTGTTGTGTACGTCGTCAGCGGTCACGTCAGCTTTGCTGAAGATCTGCTGGAAGTGTTCGTGGGTCACGGCCGCGAAGTGATCGCGATCTTCCGGAGCCACACCCAGTACCACCGCGTAGGTGGTCAGTGCTTCGCCATTACCCTTGGCCATGTCTTCGGAGAGCTCGTTCATCATGCCGTTCATGGCAATCCAGGACTTGCCGCCGTAAGTCAGGGCGCTGTTGGTGCTGCAACCGTTGGTGCCCGAGGTCATGCCGAAGGTGGCGTTGCCCGAAGTACCGTTGGTAGTGGAAGCCAGGAAGTGAGCCGGAGTACCGCGCTGGCCTTCGAACAACATGTTGCCCCAACCGCAGTTCGGGCCACCTGGTGCTTCTGCCATTGCATTGAGGGAGACGACGGTGAAGAGAGTACCGAGAAGGATCCGTTTCATAGCTTTGTTCTCTTTGTGTGCAAACCAATGGACAAGGGTTCAGGCGCATCGCAGCGCCCTGAGGGATCGGTTATTAGTCCAACCCGCGCAGTTTGGAGTTTAGGCACGTTCTCGGGGTTCCGTGTTTTTTTATAAAACAATCAGTGTTACCGCGATTTTTTTGTAGGACCTGTTGCGCGCTCGCGCTTTCCCCATTTCGCGCCTTGCCATTGCGCGCAAGGGGGAGCCAGAATGCCGACATCTGCCCCGCCTGATGTAAGGAAGCCCGATGCCTGATCCTGTAGCTGCCAGCTTGCGTCTAGCGCCCGAAGCGCTGACTCGCCCTTTCTCCGCTGAACAGTTCAGCTTCTCGACCACCAATGATTTGGAGCCCTTTCGCGGTGTGCTTGGCCAGGAACGCGCAGTAGAAGCGTTGCAGTTCGGGGTGGCGATGCCACGTCCCGGTTACAACGTGTTTGTCATGGGCGAGCCGGGTACCGGCCGCTTTTCGTTCGTCAAACGCTACCTGAAAGCTGAAGGCAAACGTCTGCAGACCCCGGCGGACTGGGTCTATGTGAACAATTTCGATGACCCGCGTGAGCCCCGTGCCCTGGAATTGCCAGGCGGTGCTGCGGCGGCGTTCATTGCCGATATCAATGGGTTGGTCGATAACTTGGTGGCCACCTTTCCGGCGGTCTTCGAGCACCCGACGTATCAACAGCGCAAAAGCGCCATCGACCGCGCTTTCAACCAGCGCTACGACAAGGCCCTGGACGTGATCGAACGCCTGGCCCTGGAAAAGGACGTGGCGCTGTACCGCGACAGTACCAACATCGCCTTTACCCCGATGCTCGACGGCAAGGCGCTGGACGAGGCTGAGTTCTCGCAGCTGCCGGAAGCCGATCGCGAACGCTTCCATACGGACATTTCCGAGCTGGAAGAACGCCTCAACGAAGAACTGGCCAGCCTGCCGCAGTGGAAGCGCGAGTCCAACAACCAACTGCGTCAGTTCAACGAAGAAACCATCACCCTGGCCCTGCAGCCTTTGCTCGCACCGCTGTCGGAAAAGTACGCCGAGAACGCCGCCGTGTGCGGTTACCTGCAAGCCATGCAGGTGTACTTGCTCAAGACCGTGGTCGAGCAGTTGGTGGACGACGCCAAGACCGACGCCCAGGCGCGCAAGCTGCTTGAGGAGCAGTACTGCCCGAGCCTGGTGGTGGGCCATGCGGTCAACGGTGGCGCACCGGTGGTGTTCGAACCGCACCCGACCTACGACAATCTGTTCGGCCGTATCGAATACAGCACCGACCAAGGCGCGCTCTACACCACTTATCGCCAGTTGCGCCCGGGTGCCTTGCACCGCGCCAATGGCGGCTTCCTGATCCTGGAAGCCGAAAAAATGCTCGGCGAGCCGTTCGTGTGGGACGCTCTCAAGCGTTCCCTGCAATCGCGCAAGCTGAAGATGGAATCACCTTTGGGCGAGCTGGGCCGCCTGGCCACCGTGACCCTCAACCCGCAGATGATCCCGTTGCAGGTCAAGGTGATCATCATCGGTTCGCGCCAGCTGTACTACGCGTTGCAGGACGCCGATCCGGACTTCCAGGAGATGTTCCGCGTGCTGGTGGACTTCGACGAAGACATCCCGATGGTGGACGAGAGCCTGGAGCAGTTCGCCCAGTTGCTCAAGACCCGTACTTCGGAAGAAGGCATGGCGCCGCTGACCTCGGATGCGGTGGCGCGGTTGGCCACGTACAGCGCACGGTTGGCGGAGCACCAGGGGCGCTTGTCGGCGCGTATTGGTGACTTGTTCCAGCTGGTCAGCGAGGCGGATTTCATCCGTCACCTGGCAGGCGACGAGATGACCGACGCCGGGCACATCGAGCGCGCGCTCAAGGCCAAGGCCACGCGCACCGGGCGCGTGTCGGCGCGGATTCTCGACGACATGCTCGCCGGGGTCATTCTGATCGACACCGCCGGTGCGGCGGTGGGCAAGTGCAACGGCCTGACGGTGCTGGAAGTCGGGGACTCGGCCTTCGGCGTGCCGGCGCGGATTTCTGCCACGGTGTACCCGGGCGGCAGCGGCATTGTCGACATCGAACGTGAGGTCAACCTCGGCCAGCCGATCCACTCCAAGGGCGTGATGATTCTGACCGGTTACCTAGGCAGCCGTTATGCCCAGGAATTCCCGTTGGCGATCTCGGCCAGTATCGCGCTGGAACAGTCCTACGGTTACGTGGACGGCGACAGCGCGTCGCTGGGCGAGGCGTGCACCTTGATCTCGGCCCTGTCGAAGACGCCGCTCAAGCAGTGCTTTGCAATCACCGGCTCGATCAACCAGTTTGGTGAAGTGCAGGCGGTGGGTGGGGTCAACGAGAAGATCGAAGGTTTCTTCCGCCTCTGCGAAGCCCGCGGTTTGACCGGCGAGCAAGGGGCAATCATTCCCCAGGCCAACGTCGCCACGCTGATGCTCGACGAGAAAGTGCTGCAGGCCGTGCGCGCCGGGCAGTTCCACGTTTACGCTGTGCGCCAGGCAGACGAAGCGCTGAGCCTGCTGGTGGGCGAAGACGCCGGTGAGCCGGACGCGGAAGGGCAGTTCCGGGAAGGTACGGTCAATGCGCGGGTGGTCGAGCGGTTGCGCGCGATTGCCGAGATGATCAGCGAGGAGGACCTCAAGGAAGCGGAGAAGGAGTTGGCGCAGCAGGCGCTGGCCGAAGCCAAGCCCACCTGATTCCCATCACGTTGCGGTCAGTGTGGGAAGGGAGCAAGCCCCCTTCCTGCATCAGCCCAGCGCTGAGGTTTGATGTGTTGGGATGCATGTCATGAAATTGACTGAGGGTTGAGAGGCCAACGCCCGTTGGTCTCTACAACCTTGGTTTGTCGCGGTTTTCTTCTATTCTCTGCTCAAGGGATATCCATACCAGTCGCTGGATAGAAACAGCCTACGCCCCGAGCGGAGGTTGAACGCCGATCTACCGAGGGTCGCCGCCATGTCGCGCAACCTCTGCCTCACCCGCCAGTGCTTTGGCCTGGTCACCCGTATCGAATGCTCCATTCGGCCTCTCGCCGGGGATAACGGGATGTGGACCTTGTTGTTTGCCGCCGGCATGACCGGTGAACAGCCCTCCACCATCAAGTCCCAGGGGCCGTTCCCTGGGCCTTTCGTGGCACAAACCATTCTGGAATCCATCGTCGACAGCCTGACCCTGCACGGGTATGAACTGGCGGGCGACCCGCAGATCTGGTGCCTGCACATGCAGGCCCATCTGCGTCAGCTCAACGGCGGGCGAGGCCAAAGTGTCAGTGACACCCACCACTGACGGTTATTTGGCCTCGGGCTTGTCCAGTTTGACCTCGAAACCGTATTGCACGGTACTCAGGTCGGTGCGTTGGTAGCTTTCCAGAGCGCTCGGCTGTCCGTAAAAATAATGCACATCAAACATCGCCGTGCCATATTCCTCGGCCCGGTGACTCACACCCAGAATCTCCTTGAGATACTTGCCGCTGGCGTCCTTGGCGAAGAAGCGCCAGCTGTCGGCGGGGAATGCCTGCTGGTCGACGATCAGCGCGTTGTCCTTGAGCGACAAGCCCTTGGGCAGCTTGGCCACGTCGATCTCACCTTTATCGATAG
The DNA here is from genome assembly GCF_002979555.1 of Pseudomonas sp. MYb60. Taxonomy (GTDB): domain Bacteria; phylum Pseudomonadota; class Gammaproteobacteria; order Pseudomonadales; family Pseudomonadaceae; genus Aquipseudomonas. The sequence continues at coordinate 133,410 of NZ_PCOZ01000008.1, read as the reverse complement.
TCGCCAGGAACAGCGGGATCGACCCCACCACGAAGGCCGGGGTTTCCGGAAACAGGTTGAGGTCGTAGGTGAGAGTACCGCGCGTCGGGTTCAGCTCAAACGCCTCGGTGGGCAACTCGATGGGCTCGCCGCGTTCACCCTTGTCGTTGGCGGTGAAGAAGGTCACGGGAGATTCGCTGCTGTTGCGCTCGCTGCCGACGAGGTCGTCGTTGAAGGTGAAGGGGTGGTCGAACAGGATATGCGCCGCGCTGGCGTCTTCGACGGACTGGCTGAGGGTGACGCTGTTTTTCAGTTGATCCTCGGTCAATGTCGCGCCCTTGAGCCAGTTGGCGGCGCTGTCGTCGTACACGGTGACTGGCATTGGCAGGGCCTGCACGGTCTGTTGCAGGCTGTTCTTGTCGAAGCGCAGCACCGGTAAGTCAAGGTCCTTGCGGGTCAGTGAGGCTGTGGAAAAGTCCAGCACGTTGACCTGCAGCGTGTCGATCATCCCATTGAAATACACCTTGGCGTAATGGCTGGCCTGTTGGTGCTCGAAGGCTTTCTGTTGGTCGGAGAGCTTCTTTTCGAACGCCTCGGACCAGGCGTCCTGCTTTTGCATCTCGGCCAGTTGTTTCTCGTAGAACGCCACTTGCGCCGTGCTTTCATTGATCGACCCGGCACGCGTGAGAAATTGCCCGGTGCTGTCGCGGGCCTGCAACAGCAGCGGATTGGGGGCGTCGTCACCGACCTCCGGGGCCAGGGGCGCGGTGTTGGTCAGCTCGATCTCGGCGTAGTTTTTTTCCAGGAGCAGCAGGTGGACGGTGATATTGCCTTCGGTGCGTTTATGGCCCACGTCCTGTTTCGATAAATCAAAGGTCAGCACGTTGCCCGGCGCGATCACTTCCACCGCGCCCTTGAGGCTGACGGGCTGGGGCTGGCTTTTGTTTTCCGTTTCGATGCCGTCGAAGAACGGGTAGGTCACCGTCAGGTCATCGGGGTTGGTCAGGTTGGAACTGCTGGGGCTGAGCTGGATACCGGGATCGGTTTCCGACCATTCCGGCTGGAAGGGCACCACTTTGTTGTTGCTCAGGGTGACTGACTGCCATTCCACGCCGTGGGGAAACGGGAAGGTGTCGAATGGAAAAACCGGCTGCAAATCGGTGAGGTAGTCGGAGTGCGAGGTCTTGCGCAGCACGAACAGGCCATTGATGTAGGTGTCCACCAGCGCCTGGGGCGTGGGGTAGTGCTTGATCAGGGCGACATTGTCTTCGCCATACTCGGCTTCGATGGGCTTGGTGGCGAGCTTGAACCGTGCCCGTTCGAGCAACAGCAGCGAACCGCCAAGGTCGGCGATGGCATCGCGAAGTTTTGGATCCCGGATGCTGTCGAGGGATTGTTCGAACGTGTCGGCTTTCTCTTCGAGGGAGGCCTGCTTCTGCTCATCGCCGGGGGAGCAACCACCCACCAGCAGCAACACCGCGCACAGGCCAATGCTGGCCACAGTGGATCGCATTTCCATCATCTGAGTTTTCCTGTCCGACGTCATCGAGCCGTGTGTATGGGCTCGACACTATCAGAAAAATTCTCTTACAGATGCTGCCCGGGTCAGTTTTGTCGTGGTGACAGGTGACTTGTAGCGGCTGGTATACTCGCCGCCATTTCTAGCCAAGCTGTGTGAGATCCCATGGAACGCTTTATCGAAAATACTATGTACGCTTCACGCTGGCTGTTGGCGCCAATCTACCTGGGCCTGTCCCTGGGCCTGCTGATCCTGGCGCTGAAGTTCTTCCAGGAAATCATCCACGTGATTCCCAACATCTTCACCATGCTGGAAGCAGAAGTGATCCTGCTGCTGCTGTCGCTGATCGACATGGCACTGGTGGGCGGTTTGCTGGTGATGGTGATGATTTCGGGCTACGAGAACTTCGTCTCGCAGCTGGATATCGATGAAAACAAAGAAAAGCTCAACTGGCTCGGCACCATGGACTCTTCATCGCTGAAGATGAAAGTGGCCGCCTCCATCGTGGCGATCTCGTCGATCCACTTGCTGCGCATTTTCATGGATGCCAAGAACGTCGATCCCGATCACTTGATGTGGTACGTGATTATCCACATGACCTTTGTGGTTTCGGCGTTTGCGATGGGTTACCTCGACAAGCTGACCAAACACTGATGCCCTGCGCCTGATCACCTTCACGGTGCCTTCAGGCTCGGCAGCGCCGCTTTGCCCTCGGCCGTCAACACGGGCTCCAACTGCTCCCAGGTAAAGCTCAGCTCGTTATCGCAACCGTCGCCCTGGGCGGGCGTTGATAGCTGCATGCCTTGGGTGTTGAAGCTCAGGTCAAACGACGAATAGCTGGTCACGGCCGGGCAGCCTTCATCGACGCTGGTCTGCTTGGCCAGCCAAGCGCTGAACGTGGCGGGCAACTTGACTTGCCCCGCGTAGGGATTGTCCCATTCCTGCTGGCCACCGAGCCAGGTCCACGGATCAACGCTTTGGCCAGTCTGCAGGTTCCAACTGTGCAGGCCCCAGCTGATCCCGCCACGACCGTAGCCCGCCGTCCACTGATAGAAGCGCACCGTAATCCACTGCGACGACCAGTAAAACGGCTCCACCGAAATCTCGCTGGTGGTGGTGCCGCCACTCTGGTCCAGCGCATTGCGACGCTCGCGGTAGAAGTCGGCCTGGCCTTGCGTGCCGACGGCCATGCGCGCGAGGTCACGGTTGATCATGTCGATGCCAGGCGCGTTGCCTTCGAGTCTCAGGCTGACGTGCCCGCCCTGGGTTTTCACCTGATAGGCATGCGCGTTGAAGGTTCTTTTCTCGACAGTGACTGGCGGTGCAGCGGCTTCAAGAGCGTTGTTATAGGCATCGCTGGCACAACTGTCCGTGTCCACCCGTTTCAGGCTAAGCGCCAGATTTTTCCCACCCAAGGCTTTGCTCCAGATACCCGTCAGCGTATCGCCTTGCGGTTCGTCCAACTGCCAAAACCCGGTGTGCCCTTCCTCCGCCCACGGCTCGCTGGTGTTGGCCTGCGTCAACTGAATGGGAGTGAGAAAGCGTTGGTAGTAATAACTGCCATTCGCACCGTGGGCACCGTTGAAACAGACTGTGATGGCGGACTTGCCCAGCGTGCCCGTCCACACACCGGCCAGCTCGGAGGCAGATGAAAGCAAGGGGAGACAGGCGAGGGTGAGGGCTGCGAGGGGCTTGAGCACGGGTATCGGACTTCCGGGTGTCTGATAGAAGGGGGCGCGCAATGTGATGTGTCCACGCGCTGGAGTTTCTAAGGCGCAGGGTAGTGAAAGGCTGAGCCGCTGGAAAGCGTCTCGACCTTTTTTGTTAGCGGGTGGTTTGGGTGAGCGTTAGCACCCGTTCGACCAGCAGGGTTTCGGGGGAGATGTCAGGGGCGATGGTAAAGAGGGGAGTTGAGGGCGGATTAGGGGTGATTTTTTCATGGCTGAAACTCCTTGATTGATGGCGTCGCCACACATCGCTGCTAAACGTATAGCGTGGCGACTGTGCGCGGGTTAGCAGACCAGGAATCACGGAGCCCGGCGCCACACGAAAGTGCCCCACGCCCAGCCACCATCATACGAACCAGCAGATGCTTGAAGCGTCGCTCGAACGGAGGGTGGCTCTGCAAGCCTTGAGAGTAAACGCGCTGCTAAACCCGTTCGCTGATTTTGTAGCGACTGGGGAAGGCTATCTGTGTAGGAGGCGTTGCACCCGTTCACCGATGGCGCGACATCTTGAGGGAAAATTCCGAAAGCCCTTGGGCGGGGCTTTTCCAAACGCTAGAAACAGCAAAACCCGCACTAGGCGGGTTTTGCTGATGCTTTGAATTGGTGGGCCGGGGTAATTTGAACAGGTGTCATAATTTGTTGATTTTAAAGCAAAAAAACAAATTGATATTCTTTGTGGAATACTATTTGGAATACCGCTCTTAAGGACATTGATAACCCAGGGCGGCTGTGAAAGGTGACTTAGGCGCGGCCCCACCGACAAGCTCCTCTCAGCTAACAGCTGTTTCTTTTCCACAGGGCTCGAACACCGGCGAGGTCCGTTGAACAAATTTTAACCTGAGCCTTGGGGAAGGTTGTCAGCGCCACCTCCAGTCCAGAGGTCGGCTCCCCAGGTCAGTACCGGGTGTCTGCGAATCAGTTGTTCAGAATCGCTGTGCGCAGTAGTGCGATTTTAAGTACGCCTTAATTGATAGTGCTGAGGCACTTAGGCTTGTGAATTACATATCGAAGTGGATCTTCATCTAACAGTAATGATGAGTCGTTCACGCTCTAGAATACAGCGCTCAAACTGCCAGATACAGATGATCTAGAAACTTTGAAGTATTGCGAAGCATTGGTTTTTCAAGGACGCTCCTCATGCGGTAGGTACGATCTTACTTAGCACACCTACGAATAGCTTTTCGCAGTTGCCGGGCTGGTCACTTCGATACTCAAAAAATACTCTTCAAGCCTGCAGAGTCCAAGAAGGATTTAGTCCTCATTTACCGTTATCTGGAATTGTTCCTGCCGGTACAAGCGACCAAGGGTGGGTACCCCACTAGACCTAACCAGCCTGTATGAAAAGCAGGTTCGGAAATTATGATCGAAACTCAGTTGTACATGATTCTTATGGTGAATAATATATAAATTGCCCTTGAGTTCATGGAGCTCATCCGCAAGTGGATCGCATAAGTAGCCCCGTACTGAAGGAGTTTCCTGCAGCAGCATCTGAAGTTGGCGCAAATCGACGCACCGATGAACTTGACTACCTATTCCAGGGCAGTAGGGTTAAGGCAGAAATGCTGCCCCTTCATGGGTATCAAGTTGTAATCAATGGTCAGCCTTAGGAGTGGCGTCTGGAGGTGCTGGGTGACGTAATAAATCTTGGCCTTAGTGTATCCCAGTTCTCCGAGTCCTATCGTCAGGAGTGGGGTGCTGGCTAGCACGATAGACTGTTGAAAATGGCCAACATGATTTCGATATTTTTCCGAAAAACTAAACGCTCACCGGTGTACTACAGACGGAAGTTCGAGAGCGGGGAGTTGAACTGTTCCTATCCTCACGATCAGCACTATGGGACCTGTCTGAACTACCAGCCTTTCACTTTTCCTCGTGCCTTAGATCAAATACCAAATCTCGCCATGATCCTGGTATTTTGAAGGTTGCTATGATCTAAATCTCCGCAGTACTTCGTTTAACTTTCGCGCCATGGACTGCTTCATTTTGAGTGCAAAATTGTTAGCTCGGCTAGTTGTCCGGTTGCTGTTTAATGCTTTTCAGGTTTGCTTCTAGTATGTAATCATGCATCTGCATCTATAGTTCTATCTCTTGCAGCTTTATATAGCCATTCCTGGAGTTGGATTCATAATGATCGCGAAGTTATTCAGGTTGCTATGGAGGTTGTGATATTTCTCTGAAAGGGGATTTTATATTTTTTCTGAATGATCTTCTGGTTTGGTGTGGGGCGGCTGATGAGATGTCGTCGCGGATTCTTGTTGGCGTTTTTTTGTTAATTCAGGTATTGAGGAGATGATGTCTATAATCTCTTCATCACTCTTGTCCTTGTCCTTGTCCTTGTCCTTGTCCTTGTCCTGTATCTGGCTCTGGATTTTTGGTTTTATTAGTTTTCTATATTTTCTTATGTCTTCGGCGTCAAAAATGGAGTTTGTGCTTAGTAATGTTGTTTTTCTTATATTAAAAAGTTCTTCTATTTTTTCTTTTGGTGGGGTTGGAAGTGTGTGATGGTCAGGCGCCAAGGTTTCAATCTGAAGTTTTAGTTTGCAAATTTCGGTTAGGGTTTCGCTTAGTTTTGAAGCGAGTATGGATGCTGCGTTCCGCTCATTTCTTAGACTTTTAAGGTTGTCCTCGTTCAGAGTCCTTGCTTGACTCTTGTATTGCTCTTTTAGTTCGAATTCGCTCTGAATTAACCATTCCAGGGTTTCAGTAATAGTGGCTTTTCTTGATGATGCCAAGCTTTTCAGCTTTCGCTTTGCTAGAAGTGAAATTATAAAATTGTTCGCTTGTCGCCCGTCTTTGCTTTCTCGGAGTTTTTTCTGGCGCCAAGCACCTTTCATGTTCTTTAGAAGCTCTCGTTTTTCGCTATTCTCAGGCCAGTTCTCAGACCATCTTACAAGTTCGTCGTAGGTGGTTTGTTTGGATATGTCTGCCCCCTTACCATTCAAGTATCGAATGGCCCATTGCTGCATGTCTGGGTTGTTCCTTTCAATCCATTCAAGTCTTTTTTTTGGCTTTTCCAAGGCATTCCCCGCTAATGAGTTTATTACAGTAAAAGTTATTTTTATATAGGTCGTTACGGAGTGACGTTACGGAGTAGCATACGCTTCTCTGATTGTGCTTGAAATAGGGTGTTTTTCTGCGATTTAATGGCTGCTTTTCTAGAGGGGTGGAGGGTAGTGGTGCACTGCGTTCTGTTGGGTCTTGGATTGGCTGGGATTAGCCCAGAAGCGAAGTTTGTCCTCGTAAGGCTCGTGCAGCTGTACGGGGTGGGCGAGTCGATCACGATCGGGGTTAAGGAGTTAGCCAAGGTTTCAGGTGCCACGGATCGTGTGGTATCTAGCGCTCTGTCTGAATTAGTGGCGGAAGATCTTTTGATCTGCACCCCTATCTTCATCGGGCGGGGACGTCCTAAGAGCGAGTATCGAGCTTCGAGTAAGTTAGCCAGATTGCTGGAAAACTGGAACGAAACGTCTAATGTGATAAATCGATCGAGAATCGATCATTTGCTGCATGCTGCGGAAGAGCGTAAGGGCAGTCTTAGTGTTTGTAATCGATTGCTACTATCCACCCTGCTTCTTTACGCCGATCAATTTGGGATTGTACGAGAAGTCGGAGTATCCAAGCTATCCAAGGTAACCGGCCTAAATCGAGAGAGAATAAAGGCACAGGTTCACAAGCTTATCGCTTTGAGGGTAATGAGAGGGGTGATTCCTGGGGTTACAATGTCTGTTGTATTGGGTGTTTCAAAGTCGGTTTATTTTATTGATTTTAATCATGAAGTTTTCCCAGAAGGCAGTTCGGGAACGGTTGTGCTGACTGCCATTTCGAACGCCAGTGTGGGTGTCGGGGAGTGTAATGAGGTCGGAGCTCTCATTGAGTCGGCTAAAATAGGTAAGTGGCTTAGGTTTGAGAGGTACAAGAAATTTTTTGGAATGCTGCCGGATAGCGATCGATTTAATGCTTTGGCAAGATTGTTTTCTTCTTTCGCCAAGAATGGCGAATCCCCAAGAGTGCTCCAAGTTAGATTGGAGGAATACGCGTCGATGCTGCTGTCCAAGCATTGGAAAGCTTTTGAGGTAGGTGAGTTTAGGTCTGATGATGAATTGCTGATGCGTATTAAGAAGGGTTTCAGTCAGGGGGTGGGGTCAGGGCAAGATCCGGAAATTGACAACCTGCTAGGTGAGCTGTTTTTTGAGTTCATTTATGAAATTGTTGTTCTGATGGCTCGTCGCGTCCAAGGTGTGATATTAAGTGCTAAGGGATTTCCGTACGAAATTGCTGGGCTGCAGATTCTGCCGAGTTTTGACCTCGGTGGATATTTTGGTCTGTTCTCTTTTGGTCGGTCGTTGTTAATTGTTCCCCATCAAGAGTTTCTAGCGGGGGAGTGTTATGTCATGAATAGGAACATCCATGGCGAGCCTGTGTGTGAGAGATTTTCTGACGAGGTGGAACTCTCCGAAGAAGATCGTTATCGTTTTGGTCTGCTTACTAAGGTTCATACTCCAACACGCTATCGATATCGAGGGTAAGACATTAGGAAGATTGGTGGTGGGCAGTAAAACTTTATCGGCTTCCCAGATCCTGTGTACGGATTTGAGGAGTTGGTCATGCGCATACTACGAATGAAAATGGTTGTTGAGATAACAGGTCTGGCCCGGTCGACGGTGTATAAGTACATTGCTGAAGGGATATTCCCTAAGCCCATTACGCTGGGTGGGCGAAGTGTCGGATGGGTAGAGTCTGAAGTTTTTGCGTGGATTCAGGCTAGGTTAGCAGAACGCAATTAGGGTTGACTAGCATGCTTGCGATATCTGGTCTTGCTTTTTAGATTTCATTTGCTTTCAATGAAAACATCGTGCTCGGTTGATTTCCGGGCATGATGTTTTTTTGCCGGACCTTTTTGGTTGTGTTGGTTTCCTTGGTCCTGAACAGGAATGTTTAACTTCCCCTTGTGTTTCAAGTGATGAGTTTTTCGGTGCGGGTAATATGCTTTAGTGTTTGCATTGTTACCTTCTAATAACGCAAGTCTATCATGTATGTAGAGTATTAAGCATATTGAGTCGTTAGGTTAAGGGCATAGATACCCCTTCAAAGGGTATCTGTGATGGTTGTCTCATCAATGCCTAGTAAATGGCAGTATGGCATAGGTAAACGTCATTGGTGTTGTTAGATGTATGAGCGACTCATTGAAGTCTGGCTCAATGGGCTATGTTGAACGTGTAAATAACTACCGAGCTGACTGAAGATATGATCTTCAGTAAAGTAGGTAGTAACCATGCTTCGTTTCTCCGAAAATCGTAATCTTCGTTTGTACTCAGCAGCTACGTTTCAAGGCCTGCCGATAATGGTTGAAAAAGGACCTTTTATACTTGGGTACCTTGAAGCGCTGAATCGCACCATTAACCTTGCCCTTGATCAGTATCCTAGGGTGATTGCATTCAGGGTGGACCTTCGTCTTTCGCGTCTGATGGGGTTTCCAGATGACGCTTTGTCAAATCGTGTGATCAGTAGGTTCATCGAGTCGTTCAAAGCAAAAATTGAGCATAACCGTGATAAGGCGCGTGAGCAGAACAAGTACGCCCATGACTGCAGGGTGCGTTACGTCTGGGCGAGGGAGGTGGGCTGTGGAGGGCGACCGCATTACCACCTGTTGATTCTGCTGAACAGAGACGCCTACTACACAGTAGGGCGATTGCAGCCACAGAGGCCCAACATGATCAGCCGTATGCAAGAAGCTTGGGCCAGTGCACTGAAGTGCGAGGTTGAGCAAGTGCGGGGCTTGGTACATATCCCGCCTAACGCAGAATTCCGAGTAGATCGGAATGTCCGGCCAGGGAATGTGGATCAGTTGCCTGAACTGTTTCGACGCGCGAGCTACCTCTGCAAAGCTGCGACAAAGCGTTATGGCGATGGATCCCATGGCTTCGGATGCAGCCGGGGGTAAGCTAATGGTTTAGCTGATCATCACCATGGTGGCGTTCGATCCAGTGTTGTTTGTTTTCCTCACGGCCCCGGCGTCAGTGAAAGCAGGCGCGCGTTGTTAGTGTGTCCAGAATGGCGACATATCCTGAAGATATATCCACTTGATGTGGTCAGGCGCGGAGCCAGCCGGTCACGGATGACCAACCTGACGGGCCTCGGATCGACGTCGGACAAAGGAGCATCGAAATGGAACTCACCGGCACACGCAGTGCAGCGTCGCATCCGTATGCAGCAGATCGAATGGCTGATCGCCTATGGGGGCCACACTTATAGCCAAGGCGCGGGGGTGTACTTCTTCGACTGGGGGCATTTCCAGCAGATGCTGCTCGACCTGACGGCCATGGAGCAGCAATTGGTCGACTAGGAACGGAATAGCTACGTGGTGGTGAAGGATAATCAAAATCTTCACCGTAAGGTATCGCTAGGGGGCGATACCACCATTTCAGTTAGGGAACCATCCTAATTGGTGATGTGGTTGAAACCCTCAGCCAACATTACATCAAATCTGTGGCCAGGCAATTAATCGCTAGCGTATACACTCGCTGCGCGACGAAGAGTATCGCGCACGTGCGCTCGGATTAACGGGGGCTTGAGCACTTCAATATCCCCAGCATTGCTGAGCAGGAACAGGCGTAGGCCTTGGGTGTCGTGGAGAGTGCAACTCAAGTCCCACTTGTCATCGGCGTATTGCACTACGACCTGGTCTTCAGCCAACGGGTTCTCGGTAAGCCGATTTTGCAGGTTGGGGCCAAGACGTAGTTTGAGTTGTACGGGGTCATCGCCGTGTATTGTCATGAGGTGCTTTTGGGCTTCAAGCGAATTGACGTCGTAGTTTTCCGGGTCAGCTATTTTTAGCCAACTCGCTTTGACCTCTACCATTCGATGCAGCATGAGGGCGCACATCGTCTTGGGACCGTTGCTGCTGTACTTGCCGCGGCGGGTGTTTGGTGAAGGCGTATGCCCCTCCGGCCATTGCTCCTCGAGCACGTATGCCGACAGATAGACGTTTGAATCCTGATATGAGAGGGCCAAGGGTTTGAGTAAGTAGATGCATTCGACGCCGCTGGCGTCTCTTGGCAGGTAGGTCACCTCAAGCGAAGCATCGTCCAGAATGGCCTGTTGGATGCTGGTTAGGTGTGCAGGATCATATTTACCTGGCCTGAGCAGCGTAAATCGGGTCCCAGTAGTGATTCGCTTTGTCCACACATGTGTTCGCGTGGAGCGCTTCGTCATTTCCGTGGTTGCGTATTCGCGTAAATCGACAAGTTGTTCTGTGTGGGCCTTGAAGCCGAAGCGCTCTGCGTGGTCGAAAATAGCTGCCAACGTCATTGCCTCTGTGGGGGAAAGCGTCAAGTCGAAGCCGCCACGACCGGATTTCCAGTATTTTGATTTTTTATCCGAGCCAGCGTCTCCTTTGGCTACAAACTCGGCTGCGGTCAGAGCCTGGAGGTCACGCAGTGTGGTTTTTATATGGAGACTGGAGTCATCGAACCACCGACATAGTTCACTGTGGATATCCGCCGTCGACATAGACTTGCCATAGCGTTGGAGGATTTTGCGCAAAGTGGTGCGGCGTCGGTGATGATTGATCATGGCAGAAGCTCAGGGACAAAAAGTGGGTTTATCTGCTGGGACTATGTTCTGGCTGGCAAGCAATCCTGCGACTACAAGCGCCAGCCCACAGGAGCATTTCATGAACAGCCAAACCTATCTAGCCCTTCCCCACGTTTCTGGATTCATCCGCTGGCTGGCCTCTGAGCTCACTTCTGAGTCGTGTTTCAAGCACCAGTACGTCAATCGTCGTAGCGGTGAGAAATGGACATGCAGCAGCCTGTATAACGCCTTTGAAAACTACCGTTGGAATCACCCGGGTAATGCCCGCTTGGGATTCAATCCAGGCGTATGTTCCAGCAGCAACGGGATCGCTTTGTCCGCCTTGCGTCAGGATCTGGTAAGCGCTACCGGGAGCGACTCACACACTCTTGAGGCAGCCGTCGACGTCATGCGCTGGGGCGGCGTTATGGCCCGCAATGCGGACTGGCTGAAGGCGAATAATGTGGGGCTTGGCCGAATGCTGCAAGGCGTACAAGCTGCGATAGTTGCCGGCGACGATCAGGCACCTGTCTTGCGTTCGAAAAGCCTTCGCTTCAATTCTGGGATGACCAAAGTTTACTCCTTGCTCTGCAAGGACTTCATCATCTACGACAGCCGTGTTGCGGCAGGTCTGGGCTGGTTGGTCGTGAAGCATTGCCAAGCGCATGGGCTGTCCAAGGTACCTGAAGCGCTGTGCTTCCCTTGGGCAGCTGCCAAGGAAGGAGAAAATACGCTTGCTCCCAAGCGCCGCGACCCTGGTATCGGCGGGCTTAAGTTCAAGGGCTTGCGCTCAGGCCACCATCACGCAATGTGGAATATGCGCGCCAGTTGGGTACTGAGTGCGGTCCTGGCGCATCCAGACGCCGCCGGCAGCCGTTTCCATGTGGTTCCCTCTCCGAATGACCCGCTGCGCGCACTGGAGGCGGCACTCTTCATGATTGGCTACGACTTGGGCGATCAGCGTCCAGCTTTTGTGGCTTAAAACCTGGTCGACAACTTCCTCCCCTTTGCTTGGCGGGGAGGTCATTCTGAATGAGTGAGGTACAGGATGCGTGACATGAATCCGTTGCAGGCTTTGATTATGCAGCTCGCCGCTGACGGAATCAGCGCTGGTGACTTGAGAAAGGCCGTGATGCAGGCATACCCAAATCTTTGTGATGCGAAGTATCAATCCACGCTATTTGGCCTGCAGGAGGCCGATAGCCTTATGGGCCAGGAAGTGGGCGGCGAGTGGTGCTTCACAGCAATCGATAAAACTGACCCGGACTACCCTCACCCGGAGTACAGCGCTGAATTCGCCGAGAAGATCTTGGCCGCATCATGCGGGGAATTTGTAGAGATCAGCGCAGATGATTTGCTGGCTCAACTGGACGAGATGCTGGCAAAGGCACGCGCCAAGAAACCGGACACAGGACCGTAAAACACCCCGCAGCCCAGTATTCAATACGGATGCGGTGTTTAACGAGCATCAACTGTGTATCAGTCTGCAAGGGGTGTCTTGATGGACATCAAGTCCGATTTTGTGTCCGTCGAACGTGATGAGTTCGATGGTCTCACCACGATTCAGCACCTGCGTCACTGCCGGTATCGTTCTGGCAAGAATGAAATCACCTTCTCGTGGCGCCGCAATATTCGTCCTGCTTCAGACCGCATGATTCTTGATGTTGAGATAAAGACCTCGCGCCCGGGCGGCTGGCTGCCCTCTCAATTGACCTTGTTAGTCGATGGTCGGCGGATCGAGTTGAAGTACCTGACAGGCAAAAGCAGCGAATTTCGAGGGGGGAGCTTCTTCGAAATCGGTATGTTTTTCATCGAGCCATCTGAAAAGGTTCTTCGCTGCCTGTGTGATGCCAAAGTACTGAAGCTCAAGCTTCAATCTGACGAGAAAAATGAGCACACGGTTCTTCCGGACGAGTTTTGTGCCCAACTACAGTTGCAGGCTCAGCAGTTCTATAACAACGCTTTCGATGGTGACGAGTATTTGTCAGCCGTCAGTGGCGTAGCCGTACGGACAGAAGACACAACGTTCGCTGAACAGAATGCCAGCCGCGAGTCGCGCTATCGGCAATTGTGCAAATATCGACTGCTCTGGGCTGTACTCTGGGGCAGTTTTTTTGGTGGGCTGTGCGTGCTTGGCGCGTTCGAGATCATCACGTTCTCGGTCAAGTCGACGGACCAGTTGATCATCGCTGGAGTGCTCAGCGCCTCAAGCTGGCTAATTCCCCATCTTCAGATCCTTTGGATCGAACACCAGAAAAACAAAGAGTGTCCCAGTTGTCACCGTAGAGCGATAAAGATGGTTCGCTATCATGAGGCGGTTTATCAAGTCCGATCCGTGGAGCATCTTGTCATCGACAGATTGACAGGGCAGCGCAAGTCACGGCAGGTGACCGTGACTGACCATGAGGTGACGCAGGATTTCGAGTGCAAGGACTGTCGGCATCTATGGACGCGAAGCCATATTGCTCGAGGTTTCTAAGACATTCTGTCAATGAACGGCATCGCTAGGCTCGGATCTGATTTCGGCTAACGACTCATCTTGTCGCTCCCTGCTGTAGTCTGGAGTAAGTGCCCACAGATTGAGGAGTTTCTATGGTCAGGCCAGTGCGTCCTTTCACCATGCGTTGCAAAGATTGTGGTTGGAACCAAACGGTTGTCCCGCTCAGTGATGTCTTGCGATTCGAAGACTGTCCTGAGGTTTGCCCGCGTTGTAAAAGTCGGGATGTAAAGATGGAACAAGCCACGGCCCTAGAAGTGGCCGTGGCAAAAGTAAAGCGATTATTTGGTTAGTCCTGAGCCTGAAACTTTGCCTAGCAGCTATAGCGCACCATTCAGTTCTTTTACTTTGTATACGCCAGGCTTGACTCGCAGGTACTTTGCTTCGGCACCCTGTTCGACATTGTAGCCGCCGACTCCCGTCTGCTCGTCCTGCGCGTAGTTGGCGATGGTCGTCCCGATCGTCGATTCCATAAAGAACTCGAATCCGATCCGATATTTCTCAACCAGCTTCTGCTCTACAGAGCACATGACCCGACGACGTTCGCTAGTCAGTTCCTGCACTTCAAAGGGTTCGCTCAGCGCACCGTTGTGCACTTCCAGCAGGATTGATTCATACAGCGTCATGTTTTTTTTCCTAGTGATGTCAGCGGCCGAGATCAACCCGACCGCCGTGATTGGTCGTTTACGCGAATGTGGAATCACGCCGGCGGTTAAAAAACCTGAATCGCTCCCGCGGCCACCGGCAGAAAGAGCCATGCGGCGATGACAGGCCGCCCCGATGCCGCCTCAATCGCTTGGGCGTAAGCATCAAGCTGACCCGCATGTTCCTCGGCCAATCGCCTCCACTGGGCTTCGGGCGCCGGGTTGGATTTGTGGTCAATGAGCACCCAGCCATCTTTTGTGTCCAACAGAAGATCGATCCGACCATTGAGTACCTGACCCGAGCGCAGCAACTGTTGCACTGGGTATTCAGCCATGGCTTTGGCCGCTGGCCAGTGGGATTCGATCCAGGCGTGCAAGGCCAATTGCTGTGCGATGACCTGACTGGCATTTACGTGCTCGTGCACTGCGTGGCTCTGCAACAGGTCCTGCACTTCGTCTAAGGTGAGGGGGCAGTTGGGGTCAGTGAATGAAAGGCACAAACTGGCATGAATGGCCGTTCCCAATGCACTCATTTCAGGGCTACCTTGGAATGCGATCCGAGTGCCGATCCGGCATGTATTGCGACCTGCGGTGCTGGCGCGAGCGCCACCGTTGGACGGTTGAAAGCCCAGTGGCAAACGAGACTGGATCACTTGTACCGGGGCAAACCAGTGCAGATTCTGTTCAATTACCGCCACTGGCACAGGTGAATCACTGGCAGTGAGCGTTTGGCAATCGGCGCGCAGTTCTTTTCCATTCGGCAGTTTCAAAGTCGACAGCCCGGGAGGTGTCATCAACCAGGGTGCCTGGACAGTGTCGAGCCACTCTCCTGTGATTTTTCTACTCGAACGGGCAATGACCAGCAGGTCTCGGGCGCGGGTCATGCTCACATAGAGCAGGCGTTTTGCTTCTTCAACGGCTTCAGCCCGGCACGCCAGGCCTATGGCGGTTTGTTCGAACGTTTCGCTCAACGGAACCGTTTTCTGTTTGCCCAGCGGCCATGGCCAGTAGCGGATAAAGCGGTCATGCAACGGTTTATGTGGATCGAATGCGCTATTGGACTGAGCCGAGACTGACCATAACCGGTCGCTGATATCGCGTGCCAGATCCATCAAAATCACGACCGGCCATTCCAGACCTTTACTGGCGTGATGAGTCATCACTTGAACGGCATCCAGCGCAGGAGTGGCCAGTGCATCGTTTTTGGCGTTGGCGATTTCGTCCAGCCACAACAACAGCCCGGAGATGGATGCCGCCCCTAATCCATTTCGGCAGAGATCCTCATATTGCTGCGCGAGATCGATCAATGCATCCAGGTTGGCCAAGCGCTTTTGCGCCAGCGCTGTCGAGGTTGACCAGACGCTGACACGTGTTGGTAAATCGCACTCGGCGATCAGCCGTTGTAATGCCTCTACCGGTGTTAGCACTGGCAGATCTGTGCGCAGTTGTGCAACGGCCGCCACAAGTGGGTGTTGCGAATACTCGCCGAGGCTCAGTTCACGCCACTGCGCTTTGGGGTGTCCGGCATTGAGGTAGCGCAGGCGCTCGGCAACCCAGCTTTCCGGTCCTTCGGTTTCGGTTAACGAGATGATCTGTGCTGTTGCCAGGGTATCGGCCGGGTCGTTCAATCGGCGCAAACACGCCAGTGCCAGAGTTGCCTCTGCGGTTGCCAGCAGTCCTGGTTGTGCTGTGGAACAGGGGATGCCCAGAGTAGCGAGGGCTGCTGTTACTTTCGCGACGTTACTGTGGGAGTAGCAAAGCACAGTGATATCGCCCAAACGCACCGCTCGGGCTTCCTGGCAGGTTTTATCGAATACCTGATAACGGCTAGCCAGCAGTTGGCCAATCCCCTCGGCCAATGCGTTGACTTGCAATTCGGCATTTTTGCCGTCCAGTACCCAATTGGCGAAGGCAGGGCCGGGTAGTTGATCCGTACGGGTTGGTATCAGCTCAACGTCCTTTGTTTCCAGGCTATTGGCGAAGGCCTTGTTGAATACATCATTCGCCAGTTCGACCAGTTCGGTACGTGAGCGCCAAGAGTGAGGCAATACCTCTTTTTTGCCACCCATATCGGGCAATGCCTTGAGGATGGCTTGCATCAGCGCACAGTCGCTGCCCCGAAAACCATAAATCGCCTGCTTGATATCCCCGACCCAGTAAACCTTTTTGGCAAAGCGTGAAAGCTTGAGAAAAATCGCCAGCTGCATCGGGCTGGTGTCCTGGAATTCGTCGACCATGATTAAATCGAGCTCATCCTCGAGCACCTGCGCAACGGCTGGGTTGTCCAGCAACTTGAGCAAGGCGTGTTCCTGGTCGGCAAAGTCCAGTACGCCAAACTCACGTTTGCTGTGTTCGTACACTTTCAATACATCAATGGCCAGGCCGAAAACCTGTTCGAGGTAGGCGCGGATATCGCGATGCAGATCCGGGTGTTCGGCATAGCGGCCAATGGTTTCAGAGAGGGTTGTTACCAATGGTTTGAGCTTGGCCTCAGGGGCTTCCTTCGCCAGTTTCGCCCAATCACTCCAGCGGGCGTTGTCATGCTGCAGTTCATACTGGAAGCGGGTGAGCAACGCTATGTAGCCTTCAGTGTTCTTTTTGTCGCTGTTAGCTGCCTGTAACAGAGCCAGCACCTCGGGAATGCTGTGCAGCAACTCTCCACTCAAGTCGGTTTTGGTCGGTTTGGGGAAATGCTTCAGCATGTCGTCGGCATTTTGGGTAGCAAAACCACGAGACAGTTCGAGATCAATGTCATTGGTACGCAACTGATTCAGAAGCTTGCGCAGCTCATCGCGCCAATTGGTATTGGCAAAGTCGCCCTGTTGATAAGTGTCTTCAAGGCCCAGGCGTCGGGCGACAGCGAGTAGATTATCCAGGCGCTCACCATCAAGGACCCGGTCAACCGCCTTGTTCAGCAGCAGGGCTGCCTGGTTTTCTTCCAGCACACGTTGCTCGGGTGGCATGCCGGCTTCGAATGCAAAGCGTTCAAGCAACTGCCCGCAAATACTGTTGACGGTACCGATACGGGCCTGGCCCATGGCGGTGGCCAGGTTGATTTGACCCTGCTTTAGAAGGTGACTACGGACCCGCTCGCGCAGCTCGGCAGCTGCTTTTCGGGTAAAGGTCGTGGCGATCACCCCCGAAGGCTGGACCTGCTGATCGAGCAACTCCTGGTGCAGTATTTCAGTAAGCCGGTGGGTTTTGCCGCTGCCGGCGCCAGCACTGATAAAAGTGATGTGTGCGGTGGTCTGCATTGTCATTGCTCCCAACCGGCCAAGGCCAGGTAGTCGTTGTAGGCTTCATTAAGGTATTCCATCGGCATCGCCTGATCGGGAGGGATCGAGTCCTCATCCTCTTCAATACTTTGCAGGGCAACCTCAAACAGCCCCTCTGCCTGTTGCGCCTGCCGCCACTTCCAGGCCTCGGTAAAGCTGAGCCACAGTTTTGGCGTTGAGCTTGGCGGATTGGCAGGCACCTGCTCCGAATCTCTGAAGGTTTGGTCATCCGGGGTTAGCAGGCGCGCGGACTCAAGGATGAAATAGGCTACGGAAGGCCATGAACCGCTGTCCTGACGAAGCAACTCGGCATAAATCGCCAACTGCAGATGGCGGTTTGCCTTGAGCTGCTCCGGGTATTTCTTGCCCCCCGACCACTTCATGTCGACGATGGCTCGATGTCCTAGCGCAGTGGTCAATACCAGGTCAGCAGAGCCGCCCAATGCGCCACCCTCGAAACGACCGGCTAGCGCCTGCTCAGACGTTACGACCGTGATGCCAGCATTGAGAAAGTGCGTTCGCAGTCGATTCAAAGCACGCAGCGCACGATGCCGCAGTGTTGCCAGGTCGGCACCGCGTCCCTCCATCAACAACACCGCCCCTTCTTCACGTACCACACGGGGGAAATGGGTCGAGAACCAGCTGTTGAAATCTGTGGTGCTCATGCTCAGCGCGTCCGGCCGAGTGAAAAAGTGTTCAGCCAGGCGATGGGTCAACGAACCATTGAGCAAAAAGCCGTCGCTCAGGCTCTGACTTTTGGACGCCTGAATCTTGGCTCCGTATTGCAGCAACCATTGATAAGGGTTGAACAGCAACAGGTTGAGGCTCGAGAAAGAAGCCTTCTCAGGCTGCTCGAACGGGGTGTCGGATGGAAGGCGCCACCAGCGTTTGCGCAGTGGCAGTGGCGCCGATGCTTGGGCTTGGCAAAGCGGGCCGGGGGTATGCAGAAGCTCCTCAAGAATATGCACCTTCGGTTGCTGCGAAACGGCTTCGATCATTTGCCAGAGCGGGTGGCTTTCCTCCTGTGGTGGCGCTAGTACCAGTATCAGCCGGCAGTTGGCTGCCAGGATTGGTCGCAGCCAGTCACAGGCTGCTTGAGTCAGCAGTGTGGCTCCGTCCGGTAGCGCCACCCCGGCATCGGCCAATTGCATGCACTCGGCCTTGGACCACGGCGACAGGGGCGGTAACACTGGCATGCTCAGGTGCCACCAGATCACCGTGTCGGCTTCCTCAATGGCCGCGCCTGGACGCGAGACGCTCAAGTGGGCACCGACTTGTGCGGCCAGCAATGGATTATCCACGCCGCTGGCGGTGGCTTGTTCGATCACCTGCTGCAACTGCCGCGGTTTTAACCGCTCCACACCTTGATGATGCAAGGTCTTGAGGGAGTCTTGTGCTGCTTCACACTGGGCATAACCGGCCTGAGCCGCGAGCCTGTGCGCGGGCTCCTGGTGCCCCAGGCGTGCTTTAAAAAAGTTCAGCAACCGTTCGACACGTACCAGCACCTCACTGGGCGGCACACCGTCGTCAGCCGTAAAGGTGGTCATATTGAGCCACTCGTCAATCGAGGCAAGTACGTTGGGCGCCTCTGCAGCGTAATGCGCTGCGATATCTGCCAGTGCGTCTTCCCACTTGCTCCCGACGAGGCCGGGTGCGCTTGCTATTTTGGTTGCCAAATGCCGACGCGCAAACAGACGAATCGGGCATATCGAGTGGGTCAGAAACTGCAGGAGTGCCGGGTAGTCGGTAGGTGCCCAAAGCAGCTCCATGGCCAATGGTAATACCTGCAGCGCAGGGCGCAGATTGCTGCTGCCATTGAGGCCATGGCGAGCTTGGCTGGCACCGATCAGATGACCATCAAGACAACCACCTTCGCCACCCGTCACCAGCAAGGTGGGGGTGTCCTGGCTCAGTGAGCGGCTCAGCCAGCTGGCGGCCAATGCTCGAGTTTGCGCTTGAACAACTTGCACTGTGCCGTCTTCTTGCCATTGAATGGGCGTGACATCTACACCGGCAATGCTCTGGCGCAGTTTCATTTGCAACTGCCCTAGAAAACCTTGCGCCGTACCCTCCGGTATCTCCAAGCGCTCGTTAGGCAGGAGATTCAGCACTATTTGCCAGGCCAGTGGATAAAGCTCGAAAGCGTCAGCCAACAGCACGGTCTTGATCGGGGGGCGACGAGAGCCCAGCGCCTTGGCAACATTTTGCAAGCGCTGTCCCATGGAAGGGGCGACCTGCACGCGAGCTTGAGTCTCGATCTCGGCAAGGTCTTTCAGGCGTTGGCTGACGTCGGCACCGACACGCCCATCCCAGCCGTGCAAATACAAATCATCCCGCCAAGCCAGCAATGCAGCAGCCACCCCCAATTCATCGGCGGAAAAACTGGCATGATAGAAGCGCAGTGGGTTATTGCAGTGCGCCAGGCAATCGCGGTACGTGGCTGTACGTTGTGCCGCACAAGGCTGACGTGCCACTAGGCCCAGCTGGGTCTCCAGAATATCCAGCAGTCCCTGTGGCCCGACGGTCAACGCCCCTAATCGATTACTGGCTCGGGTTGCCCGCTGACCATCGAGTTGCATGCCGAACGTGATAAGCATTTCTGACACGTTGACGCTCCTTGTGAACGCTGGTGGTTCAACGCACCTTGATTGGCACGTTGTTGCAATAAGGAAAAATAGACTGCTGATCAGCGACGTGGCACTACCCTACGAACCTGGTGCGACGGTTTGTGTCGCGCCTGCCAGGTTTTGTAGCGAAACCACGGTACCTATTGCATCCGCCACTGAATCCAGTGGCCGGTAGGCTGCCGCCGCACGATGCAGTGTTTTACCAATCTGAGCCCGCAGCTCGGGCGGCTGCTCCACCACCATTGAGTCGCCCAGGGACAAAATCCACCAGTGCAACTGCCAGGTGTTGCTCAGTGTCGAGCGTACTCGAAAGCCATCCTCCAAGGGCTCCAGCGTCATATCCGCACTCAATGGTGTCTCACGAATCAGCCGCGTCTGACGCTCACTAACCCAAGCTTGAAACTGAATCTTTTCGGGGGTGCCGAACTGCAAGGCGTCACTGGCCAGGTACGCACACAAGTCAAATGCCTGTAATCCCTCTGCGGGTTTATCGAGCTGATCGACATTGCGAAAACGATGCACTGCAAACTGGCGCACATCGGTATACGGATGTGCTGTGGCGATCAAATAGGTCACCAACCCACGCTGCACCATGGCTAATGGATTGAGTGTCAGTTCACTGAGTTTGTCGGTGTGTGCCGAGTAATACTGACATTGCACTTGACGCTCATTAATCAGCGCCCTCTGCAATGTTTCCAGCAACAGTGGGTCGATATCCGGCGCCTGCAGGTTTAGGTCCGGTCGCACACTAGCGACCTTCTCCAGCCAACGGGCAGCCGGGTTATCGTCCTCCAATCCCTTGAGCTTCTGCCGCGCATGCACGAAGCGCGGCTCCAGCACACTGAGCATGCTAGAGGGCAACAACGGGCGGATCGCGTCTGCAACCAGTGTCAGGCTCAAGGCTTCGGTCAGCGTTATGCCTTGCAATTCCACATTTACGCCAGGAGTCCAGTACCAGGCTTGTGGCGTGATGTTTTCGCTGCACTGCAACGGGAAAACCAGCGACAGATCAATCAAGTCACGTTCAACGGTGCGCCGGCTAATCTTGAAGCCGGAAGACTCCAGTCGTGCCAGCAACTCGGTGACTGTAATACCTGATTCACGTTTGGGCAGGTGTCTGAGCAGTTCCCACTGGCGGCTGACAGTGGAGTGCGATTTGGCTGACGGCACGCGATTTTCCTTGTGCAGGCGAGTTATGACTTGATCACCGGATAACAGGCATCGCCCCAAAGTGTTTTCGGGTTGTCGAGCATAAGCAGAATCACCAGGGGCACAAGCTTTGCCAACAGGTTGGAGCAATCACGCAATTGTGTGCGATTGACGCTGCCGTCCCAGGTGGCTCCGCCATGAATCATTTGGTTGCGAAGGGTATAGATGCGGTTAAACATCACTCCTAGCACCTTTGCTGTATCGCGGCCGGCCAATGCTGCATGTGCGCTACGTTTGCCGTTGCGCAAGCGCTCCTCCCACATGGCTTCAGTGATCTTGCCGTTCTGGAAGTCCCAGAAGCTTTGAAAAACGTAAGGGTTGTCTAGCAGTGCACGTATGCTCCCGGAGAACTCTGACCAAACCATTTTTTCGATTAGATGCTCGGTGTCCAGCGTACAAAGTTTTTGCAGGAAAGCCTTGAATGCCTCCTGTTCGGACAATCGATGCTGCTCATCAATATCGGTGGCATAGGCAGCGTTGAAAGCGATCCAGAGGAAGATGAAGCGCCCGTCAACGTCCTCTGCCTGTTCCGCACGATTGAGCCAGCTCAGGGCTCGGTGAACCCGTAGCGCAAGGTTGGGGTGGTGCGCGTCGCGTTCGTTACGGTGGCGTGTCTTGAGTGACTGGTAATCCATTCCAGGTGCTTCCTTTGGCTGAGGGGATCCGCGGGACCTTGAGAATCATGATTTTATCGGCGGATGAGGGGCGGGATTGAGCATTCAATGAGTCCCAGCGACACATTATGACGCGATATGGCGTTAAGCTATCACGTAATAAAGTTCTGTCTCTATTCACTGATACGTTATAGGGCAGGTGTTTTGGATGATGCATTGCGTGTCCATCCAGCGCGGTCTCATATCTAGGCCCCAGAAAAAAAATTGAGGCGAATGGTCGCGGAAGCGGGTGACGAAGACCTCCATTGCTTACTTACATTTAAGGTTTTTTGATGTTGAAACTCGATTCGCCGTTGGCGCGGATGAAGGCAATAGCGTCTGGGTTGTTCTTGTTGGCGGCAGCGCTCTATGTCGCAGCCTTGATGTTGATCCACTCCCATCCCGTGTTGGGGGGGTATATGAAAGCCTTCTCCGAGGCTGCGATGGTTGGCGCCATCGCCGACTGGTTTGCCGTTACTGCCCTGTTCCGACGCCCCTTGGGATTGCCTATTCCTCACACGGCCATCATCCCGCGCAACAAGGCGCGTATTGGCGCCAACCTGGGGGACTTTATTTGTACTCACTTTCTTTCACGCGAGCAGGTACTTCAGAAGGTCAGCGAATTTGATACTGCCAGGCGGTTGGCGCAATGGCTGTCGAAGGAAGACAACGCCGCAGTCTTGTCGGGTTTAGCCGTCAAGCTGGCTGGGCATGGTATTGGCGCCCTGCGTGACGAGCGTGTGCGCCAGTTTGTACGCAGCACTGCTCTGGCGCGCCTGGAAGAAGTTGATTTGGCAAAAATGAGTGGTCAGTTGCTGGAGGTGCTCACCGATGATGGGAGGGCACAGGAGGTACTCGACGCCGTATTGAATCAAGTCGATATTTCACTGCAAGGCGAAGCGACAAAAAAACGCATCGCCGACGTTTTGGCCACGGAGTTCGAGTTCTTGCGGTTCAACGTTTTCGGCAAGGAACTGCCTCTGCACAACGTTGCTGGCAACTGGTCATCGGCAAAGTTGGTCGAGCGAATCTCTGACGTGATCAGCGAGGTCAACCACGACACTGAACACCCGCTGCGCAAACATTTCGACCAGCAGTTGGGAACCCTGGTGCAAAAGCTCAAGGAGGAACCGGCTTTTCGATGGCGTGCGGCACAACTGCGCGCTCAACTCGTTCAGCACCCGGCACTGCACAGCTACCTGACTGACCTGGTCGACGATGTAGTGAACTGGTTCGAGGAAGACATTGCTCGAAGCGATTCCACAACGCGCCAGCGCTTGGAGGAGGGTACTCGCAAGGTTGGTGAAGCATTGAGCGAAGACGCTTTGATGCAGGGCTGGATAAACGACCAGATTCTGGCAATGGCGGGCCCATTGGTTGAGCGCTATCGCTCAGAGATCGGCCGCTACATTGCTGAACGCATCGAAGCCTGGAACGAGAAGGAACTGGTGGAGCAACTGGAGTCACACGTGGGCAAAGACCTTCAGTTTATTCGTATCAACGGAACATTGGTGGGAGGGCTGGTGGGGGTGATCATTCATCTTGGGACTGAGTTTGCATTACAGATGTGAGAAGCACTTTGAATCGTGGTCCTCAGGAGAGTGTAAATCCCCAGTGAGCTTGCCGCTTAAAGATTTCCAGGCGAAGGCCGACAAAACAAAAGGCTGAGGCGACCAACGACTGAACCTTCAATGGAGTTATCAGCCTGTCCGTCACAGCGGGTTCGGCGATTTAAACTGGATTTTC
Source organism: Pseudomonas sp. MYb60 (assembly GCF_002979555.1). GTDB lineage: Bacteria > Pseudomonadota > Gammaproteobacteria > Pseudomonadales > Pseudomonadaceae > Aquipseudomonas. Next base: position 109,962 of record NZ_PCOZ01000008.1, on the reverse strand, counting down.
TCGGGGCGACGCAATTTGTCGCGAGGTATGGTCATGCTCAAACCAGCCAATAAACAGGAGTATGGATCATGCTGAAAAACTTTCTCGCCGCAGTTGGCCTCGTCGTTATCGCCAAGAAAGGGTACGAGGTGTATCGGTCTTACAAGTCAATGGAGGCGGAAAACGAGTTTTTGCGAAAGGGGCAGGGGCCGGTTTAGTGTCCATCCCATCGCCTTATTGCTGCTTGTAGATCTGCGTTTGATTGACAGTTTACCAAGGCATGGCAAAGTGATATCGCTTGAAGGATGATCCGGGTTGCAGGTGTTCAGGCGCCAGGGTGCGCGCTGAACGTTATGACTTGGGGCAACTTGTGTTTTATCCCGGATGCGCCAGCGCTTCCGACACTGCAATAAGGACATTTCATGCCAGCTGAAAATTGGCTGATTCAGCTCCATCGCGAGTCAGCTGAATTCGCGCGTTTGTATCAGGAGCGTCAAGAGGGAAAGACCGTCGACCGGACTTTGCGTATAGCGGTCTGTGGTCTGATGAACGCTGGCAAGAGCGCACTGCTCAATGCATTGACCGGCCATCTTGAAAACGAATTCTTCGAAACCAAAGCAGTGCGCTCGACTAAGACGGTGCAAACCTTAACCCATGGAGGGATTACTTACGTAGACACTCCGGGCATTGACGCCAATAACGAGGATGACCAGCACGCGTGGCGTGGCTTGGCGACTGCCGACATTATTCTATTCGCCCACAACCTGGGCACGGGTACTCTGGAAACCGTAGAAATCAACTTCCTTAAGGAGTTGAAACATCGGCGTCCTGATATCGAAGACAGCTTACTGGTCGTTCTGACCCATGCCGAAAGTGCGTCGCAGCAAAGGCAGGATCGCCTCGACGCAATCAGCGCCATCCTCGCGGCGTTGTTCAAGGCACCTCGTACGCTGATCCCGACGTCGTTCACTACCTACCGCAAAGGCGTCTTGGAGCAAAAGCCCGCCCTCATGGAGCATAGCGGCATCAACGTGCTGCACCACCATTTGAAGACACTTATCGAGCACGCCGAAAGCGAGTTGCATGCCGTGCGCCGTGCGCGAGATAAGCAGCGTCTGAGTAAGTTGGAGGCCATTGTCGATAAGGCCATCGCCAAACGGGAACGCGCACTGGCTGCCGTCGAAGCCAAACAATCACAGGTGTTTCTGGTGCTTAGCCAGAGTGTGAACCAGTTGGTCAGCACGACCCGAGAACGCATCCGCCGCTGCGAAACCCTTGAATCCGATTGAGAGGACATTGCTATGTGGTGGTTATTGGTACCCGTAATCGGCGCTTTGGTTGCCGCCGTCGCCAGCTCCGACGATGAAGAAAAAGAAGCGGCCGAACGCAGGGCGCGCATTCAGGCCCGTGAGGCCGAGTCAAAGGCCATTGCTCGTCGCAAACAAGCAAACCTCGAGAAGCGTAAGGCTCAACTGGTTGCCGACGTTGATTGCCAACTGAAAGATTTATTTGCGACGCACCCAGCGGTGCTCGATCGAACTGACCAGGGCGCGCCGCACGTCAGCTTTGACAGCCTTCGTGTCTTTGCAATCAAAAAGGTGCCGAGCAAACCAAAAGCTATGTTGAAGCACCTGGATACGATTGCCCCCGGTGCAGCCTTCAGCCCGATCTGGGTCAAGCAAGCTGTCCAGGCGCACGCACTTCAGAAAGAAATCACGGGCCTTCAGCGCCTGAAAGAAGAATTGCTGGGATAAGTCACGATGACAGACCGCCACGCCAACAGAAATGATTTGTTAAATGTCTTCGCCGGGATTGCCGGTGAGTTCGATCAGGTCAAACGCCAGATCGATCGCCGGGAAAATGTCCTCAAGGCTCAGCTGACGAAGCTTGACGACGCGCGCAAGACTTCGCCTTGGCGTGAAAGCCCGCTTGAGCAGCGTCACCCGTTGCAGGATATGGCTGAACGCTGTCAGCAGGGGCTCGACAGTCAGCTTGATGCCTGGATCAGGAATGTCGAAAACTATGAGCGCAATACTTCGTTTCGCAAGGACTTCGATGACTCGCTACTGATCTTTGTCTACGGCAAGGTCAAAGCTGGAAAATCCTCCCTGGGGAATTATCTCGCCTATGGGAACTCTGCTCCGGACGCGGCCTTGATCGACAGCGCTTCCCCTCGCCCCGAGTTTTTCTGGCGCGAAAGTACCGGGACTGCAGAAACCATGTCCGCAGAGTTGATGAGCAAGCAGCGATGCTTTGGCGTCGACGTGGTGGAAGCGACCAGCTCTATCCAGGGTTTCAGGTTGCCGGGCATGACCTGGGTCGATTCCCCGGGGGTTCACTCGGTCAACAGCGTCAACGGCCGGTTGGCCGACGACTATGTCGCGTGTGCCGACCTGATCGTATTCCTGAGCAACTCCAGCAGTCCTGGCCGGCACTCCGATATGAATGAGGTCGTCGGGCTGCTCCAGAAAAAGAAAAACCTCATGGTGCTTCTCACTGGCAGCGATGTGATTGAGGAGGATGTTGATGACTTGGGTAACTTGGTTAACCAACGGGTAATGAAGGCGCGATCCGATCGTGATGACCAGATTGGTTACGTCGGGTCGGAGCTGGCCAAGATTGACCCATCAGCACAATCGCTCCTGAATCAAATCAATATTCACTCGATTTCGGTGCGTTATGCCGAGGAAGGTGGCCCCCAGGAGCAGGCGCAACGCTGGCAGGACAGTGGGCTGGCCGACTTCGCCGCAGATATTGGCAACATAGCCCGTTCCAGTGGGCTCGCCCTCAAGCGCCAGACACCCTTGAAGAATCTGCAGGCGTTCTGCATCAAGCTGGCCGAATCGACGGATCAGCTGGAAAAAGAGCTGGTTGATATCAGAACAGGGCTGAGCGCCGCGCGTAAGGACCTGAAGCTGAGCGTCGATCATATTCTGAGCCAGCTCAGAAAAGAATTACCGGGTCAGATCGAAAAGTATGCCGATCAATATGCGATGAACGACCAGGCTTTTTCTGAAGCCTGCCGTAAATTGCTCGATCATGCTTTCCAGCATTACGCCAGCGAACTGTGTGATTCGATTGGCCAGAAATTCGAAAACATTGAAGTTCACGACCAGGCGGTTGGACCTGTCGCCCGAGAGGCCCCTCAGTTTTCAGAGCGCGTTGAAAAGATCAAATTCGACTCCCGCCGCAATGAGTCATTCGGCAGGGCCGGCGGGGCAGGATTCGGTGCCTGGGGGGGCGCTGAAGGTGGGGCAGCTCTAGGCACTTTGATTATGCCAGGTGTGGGGACGGTCATCGGTGGCCTGATCGGTGGCGCACTTGGAGCCTGGGCGGGAAACAAGGCTGGGGGCGCAGCGGGCGAATACTTCAATACCACTGAAGAAATCGAAGTGGCTGTGGGCGACAACCGCGACGAAGTTTCACTGGGGACCCGCGAACAGTTGCTTGAGCTTGCCGAGAACCGGCTGAATGTCCTGTATGAGCAACTGGACCAATTGTGCTTTATCGACATTGCCGACTGGTTGAAAAACTTCCACACCGCATTAAAAGAAATGCGCCAGCACACGCTTACTCAAATTCAGGAAATCGAAAAGGAGCTGTCCCATGGCATTGCCTGACTTCGCACGGGTTATCCACACCTATGAACGGGTCAGCACCCCGCTGGGCCGTTGGCTGTCCGAACAACAACGTGATGAGCTGGGAGCCCGGTTGCAGACCAAGGCTGAGCAGTTACACCCTCGAATCATGGTCTACGGCAACTACAACGCTGGCAAAAGTACCCTGCTCAATGCCTTGATGGGGCGGGCAGATGCGAAGATGGCGGATCGACCGGAAACGGCCGCGGTAACTGAGTACCGCTGGGGCAATTACACGCTCCTCGACACACCTGGCATCGACGCACCGATTGAGCATGAAGAGGTGGCTGAGAACCAACTGCACAATAGCGAAGTTGTGTTGTTCGTGGTCGCTGCAGGCGGTGCCACCGACGAAGCGAAAACCTGGGAGCGGTTGGTCGATATCGTCGCCTCAGAGCGCCGGGTAATGCTCATCGTCAACAACAAGGCAGGCATTACGGTCGGCGATCGCGATTATGTCGGCATCACCGATCGCCTGCGCATTCATCTGCAACGTGCGGCGAGTGAGCGCGGTATTGAAAACATTCTGGACAAGGTCCCGGTGCAATGGGTCAATGCCAGAAGCGCCCTCAAAGGACGACTCGAGGACAAGGCGCCGCTGATAGGCGCCAGCGGCATTCTTGACTTGGAGGAGGCGCTGGGCGACTTCCTGGAGCAAAGCGACACCGGGACAATCTTCGCGGCTTGTCGCAAAGACCTGGTGGTTGCGATCGAACAAGCCAATTTGCGGTTGGTGCAGGCCGGCAATGACCGTCAGGCTGAAGCGCTGACGAAAGCCAAACTGCAGATTGAAAACGAGCGCAGCCGTCTGACTGCATGCCTGAACGATCACCTGGATCGCGATTGTCGTAGTGCAAAGCAGGCAATTGTCAGTCTGATTACTTCAGTAGCAGAAGGACAAGTCAGGGGGGACACCAACCAGGCGATGGAAGTGGGGGCGGCAGACGTTGTCCAGTCTCTGGGCGACAAACTGATGCGCACGCTGGAGTACGAGCTGCCCAAGACTCAGCAGAGCCTGGGTGAAATCGGTGAGAAACTGGCCGAGTCCACTCTCCGACACGCTGACGCCATGCTGAATGCAGATCTGGATGCGCCGCAGGATGCTGGTGAAAGCATACTGTCGCCAGCCATCAAGGATGCCTTGAAGAAAGTCCCCATGGGTAATGTCAAGGACATGACTGAACAGGGAGTGAAAGCGGCACTGGAGCTAGGAAAAGAGTTTCTGCCCAAACTGTTCAAAGGTATTGGCCCCAAGACCATGGGACGCTGGGCCAGTACAGCGGGTCGCTGGGCGGGGCCTTTGGTACAGGTCGGCGTGGCGTTGTACGACATCTACCAGGCTATTCGTACAGAGAATGCGGAGAAGGCAGCGCAAGCTCGTCGTACCAAAGCCATCGACGACTCTGCCAGTTCGTTTGTCCACGATTTGCGTCAGGCCTATCAGTTCCAAATAACTCTGGTGGTTGAGCAGGTGTTCAAACCTATGGATGAGTGGATCGACGCGCAAAGCCAGGCACTGGTGCAACAAGACAAGGCCGCAGAGAACGATAGAATTCTGTTCGAACAGGCACTGATTGAACTGCGCCCGCAAGACTGATCTGGTCATTAACGCATCTCATCTCAACATTCGCTCCGGACATAGGACGGGGCGAATGCTTCCAGAGAGCCCAGAGTCACGCCTATTATTCTTCCATCTCGGAGGTTCAATTAATTCGTGATGCAGTGCGTCACGAATTAAAATGCCGGGTTGAGTCACTCATAAAGCCAGGGCTTCAACTCATCCAGATTCCTCACCACGATCTGCTGCGCCGCCGCTTTGGGGTCGAGCTTTTTCGGATCGATTTGAAAACGCTGCAACACATACTTGACCAAGGCGCGGCGTGTCGGAATGACCAGCACACCATCCTCCATGCCGAAATCGGCTTCGATGATTGCCTTCTGTTCTGGCTTGAGCCTTGAGTCGGGTTCGATGATCACGGCTACCTTGGTGTTCCAGTCTTCATCCTCGTCGATGAGGTTCTCGGTCTTGCGTTCGAACTCCGGTTGGCCGCGCAGACGACTCAGCACAAAGTCCCGATATTCACGATTCTTCTCGCAATACGCCCGCACATGCCAACGCATACCGGTGTAAATCAGTGTGTGTGGTGCAATCAAGCGAGTTTCTGGAGCCGGGTTAGCGAGTGAAACGTACTCGACTTCAATAACCTCGCTGTCGCGGCATGCCTTAAGCAATGGGCGCAACACTTCAGGTCGAATCGTCCGGTCCGGCACCTCCAGAACCATGGTGTGGGCATACGCCAAGGCCAAACCTTCCACATGCGGCGCACGGGAATGGGTCTGGTTCAGCAGGTGCAGATAAGCGCTGGCGCTGTCGTCGATGAACAATGGCTTGAACTGTTTGCTGGGGACGTAGCCCTTCAGCTGCTTGTCATATGTAAGGTTTTTAGGCGCATGTTCGGTGATGTAAGTGTTGATGTCCTTGGACGCCTGCTGACGACTGATCCCGAAGCTTTGGATCAGGTGCACTGTGGTCAGCCGGCCTTCCCACCAGGCGACAGTCTCGATCAGACGATAGCGAAGTGCCAGATCCCAGCGAACTTGCTTGATGTCTTGTTTGCGTTTCATGACCGCTCCATGTGCGTGAATACTTTACCTGTATAAGTCTACATTCTAGACCTGTCGCTTAACACTACATATCTTGTGTCTGTCTTCGAGATTTATCGAACTCACGGAAGGAAGTGGACATGAGTATGTCGGAAGCGGTTTCGACAGGTGCTTTGCTGATGATGGGGGCAATCCTGCTGGTGCTTCTGCTGCAGTACATGAGGTTGCGTGAACTCTGGCAAATGGCTCTTGGCTATCAAAAGAGCGCGCGTTGGGCACGGATCTGGGAAATGGAGAACCGGGAACTGCGCTCGGCGCTGCGCGCTGAGAGAGCGCACATCGAGCAGTTGCAAAGAAAGCTCGTGATTTTGCAAGAATTGATACCAGCTGTGTGAAGGAGAAGGATATGAACAGACTTGAAAGGATCAAAGGCTGCCTTCTGGGTGGTGCGGTCGGCGATGCGTTGGGCGCCGCGGTAGAGTTCCTCGATTGGCCTTCAATCGAAGCTAAATTCGGTCCAAAGGGAATCGTTGATTTTTCTCCAGCTTTCGGTATCACCGGTGCCATCACCGACGACACGCAGATGATGCTCTTCACGGCCGAAGGCTTGCTGCGGGCTTATGTGTGCGGCAGTTCGCGAGGGGTTTGCCACGTTCCCAGCATTATCCATCATGCTTTGCTGCGCTGGTTGATTACTCAGGATTACCCTACGGCGATTCCGATCAGCACGGACGGGTGGCTGATCGAGCAGCCAGGACTTTGGTCTCGGCGTGCCCCTGGCACTACCTGCCTCAATGCACTCAAAGTCAGTCCACGTCTAGGCGCTGTCGCCGAAAACAACAGTAAAGGCTGTGGCGCCGTGACGCGCGTAGCGCCCTGTGCATTCTTTGCCAACGCCTTCGACTACGCAGCCCAGTCCGGGCGCCTGACTCACGGGCACCCCAGCGGTTACCTTGCGGCAGGGCTATTCGCTGACATCCTGCAGCGGATAGTTGACCGGCAAGACAGCCTCGAACACGCAATCACCGAAAGCCTGGCCAAATACGGGCAAGAGCCCGGTATGGAAGAAACCCGCAGCCTTATCGAACGTGTGCTCTTCTTCTTCTATGAAGGCTACCAGCCCACCCCGCAACGTATCGACGAACTCGGTGGCGGTTGGGGCGCTGAAGAGTCGCTGGCGATTGGTCTTTGGTGCGCCCTGATGGCGAGCTCGTTTGAGGAGGGCGTGATCACGGCAGTGAATCACGGTGGCGATAGCGACAGCACCGGGCTGATAGCCGGGCACCTGTTGGGTGCTCAGTATGGCGCAGCGGCGATTCCAGTTCGATGGTTTGGACAGTTGGAATTGCGTGAGGTGATCGAGCAAATGGCCGAGGATATCGAACGCGTTCCGCGTGAGTACTGTGGGTATGGCGGAGAGTTCGATCAGCAGATCGAGCAGATGTATCCCGGCGGGTGAGCGAACTGATGAGGCGCATTTTCATTTCGCCACTGAGCTAATCGCTGTTTAGGATTACCAAAGCAAACTCGCTAGGCTGCCCTTTGACGCCATCTTGAAGTGGCACAGGCATTTGTCAGGTATTAATCATGAGAAGCAGCTTTAACCTTATTAAACCCGACAAAAACGGCTAATATCAGCACGTTTTTTTATCGGCAGATTTGGCTATGACTGATCGTTGGCACAGTGTTGATGAAATTGCCGAACACCTCGGCGTCAGCAAGGACACCGTTTATGCATGGATTGCCAAACGCAGCATGCCAGCCCACAAGGTCGGTCGGTTGTGGAAGTTCCAGAAGGTTGAGGTGGATACCTGGGTCAAAGCTGGCGGAGCCAGTGACGAATCGCAGCAGGCGCGAAGTGATGGCTGAGCGTTATCGTCTTTCTTTCACCACGGGTGGCCTGTTTTTGCAGGAAGCACCGCTGGTTGTGGAGCGCTATCTAACGCTGCGTGATTGGAAGCAAACACGGGAGCAGGTGCGTGGTGAGAACCTGTTGCAAGTTCGTACAGCAGCTGCTGCGACACGTATCAGTAAGGAGTTGATCGCGCGTCTGGAGCTTTTGGATCCAGAGGAGCTGGAGTTTTTGGTGGATGGCAGCCTGCGGGAGCAAGGCTACCTTCTGTGGGTTGCAACTTGCCGGCGCTATGCCTTCATCCGCGACTTCGCCCGCGAAGTTCTGCGCGAGCATTACCTGCTTATGCGCCGCCAACTCACGACAAGCGATTACGATGCCTTCTGCAATGCCAAAGCTTTGTGGCATGCCGAGCTGGATGATCTGGCCGCGTCCACGCATAGCAAATTGCGACAAAACCTGTTCCGCATGTTGCGGGATGCCGACTTGATCAGCGCACAGCACCAGATTCAGCCTGTGTTGATAACTCCAGCGCTGGCCCATTTACTGGCTCGCCACGATAACGAGCAATTGCTGATATTTCCGGCAACTGACCATGAACTTAAAAGGTGGCTGCAATGAGCCAAAAAATCAGTCAGCAGCCGCTGGCAGTCCGCTTTGAACACCTAATGAACGTCATGAGCGGTCAGCGCTTTCTGGAAATGAAGGGGCTGAATAATGATCTGCCGTTCTACATCTGCGAATTCAAGGCGGCTGAAGCCTTTGAGATACAACGCATGCAGCGGCAACTGGTCAACACGTTGGCCGGTCTGCGTGTCGATTGTTTGCAGGGGCGTGGTGTAAAGGTATTGGAAGTCAGCCTGTACGACCTGACCATCGACTTGCTAAAGGCTCGCGAGGGCAGTGACGAAGGTGTCAGCTTGTGGGAGCAGATCCGGGCGGTTGAGCCCGATGTGGAAAAAGAAGGTCTGCTGGAGCTTTTGCAGGGTGTATTGGACATCAAGGAACACCTGGTCCCGGCTATTGGCGAACGTATTGCCCAGGCGGATTACGACGTGCTTTTCCTTTCCGGCATCGGTGAAGTATTCCCCTATATTCGCTCGCACAACGTACTCAACAATTTACAAAGCACGGCCAAGGACAAACCTACGGTGATGTTCTTCCCCGGTGAGTATCGGCATTCGCTGGAGCAGGGCGCGTCTCTGGAGCTGTTTGGCTTGCTGCACGATGACAAGTACTACCGCGCATTCAATATTTTCGAGTCTCAGGTGTAAGGAAGCAGTCGATGAAACTCAACGGAATTTTCAAGAGCCCAGTCAGTCGCCCGATTGAGGGCGTCATCAAGGCCGACGACGAAGCTAGCTTGTTCAACGAGCTCAGTGAATACGTCCTGACTGACGAAGTCGCCAAGCGTCTGGAGCACTTCCTCGATGCCTATACCGACTACCACCATGCCAATGGCGTCTGGGTCTCCGGCTTCTTCGGCTCGGGTAAGTCGCATCTGCTGAAAATGCTTGCCCTGCTGCTGGAAAATCGCCAGGTCGACGGCAGTACTGCACTGGACATCTTCCTACCCAAGATCAAGGACGACGACGAGCTGTTGCGCGCCCAGCTCAAGAAAGCTGTCGCCATCCCCTCGAAAAGCATCCTGTTCAACATCGACCAAAAGGCCGACATCATCAGCAAGACTCAGGTCGACGCCTTGCTCTCGGTGTTCGTCAAAGTCTTCAACGAGATGTGTGGTTATTACGGCAAGCAGGGCTACATTGCCCAGTTTGAGCGCGACCTGGACAGTCGCGAACTGTTCCAACCGTTCAAGGAAGCCTATCAGAGCATCGCCAATAAGCCCTGGGAGCGTGGTCGTGAGCAGGCGCTGCTGGAGACAGGCAATATCGCCAAGGCCTACGCCCAGATCACCGACGAAGACTTGGCGCTGGCCAAGGGCATCCTCGATAAATACCGCGCTCAACACAGCGTTTCCATTGAAGACTTCGGCAATCAGGTCAAGGAATGGCTGGACAAACAGCCGTCCAACTTCCGCCTAAATTTCTTTGTCGATGAGGTCGGCCAGTACATTGCCGACAACACAAAACTCATGACCAACCTGCAAACCGTGGCTGAAAGTCTGGCCACCAAGTGCGAAGGTAGGGCGTGGGTCTTCGTCACCGCACAGGAGGATATGGACTCCGTGATGGGCGATATGAGCAAGCAGCAAAGCAACGACTTCACCAAGATCCAGGCCCGCTTTGCCAACCGTCTCAAGCTCACCAGTGCCGACGTGGCTGAGGTAATCCAGAAGCGCCTGCTGACCAAAAACGATATAGGTGCCGACCTGCTGAAAACTGTCTACGACCAGCAGTTCAACAACTTTAAAACCCTGTTCGAGTTTACTGATGGCGGCCAGCACTACCAGAACTTCCGCGATCTGGAGCACTTCACCTACTGCTACCCCTTCGTGCCTTACCAGTTCCCGTTGTTTCAGTCGGCTATTCGTGGCATATCCATGCACAACGGCTTTGAGGGTAAGGCCAACTCGGTGGGCGAGCGCTCCATGCTCGGCGTATTCCGCGAAGTGGCCATGGCCATCGACAACGAGCCAGTCGGCCAGCTGGCTACCTTCGAACGCATGTTCGAAGGCATTCGCGGCGCGCTGAAAAGCGCTATTCAAAGCGCCATCAACAATGCCGAGCGGCACCTTGGTGACCCATACGCGGTGCGCGTGCTCAAAGCATTGTTCTTGGTCAAATACGTCAAGGAGTTCAAGGCTACTCTACGCAATCTCAATGTGCTAATGCTGGAGCGTTTTGGCGAAGACATTCCAGCCCAACGCAAGAAGCTGGAAGCGGCACTTAACTTGCTGGAGCAGCAAACCTACATCCAACGCAATGGCGAGCTCTACGAGTACCTGACAGACGAAGAGAAGGACATCGAAGAAGAGATCAAAAACACGGAGATCGAAACTGCCGATGTCATCAAGGAGCTGGAAACCCTGCTGTTTGATGGTGTGATTAAGCAGCGCAAGGTCCGCTATGAAAACGGCCAGGACTACGCCTATACGCGCAAAATGGACGACCGTTCGCTCAGTCGCGAGTTTGAGTTGGCCATCCACATTGTCACTCCGCTTAGTGACAACTTCGATAACCTCACGGTGCAGCGCATGCAGAGCATGGGACGTGATGAGCTGCGCGTGGTGCTGCCGGCTGATGCCCGGTTCATGCAGGATCTCACCCTGCACAAGCGCACTGAGAAATACATCCGACAGAACAGCAGCACCCAGCAGGAAGCCGTCAAACGCATCATCGACGCCAAGGGTTTCCAGAACAACGAACGTCTGGCCGAGCTGCAGGATCGTGCCAAGGAGCTGCTCGGCAAAGCGCACTTGATAATTAACGCCGCCGACGTGGAGGCCACCAGCAGCGACGGTCAGGTCCGTATGCTCAAAGGCTTCTACCAGCTGATCGAAACTACTTATCCGAACCTGCGCATGCTGCGCGATGTGCCGTTCAACGAGAATGACATCGGCAAATACTTGCGCCAGGCCCAGGACGGTCTACTCGGCAACGACGCTACTAGCCTGACCGAACCCGAGCAGGAACTACTGGCCTATATCCAGAGCAATGCTCGCAGCGGTGTGCGCACCACGGTCAAAACCCTATTGGAGCGCTTCGAGCGCAAGAACTACGGTTGGTACTACGCGGCCATCCTCTGCAACCTCGCGCTGCTTTGCGCACGTGGCAAGGCGGAGGTGCGGCAAGACAGCAACCTGCTGGAAGGCGACAACCTAGAGCGCAGCTTGCGCAACACCAACACTCACACCACCTTGGTGCTGGAGCCGCAAATCGAGTTCAGCGCCTCCCAGGTTCGCCATCTCAAAGAGTTCTTTGCCGACTTTTTCGACCGTCCCGCCAGCTGCAACGAAGCCCGCGCTCTGGCGCGTGAAACCATCGACGCCTTCAAAGAACTGGAGATTGATTTAGCCGAACTGCATGGGCAAAAAGCCTTGTATGGCTTCCTCAGCGTGCTGGATGGCGTGATGGCTACCCTCAAGGAAATCGCCGGCAAAAACGCCAGCTGGTTCCTTACCGAACTGTCCCGCGCCTCCGATGCCTTGCTCGACACCAAAGAGCAGATCATTGAGCCGCTACGTCGCTTCATGGGTAGTCCGCAAAAAGCTATTTACGATCAGGCTCGCCAACTGGTGCAGGAGCAGGAAGACAATTTCGCCTATGTCGCCACGGGGGAGGTTGAAGCCATCAAGGCATTACTCACCGAGAATAAACCCTGGCAAGGCAATCGTCTGCAGCAGGCCAAACCGCAACTGGAGGCCCTGCAGCAAACCATTGTTAACCAGCTAACCAGCGAAAAGGCTACCGCAGTCAGCCGGCTTGTCGAGTTGGAGCAGCGTCTGCAGGGGAGCAACGAGTACGGCAGTCTTAAGCCTGAGCAGCAGGCTCAGCTGGCTGTGCCGTTTGTTGAAGCTCAGCAGTCAATGCAAGGGCAGAAGCGTATTGCCATGATCCGCGATCAGTTGCGTGCCTTCGAGGACAACCAATACGCACAGTTACTGCTTAAATTAGAGCGACTGGCTCGTCCGCAACCGGTACCAGATCCAATCCCACCCTTTTCTCCGCCACCAGCGGGAAATCAGGACATCGATTATTCGCCGCCACCAAGCGCAGAACCACCCAAAGAGGCCGAACCGCGCTTGGTGCCCGCACGATCTATTACGGTGGGTTACAGCAAGCCTTGGCTGGCCAGTGAATCCGAGCTGGATGATTACCTACGACAGCAGCGCGAAGCTTGGCTGAAGGAAATCCAAGCAGGCAACCGCGTACAGATTTGAAACGGACAAGTGCCCCGATCATTTTCGTGAAACCACAAAAATGATCGAGCAGGCCCATAAAGAGAAGAATGATGGAAACCACCAAACTCAAGAAGTTCGCCCAGCACGCACGTCGCCTTCTCTTGGAGCAAGTGGGCGCCAAGCTCTCCCTGGTGCTATATGCCAGCAGTGCTGCCCGCCGTGAGAATCCGCAAGCCGTTGCCCGGCTGGAAAAAAAGATCGCCGCGAACGGCCGCGAGCAGCTCATCGACAAGGTCGCCTACACCTGGTTCAACCGCTTCTGCGCCCTTCGCTTTATGGATGTTAACGGCTACACCCGTATCCGCGTGGTATCGCCCGCTGATGAAGGCCAGTTCCAGCCTGAAATACTGGCTGAAGCCAAAGCCGGACATATCGACGACGAGCGCGTGCCCGAGCGAGTCCGCCAGCAGATCCAGGCTCTGCTTAGCGGTAACACCCCTAGCCACGATCCGCAGCAGGAAGCCTACCGTCTGCTGGTAGTGGCCGAGTGCAACGCCTTCCACAGCGCCATGCCTTACCTGTTCGAGCGCATCGCAGACTACACCGAGTTGCTGATGCCCGACGACTTGCTCTCGGGTAACTCTATATTGGCTTACACACGCGAAGCCATGACTCTCGGCGCCTGTCAAGACGTGGAAGTCATCGGCTGGCTGTACCAGTTCTACATCTCCGAGAAAAAGGACGCGGTGTTTGACGGACTGAAAAAGAACCAGAAGATCAACCCTGAAAATATCCCCGCCGCTACCCAGCTATTCACCCCGCACTGGATAGTGCGCTACCTGGTGGAAAACTCTCTGGGCCGGTTGTGGTTGCTCAACAATCCCAACTCGGCACTCGCTGGGCAGATGGACTATTACATCAAGCCCGAAGCAGCGGAAACAGACTTCCTCAAGATTGCTCGCCCGGAAAATATCAAGGTCTGCGACCCTGCTTGTGGCTCCGGTCACATGCTTACCTATGCCTTCGACCTTCTCTATGCGATTTACGAAGAGGTGGGTACCGACCCCAGTGAAATCCCGGAAAAAATCCTCACGCACAACCTTTACGGGATCGAACTTGACGAGCGCGCAGGGGAGCTGGCGGCTTTTGCTCTGACCATGAAAGCCCGTGCCAAACAGCGCCGCTTTTTCAACAAAGCCATCAAGCCAAACATCTGTGTGCTGGAAAAAGTGGAGTTCAGCCACGACGAGTTGGATGAATACATTTCGTCCGTGGGGAGCGACCTGTTTACCCTCGACTTGCGTGAGACCCTCAAGCAATTTGAGGAGGCTGACAACTTTGGCTCGCTGATCCGCCCCAAGCTCACCGGCGTGCAAAACGTGTTGCCCGTGTTGGAGGCCAAGGACATGGTGGGCAACCTGTTCCTCGCTAGCACCCACGCCAAGGTGCTGCAGGTGCTGCGAATGACCGAGTACCTGAGCCCGCACTACGCGGTGGTGGTTGCCAACCCACCGTATATGGGCGGCAAGGGTATGAATGGCCGTCTGGGTGCCTGGGCCAAGGAAAATTATCCAAATAGCAAGTCCGACTTGTTTGCCATGTTCATAGAGCGCGGTTTTGATCTAACACCGAAGCACGGTTACAGCGCCATGGTCACCATGCAGAGCTGGATGTTCCTGTCCTCCTACGAATCGCTTCGCGAACGAATCTTGCGTGAAACGTCAATCGATTGCATGGCGCATATGGCCAACATGGTGATGGGCATTGCCTTTGGCACGGCGGCAACCGTCTGCAAGAAGGGCGGAAGCCCGAAAGCGCGAGGGGCTTACTGCTATGTCGATTACGAAGACATCGGTGAAGACAATAAGCCTATGGAGTTTCCACCGCGGAATGAAAGAAATAGGAAGGCTGTTAATCAGCGGGAGGCCATCCAATGATTACCCGTCTCGAGCTTAAAAACTTCACGGCGTTCAGTGAGCTGGCCATTGATTTCTCCCCCAAGATCAACGTGATCATTGGCGAGAACGGCAACGGTAAAACCCAGCTGCTCAAAAGTGCTTATGCTCTGTGCGCGGGTGGGGCCTTGCAGCATAAGTCAGGCGCTGCTGGTAATGAGTTGGAACAAACCCTTGCCCGTAAGCTGGTTCGGGTACTCATGCCGCTGGATGAAAAACTAGGGAACATGCGTAGATCCGGCGCCCGTGGCAATGCGCAACTGAAAGCAGCGTTTGTGCTGGGTGAAGAAATTGACCTGACTTTCAATGGCACGGCAGAAGTAGCCACTGTTAATGCCAATGCTGCGTACGCCAATTATCGGGCTGAGCCGATATTTGTGCCTACCAAAGAAGTGTTGTCACTGGTGCGCGGTATGGCCGATGCCAATCATGACCAACGCACAGTAGAGTTGATCTTCGATGATGGTTATCTGGATCTGGCGCAGATGATGTTGCGCGAGGGCGTGGAAGATCCAGAGTCCAAGGTCAATTTAGGTCCACGTTTTGACAGCATTGTGCCCATGTTGACCAACCTTATTGGTGGTCGCTATCAACTGGAAAACGGGGAGTTTTGTTTCCAGTCAGGAACGTATATTGAAAAGCTGGGGAAAAGTAGCTCTGAAACAAAAGCCCCACAAACATTTCAAAAAGCCTCTACACGATTTGTGCCTGCAAAGTCCGCAATGCTTTCAAGCGGCATGACCGCCGAAGGCTTCCGTAAGGTCGGAGTGCTCCAGCGCCTGCTGACCAACGGTACTCTTAACCCCGGTGTCAGTGGCCCCCTGCTGTGGGATGAGCCCGAATCCAATCTCAACCCCAAGCTTATGAGGCAGCTGGTTGAAGTCCTCCTGGAATTGTCACGCAACGGTCAGCAGGTCATTCTGGCTACGCATGACTATGTATTGCTCAAGTGGTTTGACCTGCTAATGGATAAAGACCAGGACGATCATGTGAGATTCCATGCGCTCTATCGAGACGAGGACAGCGGTAATGTGCAGGTAGATAGTGTGGATGACTACCGAGCCCTTAAGGCCAATGCGATTTCGGAAGCATTCAACGACTTGACGATTGCTCATGCACAATCTCGTCTCAAAGGTGCATGACATGACGATACTTACTGAGGATGGACTTCAGATAAATTTCAATGGCGCTCAGCGCGCCATGAAGTTTGATCAAAAGGACCCAAGTCTTCCGGATTTTCATGATTTGCAAAATATGCCGAGAGTTGATTTTATTGTTGAGACGGATGAGTCGATCTATTTTATTGAGATTAAAGACCCAGGAAGGCCTGATGCAGTTGATGTGGGTGGAACGAAGCTACTCAAGAAAATTGTGAACGGAACGCTTGAGGCTTCTCTAATAGAAAAATATATTTTTACGTTTTTCTATCGATGGGCTGAATGTGATCTTGATAAAACTGTTCACTACGTCTCGCTGATTACTTTGGAGTCGGCATTATTACAGCCGATTGTAGATGGAATGGAAAGGCTGATGATTAATTTTTCGAAAAAATCTAATCGATGGAGTCGTGAGCCCTTGGCTAGCTGCCAGATTCACAATATAGAAACTTGGCAGGCTGTTTTTCCTCATTGGCCAGTAACGCGCTTGGCGCCTGTTATGCAGGAGGCATGATTGACATGCAGAATTATTTAAGTAGCAGCATTGCCGACTATTGTGTTACCGGCGAAATTGACGTCCGAGCACTGCGCCAGTTCCAGTCGAGTCACTGCCCGTCGAGCCGCCCATTTAAGCCTGTGCCGGAAGGCTTTTCGCCCGCCCATGCGAGAAATACCCTGTCCAAAGGGAAAGAACAATGAATCAGGAAAATCAAAAAAGCATGGAGCAGTATTTTTTTCGGGCTTCGGTGGAGGATTTTAAGAAAATTTCAGGGAGTCCGATTGCGTATTGGATGAGTGCGCAAATGCGCAACGTTTTCGATTCGTGTGTTGTGTTGAAAGAAATCGGAGACACACGTCAAGGCATGGCAACCAGCGACAATAACCGCTTTTTAAGAGCTTGGTTTGAAGTCAGTTTTGAAAAATCGTGCCTTAATGCAAGAACTCGAGATGAAGCCGCCAAGTCTTCCAAAAAATGGTTCCCTTACAATAAAGGAGGTGAGTTTAGAAAGTGGTTTGGGAATTCGGATTTTTTCGTAAATTGGGAGCATGATGGGAAGGAGCTGCTTGATTATGCGGCTTCGCTATATGGAAGCCCAACTCGAACTATCAAAAGCATCTCTGAATATTTTAAGCCTTGTATAAGTTGGTCAAAAATATCTAGTGGTAATTTGGCGATGAGGTACTATCCGGAAGGCTACCTGTTTGACGTTGCAGGATGTTGCATTTTTTCACCTGAGCAAAGTGATCTAATGTTCCTGCTTGGGTATTCCAACACAATTATGGTTAGAGAGTTGCTGGCAAGTATTTCGCCAACTCTTAACTTTGAGGCAGGTCAAATAGCTTCACTGCCAATTCTGGCGTTAGATAGAAGTACTTTTGCCCATACGCCAGAAAAATTGATACAACATGCAAAAAATGATTGGGACTCCTACGAAACTTCCTGGGATTTCACCAGCCTTCCACTGCTGAACGCCGACTATCGCCAGCCTACACTGCAAGGGACCTACCAGCAGCTCCGCACCTACTGGCGCAGCATGACGCAGGAAATGCAGCGCCTTGAAGAAGAAAACAACCACGTTTTCATTGACTCCTACGGCCTACAAGGAGAGCTGAAACCAGAGGTTCCGTTGAAGGAAATCACGCTCACCTGCAACCCACATTACCGTTATGGTGGAGCCAAGAATCACAATGAGCTTGAGGCGCAGTTGCAAGCCGACACTATGGCTGAGCTCCTCAGCTACGCCGTAGCTTGCATGTTTGGCCGCTACAGTTTGGACAAGCCGGGCTTAGTACTGGCCAATCAGGGAGCGACTCTGAATGATTACCTGCGCCAGGTGCCCGCGCCGAGCTTTATGCCGGATGAGGACAACGTGATCCCGCTGCTGGATGGCGAGTGGTTTGCAGACGATGTGACCGAGCGCTTCCGCACCTTTTTGCGCGGGGCCTTTGGTGAGGAAAACTACGAAGAAAACATGGCTTTTCTTGAGCAGTCCTTGGGCAAGGACGTACGCAAGTACTTCATCAAGGACTTCTACTCCGACCATGTGAAGCGCTACAAAAAACGGCCAATCTACTGGCTATTCGCCAGTCCAAAGGGTACGTTCAGCGCGCTGATTTACCTGCACCGCTACCGCCCGGATACTGTGAGTGTGGTGTTGAAGTATCTGCGCGACTTCCGCAAAAAACTGGCCGCACGCCTGGACTACCTGCAGCAGGTCGGCATCAGCACCAGCGTCAGCCAAGGTGAAAAGACCCGCGCCCTCAAGGAAATTGAAACGCTCAAAAAGCAACTCCTGGAGCTGGACGACTACGAGCGCGACACACTCTATCCGCTAGCTACTGAGCAGGTGGCGTTGGATCTGGATGACGGCGTCAAAGTGAACTATCTCAAGCTTGGCTCGGCGCTGAAAAAGATCGTCGGGCTAGATGCCAAGGGGGATGAGTGAAATCTAACAAAGAGCAGAAGCACTGCAGGTTTGGATGGGGAATGCATAAACATGAGTAACCCCAAAATCACCCAAGCTCTGAGCAACCTGTTCGACAAGCAGCGCATAGTGTTCTGGTATGACACGCGCCTGGAGTTTCGCGCTGATTTTGAGACGCTGGAGCTGCCGGATGTCGAGAAGATCGAGCTAGCTAACAATGAGTTCGGCGTGAAATACCGCCTGCTGCGCGAGCTACCCGAACAAAAGTTCCTGCTCTACCGAGAAGGTGCCGAACCGCCTCATTTACAGAATTGGCTGCTGGATGTTCAGCTCGCCAGCGGCAATTGCTTCCGCACAGATCAGGTCGCCTTATGGCTGGCAGAACTGGAGCTTGGGCCAGACAGCTATCCGCTTCTCGAAGCGCATGTGGCGTTTTTCGAGTCCGCCAAGCGCCGCGAGGCACTCGGTAAGTTGCTGGAGGCGGGTGATTCGCAGAACCTGCTGCAACGCAAAATGCTTGCCGTATGCGCCGGCAACGAACCGCGCCTGGATGTGATCCTGGAAAATCTGCTGGGTGATTTGGCCGCTAGCAAAGATGTACGGATCAACTTAATCGAAAGCAGCGGCTTAAATGCTTATCTGTGGGAGCAGTTGAAGCGCGCCTATGGCTATAGCTCCGAGCAACCAGGGTTGCACGATTTCGTTATCGAGCTGTTTAAGGCTTGTTTCATGCTTGGGATCGACCCGGCTTATAAGGCGCGACTGTCCGCTGAGGCGCTGGTGTTTCTTAAACGCTGGAAGGACAGTCGTTCGCATGAGCAGAGTTTCGAGACACTGTCTCAGCAGTGCGCGGTGGTGCTGCAGATCGACGACAAGTTGCAAACCCTCGACTGGCGTAGCCTGCTGGAGCTGGATTATTTCGAGCTGATCGACCGAAAAATCCTCAGTGAGCTGGTACGTGCCGTGGTGGCCCGTACAGTGACCGCTCAGGAGGTGGAACAGTGGGTGCGCCAGCGCCGTCAGAGCCACTGGTTTGAGCGCTTCAAGGATATGTACCTGGCGTTGGAGCATGCGGCTCAGTTCATTCAGGTGCTGGACATAACGCAGCTACAAATGGAATCGTTGACTGATGGCGTGCAAAAATACGCCAGCCAGTGGTTCCGGCTGGATCAGCGTTACCGCAAGTTCGTCTATCACTTGCGTGAATCCGGTCAGGCTTCGCTGCTGGGTGAGTTGGCTAAGCAGGTCGAGAACCTGTACACCAACAACTACCTGAGCCGTCTTAACGACCGCTGGCAGCACCACGTGGATACGGCACAGTATTGGGAGGCCGCACCCGTTGTGCTGCAGCGCAATTTCTTCAGCCGCTATGTGCAGCCCTTTGTGGAGCGCAAAACTAAGGTGTGCGTGCTGATTTCCGATGCGTTCCGCTATGAGGTAGGCGAGGAGCTGCAAAGCCTGATTCGTCAGGAAGATCGTTTCGAGGCTGATCTGGAGCCGATGCTGTCGATGCTGCCGAGTTACACCCAGCTCGGCATGGCGGCGCTACTACCCAACAGCAGCTTGCAACTGGCCGACAACGACAGTGGCGATGCCACAGTGGACGGTCAGAGCGCTCAAGGCTCGGTCAACCGGGGCAAGATACTGGCGACCAGGGTGCCAGCATCCCAGGTGGTACGAGCCAAGGATTTACTGGCGATGAACCAGGCCGATTCTCGGGCCTTACTGCGCGACAACGAGGTGGTTTACGTTTATCACAACCTGATCGATAAGACCGGCGACACTCGTGATACCGAGGAACGGGTATTTGCGGCGGCTGAGGAAACGCTTAGTGAGTTGATCCGTCTGGTCAAGAAGCTAACCAACGCCAATGCCAGTAACCTCCTTATTACAGCCGACCATGGCTTCATCTACCAGAATCATCCGCTGCAGGAGAGCGATTTCCTCAGCAGTGAGCCGGAGGGTGATGAGGTCCTCTACCGTGACCGGCGTTTTGTGCTGGGTCGTGGTTTGCGCGAAGGAGCCAGCTTTAAAACCTTCAACCCGGTGCAACTAGGCCTGACGGGTGCGCTCATGGTGCAGATTCCCAAGTCCATCAACCGTCTGCGGCTGAAGGGCTCTGGAAGCCGCTTTGTGCATGGCGGTGCCACGCTGCAGGAGGTTGTGATCCCGGTCATCCGCATTAACAAGAAGCGCCAGAGCGATGTGGGTCGGGTAGAGGTGGAGTTCATCGGTGGCGGTGGCAAGACCATCACTACCGGGCAGTTGGCCGTGGTGCTCTATCAAACCGAGGCAGTGACCGAGAAACTGCAGTCGCGCCGGTTGCGTGCAGGTCTGTTCACGCTGGACGGAGAGCTGGTATCCGATCAGCATGAGCTGTTGTTCGACTTTAGCTCTGCCAACCCGCGTGAACGGGAGTTGCCGGTGCGTTTCATTCTCAGCCGTAAGGCCGATGAGGCGAACAATCAACAGGTGGAGCTGGTCCTTGAAGAGACCGTGGAAGGCACTTCACACTTCACACGGTACAAAGCTGCGCGTTACTCCATTCGCCGCTCGTTTAGCAGCGAATTTGATTTTTAAGCAGGAGCTCCAATGAGTCAGCTCGACGACAAGATCAACCAGCACTTTGCCGGCTTAGTGGTGCGCAAAGACTTGGTCAAAGCTGTGAAGGGCAACGCCATTGTGCCGTCGTATGTACTGGAGTACTTGTTGGGTCAGTACTGCGCGACCAATGATGAAGCGACGATCCAGACCGGTATTGAGACCGTCAAGGAGATCCTGCGTAAGCACTATGTCCACCGCAACGAAGCTGGGCTGGTGCGCTCGACCATCAAGGAGAAGGGGCGGCACAAGGTTATTGACCGTATTAGCGTCTCATTAAACGACAAGGATGACGTGTACGAGGCTGAGTTCGCCAA
The DNA here is from genome assembly GCF_002979555.1 of Pseudomonas sp. MYb60. Taxonomy (GTDB): domain Bacteria; phylum Pseudomonadota; class Gammaproteobacteria; order Pseudomonadales; family Pseudomonadaceae; genus Aquipseudomonas. The sequence continues at coordinate 88,629 of NZ_PCOZ01000008.1, read as the reverse complement.
CCTAGGCATCAAGAAAGTGCTGATCGACTCCAACACCGTCAAGGCTCACCAGAAGCTGCTGGTAGGTGGTGTTTGGAGTATTGCGGATGTGGAGTATGAATACACCGAGGACAAGTCTGCTTCACCTTGGATTCTGGCCTCGCTAAAGCCAATTCAGATTTCCCGCTTTGATTTCGAGGGCTATCTGGAGGCACGTAAGCAGTTCACCACTGATGAGTGGATTGACCTGCTGATCCAGAGCGTAGGTTTCAATCCGCAGATGTTCGGCAAGCGCAATAAGCTTGCTCAGCTTATCCGCCTTATCCCGTTCTGCGAGCGCAATTACAACCTGATCGAGCTGGGGCCGAAGGGCACCGGCAAGTCGCACGTTTATTCGGAGTTCTCGCCCCACGGCATTCTTATATCCGGTGGCGAAGTTACAGTTCCCAAGCTGTTCGTCCATAACGGCACGGGTAAACTCGGTCTGGTGGGTTACTGGGATGTAGTGGCATTCGATGAGTTCGCCGGCAAGCAAAAGCGAGTGGATAAGGCGCTGGTGGACATCATGAAGAACTACATGGCCAACAAGTCGTTCTCGCGGGGTGTGGAAACCCTCGGAGCTGAGGCCAGCATGGTGTTTGTGGGTAATACCGATCACACCGTACCGTACATGCTTAAGCACACGGACCTGTTCGACCCACTGCCGGAAAAGTTTCACGATTCAGCCTTTCTCGACCGCATTCACAGCTACATCCCCGGATGGGAAGTGGATGTCATCCGTGGCGAGATGTTCTCCAGTGGATACGGCTTTGTGGTGGACTACCTGGCCGAGATCCTGCGCTCGCTTCGTAGTCATGACTACTCAGATCGCTACAAGGGACAGTTCACGCTATCCGACGATATTTCGACGCGTGACCGCGATGGCATCAACAAAACCTTTTCTGGTTTGATGAAGATCCTGTACCCGCATGGCGAGGCGACAGACGCCGAAGTGGAAGACGTATTGCGCACCGCTATTGAAGGGCGCAAGCGGGTGAAGGATCAGTTGCTACGCATTGACGCGACCTATCCGGCAGTTCGTTTTGCCTACCAGGGGGCGGATGCTCAGGAGCGTTTGGTGCGCACTCTGGAAGAGGATGAGTATCCTAATCAATACCATCGTAGGGGAGCGACTGAAGTTTCTACTGCAGACTTACCCCAAGTCGGCACTGACCCTTTGGCGCTTATCGAGGCAGCGCCAGCCATGCAAGGGCCAGCTTCACGCCCAAGCAATCCTGTGCCGATGGAACCAGTGCTGAAAGAGCAGCATTTGGTCTTCCACGAAAATCAGCGAGGACTGAGTTTTGACAAGTTGTTCAGTCCCTATCTGGTAGGTGCCAAGCGCATCATCATCACAGACCCCTATCTTCGTATGTTCCACCAGTTGCGCAACTTGATGGAACTGATGGAGACCATTAGCAAGCTACAAGGCCCGGAAGATGAGGTGGTTGTTCATGTGGTGACTGTTGAGGATGATTCCAATGGTGATCGTCAGACCGACAGCCTGCAGAAGATCGCTGATGCTTGCACCGGTGTTGGCATCCAGTTCAGTTGGGCCTACGACACCAGCGGCACCAAGCATGACCGAGACATTACAACCGACACGGGTTGGAAGATATTGCTTGGCCGTGGCTTGGATGTTTTTCAGCGCTTTGAGCTGAATGATGCCTTCAGCTTTGCGAATCGGCTCCAGCAGCATCGGCAGTGCAAAGAATTTAGTGTGACCTTTGTGCGAATTGGCCCGGCAGCTTGTTCGTAGGTTTACGACTATTAGGCAGAGGCAGAGGCAGAGGCAGAGGCAGAGGCAGAGGCACTCTGATTTGTGTTCGCAGCACGACTAAAGCAAAAAAGTTAGGCCGACTGCGGATGCCCTTAGGCGTCGGGAAGTCATAGTTTCGGCTGCAGCAGGAGCTGAGTACAACCGCTGGATCACGACAAAAAATAAGTGAGGGGAGTTTCCCTGCCGATGACTGCCCTAGCATCAGCCAAGGGCAGTCTATCGGGCGGTGTGAGCCTAGGCGTTATAGGTAACCTCGTTCAGCCAGCGATACGCAGCCTTCGTGGCCTACAACGATATGATCCAGCGTCTGTGTGCCAATCATGTTGAGGGCGTTCTTGAGGGTGGTGGTCAGCGTGCGATCGGCCTGGCTGGGTTCGGGATCTCCAGAAGGATGGTTATGCACCAGTATCACGGCTGCTGCGTTGTGCTCTAGGGCGATCTTGACCACTTCCCTTGGGTAAACGCTGGCCCCGTCCAGCGTGCCGCGAAACAGCTCCTGAAATCCGATAATCCGGTGCTTGGTGTCGAGCAGCAGAAGAGCAAAGACTTCGTGCTCATGGTACTGCAGCAGTGTTTGCAGGTGGCTGAAGACCTGCTTCGGCTCAGTCAATGCCCGGCCTTTAGACAGACGACTCATTGCCAGTTGTTGAGCCATACGCAGGATGTCAGCTTCGGTGACCGGGGCTTCCATAACATAGGTACCGGTATCTTCACCGGCTCTGAGCTTGTGATATTTCATGTGGGTCTTCCTGTACGAATGCGTGAGAAAACGGAGGGATCTGAGAAACCCTGTTACTGGACGGTGGGCTTGCCGTTGTGCCGCGTGGCTTGCGACTCCAACTTTTGACCGAGTGAGGGTTTGCCAGGCGCTGCCGGTTGGGCTTTTGGCTCTACATCGCTGGGCAGATCTTCAATGGCGGGGAAGAACTCTTCGACGATGGCGCCGGTGTCCTCCTCGCTGTCTTCAAATGCCCCATTGTTAAAGCCTTGCCGGGCCGCGTGATCCAAGGCGCTCTGGTCAAAGCCCGCGGCTTGCCGGGTTTCCTCCAATTGCTTGGCTGCCAGTAAGGCGTCTTTTAGGGTCAGTCCATTGCGTACCGTAATGTCCACGTAGAAGATCGGCGTGCCATGGCTTTGCCGGGTGGATTTACCGCGTAAACGCAACTCCAGCGGCAGGCAGGCGAGGCGATCGCCGGAGATGGCTTGCAGGTAATGCAGACGCGCTGCCAGAGTGCGGATGCTGTTGTAGCCTGTGGTGCGAAAGACAAAACTGCCCAGCGGATCGTCATCGCCAATCACTACGTTGAGCCGGCCGTAAGGCTTGCAGGCTCCGCCTTGCGCCAGTGAGCAGCCATCCGGAGAAGGGCAGGGCAATGCCTGAATGCCGTCCTCGGTCAAACGCTTGCAGGTCAGGCCGTTGCCGACGCATAAAGGTCGGCCAGTGGTGCGGTCGAACAGGCTGTAGTCAGCCCGAAAGTTCAGGTCAGGCTCGTTGAACAGCAGCCGGATTGGAATGCTGCGCAGTTTGCCGTCCTGGCCATTACGCAGCTCCTCATTGAGGGGGTGCAGCAGCCAGCCGTCACGGCTCTGTACTTGGGAGGTAAGGGTGAATTGATCGTCCTTTTCCGGTAGACGCTTTCCGTTCTTTTCGACGAGCTTGCCAATGGATATTCGGCCCAAAATCGGCGGAGTGATGGCTAAACCTTTGAGCATGGGAGTTCTCCTGTGTCTGAAATAAAAACGCCACCGAGACCGCGTAGACGGCCAGGGTGGCGTTGGAGAGAAAGGGCATGGGAATAAGGGAAGCGCGAACGAGCGTTCAGGCCAGTAGAAAACGCCGACAGCCGGTTTTTGTGGTCGAGTAGCGCACTTGCAGGTAGGGCTTTTCTTTCAGCAGGCGGGGGATATCCAGTGCCACGCTGTCTTTGGCTTTCCTCCACGTGATGCTGCCGGTTGCGAAGGTCGCCCGACTGGCATCACCCATGGCCTGTTGCAACGTTTGCTTGAGCTGAGCTTCCTGCTTCTCCTGCAGAGCAATCGATCCTCGCACTCTCTGCAGTTCGGTAAAGGTCGTACAGAGCAGCGCGTCCTGGCTGAAGTCCAGGCTTTGCCCACTGTCCTGTGGATACAGGCAGCGCAACGCCTGCTCCGCCGAGGCCGATCCGTCGGCCGGAGGTGGGGTATCACTGACCACGTAATCCCAGAACAACCGCTCCAGGTCGATCAGCCGAGCAATCAGCGACTCGTCCCGTTCGATGCGATGGATCTCCAGGTGCTGGCCACCCAGCAGCACTGCCACATCGGCTGCCTGCTTGCCAGTCACGGCCAGTTGGTGCATCACTTGCAACTGAACATACTCCGGCACGCCCTCTTTCCAGAGGCGTGCGCCGTTTATGCCAGCAGTTTTACATTCAAGGATCTGTACCTCTGGCGCACCGATGACCTCGCGGTCGATGTTGGCCAGCATCCAGGCCAGTTTGGAATCAGGATGCTGCAGCACCGCATTGACCCGGCGGACCCGATGACCACTGCGCCGGGTGTAATGTGTTGCGACAATCGGCTCCAGGATATTGCCCCAATAAGCCGGACTTTCCTCATCCTGCGGATCGAGCTTGGGCAGTGAGGTGTCACGGCCGGTTTTCTCCAGCCACAGCTCCAGCTGGGATTTGTACGGGTTCAGGCCCACGGCTGCGGCGGCATCCGAACTGCCGATGCCTTGTTTGCGTACGGCCAACCATTCCTCTCGTGGCAATTGTTTGGTGCCCACTAGGCGCAGCGCAGGCCGTAGTTTGCTCCTGGTTTGTTGCAGAGTTTGCGTGCCCATGATGTTTTCCTGTGCGGCATAAAAACGCCCGGCCAGCAGAAGCTGACCAGGCGTTTTAATAGTTGAGTAAGTGAGTGGAGCTAGGCGGCGAGCTCCAGTGCGGCCTGCAAGGCGCGTTGTTTGATCACAGCGCCTTGGCCAAACCAGGCCGAGTCCATGCGGTATTCAGCACTCCTGGCGCGTCGCTCGTGATCGACATACTCGGTCACGGCGTTGAGCAAGCCCCACGCAGTTCCTTGGGCTGATTCAAGCGTTGCTCCCCGACCCTCGCCTTCGTACAGCCCTTGGACTTTGCGCAGTGCGCGCTCGTTCGGCAGGACTTCGGGTAGTTTGCTGTTGGGGGTTACGTCACACAGCACGTTCATGAAAAAGCCCATCGCTTCATGCCAATGCACCTTGCGTTCAGCCAGTGCTCGCATGCGGTACATAAACTCGTCCCACTGGGAGACGGCGATGCCCAACTGCTTTTTCACTGCCTGCGGATCGAAGCGGGTGTTATGTGGCACCTTGATCACGCGGGTGGTGCCATCCAGGGCGATGGTCAGCGTGTTATTGCAGACCACACGTACGGTGGTGGGGGTTGCGGTGGTGGCCAAGGTGCCATCACAGGAGGTGGCCAGCAGCAGGTAGCCATTCACCTGGTCGTTGCCCTTCAACGCCGTGCCTTGCCCAGTACGGGCCAGAGCCCAGAACTTGCGACCGCCTTTGAGCACTCCGGCGGTTTCCAGCTCGTAGCCCGAGACCTCAGTCAGATCGCGATAGAACTCCAACACTTCACGGGGCTGCACCACCTGGTAGCGGTTGGAGACCACTGACAAGGGGGCCTTGGTGTCGGAGCGATACAGCACCTTCTGTTCAGGGAAAGAGTGAATTGAGCCCAGAACACCGATGCTGTCGGACTTGAAATGCACCGGGCTGTCCTGGATCTTCCAGTCCATGCCCGCTTCGCGCTGCCAGACTTCGAGCGGTTGTTGGGGCGATAGGCGACTGCCCAGGCCATGCCAGGGAGTTTCACCAACGTAAGCCATTTGTTCGATGAGGTGTGCCATGGGAATGACTCCTGCGAAATGAATGGAAAAGAGCGTGGCTTCAACAAACAACGAACTAACGGTTGATGCTGAAGCTGTAGCCGCATTCCAGGCACTGATAGCTATCCAGCACCTTCTCATCAATCTGTTCACCCAGTGTGGCCCCAGCGATCCCGCCGGCAGCACCACCAAACAACCCTCCGAGTATGGCGCCAGCGATACTACCCACAGCAATCCCAACAGGCCCGCCGACTATGCCGAGTACTGCACCGGCCTCCGCTCCCGACAGGGCTCCGGCGGCCCCACTGACTGCACCTCCTGCAGCGCCAATCAACCCACCCGTTTGCTTACCGATATTTTTCTTTGCGACACGTCCAGAATTGCAGCTAGGGCAAGGGGCATACATACGTAAATCCTCTCAAGTGATGAGCGTACTAGCCAAAAAGCAGGCACGCCAAATCCCTACCGCAGTTACTACGGTGGGCGTTCACAGAGGTGATATAGGTCTGAGTTTTTTTTGATTGGTATTCCAAGCCGCAATTAGTTGAAAACACGCGTCAGATCGACGAGGGTAGCCAGATCCAAATGAGTGTTTGGTCTTAGGTGAGCATGTGACAACCGATTCAATGCAACAGGATGGTGTCAGCGCTGCGAGCGGGGAAGGTTATGCCGAGGAGTTACCATCGCTCGGGTGGTCGGAGGAGGACCTACGGTACTATCTTGCTCAAGTATGGGGCCAGCGTGATCCCTTACACTTAAGAGTCATTGGCCGGTTACAGCTGGCCGAAGGGAAAACCTTCGGGTTTCTCGTAGATCTGCATCATGCCGAAACAGGCATCAGGCTGCCCCCACCACTAAAAAACGCCAGCGTGCGCCAATCAGTATTTGTGCCGCCCTCCGAACTCAGCAGAATCCAGAAACTTGGGCGAATTGAGAGCTTCGCGTCCGCGGAGTTGGATCTGTCACCCTTGGATGAACGAAAAAAACGCGGCGACCCGTTTGGCTGCATGGTTCATCCTGAAACGCTAGAACCACTAAGCCACATCCCTGAAAGTTGGTGGAGTATCAAAAACATCCAATCAGAAGCGATGCCGCTAGTAGTGACAAAGGTGCGTGAGGCTATAGAGGACCGGTTGCAACGTGAGACTTCTGAAGCTGGAGATAAATTGCTCGCTGCACAATTAGCTCTCGAAGTCGCTGCTCAGAATAAGAAATTGCTCGACGATGAGTATGGGCGAATCGGGCTGGAAGTCGATCAGCGAATGGATCGTATCGCGGCTCTCGACACAGAGTTCGTGCAGAGGAAAAATACATTGGAAACTAGGTTTCGAGAGCTGGAAGCTTTTCTCCAGGATAGGAGTGAGCGCATGGTCGCGCTCAATCTCATCGACAGGGCTGATCTGGAGAAAGTTTTTCCCCTTATAGGGGCGCCTGATACCCGAGAAGGGCATCGCCTTCGGGAGGCGCTTGCCGGAAACCTCCAACGACTGGCTTCGTACATCCAGGCGTTTCTTTGGCGTAAGGGTATCCTCTACACCCGCGCGCAATTGCTCGACTTCATCACCCTGTTACGCACCAACGACTTGATCGTGCTCGCCGGGGATTCGGGATCCGGCAAGACCAACTTGGTGAAGTCTGTGGCCTCCGCTGTCGGGGGGCGCTGCACAATTGTGCCGGTAAAACCCAACTGGACCGGCTCGGACGACCTGCTGGGTTACTACAACCCAATTGAGCGGCGCTACCACCCGACGCAATTTCTGCTGGCACTGCTGGATGCCGCGCGCGAGCCAGAAATTCCGCACTTCATCTGCCTCGACGAAATGAACCTCGCCCGCGTGGAGTACTACTTTGCCGACTTCCTGAGTTTGCTTGAAACTCGAGGCGAGGCTCCCTGGATCCACCTGTACTCATCGGCGGAGGAGCGTCAGGCCGTAATCGATAACAAAATTTTCTTAGCGCTTGAGGAAGAGGCCAGGAAGCGTGCTGGCCTGCCGGGCGACGCCTCGTTCAGCGATATTCTAATGAATGATCAGGCCAACCTCGAGCTTCGCAGGCTAGCGGGCTTCCAAGACGCTGACACTTTACTCAATCACCATGCGAAGATCAGGCGTTCGCTCTCGGGACTGATCGACGTTCCCGCCGGATTCCGGTTTCCACCTAACGTCTGGATCATCGGGGCGATCAACGTGGACGAGACCACGCACTATCTCTCACCAAAAATTCTTGACCGTGCGCACGTCATGCGGTTCCGCAATCCCGTGTTAATGGACTGGGATGAGGTTGAGGGCGAGCTGGAGAAGTTCGACCTAGACTTGGATCTACCGATGAACATTCTGGCCGCTGATATCGGTTTCCGCGCCGAGTATCCGACCTTCGATCAGACCGACCCGAAGGTTAAGCTGTTGGTAGGTCTGGCGCGGGACTATCTCGATCCGCTGGGCATTGAGTTCGGCCTGCGGGCAATCCGGCAATCGCTCAACTACATCCGTAGGGGGGAGGAAGCCGAGATTGGAGATTTAGCTGCTTTGAATAACGTCGCGGTACACAAGATTCTTCCCAAAATCATCCTCGATTTAGAGAAGGTTTCGAACAATGGGCAGAAGCGACGGGATGTGCTGATCGGCCTCAGGGATTCACTGGCACAAGCCTTAATTGGTCTTGACCTGAGCCAGGTGACCGAGTCTGCTGTTGAGTCTTTGGATGAGTTGATCGCTCGCGCAGAAGGCAATAACGGCATCGCCAACTTCTGGACTCGGTAATGCCTCCGGAAATCGAAGCCCGCTATCTGACGATTGACTGGCAGTCGGAAGGTGTCGCCCGGGCAATAGAGGTTGCGCCGGTTTCGCTGGAGATAGAGCCTCGCACTGATGGTGAGTTTGTTGTTGAGAGCGTGATCTTCAACGATTTTCAACCGTGGCTCGGTATTCGCGTCGGGCCCGGGTTTGAAGACGTGATGCCTGTTTTCGTGACGGCGCTGGGGCAGGAAACTCCTATGTTGCAGGTTGCAGATCCACGGGGCGGTGGATTCTGGTGGTTGCGAAATGATGGTTGGGATCATGCCGGCAAGCGTCATCTGAGCGAGCTTCAACGGAGTGCAGGCGTCTACAACATCCGGATAGACGACTTAACGCTACGGGTTGAAAATCGTCTTTCGACCTTCGGTCGCGCCGACATCCAGGCGTATATAGATGACTTTCGGGGCGATCTTCTCTGGATGATCATGAACGATTCCGCCGGAGCCACAGCAACGGGCAAAGGTGCCGGAGCTGGGACCGAGTTCGCTGATGCGCTAAAAGAGTTACATACTGCGTCGCACAGGGTGCTGGCATCTCCAGCTGTCAATATCCGGGAGGGACAGGCGCAGCAGCCTCTTGCGAAGTTGCGTCCAAACACGGTGACCTTTCGCGAGTATGCGCGTAATCCAACAGCCCGCCAGCTCACGGGTCGGGTCTTCAATGAGTCGGCGGACACCGCCGAGAACCGCTATCTACGACATGTATTGGCGGTTTCCCTCAAAGTGGCTGATGCCTATGTTTCGGCAGCCTCGCTGCAGTCTAGCTTTCTTGACAGGCTAGCTTCACAGGAGAGTGAGCGCGCCCGTCGCGATCGTGAAATGGAGATGCGTCCTGTTGAGCCCGAGGTGTTCGATCAGCAGACGGAAGAGATCAAGCGCAAGCTGGATGCGCTTGCGGACTTCAAGAGCCGGTCGGGACATGAGGCGGATCTAGTTGGTCGATTTCCGATTCGTTTGGGCAAAAGGTATTTTGATCACTTTGCTTTTTATTACACGCCACAGGATGCCATGGCGAGCAATGTAGCCAGCCCTGTCGACTACAGAGTGGTTGTGCTGCCTAAGGATTTGTTTGAGCTAATTCTCGGAGCACATCACTTCTGCAAAAACTTTACGCTCACAGGGAGCGTGGACTCCCGCGTGAGGGATACGTCCAAAGGGCAACAATTTCGCGAGATCACCTTCACCTCGGTGCAAGAGGTTTTGCCGCAAACGGACGTCCTTGAGAAAAGGGCTGGAAAGAGACGAGGCTTGGAAAAAAACAACTGGCTTGTTCGTCTTTCTCGTAATGAGCTGCGTGAGCTTAATCGCGAGGCGGGTATAGGCGAGCGACGCGCAGAAAAATCTCTGGAAAAGAAGAGAGTTATTTCTTTGTCAGTTGAGGAAATAGGGCGGTGGGCGCGAAAGTTGACGGAAACTGACGCAGGCTTTGACTGCCTCGGAATTTCACGCAGTTCGAATTTCCCGTTGGGAATGCGGTTCGTCTCCAACCCGGATTATGCTACCTGTGTGGCGGCATTTAATAAGGTTCGCGAACTCTTCAATCGCGGCGGCCTAGATCTGTCGAAACTGGAAGAGATCAGCAGCATAGGGATCCTTCATACCAGTGACATCTATGAAAAATGGTGCCTGCTTAAGATCTTCATGCTGCTGATGCATGACTTCCGGTTCGAGCCGGAACGTGGCTGGGAAGAGAAGCTGGTTGCGACCTCGCTCGAGCGCGCAAGTAACGTCAGGTTCGAGTTTTCGCGCGACGACCTGGAAATGAAGGTCACCCTCAACTGCCAGGCAGAAATGTCCACGGGTCGACGGCCTGATTTTATTCTAGAGGTTATCTATACGGGCAAGGAACAATCTAGGCGTTTCGATCGCGAAAGTGGGCGGCGCGGCGGCATAGTGATGGACGCCAAGTTCAGGAGCAACTGGAAGAGAGATGGGCTGAACCGTATGCTTGACGAGCTGGTCCTGGCGAAAGGCTATGACAAGGCGGTGGAAAGCGGAAGGGTTTTCATCCTGCAGCCCTGCGAGTTCACCGCACGTCCCGCGGCGTCACCCCTCGAATGGGGGGCGCATTGTGATTACGGCAGGACGCAATCCCATCGTCAGGGCTGGATACAGACGGGAGTATCGTCTTCCGGGGCGCGCTCGACCCAGCACCTCAAACGCCTGCTGGCGATGGTATTCCAGAGTTCATTTCCTGAGCCGCAGGAAGAACACGATGATTATGGCAACAAAACATGGACATCCCGCAGCTTCTGTCTTGGCTGCGGCGAACGCCATGTAGCGATCGAGGCAAAGAGTACTCAAAGCGGGGCGACGAGATGGCTTCTTGACTGCAAACGCTGCGGGGTGTGGAGTGTCAGAACCCATTGCTACGACTGCGCCGCTCCGCTGTTCAAGAACGGCACGATTTGGACGTACCACAACACTGTCGCCGATCAGGTGACCAATGTGATCTGTCCTAGCTGTGGCTCTTATTTTGATAGGGAGTTCAGTTAGTCATCAACCTCAAGAAGCGGCCGCCAATTGCGCATGGATCGTGTCCAGCTTCTCACGTTCGGCCCTCCATCACCTGCTGGAGGGCGGATGGGCTTAGTTCGGATGTTGGGGAGGCATATGTAATCATGGCCGCTCTTGGCCGAATCTTCATTTGATCATGGCCAGCGCCATTACGCCGACCACAGGCCGCTCTTGGCCGGTAGATCAGCGTATCGGAACAACTTTTCTGTCCCTACTCTCGTGTACTGCCGACACGGAAAGGTTTCCAGTCGCTGCCGCCTGAATATGCTCGCTCCACCAGATCATCATGGGGCGTCTGCGTTCGATATAGTCCGCGCGATTGTAGGCGCTGCGAACCTCGTCCTTGTCCACATGGGCAAGCGCCACCTCGATCAACTCAGGATCCCAGCCGTGCTCGTTGAGGATGGTGCTAGCCATTGAGCGCATGCCATGGCTTACCAGGCGCCCTTCGAAGCCCATGCGCTTCAGCGCCATGTTGGCTGTCTGGCTGTTGCAGTGGGTGCGAGGGTTCCGGTCTGCGGGGAAGACATACTCCCGGTGTCCACTGTAGGGTTTAATCGCTTCCAAGAGCGACAGAGCCTGCTCCGTGAGAGGAATGATGTGTATCCGACGTTTCTTCATGCGCTCCGCCGGTATAGTCCAGATCTTCTTTTCGAAGTCGATATCAGCCCAGCGGGAAGTGGCAGCCTCGGCTGGCCGAGTCATGGTGTGAAGTTGCCACTCAATTAGGCAGCGTGTAGTTCTTTTTATGCTGGCATTGGCAATTTCCACCATGAGCTCTTTCAGCTCATCGGGCGCAAGGGCCGCCATGTTTTTCTTTTTGGGCTTTTTGAAGACGGAGCGAATTCCACTGAGCGGATTCGCGTGAATCAATCCCGAATTGACACCATAGGTCATGATCTCATTGAGGCGTTGGGTTAGACGTTTAACGGTTTCGAGACTGCCCTTCGTCTCGAGGGGGCGCAGCAAATTTATGACTTTCGGGGCAGTGATAGCAGAGATTGGGGTGGTGGCCAGATCAGGGAAGACATGCAGCGTGAGGGAGCGCCAAATATCCTCGGCGTATGCAGGGGTAACTGAATCCTTTTTGAGCTCGAACCATGCTGCCGAGATATTTTCGAAAGTGTGTTCCGTGGCTGCTTTTTTCGCGTGCCGCTCGGCGTCGCGTTTCTCTTTAGGGTCCAGCCCCTGGGCGACGAGCTCTCTCGCTTCCACGGTTCTCTTGCGTGCTTGAGCCAGACTTACCTCAGGGAAGGTGCCCAATCCCATATTTATCCGCTTTTTCGTCACGGGTTGGATGTAGTTGAAATTCCATAGCTTTGAGCCATTGATTCTCACTCGCATCTGAAGGCCGTTGCCGTCGGTGAGTATGTAGTCCTTTTCCTTTGGCTTCGCGGCTTTGACTTTTAGGTCTGAAAGGCGCGTGGCTTGGGCCCCCATGGTGTATTCCAGTGCTGTTTATGTATTCCAAAAAATAGCAGGTGAGGGCTTGGAATACCACTTGGAATACACGAAATCGTAGATAGTCACGGATGCTGGTGGACGCTCGTAGACTCTAAACCCCTGTATTTACTAGATTTCAGGCACAAAAAAAGACGTCCGTGGACGTCTTTAGATGAAAACTTGGTGGAGCCGGGGGGATTTGAACCCCCGTCCGCCAGTACTCCGCTGTCGGTACTACATGCGTAGCCGTTTCTATTAAGTTAACCCTCAGCGACCCGAAGGGCAGGGTGCTTTGGGCGAGTTGTGTAAGTTTTAGCCGCTTCGTCCACAACGTACTGCACGGCGATTCTGTTCTATATGACAATCACTTTGGGTTTACAGACATCCCCTGGTGATTGCTGGACCCGAAGGTACCAGAAGCTCAGGGCTAAGGCTGCTTACGCAGCGAGAGCGAATTCCTGGCCGTAGTTTTCGTCATTGGCAACTATAAGAAGTTGCAACAGTGGATTTACGAGTTCTGTTACCAACTCGGCATGCACCTAAAGTTTCGCAACCGGCGTCGAATCCTAAACGGCCCCGTGCTTGTAACTCGTTGTTTCTTAGTGAGTGACAAGCCTGTGCAGTGTACGCCAAACCGTCACGGAAGGCCAACCCGAAGCTTGGCCTTGCGTGACTGGCGCGGTTATTGGCCGCCTTTGTCGCTGTTCTGCAGGTCTTGCAGGGCCTTGGAGGTGATCTCGATGCACTTCTTGTCATCACCTGCGGCGTGGGCTGCTTTGGCCGAGGACACCGCGGTGTCTATTTCGCCGCTTTTACCGGTGGTATCGGTGGCGAGCAACGCTTTGCCGTTGTTGATTTTGTCCAGGTTGATCTGGCACAGGTCTTTGTCGCCCGCAGCAAAGGCAGGGGAAGCCAGCATCGCAGCGGTAATGAACAAGCCAGCAAGAGCGGAACGCTTCATAGGGTATCTCCTTGCAAAAAGGGCTCGACGCTGCTGGCGTTCAAAGGCAGCCAGCGACATCACTGATGAGCCTCGTTCGCCGAGGCCTATGCAGATGACTGCGCCAGCGCGCAGGGGTTCGGTTTTTTTGCCGGATTAATGCGCGCGGGCCTGGGTGACGCGGTCCACGAGGTAGACCAACCCGTGGTAATCAATGCCGCCATGCTGGCTCAAGCCGATCTCGCAGGTGCGGCTGGTGGAGATGCCTTCGCTGCAATGTTGCACCGCATTCTTTAGGGAGCGCAGTGAGTGGGCGTTAAGCTCCGGCGTGGTGAAGCCTTTGTCGCCGGCGAAGCCGCAGCAGTGGATACCTTCCGGGATGACCACGTTGTTCGAACAGCGTCGGGCGAGGTCGATCAATGCCTGGCTTTCACCGAGGTGCTGGGTGCTACAGGTGACGTGTACGGCGATGGGCGCGTCCTGGGGCGTGAAGTCGAGGCGGTCCATCAGGTGAGTGCGGATGAAGCGAACCGGGTCGTAGAAGTCCAGGCGCGTTTCGCCGAGGTCCTGCACCAGGCGCAGGGTGCACGGGCTGGTGTCGCAGTAGATCGGGTCGAGGCCGCCACGGCTGGCGTGGAGCAAGGCGCCGATGAGTTCCTGGCGCTTGTGCTCGGCCTGTTCGGCGTAGCCCTTTGAGGCAAATGGCTGGCCACAGCACAGGCTGTCCTGATTGTCCGGGAACACCACCTGATAGCCGGCTTTTTTCAGCAGGCCACGGGTTTTATCGTACAGCGACATTTGCTCCTTATCGCCGGCCGCGGGGCCCATGGCGCGTGAGACGCAGGCTGCGAGGTACACCACGCGAGGTCGTTCATCGGTCACGGGCGGGCTGAAGCGGATGGCTTTTTCCGGCTGGGGCATCGCGTTGCTCCACTGCGGGATCTGCCCCTTGGACAACCGGGTCACGGTGGCCGACAGCTTCGCCAGTCGCGGTGCGCCCAGCAGCATGCGGGCACCGTTGGCAACATGCAGGGTGAAACGAGCGCCTTGCAGTGCCGTGGAGAAATGGGAGGCAAGCCAGTCGGCGGTTTTCGGACGGTCGGCTTCACGGCTTCGCAGCTTTTTCACCAGGTCGCCGGTGTTGATTCCTACAGGGCAGCGCTGTGCGCACAGGCCGGTGGCGGCGCAGGTGTCGATACCTTGATAGTGGTAGGCGGCTTCCAGTTCGGTCGTGTCGACACCCGCGCGCTGTTTGGCCTGGATATCGCGCCAGATCACGATGCGCTGGCGGGGGCTCAATGTGAGGCCTTTCGATGGGCACACTGGTTCGCAGAACCCGCACTCGATGCACTTGTCCACAATCTCATCGGCGGCGGGCAACGGCTTGAGGTGCTTGAGGTGGATCTGCGGGTCGCGGCTGAGCACCACATCCGGGTTAAGAATGCCGTTGGGGTCGAGCAGGTGCTTGAGTTGCCACATGAGCTGATAGGCATCGCTGCCCCATTCCAGCTCAACGAAGGGTGCCATGTTGCGGCCAGTACCGTGTTCGGCCTTGAGTGAGCCGCCGAACTCCACGGCGACCAACTGCGCCACGTCGTCCATGAACGCCTGGTAGCGTGCGACTTCTTCCGCGCTGTTGAAGCCTTGGGTGAACACGAAGTGCAGATTGCCTTCCAGCGCGTGTCCGAAAAGGATCGCCTCGTCGTAGTGATGTTTGTCGAATAGCGCGATCAGCCGGTTGACGCCGATTGCCAGTTGTTCCACCGGGAACGTCACGTCTTCGATGATTACCGTGGTGCCGGTTTGACGCACCGCGCCAACGGCGGGGAAGGTGTCTTTGCGGATCGCCCACAGGCGGGCGTTCTCCACCGGGTCCTCGGTAAAATCGACTTGTTTTTCCACCGGAAATTGCGCGAGAGACGCCATGATCAGCGCCAGTTGCTCATGCAGCAAGGAGGTCGATGCTGCGCGGGATTCGATCAACAGTGCGCAGGCATTTTCCGACAGATGTTGTACGAATGCGGGCATGCCTGGTTTGTCCTGTACCGAGCGCATGCTGCGTCGGTCCAGCAACTCAACGGCCGAGACCGGTTGGGTTTTCAATACGGTGACGGCGGTGCAGCAGGTCTCTACGTCTGGAAATACGATCAGCGCAGACGCCTTGTTGGGATGGTCGACCACCGTGTCGTAAGTGACCGCACTGATGAACCCCAGGGTGCCCTCCGAGCCCACGAGCAAGTGGCTGAGGATGTCCAGCGGCTCATCGAAATCCACCAGGGCATTGAGTGACAGGCCGGTGGTATTTTTCAGACGGTATTTATGCCGGATCTTTGCTGCCAGTTCGGAATTTGCCCGCGTCTCTCGTCCCAGTTCTGCCAGGCGTTCGAGCAGTGCGCCGTGTTGCTGACGAAACGCCGCGACGCTCGCCGCCTCTTCGGTGTCCACGCGGCTGCCGTCGGCAAGCACCAGGCGGATGCCTGCCAGGGTGTGATAGGTGTTTTGTGCGGTGCCGCAGCACATGCCGCTGGCGTTGTTGGCGACGATGCCGCCGATCTTGCAGGCATTGATCGATGCCGGGTCGGGACCGATCTTGCGCCCAAATGGCGCCAGCCAGGCATTGGCCTGGGCACCGATCACGCCAGGCTGCAGGCGGATTTGCGTGCCTTGGCCACGAATCTCTCGACCGTTCCAATTATCCCCCAGCACGATCAGGACCGAATCGCTGATGGCTTGTCCGGACAGGCTGGTACCCGCCGCACGAAAGGTCACGGGGACCCGGTCGCGCTGGGCCAGTTGCAGCAGGGACACCACCTCGTCTTCCGACTCCACGCGGATCACCCACTGTGGGATCAGTCGGTAAAAGCTGGCGTCAGTGCCGAATGCGAGGGTGGAAAGAGGATCGTCGAACCGCCGATCTTTCGGAATCAGTTGTGCGACGTCACGTAGGAAAGCAGCAGGCAGGCTCATCGGTCCTCCAGAAATAGCTGACGCCGGACGCATTGTCCGGCGTCGATTCTTACTTTGTGGCGAGCACGTCTCAGTGCACCAGCATACCGGTGAACCAGTAGGCCTGGGCCAGGGTAATCAGGCCCACGATGGTGGCGAAGAACAGGCTGTGCTTGAGGGTGAAGCGGAACAGGTCGGACTCCTTGCCCACCAGGCCCGTGGCCGCGCAAGCCACGGCGATCGATTGGGGCGAGATCATCTTGCCGGTGACGCCGCCGCTGGTGTTCGCAGCCACCAGCAAGGTGTCATTCACACCGATCTGATGCGCGGTGGTGGCCTGCAGCGAGCTGAACAAGGCGTTGGAAGACGTATCGGAACCTGTCAGGAAAACCCCCAGCCAACCGAGGAATGGTGAGAAGAACGGGAACGCTGCACCCGTGCCCGCCAATACCAGGGCCATGGTCGACGACATGCCGGAGTAGTTGGTGACAAAGGCGAACGCCAGCACCATACCGATGGACAAGATCGGCCAGCGCAACTCATAAAAGGTCTCTTTCAAAGTGGTAAGACCTGTTTTGATATCGATCTTCAGCACCAGCATGGATATCAGCGCCGAGAAGAAAATCGCGGTACCCGTTGCTGAAATCGGGTCCAGCTTGAACACGGCCGGGATCGCGGTAGGGTTGGTGACAATTGGCGCCACCTTGACCACCAGTTGGTCCAGGTGTGGAATCGCGAAGTTGAATACCCAGCTGTACATCGAGCCGCCGGCGGCGAACATTGCCTTGAACGGCTTGAGGGTCCAGATCGTGACCAGCACAGTGAGGATCAGGAACGGGGACCAGGCTTTGAAAATCTGACCCAGGCTGTACGGCGATACGACGGTGTTGCGCGGCAAGCCGAAGCCACCGGCGCTGCCAGTAATCGCCACGCCGGAGGTGGCGCCTGCAATCTGGGCGCCTGCGGTGCGCCTGGGTTGCCAGACCTTCAGGAACAGGGTCAGGGAAATCAGGCTGGCCAGAGCCGAGGTGATGTCCGGCAGCTCCGGGCCGATGAAGTTGGACGTGAAGTATTGGGTAACGGCAAAGCTCAGTCCCGCCACCAGCGCGGCCGGCCAGGTTTCGCGCACGCCGCGCAGGCCGTCCATCATGAACACCAGCCAGAACGGGACGAACAGCGAAAGCAGCGGCAATTGGCGGCCTGTCATGGCGCCGATCTTGAACGCGTCGATGCCGGTCACCTGTCCCGCCACGATGATCGGAATGCCCAGCGCGCCGAAAGCCACTGGTGCGGTATTGGCGATCAGGCACAAGCCAGCGGCGTACAGCGGGTTGAAACCCAGGCCTACGAGCAAGGCGGCAGTGATCGCAACCGGCGCACCGAAGCCAGCAGCGCCTTCCAGGAAGGCGCCGAAGCAGAAGCCGATCAGCAGCACTTGCAGGCGTTGGTCGTCGGTGATCGACAGCACCGAGCTGCGAATGACTTCGAACTGGCCGCTCTTGACGGTCAGTTTGTAGAGGAACACTGCCGCGACGATGATCCACGCAATCGGCCAGAGGCCATAGGCAAAGCCGTAGCCTGCGGCGGCGAATGCCATGTCTACCGGCATCTGGAAGGCAAAGATCGCCACCAGGATAGACAGTGCCAATGTAATGCTGCCTGCCACGTGGCCTTTGAGGCGGAACACGGCCAGGGCCAGGAAGAAGAATACGATCGGGATAACGGCGGCCAGTGCGGACAGGCCGAGGCTGCCGAGCGGGCTGTAGAGCTGTTGCCAGGTTTGCATGTGGGGTGGCCCCTAATTGTTGTTGGTCAGGCAGTGCTAAGTCGACTTGGATAATTGGTATTACCAATTTACAGTCGCTGGTGGCTAGGTTAAAAGCCTTCATAGGGGTGTGTCAATTTGCCGCCCGCAAAACGTTGGTCGTAGGCGGGCGAGGTGCTCGTGCTGAACGGATAAAACGAAGACGTTCTGATAGGTGTCGTGCGAGCCGTGATCGGCGAGAATAGAGGGCCCGGCGGGTGGTCGGGATGGTGGAGAGTGAGCTATGGGGTTTGATCAGGTGCGTCAGCGCCGTTTGTCTGACGATATCGTCGAGCAGCTCGAGGGCATGATTCTCGAGGGCACGTTGAAGTCAGGCGAACGTTTGCCGGCCGAACGCGCATTGGCTGAGCAATTTGGCGTGTCGCGCCCCTCGTTGCGGGAAGCGATCCAGAAGCTGGCGGCCAAAGGCTTGCTGGTCAGTCGCCAGGGGGGAGGCAATTATGTGGCCGAATCTCTGGGCTCGACATTCAGCGATCCGCTGCTGCATTTGCTGGAAAACAACCCGGAAGCCCAGCGCGATTTGCTGGAGTTCCGTCAGACCCTTGAGGCGTCCTGCGCGTATTACGCCGCTTTGCGTGCAACTGAGGTTGATCGCGAACGGCTGACCGCTGCATTCGAAGCGCTGCAAGATTGTTACACCCGGTCTGATGAGGTGAGCCGGGCGGAGGAGGGCGCTGCGGATGCGCGTTTCCACTTGGCTATCGCTGAAGCCAGTCATAACGCAGTGTTGCTGCATACCATTCGTGGCCTGTTCGACCTGCTCAAGCGCAACGTGGTGACTAACATCGGTGGCATGTACCAGCAACGCACGGAAACCCGCGACATGCTGATCAACCAGCATCGGGATCTGTACCTGGCGATTATCGAGGGGAGGGCCGAGCAGGCTCGGGAGGTTTCAACACGTCACCTGCTGTATGTGCAGGAAGTGTTGGAGGAAGTGCGTCAGGAGGTTCAGCGCGTGGCGCGTGCGGAGCGGCGCAAGGGGACGTAGCCGAGGGTGTGTTCCCAGGGCTACATCGCAGCAGGAGTTAGTCTTCCTTGCCCTTGTTGCGGACGGCGCGGTGCAGTTCACGGTTGGAATCGCGCTCGCGCTCGGTATCACGCTTGTCGTATTCCTTCTTGCCCTTGCCCAAGGCGATCTCGCATTTGACCAGGTGCTTGCTCCAATACCAGGACAGGCAGACGCAGGCATAGCCCTTCTGCTGTACGGCCGCGGCAAGCTTGTCGATTTCGCGGGCATTGAGCAGCAGCTTGCGCGTGCGCACCGGGTCGGCAATCACGTGGGTGCTCGCGGTGGTCAGCGGGGTGATATGACTGCCGAGCAGCCAGGCCTCGCCATCCTTGAGCAGCACATAGCTGTCGACCAGCTGCAGCTTGCTGGCGCGCAGACTCTTTACTTCCCAGCCGGCCAGGACCAGACCAGCCTCGAAACGATGCTCGATGAAGTAATCGTGTCGCGCCTTTTTATTTTGCGCGATGGTCCCTGTAGGGTGTTTCTTTTGTTTAGCCATAGGGGCGGCATTATAGGGAGTTGCGAGCGTGTCGGCTACGGTCAACCTGCGTGCTTGAGCGTGTTGGATGAATCCCGGACAATACGGGCTGTTCTTTGCTTTTTTTCTTTCGCGGATTGGGCTGTTTTTCCGCGATGTTTGCCTCAGCAGTGGAAATAACGCACACATGACGACGCATATTCAACGTTCAGCGCTGCTGCCTTACCCGGCACAGGCGCTCTATGATCTGGTCAACGACGTGGCGCGTTATCCGGAATTCCTGCCTTGGTGCTCAACGTCCGACGTTCTGGAAAGCAGTGACGAGCATATGGTTGCCAGTGTGGGTGTGGCAAAGGGTGGCTTGAGCCAGCACTTTGTAACGCGAAATGTGCTGGTGCCAGGGAAGTCCATTGAAATGAATCTTCAGGAAGGGCCGTTCACCCAACTGCATGGCGTATGGGTGTTCAAGGCGCTGACGGATAAAGCCTGCAAGATCAGCCTGGACCTGTCCTTTGATTACGCCGGGCCCATCGTGCGCGCCACCTTGGGGCCTTTGTTCAATCAGGCGGCCAATACGCTGGTGGATGCATTCTGCCAGCGTGCCAAACAATTGCATGGTTGAGATTGAAGTGGTGTATGCGGCCGTCGATCGCCAGTTGTTGCTGACGGTGAAGGTGCCTGCGGGTACCAGCCTGCGTGCTGCGGTGCAGGCATCAGGCATGGCAACGCAATTTCCGGAGCTCGATGTGGCTAGCTGCCCTTTGGGGATATTCGGCAAGGTCGTCGCGGATCCTGAAGAGCGGACTGTACAGGCAGGTGATCGCATTGAGATTTACCGCCCATTGCTGGCCGACCCCAAAGAAGTGCGCAGGCTGCGTGCGGCAAAGGCCGCGTTGGCCAAGCAGCAGCGTCACTAAGGTTGCCAAATGGCAGGCAACAAAAAGCCCGGCATGCCGGGCTTTTTGTTGAGCGACGCAATGTTACTGCGGGCTGGTGTCCAGAGGCTCTGGTGTCGGGACCGGCACTGTTTCCACGCCGTCGACGTCTTTCTGGATCCTGTCGAGCAAAGAGCCGGGCTTGGCCGGCACTTCGGATTTCGGCTGCTCGCTGTCCTGCGCTGGCGCAGTCACGTTGGTGCCGTTGTCCTTGCCGAGGAGGGCCTCATCACGGCTGACGCCGGGCATGAAGTCGCCAGACAAGCTCACAAGCTGGTCATTGCCATTGAAAATGACGCTGACGCGTTCCTGCTGGCGTTCACCGCCACCAGGCTGGATGCTGTAGAGATAATCCCAGCGATCAGCATGGAAAGTGTCGGTCAGCAGGGGGTTACCCATGATAAACCGTACTTGCCGTCGGGTCATTCCGGGGCGTAACTGGTCTATCATGTCCTGCGTGACGACATTGCCCTGCTGGATGTCGATTTTGTAAACCCCGGGGAATGAACAACCGGCGAGTGCGAGCAGTCCCACAAAGGTGAAACTGGTTAGCAAGAGCTTGGTGTTTTGCATCGGTGGGCGACTTCCACTATCTTGGCTGGGACAACGTAAACGCCGATCATACCCGTATTAAGAGAAGCTGCGAAGCAGCATCCGCGAGAAAGCTAACCATGGTTGAAAATAGCGAACTACGCAAAGCCGGTCTTAAAGTGACTCTGCCACGAGTCAAGATTCTACAAATGCTCGATTCTGCCGAGCAGCGCCACATGAGTGCCGAGGATGTCTACAAGGCACTGATGGAGGCGAGTGAAGATGTCGGCCTGGCTACTGTTTATCGAGTGCTGACCCAGTTTGAAGCCGCAGGGCTGGTGGTTCGTCATAATTTCGACGGCGGTCACGCGGTGTTTGAATTGGCTGATGGCGGCCACCACGACCACATGGTTGATGTGGAAACGGGTCAGGTTATCGAGTTCACCAACCCGGAAATCGAACGTCTCCAAAAGACGATCGCCGAGGAGCACGGTTACGAGTTGGCGGATCACAACCTGGTTCTTTACGTGCGTAAGAAAAAGTAAAATCGACACAGATTTGCTTTGCAAAACCAACGAAGGCGGCCCTAGGGCCGCCTTCGTGTTTTTCAAAACCGGCTGAATTACCGGTTAAGCCTTCGCCGCCACGACCATTTTCTTGGCGTGTGCCAACGACTCCTTGGTCAAATCGATACCCCCCAGCATCCGCGCCACTTCTTCAACGCGTTCCGACTTGTTCAGCTTGGAGACGGCCGTGTGGGTTGCATCACTGCCGCGTACCTTGTGTACAAACAAGTGTTGATGCCCTTGAGCTGCGACTTGTGGCAAGTGCGTGACCGTAAGCACCTGGCCTCTGTCCCCCAGGCGTCGCAACAATTGGCCAACAATTTCTGCCGTCGGCCCACCGATCCCCACGTCAACTTCGTCGAACACCAGCGTGGGTACGCGAGAGGTCTGTGCGGTGATCACCTGGATCGCCAGGCTGATACGTGACAGCTCGCCGCCCGACGCCACTTTCGCCAGCGCCTTGAGCGGTTGCCCGGGGTTGGCGCTGACCAATAGTTCTACCTGTTCCAGGCCGTGAGGCTGCAGTTCGTTGCTCGCATTGGGGCGCAGTTCAATGGTGAAGCGACCGCCAGGCATGCCCAGCCGCTGAATCTCCAACTCGACGGCGCAGGCCAGTCCGGTTGCAGCGTGCTGGCGGAGGTCACTCAGCTCGCGGGCTTTCTCCTGGTAATGGCGGGCGAAAGAAGCCAGCTCCTCACCCAGGCGCTCGATGGATTCGTCGTTGGCGTTCAGCGTCTCGATCTCATCCAGCAGTTTTTGCTGCATCGTGGCGACTTCGGTGGGCTGGATGCGGTGCTTGCGCGCCAAGGTATAGATAGTGTCCAGGCGTTCTTCTATTTCCTGCAGGCGTGCCGGATCGGCATCAAAGTGATCCAGGAACCGATTCAGTTCGCCAACGGCTTCTTCCACCTGGATCTGCGCGCTGGTCAGCAGCGTGGTGGCTTCACTCAGGGAGCCCGAGGCGGTGGTGACGCTGGACAGGCGATTGAGGCTGGCAGTCAGTGCGTTGAGCACGTTGCCGGAATCGCTCTCGCTGCATTGCTCGACGACTTGCCGGCAGATACCCAGAAGGGTTTCGGCATTGGTGAGATTCTTGTGTTCCTGTTCAAGCTGTTCCAGCTCGGTTTCGCCCAGGCCCAGGCTTTCCAGTTCTTCCAACTGGTAGCTGAGCAGTTGGTGACGGGCGCGCTGCTCGTCACCCGAGTTGGACAGGCGTTCCAGCTCCTGGCGGGTCTGGCGCCAGCGTTGGGCGGCAAGCTGTACCTGGCGAGCCAGGTCGGTGGCCCCGGCGTATTCATCGAGCAGGCGGCGGTGAGTATCGGTTTTCAGCAGGGACTGGTGTTCATGCTGGCTGTGGATGTCGATCAGCAATTCACCCAGGGCCTTGAGGTCGCCAAGGGGGCAAGGCGTTCCATTGATATAGCCGCGGGAGCGCCCTTCGGCAGTGATGACCCGGCGGAGGATGCAGGGGCCTTCATTATTAAGGTCGCGTTCAGCCAGCCAGGCTTCAGCCTCGGGGATGTCTGCCAGGTCGAAGGTGGCCAGGATGTCAGCCTTGTCCGCGCCGGGGCGCACGACGCCGCTGTCGGCGCGATCGCCCAGGGTCAGGCCCAAAGCGTCAAGCATGATCGACTTGCCGGCGCCGGTTTCGCCTGTGATTACGCTCATCCCGCGATCCAGTTCGAGATCCAGATGTTCAACGATGGCGTAATTGTGTACGGACAGGTGCACGAGCATGACGGGCGCTCCCAGGCTTTAGGTCTGGTTATTTATACAGTGTTTTGTTTGTGGCTGACAATCCTGGCGCTTAGGTCGATTTGCTTGCATTCCGATTTTTTTTAGCGCGGCCGGGTATGAATGCGAAGGAAATGATGAACCCCAGTCGAATGACTTATGGTCTTGCCTGCGCCCTTGAACCTGGAAATTGTGGCCCCATATACCGGAACAGAAGCGCGAGTTGAGTTCGCGCATGATTTTGAAAGGAGAAAACCATGGCTGACGAACAGACGCAGGATACGCAAACTCCAGACGCCCATTCGGCTGTCGGTGACGAACTGGCAACTCGTGTGCAAGTGCTCGAAGAGCAGTTGGCTGCTGCGCAGGATCAGTCTTTGCGTGTTGCCGCCGATCTGCAGAACGTCCGCCGCCGTGCCGAGCAGGACGTAGAAAAGGCGCATAAATTCGCGTTGGAAAAATTCGCCAATGACCTGCTGCCGATCATCGACAGCCTCGAGCGTGGCCTTGAATTGTCCAACCCGGAGGATGAAAACATCCGCCCAATGCGCGAAGGGATCGAGCTGACCCTGAAAATGTTCCAGGACACCCTGAAGCGTTATCAGTTGGAAGCGATCGATCCACAAGGCGGCGAACCGTTCAACGCTGAGCATCACCAGGCCATGGCGATGCAGGAAAGCGCTGACCTGGAACCCAACAGCGTGTTGAAGACGTTCCAGAAAGGTTACCTGCTCAACGGTCGCTTGCTGCGCCCTGCGATGGTCGTGGTGAGCAAGGTGCCTGCACCGGTTTCGCCTTCTATTGATGAGCAGGCTTGAAATCCGCCGCAAGGCCCCCATCTATAAGTCAAGCGTTTAAGTGCTACCGCAGTTAGCCACCACTGCTGCGGCAACCAAATTCAAGTTTCGGGAGAGTAAATCATGGGCAAAATTATCGGTATCGACCTGGGGACCACCAACTCCTGTGTCTCCATTCTGGAAAACGGCAAAGCTAAAGTTATCGAGAACGCCGAAGGCGCGCGTACTACGCCGTCGATCATCGCTTACGCCAACGACGGTGAAATCCTCGTCGGTCAGTCGGCCAAGCGCCAGGCTGTAACCAACCCGCACAACACCCTGTACGCGGTAAAGCGTCTGATCGGTCGTAAGTTCGACGAAGAAGTCGTACAAAAAGACATCAAGATGGTCCCGTACAAGATCGCCAAGGCTGACAACGGTGACGCTTGGGTCGAAGTGAACGGCCAGAAAATGTCCGCTCCACAGATCTCGGCTGAAGTCTTGAAAAAGATGAAGAAGACTGCCGAAGACTACCTGGGCGAAGCAGTGACTGAAGCGGTCATCACCGTTCCGGCTTACTTCAACGACAGCCAGCGTCAGGCGACCAAAGACGCCGGCCGCATCGCGGGCCTGGACGTAAAACGTATCATCAACGAGCCTACCGCCGCCGCTCTGGCTTACGGTATGGACAAGGCCAAAGGCGACCACACCGTGATCGTTTATGACCTGGGTGGCGGTACGTTCGACGTTTCCGTGATCGAGATCGCTGAAGTTGACGGCGAGCACCAGTTCGAAGTGTTGGCCACCAACGGTGACACGTTCCTGGGCGGTGAAGACTTTGACATTCGTCTGATCGACTACCTCGTCGACGAATTCAAGAAAGAAAGCGGCATGAACCTCAAGGGTGACCCGCTGGCGATGCAGCGCCTGAAAGAAGCCGCTGAAAAAGCCAAGATCGAACTGTCGTCCAGCAATTCGACCGACGTGAACCTGCCGTACATCACTGCAGACGCCACCGGTCCTAAGCACTTGAACGTGAAAGTTTCTCGCGCCAAGTTGGAATCGCTGGTTGAAGACCTGGTTCAGCGCACCATCGAGCCTTGCCGCATTGCATTGAAAGACGCCGGTATCGACATCAGCGCCATCAATGACGTGATCCTGGTCGGCGGCCAGACCCGTATGCCGCTGGTACAGCAGAAAGTCACCGAGTTCTTCGGCAAGGAAGCACGTAAAGACGTGAACCCGGACGAAGCGGTCGCCATGGGTGCTGCCATCCAGGGCGCGGTATTGGCCGGTGACGTGAAGGACGTGTTGCTGCTGGACGTAAGCCCGCTGACCCTGGGTATCGAAACCATGGGCGGTGTGATGACTGCGCTGATCGAGAAAAACACCACGATTCCTACCAAGAAATCGCAAGTGTTCTCGACTGCCGACGACAACCAGGGCGCTGTGACTATTCACGTGCTGCAAGGTGAGCGTAAGCAGGCTGCTCAGAACAAGTCCCTGGGCAAGTTCGACCTGGCCGAGATTCCACCAGCACCTCGTGGCGTGCCACAAATCGAAGTGACCTTCGACATCGACGCCAACGGCATCCTGCACGTAGGTGCGAAGGACAAGGCCACTGGCAAAGAGCAGAAGATCACGATCAAGGCCAACTCCGGTCTGTCTGATGAAGAAATTCAACAGATGATTCGTGATGCTGAAGCCAACGCCGATGCAGACGCGAAGTTTGCCGAGCTGGCGGGTGCGCGTAACCAAGGCGACGCCCTGGTTCACTCGACACGCAAAATGGTCGCGGACGCTGGCGACAAAGTGACTGAGGAAGAGAAGACCGCAATCGAAGCTGCCGTGGTCGCCCTGGAAGCCGCCATCAAAGGCGACGACAAGGCCGCCATCGACGCCAAGGTTGAGGAGCTGTCGAAAGTGTCCGCGCCAGTTGCTCAGAAAATGTACGCCGAGCAAGGTCAGCCAGCTGAGGGTGCAGCGCAACAGGCAGAGCCTGAAGCCAAGCACGACGACGTTGTCGATGCCGAGTTCGAAGAAGTCAAAGACCAGAAGTAAGTTGGTCGCCCGGTTGACCGCTATCAAGCGGTGACTGGTAGGATGTCGCCGCGCGGGAGCTTGCTCCCGCGTTGGCGTGTCTGGGGTATGCGAATTTTTACAGCATGCGACAAGGTTCGGATGCTGGCGGTGTGATCGGGAATGCTCCTGCTTTCCGAGCAGTAAATACCGCATTTTTGGCCGGGTACCTGGCTAAAAGTAGTAATGACCAGGATCGTTGAATTGACGTGAGTTGGGTCCGGGCCTGTATTGGGGCTCAACGAGTTTGGCGGGGCTCAGGAGGGTCTGGCTGAACGTCCTTAAGAGTGCAAAGACTTATGGCAAAGCGTGACTATTACGAAGTGTTGGGTGTGGAGCGCGGCTCCAGTGAGGCGGACCTGAAAAAGGCCTACCGTCGCCTGGCAATGAAGCACCACCCGGACCGTAATCCGGATAGCAAAGAATCCGAAGAATTGTTCAAAGAGGCCAATGAGGCCTACGAATGCCTGTCTGATCCCAATAAGCGTGCGGCCTACGACCAGTATGGCCATGCCGGTGTCGACCCGAGCATGGGTGGCGGCGGTGCAGGTTTTGGCGGTCAGAATTTCTCCGATATTTTCGGCGACGTGTTCAGCGACTTTTTCGGCGGTGGTCGGGGTGGTCAGCGTGGTGGTGCCCAGCGTGGCAGTGACCTGCGCTACACCCTTGAGCTGAACCTGGAAGAGGCGGTGCGCGGTACCAGTGTCAACATTCGTGTGCCGACGTTGGTCAATTGCAAGCCGTGCGACGGCTCGGGTGCCAAGAAGGGCTCCTCGCCGATCACCTGCCCGACGTGTGGCGGTATCGGTCAGGTCCGGATGCAGCAGGGTTTCTTCTCGGTGCAGCAGACCTGCCCGCGCTGTCATGGCCAGGGCAAGATCATTTCCGACCCGTGCGATTCCTGCCACGGCGAAGGCCGTGTCGAAGAGTACAAGACGCTGTCGGTGAAAGTGCCGGCGGGCGTTGATACCGGTGACCGCATTCGTCTGTCGGGCGAGGGCGAGGCGGGTACTCAGGGTGGTCCTACGGGCGACCTGTACGTGGTGATCAATGTGCGCGAGCACTCGATCTTCCAGCGCGACGGCAAGCACCTGTTCTGTGAAGTGCCGATCAGTTTTGTTGATGCGGCGCTGGGCGGCGAGATTGAGATTCCGACCCTCGATGGTCGAGTCAAACTCAAGATCCCTGAAGGCACGCAGACCGGCAAGCAGTTCCGTATCCGTGGCAAGGGCGTCGCGCCAGTGCGCGGTGGCGGAGCCGGCGACCTGATGTGTCGCGTGGCGGTTGAGACGCCGGTCAATCTGGACCGTCGTCAGCGCGAGTTGCTTGAAGAGTTCCGTAATTCATTGGAGGGTGACAACTCTCACTCGCCAAAGACCACGGGCTTTTTCGATGGCGTGAAGCGTTTCTTCGGCGATCTGTAAGGAATGAGTATGCGACGTATAGCCGTGATGGGCGCTGCCGGGCGCATGGGCAAGACGCTGGTCGAAGCGGTGCAGCAGCGCTCGCCGGCCTCCGGGCTGACGGCGGCGATCGTTCGTCCGGGCAGCACGTTGATCGGCGCGGATGCCGGTGAGTTGGCTTCGCTGGGGCGTATCGGTGTCTCATTGACGGGCAGCCTGGAAAAGGTCGCTGACGAGTTCGATGTGTTGATCGATTTCACCCTGCCGGACGTGATGCTCAAGAATCTGGCCTTTTGCCGCAAGGCGGGCAAGGCCATGGTGATCGGCACCACGGGCTTGAGTGCAGAACAGAAGCAGTTGCTGGTGGAGGCGGGCAAGGACATTCCTGTGGTCTTCGCCGCCAACTTCAGCGTCGGGGTCAACCTCTCGCTCAAGTTGCTGGATCTGGCGGCGCGTGTGCTGGGCGATGAGGCCGATATCGAAATCATCGAGACGCATCACCGCCACAAAATCGATGCGCCGTCAGGCACTGCACTGCGTATGGGTGAGGCGATTGCCGATGCGCTGGGTCGAGACCTGTCGAAGGTGGCCGTGTACGGTCGTGAAGGTCATACCGGTGAGCGTGCGCGTGACACCATTGGCTTTGCGACCGTGCGCGGTGGTGATGTCGTGGGTGATCACACTGTGTTGTTCGCCACCGAAGGCGAGCGGCTGGAAATCACGCACAAGGCTTCCAGTCGCATGACATTTGCCAAGGGCGCGGTACGTGCCGCGCTCTGGTTGGAAGGTCGCGAGCCGGGCCTGTATGACATGCGCGATGTGCTTGATCTGCACTGACATGTAGATAAAACCGGGCCTCAAGCCTATGCTTAGGCCCCGTTTTTAGCCGCTAAGCGACGCCCTGTCGCATTCCCATGCCTTTAAGGCTCATTAGCGGTGGACCAAAAAAGCCTTTTTCTGTAAGCTACAGCTTTAGTGTGTTCACTAAAAGCGCGCAGAATAATTCAGTGAATAAGCGGAGTGACGTGTCCATACGTCACTCCGCTTTTTTACACCTGCGATCGCCCTTTCAGGCTTTATTTACGGGAGGTCTTCTTGACTAAGCCAGCCATACTCGCCCTTGCTGATGGCAGCATTTTTCGCGGCGAAGCCATTGGAGCCGACGGTCAGACCGTTGGAGAGGTAGTGTTTAACACTGCCATGACCGGCTATCAGGAAATCCTTACCGATCCTTCCTACGCCCAACAGATCGTTACCCTGACGTATCCACACATCGGCAACACCGGTACTACACCGGAAGACGTCGAGTCGGATCGTGTCTGGTCGGCCGGTCTGGTGATTCGTGACCTGCCACTGGTTGCGAGCAACTGGCGTAACACGATGTCGCTGTCCGATTACCTGAAAGCCAACAATGTTGTGGCAATCGCCGGTATCGATACGCGCCGTCTCACGCGCATCCTGCGTGAAAAAGGCTCGCAGAACGGTTGCATCATGGTCGGTGACAATATTTCCGAAGAGGCGGCGATTGCCGCAGCGCAAGGTTTCCCTGGCCTGAAAGGCATGGACCTGGCGAAAGTTGTCAGCGTCAAAGAGAAGTACGAGTGGCGCTCCACTGTCTGGGACCTCAAGACCGACAGCCATGCGACCCTCGAGGTAGCTGACCTGCCGTACCACGTCGTGGCCTACGACTACGGCGTCAAGTACAACATCCTGCGCATGCTGGTAGAGCGCGGCTGCCGCGTCACCGTGGTGCCGGCACAAACCCCTGCCAGCGACGTGCTCGCCCTGCAACCGGACGGCGTGTTCCTGTCCAACGGCCCGGGCGACCCTGAGCCGTGCGACTACGCCATCCAGGCGATCAAGGATGTGCTGGAAACCGAGATCCCGGTCTTCGGTATCTGCCTCGGTCACCAGCTGCTGGCCCTGGCCTCCGGCGCCAAGACCCTGAAAATGGGTCACGGCCATCACGGTGCCAACCACCCTGTGCAGGACCTGGACACCGGCGTCGTCATGATCACGAGCCAGAACCACGGTTTTGCGGTGGATGAAGCGACGTTGCCGAGCAACGTGCGCGCTATCCACAAGTCGCTGTTCGACGGTTCCCTGCAAGGCATCGAGCGCACCGACAAGAGCGCGTTCAGCTTCCAGGGCCACCCTGAAGCGAGCCCGGGCCCGAACGACGTAGCGCCGCTGTTCGACCGTTTCATCAATGAGATGGCCAAGCGACGCTGACTGAGCGGCCTGCGGGCGGCCCCGAGTGTCGGTGGCCCCCGCAGGCTCATCAAAGATTGTTCAAGACGGCTTGCCGACTGACCTGCGGATTTGAGTGACAAACCCATGCCAAAACGTACAGACATAAAAAGCATCCTGATTCTCGGCGCTGGCCCGATCGTGATCGGCCAGGCCTGCGAATTCGACTACTCCGGCGCCCAGGCCTGCAAGGCCCTGCGCGAAGAGGGTTACCGCGTCATTCTGGTGAACTCCAACCCGGCCACCATCATGACCGACCCGGCCATGGCCGACGCCACCTACATCGAGCCGATCAAGTGGCAGACCGTTGCCAAGATCATCGAGAAAGAGCGTCCGGACGCGCTGTTGCCGACCATGGGTGGCCAGACCGCCCTGAACTGCGCCCTCGACCTGGAGCGCGAAGGCGTCCTGGAAAAGTTCGGCGTAGAGATGATCGGTGCCAACGCCGACACCATCGACAAGGCTGAAGACCGTTCGCGTTTCGACAAGGCCATGAAGTCCATCGGCCTGGCGTGCCCGCGTTCCGGTATCGCCCACACCATGGAAGAAGCCAACGCGGTCCTCGAGACCCTGGGCTTCCCATGCATCATCCGTCCGTCCTTCACCATGGGCGGCACCGGTGGCGGTATTGCGTACAACCGTGAAGAGTTCGAAGAAATCTGCGCCCGTGGTCTCGACTTGTCGCCGACCAAAGAGCTGCTGATCGACGAATCCCTGATCGGCTGGAAAGAATACGAGATGGAGGTTGTCCGCGATAAGAAGGACAACTGCATCATCGTCTGCTCCATCGAAAACTTTGACCCGATGGGCGTGCACACCGGTGACTCGATCACCGTGGCTCCAGCACAGACTCTGACCGACAAGGAATACCAGATCCTGCGTAACGCCTCCCTGGCGGTACTGCGCGAGATCGGCGTGGAAACCGGCGGTTCCAACGTTCAGTTCGGTATCTGCCCGAACACCGGCCGCATGGTCGTGATCGAGATGAACCCGCGTGTTTCCCGTTCGTCGGCCCTGGCCTCGAAAGCCACCGGTTTCCCGATCGCCAAGGTCGCGGCCAAACTGGCTGTGGGTTACACCCTGGACGAACTGTCGAACGACATCACTGGCGGCAAGACCCCGGCGTCGTTCGAGCCGTCCATCGACTACGTCGTTACCAAGCTGCCACGTTTTGCCTTCGAGAAGTTCGCCAAGGCTGACGCGCGCCTGACCACCCAGATGAAATCCGTGGGTGAAGTCATGGCCATCGGCCGTACCTTCCAGGAATCCCTGCAGAAAGCCCTGCGCGGCCTGGAAGTCGGTGTGTGCGGCCTGGACGAGAAGCTCGACCTGAGCAACCCGGAAAGCATGAGCGTGCTCAAGCGCGAGCTGACCGTGCCGGGCGCCGAGCGCATCTGGTACGTGGCTGACGCCTTCCGCGCCGGTTTGAGCGTCGAAGACATCTTCGGCATGAACATGATCGACCCGTGGTTCCTGGTACAGATCGAAGATCTGATCAAGGAAGAAGAGAAGGTCAAGACCCTGGGTCTGGCCAGCATCGACCGCGACATGATGTTCCGTCTCAAGCGCAAAGGCTTCTCCGACCAGCGCCTGGCCAAGTTGCTGGGTGTGACCGAGAAGAACCTGCGTACCCATCGCCACAAGCTGGATATTTTCCCGGTCTACAAGCGTGTTGACACCTGCGCGGCCGAGTTTTCCACCGACACCGCCTACCTGTACTCCACCTATGAGGAAGAGTGCGAAGCGGCGCCGTCGGGTCGCGACAAGATCATGATCCTGGGCGGCGGTCCAAACCGTATCGGCCAGGGCATCGAGTTTGACTACTGCTGCGTACACGCCGCTCTCGCCCTGCGCGAAGACGGGTACGAGACCATCATGGTCAACTGCAACCCGGAAACGGTTTCCACTGACTACGACACCTCCGATCGCCTGTACTTCGAACCAGTAACCCTGGAAGACGTGCTGGAAATCGTGCGCGTCGAGAAGCCAAAAGGCGTGATCGTCCAGTACGGCGGCCAAACTCCGTTGAAACTGGCGCGTGCCCTTGAAGCCGCCGGCGTGCCGATCATCGGCACCAGCCCGGACGCCATCGACCGTGCCGAAGACCGTGAGCGCTTCCAGCAAATGGTTGAGCGCCTGAACCTGCGTCAGCCGCCAAACGCCACCGTGCGCAGCGAAGACGAAGCCATCCGTGCAGCCAGCAAGATTGGCTACCCGCTGGTGGTGCGTCCGTCCTACGTATTGGGCGGCCGTGCGATGGAAATCGTCTACGAAGAAGAAGAGCTCAAGCGTTACCTGCGTGACGCGGTGAAAGTGTCCAACGACAGCCCGGTGCTGCTGGACCACTTCCTCAACTGCGCCATTGAAATGGACGTGGACGCTGTCTGCGACGGCACCGACGTGGTGATCGGCGCGATCATGCAGCACATCGAACAGGCGGGCGTTCACTCCGGTGACTCCGCGTGCTCGCTGCCACCGTACTCGCTGCCGGCGCACATCCAGGACGAGATGCGCGAACAGGTCAAGAAAATGGCCCTGGAGCTGGGCGTGGTTGGCCTGATGAACGTTCAGTTGGCGCTGCAAGGCGAAGACATCTACGTCATCGAAGTCAACCCGCGTGCTTCGCGTACCGTGCCATTTGTATCCAAGTGCATCGGTGTTTCCCTGGCCATGATCGCTGCCCGCGTGATGGCCGGTAAAACCCTGAAGGAAATCGGTTTCACCAAGGAAATCATTCCAAACTTCTACAGCGTGAAAGAGGCGGTGTTCCCATTCGCCAAATTCCCTGGTGTGGACCCGATCCTGGGCCCAGAGATGAAGTCCACCGGTGAAGTGATGGGCGTGGGCGATACCTTCGGCGAAGCGTTTGCCAAAGCCCAGATGGGTGCCAGCGAAGTGCTGCCGACCGGTGGTACTGCGTTCATCAGCGTGCGTGATGACGACAAGCCACTGGTTGCAGGCGTTGCCCGTGATCTGATCAACTTGGGCTTCGAAGTCGTGGCGACTGCCGGGACCGCCAAGCTGATCGAGGCTGCCGGCCTGAAAGTGCGTCGCGTGAACAAGGTGACGGAAGGCCGTCCGCACGTGGTCGACATGATCAAGAATGACGAAGTCACCTTGATCATCAACACCACCGAAGGTCGCCAGTCGATTGCGGACTCCTACTCCATCCGTCGTAACGCCCTGCAGCACAAGATCTATTGCACCACCACCATTGCTGCAGGCGAAGCCATCTGCGAAGCGCTCAAGTTCGGTCCGGAAAAGACCGTGCGTCGCTTGCAGGATCTACACGCAGGATTGAAGGCATGATCAAGTACCCCATGACCGTCCAGGGCGCCAAAGCCCTGGAAGAGGAGCACGCCCACCTGACCAAGGTCGTCCGTCCGAAGCTGAGCCAGGACATCGGTACGGCCCGTGAGTTGGGTGACTTGAAGGAAAACGCCGAATACCACGCTGCGCGTGAGCAGCAGGGTATGGTTGAGGCGCGCATTCGTGACATTGAGGGCCGGATCCAGAATCAGGTCATCATTGATGTCACGACCATTCCTCATACCGGAAAAGTGATCTTCGGCACTACCGTTGAAATCGCCAATGTCGAGACTGATGAAAGCGTGACTTACCACATCGTGGGTGAGGATGAAGCTGACTTCAAACTTGGCAAGATTTCGGTCGGCTCGCCCCTGGCACGCGCCTTGATCGGGAAGGAAGAGGGTGACGTAGTCGCCGTTAAAACCCCGAGCGGTGTAATCGAGTACGAGATTGTTGAAGTTCGTCACGTCTGAACGGCGGCGCCCGCTTTATGCGGGCGCCATGCTGTGGCAGCTTGCCCAGATGTTTTGGGTGGGCGGCCTGTGGTTGCTGCACCTAGGTGTATTGCCGGCGCTGGGCCTGATTGGTCTCGCGCCGTTGTTGATCGACGAGATCGATGGATTACTGAGTGCATTGCTGGTGGGTTTTGCAGCGGTGTGCGTGACGCTTCAGGCGCTGGTGCTGATCAAGGCTGAAGGCCTGGGGAGTCTATGGCGGGATATTCGCGGCCAACTGCTGTTGATGGCGCTGTATGCGTGTGCAATGTTTTGCATCGTGCATGTCTGGCTGCCGGAAGCGTTGCGCTGGCAGCTATTCAGCTATCTTGTGCTAGGGTTTTCTGGCCTGGTGCTGGTGGTACAACCGACGCCGGGGTGGAGTGGCAGGGCGCGCGAAGCACGCCCGTGACCCTTTGAATCATTTGAAACGATGAACGTTCGACAGCTGCTTGTTGACGCTGAAGTTCTTGCGATACAGCAGCGCCATCTTGCCGATGACCTGAACCAGGTCCGCTTTGCCTACCTTGCACAGTTCTGCAATGGCGGCCAAGCGCGCTTCGCGATCAAGGATGTTGACCTTGATCTTGATCAGTTCATGATCGTTCAGTGCGCGTTCGAATTCGGCTAACACACCTTCAGTCAAACCGTTGTCTGCCACAATCAGAACTGGTTTCAGATGGTGGCCAATGGATTTGTACTGTTTCTTCTGCTCTTGAGTGAGCGGCATAATCTGACCCCTGCGTCTGATCTTGTAAAAAGCGGCGGCCAGTTTACCCGAGCGAGTCCGGGACCGCCCAGTTAATCACGACCCGTTTTATTTTCGAGGTGGCCCGTGGCCCGTTCCAAAACCAGCCTTAAGTGGCTACAAGAGCATTTCAACGATCCTTACGTCAAAAAGGCGCAGAAGGACGGCTACCGTTCCCGGGCCAGCTACAAGCTGCTGGAGATCCAGGACAAGGACAAATTGATCCGTCCAGGCATGAGCGTGATCGATCTGGGTGCCGCTCCGGGCGGTTGGTCCCAGGTGACCAGTCGTCTGATTGGTGGGCAGGGGCGCTTGATCGCTTCCGATATCCTGGAAATGGACAGCATCCCGGATGTGACCTTTGTTCACGGCGACTTCACCCAGGATACCGTGCTCGCCCAGATCCTCGAGGCTGTGGGAAATTCGCAGGTAGACCTTGTGATTTCCGACATGGCCCCCAATATGAGTGGATTACCGGCCGTTGATATGCCGCGCGCCATGTTCCTGTGTGAGCTGGCGCTGGATTTAGCGGGTCGGGTGCTGCGCCCGGGGGGTGATTTCCTGGTGAAAGTCTTCCAGGGCGAGGGTTTCGACGAGTACCACAAGAACATTCGCAAGTTGTTCGACAAGGTGCAGACGCGTAAACCCGACTCTTCCCGTGACAGGTCTCGGGAGCAGTATCTGCTGTGCCGTGGCTTCCGCGGTGTGGAAGGCGCTGAGAGTGAAGAGCGTTTTTGAGGAATTCGAGGAGGGCGATAGGTTTTTTTATATCGCTTTCGTCACGAAGCTTTACGAATATTGTGTAGTCAAAGTTTCACAAAGGGTTACAGACGGCGCCTGCCAGAGTTGTAGGTAATGTAGTAAGTTAGGCCGGTGAATATCATGCGAAGCGCGCGCCAGTAGCGGAGCTTGCTTCAGAGGGTAGTTAATTGAACGATATGGCAAAGAATCTGATCCTGTGGTTGATCATCGCAGCTGTCCTGGTGACGGTGATGAACAACTTCTCCAGCCCTAACGAGCCGCAGACCCTCAACTATTCCGACTTCATCCAGCAAGTCAAGGATGGCAAGGTCGAGCGCGTCACGGTTGATGGCGCCGTCATCACCGGCAAACGCAACGATGGCGATAGCTTCAAGACCATTCGTCCGAACATTCCGGACAACGGCCTGATTGGCGACCTGGTGGATAACAAGGTCGTTGTCGAAGGCAAGCAGCCTGAACAGCAGAGCATCTGGACCCAGTTGCTGGTTGCCAGCTTCCCGATCCTGGTGATCATCGCCGTGTTCATGTTCTTCATGCGCCAGATGCAAGGGGGTGCGGGAGGCAAGGGCGGTCCGATGAGCTTCGGCAAGAGCAAGGCACGCCTGCTGTCCGAAGACCAGGTGAAAACCACCCTGGCTGACGTTGCTGGTTGCGACGAAGCCAAGGAGGAAGTCGGCGAGCTTGTGGAGTTCCTGCGCGATCCGGGTAAATTCCAGCGTCTGGGCGGCCGTATTCCTCGCGGCGTACTGATGGTCGGCCCTCCGGGTACTGGTAAAACCTTGCTGGCCAAGGCGATTGCCGGTGAAGCCAAGGTGCCGTTCTTCACTATTTCCGGTTCTGACTTCGTCGAAATGTTCGTCGGCGTGGGTGCCAGCCGTGTTCGCGATATGTTCGAACAAGCCAAGAAGCACGCGCCCTGCATTATCTTCATCGATGAAATCGACGCTGTTGGTCGCCATCGTGGTGCTGGCATGGGCGGCGGTCACGATGAGCGTGAGCAGACCCTCAACCAGTTGCTGGTGGAGATGGACGGCTTCGAAATGAATGACGGCATCATCGTGATCGCCGCGACCAACCGTCCTGACGTGCTCGACCCGGCGCTGCTGCGTCCAGGTCGTTTCGACCGCCAGGTCGTGGTTGGCCTGCCGGACATCCGTGGGCGTGAGCAGATCTTGAAAGTACACATGCGCAAAGTGCCAATGGGTGACGACGTGGCTCCGGCCGTGATCGCCCGTGGTACTCCAGGCTTCTCCGGTGCTGACTTGGCCAACCTGGTCAACGAGGCGTCGTTGTTCGCTGCCCGTACCGGCAAGCGCATCGTCGAGATGAAAGAGTTCGAACTCGCGAAAGACAAGATCATGATGGGTGCCGAGCGCAAATCCATGGTCATGTCCGAGAAAGAGAAGCAGAACACCGCTTATCACGAAGCGGGCCACGCCATTGTGGGCCGCGTTGTACCTGAGCATGACCCGGTCTACAAGGTCTCGATCATTCCTCGGGGCCGTGCGTTGGGCGTCACCATGTTCCTGCCGGAAGAGGATCGTTACAGCCTCTCCAAGCGTGCCTTGATCAGCCAGATCTGCTCGTTGTACGGCGGTCGTATTGCCGAAGAGATGACCCTGGGCTTTGACGGTGTCACCACCGGTGCCTCCAACGACATCATGCGTGCGAGCCAGATTGCGCGGAACATGGTGACCAAATGGGGCTTGTCGGAAAAACTCGGCCCACTGATGTATGCCGAGGAAGAAGGCGAAGTGTTCCTGGGTCGTGGCGGTGGTGGTCAAGCTGCCAGCTTCTCCGGTGAGACAGCCAAGCTGATCGACTCGGAAGTGCGCAGCATCATTGACCAGTGCTACGGCACGGCCAAGCAGATCCTGACCGACAACCGCGACAAGCTGGATGCGATGGCGGATGCGCTGATGAAGTACGAGACGATTGATGCCGATCAGATTGACGACATCATGGCGGGGCGCGAGCCGCGTGAGCCTCGGGATTGGGAAGGTGGTTCGGGCACTTCTGGCACCCCGCCAGTTGTTCAGAACGAGCGTCCTGAGAACCCGATCGGCGGCCCTGCAGCAGACCTCTAAGGCTCGAAATGACTTCTGAGTTGTCCTCCACCCGGTTGCCTTGCGGCAACCGGGTTCTTGATTTGGCCCATACGCATGTCATGGGCATTCTGAATGTAACCCCCGACTCCTTTTCCGATGGCGGCCGCTTCAGCCAGCTGGATGCTGCGCTGCGGCATGCAGAGGCAATGGTGGTGGCGGGCGCGACCTTGATTGATGTGGGAGGGGAATCCACTCGTCCCGGTGCCCGCATCGTCTCTCCCCTGGAAGAGTTGGAGAGGGTGGCACCAATTGTCGAGCGCATCGCTCGCGAGTTGGATGTGATCATCTCGGTGGATACTTCCACGCCAGCGGTGATGCGCGAAACCGCACGCCTGGGGGCGGGGCTGATCAATGACGTGCGCTCGCTGCAGCGTGATGGTGCTTTGGATGCAGCGGCAGCGACGGGTTTGCCGGTCTGTCTGATGCATATGCTGGGCGAGCCCGGCAATATGCAGGACAGTCCGAGCTATGATGATCTTGTCGGTGAAGTGAGTGGTTTTCTCGCTGAGCGAATGGCACAGTGCGCGGCAGCGGGGATAGCGTCGGAAAAGATCATCCTTGACCCGGGATTTGGCTTCGCTAAAACCCTGCAACACAATTTAAGCTTGTTCAAACACATGGACGCGCTGCATGCCCTTGGCCGGCCTCTGTTGGTGGGGGTTTCACGCAAGAGCATGATCGGCCTGGCCTTGAATCGTCCAGTGGGTGAGCGGCTGTATGGTGGTCTGGCGCTGGCAGCCCTTGCGGTGACCAAGGGCGCGCGTATCTTGCGCGTGCATGATGTCGCCGAGACCGTGGATGTGGTGCGCATGATTGCCGCCGTTGAATCAGCCCAATAAGAATGATGGAGCGCGTATGACTAAAAAGTATTTTGGCACTGACGGTATTCGTGGTCGCGTCGGCGAATATCCGATTACTCCTGATTTCATGCTCAAGTTGGGTTGGGCGGCAGGCATGGCGTTCCGCAGCATGGGCGCTTGTCGCATTCTGGTCGGCAAGGACACGCGGATTTCGGGCTACATGTTCGAGTCAGCACTTGAGGCCGGTTTGTCCGCTGCCGGTGCGGATGTGATGCTGCTGGGGCCTATGCCGACGCCGGCTATCGCGTACTTGACGCGCACCTTTCACGCGCAAGCCGGTATCGTGATCAGCGCCTCCCACAACCCTCATGACGACAATGGCATCAAGTTCTTCTCGGGCCAGGGCACGAAGCTGCCGGACGAGATCGAATTGATGATCGAAGAGCTGCTGGACGCGCCGATGACGGTGGTCGAGTCGAGCAAGCTAGGCAAGGTTTCGCGGATCAACGATGCGTCCGGTCGCTACATCGAATTCTGCAAGAGCAGCGTGCCCAGTAGCACCAATTTTGCCGGTCTGAAGATTGTTGTCGATTGCGCCCACGGGGCTACCTACAAGGTTGCGCCCAGTGTGTTCCAGGAATTGGGCGCAGACGTTACTGTCCTGTCGGCCCAGCCTAATGGGCTGAATATCAACGACAACTGCGGCTCTACACACATGGAGCAGTTGCAGGCGGCAGTTCTCGCCGGGCATGCCGACCTGGGCATTGCCTTTGACGGTGACGGCGATCGCGTGCTGATGGTGGATCACACCGGCACCGTCGTGGACGGTGATGATCTGTTGTTCATCATTGCGCGTGACCTGTACGAGCGCAATAAGCTGCAAGGCGGGGGTGTGGTCGGTACGCTGATGAGCAATCTGGGTCTGGAGTTGGCTTTGGCCGATCTGGGTATCCCGTTCGTTCGTGCCAACGTAGGTGACCGCTACGTAATCGCTGAGCTGCTGGAGCGCAACTGGCAAATAGGTGGCGAGAATTCCGGGCATGTCGTCTGCTTCCAGCACACCACCACAGGTGATGCGATTATTGCAGCGCTTCAGGTGCTTATGGCGATGAAGCGGCGTGAAGAGAGTCTTGCCCAGGCGCGCCAGGCGATGCGCAAGTGCCCGCAAGTACTGCTCAACGTGCGTTTTGGTGGTGGTGAAAACCCCATCGAGCACCCGGCTGTCAAAGAAGCCTGTGAGCGCGTAACCCTCGCAATGGCGGGCCGTGGGCGAGTGCTGTTGCGCAAGTCCGGTACAGAGCCGCTGGTGCGCGTCATGGTTGAAGGTGACGACGAATCGCAGGTTCGTGGCCATGCCGAAGCACTGGCAAAACTGGTAAGTGAAGTTTGCGCCTGAATTCGGCTTGCCAGTACTGATGTGGTTGGGTAACATCTGCGCCCACTTTGACCGACGGGGTACAGCATGCGTCGCACTATGGTAGCTGGTAACTGGAAGATGCACGGTACCCGCGCCAGTGTCGCTGAGCTGATCAATGGCCTTCGTCACTTGGCCTTGCCTAGCGGTGTCGATATCGCGGTTTTCCCGCCTTGCTTGCATATCACCCAAGTGGTTGATGGCTTGAAAGGCAAGTCGATTCAGGTCGGCGCGCAGAACTCTGCGGTTGAAGCGATGCAAGGTGCGTTGACGGGTGAAGTTGCACCCAGCCAGTTGGTTGATGCGGGTTGTTCCTATGTGCTTGTTGGGCACTCCGAGCGCCGTCAGATGATGGGCGAGCGTGATGGGACACTCAATCGCAAGTTCGCAGCGGCACAGGCTTGTGGCTTGATTCCAGTGTTGTGCGTAGGGGAGACCCTGGCAGAGCGTGAATCGGGCAAAACTCTTGAAGTTGTCTCGCGTCAGCTGGGCAGCATCATCGAGGAGCTGGGTGTTGGTGCGTTTGCAAAGGCAGTCATTGCTTACGAGCCGGTCTGGGCCATTGGTACCGGGCTGACTGCAACGCCTCAACAGGCGCAGGATGTGCACGCAGCCATCCGCGCTCAGTTGGCGGCAGAGAATTCTGAAGTCGCACAAGGTGTGCGTCTTCTATACGGCGGCAGCGTGAAGGCGGCCAATGCGGTCGAACTGTTCGGCATGCCGGATATCGATGGGGGGCTCATTGGTGGAGCTTCCCTGAATGCAGATGAGTTCGGTGCGATCTGTCGCGCCGCGGGAAACTGAAAAAATGCTGGAAACAGTCGTAGTCGTTTTTCATCTGTTGGCTGCCCTGGGCGTAGTTGCCCTGGTTTTGTTGCAACAGGGTAAAGGTGCGGATGCTGGTGCGTCTTTCGGTGCAGGTGCTTCAAATACTGTGTTCGGAAGCCAAGGTTCCTCTACCTTTCTTAGTAAGTTTACTGCTATACTTGCCGCAGGTTTCTTCATAACCAGCTTGGGGTTAGGTTACTTTGCTAAAGAGAAAGCTCATGTGCTTACTCAAGTAGGTCTCCCAAATCCAGCAGTGTTGGAAGTACCAAAAGCAAAACCGGCTTCTGATGATGTCCCGGTGCTTCAAGAGCAAAAGTCGGCTACTCCAGCGACTGACGTACCTCCAGCTCAAGAGCAGAAGTAAGAAGGGTTTTAAACGCTGTATTGCCGAGGTGGTGGAATTGGTAGACACGCAACCTTGAGGTGGTTGTGCCCATAGGGTGTAGGGGTTCGAGTCCCCTTCTCGGTACCAATTATCAGGAGAGCCCGCTGTTGCGGGCTTTCTTGTAGGTGGAAGGTTACATTGACCCTGCAAGGGATCGGTCGTATACTTCCGCCCCAGCTTTGTCGCGGGGTGGAGCAGTCTGGTAGCTCGTCGGGCTCATAACCCGAAGGTCGTCGGTTCAAATCCGGCCCCCGCAACCAGTTTTAGCGGAGCCCCTTTTAAGGGGCTTTTTGTTAGCTGGACACTTTCAACGCCGCTGTTCGACGGCGTTTCAAGGATGGGCGTTTCGCCCATTTTTTT
Organism: Pseudomonas sp. MYb60; assembly: GCF_002979555.1. GTDB lineage: Bacteria > Pseudomonadota > Gammaproteobacteria > Pseudomonadales > Pseudomonadaceae > Aquipseudomonas. The sequence goes on along the minus strand of NZ_PCOZ01000008.1, from coordinate 47,542 downwards.
ATTTTGCACAGCATGCACATACATGCACGAGGGGGTTCAGGTGTCGAGCAAGCTAGAAGAGTTGCAGGCCTTGCTGGCCCCGGTGGTCGTGGCCCTAGGCTATGAATGCTGGGGTATTGAGTTTTCGGCTCAAGGTCGCCACTCAATGTTGCGCGTTTATATCGATAAAGAGGGCGGCGTGCTGGTGGACGATTGTGCCATTGTCAGCCGTCAGATCAGCGGTGTCCTGGATGTTGAAGATCCTATCTCCGTTGAGTACACCCTCGAAGTTTCCTCGCCAGGCATGGAGCGCCCACTGTTCACTATCGAGCAGTTTGCCAAATATGCCGGTGAACAAGTGAAGATCAAGCTGCGATCCCCCTTCGAAGGGCGACGCAACTTTCAGGGCCTTCTGCGCGGTGTAGAAGAACAGGATGTCGTGGTGCAGGTAGAAGACCATGAGTTCCTGTTGCCGATCGATATGATCGACAAGGCCAACATTATTCCCAGTTTTGACTGAGACGCGGATCCCGCGGATCCAATGGCTTGCGAAAGGCGAGGCGTACGATGAGCAAAGAAGTACTGCTGGTTGTTGAGTCGGTATCCAATGAAAAGGGCGTACCGGCAAACGTGATTTTTGAAGCGCTGGAGCTGGCCCTGGCCACTGCTACCAAGAAGCGTTTTGAAGACGAAGTTGATCTGCGTGTGGAAATCAACCGCCACACCGGTGCCTATGAGACGTTCCGTCGTTGGACGGTCGTCGAAGAGGCCGATCTTGATGATCCGGCCATCGAAACCTGGCCGAGCAAGGCTGCCGAAACGCATCCTGATGCCAAGGTCGGTGATGTCGTCGAAGAAAAGATCGAGTCGATCGAATTCGGCCGTATTGCTGCACAGACCGCCAAGCAGGTCATCGTGCAGAAGGTTCGCGAAGCCGAGCGCGCTCAAGTCGTTGACGCCTATCGCGAGCGCCTGGGTGAAATCATCTCCGGCACCGTGAAGAAAGTCACCCGCGACAACGTGATCGTCGACCTGGGTAACAACGCTGAAGCGTTGCTGGCCCGTGAAGACATCATTTCTCGCGAAACCTTCCGTGTTGGCGTGCGTCTGCGTGCGCTGCTCAAGGAAATCCGCACCGAGAACCGCGGCCCTCAGTTGATTCTGTCGCGTACTGCACCGGAAATGCTGATCGAGCTGTTCCGTATCGAAGTGCCGGAAATCGCCGAAGGCCTGATCGAAGTCATGGCTGCGTCCCGCGACCCGGGTTCGCGCGCCAAGATCGCGGTCCGCTCCAAGGACAAACGCATCGACCCGCAAGGCGCTTGCATCGGTATGCGCGGTTCGCGCGTCCAGGCAGTGTCGGGCGAATTGGGCGGTGAGCGTGTTGACATCGTGCTGTGGGACGATAACCCGGCGCAGTTCGTGATCAACGCCATGTCGCCGGCTGAAGTGGCGGCAATTATCGTTGACGAGGATGCCCATGCAATGGACATCGCCGTTGGCGCAGACAATCTGGCTCAGGCCATTGGTCGTGGTGGGCAGAACGTGCGTCTGGCCAGCCAACTGACCGGTTGGACCCTGAACGTGATGACCGAATCGGACATCCAGGCTAAGCAGCAAGCTGAAACCGGTGACATCCTGCGCAACTTCATCGACGAGCTGGAAGTCGACGAAGAGCTGGCACAGGTGCTGGTAGATGAAGGCTTCACCAGCCTGGAAGAGATTGCCTACGTACCGTTGGAAGAAATGCTCAACATCGACGGCTTTGACGAAGACATCGTCAACGAGCTTCGCGCTCGGGCCAAGGATCGTTTGTTGACTAAAGCCATCGCTACTGAGGAAAAGCTGGCAGACGCCCATCCGGCCGAAGACCTGCTCTCGCTTGAGGGTATGGACAAGGATTTGGCGATGGAACTGGCGGTGCGCGGCGTAATTACCCGCGAAGACCTGGCCGAGCAGTCTATTGACGACCTGCTCGACATCGACGGCATTGACGATGATCGTGCCGGCAAGTTGATCATGGCCGCCCGAGCCCATTGGTTCGAGTAATTAGGCGCGGCCTGAGGAGAGAAGTGCATGACGCAAGTCACGGTGAAACAACTGGCCGATGAGGTCAAAACACCGGTAGAGCGCCTGTTGCAGCAGATGCGTGAGGCAGGTCTGCCGCACACCGCCGCCGATGAAGGTGTGAGCGATAGTGAGAAGCAGTCTTTGCTGACTCACTTGAAGAGCAGCCACAAGGCGAAAGTGGAAGAACCGCGCAAGATTACATTGCAGCGCAAAACTACCAGCACCCTGCGTGTTGCTGGTAGCAAGAGCATCAGCGTTGAAGTACGCAAGAAGAAAGTCTTCGTACAGCGCAGCCCGGAAGAAATCGAAGCCGAGCGCAAACGTGAGCTGGACGAACGTCGCGCAGTAGAAAATGCTGCTCGTCAGAAGGCTGAAGAAGAAGCCAAGCGTCGCGCCGAAGAAGAAGCGCGTCGCCAGCCTGCTGCTGCGCAACCTGCTGCCGCTGACGCAGTTGCCGCGCCTAGCGCGCCGGTTGAAGCTGTGCGTGAGGCCGCTCCGGTTGCCGCAGCGCCAGCACCTGCTGCCGATGCACGCAAGCGTGACGAACCTCGTCGTCCGGACAAGCCCCGTGCCGACGATAACAATCGTCGTGGCGGCGGTGGCGATGGCGAGCGTAAAAACGCTCCGCATCGTGCTTCGGTCAAAGAGAAAGCACCTGCTCCACGCGTTGCTCCACGTACTACCGACGAAGAAAGCGATGGCTTCCGTCGTGGTGGTCGCGGCAAGGCCAAGCTGAAAAAACGCAACGCCCACGGTTTCCAGAGCCCAACCGGCCCTGTCGTGCGTGAAGTGAAGATCGGCGAGACCATCACTGTGGGCGACCTCGCCCAGCAGATGTCGGTCAAGGCAGCTGAAATCATCAAGTTCATGTTCAAGCTGGGCACCCCGGCCACCATCAACCAGGTACTGGATCAGGAAACTGCCCAGCTTGTGGCTGAGGAACTGGGCCACAAAGTGACCCTGGTCAGCGACACCGCCCTGGAAGATTCCCTGGCCGAGTCCCTGAAGTTTGAAGGTGAAGCGGTTTCCCGTGCGCCGGTTGTGACCGTAATGGGCCACGTTGACCACGGTAAGACTTCCCTGCTCGACTACATCCGTCGTGCCAAGGTGGCGGCTGGCGAAGCCGGCGGCATTACCCAGCACATCGGTGCTTACCACGTTGAAACCGAACGTGGCATGGTGACGTTCCTCGACACTCCTGGTCACGCCGCGTTTACCGCAATGCGTGCCCGTGGTGCCAAGGCGACCGACATCGTGATCCTGGTGGTTGCAGCCGACGACGGCGTGATGCCACAAACCATCGAAGCCGTTCAGCATGCCAAGGCAGCTGGCGTTCCGTTGGTGGTAGCGGTGAACAAAATCGACAAGCCGGGCGCCGATCTCGATCGCATCCGTAGCGAACTGTCGGTTCACGGCGTGACATCCGAAGAGTGGGGTGGCGACACACCATTCGTACCAGTCTCCGCGAAGATGGGTACTGGCGTTGACGAACTGCTCGAAGCCGTTCTGTTGCAAGCCGAAGTGTTGGAACTGACCGCAACGCCATCGGCTCCTGGCCGTGGTGTCGTGGTTGAGTCCCGCCTCGACAAGGGCCGTGGCCCGGTTGCGACCGTCCTGGTTCAAGACGGTACCCTGCGCCAAGGCGACATGGTGCTGGTCGGTTCGAACTATGGCCGTGTACGTGCCATGCTCGACGAGAACGGCAAGCCAATCAAGGAAGCAGGTCCTGCTATCCCGGTCGAGATCCTCGGCCTGGACGGTACCCCGGACGCTGGCGACGAGATGAGCGTGGTTGCCGACGAGAAGAAAGCCCGTGAAGTGGCTCTGTTCCGTCAAGGCAAGTTCCGCGAAGTCAAACTGGCCCGTGCTCACGCAGGCAAGCTGGAAAACATCTTCGAGAACATGGGCCAGGAAGAGAAGAAGACGCTCAACATCGTCCTCAAATCTGACGTACGTGGTTCCCTCGAAGCGTTGAACGGCGCCTTGAATGGCCTGGGTAACGACGAAGTGCAAGTGCGTGTTGTCGGTGGCGGTGTCGGTGGTATCACCGAATCCGACGCCAACCTGGCACTGGCTTCCAACGCTGTACTGTTCGGTTTCAACGTGCGTGCCGATGCTGGCGCTCGCAAGATCGTCGAGCAGGAAGGCCTGGACATGCGTTACTACAACGTCATCTACGACATCATCGAAGACGTCAAGAAAGCCCTCACCGGCATGCTTGGCAGCGACGTCCGGGAGAACATCCTGGGTGTGGCCGAGGTGCGTGACGTGTTCCGCTCGCCGAAATTCGGCGCGATCGCCGGTTGCATGGTTATCGAAGGCACTGTGTACCGTAACCGTCCAATCCGTGTACTGCGTGAAGACATCGTTATCTTCGAAGGCGAGCTGGAATCCCTGCGCCGCTTCAAGGATGACGCTTCCGAAGTGCGTGCCGGCATGGAATGCGGTATCGGCGTCAAGAGCTACAACGACGTCAAGGTTGGCGACAAGATCGAAGTCTTCGAGAAGGTTCAGGTTGCTCGCAGCCTCTAACTCGCGCACTTCCGGAGCCACGCGGCGGGTGGGCATGCAAATGCTCCGCGCAGTGTACGGACTCTAAACGCAACGCCCGGTCTGGCTTTTGTCAGGCCGGGCGTTTGCCGCTTTCAGACCCCACGGGTTTCACCGTGTGGCAGTAACAGGTAACAAGACATGGCAAAAGAATACAGCCGTACCCAGCGTATCGGCGATCAGATGCAGCGCGAGCTGGCCCAACTGATCCGTCGCGAAGTCAAAGACCCACGCGTGGGCCTGGTCACCATCACCGCCGTTGAAGTGAGCCGTGACGTGGGTCACGCCAAGATCTTCATCACCGTGATGGGGCAGGACAGCAGCGAAGAAATCGCCCAAAGCATCAAGGTGCTCAACTCCGCCGCAGGTTTCCTGCGCATGCAGTTGGCCCGTGAAATGAAGCTGCGCAGCGTGCCTCAGTTGCACTTCCACTACGACGAAAGCGTCGTGCGTGGCGCGCACCTGTCGGCATTGATCGAGCGTGCCGTGGCGGAAGACAGCCAGCACCCGTCCACACCTGAAGACGCCAAGGAGTAAGCGGTGGCTCAGGTCAAACGTATCCGTCGCAACGTCAGCGGCATCATTCTGCTCGACAAGCCCATTGGCTTTACCTCCAATGCGGCGTTGCAGAAGGTTCGCTGGCTGCTCAATGCCGAAAAGGCCGGGCATACCGGCAGTCTCGATCCGCTGGCAACTGGCGTACTGCCATTGTGCTTTGGCGAAGCGACCAAGTTTTCGCAATACCTGCTCGACTCCGACAAGGGTTACGAAACCCTGATGCAACTGGGCAAGACCACCACCACCGGGGATGCCGAAGGTGATGTTCTGCAGGTTCGCGACGTGACCGTTGGTCGTACCGATATCGAAGCTGCATTACCCGGTTTTCGTGGGCAAATCAGTCAGATACCTCCGATGTACTCGGCGCTCAAGCGTGATGGGCAGCCTCTTTACAAGCTGGCACGTGCGGGCGAAGTAGTGGAGCGCGACCCGCGTTCTGTTACTATTGCGCGCTTGGAATTGCTTGCCTGTGAAGGCGACACCGCCCGTTTGGCCGTGGACTGCAGCAAAGGCACCTATATCCGTACCCTCGTGGAAGATATTGGTGAACAGCTCGGTTGCGGCGCTTACGTTGCAGAGCTGCGACGCACCCAGGCCGGCCCTTTCAACCTGACCCAGACGGTCACGCTGGAAGAGCTTGAAGCGGTACATGCCGAAGGTGGCAACGAAGCCGTTGATCGCTTCCTGATGCCATCGGACAGCGGTTTGCTCGATTGGCCATTGCTGCACTTCTCGGAGCACAGCGCGTTCTATTGGCTCAACGGCCAGCCCGTACGCGCCCCGGATGCCCCGAAGTTCGGCATGGTGCGGGTACAAGATCATAACGGTCGCTTCATCGGTATCGGTGAAGTGAGCGAAGACGGGCGCATCGCGCCGCGTCGACTGATTCGGTCAGAATGACCGGACGAGTGTGGCTGTTAACAGGCACGGTCAACACTCATTTTTAGATACAGGGATTTGTCCCTGGCCTGTTGAAGCTGTTTTTCTGAAACAGTTTCCTGATAAAAGGATTGCCTCATGGCTCTCGACGTTCAAGAAAAAGCACAAATCGTTGCTGACTATCAGCAAGCTGTTGGTGACACTGGTTCGCCAGAAGTGCAAGTTGCACTGCTGACCCACAACATCAACAAGCTGCAAGGTCACTTCAAGGCCAACGGTAAAGATCACCACTCCCGTCGTGGTCTGATCCGCATGGTAAACCAGCGCCGTAAGCTGCTGGACTACCTGAAAGGCAAGGATCTGGGTCGTTATCAGACTCTGATCGGTCGCCTGGGTCTGCGTCGCTAATAAGCGATTGCGCTAGAGGTTGGTTGTCTGCCGTGTGTCAGTGGGATTCCCGCTGGCCCATGGCAGGCTCCCAGCCTCAAGTTTTATCTGGATACACGTTTTACCCTGGACGAGCCTCGGGCCGATTCCCGAGATTGCCCAAGAATTTCGCAAGAAGACAAGTTCCCCAAGAGCCACAAAGAAGGTAGGACACCGTGAACCCGGTTATCAAAAAATTCCAGTTCGGTCAGTCGACCGTTACCCTCGAGACAGGCCGCATTGCCCGTCAAGCCTCCGGCGCAGTGCTGGTTACCGTTGATGACGACGTTACCGTGCTGGTGACCGTTGTTGGCGCCAAGACCGCTGACCCGAGCAAAGGCTTCTTCCCTCTTTCCGTTCATTACCAGGAAAAAACTTACGCTGCCGGTAAGATCCCTGGCGGTTTCTTCAAGCGCGAAGGCCGTCCTTCCGAGAAAGAAACCCTGACTTCCCGACTGATCGACCGTCCGATCCGTCCGCTGTTCCCAGAAGGCTTCATGAACGAAGTGCAGGTTGTCTGCACCGTCGTTTCCACCAGCAAGAAAACCGATCCGGACATCGCTGCGATGATCGGTACATCGGCTGCTCTGGCGATCTCCGGCATTCCTTTCGATGGCCCGATCGGCGCAGCGCGCGTTGCTTTCCACGAAAGCACCGGCTACCTGCTGAACCCGACTTACGAGCAGTTGAAAGCATCAAGCCTGGACATGGTCGTTGCCGGTACCTCGGAAGCTGTATTGATGGTTGAATCGGAAGCCAAAGAGCTGACCGAAGACCAGATGCTGGGCGCGGTACTGTTTGCTCACGACGAGTTCCAGTCGGTGATCAACGCTGTTAAAGAACTGGCCGCCGAAGCTGCCAAGCCTACCTGGGCGTGGGCTCCACAAGCTGAAGCCACTGAACTGCTGGGTGCCATCCGTGCCGAGTTCGGCGAAGCGATCTCCCAGGCCTACACCATCACCGTCAAGGCCGACCGTTACGCTCGCCTGGGCGAGCTGAAGGACCAGGTCGTTGCCAAGCTGTCCGGTGAAGAAGGCCAGCCTTCTTCCAGCGAAGTCAAAGCAGCCTTCGGTGAAATCGAATACCGCACCGTTCGCGAAAACATCGTTAACGGCAAACCACGTATCGACGGTCGCGACACCAAGACCGTACGTCCGCTGAACATCGAAGTCGGCGTTCTGCCCAAGACTCACGGTTCGGCCCTGTTCACCCGTGGTGAAACCCAGGCCCTGGTTGTTGCAACGCTGGGCACCGCCCGTGACGCACAGCTGCTGGACACCCTGGAAGGCGAGAAAAAAGACCCGTTCATGCTGCACTACAACTTCCCTCCGTTCTCGGTGGGCGAGTGTGGTCGCATGGGTGGCGCTGGTCGTCGCGAAATCGGTCACGGCCGTCTGGCACGCCGTTCGGTTCAGGCCATGCTGCCTGCTGCTGACGTGTTCCCGTACACCATCCGTGTTGTGTCGGAAATCACCGAATCCAACGGCTCCAGCTCCATGGCGTCCGTTTGCGGTGCTTCCCTGGCGCTGATGGATGCTGGTGTGCCGATGAAGGCACCGGTTGCCGGTATCGCGATGGGCCTGGTTAAAGAAGGCGAGAAGTTCGCCATCCTGACCGACATCCTGGGCGACGAAGATCACCTGGGCGACATGGACTTCAAAGTAGCCGGTACCGCCAAAGGTGTGACCGCGCTGCAGATGGACATCAAGATCAAGGGCATCACCGAAGAAATCATGGAAATCGCCCTGGGCCAAGCCCTGGACGCGCGCCTGAACATCCTCGGCCAGATGAACCAGATCATTGGTCAGTCCCGCACCGAGCTGTCGGAAAACGCTCCGACCATGATCGCGATGAAAATCGACACCGACAAAATCCGTGATGTTATCGGTAAAGGCGGCGCGACCATCCGTGCGATCTGCGAAGAAACCAAAGCTTCGATCGACATCGAAGACGACGGTTCGATCAAGATCTTCGGCGAAACCAAGGAAGCAGCTGAAGCCGCACGTCAGCGCGTCCTGGGCATCACCGCTGAAGCCGAGATCGGCAAGATCTATGTTGGTAAGGTTGAACGCATCGTCGACTTCGGCGCATTCGTCAACATCCTGCCGGGCAAGGACGGTCTGGTTCACATCTCCATGCTGAGCGACGCTCGTGTTGAGAAAGTGACCGACATCCTGAAAGAAGGCCAGGAAGTGGAAGTGCTGGTACTGGACGTGGACAACCGCGGCCGTATCAAGCTGTCCATCAAGGACGTAGCAGCAGCCAAGGCTTCGGGCGTTTAATCCCCCGTAAGCTTTACGCTGAAAAAAGGACTCTTCGGAGTCCTTTTTTTATGCGCGTGGGAAAGTGAAGAGAAATCAGCCCTTTAGCGCAGTGATAAAACCGCAACTTGCATGCAGGCACGATGAGGTTCATGCAAGTTGCACGATTTCGAAAATCGCGCTGTTTTTTAAGTTGTTGATTTATAAGGGTTTTGTTGGTTTCTAAAACTTGGCACAGCGCCTGCAATATCCCTGTTAACGCTGCAGCATCAAGGTACACACGCTGCAGACTTTTATTAAAACAGGAGTTACTCGTATGAAGAAGTTCGCTCTCGCTACTGCTACCGCTCTGACCCTGGCTATGGGTGCTAACGTTGCCTTTGCTCAAACTTCTCAAGCGCCGATGACCCTGGCTGCTGGTGAAGTGACCAAAGCCAAGGAGTCCACCTCGGACACTTGGATCACCACCAAAGTCAAAGCTGACCTGCTGACCGAGAAAGGCATTCCAGGTTCGGACATCAAGGTTGAGACCAACAAAGGTGTGGTTACCCTGTCGTCTGACGTAGAAATTTCCGAATCGCAGAAAGCTACTGCTGTAGCCATCACCAAGAAAATCAAAGGTGTGACCGCAGTTTCTGCTGACAGCCTGCATGCAGGTGGCGCTTACAAAGCTGACAACGTAGACAAAACCAAGGCTGCTGCCTCTGACGCAAAAGGCGCTACCTCGGATACCTGGATCACCACCAAAGTGAAAGCTGATCTGGTAACCGAAAAAGGCATTCCTGGTACCGACATCAAAGTCGAAACCAACAAAGGCGTAGTTTCCCTGTCGTCCACCGCTGCGGTGACTGATGCACAGAAAACTACCGCGGTGAATATCGCCAAGAAAATCAAAGGCGTTAAAGCTGTATCGGCCGATGGCCTGAAAGCAGAGTAACGCTTCACTAATCGCTTTGAACTAAGCGTCGGCGGCAACGAGTGAGCCTGTTATCCACTCAATGCACCTCACGTGTTCATGCGACCGACCACAGGGATGTGGTCATTACAGGCCCCGGCATTCGTGTCGGGGCCTGTTCTATTGTGGGGTAGGATTACTCGGCATCCAGATGCATCGGTGTCACAACCCGACCATCCTTCTCAGCCTGGCCCAGCTTGGCGTCAATGAAATACGCCCGATCATCTTCCAACTGGCCCTTATCCACCAGATAGTCCTTGATGGTGCTGGCACGGTCCTGGCCCAGTTGGCGCAGCAAGACATCACTGGCGCTCCAGAACTGGATGACGCCGTCACGCAGCTTCGCAGTGCGGTCGTCGTCTCCCAAGTCTTTCCACTCAGCCGGCGGTTGCTGTTTCAAGCGCGTGCGGTAGATGCCTTCCAGCAACGGCGCCTTTTCCTTCTCTGGTACGACAAGCAATGATGCTTGGGCAGGGACTTTGTCCCCCCGGCGCTGAAGAATCTTGTAGTAGTTGTACTGGTATTCGCGCTCCAGGCGCTCGGCGGCGAGGAAGGGGCCATCGCTGTTGGCGGCGGCTGTGCCTTCAATTTCCAGGCGCAAGGTCGGACGTTCCTTGAGTGCCTTGGCGAGTTTGTCCAAAGCCACCTGGGCATCCTTGCTCAACTCACTGGAGCCGGCCGCAAACGACACATTGCCCAAGTCCTCAGAGCCACCGCCGGATACCAGACCGCCGAGCATCCGGAAGGGCGCCGTGGCAGCACGCACCACCAGGTTGCGCAGGGTTTGCCACACGATCGGCATCACGCTGAATTGTGGGTTGTTCAAGTCACCCGTCACCGGCAGTTCGATGGAAATCTTGCCATCCACGTCTTTGAGCAGCGCAATGGCCAGGCGAATCGGCAAGTCGACAGCATCGGCACTGTCTACCTTTTCCCCCAATTGCAATTGCTCGACCACCACCTTGTTCTCGGCCTTCAATTGCCCTTTGGTAATCACGTAATGCAGGTCGAGGTTCAGGCGGCCCTTGCGGATGCGGAAACCGGCGAACTTGCCGGAGTAGGGGGTGAGGGTGGTCAGCTCGACGCGTTTGAAGCTGGTGGCGATATCCAGCGCAGCCATCGGGTCGAACGGGTTCACGCTGCCCTTGATGGTGACCGGCGCATACCGGTCCACCTTGCCCTTGATATCGACGGTGGCCGGTTTGGCCTGGCGGCTGTCGATGGTGCCGATCTGGCCGTTGAGCTGTTGAATCGCTGTGGCGAAGTTGGGTGTCAGGCTGAAATCGGCAAAGTTGGCCGACCCGTCGTTGATCGCAATCTGGCCGATACGAATACCCAGCGGCTTTTCCTTGCTGGCGGGCTTGGGACTTTTGTCGGCCGGTTGTGGAATCAGCAAGTCATCGATGTTGGTGGTGCGGTCATCGTTGATCATGAAACGTGCATACGGCTGCAGCAGGTTGACCTTGTCGATGGTCAGGCTGTCGCCATGCTGGTAGTTCACGCCTTCAAGCACCAAGCGCTGCCATTTGAGAAAGTCGCGGGTCTTGAGCGTGTCGAGGGTATGCAACTGGTCGACCTGGGCCCGACCGGTCACCTGCAGGGCCAGGGGATCGGTGCTCTTGAGGTTCACGTCGAGGTTGCTGCCGAGCATCCCGCTGCGCAATTCGAGGCGAATAAACGGGCTGATGTAAGCCTGTGCGACACGCAGGTCGATATCCTGCGTGTTGACTTTCAACTTGGCGCTGACCGGGTTGAGGTTAACCTCGCCGCTCGCCTGGAGCTTGCCTTGCTTGCCCAGCCCGCTGTCGATTTTCAGGGTGAAAGGGCTCTGGTTGAGGCTGTCGAAGTTCTGCACATCAACGTTCAGCGGACCCAGTTCCAGCGCCACGGCAGGTTTGACCTGACGATCCGCCAAGTGCACTTGGTAGTTGCGCAGTTGCACGTCCTTGAGCAGTACTTGCCAAGGCTTGCTCGGCGCAACCGGCTCGGCTTTGGGCGAATCGGCGGTTGCCGGCGCAGTGGCGGGCTCTGCTTTCTGGGTGGGTTTGCTCGGCTGGCTGGCGAACAGTTTTTGCCAATCCAGTTGGCCGTCGGCCTCGCGGGCTGCCCAGGTTTCCAGCTTGTTGCTGCGGATCTTGCCGATGACGACCTGCTGCTTGGCCAGGTCCACCGTGGTTTCGCTGACGTCCAGCCGCTCCAGCCGCGCCAGCGGTCGGCCGTCCGGCGCCTTGATGGCAAACGGGGCGATGCTGGCGGCGGTGTTGGTCAGGTTCAGCTCCGTCTCTTTGGCCAGGCTGAACCTGTACTCGGTGCTGAAGTTGAGCACGCCGTCTTCAAGTACCAGAGGCAATGCGTCACGCACATAGGGCCACCAGGCTTTCATCTTGCCGTCGGTGACTTTCAGCGTACCTTCGGAGGTGATGGGCACCAGGCTGAAATTGCCTTTCCAGTCGATCTGCCCACCTTCGGGGCCTGCCGCGACCAGCGTCATGTCGGCATTGTCTTCGGGCAGGGTGCTGAGGTTCTTCAGTTCGAAGTCGAGTTTGTCGTAGAGAAATTCGATGGGTTCGCTGGGGCGCAAATCCTCGAAGTGCACATAACCGCCGGCCAGCTTGATGCTGTCGATGCGCAGCGGGAAGGGCTTGGCGTCAGGATCGGCCGGGGCGGGCTCGCTGGGCGGCAGTTTGAACAGCTGCGCCAGGTTCAGTTGGCCGGACTTGTCGAACAGCACTTCAGTCTTGGGCTGGTCCAACTGGACATCGGCCAAATGCAGTGCGCGGGTCCACAGGCTGTCGATCTGCAGGTTGGCATACAGGCGCTCGAAACCGACGTGCTCCTTGCCCGGTTCGCCGATCTTGAGGCCCCAGACAGTCAGTTCGAGGCTGAACGGATTGAGCTCTATCCGTTCGATCCGTGCCGGTACCGTGGCGTACTCGGCCAACTGCTGGTTCGCAATGCGAAGGGCAATGCCCGGCAGAATCAAGAAACCCAGCAAACTGTATAAAGCGAGGGCGGTCAACAAGGCGCCAGCGGCGCGGATCAATCCTTTGGGCATGGGGCGGCGCCATCTATGTCAAACAGGAGTGCCTTTGAGTATGGCACGGGTTTTCGGTTCCGAAGATCCAGGCTCTTGGGAAACGTCCTACAGCTGAAGTATCAGGGTTTTCAGAGGAGGCTGCTGATCCTGCGACGGGAAATCCGCGCCGGGTGTCATGATCTGCCAGTCGCGCACTGGGCGTCCGGCTTTTTCCGCGCACCGCAATACCTGCTCGCGCCAGTCGTCCATGCTGACCTTCGCGAGGTTGTTGCAGCAGATCAGCACGCCGTTCTCGGCGGTGGTCAGCAGTGCAGGTTTGAGCAGGCTCTGGTAGTCGCGCAACAGGTCGACGGTGCCGAAGGCGCTCTTGGCCCATGCGGGAGGGTCCAGCAATACCAGGTCGTACTGGCGCTGCTCCAAGCGTGGATAACTCGGCAGTTTCTGCCCGCGACGCTGGGTGATCGGCAGGCCGGCCAATTGGCGAATGGCCGGAAAGTAGTCGGACTGCACGAATTGCATGGTGGGCAATTGCGGGTTGAGCAAGCCGTTCTCACGTCCCACCGCCAGGTTGCCCTCGGCGAAGTCCAGGTTGCACACCTCACGGGCACCCCCGGCTGCGGCGCTCAAACCTACGCCGCAGGTGTAGGCGAACAGGTTCAGCACACTTTTACCGGCGCTATTGGCCTTGACCCAACCGCGGGTATTGCGCAGGTCGAGGAACAACAGCGGGTCTTGTCCGGCGTGGCGGCCACGCACGCGGTAATTGAGGTCCCATTCGTGGCCGACAAGGTCTTCCAGCGCCTGCGGGGCGGCGCGGTAGACACTGTCTTCGCGGTCCACGCGAGAGTTGCCACGGGAACGGTCGTTGTACACCAGCAGCAATTCCAGGCCCATGTACTGGTTGATCAACTGGTGCAGCTCCAGCAACTCGTCGGTCTGCAGCGACTGATGGAAACTCTGCACCAGCAATTGCGGGCCGTAGCGGTCGATGGTCAGGCCACCCGCGCCTTCCTGGCTGCCATGGAACAGTCGGTAGCAGTCGGTGCCCTGGCCGTGCAGCTCGTTGATCAGGTCTTGACGATGATCGAGGGCGGCGCGCAGCGCCTGATTCAAGGGAGACATGGAGCGCGCCTTGCTGAGTCGATGGGGTAGTGAGGGCGCGGAGTTTAACAGTTATGGGCGCGCAGCTACATCAGCCCCATCCGCCGATGAGCGCGTTGCACCGAACCATTGCGCATGGCCCATCGCAATAATGGCGCACTGCGCTTGACCCCGGCGCGGATCATTTGACGTTGCAGAGGACTCTGGTGTTGCTCAAGCATGGCGCTGGCCCAATCCGGCAGCAGGTCAATGCCCGCCTGCATCATCAAGGCGCTAAAGGGTTTGGCCATCGTGCTGGGGGAGGGCGCGTCAAGCAGCAGGCGCACGACTTCGCGGCTGCGCTCATCGCAGAGCAATTGCGGGCGGATGCGCTCGAGGTAGTCCGAAACTTCCTGCCGTGAACGCGGAACATGCCGCGCCCCCAAACATTCGGCCACCAAGGCGATTTCACTGTAATAGCGATCTTGATCCCGACCGCTAAGGTGCGGGTTGCGATAGCGCAGGTGCGCCGCGAGAAAGTTGCTGACCTCCGCCACATGCACCCAGGTCAATAACGCCGGATCGCTGGCAGCATAAGGCCGCCCATCCGGCGCATGGCCGACCACTTGCAGGTGGATAGTGCGCACTTTTTCGATCAGCCACTCGGCGTCACGTCGCGAGCCAAACGTGGTGCCGGAAATAAACTGCGAGGTGCGGCGCAGGCGCCCGAGCATATCCTGGCGAAAGTTCGAATGGTCCCACACGCCCGCCAGGGCCAGTGGGTGCAAGGCTTGGAGCATCAGCGCACTGATGCCGCCGATCAGCATGCTGCTGAAATCGCCATGGACCTGCCAGCTCACCGAACCCGGCCCAAACAGGCCGGGATCGCCCTTGGGGTTTTCCAGGTCCAGTTGGCCCAGCGATAGGCCGGTCAGGCTCATCAACTGGGTTTCGATACGGCTGCGGATGAATTCCATGGCGACTCAGGGGTTCCTAACGGTTCAGGCGTTTGTCGATCAGGCCGTCCACGACGCTTGGGTCGGCCAGGGTCGAGGTATCACCCAGACTGTCCAGTTCGTTGCAGGCGATCTTGCGCAAAATCCTGCGCATGATCTTGCCAGAGCGGGTTTTCGGCAAGGCCGGCGCCCATTGGATCAGTTCCGGCTTGGCAAAGCTGCCGATTTCCTTGCTGACCAACTCCAGCAGGTGTTTTTTTAGCGCATCACTGGGCTCGACGCCGTTCATCGGCGTGACGAATGCGTAGATACCCTGACCTTTGACATCATGGGGGTAACCCACCACGGCGGCCTCGGCGACCTGGTCGTGCAGCACCAGCGCGCTTTCCACTTCGGCGGTGCCGATGCGATGGCCTGAGACGTTGATGACATCGTCGATACGCCCGGTGATCCAGTAGTCACCGTCTTCATCGCGCCGCGCACCATCACCGGTGAAGTAGTAGCCGGGGTAGGGTTTGAAATAGGTGTCGATCATGCGCTGCGGGTCGCCATACACGCTGCGAATCTGCCCAGGCCAACTGGCTTTGATCGCCAGCACGCCGCTGCCCGCGCCGTGCAATACCTTGCCTTGTTCATCCAGCAACACCGGCTGCACGCCAAACATCGGCTGGGTCGCGCAGCCCGGTTTGATCTGCTGGGCGCTGACCAACGGGCTGAGCATGATGCCGCCGGTCTCGGTCTGCCACCAGGTATCGACAATCGGGCAGCGTTGCCCGCCCACGGCGTTGAAGTACCAATCCCAGGCTTCCGGGTTGATCGGCTCGCCGACGCTGCCCAACAGGCGCAGGCTGGCGCGTGATGTGTTTTCCAGGGGGCCGTGGCCTTCGCGCATCAGCGCACGCAGGGCGGTGGGCGCGGTGTAGAAGATGTTCACCTGGTGTTTGTCGATTACCTGCCAGAAGCGCGAGCTGTCCGGGTAGCTCGGCACGCCTTCGAACATCAGCGATGTCGCACCATTGGCCAACGGCCCGTACACGATGTAACTGTGGCCGGTCACCCAGCCCACATCGGCGGTGCACCAGAACACCTCGCCGTCGCGGTAGTCGAGCACGTATTTGAAGGTCATCGCCGCCTGCAGCAGGTAGCCGCCGGTGGTGTGCAACACGCCCTTGGGTTTGCCGGTGCTGCCGGAGGTGTAGAGGATGAACAGCGGGTCTTCGGCATCCATCGGTTCGGGCGGGCAGTCGTCGCTGGCCGCATCGACAGCCTGTTGGTACCTGAGGTCGCGATGTTCACTCCAGTTCACGTTAGCACCGGTGCGCTCTACTACCAGCACCGTGCTGACATTCGGGCA
This sequence comes from Pseudomonas sp. MYb60, assembly GCF_002979555.1. Lineage (GTDB taxonomy): Bacteria > Pseudomonadota > Gammaproteobacteria > Pseudomonadales > Pseudomonadaceae > Aquipseudomonas. The sequence continues at coordinate 31,437 of NZ_PCOZ01000008.1, read as the reverse complement.
GTTGGCCAGCGCTTTGTCGACATTCTGTTTGAGCGCCACCGGCTTGCCACCGCGCACGCCTTCATCGGCGGTGATCACGGTGCGGCAGTCCGCATCGAGGATACGGTCACGCAAGGCATCCGGCGAAAAACCACCAAACACCACCGAGTGCACCGCGCCAATACGCGTGCAAGCCAGCATGGCGTAGGCCGCTTCCGGGATCATCGGCATATAGATGCACACGCGGTCGCCTTTATTCACGCCACGGCTCTTCAGCACATTGGCCAGGCGGCTGACGTTTTGGTGAAGCTGGCGGTAGGTGATTTTGTCGGACTGTGTCGGATCATCGCCCTCCCAGATGAAGGCCGGCTGATCGGCACGTGTGGCCAGGTGGCGGTCGATGCAGTTGTAGCTGACGTTGAGCTGGCCGCCGGCAAACCACTGGGCGGCGCCGGTATGGATGTCTGAGTGGTGGACCGTGTGCCAGGGTTTGATCCAGTCGAGAAAACCCTTGGCCTGTTCGGCCCAAAAGGTATCGGGTTGCTCGATGGATTGGCGATAGAGGCGCTGATAGTCCTCTTGACTGAGTTGCGCAGCCCGACGTACGGCATCGGCGGCAGGAAATGTGCTGATATCGAACATGTGCGGTCCTTATTCTTGTTTTAGGGACAAGTCATAAAGATGCACGCAGTGAGGGGAGGGTTCAAGGCCAACGTCCAAACGGACGTTGGCCTCGAGCGACCGGCTTAACCGCGGTGACGGCCGCGGAAGTAGTTGATCAGGCCCTGTGTCGACGCATCGTCGGCCAAGGTCTCTTCGGCGCCGGTCAGGCGGTTATAGACGCCTTTGCCCAGCTCTTTACCCAGTTCCACGCCCCATTGGTCGAAGGCGTTGATGCCCCAGATCACGCTTTGCACGAACACTTTGTGCTCATACATTGCCACCAGCGCGCCCAGGCGGCGTGGGCTGATGCGTTCCACCACGAGGGTGTTGCTCGGACGGTTACCCGGGATGACCTTGTGCGGCGCCAGCTTCTGTATTTCGTCTTCGGCGATGCCCTTGTCGCGCAGCTCGGCTTCAGCCTCGGCGCGGGTCTTGCCGAGCATCAGTGCCTGGCTCTGGGACAGGCAGTTGGCGTACAGCCACTGGTGGTGGTCGGACACCGGGTTGAAGCTGACGATCGGCACAATGAAGTCGGCCGGGATCAGTTGGGTCCCTTGGTGCAGCAACTGGTGATAAGCATGCTGACCGTTGCAGCCCACGCCACCCCAGATGACCGGACCGGTGTCGGTCGCGACCGGGGTGCCATCCTGGCGCACGCTCTTGCCATTGGATTCCATGTCCAATTGTTGCAAGTGCTTGGTGATGTTACGCAGGTAGTGGTCGTATGGCAGGATCGCATGGCTCTGCGCGCCCCAGAAATTGCCGTACCACACGCCCAGCAAGCCCAGCAGGACCGGCATGTTCTGTTCGAAGGGTGCGTTCTGGAAATGCTGGTCCATGGTGTAGGCGCCGGACAGCAGTTCCTTGAAGTTGGACATGCCGATGGCCAGTGCAATCGGCAAGCCAATGGCCGACCACAGCGAATATCGGCCGCCGACCCAATCCCACATCGGGAAGATGTTTTCTTCGCGGATGCCGAAGGCCACGGCCGCCGCATTGTTGCTCGACACGGCGATGAAGTGGCGGTACAGCTCGGCTTCCGAGCCACCCTGGGCCAGGTACCAGGCGCGAGCGGCCTGGGCGTTCTTCAGGGTTTCCAGGGTGTTGAAGGATTTGGACGAAACGATGAACAGCGTGGTCTCGGCACGCAGCTTCATGGTCAGCTCGTGGAACTCGCTGCCATCGATGTTCGCCAGGTAGTGGCAGCGCACGCCTTTGTGGGCGTAGGACAAGAGCGCTTCGGACACCAGCTCCGGGCCGAGGAACGAGCCACCGATGCCGATGTTCACCACGTCGGTGATCGGCTTCTCGGTGTAGCCACGCCACAGGCCGTCGTGGATGCGACCGACCAGGTCCGTGATCTGGTTCAACACCTTGTGTACGTCCGGCATGATGTTCACGCCGTTCACCGACAGCTTGTCACCCACTGGGCGGCGCAGGGCAGTGTGCAGCGCAGGACGGCCTTCGGACGAGTTGACGGGCTCACCGGCGTACAGCGCATCGATTGCGTCTTTCAGGCCGACTTCTTTTGCCAGGCCCACCAACAGGTCACGGGTCTCGCTGGTGATCAGGTTTTTCGAGTAATCGAGGAAAAGTCCGCAGCTGCTCAAAGTGAATTGGGAAAAACGCTGGGGATCGGCATTGAACGCTTCGCGCATGCTGAAATCCTGCATGGCTTGGCGGTGTTGATTGAGCGCTTGCCAGGCGGGCAGAGCGGTAACGTCATGAGGAGTGCGGTAGTACGCCATCGCTGCGGGTTTCCTTTTATTGCGGGGACTGCCTTTAGGACACTTCTAGGCCCGGAACATCCAGTCTTTCATCAAGGAATGGGTTCCAGACAGCGCTAACCATAGCGCAGGGCGATTACATTAAACCTAGCGTGCGAATATGTCTTGGCTTTGTCTGCGCTGTCGCCGGTACTTTTTTATACCGGCGCAGCGGGGAGGGCGTTGGGAGGGGCTCAGCCGAGGTTCAGATGCAGGTTGTCGATGAGTCGAGTAGCGCCCAAATAAGCGGCTACCAGGATCACGATATCCGTGTCTTCGGGGGTGGCGGGGCCCAAGTGCAGGCCTTGGCGCACGTCGAGGTAATCCATGCGCAGCCCGGCCGCTTCTATCGCGCGCACCTGTTCGGCGCGCAGTTTGGCGAAGTCGTGGTCACCGCTCTTGATCGCCGTGGCAATCTCGCTGAGGCAGCGGTACAGCACCGGCGCGATGGCGCGTTGCTCTTCGCTGAGGTAGCCGTTGCGCGATGACAGCGCCAGGCCATCGTCGGCGCGCACGGTGGGCTCGCCAATGATCTGGATCGGCATGTTCAGGTCATGGACCATCGCGCGGATCACCGCCAGTTGCTGATAGTCCTTCTGGCCAAACACGGCCATGTCCGGCTGGACCATGTTGAACAGCTTGCTGACCACCGTGGCCACGCCTTCGAAGTGCCCCGGACGGCTGGCGCCGCACAGGCCCTCGGACAGTTGCGGGACGCTGACACGGGTCTGGCCTGTCATGCCGCCGGGGTACATTTCCTCGACGGTAGGCGCGAACAGCAGGTTGCAACCCGCTTGCAGCAGTTTTTCCTGGTCGGCCGCCAGGGTGCGGGGGTACTTGTCGAGGTCTTCGCCGGCGCCAAATTGCAGTGGGTTGACGAAGATGCTGGCGACCACAAAGTCGGCCTGTTGCGCGGCCTTGGTCACCAGCGTGGCATGGCCGCTGTGCAGGTTGCCCATGGTCGGTACGAAGCCGATGCGCTTGCCGGCATTGCGGGCGTGGGTGACGGCGGCCCGCAGTTCACGTACGGTTTTTACGGTGTTCATGCAGAAAATCCGTGTTCGGCGCCCGGGAAGGTTACGCCTTTGACGTCGGCGACGTAAGCGCTCAAGGCCGCGTGGATGCTGGGTTGGCCGGTCATGAAGTTCTTCACGAACTTAGGAACGCGGCCAGTGATCGACAAGCCCAGCATGTCGTGCAGCACCAGCACCTGGCCATCGGTGGCCGAGCCGGCGCCAATGCCGATGACGGGCACTTTCACGGCCTGGGTGATTTCTGCCGCCAATTCACTCGGTACGCACTCGAGCAGGATCATCGCCACACCGGCTTGTTCCAGGGCGATGGCATCGGCACGCATCTGGCGCGCCTGGGCTTCGTTGCGGCCCTGGACCTTGTAGCCGCCGAGGATATTCACCGACTGCGGCGTGAGGCCCATGTGCGCGCATACCGGCACGCCACGTTCTGCCAGCAAGCGGATCGATTCGGCCAGCCAGACTGCGCCTTCCACTTTGATCATGTGCGCACCGGCTTGCATCAGCTTGCCGGCATTCTGGAACGTCTGTTCGAGCGTCGCGTAACCCATGAACGGCAGGTCGGCGATGATGAACGCGCCATCGTTGCCACGCTTGACGCTGGCGGTGTGGTACGCGAGTTCATCGGTGGTTACAGGCAGGGTGCTGTCATTCCCTTGGAGAACCATGCCCAGGGAGTCGCCGACGAGCAACACTTCAACCCCGGCCTGGCAGCAGGCATGGGCAAAGGTGGCGTCGTAGCAGGTCAGCATGGTGATTTTTTCACCTTTGAGCTTGAGGCTCTGCAAGGTGGTCAGGGTAATGTCTGGCATGAAAAGGGTCCTCGTTCAGGCGCTTGGAAACAGCGAGTAACGCGCGTGAGTCTTCGTTTATACAGGCGCACCGTCTTGAGAGCAGTGCTTATAAGGCCTGGATTGCGCCCTTCAGTGCCGGGTTGGCGGCAGCGGGACGCCTATAGTCGTGAGGAGGGAACGGGAAGTCAATTGGATGTGTTACCGCATTGTTACGCGTGGGGTGTTACCGCTGTTACTGATGCGATTCAGCAGGAAGGACGCGCGTATGACAGCGCTGCGGGCAACGGTGGGAGCTGGCAAACCTGCTCCCTCAGTGACCGCGTCAGTTTTGGGGGATGCGTTCCAGGCCGACAAACGGGCAGGCTGCCAGCAGGTCGCTGAGGCGTTGGCCGTCCGGCAGTTGGAGGTTCCCGGGCGCCAACTCGGCCAGCGGATACAGCACAAACGCGCGCAGATGTATCTGGTAGTGCGGCACCTTCAGGCGCGGCTCGTCGATCAAGTGATCGCCAAACAGCAGGATATCCAGGTCCAGGGTACGTGGGCCCCAGCGCTCAAGGCGCTCGCGGCCCTGGTCGTTCTCGATGGCTTGCAGCGCATCCAGCAGCTCAAGCGGCGCAAGGCTGCTGTCCAGGGCCGCCACCGCATTGGTGTAGCGCGGCTGGCCCGGGAGCAGGGAATCACTTTGATAAAAGGCAGACACGCCGGCGACAGAGGTGCCGGGCAAGTGCGCCAGCGCCTCGATGGCGCTGCGCAATTGCTGGTCGGGGGCCGACAGGTTGCTGCCCATGCCGATGTAGATGCGTTCCACGCTTATTCGCCCGAAGCGTCGGCCGAGCTGCGTTTACGCTTGCTGCCGCTGCGGCGACGCTTCTTCGGGCCTTCGCCATCGCCTTTGCTGCCAAGGTCGCGAATCATGTCGCGGCGTTGGCTTTCATTGGCATCCTGATAGTCGGTCCACCATTCGCCCAGGCCATCGGTCTGCTCGCCGGCGCTTTCGCGCAGCAGCAGGAAGTCGTAGCCAGCGCGGAAGCGCGGGTTGTCGAGCAGCAGGTCGGCGCGTTTGCCGCTGCGGCGCGGCAGGCGTTCCTGCATGTCCCAGATCTCGCGGATCGGCATGGTGAAACGTTTTGGAATAGCGATGCGTTGGCACTGCTCGGCGATCAGCTCGTGCGCAGCCTCCTGCATGGCCGGGATCGGCGGCATGCCACGGTCCTGCAGGCGCAGCACGCGCTTGGGCAGGGCTGGCCACAACAAGGCCGCAAACAGGAACGCCGGGGTCACCGGTTTACCCTGCTTGATGCGCAGGTCGGTGTTGATCAGGGCTTCACTGATCAGCGTGTGGGTATAGGTCGGGTTGTGTTCCAGTGCTTCGGCGCTGGCCGGGAACAGTGGATCGAACAGTTGCAGGTCCACCAGCATTTCGAAAGTGTCGGCGGCATAGCCCGAGAGGAACAGCTTGAGCACTTCTTCGAACAGGCGCGCCGACGGGATTTCCCGCAGCATCGGTGCCAGTTCGCGAATTGGCGCGGCGGTGTGTTTCTCGATACCGAAGTTCAGCTTGGCCGCGAACCGCACGGCGCGCAGCATGCGCACCGGGTCTTCCTGGTAACGCTGGACCGGGTCGCCGATCAGGCGGATCAGGTTGTTGCGAATATCGTGTACGCCATTGGCGTAATCGAGGATGCGCTCGCTGACCGGGTCGTAATACAGCGCATTAATGGTGAAGTCGCGGCGCTGCGCGTCTTCTTCCAAGGTGCCGTAGACGTTGTCACGCAGGATGCGTCCGCTCTCGTTGCGGGAAGATTGGTTGGTGTCCTCCTCTTCATCGTTTTGCGGATGGCCTGCGCGGAAGGTTGCGACCTCGATGATTTCACGACCGAAGTGGATATGCACCAGCTTGAAGCGGCGGCCGATGATGCGCGCATTGCGAAACTCGGCGCGTACCTGCTCGGGCGTGGCGCTGGTGGCGACGTCGAAATCCTTGGGCGTGATATTGAGCAGCATGTCGCGCACGCAACCGCCGACCAGATAAGCCTGGTAGCCAGCGTTCTGCAGGCGTTCAACGATGTTCACCGCATAACGGCTGAATTGAGCGCGCTGCAGCGAATGCTGGCTGCTGTTGAGCACTTCAGGCGTGCTGCGTTTGTGTTGCGTACGACGCAAGGGGGAACGGAATGACTGGAACAACTTCTTCAGCATGGGATGCACTGTTTGAAGGAATGTTCGGCCATAACGAAGAATGACCGCATGATGGGCGGGGATTCTAGCATTTAGTCAGGGGATGGTGTAGGAACAAGCTACAGGCATTGCGCCATAAGCGTTTGAAGGTCAAATCCCGGAAACTACAAGGGGAGCCGAAGCTCCCCCAGAAGTAGTTGCGTGCTCTATTTTTATTATGGTTTCGGGCTTTTTGTTTTTGTTGATCGCCCTCGTCATGAAGCTTCACCTTCATGACACTCCCAATCGGGAGCCAAGAGCAAACGGATTGCTTTGGTCGCTGTGTTGCTGATCTACGATCCAACCAGTTCAGGCTCTGCCTTAGGGCAGTTTTTGTTGTTCTCGGCCTGGTTGCGGGGCAAGCCCCAAATGCAACGCCTCTCCAAAAGAATCAGTTAGCTGCGCCTCCGCCGTGTTGTTCTTGTTATGCGTGAGTCGATTCGTCTTATTTTTATTGTCTTGTACAAAGCTTGTTATTGTTTTTGTACTAAGCATATAGCAGGGTGCGTGCCAACTTTTGCGCCGACCAGCAAATCCGGGGGGTTGGGGTGATTTCGGGTTTTTGACGGGCCAAAAAAAGCCGGGGCTTCGTTACCGTAAGCCCCGGCTTTTGTTACGCAAAAAATCAGCGGTAACAGTTTTTTCACGTCTGAGGGTGTTACTTGTGGGGGAGCACCCTCAGCTTTCGCTGGCCACCCCGGTCTTGCGCCGTGGAATGCCCAGGCGCTGGCGGCGCTCCCACAGGCACTTGCGGCTCACGCCCAGTTTGCGGGCCAGTTCGGTCTCGGTCATGTGGTCCTGATGTTCCAGGACAAAATGCTGGAAGTAGTCTTCCAGCGACAGGTCTTCCGTCGGTTCATGGCTGGTGTTACTGGCGCCGCCTTGCTGCGGGGCCAGGCCGATGAAATCGTCGTCCTCCAGGTCGCTGAGTTCGATGTCGATCCCCAGCAGCTCGGCAGAAATCTCCGGGCTCTCCGACAGGATCACCGCGCGTTCCACCGCATTCTCCAGCTCCCGCACGTTACCCGGCCACGAATAGTGCCGAATGGCCTGCTCGGCATCCGGGGCGAATTTCAGGTCGGTACGGTTGATGCGCGCACTCTGGCGCAGCAGGAACGCGTTGGCGATCTCGTTGACGTCGGCGCCACGTTCACGCAGGGCCGGCAGCTTGAGCGCGATCACGTGCAGGCGGTAATACAAGTCTTCACGGAACTGGCCGATCTTGGCCAGGCTCTTCAGGTCGCGGTGAGTCGCAGCAATCAGGCGCACATCGACTTTCTGCGACTGTACCGACCCCACACGACGAATCTCGCCTTCCTGCAACACGCGCAGCAAGCGCGCTTGTGCTTCCAGCGGCAATTCGCCGATTTCATCGAGGAACAAGGTGCCGCCGTCTGCCGCTTCCACCAGGCCTGCGCGCCCGGCGCTGGCCCCTGTGAACGCGCCTTTCTCGTGACCAAACAGTTCGGACTCGATCAGGGATTCCGGAATGGCCGCGCAGTTCACCGAGATCATCGGCGCCTTGGCGCGCTTGGACAGGTTGTGCAGCGCACGTGCCACCAGCTCTTTGCCGGTGCCCGACTCGCCCTGGATCAGTACATTGGAATCGGTGGGCGCCACCTTGCGGATCTTGCCGTAAAGATCCTGCATCGGTGGGCAGGAACCGATAATGCCGATCTCGCCATTGCTGTTGTCCACACCCGGTTTGTCGGTGGTCTTGCCAGCCGGGCGCGCCTCTACCGGCGCAGTGCTGGCCGACTGGCGATCACGCAGGATGCGGGCCACGGCCTGGAGCATCTCGTCATGGTCGAAAGGCTTGGCGATGTAGTCGACCGCGCCCATCTTCATGGAGTCGACCGCCGAGCGCAGGCTGGCGTAACTGGTCATGATCAGCACCGGGGTGCCTTGGCCCAGCTTGATCAACTCGGTGCCAGGCGCACCGGGAAGGCGCAGGTCACTGACAATCAGGTCGAACGTGGGGATGCTGAAACGCTCCTGGGCTTCCTGCACCGAGCCGGCTTCGCTGACCTGGTACTGATTACGTTCAAGCAGGCGACGCAAGGCAGAGCGGATGATTGTTTCGTCTTCGACGATCAAAATGTGCGGCATTGATTCAATTCTCTCGACGGTCTCAGTTCACAGCGGACGTCGCTTCGACATGACGCGGCAAGGTCACCCGAATACGGGTGCCGCGTTGGCTTTCGGTGTCAGCCGGGCTGTCGATGGTGATTTGTCCATAATGCTCTTCAACGATGGAATAGACCAGTGCAAGGCCCAGACCGGTACCTTCACCTGGGTCCTTGGTGGTGAAGAAGGGTTCGAACAATCGGTCCATGATGTTCTGTGGAATACCGCTGCCCTCATCTTCGACGATCAAATCGACGGTATGTTCGAAAGCCTCGGTCTTGACACGTACTGCGCCGCCCGCAGGGGTTGCGTCGCGGGCGTTGGACAGCAGGTTGATCAGCACCTGGGCCAGGCGTTGCGAGTCACCGTCGACCCAATGTTCGGGGTCGCACAGGTTGAAGAACTGTACTTCGAAATTGCGTCGGTTCAAGGCCAGCAGCCCGATGGCATCCTGCGCCACCTCGGCCAGGCACACCGCTTCGTCCTGGTTCTGATGGGCGCCAGCATGGGCGAAGCTCATCAACGACTGCACGATGCGAGAGACGCGCTTGGTCTGCTCGAGGATCTGCCCGCTGATCTCAGTGATCTCGCCATCTTCCTCGCGCTCTTCGCGCAGGTTCTGCGCCAGGCAGGCGATACCGGTAATCGGGTTGCCAATTTCATGGGCGACGCCCGCCGCCAGTCGGCCAATGCTGGCCAGACGCTCGGAGTGCACCAGCTTGTCTTCGAGCATCTGGGTTTCGGTGAGGTCTTCCACCAGCAATACCAGGCCACTGTTGCCCGGTGCCAAGGGTTCGTCGATAGCGGCTTTGTGCAGGTTGAGCCAGCGGGTCTGGCCGTCGAGCGCCAGGTGTTGTTTGTGCAAGTGCTCGTCGGGGAGGTTGATAAAACCTTGCAACAATTCTTTCCACGGTTCGCCCAGCGTGTTCAGGCGCGAGCCGACCACCCGTTGCGCGGCAATGCCAGTGAGCTCTTCCATGGCCTTGTTCCACATCAGGATTTCTTGATCCTTGGCCAGGGAGCACACGCCCATCGGCAGCTCCTGCAGGGTCTGGCGATGGTAGCGGCGCAGGGCGTCGAGTTCAGCGGCGAGACCGGTGAGGCGTGAGTGGTAATCCTCCAGCCGGCTTTCGATAAAGTGGATGTCTTCGGTCACATAGTTTTCGCCGCCGGCCTTGTACGGCAGGAAGGTTTCCACCATGTCCTGGGACACGCTCGGCCCCATCAGCCCGGACAGGTTGGCTTCAATGCGATCACGCAGACGGCGTAGCGCGTAGGGGCGGCGCTCGTCGAATGGCAGATAGAGATCACGCAGCGCCTGCTCGACTTCCTTCTGCGCCGCCTTGGCGCCCAGGGGCTTGGCCAGTTGCGTGGCGAATTCCTGGGGCGAGGCCGCATGCAATTCACGGCGTTGCGGACGGCGCACGTTATCCACCGCGCAGGCTTCGGCGGCGCTGGTTTCTTCCGGGCTGGCGTTGGTGAACAGCGAGATCAGCGTGAACATCAAGACGTTGGCGGCGAGCGAAGCAATGGCGGCCATGTGCCAACTGGTGTCATCCAGCACATAGATCATGTTCAACAACGGGATATAGAAACCCTGCAGATTGCCGACCAGCGGCAACAGCATGGTGACGATCCACACCAGGATGCCCGCCAGCAAGCCGGCGATGAAGCCCCGGCGATTGGCGGTTGGCCAGTACAGCACTGACAACACGCCCGGCAGGAATTGCAAGGTGGCGACAAATGCGACGATGCCCAGGTTGGCCAGGTCTTGCCCGGCGCCCAGCAACAGGTAGAAGCCGTAGCCGGCCATGATGATCGCGACGATCAGCGCGCGGCGTGTCCATTTCAACCAGCGATAGATATTGCCCTCCGCCGGGGGCTGGTACAGCGGCAGCACCAGGTGGTTGAGCGCCATGCCTGACAGTGCCAGCGTGGTGACGATGATCAGGCCGCTGGCCGCGGAGAGCCCACCGACATACGCCAGCAGCGCCAAGGCCGGGCGGTTGGCAGCAATGCCAATCCCGAGGGTGAAGTACTCAGGGTTGGTGGTGGCGCCCAGTTTCAGGCCGGCCCACAGGATCAGTGGCACCGCCAGGCTCATCAGCAGCAGGAACAACGGCAAGCCCCAGCTGGCGCTGACCAACGAGCGCGGGTTGAGGTTCTCGGTGAAGGTCATGTGGTACATGTGCGGCATCACGATCGCCGAGGCGAAAAACACCAGCAGCAAGGTGCGCCATGGGCCTTCCTGCAGCGGGGTGTGCAGGGCGGCGAGGGCCGTCTGGTTCTGCAGCAGCCACAGCTCCAACTGTTGCGGGCCGTCGAACACGCCATACAACGCATACAGGCCGACGCCGCCGATGGCGATCAGCTTGATCACCGACTCGAAGGCAATCGCAAACACCAGGCCTTCGTGCTTTTCGCGGGTGGCGATATGGCGCGAACCGAAGAAAATCGTGAACAGGGTGATCAGCGCACAGAACGCCAGGGCGACCCGATGCTGCACGGGCTCGCGGGTCAGGATGCTGATCGAATCGGCCACCGCCTGGATCTGCAGGGCCAGCAACGGCAATACGCCGATCAGCATGAACACCGTGGTCAGTGCCCCGGCCCAGGTGCTGCGAAAGCGGAAGGCAAACAGGTCGGCCAGGGATGACAATTGGTAGGTGCGGGTAATCTTCAGGATCGGGTACAGCAGCACTGGCGCCAGCAGAAACGCGCCGGACACGCCGAGGTAGCTGGACAGAAAGCCATACCCGTACTGATAGGCCAAGCCCACGGTGCCATAGAACGCCCAGGCACTGGCGTAGACGCCGAGGGACAAGGTGTAGGTCAACGGATGGCGAATGATCGCCCGCGGAATCATTCCGCGCTCACTGATCCAGGCCACCCCGAACAACGCGGCCAGGTAGGCGGCGCTGATCAGCAGCATCTGGGTGAGGCTAAAGCTCATCGGCATCTTTTTGGCTCTGCAGGATGAAAGTCACGACGATCAGGATCAGCCACAGCAGATACGGGCGATACCAGGCGCCCGTGGCGTCGATCCACCAATCCATGATGGCGGGGGAGAACAGGTAGATCCCGACGACCAGCAGCAGGACCAATCGATAGATGTACATATTGGCCTCTGAGTTAAAAACTGCGGCGATGGTAACGGATGGCTGGCAACCTGCAAGCGCCTTCAGCTCAATTGCGCTTCGGCCAGCGTGAGTGTGCGCGGGATCCGAGTCGCATCCCACTGCTGGATGCCCCAATCCAGCAGTTCCCGTGGGCTGGCGTGGAGCAGTTCGATGCCTGGCTGCTGGCCGAGCGCGCGCAGTGCTCTCAATAGCAAAGGCGTCGCCTGATCGGGCGTCAACGGCGGTGATCGATAAGATTTTCCCAGTTTGTTTCCGTCCGGCTGGACGATCAGCGGTACGTGCAGGTAACGCGGTTGGCGCAGGCCCAGCAGTTCCTGCAGGTACAACTGGCGCGGCGTGGAGTCCAGCAGGTCGGCGCCACGCACGATATCGGTAACACCTTGCCACGCATCGTCCAACACCACGGCCAACTGATAGGCATACAGGCCATCGCGGCGACGGATGACGAAATCGCCTACGTCGCGGCCCAGATGCTGTCGGAATTCGCCCTGTACACGGTCGGTAAAGTGGTACTCGAGCTCCGGCACCCGCAAGCGGATCGCTGCATCCTGCTGGTCGTGCCCCGCATTGCGACACAGGCCCGGGTAAATCCCGTTGTAGGGCTCCAGTTGTTTGCGTGAGCAGGTACAGGCGTAAGCCAGGCCGTGGTTGAACATGTCGTTCAGGACCTTGGCGTAAGCATCATGCCGATCGCTTTGTCGGACAAGTTCCCCGTCCCACTCAAAGCCGTAGCTTTCCAGCGCGTGGAGGATCGCCGCCTGGGCGCCGGGCTCTTCACGGGGCGGGTCGAGGTCTTCCATGCGCATCAGCCAGCGGCCGTGGTGGGCGCGGGCGTCGAGGTAGGAAGCGAGGGCGGCGACCAGGGAGCCAAAGTGCAAATGGCCGCTGGGTGTGGGGGCGAAACGCCCAATATAGATAGAGGCTGTCATGCGCCGGATACTACTGGAAAATCGCTAAACGCCAGAAACAAAAATGGGGCGTTCGCACGCCCCATTCGTTCAGTTCGGCAGGATTACTTGCCGACCTGTTTTTCCTTGATTTCAGCCAAGGTCTTGCAGTCTACGCAGAGGTCCGCGGTTGGGCGGGCTTCCAGGCGGCGGATACCGATCTCGACACCGCAGGATTCGCACCAGCCGTATTCTTCGTCCTTGATCAGTTGCAGCGTCTTGTCGATCTTTTTGATCAGCTTGCGCTCGCGATCACGGGCGCGCAGTTCAAGGGCGAACTCTTCTTCCTGGCTCGCACGGTCGGCCGGATCAGGGAAGTTGGCTGCTTCGTCCTTCATATGGTCAACCGTACGGTCAACCTCCTGCATCAAGTCCTGTTTCCACTTGTTCAGGATCTTGGTGAAGTGCTCGCGCATGGGCTCGCCCATGTACTCCTCACCTTTCTTCTCTACGTAAGGTTCGAAGCCATTGAGGCCTTGAGTCTGCTGTTGCTTTGCTTGGGTGGACATGAATAGACCGCCTCTCACTCTTCTAATCCATTGCGCAGGATTGCAACGTCACCGACACCTGCCGGCCCTGCGGCTGCAAGCGGGCGAACTTACCAGATAGATTCGGGGTGCGCCACTCCCGGTTGTCGAGGCCCATCACGTCTGTGTCGCAAACGGCGACAGCCCGTCGTGAGTGGGTATGTATCGTCTCGAATAATGATTTTAGTCGTTTTGCTGGCGCTTGCCCGAACCGCAGAGGCGGCCGGGCAGGCAATAGAACATGTTTTAACGCGCGGGTTCGGTAGAATCCGGATTTTGTCCTCACCGTTAAGGAAGGCTAATGGCTCAGCCCTACAGTGCGCGTAGTCGCGCCATCGAACCTTTTCATGTCATGGCATTGCTGGCGCGTGCCAATGAACTGCAGGCCGCCGGTCATGATGTGATCCACCTGGAGATTGGCGAGCCGGACTTCACCACCGCCGAACCGATCATCCAGGCTGGCCAGGCAGCGCTGGCCAATGGCAAGACGCGCTACACCGCAGCCCGTGGCCTGCCGGAACTGCGCGACGCCATCAGCGGTTTCTACCAGCAGCGCTACGGCTTGAACGTCGACCCCGAACGCATCCTGATCACGCCCGGTGGTTCCGGTGCTTTGTTGCTCGCCAGCAGCCTGTTGGTGGACCCGGGCAAGCACTGGCTGCTGGCCGATCCGGGTTACCCGTGCAACAGACACTTCCTACGCTTGGTTGAAGGCGCGGCGCAACTGGTGCCCGTCGGTCCTGACGTGCGTTACCAATTGACTGCCGATCTTGTGGCCAAACATTGGAACGAAGACAGTGTTGGTGCGCTGGTGGCATCCCCGGCCAACCCGACCGGCACGATTCTCACGCGGGACGAATTGGCCGCGTTATCGGGCGCAATCAAGGCGCGCAACGGTCACTTGGTGGTGGACGAGATCTATCACGGCCTCACCTACGGCACCGAGGCCGCCAGCGTGTTGGAAGTGGATGACGATGCCTTTGTGTTGAATAGTTTTTCGAAGTATTTCGGCATGACCGGCTGGCGCCTGGGTTGGCTGGTGGCGCCGTCCGCCGCCGTGGGCGAGTTGGAGAAGCTCGCGCAAAACCTTTACATCAGTGCGCCAAGCATGGCCCAGCATGCTGCACTGGCCTGTTTCACCCCGCAAACCCTGAGCATTCTGGAAGCGCGCCGCGCCGAATTCGGCCGCCGTCGCGATTTCTTGCTGCCGGCGTTGCGTGAGTTGGGTTTTGGTATCGCGGTAGAACCGGAAGGCGCGTTCTATTTGTACGCTGATATCAGCGCGTTCGGCGGCGATGCCTTCGCGTTCTGTCGACACTTCCTGGAAACCGAACATGTGGCGTTTACGCCTGGCCTGGACTTCGGCCGCTATCAAGCCGGTCACCATGTGCGTTTTGCCTACACGCAAAACCTGGATCGGCTACAGGAAGCGGTGGACCGAATTGCCCGTGGCTTGCAGAGTTGGCAAGGCTGATGCGCTTCAATCCTCCCCTCGAAGAGGGTCGGCTGATTCGCCGATACAAGCGCTTCCTCACCGATATCGAAACCCTTGACGGCGAGTTGCTCACCATTCACTGCCCTAACACCGGCTCTATGCTCAATTGCATGGTGGAGGGCGGGCAGGTCTGGTTCAGCCGTTCCAACGATCCCAAGCGCAAGTTGCCCGGTACCTGGGAAATTGCAGAAACGCCACAAGGCCGTCTGGCGTGTGTTAACACAGCGCGCGCCAATCAGTTGGTCGAGGAGGCATTGCGTGCCGGAGTGATCACCGAGCTCAATGGCTTTACGGCCTTGAAGCGCGAAGTGCCTTACGGCCAGGAAAACAGCCGCATCGACTTTCGCTTGGATTACCCGGACGGCGCGGCTTATGTTGAAGTCAAAAGTGTGACCCTGGGCTTTGACGGCTCCACGGTGGCGGCTTTCCCCGATGCGGTGACCCAGCGTGGCGCCAAGCACCTGCGTGAACTGGCTCATCTGGCGCGGGACGGTGTGCGTGCGGTGCAATTGTATTGCGTCAATCTCTCGGGAATCGAGGCCGTGCGCCCGGCGGTAGAGATAGATGCCGGTTACGCGGCTGCATTGCGTGAAGCCAAGGGTGCCGGGGTGGAAGTGTTGGCTTACGGTGTGCGCATAACGCCCGACGAAGTTTTTGTCGACCGACGGTTGGATGTGCTGGCCGACTAGATGTCCACCCACAGGCCCTGTGCGTCTTCACGGCCGAGCAAGGTGGTGAGGCTCTGACCCGCGCAAGGGCCGGAGATGCACTCGCCGCTTTCGATCAGGAAGAGTGCGCCGTGGGTGGCGCACTGGATCAGGCTGGCGCTGGTGTCCAGGAACTGGTCCGGTTGCCACTCCAGCGGAATGCCGCGATGGGGGCAGCGGTTGAGATAGAAGTAGGCAACCCCGTCCCTGCGCACGCCCAACAACCTGCAGCCATCGATGTCAAAACCGCGGCTGCTGTCGGGCGCGAGGATGTCGGAGGGGCCGAGAAACTTCATTTCAGTCCTTAAGTACCTTGACGGTCAAATGCAAACAATTATCAAATGCGGGCTTCGCCCGTCAGCTGACCGGGTGCTCAATACGATGCCGGGCAGGAGAGTTCTGTCACATCCACGAGTGCCTGGCCGGCCCTGCCACTGGAAGGAAACCCTGTTATGCGCCTGAGTACCAGCGCTATTGCGCTTGTTGTCGGACTGCTGGTCAATCACGAAGCGCATGCTTCTGAACAGCCTCAACGCTGGGTGAGTGCCGGAGGTGCGCTGTCTGAGTGGGTGGTGGCACTGGGCGGCGAGTCGAAGCTGGTGGGGGTGGACACCACCAGCCAGCATCCCGAATCCCTCAAGGCGTTGCCAAGCATCGGTTATCAGCGGCAGCTGTCGGCCGAAGGCATTTTGAGCCTGCGCCCGCAGGTGCTGGTGGGAACCGAGGAAATGGGGCCGCCGCCAGTGTTGGCGCAGGTTCGCAGCGCGGGCGTGCAGGTGGATCTGTTCTCGGCGCAGCCGGATCTGCCGACCTTGAAAGGGAACCTTGAGCATTTGGGCGCGTTGCTGGGCAATGAGGCCAAGGCCGACCAATTGTTTGCTGGATACGAACAGGCGCTGGCGCAGCAAAAGGCCTGGGTTATCCAGGCGCAGGCCAGGCAAAAGGCGCCGGGTGTGTTGCTGTTGCTGGGGCATGCAGGGGGCAAGCCGCTGATCGCAGGCAAGGACACGGCGGCCGACTGGATGCTGCAGCAGGCCGGCGGGCATAACCTGGCAACCCACAGCGGTTACAAGCCGTTTTCGGTGGAGTCGTTGGCAGGCTTGAGCCCGGAGGTGCTGGTGTTTGCCGACCGTGCCCTGACCGGCGACGCGGCGCGCGTGGCGTTGTTCAAGGAAAATCCGATCCTTGCCGCGACCCCGGCCGCCAAGGCCAACCGCGTGTTCGAGCTGGACCCGACGCTGTTGGTGGGCGGGCTTGGGCCGCGTATTCCGCAAAGCCTGGTGGCATTGTCCGCCGGGTTTTATCCGTCCCAGCCCAAGCCTGCCCCATGACCCAGTTGGTTAAGCCGCGAACGCTGTTTATCGGCTTGGCGATGTTGTGTGTGCTGGCGACCTGGCTGTCGCTGGCGCTGGGGCCTGTGAGCCTGCCGTTGCTGGATACGCTCAAGGCGGCGCTGCGCATGCTGGGCGCTCCCATCGAAGCCCAAGGCCTGGAGCAGGCGGAGCTGATCCTGGGGCAGATTCGATTGCCGCGCACTTTGCTCGGGCTGGCGGTGGGCGGCGTGCTGGCGTTGTCGGGTGTGGCGATGCAGGGGCTGTTTCGCAACCCGCTGGCTGATCCCGGCCTGGTTGGCGTCTCCAGTGGGGCCGCGCTGGGGGCGGCGATGGCGATTGTCGGCGGTACGTACGTTGGCGGTTTGTCGGATGCGTTCGGGCCGTATTTTTTGTCGTTGTGTGCATTCCTTGGGGGGTTGGGTGTGACTGCGCTGGTCTATCGGCTTGGACGGCGCAACGGCCAGACCAACGTCGCGACGATGCTGCTCGCGGGAATCGCATTGACGGCTCTGGCGGGTTCGGTGGTGGGTCTGTTGACCTATGTGGCGGACGACGCCACGTTGCGCACCCTGACGTTCTGGAACCTGGGCAGTCTCAACGGCGCCAGTTATTCACGGCTGTGGCCGCTGCTACTGGTAAGCGTCGGTGTGGCGGTGTGGCTGCCGCGTCGAGCCAAGGCGCTGAATGCGCTGCTGCTGGGCGAGTCCGAGGCCAATCATCTTGGGATCGACGTTGAAGGCCTCAAGCGTGAGTTGGTGTTCTGTACGGCGCTGGGCGTCGGGGCGGCGGTGGCCGCGGCGGGAATGATTGGGTTTGTGGGGTTGGTGGTACCGCATCTGATGCGCTTGCTGGCGGGCCCGGATCATCGGGTGTTGTTGCCTTCGTCGGTACTCGCGGGCGCTTCCCTGCTGCTCTTGGCTGACCTGGTTGCACGCCTGGCCCTGGCTCCGGCGGAGTTGCCGATCGGGATTGTCACCGCGTTTATCGGTGCACCACTGTTCCTTTATTTATTGCTGTACAGGAGAGTCTGATGCTTCGGGTGGAAGGGCTGAAGATCCGGCGCAATCACAAGATTGTACTGGCCGATGTCACTCTGGACCTGCTGCCGGGCGAAATCCTCGGTGTGCTCGGCCCCAATGGTGCTGGCAAGAGCACATTGCTCGGGGCGCTGTGCGGTGAACTGCATCCGGACGCGGGCCAGGTCTGGCTGGATCAACGCCCACTGAGCGAATGGGGCGGGGCGCACCGGGCGCAACGCCTCGCGGTGCTGCCGCAGACGTCGACGCTGGACTTTGCGTTCCGAGTCGAAGAAGTGGTCGGCATGGGCCGCTTGCCCCACCAGACTGGGCGGGCACGCGATGACGAAATTATCGAGGCGGCCCTGCACGCTGCTGATGTCGGCCACCTGAGCGGTCGCAGCTATCTGGCTTTGTCGGGCGGCGAGCGCCAGCGCGTGCACCTCGCACGGGTGCTGGCACAGCTGTGGCCCGGCGAGACGGGGCAGACACTGTTGCTGGATGAGCCGACCTCGATGCTGGACCCCTTGCACCAACACACGACGTTGCAGGCGGTGCGGACGTTTGCCGATCGCGGCGCCGCTGTGCTGGTGATCCTGCATGACCTGAACCTGGCTGCGCGTTACTGCGATCGGATCCTGCTGCTGGAGGAGGGGCGTCCCCATGCACTGGATACCCCGGCGCAGGTCATGCGCCCTGAGCCACTCAAAGCCGTGTTCGGTTTGGACGTGCTGGTCCAGGCCCATCCTGAACGGGGTCACCCGTTGATCATTGCGCGCTGAGCGCCCTTTATGGCGGGCAAAAAAAGACCCGGCAAGAGCCGGGTCAAATAACCGTGATTAGCCTGATGAGGAGATAATCTGAGAGTCCGAACCAAGGGGCTTTCAGTTATCGGCTGATCTCGCGACCAGTTGTGATAATCATAACGATTCTCATTTGAGAGTCAACCCTTGTTTTGACGCCTCTCTGTGCTTTTCTCAAACGCCTGTTCGGAATGCCTGCAAATACGGGAGTTGGACGTCGATCTAGTTTTTCTGGCGCGTTGAAATGGCATCCAGCTGACGGTTCAGCGCCTCCTTGCGTTCGGCCGGAACATCATTCCAGTGCACATCCATCAACGCGCCCTCGATGGCGTACAACAGCACTTTCGATGCGCGAAAGCCGCGCGTGCGCACGGCCCGGTAGGCATCGACCGCGCCCAGCCGGCGCAAATCGGACGCACTGTGGATGCCCACCGCATGCAGCCACTGCGCCGACGTCTTGCCGAGGTTTTTCAGGTGTTGCAGCTCATCGTTCATCAAGCCTCCTTGCGACGGCCGAATGGTGCGGTGGGTATCGTGACCAGGCAACCTGAACAGGAGTGTAGCGCTCAGTAGGAAAAACGTAGTTCTTTAGTCTGAAACGGCCTAAACACTTATAAGAATCGCGGGAGGATTTAACCCATGCAGGCGGGAGCACCCCGGTTCGGCAGCGCGTCACCGGGGGACAGGGCAGGGGAGATTAACGGGTGCGATAGCGCAGGCGGGTGCCGAAGTTGACGGACATGAGGATCTCGTCAGCCGTCAATTCGGGGGGGAAATAGGTACCGGAGATCTGCGCATGGGCCAGGCTTGCGCCTTCCAATGAGCAGCCACGCAGATCCAGCCCACGCAGATCGGCTGAGCGGAAATACGCATCGGTGAAGTCAACGCCAGCCGCGTTCAGCTCGCGCAGGTCCAGCCCGCGGAAGTCGCCGCCGCGCATATCAATGGCGCCTTCTTTCGGACGCTCCTGATTGAAGCCGCGGACATCGTCTTTGTGCAGGAGCGAATAGAGCGGGGTATCAAGAAGCTTGGGCTGACTCATGATGGCGTCTCCTGTTGGATTTATGACGCCATTATAGTGCCACTATTCAAGGGGCGCGCGCTCGTGTGTGCGACGCGCCCCTTAAATATTTATTACAGTCCCGGCAGGCGCTGGCGGATTTGCGCGACGACAGCGTCCAGGGTACCGCTCTGATTGGTTTCGACACGCTTGCTCAGCAGCAGCTCCTCGGCGCTCAGCGGCTCGCGGTTAGCCTGTTGTTGTTCGATGACCGCCAACGTTGCGTCGGACGGGTCGCTTTTCTCTGCCTGACGCTGCTCCAGCCAGCTGGCAATGACGGCCTGCGGCGCGTTGCAATCGAGGATCAGGAAAGGCGCACCGGTGGCCTCGGCGACCTTGGCTGCAGCATCGCGCTGCTCGCGCTTGAGGAACGTGGCGTCAATCACGACCGGGAAACCGGCGCGCAGCACGGTGCTGGCGATGTCATTCAGGCGTGCATAAGTCGCGGCACTGGCGTCGGCTGCGTAGATATCCCCCTGCTGCTCACCGAACAAACGCTTGCGCTCCACGTCCGAACGCAGGCGCACGGCACCCAAGGCTTCTACCAGGCGCATGGCGACATGGCTTTTTCCGACCGCTGAAACGCCGTGGGTAATCGCCAGGAAGCGCGATGGAATGGTGCTGTAGCTCTCGGCCAGGTTGGCGTAGTTGCGATACTGGCGAAGCGTGGTGGCGCGTTGTACCGGGCTCGCATCCGCCTGCAGGCTGAACAGCGCAACCTTGGCGCGAACCAGGGCGCGATAGGCCTTGTAGAAATTCAGCAGTTCAAGGCCTTGGTAGTCGCCGGTCAGCTCCAGGTATTGGCTGATAAAGCGACGAGCGAGGGATTTGAGGCCCCGGTCTTCCAGGTCCATGGCCAGGAAACCGGTATCGGCGTACACGTCGGTGAAGCGGAAGGGTTCGTTGAACTCGATGCAGTCGAAGATCACCACCTGGCCATCGATCAGCGTCGCGTTGCCCAAGTGGATGTCACCGTGGCATTCGCGGGTGAAGCCCTCCAGCTTGCGTTGTGCCAGCAGCGGCTTGAGACGTTCGAAGCTGCTCTCGGCCCAGGCTTGCAGGGCGTCAAGTTGAACCAGATCGACTTTGTCGCTGAGAAATGGGCGAATTTGCTCGAAGTTCTGCCGTACCGGCGCCATCACTTCGTCTGGGGTGCCCGCCGGGTGATCTTGCGGCACTTCCGGGGCGCTGAGATGGAAGTGCGCGATCTGTTGGGCCATCTCGTCGATGTGCGTGCTGGTCAGTTCGCCATTGGCTTGCAGGGTGCTGAGCAGTTGGCTTTGCGGGAATTGGCGCATTTTCAGCGCGTATTCGATCGCCGGGCCTTCGCCGCCCAACTGCGGGGCTTCGGCTGTACCGGTAACCGGCAACACTTCGAGATACAAATCGTGGGTCAGGCGTTGGTTGAGGCGCAGTTCTTCATTGCAGAAGTGACCGCGTTTTTCCAGGTCAGTGAAGTCCAGGAAGCCGAAGTTCATCGGTTTCTTCAGTTTGTACGCATAGGGGCCGGTCAGTATGACCCAGGAAATGTGCGTCTCGATGATTTGGAACGCTTCAACCGGATGGGGATACAAGGCCGGGTTTTGCAGGGCGGCGATCAGGGACTGGCTCACGGGCGATCCTTCAAAGACTGGGGGAAATCATGGCGGGCATTATGGCTGCTGGCGCCGGTCATGCAAACCGCTGTCCGGCTCATGTTGATCATCAATAAAGTGCGTATAATCCGCCGCCATGACTCGAACCCGATCTCCCCGTTCCCGTAAAAAACCTCCTTCCCGCAGCCTGCGCCCATGGCTGGGCTGGGCGCTCAAGCTCGGCCTGGTGGGGCTTGTAGCCCTTGCCGGGCTGGCGGTGTACCTCGACGCCGTGGTGCAGGAGAAGTTCTCCGGCAAGCGCTGGACCATTCCGGCGAAGGTCTACGCGCGCCCGCTGGAACTGTTCACCGGCCAGAAGCTGAGCAAGGACGACTTCCTCACCGAACTCGATGCCCTAGGCTATCGCCGCGAACCCGTGAGCAATGGCCCCGGCGCCGCAGCCGTCAGCGGCAACACCGTCGACCTGAATACCCGTGGCTTCCAGTTTTACGAAGGCCTCGAAAAAGCCCAGCCCGTGCGCGTGCGCTTCTCCGGCGACTATGTCGCCGAGCTGTCGTCGCTCAATGGCTCCAAGCTGCCGGTGGTGCGCCTGGAACCGCTGATGATCGGCGGTATTTACCCGAAGAACCTTGAAGACCGCATCCTGATCAAGCTCGATCAGGTGCCGCCGTACCTGCTCGAAACCCTGGTGGCGGTAGAAGACCGTGATTTTTACAGCCATTGGGGCGTTTCGCCGAAGTCGATTGCCCGCGCCGTTTGGGTCAACACCTCCGGCGGCAAGATGACTCAAGGCGGCAGTACGCTCACGCAACAATTGGTCAAGAACTTCTACCTGACCAGCGAGCGCAGCCTGACTCGTAAGCTCACCGAAGCCATGATGGCGATGCTGCTGGAGATGCACTACAGCAAGCAGGAAATCCTCGAGGCGTACCTCAATGAGGTTTTCGTCGGCCAGGATGGCCAGCGTGCCGTGCACGGTTTCGGCCTGGCCAGTCAATTCTTCTTTGGCCAGCCGCTGTCTGAGCTGAAGCTGCATCAGGTCGCGTTGCTGGTGGGTATGGTCAAGGGGCCGTCCTACTACAACCCGCGCCGTAACCCTGAGCGTGCGCTCGAGCGCCGTAACCTGGTACTCGACGTACTTGAGCAGCAGGGTGTGGCCACGGCTGAACAAGTGGCGGCGGCGAAGAAGATGCCATTGGGCGTCACGACGCGTGGCAAGCTCGCGGACAGTTCCTTCCCAGGCTTTATCGATTTGGTCAAACGCCAGCTGCGTGAAGACTATCGCGACGAAGACTTGACCGAAGAAGGCCTGCGCATCTTCACCAGTTTCGATCCGATCCTGCAGATGAAAGCTGAAGCGTCTGTGACTGACACCTTCAAGCGCATGACGGGTCGCAAAGGCTCCGATGAGGTTGAGGCCGCCATGGTTGTGACCAATCCGGAGACGGGTGAGGTTCAGGCTTTGGTCGGCAGTCGCCTGGCCAGCTTCGCCGGTTTCAACCGCGCGCTGGATGCGGTGCGGCCTATTGGTTCGCTGGTCAAGCCGGCCGTGTACCTCACGGCGTTGGAGAAACCGAGCAAATACACGTTGACCAGTTGGCTGTCCGATCACCCGTTGTCGGTCAAGGGCGGCGACGGCCAGGTGTGGACGCCGCAGAACTTTGATCGTCGTTCCCACGGTACGGTGTTCCTGTATCAGGGGCTGGCGCATTCCTACAACATTTCCACGTCGCGCCTCGGGCTTGAAGTGGGCGTGCCGAATGTCCTCAAGACGATGGCCCGCCTGGGTATCACCCGCGAATTCCCGGCCTTCCCATCGATCCTGCTGGGTGCGGGTGCAATGACGCCGATGGAAGTGGCGACCATGTACCAGACCTTGGCCAACGGTGGCTTCAATACGCCCATGCGCGGGATCCGCAGCGTACTGACCGCCGAGGGCGAGCCGCTCAAGCGTTATCCGTTCCAGATCCAGCAGCGCTTCGATGCCGGCTCCATCTACCTGATCCAGAACGCCATGCAGCGTGTGATGCGTGAAGGTACCGGTGCCTCGGTCTACAAGGTGCTGCCGTCGAACCTGACGCTGGCGGGCAAGACCGGTACCAGTAACGATTCGCGTGACAGTTGGTTCGCGGGCTTCGGCCAGGACGTGCTGGCCGTGGTCTGGATGGGCCGCGATGACAATGGCAAGACCCCGTTCACCGGCGCGACCGGTGCACTGCAGGTCTGGACCAGTTTCATGCGCAAGGCTGACCCGCTGCCGCTGAACATGCCGCAGCCGGACAACATCGTGCAGGCCTGGATTGATCCGCACACCGGGCAAGGCTCCGATGCCAACTGTCCGGGCGCGGTGCAGATGCCGTATATTCGCGGCAGCGAGCCACCACCCGGTGCCGCGTGCGGGGGCAGCGTCCCGGCTGACGCGGAATCGGTGATGGATTGGGTCAAGGGCTGGATGAATTAAGCAAAGAGGGTTTGAAGTGAACAAGTGGTTGATTCCGGCTATTACCGCCCTGGCTTTGCTCAGTGGCTGCTCCAGCGTGCAGCGTGGTTCGATTCCCGTGGTGGATTCGAGCACGACTGTTTCCAACAACGACCGGATTTCGGCCAATGGTGGTTTCCGCCAGACCGTGACCAATCGTCCTGCTCAAGCCAGTCCCCAGGCCGTACCGCAGGAATCGGGCGTGGTGGTGATGGTGCCAGGCGCAGGCGCCGCAACCGCCGCACCGATCAGCGCCGAGCCATGGACGCCGGGCCCAAGCACGTCGGGGCCGGTCGATTCCACGCCGATCCAGACGGCGCCTATCAACCAGGGCACCTACAGCATGCCGTCGACGCCCAGTGGGATTCCGTCGTCGTCCAATGCCGGTGGTCTCTCGGCTGACGAACAGCTGGACGGCCCGGTATTGGCGCTGCTGACCACCGCTCAACAGCAACAGGCCGGTGGCGACTTGAACGGCGCATCGTCGAGCCTTGAACGTGCCCAGCGCGTTGCGCCACGTGAGCCGCAGGTGTTGTATCGCCTGGCCCAGGTGCGCATGGCCCAGGGCGATGCGCCCCAAGCCGAGCAGTTTGCGCGCCGCGGGCTGACGCTGGCCAATGGTCGTCCCGACCTGCAAGCCAACCTGTGGGCCTTGATCGGTGATGCGCGTGCGGCACAAGGCGACGCCGCCGGTGCTGCCCAGGCGCGGCAGAAAGGCAAGGTTACCTACTGATGGATGTGCGCTTTCCTGCGATTGCCGAACAGTTGTTGCTGATCGAGCGCGAATTGCGCGTGCAAGGCTGGTGGGACGAGGTGTCCCCCAGCGCTGACGCGCTCAGCAGCGTCGAGCCGTTTTCAGTCGACACCCTGGACTTCCACCAGTGGCTGCAATGGATCTTCCTGACGCGCATGAAGCAGATCCTCGAGCAGGACCTGCCGCTGCCCAATGCATCGGGAATCCTCGAAATGGCGGAAATGGTCTACGCCGATCGTCCGCGAGAGAGTCTCGGTTTGCGTAACGCGCTGAAAAAGTTCGACCAATTGATCGTCGACGCTCGTTAATTGCCTGACTGTCGGGTTTTCCGGCAGTCTTGCGCACATTTCTACCGCTTGACGACATTCAGGCGAGTTTTATCCCTCCTTGAAGCCCTTTCTTATACGTTCTGATGCGCTTAGTTGGAAAAAAGCGCAATTATTGCTTGACTTGAACGGCCTGAAACAGAAGAATCCAAAGTCCGCTGTATCGGGACTGCCAGAAGCAGGCCCGCTCAGCAGATCATGAGGCGCACATCCGCGCCGACCTGTTACACCCGCAACGCGTTACCTCGCGCTGGGTGGGAAAAGCCCGCAACACTTGGGACGATCCCAATACTTGCTCAGTCAGTGCTGACGTAGTCGGCGACCACCGTCGCTCATGCTCTGTTGAGAAGTAAACCTATTAAGACCCGTCGGTTTTCAACGGACGGTATTCTGGCGTTTTAGAGGTGAACAACGTGGAGCTTTTATCTGGCGGTGAGATGCTCGTCCGCTTTTTGCGTGACGAAGGCGTCGACTATATCTACGGGTACCCAGGTGGTGCTCTGCTGCATGTCTACGACGCACTGTTCAAGGAACCGGCTGTTACCCACATCCTGGTTCGCCACGAACAAGCTGCAACCCATATGGCTGACGGTTATGCCCGTGCCACCGGTAAAGCCGGCGTGGTACTGGTAACTTCCGGCCCAGGCGCAACGAATGCCATTACCGGCATCGCGACTGCGTATATGGACTCCATCCCGATGGTGATCATCTCTGGCCAGGTGGCAAGCACCATGGTCGGTACCGATGCATTCCAGGAAACCGACATGATCGGTATCTCCCGGCCGATCGTGAAACACAGCTTCATGATCAAGCATGCGTCGGAAATCCCGGAAGTCATGAAAAAGGCGTTCTACCTCGCGCAGTCCGGTCGCCCGGGTCCTGTGGTGGTCGATATCCCGAAAGACATGACCAACCCGGCTGAAAAATTCGAATACGTCTTCCCGAAAAAAGCCAAGCTGCGTTCCTACAGCCCGGCCGTTCGTGGGCACTCGGGGCAAATTCGCAAGGCGGCAGAAATGCTGCTGGCGGCCAAGCGCCCTGTGCTGTACTCGGGCGGTGGTGTGATTCTGGGCGGCGGTTCGGCGCCGTTGACCGAACTGGCCAAGCTGCTCAACCTGCCGGTGACCAACACCCTGATGGGCCTCGGCGCCTTCCCGGGTTCGGATCGTCAGTTCGTCGGCATGCTTGGCATGCACGGCAGCTACACCGCCAACCTGACCATGCACCACGCCGACGTGATCCTGGCCGTGGGTGCGCGATTCGATGACCGTGTGATCAATGGCGCGAGCAAGTTCTGCCCGAATGCCAAGATCATTCACATCGACATCGATCCGGCGTCCATCTCCAAGACCATCAAGGCCGACGTGCCGATCGTGGGGCCTGTTGAAAGCGTATTGACCGAAATGGTCGCCGCGCTCAAGGACATCGGCGAAACGCCGAACAAGGAATCCGTTGCCAGCTGGTGGAAGCAGATTGACGAGTGGCGCGGCGATCGTGGCCTGTTCCCTTACGACAAGGGCGACGGCAGCATCATCAAGCCACAAACCGTGATCGAGACCCTGTGCGAAGTGACCAAGGGCGACGCCTTTGTGACCTCCGACGTGGGTCAGCACCAGATGTTCGCCGCGCAGTACTACAAGTTCGACAAGCCTAACCGCTGGATCAACTCCGGTGGCCTGGGCACGATGGGCTTTGGTTTTCCTGCGGCCATGGGCGTGAAGCTGAGTTTCCCCGACACCGACGTGGCGTGCGTCACCGGTGAAGGCAGCATCCAGATGAACATCCAGGAACTGTCGACGTGCCTGCAGTACGGCCTTCCGGTGAAGATCGTCTGCTTGAACAACGGCGTGCTCGGCATGGTTCGTCAGTGGCAGGACATGAGCTACGGTAGCCGTCACTCCCACTCCTACATGGAGTCGCTGCCAGATTTCGTCAAATTGGTTGAAGCCTATGGCCATGTCGGCATTCGCATCACCGATCTGAAAGATCTGAAGCCGAAGATGGAAGAGGCGTTCGCCATGAAGGATCGCCTGGTGTTCATCGATATTCAGGTGGATACCAGCGAGCACGTCTACCCGATGCAGATCAAAGACGGCTCTATGCGCGACATGTGGCTGAACAAGACGGAGCGTACTTAATCATGCGGCACATTATCTCCCTGCTTCTGGAGAACGAACCCGGCGCTCTGTCCCGTGTTGTCGGCCTGTTTTCGCAACGCAACTACAACATCGAAAGCCTGACCGTGGCCCCGACCGAAGACCCGACCCTGTCGCGCCTGACGTTGACCACTGTTGGCCACGATGAGGTGATCGAGCAGATCACCAAGAACCTCAACAAGCTGATCGAAGTGGTCAAGCTGGTCGACCTGTCGGAAAGTGCCCACATCGAGCGCGAGCTGATGTTGGTTAAGGTCAAGGCCACGGGTGCCCAACGTGCCGAGATCAAGCGCACCACCGATATTTATCGCGGGCAGATCGTCGATGTGAGCGCCAGCGTTTATACCGTTCAACTGACCGGTACAAGCGACAAGCTGGACAGCTTCATCCAGTCGATCGGGACGGCCTCGATTCTGGAAACGGTACGCAGTGGTGTCACCGGGATTGCCCGTGGCGACAAAGTACTCAGCATCTAACCCAAATTAGCGAATGGCCTTACGGCCTGGATATATAGAGGAACCTCATGAAAGTTTATTACGATAAAGATTGTGACCTGTCGATCATCCAGGGCAAGAAAGTCGCCATCATCGGCTACGGCTCCCAGGGTCACGCTCAAGCTTGCAACCTGAAAGATTCCGGCGTTGACGTGACTGTTGGCCTGCGTAAAGGCTCGGCCACCGTTGCCAAGGCTGAAGCCCACGGCCTGAAAGTGACTGACGTTGCTTCCGCCGTTGCAGCTGCCGACCTGGTCATGATCCTGACCCCGGACGAGTTCCAGTCCGCGCTGTACAAGAACGAAATCGAGCCGAACATCAAGAAGGGCGCCACCCTGGCCTTCTCCCACGGCTTCGCGATCCACTACAACCAGGTTCAGCCGCGTGCCGACCTCGACGTGATCATGATCGCGCCGAAAGCACCGGGTCACACCGTGCGTTCCGAATTCGTTCGTGGCGGCGGCATCCCTGACCTGATCGCGATCTACCAGGACGCTTCGGGCAACGCCAAGAATGTTGCGCTGTCCTACGCTGCTGGCGTGGGTGGTGGTCGTACCGGCATCATCGAAACCACCTTCAAGGACGAGACCGAAACCGATCTGTTCGGCGAACAAGCCGTTCTGTGCGGCGGTACCGTTGAGCTGGTCAAAGCCGGTTTCGAAACCCTGGTTGAAGCGGGCTACGCGCCAGAAATGGCCTACTTCGAATGCCTGCACGAACTGAAGCTGATCGTTGACCTCATGTACGAAGGCGGTATCGCCAACATGAACTACTCGATCTCCAACAACGCCGAGTACGGCGAGTACGTAACGGGCCCGGAAGTGATCAACGCCGAATCCCGTCAGGCCATGCGCAACGCCCTGAAACGTATTCAGGACGGCGAGTACGCCAAAATGTTCATCACCGAAGGCGCTACCGGCTACCCTTCGATGACCGCCAAGCGTCGTAACAACGCCGCTCACGGTATCGAAAAAATCGGCGCGGAGCTGCGCTCCATGATGCCGTGGATCGGTGCCAACAAGATCGTCGACAAAGACAAGAACTAAGTCGCACGTATCAAGGAAAAACGCGGCTTAGGCCGCGTTTTTTCGTTTGAGGGGCTGGTTCTGGTATAAAGCTGCATCGTTTGTTGGCGAACACTCGCCGCAAGTTTCTGTCGAATTTTTTCACACCGTTGCAAGGTAAAGTCCATGAGCGAACGTCCCGAAGAGCCAAACCAGGCTTCTGACGCCGAAAGCATGCTGCCGATCGATGAGCATGTCGAAGAAGGTCATGACGCGGAAGGCCGCAAGGTCCGGCATCGTGGCATCTATCTTCTGCCCAACCTGTTCACCACGGCGAACCTGTTTGCCGGCTTCTATTCGATTATCAACTCCATGAGTGCCCAGAGCGCACTGGCGGCAGGTGATGCGGCGAGTGCTAGCAAGTATTTCGGCTTTGCGGCCATTGCCATCTTCGTGGCCATGGTGCTCGACGGCCTCGATGGTCGGGTGGCGCGCATGACCAATACCCAAAGTGCCTTCGGTGCCGAGTACGACTCGCTGTCCGACATGGTTGCTTTTGGCGTCGCCCCCGCACTGCTGGCGTTTGCCTGGGCACTGGGTGACATGGGCAAGGTCGGTTGGATGGTTGCCTTCATCTATGTGGCTGGCGCTGCGCTGCGTCTGGCGCGCTTCAATACCCAGGTGGGCACTGCCGACAAGCGTTACTTCATTGGCCTGGCCAGCCCAGCGGCTGCGGGAGTGGTAGCGGGTATTGTCTGGGCGTTCAGTGACTACGGGATCCAGGGTTCGAAAATGTCGTTCCTGGTTGCCCTGATGGTGGCGGCGGCCGGCATGCTGATGGTCAGCAATATCAAATACAACAGCTTCAAGGAATTGGACCTCAAGGGGCGCGTACCCTTTGTAGCGATCCTTGTCGTGGTGCTGGTGTTTGCTGTCGTATTCAGTGACCCGCCGCGAATCCTGCTGCTGGCATTCCTGGTTTACGCCGCTTCCGGCCCGGTGCAATATTTGCTGCATCTGCGCCGGGACAAAACGTTGCCTTAATGTAATTTCCCCCATACTCCGCAGTCTATTGGTGCATCAGTCCTCCAATACTGCGGAGTTGCCATGTTAATCAAATTGCCTAAAGCGTCTGATTGCCACGAATCGGATGTCACCCCTGAATCGTTCTACCTCTCTCGTCGCAGTTTGCTCGGCGGCGCGCTCGCCGGTATGGCTGCCAGCAGCTTGCCGCGCTGGGCTGGGGCGGATGAAGCCACTCGTTATGCCGACGTCGAGCCAGGCAAGGCGCCGAGTTGGTTTGCCGAGAAGCTGCCTGACACTCAGTGGCAAGCGGTCACGGTGAAAGGCGAGGCCATCACGCCGTTCAAGGACGCTACCCACTACAACAACTTCTATGAGTTCGGTACTGACAAGGGCGACCCGGCGGCAAATGCGGGCTCACTCAAGACCGAGCCGTGGAGTGTTGTGATCGATGGCGAAGTGGCGAAGCCTGGGCGTTATGCCCTGGAAGATTTCATGAAGCCCTATCAGCTGGAAGAGCGGATCTACCGATTGCGCTGTGTCGAGGCCTGGTCGATGGTTATTCCGTGGATGGGCTTTCCTATCTCGGCCTTGCTCAAGCAGGTGGAGCCGACCTCCAAGGCCAAATACATCCGGTTTGAAACGCTTCAGGATCCCAAGACCATGCCGGGGCAGCGCTCCAATTTCGGTTTGATTGATTGGCCGTATGTTGAAGGCTTGCGTCTGGACGAGGCGATGAATCCTTTGGCGATTCTTGCCGTGGGTATGTATGGGCGGGAACTGCCCAATCAGAATGGCGCGCCACTGCGTCTGGTGGTGCCCTGGAAGTATGGTTTCAAGAGTGTGAAGTCCATCGTGCGGATCAGTCTTGTAAGCGAGCAACCGAAAACTACCTGGCAGAGCATTGCTGCGAATGAGTACGGGTTTTATGCCAACGTGAACCCTACGGTCGATCACCCGCGCTGGACGCAGGCGCGGGAGCGGCGTCTACCGAGTGGCCTGTTCAGCCCGAATGTGCGCGAGACGCAGATGTTCAATGGCTACTCGGACGAGGTGGCGTCTCTTTATACCGGCCTGGACCTGCGGAAGAACTATTGATGCGTTATCCGATGTGGCGCATTGGCGTCTTTATAGCGGCAGCGATCTGGCCGTTGCTCTGGCTATATGAAGCCTGGAGCTCCGCGCTGGGGCCAGATCCGGGCAAGGTGCTGGTGGATCGACAGGGCTTGGGCACCTTGATCCTGTTGCTGATTACCCTGTGCATGACACCGCTGCAGAAACTGAGCGGTTGGGCGGGGTGGATAGCCGTGCGCCGGCAACTGGGGCTATGGTGCTTTGCCTATGTAGTGCTGCACCTGGCGGCTTATTGCGTGTTTGTCCTCGGTTTGGACTGGTCGCAACTGGGCGTCGAGCTGGTCAAGCGTCCTTATATCATTGTGGGGGCCTTGGGGTTCCTGTCGTTGCTGGCATTGGCCGTGACGTCTAATCGCTACAGTCAGCAGCGACTTGGTAAACGTTGGAAGAAGCTGCACCGGTTGGTGTATGTGATTCTTGGGCTGGGTTTGTTGCATATGCTGTGGATCGTTCGGGCGGACCTGAAGGAGTGGGCGATCTATGCATCTATAGGCGCACTGCTTTTGGTGCTGCGGATTCCTGCGGTAATGCGTCGAATCCCTCGTCTTATGGCGAAAAGCTAAGCTTTTGAAACAAAAGTGTAATTAAGGCTTGACCACAGATTCCAGATGTCTATAATTCGCCCCACTTCCGGCGCAGTCGAAACGGAAAACTCCTTGGTAAACAATGAGTTATGTAGGTTTCGGCAGTAGGTTGCTTCAGTTCATCGAAGTGATCAGGAAGTTGAAAAAGAGGTGTTGACAGCAGCGTGTAACGCTGTAGAATTCGCCTCCCGCTAACGAGTGATCGGAAGCGCAAGTGGTTGAAGTTGTTGAAGAATTCTTCGAAAACTTCTGAAAATAATCACTTGACAGCAAATGAGGCTG
>NZ_PCOZ01000007.1:78538-373477 GCF_002979555.1 Pseudomonas sp. MYb60 | reverse complement strand
ATCAGCTGTCACCGGTAGAGTTTGAAAAGCGTTACGCAGCGAGCCTGGAGAGTGTCTAGAAAACCCGGGGCGATTCAACCAGAGCCATGCATCCCTTGCAAAGCTCTACCTTTCGATCTCTTTTTACGACTCACAACCACGCTATGCTCCCTGCCACCGCCCCACTCCGTTACCCCGAATATAAACATCCCTACGCTTATCCGGGCACCGTCTGACGTGTACCGCGCGTAAAACAGTAATGCCCTACCGTTTTTCCAACCGATGACCTACAGACAAGGTGAACTCATCACAGCATGAGCGAGGGCTCTGAAGCCCAATCCGTCGGAAAGCTCCTGCGCCGAATCCAGTTTCTCTAATGTCGACAGTTCCCCCCCTGCGCGAAGCTCGAAAAACTCTTCTGCGCATGGAAGCCATTGATGCCCTGCCCTTTCAAATCTTTGTTCCTGGCCTTCGCCTACACGAGCTGCGTATCGCTCCCCGCCTTGGCCCGCACTGATGCTGATGAGCACCAACGCCTCGCCTTGGTCCTGCGCCAGCTCGATGCTGCAGCTCGCATCTCAGCACCCAAAGCAGCCGTCACCGATCCAACCGATCGATATGCCTTTGATTACGATCGCTTGTCGACCGATCTCGATTTGATCCGCCAGGGCATCAATGGCTATCTCACTCCATCTCGCGCCCAGCCTCGAAACCCTACCGAACTCACCGGGCACTACACGCGATCCATAAAGGATCAGCCATGAGCATGAGCCCCCAGCAGCTCAGTGCGTTCCAGGCCATGGGCGGTTTCACACCACAGCAGAGCGCCACCTTCTTCATAGCCTTGGTACTTGCCGCCGCACTGATCTTTGCCGCTTGGGCACTGGGTAGCGGCTATCGAGGCTGGGCTACGGGCCAGATTTCTCAGGCCAAATTCGTAGGCCTGGCGCTGAAAGTCACCCTGATCTACATCCTGCTTACATTCCTGTTGCTGCACTAAAGCGACCTCTACGTTCAATCACTGCCATTGGAGGCAACCATGCACATTCGCCCGTTCTTCAAAAAACTCACCCGCCGGTTTTCGCTCTATGGGCTGACTCTTTCTGCTGTCATGACTTCGGGGACACACGCTGCTCTGCCTCAAATGGAAGCGCCCAGTCGTGGTGAGGGCAACGGCATCATCCAGACGCTCCAAAATCATGGCTTCGATATCGTAAGCCTGATCGCCTTGGCCATTGCTGCTGCCGCTTTCTGTGGGGTTGCCTACCACGCCTATGGCTCTTACTCCGAAGTCCAGAGTGGCAAGAAGACCTGGGGGCAGTTCGGCCTCACCTGCGGCGTGGGTGCTCTTCTCCTGGTGATCATCATCTGGCTGCTGACCAAAGGCACTGGCGTGCTGTGAGGCGAAGGCACAATGACACACGATCCAGATCTACAGCTTCCAGACGGAACGCTGCGCTTTCTGCCGACACGCCTTAACCGTCAACCCGTCATCGTCCTGGGGCTAACAGCCGATGAGATGTGGGTAACCGTGGGGTGTGGCGGTCTTGCAGGCTTAGGGCTTGGTATTGCCGCAGCGGTGCTGTTTCAAAGCATCGCTTTGGCACCGACGATGATGATGCTTTGCGTAGGGTTAGGCTTGTTTATCGGGGGAAAACTGCTGCGGCGCCACAAGCGGGGTAAGCCAGAGACATGGCTCTATCGGCAGCTGCAGTGGATCATTGCCACACGATGGACCCTGCTGACTGCCTGGGCCGGCGGTGCTGACCTGGTGATACGCTCAGGCCGCTGGAGTACCCGCAGGAGCCACCGCCGATGAGCCGCTTCAAGAATGAAGTGGTCCGCCTTGAGTCGCACATCAAAACCCTCCGAGCCGGCTGTGGATTGATGTTCAGCATCGCCGTCATGATGGGGTTCGGGTGGTGGGATGCTCCCAAAAACCTGACCATCCACAACCCGCCCGATCTTCGCTCTGGCAGCACACGTAAGTGGTGGGAGGTCCCTCCAGAGTCGGTCTACACTTTCAGCTTCTATATCTTCCAGCAGCTCAACCGGTGGCCTACCGACGGTGAGCGAGACTACCCCCGCATCCTCCACAAGCTCAGCGCCTATCTCACGCCAAGCTGTAAGGCAGAACTGGAGACCGACTACCAGAAACGCCAAACCGCCAGCGAACTTCGCAGTCACACTCGCAGCGTTTTCGAGATTCCGGAACGCGGTTATGGCGACAATCCAGAACTACGCGTCCAGGTGGTAGGACGAGACAAATGGCTGGTCACCCTGGACCTGGCAACGGAAGAGTTCTACGGCTCCGAACGGGTCAAACAAGCCTTTGTACGCTACCCCTTGAAAGTGGTGCGCCAGGACATCGACCCCGAGAAGAACCCATTCGGTTTGGCGCTTGATTGCTACGACTCGCCTCCACAACGCATCACTCCACTCCCCTCTCCCGCCGCCAAAACATTAAGCAAGCAAGGAGGCCAGTAATGCGCCGTCTGAGTTTCGCCCTCCCTTTATGGTTCGGCTGTGCACTCGCTCACGCCGTCGAAATCATGCCCTGGGAACGGTTACCACTGGCCGATCGCCTGGTAGATCAGACGGTGATCACGCCTGAAAAAATCTCCAGCTGAAAGCATGTCAGCGACCAGATCCCAAACCGAGTTATCGAGCAACAGCCCACCGATCACGCCCTGCTCGGCCTCAACCGAATGAGGTGGGACTAAATCAAGCAGGCTCATACTGCCGCTCTCCCCAAGGCCGCCCTCTTCGATAGCAACGAAACGTTCTGACTCAAACGCTCCTCGCTCATCGCCTCAAACTTCAAGCGCCACTCGGGAAACAGCTCCATGGAGAGCTCTTTAATGACCTTGAAAGCGGTTGGCGAGCGCCGATGAGTAGGGAGCCGATACTCCAGCCGGTGAGCAGGTACACCTTCGGTGGCAGCGCGGCGAAAACTCACCGCAGCGGGGATTGTCGTGTGGACCATCTGAATTTTTGGATGGTCGGAAAAGGTCTCGGTCAGCGTGTGATAGATGAGATTTGCATCATTGGTGGCATCGAGCTTGTTGATCACGATATTCAACATGGGTGTCACTGCTCCCAATGCTGCCAAGGGTTCCAGGTCCCGATAGAGCTGGAGCATCCCTCGTTGAAACTCCCGGGCAGTCAACATATCCGGCGTGATGGGGGAAATAGCCACTTGAGAACCCAACAGGGCCATCTCCAGCACGATGGAGCGAGCGCCCTGGGTGTCGATCAGAATCAGATCAAAGTCCTGCGCGAAGGCTGGCATCAAATTCTTGAGACGCAGGCGACCGTCAGCAGCGTGCAGTAACAAATTGCTCAGCAAATTGAACGGATCATTCGATTTGATCAGCGATAGATTGGGGATACAGGTCTGAGAAATGATCTGATCAGGCCGAGTCTCTTTGCTCGTGATCAACTGATAGGTACCGCCAGGTGCCTCGTGCGACAAGTTGTAAAACGAGGACAGCGACGGCTGATTATCAAGATCGATGAGCAGGGTTCGAACACCAGCATCGGCACAAAACGCGCCCAGATTGGCGCCAACCGTGGTTTTACCCGGCCCGCCTTTGGTTGAAACGACTGCAGCGACTTTCATGGGGCTTACCTCTGAATCGTAGGATTAGAGACGGCTTCATGCTGATCACGCTGTGCGCTTCGATCACCCGGAGAAATCCAAGGCAAAAAAAAAAGCCTGCATCTCTGCAGGCTTTTCTCTATCTGGCTCCACGACCTGGACTCGAACCAGGGACCCAATGATTAACAGTCATTTGCTCTACCAACTGAGCTATCGCGGAATGCGCCGTATGTTACTGATTAAAAAGGGGAAGTCAAGCTTTCTATGATGAAGGGGGTGTTTAATCCGGATGACTGGTTGAAACTTGCTGTTCCCTTGCCAGCTCGAGCCAAGCCAGCGCGGCGGGTGGCAGGTGGGCGCTGGCGCGCCAGGCCAGGGCGATGTGCCAGTCGGTGTGGGGCTCGTCGAGCGGGATCAAGGCGATGCCGGCGTGTTGATGTTTGTACGCCAGCATGCGCGGCAGGAACGCAACGCCCAGCCCGGCGGCGACCAGGTCGACGATGAAGTCGATCTGGCCGCTGCGTGCGGTCACTCGCGGCGTCACGCCTCTGCGCTCGCAGGCGGCGAGGATCTTCGCGTTCAGGGCGAAGCCGGCTTCGAACAGAATGAACGGCGAATCCGCCAGGTCAGCGAAGTCGATGCGTCGGCGATCGGCCAGCAAGTGGTTCCTCGGTAGCACTGCCATCAGCGGTTCATTGCGCACCGGTTG
Organism: Pseudomonas sp. MYb60; assembly: GCF_002979555.1. Taxonomy (GTDB): domain Bacteria; phylum Pseudomonadota; class Gammaproteobacteria; order Pseudomonadales; family Pseudomonadaceae; genus Aquipseudomonas. The sequence goes on along the minus strand of NZ_PCOZ01000007.1, from coordinate 369,188 downwards.
GTAATTGAAATCTTCATCCACCGGCAGCAGCAAGGCGGCAAGGTCGACCTCTCCCGCCTCCAGGCATTCTCGCAACTTCTTGCTACCGTATTCGGTGAGTTCAATGTCGATATCCGGGTAGCGGCTGCGGTACGTGGCGAACATCGCGGCGAACAGCACGCCGCAGCCCACCGGCGGCAAACCGATGCGCAGGCGGCCATGCTTGAGACCGCGAAGGTTACTGATCTCGTCGACCAGGTCCGTGTGTTCGGCGAGCAGCACCAAGGCCCGGCGGTAGGCAATTTCGCCAGCGGCCGTCAGCTCATTGCGATGCCCCAGGCGATTGAGCAGCGGCCCGCCCAGTTCTTCTTCCAGGGTCTTTATGGCCTTGCTGACGCTCGATTGCGTCAACGACACCGCCTCGGCCGCCTGGGAGAACCCACCCAGGCGCACCACTTCGACAAAAGCGCGCAATGTTCTGAGGTTCATCAGTATTCCTTTTGCGACTGGATACTAGTGATAAAAGTTGTTTTTATCATGCCATAAATTTGCTTATGGTGAGCTCACCCTGCCCTGTGGAGAATGCCTGCATGATAATCTCGTCTGCCTCCGACTACCGCGCAGTTGCCAAGCGCAAGCTGCCGCGGTTCCTGTTTGATTACATTGACGGTGGCGCCTACGCCGAACATACGCTGCGCGCGAACAGTTCGGACCTGGCCGAGATCAGCCTGCGCCAGCGTGTGCTGCGCAATGTCGACAGCCTGAGCCTGAAGACCACCGTCTTCGGCGAGCAACTGGACATGCCGGTGATTGTCAGCCCCGTGGGCCTGACCGGTATGTTCGCCCGGCGCGGCGAAGTGCAGGCGGCGAAGGCGGCGGCCAACAAAGGCATTCCACTGTGCCTGTCGACGGTGTCGGTGTGCCCGATTGAAGAAGTGGCGTCGCAATGCCCGCGCTCGATCTGGTTCCAGCTCTATGTGCTCAAGGACCGCGGCTTCATGCGCAATGCCTTGGAGCGCGCCCAGGCAGCCGGGGTGACCACACTGGTGTTCACCGTGGACATGCCCACACCGGGCGCGCGCTACCGGGATGCCCACTCGGGCATGTCCGGGCCCTTCGCGGCGCAGCGCCGTATGCTGCAGGCCGTGACCAAGCCGCAATGGGCATTGGACGTGGGCCTGATGGGGCGCCCCCATGACTTGGGCAATATCTCTAAATACCTCGGCAAACCCACCCATCTGGAGGATTACATCGGTTGGCTGGCGAACAATTTCGATCCCTCCATCAGTTGGAAGGACCTAGAGTGGATCCGCGAATTCTGGAAGGGTCCGATGATTATCAAGGGCATTCTCGACCCGGAGGACGCCAAGGACGCCGTGAGTTTCGGCGCCGACGGCATCGTGGTTTCCAACCACGGCGGCCGCCAACTGGATGGCGTGCTATCCACGGCCAAGGCCCTGCCGGCGATTGCCGACGCCGTGGGCGATGACATCACGGTGCTGGTGGACTCCGGCATTCGCTCGGGGCTCGACGTAGTCCGCATGCTCGCCCTGGGCGCCAAGGCGTGCCTGTTGGGACGCGCACCGGCCTACGCACTGGCTGCCGACGGGCAGCGCGGCGTGGAAAACCTGCTGGATATCTTTGCCAAGGAAATGCGCGTGGCCATGACGCTCACCGGTGTCACTTCCATCGAGCAGATCGACCACACCACCCTGGTACAGATCAGCAAGTAAGTTGCCACTCATTCGCCGGCAACTTGCCAAATAACTGACGTCATTATTTATCGGCTGATAATCCACCAGAAAATCAGCTGATTGATTTATAAGGGGTTTTATTTATTTAAAACGATTTGGCATGAATCTGGCTCTTATCTCTTACAAGCAGGTTCTGCGATGACAAGACGTGCGGCAGTGCCCAGGGGTTATAACCCTGTGCAAAGCGGTTTAAACTGTATCCATGTTTTACGGAACTGACGGAACAGTAAGACGCTTGGCATTCGCCATTCTCATCGAGCCTGTAAGACAGTTAAGTGCTTAGAGGCCGTTCGCTTATGAAAACACCCACCCAGACCAACGCAATTGACTTTGACAGTGCCAAATTGCAACGCCTGGGCTTTGGCCAACCCTCTTTGCTGCCCCGTCGCCCCATCACTGTCACGCAGCTTCGTCAGCAGCTTGGGCTGCAATTGCAGACCAGCCTGGAACCTGATCGCATCCTCGCCGTGTTTTTCCGCGAGATTCAACGCCTGGTGCCGCTGGACGCCCTGCAGTACCGTCACAAGGCCAGCGACCTGCGCCTGGAGTTCGGCCATCGCGGCCATCACTCGGTCAGCTACAGCCTCAGTCATGAAGGCGAGCATTTGGGGGAACTGGTGTTTCGCCGCAACCAGCGCCTCACCGAAGAGGAACTCGGACAGCTCGAATCCCTGCTGGCCACGCTCCTCTACCCGATGCGCAACGCCCTGCTCTACCGCGCCGCCACCCGCAGCGCCCTGCGCGACCCACTGACGGAAACGGGCAACCGGATTGCCATGGATCAGACCCTGCAACGGGAAATCGATATGGCTCGCCGGCATTCGCACCCGCTGTCCTTGCTCATGCTGGACATCGACCACTTCAAGAACATCAACGATACCCACGGCCACACGGCCGGCGACAAGGTATTGCGCGCGGTTGCCGGCGCCATCAAGGGCCAGTTGCGCAACGTGGACATGGTGTTTCGGTTTGGCGGGGAAGAGTTTCTGATCCTGCTGTCCAACACCGGCCGGGACGCGGCGGCGATGGTGGGCGAGCGCCTGCGCCAGGCGGCACAGGCCCAGGATTATTGGGCGGATGGAACACGTATCGAATTGACGGTCAGCCTGGGCTGCTCGACCCTGCTGGCCGCCGAGTCTGCCGACAGCCTGTTGCGCCGGGCTGACAACGCGTTATATGTGGCCAAGCGCGAAGGTCGCAATCGCCTCGCAATGGCCGGTTAACCCGACGGCCACAACCGTGGCGAGGGAGATTGCTCCCTCGCCACAGGTCAAACCCTCACGCCTCGCTGGCGACCCGCGCCTGGCGCTCACGCACCGCCGCTGGGGCCTTTTCTTTCTCCAGGCGCATGCAGCTTTCCAGGAACAGGTACATGTAGTCATAGCTCTTGCACACGGCCTGGCGCAACTCCACCTGCAGGGCCTTGCTCGGGTTCATCCCGGCCAGGGTGCAAATGATTTCCAACGCTTCCCACGGGTGTGCATCGTCGTACTGGGCATGCATTTTCAGCCATTTCATCGCGCGCTTGCGGTCATCCTCGGGGAAGGCGGCCGCGTAGACGCCAGTCGAGCACACCACGGCCGACCATTCTCCGGTCGCCCCTTCGATGGCGTAGTTGGTCGCTGCCACGGCAACGATCAACGAATCGGCGGAGCTGGTGTGCCAGCACCAATGGCTCAGAGCATGCAGCTCCGGCGGCACGTTCTGGGTCTGCAAGTCTTCCAGGCTGACGCCATGGGCCCGCGCCCAATGTACCCAGTAATCGGCGTGGTTCAGCTCCACCCGGATATTACGCATCAACCAGCGACGCGCCATGTCCTCCCCGGGATGGCGGGCAAACTTGGTCTTGGTGAGGTTCTGTGCCATGTACAAGGCAAACTGCTCGACCACAGGCCAGCCACCGATCAGGTAGTGGCGCATGGTCTTGGCGCTCAGCGTGTTGTCACGCATGCGCTGGTACAGTTCGTGTTCGACAACGCGGCGCTTGCTCTCGCTACAGTCCTGGATCAATTGCTGCGCCCAGGCGGGGTAACTCGAGGCCTCCATTAGCGGGCCGGTTCTGTTGAAAGTGTCGATCACTGTGGGGCTCCTTTTTTAGTGTGATTGTACAGACCAGCAAATGTTTCAGCGGAATGTGCCGGGTGCCTTGAATAACAGTGGCTGCGGCCGCGCGGGGCGACACTGCAAGCTATCAAAGGTAAACAATTGCGGTCGTTCAATCAGGTAGCCCTGAGCGTAATCCACACCAATTTCGAGTAACGCCTGTTCGATCTGCGGTGTCTCGACAAACTCTGCAATTGTGCGCTTACCCATGACGTGGCCGATGTGATTGATCACTTCGACCATCGCGCGGTTAATCGGGTCGTCCAGCATATCCTTTACGAAACTTCCATCGATCTTCAGGAAGTCTACAGGTAAATGTTTGAGATAAGCGAATGAGGACATTCCGGCACAAAAGTCATCGAGGGAAAAGTAACAGCCTAAGGCTTTGAGTTCATTGATAAAGCGGATCGCACTGCCCAAGTTTGCAATCGCACTGGTTTCGGTAATTTCAAAACAGATCATCGCCGGCGGAATATTGTATGTATGAAACTTCTCACGCAAAAACCCGAGAAAGTCGTCATCGCCAATAGTAATGCCTGACAGATTGATCGCACACATGGCCATCGGCCGTCCCGGATATGCCTGCATGCAACCGGCGATGATACGGAAGACGTTCTCCACCACCCAGCGGTCCAGGGACGTCATCAGGCCATAGCGTTCGGCGGCCGGAATGAAGCTGTCGGGCAAAATGATCCGCCCGGCCTCGTCGTGCAGCCGCAGCAGGATCTCGATGTGCCCGTCGCCACCGTCGGTGTGCCCCAGGGGGGTGATTTCCTGGGCGTACAGGCAAAAGCGGTTCTCTTCCAGCGCCATGTGCAGGCGCTGCACCCAGGCCATCTCGCCAAAGCGCAGGGAGAGTTCCGAGTCATCGGCGTGGTACACCTGCACGCGATTGCGGCCTTTTTCCTTGGCCATGTAGCAGGCCATGTCGGCGGCACGCAGCGAAGTTTCCAGGGTGGTCGGGGTTTGGCCGATATGCACCAGGCCAATGCTGACGGTGGTCATGAACGGCCGGCCCTTCCACACGAAATGCAGGCTCTGGACGGTGTGGCGCAGGCTTTCGGCGATCTTTTCCGCCACCGGTGCCGGGCAATTCTCCAGCAGGATGCCGAATTCATCGCCCCCCAGGCGTGCCAGGGTATCGCCTTCGCGCAGGTCCGACTGCAGCAATGCGCAGATGTGCCGCAACAGCTCGTCCCCGGCTGCGTGGCCGCAAGTGTCATTGACCAGCTTGAACTGGTCGAGGTCGAGGAACATGAGCGCATGCCGCCCATTCAACGCTTGCGCCGCGGGGCTCAGCACCTGCTCGAGGCGGAATTCGAATTCGCGGCGATTGGCCAGGCCGGTCAAGGCGTCGTGGGTCGCCTGCCACGACAGGTTGGCGATGTATTGGCGCTCCTGGGTCATGTCGTGCAGCACCAGCACCGCACCGGTCACCTTCCCTGCACTGCGGATCGGCGCGCCCACCAGAGTCACCGACACCGTGCTGCCATCCAGGCGCTGGATGGTCTTGGAATGTTCGCTGCCGCCGCTGAGCTGGCCCTTGACGATGTGTTCGATCAAGGTAAAGCCATCCGGCTGGGCATTGTCGTCGAGCAGGCTGAACAACGCCGCCAGGGGCAGCCCTTGCGCCTGCTCAGACTTCCAATGGGTCAGCGCCTCGGCCGCCGGGTTCATGTAGGTGATTGCACCGTCGACATCGGTGGTGATCACCCCGTCGCCAATCGACTCCAGGGTAATCTGCGCCCGCTCCTTCTCTTGCTGCAGCGCGTCGGCGAACGCGTGACGCTGGGCCAATAGCTTATGCGTGCGCAGCAGTGCCAGCACAATCAAGCCCAGGGCCGTGGCCAGGTTAGTGATCAGCAGTAGCCGCAGGATCACCCGCGAACCTTCGCCCAGCGCATCGCTGAACGCCTTGGCCGCAGGCGTCACGCCCTCGTTGATGGCGATGATGCGTGCCTTCCATTGGCGCACATCATTGGCACTGACGTGGTCGCTGTTGATCGAACGGTGCATCTCCTGCGCCAGGTCATCGAGTTGCACCAGGTAGCCATCGCCCACGGTCCACAGCTCGATGGCCTTTTCCAGGTAGCTGAAATGGCGAAAGTTGAGGTACAGCCAGATCAGGCTGGAGACATCATCCGGGTGGTTGCCGCCTTTGAGGATGCCCAGGCGTGCAGCGTCGATATCCGGTGTCGGTCGGTCCAGGGCAATGCGCAGCTCATGCCCACCCTGGGGCACCGCAATGGCCTGCCGGTATTTGAGGAAGGTGGTTTCGTCACGATTGTCGGCGTAGAGCGTCAGGTAATAGATGGCATCTTTCTGGCCCTTGGACCACAAGCTTTCACCTGCCACATAACCGCGCACCGCTGAAAGCACGTAAAGACTGACGCAGCCCAACAATGCCTGGAACAGCACCACGGCGATAAAGGGCCACACTATGCCCAACAGCCGAGGCGTTCCGAGAGTCCGCTTTTGCTTCATGAAGCCCCTTGCACATGCACTGCTGGTTACGCACGCGAGAATCCGCTCCCGATAGCTCAGCCTAGGTCAAAATCAACGCACTTGTTGCAAGTGTCCGTAGAGTTTGGCGTACAAACCGCCATCGGCAATCAATTGCTGATGACCACCGTCCTCAGCGATGTGACCGCCGTCGAACACCAATACTCGATCCGCCTGCTTAACGGCCGACAGACGGTGAGCAATGATCAGTGTAGTACGCCCGCTCAGAAACCGCGCCAGCGCCTGGTGCAAGTTGTATTCGGTTGCGGCGTCCAGTGCCGACGTCGCTTCGTCGAGGATCACCACCTTGGGCTCGGCCAGCACCATGCGCGCGATGGCCAGGCGCTGGCGCTGCCCGCCGGAAAACCGCACGCCGGAGCGACCCACCACGCTGTCCAATCCTTGGGGCAATGCCTTGACGGTCGCTTCCAACTGGGCGATTTCCAATGCCTGCCAGCAGGCCTGGTCGCTGCGGTCGCGGCCCATGGTCAGGTTGGCGCGCACCGTGTCGTTGAACAGCGCCGGGTGTTGCAGCACCACGGCAACGTGCTCGCGGATGGTTTCCAGGCCGATCTCCTGCTGAGTCGCAGCGCCAAAACGGATAGTCCCGGCCTGCGGCGTATAGAGCCCGAGCAACAGTTGCACGAGGGTGCTTTTGCCGCCGCCGCTGGCGCCGACAATCGCAACCTTTTCACCCGGCGCGATGCTCAGATTCAGTTGGTCGAGTACCCGCTCTTCGCCGTAGCCGAAATTCAGGCCCCGCACCTCGATGCCGACGGTCTCACGCCCGCTGAACGGGTCGGCCCCGCCGGCGTATTGCGGCTCGTCGGCCCGCGCCAGGAGTTCGTTGATCCGCGTCAGCGCCCCACCCGCCGCGTAATAGGCGTATTGCAGGTTGAGCAACTGTTCGACCGGGCTGATCATGAACCAGAGGTAACTGAACACCGCGAGCATCTGGCCGATGGACAGGTCGGAAAACAGCACGGTGAGCATCGCCGCCGCGCGGAAGATGTCGATGCCAAACTGGAACAGCAAGCCACTGGCGCGACTGGACGCGTCGCTTTTCCACTGGGAGTTGATCGCGTAGTCGCGCACTTCCTGCGCACGCTGGCCGAGGCGCCCGAGGAAAAACCCCTGGCGATTGCCGGCGCGCACTTCCTGGATGGCGTCCAGGGTTTCGGTCAACGCCTGGGTGAAGCGCGATGTACTGTCGTTTTCCAGCTTTTTCAAGTGCTTGACGCGCTTGCCCAGTTGCACCGTGGCGTAGATCACCAGCGGGTTGAACAACAGGATCAACAACGCCAGTTGCCAGTGCATCCACACCAGGATCGCCGAGGTGCCGACCAGGGTGAGCATCGCGACCAGGAAGCGGCTGAGGGTTTCACCGACAAATTTGTCCAGGGTATCCAGGTCAGTGACCAAGTGCGTGGTCACCGTGCCACTGCCCAGGCTTTCGTACTCGCCGAGGGAGATACGCTTGAGCCGCTCGATCAGGCGCACGCGGATGCGGTAGACGATGTCCTTGGCCAGCCGCGCGAACAATCGCGCCTGCACCACGTTGAACACCAGCGCGCCACAGCGCAGCATCAGGGTCACCAGCAGCATCAGGCCGATATAACCGGCGGCTTTCTGCCAATCCAACGGCAGCGCGTGGTTCATCACCTTGAGCGCAGCATCGCCGTGGCCCAGCAGCACTTCGTCCACCAGCAACGGCAACAGCAGAGGAATAGGCACGCTGCAGAGGGTCGCCAGCACGGCGACGCCATTGGCGATCCACAGCTTTTTCTTGTGCCGCAGGGCCAGGCGGCGAATTTCCGCCCAGGTCAGGCGGTCGTTGCGTTGGGCGGGTTCATGCACAGGTGGCCCGCTCCAGCCATCGGCCCAACAGCGGCGACAGCTCGGACAACGGCTGGTAACCATTGGTCAGCAATGCCAGCTGCCCATTGCGCTCGGCCAGCAGCGTCGGGAAGCCGGCGATGCCCAGGTCCTGCACCCAGGTAAAATCGGCAGCCGTCGCAGCGTGCTGCTCGGCGCGGTCAAACGCGCCGGCAAACTCGATACGCGGGATGCCCGCCTGCTCGGCCAGCTCCACCAGCACGCTGGCGAGGGTCACGTCGCGGCCCTCGACATAAAACGCGCGCTGGATCAGCCCCAGCAGCGTCCACGCACAATCCGGCGCCAGGCTGCGGGCGGTGACGATGGCACGGCAAGCCGGTTCGGTGTCGTAAACAAAACCGTCAGGCAACGCGCCTTCGCGCTTGAACGGCTGTCCCGTGGCGTCGGTGACGGCCTGCCAGTGTTCAAGAATGTAGCGCCGGGTCGTCGGCTCCAGCGCCGCACCGCTGCCGGTGCGCAAACCGCCCACCACCAGGTGCAGCTCCACCCCGGCAGCCTGGGCCTGCTCCACCAATGCCTCGGCCACCGGAGCAAAGCCCCAGCACCAGGAACACATTGGGTCCATAACATAGAGCAGGCGTGCGGACATGGCTCAGGCCTCGGAAGGAGATTGCTTGTAGTTGAAGCCAATCGGATGCGGCATATTGCGGGCCTTGGCCAGCTCAATCTGCTTTTGCCGGTCGATGGCGCTGCGACGGGTTTTCTCGGGCAGCTTATCCCAGCAATGCGGGCAACTGATGCCAGCCACGTAGTGCTCGCTGGCGCGGTCTTCGACGCTCACGGGTGTGCGGCAGGCATGACATTGATCGTAGTCGCCTTCGCTCAAGTCGTGGCGCACCGTGACGCGATTATCGAAAACAAAGCAGTCGCCCTGCCATTTGGTTTCTTCCTGCGGCACCTCTTCAAGGTACTTCAGGATGCCGCCCTTGAGGTGGTAAACCTCATCGAAGCCTTCGCTGAGCATGTAGCTCGACGCCTTCTCGCAACGAATGCCGCCGGTGCAGAACATGGCGACTTTCTTGTGCTTGGCCGGGTCGAAGTTGGCTTTGATATAGTCGGGAAATTCGCGAAAACTGGTGGTTTTCGGGTCGATCGCACCTTCAAAGGTACCGATGGACACTTCGTAGTCGTTACGGGTGTCGATCAGCAGCACTTCCGGATCGCTGATCAGGGCGTTCCAGTCTTGCGGGTCAACATAGGTACCGACTTTTTTGTTCGGGTCGACGCCTTCGACGCCCAGGGTCACGATCTCTTTCTTGAGCTTGACCTTGGTGCGGTAGAACGGCTGGTCGTCGCAGTAGGATTCTTTGTGGTCGATGTCGACCATGCGCGGGTCGTTCTTGAGCCAGGCGATCAGGCCGTCGATGCCTTCGCGGGTGCCGGACACGGTGCCATTGATGCCTTCTTCGGCAATCAACAGGGTGCCTTTGATGCCGTTGTCGACCATTGCCTGCAGCAGTGGCTCGCGCAGGGCGACGTAATCTTCGAGGGTGACGAACTTATACAGTGCCGCCACGACGATCGGTTGAGTCATGGGTATTCTCTCCAGGTGGCTACCCTCGTAAGGGGTGAACCGGATGCAAAAAAAACGCGCCGGCTAAGCGGCGCGTTGCGGATTCTAACAAATGCCCGGTGTCAGAGACACCCGCTCATCAATCATGTCCGCCGGCGCAGGTCGGCGAGGCCGGGGCTGCGTCGATTTTCGCCCATTCCTCGGGCGTGTAGGTATGCAGCGCCAGCGCATGAAACTCGCTCATCAGGTCGCCCAGGGTGGCGTAGACCTTCTGATGGCGCTTGACGCGGTTGAGCCCCTCGAATTGCGGGCTGACCAGCACCGCCTTGAAGTGGGTCTGCAAGCCACGGCTGTGCATGTGGCTTTCATCCAGCACGCTCAGGTGGTCAGTGCCCAGGTCGGCAAGCGCCGTTTCGATACGCTGTTGCATGGTCATTCCTGCTTACTTCTTCTTGGCCGGAGCGGCGGCTTTAGGCGACAGCTCGTTGGTCATGTCTTCCAGCAGCTTGTTCACTACCGGTACGGCGCTTTCCAGCTTGGCCTGGGTCATCTGGGCCGATTGCTGGGTCAGCTGAGGCATTTTTTCCAGGACTTTCTTGCCCAGTGGCGACTGGTAGAAAGCAACCAGGTCCTTGAGCTCGGATTCGCTGAAGTTGGTGGTGTAGAGCTTGACCATGTCCGGTTTCAGCTTCGGCCAGCCAATGGCCTGGTCCAGGGCGGCGTTGGCCTTGGCCTGGTAGCTGTCCAGTACGGACTGCTTGGCGGCGGGTGCCTTGGTCTGTTCGAAACGCTGGGCGAACATTTGCTGCACTTGCATGTACACCGGGGTACCCAGCTTGTCGGCATGGGCCAGGGTAAGGAAGGCTTCGGCACTGGCGTTGTGGCTGGCGGTATCGGCAAGCACCTGGCCGCTGGCGCAAACCAGAGCAACCGCGGTACAGATGGCACGAAGACGAGTCATCGAGTTTCCTTTTCTAGCAGGCGAGGTAAGACCCCAAGGGCGCCCATTCTGCGCCTAAAAAACCTCATGGCTCAACCCCGGGCCTTGCCAGACAGGGATTGCCCGATGAAAAGTCTTTAATGGAACCCACCCGGCCGATCACGGCCTAAACTGCGCAAACCGACCTCAAGGAGTGTGACTGATGAGCCGTACCGAAACCGACAGCCTGGGAGACGTCCAAGTCCCGGATGACGCTTACTGGGGCGCGCAGACCCAACGCTCACTGGTGAATTTCGCCATCGGCGAGCAACGCATGCCCCTGGCGGTACTGCACGCCCTGGCCCTGATCAAAAAAGCCGCCGCGCGCGTGAATGATCGTAACGGTGATCTCCCCGCGGACATCGCCCGCCTGATCGAACAGGCCGCCGACGAAGTACTTGCCGGCCAGCACGACGACCAGTTCCCGCTGGTGGTCTGGCAGACCGGCAGCGGCACCCAGAGCAACATGAACGCCAACGAAGTGATCGCCGGGCGCGCCAATGAACTGGCCGGCGGCAACCGCGGCGGCAAGAGCCCGGTGCACCCCAACGACCACGTGAACCGCTCCCAGAGTTCCAACGACTGCTTTCCCACGGCCATGAGCATCGCCGCCGTGCAGGCCGTGCATCAGCGTTTGCTGCCGGCGATCGCCACGTTGTCCGGTGGCCTGGCCGAACAGGCCGCCAAGCACATGAAACTGGTGAAGACCGGCCGCACCCACATGATGGACGCCACGCCCATCACCTTCGGCCAGGAGCTGTCGGCGTTCATCGCCCAGCTCGATTACGCCGAGCGCGCCGTGCGGGCGGCACTGCCTGCCGTCTACGAACTGGCTCAGGGCGGTACGGCGGTGGGTACCGGGCTCAATGCCCCCCATGGGTTTGGCGAGGCGATTGCCTCCGAACTGGCCGCGCTGTCGGGCCTGCCGTTTGTCACTGCGCCGAACAAATTCGCGGCCCTCACCGGCCATGAGCCGCTGGTCACCTTGAGCGGCGCGCTGAAAACCCTGGCCGTTGCGCTGATGAAAATCGCCAACGACCTGCGCCTGCTCGGCTCCGGTCCACGCGCCGGGCTGGCCGAGGTGAAGCTGCCGGCCAACGAACCCGGCAGCTCGATCATGCCGGGCAAGGTCAACCCGACCCAGTGCGAAGCGCTGTCGATGCTGGCCTGCCAGGTGCTGGGCAATGACGTGACCATTGGCATTGCCGCCAGCCAGGGCCACTTGCAGTTGAACGTCTACAAGCCGGTGATCATCCACAACCTGCTGGAGTCGATCCGCTTGCTGGCCGATGGCTGCAACAACTTCCAGGAGCACTGCGTCGCGGGGCTGGAGCCGGATGCCGTGCAAATGGCCGAACACCTGGAGCGCGGGCTGATGCTGGTGACGGCGCTCAACCCGCATATCGGCTATGACAAATCCGCCGAGATCGCCAAGAAGGCCTATGCCGAAGGCCTGACCCTGCGGGAAGCGGCGCTGGATCTGGGCTATCTCACCAGCGCTGAGTTCGACCAGTGGGTGCGCCCGCAGGACATGCTCGGCGCCTAGGACGCCATGCGCAAACGCCGGGCTCTGAGCCCGGCAATCAACGACGGCGCCAGCGCCACGGTTGCCGAACCCAGCACCACCACCAACGCCCCGGCATACCCCAGGGCGTTGATGTCTTCAGCGTGCACGTAGTCCGGCCACAGCCACGCCGCCAGCGCCACCGCGACAAAGGTCACCAACGGCGTGAGTGCCAGCGTCGCACTCACCCGCGACGCTTCCCAGTGCGCCAGTGCCTCGGCAAATGCACCGTAGGCCACCAGGGTGTTCATGCAGCACGCCAGCAGCAGCCAACCTTGCAACGGGCTCAGGTCCAACGCTTCCAGCGGGTGCGCCCACGGCGTGAGCAGCACGGCGCAGCAGAGGTAGATCACCATCATCACCTGCAGCGAATTCCACGCCGTCAGCAACTGCTTCTGCCCCAGGGCGTAGAACACCCAGATCGAGGTGGCCAGCAGGATGGTCAGCACGCCAGCGGTATAGGCGCCAAGGGACGTCAGCAACTCCTCCAGACGCTGGTTGAAGAACAGGCCAAAGCCTGCAATCAACACGAATAACCCGAGCACCTGCCCGCGACTGAAACGCTCCTTGAACACAAACACACTGGCGATCATCAAGAAGATCGGCCCCATCTGCACCACCAACTGGGCGGTGCCGGGGCTGAGCAGTTGCAGGCCCACCAGATACAGCACGTAATTGCCTACCAGCCCGCACACAGCCATGGCCACCAGCCAACCGCCCCTTGGGCCAAGCACCTTGCGGCTGGGCAAGCGCCTGGTCAGCGCGAGGTAGACAAACAGGCAGCCGCCGGCGACGGTGAGGCGAAACCAGGTGACGGTGATTGGGTCCATGACCTGGAGCACCTGCTTGAGCTTGATCGGCAGGATGCCCCAGAGCAGCGCGGTCAGCAGGGTCAGGAGAAAACCATAGACCCAGCGGCCGGAAGAAATGTGCATGAGTGCCCCAGAAGCCAGAGGAAGTGGAGCCGCATTCTAGGGGCACCCGTCGCACTTTGTGTAGCGAAGATCAGCGCACCGCTTCGAACAATCCGGTGGCGCCCATGCCACCGCCCACGCACATGGTGACGATGCCGTAACGCAGGTTGCGCCGTTGCAGCTCACGTACCAAATGGCCCACTTGCCGCGAGCCGGTCATGCCGAAGGGGTGGCCGATGGAAATCGAACCGCCGTTGACGTTGTACTTCGCGTTATCGATTTCCAGGCGATTGCGCGCATACAGGCACTGGGACGCGAAGGCTTCGTTGAGTTCCCACAGGTCGATATCCGCCACCTGCAAGCCCTTGGCCTTGAGCAGCTTGGGCACCGAGAACACCGGGCCGATGCCCATTTCGTCCGGCTCGCAGCCCGCGACCGTAAAGCCACGGAAAAACGCCTTGGGCTTGAGCCCCAGCGCCAGGGCTTTCTCAAGGCTCATCACCAGGGTCATCGAGGCGCCGTCCGACAGCTGCGAGGAGTTGCCTGCCGTCACCGAGCCGTCTTCGGCAAACACCGGTTTCAAGCCTTGCAGGCTGGCCAACGTGGTGTCCGGGCGATTGCAGTCGTCACGATCGACAACGCCGTCGAGCACCTGCACGTCGCCGCTGTGCTTGTCTTCCACTTTGTACTTGACCGCCATTGGCACGATTTCATCGCTGAACAAACCGTCGGCCTGGGCCTGGGCCGTGCGCTGTTGGCTTTGCAGGGCGTAGCGGTCCTGTTCGTCGCGGCTGACGTTGTAGCGCCGGGCGACGATTTCGGCGGTCTGGCCCATGGGAAAATAGATGCCCGGCACCTGCTCTTTCAGCAGCGGGTTGATCAGGTTGTCGGTGTTGACGCTTTTCATGGTCAGGCTGATGGACTCGACGCCACCGGCGACAATGATGTCACTGCACCCCGAGGCGATCTGGTTGGCGGCAATCGCAATCGCCTGCAAGCCCGAGGAGCAGAAGCGATTGAGGGTCATCCCCGCCGTGCCGGTGCCCAGTTGCGACAGCACCGCCACGTTGCGCCCGATGTTATAGCCCTGTGCGCCCTCGTTGGAGCCGGCGCCGACGATGCAATCCTCCACTGTCGCCGGGTCGATGCCGTTGCGGGTGAGCAGCGCGTTGACGCAATGGGCCGCCATGTCATCCGGACGGGTCTGGTTGAACTTGCCGCGAAAGGATTTGGCCAGGCCGGTTCGCACGCTGTCGACGATCACTACTTCACGCATGGGCTACCTCGATCTTGTCATGGTTGGGAGTTGATCGAGCATAGATCCTGCTGATTCCAATCGCGACGATCATTCACCCCGCATATAGGCCTACTTCTTCTTGCCTTTCTTGTCGTGCTTGTCGGACTCCTCGAACGCGTCTTCCAGCGCGCGGTTGATGGTGCGCAGCACCTTGACCCGTGCCCAGCGCTTGTCATTGGCTTCCACCAGGGTCCAAGGTGCAATTTCGGTGCTGGTGCGGTCGACCATATCGCCGACGGCGGCGCGGTAGTCGTCCCACTTGTCACGGTTGCGCCAGTCGTCCTCGGTGATCTTGAAACGCTTGAAAGGGATTTCTTCACGCGCCTGGAAGCGTTCCAGCTGGGTCTGTTTATCGATGGCCAGCCAGAACTTGACCACGATCACCCCGGCGTTGCGCAGTTGCTCCTCGAAGTCATTGATCTCGCCATACGCGCGCATCCAGTCCGCCGCCGTGCAGAAGCCCTCGATGCGTTCCACCAGCACGCGGCCGTACCACGAGCGGTCGAACACGGTGAACATGCCGCGCGCCGGGATTTTCTGCCAGAACCGCCACAGGTAAGGCTGGGCACGCTCGTCCTCACTCGGCGCGGCAACCGGTACGATGTGGTACTGACGCGGGTCGAGCGCCGCTGCCACGCGGCGGATCGCGCCGCCCTTGCCTGCCGCATCGTTGCCTTCGAACACCGTGACCAAGGCATGCCTGCGCATGCGTTTGTCGCGCATCAGCCCGGAGAAACGTGCCTGCTCGGTGATCAGTTGTTCTTCGTAATCGTCCTTGTCCAGGCGCTGGTTCAAGTCGAGGCTGTCCAGCAGGCTCTTCTTGTCCACCGAGGCGATCAACGGCGCCGGGTTCATGCCGCTGGCCTTGCCCTTGGGCAGTTTCAGGGCGTTTTGCATGCCTTCGAGCAACAGTTTGCCGACGGTGAGCCCACGGTAGTTGCTGTCCACGCCTTCGATCACATGCCAAGGCGCATAGTCGCGGCTGGTGCGGCGCAACACGCGCTCGCCAAAATGCACGAACTTGTCGTAGGTCTCGGACTGCTGCCAGTCCAGCGGGCTGATGCGCCAGCTGTGCAGCGGGTCGTCGGCCAGCGCCTTGAGCCGCGCTTTCATCTGTTTCTTGGACAGGTGGAACCAGAACTTGAAGATCAGCGCACCTTCATCACACAGCATTTTTTCCAGGCGTTCGGCGCCGGCGATGGCCTGGTCCAGGCGTGCGTCCTTGATCTGCCCGTGCACCCGCGCCTGGAGCATCTGGCTGTACCAGTTGCCGAAGAAAATCCCCATGCGCCCCTTGGCCGGCAACTGGCGCCAGTAACGCCAGGCCGGAGGGCGGGCCAGTTCTTCATCGGTCTGCTGGTCGAAGGTGCGCACTTCGATCAGGCGCGGGTCCATCCATTCATTCAGCAGCTTGACGGTCTCGCCCTTGCCGGCGCCTTCAATGCCGTTGATCAGGATGATCACCGGGAAGCGCTTCTGCTGTTGCAGCTCGTACTGCACCTCCAGCAGGGCTTCGCGCAGCGCGGGCACTTCGGCGTCGTAGGTGTCTTTGTCGATGGCGTGACCGATTTCGGCGGATTCGAACATGGGCAGCTCCGTTTCAAGATGGCTCAAGACTAGCGGATTGGGCAGCACTGCGCGGGAGGAAATTCCATCGTTGCTTGCCGTGGGTCAATCCAATGCCGGTTGATCGGCTAGAATGGCCGCCTTGCCTTTACCGAGCCGCCCATGAACCCCATCACCCACGCCCAGCTCGACTGGGATGACCAAGGCCGTCCGCACTCGCGGGTGTTCGACGATGTGTACTTTTCCGACCAGTCAGGCCTTGAAGAAACCCGCTATGTGTTCCTGGAACAGAACCGTCTGCAGGAACGTTTCGCGGCGCTGAGCGCGGGTGGGCGCCTGGTGATTGGCGAGACCGGTTTCGGCACCGGCCTGAACTTCCTGTGCGCCTGGCAGTTGTTCGAACAACACGCCGTGGCCGGTGCGCGGTTGCATTTCGTCAGCGTCGAAAAATACCCGTTGAGCCACGCAGACCTGCAGCGCGCCCTTGCCCTCTGGCCCGAACTGCAGCCCTTGGCCGAACAACTGCTGGCGCAATACATCGCCATCCACCAGGGTTTCCAACGCCTGATACTCGACAACGGGCGCGTGACCTTGACGCTGCTGATCGGCGATGTGTTGGAGCAACTGCCGCAGTTGGACGCGCAGGTCGACGCCTGGTTCCTCGACGGCTTCGCGCCGGCGAAAAACCCCGAGATGTGGACGGCCGAATTGTTCAGTGAGCTGGCACGGTTGGCGGCGCCGGGCTCGACCATCAGTACGTTCACCAGCACCGGCTGGGTGCGACGACTGATCAACGCCGCCGGGTTCAAGATGAAGCGCACGCCGGGCATCGGCCATAAGTGGGAGATCCTGCGCGGGGAGTTTCTCGGATGGCCTGAGGACGTGCCTGCGCCGGAGCGCACCAAACCCTGGTTCGCCCGACCTGAACGTTTTCAAGGCGAGCGCCACGCCCTGGTGATCGGCGGCGGCCTGGCCGGCTGTGCTACCGCAGCCAGCCTCGCGACACGGGGTTGGCAGGTCAGCCTGCTGGAACGCCATACGGCCCTGGCCCAGGAAGCGTCCGGCAACCCTCAGGGCGTGCTTTATTTGAAGCTATCGGCCCATGGCACCGCGCTGTCACAGATGATCGTCGCGGGCTTCGGCTACACGCGCCGGGCATTGGAACACCTGCACCGTGGCGTCGACTGGGACGGCTGCGGCGTACTGCAGCTCGCCTTCGACGCCAAGGAAGCCCAGCGCCAGGCGCAACTTGCCCAGGCCTTTGCGCCGAACTTGTTGCACCTGCTCGACCGCGCTCAAGCGCAGGCCAAAGCCGGCATCGCCGTGGAACACGGCGGGCTGTTTTTCCCTGAAGGCGGCTGGGTGCACCCGCCCGCGCTGTGCCAATGGCAAGCGAGCCAGCCAGGCATAACGGTGCAAACGCACCACGAAGTGCTCGAGCTGCGCAACGTCGACGGACAGTGGCAAGCCTGGGACGGCGAACGCCTGCTGGCCAGCGCTTGCGTCGTCGTCCTGGCCGGCGCCGCCGAGGTCCAGCGCTTTGCCGACCTGCCCCTCAAGCGTATCCGTGGGCAGATCACCCGCCTGCCGCAAACCGACCAGAGTCAGGCATTGACCACCGTGGTGTGCGCCGAGGGTTACGTCGCACCACCGCGATTGGGCGAACACACCCTGGGCGCCAGCTTTGATTTCAATAACGACGACCTCACGCCCACGGCGGCCGACCATGCCGGCAACCTGGCGATGCTCCACGAGATTTCCGCCGACCTGGCCGAACGCTTGCACGCCGACCGCCTCGACCCGGCCACCCTGCAGGGTCGCGCCGCCTTCCGTTGCACCAGCCCTGACTACCTGCCGATTGTCGGCCCCCTGGCCGACCGCGCCGCATTCGTCCAGGCCTATGAAGTGCTACGCAAGGATGCGCGCAGCGTGCCCGACACGCCCTGCCCCTGGTTGGCAGGCCTGTATGTCAACAGCGGTCACGGCTCCCGCGGCCTGATTACGGCCCCCTTGTCTGCCGAGTTGCTGGCCGCCTGGCTGGAGGGCGAACCACTGCCAGTGCCTCTCAGTGTGGCGCAGGCCTGCCACCCCAATCGATTTGCGGTGCGCGGGTTGATCCGCAGCAATGCCGCCAAGGCCTAAGGCGCTTGGCACAGGCCCAGGTCGCGGTGTTTTATCGCGTCCTGGGTCAGACGCTCCAACTCGGCGGTTTCGACCAAATCTCGTTCGTCATTGATGCTGCTCATTTGTTCGCGGTAGCTCGCATCGCGCATTTTCAAGCGCTGGTCGAACAGCTTCTGGGAACGTTCGTTGAACGGTTCATACAGACTGTCGAAGCTTGCCTGGTTCGTTCGCTTCAGGTAATCCACCCAGAATCGCAATCCCACCAAGTACTTCAGCAGCTTGGGTGACATCTCGGCAACCTTGACCTGATTTTCCGCCTCCCTCAGTGCCTGCACCGTCACACCGCTGAGGGAGGCGAAGCGCATATGCTTGGGCTGGCCGGGCAAGTCAAATCGCTCCGCCAGCCCGGTCCGAAATGCCAGCTCGACCTCCAGTGGATCAGCCGAAGGGTGTTCGACGCTATGATTGGCGGCCAGCTCCCTGAGTTGGTCGAGCCGGAAAAGGCGCCGCGCCAGGTTCAACAGCGGGGTAGCGGACACTTGCCCGATTTGGGTCAGACGCGTCGCGTTACGAACTTCAATCAACACCTCAAGCTCGCTGAAACTCACTGCCGCCGCATCATCGCAATTCAACCCCAACGCTGCCAGCTCAAACACGTCCTCACGCAGTTCGCTATCGGCGCCGACCTCTTCAAGAACCCGCCACACCCGTCGGTCCATGTCCTCACGCACATGGATCGTGTCGGCGGCCCCTCCCAACTGGGCCAGCAAGTTGAATAAGCCTTCGCAACCCGGTTCGTCTCGCAAGCCCGACCACGTCAGGTCTTTTTCATCGAACCGGGCCACTCGATCATCCGCCAGCCAAAGCTCCCGCGCCCGCTGTTCGGTCATACGAGTCAAGTCATCCTCCAGGTATCCCATGCCGATACCGTGCGCCTTGCGATAGTCGCTCAACAGTTGCTCGCTGTCCGCATTCAAGGGGTTATGGCGCAAATTGACGATCTGGGTATAGGTTCTCGGCATCTGGAACAACCACTCGGGCAATACGCTGATGTTGTTCTCACGCAGGTCGAGGCCTTCCAGATACGGCAGGCGCGAAACCCCCTTGGGAAATTCCTTGAGGCGGCAGTTTCGGACTATCAGATCCTGCAGCATGAACATGTGGCTGACATCGGGCGCTTCCACCAGCGGGTTGTTGCTCAAGTTCAGCACCTGCAGACTGCGCAGCCCAGCCAGCGTGGTCCTGGAGTATTCGTTGAGCTGCAGCGCGTTATCGGCCAGGCACAAGTATTCCAGCCGTGGCATCTGGGACAGTACATGAGGAAGCCGCGTGACTTGGTTGCCGGCCAGGTTGAGGTGTTTGATGCCCTTGAAGTGCTTGAGAAAGTAAGCGACCGAATCGTCGAGCGTCATTTGCCCCAGGGACAGCGATTGCACCTGTTCGAAGTTCAACTGGGGTGGCAATGTCGGCAGTGGTGCATGCAACATGCCGTCAAGTGACAGTCCCGGTACGCTTCTGCGCTTGTGATCAGTCAAGTACGTCATGCACTTCCAGCCCTGCTCGATGGCTTTGGCCACTTGTTGCCGGGTCAGCCGGTAATCCCAGAGCGGCGCTTCTTCTGGCCTGAAGGCCGAGCGGTCACTGCGCCAGGTTTTCAACGCGCGGTGCAACTTGACGAATTGCTGCTCCAGCCTTTCGACAGCCTTGGCGCGAGTCAATTGATCACTGCCCGACCGCTCGATCAGCTCCGTCAGATGGGTGTCATCCTGCAGCGGATAGAGCTTTCTCATCTTGCGCATCAATGCAGGTGCCATTGGCAGCTGGGTGGGCGGCGCGGCCTGGATGCAAGCGACAGGCTCGGCCTCGATACCCTTCGCATCGGATTGCATGAAGGCCCTGACGCGCCGCCGCTGCCCCTGGCTGTTCAACCGTATCCGGTTGAGCAATCGTTGCGGCGCGGCGTCTCCCATCAACTCCAGGGCGGCCCGGCTCTCCAATGGCAAAACCTGCACCACGGCCTGATAAAAACCATGCGGCCCACCGCTAGGCTCGGCCAGCGCCTGGTTCGCATCATCGAAAGGCTGGAAACCTTCAGCGGTCTGCACCACGGTACGCTGCACGGTCGCGGCAGAACTTCCCACGCGGGCGAGTACCTCGCCGCTCACGGATTGTTGACGAAGCTGCAGGGCCAGGTCCCGCGGCCACTGCGGCAATTGTTGCGCCACGCCCAACGCAATGCGCCGGGTCGCGGGCAAGGCCTGTTCGGGCAGATACAGGCCGGTCAACGCTACATCCTCTTCCATCCGAGCCAGTGCCCCACGTGCTTGCTCGGCAAGCGCCAGCGGCACTCGGCCGGTCTTCAGCAGACGCTCACGCTGCGCATGGGTGGCTGCGCCCAACAGTTGCGCGGCCACTCGATTGGACAACTGCGGGTGCGCGTTCTTGAGCGCCTGCAACTCGCCGAGGGGCGTACCTTCCTGGTCCAGGAACAGCTTCTGCGTGAGTGCCTGCTGATGGGCCTTGAGGGTGGGTAACAACCGTTGCTGCAGCACCGGCGAGGCGTTGTCCAGCGCCACCGTTTCACCCAGCAAGGCGGTGCGCTCATCCTCGGTGAGCGCCTGCAAAATGGTCTGCATGAGCTGCCCGTTCTTGAGTTGTTGCTGGGTCACGTGGACGCTCAGGTCTTCGTAGTCGAAGGGGCTGACATCCGGGTAGCTTTCCAGCAGGTATTCCTCCGCATCCAACAACTCGATGAACCGCCCTTTGGGCCAGCCGGGCATCAGTGGGATCGCCAGCATCTGTATGCGCGCCGTGTCGGCAGCGGGCACCTCCCCGCGCCCCAGTTGGCCGATCAAACGCTCGACCTTGTAATGCTGCTCGATGCGCACCCGGCAATCGTGGAAACGCTGCGGCAGCGCCTGATGCCCCAGCGCCAACCGTCGCGCCCGAGGCACATTCATGTCGGTGATGGCAGCAATCGAGGTGGCATCTCCCGTGCTCAAGGCTTCAAGTTCGGGATCGATCCGGATCAGGTTGTAGTAAAGGTCCTGCCACTGCTCAGGCCGCTCGAACGCATGCTGCCACCCCCCATGATGGTTGTGGGTGATCGGCGGGCGATAGGCGCTGGGACGCGTTGGGTGATTGATACGCCATTGGCCAATCGCGGGGTCGAACTCAACCGAGTACACCGAGCCATCGAGCCTGATCCACGACTTGCCCTTGGCCTGATGGATGCCTCGGACATTGGGCGTCCACGGTTCAGGGGTCACGGCGTGGCTATAGGGTGTCAGGCGTGGACGCCACAGCCGTGGTTGCTGGTCAGTGCGGGTGATGGCTTCGACGTTGCCAAAAAAATCGGCAGACATGACCCGCTTTTTGAGCGCCCCCACAATGCGCCCTCCCGCCGCGAAGGCGATCATTGCAGCAATGCTTTCACCGATATTGGCCAAGTGCCGCAGGGCGTTGGCATCATCGTGATGAGCCCAGTCCTCAATCCCCTCGAAGACTTCCCCCAGCAGTTGACCGATAGCCACGCCCATCATCAGTTGGCCCAATACGGGTACCACGAACGAGGCCACATTCAACAGGTCCAGCCCGGCCTCCAGGTAGGCCAGCCAGCGTGCCTCGTCGGCATCCTCGTCAACCTGCGCCGTCGGCACGGCCAACGCGAGGGCATCGCGCTGGATCTTGCCGGTGAACGCGTTGAAATAAAACGATGAAAAATTGGTTGCGACCACCGTGGGTTCCAACTTCCCCAGTTGCCGGGTTTGGTCGAAACGCTGGAAGAAGCCCAACCGCTCGTGCTCATCAAGGTAGGCTTCAAAGGTTTTACGGTAGGTTTCAACCTGTAGCTTCAAGGTCAGGTACACCTCGAAGTCCTCCAGCGTTTCGTATTCGAACCAGGGTCTGAACGGTTCATTGGGCATGTACACCAGCAGCGACCCACCGTCGAGTTGACCCGGGTCCGCATCGCAAATCACCAACACGCCCCAGAGGCAGGCGCCGTCTATGTTCACACCCTGCCAGATCCACGGCTTTTCCAGCGCAAGCAGGAACGTCAATTGTTCGGCCGGGCGGTCGGCCTTGATCAGCTTGAGCAGACGCTCGCCGGCGGCGGCACTCACGTCCTGCCTGGCGCACGCCATGTGTAGGTCGATCTGCATGTCGAGGAGCTTCGATTGACCGATACTCACGGCTGCCGGGTTGTAGCCCGAGTTGGCTTCAAGCCGCTCATGGGGCGCAGGCAGGTTGAACACGTCACGAATATGACGCTGGTAGGCCTCCCCCAGGTCCAGCTCGCGGCAATACCCGACAAAGTGTTCCACGGAGAGGCCCGCAACCGCGCGGCGGGTCGCCGCGCTACGGACCAAGGCCTGTGGGGAAACACCACCGCTGCCGGCCTTGGCGGCATCGAAATTCTGCATGGCGGCCGTCACCAGGCTGAGCTTTTTCCACGTGATGGTTTCGATTAACGCCCCCGTCACGGGGGGCATCAAGCCGCTGAACTTGATCGTGGGCAGTTCCAATTGATCACGCTCGACATCCACCGCCCGGATGCCCTTGCTCAACAGAAAGGCGTGCAGGCGCTCCACACAGAACTGATGCAACGGCTGCAGTTTTTCGAACAGTTTCCTGACTTGAATACGCGGCAGCTCGCTGTCGCGATGGGCTTGCTCAAGGGCTGTAAGCGTGGCCGGCTGAGCCAGGGCCAACCAGGCAGGCAGGGTGTTGCGCAGTACCCGTGCCTTATCCAGATCGCCGGTCGCCTCCAGCAGGACGGTCAGCAGTTCCTCTTCGGTCACCTGATCGGCAACTGCACTTAAATCACGTTTTTCCATCATGGGTTCAGCGTCCTTTGTGTGCTGCAATTTGATGGACCACCGTAAGCGTGCAGGGGCTAAAAACGCATTCGAATACCCACCTTGTTGGCGCCCTTTTTTACCGAATATCCCCATGTATCCCGACGCTATGTAACACCCCCCGCCTGCAGGCCACACGACGCCTGAAGCGCTGCGACACGAATCAAGGCCATGTGCCTTATAACGTATTGTTCTAAAACTCCCACATAGGCCCCGTGTCAGTTTCTGGGTACGCGCCCTTTGGGCGTATTGAGTGTCTATCCCTCCCCAACGGAAAAACCGGTAAGGAATATATGTGCGGATTAGCTGGAGAATTACGTTTCGATGCCCAACCTGCCGACCTGGCTGCGATTGAGCGCATCACCCATCACCTGGCCCCTCGCGGCCCCGATGCTTGGGGCTTTCACGCCCAGGGCCCGATCGCCCTTGGCCACCGACGCCTGAAAATCATGGACCTGTCGGACGGCTCGGCCCAACCGATGGTCGATTCGCATTTGGGGCTGTCGCTGGCGTTCAACGGCGCGATCTATAACTTCCCGGAATTGAGAGAAGAGCTGGAAGCCTTGGGCTACGCCTTCTATTCCGGTGGCGACACCGAAGTGCTGCTCAAGGGCTATCACGCCTGGGGCGAGGCGCTTCTGCCCAAGCTCAACGGCATGTTTGCGTTTGCCGTCTGGGAACGTGACGCCCAGCGCCTGTTCATCGCCCGCGACCGTCTTGGCGTGAAGCCGCTCTACCTGTCGCGCACCGGCCAGCGCCTGCGCTTTGCCTCGGCATTGCCGGCGCTGCTCAAGGGCGGCGACATCAACCCGATCCTCGACCCGGTTGCCCTCAACCACTACCTGAATTTCCATGCCGTAGTGCCGGCGCCGCGCACCTTGCTGGCGGGCATCGAAAAACTGCCGCCGGCGAGTTGGATGCGCATCGACGCCAGCGGCAACACCGAGCAGAAGGTGTGGTGGACCCTGCCCTATGGCCCGCGTGACGATGAGAAAAACCTGACCCTGGAAGACTGGACCGATCGCGTCCTCGACAGCACCCGCGAAGCCGTGGCGATTCGCCAACGCGCCGCCGTGGACGTTGGCGTGCTGCTTTCCGGTGGCGTGGATTCAAGCATGCTCGTCGGCCTGTTGCGGGAAGTCGGCGTGCAGGACCTGTCCACCTTTTCCATCGGCTTCGAAGACGCCGGCGGCGAGGCGGGCAACGAGTTCCAGTATTCGGATCTGATCGCCAAGCATTACGGCACCCGTCACCATCAATTGCGCATCGCCGAAAGTGAGATTATCGAGCAATTGCCCGCGGCGTTCCGCGCCATGAGCGAGCCGATGGTCAGCCACGACTGCATCGCCTTCTACCTGCTGTCGCGGGAAGTGGCCAAGCATTGCAAGGTGGTCCAGAGCGGCCAGGGCGCCGATGAACTGTTTGCCGGCTACCACTGGTACCCGCAGGTAGACGGTGCGAGCGACCCGTATGCCGCCTACCGCCAGGCCTTCTTCGACCGCAGCTACGACGATTACGCTGCCACCGTCGCGCCGAAATGGCTGACCGCCAACGACGCCGCCGGCGACTTCGTGCGCGAGCATTTCGCCATGCCCGGCGCCGATGCTGCCGTGGACAAGGCGCTGCGCCTGGACAGCACGGTGATGCTGGTGGACGACCCGGTCAAACGCGTCGACAACATGACCATGGCCTGGGGCCTGGAAGCGCGCACACCGTTCCTTGACTACCGCTTGGTAGAGCTATCGGCCCGCGTGCCGGGCCAGTTCAAATTGCCTGACGGCGGCAAGCAGGTCTTGAAAGAAGCGGCGCGCCGAGTGATTCCAAGTGAAGTCATCGACCGCAAGAAAGGTTACTTCCCGGTGCCCGGCCTCAAGCATTTGCAAGGCGATACCCTGAACTGGGTGCGCGACCTGCTGCTGGACCCAAGCCAGGACCGCGGCCTGTTCAACCCCACGATGCTTGACCGACTGCTCACCGACCCGCAAGGCCAACTGACGCCGCTGCGCGGCTCCAAGTTGTGGCAACTGGCGGCGCTGAACCTATGGCTCAGCGAACAAGGAATCTGACCGATGAAACCCCATGCAGCGGCTTATAGCCAACGTCTGCTCAAGGGCCAGGCGCCGACATACGAGCGCCTGCAAGCCCGACTGGCCGAGGATGGCAGCCCGCAGAGCCCCGGCCCGATTGCCGTGCATTGCGGGTGGGGCCGGTTGTTGATCGGCCATACGTTTCCCGATCCATCGAGCCTGGCGCTGGAACTGCTCAACGAACAGCCGGGCGAGCGGGACATCGCCCTGTATGTCGCCGCGCCCCAACAAATCCTCGGGATTGACCCGCAGCAACTGTTCCTCGATCCGTCCGACACCCTGCGCCTGTGGTTCACCGACTACCGCCCTGCCACCCGTGTATTTCGCGGCTTTCGGATCCGCCGCGTGCAGAGCGAGGCGGATTGGCTGGCGGTAAACCAGCTGTATCAAGGGCGCGGCATGCTGCCCGTGGATGCCGAACGCCTCACACCGCGCCATCAAGGCGGCCCGGTGTATTGGCTGGCGGAAGATGAGGACAGCGGCGCCGTGATCGGCAGCGTGATGGGCCTCAATCACCAGAAAGCCTTTCACGACCCGGAGAACGGTTGCAGTCTCTGGTGCCTGGCGGTGGACCCGCAATGCACCCGCCCCGGCGTGGGTGAAGTGCTGGTGCGCCACTTGGTGGAACATTTCATGAGCCGCGGCCTGAGCTACCTGGACCTGTCGGTGCTGCATGACAACCGCCAGGCCAAGAACCTCTACGCCAAGCTCGGCTTCCGTGCGCTGACCACTTTTGCGATCAAGCACAAGAACGGTATCAACCAGCCGCTGTTTCTGGGCCCGGGGCCACAAGCAGGGTTCAACCCGTACGCGCGGATCATCGTCGAAGAGGCCCATCGTCGCGGCATCGACGTGCAGGTGGATGACGCCGATGCGGGTTTGTTCACCTTGAGTCACGGTGGACGGCGGGTGCGTTGCCGTGAATCGCTGAGTGACTTGACCAGCGCCATCAGCATGACGTTGTGCCAGGACAAAAGCCTGACCCACAAGGTGCTCAAGGGCGCCGGCTTGAAGTTACCGTCGCAGCAGTTGGCGGGCAGCGCCGACGACAATCTGGAGTTCCTCGACGAGCACCAGCGCGTGGTGGTCAAGCCGCTGGATGGCGAGCAAGGCCAGGGCGTGGCGGTGGACCTGCAGACCATCGAAGAGGTGCAACAGGCGATTGAAGCGGCACGCCAGTTCGACAGCCGTGTGCTGCTGGAGAGCTTTCACGAAGGCCTGGACCTGCGCATTCTCGTGATCGGATTCGAGGTGGTTGCCGCAGCGATTCGTCGCCCGGCAGAGGTGACCGGTGATGGTCATCACGCCATTGGGGCGTTGATCGAGACCCAGAGTCGTCGCCGTCAGGCGGCCACCGATGGCGAAAGCAAAATCCCCATCGATGCGGAAACCGAGCGCACCCTGCACGCCGCAGGGTACGACTACAGCAGCATCCTGCCGCGTGGCGAAACCCTCGCCGTGCGTCGCACCGCCAACCTGCACACCGGTGGCTGCCTGGAAGACGTCACGGCCATCCTGCACCCGACGCTGGTGGACGCCGCTGTGCGTGCAGCCCGCGCCCTGGACATCCCCATGGTCGGCCTGGACCTGATGGTGCCCGCTGCCGATCAACCCGAGTATGTCTTTATCGAAGCCAACGAACGGGCCGGACTGGCCAATCATGAGCCGCAGCCGACGGCTGAGCGGTTTGTGGATTTGTTGTTTCCCCATAGTTAGTGACTGCTTGAGAACTGGGGTCCCCTCACCGCTGCCATCGGGGGCAAGCCCCCTCCCACATTTTGAGTGGTGAATACCTTCAACTGTGGGGGGGCTTGCCCCCGACAAGGCCAGTGCTGGCACCACCCAAATACAAGCCAACAGGAGTCTGTATGACCCAAACCATCCCCGAACCGGACCTCAATTACCTGCAAAAAGTCCTGCTGGAAATGCTCGCCATTCCCAGCCCCACCGGGTTTACCGACACCATCGTGCGCTACGTCGCCGAGCGCCTGGAAGAGCTGGGCATCCCGTTTGAAATGACGCGGCGCGGCACCATCCGCGCGACCCTCAAGGGCCAGAAAAACAGCCCCGACCGTGCGGTGTCCGCTCACCTGGACACCATCGGCGCTGCCGTGCGTGCGATCAAGGACAACGGTCGCCTGACACTGGCACCGGTGGGCTGCTGGTCCAGCCGTTTTGCTGAAGGCAGCCGGGTCAGCCTGTTTACCGACAACGGTGTGATCCGTGGCAGCGTGTTGCCGTTGATGGCTTCCGGGCATGCGTTCAACACGGCCGTGGATGAAATGCCAGTGAGCTGGGACCACGTCGAACTGCGCCTGGACGCCTACTGCGCCACCCGTGCCGACTGCGATTCCCTGGGGATCAGCGTGGGCGACTACGTGGCCTTCGACCCGTTGCCGGAATTCACCGAGAGCGGGCACATCAGCGCCCGTCACCTGGATGACAAGGCCGGCGTCGCCGCGCTGCTTGCCGCGCTCAAAGCCATCGTCGACAGCGGCGAGCCGTTGCTGATCGACTGCCACCCGCTGTTCACCATCACCGAGGAAACCGGCAGTGGCGCGGCGGCGGCACTGCCTTGGGACGTGAGCGAATTCGTCGGCATCGACATCGCCCCGGTCGCGCCCGGCCAGCACTCCAGCGAGCATGCCGTGAGCGTGGCGATGCAGGACTCCGGCGGCCCTTACGACTATCACCTGTCCCGGCACCTGCTGCGCCTGGCGGCCGACAATGAACTGCCGGTGCGCCGCGACCTGTTCCGCTATTACTTCAGCGACGCCCACTCGGCCGTAACCGCCGGCCATGACATCCGCACCGCGCTGCTGGCCTTTGGTTGCGACGCCACCCACGGTTACGAACGCACCCACATCGACAGCCTGGCCGCCTTGAGTCGCCTGCTGGGGGCCTACATCCTCAGCCCGCCGGTGTTCGCCAGCGATGCACAGCCGGCCCAGGGTTCACTCGACCGCTTCAGCCATCAGATCGAGCACGAGACGCAGATGGAGAGCGACACGCGGGTGCCGTCGGTGGACAGCCTGGTGGGCAATAAATCCTGAGACTGGCAACTCCGGTCCCGGCGCAGTAGGATCGCCGGGATCCACCACCCGAGGCCTGTATGCTGATTCCCCACGATGCACTTGAAGTCGACACCCTGACGCGCCTCATCGAAGACTTCGTCACCCGCGACGGCACCGACAACGGCGATGACACGCCCCTGGAAACCCGCGTGTTGCGCGTCCGCCAGGCGCTGACCAAAGGCCAGGCGCTGATCGTATTCGACCCGGAAAGCGAGCAATGCCAACTGATGCTCAAGCACGACGTGCCCAAGCACCTGTTCGACTGACGTCAGAGGTTGGGCACCGGCACCGGATGCGTGGCGCTGCCCTGGCGGTCGAGGATCTTCTGGTAGACCTCTGCACGGTGCACCTGCACGCCCTTCGGCGCTTCGATGCCGAATTTCACTTGGGTACCGTTCAACTCGAGGATGTGCACGGCGATGTCATCGCCGATGGAAATGACTTCGCCTACGGCGCGGCTTAAGACCAGCATGGCGGTTGCCCTTTTAACAGTGAAAGGACACTGACCATGCGCGATTGAGACCGAAGCCATCAATGCCTTGCGACGAAATCAGGCGCAACCTACAGGAACAGGTAACTTTACTGACGGAACACTTAACAAAATGTGGGAGCGGGCCTGCTCGCGAAGGCGGTGGCTCAGTCAATACAACTGTGACTGAACCACCGCATTTCCGGGCCTGACACACATCCGATGTGAATCCTGGTGCAGAAGTCAGGCCTTGGCTGCCTGGGCCTTGGCGCGCATTTTGTCGGCCATGCTGGTCATTTCGTCATAAAGCAACTGTGGGTCTTTCTGCTTCAACGCCCAGGCCATGCGCCCCTGCTCGTGAGGAAGGATCATGAACTCGCCTTCGGCGACGCGCTGGTAGATGTAGTCGGCAATGTCGGCGGCGGTAATGGGCGAGCTTTCCAGCAGCTTGCCAACCTGGGCTTTCATCGCTGGAGTCGGGCCTCGGAACGAATCCAGCAGGTTGGTCTGGAAGAACGACGGGCACACCACGTGAACCCCGACTTCCTGCTGCTTGAGTTCCACCAGCAGGCTCTCCGACAACGCCACCACGCCGGCCTTGGCCACGTTGTAGTTGCTCATCGCCGGCCCTTGCATCAGCGCGGCCATGGACGCGATGTTGATGATCCGGCCCTTGCTCTTTTCCAACAGCGGCAGGAACGCCTTGCAGCCCTTGACCACACCCATCAGGTTGATTGCGATCTGCCAGTCCCAGTCCTCCAGGGACAGCTCGGCGAAGAACCCACCCGAGGCCACGCCCGCATTGTTGACGATCACGTCGACGCCCCCCAGCTTGACCTCACAGGCCTGGGCGAACGCGGTGAGCTGGCTGTAGTCACGCACGTCGCAGCGCTGGATAAACCCATCGCCACCCGCCTCGCGCACCTGCTTCAAGGTTTCCTGCAAGCCCGGCTCGCTGACGTCCGACAAGGCCAACTGCCAGCCCTCGCGGGCCCAGCGCAGAGCGATTTCACGGCCCAGCCCGGACCCTGCACCAGTGATCATCATGCGATTTTGCATAGGAAGTAGCCTTGTGGTTCACGGAAGAAGTGACCGGCAGTGTAGCGAAGCTTTTTCCCACACCCACGCACCATCAGGGTGATGAATGCCCCAGGCAAACCGCTGGCCGGGTCGGATACTGCGGCGAGGCCTAAGTTCAATATTTTTCAACTAACGCCGTGCATTAAAGGAAATAAGCAAGTTTATGAAGTGGGTTAAAAAAAATAAGGAATTTTCTGCAAAGTTGCTGGGTCGGAGTTGTTAAG
This sequence comes from Pseudomonas sp. MYb60, assembly GCF_002979555.1. Classification (GTDB taxonomy): domain Bacteria; phylum Pseudomonadota; class Gammaproteobacteria; order Pseudomonadales; family Pseudomonadaceae; genus Aquipseudomonas. The sequence goes on along the minus strand of NZ_PCOZ01000007.1, from coordinate 339,204 downwards.
GCGTCTGCATTTAAACGGGCAGGCCTACCGTTACATTATCGGTTTTTGCACACAACCATTTTAAGGAAGAAAACCATGAGCCTCATTCTGATCATTATCCTGATCCTCCTGCTGGTCGGTGGTCTGCCGGTCTTCCCCCACTCGCGCAGCTGGGGTTATGGCCCGTCGGGTATCCTGGGTGTCGTGCTGGTCGTCCTGCTGGTGTTGTTGCTGCTCGGCAAAATATAAAAGCCGCGCTAAAAAAACAGGCCTTCATGGCTAATGCCGATCCGTTAAGCCTCGTTGCTTGACCTTTGGCCGTAAGAAATCAAAATCCGGTGCCTGAATAGGCATCGGATTTTTTTATGCGTTTAGCTCGAGCATTGGAACTAACCCACAACTTCGTCTCGACTCCCGATTCCCTCGAGGGATTGGACTCGTTGCTTGACCCCGCTCTGGTCGAGCAGGCCTTGGAACAGGCCGGTGTCGCCACCTTGCGCAAGCGGCGCTTACCCTTGGAAATGCTATCAGAGGGTGGAAATGACCCGCCATTGTCCGGGCATTCATCCGTGCGAACTGAGCTTCAGCGCGTGTACCTGGGCGATCCTGAGGTTTATCAACGGCGTTCTGCGGATCGATCAGGGAACATCCCCAAATATCTCGCCGAACTGCATGCCTCGGCCTCGCACTATGTGTTGCCGCATCGCCGGGAAGAGCGCATTTATCCTCGGGCTATCCGGCTGAAATCGCAGAAGTACCCGATCAAAAACAAAAATGCCAGTCAGCTTAACTGACTGGCATTAGCCTTCATGGCCTCTTTTTTATTGCCGGTTAGTTAGTCCGGCTTGCCGTCCACCACGCCCGCGGTGTTATCCAGCAAACTTTTTGTCGCGGTCTGCAGGAACGACTCGAGTTTCTGCTTGAGTGCGGCCTCGTCCGGCGATTCGGGGATCACTTTACCGGTCGGGTTCGCGCCCAGTTCGTAAGCCCAGAGTTTCGGCGGCATTTCCTTGGGCAATACCAGCACGCGGTCATCGGTGACCAGGGCGACGGTCTGATCACTGCCCGAGGGCTTGATCACGCCGAAGCCCTTGTCGCCTTCCGGCAGGTTCAGCAGGTCACGGCCCCAGCACTGGTGCAGGGTATCGCCACCCAGGCGGCCCATGATGGTCGGCACGATGTCGATCTGAGTGCCTACGGTGTGGTCACGCTCGCCGAACTTCTCCTGCATGCCCGGTGCAATCATCAGCATCGGTACGTTGAAGCGGCCCAGGTCCATCTCGGTGATCTGCTGTTCGTTGCCGAAGCCGTGGTCGCCCACGATCACGAACAGGGTTTCCTTGAAGTACGGCTCCTTGCGGGCCTTCTCGAAGAACTGGCCCAGGGCCCAGTCGGAGTAGCGCATGGCCGTCAAATGCTCGTTGAGGCTGCCACGGTCGGTGACCTTGTCCACCGGCAATGGCGACGGCAACGCATACGGCGTGTGGTTGGACAGGGTTTGCAGCAAGGCATAGAACGGCTTGCCGCCTTCACGGGCCTTCAGTTCTTCCAGGCCACGGTTGAACATGTCCTGGTCGGACACGCCCCAAGTAGGGTCGGAGAACACCGGGTCGACAAAGTCATTGCGGCCAATGAAGTTGGTCATGCCCTGGTTGCTGAAGAAGCCCGACTGGTTGTCCCAGGCGAAGTCGCCGTTGTAGACATACACGTCGTTGAAATCACGCGCACTCAGCAGTTGCGGCAGGCCCGACAGTTTGTGGCTGCCTTCCGGGGTCTGCATCAGGTATTCGAAGCCCGGCAGGTTCGGGAAACACGCCATGGTGGCAAACATGCCCTGGTGGGTGTGGGTGCCGTTGGAGAAGAAGCGGTCAAACAGCAGGCCTTCCTTCGTCAGCTTGTCGAAGTACGGCGTGATGTTGCCCGGACGGCCCAATGCGCCCACCGAGTGACCGGCAAAGCTTTCCATCAGGATCACGACCACGTTCTTGATCGGCAGGGTCTTCTCGGCCGGGGGCGTGTAGTCGCGACGCACGGCGGCAGTGTCGGTATCCACCAGTTTTTCCTGGGGCAGTACCAGCATGTCGCGCACGGTCTGGGTGGCCTGCGGTTGCTCCAGGGTGGCCTTCCAGATGTTGGAACGGTCTTCGGAGAAGCGCGCCTTGGCCGCAGCGATCAACGACAAGGTGCCGTTGATGCCCAGTTGGTTGGCGAAGTTGGAGTCGGTGGTGTACACGTCACCCCAACGCAGCGGGGGGCCCTGGCGCAGGGTGCCACGCGCAGCAACTACCGCGATCAGCAGGCATACCACGAACACGGCGATGCGGCTGTACCACGGCGCCACTTGGCGGGAGCTGACGCTGCCACCGCTGAAGGGCCCGCGCGGACGGGTCGCGCGGTCGGCGCCCTTGAAAGCCATGCTCAGGATCAGTGTGCCCACGGCCCAGGCCAGCAGGTAGCGCACCACCGGGAAGCCGTACCAGAGCATGCTCATCACGGTTTTCGGGTCTTCCTTCACATACTGGAAGACCAGGCCGTTGAGGCGCTGGTGGAATTCGCGGTAGAAGTCCATTTCCATCAGGCCCAGGAACAGGGCGATGCTGGAAGCAAGGGTCAGCCAGAAACGGAAGAACCCGCGCGCAGCCATGGCCCGTACGCTGAACAGTGCCAGCAGCAACGGAATGCTCAGGTACACCACCAGGCGCAGGTCAAAGCGCAGGCCGTTGGCAAAGGCCTCGAGGAAGGTCGAAGCCGGCGTGTCGAGGATCATCTCGCGGTTGTAGACCAGCAGCGCCAGGCGCAGCAGGGATAACATCACCATCATGACCAGTGCGCAAAGCAGCGTGTATGCCAGATGGGATTTGACGGTCGGTTGCAGCAGGCGATTAGAAGCTCGCTGCTGACTCAGGGCGTCCGGGTTTGCCATGTCGTTTCAGGACCCATTGGAAGTTGAAGTGGCTGAATAATGCAGTGGCGCGAATGGTGCCCGATCAACGGCAGCAAGGCTATTAATTACTGAGCGCGCACACCTGCCCCGCCATTGAGGGCTCTTGAGGTAGAGCCTTGGCAGGAAGAAAAAGCCGGCGAATTGTCTTGGATGGAATGTGAAAATTCTGTGTAGCGAATATTTCGATACACAAATATGTGCAGGGCAACACAAGTGAGAGGCGGCCTGCCCAATAGCGGTGAATCCGTCACTGCCTCTGTGACGGTCTCACCGCTATCGGGAGCAGGCCCCCTCCCACAGGGAATGGTTCACTGTGAATCCAGAGAACCGTCAGATACGCACGTTGCCCCGTGGCCCGGCAATCGCCCAGATGATCAGGCCCAGTACCGGCAGCAGCAGGATCAACAGGATCCACAACACTTTGGCGCCCGTGCTGGCACCGCTTTTGAACACGTTGATGATCGCCCAGATATCCAGCGCCAGGATGATCAGCCCGATCAGGCCGTTGAAAGTGGAACCCATGGTGTCGCTCCTAAGTGGGGGCATGCACTTGTAGGATAGCCAGCCCTGGCGGGGGTTCCGTTTTATTTCACACGTGTAGGGCGATTTTCAGAGCTTCGAGGGATGGTTCGCCGTTGATACCCACTTGAGCGCACAATTCGAGCACGCGCGGCAGGTCGTTGCCGTACACCAGCACGGCCTGGATCTCGTCGTCCAGCGGCTGGCTGAAGTTGAGCAGCACGTAGCCGCCGTCTTCCGGGCTGAGGGCGCTCATCTGGATCTGGATGCGGTTGAGCGCGGTCAGGTCTTCGGTCTTGGCCAGTTGCTTGGGCTTGAGGTTGAACGCCACGCCCGGGCCGAACGAGGCGACGATCTGCGCGAACAAATCGCCGTAGGTATCGGCCTGGAACAGTACGGTGTCCGGCAGGCTGCCGACGACGACCCATTCACCCAGTGGAATCGGGAAGGTGTCGTCGTAGTTGATGTCCGGGTTGGCCGTCAGAAACGCCGCCGGGTCCGCGTAAGCCTGGGCCGCCTCATCGGCGATGCGCGCCACCTCGTCTTCACCCATGACGCCGGCGCTGATTTTGCTGATGAGTTCGACGAGGGCGGTTTTCATGGGGCGATCCTGTGGCGGGCTGGTGTTGAAGGGCGCAAAGCCTACACCAGTTTCTGCAACTGCGCCGCCGTATCCACCGCGCCCATGGTGTGTGCGGCCGCCAGGGCGCTTGCGCCTTGGGCGTCAGTCGCCTTGGGATTGGCGCCCTGGCCGAGCAGGTACTCAAGCATTTCAACGCGGTTGAACATCGCCGCCATCATCAATGCAGTACGGCCATCGGACGAGCAGGCATCCACCGGTGCGCCGCCTTCGATCAATGCCTTGACCACGTCCAGGTTGCCCTTGAACGCTGCGCCGGACATCGGCAATTGGTTCTTGTCGTTGGCGATCAGCGGGTCGGCCTTGAATTCGAGCAGTACTTTCACCGCCTCGGCGTGGCCGTGATAGGCCGCGAGCATCAGCAAGGTATCGCCGTTGTGGTTGCGAAAATTGGCCGGCAAGCCTTTGGCCAGCAGCGCGGCGAGCATGGCCGCGTCGCCACGGCGGGCCACGTCGAACACCTGCTCGGCAAATTCGGCGGCTTCGTCTTCGGTCATCTGTTTGGCTTGGTCGGACATGTGGGGCTCCTCATTGGGTGCTTTATATGGCGCCCAGTGTCGCGAGGGAGTTCCCACCTGTCATGGTTTTTTTGTCAAAAGCTGCCATAGGCAGAATCAATAACGGAAGTGGCCACCCTGGATCTGCGCCAACAAAGGCCCGGTGACCGGCACGTAGCAGTCCGAACCGGGCAACCAGGCGTAGACCGGGTCGTTACCGGCTTTGTCCGGGTCGAACGCCTCTTCCTTGAGCTTGACCTTCTGGTACTTGAAGGTGCCGGTGGTTTCCATCTTCACCTTTATCCGCAGGAACAGAGGCACCGCGTAGGGCGGCAGCTGGCCGTGAGCGAATTGCAGTAACTCGCGCATATCCAGGGCCGCGAGGGATTCGCTCGGAGTAATGGCAACCATGCCGGCACGGCCATTGGTGTTTTCGATCTCCACACCGTAGGCCACCACTTCGGCGATCTGTGGGTGTTGCAACAGCACGTTCTCGACTTCAGTGGTGGAGACGTTTTCACCTTTCCAACGGTAGGTATCCCCCAGGCGGTCGACGAATTGCGCATGGCCGAAGCCGATGCTGCGTACCAGGTCGCCGGTATTGAAGTAGCGGTCACCCTTTTCAAACACGTCGGTGAGGATCACCTTGCGGTTTTTTTCCGGGTCGGTGTAGCCATCGAACGGCGATTTTTCATCGATCCTGGCCAGCAACAGACCCTGCCCGCCGGTTGGCACCCTGCGCATCAAGCCATCGCCGCCACGGCTCGGCTCGCCGCTGTCGGGCACGTAGTCCACCAGTGCCCAATGCTGAAGGCAAAAACCGATGGTGTTGTCGAAATTCAGCACGTTGGTGAAACCGATGTTGCCGTCGCTGGCGGCATACAGTTCGCAGACATGCTCGACGCCGTAGCGCGCCTTGAACTGCGCCCACACGCCGGGCCTCAGGCCGTTGCCGACCATTTTGGTCACCGCGTTGTCACGGTCGCCGGGGGTGGCAGGCTGGTCGAGCAGGTAGCGGCAGAGTTCACCGACATAACCCAGGGTCGTCGCCTGGAACCTGCGGACATCATCCCAGAACTGGCTGGCGCTGAACTTGCGCCGGATGGCAAACCCCGACGCGCCCACAATCGCCGAGCCCCAGCACACGCACAGGCCGGTGGCGTGATACAGCGGCAAGGTGCAATACAGGACGTCATCCGGGCCCATGCCCAAGGCGATGCTGCCGAAACTGACGGCGGTCCGTGTCCAGCGGCCATGTTTCATGATGCCCGCCTTGGGCAGGCCCGTGGTGCCGGAGGTGTAGATATAGAAGCAGGGGTCGTTGAAAAAAATCTGCGCAGTGCTGGCGGGATTGTCTTCCGGGCAGTCGGCGCTGGCGGCAATCAGGTCGCTATAGCCCGGGGGCACTGCATTGGCCTGTTGATCGGCCACGAACCAGGTTCGCTCAGGTGTGATGCCCACCTGCTCACGTACCGTGTCGTAAGCCGCCACCAACTCCGCCCCGACCACAATCGCCACCGGTTCCACCAGGTTGAGGCTATGCACAAGGGCTGCCTGGGTCTGCGCCGTGTTGAGCATGGCACAGATGCCACCCAACTTGGCCACGGCCAGCACGCTCAGCAACAACTCGGGACGGTTCTCGATAAACAGTGCAACCACATCACCCTTGCGGATGCCCTGGGCCTGCAGGTAGTGCGCGATGCGGTTGGCGTGCGCATTGGCCTGGGCATAGCTGAGCACGCGGTCGGCGTACAACAATGCGGCGCCGTCCGGATTGCGCAACACCGCTTGCTCAAACTGCCAACCCAGGCCGCAGGGCTGCGCGGGATCGGTGACGTTGGCCGCGCGCATGCCGCGTACTACGCGAGGGAGCGCGCGGACAATGGCGGGGACCTTACGCAGCATCATGCCCCAGGTGATCATGTCGTTTTGCGGGTGGCTCATGGAGGAACGTCCTTTTTCTTATTATTCGTCTGCCTTGCAGGAAAATACGTCAGCGCTTCTTGCGCTGTACACGCGGGATTTGAAATGTTTTGTATCCCGACGGACGAATGCCGCAAAGGGAATTTAGCCGCCTGCAGGCAGTCTTTAGCAGTATCGGGGGGCCCAGACTTCCGTGAGAAGTAGCGCAAAATGCAGGATGCATGATGGCCATTCATGCAAAATGCACGGAATCAAAATCGGTCGATATTTTTAACTTACTGATTTATATCGAGTTTTTTAGAATGCCATAGCTGGCACAATCACTGCACCTATCACTCCATGCTTGCCAACTTGAGCCAACGGAGCTGATAGACATGAGCCTGATCCAAGATAAATTCGCCTCAGTATTCTCCAACTACGACGTCACCACTCAGCCACGTCCCGATGGCGGTATCCTGTTGACCCTGCGCAACAGCGAAGGCAAACAGGTCAAGCGTTCGATTTCCTATCAGCAACTGCACACTGCCGACCAATTGACTTGGGTGATCAGCGCCATCCGCCGCGACCTGGCCGAACAGGCTAGCGACCTGCCACAAATTTCCATGCTGCAAAGCCAGAACCGCTTTGCACTGCCAACCTACCACTCGGCCTAAGCACCCAATACGAAAAAGGGCCGCGACGCCATCGAGCGTCGCGGCCCTTTTTTATTGGGTCAGCACAGTCCCTGTCGCGCCGCTTCGTTCATCGCCTGCACGCGGTTGGTCACTTGCAATTTGCAGTAGATATTGCGCAGGTGAAATTTGACCGTAGCCTCGGACGTCGCGCGAATCCGGCTGATTTCCCAGACCGTCTTGCCTCCGGCAGCCCATCGCAAAATTTCCAACTCCGCAGGCGTCAGGGGTTTGCCTGATAAGCTCAGGCGTCGCCTGACCGCATTGGGCACGGAAAACGGCGGCAGCAACAATTCCTGTGGGCCTCTCATTACGTTCTCTCCTTTTATTGGCTGATGCCCTATCACCCTTCGGATTCCTCCTATTGACAGGTGATATAAACGTCGATGCCCAAGAGAGTTACATAACGCCTGGCGTTCAGGCGTAGGACCCAGAATAAACAGCAGATCCCTACAAGACTTTAAGCATCTTCCCACAGCAACTTCCAACACGCTGGGGTTGAAGTTTCAGATATCGCGAAATCAGTCGTCCAGGCCCGGGAAACGATGGGCAAGGTCGCTGCCCGTCAACTGCGGCACCCAGCCGCTTTCCGTATTGAATGGACGCAAGGCCACGAAGTGCGGATTTTCGCCCATGTCAAACCAGTGCGCCATGCCGGCTGGAATCACCAACAGGTCGTTTTTCTCACAGCGCACGGCGTAGACGTAGTCGCCAACATGCAGGCTGAACAACCCCTGGCCGGCGATAAAGAAGCGCACTTCGTCTTCACTGTAGCGGCGCTCGTCCAAAAAGCCTGCACGCAGTTCGGCCTGGGCCGATTCGACACGCAGCACGTCCACGGCTCGGTAGCCCAACGCATCGAGTTGCGCCTGATACGCCGCGATCAACTGCGCATCGCTGGCGCCCTTCTCTATCGCGACCGGCTGCCAGCGCTCGAAACGCACCCCGTGTTCTGCCAGGGTCGCGGCGATGTCGTCAACGTGGGTCAACACCTTGTTCGGGGAGTCCGGTGACGTGACCGGGTAAACAGCGACATAACTCATTGAAGGCTTCCTTGGTTCTGCTCTTTCAATCGAAGACCGATGATAACGGCGGCGGCCAGCGCCGCGACGCTGGCGATGCTGAAGGTGACGGTGGGCCCCAACAGGTTCCAACTGTAGCCCGAATACAGCGCGCCCACCGCACCGCCAGTGCCCGCCAGCGCCGCGTAGAGTGCCTGGCCCTGGCCCTGTTGTTTATCGCCAAAACTGCGCTGCACAAAGGCAATGGCCGCCGCATGGAAGCTGCCAAAAGTCGCGGCGTGCATCACTTGGGCCAGCAGCAGCACCCACACATACTCCGCAAACGCGCCCAGCAGCAACCAACGCAACGCCGCCAACACAAAGCTGACGAGCAATACCCAGCGCAGCGAAAAACGCGTGAGGATGCGGCTCATGGCCAGGAACATCAGCACTTCAGCCACCACACCGAGGGCCCACAGCAGGCCGATCACACCACGGCTGTAACCGAGGTGTTCCAGGTGCAGGGTCAGGAAGGTGTAGTACGGGCCATGGCTCACCTGCATCAGCGCCACGCATCCGTAGAACGCCAGTACCCCGGGGCTGCGCAGTTGCGTGAGAAACCCATCGCCAGCCAGCCGATTGCCCTGGGTGGCGGGCTGGGCATTCGGCACCCAGAGGCTGGCGCCGACGATCCCGGCCATGATCACTACGACCGCCACCGGGTAAATGTCCAGGCTGAGCCAGTCGAACAGGCGCCCCATGATCACGACGGTGAGGATAAAGCCGATGGACCCCCACAGGCGGACCTGGCTGTAGCGCGAGGTTTGCTTGTGCAAGTGCGCGAGGGTGATGACTTCGAACTGCGGCAGTACGGCGTGCCAGAAGAACGCGTGCAGTGCCATCACCAGGGCCAGCCAGGCATAGGTGTGGCTGATGAAGATCAGCGAAAAACTCGCCAGGGTGCACACCGCGCCGAAACGCACGATAGCCAAGCGCTTGCCGGTGTGGTCGCCGAGCCAGCCCCACAGGTTGGGCGCGATGCAGCGCATCAGCATGGGGATGGCCACCAGTTCGCCGATACGTGCGCTGGAAAACCCGAGGTGGTTGAAGTACAGCGCCAAAAATGGCGCCGTCGCCCCCAGGAGGGCGAAGTAGAACAGGTAGAAGCTGGAGAGGCGCCAGTATGGGAGAGCGGGAGTCATGTCAGGGGCTGCTTCGCAGCCCGGCGCGAGCAAGCTTGCTCACCACAGTCACAGCTGGCCCAGCACCGGCGTAGTCACGTGGACGTCGGCGTTCTGCCCGCGATTGCGCAACAGGTGGTCCATCAGCACGATGGCCATCATCGCTTCGGCAATCGGTGTGGCGCGGATGCCGACGCACGGGTCGTGGCGGCCCTTGGTGATCACATCCACCGGGTTGCCGTGCACGTCGATCGAACGGCCCGGCGTGGTGATGCTCGAGGTGGCCTTCAACGCCAGGTGCGCAACAATCGGCTGGCCGGAGGAAATGCCGCCCAGGATGCCGCCCGCGTTGTTGCTGAGGAACCCTTCGGGCGTCAATTCATCACGATGCTCGGTGCCGCGCTGGGACACGCAGGCGAAGCCTGCACCGATTTCGACGCCCTTCACGGCGTTGATGCTCATCAGCGCGTGGGCGAGTTCAGCGTCCAGGCGGTCGAAAATCGGCTCGCCCAGGCCCGGCTTCACGCCCTCGGCAACCACGGTGATCTTGGCGCCCACGGAGTCCTGGTCGCGGCGCAACTGGTCCATGTAGGCTTCCAGTTCCGGCACCTTGTCCGGGTCGGGGCTGAAAAAAGCGTTGTCTTCGACGCTGTCCCAGGTCTTGAACGGGATTTCGATCGGGCCCAACTGGCTCATGTAGCCACGGATGACGATGCCCTGGGTCGCCAGGTATTTCTTGGCAATCGCACCGGCGGCCACGCGCATTGCGGTTTCGCGCGCGGAGCTGCGGCCACCACCCCGGTAGTCGCGCTCGCCGTACTTGTGGTGGTAGGTGTAGTCGGCATGGGCCGGGCGGAACAGGTCCTTGATCGCCGAGTAGTCCTTGGACTTCTGGTCGGTGTTGCGGATCAGCAGGCCGATGGCGCACCCGGTGGTGCGGCCTTCGAAGACGCCGGAGAGGATCTCGACTTCGTCCGGCTCCTGGCGCTGGGTAGTGTGGCGGCTGGTGCCGGGCTTGCGGCGGTCAAGGTCACGCTGCAGGTCTTCCAGGGACAGCTCGAGGCCGGGCGGGCAGCCGTCGACAATGGCGACCAACGCCGGGCCATGGCTTTCGCCCGCGGTGGTGACAGTGAACAGCTTGCCGAAGGTATTGCCGGACATGCAGGGCGCTCCGTGAAATCAGTTGTAATCACTCAGGGGTGATAACCAAGCGCGCCAGTATACGCGGGGCAACCGACTAGTTCATCCTCGAAACCTTCACGGTAGACATTGGTCGAACCGACACCTCCCGAATGATGGCGCGATGATGCTGCGAGTTTTGCTGTTTACCCTCACCCTGTTAACTGCCGTGGCCCACGCCGCCGCGCCGGTCGTGCTGCAACGCCCCATCAGCGTGGACACCGGCCACGGTGAGCTGTTCGGCTCGCTGCTGCTGCCCCAATCCGATAAACCGGTGCCGGTGGTGCTGATCATCGCCGGTTCCGGCCCCACCGACCGCAACGGCAACAGCGCCGACGGCGCGCGTAACGACAGCCTCAAGCGCCTGGCATGGGTGCTGGCCCGGCATAACATCGCCAGCGTGCGCTACGACAAGCGCGGTGTGGCCGCGAGCCTGGCGGCGACACCGGATGAACGCAACCTGACACTGGATGCCTACGTGTCCGACGCGGTGGCTTGGGGCAAGCAGCTCAAGGCTGACAAACGCCTGGGCCCGCTGGTCGTGCTCGGCCACAGCGAGGGCGCGCTGGTGGCCGCCCTCGCCGCGCCGCAACTGGACCCGGCCGGGGTGATTTCCCTGTCCGGCAGCGCTCGTCCGGTGGACGCGGTGATTCGCCAGCAACTGGCCGCCCACCTGCCCCCTGCCCTGCTGCTGCGCAGCAACCAGATACTCGATCACCTCAAGGCCGGCCAGGTGGATACCGATGTGCCCGGCCCGCTGGAAAGCATTTTCCGACCCAGCGTGCAGCCCTATCTGATCAGCCTGTTCCGTGCCGACCCTTCAGCCGCGTTTGCGCGATTGAGCATGCCGGCGCTGATCATCCAGGGCACCCACGATATTCAGGTCGGCGTGGCGGATGCCCAGCAGTTGAAACAGGCCAAGCCCGACGCCCAGCTTGTGCTGGTGGAGGGCATGAACCACGTGATGCGCATCGTGCCCAACGATGTGAAACAACAATTGGCCTCCTACAACGACCCGCAATTGCCCCTGGCTGCCGAGCTGGGCAGTCGCCTGGTGCGCTTTATCGACGGACTTCAGCCCCGTTAAGCGACAATTTGCCTCCAGTCCTGCAGAAATCGGCCGATAAGCCCAGTGTCGACAGCAAAAAGACTGTCGGCTCGCTGGGCTTGGACAGGATCGCGCCGCATGACAACCACTGAAGCAATACCGGAACCCACCGCCGATACCCCGGCTGAACCTGCAGCCGCAGACGCGGCGGCCCTGCCGTGGGCGGATGTTCACGCCGAACACTTCAAGATGCTGCGCCTGGCGCCCCTGGCCACCGACCGTGCCACCGGTGCACGGCCGTTGCGCTTTGTGCAGTTCGGCTACGCAGAGCGCAACGACAAGCACCGCAGCCTGTTGCGCATGGTCATCCAATTGCCCGGCCAACGGGTGCGCAGCGAGCAGAATCACCTGGATGTGTGGCTCGACCACGACAGTCACCGAGCACACTTCGGCCCCGGCCCCAGCGTGGAAATCGAACCGGCCAACCGTGGGCTGGGACGATTCCTGGTGGCACAAGGCGCCGCATGGGCGAAGAAGAAAGGCGCGAATTACCGCGTCGACGGCGTCGACCTGTCCAACAAGGACGCGTTGAACGAAGCCACGCGCCTGCGCCGCGACCACTTTTTGCGCATACAGGGCTTTGATGTGGCCTACGCCGACGTGCAGCACCTCAAGGGCAACGTGCAGCCGGCCAGGGTCGGCGACGTGCTGGACAGCTGGAACACTGAGAAGGTGCAGTTCGTCGAGATCCTGGAGGCCGCGCAGATGCTGCAGCAGGCCGAGCAGAACCTGGCGGAGCAAGAAGTAAAGCTGCGCAAGGAAGAAGAGAAGGTCACCAAGTGCAAGCGCGAGGACAGCGGTTTGCGCTTTACCATTACCTGCCTGGTGGCGTTTACGGTGTTCCAGGCCGGGCTGTTGATCTGGATCGCCACACACCGCTAGAACCGGCCCCTACCCTGTAGCTTGTGTGGGGGGCTTGCCTGCGACAGCATCACTGCGGTGTGACTGACACTCCGCGGAGCCTGCATCGCGGGCAAGCCCGGCTCCCACCCAAGCCCACCCTCACACTGACCCGGTTCGTACCGTTAAACCTTGGCCGCAAACGCTGCCTGATGCTGGCGGCACTGCTCGGCCGTCAACATGAACACCCCATGCCCACCGCGCTGGAAGTCCAGCCAGGCGAAGTCGACTTCCGGGTACAGCGCCTCGACGTGCACCTGGCTGTTGCCCACTTCGACAATCAGCAAGCCCTTCTCGGTCAAATGGTCCGCCGCCTCGGCCAGCATGCGCCGCACCAGGTTCAAACCATCGTCGCCACAGGCCAGGCCCAGCGCCGGCTCGTGCTGGTACTCGTCCGGCATGTCGGCAAAATCTTCCGCGTCCACATACGGCGGGTTCGACACAATCAGGTCGAAACGCTGGCCCGGCAGGCCGTCGAAACCATCACCCTGCACGGTGTAGACGCGTTCATCCACGCCGTGGCGCTCGATGTTCTGGTTGGCCACTTCCAGGGCTTCGAATGACAAATCCCCCAGCACCACTTCGGCGTCCTGGAACTCGTAGGCACAGGCAATGCCGATGCAGCCGGAGCCGGTGCACAGGTCGAGGATGCGCGCCGGCGGCTGGGCCAGCCAGGGCTCAAAGCGGTTTTCGATCAACTCGCCAATCGGCGAACGCGGGATCAACACGCGCTCATCGACAATAAACGACAGGCCGCAGAACCAGGCTTCCTTCAACAGGTAGGCGGTCGGTACGCGCTCATGGATGCGGCGATGCAGCAGGCGCTGCACATGGGAGACTTCCTCTTCTTCCAGATTGCAGTCCAGGTAGCTGTCGGCAATTTCCCACGGCAGGTGCAGTGCACCCAGCACCAGCTGACGGGCTTCGTCCCAGGCGTTGTCGGTGCCATGGCCAAAAAACAGGTCTTCCCCATGGAAACGGCTGACAGCCCAACGGATATGGTCGCGCAAGGTGCGCAGGCGGGAAGTGATCACGGGGGCAGACTCCTGGAAAAAACGACTGGCGATTCTAACAGCCTTCGCCTGTACCGACGATGTACGAAAACCTGTTGCCGCACGTCGGATTTCATCCAAATTGCCAGCATTGTGTTAAACAGGCTCACCTCTTGACACGGCTGCACGTCAAGAACGGCGTACCTTACGATGGTAGCGATTCACAGAACCGCTCAGCCAGTGGACAATGTCGCAAAAGCCCCACTCACAGGAGCCCCAGAATGTCCGTTCCAAAGACGATGTTTCAACTCAGCGGTCGCGGTTACGCAGCAGCCAACCTCAGCCACGCGACCCTCGTGATCATCGACGCCCAGAAGGAATACCTCAGCGGTCCACTCGCCCTCTCGGGCATGGACGCGGCGGTTGCCAACCTCCAGCAACTGGTCGCGGCAGCCCGCAGTGCCGGGCGGCCGATCGTGCACGTGCGTCACCTGGGCACCGTTGGCGGCCTGTTCGACCCTCAAGGCGAGCGTGGCGAATTCATCCCCGGCCTGGAACCGGTCGGTGACGAAACCATCATCGGCAAGCTGCTGCCCAGCGCCTTCCACGGCACCGGCCTGGAAAAACACCTGCAGGACCTCGGCTCCCTGGACCTGATCGTGGCGGGCTTCATGAGCCACTCCAGTGTCAGCACCACCGTGCGCGCCGCCAAGAACCTCGGCTTTCGCTGCACCCTGGTGGAAGACGCCTGCGCCACCCGCGACCTGCCCTACAAAGGCGGCATCCTGAGCGCCGAGCACGTGCAGCAGACCGAAATGGCGATCATGGCCGACAACTTTGCCACCCTCGCCTTGACCAAAGACCTGGTTTGATCCTGCCCGGATGAGCGGCGCCACCGAGGCCCGCTCATCTGCAAAGCCCTCTGATTTGGCGCATTTACCTCTCCTCCCGGAACAACCTGCCTAATGTCCGGTCGAAGGGCCGATACCCTGGAGGAAAGGTCGGAATGAAGATATCCGATGGTTTTGATGCTCGTCGCTTGCGCCCCAAGGGCCCGAGCAACTGGCGTCTGCGCCTGGTGGCCGGCTTTGCCGCGTTGCTGGCGATTGTAGGTTTGCTGTTGGCCGGCGCTGGTGGCGCCGGTTTGTTCGGTCACTCCCCCGCCCTCGGCGAACTGAACGCCAGCCCTGGCGGCTCGGCGCTCCTGTTGGGCATCGGGCTGTTGGTGGTGTGGCTGGCGGTATGGTTATGGCGACGCAGCCGTCGGAAAATGCGCCAGCCGTTGTCGCTGAACATCTCTGCGCACCTGATGAAAAAACACGACTGATGGCGCTTGGATAGCGTTTCCTGCGCCCCGGCCGCCGCGATTTAGGTAAACTGCCTGCCTTCGCGGAGGCTGACATGCAAGACGACGATTTTTCCCTGTTCAAAAACGAGCTGCGCGGCGTCAAGCCGATCAAGCACGACCGCGCCGACACCGGCAAACCCAAGACCGACCGCGCGCAGATCGCCAAGCTGCGCCAGGCCGCGACCGTGCGCACCGATGCCACCACCGTGGACGGCCTGTCGGACCAGTTCGTGATTGACGTCGGCCCCGAAGACGACCTGATGTGGGCCCGCGACGGTGTGCAGGAAAGCCAGATGCGCAAGCTCAAGGCCGGCCAGATCCCGTTCGAAGGCAGCCTCGACCTGCACGGCATGACCGTGGAAAAAGCCCGTGAAACCCTATGGGCCTTCCTCGCCGAAGCCACCAAGTTCGAAATCCGCTGCGTGCGCGTCACTCACGGCAAGGCCGTGCGCCTGGACGGCAAGCGCCCGATGATCAAGAGCCACGTCAACACCTGGCTGCGCCAGCACGCCCAGGTCCTCGGCTTTACCTCCTGCCAGGCCCGCCACGGCGGGGCCGGTGCGGTGTATGTCATGCTCAAGCGCACCATGATGGAAGGCCGCGACGAGTAACAAGTGCCATCGTCAGGCTTGCAGCGATGTGCCCGCCACCGTAACCTTGCGCTTTGCGAAAATCCCACAGGTAGTTTCATGTCCCTGGAACAGAATTACACAGAGATTCTCGGCCAACTCGGCGAGGACGTTTCCCGCGAGGGCCTGCTCGACACGCCAAAGCGTGCCGCCAAGGCGATGCAGTACCTCTGCCGCGGCTACGAGCAGACTCTGGAAGAAGTCACCAACGGTGCCTTGTTCAGCTCCGACAACAGCGAAATGGTGCTGGTCAAGGACATCGAGTTGTACTCGCTGTGCGAACACCACCTGTTGCCGTTCATCGGCAAGGCCCACGTTGCGTATATTCCAAGCGGCAAAGTGCTGGGCCTGTCGAAGGTCGCGCGGATTGTCGACATGTACGCCCGTCGCCTGCAGATCCAGGAAAACCTCAGCCGTCAGATCGCCGACGCCGTGATGCAAGTGACCGGCGCCCTGGGCGTGGCCGTGGTGATCGAGGCCAAGCACATGTGCATGATGATGCGCGGTGTGGAAAAACAGAATTCGTCGATGATCACATCGGTGATGCTGGGTGAGTTCCGCGAAAACGCGGCGACCCGCAGCGAATTCCTCAGCCTGATCAAGTAACAGGCTGGGTACGAAAAAGCCGGCGTTCATCGCCGGTTTTTTTTCGCCTGCGAAAATCAAGTAAGATGCGGCCCCTCAGTCATGGGCAAGAGGTTTCAGCCATGTTCGTCAAAGCACTTCGAGTGGGCCTCGGCCAGATCATCATCGCCGGCGATTTCCTGACGCGCCCGCGTAAAAAGCAGCGTTCCGCCGAGCAACAGGCGCAGGTGAATGAAGCGGCCCGGGACCTGACCCTGTACCAATTCCACGCCTGCCCGTTCTGCGTGAAGACCCGCCGCACCCTGCATCGCTTGAATGTGCCGGTGGCGTTGAAGGATGCGAAGAATAATGAGCAGGATCGTCAGACCCTGCTGGAGCAAGGCGGCAAGATCAAGGTGCCGTGCCTGCGCATTGAAGAGAATGGTCAGGTCAGCTGGATGTATGACTCCAAGGTGATCATTGATTACCTGGACAAGCGGTTTGCCGCCATCTGACAAACACCGCTGGACAAATGTGGGAGGGGGCTTGCCCCCGATTGCAGTGGACCAGTCAATATTTATGTGACTGACACACCACTATCGGGGGCAAGCCCCCTCCCACCGTTTTAACCGAGCATGGCTACGTGCTTGGGATGGCTGGCCACGCGTGCCAGCCACGCCTGCACACCCGGATAAGCATCCAGCTCAAACCCACCCTCATGCGCCACATGGGTGTAGGCATACAAGGCCACATCCGCGATGGAAAACTGATCCCCCACCAGGTAGGGGGTCAGCTGCAATTGGCGCTCCATGACCTTGAGCGCTTTGTAACCCCCCTTGTGCAGCTTCTTGTATTCCTCCAGGCGATCCTCGGGCAGGTTCAGGTAAAACTGGATAAACCGCGCCACGGCAATGTATGGCTCGTGGCTGTACTGCTCGAAGAACTGCCACTGCAACACCTGGGTACGCAGGCGCGGTTCGCCGGGCAGGAACTCGCTGCCATCGGCGAGGAAATTGAGGATCGCGTTGGATTCCCACAGGCAGGTGCCGTCTTCCAGTTCCAGCACCGGGATCTTGCCGTTGGGATTCTTGGCCAGGAATTCGGCGGTCTGGGTGTCGCCGTTGAGGATATCCACATCAATCCACTGATAGGGAATGCCCAGCAGGTTGAGCATCAATTTGATCTTGTAGCAGTTGCCCGATTTGTAATCGCCATAAACCTTGTACATGGGGCTCCCCTTATGCCGCTTGCGCGTGCTGTGCTTGACGGACCACCGCGGCCAGGCGCTTGAGACCTTCGTCCAGGCGGGCCGGGTCGATGTGGCTGAAATTGAGGCGCAACGAGCCAAGGTGTTGGTCTGGCTCGGAAAAGAACGGTTCACCCGGCATGAACGCGACGTTCTGCTGCAACGCTTGCGCCAACAAAGTGCGGGTGTCGAGTGGCTGTTTCAAGGTCAGCCAGAAGAATAATCCACCTTGGGGCACTTGCCAGTCGGCCAGTTCGGCGAAGTGGCGCTCCAACGCAGACTGGAACGCATCGCGGCGCTGGCGGTAGAAGCTGCGCAGTTCCACCAGGTGCTGCTGGTATCGTTCGCTGCCGATCCACTGCATCGCCTGCCACTGGCCGACGCGATTGGTGTGCAGGTCGGCCGACTGCTTGAGCTTGAGCAGGTGCGGGAACAGGTCCGGGCTGGCGATCAGGTAACCCACACGCAGGCCCGGCAGCAGGGTTTTGGACACCGTGCCGGTGTAGATCCAGCTGGCTTTTTTCAGGCGCCCGACGATGGGTTTGGCGCTGCCGCCGTCGAAGGTCAGTTCACGGTAGGGTTCGTCTTCGATCAAGGTCACGCCGAACTCATCGAGCAAGGCGGCGACGGCGTCGCGCTTGGCTTCGCTGTAGCGCACGGCGGAGGGATTCTGGAAGGTCGGGATCAGGTAGATGAACGCCGGGCGATGGCGTTCGAGGTTGCCGCGCAAGGCGGCCAGGTTCGGGCCGTCGGCCTCCAGTTGTACGGTCAGGCAATCGGCGCCGAACAGCTGGAAGATCTGCAACGCGGCCAGGTAGGTCGGGCCTTCCAGCAGGATCTGCGTGCCTTTGTCGAGGTACAGCTTGGCCACCAGGTCCAGGGTTTGTTGGGAGCCGCTGACCACCAGGACCTGGCTGGCCTGGCACGGAATGCCGAGGGCGCGCGCTTGGTCGGCGAGCAGCTCACGCAGTTGGGGTTCGCCTTCGCTCATGCCGTATTGGCCGATGTTTAACGGCATGCCCTCCCAGTTCAGGGCCGGCAGCATGGCTTCGGCCGGCAGGCCTCCGGCGAACGACATCACTTCCGGGCGCTGGGCCGCCGCGAGGATCTCGCGGATCAGGGAGCTTTTGAGGCGCGTAACACGTTCAGAGAAGGCCATGGGGGTCACCGGTAGCGAAGGCTGTGGGAAATACGTCAAACTGGTTGACCGAAATTACGACAGCCACCACGGATACGTCAACATGCTTGACCTTAAAAAACCCGCCGCCCAGCAAGAAGCCATGGAAGCGTTCTTCTTCGGCTACCAGGCCTTTACCGCCAAGGCCGACGAAATGCTCGAGCGCCGTGGTCTCAGCCGGGTGCATCAGCGCATCGTGTTTTTTATCGCGCGCTACCCCGCGCTGAGCGTGAAGGAACTGTTGCAATTGCTCGGCGTGAGCAAGCAGGCGCTGAACATGCCCTTGCGCCAATTGCAGGAAATGCACCTGGTGAACAGCGTTGCGTCCGAGACCGACAAACGTAAACGCCTGCTGGAATTGAGTGAAGAAGGCTTGCGATTCGAACATGCCCTGCGCCGCGAACAAGTAAAGCTGTTGCAACGCGCTTTCAGTGACGCCGGCGAAGAGGCCGTCGCCGGATGGCTGGCGGTCAATCAAGCATTGAGCGCGTCGAACTAGCCGTCCGCTCAACTATTCGAAAACATTATTTGCTTTATTTGTATACAAAAGCATAATTCGCTTCGTGCGAGTTCCTGACCTATTGGTCAACAAAACCCGCCAGTACCTCACGGCGCAAAAAAGCGCCGGCCATAACAATAAAATGCTTGAGGAGTACTCGCTGTGGATAGCCGCAAATCCGAAGCCTCACCCCTGGACCTCCAACCCACCCGCAACGGCTGGCTGGAACGCCTGTTCAAACTGCGCTTGCATGGCACCACAGTGAAGACCGAGCTGATCGCCGGCCTCACCACCTTCATCACCATGGCCTACATCATCTTCGTCAACCCCAACATCATGGCCGACGCCGGCATCGATCACGGCGCAGCGTTTGTCGCCACGTGTATTGCTGCCGCCCTGGGTTGCCTGTTGATGGGCCTGTACGCCAACTGGCCGGTAGGCCTGGCGCCGGGCATGGGCCTCAACGCGTTTTTCACCTACACCGTGGTCGGCACCATGGGCTACACCTGGGAAACCGCGCTCGGCGCGGTGTTTATCTCTGGGGTGCTGTTCATGATCCTGACCCTCTCACGTGTGCGCGAATGGCTGCTCAACAGCATCCCCGTAAGCCTGCG
The DNA here is from genome assembly GCF_002979555.1 of Pseudomonas sp. MYb60. GTDB lineage: Bacteria > Pseudomonadota > Gammaproteobacteria > Pseudomonadales > Pseudomonadaceae > Aquipseudomonas. The sequence continues at coordinate 319,593 of NZ_PCOZ01000007.1, read as the reverse complement.
CCATGCCATGGGCGCCGGCGTCGGCCTGTTCCTCGGGGTGATCGGCCTGAAGACCGCCGGCATCATCGTCGACAGCCCGGCCACGCTGATCAAGCTCGGTTCGCTGCATGAACCGGCGCCCTTGCTGGCGGCCATCTGCTTCCTGCTGATTGCGATCCTCAGCTACCACCGCGTATTCGGCGCAATCCTCATCAGCATCATCGCCGTAACCCTCGCCGGCTGGGGCCTGGGCCTGGTGCATTACAACGGCATCATGTCCACGCCGCCGAGCCTGGCACCCACCTGGATGGCGATGGACGTTGCCGGTGTATTCAATATCAGCATGATTAGCGTGGTATTTGCGTTTCTTTTTGTACACATGTTCGACACCGCAGGTACACTGATGGGCGTCGCGCAACGAGCCGGCCTGGTCAACGCCGATGGCAAGATCGATAACCTGTCCCGCGCATTGAAGGCCGACAGTGCTTCCAGCGTGTTCGGCGCCATGGTCGGTGTGCCACCGGTGACCAGCTACGTGGAAAGTGCGGCCGGCGTGGCGGCGGGTGGCCGTACCGGGCTCACCGCTGTGACGGTGGGCGTGCTGTTTGTGGCAGCGATGTTTTTCGCGCCGCTGGCGGGGATGATTCCGGCGTATGCCACGGCGGGTGCGCTGATTTACGTCGCAATGCTGATGATGGCGAGCATGGCCCATATCAACTGGGACGAAGCCACCGACAGCATTCCGGCGATTGTCACCGCGATCATGATGCCCCTGACCTTCTCGGTCGCCGACGGTATCGCGCTGGGCTTCATCACCTACGTGGCGCTCAAGGCGGGTACCGGCAAGTACCGCGAGATTTCCATCAGCCTGTGGGTGTTGTGCGCGATCTTTATCGCCAAATTCATATTTCTATAAAGGAGTAACGGATGAACCTGGAAACCTGGCTACTGTTCAGCGGCGCGGCATTGGTGGTGATCCTGATCCCGGGGCCACTCTCACTGTTGATGATCAGCAACAGTCTCAACTACGGCCTGCGCCGTTCGTATCCAGCGTTTCTCGGTGGGGTATTTGCCTCGATCTGCCTGCTCAGCGCCTCGGCCCTTGGTCTGGGCGCGCTGCTGCTCGCATCGGAGCAGTTGTTCAGCGCCTTGAAGGTGGTCGGCGCGGCCTATCTGTTCTACCTGGCCTGGCAAAGCTGGAAGCAATCGCGGCAACCGGCACACGGCGCCGAAGTACCGCAGTTGGCCGCCACACCGCGCTTTCGCACACTGTTTGGTCGCGCCTTTGTCCTCGGCGCCAGCAACCCCAAGGACATTCTGTTTTTCGCCGCCTTCCTGCCGCAGTTTCTCAGCGGCGAGCAACCGTTCCTGCCACAACTGGTGACCATGATCGCCACCTGGACCGTGCTCGACCTGCTGTGCAAGCTGACCTATGGCTTGAGCGCCCATGGCGCCGCTCGCTATCTGCGTAGCGGCAAAGGCCAAAGCTGGTTCAACCGCGTCAGTGCGGGATTGTTCGGCGGCGCCGGCATGTTCTCGCTGCTGAAGGTCAGGCTGGATTCACTTTGACAAAGTAGACGCTGGAAGGAATGTCACGCTCGACAGGCCATTGGATGCCTGCTGCGATCCTGACCAGCCGCCCTTCCTCCATGGCACTTTTGACGTCTGCCAATGCGCGTGAGGCTGAGTACCGATTGATGATTTTATTGAACCAGGCAGTCGTCAGCCGTTTTTCCAATCGGATGGCCCCTCGCGCAACCCAATGGAGGGACACGTAATACAGCATGTTCGAGTTGGGGTGTGTTGCGATAAGCGAGTGGGTCAGAGGGCCGCCGGATGATACTTCCCGATCTCTCACTTTAAAGCCCTGTTGTTTCAACTCATCCTTCACAGCCGCACGCTGAGTGAGCTCTCGTTGACTCGTGACCCTGCCTTTCGGGAGCCATAACGAAGCGTCCAGGCCAGATATCTGAAAATCGACACGCTTGAAAGCGCGAGTCCTAGTGTCGTAATTGATGGACAGGCTATTGCCCTGCCTGTCGAAGGGCTGCAGCATCTGCAGTAAGTCGTCCGTTTTTCCCCGCCGGGCCGGAAGTGGCGACAACCATTTGTCCAACGTCGCACGAATGTTAAGCAGGTGACTGGCGGTTGCAGGGCCCGGTGGCCCGGACAGCTCAATCATGCGCGCAACAACCAATTCTCGACTGGTGCGTGTCAGGGTCGGAAACGCCTCACCTACAGATTCGGTCAATGGCCTATCGAACAGAGGGGCATGAAGTTTCCATTGGCTCTGCCCAGTAAATGACATGGGAATTGGCTGTTCCAGAGACGCCGTGCTTGTCCAACGCCCGATGTCAACGTGAGCCGTTGAAACCGACCGATCATTTCTCGTCATGAATACGATACGGTCCAGAGGTGCCTGATCCCCTTGAGGCAGTAGCCTGTAGTAACTGCTCAGCGGATCTCGCAACGCTGTGTTGTGCAAGGGAGCGATGCGCACCACGTTGCCGGCAACGCCTGAGGCATCCGCCGGGACCTGATAAACATGAGGTGCTCGCGTCACTCGCAGGTCATTCGGGGTGGCGATATCCCAATCCACCCAGTGACTCGCCGTCGTCGTTGACTGAAGAATCGTATCTTCTGTCGACGTGCGGACAATCGGCGGCCTCCAGTCAGGTGCCGATGCCACAGGCGCGCGCCATGGGTTGAGCACGCCCGAACTCGCGCCCGCCACCGGCTGAGGCGCGTCTGCGCCGAGTAACCATTCCCTGGAATGGTGAATATTGATGATCAATTCGTCCTGGCCCTGCACCTGTTGATTTTTCAGGCGGAACCACGTCTCGTTTGTGCGACGGTAAACCGGATAACGGTAGGTGTCATCCGCCACAAATAACTCACCGCTCTTGATGTGGACCCCGTTCTGATCCGGCCCACTCAACGCCACAGCCTCTTCAGGCACCGACTTGAGCTTGAAACGCTCCAGCTCCGGAAGCTGCCTCACCGACGGCGCCGAATGGAGAACACCGCTCGGCTCCACACGCCAGCGGCGTATCCGCCCCAAAGCAGCTGCCGATACCCCCACCCTCTTGGGGCCGGGTACGAACGCCATGACCAGACCGACCGTAAAAAACTTTGTCGTATCGGCCAAGACACGCTTGTCACCGCGATTGCTGGATCGTAGATAACGCCGCGCCGCGGCGTACAACTCGTAGATATCGCTGAACACACCAACGACTGGAACAAAGAGACTCAGCACCATCCGGAGTTTGGCGACGCCATCATCGCGACGGCGGCGGATCCGATACTCCTCCAGCGCCTTATTGGAGTAACTGGCCGCTTGTGTCTGGCGTTGCAGCTCAAGCACATTGCCGTGGTACAGCAACGCCTGGGCATTGCAGTGGGAACTGGCAACGAGCGCCAGCCATCCCTGTGAGTCGCTGCCTATCTGCTCGAGCAATTGCTCCTCTACCTCGTGAATCGACAGCGAAGGCTCAGGATGCTTCACGCGGAACGCGCGATACATCTGCCAAGCCCCTTTCACAAAGTAAATACCAGAGAGCACATCAAGCGTGCTGACGGCCATCGGATCAAGCGCAGACTGAAATGCCCAGCCGGGCGCGACGTGGCGGGCCAGCGTCCTGGCGTTGTCAGGCAGTGCCCCAAGCCGGTTCAATTGCGCCCTGGCTTTGTCCAGGCTGCTGTATTCAGTGAGCACCGACGCGTGCGGGGCCTGCGGCCAATAGATCACGCAAAGCGCCGAGCGTTTGTCCTGCACGACCACTATCCCTGCCACGTAGCGATCATGCTGCAGCGTATGCCCCACAAGGTGAACCTTATACAGCTGCAGTTCGTGCTGGTTTTTCAACAGGTCCTGGGGCGTTCGTGCGGCCATCGCGGTGCTGAAGACGCTCTGCGCGTTCGCCGACAGCCCCTGTTGCACTGCAGAGAACAGGTGATACGCAACGCCCGCCCGCAACACGCGATTGAGCAACTCGGGAATACGCCCCTCGCTGAGCGGTTGAACGGGGTTAACAGCCGGATAGAACGCTGTATTGATCAATGCGTCGTATTGGCCGCCGATATCCAGCGAAGACATGATCTGCCTCAGTTGGTTGACCTGAAAGTCTCGCCATGGCCATCCCAGAACGCAGGCACGGTTTAATTTATATTGTGTCCACGTCGCCTGCGGATCCAGGTTATGCAGCGCCAACTCCACCAGGCTGAACGCTCTGCACGAAGAAGACGACGACTGCACCCCGTGCAGATCCTTCAGGCGGCAAGCGTCCATGTAGTCACAATAGGAGCCGTGAATATCACCCGACATCGCGATAAACGGCTCGTCCACCTCCACCTCTAAAGCGATACCGTCGCGGCGCAAACGGGCGGTCACCGCGTGGCGGGCATAGGTCATCAAGTCCGGCACGCGTTGTTCCTGCCGCGCTAGAAATGCCCAGGCACTGCTCATGTAATGCTTCTGCAAACGCCTGAAATGCCGACGCTGCGCCTGCGACGCCGACGCCAACCATACCGGCAGTTTTTTCGCTTCAAGCGCGAGATTGTGCAGCAGCGCTACATTTGTCTGCGCTTGGCTCAGGGCACTGTTGGCGGGAACCTGCAGGTGGTGCTCCAGCTCAGTCAGCAATAGCGCGCGGCTTATCTGCGCGTCCTTTACCTCACTGAACATACACGTGATCTCATCCACGCTGTTGTACAGGCGAGCATACGATCCCAGGAGTTTCTTGATGAACACCAAGGCAGGCTTGCCTTGGATGGGCACGTAGCGCACCTCTAACATTTCATGTGCCGCATGCGCGCGTAAGCCAGGGCGCTTGTCGCGGGCGACACTGCCCCACAGCACGGAGTCGTCTCGACTGACGAGACTGGCCTTGACGCTACGGGTCAGTGCGTCCAGCCCGGCAAAACCCGTCACCCCGCCCTCTTCCCCGAGCGCGTACAGCACCACTGGCAACTGGCGTATCGGGACCCTCACTGCCGCCGCGGTCGTCACTACCCAGACGTTATGCAGCGAATAGAACCCATCGAGTTCGTTACCGATGGCAATCGATAGCACCTGGGTTTGACTGCCCGGGCGCCCGCAGGACATAGGCTGTTCCACCACTTCAATCATCAGGTCCCGATGCGCCGTACTCATCAACTTGAGCGTGTGTTGCAATTGCACCTCGCAGCGCAAGGCCTCGGTTTGCGCCTGCATAAACGCCACCCCCCTTCTGGGCGTCCCCGCTCCATCGGGGCGCTTGGCCCAGAAATCCACACGCAGCAATTGCTGCCGGGCACCCTGTACGATTGCATTCAACTTCCGGGCATGCCCCTTGAGTTGACTCACCAGTGCGACAACCTCCTGATACGCGGGGGTCTCGACGCTTGGATCATTCGGGTCCAGTAGCGCCACCAGGCCTTTTTCGTAATGCTTGACCTGCTGCTCTGCGGTGCGCAGAGGCAAACCGGGCGCGGTGCTGGCAAAGATGATTTCTGTGCGCCGCCGCTGCTGGTCCCAATTGAGCAGTTGGTCCCGAAGCTCGCCCAGCGGCCCATCCCCGACGAGCAGCCTCCTGTTGCCCTCCACATAGTTGAGAAAAAAACGCGTGTCGAGCGGCTGGGACCGCTCTTCGGCAAATACCTGTCGGTGATAAACAGTGACCACACAGGCCAATTCGTTATCCCATTGCTGCCTCAGCAACGCCTGCGTCCCCAGTGCCAATGCATCTTCCAGAATCTCCGGGCCAGGCACCACGCTGGAAGCCGGTGACAAGTCCGCAGGGCGGCATAACGCAAGGCGACGATTCAACGGCAGGCATTGCCAGAGCGCCTCAAACCGCGACTGGCTCAGCTCCAGCACGCCACACTGAAACGCGACCAAGGAAGGGTACTCGTAGAAGTTGCGAGCGACACCCGGCAGGTAAATGACATGGGGCACCCCCACGGGTTCTCCCTCACCATAGATATGCAAGGCACCAGGAATCGCAATCGCAGGCGTACCCGGCCACCGCAAATGGCCCACTCGCACGGTGGCCCAATCCCCCCCTGCGCGCTGACGTGCTTCAGCACTGGGGGCATCGATCACGGCCTGAACCATGGCCATGGCGGAACTCGACAGCTCATCCAATTGCCGCGCAATAAAGGCACGATTGGCGAAGAGCACCTTGTGCACGTCTACCCAGCGCTCCCGACGCGTCAGCCAGGAACCGTATGCCAAGGTGTCCCAATACTCAGCGGCCGCCTGGACCAATCGCTCGAAGAGCCTCATCGAAGTCACTCGCTGAAGGACTTCGAGCGGCGTCAACATCAATGGGTAGCCGGGCCTCGTCCTGAGGCTCAACGTGGTTGAAGAACAGACAGTGGCAACCACCTGAGGCGCAAAGAGCATCGACAATGCGCGGGTTGTCAGGTTGTCGACTTTTTCGGGATCACCGTCCTTGGCGGGCACGGTAAACATCAGGTCATCGGGTTCTTCATTGAACTCTTTGTGCAGCTCGGCACGAATCACCTTCACGATTCGGGGTGAGCGCCCTATCAGGTGTGTGAGCGTCTGCGCGGATTCGCGGCAGCGCATGTCGGCAAGGCACAGCTGATTGATCAGGCGACTAGGATGAGTACAGGTGTTGATCCGCCATTTCAACTGGTCGCGCATCGCCCGGAAATTGGCCTCGGTGTCGCTGGAGTCGTCAATATCGACGGTGTCGGTGGACGCGGGAGGTACGACGGGGTTTGCGGAGTTCGAGGTCATGGCTTTTTCTTCTCGTGGAAAAAGCCAGCCTAGGTAATGCAGGTATCCAAGCGACGTTAGATAGTTAAACGCAGACGAAAAAAAGCCCGCAGTGTGGGCGGGCGAAAAACCAACGAAGAGCTTTGGGGGTGTGAAGCAAGGTGACGCTAGCTACCGCGATAGGTGGAGTAGCTGTAGGGCGAAATCAGCAGTGGGACATGGTAGTGATCCTGCTCGGCACTGATGCCGAAACGCAGAACCACGACATCCAGGAAGGCTGGCTCGGGCAATTGCACGCCACGGGCGCGGTAGTAATCGCCAGCACTGAATTGCAGTTGGTAAACGCCGCTGCGGTAGTCGTCGCCTTGCAGCAGCGGTGCATCGCAACGGCCGTCGCTGTTGGTCAACGCAGTGGCGACCCGCTCAAGCTGCGCGCCGTCGACGCGGTACAGCTCAATCTTGATCGCGCTGCCGGGGCAGCCGTGTGCGGCGTCCAAAACGTGTGTGGTCAAACGTCCCATGGCGTCTACGCGCCTCCTGTAGTCAGTAGAAGAGTGATCCGCACTTTTTCAGGGCAGCGAAAAAGCCGGTGATGACTGATTAAGACACTTTTTATAAAAATTGTACACAATAAATTCAACACAACCCCAACCCCCCCCGTAGGAGCGAGCGTGCCCGCGAAAATCGTGACCGGTAACGCGGGGCTCCAGGACGAAATGAGGTGCCCTCGGGTTTTTCGCGAGCAAGCTCGCTCTTACAGGGGAATCTTCCCTTCCTATAACTGACCGACTGGGCAGGTTTCTTGCAAGGGTTTATTCCAGACACCTGGATAAAAAATGCAGAAATGTAGGCTTACAAAGTGAGCGATAAGTTGTATACAATCACTCATCGCCAACACGACGAACAAGAAGGAAGACTGCAGTGAGCGCTGACTACCCACGCGACCTGATCGGTTACGGCAGTAACCCTCCTCACCCCCACTGGCCGGGCAAGGCACGCATTGCACTGTCTTTCGTGCTCAATTACGAAGAAGGCGGCGAGCGCAATATCCTGCACGGCGACAAGGAGTCGGAGGCCTTCCTTTCGGAAATGGTCTCGGCCCAGCCGCTGCAAGGCGCACGCAACATGAGCATGGAGTCGCTGTACGAATACGGCAGCCGTGCCGGCGTGTGGCGCATCCTCAAGCTGTTTAAAGCATTCGATATCCCGCTGACTATCTTCGCTGTGGCCATGGCCGCCCAGCGCCATCCGGATGTGATCCGCGCCATGGTCGAGGCCGGCCACGAGATCTGCAGCCACGGCTACCGCTGGATCGATTACCAATACATGGACGAGGCCCAGGAGCGCGAGCACATGCTCGAAGCGATCCGCATCCTCACCGAACTGACCGGCGAACGCCCAGTGGGCTGGTACACCGGGCGCACCGGCCCGAATACCCGGCGGCTGGTGATGGAGGAAGGCGGCTTCCTCTATGACTGCGACACCTACGACGATGACCTGCCCTACTGGGAACCCAACAACCCCACCGGCAAGCCGCACCTGGTGATCCCCTATACCCTGGACACCAACGACATGCGCTTCACCCAGGTGCAGGGTTTCAACAAGGGTGATGACTTCTTCGAATACCTGAAAGACGCGTTCGACGTGCTTTACGCCGAAGGTGCCGACGCGCCGAAAATGCTCTCCATCGGCCTGCACTGCCGCCTGATCGGCCGCCCTGCTCGCCTGGCGTCGCTCAAGCGCTTCATCGAATACGTCAAAGGTCACGAACAGGTGTGGTTCACACGTCGTGTCGACATTGCCCGTCACTGGCACGAAACCCACCCCTACAAGGGAGCGGCGAAATGACTGCGTTCCACACCCTCAAACCGTCGACCTTGAGCCGCGATGAATTCGTCGCAGCTTTCGCCGATATCTACGAACACTCGCCATGGGTGGCCGAAAAGGCCTTCGACCTGGGCCATGACCCTTCGATCGACCAGATCGAAACCCTGCACCAGCGCATGAGCGATATCCTGTTGAGCGCCGATCACACCAGTCAACTGGCCCTGATCAACGCTCACCCGGACCTGGCCGGCAAAGCAGCCGTCCAGGGCCAACTGACCCAAGCCAGCACGGATGAACAGGCTGGCGCGGGGATTCACCAATGCACGGCCGAAGAGTTTTCTCGCTTCACCGAGCTGAACGATGCCTACAAGGCCAAGTTCAAGTTTCCCTTCATCATGGCGGTAAAAGGCAGCAACCGGCATCAGATCCTGGCCGCGTTCGAAACGCGCATTCACAACTCGGTTGAAGACGAGTTCAAATGTGCCCTGGCCGAGATCAACAAAATCGCGTTGTTCCGATTACTGACCCTCTAACAGACCATCCCCAGCCACTCTATCTAAGGCAGACAAGAAGAATGAAAGCTTACGCCGTACCTTTCGAGAAGTTCGTCAACCTGGCCGACGCCCGTCTGGGCACCAAGATCCTTTCGGTGACCGATGACTGGTTCGCTGACGCCAACCGCCTGTTCCAGCCGACCCCGGCCGTATGGAAGGAGGGCGTTTTCGATGATAACGGCAAGTGGATGGACGGCTGGGAGTCGCGCCGCAAGCGCTTCGAAGGCTACGACAGCGCCGTGATTCGCCTGGGTGTGCCGGGCAGCATCAAGGGCGTGGACATCGACACTTCATTCTTCACCGGCAACTTCCCGCCGTCGGCCTCCCTGGAAGCCTGCTTCCTGGCCTCGGGCGACCCTGATGACAACACCCAATGGGTGGAAGTGCTGTCGGCTGTCGAGCTGCAAGGCAACAGCCACCACTACCACGAGATCAGCAACGACCAGGCATTCAGCCACCTGCGCTTCAACATCTACCCGGATGGTGGCGTGGCCCGTCTGCGTGTGTACGGCATTCCGTTCCGCGACTGGTCGTCGATTGGCGACAACGAACAAGTCGACCTGGCCTCGGCCCTGAACGGCGGCCGTGCGCTGGCGTGCTCCGACGAACACTTCGGGCGCATGAGCAACATCCTCAACCCGGGCCGTGGCATCAACATGGGCGACGGCTGGGAAACCGCGCGTCGTCGCACGCCGGGCAATGACTGGGTGATCGTCGCGCTGGGCCATCCGGGCGAGATCGAGAAGATCATCGTCGACACCCTGCACTTCAAGGGCAACTACCCGGACACCTGCTCGATCCAGGGCGCATTCGTGAAGGGCGGCACCGACAGCCAGATCGAAACCCAATCGCTGTTCTGGCGCGAACTGCTGCCGGCACAGAAACTGGAAATGCACGCTGAACACAGCTTCGCCGAGCAGATCAAGGCCCTCGGCCCGATCACCCACATCCGCCTGAACGTGTTCCCGGATGGTGGCGTGAGTCGCCTGCGCGTTTTGGGCAAAGCCGCGAAGTAATGCTGAGCCTGTAGGAGCGAGCTTGCTCGCGAGAATCGTCAACGATAACGCGCTCATCCTGGATAAACGCGGTGCCCTTGAGTTCTTCGCGAGCAAGCTCGCTCCTACAAAGATCCATCACACTCAAACAGATTAAGAAGACAGCCATGCGCACACTCGTGATCGAACCCCTGACCAAAGAAGCCTTCGCCCCTTTCGGAGACGTTATCGAAACCGACGGCAGCGATCATTTCATGATCAATAACGGGTCGACTATGCGCTTTCACAAATTGGCCACGGTCGAAACCGCTCAGCCGGAAGACCACGCCATCATCAGCATCTTCCGCGCCGACGCGCAGGACATGCCGCTGACCGTGTGCATGCTGGAACGACACCCGCTGGGCAGCCAGGCCTTCATTCCGCTGCTCGGCAACCCCTTTCTGATCGTGGTCGCGCCACTTGGCGATGAACCTGTATCGGGCTTGGTCCGCGCCTTCGTTACCAACGGCAGGCAGGGCATTAATTACCATCGCGGCGTCTGGCACCACCCGGTGCTGACGATCGAAAAGCGGGATGACTTCCTGGTGGTTGATCGCAGTGGCACAGGCAATAACTGCGATGAGCATTTTTTCAAAGAGGATGAGCGGTTGATCCTCGCCCCCCACCAATAAGAGAAGGTCTGATCACCTGACAACAAGGGTGACAGGCGAGAGGTAAAGACTGTGGAAGCACATTTGATGGAATGGCTGAACCTGAGCGTGCGCTGGGTTCACATGATCACGGGCGTCGCGTGGATCGGCGCTTCTTTCTACTTCGTCTGGCTGGAAAACAACCTCAATCGCGTCAACCCCAAGAGCGGCCTGGCCGGTGACTTGTGGGCGATCCACGGTGGCGGTATCTACCACCTGGAAAAATACAAACTGGCCCCACCGACCATGCCGGACAACCTGCACTGGTTCAAATGGGAAGCCTATTTCACCTGGATGTCGGGCATCGCGCTGCTGTGCGTGGTGTTCTACTGGAACCCGACGCTGTACCTGCTCGCCCCCGGCAGCACACTCAGCGGCACCGAAGGCGTCTTGCTGGGCATCGGCTCACTGTTCGCCGGCTGGTTCATCTACTCCTTCCTCTGCGACTCGGCCCTGGGCAAGCGCCCTGCCCTGCTCGGTCTCATCCTGTTCGTGCTGTTGATTGCCGCCGCGTACGGCTTCAGCAAAGTGTTCAGCGGCCGTGGTGCGTACCTGCACGTGGGTGCGGTGATCGGCACCATCATGGTGGGTAACGTGTTCCGCATCATCATGCCGGCGCAACGCGCACTGGTGGCGGCGATTGCCGAGAACCGCACGCCGGACCCGGCACTGCCGGCCAAGGGCTTGCTGCGTTCGCGTCACAACAACTACTTCACCTTGCCGGTGCTGTTCATCATGATCAGCAACCACTTCCCGAGCACCTACGGCAGCCAATACAACTGGCTGATCCTGGCGGGTATCGCGGTGGCGGCGGTGCTGGTGCGTCACTACTTCAACACCCGGCATGACAGCCAGAAGTACGCGTGGACCCTGCCGGTAGGCGCGTTGGCGATGATCAGCCTGGCGTACGTGACCGGTCCGAAGCCGGTGACCGAAGTGGCCAAGGCACCCGCGGCCATCGAATACCAGCCATTGCCGGAAACGGCGCTGGGTGGCGGTTTGAAACCTGCGGCACCTGCAGCACCTGCGGCGCCGGCCGCTGAACCGGCACCGGCCCAGGCCACCACCGACTTTGGCCAGGTGCACAGCGTGATCGAACAGCGCTGCACCGTCTGCCATTCGTCCAAACCCACCAGCCCGCTGTTCAGCACCGCACCGGCTGGCGTGATGTTCGATACGCCGGCGCAGATCCAGCAGCAGGCAGCGCGCATTCAGGCGCAGGCCGTGGCGAGCCAGATCATGCCGCTGGGCAACATCACCCAGATGACCCAGCAGGAACGGGACCTGATTGGCACCTGGATCAATCAAGGAGCCCGCACCAATTAACTGACAGGCTTACACAGATCCAAATGTGGGAAGGGGCGGTGCGACCATTCGACTTGCCCCCGGATAGCGGTCTATCAGTACCAGATGCATTGGCTGAAAACTGCCATCGGGGGCAAGTCGAATCGTCGCACCGCCCCTCCCACAGGTTCCTTCGGTGTTTTGAAGATTGCGTTCCAAACCATACAAAAATAAAAAAGATCCGAGGTGTTGCATGACCGAGTTAGCCGAACCGCAGATCCCTGCCGCACCCGCCATGGTGCGGCTGCCCCTCTTGCAACTGATTCTGGTAGGCCTGCAACACGTCTTGCTGATGTACGGCGGCGCCGTCGCCGTGCCCCTGATCATTGGCCAGGCCGCTGGCCTGAGCCGTGAAGAAATCGCCTTCCTGATCAACGCCGACCTGCTGGTGGCCGGTGTCGCCACCATGGTGCAGTCGTTTGGCATCGGCCCGGTAGGCATCCGCATGCCGGTGATGATGGGCGCCAGTTTTGCCGCAGTCGGCAGCATGGTGGCCATGGCGGGCATGCCCGGTATCGGCTTGCAGGGTATCTTCGGCGCAACCATCGCCGCCGGGTTCTTCGGCATGGTGATTGCGCCGTTCATGTCCAAGGTTGTACGGTTTTTCCCGCCCCTGGTCACTGGCACAGTGATTACCGCCATCGGCCTGTCGCTGTTCCCGGTTGCCGTGAATTGGGCCGGTGGCGGCAGCGCCGCCGCCACGTTCGGCTCGCCGGTGTACCTGGCGATTGCCGCGCTGGTCCTGGGCACCATCCTGCTGATCAACCGCTTCATGCGCGGCTTTTGGGTGAACATCTCGGTGCTGATCGGCATGGGCCTGGGCTACGTGCTGTGCGGCATGCTCGGCATGGTCGACCTCAGCGGCCTGTCGCAGGCGCCTTGGGTGCAAGTGGTGACGCCGCTGCACTTCGGCATGCCCAAGTTTGAGCTGGCGCCGATTCTGTCGATGTGCCTGGTGGTGGTGATTATCTTTGTCGAGTCCACCGGCATGTTTCTCGCCCTGGGCAAGATCACCGACCGAGAAGTGACACCGAAGATGCTGCGTCGCGGCCTGCTGTGTGATGCGGGTGCCTCATTCGTTGCCGGGTTCTTCAACACCTTCACCCACTCCTCCTTCGCGCAGAACATCGGCCTGGTGCAGATGACCGGCGTGCGTTGCCGCTCGGTAACGATCATGGCCGGGGTGTTTCTGATCGTACTCAGCCTGCTACCAAAAGCCGCCTACCTGGTGGCATCGATTCCGCCCGCGGTACTGGGCGGTGCAGCGATTGCCATGTTCGGCATGGTCGCAGCCACCGGGATCAAGATCCTCCAGGAAGCCGATATCGCCGACCGCCGCAACCAGTTGCTGGTGGCGGTGAGCATCGGCATGGGCCTGATTCCCGTGGTGCGCCCGGAGTTCTTCGCGCAATTGCCGCTGTGGATGAGCCCGATCACCCACAGTGGCATCGCCATGGCCACCCTCAGCGCGCTGTCGCTGAATGTGCTGTTCAACATCCTCGGCGGCGCCGAACGACCTGCGGTCGACCACGCCCACACCTGAGGCATGCCCCATTGTCGCCCTGTGCGCGCTGTAACGGCGCACTTGAGCCCAGACGTGGGAGCCAGTATTCTCCGCGCCCGCTTGAATCGACGGTGGTTTCACCGCCTTGGCGCGGCTTTTGCTGTAGCAATAAAGCTGACCAATCAGACGACTTTTTTCAGCGAACCCAAAGGCGCCACCCCAGAGCGCCAGCGTAGAAAAAACATAAAACTTTAACTCGGGAGCACCGAATGAAACCTATGTTCAAAAGCCTGATGCTGGCAGGATCCCTGCTGGCCGGCGGCCAAGCCGTGGCCGGTGATTTGCTGCAGTGGCAGAACAACAGCCTGACCTACCTGTGGGGCAAGAGCTTTACCGTCAACCCGCAGATCCAGCAGACCGTCACGTTCGAACACGCTGACGCGTGGAAGTACGGTGACAACTTCATCTTCGTCGACCGCATCTTCTACAACGGCAAGGAAGACGGCAACGTCGGCCCAAGCACCTATTACGGCGAGATCAGCCCGCGCCTGTCGTTCGGCAAAATTTTCGACAAGGACCTGTCCTTCGGCCCTATCAAGGACGTGCTGCTGGCCTTCACCTACGAATTTGGCGAAGGCGACAACGAGTCGTACCTGCTCGGCCCGGCGTTTGATTTGAACATCCCTGGCTTCGACTATTTCCAGCTGAACTTCTACCAGCGCCAGACCGAAGGCAATCGCGCTGGTGATGGCGTCTGGCAGATCACGCCGGTGTGGTCCTACACCATTCCCGTCGGCAATTCCGACGTGCTGATCGACGGCTTCATGGATTGGGTAGTGGACAACGACAAGAATGCACGGGGCACCTACCACGCCAACCTGCACTTCAACCCACAGGTCAAATACGACCTGGGCAAGGCGCTGCATTGGGGCGACAAGCAGTTGTACGTAGGTTTTGAATACGACTACTGGAAGAACAAGTACGGCATCGAAGATTCCGGCGCGTTCAAGACCACCCAGGACACGGCGAGCTTCCTGGTCAAGTACCACTTCTAAAATTTGACCGCGGCCTCCTGTGGGAGCTGGCTCGCCTGCGATAGCAATCTGTCTGTGCCACATTCATTGGCTGACACACCGTTATCGCAGGCAAGCCAGTTCCCACATTTAGATCTGTGCAATGCCAAGGAATCGTGACAACTCCTCACGCTTGGCCAACGCATCCCGGCGCCCCAATTCAATCAACTCGCTGCAATACCCCGCCTCGAACAGCAAGTAGCTCAATACCCCCGCCCCGCTCGTCTTGGTCGCCCCCGGCCCACGTAAAAACAAGCGCAACGCCGCCGGCAATTCCTGGCGATGCCGTGCCGCGATTTCGTCGATAGGCTGACTGGGCGCAATCACCAGCACCTCCACCGCTGCCACTCCGGGCGCGGCATGGCTGTACTGGTTCAAGCGCTCCAGCAATTCGATATCGCTTTCCAGGCTGTCAATGAACGTGCTGTTGAGCATGTGCCCGCCAATCTGCGCCAACGTTGGCTGCTGGCCGGTGAAGGTGCGCTGCGCTGCGGGTTCATTGCCGCGCGGGTTGCCACTGACGCCGACCACCAACACGCGACTAGCCCCCAGGTGCAACGCCGGGCTGATGGGCGCGGATTGGCGCACGGCGCCATCGCCGAAGTACTCCTGGTCGAGTTTGACCGGAGCAAACAGCAAGGGAATCGCCGAGCTGGCCAGCAGGTGTTCAACCGTCAGTTGCGTCGGCATGCCGATGCGACGATGGCGCAACCAGGCGTCAATGGTGCCGCCGCCTTGGTAGAACGTCACTGCCTGGCCAGACTCGTAACCGAAGGCAGTGACTGCCACCGCATGCAGGTGTTTGTTACGAATGGCTTCGTCGATGCCGTCCAGGTTCAAGCGCTCTTGCAACAAGTCACGCAAGGGTGAACTGTTGAGCAATGCCACTGGCACCTGGGCTCCAAGGCCCAGCAGGCTATGGATAAAGAAACGGCCGGCCTGGCGAATCACCCCTGGCCAATCGCTGCGCAACACCAGATGGCTGCGAAAGCCCTGCCAGAACGCAGTAAGCCGTTGAACAGCCGCCGTGAAATCCATGGCGCCGCTGGCCAGGGTCACTGCATTGATCGCACCCGCTGAAGTGCCGACGATCACTGGGAAGGGGTTGGGTGCTCCCGGCGGCAACAGCTCGGCTATCGCCGCCAGCACCCCCACCTGATACGCCGCTCGCGCCCCGCCGCCGGAAAGAATCAAACCTGTAACCGGTTCAGCTGGGCGCATCGCATCACTCCATGTGGGGGAAGGTCGTTATTATTTTCGGCGCTTTTCGTACAGTTTGGGCTCACCCGGTGGTCGGCTCTTGAAGCGGCGATGGGTCCACAAATACTGCTCGGGGCATTCGCGCACCGAGGCTTCGATCCACTGGTTGATGCGCAGGCAATCGACTTCATCGCTTTCGCCGGGGAAGTCGGTGAGCGGCGGGTGGATCACCAGTCGGTAGCCGCTGCCATCGGCCAGGCGTTCCTGGGTGAACGGCACCACCAGCGCCTTGCCCAGGCGCGCGAACTTGCTGGTGGCCGTCACGGTGGCGGCCTGGATACCGAACAACGGCACGAAGATGCTTTGCTTGGCGCCGTAGTCCTGGTCCGGTGCGTACCAGATAGCGCGGCCGGCACGCAGCAGCTTGAGCATGCCGCGCACGTCTTCGCGTTCGATCGCGAGGGAATCGAAGTTGTGACGCTCACGGCCACGGCGCTGGATGAAGTCGAACAGCGGGTTGCCGTGTTCACGGTACATGCCATCGATGGTGTGCGTCTGCCCCAGCAGGGCCGCACCGATTTCCAGGGTGGTGAAGTGCAGGGCCATGAGGATCACGCCCCGGCCATCCAGTTGGGCCTGCTTGAGGTGTTCCAGGCCTTCGACATGGGCCAGGCGCGCCAGGCGCTGACGCGACCACCACCAGCTCATGGCCATTTCAAAGAAGGCAATGCCGGTGGAGGCAAAGTTTTCTTTTAGTAAATGTTTACGCTCTTGGGCGGTTTTTTCCGGGAAGCACAGTTCCAGGTTTCGCGCGGCAATGCGGCGACGTTCACCGGCCACGTGGTACATGCCGGCACCCAGCAGGCGACCAATGGTCAGCAGCACGCGATACGGCAGTTGGGTGACCAGCCACAGCAGGCCGAGCCCCAGCCATAGCAGCCAGAAACGCGGGTGAAAAAATACAGCTCGAAAACGCGGGCGATCCATTACAGATTCCGGTAAAGACAGGGCCGCGCATTCTACAACGGTTCGACTCGGCTTGCGGCCAGTGAGTGTTCTCGTTATAAGTCTCGACACTTTTCGTGACAAGCCGCTTTCGCCGACCATGAGCAAAACCGAACCGCTAGACCAAGATCCCGTGTTCCAGCTGAAAGGCAGCATGCTCGCCATTACCGTGCTGGAACTGGCCCGCAACGACCTCGACGCCCTGGACCGCCAGCTCGCCGCCAAGGTCGCCCTCGCGCCGAATTTCTTCAACAATGCCCCGCTGGTGCTGGCCCTGGACAAACTGCCCGCCGGCCAAGGCACCATCGACCTGCCGGGCCTGATGCGGGTGTGCCGCTCCCATGGCCTGCGCACCCTGGCGATCCGTGCCAGCCGTATCGAAGACATCGCCGCCGCCATTGCTATTGAATTGCCAGTACTTCCACCGTCCGGTGCGCGCGAGCGTCCGCTGGAACCATTGGTCGGTGAAGAGAAGAAAAAACCGGAAAAACCGCCCGAGCCGGTGATCAGGCCTACAAAGATCATCACCTCTCCCGTACGGGGCGGACAGCAGATTTACGCCCAGGGCGGTGACCTTGTGGTGGTCGCGTCGGTCAGCCCGGGGGCGGAACTTCTCGCCGATGGCAACATCCATGTATACGGCCCAATGCGTGGGCGTGCCCTCGCCGGCATCAAGGGTGATACAAAGGCCCGTATTTTTTGCCAGCAATTGACCGCTGAGCTAGTGTCCATCGCGGGTCAGTACAAGGTTTCAGAAGATTTGCGCCGCGATCCACTGTGGGGGGCCGGGGTGCAGGTCAGCCTGTCGGGCGATGTGTTGAACATCACCCGTCTTTAACGGATACTGCCGCATTTTCCAAGCATCTCTAAACTCTGATAGCACAGCGAAACCGGCATTACTTGTGTAGGAATAAATGGAAGTTGGCGTTTCCTCACGGAAATCACATCTTTTTCTTACAAAGGCTGTCCGCCTGCAGCGAGTTCCAAGAGATGTTTTTCAGGGACCGAAAAGTCCTTTTTCCTTAGGGGTGAAACACCTTGGCCAAGATTCTCGTGGTTACATCCGGCAAGGGTGGTGTGGGTAAGACCACCACCAGCGCCGCTATCGGTACCGGCCTCGCTCTGCGCGGCCACAAGACAGTCATCGTCGACTTCGACGTCGGTTTGCGTAACCTCGACCTGATCATGGGCTGCGAGCGCCGCGTGGTGTACGACTTCGTCAACGTGGTGAACGGCGAAGCCAACCTGCAACAGGCCCTGATCAAGGACAAGCGCCTTGAGAACCTGTACGTACTGGCCGCCAGCCAGACCCGCGACAAAGATGCGCTGACCAAGGAAGGCGTAGGCAAAGTCCTGGCTGAGCTGAAGGAAAACTTCGAATACGTAGTGTGTGATTCCCCGGCCGGTATCGAGACCGGTGCTCACCTGGCGATGTACTTCGCCGATGAGGCCATCGTCGTGACCAACCCGGAAGTCTCCTCCGTACGTGACTCTGATCGCATGCTCGGCCTGCTGGCCAGCAAGTCCAAGCGCGCCGAAGAAGGTCAGGACCCGATCAAGGAGCACCTGCTGCTCACCCGCTACAACCCTGAGCGTGTCAGCAATGGCGAAATGCTCGGTGTTGAAGACGTGAAGGAAATCCTCGCAGTGACCCTGCTGGGCGTGATTCCGGAATCCCAGGCGGTCCTGAAAGCCTCCAACCAGGGTGTTCCGGTGATTCTTGACGACCAGAGCGACGCCGGCCAGGCGTACAGCGATGCCGTCGATCGCCTGCTGGGCAAGTCCGTGGAACATCGCTTCCTCGATGTCAAGAAGAAGGGATTCTTCGAGCGTATCTTTGGAGGCAACTAAACAATGAAATTTCTCGACTTCTTTCGCGCCAACAAAAAGCCAACGACCGCGTCGGTAGCGAAAGAGCGTCTACAGATCATCGTGGCGCACGAACGCGGCCAACGCAGCACGCCGGACTACCTGCCAGCCTTGCAGAAGGAACTGGTCGAGGTGATCCGCAAGTACGTCAACATCGGCAACGATGACGTGCATGTCGCCCTGGAAAATGACGGCAGCTGCTCGATTCTGGAACTCAACATCACCCTGCCTGATCGCTAAGCGAACAGGCAACCGCCACGGCGGCTCCGTTACCCGGTTCCCTGTACCACACTGTAGGAGCGAGCTTGCTCGCGAAAAACCTGAGGGCGCCGCATTCATTCAGAATGAATGTGGCGTTCTTGAGCCTTTCGCGAGCAAGCTCGCTCCTACAGAGCAGGGGATCGTAACGGAGCCGCCGTTGGCGTTTGTTACGAGGCTGTTTAATGCCGTTGTCCAATATTCATATCCTTCATCAGGACGATGCTGTCCTGGTGGTGAACAAGCCGACCCTGCTGCTCTCGGTGCC
Source organism: Pseudomonas sp. MYb60 (assembly GCF_002979555.1). GTDB lineage: Bacteria > Pseudomonadota > Gammaproteobacteria > Pseudomonadales > Pseudomonadaceae > Aquipseudomonas. The sequence continues at coordinate 300,304 of NZ_PCOZ01000007.1, read as the reverse complement.
TGGCCGCGCCGATGACAACAAGGACTGCCTGATCACCCGCCTGCAGGAAAACGGCTACCCCGAAGCCCGCATTGTCCATCGCCTGGACTGGGAAACCTCGGGGATCATCCTGCTGGCGCGCGATGCCGATACGCACCGCGAACTGTCCCGCCAGTTTCATGACCGCGAAACAGAAAAGGCCTACACCGCCCTGGCTTGGGGCCAACCGGAACTGGACAGCGGCAGCATCGACCTGCCCCTGCGCTACGACCCGCCGACCAAGCCGCGCCATGTGGTAGACCATGAATTCGGCAAACACGCGCTGACCTTCTGGAAAGTGCTGGAGCGGTGCGGCGACTGGTGCCGTGTGGAGTTGACGCCGATTACCGGGCGTTCGCATCAGTTGCGTGTGCACATGCTTTCCATCGGCCATCCGCTGCTGGGTGACGGCCTGTACGCCCATGAGCAGGCCCTGGCTGCGTGGCCGCGCCTGTGCCTGCACGCGAGCATGCTCAGCTTCACCCACCCGCAGAGCGGCGAGCGTTTGCGCTTCGAGTGCCCAGCGCCTTTCTAACGCTGTGAACACAGTCAAATGTGGGAGGGGGCAAGCCCCCTACCACATTTAGAATACGGTAAACTCCGCGCATTGCTGTCTGGAGCTATTTATGCGCGAAGCGTTGAATCAAGGCCTGATCGACTTCCTCAAGGCCTCCCCTACTCCTTTTCATGCCACTGCTGCCCTGGCCCAGCGCCTGGAAGCAGCCGGTTACCAGCGTCTCGACGAGCGCGACACCTGGACCACCGAAGCCAACGGTCGCTACTACGTGACCCGCAACGATTCCTCGATCATTGCCTTCAAGCTCGGCCGCCACTCACCGTTGCAAGGCGGCATCCGCCTGGTCGGCGCCCACACTGACAGCCCGTGCCTGCGGGTCAAGCCCCAGCCGGAGCTGCAACGCCAGGGCTTCTGGCAATTGGGTGTGGAGGTCTACGGCGGCGCGCTGCTGGCGCCGTGGTTCGACCGCGACCTGTCCCTCGCCGGCCGCGTGACCTTCCGCCGCGACGGCAAGGTCGAAAGCCAGTTGATCGACTTCAAGCTGCCGATCGCCATCATCCCCAACCTGGCGATTCACCTGAACCGGGAAGCCAACCAGGGCTGGCCGATCAATGCCCAGACCGAACTGCCGCCGATCCTCGCCCAGTTTGCCGGCGACGAGCGTGTCGACTTCCGCGCTGTGCTCACCGAGCAGTTGGCACGCGAGCATGGCCTGAACGCCGACGTGGTGCTTGATTACGAGTTGAGTTTCTACGACACGCAGAGCGCTGCAGTGATCGGCCTGAACGGTGACTTCATCGCCGGCGCCCGCCTGGACAACCTGCTGTCCTGTTACGCCGGGCTGCAAGCGTTGCTCACCAGCGACAGCGACGAAACCTGCGTGTTGGTGTGCAACGACCACGAAGAAGTCGGCTCCTGCTCCGCCTGCGGTGCCGATGGCCCGATGCTGGAACAGACCCTGCGCCGCCTGCTGCCGGAAGGTGACGAATTCGTACGCACCATTCAGAAATCCCTGTTGGTCTCTGCGGACAACGCCCACGGTGTGCACCCGAACTACGCCGACAAGCATGACGCCAACCACGGCCCCAAGCTCAACGCGGGCCCGGTGATCAAGGTCAACAGCAACCAGCGCTACGCGACCAACAGCGAAACCGCCGGGTTCTTCCGCCACCTGTGCATGGCCGAAGAAGTGCCGGTGCAAAGCTTTGTGGTACGCAGCGACATGGGCTGCGGCTCCACCATCGGCCCGATCACCGCCAGCCACCTGGGCGTGCGCACCGTGGACATCGGCTTGCCGACGTTTGCCATGCACTCGGTTCGCGAGTTGTGCGGTAGCCATGACCTGGCGCATTTGGTGAAAGTGCTGGGAGCGTTTTACGCGAGTCGTGACCTGCCCTGATCTCAAGGCCCGATGCAAAACCAGATGTGGGAGGGGCGGTGCGACGACTCGACTTGCCCCCTCCCACATTGGGGTCTGCATTAACCTGACCCATATCACTTCCACTTCCATGAATCCGACCTAGACTTGTCAGTATTCCCACTCCGACAAGGCCGTCGCACCATGATCTCCATGTCCTCGTTCCACGCCATGCTGATCCCGATTCTGATCGGCATGATCATGCTCGCCGTGGGTTTCAACTTTCGAGACAAACCCTTGGGCGTATTCGGCATGTGGATCGGCATGCTGCTGATCCTCGGCACGGTGGTCTACAAAATCCTCGCCAAACTGGCCGAATGACCCCTGCCCTCGTACACTCGGTTGATCCGTCGTTTTCAAGGTTGACCGCCTCGTGTTCTCCCGCCTGTTTGCCCTGCCCTGCTACCTGCTGATCGCCCTGCTCACCCTGCTGCCACTCGCGCCTGCCCACGCCGTGGGTTTGCCCGGCCTGCTCGGCAGCGGCACCAAGACCCAACCCCAGGCCGACGTGCCGCTGGGCCAGTCGCTGGACGAGGTGATCAAGACCCTGGAGAACGACCAGCAGCGCACTCAGTTGCTCAGCGACCTGAAAAAACTGCGCGCCGCCACGCAAAAAGCCCAACCGGCCGCCGAAGAAGGCGTGCTGGGCTTGATCGGCGGCACCCTGTCCAGCCTGGAAGCGCAATTTACCGGTGACGACAGCCCCCTGGGGCGTTGGTCCAGCGAGATTGATCAGGCCAAGGATGAATTCAACGCACTGATGCTGCCGGCCAGTGAATGGCTGCCGATCATTTTCGGTTTCGCCCTGATCCTCGCCGTGTGGAGCCTGCTGGCGTACGCGCTGATCTGGCTCAGCCACCGCGTGCGCGAGCGTTTCGGCCTGCCTGAAGAACTGCCGCAACACCCGCGCACCTGGGACATGGTTCGCTTCGCCCTGCGCAAACTCGGCCCGTGGCTGATCGCCCTGGTGATCACGGTGTACCTCAGCTACGCCTTGCCCTCGTCCCTGGGCAAGTCACTGGCGATGGTGCTGGCCTACGCGCTGGTGGTCGGCACCTGTTTCTCGGCGATCTGCGTGATTGCGTTTTCCCTGCTCGACGGCCCGCACCGTCACCGTGCGCTGTATATCCTGCGCCACCAGGCCTTCCGCCCGCTGTGGTGGATCGGCAGCTTCGCGGCGTTCGGCGAAGCCTTGAGCGATCCGCGATTGGTCCTCGCCCTCGGTCAGCACCTGTCCCATACCGCCGCGACGGTCGCCAATGTCATGGCCGCACTGTCCACTGGCGTATTCATCCTGCGGTTCCGCCGGCCGATCGCCCACCTGATCCGCAACCAACCGTTGTCCCGCCGTCTCACCCGCCGGGCGCTCAGCGATACCATCGAAATCGTCGGTTCGTTCTGGTACATCCCGGCCTTGCTGCTCGTGGGTATCTCGCTGTTCGCCACCTTCGTGTCCGCCGGCGACACCAGCACCGCCTTGCGCCAGTCACTGCTGTGCACGGTGTTGCTGGTGCTGTGCATGGTGATCAACGGCCTGGTGCGTCGGCACGCGCTCAAGCCCAATCGCGGGCACAAGCGCCATGCGCTGTACTCAGAGCGGTTGAAAAGCTTCTTCTACACCCTTGCCCACCTGCTGGTCTGGCTGGTGTTCATCGAGCTGGGCCTGCGGGTGTGGGGCCTGTCCCTGATCCGCTTTACCGAAGGCGATGGCCACGAAGTCAGCGTCAAGTTGTTCGGGCTGGCGGGTACGCTGCTGTTCGCCTGGCTGATCTGGATCCTCAGCGACACCGCGATCCACCACGCCCTCACCCGCTCACGCAAAGGCCTGGCCAATGCGCGCGCGCAGACCATGATGCCGTTGATCCGCAACGTGCTGTTCGTGACCATCTTCATCATCGCCGCCATCGTTGCCCTGGCGAACATGGGCATGAACGTCACGCCACTGCTGGCCGGTGCCGGTGTGATCGGCCTGGCCATCGGCTTTGGTGCGCAGTCGCTGGTGGCGGACCTGATCACCGGCCTGTTCATCATCATCGAAGACTCTCTGGCCATCGATGACTACGTGGACGTAGGCGGCCACCTCGGCACCGTCGAAGGCCTGACCATCCGCACGGTGCGCCTGCGCGACATCGACGGCATCGTGCACACCATTCCGTTCAGCGAGATCAAGAGCATCAAGAACTACTCGCGGGAGTTCGGCTACGCGATCTTCCGGGTGGCGATCCCGTACAACATGGAGATCGACGACGCGATCAAGCTGATGCGCGACGTCGGCCAGAAGATGCGCAACGACCCGCTGCAGCGCCGCAATATCTGGTCGCCGCTGGAGATTCAAGGGGTGGAAAGTTTCGAGTCGGGCAGCGCGATCCTGCGCGCACGGTTCAAGACGGCGCCGATCAAGCAGTGGGAAGTGTCCCGGGCGTTCAACCTGTCGTTGAAGCGGCATCTGGATGAAGCAGGGTTGGACCTGGCCACGCCGCGCTTGAGTGTGCAGGTGGTGACCGCCGGCACTGTGCAGGAGAAAGATCAACAACAATAACTCAGGAGAGGTCCTTATGCGGTTAACCGGTTTGACACATCAATGGATATTCGGCGTGCTGTGCGGGGTCGCCAGCAGTGCCGTGATTGCCGCCAGCAGCGGCCAGGACAGTGCCCGGGAGGAAATCGCCGCCCAGGCAAAAGCGCTTGAGCCGACACTGCTGGAAACCCGACGCGACATCCATGCCCACCCGGAACTGGGCAACACCGAGACCCGTACAGCCGAACTGGTCGCCAAACAACTGCGAGACCTGGGCCTTGAGGTGAAAACCGGCGTCGCCCGCACGGGCGTCGTGGCGGTACTGAAAGGCGCCCTGCCCGGCCCCACCGTCGCCCTGCGCGCCGACATGGATGCGCTGCCGGTGAAGGAAGTCGCCGACCTGCCCTTCGCCTCCAAAGCCAAAGGCACCTACCTGGGCAAGGAAGTCGACGTGATGCACGCCTGTGGTCACGATGCCCACGTCGCCATCCTGCTGAGCACGGCGAAGATTCTTACCGGCATGCGCGAACGCCTGCCGGGCACCGTGGTGTTCTACTTCCAACCGGCCGAGGAAGGCCCTAGCGACTTCATCCCCGACGGCAAGAACACCTGGGGCGCAAAAATGATGGTGCAGGAAGGCGTGATGAAAGCGCCCAAGCCAGACGCGGTGTTCGGCCTCCACGTATGGGCCGGTGTGCCCGCCGGCCAGATTGCCTACCGTCCGGGACCGACCCTGGCCAGTTCGGATGACCTGCGCATCAAGATCCTTGGCAAACAGACCCACGCCGGTCGCCCCTGGGACGGTATCGACCCGATCACCGTGGGCGCGCAAACCATCGTTGGCCTGCAGACCGTGGTCAGCCGCCGCACCGACATCTCGTCATTTCCCTCGGTGGTGAGCATTGGCACCATCAACGGCGGCACGCGCTACAACATCATTCCAGAGTCGGTGGACATGAGCGGCACCATTCGCTCCTACGACTATGGCATCCGCCAGAAACTGCACGCGGATGTCCGACAGACCGTGGAAAAAATCGCCGAAAGCGGTGGCGCCAGGGCCGAAGTCACCATTATTGAGAAATACGACCCCACCATTAACAACCCGGCACTGACCGAAAAAATGCTGCCGAGCCTGCGTTGGGCGGCCAAGGATGACGTGGTGCAGGGCCCACTCGTGGGTGGCGCCGAAGACTTCTCGTTTTATGCCAAGGAGGCGCCGGGGCTGTTTGTGTTCCTGGGCGTGACGCCAAGGGACCAGGACATGAGCAAGGCGGCGCCTAACCACAATCCGGGATTTTTTGTGGATGAATCGGCGCTGGTGGTGGGGGTGAGGACGTTGGCGTCGTTGGCGACGGACTACCTGTACGCCAACCAGGCACTGTAAAGCTTTTCTGAGGGAGCGGGCTCGCTCGCTCCCTCAGTGGGTCGCGGTGTATCAGTGGGTCAGCGCAGCGCCGTCCATTTTCTGGCGCAGGCTCAGGGGGCGCATGTCGGTCCAGGTTTCTTCGATGTAGGCCAGGCACTCCTTCTTCAGGCCGCTCTTGCCCACGGTACGCCAACCATCCGGCACGGCTTTGTAGTCGGGCCAGATGGAATACTGTTCTTCATGATTGACCACTACCTGAAACAGGATGTCGTCGCGGTCGAATACTGAGGTCATTGCTGTTCTCCATCGCTGAAAGACTGGCTGCGCAACGCGCGCAGCACGGATATCTGTAGAAACGTACCAAGGCGTCGAAAAATTAGAGACTGGCCACTGCTGCCGCCAGGGCGCGGCCGAAGATCTCGGCGACCCGGTCGACTTCGGCCGCCGTGATCACCAGCGGCGGCAGGAAGCGCACCACGCTGCCGTGCCGCCCGCCCAACTCCAGGATCAGGCCGCGCTTGAGGCATTCGCGCTGCACCAAAGGCGCCAACTGGCGGTGCACGGGCGGGTGGCCCTGGATGTCCGCCGCGCCATGCGGGTCCACCAGCTCGACGCCGAGCATCAGCCCGCGACCGCGAATGTCGCCAAGGTGCGGGAAGTCACGCTGCAGGATGCGCAAGTGTTCGCCGAGACGTTCGCCCATCGCCGCCGCATGGCCGGCCAGGTTGTGTTCCTTGAGGTAGCGCATCACCGCCGAGCCGGCTGCCATTGCCATCTGATTGCCTCGGAAGGTCCCGGCATGGGCACCCGGCAGCCAGGTGTCGAGCCAGTCGCGGTAGACCATCACCGCCAGGGGCAGGCTGCCGCCGATGGCCTTGGACATCACCACCACGTCCGGGACGATGCCGGCGTGTTCAAACGCAAACATTTTGCCGGTGCGGCCAAAACCGCTCTGGATCTCATCGACAATCAGCGCCACACCGGCCTGCTCGGTGATGCGGCGCAGGCCGCGCAGCCAGTCGAGATCGGCGGGGATCACGCCGCCCTCGCCCTGCACCACTTCAACGATCACCGCCGCCGGCAGCGCCACGCCCGCTTCCGGGTCATTCAGCAGGTTTTCCAGGTAATGCAGGTTGACCCGCACCCCCTCAGCACCGCCGAGGCCGAACGGGCAGCGATAGTCGTAGGGGAATGGCAGGAATTGCACGCCACTGCTGAGCAAAGCGCCCAAGGGTTTCTTCGGCCCCAGGCTGCCCATCAGGCTCAGTGCACCCTGGCTCATGCCATGGTAGCCGCCTTGGAACGACAGTACGGTGCTGCGTCCGGTGGCAGTGCGCACCAGTTTCAACGCAGCTTCCACCGCGTCGGTGCCGGTGGGCCCGCAGAACTGGATCTTCGCCTGCCGCGCCAGCTCGACCGGCAACAGGCCAAACAGGTCCTGCACGAACTGATCCTTGATCGGTGTGGTCAAGTCCAGGGTGTGCAGGGGCAACTCGTCCGCCAGTACCTGCTGAATCGCCTCGATGACGACCGGGTGGTTGTGCCCCAGCGCCAACGTACCGGCCCCGGCCAGGCAGTCGATGAAAGTGCGACCTTCCACATCCTCTACATAGATGCCCTTGGCGCGTTTGAGCGCCAGGGGAATACGCCGCGGGTAACTGCGGGCGTTCGATTCCTGCTGGCGCTGGCGAGCGAGCAACGGGCTGTCGTCGAACTGGTAAAGCGTTTCTTGAAGCGGAGCGTGTTCGATATGGCTGATAGCGACGGACATTGCTCGATCCCTCATCTGATTCCTGTTCTGGAAACGGCTCAGCGAGGAAAGGATTTAGTGATCGCCGAGCATTAACTGATGGATGAAGGGCGCTCGACTTCACAGCCCCTGGTATTTTTCATTCAACGCATACAGGATCGCGCAGGTTTCCGCGTCCAGAAATCCACAGTAATCCCTGGCCCGAAAGTGCATCTGAAAGGCCCGCGTACGCTGTTCAAACGCTTGCCGATTCTTGGCCGGCGCGTACCCGTAGCGCTGGAACGCCCGCTCCACCTCTACCTCCGGCGGCAAGCCGAGGCAGAACCGGCGTTGGTACATTGCCCGCGACGCCTCGTCAAACCACGCGCCCACACCCGCTTCATGCAGGCCGCGCCACGGCAGTCGAGGCCCCGGGTCGCTCTTGCGCCCGTAGGCGACGTCCGAGTGCCCGAGGATGTCGGTGGGTCCAATCTGCGGATTCCGCCCGAGGATGTCGCGAAGCAGCGCAATCAACACCGAGATTTGCTCGTCTGCGAACGTGGGAAAGGTGAACACACCCTTGTCATCCCGCGCCAGGTTGACGATCTCGATGCCAATCGAGCGGCTATTGAGGTTCTCCCGACCGCGCCAGTGGCTGACCCCGGCGTGCCAGGCTCGCTTGCCCTCGTCCACCAGGCGAAACACGCGCAGCTCGTCATAACCGGCGGCGCGGTAGCTCGACTCATCCGGGTCGGGCAACAGATAGTGTGCGCTGACCCCCTCCTGGGTCAGCACGCGCAGGGAGGGGGCAAAAGGCGCCGCCGTGTAATGCAGGACCACCTGCCGCACGGGCTCGTCGCCCCGTTCGTTGAAGCCCCTGGCGGGAAAACTGGTATCGATCACCAACATAAACGCTGTCCTTTTCCAATTCAGGCCAAATCATTCGGCCCGTTCAAGCGCAAAAAATTACCGCCATCCTGAAGGCGTGGATCTCAGGCGGGCGGTAACTATGTGTGGCTTGAAAGGAAAAAATCAGCGACGCAGCGGCATACCCAAATCGACGCGCAGCCCATCGGCCTGGCTGTCGAATGTCAACGAGCAGCCACACCGCTGCACAATCGCCTGAACGATCGCCAGGCCCAGGCCACAGCCTTCGCTGCTGCCGTTGCGCCAGAAACGCTGGGTCAGGTATTGCAGGTCTTCACTGGAGATCTGCTTGCCGTGGTCACGCACCCGGAACACCACCTGATCGGCGGTGGTGAATACGCTGAGTGCCACCCGGGTATCCGCCGGAGTGTGACGCAAGGCGTTGTCCAGCAAGTTGCGCAGGGCCGCGACCGCCAGGCCCACCGGCATTTCCACCGGTGTGTCGGTGAGGTTGTCCGGCAGGAGCAGGTCGATGCGTTGATTGTCGCCGGCGTTGGCGTCCTGGATCGCCAACCGTGCGACCTCCTCGGCGCTGGACTGCACGCCATCGTCAAACGACAGGCTGCCCTCCACCCGTGCCAGCAGCAGCAATTGCTCCAGGGTACGGTGCAAACGGTCGGCGCCCTCCTCGGCATGGGCCAGGGATTGGTCGCGGGCCGCACCGTCGGTCATGCGCGCCACTTGCAGGTGGGTCTTGATCGCCGTCAACGGGCTGCGCAGTTCGTGGGCGGCATCGCCCGTGAGGCGGCGCTCGCGTTCGATGGTCTTGGCGATGCGTTGCAGCAGTTGGTTCTGGGTGTCGAGCAGCGGTTTGAGTTCGCTCGGCAGTGGGTGGATCTGCAGTGGCTCGAGGGAATCGGCGCTGCGCCGCATCAGCGCGTCACGCATGCGATTGAGCGGCAGCAGGCTCTGGCCGATGCCCAGCCACAACAGGCACAGGCAACCCAGCATCGCTACGCCCACGGGCACAGAAGCCGCGAGCAGGATCGACATGTTCAACGCCTCGCGCTCCACCTGGCGGTCGGCCGTGGTGATCAGCAGGTCGCCCCGGGACAGGGTAAAACTGCGCCAGCCCACGCCGTCGATGACCTGGTCGCGAAAGCCGCTCTTGCGCGACTCCAGCCCCTCTTCGGGCGTGGTGTGGCTGCGCGCGAGGATTTCCCCGCGCAATGAACTGACCTGGCAGGCCATGCCGCCCGGCACCTTGAGGTGTTCGGCACTGAAATGCGCACCGCCACTGACGCTGGCCAGTCCCGGCATCTGCTCGGTGAGCCCGGCGACCATCCGCGCCGACGCCACCAGGCGCTGATCGAGGGAAAACATCATCTGATTGCGCAAGTCGTTGAGCATCCAGGCCGCCGCGAGGGCCCAGATCAACACAAAAGCGGCTCCCAGCTTGAACGTCAGGCGCAGGCGCAGGCTTTTCACGACGGGCTGTCTCCACCGTCAGCCGGCCCCAGGCGGTAGCCGAGGCCGCGCACGGTCTCGACGATGCCGTTGCCCAATTTGCGTCGCAGGTGGTGGATGTGCACGTTCAACGCGTTGCTTTCCAGCTCGTCGTTGAAACCGTAGACGCTGTCCTTGAGTTGCTCGCTGGACAACACGCGGCCCTTGTTGTGCAACAGGGCTTGCAGCAACGCTTGCTCACGGCGCGACAGGTCCACCGGTTCGCCACCCAATAAGGTTTCGCGGCTGCTGGGGTCGTAGCTCAGGCGGCCGTGTTCGATCAGGTTGACGCTGCGCCCCGCCACCCGGCGCAGCAAGGTTTGCAGACGTGCGGCCAATTCCCGCAGGTCGAAGGGTTTGAGCAGGTAGTCATCGGCGCCGGCTTGCAGGCCGTCGACGCGGTTGGTCACTGAATCTCGTGCGGTGAGGATCAGTACGGGAATCTCGAGGCCCTGGCTGCGCTGTTGTTGCAGCAGCTTGAGGCCGTCTTCGTCGGGCAGGCCGAGGTCGAGCACCATGATGTCGAAGGTCGCGGCCTTGAGCATCGCGCGTGCAGCCGAAGCCGTGGCCACGCGCTCGACGGTAAAGCCCTGGGCGGTGAGGCCGGCCACGATGCCGCTGGCGATCAGTTCGTCGTCTTCACAGACCAGTACGTGCATGGTGAACCCTTCATGAATGATGGGGTGATTAAAGGGGCAGCGGATTAAGCGCAGATTATGCCGTGAAAAGAGGCGCGCTCAGAGATTCCCTACACTCTAGAATAGCCTCCGGTTAATCATCGGTTAATCAACACCACACATTGTGTGCCCACTTGCAACGAATCAAGGCTTGATCATGCGGCATTTTTTTATCTTTCTGCTGGTGGTGTTCGCGGGGGTGGCCCAGGCCAACGACCCTTTCGCGACCAAACCCGACTTCCTCCCGGTGGGCAAAGCCTTCACCTTTACTTCCGAACGTCTCGACAGCGGCGAGACCCAACTGTATTGGCAGATTGCCGACGGTTATTACCTGTACCAGCAGCGCATGAAATTCGACGGCCTGGCCGAAAAACCCGTGCTGCCCCAGGGTGAAGCCCATAGCGATGAGTTCTTCGGCGAGCAACAAGTGTATCGCCAGGGCCTGGAAGTGAAGATCCCCGCCGGCGTCACCGGCAAGGTCAAGCTCGGCTGGCAGGGCTGCGCCGATGCGGGCCTGTGCTATCCGCCGCAATCGCTCACCGTGGACCTGGGCGGCAACCCTGCCGTCGCGGCCACCGCCGAAGCCCAGGACCAGAGCCTGGCCAGCGGCTTGCAGCAACGCAGCCTGGGTTGGAGCCTGCTGGTGTTCTTTGGCCTGGGCCTGCTGCTGGCGTTCGCGCCCTGTTCGCTGCCGATGCTGCCGATTCTTGCCGGCCTGGTGGTCGGCAGTGGCGCCAGCCCGCGCCGCGGTTTTGCCCTGGCCAGCAGCTATGTGGTGTGCATGGCACTGGTGTATGCGGCACTTGGCGTACTCGCCGCGCTGCTCGGCGGCAACCTCGCCGCCTGGCTGCAAACGCCGTGGATTCTTGGCAGTTTCGCCGCCCTCTTCGTGATCCTGGCCCTGCCGATGTTCGGCTTCTTTGAGCTGCAGTTGCCGGCCTTCCTGCGCGACCGCCTCGACAACGTCAGCCGCCAGCAAAGTGGCGGCAGCCTGGTGGGTGCCGGCGTGCTCGGCGCGCTGTCCGGCCTGCTCGTGGGCCCGTGCATGACCGCCCCCCTGGCCGGCGCCCTGCTCTACATCGCCCAGAGCGGCAATGCGCTGCACGGCGGCCTGATCCTGTTCGCCATGGGCATTGGCATCGGTATCCCGCTGTTGCTGCTGGTCACCGTGGGCAACCGCTTCCTGCCCAAACCCGGCACCTGGATGAATGTCCTCAAGGGCATCTTCGGCTTCCTGTTCCTCGGCACCGCCGTGCTGATGATTCGCCCGGTGGTCGGCGAAAGCCTGTGGATTGGCCTGTGGGGCGCGCTCGCGCTGATCATGGCCTACAGCGGCTGGGCCCTGGCCCGCGAATACGGCCTGGCCGCCAAGGTATTCGGCGCCGGCTCGCTGGTGCTGGGCCTGTGGGGCGCGGTGCTGGTGGTAGGCGCGGCCGGTGGCAGCGATGACCTGTGGCAACCGCTCAAGGTCTACAGCGGCACGCAGGTCGCCGGGGCACCCACCGCCCACGACGCCTTCATGACCCTCAGCGACCCTGCCGTGCTGCAGAACCAGCTCGACAGCGCCAAGGCCCAGGGCCAATGGTTGCTGGTGGATTACTACGCCGACTGGTGCGTGTCGTGCAAGATCATGGAAAAACAGGTGTTCGGCAAACCAGAAGTACTCGCCGCCCTGAAAGACGTGCGCCTGCTGCGCCTGGACGTCACCGCCGACAACGCGGCCAGCCGCGAACTGCTCGGTCGCTACAAGGTGCCAGGGCCACCCAGCTTCGTGTGGATCGGCCCGGACGGCGAAGAACGCCGCGCCCAGCGCATCACCGGCGAAGTCGACGCCGACGCCTTCCTGCAACGCTGGACCCAAGCCCGGGACGCCCTCTGATGCTGACCCTGACCATCGGCACCTTCGCCATTGCCCTGAATCACATCCTGCTGATTGGCGCGCTGATTCTCGCCACCCTGGTGGGCTGGCGCGTGGCCAAGCGCGGTGGCGAGAACCCGGAGTCGGTGCTGTTCAGCCTGTTCCTGCTGGGCATGCTGGCGGCGCGGGTGAGTTTCGTGCTGATGTACTGGAGTGACTACCGCAACGACTGGCTGCAGATGGTCGACCTGCGCGACGGCGGTTTCCTCGCCTGGCCCGGCGTGGTCGTGCTGATCCTCGGCGCGCTTGCCTACGGCTGGAAACGCCCGGCCCTGCGCAAGCCGCTGAGCGCTGGCGTGATCACCGGCCTGTTGTTCTGGGGCATGACCAGCCTGGCATTGCACCTCTATGACAAGGGTTCGCAGTTGCCGGAAATCACCCTGCGCAACGCCAATGGCGAGGTGGTGGAGTTGAGCAGCTACAAGGGCGGCCCGCTGGTGATCAACCTGTGGGCCACCTGGTGCCCGCCGTGCCGTCGCGAAATGCCGGTGCTGGAGCGCGCGCAACACCAACGCCCCGACGTGACCTTCCTGTTCGTCAACCAGGCCGAGAGCATGCAGAGCGTCAGCACCTTCCTCGCCACCCAGGGCCTGACGCTGGACAACGTGCTGTTCGACGCCAGTGGCCGGCTCGGCCAGGCCGTGGGCTCCATGGCCCTGCCGACCACCTTGTTCTACAGCGCCGATGGCCGCCTGCTCAACAGCCACCTCGGCGAACTGTCCCAGGCCAGCCTGGCCCGTGCCATGGAACCCTTCGACACCGTCCCCACAAGGAAACCCACATGCCAAGCCTCCGCCACCTGCTGACCCTGCTGCCGCTGACGCTTGCAGCCACCCTGGCCCAGGCCGAAGAATGGCCCGCGCCGATCAAACAGATCGAGGCCAAGGGCGCCAAAATCATCGGCAAGTTCGACGCCCCCAGCGGCCTCACCGGCTACGCCGCGCAATACCAGAACCGGGGCATGGCGCTGTACCTGACCGCCGATGGCAAAAGCGTGATCGCCGGCAACCTGTACGACGCCCAGGGCAATGACCTGAGCAGCGCGCCCCTGGAAAAACTGGTGTATGCGCCGATGGCCAAGGAAGTCTGGGCCAAGATGGAAAACAGCAGTTGGATCCAGGACGGCGACGTCAAGGCGCCGCGCATCGTCTACCTGTTCAGCGACCCCAACTGCCCTTACTGCAACATGTTCTGGGAACAGGCCCGCCCATGGGTGAAAGCCGGCAAGGTGCAGCTGCGCCACATCATGGTCGGCATCATCCGCGAAGACAGCGCGGCCAAATCCGCCGCGCTGTTCGCCGCCAAAGATCCGCAAAAAGCCCTGGAAGAACACGAAGCCGCCGGCAAGGGCAGCAAGTTGCAGGCGCTGGCCAAGATCCCGGCAGATATCGAGGCCAAGCTGGACAGCAACATGAAGTTGATGGATGAGCTCGAGTTGTCGGCCACGCCGGCGATTTTCTATCTGGATGACAAGGGTGGGTTGCAGCAACAGCAGGGGGCGCCGTCGCCGGAGAAGTTGGTGAAAATCCTGGGGCCGAAATAGGCGGCGACTGCACTGGCGCTTTCGCGCGCAAGCCAGCGCCCACATTTGAAGGTATTCACACCTTTCCATCGGTGAACACCTTCAAATGCGGGAGCGGGCTTGCCCGCGAAGAGGCCCTGACAGGCAATGACGATTAAAGTCCCTCCAACTCCGCCATCAAATCACTTAACCGATCCACCTTCTCCGCGCTGATTTCATTCCCCGCCAACCCGTCGATGTACTCAGCCAACTCCGCCACCGTGCTGCACTCGAACATCGCCCGCAACGGCACATCCCGCTGCAAGGTCTTCTGCACCCGCGAAGCAATCTGCGTGGCCAGCAACGAGTGCCCGCCCAGTTCGAAGAAGTTGTCCTGCACCCCTACCCGCTCCACCTTCAGCACCTCGGCCCAGATCGCGGCCAGGACAGACTCCAGTTCATTGCGCGGCGCCAGGTAGTCCTGGCTGTGCAACTGGCCGATCTCCAGCGCTGGCAAAGCCTTGCGGTCGAGTTTGCCGTTGGCGTTCAGCGGCAGGCGCTCAAGCCACAGCCAGTGCAAGGGCACCATGTATTCCGGCAGTTCGGCACGCAGGCGTTGCTTGATGCGGTCCAGGCGTTCGCTTGGGGTCAGGGCTTCATCGGCGGCCACCAGGTAGCCGACCAGGTGCTTGCCGTTGACGCCTTCCTGCACGCCCACCGCTGCGTCGCGCACGTGCGGTTGCTCATGCAGGCGCGCTTCGATTTCGCCCAGTTCGATGCGGTAGCCACGAATCTTCACCTGATGGTCGACACGCCCGACGTACTCCAGCACGCCGTCGCTGCGCCGGCGCGCCAGGTCGCCGGTGCGATACAGACGCTCGCCCGGCGCGCCAAACGGGTTCGGCACAAACACTGGTGCGGTGCGCAGCGGGTCGCTGACGTAGCCGCGCCCAACGCCGGTACCGGCCACGCACAACTCGCCGACCGCGCCTTGGGGCACCAGCTCCAACGCGCCGTCCAGCAGGTACAGACGGTTGTTGTCGGTCGGCGTGCCAATCGGCAGGTAAGTGCCACGGGTCGATGCCAGGTCAACGCGGAAGAAGGCCACGTCATCCGAACACTCCGCCGGGCCATAGGCGTTGACCAGTCCAATCTCGGGATAACGCTGCAACCACTGGTGCGCCAGCTCAGGGGGCATCGCTTCACCGGTCGGCAGCATCCAGCGCAGACCGTCGAGGTTGATGCGATCCTGGGCGAGCATGCCCTGGATCAACGACGGCACGCTCTCCAGCACCGTAATGCCTTGCACCTGGACATGCTCAAGCAAACCGTGCGGATCGTGGGCCAGCACGTTCGGCACGATGTCCACCCGCGCACCGAACAGCGGCGCGGCCAGGAACTGCCACACGGAAATATCGAAACTTTGCGAGGCGGTTTGCGCGATCACATCCGTGTCGCTCAAGGCCAGGTAAGGCACCTTGCTCAACTGGTTGTTGAGCATGCCGCGCTGTTCCACCATCACGCCCTTGGGCAGGCCGGTGGACCCCGACGTATAGATCACGTAGGCGAGGTTGTCCGGGCCGCTGTAGATGCCAGGGTTGGCGCCACGGGCCGGCACTTCTTCCCACACCAGCAACTGGCAGTCGAAGCCCTCCAGCAATTCGATGGCCTGCTCGCGGCATGCCTCGGTGCACACCAGCAACGGTGTGCGGCTCAGTTCAAGGATGCTGCGCAGGCGCTGGCTCGGCAGGCCCGGGTCCAGCGGCAGGTAACCGGCACCGGCCTTGAAGCTGCCGATGATCATGCCCAGCAGGTCGAGGCTGCGCTCGGCCAGCAACGCCACCGGCTGATCCAGGCCGACACCCGCTGCGATCAACGCGTGGCCCAAGCCGTTACTGCGGCGGTTCAGTTCGTCATACGTCCACTGCTGGTCCAGGCAACTCGCGGCAACCCGTTGCGGATGCGCGGCCACTTGGGTTTCGAACAGCTCGATATAGCTGCTGTGCAGCGGGTAATCGTGTTCGCTCTGGTTGCAGCCCTCTACGAGAAATTCACGCTCCTGCTCGCCAATCAGCGGCAGTTCGGCCATGTCGCCATGGAAGCCCTGTACCAGCGCGAGCAGCAGGCGCTTGAACTCGCCGAGCATGCTTTGCACGGTGGTTTCGTCGAAGTAGCGCTGGTCGTAGGACAGGTGCAAGCCGAGGTCATCGCCCGGGTAGCACACCGCCGTCAGTGGGAAGTTGGTGTGGGTGCGGCCGGAGTCCGAGGTGGCATTCAGGCTTTGTGCGCGGTCCAGCACCGAGACTTCCACCGGCGCGTTTTCGAACACGAACAGGCTGTCGAACAGCGGCTGGCCCTTGGGCAGTTCGCTGTGCTCCTGGATCGTCACCAGCGGCAGGTATTCGTACTCGCGCAGCTGCATGTTGCTGTCGAGCAGGCCGCTCAGCCACTGGCGCACGCTGCACGGTTGATCGTCCTCGGGCAGTTTCACCCGCAGCGCGATGCTGTTGATGAACAGGCCGACGGTGCGCTGCATCTCGGGCATTGCCACCGGGCGCCCGGCCACGGTGACGCCGAACACCACGTCACGGTCGCCGCTCACACGGCGCAGCACCAACGCCCATGCCGCCTGGGCGAAGGTGTTGACGGTGAGCTGATGGGCCTGGGCCAGTTCACGCAGCTGTACACCGTTGCGGGCATCGAGGCGGGTGTAGCAGTCGCCCACCACCATGCCGCCGTGGCCCGCGTGGTCACGCAGGAACGGCCGGTCGCTCGGGATCGGCGTGGTGCGCTCGAAGCCTTGCAGGTTCTGCTGCCACCACTGGCGCGCCTCGGCGAGGTTCTGGCGTTGCAGCCACGCGATGTAGTCGCGGTAGCGGGGCGGCGCGGCCAGTTGCGCGTCGCGGCCTTCGCCCAGCGCCAGGTAGAGTTCGAAGAAGTCGTTCATCAGCAATGAGCGGCACCAGGCATCGATAAGGATGTGGTGGTTGCTCATCATGAACCAGTAGCGTTCGGCGCCTACCCGGATCAAACGCAGGTGGAACGGCGCCTGGTTGAGCAGATCGAAACCCGCCTCACGCTCGGCCTTGAGCAAGGCTTGCAGGCGCGGTTCCTGTTCGGCTTCCGGGTCGGCACTCCAATCCAGGTACTCAATCGGCGTGCTGCCCGGCGTGTGGATCACTTGCAGCATGTCTTCGCCGACGTTCCAACAGAACGATGCGCGCAGGGCCTCGTGACGGGCGATCACTGCCTGCCAGGCCTGGGCAAAACGCTCGGGGTCGAGGGCGCTATTGATACGGTAGCGGTCCTGCATGTAGTACAGGCCGGTGCCCGGTTCCAGCAGGGTGTGCAGCAACAGGCCTTCCTGCATTGGGGTCAGCGGGTAGACGTCTTCGATGGCACTGGCGGCAATCGGCAAGCTGTCGAGTTGCGATTGGGTCAGGTGCGCCAGCGGGAAGTCGGACGGCGTGAGGCCGCCAACGTCGTCCTGGAGGCAGTGGGCAACCAAACCCTGCAGCTCGGCGAGGTAGGCGTCAGCCAGTTCGCGAATGGTCTGGGGGGCATGGCGTTCACGGCTGAAGGTCCAGCGCAGCACCAGCTCACCGGCGTACACCTGGCTGTCGACGCTCAAGACGTTGGGCAGCGGCGCGTTCGGGTCATGGGCGAGGCCGGCGGATGCGTCCAGCGGATGGAACAGCGCGTCGCTACCAAAGCTCTGGTCGAACTGGCCGAGGTAGTTGAAGGTGATCTCGGCGCCGGGCAGCGCGGCCATGCTGTGCTGGATCAAGTCGTCGGCCAGGTAGCGCAGCACGCCATAGCCCAGGCCCTTGTGCGGCACGCCGCGCAGTTGTTCCTTGATCGCCTTGATCGACGCGCCCTGCTCCGCCTGCGGTGTCAAACGCAGCGGGTAAGCGCTGGTGAACCAGCCGACGCTACGGGTCAGGTCGAGGTCATCGAACAGCGGTTCGCGGCCATGGCCTTCCAATTGGATCAGCGCCGATTCGTGGCCGCTCCAGCGGCACAGCACGCGGGCCAGGGCGGTCAGCAGCAGGTCGTTGACCTGGGTGCGGTAGGCGCTCGGCGCCTGTTGCAGCAACTGACGGGTGCGCTCGGCGTCCAGGCGCACACTGACGGTGTCGGCGTCGCGGTGGCACAGCGAACCTTGCGGACGGTCCACCGGCAAGGCCACAGCCGGGCCGGCCAACTGGTCTTGCCACAGGGCCAGTTCTTCGCGCAGGGACTCGCTGCTGGCATAGGTCTGCAGGCGCGCGGCCCAGTCACGCAGGGCGCTGGTCTTGGCCGGCAGGCTGACGGACTGGCCGTCGCTCAACTGGCGGTAGACGTTCTGCACGTCCTCGAGCAGTACGCGCCACGAGACACCATCCACCACCAGGTGATGGATCGCGATCATCAGGCGTTGCTGGCCTCCGGGGCCGTCCACCAGCAAGGCGCGCAGCAGCGGGCCATTGTGCAGGTCGAGGCTGCGCTGAGTGTCTGTGAACAGCGCCGCACACTGGTCCATGTCGCGCACCTGTGCCTGCATCAGCACGCCGCCCTGGGGCACGGCCAAGTGTTCGGCGTGCCACTGCGCGTCGCGTTTGGAGAAGCTCAAGCGCAAGGCATCGTGGTGTTCCAACACGGCCAGCAGGGCGTGTTCCAGCCGATGCGGCTCCAGCAGTTGCAGCGGCTTGAGCACCAGCGCCTGGTTCCAGTGCTGGCGCTGGGGGATCTCGGTGTCGAAGAACCAGTGCTGGATCGGCGTCAGCCCCGAGCGGCCAGTGAGCAGGCCCTGCTCCGCCATGACCCGCTCGGAACGTGTGGCAACACCGGCCAGGGTCTGCACGGTCTGGTGCTGGAACAGGTCGCGGGGGCTGAAATGAAGCCCTGCCTGACGCGCGCGGCTGACCACCTGAATCGACAGGATCGAGTCGCCGCCCAGCTCGAAGAAGTTATCGTCCAGGCCGACTTGCTGCACGTTCAACACGGCTGCCCAGATGGCTGCCAGGGTTTGTTCCCGCTCATTGCGCGGCGCCACATACTGTTGGCGATTGGCCTCGGGGTCCGGCTGCGGCAAGGCGCGGCGGTCGAGCTTGCCGTTGGCGGTGAGCGGCATGCTGTCCAGCACGATCAGGTGCGCGGGCACCATGTAGTCCGGCAGTTGCGCCTTGAGGTGGGCCTTCAGCGCGTCACGCAGGGCGCCATGCTCGGCATCGCTGACCAGGTACGCGACCAGCTGTTTGCCGCTCGGCGCATCCAGCGCCAGCACCACCGCTTCACGCACGGCGTGGTGTTCCAGCAGGCGGGTTTCGATCTCGCCCAACTCGATGCGGAAACCGCGGATCTTCACCTGATGGTCGATCCGCCCCAAGTACTCCACCAACCCGTCGGCGCGTTGGCGCACCAGGTCGCCGGTGCGGTACAGGCGCCCGCCATTGCGAACGAACGGGTCGGCGACAAAACGCTCGGCAGTCATGCCCGGACGCTGGTGATACCCCTGCGCCAGGCCGGCGCCGCCGACGTACAACTCGCCCGTCGCGCCTTGAGGCACCAACGCCAGGTCAGCGTCGAGAATGTAGGCCACGCGGTCACCGATGATGCTGCCGATCGGCACGCTGCCGGCGCCCTCCTCCAGTTGCTCCGGGGCCAGGCTGGCCAGCGGCATCACCACGGTTTCGGTCGGGCCGTAGGCGTTGAAGAACACTTGGGGCTGGAACGCCGCGCGGATGCGCTGCAGGTGTTCGCCGGTCAGCGCCTCGCCGCCGGTGATGCACATGCGCACCGGCAAAGTCTGTTGCTGGGTCGCGAGCCACTGCGCCAGTTGGCTGCCGTAGCTCGGGGTGAAGCCCAGGATGTTGATGCCATGGGTGCGGATCAGCGTGCAGATTTCTTCCGCGTCCCACTGGCCCTGGGCGCGCAGAACCACCTGCGCGCCGCTGAGCAACGGCACCAGCAGACGCTCGGTGGCGGCGTCGAAGTTGATCGAATAGAAGTGCAGCTCGCAGTCATCCGCGCGCATGCCGAAACGCTCGATCACCGCCGCGCAATGCATGGCGATTTCCCCGTGGGACACCACCACGCCTTTCGGCTTGCCGGTGGACCCGGAGGTGTAGATCAGGTACGCCTGATGCTGCGCCAGGCTGATAAATGGCAGTTCCTGCGCCGGGTAGTGGGCGAGCATCGGCAGGTCATCCTCCAGGCACCAGCACGCGACGCTCGCCGGCAGCTCGCCAAGGGCCTGGAACATCGCCGCATCACTGAGCAGCAGGCCGATGCCGCTGTCGTCGATCATGTAGTGCAAACGGTCCAGCGGGTACTCCGGGTCCAGCGGCACATAGGCGCCGCCGGCCTTGAGGATCGCCAGCAGGCCGACCACCATGTCCAGCGAGCGCGGCAACGCCAGGCCGACGCGCACCTGCGGGCCGACGCCGCGCTCGCGCAGCATCCAGGCCAGGCGATTGGCGCGTTCGTTCAGTTCGCGGTAGCCAAGGGTTTCGCCGGCGAACGTCAGCGCAGGCGCATCACCACGGCTCGCAGCCTGTTGGCTGAACAGGCTGTGAATGCACTGGTCGAGGCGATGCTCACCGGTTTCGACCCCCAGGCTGTCCTGCAAGGCGCGTTGTTCGTCGGCGCTCAGCAACGGCAGTTCACTGAGGCGTTGTTGCGGATCGGCGATCAGCGCTTCCAGCAGGTTGCGCCAATGCTCGGCCATGCGCGCAATGCGCGGCTCGTCGAACAGGTCAGTGCTGTAGGTCAGGCAGCAACCCAGGCGATGGTCGAGGTCGGTGACTTCCAGGTTGAGGTCGAACTTGGTCGCGCGCGCATCGTTGGCCAGGTACTCGACGGTCATGCCAGCCAGTTCGCGGCGTTGCTGGAATTCCCAGCGCTGCACGTTGCACATCACCTGGAACAGCGGGTTGTAAGCGGCGCTGCGCGGTGGCTGCAAGGCTTCCACCAAATGGTCGAAGGGCAGGTCCTGATGAGACTGGCCTTCGATCACGGTGTGGCGCACCTGCTCGAACAGCTCGGCGACCGGCATTTGCCCGTTGAGCTGGCAGCGCAGCACCTGGGTGTTGAGAAATGCGCCGATCAAACCTTCGCTTTCCGGGCGGATGCGGTTGGCCACGGGCGCGCCGATGCGCAGGTCGTTCTGGCCGCTGTAGCGGTAGAGCAACACGGCCAGGGTGGCGGTCATGGTCATGAACAGGGTCAGGCCGCGTTCGGCATTGAAGGCGCGCACGCGGGCGGCCAGCTCATCGCTCAAATCGAAGCGGTACAGCTCGCCCTGGTGGCTTTGCACCGCTGGGCGTGGACGGTCGCCGGGCAATTCCAGCAGCGGGTGTTCGCTGCCCAATTGAGTGGTCCAGTAATCCAGTTGACGCTGGCGCTCGCCGGACTCCAGCCACTGGCGCTGCCACACGCTGTAGTCAAGGTATTGCACCGGCAACGGCGCCAGCGGCGAAGCACGCTCGTCGATGAAGGCTTCGTACAACGCGCTGAGTTCACGGGCAAAAATGTCCATGGCCCAGCCTTCGGTGACGATATGGTGCAGGGTCAGCACCAGGTAGTGCTCGCGCTCGCCGGCCTTGACCACGCAGGCGCGCAGCAGCGGGCCGGTTTCCAGGTTGAACGGGGTGTGCGCCTCATGGTCGGCGAGTTGCTGCAGGCGTTGCTGGCGTTCGGTGTCATTCAGCGCCGAGAAATCCTGCCAGTCCATGCGCAGGCCGGTCTGCGCCGCGACCTTCTGATAGGCCACGCCGTCGACGCTCGGGAACGTGGTGCGCAGGGTTTCGTGGCGCATGACCAAGGCCTGCAGCGCGGCCTCGAAGCGGCCCACGTCCAGCACACCGCGCAGGCGCGCCATGCCGCCGACGTTGTATGCCGGGCTGTCGGGCTCCATCTGCCACAGGAACCACATGCGTTGCTGAGAATACGACAACGGCACCCGCTGGCGGCGGTCCACCGTGGCGATGGCGGTCTGCTGGTTGCGCTGCCCGGAGGCCTGGATCAAGCCGACTTGCTCGGCAAACGCGCCCAGCTCACTGGCGTCGAACAAGGTGCGCAGCGGCAGCTCGACGTCACAGGCCTGGCGGGTTCGCGAGATGATTTGCGTGGCCAGCAATGAGTGCCCACCGAGGGCGAAAAAGTCATCGCGCAGGCCGATGCGTGACAGGCCGAGCACTTCGCGCCAGATCGCGGCAACCTGCTGTTGCAGGGCCGTTTCGGGTTCGACGTGTTCGCGGGTTTGCCACACCGGTTCGGGCAAGGCGCGCCGGTCGAGTTTGCCGCTGGGGCTCAGGGGCATGGCGTCCAGGCGCATCAGCAGCGCGGGCACCATGTATTCCGGCAGCTCGGCGGCCAGGGCGATCTTGACCTCGTCTTCGTCCAACGCGGTGTGGGCGGTGTAGTAGCCGATCAACTGCGCCTCGCGCACCAGCACCACGGCCTGGGCGATGCCGTCGAGGGCCAGCAGGCGCGCTTGGATTTCTTCCGGCTCTACACGGAAACCGCGCAGCTTGACCTGCTGGTCGAGGCGACCGAGGTATTCGATCACGCCGTCGGCGCTCCAACGCGCACGGTCACCGGTGCGATACAGGCGAGCACCGCCGTGGTCGGCGACAAACCGCTCGGCCGTCAGCCCGGCGCGGCCGAGGTAACCCCTGGCCAGGCCGAGACCGCCGATGCACAGTTCACCCGGCACGCCCAGCGGCACGGGGTTGAGCTGCTCGTCGAGCACGCGGCAGATCACATTGCCCAGCGGGCGGCCAATCGGCGAGCGCTCGCCGTCTTCCGCGCGGCAGTGCCAGTGGGTCACGTTGATCGCGGTTTCGGTCGGGCCATAACGGTTGTGCAACTGCACCGCCGGCAACTGCGCCAACACGCGGTTGCGCAGTTCGGCGGGCAAGGCTTCGCCGCCGGAGAACAGGCGCCGCAGGCTGGTGCATTCAGCCACCAACGGCTCCTCGATGAACAGCTGCAACAACGGCGGCACAAAGTGCAGCGTGGTCACGCCGTGCTGCTGCACCAACTGCGCGATGCGGTGCGGGTCGCGGTGTTCGCCGGGGCCGGCCAGCACCAGGCGGCAACCGCTGATCAGCGGCCAGAAGCATTCCCACACCGACACGTCGAAGCTGATCGGCGCTTTCTGCATCAGCACATCGGTGTCATTCAGTGAGTAGGTGGCCTGCATCCACTGCAAGCGCTCGGCCAGGGCCGCATGGGTGTTGCCAACGCCCTTGGGCTGGCCGGTGGAGCCGGAGGTGTAGATCACGTAGGCAAGGTTGTCGCCGTGCAGGTGCAGGCCCGGCGGCTGGGTCGGCCAGCTGTCGAGGTGCAGGCTGTCCATGGCGATGACGCTGACGCCCTGCGCCGCGGGCAATTGCGCCAGCAACGGGGTTTGGGTCAGCAGCAGTTCGACGCCGCTGTCCTTGAGCATGAAGGCCAGGCGCTCGGCGGGGTAGTCCGGGTCGAGCGGCACATAGGCGCCGCCGGCCTTGATGATCGCCAGCAGGCCGATCAGCAATTGCGGCGAACGCTCGGCGGCGATGGCCACGCAGACATCCGGGCCGACGCCTTTGTCGCGCAGGTAATGGGCCAGGCGGTTGGCCTGGGTGTGCAGTTGGGCGAAGGTCAGGCTGCCGTCCTGCCAGACCAGCGCGGTGCTGTCCGAGGTGTGCAGCTCGAGCAATTGCGGCAGCCACTGTTGGGCCGGTGCGCAGGGCGCTTCGCTGTAAAGCGCCTGTTCGTCGTTTTGCATCAGCGTGAGCTCGCCGATGGCCTGCTGGGGGTTGTCGCACACAGCGTGCAGCAGGTTGATGAAGTGCCCGGCCAGGCGCTGGACGGTGGCGGCGTCGAACAATTCGTCGGCGTAGTCGAACGACAGGCTCAGGCGCCCGTTGTGGTCTTCTTCGCTGTGCAGTTGCAGGTCGAACTTGGCCTCGCGGCTGTGCCACGGCAGCTCGTCGGCGAGCATGCCCGGCAGGCGGCGCAAGGCGCTGAGATCACGTTGCTGGTGGTTGAACATGACCTGGAACAAGCCGTGTTCGCGGGCCTGTGGGAAAGCTTCCAGCAGTTGTTCGAAGGGCAAGTCCTGGTGCGCCTGGGCGCCCAGGGCTGTCTGGCGGGTGGTTGCCAACAGCTCGTCGAACGGCAAGCGTCCATCGAGTTCGGCGCGCAACACCAAGGTGTTGATGAAGAAGCCGATCAGGCCTTGAGTTTCCTGGCGCGGGCGGTTGGCGTTGGGCACGCCGATGCGGACATCGCGCTGGCCGCTGTAGCGGTAGAGCAAGGTCTGGAACGCCGCCAGCAACAGCATGAACGGGGTGGCCCCATGGGCCTGGGCGGTGTGGCGGATCGCGTCGCTGAGGCTGATGCCCAGGCGCACGCTATGGCGCGCGGCGCTGTGACGGTGCTGCGCCGAACGTGGGTGATCGGTGGCAAGGTCGAGGCGCGGGTGTTCGTCGCCGAGCTGGTTTTTCCAGTAGGCCAACTGGCGCTGACCTTCGCCTTCGGCCAGCCATTGGCGCTGCCAGCTGCCGTAGTCGGCGTACTGCAGGGCCAGGGGTGGCAGCGCCAGGGCTTGGCCCTGGGAGGCGGCGGCGTAGAGGCGCGAGAATTCGTCGATGAGGATGTTCAGTGACCAGCCATCCGCGATGATGTGGTGCAAGGTCACCAGCAGTTGGTGGTCTTCATCATCCAGGCGCACCAGGGTCACCCGCAGCAGCGGGCCTGTTTCCAGGTCGAACCGGGTGCGGGCTTCGTCCTCACGGATCTGCTGCGCGCGGGCTTCGCGCTCGGCGCCGGGCAGGTCGCCGAGGTCAATGATGTGCAAGTCGAATCGAGTGGTGGCGTCCACGCGTTGGAAGGCGTGGCCATCGCGCTCGTAGAAGCGCGTGCGCAGCGCTTCGTGGCGCTGGATCAACTGCTGGAAACTGGACCGCACGGCGTCCTCATCCAGCTCGCCGCGCAGGCGCAGGGCGCCGGGGATGGTGTAGGCGCTGCTGCTCGGGTCCAATTGCCAGGTGATCCACAGGCGGTTTTGTGCCAGGGATTGGGGCAGTTCGTCCTGGCGCGACAGGCTGTGGATCGCGCCTTGAGCGACACCACCATCCTGCTGCAATTGCGCGACGCTGGCAGCAAAGGCTTGCAGGGTCGGCGCTTCGAACAGCAGGCGCAGGTTCAGCTCCAGGCGGAGGGTTTCACGCAGGCGCACGACCACCTGGGTGGCGGTGATGGAGTTGCCGCCGAGCAGGAAGAAATGGTCATCGGCGGCCACGCTGGGCACTTTCAGGTGTTCGCACCAGATGGCTGCGATCTGGCGCTGCAATTCGGATTCCAGCACCCCGTCACCGGCAGCGGTTTGCAGCGTGGGGAACTGCGCATATTGGTCAAGGCTGCCATCGGCATGGCGGAGCGCGCACGCCGCACGCTGCACCTTGCCGCTGGAGGTCTTGGGCAAGCCGCCAGGGTTGAGCAGCACCACCACGCTCGGCGCCTCTTGACAAGCCTCGGCCACCGCTTGGCGGATGGCTTTGATCAAGGCTTCAGACGGCAGGATTTTCTGCACGCTGCGACTGATTTCAGCCGCAATGCCGATCCCCTCCAGGCCCTCTTCCTGCACCGAAAACGCCGCGACCCGGCCCTTGCGCACCCCTTCCACTTCGCGCTCGAGGGTCTGTTCGATGTCCTGCGGATACAGGTTGTGGCCGCGCACGATCAGCAGGTCTTTCAACCGCCCGGTGATGTACACCTCGCCAAAGCGGATAAAGCCCAGGTCACCGGTGCGCAGCCAGGTCCGGCCGGCATGTTGCACGAAGGTCTTGGCCGTGGCCTCGGGGTTGCGCCAGTAGCCGTGGGCGATGCTCGGTCCCGTGGCCCAGAGTTCGCCGACGCAGTTGTCGGGCAGTTCGGCAAGGGTATGTGGATCCGCAATGAGCACCGCATGGTCCGGCTGACTGGTGCCGCAACTCATGATCGCACTGCCCTGCCCCGGCTCGGCGCGGTTGGCGGCCAGGGCCTGCTCATCGACACGCAACGCCGGGATGCCGCGACCGCGGGTGCCACCGGCGACGAACAGGGTCGCCTCGGCCAACCCGTAGGAGGCGAAGAAATGGTCCGAGGTGAAGCCGCATGTCGCGAACTTCTCGGCGAAGCGTTCCAGGGTGTCGAGGCGGATCGGTTCGGAGCCCGAATAGGCGACGCGCCATCGGCTCAAGTCGAGGCGCTCCAGGGCCGAATCGCTGACCCGTTCGCTGCACAGGCGGTAGGCGAAATCCGGGCCGCCACTGATGGTGCCGCCGTATTCGCTGATCGCTTCGAGCCAGCGCAAGGGCCGGCCGAGGAAGTACGCCGGCGACATCAGCACACAGGGCACGCCGCTGAAGATCGGTTGCAGCAGGCCGCCGATCAGGCCCATGTCGTGGTACAGCGGCAGCCAGCTGACAATCACGTCGTCCGGGTTCAAATCGATGCCGAAACCGCGACGGATCAACACTTCGTTGGCCACCAGGTTGCCGTGGCTGACCTGCACGCCCTTGGGCAACGCGGTGGAGCCGGAGGTGTATTGCAGGAAGGCGATGTCGTCAGGGTGCAGGTCGGGGGCGATCCAACTGTCGGCGTCCTGCAAGGTATCGACACTCATCACCGGCGGCGCGTTGTCGATCTGCGCCAGGCCATCGGCGAGGCTGGCGATGGTCAACAGCAGGCGCGGCTCGGCGTCCGCGATGATCGACAGCAGGCGCTCCTGATGATGCCGGCGAGTGGACTCCGGCGGATAGGCCGGCACGGCGATGACCCCGGCGTACAGGCAACCGAAAAACGCCGCGACATAGTCCGGGCCGCTGGGGAACAACAGCACCGCACGGTCACCCAGCGCGGCATTGGCTTGCAACGCGGCGGCGATGGTGCGGGCGCGTCGGTCCAGGTCGCGGTAACTGAGCACGACGCTGTGCTCGGCGGACTCGGCCAGGAAGCGCAGGGCTACCTGGTCCGGGCTCTGGGCGGCGCGACGTTGAAGGGACTGGACCAGGGTGCGGGGAAGTTCGAAGGCGTCCATCATGGGGTTCCTGCCTGAAATCGGCTTACGGGGAAATCGGGGAAGTGGGGGGCGTTCAGCCAGCGGCCAGTTGCCGCGCCACACTGTTGCGCCAGCGCGCCAGGTGCTCGTCGGCGTAACGACGCAGGCAGCGCAGCACGGCGCTTTCGTGCTGGGTGATGAAGAAGTGGTGGCCGTCGAACATGTCCAGGGAAAAGCCGCTGGCGGCGTCGCGTTGCCAGTCGAGCAACTGGTCGACACGCACGCTGTCCTGCTTGCCGCCGAACACGTGGATCGGCATCTCCAGCGGCGCACGCTGGCCGTAGCTGAAGCTGCCGCAGAGCAGGAAGTCGGCGCGCAGGATCGGCAGCATCAGCGCCATCAATTCGGGATTGGCCAAGGCCTCTTCGGCGGTGCCTTTGAGCTCGCGCAGGCGGGCGATGAGGTGTTCGTCGGTCTTTTCGACCGCGTATTCGCTGACATCCCGACACGCCGGCCCGGCAGTACCGGAGGCGAACAGTGCCAGTGGCGCGGGGGCGTTGCGGGCGTTCAGGGCATGTACCAGTTCGAAAGCCAGCAAGCCGCCGAGGCTGTGGCCGAACAAGGCGTAGGGGCTGCTCAGGTCGCGGCAGATCTCATCGGCAAGCTGTGCGGCCAAGGCCTTGATATCGCGCTGCAGGGGTTCGTCCATGCGCATGCCGCGACCGGGCAATTCCAGCGGGCAGACCTGCAGCCATTCCGGCAAAGACCGGCGCCAGCGTGCGTAAACCATCGCACTGGCGCCCGAGTACGGCAGGCAGAACAGGCGCAATCGCGTTGCAGTACTCATCCCTTGAGGACTCCAGACTGAAACACGCTGTGTGCACGATAGAAACCCATCTCGCCCTCCTGCGGGTGCTGATCCTTGGTCGTTTTGCTAACAGACCTGTCACCCTTGAGAACGGACGGCACCGCCAAATAATTAGTCGCGGGAGGGGAGCGAGACGTGGTTCACAACGCAAAAAATCGCATAGGATTACTTCGTCTTCTCATTTGACAATCATTATCATTCAGCATAATTTGTTGCCCGATGTGTAGGAGGCCTCAGCAAGGACGCCCTCCCCCAACCTTTTTGCAACAAGGTGATTTCCATGACGGAACAAGTATCCACAGGCAGGTGCGACTCACCGCTTCTCCAGGCTTTTGTCGATAATCGGCTGATCCTGGTGAAGATCGCGGCGCGCATTACCGGGTGCCGCTCCCGCGCCGAAGACGTAGTGCAGGATGCCTACTTTCGGCTGCAGTCGGCGCCGACGATTACGTCATCGTTCAAGGCCCAGCTCAGTTATCTGTTCCAGATCGTGCGCAACCTGGCCATTGATCACTACCGTAAGCAGGCCCTGGAGCTCAAGTACTCCGGGACGGAAGAGGAAGGCTTGAATGTGGTTATTCACGGCGCTTCACCGGAAACCTCGCATATCAATTTCAATACCCTGGAAAACATCGCCGACGCCCTGACCGAGCTGCCGCAGCGCACCCGGTATGCATTCGAGATGTACCGTTTGCACGGTGTGCCGCAAAAGGACATCGCCAAGGAACTGGGCGTGTCGCCAACCCTGGTGAACTTCATGATTCGCGATGCGCTGGTGCATTGCCGCAAGGTGTCGGGCAACCATAGCGATACGTTTGCGCGACGGGTTTGAAACACCGCAGCCCATCAGGCTTGTGCTTGTGTGGCGAGGGAGCTTGCTTGCTCTATGTGATGAGCGGGCTTTTTCGCATACATCTCAGGGCACGGGCATCACATCAATGCGATACGGCTCGAAAATTTTCAGCATTTCGCCGTTATCCCGCAGGCGCTTGAGCAACCCGGCAAACGCCTCGCGGGTGATCGGCGCCTTGGGTCGCAGCAACGCGTAGTGGTGGTAGACCTGGTCGATGCGCTCCGACACCAGGAACTGCGCAGCCATCTCGGCATTGCGCGCCATGAAATCACTCAGGTAGGAACGGGTCACCAAGGCGATATCAGCCCGCCCGCGCGCGACCATCAGCAGGTTGCTGTCGTGGGAGTAGGTCAAGCTGGCGTTGAACTGTTCGGCCATGTGCCGGGGGTCGGCGTTGAAGCTCGCAAAGGCGTAGTGATACCCGCTGAATACCGCCAGGCGTTTGCCCTTGAGGTCAGCGAAATAAGCCTGGTCGCGACCCGCCGCACGTTGGGCGACGAAGATTTCTGCGTCTTCCAGGCCCATGTCGACGCTGGTGTGGGGAATTTTCTGCCAGCCCCATTGCGGGTTTTCAAAGATGGCCATGTCAACCCGGCCCTGCTCGAAATCGCGAAAGCGACGAGGAATCGAGGTGGGCACCAGGACAAATTGATAATCGGTTTGCGAGGCGTTGAGCGCTTCCACCAGTTGCGGCAGCAGGCCGGTATCCGCACCCTGCTCGGGGCGCACGGTATAAGGCGGGAAATGCGCCGCGCCGATGCGCACCAATTGCGCCGCCGACACAGGCATGCACCCGGTGCCGAGTGCCCATAAAGTAAGTCCTGCAGCCAGCCGCCATGGCGAACACATCAAGGCACACACACCGTTCAATTCTCTGATGGCGATAAGCTAGGCTTTTTTGTCTGGGGAGACAACTTTCCACCGTCAAATTAATACCTTGCGCCCTTTTGGCCCTTCACAACCCTGCGCACGGGCATTCTGCACTTGCCCCCTGTGCGGAACTACAGGGCCCGGCTACGCTCTATCCCCATCAAGAAGGAAAGAGACGGGAACCTGCACCATGCCTCATTGGCTGATTATTGATCTTGAAGCCACCACGGATGACGGCGGTTGGCCCGTGACCGAGATGGAAGTCATCGAGATCGGCGCGAGCCTGGTGAACCGCCAGGGCCGTGAGCTCGATCACTTCCAGCGTTTCGTGCGGCCGCTGCGGCGACCGCTGCTGACGCCCTTCTGCAGGCAGTTGACCCACATTACCCAGGCCAATATCGACAGCGCCGCGCCGATCACCGAGGTTTGGCCGTTGTTCGAGCGTTGGCTGGGCCAGCATCTGTCGCGCCTGGAAGGCTGGGCCAGTTGGGGTGACTACGACCGCAAGCAACTGGAGCTGGAGTGGCAGCGCCATGGCCTCGTCAGTGCGCTTGCGCAAACCCCCCACGTGAATCTCAAGCAGCGCTTCGCCAAGGCGCGTCGCCTGGACAAGCCGCTGGGGCTCAATGGCGCGTTGCAATTGGCGGGGATGCAGTTTCATGGCCAACAGCACCGTGCACTGGAAGATGCGCGCAATACCGCCCGGCTGTTGCCGCTGACATTGCCGGTCTAGGCAGCTTCCACAGGCTTGGGCATACTGGCCGCCCTTTATCGTGATTGCGCTCACTCAGGCGCCGGCTCCCTCGCCACGCAAAGCCGGCACCTGCAGCCAGTTCAACCCTTCTTCCGAGGATTCGCCCATGTTCAAAGTCAACGAGTACTTCGACGGCACCGTCAAGTCGATCGCTTTCGGCACCGCAGAGGGTCCGGCGACCATCGGCGTGATGGCCCCGGGTGAGTACGAATTCGGCACGGCCCAGCGTGAAATCATGCACGTGGTCTCCGGTGCCCTGACCGTCAAGCTGCCTGACGCCAGCGAGTGGGAAACCTTCGCCGCCGGCAGCCAGTTCAACGTGCCGGCCAACAGCAAGTTCCAACTGAAGGTTGCCGTAGACACCGCGTACCTGTGCGAATACCGCGGCTGATCCAGCCCGTGTAAAAAAATGCCCGTCTCGCAGGAGACGGGCTTTTTTTTATTCCAGGATCGTGACCGGCATGCCCACTTCCAGGCGGCCGATGCCATCGTTGACCAGGTTCTGGCCGAAAATCGCGCCGTCCTCCGTCTTGCGATACGCCTCCAGCGTGGCGAAAGGTTCACGATCAGGGCTGCGCTCGCCCGTCTGCGGATCGATGGTGGTGAGGATGCAGCGCGAGCACGGCTTGACCGCCCGAAACTCTACATCGCCGATGCGCAGGCGCTTCCAGCCATCTTCGGCAAACGCTTGACTGCCTTCGATCACGAGATTGGGACGAAAACGCAGCATCTCCATGGGACGGCCGATGCGTTGCGACAGGTCATCGAGCGACGCCTGACCGATCACCAGCAACGGATAACCATCGGCAAAGGCCACCTGGTCATCGTCCTTGCCGTACCCGGCCTGGGTGGTGCGCGCGCGGTCGAGGGGGATGTGCACCAGCCGCGTGGGTTTGCCGATAAAGCCGCTGACCCACGCCGCGGCCTCATCGCCGGCGTCCGGCACGCGCAAGGTGTCGCGCCAGATGGTCACCCCACGCAGCTCGGCATCGCTGCCAGGCAGTGCCACGTCCAGCACGGGATGGCCGGCGGAGCTCAGGGTGAGCCCGCCAACGGGGTTCCACAGTGCCGACAGCTGGCTCATCTTCGCCACCGCGCGCTGGGTGAGAAAGCGTCCGCTGGCCTCATCCACCAGCATCCAGCGTCGGTCGCCGTCGAGCCCGAGTTTATCCAGGCCGATCTGTTGCAGGACTTCGGCCTTGCCGGACTTCAAGGGGTAACGGTACAACGCGCTGAGACGGAGCATGGCCTGCATTCCTTAGGAGGGGAGACGCTACCCTAAGGTCAAGCCGGCACTTCGTCCAGCAGCAGACGCTGGCGCACCACGTCCACCAGCTTGTCGGGCTGGAATTTGGACAGGAAGTTGTCGCAACCGACCTTCTTGACCATCGAGTCGTTGAAGCTTCCGGACAATGACGTGTGCAGCACCACATGCAGCTTGCGCAGGCGTGGGTCATTGCGGATTTCGGTGGTGAGGCGGTAGCCGTCCATCTCGGGCATTTCGGCGTCAGTGAAGACCATCAGCAGTTTTTCGGTCATGTCTTCACCGCTGTCGGCCCAGGCCTTGAGCATATTCAGCGCCTTGAGGCCGTCGCTGGCGATGTGCATCTTCAGCCCCAACTGGCCCAGGGTGCCGCGCAGTTGCGAGAGGGCCACGTTGGAATCATCCACCAGCAGCACTTCGCGGCCACGGGCGCGTTCGAGCACCGGGTCCTCGAGCTTTTCGCGGGAGACCTTGGCGTTGTACGGCACGATCTCGGCGAGGACTTTTTCCACGTCGATGATTTCCACCAACTGGTCGTCGACCTTGCTGATGGCAGTGAGGTAATGCTGGCGACCGGCGCTGGTCGGCGGCGGCAGGATGGCTTCCCAGTTCATGTTGACGATACGGTCCACACCGCCCACCAGGAATGCCTGCACCGAGCGGTTGTACTCGGTGACAATGATGGTGCTGTTGGGGCCCGGCACCAATGGGCGCATGCCAATGGCCTGGGACAGGTCAATCACCGGCAGCGTCTGACCGCGCAGGTTGACCACGCCGCACACGAACGGGTGACGCTGAGGCATCAGGGTCAGCTTGGGCAACTGCAACACTTCCTGCACCTTGAACACGTTGATCGCGAACAACTGCCGCCCGGCCAGGCGAAACATGAGGATCTCCAGGCGATTCTCACCCACCAATTGCGTGCGTTGGTCTACCGTATCGAGAATGCCGGCCATTAAAAGCTCCTGGTGCGCTAAGGGGTTGTGCCGCTCACATAAGGGGGGTTATCGGCGGCGAGCTTCAGATCTTGACCCCGGAAAAATGCCATACAAATCAATTGATGTCACACTGACATCATGCTTTACTGACTCACCTTCCACAGGGCTCCACAGCGTCCTCGCACGACACTCGTATCGATGCAAGGTTCCGCCATATAAGGGATTCCCTTACGCGCAATCAGGTAAAACCTGATATTCGCAGTATCTAATAGCCATTAATGTGACGCCATTCTCACTGCATGAATGGAGTCAGGCTTTTGTTTGCCATGCCAAGCCCTCGGCCCACGGGTCTTCCAGGCACATCCGTGTCGGCAACTGAAGGGGTGCAACTGACGTCGCTCAGGGTGGTCACCCGTGACCTTCCCTTACATTCTAATAAACGTCCTACTGAAAACTCAGAAGCGACCTACAGATTTCAGTCATCTTTCAGCGCTAGTTTTAAGTCATTCACCCGGTGCGACATCTCATCACCCGACCTTACGTTGTGGAGACTTGCAAGATGAACAGCGCAAATGAATGGCAAACCTCACTGCTCGGCTTTTTGCTCGAAGCGGAAACGTTGCTGGCCAAATCGGAAGAATGCCTGAACCACCTGCACCTGATTCGCGACGACAACGACGCCATCGACTGCATGAAAACCAGCCTGACCCTGCTCGCCGAAAAAGCCGATACCCTGGCGTTGCAGGCGATCAGCGAGTTCTCAAGGCACATCCAATACCTGATCGCCAATGCCGCCAGCCCCATGCAATTGCATGACCAGGCGCTGGATGCTCTGCATGCCTGCCTGACGCTGTTGGCCTGGCAACTGGAACTGATCGATACCCGCACGGGCGAGCTGGCAATGGATGACAGCGAGCAAGCCACCTTGATTGCGACGGTGACGCTGCAAATCCCACAAAAGGTGTTCGGTTTTAAACCGCAACAGCGGATGCATCACGCGTCTTGAGTCGTTATCAGGCACTTATCAACTCAATGTTATCTGAAAACGACATTCGCGCAGTGGCGCAGATATCAATTAGCCACTAACGGTAATAACGATACAAACATACTGACGCAATATAACTTTTTACTTTGAACAACTCTGGGATTACCGCTCAGGGTATCGCAGTGGCTTAAAAGCCTGCCAGGACGGGCACCAGGCGACCGGCCGTGAAGAGTAGTGGTACTATGCGCCACGCGAAGTGACTCAACTTCATCATGTATAAAACCGATTACAAAACGCATTCCAAACAAAGTCCGGTCAGACACCCTGACGGGACTTCCCGCAGCGAACTTCCATTGGCTCCATCCGCTATGTACGCCAACCTAAAGCCCTCCTTCGCCAGGTATGCGTCCCACAGCAATGTGCGCCGCCTGATCCTCGCCCTGTGCCTGGGTTCGCTGCTGCTCAGTGCGTTGGCCTATACCCGCTCTGGGTCGCTGCCAGTGCTGGAATTGCTGATCAATCTGATCATTGTCGTGGTGGTTGGGCTGCAGCAATGGAGCAGCCGCAAAGCCATCAAGTTACAACCCCAGGAATTGGCTGACCGCCTGCTGCAAGTGCAGGAAAACGAACGTCACCGGCTAAGCCGCGAACTGCATGACGATATCGGCCAACTGCTCACCGCCGCCAAGCTGCAAACCGATTGGCTCATGCGCCGCTTGCCCGACGAGCTGCACAGCCAGTGCGCCACACTGTCCAGCACCCTCGACGAAACCCTGGCCAAGGTGCGCGACGTGTCCGCGATCCTCAACCCTCGTCAACTGGCGAGCCTGGGGCTGGAAGCCAGCCTGCGCGCCCACCTGCTCAAGACGCTTGAAAACACCCAGGTGCACTGGAGCCTGGAATGCCGGCAGCAACTGGATGGCGTGCCTGAAGCCATCGCCGTGGCGGCCTTTCGCATTACCCAGGAAGCGGTAACCAACATGCTACGCCACGCCCAGGCGCGCAATCTGCTGGTACGCCTGCAACGCCTGCCCGAAGGCCTCGCGCTGAGCATCAGCGACGACGGCGTGGGCTTTTCGCCTGCCATCAACCCCGGCCTGGAAGGCCAACGGGGCATGGCCGGCATGTCAGAGCGGATAGATCAGCTTGGCGGTTCATTCTCCGTCAGCAGCCAGCCAGGCAAAGGGACTCGGATCGAAGCGCTTTTCCCCTGGGCGCCTCGCGCCCTCGAACGGGCCAGTTCCCCTAAGGTTTTCGATTGAGCTGTACATTACTTCTGGTGGATGACCACGCCTTGATTCGGGCCGGCGTACGCGCGCTGGTCCAGGACATCCCAGGCTACACCGTGACCGGCGAAGCCAGCGATGGCACGCAACTGCTGGAGACATTCAGCGCCTTGCAGCCCGATATCGTGCTGCTGGACCTGTCGATGAAACACACCGGCGGCCTGGACGCCTTGCAGCAGCTCAAGCGCGTCTACCCCAAGAGCCGCGTGCTGATCCTGTCGATGCACACCGACCCCGAGCTGATCATGTGTGCGCTGGAAGCCGGCGCCCATGGCTACCTGCTCAAGGACACCACCGCCAACGAGCTGGAACACGCGCTGCTGGCCCTGCGCAACAACGAACGCTACCTGAGCCCCGCGATCGCCCACACCGTGATCAACCAGGCGCTGGTGCGCGCCAACGGCCCGGCCACACCGGCCGGCCACAGTCATAACCTTACCGCACGCCAGTTGGAGATCCTGCGGCTGATCGTGCGCGGCAAGTCCACCCGCGAAATCGCCCACGGCCTGGGCCTGAGCGTCAAGACCGTGGAAGCGCACCGCTCGCAGATCATGAAGCGGCTGCAGATTTTCGACGTGGCGGGCCTGGTGCTATTTGCCGTGCGTGAGCAGATCATCAGCCTGGACGACTAGCGGCGAACCCGCTGGCAGGTGCACGCGCAAGGCCTTGGGCAAGGCTTCGAAGCGCAGGTCGTCGCCCTTGAGCGGCTCGCCGTCGAGGTTGATGTACAAGCCGTCGGCCACCTTGATCTCCACCCACGGCAGGCGCGCTCGCACGAACAGGTTGTCCATGCCGCCGTCGGTCATCAGGGTGCGCAGCGTGCCGACCACTTCCTGGGGCGCAGGCAGGATGCTGACGTCCAGCAAGCCATCATCGGCCATGGCGCCCGGGCATAGCTCGTGCCCGCCCCCCGCCTGACGACCGTTGCCGATCCCCAGTGCAAGCAGCTCGCCTTTCCAATGGAAGTCGGGGCCAGCCAGCTCTGCGTAGGCGGCTTTCAACTCACTGAAGCGCGTCAGGCCGGTGAACAAGTAGGCAGCGCCGCCCAGTACTTTTTTCAGGTCTTCGGAGGTGTTGGCGGTGACCTGGCTGCCGAAGCCGCCGGTGGCCATGTTGAGGAACACCTGCCCGCCGACCTGGCCGAGGTCGATGGCCCTTGGTGGCACATCCAGCAGGGCCAGGGCCTGGGCGGGCTCCAGCGGCACACCGGCGGCCTTGGCAAAATCGTTGGCGGTGCCCAGGGGCATCAGCACCAGGCTGGCTTCAGTCTTGGCCTCGGCCATGGCTTCAGCCACGTCGCGCAAGGTACCGTCGCCGCCGCCCGCAATAATGTGGGTGTAGCCGTTGGCCAGGGCTTCGTTGACCAGGCGCTGGGCGTCGCCACCCTCCCACGTCACCCGCACCGCCAGTTCCCAGCCCTGCTCCCGCCGCTCCTGCACCGCCGCGCGCACGTCCTCGTTGAGGGCTTGCTTGCCATGGAGAATCAACAGGGCGTTGGGGCTGGTCATGAGTGGGTTCTCTCGAGTTCAAAGGTGCTTGAAGGATGTTGACCGCGGCTGGAAGGAAAAAGGTCGTGCGGCTGGAAAATAATTTCCCGAGCCGTGGAGATAACCATAGGGAAGCACGCCAGAGGTGCTGAGAGGGCTTGCCGTGGTGAGCGGGCTTGCCCCGCGCGGGGGGGCGCAGCGCCCCCCAAAACAAGCCCCCCCATTTTGACCAGCGGGGGCTCAGCCTTTATGCAGCTTGCTCATCAACTGCGCTTCCGCCTGGGTCAGCCCGCACGACTGCGTCAGCTCATCCACGGTCGCGCCCATGCCGACCAGCTTGGCCGCCTGGGCAAATGACAGGCTCGAGGGATCGCGCTGCTCGATCTGCGCCAGTTTGTCCGGCAACGGCGCAAGAATCGCGCGCAGTTCGTGCACCTCGTCCCCGACCTTCACCGCAGTCTGCTGGAAGTGATCCACGCGCTTGGCCAATTCCACCACGCGCCGGTCACGCACCGCATCGCGCTCGGCCTGTTGCAAAGCCAATTCCCGTTGCTGGCGCACGTAGCGCAGCACAAATGCCAGCGTCCCGGCCCACAACAGGGCCAGGACGATCACCGCCGCTTCAAGAAACAATCAGATGTTCTCCAGATCCGACCATTCTTCTTCGCTCATCATCTTGTCCAGCTCAACCAGGATCAGCAGCTCGCCGTTCTTGTTGCACACGCCCTGGATGAATTTGGCGGACTCTTCGTTACCCACGTTCGGCGCGGTTTCGACCTCGGACTGACGCAGATAGACCACTTCAGCCACGCTGTCGAC
Organism: Pseudomonas sp. MYb60; assembly: GCF_002979555.1. Lineage (GTDB taxonomy): Bacteria > Pseudomonadota > Gammaproteobacteria > Pseudomonadales > Pseudomonadaceae > Aquipseudomonas. The sequence goes on along the minus strand of NZ_PCOZ01000007.1, from coordinate 263,134 downwards.
CATGATCCCGACCACTTGCTTGTCGGCTTCGATGATGACAATTCGGGTGTTGTCGTTGACTTCGGTCGGCACCAGGCCAAAACGCTGGCGGGTGTCGATCACCGTCACCACGTTGCCACGCAGGTTGATGATGCCCAGCACATAGCTCGGCGCACCTGGTACGGGCGCGATCTCGGTGTAGCGCAGCACTTCCTGCACGCGCATCACGTTGATGCCGTAGGACTCATTGTCCAGCTTGAAGGTTACCCATTGCAGGATCGGATCATCCAAACCTTGTGCGGACGCTGACTTGTTCATACCCCTGACCCCTTCAAAAATGGCCACGCAATGGCGTGGTCCTTATTGTTCAATCAACTACGTTTAGTCACTGGCAGCGTTTTGACGGCGCCACTGGCGATCAACTCGGCCAGCTCGGCGACGTCGAGCAACGCGCACATGTGTTCGATCACGGTGCCTGCCAGCCAAGGCCGCTGGCCCCGGTGGCTGCGCCATTTGATTTCGTTCGGATCCAGGCGCAACGAGCGGCTGACCTGATGCACCGCCAGCCCCCACTCGTAGCCCTGCACCGAGATCACGTATTGCAGGCCCTGGCGGAAGTCGTCGCGGTAGCGGTCGGGCATCACCCAGCGCGCGGTATCGAGGACCTTGAGGTTGCCGGCCTGGCTGGGCAGGATGCCCAGGAACCACTCCGGTTGCCCGAACAGCGGCGTCAACTCCTGGCCTTCCAGCGAATAGATCGAGCCCAGGCACACCAGCGGCACGGCCAGGGTCAGGCCGGCGACATCGAACAACAGGCATTCGAACGGCTCGGCGGCCCAGCCAGGGCGCCCGTCAGGGGTGGCGGGAGGCGGCGTGATGCTCGGCGGCAGATGCACTTCCACCACTGGCTCGACAACCGCCGCCACCGGCTCTGCCACCTCCGGCACAACGGGCACAATCGGCACCACGACGTTGGCGTCGCGCGCCTGCTCTTCGAGCACCGCCAGCTGGAACTCATCCAGCGCTGCTTCCCGTTCGACGGCAGGCTCGAGCACCAGGATCGGCTCGGGCAACGCCTCTTCGGTCGCATCCTGCAGCAGGTTATCCAGATAGGATTCCAGCGCCAGCTGCGGCCGGGTCTTGAATTCGATGGGCCGGTTCATCACGCCACCTGCGCCACAAGCTGCTGGGCCAGCAGGTGCTTGAGCAACGCGCGGTAGGCCAGCACGCCACGGCTTTTACCGTCGAACTGCGACGGGGTGAGCCCTGCACGGCTGGCGTCACGCAGGCGCGTGTCCACCGGGATGTAGCCGTTCCAGATAGTGTCCGGATAAGCGTCGCGCAACACGCGCAAAGTGCCGAGAGACGCCTGGGTGCGGCGGTCGAACAGGGTCGGCACGATACTGAACGGCAGCGCCTGCTTGCGTGAACGGTTGATCATCGCCAGGGTGCTGACCATACGCTCCAGGCCCTTGACCGCCAGGTGTTCGGTCTGCACCGGGATCACCAGCTGCTGGCTGGCCGCCAAGGCGTTGACCATCAGCACGCCGAGCAAAGGTGGGCTGTCGATGATGGCGTAGTCGAAGTCCTGCCACAGTTGCGCCAGGGTCTTGGCGATCACCAGGCCCAACCCGCTCTGCCCCGGCGACTGGCGCTCAAGGGTGGCCAGGGCGGTGCTGGACGGCAGCAGGGAAATGCTCTCGTTGCTGGTGGGCAGCAGCAGTTGCCCCGGCAAATCGGCCGGTACGCTGCCTTTGTGCAGGAACAGGTCGTAGCAGCTGTGTTCCAGCGCATCCGGGTCATAGCCGAAATAGCTGGTCATCGAGCCATGGGGATCTAGGTCCACCACGACCACGCGCTTGCCCGCCTCGGCCAGCAAGCCGGCCAGGGCGATGGAGGTGGTGGTCTTGCCGACCCCACCTTTTTGATTGGCAACTGCCCAGACTCTCATTCGGTTGATTCCTCCCGGCAGGCACAGCCGCGACCGAGACATTGCATAGGTTATTGAGCCGGTGACGGAGTATTGACGTTGCTCTGGCGAACCGGCGGTTTTACCGTGGCCGGTGCAGTTTGTGTGCCAGCGCGCTTCAACGCGGCATCCGGTGTTGCATTGGCCGTGCCGGTACCGGTCAGGCTGCGGCGCACATCCAGGTTGCGCGAGACCACCAGTACCACCCTGCGATTCTTCGCGCGACCTTCTACCGTGGCGTTATTGGCCACTGGCTGAAACTCGCCGTACCCCACCGAGGCCAGGCGTCCGGGGTTCACGCCCTGCATCGCCAGCATGCGCACGATGCTCGACGCCCGCGCCGAAGACAGCTCCCAGTTGGTGGGGTACTGCGCCGTGCTGATGGGAAAATTGTCGGTAAAGCCTTCGACGTGGATCGGGTTCTCGAACGGTTTGAGAATCGCCGCGACCTTGTCGATGATGGTGAACGCCTGGTCGCTGGGCAGCGCGTCGGCACTGGCGAACAACAGGCTGGAATTGAGTTCGATCTCCACCCACAACTCATTGCCGCGCACGGTCATCTGGTTGGAGCTGATCAGGTCGCCAAACGCGGCGCTGATGTCGTCGGCGATGCTTTTCAGCGGGTCGCTGGTACCGCCCACGCCCGCGGCGGTTTCGTCGCTGTCGTTGACCAGCGGCTTGGCCGGCGTCACGGTCTTGGGCCGCTCGTCGCCGATGGGGATCGGCTTGAGCGAACGGTCGGCATCGTTGAACACCCCGACCAGCGCCTGGGAAATGACTTTGTACTTGCCCTCGTTGATCGACGAGATCGAATACATCACCACGAAAAACGCGAACAGCAAGGTGATGAAGTCCGCGTAGGACACCAGCCAGCGTTCGTGATTGACGTGCTCTTCAGGCTCGCGACGGCGACGGCTCACAGGCAATACCCCCAGCAACACAAAACACCTGTAGGAGCCGGCTTGCCGGCGAAAAACCCGAGAGCGCCGCGGGGCATCAGGCAACCCGCATTATCGTTGGCGATTTTCGCCGGCAAGCCGGCTCCTACAGGGTGCATGTTCATCAATCCATGAAGCCCTGGAGCTTCAGTTCGATGGAGCGCGGGTTCTCGCCCTCGGCAATCGACAGGATGCCCTCGAGCAACATTTCGCGGTAACGCGACTGGCGCATGGCAATCGACTTGAGCTTGCTCGCCACCGGCAGCAGCACCAGGTTGGCGCTGGCCACGCCGTAGATGGTGGCGACGAACGCCACGGCAATGCCGCTGCCCAGTTGCGAAGGATCCGCCAGGTTGCCCATCACGTGGATCAACCCCATCACCGCACCGATGATGCCAATGGTCGGCGCATAGCCGCCCATGCTTTCAAAGACTTTGGCGGCATTGATGTCGCGGCTTTCCTGGGTGTAGAAATCCACCTCCAGGATGCTGCGGATCGCCTCCGGTTCGGCGCCGTCTACCAATAATTGCAGGCCTTTGCGCGCGTAGCTGTCGGGCTCGGCGTCCGCCACGCCTTCCAGGCCCAGCAGGCCTTCCTTGCGGGCGGTGAGGCTCCAGTTGACCACGCGGTCGATACCGCCGGCCAGGTCCACACGCGGCGGGAAGATGATCCACACGACAATCTGCATGGCGCGTTTGAACGAGCTCAGCGGCGATTGCAACAGCGCTGCACCCACGGTGCCGCCGATCACGATCAACGCGGCCGGGCCGTTGGCGAGGGCTCCAAGGTGGCCGCCTTCGAGGTAGTTGCCGCCAATGATCGCGACAAACGCCATGATGATGCCGATCAGGCTCAATACATCCATCAGAGACAGGCCTCCACCAAATGCCTGCCGATGTCGTCCAGGCTGTAGACGGCGTCGGCGAGGTCGGCCTTGACGATGGCCATCGGCATGCCATAGATCACGCAGCTGGCTTCGTCCTGGGCCCAGATCGCGCTGCCGCCCTGCTTGAGCAGGCGCGCGCCTTCACGGCCGTCGGCGCCCATGCCGGTGAGCACCACCGCCAGAACTTTGTCGCCGTAGGATTTGGCCGCCGAACCGAAGGTGATATCCACGCATGGCTTGTAGTTCAGGCGCTCGTCACCCGGCAGGATTTTGATCGCGCCACGCCCGTCCACCATCATTTGCTTGCCGCCCGGTGCCAGCAACGCCAGGCCCGGACGCAGGATGTCGCCATCCTCGGCTTCCTTGACGCTGATGCGGCACAGCTTGTCCAGACGCTCGGCGAAGGCTTTGGTAAACGCCGCCGGCATGTGTTGCACCAGCACGATCGGCGCAGGGAAGTTGGCCGGCAGTTGCGTGAGCACCCGCTGCAGAGCCACCGGGCCGCCGGTGGACGTACCTATGGCAACCAGTTTGTAGGCCTTGCGTTTCGGTGCCGGCGAGTGGGCCGCAACTGGCGCAGGGGTCCGTACCGGCGGCGCGATGGGGCGTGCAACCGGTGCAGGCGCCGGTCGCGCAAACGACGAGGCCGGCGCAGCCACCGGTGCCGGCGTCGGAGCAGGTGCTGGCGCCGGGGTGCTGAACAGGCTGCGACGGTTGCTGCGGGAAATGCTGTGGACTTTCTCGCACAGCAGTTGCTTGACCTTCTCGGGGTTGCGCGAGATGTCTTCGAAATTCTTCGGCAGGAAATCCACCGCGCCAGCGTCCAGCGCATCCAGGGTCACCCGGGCGCCTTCGTGGGTCAGCGAGGAGAACATCAGCACGGGGGTCGGGCAGCGTTGCATGATATGACGGACAGCCGTGATGCCATCCATCATCGGCATCTCGTAGTCCATGGTGATCACGTCCGGCTTGAGCGCCATGGCTTGATCAATCGCCTCCTTGCCATTGGTGGCCGTACCGACCACCTGGATGCTTGGATCGGCGGAAAGAATTTCCGAGACGCGGCGGCGGAAGAAACCCGAATCGTCCACCACCAGGACCTTGACTGCCATAAACACTCCGTTAGGCGGGGCGGGCGAACCGCCCTACCCCACCAGAATCAAATACGCCGAGCGGCGTAACGCTTGAGCATGCTCGGAACATCGAGAATCAGCGCGATCCGACCGTCACCGGTGATGGTCGCACCCGACATGCCCGGGGTTCCCTGCAGCATTTTGCCCAAAGGCTTGATGACCACTTCTTCCTGGCCCACCAGTTGATCGACCACGAAGCCGATACGCTGGGTGCCCACGGAGAGAATCACCACATGACCTTCACGCTGCTCTTCATGCTTGGCCGAGGCCACCAACCAGCGCTTGAGGTAGAACAGTGGCAACGCCTTGTCGCGCACGATCACCACTTCCTGGCCGTCCACCACGTTGGTGCGCGACAGGTCGAGGTGGAAGATCTCGTTGACGTTGACCAGCGGGAAGGCGAAGGCCTGGTTGCCCAGCATCACCATCAGGGTCGGCATGATCGCCAAGGTCAACGGCACCTTGATCACGATCTTGGAGCCCTGGCCCTTGGTCGAGTAAATGTTGATCGAGCCGTTGAGCTGGCTGATCTTGGTCTTGACCACGTCCATGCCGACGCCACGGCCGGACACGTCGGAGATCTCGGTCTTGGTCGAGAAGCCCGGGGCGAAGATCAGGTTGTAGCACTCGGTGTCCGTCAGGCGGTCGGCGGCATCCTTGTCCATCACGCCACGCTTGACCGCGATATTGCGCAAGATGGTCGGGTCCATGCCTTTGCCGTCGTCAGTGATCGACAGCAGGATGTGGTCGCCCTCTTGCTCCGCCGCCAGGATCACCTTGCCATTGCGGGACTTGCCCGAGGCTTCGCGTTCTTCCGGGGTTTCCACGCCGTGGTCGACGGCGTTGCGCACCAAGTGGACCAGCGGGTCGGCCAGGGCCTCGACAAGGTTTTTGTCGAGGTCGGTTTCTTCACCCACCAGTTCCAGGTTGATCTCTTTCTTCAACTGGCGCGCCAGGTCGCGAACCAGGCGCGGGAAGCGGCCGAAGACTTTCTTGATCGGCTGCATCCGCGTTTTCATCACGGCGGTCTGCAGGTCGGCGGTGACCACGTCCAGGTTCGACACCGCCTTTTGCATGGCTTCATCGCCACTGCTCAGGCCCAGGCGCACCAGGCGGTTACGCACCAGTACCAGTTCGCCAACCATGTTCATGATGTCGTCCAGGCGTGCGGTATCGACCCGCACGGTGGTTTCGGCTTCACTGGCAGGTTTCTCGGCCACCGGTGCGGCAGCGGCACGTGCCGGAGCAGGCGCTGCAGCCGGAGCTGGCGCAGGCTTGGCCGCCGGCGCAGGTGCTGCGGCTTTGGCAGCCACCGGTGCCGCCGTGGCAACAGCAGCCGCCGGAGCGACTTCGCTGAATTTGCCCTTGCCGTGCAGTTCGTCCAGCAGGGATTCGAATTCGTGGTCGGAAATCAGGCCATCGCCCGCAGGCGCTGCACTGGCCGCCGGTGCGGCGGCAGTGGCGGCGACCGCCGGCAAGGCGTCGGCAACGAAGGTGCCCTTGCCGTGCAGTTGGTCCAGCAACGCTTCGAATTCGTCGTCGGTGATGTCAGTGCTGGCCGACGCGGCAGGCACTTCGGCTACCACGGGTGCAACGGCGTCGGCCGCGAACTGGCCTTTGCCGTGCAACTGGTCGAGCAGGGATTCGAACTCTGCGTCGCTGATGTCTTCGCTGGTCGGCGCCGCAACGGCCGCCGCCGGTGCTTCGGCCTCGGCTTTCACCGCGCTGAGAGAGTTGAGCAGTTGCTCGAACTCACTGTCGGTCACGTCCGGCTCGGCTTCAACCACCGGCTCCGCCACTGCCTCAACGGCAGGCGCCGCCGACGTGTCGGCAGGTTCCGCCAGGCGCGCCAGGGCGGCCAGCAGTTCCGGGGTGGCCGCCGTGATCGGGGCACGGTCACGCACCTCGCTGAACATGCCGTTGACCGCATCCAGTGCTTCGAGAATCACGTCCATCAATTCCGAATCAACGTGACGCTCACCCTTGCGCAGGATGTCGAACACGTTCTCGGCGATGTGGCAGCACTCCACCAGCTCATGGAGCTGGAGGAAGCCGGCGCCCCCTTTTACAGTGTGAAAACCGCGAAAAATTGCATTGAGCAGGTTCGCATCATCCGGTCGGCTTTCCAGCTCGACCAGTTGCTCGGACAACTGCTCTAAAATTTCGCCGGCCTCTACAAGGAAATCCTGAAGGATTTCTTCATCGGCGCCGAAGCTCATGTGGGTGCTCCTTAGAAGCCTAAACTGGATAACAGGTCATCGACATCATCTTGACCCGATACAACGTCTTCACGTTTATCGGCATGAATCTGCGGACCTTCACCCTTGGCGAGATGTTTTTTTGGATCTTTTTCCGAGAGGATCGCTGCGCGGTCATGTTCGATGCCGGCAAAGCGGTCAACCTGGCCTGCCATGAGCACCAACTTGAGCAAATTGCTTTCCACTTCGGTGACCAACTGGGTCACTCGCTTGATCACCTGACCGGTGAGGTCCTGGTAATCCTGGGCCAACAGAATGTCGTTGAGGTTGCTGGAAACCGTGCGGTTTTCCTGCTCGCTGCGTGACAGGAAACCCTCGACCCGACGTGCCAGTTCACGAAACTCCTCAGCCCCGACTTCGCGGCGCATGAAGCGGCCCCAGTCGTGGCTCAGGGCCTGGGCTTCAGTGGCCATGCCGTTCACCAGTGGCGTGGCGCTTTCCACCAGGTCCATGGTGCGGTTGGCCGCAGCCTCGGTCAGCCTGACCACATAGGACAGGCGCTCGGTGGCATCGGTGATCTGGGAAATTTCTTCGGCCTGGGGCATGTGCGGGTCAATCTGGAAATTGACGATCGCACTGTGCAGCTCGCGCGTGAGCTTGCCCACTTCCTGGTACAGGCCGCGGTCACGGGTCTGGTTGAGCTCATGGATCAACTGCACCGCGTCGCCGAACTGGCCTTTTTCAAGGCTGTCGACCAACTGGTGAGCGTGTTTTTTCAGGGTCGACTCAAAGTCGCCCTGTGACGTTTCGTTCTGCTCCATAGCTCCCCCGAGATGGCATTAGCCGTGGATGCGTTCGAAGATTTTCTCGATCTTCTCTTTCAAGGCCAATGCGGTGAATGGCTTGACCACGTAACCGTTCACACCGGCCTGGGCGGCTTCGATGATCTGTTCACGCTTGGCTTCGGCGGTCACCATCAGTACGGGAAGGCTGCGCAGTTTTTCATCCGCGCGCACGTGACGCAGCAAGTCGATACCGGTCATGCCCGGCATGTTCCAGTCTGTTACCAGAAAGTCGATGCTCCCGCTGTTGAGGATCGGAATCGCCGTAATGCCGTCATCCGCCTCGACCGTGTTAGTGAACCCAAGGTCACGCAACAGGTTTTTTATGATCCGCCGCATCGTTGAGAAGTCATCAACGATGAGGATTTTCATGTTCTTGTCCAATTCGACCTCCAAGCAGTCTTAAACGCGCCCAGCACCTGGACGCGCCATTTCAATCAACAGGCATTACACAAAAAGGACTGCCGGGGTCACCACGGTATGACACCGCGAAAGCCTGGGCTGTCACGGTCTCGTCGCAGTGTCCCCACACTGCCTGTTCAGCGCGCTCGCCACTCTCCCAGACGCCCCCGCAAGCGGGCTGCGCACTGGCTATGCAACTGGCTGACCCGCGATTCGCTGACCCCCAGGACCTCACCGATTTCCTTGAGGTTCAGCTCTTCGTCGTAGTACAGCGCCAACACCAGTCGCTCACGCTCCGGCAAATTGGCAATCGCGTCCGCCAGCGCGCCCTGGAAGCGTTCATCCTCCAGGTCACGCGACGGCTCAAGATGAGCACTCGCGCCGTCCTCGTGCAGCCCTTCGTGTTCGCCGTCCTGCAACAGGTCGTCGAAACTGAACAGGCGGCTGCCCAAGGTATCGTTCAAAATCCCGTAGTAATCGTCGAGACTCAATTGGAGTTCGGCCGCAACTTCGTGATCTTTAGCGTCGCGACCGGTTTTTGCTTCAATTGCGCGAATTGCGTCACTGACCATGCGTGTATTGCGGTGTACCGAACGCGGCGCCCAGTCACCTTTACGCACTTCATCGAGCATCGCGCCACGGATACGGATACCCGCATAGGTCTCGAAACTCGCACCCTTGCTCGCGTCGTACTTGGTCGACACTTCGAGCAGGCCGATCATGCCCGCCTGGATCAGGTCTTCGACCTGGACGCTGGCGGGCAGGCGTGCCAGCAAGTGATAGGCGATGCGCTTGACCAGGGGCGCATAGCGCTCGATCAGCTCACCTTGGCTGTCACGTGCCGATTTCTTGTAAAGGTTGTAGCCGCTGGATGTCATAGCACCGGTCCTGCGCTCGTCTGATGCACCAATCGCTCGACGAAAAATTCCAGATGCCCGCGCGGATTGGCGGGCAATGGCCAGGTATCGACCTTCTGGGCAATGGCCTTGAACGCCAGTGCGCACTTGGAGCGTGGGAACGCTTCGTAGACCGCACGCTGCTTTTGCACGGCCTTGCGCACACTTTCGTCGTAGGGCACTGCGCCGACGTATTGTAGGGCGACATCCAGGAAGCGATCCGTGACCTTGGTCAACTTGGCGAACAGGTTGCGCCCTTCCTGCGGGCTCTGGGCCATGTTGGCCAGTACGCGGAAGCGGTTCATGCCGTAGTCGCGGTTGAGCAGTTTGATCAGGGCGTAGGCGTCGGTGATCGAGGTGGGTTCATCGCAGACCACCAGCAACACTTCCTGCGCCGCGCGCACGAAGCTGACCACGGACTCGCCGATCCCGGCGGCGGTGTCGATCACCAGCACGTCAAGGTTGTCGCCGATGTCACTGAATGCCTGAATCAGGCCGGCGTGCTGCGCCGGGCTCAAGTGCACCATGCTCTGGGTGCCGGAGGCAGCCGGCACGATGCGAATCCCGCCTGGCCCCTGGAGCAGCACATCGCGCAGCTCACAGCGCCCTTCGATCACATCGGCAAGGGTGTGTTTGGGCGTCAGCCCCAGCAGAACGTCGACGTTCGCCAGCCCCAGGTCAGCATCCAGCAGCATGACGCGACGGCCAAGCTCTGCCAGGGCCAGGGACAAATTCACTGACACGTTAGTTTTCCCGACGCCACCTTTGCCGCCGGTCACCGCGATCACCTGTACGGGATGCATGCTGCCCATTTTATTTCTTTACCTTGTCTTGCTTAGACGCAGGCTACATGGCTTGGCCGCGTGTATCTTGCAGACCACCCATGTAGGTACATTTCACGGTGTTCGTCCTGCCCTCAACCCACCCGCTTTGCCGGGTGCTGATAGAGGTCGGCGAACATATCGGCCATCGCTTCCTCGCTAGGCTCGTCTTGCATTTGCACACTCACTGCACGGCTGACCAACTGATGACGGCGCGGCAGATGCAGATCATCCGGAATCCGCGGCCCGTCGGTCAGGTACGCAACCGGTAATTCGTGGCTGATGGCCAGGCTCAGCACTTCGCCCAGGCTCGCGGTTTCATCGAGTTTGGTGAGGATGCAGCCGGCCAGGCCACAACGCTTGTAACTATGATACGCAGCGGTAAGAACCTGTTTCTGGCTGGTGGTTGCAAGCACCAGGTAATTTTTCGACTTGATGCCACGACCCGCCAGCGTTTCCAGCTGCATGCGCAGTGCCGGGTCGCTGGCTTGCAGGCCGGCGGTGTCGATCAACACCACGCGCTTGCGCAGCAGCGGGTCGAGGGCGTTCGCCAGGGATTGGCCCGGGTCGACGTGGGTCACCGGCACGTTGAGGATACGCCCCAGGGTCTTGAGTTGCTCCTGGGCACCGATGCGGAAGCTGTCCATGCTCACCAGCGCAATATTCTGCGCGCCGTACTTGAGCACATAACGCGCCGCCAGCTTGGCCAGGGTGGTGGTCTTGCCCATGCCAGCCGGGCCGACCATGGCGATCACACCGCCCTCTTCCAGGGGTTCGATTTCCGGGGTGGCGATCATCCGCGCCAAGTGGGCCAGCAACATGCGCCAGGCCTGGCGAGGCTCTTCGATGTCAGTGGTCAGGGCCAGCAGGTCGCGGGACAACGGGCCAGACAGGCCGATGCGCTGCAGACGGCGCCACAGGTTGGCCTGGTGCGGCTTGCTGCCTTGCAGTTGGGTCCAGGCCAGCGAGCCGAGCTGTACTTCCAGCAGTTCGCGCAGGCCGTTGAGTTCGAAGCGCATCGAGTCGAGCGCGCGCTGGTCAACTGCCGCAGCCGGTGCTGGCGCAGCAGGACGCGGCGGTTCTTTGAACGTCGGCTCAACCAGCGGCTCGGCGGCGGTCAGTGGCAGGCCGGCGAACAACTGGCGATTGGTGGTGGCATCGCTGTCGCCACGCATGCTCAGTTCAGCCTGGGCAGAGACGATGCGCGACGCGGTCTTGCGCAGCTCGTCCTCGAGTTCCATGTTCGGCACGCGCGGGGCCAGGGCCTGGGGGGTGTAATCCAGGGCAGCCGTCAGCTCGACACCGCCGGCAATACGACGGTTACCGATGATCGCGGCGTCGGCGCCCAGCTCATCACGGACCAGTTTCATGGCCTGACGCATATCGGCGGCGAAAAAACGCTTAACTTGCATAACCCACTACCCTCAGCCGTTGGGCCCTACTGTCGCGACGATAGTCACTTGCTTGTTGTCAGGAATTTCCTGATAAGCCAAAACGTGCAAATTCGGAACTGCCAGGCGGCCAAACCGCGACAACATCGCCCGGACGGGGCCTGCCACCAGCAGAATCACCGGTTGGCCCTGCATTTCCTGGCGTTGCGCGGCGTCGATCAACGAACGCTGCAGTTTCTCAGCCATGCTTGGCTCCAGCAGAACGCCCTCTTCCTGGCCTTGTCCTGCCTTCTGAATACTATTGAGCAATATTTGTTCCAACCTTGGCTCCAAGGTGATCACAGGCAGCTCAGACTCAGTGCCTACAATGCTTTGCACGATTGCACGCGACAATCCGACGCGCACCGAGGCAACCAGCGCGGCAGTATCTTGACTCTTGGCGGCATTGTTCGCGATGGCTTCGGCAATGCTGCGGATGTCGCGCACCGGCACCTGTTCGGCCAGCAGCGCCTGCAACACCTTGAGCAATTGCGACAATGACAGCACGCCCGGCACCAGCTCTTCCGCCAGTTTAGGCGACGCCTTGGCCAGCAGACCCATTAATTGCTGGACTTCCTCGTGACCGATCAGCTCGTGCGAGTGTTTGTACAGAATCTGGTTGAGGTGGGTCGCCACCACGGTACTGGCGTCGACCACGGTGTAGCCCAGGGACTGCGCCTGGCTACGCTGGCTGATCTCAATCCATACCGCGTCCAGGCCAAAAGCCGGATCTTTGGCGGTTATGCCATTGAGGCTGCCAAACACCTGGCCGGGGTTGATCGCCAGTTCGCGGTCCGGGTAAATCTCGGCTTCAGCCAGGATCACGCCCATCAGGGTCAGGCGGTAGGCGCTCGGGGCCAGGTCGAGGTTGTCGCGGATGTGCACGGTGGGCATCAGGAAGCCCAGGTCCTGCGACAGTTTCTTGCGCACGCCCTTGATCCGCGCGAGCAGTTGGCCGCCCTGGTTGCGGTCTACCAGCGGGATCAGGCGGTAGCCGACTTCCAGGCCGATCATGTCGATAGGCGTCACGTCATCCCAGCCCAGCTCCTTGGTTTCCGAAGCGCGGGCCGGGGATGGCAGCATTTCCTGTTGGCGCGCAACTTCTTGCAGGGCTTGCACCTTGACCGCGTTCTGCTTCTTCCAGAACAGGTAAGCCGCACCGCCGGCCAGGGCCGCCATCGACAGGAACGACACGTGGGGCATGCCCGGCACGATGCCCATGATCGCCATGATGCCCGCCGCCACGGCCAGGGCCTTGGGCGAGGCAAACATCTGCCGGTTGATCTGCTTGCCCATGTCTTCGGAGCCCGAAGCACGGGTCACCATGATGGCGGCCGCTGTGGATAACAACAGTGATGGCAATTGCGCCACTAAACCGTCACCGATGGTCAGCAAGGCGTAGACACGGCCCGCATCGCCGAAGGTCATGCCGTGCTGGAAGATACCGACGGCCATGCCGCCGATCAGGTTGATGAACAGGATCAGCAAGCCGGCGATGGCGTCACCGCGCACGAACTTGCTGGCACCGTCCATGGAACCGTAGAACTCGGCTTCCTGGGCGACTTCCAGGCGGCGGGATTTGGCTTGGTTCTGGTCGATCAGGCCGGCGTTGAGGTCGGCGTCGATGGCCATCTGTTTGCCGGGCATGGCGTCGAGGGTAAAGCGCGCGCTCACCTCGGAAATCCGCCCGGCGCCCTTGGTCACCACGACGAAGTTGATGATCATCAGGATCGCGAACACCACGATACCGACCACGTAGTTACCGCCGATCACCACTTCACCGAAGGCCTGGATCACCTTGCCGGCCGCGGCGTGGCCATCCTGGCCGTGGAGCATCACCACACGGGTGGACGCGACGTTGAGCGCCAACCGCAGCAGGGTCGCCACCAGCAGGATCGTGGGGAATACCGCAAAGTCCAGCGGGCGCAGGGCGTAGACGCACACCAGCAGCACGACGACCGACAATGCAATGTTGAAGGTGAAGAACACGTCCAACAGGAACGGCGGCATCGGCAACATCATCATTGCCAGCATGACCAGCAATAACAGCGGCACACCCAGATTGCCCCGCGACAGGTCAGTCAGGGTGCCACGGGCCGTGCTGAGCATTTGAGAGCGATCTACCACCGGTATTCCTCGTGTCCTTTGAAGCAAAGTTTTGACGCCGCAGGGCGACTTGAAGGCGGTATTGCAAGAAGCCTTCCAACTTTGCTTTTCCGGTCCGGATCGGTACAAGCGCCCAGCTCAATCACACCTCAGGGACGCTCCAGGAATATGCCTACACGGCTTGGACCTTGTCGGCTTCCAGCCCCTTGCGCCCCTCGGTGGTCACGAACTCCACCTTCTGGCCTTCGGTCAGCGACCTGAAGCCTTCCCCCAGGATCTTGGTGTGATGGACGAATAAGTCACCACTCTGGTCATCCGGCGTTATGAACCCATACCCCTTTTCCGCGTTGAACCACTTGACCGTTCCCGTTGCCATGATCGACCTGCTTCCAGTGCACTGCTGTAGAAAGCTCCATGAAACGCCCACAGCGCGGCATTGGCTACTGTCAAAGTTGACAGGTAGACAGCGGTCAAAGATTAATGGTCAAGACGGCGAAACCCTGACGAATCAAGTGTCCCGTCGCAAGTCTGGCGGAATTGGCAGGTCTTTCAACGGATCCGGCCGCTTGCCCTTGCCGGCGCGGTACTGGCGAATCTGATAGACATAGGCCAACACCTGCGCAACGGCCAGGTACAAGCCGGCCGGGATTTCCTGATCGAGGTCGGTGGAGTAGAAAATCGACCGCGCCAGCGCCGGCGACTCCAGCAACAGGATGTCATTGGCCACTGCAATTTCGCGGATCTTCAGCGCAGTGAAATCACTGCCCTTGGCCAACAGCATCGGCGCGCCGCCCTTCTCCGGGTCGTACTTGAGCGCCACGGCGTAGTGCGTCGGGTTGGTGATGACCACGTCGGCGTCGGGCACCGCGGCCATCATCTTGCGCTGGGACATTTCCCGCTGCAGCTGGCGAATGCGCTGCTTGACCTCGGGACGACCCTCCTGGTCCTTGTGTTCGTCGCGCACTTCCTGCTTGGTCATCAACAGTTTCTTGTGGCTCTCCCACAACTGGATGGGCGCATCCACTGCCGCAATGATGATCAGCCCGGCGGCCATCCACAGCGCACTCCAGCCCACCAACTGCACGCTGTGAATGATTGCCGACTCCAGCGGTTCATGGGCGATGCGCAGCAGGTCGTCGATGTCGGACGACAACACCATCAGCGCCACAAACAGAATCACGAAAAACTTGGCCAGGGCCTTGAGCAGTTCCACAAGGGCCTTGGCAGAAAACATGCGCTTGAGCCCTGCGCCCGGGTTCATGCGGCTGAACTTGGGCGCCATGCTGCCGGCGGCGAACAACCAGCCCCCCAAGGCAATCGGGCCGATCAGCGCGGCAAGCAACAACGTGATGAGGATCGGCTGCACCGCCAGGATTGCGATCTTGCCCGAATGCAGCAGGTACTGGCCCATCGCATCGGGGTTGAGCAGCACTTCGCGGGGCAGGGAGAAGTTGTGTTTCATCAACTCCATCAGGTCCAGGGCCAGGCCACCGCCGTAGATCAACAGGGCGCCGGCACCGGCCATCATGGTCGCGACCGTGTTCAGCTCTTTGGAGCGCGCGATTTCGCCCTTTTCCCGGGAGTCCTTTTTCCGTTTCTCCGTGGGGTCTTCTGTCTTGTCCTGACCACTCTCGCTCTCGGCCATGGCTCAGCGCGCCCGTGCCAGATCACGTAAGAACTGCAAGGCGTCGGTCGCCAGCGGTTGATACTGATTGAGAATGTCAGCCAGGCCGACCCAGAAAATCCCCATCCCCAACACCAGGGTCAGCGGAAAACCAATCGAAAAGATGTTCAACTGCGGCGCCGCACGGGTCATCACGCCAAACGCGATGTTCACCACCAGCAACGCGGTGATGGCCGGCAGCACCAACAGCAGTGACGCGCCGAACACCCAGCCCAGGCGCCCGACGATCTCCCAGAAATGATTGACCACCAGCCCCGAGCCCACCGGCAAGGTCGTGAAGCTTTCGGTCAGCACTTCGAACGCCACCAGGTGACCGTTCATGGCCAGGAACAGCAGCGTCACCAGCATGGTCAGGAACTGCCCGATCACCGCCGCGGAAACGCCGTTGGTGGGGTCGACCATGGACGCGAAGCCCATGCCCATCTGGATCGAGATGATTTGCCCGGCAATCACGAACGCCTGGAAAAACAGCGTGAGGGAAAAGCCCATCAGCGCGCCGATCAGGACCTGCTCGGCAATCAGCAGCAGCGCGCTGAGGTCGAGGGCATTGACCGGCGGCATCGGCGGCAAGCCGGGCACGATCACCACGGTAATCGCCACTGCAAAGTACAGGCGCACGCGCCTGGGTACCAGGGTCGTGCCGAACACCGGCATGGCCATCAGCATCGCGGTAACACGAAACATCGGCAGGATGAAGGCAGCCACCCAGGTGCTGATCTGGGTGTCGGTCAAGGCCAGCAACGATTGCATCGGGTCAGCCGATCAACTGCGGAATACTGCCGTACAGCTGCAGGATGTATTCCATGAACGACTGCACCAGCCACGGGCCGGCCACAATCAAGGTGACCAGCATGACCAGCAGGCGCGGCAGGAAGCTCAAGGTCTGTTCGTTGATCTGGGTCGCGGCCTGGAACATCGCCACCAGCAGGCCCACCAACAGGCTCGGCACCACCAGCACGGCAACCATCACGGTGGTCAGCCACAGCGCTTCTCGGAACAGGTCGACGGCGACTTCTGGTGTCATGGCGCTATACCCCTCCGAAACTGCCGGCCAGGGTGCCGATAATCAGCGCCCAGCCGTCCACCAGCACAAACAGCATGATCTTGAACGGCAACGAGATGATCAGCGGCGAGAGCATCATCATACCCATGGCCATCAGCACGCTCGCCACCACCAGGTCGATGATCAGGAACGGGATGAAGATCATGAAGCCGATCTGGAACGCGGTCTTCAATTCGGACGTCACGAACGCCGGCACCAGGATGGTCAGCGGTGCCTGGTCCGGGGTGGCGATGTCGGTGCGCTTGGACAGGCGCATGAACAGCTCGAGGTCGCTGGAACGGGTCTGCGAGAGCATGAAGTCCTTGATCGGTACCTGGGCACGATCGATCGCCACCTGGGCGGTGATGGTTTCTGCAAGGTACGGCTGCAGGGCTTGCTGGTTCACCTTGTCGAACACCGGCGCCATGATGAACATGGTCAGGAACAGCGCCATGCCGGTGAGGATCTGGTTCGACGGCGTCTGCTGCAGCCCCAGGGCCTGACGCAGGATCGAGAACACGATGATGATCCGGGTGAAGCTGGTCATCAGCATGACGAACGCCGGTATGAAGCTCAGCGCCGTCATGATCAGCAGGATCTGCAGGCTGACCGAATACTCCTGCGCCCCTGCCGCGTTGGTCCCCAGCGTGATCGCCGGGATCGACAGCGGGTCGGCGGCGAACGCCAGCGGCGCGGCCAGCAACAGCATGAGCGTCAATAAAACGCGCATTACTTCTTATCCTTCTGATCCTTGCCCAGCAGTTCCATCAGGCGCTGGGCGAATTCTGGCGTGGCGGACTTGGTCTGATCCACGCTCACGGGCGTCTTGAGCACGTGCAGCGGGGTAATGCGTCCCGGGGTGAGACCCAGCAGGATCTGTTCCTCACCCACTTGCACCAGCACCAGCCGGTCACGCGGGCCAAGGGCGCGGGAGCCCACCAGCTCGATGACCTGGGCATTGCCCGGGCCCACGCTCTGCACGCGACGCATCAGCCAGGCCAGCACGAAGATCAGGCCGACCACCAGCAACAGGCCCAGCACCAACTGCGTCAATTGCCCGCCGACGCCGCTGCCCACCGGTGCCGCAGCGGCCGCCTGGGCCACCGGCTCCGCCGCCAGCACGTCCAATGGCAGCGAGAGCAACAGTCCTAGCATCAGCCGTTTCATATCAGCGCAACTTCTTGATGCGTTCGCTCGGGCTGATCACGTCGGTCAGGCGGATGCCGAACTTTTCGTTGACCACCACCACTTCGCCATGGGCGATCAGGGTGCCGTTGACCAGCACGTCCAGCGGCTCACCGGCCAGACGGTCGAGCTCGATCACCGACCCCTGGTTGAGTTGCAGCAAGTTGCGGATGTTGATTTCGGTGCTGCCCACTTCCATGGAGATCGACACCGGGATGTCGAGGATCACATCCAGGTTCGGGCCATCGAGGGTCACCGGGTCGTTGTTCTTCGGCACGCTGCCGAATTCTTCCATCGGCAGGCGGCTGCCCACCGGCGCGGTGGCGGCGTCGGCGGCCAGCAGTGCGTCAATGTCGTCCTGGCCAGCATCGCCGGTTTCTTCCAGCGCAGCCGCCCATTCGTCAGCCAGTGCCTGGTCTTCGGCGGAAGTGTTTTCGTGTTCGGTAGCCATTACATGTCCTCGGCGGAGCAAACAATCATGAATTGGGTGTGAATCAGCGGCGGTTGATCGGCTCGACCACCTGCAGCGCCAGGTTCCCCTTGTGGGAGCCCAGCTTGACCTTGAACGACGGCACGCCGTTGGCGCGCATGATCAGCTCTTCCGGCAATTCCACGGGAATCACATCCCCTGGCTGCATGTGCAGGATGTCCCGCAGGCGCAGCTGGCGACGAGCGACGGTGGCGCTCAGCGGCACGTCGACGTCCAGCAGGTCTTCGCGCAGGGCCTTGACCCAGCGCTCGTCCTGATCGTCCAGGTCGGATTGGAAACCGGCGTCGAGCATCTCGCGCACCGGCTCGATCATCGAGTACGGCATGGTCACGTGCAGGTCGCCGCCGCCGCCATCGAGTTCGATGTGGAAGGTGGAGACCACGATGGCTTCGCTGGGGCCGACGATGTTGGCCATGGCCGGGTTCACTTCCGAGTTGATGTACTCGAAATTGACTTCCATGATCGCCTGCCAGGCTTCCTTCAAGTCGATGAAGGCTTGCTCCAGCACCATGCGCACCACCCGCAACTCGGTGGGGGTGAACTCACGGCCTTCGATCTTGGCGTGACGGCCGTCGCCGCCGAAGAAGTTGTCCACCAGCTTGAACACCAGCTTGGCGTCGAGGATGAACAGCGCCGTGCCGCGCAACGGTTTGATCTTGACCAGGTTGAGGCTGGTGGGCACGTACAGCGAGTGCACGTATTCCCCGAACTTCATCACCTGCACGCCGCCCACCGCCACGTCTGCCGACCGGCGCAGCATGTTGAACATGCTGATGCGGGTGTAACGGGCGAAACGCTCGTTGATCATTTCCAGGGTCGGCATGCGTCCACGGACGATACGATCCTGGCTGGTCAGGTCATAACTTTTGACGCTGCCGGGTTCGGCAGCCATTTCGGTCTGTACCAGACCATCGTCGACGCCATGCAACAGCGCATCGATTTCATCCTGGGACAGCAGGTCTTGCACGGCCATGTCGTGATCCTACTGCAATACGAAGTTAGTGAAGAGCGCCTGCTCGACCACGACTTTGCCGAGTTCCTTCTGGGCCACTTCCTGCACGCTGGCAGTGACCTTCTGGCGCAGCATTTCCTGGCCCACCGGCGTGGCGAGGGTTTCGAAGCTCTGCCCGGAGAACAGCATCACCAGGTTGTTGCGGATCACTGGCATGTGCACCTTGAGAGCGTCCAGGTCCGCCTGGTTGCGCGCCAGCAAGGTGATGCTCACCTGCAGGTAGCGTTGACGACCGTTCTGATTGAAGTTGGCAACGAAGGCCGGCAGCATCGGCTCGAAGATTGCCGGTTGCTTGACGTTGGTGGCGGCTTCGGCGGCGGGCGCCGGCTTGCTTGCACTGCTGTGCATGATGTACCAGGTGCCACCCACCGAGGCGCCGATGGCCAGGAGCAGGCCCACGACTATCAACAGGATAAGCTTGAGCTTACCTTTGCCTGCGGGTGCTTTTGCTGCGTCGTCGCTCTTCGCCATGCCAATAATCCGTCACTATTCGGGGATTCATAGATCTACGGAAAGGCAAGAGCAAGTGTTATGCCAGAGTTGTCTGGTGGCAGCAGCGCCACAAATCAAATGTGGGAGGGGGCAAGCCCCCTCCCACATTTTGACCGTTGTATGGTTTGAATCAGGCGTAGTAGTCGACTGCGCTGGAGCCGATCACCGTGGAGGCTACCGGCGGCGCCGCTTCAGCCACATCAATGTGGTTGCCGCTGTCGCCGTTATCGCCGCCACGCCCGCCGTTGCCGCTCACGCCACGGGTCTGCGCCTGCTGCTGTTGCTGCTCCTGGCCACGGGATTGGTCGGACACGTTCACATCCACCTGGCCCATGCCCTGCTGGGCAAACATCTCGCGCAAACGGCCTGACTGGCTTTCCAGCGCTTCACGCACCACCGGGTGGGCGCTCATGAAGTTGACCTGGGCCTGCTGGTCGGCGGTCATGTTGACCTTGATGTCCAGGCGCCCGAGTTCAGCCGGCTGCAACTGGATCTCCGCCGACTTGAGGTTGGCACTGGACAGGTACATCACACGGTTGACGATTTCGTCGGTCCAGCCGCTCTGGTGCATGGCCAACGGCGTGTTGGTCAGCGGCGCCACGGCATTGGCGGTCTTGGGCGTGGCAGCCTGGGTCAGCGCGGCGAGGCGGTTGGCGAAGTCATCGACACGGGTGTCGCTGCTGGCGTTCTTCAAATCCTTGAGGCCGTCGTCGATCAGGCCGCTGAAGGCGTTGTCGCCCCCCTGGTCAGTGCTGTCCTTAGTGGCTTGCTGATCGACCATCGTGGCCATGCCTGCAGCGAAATTCTGCGCGGCGGTCGGCTGGTCCAGCGTCGGCGCCGGGGCGTTTTTAGCGCTTGCCTGGCTGCTGGCAGAGACGTGCCCGCCCTGCTCCATCGCCAGGCGCAATACGGGCAGCGCGTCCAGCGGGTCGGCTTCCGGATCAAACGCCGGCTTGGCCTCATCGGTTGCCGCGACAGGCAGGGTGACCAACGGCAGCGCGTTGTCCTCGGCTGCATCCGCCACTGGCGCGGGGGTCTCCGCGGGCACCGCTACCGGAGTGACAGCGGCAATCAAGGCCGGGTCCACGACCGGGTCGGTCGGTGGCACCTGCGCCAGGGCCGGATCCGCGGGTGCAGTGTCATCCTTGCTGGCGCTGTCGTCGGACTTGGCGGGCGGCTTGGCAGGCAAGGGATTGCCGCTATCGGCAACCGCCGGCTTGCTGGCGGCAGCCTTGTCGTCACCGGCGGCCGGTTTGGCGCTGGCGTCGGCAGGCTTGTCGCGCGTAGGTTTGGGCGAATTGTCGTCGGCTTTGACCGTGGGCTTGGAACCTTGGTTGGCGAACACCTGAGCGAAGCCAGGGCCCTTGTCCCGCGGGTCCGCAGCGGCTACCGGCTGATTGGCAGCAGGCGCTTGAGGCTTGGCCGCGGGGGCAGCCTGTAGAAGCGAATTCGGGGCAACTGGCATGGATAAAGGTCTCCGCTGCATGGGGGTCGGGGATGCAGTGACAGGAGATATAGCAAGAGTTGGGCCAGGTTTTGGTACATATTCGTTGTTTAAGTGAGGGCTCGCCCTTACAGCGAGTCACTTTTGGAAAAGAACCCCATCTACCTGATGTATGGGGGGCAAAATGTGGACCTTTGGGCCCTTCCAAAAGTAAGTCGCTGCAAGAGCGAAACCCTAAGCGGCCCTTACCGGAGCAGTGGATATGAGCTCAAACCCGAAACCGCTGCCGCTCCGACTCGTACATTGGCCTCACCAGCGCAAATTCATGATCGATCTGGTCCACCAGCGCGCCTAGATCCGTCGTTTCATCGACTGCCTCGGTCTCCAGCCGTTGACACAACTGCGCCAAGCGCACCGCCCCGAGGTTGCCACTGCTGCCCTTGAAGCTATGGGCAATGCGCCCCAACGCCTTGGCATCATCGCGCGCCTTGCGCAGCGCCTCGACGCGTTTCTGGGAGTCATCGAGAAAGGTATCAAGCAACTTGGGATACTCGCCTTCCATGACTTCCTGCAACCCCGATAAAACCTGCGGGTCCAGATGAATATCGACCACTTGCTCGCTCCATGATCAAGAATCGGCGGATTATGCCAGAGGCTCCCAGCAAAACTCCACGCAGACACTGCGCCCACCGTCGGCCCAGCGTACCGCGCTGCTGAGCTGGCGTACCAGGCTGAGGCCACGCCCTGACAGACGGTCAAGATCCAGCGGTCGCGCCAGCACCTGGTCCACATCGAAACCCTGGCCGCTGTCCTCGATGCGCAAGGTCAACCGGCCGCCACCGCCCTCAACCGGCACCACGTGCACATGCACCCGCACATAACCGCTGTTCAGCTGCGCCAGGCGATCATTGCGCAGGCGGTAATACTGCGCAAAACCCTGGGCATCGCGCTTGAGGCGCGAGTCCAACCCCAACACGCCGTGCTCCAGCGCGTTGGAATAGAGTTCGGCCATCACGCTGTAGAGCGCCCCGCTCTGCTCGCGCAACCCATGGATCTCCAGCAGTAATTGCAACAGGTACGGCAGCGGGTTGTAACGTTTCAGGGTCTCGGCACGGAATTCAAAACTCACCGACCAATCCAGCGGGCACGACTGGCCGCTGTCGGCATAGATAGGCCCGTTCGCGCGCAGGGCCTGACCGGCTTGCAGGGTGATCTCCACCATGCTCACGTCATCCCGCGCCTCGCCGCGAAAGGCCGCCAAGGCCTGCTCGATGTCCTCGAACAGCCGGTCCGGCTCGCGATTGGCGGCAAATACCTGCTGCAACCGCTCGACACCGAACAACTGGTCGCTGGCATCGGCCGTGTCCAGCACCCCATCGGACAGCAGGAACACCCGGTCCCCCAAGGCCATGGGCCAGACTTCGGTACGGTCGTCGAACGCCTCTGCCGACAGCACCCCCAGCGGCAAATGGCGGGAGACCAGCGGCGTGCGCTTGCCGCTGGCGACTTCGTGCACATACCCCTCGGGCATGCCACCGTTCCACACCTCCACCACCCGCCGCTGTGCGCTCAGGCACAACAAGGTGGCGCAGCAGAACATGTCCACCGGCAGGATGCGCTTGAGCTTGGCGTTCATCTCCCTTAGCACCTGCGCCAGCCCATAGCCCTTGGCGGTCATGCCGTAGAACACCTCCGCCAGCGGCATCGCGCCCACCGCTGCCGGCAACCCGTGACCGGTAAAGTCGCCCAGCAGCACGTGCATGTCCCCGGACGGCGTATAGGCCGCCAGCAACAAATCGCCGTTGAACAGCGCGTAGGGCGATTGCAGGTAGCGAATATTCGGCGCTGCGTTGATGCAGCCCGAATGCGCGACCTTGTCGAACACCGCCTTGGCCACCCGCTGCTCGTGCAACAGATAGTCATGGTGCCTGGCGATCAGGTCACGCTGCTGCAGCACCGTAGCTTGCAGGCGGCGCAGGCGGTCCATGGCGTTGATCTTGGCGGCGAGAATCAGTTGGTTGTAGGGCTTGGGCAGGAAGTCATCGCCACCGGCATCCAGGCACTGGGCCAGGGCTTCGCTCTCGCGCAGGGAGGTGAGGAAGATGATCGGCACCAGGGCCTCCCCCGCCAACTGCTTGATCCGCCGCGCCGCCTCGAAGCCGTCCATCACCGGCATCATCGCGTCCATCAGCACCAGCTGCGGCCGCTCGCGGGTGAACACGTCCACCGCCTGGGCACCGTTGGTGGCGGTGAGAACCTGATGCCCCTGGCGTCGAACGATGGTCGACAGCAGCAGCAAATCAGCGGCACTGTCTTCGGCAATCAAGATCGTCAGCGGCTCAAGGACCGGGGCCAGGGCGCTCAACGGATGTCGAACAGTTTGTCGAAATTGGAGATACCGAGGATCTTGCGCACATCGGAGTTGCTGTTGATCACCCGGATATCGGCGTCATCGCCGCCGGCGTGGTCGCGCAGCAGCAACAGCATGCCGAGGGCGGAACTGTCGAGATAAGTGGCTTCCTTCAAGTCCACGACGATGGCATCGGGCTTGGGGTAGATGCGCTCGTAGACTTCGCGAAAGTGCTGGTGACTGCTGAAATCGAAACGGCCCTTGATGGCGATGGTCAATTTCTTCCCGTCCGCGGACACTTCAGGAACGACTGACATGCGACTGATTCCTTGTCATTGGCAATAGGGAAAAGGTTTAGCAGCTCAAAAGGATCTGGGCAACACCCGCGCCACCGGTACGCGGGTCAATAGGCATCTTGGCGCGGCAGACGCTGGGACAGTTCATCGAGCAGCTTCTGCTCGCGCTTGTCTTCGATGGCCCGCGCTTCGTCAATGTAGCGCTGCACCAGTTTGCGCAAGCCTTCGACCCGCGCAAACGCCTGCTGCCAGCTGTCGCGGGCGCGGTCGAGGTTGGTCTGGTGCCAGGCCAGGCTTTGGCGCTGCTGGTCCACGGCGGTTTCAAGTTGGTTGAGAAAGCCCTGGTAGCCCATCAGCCATTGGCCGGACACGCCTTTCGTGCCGCGCTCGATCCATTGCTGCTGGTATTCGCCGCGAAAGCGCTCGAGGTCGCCCAGCTTGCTTTCCGCCAACCGCACTTGGCCCTGGAAATACCCCAGACGCTGCACGGCGGTTTTCTCGGCTTTTTCGGCCATGTCCACCACCGGGGCCAGGCGTGCTGCGCGGCTGTTGGCCATGACTTAGCCGCCGGGCGCAGGGGCGAAGATCGACTGCAGGTGCGCTTCGCTTTCGCCCATGCTGATCTTGTCGTTGAGGCCCTGGCGCAGATAGGTCACCAACTGCGGTTGCAGGGCGATGGCGAGGTCGGTGTCGCGGTCACCGCCGGCCACATAGGCACCCACGCTGATCAGGTCACGGCTCTGTTGATAACGCGACCACAGCTGCTTGAACTGCTGCGCACGGGCCATATGAGCCGGGGTGACCACCGCCGGCATGACCCGGCTGATGGACGCTTCGATATCGATGGCCGGGTAATGCCCCTCTTCCGCCAGGCGTCGCGACAGCACGATGTGCCCGTCGAGCACGCCCCGCGCCGAGTCGGCAATCGGGTCCTGCTGGTCATCGCCTTCAGACAACACGGTGTAGAACGCGGTGATCGAACCACCCCCGGCCTCGGCATTGCCGGCGCGCTCCACCAGTTTCGGCAGCTTGGCGAACACCGACGGCGGATAGCCCTTGGTGGCGGGCGGCTCGCCGATGGCCAGGGCAATTTCCCGCTGGGCCTGGGCAAAACGGGTCAGCGAGTCCATCAGCAGCAGGACGTTCTTGCCCTTGTCGCGAAAATATTCGGCGATGCGCGTGCAGTACATCGCGGCACGCAGACGCATCAGTGGCGCATCATCCGCCGGCGACGCGACGACCACCGAACGCTTGAGGCCTTCTTCGCCCAGGCTGTGCTCGATGAATTCCTTCACCTCGCGGCCCCGTTCGCCGATCAGCCCCACCACGATGATGTCGGCCTCGGTGAAGCGCGTCATCATGCCCAGCAACACCGACTTACCCACGCCGGTACCGGCGAACAGGCCCAGACGCTGGCCACGACCCACTGTCAATAATCCGTTGATGCTGCGAATGCCCACGTCCAGCGGCTGGCTGATGGGGTTGCGCTTGAGCGGGTTGATGGTGGGGCCGTCCATCGGCACCCAGTCTTCGGCCTTCATGCCGCCCTTGCCATCCAGCGCGCGGCCGGCGCCGTCAAGGACGCGGCCAAGCATGCTCATGCCCATCGGCAGGCGACCGGTATCCGCCAGCGGCACCACACGGGCGCCCGGGGCGATACCGGCGAGGCTGCCGACAGGCATCAGGAAAATCTTGCTGCCGGAGAAGCCCATCACTTCGGCCTCGACCTGCACCGGGTGATAGCTGTCGTCGTTGATCACCATGCAGCGGCTGCCCATGGCAGCGCGCAGGCCCTCGGCTTCAAGGGTCAGGCCGACCATGCGCAGCAGGCGCCCTTCGAGGATCGGCTGGCCAGGCAGCTCGGTGGCCTCGGCGTAACTGCCCAGGCGCTTGGCGAAGCTGGTGCGATCAAGGCGCATCGGGGGCGTCCAGGTCCACGCTGAGATCCGGCTCGGCAGGGTTCAGGACCTGCTCGTGAACTTGATCGAGCAGCTTGGCCATGATCTGGCTGATGCGTGTTTCCACCGTGGCATCGATGCGGCTGTGTTCGGTCTCGACCCGGCAACCGCCGGGCTGCAACGACGCGTCTTCGACGATGCGCCAGGTTTCTTCATGGCGCTCGCGCAGGGCCTTGACCTGCTCGAAATCCTGCGGATTGATGTACAGCCGCACATTGCCGACGCCCAGAGGCAGCAGCTTGAGGGCTTCGCGCATCACGCTTTCGATATGGCTGGAGTCGAGCACCAGTTCGCGCTGGATCACCTGGCGCGCGATGTGCTGAACCAGGCCGACCATGGCCTTTTCCAGCTGTGAATCCTGCTCGGCGATCGGTTCGAACAGCCCGCCCATCAGGCGTTCCAGGCTGCTCAGTTTGGCGCTCAGCGCCGCCTCGGCTTCCTGGCGGACCTTGAGGGTGGTGCTGCGAAAACCGTCTTTTTCACCGGCAGCAAACCCTTCGTTGTAGGCTTCCTGGCGGATGCTTTCCAACTCTTCCAGGGTCAGTGGCTGGACTTCATCCAGCGGCACTTCTTCCATCTCTGCCGGCAGTTCAGGCTCAGGTTCCGGCTCGGGCTCCGGCACGTGCGGGTCGAAGCTGGGCAACGACCAGATGTCGAACCCGCCCACGTCCCGCGCGCGAATCAGGTCGCTGGGCGTCTCATCTTTGTTCGACATGGGAGGCGCCTTAGATCATTTCTTCGCCGCCCTTCCCACCGAGAACGATTTCTCCGGCTTCGGCCATACGGCGGGCAATGGTGAGGATTTCCTTCTGCGCGGTTTCCACATCGCTGACGCGCACCGGGCCTTTGGCTTCCAGGTCGTCGCGCAACAGTTCCGAGGCACGCTTGGACATGTTCTTGAAGATCTTCTCCTTGACGCCTTCGTCCGAGCCTTTGAGGGCCAGCACCAGCACATCGGAGGACACTTCGCGCAACAGCGCCTGGATGCCACGGTCGTCGACATCGGAGAGGTTGTTGAACACGAACATGAGGTCTTCGATCTGGCCGGACAGGGTGTCGTCAATCTCGCGGATCGAGTCCATCAACTGGCCTTCGACCGAGCTGTCGAGGAAGTTCATGATGTCGGCCGCGCGCTTGATGCCACCCAAGGTGGTACGCGAGGCATTCGAATTGCCGGAGAACTGCTTCTCCAGAATCGTATTGAGCTCTTTCAGCGCGGCCGGCTGCACGGTGTTCAGCGAGGACACGCGCAGGATGATGTCCAGGCGTACTTTATGGTCAAAATGACCCAGCACTTCGCCAGCCTGGTCCGGGTCCAGGTACGCCACCACAATGGCCTGGATCTGTGGGTGCTCGTAGCGGATCACGTCGGCCACGGCACGCGGCTCCATCCACTTGAGGCTGTCGAGGCCGCTGGTGTTGCCCCCCAGCAGGATGCGGTCGATCAGGCCGTTGGCCTTGTCTTCGCCCAGGGCCGAGGTGAGCATCTTGCGGATATAGCTGTCGGAGCCGACGCCCAGGCTGGTCTGGTCGCCGACGATCTCGACGAACTCGCTCATCACCTGTTCGACTTGCTCACGGTGCACATTGCGCATTTGCGCCATGGCCACGCCGACACGCTGGACCTCTTTGGGGCCCATGTGGCGCAGCACTTGGGCGGCGTCGGTTTCACCCAGGGACAGCAGCAGGACTGCGGCTTTGTCGACCTTGGTGAGCTTGGCAACAGCGGCTCGATTATCACTCATCTGCGTTGATCCACTCTTTCACGACCTGGGCCACACGGCCCGGGTCTTCTGCCACCAGACTCTTGATTGCGTTCAGCTGAGCGTCATAACCTTCGCTCGGGCTTGGCAACAGGATGCTTTGCGGGCCGCCAAGGCTCACGCGGTCGTTGGCCAGTTCGCCATCCAGGCCGCCCATGCCACCCAGTTCCACGTCGCCGCCGGCCAGGGCCAGCTGCTTCTTGCCGTTGCCGGTGATGTTGTTGAGCACCGGGCGCAGCACGCCGAACACCAGCACCAGGATGAACAACACCCCCAGCACTTGCTTGACGATGTCCCAGAACCACGGCTGGGTGTAGAACGCCGCTTCGGCGATGACTTCGCCACGCTCGGCGGAGAACGGCATGTTGATCACGCTGACACTGTCGCCACGGCTGGCGTCAAAACCAACGGCGTCCTGTACCAGCCGGGTGAAGCGCGCCAATTCGTCGGCGCTCCACGGCGCACGGGTGACGGCGCCGTCGGCTGGGTTGACCTTGACTTGGTCATCGACCACCACCGACACCGACAGACGATTGACGCGGCCCTGCTGCTGCTTGGTGTGGCTGATGGAGCGGTCGAGCTCGAAGTTCTTGGTGGACTGGTTACGCTTGTCCGCCGGGTACGGGGCGAGCATCGGTTGGCCGGTGGCCGGGTCCATGATCTGCTGGCCGTTGGCGTCCAGCAGCGGTTGCCCCGGTGCGATCGCGCCTGCGGCGGCTGCGGCACCGCCGGTGGTTTGCGGGGCCGACGCCGGGGCCGGTGGCTGGTTGCTCAGGGCACCCGGTACGCCTTGCGGCGGGCCGTTGGCGGCGGTGCGTTGTTCGCTGGTGGACTGCTCGCTGCGCAGGGCCGGCTGGTCCGGGTTGAACTGCTCGGAGGTCGACTCGACTGCGCTGAAGTCCACGTCGGCGGACACTTCAGCCTTGTAGCGGTCGTTGCCCAATACCGGTTGCAGGATGTTGTGCACACGCTGGGTGAGCATGCTTTCCATGCGACGGCTGTAATCGAACTGCTTGCCGGCCTGGGTCAGCGCGGAGTTTTCGGCCATGTCGGACAGCAGGTTGCCCTTCTGGTCTACCACGGTGATCTGCGATTTGCTCAGTTCAGGAACGCTGGTGGCCACCAGGTTGACGATAGCCAGCACCTGGCCTGGCTCCAGGGAGCGGCCGGAAAACAGTTCAACCAAGACCGAGGCGCTCGGCTTGCGCTCGTCGCGCACAAATACCGAGCTTTTTGGAATGGCCAGGTGCACACGGGCACCCTTGACGTTGTTGAGGCTGGAGATGGTGCGGGCCAACTCGCCTTCCAGGCCACGGCGGTAGCGGGTGGCTTCCATGAACTGGGAAGTGCCCAGGCCCTGGTCCTTGTCGAGGATTTCAAAACCGATGTTGCTGTCGGACGGGGTTACGCCGGCAGCGGCGAGTTTCATGCGCGCACGGGCGACGTCGTCGGCCTTGACCAGCAAGGCGCCGGAGTTGGGTTCGACGGTGTAGGCGATGTCGGCGGCGGCGAGGGTTTCCATGATCTGCTTGGAATCCATGCCGGCCAGGCTGCCGTACAGCGGGCGGTAATCGGGTTGCTGCGACCACAGCACCACGGCAAAACCAATCGCCACGCTGGCGGCCAGACCGACCAACAGGCCCACCTGGCGCAGCACTGGCATGTCCGAGAGGTTTTCCAGGAACGACAGGCCAAACAGCGGCGCTTTGCCGTCTGCCTTGGCGGGTACGTTGTCGACGACTGCTTCTGCCATGACTTAAATCTCGTCCTTAAACCGGCATCTGCATGATGTCTTGGTAGGCCTGAACCAGCTTGTTACGCACCTGGGTCAACGCCTGGAAAGACACACTGGCTTTTTGCGAGGCAACCATCACATCGGTCAGGTCCACGCCGCTTTTGCCGATCTCGAAGGCGTTGGCCAACTGGCTGGAGGCTTGCTGGGTGTCGCTGACTTTGTTGATCGCCTGGCCGAGCATGTCGGCAAAGCTGCTTTGGCCCAATTCCGGCGCTTGCGCGACGGATTTCGGTTGAGACATGGCGTCCATTTGCATGGAGCGCATATCCAACATCAACCGATTGAACTCGATACCCTGGCTCATGACCTTTCTCTCTCCGACGACCCGCAAATTTTTGACACTACGCAGCGATTACCCAGGGAGGTAGCAACAAGGGTGCCAGCTCTGTATCAATCCGTAAGAAAAGGCGACAAACCTTGTCGGCCTTGTTACCGGTCAGGTAGCAAACAGATACGCTTCCACGTCCATTCCGGCATCACGCATTTGCGCCAGCTTGTAACGCAGCGTGCGCGGACTGATCCCCAGGCGCTCGGCGGCCTCTTTGCGGCGGCCGCGCTCGGCGCGCAGGGTGTCGATGATCATCTGGAATTCGCGACGCCGCAGGTCGTCGCCCAGCGCACCGGCGGTTTCGGTTTCGGCGACCACGGGGGCGGGCGCCAGGGAGGGTAAAGGTGCAGCGCCGCTGCCCATGGCCAGGCAGAAATCCTGGGGCTGGATCAAGCCGCCTTGTTGCAGAATCAACGCACGCTGAATGGCATTGTCCAATTCGCGCACATTGCCCGGCCAGGGGTAGGCCACCAGGCACGCCTGGGCCTCGGCCGACAGTCGCGCCTGGGCGTGCTTCATTTTTTTGACATGGTTGTTCAACAGGCGCTCGGCCAGCGGAATGATGTCCGCCGGGCGCTCGCGCAGTGGTCGCCAGGCCAGGGGGAATACCGAGAGGCGGTAGAACAGGTCCTCACGGAAGCGCCCCGCGGCCACTTCGCCGGCCAGGTCACGGTTGGTGGTGGCAACCACACGGATGTCCAGTTGGATCGGCTTGCGCGCGCCGACCCGCTCCACCTCCCGCTCCTGCAGCACGCGCAGCAGTTTGGCCTGCAGGCCCAGGGGCATTTCCGAGATTTCATCGAGCAGGATGGTGCCACCGTCGGCCTGTTCGAACTTGCCGGCCTGGGCCGCGATGGCACCGGTGAACGAGCCTTTTTCATGGCCGAACAAGGTGGCTTCGAGCATGTTGTCGGGGATCGCCGCGCAGTTGATCGCGATGAACGGCTGCGTGGCGCGGGTCGATTGCTGGTGGATATAGCGCGCCAGCACCTCCTTGCCGGTACCGGACTCACCGGAAATCAACACGGTGGAATCGCTGCGCGCCACACGCGCCGCCAGCTCCAGCAACTGGGCACTGGCCGGCTCGAAGGCAATCGGGCCCTGCCCTTCACTGGCCGGGATCACGCCGAGGGCATGGCGCGCCACCAGTTCGATCAACGCCTTGGGCTCGAACGGCTTGACCAGGTAATCCGCTGCCCCCTGGCGCATGGCGTCCACCGCGCGCTCCACGGCGCCGTGGGCGGTCATCAACAGCACCGGCAATTGCGGCTGGCGCGCACGCAGCAAGGCCAGCAACTGATGGCCGTCCATGCCGGGCATGTTCACGTCGCTGACCACCAGGCTGAAGGCCTCGTGCTCGACCGCCTCCAAGGCTTCCTCGGCAGAACCGACCGCCCGGTAGTCATGGCCCGCCAACAGCAGCGTGTCAGCCAATGCTTCACGCAGGGCGCGATCGTCCTCCACCAACAAAACCTTGATAGCCATTTCTCTATTACTCCGCGCTTGCCGTGCTGGTAAACAGCGGCAAGGTCATCAATGCACAGGTGCCACGCCCCACGCGGGACTGCAACTGCAATTCTCCCTGATGGGCGCGTGCGACCGCCTTGACCACGGTCAGGCCCAGGCCCGTGCCGTTGGTCTTGGTGGTGAAAAAGGGTTCGCCGAGGCGCTTGAGCACCACCGGGTCGATGCCACTGCCACTGTCGCTGATGCACAGGCGCAGGGTTTGGCCGCGGCTGTACAGGTGCACCTTGAGTCGCGCGCCGGCACCGCTGGCCTGGGTGGCGTTCTCGATCAGGTTGAGCAAGGCGCCCACCAGGGTGTCGCGGTTGCACAGCAGCTCACCGAGCTGGCCGTCGCACTGCCAGCGCACCTGGGTGTCCTGGATATGGGTGGCGGCAGCCGCTTGCAGCGCCTGCATCAGTTGGGCCGGGGTGACGCGGTCGGTCAGCGGCAGTTCGCCACGGGCGAACACCAGCATGTCGCGCACCTGGTGCTCCAACTCGTGCAGGCGCTCTTTCAGGCGGCCGGCAAAACGCTGGGACGTGGCTGGCGGCAGTTGCTCGTCAGTCAAATGACTGGCGTAGATCAACGCGGCGGACAACGGCGTGCGAATCTGATGCGCCAGGGAAGCGACCATGCGCCCCAGGGACGACAAACGCTCATGCCGCGCCAACTGGTCTTGCAGGTGACGGGTTTCAGTCAGGTCGTTGAGCAGCACCAGTTGGCCAGGCTCGGCGTCCAGGGAACGGGTGGCGATCGACAGGCGGCGCCCGTCCTTCAGGGAGATTTCGTGGCCGTCGTCCTCACGGGGCGCAAAGCAGCGCGTGATGACGTGACGCCACAGCTCGCCCTCCAGCGGCAGGCCAAGCATGTCGCAGGCCGCCGGGTTGGCTTCGCGCACACGCCCCTGGTCGTCGATGACGATCACGCCACCGGGCAGCAGCGACAGCAGGTTCTGCAGACGGTTGGCCAAGCGCTCTTTCTCGGCCAATTCTTCCATGCGCTGGGCACTGACCACGGCCAGCTCGCCCTTGAGCTCGGACACACGGGCTTCGAGCAGGCTGTAGGAGTCCGTCAGCTGGCTGGACATCTGGTTGAACAGCGAAAAGGCCTGCTCCAGGCCCTGGCGGCTTTGCTGTTCAACAGACGGAACGAGCCCCGGGATGGCAGGGCTGGAAGCTAATTGGGCGGCGTGGGGCATCATGCTCTCTCGCTTGGCTGACCGTCAGTTAAACGGAACGTTGCGAGGGCTGTAGCAATACTTGTGCCGAAAAAAAACCGCTGATAAATCAGCGGCTTGAAAAACAGGCGTCAATCATCTGCCTGTTCATCACCTTCTTTGCGGCTCATGCCGTACTTGCGCATCTTCTCCACCAGGGTGGTACGGCGGATACGCAGGCGCTCGGCGGCACGCGCGACGATGCCATTGGCGTCGTCCAGGGCCTGCTGGATCAGGCCTTGTTCGAGGTTGCCGAGGTAGTCCTTCAAGTCGAGGCCTTCAGGCGGCAGCATGGCGGTGTTGCCGAAGTCCGGCGTATGGCCGTTGATGGCGACGCGCTCTTCCATGTCGCTGCGCAGGCTGTCGAGCTGCTCGTCTTCGTCGTCGACGTAGCGGAATTTCTTCGGCAACTCGACGACACCGATCACACCGTAGGGGTGCATGATCGCCATGCGCTCCACCAGGTTGGCCAGTTCGCGGACGTTGCCCGGCCAGCCGTGGCGGCACAGCGACATGATCGCGGCGGAGTTGAAGCGGATCGAGCCGCGCTTTTCGTGCTCCATGCGCGAGATCAGTTCGTTCATCAGCAGCGGGATGTCTTCCACGCGCTCACGCAGCGGGGCCATCTCGATCGGGAAAACGTTGAGGCGGTAGTAGAGGTCTTCGCGGAAGCTGCCGACCTCGATCATGCTCTCGAGGTTCTTGTGGGTCGCTGCGATGATGCGCACGTCGACGCTCTGGGTCTTGTTGCTGCCCACGCGCTCGAAGGTGCGTTCCTGCAGCACGCGCAGCAGCTTGACCTGCATCGGCAGCGGCATGTCGCCGATTTCGTCGAGGAACAGGGTGCCGCCGTTGGCCAGTTCGAAACGCCCGGCACGGCTGGTGATCGCCCCGGTAAAGGCGCCCTTCTCGTGGCCGAACAGTTCGCTTTCCAGCAGCTCTGCCGGGATCGCCCCGCAGTTGACCGGCACGAAAGGCCCGTCGCGGCGCTTGGAATGATAATGCAGGTTGCGCGCAACCACTTCCTTGCCGGTGCCGGACTCGCCGAGGATCAGCACGCTGGCGTCGGTGTCGGCCACTTGCTGCATCATCTGGCGCACGTGCTGGATGGCACGGCTGGTGCCAACCAGGCTGCGGAACAGGTTGGGTTCACGGTGGCGACCGCGCTCACGTGCCTGGTCATACATCTCGCGATAGACCTGGGCACGGTGCAGGGAGTCGAGCAATTTGCTGTAGCTGGGCGGCATTTCCAGGGTGGACAGAACCCGGCGGCGCTGGTCTTCAGGCAGGTCGACAGAAGAAATATCGCCCATTAGCAACACCGGAAGGAACTCATCCCAGGTAGACAGTGTCTTTAACAAGCCCAGAACTGCGCCAGGAGCGTTTACCGTCCCGATCAGCACACAGATGACTTCACGGCTCGACGACAACGAGCTAACCGCCTGCTGCCAGTCATGGCTGCCGCAGGGAAGATTTTCTTCGCCAAGAAAATTCAAAATCACCGCCAAATCGCGGCGGCGGACGCTATCGTCATCAATCAGCAGAATTTTGGTTTCACGCCACATGCAATAGCAACTTCCCTAGTAAAACTTCCTGCCCCGGAATGAAGGCAATCGAGACGACCGTAGGACTTCTTACTCTATAGACGTCTGAAATCTGAAAACAGCACTAGTTAAGTCAAAAATGCTGACACAGTCAAATATATGACGCGCCGGTCGGATTAACTGCGCCCGTTCAGCCGAACAGATGGTAAACCTTTGACGCGTTTTTCGCTTGGTTGATCTGCGACATCTCTTCGAAAATCGCCTGGCGTTCACCGGTCGTCACTTCAAGCAATTGCTGGTAAACGGCCAGCAGGCTTTCCAGTTTTTCCCGCAGCGCCAGCTCATCCACCGGCGCCTCGGTGAGCACCTCGTCAATCACCGCACGACAGTCCATATCCAGCTCGCCGACGGCGTCCCAGTTGCGCTCGGCCAGCGCGCCGATCAGGGCTTCGCGGGCTTCATCGATACGTTGCAGTGCGTGGCTCATGACGTGTACCTCAAGGCGGTTGGCCTTATTGCGGAGCGATGGCATCCCAGCCACTTTTTACGGTAATCAGCAGGCGGGCGACTTCGTCGATCATGTCGGCGTCGTTCACACGGTTTGCTTCTACCAGACGGTTGCTCATGTAGTCGTACAGGGCATCCAACTGCTGCACAGAGGCAGGGTCTTGCGCTTTCTCAGGCTCGAGGCCGTCACGCAGGCCGGAGATGATCTCAATCGCCTTGCCCAGCATCAGTCCCTTCTGCCCGATATCACCACGGCTCAATGCGCCCTTGGCCTGCGCCATACGATCAAGGCCGCCTTCCATCAGCATCTGCACCAGGCGGTGCGGGCTGGCCTCGGAGACCTGGGCGTGGGAATTGACCTTCTGGTACTGGCGAAGGGCTCTCATCGGGTTCATGTTGCTACCTCGTAACTGGCCAATGTCGAATAGGTTTGCTTAACCAGTTTGTCGACCCGGTCACATAATTCTTTAATCCGCGCCAAAAGCGCCGGACCATCGGTAATGCCGCTATAGGGCGCCGGAGCGCCCCCGGTAATCACTCTTTCTTGTTGTTCAACGAATTGAGCGTGGTCATGATGCTCGAGCTGCTGGCGTTGAGCTGGGCAATCATGGTGTCCATCGCGGTGTATTTGGCCGTGAGGGACTTTTTCAGCGCTTCCATGCGGGTGTCCAGGTCGGTCGACTCGGTGGTCAACTTGCTCAACTTGTCGTTGAGGTCGGTGGCGCGCGTGGCCAAGGTACCGGTGGTGCCCACATAGCTGGCAGTGGCTTTGTTCATACGGGTGATCAGGCCGCTGTCGCCCGTGAAAAGCTTGGCGATGTCGCCTGCGCCCTTGACCACGGCCTTGTCCCACGTCTTGTCGTCCAGGCTCAAGAGGCCGGTTTTCTGATCGGTGGTGACACCCATCTGCGCCAGGCTGGAGATGCTGCCCGCCCCGCTGCCGCCGACCAACTCCGAACGCAAGCTGTTCACCAATTGACGCATCGAAGCATCGCCGGTCAACGCACCCGCAACGGTGGTGGACGCATCGCCGGTCGCGGTGACTTTGGTCTGGGCGTTGATGGCGGTCGTCAACGCGTTATAGGCGGTGACGAACGACTGCACCGAGGTCTTCAGGGTATCGGTGTTGCTGGCCACGGTGATGGTGGTCGGCTTGGTCAGATCGCCGTCCAGCAAGTCCAGGGTCACGCCACTGATAGCGGAATCGATCTTGTTGGTAGCGGACGACATTTCGACGCCATCGATGGTGTACTTGGCATTCGTCGGCGGCTTGCCCTTGTCGTAGCCGGCAACCAGCTCCGAGTCACCGCTGAGCGTAATGTCGGTGCCTTCGCCGCTGTTGGTCGACGTGAGCACCAGACGCGCACCATTGGAGTCGCTCAATACGTTGGCACTGATGCCTTGCGCAGACAACTGGGTGTTGATGGCCTCGCGCACTTCCTTGAGCGTGGCCCCACCCGCGATCACCACGTCGTAGCTCTTGCCCGACTGATTGATGGTCAGGGTCTGCGCCTCGTCGGTGCTGTTGGCTTTGCCTGAGGCGCCTTCTGCATTCGACACGGTGGTGACTTTGGACGCGGTCGCCAGGTTCGTGACCTGCAGGGTGTATTTGCCACTGGAGGCGCCATCACCCAAGGTGACCTTGACGTTTTTTTCTTCAGAAGAAGTCGCAGACAGGCCGTTGAACGCCGAGGCGCTGTTCAACTTGGTGATCGCCGCCTGGTAGGCTTCCAACGCCGTCTTGATCGAGCCGACCGCCGACAACTTGATCGTCGCGTCTTTTTGCTGACTGGTGATCTGCGCGAGCTTGGGTGCTTTTTCAGCCCCCACCAGTGCCTCGACGATACCTTGGGTGTTGTAGCCCGAACCTGGGCCGGAAATCGTTGAACTAGCCATTTGCTTATTCTCCTTGTCCTGAAGCGGCCGTTTTTTTGGCGCTCACGCGCCTATGGCGCATTCAGAAACATGTTTCGTGCCAACTCAGGCCTTGCTGTCGAACAGCAGGCTGCTGGCATCGCTCAGGTTCTGCGCCAATTTCAGCGCAGTCTCCGAAGGAAGCTGTCGAATCACTTCACCACTGTCGGTGGCGATCACCTTGACCACCACAATGCCGGTGGAGTCATCGATGGAAAAATCCAGGTTGCGCTGTGAAGCCTGCACAAACTCACGCATATCAGTAACTGCTTTTTCCAGCGCTACGCGCTGTGGCTCTTCGCTCGCAGGCGCTTCACTGTTGGCCGCAGGCTTGGCCTGGGCAGCAGGGGCGACGCTGGGCGGGGTAACGCCAGCCGGGTACGGCGTGTTCAGCTTGATGCTCATGTCCATGTCATCACCTCCAAACTGAAAAAACGGAAGGGCACGTTATTCACGCACCCTCCCGTTATTTAACCGCTACCGCCTATTACTGAAGCAGCTTCAGAACAGAGGATGGCAGTTGGTTGGCCTGGGACAGGATCGCAGTGGAAGCCTGTTGCAGGGTTTGTTGCTTGGTCAGTTCAGCAGCTTCGGAAGCGAAGTCAGCGTCTTCTACGCGGCCTTTGGCAGCGGAGGAGTTCTGCGAAATGCTCTGCAGGTTGGCTACGGTGCTGGCGAAACGGTTTTGTACGGCACCCAGCTGCGAACGCTGGCTGTCGATTTGCTGCATGGCGTCGTCCAGAGCCTGGATGGCCTGCTGCGAGGAAGCGGCAGTCAGGATGTTCAGGTCGGAAACGCTGGTCTCCATGGTGACGGCAGCTTTGGTGCCATTACCAGCAACAGTGGTCAGGCCCAGGGCTTTCAGACCGGTACCAGCGCTGCCGTCCTTGATGGTGATATCTTTGTCTGCGAACAGGCTCAGAGTACCGTCAGCGTTTTTGCTGGCCTGTACACCGGTGCTTGCGCTGTTGATCGAAGCTACAACTGCGTCAGCGGTGTCGCCCTTCTTGAACTTGACTTCTACGCCGTTGACGGAGATAGAAGTGTCGTCGGTCAATTTTGCCTGGGTGGTACCGGCAGACAGACCCAACTGCGACAGCGAACCGCTATCAGTGTTAGCCAGCTTGATGTCTGCACCGTTGCCAGAGGTCAGTTTGACACGACCTTCGGCGAAGGTAGCAGAAGCGCCAGTTGCAGCGCCGCCAGCAGCAGTGGTCAGACTGGTGAGAACGGATGCCATGGTGGCACCTTTAGCCCAAGCTACCGCAGTACCGTTCACAGTGATCGAACCGGCAGCGGTCAAGTTGCTGGTTGGGGCAACGGTAGCTGCAGCGAGGTTCAGGTTTGCCAAACCATCAGTTTTGGCAGGGACTGCGGGTGGGCCTGGGATGGCAGCGGCAGTATCACCCGCTGCAATCGTGATTGCTTTGGTCGAGCTCAGTGTCAGAACACCGTTAGCGTCGGCACTGGCAGTAACACCAGTAGTGGCGGTCTGCTTGTTGATAGCATCAACTGCAGCTGCGCCCTTGTCAGCAGGAAGGGCAGCAACGAGATTGATCGTTGTACCGTTGATTTTGATGCTATCAGTAGCCACAGTAGTGCCGACAGCAGCAGTACCAGTAGCAGTGGCTTTATCAGTGAGTACCGAACCGGTAGCGGTAGCTGCCAGACCAGTCAGCGCAGTGCTGTTAACGCTAGCTTCTTTATAGTTGCCTTTCAGCGCAGTCGAGCTGATATCAGTCATACCGAACGAGATAGTCTCGTTAGCGTTGGCGCCGATCTGGAACGCTACGTTGTTGAACGAGCCGTCCAGCAGGTTACGACCACCGAAGGTGGTGGTGCTGGCGATACGGTTCAGCTCGCCCACTTTAGCGGTGAATTCTTGCTGCAGGGAAACACGGTCAGCGTCGCTTTTATCACCGTTCGCCGCTTGCAGGGCGAGTTCACGCAGACGCTGCAGGGTGTTGGTGGATTCTTGCATTGCGCCTTCAGCGGTCTGGGCAATCGACACGCCGTTGTTGGCGTTGGCGATGGCAACGTTCAGGCCTTTGACCTGGTTGTTCAGACGGTTGGCGATCTGCATGCCGGCAGCGTCGTCTTTGGCGCTGTTGATTTTCAGGCCGGAGGACAGACGGTTCATCGACTGGCTCAGAGCGTCGGAAGCTTTGTTCAGGTTCTTCTGGACACCCAGGGAAGTGATGTTGGTGTTTACTGATAATGCCATGACGAAATCCTCGTGGTTTGGATACTGCGGCTTCCGGCCCTGGCAACCGCCGGGTGTGGCCTAGAGAACCTACGTAATAGTTATCGTCGTGGCAGGCAGTTGCTTGAGGATTTTTTTTGATTTTTTTGCTGGCGCGGTGCCACCCCTTGCAATTCAAGGGTTTAGCGTAGAGCAAAACCCCGCATTCATTGGCTTTTCTGGCGCCAAATAAAAAACGCCGATGACCTCGCGATCATCGGCGTTTTTTGTCGAGACGATTACCGCCTCATGGGCGATAGAGAATCGCCGAGCCCCACGACAGGCCCACACCAAAACCGCTGATGGCCACACGCTTCCAGGACGCGTCCATCACGTGCTTTTCCAGCAGCAGCGGAATGCTCGACGACACGGTGTTGCCGGTCTCGACCATGTCCTTGATGAACTTGTCCACCGGCGCATCTTCAAAACGACGCGCCACGGCATCGACGATGGCCGCACTGCCCTGGTGAATGCAGAAGGCATCGATCTCGTCGGCCTTGAGGTCCGACTCGTTGAGCAGTTCGTGCAAATGCGCCGGTACTTTGAGCAGGGCGAAGTTGAACACCTGGCGGCCGTTCATGAAGAACACGCCGTCGCTGACCTTCAAATGCGGCGCGCCGGAACCGTCGGTGCCGAACTTGGACTTGCCCAGCAACCAGGGAGCGTCTTCGCCCATCCACGTAGCGGTGGCGGCGTCGCCGAACAGCATGGTGGTGTTGCGGTCTTCCGGGTCGACGATCTTCGAGTACGGGTCGGCGGTGATCAGCAGGCCGTTTTTCAGGCCGGCGGCTTCCATGAAGCCTTTCATCGCGTAGATGCCGTAGACGTAGCCCGAACAGCCCAGGGAGATATCAAACGCGGCGACGTGAGTCGGCAGTCCGAGTTTGTCCTGAACGATGGCAGCCGTGTGGGGCAAACCCTCTTCGTCGCCGTTCTGGGTGACGACGATCAGCGCGTCGATGGACTCGCGCTTCAAATCCGGGTTATTGGCAAACAAAGCGTTGACCGCCTCGACACACAGATCGGAGGTTTCCTGCGCAGCTTCCTTGCGCGGCAGGAACGCCGAACCGATCTTGCCAATGATGAACTCTTCATCCTTGGCGAATTTGGCACCCTGGGCGTAGTTATCGATCCCGTCGGCCGGCACGTAACTGGCGATGCTTTTTATGCCAATCATTGTGGCTTCCCAATACTAAATAGCTGGAGATCACCCCGCGAACTGCCCCGCCGGGTGCTGACAATAAAAGGGGACGACCCCGAAAAAAACTCGTTGAAAGCCGCCCCGCAAGGACTCTGAGACGACTTATCCTTTTCACACGATACAGTGAAGATGCGCTTTATGACTCGCAGGTCACCTAATTGTGTGTGGTTTATGCAAAACCTTCAAACAATTAAGCCGCAAAAACGACAATGGCCCAGCCTGTTTCCAGGCTGGGCCATTGTCGTGCAGCGGGCCGGTTACATCTTGTTGAACAGGCTCAGCTGCGAGATTTTCACAAAAGCCAACTGAGAGGCTTGCAGCATGGTTTGCTGCAGGTTCAGGTTGATGGAGGCTTCGGCGAAATCGATATTGCCCAGCGAGTTCATGGTCGAGGTGTTCGCCAGACCAAGGCTGGTGTTTTCTTCGGCCTGGATATCGAGGATGTTCAAGCGTGCACCGATATCCCCCTGGACCTGGTCGATCTGGCTGTACGCGTTGGTCAAATTGCCGATGGACCGGGCAACCACGTCCTTGAGTTCCTTCTGCGCCGCCGGATTGCCATCCGAAGGTGTCTCGAGGGTCCTGCGCAGGCGGCTAAGGGTGTCGAGCACGTTTTCATTCTTGTTGCTGGTAGCGCCTACCAGGAACTGGTCGCCTTCTGCCGGCGCCGGTGTGGTGGTGACGCCCAGCGTGACGCCCGCCACGGTGATCGAGGTCGCGCCAGCTGCCAGGGTGTCGCTGGCGATGGCCTTGCTGTCCGCCGAATAGGGCTGCGCGTAGACGTTATAGGTACCGCCTGCGCCGAACTTGACCACCAGACCCGAGTTGGGAAAGGTGCTCGCATAAGCCGCCGGATCACTCACCGAACCACCGGTCAACTGCGCCGTGCTGGGGTTGCTCGCGGTGCGTGAAACACTGAAGGAGTCCGGCTTGAGGGCCAGGGTAAACTCGCGGTCCTTGACCAGCGCATCCGCCGGCGCGCCGGGCAACACGTCCTTGCCCAAGTCCAGGCCAATGTCGAACTTGACCCCGCGCAGGCTGATGGTCGAGCCACCCTCTTTGGTCGAGTCGAAGGTGCCGTTGCCCGGGATCTCGGAGGTGATGTCCTTGCCCGTGCCGTCAGTGACCGTGTACTGGGTGCTGCTGAGGAATTTCACGGTGTAAGGCTGGCCGTCGGCAAACTTCACATCGACGCCCGACGCAATCAGGCCCGCCGAGATCGTCACCTTGCCGTCGTCCACATCCACGAGCGGGTCAGCCAGTACACGCGTCGCTTGCGTGCGGCCAGTGTTGGAGGCTGTTTCGAGCATTTTCTTCGCGGTGTCGCCCATCGGCACCGACAGGTTTTCTGCCACCCGCAGGTTCAAGGCAGTGTCATCGCCCTGATAGGTGTAAGTACCGTCGTTGTTGCGCGAGTAAGGCGGCGTGTCGGTCTTGCTGCCGGAGAACATATAGTTGCCGCTGGCATCCTTGGTGTTGAGCAGACCCATGATCTGATCTTCCAGGGAGCCGATTTCAGCCGCCGTCGACTTGCGGTCCGCGTCGCTGATGCCGAGGTTACCCGCCTTGAGTGCCAGCTCGCTGGCCCGCTGAATGGCCGAGTTGATGTTCTTCAGCACGCTTTCTTCGCTGTAGAGCGCGTTTTTGAGCGTGTCGATATTGCCATTGTACTGGCCCAGCATGTCTTTCTGCTGCTGCAACATCAGCAAGCGCGCGGCCGCGACCGGATCATCCGCCGCCGTCTGCACGCGCACACCGCTGGAGGTCTGTTCCTGGGCCTTCACCACACCGGAATAGTTTTCCTGGTACTTGGCGGAACTGGTTTCGAAGTACTGCTGTGTAGAAATACGCATCGTCCCAGACTCCCTTAAAGGCTATTGATCAATGTGGAGAAGGTTTCCTGCGCAGCCTTGATGATCTGCGAGGACGCGGTGTAGTACTGCTGGAACTTGATCATGTCGCCCGCCTCGTCATCCAGGTTGACCCCGGACACCGAGCTGCGCGCCGATTTGTTGGCGGCCAGCAATGCACCGGTGGCCGCAACGTCAACCCCGGACTGGCTGGCCTTGGCACCCACTTGGGAAACCAGGCGGCTGTTGGCGCCGGTCAGGCTCACGCCGACGTTGCCATCGCCCAGGCCAACGGTGGCCTTGGTTTGCAGGTCGAGCAACTGCTGGGCGTTGCGCCCATCGGACTTGCCGCCACTGTTGAACGAAAACGTGGTGCTGTCACCGTCAGCCGGCGAGCCATTGACGGTGGTGTCGAAACTGAAGCCGGAGTTCGGGATCACCGCGCCGCTGGCATCCAGCTCGGGCACGTTGACCGTGATCTTGTTGCCCTGCCCCGGGATGATGGTGCCGGTACCGATCGCCTTGCCCTGGGCATTGTTGATCGTGTACGACTGGGTGCCATCGGCCGCAGGCTTGCCGAACACCATCTTGACCGGCATCAGGCCTTCGATATTGGTGCGCAACTGCGCAGTGGCAGCGCCACCATGGATGTCCAACGGCACGGTCAGGGTCGGCTGGGTAAAGGTGCCCGTGCCCGAATTGGTCTTGCCGCTTTCACCGATCAACGGACCGGCGAACGCCAGCTTGTTGGCGTCGGCCATGTCTACGCCAATCGCGCTCGCACCGGTGGCCGTCGGGCTGACCTTGTAGCTGTCGCCGAACTTCATGGTGCCCTTGCCATCGAGCGCGAGGGTGAAGCCGTCCATCGGCACTTGGTTATTCGCGGTGATGTCGAAGGTGCCCATGGCTTTGCCGTCCGAGCGCACCACGGTCACGATATTCGGGTTGTTTTCGTCGCTGAAGGTGACTTTGTAGTCCTGTGTCGTCAGCTTGCTGCTGTCGGTGATCGTCACGTTCAGGTTGCTGGCGTCGGGGTTGTTGCCCGATGCGCCCTGGCTGCGCGACGCGATGGCGGTTGCGCTGTTGATGTCCTTGAACAGCGAGATCCCGAAATCACCATTCAGGTCCAGGCCCTGGCCCAACTGGTTGTTGATGGTATCGGCCGTGGCAATCGCCAGGCGTCCCAACTCGTTGATCGCGGGCATCAGCGCATCACTGCGATAACGCAGCAGGCCACCGATACTGCCGCCGCTGATCACCGAACCGAGGTCCAGGGTAGTGCCGCTGACGCTCAGCTGGATGGTGTACTGGCTGTTGTCGGTCTTGCTCGGCACCGCAGAAATCTTGTTGGAAATGCTGCCTTCCACCAACGACTGGCCACTGCCAGTGGTGACACTGAATTGGCCGTTCTTTTCAGTGGCGGTCACCCCGATCAATTCATTCAGTGCGCGCACGGCCTCGTTGCGCGAGTCCAGCAAGTTGGCCGGCGGCGTGTTGGCCGAACCCTGGGCCTGGGCGATTTCTTTATTGAGCGACGCAATCGAGGTGGTCAATTGGTTGACCTGATCACTCATGGTGCTCAACTGACTGTTGATGGTTTCTTTTTGCTGGGTGAGCTGCGTCGACAGAGAGTTGAAACGATTGCTCAAGGTTTGTGCATTGGTGACCAGCAGTTGCCGGGCCGACAGGTCGTTGGGGTTCGACGACGCGGTCTGCAAGGTGGCAAAAAACGTGCTGAGCACTGCCGACATCCCGGTGGTGCGATCCGACAGCAGCTTGTCCACGCTGCCGATCTGGCCTTGGTACGCCGTGGCATCCGCACTCAACGACGTACTGTTCTGATACGCCGCATCCAGAAACTCGTTGTACACCCGACGCACGTCGGCCAACGTCGTGCCGCTGCCGATGAACACACCGCCATACTGGTTCGACGCATTGGCGACCTGAGCGCTCTGCTGGCGCGAGTACCCCGCCGTGTTGGCGTTGGCAATGTTGTTACTCAACACCGACAACGATCCTTGAGCGGCGTTGAGCCCTGACATCCCGATACTGAGCAAACTCATGGTTCAGACCTTATAAATGTGTGGTTGCGCCAGCGGCAGCATAATTCTGGTAACTGTCCATCGTTTTGGCGATCTGCGAAATCTTGCTGGCGTAGGCCGGGTCGGTGGCGTAACCGGCTTTCTGCAACTCGCGTACAAACTGTTCCGGGTTGTCGGCCGATTTCACCACTTCTTTATAGCGATCATTGCTTTGCAGCAAGGTCACCAGGTCGTGGAAGCTGTCTTGATAGGAATCGTAGGAACGGAACTGCGCCGTTTCCTTGACCATCGCCCCATCGCGAAACTCGCTGGTGATCGCGCGGGCCTGGCCACCCTGCCAGCTCTGGCCGGCCTTGATGCCGAACAGGTTGTGGCTGCTGCTGCCGTCTTCGGCGCGCATCACCGATTTACCCCAACCGGTTTCCAGCGCGGCCTGGGCCACCAGGTACTTCGGATCGACGCCGATGCGCGCGGCGGCCGCCTTGGCCATCGGCAGCATGGTGGCGACAAATTCGTCCTGGGAACTGAAGGCTTTTTTCGCCGGCGCCAGTGGTGGCTGGGCCACGGCGCGGCCGTAGACCTGCATGCGGTCATTGCGCACGGCCACGCTGCGCGCGGTGCTGTTGACCACGTTGTCAGCGGCGGCGCTGTTACGCAGCGGCGCAGCCTTGGCGACGCTGGTGTCGGTGCCTGGCACGATGCCGGCCAGCAGGCGGTCGGTGAGTTTGCTCGGCAGCGAGATACGGCGCTGGTTCATCAGCTCCATGTCGTTGCCGTGGGCAGCCGCCGCGCCGGCCTGGGGCTCGGCGACGCGGTAGGCCCACAGCGGGCGCTGGCCATTGGAGCGACCCAAGGGGCCCGTGGCCTGGGTGCCGGCGGCGATTTCGGTTGGCACGTCGGCCTTCTTCGTCGCTTCGGCTGCCGCCGGGCCTTGCAAGGTGGCCGCCTGGGCTTCCACCGGTTTGTTCTTTTGCATCTGGCGCATCAGCACGTCAGCCAGGCCGATGCC
The DNA here is from genome assembly GCF_002979555.1 of Pseudomonas sp. MYb60. Taxonomy (GTDB): domain Bacteria; phylum Pseudomonadota; class Gammaproteobacteria; order Pseudomonadales; family Pseudomonadaceae; genus Aquipseudomonas. The sequence continues at coordinate 218,664 of NZ_PCOZ01000007.1, read as the reverse complement.
GCCGCCCTCGCGAGACAGCGAAACCGCCAGTTGCTGATCGTACATTTCCTGATACTGCTTGGCCGCCGGGGTGTTCAGCGGGTTGTCCTTACCGAGGGCATCGGTGGCCGAACGCATCGACTTGAGCATCTCGTTCAGGAACAGCGATTCGAACTCCTGCGCGACTTTGCGCATGTTGCCTTCGCTGTTCTTGTCGTCGCCGACCTTGAGCTGGTTAAGCCGGTTCAAGTCGGAGTAAGACCCCGAGTCCGCCGTGCTGCTTATACCGCTCTTGCGCATGTCCATGACCATGGCCTCAAATCACGATCAGGTCGGCTTGCAAGGCGCCGGCCTGTTTCAACGCTTCAAGGATCGCCATCAGGTCGCCGGGCGCTGCGCCCACCTGGTTCACCGCACGGACAATCTCATCCAGCGTGGTACCAGGGCCGAACTTGAACATCGGCTTGGCTTCCTGCTCGGCATTCACCCGCGAGCGTGGCACCACCGCCGTCTGGCCGTTGGACAAAGGCCCAGGCTGGCTGACGATGGGGTCTTCGGTGATGGTCACGGTCAGGCTGCCGTGGGTCACCGCGGCCGGCGACACCTTGACGTTCTGGCCGATCACGATGGTACCGGTACGCGAGTTGATGATGACCTTGGCGACGGCCTGGCCTGGATCGACTTCGAGGTTTTCCAGGATCGACAGGTAGTCCACGCGCTGGCTTGGGTCCAGCGGCGCGGTGACGCGGATCGAGCCGCCGTCGATGGCCTGGGCCACGCCAGGGCCGAGCATGTCGTTGATCTTGTCGACCACGCGCTTGGCGGTGGTGAAGTCCGAACGGTTGAGGTTCAAGGTCAGGCTGTTGCCCTGATTGAAGCCGCTTGGCACGGTGCGCTCCACCGTGGCGCCGCCCGGAATACGCCCGGCGGAAGGCACGTTGACCGTGATCTTCGAACCGTCGCGGCCTTCGGCGTCGAACCCGCCCACCACCAGGTTGCCCTGGGCGATGGCGTAGACGTTGCCGTCGATACCCTTGAGGGGCGTCATCAGCAAGGTGCCGCCGCGCAGGCTCTTGGAGTTACCGATGGAAGACACGGTAATGTCCACCACCTGGCCCGGCTTGGAGAACGCCGGCAGGTCGGCACTGATCGACACCGCCGCGACGTTCTTGAGCTGCACGTTGCCCGACCCCGCCGGCACCTTGATGCCGAACTGCGAGAGCATGTTGTTGAAGGTCTGCAGGGTGAACGGGGTCTGGGTGGTCTGGTCACCCGTACCGTTGAGCCCCACCACCAGGCCGTAGCCGATCAACTGGTTGGAACGCACGCCGGAGATGCTGGCGATGTCCTTGAGGCGCTCGGCCTGGGCGACGGCGCTCAAGCCCAGCAACAGTGCGGCAGCCATCAGCTGTTTGAGTGTCAAAGTGGCCACCTAGAAAGGGAACAGCGGGCTGAGGAAGAAACGGTCGAGCCAGCCTGGCTGGCTTGCATCAGCAAATGCGCCGGTACCGGAATAGGTAATGCGTGCATCGGCAATCCGCGTGGAAGGCACGGTGTTGTCCGTGGAAATATCATCGGCGCGAACCATGCCGGCAATGCGCACCAACTCGTCACCGGTGTTGAGGGTCATCCACTTCTCGCCGCGCACGGCAATGATGCCGTTGGGCAAGACGTCCGCCACCGTCACCGTGATCGAACCGGTCAGGCTGTTGCCCTGGCCCGCCGCACTCTTGCCGTCGGTGGCGCGGGTGCCGCTATAGCCGGCGTTCAGGGTCAGGTCACCATCGCTCAACGGATTATTGACGTTGGGTACCGCCCCAAACAGCGAGGTCAAGCCAAGGCTGGCGGTGCTGTTCTTGCCCACTTGGGAGTTGGCGTTCTTGCTGGCCTGGGTGCGTTCGTTCAGGGTGATGGTGATGATGTCACCGACCCGGAACGCCTTGCGGTCGCTGTACAGGTTCTGCTCAAAACCGGCCTGGTAGATCGAGCCATTGTTGGCCGCCGCCGGCAACGGCGTGCGCGGCAACACCGGCGCGTAGTACGGGTCATTGGGTTTCGGCGTCGGGGCAACGCAGCCCGCGAGCACGGCGATCCCACTCAATGCCAAGACAGAAACAAAGCGACTCATGACCCTTACCTCACGGTGTTGCAGGCGCCTCAAAAGCGCCCCATAGACTTGATTACAGATTCTGCGTAACGAACGAGAGCATCTGGTCAGCGGTGGAAATCACCTTGGAGTTCATCTCGTAGGCGCGCTGAGTGGTGATCATGTTGACCATCTCTTCAACGGTGCTCACGTTGGAGGTTTCCAGGGTGCTTTGCAGGGTGGTGCCGAAACCGTTCAGGCCCGGGGTACCGATTTGCGGCGCACCGCTGGAAGCGGTTTCCAGGAACAGGTTGTTGCCCATCGCCTGCAGGCCGGCCGGGTTGATGAAGTCGGCAGTTTGCAGGTTGCCGATCACCTGGGAGGCCGGGTTGCCGGCAACGGTGATGGACACGGTGCCGTCGTTGCCGACGGTAAAGGTCTTGGCATCTGCCGGGACCACAACGGCGGGCTCCAGGGAGAAACCGTTGGCGGTGACGATCTGGCCATTGGAGTCCAGGTGGAAAGTACCGTCACGGGTGTAGGACGTGGTCCCGTCTGGTTGCAGGATCTGGAAGAAACCACGGCCGTTGATGGCCATGTCCAGCGGCTGGCCGGTCTGTTGCAGGTTACCGGCGCTGAAGTTCTTCTGGGTGCCGACAATCGCCACACCCGTACCCAGTTGCAGGCCCGACGGCAGCTCGCTGTCCTGGGTGGACTGGGCGCCTGGCTGCTTCTTGATCTGGTAGAGCAGGTCCTGGAACTCGGCGCGGTCGCGTTTGAAACCCGTGGTCGACACGTTCGCCAGGTTGTTGGAGATAGTGGTCAGGTTGGTGTCCTGGGCGGACAGACCGGTTTTGGCAACCCATAGAGCCGGAAGCATGCTGTTCTCCTCTGTGCGCCTGTTTGTTGGCGCCGCATCACAAATTAGTTAGTGGGCTGCAATCAGCTCATCTGCATGACGCGAGTCATGGCCTGGTCGTCTTCCTTCGCGCTGTTCATCATCTTGACGTGCAGCTCGAATTGCTTGGAAAGCGCCAGCACCGCCGTCATTTCCTCTACGGCATTGACGTTGCTCGCCTGCAGGAAACCCGAGGTCAGCTTGACGTTCGCATCGGCCTGGGCCGGCTGGCCATCCTTGGTGTGGATGGCACCGTCGAGGCCCTTGGTCATGTTCTTGAGGTCGGGCTGGACCAGCTTGATACGGTCCACTTCGGCCATCACGCGCGGGCCTTCACCCATGGCGCGAATGCTGATGGTGCCGTCGGCGCCCACTTCGATTTTCTGCTGCGGCGGCACGGCGATCGGGCCACCGTTGCCCATGATCGGCATGCCGTTGCCAGCACGCAGCACGCCCAGCGCATCGACGTTCATGCTGGCGCTGCGCACATAGGCTTCGCCACCGTCCGGGGTCTGCACGGCCATCCAGCCGTCGCCGCTGACGGCAACGTCCAGGTCGCGGCCGGTTTCGATCATCGCGCCGGGGCTGAAGTCGGTGGCCGGGCGTTCGGTGAGGGCAAAGGCCCGCGCCGGAAAGCTGTCGCCAAACACCGGCATCGAACGCGCCTGCTCCAGGTCACGTTGGAAACCGTTGGTGGAAATGTTCGCCAGGTTGTTGGCATGGGCCTTCTGCGCCAGAGCATTCTGGCTGGCACCGGTCATTGCCACATAAAGGTACTTGTCCACGCTCTTTCCTCTTTCTGACGGACGCTTGCCGCCCACCGCTGTACTGATGAGGCTTAAGCAATTTGCGAACCAACTTTTTGAAATAGGGTGAAGTCCAGGCGGGGCGGGGGTTTGCCGTGAGGTGGGGTGAATTCCGGGTTGTGCGCGAGTCGAAAAAACGGCGGACTACTGCCGCCTGCGGCAAACGCAGGTCTGATGGGTGCCAAAGAACAACGGTGGGAGGGAGCAAGCCCCCTCCCACATTGGGTTATTTATCGGTCTTGAGGATTTCGTAGTCGCGCAGCTTATTGGCGATGGTGGTATGCGACACCCCCAGACGCTTGCCCATCTGCCGACTGCTGGGATGCTCGGCGTACAAGGCTTCCAGCACCGCCTTCTCGAACCGCCCGACAATTTCTTCCAGGCCACCCTCCAGCGAAAAATCGCCAAGCGGCTGACGCACGCCATAGTCCGGCAACCGGATGTGCTCGACCTTGACCGTCCCGCCGTCGCACAGCGACACCGCCTGGAACAGCACGTTTTCCAACTGCCTTACGTTGCCCGGCCAGTGGTAGTGGCTCAGGCGGTCCATGGCCGCTGGCGCCAGCCTGGGCAACGGGCAGCCGATCTGGCGACTGGCCTGATCGAGAAAGTGATCCACCAACGGCGCCAGCCCGTCGAGACATTCACGCAACGGTGGAATATGCAGCGACAACACATTGAGCCGGTGATACAGGTCCTGGCGGAATTCACCGCGGGCACACAGCTCGGATAAATCCACCTGGGTTGCGCAGATGACCCGCACATCCAGGTAGACCTCTTCATCACTGCCGACACGACGGAAGCAACCGTCCTGCAAAAAGCGCAGCAATTTCACCTGCAGCCGCGCACTCATTTCCCCTACGCCGTCGAGAAACAACGTACCGCCCGCCGTCAGTTCCAACAGCCCCAGCTTGCCCTCGGCCCGCGCGCCTTCAAATGCGCCGGGGCCGTAGCCGAACAGCTCGGTCTCGGCCATGGACTCGGGCAACCCTGCGCAATTGAGCGCCATCAACGGTGACTGCCCACGAGGACTGGCCAGGTGGCAGGCGCGTGCCAGCAACTCTTTGCCGGTGCCGGTTTCGCCTTCTATCAATAGCGGCGCATCCAACGGTGCCATGCGCCGGGCTTCGCGCACCACGGCAGCCATCACTTTGGAGCTTTGGAAGATGCTGTCGAAACCGCGCAGCTCCTGCTTGCGCACATTGTAGATGCGCTCACCGACACGGTCGGCGCGGTGCAGGGTCAGCACCGCGCCGGCCATGGCCTCGCTGTCATCGTGCTCGGAGGATTGCAGCGGCGCGATGTCCGCCAGGAATACGTCGCCCTTGACCTTGACCCGCAGGCCATTGATCCGCGACTTGCTCGCGCGCACCAATTCGGGCAAGTCGAAGTCTTCCGCGTAACGCGACAACGGGATGCCCGGCACCTCGTCAACGCGCACACCCAGCAACTGCGCCGCCGCGCGGTTGGCTGCGACGATGGAACCGCCCATGTCGATGGACAGCACCGGAAACTCCAGGGCCCCGAGCAGCGCGTTGAGCTCCATGTGCCGGCGCTCGCTGGGCATCAGCCCGACTCTTTTCACCCCAAAAACGCCGGCAATCGCCTCGAACTGCGGGCGCAGCGCCTGGAACTGCATGTTCACCAGGTTCGGACAGAACAGGTAGATGGCATTGCCATGCTCACCGCCGACCTCGCCCTTGGCGACGTTGACGCCGTACTCCACCAGCAGATTGAGAATATCCCGCAGGATGCCGATGCGGTTCTGGCAGTGCACTTTGATACGCATGAAAAAGCCCGAAAAGTGGGAAGGCGCCGCGTCTTTTTGCTGCTGGGCGCAGATAGTCGTCAAGATTATGTGACAGTTGACGGCCATTTCCCAGCCCGCCGCAACGACAAGCACGGTATGCGTAACGATAAGTTTACGAATCTGGGTGATTTTTCCCACAATAGCGCCCAGCACGCAGATGGAATCCTGCTCGCAGCGGGTTATCTATAGAGGTATCGCAGGACATAACAAGAACGAATGCCTAGCAGGAGAGCCGTATGAAGCAGACGCAATACGTGGCCCGCGAGCCCGATGCGCAAGGTTTTATCCACTATTCGCAAGAAGAGCATGCGGTGTGGAACACCCTGATCACGCGCCAGTTGAAGGTGATCGAGGGCCGCGCCTGCCAGGAATACCTGGACGGCATCGACAAGCTCGCCCTGCCCCATGACCGCATCCCGCAACTGGGCGAAATCAACCAGGTGTTGGCCGAGACCACCGGCTGGCAGGTCGCCCGCGTGCCGGCGCTGATCCCCTTCCAGACCTTTTTCGAGCTGCTCGCCAGCAAGCAGTTCCCGGTGGCGACCTTCATCCGCACCCGTGAAGAACTCGACTACCTGCAAGAGCCGGACATTTTCCACGAGATCTTCGGTCACTGCCCGCTGTTGACCAACCCATGGTTCGCCGAATTCACCCACACCTACGGCAAGCTCGGCCTCGCGGCCACCAAGGAGCAACGTGTGTACCTCGCGCGCTTGTACTGGATGACCATCGAGTTTGGCCTGGTAGACACCCCCCAAGGCCGACGCATCTACGGTGGCGGCATTCTGTCCTCGCCCAAGGAGACGGTGTACAGCCTGTCGTCCGAACCCGAGCACCAGGTGTTCGACCCGCTGGAGGCAATGCGCACACCGTATCGCATCGACATCCTGCAACCGCTGTACTTCGTGCTGCCCGACCTCAAGCGCCTGTTCGAGGTGGCCCAGGAAGACATCATGGGCATGGTCGAGCGTGGCATGCAGCTCGGCCTGCACGCGCCCAAGTTCCCACCAAAACCCAAGGCAGCATGATCCTCACGTTTTGATGCCAGGTGAGTCTGTTCCCTGGCCCCGCGTTGCTTTAGGGTAACGCCACTGACCTTCATCTACTCGAATTCAGGACACCTTCACATGACCACCTTGAACCAAGCCCACTGCGAAGCCTGCCGCGCCGATGCCCCGCAAGTCAGCGATGAAGAGCTGCCGGTACTGATCAAGCAGATTCCCGACTGGAACATCGAAGTGCGCGACGGCGTGATGCAGTTGGAAAAGGTTTTCCTGTTCAAGAATTTCAAGTTCGCCCTGGCCTTCACCAACGCCATGGGTGAAATCTCCGAAGCCGAAGGCCATCACCCGGGCCTGCTCACCGAATGGGGCAAGGTCACCGTGACCTGGTGGAGCCACTCCATCAAAGGCCTGCACCGCAACGACTTCATCATGGCCGCACGCACCGACGACGTGGCCAAGGACGCCGAGGGCCGCAAGTAATGCATTTCGATGCGATTGGCCGCGTACCCGGCGACCCCATCCTGGGCCTGATGGACCTTTACGCCCAGGACACCAACCCGAACAAGTTCGACCTCGGCGTGGGCGTCTACAAGGACGACCAGGGCCTGACGCCGATTCCTCATTCAGTGAAGCTGGCCGAACAGCGTCTGGTGGACACGCAAGCCACCAAGACCTACATCGGCGGCCACGGCAATGCCGCCTTTGGCACGCTGGTCAGCCAACTGGTGCTCGGCGCTGACTCCGCCCTGCTCCACGAACGCCGCGCCGGCGCCACCCAGACGCCGGGCGGCACCGGTGCCCTGCGCCTGAGCGCCGACTTCATCGCCCACAGCCTGCCGGGCCGTGGCGTATGGCTGAGCAACCCGACCTGGCCGATCCACGAAAGCATCTTCGCCAAGGCCGGGCTCAAGGTCAGCCACTACCCCTACGTCGGCGCGGACAACCGCCTGGACGTATCGGCGATGCTGGCGACCCTCGCCACGGTGCCCCAAGGCGATGTGGTCCTGCTGCACGCGTGCTGCCACAACCCGACCGGCTTCGACCTGTCACAGGACGATTGGCGCCAGGTCTTGCAGATCGTCCGCGAGCGCCAGCTCCTGCCGCTGATCGACTTCGCCTACCAAGGCTTTGGCGATGGCCTGGAGCAGGACGCCTGGGCGGTGCGCCTGTTTGCCGCCCAATTGCCGGAAGTGCTGGTGACGAGTTCCTGCTCGAAGAACTTCGGTCTCTACAGCGACCGCGTCGGCGCGTTGATCGTGTGCGCAGCGGACGCCGAGAAGCTGACGGATGTGCGCAGCCAACTGGCCAATATCGCGCGCAACCTGTGGTCGACACCACCGGATCATGGTGCTGCCGTCGTCGCGACCATCCTCGGCGATACGGCGCTGAAAACCTTGTGGAGTGATGAAGTCGAGGCCATGCGCTCGCGGATTGCGCACTTGCGCTCCGGGCTGGTCGAGGCATTGGCGCCCCACGGATTGGCTGAGCGGTTTGCGCACATTGGCGAACAACGCGGGATGTTTTCCTACACCGGCTTGAGTGCCGAGCAGGTCAAGCAACTGCGGGAGAAACACAGCGTGTACATGGTGAGTTCAGGGCGGGCGAACGTGGCGGGGATTGATGCGACACGCCTTACATTCCTCGCAGCTGCAATAGCCGACGTCTCCAACTGAAGGAGCCGGGGTAAAATGTGGGAGGGGCAAGCTCCTCCCACATTCAAACGGAGTTGCCCTTTAGACCGTGGCCATTTCAGCCTTCAGCAGTGCCTCTTTTGCCTGCGCATCCGCCAGCCGATACAACTCGATACTGCCATCCCAGTGCTCGATCAACGCCGTGCACGACTCCACCCAATCCCCACAGTTGAGGTAGTCCACCTCGCCCACCTTACGAATCTCCGCGTGGTGGATGTGCCCGCACACCACCCCATGCAGTTCACGCTTGGTGACTTCATGCGCGATGGCCTCTTCAAAATCGCTGATGAAGCTCACGGCGGTCTTCACCTTGTGCTTGAGGTAAGCCGACAGCGACCAATAGCCATAACCGTAACGCGCCCGCCAGTGGTTCAGCCAACGGTTCAAGGTCAGGGTGAATTCGTAGGCCGAGTCGCCGAGAAACGCCAGCCAGCGGTGATAACGGGTGATCACATCGAACTGGTCGCCGTGGATCACCAACAGGTGCCGACCATCGGCGGTCACATGCACCGCCTCGTCCACCAGCTGGATATTGCCCAGGATCAGCTTGGAATAACGGCGCAGGAATTCGTCGTGGTTACCGGTCACGTAGATCACCTCGGTGCCGCGCTTGGCCATGGTCAGCAAGCGCCGGATCACGTTGGTGTGAGCCTGGGGCCAATACATGCCGCCGCGCAGTTTCCAGCCGTCGATGATGTCGCCCACCAGGTAGACTTTGTCGGCGTGGTAGCCCTTGAGGAATTGAGACAAATGTTCGGCCTGGCAATCCCGGGTGCCCAGGTGCACATCGGAAATCCATAGGGTACGAACTCGCTGCTTGCGGCTGGGCTTGGTGAACTCGGCACGGGTCATGGGCATCCCTCGACGCTGTTTTCGCGAGCTTGCGCCACCGCGATTAATAGCCCATGACAGCGGTGCGTCAGTCTGATGACAGCGCCGGACGCCCAAGAAGCGTTGTAGACTGCCACAGCCTGCCCAGGAGACCGCGATGAGACCGATCCTCACGCTACGCCATTACACCCAAGCGCCCATCGTCCACAGCCATGACCACGCACAGCTGGTATTCGGCCTGTCCGGGCACCTGGACTTCGAGGTCGAAGGCGTCGGCAGCCAAGTGCGGGAAAGCAGCGTGATGGTGCTGCCCTACGCTGCCCATCACGCATGCGACAGCCGCGACGGGAGCCGCTGCCTGGTGCTGGATGTGCCCAATGAGCACTGGGTGCTGCAATCGCTCGGCGAGCATGCGGACGCGAGCCGGCGCCTGCTGGATCAACCGGCGCGCCTGACGCTGGATGCGCGCCAGCACCAGCTCGTGCAATGGTTGGCCCACAGCCCGGTGAACGATCCGCTGATCGTGCAACAAGGTGCCGTGCTGTTGCTGGCCAGCCTCAACGCGCCCACATCTCTACCACTGCCGGGCAGACGCCTGCCCTACGCCGAATTCGACGCGCACATCCAGCGCCACGTCGCGCACCCGCTGCAGGTGGCCGACCTGGCGCGTATCGCCGAGCTGTCGGTGGCGCGCCTGCACGCACGGTTCATGAGCGAATGCGGGCAGACACCGATGGACTACATCCGCAGCCGGCGCCTGCACCGGGCCCTGGAGCTGTTGCGCACCACCGCGCTGGCCATCGGCGAAATCGCCGAACGCGTCGGCTATGGCTCGCAAAGCGCATTTGCCGCCGCGATGCTGCGGGAGTTTGGCGCCTCGCCTGGAGCATTGCGGCGCGCCGTGTAGGAAGAGTCTGGCGATAAACAGCGCGAGCCGCACGACAGACACCGGCACACCCGACCCTCTAGACTGGGTGCTTGTCACTCCTGTTGAAACAAGGATCGCAATGACTCCCCGCTCAGCCCTTGGCGCCCTGCACATCGGCGCATTGATGTTTGGCCTCACCGGTGTATTCGGCAAACTGGCGGCCGCCTCGCCGGCCATCATCGTATTCGGTCGCGCCGCATTCGCCGTGCTGGCCCTTGCGGTGTTCGCGCGCTTTGCCAGCAACGCCCCCTGGAAAACACTCGAACGCCGCGACTGGCAACGCTTGCTCGTCAGCGGCGTGTTGCTGGCGGCGCACTGGGTGACGTTCTTCATTGCGGTGAAGGTCGGCGGCGTGGCTGTCGCGACGCTCGGGTTCGCGGCGTTCCCGGCGTTTACCGTGATTCTGGAAGGGCTGATCTTCCGCGAGCGCATCCGTGCCAACGAAGGGGTGCTGGTGGTATTGGTCAGCATCGGCCTGGTGCTGGTCACCCCCGACTTCAATCTCGCCAGTGAAGCCACCGGCGGCCTGCTCTGGGGGATTGCCTCAGGGCTGCTGTTCTCGCTGCTGTCGCTGAACAACCGCGCCAGCTCCGGGCGCATTCCTGCGGTGCAGGCAGCGCTGTGCCAGAACGTGATCGTGGCGGCACTGCTGTTGCCCGTCGCCGCACCAGGACTGGCAGAGGTGCGCGCCCTCGACTGGCTGTGGATCGGCCTGCTGGGCGTGTTCTGCACCGGGCTGGCCCACAGCCTGTTTGTCGCCAGCCTTGCGGTGATCAAGGCGCGCACCGCCTCGGTGGTGTTTGCCATGGAACCGGTCTACGGCATCACCATGGCTTGGCTGCTGTTCGCCGAAACCCCGACCTTGCGCATGCTGCTGGGGGGCGCGCTGATCATCGTCGCCATCGTGCTTTCAGGCCTGATGGGCGGCGCCAGTCAAGCCAAACAGCCGGCGGCCACGGCCTGATCTATACTCCGGCGATCCGCAACAGTCTGTCGTCGTTCAACGGATAAAGACTTCTCGACGACAGCCGTGACGTTTGAAGTTGCTGCAAGCGAGTGGTCACTCCATTAACGCTATGCAGGGGTTTCATCATGGAAATGTTCATCAACCTACTGGTACAAATCGTCAGCGGTGCGGTCGGCGGCAATGTGGCCGGCATGACCAAGCAGACCCTCGGCACCGGGCTCAATACCCTCATGGGTGGCATTGGCGGCCTGGTGCTGGGGCAGATACTTGCGTACTTCACCGGCACGTCAGGCGCCGCGGCGCTGGATGTGGCGACGGTCGGTACCAACATCGCCGGTGGCGGCCTGGGCGGCCTGGTACTGACGTGGCTCATCGGGTTCATCAAGCAAAAGATGTCTGTGTAACAGCAGCCCGGTTACCCCCCGTCATGGGGGGTGACCTTCACTGCGTCCGGTCGTTGTGACCCAGGTCGCGTTGTGGGTCGATCTGGTCGCGCACACGCTGCTTGAGCACCTTGGCCTCCGGAAAACCCCCGTCGGCCTTGCGCTCCCAGATCTGCACGCCATCGCAAGTGATACGAAATGCACCGCCGGTTGCGGGCTCCAATGACACTTTGCCCACGTCATCGCTGAAGGTGCTCAACAGCTCCTGGGCCAGCCACGCCGCGCGCAGCAGCCACTGGCATTGGGTGCAATAGGTGATGACGATCTCGGGTTTGCTGGCGGACATAATTTGAGAGGCTCCTGGCATAACGGGCTTGGCGGCTCGGGCGGCTATAATACCGGCCTTTATCGCCCTGCCTCGAGATTCATGATGCGCCGCCTGCTGTCCTGCCTGTGCCTATGCCTGCTGCCCCTCCTCGCCGAAGCCGTCGAAACCCCACGCCCGAAAATCGGCCTGGTGCTGTCCGGCGGTGCCGCGCGAGGCCTGTCCCATATCGGCGTGCTCAAGGCCCTGGAAGAGCAAGGCATCCAGATCGATGCGATTGCCGGCACCAGCATGGGCGCGGTGATCGGCGGGCTGTATGCCTCGGGCTACAAGATCGATGAACTCGAAAAGCTCGCGCTGAGCATCGACTGGCAACAGGCACTGTCCGACGCGCCACCCCGGGAAGACGTGCCGTTTCGCCGCAAGCAGGATGACCGCGACTTCCTGGTCAAGCAGAAACTCAGCTTCCGCGATGATGGCAGCCTGGGCCTGCCACTGGGCGTCATCCAGGGCCAGAACCTCGCGCTGCTGCTGGAAAGCATGTTCGCCCACAGCAGCAATACGCGTAATTTCGACAAGTTGCCCATCCCTTTCCGTGCTGTGGCCACCGATATCACCACCGGTGAGAAAGTGGTGTTCAGCAAGGGCCACCTGCCTCAGGTGATCCGCGCCAGCATGTCGATCCCGGCCGTATTCGCCCCGGTGGAACTCGACGGCCGACTGCTGGTGGACGGCGGCATGACCGACAACATCCCGCTGGATGTGGCGCGCGAGATGGGCGTGGACATCGCCATCGTGGTCGACATCGGCACCCCGCTGCGCTCACGCAAGCAACTGGCCACCGTGGTGGATGTACTCAACCAGTCCATCACCCTGATGACCCGGAGCAATTCCGAAGAACAACTGAAGGCCCTGCACCCCAAGGACGTGCTGATCCAGCCGCCGCTGGCCGCGTATGGCGTGACAGACTTCGGTCGCGCCAAGGACATGATCGACGCCGGCTACCGCGCCACCCGCGCCCTCGACGCACGCCTGGCCCACCTGCGCCCTGCCACCCCCATCGACCCAGAACTGGCCGCAGCGCGTACACCCGGCGAACGCACGCCGGTGATCACCGCGATCAACGTGGAAAACGACTCCAAGGTCAGCGAAGACGTTATCCGCTATTACATTCGCCAACCCTTGGGCGAACCGCTCAACCTGGGCCGCCTGCAAACCGACATGGGCACCCTCTATGGCCTGGATTACTTCGAGCAGGTGCAATACCGCGTGGTCAAGAAGGGCAAGGACAACACCCTGGTGATCAGCGCGCGTGGCAAACGCGCCGGCACCGACTACCTGCGCCTGGGCCTCAACCTGTCGGATGACATGCGCGGCGACAGTGCCTTCAACCTCGGCGCCAGCTACCGCGTGAACGGCATCAACCGCCTGGGCGCGGAATGGCTGACCCGCGTGCAGATTGGTGATCGCCAGGAACTCTACAGCGAGTTCTACCAGCCGATGGACACCGGCTCGCGCTACTTCGTCGCGCCCTACCTCAGCGCCCAGGCGCAAAACGTCGAGCTGATCCTGGACAACGACCCCATCTCCGAATACCGCCTGGAGCGCTACGGATTTGGCCTGAACGTCGGCCGCCAGATCGGCAACAGCGGCGAGATACGCTTTGGCGTCGGCGAGGCCTGGGGCAAGGCCGACGTGCGCATCGGCGACCGGGATCTGCCGAGTGTGAGCTTCAGCGAAGGCTTCTACGAGCTCAAGTACTCCTTCGACTCCCTGGACAACGTGTACTTCCCTCACACCGGTGAAGACATCGGCCTGGCGTACCGCGAATTCGAACCGGGGCTGGGTTCGGACCAGCGCTACCGCCAATGGGAATTCAAGCTGGACAAAGCCATGAGCCACGGCCCGGACACGCTGGTGCTGGGCGGTCGCTACGGGCGCACCCTGGATGATTCGGACGTGGTGATTTCCAGCTTCCTGCTGGGCGGCGCGCGGCAACTGTCGGGGTTCCGCCAGGATGCGATTTCGGGGCAGAACATCAGCCTGATGCGTGCGGTGTATTACCGCCGGCTGACGCCACGCTCCTACTTGCCGCTGGATTTCCCGTTATACCTGGGCGCGTCACTGGAGCGCGGCCGGGCGTGGAACAACGACAATGAGTTCGACAGTGGCTACATCAACGCGGCGAGTATTTTCCTGGGGTTCGATACACCGTTGGGGCCGCTGAATTTCAGCTATGGGTTCAACGATGCAAACCAGAAGGCGGTGTACCTGAACCTGGGCCAGACGTTCTAATGTGGGAGGGGGCTTGCCCCCTCCCACATTTTGATCTGCGCTGTATCCGGGATCAGGACTTTTCCAGATTCGCCAGAATGTGCCCATGCACGCGCATGCACACCTTCATGTCCTCTTCATCCACGCCCACGAACAGTTCGCTGCGCAACTGGGTGGCAATGGTCTCAATCTGATCGATCAAAGGTCGCGCGGTGTCACACAACAGGATGCGCTTGGCGCGACGGTCTTCCACCACGGCTTGGCGTTGCACCAGGCCCTGGCCTTCCAGACTGTCCAGCAAGCGGGCCAGAGTGGGCCCTTCGACGCCAACACTCTGCGCCAGCTCGCGCTGAGTAGGTGCTTCCTCGAAACGCGCCAGGTGCAGCAGCACCAGCCAGCGCGCCTGGGACAAGCCCAGCCCCGCCAGGCGGCGATCCAGCTCGGCGCGCCAACCTCGGGACATTTGCGCCAACTGCATGCCAAAACGGTGTTGATCGGTTAACGGCATAAAAAACTCATGATTTAGACTGAAAACAAAGTGTGGCTAATTATTAGTCAGCTAAGCATGAGCCCTGCCAACAGGCAAGCGCTGCTCTGTACTGATTCGTTACATTGTCGTAATTGGCGTACTAAATTTCGAATTCCGACTGCAAAGCGGCGCGAACGCAGTACAGAACCCCTTCAGGCACACGCCCGGTAAACAGCGGTGCAATCTCCGCAACAGCTGGCAGTTCGCCCTCTCCGTCGAGGAACGCATCCTGGATTTCGCCCAGCAGGTCTTCCGGCAAATCCAGAGCCTGCTCCAGGGACAGCTGTTGTTGGCCGATGGACTCGGCCAGCAAGGTGTAGACGTTCTTCTCCGAGCACTGCAACTGGCCGGCAATCTGGATCGGGGTCATGCCGGCGCGCGCCAGGCTGATCAGTTCATGACGGATATCAGCCACTTCCTTCGGCGCCTCGGCCTGCCCGCCAAGGACTTCGAGGAACGCATGGCCGTAACGCTCCAGCTTGCGTGCGCCCACACCACTGACCCGGGCCATTTCCGACATCGTCGTAGGCTGTTCGCGCAGCATCTCCAGCAACGTGGAGTCGGGGAAGATGACGTAAGGCGGCACGCTGTGCTCCTGGGCCAGTTTGCGCCGCAGGGTACGCAGCGCTTCCCATTGTTCGCGCTCTTCGCCACGCACCAGTTGGCTGGCCTGGCTGGTGCTGGTCTTGGCAGTCGTCTGTGGCTTGAGGTCGCGACGCAGCTCCAGGCTGACTTCGCCCTTGAGCAACGGCCGGCAGCTGTCGTTCAGGCGCAGGCCGCCGAAGCCTTCGATATCGATATCCACCAGGCCACGGGCGACCATCTGCCGGAACAGCGAACGCCACTCACCCTCGGCGCGGGCCTTGCCGACACCGTAGACCGAGAGTTTCTCGTGGCCAAAGCTGCGGACTTTTTCGTTGTCCTTGCCGAGCAACACATCCACCAGGTGCCCGACACCGTAACGCTGGCCGGTGCGGTAGATCGCAGACAACCCCTGGCGCGCGGGTTCGGTGGCATCCCAGGTCTGTACGCCGTCGGTGCAGTTGTCGCAGTGGCCACAGGGCTCGGGCATGTCTTCATCGAAGTACGCCAGCAGGGTCTGGCGACGGCAGCGGGTCTCTTCGCACAGCGACAGCATGGCATCGAGCTTGTGCTGCTCCAGGCGTTTGTGGCGCTCGTCACCTTCGGAGTTCTGCAGCATCTGCTTGAGCATCACCACGTCCTGCAGGCCGTAGACCATCCACGCGTCCGCCGGCAGGCCATCACGGCCGGCGCGACCGGTCTCCTGGTAGTACGCCTCAAGGGATTTGGGCAGGTCCATGTGCGCCACGAAACGCACGTTGGATTTGTCGATGCCCATGCCGAAGGCAATGGTCGCCACCATGATCAGGCCCTCCTCATTGAGGAAGCGCTTCTGGTGCGCCGAGCGCGTTTCGTTGGGCAGGCCGGCGTGATACGGCAGCGCCGGGTAGCCCTGCTCGCACAGGAACGCCGCCACTTCATCGACCTTCTTGCGTGACAGGCAGTAGACAATGCCTGCATCGCTGCGCCGCTCGGAAAGAAACGCCAGCAATTGCTTGCGTGGCTGCTCCTTCGGGACAATGCGGTAGAAAATGTTGGGACGGTCGAAGCTCGACAGGAAGCGCTCGGCGTTCTGCAGGTGCAGGCGCTCGACGATTTCTTCACGGGTGCGCTTGTCGGCGGTGGCGGTCAGGGCAATGCGCGGCACATCGGGGAACAACTCGGCCAATTGCCCCAGTTGCAGGTACTCGCGACGGAAATCGTGACCCCATTGCGACACGCAGTGGGCTTCGTCGATGGCGAACAGGGCGATTTCCAGACTCTGCAGAAACGCCAGCATGCGGGGCTGCACCAGGCGCTCGGGGGCCAGGTAAAGCATTTTTACTTCACCGCGCTTGATCCGTGCGGCCAGGTCGCGCTGCTGCTCGGGGCTCAGGGTGGAGTTCAGGGAAGCCGCAGCGACGCCAAGTTCTTCGAGGGTGGCCACCTGGTCGTCCATCAAAGCGATCAGGGGCGACACCACCACGGCCAGGCCATTGCGCAGCAACGCGGGCACCTGGAAACACAGGGATTTGCCGCCGCCGGTAGGCATCAAGACCAGCGCGTCACCGCCACTGGCCACGCGCTCAATGATCGCACCCTGGCGGCCACGAAAACTGTCGTAGCCGAAGATGTCCTTGAGGACGCGTTGAGCCTGCTCGAGCATGTAAAACTCCAAAATATCGCCGAAATCCCTCTGTACAGGCTGGCCGAAAAAACGCGGGCTCACGCAAAATAATCCGTAAGCGAAGTTTTCGCGGGTTGGCGCTTGGCCTGCAGGGGCATCACAAAACGCGGCAGTATACCCGACGCACACCCGGCAAAGGGCGCCACTGACGAATAGCGAGCGTGATCTAAAATGCAGTGCGGCTGGCCTGGGCGCTCAAGAAAGCCTAGAATTCAGCATCGTTTATTCCCAAGGTAGTCCTTCAATGTCCTTCGCTGAGCAACTAACCCGCCTGCAAGCCTTCCTCGACGCCGATGAGCTGCATGACGAGGCGCTGGACTACGTGGCCGCCCACGGCTACCTGACCGCCCTGTCCATCTGTTCCGAGCCGGTTCCTGACCGTGAGTGGATCGACGCGCTGTTCGCCGAAGAACCGCACTACGCCGACGCTGCCCAACGCGAAGAGATCGAATCCACCCTGCTGGCCCTCAAGGCCCACATCGGTCGCCAACTGGCCTCCGACGAGGAATTCGAGCTGCCATGCGAGCTGGACCTGGGCGAAGAACCGGACGACTCCGATCTGCGCGGCTGGTGCATCGGCTTCATGGAAGGCGTGTTCCTGCGTGAAGCGGCCTGGTTCGAGACCGCCGAGGAAGAAGTCAGCGAAATGCTGCTGCCGATCATGGTCGGTTCGGGCCTGTTCGACGACCAACCGGAGTTCGCCGACATCGCTTCCGACGCCAACCTGATGGACGACATGATCGTCCAGATCCCGGAAGCCCTGACCGCCCTGTACCTGCTGTGCAACGCTCCTGACGAAAAACCGGCGATTCTCAAGCCTCGTCACCACTGAGCCGGTCGCCCGTGACACCCATGGGCAATCGCTCGCTGCTCCTGCGCTACGCACTGCTGGCCATCGGCTGGCTCAGCGTAGCGCTAGGGGTGATCGGGATTTTCCTGCCGGTCCTGCCCACCACGCCCTTCCTGCTCCTCGCTGCCGCCTGTTTCGCCCGCAGTTCCCCGCGTTTCTACCACTGGCTGGTGGAGCACCCGCGCCTGGGACCGTGGATACGCGACTATCTGGAGGGCAACGGCATCCCCCTCAAGGGCAAGGTCTACGCCATCGGCCTGATGTGGGTGAGCATCGGCTTCTCCTGCTACCTGGTGCCCCTGCCCTGGGCACGCGGTTTCATGCTGACCAGTGCCGTGCTGGTGACAATCTATATCCTGCGCCAGAAAACCCTGCCACCGCGCTAGGCCCCTGCGACATTCGCCCTCACACGACCTTGGTCGACACTGACTAACCCCATGCATCATGCGAGACTGTCCAACCGGGCCTGGAATGCCCGGGTGTTCTTATGCTCGGAGTTACCATGACGCTGTCCAGCGGGCTGATCGCCGCCGTTGCCCTGGCCTATATGGCCATTATGTTTGCCATCGCTTTCTACGGTGATCGCCGTCGCGCGCCCTTGCCTCCGCGCGTGCGTGCCTGGGTGTACAGCCTGTCGCTGGCCGTCTACTGCACCAGTTGGACGTTCTTCGGGGCTGTAGGCCAGGCCGCTGAACAACTGTGGGCTTTTTTACCGATCTACCTGGGCCCCGTGATCTTGCTGGTGCTGGCACCTTGGGTGCTGCAGAAGATGATTCTGATCAGCAAGCAGGAAAACATCACCTCCATCGCTGACTTCATCGCTGCACGCTACGGCAAGTCCCAATCCCTGGCCGTGGTGGTTGCACTGATCTGCCTGGTGGGCGTGCTGCCTTATATCGCCCTGCAACTCAAAGGCATCGTACTGGGGGTAAACCTGCTGATTGGCGCCGGCGCCGATACCACCGGTACCCGCGCCCAAGACACCGCGCTGATCGTGTCGCTGGTGCTGGCGCTGTTCACCATTGTGTTCGGCACGCGCAACCTCGACGCCACCGAGCACCACCGCGGCATGGTGCTGGCGATCGCGTTCGAGTCTCTGGTCAAGTTGTTCGCGTTTCTCGCCGTCGGCGCGTTTGTAACCTACGGCCTGTACGACGGTTTCGGCGACCTGTTCAGTCAGGCGATGCTCGCGCCACGCCTGGAGGAATACTGGAAAGAGACCGTCAACTGGCCCTCCATGGTGGTGCAGACCGGCGTAGCGATGATGGCAATCATCTGCCTGCCCCGGCAGTTCCATGTGACCGTGGTGGAGAATATCGACCCGCAGGACCTGCGCCTGGCCAAATGGGTGTTCCCCGCCTACCTGATTCTCGCCGCGCTGTTCGTGATCCCCATCGCCCTGGGCGGCAAGATGTTGTTGCCAGGCTCAGTGCTGCCGGACTCCTACGTGATCAGCCTGCCCCTGGCGGAAGCGCACCCGGCCCTGGCGGTGCTGGCGTTCATCGGTGGCGCATCGGCGGCGACCGGCATGGTGATCGTGGCAAGCATCGCCCTGTCGACCATGGTATCCAACGACATGCTGCTGCCGTGGCTGTTGCGCCGCTCCAGCGCCGAGCGGCCGTTCGAAGTATTCCGCCACTGGATGCTGTCCGTGCGCCGGGTCAGCATTGTGATCATCCTGCTGCTGGCTTACGTGAGCTATCGCTTGCTCGGCTCCACGGCCAGCCTGGCCACCATCGGCCAGATCGCCTTTGCCGCCGTGACTCAACTGGCCCCGGCCATGCTCGGTGCGTTGTATTGGAAGCAGGCCAACCGGCGCGGCGTGTTCGCCGGGTTGGCCGCGGGCACCTTCCTGTGGTTCTACACCCTGGTCCTACCGGTGACGGCGAAAAGCTTGGGTTGGTCCCTCGACCTTTTCCCAGGGCTGACATGGATGCATTCACACCCGCTGGGCTTGTCGGTGACTTCATTGACCCTGGGCACAGTGTTTTCCCTGGCCGGTAACTTCACGCTGTTTGTGTGGGTGTCGATGCTGTCGCGCACACGGGTGTCCGAACACTGGCAGGCCGGGCGTTTCATCGGACAGGAGATCAGCCAGCGTGCCAGTGCGCGTTCGATGCTGTCGGTACAGATCAGCGACCTGCTCAGCCTGGCGGCACGTTTCGTCGGCGAGGAACGCGCACAGCAGAGCTTCATCCGCTTTGCCTACCGCCAGGGCAAAGGCTTCAACCCCAACCAGAATGCCGACAATGACTGGATCGCCCACACCGAACGCCTGCTGGCCGGTGTACTCGGCGCATCGTCAACGCGCGCTGTAGTAAAAGCCGCAATTGAAGGTCGGGAAATGCAGCTGGAGGATGTAGTACGCATCGCCGACGAAGCGTCTGAAGTCCTGCAATTCAACCGCGCGCTGCTGCAAGGCGCGATCGAGAACATCACTCAGGGCATCAGTGTGGTGGACCAGTCGCTCAGGCTGGTGGCCTGGAACCGCCGCTACCTGGAGCTGTTCAACTACCCCGACGGCTTGATCAGCGTGGGCCGGCCGATTGCCGACATCATTCGCTACAACGCCGAGCGCGGCCTGTGCGGCCCGGGCGAGGCCGAGGTGCACGTGGCGCGACGCCTGCACTGGATGCGCCAGGGCCGCGCGCATACGTCCGAACGGCTGTTCCCCAACGGTCGTGTGATCGAGCTGATCGGCAACCCGATGCCCGGCGGTGGTTTTGTCATGAGTTTCACCGACATCACCGCGTTCCGCGAAGCCGAGCAGGCCCTGACCGAGGCCAATGAAGGGCTGGAGCAGCGGGTCACCGAGCGCACCCATGAGCTGTCCCAACTCAACGTCGCGCTGACCGAAGCCAAGGGCGTTGCCGAATCGGCCAGCCAGTCGAAGACGCGCTTCCTGGCAGCCGTCAGCCATGACCTGATGCAACCACTGAACGCCGCGCGGCTATTCTCCGCCGCCCTCTCGCATCAGAACGATGGCCTGTCCACTGAGGCCCGGCAACTGGTGCAACACCTGGACAGTTCGCTGCGCTCGGCCGAGGACCTGATCAGCGACTTGCTCGACATCTCGCGCCTGGAAAACGGCAAGATCAATCCGCAGCGCCAGCCGTTTGTACTCAATGAGCTATTCGACACCCTGGGCGCAGAGTTCAAGGCCCTGGCCCAGGAACAAGGCCTGGGCTTCCGCCTGCGCGGCAGTCGCCTGCGCGTCGACAGTGACATCAAGTTGCTACGGCGGATTCTGCAGAATTTCCTGACTAACGCGTTCCGTTATGCCGACGGGCCCGTGTTGCTTGGCGTACGCCGGCGCAAGGGCGAACTCTGCCTGGAAGTGTGGGACCGTGGCCCCGGCATACCGCCCGATAAACAGAAGGTGATCTTCGAAGAATTCAAACGCCTGGACAGCCACCAGACCCGCGCCGAAAAAGGCCTGGGACTGGGTTTGGCGATTGCCGACGGCCTGTGCCGGGTGTTGGGCCATCGCCTGCGCGTGCGCTCGTGGCCGGGCAAGGGCAGTGTGTTCAGCGTCAGCGTGCCGCTGGCACGCAACCAAGCCATCGCGCAGCCCAAGCCCACGCAGGACAACGGCTTGCCGCTGAGCGGCGCGCAGGTGCTGTGCGTGGATAACGAAGAGAGCATCCTCATTGGCATGCGCAGCCTGTTGAGTCGCTGGGGCTGCGAAGTGTGGACTGCCACCGACCAGGCGCAATGCGCCGCGTTGCTGGCCGAGGGCGTGCGCCCGCAATTGGCACTGGTGGACTACCACCTGGACCATGGCGAAACCGGCACCGAGTTGATGGGTTGGCTGCGGGCGCAATTGGCCGAGCCGATTCCCGGGGTGGTGATCAGCGCCGACGGCCGCCCGGAGATGGTGGCCGAGGTGCATGCGGCGGGGTTGGATTACCTGGCAAAGCCGGTCAAGCCAGCGGCGTTGCGGGCGTTGCTGAGTCGCCACCTGCCTCTTTGACCCGGCATTTTTGCTGCGGGCTTATTCAGGAAGATGGGCGACGCCATCCGCATCAGTCATGGCGCGCTCCAGCAAATCGGCAGGGAGGCTTTTGCTCGCACGCGCGCCCAGCAACCTCAACTGTTCGGTGCGGCTGACCAGATTTCCGCGTCCATCTGTCAGCTTGTTCCGCGCCGCGCTGTAAGCCTTATCCAACTGCTGCAAACGGTTACCCACTTCATCCAGGTCCTGGATGAACAACACGAACTTGTCGTACAGCCAGCCCGCTCGCTCGGCGATTTCACGGGCGTTCTGGCTCTGACGCTCCTGCTTCCAGAGGCTGTCGATCACCCGCAACGTGGCGAGTAAGGTGGTCGGGCTGACGATGACGATATGGCGATCGAAGGCTTCCTGGAACAGGTTCGGCTCGGCCTGCAACGCTGCCGAAAACGCCGCTTCGATGGGCACGAACAGCAAGACGAAATCCAGGCTGTGCAGGCCCTCCAGACGTTTATAGTCCTTGCTGGCCAGGCCTTTGACGTGATTGCGCAGCGACAGCACGTGCTGCTTCAGCGCGGCCTGGCCAATCACCTCGTCTTCCGCGGCGACAAACTGTTGATAGGCGGTGAGGCTGACCTTGGAGTCCACCACCACCTGTTTATCGCCGGGCAACATGATCAGCACGTCCGGCTGGAAACGCTCGCCATCCGGCCCCTTGAGACTGACCTGGGTCTGATACTCGCGGCCCTTCTCCAGGCCTGCGTGCTCCAGCACACGCTCGAGGATCAACTCACCCCAGTTACCCTGGGTTTTCTGGCCCTTGAGCGCGCGGGTCAGGTTGGTGGCTTCATCTGACAGACGCAGGTTGAGTTGCTGCAGGCGCTCCAACTCCTTGGCCAGGGAAAAGCGCTCACGCGCTTCGTTCTGATAGCTTTCTTCCACGCGCTTTTCGAAGGACTGGATGCGCTCCTTCAACGGATCGAGCAATTGCCCCAAGCGCTCCTGGCTGGTTTCGGCGAAGCGCTGCTCGCGCTCATCGAAGATCTTGCCGGCCAGCTCGGCGAACTGCGCCCGCAGCTCATCCCGTGAGCCTTGCAGGTCAGCGAGGCGCTGTTGATGGCTGTCCTGTTGCTCGCGCAGTTCGGCGCGCAGGGACGCCGAGAGCGCGTCGAGGCGGCGCAATTCAGTCTCCTTGGCGCTGCGATCGAGGTTCCAGGCGTGGGCGGCGTCGCGCGCGTTGTCGCGATCGACCTGCAGCAGTTCGACTTCGCGGCGCACGGCGGCGAGGTCGGCTTGCTTGGCGGCATTGGCGTGGCTGAGATCGCTGATCTCGTCGCGGCTGGCGTCCAACTGGGCGGCGAGGCCTTCCTGGGCGAGCTGGGCAGTGGCCAGGCGCTCTTCCAGCAGTTCCCAGCCCGTCGACCGTGCGTTCAAGCGCCGCTGAATCTGCCAGCACACCGCCAGTAACGGAACTGCCGCACCCGCGAGGCCCAGGGCGATACTGGTCCAGTCAAACACCATAGCCATATCTGCCATTACCGAAAAAGAACAAGGTTAACGGAGCACAGGGCTGCGCGACAGCCTCAGTCTTCGACCTGGCCCAGTTCGCGTTGGGCGCGGCGGTCACCGGCACGGGCGGCCAGGCGCAGCAGGTCGTGGCCGATACGGCGGTCGCGAGCGTTGCCGCATTCACGGCACATCAGTTCGCCCAGGCGACTTTGGGCGGCGACCACGCCTTCACGCGCCGGCTGCTTGAGCAAACGACCTGCAAAGTGCTTGACGTTGGTGCTGTGGCCCAGGCGCGGGCTGTCAAGCAGCCACATGGCAACCTTCAAGGAGAAGCGCTTGGGTGCGGTAACAGTCTGAGGGGCGTCGGTAACAGAAGGTGATACTGAGCGAAACTTCATAAAGCACTGTGGGACAGATCGGAAGGCGCGCCACTCTACTCTTTTTTTCGTCTACGTAAAGCTGAAAAAACGCTTCATGCCCGATCTAGAGCAAGCGCTCGGGACAATCCACAGAAGCTGTGGATAACTCAGTGGACAACCCCCCTTTATCACGCGCAAAGCCCCATGGAATGGGGGCCGCAGTCAAACTGACGATTTTTTCACCAATAAAAAAAAGCCAGATTTTTCATTGACTTAAATTTCCATTACAGGCTAATGGCGGCCCGCACACGCCTGTGATGCACGGGTTACACCGTGCGCAACGAATGTGCACAAGTACCCCCTCGATGGTTATATACCCGGCGTTTTTGGAAGCGATACGCTACAAAAATGTTACCGGGAGGCTGGGCAAGGGGACTTTTCAAATCCCCTCTGGCTCGCCACACTCTCCGACCTGGAGCGTAACGGTGAGTGGGTCGATGAAAGGAATTCTGTTGTTCGCCGTGTTGTTACTGGTTATTTGTGCGATTTCCCTGGGGATCAATGCGGCACTGCCCTCCCCGGACGGTGCGTTGTTTGCGATTGCCATCCTGCTGTCGGCTGCCTTTACGGCCGTGAGCCTCAGCATCGAGCTGGGCGAAGGCCGGATCAACGACATGGGCGATGTGATGAAGGTGGTCGAGACTGGCCAGTCGCTTCGACTGACGCTGGCAGCCTACGGGTTGGGCTGCTCACTGGCAGCGGCCGCCACGGTGTTGGTCTACCGGTACCTGCTGGGCGGCTGAGCAAAGTTTTTTGGCTAGCACACTTCCATTCGCCGTTTCAATCCGTTACTATCCGCGGCGTTAGTACCAAGCTGAAAGTCAATTCTGGTCGAACAACTCCCCTGAACAACATGGGATCGACCACCTCGATGGTTTCCAGGTATCGCTTGCGACGACACAGCCTTTGATCAAGCAAAGGGTGTCGCGAAGTTCAAATACTCTGACCGAACCAGCCTGCAAATTGATCAGGATCTTCACCCCGGGCCTAGAACCTTTGCCCCTGTTGTGATGCCTGCCCTCCTAAGTACCTACCTGCCAGCCCAAGCGCGCCTAACTTATTAGCGCTTCAAACTGGCTGCTTTGTTCCAGTCGGGTTCTTCGTTTGATCAATGGTGATCAACGTTACTGGAACGTTTTAACGTTGCACGGTTCTTAACCCGTGTCATTTGTAGGAACACCAATAATATGAACGCTCAAATCCATACTCAGGATGCCATTCGCACCCTCACCAACGCTTTTGCTCCAATGAATTGCCTGATCATGGCCGCTCGCAAAGGCTGCTTCAGCTTCACCCTGGTCAACGAACACGGCATCGCTCGTCACAGCGAACGCCTGTACCCCGATCAATACTCCAGCGCAGAACCGCTGCAGGCCGTGATCGAGCGTACCCGTCAGGCGCTCACCGCCTGATCGACCCGCGTGGCTGAAACACAAAAAACCCTGTTTAAAACACAGGGTTTTTTATTGCCTGGAATTTCAGCATTGAGTTTTTGCACTAAGTTCAAATAGATATAAACGTTATAACTAAATGACGAAGATGTTTTAAAAACAGTCCTTTACATCACAAATATGACACTACACTTCAACTCAAGCGGCGTGATCCGCTTTCGGCGAGCCTGAGATCCGATTCACTGCTGCCAAAGCCCCCTTCTCAGGTCTCGTCGACCACTTCCACGGATTGAGGCCTGTATGGGAATCGCTGCCAGCGAATTGTGTCGTTATGTCATCCAGCCGACGCTGAAGTACCTGGGCTGCCATAACCCGACTGCCGAGGCCCTTTTGCTCGGGATCGCAGCGAGCCAGTCCGAACTGGGCTCGGCCTTGCACGACCGGCGCGGGCACGGCCTGTACAGCATCACCGAACCTCGCCACCGCGCACTCTGGGACAACTACCTGGCGCTGGACCCCGAACGTGCCAGCCTGGTACGCGGGCTGGCAAGCCAACACGCATTCCTCACCGCCCCTCAGCTCGAACTCACCGTCAACCTGCGTTATGCCACGGCCATTGCCTGGCTTTTGGTGGAACAGCAGCGTCGCGTACTGCCCGCGCCAGGCGATGTTTTAGCCATGGCACGTATCTGGAAAGAAATTTTTCATCCTCATGGAAGGCTGCGAGATTTCACTCAAGCTTGGCAAACCTGTGTTTCACCCATGAATCACGAGGTTTGCTGACCGGGCAATTTGCAAGATTCGCCAAAAAGCCTGAACCCTGGTCGGATTGTCCTACAAAACCGCTCTATCTCCAGCGTTTCAGCCAGTAGCGCGATCTTAAATTTATTGATACTTTCCGCAGCGGTGATCACACGGAGTTCTAATAATGAAAAAAGTAATGCTCAAGACCACACTTGGCCTCGCCGTTGCCATGGCATCCTCCCACCTGTTCGCAAGCGGTTTCGCACTCAACGAACAGAGCGTCAGCGGGATGGGTACGGGGTTCGCAGGTCGCTCTTCTTCTGCCGATGATGCAAGTACCATTGCTGGTAACCCTGCCGGGATGTCCCGCCTGAAACGCGACCAGATCACGGCCGGCGTTGCGGCAATCGATGCCAAGACCGATATCAAGAACACCAGTGGTGGCGCCCCACGCGGCACCAATGACGGCGATATGGTTCCGTTCACGGCCGTGCCCATGCTGTTTGCCGTCAAGAAAGCCAACGACGACCTGGCATTCGGCCTGGGTGTCTACGCTCCGTTCGGCCTGATTACCGACTACGAAAGTGGCTTCGCCGGCCGGTACTACGGCAAGAAAAGTGAAGTTAAAGTCATCACCATCCAGCCGACCGTCAGCTACGCCTTCAACGATTACGTGTCCGTCGGCTTCGGTCCTACGTTCAACAAAATCAGCGGCAACTTGACGTCCGCCACCCCACTGGCAGCCACCTTCGGCCGCAACGACGGCAAGGTAGACATCAAGGGTGACGACACCGCCCTGGGTTACAAAGTGGGTGTACTGGTCAGCCCTACCGATAGAACCAACATCGGTATTACCTACACCTCCAAGGTCAAGTACAAGCTTGAAGGCCATACGGACATTTCCGGCGTGGGCTTTGGTCCGTACAACGGCGCGCGCTACGACGCCTCGCTGGACATCACCACCCCGGAATCCGTGGACTTTTCGGTCACCCATAAACTCGATGACCAGTGGACGCTGTACGCAGGCAGCACCTGGACACGTTGGAGTCGCCTGAAAGCTATTACGGTCAACAACGAAGGTGTACCCGCATTGCTCGGTGGCGCAAACGGCGCGATCGGCCGCATCAACGAAGATCAAAACTGGCACGACACCTGGGCGTCGGCCATCGGCGCATCGTTCCAGGTCAACAAGCAATGGGTCCTGCGTACAGGCTTCACCGTTGACCAATCGCCGACCAACAACACGGACCGCTCGGTGCGTATCCCGACGGGCGACCGTAAGATCGTGAGCTTCGGTGCAGGCTTCAATGCCACCGATGACCTGACTATCGACGCGGCTCTGTCCTACCTGTGGGAAGAAGAAGTCAACGTCAACCGTACCGGTAAAGGCACCCCATACAACGCCGAGTACAAAAACAGCGCCTGGGGCTACGCGCTGGGTGCAACGTACAAGTTCTGATTCACCGCCGCACAAAAAAGCCCCGCTCTCCTGCAAAGGAGGCGGGGCTTTTCAATAGCGGTCAATCAGGGTTTGGACGCCAGCGCTTTCTCCACCGCCTCGATCAGATCCGGGCTGTCCGGCTTGGTCAGGCTGGAGAAACTGGCGATCACCTTGCCGTGGCGGTCCACCACGTATTTGTAGAAATTCCACTTCGGCGCGTTGGTCTGCTCGGCCAGCACCTTGAACAGGTGCACCGCGTCCGGCCCCTTGACCTTTTGCGGCTCGGTCATGGTGAAGGTCACGCCGTAGTTCACGTAGCAGACCTTGGCGGTCTCCTCGCCGGTCTTGGCTTCCTGCTTGAAGTCGTCCGACGGCACGCCGATCACTTCCAGCCCGTCGCCCTTGTAGCGTTGATACAGGGCTTCGAGGCCTTTGAACTGAGGGGCGAACCCACAAAAGCTTGCGGTGTTGACGATCACCAGCGGCTTGCCAGCAAAGCGCTGGCACAGGTCGATGGATTCCTTGGCACGCAGCTTGGGCAATTGGCCCTCCAGCAACGGCGGGCAATCGGCAGCCATTGCGACACTGCCGATGGCCATCAGGACGGGTACAGCGAGCCAGCGCAGGTGCATGTCGTAAGTCCTTGAGAGAAGTCAGACCACGAACTTAACAGATCGACATACCCAGTTGCATCAACGCCAGTCCACCCTGTTGCCAACCCCACCAGGCCAACAGGGTCAGGACGACCCCTGCGGTGAGAATCAAAGCGCGCACCCTCACACTCATGCTGCCTCCATCTGCGCCTGCAAGCGCGCCACCGGCCGCTCACGCACGGGCCAGTTCAGGGCCGCCGCGAGCAGGCTCAGCAGAATCGCGACCTGCCAGATCAAATCGTAGTTACCGGTTCGATCATAGACCACCCCGCCCAACCAGCCGCCGAGAAACGAGCCCAATTGGTGGAACAGGAACACGATCCCACCGAGCATGGAGAGGTTTCGCACACCAAACAGCGTTGCGACCGTGCCGTTGGTCAGCGGCACCGTGGACAGCCACAGGAAACCCATCGCCATGCCAAACAGGTAGGCGGTGATTTCCGTGACCGGCGCCCACAAGAACAGCAGGATCACCACCGCCCGCAGCAGGTACAACCCGGTGAGCAAGCGCGGCTTGGACATGCGCCCGCCGAGCCAGCCGGCGGTGTAGGTGCCGAAGATGTTGAACAGGCCAATCAGCGCCAGCACCGTGGTACCGACGGTGGCTGGCAAGTGCTGGTCGACCAGATAGGCTGGCAGGTGCACGCCAATAAACACCACCTGAAAGCCGCAGACAAAAAAACCGAACGCCAGCAACCAGAAACCGGAATGGGAGCAGGCTTCCTTCAACGCTTCGCGCAGGGTCTGCTGCCCCGCCATCACCGGCAATGGCCGGTCCTTGAGCATGCTCACCAGCGGCAGGATCAGCGCCACCATCAGGCCCAGCGCCAACAACGCCGCCGACCAGCCCAGCCAGCCGATCAAACCAAGGGTACCCGGCACCATGGCGAACTGGCCAAAGGACCCGGCAGCACTGGCAATACCCATGGCCATGCTGCGTTTTTCCGGCGCGACCGCGCGGCCGACCACCCCCAGAATCACCGAGAACGAGGTGCCGGACAGTCCGATACCTATCAGCAAGCCGGCACTCAGCGACAGCGTCAGAGCCGAATCCGACATCCCCATCAACACCAGGCCTGCGGCGTACAACACGCCGCCGACGAACACCGCCTTGGTGGCGCCAAAACGATCAGCCAGCGCGCCGGTAAAGGGCTGCGCCAGGCCCCAGATCAAGTTTTGCAGGGCAATGGCGAAGGCGAAGGTCTCACGGCCCCAGCCGAACTCCGTACTCATCGGCGACAGAAACAAACCGAAACCGTGGCGCACGCCCAACGACAACGCCAGGATCAGCGCACTCCCCACAAGAACCCAGCCACTGGTGCGCCACATCGAGGTCATTTCTTATTCTCCGCTCGCGGGTATATACCCGCTTGTGTTCGGACAAAACCGCGCTCAGGCGAGTTCGTCCAGCAAGGCCAACAAGGTTTCGCGTTTTTCCGCGCCGAGTTGATTGATCAACTTTTGCTGCGCCGCCTCCCATGCGGGTAATGCCGCGGCCAATCGTGCATCGCCCGCCTCGGTCAATAGCACCAGGCGATTGCGCAGGTCGTCGCCTTCAACCATCTGCACCAGGCCTTCGCCTTCCAGCACCCGCAGGTTGCGCCCCAGGGTGCTGCGATCCAGGCCCATGGCTTCGGCCAGGCTGGAGATGCTCGGTTGGTCCAGGCGCTGCAAATTGCAGAGCAAGGAATACTGGGCAACATTGATCCCGAAGCCATCGAGGGCGCCGTCGTAGTGCCTGCTGACGCCACGGGCGGCACGTCGCAGATTGGTGCATAAACATTGGGAGGCAAGCATGGAACGTGTATATACCCGCGTCTAAGGAAATGCAAGAAAGTGTTACAGAACCAGCGCAACCAACACCGCGACTTCCAGCAGCTCCAACAGCGCGCCCGCCGTGTCGCCGGTAGTGCCGCCCAACCGCTTGATCATCAAGTGGCGCAGCCCCATGAAACACAGTGCCGCGAGTAATACCGCGATCCCGCCGTTGATACCACCGATGAGCACACACGCCAGACCGCTGAGGATCAGCACCTGTTGACCGACAACCCTCGGTAAATGGTCCGACAGCGCCTGACCCAATCCACCTGCGCGCACATAACGCGTGGTGAGGAACAACGCCAGCATCGAAGCGCGCCCGATCAGCGGCGCCAGAATCAGTGCCGTGCCGTTGTGCTGCTCGATCAACGCCACCAGCGCAGTGAACTTGAGCAACAGCACCAGCCCCAGGGTGACCACCGCGATCGGCCCGCTGCGCGGGTCCTTCATGATGGTGAGGGTGCGTTCACGGTCGCCGAAGCCGCCGAGCCAGGCGTCTGCGCTGTCCGCCAGGCCATCCAGGTGCAGCCCACCACTGAGCAATACCCAGGCGGTCAGCAACAAGGCTGCGTGCAGCAACACGGGCGCCCCTACCAACGACGCGTTCAAACCCCACAACAACAGGCCGAACAGCAGGCCGACAACTGGGTAAAACAGCAGCGAACGGCCCAATTCCTGCGGTTGCGGCATGCCCGGCAGGCGAATGGGCAAGCTGCTGAGAAATTGCAGGGCGATCCAGAATGGCAGCACAGTCACCCCACTTCCTTCACGACGCCGCCAGCCACTACCTGCAGGCTAAACAACCCACCGTGGCCGACTTCGACATTCAACAGCTGCTCACGCGGCAAACCCCGCGCGTGGGCCAGCAACAATTTCATCACCCCGCCATGGCAGATCAACAACACGCGCTCCCCCGCATACGCTTGATGCAAGCGTGAGACGGCAGCAAATACCCGGTGGGAAAAATCGCTGACCGGCTCCCCCTCCGGCGGTGTGAAGCTGTAGGGATCCGCCCAAAACCGGCCCAACGCTTCAGCGTCGGTGTCCATCAGCGCGGCGGCGCTCCGCCCTTCCCAAGCGCCGAAGTGCAGCTCTTGCAGACCCTTCTCCAGGCTCACCGGCAGGTTCAGCCGCGCGCCCAGCTCTTCGGCAAAGCGCGCGCAGCGTTGCAGCGGCGAACTGATCAGCCGATCCCACGGCCCCTGCTCCGCCACCGCGGCGCGCATCTGCTCCCAGCCCTTGGCGGTCAGCGCGTCGTCCAGGCTGCCGCGCAGGCCACCACCCAGCTCGGTTTCGCCGTGGCGCAGCAGGTCCAGGTGCAGGGTCATGCCGGGCGGTCTGCCACGGCGGCTTCAGCGAATGTCGCCATCTGCCCGTGCAGCGCACAGGCCAGGCGCAGCACCGGCACCGCCAGCGCCGCGCCACTGCCTTCGCCCAGGCGCAGGCCCAGGTCCAGCAACGGCTGCGCGTCGAGGCTCTGCAGTACGTGGCGGTGACCGGGCTCGGCGCCACGATGGCCGAACACCAGCCACTCGCGGCACGCCGGGTTCAAGCGCGTGGCGACCAGCGCCGCCACGGTGCAGATAAACCCGTCCACCAGCACGACGATGCCGGCCTGGGCACAGGCCAGGTAAGCACCGACCAGCGCCGCGATTTCAAACCCGCCAAGATTGAACAGGGTCTGCAAGGTGTCACCGCGCTGCGCGGCGTGCAACGCTATGGCACGTTCAATCACTGTGACCTTGTGACTGACGCCCTGGGCGTCCAAGCCAGTGCCTGGGCCGGTCAGGTCGGTGACACGGCAGTCGAGCAAGGCACAGGCCAGCGCACTGGCGGCCGTGGTGTTGCCGATGCCCATTTCGCCGCCGATGAACAACTGCGCACCCTTCTCCCGCGCGCGCTGTGCACTGTCGCGACCCGCTTGCAGGGCCAGTCGCCCCTGGACCGGGGTCATCGCCGGGCCGTTGACGAAATTGGCGGTGCCGGCGCCGATGTTCAGGTGACGCACGCCGGGCAAATCCAGTGACGGCGTAACGGTGCCGAGGTCGACCACTTCCAACTGTGCATCCAGTTGCCGCGCCAACACGCTGATGGCCGCGCCGCCGCTGACAAAGTTATGCAGCATCTGCCCGGTGACTTCCTGCGGATAGGCCGACACGCCCTCCGCGACCACGCCGTGGTCACCGGCAAAGATCGCGATCCACAGTGCGTCCACCGACGGTTTAACCTGCCCCTGCAAGCCGGCCAATTGCACGGCCAGGGCTTCCAGGTGGCCGAGGGAGCCGGCGGGCTTGGTCAGTTGCTGCTGGCGCGTCAGGGCTTGTTCGTATGCATGCGCGTCGATTGCCTTACAGGGGTTGAGCCACCAGGTGTCATTCATAACGCAATACCTTTCAACGTCAGGGGCAGGCCGGCGACCGTCAGGACAACACGCTGACACCGCTCGGCCAAGGCTTGATGCAGCCAACCGGCTTCATCCACATAGCGGCGAGTCAATTCGCCCAGCGGCACGACACCCAGTCCGGTCTCGTTGCTGACAAAAATGATTTCACCCGGCAGCGTGGCCAGGGTGTCGAGCAGGCGATCGCGCTCGATGGCCAGCCGTTGCGGGTCTTCGAGCATCAGCAGGTTGGTGAGCCACAGGGTCAGGCAATCCACCAGCAGGCACCGGTCGGCCGCGGCGTTTTCCCGCAACACGCGGGCCAGTTCGACAGGCTCTTCGACCAGGCCCCAGTGGTCGGGGCGACGCTGGCGATGCAGGGCGACACGCGCGTTCATCTCACCGTCCAGGGGTTGGCTGGTGGCGATGTAGATGACGGGCAGCGTGCTGTCGCTCGCAAGTTGTTCAGCGAGGCGGCTTTTGCCGGAGCGCGCACCGCCGAGGATCAGTTGGAGCATGGGTTTACCCTTGTTTTGCCGCTTCGAAAGATGAACCTCGCGCGCTCCCACCTCGGGATCGCGTGAACATCGTCAAAGCCCGCATAGGTTACGCAGCAAATCGGTGTCGAGGTGATGTTCCACCAGGTCCGCCAAACGCTCGATGTCGCGCTCGCGCAGCGCGTGATAATCCACTGCCTGCACATCCTGCAACCCGGCCCAGCGCAGCAAGGCGCTGCATGCCGCCGGCGTTTCGAACAGGCCATGCAGGTATGTGCCGAGTATCTGCCCATCTGCACTCTGTGCTCCGTCGCTGCGGCCATCGTCCAGCACCACGGCGGCACGCGTCAGGGCATCGCCAGTGGTCACGCCCGCGTGGATCTCGTATCCACTCACTTCAGCGTCTTCGAGCCGCAAGCGCCCGCGCACATTGCGCAGTTGTTTCTCTTCTTCCAGCATGGTGCTGAAGGCCAGCAACCCCAAGCCATCGCTGGAGCCGGCAGGTCCTTCAAGGCCCAGCGGGTCATGCACTTGCTCGCCGAGCATCTGCAAACCACCGCAAATACCCAGCACCTTGCCGCCATAGCGCAGGTGCCTTGCCACCGCCGTGTCCCAGCCACTGGCACGCAGATACGCCAGGTCGCTGCGCACGCTCTTGGAGCCAGGAAGGATGATCAGGTCGGCGGCCGGAATTGCCTGGCCCGGGCCGACGAACTGCAGATCCACCTGGGGGTGCAGGCGCAACGGGTCGAAATCGGTGTGGTTGCTGATGCGCGGCAGCACCGGAACCACCACTTTGAGCACCTGCGCGGCTTTGTCGATCTGGCGCCTGTCGATGCCGTCCTCGGCCTCCAGGTGCAGGTCCATCACGTAGGGCAGCACGCCTACCACCGGTTTGCCGGTGCGCGCTTCCAGCCAGTCCAGGCCCGGTTGCAGCAGCGCGATATCGCCGCGAAAACGGTTGATGATGAAGCCTTTGACCCGCGCCTGCTCACTCGGCGAAAGCAGTTCGAGGGTACCGACCAGATGGGCGAACACGCCGCCTCGGTTGATATCGGCGATCAACAACACCGGGCAGTCCACCGCTTCGGCAAAGCCCATGTTCGCGATGTCATTGGCACGCAGGTTGATCTCTGCCGGCGAGCCGGCACCTTCCACCATCACCACCGGGTAGGTTTCGCTCAACCGCGCGTGAGAGGCCAGCACCGCTTGCATCGCAATGGCTTTGTAGTCGTGATACGCCACGGCGTTCATGCTGGTCACGGCGCGACCATGGATGATCACTTGGGAGCCCGTGTCGCTGTTGGGTTTGAGCAGCACCGGGTTCATGTCGGTGTGGGGCGCGAGGTGGGCGGCCTGCGCCTGCACCGCCTGGGCGCGACCGATCTCGCCGCCTTCGGCGGTCACGGCGCTGTTGAGGGCCATGTTCTGCGGCTTGAACGGCACCACGCCGACGCCCTGGCGGATCAGCCAGCGGCACAGCGCAGTCACCAGGGTACTTTTACCGGCGTCGGAGGTGGTGCCTTGCACCATCAGCGTACTCATGAAGCGTCCCTGTAGGCCGTCAGCGCTGCGTCGACACGCAGCCAGTCGGCTTCGGTATCGGGCAAGCCGAACCGCAGGCTGCTGTCGTGCACGAAGAGGCGCAACAGGATCCCGCGCTGGGCCATGAATTCGTGCATTCGCTCGGCGTGCGGCGTGATCAACCACTGGAACAATGCGCAGCCACCCTGAGGCTGGAACCCATGGTGCTGCAGCATGGCAAACAGGCGCTGGCCCGCCTCGATGCACCGCGCACGCTGGCGGGCCTGCCCTTCGGTGTCGCGCAGGCACACCTGGCCGAGGACACGCGTCGGCCCGCTGACGGCCCACGGCCCGACCTGCTCGGCGAGCAGCTTGAGCAGTTTGCGTTCGGCCAATACAAAGCCCAGGCGTACACCGGCCAGGCCAAAGAATTTGCCGAACGAACGCAGCACGATCAAGCCGACCTGATGAGCGTGGCTCGCCAAGCTCAATTGCGGGGTCACGTCCATGAAGGCCTCGTCCACCACCAGCCAGCCACCGCGCTGGGCCAGGCGCGTGTGCCAGTCCAGCAGGCGCTGCGGGGTCAGGCTCAACCCCGTAGGGTTGTTCGGATTGACCACCACCAACACGTCGAGGCTGTCGAGGAAGAAATCCACTTCCTGTTCCTGCACTTCACGCACCACGTAACCGGCGCGGCGCCAGGCTTCGGCGTGTTCGGCATAGCACGGCGACAATACGCCGACCTTGCCAGCACGGCGCAGGCGCGGCAGCAACTGGATCGCGGCCTGGGAACCCGCTACCGGCAGCAGGTGCGCGGCGCCGTAGTACTCGCTGGCGGCCTGCTCCAGGCCGTCGTCGGTTTCCGGCAGACGCGCCCAGGCCTGCAGCGGGATCTGCGGGATGGGCCAGGGCCACGGCGCGAGGCCACTGGACAGGTCCAGCCAGTCTGGCGCCGGGATGCCGTATTGAATTGCCGCCTTGCGCAGACGGCCTCCGTGTTCAAGCATAGAATTGCGCCCCCGCGCACAGGATCAGCAGCCACAACCATACGCCGCGCTGCACCAGTTGCCAGCCCCGATCGATGGAATCCGCATCGGCTTCCGGGCCTTCGCCCAATGGCGGGCGCTGGTGCACTTCGCCGTGATAGATCGCCGCGCCGCCGAGCGCCACACCCAGCGCGCCTGCGCCAGCAGCCATCACCGGGCCGGCGTTGGGACTGTCCCAGGTCGGCCCCTGGGTGCGCCAGCATTTGAACGCCAGACGCGTCTTGCCCAGTAGCGCATAGGTCAACGCCACCAGGCGGGCAGGTATGTAGTTCAACACGTCGTCGATTTTTGCCGCCGCCCAGCCGAAACGCTCGAAGCGTTCGTTGCGATAGCCCCACATCGCGTCGAGGGTATTGCTCAGGCGATAGAGCACGACGCCTGGTACACCGGCAACCACAAACCAGAATATCGCGGCGAATACCGCATCGCTGCCGTTCTCCAGTACCGATTCGGTGGCGGCACGGGCGACTTCGGTATTGTCCAGCTCGCTGGTCTGGCGGCTCACCAGGTAACTCACGCGTTTACGCGCTTCGTCGAGGTCATCGCTGCGCAGGGCCTGGGCCACCGGGATTACGTGCTCGCCGAGGCTGCGCATGCCGAGGGCGCAGTACAACGCCAGGATCTCCAGGACCCAACCGATATACGGCGCCCACGACAAGGCCGTGGCCAGCAGGGTCAGCGGCACCACGGCGATAAACCAGGCGGTCACCCCGTGGCTGCGCCAACCGCGACCGCCGGTGTTGAAGCGTTGCTCGATGCGCCCGGCGAAATTGCCGAACGCCACCAGCGGATGCCAGCGCCTGGGCTCGCCCAGCAGCGCATCCAGCGCCACGGCGGCGACACACAGCAAGGCCACACTCATTGACTCACTCCCCACCCATTCTCATACAGCATGTCACTCAGCGGCCGTGGTTCGGTCCAGCCTTCGAGTTGCAACATCGGTGCCGGATAGAACTCAGCCACCGGCCCCAGGCACAACACGGCCAGGGGCTTGGCGCCAGGCGGTAAACCCAGCAGGTCGGCCAGGGCCTGGGGCTCGAACAGCGAGACCCAACCCATCCCGAGCCCTTCGACGCGCGCCGCCAGCCACAGGTTCTGGATCGCACAGGACAACGACGCCATGTCCATTTCCGGCAAGGTGCGACGGCCGAAGATGTGCCGTTCACGATCATCCATCAGCGCGGCCACCAGTACTTCGGCGCAATCGTGAATGCCTTCGACCTTGAGTTTCATGAATTCGTCGGAGCGTTCGCCCAACGCCTCGGCGGTGCGTATGCGCTCCTCCTCCACCAACTGCTGGATCTGCCCGCGCAGTGCGCGGTCGCTGATGCGGATGAAGCGCCAAGGCTGCATCAAGCCAACACTCGGTGCCTGATGGGCCGCCTGCAGCAGACGATGCAGCAACTCGGGGGCCACTGTGCCGCCGCTGAAGTGGCGCATGTCTCGGCGTTCGGCGATGGCGCGGTAGACGGCTTGGCGGTCGGCCTCGGGGAAGGCGTTGTCAGTCATGGCCTCATCGCGGGCAAGCCCGCTCCCAGATTGGATTGGAGGCATCCATCAGTATGAGGTTCGACTCGATCCCCCGTGGCAGCGGGCTTGCCCGCGAAAGCGGCCGCAAGGTCTGGCGCGAACAGTGCAGCCACCGCCGATGGATTCGATGGAAAGTAAAAGTGCACGTAGGAAGCGGTCATCCGCCCCTGTCGATAAACCGCCTCCGCGCCGCGCCCGCCATTGGGGCTCACGCCACGGGCAATCGGCTCACAGTCGGTGCTGGTCAGGGAATGGTGATAGGTATGGCCACGCAACGTGCCTTCAGGCAGGTCGACGTTTTGCAGGGCCAGGGCCGCGAGCTTCTTCTGCATCACCGCATCGCCCTGCAACAGGCCGAGCAGTTCGGCGCGGGTGCCGTCGACATCGGTGAGCGAGTCCAGCAGATACAGCATGCCGCCACATTCGGCCAGCAGCGGTTTACCCGCCGCGTGGTGTGAGCGGATCGCATCGAGCATCGGGGTATTTTCCGACAGCGCCTGGTGGTGCAGTTCCGGATAACCGCCGGGCAGGTAGAGGCTGTCGGCGTCGGGCAATAGGCGATCATGGATCGGCGAAAAGAAGCACAACTCAGCGCCCATCGCCCGCAGCAGGTCAAGGCTGGCGCCATAGGTGAAGGCGAACGCTTCGTCACGGGCCACGGCGATCCGCACACCTTTGAGCAAGGGTTCGGCTTCAATGATGTGCGGCGCGGCGAACGTCACCGGCGGCGGCAAGGCCACTTCGCAACTGCTGCCCAAGGCTTGGGCGGCTGCGTCGAGGCGCACGTCGAGGTCATTCAGCTCGCTGGCTTGCACCAGGCCCAAATGGCGGCTGGGCAGTTCGATCCCGGTTTCGCGGGAGAGCGCGCCGTACCAGCGCAGGCCTTCAGTCAAGCTGCCTTCGAGCAATTGCGCGTGACGCAGGGTGCCAACGCGATTGGCCAGCACGCCAGCGAACGGCAAATCTGGCTGGTAACGCGCCAGGCCCAAGGCCAGCGCGCCGAAGGTCTGGGCCATGGCGGTGCCGTCGATCACGCCCAGCACCGGCACACCGAAGTGCCGCGCCAGGTCGGCGCTGGACGGCGTGCCGTCAAACAGGCCCATCACGCCTTCGATCAGGATCAGGTCGGCCTCCCCGGCGGCTTCCCACAACAGGCGGCGACTTTCCTGCTCGCCCACCATCCACATGTCCAGTTGATACACCGGCGCACCGCTGGCGCGCTCGTGAATCATCGGGTCGAGAAAGTCCGGCCCGCATTTGAACACGCGCACCTTGCGCCCCAGGTTGCGGTGCAAACGGGCGAGCGCAGCGGTGACGGTGGTTTTGCCTTGGCCGGACGCCGGTGCGGCGATCAGTACGGCCGGGCAATGACGGGGCTGATTCAAAGTTCGACGCCCTTCTGTGCCTTGATACCGGCCTGGAACGCGTGCTTGAGCATGCCCATTTCGGTGACGGTGTCGCCCATCTCGATCAGCTCGGGCTTGGCGCCACGGCCAGTGACCACGACGTGCTGCATCAGCGGACGGGCTTGCAGGTCGCTGAGCACCGCGTCCAGGTCGAGGTAGCCGTGCTTGAGGGCAATGTTCAGCTCATCGAGGACGACCAGGCCGATGGAAGGGTCTTGCAGCAGTTCGCGGGAAACCGCCCAGGCGGCTTCGGCGGCAGCGATGTCGCGCTGACGGTCCTGGGTTTCCCAGGTGAAGCCCTCGCCCATCACGTGGAAGCGCACTTGCTCGGGGAAACGGCGGAAGAACAACTCTTCGCCCGTGCTGTTACGCCCCTTGATGAACTGCACCACGCCGCACTGCATGCCATGGCCCATGGCGCGCGCGAGCATGCCGAACGCCGAGCTGCTCTTGCCTTTGCCGTTGCCGGTCAACACCAGCAGCAAACCGCATTCGTTGGGAGAATTGGCGATACGCTCGTCGATCACGGCTTTTTTGCGCAACATCCGCGCCAGGTGGCGTTCGTCGCGTTCAGGGGAATCGGTCATGGCAGCTCTCCGTTGGGGCTGGACAAAAACGGCGGGCAGGAAAAGACAAAAACAGACAGCCAAGCATCGCCCACCGTGATGCTGTTGGATGTCACAGGCCGGTCTCCGGGCTCATGAGTGGCGCTCTCTACTCTAGAAAGCAAGCCAACGCTGCGCCTTCCCATATCGCTTGGCGATACAGTGGCACACAGCAGCGTCTTGACTCATTTACCGTTGCGGGGGCAGCGCCGGGATCGCGGCAGCACTGTGTACAAGTGCGCTCACTCACCGGCTTCCCTGTTTCACTCGGTCGACCCACGGGTCACAGAGCACCCGGAACAAGCGGCGAAGGGTAGTGGGTTGGGGGGAGAGCGTCAATTAAAGCCGCTGCCGCACTTGCCCAAAGACCACCCCAAAATGAATATGGGAGGGGGCTGGCCCCCTCCCACATTGGGATCTGTGTTTAATTAAGGATTGCGCGCCAGATTCCCCGGCAACACGCGCTTGGCACTCAAGTATGCATTCTGCCAATAAGCCTTGGACAAGGTGTCCAGCTTCACCGTGCCACCGGTTTGCGGCGCGTGCACAAAACGGCCCTCGCCCACGTAGATGCCGGCGTGACTCACCTGCGAACCTCCGCCCGTGGCGAAGAACAGCAAGTCGCCGGTTTGCAGGTTCTGCTCGCTGACATCCTGCGCACGCATCACGATCAGCTCGCGGGTGGTGCGCGGCAGGGCAATGCCGGCAGCGTCGCGAAAGACAAAGCCGATCAGGCCACTGCAATCAAACCCCGAGTCGGGGGTGTTGCCGCCCCAGCGATAAGGCGTGCCGACCAGGCCCAAGGCGCGAAACAGCACATCTTCGGCCGCCGGCGAGAAATTCTGGGTGGAGTAGTTGAACACCGGCTTGGGCTTGACCGCTACGGGCGCGGGCGGCGGTGGACGGCTTGCGCAGGCGCTGAGAAGCGCGGCGCAAACAAGAAGAATCAGGCGGGCTGAGGTCGACATGTGCAGAACAATCCTGGTCTGGATGCGGCTTTTCGCTGCCGAACGCTGAAAACCAGAACGCGCAAGCATGGCTCGCGCGAACGGAATACAACAATGTCCAGGGATTCTAGCGCTTACACGTCAAACTTCAAGTATCACTTTAAGTTTACTTGCTGGCGGTAACCGTGGTCGGGGCCATCGCCAGTGCGCGCTTGGCTTCGATGAAGGTTTTGCTCCAGTAGCTGTCGCCCAGGTTATCGACGCGGACACCGCCACTGCGACGGCTGCTGGAGTGGATAAACTGGTTATCGCCCAGATAGATACCGGCGTGGCTGACACGACCGCGACCATTGGTACTGAAGAAAAGCAGATCACCGGGCTTGAGGTTGTTGCGCGCGACCAACGGTGCATTCACGTTGATCATTTCGCGAGTGGAACGTGGCAGGTTCATGCCCGCCTCTTCGCGAAACAGGTAGCCGATGAAACCGCTGCAGTCGAAACCGGCTTCAGAGGTGCCGCCAAAACGGTAACGGGTACCGATCAGGGACATGCCGCGCTCAAGGATGCTGTCGGCCAGAACGGGAAGCTGATAAGGCTTGCTGCCGGAAAAGTCGGCCAGTTCTTTTTCTGTCGCCAGCTCTTCTTCATAAACAGAAGCAGACTGCGCAGCGACGAATTTTGCCTGGGACTGTTGTTGAGGTTTTTGCTGCTCAACCACCTGTTGAGGGTGGGAGGCGCAACCAAACAACAGGGTAACGAGTGCGAGGGGCACGAGGGGTGCGAAGCGATTTAGCATGGGCACGACCGTGGCGGGTATGTAAAGAAGTCGAGACTATGCCCACTATCGGATCGATTTGCAAATTCAATCGCGGTCTATGTGACTTCT
This sequence comes from Pseudomonas sp. MYb60, assembly GCF_002979555.1. Taxonomy (GTDB): domain Bacteria; phylum Pseudomonadota; class Gammaproteobacteria; order Pseudomonadales; family Pseudomonadaceae; genus Aquipseudomonas. The sequence continues at coordinate 178,307 of NZ_PCOZ01000007.1, read as the reverse complement.
TGTTTGGACTATGACATCTAAGCCCTTAACACCCTTTACCTGCCTTTTGCGTGGCCAAAACAGCCATAACGCGGGTTTTCTGGCGCCTGAAATATGCCGAAAGCCTTGAAAACAGAGGCCTGGCTACCAGCCGAGGGTTTCCTTGAGGAAGGGGATTGTCAGCTTGCGCTGCGCCTGCAAGGAGGCCTGATCGAGCTGCTCGAGCAAATCGAACAACGCGCTCATGCTGCGTGTACCACGGGTGAGAATGAAGTGCCCGACCTCGTCGGTGAGGTGCAGGCCGCGACGGGACGCGCGAAGTTGCAGGGCGCGCAGCTTGTCTTCGTCGGAGAGCGGGCGCATCTGGAAGATCAGCGCCAGGGTCAGGCGCGACTTGAGGTCCGCCAGCTTGACCGGCAGCTCGCGTGGCGAGGTGGACGCAGCAATCAACAAGCGTCGGCCACTGTCACGCAGGCGGTTGAACAGGTGAAACAGCGCCTCTTCCCACTCCGCCTTGCCGGCAATCGCTTGCAAGTCATCCAGGCAGACCAGTTCGTATTGCTCAAGGTGGTCGAAGATGCCGATACCGCGATCCATCAACTCAGCCAACGGCAGGTAAACCGCCGGCTCGCCCATCTGCTCGAAACGCAGGCACGCGGCCTGCAGCAGGTGTGTGCGCCCTACCCCGTGCTTACCCCACAGGTAGATCAGGCTTTCGGTCCAGCCGGCGTCGGCTTCGCAAAGCCGCTCGACATAGCCGAGTGCAGCGGCATTGGCGCCTGGGTAGTAGTTGATAAAGGTGGCGTCGTCACGCAGACGCACACCCAAGGGCAGCTGAATCGGTTTCATGCTGACTGAACGGCTCCAAACGAACCGCTAGTGGCCTCTGTGAAAAGTTTGCAAAGTTTATACCCGTGACGCCGGGCGCACAATGCAGCAGACCACAAGCAAAATCAAAGGTTTGCGTTAACTTGCCGGTTTTGCGCGGATTGTTTGACGCAGCCCCTCCAGAAACAACAAACCCGGCCATGGCCGGGTTTGTGACACCAGGGTTACAGGTCCGGGTCTTCAACCCCCGTGTACACGTCCGAATCCTTGTACAGGTCGTGCACGTGACGCACCAGCACCATGATCACTGCCGCCACCGGCAAGGCCAGCAAGATGCCAGTAAAGCCGAACAACTCACCGCCCGCCAGGATCGCGAAGATCACCGCCACCGGGTGCAGGCCAATCCGGTCACCCACGAGCAACGGCGTCAGCACCATGCCCTCCAGGGCCTGACCAACCATGAACACGGCAACAATCCCCAGCATCGGGTAAAGGTCGCCGCCGAACTGAAACAGCCCCGCCACCAGCGCCGCGCCGATACCGATCACAAAGCCCATGTACGGCACGATGGCCGCCAGGCCGGCGATCAGGCCGATCAACAGGCCCAGCTCCAGGCCAATCGCCATCAGTCCGGCGGCGTAGATGATGCCCAGCGCCAGCATCACCAGCAACTGACCGCGCACGAACGCACCCAGCACCTCGTGGCACTCTTCAGCCAGCGACACAATGCGCTCCTCGCGATCGCGCGGCAGCAGGCTGCGGATCTTGGCCATCATGATGTCCCAGTCGCGCAGCAGGTAGAACGCCACCACCGGGATCAGCACGAGGTTGGTCAGCCAGCCGATCAGCGCCAGGCTCGACGCCGTCGCCTGGCTCAGCACCACGCCGACGATGTCGGTGGTCTGGCCCATGTGCTCACTGATGGCCGCCTTGACCTTGTCGAACTTCCAGAACCCCTCCGACAACCCCAGCTTGGCCTGGGCCCACGGCATCGCCGTGTGCTGCAGCCAGTCGAGCATCTGCGGCGCCAGCTCATACAGGCGGAACAACTGCTTGGCCAACATCGGCACCAACACCAGCACCAGCGCCGTGATGATCAATGTGAACAAGGCGAACACCGCCACCACACCCCAGGTACGCGACAGGCCAAGCTTCTCCAGACGATCCACGACCGGATCGAACAGATAAGCCAACAGCAACGCGACCAGGAACGGCGTCAGGATCGAATGCAGCAGGAACACAAAACCGCACAGCAGGACAATCCCGCCAATCCACACCCAACGACGCGTATCCGCCATAAACCACTCCGTCTCTATATAAGGAAGAACATTTACCAACTGAACCGCAGTTGCGCCTGAGGCTCAGGTGCGGCGTCAGGCTGTGCACCTTCCACCACCACCGGCGATTCACCCGCCGGCACCTCCTGCAGCTTGGCCAGGCTCAACTGGGTACGTAACTGATCGGCACTGCCGTGCACGCGATACAGAATCCGGCTGCCATCGACCCGCAAGGGTTGGCCACCAAAAGGCTCGAGCAAACGCCCCAGTGCGGCATAGCGCTCAAGGGTCATGCCTTGCACTTCCAACAATTGTTCGGTGCTCACGCCCGGTTTGACCGCAAAACGCGGTGCGAGCTTCTGGCTGACGGCCAGCATCACGGCATCGGCCACCGCGCCCGTATCAGCGCCCTGGACGGTGCCCTGATCGCTCTTGTCACCCAACCACAAGCGCCACTTGGCCTGCCATTGGCTGCCTTCCTGACGCGCATGCACGGCCAGCAACGCATCGGCACCATAACGCTCGGATGCAGCACGCAGCGGTGTGGCGTCGGCACTTTCCAGGTTCGGTGCGGTGGCAACCACCTGCTCTTCCAAATCCCCCAGCGGCAGGCGCAGCGGCAAACCCCGGTGTTGTGCGGCACGGCGCAGCGCTTGAGCGACCGACTGCCCATCGCCCACCAGGCTGCTGCCTTCAGTGGAGTCGTTCAACCACCAGCCGAGAATCGACGGCCGATTGCTGCCCCAGATCGACAGGCCCGCGTCACGCAGGGCACGGTCGGCACTCACCGGGTCGAAATCCACTTGCAGGCTTTCGGGCGGGCCAGCGTCGTAACCGTACTGGCTGATGATCTGCTGCGGGTCCTTGCGTATCGCGGCCAGGCCCGGACCGTCTGCGGCCTTGGCGTCGCCGGTCAGGCGAATCACCAGCGTCTGCACCGCCCGCTGGGTGGCCTGGTCACGCTCCTGCGGCGACTGACTGCTCACAGGCTCAAGCACTTGATAGAGGCCATTGAGGGTTTCGGCATGACTCGCCAGGCTGACCAATGACAAACAGCCTACAAAAAAGACATTACACAGACGCATGAAAGATTCCCGAACGACAAATTTAGCGGCTGGAACAGACCACGTGAACTTGGTTTGCCAGGGCTGTGACCACAGGCACCGGTAAAACATTCACAGGGTATTGGTAAGTTTTCCTACTGTCATAACGACAGCTTTATAAAGGCTATACCTTAATACGCGCCAAGGCGGCGCTCCTTGGCATTTTTTTAACCGGCTTTTTTTGGCCTATATGGCCCTGCCCGTCGGCCCGAGGATGGCCGCTGCCCCTCAAGCCTGATAAAATCGCGCGCCTTCGCAGACCGTCAACGGCTGGGTCTTTACAAAAGCCCCTGCCAACTCGGTCGTTACCCCTGAATCCCCCCTAAAGGCCTGGATCATGAGCAAGCAACCCTCCCTGAGCTACAAGGACGCCGGTGTAGACATCGACGCCGGTGAAGCATTGGTCGAACGCATCAAGAGCGTCGCCAAGCGCACTGCGCGCCCCGAAGTCATGGGCGGCCTGGGCGGTTTCGGCGCCCTCTGCGAGATCCCGGCCGGCTACAAGCAGCCCGTGCTGGTCTCCGGCACCGACGGCGTGGGCACCAAGCTGCGCCTGGCACTGAACCTGAACAAGCACGACAGCATCGGCATCGACCTGGTCGCCATGTGCGTCAATGACCTGGTGGTGTGCGGCGCCGAGCCGTTGTTCTTCCTCGACTACTACGCCACCGGCAAGCTGAACGTGGACACCGCTGCACAAGTGGTGACCGGTATCGGCGCTGGCTGCGAACTGTCGGGTTGCTCCCTGGTCGGCGGCGAAACCGCTGAAATGCCAGGCATGTACGAAGGCGAAGACTACGACCTGGCCGGTTTCTGCGTCGGCGTTGTGGAAAAAGCCGAAATCATCGACGGCTCCAAGGTGGCTGCCGGTGACGCCCTGCTGGCCCTGCCGTCTTCCGGCCCGCACTCCAACGGCTACTCGCTGATCCGCAAGATCATCGAAGTGTCGGGTGCCGACATCGAGAACACCCAGCTCGACGGCAAGCCGCTGACCGACCTGCTGATGGCCCCGACCCGCATCTACGTCAAGCCACTGCTCAAGCTGATCAAGGACACTGGCGCAGTCAAGGCCATGGCCCACATCACCGGCGGCGGCCTGCTGGACAACATCCCGCGCGTCCTGCCAAAAGGCGCCCAGGCCATTGTCGACGTGGCCAGCTGGCAGCGTCCTGCAGTCTTCGACTGGCTGCAAGAGAAAGGCAACGTTGACGAAACCGAGATGCACCGCGTCCTCAACTGCGGCGTCGGCATGGTCATCTGCGTGGCTCAAGAGCACGTCGAAACCGCGCTGAACGTCCTGCGTGAAGCCGGCGAGCAGCCTTGGGTCATCGGCCAGATCGCCACGGCCGCCGAAGGCGCAGCCCAGGTTGAACTGAAGAACCTCAAGGCTCATTGATGTCCCAGACCTGTGATGTCGTGGTGCTGCTCTCCGGCACTGGCAGTAACTTACAGGCCCTGATCGACAGCACGCGCACCGGCGACAGCCCGGTGCGCATCGCTGCGGTGATCTCCAACCGCAGCGACGCCTACGGCCTGCAACGCGCCAGGGATGCGGGTATCGAAACCCGCACCCTGGATCACAAGGCTTTCGACGGTCGCGAGGCCTTCGACAGCGCCCTCGTCGAGCTGATCGACGCCTTCACCCCCAAACTGGTGGTCCTGGCTGGCTTCATGCGCATTCTCAGCGCTGAATTCGTCCGGCATTACCAAGGGCGCCTGCTGAATATCCACCCTTCCCTGCTGCCCAAATACAAAGGGTTACACACGCACCAGCGGGCGCTTGACGCCGGTGACAGTGAGCATGGCTGCAGCGTGCACTTCGTGACCGAGGAACTCGATGGCGGACCTCTGGTCGTACAGGCAGTGGTTCCGGTAGAGTCTGGCGACTCGGCGCAGAGCCTTGCGCAACGGGTTCACACCCAGGAACACAGGATTTACCCGCTGGCGGTACGCTGGTTTGCCGAGGGGCGGTTGATTCTTGGTGACCAGGGTGCATTATTGGACGGTCAGTTACTTGCGGCCAGCGGCCACTTGATTCGAACCTAGGAGATTTTATGCGTCGCGCCCTGCTCTTCGCTTTCGCGCTGTTTGCCTTGCCTGCCGTGCAAGCGGCAGACCTTCACCCTTTCTCCGCCAGCTACACCGCCGACTGGAAACAGTTGCCCATGAGTGGTTCGGCAGAACGCAGCCTGACCAAGAACGGCGACGGCACCTGGACCTTGAATTTCAAGGCGTCCATGATGATCGCCAGCCTGACCGAAACCAGCGTGATCCTGTTTGACAAGGACACTCTGCAGCCCAAGAGCTACACCTTCGAGCGCGGCGGCCTGGGCAAGGCCAAGAAGATCAACCTGGACTTCGACCAGGCGGCCAAGAAGGTCACCGGCTTTGAGAACAAGGACCCGGTCAACGTCACCCTCGAAAGTGGCATGCTCGACAAGTCGACCTACCAACTCGCCCTGCAGCGCGACGTGGCCGCCGGCAAGAAAAGCATGAGCTACCGCGTGGCGGAAGGTACCGACGTCGATACCTACGATTTCCGCGTGATCGGCCCGGAAAAGGTCCAGACCAAGGTCGGCTCCATCGACGCGATCAAGGTCGAGCGTGTACGCGACCCGTCGCAAAGCAAGCGCATCACCCAGATGTGGTTTGCCAAGGACCAGGGCGGCATCCTGGTTGCCCTGCGCCAGGTCGAAACTGACGGCAAGGAATACAACATCATGCTGCAAGACGGTACGGTTGACGGCAAGGCTGTCAAAGGTAGCTGATGCGCGGGTGAGTCAAAAAAGGAGCCCCGCTGAATGCGGGGCTTTTTTTCGCCTGCCGGTTTTGATGTGAAGTGCGTACCGCTATCAGGGGCAAGCCCCTTCCCACATTTGGAATGCATTTCCCTATGGGAGCTGGCTTGCCTGCGATGGCGATCGTGGACTCACAACATGAAACTTTTGTCATAAAACTGCAGCCCACACACCACAAACCCCCAATTCTCAAGGCCTGCAGCACTGTTGCAGTTACCGTAAATATTTGTTGCGCGAAAAGTCGGTTTACTTAGCAAGCTAACAAATAATATAACAAAGGCCTGCGACGACTTGCCGCAGACCTACCAGAGATTGGAGCAAGCAGATGACTGTAAAAGTAACTGAACGCGACGACGAACATATGTCCCACGAAGCCCTGGGCCATGGGATTCATATCTGGGATGTACACCAACAAGACCTGTTGGTCGGCATGTTTCACAACGAGAGCGACGCTCATAATTATAAAAACGAGCTCGAAGCCCTAGAGATGAGACGCCAGGCGCAAGGCTCCTGAGACGCTGAAATTCTGCAGGCGTCCAGCCCCACACAGCAGTTGGATGGCCTGCACACAAAAACCCCGCCTTTTGAGCGGGGTTTGTTGTTTCTACAGCCTTACCACATGAGATCATCCGGGATCTGGTAGGCGGCGTACGGATCATCCTCATCCGGCACCTGGCTTTCCGTCAGGATATTGAGCTGCACGATACGCTCGGGGGCACGCTCCTGGATCTTCAGCGCCGCTTCACGCGGGATCACTTCATAACCGCCGCCATGGTGCACGATGGCCAGGGAGCCATTGCTCAGCTTGTTGCGCATCAGCGTGTTGACCGACAGGCGCTTGACCTTCTTGTCATCCACGAAGTTGTAGTAATCCTCAGTGGTCAGCTTGGGCAGGCGCGAGGTCTCGATCAATTGCTTGACCTGGGCCGTGCGGGCCTTGGCCTCGACTTTCTCCTGCTGCTGGCGGTTCAGCTCCTGGTCGCGCTTGACCTTCTCGGCCTTCGCTTCGGCAGCCAGGCGCGCCTGGGTGTCGTCAGCCTCGATCTGGCCCTTGTGGACCAGGCGCTGCTGCTTCTGTTTCTCTTTGCCGACCTGCTTGGCCTGCTTTTGATTGACCAGGCCTGCTTTAAGCAACTGGTCGCGAAGGGAAATGCTCATGGTGCTTACTCACTTAGGCAGCCGCTCAACCGCAGCTGGACACATTCTTTTCCTGACGCTTGGCTTCGCCCCACAGAGCGTCCAAGGTTTCGAGGGTGCAATCTTCTATGGGTTGGTGCGTGTCGCGCAATGCCTGTTCGATAAATCGGAAACGTCGTTCGAACTTGGCATTGGCGCCGCGCAGCGCAGATTCCGGGTCAACCTTGAGGTGCCGGGCCAGGTTGACCGCGGCAAACAGCAGGTCCCCGACCTCATCGGCGATGGCGACTGAATCGTTGTCGGCCATGGCTTCAAGCACTTCATCCAGCTCTTCGCGCACGTTGTCCACCACCGGCAAGGCAGACGGCCAGTCGAAACCGACCTGGCTGGCACGCTTTTGCAACTTGGCAGCACGGGACAGGGACGGCAGCGCGGTGGGTACGTCATCGAGCAGGGACAATTGCTCCGGCGCGTCGGACTTTTCCGCGCGCTCCTCGGCCTTGATCTGCTCCCAGCGTTCCTTGACCTGTTCTTCGCTCAACTGTGGGGTATCCAGCGGCGCGTACAGATCGCCAGTGGAAAACACATGGGGATGGCGACGAATCAGCTTGCGCGTGATGCTGTCGATCACGCCGGCGAACTCGAAACGCCCCTCTTCCCGAGCCAACTGGCTGTAATACACCACTTGGAACAACAGGTCGCCCAACTCGCCTTGCAGGTGATCGAAGTCGCCACGCTCGATGGCGTCGGCGACTTCGTAGGCTTCTTCGAGGGTGTGCGGCACGATGGTGGCGTAGGTTTGCTTGATGTCCCACGGACAACCGTATTGCGGGTCACGCAGACGGTTCATCAGGTGTAGCAGGTCGTCTAGTGAATACATCATTGTGTTTCCAATCAGGTGTGAGCACCGCCAATCAACGGTGGGAGGGGACTTGCCCCTCCCACCGTTTTGATCGCATCAAGGGGTACGGTTACGCCGCGTCTCAATGATGTTCGGCAACTGCGAAATGCGTCCCAGTAACCGCCCCAGCGCGTCCAGCCCCGGAATCTCGATGGTCAGGGACATCAACGCGGTGTTGTCCTCTTTGTTCGAGCGGGTGTTGACCGCCAGCACGTTGATCCGCTCATTGAGCAGCACCTGCGACACGTCCCGCAGCAAGCCGGAACGGTCGTAGGCACGAATGACGATGTCCACCGGGTAGGTGAGCACCGGCACCGGGCCCCAACTGACCTGGATGATCCGCTCCGGCTCGCGCCCGCCCAGTTGCAGCACCGAGGCGCAGTCCTGGCGGTGAATGCTCACCCCACGGCCCTGGGTGATGTAGCCGACGATGGCGTCGCCCGGCAATGGCTGGCAGCAGCCGGCCATTTGCGTCATCAGGTTGCCCACGCCCTGGATCTGGATATCGCCGCGCTTGCCAGGCTTGTAGCCCGTGGCCTTGCGCGGGATCAGTTCCAGCTGTTCGCTGCCGCGCTCCGGCTCGACCAGTTGCTGCGCCAGGTTGACCAACTGCGCCAAGCGCAAGTCGCCCGCACCCAGTGCCGCGAACATGTCTTCGGCGATCTTCATGTTGGCCTTTTCGGCCAGTTTGTCGAAGTCCACCTGCGGCAGGCCCAGGCGCGCGAGTTCGCGTTCGAGCAGGGTCTTGCCGGCGGCGACGTTCTGGTCCCGTGCCTGCAACTTGAACCAGTGGACGATCTTCGCCCGCGCCCGCGACGTGGTGATGTAGCCCAGGTTCGGGTTCAGCCAGTCGCGGCTCGGCGTGCCATGTTTGCTGGTAATGATCTCGACCTGCTCACCGGTTTGCAGGCTGTAGTTGAGCGGCACAATGCGCCCGTTGATCTTGGCGCCCCGGCAGTTGTGACCGATCTCGGTGTGCACGCGGTAGGCAAAATCCAGCGGTGTCGCGCCCTTGGGCAAGTCGATCGCGTGACCGTCCGGGGTGAAGATGTATACGCGGTCCGGCTCGATATCCACACGCAGCTGTTCGGCCAGGCCGCCGATGTCGCCGAGTTCTTCGTGCCATTCCAGCACTTGGCGCAGCCAGGAGATTTTCTCTTCGTACTGGCTGGACCCGGCCTTGACGTCGGTGCCCTTGTAGCGCCAGTGCGCGCACACGCCCAGCTCCGCCTCTTCATGCATGGCATGGGTGCGGATCTGCACTTCCAGCACCTTGCCTTCGGGGCCGATCACGGCGGTATGCAGCGAGCGGTAGCCGTTTTCCTTGGGGTTGGCGATGTAGTCGTCGAACTCTTTGGGAATGTGTCGCCACAAGGTATGGACGATGCCCAGCGCGGTGTAGCAGTCGCGCATCTCCGGCACCAGCACGCGCACGGCACGCACGTCGTAGATCTGGCTGAACGCCAGGCCCTTGCGCTGCATTTTGCGCCAGATGGAATAGATGTGTTTGGCGCGGCCACTGATGTCGGCCTCGACGCCGGTGGCTTGCAGCTCGGAGCGCAGTTGGTTCATCACGTCGGTGATGAAGCGCTCGCGGTCGAGCCGCCGCTCGTGCAGCAGGGTGGCAATCTGTTTGTATTGATCGGGTTCAAGGTAGCGGAAGGACAAATCCTCCAGCTCCCACTTGATATGGCCGATGCCCAGGCGGTGCGCCAGTGGCGCGTAGATATCGAAGACCTCACGGGCAACACGGTTGCGCTTCTCGTCGTCGGCGGTCTTTACCGCACGGATCGCGCAGGTGCGCTCGGCCAGCTTGATCAGGGCGACACGGACGTCGTCGACCATCGCCACCAGCATCTTGCGCAGGTTTTCCACCTGGCCCTGGGTGCCCAGCACCATCGACTGGCGCGGGCTGAGGCTGGCGCTGATGGCGGCCATGCGCAGCACGCCGTCGATCAACTTGGCCACCACGGCGCCGAAACGCTGGCTGACGGTAGGCAACGGGATATGCCCTTCACGCACGCCGCGATAGAGCACGGCGGCGATCAGCGAATCCTGGTCCAGCTTGAGATCGGCGAGGATCTCGGCGATCTCCAACCCGGTGCGGAAGCTGGAAGTGCCTTCGGCCCACAGGTTCTTGGAAGCATTATCTTGCTGCTCAGACTCACGAGCGAACTCGCAGGCCGCTTTCAAGGCTTCACGATCGAGTGCCGGGTCGACACTGATGGCATGATCCAGCCATGCCTCGAGATTGATACTGCCGTCGGTGTTGATCGGCTGGTGTGCTCTCACCTGTACCATCTTGCTTACCTTCCCTACGACGCACCTTGGATGCGCCAAATTCATCGCCAACCTTTTACCGCAAACTTCCTGGCAGCTCACAGGCCACGAAGTATGCAGGCCAGTCGGATTAAACGGGCATCCTAGCCCGCTTCAAATAACGCCATGGCCTCGACATGCGCTGTCTGCGGAAACATGTCGAGGATCCCGGCACGTTTTAGCCGGTAGCCTTGCTTGACCAACTCCACCGTGTCCCGCGCCAGCGTCGCCGGGTTGCAGGACACATACACCAGGCGCTTGGCCCCCAGTGTCGCGAGCTTGCGCACAACCTCCAGGGCACCATCACGAGGTGGGTCCAAGAGTACCGCAGAAAAGCCCTGCTTGGCCCATTCTGCGTCAGTCAAAGGCTGGGACAAATCGGCCTGAAAAAACTGCGCATTATGCAAATTGTTGCTGACGGCATTGACGGCCGCGCGGTCCACCATGGTCTGCACGCCTTCTACCGCCACCACTTCACGCACTTGTCTGGCGAGCGGCAAGGCGAAATTGCCCAGGCCGCAAAACAGGTCCAGCACCCGTTCGTCGGGCTGCGGCGCGAGCCACTCGAGGGCCTGGGCGACCATCGCGGCGTTGACCTCGGCATTGACCTGCACGAAGTCACCCGGACGGTAGGCCAGTTCCAGGCCCCACTGTTCCAATCGAAAACCCAATACGGCGTCGATTTCCAGCGGTTCCGGCTGGCCCTCGCCATGCAGCCACAACTGGGCTTCATGGAAGGCACAAAATTCTTTCAGGACCTGCAAGTCGGCATCCGACAACGGCGCCATATGGCGCAGCAATACTGCCACGGAGGTGCCGCTGAACAATTCCACATGCCCCAGGGCCTGCGGCTTGCTCAGCCGGCGCAACATGTTTGGCAGGCGCTGCATGATCGGTTGCAAGGCCTGTACCAGCACCGGGCAATCGTCGATGGCGACGATGTCCTGGCTGGCAACGGCACGAAAACCCACTTCAAGATATTTCGCCTTGGCATCCCAACGCACGGCCACACGGGCGCGACGGCGGTAGCCGAATTCCGGGCCGCTCAAAGGCGCTGCCCACGCTTGCGGTTCGACACCGGCCACGCGGGACAATTGCTCGGCGAGCATGCGCTGTTTCAGGGCGAGTTGTTCGTCATGGGACAGGTGTTGCACGCTGCAACCACCGCAGCGGCCAACGTGCGCACACGGCGCCGGGCGGCGCAGTTCGCTGGCCTTGAACACCCGCTCGGTGCGAGCCTCGACGATCTTGCCATGGGCGCCCAGCACCCGCGCCTCGACTTCTTCGCCGGCCAGCGCGCCGTTGACAAACCAGGTACGGCCTTCAAAGAACACAATGCCCCGGCCGTCATTGGCCAGGCGCTCGATGGTCAGGCGCTGCTTCTTGCCCACCGGAATCTGCGGGGCGCGGCTGCCACCCGTCGGTTGGAAGCGCAGGCCTTTCTCGTGCTTGGCCATCAGTTGGGTTCGTCGAAAATGCCGGTCGACAAGTAACGGTCGCCTCGGTCACAGATGATCGCGACGATCACGGCGTTTTCCAGCTCCGCAGACAGACGCAACATACCGGCCACGGCGCCGCCGGAGGACACGCCGCAGAATATGCCTTCTTCACGGGCCAGGCGACGGGTGGTGTCTTCGGCTTCACGCTGGGCCATGTCGATGATGCGGTCCACGCGGGTCGAGTTGTAGATTTTCGGCAGGTACTCTTCCGGCCAGCGGCGGATACCGGGAATCGCCGCGCCTTCCATCGGCTGCAGACCGACGATCTGGATCGCCGGGTTCTGCTCCTTGAGGTAGCGCGAGTTGCCCATGATGGTACCGGTGGTGCCCATGGAGCTGACGAAATGGGTGATGGTGCCCCCGGTCTGGCGCCAGATTTCCGGGCCGGTGGAGGTGTAGTGCGCTTCGGGGTTGTCGCCGTTGGCGAACTGGTCCAGCACCTGGCCACGGCCTTCGGCGGCCATGCGCTCGGCGAGGTCGCGGGCACCTTCCATGCCCTCCTCCTGCGTCACCAGCACCAGCTCGGCGCCATAGGCGGTCATTGCCGCCTTGCGCTCGGCGCTGCCGTTGTCGGGCATGATCAGCACCATCTTGTAACCCTTGATCGCGGCGGCCATGGCCAGGGCGATCCCGGTGTTACCCGAGGTGGCTTCGATCAGGGTGTCTCCGGGCTTGATCTGCCCGCGCAACTCGGCGCGGGTGATCATCGACAACGCTGGGCGGTCCTTCACGGAACCGGCCGGGTTGTTGCCTTCAAGCTTGAGCAACAGGGTGTTGCTGGTTTCTCCCGCCATGCGTTGCAAGCGGACCAGGGGCGTGTTGCCGACGCAATCGGCGATTGTAGGGTACTGCAAGGTCATGGCGTATTCGCAATCCAGACTGCGGGGGCGGACATCATACCGGGAAAGGCCGGCAGGCCATATCACGCAAAGTGCGGTGCTTATTACTTAAGGGCATAAGTAAAAATTTGGGGGGCCCTCAAGCCCCCTCCCCTGATTGTGTTCACCGATCAAAATGTGGGAAGGAGCTTGCCCCCGATGGCCGCGACTCGGTGAACCTGCTAGCCATGGTTTCTCTGAAACACATCATCTCCCATCGCTGCGATCTGGCCTTCAATCAACGCTTCAAATGGCTTGAGCAACGGTTCGAAAGATACCGGTGCCTCCAACACCTGCAACGCCTGAACAATGGCTTCGATCGTCGACAATGCCCCCGGCGCTGGCGCCTTGCGAAGTCGATAACGAGAGACCGCGCCCGCTGTCAACGTCACCCTCGGCAACGCCGCCAACAACGGATTGAGATGCAGCATCTTGCGCGCCTTGCGCCAGGTGCCGTCGGGGACTACCAGCAACAGCGGCTCATCGCTCGGCGAATAGGCCTGCAACGTCTGCGCATCGTCCGCCGGAAACAGCAGCCGCGCCTGGTAACCGGGCACGTTCAATACAGTCGCCAAGTCATCAAACACCTCGCCCACCACCAACTGCGCATTGTTCAAGCCCAGCGCGGCCAGCCGCGCAGTATTGAGCGCATGGTTGACCTCGCTCGGGTGCTGCAACAGCAACACGCGGGTGCGGCTGTCGAGGCTGGGGATCAGCTCGCACAGGCAGTGGGTGGCGGGCCGCAGGCAGCGGGAGCATTGGGGTCTGGACATGGTTTTTTTCAGGCCTGGTTGAGCTGGGCTTTGAGTAGATCGCGGAAGGTCTGGATCAGTGGTTCGCGGCTGCGACCACGGCGCATGATCATCGAGAATGGCGCCTGGTAGCCAAAGGTGGCCGGCAGCAGCACGCGCAGATCGCCTTTGTCCGCCCACGCCTGGGCGTAGTGTTCGGGCAGGTAGCCGATGTAGGCGCCAGAGAGCACCAGGATCAACTGCGCTTCCATGCTTTCCACCGTTGCAGCGCTGTGTTTGAAACCGTGGCGCGCCAGCTCGGCCTGGCTCCAGTAGCCGCGACCGACCATGCGTTGCTGGGTGATGACTTGTTCGGGGATGCGCCGCTCGTTGAACAGCGGGTGCCGGGTGCTGCAATACAGCCAGTGCTGCTCGCGATACAGCGGCATGTAGATCAGCCCGCTCATGCGGTTGGAGAAGGCGCCGATGGCCAGGTCAAGGCGGTTGTCCTGTACACCGAGTTGCAATTCATAAGGGCTCATCACCGACAAATGCAGGTGCACCGCCGGGTGCTCCAGGCTGTAGGCGCCGATGACCTCGGCGAACGGCAAGGCCTTGTCACTGACGGTGGAATCCAGCACGCCGAGCTTGAGGGTGCCGCGCAACTCGCCTTTCAACGCGGCGGCGTATTGTTCGAAGCCTTCCAGTTCGCCGAGCAGGCGCAGGGTTTCCTGGTGGAACAGCTCGCCCTTGCTGGTCAGGCTGAAACCGCCCCGGCCGCGATGACACAGCACCAGGCCCAAGGCTGATTCCAGTTGGCTCATATAAGTGCTGATGGCCGACGTGGACAGGTTGAGTTCGTGCTGTGCGTTGGCGAACCCCTGGTGGCGCACGACGCTGACGAAGATGCGCAGGAGTTTCAGGTCGGGCAAGGCGTTGGCCATGGTCAGCTCCGGAGGCACACGAAAACCTGTGGGAGGGGGCAAGCAAGCCCCCTCCCACATTTGAACGCAGTTTACCCCAGGCTTTAGTTTAGAAAAATCTGAACTAACTATTTGCCCCTGCCGATTCTTTCGTCGAGGGGGATTTCGCAGAATCGGCCCCTGATAAACACAACAACGATGAGGCACTCCCGTGGACAAGATCTTTCACCAACCACTGGGCGGCAACGAAATGCCGCGCTTCGCCGGCATCGCCACCATGATGCGTCTTCCCCACCTGCAATCGGCCAAGGGCCTGGACGCCGCCTTTGTCGGCGTGCCCCTGGATATCGGCACCTCGCTGCGCGCCGGCACCCGCTTCGGGCCGCGTGAAATCCGCGCCGAATCCGTGATGATCCGCCCTTACAACATGGCCACCGGCGCTGCGCCGTTCGACTCGCTGTCAGTGGCCGACATCGGCGACGTGGCGATCAACACCTTCAACCTGCTCGACGCCGTGCGCATCATCGAAGAAGCCTACGACGAGATCCTCGAGCACGATGTGATCCCCCTGACCCTGGGCGGCGACCACACTATCACCCTGCCGATCCTGCGGGCCATCCACACGAAACACGGCAAGGTCGGGCTGGTGCACATCGATGCCCACGCCGACGTCAACGACCATATGTTCGGCGAGAAGATCGCCCATGGCACCACGTTCCGCCGTGCGGTGGAGGAAGGCCTGCTCGATTGTGACCGCGTGGTGCAGATCGGGCTGCGCGCCCAGGGCTATACCGCCGAAGACTTCAACTGGAGCCGCAAACAAGGCTTTCGCGTCGTCCAGGCCGAAGAATGCTGGCACCACTCCCTCGCCCCCCTGATGGCGGAAGTACGGGAAAAAGTCGGCGGTGGCCCGGTGTACCTGAGCTTTGATATCGACGGCATCGACCCAGCCTGGGCACCGGGCACCGGCACCCCGGAAATCGGCGGGTTGACCACCATCCAGGCGATCGAGATCATCCGTGGCTGCCAGGGCCTCGACCTGATTGGTTGCGACTTGGTAGAAGTTTCACCACCCTACGACACCACCGGCAACACCTCGCTGCTGGGCGCCAACCTGCTGTACGAAATGCTCTGCGTACTGCCTGGCGTGGCGCACCGCTGATGAGCGCGCAAGCCGTGCTGCACGCCGCCGCCGACCTGGTGGCGGCCTTCGCCCGCAATGATCGCGCCGCCTACTTCGGCGCGTTCAGCAGTGACGCGACCTTTGTGTTCTACACCCTCCCCCAGCCACTGCTCAGTCGCGATGCCTACCAGGCGTTGTGGGACAGCTGGCGCCGGGACGAGGGGTTCGAAGTGCTGTCCTGCACGTCGAGCAACGCCACTGTCAGCCTGCAAGGCGACGTGGCGATTTTCATTCATGACGTGGCCACCGAGCTGCGCATGAACGGGGAGCAATTTTTCAGCCAGGAACGCGAGACCATTGTCTTCAAACGGCAAGGGTTTGGCGCAGAACAACAAGAAGGCCTGTGGCTGGCCTGTCACGAACATTTGTCCGCCATGCCGGAAGGGCTGCCGCCCCCTTAGCCAATGTGATCGGAGCTGATCATGAATAATAAAAACAACGATAAACGTATTCGCAAGATAGAAACCAACGGGGTCGAGCAGATCCCGGACCAGGAACGTACCGCCGGCCCCAAGGATCTGTTCCGGCTGATCTTCGGCGGTGCCAATACCTTCGCCACCGCCGTGCTGGGTTCGTTTCCCGTGCTGTTCGGCCTGTCGTTCCAGGCCGGTGTCTGGGCGATTGTGCTGGGCGTGCTGGTGGGTGCGCTGATCCTGGCGCCCATGGGCCTGTTCGGGCCGATCAATGGCACCAACAACGCCGTGTCTTCCGGCGCGCACTTTGGCGTGCACGGACGGATCGTCGGCTCGTTCCTGTCACTGCTGACGGCCATTGCGTTCTTCTCACTGTCGGTGTGGAGCTCGGGCGATGCGCTGGTGGGCGGTGCGAAACGACTGATCGGCCTGCCGGAAACCGACCTCACCCTGGGCTTGGCCTACGGTCTGTTTGCCTTGCTGGTGCTGACGGTATGCATCTACGGCTTTCGCTTCATGCTGTGGGTCAACCGCATTGCGGTATGGGCGGCGAGCCTCCTGTTTTTGCTGGGGATCTTCGCGTTTGCACCGGCTTTCGACAGTCACTTTGCCGGCACCGTCGCCATGGGCCAGACCGGGTTCTGGGCTGCGTTTATCGGCGCTGCGCTGGTGGCCATGAGCAACCCGATTTCCTTTGGCGCGTTCCTGGGTGACTGGTCGCGCTACATCCCACGGGAAACGCCGAAGATTCGCATCATGTTCGCGGTGGTTTTGGCACAGATAGCCACCTTGATCCCGTTCCTGTTCGGCCTGGCCACTGCGACCATCGTGGCGGTCAAGGCACCGGACTACATCGCAGCCAACAACTACGTCGGCGGCCTGTTGGCGGTGGCGCCGGGCTGGTTCTTCCTGCCGGTGTGCCTTATCGCCGTGATCGGCGGGATGTCCACCGGCACCACGTCGCTGTATGGCACGGGGCTGGACATGTCCAGCGTGTTTCCGCGCCTGTTGTCACGGGTCAAGGCCACGTTGCTGATCGGGGTGATGTCGATTGCCTTCATCTTCATCGGACGTTTCGCCGCCAACCTGGTGCAGAGCGTGTCGACCTTCGCCGTGCTGATCATCACCTGCACCACACCGTGGATGGTGATGATGATCATCGGCCTTATCGTGCGTCGCGGCTTCTACTGCCCGGATGATCTGCAGGTGTTCACCCGTGGCGAAACCGGTGGCCGCTACTGGTTCAACCATGGCTGGAACTGGCGCGGCCTGGGGGCCTGGATTCCGAGTGCGCTGGTGGGGCTGTGCTTCGTCAACTTGCCGGGGCAGTTTGTCGGGCCGCTGGGCAATCTGGCGCAGGGCATTGATATCAGCTTGCCGGTAACGCTGGGGTTGGCGTCAGTGATGTACCTGACATTGCTTCGTCTGTTTCCGGAGCCGGCTGCGGTGTATGGGCCCGCCGTTTTGGTGAGGGAACGTGCCAGGGAGCACGCGCCCTCGACACAGCAAGTCTCTTCACCACAATAAGAAATAATCGGAGAACCGCCGTCATGGCTTTGGATCTATTCGTCGTACTCATCTACGCCGCCGGCATGCTCGTGCTCGGCTACTACGGCATGCGCCGCGCCAAGACTCACGAGGACTACCTGGTGGCCGGGCGCAACCTGGGCCCGTCGCTGTACATGGGCACCATGGCCGCCACGGTATTGGGCGGTGCATCCACCGTCGGCACCGTGCGCCTGGGCTATGTGCATGGTATTTCGGGTTTCTGGCTATGCGCTGCGCTGGGTGCCGGGATCATTGCGCTGAACCTGTTCCTGGCCAAGCCCCTGCTCAAGCTGAAAATCTTCACCGTCACCCAGGTGCTGGAAAAGCGCTACAACCCCATGGCCCGCCAAGCCAGTGCAGTGATCATGCTGGCCTACGCATTGATGATCGGTGTGACCTCGATCCTGGCCATCGGCACCGTGCTGCAGGTGCTGTTTGGCCTGCCGTTCTGGATCTCGGTGCTGCTGGGCGGTGGCGTGGTGGTGGTGTACTCGACCATCGGCGGCATGTGGTCGCTGACCCTCACCGATATCGTGCAGTTCGTGATCAAGACCGTCGGCCTGATGTTCATCCTGCTGCCCATCTGCCTGTACCGCGTCGGCGGCTGGGATGAGCTGGTGGCCAAGCTGCCGGCGTCGAGCTTCAGCTTCACCGCGATTGGCTGGGACACCATCATCACTTACTTCATGATTTACTTCTTCGGCATCCTGATCGGCCAGGACATCTGGCAACGGGTGTTCACCGCCCGCGACGAAAAGGTCGCCCGGTACGCAGGGACCTTCGCCGGCTTCTACTGCATTCTCTACGGGCTGGCCTGCGCGTTGATCGGCATGGCCGCCCATGTGCTGATCCCGGACCTGGACAATGTCAACAATGCGTTCGCAGCAATCGTCAAAGCCTCGCTGCCCGACGGCATCCGCGGCCTGGTGATCGCCGCAGCACTGGCGGCAATGATGTCGACCGCCAGCGCCGGCTTGCTCGCCGCCTCCACCGTGCTGACCGAAGACCTGCTGCCACGCCTGCGGGGTGGCAAACAATCGAGTCTGACGATCAACCGCCTGTTCACGATGCTGACGGGCATCGCCGTGCTGGGCATCGCGCTGGTGGTCAACGATGTGATCAGCGCCCTGACCCTGGCCTACAACCTGTTGGTGGGTGGCATGCTGATCCCGCTGATCGGCGCGATTTTCTGGAAGCGCGCGACCACCTCAGGGGCCATCACCTCGATGACACTGGGCTTCGTGACCGCGCTGGTGTTCATGTTCAAGGATGGGCTGGATGCGAACACACCGATCTACTACAGCCTGGCGATCGGGCTGGTGAGTTTTGTGCTGGTGAGTGTGCTGTCGCGCAAACCGCAGGTGCAGGTGGCAAGCACGGTGTAAATCGCGGCTTGATTGTGAGTGGTTTCTTCAGCGGGTGCGACGTCGGATGTCGCACCCGTTTTTTTGCGGGAAATTCGTATTCACCGCTGGTCGAGACTGTTATTTCCGACAGTAGAAACCCGAATGAAACTTTTCCTATTCTTGAATCCCTGGGCTCATTACTCGATCCCACCGGTATGAAAAATGAGGAGAAAAAAATGACAACTTCGAAACAACCGCACCCTCCAGGCGCTCTGGTACCGAAGGTGCTGATACTCAAAGATTGGGTATTCCTGAACGGACCAAACGTAGGCCTCTACTCAGGCGTCGTGAGGGTGCAATTCAAAGGACTCGAGGGTGCTGAAGGATTCTATATCGCCCTTCAAAGAAACAGTAAAGACCAAATCTTCTTTCAAGTGCCCCCACCACTTGATGGAAGATACGAGGTCGTAGGCGATTTTGACAAGGACAGCCCAATCCCTGAACACCAGCGCAGTTTTGGGGAAACCCAGATATCACCATCTTGATAAAACGACGTTGAATCGCTCACGCCAACGCTTGTATTGATGTGAGCGTTTCACACGTCCTAACGGCGACGCGAACGGCGGTGCTCATCGTCAGTACGAATAGGGATCGGTTGCAGCGGTGGTTCAATGATGCCCAGCGCAATACCGAGGTCGTGAAGCCAGTTTTGAATTTTCTCTTTCATGGTTTGCCCCCTTTGAGGGTAATGCTGATTGGCGCAAGCTTTTTCGCCTCTTCCTACATCGATAGTAGCCCTAAGTCCTACGCAATGCTTGGACAAAACCACAACGAACTATTACTGAATTGATCTGAATCCTGACGGTTCGTTCAAGCGATGGCGCGCATGTCTTGCCCGAGGCCGGCGCTGCCCTGTTGCTGCACGTCGATCCATGCATTGAGATTAGCGCCGAGCATGCCCTTTCGCCACATCAGCCAAGTGGTGGCAGTGGCAAAAGGCCCGGTCAACGGATGAACGGACACGCTGTCCTTGCCGGGCAGGCTGTCGAGCATGGATTCGGACATCAGCGCCACCCCGGAACCGGCGATCACGCAAGCGAGCATGCCTTGGTATGACTCGATCTCGATCGCCCGGCCCATGGCCACGCGCTCATGGGAAAACCAGGTCTCCAGCCGTGCGCGGTACGAGCAACTGCGCCGGAACGTGAACACGGCGCGGCCGGCCACATCCTGGGGCCCGTGCACCGGCGGGTGGTCGGCTTCACAGATCAGCACCAGACGCTCCTCACACAGCGGCACGCCGTCCAGCGTGGCGATGGTCAGCGGCCCATCCACCAGGGCTGCGTCCAGCCGTCCGGTAATCAGGCCTTCAAGCAACTCGCCGCTGGGCGCCGACTGCACCTGCAGGTTCACCATGGGGTAAGCCTTGTGGTACTGCGCCAACAGTTTCGGCAAGTGAATCGCGGCGGTGCTGTACATGCTGCCGAGTACAAAGTCGCCAGCCGGTTGCCCGCCTTGCACCGCGCCGTGCGCCTCATCATGCAGGGCAAGTAGACGGGCGCTGTAGTCCAGCAGCACCTTGCCCGCAGGAGAAAGCTGCAAACGCTGACGTTCGCGCACGAACAGCTCTACGCCCAGCTGCTCCTCCATTTGCTTGAGCCGGGTCGACAGGTTTGACGGCACGCGGTGCAGGCGCTCGGCCGCCCGCGTGATGGAGCCCTCTTCCGCCACCGCCTGGAAAATGCGCAATTGACTGAACTCCATACCTTTCTCCAAAACTGAACAAGTTACTCACTATTATTCAATTTTATTGAAAAACAAAGCGCTTCAGCCTGATGACATTCGTTTTCCAGCAGGAATACACACCATGTCACCCTGTGTTCGCTTACTCGCCAGTTTTGTCGCGCTGATGATGGCCATGGGCATCGGCCGTTTTGCTCTCACCCCGCAGATGCCTCATTTGCTCAATGAGGGTCAAATTGACCTGACCAGTGCCAGCCTGATCGCCGCCGCCAACTACCTGGGTTACTTCGTGGGGGCAGTGGATTCGACCTTCGCGCGCAGCCATCACCACGTGCCTGGTCGCCTGTACGGCAGACTTCAGCAGAATACATGCCAATGGGTTCGACGAAGGCTCAGAGAATGAGGCCAGCCTCAGAAGCGGCGCACACTCATCCTGGACACAATCACTGACGCACTCGATGTGCACACAACCAGCCGACCGTGCAGCACGCCGCCGTCAGGAAGGTCCCCCAGGCCATGTCCATCACCGCCAATTGGGCAGACCAGCCCGTCAGCGTGGCCCAGTTGCTCAGGTCATACGTGCCGTAGGCCACCAGTCCTAGCAACGCCCCCAGGCGCGCGGCGCGTTGCCAGCTGAGACTGGGCAAGACCACGAACACCACGCAACCGAAGACGTACAGGAGATAAAAAACGACAGCGGGCAACAGGCGGGGCTGATCAAGCATCAGCGGGCCCAGCAGAAATTTGTAGGTCGGGCCCATGAGGACGCCAAGCCAGAGGCCATCCAGTATTAGAAAGGCGAGTAAGGTTGCGAGGTAAGCGAACAGCTTTTTTTTGAACATTGGGAAGACCCACTGTAGGAGCGAGCTTGCTCGCGAAAAATGCACGTCCAACGCCGCGATGCGTCTGGAATACTTTCGCGAGCAAGCTCGCTCCTACAGCAGAGCAAACGGCACTCAGCTTAGTTCAATGCGATCCGCATGAATCACGATCTGGCCTTGCTTGTAGAGGGCACCAATGGCCTTCTTGAAGTTGCCCTTGCTCACGCCGAACAAGTTGCTGATCACGGCCGGGTCGCTCTTGTCGCTGACAGGCAGGCTGCCGTTGTTTTCGCGCAACTTGGCGAGGATCTTGGAGTTCAGGCTCGACGCCGCTTCCTGACCCACTGGCTGCAAACTCAGGCTGATATTGCCATCGGCCCGGATCTCTTTGATAAAGCCCTTCTCTTCCTTGCCCGGCCGCAGGAACTTGAACACTTCGTTTTTGTGAATCAGGCCCCAGTGCTTGTTATTGATGATCGCCTTGAAGCCCATGTCAGTGGCTTCGGCCACCAGCAGGTCGACCTCCTGGCCCACTTGATAGTTGGCCGGCGTCTTGTCCAAGTAACGGTCAAGGCGCGCGGTAGCGGTAATGCGCTTGGTGTGCTTGTCGAGGTAGACGTGCACCACGCAATATTCGCCGGCCGTCATCTGGCGCTTTTCTTCCGAATACGGCAGCAACAGATCCTTGGGTAAACCCCAATCGAGGAAGACACCAATGCTGTTGACTTCGACCACTTTCAAACTGGCGAATTCGCCGACTTGAACTTTCGGCTTTTCAGTCGTGGCGATAAGTTTGTCATCGCTGTCCAAGTAAATGAACACGTTTAGCCAGTCTTCATCTTCACTGGGAATATCTTTTGGGATATACCGGTTAGGCAAGAGGATTTCACCGTCTTGCGCACCGTCCAGGTACAAACCAAAGTTAGTATGCTTTACCACTTGCAAGCTGTTGTAGCGCCCGACTAGAGCCATGTTCATCACCCTCATTACGTGGGCGGCATTCTACCCGTTTTGCGCTCATCACGCGCGCACGCCTGAAAAATCGCGGGCTGGAGTGGCGCACCAGTGGCACCGCCCCGCTCGTCAGGTCACTCGACAGAATGGTGCGGCAATCCCTGCCACGACCTTCCCGAGGGATCTCAGTTAAAACAGTAAGTTAGGGCCTTATTTCATCGATAGACTTTGATCATTCACACGCGCAGCCTGTATTCCCGGGAGATATTTGCCAAGCAATTGTCAAGTATTTCCTGTACGATGCCTGGCCAAGTTAATTTTCTACAGGTTAGTGGCCGCCATGCGCGTAAAAGCATCCAACAGCAAAGCAAAGCCAGCTCCCGCCGTTGAAACCAGCGAATCGATCAACAGCCAGATCGCTGCATTCCTCAAGTCCGGCGGCGAAATCCAGCAGATTGCCAAGGGCGTGAGCGGCCAGACTTTCGGCCCGTCCAAGCAGATCAGCCTGGGCAAGAAGTAACACTGCGCAGTACACCTGGTCCCTAAGCGCCTTGCCATCAAGGCGCTAGGACTAGAGCTAGAAATCCCCTCCTCCTGCACTCAAAAACAACGCTAATCGACGAACGGGCCTCATCACCTGACATTCGCCGGTATGCTTGCACACGTCTAGCTCGGGCATCTGCTCGACATCCTCGTTACTGCTCCTCGCTTTTCATGGAGTGAAGCATGGTCAAATCCTGCATATTCCTGGTCGGTGCCCTGGCAGCCTGCCCCCTTGCCGAAGCGCAGATCTTTCAGCGCGAACTGGGCGACTTCGACCTGAAATTGGGCACCACGCCCAGCCGCAGCATGGCCCAAGGGCTGGTCAAGCCCACGTCCCCCGGCAGTGACTCATTTCATGGCGGGCTGGACCTTAGCCACGACAGCGGCCTGTACATCGGCCAGTTTTCACCGAGCATGGGCCTGTCACCCGACAGCAACCTTGAAGTCGACTCCTACATGGGGTTCAAGCACCCTTTCGACCAGACCCTGGGTTACGAAGTCGGGCTGATCCATTACAGCTACCCCCGACTCAGCCCCCTCGACAGCCAGGAGTTCTACGGCGGCCTCAACCTGTTGGGCAACCGCTTCGGCGCTTCCTTCAGCAACGACCCCGACCGCCAGGACAGCACCTTGTTCGCCGACCTCAGCGGTACCCAGCCGTTCGGCATCGGCGTGAGCATGAAGTACACCACGCATCAACTGGGTAGCCCGGTCTCGGTAGAAGGCGGTTCCATCCGCACCTTCAGCGACTGGTCAGTGCAGTTGTCGCGGCAATGGAGAGGTGTCGACCTCAACCTCATCTACAGCGACTCAAGCCTCAGCGGCGGCGATTGCTCAGCGTACTCAGGACACAATTCGCAATGCGATGGCCTGTTGACCTTGAAGGCCGCACACGCGTTTTATTGACAGGCTGAACTGTCGCCCCCAGCGCGGGTTCACATGCATTGACTCCCTCTGCGCAAGGACCTGCCCATGCTGCGTCGGCTCAAACTCCTGATAGTACTGTTGACCCTGAGCCTGGCGCTCACCGCCTGCAATCGTGTGGGCCTGGCCTACCGCAACCTGGATGTGATCATCCCCTGGACCCTCAACGACTACCTGGACATGAACGCCGGGCAGAAAAGCTGGTTCAACGACACACTCAAGGAACATCTGGCCTGGCACTGCACTACGCAGCTGCCGGGTTACCTGGACTGGCTGGACCGCTTGCAGCAAATGGTCGACGACAACCAGGTCACCGATGCCGCGTTGCAAAACCGTACCGTCGAGGCCAAGCAGGCCATCGCCGAGGTCGCCCGGGAAATCACACCGTCTGCCATCCAACTGCTCAAGGGTCTGGATGACCAACAGGTCAAGGAGATGAAAGCGGCCCTGGCCAAGGACTTGCGTAAACGCCAGGACGATTACCTCAAGCCGCCGCTGCCACAGCAGATCAAAGACCGCGCCGACCGCATGAGCAAACGCCTGGATGCGTGGATTGGTCCGCTCAGTGCCCGCCAGCAGGAACGGGTCATGGCCTGGTCTACCGGCCTGGGCAATCAGAATGAGGCGTGGATCGGCAACCGCGCGCATTGGCAGACACAGTTTATCGCCGCCGTCGATCAACGCCACAGCGCCGATTTCTCGCAGAAGATGCAGCAGCTATTGGTGGACAGGGAAAGCCTGTGGACGCCTGCCTACCGTTCCGCCTATGCCCAGACGGAAGCCGCAGCGCGCAGCTTGCTGGTGGACCTGATGGCCGAGAGCACCCCGCAACAACGCTTGAAGCTGACGCAAAAGATCGACGGCGTGCGCAACGATTTCAAGGCCCTCAAATGCCTCAAGGCTGCACAGGCCTGAATCGAAGGCGCGAGCTTGCCCGCGCCTACAGGTGTCAGGCGATCTGAGCCTTTGAGGCCACCTCGGCAAAGGTTGCAGGGTCCAGCGCATCCGGCTGTTCATCCAGCACCTGACGCGGGTGATCGTTGCCCGGGATCGAGCTGTCGATCAGCGCCAGCAACTGCGCACCGAGTGGGGTGAGGATGAAGTTCTCGCCATTGCCGCCCTCTTCCTCAGGACGTGACTCAATGAAGCCCCGCTTGAACAACAGCGCTTCATAGTCCGCAGCGGTCTTTTTCAACGTATCCAGATTGCCGGTGCTCTCCCCCGCCGTCGCTTTTTCAGCCGCTTCCTCTTCGGCGTACTTGCGCGGAGCAAAGCTGCCTTCACCGTTCTGCACTTCATGCAGCAAACGTTCGATCAGATCCCAGTTGTAAGTCGTCATCCTGATTCCTCCTTCAGGCCACAGAAAAGTTAGCCCGTCTTGAGGTGTGACACGCGGGGTCAGCCGCCGTTCAGCCTGACTGACGGGCGTCAGTTCTCTGAACTTTCCAGACGTTCGCCCCCTCAACTGCACATAACCGCCAAGGAGGTCCGACCATGAAAACCCTGAAAAACCTGGCCATTGCCGTCGCGTTGTTGAGTGCCGTGCCCGCGTGGGCCTGCACGCCGGAAGAGGCCACGCAGAAGCGTGAACAGCTCGCCGAAAAGGTCAGGAGCGTCACTGAACACAACCCGGCCAAAGCCAAGGAGATCAATGAAGCGTTGCGTAAAATGGACGTGGACACGGCGGCCGCCGACTTGCCCGATAAATGCCAGTTGATCGAACAACGCCTCAAGGATCTGGACGAAGCGGCGGCCAAGGCCAACAGTTGAAGGCATAAAAAAACCGGACAATCGTCCGGTTTTTTCACACCTGCCCGCGTTACTCGGCGGCCGGTGCTTCTGGCTTGCGGCGCTTGAGCGGGGCCATGCCATCCTTGCTGACGAGCGACAGGTTGTCGGTCTTCGGACGGTTGGCGATCTTGCGCTTGGTCGGCGACTTGGCGCCGGTTTTCTTCTTGTCGCCCTTGGCGTCGGTCTTTTTCTTCTTCACGCCAACAGCCTTGCCCGACGCCTTGACCTTCTTCGGCCCGGTGTAGGTGCCTTTGACTTCCTTGATGGTGCGGCGCTCGAACGACTGCTTCAGGTAGCGCTCGATGCTCGACATCAGGTTCCAGTCGCCGTGGCAGATCAGCGAGATGGCCAAGCCATCGTTACCAGCACGCCCGGTACGGCCGATACGGTGCACGTATTCGTCGCCGCTGCGCGGCATGTCGAAGTTGATCACCAGGTCCAGGCCGTCCACATCGAGGCCTCGGGCGGCAACATCGGTGGCCACCAGGATTTTCACGCCGCCAGCCTTCAGGCGGTCGATGGCCAGCTTGCGGTCCTTCTGGTCCTTCTCGCCGTGCAGCACGAACGCCTTGTATTCCTGGGCCACCAGGCGGCCGTAGATGCGATCGGCGGCCGCGCGGGTGTTGGTGAACACGATGGCCTTCTGATAGGTCTCGTTGGCCAACAGCCAGTTGAGAATCTGCTCTTTGTGCACGTTGTGGTCGGCGGTGACGATCTGCTGGCGCGTGGTGGCGTTCAGGTCGCTGACGTTGTTGACCTGCAAGTGCTCAGGGTTGTTCAGCACCTTGGCGACCATGTCGCGCAGGGTCGAACCGCCGGTGGTCGCGGAGAACAGCATGGTCTGCTGGCGGTTGACGCACTCGCCGACCAGACGCTGCACGTCATCGGCAAAGCCCATGTCGAGCATACGGTCGGCCTCGTCCAGCACCAGCACTTCGACCTCCTTGAGGTCGAGGTTGCCAGCATTGAGTTGCTCGATCATGCGCCCCGGCGTACCGATCAGGATGTCCGGGACCTTGCGCAGCATGGCGGCCTGGACCTTGAAGTCTTCACCGCCGGTAATGATGCCGGACTTGATGAAGGTGAACTGCGAGAAACGCTCGACCTCCTTCAAGGTCTGCTGGGCCAGCTCGCGGGTCGGCAGCAGGATCAGGGTCTTGATGCTCACGCGGACCTTGGCCGGGCCGATCAGCCGGTTCAGGACAGGCAGGACAAAAGCGGCGGTCTTGCCACTACCGGTTTGAGCTGTCACCCGCAGGTCACGCCCTTCGAGCGCGAGCGGGATGGCCGCTGCTTGCACAGGCGTAGGCTCGACAAATTTAAGCTCGGCCACGGCTTTGAGCAGGCGTTCGTGCAGGGCGAATTGGGAAAACACGGGTGCTACCTCGAAGAAATGCAAAATATCAGCGGCATAGGGTACCGGTTTCGGCCGTCCAAACCGAGTTTCTTTACGCGAACGGTAGCAATCAGCTGGTTTTTTGTGAGTACTTTTGTCTGTAGAGCCAACTTTGTAGCACTTCAATGCTCTAATTGCCCCGTCTTGTCTTATAGAAGAATTGGTTTCACCCATGGATATCAAACAACTCTGGCTCAAGGTCCAAGACCTCTGGGGCACCCTCGATGAACACCCGCTGTTGCATGCGAGCCTCGGCTTCCTGGTGTTGCTCGTGGTGGCACTGTTACTTGGACGGGTTGCGCGCTACCTCATCCTCCACGCCGCCAAACTGCTGGGCCGGCAACCGGCGCTGCATTGGCTCAACGACCTGCGGCACAACAAGGTTTTCCACCGCCTGGCGCAGATGACGCCCTCGCTGGTGATCCAGTTCGGCCTGTACCTGGTGCCGGACCTGAGCAAGACCGCGATCCTCTTTATCGGCAACGTGGCGCTGGCAATCACCATTCTGTTCCTGGTGCTGGCCATCAGTGCCCTGCTCAACGCCCTGCTGGATATCTACGCACGCACCGAACACGCACGCACGCGCTCGATCAAAGGCTACGTGCAGCTAGCGAAAATGGTGCTGTTTGTGTTTGGCGCGATCATCATTGTCGCCACCCTGATCGACCGGTCGCCGCTGTTGCTGCTGTCGGGCCTGGGTGCCATGTCGGCGGTCATCCTGTTGGTGTACAAGGACACGCTGCTGTCGTTCGTCGCCAGCGTGCAGTTGACCAGCAACGACATGCTGCGGGTCGGCGACTGGATCGAGATGCCCCAGGTCGGCGCCGATGGCGATGTGGTGGACATCACCCTGCACACGGTGAAAGTGCAGAACTTCGACAAGACCATCGTCTCCATTCCTACCTGGAGGCTGATGTCCGAGTCGTTCAAGAACTGGCGCGGCATGCAGGCCTCCGGCGGGCGGCGGATCAAGCGCAGCCTGTTCATCGATGCCAGCGGCGTGCGCTTCCTGCGCGACGATGAAGAAGTACGCATGACCCAGGTGCACCTGCTCACCGACTACATCGGGCGCAAACAGTCCGAACTCAAGGCCTGGAACGAGGCCCAGGGCCACAGCGCGCAGCTGTCGGCCAACCGCCGCCGCATGACCAACCTCGGCACCTTCCGCGCCTATGCCCTGGCGTACTTGAAGAGCCACCCGGATATCCAGCCGAACATGACCTGCATGGTGCGCCAGATGCAGACCACCGCCCAGGGCGTGCCGCTGGAAATCTACTGTTTCACCCGCACCACCGCGTGGGCGGATTACGAGCGTATCCAGGGCGATATCTTCGATTACTTGCTGGCGGTGCTGCCGGAATTTGGCCTGAGCCTGTATCAGCAACCCAGTGGCAATGACCTGCGCGCCGGGGTATTGCCCGCTGTGCTCGGCGCCAGTCACGTGACTGCGCCGGAAAAAGCCCTGAGCTAGAGCGATTCAGCACAGCCGTTCAATCACTGTGCTGAACATTCCGCGACCCTTGGCCTCATTGGAAATCCTTTGAGGCAACACCGATGCGCGCGCCAACCCTGCTTTCCTTCCTGCTGGCCGGCACTTGCAATAGCGTGCTGGCGGCGGGACTGATCGACGATTCAACCCTGGATGTACTCAGCCGCAATTTCTACCTGGACAACAAAGACCGGTCCTCCGAAGGCAAGCCGCACAAGCAAGAGTGGGCCCAAGGGTTCATCGCCAATTTCGCGTCCGGCTTCACGCCAGGCACGCTTGGCGTGGGAGTGGACGCCCACGCCTTTGTCGGCCTGAAACTCGACGGTGGCAGAGGCCATGCCGGCACCGGTCTGCTGCCATTGGACAGCGACGGCCGCAGTGAAAGCGAGTACTCCAGCGCAGGCGGCGCGCTCAAGTTGCGTGCGTCGAAAACCACCCTGTCGGTGGGCGAAATGACCGTCGAAACCCCCGTGTTCGACACCTCCGACAAACGCCTGCAACCCGAATACGCCACGGGCTTGTTGCTGGACAGTCGCGAAATCGACGCCCTGCACTGGCAAGCCGGGCACTTCACCGCGTTCAAGAATCAGGATGCGTCGACGGGCCGTGGCGACTTCAGTGGCTACGGCGCGAGCACCCGCAGCGGCGCCATCGACTTTCTGGGAGGCCAACTCTTCGAAGGCCAGCCCGTGGGCGGCGCACTCTACGCCTCGCAACTGACCGACACCTGGCGCCAGTACTACGCCAACCTGCACTGGTCACCGGCCAACTGGATGCTGGACAGCAATATCTACCGCACCCAAGACCAAGGCCGCGCCGTTGCGGGCGCCATCGACAACACCGCCTACAGCCTGGCGGGCAAATACAGCTTTGCCGCGCAGTCCGTGACCCTGGCGTATCAGAAGATCAACGGCAATACCCCGTTCGACTTTGTCGGCGGCGACTCCATCTACCTCGCCAACTCCATCAAGTACGCCGACTTCAACGGCCCGGAGGAGGCCTCCTGGCAACTGCGCTATGACCTCAACCTCGCCACCTTCGGCATACCCGGCTTGAAGTTCATGACCCGCTACGTCACTGGCCGTGGCATCGACGGCACCCACGCCCCTCAAGACGGCGCATACGCACTCCAGCAAGGCCGCGGGGGCCGTCACTGGGAGCGCGATATCGACCTGCATTACGTGGTTCAATCCGGCCCGGCCAAAGACCTGTCGGTGCAGTTGTCCCACGTCAGCCACCGCGCCAATACGGCCCAGGCGGGGAATGATATCGACCGGGTCTATGTGGTGGTCGAATATCCATTGAAGTTGCGTTAACCCTGGAGAAAGTGACGAATTCCGATCTCCACCCCTTCGCTCTGATACCGCCGCGCCGCCGCTTCAATCTTCAATTCGGCGCGGGTCACGCGCTGGTGGTGGCGCAGGTGCCCAACCCAGGATTCGTCGTAGAACACTTCACACCAGCGGCGGGGGTTCTGGCTGTCTTGCAGCAGGCCCCATGAAAACGAACCATTGCGCTGGCGCATGCGGCGTAGGGCGTGCATGGCCTGGGTGAAGTCCTGGATATGTTGCGGGTCGATGTCATATTCCAGCGTCACCATCACCGGACCGCGCTCGACGTCCTGACCCTCTGCCAGCAACGGCTGAGGCCAATGCAGTGAAGGCGCCAGGTCTTCGGCCTTGCGTTGCGGCAGCGCCACGCGCCAGGTCAGCAGCACGCCCAAGACCAGCACCGAACCGGCAACGCTCAGGGCCAGGCTCATGGAGCTATGGCTGGCGACCCAGCCCCAGAGCAAACCGCCAAGGGCCATCGAGCCAAAGAACATCAGGATATACACCGCCAGCGCACGGGCCCGCACCCAGGCCGGTACCGAGGTCTGGGCCGCCACCTGGAAACTGGACAGCACCGCGATCCACGCCGCGCCGCTGACCAGCATCACCGGGATCAGCACATAGAATTCGCGCACCCAGGCCAGCGCAAACAACACCAAGGCATACACCAGGCTGGCAATCGCCACGAGTTTGTCCACCGCCAGTGCCTGGCGCAAACGAGGCAACAGCATCGCCCCCAGCACCGCACCCACGCCGACGCTGCCCAGCAACACCCCGAACTGCGCCGCACTGCCGTGCAATTCGCCGCGCACGATCAAAGGCAACAACGACATGCCGGCGCTCGCACCGAAGAAGAACGCCAATGTACGCACCAGCACCCGCTGCAGTGGCCGCGAACTGCGTGCATAACGCCAGCCCACACGCACGGCGCTGAACAGCCGCTCGGCCGGCAACACGGCCACTTGCGCTTCACGCTTCCAGAGCAGCAGCACCGAAATCACCGCAAAAAACGACAGTGCGTTCACCGCAAACGTGGCCCACGGCCCCACCAGGCTCACCAGCACGCCGGCAATTGCAGGGCCCACCGCGCGGGCCAGGTTGGTGCCGACACTACTGAGGGCAATCGCCGAGGGCACCTCGTCAGACGGCACCAATTCCGGGGTCAGCGACGACCACGCCGGCATCATCAGCGCCGTGCCAACGCCCATGCCCAGGGTCAACAGCAGCAACAGCGGCACGGTCATCAGGCCGCTCAGGGTCAACACCGCCAGCAGCAACGCAACCGTGGCCATCCAGGCTTGCACCATCAACAGGTACCGGCGCTTGTCGACGATATCCGCCAGGGCACCCGCCGGCAGTGCCAGCAGGAACATCGGCGCGGCGCTGGCGACTTGCACCAGGGCGACGGTCATCGGGTTGGCCGACAGCGAGGTCATCAGCCAGCCGGCACCGACCTCGTGCATCCAGGTGCCGATGTTCGAGGCGATGCTGGCGAGCCAGAGCCCACGGAAGATCGAGTGTTTCAACGGGCTCCACGGGGAGCGGGCGGTGGTGGTGGTCATGGGGCAACCCTGATCGAAAAATGCGCAAAAAAAGCCACGGCCCAAGGGCCGTGGCTCCCAACCAAGTTACTTGACCTGACGCTGCGGCGCGCCGTGCACCATCGTGTAGGCGTAATCCACGCCCATGCCGTAGGCGCCGCTGTGCTCGCGCACCAGGTCCATCACTTCGTCGTAGGTCTCTTTGTGCGCCCAGTCGCGCTGGTATTCGAGCAACACTTGCTGCCAGGTCACCGGCACCGCACCCGCCTGGATCATGCGCTGGATCGACATGTCGTGGGCTTCCTTGGTGGTGCCGCCGGACGCGTCCGTGACGATGTACACCTCGTAGCCTTCAGCCAAGGCTTCCAGGGCCGGGAAGTTCAGGCAGACCTCGGTCCACAGCGCAGCCATGATCAATTTTTTGCGGCCGGTCGCTTTCACTGCGGCGACCAGTGCCTGGTCTTCCCAGGAGTTCATCGAGGTGCGCTCGATGGGCTGCTGGTCCGGGAATACGCTGAGCAGTTCCGGCCAGATATAGCCGCTGAAGCTCTTGGTTTCCACCGAGGTGAAAATGGTCGGTACGTTGAAGATCTTGGCGGCTTTGGCCAGGGCCACGGTGTTGTTCTTCAGGGTCTGGCGGTCGATGGACTGCACACCGAAGGCCATCTGTGGCTGGTGGTCGATCAGGATCAGGGTGGAGTTGGACGGGTTGAGCAATTCGCGAATGGACATGGTGGCTTCCCTTTAATGGTCTGTAGTTGGTTTTTTAAGTGCTTCCAGCGTTGCTGGCGGCTTGGAAGTAACTTTACGGGCTAGCCAATATCGAGACAATTACCTAAAATACGGATTCATTGATTCCAAAAAAGGGACAATCATGGACCGCATCGAGTGCATGCGTGCGTTCGTCGTCACCGTCGGCGAAAACGGCTTTGCTGCAGCGGCCCGTGCCATGGACGTGCCGCGTTCAAAAGTGAGTAAACAGATCCAGGCGCTGGAAGAAGCCATCGGCGTTCAACTGCTGCAGCGCACCACTCGCAGCCTGCATCTGACGGAAGCGGGCGCCGAGTACTTCGAAGCGGCACGGGAAGTCATCGCCGCCCTGGACGAGGCCGAGCAACGTGCACGGGACGGCATTGGTGAACTGCGCGGCGTGCTGCGGGTGAATGCGCCGATGTCGTTCGGCCTGCACCGGCTGGGGCGGCTAATTCCGCTGTTCCACGAACAGCACCCGAACATCGAGCTGCAACTGGTGCTCAGTGACCAGCAAGTGGACCCGGTGCGTGGCGGTTTCGACGTGACCATCCGCATCGCCAGCCTGCCCGACTCCACCATGATCGCCCGCCAACTGGCGCCCGCGCCACGCATCATGGTGGCCTCACCGGCCTACCTGGATCGCGCTGGTCTACCCAAGACCCCACAAGACTTGCGCGAGCATCAATGCCTGAACTACGGCTACCTGCAAAGCGGCGTGAGCCTGCAACTGAGCAACGGCAAAGACACCCAGCGCGTCAACGTCACCGGCCCCCTGCACGCCAACAACGGTGACTTGCTGGCCCAGGCGGCCGAAGCGGGAATGGGCATTGCGCTACTGCCGGACTTCATCGTCGAACAAGCACTGGCCGCCGGCCGCCTGGTACCGGTGCTCTGCGAATGGCAGGCGCCGGCCATTACGGTGAATGCGGTGTATTCATCGGCGCGGCGGGTGCCGCAGAAGACGCGGGCGTTTGTGGATTTTCTGGTGAAGGAGTTGGCGGTCAAAGCGATGCGCTGACGGCCCCCGCACCTTGCGCCCTATCAGTCGGATGTACACCTGATATCAAAAAATCGACGATCAGGTGTAGTCAGTCCACGTTTCAAAATCCATCTACCCAGTCGACTTAAGAAATTTTCACTACGAATTTAGTTGAACTTACTAATGAGACGCATCATTTTCAATCTGTTGCGAAAAAAAACAAGTCTATAGCATCGGCTCATCACATAAATTCAGTGACGGGTATTTCTGATGCTATTGAAAACGAGTAACTCAGATAAAACCACACGCTTTTCATTATCACATTCAGAATCGCAAGCGCTGGCCGACTACGCTAAAGGAAAAGCTTTTGCCCAGCCTGGTAGCTTTTTTACCTGTACACCCTACCAACGCCCGTTACGACCACAGGATACGACAGATTCTATTTTCAACACACGCTTGACAAGCGATCAACTTTCAAACACTCACGCCCTGTTCGCCCAACGTTTGTTATTCAATATTTACGAACAAGACATGCTGTTTCTGCCGCACCCTCCAACGCCCTTTGATTTGAAAGAACTAAAGGCGTTTTATGATTCAGCTCATGTTGCCAAGGGTAAAACAATACGCCCGTTACTGGAGCAGTATTTGTACGACTGGCTCAGGCACGAGGTGCATATCAGTGGCCCCTGGTGCGCAGAGTCCTTTATTGCTCATACGAATGAGGTATTAGACGCTGTCGCTCAATCTGACTCGAAACTGCCTAAGGTACTCACAAACAGTCGCTATCCAGAGCGAGCCGCCAAGTTTTTCATGGTCCAATGTGCCGGCGACTTTCTCAGCGAAGCTTCCGCGATGGCCCGTAACGTGTTGGGTAACTGCGGTCCACACACCAGTGAACTATTCAAGATATTGATAGATGAGTACGGCTACGGTGTCGATAAAAAAAAGCACAGCACCCTGTTCGAAAAAATGCTTAAAGATATGGGCATGTCGCATCACGCACACCATTACTGGCAGTTCTATACCGCCGGCGCCCTTTCCCTGACGAACTACTTCCACTACGTATCGGCGAACCACAGTGAGTTCTTCCGGTATATAGGTGCACTGTACTACACAGAAGCAACATTAGCCCTGACAACCCACGATCAATCGGAGGCGTTCAAAACTATCTTCAACGGCACGGTATCAACGGAGTATTTCGACGAGCATTCACACATCGACAAGTATCACGGAAAAATGGCGCTAGAGCGTCTGATTCTCCCGATGATCGAAAGCTTTGGAAACACGATAATTCCCGACCTGATTAGAGGTTTTGAAGAGTTCAGGCTGCTTCAAGAAATTGCCGACGAAGAACTGTACGCGCATATCAAGTGGCATGACGAGCTGGGCGAGTTCCGTACACGCGCAAACTCCCTCCACGGAAAGCGGCCAGTCGACTTGACAATTACCGAGCACGAACATGAGCTTTCCGTTGTACATACTCATTCCAACGATGAACTTTTTTGGGTTGAATCGGGTGAACTTGATTTTGTCACCAGCCCGGACTTGACAGTGCGCCTGGTGGCCGGAGAGGGCATCGTGATTCCAAAAGGAATGCTGCATGGCACTCGCATCGTGAGCCCCTCCTGCACCTACAACGTTACAGCCATTTGAGTGGGCACTCGAATGAAATCCATTGCACTGAACCTCAACCAGGCCAGCTACGTGACAGTTGAGCAAAAAACTTATTTTCTCAAATACCTGGCGAACTCGACGCAATTACTGCCCACCACATGCCCCCATCGTGGAGGCCCGCTGTACCTGGGTGAAATAGCAGACGACGGTCAAAGACTGATATGCCCGTGGCACACCAATGCCTACAAAGTTTGCGATCTGGAAAAAAAGTCACTGCCCTCTGTGCGTGTCAGAGATCAAATCAGCATCGTTATCGGTGACACCGAATGTTGCACGCCTTCACTAAAACTTACCCCATATGGCGCAGGACTTTCATGAACCCCCAATCAACGCTGGCTGCGTTTTATTCCGTCGTCACCCTCTTCACTGGCCTGGACATGGCAATCGTGATTGCCATGGTCTGGTTCGGGCTGGAAACCACAGGCTCGACATTCCTCGTAGGCACTACCTTGTGCGTAGCAACGGTAGTGCCTTACTTGTGCGAACAGTTGATCGGCAAGTTCATCACCTTTGAGATGAGTTTGAAGCGGCTGTTGCACATTCGACTGATTGCATTTACCGCTGTATTAGGCCTGTCATTTACCAACGCTGCGCTTCTACCTGTGGGTTTTCTGGCCATTGCCTTCGTCGTGGGAGTGACCGACTACTTCACCATCAGCACCCTCGAATCGAACAATACCAAGCTGGTACTAGCAGGGCTGACCAATAGCGATACCTCGGCGCGCTTGATGCAAACCGCCATTCAGATTGGAGCCTTTGGCGGAGCCCTTATTGGCGGAATCGTCGTCGATATGTTTTCGGTCGGTCAAACGCTGCAAATCATCAGCCTGGTGGCAATCCTCTCACTGGCAGGCATTTTTCTCGTAGCGCCAACCCCTGCTGCCGCTACCGTCGAGCGTACCGCCGGCCCTCACAGTCAGAGCCCCACCTCTCTGCCACGCACTCTCTACATTCTGATCATTGTGTTGAGCATGATCGGGTTCCACATAGGCGCTTTCAACAGCTTGGTACCCATCGTTTTTCAAAAGCTCAATGCCTGGAGTGCGACTGTGTTCGGTGTCGCCAGTGGGCTTGCGGGGCTGGGGGCGTTCAGCGCGGCAGTGGTTCGCAGGATCAGGCTCAACAGCTACGGCGCAGTTGCGCTGGTGATAATGGCGGACGTTGCAATCGTCTTCCTCCAGCATACATACGTGATGATGGCTGCTGCCTTTCTGTTGGGATTCTGTATCAACAGCCTGCGGATCCAACTGCGCAAGACCCTGATCGAGTCAGCGCCTGACCCAAGGGGCGCCGACATAATTGCAGCAAAAAGCGCGTTCTTTTACCTCCTGGTCAGTGGATCCGCGCCGATGGTATTGACGCTCTTCACCACGTCCGCATTCCTCGGGCTCGAAGGTGCACGTTATTTGATGATTGCCTCCGCCATCCTGCTGAGCATCGCAGTCGTGGTATGGAACCTGATACCTGCAACGGTCGCAGCCCCCCTCAATGAGTAAGGAGTCCACCGTGAAAACCGTGCTGATCGTAGACCCATTCTCGACAGGCAAACTCTACGCACCCTTGCTCAACGCCCGGGGGGTGGAGTGTATTGCGGTGATCTCCACGCCACACCTGCCCAAGCACTTTACCAATGACCTGATTACCGAAAACTTCAAAACCGTCTACGTATGGCACGAAGCTCTACTGAATACCTTTAAAACAATCGCCCCAAACGCCGTGATCGCTGGATGCGAAACGGCGATTTACCTAACGGACTATCTGACTGAAAAGCTTGGCACGCGGGGAAACACGCGAAGCACCAGCGACTTGCGACGCAATAAGTTGTGCATGCAGTTGGCACTTGAACAGCGCGGATTGGCGAACATCGCTTCACAGCTTCTGGATTCACGAGCGCGTATTGGCGACGTCGTGGCCTCACTGGATGAATCAACCAGCTACGTAGTCAAACCACTGAATTCTGCAGCCACCGAAGGCGTGGTCTTCGCCAGAGGGCGCAACGAAGTCGAGTCTGCACTGAAGAATGCGGCGTGGCAGCAGGCTAACGATCTTGGTGAGATCAATCTCGGCTTCATCGTGCAGCCGTTCATTGCAGGCCCGGAGTACGTCGTAGATATGGTTGCATTTGAAGGCGCCTATGTCGTCGCTTCGGTATGCAGATACACCAAAACTGCGAAAAACGGCAGCACATTTGTTTATGAGAGCCTGGACACTCTCGATCCACAGGCCGAGCATCTGAAACCTTTGCTCGACTACGCACGCCGAGCCGCCGCTGCACTGCACATACGGGTCGGCCCAATTCACATGGAGATCATCTGGGCTGAAGACGGGCCTGTGATGATTGAAGCGGGCGGCCGGCTGCATGGAGGCGTGGCGCCCCTGCTTTTCCAGCAGGTCTACACGCCTGACCTGCTCTCACTTGCGATGGACAGCTACTTGGGGAGCCCAAGGCCCAGGAACGATGCTGTCAGCCAGTTCAGCCATGGCCGAATCGGTTTTTTCAGTGCTGACGAACAGCGCACCTTCGACGTGCCTTCTGCACACGTCATTCAAAGTGTTATGACAGATCCAGCGTATTGCGGGCATCGCTATTTCATCGAGCCCGGAACAATCACATCAGTGACTATCGACTTCGCCACCTGCCCGGGTTTGTTCTGGATACATCACGCATCCAAACAGCAATTGGAAGTCAGCAGCAAAAGCCTACGCAAACGGTTGTGGCCTAGCGCCAGACCTTAAGGACAGGATTCACGACCACATCCTTCACATATTCGTTCTTCAGCAGGTTGTCCTTGAAGGCCGTCAGGTCTTCGAACGTTCTATATTTCACTTCGAGCATCATGTCCACCTCACCAAACAGCGAGTACACATGAGTAACTTCACTGAGCTGCTTGAGTATTGGAAACAGCAGGTGGCAGCTGTTACCGGTGAGCTTGAGCATTAAAAATGCCGACTGCAGCCCTTCGTCCTCCGCTGCCACGTTTATGGTGAAACCCAGAATGATGCCCTTCTCGACCATTTTCTTGACGCGCGACTCAACGGCCGTCCGCGACTTGTGAACATGCCGCGCCAACTGCGCCAGACTCATTCGGGAGTCATCTTTCAAAGCCGCAATGATCAGCTCATCAATTTTGTCCATGCTGGCGCCTCCGCAGGCATCTTTCTTCACTGCCACCCCCCAATGCCAAGGCCCACTAGTGGGCCGGTGCGCCCGCAGCCCCGCGCTTAGCACCCAACCGACTGATCCACACCGCCCCCAGAATCACCAACCCGCCCAGCGCCAGGCGCCCCAGCGGCTCATGCTGGTTCCAGATCAGCAGGTTCAACAACAACCCTACCGGCACGTGCAGGTTGTTCATTACCGCCAGCGTGCCGCCTTGCACCAGGCACGCGCCCTTGTTCCACCAGTACATGCCCAGCGCCGTGCTGACCAGGCCGAGGAAGACCAGCACGTACCATTGCAGCGGCGCATCGGGGAGGTAGTTGGCCTTGCCGAACAACAGGAATGCCGGCAGTACCACCAGCAACGCGCCCACGTAGAAGAAACCGAAGCGGCGGTAATGCGGCAGGTCGCTCGGGTAACGCTTCACCAGGTGCTTGTACATCACCTGGCCGGCGGCGTAGGTGAAGTTGGCCAGTTGCAGCAGCAGGAAACCTGCGAGGAAGTGCGGGGTGATCTGGTCGAAGCGAATCACCGCTGCGCCCGCCACGGCCACCAACGCGGCGACCAGGGCCCAGGGGTTGAAGCGGCGGTTGAGGGCGTCTTCGATCAGGGTCACGTGGAGCGGCGTGAGGATGGTGAACAGCAGCACTTCCGGCACCGTGAGCACCCGAAAGCTCAGGTACAGGCACACGTAGGTCACACCGAACTGCAGTGCACCGATCACCAGCATGCCGCGCATGAAGCCCGGCTCCACCGAACGCCAGCGGGTCAGCGGGATAAACACCAGGCCGGCCAGCAGCACGCGCACCAGCACGGCGAAATAACTGTCGACGTGACCGGCGAGGTATTCGCCGATCAAGCTGAAGGAAAATGCCTGAATCAGGGTGACAACCAGTAGATAGCCCATGTGCGCCTCTTTTCGAATGGGCGGGACATTAAAGGTTTTCGACGGTTGAAGAAACTCGGGGCAAAAAAAACCCGACCTCGCTACAGCGTCAGTCGGGCAGGAGCACTCAGGAGCAAAAGTGCAAAGGGAGGTTCGTTACGAGTACTTGAAGGGTTTGCGTGGGGCTAGATAAACATGGGGGGATTATCTGGCGATTAAAGGATCACGCG
Organism: Pseudomonas sp. MYb60; assembly: GCF_002979555.1. Taxonomy (GTDB): domain Bacteria; phylum Pseudomonadota; class Gammaproteobacteria; order Pseudomonadales; family Pseudomonadaceae; genus Aquipseudomonas. Next base: position 139,229 of record NZ_PCOZ01000007.1, on the reverse strand, counting down.
ACCTGGGCCAGCAACGCCTTGGCATGGTTGATGCCCTTTTCCTGGAAATCACCGCTCAGGTTCACGCCTTCGGCGTGGATGAAGGTGACGTCATGAATCCCGATAAAGCCCATGACCTGGCGCAGGTAGGGTTCCTGGTGATCAGAGCTGGCACCGGTGTGAATCCCGCCGCGAGCGGTGAGCACGATGGCGCGCTTGCCGGTGAGCAGGCCCTGCGGTCCGGTGGCGGTGTACTTGAAGGTCACACCGGCACGCAGCACGTGGTCCAGCCAGGCCTTGAGGGTGCTGGGAATGGCGAAGTTGTACATGGGCGCGGCCATCACCAGCACGTCGGCGGCCAGCACTTCGTCGGTCAATAGGTTGGAGCGGTCCAGGGAGGCCTGCTCGTTGGCATTGCGCTGATCCACCGGCTTCATCCAGCCGCCGAGCAAGTCGGCGTCCAGGTGCGGAACCGGGTTGAGGGCCACGTCACGCACGGTGATCTGGTCCGCCGGGTGGGCGACCTGCCATTGGCTGATGAACTGCTGGGTCAGCTGACGGGAGATCGAGTCCTGCTGGCGAGCACTGCTTTCGATGATCAGAACGTTGGACATGGCGTTGTAGGCTCCATCTGTAAATGCTGTAAGTCGATGGAGTGAAGATTAAACAACGCCAATTCGATTAAAAAGCGCAAAAAACTGCTATAAACAATCTATAAATTTGTTTATATGCACGGCATGCTGCGCCGATGCATCACTTCGGCCCGCAGGCCAGGGCAATGCGCATCTTGATAATCGCGCGGTTGAACTTGACCGTGGTGTTGGTGCTTTTACCGGCTGGCACGGTGACGGTGCGACGGCGCGGCGATTCCGGGCCGTTGGTGAAGGTGACCGAGCACACTGCGTCCTGGTTGCCATAGTTATTGAGTTGGATCGAGCTGATGTCGCCGTCCACGTCGGACGCGGTGTAATCGATGCTCACGCCGTCGATCTTTTTCGTCACGTCGATGGGATAGGCAAACGCGCTCATCGGCAGCAGCGCCAGCAACAGATAACAGAATTTTCTCATTCGGCAGTCTCCAATAAGGACCGCCAGCTTAGGACAAGAGGAACCCATCTTGAAAGCGCCCCGCGTTACCCTCGATCAATGGCGCACGCTGCAAGCCGTGGTCGACCATGGCGGCTTCGCCCAGGCCGCCGAAGCGCTGCACCGTTCGCAGTCTTCGGTGAGCTACACCGTGGCCCGCATGCAGGACCAGCTCGGCGTGCCGCTGTTGCGCATCGACGGGCGCAAAGCCGTACTCACCGACGCCGGTGAAGTGCTGTTGCGCCGTTCGCGGCAACTGGTGAAGAACGCCAGCCAGCTGGAAGACCTGGCCCACCACATGGAGCAAGGCTGGGAAGCCGAAGTGCGCCTGGTGGTGGACGCCGCCTACCCCAACGCGCGCCTGGTGCGTGCGCTCACCGCATTCATGCCGCAGAGCCGGGGTTGTCGCGTGCGCCTGCGTGAGGAGGTGCTATCCGGGGTTGAAGAGTTGCTGATGGAAGGCGTGGCCGACCTGGCGATCTGCGGCTTCAGCATCCCCGGTTACCTGGGCACCGAAATGAGCGACGTGGAGTTTGTCGCCGTCGCCCACCCCGAACACGCCCTGCATCGCATGAACCGCGAGCTGAGCTTCCAGGACCTGGAAAGCCAGATGCAGGTGGTGATCCGCGACTCCGGCCGCCAGCAACCGCGCGACGTGGGCTGGCTCGGCGCCGAACAGCGCTGGACCGTCGGCAGCCTGGCCACCGCCGCATCCTTTGTCGGCAGCGGCCTGGGCTTTGCCTGGCTGCCCCGGCACATAATCGAACGCGAACTCGCCGAAGGCGTGCTCAAGCAGCTACCCTTGGAACAGGGCGGCAGCCGCCACCCCACGTTCTATCTGTACTCAAACAAGGACAAACCTTTGGGGCCCGCCACGCAGATCCTCGTCGAGCTGCTGCGCACCTTCGACACCGCCCCATTGGACGCGGCTTTCGCCGCCCCCCAGCAAGCCTGAAACGGAGTTCAAGCATGGCCTGGTTCGATCACGAAGGATGCAGCCTGCACTACGAGGAATATGGCCACGGCAACCCGCTGATCCTGATCCACGGCCTGGGCTCCAGCAGCCTGGATTGGGAACTGCAGATCCCGGTGCTGGCCCGGCACTATCGTCTGATCGTCGTGGACGTGCGCGGCCATGGTCGTTCCGACAAACCCCGCGAGCGCTACAGCATCCCAGGGTTCACCCATGACCTCGTCGCATTGATCGAACACCTGGCGTTGCCCCCCGCCCATGTGGTGGGCTTGTCCATGGGCGGCATGATTGCCTTCCAGTTGGCGGTGGACGAACCGGCCCTGGTCCGCAGCCTGTGCATCGTCAACAGCGCACCGCAAGTGAAGGTGCGCAGCGTCGACGATTATTGGCAATGGGCCAAGCGCTGGAGCCTGGCACGCGTGCTCAGCCCAGGCACCATTGGCAAGGCCTTGGGCGACCGGTTGTTCCCGAAACCGGAACACGCCGACCTGCGCCGCAAGATGGCCGAGCGCTGGGCAAAAAACGACAAACGTGCTTATCTCGCCAGCTTCGATGCAATTGTGGGCTGGGGCGTGCAGGAACGACTGTCGCGCATCACCTGTCCAACCCTGGTCATCAGCGCCGACCGCGACTACACCCCCGTGGCGCAGAAAGAAAACTATGTAAAACTGCTGCCCGATGCGCGGCTGGTGGTGATCGAGGATTCCCGCCATGCCACGCCGCTGGACCAACCCGAACGCTTCAACGCTACCCTGCTCGACTTTCTGAGCACAGTCGAAACCACTACCCAGGATCACTGACCCATGCTGAAAAAAATCGCCCTCTTTGCCGGCTCCGTGCTGTTCGCTGCCAACCTGCTGGCGGCCACGCCTGCCAAGGCGCCGCAAGTCCTGATCAGCACCACCAACGGTGATATCGTTATCGAACTGGACCCGGTCAAGGCGCCCATCAGCTCCAAGAACTTCCTGGCCTATGTCGACAAGGGTTTCTACAGCAACACGATTTTCCACCGTGTGATCCCGGGCTTCATGGTCCAGGGCGGCGGCTTCACCGCACAGATGTCGCAGAAGCCGACCGACGCGCCGATCAAGAACGAAGCCAGCAACGGCCTGCACAACGTCCGGGGCACACTGTCGATGGCCCGCACCTCGAACCCGGATTCGGCCACCAGCCAGTTCTTCATCAACGTGGCTGACAATGCCTTCCTCGACCCGGGCCGTGATGCCGGTTACGCGGTGTTCGCCAAAGTGGTCAAGGGCATGGACGTGGTCGACATCATCGTCAACTCCCAGACCACCAACAAGCAGGGCATGCAGAACGTGCCAATCGATCCTGTGTACATCAAGTCGGCCAAGCGCATCGACTGAGGTAGCAGGTAGCTCCGCGCGCAGCCCACAAGGCCGCGCGCGCATTTGAAAGGAGAGCCCTGCACGGGGCGTCATACTTAATGCTCTATCGTCGTTTTGAACAACTGATCGATATCTTCCGCGACGCTCCTACCGCGTCCCCTCCCGATAAAGTTCTGCCCTTCTACCTCTATTACCTGCGCCAGGTGTGGCCACATTTTGCCGCGCTGCTGGTGGTAGGCCTGATCGGTGCGTTGATCGAAGTCGCGCTGTTCAGCTACCTGAGCCGCATCATCGACCTGGCCCAAGGCACGCCCCCGGCCGATTTCTTCCAGGTGCACAGCACCGAGTTGATCTGGATGGCCGTGGTCGCCCTGCTGCTGCGCCCGATCTTCGGCGCCCTGCATGACCTGCTGGTGCACCAGACCATCAGCCCCGGCATGACCAGCCTGATCCGCTGGCAGAACCACAGCTATGTGCTCAAGCAAAGCCTGAATTTCTTCCAGAATGACTTCGCCGGGCGCATTGCCCAGCGCATCATGCAAACCGGCAATTCCCTGCGCGACTCTGCCGTGGCGGCCGTGGATGCAATCTGGCACGTAGCGATTTATGCCATCAGTTCCCTGGTGCTGTTTGCCGAGGCGGACTGGCGCCTGATGATCCCGCTGGTGACCTGGATCATCTGCTACAGCCTGGCCTTGGGTTACTTCGTACCACGCGTCAAAGAACGCTCGGTGATTTCCTCCGAAGCGCGTTCCAAGCTGATGGGCCGTATCGTCGACGGCTACACCAACATCACCACCTTGAAACTGTTCGCCCATACCCAGTACGAGCAGCAGTACGCCAAGGAAGCGATCATCGAACAGACCGAAAAAACCCAGCTGGCCAGCCGCGTCGTGACCAGCATGGACATCGTGATCACCACCATGAACGGCCTGCTGATCGTTACCACCACCGGCCTGGCCCTGTGGTTGTGGACGCAGTCGCTGATTTCCGTGGGCGCCATCGCGCTGGCCACCGGCCTGGTGATCCGTATCGTCAACATGTCCGGCTGGATCATGTGGGTGGTCAACGGTATTTTCGAAAACATCGGCATGGTGCAGGACGGCCTCAAGACTATCGCCCAACCCCTGGCGGTGATCGACCGCGAGAACGCCCCGCGCCTGAAGGTGCCCCAAGGCGAAGTACGCTTCGAGCAGGTGGACTTTCACTACGGCAAGCAGAGCGGGATCATTGGCGGGCTGAACCTGCAGATCAAAGCCGGCGAGAAAATCGGCCTGATCGGCCCGTCCGGCGCGGGCAAGTCCACGCTGGTCAACCTGCTGCTGCGCCTGTACGACCTGCAGGGAGGACGCATCCTGATCGATGGCCAGGACATTGCCGACGTTGCGCAAGAGTCATTGCGCGCGCAGATTGGCATGATCACCCAGGACACTTCGCTGCTGCACCGTTCGATCCGCGACAACCTGCTGTACGGCAAGCCGGACGCCACCGATGAGGAACTCTGGTCCGCCGTGCACAAGGCGCGCGCCGACGAGTTCATCCCCTTGCTGTCGGACGCCGAAGGCCGCACCGGGCTGGACGCCCATGTCGGCGAGCGCGGCGTGAAACTCTCTGGCGGGCAACGTCAGCGCATTGCGATTGCACGCGTGCTGCTCAAGGATGCGCCGATCCTGATCATGGACGAAGCCACCTCGGCCCTGGACTCGGAAGTGGAAGCCGCGATCCAGGAAAGCCTGGAAACCCTGATGCAAGGCAAGACCGTGATCGCGATTGCCCACCGACTCTCGACCATCGCGCGGATGGACCGCCTGGTGGTGCTGGAAAAAGGCCGGATTGCCGAAAGCGGCAGTCATGCCGAATTGCTGGCCCACCGCGGCTTGTATGCCAGGTTGTGGCAGCACCAGACCGGGGGCTTTGTCGGTATCGACTGATAAATCAAAGCCCATGCACAGTTCAAAATGTGGGAGAGGGCTTGCCCCCTCCCACCTTTGACTGCATTTCAACCGAGCATTTTGCAACACCCAGCCGGCCTGGATTTGTGCCACAACCGTGCTGTAATTCAGTGCAGTGCCCAGACGGGCGCTGAAGTAAATCTGCAGGGAGCATCACTGATTTACGGATTCGGTAGAGCGATCTATCAAGGACGGGCGGCATGTCTTTGTTCAAGCGTTCACTCACAGAGGGGCTTGGAACGTTTTGGCTGGTGTTGGGCGGTTGCGGGAGTGCGGTGCTGGCCGCAGCGTTCCCGGCAGTCGGAATTGGTCTGTTGGGGGTGGCCCTGGCGTTCGGGCTCACCGTGCTGACCATGGCGGTGGCCATCGGGCATATCAGCGGATGTCACCTCAACCCGGCGGTATCGGTGGGGCTGGTGGTGAGCGGCAGGTTTCCGGCCAGGGAGTTACCGGCTTACATCGTCGCCCAAGTCATTGGCGCTACCCTTGCAGCGGCATTGCTGTATTTTATTGCCAGCGGCAAACCGGGCTTCGAACTGGCGTCGGGCCTGGCGTCCAACGGCTATGGCGAGCATTCGCCGGGAGGTTATTCACTGGCGGCCGGGTTTGTCAGTGAGGTGGTCATGACGATGATGTTCGTGGTGATCATCCTCGGTGCCACCGACCCACGTGCTCCCAAGGGCCTGGCGCCCATCGCCATCGGCCTGGCGCTGACCCTGATCCACCTGGTTTCCATCCCCGTCACCAACACCTCGGTCAACCCGGCCCGCAGTACCGGCCCGGCCTTGATGGTTGGCGGGTGGGCAGTCCAGCAGTTGTGGATGTTCTGGCTCGCGCCGATCCTGGGCGCGGTCATCGGCGGCGTTACCTACCGATGGCTGGGGAAGGAGGACCCGGGCTGAGACAACAGGGGTTCAGCCTTGCCGATACGGCAGGGCTGCCCTTGCCTCCTCGGCATACGCCAGGATTCCCACCCGTTCACGCTCGAGAAAATCCTCCACGGCACTCTTCAGCCCCGGATGGCGCAGGTAGTGCCACGACCGCGTTATCACCGGTTCAAAACCGCGAATCAACTTGTGTTCACCCTGGGCCCCGGCGTCGAAGCGTTGCAGGCCGTGGGCAATGGAGTAGTCCATACCCTGGTAAAAGCAGGTTTCAAAATGCAGGCGGTCGAATTCTGCCAGGCAGCCCCAATAGCGGCCGTAGAAGCTGTCGCCGCCGATCAGGCTGAAGGCCATGGCCACCGGGCGGGGGCCTTGCTTGGCGAGCACCAAGCGGATGGCTTCGGGCATACGCTCGGCCAGCAGGCTGAAGAATTCCCGGGTCAAATAGGGCGATTGGCGACGGACGGCATAGGTGTTGGCATAGCAGGCGTAGACGAAGTCCCACTGCGCTTCGCTCAATTCATGACCCTGCAGCCACTCGAAGTCGATGCCCTGCCCCGCCACTTGCTCACGTTCCTTGCGCATCTGCTTGCGCTTGCGTGAACTCAGGGCGTCGAGGAAGTCCTGAAAATCGCGATAGCCACGGTTCTGCCAGTGAAACTGACAGCCCAGGCGCTGCAACCAGCCCGGTTGTTGCGCCAGGGCGTCGTCGGCCAAGCCATCGGTAAAATTGACATGGGCACTGGAGAGCCCTTCGATTTCCAGATAGCCCGGCAGGCTGTTGAGCAGTTCGAAACCCTCCTCGGCGTTCGCCGCCAGCAGGCGCGGCCCGCTTACCGGGCTGAAAGGCACGGCCGTCAACAGCTTGGGATAGTAATCAATGCCGGCGCGCTCACAGGCATCGGCCCATCCATGGTCGAACACATACTCGCCATAAGAATGCCATTTGCGGTAGCACGGCAATGCCGCCACCAGCCGCTCACCCTCCCAATGCAACAGATGCTCGGGCTGCCAACCTGAATGCGGGCCGACGCTGGCGCTGTCTTCCAACGCGCTCAGAAAGGCGTGCCGCACGAAGGGCTGCGTGTGAGGAACCAGTGCATCCCAGGTCTGCGGGGCAATTTCGGACAGGCTGATCAGGCGTTGCAACGGCATCGGCATCCTCTTTGTTCAAGGGCTTGGGAGCCCGGCGAGTATCGCCTATCGCCGGGCTTCGCACACCCTCAAATCGCCCGACAAGGCTCTGGACCGATAGTTCCAGGAATCCATAAATTGTCATATAGATGAAATCACTTAGCCACTACTCCGTCATAAACCATCGCGATACTGACGCCTGTTTTTAGAGCGTCTGGTTCTACCAGGCGGCTATTTTGCCGTCCGCCTTCGGTCGGTTGTGTCCTGGATGGTTTGCCATCCCTCCTCACTTTCGGAGATTGATATGCGTCTTGCTTCCACCAAAACTGCGGCGGTCCTGTGCGGCGGCTTGCTCCTGGCCCTGAGCGTTCCGGCCAGCGCTGCAGTCGACGCTAAATTGCTCGACATGCTCAAGGCCAACGGCCAGATCACCACGGCGCAGTACACCGAACTGCAAAACGAGTTGGCCAAGGACCAGAAAGAGCAGCAGATCGCTCGCCAGGCTCAGCAGGAAACCAACGAACAGATCGCCGCCACCGCGAAGAAAACCAACGAGCTGAGCAGCTTCGACCAGAAGCTGGCTTGGGCGGCCAAGACTCAGTTCAAGGGTGACGTGCGCATGCGTCATGAAACCATCAAGATCGAAGGTGAAAACGGCCGGGCCGTTGGCAGCGGTCGTGACAAGGATCGTGAACGTATCCGTGCACGCCTCGGCGCCTACACCGAGATCAACCCACAGGTGGACACCGGTATCCGTATCGCCACCGGCAGCAGCGCCGATGCCCGCTCCACCAACCAGGACCTGGACGGCGCTTTCGAGAAGAAATCGATCTGGCTGGACCTCGGCTACATCGACTACCACCCTGACCAGATCAAGAACCTGCATATCATTGGCGGCAAGATGATGCAACCGTGGGTCAGCATGGGCGACGTGATCTGGGATAGCGACATCAACCCGGAAGGCCTGGCCGTCACCTACAAATACCCACTGGGCAGCAGCGCCGAACTGTTCGGCAGCCTGGGTAACTACAATCTCAAGGACAACGTCGACGGCGACGGCGTGCAATACCGCCACGACCTGCGCATGAACGCCGGCCAGTTGGGTACGCGCTTGACGCTGACTGACAACCTGAAACTGACCCTGGGCGGCAGCGTCTACGCCTTCCAGAACGATGACGAAAAACGCTCCACCGAACTCGCGACTCCGCTGGCGATCAACGGCAACACGCCTAACGGTGAGTTCCGCCTGTACGAAGGCTTCGGTCAAGCCGACATCGGCGGCCTGGCAGTACCGCTGTCCTTCTACGGCCAGTACGTGAAGAACAACGACGCTATCAACGATCAGGACACTGCCTGGTTGCTGGGTGCCAAGTCCAAGGTGTTCGGTTTCAACCTGGACTACAACTACCGCGACGTGCAGAAAAACGCCGTGGTGGGTGCCTTCACCGACTCCGACTTCGGTGGCGGCTACACCGGTTCCCGTGGTCACAAGTTCAAGGTTGGCTACGACATCGACAAGAACTTCTCGGTCGGTGCCACGTACTTCCTGGCCAAGACCGACACCTACAGCCGTACCCGCATCAACGACAGCGCCAAGGCCAATACCTTCCAGCTGGATGCCGAAGCCAAGTTCTAAATGTTTGAGTAAAAGCCTTGGGCCAGGACGGCCCGAGGTCGCTGCACCAGCCTCGAGGGGCGGATCGACTCCCCATCATCCGGTCGATCCTGCTCCGCGAGCCTGCTTACTCCCCGCCTTTGTGATCCTTGTTCCGCTCGTCAGCCAGACGCTGCGCCAAGGCATCGACACCCTCCACCGGCTCATCCGGCATCTGCTTCAGCGTCGCCTGCATCAGGCGCATCTGGCGAATGAAGCGTCGGCAGTTCGGGCAAAACATCAGGTGATGACGCACCATCAGACGCTCGCGAAAGGTCAATTGGCCATCGAGATAGTCACTGGAACGCGCCACTTGTTCTTTACAGGTCAACATTCGCCCGTCTCCTCAAAATGTTCCACCGTGGCGAAGACTTTCAACCTGGCACGGTGCAACAGCACACGCACATTGGAGAGAGAGAGGCTCAGAAGATTACAGATTTCTTCCAGCTCCAGGCCCTGGCGTTCACGCAGCACCAGCACCCCGCTTTGCAATTCCGACAGGCTCAGCAACGTATGTTCCAGACAGTCACGCAGCTCATCCTCGGTGAGCAGGGCTTCTGGGGTGTCCTGATGCCAGGCATACGGGGCGACGGCCCAGTGACCGTCATCGGGGGTGAAGCGGTCATCACCGATGGTGCCGTGGGGGGAAGGCAGGTCATCGAGCAGCACTTCGCGGCGATTCTGTTTGTAGCGGCCCTTGGCAGCGTTGGCGGTAATGGTCAGCAGCCAGGTCTTGAGGCTGGAACGGCCTTCGAACTTGCCCAGGTTGCGCACTACCGACAGCCAGGCATCCTGGACGATTTCATCGGCATGGCGCTGACCGACGATGGCATAGGCCACGGCACGCATGGCGCTCTGGTAGGTGCTGACCAGTTCCCGGTAGGCCCGCTGCTCGCCCTTGAGCAGGCGTTCAAGCAGGTGCGCGTCGTCCGCTGCTGCCATTGTCTACCTCAATGTCACGTTGAGAATGCGATCAATGTGGAAGCGAGCAAGCCCGCTCCCGCATTTGACCGCCTCGACCGATATTTCAGCGCTTGCGCAGGATCACGCTACCGATCGAGTACCCTGCGCCAAACGAGCTGAGCACGGCGACGGCGCCCTTGGGCAGGTCGTCCTGGTACTTGTGGAAGGCAATCACCGAGCCGGCCGAACTGGTGTTGGCGTAGGTGTCGAGGATCACCGGCGCTTCTTCCACTGTAGCCTCGCGGCCCAGCAATTTCTTCACGATCAGGTGGTTCATGCTCAGGTTGGCCTGGTGCAGCCAGAAGCGCTTCACATCGGCCACGTCCAGCTGATTTTCCCCCAGGTGCACGCCGATCAGCTCGGCGACCATCGGGCACACGTCGCGAAATACCTTGCGGCCTTCCTGCACGAACAACTTGTCCGGCGCACCAACGCCCTCTTCCGCCGTGCGGTTGAGGAAGCCGAAGTTGTTGCGAATGTTGTTGGAAAACTTGGTCAGCAGCTTGGTGCTGACCACGTCGAACTGATGTTCGGAGGTCGCAAGATCGGCGCGTTCGAGAATCACCGCCGTCGCCGCATCGCCAAAGATGAAGTGGCTGTCGCGGTCGCGGAAGTTCAGATGGCCGGTGCAGACCTCCGGGTTGACCATCAGGATCGCCCGCGCCTGGCCCAGCGCGATGCTGTTGGCGGCATTCTGGATGCCGAAGGTCGCCGAGGAGCACGCCACATTCATGTCAAAGCCGAAACCTTCGATGCCCAGGGCTTCCTGGACTTCGATGGCGATGGCCGGGTAGGCGCGCTGCAGGTTGGAGCAGGCGACAATCACGCCGTCGATATCGGCGGCGGTTTTGCCGGCACGTTGCAGGGCCTGTTCGGCGGCGCCGACAGCCATCTGACAGAGCACCGACCATTCGTCGTTGCTGCGCTCGGGCAGGCGTGGGGCCATGCGTTGCGGGTCGAGAATGCCGTCCTTGTCCATCACGAAGCGGCTCTTGATACCCGATGCCTTTTCGATGAACGCTGCGCTGGATTCGGTCAACGCCTGCACGTCACCGCGCTCGATGGCGGCGGCGTTATCGGCATTGAACTGCTGAACATAGGTATTGAAAGACTGCACCAGCTCTTCATTGGAGATGCTGTTGGCCGGGGTGTACAGGCCGGTGCCGCTGATGACGACGTTATGCACGGTCGTTCCTCTAAATCTGTCAGGCAGGGATATTGGTACCGTCGTACCAAACTGTAAGTAGTCCGATTCCGCACCGCGGACACCAAACTGGCATCGCTTTATTCCTTCGCGTCGCAGCCCTTCACGACGATCCCGGCATTTATAGGCGCGAAGTTTGCCACAAACCCTGGGATTTGGCGCCATATGCCAGATAAACACCCTCCGGCTTCCCTTGTAGGAGTGAGCTTGCTCACGAAGAATTCAACGACGCCGCGTTCGTCCAGACTGCCCGCGCTATCGTCGACGTTTTTCGCGAGTAAGCTCGCTCCTACAGGGGAGGCAGGTCTTCAGGCTTCTACTAGGCTCCATTGTTTGCTCAAGCGCTTGTCGGAAATCGGCACCTTGGTGCCCAGTTGCTGGGCAAACAACGACACCCGATATTCCTCCAGCCACCAGCGATACAGCTCCAGCTGAGGATCGCGCTTGCCTTCCTGGGCATGTTTTTTCAGGCGGTTTTCGTACTGGGCCCACAAGCCTGCCAGCTCGCCGCTCCACACCCGGTCCTTCTGCACCTGGCTGGGCAGTTTTTCCAGGCGCAACTCGATGGCCTTGAGGAAGCGAGGCAGCTCCTTGAACCACTGCGCCGGGGTTTCGCGCACGAAACCCGGGTACACGAGGTTGCCCAGTTGCTGCTTGATATCGTTCAAGGCCACCGCCTGGGCCAGGTCGATCTTGCCCTTGAAGCGCTTTTGCAGGCCGTGCCAGAGCTTGAGGATTTCCAGGGTCAGGCGTGCCAGGCGTTCGGCGTGGTCGGTCCAACTGCCACGCTTGCGCTCGGCCAGGGCGGCCAAACCCGCACCATCACGCGGCAGGCTGGTTTCACCTTCCAGCACGCAGCTGTCGAGGCTGGCCAACAGGATGTCTTCCACCAGCGCATCGATGCGGCCCAGCTCGCGGTACATCAGGCCCAGCTCGGTCAGGCCGGGCAATTTGCCGCGCAGGAACTTGGCCGGCTCCGCCAGTTGCTGCATGAGCAGGCGCTGCAGCGCACGGCGGTGCTGGAATTCAGCCTCGGCGGCGGTAGAGAAACGCCCCTCCTTGACCGTGCCGTTCTCTTCCACCAGCGCCGGGTACACCGTCATCGACAGCCCGGCGATGTTCTGCTGGGTCTTCTCGGCCACCGCCGCAAACACCTTGGCCTCCACCGGCTGCTGGCTTTTTGCCGTTTGCGGCACGGCCAGGGCGGCCTGGCTGGCTTCGGCGAAACGGGCAGTCAGCTCGGCCAGGTCGCGGCCCTCGCCGAGGAACTTGCCCTGGCCGTCGACCACTTCCAGGTTCATCTTCAGGTGGTTTTCCACCTGTTGCGCAGCTTCTGCCCAGGCTTCATCGCTGACGCGGGCGCCGGTCATGCGCAACAACTCACGGCCCAGTGCCTGGGGCAGCGAGCCTTGGGCGAATTCAATACGTTGCAAGGCCGCCTTGACGAAGTCCGGCACCGGCACGAAGTTCTTGCGCAGGGCCTTGGGCAGGTTGCGCACCAGGGCAATGCATTTGGCTTCGATAAGCCCCGGCACCAACCACTCCAGGCGCTCCGGTGGCAACGCCGGCAACAGCGGCGCCGGCACGCGCAGGGTGACGCCGTCACGGGGGTGATTGGGCTCGAAGTGGTAACTCAAGGTCAGCGCCAGGTCGCCCAGGTGCAGGGTGTCCGGGTAATGCGCCGCGGTGACTTCACTGGCCTCGCGAGCCAGCACGTCCTCTTCGCGCATGATCAACAGCTGCGGGTCTTTCTGGCTGTTGATCTTGTACCAGCTGTCGAACGTCGCCGTCTGGTGGATTTCCGCCGGCAATCGCGCGTCGTAAAAGGCGTAGAGGGTCTCTTCGTCGGCCAGGATATCGCGGCGGCGGGCCTTGGCTTCCAGCTCGTCGAGTTGCTCCAGCAGTTGCTGGTTGGCGGTCAGGCATTTGGCGCGCGACTGAATCTCCCCGCGCACCAGGCCTTCACGGATAAACAACTCGCGAGACACCACCGGGTCAACCGGGCCGTAGTGCACCGGACGGCGACCGACCACGATCAGCCCGAACAGGGTGATTTGCTCATACGCCACCACTTGCCCGCGCTTCTTCTCCCAGTGCGGTTCAAAGTGGTTTTTCTTGATCAGGTGCCCGGCCAGCGGCTCGATCCAATCCGCGTCGATCTTTGCCACCATCCGCGCATACAGCTTGGTGGTTTCCACCAGTTCGGCGGTCATCAACCATTGCGGGCGCTTCTTGCCGATGCCCGACGACGGATGAATCCAGAAACGGCGTTGACGCGCGCCGAGGTAATCGCCGTCTTCGGTTTTCTGGCCGATCTGGCTGAGCAGCCCGGACAGCACTGCCTTGTGCAGCTTGGGGAAATCCGCCGGCTCTTTATTGACCGTCAGCTGCATGTCGCGACAGATCAAGCTCAACTGGCGATGGGAATCGCGCCATTCGCGCAGCCGCAGGTAATTGAGGAAGTGCTTGCGGCACCAGTTGCGCAACGGGCTGGCTGTCAGTGCCTGGCGCTGTTCTTCAAAGCCGCGCCACAGGTTCACGAGGCCGGCGAAGTCCGAATCCGGGTCCTTCCATTGCGCGTGAGCCTGGTCGGCAGCCTGTTGACGCTCCGGCGGCCGCTCGCGCGGGTCCTGGATCGACATGGCACTGGCGACAATCAGTACTTCCTGCAAACTGCCGAGCTTGGCCGCTTCCAGCAACATGCGACCCATGCGGGGGTCCACGGGCAGGCGTGCCAGTTGGCGGCCCAGCGGGGTGAGCTGGCTGTTGCGGTCCACGGCCGAGAGTTCTTGCAACAGGTTGAACCCGTCGCTGATCGCCTTGCCGTCCGGCGGTTCGATAAACGGGAAGTCGGTGATCTCGCCAAGGCGCAGGTGCAGCATTTGCAGGATCACGGCGGCGAGGTTGGTGCGCAGGATCTCGGGGTCGGTGAATTCCGGCCGGCCGATAAAATCTTCTTCACTGTACAACCGCACGCAAATGCCCGGCTCGACCCGGCCGCAGCGGCCTTTACGCTGATTGGCACTGGCCTGGGAAATCGCCTCGATCGGCAGGCGCTGCACCTTCGCGCGGTAGCTGTAGCGGCTGATGCGCGCGGTGCCGCTGTCGATCACGTAGCGAATACCCGGCACGGTCAACGAGGTTTCCGCGACGTTGGTCGCCAGCACCACGCGACGGCCCGGGTGGGACTGGAAAATCCGCTGCTGCTCGGCCGGTGACAGGCGCGCATACAACGGCAGAATTTCGGTGTGCTTGAGCTGGGCCTTGCGCAGCATGTCGGCGGCGTCGCGGATCTCGCGCTCGCCGGGCAGGAACACCAGCACGTCACCGGGACTGCGGCGCTCGCTGCGCTCATGGGCGGCGATTTCATCGAGGGTGGCAAGGATCGCTTGATCGACGGTGAGGTCGTCCTCGACGCGGTTACCTTCCTCGTCCTGCTCAAGGGTCAGCGGGCGGTACCAGGTGTCCACCGGGAAGGTGCGGCCCGAGACCTCCACAATCGGCGCATCGTCGAAGTGCTTGGAGAAACGCTCAAGGTCGATGGTCGCCGAGGTGATGATGACTTTCAGGTCCGGACGCCGCGGCAGCAGGGTTTTCAGGTAGCCCAGCAGGAAGTCGATGTTCAGGCTGCGCTCGTGGGCTTCGTCGACGATGATCGTGTCGTAGCGTTCCAGGTAGCGGTCGTTCTGGGTTTCCGCCAACAGGATGCCGTCGGTCATCAGCTTGATCAGGGTGTTGGCGTCGCTCTGGTCTTCGAAGCGCACCTGATAGCCGACCAACGCGCCCAACGGCGTTGCCAATTCTTCTGCGACACGGCTGGCCACACTGCGGGCAGCAATCCGGCGCGGCTGGGTATGACCGATCAGGCCGAACTGGCCGCGACCGATTTCCAGGCAGATCTTCGGCAACTGGGTGGTCTTGCCCGAGCCCGTCTCACCGGCAATGATCAGCACCTGGTGCTTGTTCAGGGCATCTTTGATTTCATCGCGCTTGGCGGCAATCGGCAGGCTGTCGTCGTAGCGAATCACCGGCAGGCTCGCGCGCCGCGCCGTGACCTGGGCGCAGGACGCCTGCATGCGCGCCACCCATTGGGCCAACTTGTCCTCGTCGGGCTTCTTGCGCAGCTCAAGCAACTGCCGGCGCAAGCGGTGGCGGTCGGCGAGCATGGCGTGATCGAGGGTCTTGAGCAGTTGGTCGATGGTGGGCGCTTGGTCAGTCATCAGGGCGGTAAAGGTCTTCTGGATTGAGGCAGGCATGGCCTGCACAGCGTGTGAACGGAAAAACGTGGAGCGATTGTCGCAGATTTCGACAGCGCTGAAGACGGCCAGTCAAAAGCATCGACACTTTCACTCACTCCGTGACGAAATTTACTACGACGAATCGAGACTGACTCCCACAACCGTCTCACATAAATCTGATTTTTGACGCGTAACGGAACAGGCCCAATGAACGGGCCAGTCCTGACTGGCAGTTCATTGACAGCGAATCAAACGGAGCTCCGATGCCAATCAATTCGTCCACTTCCTCATCCAATCCGCCGAGCTACAGCGATGCAATGAGCGCACAGCCTCGATCGTCCGCCTCGCAACCACCGCCGCCCTATTTCCCGCCCAGCTACGAGCAAGCCACAACGGCTCAGGCGGAGCCGTCCAACAGCCAGGCATCATCCAGGCAAACCACCAACCTGACAGCTAACCGCGTCAGCTCTCAGCCCAGTGCTCAAGCCATGCGCGGCATGAACATGATGGGCGGGTTCTTCGGCTGACGGGCCCATTCCCCTTCTTCTGCAACGCATACAGCACACGAGATCCTTATGCCCATTGATTCCAATAGCTACGCCAACGGCAACAGTGGTGGTTCACACAGTTACGCCAACAAATATCAGTCTGTCGCGCCTGAAACCAATGCCTCCCACAGCTCCTGGCATAGCCCGGCACCCCGCGCGCAGTCCTCCAGTACCTATTCAAACGCCAGCTCATCGCAACCACTGCTCAATCAAACACCCACTTCATCGTTGAGCGCGGCCCAGCAAAACAATATCCAGGCGCTGAACCACCAGCGCACAGCCCTGGAGAATCTTTCTGGACAGTTTCCAACGGCCGCCATCCCCAACGGCTCTTACTCAAAAGCGGTGAACCTGACGGAAAAACGCATCACCCAGGAACAGGCTGGTCCGTCCGGCAGGAATCCAGTGGCCCAGTTCAAGCACCGCCAGGAGGTCAAGAAAACTGAAAAAGAGCTGGGGAAGGAGATGAAAAACGTCTACCGGCAAGCTGAAAACGTTCAGAAAAACGGCACCAACCAGACCGACAAAAACCGGGCGTCCAACCACACGGACACACTGTTGACCCTCGGCAAAGGCCAGTCCTGGCTCAAAGAAGTGCGTCACGAGAACAGTAAAAAGGACGGCTGATACAGCCACGTCGGTCGGGCCTGCCCCGGCCGGCACCCTTCCTGTGGCGTGGCGATGGGCACACGTCAGTGGCCCGCTCGACCAGTGCGTCGGTACGGGAACACATCGATCACTTTCCCGGCGCGAATCGCCTCTTGCAGCCCCTTCCAGTAATCCGCGTTGTACAACTCCCCGTGTAATTCATCAAACAACCTGCGCTGGCCGGCATCGGCAAACAGGAACGGCGGGAATTCTTCCGGAAACACGTCAAGCGGGCCGATGGAGTACCAGGGCTCGGAGGCCATTTCGTCTTCAGGGGTACGCGGCTGCGGGATGTGGCGGAAGTTGGCTTCGGTAAGGAAGCAGATCTCATCGTAGTCGTAGAACACCACGCGACCATGTCGGGTGACACCGAAGTTCTTGAGCAGCATGTCGCCAGGAAAGATGTTCGCTGCTGCCAGTTGCTTGATCGCCAGGCCGTAGTCCTCAAGGGCTTCACGCACTTGAGCGGGGTTGGCGTTATCGAGGTAGAGATTGAGCGGGGTCATGCGCCGTTCGGTCCAGCAGTGACGGATCAGCACGGTATCGCCTTCCACCTCAACGGTGCCGGCGGCCACTTCCAGCAGTTCGGCGAGGCAATCGGGCTCGAACTTGCTCAGGGGAAAACGGAAGTCCGCGAACTCCTGGGTGTCGGCCATGCGCCCTACCCGGTCCACGCTTTTCACCAGACGGTACTTTTCGATCACCGTGGCGCGGTTGACGTTTTTCGACGGTGAAAAACGGTCCTTGATGATCTTGAACACGGTGTTGAAGCCCGGCAGCGTGAATACGCTCATGACCATGCCACGCACGCCGGGAGCCATGATGAACTGATCATCGGTGGTCGCCAGGTGGTTGATCAGTGCGCGGTAGAACTCGGATTTGCCGTGCTTGTAGAAACCGATGGAGGTGTACAGCTCGGCGATGTGCTTGCCCGGCAGAATGCGTCGCAGGAAGCCCACGAACTCCGCTGGCACCGGCACGTCGACCATGAAGTAGGAGCGCGTGAACGAAAAGATGATCGACACATCGGCTTCGTCGGTAATCAGCGCATCGATCTGGATGCCTTGCCCTTCCTGGTGCAGCAGCGGGATCACCAAAGGCCACTGTTCATCGCGGGTATAGAGACGCCCCACCAGGTAGGCGCCCTTGTTGCGGTAGAGCACCGAGGAAAACAGTTCGACCTTGAGGTCCGGGTCCTTGCACACCCAATCCGGCAGGTTTTCCCGCAATTGGGCTTCAAGGCGCTGCAGGTCGCCGGCGAGATCGGCGTAGGGCTCGCTGAAGCCATAATCGGTGAAGACCTGCGCGAGCATCGCGTCAAGCTGGCCGGCGGGCGTGTAGGTGCGGGTCTGCGCCGCCCGTGCGCGGCGCAGGCTGGGGCGGGTGGTGTGGATGAACATGCAGCCGTCGCTGATCAGGTCATGGCTGAACAGGCCACAGAAGATCGAGTTGTACCAGGTCTCGGATAGCTCATCGTCGAAACGCAGGTCGATCAAGCCGATATAGGCACTTTTCACCAGGGGCCACAGGTCGATGTCCTCCAACCTGGCGGCCTGGAAGCTGCTACGCAGGCGGTCGGTGACTTCAATGACTTTTTCTTCGTACAGGTTGATGCGCGCCGCCGAGGCTGCCTGGCCCTGCTGCCACTGGGCCTTTTCGAAACGTTCACGGGCGCCGTCGGTGATCTGGCGGAAATGCTCACGGTAATCGTCGAAGCCATCGAGGATCATCCGGGCGATAGCGAGGGCAGACTGCGGCATGCGGGAAACCTCTACGGGCATCTGGAAGCCCTGAGCTTAGCCAGTGTAGCGAGACAGGAGAAGGATGATCTGTTGGCAGGGTTGTACAGTTTTGTGCGTTTAGGCAACACTCGCCGCCCCATTGAGCGAGGAATGCCGCGTGAGACCTGTCGACACCTTGTACCTGTTGGGGCTCGCTGCCATCTGGGGCGCGAGCTTCCTGTTCATGCGCATCATTGCCCCGGAAATCGGCACGGTGCCGACCGCGTTTTTCCGCGTGTCGATTGCCGCCGTCGGTTTGCTGGTGATGCTGGCGGTGATGCGGGTGCGCTGGGACTTCCAAGGCAAGTTCAAGACCGTGCTGGTGCTGGGGGTGATCAACTCCGGGATCCCGGCGACCCTGTACTCGGTGGCGGCCCAGGTGTTGCCCGCGGGTTATTCGGCAATCTTCAACGCCACGACGCCGTTGATGGGCGTGCTGATCGGCGGGTTGTTTTTCAGCGAGCGCCTGACCGCGTCAAAATTCGCCGGCGTATGCCTGGGCCTGTTTGGCGTCGGCGTGCTGACCCGTGCGGGGCCGGTGGCGTTTGACCTGCAACTGCTGACGGGCTCGCTGGCCTGCCTCGCAGCCACCACCTGCTATGGCTTTGCCGGCTTCCTTGCACGGCGCTGGCTCGACCAGCGCGGCGGGTTGGACAGCCGTCTTTCGGCCTTGGGCAGCATGCTCGGCGCCACCTTGTTCCTGCTGCCACTGTTCGCCTACAGCGCCGTCAGCCATCCGCCTGCCAGTTGGGGCGGCTGGCAGGTGTGGTTGTCGCTGCTGGGCTTGGGGTTGGTGTGTACGGCGTTTGCCTACGTCCTGTATTTCCGGTTGCTGTCCGCGATCGGGCCGGTGCGCTCCATGACCACCACGTTCCTGATCCCGCCGTTCGGCGTGCTGTGGGGTGCGCTGTTGCTGGACGAGCCGCTGTCGATGGCGCACCTGTACGGCGGCGTGTTGATTGCCGGCGCACTCTGGCTGGTCCTGCGGCCCAAGCGCGTGTAGCAGCGGCAAGGTTTCATGCGGGCGCTGGAAGCCGGTCGCTATAATGCCGGCCAGTTTTTCTCCAAGGATCTCCCGTGACCGCATTGCCCTGGCTGTACCTGGCGCTTCTATCCATCGGCTATGCCCTGGCGCTGAGCTATGGGCAACTCGGCGTGCTGGCGGCGGTGTCCGTGGCCCTGCTGCTGATCGCCGGTTTCGCCGTGCGCCAACAACGCAACCCGTGGGCGCGCTACCTGGGCCACGGACTGTTTATCGTGCTGGCCCTGAGCCTGGCGATGCACTGGCTGCCAGGCTTCTATAACGGCCGCGGCATCGACCCGCAGCGTTTGACCCCCGACGCCGTGCCCTTCTCGATGTACCTGAACCAGGACAAGCCGCTGATCGGTTTCTGGCTGCTGCTGGCCTGCCCCTGGATTGCCGCGCGGCGCTCCCTGCGCCTGTCGATCTGCGTCACCGCCCTGGCCCTGGCCCTCACCGCCATCGCTGCACTGGGGGGCGCGAGCCTGCTGGGTGTGATCAGTTGGGCGCCCAAATGGCCCGACCAGGCCTGGCTGTGGGTGCTCAACAACCTGCTGCTGGTGACACTGGTGGAAGAAGCGCTGTTCCGCGGCTATATCCAGGGCGGCCTGCGCCTGCGCTTCAAGCACCTGCCCTACGGCGAAAACCTTGCGCTGCTGCTGGCCTCGCTGCTGTTCGGCCTGGCGCACCTGGGCGCAGGCTGGCACTGGGTGTTGCTGGCAAGCCTCGCCGGGGTGGGATATGGCCTGGCGTTTCGCTTCGGCGGGCTAGGGGCGGCGATTGCCACGCACTTTGGGTTGAATCTGCTGCACTTTGGGCTGTTTACGTACCCGATGCTGGCCGGTTGATCCCCCCCTCCTGCCGGGAACAACATCGGGCGGCTGATTGTTGCAAAAACACGTTAAATAAACCCCCGCCACGGCCGATACCCCATCAAAGCCTTGCGGATTGAACAACCATGCGTAATAACCAACCCGTTACCCAGCGCGAACGTACCTTCCCCGCTCAGCAACGGTTGATCTCAACCACAGACGCCAAGGGTGTGATCACTTACTGCAACGACGCCTTTGTCGAGATCAGTGGGTTCACCCGCGACGAACTGGTGCGTGCGCCACACAACCTGGTGCGTCACCCGGACGTGCCGCCGGCAGTGTTCGCGCACATGTGGTCCACGCTCAAGCAAGGCTTGCCATGGATGGGCATCGTCAAGAACCGCTGCAAGTCGGGCGATCACTACTGGGTCAATGCCTACGTGACACCGGTTTTCGAAGGCAGCCAGGTGGTCGGCTACGAATCGGTACGCATCAAGCCTACCGCCGAGCAGATCCGCCGTGCCGAAGCGCTCTACCAGCGCATCAACCAGGGCAAGTCCGCCGTGCCCCAGCGCGACAAGTGGTTGCCCGTGTTGCAGGACTGGCTGCCGTTCATCCTGGTGAGCCAACTGGGCTTCATGATCGGCGCAACGCTCAACTCCCAATGGGGCTTTGCCCTGGCGGCGCTGTTGTCGGTGCCACTGGGCCTGCTGGGCCTGAGCTGGCAGCAGCGCGGCATCAAGCGCCTGCTGCGCCTGGCCGAGCAGACCACGTCCGACCCGCTGATCGCGCAGATGTACACCGACAGCCGTGGCGCCCAGGCGCGCCTGGAGATGTCGATCCTCAGCCAGGAAGCACGTCTGAAGACGTGCCTCACACGCCTGCAGGACACCGCCGAACACCTCAACGACCAGGCGGCGCAGTCCAACACGTTGGCGCACAACAGCTCCAGCGGCCTGGAGCGCCAGCGCGTGGAAACCGAGCAAGTCGCCACGGCGGTCAACCAGATGGCGGCCACCACTCAGGAAGTCGCCAGCCACGTGCAGCGCACCGCCGATGCGACCCAGGAAGCCAACCGCCTGACCGGTCGTGGCCGCGACATCGCCGGGGAAACCCGCGAGGCGATCCAGCGCCTGTCCGTCGCAGTGGGCGAAACCGGGGTGACCGTCACCCAACTGGCCAAGGACAGTGATGAGATTGGCGGCGTGGTCGATGTGATCAAGGGCATTGCCGACCAGACCAACCTGCTGGCCCTCAACGCCGCCATTGAAGCCGCCCGCGCCGGCGAAATGGGCCGTGGGTTTGCGGTGGTGGCCGACGAAGTCCGTCAACTGGCGCAACGTACCGCCGAATCCACCGGCCAGATCCACGCCCTGATCGCCAAGCTGCAACAGACCGCCAGCGCCGCCGTGCAAACCATGGACGCGGGCCATCGTCAGGCCGAGGAAGGCGTGGCGCGGGTGATGGAAGCAGACCAGGCGTTGGTGGGGATCAGTGAGGCGGTGGCGCATATCACCGACATGACCACGCAAATCGCGGCGGCGACCGAAGAGCAAAGCTCGGTGGCCGAAGAGATCAGCCGCAATATCAGCACCATTGCGCTATTGGCGGATCAGACGTCGGAGCAGGCGTTGAATTCGGCACAATTGAGTGAGGAGCTGACGCATACAGCGAATACCCAGTACTCGCTGGTAGAACGCTTTAACCGCTAGACCTTACCCTGTAGGAGCGAGCTTGCTCGCGAAAATCGCCAACGTTAACGCGGGCATTCTGGACGCCCGCAGTGTTCTCGGTTTTTTCGCGAGCAAGCTCGCGCCTACAAGGTCAATTCAAAAATGCCGCCACCCGCACCGCCGCAGCCTCCAAATGCTGCTCATGACTGAACCCTGAAGCTTTCAGCGGTTTCAAGTCATGATCCCCCGCCACCAGCCACATCACCTCGATGCTCGGCGACAAGTCATACCCCTCCACCGCCGCCCGATTACCCAGCGCATCCCGCTCGCCCTGCACGATCAACGTCGGCGTGATTAACCCCGCCAAATGCTCGACCCGAGGTTTCTCCGGCTTGCCCACCGCGTAGAACGGATACCCCAGGCACACCAGGCCATCGGCGCCCAAATCATCGGCCAGCAAACTGGCCATGCGCCCGCCCATGGACTTGCCGCCAATCGCCAGCTTGCCCGTGACATGACGTCGCACCTCGGCATACACCTCACGCCAGGCCTCCAGCAGTTTCGGCGCCGGGTTCGGTGGGCGTTTGCCGCCGTCCAACCGGCGCTGGGCCATGTAGGGAAACTCGAAGCGCAAGACGTTCACGCCATGCCCGGCAAGGCGTGCAGCCATGTCGTTCATGAAGGATGAGTCCATCGGTGCGCCAGCGCCGTGGGCCAGGATCAGCGTGACCGGCGTGCGTCCTGCAACCTTCGACGCGACATCCCACAGCCAGCCGCGTTCCTGCACACGCTGCGCCCATTGATCCCCGTCAATACTGGCCTTGTGCTCTTTGCCCATGCTTGCCTCGCTTTTTAGTCTGCCTATAACTCCAGCCCAAGTGCCGCATTCGCTTGGGTTGAACCGTGGATGGGGAACCATGAACACTACTTTAAGTACCGCCTATAACTACAAGGTGGTCCGCCAATTCGCCATTATGACGGTGGTGTGGGGCATCGTCGGCATGGGGCTCGGGGTTTTTCTCGCCGCCCAATTGGTCTGGCCTGCCCTGAACTTCGATTTGCCGTGGACCAGCTTCGGCCGCCTGCGTCCGTTGCACACCAACGCGGTGATCTTCGCGTTCGGGGGCTGCGCGCTGTTTGCCAGCTCGTTCTACTCGGTGCAACGCACCTGCCAGACGCAACTGTTTGCGCCAAAAATCGCCGCGTTCTGCTTCTGGGGCTGGCAGCTGGTGATTCTCCTTGCCGCCATTACCTTGCCGCTGGGCTACACCAGCTCCAAGGAATACGCCGAGCTGGAATGGCCGATCGACATCCTCATCACCATCGTCTGGGTGGCCTACGCCATCGTGTTCTTCGGCACGGTGATGAAGCGCAATACCAAGCACATCTATGTCGGCAACTGGTTTTTCGGGGCGTTCATCATCACCGTGGCGATCCTGCATATCGTCAACAACCTGGAAATCCCGGTCAGCCTGACCAAGTCCTACTCCCTCTACGGCGGTGCGACGGATGCCATGGTGCAGTGGTGGTATGGGCATAACGCGGTAGGCTTTTTCCTCACCGCGGGCTTTCTGGGCATGATGTATTACTTCGTGCCGAAACAGGCCGAGCGCCCGGTGTACTCCTATCGCTTGTCCATCGTGCACTTCTGGGCATTGATCACCCTGTACATCTGGGCAGGCCCTCATCACCTGCACTACACCGCACTGCCGGACTGGGCTCAATCGTTGGGCATGGTGATGTCGCTGGTGCTGCTGGCACCGAGCTGGGGCGGCATGATCAACGGCATGATGACGCTCTCGGGCGCCTGGCATAAGTTGCGCAGCGACCCGATCCTGCGCTTCCTCGTCGTCTCCCTGGCCTTTTACGGCATGTCGACGTTCGAAGGCCCGATGATGGCGATCAAGACCGTCAACGCCCTCTCCCACTACACCGACTGGACCATCGGCCACGTACACGCCGGCGCCCTCGGTTGGGTGGCGATGATCTCCATCGGCGCGCTGTACCACATGATCCCGAAAATCTTTGGTCGCGAGCAGATGTACAGCCTCGGCCTGATCAACGCGCATTTCTGGCTGGCCACCATCGGCACCGTGCTCTACATCGCCTCGATGTGGGTCAACGGCATCGCCCAGGGCCTGATGTGGCGTGCGGTCAACGAAGACGGCACCTTGACCTACTCCTTCGTCGAAACCCTGGTGGCCAGCCATCCCGGCTTCATCGTGCGGCTGGTGGGCGGTGCAGTGTTCCTAAGCGGCATGTTCCTGATGGCTTACAACACCTGGCGCACCGTGCGTTCGGCGCAGCCCGTCGTAGCCACTACCACTGCGCAGCTGGCCTGAGGAGTCTGTGATGAAACACGAAACGATTGAAAAGAACGTCGGCCTGCTGATGCTGCTCATGGTGCTCGCCGTGAGCATCGGCGGCCTGACCCAGATCGTCCCGCTGTTCTTCCAGGACGTGACCAACAAGCCAGTGGAAGGCATGAAGCCCTACACCGCGCTGCAACTGGAAGGCCGCGACATCTATATCCGCGAAGGCTGCGTCCAGTGCCACTCGCAGATGATCCGCCCGTTCCGCGCCGAAACCGAGCGCTACGGTCACTACTCGGTGGCCGGCGAGAGCGTGTGGGACCACCCGTTCCTGTGGGGCTCCAAGCGCACCGGGCCGGACCTGGCCCGCGTCGGCGCGCGCTACTCGGACGACTGGCACCGCGCACACCTGTACAACCCGCGCAACGTGGTGCCCGAGTCGAAAATGCCGGCCTATCCGTGGCTGGTCACGGCCCAGGTCGACAGCCGCCACACCGAGACCAAGTTGAACGTGATGCGCACCCTCGGCGTGCCCTACACCGACGACGACATCCGCGGCGCAGTCGCCAGCCTGAAGGGCAAGACCGAAATGGACGCGCTGGTTTCCTACCTGCAAGTGCTCGGCACTGCCATCAAGAGCAAGAGGTGAGCCATGGGATTTGAATTCGATGCGGGCACCATCCGCGGCCTCGGCACGCTGGTGGTCGCCATCGCCTTTATCGGCCTGTCGCTGTGGGTGTTCAACAACCGCCGCAACGCGGAGTTCGAGCAGGCACGCCTGCTGCCGTTCGCCGATGAACCTTCACCCTCCGACGCTCAAGAAGAGCCTGCAACAAGGAGCAATCGGCCATGACCCTATTCTGGAGTACATGGATCTGCGTACTGACCCTGGGCAGCCTGTTCGGCCTGACCTGGCTGCTGATCAGCACCCGCAAGGGCGAAACCAAGGGCAGCGTCGACCAGACCATGGGCCACGCCTTCGACGGCATCGAGGAATACGACAACCCACTGCCCCAATGGTGGTTCATGCTGTTCGTCGGCACCCTGGTGTTTGCGGTCGGCTACCTGATCCTCTACCCGGGCCTGGGCAACTGGAAAGGCGTGTTGCCGGGTTACGAGGACGGCTGGACCTCGGCCAAGGAGTGGGACAAGGAAATGACCCGCGCCGACAGCAAGTTCGGGCCGATCTTCGCCAAGTTCGCGGCCATGCCGGTGGAAGAAGTCGCCAAGGACCCGCAGGCGCTGAAAATGGGCGGCCGTCTGTTTGCTTCCAACTGTGCGGTGTGCCACGGCTCGGATGCCAAGGGCGCCTTCGGCTTTCCCAACCTGGCAGACGACATCTGGCGCTGGGGCGGTTCGGCGGAAGCCATCAAGACCACCATCCTCAACGGTCGCCACGCGGCAATGCCGGCATGGGGCGGGATACTCGGCGATGAAGGCGTGAAGAACGTGGCGGCCTACGTGCGCCACGAACTGGCCAAGCTGCCGTTGCCAGCCGACAGCACTGCCGATCTGGCCAAGGGCCAAGCTTCATACACGTCCACATGCGTGGCCTGCCACGGTCCGGAGGGCCATGGCATGGAAATGATGGGCGCGCCAGACCTGACCCAGCCAGCCGGCTACATCTACGGCACCAGCCTGGCGCAGTTGCAGCAAACCATCCGCCACGGTCGCCAGGGCCAGATGCCGGCTCAGGACGTCATGCAAGGCAATGACAAAGTGCACCTGCTGGCGGCGTATGTGTACAGCCTGTCCCATGGGGAGCCGAAGAACGCGCAATAAGCGCTCTTCGCAACGCTTGAAGCCCCGCCCGGTCAACACTGGGCGGGGCTTTTTTCTGGGGCTGGCTTGCCGTGTGCAGCGCCTAAGTAGTAACGCATCTACATTCACCCTGGCCAGGGGAGTCACCCCATGACGATCACGACAATTACCAGCCGCGAATTCAATCAAGACACAAGCGGTGCCAAAAAAGCCACGCGGCAAGGGCCGGTTTTCATCACCGATCGTGGCAGACCTGCCCATGTACTGCTAAGCATTGAGGATTACCAGACACTCACCGGCCTGAATGCCGACATCGTCGACCTGTTGGTCATGCCGGAAGCCGCCGATATCGACTTCGACACCGAACGAGCCGTGATCACCCATCGCCCCGTGGACCTCTCTTGAATGTACCTGCTCGACACCCACGTCATTTCTGAACTGCGCAAACCCCAGGCGGATAAAAACGTCGTCGCCTGGGCCAAGAGCGTCATCGCGCCCCGCATGTTCATTTCGGTCATCACCCTCAATGAACTGGAAACCGGGGTACTGCGCATCGAGCGGCGCGACCCGGCGCAAGGCCAGGTGTTGCGCGCCTGGCTCAAGCGCCATGTGATGCCGGCGTTCGATGCCAGGATCCTGCCGGTGGATGCCGCCGTTGCGTTGCGCTGCGCCCGTTTGCATGTACCGGACCAGGCCAACGAAAGCGATGCCCTGATCGCGGCGACGGCGTTGGTGCATGGGCTTACTGTCGTCACGCGCAATGTCAGCGACTTCAAATCCAGTGGCGTGGACGTGATCAATCCCTGGGAACAATGACCGGGCCTATCGCTGCAAAAGGCGCGACTTTTTGTCGCACCCCCTCCAAAGCACACCTTTCCCCTCCTGCCATTCGGGTCTACGCTTTCCTCCACGACGAAGCGGCTTTCGGCGCTTGCAACGGGGTTCGTTGCGGGGCCGAAAAATTCCTGTCCACTTGATCAGCTTTCGATTTCTGATTTTGTCCTTACGCTAAACAGGGAAAGGGCGCAGAATCTGGCGTGGCACGCCTTGACGCAGGTCAGCGTTGCGTTGCATTGGCCTCTCGCTTTCTACATACTTGCGGCCGATTTTCACTATAAAAAAACCTAAACCGTGGAACCTTAGAATGAGCACAGCAATCAGTCCGACTGCTTATAACTATAAGGTAGTCCGCCAGTTCGCCATCATGACGGTGGTCTGGGGGATCCTTGGCATGGGGCTCGGGGTGTTCATCGCCTCGCAACTGGTCTGGCCGGAATTGAACTTCGACCTGCCCTGGACGACCTTCGGTCGCCTGCGCCCGCTGCACACCAACCTGGTAATCTTCGCCTTCGGCGGATGTGCACTGTTTGCCACCTCCTACTATGTCGTGCAGCGAACCTGCCAGACGCGACTGATCTCCGATGGCCTAGCCGCCTTCACCTTCTGGGGCTGGCAAGCCGTCATCGTCGGCGCCATCGTCACCCTGCCCCTGGGTTACACCACCACCAAGGAATACGCCGAGCTGGAATGGCCCATCGCCATTTTGCTGGCCATCGTGTGGGTGTCCTACGGCGCGGTGTTCTTCGGCACCATCGTCAAGCGCAAGACCAAGCACATCTACGTCGGCAACTGGTTCTACGGCGCCTTTATCGTGGTGACGGCGATGCTGCACATCGTCAACCACGCGTCCCTGCCGGTGAGCCTGTTCAAGTCGTATTCGGCCTACTCCGGGGCCACGGATGCGATGATCCAGTGGTGGTACGGCCACAACGCGGTAGGTTTTTTCCTGACCACCGGTTTTCTCGGGATGATGTACTACTTCGTGCCCAAACAGGCCGAACGTCCTATTTACTCGTACCGTTTGTCCATCGTGCACTTCTGGGCGCTGATCACCCTGTACATCTGGGCCGGCCCGCACCACCTGCACTACACCGCGTTGCCGGACTGGGCACAATCGCTGGGCATGGCGATGTCGATCATCCTGCTGGCCCCGAGCTGGGGCGGCATGATCAACGGCATGATGACCCTGTCGGGCGCCTGGCATAAATTGCGCACCGACCCGATCCTGCGCTTCCTCGTGGTGTCCCTGGCGTTCTACGGCATGTCGACCTTCGAAGGGCCGATGATGGCGATCAAGACCGTCAACTCGCTGTCCCACTACACCGACTGGACCATCGGCCACGTCCACGCCGGCGCGCTCGGCTGGGTGGCGATGATCTCAATCGGCGCGATCTACCACATGATCCCCCGACTGTTCGGGCGCGTGCAGATGCACAGCGTCGCGCTGATCAACACGCACTTCTGGCTGGCCACCATCGGCACCGTGCTCTACATCGCCTCGATGTGGGTCAACGGCATCACCCAGGGCCTGATGTGGCGTGCGATCAACGATGACGGCACCCTCACCTACTCCTTCGTCGAAGCGCTGCAAGCCAGCCACCCGGGCTACATCGTCCGCGCCCTGGGCGGTGCGTTCTTTGCCGCCGGCATGCTGTTCATGGCCTACAACGTCTGGCGCACCGTGCGTGCCTCGGACCCTGCAGAAGCCGAAGCCGCCGCCAAGATCGCCGTTGTGGGAGCCCACTGATGAAGCATGAAGTAGTCGAGAAGAACATCGGCCTGCTGGCCTTTTTCATGGTCATCGCCGTGAGCGTCGGCGGCCTGACCCAGATCGTCCCGCTGTTTTTCCAGGACGTGACCAACAAGCCGGTCGAAGGCATGAAGCCACGCACCGCCCTTGAGCTGGAAGGCCGCGACGTCTACATCGCCAACGGCTGCGTGGGTTGCCACTCGCAGATGATCCGCCCGTTCCGCGCCGAAACCGAACGCTACGGCCACTACTCGGTCGCCGGTGAAAGCGTGTGGGACCACCCGTTCCTGTGGGGTTCCAAGCGTACCGGCCCGGACCTGGCCCGTGTCGGCGGACGTTACTCCGATGACTGGCAACGCGCGCACCTGTACAACCCGCGCAACGTGGTGCCTGAGTCGAAAATGCCGGCGTACCCGTTCCTCGTGGAAAACAAGCTCGACGGCAAGGACACCGCGAAGAAGATGGAAGTCTTGCGCACCCTGGGCGTGCCCTACACCGATGAAGACATCGCCGGTGCAGCCGCAGCCGTGAAGGGCAAGACCGAAATGGACGCATTGGTGGCCTACCTGCAAGGCCTTGGCACCATCATCAAAAGCAAACGGTGACCTTCATGGATATCGGGATGATTCGTGGCCTGGGCACCGTCGTGGTGATGGTGGCCTTTGTCGGCCTGGCGTTGTGGGTGTTCAGCCCCAAGCGCAAGTCGGAGTTTGACGACGCGACCTTGCTGCCCTTTGCGGATGATCCCGAAGCCATCAAGCACGTCGAGCAAGCTTCTAGGAGTAACAAAGAATGACTACGTTCTGGAGTCTGTACGTCACAGTCCTCAGTCTGGGTACCATTTTTGCCCTGACCTGGCTGCTGCTGTCGACCCGCAAGGGCCAGCGCGCCGAGCAAACCGACGAGACCGTCGGGCATTCGTTCGACGGCATCGAGGAGTACGACAACCCGCTGCCAAAATGGTGGTTCATGCTCTTCGTCGGCACCATCATCTTTGCCCTCGGCTACCTGGTGCTGTACCCGGGCCTGGGCAACTGGAAAGGCGTGTTGCCCGGTTACAACTACCTCGACAACGACAAGCAAACCCCCTTCGCCAACGGCCAGACCGGCTGGACCGGCGTGCACGAATGGGAAAAGGAAATGGCACGCTCGGAAGCCAAGTTCGGGCCGATCTTCGCCAAGTTCGCCTCGATGCCCATCGAGGAAGTCGCCAAGGACCCGCAAGCCTTGAAGATGGGCGGTCGCCTGTTCGCCTCCAACTGCTCGGTGTGCCACGGTTCCGACGCCAAGGGCGCCTATGGCTTTCCCAACCTGACCGATGCCGATTGGCGTTGGGGCGGTGACCCGGCGATGATCAAGGAAACCATCATGAAGGGCCGCCACGCCGCCATGCCGGGCTGGCTGGAGAGTCTGAAGGAGCAAGGCGTCAGCGACGTTGCCGCGTTTGTCGTGACCAACCTCGACGGCCGCAAGCTGCCGGAAGGCGTCAAGGCTGACGTGGCCAACGGCGAGAAGATCTTCGGCACCTACTGCGTCGCCTGCCACGGCCCGCAAGGCAAGGGCACCCCGGCCCTGGGCGCGCCCGACCTGACCCACCCGGGTGCCTTCATCTACGGTTCGAGCTTCGCCCAACTGCAGCAGACCATCCGCTTCGGCCGCCAGGGCCAGATGCCGGCGCAGGAACAGTTGCAGGGCAATGACAAGGTGCACTTGCTGGCGGCTTATGTTTATAGCCTGTCCCATGGGGATAAGAAGGCTGAGGAGCAGTAAGGCTGTTGTGGATCATTAAAACTACAACAAATCAATGTGGGAGGGGGCTTGCCCCCTCCCACATTGGATACTCAGTGTTTTGACGACCGGGTCAGCCAAAACCGACCATACTTGCCAGTTCAATTGATCCAGATCATATAGGTCGCACCCGTTCAACATCATCGGGGGCGTATCATTACACCACTGCAAGACCTTTCATTTGACCCCGGCTGGCACGTACTGGCCGAGGCAAATCTCCACCGCCGTGGGATGCAATGATGAGCGACCAAATACCGGTACACGACGTTACCCCCCCTGCCAAAACCGTCGACCTCTACGCCTCGAGAGAGAAAATCTACACCCGTGCCTTCACCGGCCTGTTCCGCAATCTGCGCATGCTCGGTGGTGCGCTGTTGTTCCTGCTCTACTTCGGCACCGTGTGGCTGAACTGGGGCGGCCACCAGGCAGTGTGGTGGAACCTGCCGGAGCGCAAATTCTTCATCTTTGGCGCCACGTTCTGGCCTCAGGACTTCATCCTGCTCTCGGGCATTCTTATCGTCGCGGCGTTCGGCCTGTTCTTTATCACCGTGTACGCCGGGCGCGTATGGTGCGGCTATACCTGCCCGCAGAGCGTGTGGACGTGGATCTTCATGTGGTGCGAAAAAGTCACCGAAGGCGACCGCAACCAGCGCATCAAGCTCGACAAGGCGCCCATGGACGCCAACAAATTCCTGCGCAAATTCAGCAAGCACACGCTGTGGCTGCTGATTGGCTTTGTCACCGGCCTGACCTTTGTCGGCTACTTTTCACCGATCCGCGAGCTGGTGTTCGACTTCTTCACCGGCCAGGCCGATGGCTGGTCGTATTTCTGGGTCGGGTTCTTCACCCTCGCCACCTACGGCAACGCGGGATGGCTGCGTGAACAAGTGTGCATCTACATGTGCCCGTATGCGCGCTTCCAGAGCGTGATGTTCGACAAGGACACCCTGATCGTTTCCTACGACCCACGCCGTGGCGAATTGCGTGGCCCGCGTAAAAAAGGCACCGACTACAAGGCCCAGGGTCTGGGCGACTGCATCGACTGCACCATGTGCGTGCAGGTCTGCCCCACCGGAATCGACATCCGCGACGGCCTGCAGATCGAGTGCATCGGGTGTGCCGCGTGCATCGACGCCTGCGACACCATCATGGACAAAATGGAGTACCCACGCGGCCTGATCAGCTACACCACCGAACACAACCTGTCGGGGCAGAAAACCCACAAGCTGCGCCCACGCCTGATCGGTTACGCGCTGGTGCTGCTGACAATGATCGGCTTGCTGGTAGCGGCGTTCTTCATGCGCTCGCTGGTGGGTTTCGACGTGAGCAAGGACCGGGTGCTGTACCGCGAGAACGCCGAAGGCCGCATCGAAAACGTCTACAGCCTGAAGATCATGAACAAGGACCAGCGCGACCACACCTACGTCCTCGACGCCGCCGGCCTGCCCGATCTCAAGCTACAGGGCCGGCGCGAAATCAAGGTGGCCGCCGGTGATATCGTCAGCATGCCGGTGGAGTTGTCGAGTGCGCCGGAGCAGTTGCCATCGAGCACCAACGAGGTCAAATTCATCCTTACCGATGCCGACGACGCCAGTGTCCGTATCGAAGCCAAGAGCCGATTTATCGGCCCACAAGTCCGCTAAAGAAGAGAGCTGAACGATGTCTGTCGCTACTGCCGCAAGCCCTTGGTACAAGCACCTCTGGCCCTGGATCATCATTGCGATCCTGGCCTGCTCGGTGACCCTGACCTTGTCCATGGTGACCATCGCGGTGAACAACCCGGACAACTTGGTCAACGACAATTACTACGAGGCCGGCAAGGGCATCAACCGCTCCCTGGACCGCGAACTGCTGGCCCAGACCCTACAACTGCGCGCCAAGGTGCACCTGGATGAACTGACCGGTGAAGTCGAATTGCACCTGAGCGGCAACAGCAACCCGACCACCCTGGAGCTCAACCTGATCTCCCCGACCCAGCCGCAGAAAGACCGCAAGATCAACCTCGCCCGCAGCGACAGCGAACCGGGGCGCTACATCGGGCAGGTCACCGACAGGGTCGAAGGCCGGCGCTTTGTGGAGCTGCTCGGCGTGGAAGGCGACCGCACCTGGCGCCTGTTCGAGGAAGAACAGGTCAGCCATGACAAGGATTTGCTGCTGGGTGATGAGGCTCTGCAGGGTGCTGAAGACCTGAAAAAGTAAACAGCCTGCGCTTCGCGCATCGGGGGCAAGCCCCCTCCCACAGAGGATCGCGGTGTCCATGTGGGAGGGGGCTTGCCCCCGATGAGGTCCTCCCAGCCACTACAGATTCCAACCCATGACCACCGCCTGCTACCACTGCGCCCTCCCTGTCCCCGCCGGCAGCCGCTTCACCACGGTCATCCTCGGTGAGCGCCGCGAGCTCTGCTGCCCCGGCTGCCAGGCCGTGGCCGAAGCCATTGTGGCCGGTGGCCTGGAAAGCTATTACCAACACCGCAGCGAAGCCTCCGCCAACCCCGAGGCGCTGCCGGTGCAATGGGTGGACGAACTGGCGCTCTACGACCGCGCCGACGTGCAAAAGCCCTTCGTGCGCCACGACGGCGACCTCGCTGAAACCACCCTGCTGATGGAGGGCATCAGTTGCGCGGCCTGCGGCTGGCTGATTGAAAAACACCTGCGCGGCCTGCCGGCGGTGGCCGAGGCGCGGCTGAACCTGTCCAATCATCGCCTGCACGTGCGCTGGGCTGACGCGCAGTTGCCCCTTAGCCACGTGCTCAGCGAGTTGCGCCATATCGGTTACGCGGCTCACCCCTATCAGGCCGATCGCGCCGCCGAACAACTGGCCACGGAAAACCGCCGGGCCTTGCGCCAACTCGGCGTGGCCGGGCTGCTGTGGTTCCAGGCGATGATGGCAACCATGGCCACCTGGCCAGAGTTCAATATCGACCTCAGCCCGGAACTGCATGTGATCCTGCGCTGGGTGGCGATGTTTCTTACCACCCCCATCGTGTTCTACAGCTGCGCGCCGTTTTTCAAAGGCGCGCTGCGTGACCTGCGCACGCGGCACCTGACCATGGACGTGTCGGTGTCCCTGGCGATTGGCGGCGCGTACCTGGCCGGCATCTGGACCGCGATCACGGGCGTGGGTGAGTTGTACTTCGACGCCGTCGGCATGTTCGCGTTGTTCCTGCTGGCCGGGCGTTACCTGGAACGCCGCGCCCGCGAGCGTACGGCAGCGGCCACTGCGCAGTTGGTCAACCTGCTGCCGGCCTCGTGCCTGCGCTTGAATGCTGAAGGCCAGAGCGAACGCATCTTGCTCAGCGAACTCGCCCTGGGCGACCGTGTGCTGGTGCATCCGGGCGCGGTGTTGCCGGCGGACGGGGTGATTGTCGACGGCCAATCCAGCATCGACGAGTCCCTGCTCACGGGCGAATACCTGCCGCAACCGCGCCACGCCGGCGATGCGGTCACCGCCGGCACCCTCAACGTCGAAAGTGCACTGACCGTCGAAGTCCGCGCCTTGGGCCACGACACCCGCTTGTCCGCCATCGTGCGCCTGCTGGAGCGGGCCCAGGCCGATAAACCCCGACTGGCCCGCATCGCCGACCGCGCCGCCCAGTGGTTCCTGTTGTGTTCCCTGATCGCCGCCGCCGTGATCGGACTGGTGTGGTGGGAGCTGGATTCCGCGCGGGCGTTCTGGATTGTGCTGGCGATGCTGGTCGCGACCTGCCCGTGCGCCCTTTCGCTGGCCACACCGACCGCCCTCACGGCCGCCACCGGCAGCCTGCACAAACTCGGGCTGTTGCTGACCCGCGGCCATGTGCTGGAAGGCTTGAACCAGATCGACACGGTGATTTTCGACAAGACCGGCACCCTGACCGAAGGCCGCCTGGCGCTGCGCGCGATTCGCCCCTTGGGCGCGCTGGGCAGCGATGAATGCCTGGGCCTCGCCGCCGCCCTCGAAAACCGCTCCGAGCACCCGATTGCCCGCGCCTTTGGCCGTGCCCCCCTGGCCGCCGATGAAGTACTGAGCACCCCCGGCCTCGGCCTGGAAGGCCGTGTCGGCGAGCGCCAGCTGCGTATCGGCCAGCCGGGCTATGTGTGTGCGCTCAGCGGTTGCCCGACGCCCGCGCCCCCCGACGAAGCCGGCCAATGGCTGCTGCTGGGCGACCGCGACGGCGCCCTCGCCTGGTTCGTGCTGGACGACCGCCTGCGCAGCGACGCGCCTGCCCTGCTGGCGGCGTGCAAGGCACGCGGTTGGCGCACGCTGCTGTTGTCCGGGGACAGCTCGCCGATGGTTGCCAGTGTGGCCGCCGAGTTGGGTATCGATGACGCCCGAGGCGGCCTGCGTCCGGACGACAAGCTGCTCGTGTTGCAACAGTTGCATCAGGAAGGCCGCAGGGTGCTGATGCTCGGCGATGGGGTCAATGATGTGCCGGTACTCGCCGCAGCGGATATCAGCGTGGCCATGGGCTCGGCCACCGACCTGGCCAAGACCAGCGCGGACGCCGTGCTGCTGTCCAATCGCCTCGACGCCTTGGTGCAGGCCTTTACCCTCGCGCGCCGCACGCGCCGGGTCATCATCGAAAACCTGTTGTGGGCCGGGCTGTACAATGGCCTTATGCTGCCGTTTGCGGCGCTGGGTTGGGTGACCCCGATCTGGGCCGCCGTGGGCATGTCCCTCAGCTCATTGACCGTGGTACTCAACGCCCTGCGCCTGACTCGCCTGCCGAGTGCGCAGCTGGCCGATACCCTCCCATCAACCCGCCCGCTGCCGGCCTGATCCCTTTGGAGTTCCAATGCCAGCTTTATACGTGATGATCCCCGCAGCGCTGTTGTTGGTGGGCGTGGCTATCTACGTGTTCTTCTGGGCTGTGGACAGCGGCCAGTACGACGACCTCGACGGCCCCGCCCACAGCGTGCTGTTCGACGATCAGGACCCCAACCACCTGGCCGGCGTCGAAGAAGCCAACCCTCCCGAACCACCGCCCAAAGACCCGCCCCATGCTTGATCTGGCGCCGCTGCTGGTCTCCGCGCTGATCCTCGGCCTGCTCGGCGGTGGCCATTGCCTGGGCATGTGCGGCGGGCTGATGGGCGCGCTGACGCTGGCCATTCCAGCGGAGCAACGCAGCCGGCGTTTTCGCCTGCTGCTGGCGTACAACCTGGGGCGCATCCTCAGCTACGCCACCGCCGGCGTGTTGATCGGCCTCGCGGGCTGGGCCGTGGCCAACAGTCCGGCGGCGATGTTCATGCGGGCAGTGGCCGGGTTGCTGTTGATCAGCATGGGGCTTTACCTCGCCGGCTGGTGGAGCGGCCTCACCCGTATCGAAGCCCTGGGACGCGGCCTGTGGCGGCATATCCAGCCGATTGCCAGCCGTTTGCTGCCGGTGTCTAGCCTGCCGCGCGCCCTGCTGCTGGGCGCGCTGTGGGGCTGGCTGCCCTGCGGGTTGGTCTACAGCACCTTGTTGTGGGCGGCGAGCCAGGGCAATGCGCTGGACAGTGGTCTACTGATGCTGGCGTTCGGCCTGGGCACCTGGCCGGTGTTGCTGGCTACTGGGCTGGCGGCCGAGCGCATCACCGCGCTGTTGCGCAAACGCAGCGTGCGCATGGCGGGTGGCTTGCTGGTGATGCTGTTCGGCATCTGGACCTTGCCCGGCCCGCACCAGCACTGGCTGATGGGCCATTGATAGGGGATGTGGCATAGCGCCGCTCCCCGTTGATACAAATCAACATGTCACCCCTGCCACGCCTCTAGACTCGGCCCACTAGCCTATCCGGGGGACCGCCCGCATGCTCGACGCCATTCGTTGGGACACCGACCTGATTCACCGCTACGACCTGGCGGGACCACGCTACACGTCCTACCCCACCGCCGTGCAATTCGACAGCCAGGTCGGCACCTTCGACCTGCTCCACGCCCTGCGCGACAGCCGTAAGGCCGTGCGGCCACTGTCGCTCTATGTGCACGTGCCGTTCTGCGCCAACATTTGCTATTACTGCGCGTGCAACAAAGTCATTACCAAGGACCGTGGCCGCGCCCACGCCTACCTGCAACGCCTGGAGCAGGAGATCCAGCTGGTGGCTTGCCACCTGGACCCGAAACAACCGGTGGAACAGCTGCATTTCGGCGGCGGCACCCCGACCTTTCTCAGCCACGACGAGTTGCGCCAGGTCATGGGCCGCCTGCGCCAGCACTTCAACTTGCTGGAGGACGACTCCGGCGACTACGGCATCGAGATCGACCCGCGCGAAGCCGACTGGGCCACCATGGGCCTGTTGCGCGAGCTGGGCTTCAATCGCGTGAGCATCGGCGTGCAGGACCTCGACCCCGAGGTGCAGCGCGCCGTCAACCGCCTGCAAAGCCTGGAAGAAACCCGCGCCGTGATTGATGCCGCGCGCACCCTGCAGTTTCGCTCGATCAATATCGACCTGATCTATGGCCTGCCCAAGCAGACCCCGATCAATTTCGCGCGCACCGTGGAAGAAGTGATCCGCCTGCAGCCCGACCGCCTGTCAGTGTTCAACTACGCCCACCTGCCGGAGCGCTTCATGCCGCAGCGGCGCATCAACGGCGACGAGCTGCCGTCGCCGGCGGAAAAACTGCTGATGCTGCACACCACCATCGAGCAACTGACCCAGGCCGGCTACCGCTACATCGGCATGGACCACTTTGCCCTGCCCGATGACGAACTGGCCATCGCTCAGGAGGATGGCACCCTGCAACGCAACTTCCAGGGCTATACCACCCACGGCCACTGCGACCTGATCGGCCTGGGCGTGTCCGCCATCAGCCAGATTGGCGACCTGTACTGCCAGAACAGCAGTGACCTCGGCGCCTACCAGAACACCCTCGCCAGCGCGCAGCTGGCCACCAGCCGTGGCCTGGTGTGCACCACGGACGATCGGTTGCGGCGCGAAGTGATTCAGCAGTTGATCTGCACGTTCAACCTGGCCTATGCGCCGATCGAACAGGCGTTCAACATTGATTTTCGTGGCTATTTCGACGAGATCTGGCCGCAGCTCGACGTCATGGCGGCTGATGGCCTGATCGAACTTGATGCCCAGGGCATCCGCGTGTTGCCCGCCGGACGCTTGCTGGTGCGTTCGGTGTGCATGGTGTTTGACGCCTACCTGGAACATCAGAACCGGCAGCGCTTCTCGCGGGTGATCTGAGCGTCGTTACTTCATCGCCAGGCTGGCCGTCTTCATTGCCGCGCCAGAGATCACAACAGAAACGGCAGGCGTGGCTTCATCGGCAATGGGCGCGTCGGTAAGCACCGCCTGGGCTGTGTTTTTTTGCGATTCGGGCGTTGCAGGGATCTGGGTGCGTAACGCCAGGTCGAGGGTAATGGAAGCCATCTTGTGAACGTCCCGGTTCTGGGGTTGATAGCAGGCCACCGGCTCACAGTGCGGATTCTTTATACGTTGCCGGTTTTTTGTACAGGCTGGCCTCACAACCCCCCGGTGCGTTACCCTTACGTCTTATGTGTGTTTTCCCACAAGGATTTAAGAAATGTCCGAGCCAGTCAAACTGCGCGCTCACAGCCAGGCTCACTGCAAGGATTGCAGCCTGGCCCCCCTCTGCCTGCCACTTTCGCTGAATCTGGAAGACATGGATGCGCTGGACGACATCGTTAAACGCGGCCGGCCGCTGAAGAAAGGTGAGTTCCTGTTTCGCCAGGGCGACCAGTTCGACTCCGTCTACGCCGTGCGTTCGGGAGCGTTGAAGACCTTCAGCCTGAGCGATGGTGGCGAAGAACAGATCACTGGGTTCCACCTGCCCAGCGAGTTGGTGGGGCTGTCGGGCATGGACACCGAGATTCATCCGGTGTCGGCACAGGCGCTGGAGACGACGTCCGTGTGCGAAATTCCTTTCGAGCGCCTGGACGAACTGGCCCTGCAACTGCCCCAACTGCGCCGCCAATTGATGCGCGTGATGAGCCGCGAAATTCGTGACGACCAGCAGATGATGCTGCTGCTCTCGAAAAAGACCGCCGACGAGCGCATCGCCACGTTCCTGGTCAACCTGTCGGCGCGCTTCCGCGCACGGGGCTTCTCGGCCAACCAGTTCCGCCTGAGCATGTCGCGCAATGAAATCGGCAACTACCTGGGCCTGGCGGTGGAAACCGTGTCCCGCGTATTTACCCGTTTCCAGCAGAACGAGCTGATCGCCGCCGAAGGCAAGGAAGTGCACATCCTCGACCCCATCCAGCTGTGCGCGCTGGCCGGTGGCTCCCTGGAGAGCTGATCCAGACACCTGCGGCCGCGCCAATCGGCGAGGTCGCAGGTATACTTCGAGTCCGTTTTCCAATCCAGGACTCCTCGACGATGACCTTCGATTCGTTCGACATCAAATCCCTGATCCGTCCCGTCATCGACTTCCCCAAGCCGGGGGTCATCTTTCGCGACATCACACCGCTGTTCCAATCGCCCCGCGCCCTGCGCCTGGTCGCCGACAGCTTTGCCCAGCGCTATGTCGAGGCTGACTTCAGCCATATCGGCGCGATGGATGCGCGAGGCTTCCTGATTGGTTCGATCATCGCCTATCAGTTGAACAAGCCGCTGATCCTGTTCCGCAAACAGGGCAAACTGCCCGCTGACGTGCTGGCCGAGGGTTACCAGACCGAGTACGGCGAAGCCTTCCTGGAAGTGCACGCCGACAGCCTGTGCGAAGGCGACTCGGTGCTGATGTTCGATGACCTGATCGCCACCGGCGGTACGTTGATCGCAGCGGCGAACCTGGTGCGACGCATGGGCGCGAAGATCTTTGAAGCGGCGGCGATTATTGATTTGCCGGAGTTGGGTGGGTCGCAGCGGTTGGAAGATATGGGGATTCCCACCTTCTGCCTGACGCAATTTGGTTTGACTGAGCAATAATTTTTGTTGCCTGTACTGGCCTCATCGGGGGCAAGCCCCCTCCCACACTTGACCGAATACATCTTTTGGAATGTGGGAGGGAGCTTGCCCCCGATGGCGGTGGGTCAGCCACTGAATCTTTTGACTTTACAACGCGATGGGCTTGCGACCCGCGAAGGAATGCGCCAGCGTCCCGCCATCCACCAATTCCAGCTCGCCACCCAGCGGCACGCCGTGGGCGATGCGTGAGGTGATCAGGCCTTTGTTGCTCAGCAGTTGGGCGATGTAATGGGCAGTCGCCTCGCCTTCAACTGTCGGGTTGGTGGCCAGGATCACTTCGGTAAACGTGCCCTGCTCTTCAATACGTGCCACCAACTGCGGAATGCCAATGGCCTCCGGGCCTAGGCCGTCGAGCGGTGACAGGTGGCCCTTGAGCACGAAATAGCGGCCGCGATAGCCGGTCTGCTCCACCGCGTACACGTCCATCGGCCCTTCCACTACGCACAGCAGCGTATCGTCGCGGCGTGGGTCGGCGCATTGGGGGCACAGTTCTTCTTCGGTCAGCGTGCGGCACTGGCGGCAGTGGCCCACACCGGTCATGGCCTGGCTCAGGGCCTGGGCCAATCGGGTGCCGCCGCTGCGATCACGCTCCAGCAATTGCAGCGCCATGCGCTGGGCGGTTTTCTGGCCGACGCCCGGCAAAGTGCGCAGGGCGTCGATCAGTTGGCGAATCAGGGGGCTGAAGCTCATGGGCGAAGGGTCCGACAAAACAACGAGACGCGGTTTATACCCGCGCCCCGGATAAGCGTCAAATGCTCAATCCTGTGCGACGCGCACCACCAACTTGCCGAAGTTGCGCCCTTCGAGCAAACCGATAAACGCTTCGGGCGCCTGCTCCAGGCCATCCACGACGTCTTCGCGGAATTTGACCTTGCCCTCGCGCACCCACGGCGCCATGGCGCTGATGAACTCAGGCTGGCGGTCACCGTAGTCGTCGAACACGATAAAGCCCTGGATGCGTACGCGCTTGGTCAGCAGGGTACGTTGCAGCGCTGGCAGGCGGTCAGGACCACTGGGCGCCTCATGGGCGTTATAACCGGCAATCAGCCCACACAAGGGAATGCGCGCCCTGGGGTTGAGCAGCGGTACCACCGCGTCGAACACTTTGCCGCCGACGTTCTCGAAGTAGATGTCGACGCCCTTGAAGCAGGCCAGGGCCAGTTCATTGGCGAAATCGGCGCTCTTGTGGTCGACACAGGCGTCGAAGCCCAGCTCCTCCACCACGTAGCGACACTTGTCCGCGCCGCCGGCGATGCCTACCACACGCAGGCCCTTGAGCTTGGCCACCTGCCCCACCACCGAGCCCACGGCACCGGATGCCGCCGCGACTACCAACGTTTCGCCGGCCTTCGGCTGGCCGATGTCCATCAGGCCCATGTAGGCCGTCATGCCGGGCATGCCCAGCACGCCCAGGGCCATGGAAGGGCTGGCCAGACCTTTAGGCACCGGGATCAGGTTGGTGCCATCGGAAATGCTGTGGCTCTGCCAGCCGGTGGCACCGACCACCAGGTCACCCACGGCGTACTTTGGATTACGCGATTGTTCGATACGGCTGACCGCCCCGCCGGTCATCACTTCGTCGATTTCGACGGGTGCGGCGTAGGAAGGTGCGTCGCTCATGCGCCCGCGCATGTAGGGGTCGAGGGACAGGTACAACGTTTTCAGCAACACCTGGCCGTCCGCCAGCTCTGGCAGGTTTACCCGCTCCAGGCGGAAGTTTTCCGGGGTGGGCGCACCCTGTGGGCGTGAGACCAGGACAATGCGCTGGTTGAGAATCGGTTCTTGAGGCATCAGGGGCTCCTTTTACAAATCCATCGGTATAGGGTGCAGACCATGATAGAACGGTTGGGGTTCGATGTTTTATCGACAGCACCGAAGTGAATGCCTCGCAGGCAAGCCAGATCCTACTTGGGTCGCGGCGCGCGCAAAAAAAATGCCAGGCACTGAGGCCTGGCATTCGAGTCTAGCTAACGCTCGCCGATCAGAACGGCAGCTTCATGCCCGGCGGCAATTGCATGCCAGCGGTCACGCCGCCCATTTTTTCCTGGCTGTTGGCTTCGATCTTGCGCACGGCGTCGTTGACGGCGGCGGCGAACAACGCTTCGAGCATTTCCAGGTCATCTTCACCCACGCCTGGCAGCACGCTTGGGTCGATGCTCACGCGCTTGATGTCGTGACGACCGGTCATCACCACGCTGACCATATCGCCACCGGCTTTACCGGTGACTTCGGCGTTGGCCAGTTCTTCCTGCATCTTGGCCATCTTTTCCTGCATCTGCTGTGCCTGCTTCATCAGGCCGGCCATGCCACCTTTCATCATGGGAATTCCCTCAAAGTACGTGGATCAAGTGAGTAGCCCGGTGTCAGGACGCCTGGGGCACCGGGGCTTCGACAGGTTCAATTGTATCGTGGCGGACGACCGCACCGAACTGTTGCATCATTTGCTGGATGAGCGGATCGGCGTGGATCGAATCCTCCGCCTCGCGCTGGCGGTTGATACGCCGGCGGGTCGCGGCCTGGGCCGGGGTTTCCTGCTCTGGCTTGACCAGCTCGATGGTGATGGTCAGCGTGCGCTCATGATACTGGTTCAGTGCGTCATTCAGGCGACGTTGCTGGGTCGCGTTGAACAGGGCGCTGTGGGCCGGGTCCAGGTGCAACAGCCAGTGGTCGCCGTCGACGGAAATAAGCGTGCAGTTGGCGGCGATGCTGCCGGTCATGCCGGAGATCGGCAGTTTCGGGAACAATTCCAGCCACTGCAGGGCCAGGCCGGTGGCCGGCGCTGCGGCGGGTTCCGGCTCGGGCTCGGGGGCCGGCTCGGCAGCGTGTTCGCTGGCCAGGTCGTCCAGGTAGCTGTAAGCCGAATCCATGTCCGGCTCGATGTAGTCTTCGTCCAGCGGCGGTTCATCGTCATCGATACCCGGAACAGCTGCTTCCACCTGGGCGACGGTCGGCTCAGGCACCGGCGCCGAGACCCACTCGGGCGCATCCGGTACCACGCTGTCCGGCGTCGGCGTAGGCATGGGCGTCAGTTCGGGTTGCTCACCGAGGGTTTCCAGCACGGGCTCAACGGCGGGCGCCTGCTCAGCGTCGACTTCAACCTCTACCGGATCATTCCAAGGCAGGTCGACGACCGGCTCAGGCGCGACAACAGGTTCCGGCTCGACCACGGGTGCAGCGACAACAGGCTCGGGCACCGGCGCAATCGGCGCAGGCGCAGCAACCACTGGCACGACGACCGTCGCGCCAGCCACTGGTTTGGCGGAATCAACTGTGGCCTGGCTGATCCCCACTGGCTTTAGCGGCTGTCTCGGCGCGTCGGCCGTATCGGCGGGCCGGAACGCCAGCATCCGCAGCAGCACCATTTCGAAGCCACCACGCGGGTCCGGCGCCAGTGGCAGGTCGCGGCGACCGATCAGACCCATCTGGTAATAGAACTGCACGTCTTCGGCCGGCAGTGCCTGGGCCAGGGCCAACACGCGGTCGCGGTCGCCATGGCCGTTGTCGACGCCTTCCGGCAAGGCCTGGGCGATGGCAACGCGGTGCAGCACATTGAGGATTTCCGAGAGCACGCCGTTCCAGTCCGGCCCTTGCTCCGACAGATGGCGTACGGCTTCGAGCAACGCCTTGGCGTCGCCTTCGATCAGCGCGTGCAGCACATCGAACACCTGGCCGTGGTCGAGGGTGCCGAGCATGGCGCGCACATCCGCAGCCAGTACCTTGCCTTCACCGAAGGCGATGGCCTGGTCGGTGAGGCTCATGGCATCACGCATCGAACCATCGGCGGCGCGGCCGAGCAGCCACAGCGCGTCATCTTCGAACGGTACGTTCTCGACGCCCAGCACGTGGGTCAAATGCTCGACCACGCGCTCAGGGGTCATGTTTTTCAGGGAAAACTGCAGGCATCGCGACAGAATGGTCGCAGGCAGTTTCTGCGGGTCGGTGGTGGCCAGGATGAATTTGACGTAGGGCGGCGGCTCTTCCAGGGTTTTCAACAGTGCGTTGAAGGAATGACTGGAAAGCATGTGCACTTCGTCGATCAGGTAGACCTTGAAGCGGCCACGGCTCGGCGCGTACTGCACGTTGTCCAGCAACTCGCGGGTGTCTTCGACCTTGGTGCGGCTCGCGGCGTCGATCTCGATCAGGTCGACGAAACGCCCTTCGTCGATTTCCTTGCACACCGAGCAGGTGCCGCAGGGCGTCGAAGTGATACCGGTTTCACAGTTCAGGCATTTGGCGATGATGCGCGCAATGGTGGTCTTGCCCACCCCACGGGTACCGGTGAACAGGTAGGCGTGGTGCAGCCGCTGGCTGTCCAAGGCATTGATCAGAGCCTTGAGCACATGGGTCTGGCCGACCATTTCGCGGAACGAGCGCGGACGCCATTTACGTGCAAGAACCTGATAACTCATCGAAAACCGTCGCAACTGGGAAGCGGAAGCCGGTAATGCTAGCGGAGCAAGGGGGAAATTGCATCCGGCATGCTCGCCTAATCTGACTAAGCTCTTGTGATTGGCCCCAAAAAGGCCTGAACCCGGAGAGCATATGCGCGTAGTCCTGGGCGCTTTATGGATGATCACCACGGCAAGCCTCGCAGCGCCCGCACCGCTGCGCTTCTCGGTTTCCGACAGTTGGGCGATGCCCATGATGCACCTGCAGGACGGTCGTCCCACTCAGGGCATTTTGTATGACTTGATGTTAAGCCTGGCCACCCAGGTCGGCTTACCCGCCGAATTTCATGTACTGGCCCGGGCCCGTATCTCAGCGGCCATGGAACACGGCGACATTGATGTGCGCTGTTATGTCGCCCAGGCCTGGGTCGACAACCTGTCCGGCGACTACACCTGGAGCGTGCCGCTGCTGGTGCAGCGCAACCTGCTGGTCAGCACCCATGTGCCGGTGCAGGCGATCCAGGTGACCACCCTCGCCCCCCAGTCGATCGGCACAGTGCTCAATTATCGCTATGCCACCCTCGACCCCTTGTTCGCCAGCGGCCAACTGACCCGTGACGATGCCCGCAGCGAAGAACAGGTGCTGCAAAAGCTCGTGGCCGGGCGCTTCAAGTATGCGGTGACCAATGAGTGGACCCTCGACCGCTTCAACCACCACCTGCCCCCCGGACGGCGCCTGCATAAAGTCGCCGTCATCGAAGAGCAAAACCTGGGCTGCACCGTACGCAACGACCCGAATGTGCCGGTGCAGCGCATTCTGCGCACGCTGCTGAGGATGAAAATGTCCGGGGAAATCGACGACCTCATTCAGTTGTACACCGGCGAGGCGTCTAGGGTCGTGGAGCAAGCCGATCAGTAGCCATGGGATTCCCGGAATGCCCGGGACGTGTGGTAATCGATCCACTCCACCACGTCGTAAGGCAGGTACAGCTGCAATGTGGCCCGCGATATCGCGATGTACACGGCACACAATCGCTGATCGAAGGCGTAGGCGTCTTTGAACGGCA
Source organism: Pseudomonas sp. MYb60 (assembly GCF_002979555.1). Classification (GTDB taxonomy): domain Bacteria; phylum Pseudomonadota; class Gammaproteobacteria; order Pseudomonadales; family Pseudomonadaceae; genus Aquipseudomonas. The sequence continues at coordinate 94,531 of NZ_PCOZ01000007.1, read as the reverse complement.
CGTTGCTCAGCAATTCGGGGGTCAACAGCACCCGATCGAACTCCATGCCGCCCGCCTCTTCGGCCAGCATCAACACGCAGCGCTTGCCGGGCACGCCGCTGAGGCGGTTCAAACGGGTGATATCGGCGACGTTGAAGCCGTTTTCCAGCTGACTCTCTACCCACAAGAACGATTCATCGAACTGGCAGGCCTCTTGTACTTGCCGCCAGTCGTCCAAATCGCGGAAGTACGCGTGCGGGCCTGTGTCGTTGTGCTCGTTGCTGTAGAAGTCGGGCTTGAACAGCGCGATCACGCTGGTCATGAAGCGTTGCAGGTCCTGCTGCGCAGCGGCATCCGCCAAGCCAAACGGGCAATGGGCCTGTTGCAACTGGATGGCCCATTTCATGGTGTCCCAATGGGACGCGGTCAACACCACGCAGCCTTCCGGCGGCACGAAGCCTTGTGGGTAATGCTCAATGCCGACGTCGGCGTCCCGCGCCCCTTCGAATGGGATCTTGCTCTTTTCCGAGTGCACGCTGATCAGCGGGTTGACCAGGCGCTCGACATTGCGCCCGGACCGTACTGAATAACTGATATCGCTTTGCCGGACTTCGCGCTTGCGCCTGACCATTTCACCCGTGGCCAATTGGTACTCATCGCCCAGGGTGATCAGCACCTGGCGACCGCGCTCAATGATCTGCAGCAGCGAGGCCGGAATATCCTGGCTTTCGTCGATCAGCACATGGGTATAACGGGGCGGCACCACACATCCGGCAAGGCTCGCCTGCTTGATCAGCCAGAGCGTGGCAAAGCCGGTCTGCGCGGCCCATTGGGGGTTGCGCTCGAGGTAGGTCCATAGCCGGCTTGAATACTCCAGTAACACCTGAGCATCCAGGCTCGACAAGGCCTGCTTGAAATGCGGCAAATGCCGGGAAGACAGGCTGGTATGACTGGAGTGGCAATAACGTTCGAGCACCTTGAGGCACACCTCCAGCGCCGCCGGGCCATCGTGGCCGCGCCAACCGTGGATATCCAGGGTCTGCGCCACCGCCTGCTTGCCCGGCAACCGCGCGGCGGTGTTCGCAACCGGTGGCCGGGGGCCCTGCAACAACGCCTTGGCGAATGCGGCGAACGTCGAACCGGCCTTGCCATCCCGGGCCAGGCCCATGCGCTCGCGCAGCGTTGCCAACTTGGCGCCGGTGCGTGCGAGCACCAAGGTCTTTTCGGGGCGCAGGCACTCCATCAGCGCGCCGAGCAAGTGGCTCTTGCCAATGCCCGCATAGCCCTGGACGTGCAAGTCTTCGTTGAGGTTGGCGCGAAAGGTGCGCAGCAGCTTGTCTTGCGCCGGGCTGAGCCAGCGCTCGCGGTGCCGTGGGGTGATCATCTGCTGGCTGAACGGGTCGTTGCTGCGCAGGTGGCGAACCTTGTAGCCGATATCCCATTTGCCGGTGGGCAGCAGGTAATCCCGCGCCGCGACTTCTTCAGCCCGTAGCAGGCGCAGGTTGACGGTCTTGAGCGCATTGAAGCCGAAGTACAACTTGCGTGGGTCGAACAGCCTCTGCGCTTCCGGCAGCAACGCCGCGGGAGAGTCGACCGCCCAACCGATCAGCTTGACCAGGATGCGCTCGGCGGCCGTGCAGGTCAGGTCCTGTTCGGCAGCCTGGGCCAGGTGCTGGATGACCAGCACCGCCGCCAGCTCGGGGTCCGTCAGGCCGGCCAGAGCCTGGGCGCCGTCGGCAGTCAGCAGCGCCGTGCAGGTGTCTTCGGTGACCGGCAGGAAAACCGGGCTGGCCAGGTCAAAATGTTCCGGTTGCATAAGTCCTCGCAGCCAGGGGTTGGCCGGGGTCGTTGGCGTCAGGCGTCGCCATGGACACCCACTTCAAAGCGATATTCACCCAATGAACCCGACATGCCGCCGGGGTAGCGGCGTGGCTCAGCCGAGCTTGCCGCTGCGTTGATTTGCTGCTGAAGCTCGAAGACCGCCATGTCGAACAGACGGCGCAAGTCATCGATGCTCTGCGCGGCCACCTGCAGCTGCAGTGCGTACGCGCCGGTCAGCGCGGCCGGCGTCGGTTCGACAGGCGCGGCCGGGGCCTGGGCGCGGATCATTTCTGCCTGGCTGAGGATTTCTGCGTGCTCGTCGTCCATCAGGTCCAGCACCCTCGCCAACTCCAGGGTCTGTTCCGGGTGCGATTGAATGCGGTCCTTGATCTCCAGGCGGCGCATTTGCCACTCCCGCAGCTTTTCGCGAGTGAGGTCGTCGACTTTTTCCACGTGTACTGTCTCCGAATGCCAGGCACTGGAGTATGCCGCCATGGACTGCCCGATGGCAGATGGCTTGAAAGCATTTTTTGAATTGATTTTGAGAAGAGGTGTTGCAAGGAATAGCGTTATGGAGGCAACCCCACCAGCCACACCCCGGCACACAATGTTCCCGCTGTGGCTGCTGCCTTCCGGCTCTGACCAGGTTCACGGGTAATCGTTGCGGGGGGACCGATGGGGTCACCATAACGACGCCTGCCTCTCGGCAAGCGGGGCCATTGTACCGATCTCATCGGAAGTTACAACCGTTGGGGCCGGATAAAAAATATGAAGGGGCTCAAGCACTTGTCCGCGCCTGTGGGAGCGCCATAGAACCCTGTGGGAGACGCGCTTGCCCGCGATGCCGGCAACTCGGTCTGCCTGAGCTATCGAGGTGATGCCATCGCAGGCAAGTCAGTTCCCACCCAAGGCGGATTACTGCGCCTGTACCACCTCATCCGCCCTGCCGCCCTCCTCCTGAATGACCAGGTGGACGAAGTGCAGTTTGGCAATCACCGCCGGGGGCAGTACGAAGGGGTAGAAATCCGGCTGGCCCATACTGCGTGACAGCTCGTTGAGCATGCCGGCCAGCTCGATCCAGGCGTTGACGAATGACAGAAACGCCGGGCCGCCGGGGTGTTCGGGATCGTAGAGCGTGGTAAGGGGGAACGGCTGGTAGTCCAGGTCCATCTCGCGGGCGCTCATGCCGAAGCCCAGGGCGGTGTCGACGGCGTCCATCATGTGCAGGTAATGGGCCCAGGTCTCGGCCCAGTCTTCCCAAGGGTGCATGGTGGCGTAGGCGCTGACGCAGGTTTGCTGCCAATCGGGGCGCGGGCCGTTCTGGTAGTGCTGGTCGAGGGCGTCGGCGTAGCTGGCGCGTTCGTCGCCGAACAGGCCGCGAAACGGTTCGATCCAGTGGGTATATGTGACCAGGCGATCCCAGTAGTAATGGCCGACCTCGTGGCGAAAGTGGCCGAGCAAGGTGCGATAGGGTTCACGCATCTGTACGCGGACTTTCTCGCGGTGGGCGTCGTCGGCTTCCTTGATGTCGAGGGTGATCAGGCCGTTGGCGTGACCGGTCATGGGGGCGTTGCCTTCCAGGTCGATGCCGACGAAATCGAAGGCCAGCCCGGTGTCCTCGTCGACCGTCTTGGGCACCACTTGCAGGCCGAGGCTGATGAGTTGCGCCACCAGGCGGCGCTTGGCGGTTTCCACCTTGCGCCAGCGTTCGTGGTTTTCTGCAATCGACAGGTCGGGGATGGTGCGGTTGAGGCTGCACGCCACGCACAGCGGCGCGGTGCTGTGGGCTGGGATCAGCCAGTTGCAGGCAGCCGGGGTGTCGAGGTTGGCACAGCGACGGAAAGCGCCGGCGTCGAGGTTGCCGTCTTGCAGCCAGGTGCCTTCGACGGGGCCGGGTTGCAGGGAAGCAAGTCGACTTTGTTGGGGTTGATAGCCCAACAGCGCCTGGCAGGCCAGGCATTGGCTGTTGCGAAAAAACAGCGACTGGCCGCAACGGCACTGCCATACCTTGCTGTTACGCGAGGTTTCGGCCATGAACGGTGCGGCGATACGCGAACTGAGTTGCTCGAAATAACGGAACATGGCGATCTCTCCCTGGGGTGACTGAGACTAGATCATTTCCCATGAGAGATCGTTCAACGCAACCGCCTACACGGTGATGTTGTGCTTGGCCAGGAAGGCGATGAAGGCTTGTTCATCCAACACTTCAAGGCCCAGTTCGCTGGCTTTAGCCAGCTTGGAGCCCGCGCCAGGCCCAGCCACTACGCAGTGAGTCTTCGCCGAAACGGAGCCCGCCACTTTGGCACCGAGGCTCTCGAGCTTGTCCTTGGCCACATCGCGGCTCATCAGTTCCAGAGAGCCGGTGAGTACCCAGGTGTGGCCGGCTTCGGGCAAGCCTTCGACGACCTTCTTCTCGCTCTCCCAATGCATGCCGAAATCCTTGAGCTGCTGCTCGATGGCCAAGGCACGGCTGGCGTTGTCGGCATTGTCGAAAAACTCGCGCACGGCCTTGGCCTGCTTCTCGGGCAGCGCCTGGCGCATGTCCAGCCAATCGGCCTTGATCACGCCGTCCAGGCTGGCGAACTTGTCCGCCAGTTTCTGCGCCGCGCCGGGGCCGACACTCGGCACGTGCAGCTTGTCGAGCAAACCGCCCAGGGTGGCGCTGGCGGCGAACTCGGCACTCAGCTCGCCCTGATCCTGCAACTGCAGGCCGCATTCGTCCGGCGACAACAGCGCGCCAATCACCTGCTGGTTATGGCTGTCCTCGAAGAAGCTGTGAATCTCGTGCGCCACTTCCAGGCCCACGTCCGGCAGGTACGTGAGCACTTCCGGCAAGGCTTTTTGCACGCGCTCAAGGGAGGCCAGCGAGCGTGCCAGTACCTTGGCGGTCTCCTCGCCCACATCGGGAATGCCAAGGGCGTAGATGAAGCGTGCCAGGGTCGGCGTCTTGCTGTTTTCGATGGCGGCGATCAGCTTCTTGCTGGAGATATCGGCAAAGCCTTCCAGGTCGATGATCTGCTCGTACTTGAGTTTGTAGAGGTCGGCTGGCGAGCCGATGAGCTTCTCGTCCACCAGTTGCTCGATGGTCTTGTCACCCAAACCGTCGATGTCCATGGCACGGCGCGAGACGAAATGGATGATCGCCTGCTTGAGCTGCGCACCGCAGGCCAGGCGCCCGACGCAACGGTACACGGCGCCTTCGCTGACGGTCTCCTTGCCCTTGCTGCGCTTGACCAGCTGGGTGCGCTCTACATGGGAGCCGCACACCGGACAGCTCTCGGGAATCGGCACCGCACGAGCGTCTTCCGGTCGGCGCTCAAGCACCACCGAGACGACCTGCGGAATCACATCCCCAGCGCGGCGGATGATCACCGTGTCGCCGATCATCACGCCCAGGCGTGCCACTTCGTCCATGTTATGCAAGGTGGCGTTGGACACGGTCACACCCGCGACCTTGACCGGCTTCAGGCGTGCCACCGGGGTGACGGCGCCGGTGCGGCCGACCTGGAACTCCACGTCGAGCAGTTCGGTCAGTTCTTCCAGGGCCGGGAATTTATGCGCAATGGCCCAGCGCGGCTCGCGGGCGCGGAAGCCCAGTTCGCGTTGATAGGCAATGCTGTTGACCTTGAACACCACGCCATCGATTTCGTACGGCAGGCTGTTGCGCCGCTCGCCGATATCACGGTAGTAGTCCAGGCAATCCTGGATACCCTTGGCCAACTTCAGCTCGTGGCTGATGGGCATGCCCCACTTCTGCAGCTGTTGCAGGTTGCCGATGTGGGTGTCGCTGATATCGGTGGTCACGCCGTAGCAGCAGAATTCCAGCGGGCGGCTGGCGGTGATCTTCGAGTCCAACTGGCGCAGGCTGCCGGCGGCGGCGTTGCGCGGATTGGCAAAGGTCTTGCCGCCGACTTCCAGCTGCGAGGCGTTCAAGCGCTCGAAACCGGCCTTGGACATGAACACTTCGCCGCGCACTTCGAGCGTCGCCGGCCAGCCGCTGCCTTGCAGCTTCAGCGGGATATTGCGCACGGTGCGCACGTTGACGCTGATGTCTTCGCCGGTAGTCCCGTCGCCACGGGTGGCGCCGCGTACCAGTTCGCCGTCCTGATACAAGAGGCTGACCGCCAGGCCGTCGAGCTTGGGTTCGCAGCTGTATTCCACTTCTGCGCCACCGCCAAACAGATCGCCCGCCGGCAGGTCGAGGCCTTCGGTCACGCGGCGATCAAACTCGAGCATGGTGGTTTCATCGAACGCGTTGCCGAGGCTGAGCATCGGAATCGCGTGCTTGACCTGGGTAAACGCCGACAACGCCGCACTGCCGACCCGCTGCGTCGGCGAATCCCGCGTCACCAGGTCCGGATGCTCGGCCTCCAGAGCCTTGAGCTCGTGGAACAACCGGTCGTACTCGGCGTCCGGAATGCTCGGCTCGTCGAGGACGTGGTAACGGTAGTTGTGCTGATCCAGTTCAGCGCGCAGTTCGAGGATGCGGGTGTGGGCGGCGGTCATGGGTGTTCTCTCATAAAGCAAAAGAGCAGCCGAAGCTGCTCAAATGTTGGTGCGCTTATTCTACTTAGCGTTTCTGTGTCAGGGCGCGACGCTCGAACTCGACGATGCGCTGACGGTAGTGTTCGATGGTCTGAGCGGTCAGGACACTGCGTTGGTCGTCCTTCAGTTCGCCATTGAGCTCCTGGGACAACTTGCGGGCTGCGGCCACCATCACGTCGAACGCTTGTTTGGGGTGACGCGGGCCTGGCAGGCCGAGGAAGAAGCTCACCGCCGGGGTGCTGAACAGGTCGATATCGTCCAGGTCGAAGGTGCCGGGCTTGACCGCGTTGGCCATGGAGAACAGCACTTCGCCATTGCCGGCCATGCTTTCGTGACGGTGGAAAATGTCCATCTCGCCAAACCGCAGGCCGCTTTCCAGAATATTTTGCAACAATGCCGGGCCTTTAAAACCGGCGGCGTCGCGGCAGATCACGCTGATCACCAGCACTTCTTCCGCTGCGGGCTGATCGGCAACCGACTGGCGCGGTGCATTCTTGCCGACGTTTTCATCCGGGAAATCATCGTCACGGCTGCTGAAGCTCGGGCCATCGTCGACGTCGAGGTTGAGGTCGCCCTGGTGCGGCTCGGCCACGGCGGCGGCACGCTTGCCACGCTTGGACGAAGGCTCACGGGCTTCACGCAGGGGGGCGCTCATCGACGGCAGATCGTGCTCGTCCAACTGAGGTTCTTTGTGGGTGTCCAGCACACGGGGAGGCCCCAACAGCTCGGCGCTGCCGTCGTCGTCGGGCAAGTTGGACAGGTTGCGGTCCAGACGGAACTTGAGCTTGCCCTTGCCGCCGCGCATCCGGCGCCAGCCATCAAAAAGAATACCGGCAATGACAATAATGCCGATGACGATCAGCCACTCGCGCAGACCGATTTCCATGTAATCCCGTGCCTCTAATAAAAAATGCTGAAAAATAAGGGGTTTAGCACTGTGCAAACCGCTTTAAAACGTGGCGCCAACTCTATGTTCTGACTGACGTTTTGCCCACGCACACGAAAATTTGACATTAAACTAGCACGACCAAAGATAACTTTACACCGTCTGTCAAAATGCCTTGAACAAATATGTCCATTTGCCATGTTTGCCGACCGGGTAAATCACCTTACGTCCTGCCGAGAATTCTCTTTCCAAGGCCCGATCAGGATTCCACCATCGCCATCGCTTCTTCCACGTCCACCGCTACCAGTCGCGAACAACCCGGCTCATGCATCGTCACACCCATCAGCTGATCGGCCATTTCCATGGCGATCTTGTTGTGGGTGATGTAGATGAACTGCACCGTCTGGGACATCTCCTTGACCAGTCGGGCGTATCGTCCAACGTTAGCGTCATCCAGCGGGGCGTCAACTTCGTCGAGCATGCAGAACGGTGCCGGGTTCAATTTGAAGATGGCAAATACCAAGGCCAATGCGGTCAGCGCTTTTTCGCCACCGGACAACAAATGGATGGTGCTGTTCTTCTTGCCCGGAGGCCGCGCCATGATCGTTACCCCTGTATCGAGTAGATCTTCGCCCGTCAGTTCCAAGTAAGCGCTGCCACCACCGAAAACTTTCGGGAATAACGCCTGTAATCCGCCATTAATCTGATCAAAGGTATCTTTGAAGCGGTTGCGGGTTTCCTTGTCGATCTTGCGGATCACGTTTTCCAGGGTGTCCAGGGCTTCGACCAAGTCGGCATCCTGAGCATCCAGGTACCGTTTACGCTCGGACTGCTGCTGGTATTCGTCGATGGCCGCGAGGTTGATCGCGCCAAGGCGTTGGATACGTGCAGCAATGCGCTCGAGTTCTTCTTCGGCGTCTTTTTCGTTGGCCTGGGCGGTCAGGGTACTGAGCACGCCATGCAAGTCGTAGCCGTCTTCCAGCAATTGATCCTGCAGGGTCTTGCGGCGCACGGTCAGGGCTTGCCATTCCATGCGTTGTTGTTCGAGCTGGCTGCGGATCAATTGGGACTGCTGCTCGGCCTGGGTCCGGCGTTTTTCCGCATCGCGCAATTCGCGGTCGGCGTCTTCCAGGGCGATCTGTGCGGTCTTGAGTTCTTCGTCGACGGTCATGCGCTTGTCGAGCAATTCTTCGAGCTTGAGGCGAAGCTCTTCCAGCGGCGCTTCGCCCTCCTCCAGGTTGAGGCTCAATTGCTCGCGCTTTTCAGTCAGGCGCTCGGACTGCATCTCCAGGCGCTCAAGGGCCTGGGCGGTGGACGCGTGCTGGGCCTTGAGCGAACCCAGGCGCACGGCCAGCTGGTGGGCGTGATCCTTGTGCTGTCGGGCTTCTTGGCGCACGCGGTCGAGGCGTTCGCGCAAGCTGTCGCGTTGGGCCAGCAGCAATTCACGCTGCTCGGTGTCGAGGGCCATGCTGTCGAGGGCTTCCTGCAAGTGCAGGCGCGCTTCGCCGATCTGTTCATGCTCCAGGGCCCGCTGCTCGCCCATCTCGGCAACTTCTTCGTCAAGGCGAGTGCGGCGCAGGCTCAGTTGCTCGACCTTGGCCTTGCTCGCCGAGAGCTGGGCTTTCAGTTCGCCTTGCTGGCGCGCTTCGTCCTGCAACAACCGGCGCAAGTGTTCGCGGCCGGTCTCTTGCTGGCGCTGGGTGGCGCGCAGGGTTTGCAGTTCGGTTTCCAGGCGTTCCAAGGTGGCTTCGCGCTCTTCACGCTCGGCGCTCAGGTTGACGATTTCCTGGCCACGGGCCAATACGCCGCTTTCCGCTTCACTGGCGCGACGAACCCGCAGGAAGTGCCGCCCGACCCAGTAGCCATCACGGCTGATCAGGCTTTCACCGGCGCCGAGCAGGCCGCGCTGGGCCAAGGCCTGCTCAAGGGATTCAACCGGTTTGACCTGGCCCAGCCAGGGCGACAGATCAATCGCCGCCTCTACTTTATCCAGCAGACTGCCCGGCACCCGCAGGCCGTCGGCGGCCGGACTGAGCAAACGCAAATCGCCCTGGGCAAACCCGGCCAGGTCCAAGCCGCCAAAATCATCGACCAATACGGCTTGCAGGTCGGCGCCTAAAACGGTCTCTACCGCCAACTCCCAGCCTGCCTCCACTTTCAGGCCTTCGGCCAGTCGCGGGCGTTCGGCCAGATGCTGATCACGCAGCCATTCAGCGGTGCCGGTGCCCGGATCCAACGCGGCTTGTTGCAAAGCCTCCAAAGATGCGAGACGACCGTTGAGCCGCTGCAAATCACCCTGAGCCTGTTGCTGCGCCTGGGTCGCCTGTTGCAGCTGCTGACGCAATTGTTCCAGGCGCTCCACTTGTTGTTCTTCGCTGGCCTCCAGCTCTTCCAGGGTCATTTCGCTCTCGGCCAGTTGCTCGCTGAGTTCCATGATCGCCGCGTCTTCCGGATCGGCGGCCAGCAACGCACGCTCCTCCTGCATCCGGCGCTGGCGCTCGGCCAGGCGCTCCATGCTGGTTTCCAGTTGCTGGATGCGCGATTGCTGCACCTCCGCCTGACGACGCGGTTCGGCGGATTGCAGGTTGAACGTGTCCCACTGCTCCTGCCAGCCGTGCATGGTGGTTTCGGATTCTTCGAGGGCGGCGGCGGCCTCTTCGGCAGCGGCGCTGGTGATTTCCTGCTCGGGGGTGAGCATGTCCAGCTCTTCGCCGAGGGTCAGCAGCAAGGTGCGGTCGTGGCCCAGGTGGGATTCAGTCTCCAGGCGCGCGCGTTCGGCTTCTTTCAAATCATCCTGCAACTGGCGCAAGCGCTGCTGGCCGTGCTGGATGCTCTGCTCGACACGGGCAATGTCGCCCCCCACCGAGTAGAAGCGACCCTGCACCAGATTGAAGCGTTCGGACAGGTCATGGTGCCCGTCGCGCAGGCGCTCGATACTGGCGTCGGCATTGCGCTGCTCGGCCACCAGGGCTTCGAAACTGATCTCCTGAGTGCCGATGATCGCTTCGCGCTGGCCGACCTGCTCGTTCAGCGCCTGCCAGCGCAGGGCCGACAGTTGGGCCTTGAGCTGGCGTTCTTCGCCCTTGTATTCCTGATACTTCTCGGCCGCCTGGGCCTGGCGGTGCAGGCGCTCCAACTGGCGCTCCAGCTCTTCGCGCAGGTCAGTCAGGCGGGCGAGGTTTTCGTGGGTGCGGCGGATGCGGTTTTCGGTCTCGCGGCGGCGTTCCTTGTACTTGGAGATGCCGGCCGCTTCCTCGATGAAGTTACGCAGGTCTTCAGGCTTGGCTTCGATCAGCTTGGAGATCATGCCCTGCTCGATGATCGAGTAGCTGCGCGGGCCCAGGCCGGTGCCGAGGAAGATATCGGTGATGTCCCGACGCCGGCACTTGGTGCCGTTGAGGAAGTAGCTGTTCTGGCTGTCGCGCGTGACTTTGCGGCGAATGGAAATTTCCGCGTAGGCCGCGTACTCGCCGATCAAGGTGCCATCGGAGTTGTCGAACACCAGCTCGATGCTGGCCTGGCTCACCGGCTTGCGGCTGGTGGAGCCGTTGAAGATGACGTCGGTCATCGACTCGCCGCGCAGGTTTTTGGCCGAGCTCTCGCCCATCACCCAACGGACGGCGTCGATGATGTTCGACTTGCCGCAACCATTGGGCCCGACCACCGCCGCCATGTTACTGGGGAAGTTCACCGTGGTCGGGTCGACGAAGGATTTGAACCCCGCCAACTTGATGCACTTGAGCCGCACGTTTAGGCGTCCGCCAACGCAGCGATGACCAGCGAGCAGCTGCGCTCGCCATAGGCCGACAGCACCTGGCGAATTTGCGGCAGGTCACGGGCAAGCACGGCGGCAAGCAACTGCTCGAACAGCGCCAGGTACTCACTCATGGACGCCTTGCGCTGGTCCAGGGCCAGGTAATACGCGCGGTTCATCGCCGGCTGCAGGTTTTCGACGGTCTCTTGCAAATAGGGGTTGTTGGCGAAGGGGTACGCGGCGCGCATCACATTGAAGCTTTCTTCGACGAAGGCGCGGATGTCCTGACGCTCGAAATTGCTCACCAGGCGCTGCTGGATCTGCACGAACGGCGCCATGTCGGCCTGGGTCTGCCAGCCCTGCGCAACCGCATTGCCAAGCAGGATGTACAGCTCGCCCATCAGGGTGCACAGGCTCTGCACCTTGTGCGCGGTGAGTTCGGTGACGTGGGCGCCCCGGCGCGGCAGGATCGCGATCAGGTGGCGGCGTTCAAGGATCAACAAGGCTTCGCGCACGGAACCACGGCTGACATTGAGCGCCAGCGTGACCTTTTGCTCCTGGATCCGCTCCCCAGGCTTGAGTTCGCCACGGATGATGCGTTCGGCGAGGTGGTGAGCGATTTGCTCGGCGAGACTGTCCGGCGCCTTGAACGTCATGTTTTCCCTTCAAAATCTTCTATCGATACAAGCGCGGCAGTGTAGCGCATTGGCCCGCTGATGGCGCTACGCCCACCGTGGCGAATTTGGCACGGAATAAGCAGCGATTGAAGTGCACAAGCCCGCAAAAACGCCAGTCTCGGAAGACTGGACCATAATTGAAAGTGTTGCGACCACACTTTCTTGACCTTCTGGTCAGAAAATCGTTGACCGAAAAGTCAGACATGACTAGATTCGGCGCAAAGCGGTTAACAACAATAATGAATCTGCGAGGCCTTCCGTGATCCAGTTTTTACTCAACCAGGAACTCCGTAGCGAGCACGCCCTGGACCCCAACCTCACCGTGCTCAACTACCTGCGTGAGCATTTGGGCAAATCCGGTACCAAGGAAGGCTGCGCCAGCGGCGATTGCGGTGCGTGCACCGTGGTGGTTGGCGAGCTGCACAGCGATGAGCAGGGCGTCGAGCAGATTCGTTACCGCAGCCTCAATTCGTGCCTGACCTTTGTGTCGTCATTGCACGGCAAACAATTGATCAGTGTCGAAGACCTCAAGCACCAGGGCCACCTGCACAGCGTGCAGAAAGCCATGGTCGAGTGCCACGGTTCCCAGTGCGGTTTCTGCACCCCCGGGTTTGTGATGTCGCTGTTCGCCCTGCAAAAGAACAGCGACGCGCCCGACAGCCAGAAAGCCCACGAAGCCCTGGCCGGCAATCTGTGCCGCTGCACCGGTTATCGTCCGATCCTCACCGCCGCCGAGCAGGCCTGCTGCAACAAACCCCAGGATCAATTCGACAGCCGTGAAGCCCAGACCATCGCGCGCCTCAAGGCCATCGCACCGACCCAGACCGGCGAGCTCAACAGCGGCGACAAACGCTGCCTGGTGCCGCTCACCGTCGCCGACCTGGCCGACCTCTACGACGCCTACCCCCAAGCGCGGCTGCTGGCCGGCGGCACTGACCTCGCGCTGGAAGTCACCCAGTTCCACCGCACGCTGCCGGTGATGATCTACGTGGGCAACATCGCCGAGATGAAGCGCATCGACGACTTCGACGACCGCCTGGAAATCGGCGCCGCCACCGCCCTCTCCGACTGCTACACCGCGCTGCACACTGAATACCCGGATTTCGGCGACCTGCTGCACCGCTTCGCCTCCCTGCAGATCCGCAACCAGGGCACCTTGGGCGGCAACATCGGCAACGCCTCGCCCATTGGTGATTCGCCGCCGCTGCTGATCGCCCTCGGCGCGCAGATCGTGCTGTGCAAGGGCGAAACCCGGCGCACCCTGGCGCTGGAAGATTATTTCATCGACTACCGCGTCACCGCGCGCCAGGACAGCGAATTCATCGAAAAAATCATCGTACCCAAGGGCCACGCACTGTTCCGCGCGTACAAGGTGTCCAAGCGCCTCGACGATGATATTTCCGCGGTCTGCGCCGCGTTCAACCTCACGCTCGACAACGGTGTGGTCCGCGAAGCCCGCGTGGCCTTCGGCGGCATGGCCGCTACGCCAAAACGCGCGCAACACTGTGAGACCGTGCTGATCGGCGCCACCTGGAATGCCGCCACCGTCGAGAAGGCCTGCGCCGCCCTGGCGGAGGATTTCACCCCGCTGTCGGACTTCCGTGCCAGCAAGGAATACCGCCTGCTCAGCGCCCAGAACCTGCTGCGCAAATACTTCATCGAGCTGCAGACGCCGCACATCGAGACTCGGGTGACCGCTTATGTCTAACCATCACGCCGTCGTTAAAACCCAGGCCGAACTCGCCGACCTGTTCGCCCAGGACCTCACCTCCGGTGTGGGCCGCAGCGTCAAGCATGACAGCGCTGCCAAGCACGTCAGCGGCGAAGCGCAGTACATCGATGACCGCCTGGAATTCCCCAACCAGTTGCACCTGTATGCGCGCATGTCCGACCGCGCCCACGCCCGGATAATCAGCATCGACACCGCGCCATGCTACGCCTTCGAAGGCGTGCGCATCGCCATCACCCACGAAGACGTGCCGGGTCTGAAGGACATTGGCCCGTTAATGCCCGGCGACCCGTTGCTGGCCATCGACACGGTGCAGTTCGTTGGCCAAGTCGTGCTGGCAGTGGCAGCGCGGGATCTGGATACCGCGCGCAAGGCGGCGATGGCGGCGGTGATTGAATACGAAGACCTCGAGCCCGTTCTGGACGTGGTCGAAGCCTTCCGCAAAAAACACTTCGTGCTCGACAGTCACACTCACCAGCGCGGTGATTCGGCAACTGCGCTGGCGTCGGCGAAAAACCGCATCCAGGGCACCTTGCACATCGGCGGCCAGGAACACTTTTACCTGGAGACGCAAATCTCCTCGGTGATGCCCACCGAAGACGGCGGCATGATCGTCTACTGCTCCACCCAGAACCCCACTGAGGTGCAGAAACTGGTGGCCGAAGTGCTGGACGTGTCGATGAACAAAATCGTCGTCGACATGCGTCGCATGGGCGGTGGTTTCGGCGGCAAGGAAACCCAGGCCGCCAGCCCGGCGTGCCTGTGCGCGGTGGTCGCGCGCCTTACCGGCCAGCCGACCAAGATGCGCCTGCCGCGCGTCGAAGACATGTTGATGACCGGCAAGCGCCACCCCTTCTATATCGAATACGACGTGGGCTTTGACGACAGTGGCCGCCTGCACGGGATCAACCTGGAATTGGCGGGGAACTGTGGTTGCTCACCGGACTTGTCGAACTCGATCGTCGACCGTGCGATGTTCCACGCTGACAACTCGTACTACCTGGGCGATGCCACGGTCAACGGCCATCGCTGCAAGACCAACACCGCGTCCAACACCGCTTACCGCGGCTTCGGCGGCCCGCAAGGCATGGTCGCCATCGAGGAAGTGATGGACGCCATCGCCCGCCACCTGGCCCTCGACCCGCTGGCGGTGCGCAAGGCCAACTACTACGGCAAGACCGAGCGCAACGTCACCCACTACTACCAGACCGTCGAGCACAACATGCTCGAAGAGATGACCGCCGAGCTGGAGGCCAGCAGCCAATACGCCGAGCGCCGCGAAGCGATCCGCCTGTACAACGCCCACAGCCCGATCCTGAAGAAAGGCCTGGCGCTGACCCCGGTGAAGTTCGGCATTTCGTTCACCGCGAGTTTCCTCAACCAGGCCGGTGCGCTGATCCACATCTACACCGACGGCAGCATCCACCTCAACCACGGTGGCACCGAGATGGGCCAGGGCCTGAACACCAAGGTCGCGCAGGTGGTGGCCGAGGTGTTCCAGGTGGACATCGACCGCGTGCAGATCACCGCCACCAACACCGACAAGGTCCCCAACACCTCGCCCACCGCTGCCTCCAGCGGTGCGGACTTGAACGGCAAGGCCGCGCAGAATGCGGCCGAAACCATCAAGCAGCGCCTGGTGGAATTCGCCGCGCGCAAGTACGACGTGAGTGAAGCGGACGTGGAATTCCACAACGGCCATGTGCGCGTGCGCGATCAGATCCTGACGTTCGAGGCGTTGATCCAGCAGGCGTATTTTGCCCAGGTTTCGCTTTCCAGCACGGGCTTCTACAAGACCCCGAAAATCTTCTACGACCGCAGCCAGTCCCGAGGTCGGCCGTTCTACTACTTCGCCTTCGGTGCGGCCTGCTGTGAGGTGATCGTCGACACCCTCACCGGCGAATACAAGATGCTGCGCACCGACATCCTCCACGACGTGGGTGCCTCGCTGAACCCGGCCATCGATATCGGCCAGGTGGAAGGCGGGTTTATCCAAGGCATGGGCTGGCTGACCATGGAAGAGTTGGTGTGGAACAACAAGGGCAAGCTGATGACCAACGGCCCGGCCAGCTACAAGATTCCGGCGGTGGCAGACATGCCACTGGACCTGCGGGTGAAGCTGGTGGAAAACCGCAAGAACCCGGAGGACACGGTGTTCCATTCCAAGGCCGTGGGTGAGCCGCCGTTCATGCTCGGGATTGCGTCGTGGTGCGCGATCAAGGATGCGGTGGCAAGCCTGGGTGATTATCGCCATCAACCCCACATTGACGCGCCGGCGACGCCGGAGCGGGTGTTGTGGGGGTGTGAGCAGATGCGGCAGTTGACGGCGGCTTCGCCCGTGGAAACTGAAACCGAGATGGCTCCGCTTTAGACCGAGGCGCTGCCATCGGGGGCAAGCCCCCTCCCACACTGGATGGGTTCACATATTTCTATCTGTGAATACATTCAAATGTGGGAAACCGAGATGGCTTCGCTTTAGACCGAGGCGCTGCCATCGGGGGCAAGCCCCCTGCCACACTGGATTGGGTTCACATATTTCTATCTGTGAATACATTCAAATGTGGGAAACCGAGATGGCTTCGCTTTAGACCGAGGCGCTGCC
>NZ_PCOZ01000007.1:0-78521 GCF_002979555.1 Pseudomonas sp. MYb60 | reverse complement strand
CTGTGAATACATTCAAATGTGGGAAACCGAGATGGCTTCGCTTTAGACCGAGGCGCTGCCATCGGGGGCAAGCCCCCTGCCACACTGGATTGGGTTCACATATTTCAATCTGTGAATACATTCAAATGTGGGAAACCGAGATGGCTCCGCTTTAGACCGAGGCGCTGCCATCGGGGGCAAGCCCCCTGCCACACTGGATGGGTTCACATATTTCTATCTGTGAATACATTCAAATGTGGGAGGGGGCTTGCCCCCGATAGCGGCCTCACAGACATCACAAGAGGTGACTATGAACAACTGGATCAGCGCCCTCGCCGACCTGCAGAACCAGGGCGAACCCTGCGTCCTCGTAACCATCATCGAAGAACTCGGCTCCACGCCGCGCAACGCCGGTTCCAAGATGGTCATCAGTGCTGCCCAGACCTTCGACACCATCGGCGGCGGGCACCTGGAATACAAAGCGATGCAGCTCGCCCGCGACATGCTCGCACGCGGCCAGCAGAGCACCCACCTGGAGCGCTTCAGCCTGGGTGCCAGCCTCGGCCAGTGCTGCGGAGGCGTGACCGTCCTGCTGTTCGAACCCATGGGCCAGGTGCAGGCGCAGATTGCGGTGTTCGGCGCCGGCCACGTCGGCCGCGCCTTGGTGCCGCTGCTGGCGAGCCTGCCGTGCCGGGTGCGCTGGATCGATTCGCGTGAACAGGAGTTTCCAGAACATATCCCCCAAGGCGTGCGTAAAATCGTCAGCGAAGAGCCCGTCGACGAAATTGCTGACCTGCCGGTGGGCAGTTACTGCATCGTCATGACCCACAATCACGCGCTGGACCTGGAACTCACCGCGGCGTTGCTCAAGCGCAACGACTTCGCCTACTTCGGCCTGATCGGTTCCAAGACCAAGCGCGTCAAGTTCGAACACCGCCTGCGCGATCGCGGTTTCGACGCTGCCCAGTTGCAACGCATGCGCTGCCCCATGGGCCTCACCGAGGTGAAGGGCAAATTGCCGGTGGAGATTGCCATCTCCATCGCCGGCGAGATCATCGCCACCTATAACGCCAGTTTCGGCCAGCACACTGCCAGCGCCGAACCCATTGCCAAATTGCTGCCGGCTTCACGTCGCAGCCACGCCATTTGAATTGAGACGACCATGCCTTTGACTCGCAAAGCCTACCGCGCCGCCCTGCTGCACAGTATCGCCGACCCCGCTGAAGTGGGGATCGAAGCGTCCTACGAGTATTTCGAAGATGGCCTGCTGGTGATCGAGAACGGCCAGATCAGTGCCGTCGGCCATGCCGGCGACTTGCTGCCGACCCTGCCGGCCGATATCGAGATCACCCACTACCAGGACGCGCTGATCACGCCGGGCCTGATCGACACCCATATCCACCTGCCACAAACCGGCATGGTCGGCGCGTATGGCGAACAGTTGCTGGACTGGCTCAACACCTACACCTTCCCGTGTGAAAGCCAGTTCGCCGACAAGGCCCACGCCGAGGAAGTCGCCGACATTTTCATCAAGGAACTGCTGCGCAACGGCACTACCACTGCGCTGGTGTTTGGCAGTGTGCACCCGCAATCGGTGAATTCGTTCTTCGAAGCCGCCGAAAAACTCGACCTGCGCATGATCGCCGGCAAAGTGATGATGGACCGCAACGCGCCGGACTACCTCACCGACACCGCCGAAACCGGCTATCAGGAAAGCAAGGCGCTGATCGAACGCTGGCACGGCAAGGGCCGCCTGCACTACGCCGTCACCCCGCGTTTTGCACCGACCAGTACGCCGGAACAACTGGCGCTGGCCGGGCAACTGCTCGGGGAGTACCCGGACCTGTACATGCAGACTCACATCAGTGAGAACAAGCAGGAAGTCGAATGGGTGAAGGAACTGTTCCCGGAGCGCAACGGCTACCTGGATGTGTACGACCACTACAAGCTGCTGGGCGAGCGCTCGGTATTCGCCCATGGCGTGCACCTGTGCGATGACGAATGCGCGCGACTGGCCGAGACCGGTTCGGCAGTGGCGTTCTGCCCGACGTCGAACTTCTTTCTCGGCAGTGGCTTGTTCAACCTGCCCATGGCGGAAAAGCACAAGTTGAATGTAGGCCTGGGCACCGACGTGGGCGGCGGCACCAGTTTCTCGCTGCTGCAAACCTTGAACGAAGCCTACAAGGTCATGCAGTTGCAGGGCGCGCGGTTGAGTCCGTTCAAGTCGCTGTACCTGGCGACCCTGGGGGGTGCGCGGGCGCTGCGCCTGGAAGACAAGATCGGCACGTTGCAACCGGGGACCGATGCGGACTTCCTGGTGCTGGATTACAACGCTACGCCGCTGCTGAGCTATCGCTTGAAGCAGGCCAATAACATTGCCGAGACGTTGTTTGTGTTGATGACGCTGGGGGATGATCGGACGGTGCTGCAAACCTATGCGGCCGGGCAATTGGTGCACCAGCGCTGATTTTCAAAGCAACACTATTCAAATGTGGGAGGGGGCTTGCCCCCTCCCACGTTTTTGGTCCCCATTGCGCCCGGAAAATTACAGCTTGATGGACGAACGCCCCGGTTTCTTGGTCTGCAACAGGTGTGAAAACACCGCATGCAGATCATCCGATGCACTCTCTTCATCGAGGTTGAGCTTGCTGTCGATGTGATCCATGTGATGCATCATCAGGTTCACCGCCAACACCGCGTCCCGCGCTTCTATCGCGTCGATCAACTGGGTGTGCTCATCGTATGAGCAATGCGAGCGGTTGCCGCTTTCGTACTGGGCGATGATCAACGAGGTCTGGGACACCAGGCTGCGCTGGAAGCTGATCAGTGGCGCATTCTTCGCCGCTTCGGCCAGCTTGAGGTGGAACTCACCGGAGAGGCGAATGCCGGCGCCGCGGTCGCCACGGGAAAAGCTGTCGCGCTCGTCGTTGACCATCTGGCGCAGCTCGGCCAGTTGTTCAGCCGTGGCGTGCTGCACGGCCAATTCAGTGATCGCGCGCTCTACCAGGCGCCGCGCCATGAACACTTGGCGGGCTTCCTCGACACTCGGGCTGGCAACCACGGCACCGCGATTGGGCCGCAGCAGCACAACGCCTTCATGGGCCAGCCGCGAAAGTGCCCGACGGATGATGGTGCGGCTCACGCCGAAGATTTCGCCCAGTGCCTCTTCACTCAATTTGGTACCGGGTGCCAGGCGTTGTTCGAGGATCGCCTCGAAGATATGCGCGTAGACGATATCGTCCTGGGTTCCGCTGCGACCGGCCTTGCCGGCTCGCGGTGTTTTCTTGAGAGGTTGCAACTGTTCGTTCATGGGCACTCGGGTTTGGAGAACGGCGGCGAAATAACGGTAATACGGCAACAACGGGTTGCTGGCAAGTATCACCTAAAAACATGGCACATTGTACACAACCGAATGCGCCAACACACTGTACGGCTGTTTGCGGCGGCGGCTGTATTGCAATGAGTGGTTACGTTTGAGTTTAGGCTTGAATCCGCAACTTCTCTGGTTAAAGGAACACCTTTTCATGACCGACGCCACCCAAGCGCCGCTGCGCCCGCTGGCCGACACTTCCCCATCGGCCATTGTCGCCGGCTTCATCGCCATGATGACCGGCTACACCAGCTCGCTGGTGCTGATGTTCCAGGCCGGCCAGGCCGCCGGCTTGACCACGGCGCAGATCTCCTCGTGGATCTGGGCGATCTCCATCGGCATGGCGGTGTGCAGCATCGGCCTGTCCCTGCGCTACCGCACGCCCATCACCATTGCCTGGTCCACCCCCGGCGCGGCACTGCTGATCACCAGCTTGGGCGGGGTGAGTTACGGCGAGGCAATTGGCGCCTACATCACTTGCGCGGTGCTGGTGACGATCTGCGGGCTGACCGGCAGCTTTGAAAAACTGGTCAAGCGTATCCCTGCGTCTCTGGCAGCGGCCCTGCTGGCCGGGATCCTGTTCAAGATCGGCAGCGAGATTTTCGTGGCCGCCCAACATCGCACCGGGCTGGTGCTGGGGATGTTCTTCACGTACCTGGTGATCAAGCGCCTGTCGCCGCGTTATGCGGTGCTGGCCGCGCTGGTGATCGGCACCCTGCTCTCCGGGCTGATGGGCTTGCTGGATTTCAGCGGCTTTCACCTCGAAGTGGCGACGCCGGTGTGGACCACACCGCACTTCTCCCTGGCAGCGACCATCAGCATCGGCATCCCGCTGTTCGTGGTGGCGATGACCTCGCAGAACATGCCCGGCGTCGCGGTGTTGAGGGCCGACGGCTACAACGTGCCCGCCTCGCCGCTGATCACCGCCACCGGCCTGGCGTCGCTGGTGCTGTCCCCCTTCGGTTCCCACGGCATCAACCTGGCCGCCATCAGCGCTGCCATCTGCACCGGCCCCCATGCCCATGAAGACCGTAACAAACGCTACACGGCGGCCGTGTGGTGCGGGGTGTTCTACGGGATTGCCGGGGTGTTCGGCGCGACCTTGGCGGCACTGTTCGCAGCCTTGCCCAAGGAGTTGGTGCTGTCGATTGCGGCGCTGGCACTGTTTGGCTCGATCATCAATGGCCTGAGCATTGCCATGAATGAGCCCAAGGAACGGGAGGCGGCGCTGATCACCTTTATGGTCACGGCGTCGGGCTTGACCCTGTTTTCCATCGGGTCGGCGTTCTGGGGGATTGTCGCGGGGGTGTTGACGCTGCTGATTCTGAACTGGCGCAAGGCATAAAAAAACGGCGACCCTGAGGTCGCCGTTTTTTTCAGTATCACTTAGCCGCGTTGATCGGCTTATCCGGATACCACACGTCCAGCAGCGGGCTGACTTCAGCGCTTTTCAGTTCGCTGCGGCCTTTGAGCCAGCCTTCAACAGCAGCACGCTGTTCTTCGCTGACCGAGCCACGCTTCTGCAGGCATACCAGACCGTAGTCATCGCCGCCTACATAGCCAAGGCCATTGGCCTCCATCGCTTCTTTCAGGAATGCGTCGAGGAAAGCATCGATAGCTTCTTCACTCAGGCCTTCGTTGAAGTCCAGGTTCAGTTCGAAACCCAGCTCTTGGAATTCATCAACGCACAGTTTTTTGCGCAGACGCTGGGAACGGTTAGTCGCCATGGAACAATCCTCTTAAGTAATAACGGCGGCACTTTAGCAGTTTAAGGCGGCGATTGCCCGACTCTCTGGGACGGGCGGCAAATTGCGGGCAAAAAAACGCGAATTTCCAGCTATCGTTCAGCTACAAGAGGCCCTGCCTTGGGGCATAATGCCGACACTTTCATGACCAATGAGGGATTTTTCTTACATACCCCTCGCCTTTTCACCCTTCTCAGCAGTAGGGTTCTACTCTTTATGATCAAATCTTTGCGTCCATTGCTTCTCGCCGGTTTCCTTCTGCCGCTGGCCGCCACGGCCACCGCCGCCCCCGTCAACAACACCCTGCCGCCGAACGTCCAACAGGCACTGTCCAAGGCCAAGCTGCAAAATAACGCACTGTCCCTGGTGATGATCCCGCTGAACGGCCCGGGCACGCCCACCGTCTTCAACGCCGACGTATCGGTCAACCCGGCCTCCACCATGAAGCTGGTCACCACCTACGCGGCCCTGGAAATGCTCGGCCCCAACCACCAGTGGAAAACCGAGTTCTACACCGACGGCACCCTCAGTGGAGGCGTGCTGCACGGCAACCTCTACCTCAAAGGTGGCGGCGACCCCAAGCTGAACATGGAAAAACTCTGGTTGTTGATGCGTGACCTGCGCGCCAATGGCGTGCAGCAAGTCACCGGCGACCTGGTGCTGGACCGTGCATTCTTCAAGCAGCCGCTGCTGCCCGAGTTCAATGACGACGGCAACGACGAGAACAAGCCCTTCCTGGTCAAGCCCGACGCCTTGCTGGTCAACCTCAAGGCGCTGCGCTTCGTGACCCGCAACGATTCGGGCCGGGTGCTGGTGTCGGTGGAGCCGCCGATTGCCAGCATCCGCATCGACAATCAGGTGAAGGTCTCCAACGCCAAGCAATGCACCGGTGATGTGCGCTACAACCCGGTCACGGCGGCCGATGGCAGCATGACCGTGACCGTGAGTGGCCAACTGGCGGAAGGCTGCAGCTCGCAGACCTACCTGTCGCTGCTGGACCACGCCACGTACACCGCCGGCGCGGTGCGCGCGATCTGGAAAGAGCTGGGCGGCACCATCCAGGGCCGTGATATCCAGGCCCCGGTGCCCAAAGATGCCAAGGTACTGGCCCGTGCGTTCTCGCCGGACCTCGCGGAAATCATCCGCGACATCAACAAATACAGTAACAACACCATGGCTCAGCAACTGTTCCTGAGCCTGGGCGCACAGTTCCGCAACGATGCCGATGGCGACGACGCCAAGGCGGGCCAGCGGGTCGTGCGCCAGTGGCTGGCGAAGAAAGGCATTACCGCGCCGCACCTGGTGATGGAGAATGGCTCCGGCCTGTCGCGTGCCGAGCGGGTCAGCGCCCGCGAGATGGCCGCCATGCTCCAGGCGGCCTGGAAAAGCCCTTACGCCGCCGAGTTCATCAGCTCGATGCCGATTGCAGGCACCGACGGCACCATGCGCAAACGCCTGAAAACAACGGCCATGCGCGGTGAAGCCCACATCAAGACCGGTACCTTGAACACCGTGCGGGCGATCGCCGGATTCAGCCGTGACAATAACGGCAACACTTGGGCGGTGGTGGCGATCCTCAACGATCCAAAACCATGGGGTGCGTCGTCGGTACTCGACCAGGTGCTGCTGGACCTGTACCGCCAGCCGAAAACGGTGGCGGCGGCACCAGTGCTTTAAAGCACAGCGATATTCCCACAGTTTTCCACCCGGTCCCTGCCCGCCTGCTTGGCCACATACACGGCCGAGTCGGCGCGCAGCAACAGCCCGTCGATACCTTCATCCATTCGCCAACTGGCCACGCCAAAACTGGCGGTGACGATGCCCACCGGCTCCATCGGTGCACCGCGCAACGACTCCCACAGCTCCATGGCGAGGCGGTACGCGTGTTCGCCGTCGGTATTGGGGCACAGCACCATGAACTCTTCGCCCCCCAAACGGCAGAACACGTCGGAACGGCGCACGCGCTGGCTGATGCGCTTGCTCAGTTCCTGCAAGACTCCGTCCCCGACCGCGTGCCCATACTGGTCATTGATGCGCTTGAAGTGATCGATGTCCAGCATGATCACTGACAACGCCCCCGAGCTGCGGTTGAGCCGAACCATCTCGGCCTTGAGGCGATCCTGGAAATAGCGTCGGTTGTGAATACCGGTCAGGGCGTCGGTGATGGACAGCGCGCGCAGCTCTTCTTCCACCCGCTTGAGATCGGAAATATCCGACACGTAACCGTGCCAAAGCGTACCGCCGCCGGCGAGTTCTTCCGGCGTGGCCTCGCCACGGATCCAGCGCAGGCCTCGTTGCGGCAGCAACACGCGGTACTCCTCGCGCCAATGGCTCAACTGCAACGCCGACAAACGAATGGAGGCGCGCACACGCTCCACGTCCATCGGGTGAATGCGCTCGAACACCTGCCTGGCGTCCTGCTGCAAGGCACCGGGGTCGATCTCGTAAATGTCACGCATGCCATCACTGGCGTAGATAAAGCGCCCGTTGTCCTGGGGTTCCAGAATGAACTGGAAGATCCCGCCCGGCACATGGGCACTGAGTTTTTTCAGCAGGCGATCCCGCGCCGCCAACGCCTCGTAGGCGCGTTTCTGTTCGGTGATATCGAGGTAGATCGCCAGATGGCCGATCCACAGGCCGTGGTCATCCAGCAGCACGGTGGCAAGCATGTTCACGGTCAATTGGCTGCCATCCTGGCGTATCAAGGTCCACTCGCGGGCCTCATGCAGCGCGTCGGGACTTTCAACCAGCATGGCCTGGCTGGCCGGGACGCGCTTGCCCAGGGCCATGCTCAGGCTGGTGGCGCGAACTTCCAGTTCGGCCGCCACGTGCAGGGCTTCCAGGGTCATGTTGCCCACCACTTGCCCGGCCTTGAACCCAAGCATCTGCTCGGCGCCTGCATTGAAGGTGTTGATGACCCCGCGCAAGTCCGTGGCAATGATCGCAACCTGAGTGGCGGCATTCAGCACGCTGCGCAATTGGCCGTGGGCGCCGCGCAACTCCTGTTCGCGCAGGCGCAATTGCACGGTGCGCTGCTCGACCATCTTCAAGGCGCGCTGACGCTGGCTCACCAACACGTACAGCAAGGCACTGAGCAGCAGGCTGAGCAAACCGCCCATCGCGAGGATCGTTCCGAGGGAAGAGTGGTTGGCCTGGTCGAACACCTGGCTGGGACGCATGCTGAGGGCATACACATGGTCGCCAAGGGTCAGGCGCCGTGCG
The DNA here is from genome assembly GCF_002979555.1 of Pseudomonas sp. MYb60. Lineage (GTDB taxonomy): Bacteria > Pseudomonadota > Gammaproteobacteria > Pseudomonadales > Pseudomonadaceae > Aquipseudomonas. The sequence continues at coordinate 70,205 of NZ_PCOZ01000007.1, read as the reverse complement.
GCCACAAGCTCGCTGTCACCCAGCGCATTGGCGGATTCATAGAGCACACGCTGTTGCAGGTCGGAGGTGTCGATGATCTGCATCACCAGATTGTCCCGATCCGGCTTGGGCAAGCCATCGGCCACCAGTTGGCGCATGCTGATCACGGCCATGACAAAGCCGTAGGGGTCATTCTGCGACTGCCCATTGGCTGGCAGGTTGCTGACCGGCGCTACCAGTAACACCCCGGTGGCGTAAGCCGGCTCCACTCCCACCAGTTGCATGGGTTGCGACACGGCCTGCCGGCCGCTTTTCTGCGCGCGTTCGAGCACCGAACGTCGCAGGGGCTGGGCCAGCAGGTCAAACCCCAGCGGCGCCCCCAGCAGGCTTTGGGTCTGGCTGTAGAGCACTGGCACGTATTCATCGCGCTCAGCTGCGGGCACCAGTTGACCGGCCGCATTCAACTCACGGATGACAAAAGGCGCGCCGTTTTCGCGGGAAACGTCTTGTTCGAATGGGCTGCGCTGCTCACGAAACACCCGGGGCGCCCAGGAATAGGCACGCGCGCGCAACAGCAGGGGCTGGGCAAAACCGTCGAACTCGTCGCGGGACACATCGCTGGAATTGACGAAGAACCGCTGCAGGCTGTTCAGGCGCTGTTCCTGATCCTCGAAGCGCTCCTGCAAGCGGGTATGGCGCTCATTGGCCAACAACTGAAAGCGTTGGCGCAGCTGCTGCTGGTACAGGTCGGAGGCGGCCCAGGCGACGATGCCAGTCAGCGCTCCGCCCGCCAGCAATACGACGGATGCCACCAGCCACGCTGAGGCCTGCTCACTGATAAAACCTAGGATCTTGGGGCGAACAGCTTGCAACGGCATAGGCACCACTCACAACGCCAGCGTGCGGGGGGGGTGTCACTTTGGCTAGGCCTTAAGTTATAGCCATCGGTCCAGTATTTGACCAGTGCAAAACACCTGCAGGAGCGAGCTGGCTCGCGAAGAATGGCAAGACGCCGCGTTTATTCGGAACAAACGCGGCGTTCTTGAGTTTTTCGCGAGCCAACTCGCGCCTGCGTAGCGCAATCAGCGCGCGGTGATTTTCCAGGCACGGTGGATCTTGGCGTTGCGCGCAAAATCCGGATCGATGGTCTTGTCGCTGATTTCCTCGACCGCATAACGTTCGCTGAGGTTGTCCTCCAGTGCGAACTTGCGGAAGTTGTTCGAGAAGTACAGCACGCCGCCAGGCGCCAGGCGCGCCATGGCCAGGTCGAGCAACTGCACATGGTCGCGCTGCACGTCGAAAATGCCTTCCATGCGCTTGGAGTTGGAGAAGGTCGGCGGGTCAATGAAGATCAGGTCGAACTCATCGCGACTGGCTTCCAGCCATGCCATCACGTCACCCTGCTCCAGACGGTTCTTGTCGGAGAAACCGTTGAGGGAGAAGTTGCGACGCGCCCAGTCCAGGTAGGTCTTGGACAGGTCGACACTGGTGGTGCTGCGGGCGCCGCCCTTGGCTGCGTGCACACTCGCGGTGGCGGTGTAGCAATACAGGTTGAGGAAGCGTTTGCCGGCCGCTTCTTTCTGGATGCGCATGCGCATCGGACGGTGGTCGAGGAACAGGCCGGTGTCGAGGTAGTCGGTGAGGTTGACCAGCAGCTTCACGCCGCCTTCGCTGACTTCCGTGAACTTGCCCTGAGCGCTCTGGCGTTCGTACTGCTTGGTGCCGCTCTGGCGCTCGCGACGCTTGACCACCACACGGCTCTTGTCGATGTTCAGCGCCTGTGGAATCGCGGCCAAGGCATCGAACATGCGCGCGGAGGCTTTTTCCGGGTCGATGGATTTCGGCGCGGCGTATTCCTGCACGTGCACCCAATCGTGGTACAGGTCGATGGCCATGGAGTATTCCGGCATGTCGGCGTCGTACACACGGTAGCAATCCACGCCTTCACGCTTGGCCCACTTGCCCAGCAATTTCAGATTCTTTTGCAGGCGGTTGGCGAACATCTGCCCGCCTTCGCTCAGGCGCGGCTGTTCAACCACCGGGGCCGGCGCGGGTTTGATCGGGTTGCCGTTCTTGTTGTACTGGCGCTCTTGCGGCTCGGCCGGGGCTTGATCGTAAGCAGCTTGCTCACGTTCGGCCTGGCGCTGCTCAGGGGTACGGCGTTCGCCCGTGACGAACTGATCCGGGTTGACCTTGATCAGCAGCAATTTGCACGGCAACGCGCCGTTCCAGAACGAATACTGCTTGTGACTGCGGATCCCCATGCGCTTGCCCAGGTCCGGTGCGCCGGTGAACACCGCCGCCTCCCAGCCCATGCATGCCTGGCGCAGACGCTCGCCGAGATTCTGGTAGAGGTACAACAGACTGGCTTCGTCACCCAGACGCTCGCCGTATGGCGGGTTGCAGATAACCAAGCCTTTCTGGTTCTGGTCCGGGCGCGGCTCGAACGTGCCGACTTCGCCCTGGTACACCTTGATCCAATGACTCAGGCCGGCGCGCTCGATGTTATTGCGCGCAGGTTGGATCAGACGCGGGTCGGCTTCATAGCCGCGCACCCACAGCGGCGGCTTGTTCATGCCGATGGCAGCACGTTCCGACGCTTCGGCGTGAAGCTTCTTCCACAGTGCCGGAACGTGTCCGAGCCAGGTGGTGAAACCCCACAGTTCGCGATTGAGGTTTGGCGCCATGTCGGCGGCGATCATGGCGCCCTCCACCAGGAAGGTACCCACACCGCACATCGGGTCAGTCAGCGCGCCGCCTTCGGCAGCGATACGCGGCCAGCCAGCGCGGATCAGGATCGCGGCCGCCAGGTTTTCCTTCAACGGTGCAGCGCCCTGTTGCAGGCGATAACCGCGCTGGTGCAGGCTGTGGCCGGACAGGTCAAGGGACAGGATGGCTTCGCCACGGTCCAGGCGCAGGTGGATGCGCAAGTCAGGGTTGATCTTGTCGATGGACGGACGTTCGCCGGTCGGGGTGCGCAATTTATCGACAATCGCATCCTTGACCTTCAGCGCGCCGAAGTGGGTGTTGTCGATGCCCGAGCCGTGACCGCTGAATTCCACGGCAAGGGTGCCGTCCGGGACCATATGGTCGGCCCATTCGATATCCAGCACGCCGTGGTAGAGGTCTTCAGCGTCCTTCATCGGGAAGCGCTTGAGCACCAGCAACACGCGGTTGGCCAGGCGCGACCAGAGGCACAGGCGATAGGCGGTTTCCATGTCGGCCATGCCGCGCACGGCCGAGGTGTGCTCGCGGGCTTCCTCAAGGCCAAGCCCGACGGCTTCCTCGATCAGCAGGCCTTCGAGGCCCTTGGGGCAGGTGAGGAAGAGTTCAAAACGGTCCGACATGGGGCATTCCAGGCTTTTCAGCAATAAATGAACGGGCGACGCATCGCCGGCTCGGTTTTCAATCAGGCACTTTTCTTGAAGAGTGCCCGCGTGGCACAAATGTGCCGTCCCACCCCGCCTGCCGGGCACTTGAGCCATGGATGACGGGGCAGAGAGATAATGTGGTGCAACAAAGGGAAATATTCAGACCCTTCGTCGAATAGTAACCGACTGCAGTGGGAGGACATTCTCACTAAAGGATTAAACCCATCCTCTTTGCAGGGTGCATCATAGCTGGCTTTGCCGCATAAATGGGGCGAAAAGCCATCCCAGCTTATGGCTATAGCATCGTTATCGTTACGTGCTTATGACAAAACGATCATTGAATCCATGTGACCTATTGGTTAGAACTCAACACAGGTTGGCGCCGTATCGACGCCGACACATCGGCTCGCCACGCCGGCAGCGAGCCCACCAACGGCAGAAAAACTCTGCCCGACCTCAGACGAGGTCGAAGGATATCAAGACAGTCAACAAGTGAGGGAAACACCCTATGAGAAGACTTAAGCGTGATCCGTTGGAAAGAGCATTTTTACGCGGATATCAATATGGCGTTCATGGCAAATCCCGTGAGCTTTGCCCATTTACTCTACCGTCGGTACGCCAAGCCTGGATCAACGGCTGGCGAGAAGGACGCGGCGACAACTGGGACGGTATGACTGGCACTGCGGGAATCCACAGACTCAACGAACTTCACGCCGTCGGCTAATCAGGGCATTCATTCCGACACACCACCGCTGAACAGATAATGACTTAACCACGCACGTCCTATCCGGGCGGCGGGCTTCGGCCCAGGGGGCTCCTTTAGGGAGCCCTTTTTAATGCGCGCGTGATAGCCAAGACTAGCGGCGGAGCGGGCTTGCCTGCTCCCGCACTCAAGGCATTGAAGGCTTCAGCGCAGTGCGGCGATCGCATCCACCGACTGGCGAATCAGCGCAGGGCCCTTGTAGATAAAACCGGAGTACAGCTGCACCAGGCTGGCGCCGGCAGCGATCTTCTCGGCGGCGTGCCTGCCTTCGGTGATACCGCCAGCGGCGATGATGGGCAAACGCCCGGCCAGCGCCTCGGCCAGTACCTTGACGATATGGGTGCTCTGCTCACGTACCGGCGCACCGGACAGCCCGCCAGCTTCGTCACCGTGGGCCAGGCCTTCGACGCCCACGCGGCTCAGGGTGGTGTTGGTGGCGATCACCGCATCCATCCCCGAATCCACCAGTGCCTGGGCCACCAGCACGGTTTCTTCATCGCTCATGTCCGGAGCAATCTTGATTGCCAACGGCACACGCTTGCCGTGACGCAGCGCCAGGTCTTCCTGGCGCTGACGCAAGGCTTCGAGCAATTGCTTGAGGGAGTCGCCGAACTGCAGGCTGCGCAGGCCCGGGGTGTTGGGCGAACTGACGTTGACCGTGACGTAGCTGGCGTGGGCGTAGACTTTTTCCAGGCAGATCAGGTAGTCGTCAACGGCGCGCTCGACCGGGGTATCGAAGTTCTTGCCGATATTGATCCCGAGGATGCCTGTGTACTTCGCCGCTTGAACCCGCGACAGCAGGTGGTCTACCCCCAGGTTGTTGAAGCCCATGCGGTTGATGATCGCTTCGGCTTCCGGCAGGCGGAAGATGCGCGGCTTGGGATTGCCGGGTTGAGGCCGAGGGGTCACGGTGCCGATTTCGACAAACCCGAAGCCCAACTGTGCAAAGCCGTCGATGGCCGCGCCGTTTTTGTCCAGGCCAGCCGCCAGCCCGACCGGGTTGGGAAAGTCGAGCCCCATCACCGACACCGGCATTTTCGCCGGAGCCTTGCACACCAGGCCATTGAGCCCCAGGCGGCCACCGGCGCCGATCAAATCCAGGGACAGATCGTGGGAGGTTTCCGGGGAAAGTTTGAACAACAGCTGGCGGGCCAGGGTATACATGGGCGGGCTAGACTCGGAGGCGGCGAAAGGTGGCGACGATTATAGCCGGGGTGACGGGCTGCACGCGAGGCATGCGGCCATTCGTCATGGGCGCTGCATCACCAGCTCCTCATAGCGGGCCCAGATTTTTTCCGCGTAACGCAGGCGCAATGCCTCTCGCTCAGGGCCCGACCCTGGCCCCGCGTTGTATGAACCCACTGCCGTCCAGTTGTAGCCAAAGCGCCGGATGAAGTCGGCAAGTATCGACGCCCCCACCTCTACCGACAAACACGGCTCGCTCAACAACCGTTGCTCGGTGATGCCCTGCTTGAGCAGGCGCGGCAAATGGATGCTGTTGATCTGCATCAGGCCAATGTCGCGGGTTCCATTGCGATTGGCCACATTCATCGCCTCCGCACGATAGCCCGACTCAACAGCGGCAATCGCCTGCAACAGTTCGGGCTCGATGTCATAACGGCCAGCCGCCTCCTCCCAGCAGTAGGCGAACGCCTGATTGCCGCACAATACCAGGCCCAGCAACAGCCCCCTGCCCCACAACCTAGTCATGACTGACTTGACCGCACGCCGAGCAGATGTGCGCCACGCGCCCCTCGCCCCTGACCGGACAGGTGAAACGGTATCCTCGCCCGTAGACGGTCTTGATAAACCCTTTGTCGGCGCCCAGGTATTTACGCAACGAGCAAATACAGCGCGTCAACGATTCCTCGGCCACCTCGCCCTGAGGCCAGGCCAGCTCCAACAGGCGATCCTTGGTCATCAATACACCACCAGACCCCAGCAGCAGCCGCAACACCTGCGTTTCTTTTGGCGGCAACTGAACGTCTGCACCCTCGCCGGTCAATCGGCCATCGCCGTGCAGGGTCCAATGGGCAAAAACCAGGGAAGTCGTCGTAAACCCATCATCCACGACGGCCATGTTCACCTCGGCATCCGACTACTGACATTGAAGTCCTTCTTTCCGCTACTGGCTTATGCGCCCACGGCACGACTATAAAAACCTGTACGACGAACCCCTTTAGGAAAACGCCCAAACATTGAGCGTTTTCCAGAAGTGCCCAGTAGGAGATTTCCTCACCAAGCCTCTTCAGGCGCGACCTCTTGCCGATACACCTCGTGCAGCTCAACGCCCAGTCGATCCTCCAACTGCACCAGCTCACCCAGGGCCAATAACTGGCCATTGATCCTCACTTCCACGCAATGAATGGCGCCGGGCGTGAGTGGCAGCACCTTGCCGGGCGCGAACGCGGCCAGTTGCCTGGCGCTGACCAGTTGTTCCTGCAACAGAATTTCCAGGTGCATGACTTAACGCCTTATCACGGGGAGGTATCGCGACCAGGCCGCACAAACGCACGCTGCACACGCTCGTATTGCTCCGCCGTCAACGACGGAGGGGCGATAGCACCCGCCAGCGCTTTCACTTCGCTGCCCACGGCTCGAACCTGAACCACAAACAAGCGCACCTCTGCGGGTCGCCCCGCCCGCGGGGCGCGCAACTCGGCATCGCGCCTGAATGCGCCCAACCAGAGGCGCTTGCCCGCCGGCACTCGCGCCACGCTGTTGACCGCGATTCGCCCCACGGCCGTCGGCTTCTCACCGCGCCCTGTGGGACTCAACTGGCGGCCATCCTCCACATCAAGGCGTATCTCGATCTGGCCAGCCTCCGCAAATCGGGGCAGTACGCTAACCTGGGTGGCGTAGCGCACCGGTTTCCAATCGGAACGCTCGTCCTCCGGGGAGGGCAGATAGAAGGTATGGTTGTCCTGGAACACAGCGGGCACATTTTCCTGGGTAAGAATCACCGGCAATACCACCACCCGCGCACGCCGACGTTTCTCCAGCGCGGTGATCCGCGCCATCAACCGGCTGTCATCCAGCGGTTCGAACACCCGTGTGATCGAGCCCTTTGCGGGATCGGCCCAGTCCGGTTCGAGCTTCTTCAATTCATCACCGTCCACGTCCACCCTCCACAGAGAGACTTCGACCGCACGCTTGGGCACGTCCAACTCCTTGACCAACTGCTCGATGAACCTGACTTGTGCGGGCTTGCCCTTGATCAGCAGGCTGTTGGTGTCCGGATAAGCGATCACCCCAAGTGACTTGTCGGCCAGCAACCCTTTCTTTTCGCCGGCCAGCAAGGTATCGATCAAAGAGGCAATGCCCGACACGCTGAGCGTTTGCCCACCCAGCGTGTACTCATAGTCGGTCACTGGGGTGTTGAGCACCTGGACCACGGCAAAGGACTGCGAACCTACCCGCAAATCAGCCCTCTGTCGGTCCATCAGTTGGGCCAGGCGCAAGACCTGGTCGACATAGTTGGGTGGGCCCGATACGTAGAACGTCCGCGCCCCGGACTCACGCAGGGGATGGCGCGACTCATCCACACCGGCGCGGCGCATGAGGCCGCGAAATCGCTCGACGGAAATATGCCGCAATGTCACGGCCGAGCTCTTGGCCTCATCCGCGTTGTACAGGTAGATGCCCTGGCCATCGCTGTACCAGATCAAGTCCTGTTGTGAGGCGACGGCCTCCAGGGCCTGCTGGGGATTTGCAAGGTCCAGCACACCGGTATGGCGCTTGCGCGCCACGGCACGGCTGACAACCACCGGCAACCCCAAGGGCAGCGACAAGGCCGTGAACAGCGTATGCAGGTTTTCGTCCTGCGCGTCATGGCGCTCACCCCAGGCGCTGACACTCCCGAGCAACAGCACGAAAAACAGCAGCCAACGGCATGGCAAATGCCGAAGCAACAGGGTGGGGACGTCTGCGTACACCATGGGTTTCCTGGGCGGCCTGGCGTTGAGAAGCCGCCATACTGAGAGCCCGTTGGGTTTCAATCTTGATGAAAAACTGACGGTCACCGACCAGAGCCAGTCCGTGGCATGTGCCTTGCTTTGCACTCTGTATCAGAGCCCGCGCCAACGGCGGAGCAGGCTTACGGACAAAGGCGTCGTTACCTGCAATGGCCTGCATCGCCATCCGAGGGAAACGACGCTTTTTTTTGGAAGAACAAGGTAGGTGTTGATGAACGATTCGGTTGGCAACAGCCCGACGAACGACCCGCTGGCTTGGGTCAACGGCAGCGATGCCCCGGAAAAGAGCAGCCTCGACCTGGGTTTCATGGCGCTGAGCGATTGCGCTTCGCTGGTGGTCGCCGCGACACAGGGTTTCGCCCAACCCTACGGCCTGAACCTCAACCTCAAGCGCCAATCTTCATGGGCCAACCTGCGAGACAAGCTGGTCAGCGGCGAGTTGGACGCGGCCCATAGCCTGTATGGGCTGATCTACGCCGTGCATCTGGGCATTGGCGGTGTGGCGCCCACCGACATGGCCGTGCTGATGGGGCTTAACCAGAACGGCCAAAGCATCAACCTGTCCCACGGGTTGCAACAGCAAGGCGTGACCACTCCTGAGGCATTGGAGCGCCACGTGCACCAAAGCCGAACAAAACTCACCTTCGCCCAGACCTTTCCTACGGGCACCCATGCCATGTGGTTGTATTACTGGCTGGCGAGCCAAGGGATTCACCCGTTGGAAGACGTGGACAGCGTAGTCGTCCCTCCGCCGCAAATGGTCGCGCACCTGCAGGCTGGGCGTATCGACGGTTTCTGCGTAGGCGAGCCGTGGTGTGCAAGTGCAGTGAAGCAAAACCAGGGCTTCACCCTGGCAACCACCCAGGCGATCTGGCCGAATCATCCAGAAAAAGTGCTTGGCTGCACCCAGGCATTCGTCGACGAATACCCCAACACCGCCCGCGTACTGGTGATGGCTGTTCTTGAAGCCAGTCGTTTCATCGAGCAAAGCACGGAAAATCGCCGTTCCACCGCCCAATTGATCAGCGGCCGCGATTACCTCGACGCCCCGCTCGACTGCATCGAACCGCGCCTGCTCGGAATGTACGACGACGGCCTGGGCAACCATTGGCAAGACCCCCACGCCCTGCGGTTTTTCGCCAACGGCGAAGTGAACCTGCCCTACCTCTGCGATGGCATGTGGTTCATGACCCAGTTCCGCCGCTGGGGGCTTTTGCGTGAAGACCCCGATTATCTCGGCGTAGCTCGCCAGGTGCAGCAGTTGGCGCTGTATCGCCAGGCCGCCGAGGCGCTGGGCATTGCGACACGCGCCGAGGACATGCGCAGCAGCCAGTTGATCGACGGCAAGCACTGGGACGGCTCCGACCCCGCCGGCTACGCGCGCAGCTTCCGCCTGCATGCGATGGCCGATCACACCAGCCGCCAAGCCTTGCGCTGACGGGAGGACCAGAATGCTGCGAATCCTGCTGATCAATGACACACCGCGCAAGGTCGGGCGCCTCAGAACCGCGCTGATCGAGGCCGGTTTTGACGTGATCGACGAGTCCGGCCTGACCATCGACCTGCCCGCGCGCGTCGAAACGGTGCGCCCGGACGTGATCCTGATCGATACCGAGTCACCGGGACGCGATGTGATGGAGCAAGTGGTACTGGTGAGCCGCGACCAGCCAAGGCCTATCGTGATGTTTACCGATGAACACGATCCGAACGTGATGCGCCAGGCGATCAAATCCGGGGTCAGTGCTTACATTGTCGAAGGCATCCAGGCCCAGCGCCTGCAGCCGATCCTCGACGTGGCCATGGCTCGCTTTGAAAGTGACCAGGCCTTGCGCGCCCAGCTGCAGGCCCGTGACCAGCAGTTGGCCGAGCGCAAGCGCATTGAGCTGGCCAAGGGCATACTGATGAAAATGAAGGACTGCAATGAGGAAGAGGCCTACACCCTGATGCGACGCCAAGCCATGAGCCGGCAGCAGAAACTGATCCAGGTGGCCGAGCAGATTATTGCCATGAGTGAGTTGCTTGGCTGATCTGGCTCAGCTCTTGCTAAGCATTCATTACAGGTAACCAACGGCGGTTGCCCCTCCACGACAAAGACGTCGCACATCCGGTTCGCACTTTCGAACCCGGTGGCGGCGTTTTTTCGTTTTGGCCCTGGTATCGCGGGGCCGGTGGGGCGGCCTCTGCGGGCTGTTCCATCACCAGGCCTTCTTACAAGACTTCCAACCGTTGAGGTGCGTGATGAAATCAAGCTTCTGGAAATCCGGGCACACCCCGACCCTGTTTGCCGCGTTCCTGTATTTCGACCTGAGCTTCATGGTCTGGTACTTGTTGGGGCCGCTGGCGGTGCAAATTGCCGCCGACTTGCAACTGACGACACAACAGCGTGGCCTTATGGTCGCTACCCCGATCCTTGCGGGCGCGATCCTGCGCTTCCTGATGGGCATGCTCGCCGACAAGCTGTCGCCCAAGACCGCTGGGTTGATTGGCCAGGTGATCGTCATCGTGGCGCTGTTTGGCGCCTGGAAGCACGGGATCCACAGTTACGAACAAGCATTGCTGCTGGGGTTGTTCCTGGGCATGGCCGGCGCTTCTTTCGCCGTCGCCCTGCCCCTGGCGTCGCAATGGTACCCGGCCGAACATCAGGGCAAGGCGATGGGCATCGCCGGCGCTGGCAACTCCGGGACAGTGTTCGCCGCACTGCTGGCGCCTGTGCTGGCGGCAGCCTTTGGCTGGAGCAACGTGTTCGGCTTTGCACTGATCCCCTTGATCATCACCTTGTTCGTCTTCGCCTGGCTGGCTCGCAATGCCCCTGAACGCCCAAAAGCCAAATCGATGGCCGACTACTTCAAGGCCCTTGGCGACCGTGACAGCTGGTGGTTCATGTTTTTCTACAGTGTGACCTTCGGCGGTTTTATCGGCCTGGCCAGCGCCCTGCCCGGCTACTTCAATGATCAATACGGCCTCAGTCCGGTGACTGCGGGTTACTACACCGCCGCCTGTGTGTTCGGTGGCAGCCTGATGCGCCCGCTGGGCGGTGCGTTGGCAGACCGTTTCGGTGGGATCCGGACGCTGCTGGGCATGTACAGCGTGGCGGCGATCTGCATCGCAGCGGTGGGCTTCAACTTGCCGAGTTCCTACGCGGCACTCGCCCTGTTCGTGTGCACCATGCTGGGGCTGGGCGCAGGCAATGGCGCGGTGTTCCAACTGGTACCGCAACGTTTCCGTCGTGAAATCGGCGTGATGACAGGCCTGATCGGCATGGCCGGCGGGATCGGAGGTTTCGCCCTGGCGGCAGGCATGGGCGCCATCAAACAAAGCACCGGCAGCTATCAGCTGGCCTTGTGGTTGTTCGCCAGCCTCGGCGTGCTGGCCTGGTTCGGCCTGCATGGCGTGAAGCGTCGCTGGAGAACCACCTGGGGTTCGGCTGCCGTGACGGCTGCGCGGGTCTGATGAGCCTGCAACTGAGCGTCGCCCACGCCAGCGCCATTGGCCCGCGCGCGGAAAACCAGGATGCGCTGCGGGTGGTGACGCCCGTGGCGGAACTGGCGGCGAGCAAAGGATACCTGTGCGCCTTGGCCGATGGCGTTAGCCAGTGTGCCGATGGTGGCCTGGCCGCGCGCTCGACCTTGCAGGCCCTGGCACTGGACTATTACGCCACACCGCAAACCTGGGGCGTGGCCCAGGCGCTGGAGCGCTTGCTGCTGGCGCAGAATCGCTGGTTGCAAGCCAACGGCGGTGGCCAGCCGCTGCTGACCACCCTCAGCGCCCTGGTGTTTCGTGGCCAGCGCTTCACCCTGGCCCACGTCGGAGATTGCCGGGTCTACCGCTGGCTGGACGGCGAATTGCAGCGCATCAGCGAGGATCACGTCTGGGAGCAGCCAGGCATGCAGCATGTGCTCAAGCGCGCACTGGGGCTAGACCAGCATTTGGTCGTGGACTTCATGGACGGTCAGTTGCGCGAAGGCGAGTGCTTCCTGCTATTGACGGATGGCGTGTGGGCGACCCTTGGCGATCACAGTATCGCCGGGATCCTGCGCGAACAATCGAACCTGGAACTGGCCGTCAACACGTTGGTGAGCGCGGCGCACCTGGCGGGCAGCCAGGACAACGCCAGCGCGCTGCTCGTGCGTGTCGACACCCTCGGCGCCGCCACCCTTGGCGATGCCTTGGTGCAATTGCAGCAATGGCCGCTGCCGCCTCCCTTGAAAGCCGGGCAAGCGTTTGAGGGCTGGCAGGTAGAGTGCGTGTTGGCGCAAAGCCGACAATCGCTGCTGTACCGGGTGCGTGATGCCCAGCAGCAACCCTGGCTGCTGAAAACCCTGCCGCGCAGCCGCGACGCCGACACGGATGCCGGCCAGGCGCTGCTGTCGGAAGAATGGTTCTTGCGGCGCGTCGCCGGGCGCGCGTTTCCTGAAGTGCATACCGCCAGCAGCCGTCAGCATTTGTACTACGTGATGCGCGAATACCCCGGCCAGACCCTGGCCGAACTGTTTCTTCAACAAGGCCCGTTGCCGCTGGCGCAGTGGCAATCCATCGCCGAAAGGTTGTTGCGCGCGGTGGGCATGCTGCATCGGCGGCAAATAGTGCACCGCGATATAAAGCCGGAAAACCTGTTGCTGGGAGACGATGGTGAGCTGCGCGTACTGGATTTTGGGCTGGCGTACTGCCCGGGACTCTCGCAGGACCACGCCAATACACTGCCGGGCACCCCAAGCTTTATCGCGCCAGAGGCCTTCAGTGGCGAGCATCCTACAACCCAGCAGGATTTATACAGCGTCGGCATCACCCTGTATTACCTGCTGAGCGGGCATTACCCCTACGGTGAAATCGAAGCGTTCCAAAGGCCAAGGTTCACCCACCCGGTCAACGCCAACCGCTATCGCCCCGATTTGCCGGACTGGCTGCCGCTCTGCCTCGAGCGCGCGGTAGCAGTACAACCTGAACATCGATTTGAAACCGCCGAAGAGTGGTTGCGGGTGTTGGAACAGGCCGACCGTCAGGAACTGAGCATCCATCCAAGGCCCTTGCTGGAGCGCGAGCCCTTGAAGGTCTGGCGCACATTGGCCCTGCTATCGCTGCTGGCCAACCTGGTGCTTCTTTACTCACTTTTTCACCGCTGACGTCATCCCTGGACGAGGAAAAACACATGAACGCTAAAGTCTGGCTGGTGGGCGCAGGCCCGGGTGACCCGGAGTTATTGACCCTGAAGGCAGTACGCGCGATGGGCGAAGCCGATGTGGTCTTGATCGATGATCTGGTCAACCCGGCCGTTCTGGAGCACTGCGCCGGTGCGCGGGTCATCACCGTGGGCAAACGCGGCGGCTGCCGTTCAACCCCACAGAATTTTATCCATCGCCTGATGCTGCGCTACGCCCGCCAGGGTAAATGCGTGGTGCGGCTCAAGGGTGGCGACCCCTGCATCTTCGGGCGCGGCGGTGAAGAGGCGATGTGGCTGCGCGAACGGGGCGTCGAGGTGGAGCTGGTCAACGGGATCACCGCGGGGCTGGCGGGAGCAACAAATTGTGAGATCCCACTGACGCTGCGTGGCGTGAGCCGTGGGGTTACGCTGGTGACGGCCCATACCCAGGACGACAGCTGCCTGAATTGGCGGGCGCTGGCAGAGGGCGGGACAACCTTGGTGGTGTACATGGGCGTGGCCAAGCTGGAGGAGATCCGCCAGCAATTGCTGGATGGCGGCATGGCGGCGGATATGCCGGTCGCGATGATCGAAAACGCCTCGCTGCCCCAACAACGCGAATGCCGTAGCGAGCTGCTGCGCATGCATGAAGACGCCCAGGCGTTTGCCCTGCAAAGCCCGGCGATCCTGGTTATCGGCCGCGTTGCCGCTTCCGGGCAAGTGGCCTGCCTCGTAGAGGCTGCCAGCGCCTGAGGCAAATTTCAGGCGAAAAAAAGCCCGGCCTGAGCCGGGCTTTTTTCTACTCAGTAATTACTGAGCTTGAGCTTCAACCGACGCTTCTACGCGACGGTTAACAGCACGACCAGCTTCAGTTGCGTTGTCAGCAACTGGGCGGGACTCGCCGTAACCTACGGAAGTGATACGGCTTGGAGCAACGCCGTCTTTAACCAGGACTTGCTTAACAGCGTCAGCACGACGCTGGGACAGCTTCTGGTTGTAAGCGTCTGGACCTACGGAGTCAGTGTGACCAGCAACTTCTACGTTGGTAGCTGGGTACTGAGCCATGAAGTCGGCCAGGTTTTTCACGTCGCCGTAGCTATTAGGCTTAACAACGGATTTGTCGAAGTCGAACTTAACGTCCAGCTCAACACGTACAACCTGAGCAACTGGAGCTTCAGGCTCTGGAGTTGGCTCTGGAGCTGGTGCTGGGGTAGGAGCTGGAGCAGCTGCGCCAGCGTTACCGCCGAAGTTCACGCCCAGGCCGACCAGTGCGGAGTAGTCCCACTTGCCGTTGTCCAGACCGTAGTCAGCTTCAACACCGGCACGAGCGTACAGGTTGTTGGTGAAGTAGTACTTAACACCGGTGCCGATGATGGCTTGGGTGGTTTGGTCGCGACCGCTGTGGCCGTCAGCCAGTACGTTGGTACGGCTCTGGTGACCGAAACCGCCTTCTACGTATGGACGCAGGCTGTCAACGCCAGCCTGACCGAAGTGGTACTGAGCAGTCAGGCTGCCAGTGTCACCTTTGATCTTCTGGTTGCCAGTGCCATCGTTCGAACGGGTGTGGTTGGTCTTGTCGTAGGACAGGTTCAACGACAGGTCGTCGGTCAGGAAGTAACCAATGCGAGCGCCTGGGTTGAAGCCGTCTTCGATGTGCTTGACGCTATCGTTGTACTGCTTCTTGTAGAACAGCTCGCCTTCAACTGCGCCTTGGCCTTGTGCCAGAACGCCGAAAGAAGTAGCGGCAATAAGAGAACCAATGGCCAAGCCCAAGGTGTTTTTCAGTTTCATCCGTTAAATCCCCATCTGGTGATTGTAAAGCAGTCCCACAAACCGGGGGACAACTCGGCGACAAGTCTAACAGAACTTGCCTACACGTAAGAGATATTTGCCACGCACTAAGTTTCAGTCTCGCCCGCAAATTTCTCACGTAATTTATCTAGAGCACGTTTGTAACGCATTTTTGTAGCACTCAAACCCATGTGCATGATGTCAGCGATTTCCTGAAATTCCAGCTCTGCGACGAATCGCAGCACCAGGATTTCCCGGTCAATCGGATTCACATACACCAACCAGCGATCGAGTCCGCCCTTCTCCTCGGGTGCCGGCGCCTTTTCTTCGGACGCCTCCTCAAGGGGGTCAAGACTCAAAGCGTCCATCAACCGACGCTTTCGCCGCTCCTTGCGATACTGCGTGATGCACTCGTTGTACGTGATGCTGTAGAGCCAGGTCTTGAACTTCGATTTGCCCTCGAAGTTCTTCAGGCCATACAGCACCTTGAGCATCACTTCCTGACAGACATCGTCCGCATCTCTATCGTTCCCTAAATACCTTGAACAAACGTTGAACAGAGTGCGTTGATATCTGCGCATCAATTCTTCGTACGCGCGTGTTACGTGAAACAGCTCCGTGTGCGAGCGCGCGACCAACTCCTCATCAGAGAGCTCACGGGGGTCATAGCGCGTGGACAGCGTTTGGGCTTTATTCAAAACAAGTCGTGCCGACAGTCAGGTCAATGTCCGCCACAGCCCGGTCAGCCGGGTTTGCGGCGGCGTACATTAGCAGGATTCGCCGGATTAGCGGCTACTGACCTGCTGCTCCAGGAGAATCCGATTGGACAACGACACCAGGTCGCCATCGTCGGTCAGCACTGTCGTCTTGACCGTGCCGATCTCCTCAATTTGCCCTTCAACCTCGCCAACACGCACCTGTTGCCCAACCTGGTACAGCTCACGCACATAGATTCCCGCAAGAATCTGACCGGCAATTTCCCGGCTTCCCAAGCCCATGGCCAGCGCAACGGCCAGACCAACGGTAATCAAAACGATCACAATCACGTGGTTGAGAAGGTCAGTCTTGACCTCCAACTGGCTGATCGCGACCGAAATACTGATGATGATCACCAGGCCCTGGGCAATTCGACCCAGGCCCGCAGCGTAATCCAACCCCACCCCTTCAGCGGCGCCGCGCACCAGCCCGTTGGCCAATTGCGCCAGCAGAACGCCTACCAGCAATACCAGCGCGCCGCCGAAAACTTTCGGCAAATACAGCGCCAGCATGTCGAGCGTAGCTGAAACTCGCTCAAGTCCAAGGGATTGAGCCGCAGAAACCAGAAAAATCAGCAATACAAACCAATAGACGATCTTGCCGATCAATGTCGAGATCGGTACCTGCAGCCCTGCGCGGCCCAAAAGCTTGGTCAGGCCTGTGCCTGCCATCAAGCGATCAAGACCCAGCTTGGCGAGCAACTTGGACAGCAGCGTGTCGAGCAGCTTGGCCACGACAAAGCCCAACAACACCAGGACCAGCGCACCAAACAGGTTGGGAATGAAGTTCGCCACCTTGGTCCACAATGCGGTCATCGCGGTGACCAGGCTCTGGGTCCAGAGATCAAGTTCCATATTCAATCAGCCTTATCAGCAGTGCGAGCAAGAGGTTTACGACGGGAAACCGGTGATACGTGGGCCGAACCATTGTTCAGGGCCATCATCAACGCCGGCAACCAGCGGCCGAGCAGACCGAACAGATCTCCCGCCCCCACCTGACGGTTGGCGGTTTTCAACACGCGGCCCAGGCAGGCATCGTCGTCCCGGTTGGACGGCGACGCATTGAGCATGTCACGCAAAGACTGTTCGAACGGATCGTGCATAAAGACCTCTCGCAAGTGTATTAAAAGACGAGGGTTAATTTCGCGGGGTCACATAGGACCCTTCCTACGTTCAGCTCATATTCAGCTCAAACCCAGCGCAATCGTCGAAATAGCCACCATTGTCCGAGTGCCACCGACACCATCAGCAGGCACGCGACGAGGAATCCATAGGGGCTGGCGGAGAAGGGTATTCCCCCGACATTGATGCCCAGCAGACCGGTGAGAAAACTCATCGGCAGGAAGATTCCAGTGATGATCCCGAAGCGGTACATGGTGCGGTTCATGCGCACGCTCAAGCGCCGGTCTTCGGCCTCAAGCACAAGCCCCACGCGCTCTCGGGTCAATTCGAGCTCTTCCAGGTAGCGGGTCAGGCTGTTGTTCAATTCGTTCCAATAATCGGCATCGTCGTCACAGAACCACGGCAATTTTATCCGCGTGAGCTGGGCAAAAATATCCCTCTGCGGCGCGAGGAATCGCTTGAGCCCGGCCGCTCGACGACGGATCTGCAGGACGCTGCCATGTTCCGGCGTATACCGTTCGTCGGTATCGAGCTTTTCTTCCTCGGTATCGACGATTTCAGACAGGTCGGTGACCAGGTCCTGCACCTTATTGGTGAGGTACTGGGCCATATAAAGGATGAGTTCCGAGGCGGTCTTCGGCCCCTTTCCATCCGCCAACTGCACCAACAGCTCATCGGTGGCACGCAGCGGGCGCAGGCGCAGGGAGATCACACGGGTGGCGGCGGCGAAGATGCGCACTGACACCATGTCTTCAGGCTCCGCCCCCGGGTTGAGATTGATCCCGCGCAGGAACAGCAATAACTCGGCATCCGGCAGTGGCAGCAATCGCGGGCGGGTGTTTTCTTCCAGCAGCAGGTCGCAGGCAAACTCGCTCAGGCCGCTGGATTTGCGCAGCCAGGTCTGCGTCTGGGGATGGCTACGGTCCCAATGCAGCCAAAGGCTCTCCTCGGGCTGCAGTTGCAAGTCGTCGAGCTCAGTCCGGGCAATCGAACGCGCACCGCCTTTACCGTCCAGCACCAGGGCATGTACCAGCCCCCATTGCGCGTTTTCTTCCTCGAACATCCTCACCCCTATCGGCTATTGCGGTTTATTCAGGCATTTTCAGCGCTGTTGGCGACACAATCACGCCATTGTTATCGGCATAGATGTATTCACCCGGACGAAAGGTCACGCCAGCGAACGTCACCACTACGTTCAAATCGCCGATGCCGCGCTTTTCGGTCTTCATCGGGTGACTGGCCAGGGCCTGGACGCCAAGATCGGTCTGGGCGATGACATCGACATCACGGATGCACCCATAGATCACCAGCCCTTCCCAACCGCTTTTTGCGGCTTTCTCGGCAATCATGTCACCCAGCAGCGCGCAGCGCAGGGAACCACCACCGTCAACCACTAGAACCTTGCCGGCGCCCGGCTGGTCGGCCTGTTCCTTGACCAGAGAGTTATCTTCGAAGCATTTGATGGTGACAATCTCACCGCCAAAGGAGTCCCGCCCCCCGAAGTTGCTGAGCATGGGTTCAAGCACCTGCACCAAGTCCGGATAGGCGTCGCACAGGTCAGGGGTCACGTAATGGTTCATCGAAAAAATCCTTTCTGTCAAAGAAGTGTCTTTCAAGGAAGTACCGGTTGAAGCAGGTGCAGAACATCCCACTCGCTTCGCCGTAACGCAATAGCCACTGCGCGACTGAATATGACCAGAAGCGCTCAGCGCGTCATATCTTAGCCGCAACCTCTCGAGAGCGAAACGCCCCGGAGGTGCCCGGTCAAACCGATGCCGTTGTGCCGGACAGTGGCGCCAGCGGATCCCTCAACCACTGCTCGACCAATGGCCATACATCGGTCTGGGCGGGCTTGCTGACCAACATTTCCACATGCCCGAAATCCCCGCTGAAGCCGTGCTGACGGCCCAGGCACAGGTACTGGCGATGCTCGGAGCCGACCTGTTCAAACAATTTCCGACAGGCCCAATCAGGGTCCTGATGATCTCCCGCAGCACTCACCGCCAACAACGGCACCTCGACGCTTGCCAGGCCTTTCCACCAATCGTTTTTGCCTTCGCCAAAACGCCCAAACAGGCCATTCCAACGCATGGCCTCAATCAGCACGCCCGCCGGTTCATCTTCGGGGCCCCGCTTGAAGCGCGAGCCCGATATTTCGCCGAAGCGCTTGAGGAGAAAGCGGCCAGTCCATTCCACCGGTGGAAGTTTCAACGGCCAATGCGTGCGACTGACCTGACACCCAAACAGCGCCACCGACGCCACCGCGGGCGCTCCCAGGTACTGGCCGCCCAAGGCCGCCGCCAACGTCGTCCCCCCCAGCGAGTGGCCGATCCAGTGAGGAATCTGCCCACTTTGCTCACGCACGAACGCCCCAATAGCCGGCAAATCGAAACGCGCGTAGTCGGCGACACGGTTGCGCGCGTAGTTCAGGTTGCGCTTGGACAGGCCATGGCCGCGCATCTCCGGAATCCACACATCGAACCCTCGCCGCGCCAGATAGGCGCCCAGGCCAATGCCCTTCGGCGAATACCAGAAGCGCCGGTTGGAAAAACTACCATGCAGCAAAATCACCGGAACTCCACGGTTTTCCGGGGCATCGGCCAGGCCCAGGCGGGTAACGGCCAGTTCGACGCTGGCGTCGGGGCTGTTACCAGGCTTCAGGCGGTACACATCTTCACTTAAATCACCCCGACGTTCAGCGCTGATCAGGGCGACAGGAAACAGGTTGCTGCTGCTTTGCATAATGCTCTTGCACAAAAAAGGGCGACGTCCGCAAGGATTCCGCCCTGTACAGATAAGAATGCCGGTCACCCTCGACAGGAGACCGGCACTTTTGACGTGTCGACCTTAGGCGGGCGCTTGGCCTTCCGCCAGGAAGAACCAGGTTTCCAACACGGAATCCGGGTTCAGCGAGACGCTCTCGATGCCCTGCTCCATCAGCCATTTGGCCAGGTCAGGGTGATCGGAAGGGCCTTGCCCGCAGATGCCGATGTACTTGCCGGCCTTGTTACAGGCCTGGATGGCATTGGCCAGCAGCTTCTTGACTGCGGGGTTACGCTCGTCGAACAGGTGCGCAATGATCCCGGAGTCGCGGTCCAGGCCCAGGGTGAGCTGGGTCAGGTCGTTGGAGCCAATGGAGAAGCCGTCGAAGAACTCGAGGAACTCCTCTGCCAGGATGGCGTTGGACGGCAGTTCGCACATCATGATGACGCGCAGGCCGTTTTCGCCACGGGACAGGCCGTTTTCCGCCAACAGGTCGATGACCTGGCTCGCTTCGCCCAGGGTGCGCACGAACGGCACCATGATCTCGACGTTGTCCAGGCCCATCTCGTTGCGCACGCGCTTGAGGGCGCGGCATTCGAGTTCGAAGCAGTCACGGAACGCTTCGCTGATGTAACGCGAGGCGCCACGGAAGCCCAGCATCGGGTTTTCTTCTTCCGGCTCGTAGAGCTTGCCGCCGATCAGGTTGGCGTATTCGTTGGACTTGAAGTCCGACAGGCGCACGATGACCTTTTTCGGGTAGAACGCGGCCGCCAGGGTACTGATGCCTTCCACCAGCTTCTCGACGTAGAAACCCACCGGGTCGTTGTAGCCGGCAATACGCTTGTCGACGCTTTCCTTGATATCCAGTGGCAGCCCGTCGTAATTCAACAGTGCCTTGGGATGCACGCCGATCATGCGGTTGATGATGAATTCCAGGCGGGCCAGGCCCACACCGGCGTTCGGCAGCTGCGCGAAATCGAAGGCACGGTCGGGGTTGCCGACGTTCATCATGATCTTGAACGGCAGGTCAGGCATGGCATCGATGGAGTTTTGCTTGATGTCGAAGCCCAGCTCGCCTTCGAAGATGAAACCGGTGTCGCCTTCGGCGCATGACACGGTCACACCTTGGCCGTCTTTCAGCAGTTGGGTCGCGTTGCCACAACCCACGACTGCAGGAATCCCCAGCTCACGGGCGATGATCGCCGCGTGACAGGTACGCCCGCCACGGTTGGTAACGATGGCGCTGGCGCGCTTCATGACCGGTTCCCAGTCCGGGTCGGTCATGTCGGAGACCAGTACGTCGCCTGGCTGGACCTTATCCATTTCGGACACGTCTTTGATGATCCGCACCTTGCCGGCGCCGATGCGCTGGCCGATGGCACGGCCTTCCACCAGCACGGTGCCGGTTTCCTTCAGCAGGTAGCGTTCCATGACATTGGCCGAAGTGCGGCTCTTCACGGTTTCCGGACGGGCCTGCACGATATACAGCTTGCCGTCGTCACCGTCCTTGGCCCACTCGATGTCCATCGGGCACTTGTAGTGCTTTTCGATGATCATCGCTTGTTTGGCCAGCTCGCTGACTTCAGCGTCGGTCAGGCAGAAACGCGCGCGATCGGCCTTGTCGACTTCAACAGTCTTGACCGAACGACCCGCTTTGGCCTCGTCGCCGTAGATCATCTTGATGGCCTTGCTGCCCAGGTTGCGGCGCAGGATAGCCGGGCGGCCCGCTTCGAGGGTGCCCTTGTGTACGTAGAATTCGTCCGGGTTGACCGCGCCTTGTACGACGGTTTCACCCAGGCCGTAGGCGCCGGTGATGAACACCACGTCACGGAAGCCGGATTCGGTGTCCAGGGTGAACATCACGCCGGCGGTGCCGGTTTCCGAACGCACCATGCGCTGCACGCCGGCCGACAGGGCCACCAGCTTGTGGTCGAAACCCTGGTGCACACGGTAGGAAATGGCGCGGTCGTTGAACAGCGAAGCGAACACTTCCTTGGCCGCGCGGATCACGTTTTCCACGCCACGGATGTTCAGGAAGGTTTCCTGCTGGCCGGCGAAGGAGGCGTCCGGCAAGTCTTCGGCGGTGGCCGAGGAGCGCACGGCAACGGCGACGTCCGGGTTACCGGCCGACAGTTCGGCGAAGGCAGTGCGGATTTCTTCGTTGAGCTTCTCGGGGAACTCGGCGTCCATGATCCATTGACGGATCTGGGCGCCGGTCTTGGCCAGGGCGTTGACGTCATCG
Source organism: Pseudomonas sp. MYb60 (assembly GCF_002979555.1). Lineage (GTDB taxonomy): Bacteria > Pseudomonadota > Gammaproteobacteria > Pseudomonadales > Pseudomonadaceae > Aquipseudomonas. The sequence goes on along the minus strand of NZ_PCOZ01000007.1, from coordinate 48,308 downwards.
ACGTCCAGGGCGTCCAGCGCGGCGTGGATCTGAGCGTTGAGGCCGCTCAGTTCGAGGAAATCGCGGTAAGCCTGGGCCGTGGTGGCGAAACCACCGGGCACCGACACACCTGCGCCTGCAAGATTACTGATCATCTCGCCGAGGGATGCGTTCTTGCCCCCCACGTGCTCCACATCATGGACGCCGAGCTTATCGAGGGAAACTACGTACTCTACCAAGGTGATCTCTCCACTAACTGTGTTGGAAAAGCTCAGGACGCCGGCGGCTCAGTAGGAGCCAACGCCAGCGCTTGTGGCCTGGACCTGGAAAATAAGTGAGAATGCGGCCCACTGCGGGACGGCAAAATCGCGCCTATCATATCCAAGATTCGCCATCAGCTTAAGGCCCAGGGCTCAAATGAAACGATCTGCTTTCTTTATCTCCGACGGCACCGGCATCACAGCCGAAACATTGGGTCAGAGCCTGCTCGCGCAGTTCGAAAACATTACCTTCGCCAAATTCACGCGGCCCTATATCGACAGCGTGGATAAAGCGCGGGCCATGGTACAACAAATCAATCTGGCGGCTGAAAAAGACGGTTTTCGGCCGATCATTTTCGACACCATCGTCAATCAAGACATCCGTGAGATCCTTGCGACCTCGAATGGTTTCATGATCGACATCTTCTCGACGTTCCTGGCGCCGCTGGAACAAGAGCTGAGCGAACACTCTTCCTACTCCGTCGGAAAGTCGCACTCCATTGGCCACAACTCCAACTATATGGAGCGTATCGAGGCGGTGAACTTCGCCCTCGACAACGACGACGGCGCCCGTACCCACTATTACGACAAGGCCGACCTGATCCTGGTGGGGGTGTCGCGCTGCGGCAAGACCCCGACTTGTCTGTACATGGCCATGCAATTCGGCATCCGCGCCGCCAACTATCCGCTGACCGAAGACGACATGGAGCACCTGACGCTGCCAGCCGCCCTGCGCGCGCACTCCCACAAGCTGTTCGGCCTGACCATCGACCCGGACCGACTGACGGCGATTCGCAATGAGCGCAAGCCCAACAGCCGTTACTCCAGCTACGCGCAGTGTGAGTTCGAGGTGCGTGAAGTGGAAAATCTGTTCCGCCGAGAGAACATTGCGCACATCAATTCCACGCATTTTTCGGTAGAAGAGATTTCGGCGAAGATTCTGGTGGAAAAAGGGGTGGAGCGTAGGTTCAAGTAATGGTGCTGCTTGAGCTGGCCCCTTCGCGGGCAAGCCCGCTCCCTCATTTGACCGAGTTCCAACGCTGGAATGCATTCAAATGTGCGAGCTGGCTTGCCTGCGAAGAACGATAACGCGGTAAGCCTGCCTACAACTGAAACCTTCCGCCCCCCTGCCCCAGCGCCGTCGCCAGCGCATCAAACCCCGCCCGCAACAATTGATCATCCCCCGAGGTGTTGCAGATACTCGCCCGAATGAACTGTGGCACTGCCGTCTGCCCCACCGCAAACGCCTCAGCCGTGGCAATCAGGTAATTATTCTGCTTGAGCTCCGCCTCGATTTCCGACGCGCGCCAGGGCTCCGGGACTTCAATCCAGAAGTGCGGGCTGTTGAGGTGGGTGCGGTATTCCAGTCCCGCCAGCAGCCCTTCAACCAAGGCCTTGCGTCGGCTGATCTCATTGATCTGCTGGCGCAGCAGGTATTCGGCGGTGCCGTTTTCGATCCACTGGGTAGCCAGTTCCAGGGTGACCGGGGTGGCCATCCAGCAGGTTGAGCGCAAGGCGGCCGAAATACGACTGACCAATGCCGGCGGCGCATGCACATAGCCTACACGCAGCCCGGCGGACACGGCCTTGCTCAGGCTGCTGATCAAAATCGTACGTTCAGGCGCGAAAAAACTGAGGGGCGGCGGACGATCTTCCACCAGCACACCGTGGGCTTCGTCCTCAAGGATGAGAAGATTGTGTTCGCGGCACACCTTGACCAGCGCTTCCCGACGCGCCACCGACAATACCGCCGTGGTCGGGTTCTGGATCGTGGGCGTGCAGTACAAGGCGGAAACCCGGTGATTTCGACAGACTTCATCCAGCGCTCCCGGCAGCACGCCCTCCTCGTCCATTTCCAGGCCGATCAGGCGAATGCCCAGCATGCGCGCGGCAGTAATCAAGCCGGGATACGTCAGCTGTTCGGTAACCACGGTGTCGCCCGCGCGCAGCAACGCCATCATCGAACACAGCAGGCCATGCTGGCCGCCATTGACGCAGATGACCTGCTCCGGAATCGGGTGGAAATCCCGCTGCACCAGCCATTGCGCACCCGCCTCGCGGTAACGCGGCAGGCCGGCATCCGGGGTGTAGGCGCTGATGTCCTGGAGGAACTTGGCGTTGGTCGACAGGGTTTGGAAGCTCTGGGCCAGGAACGCGGTCTCCTGCCCCGGGATGTGCATGTTGCGGCTCATGTCGAAGTACTGCCGTGGCTCCTCGCTGAAGTTGCGAAAACCTTCATCGCGCTGGCGCTCCATCCCACGCTTGCGCACGAAAGTACCGTCGCCCACCCGCGCGACAACCAGTCCCAAACGTTCCAGCTCACCGTAGGCACGGCTAATGGTACCAATGGTCACCCCCAGGTTGTCGGAAAGCACCCTATGGGGCGGCAATTTTCGTCCGGGTTCAATCAAGCCCTCAAGGATGCCCCGTTCCATGACATCGGACAGGCGCTTGTACTTCACGCCCTGCCCGCTGGACAACCCCTCACGCATAATTGACACCATGTCAATATTTGTTTTGACAGCCATCTTTCGCCCTAATAGTGTGCTTTTACGGGTTCAATCGCCGAGTTTTACAACTCATTACAAGCTCAATATAGAGTTCAATTCCGGCTCAGGGAAGCAATAAACGATGCCAATGTCCGCCGTTCTCGAAAACACCGCCAAGGTAAAAACCCAAAAACAGTGGTTGGCAGGGCTGGTGACCAGCGTGATGTTCCTGATCGTGTGCCTGAGCTGGGGCACCACCTGGCTGGGAATCAAGATTGCCGTGGAGAGCGTGCCTCCGCTGACGTCCGCCGGCCTGCGCTTTCTGATCGCCTTTCCGCTGTTCCTGTGTTTTGCCCTGGTACGCCGCGAGCCCATCCTGTTTCCCCGCGAGAGCCGCTGGTTCTTCGTGTTCGTGACCCTGTCCTACTTCAGCGTGCCCTACTACCTGCTCAACTACGGCGAGATGCATGTCTCGTCCGGCCTCACCGCCCTGCTGTTCAGCTGCATGCCGGTGTTCATCCTGATCTTCTCCGCGCTGTTCCTGCGTGAGCGCATCTACTTCTCCCAGGTGGTCGGCATCGGCATCGGTTTCGGCAGCCTCTACATGATCATCAAGAGCCAGGGCCTGCACCTGGATCACGCCGAGTTCTTTGGCGTACTGGCGATCCTTACCGCCGCGATCATGCATGCCCTGTGCTACGTGATCACCAAGCAGAAAGGCAGCGCCATCAGCGTCATCACCTACAACACCCTGCCCATCGGCATCGCCGGGCTGATGCTGTTCGTGGCCGGCCTGTGGTTCGAGGCACCGACCTTCGACGCCATTACACCGCGCTCCTGGGGGGCGCTGTTCTACCTGGGGCTGGTGGCTTCGGTGGGCGGCTTCATCGTGTACTTCATGCTGCTGAAGCGCTTGAGCCCGATCATCCTGTCGTTCGTCTTCATTATCTTCCCGGTGTTCGCCGTCATCATCGGCGCCTGGTACGAAGGCGTGTCGATCACCCGCGACCTGGTGCTGTACTCGGCCATCCTGCTGGCCGGTTTTGCGATCACCAAGCTGCCGGTTGAAAAACTGCTGGCCAAGAAAAATTGACCCTTTCACTGCAACGCGAGCGCCACATGGACGTCCTCCGCCCCCAAGCCCTGGAACAGATCTACGCCCACGCCAGCCGCACCTACCCGGAAGAGTGTTGCGGCTTCGTCTTCGCCGACGGCAGCGTGTACCTGGGCAGCAATATCCAGAACGAGCTGCATCGCAAGGACCCCGGGATGTACCCGCGCAGCGCGGCCAACGGCTACACCTTTGCGGTCGCCGACACCCTGCTGCTGAACAAGGCGTTTCGCAGCGATAACCCGGTGGTGGTGATCTATCACTCCCACCCGGATGTCGGCGCCTATTTCAGCGACGAAGACCAGGACAAGGCGCTGTTCATGGGCGAGCCCATCTACCCCGTCAGCTACCTGGTGGTAGACGTTCGCCAGGGCCAGGCCCTGGGTTCCAAGCTGTTTGCCTGGGATGGCAAGCATTTCGCCCTCAACCCTTTCAACGACCTGCACACGGAGTTGTCCATGAACGCTGTCTCTTTCCCCGACATTCTGGTTCGCGTGGCCAAGCTGCCGGAATCGACCCTCGAGGGCACCGGATCGACATTGCGCGAAGTCATTGAAAACCTCTGCAACAGCCACCCGCAGCTGCGCCCGCACCTGTTCCACGAAAAAAACAACCAGCTCAAGGAACACTTCCTGTTCACCGCCGAGGAAGAACTGATCAGCGCCGACGACCGGCTTCCGGAAAAAGCCAGGATCGAAGTGCTGCTCGCCACCTCCGGCGGCATGGATATGGAAACCCTCAGCAATGAGGAAGTGCAACGCTATGTGCGCCACATCACGCTGCCCGGTGTCGGTCGCGACGGCCAGTTGAAACTCAAGAATGCCAAGGTGCTGATCATCGGCACCGGTGGCCTGGGCTCGCCCATCAGCCTGTACCTGGCGGCAGCCGGTGTCGGGACCCTGGGACTGGTGGATTTCGACGTGGTGGAAAGCAGCAACCTGCAACGCCAGATCGTCCACGGCAACAGCACGCTGGGCCTGCCCAAGGTCGAGTCCGCCAAACGACGCTTGCAGGATCTCAATGCCCATATCCAGATCAACGCCCACGACACCGCGCTGAATGCCGACAACGCCCTGGACCTGGTGGGCGCCTACGACCTGGTGATCGACGGCACTGACAATTTCGACACGCGCTACCGGGTCAACGACGCCTGCGTGCAACTGGGCAAACCCTTGGTCTACGGCGCCATCTACCGCTTCGACGGGCAGATCAGCGTGCTCAACTATAAAGGCGGCCCCTGCTACCGCTGCCTGTTTCCCCAGGCGCCACCGGCGGAGCTGGCGCCCAATTGCAGCGCCGGCGGCGTGATCGGCGTATTGCCGGGCGTGGTCGGGATGATCCAGGCCACCGAAGCGATCAAACTGCTGATCGGCATAGGCGAGCCGTTGTCCGGGCGCCTGATGCGCTTCGATGCGCTGGCGATGAAGTTCAGTGAGATCCGCTTCAAGCGCCGCGCCGATTGCCCCTGCTGCTCGGAACTGCGCCACAGCGAACAGCTCGCGCCGTCCGCGTGTGCCGACGCCGTGCCAAGCAGGCCGTCCCTGGCCGAGGAACGCTACATCAAGCCCCGCGTCCTCAAGCAACTACTCGATCACCCGCGCAGTGCCGACGTACTGCTGGACGTGCGTGACGCCAGCGAACTGGAGGTGTGCAAGCTGCCGGGCGTGGTGCACATCCCGTTGTCCGAACTGGACGGGCACCTGCACAGCCTCAGCCGGGACAACACCCATTACCTGATCTGCTACGCCGGCACCCGCGCCGAGCAGGCTGCCAGCACGCTCCTGGCGGCGGGCTTCGCCAACACCAAAGTCCTGCAGGGTGGCATGAAACACTGGGTACGCGATGTCGAACCCGACATGCCTTTGTACTGACCTCCGGCCATGGGCTCCTATCTGATGTTGCACAATTCTATACTCGACGCCATTGGTCACACGCCCATCGTGCGCCTGGCACAGTTTTCCGAAGATTTGGGCATCGAGGTCTACGCCAAGCTCGAATCCCTCAACCCCGGTGGCAGCCACAAGGCGCGCATCGCCCTGGGCATGATCCTCGACGCCGAGCGCCGGGGCGTGCTCATCCGTGACTCCGGGCAAACCATCATCGAACCCAGCGGCGGCAATACCGGCATCGGCCTGGTCATGGCCGGCAACGTGCTGGGCTACAAGGTGGTGCTGGTGATCCCCGACAACTACAGCCCCGAAAAACGCAAACTGCTGCGCCTGTACGGCGCCAAGGTGGTGCTGTCGGACAGCCGCCTGGGCAACAACTCCCATGGCGAGAAGTGCATGGAGCTGCAACTGGAAAACCCCAGCTACGTGATGCTCAACCAGCAACGCAACGGTGCCAACCCACAGACCCATCGCGACACCACTGCGCGGGAGATCATCCGTGCCTTTGGCGAGCGCCGCGTGGACTATTTCGTCAGTGGTATCGGCACCGGTGGGCATATCACCGGCATCGGTGAAACCCTGAAGACCACCTGGCCCGCTGTCCGCGTAATCGGCGTGGAGCCGGAGGAATGCGACCTGCTGAAAAACCAGCACGCGCCGCATCATATCCAGGGCCTGTCGATAGGCCTGGTGCCGAGCATCCTCAACCTCGACATCATCGACGGCATGCTCAAGGTCTCGCGCCAGGAATGCATCGACATGATGAAACGCATCATGCGCACCGACGCCATCAGCCTGGGCCTGTCTTCTGCTGCCAACATGGTAGCCATCGCCAAGCTCGCCCCCGAACTCCCACCTGAAACGGTGGTGTTGACCATGGTCTACGACAATGCCGACAGCTACCTGCACAGTTTCGAATAAGCCGTTTTCCAACCATCCAGAATGCGGGGGCGCCACCATGAGCGGCTTTATCGACATGCAACAATTGCACGATGAGTTGCTCACCCACCTCATCAAGACCCTCCCGCCCGGGCAGATGAAGCAGCTGGAACCACACCTCGCGCCGCTGATCCAGAATGCCGCCCAGGCGGTGGCCGAGGACCTGATTGCCTACGCCTACCGGGACCCGGCGTCACGTGGGCGCGGTGAATTGATCCTGGAATCCTATGCCTCGTTCAAGGCCGTGTTGTATTACCGGCTGGCACACTTGGTATGGAATTTCCCCGATCGCACCAACGGTGTGTTTTCGCGCATTGCCCTCAAGCTGAGCAACCAGGGCAAGGTACTCTCCGGCGCCGAAATCCACCCGGCGGCGCGCATTGGGCGACGCTTCGTGCTCGATCACGGCTACGGCACAGTGATCGGTGAAACCTGCGAGATCGGCAACGACTGCTACATCCTCTGCGGCGTGACACTGGGTGCCCGTGGCATCGCCAACAACCCTGACGGCAAGCGTCATCCGCGCCTGGGCAACAACGTCGAGATCGGCTCCGGCGCTCGGATACTGGGTTACGTGCTGATCGGCGACAACGTGTTTATCAGCCCATCGTGCGTGATCACCCAGGACGTGCCCGCCGGCACCAAGGTCAAGGTGGTCAATCAGGTCCAGCTGCAAAAGAACGATGATTCGGACCACAGCAATTACCTCGGTGCCTTCGCCCTGGATGAGCGCCTGCACGTGGTCGGCGAGATCAACGCCAGCCACAAGGTCACTGTGCTGGATGCCGACTTCCACCCCCTGCACGGCCTGATGCTGGAGCCCACCGTGAAGGAGCGACACCACCTGCAATTTCGCCTGCACCGCGTCGAGTCGGGCAACCATCTGCCGCGCTTGCCGCTGAACCTGAAAGTCTGCGGCCCGGAGTTCGAGATCACCCTGCTCGCCCCCCCTGGCTTGAGTGCAATGGTGCGCACCCTGTTGCAAGCCAGTCCTTTGAACGTCGGAGGTTGAACATGTCCGTCCATACCATGGAAACCCTGGCGCTGTTCGACAGCGCGCCGTACCAGAATGCGTTCAGCGCGCGAGTCATCGCCGTCAGCGAGCATGGCATCGCTCTGGAACACACGTTGTTCTATCCCACCGGCGGCGGGCAACCGGGCGACACCGGTCATTTCACCCTGGCGGACGGTACGCAGGTGGAAGTGACCGGCACCGTGCGCGACCCGGTGCTGCGCGCGATCATCTGGCACCAGGTGCAGCACTGTCCCGAACAATTGACGGCCGGGGTGCAGGTGGACGCTAGCCTCGATTGGGAGCGGCGCTACCAGCACATGAAAATGCACACGTGCCTGCACCTGCTGTGCTCGCTTATCGACGCGCCAGTCACCGGTTGCAGCATCAGCGCCGACAAGGGTCGCCTGGATTTCGACCTTCCGGAAATGACCCTCGACAAGGACAGCATTACCCACGACCTCAACGCCCTGATCGAACAGGCCCACTCCGTGAAAACCCTGTCGATGCCGGCCTCGGAGTATTCCACCCTGCTGCAGATCACCCGTACCCAGGCGGTGGCGCCGCCGGTGATCCAGGGGTCGGTGCGGGTAATCGAAATTGCCGGTATCGATATCCAGCCGTGTGGGGGCACCCATGTGATCAACACCGAAGAAATCGGCCGGGTGTTCTGCGAGAAAATCGAGAAGAAGAGCAAGCATAACCGCAGGGTGATTCTGAGGTTTGAATAGCCTCCGGTCCACGAAACGATTGACCGGCGTTGCCTCAAGCCATGCCTGGTCCTTGCACAAGGCAAAAATTTCCGCACTGCGGTGCCCGGTAAATCGCGTTGCGAGGTTGGCCTTGAACGTGTCCTCCAACAGCGGGATGCCCTCCAGTCGGCGGCGACGATGGCCAATCGGGTACTCCACCGCCACCTGCTCGGTCACAAGGTTGCCGAACGCCAGTGGGACGGCGGTCATGTAGTGCAGGCAGTGCTCACGGTTGGTGCCCATCAGCTTGGCGGTGACGGCCGTGGAGGCGACTTTCACCAGCTGCACATGGTCGAGGCCGACCCGATTGAAGGCGTTCTCCAGGGCAATCACACCCTGGATTTCGTGGGCCATGATCATGGCTTGTTGAAGGGGTGGACGTCGCTAAAAAGCGTCGCCGGGCACACGCACGACACCTTCCATCAGCACCCGGGCGCTGCGGCTCATGATGGCTTTTTTCACCACCCACTCACCGTTGACCTGGGTGGCCTCGGCGCCCACGCGCAGCGTGCCGGACGGATGCCCGAACCGCACCGCGTTGCGCTCCACGCCACCCGCCGCGAGGTTGACCAAGGTCCCGGGAATCGCTGCCGCCGTGCCAATCGCCACCGCCGCAGTGCCCATCATCGCGTGGTGCAACTTGCCCATGGACAGCGCTCGCACCAGCAAATCCACATCATCGGCCTTGATCGCCTTGCCGCTGGACGCCACGTAGTCCAAAGGTTTGGCCACAAATGCCACCTTCGGCGTGTGCTGGCGCTGGGCAGCTTCGTCCAAGTGCTTGATCAAGCCCATGCGCAAGGCGCCGTGGGCCCGTACGGTTTCGAACATGGCCAGGGCTTTCGGGTCTCTGTTGATCGCGCCCTGCAACTCGGTGCCGGTGTAGCCGAGGTCTTCAGCATTGATGAAGATGGTCGGAATGCCCGCATTGATCAGTGTTGCCTTGAAGGTGCCGACACCCGGCACGTCGAGGTCGTCCACCAGGTTACCGGTGGGAAACATCGCGCCGCCGCCGCCCTCTTCTTCCGCCGCCGGGTCCATGAACTCCAATTGCACTTCGGCGGCCGGAAAGGTCACGCCGTCCAGTTCGAAATCGCCGGTCTCCTGCACCGCGCCGTTGGTAATCGGCACGTGGGCGATGATGGTCTTGCCAATGTTGGCCTGCCAGACACGCACCACGGCCACGCCGTCATGGGGCACGCGGGAGGGGTCTACCAGCCCGGCACTGATGGCGAAAGAGCCGACCGCTGCCGACAGGTTGCCGCAGTTGCCGCTCCAATCCACAAACGGCTTGTCGATGGACACCTGGCCGAACAGGTAGTCCACGTCATGCTCGGCGCGGCTGCTCTTGGCCAGGATCACGGTCTTGCTGGTGCTGGACGTGGCGCCGCCCATGCCGTCGATCTGCTTGTCATAGGGATCGGGGCTGCCGATCACCCGCAGCAACAGGGCGTCACGCGCCGCGCCCGGTACCTGCGCCGATTCGGGCAGGTCCGTGAGGCTGAAAAACACGCCCTTGCTGGTGCCGCCACGCATATAGGTGGCGGGGATCTTGATTTGCGCTACGTGTGCCATGGTTACCCCTCAGGCGGTCGCCGCCGATTCCAGGAAGTCTTGGGCAAAACGCTGCAACACACCGCCCGCCTCGTAGATCGACACTTCTTCGGCGGTGTCCAGGCGGCAGGTCACCGGCACGTCGACACGCTCACCGTTCTTGCGGTTGATCACCAGGGTCAGCAGCGCACGCGGGGTGCGCGCGCCGACCACGTCATAGGTTTCGCTGCCGTCGATCTTCAGCGTGTGGCGGTCGGTGCCCGGCAGGAACTCCAGCGGCAACACGCCCATGCCCACCAGGTTGGTGCGGTGAATACGCTCGAAGCCCTCGGCGGCAATCGCCTCCACACCGGCCAGGCGCACGCCCTTGGCTGCCCAGTCGCGTGACGAGCCCTGGCCGTAGTCGGCGCCGGCGATGATGATCAGCGGCTGCTTGCGCTGCATGTAGGTTTCGATGGCTTCCCACATCCGCGTGACCTGGCCTTCCGGTTCGATTCGCGCCAGGGAGCCCTGCTTGACCTTGCCGTTCTCAATCACCATCTCGTTGAACAGTTTCGGGTTGGCAAACGTGGCGCGCTGGGCGGTCAGGTGATCGCCACGATGGGTCGCGTAGGAGTTGAAGTCGACTTCCGGCAAGCCCATTTTCGCCAGGTACTCGCCGGCGGCGCTGTCGAGCATGATCGCGTTGGACGGCGACAGGTGATCAGTGGTGATGTTGTCCGGCAGCACGGCCAGCGGGCGCATGCCCTTGAGCGGACGCGCACCGGCCAGCGCGCCTTCCCAATAAGGCGGGCGGCGAATGTAGGTGCTTTGCGGGCGCCAGTCGTACAGCGGCGCGACCTTGGGGCCGGTGTCTTCGTGGATCGCGAACATCGGGATGTAGACCTTGCGGAACTGCTCAGGCTTCACCGCCGCCTTCACCACCGCGTCGATTTCCTCGTCACTCGGCCAGATGTCCTGCAGGCGGATTTCCTTGCCATTGGCGTCGAGGCCCAACACGTCCTTTTCGATGTCGAAACGAATGGTGCCGGCAATCGCGTAAGCCACCACCAGCGGCGGCGACGCGAGGAACGCTTGCTTGGCGTACGGATGAATGCGTCCGTCGAAGTTGCGGTTACCCGACAGCACGGCAGTGGCATAGAGGTCGCGGTCGATGATTTCCTGCTGGATCACCGGGTCGAGCGCGCCGGACATGCCGTTGCAGGTCGTGCAGGCGAACGCCACGACGCCGAAACCAAGTTGTTCCAGCTCATGGTCCAGGCCGGCTTCTTCCAGGTACATGGCCACGGTTTTCGAGCCCGGCGCCAGCGAGGATTTGACCCAGGGCTTGCGCGCCAGCCCGAGCTTGTTGGCATTGCGTGCCAGAAGACCTGCGGCAATCACGTTGCGCGGGTTGCTGGTGTTGGTGCAACTGGTAATCGCGGCGATGATCACTGCGCCATCGGGCATTTGACCGGGGACTTCCTCCCATTGGCCACTGATGCCTTTGGCCGCCAGGTCGCTGGTGGCGACGCGGGCATGCGGGTTGCTGGGACCTGCCATGTTGCGCACGACGCTGGACAGGTCGAACGTGAGGCCACGTTCATACTGCGCACCCTTGAGGTCATCGGCCCACAGGCCGGTGTGGCGGGCATATTGCTCGACCAGGGTGACTTGTTCGTCTTCACGGCCGGTGAGCTTCAGGTAAGCGATGGTCTGCTGATCGATATAGAACATCGCCGCCGTGGCGCCATATTCGGGGGCCATGTTGGAGATGGTCGCGCGGTCGCCGAGGGTCAGGTTTGACGCGCCCTCACCGAAAAACTCCAGCCAGGCGCCCACCACTTTCTGTTTACGCAGGAACTCGGTCAGTGCCAGCACCATGTCGGTGGCGGTGATGCCCGGCAGCAGCTTGCCCGTCAGCTCCACGCCAACGCTCTCCGGCAGGCGCATCCACGAGGCACGGCCGAGCATCACGCTTTCGGCTTCCAGACCGCCGACGCCAATGGCGATCACACCCAGCGCGTCCACGTGCGGCGTGTGGCTGTCGGTGCCGACGCAGGTATCCGGGAATGCCACACCGTCGCGTACCTGGATCACCGGGGACATTTTCTCCAGGTTGATCTGGTGCATGATGCCGTTGCCCGGCGGGATCACATCGACGTTCTTGAAAGCCTTCTTGGTCCACTCGATAAAGTGGAAACGGTCTTCGTTGCGACGGTCCTCGATGGCGCGGTTTTTTTCGAACGCGTCCGGATCGGACCCCCCGGCTTCAACGGCCAGGGAATGGTCGACGATCAACTGCGTCGGCACCACCGGGTTGACTTGCGCCGGGTCGCCGCCTTGCAGGGCGATGGCGTCGCGCAGCCCGGCAAGGTCCACCAGGGCGGTCTGGCCAAGAATGTCATGGCACACCACGCGGGCCGGGAACCAGGGGAAGTCGAGGTCGCGCTTGCGTTCGATCAACTGGCTCAGGGACGCGTTGAGGGTGGCCGGGTCGCAACGACGCACCAGGTTTTCGGCGAGCACGCGAGAGGTGTAGGGCAAGGTGGCGAAGGCGCCGGGGGTGATGGCTTCGACTGCCGCACGGGCGTCGAAGAAATCCAGGCGGCTGCCGGGGAGCGGTTTGCGAAATTCAGTGTTCATCGTCAGGACTCGGTCACGGTGATAAAAAGGGACGACCTGCACCAATCCAAAATTGAAATGCGGTCAACATGTGGGAGGGGGGGCAAGCCCCCTCCCACATTTGATCCGGTTAACAATTTGGGATCGCCGGTGTTCCCATTCAGCGACGTTCGATTGCCACGAACTTGCGCTGCTCGACGCCGGTGTACTCGGCGCTTGGACGGATGATGCGGTTGTTGGCACGCTGTTCGAACACATGCGCAGCCCAGCCGGTGAGGCGCGAACACACGAAAATCGGCGTGAACAGCTTGGTCGGGATGCCCATGAAGTGATACGCCGACGCATGGTAGAAGTCGGCGTTGGGGAACAGTTTCTTCTGCTCCCACATGGTCTTGTCGATGGCTTCGGAGACCGGGAACAGCACCTTGTCGCCCACCTCGTCAGCGAGCTGTTTTGCCCAGCCCTTGATCACTTCGTTACGCGGGTCGCTGTCTTTGTAGATCGCGTGGCCAAAGCCCATGATCTTGTCTTTGCGCGCCAGCATGCCGAGGGTGCCTTCCACAGCGTCTTCGGCCGAGGAGAAACGCTCGATCATTTCCATCGCCGCTTCATTGGCGCCGCCATGCAGGGGGCCGCGCAGGGAGCCAATGGCGGCGGTGACGCAGGAATACAGGTCGGACAGGGTCGAAGCGCACACCCGAGCGGTAAAGGTCGACGCGTTGAACTCGTGTTCGGCGTAGAGGATCAGCGACACGTTCATGACCTTTTCATGCAGCACGCTCGGCTTCTTGCCATGCAGCAGGTGCAGGAAGTGACCGCCGATGGTCGGTTCGTCGGTCACGCAGTCGATCTTCTTGCCGTCGTGGCTGAAGCGGTACCAGTAACACATGATCGCCGGGAACGCGGCGAGCAGGCGGTCGGTGACGTCGCGCTGGGCGCTGAAGTCCTGTTCTGGCTCAATGTTGCCGAGGAAAGAACAACCGGTGCGCATCACGTCCATGGGATGAGCGTCAGCCGGGATGCGCTCGAGCACTTCTTTCAGCGCTTGCGGCAGGTCGCGCAGTTTGCTCAGCTTTTTGCTGTAGTCGGCCAATTCGGCTTTGCTTGGCAGTTCACCGTACAACAGCAGGTAGGCCACTTCTTCAAACTGTGCATCGGCGGCCAGTTCACGCACGTCGTAGCCGCGATAGGTCAGGCCGGCTCCGGCCTGGCCCACGGTGGACAATGCCGTCTGCCCGGCGACCTGGCCACGCAGGCCGGCACCACTCAGTACTTTTGCTTCAGCCATGTCTGTTCTCCAATCTTGTATTTATAGGGAGGCGCGTTCGTTACTTCTTGGCTGCGAACAGCGCGTCGAGCTTCTGCTCGAAGGTGTGGTAGTCGATGCGATCGTAAAGCTCCATGCGGGTTTGCATGGTGTCGATCACGTTCTGTTGGGTGCCGTCGCGACGGATCGCGGTGTAGACGTTTTCGGCGGCCTTGTTCATGGCGCGGAAGGCCGAAAGCGGGTACAGCACGATGGAAACATCGGCAGATTTCAACTGTTCGGTGGTGTACAGCGGCGTGGCGCCGAATTCGGTGATGTTGGCCAGGATCGGGGCCTTCACCTTTGATGCAAACAGCTTGTACATCTCGAGTTCAGTGATGGCTTCCGGGAAGACCATGTCGGCGCCGGCTTCGATGCACGCGGCGGCACGCTCCAACGCGGACTCCAACCCTTCCACGGCCAGCGCATCGGTGCGCGCCATGATCACGAAGCTGTCATCGGTACGCGCATCCACGGCCGCCTTGATGCGGTCGACCATTTCCTGCTGGGTCACGATCTCTTTGTTCGGACGATGGCCGCAGCGCTTGGCGCCCACCTGGTCTTCGATGTGGATGGCGGCAGCGCCGAACTTGATCATCGACTTGACCGTGCGCGCGACGTTGAACGCCGAGGAGCCGAAGCCGGTGTCGACGTCCACCAGCAGCGGCAGGTCGCAGACGTCGGTGATACGGCGCACGTCGGTGAGCACGTCATCCAGGCCCGTGATGCCCAGGTCCGGCACACCGAGGGAGCCGGCCGCGACACCACCGCCCGACAGGTAGATCGCCTTGAAGCCGGCGCGCTTGGCCAGCAACGCGTGATTGGCGTTGATCGCGCCCACCACTTGCAACGGCTGCTCGCTGGCGACCGCATCACGAAAACGCTGGCCTGGGGTGCTCTTGTTATTGGAACTCATCATTCACCTCGTGATTGGGCTGCGCCGTCGGGGAAATGACGGGCAATGTTGCGTTTGGACGCGCCGATGTGGCGGCGCATCAGCAGTTCGGCCATTTCACCGTCGCGGTCGGCAATCGCGTCAAGAATGCGGTGATGCTCGGCAAAGGCCTGCCGTGGACGGTTAGGGGTGGCGGAAAACTGGATGCGGTACATGCGCACCAACTGGTAAAGCTCGCCGCAGAGCATCTGCGTAAGGGTGCGATTACCGGCGCCTTGAATTATCCGGTAATGAAAATCGAAGTCGCCTTCCTGCTGGTAATAGCCAAGGCCGGCCTGGAAGGCTTCGTCACGCTCGTGGGTGTGCAACACCTGGCGCAGTTCTTCGATCTCCCCGTCGGTCATGCGTTCGGCTGCCAGGCGACAGGCCATGCCTTCAAGGGACTCGCGGATTTCGTAGAGTTCGATCAGCTCGGCATGGCTCAAAGACACCACTCGGGCGCCGACATGTGGCACGCGCACCAGCAGGCGCTGGCCTTCGAGGCGGTGGATGGCCTCGCGCAGCGGGCCGCGGCTGATGCCATAAGTGCGCGCCAGCTCCGGCTCGGAGATCTTGCTGCCCGGGGCGATCTCGCCCTTGACGATGGCGGCCTGGATACGGCGGAAGACGTTCTCGGACATGGTCTGGGAATCATCGGTGGTCGCCACCGCGGCTTCCATTTGCTCGAGCATATTGTCGACACCTTTCAAATCAATGTGGCAAAAACTAGCCAATAACCCTCTCACAGTCAAAGATTAAATGCACATTGTCGACAATCGTCTAATAACCCTTCGCGCTCCCTATAAGAGCATGGCCGGCTGCCAGCGCTGGCGCCAAAAAAGCATCATGTTAGAATGCGCGCCGTATTTGCCCGACATCCTTGGATGAAAAGGCGCACGAGGGAGTTTGTGCAGTAATGCCAGTCGCCTTGAATTTCGCACTGCATCGCCTCAGGACTTATGAGACTCAAGCCCTTCCCCCTATTGATTTGCCTATTGTTCATGCCGAGCCTTGGCCTTGCCGCCGAGAAGACCGTGTATGGGCTCAACGAATATGCCCAACTGGCCGGTATCGACCTGGAAGTCGCCGCCAAACTCGACACCGGCGCCAAGACCGCCTCACTCAGCGCCCGTGACATCAAGCGCTTCAAGCGCAACGGCGAATCCTGGGTACGCTTCTACCTGGCCATCGACACCGCCCATTCCCACCCCATCGAACGCCCACTGGCCCGTGTCAGCAAGATCAAGCGCCGCGCCGGTGACTACGACCCCGATGAGGACAAGAACTACACCGCTCGTCCGGTGATTGCCCTGGACATCTGCATGGGCAACGCTTTACGCAGCATCGAAGTGAACTTGACTGACCGCAGCGCCTTCCAATATCCGCTGCTGATCGGCTCCGAAGCGCTCAAACGCTTCGATGCGCTGGTCGACCCCAGTCTTAAATACGCCGCCGGCAAACCTGCCTGTGCCGCCGACGCTCATACCGCCGAGTAACCCGAATGCGCTCTCTTACCCTGCACTTGAAGATCCTGATCGCCATCCTGGTGGTGTTGGGTATTTCGGTCACCGCCTACCAGATTTTCGTGCTGGGGATCCCCGTCACCGAGGACGCCACCGACGACTTGTGGAACATCGACGCCAAGGTCGAGTTCGTCGCCAACCCCAAGGACCCGGTGAAGATCCAGATGTTCGTGCCGCCGCTTAGCCGCGACTTCGTGAGCCTCAACGAGAGTTTCATCTCCAACAACTATGGCGTAAGCGTCAATCGTGCCGATGGCAACCGCAAGGTGACCTGGTCGGCACGCCGCGCCAGCGGCAACCAGACCCTGTATTACCGCCTGGTGCTCACCAAGCGCTATAGCGGTGAAAAGATCAAGATCAAGGGCCCGACCTTCCGCGACAGCATCGCCGTGGAAGGCCCGGAGAAAATCGCCGCCGAAGCCCTGCTGGCGCCGATCCGCCAGCACTCGGCCGACGTCGAGACCTTTATCAGCGAAGCCATCAAGCGCACCAACAACCTCAACGACGACAACGTCAAGCTGCTGCTGGCGGGCGATCCGTCCACGCCGCACAAGGCCAAGATTGTCGAACTGCTGCTGTCCATCGCCCATGTGCCGGTGGAAAAGGTCCACACCATTCGCCTGGTGGCCGACCAGCCGCAAACCCCGGAACTGTGGCTGCGCAGCTTCAATGGCAATGACTGGTTGTACTTCAATCCGGAAACCGGCGAACAGGGCCTGCCGACCGACCGCCTGCTGTGGTGGACCGGCGATGAAAACCTGATCACCGTCGACGGCGGCAAGAAGGCCATGGTCACCTTCAGCCTGAACAACAGCGAAATGAACGCGATTCGCCTGGCCAAGCTGACCGACGAGAACACCGACGCCAACTTCCTCGAATACTCGCTGTACGGCCTGCCGCTGCAAACCCAGCAGACCTTCATGATCATGGTGATGATCCCGATTGGCGTGCTGGTGATCCTGATCCTGCGCAACCTGATCGGCCTGCAGACCCTGGGCACGTTCACCCCGGTGCTGATCGCCCTGGCGTTCCGCGAGACGCAACTGGGCTTCGGGATTGTGCTGTTTACGGTCATCACGGCGCTGGGGCTGTCGCTGCGCTCCTATCTCGAGCACTTGAAGCTGCAGATGCTGCCAAGGCTGTCGGTGGTATTGACCTTCGTGGTGGTGCTGATCGCCGCCATCAGCCTGTTCAGCCATAAGCTGGGCCTGGAGCGCGGCTTGTCGGTGGCACTGTTCCCGATGGTGATCCTGACCATGACCATCGAACGCCTGTCGATTACCTGGGAAGAACGCGGTGCCAACCACGCGCTGAAAGTGGCGATCGGCACACTGTTCGCGGCGTCCCTGGCGCACCTGATCATGAGCGTGCCGGAGCTGGTGTATTTCGTGTTCACCTTCCCGGCGATCCTGTTGATCCTGGTGGGTTTCATGCTGGCCATGGGTCGTTATCGCGGTTACCGCCTGACCGAGCTGGTGCGTTTCAAGGCGTTCTTGAAGGCTGATAAGTAATGTTCGGTTTCTGGAAGACCTGGAAGGCCCTGGAAGCGCGGGGGATCATGGGCATCAATCGGCGTAACGCCGACTACGTGCTCAAGTACAACAAGCGCAGCCTGTACCCGATCGTGGATGACAAGATCATCACCAAGGAGCGCGCCCTGGCGGCCGGCATCCACGTGCCGGAAATGTACGGGGTGATCTCCACCGAGAAGGAAATCGACAAGCTCGACGAAATCATCGGCGGGCGCAGTGACTTCGTGATCAAACCCGCCCAGGGCGCTGGCGGCGACGGCATCCTCGTGGTGGCAGACCGCTTCGAGGGACGCTACCGCACGGTGTCCGGCAAGATCATCAGCCATGAAGAGATCGAGCATCAGATCTCCAGCATCCTCACCGGCCTGTATTCCCTGGGTGGCCACCGCGATCGCGCGTTGATCGAATACCGCGTGGTCCCCGACCAGATCTTCAAGAGCATCAGCTACGAAGGTGTACCCGATATCCGCATCATCGTGCTGATGGGTTACCCAGTGATGGCGATGCTGCGCTTGCCGACCCGCCAGTCCGGCGGCAAGGCCAACCTGCACCAGGGCGCCATTGGCGTGGGGGTGGACCTGGCCACCGGCCTGACCCTGCGGGGCACCTGGCTGAACAACATCATCACCAAACACCCCGACACCACCAATGCGGTGGATGGCGTGCAATTGCCCAACTGGGACGGCTTCATGAAGCTCGCGGCCGGTTGTTACGAATTGTGCGGCCTGGGGTATATCGGTGTGGACATGGTGCTTGATCAGGAGAAAGGCCCATTGATCCTGGAGCTGAATGCACGGCCGGGGTTGAATATCCAGATTGCCAATGACTGCGGTTTGACCTTGCGCACCCATGCGGTAGAAGCGCGGCTTGAAGAATTGAAAGCAGCTGGCGTGACCGAATCCCCGGAAGAACGGGTGAAGTTTGTGCAGGAGATGTTTGGGCATATCCCACCGGTCGAAGGCTGAACACCCACCCAATGTGGGAGGACTCCCTCCCACATTCAAACCGCGCTCTAGGCCCAAATCCTGTGGCGGACTACAATCCCCTCCCCCACGCCAACGGCTGATTCGCGTCACATGTCGACCTGCTCTGTATACCCGCTGCCCTACCGGGCCAACCCCGCCGAGTATTTCGCGGCGATCCGTCACGCGCCTGGCGCGGTGCTGCTGGACAGTGGCCGCCCGGCCGCCGAGCGCGGGCGTTATGACCTGCTCAGTGCGTGGCCGCTGGAGACGTTGACGGTGGCGCCTGACGAAACCGGTAGTGTTTTCCTGCAACGCTTGCGGGAAAACCTCACACAATTGGGCGAAGCGGATTTGCCTGCCGGGGTTGAATTGCCGTTTGCCGGTGGATTGATCGGTTACCTGAGCTACGATTTCGGCCGGCACCTTGAGCCTATGCCAACGCTGGCGGCGGACGACTTGCACCTGCCGGATGCGCGCTTCGGGCTGTATGCCTGGGCCCTGATCAGCGATCACCACACCCAGACCAGCCAGCTTGTGTTTCACCCGGCACTGGCGGGTCACGAACAACAACGGTTGATTGAAGCGTTCAAGGGCACAAACACCGAATCAACGGCGACGTTCACGTTGCAGGGCCCCATGGCTCCGGACCTCAGCGCCGAAGACTACCGTCAGGCCATCGTGAGGATCCAGGACTACATCCAGGCCGGCGACTGCTACCAGGTCAACTTCGCCCAGCGTTTTCGCGCGCCGTGCGCCGGCGACCCATGGGTGGCGTATTGCGCCCTGCGCGAAGCCTGCCCGACCCCGTTTTCCGGGTTCCAGAGCCTGCCCGATGACGGCGCAGTGCTGAGCCTGTCGCCGGAGCGCTTCGTGCACATCAGTGAGGGCCGCGTCGAAACGCGCCCGATCAAAGGCACCCGCCCCCGTGGCGTGACGCCGGAGGACGACGCCGCCAACGCCGCCGAACTGCTGGCCAGCCCCAAGGATCGCGCCGAAAACCTGATGATCGTTGACCTGTTGCGCAACGACCTCGGCCGCACCTGCCGCACCGGCTCGGTAAGCGTGCCGGAACTCTTCAGTCTGGAAAGCTACCCCAACGTCCACCACCTGGTGAGCAGCGTCATCGGCGAACTGGCAGACGACAAGGACGCCCTCGACCTCATCGCTGGCAGCTTCCCCGGCGGCTCCATCACCGGCGCGCCGAAGATCCGCGCGATGCAGATCATCGACGAACTGGAGCCGACCCGACGCGGGCTGTACTGCGGCTCGTTGGTGTATCTGGATGTGCGTGGCGAAATGGACAGCTCCATCGCCATTCGCAGTTTGCTGGTGAAGGACGGCCAAGTGTGCTGCTGGGGCGGCGGCGGGATTGTCGCGGACTCGGAGTGGGAAGCGGAATATCAGGAGTCGCTGACCAAGGTGCGGGTGCTGTTACACACTTTGGAAAGCCTGTAGCGCCCTACCTGTCCAGGCTCTCAGACGTAACGCCGCGCAGCAGGAAAAGATCTGAATCAGAACGACCGTGGGCGGAGCATGAACTGGAAGATAGCGTCCAGCTCCGACCGTCCACCAGCCGTTTGTGAGGGATCACATGAGGCGTCTGCTTACTCGTGAGAAATTATTTCCGAGATTGCATCTCCACCTGACCACACCTATCACCTCCCAAATTGGGAGGTTGCAGCGATGCGGATAATTGCTCTATCTACCCTACGAACGTGTTGGGAAAGCCACCCAGCGTATTCCGATGCAAAAACGCCGCTTGTCGAGCTGTATCGCCATATGGAAAAGGCCGAATACCAGACACCACAGGCACTCAAGGCAGAACTCAGAACGGCGAGCATTCTCAAGGCCGGCAGGGTTGTATTCAACGTAGGCGGCAACAAGTATCGAGTCATCATGGCGATCGACTATCTGAGACAGCTTGGGTTCATACGCTTCATTGGGACCCCCGCCCAGTACGATCAGATCAACGCGGAGACCGTGTGATGAACATCAAACCTATTCACTCCCAGGAAGATCTGACTGCCGCGCTCGCACGCGTGGAGCAGATCTGGGGAGCAGACATTGGCTCGCCTGAGGGCGACGAGCTGGAAATCCTCGCCATCCTCATCGACAAGTACGAGGCAGAGCATTATCCAATGCCACCCTCTGATCCGGTGGAGGCTATCAAGTTTCGCATGGAACAACTGGGCATGACCGCCCGAGACCTTGAGCCTTTTATTGGCACCAGTGGGCGCGTGTCAGAAGTGTTGAACCACAAGCGCAAGTTGAGCTTGTCGATGATCAAGCGTCTGCATGGAGGCTTGCAGATTCCTTATGAGCGCTTGTTGGCGGGGGTTTAAGGCAGGTCTGCAGTGACCGGGCTGGCCTCTTCGCGGGCAAGCCCGCTCACACATTTTGATGTATGACCCCATTCAAGTGTGGGAGCTGGCTTGTCGGGTCGCTGCATCGCTGCGATAGGGCCTTAGCCGCGCTGAACGGCTTACAGGCTCAACGGCCGATTCGACGCCTTGATAAATTCCTGCTTCAAATCCTCAAACGTATGCACCGCCGGAAACTGCGGGAATTCGCGGATTACATTCTCTGGCGCATGGAACAGAATCCCACGGTCAGCCTCGCCCAGCATGGTGGTGTCGTTGTAGGAATCGCCGGCAGCGATCACGCGGTAGTACAGGCTTTTGAACGCGAGCACCGACTGGCGCTTGGGGTCTTTCTGGCGCAGTTGGTAACTCACCACACGGTCGGTTTCGTCAGTGATGAGGCGGTGGCACAACAGGGTCGGAAAGCCGAGTTGACGCATCAACGGCTGGGAAAATTCGTAGAAGGTGTCCGAGAGGATCACCACCTGGAAACGTTCGCGCAGCCAGTTGACGAACTCGATGGCGCCGTCCAGCGGCTTGAGGATGGCGATCACCGCCTGGATGTCGGCGAGCTTGAGCCCGTGTTCGTCGAGGATGCGCAGGCGTTGCTGCATCAGTACGTCGTAGTCGGGAATGTCCCGGGTGGTAGCGCGCAGGGATTCAATACCGGTTTTTTCGGCGAAGGCAATCCAGATTTCCGGAACCAGCACCCCTTCCAGGTCGAGACAGGCAATTTCCACAAGACACTCCCATTTTGATGTTGTTGGTTGAGCGAGCAAAAGGACTGCCGAACTCTAGCCATTCGCGCTCGCCGCCGCAACGCAGAGCGGATTTTGATACCATCGCCCACCTATAGAGCGCATAGCGCCACTGACCTTGCAGGAACCGTGCTGATGAACCAAGCCTTCGACGTCGCTGAACTCGCCGCGACTTATGCCAACAAGTCTGCCCAGGACATTCTCAAATTGGCCTTCAGCCAGTTCGGCGATGACCTGTGGATTTCCTTCAGCGGCGCCGAGGACGTGGTGCTGGTGGACATGGCCTGGAAGCTGAACAAGAACGTCAAGGTGTTCAGCCTCGACACCGGCCGCCTGCACCCGGAGACCTACCGGTTCATCGAGCAGGTGCGCGAGTTCTACAAGATCGATATCGAGCTGATTTCGCCGGACCAGACCAAGCTGGAACCCTTCGTGAAGGAAAAGGGCCTGTTCAGCTTCTATAAGGACGGCCATGGCGAATGCTGCGGTGTGCGCAAGATCGAGCCGCTGCGCCGCAAACTGTCCGGCGTCAGTGCCTGGGCCACCGGCCAGCGCCGCGACCAGAGCCCCGGCACCCGCAGCCAGGTGGCGGCGCTGGAGATCGACTCGGCGTTCTCCACACCAGAACGCACGTTGTACAAGTTCAACCCGCTGGCGCAGATGACCAGTGAAGAGATCTGGGGCTACATCCGCATGTTGGAGTTGCCGTACAACAGCCTGCATGAGCGCGGCTTTATCAGTATTGGCTGTGAACCGTGCACCCGCCCGGTGTTGCCGAACCAACATGAGCGCGAAGGCCGTTGGTGGTGGGAAGAAGCCACGCAGAAGGAATGCGGGCTGCATGCGGGGAATATCATCAGCAAGGCCTAAAGGCCAACGCGGTTAAAAAATGTGGGAGGGGCGACGCCCCTCCCACATTTTTTTATTGGTCGCTATACATGTACACACGCATGTAACTATTTGTGCCATTTATGTGTGCAATCTGTCTTGAGTCGCACCATTACGTAACACCTTTCCTCGCCTGTCTTTCTCCGTTCTGCACGGCCCCTTTTAAGTGAAAAAATAAATAGCTGTTCAAACGGTCAATTTATATTTCCTTTGATTCAACAAGTTACCGATACAACCTACAAAAAAGAAATTATCTTTGTTTTTGATAGATCAAAAACTGGCACGCATGTGGCTTAAGGTGAATAGAGATTTGTATACAATCAATACAAAACCTACATACACTTTGCCATCCGCGGCCTGGCTGCAGATGTGCTGGAGCCTGCCGGAATGCGTACAAGCCTCTCGAACGACATCGCACTGGATCTGCCCTCCTCCCTGAACCCCGAGGCCGCAAGCCCCGGGCCGTTGGTACTAAGCCCGCGCCT
The DNA here is from genome assembly GCF_002979555.1 of Pseudomonas sp. MYb60. Classification (GTDB taxonomy): domain Bacteria; phylum Pseudomonadota; class Gammaproteobacteria; order Pseudomonadales; family Pseudomonadaceae; genus Aquipseudomonas. The sequence continues at coordinate 24,968 of NZ_PCOZ01000007.1, read as the reverse complement.
GCACAACAAGGACCTGGCGCCCACCAAGGTCGAAGGCCGGCGGTGGGGGCGCTACAGCATCTTTGCGTTGTGGACCAACGACGTGCACAACATCGCCAACTACTCCTTCGCCATTGGCTTGTATGCATTGGGCCTGGGCGGTTGGCAGATCCTGATGTCGCTGGGTATCGGCGCGGCACTGGTGTACTTCTTCATGAACCTGTCGGGCTACATGGGCCAGAAGACCGGGGTGCCGTTCCCGGTGATCAGCCGGATCAGTTTCGGCATCCATGGCGCGCAGATTCCGGCATTGATCCGCGCAGTGATCGCGATTGCCTGGTTCGGGATCCAGACCTACCTGGCCTCGGTGGTGTTCCGCGTGTTGCTGACGGCGATTCATCCAGGGTTTGCCGAATACGACCATGACGCGATCCTCGGCCTGTCATCCCTCGGCTGGGCATGCTTCGTGGCGATCTGGCTGGTGCAGCTGGTGATCCTCGCCTACGGCATGGAGATGGTGCGTCGCTACGAAGGCTTTGCCGGGCCGGTGATCCTGCTGACCGTGGCCGCGCTGGCGGGTTGGATGTATTTCCAGACGGGCGGCAACATCGCCTGGTCGATCCGCGAGCCGCTCAGCGGCGGCGAGATGTGGCGCAATATCTTTGCCGGCGGCGCACTGTGGCTGGCGATCTACGGCACGCTGATCCTCAACTTCTGCGATTTCGCCCGCTCCTCGCCATGCCGCAAGACGATTCAGGTCGGTAACTTCTGGGGCCTGCCGGTGAACATCCTGGTGTTTGCCATCATCACCGTGCTGCTGTGCGGCGGGCAGTTTCAGCTCAATGGCCGGGTGATCGAAAGCCCCACCGAAATCATCGCGGCCATCCCCAACACGCTCTTCCTGGTGCTGGGCTGCCTGGCGTTCCTGATCGTCACCGTGGCGGTGAATATCATGGCCAACTTCGTCGCACCGGCCTTTGTGCTGAGTAACCTGGCGCCCAAGTACCTGAACTTCCGCCGCGCCGGCTTGATCAGCGCCACCGTGGCGGTGCTGATCCTGCCGTGGAACCTCTACAACAGCCCGCTGGTGATCGTGTATTTCCTTTCCGGCCTGGGCGCGCTGCTGGGGCCGCTGTACGGCGTGATCATGGTCGATTACTGGCTGATCCGTAAAAACCGGGTGGACGTGCTGCAGTTGTACAGCGAAGACCCGAATGGCGCTTATTACTACAGCCGCGGGGTCAACCTGCGGGCGGTGGCAGCGTTCATTCCTGCGGCAGTGATCGCCATTCTCCTGGCCCTGTTGCCCGGCTTCGCCAGCGTCTCACCGTTCTCCTGGATGTTTGGCGCCGGTATTGCGGGGTTGCTCTATCTGTTAATCGCCAAGCGCCAGCCGTTCTACGCCGATGTCAGTGGCGAAAGCATTGCCGTCGATAACGTCAGTCATTAATCAAGGACCTTCCATGCGTATCCTCGTGGTCAACGTCAACACCACCGAATCCATCACCGACACCATCGCCCAGCAAGCGCGGGCCGTGGCCTCGCCGGGAACCGAGATCGTCGGGCTTACCCCCTACTTCGGCGCGGAGTCGGTTGAGGGCAATTTCGAAAGCTACCTGGCAGCCATCGCGGTGATGGACCGGGTGATGGCCTACGACCAGCCGTTCGATGCGGTGATCCAGGCGGGCTACGGCGAACATGGCCGCGAAGGCCTGCAGGAATTGCTGAACGTGCCGGTGGTGGACATCACCGAAGCGGCCGCCAGCACCGCGATGTTCCTGGGTCACGCCTACTCGGTGGTCACCACGCTGGACCGCACCGTGCCGCTGATCGAGGACCGCTTGAAACTCGCGGGCCTGTATCAGCGTTGTGCGTCGGTGCGGGCCAGCGGCATGGCGGTGCTGGAACTGGAAGAAGACCCGCTGGCGGCCATGGAAGCCATCGTGCGCCAGGCAGAGCTGGCGATCAAAGACGACAAGGCCGAGGTGATCTGCCTGGGCTGCGGCGGGATGGCCGGGCTGGATGAGCAGATTCGCCAACGCACCGGCGTGCCGGTAGTGGATGGCGTGACGGCGGCGGTGACCATCGCGGAATCGCTGGTACGACTGGGGTTGTCGACGTCGAAGATTCGAACCTATGCGACGCCGAGGCCGAAGAAGGTCATTGGCTGGCCGGGCCAGTTCGGCCGGTAGACCGAGGTGTGGCCATCGCAGGCACGCCAGCTCCTACATTGGATGTGTGTCGAGTCCGAAAAACAGGCCCACCGCCAGTCCCCCGTGGGAGCCCGGCGTGCCCGCGATGCAGGCGACTCGATTGCCAATGACCATCAAACCGCACTGAATCGCTGCCCCAGTTGCTGCCCGGAAAACTGCTCAATGATGAAGTCCACAAACGCCCGGGTCTTGCCGGGCAGTAATTTGTGCTCGGCATAGTAGATGGAGATATTGCCATCATCGACATACCACTCCGGCAACACCCGCACCACCGCCCCGCTGTCCAGAAACGGCACCGCCATCGGCATACTCACCAACGCTATCCCCAAGCCCTGAGCGCTGGCACAGCAGGCGGCTTCGGAGTCGCTCATGGTCATGCTCGGCTTGAGCACCAACGGGCGGTGTTCGCGCTCGCGGCTGGTGAGTTGCCAAGAGCGGATGCGACCGGTCTGGGGTGAGCGAATCAGAATACCGTGGCAATGCGCCAAATCTTCGGGACCGATCACCGGCGCGCGCTGGGCCAGATAGCCTGGCGCAGCCACCAACACGCGGTGTGCCGGTGTCAACTTGCGGGCCACCACGCCCTGGGGCAATTCGAAACCGCCACCGATCGCCGCGTCGAAACCCTGGCCGATCAGGTCGACCTGGCGATTATCAAAATGCCAATCCGGGCTGATCGCCGGAAAGCGTCCCATGAATTCACCCAGCATCGGCACGATATAGCGATTGCCGAACACGGTGCCCATGCTGACCTTGAGCGTCCCCACTGGCTGTCCTTCGGCACTGGCGAGGTTGGCTACCGCGTTCTGGATCGTGGTGAGGCTGCCGCTGACTTCGTCGAGAAACAGCTTGCCGGCTTCGGTGAGGGTCAGTCGTCGGGTGCTGCGCTGGAACAACCGCACACCGAGGCGCGCCTCCAGCTTGGCGACGCTTTTACCCACCGCCGCCGGCGTGAGGCTCAGGTGCCGGGCCGCCTCGGCAAAGCTGCCGCCTTCAGCGCTGCGCACAAAGCATTCGATACTGCCAAAGCTTTCCATTTCGCCTAACTCTAAACTTTTGGTTTACACAGACTATAGCAATCACGGTCTACCGGGAGGGGCCGGTGAGGTCGATACTCGGCTCCAACAACAAGGCATTCCGCCTTGAACAGCTAGGAGATCGACATGACCACACAAAACCTCAGCGGCAAAGTCGCCTTGATTCAAGGCGGTTCCCGTGGCATCGGCGCCGCCATCGTCAAGCGCCTCGCAGCCCAAGGCGCAGCGGTTGCCTTTACCTACGTCAGCTCGGCCGCCAAGGCCGAAGCCTTGCAGAACAGCGTGATCAGCGAGGGCGGCAAAGCCCTGGCGATCCGCGCTGACAGCGCCGATGCCGCTGCGATCCGCAACGCAGTCAACGCTACCGTCGACGCCTTCGGCCGCCTGGACATCCTGGTGAACAACGCGGGCGTGCTGGCTATCGCACCGCTGGAAGACTTCAAGCTGGAAGATTTTGACCAGACCCTGGCAATCAACGTGCGCAGTGTGTTTATCGCTACCCAGGAAGCCGCCAAGCACATGGGTGACGGTGGCCGCGTGATCAACATCGGCAGCACCAACGCTGAACGCATGCCCTTTGGCGGCGGTGGTCCGTATGCGATGAGCAAGGCGGCGCTGGTCGGCTTGACCAAGGGCTTGGCGCGTGACCTGGGGCCGCGGGGCATCACGATCAACAACGTTCAACCTGGCCCGGTGGATACCGACATGAACCCGGCAGACAGCGATTTTGCCGAGAGCCTGATGGGCTTGATGGCGGTGGGCCGGTACGGGCATGTCGAAGAGATTGCCAGCTTTGTGGCGTATCTGGCGGGCCCGGAAGCGGGCTACATCACCGGTGCCAGCCTGACCATCGATGGTGGCTTCAGCGCCTGAGACTCCAGCAGCACTGCAAAACCAAATGTGGGACGGGGCAAGCCCCCTCCCACATTTTGACCGTGCTTATTCAGCGCATGGGTGGCAAGCCATACGCCGCCAAATCAAACTCCGCGAGTTTGCGAATGATCTGGTCAGCGTGGTGGTACTTGCTGTCGGCCATGGCCTCATCAGGTACGGCGATGGCCGTCATGTTGGCGGCTTTGGCAGCGGTGACACCGAACGGCGAATCCTCGAACACCAGGCAATCCTCGGGCGCAACGCCCAGCCGGCGGGCAGCGGTCAGGAAAATGTCCGGCGCAGGCTTGGCGGCGCCGACTTCCGGGTCGTCAGCGGTGACGATGGTGCCGAACAAGGCAAACCATTCGCGGTGCAATGTGGTCTTGTGTCCGAACGAATGGCGCGACGAACTGGTGCCCACGGCAATCGGAATATTGTGGGCATTCAAGTGCCGCACCAGCGCTTCGGCGCCGGGCATGCCCAAGGCCTTGGGAAAACGCTCGGTCATCAACGGCTCGCGAATCCTCAGGAACTCGGCCGGGGTGATCGGCAGCTCGAGTGCCTTGACCACATAGTCGGCCAGGTCCTGCGCGCCACGGCCAATGATGTGCTGCTTGATGCTCCAGTCATAGGTCCGCCCGTAGCGCTCGGCGATGATCTGCGTGACTTCGGTGTAGATGCCTTCAGTATCCAGCAACAAACCGTCCATATCGAAAATCACGGCCTTGATCGGGCCGGCGGTACGCGGTGCGTTCATCAAACAGATCCCTGGGCAAAGGACTAAAAGGATTCAGCACAATAACGGCCACGCTTGCCGCCCGGCAACCCTTTAGACTGTTCGCCCCTCCCCTTTCGAATGATCCATGATGCTCTACCGTCTCGCCGCTGACAGCCTGGTGCTGTTCCACCTCGGTTTTATCCTGTTCGTACTGTTCGGCGGGTTGCTGGCCCTCAGATGGCGCCGCGTGATCTGGCTGCACCTGCCGGCGGTGGCCTGGGGGATCGCCGTCGAGGTGCTGCACTTGCCCTGCCCGCTCACCCGCTGGGAAAACCTGTTTCGCCACCTGGCCGGGCAGGACGGCTATGGCGGTGGGTTTATCGAGCACTACATCCTCACACTGATCTATCCCGCCGGGCTGACGCCGGAGATTCAATGGGTACTGGCTGCAGTGGTGGTAGTGATCAACGTTGCGGTGTATGGAGGGTTGATTCGGCGGTTTGTGCAGACACGTCGCTGAGGCGCCTGGGATCGGCAGTGGGTTTTGAAAAGCCGTCACCAGCCTACGCCGCCTTCTATAACGACCCGCACGCCTGAACACGCTCTTGGCCGACAGGCGATTGTTTTCAATCTGTTACAAGAGCGATTAAAGTGCAGCCCCCGAGAATTGAATCCCGGGCTTTAGTGCATGGAGTTATTCAGTGAAGTACGTCAGTAAAGTAGTTGCAGCAGCCGTTCTTGGTTTCACCCTGGCAGGCTGCACCGGCACCGCCATCAAGTCGCCACAATACGACAGCAGCCAATACACCGTGCTGGGTCACAGCGAAGCCAGCGCCACCGGCATCATGTTGTTCGGCGTGATCCCTATCGGCCAGAACAGCCGTTTCGTCCGCGCACAAGACGCCGCCATCAAGGCCAAGGGCGGTGATGCGCTGATCAATACGCAGGTTCAGGAAAAATGGTTCTGGGCATGGGTACTGAGCGGCTACACCACCAAGATTTCGGGTGATGTGGTTAAGCTGAAAGCGGGGCAGTAAGCTTTCAGGATGGACAAAAAACACCGGGAATAGCCCGGTGTTTTTTATGTTGGGATTAGAACACCCAGAAACACAAAACCCCTGGCTTCTCTCGAAACCAGGGGTTTTGTTTACATCGAATATGGCGGTGAAGGAGAGATTCGAACTCTCGATACAATTTCTTGTATACACACTTTCCAGGCGTGCTCCTTAAGCCACTCGGACACTTCACCGTATCTCGTCAAACCAGTTCAGTCTGTCGAGGCGCGCTAATGTAGTCGAAAGCCTTTCCGATGGCAAAGGTTTTTTTCAGAATTTTCATGCGGTTAGCGGGAAATGCTGGAACGCACCCGTCAGAGGGTGATGATTCTGCCATTCTCAGGCATCGGCAGCGCCTGGCTGAACACGCTAATGCGCCCTGCTCCGCGCCGTCCGGCGCAGCACATGCGTGAAAAGTCTGACTGGGCAGTCAGTCATGGCGCTTTACCGGGGCAGATGGGGTGGGTAACGTCTGTGCATGCGCTTCTATAAGCAGCCCATCTATAACAAGTCCTACAAGGAACCGCGTCATGAGTGAGTTGATTGCTTACCACCTCGAAGACGGTATCGCGACCCTGACCCTGAGCAACGGCAAGGTGAATGCCATTTCTCCGGCGGTGGTCAGTGCCTTTAATGAAGCGCTGGACCAGGCCGAGAAAGACCGCGCGGTGGTGGTGATCACCGGCACGCCGGGGATTCTGTCCGGTGGTTACGATTTGAAGGTGATGACCGCCGGCCCTAAAGAAGCCATCGGCCTGGTGACCTCGGGCTCTACCTTGGCGCGGCGTCTGTTGTCCCACCCGTTCCCGGTGATCGTGGCGTGCCCTGGGCATGCGGTGGCCAAGGGGGCGTTCCTGTTGCTGTCGGCGGATTATCGGATTGGCGTGGAAGGCCCGTTCAGCATCGGCCTCAACGAAGTGGCCATCGGTATGACCATGCACCACGCTGGCATTGAGCTGGCGCGGGATCGTCTGCGCAAGTCGGCGTTTCATCGCTCGGTGATCAATGCCGAGATGTTTGACCCACAGGGCGCCTTGCAGGCGGGCTTCCTCGATAAGGTGGTGGCGCCGGAAGAATTGCACGCGGCGACCCTGGAAGCGGCGCGGCAGTTGAAGAAGCTCAATATGAACGCGCACAAGCGCACCAAGCTGAAGGTGCGGCACGCGCTACTCGAAGCCTTAGATGAAGCCATCATCCAGGACCAGAGCCACAGTCTGACCTGACGCCACCGCTTTTGTAGGAACTGGCATACCAGTTCCTACAAGCGTTTGCTCACTTTCCTCAAACGCTCTAGCCCGCCCTTGCCCGCAGATGTTGAAACATGTGCTTAAACATCGCCCATCTCCTACCTCTGCACGGCTAATTGCCGAAGACAGTGCACAACCGTACACTGCGCGACCTTTTGCCCTGATAGGCCGTGTCGATGCTTTTTCTGCTGCGTATGTTGTTGATGGGCCTGCACTTTATGATCGCAGGCATGCTGGGTGTGCTGATCGGAATCTGCCGGCCGTTCAACCCGGACAACAGCCGCCTGTGTGCTCGCCTGTATGCGCTACCGGCCATGTGGCTGCTGGGCCTGAAGGTGAAGACCGATGTGGATTCACTGCGCGACAAGCCCGGTACCTGTGTGATCATCGCCAATCACCAGTCCAACTACGACCTGTTTGTATTCGGCAATGTGGTGCCACACCGCACGGTGTGTATCGCCAAGAAAAGCCTGAAATGGGTGCCGCTGTTCGGCCAATTGTTCTGGTTGGCGGGTAACGTGCTGATCGACCGCGGCAATGCGCACAAGGCGCGTCGGGCGATGCTGACCACCACCCACACGTTGCAACACAAGGACACCTCGATCTGGGTGTTCCCGGAAGGCACGCGCAACCTGGGCAAGGGGCTGTTGCCGTTCAAGAAAGGCGCGTTTCACATGGCGATTGCGGCGGGCGTGCCGATCGTGCAGGTGTGTGTGAGCAATTACGTCAACACCATGCGGCTCGATCGTTGGCACAGCGGGGAGGTGCTCATACGTTCGTTGCCGCCGATTCCTACGGTGGGGATGACGGCGGATGACGTTGGGGGGTTGATGCAGCGGTGTCAGGAGCAGATGGAGGAGTGCATTGCGCAGATGGACCAGGAATTGAGTGCGGGATAAAGAGTATTGGCGCCGCTTCGCGCCCCAGCGCGAGCAAACTCGCTAACCACAGGTGAACGTCCGCAACGGAACGGTATTCAGGCTAAGCTGCCCAACATCTGTCATCCCAACAAGAAGCGATCTGCACCATGGGTAGAGTTGTTGCGGCCGCCGTCTACAGCGCCGGCAAAAAAGTTACCGATATCACCCTAGATGAAGGTGCAGCCTGGGCCGCCAAACCTGGGCACTTTGTGTGGATCGGCCTGGAAGAGCCCGACGCCCGGGAGCTGGCCAACCTGCAACGCCAGTTCAACCTGCATGAACTGGCCATCGAAGACGCCCTGGAAAAACACAGCCGGCCCAAGCTCGAGACCTTCGGCGATGCGCTGTTTATCGTCACCTATTCGCCGGTGCGCGAGAACGGCAAGCTGGAGTTCATCGAAACCCATATCTTCGCTGGCAACGGCTACATCATCACTGCGCGCAATGGTCATTCGGCGTCCTACGGCTTTGTTCGCCAGCGCTGTGAGGCGCGGCCGTTGTTGCTGGAGCATGGGGAAGATTTCGTGCTCTATGCGCTGCTGGATTTCGTCACCGAGAACTACCAGCCGGTAAGCGAAGCGATTCATGCCGAAATCGATGAGCTGGAGCGCAACGTGCTGTGCAGTTCATTGAGTGAACGCGACATCCAGAAGATTCACGGCCTGCGTCGCGATGTCTTGCGCCTCAAGCGCCATGTGGCGCCGATGGTGGAGATCAGCCAGGAGCTGCAGAAGCTGAGCTTCCCGTTCATCGACAAGAACATGCGTCCGTATTTTCGCGATGTGCAGATCCACGTGACGCGGCAGATGGAAGACCTCACCACCTTGCGCGACATCGCCAGCCAGACCATCGAGATCGGTGTGCTGCTCGAGGCTTCGCGCCAGAGCGTGGTACAGCGCAAGTTCGCGGCCTGGGCGGCGATCCTGGCGTTCCCCACCGCCGTGGCGGGGATTTACGGGATGAATTTCCAGAACATGCCCGAGCTGCAATGGCACTACGGCTATTTTGCGGTGCTCGGGTTCATCGCCGTGGGCTGCACCAGCCTGTGGGCCAGTTTCAAGCGTTCGGGTTGGCTTTAGGCTTGTGCGCCACGAAGCGCATCATCCATTCCGCCACGGTGACGCCGTGGTGGTCACGCGCCAGGCTGGCCACGCCGCTGCTATAGATGTGCTCGCCGAGGTTCTGCTGGCGAATATCCAGCAGCGCGCGGGAATAATCGTGGATGAACTCCGGGTGGCCCTGGAAGCACAGCACCTGGTCGTTGATGTGGTACGCGGCGAACGGGCAGAACTCGCTGGACGCGATCACAGTGGCGTTTTCCGGTAGCGCGGTGACCTGGTCCTGGTGGCTAATGAGCAACGTCAACTCTTCCACCACCGGGCTGATCCACGGTGCCTTGGCGGCCATTTGATAGTTGTGGGTGCCCACGCCCCAACCCTGGCTGGCACGCTCGCTCTTGCCGCCCAACAGCAGGGCCAGCAACTGATGGCCGAAGCAGATACCGAGCAACTTGTCGCCACGCGCGTAGCGGTCAAGCAGGTAGGTCTTGAGCGTCTGGATCCACGGGTCGGTGCCGAAGGAATCAGCTTTGCTGCCAGTGACCAGGTAGGCGTCGAATGACTCGTCGTCAGCCGGGTACTCGCCCTTCATCACGTTGTACACGGTGAACTCTGCGGCGATGGGCTGCTGGGAGAACAGACGCTGGAACATCTGCCCGTAACCCTGATATTGATCCACCAACTCCGGGCGCAGGACATCGGTTTCCAGAATGCAGACGCGTAGCGACATAAAAAATACCTGACACGGTGAAGGGAATAATGCACACCCAAGCCTGCCCTGAAACACATCCGCAGGCAAGCCCCTTGTAGGCGCGAGCGTGCTCGCGAAAGTCGCCAACGATAATGCGATCAGCGTGGAAAGACACGTCGTTAAGAGGTGCTGTGCGAGCACGCTAGCGCTTACACGAACTGGGTGCCTTGTGCGGCTTTTTCCAACAATAACGCCGGAGGCGTGAAGCGCTCGCCGTACTGCTCGGCCAGGTAGCGGGCGCGGGCGATGAAGTCGTTCAAGCCGTATTGGTTGATGAACTGCAACGCCCCACCTGTCCACGCCGCAAAGCCAATGCCGAAGATAGAACCGACGTTGGCATCGGCAGTGGACGTCAACACCCCCTCCTCCACACAGCGCACGGTTTCGATGGCCTGGATAAACAGCAGACGGTCGCGCACATCCTGCGCAGGAATCCGTCGATCGGGCCGTTCAAAGCGGCTTTTCAGCTCAGGCCACAAGTGCTTCTGCCCATCGCTGGGGTATTCATAGAAACCACCCCCGGCCGCCTTGCCCGCGCGCTGGCAGTCGCGCACCAGCCAATCGATCACCACCGTGGCAGGATGGGTCGGCACTGCCTTGCCCTCGGCCTGCAGATCTTTCGCGGTTTGCTGTCGGATATGGCTCATCAGGCTGAGGGACACTTCGTCCGACACCGCCAACGGCCCCACCGGCATGCCGGCCTTGCGCGCTTCGGTCTCGATCATCGGCGCGGCGACCCCTTCACCCAGCATGGCAATGCCTTCGTTGGTGAAGGTGGCGAACACCCGCGAGGTGAAGAACCCTCGGCTGTCGTTGACCACGATCGGGGTTTTCTTGATTTGCAGCACGAAATCAAAACCCCGGGCCAGGGTTTCGTCTGAGGTACGGACGCCCCTGATGATCTCCACCAAGGCCATCTTGTCCACCGGACTGAAGAAATGCAGGCCGATGAACGTGCCGGGGTCCGGCACTGCGCTGGCCAAGCCGCTGATCGGCAAGGTCGAGGTGTTGGAGGCGATCACCGCATCGGCGCCGACAACGTGTTGAGCGGCAGCAGAGACCTTGGCTTTCAGTTCGCGGTCTTCGAACACCGCTTCGATGATCAGGTCGCAACCCGCCAGCTCGCTGTCCGACGCCGCAGGATGAATCCGCGCGAGGATGGCATCGCGCTGCTCGGCGGTCAGTTGCCCACGGCTGAGCTTCTTGTCCAGCAGCGCCGCCGAATGCGCCTTGCCCTTCTCGGCCGCCGCCAGGTTGATATCCTTGAGCACCACCTCGATCCCCGCGCAGGCGCTGACGTAGGCGATACCCGCGCCCATCATCCCGGCGCCGAGCACCCCGACTTTTCGGGTGACGCAGGGGGCGATTCCCTGGGGTCTTGAACTGCCGGCGTTGATTTCATTGAGCTGGAACCAGAACGTGCCGATCATGTTCTTCGCCACCTGGCCTGTAACCAGTTCGGTGAAGTAGCGGGTTTCAATCAGGTGGGCGGTGTCGAAATCCACCTGAGCGCCTTCAACCGCCGCGCAGAGGATTTTCTCCGGCGCCGGGAAGCAGCCCTGGGTTTTACTGCGCAAAATCGACGGCGCGATAGCCAGCATTTGCGCAACTTTTGGACTGGACGGCGTGCCACCGGGAATCTGATAGCCCTTCGCGTCCCAAGGCTGCCGGGGCTCGGGATTGGCCAGAATCCAGGCACGGGATTTGGCCAGCAGCTCATCGCGATTCGCCGCCAAACCGTGGATCAGCCCCGCTTGCAGTGCCTGTTGCGGGCGTAGCTTTTTACCTTCGAGCAAATACGGCAAGGCCTTTTCCAGCCCCAGCAGGCGCACCATGCGCACCACTCCGCCACCGCCCGGCAACAAGCCCAGGGTGACTTCAGGCAGGCCAAGCTGCACCGAGGAATCGTCCAACGCAATGCGGTAATGGCAGGCGAGGCAAATCTCCCAGCCACCGCCGAGCGCCGCACCATTGATAGCGGCCACCACCGGTTTGCCCAGGGTTTCCAGGCGACGCAACTGGGCTTTGAGTACCCCCACGCTGTCGTAGAAACCCTTGGCGTTGGCCTTGTCGACCTTGATCAGTTCATTGAGGTCGCCGCCGGCGAAAAAGGTCTTCTTGGCCGACGTGATCACCACCCCGGCGATGTGGTCCTTTTCTGCTTCGAGGCGTGCGACGGTGGCCGCCATGGCCTCACGGTACACGCCGTTCATGGTGTTGGCGCTCTGGCCGGGCATGTCGAGGGTCAGCACCACGATTTGGTCCTGGCCTTTTTCGTAACGAATCGCTTGGGTCATGACGGATTCCTGAGGCTCAGAGACGTTCGATAATCGTGGCGATGCCCATGCCACCGCCGACGCACAGAGTGGCCAGGCCGTAACGCTGCTGGCGCGCTTCCAGCTCGTCGAGCAAGGTGCCGAGGATCGCGCACCCGGTGGCGCCCAGCGGGTGACCCAGGGCGATGGAACCGCCATTGACGTTGACCCGCGTAGCATCGATGCGCATGTCCTTGATGAATTTCAGGACGACGGACGCAAACGCTTCGTTGACTTCGAACAGGTCGATGTCTTCGACACGCAACCCCGCCTTGGCCAAGGCCTTGCGGGTTGCCGGGGCCGGCCCGGTCAGCATGATGGTCGGGTCGGTGCTGGTCACTGCTGTGGCGACGATACGCGCCCGAGGTGGCAGGCCCAATTCGCGGCCCTTGGCCTCGGAGCCGATCAACATTAGCGCGGCGCCGTCGACGATCCCGGAGCTATTGCCCGGTGTGTGAACGTGATGGATAAGCTCCACCTGGCTGTACACCCGCAGTGCGGTGGCGTCGAACCCCATCTGGCCGATCATTTCGAAGCTGGGCTTGAGCTTGCCCAAGCCGTCCAGGGTGGAGTCGCCACGGATAAATTCGTCGTGGTCCAGCAGCACGATGCCGTTCTGGTCCTGCACCGCAATCAGCGACTTGCTGAAGGAACCGTCCGCACGAGCCCTGGCCGCTTTCTGCTGGGACTGTAGGGCGAAGGCGTCGACGTCCTGGCGCGTGAAGCCTTCCAGGGTCGCAATAAGGTCTGCCCCGATGCCTTGGGGCGTGAAGTGGCTGTGCAGATTGGTCTGCGGGTCGAGCACCCAGGCGCCGCCATCGCTGCCCATGGGCACGCGGGACATGGACTCGACACCACCAACCACCACCAGGTCTTCGAAACCGGAGCGTACTTTCATCGCACCGAGGTTGACCGCCTCCAGGCCCGACGCGCAGAAGCGGTTGACCTGCACGCCCGCCACGCTGATGTCCCAGTCCGCCACCAGCGCAGCCGTCTTGGCAATGTCGGCGCCCTGGTCGCCCACGGGGGTGACGCAGCCGAGGACGATGTCATCCACCTGTTGGGTATCGAGGTCGCTGCGCCGGGCCAGCGCGGTGAGCAGGCCGGCCACCAGGTTTACCGGCTTGACGCTGTGCAGCGCGCCGTCAGCCTTGCCCTTGCCACGGGGCGTGCGTATCGCGTCATAGATCAGAGCTTGGGTCATGGAGTTCTCGCGCCGCTGTGCAGGTAGGCCTCTACCTTAGGCCCGATTGACACGGTTTCAATGACGGATGCGCTCATTGCGAATGACCCTCTCAGTCGGACGAACGGTAGGCACCTAAGCTATTCCACCGATTAATCGTTTTAGCTGTCTAGCCAAGGGTCTGGCGCCAAGATGGCGATAGGCCTCATGCCGTTTTTAGAGGACTTGCTTATTAGCTGATACGAAATGGATCTAAGCCACGAAGAACGTGGGCTCTAAGGTTGAATCAGTAGGAAGTTGCTGCCGGGTTTTGCTGGAGCAACTGTAAGAAAAGTGACACGTCATCTCGCCATACTGAAATAAAAACGGCACGTATTTGACGCTCAGGAATAACAACAAAAGGCGGTCAGCCATGTTCAAACATTCGAAAGTACGTCAGGCGGGACTCATTCTTTTCGCCACCACACTGATTCTGATCTTGCCCAATTTAACCAAGGTTATCGGGTGATCCCTCAACCCCCACATTCCGTGCGTGTACAGCATCAGGATGGCAGCTTTTGGCAGCCCCTGCCGGGACATTGCGTGTAGCGGTCCTGTCACAGGGGCTGTCTTTTTGCACGTGGATTTCAGGTATGGTTGGCCATATTGACACGTAGCTGGGGCCCGCCTCTTGAAATCGATTTTCGCCCTCTTGGGCCTGCTGATTGCCCTGCCGGTAGGTGCCGCGTCATTGACCGTCAAGCTCGACCACGCCCGCCACACCTGGCAGACCGCAGAGCTGCTCAATCACCCCCAAGCGCAAACCGTGCACGTGGTTAACGACGTTTCCTACAAGCGCGACATGACCTATCGCGCAGTGCCGCTGACGGTTCTCCTGCCGGGCCTGAAACCTCAGAGCCACCTGCAAGCGGTAGCCCTGGATGGCTTCGCCGCTGAACTTGCCGCCGCCCCCCTGCTGGAACAACAGGGTGCCCGCGCGTGGTTGGCGGTTGAAGACCCGGCTCATCCGTGGCCTGCGCTGGCAGCAGGCAAACCGAGCGCCGGGCCGTTCTACCTGGTATGGACCAACCCGCAGGCCGGGCATATCAGCCCCGAGCAGTGGCCTTTTCAGATCTCCGCCATCCAGCAGTTGAAGACCGTGGCGGAGCGTTTTCCGGCATTGCTGCCTGACCCCAGGCTCTCGGCGAGTGACCCGATCAACCAGGGTTTTGCGCTGTTTCAGAAAAACTGCCTGGCCTGCCATCGCCTCAATGGCGCGGGCGATGCACAGATGGGTCCGGACCTGAACATTCCCTACAACCCGACGGAATATTTCAGCGGGGATTTCCTCAAGCGATACATCCGCGATCCGCAGAGCCTGAGACATTGGCCACAGGCGAAGATGCCGGGGTTTGCTGCGGGTGTGTTGCCGGACCATGAGTTGGACTGGCTGGTGAGCTACCTCAAGCACATGGCGGGACGCAAACCGCAGCCCTGAACCCGGCGTAGCTCCCCCGCTCCGACCTTGGATCTTTACTGTTAGGGCGGCTATTGCTGCTGCACGGAAATTACCGGAGTAGGCGCCACGAACACCTTGGCATGCATCTGCTCATGCCCCCCTCCACGCCGCATGCCGCGTACCGGGCAAGCGTCGAGGTAATCCAGGCCAACCGCCAATTTCAAATGCCGCTCCGGGCGCGCAAGTTGGTTGGTCACGTCAAAGCTGTACCAGGCGTCGTCCAGCCACGCTTCGGCCCAGGCGTGGCTGGCGAGGTGGGTGCTGTCTTCACTGTACAGATAGCCGGACACATACCGCGCCGGAATCCCCAGGCTGCGGGCGCAGGCCAGGAAGGCGTGGGTGTGGTCCTGGCAGACCCCGGCCCCGCCCGCGAAGGCCTCGGCAGCACTGGTGTCGACTTCCGTTGCACCGGGCGTGTAGACCATCGATTGATTCAAGGCCTGCATCAGGTCGATCAACGCCGTGCGGTCACGGCGCTGATGGCAGTGCTGGGCGGCGAAGCCACGCAGGGCCTCATCCGGCTCGGTGAGGCGAGTGCAGCGCAGGAACGGAAACGCCGACTGCGCTTCGTGCTCCGCCTCGCGCAACTCGTCGATGTCCACTTGGCCACGGGCGCCGATGATGATGGCATCGTGGGGCTCATCCAGGGTCAACACGTGCAGGATGTTGCCGAACGGGTCTACCTGGGCGCGCACCGGGCGGGGCAGGTCCAGTTGCCAGCTCAGGACATGTTGGCGCTCGCTGTCATGGGGCGTGAGCCGCAGGTACTGGATGCTGGCGCGCACCTGATCTTCGTAGTGGTAGGTGGTTTCGTGGCTGATGGAGAGTCTCATGCCGCCTCCAGGTAGGAACTGTAGATGGCATCGCCCAACTGGCGGACCAAGGGGATAAAGTCGGTCAGCCAGGCGTGCAGGCCTTCCTCGAGGATTTCATCGATGGCAGTAAAGCGCAGGCGCGCATCCATCTCGGCGGCCAGGCGCTGGGCCGGCCGGCCATTGAGCCCCGGCAGGCTCGCGAGGATCTGGTCGATCTCTTCGCTGCAGGCGCGCAGCGAACGCGGCACATCGGCGCGCAACAGCAACAGCTCTGCGACTTGCCGGGCGCCTGGCGCGTCGCGATAGATCTCGGTGTAGGCCTCGAACGACGACAACGCACGCAGCAAGGCGCTCCATTGATAGTAGGCGTGGGCCGTGCCATCGGTGACGGCTTCGGCGCGCTCGCCCGCCATTTCGTAGCGGGCGTCCAACAGGCGCAGCGTATTGTCGGCGCGCTCGATGAAGGTGCCCAGGCGAATGAAGCGGAACGCGTCGTTACGCATGATGGTGCCGTAGGTGGCGCCACGGAACAGATGTGAACGCTCCTTGACCCACTCGCAGAAGCGGCTCATGCCATAGCGGCTCAAGCCTTGCTGGGCGATCTCGCGAATATCCCACCAGGTGGCGTTGATGTTTTCCCACATGTCAGCGGTAATTCGCCCACGTACCGCATGGGCACTGGCCCGCGCCGCACCAAGGCAACTGTAGATACTCGCCGGGTTGGCCGCATCCAGTGCAAAAAAATGCAGCAGGCGTTCGGCGTGCAGGTCGCCGTGGCGTTCGTGATAGTCATCCAGGGTACCGGTGATCAACAGCGGCATCGCCAGTTCGTGCAGGCCATCGCCGCGCCCGTCCTGGGGCATCAGCGACAACGAATAGCTGACATCGAGCATGCGCGCGAGGTTTTCCGCGCGCTCCAGGTAGCGAGACATCCAGTACAAATCCGAGGCAGTTCTACTCAACATGGCATCAGTCCTCGACCACCCAGGTGTCTTTGGTGCCGCCGCCCTGGGACGAGTTGACCACCAGCGAGCCTTCGCGCAGCGCCACCCGGGTCAAGCCACCGGGCACCACGCGGGTTTCCTTGCCCGACAACACGAACGGGCGCAGGTCGATGTGGCGCGGCGCAATACCGTTTTCGACGAAGGTCGGGCAGGTGGATAAACAGAGGGTCGGCTGGGCGATATAAGCGTGGGGCTTGGCTTTGATCCGGGCGCGAAAGGCTTCGATTTCAGCCTTGCTGGAGGCTGGCCCGACCAACATGCCGTAGCCGCCGGAGCCTTGGGTTTCCTTAACCACCAGGTCTGGCAGGTTGGCCAGTACGTGGGACAGTTCGTCTGGCTTACGGCATTGGAATGTCGGCACGTTCTTCAAGATAGGTTCTTCGTCCAGGTAAAAACGGATCATCTCGGTGACGAAGGGGTACACCGACTTGTCATCCGCTACCCCGGTGCCGATGGCATTGGCCAACACCACATTGCCGGAGCGATAGGCGGCGAGCAGGCCCGGCACGCCGAGCATGGATTCGGGGTTGAACGCCAGCGGATCGAGGAAGGCGTCGTCGAGTCGACGGTAAATCACGTCTACCGCCTTGGGCCCGTCGGTGGTGCGCATGAACACGTGGTCGTCGCGCACGAACAAGTCGGCGCCTTCCACCAGCTCCACGCCCATTTCCCGCGCCAGGAATGCATGCTCAAAGAACGCACTGTTGAAGCGCCCTGGCGTCAGCACCACGACGCTGGGGTTATCCAGCGGGCTGGAGCTTTTCAGGGTGTCCAGCAGCAGGTTGGGGTAATGGTCGATGGGCGCGATACGCTGGGCGGCGAACAATTCCGGAAACAGGCGCATCATCATCTTGCGGTCTTCCAGCATGTAGCTGACGCCGCTGGGGGTGCGCAAGTTGTCTTCCAGCACGTAGTAGGTGCCGTCGCCATCGCGAACGAGATCGACACCGGAGACGTGGGAATAAAGATCGCGGTGCAGGGTCAGCCCTTGCATGGCCAGTTGGTACTGATCATTGGCCAGCACCTGTTCGGCGGGAATGATGCCGGCCTTGATGATGCGTTGCTCGTGATACAGGTCGGCCAGGAACATATTCAATGCCTTGACCCGCTGGATACAGCCGCGTTCGACGATCCGCCACTCACTGGCCGGAATGCTGCGCGGGATAGTGTCGAAGGGGATCAGGCGCTCCGTGCCCTGTTCGTCGCCATAGAGCGTGAAGGTGATGCCGGCGCGGTGAAACAGCAAATCGGCTTCGCGCCGGCGCTGGGCCAGCAGTTCAGCAGGGGTCTCGGCCAACCAGCGGGCGAACTCGCGGTAATGGGGGCGTACCTGCCCTGCCCCATCGTACATTTCATCGTAATAAGTGCGGATCATGCCGAACTCCTTGTCACCCAGGCACAGGAACCTTCGCAAGGCCCGTGCCAGCGGCATAAACACTTAAAAATCAATCGGTTGAATAACCACAGAGTTCTTGTCGCACCGTCCTGGTGCGCAGAATGCGCGGCGCACTGCCCCGCGCTTCATCCCAATGCGGGCTTTGTCTATCAACAGCATAGCCAGAGTTGATTTCACTGCCCGGCCAGGCGTGCGGATAATCGCGCCATCAGCTGAACAACCTTCAGCGCATCGCTCTTCCCTTTAGGCCACCCTCAGCGGGTGGCTTTTTTTTTGGTGCGCAAAAATGGCTCGCAAGTTCAGAATAATTTTCCCACGGCACAAACAAAATCGGCCGACCCTAAGGCCAGCCGATACGCTGTGTTGCTCATTTCGCGCTACATGGGTAAACCACGCACTTCCTGCTTGACGCCCCACCCTTCAAGCACGCCACCCAAAGGTTCAACCACTGCTTCAAAGTCCTGCTCGAAGTCTCCTATGCCGTCGTAGGTGGCGAACATGATCTTGCTCAGTTCCAGGTACCAGGCGCCATCGTCGCGCGCACTGACCTGGGCATTCAGGGATTCCCCGCGAAACTCGCCCGCAGCCCTTCGCGCCCGTTCTTCATCGGGGAAAATGGCGTAGAACTCGATGGGGTGGAAACGCGAGAAATCAAAACCGCCTTCTTTCATGCGGCGCAGTACGTGGGTGCTGATGTCTTCTTGATAGGCTGTGCTCATGAAAAGTGCTCCTCTAACCGATGGATAGACTTTCCGTGCTTTCCGAAGCCCGCGCCTGACTGGCGCGGGTGCTACGGCAATGACCTCACCGCTGGAAAACAAGCATGTAGCTGACAAGACCAGAGCTTAGCGATTCATTCGCTGATCTCGATTGCAGAGTAGCGCGAAGCTATCACCTCCACCAGTGGAGGCGTGACGTGCAGACAGGGAATATTCAGGCAACAGGGGAGATATCGACGATTTGAATACTGTTCTGGTCTTTGAGGATCTTGACCGTCGGCTCAGGCTTACGCCCTTCAAGGTCATTGAGGTCGAGTTCGGCGGCGACGGGCACCAGCTCATTGCGAATCATGTGCGCAGCGTCTTCGAGGCTGGGCTTCTGTTCACAGGTGAACTCCCGAACGGCGGTTTCGCCGTGATCATCAACGAAGGTAATTTGCCACTTTTGCATCGGTGCCTCCTCGATAAAACCCGTGTGTGGGCTTACCACTATCTTGACCTGAAGGGCTCGGCAAACGTTCCACTCAAGGCAGGGGGCACCTGACAGGCTGCACTTACTGTTCGGCGTGATCCTTGAGCGCCTTCAAGGTGTTGAACGGCGCGTCCACCACGAACTTGTTGGCCAACCACGAGGGTACGCTGCCACCTGGCTCGGTGTGCACCTGGTAAGTAACCTGGGTTTCTTTGTCACCTTTGGGCACCAGTTTCCAGAAGCCTTCCACCTGGGCCACCCGTACGTAGCCTTTTTCGTCAGGCTTGTAGGTCGGCACGCCTTCCAGTTTGCGCGTGAGGCTGCCGTCGGCGCCCTGGGTGGTGGTGATGTGCAGGTAGGAATCCCGATCGGTCACAGGGAACGGGGCTTTGAACTGGGTGTAGGTCCAGCTTTCATCACCCTTTTTGTCTACCAGTTTCTGGGACTTGCACTCGTGGATCCAGGAACAGGCCCCAGCCACGTCTTCCTGCAACGCGACAATCTTGGCCAGCGGCGCCTTGATCACCGTCACGCCGCGATAGGCTTTGTACTTCGAGCCAGCCACGTCGCTCAGAGAAACCGTAATACCGTCATCGTCCTTGGCGACTTTCCAGTCGTCGGCCTGGGCGGTGGCAGCACACACAAGACTAAAACCACAGAGCACAGCCATTCGTTTCAGCGAACCCATTTTGTATTCCTTATTGTCGAAGTTCCGATAGTTAAGCCCATCAAGCCGCCGTCATCTGCTCCCACCAACCGATCAACCGGATGGCGTCGGCCTGGTCGCTGCCGCAGACCTCGATATCCGCCTTGAAATCACTGCACACCGCAGGTCGCTCGGGCTGCCCGAACAGTTGGCACAGCTGTTCGACCGACAAGTGCAGGCAGCGTTCGCCCGCCGGTTTGCCGTGGGGCATTCCAGGCAGGGGCGAACTGATGGAGGGGGCGATGCAGCAAGCGCCACAGCCTTCACGGCAATTCATGACCAGCAGGTCCTCGATGACTCAATGGGATGGCCGGGCTAGGTTACGCCCTTAAACAGCCGTTTTAAAATGGTCCAACAGGGGTTTTTCGCGCAAAACAAAAGTGACCGACCAGTCTGCGACAGGTGGTCGACGGCGCACGTCACCTTTGCAGGAAAAGATTACTGCTTGAACTCGAATTCCAACGCGGCGCCTTCCACATCTCGCCGCTCTTCGTTGCGCAGTTGAAGCTTCATCTCATTGCTGAGCAAGCGGCCGTTGATCTGGAAGGCGCTGTTGTCAGTGGGTTTCTCACCGAACATCGGCGGCAGCAGCGGCACGCTCGCGGGCTTGGGCATGGTGCCGATGGGTTGCAAATGCCTGACCATGTCCGAGGGCAGGGACAGGTCCAACTGTGCGGGTGCCAGTTGAGTCTGCGTCACCTCGCGGGATGCCTTGGATTTACGCGTATTCGCAGCGCGCTTCTTCACCGTGGTGGCTTTTTTTTTCGCCGCCGGGGCCTTCTGGGACGCGGTTGGTTTTTTCGCGGGCGCTTGCTGCTGGGTGTTGGCGGCCGGCTGGGTGTCAGCCACAGGGGCTGCCGCCAGCCCTGTACTGACGTTACACAGGCTTAACAGGCCAATCACCAAAGCAGTGCGAAAAATCGAGGTCATGTCGCCTACAGCATTAAAGGCAGAGGGCCATATGCTCGCTTGTTGTGCACGGCATGACAAGCACAGTGATTAGCCAGCTATCGGTTAGCGCGCATTTTCCAGCTTAAAACCCCGCCGCCGTTTCCTGACACAGCTGGTTGGCAAGCATCCCCAACGTCATCAGCGCACGCTCTGCTTCACGGTTCCACGGCGTACCGCAATTGAGCCGGATACAGTGGTTGAACTGTTCGGTATTACTGAAGATCAACCCCGGCGCAATACTGATGCCCTGTTGCAATGCACGCACGTGCAGTTCCTGGGTATTGACCCGCCCAGGCAAACTGACCCACAGGATAAAACCGCCGGTCGGACGGGTCATCTGAGTGCCTTCGGGGAAATACTGCTGCACCGCCAATTGGAAGGCACTGAGGTTCTTGCGGTACTCCTGGCGGATGTAGCGCAAATGGCGGTCATAGCCGCCGTTCTCCAGGTAGGCCGCAACCCCCATCTGGGTGACACTGCACGCCGAGTGAGTGCTGAACATCTGCAGGCGCTGGATTTCCTGCTGGTATTTGCCGGCGATCATCCAGCCGATGCGCACCCCCGGCGACAAAGTCTTGGAAAAACTCGAGCAATAGATCACCCGGTCCAGACGGTCATAGGCTTTGAGGGCCTTGGTGCGGCCGACCTCGAACATCAGCTCGCCGTAGATATCATCCTCGACAATCTGGATATCGAAGTCCGACGCCAGGCGCAGCAACTGTTTCTGCCGCTCCTCGGGCATGGTTCCGCCCAGTGGATTGCTCAGCCGCGTGGTCAATACCAGGGCCTTGATCGACCATTGGTTGGCGGCCAGTTGCAAGGCCTCAAGGCTCATGCCGGTGGACGGATCGCTGGGGATCTCGATGACTTTCAGCCCCAGCAGATCAGCCAATTGCAACAAGCCGTAATAGGTCGGTGATTCGGCGGCAATCAGGTCGCCTGGCCGCGTCAGCACTCGCAGCGACATCTGCAACGCATCCACACAGCCGTGGGTGATCACCACGTCGGACGGGTCCACCACCACGCCGGCATCGCGCATGCGGATCGCCACTTGGCGGCGCAGCGGCTCGAATCCGGGGCTGAACATATAGCTGAATGCCCGCGGGCTCTGGAAGCGCGTGACCTTGGCCAGTTGCTGGTGCAGCGCTCGCACCGGCAAGTAGTCCACGCTCGGCACGGCGGCACCCAGCGGGAACACCCCTTCGCGCCGCGATTCACCCAATACCTGCTGGATGATGCTACTGCGGGTGACCAACCCGGGGCGCTCGACTCGCGCGATGTCCGGCGTCGGCGCGGTGAGCGCCGGGGTCTGGTGCACGTAATACCCGGACTGCGGCCTCGCGCGGATCAGCCCCTGGTCTTCCAGGTTGGCGTAAGCCTGCAACACCGTGGCATGGCTGACGTTCAACTGGGAACTCATCTTGCGCACCGACGGCACACGCTCCCCTGGTTGATAGACACCGCGCCGGATATCCTCAGCCAGTTGCTGGGCGATACGTTGGTAAAGCAACAGATTGGTCATGACGCAGCACTCGATTTCACGGGTATTTTATTTTTGTGTGAAACATACCGGCACAGTTTGAAAGTGTACGGGGACAGTTGCGAGAATAGTCGAGCGTGGGCCGCAGTGACAGTAAAAACTGTGTGGGGCTACACAAACAGATAGGGGAGCCGGCTTGCCCTCGCGAAGTGGTGTGTCAGCCACTGAAATATTGACTGATACGCCGCTTTCGCGGGCAAGCCCGCTCCTGCAGGGGACGGGTGGTGGGCTTTTTTTCGGGCTCGACACACATCCGATGTGGGAGCTGGCCAGTGAAATATTGGCTGATCCAACTCCTTCGCGGGCAAGCCCCACACAGTTGGATCAGTGTCCGGCGCCTACCGAGAGGCGCCGAGCTGGCCCTTTTCGTCGGAGAAGACGATTTCGACCCGGCGGTTCTGCGCCCTGCCCCGCTCGGACGCGTTGGCCTCCACCGGGAACTGGTCGCCATAACCCTCGACCTGAATGCGTTTTTCGTCGATGCCGAGGTCTACCAGCACATCGGCCACCGATTGCGCACGGTCATGGGACAGTTTGAGGTTTTCACGCTCGCCGCCCGTATTGTCCGTGTAGCCCTCGATGCGCACCACGCGTTTGGGGTTCAATTGCAGGAATTGCACGATTTTCAACACTGTACGGTTGGCCGAGTTTTTCAACTCCGCTTCGCCGGTGTCGAACAGCACATCCCCCAGGGTCATCACCAGGCCGCGATCGGTCTGGGTAGTGGTCAGGCTGGCGATCTGCTCTTCGAGCCACTTGCCCTGTTGCTGCACGCTGATCAGCTTGCTCTCGCGCAGCGCCAGTTGCAGCCGTTGACGCTCCAGTTCGAGCTTGGCGCCGCGCTCTTCGTTGAGTGCCTGCTCGGTGTGTTCGCGGGCGATGGCGCTGTAGCGTCGGCTCAGGTAGGCGTAGTGCACCACGTCGCCGGCACTGCCCCAATAACTGGACAAGCGGTCGGCGCGGGCCAGGGACTCACCCGCGCGAATCACGTCCTTGGGCGCAATGCGCAGGACGTTGGCGTCTTCCTTGACCTTCTGGAAATCGTCGCCTGCCAGTTGCAGGGCCTGCTCGCTGTCAGGGTGGCTGGCGCAACCGCCCAATACCGCGCTCCCCATCAACAGCGCACAGCTCAGACCACGGATCAACGGGCTCATTGGGCTTCTCCCAACTGCAATTGCTTGCGCAGGCGCGTGATGCGGGTGTTGAGCACGTTGAGTTGTTCCTGGCTCTTGCGGGTCAGCACTTGGGCTTCGGCGAGGCGCGCATCCAGTTCGGCCTGTTCGGCGCGCATGCGGGCGTTCTTGTAGGACTCATCAGCCATACTGCCCTTGGCGCGGGCGAACTTGGTTTCGGCCAGCTTCATTTCAGGCGATTCATCCGCGTTGGCACCCACGGCACTGGCCTGTTCCAAGGCTTGCTGGGTGAGGCGCATTTGTTCATTCGGCGCAGGATCGGTAGCACATCCCGCCAGAGCGACAACGGCGAGGGCCGCGAAAAGAGGTCGAAGAGTCACTGAAAATCCCTACTTTGTTGGGGTGCTGACGGGTTGCTGCAACTGGGCCTTCCAGCGCTCCAGATTGCGCTGCAGTGCGGCTTGCGTCAGACCAGACGCGGGCAATTCTGTCATCTTTTTGGCGAGCTGTCCGCGCAACCACGGATCATTGCAGGCCGAGTTGTGGGAAATCGCCAGGTACAGGCCGGGTTGATCGACCGGCACGTCATGCCCGACCAGGTCGTTGCTCATCCCCAGGCTCTGGGCCATGGCCATGCCGGAATACCGCCCCGCCAGTACGTAGTCGACTTCGCCGAGCAGCAGTTTCTGAAAGGCGGGCGTCAGGCTCGGCAGGCGTTGCAGGGTAAGTTGCTGGCCGGCGAAGGTTTCAAAGGCGGCGCTCAAGCGTGCCCGCTCCGAAACAGCGCCCTTATGACCGTGCAAGTCGGCAGCCGTGGCATAGGCCAGCGCCGAATCCTTGCGTGTCCACACCAGGTAGTCGGTGTGCACCAAGGCCGGGTGGATGTAGTCGAGAGTTTCCAGCTCGCCCAGGTTCAGCGGCGCGTCGGCGAGTATGTCCATGCGCCCACTGCGCACTTCGTCGAGTGCCAGGGCGCGCTTGCCACCGTAGAGCAGGTCGATCTTCACGCCGAGGTCCTTGCCTATCTGCTGCAGTACCTCGGCAGTCGCGCCGATCAGGTGCGTGGGGTCTTGCGGGTCGCGCCAGAGCAACGGCGGTGCGTCCGGGCTGCCGGTGATCACCAGGCGCTCGCATTTGCCCGCGGCCAAGGACAGGCCTGGCAACAGGGTGAGGCCCAGCAATAGGGTCCAACGGCGCAACTCCATGACACTCCCTCCCAAAACGGCAAAAAAAACCCGGTCACAAGGACCGGGCTCTTTATAAGTGAAGCGACTGGATTAGACCAGCTTCTCCAACTCAGGTACGGCTTCGAACAAGTCCGCCACCAGGCCGTAATCGGCCACCTGGAAGATCGGTGCTTCTTCGTCCTTGTTGATCGCGACGAT
>NZ_PCOZ01000006.1 GCF_002979555.1 Pseudomonas sp. MYb60 | reverse complement strand
TGGTTGCTCATGGCACCTCCTAATGGGCCTCATTTTAAGGCTTGGAGGTGTCTACGAAACTAGGGGCGATTCAGACTGTTGCTGAATCTCGACTCTCGGTGTTGCCGGTGCGCATCCAAGTTCTCAGATCACCCAGTCTCCATCTCAACCTTGACAGTCCCGGTACAGGCTCAAGCCCCGGCAATTTGCGCTGACGGACCGTAAGCACGCTGAAGCCGGTCAGCGCCGCAACTTCAGCCACGCCAATCAGAACGTCGTCGCCAAGCTTCTGTATTTTCTGGATGGTTTCATAATCTACTGTCATCGCTTTATCGCTCGATTGATCTGGTGAGGCCAGCTTTTGCCAATCAGACGCTCAATCACTAGGACAGCTTTTTAACAGATGAAAGGTTTTCTGAAGGAAGGGGCCGCAACAAGAGGCGATTGCTGACCCGGCAACAGTGCCTCGTAGACCTATGCTGGGTTCGCGCGGGCGTGTTGCAAGATCAGTGGTCAGCTCCAAGCTGACCACTGAGAAGTAGCCATAGGTCTGATCAAGCCAGCTTTGCCGCGAGCTCTTCTGCGGTGATGTTGTAGTAACGCTTCAGCATGTTCACTTCCCGATGACCCGTCACGCTGGCAAGCTCGATCAAATTCGGCAGCTTGGTCGCAAGCCGACATGTCGCTTCATGCCGCAGATCGTGAAAGCGTAGATTGATCAGGAAGTCTTCCTGAGGCGTTACCTGCGCCGCCCCGCAATCCCCCAGGTATTTCAGCCTCGCTCGCTCCAGGCCTCGCACAAAGGCTTTCTTGAGAGCGTCGGCGGTGGTGGGGAAGACTCGACCGCACAACGAGCGCGGCAAGTCCTTCAGCAGCTGAATAGCCCTTGGTGAAAGCGGGACGGTTCTGGGCAGTCCGTTCTTAGTCGCTGGAAGATGCGCGGTCCTGCGATCTAGGTTCACATGCTTCCAGCGCAGCTCGAAAATTTCGCCACGGCGCATGGCTGTCTCAATCGCCAGTTGGACGATGGGCCGTATCCATGGATTGTGTGAGGCGTCGGCATAGGTGCCGTCAGCACGGCGCTCACGAAGCTCCAGGGCGTTGAGGATGTATTGCTCTTCAATTGGGTCGAGCCGCCGCGAGCGTTCGTCGTTGTAGCTGGGACGGCTGACCATCCTGACTGGGTTCTCGGCAAGATGAATTCCCCATTCGCGGCGAGCGACCTCAATCACGCATTGGAACAGTGCGAGTTCACGTTTCACCGTATTGCCCTTCCGAATCTTCAGGCGCTCGTCGCGGTAGCGTGCAAAATCTGAAGAGGTGAGGGTGGCAACGATGCGTGTCGCCAGCGGATGACGCTTGAGCGCTTCCAGACGTTTGGTTTCCGAATACGCGCCTTTGTGTTTCGGTGCGATCTCGGAAATGTATCGATCAATGAGTTGATGAAAGGCGGTGCGTTCAGCCTCAACTCGAGAGACAAAAATACCTCGGTCGATTTCGCTTTCGATCATGCGCGCCCAGGCTTGGGCATCGGATTTGGTTTCGAAGGTTTTGCGCTGGGCTGGGTAGCCCTTACGGCGGATTTGCGCTTCCCACTGATACTCGCCGCGATTCCTGATTGTTGCCATTTCGACCATTCCCGCCACTTTTGAGTGTGGCAAATTTGTGGCAAAAACGACTTTCAGGACTAGGACAGGTTTCTGTCAGGAGCGCTATCCCCTTGTAATACAAGGGAAAGAAGATGGTGCACCCGGCGGGATTCGAACCCACGACCCCTGCCTTCGGAGGGCAGTACTCTATCCAGCTGAGCTACGGATGCTTGTGCGGGCGACATCATACCCATGTCGACCATGGGCGTCCATGCTGGTCTTTGGCCGTTCCAATGTAGGAAATGGCCTCACCAAGGCCTTGGGTCGGGCACCGTGGGTCAAGGTGCGGGAACCGGCCTCAACTACGCTGATCTGAAAGAATCGGCAAAAGCGCGGTTTTCGTTCTTTTTTTCGAACAGCCTATTGCCCTGTACCCCCATTGATCCTAGGATTCGTTTGAGATTTCAAACGCTCTGTCTCCCGCGCGCCTGTCCATTTATGCCAGCACGCTGGGGCTGATTTCCCTGACGGCAGCCCACCAGGCGCCTTTCAACAACTCTAATTCGCTCCGCGTGCGCGCGGTGCTGTTAAGGAAACCCGACATGCAGCTCAAAGATACCCAGTTGTTCCGCCAGCAAGCCTTTATCGATGGCGCTTGGGTGGATGCGGACAACGGTCAGACCATCAAGGTCAACAACCCTGCCACGGGCGAGATTCTCGGTACCGTGCCAAAGATGGGCGCCGCGGAAACCCGCCGTGCCATCGAAGCCGCCGACAAGGCCCTGCCAGCCTGGCGTGCACTCACGGCCAAGGAGCGCGCGAACAAGCTGCGCCGTTGGTATGAACTGCTGATCGAAAACCAGGACGACCTCGGTCGCCTGATGACCCTCGAACAAGGCAAGCCGCTGGCTGAGGCCAAGGGTGAAATCGTCTACGCCGCGTCCTTCATCGAGTGGTTCGCCGAAGAAGCCAAGCGCATCTACGGTGACGTGATCCCCGGCCACCAGCCCGACAAGCGCCTGATCGTGATCAAGCAGCCGATCGGCGTGACCGCTGCCATCACCCCGTGGAACTTTCCGGCTGCGATGATCACCCGTAAAGCCGGCCCGGCCCTGGCCGCTGGTTGCACCATGGTGATCAAGCCCGCTTCGCAAACCCCATTCTCGGCCCTGGCCCTGGTTGAACTGGCGCAC
The DNA here is from genome assembly GCF_002979555.1 of Pseudomonas sp. MYb60. Classification (GTDB taxonomy): domain Bacteria; phylum Pseudomonadota; class Gammaproteobacteria; order Pseudomonadales; family Pseudomonadaceae; genus Aquipseudomonas. The sequence continues at coordinate 391,332 of NZ_PCOZ01000006.1, read as the reverse complement.
CGTGCCGGTATCCCGAAAGGTGTGCTGAGCGTGGTCACCGGCAGCGCCGGCGACATCGGCGGCGAGCTGACCAGCAACCCGATCGTGCGTAAATTGTCGTTCACCGGCTCCACCGAAATCGGTCGCCAGCTGATGGCCGAATGCGCCAAGGACATCAAGAAAGTCTCCCTGGAACTGGGCGGCAACGCGCCGTTCATCGTGTTCGACGACGCGGACCTGGATAAGGCCGTCGAAGGCGCGATCATCTCCAAGTACCGCAACAACGGCCAGACCTGCGTCTGCGCCAACCGCCTGTACATCCAGGATTCGGTCTACGACGCCTTCGCTGAAAAACTCAAGGTGGCCGTGGCCAAGTTGAAGATCGGCAACGGTCTGGAAGATGGCACTACCACCGGCCCGCTGATCGATGAAAAGGCCGTGGCCAAGGTGCAGGAACACATCGCCGATGCGTTGAGCAAAGGCGCAAAGTTGCTGGCTGGCGGCAAGGTCATGGAAGGCAACTTCTTCGAGCCGACCATTCTGGTCGACGTGCCGAAAGACGCCGCCGTGGCCAAGGAAGAAACCTTCGGCCCACTGGCGCCGCTGTTCCGTTTCAAGGACGAAGCCGAAGTGATCGCGATGTCCAACGACACCGAGTTCGGCCTGGCTTCCTACTTCTATGCCCGCGACCTGGGCCGTGTGTTCCGCGTGGCCGAAGCCCTGGAGTACGGCATGGTTGGCGTCAACACCGGGTTGATCTCCAACGAAGTGGCGCCGTTCGGCGGCATCAAGGCTTCGGGCCTGGGCCGTGAAGGCTCCAAGTACGGGATCGAGGATTACCTGGAAATCAAATACCTCTGCCTGGGCATCTGACCGGGAAGGGATTGCAGCAAACGCAGAGGGCACGAGAGCGCTGACCCTTTGCGTGTTTCACACCGTTATTCGTAGTGGCCGGGAAAGCCGTGGCAGTCGATCATCGCATGCTGCCGCAGTTTCCTCCCCGCCACGTATTCCTTGGACCGCGCCACCCGATGAGTGGCGAATGAGGACTTTATGAGCAAGACCAACGCATCCCTGATGAAACGCCGCGAATCCGCTGTCCCGCGCGGTGTTGGCCAGATTCACCCGATCTTCGCCGAGTCGGCGAAGAACGCCACCGTGACCGACGTTGAAGGTCGCGAGTTCATCGACTTCGCCGGCGGTATCGCCGTGCTGAACACCGGCCACGTGCACCCGAAAATCATTGCGGCCGTGACCGAGCAACTGAACAAGCTGACCCACACATGCTTCCAGGTATTGGCTTACGAGCCTTACGTAGAAGTGTGCGAGAAAGTGAACGCCAAGGTCCCGGGTGATTTCGCCAAGAAAACCCTGTTGGTCACCACCGGTTCCGAAGCTGTTGAAAACGCCGTGAAGATCGCCCGCGCCGCCACTGGCCGTGCCGGCGTGATCGCCTTCACCGGCGCCTACCACGGTCGCACCATGATGACCCTGGGCCTCACCGGCAAAGTCGTGCCGTACTCGGCCGGCATGGGCCTGATGCCCGGCGGCGTGTTCCGCGCGTTGTACCCGAACGAACTGCACGGCGTGAGCGATGACGACTCCATCGCCAGCATCGAACGCATCTTCAAGAACGATGCCGAGCCGCGCGATATCGCTGCGATCATCATCGAGCCGGTGCAGGGCGAAGGCGGTTTCTACGTCGCGCCGAAATCCTTCATGAAGCGCCTGCGCGAACTGTGCGACAAGCACGGCATCCTGCTGATTGCCGACGAAGTGCAAACCGGTGCCGGCCGTACCGGTACCTTCTTCGCCATGGAGCAGATGGGCGTTGCCGCCGACCTGACCACCTTCGCCAAATCCATCGCTGGCGGCTTCCCGCTGGCCGGCGTGTGCGGCAAGGCTGAATACATGGACGCCATTGCGCCAGGCGGCCTGGGCGGCACCTACGCCGGTAGCCCGATCGCGTGCGCAGCGGCCCTGGCGGTAATGGAAGTGTTCGAGGAAGAACACCTGCTGGACCGTTGCAAGGCTGTCGGCGAGCGTTTGGTCACTGGCCTCAAGGCCATCCAGGCCAAGTACCCGGTGATCGGTGAAGTGCGTGCCCTGGGCGCGATGATCGCGGTCGAGCTGTTCGACGACGGCGACACCCACAAGCCAAACGCCGCTGCCGTTGCCTCGGTAGTGGCCAAGGCGCGTGAAAAAGGCCTGATCCTGTTGAGCTGCGGCACCTACGGCAACGTATTGCGCGTACTGGTCCCGCTGACGTCGCCGGACGAGCAGCTGGACAAAGGCCTGGCGATCATCGAAGAGTGCTTCAGCGAACTGTAAGCGCACGCTGACCGGTTCGACAGGAAAAACCCGCTTCGGCGGGTTTTTTTGTGCCCCCTGCAACACATTCAGGCCTTGTTCATTGTACGTAGGCCGCTCCATTGACTAAGGTGCAAGCATTGCCGATGGAGCGTGCTGGATGACTGCTGTTGATTTGCCGGCTGTACCCCGGGTATTGATTGCCGAAGCGGACCCTTGGTCGCGAGACCTGCTCAAGCAGGTTTTATTGAACGTGCGTTGCGACGCACGGCTTGATGTCTGTGCCGACGGGCAGCATGCGGCTACGTTGTTACGAGAAAAATCCTACGACCTGATCCTGGCGGATTGGGAATTGCCAGGCATCGATGGCTTGAGCCTGCTGCGCAACATGCGCCAGAAGCGTCGCTCGCCGGTTTTGCCCTTCATTCTGCTGAGCAGTCGCAATGACAGCGCCAGCGTGCGTGAGGCGCTGCCTCTGGCGCCCACGGCGTACCTGACCAAGCCCCTGAACATGGAGGGTTTGACCCAGCGCCTGCAGGACCTGCTGCTCAACGAAGGCGAAAGTGTGTACTGCGAAGTGCCTCCGCTGGCGCCGGGCGTGACGTTGCCAGTGTTTCTGGAGCGCCGCCGCGAAGCTTCCGATGGCGCGCCCTTGCGGGTGGATGTGAAAGCGGCGGTGCAGAAAAGCCTGGGCCCCGAGGGACTCGACCTCAAACGTCTGGAAGACCAGGTGCACGCAGACCCGCAAATCACTGCGGTGCTGATCGCGGCCGCCAACAGTGCCGGGCACCACGGCTCACCGGTGCAGACCCTGCCGGCGGCGTTGCACAAGCTCGCCGCCGGGCAAAGCATGAACCTGATCCTCGGCCTGGCGCTCAAGCACAACGTGGTGCTGGGTGATCCGGGCCTGGTGGCGTATGCCGAGCGTTACTGGCAGTTGTCCCAGGACACCGCTGACTATGCGCGCCGTCTGGCGCGCATGCTCGAACTGGACCACGAGCGCTGCTACAGCGCGGGCATCCTGCATCGGCTGGGCGACCTGGCGTTGCTGCGCTGCCTGGAGGACTGGCGCCAGGGCGGTGGGGCGTTGGATGATGAACTGATCGGCGAGTCCCTTGCCACGTTTGGCGCGGCCTACGGCTCGGCGCTGCGCACGCGCTGGCGTTTGCCGCTGGAGCTTCGGCAGTTGATCGCAGCGATTTACTCCCTGGAAGGCGGCGTGTACGCCCGCGATGCGCTGGTGGTGAACCTGGCGGCGCAGATGGCGCGCCTGACCGAGCACGAAGGCCTGGAAGCGTTGGCCGGTGGCAAAACCGCGCGCTTGCTCAAGGTGGGACTGTCGGAGCTCACGCGGGCGCGCAGGGCCTAGAGCGCGATCAGGCCCAAGTGTGGGGGCGGCTTCAGCCCGCAACCACGCGGTTCTTGCCCAGTCGCTTGGCCTCGTACATGGCCGCATCGGCGCGGGCAAACAGGCTGTCGAGGGTCGCGTCTTCTTCGGTAAGGCTGGCCAGGCCCTGGCTGATGGTCACGCTGAACACCTGGCCTTCATAGCTGAAGCCCAGCTCTTGTATCTCCCGACCCAGGCGTTCGGCCACCTGCAGCGCCATCTCCGGCGCGCAGCCGGGCAGCACGGCCGCGAACTCTTCGCCACCAATGCGCCCGAACAGGTCGCCCCGGCGCAACACGCCGCGGCCACTCTCGGCGATGCGTCGCAGCACCTGGTCGCCCTCCAGATGGCCGTAGGTGTCGTTGATGTCCTTGAAGTCATCGATGTCCAACAGCAGGAAGGCCAGTGGCGTGCCCTGGATGCAGGCATTGTCGAAGGCATGGTTGGCGCATTCGAAAAAGTGCCGGCGGTTGCTGCTCTGGGTCAGCACGTCGGTGGTGGCGAGGCGATGCAGCTCAAGCTCCAGCTGTTTCTTCTCGGTGATGTCTTCGGCCATGCCGACCACGATCAACGGCTCACCGGGCTCTGCCTGCTGGTTGATGTAGCACTTGTCGCTCAACCAGCGAATCTGCCCGTCGGCCGTGATGATGCGGTACTCGCGGTCTTCTACCGCGCCTTCGCTCAGGACGCGGGCCAGGCTGTGTTCGGCATAGTCGAGGTCTTCGGGGTGAATACTGTTGCGCCATTCCCGATGATCGGCCAGCAATGGACCGGCCGGGCGACCAAACACCCGCTCATAGGCCGGGCTCACGTACAGCACGCGGCGCGTCTCCCAATCGATGGCCCACAGCACCGCATTCACGCTCACCAGCAGCGAGCTCAGCAACTGCTCACGCTCGCTCAGCCGCTCGACTTCACCTTGGGCGTGCACGAGCGCCAGCAGGGTTGCAGCCGCAGCAGGACGAGGACTTCCAGTGGTTGGGGTGTCGACTAGGCAGGGCTTTTCATGAACCATCGGCACAACTCTCTCTGGGCGCGCCGCGATGTGGAGCAGCGGTCACAACAAGGGGCCACCATGATGGCGAAGTGTTCTTTGAGAGAGATGAATCGCGGTGAAGTTCCGTCGGGCGGACGGATTGGACCCGCCCGAGAACTGACGCCAAAAAGCTGATGGCTGGGAGGGCGGGCCCTCCCAGAGCGCCGTCAGACCGCCGCAGGACGCAGCGAATAGGTCTTCAATTGATGGGCAAAATCCCGCAGGGACTGGATGCCGCTTGCCTCGGCTTCATGCACCCATTCCTTGATCGCCGCGAGCATGTCGTGGCCATTGGAACTGGTCTTGAGCCAGATCTGTTGCAGCGCTAGGCGCTTTTCATAGATCACTTTCAGGGCCTGGCTGTGCTCCAGCATGCTCTGGATACGCAAGTGATGGCGATCGTCCAGCAGGCTGGTTTCCCGCGACAGCAAACGCTTGGCCCGGTGGAACTGGTGGCGCACCGAATGATCGACCTTCTCCAGCTCCTGCTTGACCAGCGGGCCGATCACCAGCTTGCGGTACTGGGCCATGATCTGGAAACGGTTGTTGAGGATCGCCATGGCAGTGTCCATGTCCAGGTGGCCCTTGCCTTCGACGCGGTGGGCGATCGGTGCGACGCGCTGCACCTTGGCCAGGCGCAGGAAGCTGAACACCTTGATCCAGGCCCAGCCCATGTCGAACTCCCATTTCTTCACCGACAGCTTGGCGGAGTTGGGGTAAGTGTGGTGGTTGTTATGCAGCTCTTCGCCACCGACGATGATGCCCCACGGCACCAGGTTGGTGGCCGCGTCACGGCATTCGAAGTTGCGGTAGCCCACGGCATGGCCCAGGCCGTTGATCACGCCGGCGGCCCAGAACGGAATCCACATCATCTGGATCGCCCAGATGGTGATGCCGATGGTGCCGAACAGCAGCAGGTCGATCACGCCCATGATCGCCACGCCCAGCAGGGGGTAGGGGGTGTAGATTTTGCGCTCGATCCAGTCGTCCGGGCAGTTCTTGCCGTAGATACGCAGGGTCTCGGGGTTTTCCGCTTCGGCGCGGTACAGTTCGGCACCCTTGCACAGGACGGTAGACAGGCCCTTGATCACCGGGCTGTGGGGATCGTCGACGGTTTCGCACTTGGCGTGGTGTTTGCGGTGGATGGCGGTCCACTCGCGGGTATTCTGGGCCGTGGTCAGCCACAGCCAGAAGCGGAAAAAGTGTTTCAGGCCGGCATTGAGCTCCAGGGAGCGATGGGCTGAATAGCGATGCAGATAGACCGTGACCCCAACGATGGTCACGTGGGTCATCAACAGAGTGACTGCCACCAGTTGCCAAGCTGACAAGTCAAGAAAACCGTTGTACCACATAGGCTGTATGGCCCTCAGATAAAGAAAAGAACAGCTCACGCATTATCACTAAGCCTACAGAGAAAACCAGCCGGCCTTTCAGATAGGAGTGACTGGATGTTTCTTATTCTATAATCCGCAGCCTTTGTAGGGCGATTCTGTTTTTTTGGTAAGGATTACTGACCATATGCTGTTTTCATACCGAGGTGCCCTACGTGCGGGGCTGGTATATCTGCTGCTTTCCATTGTGTGGCTGCAACTCAGCCAGCACCTATTGATCAACTTTCTCGATGAACCCGCCGACATCCTGCGCTGGATGCAACTGCGCGGGTACGCATGGGTCGCCGTAAGCGCCCTGGCCCTCTGGCTGCTCTGTGCCCGGTTCGCCCGGGCGAACCTGCTCCAGCCGCCGTTGAAGGAAAACCGCGAGCGCCTGCGTCAGGCGGCTGCGGTGTTCGACTGCACCCGTGAAGGCGTGCTGGTCACTGACGCCAAGGGCGTGATCGTGCATGTCAACCGGGCCTTTATGGAGATCACCGGCTACACCCGCGAGGCGGTCATCGGGCAGATGCCCAGCCTGTTCAAGTCCGGGCGCCATTCGTCGAATTTTTACCAGCAGATGTTCCAGAGCCTGGAGCGTGCCGGCGAATGGAGCGGTGAAATCTGGAACCGCCGCAAAAGCGGTGAGATTTATCCACAGTGGCAAACCATCCGAGTGATTCACGATGACCTCGGCCACGTCAGCCATTACGTCGCGGTGTTTTCCGATATCAGTGCAATCAAGGATTCCGAACACGAACTGGCCCACCTTGCGCACCATGATCCCCTGACCGACCTGCCCAACCGGCTGCTGTTCACCGACCGCGCCGAGCAGGCACTGGCCTCGGCGCAAACCCACAAGCGCGGCTGTGCCTTGCTGCTGCTGGACCTGGACCACTTCAAGATCATCAACGACAGCCTCGGTCATAACGTCGGCGACCAATTGCTCAAGTTGGTGGGCGAGCGGCTGCAAGGCCTGTTCGGCCCCGGCGTGACCTTGGCACGGCTGGGTGGGGATGAGTTCGCGGTGCTGGCAGAAAGTTGTCCACAGGTGGCGCAGGCGGCGGGGCTGGCGCAGCGCATCCTTGACGCGATGCGCCAGCCGTTCACGTTTGACGGTCACCAGCTGTTTATCAGCGCCAGCATCGGCATCAGCCTGTTCCCCAGCGATGCGCTGAGCGCCGAGCAACTGCTGCGCAATGCCGACTCCGCGTTGTTCAAGGCCAAGCGCGCGGGCCGCGAAGGCTATGCGTTGTACACCGAGGAGCTCACCGCCCATGCACAGAACCGCGTGGAAATCGCCAGCGAGCTGCGCCGCGCGCTTGAGCAGCAGGAACTCTGCGTCTATTACCAGCCGGTGCACGATCTGCATGACAGCCGCTTGATGGGGGTCGAAGCGTTAGTGCGCTGGCAGCACCCGGAGCGCGGCCTGGTGCCACCGGGCGAGTTTATCCCCATCGCCGAACGCACCGGGCTGATCGCCGAAATCGACGCCTGGGTCATGCACGAGGCTTGTCGCCAGATGTGCCAGTGGTTGGCCGATGGCACGCCGCTGGGCTTTATCGCTATCAATGTCTCCAGCCGTCTGTTCGCGCGTCGCGAGCTCTACGACCAGGTTGCCCAGGTGCTGCATGACACGGGCCTGGACCCGGCGCTCCTTGAACTGGAAGTCACCGAAAGCGCCGTGATGGACGATCCCGAGGTGGCGCTGGAACAACTGCACCGCCTGCGCGAGCTGGGCTTGCGCCTGGCCATCGACGACTTTGGCACCGGTTATTCCTCGCTGCTGCGCCTCAAGCGCCTGCCGGTGCAGAAACTCAAGATTGACCAGGGCTTCGTCGCCGGCCTGCCATGGGATGAAGACGACGCGGCGATTGTGCGCGTGGTCATTGCCTTGGCAAAAAGCATGGGCATGCAGGTGCATGCCGAAGGCATCGAGCAGGTGGAGCAGGCGCGGTTTCTGCTGGAGCATGCGTGCGACTTGGGGCAGGGGTATTGGTTTGGCAGGCCGGTGCCGGCTCAGGAGATTGACTGGAGCCGGGCACCCCCAATACGGAGTTGAAATGCAGCCAACATGTGGGAGTGGCAAGCCCCCTCCCGCATTTTGCTCGTCACAGGGCTAAATGTTGGCCGCATCACCCAAAATCCTCACGCAACCCCACGTCCCACCAGAAAATTCTTTCTGGTTATATAAACATTCTTAAATAGTATTTTTAAGAATATCCGCGCTTATCTACTATCGCCCTCACGCCGCAAGCAGTGCCGCCACTGCAAGGCACGCACTTTTCATTTCAGGAGCGAGACCATGAGCGCATCTCTACGTAGCGTCGACGGCCAGGACGAAGCAGCCATTTTGCGTGAGATCCAGAGCGCATTGCGCGATCTGCGGTTCGGCGCGGTGGAAATCACTGTGCACAACGCGCAAGTGGTACAGATTGAACGCAAGGAAAAATTCCGTCTGCAGAACCCGGGTAACAAACCGAGCTAAGCAAGAACGGCGATTCGCATGCTAGACCCGCAACTATAAGAAAAAGCCAACACCCCAGAATTTCAGGAGCTTCTATGTCGTCGATTCGCCGTTACGCCTTGGCCGCCCTGGCCAGCGCCGTGTTTGCAGGTTCCGCCGTTGCCAAGGACTACGAGTTGCTCAACGTCTCTTACGACCCTACCCGTGAGCTGTACCAGGACTACAACGCTGAGTTCACCAAGTTCTGGAAAGAATCTCACCCCAGCGACACCATCAAGATCCAGCAATCCCACGGAGGCTCGGGCAAGCAAGGCCGCGCCGTGATCGACGGGCTGCGCGCCGACGTCGTGACCCTGGCCCTGGCCGGTGACATCGACGAAATCGCCAAGTTGGGCAAGACCCTCCCGGAAAACTGGCAGACCCGCCTGCCGGACGCCAGCACCCCGTACACCTCGACCATCGTGTTCCTGGTGCGCAAGGGCAACCCTAAAGGCATCAAGGATTGGGGCGACCTGATCAAGAAAGACGTGTCCGTGATCACCCCGAACCCGAAAACCTCCGGCGGTGCGCGCTGGAACTTCCTCGCCGCCTGGGCCTATGGCCTCAAGGCCGGTGGCAGCGAAGCCAAGGCCCAGGAATACGTGAAAGAGCTGTTCAAGCACGTGCCAGTGTTGGACACCGGCGCACGCGGTTCGACCATCACCTTCGTCAACAACGGTCAGGGTGACGTGTTGCTGGCCTGGGAAAACGAAGCCTTCCTGGCCCTGAAAGAAGACGGCGGTGCTGACAAGTTCGATATCGTCGTGCCTTCCCTGTCGATCCTCGCGGAGCCGCCAGTGGCCGTGGTCGACAAGAACGCCGAGAAAAAGGGCAACACCGAAATCGCCACTGAATACCTGAAGCACCTGTACAGCCCGGCTGGCCAGGAAATCGCGGCAAAGAACTTCTACCGCCCACGTGATGCAAAAGTGGCCGCCAAATACGCCCAACAGTTCCCTAAACTGGACCTGGTGACTATCGACAAAGACTTCGGCGGCTGGAAAACTGCCCAACCGAAATTCTTCAACGACGGTGGCGTGTTCGACCAGATCTACACGGCGCAGTAAGCCAAAGTACCTGTAGGAGCGAGCTTGCTCGCGAAGATCGTCAACGATGGCGCGGGCATGCTGAATGAACGCGGTGCCCTTGAGTTCTTCGCGAGCAAGCTCGCTCCTACAGTGGTTTCTACCCTTTAACCAAGGACTCTTATGTCGCGTCGTATCTCCCCCGTCATACCCGGCTTCGGGCTGACGCTGGGCTACACCGTGGTGTACCTCAGCCTGATCGTGCTCATCCCCCTCGCGGCGATGTTTGTACACGCCGCCCAACTCACCTGGGATCAGTTCTGGAACATCATCTCCGCACCGCGCGTGCTGGCGGCGTTGAAACTGAGCTTCAGCACTGCGTTATACGCCGCGCTGATCAACGGCGTGATCGGCACGTTGCTGGCCTGGGTGCTGGTGCGCTACACCTTCCCCGGCCGCAAAATCATCGATGCGATGATCGACCTGCCATTCGCCCTGCCCACCGCCGTCGCGGGTATCGCGCTGACCGCGTTGTACACGCCCAACGGTTTCGTCGGCCAATTTGCCGCAGACCTGGGCTTCAAGATCGCCTACACCCCGCTGGGCATCACCCTGGCACTGACCTTCGTCACGTTGCCGTTCGTGGTGCGCACGGTGCAGCCGGTACTGGCCGACATCCCCCGCGAGGTCGAAGAAGCCGCCGCGTGCCTGGGCGCCAAGCCGTTGCAGGTGTTCCGCCACATCCTCGTTCCCGCCTTGCTGCCCGCCTGGCTGACCGGTTTCGCCCTGGCGTTTGCCCGCGGCGTGGGTGAGTACGGTTCGGTGATCTTCATCGCCGGCAACATGCCGATGAAAACCGAGATCCTGCCGCTGCTGATCATGGTCAAGCTCGACCAATACGACTACCGCGGCGCCACGTCCATCGGCGTGCTGATGCTGGTGGTTTCCTTTGTCCTGCTGCTGCTGATCAACTTGTTGCAGCGGCGTATCGAACGTCCATAAGGAGGCGCGGAACATGTCCCAATCGTCTATTTCCGCCGCGTCCTCGGCCAACGCCGCCCGCCGTGGCAGCGCTGCTTCGCGACGTATCCTGATCGGCCTCGGCTGGCTGGTGTTCGCGCTGTTCCTGCTGTTGCCCCTGCTGATCGTGGTGACCCAGGGCCTCAAGAACGGCCTCGGCGCGTTCTTTACCGCGATCCTCGAACCCGACGCGCTGTCGGCGCTGAAACTCACGGTGATCGCCGTGGCGATTTCGGTGCCGCTCAACGTGGTGTTCGGCGTCAGCGCCGCCTGGTGCGTGAGCAAGTACTCGTTCCGTGGCAAGAGCATCCTGGTAACGCTGATCGACCTGCCGTTCTCGGTATCGCCGGTGATCGCCGGTCTGGTGTATGTGCTGATGTTCGGTGCCCAGGGCTTCTTCGGCCCATGGTTGCAGGACCACGACATCCAGATCGTCTTCGCCTTGCCCGGCATTGTGCTGGCGACCATCTTCGTCACCGTGCCGTTCGTGGCCCGTGAACTGATCCCGCTGATGCAGGAGCAGGGCACCCAGGAAGAGGAAGCCGCACGCCTGCTCGGCGCCAATGGCTGGCAGATGTTCTGGCATGTGACCGTGCCGAATATCAAGTGGGGCCTGATCTATGGCGTGGTGCTCTGTACCGCGCGGGCCATGGGTGAGTTCGGCGCGGTGTCGGTGGTGTCCGGCCACATCCGTGGCGTCACCAATACGCTGCCGCTGCACGTCGAGATTCTCTATAACGAATACAACCACGTCGCCGCGTTTGCGGTGGCCAGCCTGCTGCTGATCCTGGCGCTCTTCATCCTGCTGCTCAAGCAGTGGAGCGAGAACCGTATCAACCGCCTGCGCAACAGTGCCGGTGAGGAATAAGTCATGTCGATCGAAGTCCGTAATGTCAGCAAGAACTTCAACGCCTTCAAGGCCCTGAACAGCATCAATCTGGATATCCAGAGTGGCGAGCTGGTGGCGTTGCTTGGCCCGTCCGGCTGCGGCAAGACCACCTTGCTGCGCATCATCGCCGGCCTGGAAACGCCGGATGACGGCAGCATCGTGTTCCACGGTGAAGACGTGTCCGGCCACGACGTGCGTGATCGCAACGTCGGTTTCGTGTTCCAGCACTATGCGCTGTTCCGCCACATGACCGTGTTCGACAACGTTGCCTTCGGCCTGCGCATGAAGCCGAAGAACCAGCGCCCGAGCGAAAGCCAGATCGCCAGCAAAGTCCACGAACTGCTGAACATGGTGCAGCTGGATTGGCTGTCGGACCGCTACCCGGAGCAACTCTCCGGCGGCCAGCGCCAGCGTATCGCCCTGGCCCGCGCCCTGGCGGTGGAACCCAAGGTCTTGCTGCTCGACGAACCCTTCGGCGCCCTTGACGCCAAGGTGCGTAAAGAGCTGCGCCGCTGGCTGGCGCGCCTGCACGAAGACATCAACCTGACCTCGGTGTTCGTGACCCACGACCAGGAAGAGGCCATGGAAGTCGCCGACCGTATCGTGGTGATGAACAAGGGCGTGATCGAGCAGATCGGCTCACCGGGCGAAGTCTACGAAAACCCGGCGAGTGATTTTGTCTATCACTTCCTTGGCGACTCCAACCGCCTGCACCTGGGGGAAGACAACCACGTGCTGTTCCGTCCCCACGAAGTGTCGCTGTCGCGCCATGAACTGGAAGACCACCACGCTGCCGAAGTGCGCGACATTCGCCCATTGGGTGCGACGACGCGGGTGACGTTGAAGGTGGAAGGCCAGAGCGAGCTGATCGAAGCCGAAGTGGTCAAGGACCACGACAGCCTCAGCGGTTTGGCGCGTGGTGAGACCTTGTTCTTCAAACCCAAGGTCTGGCAAAAGGCCTGAGAACCCGCCACCACGCTAACTGTGGAATGGGATCAAACGGTGGGAGGGGCTTGCCCCCTCCCAGATTTAGACTTGACCCGGCTTGAGGTCTCGGCGCGCCACAGGGCCCGACCGCGCCTCGATCTGCTGCTTGAGGTCATGCCGCAACCCCAGCAGAAACGCCAGCTCCGCCACCACGAACAATGGCCCGACGATCAGCCCCGACACGTCATCCACAAACGCGGGCTTGCGGCCCTCGTAGTAATGCCCGACAAACTGGATCACCCAGCCCACCACGAACATTCCGATGCCACTGCTCAGCCACACCAGCGTGCTCTGCGCTGCCAGCACATGCCCGGCCCACACCGACAACCCCATCAACACGGTCATCAGTGCGCCCAGCGCAAGTTCCAGGCGCAGGTAAAACACGGCGCTGAACAGTGCGAGGAGGACGGCAGGAGAAATCCACAGGCCGCCCACGGCCCACTCCGGGCGCGAGAGCAGCACGGCGACGGCCACAACGATCAGCGGGATGCCGATGAAGTGGCTGGCAATGTTGCGTGGTTCGCGGTGGTAGGCGGCGTATTGGCTAAGGTGGTCGACGAGGCTTTTCATTGTTTTTCCTCCTGGGGGAGGTTCGATCATGCCCTGTCTGCCATCCCGGCAACAAGCCGCTGCACTACCGCGATCCTGCCACTGTCGAGGTCCTAGGAGCCGCGATAGGTCGAGAAACCGTAAGGGCTCAGCAACAGCGGGATGTGGTAATGCTGATCGGCCTGCTTGACCTGGAAAATCACCGGTACTTCGGGGAAAAACGTCTCACGGCCGGCTTTTTTGTAGTAATCGCCGGTCTTGAACACCACGCGATACTCACCCGGCTGCAGGCTGCGGTTGGCCGGGAACAATTCGGCGATGCGGCCCTGCTGATTGGTCACGCCTTCAGACAGCGATTGCCATTGATTGCCCACGTGCTGTTCGAGGGTCACGCTGACACCGGCAGACGGCAAGCCGTTCTCCAGGTTGAGCACGTGCACGCTCAGGGGATTGCCATCTGCCAGTGCCAGGCTGGACAGGCCGCTCAGGCTGAGGGCGGCGAGGGTCATGCTTAGGGTTTTCATTGAGAGGTCCTTTCGAGGAGGGGTCAGCGGGTGATTTTCAGGCCCAGTTGCTCGGCAGCCTGTACGGCGCAGGCTTCGTCCTGCGCTGCACCACCGGCACCGGCAATGCCCAGCGCGCCGACCAATTCGGCATCGGCGAACAGCGGTACGCCGCCGCCGAGCAACAGCAACTCGGGCAAGCTGTTAAGGTTGGCCGCTTCGGGGTTGTTGCGGGCGCGCTCGGCAAACAAGCGGGTCGGGGTTTTGGTCGACAGCGCGGTGTACGCCTTGCGCTGGCTGGCGATGCTGTTGTGCGGGCCAACGCCATCGGCCCGCAGGCCCAGCAGCAGGTTGCCGCCGCGGTCGAGCACGGTCAGTGCTGCGGTGCAGTGGGCCAGGCTGGCATCGGCCAACTGGCGCGCGGTGCGCAGATCAAGCTCGGCATGCCGCGGCAACGGCGGCGAAGCCTGGGCGGCGGTGCAGACGGCGAGACTCAAGAACAGGGCAGTGCGATACATAGTGAGGGCTCCATAAAGCAGGCCGTCACGTTAGCCAGCGCACGCGGTCACACGCCGCACAATTTGATGACAAAGTTGTAATCAAACCACGAGGTAAGGCATGCAGGTGTTGTTAGTGGAAGACCAGCCCCAGCTGGCGCGGCGCATGGCCCAGGGCTTGAGCGAGGCCGGCTTCACGATCGAAGTTGCGGCCAATGGCATGGCGGCGTTGCGCTTTGTTGAAAGCACTGAATATGACCTGGTGATCCTGGATGTCATGTTGCCGGGCTTGAATGCCTGGAAGCTGCAGCAGGCGATCCGTCAGAAGGGCGACACGCCGGTGTTGTTCTTGACCACGCCGGACGGGATTGAAGACCGCCTGCGCGGGTTGGAACTGCATGAGGATGATTATTTGCTCAAGCCATTTGAGGACAAGGCGTTGGTGGCGCGGGTGAGGAAGCTGCTGCGGCGTGGGCGGTGACTGTACTGACGCTCTCGGGGGCAAGCCCCCTCCCACAGGTGACCGAGTTCCAAACTTGAAATGCCGTTTAATGTGGGAGGGCGCTTGCCCCCGATGAGGCCCTACCCGCCGCCACAAATCCCCCTACCTCAACCCCTCCCGAAACTGCCCCGGCGTCATTCCCGTCCACCGCTTGAACGCCCGGTTGAAACTGCTGGTATCGGCAAACCCCAACAAATGACTGATTTCCGCCAATGAGCACTGCGGGTCGCGCAGATGCAACAACGCCACATTCTCCCGGCACTCATTGAGCAACGCGTCAAACCGGCAGCCTTCATCCGCCAGATGCCGCTGCAAGCTGCGCAAACTCAAGTGCAGCGCCTGCGCGACGCGTTCGGCACTCGGCTCGCCATCGGGCAGTTGCGCTTCGATTACCCGGCGCACCTTGCGCTCCCAGGTCAGCGGTTGCAGCTGGGCGAGGGTGCGCTTGAGCACGGTTTCGTTGTGCTCGGCCAGCTCCGGGTTGGCGTCGTCCAGGTGGCTGTCGAAATCGGCTGCAGCGAACTCAAGGCGGTCTTCCTCGGCACCGAAAAACACCGGCGCGCGAAACACGGCGTGCCACGGCGTCGGGTCGTCCGGTTGCGGACGCCGCAGGTAAACCGCGAGTGGCGCGTAATCCCGGCCCAGGCGATTGCGGCAGGTGCGCACGTAAATCGCGGCAAACGCATCGATGGCCTCAAGCGCCGGCGCCGGGCTGTCCAGTGGTTGCAGCAGACGAAAGCGGTAGCGCTCGCCATCGCCGTCGAGCTCCAGGCGCAGCGCATCGCTGACCACTTGGTGATAGCGCACGATGCGCTCGAACACCTCGCGCAAACTGCCACTGGCCACCAGCGCATAGCCCAGTGCGTGGAATGTGGTGGGGCTGACGAACCGCGACACGCGCAAACCAATCGCCGGATCGCCGCTGGCCTGTACCGCCAATGCCCACAAACGCGTGGTGGCCGACAGCGGGTAGCGCGCGTTGGGGTCGTCCATCTGTTGCGGGTCGAGCCCGGCCTGAGCGCACAGCGCGGCGCTGTCGAGGCCCAGGGCATCGAGTTGCTTGCGCAGGGCACGGGTCCAGCTGGCAAGGGAGGTGGGTTCGGTCATGGCGATTGGCGCTTGCGGTCAACAGGTTGGCGTCCGGGGCTAGCGTCCTGCCAGATCGCTTGGGGCAGGATGGACACATCGGTTAACCAGAGGATGGAAGCATGGACGGTACTTCTGCAAGTCCCCAGCAGATGAACGCGCAACAGCGCGCGGCGCACATTCGCGACGTGGTGTTGGCCGAAGGCGTGCGCCTGCGCCGGCAACATCCCTGGCTGGCGCATCAGGACGCGCTGGGCGCGGGCATCCTGGCCTTTGCGCTGTTCGGCATGCTGGGTTCGGCAGCGCTCTATATCAACGGTGACCTGGCCGGTTGGGCGTGCCTGCTGATTAATGCGTTTCTCGCCTCGCTGACCCACGAGCTGGAACACGACCTGATCCACAGCATGTATTTTCGCAAGCAGCGCCTGCCCCACAACCTGATGATGGGCCTGGTGTGGCTGGCACGGCCGAGTACCATCAACCCGTGGGTTCGCCGGCACTTGCACCTCAACCACCACAAGGTCTCCGGCACCGAGGCGGACATGGAAGAACGCGCCATCACCAACGGCGAGCCCTGGGGCCTGGCGCGGCTGCTGATGGTTGGCGATAACGTGATGTCGGCGTTCATCCGCATGCTGCGGGCCAAGACCTGGAAGCACAAATTCAGCATCCTCAAGCGCGTGCTGCTGGTCTACGCACCGCTGGCGTTGCTGCATTGGGGCGCGTGGTATGTGTTCCTCGGTTTTCATGCGGCCAACGGCATCGCCCAGCTGTTGGGCACGCCCATCGAGTGGTCGGCCACGACCTTGCAGGTGATGCAGGTGATCGACATCGCCGCCGTGGTGATCATCGGCCCCAATGTGCTGCGCACCTTTTGCCTGCATTTCGTCAGCTCCAACATGCACTACTACGGCGATGTCGAACCGGGCAACGTGATCCAGCAGACTCAGGTGCTGAACCCTTGGTGGCTGTGGCCGATGCAGGCGTTCTGCTTCAACTTCGGCAGCACCCACGGCATCCATCATTTTGTGGTGAAGGAGCCGTTCTACATTCGCCAGATGACGGCCAGGGTGGCCCATAAGGTGATGGCGCAGATGGGCGTGCGCTTCAATGACTTCGGGACGTTTGCGCGGGCCAATCGGCTTGGCTTTCCACCGCCTGCAGGGTCTCGATCAACGCCTTCGCCGCAGGTGACAGGCGCACCCCAGCGCGGCTGATCACGCCGCAGCGGTTGTTGAGGCTGTCGAGGTTGTGGGGCAGGTTGCGCCAATGCAGCACGTTCAGCTCACCGCTGGCGAATGCCGTGACGAAGGCGTCTTCGGCGCCCAGGCCAATGGCGTCCGACTGAAGCACGATGCTGGCCAGTGCGGCGAACTGCTCAATCTCGATGGCCGGTGCAAAATCGATGCGCCCGCTGAGGTTGGCCAGCACCTTGCGAATGCCCGGTGCGATCAGCGGCGTGGCCAGCGGGTAGCCAAACAGATCGTTGGTGGAGAGGCTGTCCTTGGCCAGCAGCGGGTGCCCGGCGCGGCAGAAAAACACGTTGCGCCGGGGCGTCAGGGCCTGGGTCTGGAAGTTAGGGTCGGCTTCGAAATGGCGCACATCGGCGATGAAAAACTCGATCTCCTCGCGGTTGAGGCTGCGCCCGAGTTTTTCCCAGTTATCCACCTGCAGGCCGGTGCGCACCTTGGGGTAGGTGGTGATGAATCGCGCCATGGCCTGCGGTACCAGGTGCACCGCCGCCACGGCATCGCTGCCCAAGCGGACTTCGCCGGCATCGAGCTTGGTCATGCGCGTGACTTCATGGCTGAGCAGCGCCGCGCCTTGCACCAGGCTCAAGGCGTGTTGCAGCACCACCTGGCCTTCTGGCGTGGGGCGCAAGTCCTTGTTGGCACGGTCGACCAGCACGCAGCCCAATTCCTGCTCCAGGCCCTGGATGCTGCGGCTGAACGCCGGCTGCGTGATACCCATGGCGTCGGCCGCGCGCACGAAACTGCGGTGCTCGTTCAGCGCAATGAAATAGCGCAGTTGGCGAAGATCCATGGAAAGCCCGGCGTCCAAGAGGGGAACCGGGATTTTAAGGGTGCTGCTTATTCCGTCAATGAAGCATTATTGTTTTATATAGATCTTAAATGCATATCTATAGAGCAGGCGCCGTGCGGTAGCTGGCCGGGCGGAACACGCGGGTTACCACCAGCATTGCCACGGCGGTGACTGCCAGCACCACCCAGGCACTGACGAAGTTGCCGGTGAGCTGACGCAACCAGCCGGTCATCCACGGCGAAATGGCGTTGATCAGGAAACCCACACCCTGCACAAACGCGGCCAATTGCCCGGCCTGGCGCGGGTCGCGATGGTGGTCGAGGGTCAGCAGCAGGCTCAGGGCAAAACACGCGCCCAGGCCGAAGCCGCACAAGGCCACCCACACATGGGTCAATTGCAGCGGCGCGATGATCAGGCCGAGGTAGCCGATGGCCTGGGCCAGCAGGCTGATCCACAGCAGCGGCCGACGGTCCACGCCGCGTTGCGCCAGCACCGGCATCAGCAGCGCGGCAAGCACCTGGAAGATCGTCATGAACGCCAGCAGCGAACCGCTGGGCAACACGCCCCAGCCCAATTGCTGATAGAACGCCGGCAGCCACGCCACCAGGCTCATGTAGCCGCAATTCACCAGGCCGAAGTACAGCGCCAGCAGCCACGCGCGGCGGTTGCGCAGGCCCTTGAACGCAGGAATCTCTTTTGTGCCCTTGGCTGCGCCGAGGGGCAGCCAGGCCCACAGCAACAGCGCCCCCAGCGCGGGCAACAGCCACACGCCCAAGCCGGCCTGCCAGTCCTGGAAGTGCGAGGCCACCAACGGGCTGAACAACGCGGCCAGACCGCCGCCGGCCATCAGCGAGGCTGAATACACGCCCATCGCCACGGGCACGCGGTGATGGAATTCGCGCTTGATCATCGCCGGTACCAGCGCCTGGATCAGCGCCACGCCGGCACCCCCCAGCAACGCGGTGACCAGCAGTGTCGAGCCCTGGCCCAGCAGCCAGCGCGCCAGGCACGCCAGCAGAATCATCATCAGGCCCAGGGCGATGCCGCGCCGTTCGCCCAGTTGCGCCTCGACACGCACGCCCACCAGCGCCACCAGGCCCATGCAAATCACCGGCAGGCTGGTGAGCAGGGCGCTGCTCTGGAAGCTCAGGCCGGTGGCCAGGCGAATGTCGCCGAGCAACGGGCTGATGGAGCTGAGAATCGGCCGCAAATTCAGGCCGAGCACCACCAGCAGGCCCCAGCCGGCGAGGGATTTATTGAGGGTCATGCAGGGTTTTCCATTGGTGGTACAGCGTGGTCATCGCGGCATCGGGCAGGTGCTGGATCGGCAAGCGCTGTTCGCCGAGGGGCAAGCCGACCTGTTGGCCGATTGCCGCCGTCGACAGCCCGAAGGGTTCGGCCATCGCGTTGCTGGCCGCAAACACCACCCGCTCCACGCCACACAGGTACATGGCGCTCAGGCACATCGGGCAGGGTTGGCCGCTGGCGTAGATCACGCAACCCTCCAGGCGTGCGCCTACCTGCTGGCTGGCTTTGCGGATCGCCAGCAGCTCGGCGTGGGCGGTGGGGTCCTGGGTCAGGTGGATCTCATTCACGGCTTCAACCAGCACCACGCCGTGGCGCGTCAGCACCGCGCCGAACGGGCGGCCACCCTCGGCGACATTGGTGTGCGCCAGCGCGATGGCGCGTTGCAGATGCTGTTGATCGTCGCTCATGAAATAGCCTCGGCAAGATGAAAGATGAAGTATGCGCAGCCGCCGATGTATTCTGAAATTAAATATAACCATGCCAATCAGTGGCAAATGCAATGGTGGCCGCGATGTTCGATCCCGTGTTGTTACGCAGTTTTGTCGCCGTGGTGGACTGCGGCAATTTCACCCGCGCCGCTGAGCGCCTGCACCTGACCCAATCCACCGTGAGCCAGCAGATTCGCCGTCTGGAAGACGCCGTCGCGTGCCAGTTGCTCGACCGCGATCAGCGTCACGTGGTGGCCACCGTCGAGGGAGAACGCTTGCTGGCCTACGCGCGGCGCATCCTGGCACTGCATGAAGAGGCTGCCGACGTGCTGATCAACCAGCAGAGTGACGGCGTGCTGCGCCTCGGTGTGCCAGAAGACTTCGCCGCCGAACGCCTGATGCCGTTGCTCTCCGCCTTTGTGCTGGCCTATCCGCGGGTACGCCTGGAGGTCACCAGCGGCCTGGGCCCCGAGTTGCAACGCCAATACCGCAGCGGCGAATTCGATGTGCTGTTGGTCAAGCAAATGGGTGACAGCGACGACTGCCTCGCCTCCTGGCCAGAACCGCTGTGTTGGGTGGACAGCCGCAGCACGCCGTCACTGGGACGCGACCCCTTGCCCTTGGTGGCCTTTCCGGTGGGGGGCCTGTATCGCAATGAAATGTTGCAGCACCTGGAAGTGGCGGGCTGGCGCTGGCGCATCGGCTATTCCAGCGCGAGCCTCGCCAGTGTGTGTTCGGCGGTGGCGGCCGGGTTGGGCATCAGCCTGTTGCCGACCCGGGTGGTACAGCCGGGGCATGTGGTGCTGGGGCCGGACTGCGGTTTGCCGTCAGTGCAAGGTGTGCGCCTGGCGCTGTACGCCCGGACTGGCCTGGGCGCATCAGGGCAGAGCCTGCAGCGCCAATTGCTCGATTTGTGCGCGAACAACCCGCATTGAGCGATGCCTTTGCCGAATATTTTGTATGCCTGAAAAGCATCGAAAAATTCGTGCTGCTCGCCAGCCCGCACAGAACGGGGCTTTGACGTTTCAGCTTGTTTTGTTTATTCGGTTTGGGTCTATGTATAACTTTAAAGATTACTTTAAGAGATAAGCGTCTGGCCCCGATGATTCAGCCCTCGACGGCCTTCCATGCAGGCCTGTCGGTTTTTTTGTTTTAAAACCGTAGGGAGTGAATCAATGGGCAATGTCCAGACCGCCGCCAGTGCACACGAGGCGCCGTGGCGCCAGGCACCGGGTGGTGAGTTGGTCGACCTTGGCCGGCCGCACCGTGCGCCGTTGGGGCAACTGCGAACGCAGAAAACCCCCAAGGGCATCTTGAGTCGCCGCGAGGGGATTCTGCTCGGTTTGCTGGCCCTGGCCCTGCACGGCGCAGTGATCTACTGGGTGGCGCAGAAGCCGACCCCGGTGCTGCCGATCGTGCCGCCGGAAATTCCGCCGATGACCATCGAATTTTCCCAGCCGGCGCCGCCTGTGGTCGAACCGCCACCGCCTGCGCCGCCACCACCGCCGCCGCCGGTGGTCGAGCCACCACCGCCCGTGGTGGACGAATTGGCCGCCAAGCCGGCGCCGAAAAAACCGATTCCCAAACCCAAGCCCGTGCCGAAGCCGGTGCCCAAGCCGCAGCCCGCACCCAAACCGGTCGAGCAACCGCCAGCACCGCCGACACCTGCACCGCCCGCACCACCTGCTCCACCGGCCCCAGCCCCGGTCACACCGGCTTCGGCCAACGCCGCTTACCTGAAGAACCCGGCGCCGGAATATCCGTCACTGGCTCAGCGTCGCGGTTGGGAAGGCACGGTGTTGCTGCGGGTGCATGTGCTGGCCAGCGGCAAGCCGGGTGAGATCCAGGTCCAGAAGAGCAGCGGTCGCCAGCAACTCGACGACGCCGCACTGACCGCCGTGAAGCGCTGGAGCTTCGTGCCGGCCAAGCAGGGCGATGTAGCGCAGGACGGCTGGGTCAGCGTACCGATCGATTTCAAGATTCACTAACTATTCGGCTGCGGTGTGTTGCACACGCCGCGACCTGCACAGAGGGAACACATCATGGCATTAGCATCTCCACTTGAATCCATCGAAAGCGCGGTGATCTGGCTGCTGGTGGTCTTTTCGATCGCCACTTGGGGCCTGGCCCTGCTCAAGGGTGTGCAGTTCGGCCGCCTCAAGGCGCAGGATCGCAAACTCCACAAACAGTTCTGGGCGGCGTCGAGTCTCGACTCGGCCGCCGAGCTGGCTGAAACCCAACCCGGCGCCGCAGCCCGTGTGGCCCAGGCGGGTTATGCCGCAATCCAGGTGGGCGAAACCCCACACGCTGCCGACCTGAGCCAGGCGATCAACCATCAGGACCGTCTCGAACGCGCCCTGCGCCAGCAGATCGTTCGTGAACGGCGCTCCCTGGAAACCGGCCTGGCCGTGGTCGCCAGTATCGGCAGCACCTCGCCGTTCATCGGCCTGTTCGGCACCGTGTGGGGCATCATGGAAGCCTTGAAGGGCATCAGCGCCGCCGGTTCTGCCAGCCTCGAAACCGTCGCCGGCCCGATTGGTGCCGCACTGGTTGCCACGGGCGTAGGTATCGCCGTCGCGGTACCGGCGGTGCTGGTCTACAACTACTTCCTGCGTCGCCTCAAGCTGACCGCCGCCGACCTGGACGACTTCGCCCACGACTTCTACAGCCTGGCGCAGAAAAATTCGTTCCGCGTGCTGCTGCACCCGACGCTGAGCAAATCCGCCGCCGGCAACCCGCAGAAAGTGAAGGAGGCGTCCTGAGATGGCCTTCTCCACGCAAGACAGCGATGAGGTACTGAGCGAGATCAACGTCACACCGCTGGTGGACGTGATGCTGGTCCTGCTGGTGGTGTTCATCGTCACCGCGCCGCTGCTGACCAACGCGATTCCGATCAACCTGCCCAAGACCGAGGCCGTGGCCCCGGTCGAGCAGAAGGACCCGCTGGTGGTCAGCATCGACGGCGCCGGCAAACTGTTTATCAACAAGGACGAAATCCAGCCGGACCTGCTGGAATTCAACCTGCAGGCGGCGAAAGCCAAGGACCCCGATGTGCGGGTGCAACTGCAGGCTGACGATGGTGTGAACTACGGCGAAGTGGCGCGAGCCATGGCGTCGATCGAACGTGCGGGCATTACCAAGCTGTCGGTGATTACCGCCCGTTGAATGCAAAAGCCTCGACAATTTTTTGGCCGTCTCCTTGGCAGGGTGCGGCCTTTTTTTGCTCCAATCTCGTCATGGTTTGTAAAGGGCCAGCAAGTCGTGTCCCTTTAAATTGCAGGACGTTTCCGAGACAATCCCCGCCGCCTTGTGGCTGTTGGAATGGATGGCTAGTCTTCGGCCCGTCGCTGGTTTTCAGTGATCGGGTTTAGCAGCCTGAGTTCAATAGGCACACGGTTCACATCCGCGGTTATGGTGGCTGTGCGTGGGGCACCCTCGGGTGCGCTGGTGTTCCTATTGGAGTTACACCATGACCAAAGCACTCCCCGATCCACCCCTCGATTGCCTCGTCGCCAACGAAAACCTCAGTTTCGAAGACGCCCAACTTTATATCGCTCACATGATCCATAGTGCCTCGGCCACAGTGTGGGACTGTTGTGAGCACCTGCAGCCGCACGACCGCGCGAAGGTCCATGCGGTGTGGCATTTGCTGGAAATGGCCAAGACGGTGGTAGATCGCACCCTTGACTGCCTGCCTCGGACCCAGCTCACGACCTGAAAACCACTGCAATTGGACTGTGAAACCAGGTCAGTGTGGGAGGGGGCTTGCCCCCTCCCACATTTTGAAATTCATCAGATTTGAGTTTTTGGTTATTAATAAATAGCTTCTTATTCCTTAACGAATATAAACCGCGTCCCTATACTGGTCAGCAACGTTAAACGCTGCAGGAGGGCACACCCATGCACAGCGAGTCGATTCGTTATCTGATCGTGCCGGGCTGGCAAGGATCGCCAGAAGATCATTGGCAAAGTCACTGGCAGAACAGCCTGCCCAACAGCGCCCGCGTGGAGCAGGCCGATTGGCTGACCCCGCGTCGCGAAGACTGGGTGGCGGCACTGGCCGAGGCCATCGCAGCCGACAGCACGCCGGTGATCCTCATTGCTCATAGCCTGGGTTGCATCACGGTGGCGCATTGGGCGGCGACGGCGCCTCTGCAATTTCTGCGTCAGGTGCGGGGTGCCTTGCTGGTGGCCCCGGCCGATGTCGAACGGCCGGCCTGCTCACCTGCCTTGCGTAATTTCGCACCGATTCCCACCACCCTGTTGCCGTTTCCCAGCCAGGTAGTCAGCTCTGATAACGACGCCGCCGTCAGCGCCCCACGGGCCCTGGAGTTGGCGCGTAACTGGGGTGCCGAAGCCGGCATCCTGTCGGGCGCCGGGCATATCAATGTGAAGTCCGGCCACCAGCGCTGGGAGCAGGGTTTTGCTTACCTCTATCGCCTGCAGAGCCGCCTTGAGCACCACGCCCGGCGCACTGCCTGATTATTTTCAACGCCCCGTCCCTGAGTGGATTGGGGCGGGAGCCTGCCATGAGTCTGCATGAAACCTACGGCCAGCCACTGCTGACCTTCCCCGACGCCGATAAAAGCCCGCTGAGCATCCGCGCCAAGGCGCTGGTGTTTGTCGACCCGCGCTCGCGCCAGCTGCGCGAAGACCTCGAAAGCCTCGCCCCCCGTGCCTTGCCGGTGTTGATTCGCGGCGAGACCGGCAGCGGTAAGGAGTTGTTGGCGCGCCACATTCACCGGGGTAGCGACCGCAGCGGGCTGTTCGTGTCGGTCAATTGCGGGGCCATCAGCCCCACGTATGCCGACGCCGAATTATTCGGCTACGCAGCCGGTAGCCACAGTGGCGCGGCCAGCAGCCGGGCTGGCTGGTTTGGTTCTGCCAACGGCGGCACTTTGTACCTGGACGAGATCGGCGACTTGCCGTTGCCGATTCAGGTCAAGTTGCTCGCCGCGTTGGAAAATCATGAAGTCACCCGCGTCGGTGCCCATCAGCCGAGCCCGGTAGATGTGCGTTTGGTTGCCGCCACCAGCATCGACCTAGCCCAGGCCGTGGCGGCGGGCAAGTTTCATGAGCGCTTGTTCCATTACCTGAGCGAAGGCCAGCTGGAGTTGCCGGCGCTGCGCGAGCGGGTCGGCGACATCCTGTCGTTGGCCGAATATTTCCTCGGCATCTACAGCCAGCGCCTGGATTTGCCGGTGCCGCTGATCAGCGACGCCGCCCAGCAGGTGCTGGAGCATCACAGCTGGCCGGGTAATACCCGCGAGCTGGAAAACGTTATTCACTTTGCATTGTTAGTCAGTAGTGGCGACGAGATTTTGCCGGAGCACCTGAACCTGCCGGTTGCCGGGTCGCCGTTGGAGCAAGTGCAGCGGATCTTCAACAGTGCCAGCCCTGCCGAGCAAGAAACATTACGTAAATTCCTACATGAACAAAATGGAATATCAACGTGAATAAAAGATATTGTTCGGGAATAAAAAATCTAGGTATTGTCACACCCACGCCGCGATAGCACTTCGCTGGCACACCATATAAAAACGGTCGTCTCAGACGCCCCCGGAATTCCGATAAGGACACTGCATGAAAAAGGTTCTGTTGTTTACCGCACTGGCGGCTGCCCTGACTGCAGGCTTTGCCCAGGCCAACGAGAAGCTGGTGGTTGCCGCCACCCCGATCCCGCACGCGGAGATCCTCGAGCTGATCAAGCCAACCCTGGCCAAAGAAGGCGTGGACCTGCAGATCAAAGTCTTCACCGACTATGTACAGCCCAACGTACAAGTCGCCGAGAAGCGTCTGGACGCCAACTATTTCCAGACCCTGCCGTACCTGGAAAACTTCAACAAAGGTAAAGGCACCAACCTGACCACCGTGGTCGGCGTGCACGTTGAACCGTTCGGCGCTTACTCGAAGAAGATCAAGAACATCTCCGAGCTCAAGGATGGCGCGACCGTTGCCATCCCTAACGAAGGCTCCAACAGCGGCCGTGCCCTGTTGCTGCTGCAAAAGGCCGGCGTGATCACCCTGAAAGACCCGAAAAACGCCCTGGCCACCCCGAAAGACATCGCCAGCAACCCGAAGAACCTGAAGTTCAAAGAGCTGGAATCGGCCCTGCTGCCACGCGTGCTGGACCAGGTTGACCTGGACCTGATCAACACCAACTACGCGCTGGAAGCTGGCTTGAACCCAGCCAAAGACGCGCTGTTGATCGAAGGTGCCGATTCTCCGTATGTGAACTACCTGGTAGCGCGTCCGGACAACAAGGACAGCGATGCAATCCAGAAACTGTCCAAGGCCCTGACCAGCCCGGAAGTCAAAGCGTTCATCGAGAAGAAATACAGCGGCGCTGTACTGCCAGCGTTCTGATGTAACCCAAAACCCCCTTCAAGGTTTCAACGCCGGCGGCTTGCATAGCGTCGGCGTTTTTTATGCTCTGGAATAAGGTCAAAACTGTGGAAGCTGACGTGCTCCCACGGGTGTTGCACAGGCTCAAAGCGGTTAGGTTTTTGAGTGATATCAATATGCTATTTTGGTATTTAAATTATTGTTTTTATACCTTTAAAGTTGGCGCTACCCGGCGTTACCCACGCCGGATCGAACCGCGCACGTCGCATTACCCCTGCGGCGTTTTGGACCTCCGATGACCTTCGATTTCGCATTTATCCTCAGCACCTTGCCGGCGTTTCTGAAAGCCGTGGGGGTGACGCTGCAAGTGGGCCTGATCGCCATTGCCACCTCCCTGCTGGTGGCGCTGATCAACGCCGCGCTGCTGGTGTTTCGCACGCCCTACCTGTCGCGCCTGGTGGCGCTGTACGTGGAGTTGGCGCGCAACACGCCGCTGCTGATCCAGCTGTTCTTCGTGTACTTCGCGCTGCCGGCCCTGGGCTTCAATATTTCAGGGTTCTGGGCCGCGATCATCACCATGACCTTCCTCGGCGGCGCCTACCTCACCGAAGTGCTGCGCGCCGGTGTGGAAGCGGTGCCGCAGGCGCAGATCGAGTCGGGCAAGTCCATCGGCCTCTCTGACTGGCAACTGCTGCGCCATGTGATTCTGCCGCAGGCCGGGATCCTCAGCCTGCCGGCGCTATTCGCCAATTTCATCTTCCTGCTCAAGGAGACCACCGTGGTCTCCGCCGTGGCGGTGCCGGAGATTCTCTACACCACCAAGAGCTACATCGCCCTCTACTACAAGACCTACGAAATGCTCGCCGTGTTGACGCTGATCTGCGTGCTGTTGTTCTTGCCGCTGTCGCTGCTGCTCAGCCGCCTGGAAAGGAGGCTCCAGCATGGCCAGTTCGGGTCTTGAGTTGTTGTGGGTGTCGTTGCCGCAACTGGGCAAGGGCGCTGCACAAACCCTGTCGATTTCATTCCTGAGTATTGCCTTCAGCACCGTCGGCGGCGTGTTGTACGGCGTGCTGCGCACCTTGAACAACCGGCTGATCAACGCCGTGCTGCGGGTGTACCTGGAATTGTTCCGCGCGATTCCGGTGCTGGTGTGGCTGTACCTGCTGTTTTTTGGCTTGCCGATATTCTTCGGCCTGAGCATTCCGAGTTTCTGGTGCGCCGTGCTGGTGCTGTCGCTGTGGGGCGCCAGTGAAGTGGGCGAAGTGGTGCGCGGTGCGTTGCATTCGCTGCCCCGTGGCCAGCGCGAAGCGGGCTTGTCGATTGGTCTTTCGGCCCCGCAACTCTACGGCTACGTGCTGCTGCCCCAGGCCCTCAAGCGCATGACACCGCCGACCATCAACGTCTACACGCGCATCATCAAGACCAGCTCCCTGGCGGTGCTGATCGGCGTGGTGGACGTAATCAAGGTCGGCCAGCAAATCATCGAACGCACCTACGAGTCAGTGTTGATCTACGGCGTGCTGTTCCTGTTTTTCTTTTTTATCTGCTACCCGTTGTCGGCCGCCTCCAAGGTGCTGGAACGGCGCTGGGCCCAAGCATGAGCGCATTGATCGAGTTTCAGGGATTCAACAAATTCTTCGGCGAGGCGCAGGTGCTCAAGGGCATCGACCTGAGCGTGCAGAGCGGCGAAGTGGTGGTGATCCTCGGCCCCAGCGGCTGCGGCAAAAGCACCTTGCTGCGTTGCCTCAACGGACTGGAGGTGGCCCACAGCGGGAGCCTGCGCTTTGCCGGCAACGAGCTGCTGGGCCCGAAAACCGATTGGCGCGAGGTGCGCCAGGACATCGGCATGGTGTTCCAGAGCTACCACCTGTTCCCGCACATGAGCGTGCTCGACAACATCCTGCTCGGCCCGCTGAAAGTGCAAAAGCGCGACCCCCGCGAAGCCCGCGAGCAAGCGGTGAAACTGCTGGAGCGCGTAGGCCTGGCCGACAAGCGCGACGCCTTCCCGCGTCAGCTTTCCGGTGGCCAGCAGCAACGCATCGCCATCGTCCGTTCGCTGTGCATGAACCCCCAGGTCATGCTGTTTGACGAAGTCACCGCCGCCCTCGACCCGGAAATGGTCAAGGAAGTGCTGGAGGTCATTCAAGGCCTGGCCCGCGATGGCATGACCCTGCTGATCGTCACCCACGAAATGGCCTTCGCCCGCGCCGTCGCTGACCGCGTGGTGTTCATGGAGGCCGGTCGCATCCTCGAACACAACACCCCCGAGGCATTCTTTACGAACCCGCAAACCGCACGCGCGCAGCAGTTCCTGGAGAAGTTCTCCTTTGTTTCAACACTGCCTAAGAAAACCAAGGAACTGGAGCTGATATGAAAAAACTACTGCTGCCACTGTTTGCCGTCGCCCTGCTCGCCGGCTGCGATAAAAAGGCCGAAGAGCCTGCAAAACCGGTTGCCGCCGCAAGCTACCTCGACAAGATCAAGGCGCGCGACAAGCTGATCGTGGGTGTTTTCACCGACAAGCCGCCGTTCGGTTTCGTCAACGAAGCCGGGCGCTACGTCGGCTTCGATACCGATATCGGCCGCCAATTCGCCAAGGACCTGCTGGGCGATGAAAACAAAGTCGAGTTCGTCGCCGTCGAGCCAGCCAGCCGCATCCCGTTCCTGCAGAGCGACAAGGTCGACCTGATCCTCGCCAACATGACCGTAACGCCCGAGCGCAAGGAAGCGGTGGACTTCACCAACCCCAACCTGAAAGTCGCGGTACAGGCCCTGGTGCCCAACGACAGCGCGGTGAAAAACCTGGATGACCTGGCGACCCGCACCACCATCGTCACCACGGGCACCACTGCCGATGTCTGGCTGACCAAGAATCACCCGGACTGGAAGCTGCTCAAGTTCGAGAAAAACTCCGAGTCGCTGCAGGCGCTGTCCGCTGGCCGTGGCGATGCCTACGCGCAGGACAACCTGGTGCTGTTCAGCTGGGCCAAGCAGAACCCAGGTTATCGCGTGCTGGAAGAAAAGCTCGGCGACGAAGCGCCGATTGCACCGGCCGTGAAGAAAGGCAACATCGAACTGCGCGACTGGGTGAATGCCGAGTTGGCGAAGTTGGGTGAGGAGAAGTTCCTGCTCAAGCTGTACGACCAGTATGTGCGTAAAGAGCTGAGCGATGACACCAAGCCTGAGAGCGTGATTGTTGAAGGCGGTAAGTGGCAGGGCTGATATCGCTATCGGGGGCAAGCCCCTTCCCACACTGGATGGGGTTCACAGATAGAGATAAGTGAACACCGTCAAATGTGCGAGGGGGCTTGCCGCCGATGAGGCCCTACCTGCCACCACTTATTGAGGCCAATGCCACGCCGGCGCATCCAGAATCCCCTGGCCCACAATCCGGGTCTCCCCCAGCACCTTCTCCAATACGATCGAATTACACCCCTCATCCTGCTGCAGCGCCGCAATCAAGCGGCTGGCATGGGACACCACCCACACCTGGCACTGCGCGGATGCCTGGATGATCAAGCGCGCCAACGCCGGCAGCAGGTCCGGATGCAGGCTGGTTTCCGGCTCGTTCAGCACCATCATGGTCGGCGGCCTGGGCGTCAGCAGCGCCGCGATCAGCAGCAGGTAACGCAAGGTGCCGTCCGACAACTCCGCCGCCGACAACGGCCGCAGCAAACCCTCCTGATAAAACTCGATCGCAAAACGCCCGCCCTGCAGTGGCTCGATATTCAACCGTGCACCGGGGAACGCATCGCTGACCGCGCGTTGCAACGCTTCGGGGTCGCCGATTTCGCGGATGGTCTGCAAGGCGGCGGCCAAATCCCGTCCGTCGTGGTGCAGCACTGGCGTGCGCGTGCCCAGTTGCGGTTGGCGTACCGGCGCCTCCGCGTCGCTGCGAAAGTGATCATAAAAGCGCCAGCCACGGATGCTCTCGCGCAGCAGCAATACCTCCGGGGAGCCGCGCAGGCTGCCGACCTGGTCGAACAGGCTGTGATAATTCGGCGTGTGCTGGGCCAGCACGTCCCAGTTGCGCCCGTCGCGCGCCCGCACCATTGGCCCGGAACGCTGCACCAGCAGGCTGGCCGGGCGGTAAATGTGCCCGGCCCAGATGCATTCCTTCTTCACCTCCGGATCTAGGGAAAAATAGGACAAGGTCAATTCCGGCAGCCCGAGGGAGATGGCATAGCTGAAATCGTCTCCGGCGAAGCCTAGGCGCAGGCGTTTGACACCCTGGCGTACGCTGGCCTCTACCGGCACCTCGCCCTTTTGCATGCGTCGGCTGATGGTTTCCGGGCCGGCCCAAAAAGTCGAATCCAGCCCGCCCTCACGGGCCAGCGCATTGATCACCCCGCCCTGAGCGGTTTCTGCGAGCAGGCGCAGGGCGCGGTACAGGTTGGATTTGCCGCTGCCATTGGGGCCGGTGATCAGGTTCAGCCGGTCCAGGGGCACCACCAATTTATTGATCGAGCGGTAATTGGCCACCGCGAGGGTCTTGAGCATGTGTCTTCAGTCAACAGGGGGACCGCTGGAGTATGGGAGCCTGCATGCAGTTTAGGAACCCTCAACTAAGCTCACAGTCGCATACACATCTGACCTATCGCGTCACGCAAAGGAGCCTGCATGGGCGGTCGTATTTCCACCTGCATTTTAGGACTTGGCCTACTGACCCTATTGGGCGGCTGTGGCCAGGAAAAGCCTGAGCCCAAGCAGCATTCACGGGTGTTCGTGCAAACCGTGCAGTCGGCGGATTTCGCCGCAGCGGTCACCTTGACGGGCGATATCCAGGCCCGTGTGCAAACCGACCTGTCCTTTCGCGTGGGCGGCAAGATCATTGAGCGCATGGTGGATGTGGGCGATCGCGTGACCGCCAGGCAAGTGCTGGCCAAACTCGATCCCAAGGATTTACAGACCAACGTCGATTCCGCCCAGGCCCAGGTCGTGGCCGAACAGGCGCGGGTCAAGCAGACCGCCGCGGCCTTCGTGCGCCAGGAAAAACTCCTGCCCAAGGGTTACACCAGCCGCAGCGAATACGATTCGGCCCAGGCCGCCTTGCGCAGCAGCCGAAGTGCACTGGCCGCTGCCCAGGCTCAACTGGCCAATGCCCGCGAGCAACTGGGTTATACCGCCCTGGTCGCCGATGCGCCGGGGATCATCACCGCGCGCCAGGCCGAAGTGGGCCAAGTGGTGCAGGCCACGGTGCCGATCTTCAGCCTGGCCCGCGATGGTGCGCGCGATGCGGTGTTCAACGTCTACGAGTCGCTGCTGGCTGAACCGCCGCCGGATGCACCGATCACCGTGAGCCTGCTGGACAACCCGAGCATCAAGGCCGTGGGCAAGGTCCGCGAAGTGACCCCCGCCGTGGCGGCCAATACCGGCACGGTGCAGGTCAAGATTGCGCTGGAGACGTTGCCCAAAGGCATGCAATTGGGTTCGGTGGTGAGCGCCACTGCCAATGGCCAGGCCAAACCCAGCGTCGAACTGCCCTGGTCCGCGCTGACCAAAGACCTCAGCGAGCCCGCCGTATGGCTGGTCGATGCCGACGGCAAGGCGAAGTTGCACAAGGTCACGGTGGCCCGCTACCTCACCGGTAAAGTCATCATCGCCGACGGCCTCAAGGGCGGCGAGAAAGTCGTGGTGGCCGGCGGACAATTGCTGCACCCCGGCATGCTGGTGGAAATCGCCCAGCAAGGAGCCCAGCCATGATGCGCCTGACGGTGTTGATCGCCGCAAGCCTGCTGCTGGCGGCCTGTTCCAAGGAGGAGCCACCGCCCGAACCGGTACGCCCGGTGCTGTCCATGGAGGTGAAGGCCGAAGACCAGGAAACCCTCGGCCGCTTCGCCGGCACCATCCAGGCCCGCTACGAGAGCAACCTGGGGTTCCGCGTGGCCGGGCGCATCGCCCGTCGCGCCGTGGATGTGGGCGCTGAAGTGGAGAAGGGCGCCTTGCTCGCCGTACTCGACCCTACCGATCAACAAAACCAGCTGCGCGCGGCCCAGGGCGACCTGGCCCGCGTTCAGGCCCAGTTCATCAATGCGCAGGCCAACGCACGTCGGCAGCAGGAACTGTTCAACCGGGGCGTCGGCGCTCAGGCCCAGCTGGACATCGCCCAGACCGACCTGAAAACCACCCAGGCCTCCCTCGACCAGGCGAAGGCGTCGGTCAATCAAGCCAAAGACCAGCTCAATTACGCCGAACTGCGCACCGACCACGCTGGCATCGTCACCGCCTGGAACGCCGAGGCCGGCCAGGTGGTCACCGCCGGCCAGCAAGTGGTGACCCTGGCGCGCCCGGACATCAAGGAAGCGGTGATCGACCTGCCCGCCGGCTTGGCTGAGCGCCTGCCGCCAGACGTGGTGTTTCTGGTGGCCGGGCAACTCGACCCCAGCGTGCACACCACTGCCATCGTGCGCGAGATCGAACCCCAGGCCCAAAGCGCCACCCGCACCCGTCGCGCACGCCTGACGTTGGCCGAGACACCTTCGGCGTTCCGCTTGGGCACGGCGATCAGCGTGACCTTGAGCACCGCCATAAAGCCGCGCATCGAATTGCCCCTGAGCGCGTTGCAGGAAACAGACGGCAAGACCCGCATCTGGCTGCTCGACACCCAGAGCCAGACCGTGCAACCGCGCGACGTCCACGTCATCAGCCGTGACAGCCGCAGCGCATTGCTCGACGGCGGCGTCAAACCCGGCGAACGCATCGTGACTGCCGGCGTGAACAGCCTGAAACCCGGGCAAAAAGTCAAAATCGACGAGGACAGCCCGCGATGAAAGGGAGCTTCAACTTATCCGACTGGGCCCTCAAGCATCAGTCCTTCGTCTGGTACCTGATGTTCGTCGCGCTGCTGATGGGCGTGTTCTCCTACATGAACCTGGGCCGCGAGGAAGACCCTTCGTTCACCATCAAGACCATGGTGATCCAGACCCGCTGGCCCGGCGCGACCCAGGAAGAAACCCTGCGCCAGGTCACCGACCGCATCGAGAAAAAACTCGAAGAGCTCGATTCCCTCGACTACGTGAAAAGCTACACCCGCCCGGGTGAGTCCACCGTGTTCGTGTTCCTGAAGGACACCACCAGCGCCAAGGCCATCCCGGAAATCTGGTACCAGGTGCGCAAGAAGATCGACGATATTCGCGGCACGTTCCCCCAGGGGCTGCAGGGACCGTCGTTCAACGACGAGTTCGGTGATGTGTTCGGCTCCGTCTATGCCTTCACCGGCGATGGCCTGTCGATGCGCCAGTTGCGCGACTACGTGGAGCAGGTGCGCGCCGAGATCCGGTCAGTGCCGGGGCTGGGCAAGGTCGAGATGATCGGCCAGCAGGACGAAGTCATTTACCTGAATTTTTCCACGCGCAAACTGGCGGCCCTGGGCATTGACCAGCGCCAGGTGGTGCAGAGCCTGCAATCGCAGAACGCGGTGACCCCGGCCGGGGTGATCGAGGCCGGGCCCGAGCGCATTTCGGTGCGCACCTCGGGGCAATTCGCCTCGGAGAAAGACCTCGCCGACGTCAACCTGCGCCTCAATGACCGTTTTTACCGGTTGGCGGATA
This sequence comes from Pseudomonas sp. MYb60, assembly GCF_002979555.1. GTDB lineage: Bacteria > Pseudomonadota > Gammaproteobacteria > Pseudomonadales > Pseudomonadaceae > Aquipseudomonas. The sequence continues at coordinate 358,012 of NZ_PCOZ01000006.1, read as the reverse complement.
TTGCCGAGATCAGCCGTGGCTACGTCGACCCGGCGCGGCCGATGTTCCGATTCAACGGCCAACCAGCGATCGGCCTGGCCATTGCGATGCAAAAGGGCGGCAACATCCAGTCCTTCGGCAAGGCCCTGCACGGGCGCATGGACGAACTGACCGCCGACCTGCCGGTGGGCGTCGGCGTGCACAAGGTGTCCGACCAGGCCGAAGTGGTGGAAGAGGCCGTCGGCGGCTTTACCAGCGCGCTGTTCGAGGCGGTGATCATCGTGCTCGTCGTGAGCTTTATCAGCCTGGGCATGCGCGCCGGGCTGGTGGTGGCGTGCTCGATTCCACTGGTGCTGGCGCTGGTGTTCGTGTTCATGGAATACAGCGGCATCACCATGCAGCGGGTGTCCCTGGGCGCACTGATCATCGCCCTCGGCCTGTTGGTGGATGACGCGATGATCACCGTGGAGATGATGATCACGCGCCTGGAAAAAGGCGAAACCAAGGAACAGGCGGCGACTTTCGCCTACACCTCCACCGCGTTCCCGATGCTCACCGGTACATTGGTGACCGTCGCCGGTTTCGTGCCGATCGGCCTCAACGCCAGCTCGGCGGGCGAGTACACCTTCACCCTGTTCGCGGTGATTGCGGTGGCGATGCTGGTCTCGTGGGTGGTGGCGGTGCTGTTTGCGCCGGTGATCGGCGTGCATATTCTCAGCGCCAAGGTCAAACCTCACGATGCCGAACCGGGCCGAATCGGCCGGGGTTTCAACCGCAGCATGTTGTGGGCCATGCGCAATCGCTGGTGGGCCATCGGCATTACCGTGGCGCTGTTCGTCGCGTCGGTGTTCTCCATGCAGTTCGTGCAGAACCAGTTCTTCCCGTCGTCGGACCGTCCGGAAATCCTGGTCGACCTGAACCTGCCGCAAAACGCCTCGATCAACGAAACCCGCCGCGCCGTGGACCGCCTGGAAGCGATCATCAAGGACGACCCGGACATCGCGCGCTGGAGCACCTACATCGGCCAGGGCGCGATCCGTTTCTACCTGCCCCTGGACCAGCAACTGGAAAACCCCTACTACGCGCAGTTGGTCATTGTGAGCAAGGGCCTGGAAGAGCGCGGTGAGTTGATCAAGCGCCTGCAAAAGCGCCTGCGCGATGATTTTGTCGGCATCGGCAGCTTTGTTCAGCCGCTGGAGATGGGGCCGCCGGTAGGTAGGCCGATTCAGTATCGCGTGTCGGGCAAAGATACTGACCAAGTCCGTAAACACGCCATCGAGCTCGCCACGTTGCTGGACCAGAACAGCCACCTGGGCGAGATCATCTATGACTGGAACGAGCCGGGCAAAGTGCTGCGCATCGACATCGCCCAGGACAAGGCGCGGCAACTGGGGCTGTCCTCGGAAGACGTGGCGCAACTGATGAACAGCGTGGTCAGCGGCGCCTCGGTGACCCAGGTGCACGATGATATCTACCTGATCAACGTGGTCGGCCGCGCCGAGGACGCGGAGCGCGGCACGCCGGAAACCCTGCAAAACCTGCAGATCGTCACGCCCAACGGCACCTCGATCCCGCTGCTGGCGTTCGCTACCGTGCGTTATGAACTGGAGCAACCGCTGGTGTGGCGCCGCGACCGCAAGCCGACCATCACCATCAAGGCGTCGGTGCGGGATGAGATGCAACCGACGGACCTGGTCAAGCAGCTCAAGCCGGACATCGACACGTTCAGCGCCGGCCTGCCGGTGGGCTACAAGGTCGCCACCGGCGGCACCGTGGAAGAAAGCGGCAAGGCCCAAGGCCCGATTGCCAGCGTGGTGCCGCTGATGCTGTTCTTGATGGCGACGTTCCTGATGATCCAGCTGCACAGCGTGCAGAAAATGTTCCTGGTGGCGAGCGTCGCGCCGCTGGGCCTGATCGGCGTGGTACTGGCGCTGATCCCCACGGGGACGCCCATGGGCTTCGTGGCGATCCTGGGGATTCTGGCGCTGATCGGCATCATCATCCGCAACTCGGTGATCCTGGTGACGCAGATCGACGAGTACGAACGCGCGGGCTACACGCCGTGGGACGCGGTGGTGGAAGCCACCGAGCACCGGCGCCGACCGATCCTGCTGACCGCCGCAGCGGCCAGCCTGGGCATGATCCCCATCGCCCGCGAAGTGTTCTGGGGGCCGATGGCCTACGCGATGATTGGCGGGATCATCATTGCCACGCTGCTGACCTTGCTGTTCCTGCCGGCGCTGTATGTGGCCTGGTACAAGATCCGCGAGCCGCAACAGGACCAACAGGAAAAACGCGGATAGAAATGGGGGAGGGGGCTTGCCCCCCTCCCACATTTGAATCTCTATTTACCGCGGGATGTGTGGGAAACCTCCTGATATTTCTACCCGCCCATTTCAGGCAACCATCTGTCTTACCCTACCGACCTTCACCCCCAACCGGTCGAACACGATGAGCTGGCAACGTCATATTCTTTTGATCTGCACTGTCTTCCTTTCGCCCCTGGCCTCTGCCGCCACTGTCCTGGAAAACCCCCTGTGGCGCGTCGAGCTTGACCCCGCCACCCTCGCCATCCGCGTCACGCCCAGTGGCCAGGCGTCGGTGCAGGCCTCCAGCGGGCTGCCTGCCCGGGCGGTCAGTCAACTTTCTCACAACGTCCAACAGGCTGAGTGGCAATGGGACGACGGCGCCGTTCGCGTCACCGCTCGCCTTGATCAACGCGACCTGCTGCTGGCCCTTCACGCACGGGAGCCTGGCGAACTGCCGGTCCTCGAGCAGCCCGCCAGTGCCCTCGGCAAAGGCCTGATGTGGCCGTTGGCCGAGGGGCATTACGTACCGACTGGCAACGCGCGTTGGAAAACGTTTTTGCAGGAGCAGGGCGACCTCAACACCACCCAGGACCTCAGCCTGCCGCTGTGGGGCATGGATCATGGTGGGTTTACCCTCAACTGGCTGCTGACCAATCCCTACAACAACCGCCTGCGCTGGCTCCCCGACCAGGCGTTGTCGGTGGCCCATGAGTTCACCGCGCTGGACCCCGGCGCGCCGATGACCCTGGTGTTGCACCTGGGAGACGCCGACCCCCTGGCCGGCGCCAAGCGCTACCGCCGATGGCTGATGGAGCAGGGCCGTTACGAGCCATTGGCGGACAAGCTGCGCCAGACCCCGGAGGCCGAGAAGCTGTTGGGCGCCAGCCATATCTACCTGTGGGGCAACGACCAACTGGCGCTCAAGGATGTACGCGACTGGCCGCAGTTGATCCAGCAACTGCGCGGGCATGAACTCAAGGCCTTGCTGGGCAAGGAAGCTGCGAAGGTCCTGGCACAGTCCACGGCGCCGAACCGCTTCGAACAGACAGTGTTGCTGCGCGGCCTCAACGCGGCGATCAACACCCAGGCGCGCCGGAGCTGGCAAGTGGCAGAACCCGACATGACCCGGCTCGCCGCGCGCTACGGTGAACTGCGCAGTGAACTCGCCGTCGCCTTTGCAGGCGCCTTGAGCGACACCCCGGAAACCTGGGGCAGCGCGGTGATTCAAACGCTGGGCAACGCCAGTCTGCCGCGCTTGCTGGTGACCCTCGGCGAAGGCTGGGAGGGCGGCCTCTGGCACCCCGAGGCGATTCGCGCCGGGGTGGACGCCGGTTTCCTGATGGCGCCCTACGACTCCTACGAAACCGCCCTGTCCGCCATGGAAAACCCCGATTGGACCACGGCCCACCTGGGCAGCAAGGCCTACCGCGACTGCGCGATTGTGCTCAAGGGCGGCAAGCTCAAGACCGGCTTTCAGCAATTCGGCTACTACACGGACCCACGTTGCGTGCGGCCCTTGTTGGAGTCGCGGGTGAAGGCCGTGCAAGCCAAGGCCGGTTTCAACGCTTGGTTCCTGGACGCCTACGCCACCAGCATGGTCTTCGACAGTTATCGCGACAGCGCGCCAATGACCCAGGCGCAAAACGCCCAGGGCAATATCGACGCGTCTCGTTGGCTGAACACCACGCTCAAACTGCCCGCCGGCTCTGAAGACGGCAACGCCATCACCGCACAGGGCATAGTATTCGCCCACGGCATGCAGACGCCGGTGATTGGCTGGGGTGACCAGTTGATGACCCAGGATAAGCAGTCGCCCTATTACGTCGGTAACTGGTACCCGCCAGAGCAGCCGACGGTGTTCTTCAAACCGGTGCCGTTGCGCGAGCCGTTGCGCACGATTCATTTCGACCCGAGCCTGCGCCTGCCGTTGTATCAGGCGGTGTTTCATGGCTCGGTCATCACCACCCATCATTGGCTGTTCGACAGCCTGAAACTGAGCAATGTGCAGGTTGAAAACGAGCTGACGCAACTGCTCTACAACGTGCCGCCGCTCTATCACCTGAGTGCGTCGACGGTTAAGCAGCGGCTGCCGGTGATCAAACGGCAGGACCGGTTTTTCCGGCCATTGCATCAGCGTTTGGCGACTCAGGCGATGACCGGGTTTCGTTGGTTGACGGCGGATCGGTGGGTGCAGGAGACCCGGTTTACCGATGGAACGCGATTGGTGGCCAATTTTGCAGTGGGATCGAGAGAAGGCTATGCCGGGCGCAGTGTAACGGCGCTTGTGGAGGGCGAGGAGCCGGTGGTGTATCGGTTGCAGTGATGCTGACCCTTCCGGCCTCATCGGGGGCAAGCCCCTCCCACATTTTTGGATGTGTTCACAGATCAACGTGTGGGAGGGGGCTAGCCCCCGATGGCGTCAGCCCAGACAACACAGCCCTAACGCTTGCGCCACACACTCGCCAACCAGGGTTGCTGGTCACGGGGCAACCCCGCGGGCCGGTAGTAATGCTCCAACTCCACAAACCCGGCTTCGCTCAACAGCGCCTGCCACGCCGCCAGGTCGTGATAAGACCCATACCTGGGCCCATTCCAGCCCTCCTGGTTCTCACCCCTTGGGTTGGAGCTGAACAACACGCCCCCAGGCTTCAGCGCGCCATGCAGTTGTTTGAGCACACGCGGCAATTCCTGCTTGGGGATGTGAAACAGCACGGCGTTGGCAAAAATCCCGTCGAAGCGTTCGGCAGGCAGGTTCATTTTCAAGAAATCCTGCTGCAAGACTTCGCAGCCACTGTCTTCGTGTGCCATCTGCGCGAACCGCTCGGAACCGTCCAGGCCCACGGCGATGTGCCCCATGCGCGTGAACGTCTGCAAGTCCCGCCCAGGCCCGCAGCCGAAATCCAGCACGGTGAACGGCGCCGTGCCCTGGATATGCCGCAGCAGCGCGTCGATATTCTGGCTCACATCGTGGTCGCGGGTGCCCGCGCGGAAGCCCTCGGCCACGCTGTTGTAGTGGCCGAGGGTGGTGGCGGTGATCTGGTCGAGGTCTTCAGGTTTTAATGTCATGACGGGGAATATACCCCAAACGACCCTCAGCGCTTGTTGAGCACCCGCGCCAACCGATCGCCACCCAACTGAATGAACGCCACCAGCACGACCAACAGCACAATCACCGTGAGCATGATCTGCGTATCGAAACGCTGATAACCGTAGCGGTAGGCAATATCCCCCAAGCCGCCGGCGCCAATCGCACCGGCCATGGCCGACGAGTTGATCATGGTCACCAGCGTGATGGTGAAGCCGCCGACAATCCCCGGCAGTGCCTCTGGCAACAATACATGCCAGATGATGTGCCAGCGCCGGCAGCCCATGGCCTGCGCGGCTTCGATCAACCCGTGGTCGACCTCCCGCAGACTGACTTCGGCGATCCGCGCAAAGAACGGCGTGGCGGCGATGGTCAGCGGAACGACGGCCGCCCACACGCCATAAGTGGTGCCGACGATCAGCCGGGTGAACGGGATCAGCGCCACCATCAAGATCAAGAACGGAATCGAACGGAACAGATTCACGAACGCGCCCAGCACTCGGTTCAGCGCCGGGGCCTGGTAGATGCCGCCCTTGTCGCTGGTGACCAGGAACACCGCCAGCGGAATCCCCACCAGCAATGCGATCAACGACGACACGCCGACCATCAGCAGGGTGTCGATGGCGCCCTGCAATAAACGATCAAACCACATAGCCGAGCACCTCCACCTGTTGTGCCCAATTCGCGGCGCGTATGCGCAGTTCGCCGGCGCTGTGGGCCGAGCCACTCACCGCCAGCAGCAATTGCCCCAGCGCATGGCCCTGGATGCGCTCCACGCCGCCCTGCAGCAACCGCACGCGCCCGCCGAGGGCGCTGAACAGCGCAGCCAGGTCCGGTTCGTCGGTGTCGCTGCCGGTGAACTGCAAGCGCAGCACCACGGCGGCCTCGGCCGACGTCGGCGCAGCCTGCAAGCGGCGTTGCAGTTCGTCCGGCAGCCCGTGTTGCAGCGGTGCCAGCAGGGTCTTGCTGACCTCATGTTGCGGGTCGCCAAACACGTGCCACACCGGCCCTTGCTCGACGACGCGCCCGTGTTCCAACACCACCACGCGGTCGCAGATTTCGCGGATCACCGCCATCTCGTGGGTGATCAAGACGATGGTCAGGCCCAGGCGTTTGTTGATCTCGCGCAGCAGGCCGAGGATCGACTGAGTGGTCTCCGGGTCGAGGGCGGAGGTGGCCTCGTCGCACAGCAGAATCTCGGGGTCGTGGACCAGCGAACGGGCGATGCCCACGCGCTGTTTCTGCCCGCCGGACAGCTGCGCCGGATAGGACTTGTGCTTGTCCTGCAAGCCCACCAGCTCCAGCAACTCACGTACCTTCTGCTCGCGCTGCGGCTTGGGTACACCGGCGACTTTCAGCGGCAATTCGACGTTCTGCCACACGGTCTTGGCCGACATCAGGTTGAAGTGCTGGAAGATCATGCCGATGCGCCGACGCAGCGCCACCAGGTGGTCTTCGTCGAAGTCGCCGATGTCGACCTGATCGATCAACACCCGTCCGCTGCTCGGTTGTTCCAGGCGGTTGATGGTGCGAATCAGCGAGGACTTGCCGGCACCGCTGCGACCGATGATGCCGAACACTTCGCCGCGCTGGATTGCCAGGTCGATGCCTTGCAGCGCCTGCACCTTGCCGTCGTAGCTTTTGCCCAGGTTGATGAAGCGCACGTGGGCGCGGTTGAGGTCCGGGTGCAGTTCTGTCTGCTCGGCGTCCCTGGGCACTTGGCCCAGGTCGCGCAGTCGAGAGTGGGCGGCGGTCATTTTTTAGCTTCCCAACCGACTTGATAGAGCTTGCCCAGGGATTTATCCAGCGCGGCGCGAACCACCGGCGAGTGCTGGTAGATATCGACGAACTTGATCACCCGAGGGTCGGTAGTGCCCTTGGGCTGGGTGACGAACTGGATCACGTATTCCGGGTGGTCGAGGCCGTCAAACAGCAGCGCCGACTCGGCATCGAAGGTCTTGGACAGACGGATGTAGGCCGGGTAGCCCTGCACCAGATCAGCATCGTCATAAGCGCGCACCAGTTGCACGGCTTCGACTTGCAGGATCTTGATCTTCTTCGGGTTGGCCACGATGTCTTCTTCGGTGGCCTTGTAGCCCACGCCCGGCTTGAGGGTGATCAAGCCAGCCTTGGCCAGCAACTGCAGGCCGCGACCGCTGTTGATCGGGTCGTTGGCGATGGCCACGCTGGCGCCTTGGGGCAGGTCGTTGATGCTGTTGAACTTCTTCGAGTACAAACCGACGTTGTTGATGATCCCCGGTGCGTACGGCACCAGGTCAAAGCCGGCGGCGGCCTTGGCGTTTTCCAGGAACGGGATGTGCTGGAAATAGTTCACGTCGATATCTCCGGCGGCCAGGCTGACGTTCGGCGCGATCCAGTCGGTGAACTCCACCAGCTCGACTTTCAAGCCTTGCTTGCCGGCCTCGGCCACGGCGGCTTCCAACGGGATGGCGAACGCGGCGGTGGTGCCGACTTTGAGCGGTGCGTCAGCGGCGAACAGCGCCGAGCTGAACAAACCGAGCGCCAGGGCCAGTGCTTTGACTGGGTGAGAAAGCCGTGTTCTTTTCATAATCATTTTCCAGTGTGTAGGAGCGAGCTTGCTCGCGAAAAACTTGAGGGCGCCTCGGGGTGTCAGGCGGTCTGCGTTATCGTTGACGATCTTCGCGAGCAAGCTCGCTCCTACAGGGGTTAGTGTCGATAGGTGGAGCCGGTGTGTTGTTCGGGTAAGCGGGCGGTGTTGTGGAAGACTTTTTCGCGCAGCGTGCCGGTCTCATAAGCGGTCTTGTACGACCCACGCTTCTGCAGCTCCGGCACCACCAGATCAATGAAGTCCACATAGCTTTCCGGCGTGACAATCCGCGTCAGGTTGAAGCCATCCAACCCGGTCTCGCCGATCCACGACTCCAGCTCATCGGCCACCTGTTCAGGCGAGCCGACCAGGGTGATATAGCGACCACCCAGGGCGTGCTGCTCCAGCAACTTGCGCCGGGTCCAGTCGTTGTTCTGCAGGTTCTTGGTGGCCGACTGAATCGCATTGCTCTTCACGTACTGGATCGGTTCATCCAGTTCGTAGTCGGCAAAATCGATCGCAGTGGACGCGGAAAAATGCGCCACCCCGGCTTCCGCGCTGGCGTAGCTCAGGTACTCGGCGTGCTTGGCCCAGGCGGCTTCTTCAGTGGCGCCGACGATCACGTTGAGGCCCATGAACACCTTGATGTCGTCCGGGTTGCGCCCGGCCGCGACTGCGCTGGCGCGCACCTTGTCCACCTGCACCTTGGTCGCCGCCTTGTTCTGCCCACTGATGAACACGCACTCGGCGTGGCGCCCGGCGAACAGCAAGCCGCGGTCCGAACTGCCGGCCTGGAACAGCACCGGCGTGCGCTGCGGCGAAGGTTCGCACAGGTGATAACCCTCCACCTGATAGAACTCGCCACGGTGCTCGACCTTGTGCACCTTGCCCGGCTGGGCATACACCCGCGCCTGCGGGTCGTTGAGCACGGCGTCGTCTTCCCAGCTGCCTTCCCAGAGTTTGTAGAGCACTTCCAGGTACTCATCGGCCTGGTCGTAGCGACGGTCATGCTCGACCTGCTCGGTGAGGCCCATGGCCTTGGCGGCGCTGTCGAGGTAGCCGGTGACGATGTTCCAGCCCACCCGGCCCCGGCTCAGGTGGTCCAGCGTCGACATGCGCCGGGCGAACAGATACGGGGGTTCGTAGGTGAGGTTGGCGGTGAGGCCAAAACCGAGGTTTTGGGTGACCGCAGCCATGGCCGAGACCAGCAGCAATGGATCGTTGACCGGCAGCTGGATCGACTCCTTGAGTGGCACGTCGATGGAGTTTTGATAGACGTCGTACACGCCGACGATGTCCGCGATGAACAACCCGTCGAACAGCCCGCGTTCCAGGGTCTGCGCCAGTTCGGTCCAGTATTCGACGGTCTTGTACTGGGTCGACGTATCCCGGGGATGGGTCCACAGGCCGTGGTTGATGTGCCCGATGCAGTTCATGTTGAAGGCATTGAGCAGGATTTTTTTCTTGGCCATCAGATCGTCCCCCGCAGTGGCGGGTTGGTACCGTTGAGGTAGTAATTGCCCACCGCGTGGTACTTCCAGCGCACCGGGTCGTGCAGGGTGTGCACCCGGGCGTTGCGCCAATGGCGGTCGAGGCCGTGTTCGGCCAGGGTGGCCTGGCTGCCGGCCAGTTCGAACAGGGTGCTGCCAGCGGCCAGGGAAATCTCGGTGCTCAAGGCGCGGACTTCGGCGATGGCAATCGAGGCCGCGGCGACGGTCTCGGCATTGCTGTCGGCCTGGGCGCGGTCCAGGTATTCGCCGGCGCGCTCCAGCAGTGCCTCGGTGGCGCTCAGGCGGATGCTCAGGTGGCCGAAGCTTTTCAGGGTGAGCGGGTCGTCGCTGGCCTTGTCGCTGCCGGCGTCGATCCACGGGCGGGTCTTGGTGCGCACAAAGTGCAGCGCATCTTCGAAGGCAGCGCGGGCGATGCCGGTGTCGATGGCGGCGTGAAGGATCTGCGCCAGCGGGCCGACGGTGGTCGGGCGCTCGAACGCGCTCTGGAACGGGATTACATCCTGGGCGGTGACCCACACGTTGTCGAACACCACTGAACCGCTGCCCGTGGTGCGCTGGCCAAAGCCGCTCCAGTCGTCGATCACGCTTAAACCCTGGCTGCCCCGGGGCACAAACGCCAGTTGTTGTACGCCCTGTTCATCCACCACCGAGGTGGGGATGCGCTGCGCGTAGATCGCGCCGGTGGAATAGAACTTGCGCCCGGTGATACGGAAGCCGTCGCCATCGCGAGTCAGCGCGGTGGTACGGTCGTGAGCGGTCCTGGTGCCCAGTTCTGCCAGCGCGTTGCCGAAGCGTTGGCCAGCAAGGACTTCGGCGTACAAACGTTTTTGCTGGGCCGGGCTGCCGTTCACCCGCAGCACTTCGAGGGCATAAAAATGGTTTTGCGGGATCTGGCCCAGGGACGCATCCGCCTGGGCGATCAGTGCAATGACCTTGGCCAGGGTGACGTTGGACACACCGGCGCCGCCGTAGGCTTTCGGCACGCTGATGCCCCACAGGCCGGAGCGCGAAAATGCCTCCAGTTCGGGCAGCGGCAGGCGGCGGTCGCGGTCGCGCTGGGCGCTGTCGCGGCGGAAGTCGTCGGCCAGGTCGCTGGCGACAATGAGGGCGTGTTCATCGCTGGTAATGACCGCGACGTTGGGGGAAAAAGTCATGGGTTTCTCCAGATGTCTGGTCGGTCAGATCCAGGAATGGCGGGCCGGCAAGGTGCCGTTGAGTCGATAGGCGCCCACCGCGTGATACTTCCAGCGCACCGGGTCATGCAGGGTGTGCACGCGGGCGTTGCGCCAGTGACGGTCGAGGTTGAATTCGGCGAGGGTGGCGCGACTGCCGGCCAGTTCGAAGAGTTTTTCGCTGGCCAGCAACGACACTTCGGTGGTCAGCACCTTGGCCTCGGCCACGGCGATCGACGCGCGTGCGGCTGACTGCGCGGTGATCGGTGCGGCGCTGATGTGGTCGAGCACCTGGCCGGCCTTGCGCAACAGCGCTTCGGCGGCATGCAGTTCGATCTTCAACTTGCCGATGTCGGCGATCACGTAGAGGTCGTCGCTGGCCCGTTCGACCTTGGCGTCGACCCACGGGCGCGAACGCTCGCGGACGAAGGCGATGGTGTCGTCCAGCGCACCACGGGCGATGCCCGCATCGATGGCGGCCTGGATCAGTTGGGACACGGCGCCCTGCAGGCTTGGGCTTTCGCCGATGCGCCAGCTGTCGACCACCAGCTCGCCCTCCACCGCCACCCGGTCGAGCAGCACCGTACCGCTGGCGGTGGTGCGTTGGCCAAAGCCCGACCAGTCATCGACGATGCGCAATCCTTCGGTGCCACGGCGCACAAACGCCATGACCGACTTGCCGTCGTCATTCAGCGCCTTGACCGCGACCAAGTGGGCGAACAGCGCTCCGGTGGAGTAGAACTTCTGGCCGCTGAGCACAAAACCGTCGTCTTGCGCGCTGATGCGGGCCTTGAGGTCCAAGGTGTTTTTAGTGCCCCGCTCGGGGCCGCCATTGCCGATGCGCCAGCCGTCGAGGACGTTCTGGAACAGCTGCTTTTTCTGGCGCTCGGTGGCGGCCACCTGCAACAGGTGCAGGATGCCGAAATGGTTCTGCGGGATCTGGCCCAGGGCCGGATCGGCGGCGCTGATAATCGCGAACACCTCGGCGAGGGTCACGAACGACACCTGTGGGCCGCCATATTCGCGAGGAATGGAAATACTGCCCAAACCGCTGCGGGTGAACTGTTCGATCAGCGCCCAGGGCAGTTGACGTTGCTGATCGCGCCTGGCGGCTTGCAGGCGTGCGGCCTGGGCCAGCTCATGGGCGGCGTTCAGGGCCTCGGCGTCGTTGCGCAGCACAGCGGCCGGCAACAGCAGCGGGGCGACATCCAGATCACTCTGGGGGGGTGTAAGAGCCAAGTTAGACATCAGCGCCGCTCCTTGGCTGCACGTAATGCCCTGGCGTTACGCACCGGGGTAATTCTGACCATACCGACCTCGCATTCAATGAATTGAAAACAGAAAAATCACAGAGGTCCGGTGGTCCGGTTCATATACCCTAAACGTGTTAAATATTTAAATAAACGTGCTTTTTGGAATAAGCATAGAAGGTCTGTCACCCCGGTTCGCAGGGCGAGCCGAGGGGGCGGGGTTGATAGATCGGCGCCGCCTTGTCCAGACGCTCCGGCGGGGTGGCGGCAATGCGTAACGTGCGGGTCGGTGCCCAGCATGAGGTATTGCCGACACGGTCGAGAATGCAGTAGGTGACATCCAGTCGGCAGTCGTCCCCGGCTTCGATGATCAGGCTGGAAGGCACCCATACCTGCACGAGCTGGCCGATGTCCCGCGCCTGGAGCGTCGGCAGGTCGAGCCGCGCGTCGCCCCAGCGCAAGGTGATGGCGTCGCCGCTGGCCATGTTCAGGTAAGGCTCGATGGTCAGCGGTATGCCCCGTCGTACCTGGCTGGCGTTGACACCGTAGCGGCGAATGGTCTCGGGCAGGCCTACAGGCGCAAGGTTCTGGTTTTCGTCGCTGCCGGGGAGCGCGGGCCGGCCGCCCGGGCAATGGGTTTTCACGCGTATGTGCGTCACGGCGGAGCGGGCAGGGCCATGACCGATCTGCATGACCTGGTAGTGCACCCGCGCCGGTCCCTCCAGCACGAAACTCTCCGGCACCCGCAGGTGGGTCGGCATGCCGGCCTTGCATGCAGTCACGCGGCGCGAGGCGGCAAAGCAGTTGTTCCAGAACAGCTCGATCACGTCGCCTTCGCCCATGCCGGGGTAGGGCGCGATATCAACCTGGAGTTGGGTGGCGGCCAGGGCGTTGATGCCATGGCGAAGCGCCTGGGGCAGGGTGGGCGCGGTAAGCAGTGTGTGCGTCATCAGTCATCTCCTTGATGCAGCCAGCAGCCGTCGTTCCCGCCGTTTTGCGCGCATGCGCACGGGCAGAAAAGAACGATTCAGTGAGTAGCCGGGATAGGATCCAATCCTCAGGGCGCTAGATAAGAGGGTTGGCCGGGGAGCGTCAATGGCGGCAAAGGGCTAAATGGCGGGATGGGGCAGATTCAGATGGGTCTGACGGGCGGGGGGATATTCAGGTGGGCATGGCGGGAGGTTTTACGGGCTGGAATGAGCATTCCCTGTAGGAGCACGCTTGATGTGGGAGCTGCCTGCGACAGTATCATCTCGGTTTGCTTGTAACACCGAGGTGTCTGTATCGCCGGCAAGCCAGCTCCCACACGAACGCCTGCCTACACGCCCCGTGGCGGGTATCAGTGAGCGAGGAATTTGCTCAGGAACTGCTTGGTGCGCTCCTCCTTGGGGTTGGCAAACAGCGCCTTGGCTTCGCCTTGCTCGACGATCACGCCTTTGTCGAAGAAGATCACCCGGTTGGCAACGTCGCGCGCGAAACTCATCTCGTGGGTGACGATGACCATGGTGCGATTTTCTTCGGCAAGGCTGCGAATGGTCGCCAGCACTTCCCCCACCAGCTCCGGGTCGAGCGCCGAGGTAGGTTCGTCGAACAGGATCACCTCGGGCTCCATGGCCAGTGCGCGGGCAATCGCGACGCGCTGCTGCTGGCCGCCCGAAAGACGGCGTGGATACGCGTCCTCCTTGCCCGCCAGGCCAACCCGCGCCAGCAACTTACGGCCCAGGGCCACAGCCGTTTCCCGTGGCATCTTCTTGACCACCGTCGGGCCTTCGATGACGTTTTCCAGCGCAGTGCGGTGGGGGAACAGGTTGAAGTTCTGGAACACAAAACCCACGTGCTGGCGCAAGCGCCGCACCAGGCCCTGTTGCTGGTTGAGGGACTTGCTGCTGTCGATCTCGATATCACCCACCTTGATACGGCCGCTGGAGGGTTGTTCGAGAAAATTCAGGCAGCGCAGGAAGGTGGTCTTGCCGGAACCGCTGGGGCCGATGATGGCGATGACTTCGCCTTCCTTGACCTCAAGATCGATGCCGTTGAGTACCACCTGGCCGTTGAATTGCTTGGTCAGTTTTTCAACCACGATCATGCTTCAGGACTCCAGGTCATGCCGGTTGACCCGGGCTTCCAGACGATTTTGAAAATGCGCCAGGATGCTGGCCAAAATCCAGTAGATCAGGGCAGCGGAGAGATACATGGTGAAGATTTCGAAGGTCCGCGCCGACACCAGTTGCGCCTGGCGGAACAGTTCGGGCACCTGGATGGTCGCGGCCAGTGCCGTGTCCTTGACCAGCGAAATGAAGCTGTTGCCCAGCGGCGGCAAGGCCGTGCGCATGGCTTGCGGCAGGATGGCGCGGCGCAGGGTCTGCGCGCGGGTCATGCCGATACTGGCAGCGGCTTCCCACTGGCCGCGCTCGATGGAGCTGATGGCGGCGCGCAGGATTTCACAGGCGTAGGCGGCCATGTTCAGCGAAAAGCCGATCATGGCTGCCGGTATCGGATCCAGCTCGATACCCACTTGCGGCAAGCCGTAGTAGATCAGGAACAGCTGCACCAGCAAGGGCGTGCCGCGAAAGAACGACACGTAGACTCGGGCGGTCCAGCTCAGCAGCTTGAAACGCGACAAGCGCATCAAGGCCAGGCCGAAGCCCAGCAGCAAACCGAAGAACATGCCGCCGAGGCTGAGGATCACCGTGTAGTACGCGCCCTTGAGCAGAAAGGGCGCGGAGTCCAGCGCGAGTTGGAAACCTGCTTCCATTATTGAGTGACGTCAGCGTTGAAGTATTTCTCGGACAGCGTCTTCAGGGTGCCGTCAGCACGCAGCTTGTCGAGGGCCTTGTTCACCGCGTCGAGCAGCTCAGGCTCGCCTTTGCGCAGGGCAATACCGGCTTCCTGGCGGGAGAAGGCATCGCCGGCAACCGACGTGTCCTTGGCTTTCTTGGCGTATTCCAGGGCGGCCAGGCGGTCGATCAGGATGGCATCGATGCGGCCGATGCGCAGGTCCTGGAATTTGGTCGGGTCATCGTTGTAGGTCTTGATGATTGCTTTAGGCTGGTTGTCCTTGAGCCATTGCTCGTAGTTGGTGCCCAGGCCCACACCGACTTTCTTGCCGGCCAGGTCGTCGGCGTTCTTGATGGTGCCGACGTTCTTGGTCAGCACCAGCGCTTGAATGCCGGAGACGGTGTAAGGCTTGGAGAAATCGTACTTCTTCTTGCGCTCTTCGGAGATGGTCACTTGGTTGACCACGGCGTCCAGACGCTTGGATTCCAGGGCCGCGAGAATGCCGTCCCATGGCGTGGCTTGCAGCTTGACCTTCACGCCCAGCTCCTTGGCCAGGGCTTCGGACAGCTCGACTTCGAAGCCGCTGAGCTTGCCGCTTTCGTCGACGAAGCTGAACGGTGGGTAGGTGCCTTCCAGGCCGATCTTGATCTCGCCCGCCTTTTTGATGCTGTCCAGCTGTTCACCGGCAACGGCTTGGCCCATCAGGCCAGCCCCGAGTGCCAGGCCCAAGGTGCCAACCAACAACGTGCGACGGAATACGGAAATAGTCATGAAGAGCCCCTGTGTTTTTATGTTGAGCGAAGCAGGTGACGCGGTAGTCGTATCCTGCCTTAAAGCGCGTAGCGCGTCTTCGCCTGCGGCGCGATGATAATGCCGGTTTTTAAGACTTGAAAATAATATAAATCTTATTTGATATTCCAATAAGGAATATGCCAGGTCTGCTGTGGGAGGGGGCAAGCCCCCTTCCACATTTGCTCCCGGTTCCCTCAGTTGAAGACTGAGTCATAGGCAAACAACGCCGGTGCCCCGCCGGTATGCAGGAAAATAATCGGCCCATCCTCAAAGCGCTGGCGGCCGATGCCATCCAACAACCCCGCCATGGCCTTGCCAGTGTAGACCGGGTCCAGCAGCAGGCCTTCCTGGCTCGCCAGTAACTTGACCGCCGAAAGGGTGCCGGCGTTCGGTTCGCCGTAGCGCGGGCCGAAATATTCGTCCCACAGGATCACTTTGAACGCTTCGGGAATCGCCACACCGAGCAACTCGGCGGTGCGTTCAGCCAAACCTTGTACCTTGGGAAACTGCGCCTCTTCAGTGCGCGACACGGTGACCCCGATCACCGGCAGATCCGGCAGCGCTTCGCTCAACGCCAGCGCCAAACCGCTGTGGGTGCCGGCGCTGCCGGAGGCCAGCACGACGGCAGCAAATTCAAGCCCGCTGTCTTCGATCTGCGCGGCCAACTCAAGGCCCGCACGCACATAACCCAGGGCGCCGAGGGCGTTGGAGCCGCCGATGGGCACCAGGTACGGCTTTTTGCCGTTGCTGCGCAGGCGGTCGGCGAGGGCGTTGAGCTGGTCGTCGACGTTGTCGAGGTTCTCCACCAGCTCCACCTTGGTATCGAACAGTTCCAACAGCAGGCGGTTACCGTTGCCCAGGTAGTTGGGGTCTTCGGTACCGGTGGGGTTTTCCAGCAACGCCACGCAGCCCAGCCCGAGCTTGGCGGCGAGGGCGGCGGTCTGGCGCACGTGGTTGGATTGGATCGCGCCGGCGGTCACCAGGGTATCGGCACCCTGAGCGATGGCATCGGCGGCGAGGTATTCGAGTTTGCGCAGTTTATTGCCGCCCATTGCCAGTGGCGTGGTGTCGTCGCGCTTGACGTAGATATCCCTGCCCAACCAGGCCGACAGCCGCTCGAGTTTTTCCAGGGCAGTGGCGCCGCCCAGCAGTTCCAGACGGTTAAAGCGGTCGAGCTGTTGTTTGATCATGGCTACGCACGGTGATGAAGTGATGGGGCGACTATAGGCAGGCACTTTTCATCGGGCAACCGTCAATCGCGTTATGCCCGATGGTTCTTAGCATCGCACCATTGGTTCTTAAGAGCGGCGCGGGTGCATACCGTAAAGTGATGGGCATTTCGTCAGGAGTGAAAACCGTGAGTGAGCGTTCCAGCCATTGGCAATTACAGACCATCGTCAGCCAACTGCGCGGTGCGCGGGACCAGTGGCGAACGCGCAATGGCCGATTGAGCGGCGAGCACGGCGGTCGCGAATTGCCGTCCCGCGAGGCGGTGGCGCAGATCCTCGAGTCGCTCTGCGGTGCACTGTTCCCCATGCGCCTGGGGCCGGTGGATTTGCGCGAGGAAAGTGAAGACTTCTACGTCGGCCACACCCTGGACGTTGCGCTAAACGCCCTGCTCGCCCAGGCACGCCTTGAGCTGCGCTACGCCGCACGCCAAGGCGCCAGGGATGACAGCGAAGTCGATGCCCTGGCCATCCGCCTGATCCAGGATTTCGCCCTGGCGCTACCGTCCCTGCGCAGTCTGCTGGACACCGACGTACTGGCTGCCTACCACGGCGACCCGGCCGCGCGCAGCGTCGATGAAGTGCTGCTGTGCTACCCCGGCATCCTGGCGGTGATTCACCATCGCCTCGCCCACCACCTGTACCGCGCCGGCCTGCCGCTGTTGGCGCGGATCAGCGCGGAAATCGCCCATTCGGCCACCGGCATCGACATCCACCCCGGCGCGCAGATCGGCCCGAGTTTCTTTATCGACCACGGGACCGGCGTGGTGATTGGCGAGACCGCGATCATCGGCGAGCGCGTGCGTATCTACCAAGCCGTGACCCTCGGCGCCAAGCGCTTCCCGGCGGATGAAGACGGGCAGTTGCAGAAGGGCCATCCGCGTCACCCGATCGTGGAAGACGACGTGGTGATCTACGCCGGCGCGACGATTCTGGGGCGCATCACCATCGGCCAGGGCTCGACCATCGGCGGCAACGTGTGGCTGACCCGCAGCGTGCCGGCGGGAGCGAACATCACCCAGGCCAATCTGCAACATGATGACGGTACGCAAAAATAGCAGACCTCTACAAATCCGCTGTGGGAGGGGGCTTGCTCACGATTGCGGTGTGTCATTCACTCATGGGTAGGCTGACACGCCCTCATCGGGGCAAGCCCCCTCCCACCGTTTGATCGCGTTCCAATTTTAGTCAGCAATAGCTGAACGATTTGTCATCTTCATCCGTCATACCTTTCCTTGAGCTAGTGTAGGAATTACCTACCACTCAGCCCTGCGATTAGTCCCAGACCGCCTATCCATGTTTAACTTGAACACTCGTTCAAGTTAAACCCGGTGGTTCGCTGCCCGCTCACAACAGGAGGCTTACCTTTGCTGAGTCCGTTTTCTACAGCCATATCCCTCACCCTCGGGGTGCATCGTTCATGAGTGCATCGTCCACCCCACCCAGCGGCCTGGTGCGCATGAATGCGCCGGTCTTCTACTTCGCTGCAACCTTCATTTTGCTGTTCGGTGTCACGGTCATCGCGATCCCCCAGCAGGCGGGTGCCTGGTTGCTGGCGGCGCAAAACTGGGCGGCCAATACGGTCGGCTGGT
This sequence comes from Pseudomonas sp. MYb60, assembly GCF_002979555.1. Classification (GTDB taxonomy): domain Bacteria; phylum Pseudomonadota; class Gammaproteobacteria; order Pseudomonadales; family Pseudomonadaceae; genus Aquipseudomonas. The sequence continues at coordinate 339,749 of NZ_PCOZ01000006.1, read as the reverse complement.
ACTACATGCTGGCGATGACCCTGTATCTGGTCTTCGTGGTGGTCACCGCGTTATCGGGCTACGGCAAGATAAAACTCGGTGCCGACCACGACGAGCCCGAATTCAGTTACCTGTCCTGGGCCGGCATGCTGTTCGCCGCCGGGATCAGCATCACGCTGTTTTTCTTCTGCGTTTCCGAACCGCTGACGCACCTGGTGCAACCGCCTCAAGGCGCACCGATGAACGCCGACGCCGCGCGCCAGGCCATGCAGATCCTGTTTCTGCACTGGGGCCTGCATGGCTGGGGCGTGTTCGCGTTCGTGGGCATGGCCCTGGCGTATTTTGCTTATCGGCATAACCTGCCGCTGGCACTGCGTTCGGCGCTGTACCCGCTGATCGGCAAGCGCATCAACGGCCCTATCGGCTATGCGGTGGATGGCTTCGGTATCATCGCCACGGTGTTCGGCCTGGGGGCGGACATGGGCTTCGGGGTGCTGCACCTCAATTCCGGCCTGGACTACCTGTTCGGCATCGCTCACACCCAGTGGATCCAGGTCGGCCTGATCACGCTGATGATGGGCGCCGCGATCATTGTCGCGGTGGCCGGCGTCGACAAGGGCGTGCGGGTGATGTCCGACATCAACATGCTGCTGGCCTGTGCGCTGCTGCTGTTCGTGTTGTTTGCAGGCCCCACCCAACACTTGCTCAACACCCTGATCCAGAACCTCGGCGACTACCTCGGCGCGTTGCCGACCAAGAGTTTCGACGTGTACGCCTACGACAAACCCAGCGACTGGCTGGGCGGCTGGACGGTGTTCTATTGGGCCTGGTGGATTGCATGGTCGCCGTTCGTAGGCCTGTTCATTGCGCGGATTTCCCGTGGCCGTACCATTCGCGAATTCGTGTTCGGCGTGCTGCTGATCCCGCTGGGTTTCACCCTGGCGTGGATGTCGATCTTCGGCAACAGCGCCATCGACCAGGTGCTCAACCACGGCATGGCTGCCCTGGGGCAGTCGGCCATCGATAACCCGTCGATGAGCCTGTACCTGCTGCTGGAAACCTACCCGTGGGCCAAGACCGTGATCGCGGTGACAGTGTTCATCAGCTTCGTGTTCTTCGTGACCTCGGCCGACTCCGGCACCGTGGTGCTCTCGACCCTGTCGTCCAAGGGCGGCAACGCCGACGAAGACGGGCCGAAATGGCTGCGCGTGTTCTGGGGTGTGATGACCGGGCTGGTCACCAGCGCCTTGCTGTTTGCCGGCAGCATCGACTCGCTGAAGTCAGCGGTGGTGCTGACCTCGTTGCCGTTCTCGATGATTTTGCTACTGATGATGTGGGGGCTGCACAAGGCGTTCTACCTCGAATCCCAGAAGCAGATTGCGCAATTGCATTCGCTGGCACCTGTGTCGGCGTCGCGCAGAGGCCGTGGCGGCTGGCGCCAGCGCTTGAGCCAGGCCGTGCATTTCCCGTCGCGGGATGAGGTGTACCGTTTCCTCGAATCGACGGTGCGCCCGGCGATTGAAGAAGTCACGGCGGTGTTCGTCGAGAAGGGCCTGAATGTGGTCACCCAGCCCGACCCGTCCAATGACAGCGTCAGCCTGGAGATCGGCCACGGCGAGGAACACCCGTTCATCTACCAGGTGCAGATGCGCGGTTACTTCACGCCGTCATTCGCCCGTGGCGGCATGGGCTCCAAGGAGATCAACAACCGCCGTTATTACCGCGCCGAAGTGCACTTGGCGGAGGGCAGCCAGGACTACGACCTGGTGGGCTACACCAAGGAGCAGATCATCAACGACATCCTCGACCAGTACGAGCGGCATCTGCAGTTCCTGCACCTGGTGCGCTGAGTAATGTGCGGCAAAACCGTTCCTCTCACGTAGGCCTTTGCTGTAAAAGGAAGAGGCAGACTTAAGCGATTCAGCGGGTTAAAAGCCCTGGGAATAAGGTTATTCCCAGGGCTTATTTGCCCCATGCCCAGAGAGGATTCGATGACGTACATTGCAGCCGAAAACCGCTATGAATCTATTCCGTATCGCCGCGTTGGCCGCAGTGGATTGGTGCTGCCTGCACTGTCCCTGGGGCTGTGGCACAATTTTGGCGACAGCACCCCGATCGAGACCCAGCGTGCCCTGTTGCGCACGGCGTTCGATCACGGTATCAACCACTTCGATTTGGCCAACAACTATGGCCCGCCGTATGGCAGCGCCGAGATCAATTTCGGCCGTTTGCTGCGCGAAGATTTCAAGCACTACCGCGATGAACTGATCATCTCCAGCAAGGCCGGTTGGGACATGTGGCCAGGCCCTTACGGCCAGGGCGGCGGTTCGCGCAAATACATCCTGGCCAGCCTGGACCAGAGCCTGCAACGCCTGGGCGTTGATTACGTGGACATCTTCTACTCCCACCGTTTTGACCCCGACACCCCGCTGGAAGAAACCGCCAGCGCCCTCGCGACTGCGGTGCAGCAAGGCAAGGCGTTGTACATCGGCATCTCGTCGTATTCGGGGGTGAAAACCCGCGAAATCGCCGCCCTGCTCAACGAGTGGAAAGTCCCGTTGCTGATCCACCAGCCGGCTTACAACCTGCTCAACCGCTGGGTAGAGAAAGACCTGCTCGACACCACCGAAGAACTCGGCGCCGGGGTGATCGCGTTCACGCCGCTGGCTCAGGGCTTGCTGACGGATAAATACCTCAACGGCGTGCCCGCGGATGCGCGCGTGAATCGTCCGGGTGGTGGTTCGTTGCAGGCCCAGCACTTGTCCGAGGCCAACATTGCTCACGTGCGGGCCCTCAATGAAATCGCCAAGGGCCGCGGCCAGAGCCTGGCGCAACTGGCTTTGGCTTGGACCTTGCGCGATCCACGCGTGACCAGCGCCCTGATCGGTGCGAGCCGGCCAGAGCAGATCATCGAGAACGTCGGTGCGTTGCAGAACCTGAGCTTCAGTGCCGAGGAACTGGCAGAGATCGACCGCTTCGCCCAGGAAGGCGGGATCAACCTGTGGGAAAAGCCATCCAGCGCTGAATAACCCGTAGAACTCAGTCAATGTGAGAGGGGCTTGCCTCTCCCACATTCGGTGGCTAGCGTGGCGAAGAAAGCGAGTACAACCTGATCAGTGTGGGAGGGGGCTTGCCCCCGATGGCGGTGGATCAGTCAGCTTATCCCTAGCTGCTCCACCGCAATCGGGGGCAAGCTCCCTCCCACACTTGAGTTGCGCCCCTCTCTAGAACGGTACGTCGCCCAGAATGGTCGCCCGGTGCATCACCCGCCGTTGCGGCCGGTAGTCATCCACCGCGTAATGCTGCGTGACGCGGTTGTCCCAGAATGCCACGTCGTTCTCCTGCCAGCGCCAGCGGATGGTGAACTCCGGGCGTGTCGCGTGGGCGAACAACAACTTCAGAATTGCCTCGCTTTCCGCCGGCTCAAGTTCATTGATCTTGGTGGTGAACCCATCACTGACGAACAGCGATTTGCGCCCACTCACCGGGTGCGTGCGCACCACCGGGTGGGACAGCGGCGGGTTCTTCCTGCGGGTTTCTTCCCAGCGCGCCAGGTCTTCGGCGGTGTTGCCAAAGCGCTCCAGCGGAAAGGATTTGGTGAAGTCGTGTGTTGCCGTCAAACCGTCGAGCAAGCGCTTCAACGGCGCCGACAGCGCCTCATACGCCGCAATCCCGCTGGCCCACAGCGTATCGCCGCCAAACGCCGGCAACAGCTTGGCACTGAGCACCGCGCCCAGCGCCGGGGTGGGCAGGAAGGTCACGTCGGTGTGCCAGACGGCGTTGTCGCGCACATCGGTCACGGCAGTGTCGAGGATCAGCACTTCAGGCTGTTCCGGCACATTGGGGTAGATCGGGTGGATGTGCAGGTCGCCGAAGTTCGCCGCGAACCGCGCTTGCTGTTGCGGGTTGATGGCTTGGCCACGGAAGAACAGCACCGAGTGGGTGAGCAACGCCTGCTCGATGGCGTCGCGCTGTTCAAGGTTCAGCGGCTGGGTGATGTCGACGCCACTGATCAGGGCGCCCAATGCGGTGCTGATGGGGGTAACGGTCAGGCTGCTCATGCGGTTCTCACTCAGTGTGCCTGGCCATGCCACGGCACTAATTTACGCTGCAGGGCACGCAGGCCCATTTCCATGGCGAAGGCGATCAGGGCGATGACGAGGATGCCCAGCACCACCACGTCAGTGACCAGGAACTGCGCCGCCGACTGCACCATGAACCCCAGGCCGCTGGTGGCCGCGATCAATTCGGCCGCCACCAGGGTGGACCAGCCCACGCCCAGCCCGATGCGCACGCCGGTGAGGATGTCGGGCAAGGCGCTCGGCAGGATCACATGACGAATCAACTGGGCCCGGGTGGCGCCCAACGACTGCGCCGCGCGCAGCTTGGCCGGGTCCACCGTGCGCACACCGGTCGCCGTGGCGATGGCAATCGGCGCAAAGATCGCCAGGTAAATCAGCAGCACCTTGGACAGCTCGCCAATGCCGCACCAGATCACGATCAGCGGCAAGTAGGCCAATGGCGGGATTGGGCGGTAGAACTCGATCAGCGGGTCGAGAATGCCACGGGCGATACGGTTGGAGCCGATGGCGATTCCCACCGGCACGGCGGTCAGCACCGCAAAGCCCAGGCCCAGGCCGATGCGGCTCAGGCTCGCGCCCAAATGCTGCCACAGGGTGGAATCCATGTACCCCGAGGTCGCCAGCAGCCAGCCTTTTTGCAGCACGGCGGACGGTGGCGGCAGGAACAGCGGCTCGATCAAGCCGGTGGCGGTCACGGCCCACCAGAGGGCCAGCAACGCGACCAGGGTCAGCACGCTGATCCAGCGCGTGCTCAAGCGGCGACGTACCGGGATAACCGCATGCACCGCCGGCTTGGCGGCTGAGACGGGAAGTTCATAGCTGCTCATGCGGACACCTGCCGTTGGGAGAACACTTTGCCCAGCACGTGTTCGCGGGTTTCGATAAAGCGCGGGTCGGACTTGATCGCCCGCGCCGATTCACCGGCGGCGTAGCGTTGGCCGAAGTCCAGGCTCAGGCGTTCGACGATCTGGCCGGGGTTGGGCGCGAGCAGGATCAGGTCAGTGGCGAGAAATACCGCTTCTTCGATGTCATGGGTAATCAGGAACACCGGCTTGGCCGTGCGCCGCCACACTTGCAGCAGCAACTCCTGCATCTGTTCGCGGGTGAAGGCATCGAGGGCGCCGAAAGGTTCGTCCATCAGCAGTACCCGTGGGTCAGCCGCCAGGGCGCGGGCCAGGCCGACGCGTTGCTTCTGGCCGCCGGACAGTTGCCAGATGCGACGGCTGTCGAACCCGGCGAGGTCGACCAACGCGAGCATTTCCCGGGCGCGTACTTCGCGCTGAGCCTTGGGTACACCGGCCAGCTCCAGGCCGAAGCCGACGTTGGCCAGCACATCCTGCCAGGGCAGCAAGGCGTCGTCCTGGAACACCACGCCGCGTTCGGCGCTGGGGCCTTTGACCGGCACGCCGTCGAGGGTGATGCGCCCGGCGGAGGGTTCGACAAAACCGGCAATCAGGTTCAACAGCGAAGTCTTGCCACTGCCGGACGGGCCGAGGGCCACCAGCAATTGCTGGGGCCCCAGGTCGATTGAAATGTCTGACAGTACCGGTTCTGTGGCGCCTGGGTACTGTGCGCTGATGCGCTCCAGTTGTAGCAAGGCCATCGCAATGAACTCCTGATCAGTTGGTAATGAACTTGGCGCTGACGTAAGGCGCGTAGTCCGGCAGCACGGCCTCGACCTTGCCCTGTTCCTTGAGGAACGCGGCGGTGTCGGTCACGGCCTTGGTGGTCGGGGCGCCCAGCAGGGTCACTTGGTCAGCGGCCAGCGGGTAGACGTTGCCTTGCAGCAGCAAGGGGATGTCAGCAGCCTTGGCGCCGGAGAGCTTCACCAGCTTGTCGACGTTGCCTTTGTCGGCGAGCCAGGCTTGTGGGTCTTTGCGGTACGCGGCGTAGGCATCCAGCGTGACCTTGGCGAAGGCGGTGACGATTTCCGGGTGCTTCTCGGCAAAATCCTTACGCACGATCCAGGCGTCAAAGGTCGGCGCGCCGAACTTGGCCAGTTCGCCGGAAGTGATCAGCACCTTGCCGTTTTCCTTGGCGACACCCAGGGCGGGGTCCCATACGTAGGTGGCGTCGATATCACCGCGTTTCCAGGCGGCAATGATGGCCGGCGGTGCGAGGTTGAGGACGGTGACTTTGGAGGGATCGATGTTCCAGTGCTTCAGCGCGGCGAGCAGGCTGTAGTGGCCGGTGGAAACGAACGGCACGGCGATCTTCTTGCCGATCAGGTCTTGTGGGCTGTTGATCCCCGAACCGTTGCGCGCCACCAGCGCTTCGGCACCGCCGATCTGGGTGGCCACGAGGAAGGTTTCCACCGGCACTTTGCGGGTGATGGCCGCGGTCAACGGGCTGGAACCGAGGTAGCCGATCTGCACGTCGCCGGACGCGATGGCGGCGATGATATCGGCGCCGTTGTCGAATTTGCGCCAGTTGATCGTGGCGTTAGTAGCTTTTTCATACGCGCCGTCGGCCTGGGCCACTTTGGCCGGGTCCACGGTGGTCTGGTAAGCAATGGTCACATCCGCCGCCTGGGCAAACAGGCTGGCACCGGCCAGTGACAATGCGGCCAATAGGCGCAGAGGGGTAAGCAGTTTCAAGGGGAAGCTCCTCAATCAGGCGGCCGAGGGTCGGCGTGTGAGGAGACTAAATGATCTAAGAATCCGAAAATAAATAACGTTTTCGAATTAGCTTATGAGAAGAACAGTGAGCGTCGATCCTTCATTGAAATGCGGGCAATGTGGGAGGTGGCAATCCCCCTCCCACATCTGGCCCCCTTTCAACAAGATCAGTTGCTGATGGCCAGGATGCTTGCCTGGTACGAGCCGACAAAAACGTCGAAATCGCCCACTTCGTTGCGCTCCAACTCCGCCTGCTGTTCCAGCGATTTGCGCGCCAGTTCTTCAAAGTGTGCCTGCTCTTGCGCCGGCAACGGTTCCTTGCGGAAATGCTCGGCATGCAGCTGGCTCTGATGCAGGGAGAACTGCGCGAAACTCTCTTTGCGCTCAGCCATTGCCGCCAATACCTGGGCCGATGGGGTCAGCGACGCGTCGCGGACCTTGGCCAACTGGGCGTCAAGCGCCTGGCTGTGCTCACTGATGCCGTGGCTCTCATCAAGCAAGGCGGCCAGCGGCGCGATCTTTTCCAACAGCTCGGTGGCCCATTCCTTCATGTCCACCGGCGCACCTTCGCGCTGCAATTGCAGGCCCGGACGGCGACCTTCCTTGACCACGCTGAGGAAGTTGGTGGTGGCATTGCCGCACTCGTTGTCGGCGAACAACGGGCTGTCGTTCAGCGCGCAGTACAGCAGGAAGGCATCGAGGAAGCGCGATTCCGGCAGGTCGATGCCCATCGGCAGGAACGGGTTGATGTCCAGGCAACGCACTTCGATGTACTGGATGCCACGGGCCACCAGCGCCTGGATCGGCCGCTCGCCGGTGTAGGTCACGCGCTTGGGACGGATATTGGAGTAGTACTCGTTTTCAATCTGCAGGATGTTGGTGTTGAGCTGCACCCACTCACCGTCCTGATGGGTGCCGATTTCGACGTAAGGCGCGTAGGGCGTTGCCACTGCTTCACGCAAGCTGTCGGTGTAGCTGTCCAGATCGTTGTAGCACGGTGTGAGTTCGGCCTGGGCGTTGCTCTGGTAGCCGAGGTCGCTCATGCGCAGGCTGGTGGCATACGGCAGGTACAGCGTGTCGGCGTCCAGTACCTCGAGCTGGTGCGAACGACCGCGCAGGAAGCCGGCGTCCAGGGCCGGCGAGGCGCCGAACAGGTACATCAACAGCCAGCTGTAGCGCCGGAAGTTACGGATCAGCGCGATGTAGGACGTGGACTGGAAGTCGCGGTCGGTGCCGACAAATCCTTCCGTTTCCTTGAGCAACGGCCACAACTGTTCCGGCAGGGAAAAGTTGTAGTGGATGCCGGCGATGCACTGCATGGTCTTGCCGTAACGCAGGGCCAGGCCCTTGCGATACACGTACTTGAGCTGTCCGATATTGGAAGTGCCGTAGTAGGCAATCGGAATGTCTTCCTCGGCCGGCAACGGGCACGGCATCGATGGGCTCCACAGGTATTCGCTGCCGAGTTTGGTGTAGGCAAAGCGGTGGATCTTGTCGAGGCTGCCCAGGGTATCGGCTGGGTTGGGCAGGGCCGGCGTGATGAACTCCAGCAGCGACTCGGAATAGTCGGTGGTGATTTGCTCGTGGGTCAACGCGGCGCCCAGCGCTTCGGGATGCGGCGTTTGTGCCAGGCGACCCTCAGCGGTGACGCGCAGGCATTCGCGCTCGATGCCGTGCAAGCAGTGCTCTAGCAGGGAGAGGTGTTCGCGCTTGCCGAGCAGGGCCAGGCGGCGGTTGAGAAGTTCGCTCAAGTTGGATTCCTTCACGCGTCAGTCGCCCCAATATGGGGGTGGGCAAGACGGTCTACAAGGGTGAAGTTAAAACTGGCGTTTTCGCCTGGTTAAGAGTCGATTTGATCCGCTCTGTAAAAGCCGACTTCACTCCATGAATTGGGCTACAGCGCAGCGAGAAAATTCCGACGCTGTTTGTACAGCGCCGAAATTAACTCAAATCGAGGGTGGGGAGCTATAGGACAGCGAAGGTGCCCTGTGCTTTTGCGACAAGTCTGTCGCCCTGGTACACGTCCGCTTCGACGACGAGTGTGCGTCGGCCGGCATGAATCACCCGGCTGGTACACAGCACGTCACCGTCTTCGACGGCGCGGATGTAGTTGATCTTGCATTCGATGGTTGCGCTCTGCTGGTCGAACCCGTGGGCGCTGGAGCAGGCCAGGCCCATGGTGATGTCCACCAGGCTGAAAATCGCCCCGCCATGGAGCTTGCCCGCGCGGTTGCGCAGGTGCGGCTCCAGGGTCAGGGCCACCTCGGCAACGCCTTCTTCAAGGCGTTGCAGGCGGCAGCCGATCAGTTCGCTGAAGGCGCTCTGGGTCAAGCCGGCCGGGATCTCCATCAGCGCTTCTTCAACTGCTTGGCGTTGGCGAACAGCGAGGCCATGGCGTTGTTGCTCGGTGCAGAGGTGGCGGTTTCCTTGCGCGGTGCACTGTCAGAGCGGTTTTGCGACTGGCGTGGCGCGGAGCCCGGGCGGGCACCACGGGCACCGTCGATTTTCTCCCCGGGGGTGTCGCTCATGCGCATCGACAGGCCGACGCGTTTGCGCGGGATGTCGACTTCCATGACCTTGACCTTGACCACGTCACCGGCCTTCACCGCTTCACGCGGGTCCTTGATGAATTTCTCCGAAAGCGCAGAGATATGCACCAAACCGTCCTGATGCACGCCGATATCCACAAAGGCGCCGAAGTTGGTCACGTTGGTCACCACGCCTTCGAGGATCATGCCCAGTTGCAGGTCCTTGAGGTCTTCGACGCCGTCCTGGAACTCGGCAGTCTTGAACTCGGGACGCGGGTCGCGGCCGGGTTTTTCCAGTTCTTGCAGGATGTCGGTGATGGTCGGCACACCAAAGGTCTCGTCGGTGTACTTCTTCGGGTCCAGGCGCTTGAGGAATGCGGCGTCGCCGATCAGCGAGCGGATGTCGCGGTCGGTCTCGGCAGCGATGCGTTGGACCAGCGGGTAGGCTTCCGGGTGGACGGCGGAAGAATCCAGCGGGTTGTCACCGTTCATCACGCGTAGGAAGCCGGCGGCTTGTTCGAAAGTTTTTTCGCCCAGGCGTGCGACTTTTTTCAGCGCGGCGCGGGTCTTGAATGCACCGTTCTCGTCGCGGTGGGTGACGATGTTTTGTGCCAGGGTGGCATTCAGGCCGGAGATACGCGCCAGCAGCGCCACGGAGGCGGTGTTCACGTCCACGCCCACGGCGTTTACGCAGTCTTCCACCACCGCATCCAGGCCGCGCGCCAGCTTCAGCTGCGACACGTCGTGCTGGTACTGGCCGACGCCGATGGATTTAGGGTCGATCTTCACCAGTTCGGCCAACGGATCCTGCAGGCGACGAGCGATGGACACCGCGCCACGGATCGACACGTCGAGGTCCGGGAATTCCTTGGACGCCAGTTCCGACGCCGAGTACACCGACGCGCCGGCTTCGGAGACCATGACCTTGGTCATCTTCATGGCCGGGTATTTTTTGATCAGCTCGGCGGCCAGTTTGTCTGTCTCGCGGCTGGCGGTGCCGTTGCCGATGGCGATCAGGTCCACGGCGTGCTTGGCACACAGCGCGGCCAGGATGGCCAGGGTCTGGTCCCATTTGTTGTGCGGCACGTGCGGGTACACGGTGGCGTGGTCCAGCAGCTTGCCAGTGGAGTCAACCACGGCGACCTTGCAGCCGGTACGCAGGCCCGGGTCGAGGCCCAGGGTGGCACGCGGGCCGGCCGGCGCGGCCAGCAGCAGGTCGTGCAGGTTGTGGGCGAACACGTTGATCGCCTCGGTTTCGGCGCCGTCACGCAGCTCGCCGAGCAGGTCGGTTTCCAGATGCGTGTAGAGCTTGACCTTCCAGGTCCAGCGCACGACTTCACCCAGCCACTTGTCCGCAGGACGGTTCTGATTCTGGATGCCGAACTGTTGACCGATCATGCCCTCGCACGGGTGCATGGTGCCCGGCAGCTCGTCGCCGACTTTGAGCGCGGAGCTCAGGATGCCTTCGTTGCGGCCGCGGAAAATCGCGAGTGCACGGTGGGACGGCATGCTTTTGAGCGGCTCGTCGTGTTCGAAGTAGTCGCGGAACTTGGCGCCTTCTTCCTCTTTGCCGGCAATGACGCGGGCACTGAGGATGGCTTCCTGCTTGAGGTAGGTGCGCAGTTTTTCCAACAGGCTGGCGTTCTCGGCGAAGCGCTCCATGAGGATGTACTTGGCGCCTTCGAGGGCGGCCTTCACGTCGGCGACACCTTTCTCGGCGTCGATGAAGCGTGCGGCTTCGGTGTCCGGGGTCAGCGACGGGTCGTTGAACAGGCCGTCGGCCAGCTCGCCCAGACCGGCTTCCAGGGCGATCTGGCCCTTGGTGCGGCGCTTCTGTTTGTACGGCAGGTAAAGGTCTTCGAGGCGGGTCTTGGTGTCGGCGAGCTTGATGTCGCGCTCGAGTTGCGGCGTCAGTTTGCCCTGCTCCTCGATGCTGGCGAGGATGCTGATACGCCGTTCGTCGAGTTCTCGCAGGTAGCGCAGGCGCTCTTCCAGGTGACGCAGTTGAGTGTCGTCGAGGCTGCCGGTCACTTCTTTACGGTAACGGGCGATGAAGGGCACCGTGGAGCCTTCATCCAGTAGAGCGACGGCCGCTTCGACCTGTTGTGGGCGTACGCCGAGTTCCTCGGCAATGCGGCTGTTGATGCTGTCCATAAAACCACCTGAAATTCTGAAAATCAGCTCGCAGGCCCGGAAAACAAGGCCCGGCAAGGCTGGTTGAGCGGCCCGACTGGCGCCGCTGCCTGGGTCAAGAGGCAGCCTATTGACCCTCGAAATCGAAATAATCACGACAAACGGGTAAAAAAAAGCCCGGCAGTAGACGGCAACAATCTGATGTTGCCCTGCACGAAGGCGCCGCATTATAACCAGCGTTCTGTCCTTGGGGGGTACTGCACCGGCGGTTGCAGGGCGCGGCTTCGCTGGCAGTAGAGGAAAAATCTGCTAACAATGCACACGGTGCGTATAACGGCAGCTACGCCATAATGCGCGCCGAGATAAGAGGAGCATCCAATGAGCAGCACTGCACAAACTGCTGAAGGCGAAAAAATTCTCATCGTTGATGACGATCCGGGGCTGAGCAGCCTGCTGGAGCGGTTCTTCAACTCCAAGGGCTACCGTGCCCGCGCGGTGCCGAACACCGAGCAGATGGACCGCCTGTTGGGGCGTGAAGTATTCAACCTGGTCGTCCTCGACCTGATGCTGCCCGGCGAAGACGGCCTGACCGCCTGCAAACGCCTGCGCGGCGCGAACAACCAGATTCCGATCATCATGCTCACCGCCAAGGGCGACGAGCTGAGCCGTATCAAGGGCCTGGAGCTTGGCGCCGATGACTACCTGGCCAAGCCGTTCAACCCGGACGAGCTGATGGCACGGGTCAAGGCTGTATTGCGTCGCCAGGCTCCGCCGGTTCCAGGCGCACCGGGCAGCGAAGACGAAAGCGTCACCTTTGGTGATTACGAGCTGTCGCTGGCCACCCGTGAACTCAAGCGTGGCGATGAAGTGCACATGCTCACCACGGGTGAGTTCGCCGTACTCAAGGCGCTGGTGATGAATGCCCGCCAACCGTTGACCCGCGACAAGCTGATGAACCTGGCCCGCGGCCGGGAATGGGACGCTCTGGAGCGTTCGATCGACGTGCAGATTTCCCGACTGCGCCGGATGATCGAGCCGGATCCGTCCAAACCGCGCTACATCCAGACGGTGTGGGGCGTAGGCTATGTGTTTGTGCCGGATGGCACCGCCACCAAGTGACCGATGATTTGCATCGGCGGGCATCCTGGCGTTTGACTCCATGAGGGTCGACGGGATGTCCGGCGTCTGCAATTCTGCGAGCACCGCTCGTTCCTGCAAGGTGTCTAGCAGTCTTCTATGAAAACCCCGTTGTGGTTCCCGCAAAGTTTTTTCTCTCGCACCCTTTGGCTGGTGCTCATCGTCGTGCTGTTTTCCAAGGCCCTCACGCTGGTTTATCTGCTGATGAACGAAGACGTGCTGGTGGATCGACAGTACAGCCACGGCGTCGCCCTGACGCTGCGCGCCTATTGGGCGGCCGATCCCGAAAATCGCGAGAAGATCGCCAAGGCCGCGACGCTGGTGCGGGTTGCCGGTGCCGGTGTGCCCGAGGGCGAACAACATTGGCCCTACAGCGAGATCTACCAGCGTCAGATGCAGGCCGAGCTGGGTGACGACACCGAGGTGCGACTGCGCATGCATGTGTCGCCGGCGTTGTGGGTGCGCGCGCCGAGCCTGGGTGAAGACTGGCTGAAGGTGCCGCTGTATCCGCATCCGCTCAGGGGGCAGAAGATCTGGAACGTGCTGGGGTGGTTCCTGGCGATTGGGTTGCTGTCCACCGCATCGGCCTGGATTTTTGTCCGCCAGCTCAACCAACCGCTCAAACGCCTGGTGTTTGCCGCCCGCCAACTGGGCCAGGGTCGCAGTGTGCGACTGCCGGTCAGTGACACCCCCAGCGAGATGACCGAGGTGTATGGCGCGTTCAATCAGATGGCGGAGGACGTCGAACAGGCCGGGCGCGAACGCGAGCTGATGCTGGCGGGAGTGTCCCATGACTTGCGCACGCCGCTGACGCGATTGCGCTTGTCCCTGGAGTTGATGGGCAATCACAACGACCTCACCGATGACATGGTGCGCGACATCGAGGACATGGACGCGATTCTCGACCAGTTCCTGGCGTTTATCCGCGATGGTCGTGATGAGGTGGTCGAAGAGGTTGACCTGACGGAGTTGGTGCGTGAGGTGGTTGCGCCCTACAACCAGAATGGCGAGCAGGTGCGCATGCGCCTGGAACCCATCCAGCCGTTTGCGTTGCGTCGGATCTCGATGAAGCGCCTGTTGAACAACCTGATCGGCAATGCCTTGCACCACGCCGGTTCCGAGGTGGAAGTGGCGGCGTACGTGTCCGGTGACAGTGCGGCGCCGTATGTGGTGCTGAGCGTGCTGGACCGGGGTGCGGGAATCGATCCCGAAGAGCTGGAAGGCATCTTCAACCCGTTTACCCGTGGCGACCGGGCCCGTGGGGGTAAAGGCACTGGCCTGGGGTTGGCGATTGTGCGGCGGATTGCGTCGATGCACGGCGGCAATGTCGAGTTGCGCAACCGTGAAGACGGCGGCCTGGAAGCGCGGGTGCGCCTGCCGCTGGGGCTGATGTTGCCTAGAGACGCGGTATAACCAACAGCACTGCACAAATGTGGGAGGGGCAAGCCCCCTCCCACATTGATTTTGCAGTGTTTGAAACGCTGGTTTTTATCAACCCTTACCCTTGGTCCGAGTCATATTCGGCCCACCATTTTTCTCCAGATGCTGAATGATGATCCCCGCCACGTCCTTGCCGGTGGTGGTCTCGATCCCTTCCAGGCCTGGGGATGAATTCACCTCCATCACCAGTGGCCCGTGGTTGGAACGCAGGATATCCACACCCGCCACGCTCAAGCCCATCACCTTGGCCGCTCGCAGCGCAGTCATGCGCTCTTCCGGGGTGATCTTGATCAGGCTGGCGCTGCCACCACGGTGCAGGTTGGAACGGAACTCGCCTGGCTTGGCCTGACGCTTCATCGCGGCAATCACTTTGTCGCCCACCACAAAGCAGCGAATATCCGCGCCGCCGGCTTCCTTGATGTATTCCTGCACCATGATGTTCTGCTTGAGGCCCATGAAGGCTTCAATCACCGACTCGGCGGCCGTCGCGGTTTCGCACAGCACCACGCCAATACCCTGGGTGCCTTCCAGCACCTTGATCACCAGCGGCGCGCCGTTGACCATCTCGATCAGGTCGGGGATGTCGTCAGGCGAGTGGGCAAAGCCGGTCACCGGCAGGCCGATGCCCCGGCGTGAGAGCAATTGCAGCGAGCGTAGTTTGTCCCGTGAGCGCGCGATGGCCACGGACTCGTTCAGGGGAAAGACCCCCATCATTTCAAACTGGCGCAGCACCGCGCAGCCATAAAACGTCACCGAAGCCCCGATCCGCGGGATCACCGCATCGAAGCCCTCGAGCGGCTTGCCCCGATAATGGATCTGCGGCTTGTGGCTGGCGATGTTCATGTAGGCCCGCAACGTGTCGATCACCACCATTTCGTGGCCACGTTCGGTGCCGGCCTCAACCAGGCGGCGGGTGGAATACAGACGCGGGTTTCGCGACAGCACAGCAATCTTCATGCAGCACCTGGGGCAGAAATAGTAGAGACCGGGAACACCGGCTTGTCTTGAACGTACTTGACGCCTGGACTGACCACCAATTGGCCGTCAACCAGCGCCTTGGAGCCCAGCAACAGGCGGTAACGCATGGCTTTGCGGCAGGCCAGGGTAAACTCCACCCGCCATACCCGATCACCCAGCGCCAGGGTGGTGCTGATCACATAGCGCACCTGCGCATGACCATTGGAGCTCTTGATGGTTTTCATCGTCACCAGGGGCGCTTCGCAGCGGCGGTGACGCAGTTGCACCACGCTGCCCAAGTGCGCGGTAAAGCGCACCCACTGCTCACCGTCGCGCTCAAACGGCTCGATATCGGTGGCGTGCAGGCTCGAGGTGCTGGCACCGGTGTCGATCTTCGCCCGCAGGCCAGCCACTCCCAAGTCGGGAAGTGCCACCCACTCACGCAGACCGACAACGGTCAAATGGTCAAATGTCTTCAATATGAGTAACCGGTCATTCAGAAATGTTTCGTAGTCGTCGAGGACAGTAACGTCCAACTGCGCACAGCGTGTGACAATCCCCGAATCATGGCCGAGGGTTCGGTGCTGAATTCGCGGTATTCACGCAGAATATCCGGCAAATGGCGACAGATATCTTGCGGGCTTGATCAATCAGTCATCGCGGTGCAAAACCGCGCAAATCGCGTGGCGCCTGGCGTATCTTAGGTGAGCCTTGAGGTTTATGCGTCGAAGGGTTTCAACGGTAAAGTTGCGACATTTTTCAGAGCGAGGAATTCAAGTGGCTCAAAAGCAGGAAGAGGAAGAAAAAGTCCGGTTGGACAAGTGGTTGTGGGCTGCGCGCTTCTACAAAACCCGTGCCCTGGCCAAGGCCGCCATCGAGAGCGGCAAAGTGCACCATCGCGGTGAACGCTGCAAGCCGGGCAAGGAACCGCGCGTCGGAGATGAGTTCCAGATTCGTACAGGGTTTGACGAAAAAACCATCGTGGTTCAGGCACTTTCCATCGTGCGCCGTGGCGCGCCTGAAGCGCAGGCATTGTACGCAGAGACCGACGCCAGCATCGCCAGGCGCGAGAATGCGGCGGCGATGCGCAAGGCCGGTGCCATGGGCTTGAGTACCGATGGCAAGCCGAGCAAGAAGCAGCGCCGTGACCTGTTCAAGTTTCGCGGCAGCGGCAATGATGACTGATTGCCCGGGCCTTCAGTCCCAGGGAGATCAACTGTGGAAGCGAGCAGGCTCGCTCCCACAGTAGGCCTGCATCGTCATGCGGCTGTGCGCACGACGTTCAGTCGTCCGACGACGGGCAAATGGCTCATCAACGTGAACACCGGTGCTGTCGCTCGCAACAACAGGCCCGACACCTTGGCCGCAAACGGCGTGTAATAGCCCCAGCCCAGGGCCAGCAGCGCCAGCAATACACCGCCGATGTAATCATCCTGGCCCCAATGCGCGCCGGCGACCAGGCGCGGCATCATGAACAGCAGCGCCAGGCCCCAGATCACCAGTATCTGGCCGATGCGCTTGGCAAATACCGTCATGAACATCCCCCAGATCAACAGCACCGAGGCGTGATCGCCCGGGAAGCTCTGGCTCGAGCGGTCCTTCAGTTCCCAGGTTTTTTCCAGCCCCGGGAAATAGTCGCTCATTTGGATCGCCCCGCTGATCACCATCGACGGGCTGCTGTGCTGCCAACCCATCGACGCCGCGAGCTTGGAAAACAGCATGCGTATGAACAACAGCAACAGCAGGATGGCGACAAATCCGAACAGCGCCTGGCGGACCTGCACGGCCTTGAACACCCAGTCGCCGCGAATCAGCAACGTCAGCAGAATCACGCCAACCACTGCGTCGAAAGGTCGCAGGCTGGCCACGGCCCACACATGCAGCCATGCCGAGCTGCTCGCCAGCGGGTCATTGAGCAGATGAAACAGCCATTCGTCGAAAACCACACACAGCATCTGGCCCGTGGGCCACAGCCAGAAAAGCAGCAGTCCGATCGCCAATAGATTGCAAGCGGCCCATCGCCCGAGGTTCCACTTGGCTTGGAACAAACCCGGATTGTTCATAAACTGTCCTCATCGCTCTAAAACTCTCCGCCATCCAGGAGAAAAGCCGCACCACAGTGGTGCTAAAGCGTTTAATTTTATAAACCTTGTAATCATTTTGTCATCAATTCAGATACCCAGACCTATGACTGATCTACCGGATACCGACTTCACCCAACGCTTCATCTTCGACGAGAGCGACGCCCGTGGCGAAATGGTCTCGCTGGAGCGCAGCTATGCCGAAGTCCTGGCCAAGCACGCTTATCCGGAGCCGGTCGCACAACTGCTCGGTGAGCTGATGGCGGCTGCGGCGCTGCTGGTGGGCACCATGAAGTTCGATGGTTTGCTGATCCTGCAGGCGCGCTCCGAAGGCCCGATTCCGTTGCTGATGATCGAATGCTCCAGCGAGCGCGAAATCCGTGGCCTGGCCCGTTACGAAGCGGACTTGATTGCTCCGGACGCTACCCTGGCCGACCTGATGCCCAACGGCGTACTGGCCCTCACCGTCGACCCGACCGTGGGCCAACGTTATCAAGGTATCGTCGACCTCGACGGCGACACCCTGTCGGACTGCTTCACCAACTATTTCGTGATGTCCCAGCAAGTGGGCACCAAGTTCTGGCTCAACGCCGATGGCCATCGCGCCCGTGGCCTGCTCCTGCAGCAACTGCCGGCTGACCGCATCAAGGACGACGATGAGCGCGCCGAAAGCTGGCGCAGCCTCACGGCCCTGGCCGGCACCCTGACCGCTGAGGAACTGCTGGGCCTGAGCAACGAAACCATCCTGCACCGCCTCTACCACGAAGAGGCCGTGCGCCTGTTCGATGCCCAGACCCTGCGCTTCAATTGCAGCTGCTCGCGCGAGCGTTCGGGCAACGCGCTGGTCAGCCTGGGCCTTGAAGATGCGCAGGCTTTGGTGGTGGAGCACGGCGGCAATATCGAGATCGACTGCCAGTTCTGCAACCAGCGTTACTTGTTCGATGCGGCCGATGTAGTGCAATTGTTCGCTGGAGCAGGCATCGACACCCCTTCGGACACCCGCCACTAAAACGTTTAAGCACAGGTAAATCACCTGACAAACGCCGGATTAGCGCAGTTCTGACGGGAGGGCCCTACTCTTTTTGGGCTTTTCTGGCATAATCCGGCCCACTTTTTTCGCGGTAGTAGTGCGCAACTTTCTACTACAAAACGTTTGGAGCACTCGGCCATAGGCCGACGGGGAACCTAATGACGCAAGCCAATAACGCCGTATACACCGATCTGAGTGTTGACGATCTGGTCAAAGAAGCCCTGCAGCGCGGTGAAGGCGTGCTTGCCGATACTGGCGCGCTGGTCGTAGAAACCGGTCACCGTACCGGTCGTTCGCCAGTCGACCGTTTCATCGTTGAAGAGCCAACCACCCAGGACGCCATTGCCTGGGGCCCGATCAACCGCAAGTTCCCGGCCGACAAGTTCGATGCCCTGTGGGCTCGCGTCGAGGCCTTCAACAACGCGCAAGAGCATTTCGTTTCCCACGTTCACGTAGGCGCGGCCGAAGACCACTACCTCGCCGTGAAAATGACCACCCAGACTGCCTGGCAGAACCTGTTCGGTCGCTGCCTGTTCATCAACCCGGCCCAGTACAACCCGGCCGGTCGCGAAGAATGGCAAGTGCTTAACGTGGCCAACTTCGAGTGCGTGCCAGAGCGTGACGGCACCAACTCCGATGGTTGCGTGATCCTCAACTTCGCACAGAAAAAAGTGCTGATCGCCGGCATGCGTTACGCCGGTGAGATGAAGAAGGCCATGTTCTCGGTGCAGAACTTCCTGCTGCCAGCCTCCGACGTACTGCCGATGCACTGCGCCGCCAACATTGGCGAAGCGGGCGACGTGACCCTGTTCTTCGGTCTGTCGGGCACCGGTAAAACCACCCTGTCCGCTGACGAAAGCCGTTACCTCATCGGTGACGACGAACACGGCTGGGGCGAAGGCGTGGTGTTCAACATCGAAGGCGGTTGCTATGCCAAGTGCATCGACCTCTCCGAGAAGAACGAGCCGGTCATCTGGAAAGCCATCAAGCACGGCGCCGTGCTGGAAAACGTGGTGATCGACGATGCCAAGCACGCCGACTACACCGACGTCAGCCTGACCCAGAACAGCCGCGCCGCCTACCCGCTGGAGCACGTTGCCAAGCGTTCCGAACAGAACCTGGGCGGCGAGCCAAACGCGGTGATCTTCCTGACCTGCGACCTGACCGGCGTACTGCCACCTGTGTCGATCCTCAGCGAAGAGCAAGCGGCCTACCACTTCCTGTCCGGCTACACCGCCCTGGTGGGCTCGACCGAAATGGGTTCCGGCGGCGGCATCAAGTCGACCTTCTCCACCTGCTTCGGCGCACCGTTCTTCCCGCGTCCGGCTGGCGAATACGCTGAACTGCTGATCAAGCGCATCCGCGGCTTCGGCTCCAAGGTCTACCTGGTCAACACCGGCTGGACCGGCGGCGGCTACGGCGTCGGCAACCGCTTCAACATTCCGACCACTCGCGGCGTGATCGCAGCGATCCAGAGCGGCGCGTTGATCGGTGCTGAAACCGAACACCTCGACACCATCAACCTCGACGTGCCACTGGCCGTTCCGGGCGTTGAGACAGGCCTGTTGAACCCACGTAACACCTGGGCTGACAAGGCTGCCTACGACGAAGCGGCGAAGGCACTGGCCGGCTTGTTCATCGAGAACTTCAAGAAGTTTGAAGTGAGCGATGCAATCATGGCTGCGGGTCCTAAGTTGTAAGACACGCGTGTTGTGAAAAAGCCGCCTCTTTGGGCGGCTTTTTTATGCGCGAAAGGTCAATCGACGATGTGCAAAACCACTGCGCCGACCAATACCAGCACCACCCCCAACACCTGCACCGCCGATAACCGCTCCTTGAAAAACACAAACCCCAGAATCGCCGCAATCCCCCCCGACAGCGTACTGATCACCGTCACTACCGACACCGAGCCCGCCATCGCCCCCCATGAAAATGCAGAGAACCCGCCCAGGTTCATCAGGCTTGCGCCGGTCAATGTCGCGCAGTTTTTCAGCGGCGGGATTTTCAGGCCGTCCTTGATCTTCAGCACCATCACCACCAATACGCACAGGCCCACCAGGTAACCCAGCCACAACATGGTGATCGGCCCCAGCGCCGGCAGTGTGTATCGCCCTTGCAACCAGAAACTGGTGCCGTACAGCGTTGCTGCGAGCATGGCGTAGGCGATGGACAGCTGTGGGTTGTTGTGAGGGACGCCGTTGTCCTTGTGGATGCTGGAAAGGGTCACGCCGATGACGCAGAGGGCGATGCAGCCGAGTTGAACGAGACTAATGTGTTCACCGCTGGCCCATGACAGCAGCGTGGTGACTACGCCGTAGGACGTCACCAGTGGCGCGACGATGGCGGCTTTGCCCAGGGCGAAGGCCTTGGACAGCGCGAGGGCGCCGGAGACGGTGAGTAGGGCGGCCACCATGCCCAGCAGCCAGACGCTCAATGCAGCATCAAGGGATTTAAACAGGAAGGCAGGGAAGACGACCAGCAGCAGGGTCATGATCAGGAAGCCGAGGGCTTGGCCGAAGTACACCGCACGCTTTACGCCAACGGCGCGGGCGTTGAGGCCCACGAGGAAGTCCGTACCGCCCCAGAGCAGGGCAGCCAGCAGGCCCATTGTTACGTCCATGTAAGGTCCTTGTTGTTTTGTGCGCCGCTCGCCAGGTTAGCGCAGATCGAATGTGCTTTGGATTAGCTGAGATTTTCCAGGGTTTGCGTGTCCCAGCTGTTGGTTTTGATCGCCAGGTAAAGCATGCCGATGGTCAGCGGCACTTTTTTGCCACGGCCCTTGGCGCGATGCTTGAGGAATACGTCGAAAACGGGCGGGTTGAAGTAACGGTAAGCATCATAGTCACCCAGGTCGAACGCAAACGCCTGTTCCACGGCTTCCATAAATTGCTTTGCCTCCGCACCGTCGCATCCTAGGTCGATGTTGATCGCGGTTTGCAGACGGAGGGTCTTGTGCTTGGGCAGGCCGATTTCTTCATGGAGTAGCTGCAGAAGCTGCTGCATCTCGGGGTCGTCGGGGAGGTCAGGGGCCAGGTTCATGGTGGGGGCACGCAGAAGTGGGTGAGGAGGGGAGGGACGTTTGAGGCGATATTTGTTTTGGCTCACCAGCAAAGCGATGCCGGTGACAAAAGCTATCACCGGCAGACTCTCCACCTGTGACCCTCCTATCCAGGCAGTCGCGCAGAATAAAAGTATTGGACCGGCTACCACAAGGATCAGCCCAACCCATTTTCTGAGTACGGGGCGCTTCACTATCTTCTCGACTAAAGCGGCGACAGCCAAGAGTAGGATCAGGCTGACCCATGAGTTGTTTTCGTTCATCGCATCAGCCGCCCTGGCCCTGTCGGACTGTGGCGGAGAGTGAGCGGCTTGGAGATAGCAACAGTCATCTTGCAAGGCAAGACGAGCATGCGAATCACGGTGAACGGGATGCCGCAATGGCCGATGTACTGGGTCCTTTCGATGTTCACAGTTGTTTGCCGAGGCTGTTGAAGGGGCGCTAGTTTCGGTCACGCGAATGTGGATTTTGTAGGGGGCGCGATCACTGTTTTAAGCAGTTTCGGAAATGGCTGACGCAGGGTGCTGCGGTTTCTTACAGGGGTTTCCGGGGTTTTGCTTTGACGGAAAGTGTCTGCCCGGAATAGGTCATTGGCGGGTGAGGTTCCCGGCGATGGCGGTGGCGCAATACAGGCAATTGACTGATGAGCGTGGGACGCTGATACACCGCTCGAAAATTGCCTCCAACCCCCGATAATCACACGCCACTGCATCAATATTCGCCGGCACCCACGCGGCGTGATGGATATGCTGCAGGCGCTCGAGGTCGTAGGGAGGAGGGAAAAGCGGAAGTTTGCCTACGGCGATTTCAGACAATTCCCGCATCGGCCTGATGCAAAAGGACTTCGTCATGCACATCAAGGCGGTTGCGAAGCACGCCGCTACCGGGGTAGCAGTAAGGGTCCTGGCCCACCCCGTATGTGTCGAGCATCAGCGTGGGGTACTGCGGTATTTATCGAGGACGGCTCTGCGTGTTTCGGCAATGGCTACGGTCGCGAGGCTGCGTCGAGGTCCATCAGCCCTCGACCATAGGCTTCGCTGTTGGCATAAATTCCGGTTTTATTCGCCGTACTGAGCAGGCGCTCACGCACTTGTTGCGGTGTCATCCCGGGAAAACGACTTTGCAATGCCGCCAAGGCACCACTGACCAACGCAGCGGCCGGCGAGGTGCCGGCGGTTGGCCCGTAGCTGCCGTCCTTATGGGTGGTCAATAACCCTGCACCACCGTCGCCCCCTGGCACCGCGATACACCAGCGTGCCGCGAGGCCGCAATAATTGGATTTGAGATTGATGGCCATGCCGTCGTTCTTGAGGGCCATGACGGCGATCCAGCCTTTCTCAAGTTCGGGAACCAGCGCGGGCAGCCCGGGTTCTGCGAGCGGCTCGCGCTTGACCTCATTACCCGTTGAGAAAACAAATACGGCCCCTTCGGCCACCCGTCTTTTTGCCACGCCCAACGCGTCACCCATCAGGCGCTCATAGACGGGAACCTCGTTGGTGTTGGCTTCAATGGGATTGGCCCATGAGTTGCTGAAAATGCGTGCCCCTTGGGTGAAGGCGAGGTCCCAGGCCTGGGCGATTTCACCGTCGAAGTAGAACGGCTCCCTGTCATCACCGAAGCGCATGGGTATCAGTTGGGCGTTGAAGGCGATGCCATGGATGCCCTGATCGTTCTTGTTCGCGGCGAGAATACCGGCCATCTGGGTGCCGTGGCCCTTGATGTCGAGGGTGCCTGGCTGCTGTGTCACGAAATCGTAGCCCGGGTCGGCCACGCGTCCCTGAAATTCTGGCAGTGCCTGGTTGAGCCCTGAGTCGATCAGCGCGACTTTAACGCCCTGGCCCGTGCCGCCCCGCGCGTAGAGGGAGGATGCTTTTACAATGGGCAGGGCTTTTTGCCGGAAATATTCGGGCGTTTCAAAACGCTGTGTGTCCGGTTCGGCAGGCATTTGGGCGGGGGCGCTTGCGCAACCCTGCAGGAATAACGGCAGCGTGAACACGACGAGACGTTGCAGTAAAAACGGTGTGCATCGAGACATCTACGACTCCTTGTCGGGGTGGTTGAGCAGGCGTGCTACTGTCTTCGTTTTTGCGCGGGCTTGCTGGTGTTCTCTGTATCAGTTTGTAGCGTTTATCCCCGACCTTTTCTTGATCGCTGATCTATGTTTTTTACTCCTTCAGCGGTCAACGGAGTGACAGCCTATGCACGACACCCTCCAGCAGGTCTTTGGGTATCCACAGTTTCGTTTGGGCCAGGAAGCAACGGTCAACGCCGTGCTGGCCGGTCGTTCGGCGGCCGCTATTTTTCCTACGGGGTCTGGCAAGTCCTTGTGTTACCAATTGTCAGCGGTGCTGTTGCCGCACCTGACGCTGGTGGTATCGCCGTTGTTGGCGCTGATGCAGGACCAGTTGGGTTTCCTGCAGCGCCACGGCATTTCGGCGGGCAGTATCGATTCGGCCCAGAGCCGTGAGGACGCCAATGACGTGATGGCGCGGGCGCGTTCCGGCGAGCTGAAAATCCTGATGATTTCCGTGGAGCGCCTGAAGAACGAACGCTTTCGCAATTTCCTGCAGAGCGTGCGGATCTCGTTGCTGGTGGTGGACGAGGCACACTGCATATCCGAATGGGGCCACAACTTCCGCCCGGATTATTTAAAGCTGCCGGACTACCAGCGCCAGTTCAATATCCCCCAAGCCTTGCTGCTGACGGCTACAGCGACGCCCAAGGTGATTGCCGACATGCAGGCCAAGTTCGCCATTGCTTCCGACGATGTGGTCACCACTGGCTTCTACCGGCCCAACCTCAACCTGCTGGTGGAGCCCGTCAGTGGCGCGGACAAGCGTCGCAGGCTGGTGCAGTGGATGAGCGAGCGGGCCAACCAGCCGAGCATCGTCTATGTCACCCTGCAAAAGACCGCCGAACAGATTGCCGAACACCTGAACCGCAACGGCATCCAGGCCGAGGCTTATCACGCCGGTTTACCCCACGATAAGCGCGAAGGTATTCAGCAGCGGTTCATGGGCGGGCGTTCCAATTGCATCGTCGCCACCATCGCGTTCGGCATGGGCATCGACAAGAGTGACATCCGCAATGTGGTGCACTTCGACCTGCCCAAGTCCATCGAGAACTACAGCCAGGAAATCGGCCGCGCCGGGCGTGATGGGCAGCCGTCCGATTGCCTGGTGCTGGCCAATCGCGACAGCCTCAACGTGCTGGAAAACTTCGTGTACGGCGACACGCCGGAGCAGGACGGCATTCGTCGAGTGCTGGAGGAGTTGCAAGCGGCGCGAGGCGACGGCCAGTGGGAGTTTTTGCTGCGCTCGCTGTCGGACCTCAGCAATATCCGTGAATTGCCATTGAAGACGCTGCTGGTGCAGTTGGAACTCAAGGGCGTGATTGCCCCGCGCTATGCGTTTTATGCCGAATACCGTTTCAAGTACCTGATCGAACCCGACGCGTTGCTAGCGCGATTTTCCGGTGAGCGACAGCAGTTCGTCGCGGCAATCATCGCGGTGTGCAAGCGCGCGAGGACGTGGGCAACGGTCGATTTCGACGCGCTGTATCAACAGCACAACGCCGGGCGTGACCGGGTAGTGAAGGCGCTGGATTACTTTCAGGAGCAAGGCCTGATCGAGCTTGAAAGCAAGCAGATGACCGAGGTCTACAGCCTGCTCGACACTGACTTCGATCCACAGGTGCTGAGCGCCGAGTTATACACAGGCTTCAAGCAGCACGAAGTGGGTGAGGTGGCGCGCATCCACGCCATGCTTGATCTATTCGCCACCGAACAGTGCCTGGGGCAACGCCTGGCGCACTATTTTGGCGATGAGCACGCGCCCCAGCGTTGCGGGCATTGCTCGGTGTGTCATGGGCAGGTTGCACATCTACCCCCACCCCCGAACTTGCCGCCGCTTGTGGATAAGAACTTCATGGGGCTGTGCGGTGATTTTATCCACAGGCATCATGAACACACCGGCCAGTTGCCTGAAGCGGAACGCTTGACGCGGTTTCTTGGCGGCATCAGCGTGCCGCTGTTTACCCAGTTGAAGGCGCGGGGGATTCCAGGTTTTGCTGCACTGGAGGATTACCCTTATGCCGACGTGCGTGAGTGGGCTCATGCCCATTTGAACGTCCTGTAAATCCATTGCCAAGAGACGCGTCCCATGCCTGATTCAGTGCCACAACGTGCCGACTACCCTCACTTCCAGCCGATCATCACGCGTTGGCACGACAATGATGTGTATGGTCATGTGAACAACGTCACCTACTACAGCTTTTTCGATACGGCGGTGAATACCTACCTGATCGAACAAGGTGGCTTGGATATCCATGACGGTGACGTAGTGGGCTTTGTGGTGAGTTCGGCGTGCGATTATTTTGCGTCGATTGCCTTTCCCGAGCGCATCGAGATCGGCCTGCGGGTGGGCAAGTTGGGGAACAGCTCAGTGCAGTACGAGTTGGCGGTGTTCAAGGCAGGCGAAGAGGAGGCCTGCGCGGCGGGGCGGTTTGTGCATGTGTTCGTGGACCGGGGGTCGAACCGGCCAGTGCCGATTCCGGGGATGTTGCGCGAAGCGTTGCAGCGTTTGGCAGTTTGACGCCAGCCTGTGCAGCAGTGGAGATAAAATGTGGGAGCTGGCAAGCCCACTCCCACATTTGAATCGCTGACTCAGCGGTGACGATAGTGATGCTTGTTCTTGCGATGGCCATAGGCATGACCGCGACCACGATGGTCATCACGGTCGTAACGACGGTGATCGCGCGAACGACGGTCGTCGTCGTCGCTCTTGTTACCCATGTAGTTGCCCAGTGCACCACCCGCGCCACCGCCGGCGGCTGCGCCGATCAGGCTGCCGGTGTTGCCGCCCATGCTGCGGCCCACCACGTTGCCGCCTGCTGCGCCCAAGGCGCCGCCGATGGCCGCTTCGCCACGGCTGCGTTTGTCCGCACCCACCGCACTGCCGCCTGCGCCGCCCAAGGCTGCACCGATGGCCGAACCGGTGTTGCCGCCGATCTGCTGGCCAACAACCGAGCCTAGAACCCCGCCCAATGCGCCGCCTACACCGGCTTCGGTGGTGCCGCCGGCCATGGCTGCGCCACTGACCAGGCCAAGGGACAACAAGAGAATCGAGGAGAACTTCATTCAGGGAAACCTCAAGGGGATGACGGCGCGATCCTGAGGCTGTATCGGCACAGTGACAATAGAAATCCGACCAATAACACGAGTTGTACACAATTCGCTAAGTTACTGTTTTAACTAGGGAACTTAAGTCTATTTCGCGGGTCTTTAGTTACTTCGGAACGGCCGCTTTTGTGCAAAAGCGGCCTTTTTTGTGCCTGGATTTTCGTCAGGCCGTACGTGCCATGATCAAGCCAGTATCGCTCGCCGCCTCCAGGCGAATCGCCACAAACTTCGACGTCGGCGTATGGCTGCCGTCCCCGGTGCTTTCCAACGGCACCAGTGGGTTCACTTCCGGGTAATAGGCCGCCGCCTGCCCCGCCGGAATATCAAAGGCCAGCAGGGTGAAGCCCTTCACGCGGCGCTCACGGCCATCTTCCCACAGCGACACGATGTCGGCCTTCTGCCCCGGCTTGAAGCCCAGGCGGATGATGTCGGCTTCGTTGACGAACAGCACGTCCCGTTGACCCTTGACCCCACGGTAGCGGTCGTCCAGGCCATAAATGGTGGTGTTGTACTGATCGTGGGAACGCATCGACTGCATGATCAGGTCGGGCACGCGGCCGGTGGCGTGGGTGCGTTCGTGGATCAGGTCCTTGGGCAGGATGTTCGGGCGGAAGTTGGCGCGCCCCGAGGGGGTGTTCCAGCGCCGCGCGCCGGCGGAGTTGCCGAGGTAGAAACCGCCCGGGTGTTTGATCTTTTCGTTGAAATCCTTGAAGCCCGGAATGGTGTCGGCGATCAGGTCGCGGATGCGCCCGTAATCGGCCACCAGCCAGTTCCAGTCCACCGGCGTGCTGCCCAGGGTCGCGGCGGCGATGCCCGCGAGAATCGCCGGTTCGGATTTCATCAGCTTCGACAGCGGTTGCAACTGGCCGTTGGAGCCGTGAACCATGCTGAACGAATCTTCTACCGTCACCGCCTGCGGGCCGTCGGCCTGTATATCGATGTCGGTACGGCCCAGGCACGGCAGGATCAGCGCATCCTTGCCATGGGTGAGATGGCTGCGGTTGAGCTTGGTGCTGATCTGTACGGTGAGGTCGCAGTTGCGCAACGCCTCGAAGGTGCGCGTGCTGTCGGGTGTGGCCTGGGCGAAGTTGCCGCCCAGGCCGATAAACACCTTGGAGCGGCCTTCGAGCATGGCGTGGATCGCTTCGACCACGTTGTGGCCGTTGGAACGTGGCACCTGGAACTGGAAGCGGCGTTCCAGCGCGTCGAGGAACGCCACCGGCGGACGCTCGTTGATACCCATGGTGCGGTCGCCCTGCACGTTGCTGTGGCCGCGCACCGGGCACAGGCCGGCGCCTGGGCGGCCGATGTTGCCGCGCAGCAGCATCAGGTTGGCGATTTCCTGGATGGTCGGCACCGAGTGGCGATGCTGGGTGATGCCCATGGCCCAGCACATGATCACGTTCTTGCTTTTGGCATACATGCGCGCCGCTTGCTCGATCTCCACCAGAGTCAGGCCGGACTGCTCGACGATTTCATCCCAGGAGGTGTCGTCGATCTGCGCCAGGTAGTCCAGCACGTTGGCACTGTGTTCGTTGAGGAAGTCGTGGTCGAACACGGCTTCCTTGCCTTCGGCCTGTGCCTGGCGCTCCCACAGCAGCAGGAACTTGGCCATGCCGCGCAGGATGGCCATGTCGCCACCCAGTGCCGGGCGGAAGTAGGCGGTGTTGGTGGGTTTGTCGCCGTTGGTGAGCATTTCCAGCGGGTGCTGCGGGTGCTGGAAGCGTTCCAGGCCGCGCTCCTTGAGCGGGTTGATGCACACCACCTGGGCGCCACGCTTCACCGCTTCGCGCAGCGGTTCGAGCATGCGCGGGTGATTGGTGCCGGGGTTCTGGCCCCAGACGAAAATCGCGTCGGCATGTTCAAAGTCGTCGAAGGTCACGGTGCCTTTGCCGACCCCCACGCTTTGCGCCAGGGCCACGCCGCTGGCTTCGTGGCACATGTTCGAGCAGTCCGGGAAGTTGTTGGTGCCGAAGGCGCGCACGAACAGCTGATACAGGTACGCCGCTTCGTTGCTGGCGCGGCCCGACGTGTAGAACTCGGCCATGTCCGGGCTGGGCAGGGCGTTGAGGTGCTTGCCGATCAGGTCGAACGCCGCTTCCCAGCTGATGGGCTGATAGCGGTCGGTGTGCGCGTCGTAGCGCATCGGCTCGGTCAGGCGGCCCTGGTATTCCAGCCAGTAGTCGCTCTGTGCAAGCAGGTCGGTCACGCTGTGCTTGGCGAAGAACGCAGCGTCGACGCGACGCTTGGTGGCTTCCCAGTTCACCGCCTTGGCACCGTTCTCGCAGAACTTGACCATGCCGCTTTCCGGCGAATCGCCCCAGGCACAGCCCGGGCAGTCAAACCCGCCGTTCTGGTTGGTCTTGAGCATCATGCGCAGGTTTTTCAGCGCGTTGTCGCTGGTCAGCCAGGCCTGCGCCACGCTGATCAGTGCACCCCAGCCGCCAGCCGGGCCTTTGTAGGGCTTGTAGCGCGGGGTGGGGGTTTGGTCGGCTTGGTGGTGTTGGCTCATGGCTGGTTCTCCATCGCAGGGCTGTAAACCCGCGGCGCACTTTTCTGCGGCAGGTGGATGAGATTGAGGTTGTGCCGGCGCGCCCATTGCAGGGCCAGGCCGGTGGGCGACGACAGGCTGACCAGGGTCTGGATGCCCGCGCGCAAGACTTTCTGGATCAATTCGAGGCTGCAACGGCTGGTGACAATCGCCAGGCCGCCCTCGGTCGGAATCTGTTGGCGGATCAAGGCGCCGATCAATTTATCCAAGGCGTTGTGCCGGCCGATGTCTTCACGGCCCAGCAGCAATTCGCCCTGGCCGTTCATGAACACTGCCGCGTGGACGGCGCCGCTGCACTGGCCCAGGGGCTGGAAAGCGCTGATGCGCTGGCGCAGGCCGTCGAGCCACGCGGCTGGCGGCAGGGGCGCGCCCGGCAGTACTTGCAAGTCGGGCAGGGCTTGTTCAACGGCTTCGACGCCGCACAGGCCACAGCCACTGGTGCCGGCCAACTGGCGACGCTGCTGCTTGAGGTTCCAGAAGGCCCGGCTGGAAATCTGCACCTGGGCATACTGGGTGGAACCCGAGCCGCTGAGTTTCAGGTCATAAATGTCACTGACGTCAGCGATAATGCCGCTGCCGATGCTGAAGCCGACAATGAAGTCTTCGAGGTCGGTGGGTGTCACCAGCATCACGGCCTGGCTGATGTCGTTGTAGGCAATCGCCAACGCCACTTCTTCGGCCAACGCAGTGCTGGCCACTTCAGTGTGTTCGAGAGTGCAATACTGGTAGCTCTGGCTGGCGGCGGGCGCGGGCGTTTCAGAAGCGGGCGCCGCGCAGACTGGGCGCTTGGCGTTCATTGGGCAGTACCACCGACGGATTGGTCAGTGTTTAGACTAGGCGCGACAAAGCGTCACGTCTAATTGCCAGTACTGATCCACCGATAGATGACGTCGATCAAGACTCGTTTTGCGATTTCTGAAACAGCGCGAAACAGGCTTCGGCCAATGCCGAACGGGGGGCGCTGCGACGCATGATCAGCCCCAGGCGCGCGAGGGTGTGAGCATCGTCGATGGGTTGCAGGCGCAAGTGTTCGGTGAGGGCGTCCAAGCCGCCTTCCAGTGGCATCACCGCACAGCACAGCCCGCCGTGCACGGCTTGCAGCAGCTGATGGACGGCATCGGTTTGCAGCAACGGTTGCGGGTTGAGCCCACGGCTATGGAAGTTATGGTCGATGGATTGGCGAAAGTGCATGCCGCTGGTGAGCATGCCAAGGGGCAGTTCGGTCAACGCTTCCCAGCTCAACGGTGTATCGCCGAAGTTGAAGAAACGCTGGTCATACAGCAGGCCCATGCGGGTTTCACCGAGGGCCAGCGAGTCGAAGCGCTCGCTGTCCAAGCGTTCCAGATAGGACACACCGAGGTCCAGCCGATTGCTCGCCAGCTGTTCAAGAATCTGCTCGGAGCTGAGTGCCGACAATTCGAAACGCAGGCTCGGGTGCTCTTTATGCAACTGTTGCATCAGTGCCAAGGGATCGAAGCTCGACAGCGGCACCACCCCCAGGCGCAGCGTGCCCACCAGGTTACCGCGACAGGCAGCAGCTTCAGCCTGCAAGCCGTCGTAAGCCGCCAGCACCGTGCGTGCCCAGGCCAGCACCCGTTCGCCGGGGGCGGTGAAACTCTCGAAGCGCTGGCCGCGATTGACCAGCGGCAAGTCCAGCTCTTCTTCAAGGCTGCGCAGGCGCATTGACAGGGTCGGCTGGGTGATGTGGCAACGCGCTGCCGCCTGGCCGAAGTGCCGGGTTTCGTCGAGGGCGATGAGGAATTTCAGCTGTTTGATGTCCATCTTCGCTCCGGGGCTTATTCCAATGGCGGGGGGATTCTAGCGCGTTTGGGTCTTGAGCCGGGTTGGAACCCAATTTCCCAGGACTGGTCTAGTCTTGAGCAACTGCAAACCAAACCACAAGGAGAGCGCACCATGAGTCTTTTTAGCTTTGTTAAGGAAGCCGGCGAGAAGTTGATCGACCTGTTGACGCCGGGCAATGCGAACGCCAGTGAGCAGTTGAAGGAACACGTGGCCAAGGTGGGTCTGGGCAATCCGAATGTGCAGACCACGGTGGAGGGTGACAAGGTAATCGTCACCGGTGAAGTCGCCACCCAGGAAGAGAAAGAGAAGATCCTGCTGGCGCTGGGTAATATTGCCGGTGTGGCCAGCGTGGAAGACAACATCACCGTTTCCGGGCCTGTGGTCACTGCCGCGCGTTTTGTCGTGGTGAAGAAAGGCGACACGCTGAGCGCGATTTCCCTGGCGGTGTATGGCAACGCCAACCAGTACAACAAGATTTTCGAGGCCAACAAACCGCTGCTGTCGCATCCGGACAAGATCTACCCAGGGCAGACTTTGCGTATTCCTGAGTAAAACGCAGAGCAAAATGTGGGAGGGGGCAGGCCCCCTCCCACATGGGTTCAGAGTCCGGCAATAAGATCTCGATAGTCTTCGACTGCTGCAAACTCCGCCGTATCCTTTGGTCCCTTCTGGCTGTCCGGCTCCTTTACCGCCAGCAAATGCCCCACGCCAAACGCCTGGGCGCTGCGCAGGATCGGTAGGGTATCGTCGATAAACAGACTACGCGCCGGGTCGAAGTCGATATCGGCTTGCAGGGCGTCCCAGAACTGCGGGTTTTCCTTGGCGAAGCCGTAGTCGTGGGAGCTGATCAACCGCTCGAAATACGGCGCCAACTCAATGCGTTCCAGCTTCAATGACAGCGAGTCACGATGAGCGTTGGTGATCATGATCACGCGCTTGCCGGCCTGTTTGATCGCGGCCAGAAAGGTGTCGGCGTCGGGGCGCAGGGCGATCAGGTGGGCGGTTTCCAATTTGAGTTCGCGCACCGGAATCTTCAGTTCGGCACTCCAGAAATCCAGGCAATACCATTGCAACTGTCCGGCGTTACGCTCGAACAGCGGCTGCAACTCCATCTCGGCCATGGCCAGGCTCACCCCGTGCAGTTCGGCGTAACGCTGGGGCAGGTGCTGCATCCAGAAATGGTTGTCGTAATGCAGGTCGAGCAGGGTGCCGTCCATGTCCAGCAGGACGGTATCGATGGCGTGCCAGGGCAAAGAAGGCATGGGGCGGTCTCTTGTAAGTAGAAATATCCGACACAGACAATCGGAAAAGCCACGGTATAGTAACCCGATCACACCAAGGAGCCGCTCATGCGCCAGAAACCCACCGTCCTCGCCCGCGAAATAGTCGCCAGTAGCCGTTTGTTCCGCGTGGAGGAGGTGCAGTTGCGCTTTTCCAACGGCGTTGAACGGACCTACGAGCGCCTGGTGGGCCGCGGTGCCGGTTATGGTGCGGTGATGATCGTGGCGATGATCGACGCCGACCATGCCTTGCTGGTGGAAGAGTACTGCGGCGGCACCGACGAATATGAGCTGTCCCTGCCCAAGGGGCTGATCGAGCCCGGCGAGGACGTGCTGGCGGCGGCCAACCGCGAGCTCAAGGAGGAGGCGGGCTACGGCGCGCGGCAGTTGGAGCACATCATCGAACTGTCATTGTCCCCGGGTTACATGAGCCAGAAAATCCAAGTGGTGCTGGCCACCGATCTCTACGAAGAGCGCCTTGAAGGCGATGAGCCTGAGCCGATGCGCGTGGACCGCGTCAACCTGCGTGAACTGGCGATGCTTGCGCAGAACGAGCAATTCAGCGAAGGCCGCGCCCTGGCTGCGTTGTATCTGGTCCGCGACCTGTTGACCCAGCGTGGAGTGTTTGGCGCATGAGCGAACTGTTCCTGGGTCACCCGTTCATTGCCCCCGTGATCGAATTGGCCCGCCAGGCCGGTGAAGTCATCCTGCCGTACTGGCGCGCCGACGTTGCCGTGACCGCCAAGGCGGATGATTCGCCGGTGACGGCAGCCGACCTGGCGGCCCATCATCTGATTCTCGCCGGCCTGACTGCGCTGGACCCGAGCATCCCGGTGTTGTCCGAGGAAGACGCCGATATCGACCAGAGCGTGCGCGCTGGCTGGCAACGCTGGTGGCTGGTGGACCCTCTGGACGGCACCAAGGAATTCATCGCCGGCAGTGAAGAATTCACCGTCAATATCGCCTTGATCGAGAAGGGCCGCGTGGTGTTTGGCGTGGTGTCGATGCCTACCAGTGGCCGTTGTTATTTTGGTGGCGCCGGCCTGGGCGCCTGGCGTTCAGATGTGAGCGAGGCGCCCAAGCAGATTCAGGTTCGCGTGGCACCGGCAGCGGGTGAAGCGTTTACCGTGGTCGCCAGTCGTCGACATACCAGCCCGGAACAGGAGCGTTTGCTCGACGGGTTGAGCGAAGGTCTGGGTGAGTTGAAATTGGCGAACATCGGCAGTTCGCTGAAGTTCTGCCTGTTGGCTGAAGGCAGCGCCGATTGCTATCCGCGCCTGGCGCCGACGTCGCAGTGGGACACTGCAGCGGCCCAAGGCGTGCTCGAAGGTGCGGGCGGCGAAGTGTTGGAGTTGAGCGGCGAGCCGTTCAGCTATCCGGCACGGGAATCGTTGTTGAATCCGTTCTTTTTGGCGCTGCCAGCCAAGGCTGCGTGGCGGGAGCGGTTGCTTAGCCTGGCGCGGTCCTGAGTCCCTGATGACTTGATGTGGGAGCTGGCAAGCCAGGTCCCACAGTTTGGGTTGTGTGAAGGCTTTTAGCGGTGCAGGACGTATTGGCCCGTGAAGGCCACTGCTTTTTCTTCACTGCCCTCGTTCAAGATCCAGGTCTGCAGCGTCAAGCGCGCGCGGCCATAGCGCTTGTACGTCGCTACAAACCGCTTCCATACCTTTTCCTCTGGCGCCTGGCACACCACGGTCGCGTCCCGCGTGACCGGCAGCGGATAACTGATCTGCCCCTCCTGAATCACGATATGCCCGTCTTCGATGCCTTCCGCGCGCAGCTGTAAATGCAACCAACCCCAACCGGCCAGCACCGCGCCGCAGTACAGACTGCCGCCAAACATGGTGCTCTTGTGGTTGATGTTGGCCTGCAACGGCAACTGCAGTTCCAGCCGCCCGTGCTGCCAGTCGCGCACTGTGAGGCCCATCTCCCGGGTCAGGGGGATGTCGTGGTGCAGGACGGATTCTAGGTAATGGCTGTCGCGGTTCATGGCGGATTCTTTATCGGTGTTCATTCGTCGTCGGCGCTTTGGTTGGCGAAGTTCAGGCCATGCTTGCGCAGTTTGTCGTGCAGGGTCTTGCGCGGCACGCCCAGCGCTTCGGCGAGGCTGCGCATGGAGCTGTGGGGGCGGGTCAACTCGGCGGCGATCAGGCTTTTTTCAAACTGCTCGACCTGCTCGCTCAGGCCGCCCGGCGTGGACGTCAGCACGCTGCTGGCAGGGTTGTCCGGCGTGGCATCCAGGGCCAACTCCAGGCCGAGGGCGAAGCGTTCGGCGGCGTTCTGCAGTTCGCGCACGTTGCCCGGCCAGCTATGGCGCAGCAGCAGCGCGCGCTGGCCCGGTTGCAGCTCGTGCAAGGGCAGGCCATGGCGGCTGCTGGCTTCGTCGGCGAAATGCTGGAACAGCATCAGCGCGTCTTCACCGCGTTCGCGCAGCGGTGGAATACGCAGCGGTGCAACGTTGAGGCGGTAGTACAAGTCGGCACGGAAGCGCCCTTGGTCAGCGGACTGGCGCAGGTCTTCCTTGGTGGCGGCGATGATGCGGATATCCAGCGGGATCAGTTGATTGCCACCCAGGCGCTCCACGACGCGTTCCTGCAGCAGGCGCAGGAGCTTGACCTGCACATCCAGGCTCATGCTCTCGATTTCATCGAGGAACAGCGTGCCGCCGTTGGCGAATTCGAACTTGCCGATCCGGCGCTTCTGCGCGCCGGTAAAGGCGCCCGGCTCATGGCCGAACAGTTCGCTTTCCACCACCGACTCGGCTAGGGCCCCGGCGTTGATCGCCACGAACGGCCCGCTGCGCCGGCTCGACAGGTCGTGCAAGGCGCGGGCGACCACCTCTTTGCCGGCGCCGGTTTCGCCGAGAATCAACACATCGGCCTTGGTCGCGGCCAGCGCACCGATCTGCTCGCGCAGGCGCAGCATTTGTGGCGAGTGACCCACCAGGCGGGTGCTCAATTGCTGGCGATCACTGAGGGCCAGGCGCAGGCTGCGGTTGTCCAGCACCAGGCGGCGCAGGGCCAGGGCGCGGCGCACGCTGTCGAGCAGGGCGTCGCTGGCGAAGGGTTTCTCCAGGAAGTCATAAGCCCCGGCGCGCATCGCCTGCACCGCCAGCGGCACGTCGCCGTGGCCGGTGATCAGCAGCACTGGCAGGTCAGGGTCCTGGCCGTGGAGCTCGGCGAGCAACTCCAGGCCATCCATGCCGGGCATGCGAATGTCGCTGACCACCACCCCCGGCCAGTCCCGCGACAGGCGTGCGGTGAGGCCGGTGGCTTCGCCCAGGGGCAGCACTTTCAGGCCGGCCAGGTCCAGGGTCTGGCTCAGGGCCTGACGCAGGTGCGGATCGTCGTCGATCAACACCACCTGAATCTGGTTATCGATACTCATACACTGCGGTCCTCGGACGGTTGCAGACTGACGCCCGGCGAGCCGGCACGCAATTTCAGGGTTAACAATGCGCCGCCTTCCTTGTGGTTGGCGAACAGCAGCTCGCCACCAAAGGCGCGCATCAGCGTGTCACAGATGGCCAGCCCCAAGCCCAGGCCCTGGGTGCGCGTCTTGGTGGTGTAGAACGGCTCGCTGGCGCGGCCCAGGGCTTCCATGCAAAAACCCGGGCCGTTGTCGCGAATGTACAGGTTGACGCCCTGTTCGGTGGTTTCGGCACTCAGCCAGAGTTTGCGCGGCGGGCCTTTCTCGGTGAGGGCGTCGAGGGCGTTGGCCAGCAGGTTGCCCAGCACTTGGCGTAGACGGGTTTCGCCGGCTTGCACCCACAAGGTCGCCTCGGGCAGGTCGCGAATCAGCTCGACTTCCATCGACCGTCGGCGCTTGGCCAGCAACGCCAGTGCATCGTCCAGTGCCGGTTGCAGGGCCACGCTTTCCGGCGCATGCCGGTCACGACGTGCGAAAGCGCGCAGGTGGGCAATGATCGAGGCCATGCGCCCGGTGAGCTCGCTGATCAGCTTGAGATTGCCCCGCGCGTCGCCGGTACGTTCGTGGTCCAGCAGGATCTCGGCGTTTTCGGCGTAGCTGCGAATCGCCGCCAGCGGTTGGTTGAGTTCGTGGCTGATACTCGCCGACATGGTGCCCAGCGCCGACAGCTTGCCGGCCTGCACCAGGTCATCCTGGGCGCGCACCAGTTCCTGTTGGGCCTGTTCGCGCTCCAGCACTTCCTGGCGCAGGCGCCGGTTCAGGCCCTCCAGGTCGCTGGTACGTTCGACCACACGGGCTTCCAGTTCGCGACGTGCCTTGGCTTCGAAGGCGATGCGATCGAGGTAGTGCCGGCGCCGCTGCATCATCAGGCCCAGCAACAGCATCAGCACCAACAGGGTGGCGCCCCCCACAGCGACCACTGTACGCACCGGCCGGTTGATCAGCGAGCGCGGGGCGAGAATCTCCACGTTCCAGCCGGTCTCGGCGATGGCTGTGGATTGGCGCAGCCAGGCGGTACTGCTCAGGCTCAGTGGCTGCGGATCGCGGGTCGGATAGGGCTGGATGGCGATGATGGCCTGGCGCTCTGCGGCGGTCAGTGGACGGGTAGCACGGAAGCGCCATTGCGGGCGCGACGTGAGGATCACCACGCCGTTGTGGTCGGTCACCAGCAGCTGCTCAGGGGTGTTGCCCCACAGGCTTTCGGTGTGGTCCAGGTCGACCTTCACCACCAGCACACCGATAACGTTATCGCCGTCACGCACGGCGGCGGCGAAAAAGTAGCCGCGCTTGGCCGAGGTGGTGCCCAGCCCGAAGAAGCGGCCCAGGCGCCCGGCCATGGCTTCGCTGAAATACGGGCGGAACGAGAAGTTGCGCCCGACGAAGCTGTCCTGTTTGTCCCAGTTGGACGCGGCGAGGGTATTGCCGTTGGTGTCCATCAGGTACATCACCTCCACCCCGGCCTGGGCGGCGACGTCCTTGAGCAGCACATTGGCGTTGGTCCGGTGACTGCTGACCTGCGGCGCGGCCAGTGCGGTGCGCAGGGCGGGCAAGTCGCCGAGGATCTGCGGCAGTACCTCGAAGCGGTGCAGGGTGCCCAGCAGGTTGGCGACGTACAGGTCGAGGGTCTGGCGGTTCTGCCCGGCCAGTTCGCTGCGGTAATAGCGCTCGGCCAGGTGCTCCAGTGGCCACAGCAGCGGCGCCAGGCACAACGCCAACAGGGCGAGGCTGCGCCAGCGGGGTCTTCGCGGGAGGGTTGGAGTCATGGGAATCGCGCCTGTGGGTACAGGCGCATTATGCCTAGTGCGGCGTTGCAAGACACTCGCGCAATGCGTCCTGCCACAGCGGCTGACTGACCTGCCATTGCTGGTGCAGGCGGCTGCAGTCCAGGCGTGAGTTCAGCGGGCGCCGGGCCGGGGTCGGGTAGGCGCTGGAAGGAATCGCTTCCAGCTCGGCACAGGCCTTGCCCTCGGCGCGCAGGTGTTCGCCAATCGCCTGGGCAAACCCAAACCACGAGGTCTCGCCCTGTGCGGTCAGGTGGTACACGCCCCATGCCCCGGCCTGGCCGGCCTGCCAGCGTTCGATCAGGGCGCGGGTGCTGTTGGCGATACTGCCGGCCCAGGTCGGCGCGCCGATCTGGTCGGCGACGATGCGCAGGTGCGGCTTCTCTTGCAGCAGGCGTTGCATGGTCAGCAGGAAGTTCTTGCCGTGGCTGGAATAGACCCAACTGGTGCGCAGGATCAGGTGCGCGCCGCCCACCGCCGCAATCGCCTGCTCGCCGGCCAGTTTGCTCTGGCCGTACACGCCCAGCGGGTTCGGGGCGTCCGCTTCGGTATATGGCGCAGGCTTGCTGCCGTCGAACACGTAGTCTGTGGAGTAGTGGATCAGCGGAATGCCCAGGGACTTGGCTTCCTCGGCAAGGATGCCAGGAGCGATGGCATTGATGGCAAACGCCGCGTCCGGTTCGCTTTCGGCCTGGTCGACGGCCGTGTGGGCCGCGGCGTTGATGATCAGGTCGGGGCGATGGCTGCGCACCTGTTGGCGGATCTGCTCGATGTTGGCCAGGTCCAGCTGATCACGGCCCAGCACGATCAGTTCACCCAGGCCCTGGAGCCGCCGTTGCAGCTCGCGGGAGACTTGGCCGTGCTGGCCGGTGATCAGGATTTTCATGGGAACAGGTCTGCGTCCTTGAGGGCTTTGCCGACCTGGTCCTTGGCGGACAACTGCGGCGCTTCGGTCAACTGCCAATCGATGTTGAGGTCCGGGTCGTCCCAGCGAATGCAACGTTCGGCGGCCGGCGTGTAGTAGTCGGTGGTCTTGTAGAGGAACTCGGCGTAGTCGCTCAGCACCACAAAACCGTGGGCAAAACCTTCCGGCACCCACAGTTGGCGATGGTTGTCTGCCGAAAGGCGCACGCTCACCCACTGGCCGAAGTTCGGCGAGCTGCGGCGGATGTCCACCGCCACGTCCAGGACTTCGCCGGCGGTGACGCGCACCAGTTTGCCCTGGGTGCGTTCGAGCTGGTAATGCAGGCCACGCAATACGCCTTTCTGCGAGCGCGAATGGTTGTCCTGCACGAAGTTGCGCTCCTGCCCGGTGGCCACTTCAAAGGCCCGGGCATTGAAGCTTTCGTAGAAGAAGCCGCGCTCGTCGCCAAACACCTTGGGCTCGAGGATCACCACCCCTGGCAGTGAGGTTTCAGTCACATTCACGTGCGCTCACCTGCCAGAGAGAAGAGGTATTGACCATAGCCGGTCTTGCCGAAGTACTTGGCACGTTCCAGCAGGTGGTCGCGGTCGATCCAGCCATTTTCGTAGGCGATCTCTTCCAGGCACGCCACCTTCAGGCCCTGGCGGTGCTCGATGGTCTGCACATACGTGGACGCCTCGAGCAGGCTGTCATGGGTGCCGGTGTCCAGCCAGGCGAAGCCACGGCCGAAGCGTTCTACGTGCAGGTCGCCACGCTTGAGATAGGCGTTGTTGACGTCGGTGATCTCCAGCTCGCCACGGGGCGAAGGCTTGACCGCCTTGGCGATCTTGATCACGTCGTTGTCGTAGAAGTACAGGCCGGTCACGGCATACGGCGACTTGGGCTTGGCCGGTTTTTCTTCGATGGAGAGCGCACGGCCGTCTTTGTCGAAGTCGATCACGCCGAAGCGTTCCGGGTCCTTTACCCAGTAACCGAACACGGTGGCGCCCGACGGGCGTTCGGCCGCAGTGCGCAACTGTTCGCCGAAATACTGGCCGTGGAAGATGTTGTCGCCCAGGATCAGGCACACCGGGTCATCGCCGATAAATTCTTCGCCGATGATGAACGCCTGGGCCAGGCCGTCTGGCGAAGGCTGTTCGGCGTAGGTGAAACGCACGCCGAACTGGCTGCCGTCACCCAGCAGGTTGCGGTATTGCGGCAGGTCAACCGGGGTGGAGATCACCAGGATGTCCTTGATCCCCGCCAGCATTAGCACCGAGATCGGGTAGTAGATCATCGGTTTGTCGTAGACCGGCAGCAGTTGCTTGGACACACCCAGGGTAATGGGGTGAAGACGGGTGCCGGAACCGCCGGCCAATACGATGCCCTTCATCATGCGATCAAATCCTTTGTGTCTGTATTGCCAAGGCGTTCGCCCTGATAGCTGCCGTCCTGGACCCGGCGGCACCATTCCAGGTTGTCGAGGTACCACTGCACGGTCTTGCGCAGGCCGGTCTCGAAGGTTTCCTCGGGCACCCAGCCCAGCTCGCGTTCGATCTTGCTGGCGTCGATCGCGTAGCGCTGGTCGTGGCCCGGGCGGTCCTTGACGAAGGTGATCAGGTCGGTGAATTTTTCCACGCCGGCCGGGCGTTGCGGTGCCAGTTCTTCCAGCAGGCCGCAGATGCCGCGTACCACGTCGATGTTCTTCTGCTCGTTATGGCCGCCGATGTTGTAGGTCTCGCCGACCACGCCTTCGGTCACCACCTTGAGCAGGGCGCGGGCGTGGTCCTCGACGAACAGCCAGTCACGCACTTGCAAGCCGTTGCCGTACACCGGCAGCGGTTTGCCGGCGAGGGCGTTGAGGATCACCAGCGGGATCAGCTTCTCGGGAAAGTGGAACGGCCCGTAGTTGTTCGAGCAATTGGTCAGCAGTACCGGCAGGCCGTAGGTGCGCTGCCAGGCGCGGACCAGATGGTCGGACGCGGCCTTGCTGGCCGAGTACGGCGAGCTGGGGGCGTAGGGCGTGGTTTCGGTGAACAGGTCGTCCACGCCGTGCAGGTCGCCATACACTTCATCGGTGGAAATATGATGGAAGCGGAAGGCCGCCTTGGCCGGCTCGTCGAGCTTTTGCCAGTAGGCGCGGGTGGCTTCCAGCAGGCTGTAGGTGCCGACGATGTTGGTCTGGATAAAATCCGACGGGCCGTCGATGGAACGGTCCACGTGAGACTCGGCAGCCAGGTGCATGATCGCGTCAGGCGCGAAACGCGCGAGCACGGCGCTCACGGTGGCCTGGTCGATGATGTCGGCCTGGACGAACTCATAGCGGCTGTTGGACGCGATGCTGGCCAGCGACTCCAGGTTGCCGGCGTAGGTGAGTTTGTCCAGGTTGAGCACTTCGTGCTCGGTGTGTTGAATCAAGTGGCGGATCAGGGCAGAGCCGATGAAACCAGCGCCACCGGTGATGAGAATGCGCATGTCGGAGGGCCTTTTCCTTAGACGGACATTGAGCGAATGAAGCATAGCTTGAGTTGTGCGGCGGGTCGGCGCAAGCGCTGTGTAGGACAGGGGGTTGCCTAACCCCCCGGAACAATGGCGAGATAGACGTCTAACAAAACAGAGGTCGTCACAATGCTGCTCGCCACGTTGATCCACCGCGCCAGTCTTCCCTGCCCACAAGTAGGCCCCGACCAGGCCGCGCAGCTCCTTGGCCAGCACTACGGCATTGCTGGCACTTTGCAGTCATTGGGCAGCCAGCAAGACCTCAATTACAAAATCGATAGCGACCGCGGCCGCTTTGTTCTGAAAATCTGCCGCGGCGATTACGCCGCCGTGGAGTTGCACGCGCAACACGCTGCCCTCAATAGCCTGCAGGCCGTGCGCGTGCCCAAGGTCATCCCGGCCCTCAACGGCGATGAGCTGCTGACCGTGAACCTCGATGGCCAAACCCTGCACCTGCGGTTGCTGGACTACATCGACGGCCAGCCCCTGACCCATCTGCCTCACCTGGGGCGCGAGGTGATCGCCGGTTTCGGTGACCTGTGCGCACGCATGAGCCAGGCGTTGGCGGCGTTTGAGCATCCGGGCCTGGAGCGCACCCTGCAATGGGACCCGCGCCACGCGCTCGAGTTGATCGGCCACCTGCTGGCAACCCTGCCACAGCTGGCGCATCGCGCCGAGTTGGAGCGCGTGGCCGCGCAGGTCGAAACGCACCTGCGGCCCTTGGCGGATCAATTGCCCTGGCAGGCGGTACACATGGACATCACCGACGACAACGTGGTGTGGCAGCGTGACGCCCAGCGTCACTGGCAGGTCCAGGGCGTGATCGACTTCGGCGACCTGGTGCACACCTGGCGCATTGCCGACTTGTCGGTGACCTGCGCTGCGCTGTTGCACCATGCCGAGGGCGACCCGTTCGCCATCCTGCCGGCGATCCAGGCCTTTCACGCCGTCACCCCCTTGCAGCACGTGGAATTGCAGGCGCTGTGGCCGCTGATCGTCGCCCGCGCGGCGGTGCTGGTGTTGAGCAGCGAGCAGCAGCAGCGCCTGGACCCGGATAACACCTACCTGCTGAAAAACGCCGAGCATGAGTGGGAAATCTTCCATGTGGCGACCTCGGTGCCGTTCGAATTGATGGAAGCGGCGATTCTGTGCAGCGTCGGCCACGCGCCAAGCGCATTGGCCAACGAGGATTTCGCGCCGCTGTTGCCCGGGCTGGTGGGGCGAGAATTCGCATTGATCGATCTGGGCGTGCTCAGTCCGCATTTCGAGGCGGGCAATTGGGAGCAGGCCGGTGTTGATCAGCGCTTGTTGCAGGAAGCAGCGGCGGTACACGGCCTGGCGGCGAGCCGTTATGGGCAATACCGGTTGTCGCGGACCCAGCCGGACAGTGCCCGGGAGCCGCAGACGTTCCCGCTGCATGTCGAACTGCAGGTGCCCCTTGGCACGGTTGTCGAGGCGCCGTTCGCGGGCATCCTCCAAGGCGGCACCGACGGCGAAGTGCGTGTGAAAAGCCACGCGGCTACGGTAAGGCTGTGGGGCGTCCAAGCACAGCTGCCACCCGGCGCCGCCGTGCTCAAGGGCCAGGTGATCGGTGAGGTGTCGGGCCCGCTCACGGTGCAACTGTGCCGCACTGACCTTGCGGCGCCGCTGTTCTGCACCCCGGCCCGCGCGCCGGCGTGGCAAGCGTTGTGCCCATCACCGGCGGCGTTGCTGGGGCTGGCCTGCGACGCCGAACCCGAGCTGGATCCCGCAGCCCTGCTGGCCCGTCGCGATGCCAGCTTTGCCCGCTCGCAAAAGCATTATTACGTCGATCCGCCGCGCATCGAGCGTGGCTGGCGCAACCACCTGATCGACATGCAGGGCCGCTCCTACCTGGACATGCTCAACAACGTCGCCGTGCTCGGCCATGGCCACCCGCGCATGGCGGCGGTGGCGGCGCGGCAATGGTCGCTGCTCAATACCAACTCGCGGTTTCACTACGCGGCGATCGCCGAATTTTCCGAGCGGTTGCTGGCGTTGGCGCCAGAGGGCATGGACCGGGTGTTTCTGGTCAACAGCGGCACCGAGGCCAATGACCTGGCGATTCGCCTGGCCTGGGCCTACAGCGGCGGGCGCGACATGCTCAGCGTGCTGGAGGCGTACCACGGCTGGTCGGTGGCAGCGGATGCAGTGTCTACCTCGATTGCCGACAATCCCCAGGCGTTGAGCAGTCGCCCGGAATGGGTGCACCCGGTGACGGCGCCCAACACCTACCGGGGCGAGTTCCGCGGGCAGGACAGCGCGCCGGATTACGTGCGCAGCGTGGAACACAACCTGGCGAAAATCGCCGCGAGCAATCGCCAGTTGGCGGGCTTCATTTGCGAGCCGGTGTATGGCAACGCCGGCGGTATCTCCCTGCCGCCGGGGTATCTGCAACAGGTCTACGGGCTGGTCCGCGCCCAGGGCGGTGTGTGCATCGCCGATGAAGTGCAGGTGGGCTACGGCCGCATGGGGCATTTCTTCTGGGGCTTTGAAGAGCAGGGTGTGGTGCCGGACATCATCACCATGGCCAAGGGCATGGGCAACGGCCAGCCCTTGGGCGCCGTGATTACCCGTCGCGAGATTGCCGAGGCGCTGGAGGCCGAGGGGTATTTCTTCTCGTCGTCGGGGGGCAGCCCGGTGAGTTGCCGCATTGGCATGGCGGTGCTGGACGTGATGGAGGAAGAAAAGCTGTGGGAAAACGCCCAAGGGGTGGGCGGGCATTTCAAGGCGCGGTTGGAAGCACTGATCGAACGTCACCCCCTGGTGGGCGCGGTTCACGGCTCCGGTTTTTATCTGGGGCTGGAGCTGGTGCGCGACCGGCAAACCCTGGAGCCGGCGACTGCAGAAACCCAGCTGTTGTGTGATCGCCTGCGGGAATTGGGCATATTCATGCAGCCGACCGGTGATTACCTGAACATTCTGAAGATCAAGCCGCCGATGGTCACGTCCCGCCACAGCGTAGACTTCTTCGTCGACATGTTGTCGAAGGTACTGGATGAGCAGCTGTAATTTACCGATTGTTATCGGTAATCAACTGTCACATTCATCCGTTATTGTTTAAGTGAGCTTCTAAAGTCGATTTTTATCCGTTATAAAGTCGGCCTTTACCCATTCGGAGTCCTGATCGCCATGACCACCCTGCACAGCACCCCCCGCGCCGATGGCTTTTATATGCCTGCCGAATGGGCGCCACAAACCCAGACCTGGATGATCTGGCCCGAGCGTCCGGATAACTGGCGCCTGGGCGGCAAGCCTGCGCAAGCGGCGCATATTGCCGTGGCCAAGGCTATCGCACGTTTCGAGCCGGTCACCGTGGCGGTGTCCGCCGGCCAGTACGAAAACGCCCGTGCGCGCCTGGATGTGCCGAATATCCGCGTGGTCGAGATGTCCAGTGACGACGCCTGGGTCCGTGACACCGGCCCGACCTTCGTCATCAACAACAACGGTGAAGTCCGCGGTGTGAATTGGGATTTCAACGCCTGGGGTGGTTTTGAC
The DNA here is from genome assembly GCF_002979555.1 of Pseudomonas sp. MYb60. Lineage (GTDB taxonomy): Bacteria > Pseudomonadota > Gammaproteobacteria > Pseudomonadales > Pseudomonadaceae > Aquipseudomonas. The sequence continues at coordinate 295,764 of NZ_PCOZ01000006.1, read as the reverse complement.
GGAGGTCTGTACGCGCCCTGGAACCGGGATTCCCAAGTGGGCGGCAAGATCCTCGAGATCGAGCGCACGTCGCGGTACCGCACCGAAGGTTTCGTGCTGGAAGGTGGCTCGATCCACGTCGATGGCGAAGGCACCCTGATCACCACCGAAGAATGCCTGCTCAACCGCAATCGCAACCCCCATTTGGATCGCGCCGCCATTGAGGCCGTGCTCAGCGCCAACCTGTCGGTGGACAAGATCATCTGGCTGCCGGATGGCCTGTTCAACGACGAAACCGACGGCCATGTGGATAATTTCTGCTGCTACGTGCGGCCCGGCGAAGTATTGCTGGCCTGGACCGACGACGCGCAAGACCCGAACTACGCGCGCTGCCACGCTGCCCTGGACGTTCTGCAAAGCAGCACCGATGCCAAGGGCCGCCCGTTCACGGTGCATAAAATGCCGATTCCAGGGCCGTTGTACGCCACCGAAGAAGAATGCGCAGGCGTTGACGCGGTGGACGGCAGCCAGGAACGCAATCCGAGCGTGCGCCTGGCGGGTTCCTACGTGAACTTCCTGATCGTCAACGGCGGCATCATCGCGCCAAGCTTCGATGACCCGCTGGACGCCCAGGCCAAGGTCATTCTGCAGGACCTGTTCCCGCAGCATGAAGTGGTAATGGTGCCGGGCCGTGAACTGTTACTGGGTGGCGGCAATATCCACTGCCTGACCCAGCAACAGCCGGCCCCGCACAAAAATTGAGTGCGGTTGTAACAGCACTGTGACGGTGAACGTTCGCTGACCGTTTCCAGCCGTTACCACCAGCCCGCGGCCCAGCAAGGTCGCGGGCTTTTTTGTGGCCGAATGCTGGTGAAATCAAGACGTTGGCATAGCTCTTGTAATGGCATTTGCCCAGTAGCCCAGGGTCATGACTGCGCAGTTCTGTCACAAACCTTGAGTAAGTTAGCCGCTCACGCAGCTGGAGAGAGCGCGAAAATGAATGCCGATATCAACCCGATGTACACGCGCACGTTCCACCCTTCACGGGTCGAGGGCGAGGCCATCCACGCGCTGGCGCTCTGGTTGAGGGAAAACGGCTCGCGGCGGATCCGGCAGCCGGACATGCGCAGCCTGGTGAGCGAACGCTACCCGGCGGGGTTGTTCACCGAAGATGAAGTGCACGCGCTGTGCGAGCTGATGAGTAGCTGAACCCCCCCAGTAAGGTTTGGGCTGCAGCCTGAAAAATATGTTGCGAGATGTGTCTTCCTGTCTTGGAAGAGACCTTTTTTGTCGCTTTCAGAATGTCGATAGGCCGTTGCTTAGAATTTTTTCGCCTAAATACAGACGATTCGCGAAATTGACACAAAGTTCAACCCATGACTAGGATTGCGCCCAACGCCTGTGGCTAACCGCCATGACTCATCCAATAAAAAAAGGCCCGCGGCAGATCACGTCGTCCGCGGGCCTTCTTTTATTCCGGAAAAAGTCGACACCAGATAAGCAACACGGAGCCCTGGTGTCACAGCGCGTACTCAAACAGAAATAAGGAATACAAGAAAATGTTGAAGCAACGGATGAGTCTGATCGCTCTGGGGATTTTGAGCGCATCGACAGCAATGGCTAACGACCAAGCGGAATCGAAAGGTTTCGTTGAGGACAGCCACCTGAACATCGCAGCACGTAACGCGTACATCAGCCGCGACTACAAGAACCACAACCAGGACAAAGCTGAATGGGGCCAAGGCTTCATCGGCAAATTCGAGTCCGGTTTCACCCAAGGCACCGTGGGTGTGGGTGTGGACGTCCTGGGCCAATACGCTATCCGTCTGGACGGTGGTAAAGGTCGCAGCGGCGCCGGCGGCATCGACTTCTTCAAGCAAGGCGACAGCGGTTCGGCCGCCAACGACCTGGCCAAGGGCGGCGCAGCGGTCAAGGCACGTATCTCCAACACCGTGCTGAAATACGGCCAACAGCTGCCGAACGTACCGGTGCTGGCCTATGACAGCGGCCGTCTGCTGGCGGAAACCTACGAGGGCACCTCGATCGTTTCCAAAGAGATCCAGGGTCTGCAATTGGACGCGGGTCACTTCACCAAGCAAGGCCGCAAGAGCGCCGAAGGCAGCGACAGCGGCCACCTGAAGAGCATCAACTACCTCGGTGGTAGCTACAAATTCACCGAGAGCCTGTCGGCTGCACTGTACGCCTCCGACATGGAAGACGTGCTGAAGAAGCAATACGTCAACGTGAACTACGTATTGGCCCTGCCAGAAAAGCAGTCGCTGACGTTTGACTTCAACGGCTACAAAACCAAGCTGGACAAAGATTTCGCCCAGTTGACCCAAGGCGATCAAGACGCCCGCGACAACAAGATCTGGAGCCTGGCGGCCACGTGGGCTGTTGGCCCGCACAGCTTCACCGTCGCTCACCAGCGCAGCACCGGCGACACCGGCTACCTGTACAGCGGCTACCGCCAGAACAACCGCAACAGCGGTATCGGCGACGGTGGCAACACCATCCTGCTGGCCAACTCCTACTGGTCCGACTTCAACGGCAAGGACGAGCGCTCCTGGCAAGCCGGCTACGGCCTGGACTTCAGCGCCTTCGGCGTGCCTGGCCTGAGCTACAACATCGCTTACGTGCGCGGCACCAACATTGACGACGGTTCCAACCGTGGCAATGGCACCGAGCGTGAGATCTTCAACCAGATCAAATACGTCGTTCAGAGCGGCCCGGCCAAAGACCTGAGTCTGCGTGCCCGTGCCTCGTGGTTGCGCGTTTCCGACAACGCCAGCAACTACAACATTGGCGGTAATGAACTGCGTCTGTTCGCCGACTACCCGATCAACGTTTTCTAATGTGATCGCAGGTCGCGCCTGAATCTCAGGCGATAAAAACCCCGACTGGTTCGGGGTTTTTTTATGCGTGTGATTCAGCCTTGGCGACTGTTCAGCACTTTGCGGGCGAGGGCCGCGTTCACGTACTCGAGCATGAGCGTCAGGCCTTCATAGGGTTCGAGCTTGCGGTTGTCGATGCACAGTTGCGCCATGTGCAGCAGCACCTGGCGTTTCTTCTTGTTGACCCGTGCACCGGGCACCCCGAACGCGGTCTTGCGCAGTTGCGGCAAGGGCGCCTCAGGTGTCAGTTGCAGCGTCACCCAGAGGCCTTGCATGAACTGCAGCGAGACCTCGGCGATGTGCTCGATGGGCAGTGGCGCGGCCAGGTTGGCGAACACAAAATGCTCGGGCGTCAGGCGCAATGCAGTCTGTGGTGCGCGTTTGAAACGACGGGCCCCCAGCCACAGATAACCCACCCCAATCAGGCACAACACCGCCCCCGCCCCAAAGGCCTCCAGCGCAGTCCCTTTCAAGCGTTCCGGTGCCAGCCACGGCCGGCTGACTGCCCACACGCCCAGCAGCAGAAACGGTATCGCCACCATCACCATAAACACCCCGCGTCGCCGTCCACCTTCGTGAAAGGCCTGTTCACCCAGGCCCGAGGCCGCCAGGGTTTCGAGCAAGTGAGTGTTTGCGCTGTTCTCCGTTATCGCCAGGTCGATCAAGTGCGCGGACACCTCCTCGCGCACGGCTGTTGGCGCGCTGAAGCAGCTGTCGATTTGCGCACTCGCCGCTGCAGCGTCCACACCGCGGGTGGCGCTGTGCACAGCGTCATCCAGCGACACATTCAATGCGCGCAGGCGTTCGCCGTTGGAGGGGTGGGAGTCGGTGGGGTGAGCCTGATGAACCGCCAGCGCCTCAGGCGGCACGTGCAGTTCGAGGCCTTGCAGGGCGGCCAGTACCGCGTCGATCAACTCGCCCTCGTTGGCGCCTTCAAGCTGCGTCGCCAATGCGTCATCGATAGGGGCGTGCAGCACCGACACGCGCAGCAACGCAGACGCGGCCGCGGCATGGCCCACCAGGCGCGCACCTGCCGCATCGGCCAGCAACTCGCGCTCACGGCTCCAGTGGTTCACGGCGTGATCGAAGTGCTGCATGAAAAACACGCCAAGGTCGAAGGACGGGCGCATCAGTCGCCCCTGGATCACATCGCTGGCCAGCATGGTCTGCGCCAGCGCCCCCAGGCTGCGATTGACACCATCGTAGATTGGCAGGAAACGCAGGCTGTATTCGGTGTCCTCGCCGGCAAAATGCGCCAGTTCATGGCCGATCACCGCGCCGATCTCCGCCGGGCTCAACACGCCAAGATGCAGCAGCGGCACGTGCAGGGTACGTCCGCGCAGGGCGGTGTTGGCAGGCAGCACCTCGGCGTCGCTGGAGGTGACGTAAAATTCCTGGGCCAGGCTCACCACGATATGGTCCGGCGGCAGCGCGCCCAAACCGTGTGCCAGCGTGTTGACCTGGCGCCACAACGGCGGCGCCTGTTCAGGCGTGACCACCGAGCCGAACAGGGCCATAGGCTCAGGCTTGAACATCGCCAACATGGCGCGCAGCTGTTTAAGCAACTGCCAGATCGAATACAGGCAGAACGCGGCCACTACGCCCAGCACCGCGATCAGCTTGACCTCACCGCTGCCCATCCGCCCGATGTGCCACAGCGCCAGGCCTTCGAAGCTCAGCACCAGCGCGACGGTCGCGGCCATTGCCACCACATGGCTCACCAGCACATACGGCAACAGTCGGCTGCCCAGGGAAAAACCCTGCAACAGCTTCTCCCGCGACTGCCGCGCCCGCCGTCCCGCCCAGTGGGTGCCGACCAATGCTGCCAGCCCGATGAATGCCGCCAACCCGCCGAAACCCATCACCCAGGGGGCCAGTGCCCGCATTGCACGGTTCACACGGTGGGCGGCAGGCAGTTCCGGTTCGATGCTTTCAAGTCGCGAGAGCGCCAGTTGAACGCCGATTTTTTCCTCGGGCAACTCGACCATGGCCGTCGGATCCTTGGCCGCCAGCGCCTGCAGCTGTTGTTTCGCAATGTCGACATGGATGTGATAGTCGATCAGTGCGGTGGATTTCACCTCGGCACGTTGGCGTTCCCAGCCACCCACAGCGGCCAGCAGCAACGGAAAAACCACCAACAGACACAACAGTTTCAGCGCGTTCATGGGCATCCGTTCACCACGCAAATTTGAGCAGCAGTTTTCCACTTTATGGCTATGCTTGCGAAATCATCAACGGTGTCCTGTGGATGGAATCGCACTGGGGGCAACGCTGAATTTATGTCAAATAAATGACGACCATGATTGGATATTTACCGTTTGGCGGCAGACAAGACAATACGTTGACAGTTCCAGACGGATCCAACATTATTTGCGTCGATTTTGATGGCTCTAAGCCATTAAAATGGCATTAAATGACGCAGATTCGTCCCGTGCTGTTTTGCTTAAAGATGTAGGGATGTTGCGGCTTGTCCAGGGTTGGCCAAGCAGCGTTGATCAGTTTACCCAATAAACGCTGTCACCTTATTAGCAGGCCTGCTGTTTAGCATCTGCACTTGTGTCTTTAGGAAGAATACTTCATGGCAGTAGGACGAATTCTGGTTACGGGTGGTGCAGGTTTCATTGGGTCTCATCTGGTAGATGCTTTGCTTGGCAAAGGCTACAAGATTCGCGTACTGGACAATTTGTCGACCGGCAAGGTGGCCAACCTTCCCGTCGGTAATCCTGACCTGGAGCTGGTGATCGGTGACGTGGCCGACAGCGCCGTCGTGGAGCAGGCCATGCGCGATTGCAGCGCCGTGGTGCACTTGGCTGCAGTGGCATCGGTGCAGGCCTCCGTGGATGATCCGGTTGCGACCCACCAAGCCAACTTCGTCGGCACGCTCAACGTTTGCCAGGCCATGCTCAAGGCCGGCGTAGTGCGTGTGGTGTTTGCGTCCAGCGCAGCCACTTACGGCAACAACGGCGAAGGCACTGCCATCGTCGAAGACACGCCAAAATTCCCGCTGACGCCTTACGCCAGCGACAAGTTGGCCAGCGAGTATTACCTGGACTTCTACCGTCGCGAACACGGGCTGGAGCCGGTGATCTTCCGCTTCTTCAATATCTTCGGTCCACGCCAGGACCCATCCTCGCCTTACTCCGGCGTGATCAGCATCTTCACCGAGCGCGCGCAGGCGAAAAAGCCGATCACCGTATTTGGTGACGGCGGCCAGACTCGCGACTTCGTATACGTGCAGGATCTGGTCAGCATCCTTGTCCAGGCGGTCGAGGCCAGCAAGCCGGCGCCAGGCGCAATCAACGTTGGCCTCAGCCGCTCCACCAGCCTCAACGATCTGATCGCTGAACTGGGTGAAGCCACGGGCACTCCGTTGAACGTGACCTACCAGGCGCCACGTCAAGGCGACATTCGCCATTCGCGCGCCGACAACACCCGTTTGCTGGAACGCTTCGAACTGACGGAGCCGACGTCCATCGGCCAGGGTTTGGCGCAGCTTTTGCGTAGTTTGTAATCCGCCGGCCACCCAGTCCGGCGACAACGCAGTATCGGCTCAGTCATTTTCAAGAGTGAATTATGGAAATCGTTTTTCGCAGGACGCGTGTCCGCGCAATCGCTGAGCGGCTGCTAGCTGCTCTTGCTCTGTTTGTCGGTGTGCCGGCGGTGCATGCCGCTGCGTTGTCAGCCCCGACCAGCGTTGCTTTCTGGTACGCCGACCAGCCGCCGATTCCAGAGCTGTCGCAGTTCGATTGGGCGGTGGTCGAGCCAGGCCATATGACGCCAGCCAAGGTGAAAACCTTGCGCACAATGGGCAGCCAGCCATTTGCCTACCTGTCCATCGGTGAGTTCGACGGCAACAAAGCCGAAGTCGACAAGGCCGGGTTGAGCAAAGCGATCTCGCCCGTGCGCAACGACTCCTGGAACAGCCAGGTGATGGACCTCACCTCGCCAGCCTGGCGTGAGCATCTGTTCGGTCGCGCCAAGGCATTGGAAGCGCAGGGCTATGCAGGTTTGTTTCTCGACACACTCGACAGTTTCCAATTGTTGCCTCCGGCTTCCCGAGAAGCCCAGCGCGTGGGGCTGGCCAGTTTGCTGCGTGAGTTGCACAAGCGTCAGCCCAAGCTGAAGCTGTTCTTCAACCGTGGCTTCGAAGTGTTGCCAGAACTGGACGGCGTGGCGGCTGCGGTCGCGGTCGAGTCGATCCATGCCGGCTGGGATGCTTCTGCCAAACGCTACCGTCCGGTGTCCGAGTCCGATCGCCAATGGCTTGAAACGCACTTGCAGCCGCTGCGCGCCAAGGGTGTGCCGCTGGTAGCGATCGACTACTTGCCACCTGAGCGTCGCGAAGAAGCGCGCAAACTTGCCAAGCGTCTGCGTGATGAAGGGTTCATCCCGTACATCAGCACCCCTGATCTCAATACCCTGGGTATCAGCAGCATCGAAGTACAGCCCCGTCGCATTGCGCTGGTCTTCGACCCGCGCGAAGGCGCGCTGGAAGACACCGCCGGTCACAGCAACCTGGGCGGGCTGCTGGAATACCTCGGCTACCGGGTCGACTACCTGCCCGCCAACAGTGACCTGCCGCAGTACAGCTTCAGCGGCTTGTATGCCGGCGTAGTGACCTGGATGACCAGTGGCCCGCCCCAGGATGCACCGGCGTTCAACCGGTTTATCAATGCGCGCCTGGATGAGCAGGTGCCGGTGGTTTTTTTCAGCGGCCTGCCGGTTGAAGACAAACTGCTGCTCAAACGCCTGGGCCTCAAGCGCGATGTGCCTCCTCCCACCCAGGTGCTGACCATCACGCATCAGGACAAAGCCTTGTTGGGCTCGTTCGAAGCGCCGGTGGTACCGCGCTCCCGCGACCTGGCCTCCGTCTCGGTATTGCCCAACGGCCCGACGCCGGCATTGTCTTTGAGCGGTGCCGGCGGCGCTGTTTTCAACCCGGTGGTGGTCGGCAAATGGGGCGGCCTGGCACTGGCGCCTTATCTGCTGGAAATCAACAACGAGCGTAGCCGCTGGATCCTCGACCCATTCGCCTTCCTCCAGGCCAGCCTGCGCCTGCCGGCCCAACCGCGCCCGGACACGACCACCGAAAACGGCCGTCGCATCGCCACCGTGCACATCGACGGTGATGGCTTTCCATCGCGCGCCGAAGTGAAGGGCACGCCTTACGCTGGTCGCCATACGCTGGACGACTACATCAAGCCCAACCCTTTCCTGACCTCGGTGTCGATCATCGAAGGCGAAATCTCGCCGCACGGTGCGTTCCCTTTCCTGGCTCGCGAGCTGGAGCCGATTGCGCGCGAAATCTTCGCCAACCCCAAAGTCGAAGTGGCCACGCATACCTATAGCCACCCCTTTTTCATGCAGCCGGAAAAAGCCAAGAAGCGCGAAAACTTCAACCCGGAATACGGCTTGAACATGAAGATCGCGGGTTACAACAAGATTGATTTTCGCCGAGAGATTTTCGGTTCGCGCGACTACATCAACCAGAACCTGACCACCCCGGAAAAGCCGGTGAAGCTGGTGTTCTGGCCCGGTGACGCGCTGCCCTCTTCGGACACCATCAAGCTGGCCTATGACGCCGGCTTGAAAAACGTCAACGGTGCCGAAACCATCATGACCAAGGCCGATCCCTCGCTGACCGGCCTTAATCCGTTGTTGCGGCCTACGCCGGGCGGGTTGCAGTACTACGCGCCTATCATCAACGAAAACCTGTACACCAACCTGTGGAAGGGCCCGTACTACGGTTTTCGCGAGTTGATCGAAACCTTCGAATTGACCGACTCGCCGCGCCGCTTGCGGGGCCTGCACCTGTACTACCACTTCTACTCCAGCACCAAGCAAGCCTCGATCAAGGCCATGCACGAGATCTACGGCTATATGCGTGAGCAGCAGCCGATTTCGTTGTGGATGAGCGACTACCTCGACCGCCTGCACGGTCTCTACCAGTCCAGCCTGGCGCGTACCGCCGATGGCGCCTGGCAGATTCGTGGCATGGACGCCCTGCGTACCGTGCGCCTCGACCCGCAAATGGGCTGGCCTGATCTGCTCCAGTCAAAAGGCGTTGCCGGCGTGCGCGACTTGCCGCAGGGGCGTTATGTCGCCTTGAGCAGCGACAGCGCATTGCTGGTGCTGCGTGCCGACAGAGACCCGCGCCCGGCGCTGGAAGAAGCCAACCTGCCTTTGCTGGACTGGCGTTACCTGGATGATCGTCGCGTGAGCTTTGCCTTTGCTGGTCAGTTCGACCTGTCCTTCTCTGTGCGCTCGGCAACTGCCTGCCGTGTGGAAGTGGATGGACAACGTTTTGCGGGCAAGGCTTCGGCTGGCCTGTGGACTTTTCAATTACCTATGAAGCAGGTGAGTAATGGTCAACTCCTCTGCAACTAAAAACAGCCGCCTGCTCAATCCCTGGGCCCTGGCGGTCGTCGCGGTTGCCGTGGGAGGTCTGCTGTGGGCGACCTTCCAGCGTGAAGAAGTATTCCAACCCGACGGACGTGAGCCCGATGCCGTGTCGGCCAACTATGCCGAGCTGTTGCTGACGGCGCATCCGGATGACGATCGCCTGCGTTTGCAACTGGTCGACTTGCTGATTCGTCTGGGCGACTACGACAAGGCGCGCCAGCACCTGGAAGCGTGGCCCAAGCCGCAGCCGGAAACCCAGGCTTACTACCGGCTGGAACTCGATGCCCTGGTGGCCGCGAGCGGCAAGGACCTGATCGCCCAGCAGGCGCTGGTCGAGCGCTTGCAGAGTTTCGATCACCGCAAACTGGCCGTGCCGCAGTTGCAGAGCCTGGCGAAGCTGGCGCTGGAGTTGCAGGCCCCGGCGTTTGCCGCCAGCGTTTTTGAAGAAATCGCCGGGCGCGATCCGTCGCAACACACCCAGGCGCTCAAGTCCGCTGCCCAGTGGTACCTGGCGGGCGAGCAACCTGCGCGCGCTGCAGACATCTACCTGCAGCTCAAACGTGATGCCCAGCAACCTGGCGAGCGGCGAGAGTACGCGCAGCTGGCGTTCAACAGCCTGTTGAGCGCCGGCCGCGACGCGCAGGCCGCCCAGGTGCTGTCCGACGAATTGCCTCAGCTCACCAATGCGCAAACCGATGCGGCATGGCTGGAACAAGGTGTCGATGTGGCCGTGGCCACCAAGCAGTTCGAGCTTGCCCAGCGTGTACTCAAACAATGGCACGCGCTGCAGCCGGACAACCCGAAGATTGCGCTGAAAGAATTCCATGTACGCCTGGCGATCAACGACCTGGCGGGCGCATGGGAGACGGGTCAGCAACTGGCTGTGGATTACCCGGACGACACCGAACTGCTGGAGCAAATGGCCCGCCTCGGCGAATGGCGTGGCGATAATGCTGCGGCGCTGGGCTACTGGATTCGCCTGCTCAAGCTGCAGGAAGATCCCAAGACCCGTGAACATGCGTGGCGCCTGGCCAGCCAGCAGTTCGACTTTGACCGTTCGATTCCGTTGTTGGCCGAGATCATGGAGCAGCGCGCGCTCACCGATATCGAGCTGGACGCGCTGATCTACGGTCATGAATCCCGTGGTACGCCTGAAGAGGCCGAAACCTGGCTGCGTACCTATTTGCGCAAATACCCGGCGCACCGCCTGGCGTGGACCCGCTTGCTGCAGAACCTGGAAAACACCGGGAAGTTTGTCGCCAAGGGCAAGGTGTACCAGGACTATTCCAAACGCTTCAAGCTGACCACCACCGAGCAGGTCGACTGGGCCGGCACCTACATGAAGCTGTTCGACGAACAGGCCGCGTGGGAAGTGATGAAGTCGGACGACCCTTCCATCAAGGATCCGGAGTATTGGCACACCCGTGCGGCCCTGGCCTGGGACCTTGAGCGTGATGAAGACCTGCGTGTGTCACTGGAGCATCTGCTGGCTATCAACGGCAAGCTGACCAGTGGCGATGAGAGCCAGTTGATCACGCTTTACCGGACCAGCGATCCGCAGCGCGCACTGGCATTGATGGTCGCCAGCTGGCACCGCGCGCAAGACCCGCAGCGCCTGGTGGAGGCGTTGCAGCTTGCCCAGGAACTGCAAGAGTGGGATCAGGTGGTCGACCTGTTGGACGACGCCAAGCGATACCCCGAGGCCTACCAGCAAGCACAGGTTTTGGCCGTGCGTGGCGCCCTGGCTATCGAGCAGGGCGACACGGCTGAAGCGGAGCGTTTGTACTTGCAGGGTCTGGAACTGTACCCGGCTGACAACCTGTTCCGCGAACGCCTGACCTGGCTCTACGTTGACCAGGCCGATGCGGCGAAGCTCAAGCCACTGCTGACCAAATGGCGTGCCTACGCTCGCGAAGACCGCTTGCTGTGGCTGCCGTTTGCCAGTGCCAGCCAGCTGTTGGGGCGTGATGCAGAGGCCTTGGCCTGGTATCGCATGTACCTCAAGCTCAGCCCCAACGACTGGTTGGTGCAGGCGGCATACGCTGACGCATTGGAAACGTCGGGCTACCAGGATGCTGCCCAGCGCCTGCGCTTGAAACTGCTGCGCAGCCCCGAAGCCGACAACCTGCAACCGTCGTCCCAGCGTTATGCGATCTGGCTGCGCCTGATGTCCAGCAGCTACTCGCCGCGCAAGGCCCAGCAGGAATTGCTCAAGTGGAAGGACGGTTCGCCGTCGATGAAACAGCTGTGGTTCGAACGCCTGCTGGCTCGCCTCGACGCGACCAACCAGCAAGCGCAGAAAGACGACTGGCTGGCCTGGGCTCGCACCCAGGGCCTCAAGGTCGACCGGTACGAGCAGATCCAGGAAGCCCTGCGCAGCCGCAATAAAGACCAGGTCGAGACGCTGCTGGCCAGCAGCGACCTGAACCCGGCGCAGCGTGCCCAGGCACTCAGCCGTTTGGGTCGCACCAATGAAGCGCTGGAAACCAGCCTGTCTGCATTGGGTGACGACCAGCCGGATTCGGTGAATGAACAGCTGCGTCGCCAGGCCGTGGAGATCCACGAAAGTACGCCGCAAGGCGCCCTGCTGTCCTACCAGAAGCAGGACTTCGGTGGCCTGTCGTTTGATTCGCCGCGCCTGCAAATCGCCCATAACCTGGGTGACAAGTGGTACGCCGACTTTGAGGCGGAGCACGGTAAATACAAAGGCGACGACATCATCTCGTCGCGGATCGGTGACGAGAGCAACGCCGCGCTGACCCTGGTGCGCGCGGTGGAAAACGGCAGCTGGAAATTGTTCGCCGATACCAGCCAGCGCAAGGACGACGACCGCAATGGCCTGGGCCTGTCGCGCATGTGGCAGCTGGGCAACAGCCATCAGATCGAGACGGGCCTGGACTGGCACCGCAAGAGCGACGACAGCGGCCTGATGCGCGCTTTCGGCCAGCAGGACCGCGCCTGGGTGGGCGGTCGTCACGGCCTGACCGCACGCGACCAGTTGAGCTGGGAAGTGGCGCAACGTTCGTTCTCGACCCGTGCGGGTGATTCGCTGGGGACTGGCCACGCGGTGAAGCTGGAACTCAACCACACGCTGGAATTCGCCGGGCCTAACTGGACGGTGCGCAGCGGTGTGGACTACCAGAAGAACAGCGTGAACGATCGCAACCTGGATTACCTCGCCAGTGAGAGTGCTTTCAAAGGCCCGGTCAAAGTACTTGTCGATCAGGACGATCCCCAGACGGTGACATCCGGCGATCTGCTGCAAAGCCGCTACGGCCAACTCTACGTCGGCACCTCCTGGCGCCGCGGCATACCGGGCGCCCTGGTGCGCAGCAAGCCGCAGTACACCTGGCTGGTGGACATGACAGCGGGCTGGCAATGGATCGACCAAACCTTCAACTACGGCATCAACACGGGCATCGGCTTCGAAGTGCTGGGTGATGACGAACTGGCCCTGACCTTCGGTTACCAATCTGCGCCACAGGGCGGGGATGGCCAGTCCGGCGGCACACTGGGTATGAGCTACGGCGTGCGTTTCGGGCGCTGATTACAGAATCTACGGGAGAAAAACCTATGCAAGCAATTCGTAACCTGAGCCTGGCTCTGACAGTACTGTTCGTCGCCGGTTGCTCGAGCTTCACCAGCGATACCAGCCCGAACCTGTCGCGCAATGCCAAATGGGGCATCGTGCCGATGGTCAACTATTCGCAAACCCCGCAAGCCGGTGAGCGCAGCGAGCAGATCCTGCTCAGCGTGCTCAACAGCCATGGCGTCAAGGCGCGGGTCTACCCAACCAGCACCCAGGGCGAACAAGCCCTGATGGACGACAACGAGCGCTTGACCGGTGCCCTGGAGTGGGCGCGCGAGCAGCGCCTCGACTACGTCGTCTCCGGCAGCGTGGAAGAGTGGCAATACAAGAACGGCCTGGACGGCGAGCCTGCGGTCGGCGTCAGCCTGCGCGTCCTCGACGCCAAGGACGGCACCGTCCTCTGGAGCAAGAGCGGCGCGCGCGCCGGCTGGTCCCGTGAAAGCCTGGCGGGCAATGCTCAGACGGTAATCGACAAACTTGTTGGCGCCCTTCGGTTCGAGTGAACGCAATGAATTCTCCACACATGGATTACAGCCTGGCGCCTCGCGCCAGCGGGCCGGTGTCTTGGCTGGAAACACTACTGGTAACGGGGTTGGCCATTGGCCTGGGCTTCTGGCTCACTCCCGACGACCCGTTGCAGATGCACAGTGGTTTCCCGTGGCCGATTCTGGCGCCGCTGCTGTTGGGTGTGCGTTACGGTTTTGTGCGCGGCCTGTTCAGCGCCGTGCTGCTGGTGGCGGCGCTGTTCGTGCTGCGCTACACCGGGCATGAAGGTTATACCCAGCTTGAGCCGTCGTTCATCGTCGGTGTGCTGGTGTGCGGGATGCTGGTGGGTGAGGTTCGCGACCTGTGGATGCGCCGCCTGGAGCGTCTGCAGATGGCCAACGAATACCGTCAGTACCGTCTCGACGAGTTCACCCGTGCCCACCAGATCCTGCGCGTCTCCCACGACCTGCTGGAGCAGCGTGTGGCCGGCAGCGACCAGAGCCTGCGCAGCTCCCTGCTGGGCCTGCGGGAAAAACTGCGTGGTCTGTCGGTTGAAGGCGATGCCCTCAGCGAGCTGGCCGAACCCATCGTAGCGATGCTCGGCCAGTACGGCGCCCTGCGTGTGGCCGGCCTGTACCGCGTCGACGAATCCGGCAAAAGCGTCCTGCCCCAGGCCCTGGCGATGATCGGCGTGATGGGCCCGCTGGGCACCGAAGACGGCCTGATCAAGCTGTGCCTGGAGCGTGGCGAACTGGTGAGTGTGCGTCAGGAACTGATCGACTCGGGTAACTCCGCGCGGTTCTCGTCGTTGCAGGCGTGCATTCCGTTGATCGATGCCGAAGGTCAGCTGTTGGCGATCCTGGCCGTTCGGCAGATGCCGTTCTTCGCCTTCCAGGACCGCACCTTGAGCCTGCTGTCGCTGCTCGCCGGCCATATCGCCGACCTGTTGCGCCGCGACCCGCAAGTGCTGAGCCTGCCGGACGCCGATGCGCAGCAGTTCACCCTGCAACTCAAACGCTCGTTGGTGGATGTGGAGCAGCACAAACTGCCGGCCAGCCTGTTCGCGTTCGAAATCACCCGCACCAACGACGAGCTGACGCGCCTGATGGAGCGCAGCCAGCGCGGCCTGGACCTGCACCTGCCGGTGCGTAACAGCCGCGACCACCACGTGTTGCTGGTGCTGTTGCCACTGACCAGCCCGGAAGGCACCCAAGGCTACCTGGCGCGCATGGGTATGTTGCTGCACGAGCACTTCGGTATCGACACTGACTTTGAGAGCCTGGGTGTGCGGGTAATGCCTTTCAACCTGGAGCCTGGCTGTGATCGCAACGGGCTGCGTAACTTCCTTTACAACGAGTGTGGCCTGAATGATCAGCAAGTGGCTGTTTAGCGGAGCCTTGTTGTTAGAGGCGGGCAGCTGGGCCAGTTTGTGGCTCAATGCGCCGGAGTTGCACCAACTGCTGGTGTTCATCTTCAGTCATGGCCTTGCCTGCCTGATGCTATGCGGCGCTGTCTGGCTGTTGCTGCCGGCGCGTTACCGCGCGCCCTTGCCGTGGAGCCCGCTGTTCATTTTCAGCCTGGCGTTCTTCGTCCCCGTGATCGGTACCCTGGGCGTGGTGGCGGCGATTTTCCCGGCCCTGTACCTGCCGCGCAAACGCGACCAGCAAGCCTGGCAGGCCGTGGGTATCCCGGACTTGCCGTTCCGCGCACAGGCGCAGATGCGCTCGCCGATCTTCGCCGATGGCGGTTTGCAGGACGTGTTGCGTCATGCTCCCGACCCGGATCAGCGCCTGGCGGCGTTGCTCGCGACCCGTCGCATGCCGGGCAAGGACGCGGTGCCGATCCTCAAACTGGCCCTGGGCGACCCCAGCGACGACGTGCGCCTGTTGGCGTACTCGATGCTCGACAAGCAAGAAAGCGACATCAACCTGCATATCCAGATGGGCCTTGAGCAATTGGCCCATGCCAGCGCCGGTGCGGCCGGCCCGGTGCACAGCATGCTGGCGCGCTGGTATTGGGAGCTGGCCTACCTGGGCCTGGCTCAGGGCAGCGTGCTGGAGCACGTGCTCAACCAAGCCAGCGAACACGCCGAGAAAGGCCTGGCGGCAGGCGAGGGCGGTGAGTTGATCCTGCTGGCCGGGCGTATTGCCCTGGAGCGCGGCGAGAACGAACGCGCCGAAACGCTGTTGCACGAGGCTGAACGCAATGGCCTGGGGGCGGCACAACTGCTGCCGTTCCATGCCGAACTGGCGTTCGAGGCCGGCCGTTATCACGAAATCCCCGGGTTGCTTGCCAGCCTTCCGGAAAAAACCCGCCGGCGGCCACCGTTCGCCGAGCTGGTGAGGAGCTGGAATGAATCATAAGGAAGCCGCACCGACCGCCGACATCTGCCTGCTGCTGGAAGGCACCTGGCCCTATGTGCGTGGCGGCGTATCGAGCTGGATCCACCAGATGATCCTCGGCCTGCCGGAACTGACCTTTTCGGTGATGTTCATCGGCGGCCAGCGCTCGGCCTACACCTCGCGCCGCTACGAAGTGCCGTCCAACGTCCTGCACATCGAAGAAGTGTTCCTCGAGGATGCCACGCACCCTGTTGACGTGAACACCACGCCGCGCGACGCCGACCCGCAGCAGTTGGCCGATCTGTACCGCTTCCTGCATCACCCGGACCAGCCCGAGCGCGAGCTGGGTGAGCGCCTGCTCAACAACATCGCCGAAGGCCATCTGACCCTCGACGACGTGCTGCGCAGCCGCGCCAGTTGGGAGACCCTCAGCGAAGGCTATCGCCAGCACTGCGCCGACCCGTCCTTCGTCAACTATTTCTGGACCCTGCGCTCGTTGCAGTCGCCACTGCTGATGCTCGCCGAAGCCTCGCGCAAAATGCCGCGGGCGCGGGTGCTGCACTCGATCTCCACCGGTTACGCCGGGTTGCTGGGGTGCATCCTCAAGCATCGCTGGAAGTGCACCTACCTGTTGAGCGAGCACGGCATCTACACCAAGGAGCGCAAGATCGACCTGGCCCAGGCCACGTGGATCGCCGAAAGCTCCGGCCAGGCACTCAACCGCAGCCTCGACGGGGGTTCGGGCTATATCCGTACCCTGTGGGTGCGTTACTTCGAACGCATCGGCCAGTTGGCTTACAACAGCGCCGACAACATCATCGCCCTGTATGACGGCAACCGTCAGCGTCAGATCAAGGACGGCGCCGACCCGGCCCGCACCCAACTGATCGCCAACGGTATCGACCTGTCGCAGTGGGCCAGCGCCATGGAAACCCGCGAGCCGGGCATCGCGCCGGTGGTGGGCCTGATCGGGCGTGTGGTGCCGATCAAGGACGTGAAGACCTTTTTGCGGGCCATGCGCGGTGTGATCAGCGCCATGCCGCACGCCGAAGGCTGGATCGTCGGCCCGGAAGAAGAAGACCCGGAATACGTCAGCGAATGCCGCAGCCTCATGGCCAGCCTGGGCCTGGAGGGCAAGGTGCACTTCCTCGGCTTCCAGCGCATCCAGGACATCCTGCCGAAACTCGGCCTGATGGTGCTCACCTCGATCAGTGAGGCCCAGCCGCTGGTGATCCTCGAAGCCTGGGCCGCCGGTACGCCGGTGATCAGCAGCGACGTGGGTTCCTGCCGTGAGCTGATCGAAGGCGGCAGCGCCGAAGACCGTGACCTTGGCCTCGCCGGCAAGGTGGTGGCGATCGCCGACCCGCAGGCCACCTCGGCCGCGATCCTCGAGCTGTTGCGCAGCCCCGACCGCTGGAAGGCTGCACAGGCCAGCGGCTTGTTGCGGGTCAACCGTTACTACACCGAAGCCTTGATGCTGCAGCGCTACCGCGACCTGTACCAGGCAGCCATGGAGAACAGTTAAATGGCCGGTATTGGCTTCGAACTGCGCAAGATTCTGTCGCGCGACTCATACACCGCCACCCTGCACGCCTACGTGTATGCCGGCCTGATCAGCTCCGGGCCGTGGGTGCTGTCGATCATCAGCGTGATGCTGGTGGGTATCATCAGCCTGGGCCTGTTGCTGCCCAACGCGCTGGTGGGGCAGTTCCTGGTGACGGTGACGTACCTGATGGCCAGCTCGTTGATCCTGACGGGCGGCCTGCAGCTGTTCTTCACGCGCTTCGTGTCCGACCAGTTGTTTGAACACAAGTACGAGCAGATCCTGCCCAACCTGCTGGGCATCCTGCTGATGGTCACGGTCGGCGCCGGAGTACTGGGCGTCATCGTGCTGGCCACCCTGTTCGACCAGCCGCTGATCTACCGGGTGCTGGTGCTGTCGAACTTCGTGGTGCTGTGCAACCTGTGGCTGGTGATCATCTTCCTGTCGGGGATGAAAAAATATAACCGCATCCTCATGGTGATGGTGGTGGGCTACTCGCTGATGGTGGTGAGTGCCTACCTGCTGAGCTTCCTGAAGATGCCCGGCCTGTTGCTGGCGTTGCTGATCGGACACGGCAGCCTGCTGTTCCTGTACCTCTACGACATCCTGCGCGAATACCGTGCCGAGAAGATGATTGCGTTCGACTTCCTCAATCGTCGCAACGTGTTTCTCAGCCTGCTGGTGACCGGGTTCTTCTACAACTTCGGCATCTGGGTGGACAAGATCCTGTTCTGGTTCAACCCCGGCACCTCCAACGCGGTCATCGGCCCGCTGCGCGCCTCCATCCTGTACGACATGCCGATCTTCATCGCCTACCTGGCGATCATCCCCGGCATGGCCGTGTTCCTGGTGCGCATCGAGACCGACTTTGCCGAATGGTACGACCGCCTGTTCCGTGCCATCCGTGACGGCGAGACCCTGCAACACATCGGCTCGCTGAAAACCGAAATGACCCTGTCGATCCGCCAGGGCCTGCTGGAAATCTGCAAGGTCCAGGGCCTCACCGTGGTCCTGCTGTTCCTGTTCGCCCCACGCCTGCTGGAGTGGATCGGCATCTCCAGCTACTACCTGCCGCTGTTCTACATCGACCTCATCGGCGTGAGCATCCAGGTGGTATTCATGGCCCTGCTCAACGTGTTCTTCTACCTCGACAAACGCCGCGTGGTGCTGGAGCTGTGCGTACTCTTCGCCGTCCTCAACGCCGGCCTGACGCTGCTCAGCATGCACCTGGGGCCTAGCTTCTTTGGGTATGGGTTCACGCTGTCGCTGCTGGTGTGCGTGCTGCTGGGGCTGGCGCGACTGTCGTCGGCGCTGGAGGATCTGGAGTACGACACGTTTATGCTGGCGCGGTGATGGGCGGGTAGGGATGTGAAGAAGGCACTTTTCCGGTGGGGGAAGTGCCTTTTTTTGTGGGGGGGTGGGGCTAGACCTACTGACTTGTAATCAGTAGGTCCCGGGTTCGACTCTTGGTGCCGCACCATACAAGGTTCCAGAGAAAGCTTTCAAAATCTCTGGAACCCCCGAAAAACCCGCCTTCTGGCGGGTTTTTTCGTTTTGGGGTTCTGTCGGTTTCCGCTGGCTGATCATGAACTGGTGGAGCCGTTGTCTGGAGGCCAACCAACAGGAGCATGGTTCCCCGCACGAATGTGCAAACCAGACCCGGACGAACGTCACGCGGCTCAAGGCGAAAGCCGCTTGAGGGAGCAGACCGTTAGCTCACCTCTCGTCCTGCCCGCTAATGTACGCTTTGTACGCCTGCCTTTCATGAGTCGGCTTGGACGGAAATGCCAACTGAATCTGCCTGCTTTTCACCATTCCATTCAAGCGCTGGCAAAAAGATAATCCGTGGACGTGGCAGCAGAAGCACCTCGTGTAGTTTTCAAATCACCACCTGAATGGGCATGCGGAATGGACACACTATTATTTCGTGTTGACGGTGCGCTTGCTTACGAAACGGTTAGGAACGTCGTGGCAATGCTGCCATTAGATGAGTCTGGAGGATGTACTTCGTACTCGCTTTGCGCCCCGTCACCACTTGGTACGAGGGCGTTGCCGCGTATGGAATACCCCAAGGATCTGAAGGCGGTCACCGCGCACCCGATAGGGGATGAGGTAGGACCAATTGGGCACCGCCCATTCACGCGTATTTTTGACTCGGCCCTCACGGCCCATCGCGGGAAACCGGACCAGTTTGTCTACGCTGGCGAAAATCGAATCTGAGAAATCATCAGCAGCCTTGGGATTTTCAAGGGCTATAAAGCTTGCTTCGTCTTCCAGGTTTTTGAGGGCTTTTTCAAGCCACTCAACCCGCATTCTTGCTCCAGCGGCGGGCGCGCATTGCCGCAACTTGGTCATCGGTAGCGAATTTACCTTCATCAGCCTCTTCTACCGCCAGTTCAATCTGCGCAGTCAACGCTCTCTCGTGCTCGATGTAGTCGCGAAGCACATCCATCGCCAGATAGCTCACGGTTTGGCCATTCGTCTTAGCCAGATCGGAGAGCGAGTTCGAAAGGTCTTCCGGCAGGTTCAGTAATATCCCGGTCATGGCAGCCTCAATGGTGAGCGGTTAATGAACATCTTACACCGACAAGAGCTCACCTGGATTAGCAGATCGTCGCGACGATATTTCACAATTTTTCGCAATAGGGCCTGAGAACCCGGCAAGATGCAGGCGCACCAAGCGCCCCCAAAACCCGATTTGCAGGCGGTCTTTTTCGTCTGGCACTTCGTGCAATGGCGGCTGTGCGTGGGAGACCTTCGGGTCTGCCGGGTTCCTGTATCTCCGGTTTCTCAGCCTGCGCACAGCTGCCACCTTCACCGCATCGGCTTCAGATTTTTTCCAAAGACGTCGCAGTATGCAGCCGTCTTTTGATCCGGCGCCGCCCGCAGGTAATCGGGCTTTTAGCTGTCATTTCTGAGCGTTCCGTCTTTCACAAAACAAGCACGCCGAGCCCGTCGGCGGGAGGGGGAAAAGTGCTTTTTCTGGGGTAGTTTTTCTACCGATCAAAAAGTCGAGAGCGTTATCACCCTTGCATTTCGCCGGCTGGATCAACCTCAAGGTTATTGCAACAATATGCTGGATGTATAAACAGTAATTGGTAGCCTTCCCCTTGAGGAATCTCGTCGATGAATGACCTCCCAGCGTCAAGATCTCTCACAACAATGGTTGGCTCTACTGAATGATGAACGTGCGTTGCTTTTGCACGCAGGTCAGCACCATAAAAAATTGGTTGATGAAGCCAACGCGTTGCACCGGGCTCAGATAATTAATCAGGCTGAACTCGGTGATTTACTTGAGCAGGCAGACGGCGCCCTGGCTTATGCCGTGGAGGCTCTGCTGGATGAAGGCTATGGCGAGTAGGCAGGATCTTCCATGCATATGCTGATTACGCCTATGCGCTGCAAAGGCGTAGCTTTAACCGCGCAGGAACGGCGACGCTACAATGCAATCAGGGGTGACGTTCTGGTTTCTGCCAGCGCGTGTAACGAACTCGGCCGCAGCTCGAATGTTGCGTGTATGCGGGTCGGTATGCCTTTGGAGCCGGAATCATTGCCCCGGCTGTTGGATGCGACGTTATCCGGGATGGCCTCGACGGGCTTTGTATTGAGCGGTATTGAGTACATTGAAGGCTGCGCGTATGCGCAATCTTGGTGGTGCCGGCTAGGCTAGCTGCGGGAAGGACAGGATATCTAAAGAGTTGCCGGATTATGGGTGGTGTTTCCTTGGGAGTTACCAGTAATCAGGTTTAACCGCTGGTTTCTTGCGTGTGGGTACCCGAGAGGGGAGTTGGTGATTTGCAAGTTCAACCTCGGTCACCACATGGCGCATCCAATCGGCATACTGCTTGAGGGAGCCAGGTACCGTGCGTTGGACGCCTTCGCGGTGCGGCAGGATAACCCCTATGCGAAGCTCAGGAAAATCCTCCCGAAGCGCTCTCAAAGCGGGTGTCATGTCCGTATCGCCAGAAACCAGGACGATTTGCAGAGTGCGCTCCTCAGGCGGTAAGCGTTCTTCGCGACATGCAAGGCGATACATGCTGATGGCAATGTGGACGTCTGTTTCCTTTTCCTCTAGCTTCCAGACTTCGACTTGGTCTGCTCTGGACGCAGGTGTTTCCTTATTGATGAAGCGCGGTGCCTTGCCTGACTCAAGCTGATGGCGTCCATAAAACACCTGTACGTCACGCGCAATCAATGCGCGTAGATATGAGTCTTGGGCTTCTTTGGATGCTATCCCGCGGCTGGCGAGTGATGGCTTCACGCCGGAGGTGAAGAAGCTGATGGTGTTGATCGTGTTGTCGGGATGCTCAACGCGAACGATATGTGCCAGCAGCGCGGGGAGGTCGAGCCATTTGTATGGCGTGCCCGCAAGGAGGCCATAAAAGAGGTTGTATCCATCTACAAAGCAGGCTGTACGCAAGAATGAATCCTTAGAAACGAAAAAACCGGCACAAGGGCCGGTTTTTTCACCCCAACGGCCAGAGAACTGAATCACTGCGTACGGGGCTGAGTAGTGGATTAATGATGGACATCGTTGCCGTCGATGTCAACTGCTTAGCTATTGCTAAGCTTGATCGCAGCCGACCATCGAATAGCCGCAAACAAAAAAGAACCGGAGACGCGGTAGCATGTCGCTACGCGCATTTTTACTCAATGTACGCCTCCAAGACGAACGGCGGGAAATCGTGAGATCGTGTTACGAACCGCGATTGGACTGCTTCGATAAGGTTGATTCATGGGCATTACAGATTGGGCTTCGATCACTTCGTGCGTAATCTCGGCCGTTGTATTCGGTCTTTCCTATTGGGCATGGGCACAGACACGAAACTCGATGAGCCTTTACTTAGGCAACGATGGAGCGGGTCTGTATCTGGACCTAAAAAACAACAGTCCCCATGCTGTGACCGTTACCGTTTGGTGATTGCTACAAAAAGTTTGGCGAGGCTGTGGAGGCTGTGAAGTTGGATCTGCCGGTGGGGCAGCTAACGCATGTGCTGCGGCATACGTTCGCCAGTCATTACATGATGAATGGCGGGGACATCATCACGCTTCAGCGGGTCTTGGGGCATGCATCGCTGGCGATGACGATGAAGTATGCGCATTTCAGTCCTGGGCATTTGGCAGAGGTGGTTACGTTGAATCCGTTGACTGTGGTGCAGTCTGGCAGGATGGCGAAGCGGGGAGAGTCGGATCGCGCTTCGGAGACCGTCAATGCTGATCACTTTCGTGAACCGGCAGATTTGGCTGGTGCGGGTTGTAAGACTGGTGTCGAGCTGAGTGAGGCGTCGTAGAGGACGAAGCGGGGGTTGAGGCAAGCAGCCCTGGTTTTCAAGTGTGGACACTTTTTGGGCATTCTTGCCGAAAACGCAGTGCGAGTTTTTGAAGTTTCCCAAACCCCAGAAACCACAAAGCCCCGCATTGCGGGGCTTCGAGATATGGTGCCGGCACCAGGAGTCGAACCCGGGACCTACTGATTACAAGTCAGTTGCTCTACCAACTGAGCTATACCGGCGTGTTAGGGCGACGATTATAGCGATTGGCGAGCGTCTGTAAACCCCTGAATTCTGACTATTTTTACAACCCAGCCAGATTTCTCGCATCCCTCCCGCTTTTACCCAAAAATAGTCCTCCCTTGCCCCCTCCGGCAGCCTGTCAAACCCACAACCTGCGCCGCGCTTTCCCACAACGAATCGATTAACAATCCCTATAGCCCACCGGTGCAGGGTCATTAATTTGACGATTTGCCGCTTGTCTAAAAAACAACCAACTTAACCATCAAAATAATGACACTTTGCCTAGGCTGTAACAAAATGCCACCACACAGACGGCGACGAAAAGACTTCGGCAATTTCTCTCCTGCCGACACTTCACGTCTTTAAAAGCCGCGTCGTTCGGGAGCTTGGGCAATGAGCCTTACTGATGATCTTTTAATGCTGTTCGGCAAGAGCGTCAGCCGCGACCCTCAGGGGTTGGCGGCGAGGCTGCACTTTTTCGGCAGTGTTCCGGTGGATGACGGCACGCCGTTTCCCGTGTATGCGGCCAGTGCCAATGAGCACAACCCGCCGCTGGACGCCGCAGTCTTGCGGCCGAAAGTCGTGGCGCTGGTTTCGTTCAACGGCGGTGTTGGCCGCAGCACGCTGGTGACGGCGTTGAGCAGTGGTTTGCAGCGTCAGGGTGAGTCGGTGCTGGCTTTGGATCTGGACCCTCAAAATGCATTGCGCCAACACTTCGGGGTGGATTCCCAGGCTTCGGGCATCGGCACCGCGAGCTTGCTGAACGCGCCATGGCAGCAGGTCCGGCAGGCCGGTTTCGCCGGGTCCCAGGTGCTGACGTTTGGCACCACGACGCTGCAACAGCAGGAAAACCTGCAGCGCTGGCTCAAGCGTGAGCCGCGCTGGCTTGCCCAGCATCTCTCGGCGTTGGACCTGAGCGCGCGCCAAACGGTGATCATCGATACTCCCGCCGGCAATAACATCTACTTCCATCAAGCCCTGAGCGTGGCTGACGTGGTGCTGGTGGTTGCCCAGGCCGATGGGGCGTCTTTGGGCACCCTGGACCAGATGGAGGCAGCACTCGCACCGTATCGCCACGGTGAGCGCGCGCCGCGTGTGCATTTTGTGATCAACAAGCTGGACGAGGGCAATGCCTTCAGCCTGGACATGGTCGAGGCGTTCAAGCAGCGTCTGGGGCATGCCCCGTTGGAAGTGCATCGCGACATGGCCATCAGCGAGGCCTTGGCATTTGGCACTGACCCTCTGGACAGCCATGGGATGAGCCTGGCGGCAGACGATATCGACGACCTTTGCCGATTGCTCAAGGCGCCGAAAAAAGCCGTCTAAACCGCGTTTATACGTTTAACGCCTGATGCTTATGCACAATTGATTGGTCAAGGCTGTCACCGGTCGGTCATTTTGTGGCGCGGTTCTCATCACCGCGCAACTGCCTGTTTTACGTGCGTTTTATCCAGTGTGTAAAAAATGAACAGTACTGCTTTGCAGCCGTCTCACAGACAGCAGCACGCTTGGTAAAAATTTCATCAACAGAGTTATCCACAGGTTTTGCCGCGACGACCCTGCCCTTTAATCGCGCTCGGCAAGCACCATCAGGTTGCGTGGCGTCAGTGCCGGTTCGCAGAAGCTGCCAACGTCCACGCGATAGCCGCTTTCAGTCAGAAACAGTGCCCGATCCAGTACCAGCCACAGCTCCAGCGGGCGCCGAAACAGACCACGGACCAATTCCAGGTTTCTCACCTCGGCCAGTCGCTGCCATCCGTAGGCTTCCAGCGCCGCCCAATCCTGATCACCTGTGGATAACCCCTTGAGGTTGGCCAGTTCCCGGCAGTAGTCGGCAAAGGGTTTGTCCAGCCAACTGGCCGGCAGGGACGGAGTGGGCAGGTACTCGTCGCAGCCGCGAAGCTGGCGTTGCAGGTGATCGAAGCCCAGGCGGCGCGCCATGGACCGGTCCCGCTGCCAGCGCACCCGTTTGCCGGCGGTGACGGTTTCACTCAATGGCAGGCCGAGGTCATCCACAGACAACCGCAGGCTGGACGCCCGACCCGCGCTGGACACGGCGTGATAAGCCTCGGCGTTGATGCGGTTGTAGCAGCAGGGCGCCACGGCCAGTTGTTTGCATCCGGCGGCGCTGGCCAGTTGCAGCAGTCTGACGTGCAGGTCGCCGCACGCGTGCAGTGCGACAGGCGTGTGGTCGGGGCTGATCGCCACTTCGCCCATCACATCCTGCAGGCGATGGGTGACGGGCAGGCCATGGTGTTCGCTCAACGCCTGGCCGGAGGCGATCAGTGCCGGGTCATGTTCCAGGCAGGTGAGGTGTTGCCCGTCTTGCAGCAGGCGCCGACCGAGGTGGCCTTTGCCGGCGCACCAGTCCAGCCAATGCCTGGGCGTTTGCGCAAATTGCAGGGCCGCACCGAACGCTTCGATCTGCTGCCACTTGCGACCGGGCACATCGACGTTCAAACGATGGCGCGCAGGTGGCAGGGGATGGCTCGGTAACTTATCCACAACGCTGAGCTGACGTGCCTGCGCGGCGAGCTGTGGATAAGGCGCGGGTGCCGGCAGGTCGTGGGGGTCGTTGTGACTGGCTTCGGCGTCGGCCAGCGAGCGCTGGCGCAGCCATTGGGCGAGTTCGGGATATGGGTGTTCCCAGGCTAACTGGCGCTGGGTGAAGGGCCGTGGTCGCCACAGCCCCTGGCGTTCGATCAGAAACCGATCCAGCGCCTGGAAGCGGGCTTCAACGTCCCTGGCAGGCATCGACGCGCAGCCAGCGTTCCAGCAGTTTGAAAGCGCTCACCAACAGGTAGGAAATCAGCAGGTAGAACACCCCGGCGGTGAAGAACATTTCCACGGTCAGGTAGTTGCGCGCAATGATCGTGCGCGCCATGCCGGTCAGCTCCAACAGGGTCACGGTGCTCGCCAGGGAGCTGGCCTTGAGCATCAGGATGACTTCGTTGCTGTAGGCCGGCAGGCCGATACGGGCAGCGCGCGGCAGGATGATATAGAACAGCGTCTTGGGCCTGGACATGCCCAGTGCCCGCGCCGCTTCGATCTCACCGGGCGGGATGGCCTGGATGGCACCGCGCAGGATCTCGGCGATGTAGGCCGCGGTGTGCAGCGTCATGGTGGCGGTGGCGCAGAAGAACGGGTCACGCAGGTACTTCCACAGGAAGCTGGAGCGCACCGCGTCGAATTGGGCCAGGCCGTAGTAGACCAGGAACAACTGCACCAGCAGCGGCGTCCCGCGAAAGAAGAAGATGTAGGCGTAGGGCAGCGAGCGCACATACCAGCGCTTGGACGCGCGGGCGATGCCCAGCGGGATCGCCAGGAGCAGGCCGAGGACGACCGCGATGCCGACCAGTTCCAGGGTGAGAATGGCGCCCTGAAAAAACTTCGGCAGCCATTTGATGATGACTTCCCATTCCATTACGTCGTCCTCACGAAGCCGCGGGCGGCGCGTTTTTCAAGGTAGTGCATGCCCACCATCGACAGCGACGTCAGGCACAGGTAAATGAACGCGGCAACGAGGTAGAAGGTGAAGGGCTGGCGTGTGACCGTCACGGCGATCTGCGCGTGGCGCATGATTTCTTCCAGGCCGATGACCGTGACCAGCGCGGTGTCTTTCATCAGGATCAGGAACAGGTTGCCCAGGCCCGGCAGGGCGATGCGCCACATCTGCGGCATGATCAGCCGAGTGAAGATACGAAACTTAGACAGGCCCAGCGCCACGCCCGCTTCGCGATGGCCCTTGGGGATCGAGATGATCGCGCCACGCAGCACTTCCGTGGCGTAGGCGCCGAAACACAGGCCCAGCGCAATCACGCCCGCAGCGAAGGCGCTGAGGGAAAGGTCGGGGATGTCGAACAGTTCGCCCAGTTCGCGCATGCCATTGATGGTGCCGAAATAAATCAGCAGCACCCACAGCAGTTCCGGCACGCCGCGAACGATGGTGGAGTAAGTCCCGCCCACCCATTGCAGCGGCTTGTACGGGGACGTCTTGGCCAGGGCACCGGCCAGGCCGAGGACCAGCCCCAGGCACAGGGCCGAGAGCGCCAGTTTGACGGTCATCAGCGCGCCGGCGGCGAGCGCCGGCACGAATCCGTAGAGATCGAAATTCATGGTGTTTTCATATCGCGGCAGGCAATGCTAAAAGCCGGCGCGCCCCGAGAGGGCGCGCCGGGCATGCCGTTCAGATCATTCGATGCTGAACGGGAAGTACTTGTCGTTGATCTTCTTGTAGGTGCCGTCTGCCTTGATCTCTGCCAGGGCTTTGTTCAGGCGATCGCGCAGTGGGTCGCCCTTGCGTACGGCGATACCGATCTTGTCGCTTTCCACCACCGGGTCGCCTTTGAACTCGTAGGCCGAACCGTCTTTGCTCTTGAGCCACTCGTACTGCACGTACTTGTCGGCCAGGATGCCGTCGAGGCGGCCGGACGTCAGGTCGAGGTAGGCGTTTTCCTGGGTGTCGTACAGCTTGGCCTCGGTGTCAGGCAGCTTGTCTTCCAGGTAGGTGCCGGCCAGGGTCGCGCGTTGTGCGCCGATGATCTTGCCCTTGAGGTAGCCAGCGTCGGTCTTGAAGTCCGCGGTGGCTTTCGGCGCGATGAACTGCAGCTTGTTGGAGTAGTACGGGTCGGTGAAGTCGACGGCCTGCTTGCGCTCATCGGTGATGGACAGCGACGACACCAGGAAGTCGAACTTCTTGGCGTTCAGGGCCGGGATGATGCCGTCCCAGTCGGACACATACACTTCGCACTTCTCGACTTTCATCTTGGCGCACAGGGCGTCGCCGATGTCTTTGTCGAAGCCGACGACGTTGCCGCTGGCATCTTTATTGTTGAACGGCGGGTAGGCCGCCTCGATCCCCATCTTCAATGTTTCTGCCATGGCCGTGGCGCTGAACGCCATCGAGACGGCCGCGGCCAGAAGGAACTTCTTATAGTTCTGCATGCATGTTGCTCCGTTAGCGGTTGCTGGACATGAATTGTTTGCAGCGCGCCGAAAGCGGGTTTTCAAACACCTGCTGTGGCGATCCTTGCTCTTCGACCAGGCCCTGGTGCAGGAACACCACTTCGCTGGACACTTGGCGGGCAAAGCCCATCTCATGGGTGACCAGCAGCATGGTGCGGCCTTCTTCGGCCAGTGCGCGGATCACATTAAGTACTTCCTGGACCATTTCCGGGTCAAGGGCCGATGTCGGCTCATCGAACAGAATGACCTTGGGCTGCATGGCCAGGGTGCGCGCGATGGCGGCCCGTTGTTGCTGGCCGCCGGACAACTGCGCAGGGTAGGCGTGGCGCTTGTCGGCGATACCGACCTTGGCCAGCAGGGCTTCGGCCACTTCGATGGCTTCGGCCTTGCTCTGGCCGAGCACGCGGCGAGGGGCCTCGATGATGTTGTCGAGGATGCTCATGTGCGGCCACAGGTTAAAGTTTTGAAACACAAAACCGATTTCGCTGCGCAGGCGGTTGATCTGCTTGCCGTCGGCGGCCATCAGCTCGCCATTCTTGGCGGCCTTGAGCTTGAGCTCTTCGCCGGCCACCAGGATCTGGCCCTGGTGCGGGTTTTCCAGCAGGTTGATGCAGCGCAGGAACGTGGACTTGCCGGAACCGGAGGAACCCAGGATCGAGATCACATCGCCGTCGCGTGCGGTCAGCGAGATACCCTTGAGTACCTCCAGCTCACCATAGCGTTTATGCAAGTTGCGGATTTCTAGCGCGGGCGGGGCCTCGGCCATGGGGGGTCCTCATTGTGTTCGTTGCGATCTGCGCTGTTGGGCCGCCTTCCTGGCGAGGCGCCAAGCTAGCATAGCGTCTGTTTACCAGCCAACAGCGGCGCGGACGGTATTCCGGTGGCGTGCGGCGGGGTGTCGCATCGGTACAGCAGCGTGTCGCGCCATCAACAACCGAACAACCGTTTGAACCCGGAAAACCGCAGGCTTCGCGTGAAAAAGGGCGCGATGTTGCCAGCTTTGGCCGGGGGTTGGAAGGGTTAACCGGGCAAACGGTGCCTATCAGCCCTTTTATGGGGCGTCACTTACTTTTTGTGTGTGTTTATGGTGCGCAAATGTGCGCTGGAAGTGAGTCGCTCGGTAACGCTATAGCGGAATGCCATTAATCTCAATGACTTGCAGCGTCTGTCCGAGAGTGCTGCAGGCCGCGTCAACGGCGGCTCTGTAATATTTTGGCGCAAATCTTGCGTAAAAAATAAAGAACGACCTGTTTGTTTCTTTTCACGAGAAAGTGCTCAGGCAGGGCGGACCGTTTTCGCAATTCCTCGCAAAGGTGTGTCAATGAGTAGTACGCAAAGCTCCAATGACCTCGAACAGGGGCTCAAACCGCGTCACGTCACCATGCTCTCGATTGCCGGCGTTATCGGCGCCGGTTTGTTTGTCGGCTCCGGCCACGCGATTGCTGCCGCCGGGCCTGCCGTACTGCTGGCGTATGCCGCTGCGGGCACGCTGGTGGTATTGGTGATGCGCATGCTGGCCGAGATGGCTGTGGCGTCGCCGGACACAGGTTCGTTCTCGACGTACGCCGATCGGGCGATTGGCCACTGGGCCGGTTTCACCATTGGCTGGCTGTACTGGTGGTTCTGGGTCCTGGTGATTCCGCTTGAAGCCAACGCCGCCGCGACCATCCTGCATGCGTGGTTCCCGGATATCGCCATTTGGGCGTTCACGCTGGTCATCACCTTGTTGCTGACGGCGACCAACCTGTTCAGTGTGAAGAACTACGGCGAGTTCGAGTTCTGGTTTGCGTTGATCAAGGTCGTGGCCATCGTGGGCTTCGTGATCCTCGGTCTGGCAGCGATCTTTGGCTTCCTGCCGACCAGCCAGGTCAGCGGCGTTTCCCATCTGTTCGACACCCAGGGCTTCATGCCCAACGGCATGGGCGCAGTATTGGCTGCGATCCTGACCACCATGTTCTCGTTCATGGGTACCGAGATCGTCACGATCGCGGCGGCCGAATCGAAGAACCCGGGCCAGCAGATCACCAAGGCCACCAACTCGGTGATCTGGCGGATCGGCCTGTTCTACCTGCTGTCGATCTTCATCGTCGTCTCCCTGGTGCCATGGAATGATCCGACACTGGCTGCGGTAGGTTCCTACCAGACCGTGCTGGAGCGCATGGGCATCCCGAACGCCAAGTTGATCGTGGACCTTGTGGTGTTGGTTGCCGTGACCAGTTGCCTGAACTCGGCGCTGTACACTGCTTCGCGCATGCTGTTCTCCCTGGGCCGTCGCGGTGATGCACCGGCCGTGGCCAAGCGCACCAACAAGAGCGGCACGCCTTACTGGGCGGTGATGTTGTCCACAGGCGCTGCGTTCCTGGCGGTGTTCGCCAACTATGTGGCACCGGCGGCAGTGTTCGAATTCCTGCTGGCCAGCTCTGGTGCCATCGCGTTGCTGGTGTATCTGGTGATTGCGGTGTCGCAACTGCGCATGCGCCAGAAGCGCACGGCGGCGGGCGAGAAGATCGTCTTCAAGATGTGGCTGTTCCCGGGCCTGACCTATGCGGTGATGGTGTTCATCGTCGGTACGTTGACCATCATGCTGTTCCAGGAGGCGCATCGCGTCGAGATCATCGCGACCGGCGTGTTGAGCTTGCTGGTGGTGGCGGCGGGGCTGATGGTGTCGAGTCGTCGCAAGGCGCAAAAAGCAGGCGCTGGCGTCCTCAATTGACGCAATGCGCCCGTTGAAGCGCAGCTGAACCCTGTGGGAGCCGGGCTTGCCCGGCTCCCACAGGGTTGGTTGGCGTCAGTCTTCCTGGTTGGTCAGCGCCTGGGACGCCGCCACGTAATCCGCCTGGAACTGCGGCGATTCGATCCACGCCAGGGCGGCAGCTTCGTCGTCGTTGTCGGTCAGCCACTGGTGGTACTCGATCAGCACCGCGAAGATAAAGTCTGTCGCCTCTTCCTCGCCTTCCTGCTCCAGCACCAGCGCCAGCAGCGGGTGCGCCAGGAACACCGCGCACAATGCCTGCTGGCTGGTCTCGCCGGCGGCGCGCATCTCGATGAACAGGTCGATCAAGTCCACCGATTCAAGATCTATGCGGCTGTCATCGCCGGAAAAAGCGTCCGGCTTGGTCGCCACGGCGCGCTGGGTTCGGTTTTGCTTGGCCTTGGTCTTGGCCCGCTGGGCGCGTTTTTGCTGCTTGTTTGGCGAGGCCATGGGCTCGACGTCCTTGGGTTCTGGATCTGGGTGGGCTATTGAAGCTCAGGTTGGGGCAAATCCCAAGCGGTTCCAGTGATGGCTCGACATAGGGGGCGAGGGCTCGACCTGACGCCTGCAG
This sequence comes from Pseudomonas sp. MYb60, assembly GCF_002979555.1. GTDB lineage: Bacteria > Pseudomonadota > Gammaproteobacteria > Pseudomonadales > Pseudomonadaceae > Aquipseudomonas. The sequence continues at coordinate 264,728 of NZ_PCOZ01000006.1, read as the reverse complement.
ATGCTTAGGCTTGCGCTTTTGCCCGCGACTGGAATGTTCAGATGACCCGCGACACTCTCGAACACAACCAGATCCCCCTGTATTTCGTCGCCGTCTTGCTGGCCGCGGCGTTCGGTCTGTTCGCACCCTCGTTGGGCCATGGCCTTCATGCGTTGATCACGCCCGCCATTGCCGTGCTGATGTACGCCATGTTCTTGCAAATCCCGTTTCTGGCGCTGCGCCAGGGCTTGGGCAGCAAGCGCTTCATGGCAGCGTTGCTGCTGGCCAATTTCGTTCTGGTGCCGGTGCTGGTGTGGGGGCTGACGCGCGGCCTGGTGGAGCGCCCGGCGCTGTTGGTGGGGGCGTTGCTGGTGTTGCTCACGCCGTGTATCGATTACGTGGTGGTGTTTACCCATATCGGCAAGGGCGATTCGCGGTCGATGCTGGCAGCGACGCCGGTGCTGTTGCTGCTGCAATTGGTGCTACTGCCGGTGTACCTGGGCTTGATGCTGGGGCCGCAGTCGGAAGTGGTGGTGGAGGCGGGGCCGTTTGTCGAGGCGTTCCTGTGGTTGATCGTGCTGCCGATGCTGCTGGCGGTGTTGACCGCATACATGGCGCGGCGATCAAAGGTCGTCAGTGCTTGGAGCGCGGCCTGGTCCTGGTTGCCGGTACCGGCCATGGCGCTGGTGCTGTTCGTGGTGATCGCTTCGCACATCACGTCCGTGGTGCGTGATTTCAGCCTGTTGCTGCCGGTGATTCCGGTCTACCTGGGGTTCCTGATGCTGGCGCCTTTGGCGGGAGTGCTGGCCGCGCGGCTGTTCGCGTTGCCGGCGGGAACCGCACGTGCAGTGACGTTCAGCGCATCGACGCGCAACTCCCTGGTGGTGCTGCCCCTGGCACTGGCGTTGCCCGAGGATGTGCGCGGGCTGGCGGCGACGGCAGTGATCCTGCAAACCCTGATCGAGCTGGTGGGGGAGTTGATCTACGTCTGGCTGATCCCCCGATGGGTGTGGCCCGCAGGTCGTTAGAAATGTGAATGTTCGGGTCTGTTCAGGCGCTATTCAGCAGGGTGACCGGCACCCTACGTCATCGCCCCACACCTGACAGGTCTACCGATGGATCACCGTAGCCGTTTTCGCCTGGAATCCCTGGGTATTTTCCTGTTCGCCCTGTTGCTGTTCACGCTCGGGATCTGGGACCAGCAGCCCCAGGGGTTTGACGGACGCTGGGCGCTGTTCCTGCAGGAAATGTTTCGCCATGGTGCGAGTCTTTTCCCCACCACTTACGGCCAGCCCTACGCGGACTACCCCGGTACCGCGACGGTCTTCAGCGTTGTATTGGCGCGGCTGTTCGGTGAGCCCAACCATTTGGCGAATGTATTGCCTACCGCCCTGGCATCCGCCGGTGTCGTCGCGCTCATGTACCGCTTGCTGGCGCCTTCGAGTCGCCAGTGGGCGCTGCTCACGGTGTTGCTGACCTTGCTCACCACCCAATTGCTCGAAAAGTCCCGTTCGGTCTGCCTGGATCAGATGGTGGCGCTGCTCTGCGTCGGGAGTTTCTACCTGCTGCAAAACGGCCGGCGGTTTGCCGTGTTTGCACTGTATGCATTGGCATTTGCGATACGCGGCCCGCTGGGGCTGATCGAGGTGTGCGGCGTGGCGTGTGTACATTCGGCGTTGGGCGCGCCTGGGCAGCGGGTCAAGCGCGTGTTGATTCACGGTGTGGTCGGCCTGTTGCTGCTGGCGCTCTGCTGGTGGCTGTTGATGAAGCTGGCGCGGATCAGCGGTGGCGATGCGTTCGCCAGCGAAGTGTTCAAGATGCAAGTGGGTGGGCGGCTGGATGAGATCGGTGAGCCGTTCTACTTCTATTTCCAGTTGGGTCTGTACCGCTATTTCCCCGTGGTGCCGTTGGCGTTGGCGACGATGGTTGCGTTGCGTCATCGCTGGTCCGAGCGGTTCGCGGGCGATATGCAGTTGGTCGTGCGCCTCGGCGCTTGCGGCTTGATGATCTTGCTCGGTTTGTCGGTGCCGCACTTCAAGCGCGCCTATTACATCCTGCCCATGGTGCCGATGTTTGCCGCTGTCGCCGCCTACGGGCTGCTCCAGGCGCAACGTTGGCTTGCAGGCGTGCGACGCTGCTACGAAGGGCTTGTCGCGGCGCTGCCGGCGTTGTGCGTGGTTGTAGTCTTTGTCTGTCGACAGGCATGGCAAAAGCACGGTTACTGGCCGGACGTTTCGCTGCCGTTGCTGATTGGCGTGCTGGTGATGTTGCAAGCGGCCGCGTGGATTGCGTGGCGGCGCATGGCGCGGTTGGTGTGGCTCAGCCTGATCGCCGTGCTGGCGCAGTGGGTGTTGCTGGTGGTGATGATCGAGCCGGCCAAGGATCTGCAGTTTGATACACGCACGTTCGTCGGTCAGGTTGAGGCACTGCGTGCTCAGACGCCCGGGCCGTTGGTGTTTGTAAACCTGGGGCGGGACACTTGGGCGGTGCGCTACATGATGAACCTTAGCCGCGACGAGCAACCGCTGTTTGTCAGCGGTGACCAGATCGGGCAATTGAATGCGTTGCCGCGACCGTCGTGGGTGATCGTGTCACGCAAGGAGGCGGCACTGTTGCAGGGAACGCCGCTGGAAAGCGCGGCCCCGAGTTTCGAAGGACGCTTGAATGACAATCCGTTGAGGGTGTTTTTGTTGCGGTGAGCTGCTGTGGCTCAGGAGATAAAAATGCAGGCAACAAAAAACCCGCACTAGGCGGGTTTTCTGATTGTTTTCACGTGATGTTGACACCACCTGAAAGCTGAAGGTGGTGCCCAGAGACGGAATCGAACCGCCGACACGGGGATTTTCAATCCCCTGCTCTACCGACTGAGCTATCTGGGCAACGGGGCGCATTAAACGGGTTTTTCAGGGGGTCGTCAAGCAAGTTTTCAAAAAATATTTAATTATTACCGTCGCTTACGTGCCGACCCCGGTTTTTGATCAATTATTGAGCAGGTGGCACGTAGCCGTCGGCCTTGGCGTAATCCTCGCCGGAAAAGAACTTGTCCATCTCGCCCGCCAGGTATTTGCGGTCTTCGGCGTTCATCATGTTCAGGCGTTTTTCGTTGATCAGCAGGGTCTGGTGTTTCAGCCAGTCGGCCCAGGCCTTGGCAGAGACGTGCTCGAAAATGTCCTGTCCCTTGGCGCCGGGATACGGAGGGCGTTCCAGGCCTGGCAATGCTTCTTTGTATTTGCGGCACATGATGGTGCGGGTCATGACGAAACTCCTGCATTCAATACGTCGGCCGCGCGCTTCAGCAATTTCTTTACCGGGGCGGCAAGGCCCAGGCGCGGCGGGGTGGCGAGGTTATACCAGAGCCAGTCGGCCTCGGCCACGTGATGGGCGGATTCCTCGACCTGGACCAGCCAGGGTTCGATGGCCAGCTGAAAGTGGCTGAACGTGTGGATCAGCCCTGGCAGTGCCTGTTGGTTTCCCAGTTCAAGCGCGTGTTGGTTGGCCAGGTGCTCCAGGTCCTGGAGGTCGTCCAGTTCCGGCAAGCTCCACAGGCCGCCCCACAGCCCTGTCGATGGGCGACGGTAAAGCAGGATCGCGCCCTCGGCGTTCGCCAGCATCGGCATCAGCGTGCGTTTCTGCGGGAGGGTCTTGCGCGGCTTGGGGATCGGGTAGCGGGTCTCCAGGCCCAGCATGTGGGCTTCGCAGCCTTTTTCCAGCGGGCACAGCAGACAACTGGGCTTGCTGCGGGTGCAGAGCGTGGCGCCCATGTCCATCATCGCCTGGGTGTAGGCATTGACGCGATCATGCGGCGTGAAGCGCTCTGCGGTGGCCCACAGCTGCTTGGCGACCTTCGGCTCGCCCGGGTAACCCTCTTGCGCGGTAAAGCGCGCCAGCACGCGCTTGACGTTGCCGTCGAGGATCGGTGCGCGCAGGCCCATGCTCAGGCTGGCGATGGCGCCCGCAGTGGACAGGCCGATGCCCGGCAGCTCGGTGAGTTTTTCCACGTCCCTGGGAAACTCGCCGCCGTATTCGGCCACGATGATCTTCGCGGTCTTCTGCAGGTTGCGCGCCCGGGTGTAGTAACCCAGGCCCGTCCACAGGTGCAGCACTTCATCTTCCGGCGCAGCTGCCAGGGCTTCGACCGTGGGCAACGAGGCCATGAATCGGTCGAAGTAGTTGAGCACGGTGCTCACCTGGGTTTGTTGCAACATGATCTCCGACACCCACACCCGGTAAGGCGTTATGCCCTGTTGCCAGGGCAGGTCATGGCGACCGTGGCGGTCGTACCAATGGAGCACCGCCGCTGAAAATTGCTCGTTTCTCATCGATTGAACAGGCCTTTCAGTGCGTCTTTGAGCTTCGGGTTGACCTTGTCGAGTTTCTCTTCAAGCTTCTCGTTGAGGCGATTACCCGCCGCCTTGATCGCGACCTGGCCGAGGCCGTCCTTGTCCAGGCGGCACGCCTTGGCGCCCAGTTCCAGCGGGCCGCGGCAGCGCAGCGGGACTTCGATGTTCTGGAAGTTGGAGCCCACCTGGCACGCCGGGTCTGGTACGGCGCGCTGGTCGCCTTCGACGATGATGCCCACGCGGTAATCCATGCCCAGCACGCGCAGGTCGACGTCGCCGTTGCCGTTCACCAGCAGGCCGGGGATACGCACTTTGAGGTCCGGGTTGCTGGCCACGCCGTTGCGGAAGGTCAGGTTGCCCTTCAACTCCTGGAACGGGGTGTCCTTGCCCTGGGGCGTGGTGCTCAGTGTCTTGCGGTTGAGCAGGGCGATGCCGGTGCACAGCTGCTGCTCGATGTTGGCGTTGAGCAGCACGCCGTTGTTGATCACAAAGCTGGCGGTACCGTTGAGGCTGTCGATCAGGGCTTTCTGGCTGTTGCCACGGCCGGTGAGGTTGCTGTCGAGGGTGACCTGGCCCTTGACCGGCGGTGTTTGCCCCTGGGCTTGCAGGATGCGTTCGACCGGCACTTGCTTGATCTTGCTTTGCAGCGCCAGTACGGGAATGTCCTGGCGGACATCAAGGTTGCCATTGGCCTGGAAGGTGCCGTTGTAGAGGCCGCCGCTCAGGGTTTCGAGCTTGAGCTGGCCGTCGATGCCGGTGGCTTTCAGGGAGGCGTTCTGGATGGGCAGTTTGCTTAGGGTCAGTTGGCCGAACGAAAGGTCGGCATCCACGTCCAGGGTGCGCAAGCGAGCCAATGGCAGCAGCTTGTCGGTGCTCCACGCACCTTTGGTCGGAGCGTCCGGCAGCGGAGTGGTGCCGCCTGCGGCCATGGCGCCGGCTTCGCTGCTCTGCACTTCGGCCTGGCGTGCGGCGCTGGCGCCCTTGGCGGATTCGGACTTGGCCGGCAGGTAGTTGTCGGCGTTGAAGGTGTCGCCCTTGAGCTGGACGCGCAGGGACTGCTTGGCGAAATCGTCCACGGCAATGCGGCCGGAGAAGGTGCTTTCGTCGACCTTCAGGTTCAGGTTGTCCAGCGCCACACTGGTGGGCGTGCCCTTGAGGCGGCTGACCAGCTCGACCTTGCTCAGGCTGCCCTCGGCCATGGGCGGCAGTGGGTGGCCGACGCTGTCGAGGAACTTGGCCAGGTCGAACTGGGCGATGGACAGGGCGCCGCTGAACTGCGGGGTCTTGTCCAGGTCATTGACCTTCAGTTCGCCCAAGGCGCGCAACTGGTTGGCCGAAAGCTTCAGGTTGGTCCATTCGGCGATGTTGGCCGCCTGGTCCACCAGCAACTGGCCCTGGGTGGAGAAGGTCACGGTCTTGCCTTGCAGCGGCTCGCCCGTGGCTTCGCCGGTGATCTTCATGTCTTCGAACTGATAGCGCTTGAGTGCGCGCTGGATACGCAGGTTGCCGTTGAGCTCGGTCTTGACGCGCATCACCGGCTGGTTGCTGCCGAAGAAGGCGGTGAGTTTCACCGGAATGCTGGCGCCCTCATGCACGGCGCCGGCGCTCAGCTGGATGCTTTCGGCGCTGAACTGCTTGCCGGTCTGCTCGTCGTTGTATTCGATGCGGGCGTTGTTGACCGTCAGGCTGTCGATGTCCAGGCGGATCGGCTGCGCCGGCTTTTCCGGTTTGACCTCAGGCGTCGGCTCGGCAGCGACAGGCGTCTCGGCAGCGCCGGCCACTGGCGCGTTCTTGCCAATGTCTTCCCAGTTGCCGTGGCCCTGCTTGTCGCGGTTAAGGCGCAGGTTCAGGCCTTCGACGCGCACGTCGCTCATCTGCACTTCGCGGCGCAGCAGCGGCAGCACGCGTACGGACAAGCCAAGCATCTGCAGGTCGGCGAACGGTTGCGTCGGCGCGGTCAGGGTCGCCACGCTGGCTTCATGCAGTTCCAGGCCGAGCCAGGGAAACAGGCTCCAGCCGATATCGCCATTGAGCGTCAGCTCGATGTGGGCCTTGTCGCGGGCAATCTGGCGAATTTCTTCTTTGTAGTCGTTGGGATCGAAGAGGTGGGTCAGGGCGAAGCCCAGAGCCACAATGATCAGCAACAGCCCGAGAAGTACCAGACCCAGGATTTTGCCGAACGCTTTCATGGGCGAGTCCTTGTATGTCGATTTCAAAAATTAGCCGAAGAGTATAACGCCCGAAGCCCGGCGTCAGTTCGCGGATCGTTACATTGTATCCACGGGCGCGAAAACGGCTTTTTGGCGCCAAACAAACAGATTTGCGCAAAAAGGTGATGTCAGTTTGATTTTTCTGTCATCCACAGGTGCTAATCTGCGCGGGTTCGTCTGCCTTCTGCGACACAACGTCGCGCACAAATGGAGCTTCACTCAACAACAACGGCCAACGCTTTGCGTGCAAGGCCGAGGGAGAGAGCGCCTGACGGACACATACTAACAACTGGGGGAAACACCAATGAGCACTAGCACTGCGGCAGGTTCATCTGCTGCAAAGCCTGCGTTCCTGTCCAAGGAACGCATCATCGCCAAGCCCGGCTTCAACCGCTGGCTGGTTCCGCCGGCCGCCTTGGCCATCCACCTGTGCATCGGCATGGCCTACGGTTTCTCGGTGTTCTGGCTGCCGCTGTCGAAGGCGCTGGGTATCACCAAGCCGCTCGCCTGCGCGCCGGACATGAGCTTCATCGCGCAAGTCTTCTCGTCCCAATGCGACTGGCCCATTTCCATGCTGGGCTGGATCTACACCCTGTTCTTCATCTTCCTGGGCTGCTCGGCGGCTATCTGGGGTGGCTGGCTGGAACATGCCGGGCCACGCAAGGCCGGTGTTGTGTCGGCGCTGTGCTGGTGCGGTGGCCTGCTGATCTCGGCGCTGGGTATCTATACCCACCAGATCTGGCTGATGTGGATCGGCTCCGGCGTGATCGGCGGTATCGGCCTGGGCCTGGGCTACATCTCGCCCGTATCGACCCTGATCAAGTGGTTCCCGGACAAGCGTGGCATGGCCACCGGCATGGCGATCATGGGCTTCGGCGGCGGCGCAATGGTGGGTGCCCCACTGGCGGCGGCATTGATGGGCCACTTCGCCACGCCTGACAGCGTGGGCGTATGGCAGAGCTTCCTGGTGATGGCGGCGATCTACTTCGTGTTCATGATCGGTGGCGCATTGTCCTACCGCGTGCCGCCGACCGGCTGGAAGCCTGAGGGCTGGACCGCTCCGGCTAAAAAAGCCAGCAACGCGATGATCACCCACCGTCACGTGCACGTGAACGTGGCGTGGAAAACCCCGCAATTCCGTCTGGTGTGGCTGGTGCTGTGCCTGAACGTCTCCGCCGGTATCGGCATCCTCGGCATGGCTTCGCCCCTGTTGCAGGAAGTGTTTGGCGGCAAACTGCTGGGTGTGGACGTGCCGTTCGGCCAACTGGATGCGGGCCAACTGGCTTCCATCGCAGCCATCGCAGCGGGCTTCACCGGCCTGTTGAGCCTGTTCAACATCGGCGGGCGCTTCTTCTGGGCGTCGTTCTCCGATTACCTGGGCCGTAAAAACACCTACTTCGTGTTCTTCGCCCTGGGCTTTGCCCTGTACGCGCTGATCCCGAACCTGGGTCACCTGGGTAACGTAGCGCTGTTCGTGGCAGCGTTCTGCATCATCCTGTCGATGTACGGCGGTGGTTTTGCGACCGTTCCGGCCTACCTGGCCGACCTGTTCGGTACGCAAATGGTCGGTGCGATCCACGGTCGCCTGCTGACCGCCTGGGCTGCGGCTGGCGTGCTGGGCCCGGTGCTGGTGAACTACCTGCGTGAATACCAGCTGAGCATCGGCGTTGAACGCGCCGCGGCCTATGACATCACCCTGTACATCCTGGCTGGCCTGCTGGTGCTGGGCTTTATCTGCAACCTGCTGGTGCGTCCAGTGGCCGACAAGTACTTCATGACCGACGCCGAACTGGCCGCCGAGCAGGCGCTGGGTCATGACAAAGGCGCGGACGCCACCACTTCCCTGGAGTGGAAAGCGGCGCCTGGCAGCGTGCCGATGGCGGTTGCTGCCTGGCTGGTGGTGGGCATCCCGTTGGCGTGGGGTGTGTGGGTGACCCTGCAGAAAACCGCAGTACTGTTCCACTAACACCGTAAAACCGTTGTGGGCACGGTTCCTGTGGGAGCCGGGCTTGCCCGCGATAGCATCAGCTCGGAGAAACCGAAAACCGAGGTGTCCGCATCGCAGGCAAGCCAGCGCCTGCAAAAAGGCTGGTTCTCACCTGTCAGCACATGTCTATCCCCGACACTCCATCAGTCTTATCCCCTCCGATGTTTCTGTTTAGCGCCCGCGCCCCTATAATGGCTGCCTTTTTCGCCCAATGATTTTGCGGAGCTGGTGATGGCCGAACGTAAGGCGTCCGTCGAGCGCGACACTCTGGAAACCCAGATCAAAGCCTCGATCAACCTGGATGGCACCGGAAAGGCCCGATTTGATATCGGTGTACCTTTTCTTGAGCACATGCTGGACCAGATCGCCCGTCACGGGCTGATCGACCTGGATATCGTCAGCAAGGGCGACCTGCATATCGACGACCACCACACGGTGGAAGACGTAGGCATCACCCTCGGCCAGGCATTTGCCAAGGCCATTGGCGACAAAAAAGGCATCCGTCGCTACGGCCACGCCTATGTCCCGCTGGACGAAGCGCTGTCGCGCGTGGTCATCGACTTCTCCGGCCGCCCAGGCCTGCAGATGCACGTGCCCTACACCCGCGCCACCGTGGGCGGCTTCGACGTCGACCTGTTCCAGGAATTCTTCCAGGGTTTCGTCAACCACGCACTCGTCAGCCTGCACATCGACAACCTGCGCGGCACCAACACTCACCACCAGATCGAAACCGTGTTCAAGGCTTTCGGCCGCGCGCTGCGCATGGCGGTGGAGCTGGATGACCGCATGGCCGGGCAAATGCCCTCGACCAAGGGCGTCCTGTAATGCAGACGGTCGCGGTTATCGATTACGGCATGGGTAACCTGCACTCGGTGGCCAAGGCTCTCGAGCACGTAGGGGCCGGCAAGGTGCTGATCACCAGCGATGCCAACGTGATTCGCGAAGCCGACCGGGTGGTATTTCCCGGCGTCGGCGCGATTCGCGATTGCATGGCCGAGATCCGCCGGCTGGGCTTTGACAGCCTGGTGCGCGAAGTCAGCCAGGACCGTCCGTTCCTCGGCATCTGCGTGGGCATGCAAGCCTTGCTCGACCGCAGCGAAGAGAACGACGGCGTCGACTGCATCGGCCTGTTCCCCGGCCAGGTGAAGTTTTTTGGCAAGGGCCTGCATGAAGACGGCGCCCACCTGAAAGTCCCGCACATGGGTTGGAACGAGGTCAGCCAGACCGTCGACCACCCGCTGTGGCACGACATCCCGGACTTGGCGCGTTTCTACTTCGTGCACAGCTACTACATCGCCGCCGGTAAACCGGGCCAGGTGGTGGGTGGCGGGCATTACGGCGTCGATTTCGCCGCCGCGCTGGCCGAAGGTTCGCGCTTTGCCGTGCAGTTCCACCCGGAGAAAAGCCATACCCATGGCCTGCAGCTGTTGCAGAACTTCGCCGCCTGGGACGGGCGCTGGTAAATGGCCAGGAAGCCAAAGCAGCCGATCTTGAACCTCACGCCCGAGCAGGAAAGTGAGGCTACCCTCAAGATCAAACGCTTCATGGAAGACCGCTTCGAGCTCAAATTGGGCTCGTTCGAGGTCGCCGAGATCCTGGAACTGTTCACCCTTGAAGTGGCTCCGCATTACTACAACAGGGCGATTTTCGACACGCAGACGCTCCTTAAAGAAAGGTTCGAAAGCCTCGAAAGCGACTTGTGGTCGCTTGAGAAACCCTGATTTCCCAAGCATTGCTGAATATCGAATAAGGTTTGCCAGATGCTGATTATCCCCGCTATCGATCTCAAGGACGGCGCCTGCGTCCGTCTGCGCCAAGGCCGCATGGAAGATTCCACCGTGTTCTCCGATGACCCGGTCAGCATGGCTGCCAAATGGGTGGAAGGGGGCTGCCGTCGCCTGCATCTGGTGGACTTGAACGGCGCCTTCGAAGGCCAGCCGGTCAACGGCGAAGTGGTCACCGCCATCGCCAAGCGCTACCCGAACCTGCCGATCCAGATCGGCGGCGGTATCCGCTCCCTGGAAACCATCGAGCACTACGTCAAGGCCGGCGTGAGCTACGTGATCATCGGCACCAAGGCCGTGAAAGACCCGGCGTTCGTCGCCGAAGCCTGCCGTGCGTTCCCGGGCAAGGTCATCGTCGGCCTGGATGCCAAGGACGGTTTCGTCGCCACCGACGGCTGGGCTGAAATCAGCACCGTGCAGGTGATCGACCTGGCCAAGCAGTTCGAAGCCGACGGCGTCTCCGCCATCGTTTATACCGACATCGCCAAAGACGGCATGATGCAGGGCTGCAACGTACCCTTCACCGCTGCGCTGGCCGCTGCGACCAAGATCCCGGTGATCGCTTCCGGTGGCATCCACAACCTGGGTGACATCAAGTCGCTGCTGGACGCTAAGGCGCCCGGCATCATCGGCGCCATCACCGGCCGTGCGATCTACGAAGGTACCCTGGACGTCGCCGAAGCCCAGGCTTACTGCGATGCCTACAACGGCTGAGGACTGACCATGGCGCTGGCCAAACGCATCATCCCTTGCCTGGACGTCGACAACGGTCGTGTGGTCAAGGGCGTCAAGTTCGAGAACATCCGTGACGCCGGCGACCCGGTGGAAATCGCCCGTCGCTACGATGAACAGGGTGCCGACGAGATTACCTTTCTCGACATCACCGCCAGCGTCGACGGCCGCGACACCACGCTGCACACCGTCGAGCGCATGGCCAGCCAGGTGTTCATCCCGCTGACCGTGGGCGGTGGCGTGCGCACCGTGCAAGACATCCGCAACCTGCTCAATGCCGGCGCGGACAAGGTCTCGATCAACACTGCAGCCGTGTTCAACCCGGAGTTCGTCGGCGAAGCCGCGCAGCACTTCGGCTCGCAATGCATCGTGGTGGCCATCGACGCCAAGAAAGTCTCCGGCCCGGGCGAAACCCCGCGCTGGGAGATCTTCACCCACGGCGGTCGCAAGCCGACCGGCCTGGACGCGGTGGAGTGGGCGATGAAGATGGAAGGCCTGGGCGCCGGTGAAATCCTGCTGACCAGCATGGATCAGGATGGCATGAAAAACGGCTTCGACCTGGGCGTGACCCGTGCCATCAGCGATGCGCTGGGCATTCCAGTGATCGCCTCCGGCGGCGTCGGCAACCTGCAACACCTGGCTGACGGCGTGACCGAAGGCCATGCCAGCGCAGTGTTGGCGGCGAGTATTTTCCACTTTGGCGAATACACCGTTCCCGAAGCCAAGGCGTATATGGCGGCGCGCGGTATCGTGGTTCGTTAAACGCTGCTGGACACCATGGCAGGCGCGCGGCACTCTCTGCGCTTGCCATGGATTCCGGTAACCTTTCATGTTCAAACAGCTGCTGCTTGCCCTCGCCAGTACCTCCGTCCTGTTGGCGGGCTCGGCCCATGCCGAGGAACCGTCTGACACCGCCCTGGTGTTGCTGACGGAAAATTTCCCACCGTACAACATGGCAAAAAACGGCAAGAACTTCGCCAAGGAAGAAAACATCGAAGGCATCGCCGTGGATATCGTGCGCGAGACCTTCAAGCGTGCCGGCATTTCCTACAACCTCACCCTGCGATTTCCATGGGAGCGCATCTACAAACTCGCCCTGGAAAAACCCGGCTACGGCGTATTCGTGATGGCCCGCTTGCCGGACCGTGAAGCACTGTTCAAATGGGTAGGTCCGATCGGCCCGGACGATTGGGTGCTGCTGGCCAAGGCCGACAGCAAGATCCAGTTGGCCGACCTGGAGCACGCCCGGCGCTACAAGATCGGCGCCTACAAAGGTGACGCCATTGCCGAGACCCTGGAGAAGCAAGGCCTCAATCCGATCGTTGCCCTGCGTGACCAGGACAACGCGCAAAAGCTGCTGGAGGGCCAGATTGACCTGTGGGCCACTGGCGATCCTGCCGGACGTTACCTCGCGCGCCAGGTGGGCGTGACCGGGCTCAAGACTGTGCTGCGGTTCAACAGCGCGCAGCTTTACCTGGCACTCAACAAAGAGGTGCCGGATGAAGTGGTTGGCAAGCTTCAAAAGGCCTTGGATGAGTTACGCGAGCAGGGTGTCGTCAGTGACATCATGGGGCGTTACCTCTGAGGGGGCTTGGGTCTCAGGCGTATCGAGCGTGGCAGTCGAGTGTTCCTCGGTCGGTGGGACGAGTGCGTGCGGTGCAAGCAGTTCGCTGTAGTAGACCTGTTCGCCGTCGGTGTAGTAGACGGTGTCGGCCAATGGGCTGCCGTCAGCCCTGAGCAGGTGGAACTCACTTTGCCTGACGTACGCCAGGATCGCTTTACTGCCGGGTACGTAGGCGACGACATCGAGTGCTGTCGGATTGCTCCAGCCTTGTGCCGACTCTGCGCTGTGGGTGAAGTCTCTATCGAGTTGTACCCCAAAGCCCACAGGCGATGCGTATTGCGGGCTTGACCATTCACGGATCAATTCAACGCCTGTCACCTGCGCCAACCTGCCTGCGCCTGAACCCTTCTCGCCCTTGGTCAGCGTCCAGGTAAAGGCTTTGCCGTTGGCTGACGGGTTATGCCCTGCACCTACCAATTGATAATGGTCGCGTCTTTCCAGCCGATAGTACGGCGACATGTGCAGTTGCTCGGTCGGGATCAGCTTCTCGTCTTTGACCACAAACCACGGCAGGTCGCAGGCATAGGTCGTGTGCTCGGCGCTCACGGATTCCGTCTGGAGCAACTCGATCTGTTCAGGCGGGGCGGGCAGTGGCGACCGCCGCATACCGAGTTCTGCGCGCAGCACATAGGCGGGCACCTGCGGGTCTGGCCCTGTGTGACTATCGACACCCTTGAACGTACCCGGCGTAAAGCAGACTTCGCCGGCTACGGTTTCACACAGTGCGGTCGCCCATACGCTGAAATTGGCTAGCGCGCCGCTGCCTTTGTCATTCCAGATCATCTTGCCCGCGCGGGAGGTGTGAACCAGGTCCGCTCTGATACAACGCACCGTGTTGCGCGGCGGCTTGTCATTGCCTACGCCGCACACATCGCCCATCGCCACGTAACCTTCCGGTGCCACAGGGCGCCACAACGAAAAGTCCGTGCGTGCCCTGGGCCCGGTATGTTTCCAGATCAGTTCGAAGTCGTTGGGTGCTCGAAGCGCTGTGCCGTTGACGGGGTCGGTGTCACTGACGACGGCAACCATTTTTTGCTGGTTGATATTGGCGTAGCTGCCACTGGCGACATCGCCCAACGCGGTGAAATTGGCCAGCGCGCTGGAGGCGGTACTCGGCCGCCAGAAGGTGACAGGGGCGTCCGCGCGGGTGCCTTTGTCGTTCCACAGCGGAACGAACTCGGTGGTGAAGTCGATTAGCAGGTCTTTGTATTGAATGGCTGGCATGGCGTGGCTCTCCCGTAGATTGGAGTGCCCACTATCGAGGCGTTTGCCAGGCTGGGAGCGGTAGCTAAGTAGTGTTCAAGCGTTAGCGGTAAGTGCCGTCTTTGCCGTGGCCTGCCATTGCGCGATTACTGCGCACGCTGATCATCAGCTTGATATCGATCCACTCTACGCCCTGAGCCTTGAGCTTGGGCAATTCACGCTCCAGCACGGCCAGGGTCTGCGGGTAGGGGTGACCGATCATCACGGCTGAGCCTTGCTTGTGGGCCAGTTTGATGGCGGTCTGCAGCTGCGTGGTGATCGCCGCCTCGGTGCGCTCGTCATCGAGGAACACGTCCCGTGAAACGCTGGCCAGGCCGATTTTCTGCGCCTCGGCAGCGGCCACGGTCTGCGCACTGGTGCGGCTATCGACAAAGAACGTGTTGCGCCGTTGCAGCTCGGCCATCAGCCAGGCCATGGCGGCGGGCTGCGCGGTCATGCGGCTGCCCATGTGGTTGTTGATGCCGGCCGTGTAGGGCACGGCCTTGAAGGCGGCATCCAGGCGCTTGCCGAGTTCTTCGATAGGCAACTCGGGGTGCCAGGCGAACGGCCCGGTAGCCGGGTCCATGGGCATGTGCAGGATCACGATCTTGCCGGCCTTGTGCGCCTCGCGGGCGAATTCGGCAGCGTGGGGCGTGTCGGGCATTATTGCGGTGGTCACAGGACCGGGCAGGGCCAGCACGCGACGATCCCGGGGCAGGTTTTGCCCAAGGTCGTCGATGATGAGGGTCAGGTAGGCTTTGTGGGGCTCACTGGCCGGAGTCGCGTGGGCGACGCCGGCCAGGCTGCACAGCACAGCGATGATCAGGGCAAAACGCATATCAACGGCTACGGGTGATGCTCAAGCCCTTGAGCAGGCTCAGCGCCTGGGCCAGCTGATAATCGTCGTCCTGTGGCATCGGCTTGGCTTTGGCGCCGCTGCCGGTCGGCTGGTCGGCACCGCCGTTGCCATTGCCCAGGTGACCTTGCAGGTCCGCCTCTTTGTAGTACTCACTGTCGATCTCATTGGTGATCTTGGCTTTGCGTACCTCGATATCCGGCACGATGCCCTGGGCCTGGATCGAGCGGCCGTTCGGCGTGTAGTACAGCGCAGTGGTGATCTTCAGCGCGCGCTCGTTGTTCAGCGGCAGCACGGTTTGCACCGAGCCTTTGCCAAAGCTGTTGGTGCCCATCACCACGCCGCGCTTCTGGTCTTGCAGGGCGCCGGCGACGATCTCCGAGGCCGAGGCGCTGCCGCCATTGATCAGCACGGCCAGCGGCACGTTTTCGCTGAGGTCGTTGCCGGTGGCCGAGAAACGCAGCTCGGAGTTGGCGATACGGCCCTTGGTGTACACGATCAGGCCTTTGGTGATGAAGTGGTCGACCACTTCCACCGCCGACTGCAACACGCCGCCCGGGTTGTTGCGCAGGTCGAGCACGATGCCGTTGAGCTTCTTGCCGTTGTCCTTGCGCAGCTTGGCCAGGGCCTTGGCCACTTCGTCGCCGGTCTTGACCTGGAACTGGGTAATGCGGATGTAACCGTAGCCCGACTCCAGCAGCTGGCTCTTCACGCTCTTGACCACGATGGTCGCGCGGGTCAGCGTCACGTCGAACGGGTTGCCGCCGTCGCGCACCAGGGTCAGGGTGATTTTCTGGCCGATCTTGCCGCGCATCTTGTCGACGGCTTCGGTCATGGTCTGGCCACGGGTCGGCTGGCCGTTGATCTTGACGATAAAGTCGCCGGCCTGGATGCCGGCCTTGGATGCCGGGGTGTCATCGATCGGCGAAACCACCTTGACGTTGCCGTCTTCGGAGCCGACTTCAATGCCCAGGCCACCGAATTCGCCGCTGGTGCTTTCCTGCAGCTCAGCGAAATCTTCCGGGCCCAGGTAGGCGGAGTGCGGGTCGAGGTTGCTGAGCATGCCCTTGATGGCATTCTCCAGCAGGGTCTTGTCGTCCACTGGTTCGACATAAGCAGCCTTGATCCGGTCCATGACCTCGGCAAAGGTGCGCAGCTCGTCCAGCGGCAACGGCGCCTTGGTGGTCGCGGCCGAGGCCGCCGGTGCAGCCGAGGCGGCCTGGTCGGCAAACGCCAGGGGCGCGCCGATCACCAGGGCGATGGTCAGGGCCAGCGAAGTGAGGCGGGACAAATGCAGCATGTCGAACGAACTCCTAATGTAGATGCGGCCCTATCCTTGGGAACGGCACCATTGTGCAGGATCGCTCGGGCGACCCTGCTGACGAATAGCGAAGTACAGCGCCGGTGTGTCCTGGCCACCACTGTTACCGACAGTGGAGATGGATTCACCGGCTTTTACAACATCACCTGCCGACTTGAGTAATGTCTGATTGTGGCCGTAAAGGCTCAAATAGCCATTACCGTGGTCAAGAATCACCAGCAAGCCGGCGCCTCGCAGCCAATCGGCAAACACCACGCGCCCACCGTGAACGGCATGCACCTGGCTGCCGGCGGAGGCGCTGATCATCACGCCGTCCCACTTGGCGCGGGTGTCATCGCCTCGGGTTTCACCGAAGCGTGCCAGTAATCGACCATCAACAGGCCATGGAAGTTTGCCGCGGGCTGACGCAAAAGGGCCGCCGAAGTTTTCGCCGGCGCTGGAAACCAGTGGGCCAGGTGCTGCACGCGCCGGTTTACGCGGTGCCGGAGCGTCCGAAGTGGCTGCCAGCTCGGCCTCGCGCTGGCGCTTTTTTTCGGCTTCCTGCTGGGCGATCAGCGCTTTCTGCCGCGCTTCTTCGGCCTCACGTGCCTGGCGCGCCAGGGTTTCTTCGATGGTCTTGAGGACTTTGGCCAGGTCGGCCTGGTCCTGTTCGCGGGCCTGGAGCTTGGCGTCACGGGCCTTCACGTCGTCATTGAGCTTGGCCAGGGCCAGCTGGCGCTGCTTGCGCACCTTGTCCAGTTCGTCACGCTGGGCGGTGAGCGCATTTTGCTGGTCTTGCAGCTGGGACTGCTGGTTGGCGATTTCCTGCTCGACATTGACCAACTGGCGCAGGGTCTCGTTGAAGCTTTTCAGTTGCTCCAGGCGGGCCTTGCTCAGGTAGTCGTAGTAGGTGAGGGTGCGCGCGAATTTCTCGGGGTTCTGCTGGTTGAGCAGCAGCTTGAGGTATTCCTGGCGGCCGTTCTGGTAGGCGGCGCGGGCCTGGATCGCGATCAGGCGTTGCTGTTCAACGCGTGCGCTCTGGAGTTTTTTTTTCTCAGCGTCGAGTCGCTCCAGTTCCGACTCGCTCTTCTTTAATTCTTTTTGCAGCTCCTGGACCTGCTTCTCCAGCTTGCCCATCTCGGTTTCGGTGCCGCGCAGGTCTTTCTGCACCCCGGATTTTTCTTCCTGGAGCTTGCCGAGCAGTTTTTTCAGCTCGGTAATGTCCTGACGCGTGGCGTCCAACTGTTGTTGGGTTTGTGCACGCTCATCGGCAAATGCCGGTTGGAGCAGGCAGACAAGAGCGAGGGTAATCAAGGCGCGAAGCATAGAGGCGGGCGACACCAGGGAAATGGACGGTCTAGTATGCCCGGCAAGCGCGGCAAAAAAAACGCCCAATTCGGTGTGGTGGGCAAGATAGGTGCCGAGTGGCGGGGGTATGGCAGAACGATATCTATCAAGCACCGAAGATCCAATGTGGGAGGGGGCTTGCCCCCGATGACGGTGGGTCAGTCAAATAAATGTCGGCTGATACTCCGCTATCGGGGGCAAGCCCCCTCCCACATTGGTTTCTCTGTGATGCTGGGATCAGACCAGAATCGAAGTCCCCGTCATCTCCACCGGCTTCTCCAGCCCCATCAGCTTCAGCATGGTCGGCGCCACGTCCGCCAGCACGCCGCCTTCACGCACCTTTAGATCACGCTTGCCGACATAGATGAACGGCACCGGCTCGGTGGTGTGTGCAGTGTGCGCTTGGCCGGTGGATTCATCGGACATCTGCTCGCAGTTGCCGTGGTCAGCGGTAATCAGCGCTTCGCCGCCGACTTTTTCCAGGGCCTCGACAATGCGGCCGACGCACAGGTCCAGGCATTCAACGGCCTTGGTCGCCGCTTCCAGGTTGCCGCTGTGGCCGACCATGTCGCCGTTGGCGTAGTTGACCACAATCACGTCGTAACGCAGGTTGTCGATGGCGTCGACGATCTTGTCGGTGACTTCCGGCGCGCTCATTTCCGGCTGCAGGTCGTAGGTGGCGACCTTCGGCGATGGGATCAGGATGCGCTCTTCGCCCGGGAACGGCTCTTCACGGCCGCCAGAGAAGAAGAAGGTCACGTGGGCGTATTTCTCGGTTTCGGCAATGCGCAACTGGGTCTTGCCGTTCTTGGCCAGGTAGTCACCCAGGACGTTGTCCAGGCTGCCCGGCGCAAACGCGGCGGGGGCGGGGATGCTCTTGGCGTATTGGGTCAGGCCCACGTACTGCACCTTCGGCTGGCGCGCGCGTTCGAATTCGCTGAAGCCGTCTTCGACAAACACGCGGCTCAGCTCGCGGGCGCGGTCGGCGCGGAAGTTCATGAACACCACGGCGTCGCCGTCTTCAACCTTCACCGGCTCGCCGATGCTGGTGGCCTTGACGAACTCGTCGCTCTCGCCTCGGGCGTAGGCCGCTTCCAGGCCTTCCTGGGCGGTGGCGGCGTTGAATTCGGCCTGGCCGTCGACAATCAGGTTGTAGGCCTGAGACACGCGGTCCCAGCGGTTGTCGCGGTCCATGGCGAAGTAACGGCCGATCAGGCTGGCGATACGGCCCTTGCCCAGGGCGGCGAAGGTGGCGTCCAGCAGTTCAATGGACGACTGCGCGCTTTTTGGCGGGGTGTCGCGGCCATCGAGGAAGGCGTGCAGGTAGATTTTGTCGGCGCCGCGCTTGAACGCCAGTTCGGCCATGGCGACCAGGTGGTCCTGGTGGCTGTGGACGCCGCCGTCGGACAGCAGGCCCATGAAGTGCACCGCCTTGCCGGCGGCCACGGCTTTATCGACGGCCGCGCAGATGGTCGGGTTCTCGAAGAACTCGCCGTCGCGGATCGCTTTGGTCACGCGGGTGAAGTCCTGATAGACCACTCGTCCGGCGCCCAGATTCATGTGGCCGACTTCCGAGTTGCCCATCTGGCCGTCCGGCAGGCCGACGTCCATGCCCGAACCCGAGATCAAACCGTTCGGGACTGTGGCTACCAGGCGGTCGAGGACCGGCTTCTTCGCTGCGTACACCGCGTTGTCGTGGGTGCTTTCGCTGTGTCCGAAGCCATCGAGAATTATCAGGACCAAAGGTTTAGGCGTGGTAGTCATAGATCCTCTCGCGGCGGTAATAAAGGAAGGCAATTGAAAAGGGAGTGGCAGTTTAAAGCGAAGTTCCGACCACGTCACCGCTTTACGGGGGTTGGCCCCCCCTGACGGCTGTGTATACTTACCGCCATTTTAACGCCCTGGAACCTCCTTGATGGTTGATCACCTGATTGCATTTGCCACTGCCCACTACCTGCTCGTGGGTGCCTTCGTCATCTTGCTGGCGCTGCTGATCGCTCACGAATTGAGCCGTGGTGGCCGCAGCCTGAGCACGGCGGAGCTGACCGCCCTGGTCAACAAGGATGAGGCCGTTGTCGTGGACATCCGCCCGGCCAAGGAATTTGCCACCGGCCACATCGTCGGCGCCCTGAACATTCCTCAGGACAAGCTGATTTCGCGCCTGGCCGAGTTGGAAAAGTACAAGGCCAAGACCATCATCCTGGTGGACTCCCAAGGCCAGCACGCCGGCACCCACGCCCGCGAAATGCTCAAGACCGGCTTCACCGCTGCCAAGCTGTCGGGTGGCATCAGCAGCTGGCGTGGCGATAACCTGCCGCTGGTGAAGTGATATGAGCCAGGTTGTCGTGTATTCCAGCGATTGGTGCCCTTACTGCATGCGGGCCAAGGCCTTGCTGGAGAAGAAGGGCGTTGCCTTTGAAGAGATCAAGGTCGACGGCAAACCGCAGGTGCGTGCCGAAATGGCCCAGAAGGCGGGGCGCACGTCCGTGCCGCAGATCTGGATCGGCACCCGGCATATCGGTGGTTGCGACGACCTGTTTGCCCTGGAGCGCGCCGGTAAACTCGATGCGCTGCTCCTCGTCTGACTCCTAAACCCTAAAAGACCTCAAGATCACAAGGATCTGCGATGACTGACCAACAGAACACCGAAGCAGCAGAAGCCCAAGGCCCACAGTTCTCGCTGCAGCGCATCTACGTACGTGACCTGTCCTTCGAGGCGCCGAAAAGCCCGGCGATCTTCCGCCAGGAATGGACCCCGAGCGTTGCGCTGGACCTGAACACCCGCCAGAAAGCCCTGGAAGGTGACTTCCACGAAGTCGTGCTGACCCTGTCGGTCACCGTCAAGAATGGCGAAGAAGTGGCTTTCATCGCTGAAGTGCAACAAGCCGGTATCTTCCTGATCCAGGGCCTGGACGAGCAGTCCATGAGCCACACCCTGGGCGCGTTCTGCCCGAACATCCTGTTCCCGTATGCCCGTGAGACCCTGGACAGCCTGGTTACCCGTGGCTCGTTCCCGGCGCTGATGCTGGCTCCGGTGAACTTCGATGCTCTGTACGCGCAAGAGCTGCAGCGCATGCAACAGGAAGGTTCGTCGACGGTTCAATAAGTCGACGTGGTAAAAATGTGGGAGGGGGCTTGCCCCCGATAGCGGCGTATCAGTCACATAGATGTCGACTGGCACTCCGTCATCGGGGGCAAGCCCCCTCCCACATTTGTTATGGGTGCTACTTGAAACCGAGTTGGCGCCAGCCTTCGTAGACGGCGACGGCCACGGTGTTCGACAGGTTCAGGCTGCGGCAGCCTTCGCGCATCGGCAAACGCAGGCGATGGCCATCGGGCAGGGCGTCGAGCACGTCAGCCGGCAGGCCACGGCTTTCCGGGCCGAACAGGAAGGCGTCACCTTCGGTAAAGCTGACATCATGGAACGGCTGCGAACCCTTGGTGGTGAACGCGAACAGCCGCGGGTGCCCCAGGCTTTCCAGGCAGCTGGCCAGGTCGGCGTGGCGCTTGAGCGTGGCGTATTCGTGGTAGTCCAGCCCGGCGCGGCGCAGGCGCTTGTCGTCCATGTCGAAGCCCAAGGGTTCGATCAAATGCAGGTGGCAGCCACTGTTGGCGCACAGCCTGATAACGTTGCCGGTATTCGGCGGAATTTCTGGTTGAAAAAGGATGACGTGAAACATGCACGGCTCCGAAGGTAAAGATGCGCTGCATTCTACCCCTGAAGACGACCCAAGACCGAAGCTAATGCCGAAGGTCATGGGTTCATTGGCGATCGTCGGCGTAATGGTCGGCCTGATGATCGGCCGCCTGACCACCCCGGAGCCGGTCGAACTGCAACAGGTCGAGACCGCAGCGGACAGCGTGGTGGTGTGGTTCAACAGCGAACCCAAGCTGCACGGCGAGCACATCGACGGCACCGTGGCGCTGTTGTTCGACGCCCAGGGCAAGGCCGCGAGCGGCAAGCTCAAGGTCAACGACAAGGATGTGAATTGGCGCGTGCGCAAGACCGATGGCGGCCTGTTGCTGAACCTGGTGGCCGCTCGGCCGTTGCGCGGGGAATGGAATGGCGAGAAGGCCGAAGGCCGCTGGCGGGTGGAGATCCATCTCCAGGAGCAATAAAAGCGGGAGTTCCCGGCCTGCCTGTACCAGGGCTCCCAAAACGGGGTGAAGCCGCGAGGGCTTCGGTGTTAAAGAGGGAATCCCCGGCCTGCCTGTACCGAGGTTCCCGAAACGGTTGTGGGGCGCGACGCGGTTCGCATCAAGCACCCCGGGTGTAAAGAGGGGATTCTCGGCCTGCCTGTACCAAGGTCCCCGAAACTGGGTAGTACAGGGGTTATTGCAGGGCGCGTGCCAGAGTCGTCGAAGTGGGCCGAAAAATTTATCCAGAAAGCGCAAAGCCCCGGAGTACGGGGCTTTGGTGTTTGAGGCTTTTAGATTTTTATCAGTGAGGCCGAAGTCTCATAGGTTGGATCCATGCCCAATGCCGGTTCATGGTGCATTGAAGCGGTGCACCCTTAAGCCTCGTCGCCCTCGTCATCATCACCACCATCGACCTTCATCCCCAGCTCCTTGATCTTGCGTGTCAGGGTATTACGCCCCCAACCCAGCAACACAGCGGCATCGCGACGGCGACCGGCGGTGTGCTTCAGGGCGGTCTCGATCATGATGCGCTCGAACGCCGGCACGGCGCTGTCCAGCAGGCTCGATTGGCCGCGCGCCAGGGCCTGGTCGGCCCACTGACGCAGGGCCTGCTCCCAGTTGGTCACCGGTGCCGAATCCTGCGGCAGGCTCAACAGTTCCGGGGGCAGGTCGCTGATGTGCACTTCGCGCCCGGACGCCATCACGGTGATCCAGCGGCAGGTGTTCTCCAGCTGGCGCACGTTGCCCGGCCACGGCAGGTTCTTCAGGTATTCCTCGGTCTCGCTTTTCAGCAGCTTCGGCTCGACGGCCAGCTCCTGGGCGGCACGGCTGAGGAAATGACGGGCCAGCGTCGGGATGTCTTCGCGACGGTCCGACATGCGTGGGATATGAATGCGGATTACGTTGAGGCGGTGGAACAAGTCCTCACGGAACTTGCCCGCGTGTACCAGGGTTTCCAGGTTCTGGTGGGTCGCCGCGATGATGCGCACATCAACCTTGACCGGCGTGTGCCCGCCCACGCGATAGAACTCACCGTCCGCCAGTACCCGCAACAGGCGAGTCTGGGTGTCGGCCGGCATGTCGCCGATTTCGTCCAGAAACAAGGTGCCGCCATCGGCTTGCTCGAAACGCCCGCGTCGCAGGTTGGCCGCGCCCGTGAAGGCGCCTTTTTCGTGGCCGAACAGCTCGGACTCCATCAGGTCCTTGGGAATCGCCGCCATGTTCAGCGCAATGAACGGCGAGGCCGCCCGTGGGCTGTGACGGTGCAGGGCGTGGGCCACCAGCTCTTTGCCGGTACCCGATTCGCCGTTGATCAGCACGGTGATGTTGGAATGGCTCAAGCGCCCGATGGCGCGAAACACTTCCTGCATCGCCGGCGCTTCGCCGATGATTTCCGGGGTGCGGGTCAGGGCAGGGGGGGCTTCCTGGCTTTGCTGTTCCTGGGCGTGCTGGTTGGCGCGCTTGACCAGCGCCACGGCCTCATCCACGTCGAACGGCTTGGGCAGGTATTCAAAGGCGCCGCCCTGGTAGGACGCGACAGCGCTGTCCAGGTCGGAGTGCGCGGTCATGATGATCACCGGCAGGCGCGGGTGCTGCTCGCGAATCCGCGCGAGCAGGTCCAGGCCACTGGCGCCGGGCATGCGAATGTCGGAGATGATCACGTCCGGCTGCTGGCGTGCGAGGCGGCTCATGACGCCATCGGCGCTGTCGAAGCTCTGGGTGGTCATGCCTTCCTGTTGCAAGGCTTTCTCGAGGACCCAGCGGATAGAACGGTCGTCATCGACGATCCAGACAGTTTCACTACGGCTCATGTCGATGGGGCTCCTTGTTCCAGAGGCAGAAAGATCGAGAACGTGGTGTGGCCAGGATGGCTCTCACATTCGATCAGTCCCTGGTGCTGGCTGATGATGTTCTGGGTAATGGCCAGGCCCAGCCCGGTACCGTCCGGGCGGCCGCTGACCATGGGAAAGAAAATGGTTTCCTGGAGTTCCGCGGGAATGCCCGGGCCGTTGTCGATGATCTCGACCTTGGTCACCAGGCGATGGCGCACGTGGCCAATGGTGAACTGGCGCAGGGCGCGGGTGCGCAGGCTGATGCGGCCCAGGCGCAGCTCGTTCTGGCTGCTGATGGCCTGCATGGCGTTGCGCACGATATTGAGCACCGCCTGGATCATCTGCTCGCGGTCGATCAGGACGTCGGGGATGCTCGGGTCGTAGTCGCGCACCAGGTTGATGCAGCCCTGGCTTTCGGCCTCGACCAGTTGGCAGACGCGCTCCAGCACTTCGTGCACGTTGGTCATCGCCAGCGAAGGCAATTTATTCGAACCGAGCATGCGGTCCACCAGGTTACGCAGGCGGTCGGCTTCCTCGATGATGACGTTGGTGTAGTCCTTGAGGCTCTCTTCGGGGAGCTCGCGGGCCAGCAACTGGGCGGCGCCGCGAATCCCGCCGAGGGGGTTCTTGATTTCGTGCGCCAGGCCGCGCACCAGCATCTTGCTGGTCTCCTGCTTGGACAGCTGGGCCTCTTCCTTGGTGATGCGCAGCAAGCGGTCACGCGGGTGCACTTCGAGCAGCAGCAGGGTGGCGCCGTTGCTCAGGATCGGGGTCACGGCGTAGTCCACGGTGAGTGTCTGGCCGGTGAGGGCGGTGAGCATCGCTTCGCGCTTGGTGAACGGGTGTGCCTGCTCCACGGCCTGGCGCAGCGAACTCAAGGCTTCGGCCGACTCGGTGAACAATTCGCTGATGAACTGCCCATGGCTGCGCTGGCCGCTGATGGCCAGGAGCATCTCCGCCGCCGGGTTCATGTACTCAAGGCGCAGGTCGGCATTGAGCAGGATGGTCGCGGTGGTCAGGTTGTCGAGTAGCAAACGGTGCAGTGCATCGCTGATGGTCATCGGGACCTCTTTTGGAGCAAGGCGCGGGCTTGAGGCACACGCTGATACAAGGAAAATGCAAAAACCAAACCAAGGCTCCGAAAAGAAGCGCGCGAGCCCTGAAATAGGCGTTTGAAGCGCGAAACTGTGGCGTTCTGCCAGCTTGCTCGGGAAGTTTCGAACCAAAATGGGCTGGCCGGCGGGAAGGGTGCAGCCTATCGCACCAATATAGTGCGGTTTTGTGAAGCGTGTTCAGGAAGACTGTAATTGGGTGCCGGGAGGCACTCTGTTCAACGGTGGGAGCAGCCGAGCCGGCTTCCGACTGCTGCTCGGCGCAGGGCTGTAAATTCCGGGCAAAAAAAAGACCTCCCGGAGGAGGTCTTTTTTGTCACGCCACGTTAAGCAGCGCTACCGGATCAGCAGCTGTAGTACAGCTCGTATTCCAGTGGGTGTACGAAGGTGCGGACCTTGATTTCTTCTTCGCTTTTCAGGGCGATGTAGGCATCGATGAAGTCGTCGCTGAACACGCCGCCTTTGGTCAGGAACGCACGGCCCTTGTCCAGCTCTTCCAGGGCTTCTTTCAGGCTGCCGCACACTTGTGGGATCTCTTTGGCCTCTTCAGGCGGCAGGTCGTACAAGTTTTTGTCGGCGGCGTCGCCTGGGTGGATCTTGTTCTGGATACCGTCCAAGCCGGCCATCAGCAGGGCTGCGAACGCCAGGTACGGGTTGGCAGCCGGGTCCGGGAAGCGTGCTTCGATACGACGGCCACGTGGGCTGTTGACGTAAGGAATACGGATCGAGGCGGAACGGTTGCGAGCCGAGTAGGCCAGCATTACCGGAGCTTCGAAGCCTGGCACCAGACGCTTGTAGGAGTTGGTCGCCGGGTTGGTGAAGCCGTTCAGGGCCTTACCGTGCTTGATGATACCGCCGATGAAGTACAGGGCAGTTTCCGACAGGCCGGCATAGCCTTCACCTGCGAAGGTGTTCTTGCCGTCTTTGGCGATCGACATGTGCACGTGCATGCCCGAACCGTTGTCGCCGTACAGAGGCTTAGGCATGAAGGTCGCAGTGCGGCCGTATGCATCAGCAACGTTGTGTACAACGTACTTCAGGGTTTGGACTTCGTCAGCTTTCTTCACCAGGGTGTTGAACTTGACGCCGATTTCGTTCTGGCCGGCAGTTGCCACTTCGTGGTGGTGAACTTCAACGACCTGGCCCATTTCTTCCAGTGCGTTGCACATGGCGGTACGGATTTCGTGGTCGTGGTCGAACGGTGGAACCGGGAAGTAGCCGCCTTTGATGCCTGGACGGTGGCCTTTGTTGCCGCCTTCCACGTCCTGGTCGGACATCCACGAGCCTTGCTCGGAGAAAATCTTGAACATCGAACCGGAGATGTCGGACTTGAACTTCACTTCGTCGAAGATGAAGAACTCTGGCTCAGGACCGCAGAAAACGGTGTCGCCGATACCGGTGGTCTTCAGGTATTCCTCGGCACGGTGGGCGATGGCGCGTGGGTCGCGATCGTAGCCCTGCATGGTCGAAGGTTCGATGATGTCGCAGACCAGGATCAGGGTCGGCTCTTCGGTGAACGGGTCCAGAACGGCACTGTCGTCGTCCGGCAGCAGGATCATGTCGGAGGCTTCGATGCCTTTCCAGCCAGCGATGGAGGAACCGTCGAACATCTTGCCGACTTCGAAGAAGTCGTCTTCCAGCGCGTCGCGAGCCGGCATGGTCACGTGGTGCTGCGTGCCTTTGGTGTCCGTGAAGCGCAGATCAATCCATTTAACGTCATGATCTTTGATGAGTTGAACCGACTTCGACATAGTGTCCTCCGGGTGGCTTCGGGCTGGGGTAGTGGAGTAGCCCTTAGAATGTGGGTGATGCCGGCGCGGATACTCCGCCATGGCAACCTGCCTCACAAGAGAGCAAATTGCATGCCAGTGCGCCAACATGGGTTTTTTGGTCCAAAAACGCCCCTATAAAGGTGCATTGCGACAAATGCGCAAAAAAGGCGCACCGCAATGTGGCGCCGAAGCGGTCAGGCGCACCTCTTTAGTGCGTGGCGACTCCTTTGCATATTAACTGGTTAAACCTTGAGCGATTTCCGCTATAATCCGCGCCCCCCTTTTTCGGCAGGCCCGGCGCGCGCTGTTTCCATGAAATTAATCGTCAAAGTCTTCCCCGAGATCACCATTAAAAGCCGACCGGTACGGACGCGTTTCATCCGTCAGTTGGCCAAGAACATCCGTGCCGTTCTCCGAGACCTGGACCCGGCTGTGGTGGTGAACGGCGTGTGGGACAATCTCGAGCTGGAAACCCGCCTTACCGACGCCAAAGCCTTGAAGGACATGACCGAGCGCCTGAGCTGCATGCCGGGCATCGCGCACTTCCTGCAGGTCGATGAGTACCCGCTGGGCGACTTCGACGACATCACCGAAAAGTGCAAGCAGCACTACGGCAGCGAGCTGGAAGGCAAGATTTTTTCGGTGCGTTGCAAGCGCGCCGGCAAGCACACTTTCAGCTCCATGGATGTCGAGAAATACGTCGGCAGCAAGCTGCGTCGCGAGTGCGGCGCCGCCGGAATTTCCTTGAAAGCGCCGCAAATTGAAGTGCGCATGGAAATTCGCGACCAACGGTTGTTTGTGATCCACAGCCAGCACAACAGCATCGGCGGCTACCCGCTGGGCGCCCTGGAGCAGACCCTGGTCTTGATGTCCGGCGGTTTCGATTCCACGGTGGCGGCCTACCAGATCATGCGGCGCGGCCTGATGAGCCACTTCTGCTTCTTCAACCTGGGCGGGCGTGCACACGAATTGGGCGTGATGGAAGTCGCGCACTTTATCTGGAAGAAGTACGGCAGCTCCCAACGCGTGCTATTTGTAAGCGTGCCGTTCGAGGAAGTGCTGGGAGAAATTCTCGGTAAAGTCGATAACGGTCATATGGGCGTCGTATTGAAGCGTATGATGTTGCGCGCTGCGTCGCAGATTGCCGACCGCTTGCAGATCGACGCGCTGGTGACCGGCGAGGCGATCTCCCAGGTGTCCAGCCAGACGCTGCCGAACCTGTCGATCATCGACTGCGTTACCGAGAAGCTGGTATTGCGCCCGCTGATCGCCAGCCACAAGCAGGACATCATCGACCTGGCAGAAGAAATCGGCACCGCCGACTTCGCCAAGCACATGCCCGAGTACTGCGGGGTCATCTCGGTGAACCCCAAGACCCACGCCAAGCGTCACCGCGTGGAGCATGAAGAGAAAGAATTCGACATGGCGATTCTGGAGCGTGCGCTCGAGAACGCCAAACTGGTGCCAATCGACCGCGTGATCGACGAATTGGGCCAGGACGTGAAGATCGAAGAAGTCGGCGAAGCCCTGGCTGGCCAGATCGTCATCGACATCCGTCACCCGGATGCCGCTGAAGACGAGCCGCTGGAAATCGCTGGCATCGACGTGCAAACGCTGCCGTTCTACGCACTGAACGCGCGTTTCAAGGAACTGGATAACAGCCGTCAGTACCTGCTGTATTGCGACAAAGGCGTGATGAGTCGCCTGCATGCCCACCATTTGCTCAGTGAGGGGCATGCCAATGTGCGCGTTTATCGACCGAGCTAAGAGCCCGGGGCTGTTTGCCTGTGGCCTGCGTCACCGGCCCCCCGACTCTGCCGTCAAGCTGTAACGGCAAGGCCTGACTCTACTGTTAATCGCTGCCACGACCTGTCAGCACACCGAATCCTCTGATCGAGATACACAAGTGATCGAAAATCTACGTAACATCGCCATCATTGCTCACGTTGACCATGGTAAAACCACCCTGGTAGACAAACTCCTGCGTCAATCCGGCACCCTGGAGCGCAACGAGCTCAACGACGAGCGCGTGATGGACTCCAACGACCAGGAAAAAGAGCGCGGTATTACCATCCTGGCAAAAAACACCGCTATCAACTGGAACGGCTACCACATCAACATCGTGGATACCCCGGGCCACGCCGACTTCGGCGGCGAAGTAGAACGCGTAATGTCGATGGTTGACTCCGTTCTGCTGCTGGTTGACGCTCAAGACGGCCCTATGCCGCAAACCCGTTTCGTGACCAAGAAGGCTTTCGAAGCCGGCCTGCGTCCGATCGTGTGCATCAACAAGGTTGACCGTCCAGGCGCGCGTCCGGACTGGGTTCTGGACCAGATCTTCGACCTGTTCGACAACCTGGGTGCCACCGAAGAACAGCTGGACTTCAAAGTCGTCTACGCCTCGGCCCTGAACGGTATTGCCGGTCTGGACCACACCGACATGGCTGAAGACATGACCCCGCTGTACCAGTCGATCGTCGACAACGTACCAGCCCCGGCTGTTGACCGTGACGGCGCGTTCCAGATGCAGATCTCCGCACTGGACTACAACAGCTTCCTGGGTGTTATCGGCGTTGGCCGTATCGCTCGTGGTCGCGTCAAGCCGAACACCCCGGTTGTCGCTATCGGCGCCGACGGCAAGAAGCGCAATGGTCGTATCCTGAAGCTGATGGGTCACCACGGCCTGCACCGCATCGACGTTGAAGAAGCTGCAGCTGGCGACATCGTGTGCATCAGCGGTATGGACTCGCTGTTCATCTCCGACACCCTGTGCCACCCGGACACCGTCGAGGCGATGAAGCCTCTGACCGTTGACGAGCCAACCGTTTCCATGACCTTCCAGGTAAACGACTCGCCTTTCTGCGGTAAAGAAGGCAAGTTCGTGACCTCCCGTAACATCAAGGAGCGTCTGGACAAAGAGCTGCTGTACAACGTTGCACTGCGCGTTGAAGAAGGCGACTCGGCTGACAAGTTCAAGGTTTCCGGCCGTGGTGAGCTGCACCTCTCGGTACTGATCGAAACCATGCGTCGCGAAGGCTTCGAAATGGGCGTTGGTCGTCCAGAAGTGATCATCCGTCAGGTTGACGGCGTGAAGCAGGAACCGTTCGAAAACGTCACCATCGACACCCCGGAAGAATCCCAGGGCAAGGTGATGGAAGAGATGGGTCTGCGTAAAGGCGACCTGACCAACATGGTGCCGGATGGCAAAGGCCGTGTGCGTCTGGAATACAACATCCCTGCTCGTGGCCTGATTGGTTTCCGTAACCAGTTCCTGACCCTGACCAACGGTGCTGGCATCCTGACCTCGATCTTCGATCGCTACGACACCATGAAGTCCGGCGACATGTCCGGCCGTCAGAACGGTGTTCTGGTATCGGTAGAAACCGGCAAGGCGCTGACCTACTCCCTGGAAACCCTCCAGGCGCGTGGCAAGCTGTTCGTTGAACACGGTCAAGAGATCTACAACGGTCAGATCGTTGGTCTGAACAGCCGTGACAACGACATGGGCGTCAACCCAACCAAAGGCAAGAAGCTCGACAACATGCGTGCTTCCGGCAAAGACGAAACCATCGCTCTGGTTCCACCTGTTCGCTTCACCCTGGAACAGGCCCTGGAATTCATCCAGGACGACGAGCTGTGCGAAGTCACGCCTAAGTCGATCCGCCTGCGTAAGAAGATCCTGGACGAAGGCGAGCGTACCCGCGCTGCCAAGAAAGCCAAGAACTGAGTTAACTCAGGCTGAATGAAAAACGCCCCCGGTCGAAAGGCCGGGGGCGTTTTTTTATGCCTGCAGATTGTGCAGTGATTGTGCAGGCTTCATCGGGGGCAAGCCCCCTCCCACCTTTGATCTGTGAACACATTCAAATGTGGGAGGGGGCTTGCCCCCGATAGGCCCTCAAGGGCCGCACAAAAAACGGATCAGAACTTATCGAGGGTCTTGAACTTGGTCTCGCGCACCACTTCTTTGGGCTTATACGCGCAATACCCCGGACGCGGCCCGATCTTCGGGTGGTTGCGGCAGGTATCCGGGCGCTTGTCATAAATAGTGCAGAAGCGCGTCTTACGATCCAGGAACAGGCAGTCGTTGTTGCTCATGCGCTGCAAGGTAAAAATCTCGGACTTGGAATTGAAGCGCTCGACGATGCCTTCCTTCTGCAACCGCTTGGCGATGTTCTTCGCCGGGTCGCCCAGCTCGAACTCATCGACCAGGCCGATGCGGATCAGGTCCTTGACCTTCACTTCCACCGGCAGCGTGCAGCAGCT
The DNA here is from genome assembly GCF_002979555.1 of Pseudomonas sp. MYb60. Taxonomy (GTDB): domain Bacteria; phylum Pseudomonadota; class Gammaproteobacteria; order Pseudomonadales; family Pseudomonadaceae; genus Aquipseudomonas. The sequence continues at coordinate 234,208 of NZ_PCOZ01000006.1, read as the reverse complement.
GGACACGCAGCCACCGCACATATGCGCGGAATATTTCTGCCACGTTTCAAGACGGTCGAGTTCCGCGGCGGCGATCAGTTGAGGCTTCATCAGGGTTCCAAAAGGTGGGGCGGTATCCGGGCGCGCGATCATACCGGGATTGGTGATTTTTTGAACAATATTTTGCGGGTTTCGGCCAGAAGGTGCGCCCCCGTGAAAAGCAGGCACGAGCCCTGCATCTAAATCCGCACAGGTAAATGCGTTAAAAAAGTGCCGAACCAGAGCGGTCACCGTCTGTCAGACCGTCTAGGCTCTAGCAACTCCTTCTATCTCGCCCGAGGTCGCAATTGATGTCTCAGGAACCACTTGCACGAGAAGCAGAGGTAGCCGCATTCCGCGATGCCGTTTTGACCAAACTCACCTACGCGGTGGGCAAGGACCCGGATCACGCCTTCGACCATGATTGGTTCGAAGCCATTGCCCTGGCCGCGCGCGACCAGATGGTCGATCACTGGATGGACCACACGCGGCGCATTTACCGCAAAGGCCAGAAGCGGGTGTATTACCTCTCGCTGGAGTTTTTGATCGGCCGTCTGCTCTACGACAGCCTGAGCAACCTCGGCGTGCTGGAGATCGCCCGCGAAGCCTTGGCCGAGCTGGACGTCGACCTGGAACGTATCCGCCTGCTGGAGCCCGACGCGGCGCTCGGCAACGGTGGTTTGGGCCGCCTGGCCGCGTGCTTCATGGAAAGCATGTCGACCCTCGGCGTGGCCGGCCACGGTTATGGCATCCGCTATGAACACGGCCTGTTCCGCCAGGCCATTGTCGATGGCTGGCAACAGGAGCAGACCGAGCACTGGCTGGACTTCGGCAACCCTTGGGAATTCGAGCGCCCGGAAGTGGTTTACCCGATTGGCTTTGGTGGCAGCGTCGAAACCAAGCCCGACGCCTCTGGCAAGCTGATCCAGGTGTGGACCCCCAGCGAAACCGTGCGCGCAATTGCCTATGACACCCCGGTGGTCGGCTGGCGCGGCGCCAGCGTGAACACCCTGCGCCTGTGGCGAGCCCGCGCAGTGGAAGACCTGCACCTGGAGCGCTTCAACGCCGGCGATCACCTTGGCGCGGTCGCCGAAGTGGCCCGTGCCGAAAGCATCTCCCGGGTGCTTTACCCGGCCGACAGCACCGAAGCGGGGCAGGAACTGCGCCTGCGCCAGGAATACTTCTTCGTCGCCGCCTCCCTGCAAGACTTGCTGCGCCGCCACAAAAACATGCACGGCACGGTACTCAGCCTCGGCGAACACGCGGCGATCCAACTCAATGACACCCACCCGTCCATCGCCGTGGCCGAGTTGATGCGCCAACTGGTGGACTTGCACGATATTCCGTGGGAAGCGGCGTGGGACGTCACCGTCGAAACCCTTTCCTACACCAACCACACCCTGTTGCCCGAGGCCCTCGAAACCTGGCCCGTTGGCCTGATGGAACGCATGCTGCCCCGGCACATGCAGATCATCTACCTGATCAACGCCCAGCACATCGACTCGTTGCGCGCCAAGGGCATCCACGATTTCGACGTCCTGCGCGCCGTGTCGCTGATCGAAGAAGACAACGGCCGCCGCGTGCGCATGGGCAACCTGGCGTTTCTCGGTTCTCACAGCGTCAACGGTGTGTCCGGCTTGCACACGCAACTGATGCGCAGCACGGTGTTCTCCGAACTGCACAAGCTCTACCCCGAGCGGATCAACAACAAAACCAACGGCATCACCTTCCGCCGCTGGCTGTACCAGGCCAACCCCAAGCTCACCGACATGTTGGTGGAAGCCCTCGGCCCGGACATTCTCGACCAGCCCGAGCAGCGCCTGATCGAGCTTGAACCGTTCGCCGAAAAACAAAGCTTTCGCAAGGCCTTTGCCGAGCAGCGCTTGCACAGCAAGCGCGCACTGGCAGACATCATCCACGAGCGCCTGGGCATTTCGGTGAACCCAGCGGCGATGTTCGATGTGCAGGTCAAGCGCATCCACGAGTACAAGCGCCAGTTGCTCAACCTGTTGCACACCGTGGCGCTGTACCAGGCGATCCGTGCCGAGCCGGGCACCGACTGGGTGCCGCGGGTGAAGATCTTTTCGGGCAAGGCCGCGGCCAGTTACCACCAGGCCAAGCTGATCATCAAGCTCACCAACGACATCGCCCGCACCGTCAACAACGACCCGACCGTGCGTGGTCTGCTCAAAGTGGTGTTCCTGCCCAACTACAATGTCAGCCTGGCCGAAAGCATCATCCCGGCGGCGGACTTGTCGGAGCAGATTTCCACGGCCGGCTTTGAAGCCTCGGGCACCAGCAACATGAAATTCGGCCTCAACGGCGCGCTGACCATCGGCACCATGGACGGCGCCAACGTGGAGATGCACGAGCGTATCGGTGCCGAGCACATGTTCATCTTCGGCCTCAGCGCCCAGCAAGTGGAGGCGCGCAAACAGGCTGGCGAATTCAACGCCGGCTCCGACATTGCCGCGTCCCACCGTCTCAACGATGTGTTGCAGGCGATCCGGGGTGGGGTGTTCTCGCCGGATGATCCGGGCCGCTACGTCGGCTTGGTGGACGGGCTGATCGACTACGACCGTTTCCTCGTGTGTGCCGACTTCGACTCTTACTGGGATGCCCAGGCGGCGGTCGAGAAACATTGGCACGATTCCAAGGCGTGGTGGCGTTCGGCGGTGCTGAACACGTCGCGGATGGGCTGGTTCAGTTCCGACCGGACTATTCGTGAGTACGCCACCGAGATCTGGAAAGCGTTGGACTAGGCACCGCACTACCCGATGTGTGAGGGGGGATGTCGAATCGTCATATCGCCCTCCCGCATTAGGTCTGCGTCGATATACTGGGCCCCGGTTTGCCTAGGGAATATCGACCATGCAATGGATCTTCATGCTGATTGGCCTGGTGCTCGGCTGGACGCTCAACGGGTCGTTCAGTGATGCGGGCATTGGCGCGCTACTGGGCTTGGGCGTGGGTCAAGCCCTTCGCCTGTCACAACTGGCGGCCCAAGCCCACACGCAGGCGGCTCAGCTGGAAACCGCACAAAAGGCGCTGATCGCCCTCGGTGATCGCTTGCGGCAGCTGGAAGTGCCGGAGCCCACAAGCAGTGTTATTGAAGAACCCTCCATTCCAGAACCCACACCCGTCGCCAAGGCCTCCGACCTTGTCTGGGAGTTGCCTGTCGATTTGGCACCCGCACCCATGGCCGCTGAAGCCAGCCAACCGCTACCGGCAGACATACGGGCGCCGGCCCCCCAACCGCGTGTTGAACAACCTGCTACCCCCCGCGAACCGGACCTGTTTGAGCGTGCATTCAACGCTGCGCGCCACTGGCTGCTGGGTGGCAATACCGTGCTGCGGGTCGGCGTGGTGCTGTTGTTCCTTGGCCTGGCGTTCCTGCTGCGTTATGCCACCGAAGGCATGGTGGTGCCCATTGAACTGCGCTACGCCGGGGTTGCGGCGGCGGCCGTTGGCCTGCTGGGCTTGGGTTGGTGGCTGAGGCTGCGTAATGGCAGCTACGGCTTGATGCTGCAAGGCGCAGGCATTGCTGTGTTTTACCTAACGGTGTTTGCGGCGATGCGTTTGCACCCGCTGATCGACCCCGGGGTCGCGATGGGGTTGCTGGTTGCGGTCACGGTGTTTTCGGCGATCCTGGCGATCACCCAGGATGCACTGGCGCTGGCCTGTGCGGCGGCGTTGGGCGGTTTTGCAGCGCCGATTCTGGTGTCGACCGGCGCGGGTAGCCATGTAGCATTGTTCAGCTACTTTGCGCTGCTCAACGCCGGCATCCTCACGATTGCCTGGTTCAAGGCCTGGCGCCCGCTGAACGTGATCGGGTTTGTCGGCACCTTTGGTATTGGCTTCGCCTGGGGCTCGCGTTCCTATACGCCAGAACTGCTGTGGAGCACCGAGCCCTTCCTGATTCTGTTCTTCGTGATGTACCTGGCCATCGGCCTTTTGTTCGCCCGCCGCAAACTGCTGGAGTCGGGTGGGGGCGACAGCCTGGGTGCGCAGTTGCGTAAGGGCGACTATGTCGACGGCACCTTATTGTTCGGGCCGCCGCTGGTGGGTTTTGGCTTGCAGTTTGCGCTCGTACAGCACCTGGAATTCGCCGCTGCGCTCAGTGCGCTGGGCCTGGGCATCATTTATATGGTGCTGGCCCGCGTGCTCAGCAGTGGGCGCGCGTTGCTGTTGGCGGAAACCTGCCTGGCCCTGGGCGTGATCTTCGCCAGCCTGGCGATCCCCTTGGGTCTGGACGCGCGCTGGACGGCGGCTGCGTGGGCTGTCGAAGGTGCCGGCATCTTCTGGCTCGGCATCCGTCAACAGCGTCCTTTGGCACGGGCATTTGCTCTGTTGCTGCAACTGGGTTCGCTGCTCGCCTTCCTCAGCGAACTGCGCGATGGCCATGACACCTTGCTGCAAGACGTGCCCTTGGAGGCTTTTTTGCTGGGCGCGGCACTGCTGTTCAGCTTTTATCAAATACACAGTACTGCGCCGGAACTCACCCGGCGATGGGAGCGGGTTGGCGCACCATGGCTCGCCGCGTCAGGCTTGGGCTGTGTCTACCTGCTGGGGCCGATGTTGTTTTCCACCCAGGGCAGCATCATCAGTTGGGCAATGGCGGGTCTTGCAACGCTGTGGGCAGGCCAGCGCATCGGTTCGCCTGCAGTAGTGCGCTGCGCTATCGCGGTGCAGGTGCTGGCCGGCGTGCTGTTTGTGCTCGACCTTGCGAACAATGCGTGGACACCGCTGATCATCGCCTTGGCGGCCATGCTCGGCGCCTGGCGCTTGCCCCGTGGCCGTGTGTCCGAGGGTCTGCTCGCCTGGGGCGTGGCCTGGTGGGCGCTGGCAGTGATCATTGAAGTGTGGCGCACAGCGCCTGCGGGCTGGAATACACCGCTGTTGCTGATCGCAGCGGCGCTGAGCGCGGCGATCTGGACGGTGCTGGCGCTGCGTTTGCGCTGGGCTGCCTTGGGCATTGCCAGCACGTTGTTGATACCCGCGACAGGCTTGGTGTTGCTGAAGGCCTGGAGCGAGCACTACCACCCGGCGGCGCAGTTCGGCTGGCTGGCCTGGTGGGTGGTGTTCGCCGTGCATTTCATCTCGCTGCGGCGCTTGGCGACGTTGGTGCCCGAAAAAGTGTTGAGCGCTGCCCACGTTTTAGGCTGCTGGATGCTGATCGGCGTATTGGCGTTGGAACTGCGTTACGGCCTGATGTGGTTGTCGGATCAATACAACGCCTGGCGCTGGTTGGGTTGGGCGGTTCTGCCCAGCCTGTATCTGGTGCTGGCTGCCACGCTGCGCAGTTGGCCTTGGCCGGTGTCGGCGCATCCAAGGGAATACCGCGTACTCGCCGGCTTGCCGTTGGCGGCACTGATGCTTGGCTGGTTCTGGCTGGCCAATACCTTCAGCGACGGCACGGCTGAGCCGCTGTCCTACGTACCGCTGCTCAATCCGTTGGACGTGGGCTTACTGTTCGCGCTGTTGGGCGTGTACTTGTGGTCACGCAGCGTCGCACCACAACACGAACAGATCGCCCAGGGTGTGGCGGGGCTGTCGCTGTTTGCGTTCTTCACGGCCTTGGTGATGCGCACTGCGCACCATTGGGGCGGCGTGCCGTTTCACCTGGATACGTTGCTTGAGTCGATGCTGGTGCAAGCCGGCTTGTCGATCGTGTGGACCCTGATCGCCCTCGGCCTGATGATCGGTGGTCACCTGCGCCATCGTCGCGAAGTGTGGCTGATCGGTGCGGCGCTGATTGCCGTGGTGGTGGCCAAGCTGTTCTTTGTCGAGCTGAGTAACCGAGGCGGGCTAGCGCGTATCGTATCGTTTATTGGCGTGGGTGGGCTGTTGCTGGTAGTGGGCTACTTCGCACCGCTGCCGCCCAAGCGTGTTGAAGCTGAGGGAGCGTCTTCTTGATGAGTAAGCTGAGTTTGAGTGGGTTGGCGGTATGGGGGATATGTTCGGTGGCCTTCGCTCAAGAAGGCCCGGCTGACTTTGCCACCCAGGTACCGCTGGCCGTGAGTGGCAATGGCCCTTGGTATCGTTTGGAGTTGCCATTGGCGGTGCAGTTGAACGCCCGTCAGGCCGATCTCAGTGACGTGCGCGTTTTCAACGCGGCGGGTGAGCCCCAGGCCTATTCGCTCTCGCGCCAGGCCTCACAGCGCACCGAGAGCCGCAACGTCACTGAGGTGAAGTGGTTCCCCCTGTACGCCGCCGATACGCAGGAAGCGTTGCCGGGGGTGGTGATGAAATCCACCGCCGAAGGCACCTTGCTGGAGGTTCGCCCGTCCTCGGTCAAGGGCCAGCAAGTGCTGCGCGGCTGGGTGCTGGATGCCAGTGCGATCAAGGCGCCGTTGCAGCAGCTGACCCTGGACTGGAGCCTTGAGCAGGACGGTTTCCAGCGTTTCAGCATTGAGGCCAGCGATGATTTGCAGCACTGGAAAGCCTGGGGCGATGGGCAAGTGGCGCGCCTGTCGTTTGCCGACAACGAGCGGGTTGAGCAGCATGACGTGAGCTTGCCCGGTCAATCGGCGCGGTACCTGCGTCTGGTGTGGCAGGGGCGGGCGGCACCGTTGCTGACGTCGGCCAAGCTGGTGAGTGCGACCAGTACCAGCCTGCCGACGCCGCTGGTGTGGTCGCAGCCGCTGGCAGGCGCGCGCCTCAACGCGGGCGAGTACAGCTGGCAGTTGCCCACCGACGTGGTTATCGAGCGCCTGCGCATCGAGTTGAAGCAGCCCAATACCTTGGCGCCGGTGACGTTGGCCGGTCGTCGCGACAGCAAGCAGGCCTGGCAGCCGTTGAGCAATGGTCTGCTGTATCGCCTGGCCCAAGACGGCCAGGACGTGGTGCAGGATGAGTTGCAACTGCCGGGCCGGGCCGTTAGCGAACTGAAGTTGCAGGTGGACGAGCGCGGCGGTGGCCTGGGTGTTGAAGCGCCAGCCCTGCGGTTTGCCGTGCGCGCCACGCACCTGGTGTTCCTGGCGCGGGGCGAACCGCCGTTCACCCTGGTGCTCGGTAATGCGTCGGCCAAGGCGGCCAGCCTGCCGCTGTCGACCCTGATTCCTGACTACAGCGCCGAGCGTCTCAAGGCTTTGGGGCAGGCGAGGGTAGAGGGAGAAGTCGCGGTCAATTCGCCCGTGGCCGTAGCAGCCAAGAATGCCGGGCCAGACTGGAAAAAGCTCGGGCTCTGGGCCGTGCTTCTGCTGGGCGTGGCGGTGCTGGGGGCCATGGCCTACAGTTTGTTGCGCAAACCCCAGGGCAAACCGTGAACTCTATTGGCGTAAAATCCTCTGATTAGAGGAAATCAGCCCCGACTCGCGCTAAACTGCGCGGGTTTTCAGCCCCCCCCATTCTCCGGAGCCTTACATGTCCCGCGTTACTTTGAGTCGCTATCTGATTGAGCAGACCCGCAGCAACAACACGCCTGCCGATCTGCGCTTCCTTATCGAAGTGGTGGCGCGTGCGTGCAAGGAAATCAGCCACGCCGTGTCCAAAGGCGCGCTGGGTGGTGTCCTGGGCAGCATGGGTACCGAGAACGTGCAGGGCGAAGTGCAGAAGAAACTCGACGTGATCTCCAACGAGATCCTGCTCGAAGCCAACGAATGGGGCGGTCACCTGGCCGGCATGGCGTCCGAAGAAATGGACAACGCCTACCAGATCCCGGGCAAATACCCTAAAGGCGCCTACCTGCTGGTGTTCGACCCACTGGACGGTTCGTCCAACATCGACATCAACGCGCCGGTTGGCACCATCTTCTCGGTACTGCGCTGCCCGAACGAATACCTGAGCCAGAACGAGCCGCTGAACGAAAAGGCCTTCCTGCAGCCAGGCACCCAGCAGGTTGCAGCCGGTTACGCGATCTACGGCCCGCAGACCATGCTGGTGCTGACCTTGGGCGATGGCGTCAAGGGCTTCACCCTGGACCGCGAAATGGGCAGCTTCGTGCTGACCCACGAAGACATCACCATTCCGGCGTCCACCCAGGAATTCGCGATCAACATGTCCAACCAGCGCCACTGGGAAGCGCCAGTGACCCGTTATGTCGGCGAGCTGATGGCAGGCGAAGAAGGCCCGTTGAAGAAAAACTTCAACATGCGCTGGGTGGCCGCGATGGTGGCTGACGTGCACCGCATCCTGACCCGTGGTGGCCTGTTCATGTACCCGCGTGACGGCCGCGAGCCTTCCAAACCGGGCAAACTGCGCCTGATGTACGAAGCCAACCCGATGTCGTTCCTGGTCGAGCAGGCTGGCGGCGCTTCGACCGACGGCCACCAGCGCATCCTCGACATCCAGCCGGAAGGCCTGCACCAGCGTGTGGCAGTGTTCCTGGGTTCGAAGGAAGAAGTTGAGCGCGTGACCGCGTACCACAAGCAGTAAATTGCTGCGACAGGTGATCGGCAGTGTTGTGAGCCGGTTCACCCTAAAAGAAGCCCCGAAACGTTTCAGCGTTTACGGGGCTTTTTTGTTTTTGTTCATCGGGAACCAGACACCTCTTTTCCCTTCTAAGCTTCTGGCAGATACCCACGCTGCTTCGTCCCTCCAGGAGTTTTCCATGTCGTTACGCCGTCTCGCTTTGCTGACTTTTTGCGTGCTGTTGGCCGCTTGCAGCAAGGTTAACCAAGAAAATTACGCGAAGCTCTCGGCTGGCATGGCCAAGGCCGAGGTGGAGTCGTTGTTGGGCAAGCCGACCGATTGTTCCGGCGCACTGGGCATGTCCAGCTGCACCTGGGGCGATAAAACCAGCTTTATCAGCGTGCAATATGCCGGTGACAAGGTTCTGATGTTTTCCGGGCAAGGCCTGAAGTAAACCGGGGCGAGAGCCTGCGGGAGAAGAAGAATGATGCGTTTTGTTTTGTTCCTTTGCGCCAGCCTGTTTTTGGCAGGCTGCGCCAGCCATTCTGGCGACGATCTGCAGCCCAAGACTGCCGGTAACGTCAATCTCAAGCGTTACCAGGGCACCTGGTACGAATTGGCGCGATTGCCGATGTACTTCCAGCGCAACTGCGCGCAGTCCGAAGCCCGCTATACCCTGCTGCCCGATGGCGACATGTCGGTGTTCAACCGCTGCCTGACCACCGAGTGGAAGTGGGAAGAGGCCAAGGGGACGGCAACCGCGCAAGTGCCGGGCAAGACTGACAAGCTCTGGGTGGAATTCAACAACTGGTTCACGGCGCTGCTGCCGGGCGTTGCCAAGGGCGATTACTGGGTGCTGTATGTCAGCGATGACTACAAGACCGCGATCGTCGGCAGCCCGAGCCGGCGCTACATGTGGATCCTGTCGCGCACGCCGACGGTCAGTGCCGATACTCGCGAAGACCTGCTGAGCCGCGCGCGCCAGCAGGGGTACGACACCACGCGGTTGATCTGGCGTACGTCGGACAAGCAGATGGCGAAAACCTCGCAGTAGTCTTGAGTCAACCGGGATCAAAATGTGGGAGGGGGCAGCTCCCCTCCCACATTTTTTAACCGAGTAGGTCCTTCAGGACTTGGGTGAACGCCCGATTGCTATCTTCTTCGCCAGCATGATGCCCATCGCGCACCACCCACTTCCCGTTCACCAGCACATCCCGCACCTGCCGATCCCCACCGGCAAACAACCAGCGATTGAGAATCCCATCCGCCGTCGCCGTGGCCAGGTAAGGATCACTGCCATCCAGCACGATCCAATCTGCACGCTTGCCCACTTCCAATCGAGCAATCGGCTGTCCCAGCGCCTGGGCGCCGCCCTCCAGCGCGGCATCGAACAAAGTCCGCCCGACCATCGGCTGGTCACTGCGGTACAGCCGGTTACGCCGTTGATCCCGCAGCCGCTGGCCATATTCCAACCAGCGCAATTCCTCGACCACGCTCAACGACACATGGCTGTCCGAGCCGATCCCCATGCGCCCGCCCTGAGCCAGGAAGTCCACGGCCGGGAAGATTCCATCACCCAGGTTGGCTTCGGTAGTCAGGCACAGGCCGGCAATCGCACGGCTCTTGGCCATGCGCGTGACTTCATCGGCATCGGCATGAGTGGCATGCACCAGGCACCAGCGCTCATCCACCGGGGCGTTGTCGTACAGCCATTGCAGCGGGCGCTTGCCGCTCCAGGCCAGGCAGTCGTCGACTTCCTTCTGCTGCTCGGCAATGTGGATATGCACCGGGCAAGCCTTGTCGCTGGCCGCCAGTACTTCGTTGATCTGTTGCGGTGTCACAGCGCGCAGCGAGTGGAAACACAGGCCCAGTCGCTGCGCCGGTTGTGCGGCGAGGATCGGTTCGAGGCGGGACTGCAGTTCCAGATAATGTTCAGTGCTGTTGATAAACCGTCGCTGGCCTTCATTCGGCGCCTGGCCGCCAAACCCTGAATGGGTGTAGAGCACGGGCAGCAACGTCAGGCCGATGCCGCTGCTGGCGGCAGCCTGGCTGACCTGCCGCGACAATTCGGTGCGATCGTCATACGGCCGGCCACTGACATCGTGGTGCACGTAGTGAAATTCCGCCACTGAGGTGTATCCGGCCTTGAGCATCTCGATATACAGCTGGCGCGCGATCACCTGCAATTGCTCCGGGCTGACTTTGCCGACCATGCGATACATCAGCTCGCGCCAGGTCCAGAAACTGTCATTCGGGTTGCCCGCCACTTCCGCCAAACCTGCCATCGCGCGTTGGAACGCATGGGAGTGCAGGTTGGGCATGCCCGCCAACACCGGGCCTTTCAGCCGCTCGGCAGCCTCTGCGCTGGCATTGGCCTCAACCTTTGTCAGCAGGCCATCGGCACTGACTTCAAGACGTACATCATGGGCCCATCCATCAGGCAGCAGCGCGCGCTCGGCAAAAAAAGCGGACATGATCAGAACACTCCGGTCGTGTGTTTATTTGTATATACATATACAGACGTTTGCCTGCTCGGTAAACTCCGGCAATCTATGCCTCTTTTCCACCTGCAAGGATTCCCCGTGCCGACTCCGCCCGCCAAGTCTTCGCTGGCTGCCCACATGGACGAAAGTCCGGCGCCCTTGTATGCCCGCGTCAAACAGATGATCAGCCAGCAGATCCTCAACGGCAACTGGCCACCCCATTACCGCGTGCCATCGGAAAGCGAACTGGTCAGCCAGCTCGGCTTCAGCCGCATGACCATCAATCGCGCCCTGCGCGAGCTCACCGCCGAAGGCTTGCTGGTGCGCATGCAGGGCGTCGGCACGTTCGTCGCCGAGCCCAAGAGCCAATCGGCGCTGTTTGAAGTGCACAACATTGCCGATGAGATCGCCTCCCGTGGTCATCGGCACACCTGCCAGGTCATCCACCTGGGCGAAGAAGCGGCCGGCTCCGAACGTGCGGTCGCCCTGGAAATGCGCGAAGGCGGGCGGGTGTTTCACTCGCTGATCGTGCATTTCGAAAACGATATCCCGGTGCAAATCGAAGACCGCTTCGTCAACGCCCTGGTTGCCCCGGAATACCTGCAACAGGATTTCACCCAGCAGACGCCCTACGCCTACTTGAACCAGGTGGCGCCGCTGACCGAAGGCGAGCACGTGGTCGAAGCCATCCTCGCCGACGCAGCCGAGTGCAAGCTGTTGCAGATCGACCCGACCGAACCCTGCCTGTTGATTCGCCGTCGCACCTGGTCCGGTCGCCAGCCGGTGACTGCGGCGCGGCTGATCCACCCCGGTTCGCGCCACAGCCTCGAAGGACGGTTCAGCAAATGAGCCGTGTGAACGTCTGGCGCGCCGCCGAGTACGTGCGCATGCCGTGGAAAAACGGCGGCGGCAGCACTGAAGAAATCAGCCGTGATGCCGGCACCGGGCTGGATGGCTTTGGCTGGCGCCTGTCGATTGCCGACATCGCCGAGTCGGGCGGGTTTTCCACGTTCGCCGGGTACCAGCGTGTGATCACCGTGATCAAGGGCGCAGGCATGGTGTTGACCGTGGACGGCGAGGAGCAGCGCGGGTTGCTGCCGCTGCAGGCCTTCGCCTTCAAGGGTGACAGCCAGGTGGCGTGCCGCTTGATCACCGGGCCGATCCGCGATTTCAACTTGATCTATTCGCCAGCGCGTTATCACGCGCGGTTACAGTGGATCGACGGTGAGCAGCGGTTCTTCACCACGGCGCAGACGGTGCTGGTGTTCAGCGTGGCGGATGAAGTGAAGGTGCTGGGCGAGAAGCTGGGTCATCACGACTGCCTGCAAATCGACGGTAACACCGGCTTGCTGGATATTTCCGTAGCCGGCCGCAGCTGTGTAATCGAACTGACTCAGCTCGGTTAAAAAATGTGGGAGGGGGAAAGGCCCCTCCCACAGTTGTTTCTCATTGTTCATAAGATCTGTTTCCAGGCTGCGCACCAATTTGTTACCGAATGCCCCAGCGTGGCGCAAAACCACGCTGTCATGACAAACCCCCCGCGCTGTAAAACTCTCCCCTGAGAAATTTCATCAAGTCTCGAAGCCTTGATTTCCAAGGCTTGCGAATGCTTTCCAAAAAAATCTTAACGACGCCCTCAGCAAGTTGGCCGCTCGATTGCATATGCTTGTATGTACAAGTAAAGATGTGTGCGTAAGAGTCCCTTCGCACCCACCAAGCATGCGCATCGATCGCTGAGGAGTTCTTGCTGTGACCAAGCCTACTAAATACCGTGATGTCGAAATCCGCGCCGCCCACGGTAACAAGCTCACTGCCAAAAGCTGGCTGACCGAAGCGCCACTGCGCATGCTGATGAACAACCTCGACCCACAAGTGGCCGAGAACCCGAAAGAGCTGGTGGTGTACGGCGGCATCGGCCGTGCGGCGCGCAACTGGGAGTGCTACGACCAGATCGTCGAAAGCCTCACCCATCTGAACGACGACGAAACCCTGCTGGTGCAATCCGGCAAGCCGGTCGGCGTGTTCAAGACCCACACCAACGCGCCCCGCGTACTGATCGCCAACTCCAACCTGGTGCCGCACTGGGCCAGTTGGGAACACTTCAACGAACTGGACGCCAAGGGCCTGGCCATGTACGGCCAGATGACCGCCGGCAGCTGGATCTACATCGGCAGCCAAGGCATCGTCCAAGGCACCTACGAAACTTTCGTCGAGGCTGGTCGCCAGCATTACGACAGCAACCTCACCGGTCGCTGGGTCCTCACCGCCGGCCTCGGCGGCATGGGTGGCGCACAGCCATTGGCCGCGACCCTGGCCGGCGCCTGCTCGCTGAACATTGAATGCCAGCAGGTCAGCATCGATTTCCGCTTGAACAGCCGTTATGTCGACGAACAAGCCACCGACCTCGACGATGCCTTGGCGCGCATCGAGAAATACACCCAGGAAGGCAAGGCGATCTCCATCGCCCTGCTGGGCAACGCCGCCGAGATCCTGCCGGAACTGGTCAAGCGCGGCGTGCGCCCCGACATGGTCACCGACCAGACCAGCGCCCACGACCCGCTCAACGGCTACCTGCCGGCCGGCTGGACCTGGGACGAATACCGCGCCCGCGCCAAGACCGAGCCCGCTGCCGTGATCAAGGCCGCCAAGCAGTCGATGGCCGTGCACGTCAAAGCCATGCTGGACTTCCAGAAGCAAGGCATTCCGACCTTCGACTATGGCAACAACATCCGCCAGATGGCCCAGGAAGAAGGCGTGGAAAATGCCTTCGACTTCCCCGGCTTCGTACCGGCCTACATCCGCCCGCTGTTCTGCCGTGGCATCGGCCCGTTCCGCTGGGCGGCGCTGTCCGGCGACCCGCAGGACATCTACAAGACCGACGCCAAGGTCAAAGAGCTGATCCCCGACGACGCCCACCTGCACAACTGGCTGGACATGGCCCGCGAACGCATCAGCTTCCAGGGCTTGCCGGCACGTATCTGCTGGGTCGGCCTGGGCCAGCGCGCCAAGCTTGGCCTGGCGTTCAACGAAATGGTGCGCAGCGGCGAATTGTCGGCACCGGTGGTGATCGGTCGCGACCACCTGGACTCCGGCTCGGTCGCAAGCCCCAACCGCGAGACCGAAGCCATGCAGGACGGTTCCGACGCCGTGTCCGACTGGCCGTTGCTGAACGCCTTGCTCAACACCGCCAGCGGCGCGACCTGGGTTTCGCTGCACCACGGCGGTGGCGTGGGCATGGGCTTCTCCCAGCACTCCGGCATGGTGATCGTCTGCGACGGTACCGACGAAGCGGCCGAGCGCATTGCCCGCGTGCTGCACAACGACCCGGCCACCGGGGTGATGCGTCATGCGGACGCCGGCTACCAGATCGCGATCGATTGCGCCAAGGAACAGGGCCTCAATCTCCCGATGATCAAGTAAGGACTGGCTTGGTCCTTGTGGGAGCTGGCTTGCCTGCGATGCAGACGATGCGGTCTATGAGAATGACCGAGGTGATGCCATCGCAGGCAAGCCAGTTCCTACAGAAGAGCAAGGCTGCACACAAAACAATCCATCAGAGGTTGAATACCCATGGCTGCAAATGACACCACCCCGCTGATCGAAAAACGCTCGATCGACTACATCCCGGAAGCGGAAAGACACGGTCGTCTCTTGAGCCAATTCACCCTGTGGATGGGCGCCAACCTGCAGATCACCGCCATCGTTACCGGGGCCCTGGCCGTGGTGCTGGGAGGTGATGTGTTCTGGTCATTGATCGGCCTGTTGATCGGCCAATTGCTGGGCGGTGGGGTGATGGCGTTGCACGCGGCGCAGGGGCCGCGACTGGGCCTGCCGCAGATGATTTCCAGCCGGGTGCAGTTCGGCGTGTATGGCGCGGCAATCCCGATCGTGCTGGTGTGCCTGATGTACCTCGGGTTCACCGCCACCGGCACGGTGTTGTCGGGGCAGGCGCTGGGGCAGTTGTTTGGCGTCAGCGACAGCGTCGGCATCCTGATCTTCGCCAGCGTGATTGTGCTGGTCACGGTGCTGGGTTATCGCGTGATCCACTTCATCGGCCGCGTCGCCAGCGTCATTGGCGTGATTGCCTTCGTCTACCTGTTCAGTCGCCTGATGAGCCAGACCGATGTCGGCGCGCTTCTGCAAATCCGGCATTTCAGCTGGAGCAGTTTCCTGCTGGCGGTGTCGCTCGCGGCTTCCTGGCAGATCGCCTTCGGCCCCTACGTGGCGGACTATTCGCGCTACCTGCCGAGTCGCACGTCGTCGGTGAAAACCTTCCTGGCTGCTGGCGCGGGCTCGGTCATTGGCGCCCAGGTGGCGATGATCCTCGGCGTGTTTGCCGCCGCCATGTCCAACGGGCAGTTCGCCGGTCACGAAGTGGCCTACATCGTTGGCTTGAGCGGTACCGGCGCCACTGCGGCCCTGCTTTATTTCAGCATCGCGTTCGGCAAGGTGACGATTTCCACGCTGAACTCCTACGGCAGCTTCATGTGCATTGCCACCATCATCAGCGGCTTTCGAGGTCGCCTGGAGGTCACGCGGATGCAGCGCCTGGTGTTTGTGTTGGCCATCGTCGGTACGGCGACGCTGATCGCACTGCTCGGCCAGCATTCGTTCCTCGGTGCGTTCAAGTCCTTCATCTTGTTCCTGCTGGCGTTCTTCACGCCGTGGAGCGCGATCAACCTGGTGGACTACTACTGCATCACCCGCGACCGTTATGACGTGCCAGCGCTGGCCGATCCCAACGGCCGCTATGGCCGCTGGAACCTGCTGGGCATCAGTGTGTATGTCTTCGGCGTGCTGGTGCAGCTGCCGTTCATCTCCACCAAGTTCTACACCGGTCCGCTGGTGGCGGCGCTGGGCGATGTGGATATCTCCTGGATCATCGGCCTGGTACTGCCTGCCGCCCTGTATTACCTGTGTGCGAAAAAATGGCACGGCACGGTGCCCGATCACCTGATCCTGCCGGAAGAGCAGGGCAGCGCCTCTATGACGACAAACGGGCTGACTGCACAAGCCTGACGGGACGTAGACAGGCTGGATGCCTACTGACTGCCGTAATCCATTTCAAGATTGGGAGCGTCACAACAATGAAAATGCATAAGACCCTGTTGGCCGCCACGCTCTGCGCGGGTTTGCTGGCCAGCGCTGGCGCCCAGGCGGCCGGTTGGTGCGAGTCCGGCAAGCCGGTAAAATTCGCGGGCCTGAACTGGGAAAGCGGCATGTTGCTTACCGACATCCTGCAAACCGTGCTGGAAAAAGGCTACGACTGCAAAACCGATAGCCTGCCGGGTAATTCCATCACCATGGAGAACGCCCTGAGCAGCAACGACATCCAGGTGTTTGCCGAAGAATGGGTGGGCCGCAGTGAGGTCTGGAACAAGGCCGAGAAGGCCGGCAAAGTCGTGGGCGTCGGTGCGCCGGTCGTCGGTGCAATCGAAGGTTGGTATGTGCCGCGCTATGTGATCGAAGGCGACGCCAAGCGCAAGCTGGAAGCCAAGGCGCCCGACCTCAAGAACATCGCCGACCTGGCCAAGTACGCTGCGGTGTTCAAGGACCAGGAAGAACCGTCCAAGGGGCGCTTCTACAACTGCCCGGCAGGCTGGACCTGCGAGCTGGACAACAGCGAAATGCTCAAAAGCTACGGCCTGGAAAAAACCTACACCAACTTCCGCCCAGGCACCGGCCCGGCGCTGGATGCGGCAGTGCTGTCGAGCTACAAGCGCGGCGAGCCGATCCTGTTCTACTACTGGTCGCCCACCCCGCTGATGGGGCAGGTCGACCTGGTCAAGCTGGACGAGAAACCCGGCGTGGATAAAAGCGTGAGCATCAAGGTCGGCCTGTCCAAGACCTTCCACGAGCAAGCCCCGGAACTGGTGGCCGTGCTGGAAAAGGTCAACCTGCCCATCGACCTGCTCAACCAGAACCTGGGCCGCATGGCCAAGGAGCGCATTGAGTCGCCGAAACTGGCGAAGATCTTCCTCAAGGAACATCCTGAAGTCTGGCACTCCTGGGTAAGTGAAGACGCAGCCAAGAAAATCGACGCGGCCTTGTAGGTCAAGCGGGCCCGGCTACCCTGAGGGGCAAGCCGGGCGCCTGGCCACAACCCACTGGATCGAGAGCACGCTATGTTTCCTGAGAGTTTTACGTTTTCCATCGCCGACTGGGTCAACGGTTGGGTGGACTCGCTGGTTACCAACTACGGTGATGTGTTCCGGCACATTTCCGACACCCTGCTATGGGCCATCGTCAACCTGGAAGGGCTGCTGCGCGCAGCGCCCTGGTGGCTGATGCTGGCCATTGTCGGCGGCGTCGCCTGGCACGCCACCCGCAAAGTGGTGACCACGGCGGTGATCGTCGGCTTGCTGTTCCTGGTGGGCGCGGTGGGCCTGTGGGACAAGCTCATGCAGACGCTTGCGCTGATGATGGTCGCCACGGTGATTTCGGTGCTGATCGGCATTCCGCTGGGCATTCTGTCGGCGCGCAGCAATCGCCTGCGTTCGGTGCTGATGCCGCTGCTGGACATCATGCAGACCATGCCGAGCTTCGTGTACCTGATCCCGGTGCTGATGCTGTTCGGCCTGGGCAAGGTCCCGGCGATCTTCGCCACAGTGATCTACGCCGCGCCGCCGCTGATTCGTCTCACCGACCTGGGCATCCGCCAGGTCGACGGCGAAGTCATGGAAGCTATCAACGCCTTCGGCGCCAACCGCTGGCAGCAGCTGTTCGGCGTGCAACTGCCGCTGGCGTTGCCGAGCATCATGGCGGGTATCAACCAGACCACCATGATGGCCTTGTCGATGGTGGTGATCGCCTCGATGATTGGCGCCCGCGGCCTGGGTGAAGACGTACTCGTCGGCATCCAGACCCTCAACGTCGGCCGTGGCCTCGAAGCCGGGCTGGCGATTGTGATTCTTGCAGTGGTCATCGACCGCATAACCCAGGCCTATGGTCGTCCACGGCATGAGGCGAGCAAATGACTACTGTCAGCAAAATCGAAGTCAAAAACGTCTTCAAGATTTTCGGCGCGCGTTCCAAGGAAGCGCTGGCGCTGGTCGGCCAAGGCAAGACCAAGGACCAGGTGCTCGCGGAGACCGGCTGCGTGGTCGGCGTGAACGATTTGTCCCTGAGCATCGGCACGGGTGAGATCTTCGTGATCATGGGCCTGTCGGGTTCCGGCAAGTCCACGCTGGTTCGCCACTTCAACCGGCTGATCGACCCCACCAGCGGCGCGATCCTGGTGGACGGCGAGGACATCCTGCAACTGGACATGGAAGCCCTGCGCCAATTCCGCCGACACAACATCAGCATGGTGTTCCAGAGCTTCGGCCTGTTGCCCCACAAAAGCGTGCTCGACAACGTTGCCTACGGCCTCAAGGTGCGCGGCGAAAGCAAGCAGGTTTGCACTGAACGCGCGCTGCACTGGATCGAAACCGTGGGCCTCAAGGGCTACGAAAACAAATACCCGCACCAGCTCTCCGGCGGCATGCGCCAGCGCGTCGGCCTGGCCCGCGCCTTGGCGGCCGACACCGACATCATCCTGATGGACGAAGCCTTCAGCGCCCTCGACCCGCTGATCCGCGCCGAGATGCAGGACCAATTGCTGGAGCTGCAAAAGACCCTGCACAAGACCATCGTGTTCATTACCCATGACCTCGATGAAGCCGTGCGCATCGGCAACCGTATTGCGATCCTCAAGGATGGCAAGCTGATCCAGGTCGGCACACCGCGCGAGATCCTGCATTCGCCGGCGGATGAGTACGTGGACCGGTTTGTCCAGCGGCGGGCGGCGGTGGTTTGAGCCCGGTTTTGTGGTGAGGCTGCTGGCCCTATCAGGGGCCAGCCTCCGCCTACACTTGTCCACATTTCAACGTTGGAATTCGGTCAGTGTGGGAGGGGGCTTGCCCCCGATAGGGCCAGCACAGCCACACAAGCATTCAAGAAGGTATAAAGATGCCCCAGCCAACAACAATCACTCTTGCCGATACCCCCTTACGCTGGCAGGACGTCGCCGCCGTCGCCCGCCACGGCGCAACCCTTGAGCTCTCGCCCCAAGCCTGGGCGCGCATCGACAATGCTCAAGCCATCGTGCAACGCATCGTCGCCAGCGGCGAACGCGCCTACGGCGTCAACACCGGCCTGGGTGCCTTGTGCAACGTATCGCTTGAGGGCGAACAGCTCAGCCAGTTGTCGCGCAATACGCTGTTGAGCCACGCCTGCGGTGTCGGCCCGATGCTCAGTGACGAGCAAACCCGCGCAATCATCTGCGCCACGGTCATCAACTACAGCCACGGCAAATCCGGTCTGCATCCGCAGGTCGTGCGCGCGTTGCTCGCGCTGCTCAACCACGGCATCACCCCGCAAGTGCCGTCCCAGGGTTCGGTGGGCTACCTGACCCACATGGCCCATGTCGGCGTGGCGCTGTTGGGTGTAGGCAATGTGAGTTACAAGGGTCAGATCGTTCCGGCGCAACAGGCGTTAAGTGCCGAAGGCTTGCAGCCCGTGGCGCTCGGTGCCAAGGACGGCCTGTGCCTGGTCAACGGCACGCCGTGCATGACTGGCCTGAGCTGCCTGGCCCTGGCCGATGCCCACCATCTGCTGCAATGGGCCGACGTGGTCGGCGCCATGAGTTTCGAGGCCCTGCGCGGCCAGATCGACGCGTTCGATGAAGCAATCATCGCCCTCAAGCCACACCCTGGCATGCAGCTCGTCGGCAGCAACCTGCGCACCTTGCTCGATGGCAGCGAAGTCATCGCCAGCAGCAAAGGCGTCCGCACCCAGGACGCCCTGAGCCTGCGCTCGATCCCGCAGATCCACGGCGCTGCCCGCGACCAGTGGGCACACGCCTCCCGCCAGATCGAGACCGAGCTCAACAGCGCCACCGACAACCCGCTGTTGCTCGGCACGCCGGACAGCTACCGCGTGATGTCCCAGGCCAACCCTCACGGGCAATCGGTGGCGCTGGCCGCCGACCTGCTGGCCATCGCCATGGCCGAAATCGGCTCGGTGGCCGAACGCCGCCTGGACCGCCTGATCAACCCTCACGTCAGCGGCTTGCCGGCGTTCCTGGTGAGCAACCCCGGGGTCAACTCCGGGATGATGATCGTGCAGTACGTCGCCGCTTCACTGTGTGGGCAGAATCGTCAATTGGCGCAGCCGGCGGTGCTCGACAACTTCGTCACCTCGGGCCTGCAGGAGGACCACTTGAGCATGGGCACCAACGCTGCGCTCAAGCTGCAGCAACTGCTGGCCAACGTCACCCAGATCCTCGCCATCGAGTACCTGCTGGCGGCACAGGCCTTCGAATTCCTGAAGGACCAGCGCTTCGGCGCCGGCACCGACCGCGCCTGGCGACGGTTGCGTGACGTCGTGCCGGCTTACGAACAAGACCGCTGGCTGGCGCCGGATATTGCCGTCGCCGCCCAGCTGATCAAAGACACCGCCTTGCCGAACGTGCACTGAACATTTATTTAAAAGAAGAATTCAAAAGGAGTAGGAATGTGACTGCGCTAAACCTGATCCCAGGCCAACTGAGCCTTGCCCAACTGCGAGCCATCTACCAGCAGCCGGTGGCCCTCAGCCTGGATGACAGCGCCTCGGCGCAGATCGAAGCCAGTGTGGCCTGCGTGGAGCAGATTCTCGCCGAGAACCGCACCGCCTACGGTATCAACACCGGCTTCGGTCTGTTGGCCTCGACCCGCATCGCCAGCGAAGACCTGGAAAACCTCCAGCGTTCCCTGGTGCTGTCCCACGCTGCGGGCGTCGGTGAGCCGATCAGCGATGCGCTGGTGCGGCTGGTCATGGTGCTCAAGGTCAACAGCCTCAGCCGTGGGTTCTCCGGGATCCGTCGCCAGGTGATCGATGCGTTGATCGCGCTGATCAACGCCGAGGTGTATCCGCACATTCCGCTTAAAGGCTCGGTGGGGGCGTCGGGGGATCTGGCGCCCTTGGCGCACATGTCCCTGGTGCTGCTGGGCGAAGGCAAGGCGCGCTACAAGGGCGAATGGCTGGACGCCACCGACGCACTGAAGGTCGCTGGCCTGACGCCGCTGACCCTCGCCGCCAAGGAAGGCCTGGCGCTGCTCAACGGCACCCAGGTGTCCACCGCCTATGCCCTGCGTGGTCTGTTCGAAGGCGAAGACCTGTTCGCCGGCGCGTTGGCGTGCGGCGGCCTCACCGTTGAAGCCGTGCTGGGCTCACGCTCGCCCTTCGATGCGCGTATTCACGCCGCCCGTGGCCAGCGCGGGCAGATCGACGCCGCTGCGGCCTATCGCGCGCTGCTGGGCGAGAGCAGCCAGGTATCCCAGTCGCATCAGAACTGCGACAAGGTGCAGGACCCGTACTCCCTGCGCTGCCAGCCACAAGTCATGGGCGCCTGCCTGACCCAGTTCCGCCAGGCCGCTGACGTGCTGGTCGTGGAAGCCAACGCCGTGTCGGACAACCCGTTGGTATTTGCCGCCGAAGGTGACGTGATCTCCGGCGGCAACTTCCACGCCGAACCGGTGGCCATGGCCGCCGACAACATGGCGCTGGCGATCGCCGAGATCGGCTCCCTGAGCGAGCGGCGTATTTCGCTGATGATGGACAAGCACATGTCCCAGCTGCCGCCGTTCCTGGTGGGCAACGGGGGGGTCAACTCCGGGTTCATGATCGCTCAGGTCACCGCCGCGGCACTTGCCAGCGAGAACAAGGCGCTGGCCCATCCCCATAGCGTCGACAGCCTGCCCACCTCCGCCAACCAGGAAGACCACGTGTCCATGGCCCCGGCGGCGGGCAAGCGCCTGTGGGAAATGGCCGAGAACACCCGTGGGATTCTAGCTGTGGAATGGCTGGCGGCGTGCCAGGGCCTGGACCTGCGCGAAGGCCTGAAAACCTCGCCGAAACTGGAACAGGCCCGGGGCATCCTGCGCAGCAAAGTGGCGTTCTATGACAAGGACCGCTTCTTTGCGCCCGACATCATCGCCGCCAGCGAACTGCTCGCCAGCCGCTGCCTGAACGAACTGGTGCCGGCCCAGTTGCTGCCGAGCCTGTAAGCTGAAGAGGTGTTGATGAAAATCCTATGGCAACACTGTCACATTGCGACCATGGCCGGTGGGCAGTACTCGATCATCGAGGACGCCGCCATCGTCACGACGGGTCCGCTGATTGAATGGATCGGTCCGCGCAGCGACGTGCCTGCAGCGGATTACAGCGCTACCCACGACTTGCAAGGCGCCTGGGTCACCCCCGGCCTGATCGACTGCCACACCCACACCGTGTTCGGAGGCAACCGCAGCGGCGAGTTCGAGCAACGCCTTCAAGGCGTGAGCTACGCCGAGATCGCCGCCCAGGGTGGCGGTATCGCCAGCACCGTGCGCGCTACCCGAGCCGCCAGTGAAGATGAACTGTTCGCAAGCGCCCATAAGCGCTTGCGCAGTCTGCTGCGCGACGGCGTGACCACGGTAGAGATCAAATCCGGCTACGGCCTGGACCTGGCCAACGAACGCAAGATGCTGCGGGTCGCCCGGCGTCTCGGCGAGGCACTGCCGGTGAGCGTGCGCGCCACCTGCCTGGCGGCCCATGCGTTGCCGCCCGAATACAAGGACCGCGCTGACGATTACATCGACCACATTTGCACCGAAATGCTGCCGGCCCTGGCGGCCGAAGGGCTGGTGGACGCGGTGGATGCGTTCTGCGAATACCTGGCGTTTTCCACTGAGCAGGTAGAGCGTGTGTTCAAGGTTGCTCGGCAACTCGGCCTGCCGGTGAAACTGCACGCCGAGCAACTCTCGTCGCTGCACGGCTCCAGCCTGGCGGCGCGGTACCAGGCGTTGTCGGCGGATCACCTGGAGTTCATGACCGAAGAGGACGCCGTCGCCATGGCCGCGTCCGGCACGGTCGCGGTGTTGTTGCCGGGGGCGTTCTACTTCCTGCGGGAAACCCAGTTGCCGCCGATGGATGCCCTGCGCAAGCACGGCGTGAAAATCGCCATCGCCAGCGACCTCAACCCCGGCACCTCGCCGGCGCTGTCGCTGCGCCTGATGCTGAACATGGCCTGCACCCTGTTCCGCATGACCCCGGAAGAAGCGCTCGCCGGCGCCACCCAACACGCGGCTAACGCATTGGGCATGGGAGACACCCACGGTTCGCTGGAAGTGGGCAAGGTCGCGGACTTTGTCGCCTGGCAGATCGATCGCCCGGCTGACCTGGCTTACTGGCTGGGTGGCGAATTGGATAAACGCGTCGTGCGCCATGGCGTCGACGTCAACGTATAAGGAGTGCGTTGTGGATAAGGTTCTGAACTTCAAACAAGGCCGCGTGCCGCTGCTGATCAGCATGCCCCACGCCGGCCTGCGCCTCACGCCCGCCGTCGAGGCCGGGTTGATCCCCGACGCGCAAAGCCTGCCGGACACCGACTGGCACATCCCCACGCTGTATGACTTTGCTGAAGAACTGGGTGCCAGCACCCTGTCGGCGGAGTATTCGCGCTTCGTCATCGACCTGAACCGACCTTCTGACGACACGCCGCTGTACGCTGGCGCCACCACCGGCCTGTACCCGGCGACGCTGTTCGACGGCGTGCGTTTATTCCAGGACGGGCTCGCCCCGAGCGAAACCGAGCGCGCCAGTTACCTGCAAAAAATCTGGGGCCCGTACCACCGCAGCCTGCAAGAGGAACTGGCACGCCTCAAGGCCGAGTTCGGCTACGCCTTGCTGTTCGATGCGCATTCGATCCGTTCGGTGATCCCGCACCTGTTCGACGGCAAGCTGCCGGACTTCAACCTCGGCACCTTCAACGGTGCGGCGTGCGATCCACAGTTGGCCAGCCAGCTGGAAGCCGTCTGCGCGCAGCATCCTCAATACACCCATGTGCTCAATGGGCGCTTCAAGGGTGGGCATATCACCCGCCATTACGGCGACCCGGCTCAGGACATTCATGCGGTGCAACTGGAGTTGTGCCAGAGCACCTATATGGAAGAGGTTGAGCCGTTCCGCTATCGCGAGGATTTGGCCGCGCCGACGCGGGTGGTCCTGAAGCAATTGCTGCAGCAGTTCTTAGCCTGGGGTAACAAGCGTTACGCCTAATCCTGAGCCTGACATGGAGCCCCCTCCCACAGGTGAATGCATTCCAAGTGTGGGAGGGACATGCTCATCGCGCCATTCGGGTTTATAGTGCCAGACGGCAGAATAATAGACGTCCCCCCAGGGATGAACCCGAACCCCTACGGAGCGCGCAATGCAGACTTGGTACCCGCAGATCAAACCCTACGCCCGGCACGATCTGGCCGTCGATGACATCCATACCCTGTACGTCGATGAAAGTGGCTCTCCCGAAGGCTTGCCCGTTGTCTTCATCCACGGCGGCCCCGGTTCCGGGTGCGATGCCCAGAGCCGCTGCTATTTCGACCCGAACCTCTACCGCATCGTCACCTTCGACCAGCGCGGCTGTGGTCGTTCCACCCCGCGTGCGAGCCTGGAGAACAACACCACCTGGGACCTGGTCGCCGACCTCGAGCGTATCCGCGAACACCTGGGCATCGAAAAATGGGTGCTGTTCGGTGGGTCATGGGGTTCCACCCTGTCCCTGGCCTACGCGCAAACCCACCCCGAGCGTGTGCACGGCCTGATCGTGCGCGGCATTTTCCTGGCCCGCCCCCAGGACATCGAATGGTTCTACCAGGCTGGCGCCAGCCGCCTGTTCCCGGATTACTGGCAGGACTACCTCGCGCCCATCCCGGTCGAGGAGCGCCACGACATGATCGCGGCCTACCACAAGCGCCTCACCGGCAACGATCAGATTGCCCAGATGCATGCGGCCAAGGCCTGGTCCGGCTGGGAAGGGCGCATGCTCGGCCTGTGCCCGAGCCCCGCCCATGTGGAGCGGTTTTCCGAACCGCAGCGTGCGCTGTCCATCGCGCGCATCGAGTGCCACTACTTCACCAACAATTCGTTCCTGGAACCCAACCAGCTGATCCGCGACATGCACAAGATCGCCCATCTGCCTGGCGTAATCATCCACGGGCGCTACGATATGATCTGCACCCTGGACAACGCCTGGGAGCTGCACCAGGCCTGGCCCAACAGTGAGTTGCAGGTGATCCGCGAGGCGGGGCACGCAGCGTCCGAGCCGGGAATTACCGACGCACTGGTGCGCGCGACCGGCGAGATGGCACGGCGCCTGCTTGATTTGCCGCCTGAAGAAGCATGAAGGGCCTGTTGCAACGGGTGCGTGGCGCCCGGGTCGAGGTGGCGGGCGAAATCGTCGGGGCGATTGACCAAGGGTTGTTGGTGCTGGTCGCGGTCGAACCCGACGATACCCCGGAGAGCGCCAATAAATTGCTGCACAAGCTGCTCAATTACCGGGTGTTCAGCGACGACGAGGGCAAGATGAACCTGTCCCTCAAGGACATCGGCGGCGGTTTGCTGCTGGTGTCCCAGTTCACACTGGCGGCTGACACCAAGAGCGGGCTGCGGCCGAGCTTTTCCACAGCCGCTGCGCCGGCATTGGGAGCCGCGCTTTTCGATCATTTGTTGTTACAAGCGCAACAATTGCATGGCAAGGTGGCGTCAGGGCGTTTTGGCGCCGACATGCAGGTGCATTTGGTCAATGATGGCCCCGTGACCTTCCTGCTGCAGACCTGAATGTATTGAAAACGACTTTTAATGCTTAAAAACGCAGGTTTTCGCTACAAATACTTCGCTGCCCCTGATGCGTTGTCTCGCGGGCTACTAGATAATCGCGCGCTACGGGGATCAGCGTTGATTGGTCCATTTTTGACTTAGGTAGAGTGTTGTCCGACGACCCTTGGGGAATCATTTTGACCCTTGGGAGTCGGAACATTGCTCGCCAACCTGGCATATAGATAGCTGGCCGTTGGTTTTTTGATCTGTTTTCGGCGAGGGTTGCTCGTGATTGTTAGTCCCTGTAATGCACCAAAATTGTCTGCCAAACGGTTACGAAACGCACTGGTGACGGGCTCAGCCCTGTTTTGCCTGTTCGGCGCGGGTCAACTGTGGGCATTCAGTCTGGATGATGTGTCGGCCAAGGCAAAAGAGCTGGCCGGACAGAAATACGAAGCTCCGCGCAGCAATCTGCCGAACGAATTCCGTGAAATGAAGTTCGCGGACTACCAGAAGATTCGTTTCCGCAACGAAAAAGCCGAGTGGGCCGATCAGAACACACCGTTCAAGCTGTCCTTCTATCACCAGGGTATGCACTTCGATACCCCGGTGAAAATCAACGAAGTCACCGCCAACAGCGTCAATGAAATCAAGTACGACCCTACTCGTTTCGATTTCGGCGATGTGAAATTTGATCCTAAAGCCACCGAACAGCTGGGTTATGCCGGCTTCCGTGTGCTGTACCCGATCAACAAGGCCGACAAGCAAGACGAAATCATGACCATGCTCGGCGCCAGCTATTTCCGCGTCGTTGGCAAGGGCCAGGCATATGGCCTGTCCGCCCGTGGCATGGCGATCGACACAGCGCTGCCGTCCGGCGAAGAGTTCCCGCGTTTCACCGAATTCTGGATCGAACGTCCGAAAGAGGGTGACAAGCACCTGGTGATCTTCGCCCTGCTCGACTCGCCACGCGCGACCGGCGCCTACCGCCTGATCCTGCGTCCGGGCTCGGACACCATTGTCGACGTGAAATCCCAGATGTTCCTGCGTGACAAGGTCAGCAAGCTGGGCGTTGCCCCGTTGACCAGCATGTTCCTGTTCGGCGCCAACCAGCCGTCCAAGGTGCTCAACTACCGTCGCGAGCTGCACGATTCCAGCGGTCTGTCGATCCACGCCGGCAATGGCGAGTGGATCTGGCGTCCGTTGAACAACCCTAAACACCTGTCGGTCAGCAACTTCACCGTCGAGAACCCGAAAGGTTTTGGCCTGCTGCAACGCGGTCGCGATTTCAGCCACTACGAAGACCTGGACGACAACTACGACAAGCGTCCGAGCGCCTGGATCGAGCCTGAGGGCGACTGGGGCAAAGGCACCGTCAACCTGGTGGAGATCCCGACTGCCGACGAAACCAACGACAACATCGTTGCGTTCTGGAGCCCGGAAAAACTGCCGGAAGTCGGCCAGCCGCTGGACGTCGCCTACCGCCTGCACTGGACCATGGACGAGAAAGCCCTGCACCCGGCCGACAGCGCCTGGGTCAAGCAGACCCTGCGTTCCACCGGTGACGTGAAGCAATCGAACCTGATCCGCCAGCCTGACGGCAGCGTGGCCTACCTGGTGGACTTCGAGGGCCCGTCCCTCAAGGCCCTGCCTTCGGATGCCCCGGTACGCAGCCAGGTGAGTGTTGGCGACAACGCCGAGCTGGTTGAAAACAGCGTGCGCTACAACGAGCACACCAAAGGCTGGCGCCTGACCCTGCGCATGAAGATCAAGGACGCAGGCAAGCCGACCGAAATGCGCGCAGCCCTGGTGCAGGACGTCGCTCCGCCCGCCGCTGTGCAGGACTCAAGCCACGTCCTCAAGGCTGACAAAGTCCTGGCCAAGCAACACGAAAAACAGGCCAAGAAAGACGCAAAAGACAAGGAAGCCAAGCAGCCAGAAGCTGCCCCAGCCACGCCGGAACCGATCAAGACCGAACAAGTCCTGACCGAGACCTGGAGCTATCAGTTGCCTGCCGATGAGTAATTCCCAAGTCACGCCAGAGACGCTGTCCGAGTACCTGGCGCATTTACCGATGACCGCTGAGCAGCGCGCCGAACTGGCGGGCTGCACATCTTTCACCGAACTGCACGAGCGTTTGTCGTCCAAGACCTTCGACGCGCCGACCGATGCCGCCCAGGCATCGGTTGGCAGCCGCTTGAAACTGAGCACGGCCGAAGACCTGCAGGACGCCGAAATGCTCGCGGTGGACGCCGCTGGCCGCATCTGCCTCAAGGCCACGCCGCCGATTCGTCGCACCCGCGTGGTGCCGGAGCCGTGGCGCACCAATATCCTGGTGCGCGGCTGGCGTCGGCTCACCGGTCGTACCAACCCGCCGAAGCCGCCGAAGGACGAACGCGTCCTGCCGGCTGCGCGCTGGCGTACCGTGGGTTCGATCCGCCGCTACATCCTGCTGGTGCTGATGCTCGGCCAGACCATCGTCGCCGGCTGGTATATGAAAGGCATCATGCCGTACCAGGGTTGGTCGCTGGTGGACTTCGACGAAATCCGCAACCAGACCCTGCTGCAGACCGCCACTCAGGTACTGCCGTATGCGTTGCAGACCAGCATCCTGATCATGTTCGGGATCTTGTTCTGTTGGGTATCGGCGGGTTTCTGGACCGCCTTGATGGGCTTCCTGGAGCTGCTCACCGGCCACGATAAATACCGGATCTCCGGTAAAAGTGCCGGCGACGAGCCGATTCCGAAGGACGCGCGCACCGCGCTGGTGATGCCGATCTGCAACGAAGACGTGCCACGGGTGTTCGCCGGCCTGCGCGCGACGTTCGAATCGGTAGCCGCCACTGGTGACCTGGACCGCTTCGACTTCTTCGTGCTCAGCGACAGTAATGACGCCGACATCTGCATCGCCGAACAGCAAGCCTGGCTCGACGTGTGCCGTGAAGCCGGCGGTTTTGGCAAGATCTTCTATCGCCGCCGTCGCCGTCGCGTAAAACGCAAGAGCGGCAACCTCGACGACTTCTGCCGTCGCTGGGGCAGTGACTACAAGTACATGGTCGTCCTCGACGCCGACAGCGTAATGAGCGGCGAATGCCTGACCAGCCTGGTGCGCCTGATGGAAGCCACGCCGGACGCCGGGATCATCCAGACCGCGCCGCGTGCGTCGGGCATGGACACTCTGTATGCGCGCATGCAGCAGTTTGCTACCCGCGTGTACGGCCCGCTGTTTACCGCCGGCCTGCACTTCTGGCAGTTGGGTGAATCCCATTACTGGGGTCACAACGCGATTATCCGCATGAAGCCGTTTATCGAGCACTGCGCCTTGGCGCCGTTGCCGGGTAAAGGTGCCTTCGCCGGTGCGATCCTCTCCCACGACTTCGTCGAAGCTGCGCTGATGCGCCGTGCCGGCTGGGGCGTGTGGATTGCCTACGACCTGCCGGGCAGCTACGAAGAACTGCCGCCGAACCTGCTGGACGAACTCAAGCGTGACCGTCGCTGGTGCCACGGCAACCTGATGAACTTCCGGCTGTTCCTGGTCAAGGGCATGCACCCGGTGCACCGCGCGGTGTTCCTGACTGGCGTGATGTCCTACTTGTCGGCGCCGTTGTGGTTCCTGTTCCTGGTGCTGTCCACCGCGTTGCTGGCGGTGAACACCCTGATGGAGCCGCAATACTTCCTGGCGCCGCGCCAGTTGTATCCGCTGTGGCCGCAATGGCATCCGGACAAGGCGGTGGCACTGTTCTCCACCACCATCGTGCTGTTGTTCCTGCCAAAACTGCTGAGCATCATCCTGATCTGGGCCAAGGGCGCGAAAGAGTTCGGCGGCAAGTTCAAGGTGACCTTGTCGATGCTGCTGGAGATGTTGTTCTCCATGCTGCTGGCGCCGGTGCGGATGATCTTCCACACCCGTTTCGTGCTCGCCGCGTTCCTCGGCTGGGCCGCTACCTGGAACTCGCCGCAGCGTGACGACGACTCCACCCCATGGAGCGAGGCGGTCAAGCGCCACGGTCCACAAACCGTGCTGGGCTTCCTGTGGGCCCTGCTGGTGGTGTGGTTGAACCCGAGCTTCCTGTGGTGGCTGGTGCCAATCGTCGGTTCGCTGATGCTGTCGATTCCGGTGTCGGTGATTTCCAGCCGCGTCGGGCTGGGCCTCAAGTCCCGTGACGAGAGCCTGTTCCTGATTCCTGAGGAATACAATCCGCCGCAGGCGTTGCTCTCCACCGAGAAGTACACCCACGAAAACCGTTGGCATGCGCTCAACGACGGCTTCGTGCGGTCGGTGGTCGACCCGCAGCAGAACGCGCTGGCTTGCGCCCTGGCGACCTCTCGTCACCGTGAGGCGGAACCGATCGAGTACCTGCGTACCGAGCGTGTGCGTCACGCGTTGAAAGTCGGCCCGGCCGGCCTCAACAACGGCGAGCGTGTGGCCTTGCTCAGCGACCCGGTGGCCTTGGCCCGCCTGCACGAGCAGGTCTGGAGCGAAGGGCATGCCGAGTGGCTGGCGGCATGGCGTGATTCGGTCAAGAACGATCCGCACGCGCCGTTGCTGCCTCTGCAACCGCTGGTCTCCCAGGCCCAACCGGCCTGATTCAGACGCCCCCGGGGGTTCTCCCCGGGGGCGCTTGAAGCGCTGGTCCTACAGCGTTTTGCGTCTCTTCCTGAGCGCGCTAACTCCTTGTTATTTCGAAACAAAAGTCCCTCGACAGAGGCGTATTGCCGTGCCCGTGGCTGCGTTAGCATCGCCCCCCAATCGGAGTTAGACCACAGGGGCATTCATGTTCAAACGTTATGGTTCGGCGTTGCTGCTCGGCGCTGTCACATTGATTCACATCGGCCTGGCGCAGGCCGGCGCGCTGGATGATGCCGTTCGACGCGGCGTGCTGAAAGTCGGCACCACGCCCACCTATGTGCCCTTCGAAATGACCGATAAGCAGGGGCGCATTGTCGGTTTCGAAATTGACCTGCTCAACGTGATGAGCCAGGCCCTCGGCGTCCAGTTGGAGCTGGTCGTCGTGCCTTACACCGATTTGGTGCCAGGTCTGCTGGAAAACAAATTCGACCTGATCGGCAGCGGCATGACTGTCACCCAGGAGCGCAACCTCAAGCTCAACTTCAGCGACTCCTTCATGGTCGTGGGCCAGAGTGTGTTGCTGCACCCAAGCCTGTTGGGCAAGGTCAACAGCGTGGAAGACCTCGACGATGCCAGTTATCGGGTTGCCACAATTGATGGCACTACCGGCCAGGCCGCGGCACGCCGGTTTCTCGGCGCGGCGCGGTTGAGCAGCTTCGCCACGCCCGAGGAAGGCGTGCGTCACGTAGTGGACGGCCGGGCCGATGCGTTTATTCACGATGCGCCGTACAACGTGATTGCCCTGAGTCGACCAGAAAACAGCCAATTGCTGGCGCTGGAGCAGCCCTTTACGTTCGAACCGCTGGCGTTTGGGGTGAAAAAAGGCGATTTCGACAGCCTCAACTGGATCAACCACTTCCTCAACCAAGTGGCCCAGGACGGCACCTACGATCAGTTGCACGACAAGTGGTTCAAGGACACTGGCTGGCTGGCGGAACTCGACTGAAATTCATAACTGCTTACACATCAGTCTGCCCCTGCATGCCTGTCTACGTCTGCGTTCAAGCGCGCAGTTGTGGGGATTATCCGACATACGCCGACAACAAATACCCGTGAAACCTTTGTGACGGGCAACGAGTGGGTTAGGATCGCATCCCGAAATGGTGCAGCCCGTTTGCGCGCCGACCTTATAAGAATCGTTCAGGGGACTTGATGATGAAAAAGTATCTTTCGATGCTGCTGCTAGGCGTCACCGCGCTGGTCGCGGCGAATGCGGCCCAAGCCGGCGCGATTGACGATGCGGTCAAGCGCGGCACGCTGAAAGTCGGCATGGACCCGACTTACATGCCGTTCGAAATGACCGACAAACGCGGTGAAATCATCGGCTTCGAAGTCGACATCCTCAAGGCCATGGCCAAGTCCATGGGCGTCAAGCTGGAGCTGGTCTCCACCGGCTACGACGGCATCATCCCGGCTTTCCTCACCGGCAAGTTCGACATGATCGGCAGCGGCATGACCCTGACCCAGGAACGCAACCTGCGCCTGAATTTCAGCGAACCGTTCATCGTGGTCGGCCAGACTTTGCTGATCCGCAAGGAGCTTGAAGGCACTATCAAGTCCTACAAAGACCTGAATGACGAGAAATACCGTCTGACCTCCAAGCTCGGTACCACCGGCGAGATGGTCGCCAAGAAGCTGATCTCCAAAGCCAAGTACCACGGCTACGACAACGAGCAGGAAGGCGTGCTGGATGTGGTCAACGGCAAGGCCGATGCCTTTGTGTATGACGCGCCGTACAACGTGGTGGCCGAGAAGAAAGTCGGCAACGGCAAGTTGGTGTTCCTCGACGAACCGTTCACCTTCGAGCCGCTGGCATTCGGCCTGAAGAAGGGCGACTACGACAGCATCAACTTCATCAACAACTTCCTGCACCAGATTCGTAACGACGGCACCTACGATCGCATTCATGACAAGTGGTTCAAGAGCTCCGAGTGGCTCAAGGACATGGAATAAGGCTGGCTGAATACCGAGTCGCTCCCATCGCAGGCAAGCCCGCTCCCACATTTGACGGTGTTCACACATCAAAATATGGGGGCGGGTTTGCCCGCGATGACGGCCTGACAAGCGACATCAATCCCGGAAAGTGAAATGAAACAGAAAAAAGCCCAATGGCCCTGGCATCTGCTGACCGTGGTCGTGCTGGTCGGCCTGGCTGGCGCGTTGTACTACGCCACCTCGCTGATGTCCTACGAGTGGCGCTGGAACCGTGTGCCGCAGTACTTCGCCTATCAGGCCGAAGTGTCCCAGCGCGCCGAAGACATCTCCACCGTTGTCGAACTGGTGCGCAAAGGCGATGTGGCCGAAGTGACCCTGCGTAACGATGCGGGTGTCGAGCAGACGCTCACCGTCGCCGACAACAGCCTGCAAGTGGCGCGCGGCGATGACGTGGCCGAGGGCGATGTGGTCGGCGTGACCCGGCATTGGGCGCTGGGGCCGTTGATGTGGGGCTTGTGGACCACGTTGTGGCTGTCGGTGGTGTCCGGCATCCTCGGCCTGGTGATCGGCCTGGCGACCGGTTTGTGTCGCTTGTCCAGCAACCCGACCCTGCGGGACCTGTCGACGATCTACGTCGAACTGGTGCGCGGTACGCCGCTGCTGGTGCAGATCTTCATTTTCTATTTCTTTATCGGCACGGTGCTCAACCTGTCACGGGAATTCGCCGGGATCGCCGCGCTGTCGCTGTTTACCGGCGCCTATGTGGCCGAAATCGTCCGTGCCGGCGTGCAGTCCATCACCCGTGGCCAGAACGAAGCCGCTCGCTCGCTGGGCCTGAGCGCCAGCCAGTCGATGCGCCACGTGGTGTTGCCACAGGCGTTCAAGCGCGTGCTGCCGCCGCTGGCGGGACAATTCATCAGCCTGGTGAAAGACACCTCGCTGGTCTCGGTGATTGCGATTACCGAACTGCTCAAGAGCGGTCGCGAAGTGATCACCACCTCGTTCTCGCCGTTTGAAATCCTGTTCTGCGTGGCAGGCCTGTACCTGCTGATCAACCTGCCGCTGTCGAAAATGGCCAGCCGGCTTGAGCGGAGGCTCGCGCAAAGTGATTGAAGTCCGCGATCTGGTAAAAGTCTTCGACACCCGTGGCCATGTGGTGCGCGCGGTGGACCACGTCACCACCCAAGTCGCCAAGGGCGAAGTGCTGGTGGTGATCGGCCCTTCGGGTTCCGGCAAGTCCACCTTCCTGCGCTGCCTTAACGGCCTGGAAGAGTTTGATTCGGGCTCGGTGAGCATCGACGGCCTGCAACTGGCCGACCCGAAAACCGATGTGAATGCCTATCGCCGCGAAGTCGGCATGGTGTTCCAGCACTTCAACCTGTTCCCCCACATGACGGTGCTGGAAAACCTGTGCCTGGCCCAGAAAGTCGTGCGCAAGCGCGGCAAGAAGGAACGTGAGGCCAAAGCCCTGGCGTTGCTGGAAAAGGTCGGCATTGCGCAAAAGGCCAACGAATTTCCATCACGCCTTTCCGGGGGGCAGCAACAACGTGTGGCGATCGCCCGCGCGCTGGCGATGGAGCCCAAGGTGATGCTGTTCGATGAGCCCACCTCGGCGCTCGACCCGGAAATGGTCGGCGAAGTGCTGGATGTGATGAAGACACTGGCGCTGGAAGGCATGACGATGGTCTGCGTCACCCACGAAATGGGTTTTGCCCGCGAAGTGGCCGACCGAGTGCTGTTCTTCGATCACGGCAAACTGCTCGAAGACGCCGCCCCGGCCGAGTTCTTCGACGCGCCCAAAGACCCTCGCGCCCAGGCGTTCCTGCGTCAGGTCCTATAGCACTGATTGAAACTGTAGGAGGGCAGCGCATTTCTCCTGGTTGCCCGGATTATCGTTGAAGATTTTCGCGAGCACGCTCGCTCCTACAGTTTGAATTTTCCTACCAGCGTTTGCAGGTCCAGGCTCAATCGGGTCAATTGGGCGCTCGCCGCTGCTGTGTCTTCACTGGCGGCGGCGGTTTGTTCTGACACGTCTCGCACTTTCAATACGCTGCGATTGATTTCCTCGGCCACTGCGCTCTGTTGCTCGGCGGCCGCGGCAATCTGTGGGTTCATCTCCTGGATCACCGACACCGTTCGGGCGATGGCCGCCAGGGCGTCACCAGCATCGCGCGTGAGTTCGACACTGTGGTCGGTCAGGCTGCGGCTGCTGTCCATGATGTCGGCGACTTGCTGGGTGCCGCTGTGCAGGCCCTTGATCAGTTGCTCGATCTCTTCGGCAGACGCTTGTGTGCGTTGGGCCAGGCTGCGCACTTCGTCCGCCACCACCGCGAAGCCTTCGCCCGCATTGCCCGCGCGTGCGGCTTCGATGGCGGCATTCAACGCCAGCAGGTTGGTTTGTTGAGAGACGGACTTGATCACGTCCAGCACGCTGCCGATCTTCTGGCTCTCCTGCTGCAACGTCAGCATCGCGCGGCCCGAGAGGGCCATTTCTTCCGCCAGTTGGCCGATGTGCTCGACCGCCTGCGTCACCACTTTGTCCCCGGCGCTGGCTTGTCGATCGGCTTCGTTCGCCGCAACCGAGGCCTGCTCCGCATGCCGGGCAACCTCCTGCGCGGTGGCGAGCATTTCGTTCATGGCAGTGGCGACCTGATCCGTTTCCTCCCGTTGCTGGTTGATACCGCTACGGGTCTGCTCGGTAACGTCCGTCAGTTGGGTGGCGGCGCTGGCGATTTGCCGGGCGCTGTCGCCGATGCCACTGATCAGGTTGCGCAGGTTGCGCGTCATGTCGCCGATGCTGCGCTGCAATTGGCCCAGTTCATCACGCCGCTC
Organism: Pseudomonas sp. MYb60; assembly: GCF_002979555.1. Classification (GTDB taxonomy): domain Bacteria; phylum Pseudomonadota; class Gammaproteobacteria; order Pseudomonadales; family Pseudomonadaceae; genus Aquipseudomonas. The sequence goes on along the minus strand of NZ_PCOZ01000006.1, from coordinate 199,360 downwards.
TGTCTGGTTATCGTGGCTCAGGTCGCCGTCGGCGATGCGGTTGGCGCAGGCCAGTGCCTGGCGCAGTGGAACGGCTATCTGCCGGGCGATCCACCAGGCCGCTAGGGTGCCGAGCAGCAGGGCGACCAGGCTGACGCTGATGAGCAGCGTGCGCGTCTGACCGGCTTCCACTTCGCGCTTGAGGGTTTGACCCTGGCTGAGCAGGTCGCCTTGTTCCAACAGTTGGTCGAGTTGTTGTTCGAAGCGGTTCTGCACGGCTTCTGTCTCGAGCTGGGCCTGTTTGAGCCGTAGCAATTGCTCGCGATAGCCGACTATATCGGTCTTGATCACGGTTGAATCCACCGCCAGCGTTTGCACGGTCGCCAGTGCGGTCTCCAGTGCGCCCAGTGTGTTGCCGACGGTCTCGGCATAGGCTTGCAGGGACTCGGCAGCCCAGGCAGGTTTCTGGGTGTCGTCATCGGCGTGGGCCATGGCCTGGCGCAGGTTTTCGATGGCATCGAGGGCCTGCTGGTCTTGCTGGTCGGGCAACTCACTGGCCAATTGGGCCAGGGTGTCGCTGGCCTGGAGTGCAAGCTTCCTGAGCGGCGCGCGGGTGCGCTCGCGGTGTTCGATCAGTGGCGGAAGTTCGGTGAGCGCTGCTTTGAAACCGGTGACCAGGCGTTTTGCCACCTCAATACGCTCGTTGTCTGCCGAGTCCCTCAGGCGCAGTGAAAGGGTGGCCAGGTGGTGGTCTATTTTTTCGATCTGCGCGCTGAGACGGCCCAGGCTGCTGGTGTCGGTCAGGGTTCGATAGACAATGCGGTCCGCACGCATGGCCTCGGCCTCGACCGACAACTGCCCCAGGGTCGTCAGGCTGGTGGAGCGGTACAGCACGGCGCTGAGGGCTTGCCAGCCGGTGACGGCGATGGCGAAGCTGAGCAGCAGCACTTGCCCGAAACCCAGGGCGAGCTTGAGGCGGACGCTGGCGTTGTCGAGCAAACGGGTCAGGCGGGGGAACATGGTGCACCTCCAAATCTGCAAAAGCGCGTGGACCAACGCTAAATCGATTCGAGGTGATGGCGGGCTGATAACTGCGTAGGAAATTTCACAAATTGCGGCGGCCTCGATGAGCCGCCGCGATGGTCGGTCAGATGCGGAAACGCCCGACCAGGCTTTGCAGGTAGACGCCCAGGCGGGCCAATTCTGCACTGGACGCAGCGGTTTCTTCACTGGCGGCGGAGGTTTGCTCTGACACATCCCGCACGTTCAACACGCTGCGGTTGATCTCCTCGGCCACGGCGCTCTGTTGCTCGGCGGCGGTGGCAATCTGGGAGTTCATCGCCTGGATGGTCGATACCGTCCGGGTGATGCTCTCCAGGGCGCTGCCGGCGCGGCGGGTCAGTTCGACGCTGCTGTTGGTGAGGCCACGGCTGTTGTCCATGATGGTCGCCACCTGCTGGGTGCCGCTTTGCAGGCCGACAATCAGCTCTTCGATCTCTTCGGTGGATTTTTGCGTGCGCTGGGCCAGGCTGCGCACCTCGTCGGCCACCACCGCGAAACCGCGGCCGGCCTCACCGGCACGCGCCGCTTCGATCGCGGCATTGAGGGCCAGCAGGTTGGTTTGCTGGGCCACGGACTTGATCACGTCGAGCACGCTGCCGATCTTGTCGCTTTCGCGCTGCAGGTGGCCCATGGCTTCGGTGGAGTGGCCGACCTCGGTGGCCAGGCGTTCGATCTGGGCGATGGCCTCGCCAACCACCTTGTCGCCTTCGCGGGCCTGCTGGTCGGCGGCCACAGCCGCTTCGGACGCTTCTTCGGCATTGCGCGCCACTTCCTGCACGGTGGCGGCCATCTCGTTCATGGCGGTGGCGACCTGGTCAGTCTCGACCTTCTGGCTGTTGACCCCGGCGCTGGTCTGCTCGGTCACGGCGGACAGTTGCTCGGCGGCGCTGGCGATCTGGGTGACACCGTCGCTGATGCCGCCGATCAGTTCGCGCAGGCCCACGGTCATGCTCTGCATGGCGCGTTGCAGTTGGCCCAGTTCGTCCTGGCGCGCGGAGTTTAGGTTGTGGCTCAGGTCGCCCGAGGCCACACGCTGGGCCACTTCCAGGGTCTGATTCAGCGGGATGATGATCTGGCGAGTGATGGCCCAGGCCGCCACGAGGCCGAAAAGCAGCGCCAGTACGGTCGCCATCAGCAGGAAGTATTTGGCTTGCGCCGCATCGTGGTCGCGCACTGCCGTCTGGGACAGGGTGAGTTTGTCGCTGTTGGCCAGCAGTATGTCACCTTGGGCCGCCATGATTTTCAAGGTCGCGGCGCTGGTCGTTTGGGAGTCGCGGAACTGGCTGACGGCGGCACGGTAGGCTTGCAGCGACACGCCGGCCTGTTGCAGGTTGGCCTGGTAATCGCTCGGCAGTTGGTCTTGCAGGTCGCTGATTTTCTTCAGGGCATTGTCGATGGCGTCGAGGGCGGGCTGCTCGGCCTCGACCTTGGCGCTGTAGGTGTAGCCGCGCACCTGGAAGCGCGCCTGCTGGATCAGCTTACTCAGGTCCACCACGCTGTTGAACTGGCTGACGCTGTCACCTTGCAGCAGGGTCTTCTCGATCTCGCGGGTCTTGGCCACGGCGTTGTCGGCCGTGTCGCCCAGCTTGCTACGCGCATCCTCGCGGTTGGCACCGGCCTGGACCATGGCGCTGAACGCACGCTTGTATTGGTCCACGGCGGCCAGTTGCTCGTCGATCAGAGCAACGTCGGCAGGCTGTTCAATCAGGGTGCGGGCGGTCTTGAGGCCGTTGTCCAGTTTGCTCAGCAAGTCGCTGACCGCGCCGGGACCCTGGTCGCCACGGTGCATCTCGTAGGCCAGCCGGGCGATGCGCAGGTCCTTGGTGAGGGCGCCCATGCTGGAGATATAACCCAGCTTGTCACCGCGGCTGGTCACATCGCCCAGGCCGGTCCAGCCGGTGACGGTGGTCATCAGTGTCAGCAGCAGCACCAGGCCAAAGCCCAACGCCAATTTGGTTTTTACGCTGACATTTCCCAGCTTTTCGGCTAACCCACGATACATGCTGCAAACTCCCCTGGAACAAGGCTTGGACTTATTCCGGGGTTATCGGCTGCGTAGGACCGTACTGTAGGAAATGGATCAAATAGTGCGCGGATGTACTCAGTTTCCCGACGTGGCACCGGTCGGAATGTAAGCGGTGGCTTGCCTGCGAAGGCGTTAGGTCAGCCACCAGGCTGTGACTGACATTCGGTCTTCGCGGGCAAGCCCGCTCCTACAGTGGTGTGGCGGGGTTGTTCTGGTTGGGTCAGAACAGGCGCGCGAGCAGGGCGGTGACGGCGGTTTCGACACGCAGGATGCGTGCACCCAGTTGCACCGGTTGCAGCCCCGCCTTGGCCAGCAGGTCGACTTCGTAGGGGATCCAGCCGCCTTCCGGGCCGATGGCGAGGGTCACCGGTTCATCCAGGCCGCGAGGGCACGCCGGGTAGTCGCCAGGGTGGCCGATCAGGCCGAGGCTGCCCGCGGCCATGGCCGGCAGCCGGTCTTCGACGAAAGGTTTGAAGCGCTTCTCGATGATGATCTCGGGCAGCACCGTGTCCCGTGCCTGTTCCAGGCCGAGCACCAACTGCTCACGAATCGCCTCGGGCTCCAGGAAAGGGGTCTGCCAAAAGCTTTTCTCGACCCGGTAGCTGTTGACCAGCACCACCTTGGGCACGCCCATGGCGGCGACGGTCTGCAGCACCCGGCGCAGCATCTTCGGGCGGGGCAGGGCCAGCAGCAGGGTCAGGGGCAGTTTGGCCGGCGGTGGCTGGTCGAAGCTCACTTGCAGCTCGGCTTCGGTGGCTTCCAGGCGCAGCAACCGGGCATTGCCCATCAGGCCGCCGATACGCCCCACACGCAGGCTGTCGCCGACGGCGGCGCGGTGCACGTCCTGCATGTGCACCAGGCGCCGGTCACGCAGCACCACGCGGTCGGCCGCGATAAAGTCGGCCGCTTCAAGCAGCAGCAGGTTCACGGCTGGGTCGCTGGCGGCTGGTCGTCGTCGGCGGGTTGGTCATCCGGGTGTTCGCCGCGCTTGCTGATCAGGCCGCTGAACAGGATGCCGATCTCGAACAGCATCCACATCGGCACGGCCAGCAGGGTCTGGGAGAAGATGTCCGGCGGGGTGAGGATCATGCCGACCACAAAGCAGCCGATGATCACGTAAGGGCGGATCTTCTTCAGGTACGCCACGTTGACCACGCCGATCCACACCAGCAGCACCACGGCCACCGGGATTTCGAAGGCCACGCCAAAGGCGAAGAACAGCGTCATCACGAAGTCGAGGTAGCTGGTGATGTCGGTCATCATTTCCACGCCGGCCGGGGTGGCGGCGGCGAAGAACTTGAAGATCAGCGGGAACACCAGGAAGTAGGCAAACGCCATGCCGGTGTAGAACAGCAGGATGCTCGACACCAGCAACGGCACGGCGATGCGCTTTTCATGCTTGTACAGGCCCGGTGCGATAAAGCCCCAGATCTGGTGCAGGATCACCGGGATCGCCAGGAACAGCGAGACCATCATCGTCAGCTTCAACGGCGTCAGGAACGGCGACGACACATCGGTGGCGATCATCGTCGCGCCGGCCGGCAGGTACTGGCGCAGCGGCGTCGAGACGAAGGTGTAGATCTGCTGGGTAAAGGCGAACAACCCGGCAAAGATGATGAAGATCGCCGCTACGCAACGCAGCAGGCGGGTACGCAACTCGGTGAGGTGCGAGACCAGCGGCATGTGCTGGTCGTTTTCCGGTTTATCAGCGCTCATGGGGCTCGCGGCGGCAATGTAGGGTCATGGGGCGCGGGCGACGCGACGGGCGTCGGCGCAGGCTCGGTGGGCACAACAGGGGTGGCTTCGACGGGCGGCGCGGGGGCGATGCTCTGCTCGGCGACAGGCTCGACCGGCTTGGCCGGCTGCTGGTCCGGGGAGAGGATCTTGCGGGCTTCCTGCTCCAACGACAGGATGTGCTCGTTGTGCAGCTGCCGGCGGATTTCGTCGGCGCCGATTTCCCGTTCAACTTCCTGTTTGATCGCGTTGAAACTGCGTTTCAGGCGCCCGATCCACAGGCCGGCCGTGCGCGCGGCACCGGGCAGGCGTTCCGGCCCCAGTACCAGCAGGGCCACGAGGCCGACGAGCAGCAGTTCAGAGAAGCTGATACCAAACATTAGTCAGTGCTCACGAGTCTTTGCGGGTCGGCTCTTCGACTTTCTCAGCCTGCACGTCGAAGGTGCGACGCTCGGTGATCGGCTGGGCGGCCTGCGGGTGCACAGGCTGGGCCGGTGGGACCGGATTGGCAGCCGGGTCGGCAGGCTTTTCGTCGTCGTTCATGGCCTTGCGAAAGCCCTTGATCGACTCACCGACGTCGGTGCCCAGGTTTTTCAGCTTCTTGGTACCGAATACCAGTACCACGACCACGAGAATGACGATCCAGTGTTTCCAGTCAAAAATGCCCATGCTGCCAATCCTCAGTAAAAGTTATTCAGGTAGTCGGGCGCGAGGCCTTTTCGGCGTGCCCGGACAAGCCAAAGCGACGGTCCAGTTCATCCAGCACGGCCTGCGGATGCTGCCCCAGTTGGGCGAGCATGACCAGGCTGTGGAACCACAAGTCAGCGGTTTCGTAGATCACATCGCTGCAGTCGCCGCTGATTTGCGCGTCCTTGGCGGCGATGATCGTCTCGACGGATTCTTCGCCGAGCTTTTCCAGGATCTTGTTCAGGCCCTTGTGGTACAGGCTGGCGACATAAGAACTGTCGGCGTCCGCGCCTTTGCGCTCTTCCAGTACCTGGGCCACGCGGTTAAGGGTATCGCTCATGTCTAGTGTCCTGCCGAATAGATGGCGTCCGGATCCTTGAGTACAGGCTCGACGATTTTCCACTCGCCGTTCTCGAATACCCGGTAGAAGCAGCTGTGACGACCGGTGTGGCACGCAATGCCACCGATCTGCTCGACCTTGAGGATCACCACGTCGGCATCACAGTCCAGGCGCAGCTCGTGCAGGGTCTGCACATGGCCGGACTCTTCACCCTTGCGCCACAGTTTGCCACGCGAACGTGACCAGTAAATGGCGCGCTGCTCAGCGGCAGTGAGGCTCAGGGCCTCGCGGTTCATCCAGGCCATCATCAACACGCGCCCGGTCTTGTAGTCCTGGGCAATGGCCGGCACCAGGCCGTCACTGTCCCACTTGATCTCGTCCAGCCAGTCTTTCATGTTCGGCTCCGGCAAATTGCGACAGTGTATAACCGGATTGGCTATCGACGCACGATCAGATAAACACCTACGGCAACCATGACGCCAGCCGGCCAGTGGCCCAGTGAGTTCAACGGCCCGCCGATGGCCAGCATCACCCCGCCAACCAGGTGCGCAGCGCCCAGCAGGCGCAGGAACCAGTCGTCCTTGCGCTCTTTCCAGGGCGGCGCCGGGTCCTTGGCATGGGGTTGGGACATGCGCTCCAGCAGGTCGCGGGTCATGTTGGCCAGGTGTGGCAGTTGCTCCATCTGGCTATGCAGGTTGCCCAGCACGGTTTTCGGGCTCATGCGCTCGCGCATCCAGCGTTCGAGGAACGGCTGGGCGGTATTCCACAAGTCCAGGTCCGGGTACAGCTGGCGGCCCAGGCCCTCGATGTTCAGCAGGGTTTTCTGCAATAGAACAAGCTGGGGCTGCACTTCCATGTTGAAGCGTCGCGCCGTCTGGAACAGACGCATCAGCACCTGGCCGAACGAAATATCTTTTAACGGTTTTTCGAAGATCGGCTCGCACACGGTACGGATCGCCGCTTCGAATTCGTTGAGCTTGGTCTCGGCCGGGACCCATCCAGAATCGATGTGCAACTGCGCCACGCGACGATAATCGCGCTTGAAGAAAGCGAACAGGTTGCGTGCCAGGTAGTCCTGGTCTTCCGGGGTCAGGCTGCCGACGATGCCGCAGTCGATCGCGATGTACTGCGGGCTCCACGGGTTGACCGTGCTGACGAAGATGTTGCCCGGGTGCATGTCGGCGTGGAAGAAGCTGTCGCGGAACACCTGGGTGAAGAAGATCTCTACGCCGCGCTCGGCGAGCATCTTCATGTCGGTGCGCTGGTCAGCCAGGGTCGCGAGGTCGGTAACCTGTACGCCGTAGATGCGCTCCATCACCAGCACTTTCGGGCGGCACCAGTCCCAATACACTTGCGGCACGTACAGCAGTGGCGAGCCTTCGAAGTTCCGCTTGAGCTGGCTGGCGTTGGCGGCTTCGCGCAGCAGGTCGAGTTCGTCGTAGATGGTTTTTTCGTAGTCGGCGACCACATCCACCGGGTGCAGCAAACGTGCATCGGCGCTGAACCGCTCGGCGGCGCGGGCGAGGATGAACAGCCACGCAAGGTCCTGGCCGATGATCGGCTTGAGGCCGGGGCGGATCACTTTCACCACCACTTCTTCGCCGGTCTTGAGCTGCGCCGCGTGCACTTGGGCTACGGACGCCGAGGCGAGAGGCTCGACGTCGAAGCGGCTGAACACCTCGCTGATCTTCTTGCCCAGCTGTTCTTCGATGAGCTTCATCGACAGCTGCGGATCGAACGGCGGCACGCGGTCCTGCAACAGCATCAGCTCGTCGGCGATGTCTTCGGGCAGCAGGTCGCGGCGCGTTGACAGGATCTGCCCGAACTTGATGAAGATCGGCCCCAGGTCCTGCAGCGCCAGGCGCAGGCGCGCGCCACGGTTCAGCTCCAGCTTTTTGCGCGGGAACCAGCGCCACGGCAGCACGTAGCGCACGGCGAGCAGGAACCACGGCAGCGGCAGGGCGAACAGCAAGTCATCGAGTTGATAGCGGATGACGACGCGCTGGATACGAAACAAACGGCGGACGGCGAGCAGCTTCATGCGTTATCGCTTGGATCAAGGGAACGGCTCAGGCGCTCGAAGCGAGCCTCGAGGCGTTCCAGGTCGATTTTGGCCTTGTCGAGTTCACGAAAGCGCGCTTGCGCTTCCCGTTGTCCGACCAGGGTGCGCGATTCTTCGCTCAGGTATTCGGCAAGGTTCTGGTTGAGGCTGGCGAAGCCTTGCTGGTACCAGCGCGTGCGGCTGCGCAGGTGCCCGCTGATCAACTGGGTGGCCACCGGGCCGATCCAGCGTGACAGCTCGTATTCCCAGTCCAACTCCAGGTCTTGCAGCACGGCGGCCAGGTCCATGAGCACCGAACTGTCGCCTTCCAGCGTCACTTCGGGGCCGTGCAGGATCGCGGTCTTGTTGCGGCTCAAAGCCAGGTGCAGCAGGCTCGACGCCGGTGCGCGCAGCGTGCAGTCGGCCTCGGCGGCCCACTGGGTCGCGAGCATCAGGCCTTCGTCGCTGGGCAGGATGAACAGCTGCAAGGCGGGGCTCGTGCAATCGACGGCAATCACCTTGCCGTTCAGGTGCGCGAGCCGTGCCAGGGCTGTGCTGTCCAGGCGCAGTACACGGTTGAGGCCGTGTTCGACGCTGGCGAGTAGGCCTGCGAGCAACATCAGGGCTTGATGCCGCGGTGCAGGGCGACGATGCCCGACGTCATGTTGTGGTAGGTCACGCGGTCAAAACCGGCCTCTACCATCATCGACTTCAGGGTTTCCTGGTCGGGGTGCATGCGGATCGATTCAGCCAGGTAGCGGTAGCTCTCGGCGTCATTGGTGATCAGCTTGCCCATCAGCGGCATGAAGGCGAAGGAGTAGGTGTCGTAGACCTTGGACATCACCGCGTTGGTCGGCTTGGAGAACTCCAGGACTAACAGGCGGCCACCCGGCTTGAGTACGCGCAGCATGGAGCGGATCGCGTCTTCCTTGTGGGTGACGTTGCGCAGGCCGAAGGCGATGGTCACGCAGTCGAAATGGTTGTCGGGGAACGGCAGCTTTTCAGCGTCGGCCTGAACGAACTCGATGTTGCCAGCCACGCCTTTATCCAGCAGGCGGTCGCGGCCGACCTTGAGCATCGAGCCGTTGATGTCGGCCAGGACCACCTGGCCAGTCGGGCCGACGAGCTTGGAGAACTTGGCCGCGAGGTCGCCCGTGCCACCGGCGATATCCAGCACGCGGTTGCCGGTACGTACGCCCGACAGTTCGATGGTGAAGCGCTTCCACAGGCGGTGCATGCCGCCGGAGAGGACGTCGTTCATCAGGTCGTACTTGGCCGCAACGGAGTGAAACACCTCAGCGACTTTTTCCGCCTTTTGGCTTTCCGGGACGTTCTTGAAGCCGAAGTGAGTGGTGGGTTCGGCATCGCTGCCTTTGCGCTGATCAGTCATATCGCTGTCACCAAAAGAGAATGCGGGACATGATAATCCCCAAGGCCTGCTTTGTCTTGGCAAGGCTGAAGGTAAGATAGGCGGACACCGAGACCTTTTGCCACATGGAAGGTCGTCAAAACCTATAAAGAGGAGTCATTGCAATGGCCCGTATAACCGTTGAGCGTGCACATTCCTTGGGTAAAGAAGGGGCGCGGGCGAAGGCCGACAAGTTGGCGGATAAACTCAAGGCGCAATATGGCCTGGCGTCGTCGTGGTCCGGCGATACCTTGAACCTCAAGCGTTCGGGGGTTAAAGGTGCGGTCGTGGTCGGGGAAGATTCGCTGCGTATTGATGTGGAGCTGGGTCTGTTGATGTCGGCCATGAGTGGCACCGTCAAGGCAGAAATCGAAAAGGCCCTGGACAAGGCATTGGCCTGACCCCTCTGTTGTTAGGGTGCCGATTCTAATTTTTCCTCCTACTTTGTGCCCAAGCCCTCAACTCCTGCGGGCCGTTCCTCCACCCTATTCTGCGTGAGGTGCACCATGGCCAAAGTTATTCTGAAGAAAAAAATCGACGCCCAGACAACTACCCTGAGCGACGTTAAAACCTACGCTCGCAAGATCTGGCTGGCGGGTCTGGGTGCCTACGCCAAGGTGGGAAGCGAGGGCAGCGAGTACTTCAAGGAACTCGTTAAGACCGGTCAACATGTTGAAAGTAAAGGCAAAAAAGTTGCAGTTGAACAACTTGAGGCGGCCAACAGTCAGATAGACCAAGTAAAGAGTAATGTCTCCTCGGTGAAAGGCGTGGTTGAAGTTCAGCTGGATAAAGTTGAAAAAGCCTTTGACACGCGAGTTGCAAGTGCCTTGAATCGGATCGGCATTGCGTCTAAACATGACGTGGAGACACTCTCTGCTAAGCTCGAAGAGCTGACGGCATTGCTCGAACGTGTCGCGCGTAAACACTAAGGAGACATCGGGATGGCTGTTAAAAAGACTACTCAGAAAGAAGGCAGCTCGTGGGTCGGGGAAGTTGAAAAATATTCCCGAAAGATCTGGCTGGCTGGTTTAGGCGTGTACTCGAAGGTGAGCAGTGACGGCGGTAAATACTTCGAGACGTTGGTCAAGGACGGCGAGAAGGCCGAGAAGTTGACCAAGACTACGGTTGGCAAGAAAGTTGAAGCGGCCAAGGCAACGGCCGGTTCTGCCAAGTCGAGCATTTCTGACACTTGGGGCAAGTTGGAAGAAACCTTCGACAAGCGCCTCAACAGTGCCATTTCGCGACTGGGCGTGCCGAGCAAGGCCGAGCTGAAGACGCTGCACAGCAAGGTCGATACCCTGACCAAGCAAATCGAAAAACTCACCGGCGCCAAAGTGGCCCCCGTGAAAACAGCCGCGGCCAAGCCTGCTGCTAAGACCGCAGCAGCCAAACCCGCAGCGAAACCTGCGGCCAAGCCTCTGGTAAAAGCGGCGGCCAAACCGGCTGCAAAACCTGCGGCCAAGGCGCCGGCCAAAACTGCCGCCAAGCCAGCCGCCAAGCCTGCTGCTAAAACCGCAGCGGCCAAGCCCGCAGCCAAGGCTGCCGCCAAACCGGTCGCCGCTAAAGCGGCTGCCAAGCCTGCTGCCAAACCCGCAGCCAAGGCCGCCGCAAAACCCGCCGCCAAAACCGCAGCCGCAAAACCTGCGGCAAAACCTGCGGCTGCCAAGCCTGCTGCAAAACCCGCTGCCGCGAAAAAGCCAGCGGTTGCCAAAAAACCAGCAGCGCCCAAGCCCGCCGTAGCGGCCAAGCCTGCCACGCCGGCGCCAACTGCTTCGACAGCCAACTCGGTGTCGGCACCAACACCTGCCGCTACCTCGACTGCAACGCCGGCAACCCCGACGCCATCCAGTCAGTCCTGATTGTTCCCAGGATAAAAAGAGCCCGGCCTATCAAGGTCGGGCTTTTTTTGGCCTGCTGTCCCACATGGTGGCTCGGTTCTTCATGCAACATAGAACCAGTTCAAGCACGAGAGCGCCCACCAGACACCGTTGTCCAAATTGTTCAAGCGCCGGGGCCCGTTAGGGGCTTTTCTCCTTGGTCGTCATCAGTTGTAAGTGATGGAGACGGTCATGGTACTGATCAACGTACCCTTTGTGATCGCTGCACCGGTTGCGGAGTAGCTCGCGGACATTCCTATTACCGCTTTGCCGCCGGTAGTTGCGATCTGCCGAGTGCGCTGTGCGGGGGTGCCGTTGGCGGGAATCCACGCATACCCGTGGTGGGCAAATGCGAGTGCCGTCCCTGCTGAAGTGCCTGTATTGGCAAAAAGTGCAGCATTCCCGGTAGAAGGGGTACCTGTGAACAGGAAGTACACGTTTTTGATGTCGGATTCGCAGTCGGCGGTCAGGTTGAATTGAATTGTGCCCGGGGTCTGTGAGCTGGCAAAGTCTGAGACTTTGACCGGAGGCAACGTGATGGTGCGGCTCACATCACCGGCGGATAAGTCGCACGTTCCGGCGTTTATCTGGCCTCTGAAAGTGAGGATTCCGGTAGTGGCGGCCTGCACCGTATTGGCCAGTCCAGCGGTGATCGGCAATAGGAGTAGAAGGGCATGAAGTTTCATCAACGGTCCTTGGATATCAGTTGTAAGTGATGGAAACCGTCACAGCGCTGGCCAAGGTGCCTTTAGTGATTGCTCCACTGGATTTATGGTAAGCGGCCTTGAGTGGCAGTTCGGCTTTCTTGCCGCTGGTAGCCACCGTGCGGCTGCGCTCGGCTGGGGTTCCGTTGGCGGGGAGGGTGGCGCCAGATCTCAGCCAGAGCGCGGTGCCGGCTGAGGTGCCGGTGTTGCTGTACAGCAATCCATTGCCACTGGCGGGTGTGCCGGCAAACTCAAAGATCACGTTGCGGATGTCCGAGTCGCAATCGGCAGAGATGCTGAATTCAGTTTCACCTGCGAACACGGCGGAATCAAAATCCGAGATTTTGACCTCCGGCAGGGGAATGTTTCGGCTCACATCGCCCGCTGCGAGATCACACGTGCCGCCGTTGACCACGCCGCTAAAGCGCAATGTCCCTACCGAAGCAGCTTGACTCGTTGCGGCGGCGAGACTTGCTGTGATTGCCAACAGGAATGGCAGTAGTGGGGTCTTCATTGTTTACTCCTCAGGGTTTTAGTTGTAGGTGATGTTGATGGTGGCCGTGCTGACGAGCGTGCCAGCACTCACGGTGCCGTTTTTGCCATAGGCGGCGGTGAGCGGAAGTACGGCACGGTTGCCGGAAATGGGTATCCAGCGCCATGCGTCAGCCCCTGTAGGCGTTACCGTCTGGACCAGGCCGTTGATGCGCGAGTACAGCCACAGGCCTACGCCGCGGGCAGTGCCGGTATTGGCAAAGAGACCGAAGTTCACGGGAGCGGGGGTGCCGCTGAAGTAATAGGTGACAGCAGTCGCGCCCGTGCAATTGGCGGTCAGGTCGAAGTTGATCGCGCCAGCGTAGTCGGCGTCCTTCAAAGCACTGGCCTTGATCGGCGGGAGCGTAATGGTGCGGTTGACGTCACCGGCTGCCAGGTCGCAGGTGGCCAACGGTCTGACAAAGCGTGTTGAGGTGCCGAAGTTCAGGCGAAAAACTTCGGGCGTGTGCACCCATCGGTAATCCCAGATGTTTCCGGCCGGTATCGTCCCGGTGGTCACCTGAGCCATCTTGTAGAACGTAGCGGTGGCAGAGGTGAAGCTGGGGATCTTTCCCCACACCTGATGGTAGGGCGAGCTATGAATTGAGAAAAAAGACGAGCCAGTACCATCGGCCCAGGTCATCTGAATGCGCAGGCCGACGCCTGGGACTTCGGTTTTGTAAATGAGTGAGCCGGGGTATCGGTCATCCGGATATCGCCCGGTGAATTTTCGACTGACTGCACTGGTGCACGTGGTGAAAAAGGCCGGCGCTGAACCGGTGAACGCCTGGCTGGTGATGACGCCGCCGATGGGAAGACTATCCGGCACGGTAATAGAGGCCGGCAGGTTGAGGGTTAGCGTGGAGTTCGGGTACCGGTCGCAGTACGCCTGAGCGGTCAACGGTAAGCCGAAGGTCAGTAGCATCGAGGACAGTTTGGCGAGATTTTTCATCTTCATTTCCGTCGTGGCAAGTGAGGCGTTTGAACATCAGGGCTGTGCCGGACGCTTCCTTGCGTCTGATTCATCAGTCTCCCAATCCGTTAGTTGTGGGTGATATTGACGGTCGTTGTGCTGACGAGCGTGCCTTGGCCGGCCGTGCCGTCCCTGCGATAGGCCATTAAGGCGGGAGGACAGCCCAAGGGGTAAGCCATTGGCTGTGCCAGTGTCGGCGAGTAGGGCGCTATTTCCCGGTGCAGGTCTGCCGGTAGAACCCTAGAGGCAGTGCTCGTACTGGTGCAGTCGGCCGTCAGCTCGACGTTGTTGGCGCCGTCGTAGACGGCGTCTGTGAAGTCGCTGACTTTTACCCTCAATACTGAAATGTGTCTGAAGGAATGCTTCATCATGTCCTCCCGGAAATCTGCACAAAGACCTGATGATCATGCGGGCGCATGGGAAACCTCGGAGGCTGGTGCGTGTTGCATGGCACCCAGGTTTTCGCCCTGACATTGGCCTGCGTCGAGCTGACGCAAACGCTCAACGCCATCGAAGGCAGGCGCTGTGCCCACGTCGTAGTTCAAGCGGCAAGACGCACTGGCACTGCCTCCCCACTTGACAGTCAAAACCCCCTGCGGACGCGCTACCCGCACAAACGCCTTGCCGCCCTGACCGACCACGCCGACGCTGGCGCCCTCTTCATCGAACACATCCGACCCGAACGGCAGTGGGCTGCCATCCTCGCGCAGTGCGGTGATCAAGATGGCCTGGCCGCTGACCGTGTCGAACTGCAGCTTCACCACCGAACCCGCACGCGGCGCAACGTTTTGCGCGGCAGTCTTGAGCTCCACATCCACGGACAGGTCCTTGGGGTCCAGCTCGACCACGTTCTGGCGGTACGGCGTGAGGTGAGGCACCACGGCATAGCCGCTGCTGCCGACCTGGGCGCCGTGGTTGCCGTTGATCCTGGCCCCCTGTGCGTCAGGTGCCTGGACGATGGCGATGGTGTCGCCCAGTTCCGGGGCGAAGGTCACGCCGCCGCCGTGAGCGACGATACCGCCGGTCATGCCGAGGGACGTCGCACGGTAGGCGCTGCTGTGCCCGTAACCTGCAGACACCACCCCGAAACTGGCCTGGTACTTCGCGTCCGCACTGGCCGCGCTCGAGCTGCCCTGCGTGCGGCTGGCCCCCACCCCGTAGGTGAATTCGCTGCGCTCACCCAGGCTGCCGCCCACGTTCACGCGCTCGCCGTTGTTCTGGCTGCCGCGATACGCAGTGGTCGTCAGGGTCGGTGCGCGTGCGCCACTGCCCAGTGGGAAGCTCAGGGTCAGGTCGATTTGCTTGTCCACTCGGTCGCTCAACAGGTCCCTGGTGCGTTGCGCACTCACGGTGTAATGCATGCCTTTCCAGCTGCTGGTGTAACCTGCGGTGAAGGTCAGGTTGCCGCTGTTGCGGTTCCAGTAGTTCTGTGAAGAGCCGGTCAGGTAGACCGAGCCTTTGCCCAGGCTTTGATTGAGGCTGATGTCCATCCTGTCGCGCAGTCGCGAGAGGTTGTCCAGGCTGCGGCCCTCAATGGCGAGGTCGCGCACCCGTGCTGCGTCACCCACGCTCAGGAAGCCTTCCGTCGAATAACGATAGGCACCGAGGGCAAAGTGGGTGCCCGTGTCCGTGAAGTTCTTGCTGTAGCGAAATTGCAGGCTTTGTCCTTCACGTGAACCATTCCCCGGCAACTGCGCACTGGAATTGGTCACGTCCAGTGACAGTGCGCCATAGGGCGTGTTGAACGCCGCCCCCAGCAACTGCGAGCGATAGTCCTCACCGAACACCGCACCGGCGTATCCGGTCAGCAGGTTGTTGAGGCCATGTTGATAGGTCCCCTGCATCAACGTCGTGGGGTGTAGCAGGCCAATTTCGTCCAACTGGCCGACGCTCACCGAATAGCGGTTGTGGCCAGCACGCAACAGGTTCGCGTTGGCGGCGAACGGTACGATGAACTCGCGCTGGCGGCCATCTGCCTCGGTGACGGTGACGATCAAGTCGCCGCCGTAGCCGGTTGGAAACAGGTCATCGAGCACAAAGGGGCCGGGGGCGACGGAGGTTTCAGTCAGCAATACGCCGCGCTGGCGCACGGTGACCCTTGCGTTGGTTTCGGCAACACCCCGCACGACGGGGGCAAACCCGGTCTGGGAGTCAGGCAGCATCCGGTCATCGCTGAACAGGCTGGCACCGCGCAGCCGCACGCTGTCGAACAGTTCGCCCGAGGTGTAGATCTCGCCCAGCATCAACTGTGACCGCAGTGGGCCGATTTCGCGCTGCACGTAGGTGCTGCTGCTTTGATAGCCCGAGCCGACGTCGGTATAGCTGTAACTGCCGTTGTGGCGCCAATGCCACTCCCCCAGGTTGAGGCCGGTATTCAACCCCAGGTAGTGGGAGTTTATGGCGCGTCCATTGGCCCGTGTGGCAAAGGTATTGGCGTTGTAACGCACGAACGCGGCATCGACGCCGCCGTCCCAGTGCTTGGGGTCGACGTAACCCCGTGCCTTGCGGGACAGGTAGACCTGAGGCACCTGCAAGTCCAAGCGGTTTTCCCCCGGGTCGAACTGGCTGGTGCTGCCCGGCAGGTAGGTGGCGATGTCATCGCAAGGGGCAAACGGTGGGGGTGGGGTTTGTCCTGCTTCAAGCGGTTGTTTGTGCGGCGATTCCAGGTCGATGCCGAACCTGAGCAGTGCGTCGCGCTCCAGGCACATCTGCGCGGAATCGCGCCCTTGCGCAGCGATGAACTCCAGCGTTTCTCGCCCGATCCACTGGCCGTTGAGGTAGACATCGGTTCGGTAACTGCCAGGCAACACGATGTTACCCTGGCTGAACTTGGATACGTCCACCTGCTGACCGCTTGCACCATCTGGAAAAAAGGCCGGGTTGAACTCGACATTTTCGACACCCTGGGCGGCGGTGGCGTAGGTGCCGCTCAGTAACAAGAGGTAGGGTACCGTGAACATCAATCGATGACGCGGTAAAGGCCGGATTCTTATGCCGGCTGGCGCTTTCAAACTCATGTTTACCCTTCCAAAAAATAGGGACTGTTCGAATTCGGGCATAGGGAAGTCCTGCCCGAGAAAAAAGGGCATCAGCGGATCGCGTCGGGTTAAATGGATAGTGTTGCCAGGTGATCTGAGAGCACTTGGCCAGGTGCCGCTGCGGGACTTGCTAGGTCGTCATGTCGAGACCTTGGCGCTGTGTGAAATCTTCGTCCCGAAGTCATCGAGCGTCTCGAATTCCACAGTCATCGCAGCCCCCGGCAGCGCCTTGAGGGTGGGTATTTCAAAGCGGTTGCGCCCCCCGGGGACCACCATGTTGTCCGTGCTGGATGCTGCTGCGGTTTTGCGGGCATGGCGCTGCTTGGATTCGAGTACGTCGATCTGGTCGAACGTCACGTGGTAAGGCGTCGGGTTGTACACTTCCAGGACTTGGCCCTGCTCTGTGGACTCGCGCCGCCACTGCAGTTTTCCAGGTGCATCCTCGACTGCAGAGGCGAGGTCTTTTGGCCGAAAGAACAGTTTGATCCGTGAGCGGAAGGCAAGCTGCAGTTGGTTACCCTCTTGGTCACTCTGTGATTGAGCGGGCACCTCCAGCAGGTTGAACCAAAACAGGGTTTCCTGGTTCGAGGGAAGGGGCTCCCCCGTATAGGCCAGACGTATGACCTGCTGTTTGGCCGGCTCCATGCGAAAGATCGGTGGTGTCGCCACGAATGGGATGCCTGCCAGGTCCGGTGTCGAATGCTCGTCGCCCTTGTCCAGCCAGGTTTGTACCAGTACCGGAGCCTGGTTTTTGCTTTCAAGCCTGACCGTGACTTCCTTGTCACTCTGCCCATAGACGATGCGGGTGTTATTGATGATGACACTCGCCTGCACGGCAGCAGTGCCGAGCAGCGCGAAGGCCAAGGCGATGAATTTGATGGATAGGCGTGGCATGCAGGAAGTGCTCATGGGCAGGTCATCTGGCGGACGTAACGGTTAGGTTTGCCGAATGGCGCACCCGCGCGCCAAAGTCGCTGACGCTGATGAACTCGACTTTTGGTTTGCCTTCAGGGCGATCGCGCAACGTGGGCAGCACAAAGGTTTTTACATCGCCGGCGGGAAGGAGCAGGCCGTCGTTGGCCTCTTTGTTGGGCGCTTTGCTGAACCGTTTTCCTTCGTTCAGCAAGTCCACCGACGTCAGGGAAACGTGGTACGGCGTTGGGTTGGTCGCCTGCAACGCATAGCCTTGTTTATGGGAAACCAGTTTCCACTGCAGTTTCGATGGTGCGGTTTCGACCGGGTAGGGCAAGGCGCCAGGGCGCAGGAACACGCGCAGTCGTGTACGGAAGGCCAGTTCGATCTGATTGTTTTGTTCGGCACCGGCAGTCACGGGAGGCACCTCCAGCACATTCAACCAATACAGGCTTTCACGATCATTGGGTACGGGATTGCCCAGATGACGCAGGCGCAGTGCCTGCTGCTGGTGAGGTTCAATGCGAAAGATCGGCGGTGACAACGTGAATGGGGTTTGCGCCGTCGCCGGTGTCGAACTCACGTCGCCCGTATCCAGCCAGGCCTGTACCAGTGCCGGACGGTCCCCCTTGTTCTCCAGGCGTACGACAACCTCTTGTTGCTCGGCTGGGAAGATCACGCGAGTGCCATAAATAATCACGCCTGCATGGGCTGGGGTCGTTTGCAGCGACAGCAGTCCGAATGCACAGGTGGCGAGCGCGAGCCAGGCCATTGTTTTCATATTGCAAATCTCTTGTGAATCCAGGGAAGGACCTGCCCTGAGGCGGCAGGTCCGATACATGCACGGCTCACGTGTGCGAGCGCGAATGTCCCTTAGTCCGCGTACACGACCATGAAGCCGACGCGGGTCTTGACCGTACCTTCGGTGGCAGCGCCGCTGGCGTACATTTGTGCAGCCAGGGGAATGACCGCCTGGTTGTCGACGATCACGACGCCTTCCGACTTCTCGGTGTAGACGTGGATCGGCGTGCCATCGCGGTTGGTGACTTCAACCTGCACGTTCTTGGCGTTGGTGGTGTCGTCCGGGTTGTCGTAACCGTCGATGTTCAGGCGACCGGTTGCCACATCGATGGCGGCGCTGGTGGGGTCGAACGCGACCATGGCGGTACGGCCGTTGGTGCAACTGCCTTGCCCAGGCGCGCCAATGCGAATAGTGAAGCCGGTCAGGTTGGCACGATCACCTGGCTTGGCGAGGCGTGCGGCGGACACACCACCGAGATTGACGTCCTTGACGACTGCACCCGTTCCTGGCGTTGCACCTTCGATGGTGCAGGTTGTGTCGTTGACCAGCCCGGTGAAGTTGATGACGCCGTCGTTGGCGGCGAGTGCGCCTTGCGATACGCCGGCGGCCAGGGCAACAGCGGCTGCTAGGGTAGAGAGAGCTTTGAGTTTCATAGGAGTCCCGATCATGAATTATCAAATGACCCGCCAACCTGGCCTGTTTTGTTTGTTATAACCGGCCAGTTGACGAGGCCTGCGTAATTTGTTCTGAAACGTGGAAGTTGCCCATAGAGAAATAACGAGATTCAACTCGTGATCGTTCGAAAACTTCTATATCCAATCGGAACTTTTGTATTGACGCACATGTGTAGGACGTTGCTCTCGGTCAAGTCTGAAAGAATGCTCCTTAATTTTTCCATGTTGATACAAGAACGGGGCTGGGATATACCCTGCGCGCTAAAGCTTGAGATTTTTTGCGCCGTACTCACTAAAGCGGGTTTGCTGATGCCTACGTCAATTTCCAATATGCACACCATCATGTTGCTGGATGATCATGAAATGGTTCGACAGGGGATCGAACTGGGGCTGGGTAAAGAGGCCGACCTGAAGGTTGTCGGGTCGTATGGCACGAGCCGGGATCTGCTGGAAGCGCTTGCCCGACGCCGCGTGGATGTGCTGGTCATGGACTTCATCCTGGGGCCTTCGGACATGGACGGGCTGAGCCTGATCCGCGCACTCAGCCGGCGTTTCAAGCACTGCAAGCCGATCGTCGTCACTTCACATTACACGCCGGCCACGGTTTCACTGGCGTTGAAGGCCGGCAGCTACGGCGTTTTGGGCAAGACTCAAAAGCTGACTGAATTGATTGCGGCGATCCGCACCGTGGCCAAGGGCAGGGTGTACCTGCACCCGACCATGCTCTCGGCGTTGCAGGGGATGCAGCCTTCATCCAATGGGCGGATGATCGAATCCAGAATGGAGTTGCCTGTCACTTCCCAGTTGAACGCTTGCCTCACCCCCAAAGAGCAGGAAGTGCTGCGGTGTTTTCTTGATGGAATGTCGGTGGGTTCGATTGCAGAAAAGTTTTCACGCAGTGCAAGTACGATCAGTACGCAAAAGCAATCGGCTTATCGAAAATTGGGTATAAAAACTGACAGCGAGTTGTTTAAGTTCACGCATCAGTTTGGCGAGCCGGAGTAGTAAAGTTGCTGTAGGAATTATTACTTTTTGTTGTAATTTAGATCGGTGAGTCCAAGTAACGTAATGCCAGTCGCTCAGTGGCCTGTCGAGCGGGGGGCAATAAGTGCGGCGCCACCAACATCATGATTTGGTACACAACAACTTGCACTTCTCCTTCCCGGTCGATAATTCGCTGATAGTCCAGCGAAAACAGCAGCGTCATGGTGATTTGTTCCACCAGTTGGCCCAGCGCCTGGGTGTCACTGACCAACTGCCCGGCGGCTTTCAACCGCGCCAACAATGACGCCAGCGTGCGCTTGAGCGCCGTGAGCAGGTTACGAATGCCCTTGGCCAGCTTGGGCAGGCGCCCGGCGAGGTTCGACAGGTCCTGGAACAGAAAGCGGTAGTGGGCCATGCGCTCGACGATCAGGTGCAGGAACAGCCAGTAATCCTGAGGTTCCAACTGCGCGTCCGCGGGTGGGTCGAGCAGCGGCGCCAGTTCATGTTGAAAGCGCTCGAACAGCCCGAGCACCAGCGGCTCCTTGCCATGGAAATGGTAGTAGAGGTTGCCGGGGCTGATCCCCATTTCATTGGCCACCTCCATGGTCGACACGTTTGGCTCGCCCTTTTGGTTGAACAACTTCAGGGCACATTCAAGGATCCGGTCGCGGGTCTTCATCCAGTCTTCTTAATCTGATCGTTGAGCTCAACGCACCCGCACGTAAGTGCCCGGCGCTGCTTCCATCGGTGGGTAATTCTGGTTGCCCAGGGCGGTAAGGGTCTCGCGCTGTACGCCGGAGCGCTGCTGGATCCACGCGAGCCATTGCGGCCACCAGCTGCCTTCGACGTGATTGGCGTCGTAGTACCAGGCACGCGGGTCACTGCTCAGCTTGAGGTTCTCGACGTAATTGGCCTTGGGGTTGCCTGGCGGGTTGAGGATGCTCTGGATATGCCCGCTGTTGGACAGCACGAAGCGCTTGTCACCGCCCAGCAATTGGGTGGAGCGATACACCGCGTCCCACGGGGTGATGTGGTCGTTGATCCCGGCCACGCTGAAGCTGTCCACCGTGACCTTCTGCAAGTCGATCGGCGTGCCGCACACTTCCAGGCCACCGGGGTGGCTCAGCGGGTTGTGCTTGAAGAAGTCCAGCAGGTCGCCATGCAGGGCGGCGGGCAGGCGCGTGTTGTCGTTGTTCCAGTAGAGGATGTCGAAGGCTGGCGGTTCCTTGCCCAGCAGGTAGTTGTTGATCCAGTAGTTCCAGATCAGGTCGTTGGGGCGCATCCAGGCGAACACCTTGGCCATGTCACGGCCGTCCAGCACGCCTTGCTGGTAGGAGCGGCGCTTGGCGGCTTCCAGGGTTTGCTCGTCGACGAACAGGGTGGCGGGGCTGTCGATCTGGCTGTCGAGCAGGCTCACCAAATAGCTGGCGCTGGACACGCGGCGCAGCTGGCGCTTGGCTTGCAGGTGACCTTGAAGCGCAGCGATGGTCAGCCCGCCGGCGCAGGCGCCCATCAGGTTGACCTCGCGGGCGCCGGTGATGGCGCGGCACACGTTGAGCGCTTCCTCCAGCGCGGCGACGTAGGTGGAGAGGCCCCACTCGCGATGGCGCACATCCGGGTTGCGCCAGCTGACCATGAACGTCTGCAGGCCATTTTTAAGCGCGTACTGCACAAAGCTGTTGGCCGGGCTCAGGTCGAAAATGTAGTACTTGTTGATCTGCGGCGGCACCACCAGCAACGGCTTGGCGTATTGCTTTTCGCTCATGGGCTTGTATTGGATCAGCTCCAGCAGTTCGTTGCGAAACACCACGGAGCCAGGGGTGGTGGCGACGGTCTTGCCCACTTCGAACGCGTGCTTGCTCACCTGGCGCGGCAGGCCGTTGTTGTGCAGCAGGTCTTCGAACAGGTGGGTGGCACCGCGCACCACGCTGTTGCCGCCGGAGTTGAGTAATTCCTTGATGGCCAGCGGGTTGAGCAGGGTGTTGGATGGCGACACCGCATCGTTAAGCAGGGAAAAGGCGAAGTGTGCGCGAGCGCGGTCGTCGTCGCTGAGGGTGCTGTCGTCGATCCAGTGACGCGTCTGTTTCTGCCAGCTCAAGTAAGCCTGCAAGCTGCGCCGGTAAAACGGGTTGAGCTTCCAGGTGGGGTCGGTGAAGCGGCTGTCGTTGGGGTTGGGCTCGTGCACGGTCTCGCCCAGCAGTACGCGACCCAGTTGGCCGCTCAACTGCCAGGCATGCCGCGCAGTGTGCACCGGGTTGCGCAAGCCATGGGCGGCCACGCTGCGCAACGTCGACAACAGGTCCCGACCGCGCAGGCCGGTGATCGCATTTTGCGCATTGATGAACGCGGCAGGGGTGGGCGCCGGGTTCGTCACGGGTCTTTCTCGCATGAGCCAACACTCCTTCGTCAAGCCATCAAACAGGCACGCCAATTCAGAACCATAGCCGGTTCCTGGCAAGTTGCGCGGCGCTGGGGTCCTTACACGGCCGGGCGCGGATGAATCACCGCACGCATGCGCTCCTCTTCGAGAAACTTCATGATGATCGGTGCCACGGCCTCGGCGCGAGTGATCAGGAACAGGTGGCCGTCATCGATGATGTGCAGCTGTGCGTTGGGAATGCGCCAGGCCAGCACGCGCATGTTGATCAGCGGGATCAGCGGGTCGTCATCCCCCGCCAGCACCAGGGTCGGTTGGCGGATCTTGTGCAGCCAGTGAATGCTGGTCCAGCCCAGCCCGGCGAACAGTTGCCAGTAGTAACCCAGCTTGCCGGCCGAGCGCACTTTGCTCGCGTGGTCGGCGGCGAGGTTAGAATCACGGCGGAACGAGCCGCCGTAAATCATTGGCGCAATCCGTACCACATGGGACGGCTGGATATAACGGCGTGGGCTGGCCATCAGCCACAATACTTTCGGCTTGCCCGGCACCATCACCGCACCCGCCGCCGTGGCCGCCAGGATCAGTTTCTTGCAGCGCTCCGGGTAGTCGTAGGCAAACTGCTGCGCCAGCGCGCCGCCCCACGAAACACCCACAACGCTGACCTGGCCGTAGTCGAGGTAATCGAGCATGCGCGCGGTAAGCTTGGCCAGGCCGGGAAACCGGTACGGCCGCTTGGGCGTCGAGGACCCCCCGACGCCCGGCACATCGAAGGCAATCACTTCCAGGTCCGGGTCCAGTGCCTGGACGAACGGAAACACCAGCTCAAGGTTGGCGCCGATGCCATTGAAGATCAGCAGCGGTGTCAAGTGAGGCTTGCCCGGGCGCACCGCCGTGCGGAGGGTCTGGCCATCCAGGTCGATGGTGCGAAAGATGAACGGTTGCGGCATGCTCGAGCCCTGTCAGGTGGTGCGTAAGTCTTATGGGCGATGCGGTCCATGTGGGAGCTGCATTTCAACCAAACATCTGCTTAGCGTTCGTGCACATAGGTGCCTGGGGCCGCTTCAGCTGCTGCGTAGGTCTTATTACCCAAACTCGTCGGCGATTTCTTCAGTTTACCCGCCCGCTCCGCCTGCCACGCCTGCCAGTGCAGCCACCACGAATCGGTGTGCTTGGTCGCATTCTCCTGCCAGTCCAGTGCGTTCCCCGTGAGGCTGTCACTGGTCTGGTAGCGCGCCTTGGGGTTGCCCGGCGGGTTGAGGATGCTCTGGATATGCCCGCTGCTGGACAACACGAATTCCACCTTGCCGCCGAACAGCTGCGCCGACTTGTAGCAGGACGGCCACGGCGTGATGTGGTCGTTGGTGCCGGCCAGTGAGTAGATATCCGCGGTGACCTGCTTGAGGTCGATGGGCGTGCCGCACACTTCCAGGGCGTTGGCGCGCACCAGCGGGTTGTTCTTGAACAGTTCGATCAGGTCGCCGTGAAAGGCCGCCGGCAGGCGCGTGGTGTCGTTGTTCCAGAACAGGATGTCGAACACCGGCGGCTCGTTGCCCAGCAGGTAATTGTTGACCCAGTAATTCCAGATCAAGTCGTTGGGGCGCATCCAGGCGAAGACCTTGGCCATGTCGCGGCCTTCGAGGACGCCAGCCTGGTAGGAGTGGCGCTTGGCCGCTTCCAGGGTCTGCTCGTCGACGAACAGCGCGACCTGGGTGTCCAGGGTGGTGTCCAGCACACTGACCAGCAGGGTCAAGGCGTTGACCTTTTTCTCCCCCAGCGCCGCATAGTGGCCGAGCAGGGCGGTGCAGGTGATACCACCGGAACAGGCGCCGAGCATGTTGATGTCTTTGCTGCCGGTGATCGCGGTGACCACGTCCACGGCTTCCTTGAGCGCCTCGATGTAGGTCGACAGCCCCCACTCACGCTGGGCCTTGGTCGGGTTGCGCCAGCTCACGATAAACGTCTGCTGCCCGTTGCGCAGGCAGAAGCGCGCCAGGCTTTTATCCGGGCTCAAGTCGAATACATAGAATTTGTTGATCTGCGGCGGCACCACCAGCAGGGGGCGCTCGTGCACCTGTTCGGTGATCGGCTTGTACTGGATCAGCTCCAGCACGTCATTGCGAAACACCACGGCGCCTTCGGTGGTGCCCAGGCTCTTGCCCACCTCAAAGGCCCCCATGTTGACTTGGCTCGGCATGCCGCCGTTGTGCACCATGTCCTTGGCCAGGTGGGACAGGCCGTCCAGCAGGCTCTTGCCGCCGGTTTCAAAGAAGCGTTTGACCGCCGCCGGGTTGGCCGCGCTGTTGGTGGGCGCCATGGCTTCGGTCATCAGGTTGATCACGAAGTGACCGCGGCTGATGTCCTGGGGCGACAGGTTGCTGTCACCGATCCAGTCGTGCAGTTCCTTGCGCCACGCCAGGTAGGTTTGCAGGTAACGTTTGTAGAGCGGGTTCTGGCTCCAGGCCGGGTCATGGAAACGACGGTCGTCGTTCTCCGGCACCAACTCGGATTTGCCGAACATCACGTTCTTCAACTCGACACCAAAATGGGCGACGTGCTTGACGCTGTGCAGCGGTTGCCTGATGGCTTGGGTCAGCACCATCTTCGCCGAGGCGAGTAAATCCTTTTTCCGTAACGCGATGATCGGGTTGAGCCCCAGGGTGTTGTCCGAGGCCTGGCGTTTCAAGTCATCGTTGTTCTTGTTACTCATCTACGACGCTCCATTGTCCGAAAGACGAGTACCGGCCTACTGCTTTGCGCACCCAGTTTCGATACACAACACACGCCAGGTACTGCGACTCGGGTGACCGTAAATACCGCATCGTCAAATGCAGGGAACTTGCCAGTTCCATTGGTTACCCGAGTTTAATTTTTTTCGCAAGCGGGCCATTCGTTGGCCGCACGACAGGGCATTCAAGCAGATGAAATTAGAAAATGCCCTCTAAAGAGCAAGACGCCTGGGCTAGAGCATCAGCCGCACGACCGATTGGCTCGGATCGCGGGTTTTTCCGGCGGCTTTGAGTTCGGCCAGATAATCGGCCCACAGCGCGTCCTGGCGTAAGGCCAATTGGTAGAGGTAGTCCCACGTGAACAGTCCGCTGTCATGACCGTCGTCGAAGCTCAATTTCAGTGCGTACTGACCGGCCGGTTCAACCTTGGTCAACCGAACGTTGAGCTTGCCGAATTGCAGGATGGGTTTGCCATGGCCCTGGACCTCGGCGGAAGGCGAGTGGGTGCGCAGCAGTTCGGCGGGGAGTTGGTACACCTCGTCGGGCCCGTAGGTGAGGCCGAGGGTGTTTGAGGTTTTGTGCAGGTTTACAGCCGTAGGAAATTTTGACATTGGAGATAACCCTGAAGAAACCGGCTCAGAAATGTAGGAGGGGGCTTGCCCCCGATAGCAGTGTGTCAGTCAGCACATACCTGTCTGACGGACCGCTATCGGGGGCAAACCCCCTCCCACATTGAAGTAAAGCGCATTGAAGCGAAGTGATTCTGTGTGAGGCTTACAGAATATAGCGCGACAAGTCTTCGTTCTGCGCCAATTCGCCCAAGTGGCTGTTGACGTACTCCGCGTCGATCTTGATGGCCTCGCCATTCTGCGCGCCCGCCATGTCGCCCGCGCTGAAGGACACTTCCTCCAGCAGACGCTCCAGCAAGGTGTGCAGGCGACGGGCGCCGATGTTCTCGGTCTTCTCGTTGACCTGCCAGGCGATCTCCGCCAGGCGCTTGATGCCGTCGGCCTGGAATTCGATCCCCAGGCCTTCGGTTTTCAGCAACTCACGGTACTGCTCGGTCAGCGACGCATGCGGCTCGCTGAGGATGCGTTCGAAGTCACCCGGAGTCAGCGCCTTGAGTTCCACGCGAATCGGCAGGCGGCCTTGCAGCTCCGGCACCAGGTCGCTCGGCTTGCTCAGGTGGAACGCACCGGAGGCGATGAACAGGATGTGGTCGGTCTTGACCATGCCCAGCTTGGTGTTCACGGTGCAACCTTCGATCAGCGGCAGCAGGTCGCGCTGCACGCCTTCGCGGGACACGTCGACGCCGCCGGAATTGCCGCGCTTGGCGACCTTGTCGATTTCGTCGATAAACACGATGCCGTGCTGCTCGACGGCTTCCAGGGCCTTGGCCTTGAGTTCTTCCTCATTGACCAGGCGCCCGGCTTCCTCGTCGCGCACCATTTTCAGCGCGTCCTTCACCTTGAGCTTGCGGCTCTTCTTCTTGCCCTTGCCCATATTGGCAAACAGGCTTTGCAGCTGGTTGGTCATTTCTTCCATGCCCGGTGGGGCAGAGATATCGACACCTGCATGCTCGGCGACTTCGATCTCGATTTCCTTGTCATCCAGCTGGCCTTCACGCAGGCGCTTGCGGAACAGCTGGCGGGTGTTGGAATCCGAGGCCGGTGCGGCATCTTCGTTGAAACCCATGCGCGCCGGTGGCAGCAGGGCATCGAGAATGCGTTCTTCAGCGGCGTCTTCGGCGCGATGGCTGACCTTGGTCACTTCCTGTTCGCGGAACATTTTCAGGGCGGCGTCGGCCAGGTCACGAATGATCGATTCAACGTCACGACCCACATAGCCCACTTCGGTGAACTTGGTGGCTTCGACCTTGATGAACGGCGCGTTGGCCAGTTTGGCCAGGCGACGGGCGATTTCGGTTTTACCCACGCCCGTAGGGCCGATCATCAGGATGTTCTTTGGCGTTACTTCAACGCGCAGTTCTTCGGGCAGTTGCATCCGGCGCCAGCGGTTACGCAGCGCGATGGCAACGGCGCGCTTGGCATCGTCCTGGCCGATGATATGGCGGTTGAGTTCATGGACGATTTCGCGGGGAGTCATGGACATAGTGTTTGGCGGCCTCAAGCGTGAATAAGCCTACGGCTTACTCGGCGAGGTCCTGCTCCTCAATGGTCTGGTTGTGGTTGGTGAACACGCAGATATCGCCAGCGATACCCAGGGCGGTCTCGACGATCTCGCGGGCCGACAGGTCGGTTTTCTTCAACAGCGCGCTGGCAGCCGCCTGGGCGTAGCCACCGCCGGAACCCATGGCGATCAGGCCATGTTCGGGCTCAACCACATCGCCGTTGCCGGTGATGATCAGGGAAGCGTCTTTGTTGGCTACGGCCAGCATGGCTTCCAGACGGCTGAGGGAGCGGTCGGTGCGCCATTCTTTGGCGAGCTCGACAGCGGCGCGCACGAGGTGGCCCTGGTGTTTCTCCAACTGGCCTTCGAAGCGTTCGAAGAGGGTGAAGGCGTCGGCGGTAGCGCCGGCAAAGCCTGCGAGAACCTGACCGTGGTACAGGCGACGCACTTTCTTGGCGTTACCTTTCATCACGGTGTTGCCAAGGGAAACCTGGCCGTCGCCGCCCATGACGACTTTGCCGTGGCGACGTACTGAAACGATGGTGGTCAAGGGGAGAGTCTCCACGCAGCGGGGCGAAAATGCCCTGGTGGAAGTAGATATGGGGGTGGTGGGGATGATTTCAACTGCAGGGGTTTATGGCGGACGAGTGGTGCTCAATGTTCTGACGCGCATTTCAGAGCGCTGCAAAACAAAATGTGGGAGGGGCAAGCCCCTCCCACATCGGTATTGCTGTGTTCTCAGAGTCAGCGGCTCTGGCGTTGTTGTAACAACAGGTTGCTAAAGCCCGCGCCGGCCAATTGTTTCTGCGCCACGGTGAGCTGTTCACGGTTGCTGAACGGCCCCACCAACACGCGGTACCAGGTCGCGTCCTTCACGGTGCCGGACTCTACTGTCACGGTCTGGCCCAGCAGGATGATCTGCGCACGTACACGATCGGCGTCCGCCTGTTTCGGGAACGAGCCCGCTTGCAGGAAGAACTTGGTCACCGGTGCGGCCTTGGTTTCGGCCACTGGCGGTGCGGGCGGCGGCGTGATGCCGGCCAGCGCGGCCTGGGCGCGCGCGGTGTCGATCTTCGCGGCTTCGGCTGGAGTGACCGGGGTGGTCGGCACTTGCGGCGTCGGCAGGGTTTTCTCCGGCACGGCGTCAGGCGGCACGATCACTTCCGATTCCGGCAGCAGGGTGTAGAAGTCGTACTTCGGCTTCACCGGTGCAGTAGGGCTCGGCGCGGTCTTGTTGGCTTCGGCCATTTTCGTGGCCTTCTGCTGCTCCTGCTTGACCCGCTTGACGTCATCGCCCTTGCCCGGGTCCAGCTTCATCAGGAACACGATAAACGCGCCGACCGTAAGGCCGATCGCCATCCACAACCAGCCCGGAATCGGCTTCTTCGCCGGGGCCTGATAGCGGCTGGCGCCGCGCTTGGGTGCAGGTTTTTTCTTGGCAGCCAACTTACATACGCTCCAGAGTTTCCAGGCCCAACAATTCCAGGCCTTGCTTTAGGGTCCGTCCAGCCAGTGCGGCAAGGCGCAGGCGGCTTTGCTTCTGGGCTTCGTCGTCGGCACTGAGG
The DNA here is from genome assembly GCF_002979555.1 of Pseudomonas sp. MYb60. Lineage (GTDB taxonomy): Bacteria > Pseudomonadota > Gammaproteobacteria > Pseudomonadales > Pseudomonadaceae > Aquipseudomonas. The sequence continues at coordinate 170,790 of NZ_PCOZ01000006.1, read as the reverse complement.
ATGGGGCAGTTCTCGTAGAAGCTGGAGAACAGGCCGGCGACTTCGTACAGGTAGGTGCACAGGATGTGCGGCGTGCCTTTCTCGCCAACGCTGTTCAGCACTTCGCCGAATTGCGCCAGTTTGGCGGCCAGTTCCTGTTCGTGCGGGGCGTCCAGCACGATTTTGCCTTCGACTTCGCTGAAGTCCTTGCCCAGCTTGCGGAACACACCGGCCACGCGGGTGTAGGCGTACAGCAGGTACGGCGCGGTGTTGCCTTCGAAGTTGAGCATCAGTTCGAAGTTGAAGCTGTAGTCGCTGGTGCGGTGCTTGGACAGGTCGGCGTATTTCACCGCGCCAATGCCCACCACGCGGGCGATGTTGCGCAGGTCGGCCTCGGCCAGCTCCGGGTTCTTTTCCTTCACCAGGTTGTAGGCACGGTCCTGGGCTTCATTGAGCAGGTCGATCAGCTTCACGGTGCCGCCGTCACGGGTCTTGAACGGGCGGCCATCGGCGCCGTTCATGGTGCCGAAGCCCATGTGTTCCATGTGCATCGGGTGGGTGACGAAACCGGCGCGACGGGCGACTTCGAACACCTGCTGGAAGTGCAGGGCCTGGCGCTGGTCGACGAAGTACAGCGCACGATCCGCCTTGAGCACGCCGCTGCGGTAGCGCACGGCCGCCAAGTCAGTGGTGGCATAGAGGTAGCCACCATCGGCCTTGACGATGATCACGGGCAACGGCTCGCCATCAGCGGTCTTGAATTCTTCGAGGAACACGCACTGTGCGCCGTTGCTCTCCACCAGCAGGCCCTTGGCCTTGAGGTCATTGACCACATTGATCAGGTCGTCGTTGTAGGCGCTTTCGCCCATCACGTCGGCCATGGTCAATTTGACGTTGAGCAGCTCGTAGATTTCCTGGCAGTGGGACAGGGAAATGTCGCGGAAACGGTTCCACAGGGCCAGGCACTCGGCGTCACCGGCTTGCAACTTGACCACCAGGCCACGGGCGCGATCGGCGAATTCTTCGGATTCATCGAAGCGCTTCTTGGCGGCGCGGTAGAAGTTTTCCAGGTCCGACAGCTCGTTGCTGGTGATCGGGTTCTCTTGCAGGTAGGCCATCAGCATGCCGAACTGGGTGCCCCAGTCGCCCACGTGGTTCTGGCGGATCACGGTGTCACCGAGAAACTCCAGGACCCGCGCCACGCCGTCGCCGATGATGGTGGAGCGCAGGTGGCCCACGTGCATCTCTTTGGCCAGGTTCGGCGCCGACAGGTCGATGACCACACGCTGGGCGGCGCCGGCCTTGTGCGCGCCAATGTTGGCATCGGCCAGGGCAGCGTCCAGACGGGCAGCCAGGGCCTGGGTGTTCTGGAAGAAGTTGATAAAGCCCGGGCCGGCGATTTCGGCCTTGGTGACGCTTTCGTCAGCCGGCAGCGCGGCGATGATTTTTTCCGCCAGGTCGCGGGGCTTCATGCCGGCAGGCTTGGACAGCATCATTGCGATGTTGCTGGCGAAGTCACCGTGGGTCTTGTCGCGCGTGTTTTCCACCTGGATCGCCGGCGTCAGGCCTTCAGGCAACACACCTTCGTTGACGAGTTGGGTGAGGGCTTGCTGGATCAGCTGGCGAATGGTGTCTTTCATGGTGTTCTCTGTGTACCGCAAGCGGCTGCGCGTGATGCGCAGGTGGAAAAACTGGGCATTATCCGTGGCGAGGGCGGGCTTGCCAACCTTCGAGGGACCTATGGCCAGGCTTAATACAAATCTACCGGGTCTACATCCAGCGACCATCGCACCTGTCGGCCGCTGGGCATTTGCTCCAGGGCAAGCAACCAGCTACTTAATAGTCGATGCAGCGGTGCGCGAGACGTCGCCTGCAAAAGTAGCTGAGCGCGGTAGCGGCCAGCGCGGCGCTCCATGGGGGCCGGTACCGGACCAAGCAGCTCGATGCCGCTCAGACCCAAGTCGCGGAGCAATCCTTCGGCGGTGCTGCACGCCTGATCCAGAAAACTTTCGGCCTGCCCCGGTTTGTGCGCTTCGGCGCGTAGCAGGGCCAAATGGGAGAACGGCGGCAGGCCGGCGGCGCGGCGTTCGCTCAGCGCCTGTTCGGCGAAGGCAAAGTAGCCTTGTTCGGTCAGCTGAATCAGCAGCGGATGGTCGGCCAGGTGCGTCTGGATAATCACCCGGCCCGGCTCCTCGGCCCGGCCTGCGCGGCCGGCGACCTGCACGATCAACTGCGCCATGCGTTCGCTGGCGCGGAAGTCGCCGGAGAACAGTCCGCCGTCGGCATCGAGGATCGACACCAGCGTCACCCGTGGGAAGTGGTGGCCTTTGGCAAGCATCTGCGTGCCGATCAGGATGCACGGCTGCCCCTTCTGGATGGTGGCGAACAGCTGGTTCATCGCGTCTTTACGCGACGTGCTGTCGCGGTCGACCCGCAGCACCGGGAAATCCGGGAACAGAATGCCCAGGCGTTCTTCAGCCCGCTCCGTACCTGCACCCACCGGGCGCAGATCGACTTTGCCGCATTGCGGGCAATGGCGCGGTACCCGTTCCACATGGCCGCAGTGATGGCAGCGCAACTCACCGTAGCGCTGGTGCACAGTCATGCGTGCATCGCAGCGTTCGCACTCAGACATCCAGCCGCAGTCATGGCACAGCAGCGTCGGTGCAAAGCCACGGCGATTGAGGAACACCAGCACCTGCTGGCCGGCGGCGAGGGTCTGGCCGATGGCTTGTTGCATCGGCCCGGAAATACCGCTGTCCAACGGGCGGCTTTTGACATCCAGGCGTAGGAAGCGCGGTTGCTTGGCCCCGCCGGCGCGTTCGTTCAGGCGCAGGAGGCCGTAGCGACCGGTGTAGGCGTTGTGCAGGCTCTCCAGGGAGGGCGTGGCGGAACCGAGCACAATCGGGATGTCTTCCTGGCGCGCGCGCACCAGCGCCAGGTCGCGGGCGTGGTAGCGCAGGCCTTCCTGCTGCTTATAGGAACCGTCGTGCTCCTCATCGATGATGATCAACCCGGGGTTTTTCATCGGCGTGAACAGGGCCGAACGGGTGCCGATAATAATGTCGGCCTCGCCATCGCGTGCCGCCAGCCAGGCTTCCAGGCGCTCACGGTCATTGACCGCCGAGTGCACCAGGGCGATGCGGGCGTTGAAGCGCTGCTCGAAGCGCGCCAGGGTCTGCGGGCCGAGGTTGATCTCGGGGATCAGCACCAGTGCCTGCTTGCCGGCCTGCAGGGTTTCGCGGATCAGTTGCAAATACACTTCGGTCTTGCCGCTGCCGGTGACGCCGGCGAGCAGGAACGCGTGGAAGCTGTCGAAGCCCGCGCGAATCGCTTCATAGGCGGCACGTTGCTCCGGGTTGAGTGGCAATTCCGGCTGTGCCAGCCAGTGTTCGTGGCGTGGGTCGGGGGCATGCTTGCGAATCTCCACCTGCACCAGGCCTTTGGCGAGCAGCAGGTCGAGGCTGTCCTTACTCAGCATCAGCTTGCTTAACAGCTGATGGGCCACGCCGTGGGGATGCTGGGCCAGGGTGGCGAGGGCTTCTCGCTGGCGCGGGGCACGGGCGATGCGCGGGTCGTCCAGGCGTGCGCCGGGGACCATCGACCAGAAACGCTCCTGACGCGCTTCAGCCAACTCACCCTGGCGCAGCAGCACGGGCAGCGCCCAGCTCAACGTGTCGCCGAGGCTGTGCTGGTAATACTGGGCGGTCCACAGGCACAGCTTGAACAGCGCCGGCGGCAGCGGCGGTGTGTCATCGAGCATGGCCAGGGCGGGCTTGAGCTTCTCGACGGGTACTTCACTGTGGTCGGTAACTTCCACCAGGATGCCGATCATTTCCCGTTTGCCAAACGGCACGCGCACGCGCATGCCCGGCTGCAATTGCGCCCGCAGCACGCCAACCGGCGCCCGGTAGTCGAACAGGCGGCGCAAGGGCGAGGGCAGGGCGAGGCGCAAAATGGCGTCGGGCACGCGGGGGGTCTCATCTATCAAGGCAGGCGGTGGCGCAGGGGCGGGAGCCTAGCAGACAGGGGAGGGCTTGGGGTAGCCGATGGTTTTCTGATGAAAGGACGGTTTGCGCCCCAAGCGCCGCTTGCGCGATTGAAAAGGTCTGTTAGAATTCGCGGCCTAATTACGTGCGGTATTCGACAATAGTGTCGAGTGGCGGCACGCTAGCCCGAGGAAGTGCCATGAAAGCCGATATCCATCCAGCGTACGAAACCATCGAAGTAACCTGCAGCTGCGGCAACAAGTTCGAAACACGTTCGAACCTGTGCAAGCCACTGGGTACTGACGTATGCAACGAGTGCCACCCGTTCTACACCGGTAAGCAGAAGACTCTGGACACCGGCGGCCGCGTACAGCGCTTTGCTGACCGTTTCGGCGCTTTCGGCAAGAAGCCTGCTACTCCAGCAGAGTAAGGCTGAAAAGCCCCCTGGGCTTTTCCTGCTGAAAAAAGAGGCGTCCCTTGTGGACGCCTTTTTTGTGCCCGGAATTTGGTCCCAACCAAGCAAAATGACTTATTTATAATTAATTGTAGACATTTTTTTCGTCGATTGTGAACAGTTGAGCCCTTGTATCCCGTGGCCTTAGACCAAAGTACGTCGCTTTGGGGCCTTGACACCGGTGACTGCCCAGTCTTGTAGGGACTTTGCGACACGCGTATCCTCGGCGGTCCGTCGACCAACAGTAAAAGCGGAATGCCGATATGTCTGATTTGAAAACTGCCGCTCTCGAATATCATGCCCATCCTCGTCCAGGAAAGCTGAGTGTAGAGCTCACCAAAGCCACCGCCACTGCCCGCGACCTGTCGCTGGCCTACAGCCCTGGCGTGGCCGAGCCTGTGCGTGAAATCGCTCGCGACCCTGAGCTGGCGTACAAGTACACCGGCAAAGGCAACCTGGTTGCAGTGATTTCCGATGGCACCGCGATTCTTGGCCTGGGTAACCTCGGCCCACTGGCATCCAAGCCAGTCATGGAAGGCAAGGGCGTGCTGTTCAAGCGCTTCGCCGGCATCGACGTTTTCGACATCGAAGTCGATTCCGAGAGCCCGCAGGCTTTCATCGACACCGTAAAGCGCATTTCCATCACCTTCGGTGGCATCAACCTGGAAGACATCAAGGCACCTGAGTGCTTCGAGATCGAAAAGGCCCTGATCGAACAGTGCGACATCCCGGTATTTCACGATGACCAGCACGGCACCGCGATCGTTACCGCCGCCGGCATGATCAACGCCCTGGAAATCGCTGGCAAAACCCTGTCTGACGCCAAGATCGTCTGCCTGGGTGCTGGCGCTGCGGCCATCTCGTGCATGAAGCTGATCGTGAGCATGGGCGCCAAGCTGGAAAACATCTACATGGTCGACAGCAAGGGCGTGATCCAGTCCAAGCGTACCGACCTGAACCAGTACAAGGCGATGTTTGCCCACCCGTCCTCCAAGCGCACCCTGGCTGACGCCCTCGACGGCGCAGACGTGTTCGTCGGCCTATCCGGCCCGAACCTGCTGAGCGCTGAAGGCCTGAAGTCCATGGCGGCCAACCCGATCGTGTTCGCCTGCTCCAACCCGGACCCAGAGATCTCGCCAGAGCTGGCTCACGCCACCCGCAGCGACGTGATCATGGCCACCGGCCGTTCGGACTACCCGAACCAGGTCAACAACGTACTGGGCTTCCCATTCATCTTCCGTGGTGCCCTGGACGTTCGCGCCAAGCGCATCAACGAAGAAATGAAAGTGGCGGCTGCCAACGCCCTGCGTGAACTGGCCAAGCTGCCGGTTCCTCAAGACGTGTGCGACGCCTACGGTGGTGCCAAGCTGGAATTCGGTCGTGAGTACATCATCCCGAAACCAATGGACAAGCGCCTGATCACCCTGATCTCCGATGCCGTGGCCAAGGCCGCTATCGAGACCGGCGTGGCCACCCTGCCGTATCCGAAGCACTACCCGCTGCAAAGCGTTGAGGATGTGTTCAACGGCTAAGCCGTTGTAGCGCACCCACAAAAAGCCCCGGCTCTTGCGAGTCGGGGCTTTTTGCTGTGTGGCGATTAACTCACCTCTTGTGGAGAGCCCAATGTGGGAGGGAGCAAGCCCCCTCCCACATTTAGGCCTCATAGGCTTGAGGCCTTGGTTAGAACAGATCGATCGGCGCCGCTTCATCTGCCGGTAGCGGGCTGCCCGGTGCCACGCCATTACCCAGCTCGTTGACCGACGGCGGCGTGTCTTCGCTCTTGAACAACTCGAAGTACGCATTCGGCGTGCTTGGCGACGCCGCACGGCCGCTGATCGGGTCGATCCGCAGGCTGAGGATGCCTTCCGGCTCCGGTTGGGTGTGCAGCGGCTTGTCCTTCAGCGCGGCGCCCATGTAGCTCATCCAGATCGGCAGCGCGACCGTGCCGCCGAACTCGCGACGGCCCAGGCTTTCCGGCTGGTCATAGCCGGTCCACACGGTGGTCACGTAGTCGGCGTTATAGCCGGAGAACCAGGCGTCCTTGGATTCGTTGGTGGTACCGGTCTTGCCCGCGATGTCCGCACGGCCCAGGGCCAGGGCGCGGCGGCCGGTGCCCTTCTTGATCACGTCCTGCAGGATGCTGTTGAGGATGTAGGTGGTGCGGCCATCCACAATGCGCTCGGCCACGGCGGGCGCTTGCGGCTCGGCCGGGGTCGTGGCATCGGCCATCGGTGCTGTTCCTGGAGTTGGCTCAATGGTGATGCCGCCGTTAGTCGGTGCGGCAACGCCGTCGCTCGCAGCGATGCCATTGACCACGTCGCCTGGTACCCGTGGCGGGTTGGCGGTGAACAGGGTGTCACCGTTGCGGCTCTCGATCTTGTCGATCAGGTACGGTGCGATCTTGTAGCCGCCGTTGGCAAAGGTGCTCCAGCCGGTGGCGATTTCCATCGGCGTGAGGGTCGCGGTGCCGAGGGCCAGGGACAGGTTGGGCGGCAGGTCCGACTTGTTGAAGCCAAAGCGCGTGATGTAGTCGATGGTCTTGCCGACGCCCATCGCCTGCAGCAGGCGGATCGACACCAGGTTGCGCGACTTGTACAGCGCCTCGCGGATGCGGATCGGGCCGAGGAAGGTATTGGTGTCGTTTTTCGGACGCCAGACCTTGTCCAGGTATTCGTCGACGAACACGATCGGTGCGTCGTTCACCAGGCTGGCGGCGGTGTAGCCGTTGTCCAGCGCGGCACTATAAATGAACGGCTTGAAGCTCGAGCCCGGCTGGCGCTTGGCCTGGGTGGCGCGGTTGTAATTGCTTTGCTCGAAGGCGAAGCCACCCACGAGGGCGCGGATCGCGCCATTCTGCGGGTCCAGCGAGACCAGGGCGCCCTGGGCCAGCGGCACCTGGCTGAATTTGAGGCTGTCGTCCTGCTGGCGTTGCACGCGGATCAGATCGCCCACCTGCGCCACATCGGACGGCTGCTTGGGCAGCGGGCCCATGCTGTTGGTGTTCAGGAACGGTCGCGCCCACTTCATGCTGTCCCAGCCTACGTGGGCTTCGCCGGTGCGCGTCAGGACCTGCACGCCGTCTTTCTTCACCTGAGTGACGATGGCGGGCTCCAGGCCGCTGATGGCGCGCTGCTTGCCCAGCTCGGTGGTCCAGGCGCTGAGGGTCTTGCCTGGCAGGCGCGATTCCGGCCCGCGGTAGCCATGACGTTGGTCGTAAGTGATCAGGCCCGAGTGCACCGCCTCATTGGCGATTTCCTGGGTGTCGCTCGGGACGGTGGTGGTGACGCGGAAACCTTCGGTGTAGGCCTCGCTGCCATAACGTCCGACCATCTCGGCACGCGCCATTTCAGCAATGTAGGGGGCGTTCACTTCCGGCGTCGGCACGTGATAACTGGCGTTGAGCGGCTCGGACACTGCGCTTTCATAGGCAGCCTGGTCGATCTTGCCCAGCTTGTACATGCGCCCCAGGATCCAGTCGCGACGCTCTTTGCTGCGCGCCGGGTTGGCCAGCGGGTTGAAGCGCGACGGCGCTTTCGGCAAACCGGCGATCATCGCCATCTGCGCCAGGCTGGCGTCACGGATCGACTTGCCGTAGTAGACCTGCGACGCCGCCTCGATACCGTAGGCGCGGTTGCCCAGGTAGATCTTGTTGACGTACAGCTCGAGGATCTCGTCCTTGGTCAGCTGGCGTTCGATTTGCAGGGCCAGCAGGATCTCGGTGGCCTTGCGCGAAAAGCTGCGCTCGCTGGTGAGGAAGAAGTTCTTCGCCACCTGCATGGTGATGGTGCTGCCGCCGGACTGGATGTGTCCGCTCTTGACCAGTTGTGTCGCCGCACGCACCAGGCTGCTGGGGTCGACGCCATAGTGGTTGGCAAAATTATCGTCTTCGGCTGAGAGCAGGGCGCTGATGAAATTGGGCGGAATGTCGGCAAAACGAATCGGTGTGCGGCGCATTTCGCCGAACTCCGCGATCAGTTTTTCATCGCTGCTGTAGACCCGCAAAGGAATCTGCAACTGGATACTTCTGAGGGCCTCTACGGAGGGCAAACCCGGACTAAGGTAGAGGTAGGCCCCGCTGAGCACGAGCATCAGCCCGCAAACAATAGCGACTATGGAGTACCCGAAAAACTTCAGCAGACGAATCAAGGCTTTTGGATTTCCAGAGAAAAGAAAGAGTTAGGCGTCGGGGCATGCATGGCAAACGATGGATCAACCCGAGCTGCAGATAAATAGCGGGAAAAAACGCTGGGCATTAAAGCATTTTTCGGCTTCGGACGTCATTCGCGCCTGCGCAGCCAGCCGACCGAATGCGCGGTGCCCGGCGCCATTCAGGCGGTATGACAGGCAAAGTTTTAGGGAGTTTTATGGGAAAGGGATTTTTCGGCATAAAAGACCGCACCCTGTTGGGTGTCGATATCAGCGACGCGGCCATCCGCCTCGTCGAATTGGGGCGTTCAGCCAAGGGCTACAGTGTCCAGGCTTACTGCGAGCAGGCATTGTCCGCCGATGCGGTGGTCGATGGCACGCTGCTGGACCTTGAAGGTGTCGGGCGCACGCTGCACAGTGCCGTATCTCGCCTGGGTACCTCCGTCCGGGGTGCGGCCACTGTCGTGGCCGGCCCTTCGGTCATTACCCGGGTGATCGAACTGGCGGCTGGCCTCAGCGACGATGAGATGGCCTGGATGATCCAGATGGAAGCGGACCAATACATCCCCTATCCGCTGGACGACATGGCCCTCGATTTTCAGGTACAAGGACGTTCGGCCAGGGATCCTGCGTTGGTGGAGGTGGTTCTGGCAGCGTGCCTCAAGGAACAGGTGCAGGCCCGCGTGGCCGTTTTGGCCCTGGCCGGGCTGGTGCCGAAGGTGGTCGACGTCGAAGCGTTTGCATTGGCGCGCGCTTGCGGTCAGGATTTCGCCAGCTTCACGCCGGGCCGTCGCGTCGATGGTGCACAATGGGCGGTGGATGCCCGGGGAATGGGAGTGGCTTGCGGGTTGGCCCTGAGGAGTTTCGCTTGAAGACACGAATCAACCTTTTGCCATGGCGCCAGGCGCTGGCAGAGCGGCGGCGCAAGTATCTGCTCGCGTTTCTGCTGGCGTTCGTCTGCGTGGCGCTCGCCGCCGTGTGGCTGGCGGACCAGGTGATCGATCAGGCAATCGACCGGCAGGTGACACGCAATAGCCACCTGGACAAGGAAGCAACCGTCCTCGACTCGAGCATTCGCACGCTCGATGACCTGCAGCTGCAAAGCCAGCAACTGGCAGAGCGCATGAAGGTAGTGCAGGACCTGCACGAAGCCCGGTCATCCAGCGCCCAGCTGTTGGACCAGTTGGCGCGGGCAGTGCCCGAAGGTGTGCACTTGCATGAGGTGGTGGCAAAGGGCGACACGGTGAGCATCAGCGGCAGCGCTGAATCCAGCCAGGACATCGCCCAATTGATGCGCCGCCTGGAAGCTGCCGAAGGCGCCCATTCCACTCGCTTGCAGCATGTGCGCACCGATGGCGCGCGCGGCAACAACGAGTTTCAGTTGATGGTGCGCCAGGGAGAGTCCACCGAGGCTCAGCCTTGAGCCTGCCCAGGCTCAATCTTTCCGCACTCACTCACAACGCTGCAAAATGGCCACTCCCCGGCAAGGTTCTGCTGGGCTGTGCGCTGGCCTGTGCGGTTTTTGCGGTGGGTGACCTTGTGTACCTGAGCCCCGCACGGGAGCGGTTACAAACGGTCGAGACGCGGGAGGAGGCCCTGCAACAGCAATTGGCGCACAAGAAAACGCTGGCAAGCGGCCTTGAGGCGCGTCTGCATCAGTTCCAATCGATGCAGTCGGCGTTCAACCAGCTGTTGCAGCCGTTGCCGGATGAGTCCGAAATGCCCGGCCTGCTGGACGATATCGCCCGCTTGACCTTGGCCAACGGTTTGCTGGTAGAGGGTGTGACCCCGCTGGATGAAAAGCGAGGCCCGCTGTTCACTGAGCAGCCGGTGCAAATAGGTGTCGCAGGCGGGTATCACGACCTGGCGATGTTCGTCAGTGCGCTCGGTGGGCTGTCGCGCATCGCGACGGTGCATGACCTGGTACTGCGCCCTGATGGCAATCTGCTGAGGCTGGAAGTGTTGGCCAAGACGTATTGGCGAGCGCAGCCGGGTGGCTGGGCGGGCGAAGTTGCCGAGCACCGGCCCTCGTTTGTCTACGACCCGGCCGGCTTGCGGGATCCTTTCCTGCCGGTGGCGTTGCAGGTCGATCATGTGCCCGGCCGGGCGGCCCAGCCGCCGGACCTCACCCGGCCTCGCGGAGTTCTGGAGAGCGTGGCGGTCGATCAGTTCGAAATGGTCGGCACCCTGTCTCGCGGGACGCAGGTTTTTGCCCTGCTGCGTGCGGCCTCCACCGTTCATCGCGTCGCGGTCGGCGACTACCTGGGGCTGGACCATGGTCGGGTCAGCGCAATCCATGATGGCTACATCGAACTGGTTGAACACGTTCCCGACAAACAGGGCGCGTGGCTGGAGCGCCGTCGAACCCTGATGTTAAACGTCAACTCATAACGGAATCGAAGCAATGAAAAGGACTTTCTCGTCCTTCGGTGTGGCGCTATGGATAGCGTTCACGGCACCGATGGCGTTGGCTGTGCCCGCCCGCGTAGACCTGATCCAGCTGCCACCTCCTGGGAGCGCGGCATCGGGCAACTACAGTGGCGACAAGCTTAACCTCAACTTCCAGCACATCGAATTGCGCGCCGTGTTGCAGCAAATCGCCGATGTAGCCGGCCTTAACCTGGTCGCCAGCGACGAGGTGCAAGGCTCGATCACCTTGCGCCTCAAGGATGTGCCCTGGGACCAGGCGCTTGATCTGGTCCTGCAAGCCAAGGGTCTGGATAAACGCGTCAAGGCCGGGGTGTTGCTGGTGGCGCCCGCCGAGGAATTGGCTGCCCGCGAACTGCTGGTACTGGAGTCACGCAAGCAAATGGCCGACCTGGCGCCCTTGCGCCGGGAGCTGTTGCAGGTCAACTACGCCAAGGCGTCGGACCTGGCCAAGTTGTTCCAGTCGATGACGGGCCTGGAGGGCTTTACCGATGAGCGCGGCTCGGTGGCGGTGGACGATCGCACCAACACTATCATCGCCTACCAGACGGGTGAGCGGCTGGAGGAACTGCGGCGGATCGTGGCGCAACTGGACATTCCGGTGCGCCAGGTGATGATCGAAGCGCGGATCGTGGAGGCCAATGTGGACTACGACAAGAGCCTCGGTGCGCGTTGGGGAGGGCGGCTCAATCGCGGCAACTGGGCCGCGGGCGGCCTGCCGAAGCCGCTGCCCGACGGTGCGCAGATGCCGGAAAATCCCCCCAGCTCGCCGTTCGTGGACCTGGGCTCGCTGACCGGCACCTCCGGCCTGGGTATCGCGTTCATCACCGACAACCTGCTGCTGGACCTCGAGCTGACGGCCATGGAAAAAACCGGCAACGGTGAAATCGTCTCGCAGCCCAAGGTGGTGACATCCGACAAGGAAACTGCACGCATCCTCAAGGGCACCGAGATTCCCTACCAGGAATCCAGCTCCAGTGGTGCCACCTCCGTGTCGTTCAAGGAGGCCTCGCTGTCCCTGGAGGTCACGCCGCACATCACCCCGGACGACCGCGTGATCATGGAGGTCAAGGTCACCAAGGACGAGCCCGACTACCTGAATAAGCTCAACGACGTGCCGCCGATCAAGAAGAATGAGGTCAACGCCAAAGTACTGGTCAAGGATGGCGAGACCATCGTGATTGGCGGGGTTTTCTCCAATACCCAAAGCAAAGTGGTAGATAAAGTGCCATTTTTGGGCGATGTGCCGTATCTTGGCCGCCTTTTCCGGCGCGATGTGCTGGCGGAGAAAAAATCCGAGCTGCTGGTATTCCTGACTCCGCGTATTATGAATAACCAGGCGATTGCTGTGAGTCGTTGATTCTGTGCGAAATTTGATTCTTGTAGGACCGATGGGGGCTGGAAAAAGCACCATCGGCCGTTTGCTGGCCAAAGAGCTGCGCCTGCCGTTCAAAGATTCCGACAAGGAAATTGAATTGCGCACGGGTGCCAATATCCCATGGATCTTCGATAAGGAAGGCGAACTGGGCTTTCGTGACCGCGAGCAGGCGATGATCGCCGAGCTGTGCGGCCTCGACGGCGTGGTATTGGCCACGGGTGGTGGTGCCGTGATGCGCGAGGAAAACCGCCGGGCGCTGCATGCCGGGGGTCGGGTGGTCTATCTGCATGCGTCGGTCGAGCAGCAGGTCGGCCGCACCGCCCGCGATCGCAATCGCCCGCTGTTGCGTACCGCCAACCCGGAGAAGACCCTGCGGGACCTGCTCACCCTGCGTGATCCGCTCTACCGGGAAATCGCCGATCTGGTGGTGGAAACCGATGAGCGGCCGCCGCGTATGGTGGTCCTCGACATTCTCGAGCGCCTGCATCGGCTGCCACCCCGTTAAAGCCAGGCCAGAAATGCGCTATCCTCGGCGGCGCGTCATCACCCCTCGGGGTGTGGCGTAGAGCCATCAGGCAGCGTCGGATCGCGACGTTGCCGATCGTCACACCATCTCTAACGCGGGGACACATGCAGACACTTAAGGTCGATCTAGGCGAGCGCAGCTACCCGATCCATATTGGTGAAGGTCTGTTGGACCAACCCGAGTTGCTCACCCCGCACATTGCCGGGCGGCAAGTGGCGATCATCTCCAACGAAACGGTCGCGCCGCTGTATCTTGAGCGTCTGAGCCGCAGCCTGTCGGCATATTCGGTGATCTCTGTGATCCTGCCCGACGGCGAAGCCCACAAGAACTGGGAAACCCTTCAGCTGATCTTCGATGGCCTGCTGACCGCTCGGCACGACCGCCGCACCACCGTGATCGCCCTGGGCGGCGGGGTAATCGGTGACATGGCCGGCTTCGCGGCAGCCTGCTACCAGCGCGGCGTGGATTTTATCCAGGTGCCGACCACCTTGCTGTCCCAGGTCGATTCGTCGGTGGGCGGCAAGACCGGTATCAACCACCCGCTGGGCAAGAACATGGTGGGTGCGTTCTACCAGCCGCAGGCCGTGCTGATCGACACCGCGACCCTCAACACCTTGCCGCCGCGCGAGTTGTCGGCGGGCCTGGCGGAAGTCATCAAGTACGGGTTGATCTGCGACGAGCCGTTCCTGGCCTGGCTGGAAGAGCATGTCGATGCGCTGCGCAACCTCGACCAGGTCGCCCTTACCGAAGCGATTTCCCGTTCCTGCGCCGCCAAGGCGTTGGTGGTGAACGCCGACGAGCGGGAGTCCGGTGTGCGCGCCACCTTGAACCTCGGCCACACCTTCGGCCATGCGATCGAAACGCACATGGGCTATGGTGTGTGGTTGCATGGGGAGGCCGTAGCAGCTGGCACGGTGATGGCATTGGAGATGTCGCATCGCCTGGGCTGGATCAGCGCCCAGGAGCGTGATCGCGGTATCCGCCTGTTCCAGCGCGCCGGTTTGCCGGTCATTCCGCCTGAGGAGATGACCGAGGCGGACTTCCTCGAACATATGGCGATAGACAAGAAAGTGATCGACGGTCGACTGCGACTGGTGCTGCTGCGCCACATGGGCGAAGCGGTGGTGACCGACGATTATCCAAAAGAGATTCTACAGGCCACGCTGGGAGCGGATTACCGCGCCCTGGCTCAGCTGAAAGGTTAATAAGATCGCGATGACTAGTTTGCATGCCGACGAGGCGTTCCTCGGCCATTACCAGCTAAGCCACGACCCATTTGCTCCACGGGTGCCTGGTTTCAAATTCTTCCCGGCGCAGCGCAAGCCAGTGCTGGGGCAGTTGCACCATCTCGCCCGCTACAGCCAGTTGCTGCTGGTAGTCACTGGCCCGTTGGGCAGCGGCAAGACCTTGCTGCGCCAGGCCCTGGTGGCGAGCACCAACAAGCAGTCGGTGCAGAGCGTGGTGGTGTCGGCCCGCGGGGCTGGCGATGCGGCCGGCGTGCTGCGCCAGGTCGCCCAGTCGCTGGACGTGGCGACTGCCGAGCCGAACGCAATCCTCAAGCAAGTGGTGCAACTGGGCCTTACCGGCCAGGAAGTCTATCTGCTGGTGGATGACGCCGAGCAGCTCGACGAGTCCGCCTTGGAAGCGCTGCTGGCACTGGCCGCGGGTACGCCGGAAGGCCGCCCCCACGTGTTCCTGTTTGGCGAGTCGTCGTTGATCGCCGACCTCGAGCAGATCAGCGGCGAGCAGGAGCTGTTCCACGTCATCGAATTGCAGCCGTATGAAGAGGAAGAGACCCGCGAATACCTGGCACAACGCCTTGAGGGCGCCGGGGCCGGTATCGAACTTTTCTCCGCACAACAGATCTCTGATATTCACGAAAGCTCCGACGGCTGGCCTGGCACCATCAACCAGGTTGCCCGCGATGCCATGATCGAAGCCATGATTGCCAGCCGCTCTGCGGTCAAGCGTCCAAAGATGGGGTTCACTATGCCGAAGAAGCACGTATTGGCAATTTCTGCCGTTGTCGTGGTCGCTGTTGCCGCTGCCTGGTTGATCCCGGGCCGCAGCAAGGCGCCGACCACCGCCGGCGCGCCAACCGAACAGGCGCAGTTGCCACTGGGCAAACCCACGCCAAACGTTGAGTTCGCCAACTCCGGCCAGCCGACCAACCTGCCGATGGTCGGCCAGCCCGTCATGCGCGGCCCGCTCGCCGAAGAAGCCGGTGGCATCTCCGAAGGCGACGACGGCGTGCCGGTGGAAGGCTCCAGCGCTACACCGCCGACCGTGACCACCACCGCGCCGCCTGCAGGCGTGCCAGCCGGCCAGCCAGCTGCGGTTGCCAAGCCGACGCCGGCCCCGACCGTCGCTACTGCCAAGCCAGCGCCTGTGACCAAGCCAGCCGCGCCAGCCCCGGCGGCCAAACCAGCTCCGGCGCCGGTCACCAAGCCTGCTGAGAAACCCGCCGCCACCGTCGCCAAGGCCGGTGCTGCGGGCAGCGGTTGGTATGGTAGCCAGCCTGCCAGCAACTTCGTGGTGCAGATCCTCGGCACCAGCTCGGAAGCCAACGCCCAGGCGTTCGTGAAAGAGCAGGGCGGCGAGTACCGTTATTTCAAGAAAGTGCTCAACGGCAAGCCTCTCTACGTGATCACCTACGGCAACTTCTCCAGCCGTGCAGCCGCCGATTCTGCTATCAAGGCCTTGCCAGCGAAGGTTCAGGCTGGTAAACCTTGGCCTCGCACTGTCGCCAGCGTTCAACAAGAACTGGCAGCAACTCGCTGAAGATCCGGCGGCCTTACCCAGGCCGCCCTCCCGGCACCTCAAAAAAAATCGCATGGCGTGCAGTCCCCTAAGGGCCGCGCGCTTTGTGGTGTCTGCGTCACAGTAGCTTTTGAGTCGTAGCGGTCAGAATTAAAAAAGTTTTGACTAGCACAGCATATCGCTTTAAACCTTTCATAAATGCGACATAGATTTGCGACATTTCGTCGCTAAATTTGTGAGCGTCTGTGTCGGTGTGTACAATGACCTCCCTTTTGCCCCCGCTAAGCCGGCGTACGTTCGGCGTGGAAGGTAACCGGTTGAATTGAAAAGAAATTTGCCTCGATATAAGAGGCAGCCTGGTGAGAAAGTGTCTATGAAAGCAGGTCTGTACCAACCCGATGAATTCAAGGATAACTGCGGTTTCGGCCTGATAGCCCATATGCAGGGCGAGCCCAGTCATACCCTTTTGCAAACGGCCATCGAGGCCCTGACCTGCATGACCCACCGCGGTGGGATCAACGCCGACGGCAAGACCGGTGACGGTTGTGGCTTGCTGATTCAAAAGCCCGACCAGTTCCTGCGCGCTGTCGCCAAAGAGCAATTTGCGGTCGAACTGCCCAAGCAGTACGCCGTGGGCATGGTGTTCTTCAACCAGGACCCGGTGAAAGCCGAGGCCGCCCGCGCCAACATGAACCGCGAAATCGCCGCTGCCGGCCTGCAACTTGTCGGCTGGCGCAAAGTGCCGATCGACACCAGTGTGCTCGGCCGTCTGGCCTTGGAGCGCCTGCCGCAGATCGAGCAAGTGTTCATCGCCGGCGATGGCCTGAGCGACCAGGACATGGCGATCAAGCTGTTCACCTCCCGTCGTCGTTCGTCGGTGTCCAACGCCGCTGATACCGAACACTACATCTGCAGCTTTTCCCACAAGACCATCATTTACAAAGGCCTGATGATGCCGGCGGACCTCACCGCCTTCTATCCAGACCTGAGCGACGAGCGCCTGCAAACCGCAATCTGCGTGTTCCACCAGCGCTTCTCCACCAACACCTTGCCGAAATGGCCGCTGGCCCAGCCATTCCGCTTCCTCGCCCACAACGGCGAGATCAACACCATCACCGGCAACCGCAACTGGGCCGTGGCCCGTCGCACCAAGTTCGCCAACGACCTGATGGACCTGGAAGAGCTCGGCCCGCTGGTCAACCGCGTAGGCTCCGACTCCTCCAGCATGGACAACATGCTCGAACTGATGGTCACCGGCGGCATCGACCTGTTCCGTGGCGTGCGCATGATCATTCCGCCAGCGTGGCAGAACGTCGAGACCATGGACCCGGACCTGCGTGCGTTCTACGAGTACAACTCGATGCACATGGAGCCGTGGGACGGCCCGGCCGGCGTCGTGATGACCGACGGCCGCTACGCGGTGTGCCTGCTCGACCGTAACGGTCTGCGTCCGGCGCGTTGGGTCACCACCACCAACGGTTTCATCACCCTCGCGTCGGAAATCGGCGTGTGGAACTACCAGCCAGAAGACGTCATCGCCAAAGGCCGCGTTGGTCCTGGCCAGATCCTGGCCGTGGACACCGAAACCGGTCAGATCCTCGACACCGACGCCATCGACAACCGCCTGAAGTCGCGTCACCCGTACAAGCAATGGCTGCGCAAGAACGCCCTGCGCATCCAGGCGACCATGGAAGACAACGACCACGGTTCGGCTTTCTACGACGTCGACCAGCTCAAGCAATACATGAAGATGTATCAGGTCACGTTCGAAGAGCGCGACCAGGTGCTGCGTCCGCTCGGCGAGCAAGGCTACGAGGCCGTCGGTTCCATGGGCGATGACACGCCGATGGCCGTGCTGTCCCAGCGCGTGCGCACGCCATACGACTATTTCCGTCAGCAGTTCGCCCAGGTGACCAACCCACCGATCGACCCGCTGCGCGAAGCCATTGTGATGTCCCTGGAAGTGTGCCTCGGTGCCGAGCGCAACATCTTCCAGGAATCGCCTGAGCACGCCTCCCGCGTGATCCTCAGCTCGCCGGTGATTTCTCCGGCCAAATGGCGCTCGTTGATGACCCTGGATCGCCCAGGCTTCGACCGCCAGATCATCGACCTGAACTACGACGAGAGCCTCGGCCTTGAAGCCGCTGTGCGTAACGTCGCCGACCAGGCCGAAGAAGCCGTGCGCGCCGGTCGTACCCAGATCGTGCTGACCGACCGCCACATCGCTCCAGGCAAGCTGCCGATCCACGCCTCGCTGGCCACCGGTGCGGTGCACCACCGCCTGACCGAGAAAGGCCTGCGCTGCGACTCCAACATCCTCGTGGAAACCGCGACTGCCCGTGACCCGCATCACTTTGCGGTGTTGATCGGTTTCGGCGCCTCGGCGGTCTACCCGTTCCTCGCATACGAAGTGCTGGGCGACCTGATCCGTACCGGTGAAGTGCTGGGCGACCTCTATGAGGTGTTCAAGAACTACCGCAAGGGCATCACCAAGGGCTTGTTGAAGATCCTGTCGAAGATGGGCATCTCCACCGTCACGTCGTACCGTGGCGCGCAACTGTTCGAAGCCATCGGCCTGTCCGAAGAAGTCTGCGACCTGAGCTTCCGTGGCGTGCCAAGCCGCATCAAGGGCGCGCGTTTCGTTGACATCGAAGCCGAGCAGAAAGCCTTGGCCAACGAAGCCTGGAGCGCGCGCAAGCCGATCCAGCAAGGTGGCCTGCTCAAGTTCGTGCACGGTGGCGAATACCACGCGTACAACCCGGACGTGGTCAACACCCTGCAAGCCGCTGTGCAGCAGGGCGACTACGCCAAGTTCAAGGAATACACCTCGCTGGTGGATAACCGCCCGGTGTCGATGATCCGCGACCTGTTCAAGGTGAAGACCCTGGACACCGCGATGGACATCAGCGAAGTCGAGCCGCTGGAATCGATCCTCAAGCGCTTCGACTCTGCCGGTATCTCCCTAGGCGCCTTGTCGCCTGAGGCGCACGAAGCTTTGGCCGAAGCCATGAACCGCCTGGGTGCGCGTTCCAACTCCGGCGAAGGCGGCGAAGACCCGGCGCGCTACGGCACCATCAAGAGCTCGAAAATCAAGCAGGTCGCGACTGGCCGTTTCGGTGTGACCCCGGAATACCTGGTCAACGCCGAAGTGCTGCAGATCAAGGTGGCCCAGGGCGCCAAGCCCGGTGAGGGCGGCCAACTGCCCGGCGGCAAGGTCAACGGTCTGATCGCCAAGCTGCGTTACGCAGTACCCGGTGTGACGCTGATCTCGCCTCCACCGCACCACGACATCTACTCGATTGAGGATTTGTCGCAGCTGATTTTTGACCTGAAACAAGTCAACCCGCAGGCGCTGGTCTCGGTGAAACTGGTAGCAGAAGCCGGCGTGGGCACCATCGCCGCCGGTGTGGCCAAGGCCTATGCCGACCTGATCACCATCTCCGGCTACGACGGCGGCACCGGCGCTTCGCCATTGACCTCGATCAAGTACGCTGGCGCTCCGTGGGAACTCGGCCTGGCCGAAACCCACCAGACCCTGCGCGGCAACGACCTGCGCGGCAAGGTGCGTGTGCAGACTGACGGCGGCCTGAAAACCGGCCTCGACGTGATCAAGGCCGCGATCCTCGGCGCCGAAAGCTTCGGCTTCGGCACTGCGCCGATGATCGCGCTGGGCTGCAAATACCTGCGCATCTGCCACCTGAACAACTGCGCCACCGGCGTGGCGACCCAGAACGAGAAGCTGCGCAAGGATCACTACATCGGCACCGTCGACATGGTGGTGAATTTCTTCACCTACGTCGCCGAAGAGACCCGTGAGTGGCTGGCGAAGCTGGGCGTGCGCTCCCTTGAAGAGCTGATCGGCCGCACCGATCTGCTGGAAATCCTCGAGGGCCAGACCGCCAAGCAACACCACCTGGACCTGACGCCGCTGCTCGGCAGCGATCACATCCCGGCCGACAAGCCGCAGTTCTGCGGTGTCGAGCGCAACCCGCCCTTCGACAAAGGCCTGCTGGCCGAGAAGATGGTGGAAATCGCCGGTTCGTCGATCAATGACGCCAGCGGTGGCGAATTCGCCCTGGATATCTGCAACTGCGACCGTTCCATCGGCGCACGCATCTCCGGCGAAATCGCGCGTAAGCACGGCAACCAGGGCATGGCCAGGGCGCCGATCACCTTCCGCTTCAAGGGCACTGCCGGCCAGAGCTTTGGCGTGTGGAACGCCGGCGGCCTGCACATGTACCTCGAAGGCGACGCCAACGACTACGTGGGCAAGGGCATGACCGGCGGCAAGCTGGTGATCGTTCCGCCTAAAGGCAGCGTCTACAAGACCCAGGACAGTGCCATCATCGGCAACACCTGCTTGTACGGCGCCACCGGTGGCAAGCTGTTCGCCGCCGGCACTGCCGGTGAGCGTTTCGCCGTGCGCAACTCCGGTGCCCACACCGTGGTGGAAGGCACGGGCGATCACTGCTGCGAGTACATGACCGGGGGCTTTGTCGCGGTATTGGGCAAGACTGGTTACAACTTCGGTTCGGGCATGACCGGCGGTTTCGCCTACGTGCTCGACCAGGACAACACCTTCGTCGACAAGGTCAACCACGAGTTGGTCGAGATCCAGCGGATCAGCGGCGAAGCCATGGAGTCCTACCGGAACCACTTGCAGCACGTGCTGGACGAGTACGTCGAGGAGACCGGCAGCGAATGGGGTCGCAACCTCGCCGAAAACCTCGATGATTACCTGCGTCGTTTCTGGCTGGTCAAGCCCAAGGCTGCCAACCTGAAATCGTTGCTTTCCAGCATCCATGCCAACCCGCAGTGATATGCGCCTGAAGAGTTTGATGAGGTTTTAACATGGCTGAACGTCTGAATAACGACTTCCAGTTCATCGATGTCGGGCGCAAAGATCCGAAGAAGAAACTGTTGCGTCAACGCAAGAAAGAGTTCGTGGAAATCTACGAACCCTTCAAACCCCAGCACTCGGCCGACCAGGCCCACCGTTGCCTGGGGTGCGGTAACCCGTATTGCGAATGGAAGTGCCCGGTGCACAACTTCATTCCCAACTGGCTCAAATTGGTGGCCGAGGGCAACATCCTCGCCGCCGCCGAGCTGTCGCACCAGACCAACACCCTGCCGGAAGTCTGCGGCCGGGTGTGCCCGCAAGACCGTCTGTGCGAGGGTGCCTGCACCCTCAACGACGGCTTCGGCGCGGTGACCATCGGTTCAGTGGAGAAGTACATCACCGACACCGCGTTCGCCATGGGCTGGCGCCCGGACATGTCCAAGGTCAAGCCGACCGGCAAGCGCGTCGCCATCATCGGTGCCGGGCCTGCCGGCCTGGGCTGCGCCGACGTACTGGTGCGTGGCGGCGTGACCCCGGTGGTGTTCGACAAGAATCCGGAAATCGGCGGCCTGCTGACCTTTGGTATTCCCGAGTTCAAGCTGGAAAAAACCGTACTGAGTCATCGCCGCGAAGTCTTCACCGGCATGGGCATCGAGTTCCGCCTGAACACCGAGATCGGCAAAGACATCACCATGGAGCAACTGCTCGAAGAATACGATGCCGTGTTCATGGGCATGGGCACCTACACCTACATGAAGGGCGGCTTTGCCGGTGAGGACCTGCCGGGCGTGTACGACGCGCTGGACTTCCTGATCGCCAACGTCAATCGCAACCTGGGCTTTGAAAAGTCGCCGGAAGATTTCGTCGACATGAAAGGCAAGAAGGTCGTGGTACTCGGCGGTGGCGACACGGCGATGGACTGCAACCGTACCTCGATCCGCCAGGGCGCCAAGTCGGTGACCTGTGCCTATCGCCGTGACGAAGCGAACATGCCGGGTTCGCGCAAAGAGGTGAAGAACGCCAAGGAAGAAGGCGTGAAATTCCTCTATAACCGCCAGCCGATTGCGATTGTCGGTGAAGACCGCGTCGAGGGTGTGAAGGTGGTCGAGACCCGCCTCGGCGAACCGGATGCCCGTGGCCGTCGCAGCCCGGAGCCGATCCCGGGTTCCGAAGAGATCATCCCGGCGGACGCCGTGGTCATCGCCTTCGGTTTCCGTCCAAGCCCGGCGCCGTGGTTCGAGCAGTTTGAAATCCAGACCGACAGCCAGGGCCGCGTCGTCGCCCCGGAACAAGGCCAGTACAAGCACCAGACCAGCAACCCGAAAATCTTCGCCGGTGGCGACATGGTGCGCGGTTCTGACCTGGTGGTGACGGCGATCTTCGAAGGCCGCAATGCTGCCGAAGGGATCCTGGATTACCTGCAAGTCTGATCCCGATCCCGAGCTGAAAGGGGATCAAAATGTGGGAGGGGGCCTGCCCCCGATTGCAGTGTGTCAGCCAATGAATTTGGTGACTGATGCACTGCCATCGGGGGCAAGCCTCCTCCCACATTTGTCTTGTGCTGTGTTCAAGACACCGCGACAAATAGACCCGATAGACAAAAGGCACGGCGCATTCCGTGCCTTTTGTGTCTGGCTCTGAGAAAATGCCCGCACTTTTTTTGCGGATGCCGACATGACTGCCCTCAAGAACGACCGTTTCCTTCGTGCCCTGCTCAAGCAACCCGTGGACGTCACCCCTGTGTGGATGATGCGCCAGGCCGGTCGCTACCTGCCGGAATACCGCGCCAGTCGCGCCCACGCCGGCGACTTCATGAGCCTGTGCATGAACCCGGAGTTCGCCTGCGAAGTTACGATGCAACCGCTGGACCGCTATCCACAACTGGACGCGGCCATTCTCTTTTCCGACATCCTCACCATCCCCGACGCCATGGGCCAGGGCCTGTACTTCGAGACCGGCGAAGGCCCGCGTTTCAAGAAAGTCGTCAGCACCCTGGCTGACATCGAAGCCCTGCCGATCCCGGATCCCCACAAGGACCTGGGCTACGTGATGGACGCCGTGAGCACCATCCGCCGCGAGCTCAACGGCCGCGTGCCGCTGATCGGCTTCTCCGGCAGCCCTTGGACGCTGGCCACCTACATGGTCGAAGGTGGCTCGTCGAAAGACTTCCGCAAGACCAAGGCCATGCTCTACGACAACCCGCAAGCCATGCACCTGTTGCTGGACAAGCTGGCGCAGTCGGTTACGTCCTACCTCAATGGCCAGATCATGGCCGGCGCGCAAGCGGTGCAGATCTTCGACACCTGGGGCGGCAACCTCTCGGCGGCGGCGTACCAGGAGTTCTCCCTGGCCTACATGCGCAAGATCGTCAGCGGCCTGATCCGTGAGCACGAAGGCCGCAAAGTGCCGGTCATCCTGTTCACCAAGAACGGCGGCCTGTGGCTGGAAAGCATCGCCGATGCCGGCGCCGACGCACTCGGCCTGGACTGGACCTGCGACCTCGGCGAAGCCCGCCAGCGCGTGGGCAACCGCGTCGCGCTGCAAGGCAACATGGACCCGACCGTGCTATACGCCAAGCCGGAAGCAATCCGCGCTGAAGTCGGCCGCATCCTGGCCAGCTATGGCAAAGGCACCGGCCACGTGTTCAACCTCGGCCACGGCATCACGCCGGAAGTGAATCCTGAACATGCAGGCGCGTTCCTGCGTGCGGTGCACGAACTCTCGGCGCAGTACCACGAGTAACACGCAAAACAACTGTGGGAGGGGGCAAGCCCCCTCCACATTGAACGCAAGAGACACTCAGGCCTTCGCTTGCCCCAATGGCGGTAACTTCGCCAACTTCAACGCCACCAACAACGCCCCCAGCAGCAACGCCACGATGAACGCGCCGATCCCGTTCCACTCCGCGTAGTGCCAGAAGAACCCGCCCGCCGTCCCGGCAACGCTCGAGCCCGCGTAATAGCAGAACAGGTACAGCGACGACGCCTGCCCCTTGGCTTTCACCGCGCGGCGGCCGATCCAGCTGCTGGCTACCGAGTGAGCGCCGAAGAAGCCGAAGGTGAAGATCAGCATGCCCGGCACGATCAGCCACAGTGGGGTGAAGAGGGTCAGGCTCATGCCGGCGAGCATCAGCACGATGGTGGCCCACAGCACGCGGCGGCGGCCGAGGCGGTCGGCCAGGGAGCCGATTTTCGCCGAGCTGTAGATGCCCGACAGGTACACCAGCGACAGCAAGCCGACCACCGCCTGGCTCAGGTCGTAGGGGTCGGCCAGCAGGCGGTAGCCGATGTAGTTGAACATCGTCACGAACGCACCCATCAGCAGGAAGGCTTCGAGGAACAACCACGGCAGGCCCGCGTCTTTGAAGTGCATGACAAAGCCATTCCACAGGCTGCGGGGCTTGAGGCTGCTGGCGCGGAAGTTGCGCGATTCGGGGAGGATTTTCCAGAATACCGTGGCGGCGATCAGGGCGAGGGCGCCGATGATCAGCATTGCGGTGTGCCAACTGACGAAGTCGATCAAGATGCCGATGATCAGGCGCCCGCTCATGCCACCGATCGCGTTGCCGCCGATGTACAGGCCCATGGCCAGGCCGATGTGTTGCGGGTGAATCTCTTCGCTCAGGTAAGTCATCGCGACCGCTGCCAGGCCACTCAGGGACAGGCCCACCAGCGCACGCATCAACAGGATTCCTTCCCAGGTCGGCATCAGGCCGCTGGCGATGGTCGCCGCCGCCGCGCAGAACAACGCCGCGACCATCACCGGCTTGCGCCCCAGCCGGTCGGAGATCGGCCCGGTGATCAGCAAGCCCAAGGCCAACATGGCGGTGGACACCGACAGGATCAGGCTGCTCTGTGCCGCATTGATCGAAAACTCGTGGGACAGCGCCGGCATCATTGGCTGCACGCAATACAACAAGGCGAACGTCGCGAACCCCCCACTGAACAGCGCCAGCACGGTGCGCATGAACATCGGCGTGCCTTTTTCGATGTAGGCGTCATTGAGCTGGGCCACCACCTCATCGAGGGCAGTGGACGGTACGGGTTGAGCGGGTGCAGCGACAGCAGCTTTCACGGGGACCTCGGGGAGGAAGGGCGTGCCAGAGTGGGCAATGCAAAAAAGAATATAGCTGGCTAATGATTCTTTCCAATATATTGTTCGACCTGTTTGATAGCTTTAACGACCTAATGAGGCGGGTATGGAATTACGTCACTTGCGCTACTTCATCGCGGTCGCCGAAGAACTGCATTTCGGCCGCGCCGCGCAGGTGCTGGGCATCTCGCAACCGCCGTTGAGCCAGCAGATCCAGGCGCTGGAGCAAGAGGTGGGCGCGCGGTTGTTCGAACGTACCAATCGTCGGGTCGAACTGAGCGAAGCCGGGCGATTGTTCCTGCACGAGGCCCGGTTGGTGCTGGCCCAGGTTGATAAAGCCGCGGACGTGGCGCGGCGCGCGCAATTGGGGGAGCTGGGGGAGTTGAAGATCGGCTTCACCTCGTCGGCCCCGTTCAACGCGAGTATTCCCAAGGCGATCTTTGCCTTCCGCCAGGCGTTCCCGGCGGTGCACCTGAACCTGCAGGAAATGAGCAGTACCGAAGTGGCCGAGTCGCTGGTGGATGAGTCGATCCAGGTGGGCCTGATGCGGCCGTTGCCGTTGCCGGATTCCTTGGGCGTGGTTGAATTGATGCGCGAGCCGCTGGTGGCCGTATTGAGCGCCGGTCACCCGTTGGCGCAAGGCAGCGAGCGCGGCCTGTACCTGGCGCAACTGGCTGAAGAACCGTTCGTGTTTTTCCCGCGAAGCTACGGCAGCGGGCTCTACGCACAGTTGATCAACCTGTGCCGGGACGCCGGTTTCAGCCCGCACTTCGCCCAGGAAGCGGGGGAAGCGATGACCATCATCGGGTTGGTGGCGGCGGGGCTGGGGGTGTCGGTGTTGCCGGCGTCCTACCAGCGCATCCGGATCGACGGCGTGGTGTATCGCACCTTGCTGGATGAGGAGGCGGTGACGTCGGTATGGCTGGTGCAGCGCAAGGGCGTCCAAACGCCGATGGCGCAGGCATTTGTGGAGCTGCTGACGCGCAAGTCCGCGCACTAACTCAAAGCGAACTGGATCGTTGGGGTGAGCGGGACACGCCCGCTCGCCACAGAGGTTGTGCCTGATTCTGGTTTTACTTCGACGTCCCCGCTTCAGCCACTCAGTTGCTGCGCAGCCCCGCCATGATGTCCCGATCCAGCATGCTCACCCAGCGGTTGTAGTTGCGATGGATCTTGCCGTCCTTGTAGCCCAGGTCGCGGCTGTCGCGGTAGGTGATGCTGTAGCTGTTGCGGGTGTAGCGGATGTCGATGGCGGCGTAGTACTGGTTGCGCACGGTGATCTCGGCCTGCACCAGTTGCGGGCTCAGGCGTTGCACGGTCCATTCGCGCTTTTGCAGGGCGTTGACGATCGCGGTCTTCATTTTTTCTTCGCTGACCGGAGTGCTGGCGAGGTCGTGCTGGGTGTTGAGGATCGGCTTGCTGGTACAGCCGGCGGTGGTCAGCAAAGCCAGGGTGATCAGGGTGGCGCGTAGCAAGGAAGACATTCCGTTTTCTCCAATCGATTTAAAAAGTCAGGACCAGCGGCGAAAGATCAGCGACGTGTTCACGCCGCCAAAGGCAAAGTTGTTGTTCATCACGTAGTCGTGGTGCATCTCGCGGAACCCGCCCTGCAGGTAGTCCAGCTCGCCGCATTGCGGGTCGACCGAATCCAGGTTGAAGGTGTGCACGTACTGGTTGCGGTTCATCATCTCGATGCTGAACCACGACTCCAGCGCGCCGCACGCTCCCAGGGTATGGCCGAGGAAGCTCTTCTGCGAGCTGATGGGCATGCGGCTGCCGAACAGGCTGCTGGTGGCCAGGGTCTCGGCGATGTCGCCCTGGTCGGTGGCGGTGCCGTGGCCATTGACGTAGCCAATGGCGTCCGGGGTCAGCCCCGCATCTTCCAGCGCCAGCTCCATGGCGCGACGCATGGTTTTCTGCTCCGGGCGCGTGGTGTGCTGGCCGTCGGCATTGCTGCCAAACCCGACCAGCTCGGCATGAATATGCGCGCCGCGTGCCAGGGCATGTTCCAGCTCTTCCAACACCAGCATGCCGCCGCCTTCACCGATCACCAGGCCATCACGGCCGCTGTCGTAGGGGCGTGGGCTGGTCTGCGGTGCGTCGTTTTTAAGGCTGGTGGCGTACAGCGCGTCGAACACCATGGCCTCAGTGGGGCACAGCTCTTCGGCGCCACCGGCGAGCATCAACGGCAGGCGCCCGAACTTGATCGCCTCGTAGGCATAGCCAATGCCCTGGCTGCCGCTGGTGCAGGCGCTGGACGTGGGAATCAACCGCCCGGTCAGGCCAAAGAAGATGCTGATATTCGCCGCCGTGGTGTGGGGCATCATGCGCACGTAGGAGTTGGCATTCAGCCCTTCGGCCACTGAGTTCAGCAGCATATTGCCGAACGCCTTGATCTCGTCCGTGCTGCCGGTGGACGAGCCGCAGGCCACGCCCATGCGCCCGTCCTTGATCGACTCGTCGCCCAGCAACCCGGCGTCCTGCAACGCCTGCTCGGCCGCCCACACGGCGAGACGCGACACCCGGCCCATGCTGCGCAGTTGCTTGCGTGTCCAGTGGGCGGGCACCACGAAATCATCAATCGGCCCAGCCAGGCGCGTGTTCAACTCGGTAAAACGGTCCCACTCGTCCATGCGCCGGATGCCGCTGCGGTTGGCGCGGAAATTCGCCGAGATGGTCTCCCAGTCGCCGCCCAGGGAGGTCATGCCGGCCATGCCGGTGACTACGACGCGCTTCATCAGCACAGGCCCCCGTTCACGGCCAGAACCTGGCGAGTGATATAGCCGGCCTCGGCCGACATCAGGAAGTTCACCGCGCCCGCCACTTCTTCCGGCGTGCCCATGCGCTGGGCCGGGATCATCTTCATCAATTCTTCCACCGGTACGTTTTCATCCAGCATGGCCGTATCGATCAAACCGGGGGCGACGCAGTTGACGGTGATCTTGCGCTTGCCCAATTCGATCGCCAGTGCCTTGGCTGCGCCGATCAGCCCGGCCTTGGAAGCACTGTAGTTGACCTGGCCACGGTTGCCGATCAACCCGGACACCGAGGTGATGCACACGATGCGCCCCGCGGCGCGACGGCGGATCATCGGCATCATCACCGGGTGCAGCACGTTGTAGAAACCGTCGAGGTTGGTGCGCATCACCACGTCCCAATCGTCCTCCGACAGGGCCGGGAACGCGCCGTCGCGAGTCAGGCCGGCGTTGAGCACCACGCCGTAATAGGCACCATGCAGTTCGACATCCGCTTCCAGGATGGCCTTGCACACCGCGCGGTCCGCCACATCGAATTGCAGCACGCGCGCCTTGCGGCCCAACGCCTCGATCTCGACCTGCACCGCGTCGGCTTCGGCACGACCGCTGCGGCAGTGCAGCACGATGTCATGCCCGGCCTGGGCCAGGCGCAGGGCAATGGCGCGGCCGATGCCACGGCTGGAGCCGGTGACCAGTACGGATTCAGTCATGGCGTTACGTCCTTCGATTCATCTAAATAGTTGGCCGCCTGGGGCGGTCGAAATACATTCAAGCGCGCGCTGGCCTGGATCCCGTCGCCGGTGAGGTGGCATTCGAACACACCCATGCCGTTGTCGTCTTCCAGAGAGCGCAGGCCGTGGATAGCCAGCTCGGCGCCTGCCGGAAACTGCGCGACATTGCACTCGAATTTACGGGTGCCGAGCAGGAAGCCCAGCTCCACGGCCTGGCCGTTCTGGCGCGCGCGGCAACCGGCATAGGCAGCGACACTTTGCGCCATCAGCTCGATGCCGACCCAGGCCGGCAGGCTGCCGTCCGGGCGGTTGAACAGGCCGCCGGGTTTTACGGTGGCGCGGGTGTGAATCTGCTCATCATCGAACGACAGCACCTGGTCGATCAGGATCATGTCGCCAGCGTGGGGCAGCAGTTCAGCGAGTGGCCAATCGATCATGGGGCCTCTCCGATAATCAGGCTGACATTGTTGCCGCCGAAGGCAAACGAGTTGCTCATCAGGCAGCGTTTTTCCAGGGTGTCGCCGCGGCGGGCCCAGTTCAAGGTCGGCAGCGCCGGGTCAGGCTGGGCGTCCCACACATGGGGCGGTACGCGGCCGTGGGTCAGGCTCAGCCAGCAGAACGCCGCTTCCAATGCACCGGCAGCACCGAGGGTATGGCCGCTCATGGGCTTGGTCGACGAGCAGGCCACGCCTTCGGTGAACAGGTGGGCGACGGCCAGGCTCTCCATGGCGTCGTTGTGTTGGGTCGCGGTGCCGTGCAGGTTCAGGTAGCCGATCTGCCCGGGCTGCAAATGGGCACTGGCCAGCGCCTTGCGCATCGATTGCAGCGCACCTTTGCCGCTGGGTTCGGGGGCGGAGATATGGTGCGCATCGCAACTGGCGCCGCTGCCCAGCAGAGCGATGGGGGCGGGTTCGCGACTCATGATGAACAGCACCGCCGCTTCGCCGATATTGATGCCGTTACGGTTCACCGAAAACGGGTTGCAGCGCTGATTCGATACCGCGTCCAGCGCGCTGAAGCCGTTGAGGGTCAATTTGCACAGGCTGTCTACGCCACCGCAGATGACCGCGTCGCAGATCCCTAGGTCGAGCAGGCGCCGGGCGCTCATCAGCGCGCGCGCACTGGAGGTGCACGCGGTGGAGATCACATAGGCCGGGCCGCTCAGTTGCAGCCAGTCGGCGAGGAAGTTGGCCGGGGCGCTGAGTTCCTGTTGCTGGTAGTCGTAGTCGCCGGGGAACTGATGTTCACGCAGGTAATGGCCGAGGCTGCGACTGGCTTCGTCGATGCCCGACGTGCTGGTGCCCAGCACAATGCCCACTCGCGACGGGCCGTAGGTGGCGATCGCCTGGCGTATCTCGCCTTCGATCTGCAGCGCTGCCTCGAGCAGCAGTTGATTATTGCGGCTGCTTTGCTGGCCCAGGTGCGCGGGAATGGCCGCCAGCGCGCCAGGCACACTGGCTACCGGCAAGACACGCTCGGGTACCCAGCCGCTTTCGGCGCGCATGCCGGAGCAGTCGCCGGCAAACAGGCTGCGGCTGACTTCGGCCTGGCCGCGGCCGAGGGCGCAGATCACGCCCAGGGCGTTGAGGTAGGCGGTCATTGCGCGGCTCCGAGCGGGGTAATGCGGTAACTCAGGGGCTGCCCGCTGATGTTCACGCTGAACACCTCGGAAGACTGGTAGACGATTTGCCAGTGACCCGGCAGGGTGCGTGTCAGGTCCCTGGCCTGGGCACCGGGATACAGCGCGCGCAGGTCATCGGCCGAGGCCAGTGCGAACAGCAACGCGGCAAACAGTTCGCGGGCCTGTGGATTGGGCGGCAGCAGACCATCGGCCTGCCAGTGCCCGTCGATGAGTTTTTGCCGCGCCTGGGGAATGCCCAGCGGGTCCATCATCGACCAGCGGATCCCGGCGCCTTCACGCTGGATCACCAGCAGCCAATCCTGACGCTGACCGTCGGCCAGGCGCTGCACGTGCAATTGCAGTGGCAACGCCAGGGCCGGGGTTTTCTCGGGCAGCGGTGGCTGGCTGGCGCACGCGCTCAGCATCAACAGGCAGCCGATCAACAGCAAACGCATCATGGTGCCGCACCCGCCAAGGGCTTGCGCGCCACGCAGTTCACCAGGGTTTCTTCGCGCTGGCCCACTGGCGGCGCCTTGCGCAGGCCCCAACGTTCCAACAGGCCAAAGTCACTGGAACGGCTCCACCACAAGTACGGGTACGAGACGTTCTGCGGGCCGAATTCAAAGCCCTGTTCGCGCAGCATCTGCAGGTACTCGTCGGCACTTTTCTGCACGTGCATGGGGTGGCGGAACAGCCAGCGGATCACCCAAGTGTCGATGTAGGCTTCGGTGGATTCGGCAAACAGCAGGTAGCCGCCCGGCTTGAGCACGCGGTAGAACTCTTTCAGCGCACGATGCTGCTCCACCAGATGGTGGAAGGTCTGGTGGCAGAATAGGATATCCACGCTCTCGTCTGCCACGTCGAGGGTCGCGCAGTCGCTGCCGACCAGCTCGATGTCCAGGCCCTGGCGTTTGGCTTCTTCGCGGCTCAGTTCCAGGCTGTGGGGGTCGGCGTCCAGGCCGATCAGGCGCGCGGGGGCGAACACCTGCTGCAGATACTGGAATGACTTGCCCTGGCCACACCCGGCGTCGAGCAACACCGGTGCTTCCGGCAGCGGGTCGCTGAACAGGCGGCGCAGGTCGTTGATTGCCACGCGCAGCACATGGTGCTGCCAGGTGTGGCTGCGCAGGAACCAGAAGCCGAATTTGGTTTCTTCGACGTAGTTTTTGCTCAGGTACTGACTGCTCATACCGGCTCACTCGCACAGATTTCCGACAACATCCGCAAGCGCCGCTTAGGCTCGCTGACAAACGGGTTGCGCTCATCCCACGCATAGCCGGCGAGGATCGAACAGATCATCCGGCGGATATCCGGCGAGCTGTCAGGGTGATAAATCACATCCTGGAAAGTGCCGGCGTACCAGCCTTCGACGTAGCAGCGGAAGGTGTCGACACCGCGCTTGAGCGGCTCGGCAAACTCGGTTTGCCAGTCCACGGTTTCGCCGCTCAGTTGGCGGTGCAGCAGGCCGGCAGCCATGCTCGCCGAACGCATGGCGATGGTTACGCCCGAGGAGAACACCGGGTCGAGGAATTCCGCCGCGTTGCCCAGCAGCGCAAAACCTGGCCCATGCAGGCTTTTGACGTTGGCCGCATAGCCACCGATGGTACGCGCCGGGGTATCCCACACGGCGTTTTGCAGCACGCCGGACAGGCTCGGGGTTTCGGCGATGAAGCCGCGCAGGCAGGCGTCGAGGTCGCCATCGCGGCCGTCGAAATGCTTCTTGGCCGCGACCACGCCCACCGAGCAGCGACCGTTGCTGAACGGGATGGTCCAGAACCAGACGTCCCGGTGGGTCGGGTGGGTGGTGACGAGGATCTTGGTGCGGTCGAAGCCCGGGTGTTCGATGCGGTCTTCAATGTGGGTGAACACCGCCTGGCGTACCGGGAAGTCCGACGGCAGGTCCAGGTCCAGCAGGCGCGGCAACACGCGGCCGTAGCCGCTGGCGTCGAGCACGAACCTGGCCTTGAGGTGGTATTCGCTGCCGTTTTCGCGGCGTACATGCAGGTAGCGGCTGTCGCCATTGAAATCGACGCCGACGATGGTTTCGCCGTAGCGGATCTCGACGCCTTGCAGCGCGGCCTGGTCGGCCAGCAACTTGTCGAACTCACCGCGTTGCACCTGGAAGGTAGTCGGTTTGCCGTTGCTGAACGTATCGCTGAAATCAAACGCGCTGTAGCGCTCGCCCCAGGCGAATGCCGCGCCGGTTTTCAGCTGGAAACCGGCGGCTTGCACGGCGTCGAGCATGCCGGCTTCTTCGATGAAGTCGATGCAGTGGGACAGCAGGCTTTCGCCAATCGAGAAGCGCGGAAAATGCTGGCGCTCGATGATCAGTACATCATGCCCTTTGCGCTTGAGCAGCGCGGCGGCGATGGCTCCGGACGGGCCGGCACCGATCACCACGACCTGGCGGCGTTCCATTTCAACTGTGGGCACGAGGGCTCCTTGCCGCATTGGCGATAATCCGATTCATAAGGCGTGTTTCTGTTGCCCGGCCCAAGGCGCCAGCATAAAGCTGAATGCCAGGCCAAGGCTGACCGATAAGCCGAAATTGCTCACGGCGGGCGTACTGGACACCGCCAGCAGGCCGAACGACAACCAGGTCGTCAACGCCGCCAGCAGTGTGCCTAAAAGACTGACCGCAGGCCCGCCGATCTGCTCGCGCATCAGGATCGCGTAGTCGACGCTGATGGCGGTGACCAGCAGCAACCCGAACAGGCTGAACAGCGTCAGCGGCTGGCCCAGCCAACCCAGGCTGGCGAGGCTGCACAATGCGGCCAGCAGCGGCAGGGCGACGATGCGCAAGGCACCGCCGAAGCCGAACGGCGCGATGAGCAACAGCACGATCAGCACGCACGACATCAACTTCAATTCGGCCGCACTGACTTGGGTGTCGGCGAACACCCGATTCAAATCCCCCAGGCGATCCACCAGTTGCACCCCCGGCAAATCCAGCGCCTGCACGCGCAACAGCGCCGGATTGTTCAGGCCTTGCAGGCTGACCATGGCCGCCACGCCGCCGTCCACCGGGCCCAGCCACAGCGTGCGCCAAGGCTCGGCCAGCGGGCCTTGCAGTGCGGCGTCAATGTCTTGAGTGGGCAGCGCCTGCAGGTGCGCGACTTCGGCGTGCAGCGCGCTGGCAGGAACGCCGAGGTCCAGCAGCGGTTGCCAGTGTTGCGCCAGGGTGTTCAGCGCATCGCGAAGCTGTTGTTGCTCGGCAGGCAGGCTGAGCAGTTGGTTGAGCGACAGGTAGCCTTGCAACTTGTCCATGTTGACCAGTTGGTCCAGCCGCTGGGCCAGCGCGCTCTCGCGCTCCAGCAACTGCTGTTGGTTATCGGCACGCACCAGGAAGAATTGGCTGGTGGGCTGGAACCCGGTAATCCGTGCCACGGCCTGCGCTTCTTGCAGCAATTGCGGCGGTGCGCCGATCCACTGGCGAATATCGTTCTTGCTGTTGAGCTGCCACAGCCCGCCGGCGCAAAACAGCAACAGCAGCGCCAGCAGTGCCGGGCTCGGCACGCGGGTGAGCAGGGACGCCCGCAGTTGCCACAAACCTTCGGCGATCCGCAGCGGCCACTGCGCCGGGCGCAGTTCCACGCCCTTGAGCAGCGCCGGCAGCAGGCACACGGCTGACAGGTAAGCGCCGACAAGCCCGGCGGCGGAGAACACCGCAATTTGCGTCAGCGCCGGAAACGGTGTCCAGGCCAGTGCCAGGTAGCCGATGCAACTGGTGGCCAGGCTCAGGCTCAGGCCCGGCAGCGTCAAGCGCAACGCCGGCCAGCTGCGCCAAGGCTTCAGGCTCCAGCTCTTGGACAGGTAATGCAGCGGGTAATCCACAGCCACGCCGATCAGGCTGGAGCCCAGCACCAGGGTCATCACATGCATGTGGCCGAACAGCGCCACGCAGGCGACCGCCCCAAACAGCATGCCCACCAGCACCGGTACGAAGGCCAGCAACACGCGCCAGCGGCGAAAGGCGAGCAACAGCAACAGCAGGATGCCGACCGTCGCACCGCCGCCTACCCAGGTGATCTCCCGTGTGGCCTGTTGCTGACCATTGGCCGCATAGAGCAGGCCGCTGGCGGCGAGCAGTTGTGCGCCGTGTTCGGCGGCCTGTTCGCGACTGGCCTGTAGAAGGTCCGCCACGTGTAGTGGCAGTTTCATATCGAAGGCATTGCCGGTGGTGCGCGCACGTAGCAGCACCCAACTCTTGCCGTCGGCGTCAGCGATCAGCGCGCCGCTGCCGATGTCCAGTTGCACCGAGCCGTGCTGCGGCTGGCTGTTCTGGATGCGTCCGGTGAGCCCCAGCCAATCGTCCTGGCTCGGCACCAGGCTGAAGCCGGTGAAGGGGTCGAACAGGGCTTGCACGCGTTGCTGGATGAACGCGTCGGGCTGGTGGATCAGTTGCTCACGGTCTTTGGCCGCGAGCATCGCCAGGCGTCCGCGCAGCAACTGTTCACGCAGTGCCGGCAAGTCGGCTTGCAGGTTCCATTGCACCTTTTCAAACAGGCCGCTGGCGTGCCATTGCTCACCCAATTGTTGTGCCACGGTCACGGCTTGCTGGCGGTCGGCATGACCCACCAGCACCAGTATTTCGCGGTTCAGTGGTTCCTGCATGCGCTGTTCGGCTTGCAGTTCCAGGGCGTCCGGCGTGTTGCCCGGCACCAGCTCCATCAGGTTGGCCGATAGCGGCGCGCCATGGCGCCACTGCCAGCCGGCCAGGGCCAGCACGGCCACCAGCAGGGTCAGGAACAGGCGCGGCAACAGACGCTCACTGGGCAAAGTCGTGTTGCTCCGCATCGCTCAGGGGCAGGTCGGCCTTGCTGTCCTGCATGCGCAGCACAGTGCTGTCGCCCTGGGTCTCCAGCAATTCGATTTTTTGCACCAGCGCGCCGCCGTCGATATTGATCTGGGTGAAGACTTGCTTGAGCAGCAGCGAGCGTGGGATCAGGGTCAATGTCCATTGCTTGGCCTCGCCTTGCAGCTGTAATTCAAAGTCACGCTGCAAACCGCTGCTGTCGCCCTGCAGCACGGCAAGGAATAGCCGGTTCTGCTCGGCGCCGGCGCTCTTGTTGGGCAGCAATTGCCAGCCATTGGCGTCACGACGGGCAATGCCTTGGGCGCTGATGCGGTAGTCCTGTTGCAGAGGCGTTTTCAGCAGCCACAGCAGACCGTGGTCTTTGGCCAGGACGAAGGTGCCTTTGCTGACGAGGGGTTGGGGCAGGGCGCGCAGGTGTTTTTCCTGGGTGAAGCTGCCGTGGATCACTGAGGGCTTGGCCAACTGATCGCTCAATTGCTGCAAGTCAAAGGCGTGCGCGCTAAAGCTCAAGAACAACCCGATCAATAATGTGGAAGCGGGCTTGCCCGCGATGAACCTGAGGACGCTGCGGATTATCAGGCGGATTGCGTTATCGTTGACGTCCATCGGGGGCACTCCCACATGGGATCTCATTTCAAGGCGACCTCTACGGCGTTGGTGAAGACGTTGGGGGAGGCCAACTGCATCTCGCGGCTGGCGACCTCCACTGCCACTTGGACGGTACTGGCACGGGTCAGGCGCTCGCCGCTGGCAAGGTCGGTAATCAGGTAATTGACCTTCAAACGGTTCTCCCACTCCACCAGGCTGGCGCGCACGTTGATGGTCTGGCCGAACACCGCGCCGCGCACGTAGCGCAGCTGCATGTCGATCACCGGCCAGGCGTAGCCCGACTCCAGCATCTGCGTGTAGTTGTGGCCGATCTTGTCGAGTAGCGCGCAGCGCGCCACTTCCAGGTACTTCACGTAGTGCCCGTGCCAGACGACGTTCATGGTGTCGACGTCAAAAAACGGCACGAGGATTTCAGTGTCGCAATGCAATACGCCGGCGCTACGCATGCAGCCTCCAGTGTTGCTCGGCGATGCGTTGCAGGCACAGGCGCAGCTCGCCTTCGAGGGCACGGTCTTCGATGACCGGCGGGAAGTCTTTTGCCAGTTCTTCATGCATCGCGGCCAATGCGGGTGGCAGCGGGCGTGCACCCTCGGCCTGGGCTCGCAGCCACACGCCCTGGTTGGCGGCCAGCAGGGTGGCGGCGGCGACCTGTTCGGTCAGCTCCAGCACGCGGATCGCATCGCGGGCGGCGATGGTGCCCATGCTCACCTTGTCCTGGTTGTGGCACTCGGTGGAGCGCGAGAACACGCTGGCCGGCATGGTGTTTTTCAACGCTTCGGCAGTCCAGGCGCTGGTGCCGATCTGCACGGCCTTGAAGCCGTGGTTGATCATCGCGCGATCGGCGGGCGCGCCGGACAGGTTGCTTGGCAGGCCATGGTTGTAGCGCACGTCCACCAGCAGGGCCAGTTGCCGGTCAAGCAGGTCGGCGACGTTGGCCACCAACGTCTTGAGGCTGTCCATGGCGAACGCGATGTGGCCGCCGTAGAAGTGGCCGCCATGCAGCACGCGTTCTTCTTCGGCGTCGATGATCGGGTTGTCGTTGGCGCTGTTGAGTTCGATCTCGATGAACGAACGCAGCCAGCTCAGGCTGTCGGCCAGCACGCCGAGGACGTGCGGCGCGCAGCGCAGCGAGTAGCGGTCCTGCAGGCGATGCAGGGGCGCGGTCGGCGCGTCGATGGCCAGGTCTTTGCGCAACCAGGCGGCGACTTGCATCTGACCCGGGTGCGGCTTGGCGGCGAACAGGCGCTCGTCGAAATGTTCCGGGTTGCCTTGCAACGCCACCACGTTCAACGCGGTGATGCGCGTGGCCAGTTGCAGCAGGTAGTCGGCGCGGGCGAAGGCGAGGCAGGCGAGGCCGGTCATCACGGCCGTGCCGTTCATCAGCGCCAGGGCTTCCTTGGGACGCAGCACCAGCGGCTCCCAGCCCAGTTCGCGGTGCACATCGGCGGCCTGGCGGCGTTCGCCACGGAACATCACGTCGCGCTCGCCGGACAGGGTCGCGGCCACGTAGGACAACGGGGTCAGGTCACCGCTGGCACCCACCGAGCCTTCTTCCGGGATCAGCGGCAGCACGTCGTGTTCGAGGAACGCGTGCAAGCGCTCCAGCAATTCCACGCGCACACCGGACACGCCGTGGCATAGCGACTGCAAGCGCGCGGCCAGCACGGCGCGGGTGGCTTGGGCGTCGAGCAACTTGCCCAGGCCGCAACCGTGGAAGGTGTACAGGTGACGGGGCAAGGCCTCGACGTGCTGCAACGGCACGGCCACCACGCAGGAGTCGCCGTAGCCGGTGGTGACGCCGTAAATCACGCCTTCCTTGTCCAGCAGCGAGTCGAGAAACTGCGCGCCCTTGGCGATGCGCTGGCGATACGCGGCATCACCCTGCAATTGGGTGGGCGCCTGACGGTTGGCCAGGGCCAGTACGTCTTCGATGCGCAGAGGGCGTTCGCCAAAGGTTACCGGCTCAAGATGCGTCGTCATCGGTCTTCCAGAAAGGGTAAAAGTTGAACCATTGTTGGGGGGCTTCCAGGCAGAACTGGCCCAGGCGTGCGGCGTAGCGCGCGGTCCACAGGGCTATGACCTGCTCGCGGGTGCTGCGTTTCCACTCGATCATGTCGGCGAAAGGCTCAATGCTCAGGCGATAGCGGCCTTCATGCTTGAGGCACATCAGCAGGTTCACCGGGCATTTGAGCAGCCCGGCCAGCAGCCACGGGCCCTGGGGGAAGGCGGCGTCATGGCCGAGGAAGTCCACCCGCACCGTGCGCCCGCCGTGCAGGGGCACGCGGTCGCCGGCGATGGCCAGCCACTCGCCGTCGTCCAGGCGCTGGCTGAGCAGCAGCATGGTCGCCGGGTCCAGCTCACTGACCTGGATCAGGCGCAAATGGGTCGCACCGGCTTCGCCGAGCAGGCGGTTGAATTGTTCGGCGTGCTTGGTGTGCACCAGCACGTTCATGGTGACCTGTTCGCCTATCTCGGCGAGGGCGCGGCACACTTCGAGATTGCCCAGGTGCGCGCCCACCAGCATCTGCCCGCGTTCGCCACGCAGTTGCCCGCGCAATTGCGCCGGGTCGTTGATTTCGATCTGCTCAAGACGCAGCTTGCCGTTCCACACGTCGAGCTTGTCGAGCAACGAGTCGGCGAAGGCCATGAACTGGCCGAAGACTTTCCAGTGGCTGGGGCGCAGTTCATCACGCCCGCTCCAGTCGGCCAGGCGCTGCTGGTATTGCCAGGCGCTCTGGCGCGCAGTGCGGCCGAACAGGAAAAAGTACAGAACGATGCCGTAGAGCACCGGGCTGAGCAGTCGGCGGCCCAGCACTTTGGCAGCGAATGCGGTGAGCTTCATCAGCCAGTAGCTGCCGCGCTCCTCGCGGTCGGCCCAGTGTTTGTTGCGGTCGCTCATGCCTGCCACCGTCGCCACAGGATCATCGGTGCGCGTACCAGCATGCCGAAGAACAGCCGCGTGTGCATGGCCGAGATGCGCACGTTGTCGCGGAACAGACGAAAGTGCGACAGGCCGTCGGCGGGGTAGTGCACCTGCGTCGGCAGCCAGCGCATCGGCTGGTTGCGCCACGCCAGGCGCACCAGGATGTCGGAGTCGAAATCCATGCGCGTGCCGATATACGCGCTGTTCATCAAGGCCAGCGTGGGGGCCAGCGGGTAGACGCGAAAGCCGCACATCGAGTCGCGGATCTGCAGCGACAGCGTGTTGATCCACACCCACACGTGGGTGAGGTAGCGCGCGTACAGGCGGCCTTTGGGCACGCTGTCGTCGTATTCGGGGTAGCCGCAGATGACGGCCTCGGGGTGCCGGCGCGAGGTGTCGAGGAAGGTCTCGACTTCACGCAGGTCGTGCTGGCCGTCGGCGTCCACTTGCAAGGCGTGGCTGAACCCCAGGCGCGCGGCTTCGCGGAAACCGGCCATGACGGCACCGCCTTTGCCCTGGTTGGTGGGCAGGGTCAGCAGGGTGACGTGGTCCAGGCTGGCCAATTGCGCCAGTACCTGCGCGCAAGCCGGGCTGCTGCCGTCGTCCACCAACAGGCAGGGCAGGCCGCTGTTCAACAGGCTGTGGACCACGGCCGGCACGGCGGCTTCGTGGTTGTAGACCGGGATCAGCGCGCAGGGGTTATGCATCGACGGTCTCCAGCAATATCCGGCCGCTGGAGCAGGCCGCAACCCCGTTGCGATAGGCGAAGTAAAGCTTGCCGCGTTCGCGGTCAAACCGCAGGTGCAGTTCAATTGCATCGCCGGGGCGTACCAGTTGCTGGAACTTGAGCACTTCCATGCCGGCGAAGGTTGCCGGCAAATCGAGCAATTGCTGGCCCAGGTTGAACGCCCATTCCACCTGCACCACGCCGGGCAGCACCGGGGTGACGGGGAAGTGGCCGCTGAAGTAGGCCAGGTCTGGCGGGACGCTCAGTTGCAGGGTCCATTCGCCATTGGCCTCGACCTGCGCCAGTACTTCCGGCGATTTAGGCCGGGGTGCCAGCAGCAGTGCCTCGACCTGCGCCTGGGGCAATTTGCCTTGGCTGGTCAGGGGTAGCTGCCTCAGCAATCGCCAGCGACGCGGTAGCGCCAGGGCTTCGCAATGCTGGCTCAAGTGCTGGCGCAGGGTTTGGGTGAGTGCGCGACGCCCCTGATTGCGCAGGGCATGCAGGCCTTCGCCACTCAGCACCACCAGGGCGCCGAGGGAGGCGCGGTTTTCCTGCACCACCCCCAGGCGGGTTTCGGCGACCCACGGGTGGGCCATCAGCGCCTGTTCGAGCATGGGCAGTGAGATGCGTTTTTCTTCCAGCTTGACGATGCGGTCCAGGCGGCCCAATAGCTCGAAACGGCCATCTGAATGAATGCGGGCGGCGTCGGCGGTCTGTTCAATGTGCCCTTGCGGCAGATAAGGCGATGCAATGCGCAGTGCGCCGTCGGCGTCCTGGCTCAGTTGCACGTCCGCGAAGGGTTCCCAGGGTTGCGCGCCCTGGCGCCAGGCGATGCCGCCGGTTTCCGAGCTGCCGAGGATTTCCGTCGGCCACTGCTGCAAGCGGTCGTACAGGCTGCCGGCGGCTTCCACCGGCAGCGCGCCACCTGAGGAAAACACCCGCGCTACGCGGCTCAGCGCGGGCCAGTCGAGGTTGTCGCCCATGCGCTTGAGCAGCGCCGGGCTGGCGACCCAGGCGAATGAGGTGTGTTCACGGCTGGCGCGCTGCAAGTCCTCGGGGAAGGCCAGTTGCGTGCGCACGAAGCGGCGACCGGCACACAGCGGCCACAACACGCGAAACAGCAGGCCGTAGATATGCTGCGTGGCGACGCTGCCGATGATGCACGCGTCCTTGAGGTCTGCGCCCCACAGGGTTTCCAGCGCCTGGACTTCATTGGCGAGCTGGCGCAGGGACTTGTCGATGCGCTTGGGTTCGCCGCTGGAGCCGGAGGTGCACAGGCTCAATTGGCAGGCGTCGAGGTCGAGGGCGGCGCCGCTCAGTGGAGCTTGGTAAAGCCCGTCGAGGTCGGCGGCTTCGGTCAGCCAGGCATCGACCGCGCCATCCCAGCGCTGGCGGGTCTGGGGTTGCAGGTCGGCCGCCAGCAGCACGCGGGTGCCGGCGCGCCAGGCGCCCAGCAGGGCAATCGCCAGCAGGCCGGCATCTTCCAGGTGCACGGCCAGGCGTTGGATGCCGCGCGCCTGCAAGCCCGCCGCCAGGCGCAGGGATTGCTCCCACAGTTGGGCATGATTCATCTCAGGTTCGGTGGTGACCAAACGCTGTTGCAGCGGCTCAAGCAGCACGTGCTCAAGTTTCAACCCATTCATACGCGGCCTCGAACCCTTTGTCGTACCAGCCATTCCACGGCAAACAACAACCCCATCAGCCCGTAGGCGATCAGGCCGTTGTACAACGTCCACCAGCTCAGCGGCGCCCATAGGGTGAGGGCGGCGGCAAGCAGGCCATTACACAGAAAAAACACGCTCCACACCACGGTCACCTGGCGTGTGTATACGATCGCGTGGGGCGGCAACTGCGGATCGGTGATGCGCGCCAGGCGCTCCACCATCGGCGGGCCATATTTGAGGCTCAGCCCGAACAGCGACAACATGAACGCGCTCACTAGGCTCGGGTACCAGCGCAACAGGTGCGGGTTGTCGAACCAGGCCAGCAGCAGGCAGAACACGATCACCGCCACCGCCATCCAGCGGCTGCCGGGGCGACGTGCACCGGTGAGCGCACGCAGCAGCCACAGGCTGCCCAGCAGCAGCCCGAATTGCCACGGCGCAAAGTGTTCGGTGCCGTAATACACCGCAAAAGGGTACAGCAGCCCCGCCAACAACAGGCCCAGGCCGATCAGCCGGCTCATGCGGCCGGTTGCACCAGGCGGTACACCGCCTCAACCACGTCGTTCACTGTGCGCACCGCCTTGAATTCTTCGGCAGCGATCTTCTTGCCGGTCTTGCGCTTGATGTGGTCGATCAGGTCCACGGCATCGATGCTGTCGATTTCCAGGTCCTGATACAGGTTGGCGTCCAGGGTGACGCGCTCCGGTGGCAGTTCAAACAGTTCCACCAAGGCTTCGCGCAGGGTGTTGAAAATATCGTCACGAGTTTGCATGGTCCGGTCTCAAGCTGCCTGTCGGGCCGTGACGAACGCCGCGAGGCTGGCCACGTTGGTGAAGTGATTGCGTGTGTCCTTGGCGTCGGCATCGATTTTTATGCCGTACTTTTTCTGGATCGCCAGGCCCAATTCCAGGGCATCCACCGAATCCAGGCCCAGGCCTTCGCCAAACAGGGTCTGATCGCTACCGATATCGTCGACGCTGATATCTTCCAGGCCCAGGGCCTCGATGATCAGTGTCTTTATGTCGTACTCAAGGCGTTGTTGGTCGCTCATCTTCGGCGAGCTCCTTAATAAAATAGTGGTGCAGGTAATCGTTGAGCTTGCGTGACGCCTGGGGCGCGGGCCCCAATGCGGCGAACGCCTGTGGTTCTATATCGGCACCCACGCGCAAACTGAAGTGCACACGGCATTTTGGGATGCGATACCAGGGTTCGGCCTTGGTCAGGGTGGTCGGGCTGACCTTGATCACTACGGGGGTGATGATTGTCGCACCCCGCAGCGCAATGGCGGCGCCGCCGCGATGAAAGGCGGGCGCTGCGCCCGGCGTGGTGCGGGTGCCTTCGGGAAAAATGATCAGCGTCTGGCCGGCTTGCAGGGCACCCGCGGCGGCATCGAGCATCTCGGCGCTGCCATCGTTGCTAATGTAGTCGGCGTCGCGCACCGGCCCGCGGGTGAAGGGGTTCTGCCACAGGCTTTGCTTGACCACGCAGTTGGCCTGGCGCACCAGGCCGATCAGGAACACCACGTCGATCAGCGACGGGTGGTTGGCGATGATCATCTGGCCTGGGCGGCCGAGCTTTTCTGCGCCTTCGACGGTGTAGGTGAGCACCCCGGCGCGCTGCATCAGGCGAATGAAGAACCAGAACAACCAACTGATGGTGTGGCGGGCGCGGCTGCGGTGTTTTTCGGTGCTGCCTGGCAGGCAACTGAGCAGCGGGAACACCAGCAAGCGCAGGCACAGCCCACCGAAACCGAACAGCGCGAAGCTCGCGGCGGTGGCGATCAGGCGCCAGTAATAGGCGTCCCGCGGCTTGTCGGTCATGGCTTGCGTTGCCAGTTCCATACACGGTTCTTCCAGGCATGTTGGCAGGCGCCCTGATCGGTGAGCAGGGTGCGCAGCAGGTTCAGGGCGTGGGGCCACTGGGTTTGAGTGGCTTGGACAGTGCCCGCGCTCAATTCCAGCTGCCATTCGTCGCCCGGCGTCAGCAACAGGCCGAGGGCATAGGGGAACGGCACATCCTGGATCCAGCTGGCATATGCCTCAGGCGGCTGCTCTTCGGTAATCACCAGCAGCACCGCCGGCGCGCCTTCGTCAAGCAGCGCGGCGGCTTCGAGCAGGCCGTGCTCCAGGCCGTCGCCGGCGGCGGCGAGGGCGGTCATTTCGGCGGTTTCGTTACGCAGGATCGACCACAGGCCGATCACTGCGTTATGCACCGACAGGCTGAACTGGGTAGGCGACAGCGGTTCGTCCTTCGCCAGGTCGCTGAGGATATCGAGGGTGCGCGGGGTTTCGCCGTGCCGGGAGATGAACACCAGCGGCAGGTCCGCGAGGCCTTCGGCCAGCGGCCAGCCCACGCTGAAGGCCATGCGCGCCAGGCGGCTGAGGCGCCGGCGCTGCATGGCAGGCAGGAACGATACATCGGGAGACAGTTCGCTGACAGGCAGCAACACCGGGGCCTGGCACCAGGCGTGCCAGTCGTCCGCGCTTTCCAGGCCAGGAGCCCACGCGCGCCATTGGGCGATGTTGAAAGTGATCACTGAGACGTTATCCCGCCCCTGCGGGCTTCCATGTGCGGCTTTTGGCCCCGAAATCCGGGACTGGGAGCAATAGCCGAATGGCGCGCATTATCCCGGTGCCGCGGGGTTCTAGCAAACTTTGGTAAAGAATTGTTCACGGCTGATTACGGTACGCAGGCGAAGGTGTGTGGATTGTCCTTTACCTGAGGCCGGGTTGGATTGTCGGACCGTTCTTTTTAATCTGTCGGTGTCGGACGATAGCCAGGGTGCCGATGTTGTGACGCGTGGATCATCGAGGTAGCTAACAGGCGCTTTTGCCCTCTACACTCGGACATTCATTGATACACGGAGGTTTTTCCATGCGGCGCGTGGTGTTCAATCAGAAAGGCGGCGTGGGCAAGTCCAGCATTGCCTGCAACCTGGCAGCGGTCAGCGCCAGCGAAGGCTATCGAACCCTGTTGGTGGACCTCGATGCGCAAGCCAACTCCACTCAGTACCTCACGGGCCTGACGGGTGACGACATCCCCATGGGGATCGCGGATTTTTTCAAGCAGACCCTGTCTTCCGGGCCGTTTTCGAAGAAGAACCGTGTCGATATCTACGAAACGCCGTTCGATAACCTGCACGTCATCACGGCGACCCCGGAGCTGGCGGACCTGCAGCCCAAGCTCGAGGCCAAGCACAAGATCAACAAGCTGCGAAAGCTGCTGGATGAATTGAGCGAAGACTACGACCGTATTTACCTGGATACCCCGCCGGCGTTGAACTTCTATGCGGTTTCAGCGCTGATCGCAGCTGATCGTGTATTGATCCCCTTTGATTGCGACAGTTTCTCGCGCCAGGCGTTGTATGGCCTGCTGGCCGAAATCGAAGAACTGAAGGAAGACCATAACGAAGGCCTAGAAGTGGAAGGCATCGTGGTCAACCAGTTCCAGGCCCGGGCGACGTTGCCGCAACAGATGCTCGATGAGCTGATTGCCGAAGGGTTGCCGGTACTGCCCGTGTACCTGGCCAGTTCGGTGCGCATGCGTGAGTCGCACCAGGAGAGCAAGCCGCTGATCCACCTGGACCCACGGCACAAGCTGACGCAGCAGTTCGTCGACCTGCACAACCTGCTGGAAAACGCGTGATCCGAAAGGCAGCGCGAACCTCAAGTTGAAATGCGATCCGTGTGGGAGGGGGTGTTGCCCCCTCCCACATTTGATCTGTGTCGCTTTCAGGGGCGGTTACACACCCTGGCTGCGCAGCCACGCCATCAGCTGTGGCAACGGGAACGCCCCGCTCTGGCGCGCCACTTCGCGGCCGTTCTTGAACAGAATCAAACTGGGAATCGAGCGAATCCCCAACTGGGCCGACAGCTGCTGATTGGCCTCGCTGTCCAGCTTGGCCAGCCGGCACTTGCCCTCCAACTGCCCAGCCGCTTGTTCGAACACCGGCGCAAACGATTTGCACGGCCCGCACCAGTCGGCCCAGACATCCACCAGCAACGGCAAATCGCCTTTTATCTGACTGGCATAGTCGCCCTGTTTCAGCTCGAACGGCTTGTTCAACAAAACCGGCTGTTTGCAGCGCCCACAGTTGGGCGCATCCCCCAGGCGTTCGCCGGGGATGCGGTTGAGGCCGTTGCAGTGGGGGCAGGGGATGACGAGAGGTTCGGGCATGGTTGGGCTCCAACAAAAACAGTCAGTGAACCTCAATGTGGAGTCGGGCGAAGACGTTATCAAGTTCTAAAGCGGTGTTGCATAGGCGCACAGATTTTTGCGTGCCGATTGCG
The DNA here is from genome assembly GCF_002979555.1 of Pseudomonas sp. MYb60. Lineage (GTDB taxonomy): Bacteria > Pseudomonadota > Gammaproteobacteria > Pseudomonadales > Pseudomonadaceae > Aquipseudomonas. The sequence continues at coordinate 126,063 of NZ_PCOZ01000006.1, read as the reverse complement.
CATACCTACCTAGGCTGTGAACGCGTGTTCGACACAGCGCCACCGGTCCGATCGGCTCTATAGCAAATTGCGATAGGGATGTTGCATGCGCGTGATTGAGGTCAATGATGCAGGAACATGGTTTGACCCAAAGTGATTTGCCTGGCGTCGGTGCTCAATCGGTTGTCTCAGAAATCCTTAGTGGAAAACGCCAGCTGAACGTTCGGCAGATTCGTTGGCTGGCGGAGTTCTTCAAGGTGCCTGTGGACATGTTCATCTGATCACGAGCAACGTGGAAGGTGATCTTCGGGATATGCCTCCTACGACGAACAACTAATCTCCAAATGCTTACCCCAGTCCGGCGGCCGCTGTGCGTATTGCTCCATGCCCGCTTGTTCCTCGAACGGCCTGGAAAGCACCTCATGCAGTCGCCGTACCTCGCTGTAATCCCCTGACTCGGCGGCCGCGATGGCGTTTTGCGCCAGGTAGTTGCGCAGGATATACAGCGGGTTCACCGCATGCATTCGCGCACGGCGCTGTTCCTCGTTGTGTTCACCATCCCGTTCAACGCGCGCCGTGTACTGCCCGGCCCAGGCATCAAACCCGGCCAGGTCCACAAAGTCATCACGCAACCGCGCCACGGCGAGCGCTGCCGATTCATCCCCCAGGCGGCGGAAGAACAGGGTGTAATCCACGCCGCTGTTCTGCATCAGCTTCAATAACCGTTCGACCAACTGCTGGTCATCGTCTTCGGCGGTGGTCAGCCCCAGGCGGCGGCGCATCAGGTCCAGGTAGTTAGCCTGGTAAAGCGGCAAGTACAGCCCAAGCGCTTCTTTCAAGGCGTCGACGCTGATGAACGGCGTCAACGCTTGCGCGAGTGCGCTGAGGTTCCACTGCCCGATCGGCACCTGGTTGCTGAAGGAATAACGCCCTTCATGGTCCGAATGGTTGCAGATGAAGTGCGCGTCGAAGTCGTCCAGGAACGCAAACGGGCCGAAGTCAAAGGTGATGCCCAGGATCGACAGGTTGTCGGTGTTCATCACGCCGTGGCAGAAGCCATAGGCTTGCCACTTGGCGATCAGCTCGGCGTTGCGCTCGACGATTTCGCGGAACATCGCCAGATACGGTTCAGGCTGTTCCTGACATTCGGGGTAGTGCAGGGCCAGCACGTGCTGCGCCAGCTCGGCCAGTTGTTCGTGTTTCTGGGTGTAGTAGAAGTATTCGAAATGACCGAAGCGAATGTGGCTGGGCGCCATGCGCAGAACCATCGCGCCACGCTCCTGCTTTTCGCGCCACACTGGCGTGTCGGAACCGATCACGCACAGTGCGCGACTGCTGGGGATGCCCAGTGCGTGCAGCGCTTCGGACGCCAGAAACTCACGGATCGACGACCGCAGCACGGCGCGACCATCGCCAGTGCGTGAGTAGGGCGTCATCCCGGCGCCCTTGAGATGCAGGTCCCAGTGCTCGCCCGCTGCGTTATACACCTCGCCCAGCAACAACCCGCGGCCATCACCCAGTTGCGGCGTGTACCCGCCAAACTGATGCCCGGAATAGACCATCGCCCGCGGTTCTGCCTCGGCCCACAGCGTGTGGCCGCCAAACAGCTCGGCAAATACCGGCGTCTGGGCCACCGTCGGGTCAAGGTCGAGCAGCGCCATGGCGGCATTGCTCGCTACCACCAGGCGCGGTGCGTCGAGGGGCTCAGGTAGAACGTGGGTTGAGAACGCGTCGCCCAGGCGTGCGAAGCGGTTGTCGAAGGTCAGTTCGTCGAGGGCTTTCACCGGCCATCTCCAGCAGAATGTCCGAGCATTCTGCTGGGGATAGCGCGGTTAGTCGAGTTTGCTCGGTGGCGGCTCCGGCGCATCCTGGACGTTGCCCGCTGGTGGCTCGGGCTTATCAGGGCCTTCAACGGGCGCCACGATGGTCTTGCGGTCATCTTCCACCGGCACCAGTTTGTATTCCTGGCCGTGCATGTTCTTGAGGTACACCTCCATCTGCCGGAAGGAGATGTTGATGTGCTGCTTCTTGAATTCACGGTTGATGTAGCGGTTGACCTCGTCCAGCACCGGGTTGCGGTCGCCCAGGTCGCGCACGTGCATGCGCAGTTCGTGGTCGAGGGTGCTTTCGCCGAAGTTGAGGAAATACACGTGGGGCTCGGGTTCTTTCAGGACCCGTGGGTTTTCCCTGGCGGCCTTGAGCAACAATTCCTTCACCAGGTCCAGGTCGGAGCCGTAGTCCACACCCAGTTTCAGGGTGACCCGGGTGATGGTGTCGGTCAGCGACCAGTTGATCAGTTGCCCGGTAATGAAGGTCTTGTTCGGGACAATGATGTCCTTGCGATCAAAGTCGGTGATCGTCGTGGCGCGGATGCGGATCTTGCTCACCGTGCCCGACAGGTTGCCGATGGTGATGGTGTCGCCGATCCGTACCGGGCGCTCGAACAGGATCATGATGCCGGAGATGAAGTTGGCGAAGATCTCCTGCATGCCAAAGCCCAGGCCCACCGACAGGGCGGCCACCAGCCATTGCAGCTTGTCCCAGCTCACGCCGAGGGTCGACAGCGTCGAGACGAAGCCCACCCCGGCAATCACATAGGACAGTAACGTGGTGGTCGCATAGGCGCTGCCTTGTGCCAGGTCCAGCTTGGACAGCACCAGCACCTCCAGCAAGCCGGGCAGGTTGCGCGCCAGGGCAAAGGTGATGCCGACGATGATCAGCGCGCCAAGCAAGTCGCCGATGCTGATGGGCACCATGCTGATGTTGGCGCCGGTGCCGCTGGTGTATTCGTAGAGCGTGACGTTATCCAGGTAGGAAAACACCGAGATCAGGTCGGACCACACCCAGTACAGCGCGGCGATAAAGCCGCCGAGCAAGGCCAGGCGGATCAGTCGCAACGACTGTTCGTTGACCTTTTCGATGTCCAGTGTCGGCTCTTCGATCACCACCTCGCCTTCGCCGGCCTCTTTGGCCGCCTGGCGTTTGGCCAGTGCCCGGGCATAGGCCAGGCGGCGTGCGGCGACGCTTAGCCAGCGCACGAAGGTGGCCTCGATCACCAGCCAGAACATCAGCAGGTACAGGGTGTTGATCAGTCGGTCACTGAGTTTCAGCGCGGTGTAGTAATAACCGAAGCACACCGCAACAAACAGAGCGATGGGCAGGGCGGTGAACACCAGCCCCACGGCCTTGCGGAACAGCGAGGCTTTTTCGTGGGTCGGGCTGTTGAGCAGCAAGCGGCCCAGCAGCCAGGCCATCAGCGCGTAGCAGGTGAGTACGACGCCGATACCGAGCACGTCGTCGGCCAGTGCCGCCGGCTGGTGTTCGGCGATGGCCACCACCGCCACCAGCGCCAGCACCACCAGACCGAGCTTGCGCACCCAGCCCTGGAGAAATTCGACCTGGGGTTTTTCCCAGCGGAAATGCAACTCGGCCACGCCGCCCGGCGCAAGGATGCGGTACGCCGTGTAGAACACCATCCACGCCTGGGCGATCTGCAGCAATGCCGCGCCGAGGTTGGCATTCTGCCCCCGCGCATCGATCTGCAGCGCATAGCCACACAGCGCCAGGCCCAGGGCCACCGGCATCGCCAGCAGGATGTTGATCAAAATCGCCTGGGGTGTATGCCACTGGCTGTCGCGCTTGAAGTGGCCGATGTCCAGGTGAACCTTGTTGAGGCGCTGGTACAGGTGCTTGCGCCGCCACAGCAGGGCGCCGATCAGCAGCAGCAGCGGCAGGAACAGCAGCGGGCGCTGGGTCAGGCCGTCATACAGTTCGCTGACGCTGGAGGCCCAGGGCAGGGTGGTGATCTGCTTGCTCAGGTGCGCTGGCACGGTTTCCAGCCACTCGGTGTCCAGCGGCTTGTTGCTGGGAATCCAGAACATCTGCTCGTCCAGCGTCGCGCGCAGGGTGGTGGCGGTGCTGAGCAGTTGTTTCTGGTTCAGTTGCAGGGTGATGGATTCATTCAGCAGGGCGCTCAGCTCACGGCTCAAGCGTTCCAGCAGGTCGCTGCGGGTGATCGCCAGTTCCAGCAGGGTGCGGCGCAGTTGCGGGGTGACGTCTTCCGGCGACTGGTTGGCGAGCAGGGTATCCACGTAGTTGCTGGGTGAGCTGATCAACTCGCGCTGCTGGTTGACCTCGAATTGGTACAGGCGAATGTTGGCGATGTCGTCCGCCAGGTCGCGGTCGACTGTCAGGCGCGGCAGGGCCTGCTTCTGTTTGTAGAGGATCTTGGACAGCAGCAGGCTGCCCTTGAGCACGTTGATCTGCTCATCCAGGGCCGAATCGCTCTGGGTCACCGTGTCCAGTTGCTGCTTGGTCTTGAGGTTCTTCTGGGTCAGGTCATTGAGGCGGTCGGTGCTTTTGAGCAGGTAGTCGGACAGCTTCAGGTTGGCCGCGCTCTCGGTGGCCAGCAGGCTGCTGCCGCCGGCTTTTTGCGCCTCGATGGACTGTTGGGTGACCGTTTGCTGGGACTGGGCCAGGCGCTTTTGGTTGATCAGGGTTTGCAGGTCCTGGATCTCTTGTTCCAGGCGTGCGGTTTTCTCCTGGATCAGGTCGTGCTGGCTGTTGCCCAGGTCTTGCAGCTGGCTGTTGCCGGCCAGTTCCTGGCGGCGCAGGGGGATCAGTGCGTTGAGGGCGGCGAGTTCGGCGTTGAGCTGGTTGCGTTGGTCGCCGGTAAGGGCCTTGCCGTTGTCCTTGCCGGCCTTGAGGATCGAGTTGATTTGCAGGATGCGCGTCTGGCTGCTGCTGATCTCGGTCTGGGCGCGCTCGGGGCGGGTCTGGGCGGCGATGGTCAGGCTGTTGGCGTCGGCCAGCTCCTTTTGCAGGTCGCCCTGCTGGGTGCTGCGCTGCACCAGCAATTGCTCGAGCTGCGGCACCGGCAGGCTGGCGTAACGCTGGGCCACCGGGATGACTTTGGTGGCCTTCAGGCGCGTGAGTTCACGCTGGTTGTCGGCGGTCTGGCGCGGCGCGTCGTCCAGCTGGCGCTTGAGGTCGGCCAGGCGCTGCTCGTAATCCTGTTTGTTGCCCAGGTAGGTCAGGGTCTGCTGCAGGATGGTCTGCAGCGCCTTCATGTCGGCGTCCGGCAGCTTGCGGTCGGGCAACTTGTCCAGGGTTTGCTGGATGGCATCGGCGCTGGGCGGGTCGGCCGCGTGAACGGTACCGACGCAGAGGGTCAGGCCCAGCAGGGCAGTGGCGAGAAACGTGCGCAGGGTAGGCATAGAGACCGGTCTTGCAAGGTGAAGAATCGGGGCGTCGTCGCCCCGCAGTTTAGAGGAAGAGTCCGGGACCCGGGCGACTTCCTTCGGGGAATCTGACGCCCACTTTGCCGATCTTGTTCCCGTCCATGACCGCGACGGTCCAGATGGTGTTGTTCCACTCCACCTGGTCGCCGACGATCGGCGCGCCACCGACTTTCTGGGTGATGAAGCTGCTCAATGGCATGTCCGGGTCGATGCCTTCGAGCTGGAGGCCATACAGGGCGGAGACCGCGCCCAGCTGGGCATCGCCTTCCAGCACGAAGTCGCCGAAGAAGCGCAGGTCGAGGCCGCGTTGCGGTGCCTGGCTGAACAGCTTGCCCAGGGCCGGGAGGTTGTGTTCGTGGCCGATCACGCAGAGCAGATCATCCACTTCCAGCACCGTACTACCCGACGGATGGAGCAGTTGCTGGCCTCGAAACAGGGCAGCAATCCGCGTGCCCTCGGGCATCTTCAGCTCGCGCAGGGCGGCGCCGATGCACCATTTCTCGGCGCCCAGGCGGTAGACGAACAGCTCCCACTCGCTGGTGACGTGCACTTCCAGCGCGGCGCGGGAGATGGGCGCCGGGTCCGGCGGTACGGTGACTTTGAGCAGCTTGGCCACCCACGGCAGGCTGGTGCCCTGTACCAGCAGCGAGACCAGCACAATGAAGAACGCCAGGTTGAAGTACAGCTGCGCGTGCGGCAGGCCGGCCATCAGCGGGAACACCGCCAGGATGATCGGGACCGCGCCGCGCAGGCCAACCCAGGCGATAAAGGCTTTTTCACGCCCGTGGAACGCCTTGAACGGCAGCAGGCCGACCATCACCGACAGCGGCCGCGCGAACAGGATCATCCACAGCGCGAGGCCCAGGGCGGGCAGGGCGATAGGGAGCAAGTCGTGCGGTGTGACCAGCAGGCCCAGTACCAGGAACATACCGATCTGTGCCAGCCAGGCCATGCCGTCGAGCATGTGCAAAATGCCATGACGGCTACGCACCGGGCGGTTGCCGATCACCAGGCCGCACAGGTACACGGCGAGGAAGCCACTGCCGTGCAGGGCGTTGGTCACGGCGAAGACGAACAGGCCGCCGGCGATCACCAGGATCGGGTACAGGCCGGTGGCCAGGTTGATGCGGTTGACCATCTGCAGCATCAGCCAGCCGCCGCCCAGGCCGACGATGCCGCCGATGCCGAATTCACGTACCAGGTGCGTCAGCAGGCTCCAGTGCAGGCCGGTCTGGCCGCTGGCGAGCATGTCGATGAGGGTGACGGTGAGGAACACCGCCATGGGGTCGTTGCTGCCGGATTCGATTTCCAGGCTGGCGGTGACCCGTTCGTTGAGGCCCTTGCCGCCCAGCAGCGAAAACACCGCCGCGGCGTCGGTCGAGCCGACGATGGCGCCGATCAGCAGGCCCTGGATGATATTCAGGTCGAACAGCCAGGCCGCTGCCATGCCCGTGAGACCGGTGGTAATCAACACCCCCACCGTGGCCAGCGACAAGGCGGGCCAGAGTGCCACGCGGAAACTCGCTACCCGCGTGCGCAGGCCGCCGTCCAGCAGGATCACGGCCAGCGCGAGGTTGCCCACCAGGTAGGCGGTCGGGTAGTTATCGAAGATGATGCCGCCGCCGTCGACGCCGGCAACCATGCCCACGGCCAGGATGATCACCAGAATCGGAATCCCCAAGCGGGACGAAAGGGAGCTCACCAGAATGCTCGCACTCACCAGCAACGCGCCGATCAAGAACAGGCTGTTGATGGTCGTCGCATTCAAAGGCAGTACTCCATGAGCAAACAAGACGGGGCGCAAACTGACCATGCAGTCTGCGTGCCAGCGATTCTAACCTGTTGAATTGCTGCGCTGTCAAAAAGCTTTTAAAGACAGGCACAGATCTAAATGTGGGAGGGGGTTTGCCCCGATCGCGGTGGCCCAGCTATCGATAAGCCGGCTGACACACCGCCTTCGGGGGCAAGCCCCCTGCCACAATTTTGACCCCGTTGTTTCAGTCAGAGGCGGAAACGGCCGACCATCCCGTTCAAATCCACTGCCAGGCGCGACAGCTCACTGCTCGCCGCACTGGTCTGGCTGGCACCGGTGGCTGACTGCACCGACAGATCGCGAATGTTCACCAGGTTGCGGTCCACTTCCCGCGCCACCTGCGCCTGTTCTTCCGCCGCGCTGGCGATCACCAGGTTGCGTTCGTTGATTTCCACGATCGCGGTATTGATGGTGTCCAACGAGATCCCTGCGCCTTTGGCGATGTTCAGCGTCGATTCTGCGCGTTCGGTGCTGTTGCGCATCGAGTCAACGGCGTGCTCGGTGCCGGCCTGGATGCTGCCGATCATGCGTTCGATCTCGCTGGTCGACTGCTGGGTGCGATGGGCGAGCGCGCGCACCTCGTCGGCCACCACGGCAAACCCGCGACCCGCCTCACCGGCACGGGCGGCTTCGATGGCCGCGTTGAGGGCCAGCAGGTTGGTCTGATCAGCCAGGCCGCGAATTACGTCCAGCACTTTGCCGATATCGCGGGACTCAGTGGCCAGGTCGCCAATCAAGGTAGCGGTGGCTTGTACGTCGCCGCTCATGCGTTCGATGGCGCTGACGGTTTCCTGCACCAGGTCACGGCCGTCGCCGGCGGAAGCCGTGGCGTTGCGCGAGGCTTCAGACGTGCTCACCGCATTGCGTGCGACTTCTTCCACGGCACTGGTCATCTCGTTGACTGCCGTGGCGGCCTGTTCGATTTCGTTGTTCTGCTGGGTCAGGCCACGGGCGCTTTCGTCGGTGACGGCGTTCAGCTCTTCCGCCGCAGACGCCAGTTGGGTGGCGGAACCGGCGATACGCTGCAGGGTGTCGCGCAGCTTGTTCTGCATCTTGGCCATGGCGGCCAGCAGGCGACCGGCTTCGTCGTTGCCCTCGGCCTTGATCGGGCGTGTCAGGTTGCCTTCGGCGACTTCTTCGGCGGCTTCCAGCGCCTGGGCAATCGGTACCGTGATGCTGCGGGTCAGTAACCAGGCAAACAACAGGGTCAGCGCCGTGGCGAGTACCAGCAGGCCAACGACCAGGGTGAAGGCCTGGTCGTATTGGTCCTTGGCCTTTTGGTTAGTGACCAGGGCCATCTTGTTGTTGATGTCCAGCAAGCGCGCGAGCACCGCGTTGACCTGCTCGGAATTGCTGAGCAGGTCGCTGTTGACCAGTGCGCGCAAGGCCTCAACCTGGTTGGCCTGGGACAGGCTCTTCATGCGCGCTTCAATCTGGCGGTACTGGCCGAGCAGGTTGATATATTCGTCGTACGCGGCGCGCTCTTCGCGGCTGTCGATCAATTTCTCGTAGATGGCTTGGGCGGCGCGGATCTGCTGGTCGCGCAGTTCGAAGGTTTCCAGGGTCTTCTGCTGGACGTCCGGTTCGCGGTTGGTCAGCAGTCGATACGACAGCACGCGCAGGCGCAGGGTCAGTTGGGTGAACTCGTCGAGGGCGCGGATGCTTGGCACGCTGGACAGCGTGATCTCTTCGGCGGCGCCACGGATCTTGCTCATCTGGTTCAAGGCAAACACACCGAGAAACAACATCAGCGCGCCGATACACGCGAAGCCGAGAAAGGCGCGCGGCGCGATGTTCATATTACGAAGGGACATGCTGGAAACCTTGGGGAGAGCGCGATCCGTGCGGCCGTGAGACGGGGTGTGCTTCTCTATCGGTCATACGACTAAAGTCTAAAGGGCCGTGTGCGTTTTTGTCGCATCCGACGAGCTTCAGGAACCAGATCGGGGAATTGCAGTCACTAAGGCTCGAAAGTGCGGCCCGGCCCTGAAAAATCGGGCTGCGCGCCGGGGATAACCCTGGCATCCGAGGTGAATTTTCTTTATCGTCACCGCCCTTTGAAAAAGCCCGAGAAATCAAAATGTTAGAAGCATCCCTCAGCCAACTGGAACAACTGGTCAGCGACCTGGTACAGCAGAACCAGGATCTACTGGGCACCAACGAATCCCTCAAGGCCGAACTGGCGCGCGCCAAGGATGAGAACGACAGCCTGCAACTGAACCTGATGGAACAGGAAGAAAAACAAGGCGCCACTGCCGCCCGCATCCAAGCGCTGGTTGAGCGTGTGAGCGCAGGTCCTGTGAACGCATGAATGAAGGGATAAAGGTCGTTTCGATTCTCGGAGAGGATTACTCGATCAAGGCACCGGCCGGGGAAGAGAAAACCCTGCTGCACGCCGTGACCATGCTCAAGGCCTCCCTGGCCGCCACCAAGAAAAAGTACCCGACCCTCATCGGTGACAAATTACTGGTGCTGGCGGCGCTGAACCTGTGCGCCGAGCAGATCGAAATGCAGCAGGCCCATCAGCAGGAACTCGACCGTTACCAAGAGCAAGTCAGCGCCACGGTCGATGTGATTTCCAAGGCGATTGGGCAGCCGTAGAGGTTAGAACCACTCATCCTGCATGCCGAGGCACGTATCATCCCGTGCCTCCAGGATCGCCAGTTCATGATGGCAGCCCGGTACTTCCCAGGTCAGGAAGTAGCGGGCGGCCTGGAGCTTGCCTTTATAGAAGGCCACATCCGCCGCATTCCCCTTGGCCAACCCTTCTTCGGCGCGAATCGCCTGTTCCAGCCAGCGCCAGCCAATCACCATATGCCCGAATACCTTCAAGTACAGTGCCGAGTTCGCCAGGCTGCTGTTGACCTTGCCGTGGGCGAGATCCGTCAGCAGCCCGATGGTGACGCCTTGCAAGCGACTCACCAGCGTTTCCAGCGGCTCGCGCAGGGCGGTCAGCGAGGGATATTCCTGCGCCCGCGCGCCGGTTTCGGCGATCAGCCTGATCAGTTGCTTCAAGCCCGCGCCGCCGTTCTGCGCCAGTTTGCGCCCCAGCAAGTCCAGGGACTGGATGCCATGGGTGCCTTCGTGGATAGGGTTCAGGCGGTTGTCGCGGTAATACTGTTCCACCGGGTATTCACGGGTGTAGCCGTGGCCGCCGAGGATCTGGATCGCCAGTTCGTTGGCCTTGAGGCAGAACTCCGACGGCCAGGATTTGACGATGGGGGTGAGCAGGTCCAGCAGTTCATGGGCCTGCTTGCGCTGGGCCTCGTCTTCCAGGGTGGTGGTGTCGTCGAACAGGCGTGCGGCGTAGAGGCCCAGGTCGAAGGCGCCTTCGACGTAGGATTTCTGCGTGAGCAGCATGCGCTTGATGTCGGCGTGTTGAATGATCGACACCGGTGCGGTTGTCGGATCCTTGCTGTCCGGCAGGCGACCCTGCGGGCGTTCTCGGGCGTATTCCAGGGAATACAGGTAACCGGCATAACCGAGCATGACCGCGCCCATGCCCACGCCAATGCGGGCCTCGTTCATCATCTGGAACATGCAGCTCAGGCCCTGGTGCGGTTTACCCACTAGATAGCCGACGCAGTTGCCGTTATCGCCGAAGTTAAGCGCCGTCGATGTGGTGCCGCGCCAGCCCATCTTGTGAAACAGGCCCGCCAGCAATACGTCGTTGCGCTCGCCCAGGCTGCCGTCATCGTTGACCAGAAATTTGGGCACGATAAACAGCGAGATACCCTTCACCCCGGCCGGCGCGTCCGGCAGCTTGGCCAGCACCATGTGCACGATGTTTTCCGACAACGGGTGGTCGCCGCCAGAAATGAAAATCTTGTTGCCCTTGAGCCGATAGGTGCCGTCGGCTGCAGGCTCGGCGCGTGTCCGAATATCCGACAGCGATGAGCCGGCATGCGGCTCGGTGAGCGCCATGGTGCCGAACAAACGGCCGTCGATCATCGGTTGCAGAAAGCGTTGTTTCTGTTCGTCGGTGCCGAAACTTTCGATGAGATTGGCGGCGCCCATGGTCAGGAATGGGTAGGACGTGGACGCGGCGTTGGCCGATTGGAAGTGCGCGAAACAGGCCTGGGACAGCAGGGTGGGCAATTGCATGCCGCCAGCTTCGAAACTGCGCGCTGCGTTGAGAAAGCCTGCTTCAAGGAACGCGTCGACGGCGGGTTTGACTTCCGGGATCAGGATGGCGTTGCCGTCCTCATAGCGGGGCTCGTTTTCGTCGTTTTTGCGGTTGTGGGGCGCGAAGTACTTCTCGGCAATATTGCGCGCCGTACTGATTGCAGCGTCAAAGGTTTCGCGGTTGTGTTCGGCAAACCGCTCGCGCTGGGTCAGGCCCTCGGCATCGAGGACTTCGTACAGCTCGAAAGCCAGATTGCGGGAACTGAGCAGCGTCTCGGACATGGCGGCTTACCTCTATGGGAATAGGGCCGAGTCTAAGTGTGCAAATGAAGGGTGGATAGCAAGATTGATGTGGGTGATGGAAGGCCAGAATGTGGGAGGGGGCAAGCCCCCTCCCGCATGGGTTACTGCGTTTAGCCGATGGTCATCAGGCTGGCGTTACCGCCTGCTGCCGCGGTGTTGACGCTCAACGCCCGCTCGATCACCAGGCGCTCCAGCGCAATCGCCGTCTCGCCTTGCGACAAGCCATGCACGCCGACAATTGCACCGCTACGTTGCGCCACTTGCTGGCACACCGCACGCAATTGATCGGAATCACCGTGGTGCAGGACTGCGTCGAATACCACGTCGTCCTTGGTCCAGTCGGCCACGCGCTTGATCTTCGCCTGGATTTCCTTTGGCAGGCGTGGGAACAAGGCCTTGGTCAGGTCAGTCTCTGGCCATACCGCCGAACCGCCAACGGCCAATACCGCCGCCAGTTGGGTCAGCAGGTCACCTTCCACTTCCGCGAGTGACAACACGTGTTCGCGCGGCAGGATGGCGTAGCTGTTGCGCTCACCGGTCGGGCCCGCCAACTGGCGGGTGATGCCGCTTTGTGATTGCACGGCGAACTGGCTGCACAGGGCGCTCAGGTCGCTGAACTTATTGCTGTCGGCCCAGGCTTTCAGCGCAGTCAGCGGCTGGCTCATGGCGTCACGCAGGCGTACATCTGGCGCCGCCAAAGCATCGCCACGTGTGAAGGATTGCTCGATGGCATCCGTAGGACGTGTCGACAGCAGGCGGTACAGGTACAGCGGGCCACCGGCTTTCGGGCCAGTGCCCGACAGGCCTTCGCCGCCGAACGGTTGCACGCCGACCACAGCACCCACGATATTGCGGTTCACATAGACGTTACCGGCATTGACGTTGTCGATCACCTTGGCGATGGTCTCGTCGATGCGGGTGTGCACGCCCAGGGTCAGGCCATAGCCCGAAGCATTGATCTGGCCGATGAGCTGGTCGATCTCTTTGCGCTTGTAGCGCACCACGTGCAGCACCGGGCCGAAGATTTCGCGTTGCAGTTCGTCGAAGCTTTCCAGCTCGATCAGGGTTGGCATCACGAAGGTGCCGCGCTTGATTTCTTCGCCGTCGGCAATCGCCACCTGGTACACATTGCGGCCTTTGTCGCGCATGGCCTGGATGTGTTTCTCGATGCCGGCCTTGGCTTCGGCGTCGATCACCGGGCCGATGTCGACCGACAGGCGCTCCGGGTTACCCAGGCGGCATTCCGCCATGGCGCCCTTGAGCATTTCGATCACACGGTCTGCCGAATCTTCCTGCAGGCACAGTACGCGCAGGGCCGAGCAACGCTGGCCGGCGCTGTCGAAGGCCGATGACACCACGTCGATCACCACCTGCTCGGTGAGTGCCGAGGAGTCGACAATCATGGCGTTCTGGCCGCCGGTTTCGGCGATCAGCGGGATCGGACGGCCCTGGGCATCCAGGCGACCAGCGACATTACGCTGTAGCAAGCGCGCGACTTCGGTGGAGCCAGTGAACATCACGCCTTTGACGCGATCATCACCTACCAGGCGGGCACCGACGCTTTCGCCCTGGCCCGGCAGCAATTGCAGCACGCCTTCCGGAATACCGGCTTCCAGCAGGATGCGCACGGCCTGTGCAGCCACCAGCGGGGTTTGTTCGGCTGGCTTGGCCAGTACCGGGTTGCCGGCGGCCAGTGCAGCGGCGACTTGGCCACTGAAGATCGCCAGCGGGAAGTTCCACGGGCTGATGCACACCACCGGACCCAGCGGGCGGTGGGCGTCATTGGTGAAATCATTGCGTGCCTGCACGGCGTAGTAGCGCAGGAAATCCACGGCTTCACGCACTTCGGCGATGGCGTTGGCAAAGGTCTTGCCGGCTTCGCGAGCCAGCAGGCCCATCAGCGGCTGGATCTCGGCCTCCATCAGGTCGGCGGCGCGTTCCAGGATGGCGGCACGTTCGGCGGGCGGGGTGGCCTGCCAGATCGGGCCGGCGCTGATGGCGCATTGGATGGCGTTGTCGACGTCTTCGACCGTGGCCTCTTGCACGTGGCCAACCACGTCACGCAGGTCGGACGGGTTCAGTACGGGCGCCGCTGGCTGCTCGCTGGAAGCGCAGCCGAGCATCGGCGCCGCTTTCCAGTTGTTGTGGGCGGTCGCCAGCAGGGCGCAGGACAACGACGCCAGGCGGTGTTCGTTGGCCAGGTCGATACCGGCCGAGTTGGCGCGCTCGCTGCCGTACAGGTCGCGCGGCAAAGGGATGCGCGGGTGCGGCAAGCCGAAGCCGCCCTCCTGCGTGGCCATTTGCTCAATGCTGGCCACTGGGTCGGCCACCAGCTCCTGAATCGAGATGGACTGGTCGGCAATGCGGTTGACGAACGAGGTATTCGCGCCGTTTTCCAGCAGGCGACGCACCAGGTAGGCCAGCAGTGTTTCGTGCGTGCCGACCGGGGCGTACACGCGGCAGGGACGGTTCAGCTTGCCTTCGGAAACCTTGCCTACAACCTGCTCGTACAGCGGTTCACCCATGCCGTGCAGGCACTGGAACTCGTACTGGCCCGGGTAATAGTTCTGACCGGCGATATGGTAGATGGCCGACAAGGTATGGGCGTTGTGCGTGGCGAACTGCGGGTAGATGACTTCCGGTACCGACAGCAGTTTGCGTGCGCAGGCGATGTAGGAAACGTCGGTGTACACCTTGCGGGTATACACCGGGTAGCCCTCCAGGCCTTCGACCTGGGCGCGCTTGATCTCGCTGTCCCAGTACGCGCCTTTTACCAGGCGGATCATCAGGCGATGGCGGCTGCGGCGCGCCAGGTCGATGACATAGTCGATCACATACGGGCAACGCTTCTGGTAGGCCTGGATCACAAAGCCGATGCCGTTCCAGCCGGTCAGTTGCGGCTCGAAGCACAAGCGTTCGAGCAGGTCCAGCGACAGCTCCAGGCGGTCGGCTTCTTCGGCGTCGATGTTCAGGCCGATATCGTATTGCTTGGCCAGCAGGGTCAGGGACAGCAGGCGCGGGTACAGCTCATCCATCACACGCTCGTACTGCGCACGGCTGTAGCGCGGGTGCAGTGCCGAGAGCTTGATGGAGATGCCCGGGCCTTCATAGATCCCACGGCCATGGGAGGCTTTGCCGATGGAGTGAATGGCTTGTTCGTAAGAGGCCAGGTATTTCTGGGCATCGTGTTCGGTGAGGGCGGCTTCCCCGAGCATGTCATAGGAATAACGGAAGCCCTTGGCTTCGAACTTGCTCGCGTTGGCCAGGGCTTCGGCGATGGTTTCGCCGGTGACGAACTGCTCGCCCATCAGGCGCATGGCCATGTCGACGCCCTTGCGGATCATCGGCTCGCCGCTCTTGCCGATGATGCGGCTCAGGGACGAGGTCAGGCCCGCTTCGTTATGCGTGGACACCAGTTTGCCGGTCAGCAGCAGGCCCCAGGTGGCGGCGTTGACGAACAGCGACGGGCTGTTGCCCAAGTGCGGCTGCCAGTTGCCGGTGCTGATCTTGTCGCGGATCAGCGCGTCGCGGGTGCCCTTGTCCGGGATGCGCAGCAGCGCTTCGGCCAGGCACATCAGGGCCACGCCTTCCTGGGACGACAGGGAAAACTCTTGCAGCAGGCCCTGAACAATACCGGCACGGCCGCCAGCACTCTTCTGATTGCGCAGTTTCTCGGCAATGGTGGCGGCCAACTTGTTGGTGGCTTCGGCCATCGGCGCTGGCAGGCGAGCCTGTTCGATCAGCATCGGGACCACTTCCGGCTCGGGGCGGCGGTAAGCGGCAGTGATCGAGGCGCGCAATACCGATTGCGGCAGGATACTTTCAGCAAATTCCAGGAAGCACTGGTGGGCGTGGTCGGTCTGGACTTCGCCGGCGTCGTCAGCGTCCTTGTTGCTCAAGCCATTGAGCTCGGTAAGGGTTGCACCACCCTCGAGTTTCTCCAGGTAATTGAAAATCGCCTGCTTGATCAGCCAGTGTGGCGTGCGATCAATGGAGGTCGCGGCAGCCTTCAGGCGTTCGCGGGTCGGGTCGTCGAGTTTGACCCCAAGGGTGGTCGTAGCCATTTTGTTATCCTCATGGGTGCCACTACCGAGTGGCATCAGCTGGCGGCAAGATTAGCTTTGCGGTGACAGAGGTGCAACCGGGTGCAACCCTTTTTATCCATGAAATTTTCGAAGGGTTGCATGAATTAAAACCACCCTCGACGAAATACGCGTCGCCTTGGTGCATTTGCTTCTGAGACCCCATGTTCTTGCTCCGAAAAGGAGCAAAAACAGGGCCTTTTCTTCAAAACACATCAGGGTGCAACTTATTCTCCAGAAACTGGTTGCACCTTATTTGCTTTGTTGAATAGCATTCGCGCCCAAGGTGCAACCAGTTTAAAAGTTTGGTTCATCGGCTGGCGGCTTTCCTGGGGAAACGCCAGTCATAAATGCGCGGCATGCAGTTACGTCTACCTGCTTCCAGTGGGTGTCGTCTGATAGACCGCCGCTACATAAAAACAAAGCCAGGGCGTCACTCATATGAGCGTTAGCAATCCAACCCTGATCACGTTCGTGATCTACATCGCAGCAATGGTGCTGATCGGCTTCATGGCCTATCGCTCCACCAATAACCTTTCCGATTACATCCTTGGCGGTCGCAGCCTGGGTAGCGTGGTCACGGCCCTGTCGGCCGGCGCTTCCGACATGAGCGGCTGGTTGTTGATGGGCCTGCCGGGCGCGATCTACATGTCCGGCCTGTCGGAAAGCTGGATCGCCATCGGCCTGATCGTCGGTGCCTACCTCAACTGGCTGTTCGTGGCCGGTCGCCTGCGGGTACAGACCGAACACAACGGCGACGCCCTGACCCTGCCGGACTACTTCTCCAGCCGTTTTGAAGACAAAAGCGGCCTGCTGCGGATCATCTCCGCTGTCGTGATCCTGGTGTTCTTCACCATTTACTGCGCTTCCGGCATCGTGGCGGGCGCCCGTCTGTTCGAAAGCACCTTCGGCATGTCCTACGAGACCGCCCTGTGGGCCGGTGCTGCCGCGACCATCGCCTACACCTTCGTGGGTGGTTTCCTGGCGGTGAGCTGGACTGACACCGTACAAGCCACCCTGATGATCTTCGCGCTGATCCTCACGCCGATCATCGTGCTGCTCGCCACCGGTGGCGTCGACACCACGTTCCTGGCCATCGAAGCCCAGAACCCCGACAACTTCAACATGCTGAAGAACACCACCTTCATCGGCATCATCTCGCTGATGGGCTGGGGCTTGGGTTACTTCGGCCAGCCGCACATCCTCGCGCGTTTCATGGCGGCGGATTCGGTGAAGTCGATCGCCAAGGCGCGTCGCATTTCCATGACCTGGATGATCCTGTGCCTGGGCGGCACCGTGGCTGTAGGTTTCTTCGGCATCGCTTACTTCTCGGCGCACCCGGAAGTGGCGGGCCCTGTGACAGAGAACCACGAGCGTGTGTTCATTGAACTGGCCAAACTGCTGTTCAACCCATGGATCGCTGGCGTGCTGCTGTCGGCCATCCTGGCGGCCGTGATGAGCACCCTGAGCTGCCAACTGTTGGTGTGCTCCAGTGCCCTGACCGAAGACTTCTACAAAACCTTCCTGCGCAAGAACGCTTCCCAGGTTGAACTGGTGTGGGTCGGCCGCCTGATGGTGCTGGTCGTCGCCCTGATCGCCATCGCCATGGCTGCCAACCCGGAAAACCGCGTACTGGGCCTGGTGAGCTACGCCTGGGCCGGTTTCGGCGCTGCGTTCGGTCCTGTGGTGCTGATCTCGGTGATCTGGAAAGGCATGACCCGTAACGGCGCACTGGCCGGTATCCTGGTCGGCGCGATCACCGTGATCGTGTGGAAACACTTCGAACTGCTGGGCCTGTACGAAATCATCCCAGGCTTTATCTTCGCCAGCCTGGCGATCTACTTCGTGAGCAAGATGGGCGCACCGACTGCCGGTATGGTCGAGCGTTTTGATGCAGCGGAGAAAGACTACAACCTCAACAAGTGATTCGCCGGGCGCTGAGCGTTCGATGAGTTAAAAAAAACGGCCCGCGTCCTACGGACGGCGGGCCTTTTTTGTGTGCGATTTGGCACGTCTCGAAGACGAATCCGGCACGACTCTGTAGGGATTTATTGATGTATCCGGGGCGTGCTCATTGAAATCCATTGCGATGAATGCGGTCAGGACGCGTTGGCCGATTACCGGTCCTCGGAGTTGGCGACATAAGCACCGCCCGGCACGCCGCACTGCACCAACGCCCGCGTAAAAGGTAAACTTCGCCCCCTGCGCAGGAGCAACCATGAATTATCGTCACGCCTTTCACGCCGGCAACCATGCCGACGTCTTCAAACACCTGACCTTGACCCGCCTCATCGCCCTGATGTCGCGCAAGGAGCAGCCGTTCGCCTACCTCGACACGCATGCCGGTATCGGGCTGTATGACTTGCAGGGCGACCAGGCCAATCGCACCGGTGAGTACCTGGAAGGCATCGCCCGGCTGTGGGGTGCAAGCGACTTGCCGGCACTGACCGCCGACTACATGCGCGTGTTGCATGAGATGAACCCTGATGGCCAGTTGCGCTACTACCCGGGCTCGCCAGAGCTGGCGCGGCGCCTCACGCGTCCACAGGACCGTGTGTTGCTCAATGAAAAGCACCCGGACGATGGCGTGCTGCTCAAGGACAATATGAAGGGTGATCGCCGCGTCAAAGTGCACTTGGGTGAAGGCTGGCATGTGCCCCGCGCCCTGCTGCCGGTGCCGGAGAAGCGCGCGTTGATGCTGATCGACCCGCCGTTTGAAAAGCTCGACGAGATGCAGCGTTGCGCCGCTTCCCTCAAGGAAGCCGTGGGCCGCATGCGCCAGACGGTTGCGGCCATCTGGTACCCGGTGAAGGACCAGCGCATGTTGCGACGCTTCTACCAGGACCTGGCCGGCACCGGCGCGCCGAAATTGCTGCGTGTGGAGTTGCTGGTGCATCCGTTGGACACACCCAACACCCTGACCGGCTCAGGCCTGGCGATCGCCAACCCGCCGTGGGGTCTGGAAGAGGAATTGCGTGAGCTGCTGCCGTGGCTGTCCAAGAAGCTTGGGCAGACTCAGGGCGGGTGGCAGATGGATTGGCTGATCGCTGAGTAACCTGTAGGAGCGAGCTTGCCCGCGAAAAACGTCAACGATAACGCGTGTTTTCAGACGAAACGTGTCGCGCTCAGGTTTTTCGCGAGCAAGCTCGCTCCTACAAGGATTTTCAGATCGGGCAGGTCACGCCGGTGCCGCCGATGCCGCAGTAGCCCTGCGGGTTTTTCGCCAGGTATTGCTGGTGGTACGCCTCGGCGAAAAATACCGTCGGCGCCTGGTCGATTTCGGTGGTGATGCTGCCCAGGCCGGCCTTGGTCAGTTCGCCCTGATAGGCCTCGGCACTCGCCTGCGCCGCTGCCAACTGTTCCGGGGTGGTCGCATAGATCACCGAGCGGTACTGGCTGCCGATGTCGTTGCCCTGGCGCATGCCCTGGGTCGGGTTGTGCAGTTCCCAGAACATCTTCAACAGGTCTTCGTATTTCACTTTGGCCTGGTCATACACCACCAGTACCACTTCGCTATGGCCGGTCAGGCCCGAGCAGACTTCTTCGTAGGTCGGGTTCGGCGTGAAACCGCCGGCGTAGCCCACCACGGTGCTGACCACGCCATCGCGCTGCCAGAACTTGCGCTCGGCGCCCCAGAAGCAACCCAGCCCGAAGATTGCAAAACCTACGTCATCCAGGAATGGGCCCAGCAACGGGTTGCCGTTGACGAAGTGCGTCTCCGGCAGCGACATCGGGGTTTCGCGGCCAGGCAATGCTTGTTCTTGAGTAGGAAGCACGTTTTTGTTCACCAGAATTTCCGAGCGCAAGACCATGATCAGTCCCCTCAGTCAGATTGAGTAATGTAAGAAGTCAGACCGCCAGTGTGCCCGAGTGTTACAGCGCTGTCAGGCGATTGGCCCGCGCGGGTAACGTTTGAGCATCGCCGGCAGCTCTGCCCCGGGGATCGGCCGGTCGAACAGGTAGCCCTGGCCCACATCGCAGCGATGCCGGCGCAGGAATGCCAGTTGCTCGGCAGTCTCGATACCTTCGGCCACCACCTTGAGCTTGAGGTTGTGGGCCATGGCGATCACCGCTGAGGTGATTTCCATGTCGTCCTGGTTGTCCGGGATTTCGTGGATGAAACTGCGATCGATCTTAATGATGTCGATGGGGAATTTTTTCAAGTAGCTGAGCGACGAATAACCAGTACCGAAGTCATCCATGGCCAGGGTCAGGCCGAAACTCTTCAGTTGATCAAGCTGCAGACGCGTGTCTTCCGTGGCTTCCAGCAGCAGGCCCTCGGTGAGCTCCAACTCCAGCAGGTTGGCCGGCAGGTCTTCCTCCTTGAGGATGGTGGCAATCGAGGCCACCAGGTCCGGGTCGGAGAATTGCTTGGGTGACAGGTTGATCGCCACCTGCAGGTCCCCGAGGCCGGCGGCGCTCAGTTGCTTGCTCATGCGGCAGGCCTGGCGCGCGATCCATTTGCCGATGGGAATGATCAGGCCGGTTTCTTCCGCCACGCTGATGAACTGATCGGGGCGGATCATGCCTTTTTCCGGGTGGTTCCAGCGCAGCAGCGCTTCCATGCCCAGCAAACGCCCGCTGCGCAGGCACAGCTTGGGCTGGTAGAACACATCCAGCTCATTCTGGGTGAGCGCGCGGCGCAGGTTGTTTTCCACGAACAGCTTGTAGCTGGCCTCGGCGTTGAGCGCTTCGGTGAACACCTGGACCTGGTGCTTGCCGTTGGCCTTGGCCTTGTGCAGGGCCAGGCCGGCGTTGCGCATCAAGGTCTGCGGGTCGCGGCCATGCAGCGGCGCGCAGGCCAGGCCTACGGAGCCGGTGACACTGATCAACTGGTTGTCGACGAACATCGGTTTATCGAGGGTCGCGAGCAATTGGCAGGCGACCTGCTGGCCGCTTTCCAGGTCGGTGTCGTCCAGCAGCACCGCGAATTCGTTACTGGCAAACCGTGCCAGGCTGCCGCCGGCGCTGAGGCTGTTGCGCAGGCGTCGGGCCAGGCTGATCAGCAGCTTGTCGCCGGTCTGGTGGCCGAGGCTGTCGTTGATCCGCTTGAAGTTGTCGATGTCCACCAGCAGCAGGCTGATCGGACTGTCGCTGTCGCGGGCGAAGCGTTCATCGAGGTTGCGGATGAACGCCGGACGGTTGCCCAGGTTGGTCAGGTTGTCGGTGTAGGCCAGGCGCTCGATGCGCTGCTGGGCCAGCTTGCTTTGGGTGATGTCTTCGTAGATGCCGATGTAGTGGGTCAGCTCACGGTTGTCGCCGTACACCTTGGAAATCGACAACTGGCCCCAGTAAGGTTCGAGGTTCTTGCGCCGGCTCTTGAACTCGCCTTGCCAGCTGTTGCTCTTGGCCAGGCTGGACGGCGCGTCGAACAGCAACTCGCTGAGGTTCTCCAGCGCCGGCAACTGGGCCAGGCGATGGCCGTGAACCTCTTCGGCGCTGTACTGGGTGATCGCGGTAAAACTCGGGTTGACGTATTCCACCACGCCGTCGCAGTTGACCAGCAGAAAAGCGTTGGCACTTTGCTCCACGGCTCGCTGAAACAAGTGCAGGGCGCTGGTGGCCGCGCGGCGGTTGTGATTGTTGATCACTTGCGCGAACTGGTCCGCCAGTTCGCCGGCGAAGGCAATTTCATCCGCCTGCCAGGTACGTGGCTTGCCGCCCTGTTCCAGACAGAGCACTCCGACCACCTGGCCATCCACACGAATGCTGGCGTCGAGCAAGGCGTGAATATCCTTGGAGCGCAGTTCATCAGCCAGCTCATGGGTGCGCGGATCGCGCAGGGCATGGGTGGCGTCGATGGCACGGCTGCTGTGCAAGGCTTCGAGGTAGTCCGGGTAGGAACTGGCGTCGATGGGCGCGGGCAGATAGTGCTGCTGCCCGGCGCGTGTATAGGCCGCAATCGGTACCAGGCGCTGCTCTTCGAGATGCCAGATGCGTGCGCTGTCGACTTGATAGATTTCGCACGCACTGCGGGTGATCAGCTCGGCGGCTTCCTGCAGCGAATTGTGCGTGGTGTAGCGCTGGCGGGCCAGCAGCAGGATCAACTCTTGCTGGGCGCGCACCCGTTCCAGGTGCTGCAACTGCTCCTGTTGCGCGCGCTGGTTGAGTTCCAGGGCGATCTGCAGGCGGCTGTTCTGGCTTTCCAGGTCCGTCGCAGGGAGCGGAGCAGGCACATCGCTGAAGTGGCCGTCGACCACCATCACATAGCCACGCAGCAGGTGGCGATTGTGTTGTTTGTAGGCCTCGCCGGTTTCCAGCACGCTGAGGGGACCGCCATGGGTGTGCAGGGTGTAGCGCACCTGGTAATGCGGACTCAGGGTGAGTTGTTGCTGGATAGCATCATGCAGCTGATAACGCGCCTGAGGTTCCATCAGGCTGGCATACGGCGTGCCGATCATGGCGCACAGTTCGACCGCCGGCAGGCCGAATTGGCGTTCGCAATTGGGGTCGAGGTACAAGAGAGCCCAGCTCGCCTCATTCAGCCGCTCGAAACGCAGCATACCGAGGCGCGAAGGCACCGGTAACTGCGTCACTACCTCGGCCGCCATACGGGCGACATCGGGTTGGCTTTTCATGGGGGGAACTCACTTGAAATAACGCGCACGGCGCCGGGGCTCACGCCCTCTTTTCTGTTGCCTGCGGCAAGGTTGCATCATGCGGCGCGGGCTGACAAGAGAGGATGAAGGCTAAGTGCTATAAGGGGGTTATCGGCCGCGCGGGGGATTTCTGTAGGAGGGCTGATGGAAGGTGTACAAACCTGTTCTGCGTGTATATAAAAAAAGCCCCGCCAAGAGGCGGGGTTGAGGTACGAGCGTGGCGCTCGGAAATCAGTGCAACCAGGCCTCCCTGTTGAGAGGGAGGCCCGTTGTGGCTTACAGCAGGATGGTGCGGATGTCGTTGAGCAGTTGGCTCAGACGCTGCGTGAAGCGTGCAGCAGCGGCGCCGTTGATCACACGGTGATCGTAGGACAGCGACAGTGGCAGCATCAGCTTCGGCTGGAATGCTTTACCGTCCCAGACCGGCTGGATGGTCGCTTTGGACACGCCCAGGATCGCCACTTCCGGCGCATTGACGATTGGCGTGAAGCCAGTACCGCCAATGTGACCGAGGCTGGAGATCGTGAAGCAAGCGCCTTGCATATCGTCGGCGGTGAGCTTCTTGTCGCGGGCCTTGGCAGCCAGCGCAGCCGCTTCGGCAGCGAGTTGCAGCAGGCTCTTCTGGTCGACGTTCTTGATGACCGGTACCAACAGGCCTTCAGGGGTGTCTACCGCGAAGCCGATGTGCACGTACTTCTTGCGAATGATCGCCTTGCCGCTTGGCGCCAGCGAGCTGTTGAAGTCCGGCAGTTCCTTGAGCAGGTGGGCACAGGCCTTGAGCAGCAGTGGCAGCACGGTCAGTTTCACGCCGGCCTTTTCGGCGACGGCTTTCTGCGCAACGCGGAAAGCTTCCAGGTCGGTAATGTCGGCCTGGTCGAACTGGGTCACGTGCGGAATGTTCAGCCAGCTGGCGTGCAGGCTCGACGCGCCGATTTGCATCAGGCGGGTCATCGGCACTTCTTCGGTTTCGCCGAAGCGGCTGAAGTCCACGGTGCGGATCGGCGGAATGCCCGAACCGCCAGTAGCGCCGCCGGCAGCCGGAGCTTCCTTGGCTTTCTGCATCATGGCCTTGACGTAGACCTGCACGTCTTCTTTCAGCACGCGACCGTGTGGGCCGGTGGCCGATACAGCGTTCAGCTCAACGCCGAACTCACGGGCCAGCTGACGCACGGCGGGGCCGGCGTGAACCTTGGCGCCGCTTGGCGCAGGTGCGGCAGCAGCAGGGGCTGCAGCGGCCTCGGCTTTTGCAGCAGGCGCAGGTGCGGCGGCAGCCGGTGCAGCTTCAGCCTTGGCGGCTGGAGCGGCGGCCGGTGCTGGCGCAGCAGCAGGTGCAGCGCCTTGTACCTTCAGCTTGAGGATGAAGTCGCCAGTGCCGACTTCATCTTCCAGCTTGACCGCAATGCTTTCCACCACGCCGGCAGCCGGCGAAGGGATTTCCATGGAGGCCTTGTCGGACTCCAGGGTGATCAGCGATTGGTCGGCTTCGACGGTGTCGCCAACCTTGACCAGCAGCTCGATGATCTTGGCCTTGCCCGATGAGCCGATGTCCGGGACATGAATGTCCTGAACAGAGGCTGCAGCCGGCGCAGCAGCCGGGGCCGCTGGGGCCTCGGCAGCAGCAGGCTTTTCAGCAGGCGCAGGCGCAGGCGCAGGTGCAGCAGCGGCAGCAGGAGCCGCCGCAGGGGCCGCATCAGCGGCGCCTTCGATTTCCAGCTCCAGCAGTTCGTCGCCTTCTTTCAGGCGGTCGCCCAGCTTCACTTTCAGGCTCTTGACCACGCCGGCCTTGGGAGCAGGGATTTCCATGCTCGCCTTGTCCGACTCCAGGGTCAGGATGCTCTGGTCGGCTTCGACGGTGTCGCCGACCTTCACAAACAGCTCGATTACTTCACCTTCACCGCTGCCGATGTCAGGTACGCGAATGAGTTCGCTCACAAAAAATCTCCTCAGCAGTCCAGTGGGTTGCGTTTTTCCGGGTTGATCCCGAACTTGACGATAGCGTCTGCTACCACCTTAGGTTCGATCTCACCACGGTCAGCCAAGGCTTCCAAGGCTGCCAACACCACAAAGTGACGGTCAACTTCGAAGAAGTGACGCAGCTTCTTGCGGCTGTCACTGCGGCCGAAACCGTCGGTGCCCAGGACTTTGAATTCCTTGGACGGGACCCACTGGCGAATTTGTTCAGCAAACAGTTTCATGTAGTCGGTCGATGCGATCACCGGACCTTTACGGCCATTCAGGCACTCTTCAACGAAGGTGAGCTGTGGCTTCTGGCCAGGGTGCAGGCGGTTGTGACGCTCTACGGCCAGGCCGTCGCGACGCAGTTCGTTGAAGCTGGTAACGCTCCACACGTCAGCGCCAACGTTGAACTCTTCACGCAGGATCTTCGCCGCTTCGCGCACTTCACGCAGGATGGTGCCGGAGCCCATCAGCTGTACGTGGTGTGCCGCTTCCTTGGTGTCTTCTTCGAGCAGGTACATGCCCTTGATGATGCCTTCTTCCACGCCAGCCGGCATTGCAGGCTGCTGGTAGGACTCGTTCATCACGGTGATGTAGTAGAAAACGTCCTGCTGCTCTTCGGTCATCTTCTTCATGCCGTCCTGGATGATCACCGCCAGCTCATAGCCGTAGGTTGGATCAAAGGTGCGGCAGTTCGGGATGGTGGCAGCCAGGATGTGGCTGTGACCGTCTTCGTGTTGCAGGCCTTCGCCGTTCAGCGTGGTCCGGCCGGCGGTGCCGCCGATCAGGAAGCCACGGGTACGGCTGTCGCCTGCAGCCCAGGCCAGGTCGCCAATGCGCTGGAAGCCGAACATCGAGTAGAAGATGTAGAACGGCAGCATCGGCTGGTTGTGGCTGGAGTACGAAGTACCGGCAGCGATGAAGGAGCTCATGGCGCCCGCTTCGTTGATGCCTTCTTCGAGGATCTGGCCCTTCTTGTCTTCCTTGTAGAACATCACCTGGTCTTTATCGACTGGCTCGTAGAGCTGGCCGACGGAGGAGTAGATGCCCAACTGACGGAACATGCCTTCCATACCGAAGGTACGGGCTTCGTCCGGGATGATCGGTACGATGCGCGGGCCGATGTCCTTGTCCTTGACCAGCTGCGCGAGGATGCGCACGAAAGCCATGGTGGTGGAGATTTCACGGTCGCCCGAGCCATCGAGGATAGCCTTGAGGGTGCTCAGGTCTGGCGTCGGTACGCTGAAGCTGTTGGCGCGACGCTGTGGCACGAAACCACCCAGTGCGGCGCGGCGCTCGGCCAGGTAACGGGCTTCGGCGCTGTTCGGCTCTGGCTTGAAGAACGGCAGGTTCTCCAGCTCTTCGTCCTTGACCGGAATGTCGAAGCGGTCGCGGAACAACTTCAGGCTGTCGACATCGACTTTCTTGGTGTTGTGCGCAGTGTTCTTCGCTTCGCCCGCACCGGTGCCATAACCCTTGATGGTCTTGGCCAGGATGACGGTCGGTTGTTCTTTGTGGTTGACCGCTTCGTGATAAGCCGCATAGACCTTGTACGGGTCGTGGCCGCCACGGTTGAGTTTCCAGATCTCGTCATCGGACAGGTCTGCAACCATGGCCTTGAGTTCAGGCGTGTTGAAGAAGTGTTCACGGACGAACGCGCCGTCTTTGGCCTTGTAGTTCTGGTACTCGCCGTCGATGACTTCGTCCATGCGACGTTGCAGGATACCGTCGACGTCCTTGGCCAGCAGTGGGTCCCAGAAGCGGCCCCAGATGACCTTGGTCACGTTCCACTGGGCACCGCGGAACACGCCTTCGAGTTCCTGGATGATCTTGCCGTTGCCGCGAACCGGGCCGTCGAGGCGCTGCAGGTTGCAGTTGATGACGAAGATCAGGTTGTCGAGCTTCTCGCGGCCGGCCAGGGAGATGGCGCCCAGGGATTCCGGCTCGTCGCACTCGCCGTCGCCCAGGAAGCACCAGACTTTCTGCTTGCCTTCAGGGATGAAGCCACGGGCTTCCAGGTACTTCATGAAGCGTGCCTGGTAGATCGCTTGAATTGGACCCAGACCCATGGAAACGGTCGGGAACTGCCAGAAATCAGGCATCAGCCAAGGGTGCGGGTACGACGACAGGCCGTTACCGTCCACTTCCTGGCGGAAGTTGTTCATGTGGTCTTCGGTGATGCGGCCTTCCATGAACGCACGGGCGTAGACGCCTGGGGAGGTGTGGCCCTGGAAGTAGATCAGGTCGCCGCCGTGTTCGTCGGTCGGGGCCTGGAAGAAGTAGTTGAAGCCGATGTCATACAGGGTTGCGCTGGAAGCGAAGCTGGAGATGTGACCGCCCAGGTCCGAATCTTTCAAGTTCGTGCGCATTACCATCGCCATGGCGTTCCAACGTACCAGCGAGCGAATGCGGCGTTCCATGAACAGGTCGCCAGGCATGCGTGCTTCGTGGGTAACGGGGATGGTGTTGCGGTATGGCGTAGTGATGGCGTAAGGCAATTGCGAGCCGCTGCGGGTCGCGAGTTCGCCCATACGGGTCATCAGGTAGTGAGCACGGTCTTCGCCTTCTTTGTCGAGAACCGATTCCAGGGCGTCCAGCCATTCCTGGGTTTCGACGGGATCGAGGTCTTGCATGGCTTGCTCCAGGGCGGAAAGGCTACCAGAATCGGTTGCCTGAAGTTTGCGACTGGCCTTGTGGGCAGACGACATAAATTCTTGGATGGCCGAAGGTTGCTTCGGCGTCCTGTAGTTTTACTACAAATCGTCGGCCATTTCAGCCTTTCGAATGTATATACGAGTAGTAAAACTACACAAGACTGAGCGGATTGCTCGGTCTGGCTGGTGAGCATAATCGTTAATGTTGATTTTTTGCGAACAAGAAAAGGTAAAAGTTTAATGTTGCCTGCCAAAATTAATGAATTTTCAGCTATTTCTAACTTTTGTTCGACAGTCCTTCCGCGAGCGTGGTTCTTGCGCTTACCGCAACAAGCCATTTACGCGCCGATCAAGGATAGACCATGAGCCTTCCAACACTGGCCCAAATGCCGGCCATTCTCTTGCCTTTCGTCAGTCGGGCCGAGCAGTCATTTCGTGACGCGGTGGCCGCGCTGGGCGACGATCATGGACTTTCCCTGTGGTCCCCGCAACGCTGGGCCGACTTTGCCCGCGTGTGCGCCGCCAGCGATTTCGTCATTCAACAGAGTGTGCGTGACCCTTTGATGTTGCTGGAGCTGGCGGCCTGGGGCGAGCTGGACCGCGGCTACGCGCCCGGCGAGCTGTGCGGGCAGATTGCTGGCGCCGTGCAACAGGCTGAAACAGAAGAACAGCTGGGCAGCGTGCTGCGTCGCCAGCGTACCCGCCAGCAGGTGCGCATCATCTGGCGCGACCTGACACGCCAGGCCGACCTGGTGCAAACCTGCCGCGACCTGTCGGACATGGCCGACGCCAGCATCGACCAGGCCTACCAGTGGCTGTACCAGCGCCATTGCACGCAGTTCGGCACGCCCACCGGCCGGCGCAGCGGCGAGGCGCAGCACATGGTCATCCTCGGCATGGGCAAGCTTGGCGCGGTGGAGCTGAACCTGTCGTCGGACATCGACCTGATCTTCGCCTACCCCGAAGGTGGCGAGACCGTAGGGGTGAAGCGAGCGCTGGATAACCAGGAGTTCTTCATCCGTGTCGGTCAAAAACTGATCAAGGCCCTCGACCCGATGACCGTCGATGGCTTTGTGTTCCGGGTCGACATGCGCCTGCGGCCTTACGGATCGTCCGGCTCACTGGTGCTCAGCTTCAATGCGCTGGAGCAGTACTACCAGGACCAGGGCCGCGACTGGGAACGCTACGCCATGATCAAGGCCCGCGTCGTGGCCGGCGACCAGGTGGCTGGCGCGCAACTGCTGGAGATGCTGCGCCCGTTCGTCTATCGGCGTTACCTGGATTTCTCCGCCATCGAAGCGTTGCGCACCATGAAGCAGCTGATCCAGCAGGAGGTGCGGCGCAAGGGCATGGCCGACAACATCAAGCTGGGTGCCGGTGGCATCCGCGAAGTGGAGTTCATCGCCCAGGCGTTCCAGTTGATCCACGGCGGCCGTGACCTCAGCCTGCAACAGCGCCCGCTGCTCAAGGTGCTCGGCACCCTGGAAGGCCAGGGCTACCTGCCGCCGGCGGTGATCGCCGAACTGCGCGATGGCTATGAATTCCTGCGTTACACCGAGCACGCGATCCAGGCGATCGCCGACCGCCAGACCCAGATGCTCCCGGACAGCCCCGAAGACCAGGCGCGCATCGCCTTCATGCTCGGCTTCGACGATTGGGCCGCGTTCCATGAGCGCCTGATGCATTGGCGCGGCCGGGTGGATTGGCACTTCCGCCAGGTCATCGCCGACCCGGATGAAGAGGAAGGCGAAGAAAGCGAATTGGTCGTGGGCGGTGAGTGGTTGCCGCTGTGGGAAGAATCCCAGGACGAAGACGCCGCCTGCCGCCAGCTCGCCGAAGGTGGCTTTGCCGACGCGCCCAAGGCCCTCAAGGCCCTGGCCGGCCTGCGCAGCAGCCCGCAATTGCGCGCCATGCAACGCCTGGGGCGCGAGCGCCTGGATGCGTTCATTCCGCGCCTGTTGGCCCAGGCCGTCGAACACGCCAACCCGGACCTGGTGCTGGAGCGCGTGTTGCCGCTGGTGGAAGCGGTCGCACGACGTTCGGCTTACCTGGTGCTGCTCACGGAAAACCCCGATGCCCTGCGTCGCCTGTTGACCCTGTGCGCCGCCAGCCCGTGGATCGCCGAACAAATCACCCGGTTCCCCCTGCTGTTGGACGAATTGCTCAACGAAGGCCGCCTGTTCAAACCGCCATTGGCCCCGGAGTTGGCCGCCGAATTGCGCGAACGCCTCACGCGCATTCCCGAGGATGACCTTGAACAGCAGATGGAAGCCCTGCGCCACTTCAAGCTGGCCCATCGCCTGCGTGTCGCCGCGTCGGAGATCGCCGGCAGCCTGCCGTTGATGAAAGTCAGCGACTACCTCACCTGGCTCGCCGAGGCGATTCTTGAACAAGTGCTGGCCCTGGCCTGGCGCCAGACCGTGGCACGTCACGGCTCGCCGCAGCGGCTGGACGGCACGTTGTGCGATCCAGGCTTTATCATTGTCGGCTACGGCAAGGTCGGCGGCATCGAACTGGGCCATGGTTCGGACCTGGACCTGGTGTTCATCCACGACGGCGACCCCCAGGCCGAAACCGACGGCGCCAAGCCCATCGACGGTGCGCAGTTCTTTACGCGCCTGGGCCAGCGCATCATTCACCTGCTGACCACTCAGACCAACTCCGGCCAACTGTACGAAGTCGACATGCGCCTGCGACCGTCCGGTGCTTCCGGGCTGCTGGTCAGTTCGCTGGGCGCCTTTGAGCGTTATCAGGAAAACGAAGCTTGGACCTGGGAACATCAGGCCCTGATCCGTGCGCGCGTGCTGGTGGGCAGCCAGGATGTGGGCCAGGCGTTCGAGCAGGTGCGGGCCAAGGTATTGGGGCGCGAACGTGACCTGGCGACGCTGCGCCAGGAGGTCAGCGAGATGCGCGCCAAGATGCGCGACAACCTGGGCACCCGGAGCACGGCGGCCGGCACTGGCGCCAATGCGTTCGAGGCCACGGCGCTGTTCGACCTCAAGCAGGACGCCGGAGGTATCGTCGATATTGAATTTATGGTGCAATACGCCGCTTTGGCGTGGTCTGCGCAACATCCATCGTTGCTGCGCTACACCGACAATATCCGCATCCTGGAAGGCCTGGAGCAGGTGGGGTTGATGCCCGCCGCCGATGCCCATCTGCTGCGCGAGGTGTATAAGGCCTACCGTTCCGCTGCGCATCGCCAGGCCTTGCAAAACGAGGCGGGGACGGTTGCCGGTGATCAGTTCGCCGACGAGCGGCGCCAGGTGATGCGAATCTGGCAGGCGCTGGGGTTAAGCTGAAACACTATTACGGCGGGGAGGCATAAGCCTCCCCGCATCGTTTGTGGAAACTACATGAATATTCTGATCGTTGGGCCCAGTTGGGTCGGTGACATGGTGATGGCGCAGACACTGTTCCAGTGCCTCAAGCAGCGTCATCCCGACTGCCAGATCGACGTGCTCGCCCCTGAGTGGAGCCGGCCGATCCTCGAACGCATGCCCGAAGTGCGCCAGGCCTTGAGCTTCCCGCTCGGCCACGGCGCCCTGGAATTGGCAACGCGCCGTCGCATCGGCAAATCCCTGGCCGGCCAGTACGACCAGGCGATCCTGCTGCCCAACTCGCTGAAATCCGCGCTGGTGCCGTTTTTTGCCGGCATCCCCAAGCGCACCGGCTGGCGCGGCGAGTTCCGCTACGTGTTGCTCAACGACGTGCGCACGCTGGACAAGGCCCGCTACCCGTTGATGATCGAACGCTTCATGGCCCTGGCCTACGAACCGGGTGCCGAATTACCGACGCCGTACCCGCGTCCGCGCTTGCAGATCGACCCGGTCACCCGTGACGCGGCCCTGGCCAAGTTCGGCCTGACCCTCGACCGTCCGGTGTTGGCGCTGTGCCCGGGCGCCGAGTTCGGCGAGTCCAAGCGCTGGCCGGCGGAACATTACGCCAAGGTCGCCGAGACGAAGATCCGCGAAGGCTGGCAGGTGTGGCTGTTCGGGTCGAAAAAGGATCATCCGGTGGGTGAAGACATTCGCCAGCGCCTGATTCCCGGCCTGCGGGAAGAAGCGGTCAACCTCAGTGGCGACACCTCCCTTGCCGAGGCCATCGACCTGCTGTCCTGCGCCGATTCGGTGGTGTCCAACGACTCCGGCCTGATGCACGTGGCCGCCGCGCTGAACCGCCCGCTGGTGGCGGTGTACGGCTCCACATCGCCGGGTTTCACCCCGCCGCTGGCCGACCAGGTCGAAGTGGTGCGCCTGGGCCTGGATTGCAGCCCGTGTTTTGAACGTACTTGCCGGTTCGGCCACTACAACTGCA
The DNA here is from genome assembly GCF_002979555.1 of Pseudomonas sp. MYb60. Classification (GTDB taxonomy): domain Bacteria; phylum Pseudomonadota; class Gammaproteobacteria; order Pseudomonadales; family Pseudomonadaceae; genus Aquipseudomonas. Next base: position 94,995 of record NZ_PCOZ01000006.1, on the reverse strand, counting down.
TGCGCCAGTTGCTGCCGCAGCCGGTGAACGAAGCCTTGCAGCGGTTGCAGGGCTCAGCGGTCGAGGTCCGATAGTTTGCGCGTTCTGGTAATCAAGACCTCATCCCTGGGCGACGTGATCCACGCCTTGCCGGCACTCACCGACGCCGCGCGGGCGATCCCCGGCATTCGCTTTGATTGGGTGGTGGAAGAAGGCTTCGCCGAGATTCCGACCTGGCACCCGGCGGTGGACAAGGTCATCCCGGTGGCGATTCGCCGCTGGCGCAAGAACCTCTGGCAGACCCTCAAGAGTGGCGAGTGGCGGCGCTTCAAAAAGCAGATCCAGTCGACCAAATACGACTTGGTGATCGACGCCCAAGGCCTGCTCAAAAGCGCCTGGCTGACCCGCTACGTGCGTGCCCCGGTGGCCGGCTTCGACAAAAATTCGGCCCGTGAACCCATCGCCGCACGGTTTTACGCGCGTCGGCTGGCCGTTGCCCGTGGGCAGCATGCGGTGGAGCGCCTGCGCCAGTTGTTCGCCGTCGCCCTCGGCTATGACTTGCCCCAGGCCTTGGGCGATTACGGCCTGAAGGTCGACACGCTGATCGGCCTGCCGCCGAAAAAGCCCTTCGTCTTGCTGCTGCACGGCACCACCTGGGACACCAAGCACTGGCCCGAAGCCTACTGGCGCGAACTGGCCGAGCGCATGGGGCGCCTGGGCGTGGACGTGAAGTTGCCGTGGGGCAATGCCGCCGAAAAAGCCCGCGCCGAGCGCCTGGCCCAAGGCCTGAGCAACGCCGAAGTGCTGCCCAGGTTGAACCTGGCCGGCGTCGCCCGCGTGCTGGCCGGCGCCCGCGCCTGTGTGGCAGTCGACACCGGCCTCGGCCACCTGGCTGCGGCGCTGGACGTGCCGACCCTTTCGCTGTTCGGCCCTACCAACCCGGGCCTGACCGGCGCCTATGGCAAGGGCCAGATTCACTTGGGCAGCGACTTCCCCTGCGCACCCTGCCTGCAAAAGCACTGTACCTATCAACCGACGGCCGACGACCTGCGTCGGTTCGACATCAAGCGCGAGTCGCCCCTGTGCTTCACGCGCCTGAACCCTGAGCGTGTGGCAAGCCGGCTGAGCACGTTGTTACTGGCTGAGGAGCTGCACTGATGCAACTGGCTTTTGTGCTCTACAAGTACTTTCCCTTCGGCGGCCTGCAGCGCGACTTCATGCGCATCGCCCTGGAGTGCCAGCAGCGCGGCCATCAGATCCGGGTGTATACGCTGATCTGGGAGGGCGGCATCCCGCCCGGCTTCGAGGTGCTGGTGGCGCCGGTCAAGGCGTTCTTCAACCATCGGCGCAACGAGAAACTCAGCGCCTGGATGGCCGCCGACCTGGCCAAGCGCCCGGTGGACCGCCTGATCGGCTTCAACAAAATGCCCGGCCTGGACGTGTACTACGCCGCCGACGGCTGCTTCGAAGACAAGGCCCAGAACCTGCGCCACTCGCTGTACCGCTACTTTGGCCGCTACAAGCACTTTGCCGACTACGAGCGCGCGGTGTTCGCCAGGGACGCCAAGACTGAAGTGCTGATGATCTCCGAGGTGCAGCAACCCTTGTTCATCAAGCATTACGACACCCCGCTGGAGCGTTTCCACCTGCTGCCGCCGGGCATTGCCCAGGATCGCCGCGCGCCGCCGAATGCGGCCGAAATTCGCGAAGGGTTCCGTCAGGAATTCAACCTGGCCGATGACGACCTGCTGCTGGTGCAGATTGGCTCCGGCTTCAAGACCAAGGGTGTCGACCGCAGCCTCAAGGCCGTTGCCGCGCTGCCGGCGGAACTGAAAAAACGCACGCGCCTGTTTGTAATTGGCCAGGACGACCCCAAAGTATTCCAACTGCAAAGTGCCACGCTGGGGCTGGGGGACAACGTGCAATTCCTCAAGGGTCGCAGCGATATCCCGCGTTTCCTGCTGGGCGCCGACCTGTTGATCCACCCGGCGTACAACGAAAATACCGGCACCGTGTTGCTCGAAGCCGTGGTGGCCGGGTTGCCGGTGCTGGTCACGGCGGTGTGCGGCTATGCCCATTACATCGCCGAAGCCGAGTGTGGCCGGGTGCTGGATGAGCCGTTCGAACAGCACCAGCTCAATCATTACCTGACCGACATGCTCACCGACACTGCACAGCGCGCGGCCTGGAGCCGCAATGGGTTGGCCTTCGCCGAGACGGCCGACCTCTACAGCATGCCGCAGCACGCGGCGGATGTGATTCTGGCGGAGCCAAAACGATGAAGTTGATTCTTGCCGAACCGTTCAAGACCTTGTGGGACGGGCGTGATGCCTTCGCCGAAGTCGAGAAGTTGCAAGGTGAAGTATTCCGTGAACTGGCGGCCCGTCGCACCCTGCGTACCGTGGTGGAAGGTCGTCCGTATTTCGTGAAGATCCACCGTGGCATCGGCTGGGGCGAAATCTTCAAGAACCTGATCACCGCCAAATTGCCAGTGCTGGGGGCGGGCCTTGAGTGGTCGGCGATCCATCGACTGCAAGCACTCGGCGTACCGACCATGACCGGCGTGGCCTTCGGCGAAAAGGGCAGCAACCCGGCGGACCAGCACTCGTTCATCATTACCGAAGAGCTGGCGCCGACCCTCAGCCTGGAAGATTTCACCGTCAACTGGGTGGCCGAACCACCCGCCCCGGCGCTGCGCCATGCGCTCACCCATGAGCTGGCGCGCATGGTCGGCGACATGCACCGTGGCGGTGTGAACCATCGCGACTGCTACCTGTGCCACTTCCTGCTGGACACCTCCAAACCCGTCGACGCACGTGACATCAAGCTGTCAGTGATTGACCTGCACCGTGCCCAACTGCGCGCGCACTTGCCGCTGCGCTGGCGCGACAAGGACCTCTCCGCGCTGTACTACTCGGCGCTGGACATCGGCCTGACCCGCCGCGACAAACTGCGCTTTCTCAAAGGCTACTTCCGCCAGCCGCTGCGCCAGATCCTGGCCGAGCAATCGGCGTCCCTGAACCTGATGCAGCGCAAGGCCGACAAGCTTTACGCGCGCAAGCAACGCCTCGGGGATGCCATCTGATGGCGGGCTGGAACCTGGAACCTGCCTACGCGGGCCTGTCGGAAGATTTTGGCAGCCTTGAAGCCGTGTTCGCCCTGCAAGGCGAGCAACTGACCCGCGACCCCCTGTCGGAAGTGATCCGCGTGGAGCGTGGCGGGGTCAATTATTACGTCAAGCGCTACACCGGCGCCGGCAAGGGCCTGCGGCGCTACCTGGGCAAGCCCCGGGTCAAGTCCGAGTGGCAGAACCTCAAGCGCTTCGCCAAGTGGGGCATTCCCACGGCGGACGTGGTTGCCTGGGGCCTGGAGCGCAATGGCCTGGCCTACGACCGTGGTGCGATGATCACCCGCGAGTTGCCGCGCACCGAAGACCTCTCGGCCCTGGCCGACCGTAACGATGCGCGCCTCAAGGACCGTAAATGGGTGGATGTGGTCAGCCGCCAGTTGGCCGAATACACGCGCACCATGCACGACAATCGGTTCACCCATAACGATTTGAAGTGGCGCAACCTGCTGATCGACGACCAGCAGACCCTCTACCTGATCGATTGCCCCAACGGCGATTTCTGGCGCGGGTTCTGGCTCAAATACCGCATCACCAAAGACCTGGCCTGCCTGGACAAGGTGGCCAAATATCACCTGTCGGCCACCCAGCGCCTGCGCTTCTACATGCAGTACCGCCAGCGCCGGCACCTGAGTGCAGCGGACAAACAGCGTATTCGCCATGTGGTGAAGTTTTTCGAGGGACGTGAATGAGTGATTTCCTGGCGGCTGAAGACCGTGCCCTGCTGGAGCGCCACGGCCTCGCCACGTTCGACGCCCTGTGGGCCAAGCAATTGGACGCGGTGGACGAGCCCAACACCAGCCGTGGTGGCTGGAGCAGCGTGTTCCGCCTGGAGCTCGACGGCCATGGGTATTACCTCAAGCGCCAGAGCAACTACCTGACGCGCAGCCTGCATCGGCCGTTCGGCGAGCCGAGTTTCTCGCGGGAATTTCGCAATATCAGCCGTTATCGCAAGCTCGGCATCCCGGCGTTGCAGGCGGCGTTCTACGGTGAGCGCAAGGTCGCCGGTGAACACCGTGCCATGCTGCTGACCCGTGCACTCGACGGCTGGAATGACCTGGATTCGCTGCTCGAGCACTGGTCGTCCCTGAGCGAAGCCCAGCACCAGGCCATCCTGCTCGCCTGTGGGAAACTGGCGCGCCAGCTGCACGGCGTCGGGCAGGTGCACGGTTGTTTCTACCCCAAGCATATTTTCTTGCAGGCCACCGGCGACGGTTACGCCGCGCAGCTGATCGACCTGGAAAAAACCCGCCCGCTGCTGTTCGGCCTGCGTGACCGGGTCAAGGACCTGGAACCGTTGGTGCGCCGTGCGCCGCAGTGGAGCGATGCGCAGATCAGCCTGTTGCTGGCGGCCTACCTGGACCAGCCGCAGGACAGCTCGCTGGTCGCCAGTTGGCTGCAACGCCTGACCGCTCGCCGTAGCCATAAGGAAAACCGCTGATGCGCCTGTCCGAGCTGAAAACCGCCGGCCGCACACCGAGCCTGCCGCTGACCCTTGAGCTGGCGGATGCGGCGGGTCCCGGCCAACTGCAACTGCTGAGTCTGTTGCGGGTGCTGCCCGGTGAGCGGTACGTCGGCGCAGCGGTATGGCGCGGTCGGCCGGTGCTGGCCAAGTTGCTGGTGGGCAGCAGGGCGGCGCGGCATTTTCAGCGTGAACTCACTGGCGTGCGTCAGTTGGCCGAGCAAGGCCTGACCACACCGTTACTGCTCGCCGATGGCTTGCAGGAAGGCGAGGGCGGCTGGCTGCTGTTCGAGTTTCTCGAAGGCGCACACAGCCTGGCCGAGGCCTGGCAAGCGGTCGAAGGGTTGCCGCCGCTGGCGGATGAGCAAACCGCAGTCCTCGCCGAAGCGCTGGGCGCGATTGCACAGATGCACACCAAAGGCCTGTGGCAAGAGGACCTGCACCTGGACAACTTGCTGCGCCATGACGGCAAGCTCTACCTGATCGACGGTGCCGGCATTCGCGTCGAAGTCGCGGGCAAGCCACTGTCGCGTCAGCGCGTGCTGGAAAACCTCGGGGTGTTCTTCGCCCAGTTGCCGAAAAACCTCGCACCGTTTACCGAAGAGCTGCTGGTGTACTACCTGCTGAGCAACGGTGAACACGCGTTGCCGCTGGAAGCCCTGGAAAAACAGGTGCGCAAGGTCAGCGCTTGGCGGTTGAAGGATTTTCTCGGCAAGGTCGGTCGCGAGTGCACGCTGTTCAGCGTGGTGCGTGGGGCCTTTGCCTTGCGTGCGATTCGTCGTGAAGAAGAGTCCGCCATGCTGGCGGTGCTGGATCAGGCCGACGCGCTTTTGGACCAGGGCCACCTGTACAAGACCGGCGGCGCCGCCAGCGTCGCCAAGGTCGACGTGGCCGGCCGGCCGCTGGTGATCAAGCGCTATAACATCAAGGGCTTCGCCCATTGGCTCAAGCGCTTCTGGCGCCCGAGTCGCGCCTGGCATTCCTGGCGCGAAGGCAACCGCCTGGCTTTCCTCGGCATCGCCACGCCCAAGCCGCTGGCGATGCTCGAAAAACGCTTCTTCTGGCTGCGCAGTCGCGCCTATTTGGTTACCGAATACCTGCCGGGCCCGGACATCATCGAGCGCTTTGCCCCTTACGTTGAAAACGGCGACGCCCCGGAAAACGAGCTGCAGGCTCTCGACCACCTGTTCGCTGAACTGATCCGCGAACGCATCAGCCATGGCGACCTCAAGGGCCACAACCTGTTCTGGGACACGGATCGCTGGTCGCTGATCGACCTCGACGCCATGTGCCAGCACAGCACCGACACCAGCTTCGCCCCAGCCTACGCCAAGGACCGCGCGCGCTTCATGCGCAACTGGCCGCAGGAGAGTGCGTTGTTTCAACTGATTGATCAGCGGTTGCCCAAGCAGGTCGCCGAGTTTCGCCAGGGATAACACGGTGTAAGTGTGAGAACGGGCTTGCCCGCGAAAGCGTTGGGTCAGTCAACAGAGTGGTGCCTGATACACAGCCTTCGCAGGCAAGCCAGCTCCTACGTTTGATCGAGTCGTGCCAGCTGGTTTGGCTGGCAACTGTTGCGTGAGCAACAGCAAATGGGCAGTTGGTGGCTGTTAACGACAGGCTGTTTTCTCGGGTGCGTTGTATCTATCTGATTTAGATCAATAAAATTCATGGCACGGGCTCTGCAATGCTCCGGTGAACCCCTTCATCGGTTGCCCAGGAGCCTCGCATGCCCTCCAGTCTTTCTTCGCTGTCCCGTTTGATCTGCCTCGGCGCTGCCCTGCTGCTGGGGGGCGTGGCCCAGGCGGCCGAGGGCGATGATGCCGTGCCGTCCCTGGCCGGCAAGCGCATTGCCGTGAGCATGACCGGCACCAGTCACTATTTCGATATCAAGGCTTTCCAGGCCCAGGTCGATGAGATCAAGCGGCTGGGCGGCACACCGATCACCCTGGATGCCGGGCGCAATGACAAGAATCTCGTGACCCAGTTGCAAACCGTGGTCACCCAGAAGCCCGACGCGGTGATCCAGACCCTCGGCACCCTCAGCGTCATCGACCCCTGGCTCAAGCGCATCAGCAAGGCCGGCATCCCGCTGTTCACCATCGACGCACCGTCCCAGTACAGCCTCAACAACACCACCTCGGACAACGTCGCCACCGGCAAGGCGCTGGCCGATCAGTTGATCAAGGACGCGGGCGGCAAGGGCAAGATCCTGGTGTTCAACGGCTTTTATGGCGTGCCGGTGTGCGCGATCCGTTATGACCAACTGAAGCTGGCGCTCAAGGATTACCCACAGCTGGAAATCATCCAGCCCGAGTTGCGCGACGTGATCCCCAATACCGTGCAGGACGCCTATTCCCAAGTCTCGGCGCTGCTCAACAAGTACCCGGCGGGCAGCGTGTCGGCGATCTGGTCGGCGTGGGACATCCCGCAACTGGGCGCGAGCAAGGCGCTGATCGACGCCAAGCGCACCGAGATCAAGACCTACGGCGTGGACGGCACTCCCGAAGTACTGGCACTGCTCGGCCAGGCCAATTCGCCGGTCGGCGCGGTGGTCGCCCAGCAACCGGCGCTGATCGGCAAGACCGCCGTGCAGAACGTGGCCCGCTACCTCGCCGGCCAACGCGATCTGCCCAAGGAAACCCACGTGCCGACCCTGCTGACCACCGCCGGCAACCTTGCCCAGGTCCAGCAACTGCGAGGTGACTGATGGCAGCGTTGTACCTGCAGAACCTGCGCAAGCGCTTCGGCGCCACCCTGGCACTGGATGACGCCAGCCTCAAGGTCGAGCGCGGCACCATCCACGGCCTGGTGGGCGAGAACGGTGCGGGCAAGTCGACCTTGATCAAGGTGCTCGCCGGCATCCATAAGGCGGACGCCGGGCAGGTGAGTATCGACGGCCAGGCGTATGCCGCGTTGACGCCGCGTCAAGTGGATGCGCTGGGCGTGCAGTTCATCCACCAGGAACGCTTGCTGCCGGCGAGTTTTACCGTCGGCGAAGCGCTGTTTTTTGGCCACGAACTCAGGCGCGGCCCGTTTGTGGACCGGCGTCGGCAGCAGCGTGAAGCTGACCGCCTGCTGGCCGAATACTTCGACCTGCAATTGCCTGCCGGCGCGCTGGTCGGCGAGCTCAACAGCGCCGAGCGCCAGGTGCTGCAGATCACCCGCGCGCTGATACGCCAGCCGAAAATTCTAGTGTTCGACGAGCCCAGCGTGGCGTTGGTCAAGCGTGAGGTCGACCAGTTGCTGCGTATCGTCAAGCGTCTGCGCGACCAGGGCTTGTCGATCTTGTACATCTCCCATTACCTGCAGGAAATCGACAGCCTCTGCGACGAGGTTACGGTGCTGCGCAATGGCCGCGATGTGGCGGTGGTCGAGCCCCGCCACACGTCCAGCAGCGAGATTGCGCGGTTGATGGTCAACCGCGAGGTGCAGGAAATGTATCCCAAGGCCAAGGTCGCATTGGGCGAGCCGTTGCTGCAGGTGCGCGGCTTGAAGCTGGCGCGGCGCTACCGCCAGATTGACCTGGAGGTGCGGCGCGGGGAAATCGTCGGGCTCACCGGCCTGGTGGGTTCGGGGGCCAAGGAATTGTTCAAGACGCTGTTCGGTGTCGAGCGCGCCGACAGCGGCAGTATCCACCTGGACGGACGTTTGCTGCGCCTGCGCTCGCCGGGCGAGGCGATTGCCGAGGGCATTGCGCTGGTGCCCGAAGAACGCCGCAGCCAGGGCATCGCGCCGGTGTTGTCGGTGCTGGAAAACCTGACACTGGCGGGCCTCGGCCGCTTCACGCGCTGGGGCCTGTTGAGTCGGCGCAAGGAGCACGCGGAAAGTGTGCGGCTGATCGATGAGCTGGCGATCAAGACGCCGGGGCCCCAGGCCGCCGTCAGCCAGTTGAGCGGTGGCAACCAGCAGAAAGTCGCGCTGGGCAAATGGCTCAGCCGGCGCTCGGCGGTGTACTTGCTGGACGAGCCCTGTGTGGGCGTGGACGTGGGCGCCAAGGTGGAGATCTATCGCTTGATCGGACGGCTGGTGGAAGAGGGGGCGGCCGTGTTGGTGCTGTCGTCGGATTTGCCTGAATTGCTGGGCATCAGTGACCGGATTCTGGTGCTGCACCGCGGCGAGATCGCCGGTGAATTCCACGCCGGCGAGGCCGACAGCGACCGCTTGCTGGCCTGCGCCACCGGTGCCGTGCCGGTGGCACCCAACCCCGTGCGGGAGCTCGAACATGCTTGAGGCCATCTTGCGGCGCGGTTCGGTCGGCGTGTTCCTGGCGATCCTCGCGGGCTTTGCCGTGGCCGCGCCGAACTTTTTGTCCCTGGGCAACCTGGCCAATGTGTTCAGCCAGTCGGCGATCCTCGGCGTGCTGGCTTTCGGGCTCACCTGCGTGATCATCGGCGGTGGCTCGAACGTAGTGGCCGGCGGCCTGGACCTGTCGCTGGCGGCCAACCTGGGCTTGTGCGCGGCGGTGTTCAGCCGGCTCAACAATGCCGGCGTCGAGCTTTGGCTCACGTTATTGCTGACCCTGGCCTGCGGCCTGACAGTGGGCCTGCTCAACGGCCTGGCCGTGGTGGTGCTGCGTTTGCCGCCGCTGTTGGCGACGCTGGCGAGCATGAACGTGCTGGCCGGACTGGAACTGGTGCTCACGGAAAACACCGTGGTGTCTACCGACTCGCCGCTCTTGGACCTGCTCAGCGGTGGCGCCTGGCTGGGCGTGCCGGCACTGGCCTGGGTGCTGCTGCTGACGGCCGCGGTGCTGACGCTGCTCATCCAGCATTCGGCCTACGGGCTGCGTTTGCATGCCGTCGGCGAATACCCCCAGGCCGCCGAGGCGGCGGGTATCCGGGTGCCTGGCTACGTGTTGTCCAGTTATGCGCTGTCGGGCCTGTGCGCGGCGGTGGCGGCCTTGTGTTCGGCAGCATTTTTCAGCGGCAGCACCACGGGTTCCGGCGACATGCTGCTGTCGGTAGTGGCCATTGCCTTTCTCGGCGTGGTGTTTTCACGACGGCTGGTGGCGAGCATTCCCGGCACTTTGCTGGCGGCCTTGCTGATCGGTTTTCTGATCAACGGTTTTCAGTTGCTCAACCTCTCGAGCTTCTGGGTCAACGGTGTACAGGGCGTGCTGATCCTGCTGGTGGTGGCAGCGTCCAGCGCCTTGAGTCGGAGGGCCAGCGCATGAACCCGCGTGCGTTGTTACCCCTGGCCCTGCCGTTGGTGTTCGCCCTGATCGTGCTGGTATTCGCCGTGCAGGCGCCGGGCTTCTTGAGCAGCGGCAACCTCAAGAGCCTGGTGCTGAACAATTTCGTCTTGCTGGCGATTGTCGCCATCGGCATGACTTACGCGGTGGCGGCCGGTGGCATCGACTTGTCCGTGGGTACGGCGCTGGATTTCGCCAGTTTCAGCTTTGTGGTGCTGCTCAACGGCGGGCATGGCTGGGCGTTTGCGGCGACCGGTGCGCTGGCGGCTGCGCTGCTGGTGGGGGTGGTGAACGCGGGATTGATTGCCGGGCTGCGCATCAGCCCGTTCCTCGCGACCCTGGGCACCCTGTTTATCGGCACCAGTGCCCAGCAATTGCTCTCGGACGGCGGCCAGCCGATCTACATCGTTCAAGGCTTGAAGCCGGAGTTGAGCGGGCTGACACCCTTGTTGATCGTGCTGGGATTGGCGCTGTTCTACGGTTTGGCGCTGGCACGCGGGCGCTTGGGGCGGGAGTTGTTGGCCCAGGGCACGCAGCCGTTGCTGGCGTACTACTCGGGGTTGTCGGTGCGGCGCATCGTCAGCGTCGTGGCATTGGCGACTGCGCTGGCGTGTGGGGTGGCGGGGGTGTTGCTCAGCTCGACGGTCAGCGCTTACGTGCCGCTGTCCGGCAATGCGTTTCTGCTCAATGCGATTGGCGCGGTGTTTATCGGCACCACCCTGAGTCGGCAGGGCCGGGCGAATATTCCCGGGACCCTGCTGGGGGTGTTGTTCATCAACGTGATCGCCAACGGCCTGCTGTTGATCGGCTGGAATTTCTACTGGCAGCAGGTGGCGACCGGCGTGCTGATCTTCGGGGTGCTGACGTTCAGCTTTGCCAGTCGCCGCCTGCTGGAGCGGGCCTAGGGTTACTCGGCCTTGACCAGGGTGTTGCGCATCTTGGTACCGTTGGTGTTGCTCTGGGTGGTGAAGAAATACCCATAATCTTGCAGGTACATTTCGGTACTGGTGGCCTGGTATTGGCCGCCGGTAGCGCTGCAACTCAATTCCTTGGCGTTGCCGCTCAGTGACGAATTGATTTTGCTGGCCGGCAGTTCGCGCTTCACCACGCAGGTGGTAGTGCGCTCGAGAACGCGGTCGTCTTCGGCAGTATTGCGGTTCAGGTCCTTGGAGCGGTAGCCCAGCGTCGCGCCCACCGGCATCTGCTGCCAGTCGCCGGTAAAGCCGAGTTCCTGGATATGGCTGGCGGCCGAGGTGCTCACACCGTGCAGCTCGAATTGGCTCTGGAAGGTCAGGGTGATCAGGCCGCGGAACGTGGTCAATGCAGAGGACGAGTATTGGGTGACGTGGCGCACCTTGAACTGGCCGCGCTCGGCGCCCGGCTCAATGTATTGGTTGCTGCGCATCGGGCTGTAGCCCATGTCACGGTCCTGGACCAGATGGCGAAGAGCCTTGCTGGCGGTAGGCATGTTCAGCGCGCTGATCGCCGCGTTCACCTCGGCCGAGAGCGGTGGCGGCGTCAGGGTTTGCTGGGCCTTGGTGCGCGCCGTGGCGACGGGCAGTTGAGTGAGCGTGGGTGAACAGGCGGCGTTGAGCAGCGTCTGGGTGTCGGCGTCAGCGCTGTTGAACGGTTTGTCCTGGGGCGCGCGCTCGATGTTGCCAAAGGTCACGATGTTGTTCTGGTTGAGGCCGAATGACGCCAGCGTGCGGTAGGTTTTCTGGTTGCAACTGACCTGCCAGTGCGTGCGGGTTTGCGCGTATGGCATCTTCCTGAGTTTGTCGGTGAGGATGACGGGTTCGTCCACCGAGCCCCAGACCTGTACGCGATCTCCGACCGGCTTGAGGCTGGCGCGGTCGATCAGCAACTGGCGCTGGGTGGACGTGCTGCCGACCAGGCGCCAGTCGGGGCGTGGGGTGTTGGCGCAGGCCGCCGCAAACGCGCTGTTCTGCTTGAGGTAAGCGACGACCGGCGCGGTCAGGTTACGCATCACCGTGAAGCGCGTGGGCTGACCGTTGGCCGCCAGGGTGCCGGGTGATTCAAGAAATTGCAGGCTCGCGTCCGCTGCGGCGCACGAAGCACGCACCTGGGCGATGTCTGGCACGCTGGAGCCTTTGCTTGGGGTGACTTCGACCTGATAGCTGAGCTGGTCGCCGTCGCGCAGGATCGATTCGGCCAGCGGCGGTTGTTTGAGGACTTCGGCGAAGATCGGTTCGACCTTGGTGGACGTGTGGGCGCAACCGCCGAGCAAGCCGAGGGCGACAACGATCGAGAGGCGTTTCATGTGCGTTCCTTGCTAAAAGATGGGAGGGCCTTGCGTGGTCAAGAGGTGGCAGGGGCTTGGCTCCCTCCCACCTTCGACCGGGGTATGTTCAGAATTGGTATTCGGCGCCGGCGCCGGCATACCACGAGCGGCCGGGGGCGGCTTCGTAGTAGCGGTTGTTGCTGTCGCCGACGATCACCGAGCCGACGTACTGGCGGTCCAGGAGGTTATCCAGGCGCAGGGTCTGGTGGAAGGTCCAGTGCTCGACTTTCTGTTCGAAACGCGCGCGCCAGTTGAATACGCTGTAGGCCGGCGCGGCGCGTTGGCTGTTGGTGTCTTCGACGTAGACCTTGCTGCGGTACATGCCTTCGAGGGCGGTGCTGACCCAGTCGCGGGGCTTCCAGTTGAGCTCGGCGAACAGGGTGGTTTGCGGCACGCCGGGGAGGTAGTTGCCTTTGTCGACGGCCGTGCTGCCGCCGCTGACGAAATCACTGTCGTAGGTAGCTTGCAGGCGGGTGTAGGCGAGGTGGGTGCTCCACTGTTCGCTGAGCTGGCTTTCGATGCCCAGTTCGAAGCCGCGGCGCAGGGTGCGGCCGGCGTTTTGGTAACTGGTGCGACCTTGAAGTGATTGACTGACCACCAGCTCATCCTCGGTAGTGATCTGGAACACGGCGGCATTGATCCGAGTGTCATTCACCTGAGCCTTCAATCCCACTTCGTATTGGGTGCTTTCTGACGGTTTGAGGCCGAAGTTAAAGCCCTCGACGTTCCCCGGCGCGTATGCCAGCTCCGCTTGGGTAGGTGTTTCGAAGCCTTTGCCCGCACTGACATAGCCATGCAGTTGCGGCGTGAATGCGTACATCACGCTCATTGATGGGGTGTTTTTCTGGTAAGACTTGTTGCCGCTGGCGTCGCCGTTGCTCAGGAATTGATCGTCAACGTCCAGCTCCATGGTGCTGTGACGCACGCCGGCTTGCAGGGTCCAGTCACCCAGTGCCCAGTTGGCCTGGATATAGGGGTCGAGACTGCGCGCGGTGTCGATTTCATCGCGGCGCAGTTGGCCTTTCACGCCAAGGGTGGTGCCGCTGTAGTTCTGGTAGCCGTGGCGGCTGTCTTCGCTCTGGTCGAAGTCCAGGCCAGCAATGATCATCAGCTCGCCTGGTGCCCCTTCTACAGGTTGTATCCAGCGCGCGCTGCCGCCGTAGAACTTGCGGTCGAATTGCACCACACCGCCGCCTCGCTCGTTGGCGGGTGCGCCCCTGGGAATCGACAGATACTGAATCACACTCCGCCGCCCCGTATACCCATTCACCTGCAACGTTGCATCGCCGAAATACCGCTCGTAATTCATCCCCAATTGCTGGTGGTCGATGCTTTTGCGCGTGTTGTACGTCAGCGCATTGGGTGCAACCGAGCGTGGGTCGGCCTTGTACGCAGCCCAGCTCTGGCCGAGCGGGTCCTGCGTGCCGTTCTGCTCGAGGCTGCTGTAGATCAGTGCAAGCTTGCTGTCGTCATCCGGCTGGACGTTGAGCTTGGCGAAGGTCTGGTCGCGGCGGGCGCTGCTGTGGTCGCGGTAGCCGTTGGTGTCCATGCGTGAGGCGTCGAGCACGAAGCCTGCACCGTTGGCCGCGCCCTCGGCGGTGAGGTGGTTTTTGTTCAGGCCGTCGCTGCCCACCAGGGTTTCGGCGCCGATGCGCGGCGGGCCCTCGCCATCGCGAGAGAACATCTGGATTACGCCGCCGGCATTGCTGCCATACAAGGTGGCGGCCGGGCCGCGCAGGACTTCGATGCGCTCGGCGGTGTCGAGGTTGAAAGTAGCGGCCTGGCCCTGGCCGTCCGGGGTGCTGGCGGGGATGCCGTCGGCAATCAGCTTGAGGCCGCGCACGCCAAACGCCGAGCGGGCGCCAAAGCCGCGGGAGGAAATCTGCAGATCCTGGGCATAGTTCTGGCGGTTCTGCACCACCAGGCCAGGCACGCGGGACAACACCTCAGAGGCGTTGATGCCCAGTTGGCCGTCGCTGATCTGTTCACGGCTGATGCCGTCCACCGAATACGGTAGATCAAAGGTCGGGCTGGCGCTGCGCGAGCCGGTGACCACGCTCGGGTCGAGTACCAGCGGCGTATCGTCGCTCATCGCGGCGCTGCAAACACCGAGCAGGCCGGTCATGAGGGAGAGGTGAACAGGACCAAGCATTTTCATCAGAGAACCAGGCAAAGTGCGGCAAACGCGGGATTCTATCGATTCTGTCACTGTTTAACGAATCCTCTGGCGGTGTCTTTAGACGTGTCCTACGTGACTTTAGACGCAATCTTGCAGATTGCGCCCAATCTGCTAGCCACTTGCCGCTAACAGCTCCCCATTGCTTTTACGCTATAATCCCGCCCTTTAGCTGTTTCTCGCCCAGGCGGAAACGCACTTTTTTCAGGCGCGACCCGCCTGCATGCAGACTAAAAGAGGCTAGACCCCAGTGGCATTGACGATTCTTGGCCTGTCCGGCGCCCTTAGCCATGATCCTTCCGCAGCCTTGTATATCGACGGCAAGCTGATCGCGGCCGCCGAAGAAGAGCGCTTTGTGCGCGACAAACATGCAAAGAACCGCATGCCTTACGAATCGGCGAAGTTCTGCCTGGAACAGGCCGGCATCAAGCCTTCCGACGTTGACGTGGTGGCGATCCCGTTCGCACCGATCAGCCTGTTCGGCGAGGCGCGCTGGCACTACGCCAAGCGTTACTGGTACGCCCCGGACCGCGCCCTCGACGCGATCCTGATGGGCAACCGTCGCTACAAGCGCTACCGCAACAAGATCGTCTGGTGCCTGGAGCAACTGGGCTTCGATCCGAAGAAAATCAAGATCGAACCGGTTGAACACCACTTGGCCCACGCATCCAGCGCCTACCACTGCTCTGGCTTCCAGGAAAAAACCGCGATCCTCGGCATCGACGGTAAAGGTGAGTACGCGACCACGTTCTTCGGCTACGGCGAGAACGGCAAGATCCACAAGATCAAGGAATTCTACGACCCGGATTCCCTCGGCGGCCTGTACGGCGCAATCACCGAGTTCCTCGGTTTCGAGATGCTCGACGGCGAGTTCAAGGTCATGGGCATGGCGCCGTATGGTGACGCGAGCAAATACGATTTCTCGCGCCTGGCCTCGTTTGAAAACGGCGAGTTGGTGATCAACACCGACTACGCCAACGTCATCGGCCTGCGTCGTTATAAAGAGAAGGGCAAGGGTTTCTACTTCTCGCCAAAACTGATCGAGTGGCTGGGTCCCAAGCGCGAAGGCGATATCGCCGACGAGCCCTACATCCATTACGCGGCCAGCATGCAGGCGCTGTTCGAGAAACTGGCGCTGCAGATGATCGACCACTATTTGGGCGACATCCTTAAAGACACCGGCAAGCTGGCCTTCGCCGGCGGTTGCGCGCTGAACGTCAAGCTGAACCAGAAGATCATCGCCCGCAGCGACGTCAAAGAGCTGTTCGTACAGCCGGCGTCCGGCGATGCCGGTACGGCGGTGGGTGCAGCGGCCTACGTGTCCCACGCCCGCGGTGTGCCGGTGGAGAAGATGGAACACGTCTACCTCGGCCCGTCCTACAGCAACGAAGACGTGATCGCGGCGTGTGCCAAGCACGAGAGCCAGCCTAAGTGGCGCAAGATCGACAACATGCCCCAGCGCATCGCCAAGATCATGGTCGACGGCAACCCGGTTGCCTGGTTCCAGGGGCGCATGGAGTTTGGCCCGCGCGCCTTGGGCGGTCGTTCGATCATCGGTTGCCCAAGTGCTACCGGCGTGGCTGACCGCATCAACCACCAGATCAAGTTCCGCGAGCGCTGGAGGCCTTTCTGCCCGTCGATGCTCGACACCGTGGCGCCACAGATGATCAAGGTCGATCACCCGGCGCCGTTCATGACCTTCACCTTTGAAGTGGCCGAAGAGTGGAAAACCCGCGTGCCGGAAGTGGTCCATGAAGATGGCACGTCCCGCGCCCAGGTGCTCAAGCGCGAGTACAACCCGCGCTACTACGACATGATGAAAGAGCTGGAAGTGCTGACCGGCAACGGCGTGTCGCTGAACACCTCGCTCAACCGTCGCGGCGAAGCGATGATCTGCTCGCCCAAAGACGCGCTGGACATGTTCTTCGGCTCCGACCTGCAATACCTGATCATGGAAGACATCCTGGTCGTCAAGGACGGCGTGGACCCATATGACACGGTCGGCTGAGCGCCACGTCCTGCAGTTCTGCCACGGCTATGACGGGCCGTTCCTGGACTGCGCGCGGCAGTACGCCAGCCTGTTCGCAGGCTCCGGCTACAAGGTGACCACGGTGTTCCTCACCGGGGTCGCCGACCCCGAGGTGGCCGCCGGGTGTGCCAGTGACGAAGTGGTGTTCATGGCGTTCAGCTCCAAGGCCGTGCGTGGCCTGAAGCTGGGCGCCATTGCGCAGTTGCGCAAGATCGCCGCGTCACGCAACTTCAGTTTCTGCATTGCCCACCGCTTCAAACCGATCTACGTGGCCTTGCTGGCTACGCGATTGCCGGTGATCGGTGTGCATCACGCCTTTGGCGATTACCAGCGCCGCAGCCGCAAGCTGTTCGCCGGGATTTTCCGCAAGCGCCTGAGCCTGCTGGGCGTCTCCGATGCGGTGCGCGACGACATGCGCCGCTGCCTGCCGGCCTGGCCGCACACCCGTATCCAGACCCTGTACAACCGCATCGACGTGGACGCCGTGCGCGCGCTTCAGGTGCCGTTCGAGGAAGCGCGTGATGCGCTGGGTCTGTCGCCGGATGAATGGGTGGTCGGCAATGTCGGCCGCCTGCACCCGGATAAAGACCAGGCCACCTTGCTCAAGGGTTTCGCCCTGGCACTGCCGCAATTGCCGGTGCACAGCCGCCTGGCGATCCTCGGGCGCGGGCGCCTGGAGCAGGACCTCAAGGCATTGGCGCGTGAGCTGGGGATCGCCGACAAGGTGCTGTTCCTCGGCCAGGTGCCGGACGCGCGGCGCTATTTCCGCGCGTTCGATGTGTTTGCCCTGAGTTCCGACCACGAGCCGTTCGGCATGGTGCTGCTGGAGGCCATGGCCGCCGGCGTCCCTCTGCTGGCCACCGCATGCGGCGGCGCGAAGGAGGTGGTCGAGGGCGTGGGTATTCTGTTCCCCTTCGGCGATGCCGAGCACCTGGCCCAGGGCCTGGGGCATCTGGCTGCGATGGATCAACACCAGCAACGCCAGTGCGCCGACATGATGCTGGAGCGCCTGCACGCACGATTCTCGGATCAGGCGGTACGCGACACCTTCTGGCAACTGCCGCACGTAATTGAACTGACCGCGGGGGCCTGATGCTCAATCGATTCCAAGGCTGGCGCGAGCGTGGCTGGTCCGTCGTCGACGCGCCTGCCTACAGTGAAGCCTGGCAGCGTTTTGGCGGCAGTGTCGCCACTCACCCGCAGGTGATCGAGCGCCTGGCCGGGTTGGCCGACATCCCTGTGCGTTACCTGGCCTGGGAGCAAGGCGGCGAACTCAAGGCGAGCATTGCCACCTGGGGACGCGACCTGGCCTTGTCCAAGGACGTGCTCAAGCAGCAGGGCAAGAAGGGCCTGTTCGACCTGGGCAACGCCGAGCTGATCCTGCCGGCCGCCGCCGATGCACAGGTGCCATTGCGTCACCGCGCGCGCTACCTCGGTGCATTGAACCAAGGCCGCTTCAGCAGCCTCAAGCCCCAGGCCGAGCAGTTGGCCATGGCGCGTACACCCGAAGAATTGTCGAAGAAATTCCGCTACAACCAGCGCCGCGAACTGCGCCTGCTGGAAGAGGCGGGCGGCGTCGTGCGGCCGGTGAGCGAGTTTTCCAGCACCGAATTGGCGGCGATCTACTGCGACCTGTTCCTGCGCCGCTGGGGGTTTGTCGCCACGGGCGCCGAGCGCATGGCCGAGGTCATCGAGCTGCTGCGTGAGTTCCTGATCGGTTCGGTGATCTTCCTCAACGATGCGCCGATTGCCGTCCAGTTGGTCTACCGGGTCGAGTCGCCGGAGTGGATCAGCGTGGAGTACGTCAACGGTGGTGTCGATCCCGCTACCCGCGATTTCAGTCCGGGCAGCGTGCTGAGTTTCCTCAATACCCAAGCGGCCTGGGAGCAGGCACGTGAGGTCGGCAAGCCGCTGCGCTTTTCGTTCGGGCGGGCCGACCGCGAGTACAAGGACCGTTGGTGCAACCCTGTGCCGGTGTTCAAGTCATGAGTGATTCGTCGAGCCGCAAGCAGGCGCTGCTCAAGCGCCATCGTCGCCACAAACGCATTGGCCTGCTGGTGGGGCTGCTGCTGATCATCGGTGCGGGCGTGCTGCTGGCCTGGTGGCTGGTGCCACTGCTGATGGTGCTGGCCTGGGTGGCCCATGAAGCCTGGTTTGCCGACCATCTTTTCTACACGCCGAAGGACGACTACCAGTACCAGTTTCCTGTCGGCACCGAGCAGCCTGGGGTTGCCCTGCAGGGCGACCGGTTGGTGCCGGGCCAGGCATTGGCATTGGCGGGTGATGAAACGCTGGTGCTGGCGCTGCGGATCAAGAGTGGTTGGCTGGGGCGCTTTATCGACCCGTTTATCGAAGTGTCGGGGGGTGAGCGCACGGATCGCCAGGCGTTCGAGCGTGGCGTCGCCGGTTTGCGTTACCTGAACCTGACGGGCCAGGCGCAAGCCTTGGTCGCGGGGAACCTGCGGGTACGCGGCCGTTTCTGCCGGGTGCAGGGCGAGCCGGTGCTGTCAGTATTCCGTCACCCGGACCTGCGCAATCAACGGGTGATGGTCATCGCGCCCCATGCCGACGATGCCGAACTGGCAGCCTTCGGCCTGTACAGCCAGGCGCCGCAGCCCTGGATCGTCACGTTGACCGCCGGCGAGATCGAGGCCGAGCATTATCAGCAGATGGGCTTGGGCAAACCCGAGGCGGCGCGTTTGAAAGGGCGCCTGCGGGCCTGGGACAGCATCGCCGTACCGCGCTGGGCGGGTGTGCCTCAGGAGCATTGCTACCAACTGGGTTATTTCTGCCTGCAACTGCCGGCAATGAAGGCGCAACCCGAGCGCCCGATCGCCTCAAGGGAGGCTGATTTGAGTGATATTCGCGCGTTCCGCCGCCTGAACCCGTCAACGTTGCCAGCCGATATCGATGGCCAGCCGACCTGGAACAATCTGCTGGCTGACCTGCGGGCATTGCTGCTCAAGGCGCGCCCGGAGGTGATCGTATTGCCCCACCCGGTGCTCGATCCCCACCCGGACCATATCTGCTCCCAGCAGGCGGTGCTTGAGGCCTTGGAAGGGCTGGAGTGGCAGCCCGCCACGCTGCTCGGCTACGCCAACCATCTGCATGACAACGACCGTTGGCCGATGGGGGAGGCGGGCGCTGGTGTCGCTTTGCCACCATGCTTTGATTCGACGTACACTTTGCATCCTTTTTGCATGACGCTCACCGATGAGCAGCAATGTGACAAGGCAATGTCGCTTGGGATGATGCATGACCTGCAACCGAGGATGCCGTTCAAACGGCGGGTGCGGCGGGTGATACAGCGTCTGCTGGCGCGTCGGGCGATTTCACCCTGGGGAGAAAACGAGTTTTTCCGCAAGGCCGTCCGACGCCATGAGCTGTTCTGGCTCATCCAGCATAAATAAGCGTTAAGCAAAGTGAGGGGGCACTGAGTGCCCCTGTAAATGACAGTGAGTCCCCCGTGATCAATCCGTGCCCGCGTATTCTTTTTGTGATTCCCTATTTTGGCCATTGGCCATTTTGGATGCCGTTTTTCCTCGAGAGCTGCCGCCGCAACGCAGATATCGATTGGCTGTTGTTCAGCGATTGCCCGTTACCGGCCAACGTCCCGGACAACGTGCGGATTGAACACATTTCCTTTGCCGATTATTGCGCGCTGGTGTCTGAGCGCCTGGGCATCCGCTTCGCCCCCCAAGCCGCCTACAAACTGTGCGACATCAAGCCGGCGCTCGGCTACATCCATGCTGATCGCCTCGAGGGCTATGATTTCTGGGCATTTGGCGACCTGGACTTGATCTACGGTGACCTGCGCAAGTATTTCACCGCCGATCGCCTGGCCGGTTATGACCTGTTCTCGACCCACGAGCGCCGTGTGGCCGGGCACCTGTGCCTGATGCGCAACACGGCCAGAAAGCGTGAAGTGTTCAAGCAGATCAAGGATTGGCAGACACGTTTCACCGATCAGGCGCATCATGCGCTGGATGAGGGCGCGTTCAGCCGGATCTTCCTGTGGCGCAAAAACCTGCCCAAGCCGTTGTTCAATCTGGTCGGCAAGCTCAACCCGTGGCGACGTCGCAGCGAGTTCGTCGAAGCGTTCAGTACGCCCGGTGGCGTGATCAAATGGCACGACGGCTCGGAGCGTTTTCCCCATCAATGGTTCTGGAACAATGGCCGTCTGACCAATGACCGGGACGGCGAGCGGGAATTTCCCTACTTTCATTTTGTCTGTTGGAAACGCAATCAGTGGCCGTTGGTGGAGACGCCCAGCCCTGAACACATTCAAGCGTTGGCCGCTGCACCGTCCTGGGTTGTTGACGCCACAGGTTTCCATCGAGGAGCGTTATGAGTCGGCCTTTCAAGGTCCTGCAGTTGCAGCCTGACTACAATGTCAAATCCCATGATTTTGCCGATCTGGCCGAACAGATCGTCAAGGCATTGCCGACTGATCGCTATGAAGTGACGGCCGCGTTCCTGCGCGGCCGACCGGGGCCGGGCGAACCGGTGAGCCGGGCCGGCACGTCGGTGTACTTCGAGTTTTCCGACAAGGCCCTGAAGGGCATGCGCCTGATGGCGATGTGGCGGCTGTATCAGTTTTGCCGCAAGGAAAAGTTCGACGTGGTGGTGTGCAACCGCTTCAAGCCCGTCAACATGATGTTGCAGTTGAATCGCTGGTTGAAGATCCCACTGTGTATCGGCATTTCCCACGGCTTTGGTGAATACGATCGCCTCTACCGCCGCAAGCAGGCCCAGCGCCTGATCGACCATCATTGGCGGTTTGTCGGCGTGTCGCCGGCGGTCAAGCAGTACCTGCTGGATTGCCAGTGCGGATTCACCGACAGCAATACCTACGCCATCACCAACGCCATCGATATCGAACAGACCGATGCGTTGCAGTATTCCCGCGAACACGCGCGGGAAATGCTCGGGCTCGATCCCTCGGTACGTTTGATTGGCGCGCTGGGCCGTCTGGTTCCGGTCAAGGGCCACACCTATTTGCTGCAAGCCTTTGCAACGATCAAGCACAAGTACCCCAACGCACAGCTGGCTATCATCGGTGCCGGGCGTGAAGAAGCGAATCTGGCCGCCGAGATCGAGCGGCTGGGCCTGACAGGCCGCGTACACTTGCTGGGCTTCCGGGAAAACGCTCTGCGTTATGTGCGTGCGTTTGATATCTGGGCAATGCCCTCGCTGGCCGAAGGGCTCGGCCTGGCGCTGCTGGAAGGCATGAGCGGGCGCCTGCCGGTGATCGCCTCCAGCGTGCCGGCCATGCTGCCGCTGATCGAAGGGGCGGGCGGCCTGGCCGTCGAGCCGGCCAACGTGCCGGCCTGGGCACAGGCGCTGGACACCTACCTCGGGCTTTCCGATGAAGCGTTGGCGCTCAAGGGTGAACAGGCTTACCAGTACCTCCAGACGCACCATGATATTGAGGTGTTCCGTCAGGAATACCTGGAACTGATCGAGTCGGGCTTGGCTCAAGCACGCAGAGAAAACGTATGAATCAGAGTCAACCGTTGGTCAGTGTGATCATCGCGTCGTACAACCATGCTCCCTATATAGAAGAGAGCATCCTGAGTGTGTTGAACCAGACCTATCCCAACATTGAACTGCTGGTGATTGACGACGGCTCTACCGACGACAGTGTCGAGCGCATTCGCACGCTGCAGGAAAACCACCGTTTCGATTTTCGCGTGCAACAGAACCAGGGCCTCACCAATACGCTCAATGGCGCCATTGCACGCTCCAACGGGCCGCTGATCGTGCCGTTCGGCTCGGACGACATCATGATGCTCGACCGCATCGCGACGCAGGTGGCCTATATGGACGGCAAGCCTGAGGTGGGGATTTGCGCGGGCAACATCGAGCTGATCGATTCCCAGGGCGAGCTGTTTCCCGAAAGCCGCCAGCGCCGCGATGTGCCGTTCCGGCGCCTGGATTTCGACGACATGTTCCTGGAGCGCAAGCCTTATCCGCCGGCGCCGACCCTGATGATCCGCCGTGAAGCCCTGGAAGCGGTTGGCGGCTTCGACCCGGAAATTCGTCTGGAAGACTTGCTGATCGAGTTGAAGATCACCCACGCGGGCTACTTTATCGACGGGTTGAGCGTGGTGATGGCGCGCTATCGCAAGCACGCCACCAACTCCTACAAGAACCACCGCTTCATGATCGACAACATCCTGCGCACCTACGCGTTGTTCAGCGATCATCCGCTGTACGACGAGGTGCGCTACAAGTTTCTCAGCTCGATGTTCCTCAAGACGTCCAACCGCAATCGTCAGTTGGCTCGTGAGTTGTTGGCGCAGATTCCGTTCCGCGCCTGGAACAAGAAGACCTGGCGCGGCCTGGCCCGCTTGTACTTCTCCCCGCTGGAAAAAGACTGAGGCCAGGCGCGAGCCCCTTTACTTGCTGGCGGGGCTCGCTGCTTGCACCAGCGGCCGGGCCGATGCCCGGGCCTGCTCGCGGATCTTCAGGGTGGCTTGTGGCGACGCAACGGCGGCGTAGCCTTGCATCAACTGTTCGAAGTGGCTCTCGAACAGCCAGCTGCGATCCTGCGGATAGCGCTGCATGTGCTTGAGGTTGCGCTGGCGCAGGGTATTGCGCAGTGCCGACGGGTAGAGGCGCATGTCCGCCACATCGATCAGCCCGAACTCCCCATCCTCCATGAACAGTACGTTGCCCAGGTGCAGCGAGCGGAAGTACACGCCTTGCTCGTGGAGCTGGGCCATGTACCGACCGAATCGCTCCACCAGGGCGCCGCGCAGACTGCTGTCCAGGCTTTGCAGGGTCTGGCGCAGGGTCAGTCCCGGCAACGGCTGGTAACTCACGGCGGTGCTGCCGTCGCGCAGGCTGTAGAGGTCGAGGATCGTCGGCGCGGCAATCCCGTGTTCACGCAGTTGCACGCTGTTGCTGGCAAAGCGTTCCGAGTACGGGTTGAACCGGCCGGAGGTGTACCAGCGGCGGGCGCGGAACAGCTTGAGGAAGCTGCCGTCCTCCAGGCGCAGGACTTTGGGGCCCAGGCCATCGGCTTCGATCACATGGGCGTTGCTGCACAGCTGGTCGAACGCTTGTGGCGTAGGGGTCTTGACCGGCGTGGCGAGCAGGCTGCGACGGCGCTGGGCGATGCTCAGGCCGGCCAACAGCGCCAGCGGGATCCACAGCAGGAACCAATGCTCCTTGGGCCGCGAAAGAATGCCGCCGCCTTCGGTCAGGCCGGCACCGATGCCGTAGGCCAGCAAGGCGGAGGCCAGGATGAACAGCGGCTGCAGGCGCTCCTTGTAGCCCTTGAACAATCCCCAGGCCAGCATGAACGCCCACGGCAGGAAGCCGATGATGCCCACGTAATACAGCACGCCAATGGCGAAGCTATGGGGCTCGCGGTAGGTGTTGCCGTCTGACAGCGTCAGCGACGGTTCTGAGTCGTAGCTGTGGCCAATCAAGGGATGCTCGGCCACGTGGTGGAGGGCCTTGCCCCACAACTCGAAGCGGAACGAGCTGCCGCGGTTGGTAATGAGTTCCGGATAGAACAGCAGCAGCCCCGCAGTGCCGAGCACCAGGCCGGCAATCAGCAGCGCCGAGCGGCGATTGCGAATGGTGAAACTCATCCACAACGATGCCAGCACCAGGGCCACCAGCGGTGTCCTGGAGCCGGTGGCGAGCACGGCCGCCGTCATGATCGCGAGTGCCGGCAGACTGAACAGCAACACCTGCATGCGCTTGCTGGTCATGCTGATATAAAGCCAGTAGACACAAAAGAAACCGAACAGGTGGGAACTGAGCAACGGGTTGTCGAGGGCGCCCAGCCCGCCGACCATGCGCGCGCCTTCGGTGAAGTGCTGGATAAAGGCAACTAGGTTGCAGGCGCTGACCACCAGGGCGACGACCGCTGCGGCGAAGAACACCGGTTTGAACACGTCACTGCGGTAGTGCAAGAGCAAGGCGCAGCCAGCGAACAGCATGAAGGTGTGCAGCGGGCGTTTGAACAATTCGAAGTCGGGATGCTGCCCCGGGCTCCAGAACACACTGATCATCGCCCAGATGGAAAACGCCAGGAAGGCCAGTGCCAGAGGCTCGCGCAACAGGTGTTTGCATTCGGCGGGGCGCAGGCACAGCAGCAAAAGGGCCGGGGCGCTGAACAGGCCGTAATAGAGTTTGTGCAGGCCGCTGCGGTTGCTCAGGAAGAACAGCGAGCTGAGGAGCAGGAACAGGCCAATGGGCAAAATCCACAGGGCCAGGAAGTCAAAAACGCGATTTGAGCCATACATAAGGCGCTTGGAGTGCATACGGTAAAAAGCCATTCCGGAAGAGAAAGCCGAGCATCTTACGATGATGGCTAAATAATATCTCCGGTCGGATCCGACCGGGTCGCAGGTCATGCGGGGTGCAAGTACAACAGAGAAGCTGTGCTAAAGTCAGCCTCCTTTTTCAAAACGCCGCGTGATATGACCGACTCCAGTCCGAGCGCAAGCCCTTCGAGCTTGAAAATATACTTCCGTCTGCTCAGCTACGTCAGGCCCTACGCGGGTCTGTTCGCATTGAGTATCGTCGGATTTCTGATTTTCGCGTCGACCCAGCCCATGCTGGGGTACATCCTCAAGTACTTCGTCGACGGTCTGTCCAACCCGCAAGCCGTGCTGTTCCCGACCGTGCCTTACCTGCGCGACCTGCAATTGCTGCAGGCGGTGCCGCTGCTGATCATCCTGATCGCCGCCTGGCAGGGCCTCGGCTCGTTCCTCGGCAACTACCTGCTGGCCAAGGTTTCCCTGGGCCTGGTGCACGACCTGCGGGTGCAGTTGTTCAACAACTTGCTGACCCTGCCGAACCGCTATTTCGACAACCATAATTCCGGGCACCTGATTTCCCGCATCACCTTCAACGTGACCATGGTCACGGGCGCGGCCACCGACGCTATCAAAGTGGTGATCCGTGAAGGCATGACGGTGATCTTCCTGTTCGCCTCGCTGCTGTTCATGAACTGGCGCCTGACGCTGGTGATGATCGCCATCCTGCCGCTGATCGCGGTGATGGTCAGCACGGCCAGCAAGAAATTCCGCAAGCAGAGCAAGAAGATCCAGGTGGCCATGGGCGACGTGACCCACGTGGCCTCGGAAACCATTCAGGGTTACCGCGTGGTGCGCAGCTTCGGCGGCGAAATCTACGAGGAAAAACGTTTCCTCAAGGCCAGCCAGAGCAATACCGACAAGCAACTGCGCATGACCCGCACCGGCGCCATCTATACCCCGGCGCTGCAACTGGTGATCTACACCGCCATGGCGGTGCTGATGTTCCTGGTCCTTTACCTTCGCGGTGATGCGTCTGCCGGTGACATGGTGGCCTACATCACCCTGGCCGGCCTGTTGCCCAAGCCGATCCGCCAACTGTCCGAAGTCAGCTCGACCATCCAGAAAGGCGTGGCCGGTGCCGAGAGTATCTTCGAGCAACTGGACGAAGAGGTCGAAGTCGATCGCGGCACTGTCGAGCGTGACAAAGTCAGCGGCCACCTTGAAGTGCGCAACCTGAACTTCACCTACCCCGGCACCGAACGCCATGTGCTCAAGGACATCAGCTTCACTGCCGAGCCTGGGCAGATGATCGCGCTGGTGGGGCGTTCGGGCAGCGGCAAGTCGACCCTGGCCAGCCTTATCCCGCGTTTCTATCACCATGAGAGCGGCGAAATCCTGCTCGATGGCGTGGAAATCGAAGACTACAAGCTGCTCAATCTGCGCCGTCACATCGCCCAGGTGACCCAGCATGTCACGCTGTTCAGCGACACCGTGACCAACAACATCGCCTACGGCGACCTGGCCGGCGCGCCACGGGCAGACGTTGAAGCGGCGGCGGCCGATGCCAATGCCAAGGACTTCATCGACCAGTTGCCCAAGGGCTTCGACACCCAGGTCGGCGAAAACGGCGTGCTGCTGTCCGGTGGCCAGCGCCAGCGCCTGGCCATTGCCCGTGCCTTGCTGAAAAACGCGCCGCTGCTGATTCTCGACGAGGCCACCTCGGCCCTCGACACCGAATCCGAGCGGCACATCCAGGCGGCACTCGACAAGGTCATGCAAGGCCGCACCACCCTGGTGATTGCGCACCGCCTGTCCACCATCGAGAAGGCCGACCTGATCCTGGTGATGGACGACGGTCGTATCGTCGAGCGCGGCACCCACGGCGAACTGCTGGCCCAGAACGGCTACTACGCCCGCCTGCATGCCATGGGCCTCGATGCCCCGGCGCCTGCTGACATCACCTGATCCGACCGGTGCTCACTGGCTTGATGTGAGAGGGGGCTTGCCCCCGATAGCGGCGTGCCAGCGAGCAGAAATGCTGGCTGGACCACCGCCATCGGGAGCAAGCCCCCTCCCACATTTGCCCTGCGGTGGACACAAGCCTGCGTAAACCCTGTGCTAATATCGCGCCCCTGTTCATTTTGTAGTGGGTTGCTCCATGAAGTTGTCCATGCCGCGATTCGATCAAGCCCCTGTCTTGGTGGTCGGCGATGTCATGCTCGACCGTTACTGGCATGGTGGTACCTCACGGATTTCCCCTGAGGCGCCGGTGCCGGTGGTCAAGGTCGAGCAAATCGAAGACCGTCCAGGCGGCGCTGCCAACGTTGCTCTCAATATTGCCGCCCTCGGCGCGCCGGCCTCCCTGGTGGGTGTGACCGGCGACGACGAAGCCGCCGACAGCCTGGCCAACAGCCTGCGCGGTGCCGGCGTGCGCGCGCTGTTCCAGCGCATCGCCCATCAGCCGACCATCGTCAAGCTGCGGGTCATGAGCCGTCACCAGCAATTGCTGCGTATCGATTTCGAAGAACCCTTCGCCACCGACGCCCTGGCCCTCAGCGGCCAGGTCGATGAGTTGCTCGAAGGCATCAAGGTGCTGGTGCTGTCCGACTATGGCAAAGGCGCCCTGAAGAACCATCAGGTATTGATCCAGGCCGCCAAGGCCAAGGGCATTCCGGTGCTGGCCGACCCCAAGGGGCGGGATTTCTCGATCTACCGTGGCGCCAGCCTGATCACCCCGAACCTCAGCGAGTTCGAAGCCATTGTCGGCGGTTGTGCCGACGAGCACGAACTGGTGAGCAAGGGCGCGGCGCTGATGGCCGAACTCGACCTGGGCGCCTTGTTGGTGACCCGTGGCGAGCACGGCATGACCCTGCTGCGTCCTGGCCATCCAGCCATGCACTTGCCAGCACGTGCCCGTGAAGTGTTTGACGTCACCGGCGCCGGCGACACCGTGATCTCCACCCTGGCCGCGTCCATCGCCGCCGGCGAAGAATTGCCCCACGCCGTGGCCCTGGCCAACCTGGCAGCTGGCATCGTGGTGGGCAAGCTGGGTACCGCGGCCATCAGTGCGCCCGAATTGCGCCGCGCCATCCAGCGCTCCGAAGGGTCGGAGCGTGGCGTGCTGGGCATCGAGCAATTGCTGC
Organism: Pseudomonas sp. MYb60; assembly: GCF_002979555.1. GTDB lineage: Bacteria > Pseudomonadota > Gammaproteobacteria > Pseudomonadales > Pseudomonadaceae > Aquipseudomonas. The sequence continues at coordinate 67,301 of NZ_PCOZ01000006.1, read as the reverse complement.
TGGCGATTGACGATGCCCGTGCGCACAACGAAAGCATTGTGTTCACCAACGGCTGCTTCGACATCCTGCACGCCGGCCACGTGACCTACCTGGAGCAGGCGCGCGCCCAAGGCGACCGCCTGATCGTTGCGGTCAACGATGATGCGTCCGTCAGCCGCCTCAAAGGCCCTGGGCGTCCGATCAACAGTGTTGATCGACGCATGGCGGTGCTGGCCGGCCTGGGTGCGGTGGACTGGGTGATCAGCTTCCCTGAAGCGACCCCGGAAAACCTGCTGGCGCAGGTCAAGCCGGACGTGCTGGTCAAGGGCGGCGATTATTCCGTGGACCAGGTGGTCGGCGCGGACATCGTCAGCGCCTACGGCGGCACGGTCAAAGTGCTCGGCCTGGTGGAAAACAGCTCGACCACCGCCATCGTCGAGAAAATCCGCAACAATGAATAAACGCGTACTGGTGACCGGTGGTGCGGGCTTTATCGGCTCGCACCTGGTCGATGCGTTGCTCGCCAAGGGCTACAGCGTGCGGGTGCTGGATAAGCTGTCCACCGGCAAGCGCAGCAACCTGCCGCTGGATGACCCGCGGCTCGAACTGCTCGAAGGCGATGTGGCGGACGCCGCGCTGGTGGCGCAGGCCGCCGTTGGCGTGAGCGCCGTGGTGCATCTGGCGGCAGTCGCTTCGGTGCAGGCTTCGGTGGATGACCCGGTCAGTACCCATCAGAGCAATTTCGTCGGTACCCTGAACCTCTGCGAAGCCCTGTGCAAGGCCGGGGTGAAGCGGGTGGTGTACGCCTCCAGCGCGGCGGTGTACGGCAACAACGGCGAAGGTGCTTCGATCGATGAAGACACCGCCAAGGCACCGTTGACGCCCTATGCGTCTGACAAGTTGGCCGGTGAGCACTACCTGGATTTCTACCGTCGCCAGCATGGCCTGGAGCCGGTGGTGTTTCGCTTCTTCAACATCTTCGGGCCGCGTCAGGACCCGTCTTCACCGTATTCCGGCGTGATCAGCATCTTCAGCGAGCGTGCCCGCCAGGGCTTGCCCATCACCGTGTTCGGCGATGGTGAGCAGACCCGCGATTTCATGTATGTGGAAGATCTGGTGGCCGTGCTGGTGCAGGCCATCGAAATCAAGGACGCACCGCTGGGTGCCATCAACGTCGGCTGGAACCGCACCACCACGCTCAAGCAGGTGCTGCAGGCGTTGGAAGAAGCGGTCGGCCGGTTGCCGGTGATCACTTACGGGCCGGCACGTTCGGGGGATATCAAGCATTCGCGGGCGAACAACCAGCGGTTGTTGGCGAGCTTCACGCTTCCCGAACCGACCCCCTTGAAGATCGGCCTGGAGCGCCTGCTCAACGGCTGAACGCACTCCAGTGTGGGAGCAGGCTTTGCGTTAGGCCTTGGCTTTTTTCTTCGGCACGATCCTGCGCAGTACTCGCTGTGCCAGGCGCTTGAGTTTCGACTCTTTCTCCGGCTCGGCCAGCCCCTGTTGGCGCAGCCAGTCCTTCCAGCGGATCCGCTCATCACGCACCAGCCAGCCTTCCTGCTTGGCGAAGCTTTCCGCCAGGTACAAGCCCCGGGTACTGGCCGGGTAGAGCTGGTCTTTCTTGACCGTGTACAGCTCCGCCAGTGGCTGGCCGTCCTTGAGTGGCATCAGGTACAGGTCCGGACGCTTGCGGTCCAGGCGTGCCACCAACTGGTCGCCCTCCAGGCGCTCGTCCACATGGAACAGGCTCAGGGACTTGGCTTCCCGTGGCACTTCCAGGCGCAGGTCATAGATCAACTGCAGCGACGCGGTGGGCAGGTGCACGTAGGCGCGCGGGCGCTCGATGAGTTGGGTCGTAGCGCAACGCACCGGGCGCGCGGCGCCGGACAGCGGGCTCAAGCGAAACGGCAGGGCCTCGCGATAATGCAACGCGGCGGAGTAGGGCGCTGGCAGCCAGGTGTCGTTGAAGCGCCCGCTGAGCCAGCCTTCGGGCGTCTCCAGCAGGCACTCTTCGGCAATTTCCTGGATGGCGGTGTGCAGCGGCAGGTTCAACTCGTGGGCCGGAACGTAGCCGGAGATCAGCTTGAGCACCACATCCCCACGGTCCTGGCGACGCTGGCGTACCAGCACCCAGTAATCGCGGTTTTGCCAGTGCAGGGTCAGGCGCACCGACACGCCGAGGTTCGCCAGTTCCAGGGCAAAACGCTCGGCATCGGGTACATCGACGGGTTTGCGGCGTTGCAGGGTCTGGGCGAAGTTGAGCGGCATGCCCACGCTCTGGTAGCTCAGGCCCTCGGGTGTGGCTTCGACGTGCAGCGGCAGTGTCTTGAAGTTGCTGGGGTTCTTTCTTATGAGCGTGCGCGGCATGTCGGCTCCTTTCTGCGACGGGGTCGGCCGCGTCGGCGGCATCAGAGTTGACGTATAACCTGGGCAGCGGTTGCCACGTTATGGGCCAGGTGCAGCGGATTAATGGTGCCGACAATAGCACTGGCGACGCCGGTTTGCGCAAACAACAAGGCGAAACTCTCGCGTATTGGATCCATTCCAGGGTCCAGGCAAACGTGCCCGCTCGCCAGGGCCTTTTTCACCAGGATGCCCTTGCCATGCGCTTGCGCATACTCAATGACGGCGTTCTCGGCCTGTTCGTTCAGATTGTAGGTGACCATCGCGCAATCGCCCTGTTCCAGAGCCTTCACGCCGCCTTCGACGGTCTTGCCGGAAAAGCCGAAACCGCGAATCTTGCCTTCCTGTTTCAGCTCGGCCAGGGTCTGGTAGACCTCGCAGTCGTTGAGAATGTGCAGGTCGTTTCCGTCGGAATGCACCAGCACCAGGTCGATAAAATCCGTTTCCAGTCGTTTCAAGCTGCGCTCGACGGACATCCGGGTGTGAGCGGCGCTGAAATCATGACGGGACACGCCGTTTTCGAATTCTTCGCCGACCTTGCTGACAATCACCCAGTCCTTGCGCTGATCGCGCAGCAGCGGGCCCAGGCGTTCTTCACTCATGCCATAGGCCGGCGCGGTGTCGATCAGGTTGATCCCCAGTTGCCGAGCTTGGCGCAGCAGCATGCGCGCGGCGTCGTCGTCGGGAATCTGGAAGCCGTTGGGGTATTTCACCCCCTGGTCGCGGCCCAGCTTTACGGTGCCCAGGCCCAGCGGTGAAACCAGCAGGCCGGTGCTGCCCAATGGGCGGTGCAAGTCGTGCAGGGTCGGCAGGCTCATGGCAACAGTTGCTCCCAGGCAGGTACGCCGATGGCGGGCTTGGGCAGCGCCGGCAGCGGCTCGGGGGTGGTCGGGCGGATACCGTCGCGTTCGAAGGCATTGATTACGCGATCGGCGAAGTCCGGTGCCAGGGCCAGCTTGGTCGGCCAGCCCACCAGCAGGCGGCCCTCTTCGGCGACGAAGGCGTTATCGGGACGGCTCAGGCCCGATTGCAGCGGCTCGGCACGGTCGACGCGCAGGGTCGCCCATTGGGTCTGGCTCATGTCGATCCAGGGCAGCAGTTGCGCCAGCTCTTTCTGCGCGGTGGCGATTTGCTCTTCGGCGGTGCGGGCCACGCCGTCGGATTCGGCAATGTCACCGCCCATGTACCACACCCAATTGCCGTCGGCGGCCGGGTGGGTGGTCACGGTGATGCGCGGCTTGGTGCCGCCGCCCAGGCAATGGGCATACAGTGGCTTGAGGCCGGGGCCTTTGGCGATGATCATGTGCAGCGGGCGTTTTTGCATCGCCGGCTGGCTCAGGCCCAGGGCGGTGAGCAGGTCGGCAGTACCGCCGCCTGCGCTCAACACGATGCGCTGGGCGCGGATCTCGCGGCCGTCGACTTTCAAACCCACCAGCTTATTGCCTTCGAGCAGCGGTTCGATGTGCTGCCCGGCGAGCAGGCCGTCGCCGGCCAATTGCGCCAGGCGCTCGATCAGGCTTGGCACATCCACCACCAGTTCGGCCAGGCGGTAGACCTTGCCCTTGAAGCGGCGGTCTTGCAGGGCTGGCGGCAGGTCGTCGCCCTTGACCTGGTCCACGCGCCCGCGCACCGCCTTGCTGGCGAAGAAGCTGGTGAGGTTGCCGGCGAGCGTGCCGGGGGACCACAGGTAGTGCGCTTCGGAGAGCAGGCGCACACCGGTCAGGTCGAGTTCGCCGTTGCCCGCCAAGGCTTCACGCCAGCGGCGCGGCATGTCGGCAATCGCTTCGGACGCGCCGGTGAGGGCACCGTGCAGGGCGTATTTCGCACCGCCGTGGATAATCCCCTGGGACTTCACGCTCTGACCACCGCCCAGGGTGGCATTTTCCACCAACACCGTGGAAAACCCCTGGCGGCGCAGGCGCGCGTTCAGCCAGAGGCCGGCAACCCCGGCGCCGACAATCAGGACGTCGGTGGAAATAACGGTTGGCATGGGCGACCTCAGTGTTCTAGACAAGAGGCGCAGTATACAGGCTGTTGAGGGGCGGTCAGTGCCCGGCGGTTTTCGAGAACAGTTGAATCACCACCACGCCCAGCACAATCAGGCCCATCCCCAGCATCGCTGGCAGATCGAGCTTTTGCCCGTAGATGAACAAGGCGGCGATGCTGACCATCACGATGCCCATCCCGGCCCACACGGCGTAAGCCACGCCCACCGGCACCGTGCGCACCACCAGGGTCAGCATCCAGAACGCCACACCGTAGCCGACGATCACCAGCAGCAATGGGATAGGCGTGCTCCAGCCCTTGATGGCTTTCATGGAAACGGTGGCGATCACTTCCGAGCAGATGGCGATGGCCAGGTAGCAGTAAGCAGCGTTCATGGGCAGATCCTTCGAGTAGAGCCATTCAGATAGGCTGGCATTCTAGAGTGCTTTCAGATGGGGTAAAGTCATTACCTATCTGAATGGGAGATGGGTTGGACATGAGTATGCACTGGGATCTGGAACAGATGCGCCTGTTCGTCAGCGTCGCCGAACAGCGCTCGTTCTCGGCGGTGGCGCGCGGGCAGCGCAAGGCGCAGTCGGCGGTGAGCAATGGCATCGCCCTGCTGGAGGCTGACCTGGGTGTGAGCCTGTTCGAACGCAGCAGCGGCCGCCAACCCCGTCTCACTGAAGCGGGCACCGTGTTGCTGGAGGAGGCGAGGGAGGTCCTGCGTCAATGCGAGCGCCTGAACGGTCGGGCGCTGTCGTTGATGCGTGGCGAAGAAGCCTGCCTGCGCCTGGCCCAGGACGAGGCGATGCTCTACCAGCCGGTGCTCGACAGCCTCGACGCGTTGGCCGGCCAGTTTCCCAACCTCGAAGTGCAGATTTCCAGCGCGGCTCAGGGCGATGTCGCACGCAAACTGGTGGAGCGCAAGGCCGACCTGGGCATGCTGTTCTATCACGACCAGATCCCCGAAGCGCTGGAGCGCCGCGTGGTGGGCAGTGTGGAGATGGTCACCGTGTGCGGTCGCAACCATCCGCTGGCGCGCCAGAAAAGCGTGGATTGCCAAGGGCTGGCGCAATACCGGCAGTTGCTGATGTCGACCCAGACCAGCGTCTATCCCGGCAGTGAGGCCGCCAGCCCGCAGGTGTGGCGCGCCGACAGCTTCTACGTGCTGGCCGAATGGCTGACCCGTGGCCTGGGCTGGGCCTGGCTGCCTCGGCATGTGGTGCAATACCCGATCTACCAGAACCAGATGGTCGAGCTGGACAGCGAATGGACGCCGCCGGCGCTGGTGGTGGAGCTGGTCTGGCGCCGCGACGAGCCCCTTGGACCGGCCGCGCGCTTTTTGGCTGAACGTTTTGCCGAGTGCCTACGGGCGATTGATTGAAAAAGCCGATAAACTCCGCCGCCATGAATAGAACTCTCTACAGCTGTCTGTTTTACCTGGCGCTGCCATTGGTGGCTTTACGTCTGTGGCTGCGTGCGCGCAAAGCGCCGGCCTACGCCAAGCGCGTGAGCGAGCGTTTCTCCTATGGCTTGCCGGTGTTGCAGCCGGGCGGGATCTGGGTGCATGCGGTGTCGGTGGGCGAGAGTATCGCCGCCGCGCCGATGGTGCGCGGGCTGCTGGCGCGTTATCCGACGCTGCCGATCACCGTCACCTGCATGACGCCCACCGGGTCCGAGCGGATCCAGGCGTTGTTCGCCAATGAGCCGCGCATCCAGCACTGCTATTTACCCTATGACGTGCCCTGCGCGGCCAAGCGTTTCCTCGATCGCGTACAGCCGAAACTGGCGGTGATCATGGAAACCGAGCTGTGGCCCAACCATATCCATGCCTGCGCCCAGCGCGGAATTCCGGTGGCGTTGGCCAATGCGCGGTTGTCGGCGCGTTCGGCCAAGGGCTACGGGCGTTTTGCCAAGCTCACCGCGCCGATGCTGGCCGAGATGAGCCTGTTCGCGGTGCAGACCCAGGCCGAAGCCGAGCGTTTCCTCAGCCTGGGTGCCCGCCCGGAAACCGTCGAGGTCACCGGCTCGATCAAGTTCGACCTGACCATCGACCCGGAACTGCCCGCCCGGGCTGCAACTCTGCGTGAGCAATGGGGTGCCAGCGAACGCCCGGTGTGGATCGCCGCCAGTACCCATGAAGGCGAAGATGAGGTGGTGCTCGCGGCCCATCGGCAGTTGCTCGAGAGCTATCCGAATGCACTGCTGATCCTGGTCCCCCGGCACCAGGAGCGCTTCGGCCCGATGTTCGAGCTGTGCAAGCAGCAAGGCTTCGCCACCGTGCGCCGCTCCACGGGCGAGCCAGTGACCGCGCTAACCTCGGTGATGCTCGGCGACACCATGGGCGAGTTGCTGTTTTTGTATGCCCTGGCCGACAGCGCCTTCGTCGGTGGCAGCCTGGTCGCTACCGGTGGGCACAATCCGCTGGAGCCGGCTGCGTTGGCAAAACCGGTGATCATGGGGCCGCATGTGTTCAACTTCCTCGAAATCACCGCGATGATGCGTGAAGCGGGTGCGTTGCGAGAGGTGGACGACGCTGAAGGATTGGCCGAAGCCGTAAGGCAGTTGTTCGAGCTGCCGCAGGATGCGCGCAAGATGGCGCAGGCGGGGTTGGCGGTGATGCAGGCCAACCAAGGCGCTTTGAAGCGCCTGTTGGATGGCCTGGCCAAACTCATCACCCCCTGACAACAGCGGTCAAAAAATGTGGGAGGGGGCTTGCCCCTGATAGCGGTGGATCAGTCACATCTACAGTGCCCGACACCCTGCTATCGGGGGCAAGCCCCCTCCCACATGTGGTTTTGCAGTGGTTTCAATATCCAGGGCGGGCTTTGAGTTGTTCGGCGGCGGCCTTGGCGAGGTCCGGCGGCAGGAAATCGCGGTCCGGGTTGTAGTCAGCCTTGAGGTAACGCGCCAATTCCTGCAAATCGCCTGGATTCAGCGTCCCCGCTGCCTGCTTCAAACGCAGGTTGTCGAGGATGTAGTCGTAGCGGCTGTTGTTGTAGTTGCGCACCGAGGCGTACAGCTGGCGTTGTGAGTCCAGCACATCGACGATGTTGCGCGTGCCGACCTGGTAACCGATTTCCGTGGCTTCCACCGCGCTCTGGTTGGAGATGATCGACTGGCGGCGCGCCTGCACCTGCTCCACATCGGTGTTGACCGCACGGTGCAGGTTGCGGGTGTTTTCGACCACTTGGCGGCGCAGGCCTTCGCGCTGTTGCTCGGTCTGGCCCAGGCGCGAGTAGGACTCACGCACTTGCGAGCTGGTCAAGCCACCGCTGTAGAGCGGGATATTCAGGCGCAGGCCGATGGTGCGCTGCTCCACATCACCGCGATACGGCGTGCCGAAGGCATTCGGGTTGCTGAAACCGAGGGCGTCGTTGTCGCCTTTTTCGTACTGCGCCACCGCGTCCAGCGTCGGCGCGTGGCCGGCCTTGCGCTGCTTGAGGGTTTCTTCGGCGGCGGTGACCGCGTAGTTGCTGGCCAGCAGGTTCAGGTTCTGGCGCCCGGCGGTCTCGACCCAGGCCTTGGCATCATTGGGCAGCGGCGGCAGCACCGGCAGGGTGTGGACCACGCCCTGGATCGAGTTGTACTGGCGGTTGGTCAGGGTGATCAAGGCTTCGAACGCGTCCTCGACCTGGCGGTTGGCCAAAATCCGGTTGGCGCGGGCGGTGTCGTAGCTGGCCTGGGATTGCAGCACGTCGGTCTTGTCCGACAGGCCGACGTCGAAGCGCTCGTTGGACTGGTCCAGCTGGCGCTTGAAGGCATTCTCTTCGGCCTTGGTCGACGCCAGGTTGTCCTGGGCACGCAGCACGGCGAAGTAGCTTTCGGCGCTTTGCAGAATCAGGTTCTGTTCGGTGGCTGACAGTTGCAGCGCAGCCTGTTCATTGGTGGCGTGTGCCGCTTGCAGTTGGAACCAGCGGTCGGCGCGGAACAGCGGCTGGCTCAAGGTCGCGCGCCAGGAGTGGGCGTCGCGGTTGGCGGTGGCGGCCGGGGTGTCGATCTGGGTGCGCACGTTGTTGATGTCGGCCGCGCCCGACAGGTTCGGCAGCAACCCGGCGCGGGCCTGGGGCACCACTTCTTTTTGCGCGCCGTACTGGGCGCGGGCGGCGGCCAGGTCGGCGTTGTTGTTGACCGCTTCCTGGTAGACGCTGACCAAATCAGTGTTGGCGGACAAGGGCGCTTCGGCTGCCCAGACCATTCCGTTGGTCGCACAAGACACGGCGAGAGCCAGTGAGAGTTTGCGCAGCATGAGGCGATCCCTAGTGTGAAGAGTACGAATGTAATTCCAGCCCCCGAGTGTAGTGGTGCGATCACCACACAACAATCCTGCAAAAGAGCCATTTATCACGCCGAATGCACCACCATTGGCAATTTGCCCGCGCCATGGTCTAGACTGGCCGCGTTCTTGTCGGGGTGCCTTGTTGGAAGGCTGAGATCGGTAAATACCGGATCCCGTTGAACCTGATCAGGTTAGCGCCTGCGTAGGGAACAAGATTTCTCGTCACCCGGCGAGTCCTCTTGTGCTTCGTCCGGGATGCTGTTCATTTATTGAGCAGCCCTCGTGCGCCAAGCACAGCACTGGTTTCAGTGCATCCGTCCGTCACAGGTTCGCTCCGACAAAAATCCACCGCCTGGATCAGTTGGAGAGCCCGTGATGAGCACAGACATAAAAAGTACAAAACTGAAAAACACCGTGCACCTGAGTGAATCGGCCAAGGTCGACTCCGGCTCCGTGCAGCCCTTTACCCGCTCGCAAAAAGTCTACGTACAGGGCACCCGCCCGGACATCCGCGTGCCGATGCGCGAAATCAGCCTGGACGTGACCCCCACCGACTTTGGCGGTGAAATCAACGCGCCGGTCACGGTGTACGACACCTCTGGCCCCTACACCGACCCCAACGTGATCATCGACGTGCGCAAAGGCCTGGCCGACGTGCGCTCGCCGTGGATCGAAGTGCGCAACGACACCGAGCGCCTGCCAGGCCTCAGCTCGCACTTCGGCCAGCAGCGCTTGAGCGATGCCGAGCTGACCGCGTTGCGTTTTGCCCACGTGAAAAACCCGCGCCGCGCCAAGGCCGGCGCCAACGTCACGCAGATGCACTACGCGCGCAAAGGCATCATCACCGCCGAGATGGAATACGTCGCCATCCGCGAAAACATGAAGCTCGAAGAAGCCCGCGCCACAGGCCTGCTTGACCAGCAACACGCGGGCCACAGCTTTGGCGCCAGTGTGCCGAAGATCATCACCCCCGAATTCGTGCGCGAAGAAATCGCCCGTGGCCGCGCAATCATCCCGGCCAACATCAACCACACCGAACTGGAACCGATGATCATCGGCCGCAACTTCCTCGTGAAGATCAACGGCAACATCGGCAACAGCGCCCTGGGCTCGTCCATTGAAGAAGAGGTGGCGAAACTGACCTGGGGCATTCGCTGGGGCTCGGACACTGTGATGGACCTGTCCACCGGCAAGCACATCCATGAAACCCGCGAGTGGATCATCCGCAATTCGCCAGTACCGATCGGCACCGTGCCGATCTACCAGGCCCTGGAAAAAGTTGGCGGCGCGGCCGAAGACCTGACTTGGGAGCTGTTCCGCGACACCCTGATCGAACAGGCGGAGCAGGGCGTGGACTACTTCACCATTCACGCCGGCGTACTCCTGCGCTACGTACCGCTGACCGCCAAGCGCGTCACCGGCATCGTGTCCCGTGGCGGTTCGATCATGGCCAAGTGGTGCCTGGCGCATCACAAAGAGAACTTCACCTACACGCATTTCGACGAGATCTGCGAAATCATGAAGGCCTATGACGTCAGTTTCTCCCTCGGCGATGGCCTGCGCCCGGGCTCGATTGCCGACGCCAACGACGCCGCGCAGTTCGGCGAGCTGGAAACCCTCGGCGAGCTGACCAAGACTGCCTGGAAGCACGACGTGCAAACCATGATCGAAGGCCCGGGCCACGTGCCGATGCAGCTGATCAAGGAGAACATGGACAAGCAGCTGGAATGCTGCGACGAAGCACCGTTCTACACCCTCGGCCCGCTGACCACCGACATTGCGCCGGGCTACGACCACATCACCTCCGGCATCGGCGCGGCGATGATCGGCTGGTTCGGTTGCGCCATGCTCTGCTATGTGACGCCCAAGGAGCACCTGGGCCTGCCGAACAAGGATGACGTGAAGACCGGGATCATCACCTACAAGATCGCGGCCCACGCCGCCGACCTCGCCAAGGGCCATCCCGGCGCGCAGATTCGCGATAACGCCCTGAGCAAGGCACGCTTCGAGTTTCGTTGGGAAGACCAGTTCAACCTCGGCCTGGACCCGGACACCGCGCGTTCGTACCACGATGAAACCCTGCCGAAGGACTCGGCCAAGGTCGCGCATTTCTGCTCGATGTGCGGGCCGAAGTTCTGCTCGATGAAGATCACTCAGGAAGTGCGTGAGTACGCGGCCAACCAGCGCATCGACGCGGTGGATGTGGATGTGGCCAAGGGCTTGGCGGAACAGGCGGAGCGGTTCAAGCAGGAAGGCAGCCAGCTTTACAAGAAGGTCTGACCCAGAGTCGGCGCTGATTGTGCCGCCGCCATCGCGGGCTTGCCCGCGATGGCGATCTCCCTAACAACAAAGTGTCCCTCAGAGATACCACCCTTGAGCATTCAACCCAGCACCTACTCCCCTGACATTGCGGTACCGAGTGACAAAAGAGTCTTCGGCGCCCGCGACCTGTTTTCCCTGTGGTTCTCCCTCGGCATCGGCCTGATGGTCCTGCAAACCGGCGCCTTGCTCGCGCCGGGCCTGGGCTTGTCCGGTTCGCTGCTGGCGATATTCCTCGGTACGCTGGTCGGCGTACTGCTACTGGCGGCGGTCGGCGTGATCGGCAGTGACACCGGCTTGTCCGCCATGGCCGCTCTCAAGCTCAGCCTCGGCACCAAGGGCGCGAACCTGCCGGCCCTGTTGAACTTGCTGCAACTGATCGGCTGGGGCTCGTTCGAGATCATCGTGATGCGCGACGCGGCCAGCCTGTTGGGCACGCGGGCGTTCAGTGACGGCAGCCTATTGGCCAGCCCATTGCTATGGACCTTGTTCTTCGGCGGCCTGGCGACCCTGTTGGCGGTCAGTGGGCCGCTAACCTTTGTGCGCCAAATTCTGCGTAAATGGGGTATCTGGCTGCTGCTCGCGGCGTGCCTGTGGCTGACCTGGAACCTGTTCGCCAAGGCCGACCTTGCCGCTTTGTGGGCCCAGGCCGGTGACGGATCGCTGCCGTTTGCAGTGGGTTTTGATATCGCGATCGCCATGCCGCTGTCATGGTTGCCGTTGATCGCCGACTACTCGCGGTTCGGCAAGCGTGCCAGGAGCGTGTTCGGTGGCACGGCGCTGGGGTTCTTCATCGGTAATTTCTGGCTGATGAGCCTGGGCGTGGCCTACACCCTGGCGTTTGCACCGAGCGGTGAAGTGAATGCGCTGCTGTTGGCCCTGGCCGGTGCGGGCCTGGGGATCCCGCTGTTGCTGATCCTGCTGGACGAGTCGGAAAATGCGTTTGCCGATATTCACTCGGCGGCGGTGTCCAGCGGCCTGCTATTGCGCGTCAAGGTCGAACACCTGGCGCTGGCGATCGGCGTGATCTGCACCTTGATTGCCTGCGTCGCGCCGCTGGCCCAGTACCAGAACTTCCTGCTGTTGATCGGCTCGGTGTTCGCGCCATTGTTCGGCGTGGTGCTGGTGGATCACTTCATCCTGCGCCGTCGCACGCCGGGTGTGGTCAGCGCGTTACGCTGGCCGGCGTTGGTGGCCTGGCTGGGGGGCGTCGCCACCTACCATCTGCTGGCCAATGTGTATCCGGATGTCGGCGCAACCCTGCCGGCGCTGGTGCTGGCAGGGCTGTTGCACGTCATCCTTGGCCGGGCCTTCAGCGGCGCGCGGGCACCAGCTCAGGCTTGAGGATACCGTCCAGGCGCGTGTAGGGAATCTGCAGCTCGACGTGGCCCAGGGCATACGGTGCGATGGTGGTGGTGGGGTACTTGAGGACCACGCCGCCGTAGGTCAGCGCCACGTTCGGGGTTTTCTGGAAGGGGTAGGTCTTCACGAACTCCGGCTCCAGGCTCAGGCGGGTGCTGATCAGCCAGCTGTTGTGGGCCACCTGGGCGGCTTTCCAGAACGCGTCTTCCTTGCCAGGCAGCAACATGTCGGTCAGCGTCAGGGCTTTTTGTTGCTGGCGCGAAAAGTTGATGAACGCGCGGCCCGGCTCGCCGTGGGTGGCGCCCTGGTCGAGGTAGCTGGACAGCTCGATGATCACCAGACCGTCATGCTGCTCCCGTAGCTTGGCCTGCAAATACATGCTGTTGCGTGGCGCGGCGGTGCGCAGGAATTGCTCGCGGTAGGTCTCCAGGCTGGTGGGCAGCGTCTCGCCAGGGCTGGTGCGGGTCATTTCCAGCAGGCGCTGTTCGATCAGCGCATCCAGCTTGGGCTCCTTGGCGAAGTGCACGGTGTCGATGTTCACCAGCGGGCAATCGGCGCTGGCGCAGCCCGGCTTGCTTTGCTCGGTGGCATCGCGAGTGGCTTCCAGCGGGGCTTTGTAGCTGGGCTGGAACAGGCTCTGGCAGGCACCGAGGGTTAATGCGATACAGGCCACGGAGGCGATTTTTATAAGCGACATGTAGGGTCTTCGTCCGTCGATAAGCGCGAAATTCGTGGAGCTTCGACTGCCAGCAAGGCAGTCAGTTCGCCACTAAGCTGATTAGAGTGAGTTTGACGCCCGCCGTCTATCCCGGCAACCGGAAAGGGGCTGCACCAACGGGCAGGAGCGCGTTAGGATGGCGCCAATTGCGCAGGGTTAACGAGGAAGGGACATGACGGACATCGCAAAATCGACGCCGAGCACGGTGGAAATTGTTCAGCGCGACAATGCCTACAAGGGCTTCTACCAGCTTGATCGCGTGCAATTGCGCCACGAGAAGTTCGATGGCGGCATGAGCCGGGTGATCAACCGCGAAGTCTTCGTTCGTCATGACGCCGTGTGTGTGTTGCCCTACGATCCGCAGCGCGACGAAGTGGTGTTGATCGAGCAGTTCCGCGTCGGCGCCCTGGGCCGTACCGACAACCCGTGGCTGATCGAGATGGTTGCCGGCCTGATCGACAAGGATGAGCAACCGGAGGAGGTTGCGCACCGCGAGGCCGAAGAGGAAGCTGGGCTGACATTCTCCGCGCTGTGGCCGATCACCCAGTATTTCCCGTCGCCCGGCGGCAGTACCGAATTTGTCCACTTGTTCCTGGGCCGTTGCGACAGCTCGGGCGCCGGTGGTGTCCATGGATTGGAAGAAGAAGCTGAAGACATCCGCGTCACCACCTGGGCGTTCGAAGATGCCCTGCAAGCGGTGCGCGACGGCAAAATTTCCAATGCAGCCAGCATTATCGCCCTGCAATGGCTTGCGCTTAATCGCGCGGAAGTGAGGGGGTTATGGCAGTAAAGGCACGAGAACGATACCGAGTCGACCTGATCGGGCTGCAAGCGGCCTGCGAGGCCAACTATGCGCGGCTGATGCGCCTGTTGCCAGACATGCGCCACGCCCCCGAGGCGCGGCGCATCGGTGTGACCCACGGCGACCAGATGCTTGGCGTGCTGACCCTGGAAGTGATCGTCAATTGCCCGTACACCACCACCCTGCGTGTGCGCCAGGAACACAGCCTGCCCTGGCTGCCGGTGCCGCAACTGGAGGTGCAGGTGTACCACGACGCGCGGATGGCCGAAGTGATCAGCGCCGAACATGCGCGGCGCTTTCGCAGCATCTATCCATACCCGAATGTGTTCATGCACCAGCCCGATGAGAAAGCACAGCTCAATGTGTTCCTCGGTGAATGGTTGAGCCACTGCCTGGCCCTCGGCCATGAGTTCGAAGTCGTGCGGTAGATGTGAACTGTATCTGATTCCTTGTATTTCCTCTTTGGTGTGCTGCCCAGCATAATCACGCCACACGTCCATTCCTGTGATTGCCTTGGGAGAGCGCCTTGCCGAGCGTATCCACTGTGAGTCCCGATGCTGCGGCGTTGCTGGTGCAACTGTCGGACAGCCATCTGTTTGCCGAGGCCGGCGGCACGCTGCTGGGCATGAATACCCGTGAAAGCCTGCAGCGGGTGATCGAGCGGGTGCGCGAGCAGCAGCCGCAGATCGACCTGATATTGGCCACCGGCGATCTGTCCCAGGACGGTACGCTGGCGTCCTACCAGCAGTTTCGCGAGCTGACCGCGTCCATCGGCGCCCCGGCGCGCTGGATTCCGGGCAATCACGACGAGCCGCAAGTGATGGTGAGCGCCGCCGAACACAGCGATTTCCTGGAGCCGGTCGTCGATATCGGCAACTGGCGCGTAACCCTGCTGGATTCGGCCGTGCCGGGTTCCGTGCCGGGCTATCTGCAAGACCAGCAGTTGCAAGTGCTCGCCCGAGCGCTGAGCGAAGCGCCGCACCGTCATCACCTGGTGTGTTTCCACCATCATCCGGTGTCCATCGGCTGTGCGTGGATGGAGCCCATCGGCCTGCGTAACCCCGAGGCCTTGTTCGCCGTGCTGGATCGCTTCCCGCAGGTCAAGGCGGTGCTCTGGGGGCACGTGCACCAGGAGATCGACCGCGAGCGCAACGGCGTGCGGCTGCTGGCATCGCCGTCTACCTGCATCCAGTTCGCACCGGGCAGCGAGGATTTCAAGGTCAGCGAGCAGGCGCCGGGGTATCGCTGGCTGCGGTTGCATGCCGACGGACGGTTGGAGACAGGTGTAGAGAGGGTCCAAGACTTTGCCTTTACGGTGGATTACGGCAGCAACGGCTATTGAGGCTGTGAACCCGGTCAAAATGTGGGAGGGGGCTTGCCCCCTCCCACATTGGTTCTAGGGTGTCCTGTGGATTGAGGTCATCACAGAGGGCTTCGATCCCTGTAAACTGCGCCTCTTTGGCTGAAGTCACGGAGAGCCCGGCATGTCCGCTTCGATCCTGTATATCCACGGTTTCAACAGTGCGCCGGCGTCCACCAAGGCCAGCCAGCTGATCGCCGTGATGGATACTCTCGGCCTGGCCGACCACCTGCGTGTACCGGCCCTGCATCACCACCCGCGTCAGGCAATTCCTCAGTTGGAGGAAGCCATTGCCGAACTGGGTCGGCCATTGCTGGTCGGCAGCTCGCTCGGCGGCTACTATGCAACCCATCTTGCCGAACGCCATGGCCTCAAGGCGCTGCTGGTAAACCCGGCGGTCAGCCCGCACCGGATGTTCGACGGCTACCTGGGCACCCAGAAGAACCTCTACACCGATGAATCCTGGGAATTGACCCACGACCACGTCACGGCATTGGCCGAGCTGGAAGTGGCGGCGCCCCAGGATGCTGCGCGTTATCAGGTGTGGCTGCAGACCGGTGACGAAACCCTGGACTATCGCCTCGCCCAGCAGTATTACCGGGCCTGTGCCTTGCGCATCCAGGCCGGTGGCGACCATGGTTACCAGGGCTTCGCCCGGCAACTGCCGGCGCTGTTGAGTTTTGCCGGCATTGGCGCAGATCAGTATCAATCCTTCGATTTTTCGTCACTGTGAAAATCGCGGGTCATATTTCAATCGAACGACTCACGACGAGACCCCATGGCCACTCCCAGCGCTAGCTCTTATAACGCCGACGCCATCGAAGTCCTCTCGGGCCTCGACCCGGTGCGCAAACGCCCCGGTATGTACACCGACACCAGCCGGCCGAACCACCTTGCCCAGGAAGTCATCGACAACAGTGTCGACGAAGCCTTGGCCGGGCACGCCAAGTCGGTGCACGTCATTCTTCACGCCGACCATTCCCTGGAAGTGTCCGACGATGGTCGCGGCATGCCGGTGGACATCCACCCCGAAGAGGGCGTGCCGGGCGTTGAGCTGATCCTCACCAAGCTCCATGCGGGGGGCAAGTTCTCCAACAAGAACTACCAGTTCTCCGGCGGCCTGCACGGCGTGGGCATTTCCGTGGTCAACGCCCTGTCCACGCTGGTTCGGGTGAAGGTCAAACGTGACGGCAACGAGTACCAGATGACCTTCGCCGATGGCTACAAAGCCACCGACCTGGAAGTGATCGGCACCGTTGGCAAGCGCAACACCGGCACCAGCGTCTACTTTGCGCCGGACCCGAAATACTTCGATTCGCCGAAATTTTCCATCAGCCGCCTCAAGCACGTGCTCAAGGCCAAGGCGGTGTTGTGCCCGGGCCTGTTGGTAACCTTTGAAGACAAAGGCACTGGCGAGAAGGTCGAGTGGCACTATGAAGACGGCCTGCGCTCGTACCTTGAAGACTCAGTCAGCGAGTTCGAACGCCTGCCGAACGAGCCGTTCTGCGGCAGCCTGGCCGGTAATAAAGAAGCCGTGGACTGGGCGCTGCTGTGGTTGCCAGAAGGCGGCGACAGCGTGCAGGAAAGCTACGTCAACCTGATCCCGACGGCCCAGGGCGGCACCCATGTCAACGGTTTGCGCCAAGGCTTGCTGGACGCGATGCGCGAATTCTGCGAATACCGCAGCCTGCTGCCGCGCGGCGTGAAGCTGGCGCCGGAAGACGTGTGGGAGCGCATTGCGTTCGTGCTGTCGATGAAAATGCAGGAGCCGCAATTCTCCGGCCAGACCAAGGAGCGCCTGTCGTCCCGCGAGGCGGCAGCGTTTGTCTCCGGTGTGGTCAAGGACGCGTTCAGCCTGTGGCTCAACGAGCACCCGGAACTGGGGCTGGCCCTGGCGGAGCTGGCGATCAACAACGCGGGGCGGCGCCTGAAGGCCAGCAAGAAGGTCGAGCGCAAGCGCATCACCCAGGGCCCGGCGTTGCCTGGCAAGCTGGCGGACTGCGCCGGGCAGGACCCGATGCGTTCCGAACTGTTCCTGGTGGAAGGTGACTCCGCCGGCGGTTCCGCCAAGCAAGCGCGGGACAAGGAATTCCAGGCGATCCTGCCGTTGCGCGGCAAGATCCTCAATACCTGGGAAGTCGATGGCAGCGAAGTGCTGGCCAGCCAGGAAGTGCACAACATTGCCGTGGCGATTGGTGTGGACCCAGGCGCAGCGGACATGAGCCAACTGCGCTACGGCAAGATCTGCATCCTCGCCGACGCCGACTCTGACGGCCTGCACATTGCCACGCTGCTGTGCGCGCTGTTCGTGCAGCACTTCCGCCCATTGGTGGACGCCGGTCACGTCTATGTCGCCATGCCACCGCTGTATCGCATCGACCTGGGCAAGGAAATCTACTACGCCCTCGACGAAGCCGAGCGCGATGGCATCCTTGACCGCCTGGTGGCCGAGAAGAAACGCGGCAAACCGCAGGTCACGCGATTCAAAGGCCTGGGTGAAATGAACCCGCCGCAACTGCGCGAAACCACCATGGACCCGAACACCCGGCGCCTGGTGCAGTTGACGCTGGGCGAAGACTTCGCCGAAACCTCGGAAATGATGGACATGCTGCTGGCGAAGAAACGCGCGCCAGACCGCAAATCCTGGCTGGAATCCAAAGGCAACCTCGCCGAGGTGCTGGGCTGATGCGCACAGGTTTCGCCCTGGCGATCCTGATGTTGAGCGGGTTGACGACCACCCAGGTGGTGGCCGCGCCCGTGGCTGAGTTGAAGCTCGTGTCTGAACACGCGGTGGACGGCATGCGCGGCGGTAACCTGTCGGGCCTGGCGCTGTGTGGCAAGGCGTTGTGGACGGTTTCCGACCGGGATGACGACCAGATATACCGCCTGGATACCAGCGCGCCGACCTGGCAGGCCGAAACGGTGAAGATCGAGGTGCCGCCGGTGCCGGAGTCCGGGCTGCCCTGGGGGTTGCGTTCGCGCACCAAGGCAGCTTCGTTCATTCGCGGTGGCGACCTGGACTTTGAAGGCATCAGCTGTGATGCGGCCGGCAACCGCTACATCGTCAGCGAAGCGCACGCGGCAGTGTTGAAAGTGCCGGTCAGTGGCGAGCCAGAATGGTTGAAGATCGCCCCCGGCATGGTGCGCGAAGCCCGTGCCAGTGGCATGTTGCTGCATTTCAATGCGTTGTTTGAAGGCCTGGCTGTGAATCCCGAGGGCAATCAGATTTGGCTTGCAGCCGAGCGCGAAAGGCGCGGTTTAATCTCGATCAAGCGTCCGCAAAGCCTGTGGGACTGTGACGGTCCCTGCGTGCTGTTGAGCGAGGCCGGCCAGGAAGTGCAGCCGGCCAAGTTCACCCACGCCAAGGCCGTGTCCAAGGATTTTGCCGACCTGGCCCTGTTCAAGGGCAAGCTGTTTACTCTGGAGCGCAATGCGTTCCAGATTTGCCGGCGCGATGCGCAGACGGCCAAGGTCGAGCTGTGCTGGTCGTTTGCCGACGAAACCCTGACGCCCGAACGCAGTTATCCACAGTCCTATGGGCTGGCCGAAGCCTTGGTGGTGGATGAAAGTGGTGCCTGGCTAGGCATCGACAACAACTTCGGCCCCCGCAACGATGGTGAAAAACGCCCGGTGGTCTATCGTTTCGCCGCCCCGGCCGGTGGCTGGAGTGCCCAGCCATGAACCTGAATTTTCTTGAATTGACCCGGCGCCGCGGCATTTCCGCTGCGTCTTACCAAATGATGAGGCCCGCATGAGTGACATCCTCGCAGACAGCTTAGACGGCGTAGAACGCCGGTCGCTGGCTGACTTCACCGAAAATGCCTACCTCAACTACTCCATGTACGTGATCATGGACCGGGCCTTGCCGCATATCGGCGACGGCCTCAAGCCCGTGCAACGGCGCATCATCTACGCCATGAGTGAGTTGGGGCTGGACGCCGACTCCAAGCACAAGAAGTCGGCGCGTACCGTCGGTGACGTGCTCGGCAAGTTCCACCCCCACGGCGACTCGGCCTGCTACGAAGCCATGGTGCTGATGGCTCAACCGTTCAGCTACCGCTACACCCTGGTGGACGGCCAGGGCAACTGGGGTGCGCCGGATGATCCCAAGTCCTTCGCCGCCATGCGTTACACCGAGGCGCGCCTGTCGCGTTATTCGGAAGTCTTGCTGAGCGAGCTGGGGCAGGGCACCGCCGATTGGGGCCCTAACTTCGACGGTACCCTTGACGAACCGCTGGTGTTGCCCGCACGTTTGCCGAATATCCTGCTCAATGGCACCACCGGTATCGCCGTGGGCATGGCCACCGACGTGCCGCCGCACAACCTGCGGGAAGTGGCTACGGCCTGCGTGCGCTTGCTGGATGAGCCAAAGGCCACGGTCGAGCAGCTCTGTGAGCATATCCAGGGTCCGGATTACCCGACCGAAGCGGAAATCATCACGCCGCGCGCCGACTTGCTGAAGATGTACGAAACCGGCAAGGGTTCGGTGCGCATGCGCGCCGTGTACCACATCGAAGACGGCGACATCATCGTCACCGCACTGCCGCACCAGGTGTCTGGCGCCAAGGTGTTGGAGCAGATTGCTGCGCTGATGCAGGCAAAACCGTCGAAACTGCCGCAGGTCGCCGACCTGCGTGACGAGTCCGACCACGAAAACCCGTGCCGCATCGTGATCATCCCGACCAACAGCCGCGTCGATCACGAAGTGCTGATGCAGCACTTGTTCGCCAGCACCGACCTGGAGTCCAGCTATCGGGTCAACGTCAACATCATCGGCCTGGACGGCAAGCCGCAGCTGAAAAACCTGCGCAACCTGCTGGTGGAGTGGTTGGAGTTCCGTGTACGCACCGTGCGTCGCCGCTTGCAATTCCGCCTCGACAAAGTCGAGCGCCGCCTGCACCTGTTGGACGGTTTGTTGATCGCCTACCTCAACCTCGATGAAGTGATCCACATCATCCGCACCGCCGAGCACCCGAAAACCGAGCTGATCGCGCGTTTCGAGCTGAGTGAGATACAGGCCGACTACATCCTCGACACCCGTTTGCGTCAGTTGGCGCGATTGGAAGAAATGAAGCTGCGTGACGAACAGGACGCGCTGCTCAAGGAGCAAGCCAAGCTGCAGGCCCTGCTGGGCAGCGAAGCCAAGCTGAAGAAGCTGGTGCGCAGCGAGCTGATCAAAGATGCCGAAACCTACGGCGACGACCGCCGTTCGCCTATCGTGCAACGTGCTGAAGCGAAAGCGCTGACAGAAACCGAGCTGCTGCCAAACGAGAAAATTACCGTCGTTCTGTCGGAAAAGGGTTGGGTTCGCTCCGCCAAGGGGCATGATATTGACGCCACCGGTTTGTCGTACAAGGCCGGTGACGGCTTCAAGACGGCTGCGGCCGGGCGTTCGAACCAGTTTGCGGTGTTTATCGACTCGACCGGGCGCAGTTATTCGGTGCCTGCCCATACCTTGCCCTCTGCGCGGGGGCAGGGCGAGCCGTTGACCGGCCGCCTGACGCCGCCGCCAGGGGCGAATTTCGAGTGCGTGCTGCTGCCGGACGATGATGCGCTGTACGTGATTGCGTCGGACGCGGGCTACGGTTTCGTGGTCAAGGGTGAAGACCTGCAGGCCAAGAACAAGGCGGGCAAGGCGCTGTTGAGCTTGCCCAACAATGCCAAGGTGATCCTGCCGCGTCCAGTGGAGGACCGTGAGAGCAACTGGCTGGCCTCGGTGACCACCGAGGGCCGCCTGCTGGTGTTCAAGATCAGTGATCTGCCGCAACTGGGCAAAGGCAAAGGCAACAAGATCATCGGGATTCCCGGTGACCGGGTGGCCAGTCGCGAAGAGTACGTGACCGACATTGCGGTGATTCCAGAGGGCGCCACGTTGGTCTTGCAGGCCGGTAAGCGTACGCTGTCGTTACGGCCTGACGACCTTGAACATTACAAGGGCGAGCGCGGGCGGCGTGGTAACAAACTGCCACGTGGCTTCCAGCGAGTGGATGCTTTGTTGGTGGAAACGCCCGTTTAAGGCGGATTAGAGCCCTCGATCTACGATTTAACGCGTAGATCGACGCTTTGGCGCTGGAGTCATGGCGCATATTCACGGATGATATGGCCTTTCCAGCGCCGGCGTGGCCGAGCGTGTTTAGGTTATTTTTTAGTATTACATTGTGGTTCGCCTTGTGGCAGCCACCTGGATGGGATGATGACTGCTCCACGCCTTCCTTTTATTTTCATGCTCGCTGGCCTTTTGGGGCTGGCGGGTTGCAGCACACACCAGCCGGTGTCGCTGTACCAGCTGGACAGCGGAAGTCCGGCTCAGCCAGTACAAACTGCTGGCATGGCAGTATTGCTGGGCCCGGTAGTCGTCGCTGACTACCTGCAACGCGAAACCCTGCTCCAACGTCAGAACGACGGCAGCCTGCAAGGTTCCACCGACGGCCGTTGGGCGGGTAGCTTGTCCTCCGACATCAACCAACTGATGCTGCGCCAGGTGGCGGGCCAGTTGGACAGCCAGCGCGTGGTGCTGTCGCCTGCACCGGCCGGTTTTTCGCCGGATGTGCAGGTCCTGCTGACCATTACCCGGCTGGATTCCGGCGCTTCGCAACCGGCGATCTTGGATGCGCAATGGCGTTTGATCGACCGTCGTGGCCAGGTGCGCGATAACCGCATCGTGCACCTGCAGGAAGAACATACCGGCACCACCGCGTCCCAGGTCCAGGCCCAGGGTGAGTTGTTGCAGCAACTGGCGCACCAGTTGTCGGTGGCCCTCAAGCCGCTGGCCAACCAGCCGCCGATTGCCGAGGCACCCCGCAAGCCTAGCGCCCCGGTACAGGCCAAGCCGGCAGAGCCACAGAAGCCGAAGATGCCGATGGCCACGCCGATCCGCACGGACATGGAAGTGTTCAGGTTCTGACCTGAATCGCAGCTATAAAAAAGGCCCGCTGACTCAGCGGGCCTTTCTGTTTGTCTGCGATTTGAGCCTTGGCGAAGACCCAATGTGGGAGGGGTGGTGTTCTTCAGGGCTTGGTGCGGGTCTCATGCATGCGCGCCAACTGCCGCTCCAGCATCGACGGATACGGCTCCATCAACCGCTCCACACAGCTTGCGCCTTCTGGGCTGGCAATCGGGCGGATGCGGGCGCGCTGGCGGATCAGCGTGTCTTCGCTGATCTTGCGCTCCACCAGCAGCAGGTTGCGGCTGTGTTGCGACAAGGCCAGGGCGTCCTGGGCAATCTCGGTGAGCAGCAGGTCGATCTGGCTGATGCCGAACAAGTCGTCACCCACCGTCAGGCCCAGTTGCAATTGCAGGGTGATGCCGCTGTCGGCGACTTCAATCTGCAACTCATGGCCCAGGGCGCGCAGCAACTCACCGCAGCAGATGGCGTTGGTCAGGTAGTCTTCGCCGCTGTCTTCGCTGTGGAACAGCATCAGCGTGCTGCCATCGTTGAGGGTGTGCAGCTCGCTCTGGTACAGCGAGGCGGCCTGGTCCAGGCAGTCGCGGTAGCGTTCCAGCAATTCCGTCAGGCGGGTGCGGGGCAGGCGGCGCAGTTGGTCCTGGGACCCCAGTTGCACGGCGAGTACGGCGCTGAACTGCGGCTCGGCGCTCTTCACCGGAGCCGGCTTGGGGGCCACGGCAGGCGTGCTGGCCGAGGTGTCGCGCAGGTCGGCGAAGGGGTCTTCTTCGTCCAGTTCGTCTTCTTCGGCCTGGATCGCCTTGCGGGTCGCGGGCTTGAGGCCTGCAACCGGGGCGCTTTCGGCGAAGCGCGGCTCGTCGGTGTCGAACTCGGGTTCGTCGTCGTAGTCCGGCTCGGGCTCAACGTCACGTACCACCGGCTCTGGCGCGAAGCTGGCGTGCAGTTGGCGGGCGAGGTCACCAATCTCATCCTGGCGGTCGGTGGCCGGGGTGTGTTCGTCGATGTCCCGCAGCCAGATGCGCAGTTGCATCAAGGGCGTGGAGATATGGCGGCCGAGGCGCAGGCTCAGGGCCAGTGCCAATGCCAGCAGGATCGCGCTGAGAATACCCATGCTCTGCAGGCTGATGGTCATCGGCTGCTGGAACTGCTGCATATCGAGGCTGATGCGCAGCTGGCCGGCCTTCACGTCCTGGAACGTGATATTGCTCTGGTATAACCCTTCGGCTTCACCCAGCAGGCCGTTCTTCGGGCGTTGCCCGGCTTCGGCCATGATGCGGTTGTCCACGCTGTAGATGGCCGCGTGGGCCACCAGCGGGTTCTTGGTCAGGTTGTTGAGCAGCACGTTGAGGCTGAGGATGTCGTTGGACACCAACAGCTCGGTCGCCGAGGTGGCGGTTTGCGTGGTCAGGCTCTCGCCCAGGGCGTCGGCTTGCTCGTGCATGGCCTGCTTGAACTGCAAACCCATCACGCAGGCGTAGATGACCAGGGCCAGGGCGACCAGGATCACGTTATGGCTGGCGATGCGTAATGCGATCGGCACACGGCGGTGGCGCAGTGCCCGGAAGATCAGCAGGAAGAAGTTATCGGTTTTTACTGGCGTGGGCCGGTTCACTTGCGCTCGGCTCTTGGTCCGTGAAGTTGACGCGCAGTATAGCGACAGCCCTAGGACCGGCAAAGCGCTGGCTGTGCCCGATGGTCACTGAAAGTGGGTAGAATGCGGTTTTTTTCCAGCCTGGGGGTGCGCCTTGCGCGAAATTGTCCTGATTAACATCACTGGCGAGGACCGTCCGGGTCTGACTGCGGCGATTACCGGTGTTCTGGCCCAGGGTGGTGTGAACATTCTCGACATCGGCCAGGCGGTGATCCACGACACCTTGTCGTTCGGCATCCTGGTAGAAATCCCCAGCACCGAGCAGGCATCCTCGGTACTCAAGGACATCCTGTTCACGGCCTATAAACTGGATCAACAGGTGCGTTTCACGCCGGTGTCCGAAGAGGACTACCAGCACTGGGTCGACGGCCAGGGCAAGAAGCGCCATATCGTCACCCTGTTGACCCGCAAGGTCACCGCCGAGCAGTTGCAGCGCGTCAGCTCCATTACCGCCCACTATGGCTTGAATATCGACCATATCGACCGTCTTTCGGGGCGCATGCCGCTGGATACGCCGGCCGACAAGGGCAAGGGGTGCATCGAATTCTCCGTGCGCGGCGAGCCGGCCGACCCACAAGCCCTGCGCGCTGAATTCCTCAGCGTGGCCCAGGAGCTGAATGTCGATATCGCCTTCCAGGAAGACTCGCTGTTCCGTCGCAACCGCCGCCTGGCAGTGTTCGACATGGACTCCACGCTGATCGAAGCCGAAGTCATCGACGAGCTGGCCAAGGCCGCTGGCGTGGGCGATCAAGTCTCCGAGATCACCGAGCGGGCCATGGCCGGCGAGCTGGACTTCCGCGCCAGCTTCAAGGAGCGCCTGGCGCTGCTCAAGGGCC
This sequence comes from Pseudomonas sp. MYb60, assembly GCF_002979555.1. GTDB lineage: Bacteria > Pseudomonadota > Gammaproteobacteria > Pseudomonadales > Pseudomonadaceae > Aquipseudomonas. Next base: position 42,696 of record NZ_PCOZ01000006.1, on the reverse strand, counting down.
TGGACGTGAGCGTGCTGGATTCCATCGGTGCGTCCCTGCGCCTGACCGAAGGCGCCGAAACGCTGTTCGCCGAACTCAAGCGTCTGGGCTACAAGACCGCCATCCTGTCCGGCGGCTTCACCTATTTCGCCAAGCAGTTGCAGGCCAAGTTGGGCATCGACTATGTGTTCGCCAACGAGCTGGAAGTGGTGGATGGCAAGGTGACGGGCGTGGCCGTGGAGCCGATTGTCGACGCTCAGCGCAAGGCAGACCTGCTCAAGGAGTTGGCCCACAAGGAAGGTTTGCGTCTGGAGCAGACCATTGCGGTCGGCGATGGCGCGAATGACTTGCCGATGCTGGCGATTGCCGGGTTGGGCGTGGCGTTCCGCGCCAAGCCGCTGGTGAAGCAGTCGGCCAAGCAGGCGATTTCGACGCTGGGGCTGGATGGTGTGCTGTATCTGCTGGGCTTTCGCGACCGTGATGGTCAGCTCTAACTGAACAAATGCGGTCAAAAATGTGGGAGGGGGCTTGCCCCCTCCCACATTTGATCGTCATTTGTTTCTAATTAGGCTTTGGGCAGTGCCATGCCTTGGCCCATCTGCACCGCAGTGCCTGCTGCCAGTTCTTCGGCCCACTTCACCTGATCCGGCCCGAACAGCACGATCGCGGTCGAACCCAGCTTGAAGCGGCCCAGCTCAGCACCTTTCTCCAAATGAATCGGCGCACGTGCCGTTTCGTCGTAGCGGAAGGTTTTCAGCTCGCGTTTCGGCGGTGTCACCAGGCCAGCCCATACGGTCTCGATCGACGCGACAATCATTGCACCCACCAATACGACGGCCATCGGGCCACGTTCGGTGTCGAAAATGCAGGCAACCCGCTCGTTACGTGCAAACAGCTCTGGCACGTTTTCGGCGGTGGTCTGGTTGACCGAGAAGATCCGCCCCGGAATGTAGACCATCTCGCGCAGGGTGCCGGCCAGCGGCATGTGCACGCGGTGGTAATCCTTGGGCGACAGGTAGACGGTGGCGAAATCACCGCCCATGAACGGCGCGGCCACGGCTGCATCACCGCCCAGCAGTTCCAGCACGCTGAAACTGTGGCCCTTGGCCTGGAACACGCGGCCGTGCTCGATCGGGCCCAACTGGCTGATCGCGCCATCGGCCGGGCTCAGTACCGCGCCAGGCGTTGGATCCAGCGGGCGCGCGCCGTCCTTGAGGGCCCGCGTGAAGAAGGCGTTGAAGTGCTCGTAGGCGGTCACGTCTTCCACCAGCGCCTGGGACATGTCCACCTGATAGCGTTTGGCAAACCAGCGGGTGAAGGCATTTTTGAACCAGCGCACACGGCACTCGGCGACGCAGCCGGCCAGGCGCGACAGCAAGTGGTGCGGCAGCACGTATTGGCTGAGGATAAACAACTGCTTTTTCATTAACTGTCCTTAAACCTTAAATCTCGACGGGGGTGTCGGGGTGGTTGCCCCATTCGCCCCAGGAACCGGCATAACCTTTGACTCGCGGATAACCGAGCGCCTTGGCCACCAGGTAGGTGAAGCCAGAGCGGTGGTGAGTCTGGCAGTGGGTGATGATTTCTTTGTCGCGGGTCAGCCCCAGGTCTTCGAGGATCTGCGGCATGTCGCGGCGGATCCGCAGGTTGCGCGCCTTGTCCATGCCCGCCGTCCATTCAAAGTTCACCGCGCCAGGGATGTGCCCACCTTTGGCGGCGAGTACTTTTTCGCCGGAATACTCCAGCGGGCCGCGCGCGTCCCAGATGCCCAGGTCGGCCGCGCCGAGGCGGCTTTGCAGGTACTCGCGGGTGGCGGTGGGGCCGTCATGCAGTGTCAGGCTGACCGGGACGCCAACGGGTGCCGGCACATCGGTGGAGACCGGGTGCTGTTGTTCCAGCCAGGCCAGCAGGCCACCGTCCAGGTAGTGGTATTTCTGGTGGCCGATCACGTCGAGCATCCAGATGAACCGCCCGGCCCAGCCGCCGCCTTCGTCGTCATAGACCACGTAGGTGGCGTCGGGGGTGTGGCCCAGTTCGCCGAAGAGTTTTTCCAGGTCGGCCTTGAGGGGCAGCAGGCCGGGTGCCGGCGGCTGGCCCAGTTGGGTGCGCTTGGGGTCAACGAAATGCGCGCCGGGGATATGCCCTTCGGCGTAGCGGGCGGCACTGGTGAGGTCCACCAGAATCAGGTGTTCGGCATCCAGGCGGCCTTGCAGGTCGCTGGACTCGATCACCAGCGGCAAGCCAGAGAAGTCAGGCATGTGAGGTCTCCTGGGCACAAATGTTGGCGATAAAGGGACCGCGATTGTAACGCAAGCGTCAGGCGCTGCGGTTGGTAAAGCAGTGCAGCGCCTTCTCGATGCATTGGGCGGTCTTGCCGAAGGCTTGCACGGTGGTTTCCGAGAACGGCCCGCCGCCCTGGTCGGCCAGCACCAGCATCACCACCTTGCCGTTGCAGCTCAATGAACGCAGCAGCACGTGTTCGCCGGTGAACAAACGGCGCAGCACCGGCGGCAGCAAGGCCGCGAACTGCGCATGGTTGTCCGGGTTCAGGCGAACCTGGGCGGACTTTTCCAGCAGGCGTTGCAGCAGCGTGCTGTGGGTGACGTCCAGGCTCAGGTTGGCGGCGTCCTTGGGCAAGCCGTCGGCCTGGTGTACGCGCAGGGTGCTCTGGGCGCGATCGGTCATCAGCAGCAAGACTCGCTGCATGCCGCTGGCCACGAGAGCTTCCTTGGCGCAGGTGGTCAGGTGCATGGCATTGGCGAAGCGGCTTGGCTCCACCAGCAGTTCAGTGCAGCGATTGCGCCACACCGCGAGCGCTTCGGCGGTGGGTGGCGGTGCGGGAAGCAAGCCACGATGGATCTTCTGCACATGCCACGGCCAGATCAGCGACAGCGCCGGGTGCCAAAGATCGGGCATCAACGTGGTGCGGGCGCTGGTAACGGCCTGCTGGTGCACCAGTTGCTGCACTTCACCCAGGGGCTGCTGCAGGTACAGCGCGGTCAGGTACTGCCAGCGCTGGGTGTGGGGGCAGGTCCAGGACTCCTGGGCCGACATGGCCAGGCCGTTGGCCAGCAACACGGTGTTGGCCGGCTGGTTCAGCCAGCGGCGCAGATTGGGCTCTGCATCGAGCAGTTGCTGGTGGCGCAGCGGGTCGTCTTCGCGGGCGATATGCAGCGCCTTGACCAGCAAGCGCTGTTCGCCCAGCAGCAGGTTGTAGCCCTGGGACACCCAGATCGGCAGGTGCCAGGCTTCGGTCAAGCCCAGGCACAGGTCCAGCAGGCGCACGCCGAACAATTCCTGCTCGACCTGGCGGGCCGGCTGGCCTTTGTGAATTACCCGCAGCTCCCACTCTTCGAGGAGCTTGGGAAACGCGACTGCCATCGGCCACAGCGGCGACAGAAACAGCAGGCTGCCCCAATGAATGTCTTGCCACAGCCGCGCCAGGCGGCTGCCGAACAAGCCATTGGCTTGCTGCGAAGCGTGCTGGCTCACCAGCAGCAGTTGGCGCAACGCCAGGGGGATTTCGTGGGCCGGCACCGAGGGCAGGCGCGCCAGCAATTCCTCGGCGCGCTTGAGGCCCAGGCGGTTGAGCGCCACTTCGAGGTTTTCCGCCGGTTCCGCTAGGCTGCCCTGGGCGTGGCTGTTGGCCTCACGCATCACGCTCAGCACCAGCGCCGGGCTGCTCTGCATCAGGTCGGCGATGTCTCGCAACGAACTGCGACTGTCACGGATGGCCTTGCACACACGGTCGTGGCTGGCCTGGGGGACGGGCAACAGCACATCGTCCAGGCGCTTGATCCACGCGGCGAGGGAATTGGGTTTTGCAGTGTTTGCTTTCGATTCATTGGCCATGATTGGGGCGCGATCATCACTTGCGGTCAACACGCCCGGAGCGGGCCGAACTGGCTTTTCGCCTTAACGGGCTATAGTCTGGCGCAGTTTTGCCGATAAGTAGAACAAGAGTTTTTCAGTTCCCCCAAATATGTCCATGAACCTGACGGCGCAAGTACTCATCTCCTATGGCTAAAATTATCGGCATCATCGTCGTCTTCGCAAGCGTGCTCGGTGGCTATGTCCTGTCCCACGGTAAAATCGCTGCGCTGATCCAGCCTTTCGAAGTGCTGATCATCGGTGGTGCGGCACTGGGTGCCTTCCTGCAGGCGAACCCCGGCTACATGACCATGCACGTGGTCAAGAAATCCCTGGCCATGTTCGGTTCGCGCTTTACCCACACCTTCTATCTTGAGGTGCTGGGCCTGGTTTACGAGATCCTCAACAAGAGCCGCCGCGAAGGCATGATGGCAATCGAGGCGGACATTGAAGACGCCGCCGCCAGCCCGATTTTCGCCAAATACCCGGCCGTGCTCAAAGACGAGCGCATGACCGCTTACATCTGTGATTACCTGCGCATCATGTCCTCCGGCAACATGGCCCCCCATGAGCTGGAAGGCCTGTTCGACATGGAACTGTTCAGCCTTAAAGAAGAGCTGGAACATCCCTCCCACGCCGTGACCGGCATCGCCGACGGCATGCCTGGTTTCGGTATTGTCGCGGCGGTACTCGGTATCGTGGTGACCATGGCCTCCCTGGGCGAAGGCGACCAGGCGGCCATCGGCATGCACGTGGGTGCAGCACTGGTGGGTACCTTCTTCGGTATTCTCGCCGCCTATGGCTTCTTCGGCCCGCTGGCGACCTCCCTGGCCCACGACGCCAAGGAAGAGATCAACCTGTACGAATCGATCAAGGCCAGCCTGGTCGCCTCGGCGTCCGGCATGCCGCCTTCGCTGGCGGTGGAGTTCGGGCGTAAAGTGCTGTACCCGAAACATCGCCCGAGCTTCGCCGAGCTGGAACAAGCGGTTCGCGGTCGCTAAGCCATGGAAAACAACCAGCCGATAATCATCAAGCGCGTCAAGCGCTTCGCTGCGGGGCACCACGGTGGCGCGTGGAAAATCGCCTTCGCCGACTTTGCGACGGCGATGATGGCGTTCTTCCTGGTGCTGTGGCTGATGTCTACCGCCACGCCGGAACAGAAGATCGCCATTGCTGGCTACTTCAAGGACCCGATTGGCTTCTCGGAGAGTGGCACGCCGTTCGTGATCGACCTGGGCGGCTCGCCGCAACTGGCGCCGGAGCGCACCATCAACCCGGAGGTCAAGACCGAAGCGCCGCAGGAGAATATTCCGATCGAGCGTGAGACGGTCGAATCCATGGCCGAGCAGGTCGAGCAGGAACGTCTTGAATTGTTGCTGCAAGAATTGCAGACCAAGGTCGAGGAAAACCCGCAACTGCTGAAGTTCAAGGACCAGATTTCGTTCGAGATCACCCCTGAAGGCCTGCGCATCCAGATCACCGACGCGGCCAACCGGCCCATGTTCGACTCCGGCAGTGCGCGCTTGAAGTCGTATTTCGAAGACATCCTGCTGGCCATGGCCGACACCATCAAGGCGGTGCCGAACAAGATCAGCATCAGCGGCCACACCGACGCCAAGCCTTACTCGGGCCAGGGCGACTTCGGCAACTGGGAGCTCTCGGCCAACCGCGCCAACGCCGCCCGCCGTGCGCTGGTAGCGGGCAGCTACCCGGACCCGCAAGTGGCGCGGGTGGTGGGGTTTGCATCGTCGCAGCTGTTTGATCACGAAGACCCGTTCAACCCGGTCAACCGCCGCATTGATATCGTGGTGCTGACCAAAAAGGCCCAGCGTGCGATTGAAGGCGACCAGCCTCCGGTTCCGCAACCGACGCCGGGCGCAGGTGCGCCGGGTGAAGTGCCGACCGATCCGAATGCGATTCCGCCAGGGCAGGAGCCGCTGCCGGCGCATGAGCTGCGCCAGAAGCTGAACTTGTTTGATGATGGTGGGGTGAAAGATCCTACGGCGCCTGGTACGGGCTCGTAGGAAACTAGCGGCACATCTCCAATGAAAACGCCCCGATGAGTCGGGGCGTTTTCATTTCTGGTTAGAGCGGGAGATAGGCTTTGACGCCGCTGATCACTCCTCGCATATCGTCAGAGCACAAGCGTGGTACGAAATACTCTCGCCCCTTGGACCGAGTTTTTCTGTGGAGCTTGCTTCGCCCCTCCTGCGCCGCTGGATCAACCCCTAAAGGGATCCAGACTCCTGCCAGCTTGCGCTGGTGACGGAGCGATTATGAGCATCAGGAGTTTCCAATTCAAGCTGGCTTGCGTCGAGGAGCCGCCCAGTTGTGCCGAATTCTTGATGTCAGCGCCCGTTAAATCAATGGACTAGGGCACTTCGTAGTGCCATTTATCTGTATCAAAAAATCGCACGTTAGTAACTGCTCTCCGGCAGGCTCGCAATAATCGACCGATAGCTGTTCATCCGCTGTTGCTGCACGCGGCCATCTTCAAGGGCCTTGAGCAGCGCACAGCCAGGCTCGCGGTCGTGCTTGCAGTCGCGGAAGCGGCAGGTGCCGATCAGGTCGTTGAATTCGATGAAGCCTGCTTCCACATCGCTGCGGCTGACGTGGCCGAGGCCGAATTCGCGGATGCCTGGGGAGTCGATCAGCTCGCCGCCACCGGGGAAGTGGAATAGCCGCGCGGTCGTGGTGGTGTGGGTGCCCTGGCCGGACAGTTCCGACAGCGGGCCCACGCGGGTATCGACTTCCGGCAGCAGGCTGTTGACCAGCGAGGATTTACCCACGCCCGACTGCCCGACGAACACGCTGATACGCCCGTCCAACTGCTGTTGCAGCTGTTCCATGCCGTTGCCGTGGTGGGCCGACACTTCCAGTACCGGGTACCCCAGGGTGCGATACACCGCCAGCAGCGCGTTGAGCGCCGGCGCGTTCTGCTCGTCGATCAGGTCGAATTTGTTCAGCAGCAACAGCGGGCGAATACCGGCATGCTCGGCGGCTACCAGGTAGCGATCGATCAAGTTGGCATGAGGCTCTGGCAGCGGCGCGAACACGATCACGATCATGTCGACGTTGGCCGCTACCGGCTTGAGCTGGCCGCGGCTGTCCGGGCGACGCAGTTCGGTGGTGCGCGGCAGTTGGGCGACGATCACGCCGATACCCTGGTTGCCGGCGCGCCACACGACTTTGTCGCCGGTGACCAGCGCCGGCAGGTTGGCGCGCAGGTGGCAGCGGAAAACCTGGCCGGCCAGTTCGCCTTCCAGCGCCTCGACTTCGACTTGTACGCCAAAGTGCGCGATCACCAGGCCCGTCTGTTCGGGGCCCAGGTCGCCGCCTTCAAGCGCTTCCACGGCGGAGGATTCACGTTTGGCGGCGCGGGCAGCGCGTTCACCCTGAATCTTTTCGATGCGCCAGTTTTGGCGACGATTGAGCTGGCGTTTGGCCATTGGTGTTCCGTGTCGATAATGCAAAGGTTGGGTAAAACGGTCGCGAGTCTAGCACGCCCCCGCCTGCTAAACTGCGCAGCTACGCCAAGGTGCCAAGAGAATCAAGCCATGCAAAACCCACAGAACCTGATTTGGATCGATCTGGAAATGACCGGTCTGGACCCCGACAACGATGTCATCATCGAGATGGCCACCATTGTCACCGACAGCAACCTCAATACCTTGGCCGAAGGTCCGGTGATCGCCATCCACCACAGCGACGAAGTGCTGGCGCGCATGGACGAGTGGAACACCCGCACCCACGGCAACTCCGGCCTGACCCAGCGCGTGCGTGACAGCCGCATCAGCATGTCTGAAGCCGAAGCCGAGACCATCGCCTTCCTGGAAGCGTGGGTGCCGAAGGGAAAGTCGCCGATCTGCGGTAACAGCATCTGCCAGGATCGCCGGTTCCTCTATACCCACATGAAGGGGCTGGAAAGCTACTTCCACTACCGCAACCTGGATGTGTCGACGCTCAAAGAGCTGGCGGCGCGTTGGGCGCCGGAAGTCAAAGACAGCTTCCATAAAGGCAGCACGCATCTGGCGCTGGATGATATTCGCGAGTCGATTGCCGAGTTGCAGCATTACCGCAAACATTTCATCAAGGCGTGATTGAGCGGGGCTTGGTCTGATGCTATCGGGGGCAAGCCCCCTCCCACAGTTGAATGTATTCACTAGTCCAAATGTGGGAGGGGGCTTGCCCCCGATGCAGGCGACTCGGTCTTTCGCCCAGCGCCCTCTTTTGGTGCCATCAGCAAATGATTAGACTGCCGGCCTAATCGCAAGGATCGCCATCATGTTGCTGATGCTCTACCTCATCGCCATCACCGCTGAAGCCATGACCGGCGCCTTGTCTGCCGGGCGGCGCGGCATGGACTGGTTTGGCGTGGTGCTCATCGCCTGTGTGACGGCGTTGGGCGGTGGCTCGGTGCGTGACGTGCTGCTGGGGCATTACCCGCTGACATGGGTCAAGCACCCGGAGTACCTGGTGCTCACCTCGATCGCGGCACTGGTGACGATCTTCATCGCCCCGTTGATGCGCCGCTTGCGCTCGCTGTTCCTGGCGCTGGACGCCGTGGGCCTGGTGGCCTTTACCCTGATCGGCTGCATGACCGCCCTGGAAATGGGCCACGGCATGCTGGTGGCTTCGGTCAGTGGCGTGATCACGGGTGTCTTTGGCGGCATCCTGCGGGACATCTTCTGCAACGACATCCCGCTCATCTTCCGGCGCGAGCTGTACGCCAGCGTGTCCTTCCTGGCGGCGTGGTTCTACATCCTGTGCCTTTACCTGGAATTGCCTGCCGACCAGTCCATCCTGCTGACGCTGTTCAGTGGTTTCCTGTTGCGCCTGCTGGCGATCCGTTTTCACTGGGAAATGCCCAAGTTCGTCTACAACGACGACGTGCATTAACGCGTGGCGTGCTGGTTCAGCGCCCATTCAACGTGTTCGCGCACCAGTTCCGAGGGGTAATCGCGCCGCGCCTTCAAGGCTTCCAGCACGGGAATACTGGATGGCGCGTTGCCCAGCCCCACCGCCAGGTTGCGCAACCAGCGCTCATAACCCGCCCGGCGCAGGGGTGAGCCTTCAGTGCTGCTGAGGAATTTATCCTCGTCCCACAGAAACAGTTCGGCCAGCTCGGCGTTGTCCAGATTGTGGCGTGGCTTGAAATCGCTTTCACCGGTAGGCCGGGCGAAACGATTCCACGGGCAAACGATCTGACAGTCATCGCAACCAAATACCCGATTGCCGATCAGTGGGCGCAAGTTCTCGGGAATCGCGTTCTTGAGCTCGATGGTGAGGTAGGAAATACAGCGTCGCGCGTCCAGCACATAGGGGCCGACGAAAGCATTGGTGGGGCATATGTCCAGGCAGGCGGTGCAGCGGCCGCAATGTTCGGTGCTGTGGGGGGCGTCTACCGGCAAGGGTAGGTCGACGAACAGTTCGCTGAGGAAGAAGTAGCTGCCGGCCTTGCGATTGAGTACCAGGGTGTTCTTGCCGATCCAGCCCAGTCCGGCCTGCTCGGCGATGGCTTTTTCCAGCACCGGCGCGCTGTCGACAAAGGCGCGAAAGCCGAACGGGCCGATCTGCGCCTGAATGCGATCGGCCAGTTGCTGCACGCGCTTGCGGATGAGCTTGTGGTAGTCACGGCCCAGGGCATAGCGGGAGATGTAGGCTTTTTCCGGTTGGGCGAGCAATTGGGCCATCTGGGTGTCGCCGGGCAGGTAGTCCATGCGCAGCGAGACCACGCGCAACGTGCCCGGTACCAGTTCGTCCGGATGGGAGCGTTTGCTGCCGTGGGCGCCCATGTAGTCCATCTCGCCGTGGTAGCCCGCATCGAGCCAACGCTGCAGGTGCTGCTCATGCTCGGCCAGGTCCAGGCCGCTGATGCCGACTTGTTGAAAGCCCAGCTCGCGGCCCCAGTCTTTGATCGATTGGGCGAGGGCGGGCAGATCGGAGGTAATAGCGGGCATGAGACACGGGAAACCACAGGTTAGATGGGTATAATTCTGCCAGACATCGGAGCTTGAAGACGCATGCCGCAGACAAAACACGCAATAACCGACGTACAGCCACTGTTGCACGGCCATTTGCCGCAACTGGCCGAACGTTCCCCGGATGCCCATAAAGGCCAGTTCGGTCAGCTGCTGGTGATCGGCGGCGACCGGGGCGTTGGCGGCGCCGCGCTGCTCAGCGCCGAAAGTGCGCTGCGCGGTGGTGCCGGCATGGTCTCCCTGGCGACGCGCCCGGAGCATGTGCCCGCCGCGTTGGCGCGCTTGCCGGAAGTCATGAGCCTGGGCGTGAGTTCAGCCAACCAACTGATGGGCCTGCTGGAAAAAATCTCGGTGATCGTCATCGGGCCGGGCCTGGGCGAAGCCGCCTGGGGCAAGAGCTTATTGTCCGTGGCGGCCAACGCCGGCCAGCCGCAAGTGTGGGACGCCGACGCGCTGAACCAGTTGGCCAAGGGCGGCGTGAGCCTGCCGGCCAACAGCGTGATCACCCCGCATCCGGGCGAGGCTGCACGGTTGCTGGGGATCTCGACAGCCGAGGTTCAGGCTGATCGGCTTAAGGTGGCGCGCGCGTTGAGCCAGACTTTCAATGCAGTGGCTATTCTCAAGGGCGCCGGCAGTTTGATTGCCAGTCCGGACGGACGTGTTTCCCGATGTGACCAAGGCCATCCGGCGATGGCCACGGCAGGCCTGGGCGATGTCCTCGCCGGGCTGGTGGGCGCCTTGCTCGCGCAGGGCATGCACGCCTACGAAGCCAGTTGCCTGGCCGTGTGGCTGCACGCGACGGCGGGCGATCGCCAGGGCACCTTTGGTCGCGGGCTGGCTGCCAGTGACCTGATACCTGCCATTCGTCAATTGCTCGAGGAACAGTCGCCGTGTCTGAAGTAATTCTGTTGCTGGCCGATGAAGAGGCCATGGTCGCTTTTGGCCACCGCATCGCCCAGGTCACGGATGGGGCGGGGCTGATCTTCCTTGAAGGTGACCTGGGCGCGGGCAAGACCACGCTGTCACGGGGAATCATCCGCGGTCTAGGCCATGCGGGGGCGGTAAAGAGTCCGACGTTTACGCTGGTAGAGCCTTACGAGATTGGTAGCGTGCGAGCGTTCCACTTCGACCTCTATCGCCTGGTGGATCCTGAAGAGCTGGAGTACATGGGCATCCGGGATTACTTCGATGAAGATGCGTTGTGCCTGATCGAGTGGCCAGATAAAGGCACAGGCTTTTTGCCAAAGCCGGACCTGACCATTACCATTACGCCGCATGACACAGGACGTCAGTTGCAGTTGTTGCCCCAGAGCGCGCGAGGCCAGTCGTGGTGCGCCGCTTTGGCACTGGAATTCAAATAATTGGTGGGGTTAGGTATGCGCTTTCGCGCGTTGGTTGCTGTCGTGGGGGTGTTGCTTGCGGCAATGACTGTCAATGCTCTGGCTGCTTCACAGGTAAAGAGTGTGCGCCTGTGGCGAGCGCCGGATAACACGCGACTGGTGTTCGACCTGTCTGGCCCGGTCCAGCACAGCGTCTTTACCTTGACGGCGCCTGATCGCCTGGTGATCGACATCAACGGTGCGACCCTGGCCGGGCCGTTGAACGTGTCCACCGCCAATACGCCCATCACCGCGATGCGTTCGGCCCAGCGCACGCCGACCGATCTGCGCGTGGTGATCGACCTGAAAAAGGTCGTGACCCCCAAAAGCTTCTCGCTGGCGCCCAACGCGCAGTACGGCAACCGGCTGGTGGTCGACCTGTTCGACAACGCCGCCGACGCCAACCCGCCGCCGGCACCGACGCCTAGCGTTGCGACGGTTCCCGCTGTGCCGGTCAACCCAGCGCAGCCGCAGGTCAAGTTGCCACCTCCGCCACCCGCGCCGGCTGGCAAACGCGACATTATCGTGGTGATCGACGCCGGCCACGGCGGTGAAGACCCGGGTGCCTCGGGCTCCCGTGGGCAGCACGAAAAAGACGTGGTACTGGCGATCGCCCGCGAGCTGCAACGCCAGGTCAACGCCATGAAAGGCTACCGCGCCGAGCTGACGCGTACCGGCGATTACTTCATTCCGTTGCGCGGCCGCACCGAGATCGCCCGCAAGAAGGGGGCCGACCTGTTCGTGTCGATTCACGCCGACGCCGCACCGTCCACCGCCGCGTTCGGCGCCTCGGTGTTTGCCCTGTCGGATCGCGGTGCCACGTCCGAGACCGCCCGTTGGCTGGCTGACAGTGAAAACCGTTCGGACTTGATCGGCGGTGCCGGCAACGTGTCCCTGGATGACAAGGACAAGATGCTGGCTGGCGTGCTGCTGGACCTATCGATGACCGCGTCGCTGACCTCCAGCCTGAACGTTGGCCAAAAGGTCTTGAGCAATATCGGCCGGGTGACCTCGCTGCACAAACAGCGCGTGGAGCAGGCCGGGTTCATGGTGTTGAAGTCGCCGGATATCCCGTCGATCCTCGTGGAAACCGGGTTTATCTCCAACGCCAACGAAGCCTCCAAGCTGGCGAGTGCCAGCCATCAACAGGCGCTGGCGCGCTCTATCAGCGCCGGCGTGCGGCAGTTCTTCCAGCAGAACCCACCGCCGGGTACCTACATCGCCTGGCTGCGCGACTCCGGCAAGATCGCCCAGGGGCCGCGCGACCACCGCGTACAGCCCGGCGACACCCTCGCCATGCTGGCGGTCCGTTTCCAGGTCTCGGCGGCTACCTTGCGCAGTGCCAACAACCTGAAGACCGATGAGTTGAAAGTCGGCCAGGTATTGAGCATTCCCGGCACTGAATTGGCGGCGCAGTAATGAGCGAGTCCCTCTTGAGCAACGGCTCGCGCATCGAACTCCTCAGCCCGCGCCTTGCCAACCAGATTGCCGCAGGCGAGGTGGTTGAGCGCCCGGCTTCGGTGATCAAGGAGTTGCTGGAAAACAGCCTCGACTCCGGTGCCAAGCGCATCGATGTCGATGTGGAACAGGGCGGCGTCAAGCTGCTGCGGGTACGGGATGATGGCAGTGGCATCTCTTCCGATGACCTGCCGCTGGCCCTGGCCCGTCACGCCACCAGCAAGATTCGCGACCTGGAAGACCTGGAGCGGGTGATGAGCCTGGGCTTTCGTGGTGAGGCCCTGGCTTCCATCAGCTCGGTGGCGCGCCTGACCCTGACCTCGCGCACCCGCAGCGCCGAACAGGCCTGGCAGGTGGAAACCGAAGGTCGCGACATGGCACCAAGGGTCCAGCCGGCCGCCCACCCGGTGGGCACCTCGGTGGAAGTGCGCGACCTGTTTTTCAACACCCCGGCGCGCCGCAAATTCCTCAAGGCTGAAAAAACCGAATTCGATCACCTGCAGGAAGTCATCAAGCGCCTGGCCCTGGCCCGCTTTGACGTGGCGTTCCACCTGCGGCACAACGGCAAGACCATCCTCAGCCTGCATGAAGCCAACGACGACGCTGCCCGTGCACGTCGTGTGTCGGCCATCTGCGGCGGCGGGTTCCTGGAGCAGGCGTTGCCGATTGAAATCGAGCGCAACGGCCTGCGCCTGTGGGGTTGGGTGGGTTTGCCAACGTTCTCCCGCAGTCAGGCGGACTTGCAATACTTCTTCGTCAACGGCCGTGCGGTGCGCGACAAACTGGTGGCCCACGCGGTGCGCCAGGCGTATCGCGACGTGTTGTTCAACGGTCGCCACCCCACCTTTGTGCTGTTCTTCGAGGTCGACCCGTCGGTGGTGGACGTCAACGTGCACCCGACCAAACACGAAGTGCGCTTCCGTGATGGGCGCATGGTGCATGATTTCCTCTACGGCACCCTGCACCGCACACTGGGCGATGTTCGCCCGGACGATCAGCTGTCTGCGCCGATCGTCACGGCGGTCGTGCGGCCAAGCGGGCCGGAGGCCGGTGAGTTCGGCCCCCAGGGCGAGATGAGCCTAGCCGGCAACCTGCTGCAATCGCCGCAGCCGCAACCCTCGTATGCCGCACCCGGTTCGGGTGCGGGCGCAGGTTATCAGTATCAGTACACCCCGCGTCCGCAATCGGCAGTGCCGGTGGCTGAAGCCCAGGCAGCCTATCGCGAGTTTTTTGCGCCGTTGCCGGGGGCTGAGGGTGCGGCGGTCGCGTTGCCGGAGGGGGGCGGTGATATTCCGCCGCTGGGCTACGCACTGGCGCAGCTCAAGGGTATCTACATCCTGGCGGAAAACGCCCACGGCCTGGTGCTGGTGGACATGCACGCCGCCCACGAGCGGATCATGTACGAACGCCTCAAGGTCGCCATGGCCAGCGAGGGCCTCAGCGGCCAGCCATTGCTGGTGCCCGAGTCCCTGGCGGTGAGCCAGCGTGAGGCCGATTGCGCCGAAGAGCATGTCAGCGTATTCCAGAAACTGGGCTTTGAGCTGCAGCGCCTGGGCCCGGAAACCCTGGCCATCCGCCAGATTCCCGCGCTGCTCAAACAGGCCGAAGCCAACCGCCTGGTGGCTGATGTACTCGCGGACCTGATGGAATACGGCACCAGTGACCGTATCCAGGCCCATATCAATGAACTGCTCGGCACCATGGCCTGTCACGGTGCGATCCGCGCCAATCGGCGCTTGGCCCTGCCGGAAATGAACGGTCTGCTGCGCGACATGGAAAACACCGAGCGCAGCGGCCAATGCAACCATGGCCGACCGACCTGGACCCAGATGGGCCTGGACGATCTGGACAAACTGTTCTTGCGCGGTCGCTGATGAGTGCCTTGCCCCCCGCGATTTTCCTGATGGGCCCCACGGCCGCTGGCAAGACCGACCTGGCCATCGAGCTGACCAAAGTGTTGCCCTGCGAGCTGATCAGCGTCGATTCGGCGCTGGTTTATCGGGACATGGATATCGGCACGGCCAAGCCTTCCAAGGCGCTGCTGGCTGAGTATCCGCACAAACTCATCGATATCATCGATCCGTCAGAGAGCTATTCGGCGGCAGACTTCCGCACCGACGCCCTGGCTGCGATGGCCGACATCACCGCACGGGGCAATATTCCCTTGCTGGTGGGCGGTACAATGCTCTATTACAAGGCTTTGCAGGAAGGTCTGGCAGACATGCCGCCAGCCGATGCCCAGGTGCGCGCCGAACTCGAAGAAGAGGCTGCACGCCTTGGCTGGCAAGCCCTGCACGACCAACTGGCGGCTGTGGACCCGGTGTCCGCCGCGCGCATTCACCCCAACGACCCCCAGCGCCT
Source organism: Pseudomonas sp. MYb60 (assembly GCF_002979555.1). Classification (GTDB taxonomy): domain Bacteria; phylum Pseudomonadota; class Gammaproteobacteria; order Pseudomonadales; family Pseudomonadaceae; genus Aquipseudomonas. The sequence goes on along the minus strand of NZ_PCOZ01000006.1, from coordinate 27,668 downwards.
CACCCGGGCCCTGGAAGTCTGGCGTGTGAGTGGCCAGACCATGACTGAACATCGCCAGCGACAATCTGCGCAAAGTGCTGATGTAGGCGCATCTGGACAGTCACAATTGCCCTATACTGTGGCGAATCTGGCCATTGCCCCGGCGAATCGCCAGGTGTTGCACGAGCGAATTGCACAAAGATTCACAATTATGTTGGAACAGGGGTTTGTGGACGAGGTCGTAGCTCTGCGTTCAAGAGGTGACCTGCATCCGGGGCTGCCTTCGATACGTGCTGTAGGTTACCGCCAAGTCTGGGATCATCTGGATGGCAAGCTGACGTCAGCCGAAATGCAGGAGCGCGGCATCATCGCCACGCGCCAATTGGCGAAGCGCCAGTTCACCTGGTTGCGCAGCTGGAGCGATTTGCACTGGCTGGACAGCCTGGACAGCGACAATCTGTCACGCGCCTTGAAATACTTGGGAACGGTCTCCATATTGAGCTGAGTCCTTGCAATTGCCGTCTATCCTTGGGGGTGTGACGGCCATAAGCTATCTATTTTTCCGATTTTTTATTATTGATCCTTAAAGGAGTGCGACACATGTCAAAAGGGCATTCGCTACAAGACCCTTACCTGAATACTTTACGTAAAGAGAAAGTGGGGGTTTCCATCTACCTGGTCAACGGTATCAAGCTGCAAGGCACGATCGAGTCGTTCGACCAGTTCGTGATCCTGCTGAAAAACACCGTCAGCCAGATGGTTTACAAGCACGCTATCTCGACAGTGGTTCCAGTTCGTCCAATCCGCCTGCCTAGCGCTGCCGGTGACGATGTAGCTGACGCTGAGCCAGGTAACGCCTGATAGGAGTCTCCTTTGTTCTTTGAGCGCCACGGTGGTGGTGAGCGGGTAATTCTCGTTCACTTGGATGGACAGGACCCTGAGGCGCGCGAAGATCCGCAGGAGTTTCAGGAGTTGGCAAATTCGGCCGGCGCCGAGACCGTTGCGTTTTTTAACGTGCCGCGTCATCGGCCAACCGCCAAATACCTGATCGGCAGCGGCAAGGTCGAGGAACTGCGCGACCTGGTCCACGCCGAAGAAGCCGATCTGGTGATCTTCAATCACGTCCTCACGCCCAGTCAGGAACGTAACCTTGAACGTGTGTTCGAGTGTCGCGTGATCGACCGTACCGGCCTGATTCTCGATATTTTCGCCCAGCGCGCCCGTACCCATGAAGGCAAGCTCCAGGTTGAACTGGCCCAGCTTGACCACATGAGCACACGCCTGGTTCGCGGCTGGACTCACCTTGAGCGTCAGGGTGGCGGTATCGGCATGCGTGGCCCGGGTGAAACCCAGCTCGAAACCGACCGGCGCCTGCTGCGGGTTCGCCTGCGCCAGATCAAGGGTCGCCTGGAAAAAGTGCGCAGCCAGCGTGAGCAATCGCGCCGTGGCCGTTCCCGTGCGGATATCCCTACCGTGTCCCTGGTGGGCTATACCAACGCCGGCAAGTCCACGCTGTTCAACAACGTCACCAAGTCTGACGTCTACGCGGCCGACCAACTGTTCGCCACCCTCGATCCGACCCTGCGCCGCCTGGACCTGGCCGACCTGGGGCCGATCGTGCTGGCCGACACCGTGGGCTTCATTCGGCACTTGCCCCACAAGCTGGTCGAGGCATTTCGGTCTACGCTCGAAGAGTCGAGCAATTCCGACTTGCTGTTGCACGTGATCGATGCGGCTGAACCGGATCGCATGTTGCAGATTGAACAGGTGATGTTGGTGCTGGGCGAGATTGGTGCCCAGGACTTGCCGATCCTCGAGGTCTATAACAAACTCGATTTGCTTGAAGGCGTTGAGCCACAAATCCAGCGCGACGAGAACGGCAGGCCCCAACGGGTATGGCTGTCAGCGCGCGATGGCAGTGGCTTGGAACTGCTCGAACAAGCCATCTCCGAGTTACTCGGCGGCGATTTGTTCGTCGGAACCTTGCGCTTGCCGCAGCGTTTTGCTCGACTGCGTGCACAGTTCTTCGAACTGGGCGCGGTACAGAAAGAAGAACACGACGAAGAAGGTGTCAGCTTGCTGGCCGTTCGATTGCCGCGTGCGGAGCTGAATCGGCTGGTCAGCCGTGAAGGCGTTGTTCCGACAGAGTTCATCGAACAACACACTTTGCAATAAAAGCCTCCGAAAGCGGTTGTGCCGCAGTAGCAGGCATTCTGTAGCATTGGTCGGCGCGCCGTGGGTGCGTCTTTGCTTTATCAGATGGAGAGCGCTATGGCTTGGAATGAGCCGGGTGGCAACTCGAATAATCAGGATCCTTGGGGTGGTAAACGCCGCAATAATGGCGACCGCAAGGGGCCACCGGATCTCGACGAGGCCTTCCGAAAGCTGCAGGAAAGCCTGAATGGGTTGTTCGGTGGTGGAAAAAAACGTGGTGGTGACGACGGTGGTCGCACAAGCAAGGGCGGCGGCTACGGCCTGCTGGGCCTGGGTCTTGTCGTGCTCGCAGCCGTTTGGCTGTACAGCGCTGTCTACGTCGTGGACGAGCAGGAGCAGGCCGTGGTGCTGCGCTTCGGCAAGTACTACGAAACTGTCGGCCCGGGCCTGAACATCTATTTCCCGCCGATCGACAAGAAGTACATGGAGAACGTCACGCGTGAGCGTGCCTACACCAAGCAGGGCCAGATGCTGACCGAAGACGAGAACATCGTCGAAGTGCCGCTGACCGTGCAGTACAAGATCAGCAACCTGCAGGACTTCGTGCTGAACGTCGATCAGCCGGAAATCAGCCTGCAACACGCTACCGAAAGCGCCCTGCGCCACGTCGTCGGTTCTACCGCGATGGACCAGGTGCTGACCGAAGGTCGTGAATTGATGGCCAGCGAAATCAAGGAGCGCCTGCAACGGTTCCTCGATACCTATCGCACCGGTATCACCGTCACTCAGGTGAACGTACAGAGCGCAGCTGCACCGCGTGAAGTGCAGGAAGCCTTCGATGACGTGATTCGCGCCCGTGAAGACGAGCAGCGTTCGCGCAACCAGGCTGAAACCTACGCCAACGGCGTGGTGCCGGAAGCCCGTGGTCAGGCCCAGCGTATCCTCGAGGATGCCAACGGTTACCGCGACGAAGTGGTCTCCCGCGCCAAGGGTGAGGCCGACCGCTTTACCAAGCTGGTCGCCGAGTACCGCAAGGCGCCGGAGGTTACGCGTGAGCGTCTGTACCTGGACACCATGCAGGAAGTCTTCAGCAACACCAGCAAGGTCCTCGTGACCGGCAGCAAGGGTGGGCAGAACAACCTGCTGTACCTGCCGCTGGACAAGATGATCGAAGGTGGTCGTAGCGGCACTGGCGCGCCGTCCACCGGTTCGAATGCCGCTGCCAACGAAGCGAGCGCCCGCGCGGCCGCTGACTTGCTGCAACAGCAAACACGTACCAGGGAGAGTCGTTGATGAGCAATAAATCGCTGACCGCCCTGATTGTGGGCGTCGTCGTGGTCATCGCTGCCTGGAACTGCTTCTACATCGTGGCTCAGACCGAGCGTGCGGTGCTGCTGCAATTCGGTCGCGTGGTCCAGGCGGATGTCCAGCCGGGCCTGCATGTGAAAGTCCCCTACGTCAACCAGGTGCGCAAGTTCGACGCCCGCCTGATGACCCTGGATGCTCCGACACAGCGCTTCCTGACCCTGGAAAAGAAAGCCGTGATGGTTGACGCCTACGCCAAGTGGCGCGTCAAGGATGCCGAGCGCTTCTACACTGCGACTTCCGGCCTCAAGCAGATTGCTGACGAGCGTTTGTCGCGCCGTCTGGAATCGGGCCTGCGTGACCAGTTTGGTAAGCGCACCCTGCACGAGGTAGTGTCCGGTGAACGTGATGCGCTGATGGCAGACATCACCCGTTCGCTGAACACCATGGCTGAAAAAGAGCTGGGTATCGAAGTGGTCGATGTCCGGGTCAAGGCCATCGACCTGCCGAAGGAAGTGAACCGCAGCGTGTTCGAACGTATGAGCACCGAGCGTGAGCGTGAGGCTCGTGAGCACCGCGCCAAGGGTAACGAGTTGGCTGAAGGTATCCGTGCGGATGCCGACCGTCAGCGTCGTGTACTGCTGGCAGAAGCCTATCGCGAGTCTGAAGAGGCCCGTGGTGATGGCGACGCTCAAGCCGCTGCGATCTACGCCAAGGCCTACGGCCAGGACCAGGAGTTCTACGCGTTCTACCGTAGCCTGCGCGCCTACCGTGAAAGCTTCGCGAACAAAACCGACGTCATGGTGCTGGACCCAAGCAGCGATTTCTTCCGCTACCTGGAAAAAGCCAAGTAACTCGTAGGACGCACTCCGTCGGGCGGCTAAAACGCCTGGCGGGGTGATCCTTTCAGAAAACGGGTGTATGATGCGGCAGCCGGGAAATTCCCGGCTTTTTTGCGTCTGCATGTTTGATTCGGCAGGCGTGACAGGTTTTTCGAGGAAAGTGCCCGACGAGGCCGGTTACAGGCCGTTCGTCACGTCGCTCTTGCGCGTGGTTTATGCAGGCGACGAGCATTTTCTGCTTCACTCAAGGCTCGGCCGAGGGCTGGCCGCCCGGATCAAAGGGGAATGGCGTAATGGCAACGGTAGACCGCTGGCTGCTGCCAGATGGCATCGAAGAAGTACTGCCACCAGAAGCTGCGCGCATCGAAGTAGCGCGTCGCCAGGTGTTGGATCTGTTCCAGAGCTGGGGTTACGAGTTTGTCGTGACCCCGCATATCGAGTACCTGGAATCCCTGCTGACCGGCGCGGGCCAGGACCTGGATCTGCGCACCTTCAAGGTCATCGACCCGCAATCGGGCCGGCAAATGGGTTTCCGTGCCGACATCACGCCGCAAGTGGCGCGCATTGATGCGCACACCCTGCGCCGCGAAGGACCGAGTCGCCTGTGCTACGCCGGCAGCGTGCTGCATGCGCAACCGCGCGCCTTGTCTTCTTCGCGCAGCCCGATTCAACTGGGCGCCGAGTTGTACGGCGATGCCAGCCCGAGCAGCGACGTCGAAGTGATCAGCTTGATGTTGGCCATGCTGCAACTGGCTGACGTGCCGGATGTCCACATGGACCTGGGTCACGTGGGTATCTACCGCGGCCTCGCCCGTGCGGCCGGTTTGTCCGGTGAAGTGGAACAGCAGTTGTTCGATGCCCTGCAACGCAAGGCCATCGACGAAGTGATCGCGCTGACCGAAGGCGTGCCTGCGGACCTGGCCGAAATGCTGCGTGCCCTGGTCAACCTGTGCGGTGGCCGTGAAGTGCTGGCGGCTGCGCGTGAGCGACTGGCCAAGGCGCCGGCGCCAGTCCGGGCGGCATTGGACGACGTGCTGGCGATTGCCGAGCAGTTGTCGGCGCGTTTCCCTGAGCTGCCGCTGTATTTTGACCTGGGTGAATTGCGCGGTTATCACTACCACACCGGTGTGGTGTTCGCTGTATTTGTACCGGGTGTTGGCCAGGCCATCGCCCAAGGCGGTCGTTATGACGATATTGGTGCCGACTTCGGTCGCGCCCGTCCGGCGACTGGCTTTTCCACCGATTTGAAAACCCTGGTGACCCTGGGGCGTGCTGAGGTCGAGCTGCCGTCTGGTGGCATCTGGATGCCCGACAGTACGGACGCAGCACTCTGGCAGCAGGTTTGCCAGTTGCGCAGTGAGGGTCAGCGTGTTGTCCAGGCGTTGCCTGGCCAGCCATTGGCCGCCGCCCGTGATGCGGACTGCGACCGGCAATTGATTCTGCAGAACGGGCTTTGGCAAGTATCGCCACTGGCTTCTTGAGTTTTCCTGCCGGCCATCGCCGGCACCAAGTTTGCGCGAATGAGGACAAGTGTTATGGGTAAGAATGTCGTAGTCCTGGGCACCCAATGGGGTGATGAGGGCAAAGGCAAGATCGTTGATCTGCTGACCGAACATGCTGCCGCCGTAGTGCGCTACCAAGGTGGCCACAACGCTGGCCACACCTTGGTCATCGATGGCGAAAAAACTGTCTTGCACCTGATTCCGTCGGGTGTACTGCGCGAAGGCGTGCAGTGCCTGATCGGCAACGGCGTGGTGGTTGCCCCCGACGCCCTGCTGCGCGAGATCATCAAGCTGGAAGAGAAAGGCGTACCGGTGCGCGAGCGCCTGCGTATCAGCCCGTCCTGCCCGCTGATCCTGTCCTTCCATGTTGCGCTGGACCAGGCCCGTGAAAAGGCCCGTGGCGAGCTGAAGATCGGCACTACCGGTCGCGGCATCGGCCCTGCGTACGAAGACAAGGTTGCCCGCCGTGGCCTGCGTGTGGGCGACCTGCTCAACATGCCGCGCTTTGAAGACAAGCTGCGTGAACTGGTGGATTACCACAACTTCATGCTGGTCGGTTACTACAAAGAGCCTGCCATCGAGTTTGAAAAGACCCTGGCCGAGTGCAAGGAATACGCTGAGCTGCTCAAGCCGCTGATGCTGGACGTCACGGCCGAGCTGCATGACCTGCGTCGCGCTGGCAAGGACATCATGTTCGAAGGCGCCCAAGGCTCCCTGCTGGACATCGACCACGGCACCTACCCGTACGTGACCAGCTCCAACACCACCGCCGGTGGCGTAGCGACTGGCTCGGGTGTTGGCCCGATGTTCCTGGACTACATCCTGGGCATCACCAAGGCCTACACCACCCGTGTAGGTTCGGGTCCATTCCCGACTGAGCTGTTCGACGAAGTCGGCGCTCACCTGGCCAAGCAAGGTCACGAGTTCGGTGCAACCACCGGCCGTGCCCGTCGTTGCGGCTGGTTCGACGCCGTTATCCTGCGTCGCGCTATCGACGTGAACAGCATCTCGGGCATCTGCCTGACCAAGCTGGACGTGCTCGATGGCCTGGAAACCATCAACATCTGCGTCGGCTACAAAGACGCAAACGGTCAAGATGTTGCCCCGACCGACGCCGACAGCTACGTGGGCCTGCAGCCTGTGTACGAAGAAGTGCCGGGCTGGACTGAATCGACCGTGGGTGCCAAGACCCTGGAAGAGCTGCCGGCCAACGCCCGTGCCTACATCAAGCGTGTTGAGGCGCTGATCGGTGCACCGATCGACATTATTTCGACAGGTCCGGACCGCAACGAAACCATCGTTCTGCGCCACCCGTTCGCTTAATAAGCCGTTGATGTAAAAAGCAAAGGGCTCCTTCGGGAGCCCTTTGTCGTTTCTGCCGTCCGAGCGGCACGCCCCTTGCTTTGAATCTCTCTTTCGCGGTGCTATCAAATTAATGGCACCCGTGGTGGAGGGATTCCCGATGTCTGCCGTTCTTTCGTTGTTACAAAGCCGTCTGTTGCGGCCGGTGTTCGTTACCCTTGGTATCGCTCTTTTGGTGCAGGTGCTGGTGGCCGTTGCCCTTACACGAAGCACGGTCTCGGCGCTGGAGGCTGAATTGGGCAATCGCCTGGGGATCGACAGCCAGAAACTGTCTGGCGAGCTGGCCCAGGCTGGCAAGGAAGTCACGTCCAGTCTCGAGAGCTTGTCGACCAGTACGCGCCAGCGCCTGACGGCGGGGCTTTCTACGCGGTTGCAGGAAGAGCAGAAACAACTGCGTGCGACCCTGGAAAAAGACCTGAAGGACTCTGCCAATGACATGGCCCAGTTGCTGGCCTCGGTCGCGCCCCGTGCCATGTGGGACAGCGATGTGCCGACCCTGTCGGAGTTCGCCCGGCGCGCTCAGCGCAATCCCAACGTGCTGTTCGTGGTGTACGACGACGCGGCCGGTGAGCACCTGACCCGCTACCTGAACCGGGAAAACCCGATCAACAAGGCGCTGCTGGAAAAGGGCCAGGGCGAACGCGCTCTGGACAAGGTCTTGAACGCTGCGAAGAACGATCCGTCGGTGTATTACGTCGAGGCATCCATCAGCCCCAATGGCGTGGAGATCGGCAAGGTGCTCATGGGCGTCTCCACCGCGTCGGTCGAGGCCGACCTGCAAGCGCTGGATAAGCGCTTCGCCGCATTGATCGCCAGCGGTGATGAATTGGTCGGCGACAGCCTCAAGGGCGCCGCAGCCGACAGCGCGACGGCCATGGGTGCGCGCCTGCAGTCCGCGCAAGCCACCGCCACCCAGATGACCGCCAACACTACCCTCGCAGTGCAAGATGCTGCGGGCACCTTGCGCTGGCGCATAGGTATGGGGCTCGCCATCGTCGGCTGTGGCGTGTTGCTGCTGATCGCTGTCGTGTTGGGTCGCCGCGTGGTCAATCGCCTGAAGCTGTTGATTGCCGCCATGGATGACCTGGCCGCGGGCGAAGGCGACCTCACCAAGCGTGTGCAGATCAGCAGCAAGGACGAAATCGGCGACATGGCTTCGGCGGTCAATCGCTTTGTGGATAAGTTGCAGCCGATCGTGCGCGAGGCGGGCGACGTGGCCCAGCGTACCGGCGTGGAAATCGGCGCCATGACCCTGCGCAACGCCGGTGCCGATGCCGCAGCCGGATTACAGCGTGACGAGGTGGCCGAGAGCCTGCGCGCGCTGTCGCAAATGGCCGATGAGGCCCAGGCCGAAAGCCATGCGATGCAGGCCGCGTTGCAGCAGGTGGTGGATATTCGCCAGGCCACGGATGAAAACTCGCGCACCTCGGCGGAGGTCGGCGGTTTGATCGAGGCGCTGGCGGGGCAGGTGCAGGCCGGCTCGAAGGTGATTGAGCGCCTGGCCCAGCAAAGCGAGCAGATCGAAGTGGTGCTCACCGTGATTCATGGTATTGCTGAGCAGACCAACTTGTTGGCGCTCAACGCGGCCATCGAAGCGGCGCGGGCCGGTGAGACCGGACGTGGCTTTGCGGTGGTGGCCGATGAGGTGCGGGCGCTGGCGAGCAAGACCCAGAGCTCCACCGGGGATATTCAGGCGCATATCGTCGCGTTGCAGCAGGGCGCGCGGGAGGCGGTGGAAACCATCGGCAAGGCCGGACGCCAAGCGAATGAAGGCTTGCTGGTGCTGCGCGACAGTGTGCGTTTGCAGCAGACGGTACAGGCGTCGGTGGAGCAAGTGCATGCGGCAATTGGCTTGGCCACGCGTGCGGCTGAGCATCAGGCTCAGGGCGCGCATGCGGTGCGTGGGCGTGTCGAGGTGATCCACGCCCAGGCCGAGCGTGCGGCGCAGGCGGTGGTGGAGACGACGGCCAGTGGCAAGGTGCTGGATGGGTTGGCGGCGCAGTTGAAGGCGAGCCTGGGGCAGTTCAGGGCCTAGTGTTGCCTGTACTGGCCTCATCGGGGGCAAGCCCCCTCCCACATTTCGATCTGTGAACACGTTCAAGTGTGGGAGGGGCGGTGCGACGATTCGACTTGCCCCCGATGACGGACTCAGCGACTCAGGTACATCCGAGTCGTCAGCAAATAAACCGGCAACCCCGACACCAGAATCAACAGCGCTGCATACGGCGCCGCCGCCGCAAACTCAACATTCGAGGTGTGCGCCCACACCGCCGTCGCCAGGGTGTTCAACCCGGTCGGACTCAGCAGCAACGTCGCCGTCAATTCCTTCATCGCGTCCAGAAACACCAGTGCAAACGCCGCCCCCAATGCCGGAAAGATGATCGGCAAGGTCACCCGGCAGAACGCGCTGAACGACGACGCGCCCAAGGTGCGTGCAGCCTCTTCCAATTGCGGTGCCGCCTTGTTCAATGCAGTACGGATCGGCGCTTGGGCCAACGGCAAAAACAACAGCGCATAGGCAATCAGCAGCAGTGCGGATGTCTGATACAGCACGGGCACGTAATGCAGTGCGAAATACACCAGCGTCAACGCAATCACCAGGCCGGGTAGGGCATGCAGCAGGTACGGCAGGCGTTCTGCCCAGATCGCCAGTTGGCCTTTATAACGCACCACCAACAACCCGACTGGCATCGCCAGCACTAGACATAACGCTGCGCCGCCGAGGGACAGCGCCAGGGACGACAGCAGCGCTTCGCTGATCTCGGCCACTGGAAACGCTGCCGACGAACCCACTGCCAGCCAATACCCAAGCATCCCCAGCGGAATACCGCTGCCGATGATCGCCAGCGCGAGGCAATACACCTGGCCCAGTGGCGCCCACCGACCTAATCGAACCTGCTCCGCATGCCGCGCCGCGCCTTGGCCGATACGCACATGCCGGCCCTTGCCGCGCACGCGCAGCTCCAGCCACAGCAAGGTCAGGCACATCACCAGCAGCACCGCCGACAGCATCGCAGCGTTGGCGTTGCTGAATTCCAGTTCGAACTGCTGATAGATCGCGGTGGTGAAGGTCTGCAGGCCGATAATCGACAGCGCGCCGAACTCCACCAGCATATGCAGCGCGATCAGCAGCGCTCCGGCCAGCAGCGAAGGCCAGAGCAGGGGCAGGGTGATGCGGAAAAACACGCCCCAGCGATTCATGCCCAGGGTGCGGGCCGATTCTTCAAGGGACGGGTCGAGATTGCGCAAGGTCGCGGCCACCGGCAAAAAAACCAGTGGGTATTTGGACAAACTCATCACCAGGATCGCGCCGCCCAGCCCTTCGAAACTGGCGCTCAGCGAGACCCAGGTAAAGCTGCTGACAAACGCCGGCACCGCAAACGGCAGGCACAGGATCACCCCCCATATGCGGCGCCCCGGCAGGTTGCTGCGCTCCAGCAGCCAGGCCAGGGACAGCCCGACCACGCAGCATGCCACCGTCACGCCGACCATCAGTGCCAGGGTATTGCGCAGCAGCCCGAACACATACGGCCGCCACAACAGATGCACCGCCTCGGCCCAGCCGGCCTGCCAGGCTTTGAGCCCGACATATGCCAACGGCAGCAGGCTCAAGCCCACCAGAAACAGTACCGGCAGCAGCAGCCAGATCGACGGGCGTTTGCGTCGCGGGCGAAACCCCCCGCGCAGGGCGGGAGCGGGGAGCGATGGGTTCATCAGTTCAGGCCAACGTCACGTTCCAGGTCCAGGGCTTCTTCGGCATTGCCCAGGTCAGCGGGGGTGACTTTCGGCGGTTGCAGCTCGCTGAAAGGCTTGAGGCCACGGTTGGACTCCATGCCCTTGCGCAGCGGGTACTCCGCCGAAGTGTTGGTGATCACGCGCTGGCCTTCTTCACTGGCCATGAACGCCAGCAGTTGCTGGGCTTCTTTCGGGTGCTTGCTGGATTTGAGCGCGGCAGCGGAAGACACGGTGACCAGGCCGCCAGCGTCGCCATTGGTGAAGTAGTGCAACTGGGAGTCCAGGTTGGTTTTTTCTTTCTTCAGGGCGAACCAGTAGTAGTTGTTCACCAGCACGGTGGCCACTTCGCCGTTTTCGACGGCTTTGAGGGCGACCATATTGTTGCTGTATACCTTGCCGAAGGCGCGCAGGCCGGTCAGCCATTCTTCGGCGGCGTCGCGACCGTGCAGCTTGATGATCGCCACAGCTTGTTCTTGAAACGCGCCGCTGGTGGGCACGAAGCCAACTTTGCCTTGCCACTCGGGGCCGGCGAAATCCAGCACGGACTTGGGCAGGTCTTTTTCGGCGATCAGTTTCGGGTTGAACGCCACGACGCGGGTGCGGGCGGTCACGCCCATCCAGTCGCCGTTGGCGCCCACATAATCCTTGGGCAGTACGTCCAGGGTGCTGGCATCGATCTTGGCCAGCATGCCTTGCTCGCCGAGTTTGTTCAGGGGCGGCGATTCTTCCGTATAGATCACGTCGGCGGGTGAGCGGTCGCCTTCTTCCACGACCTGGCTCGCGAGCTGGTTGCTGCTGCCTTTGCGCACGTTGACGTGAATGCCGGTCTTGGCTTCGAACGCCTTGGCGAGTTCATCGCCGACTTCCTTGTGCTGGCCGTTGTACAGGGTCAGGGAGACCTTGTCGGCAGCATGGGCGGCGGGCGAGAGCAGGGTCAGGCCGAGCAGAGTGATGGTCAGGCCACGCAGAAGGGATGTCTTGAGACGGGTATCGCGGATCATCATCCGGGGTGTTCCTCACTTGTATGCAACAAATACTTACAAGGATAAACGATAAAGTTTCTCAGGTGCGGACGAGGAGGTTATTGGCGGGAAAGTTTTCAAACCCCGGAAACGAAAAAACCCGCTTTCGCGGGTTTGATCTGAATTTGGTGCCCAGGAGAAGACTCGAACTTCCACGACCTTGCGATCACCAGCACCTGAAGCTGGCGTGTCTACCAATTTCACCACCTGGGCATTATCAAGCAACGTTGCCGCTGTTGATGGAACGAACTATACGGAGGCCTTTTTGATCTGTAAACCCCTGATTCAAAAAAATAAATCGAGATTCACGTTAAAAATCAAAGACCTGAAACGAAAAAACCCGCTTTCGCGGGTTTGATCTGAATTTGGTGCCCAGGAGAAGACTCGAACTTCCACGACCTTGCGATCACCAGCACCTGAAGCTGGCGTGTCTACCAATTTCACCACCTGGGCATTATCAAACAACGTTGCCGTCGTCGATGGCGCGCACTATACGGAGGCGATTATTGGCTGTAAACCCCTGCCATGAAAAAATCCTGGAATATTTCGCCAATGGTCGTGCAAGGTGCTCGTTGAGGGCTGGAAAAGGCTTTTAAACGCTTGTTGACGCCTGAAATTTCCCGTTTCAATACGCGTATGCCAAACTAACCCGCATATAGACAAGGTGAAAACTCTCTAATGGCCGATTGGCAGTCCCTCGATCCCGAGGCCGCTCGTGAAGCGGAAAAATATGAAAACCCTATTCCTAGCCGCGAACTGATCCTGGCGCATCTCGCCGATCGGGGTTCGCCTGCTAGCCGCGAGCAGTTGGTCGAAGAATTCGGTCTGACCACCGAAGACCAGCTCGAAGCCCTGCGCCGCCGCCTGCGTGCCATGGAGCGCGACGCTCAACTGATCTACACCCGCCGTGGCACTTACGCGCCTGTGGATAAGCTCGACCTGATCCTGGGCCGCATTGCCGGGCACCGTGACGGCTTCGGTTTCCTGATCCCGGACGACGGCAGTGACGACCTGTTCATGAGCCCGGCGCAAATGCGCCTGGTCTTCGACGGCGACCGTGCCCTGGCCCGTGTGTCCGGCCTGGACCGTCGTGGTCGCCGTGAAGGCGTGATCGTCGAAGTGGTGTCCCGTGCCCACGAGTCCATCGTCGGTCGCTATTTCGAGGAAGGCGGCATCGGTTTTGTCGTGCCGGACAACCCGAAGGTGCAGCAGGAAGTGCTGATCACTCCGGGCCGCAATGGCGCCGCCAAGGTCGGTCAGTTCGTCGAAGTGAAGATTACCCACTGGCCCACCGCACGGTTCCAGCCACAGGGCGATATCGTCGAAGTGGTCGGCAACTACATGGCGCCGGGCATGGAGATCGACGTTGCGCTGCGCACCTACGATATTCCTCACGTCTGGCCTGAGGCTGTGCTGAAAGAAGCCGGCAAGCTCAAGCCTGAAGTCGAAGAGAAAGACAAAGAGAAACGCATCGACCTGCGTCATCTGCCGTTCGTCACCATCGACGGCGAAGATGCCCGTGACTTCGACGATGCGGTCTACTGCGAAGCCAGGCCTGGCAAGCTGCGCCTGTTCTCCGGCGGCTGGAAGTTGTTTGTCGCGATTGCCGACGTGTCCAGCTACGTCAAGATCGGTTCGGCCCTGGACAATGAAGCCCAGGTGCGCGGCAACTCGGTGTATTTCCCCGAGCGCGTGATCCCGATGCTGCCTGAGCAGTTGTCCAACGGCCTGTGCTCCCTGAACCCGAAAGTCGACCGTTTGGCCATGGTGTGCGAGATGACCATCTCGAAAACCGGCGAAATGACCGATTATCAGTTCTACGAAGCGGTGATCCACTCCCAGGCGCGTTTGACCTACAACAAGGTCAGCACCATCCTGGAAGCGCCGAAAACCAGCGAAGCCAAGGCCCTGCGTGGCGAATACGCCGGCGTGGTGCCGCACCTCAAGCAGCTGTATTCGCTGTACAAGGTATTGCTGGGCGCTCGTCATACCCGCGGCGCGATCGATTTTGAAACCCAGGAAACCCGGATTGTCTTCGGTTCCGAGCGCAAGATCGCCGCGATCACCCCGACGACCCGTAACGATGCTCACAAGCTGATCGAGGAGTGCATGCTGGCGGCCAACGTGGCCACCGCTGAGTTCCTCAAGAAGCACGAGATTCCTGCGCTTTACCGTGTGCACGACGGCCCGCCGCCGGAGCGCCTGGAAAAACTGCGCGCGTTCCTCGGTGAGCTCGGCCTGTCCCTGCACAAAGGCAAGGACGGCCCGACGCCGAAGGACTACCAGGCGCTGTTGGCCAGCATCAAGGACCGTCCGGATTACCACGTGATCCAGACCGTGATGCTGCGCTCCCTGAGCCAGGCGGTGTACAGCGCCGATAATCAGGGCCACTTCGGCCTGAATTACGAGGCGTACACCCACTTCACGTCGCCGATCCGTCGTTACCCGGACCTGCTCACGCACCGCGCGATCCGCAGCGTGATCCACTCCAAGCAAGACACCCCGCACGTCAAGCGCGCCGGTGCCATGACCATTCCGAAGGCGCGGATCTATCCTTACGACGAAGCGGCCCTGGAACAGTTGGGCGAGCAGTGCTCGATGAGCGAGCGCCGTGCCGACGAAGCCACCCGCGACGTGGTGAACTGGCTCAAGTGCGAGTTCATGAAGGATCGCGTGGGCGAAACCTTCCCGGGCGTGATCACTGCCGTGACCGGCTTTGGCCTGTTCGTCGAGCTGACCGACATCTACGTCGAAGGCCTGGTGCACGTCACGGCCCTGCCGGGTGACTACTACCACTTCGATCCTGTGCATCACCGCCTGGCGGGCGAGCGCACCGGTCGCAGCTTCCGTCTGGGCGATACCGTGGAAGTGCAGGTCATGCGTGTCGACCTCGACGAGCGCAAGATCGACTTCGGTATGTCCGACAAGCCGGCAGAATCGCCGGGTAGCCGTAAAAAGCGTGGTAGCGAACCGACCAGCAAAGGCAAGGCCGCTCCTGCCAAGGCAGCCGCCGCCGAGCCCGCGCCCGCCAAGGCGGGTCGTCGTTCGTCGACCAAGGAAAAGGCCCCCGAAGCCTACCGCCCAAGCGACGCTGCGGCGAAAAACGCTGAGCTGCGTAAAAGCCGCGAGTTGAAGCAACAACTGCTCAACGAAGCCAAAAGCGGTGGTAAAGCGGCGTCTGGGGGAAAGTCCCGCGGGGCGGAAAATCCGTCGAGCAAACCAAGTAAACACCGTAAAGGCCCGCCAAAAGCGGGTTCGGCCCCTGCCAGGAGCGGCGGGTCGCGCAAACCTAAGGCCAAGTCATGAGTCTGGAAAAAATCTACGGCGTCCACGCCGTAGAAGCACTGCTGCGTCACCACCCCAAGCGCGTCAAGCAAGTGTGGTTGGCGGAAGGTCGCAGCGAGCCGCGCGTACAGGCGCTGGTTGAGCTGGCGACGCTAAACAAGGTCGCCATCGGCCAGGCCGAGCGTCGCGAAATGGACGTCTGGGTTGAAGGTGTTCACCAGGGTGTGGTTGCGGACGTAAGTCCGAGCCAGGTCTGGGGTGAAGCCATGCTCGACGAGTTGCTCGACCGCACCGAAGGCGCGCCGCTGCTGCTGGTGCTGGACGGCGTGACCGACCCACACAACCTCGGCGCCTGCCTGCGCTCGGCGGATGCCGCCGGTGCGCTGGCGGTGATCGTGCCCAAGGACAAGTCAGCCACCCTGACGCCGGTTGTGCGTAAAGTGGCGTGTGGCGCAGCGGAAGTGATTCCGCTGGTGGCCGTGACCAACCTGGCGCGTACCCTGGAGAAGCTCCAGCAGCGTGGCCTGTGGGTCGTGGGTACGGCGGGGGAGGCCGAGGTCAGCATTTACGACCAGGACCTTACCGGCCCGACCATCCTGATCATGGGCGCTGAAGGCAAGGGCATGCGTCGCCTGACCCGCGAGCATTGCGATTACCTGGTGCATCTGCCGATGGCCGGTAGCGTCAGCAGCCTCAACGTGTCGGTCGCCACCGGCGTGTGCCTGTTCGAAGCCCAGCGTCAGCGCGGTGCCAAGGCCAAAGCCAAGAAGAAATAAGCGCTGGCGCAGCTCACAATGTGGGAGGGGGCTTGCCCTCGATAGCGGTGTTTCAGTCCCGGATAGGGTGACTGAACCACTGCCATCGGGGGCAAGCCCCCTCCCACAGTCGTTTTGGGGTGTTTAGGAGATTGTTCAAATAATCACCAATCACCTTGCTTCGCACCGTCCCCTTCTCTACAATTGCGCCCCTTGCCTTCCTGGCGGGCACCGATGTGCCTCCCTGCGGCAAGATCCATAAGTGTCATTCACTCCTTGTCTGACCGTTTTTTAGCGGCAGGCTACAACCCGTAAGGAGCATTCATGCGTCATTACGAAATCATCTTTTTGGTCCACCCGGATCAAAGCGAGCAAGTCGGCGGCATGGTTGAGCGTTACACCAAGCTGATCGAAGAAGACGGCGGCAAAATCCACCGTCTGGAAGATTGGGGCCGTCGTCAACTGGCCTACGCAATCAACAATGTTCACAAGGCTCACTACGTGATGCTGAACGTTGAGTGCACTGGCAAGGCCCTGGCCGAGCTGGAAGACAACTTCCGCTACAACGATGCTGTGATCCGTAACCTGGTCATCCGTCGCGAAGAAGCCGTTACCGGCCAATCCGAGATGCTCAAGGCTGAAGAAAACCGCAGTGAGCGCCGTGAGCGTCGCGACCGTCCTGAGCACGAAGGCGCTGATAGCGCTGATAGTGATGACAGCGACAACAGCGATAACGCTGACGAGTAATCCACGGACCTTTTAAGGAGCCTATCAAATGGCACGTTTCTTCCGTCGTCGTAAATTCTGCCGCTTCACCGCTGAAGACGTGAAAGAGATCGATTACAAAGATCTCAACACTCTGAAAGCCTACGTATCCGAGACCGGCAAAATCGTTCCAAGCCGTATCACCGGTACCAAAGCACGTTATCAGCGTCAGCTGGCCACCGCTATCAAGCGCGCCCGCTTCCTGGCCCTGCTGGCCTACACCGACAGCCACGGCCGCTGAGACCGGGCAGTCGACAAGTAGTAAGGGATTGAATGCATGCGCGCCTTAGCTGAGTTCATCATGCGCGGTCGTGTGCAGGCCACTCTGGTAGTGGCTGGCTGTGCGGCATTGCCGTTGCTTTATTGGTTGGGTGCTGCCGCGGGTTGCCTTGTGCTGCTGCGGCGCGGTTTGAAGGACGCCCTTGGCGTTCTTGCCCTGGGTTTGTTGCCGGCCTTGATCTGGTGGCTGCAAATGGGTGATCCACGGGTACTTCTGGTACTGCTGGGGTCATCGAGCCTTGCGTTGGTTCTGCGCGCAAGTGAGTCCTGGGTCCGCACGCTGCTGGTCAGCGTGGCATTGGGGTTGGTGTACTCAGTGATGCTTGGCGCGGCTTTCCGCCCGCAAATCGAGGCGCTGGCGCAGGAGATCGTCAAGATCCTGCCCCTGGCCCTCGGGGATCTCTACCAGCAATTGTCGGTAGATGAGCGAGCGCGGTTTGCGTCACTGATTGCCCCGGTCCTGACCGGCCTGATTGCGGCATTGTTGCAGGTCGTCAGCGTGCTGAGCCTGATTCTTGGGCGTTATTGGCAGGCGTTGTTGTACAACCCGGGTGGTTTTGGTCGCGAGTTTCGCAGTATCAGAATTCCCGCGGGGCCGGCGATGTTGCTGCTGGCGTGCATGGTTGTCGGGCCGAACTTCGGTCCTCAGATGGCCTTGCTGGCGCCGATTTGCAGTGTACCGCTGGTGTTTGCCGGGCTGGCCCTGATTCACGGGCTGGTTGCGCGAAAGCGCCTGGCCAAGTTTTGGCTGGTGGGGTTGTACGTGACGCTGTTGCTGTTCATGCAGCTGATCTATCCGTTACTCGTGGTTTTGGCCATTGTCGACGGCCTGATTGATTTTCGCGGTCGTCTGGCGTCGAAAGACGCCGATAACGCGAACGGTGAAGGTTAAAAGTTAGAGGATTTTCACATGCAACTGATCCTTCTGGAAAAAGTCGCCAACCTGGGCAACCTGGGCGACAAAGTGAACGTTAAGGCCGGTTACGGTCGTAACTACCTGCTGCCATACGGCAAAGCCACCGCTGCAACCGCTGCCAACCTGGCTGCGTTTGAAGAGCGTCGTGCTGAGCTGGAAAAAGCAGCAGCAGACAAAAAAGCTTCGGCCGAAACTCGCGCTGCCCAACTGGCTGAGCTGGAAGTGACTATCACTGCCACCGCCGGTGACGAAGGCAAGCTGTTCGGTTCGATCGGCACCCACGACATCGCTGATGCACTGACCGCCTCCGGCGTTGAAGTGCAGAAGAGCGAAGTTCGTCTGCCGAACGGCACCATCCGCAACGTAGGCGAATTCGACGTAGCCGTGCACCTGCACGCCGAAGTTGAAGCCACCGTACGCGTTGTCGTGGTAGCAGCTTAAGCAACACCCAACTGCTGGCACCTTGCGTGCCACGCAGTTAACATCGGGCACGATCCTGTTTACAGGTCGTGCCTTTTGTTTTTTTACACACCCCTAATTCCAAGTGGCCATGAACGATATTTCAGCTCCTGAGCAATACGATCTGCAAACCGCTGCCCTGAAGGTGCCGCCGCATTCCATCGAGGCCGAACAGGCCGTGCTCGGTGGCTTGATGCTGGACAATAACGCCTGGGAACGCGTGCTGGATCAAGTCTCGGACGGTGACTTCTATCGCCATGACCACCGCCTGATCTTCCGCGCAATCGCCAAGCTGGCCGACCAGAACTCGCCGATCGACGTGGTGACCCTGGCCGAGCAGCTCGACAAGGAAGGCCAGACCTCCCAGGTCGGCGGCCTCGGTTACCTCGGCGAGCTGGCGAAAAACACGCCGTCCGTCGCCAACATCAAGGCCTACGCCCAGATCGTTCGCCAGCGGGCCACGTTGCGCCAACTGATCGGCATCAGCACCGAGATTGCCGACAGCGCCTTCAACCCCGAAGGCCGTACTGCTGAAGAAATCCTGGATGAGGCCGAGCGCCAGATCTTCCAGATTGCCGAGGCGCGGCCCAAGACGGGCGGCCCGGTGGGCGTCAACGAGTTGCTGACCAAGGCCATCGACCGGATCGACACCCTGTTCAACACCGACGCGGCCATCACCGGTATTTCCACCGGCTATGCTGACCTCGACGAGAAAACCAGCGGCCTGCAACCGTCCGACTTGATCATCGTCGCCGGCCGTCCGTCCATGGGCAAGACCACCTTCGCGATGAACCTGGTGGAAAACGCCGTGTTGCGCAGTGACAAGGCCGTCCTGGTGTACTCCCTGGAGATGCCAGGTGAGTCGCTGATCATGCGGATGCTCTCGTCCCTGGGCCGTATCGACCAGACCAAGGTGCGTTCCGGCCAGCTGGAAGATGACGATTGGCCGCGCCTGACCTCGGCGGTCAACCTGCTCAACGACCGCAAGCTGTTCATCGATGACACCGCCGGTATCAGCCCGTCGGAGATGCGCGCGCGCACCCGTCGTCTGGTGCGCGAGCACGGTGACATTGCCCTGATCATGATCGACTACCTGCAATTGATGCAGATTCCGGGCTCCAGCGGCGACAGCCGGACCAACGAGATTTCCGAAATCTCCCGGTCCCTGAAAGCCCTGGCCAAGGAATTCAACTGCCCGGTGGTGGCCCTGTCTCAGCTCAACCGTTCCCTGGAGCAACGCCCCAACAAGCGCCCGGTGAACTCCGACTTGCGTGAGTCCGGAGCGATCGAGCAGGATGCCGACGTCATCATGTTCGTGTACCGCGACGAGGTGTACCACCCCGAGACCGAACACAAGGGCATTGCCGAGATCATCATCGGCAAGCAGCGGAACGGCCCTATCGGTTTTATCCGCCTCGCGTTCATCGGCAAGTACACCCGCTTCGAGAACCTCGCGCCGGGCAGCTACAACTTTGACGACGATGAGTAACGTTCTTCAGGTCGCCTGCTCAAAGATCCTCTGAGCGACCTTGGGGCTGATGACCTCCCGCCAGATCGGTTGATGCGCCCGGCCAGCTTGCTCCTCTTGCTGCTGAAAGGCGCTTCCCTGGCGACTCTGCCTCAGGGTTTTCAAATGGGCGCCCTTTATCGTGTAGTCCTTGGCGGGGCGGTCTTTGCGGTCGTAGTGAAAGTGGGCCTCCCACAGTGGGCTTGCGTCAGTACGGTCATTGATCGAGTAGACATCCAGGAATGAGCGCTGTTTTCCCTTGCCTACCTGTTTGCGCTGCGCTGACCTGGTCACGCTGACCTGAGCGTGTTCCAGCAAGTAGTTCAAGCGCAGCACGTCAAGCACCTCCTTGTTCTTGTACATGCGCACCAAAATCTCATGCCCGCGCACATTCATAGACGCTGCAGCCGCCCTGAGACGGCTCGCGATATCCGTCGCGTCTGTTCGTTTGTCGGCCTCGCGGTTGGCTTCCAGCATCGTGGCCAGGTCATGAAGCCGGTCCTCATGGGTGCCGAGGAATTCCAGGATATTGGTCGGGTTGGTGTTTTGACGCTCCAGGCCCAAGGCGTCCTCCAGGTGTTTGTCGACGCTGGACAGTGCCAGCCCTGCGTCACGAATCAATACGGGCAGTGCAGCCCCGTCGGTCCTGACGGCGATAGGTCGCCACTCACCCTGCGCTTTTTCATAGCGCCGTGGCGCTGCCTCTGGCCGGAAAGGATCCTCGACATTCAGCGTCACGCTGCCGTCAGCCGCGACATGCTTGTCGCCGACCAATAGCCGATAGGTGCCGTGCTGGCGCGTGCGGAACATTTTTTTCGTGATCGGCGGCTGGGTGCTGTCCGCCGCTTGTGGGGGAATGAAGTCGAAGTCAATGTCCTGATCGAAACTGGGTAGCTGCGCGTTGCTGTCCAGTTGCTCGTAGAAATCGGACAGGCGTTTTTCGATGGTGGTTTCGAAGCTGTCCAGCAGCCCGATGATCGCGTTGATTGTCTCAACCCGTGTGGGCGTCTCGGAAGCCAGCAATGCATTGAACGCCTGTTTTTCAGCGATGATCTGCTCCTGCGCCAGTTGCAGGGCGAGGGGGTGGGTCGGCCCAGAAATATTCTTCAGATCATCCATCACGCAATACGCCGCCGTCAGCCCGCGCATGCCGACGGGGGGCGGCTCATGCGGGTTTTCCCATAACAAGTGCAGCAGCACATTGAGCTTGGTGTAGTTGATCTGTGTGAGGCCGGGTACTGCATCGTTGAGCCGGTCCAGTTGCGGCCCTGCGCTGCGATCGGCTTTCTTGATCTGTTCTTCCACGGTCTGGCGGTCCTTGAGCACCTCCAGCTTTTTGTCCAGTTGCACGAGTGCGCGCTTGTAAGCGTCAGCGGTGACCGTCGGCCCTTGAAGAGTGGGCAGGACTCGGCGGTCCATGACGGCTATCAGCTTGTTGAAGTACTCGACGCGAATCATTTGCTGCTCCAACAGTTCCTGTTTATACAAGCCGCCGGCCTTGAGCAAAATCAGCCAGTCTTTTTCGTCGATGTAGCGGTTCACGTAGTCCGCCAGCAACTTCAAGTGTTTGAGAATGTGCACTTCCAAAGTAATAAGCGCTGCTGTTTCAGCGGTACTGCCTTGTGGCAGGTCGTGCGCCTTGTCCCAGAGTTCGCTGTACTTGGCGTTGGAGCTGGCCAGTGTGTCGAAGGCCTGTTTGATCGGCTCATGGCGCTGCAGCAGCAGCATCCTGTTGTCATGCGCGCGGGCATCACGCGGCATGCCACCGGCAAGTCCGGTCTGAATGGATACCCAAACATTGGCGGCATTGCGGCAGACGGCGCGGCTTTGTCCGGCGCGACTGGCGTTGTACGTATTGGCGGTGTCGGAGGCCACCGGGTCAGTAGTCTTGACGATGCGCCATACCTTGCGCAGGGGCGAGGACGCATCGCGGTCCAGCATGACCTGGTAGGCCGTCTGATCAATGTTGATGTACTTGCGCCCACCCAGCTCGTGGATACCGTCCGCATCGGCAAGCCGGGAGACTTGCCTCATGTCAAAGGCGCGAAAATCCTGCAGGCTTTGGCTCGAAAGAGGCGACAGGGGCGAAGGTATCAGGAGTGCTTTCAGGTAGTCATAATGGCGCCGGGCCTGCCCGATGATGTCTTCGGCAAGCCCGCTGATGTCGTGGATATTGCGTCCCAGGGCGTCGCGTTGCGAATCGGTCAGCGCACGCAGTGTCGCGCCTGTCAGGCTGTTTTCATCGGCTGGCGGGGTGCTCAGCTCGCCGCTGTCTTGCAGGTAGCCAGCGTACTGGGTGGCCGACTTGACCAGCATCACAAAGGTATCGGCATCGGGGTGACCAAAGGTATCCAGCAGCGAGCCGCGTCCCTTGGGTCGTCCGGCGTGATCCAGCGTCGCCTGGTAGACCTGAAGGGCAACATCGCTCGGCCAGCTCGGCAGCAAGGTTAACAAATGGCCGAATATGACCTCACTCTGCGGATCCAGCCCTGCGCCGTTCGGCGAACTGATCGCGCCCAATGCCCGGGCGAGCACGCTTTGCTCGATGCTTGCTTGAAGCGCAGTACCAGCCGCCGCATTGACAGGCGTGTACTCGCCTTGACCCAACGGTGGGAACCGGCGCACCAGATCATGTGCCGCCGCCGCAGAGAGTTCCGGGGCGCGGCGGCGCAGCGTCCTTGCGGCCGTGTCCTCGCCCGCACGGGCCAGAGGCGCAAACCGGTGGGCGACCGACTGGCTGGCCACCTGGGCGCGAGGCTGGTCGATCAGCAACGCGGCATGAAGGCCTTGCAGGTGCTGGTCAAAATGGCGCGCGGTTTTTCTGCGCAGCTCCACCACCCGGTTTTCCAAGTGCTGATCCTGGGCGTTGTGCCCGGTCTTGCCCAGCACGCCATCGGGTATCAGGCGTTCATATTCAAGCAACACCCTTGGCAGCAGCGCTTCCGGTGTAGACGTGACCGAGCGTGTCCGATAGCGGTCGGCTCCCAGGTGGAGCAACTCAATCTGCTGCGCCGGCCGCTCATTGGGGCCGGGAACCGGGCTGTAGCTGGACAGCAACGCAGTGCCCGCGGCGTCATACAGGTTGATCGCGCACCGGCTCAAGTCGGCCAGCAGCGCAGGCAAGGCCTGATTGGCGATAGTGGGCAACGGGGTATCGGGCTGGTGGAGTGCCTCTCGCAACGTAGCCAATTGTTCGCGCAAGTGCTGGTCTTCGATGGCTTGCAGCAGCGGCCAGGGCGCCTCCTGCCGACCCGTCCACAGGCTCCGCAACTGCTGGCGCGAGATTCCGGCCATGTCCAGACTAAGCTGGCACCCTTGCAGGGACAGCGACACCTGGTTGGAAGGCAGCATTAATTGCAGCCATTGCGCATTCCCCAGTGGTCGGGTGTCGACCGGATCCAGCATCCAGCGCTGCTGTTGCGGGTAATAGCGCACAGGCGGTTCGTAGCGGGCGCCAGGATGGGTGAGGCGATAACGTTCTGAGCCAGGCTCACGGATGACCCGGGCGATTTTCTCCTGCTCTTCGACGACCAGGCGGATGTACTGCGCGCCATTCTTTTCAAACAGCCCTTCGCTGCTGGGCTGAAGCCCCTGGAGCGAGGCGGGCTCGACCTGCGTGTACTTGTCCAGGAACCACAAGCCGGCACCGCCACGGGCATCGAGTCCGTGGCGGGGATGCCCCAATGCGGTGAGCAACTGGCGTGTCCGACGGTTCGACAGTGTGTGCGCCACCCCTTGCACGCGGGTGCTGACCAGCAGGTCGAAGATGTCGGCGACCGCCTGGATCATATCGGCCTGTCGACCTTGCCGTAGGGCGATTACGGCCTCGAAGCTCTGGTGTGCCAGAGTTCCCAGCATGGCCACCAGCATCACTTTGCTCAGCCCCGTCACGCCTCCCGGCAGCGGCAGAAGGAGCATCGACAGGGTTTCGCTGACCAGGTACTTCAGCAGCTCCAGGGAGGTTTCGCGGTCGGCCACGCGGGTGTTGCGCGCGAGGCGGATCAGGTCCGACTGGATGACCCAGCCTCGGCTGACGGGCAGGGCATGGGCCAATGAGCGAGGGACGACGCCATAGCGTTCGATCCGCAGCTTTTGTGTGTTGGGCGTCTTGCTGGCGAAAAGGTCATAAAGGATTCTGGCGTGCCAGTAGAGTTCGTCCCGATTGACGGTGAGGGGTTTGATGAAGGTTCTGATCTTTTCCTGATTGTTCAGGGATAACGCGCCCATGAACCAAGCAAGTTTCTCAAGGCCGATTTCGTTGCGCACCTCGTCTTGCAGGGTGCTGATGGCGTCGTCGATGGAAAAGTGGCTGCGCAGAGCCCCTGATGGACGTCCCGGGAAGTAGCTGTAGACCCGGGTGCCTTTTTCGCTGTCCACACGGCGGGTGAAAAACGGAATGTCGATTTTTTCACCGCCCGCATCCAACTGATAAGCATCCCATTGAAGCGGAACGTTGAACACCTCGCTTCGAAGAGTATTGAACTCCGACTGGGTGAGGGACGCCGGCCCATCGCTGCGGTAGGCATCCCACACGGCCAGCAACAACTGGTTGCCTTGAACGCCAAACAACGGCCCGGACAACTGATCGTCAAAGTGTTGCTCCAGGTACTTTTCGATGCGATTTCCAATGTCGACCTCGCGGGCGATCTTTACAAAGTCAATCACGCTCAACGCGTCGTCGCTGATGTAGCTGGCACGTTGTTCTTCAGTGGAAAAATACTGGGTAAAGCCGAAATTACGATGCGCCGCCTCCAGCAGCGTGATGGAGCGTTCGTACTCCCGTGCCGTCAGGTCTTCCTTGGAAATTCCCAGGCGCAGGCCGAGCGGATCGTTTGGCGCGACAGTCGGCAGTTCGCTGGCGGGTATGGGCAGTTGCCGGACGCGGGTCTTCAAGTAGGTGGTGCGCGCGTTCACCGGCCTGCCGACTTTGGCTTTCAGGGCGTGCTCCAAGGCTTGGAGCAGTTGTCGGTCGAGAACGTCGTAGAAGCGGCGCAGGGCGTCGGCCAAGATCGTTTCGCGGGTCATCTGCTCTTTGCACAGGCGCAGGTATTCGCTTTGCTCCAGCGGTGCAAGCTTGCCCATGAAGCGGGTGAGATTTTCCTGCATCACTTGCAGGGCCAGAGTTTCGGACCAGTGGTCGCTGGACAGCAACGTATAAGGGACCGCTTGCGGGGAGGTATCGGGTTGGTGGGTCATGGGCTACGCTCGCAGGGATGATCGAGCGATGGTAGGTAGGCGGCAGCGGGTGAATGAGGTAGTTATATTTCGCCAGGCAGCGCGCCGTGCAGTTTTGATCAAGACCGAGCATTACCGTCGGAATTGGTCAAAATTTGTGCTATATTCCGCGCCCGCGATTTTTCATCTCAACACCGGTCACCGTCATGCAAACAGCCAAGCCGTTATTTGACTATCCCAAGTACTGGGCCGAATGTTTCGGTCCAGCGCCATTCCTGCCGATGAGCAGGGAGGAGATGGATCAGCTTGGCTGGGATTCCTGCGACATCATCATCGTCACCGGTGATGCATACGTTGACCATCCGTCGTTCGGCATGGCGATCATCGGCCGGCTGCTGGAGTCCCAGGGCTTTCGCGTCGGGATCATTGCGCAGCCGAACTGGCAGTCCAAAGACGACTTCATGAAGCTGGGCGAGCCGAACCTGTTCTTCGGCGTCGCGGCCGGCAACATGGACTCGATGATCAACCGCTACACCGCCGACAAGAAAATCCGCTCCGACGACGCCTACACCCCTGGCGGCATGGCCGGCAAACGCCCGGACCGCGCCAGCCTGGTGTACAGCCAGCGGTGCAAGGAAGCCTACAAGAACGTGCCGATCGTGCTCGGTGGCATCGAAGCCTCCCTGCGCCGCATCGCCCACTACGACTACTGGCAGGACCGTGTGCGCAACTCGATCCTGATCGACGCCGCCGCCGATATCCTGCTGTACGGCAACGCCGAGCGGGCCATCGTCGAGGTTGCCCAGCGCCTGTCGTGGGGCCACAAGATCGAAGACATCACCGACGTGCGCGGCACCGCGTTCATTCGCCGTGACACGCCAGCGGGCTGGTACGAAGTGGACTCCACCCGTATCGACCGCCCGGGCAAGATCGACAAGATCATCAACCCGTACGTCAACACCCAGGACACCCAGGCTTGCGCCATCGAGCAAGAGAAAGGCCCGGTGGATGATCCTGAGGAGGCCAAGGTCGTACAGATCCTGGCCAGCCCGCGCATGACCCGCGACAAGACCGTGATCCGCCTGCCGTCGGTGGAAAAAGTCCGTGGCGACGCCGTGCTCTACGCCCACGCCAACCGCGTGTTGCACCTGGAAACCAACCCAGGCAACGCCCGCGCCCTGGTGCAAAAGCACGGTGAAGTGGACGTGTGGTTCAACCCGCCGCCCATCCCGATGACCACTGAAGAAATGGACTACGTGTTCGGCATGCCTTACGCACGTATCCCGCACCCGGTGTACGGCAAGGAAAAGATCCCGGCCTACGACATGATCCGCTTCTCGGTGAACATCATGCGGGGCTGCTTCGGTGGCTGCACCTTCTGCTCCATCACCGAGCACGAAGGTCGCATCATTCAGAACCGTTCCGAAGAGTCGATCATTCGCGAAATCGAAGAGATCCGCGACAAGGTGCCGGGCTTCACCGGTGTGATCTCCGACCTCGGCGGCCCGACCGCGAACATGTACCGCATCGCCTGCAAGAGCCCGGAAATCGAATCCGCCTGCCGCAAGCCGTCGTGCGTGTTCCCCGGCATCTGCCCGAACCTGAACACTGACCACTCTTCGTTGATCCAGCTGTACCGCAGCGCCCGTGCGTTGCCGGGGGTGAAGAAGATCCTGATCGCGTCCGGCCTGCGCTACGACCTCGCCGTCGAGTCGCCGGAATACGTGAAAGAGTTGGTCACCCACCACGTCGGTGGCTACCTCAAGATCGCCCCGGAACACACCGAGGAAGGTCCGCTCAACCAGATGATGAAGCCGGGCATTGGCAGCTATGACAAGTTCAAGCGCATGTTCGAGAAGTACACCAAGGAAGCGGGCAAGGAGCAGTACCTGATTCCTTACTTCATCGCCGCCCACCCGGGCACCACCGATGAAGACATGATGAACCTGGCCCTGTGGCTCAAAGGTAACGGCTTCCGTGCCGACCAGGTGCAAGCGTTCTACCCGTCGCCAATGGCCACCGCCACCGCGATGTACCACTCGGGCAAGAATCCGCTGCGCAAGGTCACCTACAAGAGCGACGCGGTGACCATCGTCAAGAGCGAAGACCAGCGCCGACTGCACAAGGCGTTCCTGCGCTACCACGACCCGAAAGGCTGGCCGATGCTGCGTGAGGCCTTGACCCGCATGGGCCGGGCGGACCTGATCGGTTCGGGCAAGGACCAGTTGATTCCCTTGCACCAGCCGAGCACCGACAGCTACCAGAGCGCCCGTCGCAAGAACTCGACGCCGGCGGGCAGCCACAAGGTCGCCAAGGAAACCACCACCAGGATCCTCACCCAGCACACCGGGCTGCCGCCACGAGGCAGTGACGGCAGCAACCCGTGGGACAAGCGCGAGCAAGCCAAGGCCGCCGCGCAGGCACGCAACAAGCAGGCTGCCAAGGAGCGCACCGACGCTGCCAAGGGCAAAGGCAAGAAACCGGCGCGCAAGCCGGTGGTGCCGCGTTGATCGCAGGCTGAACCTGCAAAACGCCAGCCTCGTGCTGGCGTTTTGCTTTCTGTTCACCGGCGAGGCTCTTTGTGAAGCGCCGGTCGTGACGTGGCGATCGGGCGCTCGTTCACCCG
>NZ_PCOZ01000005.1 GCF_002979555.1 Pseudomonas sp. MYb60 | reverse complement strand
AGAGCGCTTCGATATCGATCAGTACGCTCTTGAAGCGCAAGTTGGCCTCAAACGCTTCCCTGCCCAAGCCTGGCGCGCACCGCAAAGTCTGCTGAGGCCTGCCCTCAAAACGGTGGTTTGTATTGAGCACAGGTCGTTTTAGACGGCATATGCTGATTTCACAGTGGTGTAATGAACCTGTGCTGCAACGAGGCCAACGCGCCGCCAGGGCAGCGAACGCCAGTCACACTCAACGAACTCCAGGACCGCACTCAATGAGCTTTCTTCGCCCCAAATTCATTACGTTCGATTGCTACGGTACGCTGACCAACTTCCACATGGGCACCATGACCCGGGAGATCTTCGCCGATCGCATCAAGCCCGAGCAGATGGACCAGTTCGTCAAGGACTTCTCCGCCTACCGCCTCGACCAGGTCATGGGCGACTGGCGCCCGTATGACGAAATCCTCAAGACCGCCCTGGCCCGTACCTGCAAGCGCTGGGGTATCGACTACCGCGATGAGGGCCAGCTGTATTACGACGCCGTCCCGACCTGGGGTCCCCATGCGGACGTGCCGGCCGGTCTGTCGAAAATCGCCGACAAGATCCCCCTGGTGATTTTCTCGAATGCCAGCGACAGCCAGATCATGTCCAACGTCGACAAGCTCGGCGCGCCGTTCCACAAGGTGTTCACGGCTGAACAGGCCCAGGCCTACAAGCCGCGCCTGGCTGCATTCGAGTTCATGCTCGACAACCTGGGCTGCGGTCCGGAAGACATCTTGCATGTATCGTCGAGCTTCCGTTATGACCTGATGCCGGCCCATGACATGAAGATCAAGAACAAGGCCTTTGTAGCGCGAGGTCATGAAGTCCCGGCCAACGCGTTCTACGAATACCGTCAGATCACCGATATCGGTGGGCTGCCGGCGCTGGTTGGCCTGTAACCGCACACCTTGAGGGCAAGACATGGGCAGTGAATCCTATTGGCTGGATACGGCACCGGCGTTTACCGGCGCGCAGTTGGGCGGTTTGCCCGCGCAGGTCGATGTGGCCGTGGTCGGCGGTGGGTTCACCGGCCTGGCGGCGGCGCGGGCATTGGCGCTCAAGGGTGCCAGCGTGGTGGTGCTCGACGCCGGGCGTGTGATCGGCGAAGCCTCGGGACGTAACGGTGGGCAGTGCAACACCGGGGTGGCCCAGGACTACGCCGGGTTGCATGCCAGCCTGGGTGCCGACAAGGCACGGGCGTATTACCAGGCTTATGAAAACGCGGTGCAATCCGTGGTTTCCCTGGTGGAGCAGGAAGGGATTGCCTGCGACCTGGTGCGCAACGGCAAGCTCAAGTTGGCGGCCAAGCCGATGCATTACGACGGCCTGGCCCGCACCTGCGAGCTGATCCGCAAGGAAGTCGATGCCGATGTCGAGTTGCTCAGCGCCGCGCAAACCCGTGCCGAAGTCAATTCGGCGCAGTTCCACGGCGGCCTGCTGCAACGCAATGGCGTGCAGATGCATGTCGGGCGTTTTGGCGTCGGTCTGGCTGAAGCCGCCGCACGCCAAGGTGCAATGATTTATGAGCACACCCCGGTCAAGGACTGGAAGCCTCAGGCCAATGGTTATCAGGTCAACACCGCCAAGGGTTCGCTGCACGCCGGGCAGGTGTTGCTGGCCACTGGCGCCTGTCAACACGGCGACCTGGGGTGGTACCGCCGGCGCATCGTGCCGGTGGGCAGTTTTGTGATCGCCACTGAAGTTCTGCCCCAAACCCTGATCGACCAGTTGTTGCCGCAACATCGCGCCTACGTGACCAGCCGCATGATCGGCAACTACTTTCGCCTGACCCCGGACAATCGCCTGCTGTTTGGCGGGCGTGCGCGGTTTGCCATGTCCGACAGCGTTTCCGACGCCAAAAGCGGCAAGGTGCTACAAGCCGCGATGCTGAACATGTTCCCGCAGCTGGCGCACGTAAAGATCGACTATTGCTGGGGCGGCCTGGTGGACATGACGTCCGACCGCCTACCGCGCGCTGGCCAGCATGGCGGTGTGTTTCACTCCATGGGCTACAGCGGCCACGGCGTGCAGATGTCGGTGCACATGGGCCAGGTGATGGCCGAGGTCATGGCCGGGAATGCGGCGGCCAACCCCTGGGGTGAACTGGATTGGCCGGCGATTCCCGGGCACTTCGGCAAGCCGTGGTTCCTGCCCTTCGTGGGCGCCTATTACCGCTTTCAGGATTATCTGCACTGAGTTCTTGCGTCACCGTCGTTTGTGTTTCCAGGACGCTGTGGACATCTGCAGCACTCGATTCTTCCGATTATCGACAGGTAGCCTTGATATGACTGACAACAAAAACACCCCCGAGCTCATCTCCGGTCAGGACAGCCTGCGGGTTTTCGAAAGCCTCAATCGTGGCATGTCGCGCCGTAACGCCTTGCAGATGCTCGGCGTGGCCGGTGTCGCCGCTGCCGGTGCAGGCAGCCTGTTTGGCGCCGCCGGCAAATTGTTCGCCGATGAAGCCGCCACCCCCGGCAAAGGCAAGCCCGGCGGCAAGATCCGCGTGGCGGGCATGTCCAGCTCTACCGCCGACACCCTCGACCCGGCCAAGGGCGCGCTGTCCACCGACTACGTGCGCCACTTCATGTTCTACAACGGCCTGACCCGTTTCGATAAACACCTGGTGCCGCAACTGGAACTGGCCGAGCGCATCGACAACACCGACGCCACCCTGTGGACCATCACCCTGCGCAAGGACGTGACCTTCCACAACGGCAAGAGCCTCACCGCTGCCGACGTGGTGTTTTCCCTCAGCCGCCACAAGGACCCGCTCACCGGTTCCAAGGTCATGCCGCTGATGGAGCAGGTCACCGAGATCAAGGCCACGGGCCCCAACGAAGTGCAGATCCGCCTCAGCGCGCCCAACGCCGAGTTGCCGTCGATCCTTGCCGTGTCGCACCTGTTGATCGTTCCCGAAGGCACCACCGACTTCAACAAAGGCATCGGCACCGGCCCGTTCACCGTCGGTGAGTTCAAGCCTGGCGTGCGCTCGATTGCGGTGCGCAACAAAAACTACTGGAAACCGGGCCTGCCTTACCTCGACGAAATCGAGTTCATTGCCATTGCAGACGAACCGTCGCGGGTCAACGCGCTGCTGTCGGGCGACGTGCACATGATCAACGAGGTCAACCCGCGCTCCACCACTCGCATTGCCGCCAGCGCCAAACACCGCGTGGTCGATGCGCCGTCGGGCAACTACACTGACTTGATCATTCGACAGGATCAGTTGCCCGGTAAAAACGCCGATTTCACCCAAGCCATGAAACTGCTGCTGGACCGTGAACAGGTCAAGTCCGCAGTGTTCCGAGGTTTCGCCGTGGTGGGCAACGACCACCCGATTGCGCCGGGCTCGCGTTACTTCAATGCCGACCTGCCGCAGACCGTCTACGACCCGGAAAAAGCCAGGTTCCTGCTGAAAAAGGCCGGGATGGAAAGCATCACCATGCCGGTCATGGCTTCGCCGGCCGCTACCGGCTCGGTGGACATCGCGGTGCTGCTGCAGCAGTCGGCCAAGCAGGCCGGGCTCAAGCTGGATGTGAACCGCCTGCCGAGCGATGGCTACTGGTCCAACCACTGGATGAAACACCCGCTGAGCTTCGGCAATATCAACCCGCGGCCGAATGCCGACGTGATGTTCTCGCAGTTCTTCCAATCCAAGGCGCCGTGGAACGAGTCCGGTTGGCAGAACGATCAGTTCGACCAGTTGCTGATGCTCGCCCGTGGCGAAACCGACGACGCCAAGCGCGGCAAGATGTACGCCGACATGCAGACCCTGGTGCATGACCACAGCGGCATCGGCGTGCCGGTGTTCATCAGCAACATCGACGGCGTCGACCAGCGCATCAAGGGCTACGACTCCAACCCGCTGGGCGGTTTCATGGGCTACATGTTCGCCGAGCAGGTGTGGCTGGACGCGTGAACACAGTGAGGGCAGGGCGATGAATAGCAATACACTGTGGTTGATCGGCCGGCGCCTGGGTGCCGGGGTCGTGACCTTGTTGATCGTGTCCATGGTCGTGTTCGCGATCACGGCGGTACTGCCGGGGGACGCGGCGCAACAATCCCTGGGCCAGTTCGCCACCCCCGAACAGGTGGCGGCGCTGCGCCTGAAACTGGGGTTGGACCAGCCCGGCGTGTTGCGTTACCTGCACTGGTTGATGAGCTTGCTCAGTGGTGACTTGGGCGTATCGGTGTCCAACGCCATGCCGGTGGGTGAGCTGATGGCCGGGCGCGTGCCCAATACGTTGATGCTGGCGGCTACCACGGCGCTGGTCTCGGTGCCGGTGGCCCTGGTGCTGGGCATCGGCTCGGCGATGGGCCGGGGCGGGCGCATCGACAGCTTCCTGAGCTTTGTCACCCTGGCCATGGTCGCGGTGCCGGAGTTCCTGGTGGCGACCCTGGCAGTGCTGATCTTCGCGGTCAACCTCGGCTGGTTGTCGGCGCTGTCCTACGCCAGCGACATCACCTCGCCGCTGCAATTTCTGCGCACGTACGCCTTGCCGGTGATGACCCTGTGCTGCGTGATCGTCGCGCAGATGGCGCGTATGACCCGCGCTGCCGTGATCGATCAACTCGACAGCGCCTACGTGGAAATGGCCCGCCTCAAGGGCGTCGGCCCGGTGCGCATCGTGCTGCAACATGCGCTGCCCAATGCCATCGGCCCGATCGCCAATGCCATCGCCCTGAGCCTGTCGTACCTGCTGGGTGGGGTGGTGATCGTCGAGACCATCTTCAACTACCCCGGCATTGCCAGCCTGATGGTCGATGCCGTGACCAACCGTGACATGGCGCTGGTGCAAGCCTGCACCATGTTGTTCTGCGCGGCTTACCTGGGCCTGGTGTTGCTGGCCGACCTGTGCGCGATCCTGTCCAACCCGAGGCTGAGAAACCAATGAACAATCTCATTGTGAAATCAACGCCTGCTACTCCCGACCTGTCGGCGGGCAAAGTTTCCAGCGGGCCGTCCTGGCTGGGGCTGGTGGGTGCCGCTGTCTGTGTGATCTGGCTGCTGGTGGCGCTGTTCGGCCCATGGCTGGCACCGCACCCGGTGGGTGAAGTGGTCTCTGACAATATCTTCGAAGGCCTCAGTGCCGCGCACCCGTTCGGTACCGATTACCTGGGCCGCGACATGCTCAGCCGCGTGCTGGTGGGGGCGCGTTTTACCGTGGGCCTGGCGTTGGTGGCGGCGATTCTGGCCAGCGGCCTCGGCACTGGCTGTGCGTTGCTGTCAGTGGTGTCGCCCAAATGGCTGGATGAAATCATCAGCCGTTTGATGGACGCCTTTATCTCGATCCCGAGCAAGATGCTGGCGCTGATCATGGTTTCGGCATTCGGCTCGTCGGTGACCCTGCTGATCTGCACCGCCGTGCTCAGCTTCAGCCCCGGCGCGTTCCGCATTGCCCGCAGCATGGCCGTGAATATCGAAGCCCTGGAATACGTGCAGGTGGCGCGCACCCGTGGCGAACGCCGCCTGTACATCGCCTGCGTGGAAATCCTGCCCAATATGCTCAACCCGGTGCTCACCGACCTGGGCCTGCGCTTTGGGTTCATCGTGCTGCTGCTCAGCGGCATGAGTTTCCTGGGACTGGGCGTGCAGCCACCGGATGCCGACCTGGGTTCGCTGGTGCGGGAAAATATCGGCGGCCTCGGCCAGGGCGCGCCGGCCATCGTGCTGCCAGCGCTGGCCATCGGCACGCTGACCATTGGGGTCAATTTGTTTATCGACAGACTGTCATCCCGACGCAGTCGCCGCACGGGAGGCCATTGAAATGACCGAATTGATTCGTGTCGAAGACCTGCGCGTGGTCGCCTGTGGCGAGCGCGGCGAGGTGGAAATCGTCAAGGGCGTGAGCTTTGCCCTGGAAAAAGGGCAAGTCCTGGCGCTGATCGGTGAGTCCGGCTCGGGCAAGACCACCATCGCCCTGGCCTTGCTTGGTTATGCGCGGCGCGGCTGTCGCTTGTCCGGCGGGGTCGTGCAGGTGGGCGAGCACGACATGCTCGCCCTCAGCGAAAAACAGCTGCAGGGCCTGCGCGGCAACCGCGTGTCGTATATCGCGCAAAGCGCTGCTGCGGCGTTCAACCCGGCGAAAAAACTCATCGACCAAGTGGTGGAGGGCGCCCTGATCCACGGCCTTGGTAGCCGCGCCGAGCTGCAAGCCAAGGCCATCGGCCTGTTCCGCGACCTGGCGCTGCCAGACCCGGAACACATCGGCCAACGCTACCCGCACCAGGTCTCCGGCGGGCAACTGCAACGGGTGATGGCGGCCATGGCGCTGATCAGCGATCCGGTGCTGGTGGTGCTCGACGAGCCCACCACCGCGCTGGATGTCACCACGCAGATCGAGGTGCTGCGCGCCTTCAAACGCGTGGTGCGCGAACGCGGCGCGACGGCGGTGTATGTGTCCCACGACCTTGCGGTGGTGGCGCAAATGGCCGACCAGATCGTGGTGCTCAATGGCGGGCAGATCCTTGAACAAAGCGCCACGGCGCCATTGCTCAAGGGTCCGGCCCACGAGTACACCCGCAGCCTGCTCGCCGCTGCGCGCCCCGACACCACCATTCGCCCGCCGACCGGCATCGCCGAAGAGGCGCCGCTGCTGACTGTCCAGGGACTCACCGCTGGCTACGGCAACAAGAATCTGCATGGCATGCCATCGATCCGCGTGCTGGAAGACATCGACCTCACCGTGCGCCGGGGCCAGGCCATTGGCGTAATCGGTGAGTCGGGTTCGGGCAAGTCTACCTTGGCACGCGTGGTCGCAGGCTTGTTGACGCCAGCGTTGGGCGGCCTGACGTTCGACGGCCAACCCCTGGGCGGCAGCCTGGCGGAGCGCACCCCGGAACAGTTCCGCCGCATCCAGATGGTGTTCCAGAATGCCGACACGGCGCTGAACCCGATGCACAGCGTGGCGACCATCCTCAGCCGCCCGTTGAAGATGTATTTCGGCCTCAAGGGCGCCGCTTTGCAGGCGCGTGTCGGCGAATTGCTCGACCTGGTGCGCCTGCCGCGCAACCTCGCCGAACGTCGCCCCAACGAGCTGTCCGGCGGGCAGAAGCAACGGGTCAACCTGGCCCGTGCACTGGCGGCCAAGCCGGACCTGATCCTCTGCGATGAAGTCACCTCGGCCCTCGACACCGTGGTCGGCGCGGCGATCCTTGAACTGCTGCGCGATCTGCGCCAGCAACTGGGCGTGTCCTACCTGTTCATCAGCCACGATATTTCCACGGTGCGCGCGCTGTGCGATGACATTGTGGTGATGTACAGCGGTCACAAGGTGCAGGCGGGCAGTCGTCAGTCGTTCAGCGAAGCGCCGTTCCACCCCTACACCGACCTGCTGATCCACTCGGTACCGGAACTGCGCCAGGGCTGGCTGGAAAACTGCGGCACCACCTGCGGTGCATTGCCGCCGATTGGCGAGCGCGCCAACGTGCCGGAGCTGTGCACCTTCCTCAACCGTTGCCCGGTGCGCGTCGATGGCCTGTGCAACCGCACTGCGCCGAACCGGCGCACGCTGGACAACGGTAGCGAGATCCTCTGTCACCACGACGGTGCCCGACTGCTCGAAACGCAGCAGGGCGTCACCACACTCAGCTTGGGAGCCTACGCATGAGCGGGCGTTTTGTGAGGCTGGCCGAACAGGGCCGGCCGACGGTCAGCCTGACCGTGGATGGCGCACCCATCGACGCGCTGCAGGGCGATACCCTGATGGTCGCGCTGCTGACCCAGGGCAACGCGCTGCGCCAATCCGAATTCGACAGCGGCCGCCGCGCCGGCTTCTGCCTGATGGGCGCGTGCCAGGACTGCTGGGTCTGGACCCGCAGCGGCGAGCGACTGCGTGCCTGTTCCAATGAAGTGCGCGAAGGACTGGACATCGTCACCACACAACCGGAGGCGATATGGCCACTGCACGGGTAGTCATCATTGGTGCGGGGCCCGCAGGTGTGCGTTGTGCCGAGACCCTCCTGGCGGCCGGCGTCAAGCCAATCCTGATCGACGAAAACCGTCGCGACGGCGGGCAGATCTACCGTCGCCAGCCCGCAGGCTTCACCCGCGATTACACCACCCTGTACGGCAGCGAGGCCGCCAAGGCTTACGCCCTGCACCAGAGCTTCGACCGCCTGCGTGCGGCCATCGACTACCGCCCTGACACCCTGGTGTGGAACCTCACGCCGGGGCAATTGTGCTGCGTGAGCCAGGGCCGCCACAGCACGGTGGATTACGACGCGCTGATCCTCTGCACCGGCGCCACCGACCGCCTGATGCCCATCGAGGGCTGGCAATGGGCGGGTACCTACAGCCTCGGCGGAGCGCAGATCGCCTTGAAAAACCAGGCCGTGTCGATCGGCCATCGTGTGGTGTTCATGGGCAGCGGGCCATTGCTGTACCTGGTCGCCAGCCAATATGTGAAGGCCGGGGCCGAGGTGGCGGCGGTGCTGGACACCTCGCCGCTGAGCCTGCGGCTCAAGGCGCTGCCCAAACTGCTGGCGCGGCCCGCCGTGCTGTTCACCGGGCTCAAGCTGTTGGCGCAGTTGTACCGGGCCAAGGTCGCGGTGCATCTGGGGATCAAGCCGTTGCAGGTTTTGGGCGACGCTGAAAATGGTGTGATGGGTGTGCGCTTCACCACGGGCGGCGGGCGGGTTGAAACGGTGCAGGCCGATGCTGTCGCGCTGGGGTATCACCTGCGCCCGGAAACCCAATTGGGTGACCTGGCCGGTTGCGCCATGGCCTTCGATCAGGCGTCCAGCCAATGGTGGCTGGATACCGACGGGCTGGGACGCACCTCAGTGCAGGGCGTATACGCGGCCGGTGACGGCTCGAAAATTCGCGGTGCCGATGCCGCTGAACACGCGGGGCGCTTGGTGGCGATGGCGTTGCTGGAAGATTTGAAACTGCCGGTGAACGCTGGCCTGCGTGACGAACAGCAGCAAGCTTTGGCGGTAATGGACCAATTCCGCGTCGGTCTGGCCGAAGCTTTCCCATGGCCCAGCGAACAAGCCAAGGCCTTGCCCGACAGCGCCATCGTCTGCCGCTGCGAAATGATCAGCGCCGGTGAATTGCGCCGCACGGTGAACCAGAAGGGCGCCTGCGAGGTCAACCGGGCCAAGGCGTTCAGCCGCGTTGGCATGGGCCGTTGCCAGGGGCGTTATTGCTCCCAGGCCGGTGCCGAAGTGATCGCCGCCTGTGCGGGTGTGCAGGTGCAGGAAGTCGGTCGTCAGCGTGGCCAGGCGCCGGTCAAACCCTTGTCGATGCTGACTGAAGAGGTTGCGCCATGAGTGTGCAAAAAGCAGATGTGGTGATTGTCGGCGGCGGCCTGATGGGCGCCGCGACCGCATTTTTCCTGCGCCAGCGCGGGCAGTCGGTGATTCTGCTCGAGCGTGACCAGATTGGTCAGTACGCCAGCGGTGTGAACTTCGGCAACGTGCGGCGCCAAGGGCGTTTTCTGGGTCAACTGGCCCTGGCCAATCGGTCGTGGGCATTGTGGAAGCGCCTGCCGGAGCTGATCGACGACGACCTGGAATTCATCCCCAGCGGCCACATGCGCGTGTGTTATCGCGACGATGAAATCGCCGAGCTGGAAGCCTACGCCGCGGCGCCGGAAGCCGCGCAACTGGACTTGAAGATTTATCGCGGTGCCGACTTGCATGCGCGTTTTGGTTTTCTTGGCCCGGACGTGAAGGGCGGTTCCTACGCACCCCATGACGGCCACGCCAACCCGCGCCTGGCGGCGCCTGCGTTCGCTCGGGCGGCCAAGCGCCTGGGGGCACAGATCGAGGAGCGCACCGAGGTCGCCGAGGTGCAAAAGGTCGGGGGGGATTTCCATGTCACCACCACTGATGGCCGCCAATTCCACGCCGCGCAACTGTTGATCACCGCCGGCGCCTGGGGCCAGAAGCTCTCGGCACAGTTCGGCGAACCGGTACCGCTGGACACCCACGGCCCGCAAATGGCGGTGACCGAACCGGTGCCCTATGCGCTACCGACCGTGATCGGCGTGTACACCAAGATCCCCGAGGAAGTGATCTACTTCCGTCAGATCCCGCGGGGCAATATCGTCATCGGCGGCGGCTACCGCAGCAAGCCGGACATGCTCAACCGCCGCGCCTACGTCGAACCGCGCAGCATCCTCAACCAGATCAGCCAGATGCGCCGTCTGCTGCCTGGGGTGGCCAACCTGAACATCATCCGCGTGTGGAGCGGCATCGAAGGCTACCTGCCGGACTCGCTGCCGATCATGGGCCCCAGCGGTACCGTCGATGGGCTGTTCTATGCATTCGGGTTCTGTGGCCATGGCTTCCAGCTCGGCCCCGGCGTCGGCGATGTGATGGCCGAACTGCTCAGCACCGGCGCCACCAGCACCCCCATCGCGCCGTTTTCCATCACACGCTTCGCCCTTCCTGACGTACAACGGAGCCAGGCCTCATGACCCCCCGCGTTCTCGATATTCTCAAGCAGCTGATGGCCTTCGACACGGTGTCATCGGAGTCCAACCTGGCCCTGATCGACTACGTGCGCGACCTGCTGCTGACCAAGGGCATCGAGTCGCTGATCGTCAAGGACGAAAGCGGCAAGAAGGCCAACCTGTTCGCCAGCACCGGACCCAAGGACCAACCCGGCGTGTTGCTGTCCGGCCACACCGATGTAGTGCCGGCGGCGGGGCAGGCGTGGACCTTTCCCGCGTTCGCGGCCACCGTGCAGGACGGGCGCATCTACGGGCGCGGTAGCTGTGACATGAAGGGTTTTATCGCCTTGGCTATCGACGCCATGCTCGACGCCGCCGACCACAACCTGACCCGCCCGCTGCAACTGGCCCTGTCCCACGATGAGGAAATTGGTTGTGTCGGCGTGCGCCGCCTGCTGGATGTACTGCACCTGGCGCCGGTTCGGCCGTTTCTGTGCCTGATCGGCGAACCGACCAACATGCAGTTCGTGCTCGGCCACAAGGGCAAGGGTTCCTATCGCACCTACTGTCGCGGCCTGGAAGCGCATTCATCGCTGGCGCCGCGCTCGGTCAATGCCATTCACGTGGCCTGCGATTTTATCGCCGCCCTGCGCGAGAGCCAGCGCCAACTGGAACAACACGGCGCCCAGGACCACGACTACGATGTGCCCTACAGCACCGTGCACGTGGGGCAGATCGTCGGCGGCAAGGCACTGAATATCGTGCCCAACCTGTGCACCCTGGATTTCGAAGTGCGCAACCTGCCGGCGGATGACCTCGACCAGTTCCTCGACCAGATGCGCGAACGCGCCGAAGTGATTGTGCGCGAGGCGCAGAAACTCTCCAGCGTGGCGGCCATCGAGATCGAAACGATCAACGTCTACCCTGGCCTCGATACCCACCCGACGGTCGAGGCGGTGAGTTTTCTCAAGCGATTCGCCGCGCCGGGCACGGGTACCTCGAAGGTCTCGTTCGGTACCGAAGGCGGGCTGTTCAAACAGCGCCTGGACGTGCCGGTGGTGGTCTGCGGGCCGGGTTCCATCGAGCAGGCGCACAAACCCGACGAGTTTATCGAGATCAGCCAGATGGACGCTGGCGCGCACTTCCTGCAAGGCTTGCTGGGCTCGCTGAAGGCGTAGCAGAGCCTGCCGTCCTGGGCGCAATTTCAGCACGGCGCGCTGCTGTAGCGGCACTTTCGGCATCCTTATCCGTGGCGGCTCCCTAGACTGGAACCTGTCTCGGATCAGGACTCGACCATGCTCAAGAATCGCTTGCAAGACCCCAGCCTGCTGGCTGAATTCGCTTATGTAGATGGCCAGTGGATCGCTGCCGACAGCGGCGCGACCCTGGACATCCGCGACCCTGCCACCGGCGCCGTGTTGGCCCAAGTGCCAGCCATGGATGCGGTGGACACCCGCCGCGCCATTGACGCCGCCGAACGTGCCTGGCCGGCCTGGCGTGCACGCCCGGCAGCAGAGCGTGCGGCGCTGCTCGAGCGCTGGTTCCAGGCGATGATCGACAACCTCGACGACCTCGCGCTGATCATGACCAGCGAGCAGGGCAAGCCCCTCAATGAAGCCAAGGGCGAGGTGCGCTACGGTGCCGGTTTCGTCAAATGGTTCGCCGAGGAAGCGCGGCGGGTGTACGGCGAAACCATGCCGGCACCCAGTGGAGATCGGCGTCTTTTGACGTTGAAGCAACCGGTGGGAGTCTGCGCGGCCATCACCCCCTGGAATTTCCCCAACGCGATGATCACCCGCAAATGTGCGCCGGCGCTGGCTGCGGGTTGCCCGATCATCGTCAAGCCTTCGGACCTTACACCGCTGTCGGCCCTGGCCCTGGCAGTGCTGGCCGAGCGCGTTGGCATTCCGGCCGGGGTGTTCAACGTGATTACGGGTTTGCCTGCCGGCATCGGTGAAGAACTCACCGGCAATCCGGCGGTGCGCAAGATCTCCTTCACTGGCTCCACGGCGGTCGGTCGCCTGCTGATGCGCCAGAGTGCCGAACATATCAAGCGCCTGAGCCTGGAACTGGGCGGCAATGCGCCATTCGTGGTGTTCGACGACGCCGACCTGGAGCAGGCGGTGGCCGGGGTGATGATCAGCAAGTTCCGTAATGCCGGGCAAACCTGCGTGTGCGCCAACCGCATCCTGGTGCAAGCAGGAATTTATGAGCGCTTTGCCGCGCGGCTGGTGGAAGAGGTGGGCAAGCTCAAGGTCGGCAATGGCCTGGAAGACGGCGTGACCATCGGGCCGCTGATCAACCCGGCGGCGGTGGGCAAGGTGGCGCGGCATATCGACGATGCCTTGAGCCAGGGCGCCAAACTGCTGTGCGGCGCGATCCCCGGTGGTGACAGCCAGTTTGTGCAGCCCACGGTACTCGGTGACGCCCATGCCGGCATGCTGCTGGCCAACGAAGAGACGTTCGGCCCGGTGGCGCCGCTGATGCGCTTTAGCACCGAGGCCGAAGCACTGGCCCTGGCCAACGCCACGCCGTATGGCCTGGGGGCCTACTATTTCACCCAGGACCTGCAACGCTCGTGGCGCTTCGGCGAGGCCCTGGAATTCGGCATGGTCGGGCTCAATACCGGGATCATTTCGATGGAAGTCGCGCCGTTTGGCGGTATCAAGCAATCGGGTCTGGGCCGTGAAGGCAGCAAGTACGGGCTGGACGAATACCTTGAAGTCAAAGCCTTCCACATCGGCGGTTTGAACTGAATTCTTACGAGGCATGCACCATGAGCAAGGCATTCAGAATCGCCGCGATTGCCGGCGATGGCATTGGCAAGGAAGTGTTGCCCGAAGGGCTGCGGGTATTGGAGCAGGCGGCAAAAACCTGGGACCTGAACCTGAGCATCGAAGTGCTCGACTGGGCCCACTGCGATTACTACCTGGAACACGGGCAGATGATGCCCGATGACTGGTTCGAGCAGCTCAAGGGCTTTGACGCGATCTACTTCGGCGCCGTGGGCTGGCCGGACAAGGTGCCGGACCACATTTCCCTGTGGGGGTCGCTGCTGAAGTTCCGGCGTGATTTTGACCAGTACGTGAACATCCGTCCGGTGCGGCTGTTTCCCGGCGTGCCGTGCCCACTGGCGGGGCGTGAGCCGGGGGATATCGATTTTGTGGTGATCCGCGAAAACACCGAGGGCGAATATTCCTCGGTGGGTGGCAAGATGTTCGAAGGCACCGAGCATGAGTTCGTGTTGCAGGAGTCAGTGTTCACCCGGCGTGGTGTGGACCGCATCCTCAAGTTCGCCTTCGACCTGGCGCAGACCCGCCCACGCAAGCGGTTGACGGCGGCGACCAAGTCCAATGGGATCTCGATCAGCATGCCGTACTGGGATGAGCGCACCGCGTTGATGGCCGCCAGCTATCCCGAGGTGACGTGGGACAAGCAGCACATCGATATCCTCTGCGCACGGTTTGTATTGCAGCCGGACCGGTTTGACGTGGTCGTGGCGTCGAACCTGTTTGGCGACATCCTCTCCGACCTGGGGCCAGCGTGTGCGGGGACCATCGGCATCGCGCCGTCGGCCAACCTCGATCCCGAGCGGCGGTTTCCGTCGTTGTTCGAACCGGTGCACGGCTCGGCGCCGGATATCTACGGGCAGAACATCGCCAACCCGATCGCGATGATCTGGTCGGGGGCGTTGATGCTGGATTTCCTGGGCAATGGTGATGAGCGCTATCGAGCAGCCCATGACGGAATCTTGCGCGCCATTGAAGCGGTGATTGCCGAAGGGCCGATTACACCGGATTTGGGCGGGAAGGGCTCGACTCAGGAGGTGGGCGCGGCGATTGCGGCCAGGCTGTAACCGGGTCGAAAAATGGGGGAGGGGCGGTGTGTTTGTTGTCTGCGCCTGGCATCGCCCCTCCCGCCTTTTGATCTTCCTACATCCCTCAATAGCCCAGTGTTCGGTCCACTTCGCCCAGCATGGGCTCGCCGCGCTCGAAGCGGCGGATGTTTTCCAGCAACACGCCGAAGGCACTCTGCGGCTGGGTCATCGCCGCAATGTGCGGGGTAAGCACAATCTGCGGATGGGTCCAGAACGGGTGATGTGGCGGCGCAGGTTCTTCCTGCAATACATCCAACACAGCACCACTCAGTTGCCCGCTGTCCAGCGCTGCCAGCAAGTCCGCCTCAACCAGATGCCCGCCACGGCCCATATTGATCAGCGCGGCCCCCTTGGGCAGTTGGGCAAACAGCTGTCGATCCAGAATGCCTTGGGTCTGTTCGGTCAATGGCAATACACACAGCAAGATATCGCACTGGCCCAGGAAGTCTGGCAGCTGCTCTTCGCCCGCATAACACTTCACCCCTGGCAAATGCCGGGCACTGCGCGCCCACCCCGACAGGGCAAACCCCAACGGCGCCAGTGTTGCCAGGATCTGTTGGGCCTGTGTGCCCAATCCCATCACGCCAATCCGTCGATTGGCCGCTGGCTGCAGCAAGTGCGCCTGCCAGCACCGTGCAACCTGCTGTTGACGGTAGCGCAGCATGTCCCGATGCAGGCTGAGTACCGCCCAGCTGGCGTATTCGCACATGCCACGGGTGATGCCGGGGTCAAGTAGACGTACTACCGGCAAGTCAGGCGGCAGGCGCGACAGGTCCAATTGATCAACTCCGGCTGACAGTGCAAACAACACCTTTAGATTGGGCAGCACCTGCGCCACATCATCCGGCGCTGTCCAGGCCGCGAGGTACTCAATCTCTTCGGGGTTGCCAATGTCCGGCCAGGCGCGCCATTCGATATCCGGTGCGTGTTCGGCGAACAGTGCCTGCCAGTGTTGGCCGCGCACCGGGTCAGCTTTGTAGAGCAAGGCCATGGGCATTTCCTGCTGGTTTAAGGAAGGCCTCATCATCGCCCAAACCCCGGCGCAGGATCTGTTGAAACGCGGGTGTAAAACAGTCGATCCGAATTTCTCACGGGCCAAGTTCGGCGTAGTGCGTTGTTCACACACCGTAATCTGGACAGCATCGCAACCACCTCCCGGTTGCCGGACTCACGATGGGAAATGCCATGAATAGCAAAGTCGATGAAACCCCTCATTTGCTCCGTCAGCGCGAGCAGTTCGTGCCCCGTGGGCTGGTCACCGCGCACCCGCTGGTGATCGATCGCGCCCAGGGCGCCGAGTTGTGGGACGTGGATGGCAAACGTTACCTGGACTTCGTCGGCGGCATCGGCGTGCTCAATATCGGCCACAACCACCCCAAGGTGGTCGCCGCTGTGCAGGCCCAGTTGCAGAAGGTCTCCCACGCCTGCTTCCAGGTGGTCGCTTATCAGCCTTACCTCGACCTGGCCCAGCGCCTGTGTGAACTGGTCGGCGGGCAGGAGGCCTATAAGGCGGCGTTCTTCACCTCGGGCGCCGAGGCGGTGGAAAATGCGGTGAAAATCGCTCGCGCGCACACCAACCGGTCGGCGGTGATCGCCTTTCGCGGCGGCTTCCATGGCCGTACCCTGCTGGGCACCACCCTCACCGGCATGAGCCAACCCTACAAACAGAACTTCGGGCCGTTTGCGCCTGAGGTGTTCCATACCCCGTATCCGAACGCCTATCGCGGTGTCACCAGCGAAGTCGCCCTGAGCGCGCTGGATGAGTTGCTGGCAACCCAGGTTGCACCTGAGCGCGTCGCGGCAATCATCATCGAGCCAGTGCAGGGCGACGGCGGCTTCCTCACCGCGCCGCCGGAGTTCCTGAAGGCACTGCGGGCGTTGGCCGACAAACACGGCATTGTGTTGATCCTCGACGAGATCCAGACCGGTTTCGGTCGCACCGGCACCTGGTTCGGTTTCCAGCACGCCGGTATCCAGCCTGACCTGGTCACCGTGGCCAAGAGTCTGGCCGGTGGTTTGCCGTTGTCCGGCGTGGTCGGCAAGGCGCACATCATGGATGCGCCGTTGCCCGGCGGCCTCGGCGGCACCTACGGCGGCAACGCCCTGGCCTGCGCAGCGGCGCTGGCGGTGATCGACGCGTTCGAGCAAGAGCAATTGCTGGCGCGCAGCCAGGTGCTGGGCGACCGCCTGCGTAAAGGTCTACTCGGTTTGCAGGCACGCTACCCGAACATCGGCGATGTACGCGGCACCGGCTTCATGCTGGCCATTGAGCTGATCAAGAACGACGCTGCGCGCACCCCGGACGCCGACCTCAACCAACAGGTGATCGACGCCGCCCGCGCCGGTGGGTTGCTGGTGATCAAATGCGGCGTGCACCGCAACGTGCTGCGCTTTCTGGCGCCGTTGGTGGCCACCGAAGCACAGATCGACGAAGCCTTGCAGATTCTCGACGCGGCCTTGGCACGGGTCTTGAACTGAGGCTGTGCCCGCTACGGGTGAAACGCATCAAGGAG
Source organism: Pseudomonas sp. MYb60 (assembly GCF_002979555.1). GTDB lineage: Bacteria > Pseudomonadota > Gammaproteobacteria > Pseudomonadales > Pseudomonadaceae > Aquipseudomonas. The sequence continues at coordinate 380,121 of NZ_PCOZ01000005.1, read as the reverse complement.
GCTTGACCCACCATGGGGCTGACAGATTATCGGGCGTTACTGATCGATTGCGATGACGTGCTGGTGGACCGCGACTCGGGGGTGTGGGCAGCGTTGCAACCGCTGCTCGACAGCCGTGGCGGGCAGCCGCCGAGGGAGCAGGTGTTGGTGGAGTTCAATGCGGTGGTGGCGAGCCTCTATCCGCGCTTTGCCGAGCTGGGCTTCAGTGGGGTGTTGTGTTTCGCCCATCGCCAACTGGCTGAAACGTGGGGGCTGCACGCCAGTTGGGAGGAGGGCATGAGCTTTGCCCGATCGGCGGGCAACTGGTCACTGTTCGAAGATGCGCCGGGGGCGATGTTGTACTTGCGCAAGTTCTATCGCCTGTTGGTGCGCGGCGACCGCGATGCAGAAGATCGCGGTGCCTTGTGCGAGCGGTTGGGAATTGCACCGGAAGACTTCATTTCCCTGGCGGAAGACCCACAATGGCTCAATCGGCAAGGGGATGAGGTGCAGCCGATCCTGCACATCACGCGTCCATCGGTCGGCGAGCAGGTGGCGCTGGATCGCTGTTTGATCGGCCGCCACCGGGCGCGGCAGCCTTCTCCGTGCGCGGCGGACTACTGCATCAACAGCATGGCGGATCTGGTGGCGCAGCATCAGCTGTCTTTACGGCGCTGATTTTGCTAGAAGATTGTCTTACAAACGGCAGTCACGAGGTACGCAATGGAAGGGCAAGTCAAGCTGGACCGAATCGACATCAGTATTCTGGTTGAACTGCAAAAGGACGGCCGGATGACCAATGTCAGCCTCGCCGACGCCGTTGGCCTGTCGGCGAGCCCTTGCCTGCAACGGGTCAAGCGGCTGGAGTCGGCGGGGTACATCTCCAGCTACAAGGCCCACTTGAACCTGGCCAAGATAACCGATTCGGTCACGGTGTTTACCGAGATCACCCTCAGCGACCACAAACGTGAAGACTTTGCCAAGTTCGAATCCAATATTCGCTTGGTGGATGAGGTACTGGAGTGTCATTTGATCAGCGGCGGGTATGACTATCTCGTGCGGTTCATGACCCGCAGCATTCAGCACTATCAGGAGGTGGTTGAGAGTTTGTTGGACAAGAACATCGGCATATCCAAGTACTTCAGCTACATCGTGATCAAGTCGCCGGTGCTCAAGGATGGGGTGCCGTTGCGCAAGCTGCTGCGGCACTGAGGGCCGCTTTGCTGCCTGGGTGTAAACCGGATCAAAGGTGGGAGGGGGCAACCCCCCCTCCCACCTTTGATTTAAGTTTGGCCCGGACTCGGTGTTTGCTCCGTTGTGACGTTATTCCTGCAACAACAACGCCCGCTGCTTGAGCGCACGCTTACGCTCGAATGGCAGTTTGTCGTCGTCCCCATACGGCGCGCTGTACCAGTTGCCATACGTCGGGTTCGGCAGCAGGAACCAGCGCTGCCCAAACCAGTTTACAAACGGCTCGGCGGCCTTGCGCTGATCAGCAAGGGTGTTGTGTTCGGCTTGCACAAAGTCCCCAAGTGAATCCCCGGCCATCAACAACACCCGAGCATGGCTGGCAATCCACTGTCGCCGGCAGGTCTTGCCATAGCCGGCGCTTTCGCAGTGGCCGGTGGGAGTGCTGGCCGCGAGGATCTGCTCTTCGCTTTCAATCGGAAAACCGCGCAGGCGCAGATTCTTCAAGGTGGCCGCGACCTGGCTGTGTTCTCGATTGGTCACGTAGTACACCTTGATACCCTTGCGCCCGACCGCCTGCAAAAAGGCCGCTGCCCCGGGTAACGCCTGGGCCTTGGCCTCCTCGACCCAAGTGTTCCAGCGGTCGTAGGAATAGATCTGGTTGTAGACCACATCGCGGGCGTTGAGCGGCACGTTATCCAGCACGGTTTCGTCGATATCCACCACCACCGCTGGCGGCAGGCCATCCAGGTTGCGCGGGGCGAAGGGCAGGGCGTCCCAGGTGGGGTCGGCCAGCGCCACGTCAAGTTGGCGCGTGGCGTTGGCGAAGAGCTGGCGGTAGATCAACTCGTGTTCGATGGAGGTCTGTGTCCAGAGCACGGCGTCGAGCTGGTCGTTGGCCGGTGGCGTCTGTTGGCAGCCGGCGAGCAGGCACAGGCTGGCGATAAGCAGGTTTCGCATGAAGGGAATCTCGCAGGTCGGTGGCGCGTGGGCAGCACCTTAACCTGATCCCAGTGGGATTCACCACGTTGCGAAAGGTTTGTCCGAATGAGAGGCTGGCGAAATTGTGCGGAATCATCATGGGGCCGGCCCTTGATCACACCCTCCCGCTTTTGACCACGGGTACCCCTTGCGGCACCATTGCGCCCAACCGCATGCAAAGGAACCCCGCGTCCATGAGCGCACTGATCGAAACCCGCGCCCTCACGCGCCAGGACGAGCGCCGCCAGGTGCTGTTGCTCCAGCCTACCGATTTCATCCTGAACCCCAGCGACCGCGTCTCCATCACCGGCTCTTCCGGTTCCGGCAAAAGCGTATTCCTGCGCGCCTTGGCCCTGCTGGACGCGCCCACCTCCGGGCAGATCCTGTGGAATGGCCAGGTGATCACCAGCGCCGAGATTCCCCATTACCGCTGCCACATCAGCTATTTGTCCCAGCGTCCGGCGCTGCTGGAAGGCACGGTGGAAGACAACCTGCGTTTTCCCTTCAGCCTCAAGACGTCGCGCAAGCGCCGCTTCGACCAGGCGACAGTCACCACCTTGCTGGGCCACGCCGGCAAGGCCCCGGACTTCCTGGCGAAAAACGCTGCCGACCTGTCCGGCGGAGAATCCCAGGTGGTCTCGCTGATCCGCACCCTGCAACTCAACCCCGAAGTGTTGCTGCTGGACGAACCCACCGCCGCCCTCGACCCTACGTCATCGCGCGAAGTGGAGGCGCTGATCGACGCCTGGTTCGCCGGCGATCCCTCCCGCGCGTGCATCTGGGTGTCCCATGACCTGGACCAGGCGCAGCGCATGAGCAAGCGCCACCTGCACATGAACGCTGGCGTATTGAGCGCAGAGGCCCAGGCATGAATTATCAGAACCTTTCTGTCCTGGACATGGGAATCGCCGCGTCGTTGATTTTGATCAACGGCGCGTTGTCGCTGGCCCTGCGCCTGGGCCTGGGGCGCCAATTGTTATGGGCGGCGGTGCGCACCGTGGTGCAGTTGCTGGCGATTGGTTACCTGCTGGGCTGGGTGTTCGCGTTCGCCTACTGGTACGTGGTGCTGCCGCTGATGTGCGCCATGACCCTGATCGCCGGCGTTTCGGCCGCCGGACGCGGGCGGCGCACGTACCGGGGGCAGCGCGTCGACAGCATCCTGTCGGTGTGGGGCAGTTCGTGGCTGGTAACCGCGATCGGGCTGTTCGCGGTGATCCGCATCCACCCCTGGTACGAACCGCAGTACGCGATCCCGATCCTTGGCATGATCCTCGGCAACACCCTCACCGGTGTGTCCCTGGGCATCGAGCGCATGACCCAGGAACTGACCACCGGCCGCAACACCGTCGAAATGATCCTGGCCCTCGGCGGCACCCGCTGGGAAGCTGCCCAGGACGCCATTCGCCAGGCCGTGCGCGCGGGCATGATCCCCACCCTCAACCAGATGACCGTGGTCGGCATCGTCAGCCTGCCAGGCATGATGACCGGCCAGGTCCTCGCCGGAGAAAGCCCGGCGGACGCAGTGCGCTACCAGATCGTGATCATGTTCCTCATCGCCGCCGCCTCGGCACTCGGCACCGTCGGCGCAGTGCTGCTGACGTACCGCCGATTGTTTTCGACCGACCACCGCTTTCTGCGGGAGCGGTTGCAGGAGCGTTGAGCGTTTGTGTAGGTGCCCGTGCTACCTAGCCGTTCGGTCAGTATTTAACCCGCGCCTGATTTGTTAGGTTGAAAAACTTAAAACCAGCCGGGGGCACCAACATGATCAGAGTGGTCGTAGTCGACGGTTTTTCATCCGGCAAATTCGTGGCCAAGCGTTTGAACGAGGAGGGCTGTGTGTTGATGCATGTGGCGTCGTCGGTCAATCTGGACAGTTATTACTACAACCTTTTCGACTACGCGCTGTATGACCAGTTGATCGTCAATGCCGATTTCCCTGCCACCCTGGCAGAGGTCGAGCGATTTGAGCCGCAGTTCATCATTGCCGGTGCTGAAACCGGTGTGTTGCTGGCCGATGAGCTCAATGAACGCCTGCAGTTGCCGTATCGCAACGACTTCGACCAGAGCCTGGCCCGGCGCAACAAGTACGACATGATCCAATGCGTGACCCACGCCCAGTTGCCCGCTGCGCGGCAGTTTGCTGCCGCTAGCTGGGCGCAGGCCGAGGCGTGGGTCATGCTGCACGGGCGCTTTCCGGTGGTGATCAAGCCCCTCGAAAGTGCCGGCGCCGACGGGGTGTTCATCTGTGATGACCTGTACGATTGCGAGGTGGCAGTGGGCAAGCTGTTGGGCAGCACCAACAAGCTGAATATCCTCAATACCCAGGTGCTGATCCAGGAGTACCTGGCGGGGTTGGAGTACGTGGTGAACATGGTGTCGCTCGACGGCCAGCAACTGGTGACCGAGGTGGTGCGCTACCAGAAGCAACGCTCGCGGCACGGCGGTATTCTCTATGACATCGACGAACTGATCGGCCCCGATTCGGCGGTGTACCCGGTGCTGGTGGCGTACACACGCGCGGTGGTGCAGTGCCTGGGCATTCGCAACGGTGCCAGCCACGCCGAAGTGATGTTTACCGATGATGGCCCGAAGCTGGTGGAAATCGCCGCGCGCACCGACGGCATCCTGCGCCCTGGGGTGTCGCGGCAAACCACCGGGCTGGGGCAGATCGATGCGCTGGTCATGTCGATCACGGCGCCGGATGAGTATGCGCAGGTGCTGGCGCGCGGTTATGACTACCGGCTGTTGCAGCACACCTACACCGTGTGCCTGATCAATCGCGCGCCAGGTTGTTTTGACAAGGGGTTGTTCCTGACCGAGTTGCTCAAGCTCGAATCATTTTTCGATGCGGTATTTTACGTTGACGACGGCCAGGAAATCGGACTCACCCATGACGTGTTCAGCCAGCCGGGCACGGTGTACCTGGTGCACGCCGACTCCAGCGTGATCGCGGCTGACTACCGCAGGATTCGTGTTCTGGAGACGCAGGGGATCTATCTGGTCACCGAGTAACCCTGGGTGATTGTTTCGCAGGCTGAAATACTGGATTGTGGAAGCTGGTGATTCCAACGCACGGGGCAGGGGGGGAACATGCCTGGCGTCAACCCCCACTTTTCGGAGCCTTCCATGTCCCAGCCTGCGATCAAACTCTACGGTTTCCCGTTGTCCGGCCACTCCCACCGGGTCGAGCTGATGCTGTCACTGCTCGGCTTGCCCACGGAATTCATCTTCGTGGATCTCAAGCAAGGCGCCCACAAGTCCCCGGACTATCTCGGCGGGATCAACAGCTTCGGCCAGGTGCCGGCGATTGATGACAACGGCACCGTGTTGGCGGACTCCAACGCGATTCTGGTCTACCTGGCGAGCAAGTACGGCAAGGGCCAGTGGCTGCCGAGCGACCCGGTGGGGCTGGCCCGCGTGCAACGTTGGCTTTCGGCGGCGGCGGGGCAATTGCACGGCGGGCCGGCATCTGCACGGCTGATCACCGTGTTTGGCACTGAGCTCGACCCGGTCGCTACAATCAACCGTTCCCACGCCTTGCTCGCCTTGCTGGAACAACAGTTGAGCGACAGCCGCTGCCTGGCGGGTGCTGAACCGAGCATCGCTGACATTGCCTTCTACACCTACGTGGCCCATGCACCGGAAGGCAATGTATCGCTGGCCGGCTACCCTCATGTGCGCGCCTGGCTGGCCAGCATCGAAGCGTTGCCGGGGTTTGTCGGCATGCCGCGTACGGCGGTGGGTTTGCAGTCAGCGTAATTTCAATCGAGGTGTGGATGGATCGATTTCATGAAATGCAGGTGTTCGTGGCGGTGGCCGAAGCAGAGGGCTTTGCCGCCGCCGCGCGTCGTTTGGACACTTCGCCGCCCAGCGTGACCCGGGCCATCGCCGCCATGGAGGAACGCATCGGCACTCAACTGCTGGCCCGCACCACGCGCAGTCTGCATTTGACCGAAGCCGGCCAGCGTTACCTGGAAGACTGTCGGCGCATCCTCGCTGAACTGGGAGAGGCCGAAGAAGCCGCCGCCGGCAGTTATTCCATTCCCTGCGGCCAATTGACGGTGACCGCGCCGGTGCTGTTCGGCGAACTGTACGTGGCGCCGGCGCTCGGCGAATACCTGGACCGCTTCCCCTTGGTCAATATCAACGCGCTGCTGGTAGACCGCGTGGTCAACATGACCGACGAAGGCGTCGACGTGGCCGTGCGCATCGGCCATCTGCAGGAGCCGGGGCAGCAGGCGATCAAGGTGGGGGAGGTGCGGCGGGTGGTGTGTGCCTCACCCACGTATCTGGAGCAGCACGGTCGGCCCCGGCATCCGGCGCAATTGCGCGAAGCCAGGATCGCCACGGCAGCGTCAAGCCAGTCGGCACGCGAGTGGGGGTTTGTCGAGGCCGGCCGGCCGCTGAATGTGCCGATCGAACCGCGCCTGGTGGTGTCGGCCAACAACGCCGCCATCCATCTGGCGCGCCTGGGTTGGGGCGTCACCCGCGTGCTGTCCTATCAGGTGGCGGCGGCGGTGGCGGCAGGTGAGCTGGAGATCGTGCTGGAGGACTTCGAACCGGCGCCGCTGCCGATCCAGGTGCTGTACCAGAAAACCTCGCGCGTGCCGGCCAAGGTCAACACCTTTGTGGACTTTCTCAGCCAGCGCCTGGCCCAGGACGCCGCCCTCAACCCGGCAATCAAGCGGCGCGGCTGATGGAGCGTTATCGCGACATGCAGTTGTTCGCCGCACTGGCCGGACATCCCAGCCTGGCATCGGCAGCGCGCGGTGCCCAGGTCTCAGGGCCGACGGTGGTCCGCGCCGTTGCCCGCCTGGAAGCGCGCCTGCGCGTCGCGTTGTTGCACCGCAGCACCCGCGGTGTGCGGCTGACCGACGCCGGCAGCGCTTACCTGGCGGATTGCGTGCGCCTGCTGGCGGCAGTGGATGCCGCCGAAGCCTCGGCGCAAGGCCTGCACGTGCACGCCCAGGGCAACCTGCGCGTGTTCATGCCGTTGCTGTTCAGCCGTCATGTAATGGCGCCGGTGTTGGCGAGCTATATGGAGCGCTTCCCCGACGTGCACCTGAGCGTTCATTACCACGACTATTACCCCAACCTGCACGAAGAAGGGCTGGACGTCGCGATCCTGGTGGGCGAGCTGCCTGACTCCGCGCTGATCGCCCGGCGGGTGGGCCAGGTGCGGCCGATCCTGTGCGCCAGTCCTGGCTACCTCGCGGAACACGGCGAACCTGAGCATCCGGACGCACTCAAAGACCATCACCTGATCGCCAGCAACCAACCGGTGCACTGGGAATTCAAGGATTACCCGTTGAAAACGCGAGCCCGCCTGGGTTGCACCACGGTGCAAGGCGCGATCAATGCAGCGTTGCAGGGGGCGGGGTTGCTGCGCTGCCTGAGCTATCCGGTTCACGAACACGTGGTCAGCGGGCAATTGCGCCGCGTCCTGGCCGACTACGAGCCGCCGGGGTTGCCGGTGCAGGTGGTGTACCGCGAAGGCCGCAACGCATCGATGCGTGTGCGCAGCTTTGTCGACCACTGTGTCACAGCGCTGCGCGAGCATCCGGCGTTTCAGTTGGCGTAATGGTGGATTGCTTTTGGTGAGTATTCTCTCGCCGGCGGGTAGGGCGCAGCATTGAGTGATCCAACCTGAGGTGCTCGCCATGAACCCTATCGAACAGTCTCCCTGGCATGCCGGTGAACGGCACATGCAAACCCTGATCGGCGTGGCCGAGCGCATGGCGATGATCGGGCCCAAGGTGATTCGCGATCACTTGCCCGAGCAACATCGGGATTTCTACCCCTTGCTGCCGTATCTGGTGCTGGGCGTGGTGGATGCCCAGGGCACCCCGTGGGCAACGATGGTGGAAGGCGCGCCAGGGTTTGCTCATTCGCCGGATCCGCAGTCACTGCAGATCGACAGCCTGCCGTCGGTGGGTGATCCGGCCCGCGCCGCGCTGCGGGACGGTGCCGCGGTGGGCCTGCTGGGTATCGACCTCAACACCCGTCGGCGCAATCGCATGAATGGCCGTGTGGGTGTGCTGGGCCACGACGGTTTTGCCGTGGACGTGGTGCACAGCTTCGGCAACTGCCCCAAGTACATCCAACTGCGACCGGTGGCCGGGGTGGCGCGCAAGCCCGGCACATTGAGTGAGTTGGACAAGGGCCTGGACGCTGCCGATCAAACCCTGATCGGGCATGCCGACACCTTCTTCGTCGCCAGCTTTGTCGACACCGAGGGGGAGCGCTCGGTGGACGTCTCCCATCGCGGCGGCCCTCGCGGCTTTGTGCGGGTGGACGGCAACGTGCTGACCATTCCGGACTTTGCCGGCAACCAATTCTTCAACACCCTGGGCAACCTGCAGGCCAATCCGGTAGCGGGGTTGCTGTTTATCGATTTTGAATCGGGGGATGTGTTGCAGGTCGCCGGGCGCACCGCGTTGATTCTCGAAGGGCCTGACGTCGACGCGGTCGAGGGTGCACAGCGCCTGTGGACGGTGACCGTGGACCAGGTGGTCCGCCGCCCGGCAGCGCTGGCGCTGCGTTGGCAGTTCGCGGAATTCTCGCCGTTCAACCCCTCTCTGCAGGGCCGGTGATCACCGTGCAGTAGTCAGCCCCCCCATCCCTCCCGTACCATGCGCACCCCCTCGCAATGACGCGAGGTGCAGCGCCAGGAGGGCCATCGCATGCTTGTCCTGGATCGTCTGCCGCTTTTTTCAAGCCAGCGTTCAGGATCGATCATGTCGTGCTTTTCCAGGCCCTTGGCCTTGCTTTTGATGGCCGCCGCCTTGTCCGGCTGTGGCACCCAACCGGCGTCGCTGGTCAGCGAGCCGCTGCAACCGGGTCCCCAGCAACCGGTGGCGTATCTCGTCGGTTCCATCGGCCCGCAAAACCTGATGGCATCACCGGCGCCCAACCAGCGCCTGTTGTTTCGCAAGCGCGGATCCGCGTATGGCGCCGCCGGTGTGTGGATCGGCATCGGCCGGGAAACGCCCCAGGACGTGAAGGACCCGGGCGGCGCCGCCAGCGTGTTCGTGCTGCCGCTCAAGCCAGGGGATTACGAGTTTTACGACTTCCAGTTCTTCTCCGCCAACTATTCACCCTACATGGGCACGACCTACACGTCGGTGCAGGCACGTGAGAAATTCAACCTGCCGCTGCGTTTGCAGGCGGGCAAGGCTTATTACCTGGGTGAGTTTCGCTCGTTGTGCCTCGGCGCGCAGTGCGCCTTCCGTTGGCGCGACCAGATGGCCCGTGACGAAGCCATCGCTCGCCAGTCGGCCCCGGGCATGCCGCCGCTGGAACTGCTGCCGCTGGACTACCGCAGCGCCGCCCCTTACATCCTCACGCCGTCGCCTACCTCTGAAGAGACACGCCCATGAACCGCCTCATCGCCCTGAGCGCCCTGGCCATGCTCACCGGTTGTGCCGCCACCAATACCTTGCCTGAGCGCACCTTGACCGATGGTCAGGACTACCTCCAGCCGATCCACGTGATGGTCGATGACCCGCTCAGCGCCGCGCAGATCCGCAACCAGCTGCGGGAAACCGGGGTGTTTCGCAGTGTCGAGACCGGCATGGGCAAACCGGGGGATTATTCGGTATTGATCCGCTACAACAGCCAGCGCGACCTGCCGCCTTTCCCGGTGGTCCTGCTGAGCGCAGCCACGCTGTTCCTGTTGCCGCTGTCCCAGAGCATCGACACCACCACCGAGTTCGCCCTGCAACAGGACGGCAAACCGTTGAAGCGTTACAGCTACCGCAACGTCACCCACAAATACACCTGGCTGTTGGACGGCAGCGGCGGCATGCAGCAGGAGAACGTCGACCGCATCACCCGCGCCTTTGCCCAGGATGTGCAACGCGATGGCCTGCTGCCCAAGGAGCACGTGCAATGATCAGGATGACTTTATTGGCCGCCGTGCTGCTGCTCGGTGGTTGCAGCACCGCGCTCAAACCCCTGGACTACAAGGCCGAGCACGCCTACGTGCCGATGAGCGTCACCATGCCACCGCCGGCGTCGCGGTTCGATCAGCAAAAGCAGCGCGAAGTCATCCAGCGCCTGCGTGAAACCGGGGCCTTCAGTTTTCTTGACGGGGGCTTCAGCAAGACCGGCTACAGCCTGCTGGTGGACCAGCGCGGGGGCAAGGGCGCCGGCGTGTTCCCTGCCGTGCTTGGGGCACTGACGCTGTTGACGATACCCGTACCGTACACCTACGAGCGCCAACTGCACGGCTCGCTGTACAAGGACGGTGAACTGATCAAGTCCTACGCCTACAAGCGCGGTGGCTGGACAGCCACCACCTGGTACATCCCCATGACCGAACCGCGCAGCGAAAGCGAAATGCTCGGCGAACTGATGCGCGACCTCGACCGTGATCGCCTGATTCCCTACCAGTGAATCACGGTGCGCTGGACACCTGCTGCGTCGCATAGGACGCCGCCGGAAACAGCTGGTTGGTCATCTGGATGATCTTGCGTTGCGCATTGATGTACTTGTCCAGGCGCAGCCCACCCCAGGTCGAGTCATACAGTGTCTGGCCCACGCGGCGGCCGTTTTCAAACACCTGGATGTCGGCCCACGCCATATACAAGCCCAGGTCCCAGCTCCATCGGCCGACGTACAGGGTTGACAGGGCACAGGTCGACGGCGGCGTGCCGGGTGGCAACTCACGGGTCTTGAAGCCCTTGTTGCGCAACTGTGCGGTGTAGACGGTATTGAACCCGGCGCGCAGGCCCTCGGCGGGAATCATGCAGATTTCCGGCGGATGGTTGGCGTAGAACGACACCGGCGTAACGGTTTGCTTGATGCTGCAGCCGCAGAGGGCAATGCAGGCCAGGGTGAGCGCGGCGGTGGTTGGCAAGCGCATGAAGACCTCCGTGTCGTTGACGTGTGGCTTGAGGATAGCAGCCGTGGGCCAAGTTGACGGGGCGCCTGAAATCAGCGCCCAACCACCCTCTGCCCGCCACATGGAGATCAAAATGTGCCCGCGAAAGCGGTGGTTCAGCCAATGACCAGTGGGCGTACACACTGCCATCGCAAGCGCGCCGCCACGTGGGCATTGGATTTCCTAGGCCGCTGAAATCTTGCGCAGCAGGGGCAGCACCTCCGCCCCCACATGAATCGCCTCTTCCAGGTGGGGAAAACCCGACAGGATAAAGCTGTCCACCCCCAGTTGGTGATACTCCTCGATCCGCTCCGCCACCCGTGCATAGCTGCCCACCAGCGCGGTCCCCGCACCGCCGCGGACCAGGCCCACGCCGGCCCACAGGTTGGCCGACACCTCCAGCTCCCGCGCGCCCCGACCGCGCCCTTGCATCAGTTGGGTCTGGCGACTTTGGCCGACGGATTCATAGGCGGCCAGGTGCCGTTGGGCCTGGTCGATGGCGTCCTTGGGAATCTCTTGCAGCAGCCGTTCCACATGAGCCCAGGCGGCGTCATCGGTGGACGCGGCGAAGACGTGCAGGCGCAGGCCGAAGCGCAGGGTGCGGCCCTGGGCGGCGGCAAGGTCGCGCATGCGCTGGAGACGTTCGGCGATCATCGCCGGCGGTTCGCACCACATCAGGTAGGTCTGCCCATGGGCCGCGCCGACCCGTTCGGCCGCCTCGGAAGCGCCGCCAAAGTAGATCGGCGGCACCTGTGCCCCAGGCGCAATCGGTGTAAAGACGCCGCTGCGGTAATGACGCCCGGGGTGCAGCGGCGGCTGTCCGGACCACACGGCCTGGAACACCTGCAGGAATTCGGCGGTGCGTGCGTAGCGTTCGTCGTGTTCCAGGAAGTCTCCCAGCGAACGCTGTTCAAAGCGGCTGGAACCGGTCACCACGTGCAAGGCCAGGCGGTTTTCGCTGAGCAACTGCAAGGTGGCCGCACGGTGCGCCGTGTAGGCCGGTAACTCGGTGCCGGGGCGCAGGGTCAGCAGAAATCTCAGCCGGCGCACTTCCTGAGCCAGCACGGCGGTGATCAGCCAGGGGTCTTCGAAGCCGCTGGCAGTGGGCACCATGATGCCGTCGAAACCGGCCTGTTCGGTGGCCCTCACGATCTGGCGCAGGTAGTCCAGGGTCGGCGCGCGCTCGCCCTGCTGGAACAGCCCGACCTTGGGCAGCCCGCTGCTGGTGAGATGGCGGCCGTCCCCGTTGGTGGGCAAAAACCAATCGAGTTGGATCGGCGGGCGTGCCTCAGTGGTCATGGTGCAGGCGCTCCTTGCGCAAAAGGGGGACGACCTGCTCACCGAACCGCAGCACCTCGCTCACCGCCGGGCCGCCTTCCAGGATCAGGTGGCCCAGGCCAAGCCCGTGCAGCTCTTGCAGGCGCGTGGCGATCTGCTGCGCGGTACCCACCAGGATCAACGGCTGCCCCGGTGCCCGTTGCAGCAGATTGGGATGCACCTCCCACTGGCGCAGCGGATGGCGCGCGCGGGGCAGGGTAGCGAGGGGTTCGGCGGGCAGGTCCGCTGCCGGCAACAGGCTGGCGGCGGTTTCCCAGGCGAGGTCTTCGCTGTCTCCAAGAATCAGGCCGAATGTGCAGGCAAAGGTCAGCGAAGGGTCTATCTGCCGCCAGTGCTGGATCTGCTTGGCCAGCCCCAGCGGAGGGTTCGGTGCGAGCAGGCAGGTCTGGGCGTGGGCCGCCACCAGCGTGTGGCTCTGGCTGTCGTCCAGCACCAGGCGGGGGGCGGGCAGTTCGCGGCGTGCGACGCCGGCGTTTTCCAGCTGGAAGTACAGGCCCTGATAGTCCAGACCCCCCTCGCTGGGCGCCAGCAAGTGTTGAAGAATCTCCAGGTATTCGCCAATGCGCTCGCTGCGCTGGTCGCGGTTCAGCCATTCACCAAACGCGCTGCGCTCATTGTTGGGCAGGTGCAGTTGCACGCGGTGGCCGCTGATGGATTGCAGGCTCTGCAAGGTGGTGGCGAGTGCCGCGGGCAGCATCACCTCGGGCGGCACGCTCACGGAAAGTAGCACCCGCCGCGTGTGCGCGCACAACGCCGCCGCCACGCCCAGGCTGTCGGCGCACAGCGCGCCGCCCGGGATCCACAGGCCATCGAGACCGGCGTATTCCACCGCCTGGGCCAGCTGGATCCACTGCCCCGGTTGCGCCGCCCAGTCGGGGGTACACAGGGGCATCAACCAGCTGAATTGAAGGGGCGTGCAGTGACTCATTGTGGTGTCCAGCCCAGCGCCGGGGCGATGTTCAGCGCGAGGATCTCCAGGCGCTTGAGAATCTGCGCCTGGGTCGAGCTTTCGGCCTGGACCACGGCAATCAGGTAATCAGCATAAGGCAGCAGGGAAGGGTCCTGCTGCAAACTTTCGATCACTTCATCGGGATGGCCGTGGTGCACGTTCATCAGGCGCAGGTGTTCCTGCACATCCACGGCCTGATCGATCAGGCCTTCACGTTGCAGGCGCGGGATGTGTCGTTCGATATCCACCGCCAGCTCGGCCTGGGCGCTGGCCCGGTCGGCGGCGGGGAATACCGCGCGCACGACGCCGATGCGCGGTTTGCGTTGCGGGTGAGACCAGGCTTGCAGGTAGGCATCGGCCAAGGGTTTTTGCACCGTCAACGGGTCGTGGGTGGCAGTGCCCAGCAGCAGGCCATTGCCTTGTTGGGCGGTGTACACGGCGCCGTCGATGCTGCCATGGGAATGCCACAGGCGTTCGTTCAAACCGGGAGCAGGCGGCTGCAAGGTCAGTTCACCGGCCAGCGGCTGGCCTTGCACCAGGTGCTGCACGCGCTGCTGGCGCTCGGCGAAATCCACCTGGCGTTGGCCGGGGTCGCGGTCAAATGCGCTGAAGTTATCCAGGTTGGCACCGCCGCTGCCCAGGCCCAGTTGCACCCGGCCACCGCTCAGGGCGTCGAGCACACTGGCGTCTTCGGCCAGGCGGATCGGGTCTTCGAACGGCAGCACGATCACCCCGGTGCCCAGCGCTATCCGTTGCGTGCGCTCGGCCACCGCCGCCAGCAACACCAGGGGCGACGGCAGCCGACCAAAGCCGTTGCTCAGGTGGTGCTGGGCGATCCAGCCACCGTCGAAGCCCAGTTGCTCGGCCACTTCGAATTGCTCGATCAGGTCGCGGTACACCTGCTGCGGGTCGTCGCCAAAGGCATGGCTCAAAAAGCCCAGTTTGAAACTCATGTCGAGGTTCCTGCGGGTTGCCAGCCTAGGGCCGGGGCGATGTGTTCGCGGATGATTTCCAGGGCGCGGATGGCTTCGCGCAGCGGCGTGCGAGTGGTCTGCACTTGCAGGATCAACTGGTCGTGGACGGTCAGGGCCGGGCCCTGCTGCAGCTGCTCGACAATCTGCTCCACCGGGCCATGCAACACGCCAAGGCGCTGGAGCGTGGTGTCGAAGTCTTCATCCGGCGCGCTCTTGAGCACACCGATACGTTGCTGGCGTTGCACATAGGCCTGGATATCAAGGCGGGTGTCGGCATCTGGCGACGGCAGCAGGGCTTGCACCCGTGCGATGCGGGCCGGGGTGCCGTTCTCGCCGGTCCACGCGTTGCGGTAGCGGTCGACCAGCGCCACGCCGGCTTCGGGCGACAGGTGAGGGTTGGGCGCCATGATCAGGCCGTGGCCGCGTTCGGCCACCAACTCCACCCGCGAAGTGGCTTCCCACAGTCGATGGCTCAGGCCAGTGGCCCGGGGCAGCAAGCGCGAGCCGCTGTCCGTCAGCGGCGCATTGCCCAGGGCATTGAGCAACTGATGCAGATGCAATTCGTAGTCGCGATGCCGCTCGGCATGTTCACGCCCAAACGCCACGAACGTCTCGGGATCGAACCCCGCGCCCAACCCCAGCTCCAGCCGGCCATTGCTGATCGCATCCAGCACGGCGGCGTCTTCGGCCAGGCGCAGCGGTGCTTCCTGGGGCAATACGATGATCCCGGTGCCGAGGTTGATACGTCGCGTGCGCTGGGCAACTGCCGCCAGCAACACCAGCGGCGACGGCAGCCGGCCGTGTTCACTGGCGAAGTGGTGTTGGGCCACCCAGCCGCTGTCGAAGCCCAGTTCCTCGGCAACCTTGAACAGTTCCAGCGTGTCGCGGTAGACCTTGGGGTCGAACACCGGGCTATAGACCCGGCTCAAGAACCCCAGGGAAAAACCTGCACTCATGGTTTCACCTCCAGTTGCTTGCGCAGGGCCGGCCCTGCACTGACGGATTCCGGCAGGCCACTGAAGGGGCTGATGGTCAGGTAGCCCTGGTTCAGCCACACCGCTTCATCATTGGCTTGCGCGGCGGTGGCGGCGGGGCTGTACTGGAAGCCGATGCCGGGTTTGCCCGGCAGGTTGAATTGCTTGAGGTCGTCGGTGTACAGCGCCTCGAAGCCCACGTAGCTGCCGACCCGGGTGAGTTTGACGCCCTTGATCTGCGCATCCTTGGGCAGGTTGATATTCAAGCCCAGGCCCTTGGGCAGCAACGCGCCGTCGGGCTGGCGATGCTGGTCGAGGGCCTGCACCAGCTTGGTCACAAGTTGGGCGGCGCGTTGCGGGTCTTTGTCCTTCAGGTCGGTGCTCACCGCCAGCGCCGGAATGCCTGCCTGGATCGCCACGCTGGCGGCGTTGAAGGTGCCGGACGCCATGTTGATCGCCCCCAGGTTGTTGCCGGGGTTGGGGCCGACGATAACCAGGTCTGGGTGCGGCAGCACTTTGTTCAGCCCCATCAGCAGGGCCATCACCGGGGTGCCGCTGATCTGGATCTGCACCTCTTTGCCCGCGCACTCGCTGCTCTGACACACGCCCTCGTCGGTGGTGCTGATGAAATAACTGTCGGGGTAGGCCGGGTCGCTGTCGTGGCCCACGCTGACCTCACGACCGAAGAAAAACGAGCCGCCGCGCGCACTCTGGTCGCTTTGCGGTGCGGCGATCTTCACGGTGTGCCCTTGGGCCTTCAGCGCGGTATAGAGCGCGCGAATGTTGGGGTGCTGATAGCCGTCGTCGTTGCTCAGCAAGATGTTCAGCGCAAAAGCCTTGGGGGCAATTGCGGCGGCGAGCGCGAGCATCCATGCACTGCGTTTCATGCACGGGCTCCGGTGCTGAAGCGGTTGGCCGGGCGTGGCAGGCCAAGGTTTTCCCGCAGGGTGGTGCCTTCGTATTCATGGCGGAACAACCCGCGCGCCTGCAACAAAGGAATCACCTGGTCGACGAACACATCGATGGCGCCGGGAAAGTACGGAAAGAACACATTGAAGCCGTCGCAGCCACGTGCCTGGAACCAGGCTTCAAAGTGATCGGCAACGTCCTCGGCGGTGCCAATCACCGGGTTGCCGCCGGCCAGGCGCAGGTACAGCTGGCGGATGCTCAGGTTTTCCGTGCGGGCCAGTTCGAGCACCTTGTCGCGACGGCTGCCACGCTGGCCCACCGGGGTTTCCAGCAGCGGGCCGTCGAGGTCGTGGCCGGACAGGTCGATGTCGTCACCCAGGGTGTCGGCCAGCAGGCGCAGGCCCAGTACCGGGTCGATCAGTGCCTGGAATTCATCGAACAGCGCCTGGGCCTGTTCGCGGGTGTCGGCGATAAAAGGCGTGACGCCGGGCAGGATTTTCACGTGGTCCGGGTCGCGGCCCAAGGCGGCAGCGCGTTGCTTGATGTCCTGGTAGAACGCCTGGGCGCCTTCGAGGCTGTGGGAGTGGGCAAAAATCAGTTCGGCCACGCGGGCGGCGAGTTGCTTGCCGGGCTCCGACGCGCCGGCCTGCACCAGCACCGGGTGGCCCTGGGGCGGACGCGCGACGTTGAGCGGGCCGCGCACCGAGAAGTGTTCGCCGCGGTGGTGTTGGGTGTGCAGTTTGGCCGGGTCGAAGTATTCGCCGCTGGCCTTGTCGCGGGTGAAGGCGTCATCGTCCCAGCTGTCCCACAGGTCCTTGACCACGTCGTGGAATTCTTCGGCGCGCTGGTAGCGGTCGCCGTGGTCCACGTGATTTTCGCGACCGAAGTTCCAGGCTTCGTCGGAGACCACCGACGTCACCAGGTTCCAGGCGGCACGGCCCTTGGACAGGTGGTCGAGCGACGCGAACTTGCGCGCGATGTGGTACGGCTCGTTGTAGGTGGTGGTGGCAGTGGCGATCAGGCCGATGTTGTGCGTGACCGCAGCCAGTGCCGACATCAGCGTCAGCGGCTCGAAGTGCTCGGCGCGGGCCGTGCGGCTCAGCGCATCGTGATGATGGCCCCACAGCGCGACCACGTCGGCGATGAACAGCGCGTCGAACTTGCCGCGTTCGGCGCTCTGGGCGATGTGCTTGAAGTGCTCGAAATCCAGGCTGGCATCGGCCTGGGCCAGCGGGTGGCGCCAGGCGGCGACGTGGTGGCCGCTGTTGGCCAGGAAGGCGCCCAGCTTGAGTTGGTCGGTGCGGCGGGTCATGGACAGGCTCCCGAAAAGGTGCCACACGGAGCCGGCGCACCGGCTCCGCAGGCGGGTTAGAAGTTGTAGGTCACGCCGGTGTACCAGTAGCCGCCGGTGGTGCCGTAGGGCGAGAAATTGCCGTAGGGGAAGCCGCCGGAGCTGCTGGCCAGGTGGGTGCGTTCCGGGTATTTGTTGAACAGGTTGTTGGCGCCGGCATTGAGGGTGATGGCCGGGGTCAGGTGGTAGTCGATGTTCAGGTCGGTGATCCACGCCGGCGAGAAGGTGCGGTCGAACGTTTCGGCGGTGCCGTACTGGGTGTACTCGCCGTAGCGGGTCAGGTTCAGGCCGACTTCCAGTTTGTCGTAGGTCCAGGTGGTGCCCAGCAACAGCTTGGACTGCGGCAGGCCGTACTTGAGGTTGCCCTGGCGCTGGCGGTCATAGCCGCCGGTTGGGCCGAGGGCTTGCTGGGCCACGCTGGAGGCGTGGATCTCGTCGATCTGCGTGGTGTTCCAGTTGAAGCCCAGGGTGTAGCGCAGGTTGCCGTAGGCACCGATGCTCTGGCGATAGTCGCCCACCAGGTCAACGCCACGGGTGGTGGTGTCGAGGGCGTTGGTGAAGTAGGTGACGGCCTGGTTCGGGTTGAGCCCGGCGGCGGCGAGGATTGCACTGATCTGCGGGGTGCCGCCGAGGTAGCCGGTCTGGGCGATGCGGTCCTTGATCTTGATCTGGTAGGCATCGAGGGTGATGCTGGTGGCGTCGGTGGGTTGCAGGGTCAGCCCGAGGCCGAAGTTGGTGGATTTTTCCGGCTTCAAGGTGCTGGCGCCGAGGGCCTTGGCCACATCGGAATCCACCGCCACGTTGCGGTAGTCGAACAGCTGGCCGTTGACGCTGGTCTGCGAGGTGGAGCTGTAGATCTGCTGCGCCAGGGACGGCGCACGGAAGCCGGTGCTGAAGGTGCCGCGCACGGCGAGGATTGGCGTCAGCTGGTAGCGGGTGGAAATCTTGCCGTTGGTGGTGGTGCCCGAACCGTCGTTGTAGTGCTCGTAGCGACCGGCCAGGTCGACGTGCCATTTGTCGGTGAAATCCTGGCCGATCTCGCCGTAGCCGGCCAGGCTGGTGCGGCCTTTTTCGGCGGCATCTTCCGGCGTGGTGCCGGCGCCGGAGATGGTGCCCGGTGCAATCAGCGCGCCGCCATAAGGGCCGCGTGCGTAGGACGCGTAGTCGCCCTTGCCGATCTTGTAGTTCTCGTAGCGCTGCTCCACACCCCAGGAAATCTGCGTGGGTTTGTACAGGCCGAGGTCGAAGGCGCGGGTCAGGTCGAGGTTGTTGGTCCACTGGCTGAAGGTCTTCACGCCGGTGTCCACCGAGGTCGGCGAGTCGGGGCCGTAGCTCAGGTTGTAGGTGTGGCGCAGGGTGGCTTCGGCGTGGTCCTGGCCGTAGGTGCTGGACAGGTCGTAGTCCCAGCCTGCCACTTCGCCCTTGCCGCCGAAGGCGACCTGGAAGTCATTTTCGATGAAGCGCAGGGTGTCCTCGACGCCTTCCGGGAACGGCGTGGCAATACCGCCGAAGCTTGCCGGCTGGTGGAACGCCAGGGGTTTCTCCGAGTTGCGGCGTGTGTAGGTGGAGAACGAGTACAGGGTGAGGGCGTCGTCCACCGGCAGCTCGGCGTTGTAGCCCAGGCTGAAGTTGCGCGCCTCGGGCAGGCCGGTGCCGTAGTAGGTGTGCTGCAGGCTGGTGTTGCCGGCAGAGTCGGTGTAGGGCGCCTTGTCGGAACGGTCGGAGATCTTCTGTTTTTTCACGTCCAGGGCGAGGTTGATGAAGCCGTCGTTGGGCAGGGCCAGGCCGATATTGCCGGTCTGACGGGTGGTCTCGCCGTCGCCATTTTCATAGTTCTGGCCGTAGCTGGTGGACAGGCTGCCGCCATGGTCGGTCTGCTTGAGCACCACGTTGACCACGCCGCCGATCGCATCCGAGCCGTACTGCGCCGACGCGCCGTCACGCAGCACTTCGACGTGATCCACCAGGGCGGTGGGGATCATGTCCAGGTCGACCGGTTGCGAGCCGGAGTTGAGGTAGGTGCCGTTGTTGAGCAGCGCGCTGTTGTGGCGGCGCTTGCCGTTGACCAGCACCAGCACCTGGTCGCCGTTGAGGCCGCGCAGGCTGATGGGGCGTACCACCGAGGTGGAGCCAAAGCCCGATGACGCCGGCTGGTTGAGGGACGGCAGCACCTTGCTCAACGCACGGGTCAAGTCGCCCTGGCCAGTGGCGAGCAACTGCTTGGACGAAATCACATCCACCGGTGCCGGGCTCTCGGCCAGGGTGCGCGCCTGGCCACGGTTGCCGATCACTACCACCGTGTCCAGCGGGTTGTCGCTGGCCGGGGCGTCGGCGGCGAGGGTCAGGCTGTTGTAGCTGGCGGCTTCGCACAGGGCGACAAACAGCAACGTGTGAGCGAAGGCTTTATGGGGCCTGCGGCGAGATGCATTCATGATGGGCAACACTCCAATGGGTAAGGTGGCTTGTTGAGTTCAAGCTCTGGTGAGGGTGGGAGAGCAAGGGCTGTGCCATGTGGGAAATGCCTTTGAAAACAGAAGGTTGCTTGGTTCTTTCAGGTCACCTTGGTGTTTTTCTAACAAGGCGTCGGGCAGGCTGTTGATTTTTGTGCAGCGCAGAGGCCGCGGTAGCCGCGGGCTTGCTCGCGAAGGGCGTCAACGATGACGACGACTGCCTGAGTGAATGCAGTGCCTTGAGGTTTTTCGCGAGCCAGCTCACGCCCACACAAGTGCCTTGGCATAGGCCTTGCTGACCCCACGCCATACCTCAACCCAAGGAAGCTTTTTCTGTATGCCCAGACCTGGCCCGCGCAACGCCCTCACCGATATCCCAGGCCTCACGGTCGGCCACGCCACGGACCTGCACGTCGACACCGGCGTCACGGTGATCCGCCCCGATGGTTTCTGGACCGCCAGCATCGACATCCGTGGCGGCGGCCCCGGTGGGCGCGAGACCGCCGCGCTGGAACCGGAAAACATGGTCGGCCAGCTCCACGCCCTGGTCTTTGGCGGCGGCTCGGTATTTGGCCTCGGCGCGGCGGATGCGGTGGCGGCCCAGTTGTCCCAGGATCAGGTGGGCCTGCGCCTCAAGCCGGGTGCGCCGGCCATCCCCATCGTCCCGGCGGCGGTGCTGCACGACCTGGCCAACGGCGGCGACAAGGGCTGGGGCCTGGAACCACCGTATCGGCGCCTGGGCTTTGAGGCGCTGGCCAATGCCGGCGAGGATTTCGAACTGGGCTCGGTAGGCGCCGGGCGTGGCGCCATGGCCGGTGTGCTCAAGGGCGGGCTGGGCACGGCCTCGCTGGACCTGGGCGATGGGCTGATCGTGGCGGCGCTGGTGGTCGCCAACCCGATTGGCTCGGTGTACATGCCCGACGGCAAGACCTTCTGGGCCTGGCCCTGGGAAGTGGCGGGGGAGTTCGGCGGCCAGCGCCCGGACACCGAGATGGATTGCAGCGACCCCATGCCTGAGCTGTCGCGCCTGGATTCCATGGGCCGCCTGCAAGCCGGCGCCAACACCACACTGGTCGTGGTCGCCAGCACCGCACGGCTGACCGTGGCAGAGTGTAAACGTGTGGCGATCATGGCCCAGGATGGGATTGCTCGGGCGGTAAGGCCGGCACATTTGCCGTTTGATGGGGACACGGTGTTTGCGTTGGCGTCGGCGGCAGTAGCGTTGACGGACGGGCCGCGCAGGCAGGTGGAGATTGGCAGGCTTGGCGCGGCGGCGGCTGATTGTGTGGCGCGGGCGATTGCGCGGGGGGTATTTGCTGCACGGGGTTAAAAATGTGTGAGGGGCGGTGCGACGATTTGACTTGCTTCCGATAGCGGAGTGTCAGTCACTTTATCTGTCACTGTCCCACCGCTATCGGGGGCAAGCCCCCTCTCACATTTGGATCTGGATTCTTCAGGTAAAGCGCGATAAGCGGGCTTGGGCTTTTGCTGCCTGCTCCGGCAACCCCAGCGCCTCATACACCCGTGCCAGACTGCGATTGGTCGGTACATCCCAGCCGTCATAACGCCGCCTCAACTCCAGCGTCTGTTGGGCACCGAACCAATCGCCGGCCTGCAACCGGGCATCCAGTTCCAGTTGGGCAAACAGGTCGCGCTGGGCATGGCTGCCGCCGATGTCGTTCAAGCGCGGCAAGGCAATTGCCAACTGCTCCAGCGCCTGCTGCCAATCCCCTCGGGCATGGGCCAACACGCCTTTGGCCAACGGCAACGTCACTTCACCCCACACCGGTCGGGCCTGCGCACTGTGCTGCTGCAAGGCCCTCAGCAGCCCGTCTGCTTCGGGCTTGCCGGCGCGCGCCAGGCCATACAGGTACTGCACGCTGAGAAACGGCTGCACGGTATCGCCGACCCGCCGTTGCAGGTACGGCGCCAGTGCCTGCCAACGCTCGCCCACGTCGATGCCGGCCAGTTCCAGCCGCGCCAGCAACGACACGGCACCTACCTGGTCCTGTGAGTATTCCGGGAGGACGCCCCACACGTGCTGGTCGTAGACCTCCAGCACCCGGTGATCTTCACCCCGCGCCAGGTAGAACAACGCCAGGTGCCACCAGTTGTGGGTGTACATGAACGAGTTCAGGCCCTGCCAGTGATGGCTGTTGTTTTCCAGGAACGCCGTGCCTTCCTCGATGCGCCCCTCAGTCAGCAGCACATGCGCCAGTGCGTGCTGGGCCCAGGGCTCGGAGGATTGCAGGCGCAGGGCTTCGCGGGCGCTGGCTTCGGCGTCTTCGAGCAGGTGGCATTGTTCGTAGGCGAAGGCCAGCAGGCCGTGGCTGTGGGCGATGTCGGGGGCGCCAGCGGTGGCCTTGAGGCCGATGCGCAACAGTGCCGGCCAGTTGCCGCGATTGAATTCCAGGTACTGGTTGAGCTTGGCGGCGAACAGGTCGCGGGGGTACTGGTCGAGTAGCTGTTCGCTCAGGTGCAGGACGCGGTCCAGGTCGTCGTTGATCCAGGCGTGAAGCGCGCTCACGTACTGCAGGGCGCGGGGGTGGTCGCTGTTGACGGCCGCGGCGCGCTGGCGGTATTGCTCGGCCAGCACCGGGCCTTCGGGAGACTCGATGAACATCAGCAGCAAGCCGGCGAAGGCGTTGGCCAGTGCCGAGCCGGGGTCTGCATCGGCGGCGGCGAGGATGCTTTCGGCGCGGGGCTGGTAGCCGAGGAAGCCGCCGATGAAATCGTCCAGGCCTTGACGGGTGGACGGGTCGAGGGTGTCGATGGGGTTGCCCAGGTAATCCAGTGACATGGTGAAGAGGCTCGTGGGATCAGGTAGGGATGACAGGGCAAACCCTGTGCCACTTGAGCACCAGCGAACCAATGCAGGAGGTGCCTTGCCCCACCTCCCCCATTGGAATGGCTGTGCTGCTGCTTTTTGCACACTCGCGCGGATCACTGTGGATTTTTCATCACCTCGACCCTCGCCGATTGCAGCACGCTCTGGCCCAACCCCCCCATGGCACAGCCCTTGCAAAATCCCTCCAAGAACTTTTTCTTTCGAGGAGCCTTCATGCGCCCATTCTCTTTCCGCCGCGTCCTGTCATCCGTTGGCCTGTGCACCGCGTTGCTGGCCGGCCAGGCCCTGGCGCAACCTCAGGAGGGCGGGGTGTTGAACCTGGTGGCTCAGCCCGAGCCGCCATCGCTGATGCACGGCGTGGTCAGCCATGTGTCCACCCAATACGTCAGCGGCAAGGTGCTGCAAGGCCTGTTGACCTTCGACACCGACCTCAAGCCCAAGCCGGTTTTGGCCAAATCCTGGACCATCTCCCCGGACGGCCTCACCTACACGTTCGAGCTGCAGGACAACGTGCACTGGCACGACGGCCCGGCGTTCACTGCCGATGACGTGGTGTTCAGCTTCAAGACCTTCTACCCCGAAGTGGACAAACGCCTCGGCGGTGTGATCAGCGAGTACGTGCAGAGCATCACCGCCAACGGCCCGCAGCAGGTGGTGTTCACACTGAAGAAACCCTTTGCGCCGTTGCTCTCGGCGCTGGGCAGCGGCCTGCGCCCCGTGGTGCCCAAGCACCTCTACGAGAACAGCGATTTTCGCAACAACCCGTACAACCTCAAGCCGGTCGGCACCGGGCCGTTTGTGTTTGTTGAATGGAAACGCGGCGCGTACATCAAGCTGGCCAAAAACCCCAACTACTGGAAAAAGGGCCTGCCGCACCTGGACAGCATCATCTTCCACGTGATCCCCGACACCTCGTCCCGCGCCGCGGCCTTCGAGCGCAACGACGTGCAAGTGCTGCGCAGCGGCGATGCCGACTATTCCGACCTCAAGCGCCTCACCGCCTTGCCGGACGTACAGTCGTCGGAGAAGGGCTGGGAGCTGTATTCGGGACTGGCCTTCTTGCAGATCAACACGCGCAAGCCCCCCCTGAACAACCCCAAGGTGCGCCAGGCGATCCTGTATGCGCTGAACCGCCAGTTCGTGGTGGACAACATCTTCTTCGGCTCGGGCAAGGTCGCCCAGGGCCCGTTCGTGTCGACCTCGCCGTACCACGACCCGCAACTGCCGCAGTACAGCTATGACGTGAAAAAGGCCAAGGCACTGATCGCCGAATCCGGCGTGGACGTCGGTGCAGTGCGCATCCGCCTGCTCAACGGTGAGAAGGGCGGCGCCTGGGAGCGGCTGGCCGAATACACCAAGCAATCCCTGCAACCCCTGGGCTTCAAGGTGCAGGTGGTAACGTCCGACTCGGCCACCTGGTTCCAGCGCGTCAGCGACTGGGATTTCGACCTCACCTACAATTTCATCTTCCAGGTCGGTGACCCCTACCTGACCAGTGCCTACCTGTTCCGCTCCGACTACATCCTCAAGACCTCGCCGTTCGCCAACGTCAGCGGTTACAACAGCCCCGAGGCCGATGCCCTGTGGGCCAAGGTCGCCGACACCCCGGAAGGCCCGGAACGCACCCGGCTCTACAGCCAGCTGGAAAACGTGCTGAACAGTGACCTGCCCATCGCACCGATCTTCGAAATGCGTTACCCGACGCTGTTTCACAAACAGGTGAAAAACCTGCTGCAAACCGCCACCAGCCTCAACGAGGACTACGAAAGTGTCTACCTCGACGGCCCCGCGCCATGAACGGTGCGCTGTATGTCGGCGGGCGCCTGTTCAAGGCGCTGTTGATGGTGATGGCCGTGCTGGTGTTGAGCTTCCTGCTGATCCGCCTGGCGCCGGGTGATCCGGCGCTGCTGCTGGCGGGCGAGGCGGGGGTGGACGATGTGCAGTTCATAGAGCAACTGCGCCAGACCATGGGCCTGGACAAGCCGCTGCTCCAGCAGTTGCTGATCTATCTGGGCAACATCGCACACCTGGACCTGGGGTATTCCTATCGCAACCAGACGTCGGTGTGGTCGCTGATCAGCGAGCGTTTGCCGGCCACCCTGGCATTGATGGGCTCGGCATTCGTGCTGTCCTCGGTGCTGGGCGTGACCCTCGGCGTGCTGGCGGCGCGAGCACGGCAGAAGCGCCATTGGCTCGATGGCGTGATCTCTCACGGTGCCTTGCTGCTCTATGCGATGCCGACGTTCTGGCTGGCGATGCTGATGATCCTGCTGTTCTCCGTAAGCCTGGACTGGCTGCCGGCCTTCGGCATGGAAACCGTCGGCCGCGACTTCTCGCTGCTCGACCGATTGCAGCACCTGTTGTTGCCGTGTGTGTCCCTGAGCGTGCTGTTCCTGGCGCTGTATATCCACCTGACCCGCGCGGCGGTGCTCGACGCCCTCGGCCAGGAATACGTGCGTACCGCCCACGCCAAGGGCCTGCACCCGCGGCGGATTCTCTACGTGCACGTGTTGCGCAACGCGTTGCTGCCGGTGGTGACCTTCGCCGGCCTGCAACTGGGCCAACTGGCCAGCGGCGCGTTGCTGGTGGAGGTGGTGTATTCCTGGCCGGGCATCGGCCGCCTGATGTACGACTCCCTGGCGCAACGTGACTACGGCGTGTTGATGGGCGGCTTTCTGGTGATCTCGATATTGGTGGTGGGTTTCAACGTGTTGACCGATGTGATGTGCCGTTTTCTCGACCCGCGCATCGGTGCAGGAGGGCAGGTCTGATGGCGTTACTCAAGCGTTTTATCCGCCAGCCTTCGGCACTGGTGGGCGCCGTGTTTTTGCTGCTGTTGGCAGCGCTGGCGGTGTTGGCGCCATGGTTGACCGACAGTTCGCCCTGGGAAATGAATACCCAGCCGATGCTGCCACCGTTCCGCGATGCGGCCCACTGGCTGGGCAGCGACTTGCTTGGCCGTGACCTTGGCAGCGGCTTGCTCTACGGCGCCCGCGTGTCCCTGGCCGTGGGGGTGTTGGCGAGCCTGTCGACCTTGCTGGTGGGGCTGATCGTTGGCGCCATCGCTGGCTACTTCGGCGGGTGGCTCGATGGCGTACTGATGCGCATCGCCGAGTTCTTCCAGATCATTCCGCAACTGGTGCTGGCGGTGATCCTGGTCGCGGTGCTGGAGCCGTCCCTGGGCTCCATCGTGCTGGCGATCTCACTGGTGGCGTGGCCCGCGGTGGCGCGGTTGGTGCGCAGTGAATTCCTCACCCTGCGCCAGCGTGAATTCGTGCAGGCGGCACGGGTATTGGGCCAGTCGCCGCTGGGCATCATCAGCCAGCAGATCCTGCCCAATGCCCTGGCACCGTTGCTGGTGACCATGACGTTTGTGATGGCCACGGCGATTCTCACCGAGGCTGCGCTGGCGTTCCTTGGCTTGAGCGACCCGGAGGCCATGAGCTGGGGCTACATGATCAATGCGTCACGGGGTTTGCTGCGGGACGCATGGTGGATGAGTTTCCTGCCGGGACTGGCGATTGTGCTGTGCGTGCTGGCAGTGAACCGCGTAGGTGAAGGCCTGCGCGTGGCGTTTGAACCGGGGAGATCGCTATGACTTTATTGAGTGTGGAGCACCTGCGCATCGCCCTGCCCGAGGGCGCGGACCGCAGTCATGCGCTGTATGACCTGTCGTTGCAGGTGCGCAGTGGCGAGTGCCTGTGCGTGGTGGGCGAGTCCGGTTCGGGCAAGTCGATGTTGGCCAAGGCGCTGTTGCGGCAGTTGCCGACGCCGTTGACGGTGGAAAGCGGGCACCTGGAGTTTCGCCAGCAAGACCTCGCCAGCCTCAGTGAAACCGCCATGCGCCAACTGCGTGGACGCGATATCAGCATGGTGTTTCAGGAGCCCATGAGCGCGCTGAACCCGCTGCTGCGGGTGGGCGAGCAGATCGATGAAACCCTGCGCGCCCATGGCGTGAAGTCGGCGAGTGAGCGGCGTCAGCGCGTGGTGGACTTGCTCGGGTATGTCGGCTTGCCCGATCCCGAACGCCTGCGGTGGGTCTATCCGTTCGAGCTCTCCGGCGGCCAGCGCCAACGCGTGGTGATTGCCATGGCGCTGGCGTTCGATCCGGCGCTGTTGATTGCCGATGAGCCGACTTCGGCACTGGACGTGACCACCCAGGCGCAGATCCTCGACCTGCTGCGCAAGATCCAGCGGGACAAGGGCATGGCCTTGTTGTTTATCACCCACGATTTTGCCGTGGTGGAGGCGATTGCCGACCGCGTGCTGGTGCTGGAGAAAGGCCGCGTGGTGGAGCAGGGCAGTGCCCGCCAGGTGCTGCGCGAGCCACAGGCGGCGTACACCCGACAGTTGCTGGCGGCGGTGTCGGCCGAACCGCTGGCGCCGCGCGGCCTGGTCAATGGCCCGGTGGTACTCAAGGCCAAGCAACTGGGCAAGGTGTTCCGCAGCCGCAGCGGTTGGTGGGGTAAGCGCACCACCCAGGCGCTGGACGCGGTGCAGTTGGTGCTGCGCGAGGGCGAGACCCTGGGGATTGTCGGCGAGTCGGGCTCGGGCAAGTCCACCCTGGGCCGTTGCCTGGTGCGGCTGTTGCGCGCCGACAGCGGGCATATCCAGTGGCTGGGCCAGGACGTGGCGGGGTTGTCCGAAGGGCGCTTGCGCCCGCTGCGCAGTGATGTGCAGATGATCTTCCAGGACCCGTTCGCCTCGCTGAACCCGCGCCAGACCGTAGGCCGCATCATCATGACCGGGCCGCTGGTGCAGGGCCAGCCCAAGGCCGATGCCGAGCAGCGTGCGCGTGAACTGCTGGCATGGGTGGGCCTGCCATCCACGGCGTTCGAACGCTACCCCCACGAATTTTCCGGCGGGCAGCGCCAGCGCATCGGCATCGCCCGTGCCTTGGCAGTCAACCCCAAAGTGCTGATCGCGGATGAGTGCGTGTCGGCGCTGGATGCGTTGATCCAGGTGCAGATCCTGGAGCTGCTGGAGTCGCTGCAACGGCGCTTGAAACTGAGCATCGTGTTCATTACCCACGACCTGCGCGTCGCCGCGCGTTTGTGCGACCGCATCGCGGTGATGCAGAACGGCCGGGTGGTGGAGCAGGGCGAGACCGCCACGTTGTTCGCCGACGCCAGCCACCCTTACACCCGCACCCTCCTGCAATCGGCACCGAGTCCTGCGGCCTGCGCCAGTTGAGCCCGTGAGAGGGGGCTTGCTCCCACGATCTATCCAGTTCCTTCATCGAGGCATGTGGTTTTTATGAGTACCCCGTTTTCAGACCTGCCGGTCGTCCGCGGCCAACCCCTGGACATCCGCCCCAACCGCACCCTGAGTATCGCCCACCATGCAGGCACCACCCAGCCCGATACCGTGGTGTTCTTCTGCCACGGCGCCGGCGGCAACAAGGATCAGTGGCGCCCGCAATGGCAGGCACTCAAGGCGCAAGGCTACAGCCTGGTGGCCTGGGACCTGCTGGGCCATGGCGACAGTGCGCGCCCGCGCGACGATCAGGCCTACGCCTGGCCTGAACTGGTGGCGGACTACCTGGCGATCCTGCAACGCTACGCAGGCACGCGGAACCTGATCGTCGCCCATTCCTTCGGTACCGGCTTGAGCCTCAGCGCGCTGCTGGCGAGGCCGACGGTGAAGATCGACGCGGCGCTGCTGCTGGGCACCCAGTTGTATCGCCCGCAGGTCAGCGGCGGCCTGATGGCACTGCCGGCCTGGATCCTCGAATGGCTGCGGCCGCTCCTGGCCAAGGGTTTTCGCGAGCGTGCGTGGCATGCATCCGCCGCCCCGGCGCTGGTGGCCTACGAAGAAAAACTCACCGAGCGCAACCGCCTGCACATGTTCAAGGCCCTGACTAAAAACGCCCAGTGGCCGGACGCCGCACAGATCCCCTCGTTGACGCTGCCGGTGAGCGTATTGGCCGGTGACAGCGACGGGCTAACGCCGGCCAGCGGCGGCAAAGCCCTGGCCGAGCACCTACCGGACGCGGATTTCCAGGTACTGGAGGCCTGCGGTCATCAATTGATGCTGGAGAAACCCGAGGCGGTGCTGAAAGCATTCAACAAACTGCTGGCCAGGGGCTTATAACGCTAAAGCGCATCGCTATTCGATCCAGCTATTGGATTGTTCATGAGGTAATGCATTTAATTCGGGACCTAACTCATTGTTGTGCGGTATAAAACAGCGCATTCAAGCGCTGTAATGAGCCCTCGTTCCGCCTTAGAGATTAGCCATGAGCAACCCGGTTGCCGCTGCACCTGCGCCCCTGGTCCGCGTGCTGGACCTGTGCAAGACTTTTGGTGCCCAACGGGCCCTGGACCAGGTCAGCCTGGATATCTACCCGGGCGAAGGCGTGGCATTGCTCGGCGCCACGGGGGCGGGCAAATCGACCTTGGTCAACATCCTCAGTGGCACCCTGGTACCGGACGCTGGCGAAGTGTGGGTCGACGGCCAGCGCCAGCGCTTTATCTCACCGCTGTCGGCGCGGCGTGTCGGCATCGTCGCTGTCCACCAATGTCCCGACGCTGCCATTGCTCCCGGCCTGAGCGTGGCGGAAAACCTGCTGCTCGACGAACTCGGTCTGCCCGACTCGGATTTCCTGCTCAACCGCAAGAGCCTGCTGCAACGCGCCGACGCCATCGCCGCTGGGCTTGGCCTGGACCTGCCACTGCAACACCCGGTAGAACGCCTCGGCCGGGCCGACCGCCAACTGTTGGTCCTGGCCCGCGCCTTCGCCCTGCAACCGCGCCTGCTGATCCTCGACGAACCCACCGCCGCCCTGTCGGAATCCGACGCCGAACGCCTGCTCGGCCTCATCGACAGCCAACGCGCCCGAGGCGTGGCCATCCTGTACATCTCCCAGCGCCTTTCCGACCTGCAACGGGTCACCAACCGCGCCCTCGTCCTTCAGGAAGGCCGCATCACCCGCGACATCAACACCCGCCACCTGCCGAGTGCGGCCTACACCCTGTTGGGTGACGTGGCTGAGCAGCCGGCGGTGACGCCGGACAAAGCCTTGCCAGTACCGTTCCTGGAGCGGTTCACCCGCGCGGGGTTCATTCGCAATCGGGCGGAAGGGAAGGCGGTGCAGGAGCAGGTGGGGGAGTTGAAACTGGACGTCAGCAGCGTGCCCCTGCAGCGCAAGGGTGGCATAGAGCCCGACGTTTGATTCCATGTACTTGAGCCTGTGAACGGCGTACCGCTTGTCGGATTGATTCTTGCGGCGCGTGAAATGAGCGGGCGTCTTTCACGCAAAAAGTGGGGGGGCAGAGGGCTTGGCTGTTGTTGTGTGTTCATAGCAATGGGGCGTTTTCTGAAATACCTGGATGAAACGTCCTAAGTTCAGGTCTCGATATTCCTACGCGCTGACGTATCAAAAGTTGCAGGTTTTACCCGTTGGAATAGCTTGGCTATGACAAGGGGGGCCGACCCATGCCTATTTCATTACCCAATTATGAAATGCTCAACTTCGTGGTTACCGATGTTGCTGGCGATGGCTTGCGTATCCCGCAGCATCACTCGTCTTCACTGCTGGTGGTGCTTGAACGGCTCAGGTTCGGCGCCATGACGAAAGAAGAGCTCAGCTGTGTATTTGCCGAGAATGGCCTGTATGCACACGACGTCTTTGATGGCTGGGAAGAGAACAACAAGACCTAGACCACCCGACGTCAGGCATCAGGCCATGACGGTCTTTTTGCTGAACTACAAGTGCTTGAGCGCGGCCGGCCAGTCCGGGTTGTTCACCAGTCCGAGGGTCTTGAGCGTGCCGTTGGGCAGTACCTGCACGAACAGTGCGCTGCCGTATTCGGGGAATGTGGCGTGGGGGTAGCCCTGGGTGGCTTCGAAGTCGGCGATGCAACCGCTGTGGGTGACAAATACCAGGTTGCGCCCCGGGGTCTTGTGGCGCAGCAATTCTTCGCTCATGGCCGCGCCGCACACGGCTTGCTGGCCGGCGGTCAGTTCGTTTTTGCCGAACATGAAGCGCAGGGTCTGGGCGGTGCGGATGGCGGGGCTGGCGAGGCTGTCGCTGTTGTCCATGCCCAGGGTCTTGAAGGCGTTGCCGAGGTGCTCGGCGTGCTGGCTGCCATTCACCGTGAGGCCTTCATCCGGGCCCAGGCAAGGGTGGGTCGAACGGTCACAACGTTCTTCGTGGCGCACCAATACAATCAGGTCACCGTCGCGCCACAGTGGCAACACCTGAGACGTCAGCAGGCGGTCGCCTGCTCCCAGGTCGCGCGGCGAGGCATGCCACAGCAGGTTGGCGCCCATCAACAGCGCGATCACCACGATGCCCAGCCACAGCGGCCCCAAGCGTTTGATCATGGCCCGGCGTGAACGCGGTTTGGTCAGGCTCAGGTCAACCAATTCAATCACCCTAAGGCGTGTTTACGAAGGGGGCTCCCCCCGAATGAGCGGCATTAGGCCCAATCCCGAGTGGGCGAGCGGTGAAATCCATGTGAAAAATTTGCGTGCCTCAGAGGCGCAGCCGTTATTCTCGTTGGCCACCCCTCTCAAGCGAGTGTTGCCATGTTGCAGGTGCACGGTGTGTTCAAGAGCTACGCGACCCCGCAAGGCCCGTTAGCGGTGTTGGCGGGTGTCGATCTGCACCTGGCTCCCCGCAGCAGCCTGGCGCTGATGGGGGAGTCCGGCAGCGGCAAAAGCACGTTGTTGCACCTAATCGCCGGTCTCGACCGCCTGGATGGCGGCACTGTCGACGTCGAAGGTCAACGCCTCGACCAGCTCAGCGAGGCGCAGCTTGCGCACTGGCGGCGCACGCAGATCGGCCTGGTGTTCCAGCAATTCAACCTGATCGGCAGTTTGCGGGTGGACGACAACCTGGCGTTTCAGGCCCGATTGGCCGGGCGCTTCGATCCGCAGTGGCAGGCGCATTTGGTGGAGCGCCTGGGCCTGGGGGACTTGCTCAAGCGCTACCCGGAACAGCTCTCCGGCGGCCAGCAGCAGCGTGTAGCGGTGGGGCGCGCGTTGGCTTCGCGCCCGGGCTTGTTGTTGGCCGACGAGCCTACCGGCAACCTTGACGAAGCCACCAGCGACGAAGTGCTGCAGCTGCTGCTGGACCTGCTGCGCGACAGCCCCACCAGCCTGCTGATGGTCACCCACAGCCCGCGCATCGCCGCACGCCTGGACCGCCAGGTGGTGTTGCATCGCGGACGTGTCGTGCCGGCGGACGCCCGCTGAGATGACCGTCTTCTACTGGGCCCTGCGTGCGTTGCTCAGCCATTGGCGGCGCCACCCCGTGCAGTTTTTCAGCGTGCTGACCGGGCTGTGGCTGGCCACTGCGCTGCTGACCGGCGTACAGGCCCTCAACAGCCAGGCGCGGGACAGTTACGCGCGTGCCAGCGCGTTGATCGGCGGCGAACCCCAGGCCAGCCTTGCGACGCCCGATGGCGCCAGTTTTCCTCAAGCGCTGTTTGCCCAACTGCGCCGCGCCGGGTGGCCCGTGTCGCCGGTGGTGCAGGGGCGGGTGCAGCTCAAGGGGCTGGAGGACGTGCGCCTGCAACTGATGGGCATCGATCCGGTGTCGTTGCCCGGCAGCGGCGCGGTGGCAGGGCAGCGCTTGAGCCAGGCGCAGATGCTGGCGTTTTTCGACCCGCCAGGACGCACCTGGATCGCGCCCCAGACGCTGAAGGCCTTGGGCTTGCAGGAAGGTCAGCAACCGTTGGTGCTCAATGGCCAGCGATTGCCGCCGCTGCAAGCGCAGCCGGACATGGCCCCCGGGCTATTGCTCACAGACATCGGTTTCGCCCAGCCGTTGCTGGAAATGCCCGGTCGCCT
This sequence comes from Pseudomonas sp. MYb60, assembly GCF_002979555.1. Taxonomy (GTDB): domain Bacteria; phylum Pseudomonadota; class Gammaproteobacteria; order Pseudomonadales; family Pseudomonadaceae; genus Aquipseudomonas. The sequence goes on along the minus strand of NZ_PCOZ01000005.1, from coordinate 347,498 downwards.
GACGCGCCTGCTGGTGGACAAAACGTTCGCCGCCGGCCAGCCCACGCCACCCCCGCAGCTGCACCTCAAGCAGGGCGAGGAGAATAACCTCGCACGCCTGACCGACAGTTTTCACCTGAACCTCGATGCCTTGGGTTTCCTGTCCTTCGTGGTGGGGTTGTTTATCGTGCACGCCGCCATCGGCCTGGCGCTGGAGCAACGGCGTGGGCTGCTGCGCACCTTGCGCGCCTGTGGGGTGAGTGCGCGTTTGTTGATCTTCAGTCTTGGCGTCGAGCTGGGGGTGTTGTCGTTGCTGGGGGGCGTGCTGGGTGTCGCCAGCGGTTACCTGCTGGCCAGTCTGCTGTTGCCGGATGTGGCCGCCAGCCTGCGAGGCCTCTACGGCGCCGAGGTGGCGGGGCAATTGAGCCTGAGCCCGCTGTGGTGGCTGGCCGGGTTGGGCCTCAGCCTGCTCGGCGCGGTGCTCGCCGGCGCCAGCAGCCTGTGGCGTGCGGGACGTCTGCCGCTGTTGGCGCTGGCCAATGCGCAGGCCTGGCATGAGGCCCATGGGCGCTGGTTGCGGCGCCAGGGTTGGGTCGCGACCACGGCATTGTTGATTGCGGTGCTGGCGCTGTGGCTGGGCGACAGCCTCGCGGCGGGCTTCGTGCTGATGGCAGCCTTGCTGTTGGGGGCAGCCCTCGGTTTGCCCGTGGTGCTCAATGGCCTGTTGAAAACAGTGCTGGGGCGCAGTCGCTCGGTGCTCGGCCAGTGGTTTCTCGCCGATTGTCGCCAGCAACTGCCGGCCCTGAGTTTGGCGCTGATGGCACTGCTGTTGGCGCTTGCCGCCAATATCGGCGCGGGTTCCATGACCTCCGGGTTTCGGCAGACGTTCGGCCACTGGCTGGAGCAACGTCTCACGGCCGAGCTGTACCTCAATCCGCAGACACCAGCCCAGGCGGAGCAACTCGGCACTTGGCTGGCGCAACAACCCCGGGTGCAGGCTGTGCTGCCCACCTGGCAAGTCGGAGTGCAATTGCAGGGGTGGCCGGCGGATCTGTCGGGCGTGGTGGACGACCCCACCTATCGCCAGCACTGGCCGTTGCTGGAAGCGACGAGCGCGCCCTGGGACCAGTTGCAGCAAGGCGACACGCTGATGCTCAGCGAGCAACTGGCGCGACGGCTGGGCGTGACGCTCGGCGACGCGGTGAGCATTCCCACGCCGCAGGGCTTGTGGTCGCCCAAGGTGGTGGCGATCTACGCCGATTACGGCAACCCCAAGGGCCATCTGCTGGTCAATGCCCAGCACCTGTTGGCGCACTGGCCGACGCTGTCGCCGGCGCGCTTCAACCTGCGGGTGGCGCCGCAGGACGTGGCGCCGCTGGTGCGTGACGTGCAACAGGCCTTCGCCCTCGACGACAGCCGCGTCATCGACCAGCAACAACTCAAGGGCTGGTCGAGCCAGGTGTTCGAACGCACCTTCGCCGCCACTGCCGCGCTGAACAGCCTGACCCTGGGCGTGGCCGGCGTGGCGCTGTTCATCAGCCTGCTGACCCAGAGCCAGAGCCGCCTCGGCCAGCTCGCACCGTTGTGGGCCCTGGGTGTGACGCGCCGGCAACTGATGCTGCTCAACCTCGGGCAAACCTGGTTACTGGCGGTGCTGACGCTGGTGCTGGCCGTGCCCTTGGGCCTGTTGCTGGCCTGGTGCCTGGACGCGGTGATCAACGTGCAGGCTTTCGGCTGGCGCCTGCCGTTGCAGGTGTTCCCGTGGCAGTTGGCGCAGTTGCTGGGGTTGGCGATGCTGGCGACGTTGCTGGCCTCGGCCTGGCCGTTATGGCAGCTGTACCGCAGTCGTCCGGCGGATTTGTTGAGGACCTTCGCGCATGAAGATTAAGGCAGGGTGGTGGGTGGTTTTCCTGCTGCTGGCGGCGTGCGACCAAGCGCCGCCGCCGCAGAGTTTCGCCGGCCTGGGCAGTGACGCCGCGGACTTCGCCCAGGTGGTACCTGGCAAGGTGTTCAGCTTCCCCGAAGACCATGGCCCCCACGCGGGTTATCGCATCGAATGGTGGTACGTCACCGCGAACCTCAAGGACGCCCAGGGCAATGTGTTCGGCGTGCAATGGACGTTGTTTCGCAATGCCCTCAAGGCCGGGCCGACGCAAACCGGTTGGCGGGACGCCACGATCTGGCTGGGCCATGCCGCCGTGACCTCTGCCGGCCAGCACTATGCCGCCGAGCGTTATGCGCGCGGCGGTGTCGGCCAGGCAGGGGCACAGGCGGTGCCGTTCAATGCCTGGATCGACGACTGGAATTTCGCCACTCGGCCCGGCGCGGCGAGCCCCTTGGCGGACATGCAGCTCAAGGCCGCCGACCGACAGTTCGCCTACGACCTGCACCTCACCTCCAGCCGTCCCCTGGTGTTGCAGGGCGACCACGGCTACAGCCGCAAATCCGACCTGGGCCAGGCTTCGTATTACTACAGCCAGCCATTCTTCACCGCCAGCGGCAGCCTGCGCATCGACGGCAAGACCTACCAGGTCAGCGGCCCCGCCTGGCTCGACCGCGAGTGGAGCAGCCAGCCGCTGGGCGCCAGCCAGACCGGCTGGGACTGGTTTTCCCTGCACCTGGACCGTGGCGAGCAACTGATGTTGTTTCGTGTACGCCAAACCGATGGCGGGTCGTACCTGACCGGCACCTGGATCGATCGCGACGGCCAAACGCAAACCCTGCACAACGCCGATATCCAACTGGCGCCACTGGATACCACGACCATCGACGGGCGCAAGATTCCCACGCGCTGGTCGCTGAAGATTCCCGGCAAGCAGCTGGACATCATTACCCAGGCCGTCAACCCCAAGGCCTGGATGAACCTGAGCATTCCGTATTGGGAAGGGCCGGTGCAGTTTGACGGCGGCGTGGGGTACCTGGAGATGACCGGGTATTAACGGTGCCGGTCAGTCACTCCTGTACCAGTGCGTCCTTCAACGGCAATCGCGCCATGCTCGTGCTTTTGAGCGACCCCAGGTACAACCAGTCCCCATACTCGCGCGCCGTGGTGATGGGCGAGTAGTTGCCGGCACTGCCGTCCTGCAGGTTGGCGATCACCTTGCCGTGGGTGTCCAGGCCCAGCACGAAGGCTTTGCGTTCGACAGGCTTGGGCACCACCATCAGCGCGCGCACCATCACCTTGCGCAGTAGCGGGTAGCCAGCAACGCTGTCCAGCAACGGGTTGCGTGGCGAATAGAGCGCCACCCAGAAGCGGTCCTTGCCGTTGAAGCTGAGGTTGTCCGGCAGGCCGGGCAGGTTGTCGATGAACAGGTCGTGGCTGCCAGCGCGCTCGCCCTTGAGCCAGTAGCGGCTGATGCGATAGGCGCCGGTTTCATTCACCAGCACGTAGTTTTCATCCGGGCCCAGGGCTACGCCGTTGGCGAATTGCAACTGGTCGAGCAGCACCTCGGTATGGCCGTTGCTGAAGTCATAGCGCAGCAGCCGACCGTCGCCGCCGTGTTCGATCACGGCCTCGCCGTCCTGCCCGTAGCCCCAACGGCTCGACGCATCGCTGAAGTAGGCATAGCGCCCACTGGCGTCCACGGTGACGTCATCGGTAAAGCCGAACGGCACGCCGTTGGCGCTGTTGCTCAAGGTGGTCAACTGGCCCTTGGCATCCAGAGCGAGCAGGCCCTTGATACCGTCGGCGATGATCAGGCGCCCGTCGGGATGCCGCGCCAGGCCCAGGGGACGCCCGCCGGTGTTGGCCAACACTTCCAGGCTGGGGGTGTCGGGGGCGGTGCGGATGATGCGCCCGTCATGCAGGCCGCTGATCAGGAAGCCCTGGGCATCGAGCAGCAGCGCCTCGGGCCCGGCGATGTCCTGAGCACCGATTTTCTGCACGCCCTTGAGCCGCTGGTTGGCGGCATAGGGGCCCTCGGTCATCGACGGTGCCTTGGGCGGCGCCCAGTTCACCGGTTGGACCCTGGTGGGCATCAGCAGCAGAAACGCCACCACCGCCAGCACCAGTACAAACAGCAGATGACGCAATTTCCGTGTGCCTGTGCCCATGGTCAATCCTGACAATTTTTTGTGGGGCTTGAGCCTAGCCCGACCGGCCAATACTGCTAGCGCTAAAGTGTTTCAAAGTACCGGGTCCCAGCGCTGGGACCAGTCGCCTTCGGCCTTGACCACCTCTCGCAGTAACGCCAGTGCTTGTTGCAACACCGCCGAATCCCGCGCCCGCGAGTACACCAGGTAGGTTGGGAAACTGAACTCCGGTGCCTTGGGCACCCGCTGCATCACGCCGCTGTCCAGGTAGCTCTGCACCACGCGGGTACGGAAGTAGCCGGCGCCGCCGTTTTCGAGGATGTACTGCAAGGCCAGCGGCCCCAGGTTGAAGGTCAGTGCCGCGCGGGCTTTTTCCGGCAGGGCGGCGTCGTGCTGCTGGCGGAAACCCGGGCCCCAGTCGTTGTACACGTAGGGCTGCGGTTTACTGGTCAGTTGCACCAGGATCAGTTTTTCTTCCAGCACCTGCTCCACTTGCAAGCCCGGCCAGTACTGCGGCTGGAACACCAGCGCGGCATCCAGCACGCCCAGTTCCAGTTGGCGCAGCAGGTAGTCGCCTTCGCGGATCTCGGTACGCAGCGCATGGCCGGCGATATGTTCACGCAGCGCCTGCGCCCAGCCGAGCATCAGTGGGTTGCACAGGCTGACTTCGCCCCCGATGTGCAGCACATTGCGATAGCCCTCGGGCAACGGCAGGTCCCGGCGTGCAGCTTCCCAGGTCTGCAGCAACTGGTTGGCGTACACCACGAATGCCTCGCCATCGGCGGTCAGGCGTGCGCCGGCGCGGTTGCGGATGAACAGGGTGCTGCCCAGTTGACTCTCCAGGCTTTTGACCCGTGCAGTAATCGCGGTCTGGGTGACGTGCAGTTTCTCGGCCGCTGCGGCGAGGCTGCCGCAACGGGTGATCTCGAGGAAAGTGCGTGCCAGTTCGATGTCCATGAAACCCCCTGGGATGAATGGGGGACAGTGTAATGGAATGCGGTCAGCACTGTGGAAGCGGGCTGGCGGTGAACTGGGTTTCCGAGCCTGGCACACATCCAATGTGGGCTTGCCTGCGATAGCGGTGGGTCAGCCGGTACATCTATTGCCTGCCACTCCGCTATCGGGGGCAAGCCCGCTCCCTCACAAACCCTGTGCGTATCGTCAATTGCAGCTCAGGTCGGGGTCTGTGGCGTTTGCAGGTGCTGGGTAGGGAAGGCTTTCGAATACGCCTGGCACACCCGCAACACCGTGTCATCGGCAAACCGCGCACCCACCACGTGCAACCCCACCGGCAAGCCGTTCGCCGCCAGCCCGCACGGCACCGACGCCGCCGGTTGTTGGGTCAGGTTGAAGGGGTAGGTAAACGGCGTCCACTCGGTCCAGGCCTGCCAGTCGGAGCCTGGTGGTACGTCGTGGCCGGCTTCGAACGCGGTGATCGGCATCATCGGCGAGACCAGCACATCGTAGTGCTCATGGAACGCGGCCATGCGTGCGACCAGTGCGGCGCGGGCTTCGAGGGCGGCGTTGAAATCATCCAGGCTCAACCGTTCACCCCGTTGTGCGATGCGCAGCAGGCCGGGGTCCAGCAGCTGTTTCTGCGTGTCGCTCATGCTGCCGGTCAGGCGTGCGGCACCCGCAGCCCACAGGGTGGTGAACACCTCCAGCGGATCGCTGAAGCCTGGGTCGATCTGTTCGACATGGGCGCCCAGTTGCACCAAGCCCTCCACCGCCTGAACCACCACCTTGGCCACCTGCGGGTCCACGTCCACGTAACCGAAGGTGGGGCTGTAGGCCACGCGCAAGCCTTTCAGGTCCGTACCCGGTGTCAGCCAGGGAGTGGTCCTCGGCGCGCCGATCAGGCCATCCCGTGCATCCGGTTGGGCGACGGTCTGCAGCATCAGCACGCTGTCTTCCACGGTGCGGGTCATCGGCCCCAGGTGCGACAGGATCGTCATGGAGCTGGCCGGCCACTGCGGCACATAGCCAAAGGTCGGCTTGATCCCGAACGTGCCAGTAAACGCACAGGGAATGCGGATCGACCCCCCGGCGTCACTGCCCTGGTGCAACACCCCCAGGTTCAGCGCCGCCGCCGCACCCGCGCCACCGGATGAGCCGCCCGCCGTGGTGCGGGTGTCCCACGGGTTGCGGGTGATGCCGTAGAGCGGGTTGTCGGTCACGCCTTTCCAGCCGAATTCCGGCGTGGTGGTCTTGCCCAGCAGCACCGCGCCGGCCTTGCGCATGAACGCCGGGAAGGGCGCGTCGATGTCCCACGGACCTTCGGCGCAGGAGGTGCGCGAGCCTTTGCGGGTGGGCATGCCCTGGGTCAGCGTGAGGTCCTTGATCGACGCAGGTACACCATCGAGTGCGCCACAGGGCTGACCCTTGAGCCAGCGCACTTCCGAGGCACGCGCAGCCTCAAGTGCGCCTTGCGGGTCGACATGGCAGTAGGCGTTCACCACCGGGTTGTAGCGCTCGATGCGCAGCAGGGTGTCCTCGGTGACCTCCACCGGTGACAGCGTCTTGTCGCGAAAATGCTGCAGCAGTTGCACCGCCGTCAGTTGGCCGATCTCACTCATGCCTCGTCTCCCTGCGCCGCGTTGACCATGGCGCGCAGCAACACTGCGCAGCCCGCCGCCAGGTCATCCGGGGCGGCGTTTTCGATTTCGTTATGGCTGATGCCGCCTTCGCACGGCACAAAGATCATGCCGGCCGGGCCCAGTTCTGCGACGAAAATCGCGTCGTGCCCGGCACCGCTGACAATGTCCATATGGCTCAAACCCAAGGCGCTGGCAGCGTCGCGCACTGCATTGACGCAGGCCGGGTCAAAGTCCAGCGGCGGGAAGTCGGCCGTGGGTGTCAGCTCGAACGTCAGGCCGTGCTGCCTGGCAGTCGCTTCGATCACACTGCGCACTTCATCGACCATGGCCTGGAGTTTGTCCGCCTGCAGGTGGCGCAAGTCGATGGTCATGTGCACCTGGCCCGGAATCACATTGCGCGAACCGGGGTGCAGGCTCAGGCAACCCACGGTGCCGCAGGCATGGGGTTGCTGTTGATGGGCGATGCGGTTGACCGCGCTGACCACCTCGGCGGCGCCGACCAGGGCGTCCTTGCGCAGGTGCATCGGCGTCGGGCCAGCGTGGGCTTCGACGCCGGTGAGGGTCAGGTCGAACCACTTCTGGCCCAGGCAGCCCATCACCACACCGAGGGTGATGGCCTGGTCTTCCAACACCGGGCCTTGTTCGATGTGCGCCTCGAAATAGGCCCCCACCGGATGGCCGAGCACCGCACGGGCACCGGCATAGCCGATGCGCTGCAACTCGGCGCCCACCGACAGGCCCTGGTCGTCGAGCTTGGCCAGGGTCTCCTGCAAGTCGAACTTACCGGCGAACACCCCGGACCCCATCATGCACGGCGGGAAGCGCGAGCCTTCTTCGTTGGTCCACACCACCACTTCAATCGGCGCCTGGGTGTCGATCTTCAAGTCGTTGAGGGTGCGGATCACTTCCAGGCCGGCCATCACCCCGTAGCACCCGTCGAACTTGCCGCCGGTGGGTTGGGTGTCGATATGGCTGCCGGTCATCACCGGGGGCAGGGCGGGGTTGAGCCCGGCGCGGCGTGCAAAGATATTGCCGATGGCATCCACGCTGACACTGCACCCGGCGGCCTCGCACCACTGCACGAACAGGTCGCGGGCCTGGCGGTCGAGGTCGGTGAGGGCCAGGCGGCACACGCCGCCTTTGGCGGTGGCACCGAGCTGGGCGAGGTCCATCAGCGATTGCCACAGGCGGTCGCGGTTGATCAGCGGGGCGTTGCTCTTGAGCGGTTGCGCAAAACTATTCATGGGCAATCTCCGGTCAGGCACTCAGGGCCAAATAGCGGTTCTTGATACTCGGGTCGGCACGGAAGTCAGCGGCGCTGCCTTCGTAGACCACGCGGCCTTGTTCGAGCACGTAATGGCGGTCGGCGAGCTTGTCGCAGACCATCAGGTTCTGTTCCACCAGCAGCACCGGCAAGCCGTCGTCCTTGACCTTGCGCAGGATCTTCACCAGTTCGTCGACGATCACTGGCGCCAGGCCTTCGGTAGGCTCGTCGAGGATCAGCAGCTTGGGGTCGTTGAGCAGCGCGCGGGCAATGGCGAGCATCTGTTGCTCGCCGCCGGACAGCGCGTGGCCGGCGTTTTTGCGCCGTTCCTTGAGGCGCGGGAACATGGCGTACACGTCTTCGAGTTGCCATCGGCTGGTCTTGCGTGCGGCGATGCGCAGGTTTTCCTCGACCGTCAGCAGGCGGAAGATCCCGCGGTTCTCCGGCACCAGCGCCAGGCCCTGGCGCGCGATCTCGAAGATCTTCTGGCCCACCAGGGCCTGGCCGTTGAAATGGATCTGGCCCTGGCGCGGGCAGATGATGCCGAGGATGCTGCGCAGGGTGGTGGTCTTGCCCGCGCCGTTGCGGCCCAGCAGCGTGACCAGCTCACCCGGGTTGACGGTCAGCGACACGCCTTCGAGCACGTGGCTCTTGTCGTAGTAGGAATGGATGTTCTCGACGATCAACATCAGGCAGCCTCCCCAAGGTATGCAGTGCGCACACGCTCATCGGCGCGCACGAATTCAGGTGTGCCTTCCACCAGGATCTGCCCGTGGCTCATCACCGTGATGCGTTGGCTGATGGACATGACGATGCTCATGTTGTGTTCGATCAGCAGCACGGTGTGGTCGCGGCCGAGGTCGCTGATCAGTTGGGTCATGATCGGGATGTCGTCGATGCCCATGCCCGAGGTGGGCTCGTCGAGCATCAGCAGTTTGGGTTTGGAACAGATCGACATGCCCACCTCCAGCACCCGTTGCTGGCCGTGGGACAACTCGCCGGCCAGGGTATCGGCGCGGGCGGTGAGTTGCAGGCGCTCCAGCACCTGGTCGGCCATCTCCAGGTGTTCGCGCTTGCTGTCGACGCGGCGCCAGAAGTTCAGGGCGCGGGCACCGTCGCGGCCTTGGGCGGCAAGGCGCAGGTTCTCGCGCACGCTGAGGTTCTGGAACAGGCTGGTGAGCTGGAACGAGCGCGCCATGCCCAGGCCGACACGGCCGTGGGCGGGCTTGCGCATCAGGTTCTTGCCGTCGAAATGGATTGCCCCGGCCGTGGCCTGGCGTTCGCCGGTCAGGCAGTGGAACAGGCTGGTCTTGCCGGCGCCGTTGGGCCCGATGATGGTGTGGATGGTGCCGGCTTCGACCTTGAGGTTCACGCCGTTCACCGCATGGAAGGCGCCGTAGGCGAGTTCCAGGTCCTTGGTTTCCAGCAGGATGCTCATAGCCCTTCCTCCTTGGCGACAACGGTGGCCTTGCGGCTGCCGCGCACTTTTTCGAACAGCGACGCCAGGCCGCCCCATAACCCGCCGCGCATGAAGATCACCACCAGGATCAGGATCACCCCCAGCAGCATCAGCCAGCGTGGCCACAGGTCGGAGAGGAAATCGCCCAACAGCACGATGGAGCCGGCGCCCAGCAGCGAGCCGAACAACGAGCCGGTGCCGCCGACAATGGTCATGATCAGGATGTTCTCGGACATCGCCAGGTCGATGTTCGACAGCGGCACAAAGTGCAGCAGCATGGCGTACAGTGCGCCGGCGATGCCGGTGACGGCGCCGGACAGTACGAACACCAGGATCTTGAAGTGGCGGGTGTCGTAGCCGATGGCCGAGGCGCGGGTCTCGTTTTCGCGGATCGCCATCAGCGTGCTGCCGAATGGCGAGGCAATCACGCGGCGGGCGCCGATGAAGATCAGCAGGAACAGCACCGCGACAAACCCGTAGAAGGCGCGGGCATCCGCCAGTGACAGCAGCACGGTGTCGCCGATGCGGATTTCCGGGCGCGGCACGCTGAGCAGGCCGTTGTCGCCGCCGGTCCAGTCGCTGAGGGTGTAGGCGACAAAGTAGGCCATCTGGCTGAACGCCAAGGTGAGCATCACGAAGTAGATGCCGGTGCGGCGGATCGCCAGGGCGCCCACCAGCAGCGCGAGGAAGCCACCGACCACGGCGGCGCCGAGCAGAGCGCTGAACAGGCCCAGTTGCAGGTGAATCATCAGCAGCGCCGCGCAATACGCACCGGCCCCAAAGAAAATGCCTTGGCCGAACGACAGCAGCCCGGTGTAGCCCAGCAGCAGGTTGCAGGCCAGGGCGGCCATGGCGAAGATCAGGATCTCGGTGGCCAACGTTGCCGACGGCAATATCAACGGCAGGCCGATCAGCACGGCCAGCACCCACAGCAACATGGCTTTGGATTGGGTTTTTGCGAACGGCAGGGGGTTTTTCTCGCTCATGTCAGGCTCTCCCGAACAGGCCGTAGGGACGGACCAGAATCACCACGGCCATGGCGCCGTAGATCATCAGGCTCGCACCCTGGGGCCAGAGTGTGGTCATCAGGCTTTGCACCACGCCCACCAATAAGCCGCCGACCAGCGCACCGCTGAACGAGCCCATGCCGCCGATCACCACCACCACGAAGGCCACGCCGAGGATCTCCGGGCCAACGAAGGGCTGGGCACCGCGCAATGGCGCGAACAGCACACCGGCCATGCCGGCCAGGGCCACGCCGAGGGCGAAGGTCATGGAGAACAAGCGGAAGATGTTGGTGCCCAGCAGTGACACGGTCTCGGTGCTCTCGCTGCCGGCGCGTACCAGGGCACCGAAGCGCGTGCGTTCCAGCAGCAGCCACAGGCCCAGGCCCACCAGCCCGGAAAACACGATGAGGAACAGGCGGTAATAGGGATAGACGAAGTCGCCCACCACCAGCACGCCGCGCAGCAGTTCTGGCACGGCGACGCTTTTGCCCACCGGGCCCCAAATCATCACGCTGGCTTCCTGGATGATCAGCGCGATCCCGAGGGTCACCAGGATCTGGAACATGTGCGGCAAGTGGTAGATGCGTTGGATCAACAATCGCTCGATCACCCACGCCAGTGCGGCCACCACCAGTGGTGCGATCAGCAACGCCAGCCAGAAGTTGCCGGTGAGGCTCACGGCGGTGTAGCAGATGTAGGCGCCCAGCAGGAAGAACGCGCCGTGGGCGAAGTTGACGAAGTTGAGCAGGCCGAAAATGATGGTCAACCCGACCGCGATCAGGAAGTAGATCATTCCCAATCCGAGGCCGTTGAGTATCTGGAACAGGTAAAGATTAAGCATGCAGGAACCCTCGGCAGGACGCCGCTTGCGCGGCCCTGCCTGCAATATTCGGGGGGTCAGGCGAGCGTGCAGCCCGTGGCGTCTACCGGCGGGAACGACTGGCCGGCGCTGAGCACCTTGGCCAGGTCATCCTTGTCAGCCATGTCGGCCGTGGCCTTGCCGATCAGCAGGTAGTAATCCTTGATCACCTGGTGGTCGCCGGCGCGGATCGATTCCTTGCCGGTCGGGCCTTCAAAGCTCAAGCCCTGCATGGCCTTGGCCACGGTTTTGCCGTCGAAGCTGGCGGTGGAAATAATGGTTTCGAGCATGACCTTGGTGCTGATGTAATCGGCGGCCAGCGGGTAGGTGGGGTTGATGCCGTATTTGGCCTGGGTGAGCTTGACCAGTTCACGGTTGAGCGGGGTGTCGACCTGATGCCAATACTGGGCACCGAGGTACACGCCCTCGAGCACATCGCTGCCCAGTTCCTGGAATTGATCGAGGCCGGCGGACCACACCAGCAGCACTTTCATGCGCTCCTTGATCCCGAAGTTGACCGCCTGGCGCAGGGTGTTGGACGACTGGCTGCCGAAGTTGAGCAGCACCAGCACGTCGGGCTTGGCCGCGATGGCGTTGGTCAGGTAACCGGAGAATTCCTGTTCCTGCAACGAGTGGTAGCTGTTGCCGATGTGTTCCAGGCCGTGCTCCTTGAGCACGTTCCTCGCGCCTTCGAGCAACGCTTCGCCGAACACGTATTGCGGGGTGATGGTGTACCAGCGCTTGGCGTCCGGCAGCAGCTTGATCAGCGGCACCATGGTTTCGCGGATCGCGCCGTAGGTGGGCACCGACCAGCGGAACGTCGCGTGGTTGCAGTCCTTGCCTGTGACTTCATCGGCGCCCACCGGGGTCATGAAGACGCCACCGACCTTGTCCACTTCCTTGGCCACCGCGAGTGCAGACGATGACAGCGTGCAGCCCTGGAAGAACCGTGCGCCGTCCTGCTGGATGGCTTCCTGCACCTTGCGCACGGCCTTGCCGGCATTGCCCTCGGTGTCGATGACCTTGTAGTTCAGCGGGCGGCCGAGCAATTCGGGGTGCTGCTCCACCGCGAGGCGCGATCCCATGTCGGCAAACTTGCCATAGCTGGCAAACGCGCCAGACATGGACTTGAGGCCGTAAAAGGTAAAGGGCTCGGCGGCGAATGCGTGACGCACACTCAGCGGGAGGCTGAGGGCGGCGGCTGCGGTGAGACTGGCTTTCAATAACGTACGACGCTGCATGGGGTGACTCCCTGGTTTAGTTATTGGCAGGAGCGGCAAGGGCGATACGGTGGAGCTTGGGCCTGTGGGCAGGCCTGTTATTGGATGAAACGATGTGTGGTTGAAACGCAGCCCAAATGTGGGCGGTGGCTTGCCTCCGATGGCGGTGTGTCAGTCAATATTGATGTTGAGTGTGCTGGCGTCATCGGGGGCAAGCCCCCTCCCACATGGGGTCTGTGGTGTTTTCAAGAGTGATCGAACTCCAGCAGAAAGTGCGGGCTGACTTCGCCTTCAAGGGCGGTCATGTGGTGTTCGGCATCGCACATGTGTTCGTGCATCAGGCTGCGCACGGCGTTTTCATCGCCGGCGCGAAAAGCGATCAGCAGTTGTTTGTGGTAGTCCAGGTTGGCGGCGTCGAACTGCTTGCGCTTGGGCTTGTAGGCTTTTTTCAGCACCACCAGATCACGCAGCAGGTCGTTGAGGAACTGCGCCATGAAGCTCAGCAACGGGTTGGGGCAGGCCCTGGCCAGCAGGTTGTGGAACTCAAGCTCCGCCAGGCGCTGCTCGCGTTGCCCGGCCTCGCTGTCTTCCGGGGCGCTGCAGAAATCCACGTTGTCTTGCAGGGCCTGGTAGTCGGCTTCGCTCAGGCGGCCGAGCACCGACACGGCCAATTCCACTTCGATGACCTTGCGCAACTGGTACACCTGCTCGCCATCCAGGTGCTGGAAGTGCAAGTAATTGCGCAGCGCCCGGCTGGCCGGTTCGGTGCCGGCCTGGTTCAGGTACGCACCGCCACTGGGGCCGGTGCGCGTACTCACCAGGCCTTCGACTTCCAGCGCCTTGAGTGCCTCGCGCGCCGAGCCCTTGGAGCATTGGAAACTCTCCATCAGCTCGCGCTCGGTGGGCAGGCGGTCGCCGGGTTTCAGCGCATCGGTGACGATGGAGCGCTTGACCGACTCGACAATCACATCGGACAGCTTCTGGCGTTTGCGTCGTAGCGGGCGGCTTAGCATGGCGTCGATTTATCGTATTAATGCGGATAAATAGAACTTAACGACCGATGTGACGAAGCGTCAACGCAAGGTGTCGTTTTTGAGGGCAAAGGGTCGTAATCGGCCGATGCCCTCAGTCACGCAGATCCAGGCAGCGACTGGAGCGGGGGGGTTGCGTGCCGTAGGCCAGGAAGGTGCCCGTCCATTGGTCGATACAGCCGCTGGCGCCCGGCGTGCCGGGGTCCTTGAGGCGCAGTTGGTCTACGCGGGGTGTGGCCGGGTCGCCCGGTTCAGCGTTGATCAGCACCATGCGCGTGATGCGTTCGGGAAACTGCGCGCCGTAACGATTGCCCAGGCGTGCGGCACCGGCGTTGCCCAGGTAGTGCAACTGCGCCTCGCCGAGTTGGGCACGCACGAACTCCATGTCCAGCACGGCTTGGTCAACCCCGTTGTCCTGGGCAAGGTCGCGGGTGCTCAGCTCAATGAGGTCGTAGTGGTTGACCAGGGTGCGATAGGCCGGCGACGAATTTGCCGCCCAACGGCCCGCCAGATGGAGCGCAAAGGTACTCACCTGATTGGGCATGGCCTTGTCGCCGGGCAGGACGAACACCACGCCTGCGCGGCTGAGAGGATCGCGCGCGCCGACGCGGGTGAGGTAAAGCCGCAGGCTGCCCTGGCGCAGCGCCGAATAGTTGCGCGGCACGCTCACCACGCCGCATTGGGTGCGGTCCAGCACGTCGGGGTCCAGGCGTTCGCGGGTGGCGAGGGGGCAATCGAGCAGCCAGTCGATGGCCGTCGGGGGGATCAGCGGCCCCGCGACGGCAAGGCCTGCTGCCAACCAGAGGCCGGCGCAGGCCAGGATTTTTGCAGCAGTCATGGGAAGGTTCCGGGCAGCCGTAAGATAGCGGCTTTTTTACCAAGGACCTTGGGGCGAAAAATGTAGGGTGAGAGAGGTAATCTTGTAGGAAATCGGCTTTATGTTTATCGGATCTCTGTAGTCCAGCCGCCTCCCAGCGCTTTGTACAGTGCAATGCTGGCTTGCAGGCGCGACAGTCGCAACTGCACGTTCTGGTCCTGGGCCGCGTACAGGGTGCGCTGGGTCTCGAGGACAGTGAGCAGGTCTTCGGCCCCCGCCTGGTAACGGCTTTCGGCGATCTCGAAGGCGGTTTGTGCCTGTTGCAGTTCTTCACCCTGCCACGCGCGTTGCTGGTCGAGGCGGGTGATGTTGCTGAGGGATTTTTCCACATCGGCAAAGCCGTTGATGATCGTGGCGCGGTAGGTGTACAGCAATTCATCCTGGCGAGCGCGGGCCTTGTCCCGTTCGGCGCGCAGTTGGCCATTGTTGAAAATCGGCGCCACCAGCCCGGCGGTCAGCGTGTAGTAGGGGCTACGCAGGATTTCCAGGGCCTTGTAGGCGTCAGAACCCAGGGTGGCACCGAGGGTAAGCGCGGGCAGCATGGCCGCGCGGGCCATGCTGACATCAGCTTGGGCCGCCGCCAACTGAGCCTCGGCTTTCGCGATGTCGGGCCGGCGGCTCAGCAGTTGGCTGGGCACGCCCGCGCCGATGCCCGGCCAGGTCAGCGCTTGAAACGCTTCGCTTCCCAGTTCCAGGGCCTGCACCGGCTGGCCGAGGAGGGCGGCCAGGGTGATGCGTGAATCTTCGGCCAGTTGCTGGATCAGCGGCAATTGGCGCTGCTGGCTGGCCACCAGGCTTTTTTGCTGGGCCAATTCCAGGGCGGTGGCGGAGCCGGCGTCGTAACGGGTCTGAACCAGGTCAAGGACGTTGCGCGCATTCGCCAGGTTGAGCTCGGCAATCTGCTTGCGCTGATCGGCCGCGAGGGTCTGTGCGTACCGGTCGGCGACGCTGGCCAGCAGGGTCAGTTCTACAGTGGCCTGGTCATACTCACTGGCGCGCAGGCTGTGCAGGGCGCTGTCGCGGGCGGCGGCGCGGCCACCCCAGAAGTCGATTTCGTAGCTGGCGGTGAGGTTGGCGCCGAAGTTGTCGACGGCCTTGTCGCTCTGGGACACATCCAGGTCAGGCCCTCCCGCGCCCCGAATGAGTTTCTGGTGGCTGGTGGCGAGGTTGAATTTCACCTCGGGCAACAGCGGCGCCCCTGCGATCACGGCGCTGGCCTGCGCCTGGCGCACGCGCGCGGTGGCGGCGGCCACGTCGAAACTGTCGCGCCGAGCCTGTTCGACCAAGCGGTTGAGCTGCGGGCTGCCAAAGTGAGTCCACCATTGCAGGTTGGTGGCCTGGGCCGCGTTGCGCTCGGCAAATTGCCAGGCCGCGGGCGGCGCGATGCGGCTGTCGAGGGCCGGCGGGCTGCCGGCGCAGGCGCTGAGTAACAGGCACACGCCGGGCATCAGGTAGAGGGATGGTTTATTCACTGGTCAACGCCTTAACCGGATCGAGCCGGGCAGCTTTACGGGCCGGCATGAAGCCGAATACGACGCCGGTGACCAGCGCACAGCCAAATGCGCCGAGCACCGCCACCAGGGAAAACTGCACAGCGATCTTGGCCAGCACCAGTACACCGCCCACCAGCAGGGCCAGGGCGATGCCGCAGAGGCCGCCGACCACCGAGAGCATCACGGCCTCGGTGAGAAACTGGCGCAGGATGTCGCGCTGGCGCGCACCGGTGGCCATGCGGATACCGATCTCGCGGGTGCGCTCGCGCACGGTCATCAGCATGATGTTCATCACGCCGATACCGCCCACCAACAGGGAAATCGCCGCAATCGAACCAAGCATCAGCGACAGCGTGTTCTGCGTGCGTGCCTCAGCCTGGATCATTGCCGCGTTGTTGGTCAGCTCGTAGTCGCGCTTGCCGTGGTGCAAACGCTGCATGAGCTGGTCGATGGCCCGCTCGGTCTCGTGGACCTTGCGCGCATCCGCCGCGGCGATCACCACGTACTCGGGGTTGTAGCTGCCGAACAGGCGCACGCTGGCGGCGGTGTAGGGGATGGCGATGCGGTCGTCGCTGTCTTTGTTGCCGGAGCTGGCGCCTTTTTCCTCGAGCACGCCGATGACCTGGAAGGGCACATTCTCGATAAGAATGTACTGGCCGATGGGGTTGACCTCGCCCTTGAACAGCTTCTCTTTGACCCGGTGGCCGATCACCGCCACGGTGGCCGCGTTGCGTTCGTCCGCAGCGGTGAAGTAGCTGCCCTCGACCACCGGCCAGTTGAAAATCAGCGGGAAATTCGTGTCGTTGCCGCCCACGTAGGCCATGTAGTCGACGTTGCCGTAGCGCACCCCGGCTTCGCTGCCGTTGACCGGCATGATGCGCTTGACCTGAGGCAACGCCCCCAGCGCGTGGACGTCGTCGAGGGTGATGATGCCCTGGGGCGTGCGCGGGTTGGGCGACGAGCCGCTGAGGTAGAGGATGTTGGAGCCGAACGCGCCCATCTGCGCCATGACCTGGCGCTTGCTGCCTTCACCCACCGCGAGCATCACCACCACCGAGGCCACGCCGATGATGATGCCGAGCAGCGTCAGTGCGGTGCGGAAGCGGTTGATCCACATCACCCGCCACGCCGCGCGCACGGCGTCGAGCAGCTCGGCTTTCCACGCGCCGTTGTGCTCGGCGCCGTCCACCAGGCGCTGGCGCAGGTCGACGGCTTGCAGGGCGCCGCTGGCGAGGGGCGGTGCGACGTCGTTGGCGTGGGCCGAGTCGCTGATGATCAGGCCGTCGCGAATCTCGATGATGCGGTTGGCGCGTGCCGCCACTTCGCGGTCGTGGGTGATCAGGATCACCACGTGGCCCTGGCTGGCGAGTTCGTCCAGCAGGGTCATGACCTCGGCGCCGCTGTGGCTGTCGAGGGCACCGGTGGGTTCGTCGGCGAGGATGATATGCCCGCCGTTCATCAAGGCGCGGGCGATCGACACCCGTTGTTGCTGCCCGCCGGAGAGCTGGTGCGGGCGGTTGCCGGTGCGCTCGGCCAGGCCCAGGCGGGTGAGCAGGGCGCGGGCGCGGGCTTGCCGTTCGGTGGCGCTGATGCCGGCGTAGATCGCCGGCATCTCGACATTTTCCTGGGCCGAGCCGGAGGGGATCAGGTGATAGCCCTGAAACACGAACCCAAAGGCTTCGCGGCGCAGCCAGGCGAGGGCATCGCTGTCCAGGTGGGCGACGTTTTCCCCGGCGAACAAATAGTCGCCGACGCTCGGGCGGTCGAGGCAGCCGAGGATATTCATCAAGGTGGATTTGCCGGAGCCGGACGCGCCGACAATCGCGACAAATTCCCCGGCATGGATCGCCAGGTCGATGCCGCGCAGCACGTCGACCTGCGGGCTGTCGCCGCCGCCGTAGGACTTGCGGATGTTCTTGAGTTCGATCAGGGGCGTGGTCAACTCAACCCCCGCTGCCGTCAGCCGGGCCGATCAACAGGTGATCGCCTTCGTCGAGGCCATCGAGTACCTGCACACGCAGGCGGTCGCTGATGCCCAGCCGCACTTCGCGCTCTTCGATCTTGCCGTTCCTGGCCACCACACGGGCGGTCTGCCGGTCGGCACTCGAGGTGCCCAGCAGCGCGGCGACCGGTGCGGTGAGGGCGTCCTTGACCTGGCTGGCGACGAAGAACACCTGGGTGGTCATTTCGGCCATCAGCGCGTTGTCACTGTTGTCCACGTCCAGCAGCACGGTGTACAGCACCACGCGGCCGCTGCCGCTTTTACCGGAACTGTTGGGGCTGCCGCTGCCCTGGGTTTCATTCAGCGGCTTGGGCGGGACCGGCAGGATCTGGCGCACGGTGCTGGTCCAGCGCCGGTTGCCGCCGCTCAAGGTGGTGAAATAGGCGGTCATGCCGGGCTTGACGTGGCCGATGTCAGCTTCCGAGACCTCGGCCCACACGGTCATCGGCGACAGCTTGGCGATGCGCAGGATCAGCGGCGTCTGTTGCTGGGCGTTGAGGGTCTGGCCGACCCGCGCGTCCACCGCCACCACGGTGCCGGTCATCGGCGCGTAGATACGTGTGTAACCCAGCTCGGCCTCGTCGCTGCGCAGGCTGGCCTGGGCTTGCAGGATCTGCGCCTGGAACATGTCGACGCGCGCCCGGGTGGCACTCAGTTCGGCCTTGGCGGTTTGCACGTCTTCCTCACGGGTGGCGTTGCCGGCCACCAGGCGTTGCTGGCGCTGGAACTTCTGGCGTGCCAGTTCGTGCTGGGCCTTTTGTTCCTGCAACTGGGCCTTGAGGTTCTCGATGGCGTAGCGGCTGGCGTCGAGCTTGGCTTTTTGCGTGGACGGGTCGATCTCCACCAGCAACTGGCCTTCCTGGACCTGGTCGCCGGCCTCGACGTGGATCTTGCGGATCTGCCCGGACGCCTGGGCGCCCACGTCCACATAGCGCCGTGGTTGCAACGTGCCGAGGGCGGTCACGCTGTTTTCGATATTGCCGCGGGTCACGGTGACGGTGCTGAGGGTGTCACGCCCCGCCGGCAGTACTTGCCAGGCGGCGATCGCGGCGATGGGGATCAGGCACGCGACAACTAGCAAGGCGCGTCGGGCGGGTCGAGGGCGTTTCATGCAGGGGTTCCAGCCGGGAAGTTCGGAGCGCAGTGATGCGCAGCTGACAGTTAAACGAGGCAATTGCGCGCAGATTTAGGCCATGACGCACCGGCGTGGACAGGCGTTGCCAGTCCATCAGTTAAATTTTATTTCACGGTCCTCGTTTCCTATCAACACATGACCTGTCGAGCAGGTTACGAAGGTATTCCCGCCCCACCGCCATGGGGCTTATCCAGAGGACACTGGAATGACACAGGCAATTGCTTCGCCCGCGGTTCACGACCTGATCGGTATCGGTTTCGGCCCTTCGAACCTGGCGCTGGCCATCGCCCTGCAAGAGCGCGAGCAAGCGCAGGGCAAACTGGACGTGCTGTTTCTGGACAAACAGGCCGATTACCGCTGGCACGGCAACACCCTGGTGACCCAGAGCGAACTGCAGATTTCGTTCCTCAAGGACCTGGTGACCCTGCGCAACCCCACCAGCCCGTATTCCTTCGTCAACTACCTTAAGGCCCATAACCGCCTGGTGGACTTCATCAACCTGGGCACCTTCTACCCGTGCCGCATGGAGTACAACGACTACCTGCGCTGGGTCGCGGGCCAGTTCCAGGCCCAGAGCCGCTACGGCGAGGAAGTGCTGGCCATCGAACCGATCCTGCACCAGCAACAGGTCGAGGCGCTGCGCGTTATCTCCCGCGATGCCCTGGGCGAGCAGCATGTGCGCACCACCCGTTCGGTGGTGGTCAGTGCCGGGGGCACGCCGCGTATTCCAGAAGCGTTCAAGGCGCTCAAGGGCGACAGCCGGGTGTTCCACCACTCCCAATACCTGGAGCGCATGGCCCAGCAGCCGTGTGTGGAGGGCAAGGCCATGCGCATTGCCATCATCGGCGGCGGGCAGAGCGCGGCCGAGGCGTTTATCGACTTGAACGACAGCTTCCCGTCGGTGCAGGTGGACCTGATTCTGCGCGGTTCGGCGTTGAAACCGGCGGATGACAGCCCGTTCGTCAACGAAGTGTTCTCGCCGGCCTTTACCGACCTGGTGTTCCAGCAGGTGGGCGCAGAGCGCGAGCGGCTGGTGGCCGAGTACCAGAACACCAATTACTCGGTGGTCGACCTGGACCTGATCGAGCGCATCTACGGCATCTTCTATCGCCAGAAAGTCTCCGGCATTGCCCGCCAGGCGTTCCGCACCATGACCGTGGTCGAGAAGGCCACCCCGGGCCCGCTGGGGATCGAACTGGTGCTGCGCAACAACGCCGACGGCGAAACCAGTGTCAATCACTACGACGCGGTCATCCTCGCCACCGGTTACGAGCGCCAGACGCATCGCGCGCTGCTGGCGCCGCTGGAAGCGTACCTGGGCGAGTTCGAAGTGGCGCGCGACTACCGCATCGTCACCGACGAGCGCTGCAATGCGGGCATCTACATCCAGGGCTTCAGCCAGGCCAGCCATGGCTTGAGTGACACCTTGCTGTCGGTGTTGCCGATTCGTGCGGATGAAATTGCCGCGTCGCTGTATGAGCACGATCGCAGCCGAGGCAAGGCGCGTTCGGTGCAGGACCTGCTGTTGGCCACCGCGAGCTGATAAACCCGCTGGGGACTGCGCTTGTTGTGGGTGCATGCGGTCTTACAGACGGCACTGGCGCCATGGAAGAGCTACTGGTACTGTACAAAAAACCAGTGCCGGTGGCCTCCATGCAATTGATCGAAAAACTCAGCATCCTCGCCGACGCCGCCAAGTACGACGCGTCATGCGCCAGCAGTGGAGCGCCCAAGCGCAGCTCCGAGGGCAAGGCCGGGCTGGGTTCCACCGATGGCATGGGCATCTGCCACAGCTACACCCCCGACGGGCGCTGCGTGTCGCTGCTCAAGGTGTTGCTCACCAACTTCTGCCTGTACGACTGCCAATACTGCGTCAACCGCCGCTCCAGCGACGTGCCCCGCGCACGCTTCAGCCCGGAGGAGGTGGTCACGTTGACCCTGGATTTCTACCGGCGCAACTGCGTCAGCGGGCTGTTCCTCAGCTCTGGCATCATCCGTTCGTCCGACTACACCATGGAGCAGTTGGTGCGGGTCGCCAAGCTGCTGCGTGAAGAGCATGACTTTCGCGGCTATATCCACCTCAAGACCATCCCCGACGCCGACCCGGCGCTGATTGCCGAGGCCGGGCGTTATGCCGACCGTCTGAGCGTGAATATCGAACTGCCCACGGAGGCCAGCCTGCAGACCCTGGCGCCGGAGAAAAAGATCGTATCGATCAAGCAGGCCATGCAGACCATCTACACCGGCGAGCAGACCGTACTCAACGAACCCCGCGCCCCACGCTTCGCACCGGCCGGGCAAAGTACCCAGTTGATCGTCGGGGCCGACGACACCGACGACAGCACCATCCTCCACGGTGCCGAGTCGCTGTACGGCAGTTTCAAGCTGCGCCGTGTGTATTACTCGGCCTTCAGCCCGATCCCGAACAGCCCGAAAAGCGTGCCCCTGGCCGCGCCACCGCTGATGCGCGAGCACCGGTTGTACCAGGCTGATTTCCTCCTGCGCAGCTACGGCTTCAGGGCCGGGGAACTGTTCCAGGGCCCCGGCCACCTGGCCCTGGACATTGACCCCAAGCTGGCCTGGGCGCTGGAGCATCGCGAGGTGTTCCCGCTGGACCTGAACCGCGCCGAACCGACCCTGATCGCGCGCATCCCCGGGATCGGCCTGCGCACTACCCAGCGCCTGGTGGACCTGCGCCGAGAGCGCAAGATCCGCTTCGAGGACCTGGCCCGCATGCGCTGCGTGCTGGCCAAGGCCAAGCCGTTTTTCATCACCAGCGACTACCACCCGCAGCAGGCCGACAGCACCAGCGTGTTGCTGCGCGAACAACTGCGCGACCGCCCGCAGCCGCAGCAGATGGGGTTGTGGGGATGATCAGCCTGGAATGCGACAACCTCTTCAGCACCTGGCGCGAACAGGCGCGCTGGCTGCTCAGCCATCAGGTCGACCCTAGCCAGGTGAGCTGGGGCGAGGCCGAGGTGGCGGATCTGTTTGCCACCGACGAGCCGATCCCCGAAGGGCTTGGGCCATTCCAGACGCGTGTGCCCAAGGCGCTGCTGGAATTGCTCGAGTCGGCCGCCTGTTACCACGGCGAGCAGCGTTGGAGCCTGTTGTATGAAGTGTTGTGGCGGGTCAGCCATGGCGACCGCACGGCGATGCTGGCAGGGGACAAGCTGGGCAGTGAATTGCAGCGGCGGATCAAGCAAGTCAGCCGCGAGGCCCACCATCTGCACGCATTCGTGCGGTTTATTGCGCTGCCGGAAGGCGCGGGGTCCGAATTGCCGGAATACGTGGCCTGGCATGAGCCGGCACATGACATCCTCAAGTCTGCCAGCCAGCATTTTGTCGGACGCATGGGCCGTCATCGCTGGATGATCGCCACGCCGTTGGATGGGGTGTATTACGACGGTGAGCAGTTGATTCACCAGCGTGAGTGCCCCGAGGCATGGCGGCAGTTGGCGCAGAACGTCGAGGACCCCCACAGTGAGATGTGGTTGACCTACTACAGCCATATCTTCAATCCGGCGCGGCTCAATCCCAAGGTGATGGAAGGGCATTTGCCCAGTCGCTTCTGGAAGAACCTGCCGGAGGGCAAGTTGATCCCGGGCTTGATCAGCGAGGCGCGGACGGGCAAGCAGAAGGATGGGCAGGCGAAGCTTATCGGTACCCGGCCCGGCAAAAAGATTGCGAACACGTTTAATGTGGGCGCTGGCTTGCCGACGAAAGCGGTGTCTGCGCAACAGGGCGCTGATTGACAGACCGCTATCGCAGGCAAGCCAGGTCCCGCATTAGTATGAGGGTGGTTTTGGTATCTGTTTTCTGCAAGGAGCCCTGCATGTCTACCGCTGTTCGTCTCGCCCAACCTGCCGATGCCGAAGGGATCAGCCAAGTGATCCTGGCCGCCTTGCACAGCAGCAATGCGCGGGATTATCCCGCCGACGTGATCGCCCGGGTCGCTGGCAACTTCACCCCCGACGCCGTGCTGGCCCTGCTGGGGAAGCGGGTGGTGCTGGTGGCGGTGCAGGACGAGATCATCGTGGCTACCGCCGCGCTGGATGCCAATGTAGTGCGCTCGGTGTTCGTCAACCCGGCGCTGCAGGGGCAGGGGATTGGCCGGCTGCTCATGATCG
Organism: Pseudomonas sp. MYb60; assembly: GCF_002979555.1. GTDB lineage: Bacteria > Pseudomonadota > Gammaproteobacteria > Pseudomonadales > Pseudomonadaceae > Aquipseudomonas. The sequence continues at coordinate 324,413 of NZ_PCOZ01000005.1, read as the reverse complement.
AAATCGAGTTGCGCGCCCGCGAGGCCGGCGTGACAGTGTTGAGCGTGCCGTCCTCGCTGACCGCCGAGCCGTTCTACACCAAGCTGGGTTTTCATACCGTGCGCGACGTCTACCACGGCAACGAACGCACCCTGGTGATGGAAAAAACCCTGTCGTCGCGCTATCCCATCGGACCTTACCGCGACCGTCAGCACCGTGCCCAGGTGGTTGATCTCTGGCAGGAAGCCTTTGGCTATGACACCGCCCATAACCTGCCGAGCCTGGCGATCGATAAAAAGCTCGCGGTCAACGATGGGTTGTTCTTCGTGGCGACGGATAAAAAAACCGTGATCGGCACCCTCATGGCCGGCTACGACGGTCATCGTGGCTGGCTGTACTCAGTGGCGGTGCACGCCGACTATCGGCGCCATGGCTTGGGATCTTCGCTGGTGCGTCATGCGGAACAGGCGTTGACGGCCTTGGGATGCATGAAGATCAACCTGCAGATTACTGGGGGAAATGAGGCAGTGGCGGGGTTTTACGAGGCGTTGGGGTATGGGGTGGAGCCGCGGATCAGCATGGGCAAGAAGATCACCGAAAACATCCCTTGAAACTGCGCAGAACAAATGTGGAAGCGGGCTTGCCTGCGAAAACGGTGTATCAGTCAATCCATTTGAGACTGACAAACCGCATTCGCGAGCAAGCCCGCACACATAAACCGTCGCCCATAGAGGGCTTGGCGGTATCTATCAGACCTTGACGATCCAACCCGCTGGCGCTTCAACGTCGCCGGTCTGCACGCCGGTCAGCTCTTGATAGAGCCGTTGGGTGATCGGGCCGACTTCGGTTTCGCTGTGGAACACGTGCAGCTTGCCGTTGTACTGGATGCCGCCGATCGGCGAGATCACCGCTGCGGTACCGCAGGCGCCGGCTTCCTTGAACTGGTCCAGCTTGTCGATGAACACTTCGCCCTCGGTCACGGTCAGGCCCAAGCGGGTCTGTGCCAGTTCGATCAGCGACAGGCGGGTGATGCCTGGCAGCACCGAAGGCGACTTCGGCGTGATGAACTGGTTGTCGTGGGTAATGCCGAAGAAGTTGGCCGAACCGACTTCTTCGATTTTCGAGTGGGTCAGCGGGTCAAGGTAGATCGCGTCGGCGAAACCGGCTTTTTTAGCTTCCGAGCCTGGCATCAGGCTGGCGGCGTAGTTGCCACCGACCTTGGCGGCACCGGTGCCTTGTGGCGCGGCGCGGTCGAAGGTGGAGATCTGGAAGTTGTGAGGCACCAGGCCGCCCTTGAAGTAGGCGCCGACCGGGATGGCGAACACGGAGAAGATGAACTCCGGCGCGGTACGCACGCCGATGTTGTCACCGGTGCCGATCACAAACGGGCGCAGGTACAGCGCGCCGCCACTGCCGTAAGGCGGGATGAAGCGCTCGTTGGCCTTGACCACTTGTTTGCAGGCGTCGATGAAATCTTCGGTCGACACATGCGGCATCAGCAGGCGCGCGCAGCTGCGTTGCATGCGGGCGGCGTTCTGGTCGGGGCGGAACAAGTTGATCGAACCGTCCTTGCAACGATAGGCCTTCAGGCCTTCAAAGCACTGCTGGCCATAATGCAAGGCGGTGGAGCCCTCGCTGATGTGCAGCACGTTGTCGTCGGTCAGGGTGCCGTCTTGCCACTCGCCGTTTTTCCAGACCTGGAGAAACCGTTTGTCGGTCTTGATGTAGTCAAAACCCAGCTTGTCCCAATTGATGCTTTCGTTACCCATGACACCCTCTATCGTTGGTCAAGTCGGTTTTTTTCTGAATGGGCGCAACAATACTGCATTCTTGGCTTGTGTGGGAGCCACTGGGTGGACGCCTTCGGTCTCTGTATTGACTGATCCACCGCTATCGGGGCCAAGCCCCCTCCCACATTTGGAATGCATTCTCCTGTGGGAGGGGGCCTGCCCCCGATGGCCTCACCGCGTTTTTACAGATGCAGTGCGTGGCCCAATGCCCGCAGTGCGGCTTCCTGCACCGCTTCGCCCAATGTCGGGTGGGCGTGGACAGTGCCCGCCACATCCTCCAGGCGCGCGCCCATTTCCAGGCTCAGGCCAAAGGCGGTGGACAGTTCCGAGACGCCCGCACCCACTGCCTGCCAACCGACGATCAAGTGGTTGTCACGCCGCGCCACCACCCGCACGAAACCGGTTTTTGACTCCAGGGTCATCGCCCGGCCGTTGGCCGCGAACGGGAAGCTCGACACGATACAGTCCAGCCCGGCCGCCTGGGCTTCATCCGGGGTCTTGCCGACCACCACCAGCTCCGGGTCGGTAAAACACACCGCCGGGATCGCCGCCGGGTTGAATTCGCGATGCTGGCCGCCGATCAACTCGGCCACCATTTCACCTTGGGCCATGGCCCGGTGCGCCAGCATCGGTTCGCCGCTGAGGTCACCAATGGCGTACACGTTGCGCATGCTGGTCTGGCAACGGGAGTCGATCTTGATCGCCGCACCGTTCATCGCCAGGTTCAGCGCTTCGAGGTTCCAGCCCTGGGTGTTGGGTTTGCGACCAACGGCAACCAATACCTGATCAGTGGCCAGCGACACGGTATCGCCGTTTGGATCCCGTACCTGCAGGCTGCCATCGGCAAACCCGGTGACGCTGTGCTTGAGGTAGAGCTTCACGCCCAGTTGCTTGAGGGATTCGTTTACCGGCTGGGTCAATTCGGCATCGTAGGCGGGCAGGATGCGATCCTGTGCTTCGACCACACTCACGTCGGCGCCGAGCTTGCGGTAGGCAATCCCCAGTTCCAGGCCGATGTAACCACCCCCCACCACGATCAAACGCTTGGGCACCCGCGTCGGCGTCAAGGCTTCGGTGGACGAGATGATCGGCCCGCCAATCGGCAGCATCGGCAGCTCGACGCTCTTCGAACCGGTGGCCAACAGCAGGTGTTCGCACTGGATGCGCTGGTCGCCGACATCGACGGTCTTGCCATCGACGACCTTGGCCCAGCCGTGGATCACCTGCACTTTATGCTTCTTGAGCAGCGCCGCAACGCCGGTGGTCAGGCGGTCGACGATGCCGTCTTTCCATTCCACGCTCTTGCGGATGTCCAGGGTCGGCACATCCACTTCGATGCCCAGTTGTGAACCCTGGCTGTGGTGGATGGTTTGCTGGAACTGCTCGGCCACGTGAATCAGGGCCTTGGACGGAATGCAGCCGATGTTCAGGCAAGTACCCCCCAGCGCCCGGCCTTCCACCAGGATGGTCGGGATGCCCAGTTGGCCGGCCCGGATCGCCGCCACATAACCGCCAGGGCCGCCGCCGATAATCAGCAGCGTCGTGTTCAACGTTGGCATGGCTTACTCCAAAAACAGGCTGGCGGGTTGCTCGAGCAGGCCGCGAATGGCCTGGATGAATTGCGCTGCGTCCATGCCATCGACCACGCGGTGATCGAACGAGCTGGAGAGGTTCATCATCTTGCGCACCACGATCTGACCCTTGATCACCATCGGCCGCTCGACAATGCGGTTGACGCCGACAATCGCCACTTCCGGCAAATTCAGTACCGGTGTGCTGACGATGCCGCCCAGGGCACCCAGGCTGGTCAGGGTAATGGTGGAGCCCGACAGCTCGTCGCGGCTGGCCTTGCCGTTGCGCGCGGCCGTGGCCAAACGGGCAATCTCCTCGGCATTGCCCCACAGACTGCGGGCCTCTGCGTGGCGCACCACCGGCACCATCAGGCCTACGTCGCTTTGGGTGGCCACACCCACGTGCACCGCGCCGAGGCGGGTGATCACCTGAGCCTCGTCGTCGTAACGCGCGTTGATCTGCGGGAAGTCCTTAAGCGCCACGACCATGGCGCGCACGATGAACGGCAGCAGGGTCAGCTTGCCGCGTGTGGCGCCATGTTTGTCGTTGAGGTGCACGCGCAGCTCGTCGAGGGCGGTCACGTCGATTTCTTCCACGTAGCTGAAGTGCGCGGCGCGACGGGTGGCGTCCTGCATGCGCTGGGCGATCTTGCGGCGCATGCCGATCACCGGGATCTGTTCTTCAGTGTTGCGTTCGGCGTAGGGGTTGGCGGCTGTCGAAGTCTTGGCCGACCCGTGTTGCAGATAGGCATCAAGGTCTTCGTGCAGGATGCGACCTGCCGGGCCGGAGCCCTGCACCAGGCGCAGCTGGATCCCCGCGTCCAGTGCATGCTTGCGCACGGCGGGGGAGGCCAGTGGACGTTCGTCGGCGGCGCGGGCCACCGGGGCCTGGGCTGCGACAACCGGCGCGGGCTTGCTTTCAACCACCACCGGCGCAGGCTTGGCTTCGACCACTGACGCCGGCTTGGGCGCTTCCTTCACCGCAGGCGTGTCCTTGGCGTTCCCCGCACCTTCCACTTCAATACTGATCAAAATACTGCCCACGGCCATGACCTCGCCCGGCTCGCCGCCAAGCGCAATCACTTTGCCGTGCACGGGCGAGGGAATGTCCACCATCGCCTTGTCGGTCATCACGTCCGCCAGCACCTGGTCTTCGACCACCATGTCGCCGACTTTCACGTGCCAGACCGACAGTTCAACTTCCGCGATGCCTTCGCCAATGTCCGGCATCTTGATAACGTGCGTGCCCATTCAGACCTCCATGACCCGTTTCAACGCCGCGCCCACTCGGGACGGCCCTGGGAAATACGCCCACTCATGCGCGTGCGGGTAGGGCGTGTCCCAACCGGTGACGCGTTCGATGGGCGCTTCCAGGTGGTGGAAGCAATGCTCTTGCACCAGCGACACCAGCTCGGCACCAAAGCCGCAGGTGCGGGTGGCTTCATGCACCACGACGCACCGGCCGGTCTTTTTCACCGACTTGACGATGGTCTCCAGGTCCAGCGGCCACAGGCTGCGCAGGTCGATGACTTCGGCGTCGATGCCGGTTTCTTCAGCGGCGACTTGCGACACATACACCGTGGTGCCGTAGGTCAGCACCGTGACGGCAGAGCCCGGGCGCACGATGGCGGCCACGTCCAGGGGCACGGTGTAGTAACCGTCCGGCACCTGGGCTTGCGGGTGTTTCGACCACGGGGTGACCGGGCGGTCGTGATGGCCATCAAACGGGCCGTTGTACAGGCGTTTTGGCTCGAGGAAGATCACCGGGTCATCGTTTTCGATGGAGGCGATCAGCAAACCCTTGGCGTCGTAGGGGTTGGACGGCATTACCGTGCGCAGGCCGCAGACCTGGGTGAACACCGCTTCGATGCTCTGGCTGTGGGTCTGGCCGCCGTAGATGCCGCCGCCGCACGGCATGCGCATGGTCAGCGGCGCGGTGAACTGGCCGGCCGAGCGATAACGCAGGCGCGCGGCTTCGGAGATGATCTGGTCGGTGGCAGGGTAGACGTAGTCGGCGAACTGGATCTCGGCCACCGGGCGCAGGCCGTAGGCACCCATGCCCACCGCGACGCCGATGATCCCGCTTTCGGAGATCGGCGCGTCGAACACCCGCGAACTGCCGTATTTGCCCTGCAGCCCTTCGGTGCAGCGGAACACACCGCCGAAATAGCCGACGTCCTGGCCGAACACCACCACGTTGTCGTCACGTTCGAGCATCACATCCATGGCCGAGCGCAGGGCCTGGATCATGGTCATGGTGGTGGTGGTCATGGCGGTTTCCACTTCTATGCTGTTGTTGTGATCGTTCATGTCAGACCCCCAGCTCTTGACGCTGGCGCTTCAAGTGCTCCGGCATCTCTTTGTAGACGTCCTCGAACATGGTCGCGGCGCTTGGAATCTGGCCGCCGGCGAGGGTGCCGTACTGTTCGGCTTCCTTTTGCGCGGCGATCACTTCGGCCTCCAGCTCGGCGCTGACCGCCGCGTGTTCCTCTTCGGACCATTGCCCGATCTTGACCAGGTGCTGCTTGAGACGGGCAATCGGGTCGCCGAGGGGGAAGTGGCTCCAGTCATCGGCGGGGCGATACTTGGACGGATCGTCGGACGTTGAGTGCGGACCGGCGCGGTAGGTGACCCATTCGATCAGGGTTGGCCCCAGGTTGCGGCGCGCACGCTCGGCGGCCCAGGCGGAGGCGGCATACACCGCGATGAAGTCGTTGCCGTCCACCCGCAGCGAGGCAATGCCGCAACCGACGCCGCGTCCGGCGAAGGTCGTGGCTTCACCGCCGGCGATGGCCTGGAAGGTAGAGATGGCCCATTGGTTGTTGACCACGTTGAGGATCACCGGCGCACGGTAGACATGGGCAAAGGTGAGGGCGGTGTGGAAGTCCGATTCGGCGGTGGCGCCGTCGCCGATCCAGGCGGAGGCGATCTTGGTGTCGCCCTTGATGGCCGACGCCATGCCCCAGCCCACGCCTTGTACGAATTGAGTGGCGAGGTTGCCGGAAATGGTGAAGAAGCCGGATTCCTTGACCGAGTACATGATCGGCAACTGGCGACCCTTGAGCGGGTCGCGCTCGTTGGACAGCAGTTGGCAGATCAGGTCCACCAGCGGCACATCGCGGGCCATCAGGATGCTTTGCTGGCGATAGGTGGGGAAGCACATGTCGTCGATGTTCAAGGCCAGGGCCTGGGCGCTGCCGATGGCTTCTTCGCCGAGGCTCTGCATGTAGAACGACATTTTTTTCTGGCGCTGGGCGACCACCATGCGGTTGTCGAAGATGCGCGTCTTGAGCATCGCGCGCATGCCTTTGCGCAGGACCTCGACGGGCACGTCTTCGGCCCACGGACCGAGGGCCTGGCCCTGGTCGTCGAGCACGCGGATCAGGCCCTTGGCGAGGTCGGCGGTGTCGGCGGGTTCTACGTCGATGGCGGGTTTGCGCACGGTGCCGGCGTCGGTCAGGCGCAGGTACGTAAAGTCGGTCTTGCAGCCTGGGCGTCCCGAGGGTTCAGGGACGTGCAGGCGCAGTGGTTCATACTGCTGGGTCATGGCTTCTACGCTCTATCTTGTGAATTTCTTGTAGTGGGCGCGCTAGCTGACAGTCCGTCTTCGGGTAGAAGAAATCTTGTCCTACAACAATCATAGGCGGGGCGTAGAAGAATATTTATCTGTGTTTCGTTGCGCTCAAGATCATTTGCGGATAAAAAAACTGCATAAACATAATAAACAGGTGATTTTGTCTCATGCGCAAACTGGACCGTACCGATATCGGCATTCTCAACAGCCTTCAGGAGAACGCCCGCATCACCAACGCCGACCTGGCCCGCTCGGTCAACCTGTCGCCGACGCCGTGTTTCAACCGGGTCAAGGCGATGGAAGAGTTGGGCTTGATCCGCGAGCAGGTCACCCTGCTGGACGCCGATTTGCTGGGGTTGCACGTGAATGTGTTCATCCACGTGAGCCTGGAGAAACAGAATGAGCTGGCATTGCAGCAGTTCGAAAGCGCCATCTCCGACCGGCCCGAAGTGATGGAGTGCTACTTGATGGCGGGCGATCCGGACTACCTGATCCGTGTGCTGGTACCGACGATCCAGGCGTTGGAGCGCTTCATGATGGACTTTTTGACCAAGGTGCCGGGCGTCGCCAACATCCGCTCCAGCTTTGCGCTCAAGCAAGTGCGCTACAAAACCGCACTGCCATTGCCGGCCAACGGCATCAACCTGGGTGCCTGAATCAACACATTTGGCGTGTATTTCAAAGTTGGTTGAGTGGGATCTTGAGATAGACCACGCCGTTATCTTCAGCGGGCGGCATATTCCCCGCCCGTACATTCACCTGGATCGCCGGCAGCAATAGCGTCGGCATGCCCAGGCCCGCATCGCGTGTGGTGCGCATTTCGACAAACGCTGCTTCGTCCACGCCGTCATGCACGTGAATATTCCCTGCCCGCTGCTCGGCCACGGTGGTCTGGCATTTGGCCTCGCGGCCCTCGGGTGGGTAGTCATGGCAGACGTACAGCTGCGTCTCCAGCGGGAAGCTCAACAATTTGCGCATCGACGCATACAGCTGCCGTGCATCACCGCCGGGGAAGTCGCAACGCGCGGTGCCAACATCGGGCATGAACAGGGTGTCGCCCACCAGTATCAAGCGATCATCGATCAAGTAGGCCATGTCCGCTGGGGTATGCCCTGGCACATGCAGGGCCTGCGCCTTGATGGTGCCGATGTGGAAGATTTCGTCCGGCGCAAACAAGTGATCGAACTGCGACCCGTCGACGCGAAATTCCGGCTCCAGGTTGAACAGGTTCTTGAATACGTCCTGCACCTTGCTGATGGACTGGCCAATCGCAATCTTGCCGCCCAGGGTACGGCGCAGGTACGGCGCCGCAGACAGGTGGTCGGCGTGGGCGTGAGTCTCCAGCAGCCACTGCACGTGCAGCCGATGTTCGCGCACGTAGGCGATGACCTTGTCGGCCTGGCGCGTGTCGGTGCGCCCGGATGCCGGGTCGTAGTTGAGCACCGAGTCGACGATGGCGCAGGGACCATCATCTGCCTCATGCAGGACATAGGTGTAAGTCGACGACCCCTCGTCCAGAAAGGCTTTAATCAACGCGGGCATGGCGGCGGTCCTTGGTGGCTGACAAAATAACAAGTAGTAACCTGTGCGGTATGGTTACCTGCTGCAAAGGCTAAACCATTTTTCATCTTCATGGGCGTGACGCCATACGGCAACGCCAGGTGTATGCAGTGAACCTCACTAAAGGCGACAGATCATGACCGACCAACACTGGGGCCCGACCATCAGTGGCGATATCGTAGTCATCGGCGGCGGTTCGGCGGGCATCGGCCTGCTGGCCAGCCTGCTCAAGCGCGACCCGCAGCTGAACATCACCCTGATCGAACCCAACGACTATCACTGCTACCAACCCGCCTGGACCCTGGTGGGCGGGGGCGCGTATGACCTCAGCAAGACCCGCCGCCCGTTGGCCGAGGTGCTGCCCAATGGCGTGACCTGGGTGCAGGCCGCCGTCACCGAACTGCTGCCGGATGAGCGAACCCTGGTGCTCGACAGCGGCCAGCGCGTCAGTTGGCAAAACCTGATCGTCTGCCCTGGCTTGCGTTTGGCCTGGGAGAAAATCGAAGGCCTGGAAGCCACCCTCGGGCACAACGGCGTCACGTCCAACTACCGCTATGACCTCGCGGCCTACACTTGGGAACAGGTGCAGCAGCTCAAGGGCGGCAAGGCGATCTTTACCCAGCCGGCCATGCCGATCAAATGCGCGGGTGCGCCGCAGAAGGCGATGTACCTGTCCTGCGATCACTGGCTCAGGCAGGGCGACCTGAAAAACATCGATGTCGAATTCAACCTTGCCGGTGCCGTGCTGTTCGGCGTGCCCACCTTTGTTCCGCCGTTGATGAAATACGTTGAGAAATACAACGCCCGCCTGGCATTCAACGCCAATCTGGTGAAGGTCGACGGCCCCGCACGCAAGGCCTGGTTCGACGTCAAGGATGCCGACGGCACTGTCACCCTGCAGGAAAAATCCTTCGACCTTTTGCACGTCGTTCCGCCCCAAGTGTCGCCGGATTTCATCCGCCACAGCCCGCTGGCCGACCCCGCAGGCTGGTGCGAAGTGAACCCTCACAGCCTGCAACACCTGCGCTACCCGCACATTTTCGGCGTGGGCGACGTGTGTTCCACCGCCAACGCCAAGACCGCGGCCGCGGTGCGCAAGCAGATCGTGGTAGTCGCCGAAAACCTGCTGGCCCTGCGCAAACAGCTGCCGATGCCCCTGAAGTACGACGGCTACGGCTCGTGCCCGCTGACGGTGGAGAAGGGCAAGGTGGTGCTTGCCGAGTTCGGTTACGGCGGCAAGTTGCTGCCGACCTTCGCCCTGGACCCGACCCGGGCACGGCGTTCGATGTGGTTCCTCAAGGCCACGCTGCTGCCATGGTTCTACTGGAACGGCATGCTCAAGGGCCGTGAGTGGCTGACCCGCCTGAGCAAGGTGGACTGAATGCTGCTGGCCAGTGTGTTGGGATTATTGATGGGCCTGGTGATGGGCCTCACCGGTGCGGGCGGCGGCATACTCGGGGTGCCGGCGCTGGTGCTGGGGTTGGGCCTGAGCATGACCCAGGCCGCGCCGGTGTCGTTGCTCGCGGTGGGTGCGGCTGCGGCGGTGGGGGCGCTCGACGGTTTGCGCCATGGCCTGGTGCGGTACCGCGCCGCGTTGCTGATCGCCTTGCTCGGCGCAGTGTGTTCGCCGCTGGGGGTGTTCTTCGCGCACCAGCTGCCGGAAGCGCTGCTGATGGGGTTGTTCAGCGCGCTGATGGTGTTGGTGGCGTGGCGCATGTTGCAGCGCGAAAAGCGTGAGGCCGGCCCGAGTGACCATGGTGCCGCGTCCTGGGGCCAGAGGAATTGCATGCTCGACCAGCAGACCGGGCGCTTTGCCTGGACCGCCAAATGCAGCGCGACTCTGGCCGCGTTGGGCGCCGTGACCGGCGCGGTGTCCGGCCTGCTCGGTGTCGGCGGCGGCTTCCTGATCGTGCCGGCGTTCAAGCAACTCACCGATGTGCAGATGCGCGGCATCGTCGCCACCTCGCTGATGGTCGTCAGTCTGCTTTCGCTGGTGGGCGTGGTCGGCGCGTTTCATGCCGGGGTCAGCATCGCCCCGGTGGGCTGGGTGTTCGTCGGTGCGAGCGTGGTCGGCATGCTTGCAGGCCGGCGCCTGGGCTCGGTGATCCCCGCACGCACCTTGCAAGTGGGGTTTGCCAGCCTGTGTGTACTGGTGGCTGTCGGCATGTTGATCAAGGCCGGTAGTACGCACTAAGTGCCGGGCCTGGATTACGCCGAACTTGTCGGCGACCCAGGGCCCGTCCAAAGCCTCTTGAAACCACGGCCAAGGCAGCGTAGGCCGTGGCCTGCGCGCTTTCGATAATCGCCTCCGACATCAAGTCCCCGTTGCGGAGCGCGCCATGCATAACAATAAGAATGTCCCCCTGCGTCTGTTACCTGCTTTCCTCGTCGGCTTTGGCCTGAGCCCGTCCAGGCGCTGGAAGGTGCCGAGGATTTGCTCACCGACCTGCTGGACATCTCGCGGCTGGACCAGGCGGCGGTCAAGCCGGATGTGGCGCTGTATCGCCTGGATGAGGTGTTGGCGCCGCTGGTTTCGGAGTTTCGAACGGTGGCCGAGGCGGCCGGTCTGAATCTGCGCGTGCACATGGGGCGGTATGCGGTGCGCACGGACTTGCGGCTGTTGACGCGGATTTTGCGTAATTTCCTCAGCAATGCCTGCCGCTATACCGACGATGGCTGCATCCTGCTCGGTGCGCGGCGGCGGGGCGACTGCCTGCGCCTGGAAGTATGGGACACCGTGCGCGGGATTGCGGCGGATCGGCTGCAGGCGATCTTCCTGGCGTTCAACCAGCTCGACGTCGGCCGCGCGGCAGATCGCAAAGGCGTGGGGCTGGGGTTGGCGATTGTGGAGCGTATTGCCGAGATCCTCGGTTACCCGATTGCCGTGCGCTCCTGGCCAGGGCGGGGGTCGATGTTCAGTATCGAGGTGCCGCTGAGCGCCGAGATCCCGTTGCCGATCGGCCAACTGCCGGTGCAACCGACCGCGGGCAATCCGCTGCCGGGCCGGCGCCTGTTGGTGATCGACAACGAAACCAGCATCCTCGAAAGCATGAGTGCACTGCTCGAGCAATGGGGCTGCGAGGTGCTGACTGCCACCGACCAGGCCGCCGCCCTTGAGGCGCTGCAGGGCAGGGCGCCGGCGTTGATCCTGGCGGACTATCACTTGGACCATGGGGTGCTGGGCTGTGAGGTGATCAAGCACTTGCGCGAGCATTTCGCGTGCAGGATTCCGGCGGTGATCATCACGGCTGATCGTACTGACCAGTGCCGGCGTGCGCTGCGTCGATTGGATGCGCCGCTGCTGAACAAACCGGTCAAGCCCGGCAAACTTCGGGCGATATTGAGTCAGTTGCTTGGCTGAGTCGGCGGATCGTGTCCGGTTGGGCGATGATTTGCAGCGCAAGATGGCAAGATGAACTCCGCTCAGGTTTACTGTCTCTGAGTAACGGTTTACCTGAGTTATCGAATGGACAAATACACCCCCCGCACCTGGGAACCCCACGAACGTCCGAACCTGCCCGGTTCGCCGTCGACGCCGTTGCACCCGACCTACAAGCGCTGGCTGTTTGCGATGGTGGGTGTACTGGTGGCAATCACCGGTGGCCTGGGCAATGCGCTGGTGATCGCCAACCTGCAATACCTGCAGGGCGCCCTCGGTGCGACCACCGCCGAAATGGCCTGGCTGCCGGCCGCCTACGTGATGACCAACGTGTGCATGAACCTGCTGCTGGTGAAGTTCCGCCAGCAGTTTGGGCTAAGGGCGTTCACCGAGGTGTTTCTGGTGCTGTATGCGCTGGTGACCTTTGGGCACCTGTTCGTCAACGACCTCAGCTCGGCGATTGCTGTACGGGCGGCCCACGGGATGGTGGGCGCGGCGCTGAGTTCGCTGGGTCTGTACTACATGATCCAGGCGTTCCCGGCCAAGTGGCGCTTGAAATCCCTGGTGCTGGGGTTGGGCACGGCGCAGCTGGCGTTGCCCTTGGCGCGGTTGTTTTCCGAGGATTTGCTGCAAATCGCCGAATGGCGAGGCCTCTACCTGTTCGAGCTGGGCCTGGCGCTGATCTGCCTGGGCTGCGTGTTCCTGCTCAAATTACCGCCGGGGGACCGCTTCAAGACCTTCGAAAAACTCGACTTCCTCACCTTCGCACTCCTCGCGACCGGGGTCGCGTTGCTCTGTGCGGTGCTGTCCCTGGGCCGTATCGACTGGTGGCTGGAAGCGCCGTGGATCGGGGTTGCGTCGGCGTGTTCACTGGTGTTGATCATGGCCGGCCTGGCCATCGAGCATAACCGCAGCAACCCGATGTTGATGACCCGCTGGCTCGGCAGCGGCGTAATGATCCGCCTGGCACTGGCGGTGATCCTGATTCGCATGGTGTTGTCGGAGCAGTCCACCGGTGCCGTGGGGTTCATGCAGGTGCTGAACATGAGCTACGAGCAGATGCACACCCTTTATCTGGTGATGCTGGCCGGCGCGATTGCCGGGCTGGTGGTCAGCGCGCTGACGATCAACCCGGCGCACCTGCTGATGCCACTGGTGATTTCCCTGGCGCTGATGGCCACCGGGTCGGTGATGGACAGTTTTTCCAGCAACCTGACCCGCCCGCAAAACCTGTATGTCAGCCAGTTCCTGCTAGGCTTCGGCGGTACGTTCTTCCTCGGCCCGACCATGGTGCTGGGCACCAAGAACGTATTGGCCAACCCACGCAACCTGGTGAGTTTTTCGGTGATGTTCGGCATTTGCCAGAACCTCGGCGGCCTGATTGGCGCGGCGTTGCTAGGCACATTCCAGATTGTCCGGGAGAAGTTTCACTCGAGCATGATCGTGGAGCACCTGACCCTGATCGATCCCCGGGTTGCCGCGCGGGTCAGCAGCGGCGGGTCGGCCTACGGCGGTGTGATAGCCGACCCGCAATTGCGTAACCTCATGGGCATCCGCAGCCTGGCCACAGCGGCGACGCGCGAGGCGAACGTGATGGCCTATAACGATGTCTTCATGTTGATCGCGATCATCGCCATGTTGACCATGATCTGGATCTTCATTCGCAGTCTGTGGCTGATGAGCACCACGAAAGCAGCCACCCCTCCCGTTCAACCCAGCGGCGCACCTTCATGACCGAACCTTCCACCACGACCACCACCGCCATTGCTTCCACGCCCGAAGGCAGCACGCCGCCGGGGGCCGTACCCACCGAGCTGCGGCCGTTGCGGGTGCGGATCCTCTCGTCATTGGGCTTTGCCGCCATTGCCATCGTCGGCGTGTTGATCGTGCTCTACGCCTGGCAATTGCCGCCGTTCAGCAGCGCGGTGGAAACCACCGAAAACGCCCTGGTGCGCGGACAGGTCACGATCATCGGGCCGCAGTTGAGCGGTTATGTGTTCGAAGTACCGGTGCAGGACTTCCAGTTCGTGAAGACCGGCGACCTGCTGGTGCGCCTGGATGACCGCATCTACAAGCAGCGCCTGGACCAGGCCCTGGCGCAACTGGCAGTGCAGAAGGCTTCGCTGGCGAATGTGGTGCAGCAGCGCAACAGCGCCGAAGCCACGATCAAACTGCGTCAGGCGGCATTGGCCGACAGCCAGGCGCAAGCGCGCAAGAGCACCGCGGATTTACGCCGCAACGAAGAGCTGATCAGCGATGGCTCGGTGTCCAGGCGCGAGCTGGACGTGACCCGTGCCGCCAATGCACAGACCGTGGCGGCGGTGGCCCAGGCCCAGGCCAGCCTGGAGATCGCGCGGCAGGATCTGCAGACGGTGGTCGTCAATCGCGGTTCCCTGGAAGCCGCCGTGGCCAGCGCCGATGCAGCGGTGGAACTGGCGCGGATCGACTTGTCCAACACCCGCATCACCGCCCCCCGCGACGGCCAACTGGGGCAGATTGGCGTGCGCCTGGGGGCCTACGTCAATTCCGGCGCGCAGTTGATGGCGCTGGTGCCGCCGCAGCTGTGGGTGATCGCCAACATGAAGGAAACCCAGATGGACAATGTGCAGGTCGGCCAGCCGGTGACCTTCACCGTGGATGCCCTCAACCACCGCAAATTCCATGGCACGGTGCAGCACATTTCCCCGGCCACCGGTTCCGAGTTCAGCCTGTTGCAGGCCGATAACGCCACCGGCAACTTTGTGAAGATTGCGCAGCGGGTTCCGGTGCGCATTACCGTCGACCCCGACCAGGAGCAGAGTGAACGCCTGCGCCCGGGGTTGTCCGTGGTGGTGAGCATCGACACCGCGGGGCGACTGAAAAACAGCCCGCCCTGACACACCCGATTATCGCTGTGGGAGCGCTTAGTGGGCCATGATCATCGGCGGCAGCGTGCCAAGCAGGGAAACCGCTGCAACCGCTGCCACGCCCAGCAACCACTCCAGCATCACACTGGCCCTCAACGCCCCCGCGCGCTGATGGCAGCGTTCAATGCGCAAACGGTTGAGCAACGCCAGTGCCAGCATCCCCAGCACCAACAACACCTTGATCAACAGGATCAATGCAAACCCGTTGAACAACGGCGTGGGCCACAGTTGCCCGGTGAGCACGCGCACGTTGATCAAGCCGCTCGCCAGTAGCCCGGCGACCAGGCCATAACCGACGCTGCTGAAGCGCTTGAGGACCGGCTCCCATGCAGGGCCGTGCGGTTGGCGCAGGATCAGCACCAATAACATCAACCCACCCAGCCAGGCACCGACGCACATCAGGTGCACCACTTGGTTGAAAATCAGCAGTTGCCCGCTGAGTCCGTCAAGCATGGCACCATGGCCGACCGGTGCGAGGGTGGCCAGCAACAGCGCCGCCAGTGGCAGGCGCAGGGCGGGCCAAGGCTTGATCAGGGCGACCACCAGCAACAGGTTCAGCAACAGGTGCCAGGCCCACACTTGGCCAAAAAACGTCTTGCCCAGCACCAGCTGCACCGTGCCCGGTTGCAGCGCGGCGTCCCAACTGCCGGCCATGCTGGCGGTGATCAACAGTAGCCAGGCAATGCCCGACGCCAGCCCGGTCCAGGCCAGCCCACGGTTGATGCGCAGCAGGGCGCGGTCCAGTGCCGGTTGCTCAGCAGCACCCAGCAACCAGAGCCTGAATGCACAGGCCCCGAATATCAACAGCACTACGCTGAAATGCAGGAAGCGGCACAGCACCAGCAGGGTCGCCATGGATTACTGGCCGACCTTGAAGCTGTATTCACCGTTGCTCTTGTGGGTGTCTACCGACACGGCATTCCACACCACCTTGTAGTTGCCGGCGGCCAGTGGGGCTGCCGGGGTCACCACCAGGGTTTTCTTGTCGGCGTCCGGGGTTTCCAGGCCCTTGATGGCAATTTCGGTGCCGTCCTTGCTCAATGAGACTTTGGTGAAGGTGGCTTCGACGCCTTCGCTGAAGGTCAGGCGCAGGTCTGCCGGGGCGACGACGGTGCTGTCGGCGGCTGGCGCGGTGTTTTTGAGGTGGGCATGGGCAAAGGCTGCCGAAGCGCCCAGCAGGGAGGCGAGCAGGGCAACGGTGGAGAGGGTTTTCTTGATCAACATCGTTCAATACCAATCAATGGGCAGGAGCGGGCAGTGTACGAAGTTTCGGCTTAGCCTGTCGCCCCGATCTAGAGCGGGTGGTAGTCTTTGGGTTCTCTCCTTGTCAGGGAGCCCTCATGGGCAATCACAAGATTGGCATTCGTCGGGCCAACGTCGAAAAAATCCTGCTGGCGGCGGAGAAAATCTTCGCCGAAAAAGGCTATGGCAGTACCGCCATGGCCGATATCGCTGAAGAAGCGCAGCTGCCGCGCTCCAACCTGCATTACTACTTCACGACCAAGAGCGAGCTGTACAGCGCGGTGCTGTTCGACCTGCTGGAGTTGTGGAAACAGGACGCCCTGAGCTTCGAGACCTTCGATGATCCGCGCGTGGTACTCAGCAGCTACATCCGCGCCAAGATGCAACGCTCGCGTACGCGGCCCTATGGTTCGAAAGTCTGGGCCAACGAAATCATCCACGGCGCGCCCACCCTCGGTGAGGCGTTGGATGAAAGCCTGTACGACTGGGCCAAGATGAAAGAAGCGAAAATTCGCCAGTGGGTGGAAGACAAACGCATCCTGCCGGTGGAACCGTCGAGCCTGCTGTACATGATCTGGGCGTCGACCCAGCACTATGCGGATTTTGATCACCAGGTGAAAATCTTGAATGATCACCAGCCGTTGTCGGATAGGCAATTCGAGAAAGCGATACAGACGGTGACCAGTGTGATTTTGCGCGGGATTGGGTTGGAGCCTTGAGCTGTGTGGTGGGGCTTGGGGCCTCATCGGGGGCCAGCCCCCTCCCACAGTTGACCGCGTTTCTTCTGACAAAATGCGGTCCAATGTGGGAGGGGGCTTGCCCCCGATAGGGCCCTAAAGCGCTACACAGCTTCCCGATAAGGATTACGCGGATCCTGCGTCCAGTTCAAAAACGGCTTACCGGTATCCATCGGCACCATCTCGATGCAATCTGCCACCGGGCAGGTGATCTGGCACAGGTTGCAGCCTACGCACTCTTCATCGATCACTTCGTACTTGTGGGTGCCGTCCGCCAGTTTCAGGCTCTCGATGGCTTGGTGCGAAGTGTCTTCACAGGCGATGTGGCAACGTCCGCAACCGATGCAGGCCTCTTGATCGATCCTGGCAATCACCTGGTAGTTGATGTCCAGGTATTTCCAGTCCGTGGTATTGCCCACCGCCCGCCCGGAAAAATCCTGCAAGCTTTGGTAGCCCTGGCTGTCCATCCACCGCGACAGGCCGTCCTTCATCTCTTCGACGATGCGAAACCCGTGCAGCATCGCTGCGGTGCACACCTGCACGGCACCACAACCGAGGGCGACGAACTCCGCTGCGTCGCGCCAGTTGCCGATGCCGCCAATGCCGCAGATCGGCAGGCCCTGGGTCTGTGGGTCGCGGGCGATTTCGGCGACCATGTTCAGCGCGATCGGCTTGACCGCCGAACCGCAGTAGCCGCCGTGGGTACTTTGGGTACCGACCACCGGCAGGGCGACCATGCGCTCCAGGTCGACGCTGGTGATGGAGTTGATGGTGTTGATCAGCGACACCGCATCCGCGCCGCCGCGATAGGCCGCTCTGGCCGCCACGCGGATGTCGGTGATGTTCGGCGTGAGCTTGACGATCACCGGCAGCGAGCAGTACGTCTTGCACCAGCGCGTCACCTGTTCCACATACTCTGGCACCTGGCCCACCGCCGCGCCCATGCCGCGCTCAGGCATGCCGTGGGGGCAGCCGAAATTCAGCTCGATGCCATCGCAACCGGTGGCTTCCACCAACGGCAGGATGTTTTTCCAGGATTCCTCGACGCACGGCACCATCAGCGACACGATCAGTGCGCGATCGGGCCAATCCTTTTTGACCTGGGTGATTTCCCGCAGGTTGATCTCCAGGGAACGGTCGGTGATCAGCTCGATATTGTTGATGCCCAGCACTTCACGGTTGGCGCCGTAGTGCGCCGAGTAGCGTGACGACACGTTGACCGCCGCCGGGTCTTCGCCCAGGGTTTTCCACACCACGCCGCCCCAGCCGGCTTCGAAGGCGCGGACCACGTTGTAGGCCTTGTCGGTGGGCGGCGCGGAGGCCAGCCAGAATGGGTTGGGGGCCTTGATACCGGCGAATACAATCGAGAGATCGGCCATTACGCAGCCTCCACATTCAGCATGAGTTGGGCGTGCATGGCCTCGGCGGCCAGCTTGCCGTGTTGCACCGCCTGCACGGTGAGGTCCTGGCCGAGGCTGACGCAGTCGCCGCCGGCATACACGCCGGGAATGCTGGTGCGCAGCTGCTCGTCGACAAAAATGCGTTCGCCGACGCGGTGCAGTTGCTGGGCCAGTGGGTCGTGCAGCGCCTGGTTGTCGAAGCCTTGGCCGATGGCCTTGAAGATCGCATCGGCGGCCAGTTCGAAGGTCTCGCCGGTGGGGTGCAGGCGGCCGTTTTCCATGCGTGTGCGGGCGAAGCGCATGCCGCGCACATGGCCTTGATCATCGAGCAATACTTCGTCGGGTTGGGCCCAGGTCAGCAGGCGCACCTGGTTGGCCTTGGCGATGTCCTGCTCGTGGTGGGTGGCGCCCATGTCCGCCAAGCCGCGGCGGTACACAAGATTTACGTCGCGGGCCCCAAGGCGGGCCATTTGCACGGCCATGTCGATGGCGGTGTTGCCAGCGCCAAGGACGATGCAGCGGTCGGCCAGGGGCAGTTGGCTGAGGTCGTCGGCCTGGCGCAGTTCGCGAATGTAGTCGGTGGCGGCGAGCAGGCCGGGGGCGTCTTCGTAAGGCAGGCCGAGTTGCTTGCTTGCGGCCAGGCCGAGGCCAAGGAATACCGAGTCGAATTGCTGGTGCAGGTCGCTCAGGCTGAGGTTGTCCCCCAGACGCTGGCCGTGGCGGATCTCGATGCCGCCGATTTGCAGAAGGAAATCCAGCTCCTTCTGGGCGAAGTCGTCCACCAGCTTGTACTTGGCGATTCCGTACTCATTCAGCCCGCCGGCTTTTTCCCGTGCTTCGAAGATCACCACGTCGTGGCCGTGCAACGCGCTGCGATGGGCGCAGGCCAGGCCTGCCGGCCCGGCGCCGACCACGGCGATACGCTTGCCAGTGGGCGCGGCACGCTGGAAGGGGTGTTCAGTGAAGTGCGCATTGTCCACCGCGTAGCGTTGCAGCAGGCCAATCAGCACCGGCGCGCACTCTTCGGCGTTGTTACGCACGCAGGCCTGCTGGCAGAGGATCTCGGTGGGGCACACCCGGGCGCAGCTGCCGCCGAGGATGTTGGCCGAGAGGATTTTCTGCGCGGCGCCCTGCACATTCTCGGTGTGGATATTGCGGATGAACGACGGGATATCGATCTCGCTGGGGCACGCATTCACGCATGGCGCGTCGTAGCAATACAGGCAGCGCGAGGCTTCCAGTTGCGCCTGGCGGGCGTTGAGGGGCGGGGCCAGGTCGGTGAAGTGGCCGGCGAGCGTCGGTCCATCCTCAACGGGATGGGGGAGATGGGTCAGGGTCTGGATCACGGGTATGGCCTCACGGTTTTTTGATTGCCTCTGCGGGCATTTTGGTTGCCTGTTCTGGCCTCATCGGGGGCAAGCCCCCCCACATTTGAAATACATTCCAATGTGGGAGGGGGCTGCCCCCGATAGCGGTTTCAGCGCTTTACGGCAGTGGGCCTGGAATACTCAGCCCGCTTGCTCAACTGCTCGAACACCGGCGGATAGGCAGGCCGTTCCACGTACCGTCCGGCACCGCGTTCGGCGCGCAGGTCGCCATCGGCCCAGACCAGCTTGCCCTGGCTGATGGTGTGGCTCGGCACGCCGCGTACGGTCTTGCCTTCGAAGATGTTGAAGTCGACTTGCTGGTGGTGGGTCTTGGCGGAAATGGTCCGTGTACCCTGGGGATCCCACAGCACCAGGTCGGCATCGGCGCCGACGCGGATCGCGCCTTTGCGTGGGTAGAGGTTGAAGATCTTCGCGGTGTTGGTGGACGTCAGCGCGACAAACTCCTGCATCGACAGGCGCCCGGTGTTGACCCCTTCATCCCACAGCAGCGCCATGCGGTCTTCGATACCGGCGGTGCCGTTGGGGATCTTGCTGAAGTCGTCACGGCCGGCGGCTTTTTGCTCGGCGCAGAAACAGCAGTGGTCGGTGGCGGTGGTGTGCAGGTTGCCCGATTGCAGGCCGCGCCACAGCGCGTCCTGGTGACCGCGCGGGCGGAATGGCGGGCTCATCACGTAGCCGGCGGCGGTTTGCCAGTCGGGGTGCTGGTAGACGCTGTCGTCCAGCAGCAGGTGGCCGGCGAGGACTTCGCCGTACACCGGCTGGCCCTTGGCACGGGCGTAGGTGATTTCGTCGAGCGCCTCCTGGGTGGAGACGTGCACCAGGTACAGCGGTGTGCCGATGGTCTCGGCGATGCGGATCGCCCGGCTGGCCGCTTCGCCTTCGACCTGGGACGGCCGCGACAAGGGGTGCGCTTCCGGCCCGGTGATGCCCTGGGCCATCAGCTTGCGTTGCAGGTGATACACCAGCTCGCCGTTTTCCGCATGCACGGTGGGCACTGCGCCCAGCTCGAGGCAGCGCTCGAAGCTGGCGACCAGGGTGTCGTCGGCCGCCATGATCGCGTTCTTGTAGGCCATGAAGTGCTTGAAGCTGTTGATGCCGTGGTGGCTGACCAATTCGGCCATTTCCTCGCGGACCTGTTCGCTCCACCAGGTGATTGCCACGTGAAAGCCGTAGTCGGCGGCGGACTTTTCCGCCCAGCCGCGCCACTGGTGAAAGGCTTCCAGCAGGGATTGCTGCGGGTTGGGAATCACGAAGTCGATGATCGACGTGGTGCCCCCTGCCAGGCCCGCTGCCGTGCCGCTGAAAAAGTCTTCACTGGCCACGGTGCCCATGAAGGGCAATTGCATATGGGTATGGGGATCGATGCCGCCGGGCATCAGGTACTGGCCACTGCCATCGAGTATTTCAGTACCGGCGGGAATATCCAGAGTCGTGCCAATGGCGCGAATCAGACCGCCCGCACATAAAACATCGGCGCGGTAACTTTCATCATGGGTAATAACGGTGGCGCCACGGATCAACAGCGACATGTCGAGTTCCTCACAGGCTTGACCGGCTTGTGCCAGTTCTAAGTGTTGTCATGCTGCTTACCAATGATCGGTTAATTCCTGTCATTGGTGACAGGAATAGAAACTAGCCCGAGTTTTTCAATTGAGCAAGCCTATTTTTCATAAGCTTATATCTCGTTTAACCTATTGTTTTTAAACGATAAAAATCAATAGTCACCAAAATGAAGCGGCCTCTCACCCTTTTGACGCACTTGACAGGTTCGTGATTTGAGCGACATTTCCTATTGCAAATCAGACGGTTGTAACGTGCCACTTGACGAGGCCGGTAAATAAAAATAATTGTGGTGCACCAGATTGAGTCCTGACAGTTCGGGCAACTTTCATGCGGTTTAGCCTGAGCCGTGTGGGAACTTGCACAGGTCCAATCGGAAAGCTGATTAACATCAGCCAGTTATATAAGCGGTGCGGGTTCAGGGGCAGTGGTCGGCACGATTATTGAGTGCACTGGCGGCTGGTCGGGCCCGTGATGTCATGTTGTTCACGAGGTACTCCGGCCATCCGGCGCAATGCACTGGATGAGCAACAATAATTCGAAAAAACCGTGGAGCGGCCATGCAACAGAACAGATCGCAAGTCATAGAGCGCAACGGCCTGTACGAACTCGACGCCGGTCCCGACGTCCTCGACAGCCCGCGCTACAACCACGACATGGCACCGACCAAGGTGCACGAACGAACCTGGAACAAGTGGCACATCACTGCGCTGTGGGTCGGCATGTCGATCTGCGTGCCCACCTACACGCTGGGCGGGGTGCTGACCGCGTACTTCGGGTTGTCGGTGGGGGAGGCGCTGATGGCGATCCTGCTGGCCAATATCGTGGTGCTGATCCCGCTGACCCTCAACGCCTTTCCGGGGACCAAGTACGGCATTCCGTTTCCCGTGCTGTTGCGTTCGTCGTTCGGCATCCTGGGCTCCAACGTGCCCTGTTTGATCCGGGCGCTGGTTGCGTGCGGCTGGTTTGGTATCCAGACGATGTTTGGCGGGCTGGCGATTCACCTGTTCCTGGGCTCGGTGTTCGAGGGCTGGAAGTCCCTTGGCGGTACCGGTGAAGTGATCGGCTTCATGATCTTCTGGGTGCTCAACCTGTGGGTGGTGCTGCGCGGGGCCGAGTCGATCAAGTTGCTGGAAACCCTGTCGGCGCCGTTGCTGGTGGCGGTCGGGATTGGCCTGCTGGTGTGGGCCATGCCCAATGTGTCCATCAGCGAGTTGATGGCGATCCCGCCCAAACGCCCCGAGGGTGCGAACCTGACGGGTTACTTCATGGCGGGCCTGACGGCGATGGTGGGGTTCTGGGCGACGTTGTCGCTGAACATTCCTGACTTCAGCCGCTACGCCAAAAGCCAGAAGGACCAGATATTGGGGCAGATTTTCGGCCTGCCGTTGACCATGTTCCTGTTCGCCGCCCTCGGCGTGATCATGACCGCTGCGTCGGTGAAACTGGTGGGCGTAAGCGTCTCCGACCCGGTGACGTTGATCGGTCATATCCAGAGCCCGGTGTGGGTGGCCATTGCGATGGCGCTGATCATCATCGCGACGCTGTCCACCAATACGGCGGCGAACATTGTCTCGCCCACCAACGACTTCCAGAACATCGCACCGAAGCTCATCAACCGCACCACGGCGGTGATCCTCACCGGGTTGGTGGGGCTCGCGCTGATGGGCCACGAGCTGTTGAAGAAGCTCGGGCTGATTGTTTCCGATGTGAGCCTGGAGACGGTGTATTCCAACTGGCTGTTGGGTTATTCGAGCCTGCTGGGGCCGATTGCCGGGATCATGGTGGTGGACTACTTCATCACCCGCAAACAGCGTCTGGACCTGGCCGGCCTGTACCGCGACGACGTGTACCCGGCGTGGAACTGGAGTGGTTTTATCGCGTTCGGCGTGCCGGTTGCGCTGACCCTGCTGTCCCTGGGCAGCGATGCGTTCAGCTGGTTCTACAGCTATGGCTGGTTTACCGGGTCGGCGCTGGGCGGGTTGTTGTACTACGGCCTTAACGCCAAGCGCGGGATCAGCCCTGTTACCGCCAAATCCTCGTTGTAAACCCAATCCAACCGTTGATTGAGTCAACGCATAAAAATGTAGCCTGAGGAGATCCCCATGAACGCTGCCCTCGACGTTCTGCAATCCACCCATCAGCACATCAACCGCGACCGTTTGTGGCAGTCCCTCATGGACCTTGCCCGGCTCGGCGCCACCCCCAAGGGCGGCGTATGTCGCCTGGCCCTCACCGACCTGGACCGCAAGGCCCGCGACCTGTTCGTGCAGTGGTGTGAAGAGGCCGGCTGTACGGTGACCGTCGATGGCATCGGCAACATCTTCGCCCGCCGTGCGGGGCGTAATCCCAACCTGCCGCCAGTGATGACCGGCAGCCACATCGACACCCAGCCCACCGGTGGCAAGTTCGACGGCTGCTTCGGTGTGCTGGCCGGCGTGGAAGTGCTGCGTACCCTCAACGACCTCAAGGTGGAAACCGAAGCACCGCTGGAAGTGGTGGTGTGGACCAACGAAGAAGGCTCGCGCTTTCCACCGTGCATGATGGGTTCGGGGGTGTTTGCCGAGAAGTTCACGCTGGCCGATACCCTGGCCAAGGTGGATGCGGAGGGCATCTCCGTCGAGGAAGCCCTGAACGCGATCGGTTATGCCGGCACGCGTGCGGAAAGCGGGCACAAGGTCGGTGCGTATTTCGAAGCGCATATCGAACAGGGGCCGATTCTGGAAGACGAGAAAAAGACCATCGGCGTGGTGCTCGGCGCCTTGGGGCAAAAGTGGTTTGACCTGAAACTTCGCGGCGTTGAGGCGCATGCGGGTCCGACGCCGATGCATCTGCGCAAGGATGCGTTAGTGGGTGCAGCGGCCGTTGTTGCCGCAGTGAATGCGGCGGCGCTGGGGCATCAGCCCCATGCCTGTGGCACGGTGGGTTGCCTGCAGGCGTATCCCGGTTCGCGCAATGTGATCCCGGGCGAAGTGCGCATGACCCTGGATTTTCGTCACCTGGAACCGGCGCGGTTGGACTCGATGATTGCCCAGGTGCGCAAGGTGATCGACGAGACCTGTGCCAAGCACGGCTTGAGTTTTGAGATGGAACCCACGGCAGACTTCCCGCCGTTGTACTTCGATAAAGGCTGCGTAGATGCCGTGCGCGATGCGGCAAACGGGTTGGGCTTGTCGAACATGGACATCGTCAGCGGGGCAGGGCACGACGCGATCTTCGTCGCTGAGCTTGGCCCGGCGGGGATGATCTTTGTGCCGTGTGAAGGTGGTATCAGCCACAACGAAATCGAGAACGCCGCGCCGGATGACCTGGCGGCGGGGTGTGCGGTGTTGCTCAGGGCAATGGTGGCCGCCTCAGCCGCCATCGCCAGCGGCAAACTCGCTGCCTGAAAGCAGTGTGTCAGCCAACCCTGAATGAACTGACACACCGCCATCGGGGGCAAGCCCCCTCCCACAGTGGATTTGCGGTGTTCATACAATGTATGTCTGGCGCAGATTCAGTGTGGGAGGGGGCTTGCCCCCGATAGCGGCGGGCCAGTTGATGTATGCGTAACTGACACACCACAATCGAGAGCAAGCACCCTGCCTCATTTGAACGGTGTAACACGTTATATCCAGATGGCATCCCATAGCGGGTAATCGCCCATCCGCTTCACCAGTCCCGCACGCAGTGGATTGGCCACCACATAGCGGGCCATCTTGACTAAGTCATCTTCCTTGCGCAGTGCACGGTCGTGAAAACCTTCTTGCCATAACCTTCCCTTGCGTCCACTTGCGCCGTTTACGTTGCGTGTACTCTTGGATTTCACGTGCCGCATGAGGTCCGCCAGGGAGCCCCTTTTCAGCTCAATAATCCAATGAAAATGATCCGGCATGACCACCCAGGCCAGCGAGTTCGCCAGCCCTTGATACTGAGCCAGTCGAAACTGCCAGACCACCAGCCGAGCGAGGTAGAAGTCTTTAAAGATGGGCGTGCGCTCGTGAGTAGTAGTGGTGATGAGATAGATGCGGTTGGGCTCGCTGAAGCGTCCGATGCGCAGGCGGTGTGACGCAGGTAGATCTGCCATTCCCTGGCCCTCTCGAGGTGTGTTTTGAGAGGCTAGATTGAAGAGTACGAGTTCGATGGGCAGGCGTTTGGCAGGATGTGTCTGGGCGGGCGCCATCGGGGGCAAGCCCCCTCCCACAGTGCATTTGCGGTGTTCATACAATGTATGTCTGGCGCAGATTCAGTGTGGGAGGGGGCCTGCCCCCGATAGCGGCGGGCCAGTTGATGTGTGCGTAACTGATACACCACAATCGAGAGCAAGCACCCTGCCTCATTTGAACGGTGTAACACGTTATATCCAGATGGCATCCCATAGCGGGTAATCGCCCATCCGCTTCACCAGTCCCGCACGCAATGGATTGGCCACCACATAGCGGGCCATCTTGACCAAGTCATCTTCCTTACGCAGTGCACGCTCGTGAAAACCTTCTTGCCATAACCTTCCCTTGCGTCCACTTGCGCCGTTTACGTTGCGTGTACTCTTGGATTTCACGTGCCGCATGAGGTCCGCCAGGGAGCCCCTTTTCAGCTCAATAATCCAATGAAAATGATCCGGCATGACCACCCAGGCCAGCGAGTTCGCCAGCCCCTGATACTGAGCCAGTCGAAACTGCCAGACCACCAGCCGAGCGAGGTAAAAGTCTTTAAAGATGGGCGTGCGCTCGTGAGTAGTAGTGGTGATGAGACATCTGCGGTTGGGCTCGCTGAAGCGTCCGATGCGCAGGCGGTGTGACGCAGGTAGATCTGCCATTCCCTGGCCCTCTCGAGGTGTGTTTTGAGAGGCTAGATTGAGGAGTACGAGTTCGATGGGCAGGCGTTTGGCAGGATGTGTCTGGGCGGGCGCCATCGGGGGCAAGCCCCCTCCCACCTTGGATTTGCGGTGTTCATACAATGTATGTCTGGCGCAGATTCAGTGTGGGAGGGGGCCTGCCCCCGATAGCGGTGTGTCAGTCCCACAGGTTACAGCTAAGTACCTGGTTGCCAGCCGCCTCCCAGCGCTGTGACCAGTCCCACGCTGGCCTGCAATTGCCGGGTCTGCACCGCTTGCAACGTTCTCTGTGCCTGCAGTGTTGCTGTTTGCGCAGTCACCACATCCAGGTAACTCACCGCCCCCGCCTGATAGCTGTTCATCGCCAGCGCCTGGGTGTGTTGCGCGGCATCCGCCGCCGCTTGCTCATCCTGGGCTTGCTGCTGCAAATCCCGCAGTTGCCCCAGGTTGTCTTCGACTTCGCGGATGGCGTTCAGCACCTGGCTGCGGTACTGCGCCGAGGCTTGGTCGAATTCGGCCTTGGCCTGACGCTCATTGGCACTCAGGCGTCCGCCGTCGAAGATCGGCAAGTTGACCAACGGCCCCAGCGCCCAATAGCGATTGCTCGCCGTCAGCAAGTTGCCGACCCCTTGGGTCTGCCCGCCCATCAAGCCGGTCAAGCTGAAATCGGGGTACCACGCGGCCTTGGCCACGCCGATACTGGCATTGGCGGCAAATACCCGTCGCTCTGCCGCCGCGATATCCGGGCGCCGTTGCAGCAAGTGGCTTGGCAGCTGCGCGGGAATCACCGGCAACGAGATCAGCTGCTGGCTCGGTGGCAATGAAAAATCACTGGCCGCAACGCCCACCAGCTCACCGATAGCATGTTCCGTGAGGTTGCGTTGACCGCGGACTTCATCCCATTGCGCCTTGGCTTCTGCGAGCTGGTTTTGCGCGCGGGTCAGGTCCAGCTCTGAAGCAATCTGGCCTTCGTAGCGGCTGCGGGTCAGTTGCAGCGCCTGGCCGAAATCCTCCAGCGATCGGCTTAGAATCCGCGCCTGCGCGTCCAGCCCGTTGAGCTGCACATACAAGGTCGCCAATTGATGTTGCAGGCTCAGCCGCGCCACCGCCAAATCATCGGCGGATGCTTGCACCTGGGCATCGCCGGCGGCGACCTGGTTGCGGATCTTGCCCCACAGGTCCAGGTCGTAGCTCAGCGAAAACCCTGCGCTGTTGCTGTTATAGATCGACGGCTGCGTGTTCCCGCGCAGCGGCCGTGAGTCTGATTGGCGCTGGCGCAGCGTCTGCGCGCTGGCGCTGATGTGCGGGAACAACCCGGCGTGCAGTTGGCTGGCATACGCCTGGGACGCGTCGAAGTGGGCCAGTGCCGCCGCCAGGTCAGGGTTGGCCTGGAGCAGTTGCTGTTGCAGCGCGCTCAGGCGCGCGTCCCGGTAGAGCGTCCACCAGTCGGACGCCAATGCGTCGGACGGTTGCGCGCTGTGCCAGGGGCCGTCGCGGGTCTGCTCGCGATAACCGGCGGGCAGGTCAACCGTGGGCACCTTGTAGGTGGGTGCCATCGAACAACCCTGCAACGCCAGCAACAGCAACGCGGCGATAGGTTTAAGCCTTGGGCGCATGGGCACCTCCGGAAACATCGGCCAGTTGCACCGAATCACCTTCACGCAGGGCATCGGGCGGGTTGTCGATCACGCGGTCAGCGGCCTTCAAGCCCTGGTCGATCACTAACCGTTCGCCCAGGTCCAAGCCAATGTGGATGCGCTGCAGGTGCACATGGTTGCCCCCATCGAGCACCGCGACCTGGGTGCCCTGCGCACGGAAGATCAACGCGCTGGCCGGAATACTCACACCGTGAGTATCAGCCGGAATCGCGAAGGTGGCTTCTGCGTAATCACCGGGCATCAACTCGCCTTTGGGGTTGTCGGCGACAAACTGCGCCAGCAGGGTGCCGGAGCGGCGGTCGATGGCCGTGGAGTCGCCGATCAGACGCGCCTTGAAGTGCTCGCCGGGATGCTCGGGCACCGTCAATTCGGCGTCGAGGCCGGGGTGGATGACGGCCGCGTAGTTCTGTGGCACCGGCACATACAGGCGCAGCTGGTGGGTGTCGGCGATGCTGAACAATTCAGGATCGCTGTCGGTGTCGGCCTTGATCAACTGGCCGATATCGGTGTTGCGTGCGGTGATGGTACCGGCGAACGGCGCGCGAAGGGTCTTGTAGCTTTCCAGCGCCGACAGCCGCGCATAGTCGGCAGCAGCGGCCTCGGCGTTGGCCTTGGCAGCGGCGGCGTTGGAGGTTTTTTCATCGGCCTCCTGGCGCGACACGGAATGGCTGGCCAGCAGGTTCTGCCAGCGCGTGGCCGTGGTCTCGGCCAGGCGCGCATTGGCCTGTTCCTGCACCTGTCGGGCGTGGGTTTGCGCCAGTTGCTGGTCCAGGTCCGGGCTGTCGATTTCGGCCAGGGCCTGCCCGGCTTTGACCTGCGCGCCGATATCGGCTTTCCAGTCTTTCAAGTAGCCGCTCACTCGCGCGTGGATCGCCGCGTTGCTCCAGGCTTCCAGGTGCGCGGGCAAGCGCAGGGTGTCGCCGACAGCATTTTGCTGGGGCTGAAACACCCTTACCTGGGGAATGGCGGCGGTCTCGGTCCAGGCCGTGACGGCTCGTTCATGCAAAGTACGGGCGTGCAGGCCGCTGGCGACCAGCAGGGCAGCCAACGTCAGGCCGCCCATCCCCATGAGCATCAGGCGTTTGCGCGAGGGTTTTTGATCAGACGACATGTGGGGTTTCTCCTGCAACTGCGCGAATAGGCTGGCGACCGTGGACCAGGCTGAAGACCACGGGGACAAATATGAGGGTGGCCAGGGTGGCGAAGATCAGGCCGCCAATCACCGCCCGACCCAACGGGGCGTTCTGTTCTGCGGACAGGGCCAGCGGCAACATGCCGATGATCATCGCCAGGGCGGTCATGCACACGGGGCGAAAGCGCGTGTAACCGGCTTCCAGCGCGGCCTTGAGCGCATCGCCATGTTCGGCCAGGCGTTCGCGGCAGAAGCTCACCACCAGGATCGAGTTGGCAGTGGCCACGCCCATGCACAGGATCGCACCGGTCAGCGCCGGCACCGACAGCGAGGTACCGCTGAGGAACAGCATCCAGACGATGCCCGCCAGCGCCGCCGGCAACGCGGTGATGATCACGAACGGGTCGACCCAGGACTGGAAGTTGACCACGATCAGCAGGTAGATCAGCACCACCGCACCGAGCAGGCCGTAGCTCAATCCGCTGAAGGCTTCGTGCAACGCATCGATCTGCCCGTGCAGGCTGATGGTCGCGCCTTTGGGGCGCATCGACGCGGTGTCATCCAGTACTTTTTGCACGTCGCGGGCCACGCCACCGAGGTCGCGGCCCTGCACGTTGGCGTAGAGGTCCAGGGTCGGCTGAATGTTGTAGTGAGTCACCACCGCCGGGCTCTGCACGCGGGAGATAGTCGCTACGCCGCCGAGGATCTGCGACTGGCCGTTGGCGCCGGTCACCGGCAAGGCTTCCAGTGACGGCAGGCTGTCGAGACGGTATTGCGGCGTCGCTGCAACGATGGAGTAGGACACGCCGTTGGCTGGGTTGAGCCAGAACGTTGGCGCCGTCTGCGAGCTGCCGGCCAGGGAGGCAACCATGCTGCTGGTGACGTCGCGCTCGGTGATGCCCAGGCCATTGGCGCGCAGGCGGTCGACATTCACTTGCAGCGACGGGTAGCCGGTGGACTGCTGGATACGCAGGTCGGCAATTCCCGGCACGTGTTGCAGGCGACGTTCGAGCTCCACCGCGTAGGCTCGGTTTTCCTCGTCGTTGCGCCCGGAGATTTTCACGTCCAGCGGGGCCGGAGCGCCGAAGTTGAGGATCTGGCTGCTGATGTCCGCCGGCAGAAATGCGAAATGGCTGCCGGGAAAATTTTGTGGCAACGCTTCACGCAGTTTTTTCACATAGTCGGCAGTCGGTGCATGGTCCTTTTTCAGGGTGACCTGGATGTCGCCATCCTGCGGGCCGATGGTGCCGCTGCTGCTGTAGGCCATGTCGATGCCGCTGAGCGGGATGCCGATATTGTCGACGATAGTGTCCAGTTCTTCGGCCGGAATCACTTCGCGAATCCGCGCTTCGATGCGGTCAAAGGCGGCAGCGCTTTCCTCAATGCGCGTGCCCAATGGCAAGCGTACATGCAGGGCCAGGGCACCGGCGTCGGTGGCGGGGAAGAAGTCCTCGCCGAGGCTTGGCAGCAGCAGGAACGAGGCCAGCACGCAGGCGAGGAAACCGATGATGAAGCGCTTGCGGTTGCCCAGCGCCAACGTCAGCAGGCCGTGATAGGCGTCGCGGACAGTCGAGAAATGCCGCTCGAAACCCTGCTGGAAATTCACTACCCCTTGCAGCACCGCATTGCGCTGTTTCTGATGGTGCTCGCCCTCGTGATGATTGATGAAGTCATCTTCCGGGTGATGCCCCACGCCGGGCTCTGGCGTGTGTGGCTTGAGCAGGAACATCGCCAGGGTCGGCACCAGGGTACGCGAAAGCACGAAAGAGCTGGCCATGGCGAAGATCACCGCCAGGGCCATCGGCCGGAACAGGTAGCCGGCGATGCCTTGCAGCAGGAACATGGGGACGAACACGATGCAGATACACAGCAGCGAAACGAACGCCGGGCCGACGATCTGCGCGGCGCCGTCGAGGATCGCGGCCTTGACCGACTTGCCCTGCTCAAGGTGCCAGTTGATGTTTTCGATGGTCACCGTGGCGTCGTCCACCAAAATTCCCACCGCCAGCGCGAGCCCGCCCAGGGTCATGACGTTGAGGGTTTGGCCGCTGACTGCAAGCAGCGCAATGGCCGACAGCACTGCCAAGGGAATCGAGGCGGCAATGATCAGCGTGGAGCGCCAACTGCCGAGGAACAGCAGGATCATCGCACTGGTCAGCAGCGCGGCAATGATGCCTTCCTGGGCGACGCTGCCCACCGATTGCTTGACGAACACCGAGGCGTCCCCCAGCAATGAGGTCTTCAGCGACGGCGGCAGCGTTTCATTGATGCGCGGCAGCATCTGGCGGATGCCGTCGATGATCGACAGGGTGGAGATGCTGCCGTTTTTCAGCGCCGGCATCAGCACGGCGCGGTGGCCGTCGACGCGCACGATATTGGTCTGCGGTGGCGAACCGTCCCGGACGTGGGCGACCTGGCCGATGGTGATCAGCGCGCCGTCGACGGTCTTGATCGGCAAGTCGTTGAGCTCATCGATGGCCTTGGGGCTGTTGTTGAGCAGGATCGTGTATTCGTTGGGCCCCAGCTTGGCGGTGCCTACCGGGATGATCTGGTTTTGCAGGGCCAGCGCGTTGCCGACGTCCTGCGCGGAGAGGCCCTTGGCGGCCAGCGCTTGCGGGTCTAGATCCAAGGTAATCTGGCGCTGCTTGCCACCCATGGGCGTGGGCATGGCCAGGCCGGGCAGGGCGCTCAGGGGCAGGCGAATGTTGTTCTGCACCAGATCGCGGATCCTCGCCTCCGAGAGGCTCGGGCTGGAAAACGCCATCTGCAGGATCGGCACGGTTGACGCGCTGTAGTTGAGGATCAGCGGTGGCGTGATGCCCGGTGGCATTTGCTTGAGTACGGTCTGTGAAACGGCCGTGACCTGGGCGTTGGCGGTTCGAATGTCGACGCCGGGCTGGAAGAAGATCTTGACGATACCCATGCCCGGCAACGATTGGGATTCGATGTGTTCGATGTCGTTGACGGTGGTGCTCAGGGAGCGCTCATAGGTGTAGATCACCCGGCCGGCCATGGCGTCCGGCGATAGGCCGTTGTACTGCCAGACCACGGCCACCACGGGGATGCCGATGTCGGGGAATACGTCGGTGGGGGTTCGCAGGGCCGCCATCGGCCCGATGATGCAGATGAATAGGGCCAACACGATAAACGTGTATGGCTTTTGCAGTGCGGTCTTTACCAGCCCGAGCATGCGTGAACCTCCGGGGGAGCAGGATTGCAAACCCCGGCAGTCTTGCCCGACCCACCTAACACGCACCTTTCAGCCAAGTGAAGGAAGATTTAGGTAAGGGCTGAAGATCGTTTCACTGGGATTCATTTGTTCTGCGCGGGGCGCCTGCTCAAGCTTGTCGCCATCGGACGCCTTCGTCCCGCCTCTGGAGCCCTGCCATGTCACTTAAACCCCTGTTGTTGATTCCCGCCCTTGGTGCTGTGCTGTTGTTGTCGGCGTGCGCCGGCCCCATGCCCAAGGCGGACCCGAGCGAGGCTTGGATTGGCTTGAAGGAAGACGCGCCGAATGACCTGATGGCCGAGCGCGTGGATGGCAAGCGTGTGGACGACGGCCGCTTTTTTGAGGTGACACCAGGGAATCATCGTTTGGACGTGACCCTGTTCGAGGAGGAGCCCGGCGACGAAAACCAGGAGGATTGCCAGGGCCGCGTCGAATACAAGCACTTCAAGGCGGGTGAGCACTACACGCTGGTGGAATCCAGCCTGGGCAGCACCGTGCGCGCATCCCTGAGGGATGGCCACGGCAAGGAAGTGGCGGCCACGCAGGACTTCGATTGCCTGCCAGGCTAGGCGTGATGCACCGCAGCCTTATGGGGCTTGGCGGGTTTGACCTGTGGGGGGTGGTGCCGGCGAGTAATGCGCAGCACCCCCCACAACATGGCGCCGGCCACCGCCAGCCAACCGCAGACCAACATTAAAATCGTCGTTGCAAGGCTCATTCGGGCCTCCTATCGCCCCGCACGGGGCACACACACTCTTCTCAATGGACAGTCTAGCTATCTAGCGGTTGCCTGCTATTGACCAATGGTCGTGTCTGTCCAACTTCTTTGCTCTATCCGCGACCTTTACTAAGCCTGCAGGCTATACCCGCGTGGCAGAGCGTCCTATGATCAGGGCCCTTACCGGCAGTTGATCAAGAGAGTAGAAAATTGCGGTTACGGTCGAACCTGAAAACATCCCTGTTTCTCGCGTGTGCCCTGGGCCTTGCGGCGTGCTCCTCCACCCCGTCGAGACTGGCGGGCCTGCCGGAACGCGTCGAACTCAACGGCGTGCCGACCTTTCGCAGCGAGGCCTATCAGAGCGGTCCTACAGCGTTAGCCAGCATGCTGTCGCAACAAGGCATTGTCATGACACCGGGCTTGTTGGATAAGCCACTGCATTTGCCGGGCGGTGAGGCGAACCTGGAGCGCAACATGCAGGTGCTGGCCCGGGAGTACGGGCTGATGGTGTATCCGCTGGATACCAAGCTGACTGCGGTGCTGGCACAAGTGGCGGCGGGCTATCCGGTGATGGCGCGGATCGGCGGCGGGATGCTGTCTGAGGCGCATTATGTGGTGGTCGTGGGGTTCAATCAGCAGAAAAGCACCGTGTTGCTGCGTTCGGGCATGAACCGCCGGTTGCTGATGAGCTTCAGCGATTTTGAGTCGAAGTGGGAGAAGGCGGGGCACTGGGCGATCCTGACCCAGCGGCCGAGCCAGTTGCCGGCGAATGTGAACGCACAGCGTTGGCGGGACTCGGCTAACGCGACGGCCCAGGCCGGGCAGGAGCGGGCGGCGGCGCAGGCGCTCAAGGTACTGGCAGAAACAAAGTAAATCAGCGCGCCGCCAATCCTATGTGGGAGCGGGCAAGCCCGCGCCCACATTTTTTCAGCGGCGTACTTCTGCCGCATTCGGGCGGTTCTTCAAGTTCTTGTCGGCCTTGTAGCGCAGCGCCACATCCGGCACCGAACCGCTCTTGCCGGTCTCGACCCAGCTGCGGATGCGACTGGCGTCGGCGAAGTGCGTGAATTTGCCGAATGCGTCCAGGATCACCAGCGACACTGGGCGGTTACCCATGCTCGTCACCAGCACCAGGCAGTGGCCAGCCTGGTTGGTGAAACCGGTCTTGGTCAGCTTGATGTCCCAATTGGCGCGGTTGATCAAGTGGTCGGTGTTGGAGAAGCCCAAGGTGTAGTTGGGCTTGCGGAACGACACAGTCTTTTCCTTGGTGGTGCTCAGTTGGCTGAGCATCGGGTAATGACGCGCAGCCGCCAGCAGCTTGCTCAGGTCGCGGGCAGTGGACACGTTATGGATCGACAGGCCGGTTGGCTCTACGTAGTGGGTACTGGTCATGCCCAGCGCCTTGGCCTTGGCGTTCATCGCCGCAATGAATGCCGGGTAGCCGCCTGGATAGTGATGAGCCAGGCTGGCGGCTGCGCGGTTTTCCGAGGACATCAGCGCGATCAGCAGCATCTCTTTGCGCGGCATCTCGCTGCCGATTTTCACCCGGGAGAACACGCCTTTCATTTCGGGCGTGTCCTTGATGTTGATGTCGATGTATTCGTCCATGTTCTGCTTGGCGTCCAGCACGATCAGGCCGGTCATCAGTTTGCTCACCGAAGCAATGGGCACCACCACATCGGGGTTGCTGGCATAAATGACTTTGTTGGTTTGCAGGTCTACCAGCATGGCGCTGCCAGAGGCGATTTGCAGCTTGGAGACGTCACGCGGGGCCAGGGTGGTTTCGGCAGCGTGCGCGAAGGTGCCTGTGAACGCAAAAAACAGGCTGACAATAGAGAGACGAATTTTCACGCGGATGAACTCGCTAAAAAGTAAGGAAATACCGTTGTGCAACGGGCTTTGATACAAATGCCGTTACATTTTAGGAGTATGGATTAGAAACTGTCGAATGTTCTTCTGGAACCAGACGAAAGTGCTTAAAAACTAAGAAAAACCTGATTTATTTCGGGCAATAAAAAGCCCTGCGCTAAGGCAGGGCTTTTTCAGTACGCCTGGTTATTACGCGTGCAATGTTTCGGCGGCGTACAGGGTATTTTCCAGCAGGCAGGCGCGTGTCATCGGGCCTACGCCGCCCGGTACCGGGGTGATCCAGCCGGCGCGGGGCAGGGCGGTCTCGTAGACAACGTCGCCCACCAGCTTGCCGTCCTCCTGGCGGTTGATGCCCACGTCAATGACGATGGCGCCTTCCTTGATCCACTCGCCCTTGACCAGGCCTGGCTTGCCGGCGGCCACTACCACCAGGTCCGCGCGGCCGACGTGGCCGGCGAGGTCCTTGGTGAAACGGTGGGTCACGGTCACGGTGCAGCCGGCCAGCAGCAGTTCCATGGCCATCGGGCGACCGACGATGTTGGACGCGCCGACAACCACGGCATCAAGGCCGTACAGGTCGATACCGGTGCTTTCCAGCAGGGTCATGATGCCTTTCGGCGTGCATGGGCGCAGCAGCGGGATACGCTGGGCCAGACGGCCGACGTTATAAGGGTGGAAACCGTCGACGTCTTTGTCCGGGCGGATGCGCTCCAGCAATTTGGAGGCGTCCAGATGCTCGGGCAACGGCAGTTGCAGGAGGATACCGTCGATGGCCGGGTCGTCGTTGAGGCCGTCGATCAGGTCGGTGAGGGCCTGTTGGGTGGTCTCGGAAGGCAAGTCGTAGGCCTTGGAAATAAAGCCGACCTCTTCACAGTCTTTACGCTTGTGCGAGACATAAACCTGAGAGGCAGGATCGCTGCCGACCAGAATCACCGCGAGGCCAGGCGTGCGCAGGCCTTGCTGGCTGCGCTCGGTGACTCGTTTGGCGATCTGCTGGCGCAGGCTGGCGGCGATTGATTTGCCGTCGATAAGTTGTGCAGTCATTACGCGTGATTAACCATCGAGAGGGGGAAGAAAAGTGCACGCATTCTCGCACGCCACGCCGTGAGGGCAAAGGCGCTTGGTCTGCAAATTGCCCTAACCCCTTAAATAAAATGAATTTTTTGCAAAAAAGATTTGACGGGTTTCGAGGGCGTCTATACTATTCGTCGCACTTGTCGGGCACAGCCTAGCACTGGTTAAGAAGGTCGAGCAGAATAGATGGTTGTTCTGCATGGCTGGAAGCACTTAGTTTGTAATCCTCCAAGAGTACAGATTAATCAGGCGCCCGTAGCTCAGCTGGATAGAGCATCCGCCTTCTAAGCGGATGGTCGCAGGTTCGAGTCCTGCCGGGTGCGCCATTTAAGGCAGCTTTGGCACAAGTAGCGCTATATGGTGGGCGTAGCTCAGTTGGTAGAGCACGGGATTGTGACTCCCGTTGTCGAGGGTTCGATCCCCTTCGTCCACCCCATATTCTGAAAAGGCGCCAGATTAATCGTCTGGCGCCTTTGCTTTAAGAGCTTCAAGCGCGGATGTGGTGGAATTGGTAGACACACTGGATTTAGGTTCCAGCGCCGCGAGGCGTAAGAGTTCGAGTCTCTTCATCCGCACCAATTTCAAGGCGTCGCCCTACCGTCAGGTAAGGTGAGGTTCAACAAAGAAGATGTTTGAGTTCTTTGTTAATGCAATATGGTGGGCGTAGCTCAGTTGGTAGAGCACGGGATTGTGACTCCCGTTGTCGAGGGTTCGATCCCCTTCGTCCACCCCATATTCGAAAGGCGCCAGATTTAACAGTCTGGCGCCTTTTTTGGTTTTAGCGGTTCAGATTTTCAGCGGCTGCAGCCAATGGGTCGCAAGGGCAGGGCGCTTCATCGAATTTTTGTGTCTCGATGATGCTGCGCCGCCTGCCGGTCCTGCTTGCAGGGGCGGGCGTCAGGGAGCTGAATGGCGACCCCTTCTATATATAGAAGGGGCGGCGCAGAGCCTTGGCGTGATGGGATGTATTTGTCAGCGGGGCGAGGTGCTTCAGTGCCTTCGTGCCGATAAATTGCCGGCTGTTTCCGGGCGTATTTGCAGCAGGGTGACTTCTTGAGTTTGACCCTCTAGAATGCATGCCCTTGATTGGGGTCGGAAATGGCCGGCTAACGTCTGTGCAACGAGGAATATCCATGCAAGTTTCTGTTGAAAATACTACTGCTATCGAGCGCCGCCTGAGCATTACCGTGCCGGCAGAGCGTATTGAGACTGCGGTCAACAAGCGTCTGCAGCAGACTGCCCAGAAGGCCAAGATCGCTGGTTTCCGTCCAGGCAAAGTGCCAATGAGCGAAATCAAGCGTCGTTTTGGTGCTGATGCGCGCCAGGAAGCTGTCGGTGACGTGATCCAGGCTTCTTTCTACGAAGCCGTTGTTGAGCATAAGCTGAACCCGGCTGGCTCGCCTTCCATCGAGCCCAAGTCCCTGGAAGTTGGCAAGGACCTGGAATACGTAGCTACGTTCGAAGTGTTCCCTGAATTTGAAGTGGCCGGTTTCGAAGGTATCGAAATCGAGCGTCTGAGCGCCGAAGTAGCTGATTCGGACCTGGACAACATGCTGGAAATCCTGCGCAAGCAGAACACTCGTTTTGAAGTGACCGAGCGTGCCGCTCAGAACGAAGACCAATTGAACATCGATTTCGTTGGCAAGGTTGACGGCGAAGTATTCGCTGGCGGCTCCGCCAAGGGCACCCAGCTGGTGCTGGGTTCCAACCGCATGATCCCTGGCTTCGAAGACGGCCTGGTTGGCGCAAAAGCCGGCGAAGAGCGCGTTCTGAACCTGACTTTCCCTGCTGACTACCAGAACCTGGACCTGGCTGGCAAAGCCGCCGAGTTCACCGTGACCGTCAACAGCGTTTCCGAGCCTAAGCTGCCAGAGCTGAACGAAGAGTTCTTCGCCCAGTTCGGTATCAAGGAAGCGACCCTGGAAGGTTTCCGCACCGAAGTTCGCAAGAACATGGAGCGGGAGCTGCGTCAGGCCATCAAGTCCAAGGTCAAGAACCAGGTCATGGACGGTCTGCTGGCTGCCAACCCGATCGAAGTGCCTAAGGCACTGCTGTCCAACGAAGTGGACCGCCTGCGCGTACAAGCCGTTCAGCAGTTTGGTGGCAACATCAAGCCTGACCAGCTGCCGGCCGAGCTGTTCGAAGAACAAGCCAAGCGCCGCGTTGTGCTGGGCCTGATCGTTGGTGAAGTGGTCAAGCAGTTCGACCTCAAGCCTGACGAAGACCGCGTTCGCGAAATGATCCAGGAAATGGCTTCGGCCTACCAAGAGCCTGAGCAGGTCGTGGCTTGGTACTACAAGAACGATCAGCAGCTGAACGAAGTGCGTTCGGTTGTGCTGGAAGAACAAGTTGTGGATACTGTTCTGCAGAAGGCTAAGGTGACCGATAAAGCGGTCTCTTACGAAGAAGCAGTCAAACCGGCGGAAACAGCACAAGCCGACTGATTGTCCAACTCGTTGGAAATACAACCATAAGCCAGCCTCGCGCTGGCTTATGCGTTTTCAAGACATGACTATTTGGGAGTAACTGCAGAGCATGTTCCGTAATTCCTATATTCAGCAGAACTCTGATATCCAGGCCGCAGGCGGCCTGGTCCCGATGGTTGTCGAGCAGTCCGCTCGTGGCGAACGCGCCTACGACATCTACTCGCGCCTGCTCAAGGAGCGAGTGATCTTTCTGGTTGGTCCGGTAGAGGACTACATGGCCAACCTGATCTGTGCGCAACTGCTGTTCCTTGAAGCGGAAAACCCGGACAAGGACATCCATCTGTACATCAACTCCCCGGGCGGTTCGGTCACTGCTGGCATGTCGATCTACGACACCATGCAGTTCATCAAGCCGAACGTCTCGACCACCTGCATCGGCCAGGCGTGCAGCATGGGCGCGTTCCTGCTGACCGCAGGTGCCGAGGGCAAGCGTTTCTGCCTGCCGAACTCCCGTGTGATGATTCACCAGCCATTGGGCGGTTTCCAGGGCCAGGCTTCGGATATCGAAATCCACGCCAAGGAAATCCTGTTTATTCGTGAGCGTCTCAACTCGCTGATGGCCAAGCACAGCGGGCGCACCCTGGAAGAAATCGAGCGCGACACCAATCGCGACAACTTCATGAGTGCCGAAGCCGCGCAAGCCTATGGCCTGATCGACAAAGTGATTGACCGTCGCCCAGCTTAATTAAGCCGCTCAAAATAGGGCTGGTCGGCATGTCCGACCACTGGCGGGCTTGAAAAAGCCCGCATAAGCCTTCATCTTGTGTTGCAAGCCTATCGGATTTGGATCGAACGAATGACTGACACCCGCAACGGCGAGGACAACGGCAAGCTGCTCTATTGCTCCTTCTGTGGCAAAAGCCAGCATGAAGTGCGCAAGTTGATTGCCGGCCCCTCGGTGTTTATCTGCGACGAGTGCGTCGACCTGTGCAATGACATCATCCGCGAGGAGGTGCAGGAAGCCCAGGCCGAGAGCAGCGCGCATAAATTGCCTTCGCCTAAAGAAATCAGCGGCATCCTTGACCAGTACGTCATCGGTCAAGAGCGTGCAAAGAAGGTTCTGGCCGTAGCGGTGTACAACCACTACAAGCGCTTGAACCAGCGTGACAAGAAAGGCGACGAAGTCGAGCTCGGCAAGAGCAACATCTTGCTGATCGGTCCTACAGGCTCGGGTAAAACCCTGCTTGCGGAAACCCTTGCTCGCCTGTTGAACGTGCCGTTCACTATCGCCGACGCAACCACCCTCACCGAGGCTGGCTACGTGGGTGAAGACGTCGAGAACATCATTCAGAAGCTGCTGCAGAAG
This sequence comes from Pseudomonas sp. MYb60, assembly GCF_002979555.1. Taxonomy (GTDB): domain Bacteria; phylum Pseudomonadota; class Gammaproteobacteria; order Pseudomonadales; family Pseudomonadaceae; genus Aquipseudomonas. The sequence goes on along the minus strand of NZ_PCOZ01000005.1, from coordinate 285,042 downwards.
TGCGACTACGACGTAGAGAAGGCCCAGATGGGTATTGTCTACATCGACGAAATCGACAAGATCTCGCGCAAGTCCGACAACCCGTCGATCACCCGGGACGTTTCCGGTGAAGGCGTGCAGCAAGCCCTGTTGAAACTGATCGAAGGCACGGTCGCTTCCGTTCCGCCGCAAGGTGGCCGCAAGCATCCGCAGCAGGAATTCCTTCAGGTTGATACGCGCAACATCCTGTTCATCTGTGGCGGTGCATTCTCGGGTCTGGAGAAGGTTATCCAGCAGCGTTCCACCCGCGGTGGCATCGGCTTTGGTGCAGAAGTGCGCAGCAAGGAAGAAGGCAAGAAGGTGGGCGAGTCCCTGCGTGAAGTCGAGCCTGACGATCTGGTCAAGTTCGGTCTGATCCCGGAGTTCGTCGGTCGTCTGCCGGTCCTCGCGACCCTGGACGAGTTGGATGAGGCTGCGTTGATCCAGATCCTCACCGAGCCGAAGAACGCCCTGACCAAGCAATACGGCAAGCTGTTCGAGATGGAAGGTGTGGACCTCGAGTTCCGTACCGATGCCCTCAAGGCCGTGGCCAAGCGGGCACTGGAGCGCAAGACCGGTGCACGGGGCCTGCGTTCGATTCTCGAAGGTGTATTGCTCGACACCATGTACGAAATCCCCTCGCAGTCCGAGGTGAGTAAAGTGGTGATCGACGAAAGCGTCATAGAAGGCAAGTCCAAGCCACTGTATATCTACGAAAACAGTGAGCCGACTGCCAAGGCTGCGCCAGACGCGTAAGCGCCGGGCAGTTTCGGTACAGACAAGGGGCCTTCAGGGGCCCCTTTGTTTTTTGGGCGTTTTTTGTTGCCGGGCGATTCCTGCGTATAACTGCTGGCATTAAGCTTGTTTTTTTCGCAAGCAGCCCCCATCTTGGCTTCAAGCTTATTTTTCATCTGTCATAGAGGCGAAATCATGAAGACCACCATCGAATTGCCTCTCCTGCCGTTGCGTGATGTCGTCGTCTATCCGCACATGGTTATCCCGCTGTTCGTGGGGCGCGAGAAGTCTATCGAAGCCCTCGAGGCCGCGATGACGGGCGACAAGCAAATCCTGCTGTTGGCCCAGAGAAACCCCGCCGACGATGATCCGGGCGAAGACGCCCTGTATCGCGTGGGTACCATTGCCACTGTCCTGCAATTGCTCAAGCTGCCTGATGGCACCGTCAAGGTGCTGGTGGAAGGCGAGCAGCGTGGTGCGGTAGAACGCTTCATGGAGGTGGATGGTCACCTGCGCGCCGAAGTGGCGCTGATCGACGAAGTCGAGGCCCCTGAGCGCGAGTCCGAAGTTTTTGTACGCAGCCTGCTCTCGCAGTTCGAGCAGTATGTGCAGTTGGGCAAGAAAGTCCCGGCTGAAGTCCTGTCGTCCCTCAATAGCATCGATGAGCCAGGCCGTCTGGTCGACACCATGGCCGCGCACATGGCGCTGAAGATCGAGCAGAAGCAGGACATCCTCGAAATCATCGACCTGTCCGCCCGTGTCGAACACGTGCTGGCGCTGCTGGATGCCGAAATTGACCTGTTGCAGGTCGAGAAGCGCATCCGTGGTCGCGTCAAGAAGCAAATGGAGCGCAGCCAGCGCGAGTACTACCTGAATGAGCAGATGAAGGCCATTCAGAAGGAGCTAGGCGACAGCGAAGAAGGCCACAACGAAATCGAAGAGCTGAAAAAGCGCATCGATGCCGCCGGCCTGCCGAAAGATGCCCTGACCAAAGCCACGGCCGAGCTGAACAAGCTCAAGCAAATGTCGCCGATGTCGGCAGAAGCCACCGTGGTGCGTTCCTACATCGATTGGCTGGTGCAGGTGCCGTGGAAGGCCCAGACCAAAGTGCGCCTGGACCTGGCGCGTGCGGAAGACATCCTCGATGCCGACCACTATGGCCTTGAAGAAGTCAAAGAGCGCATCCTCGAATACCTCGCCGTGCAAAAGCGCGTGAAGAAAATTCGTGGCCCGGTGTTGTGCCTGGTCGGTCCGCCTGGCGTGGGTAAAACCTCCCTGGCGGAGTCCATTGCCAACGCCACCAACCGCAAATTCGTGCGCATGGCCCTCGGCGGCGTTCGGGATGAGGCTGAAATTCGTGGTCACCGCCGGACGTACATCGGTTCGATGCCCGGAAGATTGATTCAAAAGATGACGAAAGTCGGCGTGCGCAACCCGCTGTTCCTGCTCGATGAGATCGACAAGATGGGCAGCGACATGCGTGGTGATCCGGCATCGGCTTTGCTGGAAGTGCTCGACCCCGAACAGAACCACAATTTCAATGACCATTACCTGGAAGTCGATTACGACCTGTCCGACGTAATGTTCCTGTGCACCTCCAACTCCATGAACATTCCGCCAGCGTTGCTGGACCGGATGGAGGTGATTCGTCTCCCGGGTTACACCGAAGACGAGAAGATCAACATCGCCGTCAAATACCTCGCGCCCAAGCAGATTTCTGCCAATGGCCTGAAGAAGGGCGAGATCGAATTCGAGGTCGAGTCGATCCGCGACATCATTCGTTACTACACCCGCGAGGCCGGTGTACGGGGCCTGGAGCGCCAGATTGCGAAGATCTGCCGCAAGGCGGTCAAGGAACACGCACTCGAAAAACGCTTCTCGGTGAAGGTCACTGCCGACTCCCTTGAGCACTTCCTGGGTGTGCGCAAATTCCGTTACGGCCTGGCCGAGCAGCAGGATCAAGTGGGTCAGGTGACCGGCCTGGCGTGGACGCAAGTGGGCGGCGAACTGTTGACCATCGAAGCGGCTGTGATTCCTGGCAAGGGCCAGTTGATCAAGACCGGTTCCCTGGGTGACGTGATGGTCGAATCCATCACCGCCGCGCAGACCGTGGTGCGCAGCCGCGCCAAGAGCCTGGGGATTCCCCTGGACTTCCACGAGAAGCACGACACCCACATCCACATGCCGGAAGGTGCGACGCCCAAAGACGGTCCTAGCGCTGGCGTAGGCATGTGCACAGCCTTGGTGTCGGCGCTTACCGGCATCCCGGTGCGTGCGGACGTGGCCATGACCGGCGAAATCACCCTGCGGGGTCAGGTACTCGCCATTGGTGGTTTGAAAGAGAAATTGCTGGCTGCCCACCGTGGCGGTATCAAGACCGTGATCATTCCGGAAGAGAATGTTCGCGACTTGAAGGAAATTCCTGACAACATCAAGCAGGATCTGCAGATTAAACCGGTTAAATGGATTGACGAGGTCCTGCAAATTGCGCTGCAATACGCGCCGGAGCCCTTGCCCGATGTGGCTCCGGAGATAGTTGCCAAGGACGAAAAACGCGAGTCTGATTCCAAGGAAAGAATTAGCACGCATTAATGCGATTAAGCCTGGAGGCTTCCTTGACAGCTTTTTAGAGCCCTTGTTATAAAGCGGCTCTTAAGTGTCTGTAGGCCATTCAGCACTGGTTTTTGCTGTTTACCAAAAAACTTAGAATCATACTCAATAGATATATAAGGGGACTTAGAGTGAACAAGTCGGAACTGATTGATGCTATCGCTGCATCCGCTGATATCCCGAAAGCTGCTGCTGGCCGTGCGCTGGATGCAGTAATCGAATCCGTCACTGGCGCTCTGAAGGCCGGCGACTCCGTTGTACTGGTAGGCTTCGGTACGTTCTCTGTGACTGACCGCCCAGCTCGCACTGGCCGTAACCCACAGACTGGCAAAGCACTGCAAATCGCTGCTGCCAAGAAACCAGGTTTCAAAGCCGGTAAAGCCCTGAAAGAAGCCGTTAACTAAGCTTCGATCCAGCCTTTACCTACCCGGGTCGAACGCAGGTTCGACCTGGCAGCGGAGCGGCAGTTGACCTACGTATTTATCGGGTCGCCACGCCGGGGGGAGAATCCAAGCCCTCGTCCGCTCCGCCAGTTGCGAGAAGGCGCATCCTTGGATGCGCCTTTCTTATATCCGTACTCTACCCACGCTCCACGGTTGCCCATTCTTGAAGTTCAACCGTTTCTGGGGGACGCATGCTGCAAAATATCAGGGACAATTCACAAGGCTGGATTGCCAAGACCATTATCGGGATCATCGTCGCGTTGATGGCGTTTACCGGTATCGAAGCCATTTTCCAGGCCTCGGGTAACAACAAGCAGGACGTAGCCAAGGTCAACGGTGAAGAAATCACCCAGACCGAGTTGAGCCAGGCCGTCGACATGCAACGTCGCCAGTTGATGCAACAGCTGGGCAAGGATTTCGATGCCTCCCTGCTGGACGAAAAACTGCTGCGCGATGCGGCCCTCAAGGGTCTGATCGATCGCAAGCTGCTGCTGCAAGGCGCTGCTGATTCCAAGTTCGGCTTCTCTGAAGCGGCACTGGACCAAGTGATCCTGCAGACGCCCGAATTCCAGGTGGATGGCCAGTTCAACGCTGAACGCTTCGACCAGGTGATCCGTCAGCTGGGCTACAGCCGTCTGCAATTCCGTCAGATGATGACCCAGGAAATGCTCATCGGTCAGGTCCGTGCGGGTATCGCTGGCAGCGGTTTCGTCACCGATGCCGAGGTGCTGGCATTCGCCCGTCTGGAAAAACAGACCCGCGATTTCGCCACCGTCAACATCAAGGCCAACCCAGCGGCGGTGAAAATCACCGACGACGAGGTCAAGGCCTACTATGACCAGCACGCCAAAGAGTTCATGACCCCGGACCAGGTCGTTATCGACTACCTGGAATTGAAGAAGTCGTCGTTCTTCGACCAGGTCAGTGTCAAGGATGAAGAGCTGCAGGCTGCCTATCAGAAAGAAACCGCCAACCTCGCTGAACAGCGTCGTGCCGCGCATATCCTGATTGAAGTCAACGACAAGGTCACCGACGCGCAAGCCAAGGCCAAGATCGAAGACATCCAGGCACGCCTGGCCAAAGGTGAGAAGTTCGAAGCCCTGGCCAAGGAGTTCTCCCAGGATCCAGGTTCGGCCAACACCGGCGGCGACCTCGGTTTCGCCGGTCCTGGCGTCTACGATCCGGACTTCGAAACTGCGTTGTACGCGCTGAACAAGGACCAGGTCTCGGCGCCGGTGCGCAGCACCTTCGGCTGGCACCTGATCAAGCTGTTGGGCGTTGAAGCACCGCAAGTGCCGACCTTTGCCAGCCTCAAAGACAAGCTTACCAAAGAGCTCAAGACCCAGCAGGTCGAGCAGCGTTTTGTCGAGGCGACCAAGCAATTGGAAGACGCGGCATTCGAAGCCTCCGACCTGGCTCAGCCAGCGTCCGACCTCAAGCTGACCGTTCACACCTCCGCGCCGTTTGGCCGTGAAGGTGGCGAAGGTGTTGCGGCCAACCGTGCCGTGGTCACTGCAGCGTTCAGCCCGGAAGTGCTGGATGAAGGTGCCAACAGTTCGGCCATCGAGCTGGACCCGGAAACCATCATCGTGCTGCGAGCCAAGGAGCATCTGAAGCCTTCGCAATTGCCGCTGGAAAGCGTTGCAGTGGCGATTCGTGCCCAGTTGACCAAGGAACGCGCCAGTGCAGCAGCCAAGACCCACGCTGACGAGCTGATCGCCAGCCTGCGTGATGGCAAGTCTGCGCTGAACCAGCCGGTCGACGGCCAGGCGTGGAAGGTGACTGAAGCGGCGACCCGTGGTCAGGAGTCGATTGATCCTGCGGTGCTGCAAGCCGTGTTCCGCATGCCCAAGCCTGCGGCCAAGGACAAGCCGACCTTCACCACCGTGACCCTGGCTGACGGTAGCCTGATGATCGTGCGCTTGAACGGTGTCAACGAAGCGGCAGCCCCGACGGACGATGAAAAGGCGCAATACCGCCGCTTCCTCGCTTCCCGTGTGGGCCAGCAGGACTTCGCGGCGTACCGCAAGCAGTTGGAAGCCAAGGCTGACATCAAGAAGTTCTGATGTAGCCCTGAATAAAAACGCCCTCGGCCTGAAAAGACCGGGGGCGTTTTTTTATGGGCGTTTGACCACGGCCAGCAACATCAGCAGGACGACCGTCCAGGGGAATGCTGTTACGCCCCAATTCTGTAACAACACGCCGCCCGCCAACCCACCCCCGGCAATCCCCAGGTTCCATACCGTTACCAGCATCGATTGCGCGGCATCCGCCGACGCACCTGCCGACTTGGCCAACGCGGTTTGCAGCAACGCCGGCAGGCCGCCGAACGCCAGGCCCCAGCACGCCACGGCGATGTAGATCACGGTCGGCGAGGTGATCCACAACGCCAGCGCCAGCGCAATCAGGCCAAACAATGCGCAACTGATCAGCAGCAAGGTACGCAGCCAGCGGTCGATCCACACACCGGCCAGCCAAATGCTCAACAGGGCAGCGAGACCGAACACCAGCAATATCCGGTCGATCTGGGCTGCGATTCCAGCTGGCGCCAACAGCGGGGCGATGTAGGTGTAGAGAATGTTGTGGGCCAGCACGTAGGTAAACGTGACCCATAGCACCGGACGGATGCCTGGCAAGGTCAGCACCTGCCGCAGTGCCAGTCGCTGCTGCGCGGGCAGGCCGGCAAAGTCCGGCAGTTGCCAGCGCGCCCACACCAGCAGCACCAGGGTCAGGCCGCTCATGATCGCAAAGCTCAGGCGCCAACCCACCACTGTGCCCAGCCAGGTGCCTGCCGGCACGCCCAGGGACAACGCCAGCGGCGCACCCAGCATGGCCACCGCAATCGCCCGACCCTGCAAGTGCGGTGCAACCATCCGGCTGGCATACCCGGCCAGCAGCGCCCACAGCAAACCGGCGAACACACCGGCAAAAAAACGCGCCACCAGGGTCAGGCCGTAGTGGCTGGACAGGGCCGTCACACTGTTGACCAGTGCAAAGCCGCCGATGGCCAGCAACAGCAGGGGTCGCCGTCGCCAGCCACGTGTCAACAAGGTCAACGGGATGGCGGCCAGCAGTGATCCCAGGGCATACACGGTGACCAGTTGGCCCACCAGTGCGGGCGACACACCCAGGCCCGTGCCCATTTGCGGCAACAGGCCGGCGGGCATGGCCTCGGTGAGGATGGTGATAAAACCGGCACACGCCAGTGCCAACAGCCCGCCCAGGGGCAACGTTTCCCGGGAGGTGGTTGCAAGTGAAGTCATGACGCTCTGTCCATGTAAAAGGGTACGGGCAGAGTAGGGGGCTGTGATCAGTGGAAAAACAGGCTAAGGTTCCGAACTTATCGGACATTGGAGTCCGCAATCATTGAGGAATGGATCATGGACAGCCTCGGTAGCCTATCGGTCTTCGTGCAGGTCGCGGAAACCCGCAGCTTTACGGCGGCCGCTCGTGTGTTGGGCGTGTCGTCATCGGCGGTGGGCAAAAGCGTCGCGCGCATGGAAGAGCGCCTGGGTGTGCGGCTGTTTCATCGCAGCACCCGCAGCATCACGCTGACCGGCGAAGGTGCGCTGTTTCTCGAGCGCTCCCGGCGCATCCTTGCCGAGGTCGAAGCGGCCGAGCGTGAGCTCACCGACGCCAGCGCCACACCTCGCGGCAAATTACGCATCAGCGTGCCGCAGGTGCGCGGCTTGTTGATGCCGGTACTCAGTGACTTTATGCGGGCTTATCCGCAGATCGAACTGGACGTGGATTTTTCCGACCGCATGGTGGACGTCATCGAAGAAGGCTTCGACGCGGTGATTCGCACCGGCAAGCCGGAAGATTCGCGCCTTATGGCCCGACACCTGGGGCATTACCACTTGGTGATCGTCGGCACGCCCGCGTATTTTTCCCTGCACGGCATCCCGCGGGAAACTGCGCAGTTGAGTGATCACGCCTGCCTTCGCCACAAGTTCTGCGCCACCGGCAAGCTTGAAGCCTGGCCGTTGCGCCTGGAATCCGGTGCGGCTGAGCCCACGTTGCGCAGCCCTTTGGTGAGCACCACCATCGAGTCGCTTTACCATGTGGTGAACGAAGGGCTGGGCATTGCCTGCCTGCCGGACTATATGGTCAACCAGGCGGTCGGCGAAGGGCGTCTGCAACGGGTGCTGGATGACCACCTCGAACACCAAGGCAGTTTCTGGATGTTATGGCCATCAAGTCGCCATGCCTCAGCCAAATTGCGCGTGTTCATTGACCACATGTGCGCTCGGCTATTTCCCACTTCCTCCGTGGCTTGATCCTGTGACGTTTTACCGACAGGAATGCGCGCGCCAAGGCTACGTTCTGTTGCACAATACCGCCCGGACTGTTTTCCTCAGGATTTTCAATGTCGACATCATTTCACTTGCGTTGCCTCGGGCTGGCGCTGGTGTTGGCGGGCGCCGCGGGCTGCTCGTCACCCAAGACCGCTATTTACGAACATGAAAATTTCGACGATTCCGGCACGTTCTCCCGGGGTTATCCCGTCAGTGACGTGGCCGCGTGCGAAGCCGCGCGCCGTGCCTTGCTGAGCCAGGGCTACATCATCACCAGTAACGACCCGAAACTGGTGGCCGGTAACAAGAGCTTCCAGCAGACCGGCGAGAGCCATTTGCAGATCAGCTTCAGCGTGGTGTGTGCCGATGATGGCAAAGGCACCAACCACTCGACGATGTTCGCCAACGCCTTGCAGGATCGCTATGCGTTGAAGAAGGTCAATAACTCTGCGAGCCTGGGTGTCGGCGTGCTGGGTTCGGTGTCGATGCCGATTGGCTCCACCGATGATTCGATGGTCAAGGTGGCGAGCGAGACCGTTTCGGCGCCGAAGTTCTACGACCGTTACTTCGCGTTGGTCGACGTGTTCCTGCCACAGGAAGTGAAGAAGGCCGAGCATATTCCCGAAGCGCCGAAGGCTGACCTGGGCGTTCCGGAGCCGAAGGCCGCGCCGCTTGTCGAGCCGGTCGCAGCACCGAAGGAAGAGCCTGCTGCTGCAGAGCCGGTGGCGCCGCCTGCCGAAGCCGCACCGATAGCCCCGCAAGCCGAACCCGCACCGGCGACCAGCAATCCTGAACTCCCGGCACCGACGGAAGCGATACCGCCATTGCCGACGCCGGCGCAGTAAGCCAGCCCCTGCAGGACTGCGTTGGCTCGCTCGGATAAATTCGCCCAACCCTGCTACGTTTAATCATGAAGTGCGGGAACGTCATGGCGCAGACATATTTTCGTCATGACGGCACTTTAGGCTGGCGATACAGGTCATTACCTGTAACCGCTATGGATTAAAAGGGAGATCACGATGGACGATTATCAGGAAGAACTGCTCGAGTACCACGCGATTGAGTTGGACCCGCTGGAACCTGCAGACGACGCGACAGAGCTGTAAGACCGGCTTCAGGCGGAATGCCGCTGACTGCGGCGAAATTCCCCTGGAGTCTGGTTGTTCCACCGCCGGAAGGCCCGTTGAAACGCCTGGGCCGAGGCAAAGCCGAGCAAGTAGGCGATCTCGCCGAATGCCAGTTCCGTGTCGCGAATGTAGGTCATTGCCAGGTCGCGGCGGGTGTCGTTGAGAATGGCGCGAAACTGGGTGCCTTCTTCGGTCAGTTTGCGGCGCAGTGTCCAGGTAGGCAGCTTCAAGCGTGCCGCCACTTCCTCCAGGTCGGGTTCCCGGCCGCCATTGAGCATCGGCCCGAGCAACCTGGTAATGCGCTCGCGCAGGCTGCGAGTGCGGGTCAATTGCTCCAACTCCCGCTCACAAAGCTGTAACAACAGGTTCCAGGTGCTGGGGCAGTGCTGCGGGTTACGCAGCGCCAACGTGTGCTGGCTCAGGCGCAGTTGGTTGGACTCGGCGCCGAACTGAATCGGTCCGTCACCCAGCAGGGCGTACTGTTCGCTGTAGTCCGGCGCCTCGAATTCGATTTCGATGCGTTGCGCGTGCACCGGCTGCTGCACCAATCCCGACAACTGAAACAGCCAGCCGGCGATGATCGAGTCCACCACAAAGCGGTTATAGGCGTTATACGGGCTGATGGAATAGAAGCGTAGCCAGGCGCCCTCGGCATCTTCGTGAAAGCTCGATTGCCCGCGGTAGTTGGTGCCATACAGCGCTTCAAAGCGGGTCAGCGTGCGGGCCGCTTCACGCACATTCGGCGCCTGGGCGGCGGTGACACCGGCCAGGCCGGCCTGGCTCAGGCGGCTGAGCTGGCCCATGCGCAGGCCCAGGCCCGCGTCACCGGTAAGCTGGATGGCGGCATGGCCCAGGCGCATATAGCGCGGGATCGACAAGCGCGCACCGGCTTCGGCGAGTCGCGCGGGGTCAAGGCCGTATTGCAGCAGCAGCGGTTGGGGATCCTGGCCGTGGCTTTGGACAGCATCCGCCAGGGTGTGCACGAAGCCCACCGACAGGTCCCCCAGCCGGACGGGCTTCACAGCCAGACATTCAACAAGCGCGCGCCACGGGATTCACCGTCGGCGTTGACGTGGCCGTTGTTGCTGAGAAAGCTGTGCCCGGCCGTGCCCAGGTCCCAGAATTGCCCGCGCAGGAACACACTCATGCCCGCGGTTGCCTGGCTGACGGGCTGCTGGCTGATCAGCGTGAGGCGGCGCCAGGCTTCACCTTCGCTGAGTTCCTCAGGCTTTAGGCTGATTTCCGGCGGAGTCGACACGCTCTTGAACCCCCGCCATGGCCGGTCCCACGTGTCGCGCCCGAGGACGAACGCCGGTACCGCGATCAATTGCGCGCCCTGCGCGTTGAGCTTGCGATAGTTATCCGGGTACCAGCTGTCACTGCCCACCAGCACACCGAGGCGACCGGCCGGCGTGTCGACCACGTTGACGATGTTTTCATCACCCGGCTCGATAAATCCGCGCTCATCGTAGATAGGGTAGAGCTGACGCTGCGGCTGGCCTACCGGCAAACCGTTGGGGTTGAACACCAGGCTCGCGTTGTACAGCGCACCCTGACCGATCACCAATTGCTCCTGCTCCACCCTTGGGTTGGGCAGGGTAATGGAACCGGCCACCAGGGTGACGCCAAACTCTTTCGCCAGCCCACCAAACAGCGCCTGGTAGTCGCGGGCCATGGCGGCGGCTTTCATGCGCAGGTAGGCATCTTCGGTGCGATTGTCGCCGGTTGCGCTGATCCAGGCGCGGGCGAACAGGAACGGGTTGCTGGCCGACAGCCAATTCATCGCTTCCTTGGCGTGCAGGGCCTGGTAGACCTCGTTTTTTTCACCCTTGAGCATCAGCCAGGTGCCAATGTGTTCCGGCAGCACCACGACGGTCTTGTCGTTGACCAGCCCTTGGTCCCGGGCGTTTTGCAGGTAGGCCGCAAGCTTCAGGTGCAGGCGTTCCAGGCTCTGGTAATCGGCGGGGAACAGTTCAGGCTGGATGCCCAGCAGGTTGCCGCGATCGGCGGGCTCGCCCTCGTTGACGGCGAGGGTGACGCGCAGGTCGGACAAGTAATGCGCCACGGGGCGCTGCTCGGTCCAGACCAGGTAAGAGGAAAGGGCGGCAACCAGGGCCATGACAAAGGTGAACGCTAGGATTTTACGCATGGGGCTACAGACAACAGACCGGGTGCTGGGTTCGCCGACTAGGGTAGGGGGCCTGCGTCGGCTTGCCAAGGGGCAGTGTGCATTTGGATCAATAACTTGTGAGTTTCGGTCATTGAGCGCATTCCCGGTGCCTTTTAGTCTGTGGGACATAAACCGATGGCATGCCGTTCGAGCGCGCCACGTCCCGTGATGATCCGTTGTGGAGCTGTACCATGACCGCTGCTTCTTACCCGCATTTGCTGGCCCCGTTGGACCTGGGTTTCACCACCTTGCGCAACCGCACCCTGATGGGTTCGATGCACACCGGCCTGGAAGAGAAACCCGGCGGTTTCGAGCGCATGGCTGCCTACTTTGCCGAGCGTGCCCGTGGCGGCGTGGGCCTGATGGTCACCGGCGGCATTGGCCCCAACGATGAGGGTGGCGTGTATGCCGGCGCGGCCAAGCTGACCACTGACGAAGAAGCGCAGAAGCACAGGATCGTGACCCAGGCCGTGCACGCCGCGGGTGGCAAGATCTGCATGCAGATCCTGCATGCCGGTCGTTACGCCTACAGCCCCAAGCAGGTGGCACCGAGCGCGATCCAGGCGCCAATCAACCCATTCAAACCCAAGGAGCTGGACGAAGAAGGCATCGAGAAGCAGATCCAGGACTTCATCACCTGCTCGCTGCTCGCCCAGGTCGCCGAGTATGACGGCGTTGAAATCATGGGTTCCGAAGGCTACTTCATTAATCAGTTCCTTGCCGCGCATACCAACCATCGCACCGACCGTTGGGGTGGCAGCTATGAAAATCGCATGCGTCTGCCCGTGGAAATCGTGCGCCGGGTGCGTGATGCCGTAGGCCCGAATTTCATCATCATCTTCCGCCTGTCGATGCTCGACCTGGTGGAAGGCGGCAGCACCTGGGAAGAAATCGTGCAGCTGGCCAAGGCCATCGAGCAGGCCGGTGCGACGATCATCAACACTGGCATCGGCTGGCACGAAGCGCGCATCCCGACCATCGCCACCAAAGTGCCACGCGGTGCCTTCAGCAAGGTCACCGCCAAGCTGCGCGGCGCGGTGCAGATTCCGCTGATCACCACCAACCGCATCAACACCCCGGAGATCGCCGAGCAGATCCTCGCCGAAGGCGATGCGGACATGGTGTCGATGGCGCGGCCGTTCCTGGCCGACCCGGAGTTCGTCAACAAGGCGGCTGCCGGGCGTGCCGATGAGATCAACACCTGCATCGGCTGCAACCAGGCCTGCCTGGACCACACCTTCGGCGGCAAGCTCACCACCTGCCTGGTCAACCCGCGGGCGTGCTACGAGACGGAGCTGAATTACCTGCCGGTGCAGCAGATCAAGAAGATCGCCGTAGTCGGCGCCGGCCCGGCGGGTCTGGCGGCGGCGACGGTCGCCGCCGAGCGTGGCCACCAGGTGACGCTGTTTGATTCCGCCAGCGAAATCGGCGGCCAGTTCAACATCGCCAAGCGTGTGCCGGGCAAGGAAGAATTCTTCGAAACCCTGCGCTATTTCAAGCGCAAGTTGCAGACCACCCACGTGGAGCTGTGCCTCGACACGCGGGTGGACGTGGAACAACTGAAGGCCGGCGGCTACGACGAGGTCATCCTGGCCACTGGCATCGCACCGCGTACACCGGCGATTCCAGGGGTGGAGCATGCCAAGGTGCTGAGTTACCTGGATGTGATTCTCGAACGCAAGCCGGTGGGCAAGCGCGTGGCGGTAATCGGCGCGGGCGGCATCGGTTTCGACGTGTCGGAATTTCTTGTGCACCAGGGCGTGTCTACCAGCCTGGACCGCGAAGCTTTCTGGAAGGAGTGGGGCATCGACACTCGATTGCAGGCACGAGGCGGCGTGGCCGGGGTGAAAGCCCAGGTGCATGCACCGGCGCGTGAAGTGTTCCTGCTGCAACGCAAGGCGTCGAAGGTTGGTGACGGCCTGGGCAAGACCACCGGTTGGATCCACCGCACCGGTTTGAAGAACAAGCAGGTGCAGATGCTCAACAGCGTCGAGTACCTGAAAATCGACGACGAGGGCCTGCACATCCGCATCGGTGCCGAGGGTGAGCCCCAGGTGCTGGCGGTGGACAACATCGTCATCTGCGCCGGCCAGGACCCACTGCGCGAACTGCACGATGGCCTGGTGGCAGCGGGGCAGAACGTGCACCTGATTGGCGGCGCCGATGTGGCGGCCGAGTTGGATGCCAAACGCGCCATCAATCAGGGCTCGCGACTGGCCGCCGAGCTGTAAGGCGACATACACTGCGCGCCTTTGCATGCCGAGAACGTCTGATGACACCTGTAGGCGCGAGTGGGCTCGCGAGAATCGCCAGCGACGACGCGGCCGCCCGGACCAACCGTGGCGGTCTCGGGTGTTTCGCGAGCACGCTCACCCCCACCGCGCCGCTGGAGGCACTGTCGCTGGACTGGCTGCAAGGCGTCGAGCTGGCGGTGCTGCGCCTGGACCTGATCGACCCGCTGATCAGTGGCAACAAGTGGTTCAAACTCAGTGGGCACCTGGCCCAGGCACAATCGGCCAGCGGCGTCATCAGCCTGGGCGGCGCCTACTCCAACCATCTGCACGCACTCGCGGCGGCGGGGAAACGTTTCGGGTTTCCCACCGTCGGCCTGATGCGCGGCCATCCGCAAGACACGCCAACCGTCCTCGACCTCAACGCCTTCGGCATGCACCTGCATTGGCTGGGTTATGGCGGTTATCGTGCGCGGCATCAGCCGGATTTCTGGCTACCCTGGCGCGAGCGATACCCCCAATTCCATCCCGTGCCCGAAGGCGGCGGTGGGCGGGTCGGTGCCGTGGGTTGTGGCGTATTGGTTGATCAGGCGCGCGCGCAGTTGGGCACATTGGGATGGGCTGACTACGACGGCTGGTGGCTGGCGGCCGGAACGGGCACGACCTTGGCGGGGCTGGCATTGGCCGAGGCGGGCGCGCACCCGGTGTACGGCGCCATGGCGGTGCCGGATGACCACGGCGTGGCGCAAAATGTGGCTGCGATTGTGCAGGGCGGCTATGAATTGCTGGACGCCAGCCGCGGTGGCTTTGCCAAGGTCGACCCACTGTTGCGGACCTTTATCGAACAGACGGAACAGGCCTGTGGCCTGCCGCTGGAGCCGCTTTACACCGGCAAGGCGCTGTTGGCGTTGAAGCTACAGATAGAGGCCGGGCGTTTCCGCCCCGGCACCCGCCTGATCTTTATCCACACCGGCGGCCTCCAAGGCCGCCGGGGATTCGGTGACTAAGCTCCCTATCGCCCCCCCCCTCAGTGGCCCTGGGGCATCTCTCCAAGAATCAGGCGCGCGTTGATGTCGGCAATCACGTTGGGCAGGTCATTGATCGTGTCGATCAGGTAGTGCGGACGCGAGCCCGCGAACATCGCCTCGATGCGCGTGCGTTCGTGGGCCCGGGTTGGGTTGTCCAGTGCACGGAACTGCGCGTAGGTCAGGCCCAGCGCATTGCCGGAGCAGGTCAGCGCGACGGTCCACATGCCGGCGCGACGGCCTTCGAGTATGCCCGGCACGGTGTCATCGACCTTGACGCACGCTGCTACATCGTCGATGCCCAGCGCGATCACGTTGGCCAGCGCTTGTGCGGGCCAGGGGCGGCCATTTGGCACTTCGTCGGTGGCCACCACATGGTCGGCGGTGTAACCGTTGGTGGCGGCCAGGGCGACAACGTTGTCCATCACCTGCTTGGGGTAGCCGGAGCAGGAGCCAATCTTGATACCTTGGCGGCGCAGGCGCGTGACTGTGTCTAGAGCGCCGGGAATCAGCGCCGAGTGTTCGGCGATTTTTTCGATCTGCAGCGGCATGAAGCGTTGGTAGATGGCGGTGACGTCGTCATCCGTCGGCGTGCGGCCGAACACAGCACGGTAGCGCTCGGCTACCTGCGGCTGGTTGCACAGGGTGCGGATATGGTCCCACTTGCCCATGCCCATCGGGCCCCGGGCTTCTTCAATGGAGACCTGCACGTCGAATTCAGCGAAAGCCTCGACAAAAATCTGCGTGGGGGCGAAAGAGCCGAAGTCGACAACGGTGCCGGCCCAGTCGAGGATGACGGCTTGCACGGTGTTGGGGGTTTGATAGTTCATGCAGGGGATCCACTGGGTGAAGGTTCGATGTTCATGGCGTGCAATGCCTGGGCAATGGCGCTGACGGCGGCGTGCATGTCGGCGGCGTCCACATGGCCAATGCAGCCGACGCGGAAGGTGTCTACCTGAGTCAATTTGCCCGGATAGAGGATGAAACCCTGGGCCTTGACCCGCTCATAGAAGTCTTTGAATTGATAGCGCGGGTCCTGCGGGGCATGGAAGGTGACAATGATAGGTGCCTGGATGGCGGCGGGCAGGAAGCTGCGCAGGCCCAGGCTGGCCATGCCGTCCAGCAGCACCTGGCAATTGCGCGCGTAACGCTGGTGGCGCACGGGCAACCCGCCTTCTTCAGCGTATTGCAGCAGGGCTTCATGCAGGGCTGCGACCACGTGGGTGGGCGGGGTAAAGCGCCATTGGC
The DNA here is from genome assembly GCF_002979555.1 of Pseudomonas sp. MYb60. Lineage (GTDB taxonomy): Bacteria > Pseudomonadota > Gammaproteobacteria > Pseudomonadales > Pseudomonadaceae > Aquipseudomonas. The sequence goes on along the minus strand of NZ_PCOZ01000005.1, from coordinate 269,137 downwards.
CGGTCCTGGCCATGTAGGCGTGCTGATCGAACAGGTCCATCGCCAGGGAGTGGCAGTTGCCTTCGGCGGCGGCCAGCGCTCGTTTGTCCGCGAAGACAAACCCCATGCCGGGCACGCCTTCCAGGCACTTGCCCGAGGCCGCGATGAGGGCGTCGAACGGCACGTCGCGAGCATCGATGGGCAATGCGCCGAACGAACTCATGGCGTCGATGATCAGGCGCTTGCCATGGTTTTTCACCACGTGGGCGATGGGCTGCAACGGATTGAGAATGCCGGTGCTGGTTTCACAGTGGATCAGCGCAACGTGGGTGATAGTCGCGTCGGCGTGCAGCAGGCGGTCCACGTCCGCGGCGTGGGTGGGCTGGTCTTCAGCGGTTTCGAAGGTGCTGAAGTCGCGGCCCAGTACCTCGCAGATCTTGGCCAGGCGCTTGCCGTAGGCGCCGTTGATCAGCACCAATACCTTGCCGTTGCGCGGCACCAGGGTGCCGATGGCGGCCTCGACGGCGAAGGTGCCGCTGCCTTGGAGCGGCACACAGTGGTGGCTGGCCGCACCGTCGATGATCGCGAGCAGTTGCTCGCAGACGCTCGCGGTGAGCTGGTTGAAGCGGTCGTCCCAGGAGCCCCAGTCCACCAGCATCGCTTGGCGGGTACGGACCGAGGTGGTCAGGGGCCCGGGGGTGAGCAAGAGGGGCGCGGTCATTTCGAATCCTCATGAAACGGGGCTGAAGCTACGGCGCCTAAGTTGCAGTTTGGCTTGTTATCAATCAAATTGTTTGTTGTTATGCGAGCTATCAGTGAGGCCGATAACCATGAACCTGTTCCAATTGCGCGCATTCGATGCCGTGGCCCGCGAGGGCAGTTTTACCCGTGCGGCGGCACGGTTGTTCATCAGCCAGCCAGCGGTGACCGGGCATATCAAGGCGCTGGAGGAGCACTATCAGATTGCACTGCTGCGCCGCACGGCGCGGCGGGTGGAATTGACTGAGGAGGGGGCACGGCTGGCGGCGATCACCCGATCGATCTTCGGCCTGGTGGACGAGGCCCAGGCCCTGCTCGAGGCCAATCGCCAATTGCTCACCGGGCGCCTGGAAGTGGCGGCGGACGGGCCGCACCTGGTGATGCCGATGATCGCGAGCCTGCGCGCGCGTTACCCGGGCATTACCGTGAATCTGCGGCTGGGCAATGCCCAGGAAACCCTGGCGGCGTTGCTGTCCGAGCATGCAGACGTGGCGGTGCTCACCGAAGTGGAACCGCGCGCTGGGCTGCATGTGCAGTCCTTGAATGAATCGAGGATTTGCGCGCTGGTGCCGGCAAGCCACCCCTGGGCCGCGCAGCCCGAGGGTATTCGCCTGGCGCAATTGCATGAGGTCATCATGGTGTTGCGCGAACCCGGTTCCATCACCCGGCGCACCTTTGACAACGCGTGCCAGGCCGCCCAGGTGGTGCCCAAGGTGTTGCTGGAACTGGACAGCCGGGAAGCGGTGACCGAAGCCGTCGCGGCAGAATTGGGGGTTGGGGTGGTGTCGTCCATGGAGGTCAGCCCGGACCCACGCGTGCGGGCCATTCCCCTGCAAGGCGACGGGCTGCTCAACCGGCACCTGCTCGGCTGCCTGGAGCGACGCCGTTCGCTGCGCTTGATCCAGGCGTTTTTCGAGTTGGCGGCCTGACGGTTTTTTGGTGGAACGTTGGGTTTTTGCCCTATAAACTCTGCCCCCAAAGCGCCGGCCAGTAGACGTTTGGGCGCGATGGACAGAAGAGAGTGAGTCATGGGCGCACAGTGGAAAGTCAAACATAAAGAAGCGGCAGCCAATGCCAAGGGCAAGATCTTCGGCAAGCTGGTGAAAGAAATCACCATTGCCGCCCGCAACGGTGCCGACACCTCGACCAACGCCCACCTGCGTCTGGTGGTGGAGCAGGCGAAAAAGGCCTCGATGCCCAAGGAAACCCTGGACCGCGCCATCAAGAAAGGCGCAGGTCTGCTGGGCGAGACCGTGCAGTACCACCGTGTGACCTACGAGGGGTTTGCACCGCATCAGGTACCGTTGATCGTCGAGTGCGTCACCGACAACATCAACCGCACCGTGGCGGAAATCCGCGTGGCGTTCCGCAAGGGCCAACTGGGCGCTTCCGGTTCCGTGGCCTGGGACTTCAACCATGTCGGCCTGATCGAAGCCGAGCCAAGCGCGCCGGATGCCGACCCGGAAATGGCCGCAATTGAAGCGGGTGCACAGGATTTTGAAGACGGCGAAGAAGAAGGTACGACCTTGTTCATCACCGAAACCACCGACCTCGACGCCGTGCAGAAAGCCCTGCCGGAGCAGGGTTTCACCGTGTTGTCGGCCAAGCTGGGCTACATCGCCAAGAACCCTGTCAGTGGCCTGACCGACGAGCAGATGGCTGAAGTCGAAGCCTTCCTCGAAGGCCTGGACAACCACGACGACGTGCAGGATATGTTCGTCGGCCTGGCTGGCTAAGACATACAAGCGGGTTTGCTTGCGATAGCGCTCCATCAGTTGCAGATGTGCAAACTGACCCGCCGCTATCGCAGGCAAGCCAGCTCCCACTTGTGGATTGGGTTTCGTCAGGTCGACGTGAGCAGCGCTTCGATTTCTTCAAAGTCAGGACGCGTCAGCACATCCGGCTGGCAGCAACGTCCTTGCAGCGTGACCAGTTCGTGATTCACCCCAGCCTCGACCCGCTCCAGCAATTCCCCCAGCAACACCCCGAATGCACGCACTTCAATGCGCTGCAGCGCCCGGGTCTCCAGGGTGTCCGAGGTGGCATGGAACGACGCCGCACCAAAGTCCCCCAGCAAACAATCCCCCGCTTCATTCCACAGGATATTGTGCGCGTATAGATCGCCGTGGGTGATGCCGTGCCGGTGCAAATGCGCGGCCACCGACGCGATGCCGCGGGCCATGCGCAGCGCCACGTCAAGGCTGAAGCGGGTATCCGGTGCGTAGATGTCGCGGGTGCACGAGGCCAGGCTCGGCAGGCCGGCAAGGTTGCGGTAGCTCGGGTCGATCAGGTCCATGACCAGCGCGGCTTGTGCATCGGGGTGGCCAACGACGCGGCCTTGGACCTTGATCAGATTGGGGTGCAGCCCAGCGGCGATGCAGGCCTGCATTTCGTGCAGCGGTGAACCGTCGCTGGTGATGGTGCCTTTATAGAGCTTCACCGCCACCGACTGCCCCGCTGGCGTGCGCGAGGCCCTGCGAATCACCCCGGAGGCGCCTTCGCCCAGCACGTCGCCCAGTTGCAGCTGATCCCAGGGAATATTCGGCGTACTGTCCTCCGCGCAGACCTCGACGGCCGTCTCCACCGGGTTGCCCGCATACGCCAGCCAAGTCAGGCTCGGCAAGGTGAGCAGCCACTCCGGCAGGCGGGTGAAGCGATTGGAGGCGATGCGCAGCAGTTCAAGGTTGTGGCAAGCGCTCAGGCTCTGCGGCAATGCAGTGAGCTGGTTACCGGCGAGCATCAGTTTTTGCAGCAAGGGGCGCTCGCCCAGTTCATCGGGCAATTGGCTGATCTGGTTGTCGGTGAGGATCAACCAGCGCAGCAAAGGAGGCAATGCGGCGGCGCTGACCTGGCGGATACGGTTGGCCTTGAAGCCGACCATGCTCAGTTGGGCGCACTGGCCGAGGCATTCCGGCAGTTCGGTGAAGGCGTTGTCCGAGCAGAACAGCACACGCAGGTGAGGCAGGCGGTGCAGATCGTCGGGCAGGCTGCTGAGAGCATTGCCACTGAGGTTGAGGATTTCGAGGGAGTCGGCCAGCGCGAAGATTTCCTGGGGAAACTCGGTCAGTCCGCAGGACAGGTCCAGGCGTGTAATGCCGGCCAATTGGCCGGCCTTGAGTTGAGCGAGGGTATTCATGAACGGCGCGGTCACTCGGCTAGAAGGCGTAGATGGCGCTTATGATACCGGGTCGGGCAGAGGTTGCGGGTTCGCATGCTGCAACTGGCCCAGGCGGCTGGCGGTGCGGGCGAGGTCGATGGCCTGGCCGGCGAGCAATTCGGCAAGGGGCCGGTCGCCAATCAGGATCAGGTATTTGTCGCGGTCGTAGAGCACGTCCACCAGGTTGATGAAGCGCTGCTGCACGGCAATCGGGCAGTCCGCCAGGTAGGGCAGGCCGTCGATGATCCAGTGGTCGAAATCCTGGCACAGCAGCAAGTAGTCCATCACCGCGGTGAGTTGTTGGCACAGGTCATTGAAGCTGAACGCGATGCTGCGCAGGTGTTGGCGGCGGCAGACCAATTGGCGGTTGCCGACGGTCAGCGACTGCGGAGGGCAATCCGCTGCGGGCAGGTCGAAGGCTTCACGCTGAGCGCTGTCGCCTGGCCACAGGTAGTGCCCGCGGGTGAAACGCTGGGTGCTGTGGGCCTGGGCCAGGCTGCGAAAATCCTGGGGCGAGCTGACTTCCAGTACGTCCATGCGCGCGGCGATCAAGTCGATCACAGGCTTGAAACGTTCGTGGTACAGGGGGTTGGGCAGCAAGCCTTGCGGCGCGTAGTTGGAGGTCACCAGCACCAGCACACCGCGGTGGAACAGGGCCTTGAACAGCCGCGTGATCAGCATGGCGTCGCCGATGTCATGCACATGGAATTCGTCGAAGCACAGCACTTGGCAGCCCGTCAGCAATTCATCGAGGGTCACCGCCAGGGCGTCGTCGTACTCACGATGCTGGAACATGCCCCGGTGCAGCGCAGCGAAAAAATCGTGGAAGTGCACGCGCTGTTTATTCACTACGGGCAAGGCCTGGAAAAAACCGTCCAGCAACCAGCTTTTGCCGCGCCCCACTGGGCCGTGCAGGTACAGGCTGCGCGTCGGCTGGCCGGCGAGCAGGTGCCGGGTTTCGCGGGCCATGGCGGCGATCGCCCGGGTTTGGCCGGCGCTGAGGGTATAGCCTTGCTGCTCAGCTTTTTTCTGAAAGAACGATGGGATGGATGAGTCGTCGAGGGTGTCGGTTTTTTTACCGAGCAGGCGACGAATCAGGGAAAACGCGGCCAAGGCAAATCACTCTGTTTCTCAGTGGTTGCTCACTTTAGGGCGCTGGCCGCGATTTGACCAATCAGAATGCCTGCAATGTCGGGCTGGCCTGATCGACGGGGCGGACCATCGCATAGTTGTAGCCGCTGCCGGACCAGTACTCGGCCTGCAGGCCATCGGCACTGCGGCTGCCTCTGGGCAGGAAACCGTTGTCCGGGCCCGGCGGGCGGATGTAGAAGCTGATGCGCCGGCCCTGGGGGTCTTCGTACAGCACCATCGCCGCCGCACCCTGGTCGGTGGTGAGCAGGCGTCCGCTCACGGGTTTGAACCCCGCAGCGCTAAGATCCGGCAGGCGATGGGCCTGGTTGAAATAGCGGTCGAGCCAGGCCTGCATATTGCCGCTGCCCTGGGCCTGGTAATCGGCGGGCATGATGCCGTCCTGGGCAAACAGGCGATAGGCCTGCATCGCATCGGCCATCGGCAGCAGCGGCGTTTGGGTAGCTTCACGGGCGTGCCAGCCGCCCAGGCCACCGAGGCTCACGGCCAGCACCAGTACGGCTGCGGTGGCGAAGTGGCGGCGAGACTGGTGTTTGATGCGCTGTCGAATCAGCGCCGGATCCAGGTCCGGGTTGGCCGGTTGTTGCAGCGCACCGCCGAGGGCCGCGCGCAAGGCTTGGGCATCCTGCTGCCAGGCGTGGACCTGGGCGGCGATGTCCGGGTGCGAGGCCAGGTAGGTTTCGAGCCTGCGGCGATCACTCTCCAGCAATTGGTGATCGACGTAGGCATGCAAATCGCGTTCGCTGGGGGGCAGGCTGATCATTTGAGTATCCGCAGGGAAGGGCTGGCGATTTCGCCATCACTGAGTTGACGCAGGGCCTGGCGCGCGCGGGACAGGCGCGACATCACGGTACCGATGGGCACGTCGAGGATGTCGGCAACTTCCTTGTAGCTCAGGCCTTCGACCGACACCCACAGCAGCAGCGCGCGTTGCTCGGTGTTGAGTTGATCGAAGGCTTGCAGGGTCGATTGGGCGATCACCGTGCGCTCCACCGAAGGCTGCGCATCGTCACGGCCGGTAAAGAACTCCAGCATGCGGGCATAGCGCCGGGTGCGCCGGTGCGCGTCGAGGAACTGGCGGTAGAGGATCGAGAACAGCCACGCGCGCAAATCACCTTCGACGCGTTTGTCGCCCCAATGGGTGAGGGCGCGCTCCAGCGTCGATTGCACCAGGTCGTCGGCACTGCTGGCGTTACGGGTCAGGGACACGGCAAAGCGCCGTAGCCTGGGGATGAGTTCGCGTAACGGTTCGTCGAGTGCGTGCATGGTGGTCGGGCAGGTCACGGTGTTGGGACTAGGGAGACGTCCGACGTTAAGGGTTATTCCAGACTACGAAAAATAAATCCATCACCTGGGAATAGAGCGACGTGGCGTTCGTCCTAATGCTCCGACCTTATGTTTCACCCTAAGGCCCCTGGCCCTGGAGTTTCTTCATGGTAGATCACTCATCACCGCCCCGTCCTCCGTTGAGCACTGCGAGCCTGATCGCGCGCCTCGCCGGTATCGGTGCTGTGGTTGCGGTTGCGGCGGGGGCTTTTGCCTACGTCAACGGCACCCTCGACCCACAGCGCCTGCGCCCGAAAACCCTGGTCAATGCGCTGGAAACCAATAACGGCGTGCACCCGGGTTTCCGCCGCAACCATGCCAAGGGTGTTTGCGTGGCGGGGTATTTCGAGAGCAGTGCCGAGGCCCGCGCCTATTCCGGTGCCCAGGTGTTCAGCGCCGCGAAAACCCCGATCATCGGACGTTTCGCGCTGCCCAGTGGCAACCCCTATGCCCCGGACAGCAGCGTGCCGATCCGCAGTTTTGCCGTGCAGTTCAACCAGGCCAACGGCCAGCAATGGCGCACCGGCATGAACAGCATGCCGGTGTTTCCAGTGGGCACACCCGAGGCGTTCTATCAATTGCTCAAGGCGGGAGCCCCGGACCCGGCCACCGGCAAGCCCAACCCGGCCAGCATGCCGGCATTTTTTGCCGCCCATCCCGAGACTGCGCCGTTTCTGGCGTGGGTCAAGACCGCCAAGCCTTCGGCCAGTTACGCGACCGAAACCTACAATGGCATCAACGCGTTTTACCTGGTGGGCACCGATGGCAAACGCCAGGCCGTGCGGTGGGGCGTCGTGCCTCTAAGCCAGGATGGCGCGGGCGCCAGTGCGCCGGCCGAAGCGGATTTTCTTGAGAAAGACTTGCTCCAACGACTGGCCGAAGGGCCGCTGCGCTGGCAGTTGAGCATGACTCTGGCCAATCCCGGCGATCCGCTGGACGACGCGAGCAAGCCCTGGGCGGGCGAGCACAAGGTCGTCAACGCCGGCACTTTGGTTGTGCAAAGCAGCCAACCCCAGGCCGATGGCGATTGCCGTGACATCAACTTCGATCCGCTGATCCTGCCCAGCGGCATCGAAGCCTCCAATGACCCGCTGCTGGCTGCACGTTCGGCGGCGTATGCCAGCTCGTACCTGCGCCGCGCCGGTGAAGTCAGCCCACTGCACAGTGCTCACCAGGAGTCGAAACCATGAATGGCCAACCTCGGTTTTTCGCACCTCTGGCGCGCCTGCTGCACTGGTTGATGGCGCTGATGGTCATCGCGATGCTGTTTATCGGCGCGGGCCTGGCGGCGTCGGTTTCAGAGCGCCATGAATGGCTGATCCACCTGCACAAACCCCTTGGGATTGCGATTCTGGCATTGGTGATCGTGCGGTTGGCGGTGCGTTTTTCCACACGCCAACCGCCACTGCCCGCCGATTTGCCGGCGTGGCAAGTGCTGGCGGCCAAGGCTTCGCATCTGCTGTTGTACGGCTTGATGCTGGTGTTGCCGTTGCTGGGCTGGGCGATGATTTCAGCCGCGGGTGACCCGGTGATGCTCAGCAGCTCGGTGCAGTTGCCGGCGCTGGTGGGGGCCAATGCGCCGTTGTTCGCGGTGCTGCGCAAGGCCCACGGGTATCTCGCGTATCTACTGTTCCTGACGGTGTTGCTGCACTTGGCGGCGGCCTTGTTCCACGGGCTGATTCGTCGCGACGGCGTGCTGCAAAGCATGACCGGCACCCGGGACTGAGGTCGGCCCGGTTGGCAGTGTGGCCCGCCAGTAGATCAGCGCCAGCAGGTTGATCGTGGCGCCCAGGCCACACACGCCGATCCAGCCTGCCCAGGCATACACCGCGGTGGCGCTCACCGAGCCCGCGGCACTGCCCACCGAGTAGAACAGCATGTAGCCGGCCACCAGCCGGCTTTGTGCGTCGGGGCGCACGGCGTAGATCAGGCTCTGGCTGGTGACATGCACGGCTTGCAGGCCGAGGTCGAAGACGATCACCCCCAGCAGCAACGCCCATAACGATGATTGGGTAAAACCGATGGCGATCCACGACAACAGCATCAGCAGCAGCGCGACGCCACTGGTCCATTGACCGAAACCCTGGTCGGCCAGACGCCCGGCACGCAGGGCGCCGAGGGCACCGGCAGCGCCGGCAAGTCCGAACAGGCCGATTTGCGTGTGGGAAAGAGACAGAGGCGGCGTGCTCAAAGGCAGCACCAACGGGGTCCACAGCACGGTGCCAGCGGCGAAGATCAGCATGGCCAGTACCGCACGGTCGCGCAGGACTTTCTCTTGGGTGAACAGGTTGAAGACCGAGCGGATCAGCGCAGCATAGGTGCCGGCGACCCGCTGCGTTTCGGTGGATGGCAGTACACGCCAGAGCAGGACGGCCATCAGCAGTGTGAGCCCTGCCGACAGCAGGTACACCGAGCGCCAGCCGGCGAGGTCGGCCATCACCCCCGCGACGGAGCGGGCCAGCAGCAGGCCGACGACGATGCCGCTGGTGACCAGCCCCACCACGTGCCCGCGTTGTGCTGGCGCTGCCAGGTGGGCGGCGAATGCCACCAGCACTTGGGCGACGACCGCCAGCAAACCGGTGAGCAACATGCCGGTCAGTAGCCAGAGGGCATTGGACGACAGCGCCACGATCAGAACTGCCACGCTGGACAGCAACAGTTGGGTGACGATCAGGCGCCGGCGGTTGAGCAAGTCGCCCAGCGGCACCAGCAGCAACAGGCCGATGCCGTAGCCGACCTGGGTCAGCGTGATGATGATGCCAACGGTGGCGTGATCGATGGCGAACGTATCGGCCATGGCGTCGAGCAAAGGCTGGGCATAGTAGACATTGGCCACCGACAGGCCGCAGGCAATGGCGAACAACAGCACCACGGCACCGCTCAGGGGGGAAGACGACATGGGCAATACCCTATTCTGGTTTTGAAATGAAACCAGTTGTACGCTAGATGTTCCGGTTTTATATTGCAACCACATTGGTTGGAAGGCGGGTCTGGATCATGGTCAAGCTCACGCGCTTTGAAGGCGCCGAATGCCCGGTGGCGCGGTCACTGGAGGCCATTGGTGATGGCTGGTCGTTGTTGATCATTCGCGATGCGTTTGACGGCATCCGGCGTTTTGGCGAGTTTCAGCGCAACCTGGGAATGGCCAAGAATATTCTGTCGGCGCGCTTGCGCAGCTTGGTCAGTCATGGGGTGTTGGCAGTCGTGCCAGCGTCGGATGGCAGCGCGTATCAGGAATATGCGCTGACGGAAAAGGGCCTGGGCCTGTTCAACGTGATTGTCGGCTTGCGGCAGTGGGGCGAGGGATTTTTCTACGGGGCAGGGGAGGCGCATTCGGTGCTGGTGGACCGCGAGCAGGGCCAGCCGCTGCGAGCGCTGCAAGTGCGCTCGGCGGATGGCCGCGTGCTGGGGCCGCAGGATTGTCTGCGAGTGGCGGCCGACTCGGCCTAGCGCAACTGCCCGACGATATCCGCCACTGTACTCAGCACATCCTTGCCTAACTGCATCGAGCGCTTGCCGGACCAGCCGGTGTGCGGGTTCGGCGCGTCGTCGTTGTCCTTGAAGGGCATTTCCAGGGTCAGTGACAGGCAATCATATCGTTCGCCCACGGCATTGCACGCCAGGGTCATGTTGGCTTCGCCAGGCAGGTCGCGGGTGTAGCCGTGGGTGGACTGGAAGTCGCGGGTCAGCCCACTCAAATGGCGCCGAAAGTGTTTCTCCAGGGCCTCGATGCGCGGCGTGTAGCCAGGATTGCCTTCACAGGCGGCCGCGAATACGTAGGGGATTTCCTCGTCGCCATGAATATCGAGGAACAGGTCCACGCCGTATTTTTCCATCTGCTGCTGAACGAACAGCACCTCGGGGCTCAGCTCCTGGCTGGCGCTCTGCCACGCCCGGTTGAGGTCCTGGCCCATGGCGTTGGTGCGCAGGTGGCCGTGGAAGGCACCGTCCGGATTCATGTTGGGCACCAGGTACAGGTCGGCGACTTTCAGCAGTGCTTTCATCTCGCTGTCGCCGTCCTGCTGCAGGCGCTCGATGATGCCTTCCATGAACCATTCGGCCATGTGCTCGCCGGGATGTTGCTGGGCGATGATCCACACCTTGCGTCGGCCTTCACCGCCTTTGCCGCGGCGAAGCAGCTGGATGCCACGGCCTTCGACACTTTTGCCGGTGGCCAGCAACTGCGTGCCCGCGCGGCTCAATGCTTGCTCGATCAGCCCGTCATGGCGCTCGCGGCTGTAAGGCTCGAAGTAGGCAAACCACACATGTTTCTCACGGGTTTCGAGGCTGATGTGCAGGATCTCGCCGTCGAAGCGCGTCGGTACACGGAACCAGTTGATGTGGTCATACGACGCTACCGCCTGGTAGCCGCTCCACGCATGGCTGTAGGAAGACTTGCCGGCGTTGCTCAGGCGAAAGGTGTGGGTGTGGCCCACGTGCATGCCTTCGGCCTTGAAGTGGAACCACTGGAAGTGTTGGCTGCGGGTATCGGGTTTGATCGCGAGCAGCAATTGATAAGCGTCGCTGGCGTCCAGTACCTGGATGTTGCCACTGTCGAAGTCGGTGCTGATGCGAATGGAGGTCAAGGCCACGGTCATAGTCTGGGTGCCTGAGTATGAATTGTGTGGCGGATATCTTACACAGGAGTGAGGCCAGACTTGGGGGCAAAATTGTTGCGGGAGAGAGGGGGGCGTCATCCATGACGCGTCCGCAGCTTAGGGTCTATGAGATTGATTCTCAAGCGCTATTTCGCAAAGATCCGGGCCAGGGCGTTCGTGCGGCTTTCATTGCGATATGGTCTTTTGCTACCATGCGCGCCATCAAGCAACACACAGTCTTCATTAGCCTGAAGCCATGCCAGGAAAACTGGCAAAAAAAAGACCCGGCCAAAGAGCCGGGTCAAAAACCGTGATTAGCCTGATGAGGAGATATTCCAAGAGTCCGACCTAAGGTCTCTTGGTCTATCGACTGATCTCGCGATCAGCTGGGTACAATAATAATCATTATCATTTGCAAGTCAAATGTTTTTATCCGCCAGATAGAAATATTTTTTCTCTGCGCTGCTTATCCGTTTGCCTGAGCCGCTGGCGCCTGCAACGACCGCTCTACCATGGCCTTCGCCATATCGATCAAATACACCACTGAAAACGCCAGGTCGCGCTGGTTGCCCTGATGGCTGTTCGCTGATTCATAGGCGGTGGCCGCTGCACTGCGCAACAAGTCCGAAGTGTGCACCAGGGCTTCCTCCTGGCTGAGGCCAGGGTCGATGGCGAACAGGGCCGCCGGTGCGACGGGCGCCGATACATTTTCTTTCAAGTAATAATCCAGCGCACGTTGGGCAGCACTGCTGCCGAGCATGTCGTTGAATTCGTCGTTGACCGGTATTTCAGGCAGCAGCTGCGGGCTCGTCGTCATTAGGGGCAGTACTCTGTGTGGGTGTTGAAAACCTTAAGTTCGATGATAGTACGTATCGTATTTATGTCGTTTTATGGATTACTACAAACTGTTTATTGCCCTGGAAAATACGCGACGTATTGTCAGGGCCCATGGATAAATGGATCGCGTTGGTCAAAGCCCGTATGGCCCTCGGCAACGTCACGCAGAGTGAGCTGGCCGAGCGCCTGGGTATGTCTCAAGGGGGCGTAGGTCACTGGCTGAACAAACGGCGTGAACCCAGCGTCACCGACATGAATCGCCTGTTGCAGGCGCTGGGACTGGGTGACCTGGAGGTTGCCCTGGAGATCCGCGAGCGCCAGGCGGTGGATGAGTCAGCGCCGTTGACGCGCCACGTTGCGTATTTTCGCTACCCGGTCCTGGATTGGAACGGCATGTGTGAGGTCCGCGAGGCACGGGCGAGCTACGTCACGGATTACCACGCCCGTGGCGACGCTTTCTGGCTGCCGGTCGCCGGCGACGCCATGACGGCACTCAGCGGCCGGAGCATCAGCGCCGGCATGATGATTCTGGTCGACCCGGCCATCAGCGCAGAACCCGGCAGGCTTGTAGTCGGCCAATGGGCTGACAGCTCGCAGCCCACGTTTCGTCAGCTGAGTGAGGAGAGCGGCCAGCTTTACCTGGTGCCGCTCAACCCCACTTACCCGAAGCGGCTGTTCACCGACGCGTGCCGCATTCTGGGTGTGGTCGTGCAGGCCATGGCGACGTTCTAGTCGACGGCTTCCAGTTCCACCAGCGCGCAACCTTCTGCAACCATTTCGCCTTCCTGGCAGAACAGTGCCTTGACCACCCCGGCATGCGGCGCGCGGATGTTGTGTTCCATCTTCATCGCCTCCAGCACCACCAATTGGGTGCCGGCTTCAACGTGCTGGCCCGGTTCCACCAGCACCCTGACGATGCTGCCATTCATCGGTGCCGTGAGGCCGCCTTGGTGGGCGTGGTTGGCTTCAACCGCCGCAATGGGGTCGAACAGACTCACGTCGTGCATCTCGCCATCCCAGCGCAGATGAACGTGGGTGCCATCGCGTACTGCCAGGTGGCTGCGCCGCACGCCCTGATGTTCGATCAACAGGTGTTCGCCGTGCAACCGCGGCGCATCGGTCGCCACGTTCACCAACCGATGCTGCCCGTTGCAGGTCAGGTGCAGCGAAACCTCGGCGGGCAAGCCGGCTCGGAACCCACGGGTATCCGCCCAGGGGCCGTCGTTCTTCGGCAAGCTTTGGATAAACGCTGCCCCGGCCGCTTGCCAGAATTCGTCACTCAACGGCTCGGGCGACGGTAGCAGTTGGTCCTGGTATCGGGGGATGAAGCCGGTATCCAATTCAGCCGCCGCAAACGCCGGATGGCCGATGATGCGGCGCAAAAAGCCCAGGTTGGTCTTGAGCCCGCCGACAGCGAACGCTTCAAGCATGCTCAGCAAACGCAGGCGTGCCTGTTCACGGTCCTCGCCCCAGGCGATCAGCTTGCCCAGCATCGGGTCGTAGAAGGGTGATACGCGATCGCCCTGTTCAACCCCGCTGTCCACGCGGCGTCCAGGCCCCGGTGCCGATTCGCGATACAGCGTTAGATGACCGGTGGCCGGCAGGAATTCGTTCGCCGGGTCCTCGGCATACAGTCGCACTTCAATTGCATGGCCGTTCAATGGCACCTGCGCCTGGGTGATCGGCAACGCTTCGCCCTGGGCAACCCGGATCTGCCAGGCCACCAGGTCGAGCCCGGTAATCGCCTCCGTCACCGGGTGCTCAACCTGCAGGCGCGTGTTCATCTCCATGAAGAAAAAATCACCCCGGGCGTCCAGCAGAAATTCCACCGTACCTGCACCGACATAGCCAATGGCCTGGGCTGCGCGCACGGCGGCTTCACCCATGGCCTGGCGTTGTTCGACACTCAAGCCGGGCGCGGGGGCTTCCTCGACGACTTTCTGGTGGCGGCGCTGGATCGAACAATCCCGCTCATTGAGGTACAGGCAATGCCCGTGCTGATCGGCAAAGACCTGAATTTCCACATGGCGCGGCTTGAGCAGGTATTTCTCCACCAGCATCTGCCCATTGCCGAATGACGACAGCGCCTCACGCTGCGCCGAAGCCAGTGCTTCGGCCAATTGGCTGACGTCCTCGACCACCTTCATGCCCTTGCCGCCGCCACCCGCGGTGGCCTTGAGCAATACCGGATAACCGATACGCGCGCAGGCGTCACGGAAGGTGTCCAGGTCCTGGGCTTCGCCGTGATACCCCGGCACCAGCGGTACGCCAGCCGTCTCCATCAGCGCCTTGGCCGCGGATTTGCTGCCCATGGCGTCAATGGCCGAGGCAGGCGGACCGAGGAAGATCAGCCCCGCGGCTTCGATCGCGCGGGCGAAACCGGCATTTTCCGACAAGAAGCCGTAACCCGGATGAATTGCCTGGGCGCCGCTGGCCTGCGCGGCAGCGATGAGTTTGTCGATTTGCAGGTAGCTGTCGGCCGCCTTGCTGCCGCCCAGGTCGACACGGATATCCGCCGCGCGACTGTGCCGCGCATCGCGGTCGACGGCGCTGTGTACGGCGACGGTGGTCAGGCCCATGGCCTTGGCGGTGCGCATTACCCGGCAGGCAATCTCGCCGCGATTGGCCACCAGCAGGGTGGTCAGTGTGCTCATGAGCGCGGCTCCTGGGATTGCCAACTGGGCGAGCGTTTTTGCAGGAACGCCCGCAAGCCTTCCTGGCCCTCTGGGCTCACGCGAATCCGCGCGATGGCATTTTCGCAGTAGCGACGCAACGCCGGGGTGAGGGCACCGTTGCCGACTTCACGCAGCAGATCCTTGCTGGCGCGCATTGCCGCCGGGCTGTTTTGCAACAGGTTGGCAACCCACAATTCGACGTGCAGGTCCAGGTCTGCAACTGGATAACTTTCCGCCAACAAACCCATCTCCCGCGCACGCTGGCCGCCAAAACGCTCGGCTGTGAGGGCGTAACGCCGCGCCGCGCGTTCACCGATGGCCTGCACGACGAAGGGGCTGATCACCGCCGGGGCCAGGCCGATGCGCACTTCCGAGAGACAGAATTGCGCATCGTCCGCACCAATTGCCATGTCGCAGCAACTGATCAAGCCCAGCGCGCCACCGTAAGCTGCACCTTGCACCACTGCCAGGGTGGGGATTTTCAGCTTGGCGAGGTTGTACATCAACTCCGCCAGTTCGCGGGCATCGTCGAGGTTGGTGTGGTAGTCCAGCTCTGCGGACTGCTGCATCCAGGCCAGGTCGGCCCCGGCGCTAAAGTGCTTGCCGCGCCCGCGCAACAGCAGAAAGCGCAGGGATGGATCACCTTGCACCTGGTCGAGGGCGATGATCAGTTCGCGGATCATTTCGGCGTTGAATGCGTTGTGCTTGGCTTCACGGCTGAGCCACAGGGTGGCAAAGCCACGGCTGTCGGTGATCAGTTCGAGGGTGTTGAAATCGGTCATGGGGTTCAGCTCCATTTACATCCGGAACACGCCGAAGCGGCTCGGCTCGATAGGGGCGTTCAGCGAGGCGGACAGGGCCAGTGCCAGCACGTCACGGGTCTGCAACGGGTCGATGACGCCGTCGTCCCACAGCCGCGCACTGGAGTAGTAAGGGTGGCCCTGGGTCTCGTACTGATCGAGGATCGGCTGCTTGATCGCCATTTCTTCCTCGGTGCTGAAGTCGGTGCCGGCCCGCTCAGCCTGCTCGCGCTTGACCTGCACCAGCACCCCGGCAGCCTGCTCGGCGCCCATCACACCGATGCGCGCATTCGGCCACATCCACAAAAAGCGCGGGTCGTAGGCGCGGCCGCACATGCCGTAGTTGCCGGCTCCAAAACTGCCGCCGATGATCACGGTGAATTTCGGCACCTTGGCGCAGGCCACCGCTGTCACCAGCTTGGCGCCATGCTTGGCGATACCGCCGGCTTCGTATTTCTGGCCGACCATGAAGCCGGTGATGTTCTGCAGGAACAGCAGGGGAATCCCGCGCTGACAGGCAAGCTCGATAAAGTGCGCACCTTTTTGCGCAGCCTCGGCGAACAGAATCCCGTTATTGGCGAGGATCGCAATCGGGTAGCCGTGCAAATGTGCAAAACCGCAGACCAGCGTGGTGCCAAACAACGCCTTGAACTCATCGAACAGCGAAGCGTCCACCAGGCGCGCAATCACTTCGCGCACATCGAACGGCTGCTTGGCATCGGCCGGGATGACGCCGTACAACTCGTCAGCGTCGTACATCGGAGCCACCGCTGTGCGCTGCACCAAGTGGCCCTGCTTGCGCCAGTTGAGGTTAGCCACGCTGCGTCGGGCCAGGGCCAGCGCGTGTTCGTCACTGTCGGCATAGTGGTCGGCCACGCCGGAAATCTTGCAGTGTACGTCTGCCCCGCCGAGGTCTTCGGCACTGACCACTTCACCCGTTGCCGCCTTCACCAACGGTGGCCCCGCGAGGAAGATCGTGGCTTGCTGGCGCACCATGATCGCTTCGTCCGCCATCGCCGGTACGTAGGCGCCGCCGGCCGTGCACGAGCCCATCACCACGGCAATCTGCGGGATGCCCTGGGCGCTCATGTTGGCCTGGTTGAAGAAGATCCGCCCGAAGTGCTCACGGTCGGGGAACACTTCATCCTGACGCGGCAGGTTGGCGCCGCCGGAGTCCACCAGGTAGATGCACGGCAGACGATTCTGCTCGGCGATGGCCTGGGCGCGCAGGTGTTTTTTCACCGTGAGTGGGTAATAGGAGCCGCCTTTTACCGTCGCATCGTTGGCGACGATCATGCATTCGATGCCTTCCACGCGGCCGATGCCGGCGATCACGCCAGCCGCCGGCACGTCTTCGCCGTACACCTGATAGGCGGCCAGCTGGCTCAGCTCCAGGAACGGCGAGCCCGGATCGAGCAGGTGGTTGATGCGTTCGCGCGGCAGCAATTTGCCCCGCGAGGTGTGCCGCTCCTGGGCTTTTGCGCCGCCGCCTTGCTGCACATGGGCGAGCAGGGTGTGCAGGGCGTCGACCTGTTGGCGCATGGCCGCACTGTTGGCGGTGAATTGCGCCGAACGCGGGTTGAGTTGGGTGTGCAGGGTCGCCATGATGTGCTCCCTCAGCGAGTTTCGTTGAACAGTTCGCGACCGATCAGCATGCGGCGGATCTCACTGGTACCGGCGCCGATTTCGTACAGCTTGGCGTCACGCAGCAGGCGCCCGGCCGGGAATTCGTTGATGTAGCCGTTGCCGCCCAGGATCTGGATCGCGTCGAGGGCCATTTGCGTAGCGCGTTCGGCGCTGTAGAGGATCACGCCGGCGGCGTCCTTGCGCGTGGTTTCGCCGCGCTCGCAGGCCTGGGCCACCGCGTAGAGATAAGCGCGGCTGGCGTTGAGCTGGGTGTACATGTCGGCGACCTTGCCCTGGATCAACTGGAATTCGCCAATGCTCTGGCCGAACTGCTTGCGGTCGTGGATGTAGGGCACGATCAAGTCCATGCACGCCTGCATGATCCCGGTAGGGCCGCCGGACAGCACGACGCGCTCGTAGTCCAGCCCGCTCATCAGTACTTTGACGCCGCCGTTGAGCACACCGAGGATGTTTTCTTCGGGTACCTCGACGTCATCGAAAAACAGTTCGCACGTGTTGGAGCCCCGCATGCCGAGCTTGTCGAACTTGCTGCTGCGGCTGAAGCCTTTCCAGTCACGCTCGACGATAAACGCTGTAATGCCGTGAGGGCCCTTTTCCAGGTCGGTCTTGGCGTAGATCACGTAGGTAGAGGCGTCGGGGCCGTTGGTGATCCAGGTCTTGCTGCCGTTGAGCACATAGTGATCGCCGCGTTTGTCGGCACGCAGTTTCATCGAGACCACGTCGGAGCCAGCGTTCGGCTCACTCATGGCGAGGGCGCCGACGTGTTCGCCGCTGATGAGCTTGGGCAGGTACTTGAGTTTCTGCTCGTGGCTGCCGTTGCGGTTGATCTGGTTCACGCACAGGTTGGAGTGGGCGCCGTAGGACAACGCTACCGAGGCCGACCCCCGGCTGATTTCTTCCATGGCGACCACATGCGCGAGGTAACCCAGGCCGGCGCCGCCGTATTCTTCGGCGACGGTGATGCCGAGCAGGCCCATGTCACCGAACTTGCGCCACAGGTCGGCGGGGAACAGATTGTCACTGTCGATTTGCGCCGCGCGGGGTGCGATTTCCTTGGCGACAAAAGACTGCACCTGGTCGCGCAGCATGTCGATGGTTTCGCCGAGCGCGAAGTTCAGGGACGGGTAACTCATGGACAGGCACCTTTAGTTGAACGTTGTTTTTGTGGGGTGCGGGCCGGGGCAGGGCGCTCACCTTTACGTTAACGTAAACCTGGCGATACGAGCCTGTCAATCGTAGTTTACGTTTACGTCAACCAGGCGGTGAATCGAGGGGCATAGGACTGAATTGGCCAAACGCCAGAAAGCACAAAGGGGACCCGAAGGTCCCCTTTAATTTGTCGTTGCGTGCTCTTTTTTTATTATTGAGGGGCGGTCTGTTGTTGTTTTTGGCAACCGTTACCCTTTACCGCTGTTTTGGCGACCCCCATTCGGGGTCAAGAGCAAACGTATTTTTTTGAGCGCTGATCTGCTTCTTCGCGAACGATCCAACCAGTGGGTAGCTACCTGAAGGTAGTTTTATTCTTCTCTACTGGTCGCGGGTTTCGGCATTGCCGTTCCCTGCGAAGCACATCTTCTCCAAAAAAATCTGTTAGCTGCGTCTCTGCCGTGTTGTTTTTGTTATATCAGAGTCGTTTCGTCTTATTTTTATTAGGTTTGGCGCTTTTTATTCTTGTTATGCAATAGAGATAGCAGGAGCCGTGCCAACTTTTAAAATTCATTTAAAATCAATGACTTGAATTTTTTGAAGGAAATGCCCTACGGCAATTAAGACAAAATATGTTCCCGTGTTACTCGATGTGCAGGGGGGCGGTAACACATTGTCACGGCCAGGTTACTCAACCGGCGTTACGCGCCCTGGCCACCCGCGAACCGGTCGGTCGTCCCAATACGGTGCTGATTTGCTGGCCCGCAGTAATCAACGCTTGCAGGTCGATACCCGTTTCAATGCCCAGGCCATCGAGCAGGTACACCACGTCCTCGGTGGCGACGTTACCGCTGGCGCCCTTGGCATACGGGCAACCGCCGAGGCCTGCGATAGAGCTGTCGAACACGTTGATACCTTCCAGCAGGCTGGCGTAGACGTTGGCGATGGCCTGCCCATAGGTGTCATGGAAATGCCCGGCCAGCTTGTCCCGTGGCACCTGTGCACCGACCACCTCGAACAGGCGGCGAGTGGCGCCGGCTGTCCCGGTGCCGATGGTGTCGCCCAGGGACACTTCGTAGCAGCCCATGGCAAACAACTCCCGCGCCACCGCTGCCACTTGTTCTGGCGCAATTGCGCCTTCGTATGGGCACCCCAGCACGCAGGACACATAGCCGCGCACGCTGACGCCATGCTGGCTGGCGGCAGCCATGATCGGCGCAAAACGCTCCAGGCTTTCGCTGATGGAGCAATTGATATTGCGTTGCGAAAACGCCTCGGACGCGGCCGCAAACACCGCCACCTCCTTGACGCCCGCCGCCAGCGCATCTTCAAAACCGCGCAGGTTGGGCGCCAGTGCGCCATAGGTCACGCCTGGCTTGCGCTGGATTTGCGCGAACACGTCGGCCGAGCCGGCCATCTGCGGCACCCACTTGGGCGAGACAAAACTGCCGACTTCGATGTAGCTCAAGCCCGCCGCACTCAGGGCGTCTACCAGTTGGACCTTGTCCGCCACGCTGATGGGCTGGGCTTCGTTCTGCAAACCGTCGCGCGGGCCGACTTCTACCAGGCGAACGTGTGAGGGGAGGGACATGGCAGCTACCTTCGGGTCAGTGGTCAACCTGGCGCAGGGTATGGGCCAGGGCCTGGGTGCAACGCTCTTCAGCGGTGTCCAGTTCCAGTTTCATGTGTTCGATATCCAGCAACTGTTGTTCCAGTTGCTCACGGCGCTCGGTGATCTTGGCCAGCATGCTGTTGAGTTGGATGTGATTGCCGCTGGTGGGGTCGTAAAGTTCGATCAGCTCGCGGCATTCGGCCAGGGAAAAGCCGATGCGCTTACCCCGCAGGATCAGCTTGAGAGTGACTTTGTCGCGTGCCGAGTAGATGCGCTCCTGGCCCCGGCGTTCCGGGGCCAGCAGGCCTTGTTCTTCGTAGAAGCGAATGGCGCGGGTGGTGATGTCGAGCTCGCGGGCGAGGTCGGAGATGCTGTAGGTGATGCTCATGGCGGCGCTCAAGAAAGTCTTGGCGCTAAGCTAATGTCAGGTTGACGTATACGTCAAGGCCCGCTCACCACAGCAAGCTCATTCGCCACAGGTCAAGCCTGCTTGCCGTCGAGCTTTTTCTCATGGGCCGTCACTTGTTGGCACAACTCGATCATCTGCTCACGCATCCAGCGGTTCGCCGGGTCCTGGTCGGTGCTTTCGTGCCAGTACAGGTGGGTTTCCACCGCCGGCACGTCGTTCACCGGGAGGTTGAACCAGTGCAGTTCATGGCGACGGGCAAAACGCTCGGGCACGGTCATGACCATGTCGGTCTGCTGCAATACCTGGGAAGCCATCAGGTAATGCTGAGAGCGCAGGGCGATCTTGCGTTGCAGGCCCATTTTGCCGAGCGCCAGGTCCACATGGCCCAGTCCATTGCGGCGGCTGGAGATATGAATGTGGGTCAGCCCCAGGTAATCATCCAGGCTCAGCTTGTCCTTGCCCGCCAGCGGATGGCCCTTGCGCATGGCACACACATAGCGGTCCTCCATCAGCTTGACGTGACGCACCTGCGGGTCGGTGTTGAGTGGAGCGTCCACGGCAAAGTCGAGGCGCCCGGCGGCCAGTTCCTTGGTGGTTTCGCGGCGCTTGGACAGGAAACTCTCGATCACCACCGTCGGCGCCAGGCGACGCAGGCGCTGGAACAGCGGCGGCAAAATCACCGCCTCGGTGAGGTCGGTCATGCTGATGCGGTAAGTCTTGGCCGCCTGCTGCGGGTTGAAGATGCGGCTTTCCTGCACCGACACCCGCAGCAGCGACAGCGCATTGCGCACCGGGCCGATGATGTTCTGCGCCATCGGCGTGGGCACCATGCCTTGGGCGGTACGCACGAACAGCGGGTCATTGAAGGTTTCCCGCAGACGTGCCAGGGCGTTGGACACCGCCGGTTGGGTGATGCCGACAATCTGCCCCGCGCGGGTCAGGTTGGCTTCGGTGTAAATCGCGTCAAAGACGATAAACAGGTTGAGGTCGACCTTGCTCAGATTCATTTCGCAGCGCTCTTATTGTTAGGTGGCCATAGGTCAATCATATATCGGTGATGAATGTTAATACACGCCGAGAATAGGCTAGGTAAATTATCAACGCTGTTCTAGCATCGATTCCATGACCTAAACAACCTCTCCAAGAAGGGAGCTGCCCATGGATTTCGCTTACTCGCCCAAGGTTCAGGAACTGCGTGAACGTGTCACCGCGTTTATGGACACACACGTTTACCCGGCCGAACCGGTGTTCGAACGCCAGGTCAACGAAGGTGACCGCTGGCAGCCTACTGCGATCATGGAATCGCTGAAGGCGAAGGCCAAAGCGGAAGGCTTGTGGAACCTGTTCCTGCCGGAATCCGAACTGGGCGCCGGCCTGACCAATCTCGAATACGCGCCACTGGCGGAGATCATGGGCCGCTCCCTGCTGGGCCCGGAGCCGTTCAACTGCTCCGCCCCCGACACCGGCAACATGGAAGTGTTGGTGCGCTACGCCAACGAAGAGCAAAAGGAGCGCTGGCTGCAGCCGCTGTTGCGCGGCGAGATCCGCTCGGCGTTCGCCATGACTGAACCGGACGTCGCCTCATCCGACGCCACCAACATGGCCGCCCGAGCTGAGCGCCAAGGCGACGAATGGGTGATCAACGGCAAGAAGTGGTGGACCTCTGGTGCCTGTGACCCGCGCTGCAAGATTCTGATCTTCATGGGCCTGAGCAACCCCGACGCACCGCGCCACCAGCAACACTCGATGATCCTGGTGCCGGTGGACACTCCCGGGGTGAAAATCGTACGGCCACTGCCGGTGTTCGGCTACGACGACGCGCCCCACGGCCACGCCGAAGTGCTGTTCGAGAACGTGCGCGTACCCTACGAAAACGTCCTGCTCGGCGAAGGCCGTGGCTTCGAAATTGCCCAGGGCCGCCTCGGCCCAGGCCGCATTCACCACTGCATGCGCTCCATCGGCATGGCCGAACGCGCGCTGGAATTGATGTGCAAACGCGCCGTCAGCCGCACTGCGTTTGGCCAGCCTTTGGCGCGGCTGGGCGGCAATATCGACAAGATCGCCGACTCACGCATGGAAATCGACATGGCGCGCCTGCTGACGTTGAAGGCGGCGTACATGATGGACACCGCCGGCAATAAAGTAGCGAAAAGCGAAATCGCCCAGATCAAGGTGGTGGCGCCGAACGTGGCGTTGAAAGTGATTGACCGCGCGATCCAGATCCACGGCGGTGCCGGGGTATCCAACGATTTCCCGTTGGCCTACATGTACGCCATGCAACGCACCCTGCGCCTGGCCGATGGCCCGGACGAAGTGCACCGTGCGGCCATCGGCAAGTTCGAGATCGGCAAGTATGTGCCGCGGGAACTCATGCGCGGCGGGCAGTAGGGCCTGGTCGCCTGCAATCGGGAGCAAGCGCCGTCCCACATGTGAAAGTGTTCACACATCAACGTGTGGGAGGGGGCTTGCCCCCGATGAAGCCAGTAGCAGCACCACATCACCCAGGGCTCAGTACACCCACACCTCCACCCGCCGATTCTTGATCCGCCCCTCATCCGCGGTATTCGCCGCCACCGGCATCTGCGCCCCAAACCCGCGAATATCGCGCAGCACCACGCCGCTCTTGACCAATTCCCTGCGCACCGCCATGCCGCGCAACTTCGACAGCAACGCGGCGCGCTGCGGGTCGTTCTTGGCGTCGCCGAAGCCCACCAGCGTCACTTGTTTATCGAGTTTGTCGTGGCTCTTGAGGTACGCCACCACGCGCTGCAAATCCTGCCGTGCCTTGTTGTCGAGGCTGGCGCTGCCTTCCTCGAAGCGAAAATTCACAGTCAGCCGCTGGGCATTGCGAGCAATCGCTTGATAGTCCTCGGGCATCGACGGGCGCGGCTCCACGGTCATCGCCTGCACGTGTTGCGCAATGAACCCGCTGGCTGCGACCATTGCCTGGCCTTTGCCGCTCTGGCTGAAATCCACCAACGCCTTGGCCCAAGGGTTGCGGCTGGAGGGCGGCAGGTAGAAAAACAGCCGGCGTGACAGCGGGTAGTCCTCGGTGGCAATCAGGCTGTTCATCGGCAACATCGGTTGCGAATCACCGTCGACAATCGCCACCGCTTTGGCCTGGCGTACGTAGGGCAGGCCGATGAAGCCGATACCTTGCGGGTCCTTGCTCACCGCGTCGGACAACTGCTCGCTGGACTCGAAACGCTTGGCGCCGGCAGCCAGTGGCTTGCCGTGTCGGTTCAGTACCAGTTCTTTGAACGTGTCGTAGGTGCCGGACTGGTCATCCCGCGCATATAAATGAATGGCGCCGCCTGCACCGCCAAGGGCTTCCCAGGTGGCGATGTCGCCGTTGAAGATCTGCGCCAATTGCGCGGTATCGAGGGTGTTCAACGGGTTTTGCGGGTTGAGGATGATGGCCAGGCCGTCGATGGCAATCACGTGTTCCGCCTCGGGGCTTTTCAGGTCGCCCAGGGGTTCAAGGTCGACCAGTTCGCTGTCCTTGATCGGGCGGGATGACGCCGCGAGGTCGGCGGTGGATGTCTTCAGCGCATGAAAGCCGGTGCTGGACCCGTGGGCGGCAACCTCGATTGTCACCGTCTTGCCCTGGCGGGTCTTGCCGACCACGCGTTGTTCATTGGTGCCGTGCGCCGGTTCGCTGTGCACCGCTTGCAAACCCTGCTGTTCCATCATCCCCTTGACCAGTGCCGGGCCCAGCGCCGCGCCAATGGTGTTGGAACCCTGGATGCGCAAAGCAGGGCCTTGATCAGGAACGGGAAGGGGTGCGGAAACAGCGAAGAGGGGAAAAAGCACCAACAGGAACAGAACGCGCAGCCTCATGCCGCCACCTTCTCAAGCCAAAGGGAGTGCCGCGAGAATAAGTCAGTAAGGTTTCAGTAATGTGATGGGCAGCGCCGCTGCTAACAAGTGTGGGAGCTGGCAAGCCAGCGCCCACAGATTACGGTGTTGTCAGCTGAGTTCCAGCCAGATCGGCGCATGGTCCGAGGGTTTTTCCAACCCGCGCAGGTCGTAATCCACGCCGGCATCCTTGACCCGTGGCAGCAGGCCGTTGGACGCCATGATCACGTCAATGCGCAGGCCGCGCTTGGGTTCGTCCTCGAAACCCCGGCTGCGGTAGTCGAACCAACTGAAGCGGTCCGCCACGGTCGGGTTGAGGTGGCGGAAGCTGTCCACCAGGCCCCAGTTCTTCAAACGGGCCATCCACTCGCGTTCTTCCGGCAGGAAGCTGCATTTGCCCGTCTTGAGCCAGCGCTTGGCATTGTCGGCGCCGATGCCGATGTCGATGTCTTCCGGGGAAATATTGATGTCGCCCATCACCACCAATGGCTGTTCGTTGCTGAACTGGCTCTCCAGCAACTGCTGCAGGTCTGCATAGAAGCGCTGCTTGGCCGGAAACTTGGTGGGGTGGTCGCGGCTTTCGCCCTGTGGGAAATAGCCGTTCATGATGGTAATCGGGTTGCCGTTTTCGTCGGCGAAGGTGCCCCAGATAAAGCGGCGCTGAGCGTCTTCTTCATCGGTGGCGAAACCCTTGTGCACACTCAGGGCTTCTTTGCGCGAAAGCAGGGCCACACCGTAGTGGCCTTTTTGCCCATGGAAGTACACGTGATAGCCCAGGGCCTGCACTTCAGCCAGGGGGAACTGGTCATCGTGGACTTTGGTTTCCTGCAGGCCGATCACATCCGGTTGATGCTTCTCGATCAGCGCCGCCAACTGATGAGGGCGGGCGCGCAGCCCGTTGATATTGAAGGAGACGATTTTCATGGTCGGCAGTCCAGTCCTGGCAAAAGGGCGATGCTAGCCGACAAGTCGGACGGGGGCCAGCGTGGCGGTAGGGCAGTTGCGCTGCTAATGTCTGGGAACGACTGGCCCCGCGCAGGTTCGTACCCATAAGAACGTCATCTTTTTCAATGGCGCCCAGGGAGATTGATTCTAATGCCGGACACTTCTACTGCCATTGCCGAAATTCGCCTGCTCAACAGCGGCTATTCCCGTGAGGCGCGCTCCCTGTTGTATCAGGCCTATCGGCATGAGCCGACCTTCGCCTATCTGTTCGAAGCCGAGCGTCCTGGCTACGAGCAGCGTGTACGTGCCACCGTGCGTGAGTTGGTCAAGCAGCACTTCTTCCAGAAATTGCCGGCCATCGGCCTATTCGTCAATGACCGTTTGATCGGCATCGCATTGATCGCGCCACCGCAACGCCGCCTGGGCATCACCGAGAGCTGGGCCTGGCAGATCCGCATGTGGCTGAGTACCGGCGTGAGGGGCACGCGTCGTTACCTCGACTACTACCACGCGGTCCTCGCGTGCCTGCCCGGTGAATCGGTGCACGTACTGCCGCTGTTGGGCATTCACCCGCAGTTCCAGGGCAAGCATTACGGCGAGCAGCTACTGGAAGCAGTTCACAACTGGTGCGCTGAAGATCCGCATTCTTCCGGCGTGGTGCTGGACACGGGGAATTCTCGCTATCTGGAGTTCTACAAGCGTCAGGGCTATGAGGAAATTGGTGAGGTTGCCGTAGGACCGGTCCTGGAACATGTGTTTTTCCATCCCAACCCTCAGCGGGTTCAGGCGGTAACGGCTTGATCCAGAAATATTCAGATAAATCCGAGTTCAACGAATCTCCCCTGCTCGTGTAGCATCCCCGCCTATGAAGTTTCCAGGAAGATTTACCAGCGGCTTGGTCCTGCTGTTCACAAGCTGCGGCGCATTGGCGCAAAGCGAGCTGGACGTGCGGGTCAAGCCTTCGAACGACGCGTTGAAAGCCAACATCGAAGGCTACATCGGCGGGGTTGGCGACCGTGATGAAGAGGCCTTGCTGCGGTTCAGCCGCGGCGCCGAGGAGCAGGCGCGCAAAGCGGCCCAGGCGCTGGGTTTCTATCAGCCGCAAATCGAAAGTGACGTCAGGGGCGGCAAGAACCCGCGCCTGATCCTTACTGTCGACCCCGGCGAGCCGGTGCATTTGCGCAACGTGACCATCAGGGTTGACGGCCAGGCGGCGGACCTCAAGGGGTTTCGCGTGCCCGCCAGCGACGAACTCAAGTCCGGCGCGGTGCTCAACCATGGCCGTTATGAAGACGCCAAGCGCCTGATCCAGAACCAGGCGTCGCGCTACGGGTTTTTCAGTGGGCGCTTTACTCGCCAGAAACTCGCGGTGGACCCCCAGGCAGGTGTCGCCGACATCGAATTGATCTACGACAGCGGCCCGCGCTACACCCTCGGCAAGGTCAACTTTGCCGGTGATACACCCTTTGACGAAGAATTGCTGCAACGCATGGTGCCGTTCAAGAGCGGCGCTCCTTACGACTCCGAACTCATCGCCGAACTCAACCAGAACCTGCAAGGCAGCGGGTTTTTCGAAGGTGTGCGGGTGGACGCCGCACCGGCCGCCGCGACCCAGGATGTGATCCCGGTGGCCGTACAGCTGGAAACCCGCAAGCCGCGCACCATGGGCCTGGGCCTGGGGTTTTCCACCGACGTCGGCCCGCGTGGCAAGGCCAACTGGACCCGCCATTGGGTCAATCCCCAAGGGCACAGTTACGGCTGGGAAGCGGAGCTCTCGGCACCCCGGCAGAACGTCGGGTTGTGGTACGACATCCCGCTGGACCCGCCGCTCACCGACAAATTGCGTTTCGCCGGCGGTTACCAGAACGAAGAACTGGCCAACACCGACAGCCTCAGCAAACTGCTCACCCTCGGCCCCGAGTGGCACAGCAAGCTGCCCAGCGGCTGGACCCGGGTGATCTCGCTCAAATACCAGCGCGAAGAATATCGCCTGGGCAATGACTCCGGCCTCAGTAACCTGGTGATGCCAGGGGTCAACTATTCCTACCTGCGCAGCGACAACCGTATCGACCCGCACAACGGTTATCGCCTGATGTTCGACGCCAAGGTCGCCAAGGAAGGCCTGGGTTCCGACACCAACCTGCTTTACGGCACCGCCACCATCAAAGGCTTGACTACCTTGTGGGATAACCACCGTTTCCTCGCGCGCGCACAAGTGGGCGGCAGTGCCACCAATGGCTACAAATCGGTGCCGCCTTCGCTGCGCTTCTTTGCCGGTGGTGACCAGAGTGTGCGTGGGTATGAGTATCAAACCTTGTCGCCGGAGAACGACCTGGGTGATCGCATCGGTGGCCGCTACATGGTGGCTGTGAGCGCCGAGTATCAGTATTCCATCACCGACAAATGGCGGGTCGCGACCTTTATCGACCAGGGCAACTCCTTCAACTCCCTGGACCTGCCCAGCCTCAAGACCGGCGTCGGCGTCGGTATTCGCTGGGTGTCGCCGGTCGGCCCGATCCGCCTTGACCTGGCCCATGCCCTCGAAGATCCGGGTGGCGTTCGCTTGCACTTTTCCATGGGGCCTGAGTTGTGATGCGTGGTGTGAAAATAGCCGGGCTGGCCGTGTTGGCCGTCCTTGCGGTGCTGTTGCTGGCAGTGTGGAGCGTACTCGGTACCCAGGCGGGCAGTCGTTGGGCGTTGGGCCGCGTTCCGGGCTTGACGGTAGAGAATTTCCAGGGCCATTTGGGCGGCCGCTGGCGTGCCGATCACCTGCTGTGGCAGCAGGACAGCAGCCGTGTGGAACTCACGGCGCCGACCTTCGAATGGTCGCCGGCGTGCCTGTTGCGCATGACCCTGTGCATCGACCACCTGGACGTGGAGCAGGTCAGCCTGCAATTGCCGCCCAGTACCGAGGAAAGCAGCGGCCCGATCCAGCTGCCTGACTTGAAGCTACCCGTTGCTATCCAGTTGGGCGACATTCGCGTCGGTAGCCTGCTGTTCAACGGCAGCGAGGAACTCAAGGGCCTGCAACTGGCGGCGCACTGGACCGCTGCGGGCCTGCGGATTGACTCGGTGCACCTGCAGCGCGACGACCTCGTATTGGACCTCGCCGGCCTGCTGCAACCCAGCGGCGACTGGCCGCTGGCCGCTTCCGGCAACCTGAGCCTGCCCTACGCGCCGGGCGGCGCGCCGTGGAAGGTCGCGCTGAACATCGATGGCGACCTGCTCAAGACCCTCAAGCTCGATGCTGACAGCACTGGTTACCTGCCCGCCAAACTCACCGGTGAGCTGCAACCCCTGGCGGACAATCTGCCGGCCCAGGTGCGTATCACCGCCGACGGCTTCAAGCCCAGTGCCGAGTTGCCCGACACCTTGCAACTCAATCAATTGGACCTGACGGCCAAAGGCGACCTGAAAAGCGGCTACCAACTGCAAGGCAAAGCCGTACTGCCCGCAGAAAAAGGCCCGGTGGACCTGCTGCTGCAAGGTCGGGTCGATGCCAAGGGGGCACAGATTGCCGGCCTTGACCTGAATGCCGGTGACCAGCAAAGCCTCAAGCTGACCGCCCAACTGGACTGGCAGCAAGGCTTCAGTGCCACTGCCAAGATCGACTGGCTGGATTTCCCCTGGCACCGCTTGTATCCGGTGATCGACGAGCCGCAGGTCGCATTGCGCACCTTCAATGGCGAAATCGCCTACAAGGACGGCCATTACCTGGGCAACCTCAAGGCCGATCTCGACGGCCCGGCAGGCAAGTTCAATGTAGTCACGCCGTTCAGCGGCGACCTCAAGCAGATATTCCTGCCCGAACTGAAACTCACGGCGGGCCAAGGCAAGGCTGAAGGTCACCTGAACGTCCAGTTTGCCGATGGCATCGCCTGGGATACCGCTTTGGACCTGTCGGCACTGAACCCGGCGTACTGGGTCGCGGAACTGCCCGGTACCCTGGCCGGACCGCTGCGCAGCAAGGGCGAGTTCAAGAATGAGCAACTCAAGCTCAATGCCGATTTGGACCTCAAGGGCCGCCTGCGTGGGCAACCCGCCGTGCTCGCGGCCAAGGCTGAGGGTGCAGGGGAGCAATGGACGCTGGCCAACCTCGACATAC
The DNA here is from genome assembly GCF_002979555.1 of Pseudomonas sp. MYb60. Taxonomy (GTDB): domain Bacteria; phylum Pseudomonadota; class Gammaproteobacteria; order Pseudomonadales; family Pseudomonadaceae; genus Aquipseudomonas. The sequence goes on along the minus strand of NZ_PCOZ01000005.1, from coordinate 240,135 downwards.
GCCTGGGCGACAACCGCATCAACGGTAGCGGCAGCCTGCAACAGCGCCTGGCTGGCCAGATCGATATCAAACTCGCGCGCCTGGCCCAGCTGTGGCCGCAGTTGCGCGGGCAAGTCAACGGTCGTCTCGACGTAGCCGGCACGCTCAAGGCGCCCCAGGGCAAGCTCGGCCTCAAGGGCCAGCAACTGGCGTTTGCCGACAACCGCCTGCAAAACCTGATCCTCGACGCCAGCCTCGACAGCGCCCAGCGCGCGAAGATCGACCTCAAGGGCAGTGGCATTCAGTCCGGGGACACCCAGGTCGGTACGCTCACCGCCAGTGCCCAAGGCGATATCAAGAACCAGAAAGTCCAACTCGATCTGGCGGGTCCACTGGTCAAGCTGGCCTTGGCGTTGGACGGCAACCTCGACCAGGGCAACTGGCGCGGGCGCCTCGCCAGCGGCGATGTGCAAGCTGGCGGCCAGGATTGGAAGCTGCAAGCGCCGGCCAGAATCGAACGCCTCGCCGATGGCAAGCTGACCTTTGCCGCGCATTGTTGGGTGTCCGGCCCAGCCAGCTTGTGCGGGGAAGACCAGCGGCTGATGCCCGAGCCCAAGCTGCGTTATCACCTCAAGCAATTCCCCATCGACAGCCTGGCGGCGTTCCTGCCCAAGGACTTCGCCTGGCAGGGCAAGCTCAACGCCGACCTGCAGTTGGACCTGCCGGAGAGCGGCCCCAAAGGCGTGGTCTCGGTGGATGCCAGCGGCGGCACCTTGCGCGTCAAAGACAAGGACCAGTGGCTGGATTTCCCCTACGACACCTTGAAGCTGGAAACCACCCTCAATCCCAAACGCATCGACACCCAGCTGAATTTCCGAGGCGGCAAGCTCGGTGAACTGATGGTGCAGGCCCAACTCAACCCGTTGCCGAACAACAAACCGATCACCGGCAACTTCAGCCTCGCCGGCCTTGATCTGGCCGTGGCGCGGCCGTTCCTGCCGATGGTGGAAACCCTCAGCGGCAAACTCAACGGCAGCGGCCGTATTTCCGGTGGCCTGCTGGCCCCCCTGGTCAACGGCAACGTGAACCTGGTGGGCGGCGAAGTCTCCGGGCCGGAGTTGCCCATCAGCCTGGAAGGCTTGAATGTGCAGGCATTGATTGCCGGTGAAAGCGTGCAGCTCAACGGCGCCTGGCGCAGCGGCAAGGCCGGGCAGGGCAGCCTCAAGGGCCAGGTCGATTGGGGGCGGGCGCTGGTGGTGGACCTGAGCCTGCAAGGCTCGCAGCTGCCGGTCACCGTGGAGCCGTACGCCGTGTTGGAAGTGGCGCCGGACCTGAAAGTCAGCATGAAGGACGACAAGCTCGCGATTGCCGGCAAGGTGCAGATCCCGCGGGGCGATATCACCGTGCGCGAATTGCCGCCGTCGACCGTCAAGGTGTCGGACGACACGGTGATCATCGGCAGCCAGACCGAGGAGGGCAAGCCACCGATGGCCATGGCGATGGATATCGATGTGGCGGTGGGCGAAGACCAGCTCAACTTCTCGGGTTTCGGCCTGACTGCCAAGGTGCAGGGGCATGTGCATATCGGCGACAACCTCGACACCCGGGGCGAACTGTGGCTTAACGACGGCCGCTACCGCGCCTACGGCCAGAAGCTCGACGTGCGCCGTGCCCGGCTGCTGTTCGCCGGTCCTCTGGACCAGCCGTACCTGGACATCGAAGCGATCCGCAAGACCGACGACGTCACTGCGGGTATCCGCCTCAGCGGCAGCGCCGAACAGCCGACCACGCAGATCTTCTCCGAGCCGGCCATGAGCCAGGAGCAAGCGCTGTCCTACCTGGTGCTCGGCCGTCCGTTGAGCACCACGGGCGAAGACAACAACATGCTCGCCCAAGCTGCGCTGGGGCTGGGCTTGATGGGCAGCGCCGGGGTCACCTCGGACCTGGCCAAGAACCTGGGTATCCAGGACTTCGAACTCGACACCCAGGGCAGCGGCAACGATACGGCGGTGGTCGCCAGCGGCAAGATCACCGAAAAGCTCAGCCTGCGTTATGGCGTGGGGGTGTTTGAGCCGGCCAGCACGATTGCGTTGCGGTATTTGTTGAGCAAGAAGGTGTATCTGGAAGTGGCGAGTGGCGTGGCGAGCTCCCTGGACATCTTCTACAAGCGCGATTTCTAGGCCTCACCGGGACAAAAGTGTGGGAGGGGGCTTGCCCCCAACCACATTTGTTTGTGTTCCACTTCCATATTTCAAGAAAATACAAAGCAACCTAACTATTCCATTTGACATTCGCTGCCTAAGCAGTAATATCTCGTCACACATTCACTGCCTAGGCAGTAATAAGGTGACTTTCGATGCCTCACTTCACCCCGGACAACTTCCACAACTGCCACCTCGGCCTGTTGCTGGGTCGTGCCGCGCTCCTTAAAGACAAGATCATCGACACCCACATGGAGCCCCACGGCATCACTGCCGCGCAGTTCAAGGTGCTGATCATCATGGCGCAGTTCGGTGTCGACACCCCGGCGGAGCTGTGCCGCAACCTGTCGCTGGACAGCGGCTCGATGACCCGCATGCTCGACCGCCTCGAGCAAAAGGGTCTGCTCGATCGCAAGCGCTCCGAACTCGACCGCCGCCAGGTGCAGTTGGTGCTCACTGCCGGCGGCCAACGCCTGGCCGACATGCTCCCGCACATCGGCGCGCAAGCGTTGAACCAGCTCGCTGGCGCCCTGGAGCCCGGTGAATTGGAAACGCTGGAAAAGATTCTCAAGAAAATTCTGATAGCTGCCGGTGACCCCATCACCCTGCAGCGGGTAGGTAAAGAATGAACCCACGTGCCCTTTGCCTGGTGCTGGCCGCCATGAGCATGGCCGGCTGCGCCAACTACAGCGGCCTCGATACCCAGGGCAAGCGCCTTGACGCGAACACCCTGCAAGCCGGCAAATCCTTGAGCGACGTAACCCTGTCCGCCGCTGCCTGGCCCAGCGCCGACTGGTGGAAAAGCCTCGGTGACCCGCAGCTCGACGGTCTGATCCAGGAAGCCCTGCAACACAGCCCGGACATGCAAGTTGCCGCCGCCCGTGCCCATCAGGCCGAAGCCGCGGCCTACGCCGCCGACGCGGCGCGCATGCCGACCCTGGATGCCAGCGCCGGTGTAAGCCGTTCGCGCTTGGCCAAGGACCAGGATCCGCTGGGGCAGGGCGATGCCTACGCCACTGTGCGAAATATCAGCGCCAGCTTCAATTACACCTTCGACCTCTGGGGCGGCCAGCGCGCCGCCTGGGAAGCCGCATTGGGCCAGGCGCGTGCCGCCGAGGTCGACCAGCAAGCCGCGCGCCTGACCCTGGCCGCCAACGTGGCCAAGGCTTACAGCGATTTGGGCCAGGCGCATATCGTGCGGGACCTGGCCAACGACGACCTCAAGCGTACCCGCCAGATGCTCGACCTCGGCCAGCGGCGGCTCAATTCCGGTATCGACAGCCACTACCAGTACCAGCAGACCGAAAGCCTCGAAGCCAGCGCCCAGTCCCAGTTGATCGACGCGGAAAAACAACTGTCGAGCGCCAGGATCGCGTTGGCGGTGTTGCTCGGCAAAGGCCCGGACCGTGGCGGTGAGTTGGCCCGTCCTGCTGTGCTCAAGCCCAGCGCCGTCGCCGTCCCCGCGGTATTGCCCGCCGAATTGCTGGGCCGTCGCCCAGACCTGATCGCCGCGCGCTGGCGGGTCGAGGCGGCCGGCAAGAATATCGACGCGAGCAAGACCCGCTTCTACCCCAACCTCAACCTGAGCGCGAGTGCCGGGGCCGAGTCGTTGCTGGGTGATGCGATGTTCGGTTCGCCCAGCCGGTTCTTCAGCATCGCGCCGACGATCTCGCTGCCGATCTTCGACGGTGGCCGCCTGCGTGCCGACCTCGATGCCCGCGACGCCGACTACGACCTGGCCGTGGCCCAGTACAACAAGACCCTGGTGCAGGCCCTTGGCGATATCGGCAGCACGATCACGCAACTGCGCGACACCGGCCGGCAGATCCAGGCCCAGCAGCACGCCGCCGACATCGCCCAGCAGTCCTACGACACCGGACTGCAACGCTACAGCTCGGGCATCGGTAACTACCTGGATGTGCTCAGCATCGAGCAGCAATTGCTGCAGGCCCAGCGTCAGCTGGCGACGCTGAATGCTGCGCAGATCGATCTGTCGATTCAATTGATGCAGGCCCTGGGTGGCGGTTTCAACGCCAATAACGTGGCCGCAACCACCCCCGCCACACGCACGGAATAATTTGAGGTATTTGTCATGGCCACTGCCGACAGCAACACCGCAACACCGCAAGACAACAACCCACGCAAACGCAAGATCATGCTCACGGGGCTGGCGCTGATCGTCATCCTCGGCGTCGTCGGCGTGTGGGCCTGGCACGAACTCTACGGGCGCTTCAGCGAAAGCACCGATGACGCCTATGTAAACGGCAACGTGGTGGAAATCACCCCGCTGGTCACCGGCACCGTGGTGAGCATCGGCGCCGACGATGGCGACTTGGTCCACGAAGGCCAGGTGCTGGTCAACTTCGACCCGAACGACGCGGCCGTCGGCCTGCAAAGTGCCCAGGCCAACCTGGCCCGCACCGTGCGCCAGGTACGCGGCTTGTACAGCAACGTGGATGGCATGAAGGCTCAGGTCAACGCGCAGAAAGCCGATGTGCAGACGGCCCAGGACAACTTCAATCGCCGCAAGACGCTGGCCCAGGGCGGTGCGATTTCCCAGGAAGAACTGTCCCACGCCCGTGACAGCCTGACGGCTGCCAAGAACGCGCTGACCAACCTCGAGCAACAGCTCAAGACCAGCAACGCGTTGGTGGATGACACGGTGATTTCGTCCCACCCGGATGTACAAGCGGCCGCCGCGCAATTGCGTCAGGCCTACCTGACCAACGCGCGCAGCACCTTGATCGCGCCGGTCACCGGCTACGTGGCCAAGCGCACCGTGCAGTTGGGCCAGCGCGTCCAGCCCGGCACCGCGCTGATGGCAGTGATCCCGCTGAACCAACTGTGGATCGACGCCAACTTCAAGGAAACTCAGCTGCGCGACATGCGCATCGGTCAGCCCGTGGACATCGAATCGGACATCTATGGCAGCGACGTGAAGTTCAGCGGCACCATCGACAGCCTCGGCGCGGGCACCGGCAGTGCGTTCGCGCTGCTGCCAGCGCAGAACGCCACCGGTAACTGGATCAAGATCGTGCAACGCGTGCCGGTGCGTATCCATATCAATGCCGACGAGTTGGCCAAGCACCCGCTGCGGGTCGGCCTGTCGACGCTGGTGAGTGTGGACCTGCACGACCAGAGCGGCCCGGTGCTGGCGCAACAGGCCCCGCAAAAGGCCTCGTTCACCACCAACGTGTATGAACGCCAACTGGCCGAAGCCGACGCCATGATCACCCAGTTGATCCATGACAACAGCGTCGCCGCGCCAAAAGCTGTGCAACGCTGATGAGCAATAACGCCTCCTTCACGCCACCCAGCCTGTTGATGGCCACTATAGGCCTGTCGCTGGCGACGTTCATGCAGGTGCTCGACACCACCATCGCCAACGTGGCGTTGCCGACTATTTCCGGCAACCTGGGCGTGAGTTCGGAGCAGGGCACCTGGGTCATTACCTCGTTTGCGGTGAGTAACGCCATCGCCTTGCCGCTGACCGGCTGGCTCAGCCGCCGGTTTGGCGAGGTGAAACTGTTTTTGTGGGCGACCATCCTGTTTGTGCTGGCGTCGTTCCTGTGCGGTATTTCCACCTCCATGCCCGAGCTGATTGGCTTTCGCGTGCTGCAAGGGTTGGTGGCGGGGCCGTTGTACCCGATGACCCAGACCCTGCTGATCGCGGTCTACCCGCCCGCCAGGCGCGGCATGGCCCTGGCGTTACTGGCAATGGTCACGGTGGTCGCGCCGATTGCCGGGCCGATCCTCGGCGGCTGGATCACCGACAGCTACAGCTGGCCGTGGATCTTCTTCATCAACGTGCCCATCGGCATCTTTGCGGTGATGGTGGTGCGTTCCCAACTGAAGAAACGCCCGGTGGTCACCAGCTACCAGCCGATGGATTACGTCGGGCTGCTGAGCCTGATCGTCGGCGTGGGCGCCTTGCAGATCATTCTCGACAAGGGCAACGACCTGGACTGGTTCGAGTCCAACTTCATCATCATTGGTGCGGCGATTTCGGCGATTGCCCTGGCGGTGTTCGTGATCTGGGAGCTCACCGACAAACACCCGGTGGTCAACCTGCGGCTGTTTGCGTACCGCAACTTCCGCATCGGCACCATCGTGTTGATCCTCGGCTACGCGGGGTTCTTTGGCATCAACCTGATCTTGCCGCAATGGCTGCAAACCCAGATGGGCTACACCGCAACCTGGGCCGGTCTGGCCGTTGCGCCGATTGGCATCCTGCCGGTGCTGATGTCGCCGTTTGTGGGCAAGTACGCACACAAGTTCGACCTGCGGTTGCTGGCGGGCCTGGCGTTCCTGGCGATTGGCCTGAGTTGCTTCATGCGCGCAGGCTTCACCAATGAAGTGGACTTCCAGCACATCGCCCTGGTGCAGTTGTTCATGGGCATCGGCGTGGCGCTGTTCTTCATGCCGACCTTGAGCATCCTGATGTCCGACCTGCCGCCGCACCAGATTGCCGACGGCGCGGGACTCGCGACCTTCCTGCGGACCCTCGGGGGTAGCTTTGCAGCCTCGTTGACCACGTGGATCTGGATTCGCCGGGCCGACCAGCACCATGCGTACATGAGCGAAAACATGACCACCTACGATTCGGCCACGCGCAATGCACTGGACGCGCTGGGTGGGGCAGGGCAGAAGGCCTACAGCCAGCTGGAGCAGATTCTCAACAGCCAGGCGTACATGATGTCCACCGTGGATTACTTCACGTTGCTGGGCTGGATGTTCATGGCGCTGATGCTGCTGGTCTGGCTGGCGAAGCCGCCATTTGGCGCGAAGGCGGGTCCGGAGGCCTCCGGCCACTGATCCGCAAGGGCTGGCATGCAGTCAACTGTGGGAGGGGGCTTGCCCCTCCCACAGTTTGATCTCTTTTCACAGGGATCAGGGGTGTTGGTGGCTCAAGCCCCAGGCAACGCCAACTGCGGATTGACGAAATCAAACGCCGCCAACTGAAACCCTTGCTCATCCACCTGCAACGCCCAGCCCTGCTTGTCCCAGTCCCCCAGCACAATGCGTCGGGCTGCCTGGTCGCCAATCTGCAGCTTGTGAATGGCGGGGCGGTGGGTGTGGCCGTGGACCAGGGTGTGGACGCCGAATTGCTGCATCACCCGCGGCACTTCTTCGGGCGTCACATCGACGATATCGTTGGCCTTCATGCGTGTCTGCGCGCGGCTTTCGCTGCGCAGCTTGCGCGCCAGTTTGTGGCGGGTGCGCAGGGGCAGGTGGCGCAGGATAAACAGCACAACCGGGTTGCGCAGGATGCGCCGCAGCTTCATGTAGCCGACGTCGCGGGTGCAGAGGCTGTCGCCGTGCATCAGCAGCACAGGCTCGCCCTGGAGTTGCACGACACTCGGGTCCTTGAGCAAGGTGGCACCGGCGGCCTTGCAGAACGCCTTGCCGATCAGGAAGTCGCGGTTGCCGTGCATGATGAAAATCGGGGTGCCGCTGTCGCTCAGCTCACGCAGAGCCTCGCCAATCGAACGTTGGAAGGGGGTCATGCCATCATCGCCAATCCAGGCTTCAAAGAAGTCCCCCAGAATGTACAACGCCTGGGCGCCACGGGCGCGGCCGTGGAGCAGATCCAGAAACGCCCGGGTGATGTCCGGGCGCTCCTCTTCCAGATGCAAGTCTGAAATCAGCAAGATCACGCTTAGATGATCTCGGCTTTCTCGACGATGACGTCTTCTGCCGGAACGTCCTGGTGACCGGCTTTACCGGTGGTCTGCACGCCTTTGATCTTGTCGACGACGTCCTGGCCTTCGGTCACTTTACCGAATACTGCGTAGCCCCAACCCTGTACGTTCTTGCCGCTGTGGTTCAGGAAAGCGTTGTCGGCAACGTTGATGAAGAACTGCGCGGAGGCCGAATGCGGCTCCATGGTACGGGCCATGGCGACGGTGTACTTGTCGTTGGAAAGGCCGTTGTCCGCTTCGTTCTGGATGCTTGGGCGCTTGTCTTTCTTTTCTTTCATGCCAGGCTCGAAACCGCCGCCCTGGATCATGAAGTTGCCGATGACACGGTGGAAAACGGTGTTTTCGTAGTGGCCGGCCTTCACGTACTCGATGAAGTTGGCGACGGTGATCGGCGCTTTCTCGGCGTTCAGCTCGATGACGATGTCACCGTGGTTGGTGGTCAGTTTGACTTGAGTCATGTTCACTACTCTTTTCAGGGAATTCGTGGGTTTGGGTGCCTGGGCACCACGACCGGTTTGGCGAAACGGCGGCCAAGGCGCGCAGTTTAGCGTGCCCGGCGGGAATTTCGAGGTGGTTTTTTACCGCGTTCGTCATTTAAGCCTCAATTAAAGCAGCAGTTTCAAGCCGCACTCTGTCAGTGTATTGACCGCTTCGGCTATGATGAGCGCTTTGTTTTATCTGGCCCCACCCGGCCACGAACCTGTCTGTTCAAGGATCCTATGAGCAAGCCCACTGTCGACCCTACCTCGAATTCCAAGGCCGGACCTGCCGTCCCGGTCAATTTCCTGCGCCCGATCATCCAGGCGGACCTGGATTCGGGCAAGCACACGCAGATCGTCACCCGTTTCCCGCCAGAGCCCAACGGTTACCTGCACATCGGCCACGCCAAGTCGATCTGTGTGAACTTCGGCCTGGCCCAGGAGTTCGGGGGCGTCACGCACCTGCGTTTCGACGACACCAACCCGGCCAAGGAAGACCAGGAATACATCGACGCCATTGAAAGCGACGTGAAGTGGCTGGGCTTCGAATGGTCTGGTGAAGTGCGCTATGCCTCCCAATATTTCGACCAGTTGCACGACTGGGCCGTCGAGCTGATCAAGGCCGGCAAGGCCTACGTCGACGACCTGAGCCCGGAACAGGCCAAGGAATACCGTGGCAGCCTGACCGAGCCGGGCAAGAACAGCCCGTTCCGCGACCGTTCGGTGGAAGAGAACCTGGACTGGTTCGCCCGCATGCGCGCCGGTGAGTTCCCGGACGGCGCCCGTGTGCTGCGTGCCAAGATCGACATGGCCTCGCCGAACATGAACCTGCGCGACCCGATCATGTACCGCATCCGCCATGCCCATCACCACCAGACCGGTGACAAGTGGTGCATCTACCCGAACTACGACTTCACCCACGGTCAGTCGGACGCCATCGAAGGCATCACGCACTCCATCTGCACCCTGGAGTTCGAAAGCCATCGCCCGCTGTACGAGTGGTTCCTGGAGCATCTGCCAGTGCCGGCGCACCCACGCCAGTACGAGTTCAGCCGCCTGAACCTGAACTACACCATCACCAGCAAGCGCAAGCTCAAGCAACTGGTGGACGAGAAGCACGTGAACGGCTGGGACGACCCGCGCATGTCCACGCTGTCGGGCTTCCGCCGCCGTGGCTACACGCCTGCGTCGATCCGCAACTTCTGCGAGATGGTCGGCACCAACCGTTCCGACGGCGTGGTGGATTTCGGCATGCTCGAGTTCAGCATCCGCAACGACCTCGACCACAGCGCCCCGCGTGCCATGTGTGTGTTGCGTCCGCTGAAAGTGATCATCACCAACTACCCGGAAGACAAGGTCGATCACCTCGAGCTGCCGCGTCATCCGCAGAAAGAAGAGCTCGGCGTGCGCAAGTTGCCGTTCGCCCGTGAAATCTACATCGACCGCGATGACTTCATGGAAGAACCGCCAAAAGGCTACAAGCGCCTGGAGCCGAATGGCGAAGTGCGTCTGCGTGGCAGCTACGTGATCCGCGCCGACGAAGCGATCAAGGACGCCGATGGCAACATCGTCGAACTGCATTGCTCCTACGATCCAGACACCCTGGGCAAGAACCCGGAAGGCCGCAAGGTCAAGGGCGTGATCCACTGGGTGCCGGCCGCTGCCAGCATCGAATGCGAAGTGCGCCTGTACGATCGTCTGTTCCGTTCGCCGAACCCTGAGAAGGCCGAAGACAGCGCCAGTTTCCTCGACAACATCAACCCTGACTCCCTGCAAGTGCTCACTGGTTGTCGTGCCGAACCCTCGTTGGGCGACGCACAGCCGGAAGACCGCTTCCAGTTCGAGCGCGAAGGTTACTTCTGCGCGGATATCAAGGACTCGAAACCCGGTAAGCCGGTATTCAACCGTACCGTGACCTTGCGTGATTCGTGGGGCCAGTGATTCAGGCAGGCCTGACCGGCTTTGCCTAGAGAGAAGGAATCGTCGTGTTAACGATCTACAACACACTCAGCAAGACCAAAGAAGTCTTCAAGCCGCTGGATGGCAACAAGGTGCGCATGTACGTGTGCGGCATGACCGTGTACGACTACTGCCACATCGGCCACGGCCGCAGCATGGTTGCCTTCGACCTGGTAACCCGCTGGTTGCGTTTCAGCGGCTATGACCTGACGTATGTGCGCAACATCACTGACATCGACGACAAGATCATCAACCGCGCCAACGAAAACGGCGAGTCGTTCGATGCGCTGACCGAACGCATGATCGCCGCAATGCACGAGGACGAGGCGCGCCTCAACATCCTCAAGCCGGACATGGAACCGCGTGCCACGGACCACATCCCTGGCATGCACGCCATGATCCAGACCCTGATCGACAAGGGTTACGCCTACGCCCCGGGCAACGGCGACGTGTACTACCGCGTCGCCAAGTTCATGGGCTACGGCAAGCTGTCGCGCAAGAAAATCGAAGACCTGCGCATCGGCGCGCGCATCGAAGTGGACGAAGCCAAGCAGGACCCGCTCGACTTCGTGCTGTGGAAGGCCACCAAGCCGGGCGAGCCGAGCTGGGAATCGCCCTGGGGCGCCGGGCGTCCGGGTTGGCACATCGAATGCTCGGTGATGTCCACCTGCTGCCTGGGCGATACCTTCGACATTCATGGCGGCGGCAGCGACCTCGAGTTTCCGCACCACGAAAACGAAATCGCCCAGAGCGAAGCCGCCACCGGCAAGACCTACGCCAACGCCTGGATGCATTGCGGCATGATCCGCATCAATGGCGAGAAGATGTCCAAGTCCTTGAACAACTTCTTCACCATTCGCGACGTGCTGGAAAAGTACCATCCGGAGGTTGTGCGGTATCTGTTGGTGTCCAGCCACTACCGCAGCGCCATCAATTACTCGGAAGACAACCTCAAGGACGCCAAGGGCGCTCTGGAGCGTTTCTACCACGCGTTGAAAGGTTTGCCCGTTGTTGCCCCGGCCGGCGGCGAAGCGTTCGTTGAGCGCTTCACCCAGGTCATGAACGACGACTTCGGCACCCCGGAAGCCTGCGCCGTGCTGTTCGAGATGGTGCGCGAGATCAACCGCCTGCGTGAGAGTGATCTCGACGCAGCGGCCGGTCTGGCTGCCCGTTTGAAAGAGCTGGCCAGCGTGCTTGGGGTTCTGCAAATGAAGCCTGAGGATTTCCTGCAAGCCGGCGCCGAAGGACGTGTGGATGCGGCTGAAGTGGATGCGCTGATCCAGGCGCGCCTGACTGCACGTGCCAACAAGGACTGGGCGGAATCCGACCGTATCCGTGACCAACTTACCGCCATGGGTGTGGTGTTGGAAGACGGGAAGGGTGGGACAACGTGGCGGCTGGCTGATCAGGCTTGATCGGTAACCGCTGAATGAAAAACGCCCCGACTGGTTCGGGGCGTTTTTTTGCACATCGTTTTAACGGCGCTAACTCGTTCCACTGTGGGAGCTGGCCACCCACTCATAGTCAAAACCATGGTGTTCCCTGGCACCCATGCTTGGCCTATTCCTTCATAAAAATGGCGACGGTACAAAAGTACAAGGACCTTTCGGAAAGTTTCCATTTGTTTTGACGCGTACCGATTCGTAGCTTTAGATGATTGCGACAACCCGGCTCACGACCAAAATGGCAGCGATTAAAATGGATTGTATTTTCTGCAACATTGTCCGCAAAACCTCCCCCGCCCACATCCTGTGGGAAGACGACCAGCACATGGCATTTTTGTCGATCTTCCCCAATACGCCGGGTTTCAGCGTGGTAATCCCCAAGCAGCACTACGGCAGCTATGCGTTCGCGCAGTCAGATGAGGTGCTGGCCGCACTCGCCGTGGCGGCGAAGAAGACCGCGCTGCAGATCGACCGCGCGTTTCCCGATGTGGCGCGCACGGGACTGATCATGGAGGGGTATGGGGTGGATCATTTGCATGCGAAGTTATTTCCCATGCATGGGACCGGTGGGGACAGTACGTTCAAGCCGTTGAGCTCGAAGGTGGATAAGTTTTTCGAGGCGTATGAGGGCTATATCTCGTCCCATGACCATGGGCGGGCCGATGATGGCGAGTTGGCGGAACTGGCGACCAGAATCCGATCCTTCGCCTAGCACAGTGCAAAATGTGGGAGCGGGCTTGCCCCCTCACACATTTGGACCGCTGTGTGTCTGATAGGTTAGCGACGGCTGCTGACTTCGGCGGGTACATCATCCCCGGCCATGCGCTTGCGGAACAGTGCGGTTCTAGCCAGCAACAGCGTGGTCACCGGCACCGTGATCGACAGCAGAATCGGGATCAACCAGCCGTGCAACACCGGCCCGGACTTGAGCACCGAAAAATACACAATCGATGCCAACGCCACACACCACGCGCCCAGCGTCGAGGCCAGCGCCGGTGGGTGCATGCGTTGGAAAAAGTCTTTCATGCGCAGCAATCCCAACGCGCCAATCAGCGCGAAGACGCTGCTCAGCACCAGCAGCACGGCCACGATCACTTCAACCCACAGCGGCAACACGTCCATATTGATCATTCAATCACCTCGCCACGCAGCAGGAACTTCGCCAGGGCAAACGAGCCGACGAAACCGAACAGCGCAATCAGCAGCGCCGCCTCGAAGTAGGTGTCACTGGCGTAACGAATGCCGAGTACCAGCATCATCAGCATCGCCAGCATGTACAAGTAATCCAGCGCCAGTACCCGGTCCTGGGCCGAGGGGCCTTTGAACAGACGCACCAGGGTCAACACCATGGCCAGGGAGAACAGGAACAGGCTGAACAGGATCGCATTGGAGAGCAGGGCGCTCATTCGAAGATCTCCATCAGGGGCCGCTCGTAGGTGGACTTGAAGTGCGCGATAAACGGCGCTTCATCCTCCAGGTCAAACACGTGCAGCAGCAGGATGCTGCGGTCCAGCGCCAGTTCCGACCAGATGGTGCCGGGCACCACGGTGGTGATCATCGACAGCGCCGCAAGGCCATTGGCGTCGCGCAGGTCCAAAGGGATCTTGATAAAGCGCGAGCGTGGCGGGCGCGAACCACAGGTCAGCACGCCCCAGGCCACTTGCAGGTTGGACACGATCACATCGCGGCCGACCACGAAGAACAGGCGGATGATCACGCCGGGCCTGCGGATGCGGATCGGCAACGGCCGCAGCGGCGCCATCATCAGCGGCGCCAGGAAGCCCAGCAGCGCGCCCAGCAGCAGGTTGCCAGGGCTCACGGACAGGTTCAGCACCAGCCACAACACCCACAAGGCCAGGGACAGCCACGGCGCAGGGAACAGGCGTTTCATGGCTGCACCTCCAGCGCGGCGGCCTGGGCTTCAGGGCTCGGGACAGGCCGCGTGGCCAAGACCGCCATCACGTATTGCTCAGGGTTGTTCAGGCTCACGGCAGTGGCCTGGGTGTAGCGCATCAGGGGTTCTGCCTTGAAGGTGAGGGCGATGCTCAGGCCGAGCAGGAAGAAGATCGGCACGCACTCGAACCGGCGCAACAGCGGCGATGGGCGCTCCTCGGGTGTCCAGAAGCGCTGGATGCCCAGGCGGGCGAAGGCGATCAACGAGGCCAGGCCAGAGAGGATCAGCAACGCGACAAGGCCCCACGCCGCCGGGCGAATCGGCTCATCCACGCTGGCGCCCAGGCCCATGGGGTTGAGCAGCGCACTCAACAGGCTGAGCTTGCCAATAAACCCGGACAGCGGCGGCATGCCGATGATCAGCAGCGCACAGGCAATGAAGCTCAAGCCCAGGAACGCCATCGTCCAAGGGATCACCTGGCCGACGACGGCCTGCTGTTCATCATCCAGGTTCACGCCCGGACGCGGGTGCAAGGATTCCATGGCCTTGGGCAGCGCATCGATTTCTTCATCCAGTGGCAGGTCGTTGGCCGAGCGTGAACGCTCGATCAGTTCCGCCAGCAGAAACAGCGCGCTCAGCGCCAGGGTCGAGCTGACCAGATAGAACAGCGCGCCGGCGATCAGGCTCGGCTGGGCAAACCCCACTGCCGACAGCAAGATGCCGGCCGACACCAGGATGCTCAGGCTCGCCATGCGCTCCAGGCGCTGCGCCGCGATCATCGCCAACCCGGCGCAGATAATGGTCGCCATGCCGCCGTACACCAGCCAGTCGCCGCCAAACAGCGCCGAGGCGCCGGCCTGGCCGGAGAACAGCAGGGTCCACAGGCGCAGCACGGTGTACACGCCGACCTTGGTCATGATCGCGAACATCGCCGCTACGGGCGCACTGGCCGACGAGTAGGCGGGGGCGAGCCAGAAGTTCAGCGGCCACATGCCGGCCTTGGCCAGGAACGCGGTGGCGAGGATCGCCGCACCCGCGTGCAACAGGCCGCGATCCGCCTCGGGCACCAGCGGGATCTTCAGCGCCAGGTCAGCAAAGTTCAGCGTCCCGGTGACGCCGTAGATCATCGCCGCGCCGATCAGGAACAGCGACGACGCCAACAGATTGATCGCGATGTAATGCAGGCCCGCCGACACCCGCGCCCGGCCGGAGCCGTGCAGCATCAGGCCGTACGACGCCGCCAGCAGCACTTCGAAGAACACGAACAGGTTGAACAGGTCGGCGGTGAGGAACGCGCCGTACAAGCCCATCATCTGCACCTGGAACAGCGCATGGAAACTGGTGCCCGCGCGGTCCCAGCGGGCCATGGCGAACAGCAGCGCACTGACGCCGATGATCCCGGTCAGCACCAGCATCAGCGCGGACAGTTGGTCCACCACCAGCACGATGCCGAACGGCACCTGCCAGTTGCCCGGCAGGTAGACGCCAATCGAGCCGGGGCCGCCTTTTTGCGTCCAGTACAGCAGCAACATGGCGATACCCAGGCCGATGATGCTGGAGAACAGGTTGATGCGTGCCTTGAGCGGTCGGTGCTTCTCGCCGAGCATCAGCATGAGCGCGGCGGTGAGCAACGGCAGCAGGATCGGCGCGACGATCAGTTGATTCATCCACGTCATTCCTTGGGCTCCCGGCCGTCTACATGGTCAGTACCGGTCAGGCCCCGGGATGCCAGCAGCACCACCAGGAACAAGGCGGTCATGGCGAAGCTGATCACGATGGCCGTGAGCACCAGGGCCTGGGGCAGGGGATCGGTGTAGTTGAGCAGGTCTTGCGGCACGCCGTCCTTGATGATCGGCTCCTTGCCGATGAACAGGCTGCCCATGCTGAAAATGAACAGGTTCACCCCGTAGGACAACAGGCACAGGCCCATCACCACCTGGAATGTCCGGGGGCGCAGGATCAGCCAGACGCCCGAGGCCGCCAGGACCCCAATGGCAATTGCGATGACTTCTTCCATCAGGCGGCTCCTTCCGTTGCGGCAACCACTTTGGCCTGGTTGCTCGGTTTATGGGCACGTACTGACTGGTGACCGAGGGCGGTAAGCATCAGCAGGGTGGAACCGACCACCATGGCATAGACGCCGACGTCGAAGAACAACGCACTGGCGACATGAATATCGCCCAAAACCGGCAGGCTGAAATGCCAGGTGTGGGTGGTCAGGAACGGGTGCCCGGCAAACAGCGCGCCGAGGCCGGTGAGCGTGGCCGAGAACAGCCCGAAGCCCATCCAGCGCATCGGCCGCAGGCTCATCTGCGCCTCGACCCACTGCGTACCCGCCACCATGTATTGCAGGATGAACGCCACCGACATCACCAGCCCGGCGACAAACCCGCCGCCTGGCTGGTTGTGGCCGCGCATGAAGAGGTAGAACGACACCACCAGCGCAATCGGCAGCAGCAGGCGCACCAGCACCGCCGGCACCATCATGAAGCCCAGCGCGGTGTCGCTGGCCTGGCGCGGGTTCACCAGGTCGGTGGCCACGTCTGGCGCCAACTGGCGCTGTTGCGCGGGCAGTTGCATGCTTTCTTTCGAGGGGCGGAAGCGCCGCAGCAAGGCATACACCGTCAGCGCCACGGCGCCGAGCACGGTGATTTCGCCCAAGGTGTCGAAGCCACGGAAGTCCACCAGCATCACGTTTACCACATTGCTGCCGCCGCCTTCTGGCAGGGCGCGGCTGAGGTAGAACGAGGAGATGTCATTGGGGGTCTGGCGGGTCAGCATGGCATAGGACAGCAACGCCATCCCGCCACCCACCACGGTGGACAGCAGGAAGTCGCGCACCCGGCGAATCCGCGCCTTGCGCAGCGAGCCTGGCAGCGGCGAGACCTCTTCGATCCGCCGTGGCAGCCAGCGCAGGCCGAGCAGGATCAGCACGGTAGTCACCACTTCGACCACCAGTTGGGTCAGGGCCAGGTCCGGCGCCGAGAACCACACGAAGGTGATGCAGGTCATCAGGCCACACACACTGACCATGGTCAGGGCCGCCAGCCGGTGATACTTGGCTTGCCAGGCGGCGCCAAGGGCACAGGCGATCGCTAGCAGCCACAGGGTCACGAACACGATGGAGCCCGGGATTTTCGGCCGGTCGCCCCAACTGAGGCTGCTGTTGAGCATCGGGATCACACCGGCAATGACCGCCGCGAGCACCAGCAGGAACAATTGGGTCTGCAGGCGCTTGGTGCTGATGCGTTTTTCGATGCGGCGCACGCCGCGCATCATCACCACCAGGCTGCGCTCGAAACCGCGCTTGCCGTTGAAGTAGCTGATGAGCGGCGGGTACTTGAAGCGGCCGCGCTTGAGTTGCTTGCGCAGCAGCAGGTAGAGCACCACGCCGCCGGACATCGCCACCAGGCTCATGATCATCGGCGCGTTCCAGCCGTGCCAGATCGCCAGACTGTATTCCGGCAGCACGCCACCGACGATCGGCAGGGCCGCTGCGGCAAGGATCGAGCCGACGACCTGCGCGGGGAAAATCCCCACCAGCAGGCAGGTGAATACCAGCAGCTCAACCGGTGCGCGCATCCAGCGCGGCGGCTCGTGAGGTGTGTGCGGCAGGTTGGTGGCCGTGGGGCCGAAGAACACATCCACGGTAAAGCGCAGGGCATAGACCACGCTGAACGTGCCCGCAATGGTCGCGATCACGGGCAGGGCGAATTCCACCCAGGCGGTGGAGGAGATGAACACGGTTTCGGCGAAGAACATTTCCTTGGACAGGAAACCGTTGAGTAACGGCACCCCGGCCATGGACGCACTGGCGACCATCGCCAGGGTGGCGGTGAACGGAATCAGCCGAACCAGGCCGCTGAGCTTGCGAATATCGCGGGTGCCGCTTTCGTGGTCGATGATCCCGGCCGCCATGAACAGCGAAGCCTTGAAGGTGGCGTGGTTGAGGATATGGAACACCGCCGCGACCGCCGCCAGCGGGCTGTTGAGGCCGAGCAGCAGGGTGATCAAGCCCAGGTGGCTGATGGTGGAATAGGCCAGCAGGCCCTTGAGGTCGTTCTGGAAGATGGCGCAATACGCGCCGAGGATAAGGGTGATGGCGCCGGCACCGCCGACGATATAGAACCATTCTTCGCTGCCCGACAGCGATGGCCACAGGCGGGCCAGCAGGAACACGCCGGCTTTCACCATCGTGGCCGAGTGCAGGTACGCCGAGACCGGCGTAGGGGCCGCCATGGCGTGGGGCAACCAGAAATGGAACGGGAACTGCGCGCTCTTGCTCAGGGCGCCGATCAGCACCAGGGCCAGCATCGCCGGGTACAAGGCGTGGGCGCGGATCTGGTCACCCGCTGCGAGTACCTGGTCCAGGTCATAACTGCCGACGATATGCCCCAGCAACATCACGCCCGCCAGCAGGCACAAGCCGCCGGCACCGGTAACCATCAACGCCATGTAGGCGCCGCGTCGCGCATCGGCGCGGTGGTGCCAATAGCCGATGAGCAGGAACGAGAACAGGCTGGTCAGTTCCCAGAAGAACACGATCTGGACCAGGTTGCCGGAGATCACCAGCCCGAGCATCGCGCCCATGAACGCCAGGAAGAACGCAAAGAAGCGCGGCACCGGATCGTCCGGCGACATGTAATAGCGCGCATACAGCGACACCAGCGTGCCGATGCCCAGCACCAGCATCGAGAACAGCCAGGCGAAACCATCCATGCGCAACACGAAGTTCAAGCCCAGGCTGGGCAACCACATGAATTCTTCGCGGATCACGCCACCATGGGCGATCTGGGGGTAGAGCAGGGCGACTTGAATGGTGCCGACCAAGGCCACAAGGCCGGCCAACAGGGATTCGGTGTTGCGTGCGTTATGCGGCAGCAAGGCCGCCAGACAGCTGCCAAGAAACGGCAGAAGCAGTAGAACTATCAGGGACATAGGCTTCTAATCTGCGGGAGTTTGGGATGCATCATACGTGCCGCTTTCTCGATCACCAAACGGCAAGATGTGGCAGGATCCTACAAAGTAAGCCGAAAGCTCCCATTTAGCACGCTTGCAACCAGGCCAATGTTGGAATGCGGCCCCTGTGGGCGCCGGGCTTGCCCGCGATAGCGAGGTCAAAGGCGACGCATCACTGGGATTTTACCCCCTGACGTTCCAACTCATTCTCCAGTTCAACCGCCTTCTGCCTCTTGGTCTTCATCTCACTCACAATCACCGCCACCACAATCAACGCCGCCCCCAGCATCGCAATCGGCGGGAAACGCTCCCCGGCAATTCGCCCAACCACGCCTGCCCAGACCGGTTCGCCGGCGTAGATCAACGTGGCCCGGGTCGGCGAAACGCTCTGTTGCGCCCAGTTCATCGCGACCTGGATCACCGCGCTGGTCAAGCCCAACCCCACCGCGCTGAACAGCAGCAGCCAGGAGAACCCCGGCAGCGCCTCGCCCATCGGCACCACCATCATGAACGACAGCACCGACGCGGTGGCCAACTGCACCACGGTTACCCGACGTACATCCACTTGCCCGGCATAGGCGCCGATCAAGATGATTTCAGCCGCTATGGCGATCGCACCAATCAGGGTGGCGATTTCACCGGGACTGAAATTCAGCGAAGCGCCCGCCGGCCCGGTCAGCAGCATCAGCCCGGCAAACGCCAGCATGATGCCAATGCTCGGCATCAACCCCGGACGGCGCCCCAGCACCAGCCATTGCAGCAGTGGCACGAAAGGCACGTATAGCGCGGTGATAAACGCCGACTGGCTGCTCAGGATGGTTTGCAGGCCGATGGTCTGCAAACCGTAACCAAACATGATCGCAACGCCGATAAACACCCCGGCCTTGAATTCGAACAGGGTCAGGTCGCGCAGGGTCCGCAGGGAAAAGAAGCCCACGACAAGCGTGGCCGCGGCGAAGCGTAGGCCCACGAAAAACATCGGGCCGCTGACGCTCATGGCGTGCTGCACCAGCAAAAAGGTACCGCCCCAGATCATGGTGATGACCACCAGGATGCATTCGGCTTTGCTGAAACGGTTGAATCGCGAAGGGGAGGTGGAGGTGGTCATGGCGGCTCGGTCTTGCAAGGGAAGGGTACGGACCGCACAATGCGCCGCACGCTGGGCAGTATACTGCGCACACCCACCCATTGAGCAATATAGTGCACAAAGAAAATCCACAACGCGCTTCGGTCCTGCAGCACGTCAGCCAGAACGTTCGTCGTCTGCGTCACGCCGCCGACCTGAGCCAGACCGCACTCTCGGAAAAATCCGGGGTCAGCCGGCGCATGCTGGTGGCCATCGAGGCGGGGGAGAAGAACGTCAGCCTGTCCACCCTCGACCGCGTTGCCGAAGCACTCGATGTGGCGTTCAGCGACCTGATCCAGGCGCCTGAGGTGCGCGACCACAGCCGCATCAACGAACTGGCCTGGGCGGGGGAAATTGACGGCAGCAAGGCGGTTTTGCTCGCCAAGGCCAGCGCGCGTCGTGAAGTGGAACTGTGGGAGTGGCGCCTGGAACCCGGTGACCGCTATTGCCCCGACCCCGACCTGGAAGGGTGGAGTGAGCAACTGTTTGTGTTCGAAGGCAGCCTGACCCTGGTGGTGGCGGGTGTGGAAAATGTCATTGGTGCCGGCGAGTTCTTCATGTTCGCCAGCCATCAGCACCATATCTATCGCAATGACGCTGACGTGGCCGTGCGCTTTATTCGCAACGTGGTGATCTAACTGTTCGCCCGGCAACAGTGGATCGACACTTTGCTGGATTAAAACCGCCCGTCACCGCAAATTTATCAGCAACGTGCTGATTTTAATGATGATTACGTTCAGGCACGACTCCTGCAAACACTCCGTTATCCCCTCGGAGCCTGGAGTCGGCCCATGTCAGCCCACCCTCAACACCCTGCCCATATCATCCTCTCGGACGCGGAAGCCATCGAGGTCGCCACTCGCCTGGCCGCACGCTTTGCTGTCGAAGCCAGTGAGCGTGACCGTGAGCGGCGCCTGCCAGTGGCCGAACTCGACGAATTCTCCGCCAGCGGCCTCTGGGGCATCACCGTGCCCAAAGCCTACGGCGGTGCCGAGGTGTCCTATGTGACGGTGGCCGAGGTGATCAAACTCATCTCCGCCGCCGACCCGTCACTGGGGCAGATCCCGCAGAACCATTTGGGCGTGGTGGACATCCTGCTGCAGACCGCCACCGAAGAACAAAAACGCCACTACTTCGGCAAGGTGTTGGCGGGCTATCGCTTTGGCAACGCTTTTTCTGAGGCAAAGAGCAAAAACGCCGGCACCTTCGACACGCAGATCCGCTTGCATGGCGACACTGCGCGCATCAACGGCGAGAAGTTCTACTGCACCGGCGCGTTGTTCGCCCATATCGTGCCCACGGTGGGCAACAACGAAAAGGACCAGGCGTTTATCGCCTTCGTCGAGCGCGAT
Organism: Pseudomonas sp. MYb60; assembly: GCF_002979555.1. Taxonomy (GTDB): domain Bacteria; phylum Pseudomonadota; class Gammaproteobacteria; order Pseudomonadales; family Pseudomonadaceae; genus Aquipseudomonas. The sequence continues at coordinate 219,039 of NZ_PCOZ01000005.1, read as the reverse complement.
GCCCATGGCTTGAGCGTGATCGACAGCTGGGACGGTTTCGGCCAGCGCACCACCGCCAGTGGCGGCGTGATCCTCGACGGTGTCAGCGTGCCGCTGAACGCGGTGATCCCGGCGCACCAGGCGTTCGACCAACCCACCGCCAACGGCCCGATCTCGCAGATCATCCAGGCCGCCGTCGACACCGGCATCGCCCTCGGCGCCCTTGAACAAGCCAAGCGCTTTGCGCGTCAAGCACGGCCCTGGATCGACAGCCAGCAGGATCACGGCTGGCAAGACCCGTTCACCATCGCCGCCATCGGCGATCTGGAATGGCGCGTGCACGGCACCGAGGCGATCCTGGCCAAGGCCGGTAAAGCGGTGGACCAGGCCCTCGCCGAGCCGAGTGAAGACACCGTCGCCCACGCCTCGCTGGTCGTTGCCCAGGCCAAGGTGCTGTCGGCCGAAACCGCCTTGCTCGCCAGCAGCAAATTGTTCGAGTTGGCCGGCACCCGCTCGGTCACCGGCAAGCACAACCTCGACCGTTTCTGGCGCAACGCCCGTACCCACACCCTGCACGACCCGGCGCGCTGGAAATACCACCTGATCGGCAACTTCGTGCTCAACGGCGTGAAGCCTGCGCGCCACGCCTGGAACTGAGGAACCGTACGCCATGACCGCATTGAACCTTGCACGCCAACTGCTGGACAGCACCCGCCGCCATGTCGGCAGCAGCGATGACCCTTACGTGATCAGCCGCTTCGGCGACTTGCAGATTCGCATCGACGTGGCCGACGCCTTGCTGGAGCGGGCTGACACCCACCCCAGCCCAGTGGCCGCCACCGAAGCGCAGATTGCTGCTGCCGAAGCGCTGATCGCGGCGAGCAACGCCGAATTCGAACTGACCGGCCAACGCACCGCACTGCCCTCGACCCTCAATGACCCGCTGCGCGCCAAATACCGGACCGTCGGCAACTACCACCTCAACGGAGTGCTCTGATGTCCCGTGAAATTCGCTTGAACGCTTTCGACATGAACTGCGTCGGCCACCAATCCCCCGGCCTGTGGGCTCACCCGCGTGACCGTTCATGGCAGTACAAGGACCTCGAATACTGGACAGACCTGGCTAAAATCCTTGAACGCGGCAAGTTCGACGGGCTGTTCATCGCCGACGTCCTGGGCATCTATGACGTGTACAACGGCAGCGGCGATGCCGCGATTCGCCAGGCCACACAGGTGCCGGTCAACGATCCGTTGTCGCTGATCGCGCCGATGGCACTGGTGACCGAGCACCTGGGCTTCGGGCTCACGGCTTCGTTGTCGTTTGAGCACCCGTACCCCTTCGCGCGCCGGCTCTCGACCCTGGACCATCTGACGAAGGGCCGCATTGGCTGGAACATCGTCACGTCCTATCTGGAAAGCGGCGCCAAGAACCTCGGCCAGAAGGCCCAGACCGAACACGATGCGCGCTATGACTACGCCGAGGAATACCTGGAGGTTTGCTACAAACTCTGGGAAGGCAGCTGGGAGGAGGGCGCCGTGCTGCGTGACCGCGAGCGCCGGGTGTTCAGCGACCCGAGCAAGATCCACGAGATCCAGCACGTCGGCACACACTTCCAGGTGCCCGGCATTCACCTGTGCGAGCCGTCGCCGCAGCGAACGCCGGTGCTGTATCAGGCCGGGGCGTCCAGCCGGGGCAAGCAGTTTGCTGCCGAGCAGGCCGAGTGTGTGTTCGTCGCTGCGCCCTCCAAGGTGCTGCTGAAAAAGACCGTGGCCGACATCCGCCGGCGTGCCGCCGAGGCTGGGCGGGACCCGAAGAAAATCCTGATCTTTAACCTGCAGACGGTGATCGTTGACGAAACTGACGCGAAGGCCAAGGCCAAGTTCGACGATTACAAATCCTACGTCAGCTACGAAGGCGCCATGGCGCTGATCTCCGGCTGGACCGGCATCGACTTCAGCCAGTTCAAGCCCGACGAGCCGCTCAAGCATGTGCACACCAATGCCATCCAATCGGCGGTGGAGGCCTTCTCCACGGCGGACCCGAACAAGGTCTGGACGCCCAATGAACTGGCGGAATGGGTTGGCATCGGCGGCTTTGGCCCGCTGTTCGTCGGCGGCCCGGAAACCGTGGCCGACCTGTTGCAGGAGTGGGTGGAAGAGACCGACGTGGACGGCTTCAACCTGGCGTATGCGCTGACCCATGAAACCTTTGTCGACGCCGTGGAATGGCTGGTGCCGGAATTGCAGAAGCGCGGCGTGTACAAGACCGAATATGCCCAGGGCACGTTGCGCGAGAAGCTGTTCGGCGACGGCGCTCGCCTGGGTGCCAACCACCCTGGTGCCAGCTATCGCGATTTATCGACCTTGCGTCATTCCAAGGTGGAAACGGGCTTGCCCCCCATAGCGGTGGGTCAGCAGAAGGTGGGCACCTGACACCCTGCCATCAGGATCAACCCCTCCCACAGGTTGATCAGCAGTGTCTGATCGAATAGGAGACTCACCCCTATGAGCGTGCACGCACTCGAACAACCACGGGTCCTGGAATGGCCCGCCGAACGGCTCGACTACCCGCCCACCGCCCTGGCGCAGTTGCATCATTGGGCGCAAGCCACGCCGCTGCACACGGCCTTGCGCCACAAGCGCCAGGGTCAGTGGCATGCCTGGCGGTGGATCGACGTCTCCAGGGACGTGGGGCGCGTGGCCGATGGTTTGCGCCAGCACGGTTTCAGCGAGGTGTCGCGGCTGCTGCTCAGCGGGGTGTTCGAGCCTAATCTATTGTTGCTGGCGTTGGCCGCCCAGTCAGTCGGCGGCCAGGTGTTGACCGTGGCCGATGAGGTGGCCGACGACGACCTGCTTCAGTCACTGGAACGCATTCAACCCACGCACGTTTATACGTACAAGGGCGCGCATTGGCCGGGCCAGCGTCTGGATTTCGCCGAACTGCTCGGCCCTGCGGAGCCGGCCGACCACCTGACGCGCTGGTGGCAACCTGTTGGGGAAACCGCGCTGTGGAGCGACCAGACGACGGGCTGTCGAGGCGCGCTGGCGCTGCTGTTGGAACAGTGGCTCAGCAGCGGGCAAGGCCTGGCGTTTCCCGAAAGCCCGGCTTCGGCCGAGCGTGACCGCCGTGAAGTTGCACCCCTCGACACGTGGCGCCGATTATGTGACTGGGCCACGGCCAAGCGCTGAGGTACCGTCCTACTTTGGTACTGTTCGACGCGCCATCCATGGGTTTGGGGCCTATGATCGGGCATGACATTTATTCGGATAAACCGTAAAGGCGAACTTGCATGACTGACTCCATCCGCAACGCTGATGTCTTGATCGTCGGCGGCGGGCTAAGCGGCACAATGCTGGCGGTGCAGTTGCTGCGCCAGCCCGGCGAGCGACACATTCTGGTGATCGAACCGCGCGCCGAACTGGGCCGTGGCGAGGCCTACAGCGCCGTCGAGCTGGGCCATACGTTGAACGGCAATGCCGCGCGCATGAGCGTCGACCCGGACAACGCCGATGACCTGACCCAATGGCTCACCGATTACATCGGCGCTGGCGGCTGGCCGGAGTCGGGCCAGCAGCACGTGCCGATCAGTGAGCTGTTCCCGCCGCGCGGCATTTTCGGCCTGTATGCGCAGCAACGGCTGGCGCAGGCCAAGGTGCAGTCGGCGTCCACGTTAGAGCATGTTCGCGGTGAAGTGATCGACCTGCAGGTGCAGCACGATGCCACGTTGTTGACCCTCGACAACGGCCAGCAACTGAGGGGCGCCTGTGCCGTACTGGCCACCGGCATGTTCCCGGCGGCACGCACACCACAGACCGAGTCCAGCGGTTTGAACGCCGCAGCCGTCGACCCTTGGGACGTGCAAGCCATGACCCTTATCGACCCGCAAGGCACCGTGCTGATCGTCGGCTCAGGCCTGACCATGGTCGATGCCGTGGTGTCCCTGGAACTGGCCGGCCATCGCGGGCCCATCGATATTTTTTCGCGCCATGGCCTGTTGCCCCATGTTCGGCGACAGCCGCCGGGCTGGGTCGATTTCCTGGCCGAAGACCACCGGCTGCGCAGCCCCCGACAGTTGTTGCGCGAGCTGCGGCGTCAGTGCCAGGTCGCGCAGGCCGAGGGCGTCGACTGGCAAGCGCCGCTGGATACGGTGCGGGCGCATATCCCGCGGTTGTGGAGCCAGGCCAGCGAGCGCGAAAAACGTCAGTTCGTGCGGCATGTGCGGCCGTGGTGGGAAAGCCATCACCACCGCTCACCGCCGCTCAGTGCGCAGTTGGTGGCGCGGTTGCACGCAGAGGGCCGATTGCGGATTCGGGCGGCGTCCTTCAAGGGGCTGGAGCCGGCGGCCGACGGCGTGACGATTCGCTTGCGTGCGCGAGGCGAGCAGGTGCTGAGCCAGGTCTCGGGCGCAGCGTTGATCAATTCCAGTGGCATCGAATACGACTGGCGCCGCGTGGCCCGGCCGTTGCCGCAGCAATTGCTCAAACGTGGGTTGATCAAGCCTGGGCCATTGGCGTTGGGGATTGCGGCGGACAAGTCAGGGGCTGTGGTGGATTCGCAGGGGCAGGTCAGCCAGCGATTGTTTGCCATGGGCCCACCTTTGCGGGGCATGTGGTGGGAAAGCACGGCGGTCACGGACGTGGCGTTGCAAGCCAAGGCGCTGGCCTTAAAACTGACCACACTCTAAATGTGGGAGGCTTGCCTGCGATAGCGGTAGGTCAGCCATTGAAATGTTGACTGATACACCGTCTTCGCGGGCAAGCCTGCACACATTTGGGTCTCCATTTATCTTGAGGTTTTTACAAACCCGGGCTTCAGGCCGAAGACTTCCACGCCCTGCGCCGTCGATTGCCCGGTCGTCACCTTCACTCGCTCCACCGGTTTGTCCATCGCCTCGCGATACGCCACTTCACCGCCCTTGATCGCCTGCGCCGGCACCACCATCGCCTGCGCATTGCTGTAGGTGACGATGGTCAACCGTGCACTCATCCCCAGCCGCACCCGCTGCAACTGCTGGGGGGTGAGCTTGGGAATCGACAGGGTCACCGGAAACTGCGCGCTGCCCTGACTGTCGCTGGCAATCGCCAAGCCGCTCACCACGCTGACCGACCCGCTCAGCCGTTCGCCGTCGAATCCATCCCCCAGCACTTCCACGGCCTGGCCCTGGTGCAACTGATTGATGTCCAGTTCCGAGACCCTGGCGACGATCTTCAGCCGTTCGATATTCGCCAGCCCGAACAACACCTGGCCCTGGCTGACCTTGCTGCCGGCCTGTATGGGCACGTTGTTGCTGGCGCTGCCAGGAGGGGCGTTGTTGCCGGGGGCGGGTACCACAATGCCGGAGAACGGCGCCTTGACCTCGCGGCCCTCGAGCAATGTGTTCAGGGCCTCGTACTTCACCGTGGCGTTGGTCAGTTCCATGTCGGCGATCTGGCGGTATTCGCCCTGGCCCTGGCTCAGCGCCTGTTGCAGTTCGCTGCGGGCGGCGGCGAGGTCGAGCTGTTGTTGCCGGACCTGCTGCTTGAGATCGTCCAGCTCATTGCGCGGGATGATGCCGCGCTGGAACAGCGTTTCGCTCTCGGTCAGCTTGCGCTGGGTGTTGCCGGCGCTCATTTCAGTGGTGCGCAGGCTGCGGCGCGCGCGGCTGACGGCGGGGCTGCTGTCCCAGTCCTGCATCTCTTGCACCGTGCGCCGCGCCTTGAGCTGGGCAGACAGCGCGTCGCGCAGTTGCACCTGCAGGGTTGATGGGTCCATGCGCAGCAACACCTGGCCGGCTTCGACGCGCTGGCCTTGCTCCACCTGGTTGACCTCGACATTGCCGTCAAAGGGCGCGGTGAGGGTGAGGGTGGTGTCGGGCTCGATCTTGCCCACCAGCCCGATCTCGTGCACCAGCGGGTCGGGCTTGATCGCCAGCCACTGTTCAGCATCGCTGGCGGGCGCCTTTGCGGGCCAGCGCCAGCCGAGCCCCGCGCCGATCAGCAGCAGGATCACCACGGCACCGAGCAGGCGTTTCGTGTTAATAGTCATTGAGGGCGATTTCCCAACTTTCCAGCGTCATGCCCAGGGTCAAGTCGAGTTGCGTCTGGGCGTTCAGGTAAGCGATCAGCGCATTCAGCTGCGCGTTTTCGGCGTTGCGCAAATCGGTCTCGAAACTCAGCACCTGGAAGTTGGTGGAGCGCCCGGCGCTGAGTTTTTCCCGCTCGATCTCGATCTTGCGCCGCGACAGCTCCACGGCGCGCTGGGAAATTTCATATTGACGCCAGCGCGTGCCGAGGTCGCGCACCACGTCGTTCACGCTGCGCTCCAGCGCCTGGCGCGCATCGGTGATGCGGATCTGCTGGTCTTCGACGTTCACCCGCGCCCGCACTTCGGCCTGGCGCGTGCTGATGTCACCGATGGGGATTTGCACCTGCACCCCGGCGTAGCTGTCCCACGTGCGATTGTTGCTGCGGCCGGCGTCATTGTTGTAGGCATCGCGGACCTGGTTGGCACCGGCCACCAGGTCAACCTGCCAGCGCCCGGAGTCTTTGGCGATGACCAGGTTGAGGTCGGCCTGCTGGCTGCCCAGCAGGGCGGCGAGGTATTCGGGTTGCTGGTTTTGCGCCAGGTTGAAGGCCTGGCGCTTGTCGATCTGCATGGGCCGGGCCTCCAGGGCTTCGGTGGCGCGAATCGGCGTGGACAGGTCCAGGGCCAGCAAGCGCAGCAGCGCCAGGCGGCTGCTGTCGAGTTGGTTCTGGGCTTCTTCCACGCCCAATTGCTGGGTGGCGATGTCGGCTTCGGTCTGCACGATCTCGAATTCGGCCATGCGCCCGGCGTTGATCAAGGCCTTGTTGACTTCCAGCAAGGTGCCGGAGCGCTTGAGGGCCTCTTGCACGATGGTCAGTTGCTCCTGGGCGCGCAGCAGCTCGCGGTAGGTGGCGATGACCTGGCTGATGGTCTGTGCCACGGTGGCCTTGAGGTTCAGGCGGTTGGCCTGTTCGGAAAGACGCGACAGGCGCAGCGGCGCGGTGGTGGCGTCCCAGCCGGCGCCGCGCAGCAGCGGCTGGATGATCGCCAGGTCCAGGCCGTCGCTGCGGTAGCGCCCGGCGCGGTCGGCGGTGTTCAGTTGCTGGGTCCAGGCCATGCTCAGGCGCGTGCCGTATTCGCCGAGCAGGCTGGTGGCCGGGGCGACGTTGGCGTTGCGCGCATTGTCGGCAGAGCCCCGTGTGCTGCGGTAATAGCTGTTGAGGGTGAGCTTGGGGTTGAACACGTCTTCGGCTACGCGCAGGTCGAACTTCTGCGCCACCCGTTGCAGGTACGCGCTGCGGATCGCCGGGTTGTTGCGCAGGCCCAGATAGACCGCATCGCCGAGGGTCAGGGTGGTGGCCTGGGCGTTGAGCGACACGCTGCGGGAGGTGTTCGGCGCGGACGGATCGATGACGATGTTCGCCGCCGTGCCGGGCAGGCTCACCAGGGCGAGTAGCAGCAGCCATTTATTCATCGCGCAGGGCCTCCACCGGTTGCAACCGCGAGGCCGAGATTGCCGGGTAGAGGCCAAAGAACAAGCCCACCAGCAAGGTGCTGCCCACGCCCAGCGGCAGGGCCGCGGTGGCCAGGGCGAAGGTCCAGTCCGACAGCCATGCGTACAGCCAGGCGGCGGTCATGCCCAGCCACGCGCCACACAGTGCGCCGACGGCAGTGAGCGTCACCGCTTCGAGCAGGAACAGGTTGCGGATGTCCCGCTGGCGCGCGCCCAGGGCCATGCGGATGCCGATCTCGCGGCGGCGCTCGGAGACGTTCATCAGCATCACATTCATCACCCCGACGCCGCCGCCCACCAGGGAAATTGCGCCGAGTGCCAGCAGCAGGTACGCAAAGGTGCGACTCTGGCGCGTCATGCCGTCGATCATTTGCTGGGGCACCTGGATGTCGACCTTGTGCTCGCTCAGTTGGGCTTGCAGGGCGGCGGCGGCTTGAAGGGCGATGCGCTCCATGTCCTGGTCGGGCGCGGCGCGGATGATCACGTTGTTGACCTGCGGCGCGGCATAGATGCGGCGCATGCCTTCAGCAGGGATGAACAGCGACTCGCCGCCCTGGATCGGCATCAGCAGCGCGCGGGGCTGGTTGTGCAGGATGCCGACGATGAGGAACAGGTAGTCGTTGATGCGCACCCGGTCGCCCACCTGCACCGGGTCGCCGGGCGCGCTGAGGGCCTGGGCGACCTGATCGCCGATCACGGCGTAGGTTTCGTTGGCATCGAAGTCGGAAAGAAAACGCCCTTCGCGCAGGCTCAGGCGCATGGCGTTGTCGATGTCGGCGGTGCTGCCGACAAAGTTCGCGTTGGTGGTGCGGCCGTGGAATACCACGGGTCCGCTGAACAGGCTGAGGGCGCCGATATGGGCGATACCAGGGAGCGTCTGTCGCAGGGGCGCGAGGTCCACGCGCGCTCGGGCGTTGAGGTCACTGCCGGGCTTTTGGGCAATTTGTGCCACCAGGGTGTCGGTGCCCATGTCCTTGAAAATCAGCGCCGCTTCCACCGCTGCGTTATGGCCGATATTGATCAGCGCCACCACCGACGAGCTGCCGATGACGATGCCCAGCAGCGCCAGCATCGAGCGTTTGCCCAGGGTGCGCAGGCTGACGAGTGCCTCGTGCAGCAACTGGCTCAGGCTCTGCTCGACGCGCAGGCTCATGGGCGTGCGACCTCGTGCACCGCGCCGTTGCGCACCAGGATCTTGCGGTCCAGGCGGTCGGCGATGTGCGGGTCGTGGGTGACGATGATCAGCGTGACTTGTTGCTCGCGGTTGAGCGCCAGGAGCAGGTCCATGATGTCCTGGGCGGTGTGGCTGTCGAGGTTGCCGGTGGGTTCGTCGGCCAGGATCACCGAGGGTTTGCCCACCAGCGCACGGGCAATCGCCACACGCTGGCGCTGGCCGCCGGAGAGGTCGGCGGGGCGGTGGTGGGCGCGCTCGGCCAGGCCGACTTGCGCAAGCATGCGCAGGGCCTGTTCCACCGATTCATGGCGTGACAGCCCGCGATAACTCAGGGGCAGGGCGACATTGTCCAGGGCGCTGAGGCGCGGCAGCAGGTTGAAGCTCTGGAATACGAAGCCGATTTGCTGGTTGCGGATCGCCGCCAGTTCATCCGGGGTGGCGTTGAAAATATCGTGACCGGCGAAGTGGTACCGGCCGCAATTGGGCAGGTCCAGCAACCCGAGGATATTGAGCAGGGTGCTTTTGCCGGAACCGGACGCACCGAGGATGCCGCAGCTGTCGCCACGGTCGATGGACAGGCAGACATCATCGAGAATGGGCAGGTGTTGCCCGGCCAACTGATAGCGTTTGCCGATGCCTTGCAGTGAGATCAGGCCTGGATGCGCGGGAGTATCTGTCGTCATGACTACGCCTTCAGCCTCGACGCTGCCGCTCCACCCCCGGTAAATCCTTGTAACAAGTTCGGGAACGGCCTGTTCAGCGTCACGGACTGGTTTGATTTCTTATTTTTAAAATATTGTTTGAATACTAACCGCCTTACCCGCGCTTCGCCAGCCGTGGCGGTAGAGCGGTTTCACCCTTGGAAACGATTGTCCCAAGCCCCCTGATCCTAACGCAGAACCACCCCGATCTGCGCCGACAAGCCCGTGATGCAAGGCTTTGGATCATATGGCGGTGTGTCACTACTTGCTTTAAACCGACGCTCCCGGTATAAAAAATCAAATTATTTTTTAAAACAATATTTCCGTCGTGGAACCCATATGGCTGCGAAGAAGCTCAGCGCTCCAAACATTACCAAGACTCGATTGCTGGATGCGACAGAGGCGCTCTTCATTAAGTACGGATACGACGCGGTTTTGTTACGTCAGATTACCGAGCGCGCCCAGGTCAACCTGGCGGCAGTGAATTATCACTTCGGGGACAAGGATTCCCTGATGAAAACCCTGCTGATGCAGCGCCTTGAGCCGCTCAACGAGCAGCGTCTTGAGCTGTTGGCACGGTGTGAGGCCGAGTCTGACGGCCCGCTGGACTGCGACACCTTGCTCGGCGTGCTGTTCGCCCCGGCCATGGGCCTGGAGCGCAGCGATCCGGCGAGCGCCACTGGGGAAGGGCGTTCGTTCATTCGCTTCCTCGGCCGGGTGTACAGCGACACGTCGCCGTTTATTCAGGAATACCTCAAGGTGCACTACCAGCCGGTGTTCCAGCGCTTCTTCGAAGCCTTCGCCCTGGCGCTGCCGGACCTGCCGCGCAACGAACTGGGCGTGCGCCTGCAATTTGCCCTCAAGGCGATTTCCGGGGTAATGGCCGGTACCGAATTGCGCCTGCTGATGAATTCCATGAGCCTGGGCCGTCCGGCCACGGATGCGGAGGTGATGGCCAAGCTGATCACGTTGGTGTCGGCGGCCATTCGTGTGCCACAGCAAAGCCCGGAGGCGGAGAACGCCCTGGCCAAGGTGCTGGACACCCAGCGGGCAATACGCGAGCAGACGTCGCATTGATCACCCGTACGCGCGCGTTCCTTCGGGCAAAAAAAAGCCCGCTGGGGCGGCGGGCTTGATATGCAACATTTGTAACGGATGAGGCTTTACCTTACGTTTCGCCTTGTGAATAAATCGTGAAAACTTTGTAAGGAAAAGTGTGAAAATCGGCTTATTCCGAACTTTCATTTTTTTCTTCTACATTCAGATTTTCCAATGGGTGGCGCTCCTGGCCAGCCGCTGACGCATCGCGTCGACGTTCTGCGCCAGTTGCGACGTCAGCAATCGGTACCCATCCAGGGCACTGTAGACCGGTGTCTCCATTGCGGGCTCGACGCTACCGGCCTGGCCCGACCGCTCCAACCGCTCCGTCACCCCCGATTTCAACGCCCGCGCCATCCCCACCAACTGCACACGAATCTGCCGATGCTCGGACTTCAGCATCACCTGCATGCGCGCCATCGCTTGCTCGTCCCGAGGATCGGGCCGAGTGTTGCCGAGGATCTCCAACGTGCTGATGCACATGCGCAAGTGCCGCTGGATTGCGTCCAGCTCGGTCATGGAGATGCGCACTTCCTTGGACACTGAGGGCATCAGCGAACGCAGCTGCACCATCGATGCATTCAAGCGGTTGAGCAGCTTCAGGTGCTGGTCATCGGTCACCGACTCACCGTTGATGATCCGGCTGTAGATCGTGGCGCAGTCGCGCAACGCACTGGCCAGGTTGTAGCGCCAGGAATACACGGCGTACAGCGGCAGGGCGAAGGAAAAGGCCAGGGCCAGCACAATGCCGATGAGGATATCCACGGTGCGCCACAAGCCATCCGACACCGGGTTGTCGCCATGCCCAGCGACGATAAACACGGTGATCGCCGACAGCAGCGCGATGTAACCGCCTTTGCCGATGGCGTGATAGGAAAAGAACCCACATACCACTGACATCAGCAGGTACGTCAGCAACGGCTGGCCCAGCCACGCCTGCTGCAGCACCAGTGCCAGGCCGACACTGGCGCCGATCAAGGTGCCGTAGGCGCGCTCCACGGCTTTCTTGCCGATATTGCCGTGATGCTGCAGGCCGCCGATCACGATCAGCATGGTCACCGATGCCCACTCACCGTGGGGCAGGTTGATGCCGGTGGTCAGCAGGATGGTGGCCAGCAAGCCGATGGACACGCGCACGGCATGGATCAGCTTGGCGTGGCGAAAGCGCCGATACGGGTCGAGCAAGGGGCGCAGCAGGCGCCGGGCGAAGAGGGGCAGGTTCATCGGGAGTAAAGGGGCCTAATAGTCAGAAGTCACGCGCTAATGTCAGAAAATGTAATCGGTGGTTAAAAAGCTTGAGTCACGGTTTTTCAGGATGTCGCTGACCAGCGCCTTGTTGCTCTCCTGGAACTTGGTCGCCACCAACGTGCGGATCGAGAACACGCGCAGCGCATCATGCACCGACAGCGTGCCCTCGGCCGAGTTCTTGCGCCCGTTGAACGGAAACGTATCCGGCCCGCGCTGGCACTGGGCGTTGATGTTGATCCGTCCGACCTGGTTGGCGAACGTGTCCACCAGCTTGCCGACCTCTGCGGCGTTGGTACCGAAGATACTCAGCTGTTGGCCGAAATCCGAGTCCAGCACGTAGTCGATCACGGTCTCCAGGTCGCGGTAGGGCACGATCGGCACGACTGGGCCGAACTGTTCCTCGTGGTACACACGCATCTGCGGATTCACCGGGTACAGCACCGCCGGGTAGAAAAACGAGCCGCGACTTTCCCCGCCGTGGTCGTTCACCACTTGTGCACCGTGTTGCGCGGCATCGGCCACCAGGCCGTTGAGGTAATCCACCTTGCCCACTTCCGGCAGGGGCGTCAGCGCAACGCCGTCGTCCCAGGGCATGCCGGGCTTGAGCGTGGCCAGTTTGTGGTTGAATTTGTCGATGAAGCCTTGCACCACATCCTCATGCACAAACAGTATTTTCAGTGCCGTGCAGCGCTGGCCATTGAACGACAGCGAGCCGGTGACGGCTTCGTTCACGGCATTGTCCAGGTCCACCTCTGGCAACACGATGCCCGGGTTTTTCGCATCCAGGCCCAGGGCCGCGCGCAGGCGGTGCGGCTTGGGGTGCAGTTTCTTCAGGTCGCTGGCGGCCTTGTTGGTGCCGATAAACGCAAAGATGTCGATCTTGCCGCTGGCCATCAGCGCACTGACGGTCTCGCGGCCGCTGCCGTAGATCACATTGATGACGCCAGCGGGAAAGCTGTCGCGGAACGCCTCCAGCAGCGGGCGGATCAGCAGCACACCGAGCTTGGCCGGCTTGAACACCACGGTGTTGCCCATGATCAACGCCGGGATCAGGGTGGTGAACGTCTCGTTCAGCGGATAGTTGTAGGGGCCCATGCACAGGGCCACGCCCAGCGGCACGCGGCGGATCTGGCCGAGCGTGTCCTGCTCCAGCTCGAAGCGGCTGGAGCGACGGTCCAGCTCCTTGAGGGCGTTGATGGTGTCGGTGATGTAGTCGCAGGTGCGGTCGAACTCTTTCTGCGAGTCCTTGAGGTTCTTGCCGATTTCCCACATCAGCAGCTTGACCACGGCCTCGCGCTGGTCGCGCATGCGCCGCAGGAACGCTTCGACGTGCTGGATACGATCAGCAACGCGCATCGTCGGCCATTCGCCCTGGCCACGGTCGTAGGCACGCACGGCGGCATCAAGGGCGGTGAGGGCGGTGTCGGCGTCCAGCAGCGGTGTGCTGCCGATGTGCACGCGCTCATCACCGAATTGCACCGGGCTTTGGACTTTTGCGAGGGGGCCATTCCATCGTTGCAATTGGCCGTCCACCAGGTAATCGCGCTGTTCAATGGGCGCTCCCAGTCGGTATGGCTCGGGGACCTCGGCGGCAGAGGCGGGAAACAGCTGGGCGAGCAGGTGGCGGGTGGTCATATCGCTATCCCTGGAATAGTTGCAAAACATGACTAGAGAGTCACCCAACAACAGGCTTCATGGCAAGGCTTGCGCGCTTTCTTGTACGCAGGGTGGCGTCCGGGAGGTAAACTGCGCGGCTTTCTTGAAGGAGTTCACATGAGTCAGTACCAGCCGGGCATTCTTGCCGCACCGGTGCCGTTGCAGGCACGCCATCTGTTTTTTGCCTTGGATTCGTCGGCAGCCGTGCCCGCTGCGCTGGACGCACTGGTGCAGTTGACCGATTCCGCGGCAGTGGTGGGTTTTGGTGAACCGCTGGTAAAAACGTTAGGCGCGCGCATTGACGGCCTGCGCAGCTTTCCCGAAGTCAGCGGGCCGGGCGCGCACAACCCGTCCACCCAGCACGCGCTGTGGGTGTGGCTGCACGGCGTGGATCGCGGTGAGTTGTTGTTGCGCAGCCGCGCCTTCGAAAAAGCCCTGGCCCCGGCGTTCAACCTGGTGCAGATGACTGAAGGCTTTCGCTACAAGACCGGCTTTGACCTCACCGACTACGAAGACGGCACCGAAAACCCCCACGACGACGCCGCGGTCGAAGCCGCCCTGACCGACAGCGGCGCCAGTTTCGCCGCCATCCAGCAGTGGCAGCACGACCTCGACGGTTTTGCCGCGCTGCCGGCCCAGGCGCGCGACCACATCATCGGCCGGCGCCATGGCGACAACGAGGAGCTGGACGACGCCCCCGCGTCTGCCCACACCAAACGCACCGCCCAGGAAAGCTTCACCCCGGAAGCCTTTGTGGTGCGCCGCTCCATGCCGTGGGCCGAGAATGGCCAGGCCGGGTTGATGTTCCTCGCGTTCGGCCATTCCTTCGATGCATTCGAAGCCCAGCTGCGGCGCATGAGCGGTCTGGAAGACGGGATTGTCGATGGCCTCTATCGCATCAGCACGCCGTTGACCGGTGGCTATTACTGGTGCCCGCCCCTCAAGGACGGCCACCTGGAACTGAGCGCGCTGACCCGGCTGGCCGGCTGAGAGCGCTGATCGAGCGCTAGGCGATCCACTCCACCTGGCCGCTGCCAAGGCGGTAGATGCCGCCGACGATGTTCAGTTTTCCATCACGAATGGCATTGCCCAGTACCTTCGATTCACCCCGCAGTCGTGTGACGGAGTCCAGCACATTCTGGGCGATGGCGTTGTCGAGCAGGTCGCCGGGGGTCGTCAAGGCTTTCTTCACAGAGGGCTTGAGGGCCTCCGCCAACCCCTGGATTTTTCCCGGGAAGCGCGCGTCCTCCTGGAGCGCCTTGATCCCGGCTGACACGGCACCGCAACCGTCGTGCCCCAGCACCGCGATCAACGGTGTTCCCAGCACGGCCACCGCGTACTCAAGGCTGGCGAGGCCATCGTCGGTGACGAAGTTGCCGGCGACCCGCACGGCAAAGAGGTCGCCGCGAGTCGTGTCGAACGCGTGCTCCGGTGCGATCCGCGAGTCCGCACAACTCAATACCGCGGCAAACGGATTCTGCCCACCGACCAGCGCTTCTCGCTCTGTCATGAAGTCATGGCGCTTGGTGACACCGGCAACGTAACGTTGATTGCCCTCCTTTAACCGATCCAGTGCCTGCGCGGCATTGATGGCGTTGGCCGGTTTGATCGGCAAGGAAGGCGCCGCCTCAGCGAGGCTGACGGGCAGGGCGCCCGCCAGCAGCATCCCTCCTGCACCCAGCGTGGCGAGTTGCAGGAAACGTCGACGTTCAATCAATGAAGCGGGCGCGGCAGGTTTATGAGCAGTGCACATCGGTTGGATTCTCTGGTGAGTGGAGGAGAACTCAGCCCAACGATGCAAAGATTCGGGAGTAAAATAAGTAGGTGTTTTCCGCTTGTTTGCGTGTTTGTGCCCTGGAATTTGAATAGGCAGAAGACCGGGCCCTGGCTGTGCGGTGTTGTGCTGAAAGGCAACGTGATTCAGCCGCTTTTAAGAACCTCAATCCAGCTGGGATCCAAGCGATTCTGCTCGGTGTCGATTCCCAGTGCCTGCATCCTGGATTCGTGTGCCTCGATCTCGCCGACCAACTGCGCCTGAGCGCTGGAGTTGGCATCCAGCGCGTGCATCTGCGTCAGCCCAAGGTGGTAGAACCGCAGCACCTTGATCGCAATCGGATCGTTGGTCTGAACCCGCTCCGTGACCTTGTGCATCACATTGGTAATGCTCATCAGGCTGCGCTTGAGTTGCCAGCCATAGACCGCTGCCGCCATCCACGGCTGGGTCCAGAAGGGCCCGCGCACCAAGGCGAGGGTGATCAGCACGCCGGCAAACACGCCCCCCACGTTGAAGCGCAGATTGTCACCCCCGGGCTCACCGAACAGCATCACCGCAAGGCTCGACAGCAGCATCGCCAGGGCCAGGAACACCACGGCCACAATCAGCGTGCTGCGTCGGGTTTGCTGGCGGAAAGTCACGGGGTCGCAGGGTTTGAGCTCGAACATCCGGGGCATTTCTCCTGAGGGGGCGGGCATCATCGCACGCCTGGTCGATCCAGTTGAACGATGTTGAGCGGTGTTTTCTCTAAATCTTTACAGGCCACCAACCCCCTGAGGTGAACCATCATGACCGATTACAAACAGCCGCCGCCCGGAACGCCGGACCCCAACCGTACACCGGGTGAAGAAGAACGGGACAACGATGCGTTGCGCCCCAACGACCCCAAGGAGCGTCACGATGACCCGGGATTCGACCCGGAATCCCCTGACGTATCGGATCCACAGGTGGACCCGGTGGGTGCCGCCATCGCCCCGCTGGATAGAAAACCGCAGTCCGAAAACGAAAAAAAGCCGCCCTACGATCCGTTGGGCGACTTGAAGCAGTGACATAGGCCTGAGGCGAGGAGCGATGTCCCTCGCCTCAGCTTATTTGGGTGCCATTTATTTGGGTGCTATCCAGGTCACGTCGGTCACGCCGAATTTCTCGGCCCATGGGCGGGTGGTTTTTTTCACCTGTTCGTGGCCAACACGACCGATGCGGCTGACATGGGCAATGTCGGCATCGACCGCCGCCCAGTGCCATGCTTCGGCGTTGTTCATCACTTCGGCGCGCACCACAAAGGTTTTGGCCTGGCCGTGCAGCTGATAGTGGATGGTGTAGATTTTTGCGGTACTCATGTTGCCTCCCTGTCTTGTTATAGATGGATAGGGCAGCGTTGGAAAAGGTTCATTCAAAATGACAAAGCGCAGGCGCTAACGGCATAGTGAGGCATTCGTCATCTGCCTGAGGAGTGCCCATGGCCCGCCTGACTCATCGCCAGCTGTACCTGCAACGCCTGGGTTACGACACGCCCCCGGTTCCGTCGCTGCACACCTTGCACGATCTCCAATTGCGCCATGTGTGCGCCTTCGCCTTCGAAAGCCTGTCGACGTTTTTGCACCTGCCGGTGCCAATCGATCTGCCGAGCGTTGAGCAAAAGGTCTTGGTGGATGGGCGCGGCGGCTACTGCTATGAGTTGAACCAGATGTTCCTGGCCTTGTTGCAGGACCTGGGCTTCGACGCACGCGGCATCACGGGCCGGGTGGTCATGGGCGGCCCGCCGGATGCCCGGACGGCGCGTACTCACCGCCTGAGCCTGGTGACCCTCGACGGTGTGCGCTACATCACCGACGTCGGCTTTGGCGGCATGGTGCCCAGCAGTCCGTTGCAGCTGGATAGCGAGGCAGTACAGGCCACCACTCACGAACCCTACCGCTTGACCTGTGATGGGCAGGGCAGCTACACCCTGTGGGCCCAGGTCGCCACGCAATGGCGTGGCCTCTACGTGTTCGACCTGCAAGAGCAGGGCGATATCGACTACGAAATCGGCAATTGGTACGTCTCCACCCACCCTCAGTCGCCCTTCGTGGGGCAATTGAAAGTTGCGCGGTTGGCGACGGGTCAACGTCATACCCTGAACAACGCCAACTATGCCGTGCACTACCTGGATCGACCGAGTGACAAGCGGGTAATCGAAAGCGCCGAGGAAGTGTTGGTGCTGTTGAGCGAGACCTTTGGGATTCGCGTGCCTGGGCAATTGGGACCTGCGCTGGATGAGATGTTGGCCGCGAAGACTTGAAAGAAACGCTGCGGTGAACGGGCGTTCGATGAAGCGGACCTTGCTTAATCTTCAAGTGCCCTCAATCACCTGTTCTGAAACGCAAAACGGCGCCCTAAGGCGCCGTTTTGTGTATTCCGTCCCGCTAAGCGATCAAACGCCCAATACCGCGTGCTGCACCAGGGTGAGCAACGGTTGTGGGTACACGCCCAGGAAGAACGCGAGCAGGGCGATGGCCAGCAGCATCACGCCGCCTGCCTTCTGTTCCCAATGCAGCTCGGCGTCGACACGGCGCAGGTTTGGCTCGATCAGGTACAGGGTGACCATCACGCGCAGGTAGTAGAACACGCCGATGGCGCTGCCCAGTACCAGCGAGGCCACCAACCACCATTCATGGGCTTCAACACCGGTAGCGACGATGTAGAACTTGCCGATAAAGCCAGCGGTCAGCGGAATACCGGCCAAGGACAGCATCATCACGGTGAGCACGGCGGTCAGGTACGGACGGCGCCAGAACAGGCCACGGTATTCGTACAGGGCGTCGGCGTCCCGGCCTTTGAACGGCGAGGACATCAGCGTAATCACGCCGAACGCGCCAAGGCTGGTAATTACGTAGGTGACCAGGTACACGCCCATGGCTTCCACGGCCAGGCCTTTGCTCGCCACCAGGGCGATCAGCAGGTAGCCGAAGTGCGCGATGGAGGAATAACCCAGCAGACGCTTCAGGTTGTTCTGCGTCAGGGCCAGCAGGTTGCCGAACAGGATCGACGCAATGGCGATCACGGTCAGCACGTCGTTCAGCACGCCGGTGTTGGCAGCAGGGGAGATCTGGAACAGACGCACCATCACCGCAAACACTGCAACCTTCGACGCAGTGGCCAGGAACGCCGCCACCGGCGCCGGGGCGCCTTCGTATACGTCCGGGGTCCACAGGTGGAACGGCACCAGCGACAGCTTGAACGCCAGGCCGATCAGCATCATCGCCAGGCCCAGTTGGGCAATCGGCGCAGGCATGCTGGTGGCAGCCAGGGCGTGGCCGATACCGGTGAAGCTCAGGCTGCCGGCTTCGGCGTAGAGCAGCGCCATACCGAACAACAGGAACGCGGAACCGGCCGCCGACAGCACCATGTACTTGATGCCGGCTTCCAGGGAGCGTTTGTTGAAGAAGGCATAGGCGACCAGACCGTAGGTCGGGATCGACAGCAGTTCCAGGCCAATGAACAAGCCAGCCAGGTGCTGTGCGCTGACCAGCACGATGCCACCGGCCGCAGCCAGCAGGATCAGCAGGTACAGCTCTTCGCGGTTGCCTGGATAGCCAGTGCCGCCTTCGCCGAGGTAGGCGTGGGCGAGGGTGACGCAGGCCAGTGTGGCCACCAGGATCAGCGCGATGTACAGCAGGGCAAAGTCATCGACCATCATCAATGGCGTGACCGCCAGTGGCGCGACCTTGAGGGCCGGGATGATCGACAGCAGGGCCAGGTTCAGACCGGCACAGGACAGCAGGAACGTTTGCGAGTGATTGCGGCGCCAGGCGATGGCCAGCATCACCACCACGATGGTGAGGCTGGTAATCAGCAGCGGCGCAAGCGCGATAAAGTGTTGGATCGTGAATTCCATAGCGCTCTTACCGGGCCGAAGCGAGTTGAGAGAAGGCGGTGCCGAACCACTGCTGCACGCCATGCATCGTTGCGGCAGAAGTGTCCAGGAACGGTTGCGGGTACACGCCGATGTAGATCAGCAATACCGCAAGGCCGAGCACCATGATCAGTTCGCGAGCATCCATCCCTTGCAGGACGGTGTCGGACTTGGCCGGGCCGAAATAGGCGCGGTGGATCATGATCAGCGAATACACCGAACCGAATACCAGGCCGGAGGTGGCAATGGCGCTGATCCACGGTGTCTGCACGAAGGCGCCCATCAGGATCAGGAACTCGCCGATGAAGTTACCGGTGCCCGGCAAGCCCAGGGACGCGGCGGCGAAGAACAGGCTGATGGCCGGCAGGTACGCGATGCGGGACCACACGCCACCCATTTCACGCATGTCACGGGTGTGCAGGCGCTCGTACAACTGGCCGCTCAGGATAAAGAGCGCAGCGGCCGAGACACCGTGGGCCAACATCTGGATGACCGCGCCTTGCAGCGCCAGTTGGCTGCCGGAGTAGATACCGATCAGTACGAAACCCATGTGGGAAACGGACGAGAAGGCAATCAGACGCTTGATGTCGGTTTGTGCGAAGGCCAGGAACGCACCGTAGAAGATCCCGATCAGACCCAGGGTCATCGCGATCGGCGCGAACTCGGCCGAGGCATTCGGGAACAGCGGCAGGGCAAAACGCAGCAGGCCGTAGGCCGCGGTTTTCAGCAAGATACCGGCCAGGTCGACGGAACCGGCAGTCGGCGCCTGGGCGTGAGCGTCAGGCAGCCAGGAGTGGAAAGGCACCACTGGCAGCTTCACCGCGAACGCGATGAAGAAGCCCAGCATCAGGATGTACTCGGTGGTCATCGACATCTTGGTTTTCAACAGGTCGGCGTAGTTGAAGGTAATCACGCCAGTGTTGTTGAAGTTGACCAGTACCAGACCCAGGATCGCCACCAACATGATCAGGCCGGAAGCCTGGGTGAAGATGAAGAACTTGGTCGCCGCGTAGATCCGGGTTTTCTTGCCGTCCGAAGAACTGTGACCCCAGAGCGCGATGAGGAAGTACATCGGCACCAGCATCATTTCCCAGAAGAAGAAGAACATGAACAGGTCGAGGGCGAGGAACACGCCGACCACGCCGCCCAGGATCCACATCAGGTTCAGGTGGAAGAAGCCCACGTGACGCTGAATCTCTTTCCACGAGCAGAGTACCGAGAGGATACCCAGCAGGCCGGTCAGCAGGATCATCAGCAGCGACAGGCCGTCGAGGGCCAGGTGCACGTTGATGCCGAAGCGCTGGATCCAGACGTGCTTGAACTCGATGGCCCAGGTCGGATCGGCGCCAGGCGCCGGAGCAAATGAATAGTCGCCATGGGCCCACAGCCAGAGGCCGAGTGCGAGTTCCAGGGACATGGTCAGCAACGCAATCCAGCGGGGGAGGGTGGCGCCGAAGCGTTCACCCATCCAGCAGAGCAGGCCGCCGATGAAGGGGATCAGGATTAGCCAGGGCAGAATCATGACAGGCTCGTTTCCTTTCGCAAGTTCGCAAAGTTGGCAGTGTTCATAGTCAGACCGCTACCACGACAATGGCGCCGATCACCAGAACGGCACCGGCAGCCATGGACGCGGCATACCAACGCAATTGGCCAGTCTCGCTGCGGCTCAGGGCGGTGTGACCGGCCTTGGCGGCACGCGGGATCAAACCGATGGTCTGGTCGAGCGGGTCTTTGCGCAGTACGTGGCTGATGGCCAGGTAAGGTTTGACGAACAGTTTGTCGTAGATCCAGTCGAAGCCCCAGGCAGCGAACCACCAGGCCGACAGGAAACGGCCAATGCCACTGTTGGCAACCGCAGTCACGAAGCGACGCTTGCCAAGGAACAGCAGCGCGGCCAGCAGGATACCGGCGATAGCGATGGCGCCCGAGGCGATTTCCAGGCTGTGCTGGGCGGCGCCGCCGGCATGGCCGACGCTTTGTGGCAGTACGCCGTGCAGTGGCGGAGTGATCATGGCACCGACGAAGGTCGACAGCACGATCAGCACCGACAGTGGCAACCAGTGGGAGATGCCGTGACCCGCGTGTGCTTCGGTCTTGGCTTCACCGTGGAAGGTGATGAAGATCAGGCGGAAGGTGTACAGCGAGGTCATGAACGCACCCACCAGGCCTGCGTAGAGCAGGTTCTGGTTACCGCTGGCAAAGGCTTCCCAGAGGATTTCATCCTTCGAGTAGAAACCGGCGGTCACCAGCGGCAGGGCGGCCAGGGCGGCACCACCGACGATGAAGCTGGCGTAGGCCAGTGGCAGTTTCTTCCAAAGGCCGCCCATCTTGAAGATGTTCTGTTCGTGGTGGCAGGCAACGATCACCGCACCGGAAGCGAGGAACAGCAGAGCCTTGAAGAAGGCGTGGGTCATCAGGTGGAAGATCGCCGCGTCCCAGGCGCCAACGCCCAGGGCCAGGAACATGTAGCCGATCTGGCTCATGGTCGAGTAGGCGAGGATTCGCTTGATGTCGGTCTGCACCAGCGCGGCGAAGCCGGCCAGTACCAGGGTCACGCCGCCAACGATGCCCACCAGGTGCAGGATGTCTGGCGCCAGGGTGAACAGGCCGTGGGTACGGGCGATCAGGTAGACACCGGCGGTTACCATGGTTGCGGCGTGAATCAGTGCCGACACCGGGGTAGGACCGGCCATCGCATCCGCCAGCCAGGTTTGCAGCGGCAGTTGCGCGGATTTACCCACGGCGCCGCCCAACAGCATCAGGGTCGCCAAGGTGATCCAGAAATCGCCAACCTGGAATTTCTGCGGTGCCAGCACCAGCAGTTCCTGGATGTTCAGCGTGCCCACCTGTTGGAACAGAATGAACAGGCCGATGGCCATGAACACGTCGCCGATGCGGGTCACGATGAAGGCCTTGAGTGCCGCGTTACCGTTGTTGCGGTTGCTGTAGTAGAAACCGATCAACAGGTACGAGCACAGGCCCACGCCTTCCCAGCCGAAGTACAGGAACAACAGGTTATCGCCGAGCACCAGGAACAGCATGCTGGCGATAAACAGGTTGGTGTACGAGAAGAAGCGCGAGTAGCCCGCTTCACCGCGCATGTACCAGGACGCGAACAGGTGGATCAGGAAGCCTACACCCACCACCACGCCGAGCATGGTGATCGACAGGCCGTCGACGTAGAGGGCGAAGTCAGGCTTGAAGCCTTCTACCGACATCCACTGCCACAGCACCAGGGTGTAGTGGCCGCCTTCTGGCGGCGCCACGTTGAATTGCCAGATGACGTAGGCGGCGACGATGGCCGACAGGCCAATGGAGCCCACGCCGATCAAGGCCGAGAGGTTTTCCGACCAGCGTCCACGGGAGAACGACAGCAGCAGGAAACCGATCAGGGGAAATACGAAAGTCAGAAAGATCATGTTCATCCGCGCATCTCACTGGCAGCGTCGATATCAAGCGTGTGGAAGCGACGATACAGTTGCAGCAGGATCGCCAGGCCAATACTGGCCTCGGCGGCTGCCAGGCTGATCACCAGGATGAACATGACTTGTCCATCCGGCTGGCCCCAGCGTGCACCCGCAACGATGAACGCCAGTGCGGCGGCGTTCATCATGATTTCCAGGCTCATCAACACAAACAGAATGTTACGGCGAACCATCAGGCCGACCAGGCCAAGGCAGAACAGGATGCCGGCGACCGCCAGACCATGCTCCAAAGGGATAGCAGGCATCGTCATTGCTCCTTGGCTTCGTTGCGGCCCAAGTGGAAGGCGGTGATGGCTGCAGCGAGCAGCAGCATCGACGCCAGTTCGACCACCAGCAGGTACGGGCCGAACAGGCTGATGCCCACCGCCTTCGCATCTACGGTGGTGTGGCCGATGGCCTGGCCGCTCTGGTGAGCGAACAGCACATACAGCAGCTCACCCAGCAGCAGGGCTGCGAGGATAACCGGGCCGAGCCAGATGCCGGGCTTGAGCCAGACGCGTTCCTGGGCGACCGAAGCCGGCCCCAGGTTGAGCATCATCACCACAAACACGAACAGCACCATGATGGCGCCCGCATAGGCGATCACTTCCAGCACGCCGGCGAACGGAGCGCCGAGTGCGAAAAAGGTCATGGCCACGGCGATCAACGAAATGATCAGGTAGAGCAGGGCGTGCACAGGATTGGTGTTGGTGATCACGCGAAGCGTGGACACCACTGCAATACCGGACGCGAAATAGAAAGCGAATTCCATCTTTCTTCCTTAAGGCAGCAAGCTCTTCACGTTGATCGGCTCGGCTTCGTTTTGTGCGGCGCCTTTCGGCTTACCGGCAACGGCCATACCTGCAACACGATAGAAGTTGTAATCAGGGTTTTTACCGGGACCAGAGATCAACAGATCTTCTTTCTCGTACACCAGGTCCTGACGTTTGAACTCGGCCATCTCGAAATCCGGTGTCAGCTGGATCGCGGTGGTCGGGCAAGCTTCCTCGCAGAGGCCGCAGAAAATGCAGCGCGAGAAGTTGATGCGGAAGAAGTCCGGGTACCAGCGACCGTCTTCGGTTTCAGCTTTCTGCAGGGAGATGCAACCCACCGGGCATGCCACGGCGCACAGGTTGCAGGCTACGCAACGCTCTTCGCCATCGGGGTCGCGGGTCAGCACGATGCGGCCGCGATAGCGCGGCGGCAGGTACACCGCTTCTTCCGGGTATTGCAGGGTGTCGCGTTTGCGGAAGCCGTGACCGAACACCATCACCAGGCTTCGCAACTGGGTACCGGTACCCTTAACGATGTCGCCAATATATTTGAACATGGGTCAAATCCTCACTGAACCGCGGCCGCTGGCGTGTTCAACAACACAACGGCAGCAGTCACCAGCAAATTGATCAGGGTCAGTGGCAGGCAGAAGCGCCAGCTGAAATCCATCACCTGGTCGTACCGTGGACGCGGAATGGAAGCGCGCAGCAGGATAAACAACATGATGAAGAACGCGGTCTTCAGGAAGAACCAGAAGAACGCCAACTGCGGCAGGATGCCGAACGGACCGTGCCAGCCGCCGAAGAACAGCGTGACCAGCAGGGCCGAGATCAAGATGATGCCGATGTACTCGCCAACGAAGAACATGCCCCATTTCATGCCGGCGTATTCAATGTGGTAACCGTCGGCCAGTTCCTGTTCCGCTTCCGGCTGGTCGAACGGGTGACGGTGAGTCACGGCCACGCCAGCGATGAAGAAGGTACAGAAGCCGAAGAACTGCGGAATGATGAACCACAGGTTCTGCGCCTGGTACTCGACGATGTCGCGCATGTTGAACGAGCCAACCTGCACCACGATGCCCATCAGCGCGAGGCCCATGAACACTTCGTAGGACACGGTCTGGGCCGAGGCCCGCAAGCTGCCCAGCAGGGCGAACTTGTTGTTACTGGCCCAACCGGCGAACAGCACCGCGTAGACCGACAGACCGGCCATGGCGAAGAAGAACAGCAAGCCGATGTTCAGGTCCGCGACGCCCCAGGTCGGGGTGATCGGGATGATCGCAAAGGCGATCAGCAAGGCGCTCATGGCCACGACCGGTGCCAGGGTGAAGATCACCTTGTCGGCAAACGGCGGGGTCCAGTCTTCCTTGAAGAACATCTTCAGCATGTCGGCCGCGATCTGGAACATGCCGAACGGGCCAACGCGGTTCGGACCGTAACGGTCCTGCCACCAGCCCAGCAGGCGACGTTCGACGAAGCTGAGCAGGGCGCCCGCAACGACCACGGCCAACAGGATCACGATGGCCTTGACCACCGAGATGATCACGTCGATCACTTCAGGAGTGAACCAAGTCATTGCGCTGCCTCCTGCAGACCGTCAACGGTTTTGCCGAAGATCGCCGCTGGAATGCCAGCGATGCCCTTAGGCAGTGCAACCAGGCCGGCGCCCAACTCTTCGTTGATGCGCAGCGGCAGACGCAGGGTCTGGCCGGCCACGTTCAGACTGAGCAGTGCACCGTCGTTGACGCCCAGGCGGTCGGCCTCGGACTTGGCCACGGACACGTAGGCGCGTGGAAGGCGCTCTTGCACCGGTGCGGCTTTGGAAGAGTTCTCTTCGCTGCCGAACAGGTGGAAGAACGGCACAACCTGCCAGGTGCCTTGGGCCGGGTTGAACGGACGCGGCACGGCAGCGAACCAGTTCAGCGAATCACCGGTGCTTTCGATCAGGCGGGTGCCCGGGTCGCCAGCGCGGATGTGACCACCGACTTCGTCCTGGAACTTGTTCCAGGCCTGTGGCGAGTTCCAGCCCGGCGACCAGGCGAACGGCACCTGTTGACGCGGCTCGGCCGAACCCGAGTAGCCTTCCATGGAGAAGGCGAACGCGGTGTCGTTGTCTTGCGGGGTACGCGGTTCGTGCACGCTGATGTTGGCGCGCATGGCGGTACGGCCGGAGTAACGCAGCGGTTCACGGGCCAGTTTCATGCCCTTGATGCGGAACGCGGCGGACGGTGCAGCGTCGACGATGCGTGCCAACTGCGGCGCGCTGGCGGCGGTCGCGGCGGTCACGTGGTCGAGCTGGGTCCAGTCGATCGGCTGGTTCAGCAGGGTCGCGCGCAGGGCATGCAGCCAGCGCCAGCCTTCGTGAACCAGGATGCTGGCGTCCATGTACTTCGGATCGAACACCTGGAAGAAGCGCTGGGCGCGGCCTTCCTGGCTCACCAGTGTGCCATCGCCTTCGGCGAAGGTGGCGGCTGGCAGGACCAGGTCGGCACGCTCGCTGGTGGCGGTTTTCTGGTGATCGGCAACGATCAGTACCTTGGCGGCGTCCAGCGCAGCGTCAACCTTGGCGGCATCGGTGCGGGTGTACAGGTCATTTTCCAGGACCACGATAGCGTCGGCACGGCCTTCGGTCACGGCTTGCAGGGCTGCGTCCAGGGATTCGCCACCGAGCATGGCCAGGCCGAGGCTGTTGGCTTCCGGCACGACCAGGCTGATGGAACCGTTCTTGTCGCGCAGCTTCAAGGCCTTGGCGATGTTGGCAGCGGCCTCGATCAGTGCCTTGGAACCCAGGGAGGTACCGGCAATGATCAATGGACGCTTGGCGGCCAGCAGGGCGTCGGCGATGCGTTGGGCCAGTGCGGCCGCTTCGCTGTCCAGGCCTTCGACGGCAGGGGCGCTGGCGTCGAGGGCGTGGGCCACGGCGAAACCGATGCGAGCCAGGTCGTCCGGCGCGGCGTGCACGCACTCTTCGGCGATGTCGTCGAGCTTGGTCTCAGCCAGGCTGGCGATGAACAGCGGGTTCAGCGCGTGCTGGCCGATGTTCTTCACGGCGGCGTCGAGCCACGGCTGTACGCGCATGGCGTCGGCCATTTCTTCGGCCTTGCCTTTCACCGACTGGCGCAGCGACAGGGCGATACGGGCAGCGGTCTGGGTCAGGTCTTCACCGAGCACGAAAATGGCGTCGTGGTCTTCGATGTCGCGCATGTTCGGGACTGGCAGCGGGCTGTCGTTCAGCACTTGCAGGACCAGGCGGATGCGCTCCAGCTCGCCGGCTTCGATACCGGAGTAGAAGTGCTCGGCACCGACCAGTTCGCGCAACGCGTAGTTGCTCTCGAGGCTGGCGCGAGGCGAACCGATACCGACGATATTGCGACCACGCAGCAGGTCGGCGGCTTTATCCAGCGCGTCGTCCAGGCTCAGCTTGGCGCCACCGGCCAGCAGTGGCTGGCGCGGACGGTCTTCGCGGTTGACGTAGCCATAGCCAAAACGGCCACGGTCGCACAGGAAGTACTGGTTGACCGAACCGTTGAAGCGGTTTTCGATACGACGCAGTTCACCGTAACGCTCACCCGGGGAGATGTTGCAACCGCTGGAGCAGCCATGGCAGATGCTCGGGGCGAACTGCATGTCCCACTTGCGGTTGTAGCGCTCGGAGTGCGTCTTGTCGGTGAACACACCGGTCGGGCAGACCTCGGTGAGGTTGCCGGAGAACTCGCTTTCGAGGACGCCGTCTTCAACGCGACCGAAGTACACGTTGTCGTGGGCGCCGAAGACGCCGAGGTCGGTGCCGCCAGCGTAGTCCTTGTAGAAGCGTACGCAGCGGTAGCAGGCGATGCAGCGGTTCATTTCGTGGGAAATGAACGGGCCGAGGTCCTGGTTCTGGTGGGTACGCTTGGTGAAACGATAACGGCGCTCGTTGTGGCCGGTCATCACCGTCATGTCTTGCAGGTGGCAGTGACCGCCTTCCTCACAGACCGGGCAGTCGTGGGGGTGGTTGGTCATCAGCCATTCGACGACACTGGCGCGGAACGCCTTGGATTCTTCATCGTCGATGGAGATCCAGGTGTTGTCGGTGGCTGGGGTCATGCAGGACATGACGATACGACCACGGGTGTCGTTCTCGTCGGTGTACTGCTTGACCGCGCACTGGCGGCAGGCCCCGACGCTACCAAGCGCGGGGTGCCAGCAGAAATACGGGATGTCGAGACCGAGTGACAGACATGCCTGTAACAGGTTGTCTGCCCCATCGACTTCGAGCGCTTTGCCGTCTACGTGGATAGTGGCCATGGTTCAAAGTTCTTCGTTGGCCCGTTGTCAGCGGGCGTGGCTAATGGAATCTTGTTATTCATGTGCATCTACACAGCCCCGAAAGGCGTCAGCACATGAGAAGGCGAAGGGCACGGACCCTTCGCCTTTGAAGCGTTACGCGCCGACTACGATCGGCTTTGCCAGAGGCGGGACGGCGGCGCTGGTGGGCGCGATGCCGGCTTCGAACTCCGAGCGGAAGTACTTGATGGCGCTGCCCAATGGCTCCACGGCGCCCGGTGCGTGGGCACAGAACGTCTTGCCAGGGCCGAGGAAGCCGACCAGGCCGAGCAGGGTTTCGATATCACCCTCGCGGCCTTCGCCATTTTCCAGGGCCATCAGCAGCTTCACGCTCCACGGCAGACCGTCGCGGCACGGGGTGCAGAAGCCGCACGATTCACGGGCAAAGAACTGCTCCATGTTGCGCAGCAGCGAGACCATGTTCACCGTGTTGTCCACCGCCATCGCCAGGCCCGTACCCATCCGGGTGCCGACCTTGCCGATGCCGCCGGCATACATTTGTGCGTCGAGGTGCTCAGGGAGCAGGAAACCGGTACCGGCGCCGCCGGGCTGCCAGGCTTTCAGGGTGTAGCCGTCGCGCATACCGCCGGCGTAGTCCTCGAACAGCTCGCGTGCGGTCACGCCGAATGGCAGTTCCCACAGGCCAGGGTTCTTGACCTTGCCGGAGAAGCCCATGAGCTTGGTGCCCATGTCTTCGCTGCCTTCGCGGGCCAACGATTTGTACCAGTCCACGCCGTCGGCGATGATCGCCGGCACGTTGCACAGGGTCTCGACGTTGTTCACGCACGTCGGCTTGCCCCACACGCCTACGGCGGCAGGGAAGGGCGGCTTGGAGCGCGGGTTGGCGCGGCGGCCTTCGAGGGAGTTGATCAGTGCGGTTTCTTCACCGCAGATGTAACGCCCGGCGCCGGTGTGCACGAACAGTTCAAAGTCGAAACCCAAACCGAGGATGTTCTTGCCCAGCAGGCCGGCCGCCTTGGCTTCTTCCACCGCACGGTTGAGGTGCTTGGCGGCGGTGGTGTATTCGCCACGCAGGAAGATATAGCCACGGTAGGTTTTCAGCGCGCGGGCGCTGATCAACATGCCTTCGATCAGCAGATGGGGCAGTTGCTCCATCAGCATGCGGTCTTTCCAGGTGTTCGGCTCCATTTCATCCGCGTTGCACAGCAGGTAGCGGATGTTGATGGATTCGTCCTTGGGCATCAGGCCCCACTTCACGCCTGTGGGGAAGCCTGCACCGCCGCGACCTTTGAGGCCTGCGTCCTTGACGGTCTGGACGATGTCGTCCTGAGCCATGTCGGCGAAGGCTTTGCGTGCAGCCGCGTAACCGTTCTTGGCCTGGTATTCGTCGAGCCATACCGGCTCGGCATCGTCACGCAGGCGCCAGGTCAGCGGGTGGGTCTCAGGCGAACGCTTGATCAGGTTGGCCGGGCCGAAAGAGGTCAGGGTCATGGGTAGCCCTCGAGCAATTGGGTCACGCCAGCAGGCTGGACGTCACCGAATGTGTCGTCGTCGATCATCAACGCCGGCGCCTTGTCGCAGTTGCCCAGGCAGCACACGGGCAGCAGCGTGAAGCGGCCGTCCGGGGTGGTCTGGCCGAGGCCGATGCCCAGCTTGTTCTGGATTTCGCTGACCACGGACTCGTGGCCACCGATGTAGCAGACCATGCTGTCGCACACGCGAATGATGTGACGGCCGACCGGCTGGCGGAAGATCTGGCTGTAGAACGTGGCCACACCTTCAACGTCGCTGGCAGGGATGCCGAGGATCTCGCCGATGGCGTACAAGGCGCCGTCGGGCACCCAGCCACGTTCCTTCTGGACGATCTTCAAGGCTTCGATCGACGCCGCGCGCGGGTCTTCGTAGTGATGCAACTCGTGCTCGATGGCCGAGCGCTCGGTTTCACTGAGGGTGAAACGGTCTGTCTGGATAAGCGTGCTGTTCATGCTTAGCGGTCCACGTCGGCCATAACGAAATCGATACTACCCAGGTACGCAATCAAGTCCGCGACCATCTCGCCTTTGATCACCGAAGGGATCTGCTGCAAGTGGGCGAAGCTCGGGGTACGGATCCGGGTGCGGTAGCTCATGGTGCCGCCATCGCTCGTCAGGTAATAACTGTTGATACCCTTGGTCGCTTCGATCATCTGGAAGGACTCGTTGGCCGGCATGACCGGGCCCCACGAAACCTGCAGGAAGTGCGTGATCAGGGTTTCGATGTGCTGCAGCGTGCGCTCTTTCGGCGGCGGCGTGGTCAGCGGGTGATCCGCCTTGTACGGGCCGGCCGGCATGTTGCGCATGCACTGCTCGATGATCTTCAGGCTCTGGCGCATTTCTTCGACGCGCACGATGCAACGGTCGTAGGCATCGCCGTTGGCCGCCAGCGGCACTTCGAACTCGAAGTTCTCGTAGCCGGAATACGGACGCGCTTTGCGCAGGTCGAAATCGCAGCCGGTGGAACGCAGGCCAGCACCGGTGACGCCCCATTCCAGGGCCTCTTTGGTGTTGTACTGAGCGACGCCGATGGTCCGGCCTTTGAGGATGCTGTTATCCAGCGCGGCCTTTTGGTATTCGTCGAGACGCTTGGGCATCCAGTCGATGAATTCCTTGACCAGGCGCTCCCAGCCATTCGGCAGGTCGTGCGCCACGCCGCCGATGCGGTACCAGGCAGGGTGCAGGCGGAAACCGGTGATGGCTTCGATGACCTTGTAGGCGCGCTGACGGTCGGTGAACGTAAAGAACACCGGGGTCATGGCGCCAACGTCCTGAATGTAGGTACCCAGGAACAGCAGGTGGCTGGTGATCCGGAAGAACTCGGACATCATGATGCGAATCGTGTCGACCCGGTCCGGTACCTTGATACCGGCGAGCTTCTCGACCGAGAGCACGTACGGCAGGTTGTTCATCACGCCGCCGAGGTAGTCGATACGGTCGGTGTACGGGATGAAGCTGTGCCAGGACTGACGCTCGGCCATCTTCTCGGCACCACGGTGGTGGTAACCGATGTCCGGCACGCAGTCGACGATTTCTTCACCGTCCAGTTGCAGGATGATACGGAAGGCACCGTGGGCCGAAGGGTGGTTCGGGCCCAGGTTGAGGAACATGTAGTCCTCGTTGGTGCCGGAGCGCTTCATGCCCCAGTCTTCCGGACGGAAGCGCGCGGCCTCTTCTTCAAGCTGTTGCTTGGCGAGGTTGAGGCTGAACGGGTCGAATTCAGTGGCGCGGGCAGGGAAGTCCTTGCGCAGCGGGTGACCTTCCCAGGTCGGCGGCATCATGATGCGCGTCAGGTGCGGGTGGCCGGGGAAGTCGATGCCGAACATGTCCCAGACTTCACGCTCGTACCAACTGGCGTTTGGCCAGATGCCAGTGACGGTCGGGATGCTCAGGTCGCTTTCGCTCAGCGCGACCTTGATCATCACGTCGCTGTTACGTTCCAGCGACATCAGGTGGTAGAACACGGTGAAATCGGCGCCGCTCGGCAGCCCTTGACGCTTGGTGCGCAGACGCTCGTCCACGCCATGCAGGTCATAGAGCATGACGTATGGCTTGGGCAGGTTGCGCAGGAAGGTCAGGACTTCGACGAGCTTGGCGCGCGCCACCCACAGCACCGGCATACCGGTGCGTGTGGCCTGGGCGGTGAAGGCGTCAGGGCCAAAACGGTTATTGAGTTCGACGACCACATCCTGGTCGTCTGCCTTATAAGGCGGGATGTACAGAGCGCTGCCTGTAGTCATGGTTTTTTATCGCTTTCGGTCAACGTAAAGAATGAAGCCAGGTGTTCGTTCTATGAAAGAAGCGGTGCTGGATCAGACTTCGTCAGGGCTGCGCAGGTTGGTGACTGCGATTCGCTGTTCGCGGCGCTCTTCCTTTTGCGACGGCATCTCGGCGCGGTACACGCCTTGATCACCGACGACCCAGGACAGCGGGCGACGCTCCTTGCCAATCGATTCCTGCAACAGCATCAAGCCTTGCAGGAATGCTTCAGGGCGAGGCGGGCAGCCAGGCACGTAGACGTCAACGGGCAGGAACTTGTCCACCCCCTGGACTACGGAGTAGATGTCGTACATGCCACCGGAGTTGGCGCACGAACCCATGGAGATAACCCACTTCGGCTCGAGCATTTGCTCGTAGAGACGCTGGATGATCGGCGCCATCTTGATGAAGCAGGTACCGGCGATAACCATGAAATCCGCCTGGCGCGGCGATGCCCGGATAACTTCGGCGCCAAAGCGCGCGATGTCGTGGGGCGCCGTGAAGGCGGTGGTCATTTCCACGTAGCAGCACGAAAGACCGAAGTTGTACGGCCACAGGGAGTTTTTACGCCCCCAGTTGACCGCGCCACTCAGCACGTCTTCCAGCTTGCCCATGTAGATGTTTTTGTGGACTTGGTCTTCTAACGGGTCGGAAACGGTTTCCCGTTCGCCGATGGGGTACTGCTCGTTAGGAGCATCCGGGTCGATCCTGGTGAGATTGTATTGCATCGCCAAAGCCTCATTGTTTCAGCTTCGCTTGCCGCTTACGACGAGCTTCCGGAGCCCAGTCAAGGGCGCCCACTCGGAATAGGTAGACAAGGCCTGCCAACAGAATTGCTATGAAAACGAGAGCTTCGACGAATCCGGTCCAGCCGCTTTCGCGGACGGACACAGACCAGGCAAAGAGAAAGAGGGCTTCGATATCGAAGATCACGAACAGCATCGCGACCAGATAGAATTTGGCTGAGAGCCGCAAGCGGGCGCCACCTGTAGGCAGCATGCCGGACTCGAACGGTTCATTCTTGCTGCGGCCCCAGGCTTTTGACCCGAGGAGGCTGGACACGCCAAGCATGAAGGCACAAAGGCCGACAACACCGAGGAGGAAAATGGCAAAGCCCCAGTTGTGGGCCATGAGTCCTGTCGCGTCGGTCATGCTGGAAGTCCTTAACAGAGAGCAAAGGTCTCTGAGCTCGAAAAATTAACGATGCAGTGACGATATGTCGCAGTGCAATCAATCGCGGTGATTTTATGGCTAAACACCGGGCAAGTAAAATTCCTATAGCGAAATTATTCGATGGAATAAGGACATAGTGCACCTTCTTGGGGCTGCAGCCCTTGTGTGGTGGGCATTAGCGGGCTTTTAATCAAATATGTTTTGTTTATCCGGTAACGAAGTTTTCAAGCCCTAAATGATAATGAATATTGTTTGCGTGGGGTTTAAGCGAATGTTTCTCGTGTAGCGGGGGAAGTTGTCGTTACTTGGTTGATTGCGGCTTAGTTGCCGGCGGGGATCTTTTAACTGATCCAGACGAGGCGGGTACCGCTCTGGATCAATGTTTTGCGCAATAAACCCACTGTCGCCACCTTTCCAGTGTGAGAGGGGGCAAGCCCCCGGTGGCAGTGGATGAGCTTGCACATATGCTGTCTGACCCACCGCTATCGGGGGCAAGCCCCGTCCCACATTTTGATCTTCATTTTGCCAGGGCGGTTTTCACGACATAAAAAAACGCCCCGAACGAGTCGGGGCGTGATTGTTGTGCGGCACTGCGGTTAGCTCTTAGTGGTTCCGCTGTGGCCGTGTACGCATTGCTTAGTGAAACTGCTCTTCCTCAGTCGAGCCGGTCAGCGCGGTCACGGACGAGGTGCCGCCCTGGATCACGGTGGTCATGTCGTCGAAGTAACCGGTGCCCACTTCCTGCTGGTGCGCCACGAAGGTGTAGCCCTTCGAGGCGTCAGCGAACTCCTGCTCTTGCAGCTTCACGTAGGCGGTCATGTCGTTGCGGGCGTAGTCGTGCGCCAGGTTGAACATGCTGTGCCACATGTTGTGAATGCCGGCCAGGGTGATGAACTGGTGCTTGTAGCCCATGGCGGACAGCTCGCGCTGGAACTTGGCGATGGTGGCGTCGTCCAGGTTCTTCTTCCAGTTGAAGGAAGGCGAGCAGTTGTAGGACAGCAGTTGGTCCGGGTATTCCTTCTTGATCGCTTCGGCAAAGCGACGGGCCTCGTCCAGGTCCGGCTTGGCGGTTTCGCACCAGATCAGGTCGGCGTATGGCGCGTAGGCCAGGCCACGGGCAATCGCCTGGTCCAGGCCGGCACGGACCTTGTAGAAACCTTCCTGGGTACGTTCGCCGGTCACGAACGGCTGGTCGTATGGGTCGCAGTCCGAGGTCAGCAGGTCTGCGGCGTTGGCGTCGGTACGGGCCAGGATAATGGTTGGTGTGCCGGCAACGTCAGCGGCCAGGCGGGCAGCGGTCAGTTTCTGTACGGCTTCCTGAGTGGGAACCAGTACTTTGCCGCCCATGTGGCCGCATTTCTTGACCGAAGCCAGTTGGTCTTCGAAGTGCACGCCGGCAGCGCCAGCCTCGATCATGCTCTTCATCAGCTCATAGGCGTTCAGTACGCCGCCGAAACCGGCTTCGGCGTCAGCCACGATAGGTGCGAAGTAGTCGATGTAGCCTTCATCACCCGGATTCTTGCCGGCTTTCCACTGGATCTGGTCGGCACGACGGAACGAGTTGTTGATGCGCTTGACCACGGTTGGCACCGAGTCCACCGGGTACAGCGATTGGTCGGGGTACATGGATTCAGCGGAGTTGTTGTCCGCAGCCACTTGCCAGCCGGACAGGTAGATCGCCTGGATACCGGCTTTCACCTGCTGGACTGCCTGGCCGCCAGTGAGGGCGCCCATGCAGTTGACGAAATCTTTGTCGGGACGGAAGGACGGCTTGGCCCCTTGGGTGACCAGGTTCCACAGCTTCTCGGCGCCGAGTTTTGCAAAGGTGTGCTCAGGTTGAACCGAGCCACGCAGGCGGACGACGTCAGCAGCGGAATAAGCGCGGGTCACGCCTTTCCAGCGTGGGTTTTCAGCCCAGTCTTTTTCGAGGGCTGCAATTTGCTGTTCGCGTGTCAGTGCCATGGGAGTAAACCTCGTCGCGTCTTCGTGTGAAAAAACAGGTTGGAGAAATCCGTTTTCCAGCCGTGCATTCGATGCATGGGCAGGGCTGCTCGCTGACCAGAAGCTTAGGCGGTCATGTCGGGTTTGGCGGGGAAGGCGACGGGATGAACGATTGGCGAGAGGGGCGGTAGGTAAAGGCGGGCCGAGAACTGTCTTCAGGCGTCGTGGGCCCTTGGGTGTTCAGCAGCGTGTTGCCGGGTTACCTGGTTAGCTTCCGTCCCTCGGGACAACTTCGTTCCAGTCGCAACCTCGTCAAACACGCCTTGTGGGCGGTACAGACACGAATCGGCTCGGGTGGGTAACTTGGAGCGGCGATCCGAAGGCCCTTGCCAGGGCCCCTGATTAGCGGGAGCGAGGCCATCATGCCCATGCTTTTTTAGATCGTCAAATGTTTTGTAGTGCTATTTTTCAAGCACTACATCTTTGGTCGTAAACGACTCATCAGTCAGTTTTTGGTGCTTCAGTTCAGGGTATCGACCTTGACCCGTACCGTCAGGTCATCGCGCCCCTGAGTAGAGTAGCTGCGGGTTGTAGAGGATTTTTCGGCCTGGGTCTGGCGGTTGATGCCGGCCAGCGTGATCCACTCACCCAAGCGCCCGCTAACGGTTGTGTCGGTGCTTTGCACGTTCACTACATCGGGACGTTCCTGGCTCATTCGGTCACGATTGGTGCTGATGGCCAAGTGAACGGTCTCGCCGGTGACGCTGGCAGTCACGTAGAAGCCTTGGGTGACATTGCGATACTGGGTCTGGTTCTGCAGACGGCCGTAGCTGTCCTGTTGGGTGGTGGTGAGTGGCACGCTCTGGCCAACCTGGATCAGTGCGGGCACGCCTTCGCTGGCCTGGATCTGCTGGATGCCGCCGTCACGGCTGGTAGTGCCGTAGCTGATAATGCGGGTTTGGCTGTTGCCGGTGTTCTGCTGGTTGGATTCGTTGGTGTCGACGGTGATCAGCAGGCGTTTGGCGGGTGTGTCCAGCTGTGACAGCAGGGCGCGCAGGTCCTGGATCTTGCCAGCGTCGGCGTTGACGATCAGTTGGTTGCCGTAGGCGCTGACGGTACCGTCCTTGCCGATGAAATTCTGCGCGACCGGTAGCAGGTCTGCGCTGGTGCGGTTGCTCAGGTTGACCACTTCGGTGTCGGCCATGGCTGAGACGCTGGCGGTCAGGAGGAGGGCGGTGAGCAGGGTGCGTAGGGACATGTCCGTTATCTCTGCGAGTCATTAGGCTTGAGTTTGCCAGTTTGTCGGCCTGGCGGGTCGCAAGTTGAATCGTAGACGGCAAAATGCCCTGGCAAGGCAGGGCATTTTGGGGGTGTTGCTGATATCGCTATCGGGGGTAGGCCCCCTCCCACACTTGACCGCATTCCAGTGGACGTACTCGGTCAAAATGTGGGAGGGGGCTTGCCC
Organism: Pseudomonas sp. MYb60; assembly: GCF_002979555.1. Classification (GTDB taxonomy): domain Bacteria; phylum Pseudomonadota; class Gammaproteobacteria; order Pseudomonadales; family Pseudomonadaceae; genus Aquipseudomonas. The sequence continues at coordinate 183,103 of NZ_PCOZ01000005.1, read as the reverse complement.
CCGATGGCAGCGACGCGGTCTTGAGTCAGCCCCCGCGCACCATATCCACATGCGGAATCCCGACTTCCAGGAATTCATCGCTGACGATCTTGAAGCCCAGTCGCTCATAGAACGGCGCCGCGTACACCTGGGCACTCAGGAATTGCTTGGTCTGCCCGCGTTCCTCGGCCACCCCAATCACCGCTTCCATCAGCTTGTCGCCGACCTTCAGCCCGCGCCAATCCTTGAGCACCGACACGCGCCCAATTTCGCCGCTGGGCAGCAAGCGAGCGGTGCCAATCGGAAAATCGCCTTCGAACGCTAGGAAATGCACCGCATCCGAGTCGTCTGCGTCCCATTCCAGCTCGGGTGGAACCGATTGTTCAGCGATAAACACCGCTTCACGAATGCGCCGTATCTCGGCGATATCCTTATGCCAGTCCGCGACACTTACGTGAATCTTATTCATCGGCAAATCCCAGGCTTCCTTGCTTGACCAGTTCACACAGCAGATCGCGACCGTCTTCATCGGCCAGCCACACACCGAGGTTCTCGGCGTGCAGGGCGTCGGCGGCGCAGATCAGCTTCAGCAGTTCGCGCAGTTTGCCCGGCAGGTAACGGCTCTGGCCGCTGGCGAACAGCAGTACGTCATCGTCCACTTCCGACCAGGCCATGCGCGCGCTTGGGTTGCGCACCAGGATCGCGCCGTCTTGCAGGGCGCCGATGAAGTCATCCTCACCCAGCTCTTCGCCGGCCACCAGTTCCGGGTAGCGCGGTTCGGTCATGAACTGGCCGAACCAGGTCAGCAACATGCGCTCATCGCTCATGTGCTCGGCCAGCAGGCTCTTCAGGCGGTCGAGGGCGTCGCTCTGGATCTGGTGCGGGTCGCTGACCGGCTGGGCGTCGGCGTCGGTGTAGCGCTCTTCGTCAGTCAGGTACTGGCTGAGGAAATCGGTGAAGTGGGTCAGCACTTCAGCGGCGCTCGGTGCGCGGAAGCCCACGGAGTAGGTCATGCAGTCGTCTTCGGCGATGCCGAAATGCGCCAGGCGCGGCGGCAGGTAGAGCATGTCGCCCGGTTCCAGTACCCATTCGGCGCTTTCTTCGAATTCAGCGAGGATGCGCAGGTCGGCGTGCTGCAGCAGCGGGCTTTCGGAGTTGCACATCTGGCCGATCTTCCAGTTGCGCTTGCCCTGGGCTTGCAGCAGGAACACATCGTAGTTGTCGAAGTGCGGACCCACGCTGCCGCCCGGTGCGGCGAAGCTGATCATCACGTCGTCGATGCGCCAGCTTGGCAGGAAGCGGAACTGCTCGAGCAATTCGGCCACTTCCGGCACGAACTGGTCGACAGCCTGCACCAGCAGGGTCCACTCGCGCTCAGGCAGGGTGCCGAAGGCGTCTTCGGCGAACGGGCCGCGACGCAGCTCCCACGGACGCTCGCCGTGCTCGATCACCAGGCGCGATTCGACTTCTTCTTCCAGGGCCAGGCCGGCCAGTTCATCGGCGTCGATCGGGCTTTCGAAATCCGGGATGGCCTGGCGGATCAGCAGCGGTTTTTTCTGCCAGTAGTCGCGCAGGAATTCCCGTGCCGTGATGCCGCCCAGAAGTTGAAGAGGGATATCAGGATTCATGTGTAACCTATTGAAAGAAAGCACTTTTCAGACTGGAATAAAAACGCCCGGCGCGGCCGGGCGTCTCAAAGGGTCTTGCTTGGATCAGATGCGCTTGGCTTGCTCGACAGCGTTGCCGATGTAGTTGGCCGGGGTGAGCAGTTTCAGCTCGGCCTTGGCGGCGTCTGGCATGTCCAGGCCGTCGATGAAAGTTTGCAGCGCTTGCGGGCTGATGCCCTTGCCGCGCGTCAACTCTTTCAGCTTCTCGTACGGGTTTTCGATGTTGTAGCGGCGCATCACGGTCTGGATCGGCTCGGCCAGGACTTCCCAGCACGCATCCAGGTCAGCGGCGATCTTCTGCTCGTTGAGTTCCAGTTTGCTGATGCCTTTGAGGCTGGCTTCATACGCGATCACGCTATGGGCGAAGCCCACGCCGAGGTTGCGCAGCACGGTGGAGTCGGTCAGGTCGCGCTGCCAGCGGGAGATCGGCAACTTGCTGGCCAGGTGCTGGAACAGGGCGTTGGCGATGCCGAGGTTGCCTTCGGAGTTTTCGAAGTCGATCGGGTTGACCTTGTGCGGCATGGTCGACGAACCGATTTCGCCGGCAATGGTGCGCTGCTTGAAGTAGCCCAGGGAGATATAGCCCCAGATATCGCGATCGAAGTCGATCAGGATGGTGTTGAAGCGCGCGATGGCGTCGAACAGCTCGGCGATGTAGTCGTGCGGCTCGATCTGCGTGGTGTAGGGGTTGAAGCCCAGGCCCAGCTCGTCTTCGATGAAGGCGCGGGCGTTGGCTTCCCAGTCGATCTCAGGGTAGGCCGACAGGTGGGCGTTGTAGTTGCCCACTGCGCCGTTGATCTTGCCCAGCAGCGGAACGGCCGCGACTTGAGCGATCTGGCGTTCCAGGCGGTACACCACGTTGGCCAGCTCTTTGCCGAGGGTGGTCGGCGACGCCGGCTGACCGTGGGTGCGCGACAGCATCGGCACGTCGGCGAAACGGATGGCCAGTTCGCGGATGGCGTTAGCGGTCTGGCGCATCAGCGGCAGCATCACGTCATCACGGCCTTCGCGCAGCATCAGGGCGTGGGACAGGTTGTTGATGTCCTCGCTGGTGCAGGCAAAGTGGATGAACTCGCTGACCTGGGCCAGTTCCGGCAGCTTGGCCGCTTGCTCTTTGAGCAGGTACTCGATGGCTTTGACGTCGTGGTTGGTGGTGCGCTCGATCTCTTTCACACGCTCGGCGTGCTCCAGGGAGAAATTTTCCGCCAGGGTGTTGAGCACAGCGTTGGCTTCGGCGGAAAACGCCGGCACTTCGCTGATGGCAGGGTGAGCGGCCAGGCGCTGGAGCCAGCGCACTTCAACCAGAACACGAGCACGGATCAAACCGTATTCGCTGAAAATAGGGCGCAGGGCCTGGGTTTTGCCGGCGTAGCGGCCGTCAACAGGGGAAACCGCAGTGAGCGAAGAGAGCTGCATGGGGTGTTCTCGGACAGTCGGGCAACGAAATGGGGCGCGTATCATACATGAAAAAATCCGCCGGTCCGTCGCCAACTGACCGGCGTATTACGCGTAACGGCTTGAAAACAGCCTGCTGGTGCGACTTATTCGTTGCGCATCAACGGGTAAAGCTCTTTAAGCAATTTGCGACGGCTGATGACCAACTGCCAACGATGACCGCCCAGCTGACGCCATAGGCGTGCCGATCGGATGCCGGCCAGGAGCAGGGCGCGGATCTTCGAGGCATTGTTCGGTTGTTGCAGGTTGCGCATGTCGCCGTGCACCTGAATACGCTGGCGCAGCGTGCTCAGGGTGTCCTGGTACAGTGCGCCACAGGCGGCGATCACGTTCTCGTGGGCTGGGCCGAAATGTTCCACCTGGGATTGGATCTGCGGCAAGCGCTTGCCGATGATCTCCAGCATGTCCTCGCGCTTGGCCAATTGCCGCTCGAGGCCGAGCATCGACAGCGCGTAGCGCAACGGCTCGCGCTGCAAGGTGCTGGGGTCGCGCTCCAGGGCGCCGATCAACGCGCGGTAGCCTTCGCGCAGGGCGATATCGTCGCCGCCGTAGACTTCCAGGGTGTCCTTGGGGTCGCGGATCAGCAGGCTGCCGAGCATGCAGGTCAGGCCGGCTTCGGTGACTTGGCCGGTCTTGGCAATCTTGTCGACCAATACGGCGGCGAGGAACACCCCGCCGAGTGCGGTCAATTGCTCCTGGGTCGGGCTCATGCCGGGTTGCTCCAGGCTTCGGCCACTTCGATCACGCCGCCGCCCAGGCAGATTTCGCCGTCATAGAACACCACGGACTGGCCCGGGGTGACTGCGCGTTGCGGGTCACCGAACGTGGCACGATAGCCCGTTGCGGTTTTTTCCAGGGTGCAGGGCTGGTCGCTTTGGCGATAGCGGACTTTGGCGGTCAGGCGGCGCGGGCTGCTCAGGTCGATCGGATTGACCCAATAGATTTCCGAGGCCAGCAGCGCGCCGGAGAACAGCAGTGGGTGTTCGTTGCCTTGGCCGACGATCAGCTCGTTGTTCTCAAGGTCTTTGACCAGCACGTACCACGGCTCTTCACCGGCGTCTTTCAAACCGCCGATGCCCAGGCCCTGGCGCTGGCCGATGGTGTGGTACATCAGGCCATGGTGACGGCCGATGGCTTCACCCTCAGTGGTTTTGATCTCGCCCGGCTGCGCTGGCAGGTACTGCTTGAGGAAGTCGCTGAAGCGGCGCTCGCCAATAAAGCAGATGCCGGTGGAGTCCTTCTTCTTGGCGGTGGCCAGGCCGTGTTGCTCGGCAATCCTGCGCACTTCGGGCTTTTCCAGCTCGCCGACCGGGAACAGGGTCTTGGCGATCTGTTCACCGCCGACGGCGTGCAGGAAGTAGCTCTGGTCCTTGTTCGGGTCCAGGCCCTTGAGCAGTTCGGTACGGCCATCGATGTCACGGCGGCGCACATAGTGGCCAGTCGCAATCAGGTCGGCGCCAAGCATCATGGCGTAGTCGAGGAACGCCTTGAACTTGATTTCGCGGTTGCACAGGATGTCCGGGTTCGGCGTGCGACCGGCCTTGTATTCGGCCAGGAAGTGCTCGAACACATTGTCCCAGTACTCGGCGGCGAAGTTGGCGGTATGCAGCTTGATACCGATCTTGTCGCACACGGCCTGGGCGTCCGCCAGGTCGTCCATGGCGGTGCAGTATTCCGTTCCATCGTCTTCTTCCCAGTTCTTCATGAACAGGCCTTCCACCTCATAACCCTGCTCCATGAGCAGAACGGCGGAAACGGAAGAATCCACGCCGCCGGACATGCCGACGATGACGCGCTTCTTTTGTGTGTCAGAAGGGGCTGGATCACGCATAGGGTTTCAACGGGTGTCTTGAAAAAGGACGCGATTCTATCAGGCTCGGGCCGTCAAGGCTAAAGAGAAGGGCGGATCAATTCGAGACTGTGGCGCTGACCGGCCAGATAATCATCGATGCAGCGGATGATCAACTCGCTGCGCCAGTCGTCGCGCACGGCCATCAGCTCGTCGCGCGTCAGCCAGCGCGCGCGCAGGATGCCCTCGTCGAGTACGTAGTCCGGGTGGTGTTTCAGGGCCTTGGCGATGAAACAAACCCGTTGATAGGTCACGCCGTTGCTCGGGGCTGTGTACAGGTAGATGCCGACGATGCCGGTGGCTTCCACGTCCCAGCCGGTTTCTTCGAGGGTTTCGCGCACGGCGGCTTCGGTGAGGGTTTCATCCGGATCGAGGTGGCCGGCGGGCTGGTTGAGCACGGCGCGGCCACCCTTGAGTTCTTCGACCATCAGGAAGCGGCCGTTGTCTTCGACGATGGTGGCGACGGTGATGTGGGGTTGCCAGGTCATGGGATGCCTCTCGATTCTGAATGCAGCGCAGTCTTGGAGCAGGATTACAGTCAGTGTGGGAGGGGGCTTGCCCCCTCCCACATTTTGATTGGGTTTCGCCAGAGGCGATGCATAAGCAATCTGCATGATGCGCCTGACATTTAATGATTTTACCGATTTGAGCCCGTGGCGCAGCTTATCTCTCCAGAGCCTTCGTCCGGAGAGTGTCATGAAGCCGATTGCCCACAAAAACTATGAAGTGCGCCTTACATCGCCATTGCCCATTGCCTTCATCCTATTGTGGAGTTCGGGATACATCGGTGGCGCTTTCGGCGTACGTTATGGCGAGCCGTTCACCATGACGTTCTACCGGTTTGCCCTGGCGGCGCTGGTGTTCCTGGGAGTAGCGCTGGCGATCGAGGCTGAATGGCCGAAGCGACTTGCACCCTATCTTCACGCGGCGGCAGTGGGGTTGCTGTTGCAGGCCTTGCAGTTTGGCGGCCTTTACACCGGCATCAGCCAAGGTGTGCCAGCCGGGCAGGCGGCATTGATTGTCGGACTGATGCCGGTATTCGTAGTGATTGGCGCCCATTTCGTTCTGGGTGAGCAACTGAGCTGGCGCGACCTGCCAGGCTCCATCCTGGGCGTGGGTGGCGTGGCGATTGTTGTCGGCAGCAGTTTTTTTGGCCCTGAGGCGTCCATCGGCGGTTATGGCGCGGTGGGGCTGGCGCTGCTGGGCATCACCCTTGGCACGCTTTATCAGAAGCGCTTCCTTGGTGGCGTCAACCTGTGGGTGGGCTGCTTTGTTCAGATGCTCACCGCATCGCTGGTCATGTTGTTTCTGGCCTATACCTCCGAGACCATGCAGGTGACGCAGTGGTTGCCCTTCGCGGCCTCGGTAGCGTGGATCACGGTGATGAATTCAGTCGGCGCGCTGACCTTGCTATATCTGATGATTCGGCGAGGGGAGGCGAGCAAGGCGACCAACTTGTTTCATGTTATTCCCGCCGTCACCCAGATCATGGCATCGCTGGTATTAAGCGAAATGCCGAGTGCGTTGGCGATTGTGGGGTTTGTTGTTTCGGGGGTTGGGGTTTATTTGATGAATCATTCGAAGCTCAAGTAGATTGCAGTTCTGAGGGCGTCGTCACTTGCACGTGGGTGGGCCATGAGGATCAACCTGGATATCCAGTCGCTGCGCAGCTTTATCAAGGTTGCCGAATTGCGCAGCTTTACGCGGGCGGCCGAGGCCTTGAGCCTGACCCAGCCAGCGATCAGCCAGCAAATCAAGCGCCTTGAAGAGTTGCTGAGTGTTGACCTGTTCGTACGTGACAATCGGCAGGTTTTGCTGACACTTGAGGGTGAGCAATTGAGCGGCTATGCCCAGCAGATTCTGGCGGTCAACGACAGGGTGGGCGGGCTGTTCGACAAGAGTCGCGTACAAGAATCCGTGACCCTGGGAGTGCCTGAGTATTTTTGTGAGGGCGTGCTCAAGCGCATCATCGTGGCGGCAGCGGAGCATTTGCCGTCGGTACGGATTGGGGTAAAAGTGGCGCGTTCCAACGCGCTGTTGGAGGCGTTCAATGAGGGTCGAGTCGACGTCGGATTGGTGATTGACGTGTTATCGAGTGCTCAGGAGCCTCCTCTGCAATCACTGCCGCTGATGTGGTTCGTCGGCGAAGGCGTTGACTGGCTTGATGACCGGCGCGAGGTTGCGCTGGCCCTGTTCAAGGCGCCTTGCGGCTTTCGCAGCCTGGCGATTCGACAGGTCGAAGAGGGCGGGATTGCCTGGCGATGCGTGTATGAATCCGAGGATTTGAGGTCGCTGCGTTCGGCGGTTCAGGCGGGTGCGGGGGTAACGCTGTTGCCGCGTCTGGCTCAAGTGGAGGGATTGAGGGGGTATGAAACGCTTGCGGGTTTGCCGCAGTTGCTGGATTTCGGTGCCTGGCTAAGGCAGCGGGTTGGCTGGGAGCCCTGGTACAAAGCGCAATTGCTGGCGATCATCGGGCGGGCGTGGCATGAGGAATACGGCGCTGCGTAAACGCTGAAAACACAGACCCCGGCACATGGCCGGGGTCTGTGATGCCACCTTACAACCTTACTTCAACTTGGCAATCGCCGCATTGAGGGTGTTGCTTGGGCGCATGGCTTTGCTGGTCAGCTCCGGGCTCGGCGCGTAGTAGCCGCCGATATCCACTGGCTGGCCCTGGACGGCGTTGAGTTCGGCAACGATGGTTGCTTCGTTCGCGGTCAGGGTCTTGGCCAGTTCGCCGAACTGCGCTTGCAGTGCAGTGTCTTCGGTCTGGGCGGCCAGGGCTTGTGCCCAGTACAGCGCCAGGTAGAAGTGGCTGCCGCGGTTGTCGATGTTGCCGACTTTGCGCGATGGCGACTTGTTGTTGTCGAGGAACTGGCCGGTGGCCTGGTCCAGGGTCTTGGACAGTACCAGGGCCTTCGGGTTGTTGTACGTCACACCCAGGTGCTCAAGGGAAGCGGCCAGGGCCAGGAACTCGCCCAGGGAATCCCAGCGCAGGAAGTTCTCTTCGACCAGTTGCTGCACGTGCTTCGGTGCCGAACCGCCGGCGCCGGTTTCGAACAGGCCACCGCCGTTCATCAGCGGCACGATCGACAGCATCTTGGCGCTGGTGCCCAGTTCCATGATCGGGAACAGGTCGGTCAGGTAGTCACGCAGCACGTTGCCGGTCACCGAGATGGTGTCCAGGCCCTTGCGGGTGCGCTCCAGGGTGAACTTCATCGCGTCGACGGGCGACATGATGCGGATGTCCAGGCCTTCGGTGTTGTGGTCTTTCAGGTAGGCCTGAACTTTCTCGACCACGACGCCGTCGTGCGCGCGCTGCGGGTCCAGCCAGAAAATGGCTGGGGTGTCGCTGGCGCGGGCACGGTTGACAGCCAGCTTGACCCAGTCCTGGATCGGCGCGTCTTTGGTCTGGCACATGCGGAAGATGTCGCCGGCTTCGACTTTCTGTTCCATCAGCAGGTTGCCCTTGCCGTCGGTGACGCGGACAACGCCGTCAGCCTTGATCTGGAAAGTCTTGTCGTGCGAACCGTACTCTTCGGCTTTCTTCGCCATCAGGCCAACGTTTGGCACGCTGCCCATGGTGGTTGGGTCGAAAGCGCCATTGGCCTTGCAGTCTTCGATGACCGCCTGGTAGATGGTGGCGTAGCAGCGATCCGGGATCACGGCCTTGGTGTCGTGCAACTGGCCGTCGGTGCCCCACATTTTACCGGAGTCACGGATCATGGCCGGCATCGAGGCGTCGACGATGACGTCGCTCGGCACGTGCAGGTTGGTGATGCCTTTGTCGGAGTTGACCATCGCCAGGGAAGGGCGGGCGGCGTAGACAGCTTGGATGTCCGCTTCGATCTGCGCTTGCTGGTCGGCCGGCAGGGCCTTGATGCGGGCGTACAGGTCGCCGATGCCGTTGTTCAGGTTGAAGCCGATCTGCTCCAGCACGGTGGCGTGCTTGGCCAGTGCGTCTTTATAGAACTCGGCAACGATCTGGCCGAACATGATCGGGTCGGAGACCTTCATCATGGTGGCTTTCAGGTGCACCGACAGCAGTACGCCTTGCTTCTTGGCGTCTTCGATTTCGGCGGCGATGAAGCTGCGCAGGGCCTTCTTGCTCAGTACGGCGGTGTCGATGATCTCGCCAGCCTGTACGGAGGTTTTTTCCTTCAGGACGGTGGCGGTGCCGTCCTGGGCAATCAGCTCGATTTTGACAGCATCAGCGGCTTCGATCTGTACGGCTTTTTCGCTGCCGTAGAAGTCGCCGTTGCTCATGTGGGCGATGTGCGACTTGGAGTCGGCAGCCCATGCGCCCATTTTGTGCGGGTGCTTGCGCGCGTAGTTCTTGACCGACAGCGGTGCGCGGCGGTCGGAGTTGCCTTCGCGCAGTACCGGGTTCACGGCGCTGCCCTTGACCTTGTCGTAACGTGCACGGGTTTCTTTTTCCGCGTCGGTGGTTACGGTTTCCGGGTAGTCCGGCAGGGCGTAGCCCTGGGCCTGCAGTTCCTTGATCGCGGCTTGCAGCTGCGGGGTCGAGGCACTGATGTTAGGCAGTTTGATGATGTTGGCTTCAGGGGTAACGGCCAGTTCGCCCAGTTCGGCGAGGTGGTCCGGGATAGCCTTGGTGCCCAGTTGCTCGGGGAAGCTTGCGAGGATGCGCCCGGCGAGGGAAATGTCGCGGGTTTCCACGGCAATATCAGCGGAAGCGGTGAAGGCCTCTACGATAGGCAGCAGTGAATAGGTGGCGAGGGCAGGGGCTTCGTCGGTGAAGGTGTAGATGATCTTCGAGCGGGTGGGCATATTCGGATTAACTCTCTTCTTTGCTGAAAGCGTGCGCAGAAACTCGAGATGCGCCGGGTGGAGCGCGTTCGTTCAAAGTCATCCATGAGCGAAATGTCGAGGTTTCTTCGCGGTGATGTTGGGTTGCATCAGTCGAGCGTCAAGCGGGTGGACTATTGTAATAGTCCGGCTTCGTGGCTGAAGGCACCTGTTCCAGAGTGGTCAGCCGTCGTGACTCTTGGGTCAGCGGCGGCATTATACATAGGTCGCTATGCTTACGCCGAGCCTTCATACAAAAGGTGTGTCGTCCATTGGTCTAAAGGTCGCAGGTACCGGGTTACGTCCAACGTCGCATGGCGTGCTCAAGATTGGCGATTTTGCCTTTGCTTTCAGGCTTGTAGGAGACAAATTATGCTGTTTTCGATGCAAATGAGCATGGCGCGAGGTTTCAGTCGCCATTTATCTGGAGTAGGCTCGAACGCAGCCAGATGTTCAATCCATAGATGGAGTTCAGCATGGGATACAAGAAGATTCAGGTTCCAGCCGTCGGTGACAAAATCACCGTCAATGCAGACCATTCTCTCAATGTTCCTGACCAACCGATCATTCCCTATATCGAAGGTGACGGTATTGGCGTCGACATCAGCCCGGTGATGATCAAGGTGGTCGACGCCGCTGTTGAAAAGGCCTACGGCGGCAAGCGCAAGATCTCGTGGATGGAGGTTTACGCTGGCGAAAAGGCGACTCAAGTCTACGACCAGGACACCTGGCTGCCCCAGGAAACCCTGGATGCGGTCAAGGATTACGTCGTGTCCATCAAGGGCCCGCTGACCACGCCGGTGGGTGGTGGTATTCGTTCGCTGAACGTGGCCTTGCGCCAGCAGCTCGACCTTTACGTGTGCCTGCGCCCGGTGCGCTGGTTCGAAGGCGTGCCGAGCCCGGTCAAGAAGCCCGGGGATGTGGACATGACCATCTTCCGTGAAAACTCCGAGGACATTTACGCCGGCATCGAGTGGAAGGCGGGCTCCCCGGAAGCGATCAAAGTGATCAAGTTCCTCAAGGAGGAAATGGGTGTTACCAAGATCCGTTTCGATCAGGATTGCGGGATTGGCGTGAAGCCGGTCTCCAAAGAAGGCACCCAGCGTCTGGCGCGCAAGGCCCTGCAATATGTAGTGGACAATGATCGCGACTCGCTGACCATCGTGCACAAAGGCAACATCATGAAGTTCACCGAAGGGGCCTTCAAGGAGTGGGCCTACGAAGTGGCGGCTGAGGAGTTTGGTGCCACGCTGCTCGATGGCGGGCCGTGGATGCAGTTCAAGAACCCGAAAACCGGCAAGAATGTAGTGGTCAAGGACGCCATTGCGGACGCCATGCTCCAGCAGATCCTGTTGCGTCCGGCCGAGTACGACGTGATTGCGACCCTTAACCTCAACGGTGACTACCTCTCCGATGCGCTGGCGGCGGAAGTGGGCGGCATCGGCATTGCGCCGGGGGCCAACCTGTCCGATACCGTGGCGATGTTCGAAGCCACCCACGGTACCGCGCCCAAATACGCCGGCAAGGATCAGGTCAATCCGGGCTCGTTGATTCTGTCGGCAGAGATGATGTTGCGCCACATGGGCTGGACCGAAGCGGCCGACCTGATCATCAAGGGCACCAACGGTGCCATCTCGGCGAAGACCGTAACCTATGACTTCGAGCGCCTGATGGACGGCGCGAAGCTGGTGTCGTCATCGGGCTTTGGTGATGCGTTGATTGCGCATATGTAACAGCGGGCGATAAAAAACCGGCCATCTCCAGCGTGATGAGATGGCCGGTTTGGTTGCAGCATTTACACGCGTTCGGCGGCGGATTCAGGCCGTTTGCTTATTTTCATCGAGAACGGTGGAGGCTGCGATCTTTGCTGCTGCGTTCGTCGTGACTGCAGAGATGTTCACGGCGTGCAACCCTTTGGGTCCCTGGATGATTTCAAATTCCACATCCTGGCCCGCTTTCAGCGTCTTGTACCCATCCATGGTAATCGCTGAAAAATGCGCGAAAAGATCTTCCGCTTTATTGGTTTCGTTGATGAATCCATACCCTTTGGCATTGTTGAACCATTTGACCTTGCCACTGATCTTGACGCCAGACATAACCATATCCCTCTGCACCAGACTCCATCACTGGAGTATCATCCAGTTTATCCGTCCTAACCCGAATAAATTAAGGTTGACTGCGCGGACCTTTTTTACCCACTGTGGGTTCTATTGGTTGTAACACTGATTTGCCGATAGTCAAGGCGACCCATTGGTCAAAAGTTGAAATTCTGACAGGTCGCCCCCATCACGTATCTGAACCACTGACGAACCTTTCTTTCCATGCATGCAAACAGCCAGATTCGACTAACATTCAATCAGGATCGACCGGATCACGAACACGATGACGACGGTTCTGCAGGCATTGCTGTTCAGGAGGCCAAGCCTGCCTTACAGGCACCGCCGATGTACAAGGTGGTTTTGTTCAATGATGACTACACACCGATGGATTTCGTGGTCGAAGTGCTCGAGGTGTTTTTTAACCTGAACCGCGAGTTGGCGACCAAGGTAATGCTGGCCGTTCATACAGAAGGACGGGCAGTATGTGGAGTGTTTACCCGCGACATCGCCGAGACAAAGGCCATGCAGGTCAACCAGTACGCCAGGGAAAGCCAGCATCCGCTACTCTGTGAAATCGAGAAGGACGGTTAACGCCGACCACTTGGGTATGAGGTGAAGCTATGTTAAACCGCGAGCTCGAAGTCACCCTCAATCTTGCCTTCAAGGAGGCTCGTTCGAAACGTCATGAATTCATGACCGTCGAACACCTGCTGCTGGCACTTTTGGATAATGAAGCTGCCGCTACCGTTCTGCGTGCGTGCGGCGCCAACCTCGACAAACTCAAGCATGATCTGCAGGAGTTTATCGACTCCACCACGCCACTTATTCCAGTCCACGATGAAGACCGTGAAACCCAGCCAACCCTGGGCTTCCAGCGGGTGCTTCAGCGTGCCGTGTTCCACGTTCAGAGCTCCGGTAAGCGTGAAGTCACAGGCGCCAATGTGCTTGTGGCGATCTTCAGCGAACAGGAAAGCCAGGCAGTGTTCCTGCTCAAGCAGCAGAGCGTTGCCCGTATCGATGTCGTCAACTATATCGCCCACGGTATCTCCAAGGTGCCTGGGCACGGCGATCATTCCGAGGGTGAGCAGGATATGCAGGATGACGAGGGCGGTGAGTCTTCTTCTTCGGGCAATCCACTGGATGCCTATGCCAGCAACCTCAATGAACTGGCGCGCCAGGGGCGGATCGATCCGCTGGTGGGGCGTGAGCTTGAGGTGGAGCGCGTAGCGCAGATCCTCGCGCGTCGTCGCAAGAACAACCCGTTGCTGGTGGGTGAGGCTGGCGTGGGTAAAACCGCGATTGCCGAAGGCCTGGCCAAGCGCATCGTCGATAACCAGGTGCCGGACTTGCTGGCCAACAGCGTCGTCTACTCCCTTGACCTGGGCGCGTTGCTCGCCGGGACCAAGTACCGTGGCGATTTCGAGAAGCGCTTCAAGGCGTTGCTCGGCGAGCTGAAAAAACGTCCGCAGGCGATCCTGTTCATTGACGAGATTCATACCATCATTGGTGCCGGTGCAGCTTCCGGTGGGGTGATGGACGCGTCCAACCTGCTCAAGCCGCTGCTGTCGTCGGGTGATATCCGCTGCATCGGCTCGACCACGTTCCAGGAATTCCGTGGCATCTTCGAGAAGGACCGTGCCTTGGCGCGTCGCTTCCAGAAGGTTGACGTGTCCGAGCCTTCCGTCGAAGACACCATCGGCATCCTGCGCGGCCTCAAGGGGCGCTTCGAAGCGCACCATGGCATCGAGTACACCGATGAAGCCCTGCGTTCGGCGGCTGAGCTGGCGTCGCGCTACATCAACGACCGCCATATGCCGGACAAAGCCATCGACGTGATCGACGAAGCCGGCGCCTACCAGCGCTTGCAGCCGGTGGAGAAGCGTGTGAAACGTATCGATGTGCCTCAGGTCGAGGACATCGTGGCGAAGATTGCGCGAATTCCGCCGAAACACGTCAACAGTTCCGACAAAGAGCTGCTGCGTAACCTGGAGCGTGACCTCAAGCTCACCGTGTTCGGTCAGGACGCCGCTATCGATGCGCTGTCCACGGCGATCAAGTTGTCCCGTGCGGGCCTCAAGTCGCCGGACAAGCCTGTCGGCTCGTTCCTGTTCGCAGGCCCGACCGGCGTCGGCAAGACCGAAGCGGCGCGGCAGTTGGCCAAAGCCATGGGTATCGAGCTGGTGCGGTTCGACATGTCCGAGTACATGGAGCGCCACACTGTGTCGCGCCTGATCGGTGCGCCTCCGGGCTACGTCGGCTTTGACCAGGGCGGCCTGTTGACCGAGGCGATCACCAAGCAACCGCATTGCGTATTGCTGCTCGACGAAATCGAGAAGGCACACCCTGAAGTCTTCAACCTGCTGTTGCAGGTGATGGACCACGGCACCCTGACCGACAACAACGGGCGCAAGGCAGATTTCCGCAACGTGATCGTGATCATGACCACCAACGCCGGTGCTGAAACGGCCGCACGCGCTTCGATCGGCTTCAGCCATCAGGATCACTCTTCCGATGCCATGGAAGTGATCAAGAAGAGCTTCACGCCGGAGTTCCGCAACCGCCTGGACACCATTATCCAATTTGGTCGCCTCAGTCACGAGGTCATCAAGAGCGTGGTGGACAAGTTCCTTACCGAGCTTCAGGCGCAGCTGGAAGACAAGCGTGTGCAGCTGGATGTTACAGAGGCGGCGCGCAGCTGGATCGCCGAAGGTGGCTACGACGCGGCAATGGGCGCTCGCCCGATGGCGCGCCTGATCCAGGACAAGATCAAGCGGCCATTGGCCGAAGAGATCCTGTTCGGCGAACTGTCCGACCATGGTGGCGTAGTGCATATCGATCTGAAGGACGGCGAGCTGACCTTCGAGTTCGAGACCACGGCTGAAATGGCCTGACCGCTCTAAGCCTGTAGGAGCGAGCTTGCTCGCGAAGATCGTCAATGATAACGCATGCTGTCTGATTCCCTGCGTTGTCCTTGGGTTCTTCGCGAGCAAGCTCGCTCCTACAGTCGTTTTGCGGCCTCTATAAATCCTGCGCACACAAAAACGCCCGGTATAACCGGGCGTTTTGTATTGACTTGCTTAGCGAGCGCGGTAAGTGATGCGCCCTTTGCTCAAGTCATAGGGCGTCAGCTCGACGCGCACTTTGTCACCGGTAAGAATACGAATGTAGTTCTTGCGCATCTTGCCGGAGATATGCGCGGTTACGACGTGCCCATTTTCCAACTCCACACGAAACATGGTGTTGGGCAGGGTGTCGACGACAGTGCCTTCCATTTCGAAGCTGTCTTCTTTCGACATGCAGTAAAGCCCTCGGTATCCAGTGAATGGCCCGGTGCAACTGCGCCAGGCAAAAGCGGCGTGCATTGTGCCCGAAAAAGGGTGTTTAAGCCAAGGGGTTCTAGTTAAGCGTTACCCATCTTTGATTAATCAGCAGCTCAATGGGCCGATATTGGGTCTTGTAATTCATTTTTTTGCAGTTTTTGATCCAGTAGCCCAAGTACACCGCCTCCAGTTCCTGGCGCAGTGCTTCGCTGATCTGCCAGAGGATGGCAAAGCGTCCCAGGCTGCGGCGCTCCTCGCCAGGTTCATAGAAGGTGTAGACCGCCGACAGGCCGTTAGGCAGTAAATCGGTCACCGCCACCGCGACCAACCGGTCATCGGCTCGGAACTCGTAGAAGCGCGAGAAGGGCAGGTCACGCACCAGAAACGTAGAGAATTGATCGCGACTGGGTGGGAACATGTCGCCGTCGGCATGCCGCTGTTCGATATAGCGCTGGTAAAGATCAAAATACTCTTCGGTAAATCTTGGCTTGGCGGCCGTTACGGTCAGGTCGGCGTTGCGCTTGAGAATGCGCTTTTGATTGCGGTCCGGCAGGAATTGCGCCACGGGAATGCGTGCCGGCACGCAGGCATTGCAGTTTTGGCAGTGCGGTCGATACAGGTGGTCGCCGCTGCGCCGAAAGCCCATCTCCGACAGGTCGGCATACACATGCACGTCCATCGGCTGGCTGGGGTCGAGGAACAGCGTGGTGGCCTGCTCGTCGGGCAGATAGCTGCAAGAGTGGGCTTGAGTGGCATAAAACTTCAAGCGCGCCAACTCGGTCATGATCAACCCTCGGATAAGCTTTGAAATAAGTGTAAGCCAGGTGCGACAAAGTCGCCTAGGAAACCCACGGTCCTGTGTTGGCTTGGTCCAGGTGGTCGCGCAGGTAGCCGGCGAAATCGCTGCGGGAGATGGCGCGGGCACCCAGGCTGTGCAGGTGGTCATTGGGCATCTGGCAGTCGATCAGGACAAAGCCCCATGCCTGCAGTTGCCGGGTGAGCGTGGCGAAGCCGAACTTGGAGGCGTTGTCGGCGCGACTGAACATGGATTCGCCAAAAAACAACTGGCCCATCGCCAGGCCGTAGAGGCCGCCTACCAACTTGCCGTCGTCCCAGACCTCTACCGAATGGGCGTGACCGCGCTGGTGCAGTGCCAGGTAGGCGCTCTGGATGCCTTCGGTGATCCAGGTGCCATCGGCATAGGCGCGTGGTGCGGCGCAGGCCTGGATGACGGCGGCGAAGTCCTGGTCGAATGTCACGCTGTAGCGCTGTTGACGCAAAAGCTTGCCCAACGAGCGAGAAACATGCAGCTCATCGGGAAAGATCACTGTGCGAGGGTCCGGTGACCACCAGAGGATGGGCTGGCCTTCCGAAAACCATGGGAAGCAGCCATGACGGTAGGCCTGCACCAGTCGCTCGGCCGACAGGTCGCCGCCAGCGGCGAGCAGGCCATTGGGTTCGCGCATGGCCTTGGCCAGCGGCGGGAAAGTCAGTGAGTCGCGTTGTAACCAGGTCAGCATGGCATCCAGGCTTGTAGGAGGGGAGGGGAGTGGCAGGTATGACACCGGCCTCGGCAGCAGTGATTATTGTCGACCTGGCGCCATCGGGCCAGCCTGAATCCGGCATTAGGGTGAGCGGGTGTTTCTGCAACTCTCTGTCCAAGGCGTGGTCGTAATCGGGTCTGCACCATGCAGGCCATTTGCCAAGCTACACCTTCTTGGCAAAAACAGCTCATAAGCCTTTGTCAGCTAAGACAATGCATGCTCAAATTGAACATGTTGTGACACTTGATTGGCTATGCTGCCGGGTGAGGGGCAAGGGCGTGGCATCGCCGACACAAACCCGTACAATGCGGGCACTGTGGCGCTTTTGTCATTTCATCCAGCAATCGCCCGGTGTTAAAAGTAGATTCAATCACGCTCGTTCATTTTTCAGCTGCCCGGATTGGGCGGTATTTGTCGTCATTCAACAGATGGACGCGCTAAAGGCGCAGGAAAAGACCCGTTTTGAAGAAATCCGCCGCAACACCCAAAGCAGCAGTCGTGCCGGCCTGGCGCCAGCACCTGCACTACCGCCTCAAGGAAGGTGCGCTGATCGCGATTGGCGCCCTGTGCCTGTTCCTGATGATGGCCTTGCTCACCTATGGCAAGGACGATCCGGGCTGGAGCCACAACAGCAAGATCGACGACGTGCAGAACTTTGGCGGGCCTGCCGGTTCCTACAGCGCCGACATCCTGTTCATGGTGCTGGGGTATTTCGCGTACATCTTCCCGCTGCTGCTGGCGATCAAGACCTGGCAGATCTTCCGCCAGCGCCATGAGCCGTGGCAGTGGAGCGGCTGGCTGTTTTCCTGGCGCCTGATCGGCCTGGTGTTCCTGGTGTTGTCCGGCGCGGCGCTGGCCCATATCCATTTCCATGCGCCGACCGGCCTGCCAGCAGGCGCCGGCGGTGCGCTGGGTGAAAGCCTTGGCGACCTGGCGCGCAAAACCCTGAATATCCAGGGCAGCACCCTGATGTTCATCGCACTGTTCCTGTTCGGCCTTACCGTATTCACCGACCTGTCGTGGTTCAAGGTGATGGACGTGACCGGCAAGATCACCCTCGACCTGCTGGAACTGTTCCAGGGCGCCGCCAACCGTTGGTGGGCCGCCCGTGTCGACCGCAAGCGCATGGTCGCCCAGTTGCGCGAGGTCGATACCCGTGTCAACGAAGTCGTGGCCCCGAGCACCCCGGACCGGCGTGAACAGGCCAAGGTCAAGGAGCGCCTGATCGAGCGCGAGCAGGCCCTGAGCAAGCACATGTCGGACCGCGAGAAGCAGGTGCCGCCAGTGATTGCCCCGGCACCGCCCAAGGCTCCCGAACCGAGCCACCGCGTGCAGAAAGAGAAACAGGCGCCGCTGTTCATCGACAGCGCCGTCGAAGGCACCTTGCCGCCGATCTCGATCCTCGACCCGGCCGAAAAGAAACAACTCAACTATTCGCCGGAATCCCTGGCGGCCGTTGGCCACCTGCTGGAAATCAAACTCAAGGAATTTGGCGTCGAAGTGTCGGTGGACTCGATCCACCCCGGCCCGGTGATTACCCGTTACGAAATCCAGCCGGCCGCGGGCGTCAAGGTCAGCCGTATCGCCAACCTGGCCAAGGACTTGGCCCGCTCCCTGGCCGTGACCAGCGTGCGTGTGGTGGAAGTGATTCCGGGCAAGACCACCGTGGGTATCGAGATTCCCAACGAAGACCGTCAGATCGTGCGCTTCTCCGAAGTGCTGTCCACGCCCGAATACGACAACTTCAAGTCGCCGGTCACCCTGGCCCTGGGCCACGACATCGGCGGCAAGCCGGTCATCACCGACCTGGCAAAAATGCCGCACTTGCTGGTGGCCGGTACCACGGGTTCCGGTAAGTCGGTGGGTGTGAACGCGATGATCCTGTCGATCCTGTTCAAGTCCGGCCCGGAAGACGCCAAGCTGATCATGATCGACCCGAAGATGCTCGAATTGTCGATCTACGAAGGCATCCCGCACCTGCTGTGCCCGGTGGTCACCGACATGAAGGACGCCGCCAATGCGCTGCGCTGGAGCGTGGCCGAGATGGAGCGCCGCTACAAGCTGATGGCGAAGATGGGCGTGCGCAACCTGTCGGGCTTCAATGCCAAGATCAAGGAAGCCCAGGAGCGCGGCGAGACCATTGACGACCCGTTGTACAAGCGCGAAAGCATTCACGACGAAGCGCCGAAGCTGACCAAGCTGCCGACCATCGTGGTGGTGGTCGACGAATTTGCCGACATGATGATGATCGTCGGCAAGAAGGTCGAAGAGCTGATCGCGCGTATCGCCCAGAAGGCCCGTGCGGCCGGTATCCACCTGATCCTCGCGACCCAGCGTCCGTCGGTGGACGTGATCACCGGCCTGATCAAGGCCAACATCCCGACCCGGATGGCGTTCCAGGTGTCGAGCAAGATCGACTCGCGGACCATCATCGACCAGGGCGGCGCCGAACAGCTGCTGGGCCACGGTGACATGCTCTACATGCCGCCGGGCACCAGCCTGCCGATTCGTGTGCATGGCGCGTTCGTCTCCGACGATGAAGTGCACCGTGTCGTGGAAGCCTGGAAACTGCGCGGCGCGCCGGAGTACAACGACGACATCCTCAATGGCGTCGAAGAGGCCGGCAGCGGCTTTGAAAATGGCGGCGGTGGCGGTGAAGACGATGCCGAGACCGACGCGCTGTACGACGAAGCCGTGGCCTTCGTGCTCGAAAGCCGTCGCGCCTCGATTTCGGCGGTGCAACGTAAACTCAAAATCGGCTACAACCGCGCCGCCCGGATGATCGAAGCCATGGAAATGGCCGGCGTGGTGACGGCAATGAACACCAACGGTTCGCGCGAAGTGATCGCCCCCGGGCAGATGCGCGACTGATCCCGCGCCGCGTGGCAGCACGCGGCGCGCCCTGACTACTCAATGAGGACTCCCATGCGTCTTATCCGCATGCTGTTGTTGCCGGCACTGGCCCTGACCGCTGTTTCGGCTCACGCTGACCCGGCCTCCGTCGCCAGCCTGAAGAACCTGTTGGACAAATCCCAGACCCTGACCGCGCGCTTCTCCCAGCTGACCCTGGATGCGGGCGGTACCCAGTTGCAGGAAACCTCCGGCGAAATGGCCGTGCAGCGTCCTGGGCTGTTCTACTGGCACACCGAAGGCAAAGCTGAGCAGACCATCGTATCTGACGGCCAGAAGGTCACCTTGTGGGACCCGGACCTGGAACAGGCCACCATCAAGAAGCTCGACCCGCGCCTGAACCAGACGCCGGCGCTGCTGCTCTCGGGTGACGTGTCGAAGATCAACGACAGCTTCGACATCACCTCCAAGCAGACCAGCAACGTAATCGAGTTCACCCTCAAGCCCAAATCCAAGGACACGCTGTTTGACACCTTGTCCCTGTCCTTTGGCAATGGCGTGATCAACAACATGCGCCTGGTCGACAGCGTCGGCCAACGCACCGATATCCTGTTCTCCGGGGTCAAGGCCAACCAGCCGGTGCCTGCCTCCACGTTCAAGTTCGACATCCCCAAGGGTGCCGACGTGATCCAGGAATAAACTGCCGAGAGGTTTCAAACGCTGCCCATGGATCTGTTTCGAAGTGACCCGATTGCCCAGCCCCTGGCCGCGCGCCTGCGCTCGACCAACCTGGATGAGTATGTCGGTCAGGAGCATTTGCTCGCACGTGGCAAGCCTTTGCGCGAAGCCCTGGAGCAGGGTGCGCTGCACTCGATGATTTTCTGGGGGCCGCCGGGGGTGGGCAAGACCACCCTGGCGCGGCTGCTGGCCAAAGTCTCGGATGCGCACTTCGAAACGGTCTCGGCAGTGCTCGCCGGGGTCAAGGAGATCCGCCAGGCAGTGGATGTTGCCAAGCAGCAGGCCGGGCAATACGGCAAGCGCACCATCCTGTTCGTCGACGAAGTGCACCGTTTCAACAAGTCACAGCAGGATGCATTCCTGCCCTATGTGGAAGACGGCACGCTGATCTTTATCGGCGCCACCACCGAAAACCCTTCGTTTGAGCTTAACAACGCGTTGCTGTCGCGGGCGCGGGTCTATGTGCTCAAGAGCCTGGACGAAGCGGCGATGCAAAAGCTGCTGCACCGCGCGCTGAGCGAAGACAAGGGCCTGGGCAAGCGCCAGCTCAGCGTCAGTGAAGAAGGCTTCAAGATCCTGCTGACCGCCGCCGATGGCGACGGCCGGCGTTTCCTCAACCTGCTGGAAAACGCCTCGGACCTGGCCGAAGACGGCAGCGAGATTGGCGTCGACCTGCTGCAAAGCCTGCTGGGTGACACGCGCCGGCGTTTCGACAAGGGCGGCGAGGCCTTCTACGACCAGATTTCGGCCTTGCACAAATCCGTGCGCGGCTCCAACCCGGACGGCGCGCTGTACTGGTTTGCGCGCATGATCGATGGCGGCTGCGACCCGCTTTACCTCGCCCGCCGTGTCGTGCGCATGGCCAGTGAAGACATCGGCAACGCCGATCCGCGAGCATTGAGCCTGTGCCTCGCCGCCTGGGACGTGCAGGAGCGCCTCGGCAGCCCGGAAGGCGAGCTGGCGGTGGCCCAGGCCATTACCTACCTGGCCTGTGCACCTAAAAGCAATGCGGTGTACATGGGGTTCAAGTCCGCCCTGCGCGCAGCCGCCGAATACGGTTCGCTCGAAGTGCCGCTGCACCTGCGCAACGCCCCGACCAAGCTGATGAAACAACTGGGCTATGGCGACGAATACCGCTACGCCCATGATGAACCGGACGCCTATGCCGCCGGCGAGGACTATTTCCCCGACGCGCTTGCACCGCTACCGCTTTATCAACCGGTGCCCCGTGGCCTGGAGCTGAAGATCGGCGAAAAGCTCAATCACCTTGCCCAACTGGATCGGCTCAGCCCCCGACAGCGGAGAAAGTAGTGCTCAAGACGATTCTTGCCGTGTCCGCAGCCGGCATCGCTGGTACATTACTGCGTTTCGCCACCGGCACTTGGGTCAGCGCCCACTGGCCGAAGCATTTCTATACAGCGACCCTGGCCGTCAACCTGGTGGGGTGCTTGATCATCGGGCTGTTGTACGGCTGGTTCCTGTTGCGCCCGGAAGTACCGATTGAAATTCGTGCCGGCTTGATTGTCGGCTTTGTAGGCGGTCTGACGACCTTTTCATCCTTTTCACTGGATACGCTGCGCCTGCTGGAAAGCGGGCAGGCCCTGATAGCCTTCGGGTATCTGGGGCTCAGCGTGTTCGGCGGGCTGCTCGCCACCTGGGCTGGCCTGTCCTTGACCAAACTTTGATAAACGAGAGACCGACATGCTCGATTCCAAACTGTTACGTAGCAACCTTCAGGACGTAGCGGACCGCCTGGCATCCCGTGGCTTTGCCCTGGATGTTGCGCGCATCGAAGCGCTGGAAGAACAGCGCAAGACCGTCCAGACCCGCACCGAAGCACTGCAGGCTGAGCGGAATGCGCGTTCCAAATCCATCGGTCAGGCCAAGCAGCGCGGCGAAGACATCGCGCCACTGATGGCGGACGTCGAGCGCATGGGCACCGAGCTGTCCGACGGCAAGGTCGAGCTGGAAGGCATCCAGTCCGAGCTGGATTCGATCCTGTTGGGTATCCCGAACGTGCCGCACGAATCCGTGCCGGTCGGTGCAGACGAAGACGGCAACGTCGAAGTGCGCCGCTGGGGCACGCCAAAAGCCTTTGATTTCGAGGTCAAGGACCACGTTGCCCTCGGTGAACTGACTGGCGGCCTGGACTTTGAAACCGCCGCCAAGATGTCTGGTGCACGTTTCTCCCTGCTGCGTGGCCCGGTGGCCCGTCTGCACCGCGCCCTGGCGCAGTTCATGATCAACCTGCACACCGCCGAACACGGTTATGAAGAAGCCTACACGCCTTACCTGGTACAGGCACCCGCGCTGATGGGCACCAGCCAGCTGCCGAAATTCGAGGAAGACCTGTTCAAGATCAGCCGCGAAGGCGAGGCCGACCTATACCTGATCCCGACCGCCGAAGTGTCGCTGACCAACATTGTGTCCGGCGAGATCCTCGACGCGAAAGAGCTGCCGTTGAAGTTCGTGGCCCACAGCCCATGCTTCCGCAGCGAAGCCGGTGCCTCGGGGCGTGATACCCGTGGCATGATCCGCCAGCACCAGTTCGACAAGGTCGAGATGGTGCAGATCGTCGAGCCGTCGACTTCCATGGAAGCCCTGGAAGGCCTGACCGCCAACGCCGAGCGGGTCCTGCAATTGCTGGAGCTGCCGTACCGCGTACTGGCGCTGTGCACCGGCGACATGGGCTTCAGCGCCGTGAAGACCTACGACCTCGAAGTGTGGGTGCCGAGCCAGGACAAATACCGCGAAATCTCGTCGTGCTCCAACTGCGGTGATTTCCAGGCGCGCCGCATGCAGGCGCGTTTCCGCAACCCGGAAACCGGCAAGCCGGAGCTGGTGCACACCCTCAACGGTTCGGGCCTGGCGGTAGGCCGTACCCTGGTGGCCGTGCTGGAAAACTACCAGCAGGCAGACGGTTCGATCCGTGTGCCGGAAGTGCTCAAGCCGTACATGGCGGGCGTTGAGGTCATCGGCTAAATGGAATTTCTGCCGCTGTTTCATAACCTGCGCGGCAGTCGTGTGTTGGTCGTTGGTGGCGGGGAGATTGCCTTGCGCAAATCCCGGCTGCTGGCTGACGCCGGTGCATTGCTGCGGGTGGTTGCTCCCCAGATCGAAGACCAGCTCCGCGAGCTGGTGCTGGGCAGTGGCGGGGACCTGATGTTACGGGGTTATCAGGAGACCGACCTCGACGGTTGCACCCTGATCATCGCGGCCACCGACGATGAGCCACTGAACGCGCAAGTGTCCAGCGATGCCAAGCGTCGCTGTGTGCCGGTCAACGTGGTGGATGCGCCGGCCCTGTGCAGCGTGATCTTCCCGGCCATTGTCGACCGTTCGCCCCTGGTGATTGCGGTGTCCAGTGGCGGCGACGCGCCGGTGCTGGCACGCTTGATCCGCGCCAAGCTGGAAACCTGGATTCCGTCCACCTACGGTCAATTGGCCGGTCTGGCGGCGCGTTTTCGTGCCCAGGTCAAAGGTTTGTACCCGGACGTGCAGCAACGTCGCGCGTTCTGGGAAGAAGTGTTCCAGGGCCCGATTGCCGACCGCCAGTTGGCCGGGCAGGGCGATGAGGCCGAGCGCCTGCTGGTCGAAAAGGTCAACGGCGCGCCGCCCTATGCGCCGGGTGAGGTTTACCTGGTAGGCGCGGGCCCCGGTGACCCGGACCTGCTGACGTTCCGTGCCTTGCGCCTGATGCAGCAAGCCGACGTGGTGCTCTACGACCGCCTGGTCGCCCCGGCGATCCTGGAGCTCTGCCGCCGCGATGCCGAGCGTGTTTACGTCGGCAAGCGTCGCGCCGACCACGCCGTGCCGCAAGACCAGATCAACCAGCAATTGGTGGACCTGGCCAAGCAAGGCAAGCGCGTGCTGCGACTGAAGGGGGGCGATCCGTTCATCTTTGGCCGTGGTGGCGAAGAGATCGAGGAGCTGGCTGCCCATGGCATCCCGTTCCAGGTCGTACCGGGCATCACGGCGGCCAGTGGTTGCGCGGCGTATGCCGGGATTCCGCTGACCCATCGTGACTACGCGCAGTCTGTGCGCTTTATTACCGGGCACTTGAAGGACGGGACGTCGGATTTGCCCTGGCAAGATCTGGTGGGGCCGTCGCAGACCCTGGTGTTCTATATGGGATTGATTGGCTTGCCGATCATCTGCGAACAGCTGATCAAGCACGGGCGCGCATCGGATACCCCTGCGGCGTTGATTCAGCAGGGCACTACGTCCAACCAGCGCGTGTTTACCGGCACGCTGGCGGACCTGCCGCGCATGGTGGCGGAGCATGAGGTGCATGCGCCCACATTGGTGATCGTGGGTGAAGTGGTGGTGTTGCGCGAGAAGCTCAAGTGGTTTGAAGGCGCTCAGTCACAAATCTGAGCCTTTCAAGAGCATCGGGGGTAAGTCCCCTCCCACATTGGAATGCATTTCACATGTGGGAGGGGCTTGCCCCCGATAGGGCCCTTAATCACAGCCCGCAATCTGGATCAGGTCCAAATACCTTTACCTGCCAACCGCTCCCGGTCATGCTTGCCATCAAACGCCTGCAACGGCCCCTTCGGCACAACCCCCGTCGGATTGATCGTGCGATGGCTGGCATAGTAGTGCCCTTTTATGTGTTCAAAATCCACCGTCTCGGCCACGCCCGGCCACTGATACATCTCCCTCAGCCAGTTCGACAGGTTCGGATAATCCGCAATCCTGCGCAGGTTGCATTTGAAATGCCCGTAATACACCGCATCAAAGCGGATCAGCGTGGTGAACAGGCGCACATCGGCTTCGGTCAGGAACTCGCCGGCCAGGTAGCGATGGTCGCTCAGGTGTTGCTCCAAATGATCCAGCTCGGCGAACACATCCTCAAACGCACGTTCATACGCCTGCTGTGAAGTGGCGAAGCCTGCGCGGTACACGCCGTTGTTCACCGCCGGGTAGATGCGTTCGTTCAAGCTGTCGATGGTCGAGCGCAGCGCCTCGGGGTAGAAGTCCAGGGTGTTGCCGGTCAACTCGTTGAACGCGCTGTTGAACATGCGGATGATTTCCGCCGATTCATTGCTCACGATGCGCTTGAGCTTTTTGTCCCACAGCACCGGCACGGTCACGCGGCCGGTGTAGTCGGCGGTATCAGCGGTGTAGCGCTGGTGCATGAAGGCAAAGTCATCGAGGGCGTCGCCGCTGGAGCCGTGGGCCTTGTCGAAGGTCCAGCCGTTTTCCAGCATCAGCCAACTGACCACGGACACATCGATCAGGCTTTCCAGGCCTTTGAGCTTGCGCAGGATCAGGGTGCGGTGGGCCCACGGGCAGGCGAGGGACACATACAGGTGATAGCGGCCAGCCTCGGCCTGGAAGCCGCCTTCGCCGGAAGCGCCTGGCGAACCGTCGGCAGTGACCCAATGGCGGCGTTGTGCCTGTTCCCGTTGGAAAGCGCCATCTGCGCTACTTTCGTACCACTGGTCTTTCCAGTGTCCTTCGATCAGCAAACCCATGACTGGCTCCTCGACTAATAAGCGTTGGAGACCAGTCTAAAGGGATAGGTTCGATTTAAAAGCGCAAAGACTGCGGGTTAATTATCGATTAAATCGATTTGTTCCGCGCATCCCAGTATTGCTGGGCCAGTGCAAAGGCCTGCTCCCGTGGATGGCCGAGGCCGCGCAAGGCCAGGGCCATGGTGGCGATCAGCGCCAGTTGCGGGTAGCTGTCCTCGACCTCGCCACGCCACAGCGCCTTGAGGTGCTCGGGGTCCAGCGCAGCCGGTTTGACGTGGCGCTGGGCGGAAAGCGCAGGCCACTCTTCATCCCAGCTGTCGCCGCCGGTGGTGCCGTACAGGTGGCTGGCCGAGTCCGGGTTGATCTCGATCTCGCCGCCGTCACCTTTGACCACAATCACGTTGTCTCCCAGCAGCCCGCTGGCATCGCGATGCACGCCCTGGTAACCGGGGTGGAAAATGCTTTGCAGGCCCAGCCGCGCGTTCAGCGGGTTGAGCAGGCGCGCCAGGGAGTGGATGGGCGAGCGCAGGCCCAATGTGTTGCGCAAGTCGATCATGCGTTGCAGTTGCGGCGCCCAGTCTCCCAAGGGGATAAACGCCAGGTTGCCGTGGGCGAATGCAGCGTCGACCTGCTGCCAGTTGCGGCACAGCGGGATCTGCAAACCCTCCAGCAATTGTTCGGTGTACAAGCGCCCGGCCGTGTGTGCACCGCCGCCGTGCATGAGGATGCGCACGCCGTTCTGCGCCAGGCACTTGGCCGCCAGCAGGTACCACGGCAGGTGGCGTTTCTTGCCGGCGTAGGTGGGCCAGTCCACGTCGACGTTCAGCGCGGGGGCATCAAGGCGTTCGCGCAGGGCCTCGGTGAAGCCGGCGAGTTCCTCCGGGCTTTCTTCCTTGTGGCGCAGCAGCATCAGGAAGGCGCCGAGCTGGGTGTCTTCGACTTTTTCGTCGAGCAGCATGCCCATCGCTTCGCGGGCTTCCTCGCGGGTCAGGTTGCGCGCGCCGCGCTTGCCTTTGCCCAGGATGCGCACGAATTGCGCAAACGGGTGCTCGGCAGGGGTTTCCAGGGTCAGCGGGGCAAAGTCGGTCATAAGCAATTCGTCGGCCTGGGCAGGCCCGCCAGCTTGGCGGCGAGTTTGGCGGGAGTGCCGTTGAACAGTTTGTTGAGGTGCAGGCTGTTGCCCTTTTCCGGGCCCAGCTTCAAGGCGGTGTATTTGATCAGCGGGCGCGTGGCCGGGGACAGCTGGAATTCGGCGTAGAAGGCGCGCAGCAGCTCGAGGATTTCCCAGTGAGCAGCAGTCAATTCCAGCGTTTCAGCGGCGGCCAATGCATGGGCAACCTCGACGGACCAATCGTTCAAGTCGACGAGGTAGCCGTCCTTGTCCAGTGCCAGGGCGCGCTCGCCTACGGTCAAGGTGTTCATAGCCAGCTGTTGACCTTGTCGTAGTCGAGTGACAGTTGCACGAAACCGGGATAGTCGACGCTGTCGGCCCAGTCCGGTAAGGGCAGATTGCGCGCCTGCATGTCTTCGGCCAGCACGAACACCTTCACGCCTCGAGCGTGCAGGGCGGGGGCGTGCAGCCCGTAGGCACCGTCGCCGCACAGCAGGATCGCGTCCTCGGCGCCGCAGATGCGCAGGCAGCTGTCGAGGCGGCTATCGGAAAACGGGGAGTGGGACACCACATGTAAAGTCGACATCAGAGGGTAATCACCTGGTCGTAGCGGTCAATCAATTGGGAAATGGCGTCGTTGCTCAACGGCTGTGCCTCGGTGGGCGGCGTCAAGCCGCGCACGGCCATGCTGTGGCGGCAGACAAATACATCGTCGATGCCGAACAGTCCCAATGCCTGCAGGTTGGCGCTGAGGTCCTTTTGTTGCACGGCCTTGGCGTTCTGGTGCGGCGCGAGCTGGAACACGCCGTCATCCATGAACAGCAAGCCGATAGGCAGGTCAAACGCGCCACCGGCCAGCACGATATCCAGCGCTTCCCGCGCACTTGGCCCGGACCACGGTGCCTGGCGGCTGATCACCAACAAGGATTTGGACATGTCACGGCCCTCCAAAGCAGATCAGGCGGTCGGCGGTTTGCGCGGCGTCGTGCAACTGCCCCAGGCCCGAGAGTGCCCACGGCGCATCCAGTGTCACCGCGCTGCGCTGGTAACGCGTGGCTTCCTCGGTGTTGAGCACGCCACGGCGCAGGGCGGCGGCAATGCACACCACCCCGTCGAGCTGGTGCAGGCTGACAAATTCACGCCACTGGCGGGCAATGTCCTGCTCGTCCTGCGGCGTAACGACAGCGTTGGACGCGCTGTACACGCCATCCTGATAAAAGAACAGCCGCACAATCTCGTGCCCGCCGGCCAGCGCCGCCTGGGCGAACATCAGGGCGCGGCGCGAGGAGGGCGCGTGGGCGGCAGAAAACAGGGCAATCGCAAACTTCATGGAACACTCTGCAAGTAAACGTGAGCCAATGATAAAGCCGTCGCCATGAAAAAGCCCGCCGTGATCAAAACGGTCACTGTCGGTGACTGTTTCGGCGATTGCCGGCAGGCGCAGGGCTGCCTAGTCTGTGGGCAGTCGAAACGGAAATGGAGTGCCCATGTCAGGTCCCTTGGCGTCCCTCAAAGTGCTGGATTTTTCCACCCTGCTGCCTGGCCCGTTTGCCTCCCTGCTGCTGGCCGACATGGGCGCCGAAGTGCTGCGTATCGAGTCGCCCACGCGCCTGGACTTGTTGCGGGCGTTGCCGCCGCACGATCAGGGCACTTCAGCGAGCCATGCCTACCTCAATCGCAATAAGCGCAGTTTGGCCCTGGACCTCAAGCAGGCTGAGGCATTGGAGATTGTGCGAGCGCTGGTCAAGAACTACGACATCGTCCTCGAACAGTTTCGACCCGGCGTGATGGAGCGATTGGGCCTGGGGTATGAGGCACTGAAAGCGATCAACCCCAGGCTGATTTATGTATCGATCACCGGCTATGGCCAGACCGGCCCTTACAAAGATCGCGCCGGCCACGACATCAATTATCTCGCCCTGGCCGGCGTGGCCAGCCATACCGGGCGCCAGGACAGCGGGCCATTGCCGCTCGGCGTGCAAGTGGCGGATGTGGGCGGGGGCTCGTTACATGCGGTGGTGGGCTTGCTCGCGGCCGTGATTGCGCGGCAGCAGAGCGGAGAAGGGCAGTACCTTGACGTGAGCATGACGGACTGCTCATTTAGCCTGAATGCCATGGTCGGCGCGGGTTACTTGGCGTGCGGGGTGGAGCCTGCATGGGAAAGCCATGTGCTCAATGGCGGCAGTTTTTATGATTACTACCGGTCCCGGGATGGGCGGTGGATGTCGGTGGGCAGCCTGGAACCGGCGTTTATGCAGCAACTGTGCGAAGCGCTGGGGCGGCCGGAGTTGGCGGCGCTAGGTATGTCCCCTGAACTCAAAATTGCGCTGCGTGTCGAGTTTGAAAGGCGTAGCTTCGAAGAGCTATGTGAGCTATTCGCTGGCGTGGATGCGTGTGTCGAGCCGGTGTTGAACCTGAGCGAAGCGGTGGAGCATCCGCAATTGAAAGCGCGGGGGGTGGTCAGCCAGGTACCGCGCGGCGACGGCTCGACCCAGGCGCAGTTGGCCTGCCCGTTGAAGTTCTCGCAGGGGTTGCCGGCGCCTCGGCATATTGGGGTTGCGGTGGGGGCGCACAGTGATGAGGTGTTGGCGGAGCTGGGGGTCAGTGCTCGGCGGATAGAGCAATTGCGGCAGACAAAGGTAGTTGGGTGACTGGTCTGGCGCTATCGGGGGCCTCACTCCCACACTGATCGACGGCGCGGTCAAAATGTGGGAGGAAGCTTGCCCCCGATGAGGGCTTCACTCCACCCGAGTTTCCCCAGTGAACACCAATGTCTGCCGACACCTGCGACACAAATACCGCCGCCCCTGTGCAACCAATCCATGGCGCTGGGACGAAAACGGAAAATCACTGTCTGCACACGGGCAGCGGTAGATATAGCGGGTCACCTGGCGACGCTTCACTTCATAGGTGTGACAACGGTCCGGCGGCAGTTCGTAGACCCCGCGCATGATCAACTGCCATTCCTCGCCATGGGGCTGGATACGCTCACCGAACAACTGGTGGGCAATCAGGTGCGCGACTTCGTGAGCCACGGTCTGTTTGAGGAAGTGCTGGCTGTTTTCACGGTAGAGTTGAGGGTTGAAGCGCAGCAGGTTCTCGTGCAAATGCGCGACACCGGCTTTCTGGCCCCGCAGCTTGAGGCTCACCTGGGGGCGTTTGAAGCTTCGTTTGAAAAAGGATTCGGCTTGCAGGAAACAATCTTCGACGCGGGTATTGAGTTGCTCGGGCATGCTGTACATCTCTCCAGAGACGCCCAGTATGCCGCAAAGTAGGGTGTTTCCGAATCTGCCAGGCGCCGAATGGTCGTGCATCATGCACAAAGCCACCTTGCGGTGGCCTTGCTCCCGGCTGGAAATGGGTCAGTTGGTGTAGATAGGCCCTACGCCCAGGCCCCAGACAATCACGGTGAACGCCATGATTGCCACCAGCACCACCAGGCCTACCGCCAATACCGAGCTGGAAAACAGAAAACCTTCATCCGGATCGATGTTCATGAAGGTCGGCAGCCCCACATACAGCAGGTACACCGTGTAGCAAATGGCCGCCGTGCCCACCACCATACCCAGCCACATGTGCGGGTAGAGCGCCGCCAGCCCGCCGATAAACAGCGGTGTGGCGGTGTAGGTGGCGAAGGCCACGCAACGCGCCATGCTGGGATTGGCGTCATAGGTGCGCGCCATCCAGTGGATGAACGCACCCATCACGGCCACACCGCCGAGCATGGCGGCGTAGGACATGAGCGTCATCCACAGCGCACTTTCCTGGGTCAACATCACGGGCGCGCGGTCACCGATGACCCAACCGACCTGCGTGGTGCCAATGAAGGCTGATACAGCGGGAATCGCCGCGAGAATCAGCGTGTGAGTGAGGTACATGTGGCTGATGCTTTCTTCTTTATCGCCACGGATTTCCCGCCATTCCTGGTCGGGATGGGTAAACAGCCCCACGACGTGATGGATCATGCCAGTCACTCCTGTCGTTATTACCATCGCCCCCCATCGGAGCGCCCACGGGCCAAATGGCCTCAAAGGTCTGGATAAATACGCGACCTCAGTCGCAGTATAGGAAGTTATGACCTGAATAACTGTAGGGCCTTTAGAGCATATTGCGCTGTAAACACTGGGCTTAATCGCGGCGGGGTCTGTTGTATGAAATGCTGACCGCCCCTCCCACATTGAATGTGGATAGTCGACATCGGTAAAATACCCGGCTTTTCGTCACACACCTCTAGCGGATCCAAGCGCCATGGGCACTCTTACGGTCAACCAGAACAAACTGCAAAAACGCCTGCGTCGCCTCGCTGGGGAAGCGGTCGCCGATTTCAACATGATCGAGGACGGCGACAAGGTCATGGTCTGCCTCTCCGGCGGCAAAGACAGCTACACGTTGCTCGACGTGCTGCTGCACCTGCAAAAGGTCGCGCCGATCCAGTTCGAGATCGTGGCCGTCAACATGGACCAGAAACAACCGGGCTTCCCCGAGCATGTGCTGCCGGCCTACCTCAAGGAGTTGGGTGTCGAGTACCACATCGTCGAAAAAGACACCTACTCGGTGGTCAAGGAGCTGATCCCGGAGGGCAAGACCACGTGCTCGCTGTGCTCGCGCCTGCGTCGCGGCACGCTGTACACCTTCGCCGACGAGATCGGCGCGACCAAGATGGCACTGGGTCACCACCGCGACGACATCGTCGAAACCTTCTTCCTCAACATGTTCTTCAACGGCTCCCTCAAGGCCATGCCGCCCAAGCTGCGCGCCGATGACGGGCGTAACGTGGTGATCCGTCCGCTGGCGTACTGCAACGAGAAGGACATCCAGGCCTACTCCGACTTCAAGCAATTCCCGATCATCCCGTGCAACCTGTGTGGCTCCCAGGAAAACCTGCAACGCCAGGTGGTCAAGGAAATGCTGGTGGACTGGGAACGCAAAACCCCAGGCCGCACCGAAAGCATTTTCCGCAGCCTGCAGAACGTGATTCCGTCGCAGTTGGCTGATCGCAACCTGTTTGACTTCACCAGCCTCAAGATCGATGAGACGGCTGCATCGCGGTTCGTCAATGTAGTGAACCTCTAGGCGGTTCCGACGCTCTGACACACGGCGCTCGCGGGCGCCGTTTTCAATTCATTTCCCGGGAGAGGGCATGCGCGATTACAAGTGGCTGCACGAATATTGTCTGAACCGCTTTGGTTCGGCGGCCGAGCTGGAAGCCCACCTGCCGGTGCCGAAAACCCCGGCGCAATTGCGCAAGATCAGCGATGACCGCTACCTGTCGACCTTGGCCCTGCGTGTCTTCCGCGCGGGCTTGAAGCACAGCGTGGTGGACGCCAAATGGCCGGCGTTCGAGAAGGTATTCTTTGGCTTCGACCCGGAAAAAGTCGTGCTGATGGGCGCCGAGCACCTGGAGCGGCTGATGCAGGACACCAGCATCATCCGCCACCTGGGCAAGCTCAAGAGTGTGCCGCGCAACGCGCAGATGATTCTCGACATCGAGCAAGAGAAGGGCAGCTTTGGCGCGTTCATTGCCGATTGGCCGGTGACCGATATCGTCGGCCTGTGGAAATACCTGAGCAAGCACGGGCACCAGCTTGGCGGGCTGTCTGCGCCGCGCTTCTTGCGCATGGTGGGCAAGGACACGTTCGTGCCGAGCTATGACGTCGTGGCGGCATTGAACGCGCAGAAGATCGTCGACAAGGCCCCCACCAGCCTGCGGGACCTGGCAACGGTGCAGGGCGCCTTCAACCAATGGCACGCCGAAAGCGGGCGGCCGATGTGCCAGTTGTCGATGATGCTGGCTTACACCGTCAATCATTGAGATTGAGGTGATGCCAGCGCAGGCAAGCCACACAGTTGACTGCATTCCAACGTTGACACTCGGTCAAAATAGGGGAGCTGGCTTGCCTGCGATAGCTGACTTCAGGTCGGCAATGATGCTGCTGCCAGCCGCCGATTCAGCTGATGCCGCCACCGCACATACAACAACGCCGTACAAAACACCGCCAAACTCGCCAACATCTCCAGCACCCCGAAGACTTGCCGGTTCGGGTCATACGCCGCCAGTGCGCCCTTGATGAAGTACAGGTTCACCGCAAAGCACATCCACGAATGCCCGCGCGCGCTGCCCAGCAGCATGCCCGGTGCGAGCACCAGCAGCGGCACCAGTTCAATCAGCAGGATCACCCACGGACGTGCCCCGTGCAGGTCGGCCATGAACAGGTAATACCCGCACAACAACCCCACCAGCCCGAGAAACGCCAGCAGGCTGAGCGCGCGGGCCAGCTTGACCCGTGGCTCCAGCCAGGCCCGGGAGGGCAGGACCTTAGGCTTTTTGGCCACGGCCGCTCTCCAGCAGGGTGGCGGTGGTCGCCAGGCGGAGGCCGAGGGCGCGGCACAAGGCGATTTCATGCGTGTCGAGCAGGCGCTTGCCATCCGGCCCGGCGTGGTGGCTGGCGCCGTAAGGCGTACCGCCGCCCTGAGTGTCGAGCAGCGCCTGCTCGCTGTAGGGCAGGCCGGTGATCAGCATGCCGTGGTGCAACAAGGGCAGCAGCATCGACATCAGCGTGGTTTCCTGACCGCCGTGCAGGCTGGCGGTGGAAGTGAACACCCCGGCCGGCTTGCCGACAAGGGCGCCGGTGAGCCACAGGTTGCTGGTGCCGTCGATGAAGTACTTGAGCGGCGCGGCCATGTTGCCGAAGCGTGTCGGGCTGCCCAGAGCCAGGCCGGAGCAGTGCTTCAGGTCATCCAGGCTGGCATACAGTGCGCCCTCGTCCGGGATGCTTGGCGCCACGGCCTCACACTCGGTGGAGATCGCCGGTACGGTGCGAAGGCGCGCTTCCATGCCGCCTTGCTCGATACCGCGGGCGATCTGCCGGGCCATTTCGCTGACCGAGCCGTTACGGCTGTAATACAACACCAGCACATAGGGTGTGGTCACGGCAGGATCTCCAGCACGTTTTCGGGCGGACGGCCGATGATGGCCTTGTCCGCGGTTTCCAGGATCGGGCGCTCCATCAGCTTGGGGTGCGCGGCGATGGCGGCGATCAGTTGCGCGTCGCTCAGGCTGGCGTCAGCCAGGTTGAGGGTTTTGTATTCGTCTTCACCGGTGCGCAGCAGTTGGCGGGCGCTAAGGCCCAGCTTGGCGAGCAAGGCCTTGAGTTGCGCGGCGTCCAGCGGGGTTTCCAGGTAGCGCACCACGGTCGGGTTGAGGCCGCGGGCTTCGAGCAGTTCCAGCGCACCGCGGGATTTCGAGCAGCGCGGGTTGTGATAAAGCGTCAGATCGGTCATGTGCGGGTCGCATCTTGCGTAAGGTGGCGGGTATTCTACCTGCGCTGTGGCCCGTCCTTAAACCGCAAGAGGCGATAGGTCGCAACCCACGTTCATTTTTGCGAAGGATTACCCCATGACAAGTCGACTGATCGGTGCATTGGCGATCATCACAACCCTGCTGCTCAGTGGCTGCGGCAATGACTACGGCGTTGACCAGTACGGCCAGAAAGTGGCAGCCGAGCGCCTGGACAAGCAATGGCTGGTCGTGAATTACTGGGCTGAATGGTGTGGCCCATGCCGCACGGAAATCCCGGAGCTCAATGCCTTGTCTGAACAGCTCAAGGGGCAAGGCGTGGGCGTAATCGGGGTCAACTTCGACAATGTGCAGGGTGAAGAATTGAAAGCCGCCAGCGACAAGCTGGGCATCAAATTCACGGTGCTGGCGCAGAACCCGGAAGAGCTGTTCGAGATTCCCCGTAGCGAAGCGTTGCCGGTCACCTACATCATTGATGACAAGGGCAAGGTGCGTGAGACGTTGATGGGCGAGCAGACAGCAGAAGGGGTGATCGCCAAGCTCAAGGCTTTGCGCGGTTAAGCAACAACGCAGATTAATTGTGGGAGGGGGCAAGCCCCCTCCCACATTTTGACCTCACCCCACCTAAAGCCGATGTTGTCAGCCTTCTTCAAGCCACAGGCGAATCGGCTTGCCTTCGGCCGGCCAGAAGCGGGTCTGCTCGATCGGGGAGATGTCCCAGCGTTGCACGCCTTGTAAGGCCTGGAAGAACCGGTGTTCCTGCTCCATCAGGGCTTCAGCACAGAGTTTGCGAGTGCTGCCGATCTTGCCAAAGCTGAGCGTGTCGCCGTCGAGGGTGTACGGTGCGAACCAGTGGTTGCAACCGCCGTTGCCATAAGCGCGACCATCCTCGCCGAGGGTGACGGTGAGGTGCGCGTAATCCATCAGCGGCCGTTCACCGATCCATTCCACCACGTAGCTGTGGTCCTGCTTGAGCTTGACGGCATCGCCGGCGCAACCCGTGAGGGCCGCACCGACGGCGGCGAGCAGAAGCAGGCCTTTCATTGCGCGGCCTGCTGGCATTTCGGGCAGCGGTGCTTGTCGCCTTCGCTGGCCCAGCCCAATTCCTTGATGCGCGCATTGGCGGCCGGTTGCAGCGGCTCTTTGGTCAGCTTGGTTTCCACCGCGAA
Organism: Pseudomonas sp. MYb60; assembly: GCF_002979555.1. GTDB lineage: Bacteria > Pseudomonadota > Gammaproteobacteria > Pseudomonadales > Pseudomonadaceae > Aquipseudomonas. Next base: position 147,736 of record NZ_PCOZ01000005.1, on the reverse strand, counting down.
TTCAAACTCCAGCACGCTGTCGCAGCTGTCGCAATTGACCTTCCAGGTGTGAATCTCCAGTTCGCCGAATTTCGGCCCTTGGGCCATGGCGACCCACTGGCCAGCCGGGCGGATGGAGTAGCGCGCGTCACCTTCGACGGTCAGGCGCATCGACAGGGTTTTACTGCCGCGCAGGGTGACGATCAGTACGTCGCCATGCTTGATCGAACCACCGTTGCCGGTGACCTGGTAACGGCCCGGCACCAGGGCGCGGCATTCGATCAGGGTGTGTTGCGGGCTCAGCAAGCTGAAGCGGAAATCGTGTTCGGCCATGGATCCTCCAAATAGGCGCGGCATCCTATCACGGGTGCCTGCTCATCATGAGCGCGGTATGTGACCACTGATCATCCTTCGACGATGTTTTGCGCCCGGCCTGCCGCCCAGGCTGCGATATTGGCCAGGGTGGTGCCGGCAATCGCTGCCAGCGCCTCGCGGGTCAGGAACGCCTGGTGCGCGGTGATGATCACGTTGGGGAAGGTCAACAGCCGCGCAAGTACGTCGTCCTGCAGGGGCAGGTCGGAGCGGTCCTCGAAAAACAGCTGGGCCTCTTCCTCATACACGTCCAGGCCGAGGTAGCCGAGTTGGCCATCCTTGAGCGCGTGAATCAGTGCCGGGGTGTCCACCAGCCCACCGCGACCGGTATTGATCAGCATCGCGCCCGGCTGCATATGGGCCAGGGATTGAGCATTGATCAAGTGCTTGCTGTCGGCGGTGAGTGGGCAATGCAGGCTGATGATCTGCGCCTCGGCCAGCAATTGCGGCAGGCTCACGTAGCGGGCGCCCAGGGCTTCTACCTGCGGGTTGGGGAAGGGGTCAAAGGCGAGCAGTTGGCAACCGAAGCCGGCCATGATCTTGGCGAACGTCGCGCCAATCTGGCCGGTGCCGACCACGCCGACGGTCTTGCCCACCAGGTCGAACCCGGTGAGGCCATGCAGGCTGAAATCGCCGTCGCGCGTGCGGTTGTAGGCGCGGTGCAGTCGGCGGTTGAGGGCGAGGATCAGCGCAACGGCATGTTCGGCAACGGCGTGGGGCGAGTAGGCCGGCACGCGCACGATGGTCAGGCCCAGGCGCTTGGCGGCGGCCAGGTCCACATGGTTGTAGCCTGCAGAGCGCAAGGCGATCAGCCGCGTGCCACCCTTGGCCAGTTGTTCCAGCACCGGGGCGCTGAGGTCGTCGTTGATGAACGGGCAGACCACCTCATGCCGTTCGGCCAATGCCACGGTGTCGAGGTTGAGCCGCGCGGGCTGGAAGTGCAGCTCAAGTCCCGGTGGCAAAGGCTCGCCGCGGAAGCTGTCGCGGTCGTAGGGCTGGCTGCTGAAAAGAATCACGCGCATACGAATGCTCCCTGCAATGACTGAAATGTATGGGTTTCTCCCCACAGCAACCCTGTTCCTGCGAGGTGATCAAGCACTGACCCGCGCTTCACTGGCCAACCGGGCAATGGCCATGTCCAACTCGTCGAGGGCGTGCAAGGCCTTGGCGTCATCCTGTTTGAGCAGGGTCTCCGCACGCTGGCAGGCGGCGCGCAGTTGCGGCACGCCGCAGTAGCGGGTGGCGCCATGCAGGCGGTGCACCCGCTCGATCAGGGCGTTGCTGTCGTTGGCATCTCGGGCGATGCCAATGGCCAGGCGGTCGGCTTCCAGGGAGGCGAGCAGCATGGCCAGCATGTCGGCGGCGAGGTCGGTCTTGCCGGCGGCCAGGCGCAACCCTTCTTCGTGGTCGAGTACCGGCAGTCGCACGCCCGGGCCCAGGCCCTCGGTGACGCGCTCCGGGCCCTGGTTGCGCAGGGCCAGGCCGGTCCACTTCAGCACCACTTGAGCCAGTTGGCGCTCGCTGATGGGTTTGGTCAGGTAGTCGTCCATGCCGCTTTGCAGCAGCGCGCGTTTTTCGTTGGCCATCGCGTGGGCGGTCAGCGCCACCACGGGCAGCGGCGTGCCATGGCGCTCGCTTTCCCATTGGCGGATCGCCTCGGTGCTTTGGCGGCCGTCCATGCCGGGCATCTGCACGTCCATCAGCACCAGGTCGAAGGTTTCCTGTTTCACCGCATCCACGGCGGCGTAGCCACTTTCCACCGCCCGCACCTGGGCGCCCATGTCTTCCAGCAGGGTCTGCACCAGCAGCAGGTTTGCCGGGTTGTCATCCACGCACAGCACGCGTGGCGCACGGCTGGACAGCGGTTCGCCCGGCTCGCTGCGCGACGGACGCGGGCTGATCAAGTCGGACAAGGCTCGGCGCAGCTTGCGCGTGCATGCCGGCTTGGCCTGCAACTGGCTGTTGGGATTGGGCACCGACTGGTTGAACAGCATCTGCTCGGTGGTGGGGCACAGTACCAGCACCTTGCAGCCCAGGTGTTCCAGGTCCCACAGGTGTTGGTTGAGACGTTCGGGCGGAATGTCGTTGGCGGTCACGCCAAGCACCGCCAGGTCAATGGCCTGCTCGGTCTGGTGGGCGCTGGTGATGCCGTTGGTCAGGCTCTCCAGAGTGTTGAACGGGGTGACTTCCAGGCCGCAATCTTCCAACTGGTGCTGCAGGGCCTGGCGTGCCAGTTCGTGGTTTTCCAGCACCGCCACCCGATGGCCCAGCAGTGGCGCTGAAGGCAAGTCTTCGATGTCGTCGCGGGTCTTGGGCAGGTTCAGGCTGATCCAGAACTCCGAGCCCTGGCCCGGCGTACTCTCCACCCCGATCTCGCCGCCCATCTGTTCGATCAGGCGCTTGGAAATCACCAGCCCCAAGCCCGTGCCGCCGGGTTGGCGCGACAGCGAGTTGTCAGCCTGGCTGAAAGCCTGGAACAGCGCGCGCACGTCCTGGCTGGACAGACCAATGCCGGTGTCCTGCACGCTGATGCGCAATTGCACGCTGTCTTCCTGCTCGTCCTCGATCATCGCGCGGGCGACGATGGTGCCTTCACGGGTGAACTTGATCGCGTTGCTGATCAGGTTGGTGAGGATCTGCTTGAGCCGCAGCGGGTCGCCCACCAGCGCCAGCGGCGTGTCGCGGTACACCAGGCTGACCAGTTCCAGCTGCTTGGCGTGGGCAGCGGGAGCGAGGATGGTCAGGGTGTCTTGCAGCAGGTCGCGCAGGTTGAAAGGAATGCTGTCGAGCACCAACTTGCCGGCCTCGATCTTCGAGAAGTCGAGAATCTCGTTGATGATGCCCAGCAGGTTGTCGGCGGATTTTTCGATGGTGCCCAGGTAGTCGAGTTGGCGCGGCGTGAGCTCGCTTTTTTGCAGCAAATGGGTGAAGCCGAGGATGCCGTTGAGGGGCGTTCGGATTTCATGGCTCATATTGGCCAGGAACTCGGACTTGATTCGGCTGGCTTCAAGGGCCTCTTTGCGGGCCAGGTCCAGCTCGATGTTCTGGATCTCGATGGTTTCCAGGTTCTGGCGCACGTCTTCGGTGGCCTGGTCGATGCTGTGTTGCAGTTCTTCCTGGGCATTGTGCAGGGTCTCGGCCATGCGGTTGATGCCCGAAGCGAGCTGGTCCAGCTCCTGGCTGCCCAGGGGCGGCAAGCGGGTTTCCAGATTGCCGTCCTTAAGCTGCGCGACGGCTTGCTTGATCAGGCCGATCGGCGAATTGATCGTGCGGCTGATGCGCAGCGCCAGCGCCGCGGTGAAGATCAGGCCGATGGCGATCAGCAGCAGGCTGGCGAACAGGCTGCGATAGCCGCGCAGCAACATGCCGTTGTGGGACAGTTCGACTTCGACCCAGCCGAGCAGGCGGTCAGCTTCATCCGGAATCAGCTCGCCGGCGAGGTTGCGATGGCGGCCGAAGACCGGCAGCAGGTAGCGCGTGGCGTCATTGCCGGTGCGTTGCAGCAGGTGGGAGCTGTTGCCGCTGGGTGGCGGGTTGAGCATGCTCGGGCCGGCGTGGGCGAGGGAAGCGCGGTCAGGACCGAGGAAAGACACTGCGCGCACGTCCGGTTGTTCCAGGGACTGGGTGGCGATGCGCTCGAGTAAATCGGTATTTCTTGCACCCAGGGCAGGCGCCACCAGCGGGGCCAGTTGCTCGGCGATCATTTCGCCGCGTTGCAGCAGTTGGCTCTGCAATTCCGAGAGCTGCATCCAGGTGAAGTAGCCCCCTAACAAGCAGGCCATCAGGCTGGTCGGTAATAAGGTCAGCAACAGTACGCGGCCTTTTATCCCCATTCTTCTAAGCACGCCACTCTCCTGCTACCACATTGTCATCAACGATTTGCGTCGGCATCCGGTCCGCGCCACTTGCGCAGTGTAGCCATTTGCGCGGGGTGGAATCTCGCAAATTCATCAGTTGCGCGTGTCTTGGGGGGATTTGGCGCCGGGTGGCGATTGCCTGGGCCGGGGTTATCTTGAATAATCAATCATTGAGAATGACTTGCAGACGCTAATGAATCCCGCAGCCGTAGCCCTCCCCAGTATTCTGGCGATAGAAGATGATCCCGTGCTCGGCGCCTATGTGCATGAGCACCTGGGGCGTTGTGGCTTCCAGGTCACCTGGTGCCAGAATGGCCAGCAGGGGCTGCAGATGGCCCGCGACCATGCGTTCGACGTCGTGCTCATGGACATTCTGCTGCCGGGGATGGACGGGCTGTCGATCCTCACGCACTTGCGCCAGAGCCATTCGATCCCGGTGATTTTGATGTCGGCACTGGGCGCCGAAGCCGATCGTGTCAGTGGCTTCCGCCTGGGCGCCGACGATTACCTGCCCAAGCCGTTCAGCATGGTCGAACTGCGAGTGCGCATCGAAGCCATCCTGCGGCGTGTGGCGCTGGACCGGCGTCCACAGCCGGTGCTGGCACCGGTGCGCGAAGACGCCCGCACGCTGCGCTTCGACGATGAACTGTGCGACGTGTTCCACCAGGAGCAGTGGGCCGGCCTGACACGCAGCGAATACCGCCTGCTGGAAACCCTGCACCGCAATGGCGAGGAGGTCCTCAGCAAGGCCTTCCTGTATCAGCATGTTCTGCAACGCGGCTACGCGCCCCACGACCGCAGCCTCGACATGCACATCAGCCAGATCCGCCGCAAACTCAAGGCCATCGGCTACAGCGAACGCGAAGTGCGCACGGTGTGGGGCAAGGGCTATGTGCTGAGCGGTTACGATGACGGCATTTGATCGACCCTTCAAACCGTTGCCGGGCATACATTCGTTATTCTGGAAGCTTGCCTGCCTGCTGATCGCGTTTTGCCTGTTGATGATCTGGCTCAGTCTGACCTGGGGCCGGTACATGGAGCAGCAGGTCGCGTACCTGTCAGACGAGGCAAAAACCACCCTGAGTGGCTACGCCGTGGGCGCCGAGCAGGCCTGGAACCGCGGCGGCCACGCAGGCGTCGATGCGTGGATCGAGGCATTGGGCAAGCGCGAGCGCACCTGGATCGGTGTGATTGGCACTGACCTGCAGTCGTTGAGCAGCTATCCGCTGCTCGACAGGGAAAACCAGCGCCTGACCTTCCTGCGTGGGCTCGAATGGCCGGTGGGGCGGCATGCGAAGGTGTTGCCCTGGGTGAAGATCCCGTTCCCGGTGAACCCGGAACTCGGTTCGCTGGTGATCGAATTGCCGCAGCGCTTCATGCCGGGACGCTACAAGGTGTTTTGGCGGGTGGTGACCTATGGGGTGATTCCCGGTCTGTTTACCCTGTTGCTGTGTGTCGGCCTGTATCGCCTGTTGATCATGCCCCTCAATCAACTGCGCGCCCAGGCCAATGCCTGGCGTGCCGATCAATTGAATACGCGGCTGTCCCAGGCGGCGACCAGCCGCCAGGACGAGCTGGGTGAATTGGGCCGGGCGTTCGACCATATGTCCGAACGCCTGCAGGGCACGGTGGTGTTGCAGCAGCAACTGCTGCGCGACATGTCCCATGAGTTGCGCACTCCGCTGAGCCGTCTGCGGGTGGCGTGTGACAGTGAGCAGGACCTCGCGCCGTTGCGCGAGCGCCTGGGCCGCGAGATTGACGCCATGCAGCGCCTGGTCGAAGACAGCCTGCAACTGGCCTGGCTGGACGCCGAGCGCGCGCCGCTGCCCAACGAAGATATCCAGATTCAGGCGTTGTGGGACATGCTGCGCGAGAACGCCTGTTTCGAAAGCGATTGGCCCGCATCGCGCCTGCCTTGCCTGCTGGGGGCCGACTGCTGGGTGCGGGGAAATTTGAATGCCTTGGCCCAGGCCCTGGAAAATATCCTGCGCAATGCCATCCGCCACTCCCCAGCGGACGGGGTGGTGCGCCTGGATGGCCGGCGTGACGGCGACTACTGGCACCTGTGGCTGGAAGATCAGGGTGGGGGCATCGACGAGCAGGATCTGGAGCGAATCTTCGCGCCTTTCACCCGGCTCGACGGTTCTCGCCCCGGCGACGGCGGTTTCGGCCTGGGGCTGAGCATCGCCCGCAATGCCGTGCAGCGTCAGGACGGCAGCCTATGGGCGGAAAACACCGGTGTTGGCTTGCGGGTGCATCTGCGCTTGCTGGCGCGTTAGGGTTCAGCCGCGACGCTGTTTGCGTTTTTTCCATTGGTGGGCGACCCACCAGCGCCAGTAGCCCATGGTCAGGCAGTAGGCCAGTGCGCCCAGCACCAATCCCAATACCACCGAGCCCAGCAGGAACGGTTGCCACAGGGTGCTCAACTGGCCGCTGATCCATTCCCAGGTCAGGTCATCGGGCAGGCTTCGGGCGGGCACGTTCATCAACCAGGCCCCGGTCATGTAGGTGCAGATAAACACTACCGGCATGGTGATCGGGTTGGTCAGCCACACCAGGCTGACCGCGATGGGCATGTTGCCGCGCACGGTAATCGCCAGCACGGCCGCCAGCAGCATCTGCATCGGGATCGGGATAAACGCCGCGAACAGACCCACCGCCATGGCTCGCGCGACCGAGTGACGGTTCAGGTGCCACAGGTTCGGATCATGCAGCAGCGTCCCAAGAAACTGTAAAGACTTGTGTTCCCTGATACTGCTCGGGTCAGGCATGTACCGCTTGAATAGGCGCCGGGGCATAAGGGGTCCAGTTCAGTTCGAGGGGCAAGTATGCCCGCATTCTATAAACAGAAAATTCAGACTTTGTGACAAAACATCATCGGCAGTGCCCGGCGGTTGGCCAAGACTGAGTGGATCAGTCAAAAAGGATGATCCATGAGAATAGGGATGTTTGCACTCGCGCTGGGGCTGCTGACCCTGCGTTTTCTACCGGCGTTGCCGCCCACCGGGTGGCTGATCGTGCTCTTGGTGCTGGCCTTGATGCTGTTGCCGTTTCGCACGTACCCCCTGGCGTTTTTCCTGATCGGCCTGAGTTGGGCGTGCATCAGCGCGCAATGGGCGCTGGACGATCGACTGGCGCCGGGACTGGACGGCGAGACACGTTGGGTGGAGGGGCGCGTCACCGGGTTGCCGCAGCGAACGGGGGAGGGGGTGCGTTTTGAGTTGTCCGATGGCCGGTCACGCACTGCTCGCTTGCCCCAACGAATGCGTTTGTATTGGCAGGCTGGGCCCGAGGTGCGCAGCGGTGAGCGCTGGCGCTTGGCAGTCAAGCTCAAGCGACCCGCCGGGCTCCTGAATTTTCATGGCTTCGATCAGGAAGCCTGGCTGTTGGCCCAGCGTATGGGGGCCACCGGTTCGGTCAAGGACGGTGAGCGGTTGGCGCCCGCTCGCAACGCCTGGCGCGATGCTGTTCGCCAGCGCCTGATGGCAGTCGATGCACAGGGGCGTGAGGCCGGGCTGGTGGCGTTGGTGCTGGGCGACGGTTCGGGTCTGACGTCCGAGGATTGGCGGGTGCTGCAAGACACGGGCACGGTGCATTTGCTGGTGATTTCCGGCCAGCACATCGGCCTGCTGGCGGGGCTGGTCTACGCCCTGATCGCCGGCCTTGCACGCTACGGTTGCTGGCCGCGAACCTGGCCGTGGCTGCCTTGGGCATGCGGGCTGGCGTTCGCAGCGGCGCTGGGCTACGGCCTGCTGGCGGGGTTTGGCGTGCCGGTCCAGCGCGCCTGCGTAATGGTGGGGCTGGTGCTGCTGTGGCGCCTTCGCTTCCGTCATCTCGGGCTATGGTGGCCGCTGCTGCTGGCGCTGAACGGGGTGTTGATCCTTGAGCCGCTGGCCAGTCTGCAGCCGGGGTTCTGGTTGTCGTTTGCGGCAGTGGCGGTGCTGATCCTGGCTTTTGGCGCTCGCCTGGGACCGTGGCCTGCATGGCAGGCCTGGACACGGCCGCAGTGGTTGATCGCTATTGGCCTGTTTCCGGTGCTGTTGGTGCTGGGGTTACCGATCAGCCTCAGTGCGCCGCTGGCAAATCTGGTTGCGGTGCCATGGATCAGTCTGGTGGTGTTGCCGCTGGCGTTGCTGGGAACCGTGACGCTGGCGCTGCCGTTTGTGGGGGAGGGTTTGTTATGGCTCGCAGGCGGAGCGCTGGATGGGCTGTTCCGAGGCCTGGGCTGGCTCGCCACGCTGGTCCCGGCCTGGATTCCCACCGAGGTGCCGCTGGTGTTCTGGTGGGTGAGCCTGCTGGGTGCGGTGCTGCTGTTGCTGCCCAAAGGCGTGCCGTTTCGTCTGCTGGGCTGGCCGATGCTGTTGCTGGCGGTGTTTCCACCACGAGAACCGGTGCCCCATGGGCAGGTGGACGTGGTGCAACTGGACGTCGGGCAGGGGCAGTCGCTGATCCTGCGTACTCGCCACCACGTGCTGCTTTACGACGCAGGGCCGCGCTCCGGTACCTTCGACCTCGGTGCGAGGGTGGTGCTGCCGTCGTTGCGCAAGCTTGGAGTCGAGCAATTGGACTTGATGCTGCTCAGCCATGGCGACGCCGATCATGCCGGTGGTGCGGCGGCGGTTGCCAGGCGAATGCCCACCAAGCGTGTAGTGGGTGGGGAGACCCGGGGGTTGCCGGCATTTCTCGCCACAGAGCCGTGTATCAGCGGCGAGAAATGGACGTGGGACGGTGTCTCGTTCGAACTCTGGCAGTGGCCGGATGCCATCGACGGCAATCCGAAGTCCTGTGTCTTGCAGGTCGAGGCCAATGGCGAGCGCCTGCTGCTGACCGGTGACATTGATCGCCACGCCGAACAGGCGTTGCTCGCCTCACCGCTGGCGGTACCGACCGATTGGTTGCAGGCGCCGCACCATGGCAGTCGCAGTTCTTCGTCCTGGCCTTTTTTGGCGCGGCTTGGGCCCACGTCTGTGTTGATTTCCCGGGGGCGTGGCAATGCCTATGGTCACCCGCACCCGCACGTGCTGGCGCGTTATCGGGCGGTGGGCAGTCGCGTGTATGACAGCGCCGAGCAGGGGGCTGTACGCCTGCAACTCGGGGCATTTTCGACTCCGGTTGCCGCGCGCGATCAACGCCGGTTCTGGCGCGCAGGGCTTGAGTGAGCGAGGCGGGTCGACGAACCCCGCCGCCCAACCAATATGGTAAAGTGGCGCACTTTTTCGAGGGGGCATTCACTGTGTGGGAATTGGTCAAATCCGGCGGCTGGATGATGTTGCCGATCATCATGAGCTCTATCGCCGCACTCGGCATCGTAGCCGAACGCCTGTGGACCCTGCGCGCCAGTCGCGTCACCCCCGAGCATCTGCTGGGTCAGGTCTGGGGCTGGATCAAGAACAAGCAACTGGACAAGGAAAAACTCAAGGAGCTGCGCGCCAACTCGCCGCTGGGTGAGATCCTGGCGGCGGGCCTCGCCAACTCCAAGCATGGTCGCGAGATCATGAAGGAGTGCATCGAAGAGGCGGCTGCCCGCGTGATTCATGAGCTGGAGCGCTATATCAATGCGCTCGGCACCATCGCCGCGATGGCACCGTTGCTCGGTTTGCTCGGCACTGTGCTCGGCATGATCGATATTTTCAGCTCGTTCATGGGCTCTGGCATGACCACCAACGCGGCCGTGCTGGCCGGCGGTATTTCCAAGGCGTTGATCACCACGGCAGCGGGCTTGATGGTGGGTATTCCGTCGGTATTCTTCCACCGCTTCCTGCAGCGGCGCATTGATGAACTGGTGGTCGGCATGGAGCAGGAAGCCATCAAACTGGTGGAAGTGGTGCAGGGCGACCGTGACGTGGACCTGGTCGGGGGCAAAGCGTGAAATTTCGCCGCAAGCAACGGGAAAATGTCGATATCAACCTCGCGTCGCTGATCGACGTAGTGTTTATCCTGCTGCTGTTTTTTGTCGTCACCACCACATTTACCCGGCAGACCGAACTGCGTGTCGACCTGCCGGAAGCGGTGAGTGGTTCGCCGGCGGAGGACCAGGAGGTCAAGCAACTGGACATTGCCATCAGCGCCGAGGGAGTGTTTTCGGTGAATAACCAAGTGCTGGAGAAAAACGATCTCAACACCCTGATGGACGCCCTGCAGAAGGAGTCCGGCGGCGATACCCAGTTGCCGCTGTCCATCAGTGCCGATGGCAAGACCCAGCATCAAGCCGTAATCACCGCGATGGATGCTGCTGGCAAGCTCGGCTTCAGCCATTTGCGCATGAGTACCGTCGAGGCGGCGGGCCAACCCTGATGGCGATGTCCGATCGTTTGCTCAAGGCCTGGTACGAAGGTCACCCGGCGCTGGCGTTGTTACGGCCGCTGGAGTCGTTGTATCGCCGGGTGGTACAGGGCAAGCGTGCGCGTTTCCTGGCCGGCGAAGGCGACATCTATCAGTCACCCGTGCCGGTGGTGGTGGTGGGTAACATCACCGTCGGTGGCACGGGCAAGACGCCGTTGATCCTGTGGTTGATCGAGCATTGCCGCCGTGCGGGGTTGCGCGTGGGGGTGGTCAGCCGCGGCTATGGTGCCAAGCCTCCTCACTTGCCGTGGCGGGTCGAGGCCAGCCACAGCCCGCAAGTGGCGGGGGATGAACCTCTGCTGATCGTGCAGCGCAGCGGCGTGCCGCTGGTGATCGATCCGGACCGCAGCCGTGCAGTCAAGGCGCTGCTGGCCAGTGAGCCGCTCGACCTGATCCTCTCCGACGATGGCCTGCAACACTACCGTCTGGCCCGCGACCTGGAACTGGTGCTGATCGACGCCGCCCGCGGGCTGGGCAATCGCCGTTGCCTGCCTGCCGGGCCGTTGCGTGAGCCGGTGGAGCGCCTGCAAAGCGTCGATGCGCTGCTTTACAACGGTGCAGTGAGTGACCGCGATGACGGTTTCGCTTTTCGCCTGCAACCCACGGCGCTGGTCAATCTTCACACCGGCGAACGCCAGCGGGTCGATCACTTCGCGGCGGGCCAGCAGGTCCATGCGGTCGCCGGCATCGGCAACCCGCAGCGTTTCTTCAATACCCTTGAAACGCTACACTGGCGACCGATACCCCATGCTTTCGCCGACCACGCGCCCTACAGTGCCGAGGTCCTGAATTTTACCCCGTCATTGCCGCTGGTCATGACCGAGAAGGACGCGGTGAAGTGCCGCGCCTTCGCCCAGCCCGACTGGTGGTACCTTACGGTGGATGCGCTGCCGTCGCCGGCGTTCGTCGCCTGGTTCGACACGCAGCTGATGCGCCTGTTGCCCGCCCGTCTCTTGCCTTAAACCGCTTAATTCCAGGAAACACTCATGGACACCAAACTGCTCGATATCCTCGCTTGCCCGATCTGCAAAGGCCCGCTCAAGCTCAGCGCCGACAAGACCGAGCTGATCAGCAAAGGGGCCGGCCTGGCTTACCCGATTCGTGATGGCATTCCGGTCATGCTGGAGAGCGAAGCCCGCACCCTGACCAACGACGAGCGCCTGGATAAATGACCACCGCCTTTACCGTCGTCATCCCGTCCCGCTACGCCTCGACACGTTTGCCGGGCAAGCCGCTGCAGTTGATCGGCAGCAAGCCGATGGTGCAGCTGGTGTGGGAACAGGCCTGCAAAAGCAGCGCCGAGCGCGTCGTGGTTGCCACCGATGACCCGCGTATCGTCGAAGCCTGCAAACGCTTTGGCGCCGAAGCGGTGCTGACCCGCGAAGACCACAACTCCGGCACCGACCGGCTGGCCGAAGTGGCTACGCAGCTGGGGCTGGCACCGGATGCCATCGTGGTCAACGTACAAGGCGACGAACCCTTGATCCCGCCGAGCGTGATCGACCAGGTGGCGGCCAACCTCGCGGCCCATCCTGAAGCGCGCATGGCGACCCTGGCCGAGCCCATCGAAGACATCGAAACGCTGTTCAACCCGAACGTGGTCAAGGTGGTCAGCGATATCAATGGCCTGGCGCTGACCTTCAGCCGCTCCACCTTGCCATGGGCGCGGGACGCCTTCGCCAGGCAGCCGGATGTGCTGCCCGAGGGCGTACCCTATCGCCGCCATATTGGTATCTATGCCTACCGCGCCGGATTCCTGCATGACTTTGTCGGCTGGGGCCCGTGCTGGCTGGAAAACACCGAGTCCCTGGAGCAACTGCGGGCCCTGTGGCACGGCGTGCGTATCCATGTGGCCGATGCGCTGGAAGCGCCGCCGGCAGGGGTCGACACCCCGGAAGACCTCGAGCGCGTCCGCCGCTTGCTGGGGGCCTGATGGAGGTCCTGTTCGTCTGCCTGGGCAACATCTGCCGCTCGCCCACGGCCGAAGGCGTACTGCGCCATAAATTGCGCGAAGCCGGGCTGGCGGGGCAGGTCACCGTGGCCTCTGCCGGCACTGGTGACTGGCATGTCGGTAACCCGCCGGATTCACGCAGCCAGCGTGCGGCGTTGGGGCGCGGTTACGATCTGTCGGCCCAACGTGCCCAGCAAGTGTCCCGCGCCGACTTTGCGCGTTTCGACCTGATCCTGGCCATGGACAACAGTAACCTGCGCAACCTCAAGGCGTTGCAGCCGGCCCAGGGCAAAGCGGAGCTGGACCTGTTCCTGCGCCGCTACGACGCGGAAGTGGACGAAGTTCCAGACCCGTATTACGACGGCGAGCAGGGTTTCGAGCGGGTCCTGGACCTGGTCGAGCGCGCCTGTGATTTATTGGTGATCGAATTGAAGGGGCGGTTATGACCTTGCAGGTGCGTGCGCACGTATCGCTCAAACCCTTCAACAGTTTTGGCATCGACGTGCGTGCCCAGCTGTTTGCCGAGGCCCGCAGCGACAGCGACGTGCGCGAGGCCTTGGCCTACGCGTCGGCCCAGGCGTTGCCGCTGCTGGTAATCGGCGGTGGCAGCAACCTGCTGCTGACCCAGGATATTCCAGCGCTGGTGTTGCGCATGGCTACCCAAGGCATCCGCGTGGTGCACGATGATGGCATTCACGTAGTGGTCGAAGCCGAAGCGGGCGAGGCATGGCATCCCTTCGTGCTGTGGACCCTTGCACAGGGCTTCTGCGGCCTGGAAAACCTCAGTCTTATCCCGGGCACCGTCGGCGCTGCGCCGATGCAGAACATTGGTGCCTACGGCATCGAGATCAAGGATGTGTTCGCCGGGCTCACCGCACTGGATCGCCAGACCGGCGAGCTGCGCGACTTCAGCCTGCAGGAATGCGACTTCGCCTACCGTGACAGTCTGTTCAAGCACCAGACCGGCCGCTGGCTGATCCTGCGGGTGCGTTTTGCCTTGAGCCGTGCCAGTCACCTGAAACTCGACTACGGCCCGGTACAACAGCGCCTGGCGGCGCAGGGGATCACAGACGCCACGCCGAGTGACGTCAGCCGCGCCATCTGCAGCATTCGCAGCGAAAAGCTGCCGGATCCGGCAACGCTGGGCAACGCCGGAAGCTTCTTCAAGAACCCATTGGTGTCCGCCGTACTCGCTGCCGAACTGCAGGCGCAGTACCCGGACCTGGTGGCCTATCCGCAACCTGACGGGCAGGTGAAGCTCGCCGCCGGCTGGTTGATCGACAAGGCCGGCTGGAAGGGCTTTCGGGACGGTGATGCGGGCGTCCACTCGCTGCAGGCCCTGGTGCTGGTGAACTACGGCAGTGCCACCGGGCACGACATTGCCAATCTCGCCCTGCGTATCCAGCGCGATATCGCAGAGCGATTCAAGGTCGAACTGGAAATGGAACCCAACCAGTATTGATCCCCTGAAAGCGAAAAAGCCCCGTATCTTTCGATACGGGGCTTTTTTTATGCCGACTGGAATCAGTCGTCGCGGCTCATGATGCCGAAGATCTGCAACAGGCTGATAAACAGGTTGTAGATCGATACATACAGGCTGATGGTGGCCATGATGTAGTTGCGCTCACCACCGTGGATGATGGCGCTGGTCTGGAACAGGATGCAGACCGAGGAGAACAGCACGAAACCTGCGCTGATCGCCAATTGCAGGCCGCTGATCTGGAAGAACATGCTCGCGACCACGGCTGCCAGCAACACGAAGAAGCCCGCGGTGATGAAGCCACCCAGGAAGCTCATGTCCTTGCGGGTAATCAGCACATAGGCCGACAGACCCCCAAACACCAGGGCCGTCATGGCAAATGCCGAGCTGACCACTTCCGCACCACCGGCCATGCCGAGGTAACGGTTGAGGATCGGGCCGAGGATGAAGCCCATGAAACCGGTCAAGGCAAACGCCGACACCAGACCCCAGGCCGAGTCACGCAGCTTGTTGGTGAGGAAGAACAGGCCATAGAAGCCGATCAGCACAACGAAAATGTTCGGGTAGCCGACTCGCATCTGTTGAGCCACGAACGCCATCACGCCGCTGAATGCGAGGGTCAGGGCGAGCAGGCCATAGGTGTTGCGCAACACGCGGCTGACTTCAAGCTGCTCAGCCTGCGCGTTGCCATTCACTGCGTAATTCTGTTCGCGCATGGCGACACTCCTTCGGTTTTGAAACGTTCAGTCGCAAAGATCATAACAGACGCTCTGTAACAAGCGATGCCGAGAGTTTGACAGTGTGTTTCATTCGGGTATTATGGCGCCCGCTGAGACGGGATGGGCTACTATAATCTTGTGATGCAAAAGGGAAATTGGCAGAGTGGTTGAATGCACCGGTCTTGAAAACCGGCGAACGTTAATAGCGTTCCCAGGGTTCGAATCCCTGGTTTCCCGCCAATATTCATACGAAAGCCCCGTTCTTACGGGGCTTTCGTGTTTCTGGGGTTTGGGTGTGGTAAGACGGTTTTTGATAGGCGTTCCGAAACTTTGCCTATTTTGATGGTTTAGCAGTGGGGCCAATCCTCCTGTAAACCCTTTTGGTGATCTCCTGTTTGCTATGTCCCAGCAGTAGGCTTGCTTCGCCAATATCGATGATTTCCGATGCCGCCTTGGGTCGGATGTCACGAAACTGAAACCCTCCAATCTTTGCTGCGAGCATAGGGTCGCCCTGATCCAGCGCTTTCTGCTGCGCCTTCTCTCTTGCCTTGTCCCAGCGCAGGCGCAACATGCCTTTTGTCATCCTTTTTCCGTACTGGTTGATTAGTAGGTACTTGGAGGGGTGGTGCGCATTTCTTTCGATTATCTCTCTAACCAATTTCCCGAGACTGTTTTCTCCGGATTCTGTCCGCATGAGAATCCTGAGTTTCTGCCCGGTTTTACCCTGGGTGACCAGGAAATAATCGCCCTCGGTATCGTCGCTACGCATGATGATCACATCGGCAGGTCGCTGGCCGGTCAGGTAGGCCAGGTCCATGGCCTCCTTGAGTTCCGGTCCTGCCATTCCATACACCGCATCCCACACCACGGCGTTGGCGTAGTAGTCGCGTGGCACCTCCTTGTTTTTTCTGATGCCTTGGCACGGATTCTCTCGCTCCGTACCTACTTCACCACCCGCCGCCATCGAGCGGTCTTTTTTTGCCTGGGAAAAAGCGATGTCCATCACCGAGCAACAACTCCAACGCATCATGCCCAACGCCCGCCGCCAAGCGGGCGTTTTTGTATCCGCGCTAAACGCCGCCATGACCAACCGCAAGATCGACACACCGAAGCGCCAGGCGGCCTTCCTTGCCCAGGTCGGCCACGAGTCCAGCCCGTTGCAGTACGTGCGTGAACTGGGGGGCGATCAATACCTCAGCAAGTACGACACCGGCCCGCTGGCTGCCAAGCTGGGGAACACCCCGGCGCCTGATGGTGACGGCCAACGCTATCGCGGCCGTGGGCTGATCCAGATCACCGGGCACGACAACTACCTGCGCTGCAGCTTGGCGTTGTTTGGTGATGAACGATTGCTGCGCACGCCGGAGCTGCTGGAACTGCCGCAATGGGCGGCAGAGTCTGCAGCGTGGTTCTGGTCTGTGAATGGGTTGAATGGGCTCGCGGATCTGGAACAGTTCAACACCATCACCCGACGTATCAATGGCGGGCTCAACGGGCTGGAAGATCGCCTACAGCTGTGGGCCAGGGCGAGGGCGGTGTTATGCGTCTCCTCGACCTGATCCCCGCGCAGTTCCGCATTGGTGCAGTTGCCTTGTTTCTGGTGATGTTGGTCGCCGGCTCTGCTGCATTGGCCTGGACCGTTCAAGGCTGGCGTTGCGGCCAGCAACTGGAGCGCCAGGGCAGGCTACATGCAGACACCCTCAAAGAACTGTCCCTGGCCGCTGCCACCCTACAGCGCAATGAGCAGGATAAGCGCCTCGCCCTGGAGCAGCGCCTGCAGAACAAAGATGAAACCCACCATAAGGAATTGACCGATGAGCAAACCAAGCAAGCTCGTCTGCGTGATCGCCTGGCTACAGCTGATCTGCGGCTGTCAGTCGTACTCGCCGCCACCGACACCACCAGCGGCTGTTCAGTGCCAACCACCTCCGCCGCCGGGCGCGTGGTTCATGGCACCACAAGAGCCCAACTTGACCCAGCGCATGCTCAACGAATTATCGGAATCACCGATGCCGGCGACCAAGGATTAATTGCGCTGGGCGCATGTCAGAGTTATGTGCGCGAACTCACAATGATTCAGTAATAGTATTTTTTCGGATCAGGTGTTGTCTTTTAGTCCGTCGAGAAAAGTCAGTTCGTTTTCAAGCCGGATGAAGTTGAAGTCTCTAAGTAAGTGAGTGGCGTTTTTTCTAAATTGCAACTCAAAGACTTCGTCTTGCTCAACCCTGCGCCATAGAGTGTTAAAGCTGTCAACGGCAATAATTTTTATGTCGTTTGTGTCCATAAGATAAAAGTTTTCATAGCCGCGTGCGGACATTGCAGCTTGAACAACGTCTTTTTTCTCAGGCCATGAGTAATAAAAAATGGTTTTGGGTGGGTTGGTCTTGGTCGCGTGGTCTCCGAGAGGAGAGTACGCGTGCAGCAGTGAACTTCTGGCAGCCCACAGATCGTAAGGAGAATATTGGCTCCATTTGGAGTGGTGATATTTAATCAAATAATTTTTGAATCTGTCTTGGTTCGTGGTTTTGCCATCGCCCTCTTTGGCTAGTGTTGCACAAATGTCAATAAATGAATAAAACAATAAAAGCGCAGGCATCTTATGACTCTTTGCGAGCGCGTCGTAGGCGGCACCTTTGAGGTCGTTAAGCGTAACCAGAGCCAAGAGAGTTTGAGGATTCAATTTTTTTCCTGTTATTTCGTAGCCTATGAGGAGGTAGATTTGATCTCATAGAAAACCAAAAGAGCAACCGGTTCGATGCGTCAACATATAAACCGGTTGCTGTACCCGCAGATCATCCCTGCAAGTCCAGCCAAGGCTCCTGCTTCGTGCACAAAGCGGAGCGAGCCTAGAACTGTTTATCCATACAGCAAAGGTCTTGCTTTTATATGTCCACACCCATCATCCCTTGGATGGGCGGCAAACGCCGCCTGGCCGACCGCCTTATCCCGCTCTTCCCACCCCACGAATGCTACGTCGAAGTCTTTGCCGGCGGCGCCGCGCTCTATTTCATGCGTCCCCAGGCCGCACCGGTTGAAGTTCTAAACGACATCAACGGCGACCTGGTGACGCTCTACCGCGTTGTGCAGAACCATTTGGAAGAATTCGTGCACCAGTTCAAATGGGCGCTCAGTTCTCGACAGGTGTTCGAATGGCAGAAAATGACCCGCCCTGAAACCCTTACCGATATCCAACGCGCCGCCCGATTTTTCTACCTGCAGCATCACGCCTTTGCCGGCAAGGTGACGGGGCAGACGTTTGGCACCGCGACCACTGGCCCGGCCATCAATCTTCTGCGGATCGAGGAGAACCTGTCTGCCGCATGGCAGCGCCTGTCCGGCACCTATGTTGAGAATCTCCCCTGGATTGATTGCGCCGAACGTTACGACCGACCGCACACTTTCCACTACATGGACCCGCCTTACTGGCAAACCGCAGGCTATGGCGTGGACTTTCCCTTTGAAAACTATGAGCGAATGGCCGATTTCATGCGGCGCTGCAAGGGCAAGGTGATGGTCAGCATCAATGACCATCCCGATATCCGACGGGTGTTTGAAGGCTTTCATTTCGAGACGGTGGATATCCGATACAGCACGGCTAACCAGCGCCAAGGCAAAGCCGAGATCAGCGGTGAGTTGGTGATCATGAATTGGGAGCCGGCAGCGTTGGGTGGGTTGTTCTGATAGGAGCCGCCGTTTTGAACGGTGGCGCGTTGCCCTCACTGAACTAAAGTTGCCCCTGTAGCTCCTATTGCAGTCTTTTAGCCTCACATTGGGTAGCGGATGGATAAGCAACTCGCGGGTCTTTCATTTCTGCTTACCCTTGGGTGGATCTCCGCAGTCGCCTTCGTGATGTGGTACTTGAGCTGATCTGTCTGGCTCAATCAGTTCAGGGCCCTGATTTCTAACATTCCCTACGGCCTTGCCTACGGGAAACCATTCAAACTCTTCCGTGGGTTGGCACTGCTCCTTTGCAATCGCCTCCGCTCGCGATGGAGTTATGCCGGGATCAAGCCACTCGTTGGCATGTTCTGGCGTCAGCACCAAAGGGCGCCGGTCGTGGATATCGACCATGCCCTGATCGCTTGCGGCGGTGATAATGACAAAACCATCGCCCTCGTGAAGCTCCAACCCTGTATTGGCCTGGGCAAGCGCCCCGAAGAACATCGGACGCCGGCTCTTCAGACGGATGAAGTAGGGCTGCTTCTTCTTCGGGTCGTCTGGGTCTTTTACCCATTCATACCAGCCTTCACTGGGCACAATGGCCCGGCCATTCGGCCAGAGCTGTTTGAAGAACTTCCCGGTGGTGACCGTCTCGACCCTAGCGTTAATCGGATCCGGACGTTTTCCCTTCGCCCAGAACGGTGCCCATCCCCATTTCACTGCATCGATATGCAGCCCATCTTCTAATGTGTGTAGAACCTGCACCCGCGTTGACGGTGCCACGTTGTAGCGATAAATAGGCTGAGCGTCATACCCGCTAAACAGCTCTATCTGTGGGCTCAGCTCTTCAATGAAGATTGCCATTCCCTCGTACTGCACGAATCGCCCACACATACGCACCTCTCCACTTGTCGAAATCCCCTACAGAAAAATTGACCGCAAGCGTCCTACAAAGTTAACTGTACATTCATACAGTAAATGTAAAAGGCCGCATCATGAGCTTCACCATTCTAGGTCCCATCGCTGAGGTCGGCGCGAAGCTGCCGTTGTGCTCGTTCCAGGTCCCGGCCGGCTTTCCGTCGCCAGCAGCGGACCACATCGAGCAGCACATCTCATTGGATGAGGTCCTGAATATCCGAGCGCCCCACGTGTACCTGGTAGCAATCACCGGTGAGAGCATGCAGGGCGTTGGGATCTTCGATGGTGACCTGGCCGTGGTGGACCGTGCCATCGAGCCGATCCACGGGCATGTGGTGGTGGCACTGCTGAACAATGAGCCCGTCTGCAAGCGCCTATGTAAGCGCGGTGGGGAAGTAGTCCTCTTTTCCGAAAACCCCAAGTTCCCGGCCCGCTATGTTCTCGAAGGCGACGAACTGTCGATCTGGGGCGTGATCACCAGCACAGTGCGCAGCCATGTCTAAACCGCAGCCAACCTTCGCACTGATCGACTGCAACAGCTTCTATGCCAGTTGCGAGCGGGTATTCCGGCCCGACCTGGCGAAGGTGCCCATCGTGGTGCTAAGCAACAACGATGGATGTGTCATCGCACGCAGCTACGATGCGAAGCCGTTCATCAAGATGGGCGAGCCGTATTTCCAGATCAAGCACAAGCTCAAGCAGCATGGCATTGTGGCGTTCTCCTCCAACTATGCGCTATACGGCGACATGAGCGAGCGCGTGATGAGCCTGATCGAGGCGATGGTGCCGGCGGTTGAGGTGTACAGCATCGACGAGGCGTTCGCTGACCTGACTGGTATCGGTGGGTTGGATGCCTTGGGCCGGCAGATTCGCGCCCAGGTGCTTCGCTGCACGGGTATCCCTGTCGGTGTTGGTATCGCTCACACCAAGACCTTGGCGAAGTTGGCAAACCACACCGCGAAGCGACTGCAGTCTCAAACCGGTGGGGTGGTAAATATCACCGATCCGGTTAAGCGTGACTGGGTGCTACGCAATACTGACGTGGCGGAGGTGTGGGGCGTTGGCCGCAAGATGAAGCTTCATCTTGATGCCATGGGTATCAAATCGGCTATGGACTTGGCTAAGGCCGACCCATGGACGCTCCGAAAGAAGTTCAGCATTGTGATCGAGAAGACGGCCAGAGAGTTGGGCGGCACGCCTTGCCTGGAGCTGGATGACCCGGATCCGCCAAAGCAGGAAATCTGCTGTAGCCGCATGTTCGGCATGAGGTTGACGGAGTTGGCGCCCATCAAGGAGGCGGTGGCCACCTACATGATGCGTGCCTCTGAGAAACTCCGGGCTCAGAACTCGCTATGCAAGAAGGTACGCGTGTGCATCCGCACTGGGATGTTCAATCCCGAAGAGGCCAAGTATGCCAATGGGGTGGTTGTGGATATGCCGTATCCCACTGATGACGTGCGGCTGCTTACTCAAACAGCCGTGGGGGCACTTGACCGGATATTTCGACCAGGCTTTAAGTACAGCAAGGCTGAGGTGATGTTGCTGAACCTCTGCCAGCCCGGTGAGTACTCCGATGATTTGTTCGCTATATCACAGCCGGCAGAGGCGACTCGGGTGATGACAGTGATGGACCAGATCAATGAGCGATGGGGTAGGGGAACGCTGCGCTCTGCTTGTGTTCCGGCAGATCCTGATTGGGGCATGCGCCGCGATATGATGAGCCAAAGCTATACGACGAAGCTTGATGAGCTCTGGTCTGTGGCCTGTAGATAGCGGCAGCTTTCGGCCAATAGTGGCCGTTTGAAATATCAAATTTCACATCCATCCGCTGATTATCTTTTTAAACCGCGGAGGAGTGCAGGCAGCGCTGAGCTTGGTGGCTAGCCACAACCTGAATCGTCGCCGGTTCCGTAGACATCTTTGATGTCAATACTGTGGGCCGAAAGCAGGCACGATGTATCTCATAAATCTTTGGCTTTTTTGGTATTTTTTTATTCGGCAGAACGCCGGGGGATGGGCATAAACAGTTCCCAAACCAAAACCGCACCCCTTCCAGAATACGGGCTGTAGCTTGGTTGGTAGTTGCGAGTAAAGGAACTCCGGAGGCCTTCAAGGTTCCAGCCCGCTTGAGTCTGCATATCGGTCTTCAAAACCGGCGAACGTTAATAGCGTTCCCAGGGTTCGAATCCCTGGTTTCCCGCCAAGATTCAAACGAAAGCCCCGCACTAGCGGGGCTTTTGTGTTTCTGGAATTCGGCGGTGCTTTCAGTGAAGCGGCTGATCGTTTCCGCATCATTTCCGGCGGTTACCGCAACTCTTCCAAATTTCGGATTCATCGGGTTGGCTTCACGATCACCCCCGGCCCGTCGATAAACAGTCTCGGTTATCCGCTCGTCCGTGTGCCTCAGCAGTCGACTTGCATCCCCCAGATCAAGGATCTCGCTTGCTGCTTTCAGCGTGCGCACACGCCGAATCATTCGCGGCGGCAGATCCCTGTTTGCCGCGTTTGTCGCTCGCATTTCTTCATCCTACTCGTGAGACATCCAGCGACCAGGCGTCAGCCGCGACATTTTCTGTTGATGGTTTCACGCCTGCCAGTTCATCCGGGCGTAGACGCGGCCAACTACTGGGCGTCTTGCCAGTGATTCCCACGGTCTCCTCCTCGGCGATGGTTTCGCTCGGTATTTCCATGGTGGTGTCATTGCCGCGCCGGGCGGCACAAGGTGAGCAGTAAGTAGGTACGGTTGGTCTACAGTGGGTCGAGGCGCTATTCGATGGGGAGAAAATGGATGTTCGACAAGTATCCCGAGCAAAAGCAGGCCCGAAAGTGGGTAGGTGCGTTTGGTGTCGCACTCCTGGCATTGGGGGTCTTTCTGATTGTCATTGGTAGAACGGGTGGCGGGCTTTGTATCTTCATGGGGTGCGCTTTGGTATTACTGGTATTACTGGCGAATGATAAGCAGTTTGCGAGAACGATAAGGGCACTGGGCTGGTTTGGTGGGCTGTCGTGAGTGAGGTACCTCGCGCGCCGCTCACCGGCAGGCATGTAGGGGGATTTGGGTTGGGCTGACAGTCGCTATATTGGATAGCTGACTGCTATTATTTGAGGCTTTCTAATTAGGGAGTTTCATGGATGCGTTTTTATGCTGTCGGCCTTGCTGTTGTAGTTGGTTCTCTCTTTGGATGCGGGAGCCACTTGCCGGGTACACGAAGTGAGAGCATAGAGACTGCTGCGACCGCTTCCGAAGCGGAGTGGAAGAGCATTAAGGCAAATGTTCATGAGGTGCATAGCGCATATGGCGGCGCCCCAGAGAGCTTCGGGACGGTGCTCCAGCAGGTACAGATAAAAATGTGCATTGCAGGGCTTCCAACCGATGGGAACGTTCAACTACTCACGAATACGTTGAAATTCAAGGCCAATGCTCTGGGGGCGACGGGTATCAGCAAAGTTGATTTGCACATCGTTCCTTGGAGAGGGGCTGCACCCGCCGGTACCCGCTGCGTAAACGGTTACATGGAGGGGACCGCTGTAGCGCTTATCTTGGATAAGAAACTTTTCCCGTACTTATACCCCCAAGTTCAAGACACACCTGTAAGAAAGCTGCCAAATTGACATCCAAAATCTATAGGCAAAACGATGGCTCGACCCAGTGAACTGCACTTGGATTCAGTGACTCTGCACGAGCTCTCTCCGATCTCTTGATGGTGGGCTTATCACTTCGCTCCCTTCTAGCAGTACATACAGGTCAATCAGGCCAGGGCTGGCGCTGTGCGCAGGATCATAGACGGTATGATCCTACTTCGATTAAGCCGTCGCGTTCTTCGCGCATCTTGTCGCGCTCCCTGATAAGTGCCTTTATGGCAGTTGAGATGTTCATCTACCCGAGATCGAGCGTGACGCCCGGGAAGATCCTAGCCGACATCCTGCTGGCGATGCTGGTGCCGCTGACGCTGCTGGCGAGCGGATGAAAAACCCGGCACTTGGCCGGGTTTCGGTTATTTGCCTTTTGGTGCAGCGTTCCCTCTACCGCCTCCAGAAGGGTTGCCTGTGGTACTTGGCAGATTTGGAACGGCGGGGGCTTTGGAGCCCCCGCCACTCCCGCCTTTTCCAGTCGATCCTGAACTGCTCTTGCCGCCACCAGACTTGGACATGAGTTTCTCCTTGCTATAGATCAGTGGGACTGCCTAGAAGACCATAGACCCGTGAGTACGGCGTGCTCCGGTTTAATCTCTGAGATTGTTGCAGGTTGTTTCCAGGCTGGCGCGGGTAACCCTGTGCCGGTCTATTTTTTGTTTGGTTGATTTGTATTTGGGTGGTTTGTGCTCGGGCGGCGGGACGCCGGGGGAGGGGTGAAATCGTTTCCGCAACTCAATATGCGCCCCGTGATCTTCGCGTGTTTCCCGCCGAACACATAAAGAAATCCCGCGAGCCCAAAGGCTTTACGGGATTTTTTGCTCGCGGTTCAGGTGCTGCCTTTTATGTACCTACTGATGTATTGGTATCGGCATGGAGTGAAGGTCGGCGATTTCCGATGGTTAAACCCGTGCATTGTCATGACCGTGACTGTTTGCGCCATAACTGCACCATCGTCCCCAAATATCACCCCTTGGTCAGATCTACCAACGGTGTCTGCCGCACCTCAGTCTCGCGGCCACCCAGAATCTCGCTCACCTGCTTCAAGGCGTTATCCACTGCCGCCTTATTCGCCAACAAGCTGTAGCTGATGCGGAACTGCTTGTGCTCTTTCGGCCCAATAGTCGGCACCAGGTTCAGTGGCCGCTGATAACGGCGGTTGTAGGAAAAACTCGTTCCCGGCTCCAGCCCCGTGACATATCCCTGGCCTTGGGTGTCGGTGTTTTTCCACAGGGAAAACACCGGCAGTGTCTGCGTGTTGAAACCGACTGAAACGCCCAGGCTGCCGGCCTTGTTATGCAACACGGTCAAGGTATCGCCCTTGGCATCGCTATAGGGCACTACGTTGTAAACCGTTTCGTCGTAGTCCTTGGTCGGTGCGCGGTAGGTTTGCCACTCGGGTAGATCGCCTTTGGCCTTGTCGTTGAACGGCGACACTTGCTTCACAGGCGCGACGAAACGAGCGCCCTGCTCGAGGAACGGGGTGCTGAAGTTGCTGTGATACAGCGCCTGGTATTCCTTCGGATAGTCGCCGTTGTTGGTCAGGGTGTCGTTGAGGGCGAACAGTACGCTGCCGGGTTCGGTGACCAGTTCCGTTGCGACGGAGAAGTCGACCTTCTTGAACGCCTGCTCTTTCAGTTCGCCGCGCAGGATGATGGTGTACGGTGGTTTTTCATCGATGTGCAGGGTGACTTTGCTCGCAGGAATGTTGGCAGCTCGACCGTGCAAGGTCAGCAGTTCGCCATTGTCGACGCCGGGGTGGCCGACCCATTCGTAGCCGCAGCGGGTGACCAGTTCATTGAAACCTTCCAGCCAGCCCAAACCACCGCGGCCGTTGAGTTCGATGAAGGACGGATTGACCACTTCCTTGACCGGCGAATCCCAGCCCATGCGCACATTGCCGACCGAGGCCTGCAAGACATTCATACCCCGAGTCGGCACGACCGAGAGTTTCATCGTACCGTTATCGATGTCGACAATGCTGACGCCCTCCTGCCGACCGTCGTGCAAGGTGCGCAGCGTAACGCTGAAGGGCTTGTCGGTTTTTATGCCAAGCTGCTGGCTGGTGATCTGCCAGTTCTGAGCGGCTGTGTCGGTGTCGAGCAGGACGTAATCCCAAGCCATGGCGTGGGAGGCAGCGGACAGTGCGCTGAGGGCAACAACGAGTTTGAGCGGGGTCATGGCAGCAGCCTTTCTTGGAGTTGTGCGCTTTTTATAATCCTGATGAAACGTTTCAGCAAGCTTAAATGCCGACGCAGCGCGGGTGTATGCCAAGAAAGTCATCTGGAGGGGGGGGGCGTGCGCGTCTCTCGCTGGGATCTGCACGAAGAGAAGCGTGAAGCTATCCATTCGCAGGGGGCACCTCATTCGCCCCCTGCGATTGAACGTTTAGTGGCTGTCGCTTGAAGTGGCCGGCTGCTCAATCACTACGCGCTCGAATCGTCCGGCCAACACGACATACGCGAAGATCCCGATCAGACCGTGAGCTGCCACAAACCACAGCGCCGAGTTGAATGAGCCGGTGGTGGCAACGAAGTAGCCAATGACCACCGGGGTGATAATGCCGGCGACATTCCCGATCCCGTTGAACACCCCACCACTGAGCCCCACCATGTTTTTCGGTGCTGTGTCGGACAGCACTGCCCAGCCTACTGCGGCGAGCCCTTTGCCAAAAAAGGCCATAGCCATCAACGCGATCACCATCCAGTTGGCATCGACGTAGTTTGCCGAGACCAGGGTCGAAGCCATCGCCATGCCTATCACGAACGGTGTCTTCCGGGCGCGTGAGGGGTGGACGCCACGGCGGATCAAGTAATCTGACACCAGGCCACCCAGAATCCCACCTGAAAATCCGCAGATCGCCGGGAGCGCAGCCACCCATCCTGCCTCCATGATGGACATGCCTCTTCCTTTGATGAGGTAGATCGGAAACCAGGTAATGAAGAAGTAGGTGAGGGCGGTAATGCAGTATTGGCCGAGATAGATAGCCCACAATGTCCTGTTGTTGAAGAGCTGGGCGACTTCTTTCATGTTGAGCTTCGGTTTGACGGCCTTGCGCGTGGCTTCAAGATCCACCAACGCACCGCCGTCACGCATGTACTTAAGTTCAGCCTCGGTGAGGTGCGGATCGCTGTGAGGCTCGTGATACAGCGCGAACCAGAACACCGTGGCGACCAACCCCAGACCACCCATCCAGATAAAGACATGCTCCCAACCCCAGGAGTGGGTGAGCCATGCCATGAGCGGCGCGAAGACCACGACGGCCATGTACTGCGCTGAGTTGAACAGTGCGGAGGCGGTACCGCGTTCGCTCGTAGGGAACCAGCAGGACACGATGCGGTTGTTGGCGGGGAATGCAGGCGACTCCACAAGGCCGAGCATGAACCGCATGCCGAACAGGGTGATTGCGGCAGTGGAGCCAACCAGCCCAATCCAGCCTACGGTGCCTTGCATCATGGTGAATAACGACCATAAAAACAGGCTGCATCCGTAGACTCTGCGCGCACCAAATTTATCCAGTAGCCAGCCACCTGGGATCTGTCCAAGCGCGTAAGCCCAGGCAAAAGCAGAAAAGATCATGCCAAGCATGATGGGGTCGATGCCCAGTTCTTTGATGACGCCCGTGCCGGCAATGGACATCGTAGCGCGGTCGGCATAGTTGAGGACGGTCACAATGAAAATCAGGCCAAGGATGACGAACCGACGTCGTCCGACATTGGCCTTTTCAAGCGTCATTGCAAGGGGGGCGGTCTTGGAGGTCATGGCGCTCTCCGGCTTCCCTCGAGGGAAGTTTTATTGTTGGAATGAACAGCGTTTTTTAATCAGCAAGCGACGGCGGTCGGTAGCGGTGACCCTGCAAAACAGGCTTGCAAATTGGCCAGCACGATTTCGCCCATGGCGAGTCGTGTCTGTTCTGTCGCGCTGGCGCGGTGCGGTTGCAAAACCACAGTGTTCAGCGAGCGAAGTGCCTGAGGTACGCGCGGCTCATCGGCGAAAACATCCAGGCCGGCGCCTGCTATCGTGCCGTCGCTCAAGGCTGCAATCAGTGCGTGTTCGTCCACCAACTTCCCGCGTGCGACATTGATCAGATACCCATCAGGCCCCAGCGCTTTCAAGACTTCAGACGTGATGATCGCGCCGCCCTGGTCGGCAGATGCGGCCAGCATCAGTACATCGCTGCAGCGAGCCAAGTCGATCAGGTCGGGCACAAAGTTGTAGCCGCTTTGTGGTTGCTCACGCAGGTCGGTGTAGTTCACCGTCATGTTGAATGCCAAGGCCCGTCGGGCAATGGCATGACCCACCCGGCCTAGCCCGACAATGCCCAACTGAATGCCCGTCACCTTGCGTGCCAGTGGCTGTGCGGCAGTGCCCCATTGGCCCTCGCGCACGATGCGATCACCCGTACCCAGGTCGCGAAGGGCCATGATCAAGAGACCCATGCCCATGTCTGCAACGTCATCGGTCAGCACGCCGGGTGTAGTGGTCACTTGGACGCCACGAGCTGCAGCATGGGGCAGGTCGACCGCATCCGTGCCAATGCCACTGATGGCAATGACCTGAAGCGCAGGCAGGCGATCCATGATCAAGTTGGACAGGCCTTTGGCGCCGCCGGTGACGACGCCGCGAATGCTTTCTCCCACTTGAGTCAAAAATGCACTCGGGTCAGCGGCGTCATACAGTCGATGGACGACGTAGGATTCCCGTAGCCGGGCATCGATCAAGTCCGGCACTGGTTGGGTCAGGAGAATATTGATCTTCACGTCGCATTCCTTGAATTGTATTTATGTGGCAAGCGACAAGCAGTCGCCTGCGTGTCGTTCAAGAGTAGGAAAACGATCGATGCTGGTCTAACATTGATGCTGTATCGATCAATACAAGATTTGCATCATGGAATTGCATCAACTCCGTTGTTTTGTGATGGTTGCCGAGGAACTTCACTTCGGTAGAGCAGCCAAGCGTCTGTTCATGACTCAGCCCCCTCTCAGTCGACAAATCCAGATGCTCGAGCGCTCGCTGGGGGTGACGCTGCTGGAACGCAGCAACAGGAATGTGCAGCTCACAATTGCAGGTCAGCATTTCTTGCGAGACGCTCGTCATGTCCTGGCGTACACGGAGCAGGCCGGTACGGCAGCCCGGCGCTTGGCCAGGGGTGAATCAGGGCAACTTCTCCTGGGGTTCACAGCGGTCAGTGGTTATCACTTGATTCCCGGGCTGCTTGGGCACGCTGCATTACAGCTACCCGATGTGGGTTTCGAGTTGCATGAAATGGTGTCCGGCGCTCAAACCGAGGCCTTGGCGGCGAGCATGATTGATGTCGGTTTTGTAAGGCGGGCCGCGCCAGACCTGGCGTTCAACTCTCAGCTGGTGTGCAGCGAACCCCTTTTGGTCGTCATGTCGAATGCGCATCCGTTGGCGAGTAAAACCACGATCGCTATTGCCGATCTGGATCAGCAGCCTTTCGTCATGTATTCGCCGGATGAGGGGCGGTACTTCTATGACTGCATCGTCGGGATGTTTGCCATGGCAGGCGTCTCGCCGCGCTACCTGCATCATCTTGGCCAGACCCACTCGATACTTGGGCTCGTGCGTGCCGGACTGGGTGTGGCGATCGTGCCGGCGGCGGCCCGTGAGCTTTACCAGGGGCATCTACAGTTTCGTCCCATTGAAGAGGCTCAGCCGCGCGCAGAGATGTACATGATCTCCAGGAGCGACAATGACAATCCCGCATTGCCACCTTTCCTGCGGATGGCCGAGGATTATTTTCGCAGCCTTGATTGATGCGACCCTTCACGACGGTCCATACGGGCTACAGGCAAAATGCTTTCATCGTCATGAGCGGAAGTTGGCGTGGCGTAAACGCTCGCGGACACCGCTGAGGTGAAGTTGCATGGCTGCTTTGGCAGCGATCGGATCATCCTCGGCAATGCTTTGATAGATCGCCTGGTGTTCTCGCTGTAGGCGCAAGGTGTATTCAGACCGATCCCCGCCATTCATCGCGGCGTTGTTGAGGCGCTTGCGCGGTATGAGATCAATGCCCAAGTGATCGGTGATATCGACGAAATAACGATTGTCAGTCGCCAACGCGATCTGCCTGTGAAATTCGTGATCTGCCGCCGCTTCGGCTTCATGGCTCATAGACGGATCCGCTAGCGTTTCGAGCGCGCTCAGCATGCGTGCCAAGTGCTGCGCAT
Source organism: Pseudomonas sp. MYb60 (assembly GCF_002979555.1). Taxonomy (GTDB): domain Bacteria; phylum Pseudomonadota; class Gammaproteobacteria; order Pseudomonadales; family Pseudomonadaceae; genus Aquipseudomonas. Next base: position 118,634 of record NZ_PCOZ01000005.1, on the reverse strand, counting down.
TTCTACGTTGCGCCGCGAACCCAGCCGCCTCGACTTCCACGCTGACGCGAAGCTCAATGACCGCCAGGACATCCTCTAACGAGGTGCTGGAATCAGGGTGCGGGTCGAAATCAGCGTTACCCCTGACGAAAGAGCCTACGCCATGTCTGGTGATGACCAATCCTCGGGTTTGCAGCTGCGAAATGGCTTCGCGTACAACGGTTCGACTGACGCCGTGATCAATCATGATCTGCGCTTCGGGAGGGAATTTTTGCCCGCAGGCCATTGCGCCGCTGGTGATCCGTTCAGTCAGCACTTGAGCCAGTACGGACGAAAGGTTTCTGGGTTGATTCAAACCTTTGGGCCGGCGGTAGAGTGGCTGGGGTTCGTGCGTGCACGTGTCCATGTCTGCCCCTATGCATGAGCGGTAATTCCGGTCGACCTTGCCGCGGCATACTGCAAAGCAGGGCGGCACACAGTGTGCGCCACCCTGCAGGTCGACAAGCCGCAGGTGAATTCAGCCGATAGAGGCTTCGCTCCACTCACTGTTGACCAGGCGTTTCAGCTTGAGCGGATTGGCGTTCTGCAATGCCGGTGGTAAAAGCGCATCGGGGTAGTTCTGGAAGCAAACCGGACGCAGGAAGCGGTCGATGGCCAGGGTGCCGACCGAGGTGCCGCGCGCGTCTGACGTTGCCGGGTAGGGCCCGCCATGCACCATGGCCTCACACACTTCAACGCCGGTGGGATACCCGTTGACCAATATCCGTCCGACCTTTTGCTCCAGCGTTGGCACGAGCCATTGGTACTGCTGCAAGTCAGACTGTTCACCAATCAGCGTGGCGGTCAACTGGCCGCGTAATGATTTGAGTGCGCTGTCGAGTTCTTGATCGTCGGCAACTTCAATCACGATCGTGGTCGGCCCGAAGACTTCTTCCTGCAGCAGTTCATCCCCCGACAGCAGCAGGCTTGCATCAGCCTGGAATAACTGTGGGTGTGCTTGCTTGCCGGTCTGTTCAGCGCCGGCCAGGTGGGTGATGCCGGGGTGGGCGTGAAGGTGCTCAAGGCCTTTGGAATAGCTGCGCAGCCCTCCTGCGTTGAGCATGGTCTGTGGCGTTTGAACCGCCATCTGACCTTTGAGATGCTCCAGGAACTGCGTGAATTGTGCCGATTTAATCCCGATCACCAGGCCAGGATTGGTGCAAAACTGACCGCAGCCCATTACGACCGAGGCAGCCAGATCCTTTGCGACTGTTTCGCCCCGTTGGGTCAGGGCGTCAGGCAACAGAACGACAGGGTTGATGCTGGACATTTCGGCAAACACAGGAATGGGTTGAGCGCGCTCAGCGGCCATCTTGCAAAGCGCATTACCGCCGTTTAGAGAGCCAGTGAAACCCACCGCTTGTATGGCTGGATGTTTGACCAACCACTCACCGACACCTGATCCGAAAATCATGTTGAACACACCTTTGGGCATTCCGCTGCGCTCGGCGGCCCGAATGATGGCGCAGCCCACTTGGTCGGCTGTTGCCATGTGACCACTGTGAGCTTTGAACACCACCGGGCAGCCTGCTGCCAATGCGGCGGCGGTGTCACCCCCTGCCGTGGAAAAAGCGAGTGGGAAGTTGCTGGCACCAAACACAGCCACCGGGCCTACACCGATCCGATATTGACGCAGGTCACCACGCGGGAGAGGAGTGCGGTCCGGCAGGGCAAGGTCAATGCGCGCGCCCAGGAAGTCGCCACGACGCAGCACCTTTGCAAACAACCGCATCTGGCCACTGGTGCGTGCCCGTTCACCCTGTATGCGTCCTGCTGGCAGCGCAGTTTCCTGGCAAACGATGGAAACAAAGTCTTCACCCAGCTGATCGATTTCGTCAGCGATGGCATCGAGAAACGCTGCGCGGCGTGCAGGGCTCAACTGACGATATTCAACAAAAGCGTGTTCAGCCGCCAGAGCGGCTCGGTTGACCTCATCCTCTGTCGCTTGAAAAAAGGCGTAGGGCAGGGCCTGCCCGGTCGTTGCGTCAATGCTTGAAAGTGTTTTCTCGCTGTCAGCGCTACGCTCGCCGGCGATAAAGTTTTGGCCAAGAAGTGTGGACATATCGGTCTCCGTTCGCTTCGGACTCTTGTTTGAATCCGAAGCGGTTAATGATGCTGCACAGAGGGCAATTGTGGCGCCTGAACTGCAGTGGGACGATCAGCGAACCAGGCAAGGCTGCTTATTGTTGAAGCTCCAGCCTGGAATCAAAAACTGCATCGCAACGCTGTCGTCACGAGCGCCCAATCCCATGCCTTTGTAAACTTCGTGTGCCTTGGCCACGGCGTCCATATCAATGTCGACGCCCAGACCGTGTTTGGTCGGTACCTTGACGTAGCCGCCCTCAATTTTCAGCGGTTCCTTGGTCAGGCGTTGACCGTCCTGCCAGATCCAGTGCGTGTCGATCGCGGTAATTTCACCCGGCGCAGCGGCTGCGACCTGAGTGAACATGGCCAAGGAAATATCGAAGTGATTATTGGAGTGAGAACCCCAGGTCAGGCCCCATTCATGACACATCTGGGCGACACGGACAGAGCCCTGCATCGTCCAGAAGTGCGGATCTGCAAGTGGGATATCAACGGACTGCAACTGGATCGCGTGGCCCATTTCGCGCCAATCGGTTGCAATCATGTTAGTGGCGGTTTTGAGGCCGGTGGCGCGACGGAATTCAGCCATGACTTCACGACCCGAGTAACCATTTTCTGCGCCGCAGGGGTCTTCGGCATAGGCGAGCACGTGATGCTGATCACGGCACAAGCGGATGGCTTCTTTCAGCGACCAGGCGCCGTTCGGGTCGAGTGTGATACGGGCATCCGGGAAACGTTCGGCCAGCGCAGTGACCGCTTCGATTTCTTCATCGCCGTTCAACACACCACCCTTGAGCTTGAAGTCGTTGAAGCCATATTTCGCTTTCGCGGCTTCGGCCAGGCGCACGACCGCTTCGGCGGTCATCGCTTTCTCGTGACGGACCCTGAACCAATCGTCGTCGGCTTCAGCCTCGTGACGGTACGCAAGGTCCGTCACGTTGCGATCACCGATGTAGAACAGATAACCGAGCATTTTTACGGCGTCGCGTTGCTGCCCTTCGCCCAATAACGCTGCGACCGGAACCTCAAGGAATTGACCCAACAGATCGAGCAGGGCGGCCTCCATTGCGGTCACGGCGTGAATGGTGATTCGAAGGTCGAACGTCTGCAGTCCGCGCCCGGCTGAATCACGCGAGGCGAAGGTCGTGCGCATCTGATTCAGGATGCGTTGATACTGGCCAATAGGTTGGCCGATAACCAGGCTGCGCGCGTCTTCGAGTGTTTCGCGGATGCGCTCGCCGCCTGGCACTTCACCCACGCCAGTGTTGCCGGAACTGTCTTTGAGAATGACGATGTTACGGGTAAAAAATGGACCGTGAGCGCCGCTCAGGTTCAGCAGCATGCTGTCGTGACCCGCTACGGGGATGACTTGAAAACTGGTGACAATGGGTGACTTGGTGGCGTTGGCAGCGTGTTCTGCGTTCATGGCAAATTCCTGCAAAATAAGATCGATCGGGTCAGTTGGATTTGCTGACGGTCACACCGGGTACTGCTGCGATAGGCGGCGTCAGTAGCGAAGCTTGTTTTGGCGAAGTCTTCGCAAAAAACACCAGGATCGCGGCGAATATCGATGTACCGGCCAAGCCGTACAAACCGCCTTGGATGGAGCCTGTGGTCTGTTCGAGAAAACCGAAAGTCGTGGGTGCTACGAAGCCGCCGAGGTTGCCGATCGAGTTGATCAGCGCGATGACAGCCGCTGCGATTCGAGCATCCAGGTAACCTTGCGGGATTGGCCAGAACAGAGACGATGCGGACTTGAAGCCAATGGCGGCGAAGCAGATGGCTACGAAAGCAAAGATTGGCCCGCCTGTAGTCGAAAGAAACATGCCTACTGCGGCGATCAACAGCGCGGTGGCAACCCAGGCTTGCTGGAACTTGAACTTCCCTGACAGCGCTGCGAAGGAGTACATGGCCAAGATGGAGATCAGCCATGGGATGGAATTGAAAAAGCCCACCTGCACGTCACTCAGGTCGCCCATCTTTTTGATAATGCTGGGCAGCCAGAAGGTTGCCGCGTAGATCGTCAACTGGATGCAGAAATAGAGCGCGCAGAACAGCAGGATTTGGCGATCTTTCAGCAGTTTCCCGATGGTGGGTTTTACAGTCGTCAGTGCTTCACGGTCACGCTGCTCCTGGTCAATGGCCTCCACAAGGGCATCCTGCTCTTCGCGATTGAGCCATTTAGCGTCATGGGGTTTGGAATCAAGCCAGAACCAGACGAAGAAACCCAGGAAAACAGAAGCCAGACCTTCGATGGCAAACATCCATTGCCAACCTTTGAAACCGAAGCCATCAATCTGCAACAGGGCGCCCGATAACGGGCCTGATATGAGCGACGCGATGGCTGAACCGCTCAGGAAAATGGCAATAGCCTTTCCGCGCTCGACACCTGGCAACCAGCGAGTGAAGTAGTAGATCACGCCAGGGAAGAAGCCTGCCTCGGCAACACCCAGCAGGAAGCGCAGGATGTAAAAATGGGTTTCGTTTTGAATAAACGCCATCATCGTGGCAACGATACCCCACGTGAACATGATGCGAGTCAGCCAAATGCGAGCGCCCACTTTTTGCAGCAACATATTGGAGGGGACTTCGAAGAGGGCGTAGCCGATGAAGAACAGGCCGGCACCCAATCCATAGGCAGCAGCACCAATGCCGAGGTCGTGTTCCATGTGCGTACGCACGAAGCCAATGTTGACTCGGTCGATGTAGTTGAGAATGAACATGATGACGAAAAGTGGGAGGACATGCCTCTTCACTTTGCCGATGGCGTTGGCCAGAACGGAATGCTCTTCCGGAACTGCAGGCGTATTGATTGAATTGGTCACAATCCAAATCTCCCACTGATTATTTTTATGCGGGTTTGGGTGTAATGCCGGCGGCTTGGCCGCCGGTTGTCGCGATTGAACTACTGAGCGCCAAGTTTTTTGATCAGGGCGTCCAGTTCTTCCATTTCCTTTGGCAGCAAGTCGGTCAGCGGTGCCCGGACTGGGCCGGCATCATGGCCTACCAGCTTCGCGCCAGCCTTGACGATGCTCACGCCATAACCTTCGCAGCGGTTGCGAATGTCCAGATACGGGAGGAAGAAATCGTCAATGATCTTGCCCACGGTTGCGTGATCTTCAGCGGCGATCGCGCGGTAGAAATCCATTGCGGTCTTCGGGATGAAGTTGAAGACGGCTGATGAGTACACGGGCACGCCCAGTGCTTTGTAAGCGGCTGCGTAAACCTCTGCGGTTGGCAAGCCGCCCAGATAGGTAAGACGCTCACCCAGTCGACGACGAATCGAGACCATGCTCTCAATGTCGCCAATGCCGTCCTTGAAGCCGATCAGGTTAGGGCAGCTGTCGGCAATTTTTTCCAGGCTGTCTGCGTTCAGGCGGCAAACATTGCGGTTGTAAACAACCACCCCGAAATCGACCGACTTGCAGACTTGCTGCACGTGGGCAACCAACCCTTCCTGGCTTGCTTCGGTCAGGTAATGAGGCAGCAGCAGCACACCTGCTGCGCCTTGACGCTCGGCTTCTTGAGCGTACGCAATGGCTTGGCGGGTTGAACCCCCGGTGCCGGCCAGAATCGGGACTTCGCCACGGCAGGTGTCGACCGCAACCTTGATGATTTCCGAATATTCACGTGCTTCGAGCGAGAAGAATTCACCCGTGCCACCCGCGGCGAACAGGGCACTGGCGCCATAGGGTGCGAGCCATTCAAGGCGTTTGGCATAGGTGTCTGCACGGAAGTCGCCGGCCGCGTCAAAGTCGGTCAACGGAAAAGACAAAAGGCCTTCAGAGAGGATCGACTTGAGTTCTTGAGGATTCATGTGATTCGCCTGCATCGCTGGTTTTTATTGAGATGTCATGGGGGAGGTGACTTGTTGATAGACATCATACAAGTGGTTTTTCGGGTTCGCAATGCTGCGCACAATGGTTTCTGTTCATAAGGAGGGCCGAATCGGCGCTAATATGGTTATTAAAAGCCTATTTATTGGGTGGGTTGTGCGGATTTCTTGTATTTACTGCCGTTTTAGGGTGTTGGGTGGTGAGGCCGAAATCATCTAAAATCATGAGAAAATCGTGTGTTGTCATACAAGATGAGCGGCTTAATGCGTTGGGATTCGCGCGTGCTTTTCGCCAGTCAATGTGCGGTGGGTGATAAGCTCTTGAAAGCGAAACTCCTGGACTCAAACTCATGCAAATTGATAGCGACGTACCCGTTCGAAGAAGATCCAACAATCTGGCCCAGGGGGTGGTTGAGGCGCTGACGCAGCGCATATTGCTGGGGCAACTCAAGCCGGGCGAAAAACTGCCTTCGGAATCCACCATCGTGCGTGAGCATGGCGTCAGTCGAACGGTCGTCAGGGAGGCTATCTCTAAGTTGCAGGCATCTGGGTTGGTGGAAACGCGCCACGGCATCGGGACGTTTGTGCTTGAGCGCCAGGCACCCCCTGGGCTTCGCCTTCACATGGACACCGTAACAAGTGTCAGAAACATGCTTGAGTTGCGTTTGGGCCTCGAAGTGCAAGCTGTTGCATTGGCCGCCGTTCGCAGGTCTGACGATCAACTGGCTCGCATGCGTCAGGTGCTAACCGACTATCAAGCGTCGCTGGCCAACAACGATAGTTGTGTCGATGAAGACAAGCGCTTCCATCAATTGATCGCTGAAGCTACCGGCAATACGTTTTTCACGGAGATCATGCAGCACTTGGGCAGTGCGATGATTCCGCGTACGCAAGTGAAGGTCGATGAGCGCGGCGGTGCCGATTTTTCTCAGCTTGGCCATTTGGCGAGTTTGGAGCATGAAGCGATTTTCAACGCGATCAACCGGCAAGACCCGGACGCTGCACGCGCAGCGATGGTGCTGCACTTGACCAACAGTCGAGACCGATTTTCGGGGAGTTGAGGGGCTGATCGTTCAGTCGTGAGGGCGGAGCCTCATCGCTTGCTTGCCTGAACTGATCTTTCTCTATTTGCAGTTAGCCTCAATCTTGTCTAAATGTGTTGGGGCTATGCACGTTATTGCGGCGTTGTCCCCTGCTTGTCGCGATGACGTTGCAGCGCCGAATGCCTGAAACTCAAGCGAGTTCATTCCAAGGAAGGATGAAGAGATGAAAGCGTTTTTTGCAGTGCTGATCGTAGGATTATTGGCTTGGAAACTTTCCCCTGATTTTCAGTCCTGGGTCGGCGCCACGTTGTCCCAGGCGAAGGCCTCCTTGCCAATCGGGGCCTCGCGAGCCGCTGCGCCGCCAGGCTTCAGGTGCGATGGGCGCAAGTACTGCTCGCAAATGACGTCCTGTGCCGAGGCCACGACCTTCCTGAACCATTGCCCGGGCATGCACATGGACGGAGACAATGATGGTGTGCCTTGCGAGCGGCAGTGGTGTGAATGACGGCCAGCGCGTAGCCCACGTCCATCCCTGAACGTGGGCCAGCCCGCCTTCGTTAGAAGTCGTACCGCGCCGTAAGCTTCATGTTGCGCGGATCGCCGTAGATGTCGTATGGGCGGTACGAGCCATCAGCGACGCTGGTGTAGTAGGTACGGTCGAACAGGTTGTTGACGTTCAACTGCAGGTCCAGGTGCTCGGTGGCTTTGTAGCCTGCCACCAGGCCGACCACGGTGTACGAGCCCTGCTGGTTCTTCCAGGCGGAGGTGCCGCTGCCGCCGGAGGTGCGGATGCGACTTTGCTGGTAGATGTCACCCCCTACGCGCCAGCGCTCGAAGCCGGGCAGGGTGTAGATAGTGGCCAGTTTGAACAGCTGGCGCGGTTTTTTGCGGTCAAAGTCCTCGCCCTCCAGGGAGGAATTGGCGTTTTTGACGTTTTTGGTCTGGGTGTAGGTGTAGCCGGCCGATAGTTGCAGGTTGTCGGTTACGGCGCCCTGGATTTCCAGGTCGATACCGCGGCTGCGCACCAGGCCAGAAGCTTCGTAGCAGTCACTGGCGGGGGTTGCCCCGCAACCTTTGTCATCCGTTATTTGGGCAAGGTTGGTCTGGTCGATCTGGAACACCGCCATGCTGGCGTTCAGCGCACCGTCGAAGTATTCGCCTTTGATACCTACTTCGTAGTTCTCACCGACGACAGGCTCGACCACTTTACCGCCCAGGCCTTTTTCACTCTGCGGCTTGAAGATGTCGGTGTAGCTGACGTAGACCGAGTGGTTGGCATCGAGGTCGTAGATCAGGCCGGCATAGCGGGTCAGGTTGCGGGTAACCTTGTAGCTGTTTTCGGTGTTTTCGCGGGACTCGTATTCGTACCAGTCCAGGCGTCCACCCAGGATCAGCGAGAGGGGCTCGGTCAGGCGCAGGCGGGTACTGGTATAGAAGCTGTCCTGCGTCGTGGTCTCTGGCAGGCCATTCGGACCCCGGGTGTAATTTGGCTTGTCATGATCGCGCGGGTCCCACTCGAACGGGTTGCTGCTCGGGCTCATAGGGCCTTCCCACAGTTTGCCGCTACGGTAATCCAGGTCGCGCCGGCTGACGCCCACGGTCAGGTCATGTTCCTGGCCGAGCAACTTGAAGGGGCCGCTGAGCGCCAGGTCGTAGCCCTTTTCCTTCTGCTCCGAGGCTTGCGTCCAGAGAGAGTTGCGGTCGTAGGCCCACACGGAAGAGGCCAGCACGTCGGTGGTGGTTTTCGCCTGCATGGCGGCCAGGCGCAGTGTCCAGTCGTTGGCCAGGCCCTGTTCAAGGGTGGCGAAATAGCCGGTGGTGCGGTTGTCCGAATATTCCCAGTCATGCCCCAGGTAGGTATCGCGTGGCAGCCCCAGGTGGCCGCCGCCGCGGGCCATCGGCAGGCCGCCCCAAATGTAGTTGGTGTAGCTCTTTTGGCGGTAGGCGCCGACGGTCAGGGTGGTGCTGTCGGTCAGGTCGGCGTCGACGACACCGTAGAACAGGTCGGCGTCGCTTTTGACCGAGTCGCGGAAGCTTTTGGAGTCCTGCTTCGAGATCACGGTGCGGGCGCGCAGGGTGCCGTTGTCGTTGAGCGGGCCGCCGACGTCGAGCGTGCTGCTGTAATCGTCCCAACTGCCGGCGCTGCCGGTGATCGACGCCTGGAACTTCTGGGTCGGGCGCTTGCGAATCAGGTTGATGGCGCCACCCGGGTTGCCGGCACCCTGGGCCAGCCCGGTGGCACCGCGAACGATCTCGACCCGGTCATACATGGCCAGGTTGGCTTCGCCGGTGGGTATGTAGCTCTGGAAACTGGTGGGGAAGCCATCGTACATGATGTTGTCGATGTCGAAGCCGCGTGCGCTGAACGTCGGACGCCCGGCACCGCCGGCGTTGTTCAGGAAAATGCCGGGGGTATTTTTGGCGACATCGCTGATGGTGGTCATGGCCTTGTCATCCATGCGCTTGCGCGTGACCACGCTTACCGACTGCGGCGTTTCACGCAGCGTCAGGGGCAACTTGGTGGCGGTCTGCATGGCGCCGGTGGTGTAGGAGCCGGTGTTCTCGGTGGTTTGCGTGAGGTTCTGGCCGGTAATGCTCGTAGCGCCGAGTTCCAGGCTAGTGCCTGCGGTTTGCCGCGTCAGCAAGTACAGGCCATTACCTTGCGGCGCCGCCTGCAGGCCGGTGCCTTGCAACAGTTGCTGCAGGCCGCCCTCTACACTGGTCGCCGCATTCAGGCCGGGGCTGCGCAGGCCTTCGACCAGGGCCGGTTCGATGGGCAGGGTGATGTCCGCTTGGCTGGCGAATTCGGAAAGGGAGTTGCTCAGGCTGCCGGCGGGCACATGGTAGGTGCGGTTTTGCTGCGCGCCGGCTTCGGCGGCCTGTAGTGATAGGGCCGTGAGGCTGCCGCCCGCGATGATCAGACCCAGAGCGGCCGCGTGTATTGCCCGCGCCAAAGGTTGCATGCCCAACTTCGTTGCCATGTGTACGTCCCTGCCCTGTGAAAATGATGTTGTTACAGGAGGGACACGCAACCCCGGGAAAACACGACAATGATTCTTATTAAGAGTTCGCGAGGGTCGTGACAGTCACCCAGTAGGGCGTACGGTAGTGAACGCTCACCGGCAGCGTCTGGCTGACAGCCCGCAGAATCTGGTCGGTATCGCGCAACTGAAAGGCACCGGAGATCAACAGCCCGGCCACGGCGGGATCGCAACGCAACAGGCCCGTTCGATAGCGCCCCAGCTCTGCGACGAAGTCATCGAGTCGCATCTTCTCCACGCGCAGCACGCCGCTGAGCCAGTCGAGACGGTTGCGCGCCAGTGCCATGGCCGGCTCCGCCGCCTCAGACGTGACCCGGGTCTGCTGGCCGGCCGCCAGCCGCAACAGGCCGTCATCACCGCGAGACAGGCGCGGGCGCACTTCGGCAATGCCATCCAGGGCGGCAAGGTAAGTGCTGTGGGGGTATTGCCGCACCATGAAGCGGCTGCCGAGCAGGGTGATCCGGGCCTCGGCGGTATCGACGATAAACGGTCGCCGGGTTCTCTCGCGAGGCACCTCGACGAACATCTCGCCAGCGATCAGGCGGACGCGCCGCACGTTGTCATCGTAGGCGATATCGATGGCGCTGCCGGTGTTCAGGCGAATCTGGCCGCCGTCGGGCAGTTGCAGCGTCCGTTGCTCGCCCAGGGCGGTGCGTTGATCGGCCTGCCACTCGCGCCATGGCAAGCCCCGGTAGGCGGCGACGCCCAAGGGCGCGGCGACGATCAGCAGGGCAAGGGTCTTGAGGGTCTGGCGTCGGTCCAGGCTGCGCGGGCGATCGAGCGCTGCTCTGCCGGCACCGCCGCCAAGCTGCTGGGTGCGATTGCTGAAGCGCTCGGCCAGTTGCCATGCGCGTTCGTGATCGGCGTGGCGTGCGCGCCATTCGGCGCCGGCAGCGTGTTCGGCGGCGCCGGCACTGCTGTTTTGCAAACGCACGAACCAGCCGGCGGCTTCCCGGGCGATGCGCCGGTCGATGGGGGCTTCAGTCATGCAGTGCGCCCTGGCACGCGAGCATGATGCATTCTTCGAACGCGCGCGCCAGGTAGCGTTGCACTGAACGCACGCTGATATTGAGGCGGCTGGCGATCTCTTCCTGGGTGTAACCCTCCAGCTGCGCCATCAGGAACGCTTGCCGGTTTTTGTCCGGCAACAGCGCCAATACCTGGTCGATTTCGTCGAGGGCCTCGAGCACCAGTGCCTGGTGTTCCAGCGACGGTGCCAACGCTTCCGGCGTTTGCGCCAGCGCCTCCAGGTAGGCCTGCTCCAGCGAGCGGCGGCGATAAAGGTTGATGCTCAAGCGGTTGGCGATAGTGGCCAGGTAGGCGCGTGGCGAAGTGAAGTCCAGCGGTTCTCCTGGCGCGGTGCTGAGCAGCCGCACGAACGTGTCCTGGGCCAGGTCCGCCGCATCGGCGGCATTGCCCAGGCGTTTGCGCAGCCAGCCCTGCAGCCAGCCGTGGTGATGGCCGTAGAGCTGATCGATGGACTGATGGCGGTTTGCCGATGGGGTAGGCTGCACAGGAGTTCGTAGATATGAATGAGAATTCGTCGCATTCTATCAGTGTGGATTCAGGTTAGTACACGTAAAAGGTGTGCGTCTCGCTGAATAGTCTCGGGTTACTGGCGTTTTGATGTCGTGCTTGAGTGCAACTGCCAGCTCGTGGGGATGCGGAGCCAGGGCAAAAAGAAGCGGCCGCTCCAAACGGCGCTGTTTCAAGACGCTGCAGGCAATACCTCCCGTCGCCGCATAAGCAGCTGAATGTGAAAGCCGTGACTCATCGATCAGCAGAAAAGCTGAGCCACCGAAAGCAGGCAAATAAACTGGACCACTATTTGCGCTCGAATCGGATGTTTCATTGCCGTCATCCTCGTTGCAGCGGGCAGAAAGAGTGCCGTTAGCGACTTCAAGCGTCGCAATCCCCCGCAACACACGCCGCTGCTCACATCAGTATAGGCACTGGAACGATTTCTTCACGGCGCCCCCTGTTCAAGGGGACCAAAGGCGTGTTTTGCAATAATCTGCCCAGCTCCGTTGCACTTTTTCTGATTTACCCTATCTATCACTGTCGCAGCCACGCCGATTCCACGCGTGGGCAGAACAACCAGATCGGGTGCCGATGGACCGCACGTTACCGCTATTCAACACGCGACAGATGCCCTGGCCATGGCTGCTAGGGGCGATGTTCATGCTCTGTGCCAGTGGCTGCACACAGCAGCAGGGCCGGGACATTGCCAAGCAGTTCAGCAACGGCAAACCCGATGAATTCTTTCAGACCAGCGTGGATCGCATGGCCACGCTGGGCATGCAGGACAACCTGCAAAGCCTGTACCTGCTGATGAACAAACTCTATCTGCGCAACCCCAGCCAGTGGCGCCAGTCGGGGGCGCCCGACGCGGTCACCGCCGCGCGGCAGATCCGCCAGGCCATCGAGCAGCGCCAGGCACTGCCTGCCCTCGGCGAGCGGCGCGACCTGGCGGCGCTGAGTTATTCCTTGAGCCCGGAGTTTCAGGGGGACCGAGTGGGGGCGTTCATCTACGCCATCGGCAGTATGCTGGTGACCGCCCACGGTGGGCGTACCCAGTTCTACATGACTGACGCGATCAACCCGCAGTTCGTCAGCAATGCCGCGCGTAACATCGAGAAAGCCACCTGGTTGCTCAGCAAGCGCCAGGATGCCAATGGCGTACTGCTGTTGTTTTCCAACGAGATTTCGGAGGAGGGCAGCAACCTCAGTTTTGCGGTGGAGTTCGGCAAGATCGTGGCGCGTCTCGACCTGCTGACCCAGATGCTCGATGAACGCTATCGCCGTATCGGCCTCAATTACGCGCAAAGCCTGTTGCTGATGAATTTCCTGCCGGTGCAATAAACACGGCGATCATCACCATACGATTGCCCGTGTCGTCACCCTGTAGGCAAGGCCGCACACGCCCATTTCGGGGGTTTCGGTGCGCAATTTCGGTTTTCTTTGTAGGACGCGGCCGATCTTGCGCTCCTATGCTTGAAACGTCCTCTGACCGGCAATAGCCTCGGATTTTTCCGAAATGACGAGGCCTTCACCTTGGGTATGCGAAAAACGGTTTGGCCCACTGATCGCGAAATACGCCTGCGCTTTATTCTTTTTGCCGTGATCGACGCTGCGAGTGTGCAAGGCGTTGCGGCCGACCTGTTGCTGGCGGCACACAAACTGCTGCGAGACTCACCGACAGAATCGCAACTGCTCGCTGCGCTCGGCGACATTCTTGCCACTCAAGAGATGTCTGGGTTCCGGCTGTCGCCAGGGTCGGAAGCCGATGACCTGATGCGCACATTGGACCTGCCTTGCGCCTAGATTCATCCTTCCTTTCAATCTGTCTCGCGCCTCCTGCGTGAGGTTGCCACTTAGCCGTCCGCCGTGCAGTCGATCCACGGCGGCTGGTCTTGCCATCATTTCCTGCAACCAAGCATCCCAAAAACGACGCGATACGTTTCTATAACCGACGTGTCGTTTTTACATCGCTGCGATACAAGCCAATGATTTCAAAAGAAAAAATATTATATCAATTGTGTTTTTTAAGAATTCTATATGTATACAGAGAAAATACATCCTATTGACCGGCACTTTTGACCATGCGAGTCTGGATTCGACTTCCCGCTGGCCAGGCCGGATTTTTTCACGCTGTACCCCTTGTTGTCGCTTTGCACCAGCCTCTGCAGTGGGAGGCTCGAAATATAACTACAACGTAGATCGAGGCACGCCATGAAGACATTTTGGAAGACCGTTTGTGCGGTTGCGTTAGTGGGTATGGTGATTCTCCCGGTCCAGGCCGAAGAAAAAACCATCACCGTCGGCACCATGTCCTGGGAAGACTTGACCCCCATCACCGGCATTACCAGGAAAGTGTTGGAGAACGCCGGTTACACCGTAAAAGTGGTGGAATTCTCTGAAATCGGTATTGCGTATGCCGCGTTGACCAAAGGCGATGTGCAAGTGCTGGCGTCGCAGACCGATTACGCCACTCAGGATTACTGGAACAAGAACAAGAACCGCCTGGAGAAACTGTCCCCGGTGTCCTATGGCTTGTACCAGGCCATTGCCGTTCCCAAATACGTCGATATTGATTCGCTGGAACAACTCAACGACAACGCCGACAAGTTTGGCGGCAAGATCATCGGCATCGAGCCCGGCTCAGGCCTGATGAGCGACGCCAACAAAGCCGTGAAGGATTACGGGTTCAAGCTGCAATTGCTTGAAGGCAGTACCGCTGCCATGACCGCCGCGCTCAAGTCCGCCGTCGACCGCAAAGAGTGGGTGGCCGTGACGATCTGGGAACCGTCGTGGATGGCCCAGAAATTCGATCTCAAATTCCTCAAGGACCCAAAAGGCTCCTTCGCCCCGCCGCAAGCCTACTACTGGATCGGCCATAAAGGCTTCACCGCCGACTACCCTCACGCCCGCGAAGTCATCGCCAGCGTCTATGTGCCATTGGCCGATATCACCGCCATCAACGGTGTGGTCAAGGACGGCAAGACCATGGACCAGGCCGTTGCCGACTGGACGGCCAACCACGCTGACCTGATGAAGCGCTGGGCCAATATCAAACAATAAACATCGCTCTTTCATTGCCACTGCCGGGTACAGACAACGCGTTCTGATCAATTAGAAAAACCAGTCGAACTGGTTCATAGGCTCAAACATGACAACGGTCAAAATAGACACTAACGAAGTGCTGGTAGATTGCCAGTCAGTCTGGAAAATCTTCGGTCAGAATGCCAAGGCGGCGATGGAAGCGGTGGTCCGGCAGGGTCTTGGCAAAACCCAGGTCCTGCAGGATTACAGCTGCGTGGTCGGGGTGTCGGATGTGAGCCTGCAGGTTCGCCGCGGTGAAATCTTTTGCATCATGGGTTTGTCCGGCAGTGGCAAATCAACCTTGATCAGGCTGCTCAACAAATTGATCACCCCCAGCGCCGGCAAGGTGCTGGTCAAGGGCAAGGACTTGTCTACCCTGTCGCCCGCGCAACTACGGGACGTGCGGGCCAAACACATCGGCATGGTGTTTCAGAGCGTGGCGTTGTTACCCAACCGCACCGTGCTGGAAAACACGGCCTTCGGCCTGGAAGTGCAGGGCGTCGGCAAGGCCGAGCGCTATAAAGTGGCGGAGCGTGCATTGGCCAAGGTCGGCCTGACCGACTGGGCCGCGCGCTATCCCGGCGAGCTGTCTGGCGGCATGCAACAGCGCGTGGGGCTGGCACGGGCACTCACGGCCGACCCTGAAATTATCCTGATGGACGAACCGTTCAGCGCGCTCGACCCGCTGATCCGTCGTCAATTGCAGGACGAATTTCGCCAGCTCACCAAAGAGCTGGGCAAGTCCGCCGTGTTCATCACCCACGACCTGGAAGAAGCGATCCGCATCGGTGATCGCATCGCCATCATGAAGGATGGCGTGATTATCCAGGTCGGCACCGCGGAAGACATCGTGTTGAATCCGGCTGATGACTATGTGGCCGAATTCGTCGCGGGTATCTCGCGCTTGCATCTGGTCAAGGCCCACTCGGTCATGACTCCGGTCGCGGTCTATGCCCAGGCCTTCCCGCTGTGTGATTTCACCCGTCTCACCCAAACGTCCCCCGACACGGACATCGACGCCCTGATCGGCCTGACCATGGGCAACGACCTTGAACCGCTGGCGGTGGTTGAACACGGCGCAGTCGTCGGCATCATCACGCCCAAGGACCTGCTGCGCGGCGTGCAAGGCATCCCCAACGCGGCCCACGCCGTGGCGCCGGTGCTGGAGACCTCGCCATGAGCACTCCGGACTTCTCGGTACAGTTCGACGCTGCCGTGGATTCTGGCCTGATGTGGCTGCAGGACAACGGCGAGTTCTTCTTCGACGCGGCCAACACCGGGTTGACGTCAGTGTTCAAGGGCGTGCAGTGGTGCATTGCATCACCGCCGTTCTACGTGATTGCCATCCTTATCGGCCTGTTGGGCTGGCGCATGGTGGGCGCGCGCTTCGCCGTGCTGTCGGCGTTGGCCTTGCTGATGTGCCACTTCATCGGCCTGTGGCCGGAGACCGTCAGCACCCTGGCGCTGGTGCTCACCGCCACGTTGCTGGCCCTGCTGGTGGCGGTGCCGTTGGGCGTGTTGGCGGGTCTCACGCCAGCGCTCGACCGCGTGGTTGAGCCATGCCTGGACCTGGTGCAAACCCTGCCGCCCTACATTTACCTGCTGCCGGCGATTGCCTTGCTGGGCTACGGCCCGGCCACCGCGCTGCTGGCCACTTTCATTGTGGCCGTGCCGCCGGCGCTGCGCCTCACGTCCCTGGGCATCCGCATGACGCCCAAGGAATTCGTCGAGCTTGGGGATGCCAGCGGCGTCACCGGCTTGCAGATGTTCTTCAAGATCCGTCTGCCATTCGCCATGCCAAGCATCATGGCGGGAGTGAACCAGAGCCTGATGATGGCCTTCGGCATGGTGGTCATCGCCGGCATCGTCGGCTCCGGCGGCCTGGGCGAATCGATCTACGGTGCAGTGCGCACGCTGGATATCGCCAAGTCGATCAACGCGGCACTGGCCATCGTCATCCTCACCATGATCCTCGACCGCCTCGCGCAAACCGCCGCGCAGTCGCGCAAGGGAGCAAGCTAATGAACCTGACCGACTTCCGTTTTTCCCCAGGCGCGTTCCTGGCGCCAGCGATCGACTGGCTCAACGCCAACTTCCACGGCCTGTTCGTGGTGATCAGCAAGGTCATCGGGGCTGTCCTCGGTGCCATCGAAACCGCGTTGCTCGCGCCGCACGCCTACGTATTGATCGCCGTCGTGGTGCTGCTGGCCTGGGTCCTGGCCACCTGGCGCGTGGCGTTGTTTGCCGGCCTGATGTTGGCGTTCTGCCTGTTCGCCGGGCTGTGGGTGGCGTCGATGCAAACCATCGCGCTGGTCTCGGTGGCGGTGCTGATCTCGGTCAGCGTGGCATTCCCGCTGGGGATCCTGGCGGCACGGGTCAAGCGGGTGGACGCGGCGTTGCTGCCGATCCTCAACATCATGCAGACCGTGCCACCGTGGGTATACCTGATTCCGGCGGTGATGCTGTTCAGCCTGGGTCGCGTGCCAGCGATCATTGCCACCATCGTATACGGCATCCCGCCGATGCTGCGTCTCACCACGCTGGCGTTCAAGCAACTGCCCAAGGACTTGCTGGAACTGGGCCAGGCCATGGGGGCTTCGCCACGTCACATCCTGTTCAAGATCGAGTTGCCGACCGCCGCGCCGACGCTGCTGGTGGGGCTGAACCAATGCATCCTGTTGTCCCTGGCCATGGTGGTGCTCGCCGGGCTGGTAGGGGCTGGGGGCCTGGGTGCGGAAGTCACGCGCGGGCTGACCCGCATGGAAATGGGCCTCGGCCTGCGCGCCGGCCTGGCGATCGTGGCGGTTGCGCTGTTGCTCGATCGATTGTCACGCGGCGCCTTGCAGCGCCAGGCACGGCGCATTTGACGTGGTAGAACGACGTCAATTCAGCGGTGCGATGCAAGGCAAGAACCTGCGCTACCTCAATGATCACCATGGCCAGGAGGTGCGCAGGGCGCGGGCGGGGTTTGTGCTGCTGGAGCATTTTTCGCTGCCGGCCTTCACCCAGGCACTCGACACCATTGTCACCGCCAACCTGCTGCGTGCGGACCTGTTCGCCACCCGGACCTTTGGCCTGGCCACGGATGAGATCACCAGTGACCTTGGCCTGGTGATCCGCCCGGACGAACGCCTGTCCCTTGAGGCCGTGTGCGCGCTGGACCTGCTGGTGATCTGCGGCGGCTACCGCACGCCGCTGCGCTACAACGACGAACTGGCGCTGCTGCTCAGTGCGGCGGCGGAGCAGGGCGTGGCGCTGGCGGGGGTGTGGAACGGTGCCTGGTTCCTGGGGCGCTCGGGGTTGCTGGACGGTTATCGCTGTGCGATTCACCCGGAACACCGGCCCGCGCTGGCCGAGATTGCGCGGCTCAGCCATGTCACCAGCGAGGCCTACGTGGTGGACCGTAATCGTCTGACGGCGTCGAGTCCTACCGGCACCTTCTACATGGCACTGGAGTGGATCCGCAGCCTGCACGGTAAGAGCCTGACCGATGGCATTGAAGACATCCTCGCGTTCGAGGCGTCGCGCTTTCGACGGGTCAAGCCAATGCTGAACGTGTCGGTCAGCGGGCCGTTGCGCGAGGTCATCAACCTGATGGACGTCAACCTTGAAGAACCGCTGCAAATGCACGACCTGTGCCTGTACGCCGGGCGTTCGAGGCGACAGATCGAGCGGCTGTTCAAGGAGCAACTCGGCACCTCGCCGCAACGCTACTACATGGACCTGCGCATCACCGAAGCGCGGCGGTTGTTGCAACACACCTCACTGACCATCGTCGAGGTGTCAGTGGCCTGCGGCTTCGTCTCGCCGAGTCATTTCAGCAAGTGCTACAGCGCCTATTTCGGGCACCGTCCGTCCAAGGAAATCCGCTTGGTCAAATAGCTGCAACGCCCGTGGGCATAGGGCTATCACTGATGTTTTTGCTCTGTATATTAATTGTAGACAATAAGAATATTGTTGTTTTATAGTGCGAATACAGGTAGTAGACCGTGTTCACTTACTACTAGGAAGGTTTCACGATGGCTACCAAAGAACTCAATTCCCAGGCGCCTGCCGAGCCCACGCTCGATCGCAAGGCTGTATTGGGTGAGGCGCTGCGGCGTCGCATCCTCAGCATGGAGCTGGCCCCGGGCGCTGTGGTGGATGAGTTGGCATTGTGTGATGAGTTCGGTTTGTCGCGCCCACCTGTGCGCGAACTGATGCGGCAGATGGCGGCGGAAGGGTACATCGACCTCGAAGCCAACCGCGCTGCTCGGGTCTCGGCCATGAGTTACCAGTCGCTGCGCAGTTTTTTCCTGGCGGCGCCGTTGATTTACATCGCTACGACGCAGTTGGCCTGCTCACACGCAACGCCTGCAGAGATCGTGGAGTTGAAGCGGATCCAGGTGCTGTTCCGCAGTGCAATCGTCGAAAAGGATGTCGAGAAGCGGGTGTTGTACAACGACGAGTTTCACCTGCAGATCGGCAAGATGGCGCACAACGCCTACCTGATGCCGAGCTTGCAGCGCTTGCTGATCGACCATGCCCGTCTGGGCAAGATCTTCTACCGCCATCCGACCACGGTCGATATGCAGGAAGACCTGGAAGTGGCCGCCCAGCAGCATGACGACATGATCAGCGCAATTGAACACCACGATCCGGTCTTGGCCGGGGAAATCGTGAGGGCCCATCTCGAACTGTCCCGTCGGCGGATGTCCGAGTACGCGGCGCCCGAAGGCCTGGAAGTGGCACTGACCTACTGATCCGTTACTGACGGCCAGTGTGAGAGGTGCTGCGAAAGGGCTGCTTTTAGAACTAACAACTATAAAAGAACCCAGGTCGCGAACATGGCACTAATCAGAAACACACCGGCAGATGATTCCACCTGTGGCTGGTTTCATCTCAGCCCTGCGCGTGTGGCGCGAGCGCCTCATAGCGGTACCCGCACGGCACGCTGGGCAGTCGTGGGGGCAGGGTTTACCGGCCTCGCGGCGGCACGCCAGTTGGCGCTGAATTTTCCGGATGACGAGATTGTGCTGATCGAAGCGCAGGAAGTGGGCTACGGCGCTTCCGGACGCAACGCCGGCTTCGCCATCGACCTGCCGCACGACATTGGCGCCGAGGACTACATCGGCGACATCGCCACTGCCAGGATCAGCATGGAGCTCAACCTCGCCGGGCAATCCATGCTCCGCGCCCTGGTCGAGCAACACGGCATCGACTGCCAGTGGCGCGATTGCGGCAAGTACCAGGCCGCCATCGAAACCCGTGGCATTGCGGTACTCGACGCCTATCGCCGCGGCCTCGACAAGCTCGGCCAGGCCTACCAGGTGATCGAGGCCAACGAGCTGCCAAACCACATCGGCACCGACTTCTACCGCAAGGCACTGTTCACCCCCGGCACCGCGCTGGTGCAACCGGCGGCGCTGGTCAAGGGCCTGGCAGACACGCTGCCGTCCAATGTGACCCTGTACGAAAACACCCCGATTACCGAAGTGGAGTACGGCGACAAAACCGTGCTGATCCACAAGGGCGGGCGCATCATCGCCGACAAACTGGTGCTGACCAACAACGCGTTCGCCATGAGCTTTGGCTTCCTCAAGAGCCGCATGTTGCCGATCTTCACCTACGCCAGCCTGACCCGGCCGCTGACCGAAGAAGAACAGGCACGCCTGGGCGGTAATCCGTATTGGGGCGTGATCCCCGCCGACCCGTTCGGCACCACCTTGCGGCGCACCGTCGACAACCGCCTGCTGGTGCGCAACAGCTTCAGCTACAACGCTGACGGGCGCAGCAACCCCAAATACCTGCAGCGCTTCGTGAAGCGCCACAAAGAGTCTTTCGACCGGCGCTTTCCGCTGCACCGCGAGGTCAATTTCGACTACACCTGGGGCGGCTCCCTCAGCCTGTCGCGCAACCACATGGCGCACTTCGGCGAGCTGGCCAAAAACGTCTACGGCGCCCTGTGCTGCAACGGCCTGGGCGTTACCCGCGGCACCGTCACGGGGACCTTGCTGGCCGAGTGGCTGGCGGGCAAAAGCAATCACCTGGTGGACTTCCTGCTGACGTCCCCGGGCCCGAGCAGAAACCCACCGGAGCCGCTGTTGTCAGCGGGTGTAAACATGAACTTGCTATGGGGACAAAGTCGCGCCGGCCAGGAAAGCTGATTCGCACCACCTTCAATAAGTAATACCGAACTTAATCTATCGATTGGCAAACAGCAGGCGTATTCGCGACTGCGGTTTCTGATTGAGACGGCTTTCATTCGCCCGGATTTCAAGTGTGCGTTGTACCCGGCGAATGAACGAAGCGAAGTAGGAGATAATAATGACAAGTCCGAATGCCTCAGTTGAGGATGTACCGCTCAATAACTTTCACCGCTTGCTCACGGCCCGTTCGGGCGGTGGTTCATTCGTCGATGGTTATGTATTGAGCATTATTGGCATCGCGATGATGCAAGTGACTGGCGCACTTGAACTGACTGAGTTCTGGCAGGGCCTTATTGCAGCCTCTGCCTTGATCGGCGTGTTCTTCGGCGGTTTTATCGGCGGTTGGTTGACCGATAAGCTGGGGCGCAAGAAAGTCTATTTCATTGGCCCTTCGTTATTCATTGTGTGTTCCCTCGCGCAGTTCTGGGTGGAGTCCGCCTGGGCGTTGTTCCTGTTCCGTTTCATCATTGGCCTGGCCGTGGGGATTGAATACCCGGTGGCCACGTCGTTGTTGGTGGAGTTCTTGCCGAAGAAACAACGTGGCCCACGCCTTGCGGCGCTGACCATCCTGTGGTTCGCCGGCGCAGCGTTCGCCTACGTGGTCGGCAACGCCATCATCAACACCGGTGCCGATGACGCCTGGCGCTATGCCCTGGCCAGTGCCGCGGTGATTGGGCTGGTGCTGTTCGTGCTGCGCATGGGCACCCCGGAGTCCGCACGCTGGTTGCTGAGCAAAGGCCGTGACGCTGAAGCCGACGCGGTGATCAAGGGTGTGTACGGGCCGCACTACTCGCTGCGCGACCTGCCGGAGCAACCGGACGAACGCAAGATGACCTTCCGCGACCTGCTGCGTTCGGGCTACGGCAAGCGCCTGTTCTTTGTCTCGGTGTTCTGGTCCTGCTCGATCATCCCGGTGTTCGCCGTGTACGCCTTCGCCCCCAAGGTGCTGCAAGCCCTTAACCTGAAAGGCGAGTGGGCCTCCTACGGCTCGATGTTCATCACCTTGCTGTTCGTGGTCGGCTGCGTCCTCGCCACCCGCCTGATCAACACCATCGGCCGGCGCAGCATGCTGATCCACAGCTTCCTGTGGTCGGGCCTGGCATTGCTGCTACTGGCGGCCTTCTCCAACAGCCACGAACTGCTGGTGCTGTGCCTGTTTGGTGCCTACGCCGTGTTCATCGGTGGCGCCCAGGTGTTGCAACTGGTGTACCCGAACGAACTGTTCCCCACTGAAATCCGTGCCTTCGCCGTCGGCATCGGCACCTCGCTGTCGCGCGTCGGCGCCGCCGTGGGCACGTACCTGGTGCCGCTGTCGCTGACCTCCATCGGCATCGGCAACACCATGTACGTCGCGGCCGGCGTGACCTTCATCGGCCTGGCGGCCGCCTGGGCCATGGCCCCGGAAACACGATCACTGAACTTGCGGGACGCAGCGGCGCTGAGCAGCTGAGCGGAATAACCATAACCTTTACTGTTGGAGAGACACTCATGAAGTTCGAAGGCATCTACACCCCGGCAATCACCCCGTTGACCGCTACCGGCCAGATCGACAACGCAGCCTTCGCAGAAGTGCTGGAATACCTGATCGAGTCCAAGGTACACGGCATCATCATCGGCGGTTCCACCGGCGAGTACTACGCCCATACCGCCCAGGAGCGCATTGAGCTGGCCGCCCACGCCAAGGAAGTCATCGGCAACCGTGTGGCCCTGATCGTCGGCACCGGTGCCATCCGCACCGAAGACTCGGTGGAATACGCCAAGGCCGCGCGTGCCATCAAGGCCGACGCGATCCTGGTCGGTTCGCCGCCGTACGCGCTGCCGACCGAAGAAGAAAACGCCATCCACGCCCTGACCGTGGACAAGGCCGCCGACCTGCCGATCATGCTCTACAACTACCCGGGCCGCATGAGCGTGAGCATGGGCGACGACTACTTCAAGGCCGTCTCCGCCTCCAGGAACGTCGTGGCCATCAAGGAAAGCTCGGGGGACATGGGCCAGGTGCATCGCCTGGCGACCCAATTCCCGAACATCGCGCTGTCCTGCGGCTGGGACGACCAGGCCCTGGAATTCTTCGCCTGGGGCGCCCGCAGCTGGGTGTGTGCCGGTTCCAACTTCGTACCGCGTGAACACGTAGCCTTGTACGAAGCCTGCGTGATCGAAAAAGACTTCGACAAGGGCCGCAAGATCATGAGCGCGTTCATGCCGCTCATGGACTTCCTCGAAGGCGGCAAGTTCGTGCAAGCGATCAAGGCCGGCTGCGCCTTCAACGGCCTGCGCACCGGTGGCGTGCGTGCACCGCTGCAAGCGCTGACCGAGAGCGAAAACCAGGCCCTGCAAACGGTGATCACCGACCTCAAACGTGACGTTGCGCACATCGTCGGAGGTGCATGATGACTCACCTTCTGAGTGCTGCCGAATACGCCGCGATTGCCAAGGACATCCAGTTTCCGACCCAGTCCTTCATCAATGGTGCGTTGCACACCTCGGCGTCGGGCCAGACCTTCGCCACCACCAACCCGGCCACCGGCGAGCTGCTGGCGCACATCACCGCATGCAACAGCGTCGATGTGGACTATGCCGTGGCGTCGGCCAAGCAGGCGTTCGATGACGGCCGCTGGCACAAACTGAGCCCTGGAACCCGCAAGAAAGTGCTGCTGCGCTTCGCCGACCTGCTGGAACAACACTCCCACGAACTGTCCGTGCTCGAAAGCCTGGACAGCGGCAAGCCGGTGCGTGAGTGCCAACTGACCGACGTGCCGGAAACCATCCACATGATCCGCTGGCACGCCGAGCTGATCGACAAGATCTACGACAACACCGCGCCAGTGGGCCACGACGCCCTGACCCTGGTGGTGCGCGAAGCCATCGGCGTGGTCGGCCTGGTGCTGCCGTGGAACTTCCCGCTGCTGATGCTGGCGTGGAAAATTGCGCCGTCCCTGGCGGCCGGTTGCTCCATCGTCGTCAAGCCGGCCAAGGAAACCACCCTGACCGCGCTGCGCGTGGCTGAGCTGGCGTCCCAGGCCGGGATTCCGGACGGGGTGTTCAACGTGGTCTCCGGTGGCGGGCGTGAAGTCGGCGAGCCGCTGGGCCGCCACATGGACGTCACCATGGTCAGCTTCACCGGCTCGACCGACACCGGCCGCTTGTTCCTGCAATACGCGGCGGAGTCCAACCTCAAGCGCATCGTGCTGGAGCTGGGCGGCAAAAACCCGGCGGTGGTGATGAACGATGTCGCCGACCTCGACCTGGTGGCCGGGCATATCGTCAACGGTTCGTTCTGGAACATGGGCGAGAACTGCTCGGCCTCGTCGCGCCTGATCGTGCACGCCGACATCAAGGATGAACTGCTCAAGCGCATCGGCGTGCAGCTGCAGGACTGGAAGATGGGCAGCCCGCTGGACCCGGACAACCGCCTGGGTTCGATGGTCAGCAAGGCGCACTTCGACAAGGTCAGCTCGTACCTGGTGAACGCCGACGAAGGCAACCAACGCGTGGTGTTCGGTGGCAAGACTGAAGACGGCATCTACGTGCAGCCGACCGTGGTCGACGGCGTGACGGCCGACAGCCTGCTGTTCAAGGAAGAAATCTTCGGCCCGGTGCTGACCGTGACCACGTTCACCACCCTGGAACAAGCCGTCAGCCTGGCCAACGACACCATCTACGGCCTGGCCGCTTCGGTGTACACCGACAACCTGCGCAACGCCATCAAGCTGTCCCGCGAGATCCGTGCCGGTATCGTCACCGTCAACTGCTTCGGCGAGGGCGATGCGTCCACGCCATTCGGCGGCTACAAGCAGTCCGGTTTCGGTGGGCGTGACAAGTCCATCTGGGCCCACGACCAGTACACCGAGATCAAGACCATCTGGATCGACACCTCAGAAGGTTAAAAAACCAGGCGCTCCTCTACAAGGCTCCACGCAAGCGGCGAGGGGAGCGCCTTCCTTTCAACCGGGTCAACAATAAGAAAGCCACGGCCCAGCTCGTCCTCTCGAAGTCCTTTCATGACTGCTTATCGAACTGCCCTTACCTCTGCCCATGTCACCGCAATACTGTTTGGCCTCACCGGAATTTTTGGTGCGCTGATTCACGCCAGCGCCAGTGTGATCACCTTCGGCCGTGCGGCGTTTGCCATGCTGGCCTTGGCAGTGTTCGCGCTTCTACAGGGGCGCGCGTTGCTGCGCGGCCTGAACCGCAAGAAACTCTGTGTCTACATCCTCTCGGGGCTGATGCTGGCCGCGCACTGGGTCACGTTTTTCATTGCGATCAAAGTCGGTGGAGTCGCCGTCGCCACCCTCGGCTTTGCCAGTTTCCCCGCCTTCATCACCTTGCTCGACATGGCGGTATTCCGCGACCGGCCGCACCTGGCCGAATCGCTGTTGCTGTCGTTGATCACCCTGGGTCTGGTATTGGTGACGCCGTCGTTCGAGCTGGCCAACCAGGGCACCGTCGGGCTGCTCTGGGGGATTGCCTCGGGGTTGTCGTTTGCCTTGCTGGCGATGACCAACCGCCGCGCCACCGATGGCCGCAACGGCGTGCAGGTGGTGTTCTGGCAAAACGCGACCGTGGCGGTGGTAATGGCACCTTTCGCGGTGTTTGACCTGGTGGAACTGGGGGCGGTGGACTGGCTCAACCTGGCAATCCTCGGTGTGCTCTGCACGGCGGTGTCCCAGGCGCTGTTCGTCAAGAGTCTCAAGGGCCTGAATGCGCGCAGTGCGGGCATGATCATTTCCCTGGAACCGGTGTATGCGATCGCGTGTGCCTGGTGGCTGTTCCATGAGGCGCCGTCCTACCGGATGTTGGCGGGCGCGGCGCTGATCGTGCTGGCCATCCTGCTCTCGGCCCAGGGCAAGGGCCATGGTCCGCAACCCGCTTCGGGCTGACGCGGTTTTTTTGGCGGCTGGTTAGATCGATTATTTCCT
Organism: Pseudomonas sp. MYb60; assembly: GCF_002979555.1. Taxonomy (GTDB): domain Bacteria; phylum Pseudomonadota; class Gammaproteobacteria; order Pseudomonadales; family Pseudomonadaceae; genus Aquipseudomonas. The sequence goes on along the minus strand of NZ_PCOZ01000005.1, from coordinate 92,903 downwards.
TCTGATTGGTCGCCAGGCCCCATTCGAATATCCATGGCGCCGGTTTCCTTCTTGAAATGGACGGGAAGGGCGCTATCGCGACGAAAGGCCTGTTATCGCATCCAAGCCTGCTGTTTTGATCGACCAAGCGTGCTCCCGAGCATCCAGGGCGGCTGCTTTGTCGTCGTCTTGCGTCACTGCCGGGCGTCTCTAGAATCGGCGCCAGAACTAAGCCATTTCCTGTCGATTACGGAGTTTCGAACATGATGAATGCAATGCAGATGCCGATGAACACCGCCATGCCAATGATGCCGATGATGGGCATGCCGATGATGATGGCCACCATGACGTGCAACATGGCCGGCGACGGCATGATGTGCACCCTGAAGCCAGCTGCTGGCATGGACATGGCTCAGTTCAAGATGAGCGCCGACATGATGGCGATGATGCTCAAGTGCGGCATGCCGATGATGATGCAGTGCGCGAACCTGTCGATGATGGGCATGTCGGCCGAAGCCATGAAAATGATGACCGACATGAACATGCCGAAGATGGCCATGGGCATGCCGATGATGTGCATGATGGAATGCACGATGATGGGCGATAGCATGATGTGCAAAATCATGCCGGCGGCAGGCATGAGCATGTCCATGATGGACAACTGCTGTGCGCTGATGAACAAGATGATGAGCGACTGCGCCATGCCGATGATGATGAGCTGCAACGGCATGCCGATGATGTGCTGCACCTGCTGACAGGCCGCACACCCAACAAACCGCGGCGAGGGAGCAAGCTCCCTCGCCGCGGCGTTTATACAGAAAATTAATCCAGCCGTTCGGGATAGGTGATCACCAAAAACGCCACCGCCTCGCTGTCCGCCGGGTTGCGGTAGCGATGGGGCTGGTCGGCGTAGAACAGGATCGAATCACCGGTAGAGAGCAAATAGCGCTCATCGTTGACACTCACCTCCAGCACACCCTGGGCCACCACCAGGTTTTCCTGGATCCCGGGGCCGTGGCCTTCGGAGACTTCCTCGCCCAGCGCCCGCAGGCGAATCTCATAGAACTCCGACTGGCGCGCCGTATCGTAAGGGAACAGCGCACGGCTGATAAACGCACCATCGGCACTCACCAGGCGCTTACTCTGTTGCGCTGGCAACACCTCCACGCCTTCAAACGCGCGATCCTCCAGGAACGCCGCTACCGACACCTTCAACCCCTTGGCAATCTTGCACAGCACCCGGATCGACGGCACGCTGCGCCCGGACTCGATCTGCGCGAGCATCGCCCGGCTCACGCCGCAGGCGCGCGCCAGGCCGTCCAGCGACAAGTGCCGCTTGCTGCGCAGGCGCTGCAGGTTATGGGCAACGCACAGGCTGATTGCATTGTCGTCGGGCGTGGGTTTGGGCAGGGGATCGGGAGGTTCAGGCAGCACGTGCAGAAAATTCATCGGCCTTACGCCCGTCGCGTATCGCTGGACGGTGTGGCCTGTGCAGTGAATACCGCCAACCCTGCGCGCGCAGCGTACATGGCCCACATCAGTTCGGCCGCTGCACGCGCCTGACGGCGTTTACGGTGGAGGGCGAAGTCGATGACGCTGGCGGATGTGTGCATGGGTGCGGTCTCTTGGGACGTGGCTGACTCAGTGGCTCCACCATAATCCGTGGACGTTATTTCTTAAAATACTGAGTTTGCATGTGGTCATTCGATTTTGGACTTAGCAGACAGGTCGCCTCCGATGCTGTTGTGGGAAGGGTCTGGTCCGTTAAAAAGGCGTGACTTGGCGTCTGCCACCGCCATCCCATCCCATGCCCCCCGAATCCCAAGGACCTGCCCGATGCTGCTGCGCCAACCTCCACTGCTGTTTGCAGCCCTGACCCTGAGTTCACTGGTGCATGCCGAATCGCTGCAACTGGCTCCGGTGCAAGTCACCAGTGGCGAAGCCAGCGCCGCGGAACTGGCCCAGGCCGAACTCAAGAGCGTGCCCGGCGGCACCAATTACATCGACATGGACAGCGTGCAGCAGGGGCGGGTGAGCACCAACGAAGACGTGTTCAAGTACCAGGCCGGGGTGTACGCCAAGGCGGCGAACAACGAAGGCGTCAAACTCTCCATTCGCGGCTCGGGCCTCAACCGCAGCCCTGGCGCCCACGGTTCGGGCCTGTACGAAATGTTCGACGGCCTGCCACTCACCGGCCCCGGCGGCACACCCTACGAACTCAAGAACCCGTTGTGGCAGAGCCGCGTCGAAGTGCTGCGCGGCGCCAACGGTTTTGACCAGGGCGCGCTGGCCCTGGGGGGCGCGGTCAACTACGTGACACGCACCGGCTACGACGCCCCCAGGTTGCAACTGCGCTATGAAGTGGGCAGTAAAGGCTACCGCCAGCGCGAAATCAGCTCGGGCAACGTGGTGGGGGATGCCGACTATTACATCAGCCTCACCGACAACGATGCCGACGGCTACCAGCACCAGAGCGCCGCCACCGGCAAGGGCTTTGCAGCCAACTTCGGCTATCGCTTCAGCCCGGAGCTGGAAACCCGCTTCTACTTCCGCTACCGCGAAACCACCAACGACACCCCCGGCAAGCTGACCCGCGCGCAGATCAGCCACGACCCGCGTGCCGCCAACAGCCTCAACGCCGCCCGCGACTCCAAGCGCCTGCAGCCGGGCTCCACCTGGATCGCCAACAAGACCACCCTGCAACTGGACGACCATTCCCGCCTGGAATTCGGCCTGGCCTACCACGATTATCCGATGGACCTGCGCGAAGGCTCCATCCGCCTGAAGGTTGCCTACACCGATATCAGCAGTACCCTCAACTACATCCGCCAGGACACGCTGTTCGGCCACGACAGCAAGACCACCCTGGGCCTGCGCACCACCCAGGCGATGCCGAACAACGGCGGTTCCGAATCCGTGCGCGTGTACACCGGCAACGCGGCACCCGGCACCAAGACCCGCAACTACAGCTACCTGGGCTCGGACACGGTGCTGCACATCGGCAATGACCTGGAACTGGTCCCCGACCTGTGGTTGACCACCGGCCTCGCGGCGATCTACACCCGCCGCGAAACCGACGTGAGCTACCCGGGCGACTACAAGCCGCTGAGCCAACACGATTGGGACTACGCGCCACGCATCGGCCTGCGGTATGACTTCAATCCGCAAGTGCAGGTGTACGGCAACCTCAGCCGCTCGGTAGAGCCGCCGCACGCGTGGTCGATGATCTGGGGTTCGAACAAATACTTCACCAGCGGTCCGGCCAAAGGCATGGCCCGCGAAGGCGTCAGCCTGAAAAACCAGACCGCCACCACCCTGGAAGTCGGCGGGCGTGGCGAATACTGGTTCGGCCAGTGGGACCTGGCGCTGTACCGTTCCGAAGTGCGCCACGAACTGCTCACCGTCGAAACCCAGGCCCAGACCGCCACCACCAACGCCGTCGTCGCCGAAAACAACGCCAGCCCCACCGTGCACCAGGGCGTGGAACTGGGCCTGCTCAGTCCATTGTGGGACGGTGACGGCAACGGCAAGCTTGACCTGCGCCAGGCCTACACCTTCAGCGACTTCTACTACCGCGACGACGACCGCTTCGGCGACAACAGCTTGCCGGGCATTCCCAAGCATTATTACCAGGCCCAGGTACGTTACAGCCACCCAACCGGTTTCTACACCAGCCTCAACACCGAACACGCGTCCAGGGTGGCGGTGGACTATGCCAACTCCTACTACGCCGCGCCCTACACCCTCCTGGGCGCCACCTTCGGCTACGACGCGCCCAAGCAGGACTGGCAGGCATGGGTTGACCTGCGCAACCTGACCAACAAGCGATACGCCAGCACCGTCACCCCCGGGTATGACGACAAAGGTCTCGATGTTGCCCGCTCGACCCCGGGCGATGGCCGTGGCATCTACACCGGCGTGTCCTGGAGCTGGCGTTAAGCTGCTCTCGTTGAGGTGAGCGGGGCAAGCCCGCTCACCCTATGAAATAAACCCTGTCAGATGGGGCGCTGTCGTAGAAAGGAACGGCCCTTGCTCCGCCCGCGTTTTACTGGCATTGTCTGCGCAATTGGTAATATTTCCCATTTGAGATAATTTTGCGCATGCATGACATTCCGGCCGCGCTGGGCGATTCCGTCCGTCAGCAGACCCTTACGGCGATGTACAGCGAGCACCACGGCTGGTTGCACGGCTGGCTGCGCAAAAAACTCGGCTGTTCCCAGCATGCCGCCGACCTGGCCCATGACGCATTCATCCGCGTGCTCATGCTCGCCGAGCCGCAAAGCATCAAGGAACCGCGGGCGTTCCTGGCGACCACGGCAGGGCGCCTGCTGATCGACGGCGCCCGTCGTCGTCGCATCGAAAAAGCCTACATGGAAGCCCTGGCGATCCAGTGCGAAGATGCCGGCATGCCCGATCCGGCCGCGATCCACGTGGCACTGCAGGCCCTCGAACGCATCGCTGAAATGCTCGCCGGGCTGCCGGCCAAGGCCCGTGAAGCGTTCCTGTTGAGCCGCCTCGACGGGCTCACCTACAGTGAAATCGCCACGCGCCTGGACGTCTCCGCCAGCACCGTCAAAAACTACATCTCCAGCGCCCTGGTGCATTGCTACCACAGCCTGCACCCGGCGGATTCGCTCTCGTGAGTCCGGATCAAATCATTCAGCAAGCGGCGAACTGGCTGACACGCCTGCACGATGAAGACGTCACCGACGCCGACCGTCACGCCTTCAACAAATGGTGTGCAGCCGACCCGCGCCACGCCGTCGCCGTCGAGCGCATGCGCGGCCTGTGGGGCAGCTTCGACACAGTGCCGGCCAAACCCGCGCGCGTGGCCCTCAACCGTGCCTTCGCCCCGCGACGCCCACGGGGCACCCAAGTGGCGGGACTGGTCGGCGTTTTGCTGTGCGGCTGGTTTGGCCTGGATCACCTGCCGGTGTGGATGGCCGACCAGCGCACCAGTGTGGGCGAGCGCCGGCAGATCGCCCTTGCAGACGGCAGCCAGTTACAGCTCAACAGCAACTCGGCGGTCGACGTGAAGTTCGACGGGCACCAGCGCGTGATCGAGTTGCTGCAAGGCGAGTTGTGGGTGGAGGTGGCCAAGGACGCGCAGCGGCCATTCGTGGTGCGCACCAACCAGGGCACGGCCACCGCCTTGGGCACACGCTACCTGGTCAAGCGCGCCGAGGATGGCACCACGGTGGTCACGGTGATCGAGTCAAGCGTGGCGGTCAAAGGCGATGCCAGTGACGGGGTCAAGGTCAGCGCCGGCCAGCGTTCGATTCTCGACCACGGCCGCGCCCAGCCCGCCCAGGCCATCGGCGCCAGCGACCCGGACGCCTGGACCCGCGGCCTGCTCAAGGTCAACGACCAGCCTCTGGCCGATGTGCTGCAAACCCTGGCCAGCTACCGCCACGGCATGCTGCGCTTCGACCCTCAGGCCCTGCAGAACCTGCGCGTGTCCGGGGTGTTCAAGCTCGATGACACGGCAGGGGCGCTGGCCTCGTTGGCGGACAACCTGCCGATCCAGGTGGAGTACTTCACCGACCTGCTGGTGGTGGTCAAGCCGCGTTAGCCCTGGCGCAACCGCTTGTACAACGTGTTGCGGCTCACCCCCAGCTCTCGTGCCAGGTGCGAGATATTGCCGCCGACCGCCTTCAGGCGCTGGTTCAGGTCAATGCTGTCGTCCAGGTATTCGCTGGCAGGCAGCGGCGCGGCGAGGTTCAGGTCGACGAAAAAATCATCCGGCAGGTGCTCCGGACGGATCGGCTGCTCCTCGGCCATCGCCAGCGCCACCTGCAACACGCTGCTGACCTGGCGCAGATTGCCCGGCCACGGATGCTGCTCGAACAAGGCCAGCACGTCGGCGCTGAGCCCGGCCCATTGGGTGGGGTCGCGGTGTTGCTGCCACAGTTGCTGGAACAGGGCCTGCTTGTCGGTACGCTCGCGCAAGGGCGGCAGCTCGAGGGTCAGGCCACCGATGCGGTAGTACAAGTCCTCACGAAAACGCCCGGCCTGCACCAGCTCCCGCAAGGCACGGTTGGTGGCCGAGATGATGCGCAAGTCCACCGCAAACAACTCGCTGCTGCCGACTGGCTGCACGCAACGTTCCTGCAGTACCCGCAGCAAGCGGGCCTGGGTCGGCAGCGGCATGTCGCCGATCTCATCCAGAAACAGCGTGCCCTTATCAGCCTTGCGGATCAGGCCAATGCTGCCTTTCTGGTTGGCACCGGTGAACGCACCTTTTTCGTAGCCAAACAGCTCGGATTCGACCAGTTCGGCCGGAATCGCCGCACAGTTCACCGCAATGAACGCCTTCTGGCTGCGAGAGCTGGCCTGGTGCAGGGCTTTGACAAACACCTCTTTGCCCACGCCGGTTTCGCCGTGGATCAGCAGCGGAATGTCCTTCTCCAGCAAGCGTTCGGCCTGGCGCACGGCTTTTTCCACGCGCACGTCGCCAAAATGCAGGGTCTTGAGCCCAATCGCCACCGGCTTCGACGGCTCACTGAACACCCGCGCCTGCACCGGCATCTGTTTGGGCCGCTTCAACACACACTGGAACCGATTGCGTCCCGCCGCCTGTAACGAAAACGGCAGTCCCTCCGGCTGGTTCAACAGCTCCAGCAACGACACCTTGAACAACCGGTCGATCATCACCCGCGACAGGCTGATACCCAGCAAATTGTCTGCACGACGGTTGGCCGACAGCACCTGGCCGCTCTCATCGAAGATCAACAGGCCGGCCCACTGGCTATCGAGGTTGCTCAGCCCGGTGTTGAAGGTCAGTTGGAAATGCTCACCGCCAAACAGGTTGAGGATCAGCCGGTTCTCCACGGTCTGGCTCATCATCTTGACCATGCCCAGGGTGTGGGAGGGCGGCAGGTAGCTGTCGCTGGACACATCGAGCACCGCGATGATCTCGCGCTGGGCATCGAAGATCGGCGCCGCGGAGCCCGTCATGAAGCGGTTGGCCTTGAGGAAGTGTTCATCGTGTTCGATATGCACCGCCTGCGCACAGGCCAGTGCAGTGCCGATGGCATTGGTGCCGCTGACGCGCTCCTGCCAACTGGCACCGGCGCTGAAGCCGCGCGCCAGTTTCGGCTCGATGAACCGCTGGGTGCCCCACGAGGTCAGCACCTGGCCCTGGTTGTCGGCGAGCATGATCAGGCAGTTGGAATTGCTCAGGATGTTTTCGTAATACGGCAGCACTTCCTGGTGCGTGGTCTGCACCAGGGCATGATGGCTCTCCAGCAACTGGCTGATGCCTTCGGCAGGCAGTTGATCGAAGCTGGGGGCACTCTGATGGTCCAGGCCGAAGGCGCGGCAGCGGCGCCAGGATTCCTGGATAAGGGTGTCGTGAGACAAGGGTTCGGCCATGGGGCGACCTGCATTTTTATTGTTATGGGGTCTTACACAATTTACGGCTGGAAAGCATTTCAATGTGGGAGGCCACATTTACCCTACGTTGTCAGGTAAATCGGGTTCAGAGAGTGTTGTTCAGAACTGTTCATTGTCAACCTCCCAACTGTTCAGTTGTTCACCCGGATTGTTCACTCCCGAACATCCCCTTCAGACCATTTCCTTGCACTTCAGACACTTGCAGTTTTGGCACGAAACTCGCTCTGACGAATGGCCAGATCCATTCCAATAATAAAAAAGGTCGTGTCATGTCATTGACCCTGGAACATGTCTCCCGCGTTGTCGAAGGGCAAACCTGGATCGACGACGCCACCCTGCGTTTCGAAGCCGGGTCCTTCAACGTCCTGCTCGGTCGCACACTCTCCGGCAAGACCAGTCTTATGCGCCTGATGGCCGGCCTGGACAAGCCCGACGGCGGTCGCATCCTGATGAATGGCGTGGATGTCACCCACAAACCGGTGCGCCTGCGCAACGTGTCGATGGTGTATCAGCAGTTCATCAACTACCCCACCATGACCGTGTTCGAAAACATCGCCTCGCCGTTGCGCCAGGCCGGTGTGTCCAATGAGGTGATCCAGGGCAAGGTGCTGGAAACCGCGAAAATGCTGCGCATCGAGAAATTCCTGCAGCGCTACCCGCTGGAGTTGTCCGGCGGCCAGCAACAGCGCACTGCGATGGCGCGCGCGCTGGTCAAAGACGCCGAGCTGATCCTGTTCGACGAGCCCCTGGTGAACCTGGACTACAAACTGCGCGAAGAGCTGCGTCAGGAAATGCGCGAGTTGTTCGCCGCACGCCATACCATCGCCATCTACGCCACCACCGAACCCAATGAGGCCCTGGCCCTGGGTGGCACCACCACCATTCTTCACGAGGGCCGGGTGATCCAGAGCGGCAAGGCCGCCGAGGTGTATCACCAGCCGCAGACCGTACTGGCCGCCGAATTGTTTTCCGAGCCGCCGATCAACCTGATGCCGGGACGCATCAGCGGCAATGAAGTCAGTTTTGCCAATTTCGTGCATTTCCCCCTCAACGTGGATTTGCGCCCCATCGGCGAAGGCGAATTCCGCTTTGGCGTGCGCCCCAGTCATATCAGCCTGGTGCCCAGCAACGACGACGACCTGGAGCTGGCCGTGACGGTGGAGGTCGCCGAGATCAGCGGCTCGGAAACCTTCCTGCACGTGCGCAGCGAACACTTCCTGCTGGTGCTGCACCTGCCCGGTGTGCACGAGTACGACGTCGACGCACCGATTCGCGTGTACATCCCCACCCATAAACTGTTTGTGTTCGATGGCCAGGGCCGTTTGGTCCAGGCCCCCGGGCGCCGTGTCGCGAGGGTTGCCTGATGGCCGAGATCCATTTGCAGAACCTTGCCCACAGCTACAGTCCTACGCCGAGCGGTCCCGAGGACTACGCGATCCGCGCCATGAATCACGTGTGGGAGCAGGGCGGTGCCTACGCGTTGCTGGGGCCTTCGGGCTGCGGCAAGTCGACCTTGCTCAATATCATCTCCGGGCTGCTGAGCCCGTCCGAAGGCCAGGTGCTGTTCGATCACAAAGTGGTTAACGAACTGACCCCGGAAAAACGCAACATCGCCCAGGTGTTCCAGTTCCCGGTGGTGTACGACACCATGACGGTGTTCGATAACCTGGCATTCCCCCTGCGCAATCAGGGCATGGCCGAGGCGAAAATTCACAGCAAGGTGCAGGAAATTGCCGAAGTACTCGACCTGCAAAACCTGCTGAGCAAAAAAGCGCGCAACCTCACGGCCGACGAAAAACAGAAAGTCTCCATGGGCCGTGGCCTGGTGCGCGACGACGTGTCGGCGATCCTCTTCGATGAACCGCTGACAGTGATCGACCCGCACCTGAAATGGAAACTGCGGCGCAAGCTCAAGCAGATCCACGAGCAGTTCAACATCACCATGGTCTACGTCACCCACGACCAACTGGAAGCGTCGACGTTCGCTGACAAGATCGCGGTGATGTACGGCGGTCAAATCGTGCAGTTCGGTACGCCACGGGAACTGTTCGAACGGCCGAGCCACACCTTTGTCGGCTATTTCATCGGCAGCCCCGGGATGAATCTGATCGAGGTGCAGGCCGAGGCGGGCGGGGTGCGATTTGCCAATACCCATCTGCCGTTGTCCCAAGCCTTGCAGCACCGCATTGCCAACGCCAATTACCAGAAACTGCAGGTGGGCATTCGTCCGGAATTCATTCACGTGTGGGATGAGCACAACCCCGACGCGCTGCAGGCTGAAGTCACGCACCTGGAAGACCTTGGCACCTACAAGATCGTCACCCTCAACCTCGACGGTGCCACCTTGAAGGTGCGCCTGGCCGAAGACAAACCGGTGCCCGAAGGCACGGCCTGCATCAGCTTCCCCTCGCAATGGCTGATGCTCTACGCCGACGACTACCTGCTGGAGGTGCTGCCATGAACAAGGTGCAGAACAACAAGGCCTGGTGGTTGGTGTTGCCGGTGTTCCTGCTGGTGGCGTTCAGCGCGGTGATCCCGATGATGACCGTGGTCAACTACTCGGTGCAGGACATCTTTGACCAATCCAGCCGCTACTTCGTCGGCGCCGACTGGTACAAGCAGGTGCTGCTCGACCCACGCCTGCATGATTCGCTGCTGCGCCAGTTCATCTACTCGGCCTGTGTCTTGCTGATCGAAATCCCCCTGGGTATCGCGATCGCCCTGACCATGCCGACCAAGGGCCGCTGGTCGTCACTGGTGTTGATCATCCTCGCCATCCCGCTGCTGATCCCGTGGAACGTGGTGGGCACCATCTGGCAGATTTTCGGCCGCGCCGACATCGGCTTGCTGGGCTACAGCCTCAACGCCATGGGCATCAGCTACAACTATGCGGCCAACACCATGGACGCCTGGGTCACCGTGCTGGTGATGGACGTGTGGCACTGGACGTCCCTGGTGGCGCTGTTGTGTTATTCGGGGCTGCGGGCGATTCCGGATGTGTACTACCAAGCCGCGAGGATTGATCGGGCGTCGGCCTGGGCAGTCTTCCGACATATCCAGTTGCCGAAGATGAAGAGCGTGCTGCTGATCGCGGTGATGCTGCGCTTCATGGACAGTTTCATGATCTACACCGAGCCTTTCGTACTCACCGGCGGCGGGCCAGGGAATGCCACCACCTTCCTCAGTCAGACACTGACTCAGATGGCCGTAGGTCAATTCGACCTGGGCCCGGCGGCGGCCTTCTCCCTGGTGTATTTCCTGATCATCCTGTTGGTGTCCTGGCTGTTCTACACCGCCATGACCCACTCCGACGCCAACCGCTGAGGCCGCCAACATGAGCAAGCGCAAGCTGATCCCGTTGTTGATCTACATCCTGTTCCTGCTGGTACCGATCTACTGGCTGCTGAACATGTCCTTCAAGAGCAACACTGAAATCCTCGGCGGCCTGACCCTGTTTCCCCAGGAATTTACCCTGGCGAACTACAAGGTGATCTTCACCGACCCGAGTTGGTACACCGGCTACCTCAACTCGCTGTACTACGTGAGCCTGAACACAGTGATTTCCCTGACGGTGGCTTTACCGGCGGCCTACGCGTTTTCGCGCTACCGTTTCCTGGGTGACAAACACCTGTTCTTCTGGCTGCTGACCAACCGCATGGCGCCGCCGGCCGTGTTTTTGCTGCCGTTTTTCCAGCTGTACTCGTCGATTGGCCTGTTCGACACCCATATCGCTGTCGCCCTGGCCCATTGTCTGTTCAACGTACCGCTGGCGGTGTGGATTCTGGAAGGCTTCATGTCGGGCGTGCCCAAGGAGATCGACGAAACGGCCTACATCGATGGCTATAGTTTTCCGAAGTTCTTCGTCAAGATATTTATCCCGTTGATTGGCTCCGGCATCGGCGTCACGGCATTTTTCTGCTTCATGTTTTCCTGGGTCGAACTGTTGCTGGCGCGCACCCTGACCTCGGTCAACGCCAAGCCCATCGCGGCAGTGATGACGCGCACGGTTTCGGCATCGGGTATCGATTGGGGCGTGCTGGCAGCGGCGGGGGTGTTGACCATCCTGCCGGGCATGCTGGTGATCTGGTTTGTTCGCAACCACGTGGCCAAGGGCTTTGCCCTGGGCCGGGTCTGAGGATTCGATGATGGAATGGATGGCCTGGACCACCCCGACTGCGCTGTTCTTCGCAGGCATTGCCCTGATCCTGGCGGGCATGACCACTTGGGAACTGCGTTCGCCGAGCATTCCCCGGCGAGGATTTCTACCGATCAGCACCACCCGTGGTGATCGCCTGTTTATCGGTCTTCTCGGCAGCGCCTACCTGCATTTGCTGGTTATCGGCGTTACCGACTGGAGCATCTGGGTAGCGTCCGCGCTGTCCCTGGTATGGCTGTTGTGCGTGATGCGTTGGGGCTAGCGCTGTTCCCCTGTAGGAGCGAGCTTGCTCGCGAAAACCGCCAACGATAACGCGTGCACCCTGATTCAACGCGTTGTCCTTGCGTGCTTCGCGAGCAAGCTCGCTCCTACAGGGCTTGACGGCTGTGGCTCTTTTTGAAATTAACCAGGAGGTCTCTATGTTCGATAAAAACAATAAGCTGCGACATAGCATTTCATTGGCCGCCGTCTTGGCCCTCAGCGGTTTGAGTGCTTCGGCCTGGGCTGATGCGTATGAAGACGCGGCAAAAAAATGGATTGGCAGCGAGTTCAAGCCATCCACCCTGACCGCCGACCAACAGCTCGAAGAGTTGAAGTGGTTTATCAAGGCTGCCGAACCCTTCCGTGGGATGAAGATCAACGTGGTGTCGGAAACCCTCACCACCCACGAGTACGAGTCCAAGGTGCTGGCCAAGGCCTTCAGCGAAATCACCGGCATCAAGTTGACCCACGACCTGCTGCAGGAAGGCGACGTGGTGGAAAAACTGCAGACCCAGATGCAGTCCGACAAGAACATCTATGACGGCTGGGTCAACGATTCCGACTTGATCGGTACGCACTTTCGCTATGGCAAGACCGAATCCATCACCGACCTGATGGCCAACGAAGGCAAGGACTACACCTCGCCGACCCTGGACCTGAAAGACTTCATCGGCCTCTCGTTCACCACCGCGCCGGACGGCAAGATCTACCAATTGCCCGACCAGCAATTTGCCAACCTCTATTGGTTCCGCGCCGACTGGTTCGAGCGTGCGGACCTGAAGGCCAAGTTCAAGGAAAAATACGGCTACGACCTCGGCGTGCCGGTGAACTGGTCGGCCTATGAAGACATCGCCAAGTTCTTCAGCGAAGACGTCAAGGAAATCGACGGCAAGCGTGTGTATGGGCACATGGACTACGGCAAGAAGGACCCGTCCCTGGGCTGGCGCTTTACGGATGCCTGGTTCTCCATGGCTGGCGGTGGCGACAAAGGCTTGCCCAACGGATTGCCGGTGGACGAGTGGGGCATTCGCGTGGAGGACTGCCACCCGGTGGGCTCCAGCGTGACCCGTGGTGGCGACACCAACGGCCCGGCCGCGGTGTACGCCACGCAGAAATACGTCGACTGGATGAAAGCCTACGCGCCACCGGAAGCGGCGGGCATGACCTTCTCCGAATCCGGCCCGGTTCCGTCCCAGGGCAACATCGCCCAGCAGATCTTCTGGTACACCGCGTTTACCGCCGACATGGTCAAGCCAGGCCTGCCGGTGGTGAATGCCGACGGCACGCCGAAATGGCGGATGGCGCCGTCGCCGGTCGGACCTTACTGGGAAAAAGGCATGAAGAAGGGTTATCAGGACGTAGGCTCCTGGACCTTCATGAAGTCCACCCCGGAGAAGCAAAAACTCGCGGCCTGGCTCTACGCACAGTTCGTGACCTCGAAAACCGTGTCGCTGAAGAAAACCATCGTCGGCCTGACGCCGATTCGTGAGTCCGACATCAACTCCCAGGCCATGACCGACATGGCGCCGAAACTGGGTGGCCTGGTGGAGTTCTACCGCAGCCCGGCCCGTACCGAATGGTCGCCGACCGGCACCAACGTGCCGGACTATCCGCGCCTGGCGCAACTGTGGTGGAGCAACATCGCCGCCGCCGCCAGCGGCGAGAAAACCCCTCAGCAGGCGCTGGACAACCTGGCCAAGGAGCAGGACGCGATCATGACGCGCCTGGAACGCTCCAAGGTGCAACCGGTCTGCGGCCCGAAAATGAACCCCGAGCGTGACGCGCAATACTGGTTCGACCAGCCGGGCGCGCCGAAGCCGAAACTGGCCAACGAGAAACCGAAAGGCGAGACCGTGGCGTACGGTGACCTGCTCAAGCAGTGGGAGGCGGCGCGTAAGTAAACGCGGTGGATAAAAAAACGGCACTTCGGTGCCGTTTTTTTTCACGCGTTAAATGGACCGCATTTCATCTGTTGGTTGAGACAGTGCAGCGGGTTGAGGCCATCATTCAGGAAGCCGAACGCAAGCAAAGGGCCAAGGCTTGATGCTGGCGGTTGTTTGGCTTGATGAAGCCATCGCCGACCTGATTGATATCGTGACCTTCATCGCTGCCACCCAGGGCAAGTCGAATCGTCGTACCGCCCCTCCCACATGCAGACCTGTATTCGCCTGCTAGTCCTGCGGTTGAACCTGTAGTTCGCCATCCACATCCTTGACCAGCCCACTGGCCAGGAACAGTGGAGCCAACCGCTTGTGCAGTTGCGGCTCGACAAACTCCTTCACCGTCTCCAGTGCCAGCGCGCCGCTCAGCGGCAGTTCGGCCTTGGTGTACGACAGCCAGGCTTTCTTCAGCACTTGCAACACATCGCTGCCCGCGGTGGTGGCGAAGCGGCGGTGGGTGGGTTTGCCGTCGAAGGTGAAGCTGTGCTGGAACGCGTAGCCGGTCTCATCACCGTTGCCGGCGATGCAGCGGATGCAGGTGCACGGGCCGTCGCCAAAGGCGGCGCGCAGGTAGGCGTTGAAGTCCACCACGGGTTTGAGTGACAGGCGCTTGTCGACTTCGAACAGGTCTCCGGTCATTTTTTCGTCAGTGTTCAACGTGCATTTCCTCGCAGGCTCGGCGGTTTTTCAAAGCGCGGCACAATACCAGCCACGCGCGGGTTTGTGGGTTATTTGCATAACAATAGATCCCGGTATTCTTTTCCTGTCTCAAAAATCGTGGCTACCCTCGCTCACCTTCTCAAAAGTGCGGCAGATTCCCATGACCTACAAGGCGTTCTATGACGCGCTGGCCGAGGCCGAGCAGATCATCAAGGCCGATAAGCCCGCAGCGCACCTTTATCTATGCCGAGAAACTGCAGGAACTGGGCGTGCTGAAAAACAAGGCGGCGAGCTGGAAGGATTACTTCTTCGAGGAGGCCCATGGCGGTAACGGCAGCTGACTGGCCGAACGTTGGTCAATGTGCAAGGCTAGGTTGCGATCAAACTCCGCTTGATCCAGTCATACAAGTCATTCCCCTCGCTCGACAACTCACTGTTGGCCCGCCGGCACAGGTAGTACTGGCGGCCGTCATTGACCTGTAAATCAAACAACTTCACCAACTCGCCACTGGCCACGTGCGGCGCCACCAGCGGCTCGCGCAGCAGTGCGCAGCCCAGGCCGGTGAGGGTCGCGGTAAGCGCGAGTTGACCATCCTCCAGCAGCAACCCATTCAACGCAGTGGTGTCCACCTCGGCCGCCTCGAACCATTGCCCCCATGTGCCGCGCTCTTCATCGTGCAGCAACGGCAAATCGCTCAGCGCCTGGGGCGTGTCGATAGGCCCGTGCTGCGCCAGGAAGTCGCGGCTGCAATAGGGCGTCACTGCGCCGCAAATCAACGGCTCGCTGTGATACCCCGGCCAATGCCCGGTGCCGAAGCGGATCGACAAGTCTGCCGCGTCACTGGGATAGCTGCGGTGGTTGGCGTAGGTGACGTTGATGTCCAGCGCCGGGTGATCCTTCAGAAAGCTCGCCAGGCGCGGGATAAACAAATTGATGCCAAACAGCGGGATCAGGCTGATGGTCACTTGCCGCGTGGCGCTTTTCTCCCGGACGTGTTCGGTGGCGCTGCGCAGAACGGCGAAGGCCGAGCGGATCGCGCGGTAGTACTCGCGGCCTTCATCGGTGAGCACCAGGTTGCGGCCCTGGCGCAGGGTCAGTGGCTGTTGCAGGAAATCTTCGAGCAAATGCAGTTGATGGCTGATCGCGGAGGCGGAAACGTCCAGCTCGCGCGCAGCGGCATTTACCCCGCCATGGCGCGCAAAGGCTTCGAACGTACGCACGGCACGCAGGGGAGGGTCGTTGTCTAACCGTTCTGATTTATTCATGTGTTGAATTAAATACCAACTTCAAGTTTGAATAAAGAGCCATAAATGCCGTATTTACGGCATAAATAGCGTGTTATGGCTTTGGTATAACCATATGACTTTCTGATATTTGATAAAAACAGAATAGATGATTAGTGTGCCGCCCTTGTACGCACTGAGGTCAAGGGTTTTCATGGATGGGTTTATCCAACAACTGCTCAACGGTTTGATGACGGGCAGTCTCTACGCGCTGGTGGCCCTGGGTTACACCATGGTCTATGGCATCCTGCGCATCATTAACTTCGCCCACGGCGACGTGTTGATGGTGGGCGCGCTGGTGGGCCTGTCGGTGATCCGTCTGATGCAAGCCACCTGGCCGGCGCTGCCGCCAGTGCTGGTGTTGCTGTGCGCCACGCTTGTCGCCATGGCGTTCTGCGCGGTGCTGGCGGTGGTGATTGAACGTGTCGCCTACCGACGCCTGCGCAATGCGCCGCGCCTGGCACCGTTGATCAGCGGCATCGGTGTATCGCTGCTGCTGCAAACCCTTGCGATGTTGGTGTGGACCCGCAACCCGCAGATGTTCCCGCAACTACTGCCCCTGGAGCCGATTGAAGTGCTGGCCGGGGCTTGCGCGCACCCGGCGATTACCAACGCAACGGCCTTGACCACCATCGCCATCGCACTGTCGGTAATGGTTGGACTGCTTGTACTGGTAGAGCGCACGCGCTTCGGCCGGGCCATGCGCGCCGTGGCGGAGAACCCGCAAGTCGCCAGCCTGATGGGCATCAGCCCCAACCGCGTCATTGTCATCACCTTCGCCATCGGTGGCGCGCTGGCGGCACTGGCCGGGATCATGATGGCCAGCAACTACGGCAGTGCGCATTTCTACATGGGCTTCTTGCCGGGTATCAAAGCCTTTACCGCCGCTGTGCTGGGTGGCATTGGCAACCTCAAGGGCGCCATGCTCGGCGGCCTCTTGCTGGGGCTGATCGAAGCCCTCGGCACCGGCTATCTGGGCGCGGCGACCCACGGTGTGTTCGGCAGTAATTATCAGGATGTGTTCGCCTTTATCGTATTGATCGCGGTGCTGGTGTTCAGGCCTTCGGGGTTGTTGGGCGAACGTTTGGCGACCCGCGCATGATCAAGTCTCTGACCCCCAATACACGGGCCAGCCTCGGCCTGTTGCTGCTGGCCGTGGCGCTGGTGCTGGCGCCGTGGATCGTTGGCCATGCGGGCGGCAACACCTGGGTGCGCACCCTGGATTTTGCCCTCCTGTACATCATGCTCGCCCTCGGGTTGAACATCGTGGTTGGCTACGCCGGGCTGCTGGACATGGGCTTCATCGCGTTCTACGCGGTGGGCGCTTATCTCGCTGCGTTGCTCTCGTCGCCGCATTTGCTGCAACAGTTCCCGGCGCTGGCGGCGATGCTGCCGGCGGGCATGCACACCTCGATCTGGTTGATCCTGCCGTTGGGGGCCTTGCTCGCGGCCGGTTGCGGCGTGGTGCTGGGCGCGCCGACGCTGCGCCTGCGCGGTGACTACCTGGCCATCGTCACCCTGGGCTTTGGCGAGATCATCCGTATCCTGCTGCGCAACCTCGATCGGCCGGTGAATATCACCAATGGCCCCAAAGGCATTTCCCAAGTCGACCCGATCAGCCTGTTTGGCATAAACCTGGGGCGCACCCAGGAACTGTTCGGCCTGCGTCTGCCCTCGGTGTACCTCTATTACTACCTGTTCGCGGCGCTGGTGGTGCTGATTCTGTTGGCGTGCATTCGCCTGCAACGCTCGCGCATCGGCCGCGCCTGGGTGGCCATCCGTGAAGACGAAGACGCCGCCCAGGCCATGGGCATCAACACCGTGCGCCTCAAGTTGCTGGCGTTTGCGATTGGCGCGGCGTTCGGTGGGGTGAGCGGGGTGTTGTTCGCGTCGTTCCAGGGGTTTGTCTCGCCAGAGTCCTTCACCCTCAATGAATCCATCGCGGTGTTGGCGATGGTGGTGTTGGGCGGCATGGGCCATATCCCCGGCGTGATCCTCGGTTGCCTATTGCTCGCGGCGTTGCCCGAAGCCTTGCGCGCCAGCATGGGGCCGTTGCAACAGGCGCTGTTTGGCCAGGTGCTGGTGGACCCGGAAATCATCCGCCAACTGTTCTACGGGCTGGCACTGATCCTGGCAATGCTCTACCGACCCGCCGGATTGTGGCCCAAAGGAGTGGCACGATGAACGCACCGTTGTTGCAGATCGACAAGGTCAATAAACACTTCGGCGGCGTTGCGGCGCTGACGGACGTGAGCCTGAGTATTCAGCCCGGCGAGATCTACGGCTTGATCGGCCCCAATGGCGCGGGCAAGACCACGTTCTTCAATGTGATGACCGGTCTCTATACGCCGGACTCCGGCCGCTTTCAGCTCGATGGCCGCGATTACCAGCCCACCAGCGTGCATCAGGTGGCCGAGGCTGGCATCGCGCGTACCTTCCAGAACATCCGCCTGTTCAATGCCATGAGTGCCCTGGAAAACGTCATGGTTGGGCGCCATGTGCGCACCCGCAACGGCCTGTGGGCGGCCTTGAGTCAGCATCGGCGCGCGCGTGAGGAAGAGGCGCAAACCCGCGCCCATGCCCATCGACTCTTGGCCTATGTCGGCCTGGCCGGTTACGCCAATTACCGCGCCGACAGCCTCAGTTACGGCCACCAGCGTCGCCTGGAAATCGCCCGCGCCCTGGCCACCGAACCCCGCCTGCTGGCGTTGGACGAACCCGCTGCCGGCATGAACGCCAGCGAGAAAGTGCAACTGCGCGGCCTGCTGGAAAAAATCCGCGACGACGGCCACACCCTGTTGTTGATCGAGCACGACGTAAAACTGGTGATGGGCGTGTGCGACCGCATCAGCGTGCTCGACTACGGCCACGTCATTGCCGTGGGCCCGCCAGCCGAAGTGCGTCAGCACCCGGCGGTGATCCAGGCTTATCTGGGAGCCAGTGCGCATGTCTGAAGCCCTGTTGAAAGTCGAGGGCTTGCAGGTGCGCTACGGCGCCATCGAAGCCGTCAAATCCCTCGACCTGTATATCGACGAAGGCGAGCGCGTCACGTTGATCGGCGCCAACGGCGCCGGCAAGTCTTCCAGCCTCAAGGCCCTGACCGGCTTGCTGCCGGCGGCCAAGGGTGAGATCCGGTTTGCCGGGCAATCGATACTCGGCCAGGCGCCGGAAAAACTGCTGCGTCAAGGCATCGCCATGGTCCCTGAAGGCCGAGGGATTTTCGCGCGCATGAGCGTGCTGGAAAACCTCCATGCAGGTGCCTTTCTGCGCCGCGACAACGAGCAAGTGCAGCGCGAAATGCGCCAATTGTTCGAACACTTCCCGCGCCTGGAGGAACGCCTGCACCAATCCGCCGGCCTGCTCTCCGGCGGCGAGCAACAAATGCTCGCCCTGGCCCGTGCGCTGTTGTCGCGCCCACGCTTGCTGATCCTCGATGAACCGTCCATGGGCCTGGCGCCGATCATGGTCGAGAAGATCTTCCAGGTGATCGACGACGTCTGTCGCCAGGGCATGACCCTGTTGCTGGTGGAACAAAACGCACGGCTCGCGCTGCACGTCACCGACCGTGCCTACGTGATGGACACCGGCCGCATCAGCCTCACCGGCCCGTCCCAGGATTTGCTCGAACACCCCGAAGTGCGCAGCGCGTACCTCGGCGAATGACTCACCCCCATGACGCTACCGGACGCCCGGCGTGTTCCGACCCGCCCGAAAAGAAGCAGGAACTGTAGATGAATACGTTGAAGAAAACCGCACTGCTCGGCCTGGCCCTCAGCAGCCTTGCCAGCGCCTTGGCCCAGGCCGACCAGACTGTACTGATCGGCCTCGCTGGCCCGCTGACCGGTCCCTCCGCACGGATCGGCAAAGACCTGGAAAACGGCGCCCAACTGGCCATCGACCAGGCCAACGCCAAGCACCCGAAGATCAACGGGGAAGCCGTGACCTTCAAGCTGGTCTCCGAAGACGATCAATCTGACCCACGCACCGCCGTGACCGTGGCCCAGCGCCTGGTGGACGAAGGCGTAGTGGGCGTGGTCGGCCACTGGAACACCGGCACCAGCATTCCGGCGGCGCGAGTTTACCACGATGCCGGGATTGCCCAGGTCGCACCGGTTGCGACCGGGCATGCGTACACGCAGCAGGGGTTCGATACCAGTTTCCGCATCATGGGCCATGATGACGATGGTGGTCAGGTCGCCGGCGACTATGCACTCAAGACCCTCAAGGCCCAGCGCATCGCCGTGATCGACGACCGCACCGCCTTTGGCCAGGGCCTGGCCGACCAGTTCGTCAAGTCCATCGAGGCCGGGGGTGCCAAGGTGGTATCCCGTGAATACGTGGACGACAAGACCATCGATTTCAGCGCCGTGCTCACCAACATCCGCAGCCAGAACCCGGACCTGATCTTCTTCGGCGGCGTCGACGCCCAGGCTGCACCGCTGGCCCGTCGCATCAAGCAACTGGGGATCAAGGCCCCGCTGATGGGCGCCGGCGGGTTTGTCAGCCAGACCTTCCTGCAACTGGCGCAGAACGAAGGCGAGGGCGTGATTGCCCTGGAACCCGGCCTGGCCATTGCGCAGATGCCCGGCGGCAAGGCGTTCGAGCAGGCTTATAAGGAACGCTACAAGGCCAATATCGAACTGCATGCACCGTTCGCCTACGACGGCGTCGGCGTGTTGGTGGCGGCCATCGAGAAAGCCGACTCGGTCGACCCGCAGAAATACCTGCCGGTCTTGCGCGCCATCAGCTATCCGGGCGTGACCGGCACCATCGCCTTCGATGCCGAGGGTAACTTGAAGAAACCGTCGTTCACCGTTTACCAGGTCAAGGCCAACCAATGGCAGCCGGTGAGCGTCGCGGGCGGCAAGTAATCGTTTTTGTCGGGTGCCCATAAGGGCGCCCGATGCTGTGGAGCTGATGGAGGCACACAATGAGCAAACTGGAAGGTGAACTGGGCATTCTTGCCCGGCGGCGGATCGAGGCGGAAATCATCAAGCCGATCTACGAGATCCTCAAGCGCGAGCAGGGCAAGGATTTTGCCGCTGCGGTGATCGGCGAAGCCGTGGGCAATGCCGCGATCCAGGCCGGCAAGCATTTTGCCGCACTGGAAGAAACCGCCGACCTCAAGAGCTTCGTCGAGCTGCAAGTGCTGTGGGAAAAAGACGATGCGCTGAAAGTCGAGATCATCGCCAGCGACGCCGAACACTATGACTACGACGTCAAGCGCTGCCGCTACGCCGAGATGTACAACGAGATGGGTCTCGGCGAGATCGGCCACCTGTTGTCGTGCAACCGTGATGAGCTGTTTATCGTCGGCTACAACCCGGACATCGAACTGACCCGTACCCAGACCATCATGGGCGGTGATCACCGCTGCGACTTCCGCTATCGAGCCAAGCCCCATGAATAAAAGCCCCACGAGTCATTTGGCACGGGTCAACGGCGAACGGTTGTGGCAATCGCTGATGGACATGGCGTGCATCGGCGCCACCGAAAAAGGCGGGGTCTCGCGCCTGGCCCTCACCGATGAAGACCGCCGTGGCCGCGACCTGTTTGTGCAGTGGTGCGAGGCGGCCGGGTGCAGCATCCGTGTCGACGCCATGGGCAATATCTTCGCCCGTCGTGCGGGCCGTGACGACCATCTGGCCCCGGTGCTGACAGGCTCCCACGGCGACTCCCAACCGTTTGGCGGCAAGTACGACGGTATCTACGGCGTGCTGGCCGGTGTCGAAGTGCTGCGTACCTTGAACGATCTGGGCATCGAAACCGACCGGCCGATCGAAGTGGTCAACTGGACCAACGAAGAAGGCTCGCGCTTTGCCCCCGCGATGATTTCGTCGGGCGTCTACGCCGGCGTGTTTGATTTGGAATACGGCCTGTCCCGTGAAGACAAAAACGGCGTGACCATCGGCCAGGCGCTGCACGAGATCGGCTACGCCGGCCCTCATCCCGTCGGCGGCCAGGCAATTCACGCCGCCTTCGAACTGCATATCGAACAAGGCCCGATCCTTGAGGCGCAGGACAAGACCATCGGCGTCGTCACCGGTGCCCAGGGCCAGCGTTGGTACGAAGTCGAACTGAGCGGCCGCAGTGCGCATGCCGGCACCACCCCGATGGACCACCGCCTGGATGCCTTGCTGGGCTTTGCCCGGGTGGTCGAGGCTGTCAACGGTCTGGGGCTGGAGCAGGGCGCCGAAGGACGGGCGACGGTGGGCATGGCGACTATCTTCCCCAACTCGCGCAATGTGGTGCCGGGCAGGGTGTTTTTCAGTGTCGAGTTCCGGCATTCGGATGAAGCGGTGCTGGCGCGTCAGGATCAGCAACTGCGCGACGCGGTGGCGCAGATTGCTGATGGGATTGGCTTGCAGCACAGCGTTAAGCAAATCTTCCAGTACGCGCCGATTGCCTTTGACAGTGACTGTGTGGAAGTGGTGCGCGCGTCTGCCGAGGCGTTGGGCTACAGCCACCGCCCGATGATTTCCGGCGCCGGGCACGATGCCTGTTATCTGAATAAAGTAGCGCCAACGGCGATGATCTTCGTGCCCTGCGTGGATGGCCTCAGCCACAACGAAGCGGAAGAGATCTCCCAAGAGTGGTCGACAGCAGGGGCGGACGTGCTGCTCCAGGCAGTTCTGGCCAAGTCCCACCGCTAACGATGTGTACGACTATCCAAATGTGGGAGGGGGCTTGCCCCCGATTGCGGTGTGTCAGCCAAAAAAGTCCCAGCTGACACTCCCTCATCGGGGGCAAGCCCCCTCCCACATGGGATCGCCTACATCTGATACATCAGCGAAAGAACTCCCCGGGCGTTGCCTCAAACTGCTGGCGAAACGCGTTGATGAACGCCGACGTGGATTCATACCCGCACCCCAGCGCCACATCCGTCACCCGTTCGCCTTTTTCCAGGGCGGGCAGGGCGGTCAGCAATCGCAACCGCTGGCGCCAGGCGCGAAAGGTCAGCCCGGTATCACTCAGGAACAAGCGGCTCAAGGTCTTCTCGCTCACGCCCAGCTTCTGGCTCCACTGTGCCAAGGTCGTCTGTTGCTCCGGATGCGCGTTCAAACTGCGATAGATCTGTCGCAAGCGCGGGTCCAGCGGCAAGGGCAGCATCAGGTCCACCTGTGGCGCCGCCGCCAACTGGTCGAGCACCACCTGGGCCAGGCGTCCATCCGGGCCGTCTTCGGCATATTCCACCGGCAACTCGCTGAAACTGCGGATCAACTCGCGCAATAAACTGCTTACTTCCAGCACATGGCAGCGGGCGTCGGCCCAGGTGGTCACGCTGCAATCCAGGTAAAGGCTGCGCATTTCCGTGCGCGGCGAGCTGAACACGCGGTGTGGCATGCCCGCTGGAATCCACACCGCCCGCTGGGGTGGCGCGACGAAACGGCCGACGCTGGTCTGGATCTCCAGCACCCCCGCAATCGCGTAGGACAATTGCACCCACGGGTGACTGTGCCGACGGGTCAGCGCGCGGTTGGGCAGCGATTCGGTGCGCCCGTACACGGGGCGTGGCAGGCTGGAAAGCCCGGGTACCGTGCGGCGGACGGTCTGATCATGTCCTTTAGGCGGCATTTGTTGGCTCATTGGCGTTAGTCGGTAACAAGCCGTTACGTTAGAGTCGCCCACACGTTCTTGGCAACCCCCGGAAGAAGCCCTCATGACTCGGCCCCGTTTTCTGCCCGACAACTTCACCCTCGCCCTGATCGCCACGGTGATCGTCGCCTCCCTGCTGCCCGCCAGCGGCCAGACCGCCGTGGCCTTTGGCTGGGTGACCAACCTGGCCATCGCGCTGCTGTTCTTCCTGCACGGCGCCAAGCTGTCCAACCAGGCGATCATCGCCGGTGCCGGGCATTGGCGCCTGCACCTGCTGGTGTTCAGCCTGACCTTTGTGCTGTTCCCGCTGCTGGGCCTGGCGCTCAAGCCGTTGCTGTCGCCGATGATCGGCAGCGACCTGTACATGGGCATGCTTTATCTGTGCGCATTGCCGGCCACCGTGCAGTCGGCGATCGCCTTTACTTCCCTGGCGCGGGGCAATATCCCGGCGGCCATTTGCAGCGCGGCGGCGTCCAGCCTGTTCGGGATCTTCCTCACGCCCTTGTTGGTGACGTTGTTGCTCAACGTACACGGCGAGGGTGGCTCCACCGTCGACGCCATCGTGAAAATCAGCGTGCAACTGCTGCTGCCGTTCATTGCCGGGCAGATAGCGCGGCGCTGGATCGGCGCGTGGGTAGGGCGCAATAAAGCCTGGCTCAAATTCGTCGACCAAGGCTCGATCCTGCTGGTGGTCTACGGCGCGTTCAGCGAGGCGGTCAACGAAGGTATCTGGCACCAGATCCCGCTGTGGGAACTGGGCGGCCTGGTGGTGGCCTGCTGTGTATTGCTGGCGCTCGTATTGGTGGCGTCGACGGTACTGGCCAAGGCGTTTGGCTTCAACCAGGAAGACCGTATCACCATCTTGTTCTGCGGCTCGAAAAAGAGCCTTGCCACCGGCGTACCCATGGCCCAGGTGCTGTTTGCCGGGTCGACCATGGGCGTGTTGATCCTGCCGCTGATGCTGTTCCATCAGATTCAGTTGATGGTCTGCGCAGCGCTGGCGCAGCGTTACGCCAATCGCCCGGAATCTGTTCCGGAGTTGATGGAGCAGGTGGACCCCTGATGTTCCGTGGGAAATTTCCTACAAGTTAGAAGGATGCTTCCCACGTCACACTTGCAGGCTCCCCACCACTATCTGCCCTTCGCCCCCCGCCAAGTGGTTGATATGCATGGACTCTGCCCCTCTCAAATCGTTGCCCAGTGAGTTGCAAATCCAGCGCGGCCTGGCACTGGGCGAGTTCCGTGCCTGGTTTCAGCCCAAGTTCAGGCTGCGCACCGGGCAACTCGCTGGAGTGGAAGCGCTGGTGCGGTGGGAACACCCGGGGCGAGGCGTGTTGCCGCCCGCCGACTTCCTCGCCGCCGTGCTTGCCTACGACCTCATCGACGAGATGTTCAAGCAACTGTTGGAGCAGGGGCTCAACCTGCTCGGCGTGTTGCGCCGTCAGCGGGTGCAAGTGGAGATGGCGTTCAACCTGCATGCCTCGCAGTTGCTCGGCACGGGCCTGGTGACGCATGTTCAGGGTGCGTTGGAGCGCCATGATTTGGCCGGTTCTACGCTGCTGTTCGAATTTGCCGAACATGGCCTGCTCGACACCGCGCTGCCCGTGCAGGAAAACCTGCAGCGACTGCGCAGGCTTGGCTGTGGCCTGGCCATCGATGACTTCGGCGTCGGGTTTTCCTCGCTCCAACTGCTGTGTGAGTTGCCCTTCAGCCAACTCAAAATCAACGGCGAGTTCGTCCATCACAGCCCGGCCATGATCAGCAGCACCCTGGCGCTGGCGACATCCCTGGACATGAGCGTGGTGGTCGAAGGGATTGGCAACCCGCTTATCCATGATCGGGTGCTGGCCCTCGGTTGCGAGCTGGGCCAGGGTTTCTATCTGGCGCGTCCCATGCCTGCCCACCGTTTGCTGCCTTGGCTTGAGACATACGTGATCAGGGGTTCACAGTTTTAAGAAATTTCCTACACTCAGGGCGCGCTCGTGTATTTTGGGGCGGGCAGTCTCACAGGGGTTGGTATGTTTAAAGCGTTAGTCGTGGATGATCATCCGTTTATTCGCTCCTCAGTGAAGATGCTCTTGAAGCAACAAGGCTTCGAGGTGGTCGCCGAGGCCGACAATGGTGCCGACGCGGTGCAACTGGCCCGCGAGCATGAGCCCGAGCTGATCGTGCTGGATATCGCCATGCCCAAGCTCGATGGCCTCGAAGTGATTGCGCGCATCTGCGCCCTGGGCCTGCCGTGCAAGATTTTGGTGCTGACCTCGCAGTCGCCGTTGTTCTACTCGATGCGCTGCATGAAGGCCGGCGCGGCGGGATACATCTCCAAGACCAATGACCTGGATGAGCTGGTAAAGGCGATCGAGGCTGTCATGAGTGGCTATACGTTTTTCCCCAGCCTCGCCCACAGCTCGGTGCGCCGAAGTGACGCCGAGACCACCGACCTGGAGTTGATCCAGACGTTGTCCGATCGCGAGCTGACCATCCTGCAGCAGTTGTCCCAAGGCCTGAGCAACAAGGAGATCGGTGATGCGATGCTGCTCAGCAACAAGACCATCAGCACTTACAAGACCCGCTTGATCGAGAAGCTCAAAGTCAAGTCGGTGGTGTACCTGGCTGACTTCGCCAAACGGAACAACCTGCTCTGAATGAAGACTTTCCTGCGCAAATGGCTGTTGGGTGTGCTGCTGGCCGGCAGTGTCAATGCGGTGCTGGCGGCAGCGCCGTCGGAGACCTACCAGTTACTGGGCCGCTCCCAGGTCTCGGAATACGCGGCTTCCCTGTCGGAGCAGGACTGGAGCTGGCTGCGCAGCAAAGGTGGGTTGGTACTGGGGGCTTCAGCACCGGATTACTCGCCTTTCGGCATGACCATCAATGGCCGTGATTACGAGGGCCTCACGGCAGACTACGCCAGTTTGCTCAGCGAACTGTTGCGCACCCCGGTGCAAGTGCGCCGCTTTGCCTCGCGCGCAGACGTGATCGAAGCCCTCAAGCGTGGTGAGGTGGATCTGCTTGGCACCGCCAATGGCTACGAGCAGGCCGACCACGACTTGCTGATGTCGACGTCTTATGCCGACGACCAGCCGACGTTGGTGACCCAGGTTGCCAACAGCCAGGCACTGCCCCAGGACCTGGCGGGCAAGAAGATCGCCATGCTCTATCACTACCTGCCGCCACAGGCAGTGCAGGCGTTTTACCCCAAGGCGACCTTGCAGCTCTATCCCTCGACCCTCAGCGCCATAGGTGCGGTGGCCTTCGGCAATGCCGATGTGTACCTGGGCGACTCCATCAGCGCCCAGTACTTGATCAACAAGAATTACCTGAACAACGTGCAACTGGCAGACTTTTCCCGGATGGAAGTGAGCGACTTCGCGTTTGCCATGGACCGTGACAACCGCCGTCTGCTGCGCATCATCAATGCCGCGCTGGCGGTGATCCCCCAGGGCGAGCGCATGAACATCCTGCGCCGCTGGAGCGCGGGCGGTGGCAGCATGCCGGGGCGCACTGCGCTGAATTTCAGCGCCAGCGAGCTACGCTGGATGGCCGCGCACCCGCGCCTGAAAGTGGCGATCGACGACAGCTTTGTGCCGTTTTCGTTTTTCAACGAAGAGGGCGAATTTCGTGGAATCAGCGCGGATGTGCTGGCCAAGGTCGCGTTGCGTACCGGCTTGAAGTTCGACGTACAGCGCACCCATTCCGTGGCCGGGTTGGTGGAGCAGGTCCGCAAGGAGCAAGCCGATCTGTTGATCACCCTGACGCCCAGCCAGTCCCGCGAAAACCAGCTACGGTTCACCCGGCCTTACCTCAGCACCCCGTATGTATTGATCAGCCGAATCAGCGCCGACGGCCCGCAAACCCTGGACGACATGGCTGGCAAGCGCCTCGCCGTGATCAACGGCAACCCGGTGCGCGAACAACTGCTGGAGCAATTTCCGCGCATTACCCTGGTGGAGGCCGATAACGCCCAGCAGGTCATGGCCCTGGTTGCCAACGGCCAGGCTGACGCTGCCGTCAATTCGTTGATCACGGCGCGCTACATGATCTCGCGTCAGTACCGCGACCGGTTGCGCATCACCAGCACCGTCGGCACTCAGTCGGCGCGGGTGGCGTTTGCTACCTCGCGCGGCGCCCTGGAGTTGTATTCGATCCTGGAAAAAGCCCTGCTGAGCATCCCGCCGGAAGAGATGGACGAGGTGACCAATCGCTGGCGCAGTGAAATCGTGGTGGATGACAGCTACTGGATGCGTCACCGTACCCTGATCCTGCAAGGGTTTGCGGTGGCCGGGCTGTTGCTGTTGGCGGCACTGGGCTGGATCGCCTACCTGCGCAGGCTGATGCGCCAGCGCAAACAGGCGCAGGTCGCCTTGAACGACCAGATGGAGTTCATGCGCGTGTTGATCGACGGCACGCCTCATCCCATCTACGTGCGCGACCGCGAGGGTCGGTTGCGCATCTGCAACAGCGGCTACCTCAACGTCTTCGGTGTCGAGCGTGACGCGGTGCTGGGCAAGACGGTGGTCGAAGGTGTGCTCAAAAGTGTCGATGAGGCCGCGGCCTACCATGCCGATTACCTGCAGGTGATGGAGGAGGGTGTGCCCAGGGTTCAGGACCGCAGCCTGACCATGGGCCCGGACAATGTCCTGACCATTTACCACTGGATGCTGCCCTACCGGGACAGCGACGGTGAAGTCAGCGGCATGATCGGCGGCTGGATCGATATCAGCGAACGTCAGCACTTGCTGGTGGCGCTGCGCGACGCCAAAGAGGGCGCCGACGCGGCCAACCGCGCCAAAACCACGTTCCTGGCGACCATGAGCCATGAAATCCGCACGCCGATGAATGCCATTATCGGCATGCTCGAACTGGCCATGAAAAAGGCCGAACAGGGGGTTACCGATCGATTTTCCATCGAGGTGGCGTCCGGCGCGGCGCGTGGCCTGCTGGAGCTGATCGGGGATATTCTCGACATCGCCCGGATCGAATCCGGGCGCCTGTCCTTGGCGCCGACGCGCGCCAATCTGCGCGAGCTGGTGGAGTCGGTCGCGCGGATTTTCGAAGGGTTGGCGCGGCAGAAACAGTTGCAGCTGATCCTCGACCTCGACGCAGCGGTAGGCCGCGAGGTGCTGGTGGACCCGTTGCGCTTCAAACAGATCGTGTCGAACCTGCTGAGCAACGCGATCAAGTTCACCCACACCGGGCAGGTGCGCCTGCACGTGAGTGCGCAGCCGAGCCGCGATGATGAACGCCTGGCCCTGTGCCTGCGGGTGGAAGACACCGGCAGCGGTATATCCCCTGCGGACCAGCAGCGCTTGTTCAGCCCGTTTGCCCAGGCCAGCAACCACGGGCAGTCGGCACGCGGTGGGTCCGGGTTGGGGCTGATGATCAGCCGCACGCTGTGCGAGATGATGGGGGGCAGCCTGGTACTCGACAGCGTGTTAGGGCAGGGCACCCAGGTTGAAATGCGAGTCAGCCTGCCGACGCTCGTCACCCTCGACAGCGTACCCACCCTGGCGCCGGTGCAGCAGCCCGCCTCCCAGGCCCTCAGCGTGCTGGTGATCGACGACTACCCGGCCAATCGGCTGTTGCTGACCCAGCAACTGCATTATCTCGGCCACCACGTGGTGGATGCCGAAGACGGCGCCCACGGCTTGCGCGCCTGGCGGGCGCAGCCATTCGATGTGGTGATCACCGATTGCAACATGCCGTTGATGAACGGCTATGAACTGACACGCGCGATCCGTGACGAAGAGCGCAGCCGGCGCTTGCCTGCCGGGCTGATTCTGGGCCTTACCGCCAATGCCCAGCCGGATGAAAAGGACCGCTGCCTTGACGCCGGCATGGACGACTGCCTGTTCAAGCCCATCAGCCTGCAGGACCTCAGTGCCTGCCTGGCCTCCAGAGTGCCGGACTCGGCAGCACCGCCCCCCCGGCACACCCTGGCGGGCGACATCGACCTGACCAGCCTGGAGCAACTCAGCCGGGGCGATACGGCATCGCTGCAGAGCCTGCTGCAGGACCTGGCCGCCAGCAACGAACAGGACATGGCGCGCCTGATGCAGCTGTTTACCCAGCACGACGTAACCGGCTTGGCCGACCTGGCGCACCGGGTGAAAGGCGGTGCGCGGATTATCAAGGCGCAGCGCTTGATCCAGGCGTGTGAAGCCCTGGAAAGCGCCTGCGCAGGATTGAATTCGGCAGTCCTCACCGAAGCGGTAGATGGCCTGCAACAAGCCATGGAGCAGCTTGAGCAACAGCTGGCCGTTAATCTGATCTAAACGTCGTGGGAAATTTCCTACAAGTCGACGGGATGGAGCCTACGCGTCCATTCCTGTTCCATCCCTACATTGACCTCCAGAGAAGAGCCAAGGATCGCTCGCCCAATTACCCTTCTGGAGGTAGCTATGAACAAGTCCCTGTTGGCGATCAGCATTGCGTTTTCCGTGACGGCCCTGGCCCAGAGCCCTGCGTTTGCGGCCCATTCCGATATCCGTGACCAAATCATCGAGACCCTCGGCGATGAGGCCCCCGTCGTGGCGGCCAAGGACGGCGATACCCTCACCGTGACCAATGTCGACCTGATCAGCTCGGGCCTGCATTCAGTGGGCGTGCTGGCAGACGGTGCCGGCAGCCTGGTGACCTATCAGGGCGGCACGATCAACACCAGTGGCCGCACCTCCCATGCGCTGTCGGCCCACGACGGCGCGCAAATCCAGGCCGACAACCTGACAATCCACACCACCGGAACCCTGGCGCGTGGCATTCAGGCCGAGACCGGCAGCCGGGTTGAAGTGTCCAACTCCAGCATTCAGGTGGACGGCGGCGTGGGCGGCAACACCACGGCGGGCGCCGCCGCGACCGGTGGTTCGGTAATCATCCTGAACGACACTTCCGTGCTGGCGACCGGGCAGGGTAGCGTGGGGATCATGACCACCGACGCCAGCTCGGCTGTGATGAATGGCGGCAGCGTCACCACGACCAATACGGTCAGTGATGCGGTGTTGGTCTTGGCCGGTGGCGGGAACATCCTGCTCAACGACGTGGCGGTCAGCACGGCTGGCAGCTACAGCCGCGGTGTGCTGGCCGGGGGGGCGGACTCGGTCATTGCGGTGAACGGTGGTTCGATCACCACGCGCGGGATCAACGCGGAAGGCGCGCGTGCCGGAACCGGCGGCAGGGTGTCCCTGACGGGCACCCAGGTGCAGACCCTCGGCGCGCAGTCCGTCGGCTTGCAGGCGCTTTTTGCCGGCTTGATCGATGCGGTCGGTGTCAATATCACCACGGCTGGTGACCGTTCTGCCGGCGTATCCGCAGAGAGTGTTGGCAGCCTCGTCAAGTTCGAAGACGGTGCGATCACGACCGCCGGAATGCTTGCCGAGGGCGCCAAGTCACTGGGGGGCGGCACCGTGCAATTGGCCAATGTGGCCGTCAGCACCAGCGGGGCGTTTTCCCGGGCATTGGTGGCCGAAGGCAACGGTTCGACGGTAGTTGCTGATCGCGTGGTCATCGACACCCGCGGCGGGCAGTCCTATGGTTTGCTGGCCTTTGGCTCTGGCAGCCAGGTGACGTTCACCCGGGGCAAGATCACGACCCACGGCGCTGCCTCCCATGGTGTGTCGGTTTACGGCGGCGGTGAGATGTCGATCGCCAGCTCCGAGATCGATGCGTCGGGCCACGGCGCGACGATGAGCGACGGTGGCCTTCTGCGGATCGACGGCAGCCGCGTGACCGCGAACGGCAGTGGCAACAATGGCCTGATGTCTTGGGCCACTACTGGCACCGACAACCGCTTCGAGGTCAACGGCAGCGAGTTGATCAGCAACGCCGGCGCGGCCATCAGCGCTCGCGGCGATGGCAGCCACACATTCGTGATCAACAACTCGGTCATTGACGGTCAAGGCGGCGTGCTGTTTGACCTGACACGGGCCACCCCAGCCGTGCCCAATACAGGCAACAGCAGCGTTATTGCCAGCGGCTCGGTGCTCAAGGGCGACATCGATGTCACCACCGACCCCGATTTCGTCGCCGATTTCAGCCTGCAGAATGCCACCCACTGGACCGGCGCCGGGCAGGGTATCAACCAGTTGGCGCTTGGCGGCGCGAGTGTGTGGCAGATGACCGGCAACTCGTCGATCCAATCGCTTGACCTGCAGGATGGCCGCGTCAATTTCGACCACGCCGACGGCCAGTTCAAGACCCTGACCACCGACAAGTTGGCGGGCACCGGCAGCTTTCAGATGAACACTAACCTGGCGACCCTCGAAGGCGACTTGTTGGTGGTAAGCGCTGCGAACGGCGCGACCGGCAACCACACGCTGTTTATCGAAGACTCGGGCGTGTCGCCGAAGAATGCCAGCGATGTACTGCGCGTCGTCGACACCCACGGCGGTGACGCCCAATTCGGCCTGTACGGCGGCCACGTGGATGCCGGCGCGTTCCGCTACACCCTGGGCAAGGACGGCGACGACTGGTTCCTGAGCAACGCCGGCGGCGCCAATCCGGGACCGCAGGATCTTTCCAAGGGCGCCAACGCGGCCATTGCCGCACACACCGCCGGAGCGGCGATGTGGACCTCGCAAATGGACGCACTGGTCAAACGCCTGGGCGAACTGCGCATGGGCAAGGACGAGGGCGGGGTGTGGACCCGGGCCATCGGCAAGCAATTTGACGTCAGCGAAAAATCCAGTCGCGCCTACCAGCAGAACATCAGCGGCGTGGAGATTGGCGCGGACACCGCCATCGCGCTCAACCGCGGCAAGGTCTACGTAGGCGGGATGGTCGGTACGGCCAAGTCGGACCTGAATTTCGGTGAGGGCGCCTCCGGCGAGATCGACAGCAAGATGCTCGGCGCCTATGCCACCTACCTGGATGACAGCGGCGTTTATGTGGACAGCGTGTTCAAGTACAACCGCTTGAACAACCAGATCAAGACCCCGACCAACCTGGGCAACCCGGTCAAGGCGTCCTATGACACCAACGGCATCGGTGCCAGTGTCGAAGTGGGCAAGCACATTGCTCTGGAGAGTGGCTGGTTCGTGGAACCGCAAGTGGCGCTCACGGCGTCCCGCACCCAAGGCGCCCGCTACACCGCCAGCAATGGCTTGAAGGTCAAGACCGACGACCTGGACTCGCTGCAAAGTCGTGTCGGTTCGTTGTTCGGCCGCAACATCCAGCTGGACAACGGCATGCAGGCGCAGCCCTACGTGAAAGCGTCGCTGATCACCGAACATGCGGGTAACAGCAAGGTCAACGTCAATGGCTCGCGCCTGGACGCCGAGCTGCAGGGCAATCGCGTCGAGCTGGGGTTTGGCGGCGTTGTCAGGGTCAGCGCCAACAGCAAGGTCTCGCTGGATGCTGAATATGCCAAAGGCAGCGCCATCGAACAGCCATGGGGCGTGACCCTTGGCTACCGCTACAGCTGGTGAGTGCCTCGCTGATGTGCTTGCGACAAGCGTTGGCCGAGCAACAGATCCAGGCGTTCTACCAACCCAAGTTCAACCTGCAGACCGGACAGGTGTTGGGTGTTGAAGTGCTGGCGCGCTGGTTGCACCCCACCGAAGGCTTGCTGTCGCCTGCTGCCTTCCTGCCCGACCTGGAGCGGGAAGGGCTGCTGGACGAACTGCTGCAGGTGCTGATGAGCCAGGCACTCGCCTTGCAGGGCCAGGCGCACCGCCACGGGACGGCGCTGAATCTGGCGTTCAACCTGCAAGCCGTGCAGGTGGCGAATGCGGGGTTGGTCGCGCAGATCAGGCGTGCGTTGGTCGAGCATCGAGTCCTGGGTGCCAGCCTGACGTTTGAACTCACCGAGAGCGGCCAGCTGGAGGTGCCCTCGGTGGCCCTGGAAAACCTGAGGTATCTGCGCTTGATGGGCTGCCACGTGTCCCTCGACGATTTCGGCGCCGGGTTCTCTTCGTTGCAGCGCCTGTGCCAGTTGCCGTTCACCGAAATCAAACTCGACGCCGAGTTCGTGCGCGGCCTTGCCCAGGGACCCCGTTGCCGCGCCGTCATCAGCAGCACCCTGGCCCTGGGCGAAAGCCTGGGCCTGTCAGTGGTGGTGGAGGGCATCGAAACCTTCGAGCAGTACCAGCAGTTGCTCGCGCTGGGCTGCACTCAGGGTCAGGGCTACTGGCATGCGCGACCCATGGACGGGGCGCACCTGTTGCGCTGGTTGCAACGCTCACCGCACACCCATCGCCGGAGCCTGCCATGATCAAGAAGAACCTGCGCATCATGATCGTCGACCCCCGGCACCATGAGCGCCTGCGTCTGGAGCGGGATTTCAATCGCCAGGGTTACTACGCCATCGCGCCAGTCTCGAGCCTGGACGAGATGCGCGCGCTGCTGGACTACGGCAACCTGCGTTTCGACCTGGTGGTGATCAACCCAGACCTTGCCGCGACTATGCGTTAACGCGCGCGCAGGGCCTAAAGTCTGTGCCCAACGTGTCGATGACCTTCATAACGACCCCAGCAAGAAGGAGCAGCGACATGAACGTCAAACGTTGGTCATGGGTTACCGGCTTTCTTGCGGTATGGACGGGAGGCTGCCTGGCGGCGTCCGGAGGTGTCATTCAGTTTCGCGGCAGTATTGTCGAACCGGGCTGTGAGGCGGCGGTGTCCGGTGTTTCAGCGATTGAGTTGAAGGGCTGCCCCCAGGCATTTCGCGGCAACCAGTTCGATGTACGCACTGTTCACAGTGTGCAAGCGTTGGGCAAGGCACCGGTCAACGTCAAATTGATCGCCGACAGTGGTACCGGCCGATATTACGACCAGCGGTATGTGCTGGTGGATTCCGTCGGAAAACCCATTCAGTCGGGGGCCTACGTGGTCACCCTGATCGCGCCTTGATCGGCGTGCGCTGATGTAACGCAGGATGAGCGTCAACAGACCGTCGAGAAACCTATAGAATGCTCGGCGGCGGCGCTTGTCCTGGGTGGCCGTTTGATCATCGTCCGAGTACCGCGCCCTTCAATGAGCATTTCAGCCGCAACGCCCCAAGCCAACTGGCAACCGGTCATCGCACTCGCGTTGGCCGCCTTTGTATTCAACACCACCGAATTCGTCCCTGTCGGGCTGCTCAGCGCCATTGGGGCCAGCTTCGAGATGCCCGTTTCCAGCGTCGGCCTGATGCTCACTATCTATGCGTGGATCGTGTCCCTGACTTCGCTGCCGGTGATGCTGCTGACCCGTAATATCGAGCGGCGCAAATTGCTGATCGTGCTGTTCTGCATGTTCATCGCCAGCCATGTGCTCTCCAGCGTGGCCAACAGTTTTGGCTTGCTGATGGTCAGTCGGGTCGGCATCGCGCTGTCCCATGCGCTGTTCTGGTCGATCACCGCGTCCCTGGCCGTGCGCCTGGCGCCGGAAGGCAAGCAGGTCCAGGCCCTGGGCCTGCTGGCCACCGGCACCTCACTGGCGATGGTCTTGGGCATTCCGCTGGGCCGCCTGCTCGGTGAAGCCATGGGCTGGCGCACCACCTTCCTGGTGATTGGCGCGTTCGCGGCGGCGCTGGTGTTCTGGCTGGCGCGCACCTTGCCGCTGCTGCCGAGCCAGAACTCCGGCTCCCTGCGCAGCCTGCCGCTGCTGTTCAAGCGCCCGGCGCTGGTGGCGCTGTACGTGCTGACGGCCATGACCGTCACCGCCCAATTCACCGCCTACAGCTACATCGAACCCTTTGTCGAGGGCGTGGCCGGCATGGACGGCAGTGCCGTGACCCTGATCCTGCTGGTGTTCGGCGGCGCGGGCATCATCGGCTCGCTGCTGTTCAGCCTGGTGCACCGCTTCAACCCGCACGTGTTCGTGGTCGGCGCGGTCTTCATCCTGGCCGGATGTCTGGCGCTGATGCTGCCGTTGAGCGGCGCCGAATCCTACCTGGTGGGGCTGAGTGTGTTCTGGGGCATGGCGATCATGGGCTTCGGCCTGGCCATGCAGTCCAAGGTACTGGTGCTGGCGCCAGACGCCACCGACGTGGCCATGGCGATGTTCTCCGGCATCTACAACATCGGCATCGGCGGCGGTGCATTGATGGGCAGTTGGGTCGGCAGCCATTTCGGCTTCGCCTGGATCGGCGCGGCGGGCGGCTTGCTGGCGGCGCTGGCGTTGATCGGGTATTGCCTGGCGATTCGGCGGTTTGGGCAGGGTGTGCCAACTTGAGTGCCAAAGGGGCTGCTTCGCACCGCCTGCGTACTGCAAGAAGCCTGTCGACACACGAAGTCCATTCACCGCAGCAAGTCTCTTCCCACATTTGGCCAAACTCACAGCAAAAAAAACGCCCGCCGAAATAACATTGGCGGGCGCTCGGGAGTGACCGGGGCAAGCAAGGAGCAAGCTGCCCGGTTAGGGATGGGGTGAATCAGGCCACGGGGATCAACGGGTCTGCCGCTGCCAGCGCGGCGGTGCGGTCGGCTGCCGGTGGGTAGATCCACACGGTGTTGATCTGGTGCTTGAGTTCCTTGGCTTCCTGGCCAACCAGCTTGAGCTGGCGGTCCCAACCTTCGGTAAACACGGCGCCCCAGGCACCGAGGTCCAGGCAGGTGACGTACTTGGGCTGGCTGTAGGTCATCGGTGCCACGCCGATCAGGTCGGCGGCGACGTTGTTGCCGGCGTAGCGGCCCAGGGCAATGGCGTGCTGGCAGGACATGCCGGCGAAGTTGCCCAGTTCATCGGTGGCGGCGTAGGCCACGTCGCCCGCGGCGAACACGTCGGCCTGGCCTTTCACTTTGAGAGTACCGTCCACGTGCAGGCGGCCTTGGGGATCGCGGGTGCCGCTGACCTGCTCGGTGAGCGGGTTGGCGCGGAAACCGATGGTCCAGATCACCGTGCTCGATTCAATCCGCTGCCCGTCCGCCAGGGTCACGCCACCGGCATCCACCGACGCCACCGAGGTGTTCAGCACCCATTCCAGGCCCAGTTCATTGCTGGCCTCGATGATCGAGGGACGAATGCCATCGCCCATGGACGCGGCAATCTGCGGGCCACGGTCCACCACGATCACGCGGACGTTGGCGTTGTTGCCCAACGCTTCACGCAACCGTGCCGGCATTTCGGTGGCGGTCTCGATCCCGGTAAAACCACCGCCGGCCACTACCACGGTATTGCGCGCGGCGCTGTCAGGCTGGTGTTTCAACGCCTTGATGTGGGATTCAAGGCGCGAGGCATCTTCAATCTGGTCCACATTGAAGACATGTTCGATGCCTGGCATCTGTGGGCGATTCAGGCGACTGCCGGCGGCCAGCACCAGGCGGTCGTAGGTGATCGTGGTGGAGGTGCCGGCTGCATCGCGATAGGTCACCTGCTTGCCGTTTTCGTCGATGCTGTCTGCCGCGCCTTCCACAAAGTTCACGCCCACCGCGTCGAACAATGGACCGAGCGGCGCCATCATGGTGTGCACGTCGGCCTCGTAGAACCGTGGGCGGATACGCAGCTCCGGTTGTGGGGCCAACAGGCTGATCTGTACGTCGTTGCGGTCATGTTTGTCCAGCAGGCGGGCCGCGCTCAATGCGCTCCAGACACCACCGAACCCTGCGCCAATGATAAGAATGTGCTGTTTCATGGTTTGCTCCTGGAGCGTCATGTTTGCGTGAGTGAGACCGTGTGAAACAAGACTAACCAGGCCGTGATCCTCGAACACTTCTACCAAGGGTCATTGCGGGCATGCCTAGGTGTGAGGCCGCTATACCAAGGTATTAACGGCCCAGCACCTCTTCGAGGCAGGCCATCAATTGCCCGCAGGGAAACGGTTTGGGAAAGAACGCCACGGGCGACGGCAGGGCCGGGTCGATGGTCGGCGGCGGGCCAGGGTAGCCAGTGATGAAGATCACCGGCAGGCGAATGCCCCGGTCGTGCAGGGTTTCATACAATTGAATGCCGCTCAGGCCGGGCATCTGGATATCGCTGATCAGGCAGGCCGTGACGCCTGGGCCATCGGAGCCGAGGTAGG
This sequence comes from Pseudomonas sp. MYb60, assembly GCF_002979555.1. Classification (GTDB taxonomy): domain Bacteria; phylum Pseudomonadota; class Gammaproteobacteria; order Pseudomonadales; family Pseudomonadaceae; genus Aquipseudomonas. Next base: position 55,700 of record NZ_PCOZ01000005.1, on the reverse strand, counting down.
CCTCGGCGTTGGCGTAGAGCCGGACGGTGTAGCCGTTGGAACGCAGCAACCCATCCAATGCCATGCGCACCGATTCATCATCATCGACGATGGCAATTATCTTCGTGTCGGACATTTCAATACCTGGAGGCTATCGGGCTGCACATGGAAGCAACCCGCCATTACCTCAAGATACGCCGTCCCCACCGGCAAAATACTATACGTGGGTATACCCGTCTCACGGCTTAACCGCGATACCCAGGGCCTGCGCCATGCGTACCAGGTCGGCGAACGAACGCGCAACCATCTTGCGCATGGCCTGGCCGCGATGAATCTTCACGGTGATCTCGCTCAGGCCGATCTCGCCGGCAATCTGCTTGTTCATCAGGCCGGAGGCCGCCAGGGCCATCACCGTCTGCTCGCGGGGCGTGAGGGTGGCGTAGCGGCTGCGCAGGGCGTCGCTGCCACGTTCGGCTTCGCGTCGGGCCTTGTCCCGGGTGTGGGCGGCGCACACGGCGTCGATCAGGTCCTGCTCACGAAACGGCTTGGCCAGGAAGTCCACTGCGCCGGCCTTCATCGCGCGCACGGTCATGGCGATGTCGCCGTGGCCGGTCATGAACACAATCGGCAGGTTGATCTGCGCCGCCACCAATTCGTTCTGGAAATCCAGGCCGCTGGTGCCTTGCAGGCGCACGTCCAGCACCAGGCAACTGGGCAGGTCCGGGCGTGGAAAACCCATGAACTCGGCCGCCGAGGCAAAGAGCTGCACCTGCAAGCCTACCGAGCGCAACAGGCTGCCGAGGGATTCGCGCAAGGGTCGGTCGTCATCGACGATGTACACCCACGGCTCGTGGCTGATGACCCGGTTCATCGGGTGAAGATCGTTCATGGGGCCTCCTCGGCCAGCAGGGGCAGGGCGCAGGTGAACGAAGTGCCCGGGCCCGGCGCACTGGTCGCCCACAGGCGGCCACCGTGGAAGTCGATGATCGAACGGCAGATCGACAGGCCCATGCCCAGTCCCTCGGGTTTGGTGGTGTAGAAAGGTTGGAACAGGGTGGGCATCGAGGCGGCGTCGATGCCGATCCCCTGGTCGGTGACTTCCAGCAGCACCTCATGCCCTTCCACCCAGGTGCGCACTTGCAGCAAGCGCTGGCGCGGCGTGATGGTGTCCATGGCGTGGCAGGCGTTGATCACCAGGTTGATGATCACCTGTTGCAGTTGCACCCGGTCAGCATTGATCCGGGCGTCGAGGGTGGTCAGCTCCACGCGGCTGCGCACTTTGTGGCGGGACAGTTCGTGGTGCACCAGGCCCAGGGTTTCGTTGACGATGGCGTCGAGGGATTCGGGCTTGCGCAGCGGGTCGCATTTGCGCGACAGCGCGCGGATGCGGCTGATCACCTCGCTGGCGCGGGTGGCGCTGGAGACGATGCGGTCCAGGGACTGGCGCGCTTCGTTGAGGTCCGGCACGGCACGGTCCAGCCAGCGTCGGCACGCTTCGCCGCTGCTGGTGATGGCGGTCAGCGGCTGATTGACCTCGTGGGCAATCGAGGCCGCGAGTTCGCCCAGCGAGGTGATGCGGGTGACGTGGGCCAACTGGCTCTGGGCATGGAACAAGGCTTCTTCGGCGAGCTTGTCGGCGGTGATGTCCTTGACCGCGCCCAGGTATTCGAAATGGCCGCGAGTCTCCACCGGGCTGGCGATCATGTGAATGTGTTTGACCCGCCCGTCCGGCATCAACAAGCGGTGCTTGACCTCGATCAAGGGGACTTGCTTGAGCGCCTGTGCAAACACGGCGTGGGCCAGGTGCAGGTCGTCGGGGTGCGTGCGCGCCAGCACCATCGCAGCGGTAGGTGCCTGCGAATAGGGGTACTCGAAGATCCGCGCCAGCTCCTCGGACCAGGACATCACGTCATTGTCGCCACGAAAACTCACGCTGCCGGTCTGGCTCAAGCGCTGTGCGCCGATCAGGTAGGCCTCGTTGTGGCGCAGGCTGTCTGCGGCGTACTTGCTGCGCAGCGCCAGGAAGGTGATGGCCGACAGCGCGGTGAGGCAGCGGAAGAAACCGGTGACCGCGTCCCAGCGCTCATAGTTGCCGTTGTACAGGAACAGCGCCGTGAGCAGCCCGATGGAAAACAGCGCGACGCCGATCACCACATTGATCGAAAACAGGTTGGCCGCCATCAGCAGCAACGTGATGTAGAGCAGGGTCGGCGCCCAGTCGGTGTGGGTCTCGGAGTTGATCACGAAGATCCCGCAGGCCACCACCAACCCCACGACCCAGCCGAGGGCGTTGACCAACGGCGTCGGGCTGATGCCGAACGCCCCACGGGAACGGGCCTGGCGCGGCGTGAACAGCAACCGGTCCCAGAGGCCGGTCAACCATGACTGTTCGCGACGCGCACTCGCGGGAACGGTGATTTTCATGGCGTTCAGGCACTCCATTGTTGTTATCGAGGGTGGAGCAGGGGTCAGTTACTTTAAAAGCATCCTTTCTCAACGAGTAGGACACAAAACCCTGAAATCCTGCCACGCCCTGTCTGGATGTGGGCTGCCTATACCCAGGTATGACCACGCTGACCCCAGGTACGAGAGACGCACGCCCGGCCCTAACCTGAGGCCTCTTATTTCTCTCCAAGGCCCTGGGCCGGGTGGCTGACATGATGAACAGAAATGACCTGCGTCGTGCTGACATCAACTTGTTGGTGGTGTTCGAGTCGATGATGCATGAGCGCAATGTCAGCCGCGTTGGCGAGAAGCTGTTCCTCGGCCAGCCGACCATCAGCAGTGCCCTGGGCCGCCTGCGGCTGATGTTCGATGACCCGCTCTTCATCCGAGCCGGCCGGCTGATGCAGCCGACGTCCCGTGCCGAAGAAATCTTCAGCAACCTCGGGCCGGCGCTCGACAGCATCGCGGCAGCGCTGAGTCGCTGCCAGGCGTTCAACCCGGCGACCAGCGAGGCGACCTTCCATATCGGCCTGTCGGATGATGTGGAATATGCGCTGCTGCCCAGCCTGCTGCGGCGCCTGCGCATCGAGGCGCCGAACATGACCCTGGTGGTGCGCCGCGCCGATCATTGGCAGATGTCCCAACTGCTGACCAGTGGCGAGATCTCCCTGGGCATCAGCCACACCCAGGAATTGCCGGCGAACGCACGGCGCAAAAGCCTGCGGCCGATGCGCCCGATGTTGCTGCGCGCGGATACGCGGCCGGGGGAACTGGGCCTGGAGGAATTCTGCCAGCGGCCCCATGCGGTGGTGTCGTCCATGGGCAATGTGATCGACGACGCTGACCGTGCGCTGTGCCTGATGGGCCGCCAGCGCAAAGTGGTGCTCACGGTGCCGCAGTTCAGTGCCTTGCCGGTATTGCTGGCCGACAGCGACCTGCTCGCCGTCGTGCCCGATTACGTCGCCCGTGCCATGGCGGGCGTCGGAGGGCTACGCGCGCAGCCGGTGCCGCTGGCACTGCCTGAGCAGGAACTGGCGCTGGTCTGGCGCGGCACCACTCATAACGATCCTGCAGAGCGCTGGTTGCGGGCGCGATGCAGTGTGGTTCTGGGGGAGGCGGTGGTGAGCACACTGTCTGTGGTGGGTGTTCCCTCCCTGGCGAGCAAGCTCTCTCACCACACCCCAACCGTTGAGGAACATTCGCCATGTACACCCACCCTCTATTGCTCGCCGGCGTCCTGATCCTGCTCGACCTGATCCTCTGGCAATGCCTCGGCCCCCTCCGACGCAGCCTGCGCACGGTGTTGCGAGTGCTGGTGTTCAGTCTGTTCTGCTGGGTGATGCTGACCGCCGGGCTTAGCCCGTTGCAGCCGCCGCCGTGGCCAGACGAAGCGGTGCTCAACCTGCTGGCGACCGTACTCGGCATCGCCTGGTGGTTGTTTGCCGCGCGCACCGTCACGGTGATCCTCGGCCATGGCCTCAGCGCCCGCGTCGGCCAGAGTGCGCGCCTGTTGCATGACGTGCTGGGCGCGGTGATTTTCCTGGTGGCCATCGTCGGTGCAGCAGCTTATGTGTTGCAACTGCCAGTCAAGGGCCTGCTGGCGACGTCGGGCGCGATGGCGATCGTTTTCGGCCTGGCGGTGCAAAGCACGCTGAGCGATGTGTTCAGCGGGATCGTGATCAACACCACCAAACCCTATCAACTCGACGACTGGATCAGTATCGATGGCGTGGAGGGCAAGGTGCTGGAGATCGATTGGCGCTCCACCCATTTGCAGACCGAGTCGGGCAGCGTTGCCGTGGTGCCGAATGCCCTGGCGGCCAAGGCCAGGATCCTCAATCACAGCCGCGCCGGCGGAGTGCACGGGGTGAGCGTCAGCCTCGCGGTGCCCAGCGCAGTGGCGCCACGCATGGTGCTGGACGCGTTGGAGAAAGCGTTGCAGGGCACCCAGGCGTTGTTGCCGGGGCATGCGCCCAAGGTCTGCGTGAAGAGTTCGCAACTGGAATTCAACGAGTATGAACTCAAAGGGTTTGTCGCCTCACGTTCGGCGCGCAGCAGCGTGCGCAACCTGATGTTCGACCTCGCCCATCGACACCTGGAGGCCGCCGGCGTCACCTGGGGAGTTGCCCCGCACGCCTGGAGCCGTCAACGTCAGTTGCTGGAGGAAGCGCGGGTGATGCGCAGCCTCAGCGTCGAAGAGCGCGATCGCCTGGCCGAGGCCATGACCGCGGTGGATTTTCAGGCTAACCAGGTACTGTTGGCGTTCGATGAAATTGCCGATGGTTTGCTGATCATTGCGACCGGCGTCGTTTCCGTGGCCATTCATGATGGCGAGCGGGTCGTGGAAGCCGGACGCATGGGCCCCGGTGAAGTGATGGGCGAGGAGGGTATCCTCGCCGAAGGTCGCTCCCGTGGGCAGTTCCGCAGCCTCACCAGCGGGCGCTTGTTTCGCATCGAGAAATCGTTGTTGGGCGCGCAGTTGCAGCACAGCAGTGATTTGTTGCTGGCCCTGGACAAGCTGCAGCATCAGCGTGAAGGCATTCGGGAGGCCGTGGTACTCAAGAAACCGCAGCCCATCAAGAAAACCGGGCTTCTGCGCTGGCTCCAAAACAAATAACTTCATGGATGCTGGAATGCAGTCAGTGTGGGAGGGGGCTTTATCGTTCGTGCGCGTCCGGTCAGCGGGAAAACCGCTCGCGGTATTCTCTGGGCGAGATGGTCAGGTGTCGGTGGAAGGTATAGCGCATGCGTTCTTCATCGCCGAAACCGCATAGGCGGGCTATCTGGTCGATGTTGCGTTGCGAATCTTCCAGCAGTCGCCGTGCGGCTTCCAGGCGGAACAGTTCCACCGCTTTGGCCGGGGTGCGGCCGGTGCGTTGCTTGTAGACCCGGGCGAAATTGCGCGGGCTCATCTGTGCCTGCTGCGCCAGGCGATCCACCGACAGGTCGGGTTCCTGCAGGTGATCGGCGATCCACAGGTGCAGGCTGTCGAAGCCGGCGCTGTGTTCCGTCTGCGCCTGCAACAACTGGCTGAATTGCGCTTGCCCACCCGGTCGCTTGAGGAACACCACCAGCTCGCGCGCGACTTGCAGCGCAACGTCGCGGCCGCAGTCGAGTTCCACCAGCGCCAACGCCAGGTCGATACCGGCGGTCACCCCTGCGGAGGTCCACACATTGCCTTGCTGGATAAAGATCGCGTCCATGTCCACCACGATCGCCGGGAACCCTTGCCTGAGCATGTCGCACATCGCCCAGTGAGTGGCGGCGCGGCGCCCATCGAGCAGGCCGGCCATGGCCAGCAGGAAGGTACCGCTGCACACCGAGGCGGTGCGCCCGGCGGTGGTGGAGGCGATGCGCAGCCAATCCACCAGCGCGGTGTTGGCGGCCATGGCCTGTTGGATGGCGGGCGCGCCGGGCACGATCAAGGTGTCGATGGCGCGGTCGGCCAGTGAGCCCAGCGCCGTAGTATCGACGCTCAGCCCCTCGGCCGTTGGCATCAAGCCACCGGCCAGGCTCGCCGTGTGTATCACGTAGCCGGGCAGGCCACGCTCGGCCATGGCTTTGGTGGCGGCCCAGAACACCGTCTGGGCGCCAGTCAGGTCCAGCAGACCCATCTGCGGGTAGGCCAGGAACACCAAGGTGCGTGGCTGACCCAACGCCGCCACCGGGGTCATGCGTTGCCCAGCAGCTGTTCCAGTTTTTCCTGGTCGCGGGCGAACTGGCGAATGCCTTCGGCGAGTTTCTCGGTGGCCATCGCATCTTCGTTGGAGGCCCAGCGGAACTGCGCTTCGGTCAACGACTGGCGTGCTTCGCCCGCCGTGCCGGGTACCAGCTTGCGTTCCAGCGGGCCATTGTCGTCGGCGAGCTTTTGCAGCAGGTCCGGGCTGATGGTCAGGCGGTCGCAGCCGGCCAGTTGTTCGATCTGGCTGAGGGTGCGGAAACTGGCGCCCATCACCACGGTCGGGATGTCATTGGCCTTGTAGTAATTGTAGATACGCGTCACCGACTGCACGCCCGGGTCTTCGGCGCCGGTGTAGTCCTGCCCGGTGCTCTTGCGGTACCAGTCGTAGATACGGCCCACGAATGGCGAGATCAGGAACACCCCGGCGTCGGCGCAGGCCACGGCCTGGGCGAAGGAGAACAGCAGGGTGAGGTTGGTCTGGATGCCAGCCTTTTCCAGGCGCTCGGCAGTGCGAATGCCTTCCCAGGTCGAGGCCAGCTTGATCAGCACGCGGTCGCGGCTCACGCCGGCCTGGTCATACAGGGCGATCAACTGGTTGGCCTTGGCCCACAGTGCTTCTTCATCGAAGGACAGGCGCGCGTCGACTTCGGTGGAAATACGCCCCGGAATCACCTTCAGAATTCCCGTCCCCACCGACACCGCAAAGTGATCGCAGGCCAGGTCCACATCGCCCTTGGCATGGGCCACGGCGCTGCGCAGCAGGTCGGCATATTCGGGGATGGCGGCGGCCTTGAGCAGCAGCGACGGGTTGGTGGTGGCGTCCACCGGGCGCAGGCGGCTGATGGCTTCGAGGTCGCCGGTGTCGCAGACCACGGTGGTGAATTGCTTGAGTTGTTCGAGCTTGGACGTCATGAGCGGCAGTCTCCAGAAAGGGTTAGTGGTTCAAGGCCTGTGCGGTGTCCAGGTCGGTGATCAGGATGTCCAGGTAGCCGCCCTTGAGCGCGCCACGAATCGCCTGGACCTTGTTCAGCCCGCCGGCCAGGCCGAGCACACGGTGGATGGCGCGCAGCTTGGGCAGCGACACCGACACCACGAATTCTTCATCTTCTTCCAATACCGGCTTGCCGTCGGCATCGAAGTAGCGCAGGCAGATATCGCCCACCGCGCCCCGCTCGGCGAGCAGGCGCAGCATGTCCTCGGTGTAATAGTTGCCGCTGTTGCGCAGCAGTTGCGATGGCTCCAGTTCGCCGATACCGACAATCGCCAGGGTGATGCTGTCAAAGCGTTGCAGCACTTCCTTGACCTCTTCCATCTGCACGATGCGCTGTTTGCTTTGCACCGATTGCTCGATGCTTTGCGATGGCAGCAGATACGCCGGGCAGTTGAGCAGTGTAGCCAGGCGCTGGGTGAGCAGGGTGGCTTCGAACGCGCCCTTGTTGCCGACGCCGCCCAGCAGTTGTACCACTTCTTGCGCGCCTTGTTTGCCTGGCTGCGCGTGCAAATGGCCGACCATGGCGCGAATGGTGCTGCTCCACGACGAAATGCCGATGTGGTCCTGCAGCGACAGGCTGGTTTCGAGGTAATGGGCTGCCGCCGAACCGATCGCCTGCTTGATGCTTTCATCGTTGCCGGGCTCGGTGGCTTCCACCACGATCACCCGGCGCACGCCGTAGCGGCGCTGCAATTGGCTTTCCAGCTCCAGGTGCAGGCCTTGCAGGCGCATCACGCTGATCTTGACCACGCCGTCCTGCAGCGCCCGGCGAAGGGCGCGGCTGATAAAGGACTGGGACAGGTCCAGCTGCGTGGAAATCTCGGACTGCTTGAGCCCTTCTTCGTAATAGAGGCTCGCGATCTTGGTGATCAGGCGCTGTTCTTCGATCTGGCTCATGAAAGCCTCAATAATTGTTTCAAGTCGCTGAGGATACCAAACCCTTACGACATGATCAGGCCGCCATCGATATTGATCGCTTGCCCGGTGAGGTACGCCGCATCGTCCGAGGCCAGGAAGGCCACCAGGCCTGCCACATCCGAGGGTTTGCCGGCGCGGCGAAGGGGGATGTTCTTGACCCATTCGGCCATCAGCTCGCCCTTGCCGTAGCGTTTCTCGTCGGTGCTGAGGATCTCGCCCCAGACGCGGTCGTTGTAGTCCCACATCTCGCTTTCGATGATGCCGGGGCAGAACGCGTTGACCGTGATGTTATGCCGCGCCAGTTCCAGTGCCAGGCTCTGGGTAATGCCGATCACGCCCATCTTGCTCGCAGCGTAGTGGGGCGTGTAGATAAAGCCTTGGCGGCCCTGGCCCGAGGAGGTGTTGATCAACCGCCCGCTGCCTTGCTTGACCATGTACTTGGCCGCTTCCCGGCAGCCCAGCCACACGCCGGTGGTGTTGACGTGCAGCACCTTGTCGAAGTCGGCGCGGGGCATTTTGTCGTAGTGGTCGATGGTGATGATGCCGGCGTTTTGCACCGACACGTCAATGCTGCCAAAGCGCGCATGGCCTTCACGGTAGAGCTTTTCGATGTCGTCTTCGTTGGTGACGTCGATGCCCAGGGCCAGGGCGTCGACGCCGTATTCCTGGGCGAGCTGGTCAGCCGTGAAGGTCACGCGCTCCAGGTCGTTGGAGGCCAATACCAGGTTGGCGCCTTCCTGGGCGAAGCGCTCGGCAATGCCGGCGCCGATGCCACGGCAGGCGCCGGTGATCACTACGGTTTTACCGCTGAAACGTTGCGACATGACAGGAAACTCCAAGGCTTACCAGCAGACAAAACCGCCATCGACCAACAGGTCGACACCCGTGCAGAACGACGAGGCCTGGCTTGCCAGGAAGATCGCCGGGCCGACCATCTCTTCCACGCTGGCCATACGGCCCATGGGCGTGGTCTGTTCAAAAATCTTCACCTGGTCGGCCACTTCCGGACGCGAGTTCATCGGTGTGGCGGTATAGCCAGGGCTGATGCAATTGACCCGCAGGCCCTTGTCGGCCCATTCCATCGCCAGGCTCTTGCTCAGGTGGATGACCCCGGCCTTGGACGTGTTGTAGTGGGCTTGCAGCAAGCCACGGTTGACGATGCTGCCGGACATGGACGCGATATTGACGATGGCGCCCTTGCCACGCGGGAGCATCACGGCGGCCTGCGCCTGGCAGCTCAGGAAAATACCGGTGAGGTTGATGTCCAGGGTGGTTTGCCAGCGCTGCAGCTCGAGGTCTTCGGCGGCCTGGGCATTGGCAATGCCGGCGCAGTTGACGGCGACGCTGAGTTCACCCAGGTCGTGTTCGGTGCGAGCGACGGCAGCGTCCAGCGCGGCGCGTTCGGTGACCGTGCCGCTGAGGGCGAGGGCGCGACGGCCGAGGGCCTGGATGCGTTCGACGGTGCTGGCGATACCGGGGCTGTTGGGCAGGTCGAAGCACGCCACGTCTGCTCCCGCTTCAGCGAGGCCCACGGCGATGGCTTGGCCAATACCACTGCCGGCACCGGTGACGAAGGCGACTTGGCCCTGAAGACTAAAAAGTTGCATGGATAACTCCAATGTTGAATTCACAGTAGAACCCCTGTGGGAGAGGGCAAGCCCCCGCCCACAGGGAACAGCGGTGGTCTTGAGTTATGCGGTCGCCATTTCCATCACCGATACCGGCGTGGCATCCCCCCGCTCCAGAATCCCCATCTGCCGCCCCCGGCTCATGACCATGACGCGGTGCGACAGGCCCAGCACTTCATCCAGGTCCGAACTCACCACAATCACTGCCATGCCCTTGGCGGCAAGATCGGCGATCACTTCATAGATGGCGGCCCGTGCGCCCACGTCGATGCCGCGCGTGGGCTCGTCGAGGATGAACACCTTGGGGTTGCGCGCGAGCCACTTGGCGATGATCACTTTCTGCTGGTTGCCGCCAGACAAACTGGAGATCCGCGACTGCGGCGCGCCTTTCACACCAAGCCGAGCGACCGCCGTGCGCGCGAACTCATGCAGGGCGGCAGGCAGCACCCAGCCACTTTTATTCAGCAGGTCGGTGTTGCCGTAAACCAGGTTGTCTTCGATACGATGCTCTACCACCACGCCTTGCTGCTTGCGGTCTTCAGGCACCAGCACCACGCCGGCCTGGATCGCCTCGAACGGCGAGCGCAACTGGCGCACTTCGCCGTCCAGCAGCATGTGCCCCTGGATGTCCTGGGCCGCGCCGGCAATGGTGCGTACCAGTTCGGTCCGTCCGGCGCCGACCACGCCGGCGATGCCGAACACTTCGCCGGCGCGCACGCTGAAATCGATGCCATGCAAGGCGAATTCGCGGCAGCTCAAGTCCTTGACCTGCAACATCACGTGGTCGCCGGGCGCCTGCAGTGTGGGGAAAATCCGCTCCAGGCTGCGCCCGACCATCTGCTCCACCAGCTCGCGCACCGGCACCTGGGCCGTGGCGTGCAAGGCCACTTGTTGACCGTCGCGCAGTACCAGCACACGGTCGGCGATGCGCGCGATTTCTTCCAGGCGATGGCTGATGTAGATGAACGACACGCCCTCGGCCTTGAGCCGTTCAACCTGCTTGAACAGCAGCTCGGTTTCTTCGCCACCCAATGCCGCGGTGGGCTCATCGAGAATCAGCAGGCTGGCCTTGAGGGTCAGGGCCTTGGCGATTTCCACCAGTTGCTGGGCCGCCACGCTCAGGCCTTCGACCTTGCGCGAGGCGGGCACCTTGAGCCCCAGGCGTTCCAGCTGGATTTGCGCCTGGGCCTCCATGTAGTCGCGGTCCACCTTCCCGTGACGCATGGGCAGGCGACCGACGAAGATGTTCTCGGCGATCGACAATTGCGGCAGCAGCCGGATTTCCTGGTGGATCAGGCCGATGCCCGCACTCAGCGCCGCCCCCGGTGAACCGGGTGCGTAAGGCTGGCCGAGCCAGGTCATGCTGCCCCCGGCTTCCGGTTGCACCAGCCCTGCGATGATCGACGACAGGGTGGATTTACCCGCGCCATTCTCGCCGAGCAGGGCCAGTACTTCGCCGGGGCGAATATCCACGTTCACCTGGGACAGTACCTGCACCGGCCCGTAGGCCTTGCTGATATTGCGCAGGCACAGCACCGCATCGGCGGTGGTCTCCAGAGCAGCTGCTTGCATGACGACCTCCAAGGTTTACGGGTGCTGTTGCAGGAACGGCGCGACGTTTTCTTTGGTGGTCAGCACGGTGGGCAGCAGTTGTTCCTTGGGTACGGCTTTACCGGCCTTGAGGTCGATGGCCGACGCCACGGCCAGGCGGCCCATTTGCTGGGTCTGCTGGGTCATGGTGGCGTTGAGCACGCCGCTTTGTACTGCCTTGAGCCCGGCGACGTCACCGTCGAAACCGACCACCACGACCTTGTGATCGAGGTTGCCGACCTTCACCGCCTGAGCGGCGCCGAGGGCCATCGCGTCGGCTCGGCCGAAGAACACGGTGATGTTCGGGTCACGCTGGAGCAGGTCCTGGGCCACGGCGAAGCCTTTGTCCTGGGCCCATTCGGCGGGTTGCTGGGCGACGACCTTGAGGTCCGGGAAGGCTTTGAGGCCCTCTTCAAAACCCTTGGCACGGTCGTTTTCCGGGGTGGTGCCGAGCTGGCCTTGCAGGATCGCGATGCGGCCCTTGCCTTCGGTGACCTTGCCCACGTATTCGGCCAAGGTCTTGGCGCCGGCCACGCTGTCACTGGCGATGAAGGTATCGCCGGGTGCGTCAGGTGCGTTGCGGTCCACGGCGATCACCGGGATACCGGCGGCCTTGGCGGCTTTGACCGGTACGCCGGCGGCCGTGGCACCGGCCGGGATGTAGATGAGCACGTCGATCTGGCGGGTGATCAGGTCTTCAATCTGACTGACCTGGGTGGACGAGTTGCCCTGGGCGTCCACGGTGATCACCTTGATCCCCTTGGCCTTGCCTTCGGCTTCCACCGATTGCTTGATCTGGTTGAAGAAGTCGGCCTGCAGGTTGGCCACGGCCAGGCCGATGGTCAGATCCTTGGCCCAGGTGGTGCCGGCCGTGGTGAGGGTGGCAGCCGCGAGGGCGGTGGCCAACAGCAGTTTCTTGGGGCTGAACATGTCGGGTGACTCCTGATTTTATTGTTGGAGGGTGTCAACGGTCGAACAGGTTTAACGGGCAGTACTGGAACGGCGACGCAGGGTGTCGATGGTCACCGCGAGGGCGATGACCACGCCGATCACCACTTGTTGGATAAAGGGCGAGACGCCCAGCAGGTTGAGGCCATTGCGCAACACGCCAATGATCAGCACACCCACCAGGGTGCCGCCAATGCTGCCGACGCCACCGTTGAGGCTGGCGCCGCCAATCACCACGGCGGCGATGGCGTCCAGCTCCAGGCTCAGGCCGGCACTGGGTTGAGAGGAGTCGAGGCGGGCGGCCAGGGTCACGGCGGCGATGCCGGCCAAGGCGCCGCTGATGGCGTAGACCCACAGCGTGATCGCGCGGACCTTGATGCCTGACAGGCGCGCCACTTCCGGGCTACCGCCCATGGCGTAGAGGTTGCGGCCACCGGCACGGAAGCGCAGGAACACCCAGGCCACCAGCAGCATCACCAAAAACAGCCCGACGGTGGCCGAGAGGAAACCGAAATGCCGCACCGTCGCCAGGCTGGTGAACCACTCCGGGTAGCCGACGATCTGCCGGCCTTCGGTGAGGATGTTCGCCAGGCCACGGGCCACCGACATCATGGTCAGCGTGGCAATGAAGGGCGGCAATTTTGCGTAGGTGATCAGCGCGCCGGACACCAGCCCGGCGAGCATGCCGGTGCCGATCGAGATCGGAATCGCCAGGCCCAGTGGCACGGCCTGGTCCTGATACAGCCAGCCGAGCATCATCATCGAGAAGGCCAGCACCGAGCCGACCGACAAGTCGATGCCGCCGATCACGATCACGGCGGTCATGCCGATCGCCAGGATGCCCAGCACCGTGACCTGATCAAGAATGTTCAGGCCATTGCGCAGGGAAAAGAAGAATTCGGAACTGAAGGAGAAGACCAGTACCAGCAGCACGAGGCCGATCAGTGGGCCGCCAATGTTGCTGGGCAGCAGTTTCACCAGCCGGGGGCGGTGGGGCGGTTTGATGTCCGCCGGGTGATGGACAGAAGCTTTGGCGTCCACAGTGTTCTCCTGAGTTATTTTTTTTGGAGTGCTTTCAGGTCGCTTGAATATTTATGCGTGCCTGACTGTTAATTCAGATTCCAGTGCCACCGTGGCAATGTCAAGTGCTTAATTTTTTAGGTAGGCCTCTAAACCGCTGCTTTCATACCACGCAAAGCCACGGGATAGATAAGGGCGCTTGGGATTCTCGCCGTTTGTCCGAGGGATATTTTTGATTTTTCTGCCGTTCGCTCACTTGACCTGCTGAGCGTTCGGCGTCTAAATAGAAATATATTGTCACTGCTGAATAAATATTCAAAACAGCTTTTGGCACTTTCACCCCCGCGTGGTCAGCCTCATAGGAGCCGCTGCATGAATGCCTTCCAGTACGACGCCCACCAGATCAAAGAACAGGCCCGCCTGATCCGGCGCCATGTGATCCGCCTGAATGCCGACTCGCCGGCTGGCGGTCACACTGGGGCGGACCTGTCCGAAACCGACATCCTCGCCACCCTGTATTTCCGCATCCTCAATACCGGGCCTGAACGCACCCAGGACCCTGAGCGCGACATCTACATTCAGAGCAAGGGCCACGGTGTCGGCGGTTTGTACTGCTGCCTGGCGCAGGCGGGCTACATTCCGGTCGACTGGTTGCCCACTTACCAGCATTTCAACTCCCACTTGCCCGGTCATCCGGTGCGCCAGAAAACGCCCGGCATCGAACTCAACACCGGCGCCCTTGGCCATGGTTTGCCAGTGGCGGTGGGGCTGGCCTTGGCGGCGAAGCTGTCCGGCAGCAAGAAGCGCATCTATGTGCTGACCGGCGACGGCGAGCTGGCCGAGGGCTCCAACTGGGAAGCGGCGATGGCCGCGGCCAAGTACGGTCTGGATAACCTGTTCGTGATCGTCGACAAGAACAAGCTGCAGCTGGCCGGCCTGACGGCCGAGATCATGCCGCTGGACCCCCTGGACGTGAAATGGGCGGCCTTCGGCTTCACCGTCAGCGAGTGCGACGGCAACGACGTGGGCCAGTTGATCCAGAGCCTGGAAACCATGCAGACCCAAACGGGCGCGCCCCAGGTGCTGATCGCCCACACCATCAAAGGCAAGGGCGTGTCGTTTATCGAAGCCCGTCCCGAATGGCACCACCGCGTGCCCAAGGGTGACGAAATCAACGCGGCACTGGAGGAGTTGAGTCATGGCGAGTGAACATTTGGCGAGCGTGATGGTGGAAGGCTTCATCGCCGCTGTCGATGCCGGCCTGGACGTGATTCCGGTGGTCAGCGACTCCACTTCCACGGCCAAGATCGGCCCGTTCGCCCAGCGCTTTCCGGAGCGCCTGATCAACGTGGGGATTGCCGAGCAGTCCCTGGTCAGCGTCGCGGCAGGCCTGGCGTTGGGCGGCAAGATTTCGGTGACCTGCAACGCGGCGCCGTTCCTGATCTCGCGCGCCAACGAACAGATCAAGGTGGACGTCTGCTACAACCAGGCCAACGTGAAGATGTTCGGCCTGAATGCCGGTGCCAGCTACGGTCCGCTGGCCAGCACCCACCACAGCCTTGACGATATTTCGGTAATGCGTGGTTTTGGCAACGTGCAGATCTTTGCCCCGGCAGACGCTATTGAATGTCGGCAGATCGTCGATTACGCACTGCGCTACGAAGGCCCGGTGTACATCCGTCTCGATGGCAAAGCCCTGCCGGACGTACACAACGGCGACTATCAGTTCAAGCCCGGCCAGGTGGATGTGCTGCGCCAGGGTGCAGACGTGAGCATCGTCGCCCTCGGCTCGGTGGTGCATGAAGCGGTGGACGCGGCAGCGTTGCTGGCGGAGCAGGGCATCGAGGCGCAGGTGATCAACCTGTCGTCGATCCGGCCCTTGCAGCGCGACGTATTGCTCAGCGCCTTGAGCGGCACGCGCGCGGTCATCACCGTTGAAGAACACAACATCAATGGCGGCGTCGGCAGCCTGGTCGCCGAAGTGCTGGCCGAGGCCGGCCTGGGCATTACCCTGACGCGCCTGGGCATTGCCGACGGTGAATACGCCGCCGCCGGCGCCCGCGAACCGACCCGCGCCTTGCATAACATCGACGCGGCTGGGATCGTGGCGGCTGCCACTCGGTTGCGGTGAATTCAATGACTAACAACACTCCGCTGATCCTGGCGATAGATGAGGGCACCAGCAACGCCAAGGCGGTGCTGGTCAATGAGCTCGGGCAAGTGATTGCCCGGGGTTCGCGACCCTTGAGCATCAGCCACCCCCAGGCCGGCTTTTCCGAGCAGGACCCGCTGCTGATCTGGCAGAACACCCTCGCGGCCATTGAAGAATGCCTGGCGCAAGTAGACCGGCCGATCACCGCCTTGGCCATCAGCAACCAGCGTGAATCGGTGGTGGCCTGGGACCGGCGCAGCGGCGAGCCGTTGTCGCCGTGCATCAGTTGGCAATGCCGACGCTCCACCGCGTTGTGCACGCAGTTGCATGAGCAGGGCCATGAAGCGCTGGTCCTGGAAAAAACCGGGCTGGCCCTGGACCCGATGTTTTCCGCCGGCAAGTTCCGCTGGATTCTCGATCACCTGGAAAACGGCCACGCCCGCGCCGCTGCTGGCGAAATCTGCCTGGGCACCGTCGACAGCTGGCTGCTGTGGAAGCTCAGCGGCGGCCAGGTATTTGCTACCGACTATTCCAACGCGGCACGCACCCAACTGTTCAATCTGCACACCTGTGCCTGGGACCCGCAACTGCTGGAGCTGTTCGCGATTCCGCTCGCGGCGTTGGCGCCGATCCAGCCGAGCGCAGGGTTCTTCGCTGAAACCGTGGCGGCCGGTCGCTTGCCGGCTGGCATCCCGGTGATGTCGATGATTGGTGATTCCCACGCGGCGCTGTACGGCCAGGGTGGGTTTGCCCCGGGATTGGTCAAGGCCACCCTCGGCACCGGTTCATCGTTGATGACGCCCATGGGCGGGCCGATAGCGTCCACCCACGGGCTGTCCACCACCTTGGCGTGGCACGAGGGCGGGCGGCCGACGTTTGGCATGGAAGGCAATATCGTCCATACCGGCGCGGCCGTGCAGTGGGCCGCACGCTTGGGCGCGGGGGAATCCCTGGACGAGCTGACCGAACAGGCGGCGCAATTGCCGGACAATGGCGGCGTGTACTTTGTGCCGGCGCTGTCCGGGCTCGGTGCGCCGCACTGGAAGGCCGACGCGCGCGGCCTGATTTGCGGGCTCACCGAAGCCACCTCTGGCGCGCACATCCTGCGGGCATCGCTGGAGTCAATCGGCTATCAGATTCGCGATGTGTTCGACGCGATGCAGCAAGACATCGGCAGCCCGTTGAAGGAGTTGTGGGTGGACGGCGGCGCAACGCGCAACCGCTGGTTGATGCAGTTTCTGGCCGACCTGCTGCAACGCCCGGTCGTGCGCAGCCTGTCGCCGGAAGTCTCGGCGCTGGGTGCGGCGCACCTGGCGGGGCGGGCATTGGGCGTGTGGGCCAGTGATGCAGCGCTGGGGGCGCTGGAGCGTCAGCGCGAACGGTTTGAACCGCAAGATGATCCGGCGATGACCAGCCGTTACGCCGAGTGGAAAAAGGCCCTGGCCCGCACGCTGCTCTAGCGTCGTGCGCAGACCAAACTGTGGGAGCTGGCAGGCCAGCTCTCACACAAGCCCACTCCAGCATTCAACCCGTGTGTGGTCTCAAGGTTTCCAGGTCTGCACATCCTTGGCATCCACCGACTTGGGCAATAACCCCGCCTTGAAAAACGCATCGGCAATCTTCTGCTGTTCACCCAACTGATCGATCGTCACCGGCTGCACCCGGTAGCTGCGGTGCGCATTCGCCGCCTCCACCGTGGCCACATCCAGGTTGCCCCATAACGGTCCCAGCACCTTCGCCGCGTCCTGCGGGTGGGCTTTGATCCATTGGCCGGCCTTGTCCAACTGCTCATACACTACGTTCAGCACCTGCGGGTGCGCCTTGGCGTAGGGCGTGCCGGTCAGGTAGTAACGCTTGTAGCTCGCCAGCCCCGTACCATCCGCCAGCGTGCGGGTGGGCAGTTGACGCTGTACGCCGGTGAGGAAGGGTTCCCAGGTCACCCAGGCATCTACCTTGTTGTTCTCGAACGCCGCGCGACCATCGGCAGGTGACAGGTACGCCGGTTCGATATCCGAGAAGGCCAGGCCAGCCTTGGCCAGTGCGGCAATCAGCAGATAGTGCGTGCCGGCGGCCTTGGTCACGGCAATCTTCTTGCCCTTCAAATCGGCCAGTTGCTGGATCGGTGAGTCCTTGCGCACCACGATGGCCTGGGCCGACGGCGACGGCGCTTCCTGGGCGAAATAGGTGAGCTTGGCCTGGGCCGCCTGGGCGAAGATTGGAACGGTGTCGGCCACGTCGGCGCTGATGTCGACATTGCCCACATTCAGCGCCTCCAACAGCGGCAGCCCGCTGGGGAACTCGTGCCAACTCACGGCGATATTGTCAGCCTTGAGGGCTTTTTCCAGGGTGCCCTGGGTTTTCAGCAGGGTAATCAGGGTGGAGGATTTCTGGTAGCCGATGCGCACGGTTTCCTGGGCGCCGGCGCTTACCGCGACGGAAAAGGCCAACAATCCGAGTACCGCAGCAAGGGGACGACGTAGAGGCATGACAGGCTCGATCTTCAACGAAATGGCCTTGAGCATAAAGTTCTAAAAACCATTCGTTAAATACTCTTTAGATCTTAGCTTAAAGCGCTTTTTCCACTTACCGAGCATTCGGGCATAACCATAGAATTATAGGGTCCTTTCATAAAAGTGCTTGGTTAATATAATCAAAAGTGCATTTTTACCCGAAGGTTCCCCATGACCCAGTCCCGCCAGATTCATCTTTCGGCCTTTTTATTAAGCGGGCCGGTGGTGCACAGCCATGCGGTGTGGCGCCACCCGGACACCGTCGGCAACTACCTCGACCCTGCGTATTACGCCGGTGTTGCCAAGGTGGTGGAAGAGGGGCTGTTCGACTTCCTGTTCTTTGCCGACCGCCTCGCCGTGGGCGACCAGATGGGCGGCTCCCGCGAATTTGCCCTGCGCTACGGTGCCCAGGACGCCACGCGGCTGGACCCGCTGCCGATTCTCTCGTACCTGGTCGGCCAGACCCGCAAGCTGGGACTGGGCGCCACCCGTTCCACCACCTATTACGAGCCGGCGCATATTGCCCGCGAATTCGCCACCCTGGACCACCTGTCCAAGGGCCGCGCGGCCTGGAACATCGTCACCTCGATGAACGACAGCGAAGGGCGCCTGTTCGGCAAGGACAAGCACCTGGAACACGATCTGCGCTACGACCGCGCCGATGAATTCGTCGAAGTCGCGTTGAAGCTGTGGAACAGCTGGGCGCCGGGCGCGCTCAAGCTCGACCGGGAAAGCGGCGTGCTCGCCGACCCCTCGCTGATTACGTCGGTGCAGCATCAGGGCGAGTGGTTCAAGGTCGAGGGGCCGCTGAACATTCCGCGCACGCCCCAGGGTCGACCGGTGCTGATCCAGGCCGGTTCCTCCGGGCGCGGCCGGCGGTTTGGCGCGCGCTGGGCCGAGGCGATTTTTACCATTCACCCGCACCTGGCGGCGATGCGCGCGTTTCGTGAGGACGTGCGCGCGCAGGTGGTGCAGCAGGGCCGCACGGCGGAGAGCTGCAAGGTGCTGACGGCAGTGATGCCGTTCATTGGCGGCAGCGAAGCCGAAGCGCGTGCCAAGCGCGACAAACACAACGCGTTGGCGCGGCCCGAGTTGGGGCTGGTGACCTTGGCGTCGCAGTTGAATGTCGACCTGTCGCCGTTCCCACTGACGGCCACCTTGGCCGACGTCGCGCAGTCGCCACTGGTGCACGCTGCCGCAGCGGAAAAGCTGTTGATGCAGGGCCCGGAGCTGACCCTGGAACAGCTCGGCCGCATCTTCGCCAGCAGCGTGCGTGTGCCGCAGTTGGTGGGCACTGGCGCGCAGGTCGCCGACCAGTTGGCCGAGCTGTTCGAGCAGGGTGGGTGCGACGGTTTTGTGATCTCACCGGGGTATCTGCCGGGGTCGTTCACGGAGTTCGTCGACAGCGTGATTCCGCATTTGCAACGCAAGGGCCTGTTCCGCACCGCCTACGAAGGCTCGACGCTGCGCGAGCACCTGGGTCTTTCCGAGCTATAGGCCCTCACAAGCACAACCGTTGCCGATTTTGTTATTGAATTCATACAAGGGACACTGTGCATGGCTGCTTTTGATCGTTGGACCCGTCGCCACCTGCTCGGCATGGCCGGCGTGACGCTGGCCGGCGTGCCTCAGTCCACGCACATCGCCCGGCCCAGCTGGCCTTTCTCCACCGTCGCCGAGCAGCCAAAGCGACCGTTGTCTGCCTGGCACGCGCCCGTCACCGGGCCATTGCCGGACTGGGTGGTGACACTGGTCCGGCACTCGCCCTCACACTGGCTCGAATCGGTACACGCCTTGCCGGCATCCTTGTAAGGCGTGATGCACTTCCAGCTCTGCAACTTGCCGACCTGCTTCAGGGTGCCGCCACCGGCCAGGCATTCGGACGCAGTGGCGTCCTGCGCGGGCGGGGACGTGTGGGAGGCAGTGGAGCAGGCGGATACCAGCAGCAGGGCGGCCAGGCCGATCATCAATTTCATGCAAGAGTCCTCGTGGATTAAGTGCAGCGGTGCAGTGTACGGCCATTTGGACTACTTTGATTGACGAGCGATCCCTACCGGTACCGAGCCATGCACACCTTATGGAAGCGCTACAGGGCGCTGCTGGAAAACGACCTGAGCACGCAGATTTTCGACAACGTGAAAAACCTGCTGGTGTGTGCACTGCTGTTTGCGGCAGGCACCAATACCTTGCTGGGGCAGCGTGAACTGTTCATCGGGGTATTTGCGTCCAGCGTCGCGGGGTGGGGGCTGATCGTCCTGTCCACCGTCTTGATGCTGTTGAATATCAGCGATGGTATCCGCAGGCTGGCCAAGCTGCGGTACCACTTGGCCTTGCAGATATTTCTGGTCGTTATCTACCTAGTGATTGCGGAACGGGTGGTAGAGATTGTGTGGGGCTTCCGCGCACATTGAAGTATCCTCCGCGGCCCGCTTTCCACCGATTCAAAGACAGATGACAGGACAAGACATGCAGGCGCTGCTGGACGCGATCCTGGACGAAGTGCGTCCACTGATCGGCCAGGGCAACGTCGCCGACTACATCCCCGCGCTGGCCGATGTACCGGCCAACCAACTGGGCATCGCCGTGTATGGCAACGACGGCTCGGCGTATTGCGCCGGTGACGCCAACACGCTGTTTTCGGTGCAGAGCATTTCCAAGGTGTTCAGCCTGGTGCAGGCGATTGAACACGGTGGCGAAAGCATCTGGGAGCGCCTGGGCCACGAACCTTCCGGGCAGCCGTTCAACTCGTTGGTGCAGCTGGAATTCGAACGCGGTCGCCCGCGTAACCCGTTCATCAATGCCGGCGCGCTGGTGATCTGCGATATCAATCAGTCGCGTTTCGCGGTGCCGATCCTGTCCATGCGCGACTTCGTCCGGCGCCTGTCGGGCAACCCGCAGATCCTGGTGGACAGCGTGGTCGCCGACTCCGAAGCCCAGCACGGCGCGCGCAATGCCGCGATGGCCTACCTGATGAAATCCTTCGGCAATTTCCATAACGACGTGCACGCCGTGCTGCACAGCTACTTCAACTACTGCGCACTGCAAATGAGCTGCCTGGACCTGGCCCGCGCGTTCAGTTTCCTGGCCAACGAAGGCGTCAGCGCCCACAGCGGCGAACAGGTACTGACTGCGCGCCAGACCAAGCAAGTCAACTCGATCATGGCCACCAGCGGGCTGTACGACGAGGCGGGCAACTTTGCCTACCGCGTGGGCTTGCCGGGCAAGAGCGGAGTCGGCGGCGGCATCGTCGCGGTGGTGCCAGGACAGTTCACCGTGTGCGTGTGGTCGCCAGAGTTGAATGCGGCGGGGAACTCGCTGGCGGGGATGAAGGCGCTGGAGTTGTTGAGCGAGCGGATCGGGTGGTCGGTGTTTTGAGTGGGCACGGGGTCTTGCAGCATCACTGATTTAGCTGGGGCAGGGGGCAAGCCCCCTCCCACCGTTGGATCTTCATTGGTTTTGGGCTCTATTCACGCCCCACACAAAAAATGCGCCCCTGAGGGCGCATTTTTTTGTTCGGTCCGCTATCGCCTATCAGGCAATCGCATCCCAGGCCCGATCGCCGTTCTCGTCTTTGATACGAGTCGGCAGGCCCATCACGTCCAGCGCCTTCAGGAACGGCTCAGCCGGCAGTTCCTCGACGTTGGCCATGCGTTGCACGTCCCACTCGCCACGGGCAACCAGCAGCGCAGCGGCGACGGGTGGCACGCCTGCGGTGTAGGAGATGCCCTGGCTGTCGGTCTCGGCGTAGGCTTCTTCGTGGTCAGCTACGTTGTAGATGAACACCTCACGCGCCTTGCCGTCCTTGGTGCCTTTGACCAGGTCGCCGATGCAGGTCTTGCCGGTGTAGCCAGGGGCCAGGGAAGACGGATCGGGCAGCACGGCCTTGACCAGTTTCAATGGCACCACTTCCAGGCCTTCGGCGGTCGTCACTGGCTTCTCGGACAGCAGCCCGAGCTTGTTCAGGACGGTGAACACATTGATGTAGTGTTCGCCGAAGCTCATCCAGAAACGCACGTTGGGCACGTCGAGGTTTTTCGACAGGGAGTGCACTTCGTCGTGGCCGGTGAGGTAGAGGTTCTGCGAACCGACGACCGGGAGGTCGTCGGTGCGTTTGACTTCGAACATGGTGTTGCTGGTCCACTGGCTGTTCTGCCAGCTCCACACCTGTCCGGTGAACTCGCGGAAGTTGATTTCCGGGTCGAAATTGGTGGCGAAGTATTTGCCATGGGAGCCGGCATTGACGTCGAGAATGTCGATCGAATCAATGCGGTCGAAATGCTGTTGCTGCGCCAGCGCGGCATACGCGTTGACGACACCTGGGTCGAAGCCCACGCCAAGGATGGCCGTGATGTTCTTCTGCTTGCACTCTTCCAGGTGGTTCCACTCGTAGTTGCCGTACCACGGCGGGGTCTCGCAGACCTTGCCCGGCTCTTCGTGGATGGCGGTGTCGAGGTACGCCACGCCCGTGTCGATGCAGGCACGCAGGACCGACATGTTCAGGAACGAGGAACCGACGTTGATGACGATCTGCGATTCGGTCTCGCGGATCAGAGCCTTGGTCGCTTCCACGTCCAGGGCGTTCAGCGCGAAGGCTTGGATGTCCGCAGGCACCTTGAGGCTACCCTTGGCCTTGACGCTGTCGATGATGGCCTGGCATTTGGAGATGTTGCGCGACGCGATAGCAATACGACCAAGTTCGTCGTTGTGCTGCGCGCACTTGTGGGCCACCACCTTGGCGACACCTCCTGCACCAATGATAAGAACGTTCTTTTTCAATTGCTTTATCTCTCCTTTATCCGCCAGCTTACGAAAGGCTGGACAGGTAGTCGTCGTAACCAAATTCACGAACCACCTCGACTGTACCGTCGAGTTGTTTCACTACGATGGACGGCATTTTCAGGCCGTTGAACCAGTTTTTCTTGACCATGGTGTAGCCCGCGGTGTCGATGAACGACAGCCGATCGCCGATGGCCAGCGGACGATCAAATTGATACTCACCGAAGATGTCCCCGGCCAGGCAGGATTTGCCGCACACCATGTAGGTATGTTCGCCATCGCTCGGCGCCAGCTTGGCGTTGAGGCGATAGATCAGCAGGTCCAGCAGGTGGGCTTCGATGGAGCTGTCTACCACGGCCAGGTTCTTGCCGTTGTAGAGGGTGTCGAGCACGGTAACTTCCAGCGACGCGCTGTTGGTAATCGCCGCTTCGCCGGGCTCCAGGTAGACCTGGACGCCGTATTTTTCGGCGAAGCCTTTGAGGCGCGCGCAGAAGGCGTCCACTGCGTAGTCTTCGCCGGTGAAGTGGATGCCACCGCCGAGGCTGACCCACTCGACCTTGTGCAGCAGGTCGCCGAAGCGTTCTTCGATGACGCCGAGCATCTTGTCGAACAGGCTGAAGTCGCCGTTTTCGCAGTTGTTATGGAACATGAAACCGGAGATCTGATCAATCACGCCTTCGATCTTCACCGGGTCCCACTCGCCCAGGCGGCTGAACGGGCGCGCCGGGTCGGCCAGCAGGTAATCGGAGCTGCTTACCTGAGGGTTGACGCGCAGGCCGCGGGTCTTGCCTTCGGAACGCTCGGCAAACCGCTGCAGTTGGCTGATGGAGTTGAAGATGATCTTGTCGCAGTTATCCAGCATCTCTTCGATTTCATCGTCGGCCCAGGCCACGCTGTAGGCGTGGGCTTCACCTTCGAACTTCTGGCGGCCGAGCTTCAACTCGTACAGCGACGACGACGTGGTGCCGTCCATGTATTGCTGCATCAGGTCGAAGACCGACCAGGTGGCAAAGCACTTGAGCGCCAGCAACGCCTTGGCGCCGGACTGCTCGCGCACGTAAGCAATCTTCTGCATGTTGACCAGAAGCTTCTGTTTATCGATGAGGTAGTACGGCGTTTTGATCATTTTTGAGAGCCTGCGGCGGTGCCTGCCAAAAAAGGACACGCATTGTGCCCGCACTTGAATCGAATCGAAAGGTTAGCGGGCGGAATTTGCTGCGCCCGATTGTCGATGTTACTGACTGAGTATGACTATCTATGGATGTACACCCGCCAAATGTGGGAGGGGGCAAGCCCACTCCCCCATTGAGGTTGCGCCCGGCTCATGACCACAAACGTACAAGAATCCGCTCAACCCGCCTGCGTAGACTGGCCGCACCCCCTCTACTGCAGGTCTTCAATGGACATTTTTCTCTACGCCTTCAGCGTCATGTACAGCCCCGGACCGGTGAACTTCATCGGACTCAATGCCGGGTTGACCGGGCAGTTCCGCCGTTCCACGGGGTTCTTCATCGGCGTGGGCTGCGCGATGCTGTTGCTATTCGTGCTGTTCGGCTACACCGGCGAGGCGATCATTTCCCAGGCGGCGCTGCCGTATATCTCGCTGATCGGCGGGGTGTACACCCTGTACCTGGCCTGGCAGGTATTCCATGCACGCACGGTGGTTGATGAATCCTCAAGCGTCCCGGCCAGGACGCTCACGTTCTGGAACGGCCTGGTGATCCAATTGCTCAACCCCAAGGGCATCATGGCGGTATTGCCGATCACCAGTGTGATGTTGCCGGCGGCGCATATCACCGGGGTGTCCATCGCGGTGGTCTCGGCGCTGCTGGCCTTGGGGGCGTTTGGTGCACCGTGGATCTACGCGCTGCTGGGCGCGGTGCTGGGACGACGCATCAGCGGGGCGGCGGCGTTCACGCTGTTCAATCGCTGCATGGGGATCGCATTGGCGGTGTGCGCGTATTTCATGTTCCACGCGTTTTACCTGCACCTGATCTCAACATGAGTAGATCTTGTGATCATCTAGAATAATATGAGTTTGCCTCACCATCGCGTGCTGTCGACAATGGCTGTCATACATTACGACATTGGAGTTGCACGTCATGGCAGTCGCTCATTCCCTGGGATTTCCGCGCATTGGACGCGATCGTGAACTGAAAAAAGCGCAGGAAGCGTTCTGGAAGGGCGAACTCGACGAAGCCGGCCTGCGCGCCGTTGGCCGTGACCTGCGCCAGGCCCATTGGGCGCTGCAAAAGCAGGCCGGCATCGAGCTGCTGCCCGCCGGCGATTTTGCCTGGTACGACCAGGTATTGACCCACTCGCTGATGTTCGGCGTGATCCCCGAGCGATTCCGCCCGGCCGATGGCCAGGCCACCCTGCACACCCTGTTCAGCATGGCCCGTGGTGTCAGCGACCCTTGCTGCGGCGGTGCCCACGCCCAGGAAATGACCAAGTGGTTCGACACCAACTACCACTACCTCGTGCCGGAGTTCAGCGCCGACCAGCAATTCCACCTGGGTTGGGATCAGCTCTTTGACGAGGTGCAGGAAGCCCGCGAGCTGGGCCACACCGTCAAGCCTGTGATCATCGGCCCGCTGACCTACCTGTGGCTGGGCAAGGCCAAGGGCGGCGAGTTCGACAAGCTCGATCTGCTGGACCGCCTGCTGCCGTTGTACGGCCAGATCTTCCAGCGCCTGGCGGAGCAGGGGGTGGAATGGGTGCAGATCGACGAGCCGATCCTGGTGCTGGACCTGCCGCAGGAATGGAAAAACGCTTTTGAGCGAGCCTACAACCTGATCCAGCGCGACCCGCTGAAAAAACTCGTGGCGACCTACTTCGGTGGCCTGGAGGAAAACCTTGGCCTGGCCGCCAACCTGCCGGTGGATGGCCTGCACATCGACCTGGTGCGCGCACCGGAACAGTACCCGACTATCCTTGACCGCCTGCCGGCCTACAAAGTGTTGTCACTGGGCGTGGTCAACGGCCGTAACGTATGGCGTTGCGATCTGGAGCAAGCCCTGGCGACCCTGCAGCACGCTCATGAAAAACTCGGTGACCGCCTGTGGGTCGCGCCGTCCTGCTCGCTGCTGCACAGCCCGGTGGACCTGAGCCGCGAAGACCAACTGGATGCCGAGCTGAAGAGCTGGCTGGCGTTTGCCGTGCAGAAGTGCGCCGAAGTGGCGGTGCTGGCCCAGGCGGTCAACCAGCCTGAAGCGCCGAACGTACTGGCAGCCCTGGCGCAAAGCCGCGCCGTGCAGGCTGCCCGCGCTGCTTCGCCACGTATCCACAAACCTGCTGTACAGGCCCGTGTGGCGGCGATCACCGCCAAGGACAGCCAGCGCCAGTCGCCGTTTGCCCAGCGTATCGAAAAACAGCGCGCCGGCCTGAACCTGCCGCTGTTTCCGACCACCACCATCGGCTCGTTCCCGCAGACGGCCTCTATCCGCCTGGCGCGCCAGTCCTACAAGGCTGGCAAGTTGAGCGAGGCCGAGTACGTCGAAGCCATGCACAGCGAGATCAAGCACGCCGTCGAGGTGCAGGAAAACCTCGGCCTCGACGTATTGGTGCACGGTGAAGCCGAGCGTAACGACATGGTCGAATACTTCGCCGAGCAACTGGACGGCTATGCATTCTCCCGCTTTGGCTGGGTGCAGAGCTACGGTTCGCGCTGCGTGAAGCCGGCGGTGATCTTCGGCGACCTGAGCCGCCCCAATGCGATGACGGTGGAGTGGATCCGCTATGCCCAGGGCCTTACGCGCAAGGTGATGAAAGGCATGCTGACCGGTCCGGTGACGATGCTGATGTGGTCGTTCCCGCGTGAAGACGTGAGCCGCGAAGTGCAGGCGCGGCAACTGGCGCTGGCGATCCGCGATGAAGTCGTGGACCTGGAGACCGCCGGCATCAAGATCGTGCAGATCGACGAAGCGGCGTTCCGTGAAGGCTTGCCGTTGCGCCAGGCACAGTGGCAGCACTACCTGGATTGGGCCACCGATGTGTTCCGCCTGTGTGCCTCGGGCGTGCGCGATGAAACCCAGATCCATACCCACATGTGCTACAGCGAATTCAATGATGTGATCGAGAGCATTGCGGCGATGGATGCGGACGTCATCACCATCGAGACCTCACGCTCGGACATGGAGTTGCTGGAGGCGTTTGAAGCCTTCGCCTACCCGAACGAAATCGGCCCGGGGGTGTACGACATTCACTCGCCACGGGTGCCGGATGCGTCGGAAATGGCCAACCTGCTGCGCAAAGCAGCCAAGCGGATTCCGGCGCAGCGCTTGTGGGTGAATCCGGATTGCGGCTTGAAAACCCGCGGCTGGCCGGAGACAGAAGCAGCGTTGATTCACATGGTTGCCGCCGCACGCCAGCTTCGCGCTGAACTGGCCTGACTCCAAGGTCTTGCACGGTTCAAATGTGGGAGGGGGCTTGCGCCCTCCCACATTTGAACCGTGTCGGGTCAGAGGTATTTGAGCCAGGCCAGGTCGCGGCGGCGGGCTTTCAGGCCGGCAAACCAGCGCACGGGCACATACAGTGCAATCGGCAATGCCAACGCCACCAGCCACACCGGGCCAATCCCGTCGAAGCCGAAATAGGCACCGTGATTAAGGCCGAACAGTGCCACGCACATCACATACAGCACCTTGAGCACATACAGGTGCAGCAAGTAGAAGAACATCGGCGCCGCACCAAACGTGGCGAGCAGGCCAATCCAACGCTTGTGCCCCGCACGTTCAAATGCCAGCAACAGCAGCAAGCCAATGCCCAGGGTCAGCGCCAGGAACAGCAGCGAAGGCGGGTACTTGGTCACGTTGAAAAAACTCATCAATGTCTGCACGCCGCTCTCATAGGCCTGCCAAGGCTTTTCGCCGTAGCCATTGAGCGCGCGCAACCCCACGAAACCTGCCAGCGCACCCACGCCCGCCAGCCACAGATAACGCTGACGCAACGCCGGCTGCATACCATTGGCAAACCACGGGCCCAGGCCGTAACCCAGGGCAATCACGCCGATCCATGGCAGCACCGGGTAGGTGATGCGCAGGCGCAGGGAGTCGCCCGCCTCGATCCAGCTGCGCTCATGCAGGATCGCCCACAGGTTTTGCAGCGCCGAGCCCGGGGCAAAATGCACGCCGTCCAGCAGGTTGTGCCCGCCGATGATCACCAGCGCCAGCACGATCAGCAGCGGGCGAGGCAACCACACCAGGGCGGCGAGGGCGAGCATGCTCACGCCAATGGCCCAGATCACCTGCATGTAGATCACGCTGGGCGGGAACTGGAACGTCCAGGCAAAGTTGACCAGGGTGAACTCCAGCACCACCAGGAACAGCCCGCGCTTGAACAGGAACGCCGACACATCACCACGCCCCTGGTACTTCTGGCCGTACAGCCACGCCGAGAGGCCGGTCAGCAGGACGAACACCGGCGCGCACAAGTGGGCGAGGGTGCGGCTGATAAACAGCGCAGGCTCAGTGCTGTCGATGGTCATGGGATCGCTGACCTGACGGTGCAGCAGGAAGGTTTCGCGCACGTGGTCCAGCAACATGAACAGGATCACCAGACCGCGCAGGGCGTCGATGGAAAGCAGGCGTTGGCGTAAGGGAACAGCGTCAGTCATGGGCGAGGTTCGCAAGGCAGGGTCAAAATTGGACGTTATCCTATAACATTAATTAACGCATTGCCGCGATTCATTGTGCCGATTAGAATGCGATCAATTCGTAATTACTGCATTGCGCCGGGTACCCAGCATGTCGTCTTCGCTCAATCCGCCCGTCCTGGCGCTGTACTCTGAGCACCACGGATGGTTGTACCGCTGGCTCGACCGCAAGCTCGGCAATGCCAGCGATGCGGCAGACCTGGCCCATGACACCTTCCTGCGCCTGCTGGCCCGCCCCAACAGTGCCGGGTTCGGCAGCGAACCACGCGCCTTGCTCACCCATATCGCCAAGGGCCTGATGATCGACAGTTGGCGTCGTCAGGAAGTCGAGCGCGCCTACCTGGAGACCATCGCCCATCTTCCAGAGCCGCAAGTGCCGTCTCCGGAGACCCGCTGGTTGATTCTTGAAGCGCTCCACCGCATCGAAGCGATGTTGCGAGACTTGCCCGACAAGACCCGCCAGGCATTCCTGATGTCGCAGATCGACGGCCTGACATACGCGCAGATCGCCGAGGAATTGAACGTGTCGCTGGCCTCGGTCAAGCGCTACATGCGCGATGCGTTCCTCGCCTGCCTGAGCGTTGCATGAACCCGTCCATCGACCCGCAGATCCTCGGCGAAGCCGCCGACTGGATGGTGCAGTTGCAGTCCGGCAGCGCCACCGACGAAGACCACCGCGCCATCGCCCAGTGGCAGGGCCGCAGCGCCCAGCACGCCCAGGCATGGCAGCGCGCGGAGGCGATCCTGGGGGACTTTGACACGGTGCCGGGCGCGATTGCCGGTGAGACCCTCAAGCGCATCGGCCGCAAAAAATCCCTCGGCCGACGTCAGGCACTTGGCTTGCTGCTGCTGGCCGGCCCGGCAACCTGGCTGGCTTACCGGCACAAGCCCTGGCAGGCATGGACCGCCGACCAGCACACCGCTATTGGCGAGCAACGCACCCTCAGCTTGCCCGATGGCACGCGCGTGCTGATCAACACCGGCAGCTCGCTGAATATCGCGTTTACCGAGCAGGTGCGGCGCATTGAGCTGCTCCAAGGCGAGGTCATGATCACCACCGCCAAGGACCCTGCTCCCTACCATCGCCCGTTCATCGTGCAGACCCGACACGGCAATGCCCGTGCACTGGGGACGCATTTCAGCGTCAGGGTAGGGGAGCAAAACAGCCGCGTGGCGGTGCTCGAAGGCGCCGTCGAAATGATGCCGGAGCACGCCCGTGAGGGGTTGATCGTCAAGGCCGGCGAGCAAAGTGCATTTGACGCTGACCGCGTCGCGCGGATAGCGCCGCTGGATGCCAATGCGTTCTCTTGGGAAAACGGCATGTTGCTGGCCCAGCAGATGCGCCTGGCGGACTTGCTCGAGGAACTGGGGCGCTATCGCCATGGCGTGTTGCGCTGCCATGAACGCGTGGCCGGGCTCAAGGTCTCCGGGGCATTTCCCCTGGGCGACAGCGATGCCAGCTTGCGCTTGTTGCAGGAAACCCTGCCGGTGAAAGTCAGTAGCCTGACCGGTTATTGGGTCACCTTCGAGCCGCGCTGACATTATTTTCGACGTTCGCTGACACTTTTTTCGTTGTCGGCCGGTGTAGGGGGAGAACCCTCAACGTTGCACCGCGCCGACAGGAACCCCCATGACCGCCACCCCGTTCGCCCTTCGTCCCTTCAAGGCCTTGAGTCTGGCTGTTGCTCTGGCGGCCATCACGCCGATGCACAGCGCGGTGGCTGCCGACGTGGCTTCTGCAAGCACGACGCGCAGCTACAGCATTGGGCCGGGGCCGTTGGGCAACGTGCTGGCGCAATTTGCGGCGATGTCCGGGGTGCCGTTGTCGTTTGATTCTGCACTGCTCAATGACCAGCAGAGCCCGGGCTTGCAGGGCAACTACAGTGTCCAGACGGGTTTCTTGCAATTGTTGCAAGGCAGCGGCTACACCCTGCAAAGCACCGGCAGCAGCGGTTATACCCTGGTCCCGGACGCCAGTGGCGATGTGCTGCAACTGGGTGCCACCACCATCAGCGGCGAGGCGGGCGGGGCGCAAGCGGACACCTATGGTGGTGGCCAGGTGGCGCGTTCGGCGCGCCTTGGGGTGTTGGGCGACCGGACAATCAGTGAGGTGCCGTTCAGCGTGGTCAGCTACACCGCCAAAACCATCGCCGACCAGCAGGCGCGCACCGTGGGGGATGTGCTGCTCAACGATGCCTCGGTGCGCCAATCCAATGGCTTCGGCAATTTTTCCCAGGTGTTTACCATTCGCGGGTTGCCGTTGAACACCGACGACATCGCGTTCAACGGCCTCTATGGCGTGCTGCCCAGGCAGATCATTACCACCGAGGCGCTGGAGCGGGTGGAGTTGTTCAAGGGCCCCAATGCCTTCGTCAACGGCGTGTCGCCAGCGGGCAGCGGTATTGGCGGTAGCGTCAACCTGGTGCCCAAGCGCGCGCAAGACTTACCCACCCGCAGCGCCACGCTCGACTACAGCGGTGACAGCCAGGCAGGCGGGCACCTTGACCTTGGCCAGCGCTTCGGTGAAGACAATCGCTTCGGCGCGCGAGTCAACCTGGCCCGGCATGGCGGCGATACGGCCATTGACAACGAATTCAAAAGCTCCCAGCTGATCGCCGTGGCCGTGGACTACCGGGGTGATCGCCTGCGCCTGTCTACGGACTTCGGCTACCAGAAACAGCGCATCAACAACGGCCGCTCCGTGGTCTATCCCAATGGCACCCAAGTGCCGAAGGCGCCGTCGGCCACGCACAATTATTCCCAGGACTGGAGCTGGTCGGAGCTGGAGGACACCTATGGCATGTTCAATGCTGAATACGACCTCACCGACAGCTGGACCGCCTACGTGGGCGGCGGGGCCAAGCACAC
The DNA here is from genome assembly GCF_002979555.1 of Pseudomonas sp. MYb60. Classification (GTDB taxonomy): domain Bacteria; phylum Pseudomonadota; class Gammaproteobacteria; order Pseudomonadales; family Pseudomonadaceae; genus Aquipseudomonas. The sequence continues at coordinate 24,540 of NZ_PCOZ01000005.1, read as the reverse complement.
GCGGGAGAACGGCGAATATTCGTCGCTGTACGTAGGCAACAGTGGGGCGGGACAGATCGGTTTTCTGTATTCGCCCCATGATGAAGACAACAAGAGCGCCATCGCCGGACTCAACGGGCATTTCGACACGGGGCCTGTGACCCACCAGATGAACCTCGGCTTGTCGGGCATCTGGGGCGAGCAACGCTCGGCGTTCGAGGCGATCCTGCAGGCCAACCGCCGGCCGGGCAATCTGTACAACCCAATCCAGATTGCGCGCCCCAGCGTGACGTACTTCGGCAGCGACCTGCATGACCCGCGTGTCGTCGGCAAGAACCGCATCAAGAGCGCGGCGGTGTCCGATACCCTGGGCTTTGTCGACGACCGCGTGCTGTTGACCCTGGGCGTGCGTCGCCAAACCATCGAAGTGGACGCCTGGAACACCACCACGGGCCTGCGCAATGCCAACTATGCCGAGTCGATCACCACGCCTGTCTACGGGCTGGTGGTCAAGCCGTGGGAACATGTGTCGTTCTATGCCAACCGCATCGAGGGCCTGGCCCAGGGCCCGACGGCACCCTCCAACGTCACCAACCGCAACGAAGTATTTGCGCCCAACCGCAGCAAACAGACCGAAGCCGGGGTCAAGCTTGATTGGGACAGCGTTGGCGCCACGCTGGGGGTGTACCGCATCGAGCAGCCCAACAGCTCCACCTCGCGCATTCCCGGCAATACCCTGGACACCTTCAGCGTCGACGGCGTGCAAATCAACAAGGGCGTGGAACTGAACGTATTCGGCGAACCCGTTGACGGCCTGCGCGTGTTGGCCGGCGCGACCTGGATGAACACTGAGCTGAAGAACACCTCCAACGGCCTGAGCGACGGTAACCGTGCAGCCGGCGTGCCGCGCTACCAGTTCAACCTTGGCGCCGACTGGGACATTCCGGGGATCCAGGGCGCCGCCGTCAATGCACGCCTGCTGCGCACCGGTGCGCAATATGTCAACGCCACCAACACCCTCGAAATCCCGGCCTGGACGCGTGTCGACCTCGGCGCCCGTTACGGCTTCAAGGCTGACGACAAATACATCACCCTGCGCGCCAACGTCGAGAACGTGGCGAACAAGGCGTACTGGGCATCGGCATCCACGGCCAATAATTACCTGACCCAGGGCGAACCCCGCACGGTCAAGTTCTCTGCAACGGTGGACTTCTAAGTTCCTTCAGGCGCTGGACGGATTCAGCGACGGGGGCTATTCCACCCAGGAATGCCCCCATGAAAACCGTGCATTGTCTTTCTGCGCGCAGTTCTCGTAGCGTGAGCATTCACTCAAGGAGATCCGCCATGCCCCACGCCTCGTTGCGCCTTTATGTCGATGCCCTGTTCACCAGCCCCTACGCGATGTCGGTGTTTGTGACCCTGCGGGAGAAGGGCCTGGATTTCGAACTGCTCACCCTGGACCTGGACGCCGCGCAGCACCACACGCCGGACTTTGCCCAACTGTCATTGACCCAGCGCGTGCCAACCCTGGTAGACGGTGATTTCGCCCTGTCGGAGTCCTCGGCGATTACCGAGTACCTGGAGCAGGCCTATCCCGCGACGCCGGTGTATCCCGCAGGGCTCGAGCCTCGGGCACGGGCGCGTCAGGTGCAGGCATGGTTGCGCAGCGATTTGCTGCCGATTCGCGAAGAGCGCTCGACCCAGGTGGTGTTCTACGCAAAGCACATGCCGCCACTTTCTCCGGCAGGCCAGGCCGCTGCCGCCCGGTTGATCGGTGCCGCGCAGGCATTGTTGACCGACAACGGTCCCAACCTGTTCGGTGAGTGGTCGATTGCCGACCTCGACCTGGCCGTGATGCTCAACCGCCTGATCCTCAACGGGGACGAGGTACCTGCCAGGCTGGTCGCTTACGCGCAGCACCAGTGGCAGCGGCCGTCGGTGCAGGAGTGGGTCAACTTGCAGCGGCCTGCGCTCTGACGGATCAGAGCCATTCCTGGGCGACGCGGCGGTCGAGGTCCTCCCAATCGGCCATGCCCAGCACCCGCGTGGTGTTCAAGCCACGCAGGTAGCCGCGCAGTTGTTGAGCGTTGGCCGTGACCTGGCCGGGGTCCGCCGCGTCATCCTGCAGCACGTTTTCATAATCGACCAGGTAATCGGCGACGCGCTCGCGAAACTCCGGCAGGACCGCGTCACGGATGCGGTCGAAGGTTTTCTGGTGGGGCTTCATGGCGAGGTCCTTATTGATTTTATGTCAGCACTATCGGTTCAGATAATAGTCACCATCACGTAACGCAAGTTCTGTTTTTTCAGGATAAGCGCAAAATTGCCCCATCGAGACACTGCTCAAGGAAATGCGCGATGAGGACGTTTATTCAGTTGGTTTCAATGGTGTTGATGCTGGGCGCTGTGGTGGTCAACAACGCGGCCGTCGCTGGCGATTTGCGTGATAGCCATTTGCTACCAATCGGCGCTAGCGTAGACTCCCTGCACACTGTGCAGTCGGTGGGCGTGTTGCTCAGCGACAATACTCGCGACAATCTGAGCTATCTGGAACGCTACCACGACATGGCCCTGCACGGCGCCAAGGATGCCCTCGACGGACGTATCCGCCAGGCATTCGTCAACAGCTCCGACCCGGAGTTGGCCATTGATTGGTTGATGAGTTCGCTGCAAGGCACCTTTTCGTCGGTGACGGTCTACGACAGCCTGGATGCGCTGGTGCAGGCGCGCCCCGACGTGGTGGTCATGCTCGACACCCATAACCAGTTGCTGACACAGCGTAATGACGTGGTCGAGGCACGCTTCATCGCGCGGTTCTACGACGCGAACCTGCAATACATCGCCAGGGCCGAAGGCTCGGTGCACAAGCAGGTGCCATCGGTGTGGGTCCGCGACAAGGCGGCACCGGAAATCGCCGCGCAGATCGAACAACAGCGCGATGTGCAACTCGACGCCTTGAAGCAGTTCGATGTGTCGCTCAAGGCGTTGGTCCGTGCGGGTTGATGTGAACTTTTATCTTTTTCTTCAGGATTTTTTCATGCGTTCTTTTTGTCTACCGGCCCTGGCCTTAGCCTCTGTGTTCCTCGCCGGCTGCGTCTCTGCCCCCAATGCCCCGACCCTGACCCTGCAGACCAAGAAGGCGCCTGAAGACTACATCCAGTGCGTGGTGCCGCTGTTGGAAAAACACGGCATAGCCTCGACCGTGACGCAGAACTCCCGTCACGCGCGGTTGGTGCTGGCCAGCAAGATCGCCGCCGATGACGTGCTGGAAGCCTACAAGTCCCAGGATGGCGGCAAGGTGTTTCTGTACGAGCGCAAGCCGCTGGCCTCGACCATCACCCCGTCGCACCTGGAACTTGCCGCCAAAACCTGCAAGTAATCCCTGCAATGCACTGAGGGTCGCTCAGGGTTTGGTTTCGTTGCTGAAGGCATCGACCGTCTTGATCAGGCCCTGCGCCGCAAGCTTCACCAGCGCCCCACCTTTCTGCGCCGTCGCCAACGCCGGGTCCGAGCCCATGCGGCCATCCGGGAAACGCGCGCGGAAGTCCAGCGCTTCGCGGATCGGCCCGGTGTTGGCAATCTGGGGGGAATAGTCGGCGGTCTTGATCGAGTCCGGATAGGCCCACTGGGTTACCGCAATTTCCGACGGCGTGGCATGGCTGCCATGGCCCACGGGGAATTGCTGGTGAGCCAGGTCGGTGACGCCTTCCAGGTCCCACCAGTTCACCAGTTTCAACGCGAACCCGGCGGGGCGGCGGGCGAAGCTGGCTTCGGCGTACAGCTCGGAAAACGCCGCCTCAATGGTGGCGATGTTGCCGCCGTGGCCGTTGAGAAACAGGATCTTGTCGAAACCATGCCCGGCCAGCGAGCGCACCCAGTCGCCAATCGCGGCGATGAAGGTAGACGGGCGCAGGGAAATGGTGCCGGGGAAGCCCAGGTGGTGCTGGGCCATGCCGATATTGAACGTGGGGCCGATCAGGATGTCGGCGTTCTTCTGCGCCTCATGGGCGATGATTTCCGGGCACATCCAGTCGGTGCCGAGCAGGCCGGTGGGGCCGTGCTGTTCATTGGAGCCGATGGGAATCACCACGGTGCGGCTGCGTTGCAGAAACTGCCCGATCTCGATCCAGGTGGAGGTGTGTAGAAGCATGCGACGCTCTCTTTTATCTGTGGGGACAGGCTATCCGCCACGGATTGTACGACTACTCGCCACCTGTTGGGGTTTGCAATTGAGATAGGTCGAGGACTTCAGCCAGCGCTGGTCGGGGTACCACGAGAACATGAATTGCCCATCCTTGAGCTTGTCCACCACCTGGCGCGCGACTTGCGGGCGCACGGCCGGGCAACCCTGGCTGCGGCCGATGCGGCCTTCGCGCTTGCTCCACAGGGGGCTGACGTAGTCGGCGGCGTGAATCACGATGGCGCGGTCTCGGGCCTGGTCGTTGAAGCCCGGCTCGAGGCCGTCCATGCGCAAGGAGTAACCGTGGGTGCCCAGATAGCTTTCCTGGGTGCGGAACAGGCCCAGGCTGGACTGATGGCTGCCTTCACGGTTGGAGAACTGGGTGGCGAAGTTTTCCCCGGACTTGGCGCCATGGGCCACCAGGTCACGCAGCACCAGGGTCTTCTTGCGCAAATCGAAGATCCACAGCCGACGGGCGGTCGAAGGCTGTGAATAGTCGATCACGGCCAGGCGTTCTGAGCGTTCCTCGCCATTGCTGACGGCGCACTGCATCGCACTCAGGGCGCTTTTGAGGACAGTGGGATTGAGTTCTGGAGCCGAGCGCGCCAGGCTGCTATACAAGGTAGGTGGGTTGCCATTGGCAGCGAAGGCGAAATTGCCGAACGCAGCCAGGCTCACAGTGATGAAACCGGGCCGGCGCAAAAAAGTCAGCATCTACAGTACATCCCCCCGCTGTGGATTGGAGCCAAGCCATTGTTCAAAAAACACGCATGTTACTTGAGCATTTGCCTGCTCGTTGCACCATTGGTCGCGACAGCCGACACGCCGTCGGATGCGCCGTTGCCCGTTGCACCGCCGATTCTGGTGAACACCGCGCCGGTGCAACAGGCGCTGTCGCAGCTCCCCAGCGTCTGTCCCGCGCTTGCGCGGCAGATCGACGCGGCCACGCAATCACGCCTGCAAGCCTTCTACCAACAGCAGGGCGATGTGCCGTTGTGGTCGACCGATGAACGCCGGCAAGCCCTGCACGCACAGTTGGCGATGCTCGCCGATGATGGCCTGGACCCTTCCCACTATAGCCTGCCTGCGCCAGACGCCACGGCCAACGTGCTGTGCAGCGATATCAGCAGCAGCCGCCAGTACCTCCAGGCCCTGCAGGATCTGCATTACGGGCGTTTGCAGCAGTCGCGCTTCGAACCGTTGTGGCATTCCCAGCCACCCACCCGCGACCCCGACACCGACGTGCTGGCCTTCGCTGCCGCCGGCCTGCAGGACATGGCCCAGGGGTTCGACCAGGCCCGCCCCAGCGCCGATCTCTATCGCAGCCTGCGCAATGCCTACGCCAGTGTGCGCCAGCAGCCGTTGCCGCATTGGGACCCGGTCGCCAGCGGCCCGCTGCTGCGTCCAGGCATGGACGACCCGCGCGTCCCCGAACTGGGCCGCCGGCTGGTGAGTGGCGGTTACCTGGCCCAGGCGCCGAGCGGCAAGCAATACCGCGATGAGTTGGTCAAGGCGGTCAAGGCGTTCCAGCTCAGCCACTCGTTGCAGGCCGACGGCGTGATCGGCGCCGGCACCGTGGCCGAATTGAACATCAGCCCGCTGGTGCGCCGCGAGCAACTGCGCATCAACCTCGAACGCTTCCGCTGGCTGGCCCAGGACCTGGAACCGGAGGGGGTGCTGGTCAACGTCGCCGCCGCGCAACTGAGCGTGTACCAGAGCGGTATTCCGGTGTGGCAGACCCGCCTGCAGGTGGGGCGCGCCGAACGCCAGACGCCGTTGCTCAAGTCGCGCATCACCCGCCTGACGCTCAACCCGACATGGACCATCCCGCCCACCATCATGCGCGAGGACAAACTCCCGGCCATCCGTCTGAACCCCGAATACCTGCGCCAGCAGAACCTGCAAGTGCTGGACGCCGAAGGCCACCCACTGACCCCCGAACAAGTCGACTGGGCGCGCCCCGGCAATATCCTGCTGCGCCAGGAGGCCGGCCCGCGCAATCCGTTGGGCAAGATCGTGATGCGCTTTCCCAACCCGTACTCGGTGTACCTGCACGACACCCCCAGCCAGCCACTGTTTACCAAGGGGCCACGGGCCTTCAGTTCGGGGTGTGTGAGGGTCGAGCAACCGCTGTTGCTGCGCGACATGCTGGTGAGCCCGGCCGAGCGGGCGCGTACCGATGAGCTGCTGGCCACCGGCGTGACCCATGAATTCAGGCTTGCCACGCCGGTGCCGGTGCTGCTGGGCTACTGGACGGTCGAGGTCGACCGCCAGGGTGGGTTGGTGTATGCGCCGGACATTTATGCGCGTGACCTGGTGCTCATCAAAGCGATGGGGAGTGTGCTGTAACCGTTCGCTCGAACGCGGTCACCTTCGGACTGTGTGGTGCGGGAGACCAAGTACGGTCAAACAGCGTTGCCAGGCTCGCCTGATGGCTGATGCCGATCACCGTGCAGTTCGGCAACTCTGCGCGCAACAACACCAGCAACGCCTGGGCGCTGGCCTCATCCAACTGGTTGGTCGCCTCATCCAGGTACAAGGTATCCGGCGCATACAACAATGCCCGCGCCAGGCCGATGCGCTGTTGTTCACCGCCGGACAATTCCCGCGCCCATTCGCGCTGCTCGTCCAGACGCTGGGCCAGGTCCGGCAAACCCACCTGCTGCAATACCGCCGCCAAGCGCACCGCGCTCGGCACGTCCAGCGCCGGGTACGCCAACAGGTTACGCAACGGCAGGTTCGGCAGGTAAGGCTTTTGCGGCAGCAATAAACTGCGCCCCGGTGGCAATTGCCAGCCGCCCCGGCAGTATGGCCACAGGCCCTGCAAGGTGCGCAGCAAGGTCGACTTGCCGATGCCGCTGCGCCCGGCGATCAGCAGCCATTCGCCCTGGGCGACCCGTACCGACACATCCCCCAGCAACACGCCGGCGTCCGGGCGCAGGACGTCCAGGCCCTGGATGCACAGGCAATCGCCGATTACCGGCGCCTTGGCCTGGCAACGGCTGGCGGCGATGGCTTGCTCGAACTGCCCCAGTCGTTCCACCGCCGAACTCCAGCGCATCAGCTTCGGGTACAACTTGATGAACCAGCTCAACGAGGCCTGCACCGCACCGAATGCGCTGCGGATCTGCATCAGGCCGCCCAGGGTGATGGTCTTGGCCAGGAAGGCGGGCAGGGCGGCGAACACTGGAATGATCAGGCTCACGCGCTCGTAGCTGACGACGAACAGGCTCAGGTTGCGCTCGCGGCCCATCAATTGCCGCCAATTGCGCGCAATCGCCTGGAAGCGCTCGGCCAAGTGCTCGCGCTCCACCGCTTCGCCGCGGTACAGGGCGATCTGTTCGGCATGCTCGCGCTTGCGCATCAGGCTGGCGCGAAAGTCGGCCTCGTAGTGCTGTCGATCCACGTTCAACCGGTGCAAGGGGCGACCGACCCAATGGGTGATCAGGGTGCCAGCCAGCGTATAGAACACCACGATCCACACCAGGTAACCCGACACCGTCAGGCTGTAGCCGCCGAGGCTGAAGGTCTGCACCCCGGACAGTTGCCACAGGATGCTCATGAACGCGCCCACCTGGGCCATGTTGATGATGAACGACGCCACCAGCTCGACGCTCAGGTCGGTGACGATGTCCACGTCTTCGGCAATGCGCTGGTCGGGGTTGTCCGGTTCGCCGTTCAGGCCCAGGCGATAGAACGCCTGGTCTGCCAGCCACGCGGTGGTGAACCGCTCGGTCATGGACTGGCGCCAGCGCAGCACCAGGGCTTTGCGCACCCAGTCCAGCGCGACCACGATCAGCACGTAGGCGCCGAGGTACAGCACATAGCGGCCCATCAGCGCGTACAGGGCCTGGGTGTCGAACTCACCGAGGGTGTCGTAGAAGCTCTTGCTCCAGGCGTTGATCAACACGTTGATCTGCACGATCAGCAAACCCATGCCGATGATGCTGCCCAGCATCAGCCAACCGAGCCACTGCGAGCCGGTGCGCCAGAACGGCGCGGCCAGGCGGTAGAACGTACGCAGGCTCTTCACAGCGCGTCCGCCTTGGGCAATACGCGCAGCAGCACTTGGTTATTCGCGGGGAACAGTTGGCTGGCCAGGGGGTTGAGCGATTCGACGCGCAAGCCATCCGGCAAGCGCGTTTGGCTGCTCAGGTAGCGCGGGTCCTGCCACTGGCGCTCACTGAGCAACAGGCGGCGCCATTGGGTGGTGGGGTCGGTGAGGCGTTTCTTCTCCTGGCGGCGCAGTTCGTTGCGCGCGCTGGCAACCCACTGGGCGTCCACCGACCGGTTCAATTGGGCCAGGGTCTGCTGGGCCAGGGCCCAGAGTTCATCGGCGCGCTGCGGGTCGCAGGTAAAGCTCAATTGACTCTCGATGCGCTGGGTGTCGCGATTCAGTTCGCTGTCAAACCGCAGGCGGTAGACACCGGAGGCTTCACCGCGCAGGCGTTGCTTGAGTTGGGTGTTGGCCAGTTCGCGCAGGGCGGCGACCCGGGCGGCGGCGTCGGGTGTCCAGGTCATCGGGCTGAAGCTGCTGGCTTCCAGCACCACGCGCGGCTCCAGGGCGACGGCGATGTCCTGGCGACGTTGACCCGGCAGTTGCAGCGCCGGGCGCACCGGTTGGGCGACGCCGCGCGGGATGTTCGCCAGTTGTTCGCGGAGGGCGACTTCCAGGGCGGCGGGCTCCAGGTCCGCCATCAGGAAGTAGGTCACCGGGGCCTGGGTGAGTTGGTGCCAGTCCTGGGTCAGGGTCGAGGCTTCGAGGGTTTGCAGATCCGGCGCCTGCCAGCTGTCTGCGCCGTAACGTGCGTCGCGCCGGGCGCTGGCGATGGGGTCGGGACGGTTGTTCACCCGTGACAGCAGGTCATCCCGCGCGGCGCTGAACAGGTCGTCGTCGATCACTGCGCCCACCTGGCTCTGGCGGTAGCTTTGCAGCAAGGTGGTCAGGGCGTCGATCGATGGCTGGCTGGTGCCGCTCAGTTGCAGACGCGTGGCGCTGTGTTCCAGGCTCAAGGTGGCCTGGTGCTGCTTGCGCCAGGCCTCGAGCCCGGCGCCGCCGCTGTCGCTGCCCAGTTGCGCGGCCATTTGCAGGCGCCATCCAGGTACGTCGGTACGGTTGAAACCGGCGGCGGATTCCGCCTGCAGGCGCCATTGGCCGTTCTCGGCATTGCGGCGCAGCCACACCAGGCGATCGCCGTTGCTCAAGCGCCAATGCTCGACGTGTTCAGCCGCGAAGGTGCGCTTGCCCAGCACCGCCCCCGGGGTGCTCGGGGCCGGCGGGGTGAACACAGCACGCGGTGCTTCCACCGGCGCATCGGCAGCCGGCGCGACCAGCGAGGCAGCGGCGAGGGCTGCGCGCATTTGCTGCACGTCGTCCACCGTGGGCAGGCGCACCACGCTGTTGCCCGGCGCGGTGAGTTGCAGCACCTGGTCGGGGCTGTCGAGCCAGCGGTGCAAGCGGCTGTTGATCGCGGCGAGGTCGATGCTGCCCAGCGCCTGCAGGGTCAGCTCGGCAATCTGGTGAGGCGCTACCACGGTGCGGTTCTGCACGGCGGAATCGTTGAGGCTGGTGACCCATTGCTCGAAGGTTCGCGACTCATCCTTGGCCAACATGCCGTCAGCCAACTGGCGCAGTTTCTCGTGTTCGCGGTGCAGGTCTTCGGTGGTGAAGCCGTGTTGGCGCAGGCGCTCCAACTCGGTCAGCAGTTGCGTCAGCGCGGCGTCGTGATGCGCGCCCTCCACACCGGCGGCAACGCCCAGCACGCTGGACCGGGCACCGATCAAGGTTTTTTGCGCGGTCAGGCTGCGCACCCCCGGTTGCAACGGTTGACGACGCAATTGGGTCAACAGCGCCGACAGGGTCATGCGGTCGATCAAGCGCTCACGGGTGGCATCCGCCGTCACCCCACGGCTGTCGGGTTCGTGCAGGCGAAACAGCAGGGACACCTGGTTGCTGCCGGTCTGCGGGTCTTGCAGACGGAAGACTTTCAGCGTGCCATCGAGGGGCAGTTCACGGTGATCGCGGTCAGGCAAAGGCTTGGCGACCGGCGCGCCAAATGCCTGCTCGATCTGTCGCGCCAACTGTTGAGGTTCGAAGTCACCGACCACCGACAGGATCATGTTGTTGGGCACATACCAGCGTTGTTGAAAGCGCTGCAGGGCGCCCAGCGAGGCGTCGCGAATCGCGCCTTCGTTGCCGATGGTGCGGTGCAGCGGATACCGCGAGCCGACCCGCTGGGTGGCCGCACGCTGGTCGTTCATGCGCTGTGCCACACCGAGGCCGCCGCGCCATTCTTCGATGACGATGGGGCGCTCGCGCTCAAGGTCGGCGGCGTTGTAGTCGGCGGCGAACACCAGTTGCGCGAGTTTCTCCAGGGCCACCGGCGCCTGGGTGCTACCGGCCATGGGGCTGAGCAGGTACTGGGTGCGGTCGTAGCTGGTGACGGCGTTGAAGTTGCGCCCCTGCACCCAGCCGAGCGCGGTCATCTGCGCACGCAAGTCGGTGGCCTGGCCGGCGCGGCTGCGGAAGGTCAGGTGTTCGAGCATATGGGCCACGCCGACCTGGTCGTCATCTTCGTCGACGGAGCCGGCGCGCACGGTCAGGCGCAGGTCCAGGCGTCCGGCCTGGCTGCTGTCGCGCACCATCCGGTATTCCAGGCCATTGGCCAATTGGCCTCGTATCACCTGCGGTGCCCAGGGCAACGGCGCCTGGGTGACAGGCGATGCACAGGCGCACAGCAGCAGCGGGCCGAGCAGGCCTGCAAAAAACTTGTTCATGGGGGTATCCAGGCTAATCAGGTCACGGGGTTAGAAGCGGTAGCCGACTTCGAGCCAGTATTGGCGGCCGACTTCAAAGGTCACGTTGCCGCTGGTGCTGCTGGCAATTTCATTGACCTGGTCAGTTACGTTGGTGATATCGACGGCGGCGAACAACGCCTGGTCCTTGCCGGTGGGGATTTCCCAATCGATGCGCATGTCCCAGGTGGGCGCCGCCTTGACCTTGGCGGTCTCGTAGACTGCCAGGTCCTCGCCGCCGACGGTGACGATGTCATCGGTGCTGACGATCTGCTTGTAGGCGCCGCGATAACGCAGGAAGTTGCTGAGCGTGAGATTCCACTGCGGGATCTCGGTAATGGCGGTCAAGCGTGCGGTCCAGGGGCGGTTGAAGTCCGTCGCTGGCAAATCGTTGTAGGCGATGCGCTTGCCGTCGTACATCACGTCTTCGTTGGTGAACTGGTCCGCGGTGATGCCCGACTCGTAGGTGCCGTAGGCATCCTGGGTGCGTGACCAGTCGAACGCCGCCTGCAGGCTGGTGCGCGTGCCCTGCCAGCGGTATTCGTGCCGGGGTGTGATGCTCAGCGTGACGTTGTCGCTCTGGCTGGAAGCCTGGTTGGTGTAGGTGTAATAGATGCGGTCATAGCCAGCTTCGGGGCCGAGCCCGAGCACACGGGATGAGGCCCTGCCGATTTTGTCCTTGCCTTCGCGGCGCACGTATTTCAGGCGGAAGTCGGTGTCGAGCCAGACCTGGTCGAGGCCCAGGGTCAGTTCGTCATCGTAGGGCACCTTGAGGTCGGAGAATTTGTTCAGGTTCTCGGTCTTGGTCGCCGTCCAGGCACCGTCCTGGGTGGTGCGGGTGTAGCGGGTGTTGAAGCCCTGGCGACCGTCGGCCAGGCGATATTTGAACAGGTTACGCCCGTAGTAGCGGTTGAGGCCGAACACCATCACCGTGCTGCGGTCGCCGAAGAAGTCGTAGTCGCCAGAGAAGCGCGGTGCGAGGTTCTGCTGCTTCATGTAGTCGTCGCCTTCCAGGCGCAAGCCGGGACGCAGGCCGAGTTTGCCGATCTGTATCGTGTCCTGGAGATAGAACGCGTACTTGTTTTCCACCAGGTCCAGCTTGCCAGCCCCGTAGACGTTACGGGCGTTCGCCCACTGACGGGTGTTGCCGTTGATCAACAGGCCCACGGAGCACAGCGGATCGCCGTTGGCGCAGGTCGCGATATTGTCACGCCGGGTGATGTTGGCCGACGTCGCTTCGGTGGCGCGCTCCCAGGTGGCCTGGTTGCGCGTCAACTCCATGCCGCTGACCAGCGCGTGCTCGACACCGCCCCAGCGGAACTCCTGCCAGTTGGTCTTGAGCTTGTAGTTGATACCGCGCTGGGTCTGGTCGAGGTCACCGTAGGAGCCTTCGCCGCTGCGCGACGTTGCGCTGGTGGGACGGCCCCAGTTCTTCACGCTGGAGTAATACCAGGCGATAGCATCGTCGGACTCGGCCTCGCGGGAGCTGTTGAGGTCGGTGAGTGCCAGGGTGTGGGTCCAGCGCGCCGAGTCGCCTTCCCACACGGCATTGAGCGAACCCTGCCAGCCGCCATTGATGTTGGTGAAGTTGGAGTTCTTGTAGTTTTCGCGAAAGTAAGTGTTTTCCTGGGGCGCCTTGATGAAGGACGCGTCGAGGCTCAGACGGTCGCTGACGTTCCAGTAGGTCTTGAGCATGTAGTTGTCGAGTTGGCGCGTCTGGTCCTCACGGCTGTCGGCGTTCGGGCTGCTGTAGCCGTCCTCGTACTTGTTCAACGGGATCACCGAACGCTTCTGCGAGAAGCTCAGGATCGCGCCGAAGTCGTCGGTCAAGTGGCCTTCCAACCGGCCGCGCAAGGTGGTTTTTTCGAACTCCGGCTGGTACTGCTCGTTGGAGGCGTTGTCGAAGTTGGCCTGGTCCTTTTCGGTGATGTGGTACTTGGTCCACGCCGAACGGCTCATCGAATAGGACAGCTTGCCGTGCAGGTCCTGGGACGGGCGGCGGGTGATGGCGTCGACCACGCCGCCGTTGAAGCCGCCGTACTCGGCCGGCACGTTGCTGTCGTAGACCTTCACTTCTTCCAGCAGGTCCGCATCCAGCGCAATACCGTGGGAGCGGCTGGGGGCGGCGTCGAACTGGCGGGTCTCGCCGTAGCCGTGTGCGCCGGGGTCGAGGTCGTTGTTGATCGAGATGCCGTCGATCATGAAGTTGTTCTGGTAGAACTTGGCGCCGTTGATGCTGATGTCCGCCGGGTCGATTTCACCGGGGGCGTTGGAGTTCTGCTGGGCGCCGCTGAACTGCACGCTGGGGTGCATTTGCAGCAGGGTGGTGATGTCGCCGTTGGCGCCGGGGAAAGCCTGGATCGCCTTGTGATCGATCACCGTCGCGCCCTGGAACGAGTTTTCCGGGGTGAAGCCCAGCACCACGGTGCTGTCGAGCATCACCGGTTGACCGGCCTCGGCAGCCGGCAGGCGATGGAACACCAGTGCGCCGTTTTCATAATCCCAGCCAATACCGGTGCCTTGAAGCAGGTAGGCGAGGGCCGCGTCGTTGCCCATCTCGCCGTTCACACCCGGCGAGTTCACGCCCTTGAGCAGCTGCGGGTCGACGGTGACTTGCTGGCCGCTTTGCTGGCCAAAGGCGATCAGCGCGCCGGCCAGTGACTGGGCCGGGATGTTGAAGCCACGGGTCGATGCCGCATCGCTGGCTGGCGCAGCCGAAACAGTCGGGGGCACAGCGCCCATTGCGCAGCAAAGGCCCAGCAAACTGGCGCCCGCGCTTTTTTTCAGGCGCAACGGCCAAGGGCCGCGCTGCCCAGGCAAGCGGTGAAGGGTGTGAGTCATGAAGATCCCCGCGCCGGCTAAAACCGGCCAGTCAAAGAATACGAATACATCTCAATTGCTGCGCGCGGGGAAGAAGACGGGACAGCGCGTGGGATTTTCAGAAAAAACTTCAATTATTTTTCAACGGCGTGAAATGAAGCGCGTGCCGGGGGCCTGGAACGTCATTTCCATGCAGGGTACGGGAACGATGATCAGCGGCTCAGCACCAGCAGCCATGGGCTGTAGGCGGTGACTTTGGCGCCGTAGGGTTGCAGTACGGCTTGCAGCGCTGCCTGGGGTTTGCGCAGGTCGTAGACGCCGGTGACCCGCTGCGCGCCCAACTGTTGATCGCGCAGCACGATGAGGCCTGGGGCGTAGCGGCGAACCTGGCTGAGCACTTCGCTGATCGGCAGGTCATCGGCAATCAACTGGCCCTGTCGCCAGGCCGCGGTCTGGCTCGGGGCGAAGGTGGTGAGTTCGGTGCGGCCGGCGTGGACCTGCAGGCGTTGCCCCGGTACCAGGCTGGCGAGCAGGCGGTTGGCCTTGCGCTCGGCGACGTTGACCGAGCCTTCTTGCACGGCGACGCTGGGATCATCCTGGGTGGCGTCGACGTTGAACGCGGTGCCGGTGACCGTCACTCGCAACGTCTGGGTCCACACGTGAAAGGGTTTGCGTTTATCCGGCATCACTTTGAAAAACGCCTGGCCGGCCAGCAACCGCACATCGCGGTGGTTGGCGGCGATGTCCACGGCGATGGCCGAACCGCTGTCCAACTGCACCACGCTGCTGTCGCTCAGGGTGATGTCGCGGGTTTCCCCGACGCCGGTTCGGTAGTCGGCCTGCCAGCGCAACAACAGGCCTGGCGCCAGGGCCACCACCAGGCAGGCGGCAATCGCGGCGGCAGCCCAGCGCCGCACTCTGCGTGGCCGTGCGGCGGGGCGCGCGGGCGGGGTGGCCAGTGTCGTCGGTGGCGCGGCGGTGGTGGGCGCCAGTTGCCCGGTCAGTTGCCACACCCGTTCGGCCTTGCGGTAGGCCTTCGCGTTGGCTTCGTCGGCGGCGCACCAGTGGGTCAGTTGGGCACGCAGGTCCGCATCCAGCGGGGCTTGTTGCACACGCAGCAGCCAGTCCAGGGCCTGGTCGCGACGGGCGTTGGCACAATCCTTGGTGGGCATGACTGGAGCATCTCCGCTGGCAAAAATCGGCGGGCAGGATCCCATGGAATCGCCCTTCACGGCAAAAGACGCGCTGGCCGCGGATTTTTTCAGAAAATCAGTCATCGTCCGGCCCCAGGCAATCCATGCAGTGGCGCAGTGCGTCATGCACCAGTTGGTGCACCAGCGCGGTAGAAACACCCAGGTCGGCGGCCACTTGCTGCAGGGTCAAGCCGCCAAGGCGATGCATTTCAAACGCAAGGCGGGTACGTTCCGGCAATTGGGCCAGGGCGCGGGCGATCGCTTGCAGTTCATGCTGGCCGCTGACTTCACGTTCTGGCGAAGCGCTGCTGGAGGGCAACTCGGCGAGCAGTTCGTCACCGCCAGGCTGCACCCGCTCGGTGGCGGTGCGGCGCGTGAGGTCCAGCGCGAGGTTGCGCACAATGCGGTAGAGGTAGCTGGCCGGGTGACGGATATCGGCCTGGGCGTCCTGACCGCTGAAACGCAGCCAGGCCTCCTGCACCACGTCCTCGGCGCGCGCGCGGCAGCCCACGATGGGCGCGGCATAGTCCAGCAGCGCGGCCCGGTGGGTCAGGTAAAGCTGGAGTTTTTCATCCGCCAAGAGAGTCAGTTGCCTGCGCGCGACTGTGCGCGGGGGCACAGACTGGAAAATGGGAGCGCGCGGAGTTTAGCTGTGGTTGATAATGGTTATCAACAACTAATGCGTTTTCAACCTTCCTGCGCCCACCGGTTGTAGGCGCGAGCAAGGTGCAGTTGGGTTACCAGCGGTAGGTGACCGAGCCCAGCAGGCTGCGTTCGTCGCCGTAACGGCAGGTGGTGTTGCAATACAGGTATTGCTTGTCGAACAGGTTCTGGGCCTTGGCCTGGAGCTGCCAATGCGTATCCACGTCGTAGCTCACCAATGCGTCCACCAGGGTGTAGGCCGGTACTTTGCCGGCGTATACGCTCGGGGTGGTGCGGGTGGTGCCGGTGTAGCGGGCGCCGCCGCCGATCCGCAGTTTTTCCATGCCCAGGCTGGCGAGCCGGTAGCTGGCCCACACGCTGGCGCTGTGGTACGGAATGCCCTCGATACGCTTGCCGATGTTGCTCGCGGTTTGGTCTTCCAACACATGGGTGTCGGTGTAGGCGTAACCGGCGTTCAGTTGCAGGTTGTCGGTCAGGTTGCTCTTGGCTTCAAACTCCACGCCCTTGGTGCGGGTCTTGCCGTATTGCACGTAGGTATTGGTGAGGCTGTCCAGGCTCAACGAGTTGTCCTGGTCCAGGCGATAGACGGCGGCGCTGAGCAGGGTGTCGCTGCCGGGCGGCTGGTAGCGCAGGCCGATTTCATACTGTTCGCCTTCCAGCGGCGCAAACGCGTTGCCGAACGCCGGGTTGCTCACGCTGGCTGGCTGGAACGACTGGCTGTAACTCACGTAGGGGGCCAGGCCGTTGTCGGCCAGGTACACCAGCCCCACCCGGCCAGTGGCTTTCTTGTCGCCACGGGTGGCGCGGGCGTCGGTGGCGAAGGTGGTGGTGACGCTGTCGGCCCAGTCCTGACGGCCGCCGAGCAGCAGTACCCAGCGGTCGTCGTAGGTGATCTGGTCTTGCAGGTAGACGCCGGCCTGGGTGCTGTGCAGATCCGAACCGCTGTCGGCAGCGGTGTTGGCGCGCACGCCGGTGTATTGCAGGGAGGCCAGGTTCAGCGGTGGCGCCAGCTGGGCGGCGGTGGCGCTGATGTAACGGTGTGAATCATAGGTTTTGTGGTAGTAGTCCACGCCCATCAGCAATTCATGCCGCCATGCGCCGCTGTCGAGGGTGTAGCTGATGTTGTTGTCGCTGGTCCAGCCGGTGGAGCGCTCCTGGCGATCACTGTAGCGGCGGCTCAACTGCGTGCCGGAAATCGCCACCGGAATCAGGTAGCTCCAGTCGGTATTGGCCTGGAAATAGCGCAGGCTGTGGTTGACCTTCAACTGGTCGTTGAACTGGTGCTCGAACAGGTATCCCAGAGTGTCCATGCGGTTGTTGAAATGGTCATAGCCCGGCTCGCCGACAAACTGGTTTCGCTCGATCTTGTAGCCCGGCGTGGCGCTGTAGCTGCTCATGCGATAGCTCATGGGCGGCGAGAACCCGGTGTAGGTTTCCTGATGGCTGGCCAGTACGGTCAGCGAGGTGTCGTCGTCGGGCTTCCAGGTGAGGGCGGGGGCGATGTAGCGGCGGTCGTCGTCGACGTGATCGACCTGGCTGGCGCTGTCACGCCACAGACCGGTGAGCCGATAGCTGAATTGGCCCTGATCATCCAGCGGGCCGCCCAGGTCGAGGGTGTATTGGCGGCGGTCATAGTTGCCCAGCTCCACACCGATTTCGTGCAGCGGTGTCGCCGTGGGACGCTTGCTGACCGTGTTGATCATGCCGCCTGGCGACAACTGGCCATAGAGCACCGAGGACGCGCCCTTGAGCACTTCGACACGCTCCAGGCCATAGGCTTCGACGCTGCCGTCGTAGGGGTTGGACTGCAACTTCATGCCATCCCGCAAGATCCCGCCGGTGCCGGCGCCCACGTTGAAACCGCGCAAGGTGTAGTCATCGGCAGTGCGGCTGAAACTGCTCGGCTGGCTGCTGAAACCGGGGGTGTATTTGAGCGCGTCCGACAGGTTGTCGCCTTTGCGTTGGTTCAGTTCGGCGCGGGTCACTACCGAGACCGACTGCGGGATCTTCACCAGTTCGGTGCGAGTCTTGGTACCGGCGCTGGAGCGTTGGGCCACGTAGTTCTGGTTGTCATCGTTGCCCTGAGCACTTGCCGCGCCGTCGATGTTGATGGCGTCCAGCGTCACGCCCTCGCCGTTGGCTGGTTGCACGCTCAGGGCGCCACTGGCGGTGATGCGCACGCGCAGGCCGGTGTCTTGCAATGCGTTGCTCACCGCCTGGACGGCACTTAAATGGCCGCGCACCGCACGGGCCTCGCGGCCGTCGACATCGGCCGGAATGAACAGCACCTGGCGCCCGCTGGCCTGACCGATCTGGATCAAGGTGCTGGCCAGCGGTGCGGCGGGCAAGTCGAAATCCTGCGCGGTTTCGGCCGCCACGACGGCGCAGCTCAGCAGGCAGCCGCCCATCAGCAGCGGGAAGAGGGTAGTGGGGTGCATGGTGTGTACTCGATTGGCTCTGGACAGGGCGCGTTTCGCGCGTTTCTGTCTGGTCTGTGACCCGAGCGCACGGTTTTTTAAGGGCTGCGCGAAAATAAATTCACGCGAGGTCGACGCGTGTCCACACCCCCAGGTACGAGACCACCTGCAACGGCAGCACATCCTTGAGGGCGGCAAGGGCCTGGTGGCTGTTGTCCAGGCTGAATACCCCGGAGATACGCAGCGCGGCAGCCCGCGCCGACACGTGTAACAACCCGGGATGATAGGGGCGCAGGTGCTCGATCACCTGGCCCAGGGCCTGGTCGTGCACTTCCAACAGGCCGCGGGCCCAGGCGCGTTCGTCGATATAGCCACGGGCGATCGGTTGCCAGGCTTGCCCGTCGAACGCCAGGCCCTGGCCACTCGCTAACCGCTGGCGGGTGCCGGGAGTGCGCAATTCCAACGCGCCGTCGAGCGCCCACAACTGGGCCGTGCCCGCTTGCACGCTGAGCAGGCAGCGGCCGCCTTCGAGCCAGGCTTCGCCAAAGGCACATTGCAGCACAAAGGGGCGCGCCGGATCGCTGTGCACCTCGGCCAGCACTGCGCCCTGCAAGAGTTGCACGCTGCGCTGGCTGGCGCTGAAAAGCAGGTCCACGGCGCTTCGGGCGTTGAGCAGCAGGGACGAGCCGTCTTCCAGGCTGAAGCGCCGGCGCTCGGCGCGGGTGGTGCGCAGGTCCGCGCCCCAACGCTCGTGCAGCGGGCCGCCGCGCAAGGTCAGCAATGGCGTGCCCAGGCCGATTGCGCCCACGGCCAGGGCGCCGCGCAACATACGCCGGCGGCTGTGATCAACGCTGTTGAGCGCCTGACGCGAACCCTGTTGGCCTGCCAAGGGCACGAGGGTGCGCTCCAGTTGGTGGCTGAGGCTGCGCCAGGCGTCCTGATGGCTGGGGTCGGCGCGCAGCCATTGCTCGAATCGCGATTGTGCTGGCGCGTCGAAGGCGCCGGAACTGCGTCGCGCATACCATTCGATGGCCTGTGCCACCGCCGGAGGCAGGCCGCTCATGGTTTGGCCAGGTAGCAGGCCGTGAGGCCCTGTACCACGTATTGATGCACCCGCGTCACCGATACGCCCAGTTCGCGGGCGATGCAGGCGTAGGTACGGCCGTCGAGCTGGCTATACAGGAAGGCCGCGCGCGCCTTGGACGACAGGCTGTCGAGCAGGCGGTCGATTTCCATCAGCGCTTCGATGACCAGCCAGTGCTCCTGGGGCGAGGGGGCCACGGCTTCAGGCAGGGTGGCCAGCACGTCGAGGTAGGCGCGCTCCACATCGTTGCGCCGCCAACGCGCGAAAATCAGGCGTTTGCCGATGGTGGTCAACAAGGCGCGGGGTTCGCGAATGCTGTGGGGGTCGGGCATTGCTACCACGTGGGCGAAGGTTTCCGCTGCCAGGTCGGCGGCATCTTCACGGCACCCCAGGCGCAGCCGCAAGCGCTCCAGCAACCACGGGTGGTGCTCACCGAACAGGCGGTGCAGCGCAGCATTGCGTGATGGCGAATCGGGGGAGGGACTGAGCAACACGGATGACGCCACCTTGTGAATGACAACTATTCTCAATGGTGGCGTTATTGATAATTTATTGCAAGATCTTACTCAGGCCGCAAACGCACGCAGAAGGTCGTGCCGTCCCGTTCAGTCGACGTCACCGTTACATCACCGCCATGCACCCGCGCCAATTCCCGCACGATGTACAGGCCCAAGCCCACGCTGCGCACATTCAGACCTTGGTCGGTGCCGCGGGTCATGGGCTCGAACAGCCCGGCCAGCAAGGTTTCCGGAATCGCCGCGCCGTGGTTGTGCACAGACACGTCGCAACCGCTGTCGCCCTGGCGCGAGGTAATGGTGATCGGCCGATTCAAGTCGCCGTAGGCCACGCTGTTGGCCACCAGGTTGCCAATCACCTGTTGCACGCGGTCGGCATCGATCACCGCGTCGCCGGCGCCGTGGGTATGGTGCTCCAGGCTGGCCTTGGGGAACGCCATGCGCAATTCATCCACGGCCTGGTGCGTCACGGCGTGCAGGTCGCGGGCGGTGGTCTTGATGATGATGCCGTGGCCGACCCGCGCCTGGGTGAAGTCCAACAGGTCGGCGATCATGCGATGGGCCCGTTCGGACGACTGGCCGATATGTCCGAGCAGCTGGCGCTCCTTGGCGGTGCGCTCGCCATGGGAAAGAAAGTCCGAAGCCATGCGGATCGCGGTCATCGGGTTTTTCAAGTCATGGCTGACGATGGCCACCATCTGCTCGGCAAACAACGCGCGGCGTTGGGCGATGGCATAGGCTTCGCTCAGCTCGGCCTGGGCTTGCTTGAGGGCCAGCTCGGTGGCGGTTTTATCCAGCAGCAGCGCTTCGGCGAAGTTGCGCGCATTGAGCAACTCGCGCTCGTATTTGTCGCGGTCGGTGGTGCCGAACAGCGCCAGGTCGTACACCGGGCCGTCGGCGTGGTCACGCTTGGCGCCATTGAGCAGCACCGTCACCTTGTGACCGTCGCGGTGCAGCATGTCCAGCTTCACTTCGGTGATGCTGCCCTGCATGCGCAGCATGGGCGCGAGATGGGTCTGGTGGAACATCCGGCCGCCCATGCTCAGCAGGTCCTGGAAGCGCCGCCCACACAGCTCGGCATGACTGAACCCCAGCCACTCGCTGAAGCGTGCGTTGGTTTGCAGGAGCGTACCGTCCTCACCGATGACGGCCAGGGCGCAGGCGGCGTGTTCAAACAATTCAGCTGGCATGAGCGACCCTCCATGGCGCCAGGAAGGCTTGCATCGCCTTGGCACAGGCTTGCGGCGCGCTCATGTGCGGGCAATGGCCGACGTTGTCCACCAGGCAATACGTGCTGTTGGGCAATACGCGGTGCAGGTATTCACCCACCGCCACGGGCGCGATCAGGTCGTCACTCGATTGCAGGATCAGCACCGGGGTAAGCAGGCCTGCGACGTCGTGCCGGTTGTCCGACATGAATGTCACCCGCGCGAATTGCTTGGCGATCTCCGGCTCGGTACGGCAGAAACTGTCGGTCAGCTCTTCGCTCAGCGCCGGTTGCCCGGGTGCGCCCATGATTGCCGGGGCCATGGCGCTGGACCAGCCGAGGTAATTGCTGTCGAGGGTATCCAGCAGGTCCTGGACATCGGCGAGTTTGAACCCTCCGACATAACCTTCTGCATCGACGTAGCGCGGCGAGGGGCCGATCATTACATGCGCAGCGATCCGCCCGGGGGCCTGGCGGTCGGCGAGGGCGGCAATCATGGCACTCACTGAGTGGCTCACAAGAATCACCGGGCCGATGGCGAATTCGTCGATCAATTCGTTCAGGTCACGGGCATAACCGTCCAGCGAGCTGTATTTGGCTGTGTCGAAGGCACTGAGGTCCGACAGGCCGGCGCCCACCAGGTCGTATATCACCACGCGAAAATGCTCGCAAAAGCTTGGCGCCAGGTAATTCCACATGGCCTGGTTGCAGCCGAAACCGTGGGAGAACACCAGGGTCGAGGTGCCGTTGCCCATCACACTGACGTTGTTGCGGTGCTGAAGGTTCATGGCTTCTCGTTTATGGCGTAGTGCTATACGTGTGGCGAGTTTAGATAGACAACTGCCTGGGGTCACGCGTTATAGCGCTGATCGGGTAAAGTCTGCGGTTTCAGGATGAAACTTCAGGTAACAAACATGATGCGTTGGGTGCGGCAATCCGTTTTGAGCCTGCTGGTGTGGACAGTGGCCGGTGTGTTGATCACGGCGCAGGCCGACAGTTCACCGATTGGCGTCGCCCTCGATCAGCGTGTGATCGACCTCACCCATACGTTGGATGCTGACACCACCGTCCGCCTGAAAGCGCAACTCGCCGCGCTTGAGCAACGCAAAGGCGCTCAGGTCGCCGTATTGCTGGTGCCCGGCACCGGTGGCGTGAGCATCGAGGACTACGCCAATCAACTGTTCCGTGCCTGGCAGCTGGGGCGCAAGGACATCAACGACGGCGTGCTGCTGGTGGTGGCCAAGGACGATCGCAAGGTCCGCATCGAAGTGGGTTACGGGCTGGAAGGAACGGTCACGGACCTGCTGGCCCATCGCATCATCGAAGAACACATCACCCCGGCATTTCGCCAGGGCGACTACGTGCAGGGTGTTGTCGCGGGCGTGAATGACCTGGTGGTGCTGGTGGACGGCGGCGACCTGCCCGAGGTTGCCGAACCGGGCTTCCCAACAGGCGCCATCGCGGTGCTGCTGGCGTTTGTACTGGGCGGCCTCGGTGGCGTGTTGATGGCGACCGGTGCACTGCGCTGGCGCCGCGCGCTGATCGCGACGGTCGCGCTGACTGTGCTGCTGGCCATCTTTGGCGGTGGGCGTGAGTGGCCGGTGTACCTGTTTGTGGTGCCGCTTACCGTATTGATTGGCGGCGCGACCTTCGGCGCGTTGTGGATGGCGCGTAGGGTGTTCTATTGCGTGATCGGCCTGCTGGTGTACATCGCCGGTCTGCTGGTGGCGAACCGTTCGGTAGAGGTCAATTTCCTGCACTGGCTGGCGTTTCCACTGGGCGCGCTGGTGGTGCTCGGCTTGTACCTGATCCTGTTCGTGATCATGCGCGACGCCTGGCGCAAAAGCCGCACGGGTTTCGTCGCACGGCTGTTGGCGGCGGTGGCCGTGTATGGGGTGGCGGGGCTGGTGGCCGACGCAGGCCGGGATGGCTGGCTGCTGGCGGTGCCGATTGCCTCGTTCGTGGCGCTGATCATCTTTGGCAAAGTGGGCAGCGGTTCGGGCTCGCATTCGGGCGGTAGTTCGGGGTCCGGTTCCAGCCGCTTCAGCAGCAGTTCGTCGGGTGGCGGCGGCTCCAGCGGGGGAGGTGGCGCGTCGGGGAGCTGGTAGGGCGTTACAACACCTTGGACAGAAACACCCGGCTGCTGCCGTCCGGCTCGCAGGGGATCTCGCCAAAGCGTACCCAACCGTGTTTCTCGTAAAACCCCGGCGCCTGGAAACTGAGGGTGTACAGCACGGCGTTGCGACACCCCCGGCGCCGGGCCTCGTCTTCAAATGCCTGCAGCAACTGACGGCCAAGGCCCGTACCGCGCAAGCGTTCGGGCAAGTGGAAGAGATCGAGGAAAGCCATGCCCAATGAGGTCTTGCCGGTGATGCCGCCCAGGATGTGCTGGGTGTCGGGATCTTTGACCAGCACCATCAGCGGTTGGCGGTCGTTGTAGCCGGTGGCGGCTTCATTGAACGCCGACAGGCCGCTGCCGAGAACACGCTCGGCCTCGGGGTTGGGTTGGTCACTGACTTCAATGGGCAGGGTGGTCATCTCTGGTAGCGTCATCCGTGGCATGTCCTACAGCGCCATCACCATCTCATGCCACGCCATCCCGCCATGATCCGACGCCGAGGGTTGCACATACCGATAGCCCATGCGCTGGTACATCGGCACATGCTGGTCCTTGCACATGAGGTGGAGGGTCTGCTTGCCCAGGTCGCGCATGCGTTGCACAAACTCGGTCATCAGTGTGGTGGCGTAACCCTTGCCCTGATGCGCCGGGTCGACCACCACCGACATGATCACCACATTGGGCGCGTCGGCCGAATGCCCCACCAACTCCTTGAACGCCTCATCCGACATCACCACCTCATGGGCACACCCGCCGTTGATAAAACCCACGACCTGGCCATCGGCTTCCAGGATCAGAAAGCCCTCGGGGTACAGCGCAATGCGCGTGGCGATCTTCGCCAAGGTCGCGGCTTCGTCGCCTTCGTAGGCGCTGATTTCGATCTCGAAGCAACGTTCGGCATCGGCAGGGCGGGCGTTGCGCAGGATTAGGGCGGGCATGGACGGTTCCTGGGGCATTGAGCGAAAGGGCATATGATAGCGGTGCGCCCTCACCTGTGGGAGGGGGCTTGTTTCCGAAGGCGGCCTCGCGACAGGGCGCCAAGCATCGCGTGCGATGGCCGGACGGTGGTTGCTCCAACGCTTCGCAATCAGCATCATCAAGGCTCGACAAGGAGAAGTCCCCAATGCCCAACCCCGCGCTTCATCTCACGTCAGGCAAAATCGCCTCCGGCAAATCAACCCTGGCCAAAAGCCTGGCAGCCGAACACTCGGCCATTCTGCTGAGCGAGGATCAGTGGCTCTCACGGCTGTACCCTGACCAGATCAAGTCAATCGCCGACTACGTGCGCCTCGCACACCAGATCCGCGAGGTGCTAGGCCCGCTCGTCAGCGATCTGCTGAGGGCTGGCGTGACCGTGGTCCTGGACTTTCCTGCCAATACGCCACAAGACCGACGGTGGTTACGCGGCCTGGCTGACGCTGCCGAGGTTGCGCATTGTGTCCACTACATCGAGGTGGACGATGACACCTGTCGAGGCAGATTGCATCGTCGCAATCAACGCGGGGAACATGAGTTCGCCGCGACTGATGCGGAGTTTGAGCTGATTAACAGCTACTTTTGTGCGCCGG
>NZ_PCOZ01000046.1 GCF_002979555.1 Pseudomonas sp. MYb60 | reverse complement strand
TCAATCCCAGCTCAACGCGCCACCGGTCTGATACTCGATCACGCGGGTCTCAAAGAAGTTTTTCTCTTTCTTCAAGTCCATGATCTCGCTCATCCACGGGAACGGGTTGGTTGTCCCTGGATACTCTTCCTTCAAGCCAATCTGCGACAGGCGACGGTTGGCGATGAACTTGAGGTAGTCCTCCATCATCGCCGCGTTCATGCCGAGTACACCGCGCGGCATGGTATCGCGCGCGTATTCGATCTCCAGTTGGGTCCCTTGCAGGATCATCTGGGTCGCTTCTTCCTTCATCTCGGCGTCCCACAGGTGTGGGTTTTCGATTTTGATCTGGTTGATCACGTCGATACCGAAGTTCAGGTGCATCGACTCATCGCGCAGGATGTACTGGAACTGCTCGGCGACGCCGGTCATTTTGTTGCGACGGCCCATGGACAAAATCTGGGTGAAGCCGCAATAGAAGAAGATGCCTTCGAGGACGCAGTAGTAGGCGACCAGGTTGCGCAGCAGCTCTTTGTCGGTGTCGACGGTGCCGGTTTCGAACTTCGGATCGGAGATCGAACGGGTGTACTTCAGGCCCCAGGCTGCCTTTTTGGCGACCGATGGGATCTCGTGGTACATGTTGAAGATCTCGCCTTCATCCATGGCCAGCGATTCGATGCAGTACTGGTAGGCGTGGGTGTGGATCGCCTCTTCGAAGGCCTGGCGCAGGATGTACTGGCGGCACTCCGGGTTGGTGATCAGGCGGTACACAGCCAGCACCAGGTTATTGGCCACCAGGGAGTCGGCGGTGGAGAAGAAGCCCAGGTTGCGCATGACGATGCGGCGTTCGTCGTCGGTCAGGCCTTCGGGGTTTTTCCACAGCGCGATGTCGGCGGTCATGTTGACCTCTTGCGGCATCCAGTGGTTGGCGCAGCCGTCGAGGTACTTCTGCCAGGCCCAGTCGTACTTGAACGGCACGAGTTGGTTGAGGTCGGCGCGGCAGTTGATCATGCGCTTTTCGTCAACGGCGACACGGGCGGCGGAGCCTTCGAGTTCGGCGAGGCCTTCGGCGACGTCGAGTTTGTCGAGGGCGGCCTTGGCGCGCACGATGGCAGCGGAGTCACTGGCAGTGACGGCGCGGGCTTCGAGGGCGGCTTTGGCGCCGTCACCGTCGAGGCGGTCCATGTTGGCTTCGGTGGCGTGGCCGGCGTTGGCGCCTTTG
>NZ_PCOZ01000045.1 GCF_002979555.1 Pseudomonas sp. MYb60 | reverse complement strand
CTTGGCGCCGATATCGATGCCCCGCGTCGGTTCATCCAGCAACAGTACTTTCATCGGCATCGACAGCCAGCGGCCGAGAATGGCTTTCTGTTGGTTGCCGCCGGACAGGTACATGATTTTCTGCTCGGCGTTCGGCGTCTTGACCTTCATCGCCTTGATCTGGTGCTCGGCGTTGCCCTTCTCCCAGCCGTCGCGCAGCAGCCAACCGAAGGCCGAATGTGCGCCACGGGCACTGATGTTGATGTTCTCGGCGACGCTGGACAGCGGGATGATGCCTTCCTTCTTGCGGTCCTCCGGGCACAGCAGCACACCGGCGGCGATGGCGTCGCGGGGTGAGCGCAGTTGCAGGCTTTCACCGCAGAGTTCCAGGCTGCCGGCGCTGCTGCGGGTCAAGCCGCTGAGCAAGCGAAACAACTCGGTGCGCCCTGCCCCCACCAGCCCGAACAACCCAAGGATCTCGCCCTTGCGCACCTCGAAACTGACGGGCTCACGCAGACCGGGGCCAAGCAACCCATCGACCTTCAGCGCCACCTCGCCGTGCTCACGCGGGCGATAGTCGTAGATGTCCTCGATATCCCGGCCGACCATGCAGGTCACCAGTTGATCGTGGGTCAGCGCGCTCATGTCATCGAAGGTGCGCACGAAACGGCCGTCCTTGAACACCGTCACCGCGTTGCAGATGCGGAACACCTCTTCCATGCGGTGCGACACGTAAAGCACCACTTTGCCCTCGTCGCGCAGGCGCGTGATGATCGCCATCAATCGGTCGATCTCCCGCGCCGACAGGCTGCTGGTGGGCTCGTCGAAGGCGATCACATGGGCGCCGCGGGACAGCGCCTTGGCGATTTCCACCAGTTGGCGCTGGCCCAACGACAGCCTTCCCAGCTTCTCCTCCGGGTCGATTTCATCCGCCAACCCTTTGAGGCACGCGAGGGCCTGCTTGCGCAGCAGCCCCCGGTTGACCACGCCGAAACGCGACGGCAAATGCCCGAGGAACAGGTTCTCGGCCACGGTCATTTCCGGCACCAGGTGCAACTCCTGGTGAATCACCGCAACGCCGCTGGCGATGCTGTCGGCGGCGCATTTGAAGGCCATGGTCTGCGCGCCGATCTGCACCGTGCCGCTGCTGGGGATGTAGGCGCCGCCGAGAATCTTGAGCAGCGTGGACTTGCCCGCGCCGTTCTCGCCCATCAGCGCGTGCACC
>NZ_PCOZ01000044.1 GCF_002979555.1 Pseudomonas sp. MYb60 | reverse complement strand
TGAATCGCCCCTAGTTTCGTAGACACCTCCAAGCCTTAAAATGAGGCCCATTAGGAGGTGCCATGAGCAACCAGCGATATCCCGAAGAATTCAAAATCCAGGCGGTCAAGCAAGTGACCGAAAAGCAGCTTCCTGTCTCGGAGGTGGCTGCACGATTGGGTGTGTCCGTGCACAGCCTCTATGCCTGGGTTAAGCGCTACACCAAGCCCCAGGAACAGCGCGTTGAGGAGGATGATCAGAGCGCTGAGGTTCGTCGTCTACGTGCCGAGCTGAAACGGGTGACGGAGGAGCGAGACATCTTAAAAAAGGCCGCCGCGTACTTTGCCAAGGAGTGCGGCTGAAGTACGCCTTTATTAAGCAGCAAGCGGGTCATTACGCGATTCGACGGCTTTGTCTGACGCTCAAGGTTCATCCCAGCGGCTACTACGCGTGGCTATCAGAACCAAAATCTGCGCGAGCCAAGGACGATCAGCGACTGCTTGGATTGATCAAACACTCCTGGCTGGAAAGCGGTGGCGTTTATGGCTATCGCAAGATCCATGATGACCTGCGAGAGGTTGGTGAGAGCTGTGGCCGTCACCGGGTGGCTAGGTTGATGCGCCTTGAAGGTTTACGTTCTCAGACTGGGTATCGACGGAGGCCGGGAAAATATGGCGGTAAACCAGCCGTTGCCTCACCGAACTTACTGAAGCGCCAATTCGATGTCAGAGAACCCAACAAAGTCTGGGTCACAGACATTACCTACATCCGAACATATGAAGGCTGGCTGTATTTGGCCGTGGTGCTCGATCTGTTTTCACGCCAGATCATTGGTTGGTCAATGAAGTCGCAGATGACCAGCGACGTAGCCATTGATGCACTGCTGATGGCGGTTTGGAGACGTAAGCCGAAGCAAGAGGTGATGATCCACTCGGATCAAGGTAGTCAGTACAGCAGCTCAGACTGGCGAAGCTTCTTGAAAGCTAACAACCTGGTAGCCAGCATGAGTCGTCGAGGTAACTGCCACGACAACGCTGTAGCGGAGAGCTTTTTCCAGCTGCTAAAGCGGGAACGGATTAAGCGTAAAATCTACACTACACGCCAGGATGCTCGGGATGATGTGTTCGATTACATCGAGATGTTTTACAACCCAAAACGACGTCATAGTTTCAACAATCAGCTGTCACCGGTAGAGTTTGAAAAGCGTTACGCAGCGAGCCTGGAGAGTGTCTAGAAAACCCGGGGCGATTCA
>NZ_PCOZ01000043.1 GCF_002979555.1 Pseudomonas sp. MYb60 | reverse complement strand
TGGTGATCCTCGGCAAACAAGCCATCGACAGCGACAACAACCAGACTGGCCAGATGCTGGCTGCACTGACCGGTTACGGCCAGGGCACCTTCGCGTCCAAAGTCGAAGTGAGCGGCGACAGCGTTGCCGTGACCCGTGAAATCGACGGCGGCGCACAGACCGTTTCGTTGAAACTGCCGGCCATCGTCACCACCGACCTGCGTTTGAACGAGCCGCGCTACGCGTCCCTGCCGAACATCATGAAAGCCAAGAAGAAGCCGCTTGAGTCCCTGACTCCGGATGCCTTGGGCGTTTCCACCGCCTCCACCAACAAGACCGTAAAAGTTGAAGCACCGGCTGCACGCAGCGCGGGCATCAAGGTCAAGTCTGTTGCCGAGTTGGTCGAGAAACTGAAAAACGAAGCGAAGGTGATCTGACCATGACTATCCTCGTAATCGCCGAACACGATAACAAGGTGCTGGCCCCGGCCACCCTGAATACCGTGGCCGCTGCCGCCAAAATCGGTGGCGACATTCACGTGCTGGTAGCAGGCCAAGGCGCTGGCGCCGTGGCTGAAGCCGCTGCAAAAATCGCAGGCGTGAGCAAAGTCCTGAACGCTGACAATGCCGCCTACGCGCATCAACTGCCGGAAAACGTCGCGCCTCTGATTGCAGAGCTCGGCGCCGGCTACAGCCACATCCTGGCTGCCGCCACTTCCAACGGCAAAAACATCCTGCCACGCGTTGCTGCGCAGCTGGACGTTGACCAGATCTCCGAGATCATCTCGGTCGAAAGCGCCGACACCTTCAAGCGCCCGATCTACGCCGGTAACGCCATTGCCACCGTGCAATCGACTGCCTCGGTAAAAGTCATCACCGTGCGTGCCACCGGTTTCGACCCGGTTGCCGCTGAAGGGGGTTCGGCTACCGTTGAAGCTGTTGCAGCTGCCCACGATGCTGGCACTTCCAGCTTTGTTGGCGAAGAGCTGGCCAAGTCGGACCGTCCTGAGCTGACCGCTGCCAAGATCGTCGTGTCCGGCGGCCGTGGCATGCAGAACGGTGACAACTTCAAGCACCTGTACGCCCTGGCCGACAAGCTGGGCGCTGCGGTCGGCGCTTCCCGCGCTGCCGTCGACGCAGGTTTCGTACCCAACGACATGCAGGTCGGTCAGACCGGCAAGATCGTTGCGCCGCAGCTGTACATCGCCGTCGGTATCTCCGGCGCGATCCAGCACCTGGCCGGTATGAAAGACTCCAAAGTGATCGTCGCGATCAACAAGGACGAAGAAGCACCGATCTTCCAGGTGGCCGATTACGGCCTGGTGGCGGACTTGTTCGA
>NZ_PCOZ01000042.1 GCF_002979555.1 Pseudomonas sp. MYb60 | reverse complement strand
GCGCCTTCCGGCACTAGAGTGCCGATTGCACTCAACGGCGTGCAAGGCCAGGAACCAGGTTTCTATATCGTCCCCAAGAGCATGAGCCGCGAAGCGTTGGAGAAAACGCTGTTTCCTGCACCTGATTCGGCGGTGATGCGCAAATTCCGAGCGCTCAATCCTCGCACGGTGAACGTTAAAGCCAGTTCACTGATTGTGCTCAGTGATCCGAACAATACTTCCTGCACCTATCAGGAATCACAATTGATGCAGGTCGCCCAACAAGTCGACGCCTCACTGGATTCACTTACGCCGGATGAGGCTGACTTCCTGCATCGTCACGGCGCAGAAATGGCCAGCTTCATCGGCCATACCTCGACCTGGCTGGGTGTAAGTGCGGTGGTGATGGAGAAACACCTGGGCAACCTGCGCGACACGCTCCAAGCCATTGAACGTATGCATCACGAAGAGTATCGCCAGCATGGTCACCTCAAATCACCGCAGTTCTTCGCCGAACGCAAACGCTTGCTCGCTCATTTGGACGCTCACCTGCTGAACTCTACTCGCCTACGTGGCCAGACGACCTTGGGTGATCATCCCAAGTTGAAAACGGCACTGGGTATTTCCAGCCGCAGCTTGGTGCATCACTGGGACAAGGCGGGTGGGCCGGGGAAGATTCCGGGTTATTCCGCGCATGTGGAGGCGGTGAGTCGTGCAGCCAAGTACATGAAGGCGGGGGGATATATCGGTATTGGCCTCGGAGGTGTGTCCTCGTTGCTGGCTATTCAGCAGGTGTGCAACGGTGACTCTGCGGCCGCTTGTGAGAAAGTCAAGTTTACCGAAGGCGGGAAATTCGTTGGCTCTACTGGTGGTGGTGTTGCCGGTGGATCAGCGGGGGCGTTTGCTGGTGGTCCGATTTGTCTGGCGATTGGGGCAGCCACCGGAGGTATCGGAGGCGTTGTCTGCGTCGCGGCCTTAGTGGGGACTGGCGCATGGGTGGGTACGACTGTCGGTGGTAGAGCTGGCGAAGCAATTGGGGAAAAGATTTACCAGGTGACTCAACCATGACCAGTATCGACAACTGGTCTCCCTGGATTGCGATCTTTTTTCTTGGGGCGCCAATTCTGCTATCCGCTGCCGGCACCGCATACAGTCTGTACCTGAGCCGCTGTCATATTGACGCTATAAAGGAGGCCTTAAAAAACAGCCGCTATATTTACTTGTGGGGAACAAGTCTTGGAAAAAGAGGTTTTATTTGGTCTCTGTTTGAGATTTCGAAAATTGCCGGAATGGTTTTGTGGTCGAGGGCATACATCCAAACTGGAGATATTAATCCTGTCGACCTTGAACACTTCCCACCTCACCTGAGAAGACACTTGATCGTTAATACGACATTAATGCTGACCTCACTGATTTGGATGATAGTCATAGCCATTTTATTAGAGCTCCGATAACTTAAGCGTGCCTTATCCGAGGCCCGCGATAACGTTCAAGTGAATCGCTCTGCCGACCACACCTGATACCCACATAAGAACGGCAAAGCGCGGGGCAAGCCGTTACTCCAGCCCTCCCATAAGTCGTCCATGCCCGGTGCATTGCCTTGGGCACCGCTGCTCTATCAGACCTTAACGACACCACTCTCGGAAAAGT
>NZ_PCOZ01000041.1 GCF_002979555.1 Pseudomonas sp. MYb60 | reverse complement strand
ATGATGCAGGCTGCTCAACAGGTTGACGACGCTCTTGATCCCCTTACCCCGGATGAAGCTGACTTCGTGCATCGTCACGGTGCCGAAATTGCCAGCTTCATCGGCCATACCTCGACCTGGCTGGGTGTCAGTGCGGTGGTGATGGAGAAGCACCTGTCCAATCTTCGCGACACACTCCAAGCCATCGAACGCTTGCATCAGGAAAGCTATCGCCAGCACGGCCACCTCAAATCACCGCAGTTTTTCGCTGATCGCAAGCGTTTGCTCGCTCAGTTGGACGCACACCTGCTGAACTCCACTCGTCTGCGCGGGCAGACGACGTTGGGTGATCACCCCAAGTTGAAAACAGCGCTGGGTATTTCCAGCCGAAGTTTGGTGCATCACTGGGACAAGGCCGGAGGGCCGGGGCAGATTCCGGGGTATTCGGCGCATGTGGAGGCAGTCAGTCGAGCAGCCAAGTACATGAAGGCGGGTGGATATATTGGGATTGGCATTGGCGGTATATCTTCGTTACTGGCTATTCAGCAAGTGTGCAATGAGGATTCGGGGGCAGCTTGTGTGAAAGTCAAGTTTACTGAAGGGGGGAAGTTCGGCTTATCCACTGCTGGTGGTATTTGGGGTGGAAGAGCAGGACTGCTTGCCAGTGGCCCGATCTGCCTGGCTCTCGGCGCCACAACAGGAATTGGAGGTGTTATCTGCGTCGCCGCAGTTGTAGGGACCGGCGCATGGGTGGGCACGACGGGCGGAGAAAAAGCAGGTGAAGCGATCGGAGAGAAATTGTACGAAGTTGCTCACCTATGACCAGTATTGACACTTGGTCCCCTTGGGTTGCGATCATTGCTCTTGGTGGCTGGAGCCTGCTCGCGCTTGTGAATATTGCATACAGCTTGTACTTGAGTCGCTATCACCTGGAGGCCTTGAAAGAGGCGTTAAAGAACAGCCGTTATATTTATATTTGGGGTACGAGTCTGGGAAAACGGGGTTTGATTTGGTCACTGTTTGAGATAACAAAAATCACAGGGATGATAATGATGCCGCAGACACACATCCGCATCGGCGATCTCGATACTGTCGATCATAAAAACTTCCCTCCTTACCTCCAACGCCTGCTCAAACTCGACTTCGCGATGGTAATTGTTACCGGCGTTTGGCTAACCGTCGTCGTCGTGCTGCTGAAGATTAAGTAGTTTGATGAAGGATCACCCTACGTTGACAACAGCACTCGGAACTCCCACTAAAAGCAGGGTACATCATTGGAAAAAAATTGGTGGGCCGGGGCAGATCCCGGGGTATTCGGCGCATGGGTAGGCACAACATTGGGTGGAAACGCTGGTGAATACATCGGCGAAAAATTATACGAGGTTAAACACCATGACCAGTATCGACACTTGGCATCCTTGGGTTGCGATAGCTTTTCTGGGGGCCCCAGGCTTGCTATCCGCCATAGGCATTGCATACAGCCTATACGTCACCCACCGCCACCTGGAAGCCATAAAAGAAGCCTTGAAAAACAGCCGTTTCATCTACTTATGGGGCCCATTCCTGGGCAACCGTGGCTTGATTTGGTCCCTGTTGGAAATGTCAAAAATCGCCGGAATGGTGGTATGGCCAAGGGCTTCACTCATTAGTGGACAACTCGATCCAACCGATCTAGAGAATTTTCCGCCTCACCTGAAACGTCATTTCAAAGCCATTATTACAATGGCTTTCACAGCCCTAGCCTGGGGAGTCGTTGCGGCCATATTGGTGGAGTACAGGTAACCCAGAATGGGCCTCACAAGAGGCCCGTTTTTTCGACCATTCAATGAACGTACGCAATCGAACGTCACGGCATTAACCGGCACCCCTGCCGATCTCCCAACCACCGTGCCACATGCGCCCCCCCAACCCACTCGCCGTCACTTCACTGCGCTCCGGGTTATCCCTGAACGCACTCGTCGGCACGTACTGCTTCACCTACCCGCGGCAATACTGCGCCGGGTTGTTCGCTACATAGCGGCACGGCGCAAGGCCCCGGCTTCCACCAAATACCATTCCAACTCCACTTGCCGCTCGGCGCGGGCAATGTCCACCAGCATCTTCAGCGCGGGGCAAGCCGTTACTCCAGCCCTCCCATAAGTCGTCCATGCCCGGTGCATTGCCTTGGGCACCGCTGCTCTATCAGATCTTAACGACACAACTCTCGGAAAAGT
>NZ_PCOZ01000040.1 GCF_002979555.1 Pseudomonas sp. MYb60 | reverse complement strand
GTGGACTACCTCGGCCGTGTCGACCACCAGGTGAAAATCCGTGGTTTCCGTATCGAACTGGGCGAGATCGAAGCGCGCCTGCGAGAGCAGGACAACGTCGGTGAAACCGTGGTGGTGGCCCAGGACGGTCCCACCGGCAAACACCTGGTGGCTTACGTAGTGCCTGCCGACGCCGGCCTGGCCGACGAAAGCGGTTTGCGCGACAGCCTGCGCCGTGCCCTCAAGGCGCGCCTGCCGGACTACATGGTGCCGGCGCACTTCATGTTCCTCGCGCAAATGCCGCTGACCCCCAACGGCAAGCTCGACCGCAAGGGCCTGCCCGAACCGGACGCGAGCCTGTTGCAACGAGCCTACGTGGCCCCGGAAACCGAACTGGAACAGCAGATCGCCGCGATCTGGGCCGACATATTGCGCCTGCCGCACGTGGGCTTGAACGACAACTTCTTCGAAGTGGGCGGGCACTCCCTGCTGGCTATCCAGATTACCTCGCGGGTCCAGGCCGAGCTGGGCCTGGAAGTGCCGTTGGTGGAAGTGTTCCAGACCGACACGCTGCGCGCCTACGTGCAGGCCGCCGCCACCTTCAGCGCGGGCACCGCAGAAGATTTTGATGACCTTCGTGACTTTTTGAGCGAACTAGAGGCGATTTGACCCATGCTTTCCAACCCCAATATTGATCTGGTCTCGCGCTTTCTTCGCCTGCCGCTTGAACAGCGCGAGCAGTTTTACCAGCGCCTGCAAAGCCGCGGCATGAGCTTCGCCCAATTGCCCATCGTATCGGTCCGCGAAGAAGGCCAGGCCCTGCCGCTGTCCTATGCGCAGGAGCGCCAATGGTTTCTCTGGCAACTCGACCCGGACAGTGCCGCCTACCATATCCCCGGCGTCCTGCGCCTGACGGGCAACCTGGATAAAGACGCGCTGCAACGCAGCTTCGACAGCCTGCTGGCGCGTCATGAAAGCCTGCGCACGCGCCTCAACCTGGAGGGCGAGCAGCGTTCCCAGGTGGTGTTGGAACAGGCGCGCATCGAGCTGCTTGAAACCGCCGTGGACGAGGCCCGATTGCAGGACCGCGTGCAGGCGGAAATCGCCCGGCCGTTCGATCTGCAGCACGGCCCTCTGTTGCGCCTGAGCCTGTTCAAACTGAGCGAACAGGAACATGTGCTGGTGCTGGTGCAGCACCATATCGTCTCGGACGGCTGGTCCATGGGCGTCATGGTGCAGGAACTGCTGCAGTTCTACGCGGCGTACAGCCAGGGTTTCGACTGCCCGCTGCCACCGCTGCCGATCCAGTATGCCGACTACGCCCTGTGGCAGCGCCGCTGGATGGAAGCCGGCGAGAAGGCGCGCCAGCTCGGCTATTGGTGCGAACAGTTGGGCGGCACCCAGCCGGTACTGGAGTTGCCGCTGGACCACCCGCGCCCGGCCCGGCAGAGCTATCGCGGGGCCCGTCACGATGTGGCGCTGGAGCCCGCGCTGGTCGCGACCCTCAAGGCCCTGGCAAAACGCGAAGGCGTGACGTTGTTCATGCTGTTGTTGGCGTCGTTCCAGACCTTGTTGTACCGCTACAGCGGCCAGTCCGATATCCGCGTCGGCGTGCCGAATGCCAACCGCAATCGGGGCGAGACCGAGGGCCTGATCGGCTTTTTCGTCAACACCCAGGTGCTCAAGGCTGACCTCGACGGCCAGATGACCTTCAGTCAGGTGCTGGCCCACGTCAAACAGCGTGCGCTGGAGGCTCAGAGTCATCAGGACCTGCCGTTCGAGCAACTGGTGGAAGCGCTGCAACCGGAGCGCAGCCTGAGTCACAACCCGCTGTTCCAGGTGATGTTCAACCACCAGACCCAGTCCCGTGCATCGGCCGGCGCCCATCAGTTGCCGGGCCTGGTGGTGCAGACGCTGGAGAGCGAAGAGCACAGCACCCAGTTCGACCTGAGCCTGGACACCGAAGAAACCGAGCAAGGGCTCTGGGCCTCGTGGACCTACGCCACCGACCTGTTCGAAGCTCGCACCGTGGCGCGCATGGCCCGGCACTGGCAACGTCTGCTGCACATTCTGGTCACCGGCGATGTGCAGGTGCGCATCGAGCATATGGCGATGTTGGCGGCTGACGAACAGCAGCAGATGGTGCACACCTGGAACCACAGCGCCGCCGCGTTCGAAAGCGCGGTCGGCGTGCATGGCCTGTTTGAAGCCCAGGCCCGGCAACGTCCGCACGCCGTTGCGCTGTGTCTGGACGAGCAGTCCCTCAGCTACGACGCCTTGAACCGCCGGGCCAACCAGTTGGCCCACTACCTGATCGATCAGGGCGTCGGCCCCGAGGTGATGGTGGGCGTCGCGGTGGAGCGCTCGTTCGACATGGTCGTCAGCCTGCTGGCGATCCTCAAGGCTGGCGGCGCCTACGTGCCGCTCGATCCCCACTACCCGCGCGAGCGCCTGCTGCACAT
Source organism: Pseudomonas sp. MYb60 (assembly GCF_002979555.1). Taxonomy (GTDB): domain Bacteria; phylum Pseudomonadota; class Gammaproteobacteria; order Pseudomonadales; family Pseudomonadaceae; genus Aquipseudomonas. Next base: position 2,882 of record NZ_PCOZ01000040.1, on the reverse strand, counting down.
GGTGCAGGACAGCGGCGTGCGCCTGGTGCTGTGCCATTGCGCCCAGACACTGGCGCTGGCGCCCGACGTGCAGCGCCTGGATATCGACCACGCCGACGCGGCCCTGCAGGCCTGTGCACAAGACAATCCGCAGGTCGCCCTCGACCCGCACAACCTCGCCTATGTGATCTACACCTCCGGCTCCACCGGCAAACCCAAGGGCGTGGCGATCCATCATCGCGCACTTACTGAATTTTCCAGCATCGCCGCCGGCTATTCGCAGTTGACGGCGGATGATCGGGTGCTGCAATTCGCGACCCTCAATTTCGACGGGTTCGTCGAGCAGCTTTACCCGGCCCTGACCCACGGCGCCACGGTGGTCTTGCGCGGTGCCGAGCTGTGGGACAGTGGCCGGCTGTACGCCGAAATCATCCGCCAGGGCATTACCCTGGCGGACCTGCCGACGGCCTATTGGAACCTGTTCCTGCTCGATTGCCTGGCTGCCGGGCCGCGTAGCTACGGTGCATTGCGCCAGGTCCATATCGGCGGCGAAGCGATGCCGCTGGAAGGCCCGGCCCAATGGGTGAAAGCTGGCCTGGGGCACGTGCGCTTGCTCAATACCTATGGCCCTACCGAAGCGACCGTGGTGTCCAGCGTGCTGGACTGCACGACGGCAGACGAAGTGATTGGCGCCACAGCCAGCCCGATCGGCCGCGCGCTGCCGGGCCGTGCGCTGTATGTGCTGGACCGCGACCTGAACCTGACGCCATTGGGCGCGGTGGGCGAGTTGTACATCGGCAGCCCGTGCGGGCTGGCCCGGGCGTACCTGAACCGACCGCTGCTCAGCGCCGAACGTTTCGTGCCGGACCCTTTTGGTGCCAGCGGCGAGCGCCTGTACCGCAGCGGCGACCTCGCGCGTTATCGCGCGGACGGAGTGATCGAGTACGTCGGCCGCGTCGACCATCAAGTGAAGATCCGGGGTTTCCGCATCGAGCTGGGCGAAATCGAGGCACTCTTGCTGGCCCAGCCTGGCGTTCGCGAAGCCGTGGTGGTGGCGGCCGATAACCAGCTGATCGCCTACCTGGTGGCCGACCCGCAGGACGCCGACACGCTCAAGCGCCAGATGCGCGAGCAACTGCCCGACTACATGGTGCCGGCGCACCTGCTGTTCCTTGAGCGCATGCCCCTCAACCCGAATGGCAAGCTCGACCGCCAGGCCTTGCCGCAACCCGATGCCAGCCAGTCGCGACAGGCCTGGGTTGCACCGGTCACCGAGCTTGAGCAGCACATCGCGGCGGTGTGGGCCGAAATCCTCGGCGCCGAGCGCGTGGGGCTGAACGACCATTTCTTCGAGATGGGCGGGCACTCGTTGCTGGCGATGCGGGTCGTCTCTCAGCTGCGCCAGTTACTCGGTCGCGATGTACCGTTGCGCTGCCTGTTCGAGCAGCCGCGCCTGGACGCGTTTGTCGCCAGCGTACTGGCGCAGGCGCCAGGCGCCGCACCGTTGGCGCCGCCGCTCACGGCGGTGGGGCGCGAACATCCGCTGCGGTTGTCCTACGCCCAGGAGCGGCAATGGTTCCTGTGGCAACTGGACCCGGACAGCGCGGCTTACCATATCCCCAGCGCCTTGCGCCTGCGTGGCCAGCTGGATATCGCTGCGCTGCAACGCAGTTTCGACACCCTGGTGGCCCGTCACGAAAGCCTGCGCACCCAGGTGCAGCAGGCGGAAGAGGGCGCGGTGCAGGTGATTCTTGCGCCGGCGCCGCTGCCGATCACCTTTGCCGACGTCGACGAGGCCGGCGTGCAGGCGCGGGTCGAAACGGAAATCGCGCGCCTGTTCAACCTGCAACAGGGCCCGCTGCTGCGCGTGAGCCTGTTGCGCCTGGCGGCGGATGAGCATGTGCTGGTGCTGGTGCAGCATCACATCGTCTCTGACGGCTGGTCGATGCAGGTGATGGTCGATGAGCTGGTGCAGCTCTACGCCGCTTACAGCCAGGGCCAGGACCTGCAGCTACCGGGCCTGCCGATCCAGTACGCCGACTATGCGCTGTGGCAGCGTGACTGGATGGAGGCGGGGGAAAAGACGCGCCAGCTCGATTACTGGCGCGAGCAACTGGGCGGCGAGCAGCCGGTGCTGGAGCTGCCGTTCGATCACCAGCGCCCGGCCCAGCAAAGCCATCGCGGCGCACGCCTGGAGGTGCTGCTGCCGGACGCCCTCACGGCTGGCCTCAAAGCCTTGGCCCAGGCCGAGGGCGTGACGATGTTCATGCTGCTGCTGGCGTCGTTCCAGGCCCTGTTGCATCGCTACAGCGGCCAGCAGGATGTGCGGGTCGGCGTGCCGATTGCCAACCGTAACCGGGTCGAGACCGAGCGCCTGATCGGCTTCTTCGTCAACACCCAGGTGCTCAAGGCCGACATCGACGGGCACACCACCTTCAGCCAATTGCTGGCGCAGGTCAAACAACGTGCATTGGAGGCCCAGGCCCACCAGGACCTGCCGTTCGAGCAATTGGTGGAGGCCCTGCAACCGGAACGCAGCCTGAGCCTCAACCCGCTGTTCCAGGTGATGTTCAACTTCCAGACTGACGGGCCTGCCGCCGAGGCGCCCTCGCTGGCGCAACTGGCATTCGAAAACCTCAGTTGGGAAACACGCACCGCGCACTTTGACCTGGACCTGGACGCCCACGACAGCCGTGAAGGCCTGTGGGCCTCGCTGGGCTACAGCACCGACCTGTTCGAGCGCAGCACCATCGAGCGCATGGCGCGCCATTGGCAAAATCTCTTGCAGGCGATGGTGACCGATCGGCAACAAAACATCGGCCAGTCGAACCTGCTGGACGCGGATGAGCAGCAACACATCCTGCACCTGTGGAACCAGGCTGACGCCGGCTTCCCGAACCAGC
>NZ_PCOZ01000004.1 GCF_002979555.1 Pseudomonas sp. MYb60 | reverse complement strand
TTCCGTGGCGGCGGTGGCGGCTTCGGCGGCGGCGGGGCCTCGGGAGGCTGGTGATGATAATAATGAGAGAGCAAAGACAACCATGGCTTTACTGACTGAACACGAGCAGCGTCAAGTCGCCGAAGCGATTGCCCGCGTCGAGAAAACCACCGACGCCGAACTGGTGACCGTGCTGGCCGCCCGTGCCGATGACTACGCCTACATCCCGCTGTTGTGGGCCAGTCTGATTGCGCTGGTGGTACCCGGCGTGGTGCATTACCTGTCGGGCTACCTGACCATGTACACCTTGCTGCTGGCGCAATGGGCGACGTTCATCGTGTTGTGCCTGGTGTTCCGTTTGCCCAAGGTCACGACGCGGCTGATCCCCCGTTCGGTGCGCCACTGGCGCGCGTCCAACCTGGCGCGGCGCCAGTTCCTGGAACAGAACCTGCACCACACGTTGGGCAGCACCGGCGTGCTGATTTTTGTCAGCGAGGCCGAGCGTTATGTGGAGATCCTTGTGGATGACGGCATTTCCAAGCGCCTGGATGACAGCAGTTGGGATGTGATCGTGCAGGCGTTTACTCAGCAGGTGAAGCAGGGGCAGACGCTGGCAGGGTTTGTCAGTTGCATCGAGGCCTGTGGGGAGTTGCTCAAGGTGCATGTGCCAGTGACCCAAACACGCAACGAGCTGCCCAATCGCCTGGTCGTACTCGAATAACCCATCCAGCACAGGGCCAAAAGTGTGGGAGGGGGGAAGCCCCCTCCCACATTGGATTTGTGGTGGTCTTGAGAATTGACCGTTGATCAAATTACCCCGTGCCCTAATTCCTTATCCCCCCTAAAATGCCCGGCATTCCCTGCCCGAGGCGTTTTTGTTCATGTCTGTCACCGCTCAACCTGCCAGCGATCACCACGCCCAGTTCATCGAATTGCTCAGCGCGAGTCTCGCGCAGCAGGCCTTTATCAAGCTGGTGCTGGCCAAATACGTCGGTGACGAGGCCGAGTTGCAGCGGCTGATCATCAAGCCGGTGACGGTCAAGGAGCAGGCGTGCCTGTCCTTCGTTTATCGCTACAAGACCCGCGACATCACCAAGAACTTCCCCTTGGCAGACGGCGTGGCGGCGATTGCCGAACTGTTGCCAGCGCAGTTCAAGAACGCGCACCTGCTGTCGCTGACCGATGAAGCCCAGCTGGAGTACAGCAAGAAGAACAAAAGCTCGCTGTTCAAGAGCAAGCCACAGCAACTGCGTGAGGCGCCGACCGCCGAGCACAACCGAGAGAAAAATCGCTTTCTCGACCTGAGCCGGCCATTCCTCGCCGACCTGGGCGTGACCGACGCCCGGCAGGCGCTGATCCCGTCGATGTCGCGCAAGTGGAAGCAAATCAACAAGTTCATCGAAGTGTTCAGCCACGCGCTGACCTCGTCACCGCTCAAGCTGGACCAGCCGGTGCGCGTAGCTGATTTCGGGTCGGGCAAGGGCTACCTGACGTTCGCGATTCACGACTACCTGCGCAACACGCTCAAGGCCGAGGGCGAAGTGACCGGCGTGGAATTGCGCGAAGACATGGTGACCCTGTGCAACACCGCCGCCGCACGCCTGGAGCATCCGGGGCTGGTGTTCAAGTGCGGCGACGTGCGCAGCGTGGCGCCGAGCGCGCTGGACGTGATGATCGCACTGCACGCCTGCGACATTGCCACGGACTATGCGATCCACACCGGCATCCGTTCCGGCGCGTCGATCATCATGTGCTCGCCGTGCTGCCACAAACAGATTCGCCTGCAGATCCAGAGCCCGGCGTTGCTCAAACCGATGCTGCAATACGGTCTGCACTTGGGGCAACAGGCGGAGATGGTCACTGACAGCCTGCGCGCCTTGTACCTGGAAGCCTGTGGTTATGAGACCAAGGTGTTCGAATTCATTTCGTTGGACCATACCAACAAGAACAAGATGATCCTCGCCGTGAAACGCCCGGAGCCGCTGGACAATGCGCAGCTGTTGGCGAAAATCCAGGAACTGAAGGCGTTCTACCACATCACCGAGCACTGCCTGGAAAGCCTGTTGCGTGCCGATGGCTACCTGAATTGAAGTGAACACGGTCCTCTGTGGGCGCTGGCTTGCCTTCGATAGCGGTGTGTCAGTCACCACCGCCATCGCAGGCAAGCCAGCTCCACATTAGACTGAGCCAGCCTTGATTGTCGGGGCTGGCTGCACCGCCGTCTTGCGCCCCAGCATTACCGTCGCGATCACACCGCAGGCAAATACCCAGGTGATCGGTTCGATGTGTTCGCCAAAGAACAACGCCGAAAACGCGATGGTGAAGAATATCTGCAACAGCTGGATCTGGCTGACCCGTGCAATGCCGCCCATGGCCAACCCCGCGTACCAGGCAAAGAACCCGAGAAACTGCGAGAACAGTGACACGTAGCCAAACGCCCACCACGCGCGCATGGAAATGGCGCCTTGGTGCTGCGCCGCCAGGTACCACACCGGTCCGATCAACACCGGGGTCGACAGCACCAGCGCCCAGCAGATCACCTGCCAGCCGCCCATCTCCTTGGCCAACCGGCCACCTTCGGCATAACCCAGGCCGCCCACGGCAATCGCGCCGAGCATCAGCAAGTCACCCGCCTGGATGCTGCCGGCACCGGTGATCAAGGCGTAACTCAACACCAGCGCACTGCCCAGCGCCGCGCAGGCCCAGAAGGCCTTGGACGGCCGCTCGTGGGACAGCCACGCCGCATACAGCGCCACGCACAGCGGTTGCAAGCCGTTGACCAGCGCGCCGTGGGACGCCGGCAAGGTTTGCATGGCCCAGGCCGACAGCACCGGAAAGCCAAGGATCACCCCGGCGATCACCAGGCACAGGCCGCGCACCTGGCGCCAGGTCGGCCATCGCTCACGGCGCCACAGCAGCAGCGCCGCCGCCGGGATCGCCGCAAACAAGGCGCGGCCCAGGCCGTTGAGCAAGGGGTGGATTTCCTGCACCACGATGCGGGTGAAGGGCAGGGTCAGGCTGAAGATGATGACGCCCAGCAGGCCGAGGGCCATGCCGGTGTTTTCGCGCGAACTCATGGAAGGGGACCGAAATCTAGAGGGCTTCAAGGAACGCCCATCTAGCCACAACCCCCGCCAATGTCGGGCTTACAGCTGGATGCGGATTTATCCGTACAGTTTCAAGCCCGTGCTTTGTCGGAACCAGGCTTTTATGCCGAGAGAGCGTGCTGTGGTGAGGCAACTTGCGGTGGCGAGGGAGCGAGCGATTGGCATCCGCCGACAACGGGCCGAGCTCGGAAAGGTCGCTAATCCTATCGAGCATCACTGTCACGTATTTGTATTTTACGGCGGTACGCGCCTGCCTTTTGATCAGCGTTCGACGGGGACTGACAGCGTTGGGTTTCCCAGTGGGTGGGTGCGCGCTGCGAAGAACTGCAGCTCAACACCCGAGCCGTCGAACAACTGCGAATACCGCCGCTTCTGCTGGCGGATAAACCCATCACTGCGCCCCGACACCGAGATTGCCAGTGTCGTCACATTGGCCTGGCGAATCGCGTCCACCAGATGTTTGTCCTGCGTACCCAATTCGTGGCCGAAGATGCACAGCGCACCTTCATGGCCCAGCAACTGCGCATAACAGAACGACAGGTAATCCGAACTGCGGATGGTCTTGAGCTTTTCTTCCACTTTGCCTTCGCTGACAAACAGTGGCACATCGTCCAGGGTCTTGAGGGTGTTGTTGATGGCGAAGCTGCTGAGCAAGGTGCTGTCGGTGGTCGGCAATTTGCGCGCCGTGCCGTCGAGGTTGCGCACCAGGTGCAGGCCGCCGTGCAGGTAGAGGATGCGCGTGGCAGCGGTGTGGGTGTTGCGCAGGTCGAAGCTGGCGTCGGCGTTGCCGAACAGGTCATCGATGCCCGGGGTGTGCAGGATCGCCCAGTAGTTGAGCAAATCGTAGTTGCTGGTGAAAACCGTGGTGTAGTTCGCCAGTTCCGCGTTGATCGTCGCCAAGGTCGACGGCTGCACCAGGCGCCACGGGATGTGTACCGCGTGGATGGTATTGATCAACGCTTCCTTGATTGCGTAGTAGCGGTTGCGCGGCGCCGCCGAGCTGACCGCCAGGGCCTTGTTGACCCGGCTGGTGGTTTTCAGCGCCCCCAGGGCCTGCTCGAAGCTGCGGGTCTGCAGCGCGTCGAACACGCTGAGTTCGGATGGGCTCAGGGGTTTTTCTTCGACGGTGCGTGCGTTTTCGAACAGCGAATCGTAGGCAAAGTCTTCCCAAATGGTACGGCTGGCACCGTTGCCGATCAGAATCCCGCTGAAGTCAGTGCGGCTGCGCAGGGCGCTCCAGTCTTCAAGGTGGGCGTCAATATCCTGGAAATCCTTCATTGCGGCGGGTCTACTCGAAATCGGCTGGACGGTGACTTTATCACGAGCGAGCGTTGATCCTGGTCAAGATGCAGCGGCCATCAGAGGTTGATTCTGTCGGTATAAAGCCTCCGAGGATTCGCCATGAGCAGCACCTTCTTCATTCCCGCCGTCAACATCATGGGCAGCGATTGCCTGGATGAAGCCATGACCGCCATCCGTAACTATGGATTTCGCAAGGCGCTGATCGTCACTGACGCCGGGCTGGCCAAGGCGGGCGTGGCCAGCATGATCGCCGAGAAACTGGCGATGCAGGACATCGATTCGGTGATCTTCGACGGCGCCAAGCCCAACCCCAATGTGGACAACGTCGAGAAGGGCCTGGCGCTGTTGCAGCAGAGCGCCTGCGATTTCGTGGTGTCCCTGGGCGGTGGTTCGCCTCATGACTGCGCCAAGGGCATCGCCCTGTGTGCCACCAATGGCGGGCATATCGGCGACTACGAAGGCGTCGATCAGTCAAGCCAGCCGCAACTGCCGCTGGTGGCGATCAACACCACCGCCGGCACGGCCAGCGAGATGACGCGTTTTTGCATCATCACCGATGACACACGCCATGTGAAAATGGCCATCGTCGACCGCAACGTCACGCCGCTGCTGTCGGTCAACGACCCGGCGCTGATGGTCGGCATGCCCAAGAGCCTCACGGCGGCCACCGGCATGGATGCGCTGACCCATGCCATCGAAGCCTACGTGTCCACTGCCGCCACGCCGATCACCGACGCCTGCGCGATCAAGGCCATTGAGTTGATCAGCGCCAACCTGCGTCTGGCGGTGCGCGATGGCAGCGACAAGGCCGCACGGGAAAACATGGCCTACGCACAGTTCCTCGCCGGCATGGCTTTCAACAATGCGTCCCTGGGTTTCGTGCACGCCATGGCCCACCAGTTGGGCGGCTTCTACGACCTGCCCCACGGCGTCTGCAACGCCGTATTGCTGCCCCACGTGCAAGCCTTCAACGCGAGTGTCAGCGCCAAGCGCCTGAGCGATGTGGCGCGCGCACTGGGCGCCCACATCAAGGGCAGCACCGACGAAGAGGGCGCGCAGGCGGCCATCGCGGCAATTCGCAGCCTGGCCCACGACGTAGAGATCCCCGCCGGTTTGCGAGCGTTGGGCGCCAAGTTGCAGGACATTCCGCTGCTGGCCACTAATGCGCTGAAGGATGCGTGCGGGTTGACCAACCCGCGTCGGGCGGATCAGCGGCAAATAGAAGAGATCTTTCGCAGCGCTTTCTAACGGGGCAGTTGCGAGCGGCAAGCGTTAAGCTACAAGCTGATCTGCATTCAACTTGTCGCTTGACGCGTGCGGCTTGCCGCTGAGGTTCCCTTATGAGAGTTCTGTTGTTCGGCGCCACCGGCATGGTCGGCCAGGGCGTGCTACGTGAGTGCCTGCTGGCCACCGACGTGCAGGAAGTCGTCGCGGTTGGCCGTTCGCCCTTGACTCAGGAACACGGCAAACTGCACCAGGTCCTGCACAGCGACATGCTGGATTTCCAACCGTTGGAAAACCTGCTGCAAGGTTTCGATGCGTGCTTCTTCTGCCTTGGCGTTTCATCGGCAGGCATGAGCGAGGCCAACTATACCCACCTCACTTATGATCTCACCCTGGTCGCCGCGAGTACGCTGGCGCGCCTCAATCCGCAGATGACGTTTATCTACGTGTCCGGTGCCGGCACCGACAGTTCCGAGGCCGGCACGTCGATGTGGGCGCGGGTCAAGGGCAAGACCGAGAACGCCTTGCTGCGCCTGCCGTTCAAGGCGGTGTACCTGTTTCGGCCAGGGGTGATCCAGCCGTTGCATGGCGTGCGGTCGAAGACGCCGTTGTACCAATCCTTTTATGCGGTGCTGGGGCCGGCGCTGTCGTTCGTGCGCCGGGTCAAACCGAGCTGGGTGGTGAGCACCGAGACCGTCGGCCGGGCCATGTTGCAGGCGGCAAGCCATGGCGCACCGCAGCCGGTGGTGGAACCGGCCGGCATCCATCGCCTGTCCGCCGAGCGTCGCTGATGCTGCACAAGAGCCTGGTGCGTCGGCTGGACCTGATCACGTTGCAGTTGTTTGTCGCGGTCTTCGAGGAAGGCACGCTGACCCGCGCGGCTTCCCGTGAAGCCATTGCCGTGTCGGCCGCCAGCAAGCGCCTGATGGAGTTGGAGCAGGTGCTGGGGGTGAGCCTGTTCGTGCGGCGGGCCAAGGGCATGGACCTCACTGCCGCCGGGGAGACCCTGTTGCACCACGCCCGGCAGATGCTGTTCAACGTGGAAAAAATGGGCCTGGAACTGGGCGAGCATAGCCACGGCGTCCGCGGTTATGTGCGCATGCTGGCGAACCTCTCGGCGATCATTCAGTTTCTTCCGGAAGACCTGCGGGACTTTTCCGAGTTGCACCCCGAAGTGAAAACCGACCTCGAAGAACGCCCCAGCAACGGCGTGGTGCAAGGCGTGCTTGATGGGGTCGCGGACCTGGGGATCTGCTCCAGCGACACCGACACCAAGGGCCTGCCTCGCGTGACCTATCGCCTCGACAAACTGGTGGTGCTGATGCCGCCGGACCATCCGTTGGCGGGCCGCGAAGCGGTGGCCTTCGCCGAAACCCTGGACAGCGACTACGTTGGCCTGCACGCCGCCAGTTCGATCAACATGCGCACCCATGCCGCCGCCCGCGAGGCTGGCAAGATGCTGCGCCTGCGCATTCATGTGCCGGGGTTCGATGCGATGTGCCGGATGGTCCAGGCGAACATGGGCATCGGCATCCTGCCGCACAAGGCGTATGAATTGTTCGGTCGCGCATTGGGTTTGCATGCCGTACCGCTGACGGACAGTTGGTCAGACCGCAGTTTGATCCTGGTCGTGCGCGACGAAGCGCAGTTGTCGCCCGTCAGCCGTCTGCTCTTCGACTGCCTGAGTCATGCGCAAGGCTCCGACAGATAATTCGCGGGTCGTTCGCGTTTCGCGAAGGCTCCTTGCCAAGTGACGGTTGGATTTCCACCGCCGCTGACCTCTAGTCTTGGCGCCACATTCCAAGAATAAGAGGTACACCCCATGACGGCTCCCCTGAGCGGTATCAAGGTGATCGAGATCGGCACCCTGATTGCCGCGCCGTTCGCCGCCCGGCTGATGGCCGAGTTCGGCGCCGAGGTGATCAAGATCGAAGCCATGGGCCAGGGCGACCCGCTTCGCAAATGGCGAAAGCTTCACGAAGGCACTTCGCTGTGGTGGTACCTGCAATCGCGCAACAAAAAGTCCCTGGCGCTGGACCTCAAGTCCGCTGAAGGCCTGGACCTGATCAAGCAACTGCTCGGCGACGCCGACGTGCTGATCGAAAACCTGCGGCCCGGCGGCCTGGAAAAACTCGGGCTGGGCTGGGACGTGCTGCATGCCCTCAACCCCAAGCTGACACTGGTGCGTATCTCCGGCTACGGCCAGACCGGCCCTTACCGTGACCGCCCCGGTTTTGGTGCCATTGGCGAGGCCATGGGCGGCATTCGCTATACCACTGGCAACCCGGATTCACCACCGGCGCGGGTAGGCGTAAGCCTCGGTGATTCGCTGGCGTCGCTGCATGGGGTGATCGGCGCGCTGATGTCGCTATTGCGGGTCAAGACTGGCCAGGGCGACGGGCAGATCGTTGATGTTTCCCTCGCCGAAAGCGTGTTCAACCTGATGGAAAGCCTGGTGCCGGAATACGACATGCTCGGCCATGTTCGCGAACGCAGTGGCGGCGCGTTACCGGGCATTGCGCCGTCCAACACCTACCTGACCGCCGACGGCGCGTATGTGGTGATCGCCGGCAACAGTGACCCGATCTACAAGCGCCTGATGCATGCCATCGGCCGTGCCGACCTGGCCGATGCGCCCGAATTTGCTCACAACGATGGCCGTGCGGCCCAGAGCGGCTTGCTCGATGCCGCCATCACCCACTGGACCAGCAGCTTGCCCATCGACCAGGTGCTCACGGCCCTTGAAGCGGCCGAGGTACCGGCGGGGCGCATCTACTCAGTGGCCGATATTGTCAGCGACCCGCACTACCAGGCGCGCGACATGTTGCTCAATGCCGAACTGCCTGGCGGCGTCTCGGTGAAGATGCCGGGCATCGTGCCCAAACTCTCGGACACCCCCGGCGGCGTGAACTGGCAGGGCCCGTCGCTGGGTCAGCACACCGACGAAGTCCTCGGCGGGCTGGGCCTCAGCAGCGCCGATATCCAACGCCTGAAAACCTCGGGAGTGGTGCAATGATCACTGATTATTCCGCGGCATTGATCGTGCAGGAAGTGTCCCCGCGCGATGGCCTGCAGATCGAACCGACCTGGGTCGAGACCGCCGACAAGATCGCCTTGATCGACCAACTGTCCCTCGCCGGTTTTTCGCGGATCGAAGCCGGCTCGTTCGTCTCGCCCAAGGCCATTCCAGCGTTGCGCGATGGCGAGCAGGTGTTTCAGGGCATTGCGCGCAAGCCAGGGGTGATCTATGTCGCGCTGATCCCCAACCTCAAGGGCGCGCAGCGTGCCATCGAGTCTCGCGCCGATGAATTGAACCTGGTGATGTCCGCCAGCCAGACCCACAACCTGGCGAATATGCGTATGCGGTGCGAGGCGTCCCTGGCCGCGTTTGGCGACATCGTCAGCGTTGCCGGTGACCATCCGGTGCGCCTCAATGGCAGCATCGCCACCACCTTCGGTTGCCCGTTCGAAGGCACGATTGATGAAGACCGTGTGCTGCAGATTGTCGAGGCGTACCAGGCACTGGGCATCCAGGGCATCAGTCTGGCCGACACCACGGGCATGGCCAATCCGCGTCAGGTCGCGCGCCTGGTCAAGCGCGTGCTGGCGCGTGTATCCCCGGCTGACCTGACCCTGCACTTTCACAACACCCGCGGCCTGGGTTTGTGCAATGTGCTGGCCGCCTACGAGGCCGGTGCCCGGCGTTTTGATGCTGCGCTGGGTGGCCTGGGGGGGTGCCCGTTTGCGCCGGGGGCGTCGGGCAATATCTGCACCGAAGATTTGGTGAACCTGTGTGACGAAGTCGGGATTCCCACCGGCATCGACCTGCCGCACCTGTTGCAAATGTCCCGCCGCCTGCCGGCCTTGCTGGGCCATGAGTTGCCCGGCCAAGTGGCCAAGGCCGGGCGCAATTGCGACCTGCATCCACCGCCGGCCTACATCGCCGCGTTGTAACACCGCACCAGACAACAACAACAATCGGGCGCCTGTGAGCAGCCCGCTGGAGAAAACCTATGAGCACTAATCCGTTAGAGGCCGGCGCGCGCCCGGTCAGTGAAGTCGATCCAATCAAGGCCGTGGTCAACAAAGTCGCCTGGCGGCTGATGCCGTTGATCATGGTCTGCTACCTGTTCGCGTTTTTTGACCGTATCAACATCAGCTTTGCCAAATTCCAGCTACAGGCCGACCTGGGGTTGAGCAACACCGCCTATGGCTTGGGCGCGGGTCTGTTTGTGGTCGGCTACGTCATCTTTGAAGTGCCGAGCAACATGATGCTCTACAAGGTCGGCGCCCGCCGCTGGATTGCGCGGATCATGGTGTCGTGGGGGCTGGCGACGGCGGCGATGGTGTTCGTCACGGCCGAGTGGCAGTTCTACGCGCTGCGCTTTCTAATCGGCGCCATGGAAGCCGGGTTTGCGCCGGGCGTGCTGTATTACCTGACGCTGTGGTTTCCCCAGGACTTCCGTGGCCGTATCACCTCGATGCTGTTCTTGGCTTCGGCCTTCGCCGGGCTGGTGGGCGCACCGTTTTCCGGGCTGGTGCTGGAGCACATGGACGGCGTGCTGCAGATGCGCGGCTGGCACTGGTTGTTCCTGCTCGGCGGCATGCCGTGTGTGGTTTTGGCGTGGCTGGTACTGACCCGGTTCAAGGACCGTATCGAAGACGCGCCGTGGCTGACCCGCGAGGAAAAAACCCTGCTCTCCAGCCGCATCGCAGTGCACGAGGTGCACAAGAAAGGTTCGCTCCTGCAAGCCCTGCGCATTCCAGGGTTCCTGATGCTGGGGCTGATTTATTTCCTGATTCAGGTGGCGTCCTATGGCCTCAATTTCTGGGCACCGCAATTGATCCGTAGCACCGGGATCGAGAGCTCGGTGGTGATCGGCCTGCTGACTGCCATCCCCTATATCTGTGGGGCAATCACCATGGTGCTGGTAGGACGCTGGTCGGATGCCACCGGTGAGCGGCGCAAGTTCGTCAGCGGCCTGGTGGCGCTGGGCGCGGTGGGTTTCTTTTGCGCCGGGATCTTCGATGACCACACCACGTTCCTGATCATTGCACTGGGTCTGTTGGGCGCCGGCATCATCGCGGCCATCCCGACCTTCTGGACCTTGCCGCCCAAATTGCTCGCGGGTGCGGGTGCCGGGGCGGCGGGAGGGATCGCCTTGATCAACACCCTCGGGCAACTGGGCGGCATTGTCAGCCCGGTCATGGTGGGGCGGATCAAGGACCTCAGCGGCAGCACGACGCCAGCGCTGTATGTGATTGGCGTGTGCGCCCTGATCGCCGCCGCGTTGCTCCTGTGGGGCTTGCCGCAAAAACTACGAACGTCCGACAAGCGCTGACGAATATTCACGCGGCCGCGAGGGCTTTGGCTGGCGCCGCGCTGAATTGAATCAATGCGACGCCTGCCACCAACAACAGCGCCCCCAGCACCCGGGGCGTTGTCAGTTGGCGTTCCACGAGGCCGAACAGGCCGAAGTGATCCAGCAGCATCGAGGCCAGGATCTGCCCAGCCAGTGCCAACGCAATGAACCCCGATGCGCCCAGCGTGGGCAACAGCATCAGTGCCAGGGAAATAAAGCACACGCCAAACGCACCGCCGGCCCACATCCACAGGGGCGCCGTGCTGATAAACGTCCAACTGGGCAAGGGTAACCGCAGCGCCGCAATCACCGGCAGCAGCACGATGATGCTCACCAACAGTGACGCCAGGGTGGCCCATAATGGGTGGCCGAGCCCGCGTCCGAGGTTGGCGTTGATCGCGCTCTGGAACGGCACCACGGCACCCGCAATCATGGCCAGCGCCAACAACCCCATCCACTGCAACGTCGTCATTTCGAATCTCCTGAAGGGTTTTGCTGGACTCTAGGGCATTCGCCGCGCAAATTTAAATTCCAAGTTCTTATGCCGGACATGCAGCTGATGAATGATCTGCGCCGTATCGACCTCAACCTGCTGGTGATCCTGGAGGCTCTGCTCACTGAGCAGCACGTCACCCGTGCCGCTGCGCGATTGCACCTGAGCCAGCCGGCGGTGAGCCACGCCTTGGCGCGCCTGCGGGATGTGCTGGGTGACCCGTTGCTGGTGCGCCAGGGCGGCGGCCTGGTGCCGACGGCCCGTGCGCTGGAACTGGCGAGCCCCTTGGCCGAAGCGCTGGCCCATGTGCGGGCGCTGCTGGCGCCGAATCGCTTCGATCCGGCATCGGCTAAACGTCGGTTTCGAGTGGCAATGTCGGACTACAGCGCAGCCATTTTCCTACCAGGCCTGGTGCGCATGCTGCGCCACGAAGCGCCCGGTATCGACCTGCAAATCATCCAGGCCAGTCGCGAAGGCATGGTCGACGGTATCCTCAATGGCGATCTCGACCTGGCCGCCGGGGTCTTCCCCGACACGCCTGCCGAACTGCGGACCACGTCGTTGTTCGAAGAGCATTACACCTGCCTGGTCGATCGCAGCAGCCTCCCGCCTGATGGCTCGCTGGACCTGGCCACCTACCTGTCGCGCCCGCATGTGCTGCTTGAAATGCGCGGCAGCGGCACCCCGGAGATCGAGCGCGCGCTGACCGCGATCCGTGAGCGCCGGCACGTGGCTGTCAGCTTGCCGCATTGGGGTGTGGCGCCCCAGTTGATCCAGGGCACGGACTTGATCCTGACGGTGTCGTCCCGGGGCTTGCTGAATATTGATCATCCGCATCTGGTGGCTGTACCGCCGCCGTTTCATATCCCCTCGTTCGCCTTTGAACTGGCCTGGCACGCGCGACGGGGAGGGGATTCGGGGTTGCAATGGTTGGCCGGGAGGGTGCAGGCCGTGTGGGTTGAGCCCCCCTCCACGGGCACGTAAAAGTGACCGTTCGTCGTACTGGCAAGTTTTTTCTAAACCTTTGCCGCCCTGAAAATTCGAATTCAAGGCGGGGTGTATGTCCCCGCACTTATTTTTGTTCTGGAGGAACCCACCATGAGCCGCATGGCTATCCGGTTACGCACCGCCAGTTTTGCGATGCTGCTGGGCCTCGGCGCCAGCAATGCTTTCGCCCAGTCGCCTGCTGAATTCATCGAGCAGGCTTCGGCCAAGGGTATGGCCGATATCGAAACCAGTCGCATGGCCCACGCCAAGACCTCGTCCCAGGAAATCAAGGACTACACCATTGAGGTGATCAACGAGCGCACCCTGGCCAATCAGCATCTGGCCGCGATTGCCAAGAAGCTCGACCTGCCAGTGGCACCGCGGGAAAAAATCGTCGACAAGGCAGAAACCCTGATGCCAGAGCTCAAGGACGGCGACTCGTTCGATGCGGCCTACACGGCGCAGCAGGTGAAAGAGAACGAAGACGCCATCGCCCTGTTCAAGCAGGAAGGTGCCGCGTCATCGGTGCCAGAAATAAAAGCACTGGTGGATGAGACGTTGCCCAAGTTGGAAGAGCGTCTGCAGAAGGCCCGTGCCCTGGCATCGACCTACGGTAAAGGGCATCAAGGCGACGGTTGATCACGTCATCGGGATGTAAGCGCGGCGGTTGGATCCTCTCCAACCGCCGTTTTTTATGCCTGGTTCAAATTGGTCTTGCACGGTTCGGCATCATCAGCGGCAGGGCCGCAACTGCTGTTCAAGGTCACAGTGCCGGTATTGCCGATGCTGCGGTATTCCTCTCGCAGTTTTTCCAATGCCTTGCGGTCCAGTCCGTCCAGGCTGAGCACGGCATTTTGTGCGTCGGTGGTGACACGCAGCAGTTCATCGATCTTGATATGCAGGATGTCGTTGTCGCGGTTTTGCGTGTTCTGGATCAGGAACACCATCAGGAAGGTGATGATGGTGGTCGAGGTATTGATGATCAGTTGCCAGGTGTCGTTGTAGTGAAAATACGGCCCGCTCAGGCTCCACGCCAGGATCAATGCCACTGCCGCGTAGAAGGTGCGAGGGCTGCCGGCCCAGCGGGACAGGGATTGGGAGACTGCGGAGAATTTCATGACCGTGTTCCTTGGAAGTGGGTGATGAAACAATGGACCGCAGTGAGTCGTTGAAATTTCTTTTTACAATTTCACGATTCAACCAATGTGCTCACTTTGCCTAAAAGGCCAGTTCCACCTGGCCCATGCCTTCCAGTGCCAGGAGGTATTGCTTTGCCTCCAGCCCTCCTGCAAACCCGGTCAGCCCGCCCGAGGCACCTATTACCCGATGACACGGCGCGATGATCGAGATCGGATTACGCCCATTCGCCGCGCCTACCGCGCGCACCGCTTTGGGGTTGCCGATTTGCCGGGCTATCTGGCTGTAGCTGCGGGTTTCTCCGAAAGGAATGGTCAGCAGCGCCTGCCAGACTTGCTTCTGGAACGCGGTGCCGGTGAAATCCAATGCCAGTTCGAAGTGATGACGGGTGCCGGCGAAATATTCCTTCAGTTGACGTTCGGTCTCCCGCAACACCTGGCTCTCTGGCGCCTCATGCAATTCGCCCAGGCGCACACGGTTGGCTCGTTCGGTTTCCCACAGGATCGCGCTGAGTTTCCCCTCCCGCGCTACCAGGGTGAGCTGGCCGACAGGGGAGGGCATGAGCATGTATTCGTAGGGCATGGGCAGGCTCCTGAGCGTGGGTTTGGTGGAAGTCTAATGCGACTGAGCCGTCGGAGAACTACGTTTCTTGCGGTCAAATCATGCGCCGTCTCAGACGTTCCCATAGAGCCAGTTGGACAGTGGCGCTTACCCGTACAGTCGCGAGATGTAGTACAGCGCCTTGAGAAATGACGCGGTGCTCAGCCCGAGAAAAGACACTGTGTTCAGCACGGTAGCGATCAACGCCATTACCGTTACACGCTGACTGGCATGGCGTCTGGCAAAGCGCACGCCGTATACGGAAGCGGCGAGTGCTGCCAGGGCTGGCAACATTGTCCATGGAAACGGCAGAGGGAGGCGCACGAAGGACACCAGCAGCGGCAAAATGACGACCCAGCCGATGACCTGGCTTAATACCCGTTTCGGACTTTGTTGTTTTTGCTCATGCAATGTCATGATTTTCGTCTCGGAGTGAATAAGCTGCCATCTTTTGGATGATGGCCCCTCACCGCTGTCAGACTTCGCTGAAGGGCCCCTAACGGTCCTGCAGCAGCACCTTCAGCGCGGCCGACGCCAGGAAACCCGAACGGCTTTTTTCTTCCGGGTGATGCAGCACGTACTCGTCGATGCGGTTCAGCAGGAAGCCTGGGAGCGTAATGTTGAGCTTTTGCGCCTTGCCCAGGTATTTGGTGACATCGATGTCCACCAGGGCTCAGGTACAACCGGCGTACTGTGGGTTGGCGGCATGCACGGTGACTTTTTGCGCGCAGGGAATGGGCGCACCGTCTTCGGCGAGGATCTCGAAGTGACCTTCGATGGCCTCACGGGCCATGGCCATGGCGTCGTCCAGGTCGTCACCGGCGGAGAAGCAACCCGCAATGTCCGGCACTTCCACGCCCCAGGCGTGGTCGCTGTCGCCGGTTGAAATTGCAATGGGGTAAAGCATGTCTATTGCCCTCCAGGGACGCTTGACTCAGTAGAGCCTGTTTCAAAATGCTCTTGGCGGTCTTGTCCAACAGGTCTTTCTTGGGGTGAGGGATCGTCACCAGCCCTGGATACGCACCAGATACCCACCGTCCGCAACAAGGTGACCTATCAACTATCGGCTATCCACAACACCTCCTTGTGGTGTGTGATGGTGGTGGCTATAACCACTGAAATTAAATTATCAACACTCTACCTACCAGTGGTCGATGACCGGTCTTTTGGCAGGCGGTCATTGGAGTGTATGAGCGCCTGGGAATGGCGCCAGGGAGAGGTATTGCGGGGTTTTGCGATCGAGTTACTGCGTAGGTAGAACTTGCGCAATGACGGCCGCTCATACCAAGAAAGCGGGGAGCCGAAAAATCCGAAATCCTAGAGGGACGAGGCCAGCGTGAACGGAATGCGCAATGGACCGACCGGTCCTTCTCGCACACCGCACATTTCATCGTGCACGCAGTGCTGCACCAGCACACAAGGAAAGGGCGGAACCCGTTGCAAGAGGTCGCGCAAATGCGTGGTGGAGCCGATTCGCAGCGGCTTGGTGTCATCGCCCAGCAGTGTCATCTGAGCGTTATCCAGCCTGACACGTGCGATATAGAAGCCACCCTCCAGAGACAGTAACTCCAGCTCACGAATTTCACCGTTTGCCGCCAACTCAGTCAGCGTTTGCAGGTCCATGCGTTACCCTCATGCGGATCATTCATTGGCGACGAAAGAACAGCGTGACTTGGCCCCATTCCACGCCAAACTTGGTCATGCTGGAGCGGTTGATCAACGTGTCCTCGTCCATCAGGTACATCCAGTCATCAAAGCTCACCTCGTAGACCGAACCGTCCACCGGCAGGTTGAGTCGGTAGCGCCAACGCAGTGCATTGCCCGCCACTTCGCCGATCGCCTCGCCGATCACATCCCCCGCACGGCCCTTCCAACGCCCCGGGCCATCCGGTGTCAATGTCCACACGCGCTGTTGGCGCGTGCCGTCGCTGTACAGGAAGCGTTCGTCGAGTATCAAGGCATTACCCTCGCGCCGGCTGGCGATATCCACTTCAAAGCGCTTGGTCACCTCACCGGAGCGCTTCTGGAAAATCCCCCAGGCCTTGACGGGCTTGCTGAAGAAACGCTCCAGGTCCAGCTGCGGCTGCTGGTCAACGTAGCGTTCGACGCCTACGTTGGCGCAACTGCTCAAACTCAACACCACTATCAATGAAACCAGTAGACGTATCATGGCTCGACCCCGTGATTGTGCGTCAGCGTATTGGCGTAAGACTTGTACAAAAATATTGATTTGTACAGGTGTTCCCGATGTGTTGACTGAAGCGTCAAATCGCGGCCATAAAAAAACCGACCATCAAGGGCCGGTTTCATGCGTTTCCCCGTCAAAGCACAAGCTGACCAGAATCTGGGTGGAGCGGGTAGAGGGGCTCGAGTGGGCCACGTGGTGCGCGGGTTTCAGGGCTTTTTTTCTGTTGGCTATACAAGTCGCTCTACAAGAATTGTCGGGTCGGCTGACCCCGCGCCGTCTGTCATGACGTCATGTGCCTGGGATCACGACTGCCCGTGGATGAATTAGTTTAAGTGTAAGCAAGTTGCCTATACGTTTATCGATGAAAACGGTCTTCTTCGACACCACGAGCTTTACTGCCACGGTCGGTGACTACCTGACTGACGATGAGTATCGGCGACAAGGATGAAATGGCGAACCTGACCGCTGATCAGGAGAAGGCACTGAAAGCTGCGATTGATACAGAGCTGAAAAAACGAGGTGGAAAATGAAAAAGCGCGATCTGTTTGCAAAACTGATGCAGGGTGTTGGCGAGATGGCTGAACACCGGCAAGGGAAGATTACGCTTCGCCAGTACGAAGTGCAGGCCCTTGCGCCTCCAGAGGTGACGGCTGCTGAGATCATTTCCATCCGTGAAAAACTGCGCATGTCACAGCCCGTATTCGCCCGGCAGATCAGGACCAGTCCTGACACGCTGAAAAACTGGGAGCAGTCGAAGTCCAAACCCAACGCTCAAGCGGCGCTGTTGATCAAGCTGGTTGAGCGCTTCCCGGATATGGTTGAGCGGCTGAACGCTGTTTGAGCCGATTGCACTGTTCCTCGACGGCTGATCCGCGCCCCATTGGGGGCTCGTGCACCGAGGTGAGGGATTAAACCAATGGGCGTACTGCGAGGCAACGCGCGTAATCGCTGAAAGCCCCGTATTAGCTGGGCTGGTCGCTTATATGGAAGCGTGCGGGGGGATGCGGAAAACGAGGAAAAAGCAGAAGTGGAGCGGGTAGAGGGAATCGAACCCTCGTCGGAAGCTTGGGAAGCTACTGTTCTACCATTAAACTATACCCGCTCAGAGCGGCTGACTTTGTACCAGATGTTCGTCAGGATTTGAAGTTTTTCTTGAAAAATGTGTGGGTTACCTGCGAATCGGGCACCTCGGTGTGTCAGTCATACTGAGGTGATGCTATCGCAGGCAAGCCAGCTTCCACACAAGCCAGCTCCCACACAGGCAGGGGATCGCCTATCAAATCGCAAATGCATGCTGTGTCTGGCCTTGGTGATAACGCAATCGGCTGACCTGCCGCTCCGGTTTCAGGAACCCCACCACGGCCTCCCGGGTGTCCCGGCACGCTGCCTTGTGCTCCATGTCGAGAAAGTGCCCGGTAGCCTGCACGGTATTGAAGCTGCTATTGGCCACATGCTGGCCAAACAGCTTGGCATCCTGGGCGCTGGTGTATTCATCCCACTCACCGTTCACGAACAACACAGGAATATCGATCTGCCTGGCTGCCTTGAGGTAGCACAGCCGATCGCTGTTGAGCACGTGGCTGATATGAAAATGCATCTGCCCGTACTCGTGCTCCGCCAGGCTGCTCACGTGCTTGTAGTTGAAGCGCTTGAACAGTGACGGCAGGTGTTTGCCGATGGTGGTGTTGACCAGGTGGCCGACACGATCACGGTCGAGGTTGCCGAGGTAATCGACGCCGCGTTCCAGGTAGTCACGCATGGGCGCGTTGATCACCGGCGAGAACGAACTGATCACCGCCTTCTCGACCCGGCGCGGGCGCTGGGCCAGGGCAATCAGGGTGGCGGCGCCGCCCCAGGAGAAGGACAGCACATGTTCGGCAGCGAAGTGGTCAATGAGCTCGAGAAGAATCTGGCCTTCTGCTTCCTTCGTCAGCATGTGCTCGTGGCGGTTGTGGATTTTTGAACGGCCGGCATAGGGCTGGTCGTACAAAACCACATTGAACTGCGGGTGCAGGCTTTTCACGGTCTGGGCGAAGGAGGCCGTGGTGGCCATGGAGCCATTGACCATGATGATGGTCTTTGCGGCCGATTGCGCGCGGTAGAACTCCGTGTAAACCCGATACTGACCCTGTATATCCAACACAGCGATTTCTGGCCTCATGTCGTAAGACTCCTGGCAAGCGGGTAGGACGCGCAGACAACTCTGCACGAGCTTTATGACAGGTAGGCATACGCCTGGAAGTGGAAGGCCCATGTCGATCCGGTGCAGGCTGGCCGACGGGTATTGTTATGGCGGGCATTTTGCCGGAGGCGCCCACAACTCAAGGGCTGCGGGCAGGCAAAGTGTTTCTTGGAGGTATAGGCGACTCGCCAGTCATAATTTGGCTGGTGATTTTGATTCAAGCAGCAGAGGTGGCACCTCGCAAGGCGACCGAGCGGTTTTTTGTGCCCACCGGCTGAACGGTCGTCAGACCTGTCTGATTTCGTCCTCCGTCAGCGGCCGATACTCGCCGGGCGCAAGGCTCGCATCCAATACCAAAGGTCCCATTCGCTCACGATGCAAGCCGATGACCTTGTTGTCGAAGTGCCCGAACATGCGCTTCACCTGGTGGTAGCGACCCTCGACGATACTCAGCCGTGCGGTGGTCGGGCCCAGCAGTTCCAGCTCGGCGGGTTGGGTGGTGAGGTCTTCGAACGCGAAATACAGGCCTTTGGCAAAGGCAATCGCATACTCAGGGCCGATAGCCTGCTCGGTTTCCACAAGATAGACCTTGGGCAATTTGGTCTGCGGCTGCGTCAGTCGCCGCGACCATTGGCCATCGTTGGTGATCAGCATCAGCCCCGTGGTGTTGAAATCGAGGCGACCGGCAATGTGCAGTTCACCTTTGTCCGATTCGTCCAGTAGGTCCAGGACCGTTGGGTGGTGCGGGTCCGACGTGGCACTCACGCAACCCTGGGGCTTGTGCAGCATGAAATAGCGCGCGGGTTTGCCCGCCTGCAGCACCTCATCGTCGACGCACACGCGACTGAATGCCCGGACCTCGTGATGAGGGTCACTGACGGCAACGCCATCCACCGACACGCGCCGCTCAACCAGCAACAGGCGTACTTGCTGGCGATTGAACCGTGGCAGGTTGCTGAGGAAACGATCAACCCGCATTACGTCGGCTCAGCCCCGCGCAACTGCTCATCCACCTGGGCGCAGCGTGGGCATAGACACGCTTTGTTGCGCAGTTCCAAGGGCAGGGCCTCAAGCACCGCGGGGTCGATGGTGACGCTGTAGCACCAGCAGGCGTGGTCGACCGTGCGAGGGTCTGCCAGCGTGCAATCGTTGCGGGCACCGCAGGCTGGGCAAAGGGTTGGCGTGGTCATGGGCAGGTTCGGGCAAGGTTCCGGAGAATCCCGGTGTGCCTTGCACGATACAGGGCCGACCCGGCGCAGGCTACTTAGAGCTGGAACTTGCTGACGAGTACGTTGAACGAAGTGGCCAGACGCGACAGGTCCTGGCTGGACGCATTGGTCTGGTGAGCACCGGCGGCCGTCTGGGTGGACAGGTCCTGGATGTTCAGCAGGTTGCGGTCGACTTCACGGGCCACCTGGGCCTGCTCTTCCGAGGCGGAGGCGATGACCAGGTTGCGCTCGTTGATCTTCGCCACGCTGGCGGTGATCCGTTGCAGCGCTTCGCCAGCGTTCTGCGCCAGGGTCTGGGTGTTGTTGGCCCAGGTCAGGCTCTTGTTCATCGCCGCGACCGCATCATCGGCGCCGGTCTGCACCTCACCAATCATCTTTTCAATATCGACGGTGGATGTCTGGGTGCGATGCGCCAGCGCACGCACTTCATCGGCGACCACTGCAAAACCACGGCCTTGCTCGCCCGCGCGGGCTGCTTCAATGGCCGCGTTGAGGGCCAGCAGGTTGGTCTGGTCGGCGATGCCACGGATCACGTCGATCACCTTGCCGATTTCCCGTACCTGGCCGGCAAGATCTGCAACCGACTGGGTGGAGTCGTTGATCTCTCCCACCATCGAGCTCATGCCCGACACGGCCTGTTCCACTTGCTGGCGGCCGTCTTCGGCTTCGGTAGTCGCCTGGCGTGAGGCTTCCGAGGTCGAGACGGCGTTGCTCGCCACTTCGTCCACGGCGGCGGTCATCTGGTTGACGGCGGTGGCGGCTTGTTGAATTTCATCATTCTGGCGGGTCAGGCCACGGCTGCTTTCATCGGTGACCGCGCTCAGCTCTTCGGCGGCCGAAGCGAGTTGGTCGGAGGCGTTGGCGATTTCGACCAGCGTGCTTTTCAAGCCGCCCTGCATGTCTGACAGCGCCATCAGCAGTTGGCCGGCTTCGTCGGTGCGTTCAGTGAGGATTGCCTGGGTCAGGTCCCCTTGGGCAATGCGTTGGGCGCTTTCTACCGCCTGCGCGATAGGGCGGGTGATCAGGCGGGTGATCAATACACCCACGGTGATCGCAATGATGAACGCCAAAACAATGCCGCTGATCATCCAGGTCAAGGCGCTGGCACGCAGCTCATCGGCGGCAACGGCACCTTCCTTGATCTGGCGGTTATTGGACTCGATCATCACGCGGATCAACTCGCGCGCCTGACGGAACAGTTCATTGTTGGTGGTGTTGAGCTGAGTGCGGGCCTGCTCGACCTGGTTGCCGTCGAGCAGCGCCATGATGCGTTCGGAGCTGCTGATGTAGGTGGGCCAGATCTGGTCGAGCTTGTCTCCCGCTGACCGCTCGTCATCTTCCAGCGGCGTTGCGCGGTAGGTGGCGTAGGCACCCTGGCTGCGCTTGAGTTCCTGGACGATGTCCTGACGCACGCGATCGCGGTCTTGTTGGGCCACGTCACCGTTGCTGGCATCCATCAACCGGTACAGCCCGCGGTTGTGGGCGACCAGACCGTTGAGGGTGGCTGCCGTGTTGCTCACGGAGACCAGGTTGTTGGAGAACGTCAGCTCCAATGCCGTAGCGAGGCGAACCACCCCTTTGATCCCCAGCAGGCCGACCCCGAGGGTGACCAACGCACACAGTAAGAATGAAAGCAGCAGCTTGGTGGAGATTTTCATGGTTCAAATCCGGCAGTAGAAGCGAGGGTCGCACGCTAGAGCCTCTGTGGCTCGGTACGATGTCATAGTGACATCATCGCAATTGAGAAAGTTGCGAGCCAGATAAATTTACTGAATCGATAAAGTTTGCGTAGATGTATCAAGCTGTTACGAAAACGCACCAGATTCAGTTTTTGATGTCTGATATTTCGTCATTCAGTGAAAGTTGAATGCCGCCCTCCAGCGTCGCTGGAGGCGCTCTTCCGCGGTCCAGGAGGCCGCCATGTATCGACGACTGCTGCTCAGCGCTTTACTCGGTCTGACCCTTTCCGCTTGCGTGCCCTATTACGAAGGCGGGCAGAGCTATTACCGTTCGCAGGTCTACACCTCACCGGCGCCGGTGTACTACTACGGCGGCGGCACGGCGTACCCTTACCGTCGCGACTACTACCCCGCGCCGCGCTATTACGCGCCACAACCGCGCTACTACTCGGCGCCACGTTATTACCAACCGGCCCCGCGTTATTACGGACCGCGTGCGGGTTACCGGCCGTATCCAAACCAAGGCTGGGGTGGTGATCGTTGGAGGAATGGTGGGCATGGACGCGGCGCCGACCATGGAGGTGGCCGCGGCGGTCACCGGTGACAGGTTTGTACTGCAAGCGGCGCATGAAGCGCCGCTTTTTTATGGGCGCGACTCATCCGTAATCAGACAAGTCCGCCAGTGGATGGCGGCCTTCCCACGCCTTGTGAAAATGCGCCTGCACCACCGCGTCCGGGATCGCATTGATATCGGGCCAGTGCCAGTGGGGCTTCTGGTCCTTGTCGATCAAGCGCGCGCGCACCCCTTCGGCAAACTCAGGATGACGGCAGCAATTGAGGCTCAGGGTGTATTCCATTTGGAACACCTGGGCCAGGGACATATGCCGGGCGCGCTGGATCTGTTCCCACACCAGGTGAGCGGTCAGCGGGCAGCCTTCGCTCAAGGTCTTGCCAGCGCGGCTGAGCAGCGGGTCGGTATGCTCGCGCAACTGGCTCAAGGCGCGCCAGGCGCTGCGCACATCGCCGACGTCCAGCCAGGCATCAATCTGCGTGCGCCGTGGCAGCCATTGGGCCTCGGGTTGCTGGGCAAGCGCTTCCTGTGCCAGCGCCTTGAGCAGGCTGTTGAGTTGTATCTCGGTCTGTTCCTGCCAGTTCAATTGCAGCAGGCCATCCAGCAGGTCGTCTTGTTGATCGTCGCGCAGGAAGCGGTCGGCCAGCCCCAGGTCCAAGGCATCGCGGCCGTTGATGTGCGCGCCGGTGAGGCCCAGGAACATCCCGAGCTTGCCCGGCAAGCGTGACAGGAACCAACTGGCACCGACGTCCGGGTACAGGCCGATGCTGATTTCAGGCATGGCGAGCCGGCTACTCGGCGTGACGATACGCACCGCAGCACTTTGCAGCAGGCCCATGCCACCGCCCAGCACATAACCGTGGCCCCAGCAGATAACGGGTTTGGGGAAGGTGTGCAGGCGGTAGTCGAGACGGTATTCCGCCGCAAAAAATTGCGCGGCCAGGTCGGGCACCGTGCCAGGCTGTTCAAGGCACGCGATGGCCAGGCTGCGCACTTCACCGCCGGCGCAGAATGCCTTGGGTCCGTTGCCACGCAGCAGCACGCAGACGATGTTCGGGTCTTTGGCCCAGGCGTCCAGGCGTTCGGACAGGGCCAGGATCATCGGCAAGGAGAGGGCGTTCAGGGATTTTTCTGCGTCGAGGCTGGCGATGCCAATGCGGGCACCGTCGCTGCCGGTCAGTTCTTCGAAGTGCAGGTTCATCGTGACCTCAATCGAGAAGGTGAAGGATCAGTATGATCGCTGCGTAGGAAAGTGCCGGTGGCGTGTGAGATCAATTGACAAGCGGGGTCGGCTTTCCTAGGGTTCGCCTCATTCTTTTTTACAAGACAATACAATCATGACCGAAGACGACCGTATCAAACTTGAGCCCAGCTGGAAACACGCCTTGCGGGATGAGTTCGAACAGCCGTACATGGCCCAATTGCGCGAGTTCCTGCGCGAGGAACATGCCGCCGGCAAAGAGATCTACCCGCCCGGCCCGCTGATCTTCAACGCCCTCAACTCCACGCCGCTGGACAAGGTCAAGGTGGTGATCCTGGGTCAAGACCCGTACCACGGCCCCGGCCAGGCCCATGGTCTGTGCTTTTCGGTGCAACCGGGCATTCCGACGCCGCCGTCGCTGCTCAATATCTATAAAGAACTCAAGCGCGACCTGAACATCGACATCCCTAACCACGGCTGCCTGCAACGCTGGGCCGATCAGGGCGTGCTGCTGCTCAACACCACCATGACCGTAGAGCGTGCCAACGCCAATGCCCATGCCGGCAAGGGCTGGCAGTTCTTTACTGATCGGATTATCGAAGTGGTCAGCGAGCATCAGCCGCACTTGGTGTTTTTGCTGTGGGGCGCCCATGCCCAGGGCAAGCAGAAGCTGATCGATGCCACCAAGCACCTGGTGCTGACCTCGGTGCATCCGTCGCCATTGTCGGCGTATCGCGGGTTTTTGGGGTGCGGGCATTTCAGCCGTACCAACAAGTTTCTTGAGCAGAATGGCGAGACGCCGATCGAGTGGCGTCTGCCGCCGCTTTAAGCACGCCTGGGTACAGCGCAAGCAAGGTTTACGCCATATAGCCCTGTTAGTTCTGACAGTATCCACTCAGGCAATTTACGCTTTAACTGTTCTCCTGACCGTAGGCGGCGGGTTCGTGCCAGCGCAGTAGTCCATGGTCGCCACATCATGGGTTGCGCGGGGAGAATGAGATGACTGACTCAAAGGTACGCCAACAGAAAAAAAACGTCGGTAACAAGGTCCGTCCCAACAAAAGAAAACCGAAGCCCCCTGCAGGGGGGGCTGCCGCTTCAACGCTCGCGGTGGTGGGCCCATTACCGGAAGACGGCCTTCCACTGTTATGGGATGAAGCCGCTCGCAAAATCCCCCTGTCAGTCCGGGGCCAGCCTTTCAAAATCACTATTCCAGATGTGTGGACGCCCAATAATGCGGCGACTAACGTGCGCACCGACGTTCAGTACTTCTGGAAGGGCGACCATGTGTGGACTGAGCAGATCTTTGGTCCCTATGATCCCGCGGTCCTTTTCCCGTACACCAAAGAGCTGCCGGCATGGCTGCTGGATACGCCCGGTATCAGCCAGATGTTTTACCGGATCAGTGGAGTGTTGTTGCCGACGGGGGAGTCGGACCGAACGCTGATTGATGTCGACGATATCCCCCCCAACCTGGACAACCCAGGCGCCGAATTGATATTCAGCGCCGATACGCTTGACGGTGTGAGTGATGCCGAACTCACCGCTGACGCAGGTATTCCCAGTGAAGTTCCACGTTACCTGAGCATGCGCACTGAAGACGTGGTCATGTATTTCTTTGGGCTGCTCCCCAATATCAATTATGTCGGCAGTTTGAGCGTTGAACGGCGCCACATTGAAGACGGTGACCCACTGCTGTACCTGATTCCCGAGGCGTTTGTTCGCAACAGTGGGGGGGGTGAAAGGTGGGCGTCCTATCGGTTGATGGACCGTGTCGGCAACATCGGGCCTTTTTCCGCTCCGGTCAAACTCGATATCAACCTGATTTCCTTGCCAGACTTGCTCCGGCCTTTGGTGCCTCGGGCAGAAACCGATGGGCTGATTGACCTGGATGATATCCGCCAAGGGGTGAGCGTCTCTATCCGCGAAGTAGCAGGGGCGCTTGCTGGAGATATCATTACGCTGCGTTGGAACACCTATGTTCTGGCGACGATTACGGTCGGCGCGACACAGATCTGGCCCATTCCCGTGGAGGTTATGTGGCCGATATTCCTGGTCGGCGGGTTTGACGCTCGCTACCCGGTAAGGGTCTGGTACGCGTTTGCGCGGGGGGCGCTCACCAAAAACTCACCGGACACCTTCATTGAAGTCGATGCTACGGTGGCAGGTGATCCCCCGGTCAGTCCCGATCCGATCAACCCCGCGTTGGCGCCTGTAACGGTCAAAGGGGTCACTGAGGATAACGTTGTTACCCCGGCAGACTCCCCCGGCCCTGTTTTGGTCGAAGTGCCTTTGTTTTTCAATCCGGAGGTGGGGGAAAACCTGCGCCTTTTCTGGGGCAATGACGCCGCATTTGCCGATATCAAAGTGGTTGATCCCGGGGATGTCGCCGGGCAGACCGTGCAGTTGTTCGTGCCGTGGGCCTTGATCGTCGCGGGGGGTGGGCTGGTAGAGGTTTATTACTGGACCTATAACGGCGTCAATTATCAACGTAGCCCTGCCACCCAGGTGCGGGTTGAGTTGGACACGTTAACGGGGCTGCTTGCCCCCAACCTACTGAACGATCACCCGAGCAAATGGATCACTTGCGATACCGTCCCTCAGCCTTATGAGGCGGTCATCATGGGGATTCCATGGAGCACGACTCATTTTGAAGTCGGGGATACCGTCAGGTTGTTCTGGAGCAGTCACAGCACTACCAATGGTGGCGGGCCACCTATCCCGGGGTCTCAGGTCGGGTTTGAAGTGGAGCTGACGGAGGCCCATAGAACTGCCGGCGTGGTAGAGGTCTACATCGAACCTTTCGATCCGTTGATCACGGTGCCTGGGCTGATTCCAAGCAATGGTTCAGGGTTGACCTACTACCGTCTGTACAAAGCGTCGGGCCCAACGGGCAAGTCAGCATTCAGATTCTCGCGGATTGATCTTATCCGGCCTAATGGATCGACCTGTCTCGCGCCGCCCGCAAGTAAGCAGTCGAAGCCTGGCAAATAAAAATCCCAATAGAAAACAGGTTGAACGACAGAGGGGCTTAGGCCCCTTTGTTGTTTTAAATCAGGGCCGGCCAATGCAGCATTAGCGCTAATCAAAGTAATCGCGCACGTTCTTATTGTTTTTGGCGATGTGCCTATGTGCACGGCAACACAACGACGACGACGACGACGCTTGATTGGTTACACCGCACACCTGTCAATGTTGACAGGTGTGCGAATGAGGTTGGAAGTGCCTAATACAGATGGCCTTATGTCCGTGAGCGAGACGGACGAGTTATCTAAACTTCCGGAGTCAACCAAGATGGCAAGTTTAAAGAACACCAACAGCCCCAAAGAGCCCAAAGCTGGCAAGAAAGCCAAGAAAAAAGCCAAGACGGCTGTTCGCTCGGTTTTGACAGAGCCTCGGTCTACCCGCAAGGCGCCACGGGCAGGTACGCTTGACCCAGTCGAAGGGTTGAATACGCTGCCTGACATAACCGATGGTCAGCCCAACCTGATGAGTATCGAGACGCTTTACCTGGACGGATTGAAGTTCGCGGTCCCCAGATGGAGCATAGGGGGAGGCGCCCCGGGAGCGCGTCACCAACTGGAAATCAGGCTCAATAATGTGCTCATCATGCCCCGTGAAGACCTCGGTACTAACCTGGGGGCTCCCGGCCTAACATGGCCTCGTCCTTATACCCTCACTCAAGCCCAAGTGGGAGATCACGGTGTCAAAAGCCTGACCTATGAAGTGTTTTTAAATCCGGCGACCAACAGTTCGAGAGAGCCGGTGAACGTTACAATCGACCGTTACGACACACACGCCAGGATTCGGCCTGCGAAGGCAGCGCTTCCGTCCTGGGTGGTCGATGGCAAAGTAACAGTGGAGTTGCTCGCAGTGCCGGGCAACACCTTCATCGTGACCTGCAGCGGTCGGCTTGATCCTCAGGCGGGTGATGAACTGTTGCTTTTCTGGGATTTCACAGATTCGACCCCGGTTGTCACTCTCAGCAATTTGCCCGTCAATAATTCACCGGTAGACGTTACCGTGCCCCTTGCGGATATTTTGAGCAAGCCCTCAGGTATCTATCAAATGGCGTACATCTATAAAGACCGAGCGGGTAACGAATCCACCTTTCCCCCATACCTGGCGGAGATAACGCTTTCCGTCGAGCCCAGCCCTTCAAACCTGCAGCCGCCTGTCGTGCCTGAATCGCCGTTGGATCGGGAAGATGCTCAGTTGAATCGCGCTTATGTTCGAATCACGGGCTTCGATAATGCTGAAATTGGCGATCAAATCGTGGTCAGCTTTAACGGGCGACTGCTCTATCACACGGTCAACAACTTCATATTCCCTAAAGACGTTCCAATACCATGGCTCGATTTGGCGTTTGGAGGCCAGACTGCCCCCTATGTTGCCCCGGTTTTTTACAACGTTGTTCGAAACGGAAGCGCCTCCCCGAATTCCGCCACAATCAACGTACCCGTGGATATTTCTGCACCGGGCCTGGAACCTGATCCGGGCGGTCCTGGGCCGGTCAACCCAAACCTCGGCCTGCTGACACTCACCTCGGCCGGCGGCCTGACCAACGAAATCGGCCCGGGTGATACGGGTAATGCCACGGTTACTTTTGCTGTGTATAACGGCGCAACGGCGGGTCAGCTAATTCAGATTTACTTGAAGGGCCTGCCCATGCTGACACCGCCTTACACCGTCACCGTGGCGGACGAGACGGCTACACAGTTCAGTATTACGGTTCCCGCAGCAGGCATTGCCCTGGCCGGTAACGGTGTGCACGATGCCTATTACAGCCTCAATAACGGAACCAACAATAACGTCATCGACTCCTTGCCAACCCCGATCGATGTGAAGGCATTCGTAATTGAAGATTTGGCCGCGCTTGAATACCCGGATTCGATAGATTCCGGTATTGGCGACGACTCCCGCTTCATGAATTGCGATCATGGCGTTGCGTCAGGCATCAAAACCAGAATCATCAGCCCCGGCAAGTTGAAGGCCGGTGACAAAGTGAGCCTCGTGTGGGTGATCTATGGGCCTGATGACTTCTACTCGACCGTTGTAGTGCTCAGCCATGAGTTCGCTCCCGTGACCGTCACCATCGATCACTTTGCCGGGCACCCTGGCGAAGAGTTTATGGTGCCCTTCGCCACCTATATCTCACCTGTCACCGAGGGGCGTGTCGAGGCTTACTACAAAGTGCTCGGCGCGGGCGGTACGCCGGGACAGTCCGAACCTTCCATTTTGTACGTCACCCGCAAGCGCCTGGGCGGCGGTACTTGTGGCTGAAGCGCTGTTCCCAATGCACTGAGTCGTTCCCGATAACCCTTGAGGTCAATGCCTCAAGGGTTATTGGTTTTGCCCTGACGGTTCGCGTCAACGCTGCGCCCATCCATCATTAAGGAAAGTCCTACAAGGTCGTAGATTCGGCCTACATGAAGTTCCTCTGCGGGTACGTAATCTCTGCGCCTCTGAAAGCCCGAGTCGATGAGTCCTGTAATCGATTGGCTTGTTCAGTCACCCGACTAGAGGTTCTACCCAATGAATACCAACGTGTTTTTCAAACGTTCGCGCTTGTCTGCCGCGATCAAAATCCTGGCGATCGCTCCTTTTTCGCTGGCGGCAACTCACGTGTCCGCCGTGGACCTGGGCGCAGGTCAGCAGCTTGTCATTGATGCAGGCAGCGATTTTGATCGCTACACCCTGAAAGACGGTGCAAAGCTGATCTCCAACGGTGGTTCGATTCTCAGCATCCTGTCGCAGAATTCGACCTTTGAAATGAATGGCGGCGAGGTTGTGGCGGGCTCCGAACACGGCGTCCGGTTGTACGGCAGCCAGGCAACCATTCGCGATGCTCGAATTTCCAGCGCCAGCGGCATTGGGATGATCGTGGGCGAGCAAGATGGTGTAGGCAGTCACGCCCGGGTGTCCAACAGCCGGATCGAAGGCGCCACCTATGGCGTCAACCTGGGGCGGGAAAGTACGCTGCAGATGACGAACACGGATGTCATTGGCGGCGAGTTTGGCATACTGGCAATCGACGGCAACCTGACCGCCCAAGGCGGCAGTATCACCGGCGGCACCAATGGTCTCTATGTGTTTCGCACTGCTGATGGGATTGCACCCGCCAGCGTTCACCTCGAGGGCACCCGGGTAGTTGGGGAAACCGGTGCCGCCATCGTGGTGGACTCACCGGGGGTTGGTACTACGCCAATCACGCTCGTCAATGGCACCACGCTGGAGGGTGGCAACGGCAACATGTTGGAGGTGATCAACGGCGGCTCCGCTGACGTATTGGTCAACAACAGCAACCTGGCCGGCAACATTCAGGTAGGCGCCGGCAGTGCCCTGGACCTGAACCTGGATTTCGCCTCCATGAAGGGCGACATCATCAACGACGGTGGCACCGCCAATGTGGGCCTGAGCAACGGCGCAGTCCTGACCGGCCGCCTGGAAAACGTCGACAAGTTGTCGGTCAACAGCGATGCCACCTGGGTGTTGGTAGATGGCCAGGGTGAACTCAAGGAATTGTCGATGAACGGCGGTAACGTCAAGTTCGGCGACTCGGGCGCGTTCCACCAACTGGACGTGACCCACCTCAATGGCACCGGCGGCACCTTTATCATGAAGGCGGACTTCTCCACGTTGACAGGCGACTTCCTCAACGTGACCGGTACGTCATCCGGCGCCCACCAGTTGCTGATCGCCAGCACCGGTGCCGATCCGTTGTCCGATGACCGTTTGCATGTGGTTCACACCGCCGATGGCGGGGCGAGCTTCAGCCTGGTAGGCGACCGCGTAGACGTGGGTACCTATTCCTACGGCCTGGTCAGCGATAACCGTGATCACGATTGGTACCTGGATCCGAACAACAAGGTGATCAGCCCAAGCACCAACTCGGTATTGGCCTTGTTCAACGCGGCACCGAGTGTGTTGCTGGGTGAAATGACTACCCTGCGTACCCGTATGGGCGAGTTGCGCTTCAACGATGGCAAGTCCTCCGGGTTGTGGAGCCGTGCCTATGGCAACAAGTACGAAGTGTCCAACGACAAGACCGGCCTGGGTTACAACCAGTCCCAACGCGGTTTCACCCTTGGTGCCGATGCGCCGTTGCAGGCCGGTGATGGCCAATGGTTGATCGGTGCAATGGCCGGCCACAGTGCCTCGGACCTGGACCTCAACCGTGGCAGCAAGGCTGAGATCAAGAGCTACTACGTCGGCGGCTACGCCACTTGGCTGGATGCCGAAAGCGGCTTCTACTTCGACGGCGTGCTCAAGCTCAACCGCTTGCACAGTGATTCCGACGTGGCGATGAGCGACGGCAAGAAAGCCAAGGGCAACTACACGCAAAACGCCGTGGGCGCCTCGGCGGAAGTGGGTCGTCACATCAAGCTGGACGATGGCTATTTCGTTGAACCCTACGGACAAGTCGCGGCAGTGATCACCCAGGCCCAGAGCTACACCCTGGACAATGGCCTGCAGGCCAAGGGCGATCGTTCGAGCACGGTGATCGGTGAAGTCGGCGTGACCGCTGGCCGCAACTTCCAATTGGAAAGTGGCAGCGTGTTGCAGCCGTACCTCAAGGCCGCAGTGGCCCATGAGTTCGACCAGAGCAGCAAGGTGTTCGTCAATGACAACTCGTTCAATAACGACCTGTCGGGTTCACGCTTGAAGCTGGGCGCGGGCGTGGCGATGTCGGTGTCGCAGAACCTGAAGCTGCATGCGGATCTGGAGCGCAGTGTAGGCAAGACTATCAAGCAACCACTGGGGGTGAATGTGGGGTTGCGCTTCGAATTCTAAGGTGATGCAGTTGCAGGCTTGATGATGCATAAAAAAACCCGTACGCAAGTACGGGTTTTTTTATGCCATCTCCTTGAGTACCTCGTGACTTACAGCTTGACCAGTGTCGCGAAGTCGGCCTTACCGTTTGCTACCAGCATATGTTTGCCATCGGGTGTGACTTCAGCATCCATAGGGCCGTGGAATTCCGGCAACACACTGATGAGTTCAGGCCTGTCGTTTGTGGTGTCGAGAATGCTGACTTCATCGCGATCAAAATCACCAACATAAATCTTCTCGGCGATGGGGTGCGTAGCAACCATCCTTGCGTTGTCGAATGTCGTCACCTTAAGAAGCAGGGTATTGAGTTTTCGATTGAAAACCCCCAACTCGTTACCTTTGACATAAAAGCCGTTATCGCCGGTTTGCGAAAAAGCAAGATCGGCGACGGCCCCGGGAAACGGTGCTGATGTGATCCAAGAATCGGAGGCAGTATTGTACCGACGCATCCCGAATGAAGCCCCAAGGTCAGCAAATAGGATATTCTCGGGGCTCATGAAAACCCTCGATATTTGCGATGGAACAGTCGGGGAAACTGCTTGGACTGTATGGTTTTGCAGGTTGAGTTTTACGAGCCGATGTTCGTAATAGGAATTGAGCCACTCAGAGATTGCAGCGTACCCCCAAGAGGGTTGCCCAGAGGTTGTCGTGATATCCTCCGGTAACCGACGACCTAGTTGGATATGAGCAAGCAGTGTATAGGTATGGGCGTCAAATACACGGACGTAACTCCCTGGGTTCAAGATCTCGTGGTAATAACTCGCCAGCAGTTTTGTTCCGTCGGCACTCAAGGCAATCCCCCAGCACTTGGGCACTATAAGCGTCTGAACGACGTTGGCGGTTGGAATATCAATGACGCTGATTGACCCTGAGCCAATGTTCAATACAAATGCGATGTGGCTATCCGGCCTTATGACGATCCGGTGTCGACCCTGCCCAACCGGGATGTGTTTGACAATGGACGCCTTGCGCTGAATGCCGTAAGACACTGGTTTCAGCGCGATAGCGTTGCTTTCAAGCCCTGTCTCATCCATGGATACGCTGGCAAGCACGTTCAGGGTGCCACCATCATTGAGTTTGTCGAGATAGTCCTGCGGGATCAGATCACGCGTGCGCCTGGCTGTGAACTCTGCTGCGCTGACTTTGATGCCTTGACGCAAAAACAGATTCTCCACGCACTGCAGGTGAATGAAGACAGGTTGCTGCTGTTTGAAGAAGGGCCAGGCTTTCGCTTCGACGCTGTTAGGCTGGCTGGTATCGATCAGCCCTCCTTGCGCTTCAGGAACGCTCACCAAGTCAAGGGTTTGTTCTGACAGCGCATCCACGTCAACGGTCAGTTTGGGAGACTCAATAATCTCGTTGTTGCGCTTCACTTCAAAATGCGCGGTGAAGGACTCACCCACGTAAGCCGCGACAAAATCACTGATATAGGCAAACGTGATGTAGTCATGGCCGGCATCCGGGATCCCGGGTTTGCCAGGAATTGCGGGCATGCCTACGCCTGGCTTGTTCTGTACCACCAGCGTCACAAGGTCTGCGGGGTTCATCGGGTACTTGACCCTGAACGTGACAATACGAGGCGAAGGCGTCCAGACGTGCAGCGGGTTAAGGTGCACGACACAAGGTGCCACGTAAGTGCTTTCGAGCAGGCTCGGGCACTCGTTCAATTGTAGCTTCGCGCCTACGTTGACGATCAGTGGCAGGGATTTAAGCGGTGTGTCGGTAGGCAGCGTCCTGACTTCCCAGTGCAGTGTCATGGTGCCGTCTTTGTTCGCCAGCACCATTGCGCGTGCAATCGTGAAGGGCAGCGGTGAGCCAAACCAGGTCGGCGTCACTTTTAACCACGCGGTGGTTACACTGCCACCTGGTTTGCTGCCAGTGGCAACAATTCTGACCTCATCGTTCAGGGCGATGCTCGAATGTGGATGGACGAGCGCCCTCAGGTTGCCTTTGCTGACGAGCTCGTCAAACACATGATCAGGCGGTGGTGCTTCTGCTGAGGTGGGAGGGGGCAGCGTCACCGCAATGTCACCCACCTGGACGGTCACCGATTTCGAGGGGCGGGTGAAGTCTTCATTGACCACGTAATACGCTTTGAACGTGGAGCCCTCCAAGGCGGCGAAGCCGCTGGCATAGTCCAGGAAGTAGTCGATCGGTTCAGTGCCCGCGATCTCAGAGTATTTCGCATAAACAGGCGTGCCATCGAGGGCTTTGCCTTCGATGATCAGGTCGACCTTGTCGCTGGGATCTTGCCCGAAGAAAGGCACGGTAATTTCTACTGGATCGGTATCTACCGGCAAGGCTCCGCCCACGAGTCCTTTGACGATAGGGGCCGGCCGACTGTTGTCGACAGGTGTGCCGCGCATACTGTAAACGACGGCATTGGAGGGCGTATTGGCTTCACCCGCCCGCACGCGTTCATAAGTAATCAGCAAGCGGCCGCCCGCAAGTTTTTTGGCAAACGCCAACGGCAGAGGAACGTAAATGCGCAGCGCATTTGGCTGTGGAACGTTAACTGTTTCGGTGTGTTTTGAGGTCTCGCCTGTTGCGGTCAGCCCGAGATAGGTGACGAGTGCCTGGTCGTTGGCAGCCCAACCATGATTTCTGATGGGTATTTCAAAGTTCAGGTCGCTCGATTGTGAATCTGTGTCAATGAAGTCTTCGTCTGAACCTGCGTCGTAATCAGATTCAACTACAAATCCCTCAGGCAGCAACGGACCAGTGCCTCCACCTACGTTGCTTTGTATGAGTCTTGGAACTGAAAAGCCGATGGACTGATTACCGGCCTTATCCCTTACAAACCATTCAAGAATGTTTACCCCGGGCGTCACCTGTAGCCAAGTGCCGTAGTTGATGGTGATAACGATGGGGGCGTTGCCGGATGCCTCAAAACTGCTGACTTTGTGGGTGGCGATCACACCGCCAATACTGATGAAGATCACATCACCTTCTTTGCGGTGGTAGACCTGATCCACCAGCGGGTTCACCGGGTATTTATCAATGATCACCTTGATGCCCAGTTGAGCGGCCGCCTGGGTGATGATGCCGAAGGCTTCGATGGTTGAATCTTCGAAACGCACACGCGCCAGGTTTTCATTGATGGTGGGTGTACTGGCCTGTGGGTCGAGGCCCCCTGGCTCTTTTTGGTCCACCCAGATGCTCAAGGCGTCGGTCTGATCCGTGGTGCCACTAAAGCGCTTGACGAAGCCTTGCAACGTGTTGTTCGCCTGGTCGATAAACCGGACGGACTCAATATTCAGTGTAATGTCCTTGCCGATGGCTGCATCAGCGTCGGAGACGGTGTAGCTGGCGACCTGAAAACCATTGAGCTCAACCCAGACAAAGTCATTCCCAGCCTGTTCAAACCAAGCTTGGAGGGTGTAGATGACACCGAGGGCGCTGACCGCCAGGGCGGCTTTATTGAGAGCGCCGTCGGTGCCAGGTATGGGGGTCAGGTTAGGAATATAAGGGTATAGATCCGTGAATGGCAGCCGGGTTGAAGGGGGGCTGTGAAAACCGGGTGGGCAGCCTCCGACATCTGGCCGGTCAGGCAGGCGACCTCCAGCTTTTTTGCTCGGTCTTCTGCGCTGCACTGCGGGCACGCAACCACGCGGCAGGGCTGGCAGCGTAGTTTGATCGGGTGCAGGCTCCGTAGATGTGCAGTCACAGGGCAGGGCTGGCGGGAGATTCTGATCATGTGTCATGACGGGATACCTGTCTGAGTGTTAATCAAGAGTACGACCCGTAATCCATCGTTGAATTGAGTCGCAGCCTCGATTCAACGCCCCCCCTGCCACCCTGCCTAGCTGTGAGATTTGACAGTTAAGACGAACGGACGCAGCTCGTTGCGAGCCACGCCGGTATTGGTCAGGGCTGCCGGTTCCAGTGTCTGAACAACGGCTCCGCCAAAAACAACACAAACAACAACCGCATCACCTGCATCGCCGTCACCAACGGTACCGACAGTTGCAGGGTTTCGGCGGTGAGGCTCATCTCGGCAATGCCGCCGGGCATCATGCCTAAGGTCAGTGAGCGCAAGTCCAGGTGGGTCAGGGCACTCAGGCCGACTGCCGCCAACGTCGCCAGCGCCATGGTCAACGCCGTACCAATCAACGTGCGCCCCATGAACGACGGCGCCCGGCGAAAGAACTGCCGGTTGAAGTGACAACCCAAACCGCTGCCGATCAACCACTGGCCGATCTGGCTGCCGCCATCGGGCAGGCCGATATGCAAATCCCACACGACACTGGCCGTCGCACTCACCAGCAACGGCCCGAACAACCACGGGTTCGGCTGACGCAAGCGCTGCCAACCCCAGGCCACCAACGCGCCAAGCGGAAACAACGCCAACAGCCACGGCCAACTCACCGGCGCCGGATGAAACTGCGGCGCGCCGCCTTCCAGCAGATACTTGAAGATCGCCGGCACACACAGCACCACCACCAACACCCGCAGACTTTGCCCCGCCGCGACGCGGCTGAGCACCGCGCCATTGCGTGCGCCGAGGTTGACCATCTCGCCGGAACCGCCCGGCATGCTGGAGAAAAACGCGGTGGCGCGGTCTTCACCGCTGCGCCGCATCAGCCACACGCCGACCACGCTCGACAGGCTGGTGACCAGCGCGCCGAAAAAAATCAGCCCGAAGTGGCTCATCACCTGCTCGATCACCACCGGGGTGAAGTGCAGGCCGATGCCGATGCCGACCACCCATTGGCCGCATTTGCGCCCGCCGGGAATCTCCGCCAGCTGCCACGGCGTGAGGCAGCGCACCAGGATAATCGCCAGCAACGAACCGACCATGTACGGCAAAGGCCAGCCGACCAGGCTGGCCAGGTAACCGCCGGCCAGGCCGACCAGCGGTGTTCCCCACCAATGTTTAAAGGTGACCTCAGACATCGGCCACGGCACGACGCTGCAGGGCACGTTTGCGGTAGATCCGCACCAGCGGGAAGGCCAGCATCAGCGCGGTCAGCACCCACACCCCAAAGGTGATCGGGCTCGACCAGAGGATGTCCAGCGCGCCGTTGGAAATCGACAGCGCCCGGCGCAGGTTCTGCTCCATCAGGCCACCGAGGATAAAGCCCAGCAGCACTGGCGACAGCGGGAAGTCGAGCTTGCGCAGGATGTAACCGAAGATGCCGATGCCGACCATCAGGAACAGGTCGAAAGTGGTGGCGTGAACCGCGTACACACCGATCGCGGTAATGATCGCAATCACCGGCACCAGCGCCCAGTTCGGCACGGCAAGGATGCGCGTGAAGATGCGGATCATCGGGATGTTGAGGATCACCAGCATGATGTTGGCGATGAACAACGACGCGATCAGGCCCCAGACGA
Source organism: Pseudomonas sp. MYb60 (assembly GCF_002979555.1). Lineage (GTDB taxonomy): Bacteria > Pseudomonadota > Gammaproteobacteria > Pseudomonadales > Pseudomonadaceae > Aquipseudomonas. Next base: position 382,215 of record NZ_PCOZ01000004.1, on the reverse strand, counting down.
TGTCCGGTTGCTGTTGGAACAGCAGCGGGCCCGGGGTGATGTTGTACAGCGACAGCGCGCCGATCATCACCGCGGTGGTGCCGGAACCCGGTACGCCGAGGGTCAGCATCGGCACCAGCGCGCCGCAGGCAGAGGCACCGATGGCGGTTTCCGGGGCCGCAAGACCGCGCATGTCGCCCTGGCCGAATTTACCGCTGGCACCCGCGATACGTTTCTCGGTCATGTAGGCAACCGCCGAGGCCAGTGTGGCACCGGCGCCGGGCAGCACGCCCATGATGAAACCCAGCAGGCCGCAACGGATGTTCACGACAAACACCGCAGACGCTTCCTTCAGGTTGAACATCATGCGCCCGGTGGCCTTCACCGCTTCCTGGCCACGGTGGGTTTTTTCCAGCAGCAACAGGATCTCGCTGATGGAGAACAGGCCCAGCACCAGCACGACAAACTGGATGCCGTCGGTGAGGTGGATGTTGTCGCCGGTAAAGCGGTACACGCCGCTGTTGGCGTCAATGCCGACCGCTGACAGGAACAGGCCGATCAACGCTGCGACGAAGGTCTTCAGCGGCTTGTCACCGGCCATGCCGCCGAGGCAGACAATCGCGAACACCATCAGTACGAAATATTCCGCAGGGCCGAAGGCAATCGCCCATTTGGCCAGCAGCGGCGCAAACAGCACCATGCCGCAGGTGGCGATGAACGCACCGATGAACGAACTCCACGCCGACAGCGACAGCGCCACACCGGCCAGGCCTTTGCGGGCCATCGGGTAGCCGTCGAGGGTGGTCATCACGGTGGAGGCTTCGCCCGGGATGTTGAGCAGGATCGAGCTGATACGCCCGCCGTATTCGCAGCCCAGGTACACGGCTGCCAACAGGATCAACGCCGACTCCGGTGGCAGGCCGAGGGCGAATGCAATCGGGATCAACAAGGCCACGCCGTTGATCGGGCCCAGGCCCGGCAGCAGGCCGACCACGGTGCCGATCAGGGTGCCGCACAGCGCGGTCACCAGGTTATAAGGGGACAGTGCAACGCCGAAGCCCTGGCCCAAGTAGCTGAAAGTATCCATATCAGTTCTCCAGAACGTCGAGCAGGCCCAGGGGCAACGGAACATCCATGGCTTTATCGAACAGCAGGTAAAGGCCCACGGCCATCAAGCTGACGATCACCACGCTCGGCAACCAGCGGCCGCCATACAGGCGCGCCATGGGGATGCCGATCAGCATGCTGCTGAGGATGAAGCCCAGGGGCTCGAAGGTGCCGGCGAACACGATCAGCAGCGCCACGCACACGCCGATCTTGACCAGGGTTTCGCGGTCCAGTGGCGGCTCGTCGTCGGTGTGCTTGGTCGGTTGTGGGCGAATGATCATGTAGATCAGGCCCAGGCTCATCAGCCCGAGCATCAGCAGCGGGTAGGCGCGAGGCCCCACCGGCTCGTAGGAAAACGCGGCCTGATACGGCCAGGCCATCAGCGCGAGACCGGCACAGACCAGCAGCATGATGCTGGCGAAAATGCGTTGTAAGAGCATGTGGAACTCCTGGGCCACGCCGCCCGGTTGAAGAGGACGTGGCCATGTGACAGGCAGGGGGCGGTTACTGGATCAGGCCAAACTCTTTGGCCAGCACTTTGTAGTCAGCCACTTGTTTCTTCACGTAGGTGTCCAGCTCCGGGCCGGTCATGGCGAACGGGAACAGCTCGCGCTGGTCACGCAGCTTGGCGAATTCGTCGGAGGCCAGCAGTTTGTCGAACGCCTCTTTCCACCAGGCGTAGTCGGCATCGCTGACTTTTGGCCCCAGGTAGAAACCGCGTACCACCGGCCAGACGATGTCGTAGCCTTGCTCTTTGGCGGTCGGAATATTCTTCATTTCCGGCTCGTCCAGACGCTGTTCGGAGAATACCGCCAGCAAGCGCATGTCGCCGCTCAGGATGTGCGGCATGGAGTCGGAGATGTCGGTACTGCCGACCTGGATGTGACCGCCGAGCAGGGCAGTGGCGATTTCACCGCCACCTTCGAGCGCCACGTAGCGCAGTTCACGCGGGTTGATCCCGGCGGCCTTGGCGATCAGCGCGGTTTGCATCCAGTCCTGACTGCCAACGGTGCCGCCGGAACCGATCACGACGCTGCCCGGATCTTTCTTCAGGGCTTTGACCAGATCGTCGAGGGTCTTGTAGGGCGAATCGTTTTTCACGGCGATGGCCCCGTAGCTGGTGCCAACGGCTGCCAGCCAGCGCACGGCGCCTTCGTCGAAGCGGCCGAACTTGCCCTGGGCCAGGTTCAGCAGCGAACCGCTGGACCAGGCCACCAGGGTGCCAGCATCCGCAGGGCGCTGGGCGACCACGGCGTTGTAGGCCACCGCACCGACGCCGCCGGGCATGTAGGTGACGCGCATCGGCTTGCTCAGCAGCTTTTCGTTGACCAGCGCGCTCTGCGCCAGTTTGCAGGTCAGGTCAAAGCCGCCGCCGGGGGAGGCCGGGGCGATGCATTCCGGGCGCTTGGGTTCGTCGGCGGCCAGCAGTTGGCCGGCGAACAGCAGGCAGCCGGCGGCGAGAGTCAATTTACGCAGTGAAAAGGTCATGGTGTTCTCCGTCTTTGTTGTTATGAGGGGCTACTACCAGAGCGCGATGCTGTAGCTCACCAGCAAGCGCATTTCATCCGCATCACGGGCTGAATAGTTGGAGCGATAGGTGGCATTGCGCAGGCGCACGGCCACATCCTTGAACGTGCCGCTCTGCACCACGTACTTGATCTCGCTGTTGCGCTCCCACTCTTTGCCAGTGTCGCCGTTCCTGAGCTTGATATTGTCACCCGAGAGGTAGCGGCTCATGAAACTCAGGCCTGGAATACCCAGCTTGGTGAAGTCGTAGTCATAACGTGCCTGCCAGGAACGCTCCTCGGCGCCGGCAAAGTCGTTGATCTGCACGAAGTTGACCAGGTACGGGTCGCTGCCATCCACGTAAGGGAATGCACTGTCGCCGGACATGTGCTGGTAGCCGGCGCTGAGCTTATGGCCATTGAGGGCATAGCTGAACAGGCCATTGAGCGAGGTGTTGTCGATCTTGCCGCCACGGGCTGCGCCGGTGTCATCGCTGATGGCCAGGCGCAGGTCGGTGGCGAAGGTGCCGGGGCCCATCGGCCGGGCGGCGACCAGGCCAAGGAAGTGCTGGCGGTACACGTCATCGAGTTGGGCGAAGTGGTAGCTGCCGGTGATCTTGTCGGCGAACTTGTAGTCGGCGCCGCCAAAGTTGAAATGCTTGCCGGTGGCGCCACTGACGAAGCGGCTGTTCTTGTTGTTGAGCGCGATGTCTTCGTAGTTGCTGTCGTCGCGGTCCTTGGCCTTGTCCAGGCGGCCGCCGGTGAACACCAGGTTCTTGAATTCCTTGGAGGTGATCAGGCCACCGTTGAAGGTCTGCGGCAGGATGCGCCCGTCGTTGGGCTTGAGGATTGGCAGTTCAGGGATCAGCGCGCCGATCTTCAGTTCGGTCGCCGAGATCTTCACCTTGCCGGTCAGGCCCAGCTTGGAGTACGAGTCGGCGGCGCGGCCATCGTCGTGGGTGGGCAGCAGGCCGGTGCCGGTGCGGTCGGGGCTGGAGTCGAGCTTGACCCCCAGCATGCCCAGTGCATCCACGCCAAAACCGACGGTGCCGTCGGTGTAGCCCGATTGCAGGTTGAGCATGAAGCCCTGGGCCCATTCGTCGCGCTTGGATTGCTGCGCGCTGGTGCCGTCGCGAAAGTCACGGTTGAAGTACATGTTGCGGGTTTCCAGGGTCGCGCTGCTGTCTTCGAAGAAGGCAGCCTGGGCAAGCGGCGAAAAGCCGGCAAGGGCAGCGGCACTGGCGAGGGCGGTGTGGGTCAGGCGAGAAGAACGCACAGGCGAGAGGGCCTGGGGCTGTGTCGACAGCATCGTTGTGTACTCCGTTATTGTTCTTATTTTGGCGAAAACGCTTCGTGGCGTTTTTCGGGCGCTGCGGCTCAAGCAGCTCGGTGGGCAGACCACCGTGACTGGATGCTAAAGGGCGAAGCTTTCACTAACCTTTCAATGGCCTTTCAATGTTTTCGGGCTTCACAGGGCAGGCGGCGCCTGTAAACTGCCCGGCAAAGCGTGGCGTCGACCACCCCTGAACGAGGTAGAAATCCATGCGTGTCTTGCTGGTTGAAGACCATCTGCAACTCGCCGAAAGTGTCGCCCAGGCGCTCAAGAGCACGGGTTTGACCGTCGACGTGCTGCACGACGGCGTAGCGGCGGACCTGGCCTTGAGCAGCGAGGAATACGCGGCGGTGATCCTCGATGTGGGGCTGCCGCGCATGGACGGTTTTGAGGTGCTCGCCCGTTTGCGGGCCCGCGGGAAAAATCTGCCGGTGCTGATGTTGACCGCGCGCAGCGATGTAAAAGACCGCGTGCACGGCCTGAACCTCGGCGCCGACGACTACCTGGCCAAACCGTTCGAACTGACCGAGCTAGAAGCCCGGGTGAAGGCCCTGCTGCGCCGCAGCGTGCTGGGCGGCGAGCGCCAGCAGACCTGCGGGGTGCTGGTCTATGACCTCGACACGCGGCGTTTCACCGTGGGCGGCGAGCTGATGACGTTGACCTCCCGCGAGCAGGCGGTGCTGGAGGCGCTTATTGCCCGCCCGGGCCGGGTGATGAGCAAGGAACAACTGGCCTCCCAGGTGTTCGGCCTGGATGAAGAGGCGAGCCCCGACGCCATCGAAATCTACGTGCACCGCTTGCGCAAGAAACTCGATGGCCAGCCCATCGCCATCGTGACCTTCCGTGGCCTGGGCTATCTGCTGGAAGCCCGCGATGCATAAGCCCAGCAGCCTGCGTTGGCGGTTGCTGTGGAACCTGGCGCTGTTGTTGGTGCTGCTGATGCTCGCCAGTGGCATGAGCGCCTACTGGAACGGTCGCGAGGCCGCCGACACGGCCTACGACCGCACTCTGTTGGCTTCGGCGCGGACCATCGCTGCCGGCCTGACCCAGGTGGACGGCACCTTGAGCGCCAATGTGCCCTACGTGGCGCTGGACACCTTCGCCTACGACAGTGCCGGACGCATCTATTACCAGGTCAATGACATCGACCAGAAGCTGATCTCCGGTTACGAAAACCTCCCCGGCCCACCGCCCGGCACGCCGCGCACCGATGACTATCCTGCCTTGGCGCGCTTCTATGACGCGGTGTACCAAGGCCAGCCCGTGCGGGTGGTGAGCCTGCTCAAGGCGGTTTCCGAACCGAACATGAACGGCATGGCGGAAATCCGCGTGGCCGAAACCGATGAGGCACGGGTGAGCATGGCCCGCAGCCTGATGGCCGACACGCTGCTGCGCCTGGGCATGCTCGCCGTGGGCGCCTTGCTGCTGGTGTGGTTTGCGGTGAGCGCTGCGTTGCGTCCGCTGGAACGCCTGCGCACGGCGGTGGAAGAACGCCAGCCGGATGACCTGCGGCCATTGCCGTTGGTGGAAGTGCAGCATGAGTTCGGCCCGCTGGTACGTTCCCTCAACCATTTCACCGAGCGCCTGCGCGGGCAGTTCGAACGCCAGGCGCAGTTCATCGCCGATGCTTCCCACGAACTGCGTACCCCTTTGGCGGCGCTCAAGGCCCGTTTGGAATTGGGCTTGCGTGCCGAGGACCCGGCGACCTGGCGCACCACCCTGGAAACCGCCGCCCAAGGCACCGACCGCCTGACTCATCTGGCCAATCAATTGCTGTCGCTGGCGCGCATCGAAAACGGCGCCCGGGCAATTGCCGAGGGCGGCGCGCAGTTGCTGGATTTGAGCCAACTGGCCCGGGAGCTGGGCATGGCCATGGCGCCCCTGGCCCATGCGAAAGGCGTGGCGCTGGCGCTGGAAGCCGATGAGCCGGTGTGGCTGCGTGGCGAGCCGACCTTGCTCAATGAATTGCTGAGTAACCTGGTAGACAACGCCCTGGCCCACACCCCGCCGGGCGGCAACGTGATTTTGCGGGTGTCGGCACCGGCGGTGCTGGAGGTGGAGGATGACGGCCCCGGCATTCCCCAGGATGAACGCGACAGGGTGTTCGAGCGCTTCTATCGCCGCAGCCAGCAAGGCATGGGCTCAGGATTGGGGTTGGCGATTGTTGGCGAAATCTGCCGCGCCCACTTGGCGCAGATCAGCCTGCACGATGGTGAGCAGGCCGGGTTGAAGGTGCGCGTGAGTTTTATCGCCGGTTGATCAGTAGAACATCGAGCGCGCTTCATCCAGCTCGACGCGCAGCGCCTCGCTGTACGGGTCGACGCCCAGTTTGCGCAAAGCCGGCAGGTTGGACACCGCGACGCTCGCCAACGGGTGGTCGGTGCCGCGATGGCAATACAGCACGGCAATCTGCACCAGGTCGATGTAGTCGAGGCTGGCTGAGTCGCGTTCCAGGTTCAGGTACTGGCCCGGTAGTTTGGCGAGCATTTCCGGGAAATCCCAGACGTTCAGCAGTTTGTCGCCGAGCACGGGGTGGATGCTGTCGATGACGTGGTCAAGACTGACGGGGTCAGAGAGCAGTTCGTAATGGTCTTCGGCATAGGTGAGGATCGGCAGCACGCCAATCTGGTGCACCAGGCCGCCGAGCGCCGCCTGGTCCGGCTTGAGCTGGCTGTGGCTGCGGCATAGCGCGTAGCTGACGCCCGCGACTTCCAGGCTGCGGCGCCATACATCGCGCATCTTCTGTTCGACCGCCTCGGAGCGCGCATGGAAAATCTGCTCCATCACCAGCCCAATCGCCAGGTTACTGCTGTAGTTGGTGCCCAGCCGGGTGATGGCGGTGTGCAGATCGGTGACTTCCTGGGTCGCGCGCATCAACGGGCTGTTGACCACTTTGATCAGGCGCGCCGACAGCGCGGTGTCGCGACCGATCACTTTGCTCAAGTGGCTGATGCTGATCTCCGGGTCTTCAGCGGCCTGACGAATTTGCAGCGCCACTTCCGGTAACGTCGGCAGAACCAGGTCATCGTTGTCGATGGCTCTCACCAACGCCTGTTGGACTTTTTCCGCCAGCTTGTTCATTCATGCTCTCTAGGGTGTTGCAAAAAGGTACGGCGATTAACGCTGGATCTCTCGATCGCGATCGAGTGTGTAAGGCAGGTCAAGCAGGTGCAGGCCGGGGCCTTCCAGTGTGCCTAAATGCACATCGCCACTCTCGGCAGCTTCGGCTTGCAGCACGGCCAGAAGTTCAATGGTTTGGTCAGCATTAGCTGCAATCACCACCTCGCCGATCGCGCTGTTGTGACTGGGCGAAAACAACGGGGTGCCGGGTTCGGGCAATGCCGACGCGTCGAGGCTCAGGCGATACAGGCGGCGCTTGAGTTTGCCCAGGTATTGCATGCGCGCGACGATTTCCTGGCCGGTGTAGCAACCTTTCTTGAAGCTCACGCCGCCGACGGCTTGCAGGTTGAGCATCTGCGGGATGAACAGCTCGCGGGTCTGTGGCATGACCTGGCCGATGCCGGCACGGATCTGGCCGAGCAGCCATTCATTCAACGGTTTTTCTTCGATGAGCAGTTGGCCACGCACGGCATCAGCATGCTCGGCAGGTACCCAGAGTTCGGCACGGCCAGGGGACACGCGGATGGCGATCAAGGTGTCGGTGCGGGCCACGCTGTCGGTCTCGGCCGGCAATTCGAGGCCCAGGCTGGCCAGTGTAGATTGCGCGTTCACCAGGCCGAATCGCGCCCAGGCGGCACTTTCATCGGTGAGTTTGGATTTGGAGAACACAGCGTATTTCTTCAGGTCCGCCAGTTGCGGCTCCAGCAACTCGGTGGCCATGGCCAGCAGCACGCCATCGCCTTGCAGCAGGATGCGGAAGCTTGACTGCATGCGCCCCTTTTGCGTGCAGCGCGCGCCGAGGCTGGCCTGAATGTCGCTCAGGTAGTTGAGGTTGCAGGTCAGTTGGCCCTGCAGGAACTTGGCAGCGTCGGCGCCGCGGACGGCGAGGACGCCTTCGTGTGACAGGGGGCAGAAGAAAGCAGAGTCAGCCATGGGTCATCGCAGGTCAAAAAGTCATGGGTGCATCATAGAGGGGCGCCCGGCAAATGGATAGTTTCCGTATGGGGCGACCAAAGCCGAGTGTTCCAGTGCCGTCGGGCCTGTATACTTGCCGCCTATTTGAGGAGCGTTCCATGGTCGAAGATGTAGAAATCAATCGTCTCTACTGGCACAGCCGTCGTGGCATGCTGGAACTGGACGTGTTGCTGGTGCCTTTCACCAAAGAGGTGTACGCAACCCTCAACCCGGTGGACCGCGACCTCTACGTCCGGCTGTTGACGTGCGAAGACCAGGACATGTTCGGCTGGTTCATGGAGCGCAGCGAGTCCGAAGACCCGGAGCTTCAGCGCATGGTCCGGATGATCCTGGACCGTGTCCAGCCCAAGTAATCCCGCGTTTGAATGCCGCTGGCAGGCCTCTAGAGGGTTGCTGGCGGCGTATCTTCTTGCCCAGTTGACTGCGCTGGGTGCCTTGCTGTCGATGCATCTGCCGTTGTCCAGCCTGGGTATTTTCCTGTGCCTGGCCCATGCCGCCTGGGTCGTGCCCCGTCATATCCTGTTGACTCACCGTTCGTCGATTCGTGGCCTGCGCCGTGACGCCGACGGCTGGCAGCTGTTCAGTCATGAGCGGGGCTGGCACGGCGTTCAACTGCGTCCCGACAGCCTGGCGCTGCCGCTGGTCGTGGTGCTGCGCTATCGCGTGCCGGGGCAGTGGTGGGTGCGGTCGGTGTGTGTGCCCAGGGATTCGCAGGTCGCCGATGTGCACCGGCGCCTGCGGGTACGCCTGAAATTCAGCCGCCGTAGGTGGTTGGCACCAGGATAGTGTCGCGGGCTTCGGGCAGCATGTCCGGGTAGTCGAGGGTGTAATGCAGGCCTCGGCTTTCCTTGCGCTCCATGGCCGAGCGGATCATCAGCTCCGCGACCTGGGCCAGGTTGCGCAGCTCGATCAGGTCGCGGCTGACCTTGTAGTTGCTGTAGAACTCGTCGATCTCATCCAGCAACAGGCGCACGCGGTGCTGGGCCCGTTGCAGACGCTTGTTGGTGCGCACAATCCCCACGTAGTCCCACATGAAGCGGCGCAGCTCGTCCCAGTTGTGGGCGATGATCACGTCTTCGTCCGAATCGGTAACCTGGCTGGCGTCCCAGCGGGGCAGGGCGTCCGGTACTGCAATATGGGGCAGTTGCTCGAGGATGTCCGCCGCGGCCGAGCGCGCGTATACAAAGCATTCGAGCAGTGAGTTGCTGGCCATGCGGTTGGCGCCGTGCAAGCCGGTGAAGCTGGTTTCGCCAATCGCGTACAGGCCGGGCACATCGGTACGGCCGTGCTGGTCGACCATCACCCCGCCGCAGGTGTAATGCGCGGCCGGAACCACGGGGATCGGCCCTTTGGTGATGTCGATGTTAAACGCCAGGCAGCGTTCGTAGACCGTAGGGAAGTGTGTCTTGATGAAGTCTTCGGGCTTGTGGCTGATGTCCAGGTAGACGCAGTCGATGCCCAGGCGCTTCATTTCGTGGTCGATGGCGCGGGCGACGATATCTCGCGGCGCCAGCTCGGCGCGTGGGTCGAAGCGCTGCATGAAGCGCTCGCCATTGGGCAGCTTGAGGTAGGCGCCTTCCCCGCGCAGCGCTTCGGTGACCAGGAAACTCTTGGCCTGCGGGTGATACAGGCAGGTGGGGTGGAACTGGTTGAATTCCAGGTTGGCGACCCGGCAGCCCGAACGCCAGGCCATGGCGATGCCGTCGCCGCAAGCGCCGTCGGGGTTGCTGGTGTAGAGATAGACCTTGGCGGCGCCGCCCGAGGCGAGAATGGTGAAGCGTGCACCGTAGGTGTCGACTTCGCCGCTGGCGCGGTTGAGCACGTAGGCGCCGAGGCAGCGATCGCCGTCCAGACCCAGACGCTTTTCGGTGATCAGGTCGACGGCCACCCGCTGTTCCAGCAATTCGATGTTGGGGCGCTGGCGGGCCTGTTCGAGCAGGGTCTTGAAGATGGCGGCGCCGGTGGCATCGGCGGCATGGATGATGCGGCGATGGCTGTGACCGCCTTCACGGGTCAGGTGGAATTCGAAGCTGTTGTCGACCGTGCCGGCGTGTTCGTCACGTGTGAACGGCACGCCCTGATCAATCAGCCACTGGATGGCCTCGCGGCTGTGCTCGACGGTAAAGCGCACCGCCTCTTCATTGCACAACCCGCCGCCGGCGTTGAGGGTGTCTTCGACATGGGATTGCACCGTATCGGTGTCATCCAGCACCGCGGCGACGCCGCCCTGGGCCCAGAATGTCGAGCCGTTGGCCAGGTCGCCTTTGCTCAGTACCGCAATGCGCAGGTGGCTGGGGAGCGTCAGCGCCAGGCTCAAACCGGCGGCGCCGCTGCCGATCACCAGGACATCGTGTTGAAACTGTTGGCTCATTGATAGGATTCCGCAAAAAGCGATCCAAGGGGCTGGCGCAGACAGGACGCCTGGATCGGCGAATCAAAGGGGCACACGGGCCACTAGTATATAGAGGGGTGGAGCGGCACAATAGCCGGGCATTCGTGGCAATGTGAGATTACGGTGCACGGCTAGGGTAAAATCAGCCGGTTGTTGAGGCGGGAACTTTTTGCATAAGCCCCGACTCAATAGCAGGTTGCCCGAAAGCTGGGAAAACGTTGAGTTTATTGGCCCGTCGGGAGCATTGGACGCGTCAGAAAACCGGCGACAAGATTATTCGCGCAGCCGGCGTTGCCCGCGCTGCGTTTTTCGTGTGTGCCAAATCAGTGCGTGCCGGAAACTTGCTTGAAGGGGGAGAACTTTTGCGAAAAGACCGAGTCTATGTTTGCAAGCCTGATCGTTTAGTTATGCAAGCCTCCTTCAAGTACAACGAGGAGTGTTCATGCTAACCCAGGAAGAGGATCAGCAGCTGGTCGAGCGCGTTCAACGCGGCGACAAGCGAGCTTTTGATCTGCTAGTGCTGAAATACCAGCACAAAATTCTCGGGTTGATCGTGCGGTTTGTGCACGACACCCATGAAGCGCAGGACGTTGCACAGGAGGCCTTTATCAAGGCGTACCGTGCACTGGGCAATTTCCGCGGTGACAGTGCGTTTTACACGTGGCTCTACCGCATCGCCATCAACACGGCGAAGAACTATCTGGTGTCTCGCGGACGCCGCCCACCAGATAGCGATGTTAGTTCAGAAGATGCTGAATTTTATGATGGTGATCACGGCCTCAAAGATCTCGAGTCGCCGGAGCGTGCATTGCTGCGCGACGAGATCGAAGGCACCGTTCATCGCACCATTCAGCAACTGCCAGAAGATTTGCGTACGGCGTTAACTTTACGTGAATTCGATGGTCTGAGTTACGAAGACATTGCGAGCGTCATGCAGTGTCCGGTGGGGACTGTAAGGTCACGGATTTTCCGGGCCCGGGAAGCCATCGATAAAGCCCTGCAACCGTTGTTGCAGGAAAACTAAAGACAGCGGCGACAGCCAAGAGAGGAACCGCCATGAGTCGTGATGCCCTGCAGGAATCGCTGTCCGCAGTGATGGATAACGAAGCGGATGAACTGGAACTTCGTCGAGTGCTCAACGCATTTGATGATGCCGATACCCGTGATACCTGGTCTCGTTACCAAGTCGCTCGGGCGGTGATGCACAAGGATCTTCTAATCCCTCGTCTGGATATTGCTGCGGCCGTTTCTGCCGCGCTGGCTGATGAAGCCGTTCCGGCTAAAGCTGCTCGTGGTCCATGGCGTAGCCTGGGTCGTCTGGCAGTCGCTGCCTCGGTGACTGTTGCCGTGCTGGCCGGTGTTCGCCTGTACAACCAGGACGAGATCGCCGGTGCCGAATTGGCCCAGCAGACCCAGCAGCCAGTGATGGCTGGACCTCAGGTCAAAGGCCCAGCGGTATTGGCCGGCTACAAGGAAAGCTCTGACACCACCGGCCCGATGGCCAGCGGTGTATTGCAAGGGCAATCCGGCTGGCAGGATCAGCGTCTTCCAGGTTACCTGCGCCAACACGCACAGGAATCAGCCCTGAAAGGCACTGAAACCGCTCTGCCTTACGCTCGCGCGGCAAGCCTGGAAAACCGCTGATCCGTAGGGAGCTCTATGCGAGCCATACCGCTCCTTACGTTGTTACTCGGAAGCTGGTTTGTACTGCCCGCCCACGCCGACGAAGCCCAAGACTGGCTGACGCGACTTGGGCGGGCCGAGCAGCAGCAAAGTTTTCAAGGTACGTTCGTCTACGAGCGTAACGGCAATTTCTCTACCCACGACATCTGGCATCGTGTCCAGAATGGTCAGGTACGCGAGCGGCTCTTGCAGCTCGATGGCTCTGCTCAGGAAGTCGTGCGGATCGATGGACGAGCCCAATGTGTCAGCGGCACCCTCGTCGCAGGCCTTGGTAATTCACGTGAAGCCCCTTCACGTGCACTGGATCCGCAGAAACTCAATCAATTCTACGAATTGGCCGTCATCGGCAAGTCTCGCGTGGCCGGTCGAAACGCAGTGATTGTGTCGATTACACCGCGTGATCAGTACCGCTATGGGTTTGAACTGCACCTGGACCGTGACACTGCATTGCCGCTCAAGTCGTTGCTGCTCAATGAGCAAGGCCAGTTGCTGGAGCGCTTTCAGTTCACGCGATTGGATACGTCAACGGTGCCCGATGATCGTGACTTGCAGCCCAGCGCTGAATGCACGCCCATTGCCGCCGGCAGCAGCAAGACGCCAGAAGTGGAATCCAGCGAAACATGGCACCTTGAGTGGCTGCCGCCGGGTTTCCAGCAGACCAACAGCAGTGCCCGCAAAGATGCCCACACCAAAGCCACCGTCGACAGCCTGATGTATGAAGACGGCCTGGCTCGCTTCTCAGTATTTCTCGAGCGAATCAACGACGCCAGCGTGACGGAAACCCGTACCCAGTTGGGGCCTACGGTGGCCGTATCGCGCCGCCTGAATACGGTGGAAGGCGAGATGATGGTGACGGTCGTCGGCGAAATTCCCATCGGCACTGCCGAGCGTGTGGCCCTGTCGGTGCGCGGTGAAAAAAAGACGCCCGCCACGCCGTGAACGCTTAATCCTGCGTTCATCCTGTGCTTTCACGCTCCTTTCATGCCTGATAGTCCACAGTGAACATGAAATGTCTGGATCAGCATTTTCACTTGCAAAAAACTCTCATGTTTTTTATAGGTCAGAGCCTGTCGGTTCTGGCTTTGCCTTGTTCGCGGAACAAAGATGTCGGTCGAAGTTTTCGGCGTTTCTTGAACCTGTCGCTCAACCCTGCTCGTCGTAACGGGAGCTGTATGTCGATACCACGTTTGAAGTCTTACCTATCCATAGTCGCCACAGTGTTGGTGCTGGGTCAGGCCGTGTCCGCGCAAGCGGCCGAGCTGCCTGACTTCACCCAATTGGTCGAGCAGGCCTCGCCTGCCGTGGTGAATATCAGTACCACGCAAAAACTGCCGGACCGCAAGGTCTCCAACCAGCAGATGCCCGACCTCGAAGGCCTGCCGCCGATGCTGCGCGAATTCTTCGAGCGCGGCATGCCACAACCACGCGCCCCGCGCGGCGGCGGTGGTCAGCGTGAAGCACAGTCCCTGGGCTCGGGCTTCATCATCTCGCCGGACGGTTACATCCTCACCAACAACCACGTGATTGCCGACGCCGACGAAATCCTTGTACGCCTGGCCGATCGCAGTGAGTTGAAAGCCAAGCTGGTGGGCACCGACCCACGCTCCGACGTGGCCTTGCTGAAGATCGAAGGCAAGGACCTGCCGGTGCTCAAGCTGGGCAAATCCCAGGACTTGAAAGCCGGGCAGTGGGTGGTCGCCATCGGTTCGCCGTTTGGCTTTGACCACACCGTCACCCAGGGCATCGTCAGCGCCATCGGTCGCAGCCTGCCGAATGAAAACTACGTGCCGTTCATTCAGACCGACGTGCCGATCAACCCAGGCAACTCCGGTGGTCCGCTGTTCAACCTGGCGGGTGAAGTGGTCGGCATCAACTCGCAGATCTACACCCGCTCCGGCGGTTTCATGGGCGTCTCGTTCGCCATCCCGATCGACGTGGCCATGGACGTCTCCAACCAACTCAAGGCGGGCGGCAAAGTCAGTCGTGGCTGGTTGGGCGTGGTCATCCAGGAAGTGAACAAGGACCTGGCTGAATCGTTCGGCCTCGACAAGCCGGCCGGTGCCCTGGTTGCGCAGATCCAGGACGATGGCCCGGCAGCCAAGGGTGGCCTGCAGGTCGGTGATGTGATCCTGAGCATGAATGGTCAGCCTATCGTCATGTCGGCGGACCTGCCGCATCTGGTCGGCGCGCTCAAGGCTGGCAGCAAGGCCAAGCTGGAAGTGATCCGCGAAGGCAAGCGCCAGAACGTCGAGCTGACCGTTGGCGCGATCCCGGAAGAGGGTGCGACGCTGGATGCCCTGGGCAACGCCAAGCCAGGTGCCGAGCGCAGCAGCAACCGCCTGGGGATCGCGGTGGTTGAGTTGACCGACGAGCAGAAGAAGAGCTTCGACCTCAAGGGCGGCGTGGTGATCAAGGAAGTGCAGGATGGTCCTGCGGCCCTGATCGGCCTGCAGCCTGGCGACGTCATCACTCACCTGAACAATCAGGCCATCAACACCACCAAAGAGTTCGCCGACATCGCCAAGGCGCTGCCGAAGAACCGCACGGTGTCGATGCGTGTGCTGCGTCAGGGGCGTGCCAGTTTCATCACTTTCAAGCTGAGTGAGTAAACCCGCCGCTCACTAAAAAGCCCCGCTCTCGTTCTACGAGGGCGGGGCTTTTTAGTGGGTGATGGTTTAGCTCATCATTCCCTTTACCAGCCGTTCCTGTTCGATCAGTTCACGCTGACGTGCATCGATCCGCGACGACAACGGGAAATTGTTGCCGGCGCGACGTTTGGCAAAGTCCAACTGTTGAATGGCCTGCTGGAAGTCGCCCACCAAGGCAAAGTATTCAGCACGTGCCTGATGCAGGCCGATGATATTGCCGGACAAGCCGCGCGTCTCGGCCACTTGGTACCACACGTCCGGATCGTCAGGGCGTGACTTGAGCAGGCCGTCCAAGGCCTTTTCGGCATCGACGTTGCGGTTCTGCTTGAGCAGCAGGTCCACGCGCACCTGGTTCAGCGGGTAGTTGCCGGGGTATTGGGTCAACAGGCGGTCGGTGCGTTGCTGGGCATCGGGCAGGCGATTGTTGTCCATGTCCAGCTGGATCTGCGCCAGGTTGTAGGTGATGTCGTTGGGCGCCTTGGCCAACAGGGGGGCAAGGTTTTCCCGCGCGTCCTTGAACTGCGACCCCTTGATCTGGGCGATGGCCAGGCCGTAGCGCGCCACGTCGTTTTTCGGGTTCTCGTCCAGTTGCGCGCGGAAGCGTTTGGCGGCAAGGCCGGGAGTGTCTTCATACTGCAACTGCACCCGCGCGCGAATCAGCTGATAGCGCAGGCTGTCTTCCTTGCCGCCGGACTTGGCCTGCTCGGCACGGTTACGGGTGTCGGCGATGCGAGACTCGGTTACCGGGTGGGTCAACAGGAATTCCGGCGGCTTGGCGTCGAAACGGTATTGGCGCATCAGGCGTTCGAACATGGTCGGCATGGAGCGTGGGTCGTAGCCGGCCTTCTCCAGGTTGAGGATGCCGATGCGGTCCGCTTCCTGTTCGTTCTGGCGGGAAAAGCGCCGCTGTTCCTGGATGGCCGCAGCCTGGCTGCCGGCGATCGCCGCAATGCCCGCGTCGCCTGCGCCCGCTGCTGCAGCAATGATGCCGCCGAGCAAGGCTGCCATCATCGGGATCTGCATGCGCTGTTGCGCTTCCACGCCACGGGCGAAGTGGCGCTGGGACAAATGCGCGAGTTCGTGAGCCAGTACCGATGCGTATTCGCCTTCGGTCTGGGCATTGAGGAACAGCCCGCCGTTGACCCCGACAATTCCACCCGGCGCGGCAAAGGCGTTCAGTTGCGGGCTGTTGATCAGGATGAATTCCAGGCGTCGGTCGTTCACCTGGCTGGTCTCTACCAGCTTGTAAACGCTGGTTTCGACATAGTCCTTGAGCTGCGGGTCGTTGAGTTGCGAGACCTGGCCGCGCAGATAAGCCAGCCAGGCGCGGCCCAACTGATATTCCTGTTGTGGCGAGACAATGGCAGAACTGGCGTCGCCAAGTGACGGCAGGTCGTCAGCGAAGCCTGGGGAGGCCAGCAGGCAAGCCAGCGTCAGCAGGGTAGGGCGCAAAAAAGTCATGCACAAAGCCTTTCGACAAAGAGGTTACTGTAGCCGGACACTGAGCTTCGGACCAGATATTCTAAGCGGCCCATCCCTGTACCCGGAGCTGAACCATGACCGACGCTGTAGCCTTCGATGCCGAACTCGATGCCAGCGGCCTCAATTGTCCGTTGCCATTGCTCAAGGCCAAGCTGGAGCTCAATCGATTGGCGAGTGGCGCGGTGCTCAAGGTCATCGCCACGGATGCGGGCTCCCAGCGCGACTTCCGGACATTTGCCAAATTGGCCGGTCACACCTTGCTGCGAGAAGAAGAGGACGCTGGCGTCTACCGTTACTGGTTGCGCAAGGCCTGAGCCGTTTGCCCCTACCACCCGAGGTTGATTGATGTTCAAAGTGTTACGAGACTGGATCCAGCGCTACTTCTCGGATGAAGAAGCGGTGGTGCTCGCGGTCCTGCTGTTTCTGGCGTTCACCGCCGTCCTCACCTTGGGCGGCATGCTGGCGCCCGTGCTGGCGGGGATGGTGCTGGCCTACCTGATGCAGGGGCTGGTCACGACACTGGAACGCTTGCGCCTGCCGGGCGGGGCGGCGGTGGGGTTGGTGTTCGCCTTGTTCATGGGCTTGCTGGTGCTGTTTATCGTGGTGGTGCTGCCCCTGCTGTGGCACCAGCTGATCACGTTGTTCAACGAACTGCCGGGCATGCTCGCCAAGTGGCAATCCCTGTTGCTGTTGTTGCCGGAACGCTACCCGCACCTGGTATCGGATGAGCAGGTGTTGCAAGCCATCGAAGTGGCACGCGGCGAGATCGGAAAATTCGGACAATGGGCGTTGACCTTTTCCCTGTCCAGCCTGCCATTGCTGGTCAACATCATGATCTACCTGGTGCTGGTGCCGATCCTGGTGTTCTTCTTTCTCAAGGACCGCGCCATGATCGGTCGCTGGGTGCGTGGCTACCTGCCACGTGAGCGCGCGTTGATCACCCGCGTGGCAGAGGAAATGAACCGGCAGATTGCCAACTACATTCGTGGCAAGGTGATCGAGATCATCATCTGCGGCGGCGTCACCTACATCGCTTTCATTGCCCTGGACCTCAACTACGCCGCGCTGCTGGCATTGCTGGTGGGTATCTCGGTGGTGGTGCCGTATGTCGGCGCGGTGGTGGTGACCGTTCCCGTGACCTTGATCGCACTGTTCCAGTGGGGCTGGAGCGACCAGTTCATCTACCTGATGGCGGTGTACGGGATCATCCAGACCCTGGATGGCAACGTACTGGTGCCGCTGCTGTTTTCGGAAGCGGTCAACCTGCACCCGGTGGCGATCATCTGCGCGGTGTTGTTGTTTGGCGGGCTGTGGGGATTCTGGGGGGTGTTTTTTGCGATCCCGCTGGCGACGCTGTTCAAGGCGGTGCTGGATGCGTGGCCACGGCAGGAGCCGGTCGTTGCACCGCTGTTGTAGGCGTGCGCTGGCTCGCGAAAATCGTCAACGATAACGCGCGCAGGCTGAATGTCCGCGGCGCTCTCAGGTTTTTCGCGAGCAAGCTGCTCCTGCAGGTGTTTGGCAAATTCAGGCCTTGTTCAAAGCCTGCGCCGCCGCTAAAACGGCGTCCACATGGCCCGGCACCTTCACGCCACGCCATTCCTGGCGCAGCACGCCATCCTTGTCGATGAGGAAGGTGCTGCGATCCACGCCCAAGTATTCCTTGCCGTAGAGCTTCTTGAGCTTGATCACATCGAACAGTTGGCAAACGGCTTCGTCCTTGTCGCTGATCAGCTCGAAGGGGAATGACTGCTTGGCCTTGAAGTTCTCGTGAGACTTAAGGCTGTCGCGCGAGACGCCGAACACTTCGGTGTTGGCGGCCTGGAACGCCGCGTACTGGTCACGAAAGCCCTGGCCTTCAGTGGTGCAGCCCGGCGTGCTGTCCTTGGGGTAGAAGTAGATGACCACTTGCTTGCCCTTGAGCGCCGCGAGGCTGAAGGTCTGACCGCTGGTGGCCTGGGCTTCGAAATCGGCAACCGGTTTATCGATGACTACCGCCATGAAAACTTCCTTACATTGGGTTCTGTGGGCGCCATGGCTCGATCAGTGCGTCGAGGTTCAGTGCGTCGGCGAAGTCCAGGAACTGGTCGCGCAGCCAACTGATCTGCACACCTGCCGGCAAGGTCACGGTGAACGTGGCGTTGAGCATGGTGCCGCCGGTTTGCGGGGCCTGGTAGGTGTCGCAGGTCAGGTTCTCCAGCTCGACGTTGTGGTCGATGAAGAACTGGCACAGCTCGTTGACGATGTCCGAACGGTAGGCCGAGCTGACGTAGGCCACGTAAGGCAGGGCTTGCGGGCGATTTTCCAGGGCCGCGCTGCGCACCACGTTGACGGTGAAATTGTGTTTCTTGGCCAGGCCGGGCAGGCCGGTTTCCAGGCGCGCCAGGGCATCCCAGGAGCCAGAGATCTGCAGGACCAGTGCGCTGCACTCGCCATGGCGGGTCAGGCGGGAGGTCACGACGGCGCAGCGGTTCTCATGGCTGGCGCGGCACAGGACGTTGGTCAGCTCCATGGGGTTGGCGCCGAGGGCACTGATAACAAGGAATTGTTCGCGAACTGTGGGGGTGGACATGCAGCCTTCCTAAAGCGATGAGCGGTCGATACTGTGTAACCCGTATCGATCAAAGGATGAAGGGTAGCGAAAACCATCGCCAAGGGCTAGGAGGTGGCGTTTTCATTGCGTGATCGGTCTGATTTCAGCGTGCGTCAGGACCCGCTTTGGCCCAATGATGGCATTGCCCGTCGTTTAGTTGCCTCATAACGCATCCACAGGCGGTACTTTGCTTGTGCAAGCATCTTGGCGCCAGTACCATTACGGCTCTCTTTTTCCGGCAGGAGCGGTTGCATGATTGCGGGCAGTATGGTGGCACTGGTCACACCCATGGATGCACAAGGTCATCTCGACTGGGACAGCCTTGGCAAACTGGTGGACTTCCACCTGCAAGAAGGCACCAACGCCATCGTGGCGGTCGGCACCACCGGTGAATCGGCCACGCTTGATGTGGAAGAACACATCCAGGTCATCGAATTCGTGGTCAAGCGCGTCGCGGGCCGCATCGCCGTGATCGCCGGTACGGGCGCCAACTCGACGCGTGAGGCGATCGAGCTGACCAAGAACGCCAAGAAGGCCGGCGCCGATGCCTGCCTGCTGGTGACCCCGTACTACAACAAGCCGACCCAGGAAGGCCTGTACCAGCACTTTCGCACCATCGCCGAAGCGGTCGATATCCCGCAGATCCTCTATAACGTACCGGGCCGCACCGCGTGCGACATGCAGGCCGCGACCGTGATCCGCCTGTCCACCGTGCCGAACATCATCGGCATCAAGGAAGCCACTGGCGACCTGCAGCGCGCCAAGGACATCCTGGCCGGTGTGAACAGCGATTTCCTGCTGTATTCCGGTGACGACGCCACCGCTGTCGAGCTGATCCTGCTGGGCGGCAAGGGCAACATCTCCGTGACCGCGAACGTGGCCCCGCGTGCCATGAGCGAAATGTGCGCCGCCGCCATCGCCGGTGATGCCGTGACCGCTCGCGCGATCAACGAGAAGCTGATGCCGCTCAACAAGACACTGTTTATCGAATCCAACCCTATTCCCGTGAAATGGGCACTGACTGAAATGGGCATGATGCCGGACGGTATCCGTCTGCCGCTCACCCGTCTCAGCGAAGCCTGTCACGAACCGCTGCGACAGGCCCTGCGCCAGTCCGGCGTCCTGGTTTAATTGAGGAAGCACTACGCATGAAGCGATTGGCCGGACTTTCCGCACTTGCCTTGATTATCTCCAGCACCAGTGGCTGCGGTTGGATCTGGGGCCCGGAAGGCTACTTCCGTGACCGCGGCAGCGATTACCTGGAAGCACAACCCAGCAAACCGATGGAATTGCCAGCGGGCGTCAACGTCGCCAAGCGCCTTGACCCGTTGCTGCCGATCCCGCGCAACGTCGCCGACGACACCACCAAGGGTGAGTACATCGTGCCGCGTCCTCAGCCGATCTCGGCCGTGGCGGATGCCAGCGACTACAGCCTGCAAAAAAGCGGTGACTCGCGCTGGATCGTAGCCCAGCGCCCGCCCGCCGAAGTCTGGCCGGTGGCCGTGCAGTTCTTCCAGGACAACGGTTTCCGCATCGACGAGCAGCGCCCGCAGACCGGTGAATTCACCACCGCGTGGCAGCAGGGCAGCGAGCTGTCCGCCACCATGGCCAAGCGCCTGCAAGCCGGTGGTGTCGCCGCCGACAGCGAAGCCCGTGTGCGTGTGCGCATCGAGCCGGGCGTGCAGCGCAACACCAGTGAAGTCTATGTGGTCAGTGCCGAGCGTCCTGCCGGCAGCACCGCCAACGTCGATTTCACCAACCGTTCGGTCAACACCGGTGTCGATTCGGCATTGGTCGACGAGATGCTGGCCAGCATGAGCCGTATTTCCGAGAAGGGCGGTTCGGTTTCCCTGCTCGCCGCGCGTGATTACGACACCCCGAGCCGCGTCAGCCTCACCGAAGACGGCAGCGGCAACGTGGTGCTGAACCTCGGTGAAGACCTGGACCGTGCCTGGGCCAGCGTTGGTCGCGCCCTGGAACAAGGCCCGTGGCGTGTTGAAGACATCAACCGCAGCCTGGGCCTGTACTACATCAACGTGGCGGAAAAAGCCGAGCGCAAGGACGACGAGCCAGGTTTCTTCGGCAAGCTGTTTGGCAGTGCGCCAACCAAGGAAGAGGTCGAAACCCGTGCCGAGCGTTACCAGGTTCGTTTGAGCAAGGTTGGCGAAAGCGTGCAGGTGACGGTCGAGAAGAACATCAACACCGTGGCGCCAGCTGAAACAGCGCGCAAGGTGTTGGGCGTGATTCAGGACAACCTGGGCTGATCCGATGCGTTTTGCCGTTCTCGGCAGCGGTAGCCAAGGGAACGGCACGCTGGTCGCACATGACGACACGTATGTGCTGGTGGATTGTGGTTTCTCGCTGAGGGAAACCGAGCGGCGCCTGCTGCGCCTGGGGGTTCACCCCTCGCAGCTGAGCGCGATTCTGGTGACCCACGAACATGCCGATCACGTGCATGGCGTGGGTTTGCTGTCTCGGCGCTACAATCTTCCGGTATACCTCAGTCGCGGCACGTTGCGCGGGATGCGCAAACCCATTGAACCTGCAGGTTTCCTGGCCGGTGGCGAGCAGTTGCACATCGGTGCCTTGAGTGTCGATGTGATTGCCGTCGCGCATGATGCTCAGGAACCGACGCAATACGTGTTCAGCGACGGTGAGCGGCGTTTCGGCGTGCTGACCGACCTGGGTTCGTATTGCGCAAAGGTGCTGGACGGTTACCGCGACCTCGATGCATTGATGATCGAGTCCAACCACTGCCGGGACCTGCTGGCTCGCGGTCATTACCCTCGCTTTCTCAAGCAGCGGGTGGGCGGCGAACTGGGACATTTGAACAACCACCAGGCGGCGTACCTGGTGTATGAGTTGGGCTGGCAAGACCTGCAACACCTGGTCCTGGCCCACCTGAGCAGCAAGAACAACCTGCCGCAGCTTGCCCGGCAATGTTTTGTCGACACCCTCGGGTGCGACCCGGACTGGCTGCAACTGGCCGATCAAGATTCAGGGCTCGACTGGCGACACATCGCCTAGCCCACCTTTTAGCAAGCGGAGCCCATCATGGAAAAACGTGAAGAACTCTACCGCGGCAAAGCCAAGTCGGTGTACAAGACCGACGACGCCAACCGCCTGATCCTGCTGTTTCGCAACGACACTTCGGCGTTCGACGGCAAGCGCATCGAACAACTTGATCGCAAGGGCATGGTGAACAACAAGTTCAACGCCTTCATCATGCAGAAGCTCGAAGAGGCCGGTATTCCGACCCAATTCGACCAGCTGCTGGGCGACAACGAATGCCTGGTCAAGAAGCTCGACATGATCCCGGTGGAATGCGTCGTGCGTAACTACGCGGCCGGCAGCCTGGTCAAGCGTTTGGGCGTTGAGGAAGGTCTCAAGCTCAACCCTTACACCTTCGAACTGTTCCTGAAGGACGACGCCAAGGGCGACCCGTTCATCAACGAATCCCACGTGGTGGCATTCGGCTGGGGCACCGCTGAGCAACTGGCGCGCATGAAGGAGTTGTCCCTCAAGGTCAACGACGTGCTGAGCAAGCTGTTCGACGACGCCGGCCTGCTGCTGGTGGACTTCAAGCTCGAATTCGGCGTATTCCACGACGGCTCCATCGTCCTGGGCGACGAATTCAGCCCGGACGGCTGCCGCCTGTGGGACAAGGACACCAAGAAGAAGATGGACAAAGACCGCTTCCGCCAGGGCCTCGGTGACGTCATCGAAGCCTACGAAGAAGTCGCCAATCGTCTCGGCGTACCGCTTTAATCGACGCAAGCATCTGATAGCACGGAAAAAATTCGATTCTGCGCTTTGCTTTCCTGATTCACGCTGTTATGATGCGCGCCGTTGGAGAGATGCCAGAGTGGCCGAATGGGACGGATTCGAAATCCGTTGTACCTTCACCGGTACCTAGGGTTCGAATCCCTATCTCTCCGCCATTACATAGAAAAAGCCCCGTAGCTGAATAAGCTACGGGGCTTTTTTGTTTGGGATGTCCCGTCCTCAGTTGGTCTGAGCGACCAAGCCATTACTGACTTTGCGTCCCAACACCAGCACCGTCACAAAGCCTGCGCCCACCAACGCTGTGGCCAAACTCAGCAGCACCGCGCTGCCCATCTGGTCGACGATCTGGCCGCCGAAGAACGAGCCCAGTGCGATGATCACCTGGAACAAGGCCACGAACAGCGGCATGCCGCGTTCCACGTCCTTGGGCGCGACCACGAACATCCAGATGCTGGCGCAGGCCGGGAAGGCGCCGAACGCGAAGCCCCAGAGTGCGATCAGCATTGTGGCGCCGGTCATGCCGGTGGCGAAGTGAGGGAACAACGCGGTGCTGGTGCCGATCATCAGCGCCACCAGCAACAGGGTGTGGCGCACGCTGCGGTTGGCGGCGAAGCCGGCGAATACGTTGCCCATCACCCCGGCCACGCCATAGAGCAACAGCAGCGAGCCGATGGTCGGGCCATCGAAGCCGGCGCTGTTCTTGAAGAACGGCGCGACATAGGTGTAGGCCGCAAAGTGCGCCAGGCCGATCAGCAAGACAGCGATCAGGCCGACCCGGGCTTGCGGGTTGATGAACAGCGCCGGCAGGTCGCTGACGCGAATGGCTTTCTCCGGTTCGAGCCGGGGCAACAGGAACATCTGCGCCAGCAGCACCGGCACGCCCACCAGTGCAGTGACCAGGAAGGTCATGCGCCAGCCCATCAGGCCGCTGAGCCAGGTGCCGACCGGCACGCCGAGCACGGTGGCCAGGGTCACGCCCATCATGATGATCGAGGTCGCCTTCGCGACGCCCACACCTTGCGGGGCCAGGCGGCCGCTGAGGGCGATGGCCGTGGCCCAGAAGCCGCCGATGCTGATACCCAGCAGTACGCGGCCGAGCAGCAGCAAGTTGAAGTCACTGGCGAAGGCCACGACCGAGTTGGCGATGATCATGATCAGCGTCAGGCCGATCAGCAGATAGCGCCGGTCCATGGTGCCAATGCTCACCGACAGGAAGGGCGCGGCGAGGGCCGCCATGATGCCGGGTAGGGTCACCATCAGCCCGGCGTGACCGGCACTGATGCCCAGGTCGCTGGCGACGTCGTTGAGTACGCCGACCGGCAGAAACTCACTGGTCACCAGGGCGAAGGCACCCACGGCAACCGAGAGAATGGCCAGCCACTGCTGTTTGACGCTTTGTTGATTATGTTCAGGGCGGCCGCGTGGGGCCTGGGAGGCGTTTGGCATGGTGCTGGGTTCCAGGGGGGAATGTCGCCCGAAGTCAGGCGGAGGGGAAATTCTGGAAGCGATTATATAAACCGACCCGGGGAATGCAGCAGGCGCTCGTTTCGATAGTAATCATCAGTGTCATCGATGAAACGCTGCTCCTCTCATGCGTAGTGAAAATAACTCATTGATATAAATGACTTATTTTTCGCCGCTGGGTACGTGCCTAAAGTCCTCCCCCGGGCTGCCGAAATGCTCTCATACGACGTCGTATCCCTAATAAGAGAGCACCCCCCAATGTCCCTTCGCAGCCTGTCCATCGCCCGCCGTGCGGGTTTGGGTTTTGCCTTGATTGCTATGCTCGTAGCCCTGCTGGGGTTTTTTGCGCTGTCGAACATGGCCAGCATTCGCGCCAGTGCCGTGCAGGTGGAGCGCGGGCTGGTGCCCAAGATGCGGATGGTGTCGGATATCCGCGAGATCATGCTGCGCATTCGCACGATCTCTCTGCGCATGGCCCTCGACCCAAACCCCGCAGGTCTCTCGCAATATCGCAGCCAGATGGACACCCGCAGCCAGGACCTGACGAAAAGACTGGCCGACCTCAATGCCGTCATCGACACGCCCGAGGTGCGCACGCTCTATGACCAGTTCCAAGGCTCGCTGCGTCAGTACCAGCAGGGGCTGGCCCAGTCCTTTGTGCTCGCCGACAAGCAACAGGGCGCCGAGCTGAACAAGTTGCTGCTGGTGGACATGAAAACCGTGGTCGACGGCTCCGGTGCCCAGCTCAACGCCCTGGCCGATTACTACAACGCCCAGATCAACCAGCAGGGCGAGGTGGCCGAGGCGGAGTACAGCCGTTCGCGCACCATGGTATTCGGCTTCGTGATCCTGGCGGGACTGAGTACGGTGGCCCTGGCCTGGTTGCTTACTCGCAGCATTGTCGGGCCGTTGGGGCAGGCGATGCGGGCTGCGGAAAACGTCGCTCAAGGGGATTTGACCCAGGATGTGGAGGTGACCGGAAACGACGAAGTTTCCCGTCTGCTGGTGGCGCTGCAGTCCATGCAAGGCAACCTGCGCAGCACGTTGCAACTGATCCGCCAGTCGGCCGCGCACATGGCGGCGTCCTCCACCCACCTCAACGGCATTACTGACGAGAGCAGCCGCAGCCTGCAAAAGCAGACCGCAGAAATCGAACAGGCCGCGACGGCGGTCAACGAGATGACGTCGGCCGCCGATGAGGTTGCGCGCAATGCAGTGTCGACGTCCGAGTCCACCCGCCTGTCCAACGAAACGGCCCGTGAAGGTCAGCACCGCGTGGGGGAAACGGTCAGCGCGATCCAGGCCCTGAGCAGCAATATCGGCGAAACCTCGGGCCTGGTGCAGAACCTGGCCGAGCAGTCGCGGGATATCGGCAAGGTGCTGGACGTGATTCGCTCCATTGCCGAGCAGACCAACCTGCTGGCGCTCAATGCGGCCATCGAGGCTGCGCGGGCGGGTGAGTCCGGTCGTGGTTTCGCGGTGGTGGCGGACGAAGTGCGTGCATTGGCCCATCGCACCCAGCAGTCGACGCTGGAAATCGATCAAATGGTCACAGCCATGCGCACCGGTTCCAACGAGGCGTTGATGTCGATGCAGTCGAGTAGCCAGCGTGCCACCGATACCTTGACCCTGGCCGAAGGCGCGGGCGGTGCCTTGAGTCAGATCACCGAGTCCATTGACCAGATCCACCAGCGCAACCTGGTGATCGCCAGCGCCGCCGAGGAGCAGGCGCAGGTAGCCAAGGAAGTGGACCGCAATATCGTCAATATCCGCGACTTGTCGGCGCAGTCGTCCTCCGGCGCCGGGCAAATCAACGGTTCAAGCCAAGAACTGGCGCGCTTGGCCGTTGCACTCAACGAAGCCGTAGCGCGGTTCCAGTTGTAGTCAGTCGGGCGACAGTTCCAACACCCGGTTCCTGCCGCCCTCAGCCAACAGGTACGTGCCCCGTCCCGTCGCCACAATCGACTGGGGCGCCTTCAGGAATGAAAGAATGGTCTGCTGGCGTCCCTGCTTGTCAATCAGCAGCAAGCGCGCGCGGTGGGTAGCGTCTTCACTGACCCACAGCCCGCGCTCATCGCACATCAGGAACGTCGGCTGGTTGAGGTGGCTCAGCACCACCGGGTCGCTGCCGTCGGCGGTGAGCTCGCGAACCACGCCCTTTTTCTTCTCGTTGTAGAGCAGGCGCCCGTCGGTACAGCGCACGATGGATTCACCTTCCTGCACCTGATCGCGCAGCACGGTCAGGGACTGGTCGCTCCAACGGTAACGCAGCACGCGCCCGAACGGGGTACGGTCTTCGATGGCGTACAAGTCGTCGCCTTCATCCCACAAGCCTTGCACGCTTTCGCCCTTGAACAGCTCGGTGACCACGCCGTCCTTGAGGAAACTCACCGGCTTCCCGGCGGACTCCTGGCTGAACACCCAGCCGCCGTGGGTGGCGAACATGCCGTCGGGCTTGGACAGATGGCTGACCACCACTTCACGGGAATCATCCGGACGGATGCGCACAATGCTGCCCTTGGCGAAGTCCAGCTCCTGGCTGACCATAAAGGAACCATCCGGCAGCGGCGCCAAGGACGCCGCCTTGGGCACGTCGCGGTGCAGCACCCGGACACTCCAGCCGCTGGCTGTGCTGACGGGGTAAAAACTCTGCCAGGCAAAGAAGCCCAGGGTGGCGACGAGCAGCAGGCCAATGCCATACAGGCTGACTTTCAAAGCCTGATACGGCGAGGCGCTGCCTTGGGTTTTTCCAATGTTTCTGTTCATTGATCACTCAATCATTCGGTCTTGTTGTTCAGGACTCATGCCAGTCAGGCTGTCACTGTACGGCGTCATCGTGCTCACGTGCTTCGGGTGAAAAGACGGCCGCGTAGCTTACGACTTTTCGGCAGGTTTTCCTTCCCGCCTGGCTGCCGTATGGGTTCGCTGGAGAGGGTTCGACAGCCAGACTTCCATGGCGCGCCACCCGTTGCCGTACGATAATGCCCTCCAATCCGACCCGCCTGGCCATCTTTTCGTGATCATCAACTTCGACCTCAACGACCTCCAAGCCTTCCGCGCCGTGGTAGACAAGGGCAGTTTTCGTGGCGCCGCCGAGGCGATCCGAATCTCGCAGCCGGCCTTGAGCCGGCGCATCGAAAAGCTCGAATCCGCGCTCGATGTGAAGCTGTTCGAGCGCACCACGCGAAGGGTCAGCCTGACCATGGTCGGCCGCGCCTTCCTGCCGCAAGTGGAGCGCATGCTGGACGACCTCGACATCGCGCTGATGGGCATCAGCAACGTGGCCTCCACGCGCATGGGCAATGTCACCATCGCCTGCGTGCCTTCGACCGCGTATTACTTCATGCCCCACGTGATCTCCGAATTCCACAAGCTGTATCCGAAAATCCGCCTGCGGGTCCTGGATGCCAGCGCCGGCGAAGTGTGCAGCGCCGTGGAAAGTGGCGAGGCGGATTTTGGCGTGAGCTTCAGCGGCAGCCTGGCCGATGAAGTGGAGTTTGAATTGCTGCTGCAGGAACGCTACGTGCTGGCCTGTCGCCGTGACCATCCGCTGGCCGAGCGCGACAGCGTGAGCTGGACAGAAGCCTACGAGCACGACTACATCGAGGTGGACAAGACTTCTGGCAACCGTTTCCTGCTGGACCAGGCCCTGCGTGGGGTGCGGGTGAAGAAGCCGAGTATCTGCGAGACGCACCACGTGACCACCATGATCGGGCTGGTGGAGGCGGGGCTGGGGGTGGCGATGGTGCCATCGATTGCCATGCCGGCGAACCCACACCCGATTCTGGTCAGTGTGCCGTTGGTCGAGCCGCAGGTGATGCGCAATGTGGGCTTGATCAAGCGCCGCGGGCGGACATTGCCACCGGCGGCGCTGGAGCTGGAGCGATTGGTGCGGGAGATGCCGTTCCGGTCAGCGTGACACCGAGTCCAGCCCGGTGGACTGCACCAGCGGTTGGGCTTCGGGTGAGGCCAGGTACTTCAACAAGGCCTTGGCCGCTTGCGGATGTTCGGCATTGACCGGAATGCCCGCCGCAAAACGCGTCACCGACTGCACGTCCTCGGGGATTTTTCCGACATAGGTCACACCTGGCACCGGTAACAATTCCGCGACCTGCTGCAGCCCCACTTCGTAGTCCCCCTTGGCGACCACCGAGGCCACCGGGATGCGTTCAATCATGTCGCCTTTGGCGGGCATGCCGAGCTTCTTGAACAGCTCTTTCTCGACATACACACCGCTGGCGCTGTCCGAGTAAGCGATGGATCGGGCCTTGCTCAGCACCGCTTTCAATTCGGCGTCGGTGCCGATGGCCGGTTTGGCGGCGCCTTCCTTCACCACCAGGCCTATGCGCGAATCCGCCAGCTCGACGCGGGACGCCTTGTCGACCTTGCCTTGCTTGATCAACTCATCCAGGGCGTAGCCGACCATGATCACCACGTCGGCGTGTTCGCCGCGGGCCAGGCGGTTGGGAATCGCTTCCGGCGCCTTGCCCATGGACGGGCCGAGAACGGTGTCCAGGCTGTCGCCGCTTTGTTTGGCGTAGTGCGGACCGAGCAGCTTGTAGGCAGCGGTGAAGCCGCCGGAGGTCATCACGTTGAGCTCCTCAGCCTGGGCGGTGAGCGCCAGGGCGCCGAGGGTCAAGGCTGTCAGGGTTTTGAACAGAGACTGCATCACGCCGCCTCCTGCATCACTTGGCCACGGGCATTCGCGCGGCGATACAGCGCGAGGGTCGAGCACAGGGCGCACGCCGCGGCGAACATCATCCAGTAGGCCGGCGATGCCTTGTCGGCGGTGATGTGGATGAACCAGGTTGAAATCGCCGGGGTGAAGCCACCGAAGATCGCAGTTGCCAGGCTGTAGGCCAGGGAGAAACCCGCCACCCGCACTTCCACCGGCATGATCTCGGTGAGGGCCGGGATCATCGCGCCGTTGTACAGGCCATAGAGGCACGAGAACCACAGCAGGGTTTCCAACATATGGGCGAAGCTCGGTGCGTTGACCACGTAGGACAAGGCTGGGTACGCCGTCAGCACCGTCAGTACGGTCATGGCGATCAATACCGGCTTGCGGCCGAAACGGTCGCTCAGGGTGCCGCCGATCGGCAG
Organism: Pseudomonas sp. MYb60; assembly: GCF_002979555.1. Classification (GTDB taxonomy): domain Bacteria; phylum Pseudomonadota; class Gammaproteobacteria; order Pseudomonadales; family Pseudomonadaceae; genus Aquipseudomonas. Next base: position 353,048 of record NZ_PCOZ01000004.1, on the reverse strand, counting down.
CCAGACGAAGTTCGACACGGCCACCAGCAAGGTCACCAGCAGGGCGTCGGAGGTGCTCAATTGCAATACGGTCTTGCCGAAGGTCGGTGCGTACACGGTGATCAGGTAGAACGCGGTGGTGGTCATGGCCACCATCAGCATGCCGCCGATGACCACGGTCCAGTTTTTCACCAGCGTGGCCAGCACTTCGCGCATGGTCGGGCGATGCTTGCGGTTGGCGAACTCTTCGGTTTCCTGCAGATTGCGACGCAGCACGAAGATAAACGGAATGATCACGCAACCCACGGCGAACGGAATGCGCCAGCCCCAATCGGCCACCACGGCAGGTTCCATCCACACGTTCAGGCCATAACCCAGCGCGGCGGCGACCACGATGGAGATCTGTTGGCTGCCCGATTGCCAACTGGTGTAGAAACCCTTGCGACCCGGCGTGGCCATCTCGGCGAGGTACACCGACACACCGCCCAGTTCCGCGCCAGCCGAGAAGCCTTGCAGCAAACGGCCCAGCAGCACCAGCAGTGGCGCCCACAGGCCGATGGTGTGATAACCCGGCACCAGCACGATCAGCAGGGTGCCGCTGGCCATGATTGCCAGGGTCACGATCAGCCCTTTGCGGCGACCGACGTCATCGATATAGGCACCCAGGATGATCGCGCCCAACGGTCGCATCAGGAAGCCCGCGCCGAACACGGCGAAGGTCATCATTAATGACGCAAACTCATTAGCCGCGGGGAAGAACGCGGCAGCGATGTAGGTGGCATAGAAACCGAACAGAAAGAAGTCGAACTGTTCGAGGAAGTTGCCCGAAGTCACGCGGAAAACCGCACCAACTTTCGAGCGGGCAGAGTCGGGCCGGGTAGGGCTAGTCATGGTTTGTGTCTCCAGCGTTCTTTTTAAAGTGCTTGTTTCGCCTAAGACTGAGGATATTGGCTGACACATTTAGAAATGATAAGTGAGTTATTTGGATCTATTAATGCGCATTGGTTATCAATTGCTGATATTTCCCATGACGTTCCATATTCCGCAGCGCCAAATAGGGAAGGGGCAGCGCCTCCCACGCAACCATCGGCGCATAGACGCGGCTCCCCGGGCTTTCTAAACTGCGGCTTGTCTTGGGGAAAGGGGCAGGCGCCGATGAATCGCAATGAATTACGCAAGGCCGACATCAACCTGATGGTGGTCTTCGAAGCACTGATGCTCGAGCGCAACGTGACGCGGGTGGCAGAGAAGCTGTTTCTCGGCCAACCCACCATCAGCTCGGCCCTCAACCGATTGCGCACCTTGTTCAACGACCCGCTGTTCATCCGTGTCGGTCACCGCATGGAGCCCACCGCACGTGCCGAAGAGATCATCCAGCACCTGTCGCCGGCGCTGGATTCGCTGTCGTCGGCGCTGAGCCTGACCCATGATTTCGACCCGTCTATCAGCACCATGACCTTTCGCATCGGCCTGTCCGATGACGTCGAATTCGGCCTGTTGCCGCCGTTGCTGCGCAGCTTGAGGGGGGAGGCGCCGCAGGTGGTGTTTGTGGTGCAGCATGTCGATTACTGGCGGATTCCCGACCTGTTGGCCTCCGGCGACATCACCGTGGGCATCACCCAGACCCGTGGCCTGCCGGCCAATGCCAAGCGCAAGTTGCTGCGCCATATTCATCCACGCGTCCTGCGGGCCGACGCTTCCGACACGCCGCTGACCCTCGACGAATATTGCGCACGGCCCCACGTGCTGGTGTCCCACACCGCCAACGTGTCCGGGTTTGCCGATGAGTGGCTGGCGGAAATCGGGCGCAAGCGCCAGGTCGTGCTGTCGGTGCCGCAGTACAGCGCCTTGCCGGCGCTATTGGCCGGTACCGACCTGATCGCCAGCCTGCCGGATTACACCGCGGAGGCCATGGCGGTGTCGGGCAACCTGTTCTGCGAGCCGTTCCCGTTCCAGACACCCACCCTGGACCTGTCGATGGTCTGGCTCAGCCATGTGGACACCGACCCGGCCGAGCGCTGGGTGCGCTCGCGGCTGGAAGCGTTCATGAGTGACAGAGGGTAAGTAACCCAGGCGTGAGGCTCCGCCATTTCATCCGTGGTATATCTAGGAATCATCCTACGAAAGCCTCGGAGCTTCCCATGCCGCACCTGCACCTGGAATACACCGCGAACCTCACGCAACTGGACACTGACAAGGCCCTGTTGCGCCTGAATCATGCGCTGGTGGCGTCCGGTCAATTCGGTGCCGAGTTCGATATCAAGAGCCGTGCAATCGAAGTCGAGAGCTTTCGCGTCGGCACCGGCCTGAATGAACGGGGGTTTGTCGCGGTGCGACTGGCGTTGCTCAGCGGGCGCTCGCCGCAGGTCAAGAAACAATTGTCGGAAAGCCTGTTGGCCGTGCTGCAAGACCTCGGCCCATGGCCAGAAGGCATACAGGTGCAACTGAGTGTCGAGGCGCGGGACATGGACCGCGATACCTACAGCAAAGTCGCCGTCGGCTGAGGTCTGGCGAGGCTGCCTGCTCGGACTGGCGTGAGCAGCGGCCTCGTCACAGCGTGTTACAGCAATTTCTGCTGCGCACAGATTTTTACCACCTGTTCCCTGAACCAGGCGTTGGCACTGTCCCGTTCACTGGTTTCGTTCCACTGCATCTCCAGGGTAAAACCCGGCAAACCCGCAGGCGCCTCGCAATGGCCGAACATCGAGGCGGGCGCCAGCAATTGCTGTACGCGGCGGGGCAGGGTGACGATAAAGTCGGTGCCACTGATCATCTTCAACGCCGCACCGTAGCTGTTGGCGCGGGCCACCACCTGGCGCTTGCGGGCCTGACGCGCGAGCCAGCCGTCGATCATGTTGGTGTCGGACGTCCAGGGGGTTGGGAACACGTGGCGACGCTCGACAAAGGCGTGCAGGCTGAACGCCGGTTCGCTGTGGGCAGAGCGCTTGTCAAACACGCACACCAAATCATCCTCCAGCAACATCTGGCTATTGAAGTCTTGGTGGGCGCGGTGAAAGTGCGGGCCGAAGCAGATGATCAGGTCGAGGCGACCGTCGCGCAAACCGTCAGCGGGGATATCGGTTTCCAATTTATGCACATTCACGATCACCGGGAGGTCGGCGCGGTCGAAGTGCTTGAGCAGGCGCGGCAGAATCAACTGCTCGAAGTATTCCGGGGCGCACACATTGAACGTCACTGCGCGTTGCGTCGGGTCGAACGCCTGGCCACCGGCGTGGCACTGGTTGATGTTCTCGAGGATTTTCTGCACATGGCCATACATGTGCGTGGCCTTGTACGTCGGGCACATGCCGGCCCGTGTGTTGATAAACAGCTCGTCTTCAAAACTGGTGCGCAATTTTTTGAGGCTGTAGCTGACGGTGGACTGGCTGACACACAGGGTCTCGGACACTTCGGTCACGCTGCGCTGGTCGTAGACGGCGATGAACACCATCAGATCCTGCATGTCGAGTTTTCTGAGCAAATTACTGTTTAGCATCCATTCCATCCAGTCAGCCCTGGCACTGAGGCAGTGCGCGATAAGCGCCAGAGCTTAGCGGATATGGTGCCCATAGTGCGCGGGGTTGAACCGGGTGAGGATCAGCAACATCACCACAACCACCGCGGTCAGCGACCACCAGGCCCATTCAAAGCTGCCGAGCTGATCGCGAATCACCCCCGCGATCAGCGGCGACAGCCCGGCAATCAAATAACCGATGCCCTGCACAAAGGCGGTGAGGGCGCCGGCGCGGCGCGGGTTGTCCAAGTGGTCGAGGTACAGGATCAGGCTCATGGGGAACAGGCCGCCGATGCCCAGGCCCAGCAGGCAGGGCCACAGCAGGCTCAGGTGTTGGGGCGCCAGGATCAAGCCGCAGAAGCCGATGATGATCAACACCAGCAATACCGCCACCACACTGCGTTTATCCGGGTGCCGGTTGGCAATGGCCGGGGTGACCAGGCCGGATATCACCTCCATGGCCGTCAGGAAACCCAGCAACAGACCGGCGTTCTGTTCGCTCCAGCCTTGCTCCACGTAGTACGGCGCCAACCAGGCGAGCACACAGGTGTAGGACGCGGTGCCCAAGCCAAAGAAAATCGCCAGCAACCAGGCGCGAGCGTTGCCGAAAAACATGGCCTGCGTGTCGGTACCGGCCTGGGGCAACGCAGGCAGTTTCGCGCGCAGGGCGTACCAGGACACCAGCGCCAGTACTGCCAACACTGCCCAGATCGCCAGGCCCACGCGCCAGCTGGCGCTCTGGACCTGCACCCAGGGCGCGAACGATGCCGCCAGCGCGGCGCCGCCCATGATCGCGGTGACGTACAGGCCCATGAACAGCGAAACGTTGTCGCTGAACCGCGACTTGATCAGCGCCGGCATCAACGCCTGGATCAACGCAATCCCGACTCCGGCCGCGATGGCGCTGACGATCAGCTCCAGCGCCGAATCTACCCACAACCGCGACAGCGTGGCGCCGCCAATCACCAGCAACGACAGAACAATACTGCGGTGCTCGCCCAAGCGTTTGGCCACCGCCATGCCAAAGAACATCGCCAACCCCATGGCCATCACCGGCAGCATGGTCAGCAAGGCGGCACTGCTGAAACTCAAGGGCACATCGCCACGGATCGATGACAGCAACGGCCCCACGGCCGCCATCGACGGACGCAGGTTAAGGGCGACCAGCACGATGCTGATCATCAGCCAGACGGCGGTGGCGGGTTTTGCGTGAACGGTTTCCATGGGCAGGCCTTGAATGAACAAGGGCGAATCAGGCCACGGGGTGGGCGGGTCGGCAAACGAGAAAGTCGCAGGGCCTATTGAAAAATGCGATTCAACGGTGTCCTCAGTTGGCCCGAATCACATGCTTGACCTCCTGAAACGCCGCCAAGCCCCACGGCCCCAGCTCACGGCCGATGCTGCTCTGCTTGTAACCACCCCACGCTGTTTGCGGGAAGATCACCTGCGGCGCGTTGATCCATACCAGCCCGGCCTGCAAGGCGTTGGCGACGCGATCGGCGGTGGCAACGCTGGCGCTGACCACACTCGCCACCAGGCCGAAATCGCTGTCGTTGGCCAGATCAATCGCCTCGACCTCAGTGGTGAAACGCCTGACACACAGCACCGGGCCGAAGATCTCCTCATTCCACAACGCGCTGTCCAGTGGCACATCGGTGAACACCGTCGGCCGAATGAAAAAGCCGTGCGCCAGATGCGCTGGACGCTCACCGCCACACAGTAACCGCGCACCCTGCGCAAGGCCTTGCTGGAGATGCCCCAGCACCCGTTGATATTGCGCGTGGTTGATCAGCGCGCCCATTTCCACGTCCTCGGCAAATGGCTCGTCGACGCGAATCCCTTCAGCCCGCGCCTGCAAACGGCGCAGGAATTCATCCGCCAGGTTGTCGGCTACCAGCACACGGCTGGTGGCCGAGCACATTTGCCCCGCGTTGAAAAAGCCACCGGCGCACGCCAACTCTATGGCGAGGTCCAGATCGGCGTCGGCCATCACCAGCAGCGAGGATTTGCCACCCAACTCCAGGCTCACGCCCTTGATGGTTTCCGCCGCCCGTTGCATCACTTGCACACCCACCGCATTGCTGCCGGTGAAGGAAATCTTCGCCACGCGACGGTCCGCCGCCAACGGCGCCCCCACGGCCAGGCCAGTGCCGCACACCAGGTTGAAGACGCCCGCGGGGAACCCTGCCGCCGCGATGATGTGCGCCAACTGCAGCTCCGCCAGTGGCGTGACTTCCGATGGTTTGAGCACCACGCAGCAACCGGCAGCGAGGGCTGGGGCGAGTTTCCAGGCGGTGGTGACCATGGGGAAATTCCACGGCACGATCAGCCCCACCACGCCGCAGGGTTCGCGGCGCAGGCGTGCGCTGAAATCGTCGCTGGGCAGCGTCACGGGACAGTCCTGGCTGACGTCCAGTTGTTCGGCGAGGCCGGCGTAGTAGTCGAAGGTGGCGATCACGTCGTCCACATCGATACCCGCTTCTAACAGCGGCTTGCCGTTGTTGCGCGACTGCACCTGCATCAGCGGTTCGCGTTGTGCGCGCACGCCCTCGGCGACCTTGCGCAGCAGCGCGGCGCGATCCCGGCCCGAGCTGTTGCACCAGTCGCCAAAGGCCGCGCTGGCCGCGTCCACCGCCCGCGTTACCGCCGTGGCATCGCCGCCGCTGACGTGCGCCAACACGGCCTCGGTGGCGGGGTTGATCACTTCCAGTACCGTGTTACCTGCCAGCCATTCACCGTTGATATACACGCCGTTCATACCGCCACCTCCTGCATCCAAAGTCCCTGGTCGATTTCAATCAGCGTCGGCCCTTGGCGATCCGCCGCCGCCCGCAGTGCGCTACGCAACGGTGCGATCCCCTGAATACGCTCTGCGGCGCAACCGAGTGCCTTGGCTACACCGATAAAATCCGGGGTGTAGATGTCCACGCCCACGGGTTCGATGGCGCGGTTGAGCATGTATTTCTTGATCTCTTCATAGCCTTGGTTATTCCACAGCAGCACGATCACGGGCGTGCGTGCTTCCACCGCGCTGGCCAGTTCCGGCAAGGTGAATTGCAGGCCGCCGTCGCCGATCAGGCACACCACCGGCTGCCCGTCGCCCCGCCCGAGCCAGGCGCCGATGGCCGCTGGCAACGCATAGCCCAAGGTGCCGTAGCCGGTGGAGGCATTGAACCAGCGCCGTGGGTGGTCGAGGTTAAGGGTGAGGTTGCCGCTGTACACCGGCTGGGTGGAGTCGCCCACCAGTACCGCGCCGGGCAGTTCGTCCAGCACCGTTTTGAGCAATAGAGTGTGCGCACGGGTCGCGGCGTCCCAGGTGGGCGTGAGTTCGGCCCACAGACTAGCGACGCGTCGGGTGCCCCAATCGGCGTTGCGTGGCGGCAACGGCGTACTGGTTACCTCAACCAGCAAGGCCTCGGTGGCGATCTGCGCATCGGCCACCAGTGCCACGTGCGGAGGGTAATTGCGCACGGTCTGGTCGGGGTCGATATCAATGCGCAGCAGGGCGCCGGGAATTTCGAAACCGCCGGCGAAAGTGACGTCATAGTCGGTCTCGGCCAGCTCGGTGCCAATGGCCAGCACCACGTCTGCTTCGGCCACCAGGGCACGGGTGGCGACCAGGGTCTGGGTCGAGCCGATCAGCAGCGGGTGCGCGGCGGGCAGCAGGCCCTTGGCGTTGATGGTCAGTGCCACCGGCGCCCCGAGCATTTCGGCCAACTGGGTCAACGCGGGTGCAGCACCGATGGCGCCGCCACCGGCCAGGATCAACGGGCGCTTGGCCGCCGCCAACAACTGGCCCATCTGTTTCACGGCGGCGGGCGCCGCACCGGCGCGGGCCACGCTGACAGGTTGACTGCCCAGCAGCGCGTCGGCGTTTTCCACCAATACATCCAGCGGAATTTCGATGTGCACCGGGCGCGGTCGCCCGGCCTGGAACAGCGCAAACGCCCGCGCCAACACCCCTGGCAACTCGGCTGCCGACATCAGCGTATGGGAGAACGCGGCGACGCCCGCCATCATCGCGCTCTGGTTCGGCAGCTCATGCAACTTGCCGCGCCCGCCGCCGAGTTGGCTGCGCGACTGCACGCTGGAAATCACCAGCATCGGGATCGAGTCGGCATAGGCCTGGCCCATTGCCGTGGTGATGTTGGTCATGCCCGGGCCGGTGATGATGAAACACACGCCAGGCTTGCCGCGGGTGCGCGCATAACCGTCGGCCATGAAGCCGGCACCCTGTTCGTGGCGCGGGGTGACGTGGCGGATGCCCGAGCGGGCCAGGCCGCGATACAGCTCTACCGTGTGCACGCCAGGGATGCCGAACACCTGGTCGACGCCGTAGCCTTCCAGGAGGTGGACCAATACTTCGCCGCAGGTCGCCATGTACGTCGCTCTTGTGATGAATTCGTGGCGGTATTGGAGCGTCTGGCCGGTAGCGGCAACAATCGATAAAAAGTCATACTCGCCATGTCCTCACGTCATGGCTGCGCCCCAATGAAACGCCTTCCTCCATTGCCTGCGTTGCACACCTTTTGGGTCACGGCCCAGTGCTGCAACTTCACCCGCGCCGCCGAGCAGTTACACATCACCCAGGGTGCGGTGAGCCGGCAGGTCGCCGGGCTGGAAAATCACTTGGGGTATGCGCTGTTCCTGCGTCAGGCACGGGGCTTGAGCCTGACCGACGAGGGCCGTGAGTGGTTTGCGCGTACACAGCAGGTATTCGGCCTGATCGGCGACGCGGTGGAGCAGATCGGTAACCGCCGCCAGACCCTGCAACTCAAGGCCTCCACCTGCGTGATGCGGTGGCTGCTGCCGCGCCTGATGCACTGGCAACAGGAGCGCCCGGACGTGCCGGTGGAACTCACCACCACGGTCGCCTACACCGTGGACTTTCGTCGCGAGCAATTCGACGCCGCGCTGATCTACGCGCCCATTGTCGATCAGCCTGTCGAGGCCCGGCATTTGTTCGATGAGCAACTGACACCGGTCTGCGCGCCGTCCTTGCTCAACATGCTGCAGACGCCGGCTGACTTGCAGCAACAGATGCTGCTGCACCCCACGCGGGATGAACGGGATTGGGCGCTGTGGCTCAAGGCGGCGAATACACGCCTGAGCAATGTGGCCCAGGGGCATCATTTCGAAACGCTGGACCTGGCCATGACCGTAGCGTCCCAAGGCTCGGGCGTAGCGATTGGCGACAGTGCGCTGATAGGCGAGGATTTGAAGGCGGGACGGCTGGTGATGCCGTTCGACTTGAAGGTACCGACGGGGATGGGCTATTTCCTGGTGCATCCCCCCGGGACCCAACCCTCAGCGGGTCTGGAAGCGTTGATGGACTGGCTGGAGAGCCAGGCCCATTTTCCACACCACTGAGGGGCAGGCGGCTGACCCACCGCCTTCGCGGGCAAGCCAATTCTCACAGCGGTGCCCGCGCAGGGTCAGTAGCCGACGGTGAAGCGTTGGCGGGCGTGCTTGGGCGATTCAACCTCATCGATCAGGGCGATGGCATAGTCCGCAAAACTGATCCAGCTGCGGCCTTCATGGCTCACCAGCAAAGCATCCTGGCCCACGCGGAATGTGCCGGTGCGCTCGGTCTCGACGAACTCCGCCGACGGCGACAGGAAGGTCCAGTCCAGCGCCTTCTCTTCACGCAAGGCGTCGAGGAAAGCCGCGCCCGCGCTGGCTTCAGCCTTGTACTCCGGCGGGAATCCGGGGCTATCAATGACGCGGCTGCCATCCGGCAGCAACAACGAACCGGCACCGCCCACCACCAGCAAACGTGTTACGCCGGCTGTCTTCACCGGGCCGATCACGGCACTGGCGGGGAGGGTGGCGAAGTGTGCGGCGCTCACCACCACGTCGCTGCCACTGACGGCGTGTTGCAAGGCTTCGGCATCCAGCGCATCGACTTGCTTGAGGGTGACGCCGGCGCGTGCGGCGAGCTTGTCGGTATTGCGCGCGATGGCCACCACGCTATGCCCACGGCGCAACGCTTCTTCCAGCACTTGGCTACCGGCACGGCCAGTAGCACCAATGATTGCGATCTTGCTCATGACGTTCTCCAGTTCGTTAGGGATGTAAAACCATTCACCACTGCATTTCGCCCTTGGCGACCTTGGCGCTCAGTTCCAGGGAGCTTTCGTCGGCGAGGGTGGGGTAACGTTTTTTCATTGCCACTATCAGCGCGGCGGAGTCCTTGGCCTTGGCCGTCTCGACATCGAAGGCCTTGATGTAGTCGGCGGTAAATGCCACCGATTGCAGCGACGGCGTCCCCAGGTAGTGCCCCGGAATCACGGTGCGCGGCTGCAATTGTTCGATACGGTGAAGGGTCGCCAGCCAGTCCTGGTGAGACTGCGCGCCCTGGGTATCGGCCATCCATAGGTGAATGTTCTCGGCGATCACCACGCCACCGACCACGGCCTTGATCGACGGGATCCACACCACACTGCGATCCGGTTGCGGGCCGTCCAGGCCGATCACCTCCAGTGTTTGCCCTTCCAGGCTCAGGCTATGGCCCTGCAGCACCTGCGGCACAACGGTCCTGGCCGGTTTGTCGGCGCCCATTTTCGGGCCCCAGAACGCCAGTTTCCCGGCCACGGTGGCCTTGATGTGATCCACCACTGGCTGCGGCGCCACCACCTTGGCGTCGGGGAACGCGGCAGTGAGGGTGTCGAGGCCGAAGTAGTAATCCGGGTCGCCGTGGCTGATGTAGATGGTGGTCAAGTGCTTGCCACTGGCGCGGATCTTCTGCACCAGTTGCTCGGCCTGGCCTTTGCCGAATTGCGCGTCCACCAGGATCGCGTCCTTCGCACCACTGACCAGCACCGAGGTCACCGGGAAGATCGCCGCTTCACCCGGGTTATAAACGTCGAGGGTGAGCTCAGCCGCTGTGGCATGGGCGGCGAAGGCCAGGGCGGCCGTCGCCAGGGTCAAGCGTTTGAGGGTGGACAACATCGGGGCAGCTCCTGCCATCGCTAAAGGATGCACAGAGCTTAGTTGCACAAAACCCAACTAAAAATGCGATGCTGGGACATAGTTTGTTTCTGAAATCGGGCAAATCATGGATCGTCTGCAAGCAATGCGCGTGTTCGTCACAGTGGTGGACCTGGGCAGCCAGTCCGCCGCGGCTGACCACCTGGACCTGTCGCGCCCCGTGGTGTCGCGCTACCTGGCCGAGCTCGAAGACTGGGTCGGCGCGCGCCTGCTGCATCGCACCACACGCAAGCTCAGCCTCACGGCCGCCGGCGGTGAAACCTTGCCGCGTTGCCGGCAGATGCTGGAGCTGAGCAGCGACATGCAAGCCGCCGTCAGCGAACCGGACGATGCGCCCCGTGGCCTGTTGCGCCTGAGTGTCAGCACCTCGTTCGGCCAGGCGCAATTGGCCGACGCCATCGCCGACTACGTGAAGCGCTACCCGCTGGTGACCGTCGACCTGCAGATGCTCGACCGCACGGTCAACCTGGTGGACGAGCGGATCGACCTGGCGATCCGTACCAGTACCGACCTGGACCCCAACCTCATTGCCCGACGCCTGACCGTCTGTCGCTCAGTGGTGTGCGCCACCCCGGCGTACCTGCTGGCGCATCCAGCGCCTGAAAAAGTCGAAGACCTGGCGCGACACAACTGCCTCACCCATTCGTATTTCGGCAAAAACCTGTGGCATTTCGAAGAGGGCGGCGAGCATGTCTCGGTGCCGGTGCACGGCACGATCACGGCCAACGAGGCCAGCACCCTGCTGCGTGTGACGCTGGCGGGGGCAGGGGTGTGCATGCTGCCCAGCTACCAGGCCGGCGACTATATCCGCCGTGGTGAACTGGTGCGTCTGCTGCCCGAGGCAGAGCCCCGGCAGATGAACATTTACGCGGTGTACGCCTCGCGCAAACACATGCCCGCGGCGCTGCGCAGCCTGCTGGATTTCCTGGTGCTGCGGTTCCCTGAATCGCCGGCGTGGGATGCCGGGCTGTGAGCCTGAAATAAACCGGTTGAATGTCGTCCAATAATGGCAACTTGCCCGGGCTGGCCTATGCTTTAAACAGCACCGTGTAGATCCGCGAGAGGTCTGTGCCATGAGCATTAAAGCCAGAAAATATTTGATGATCTTCAGCCTGTGTGCGCTGGTCAGCGCGCTCTATGGCACTGCCGCCTACCGCGTCGAGCAGACGCGCATGCAGCCGACCTTTGCGATCAGCTGCCATCAGGACCAGTGCGTGCCGCGCTCCGGCAGTTTCAGCGCATTGCGCTGAAACTGTAACGCCGAAGGTTCCACGGGTTCACACCGGGGCAGCCTCGGCCTTGAGCTGTTCGCGAAATGCCTTGGGTGAAAACCCCACTCGCCGGCGAAACAGTCGCGAGAAGTTGGTCGGATCGGAAAACCCCAATACCTCCGACATCTCATTGATGGTCATGCTGGTGTAAGTCAGCAAGCGTTTGGCCTCCAGCAATTGGCGGTCATGCATGATCTGCAGCGCGGGCTGCCCGCCCAATTCCCGACATGTCCCGTTCAGGTGTGAGACCGAGATGCCCAACTTGTGGGCCAGGTCCTCGATCTTGGGGTGTTCGCGGTAATGCTGCTCGACCAATTGAGTGAAGCGCCGGAAATACTCGCGGCCCCTGGGGGTGCGAGGATGGCGGCGCTGGATCGCCTGACGGCTGATCCACACCAGCAGCACGCTCACCAGGGCGTGCATCATCATGTCCCGGGCGGGTTGTGCGTCGGCGTACTCGTCCTGCAGGCGGGCGAGCTGGCTGTTGAGATAATCCTTGTCCTTGCCTGCCGGGTAGTTGCCCAGGGCATGCAGGGCGTCGGCCGTGACCCCCAACTGGGTCTGCAGATGGCTGACCAGCGGCGCTGCCAGCGTCACCACGTAACCTTCCACATCCTCGGAAAACCGGAACCCGTGCACGCACAGCGGCGGCAACACCTGCAGGGTGGCCTCGTTGAGGGTGGTGCGCTGCCCCTCTATCTCAAGTTCTGCCTGGCCTTTGTGGACATACAGCAACTGGCACAGGTCCGCATGCCGGTGGGGCTGGATCTCCCACTGGTATTCCCGACTGCGCCGGGAAATGGTTTCGCAGTGCAACAAATCGGGTGTCGGCCATTGCTGGCTTTCCCCGTAAAGCTTGAAGACCGGAATCGCGGTTTTGGTCATGGTTTCAACCCGATACTCAGGAGAGTGGTGCGGTAATCGCCCCGATTGGCAAAAAGCGCAGGCTTTGGCTCAGTTTTCACCTTCTTATGCCGGCCACTCAAGTGAAAAATGTCAGCAACTAGACCAATGACAACTCTTTCACCTGATACGTTCGGGTGGAGCTTGCAGGCGATAAAAATAATGAAAACCCTGACCACTCAAGTCGCCATTATTGGCGCCGGTCCCTCCGGACTGCTGCTTGGCCAACTGCTGCACAACGCCGGAATCCAGACCCTGATCCTGGAGCGCCAGAGCGCCGAATACGTGCAAGGCCGTATCCGCGCCGGCGTGCTTGAGCAAGGCATGGTCGACCTGCTGCGTCAGGCGGGCGTCAGCCAGCGCATGGACAGCGAAGGCCTGGTGCATGACGGGTTTGAACTGGCGCTCAATGGCCAGCTCACCCACATTGATCTCAAAGCGTTGACCGGCGGTCAGTCAGTGATGATCTACGGCCAGACCGAGGTCACCCGCGACCTCATGACCGCCCGCGCCGCCAGTGGCGCCATTACCTTTTACGAAGCACACGACGTGCAGCCTCACGGGATGAAAAGTGATCGACCCTGGCTCACTTTCGAGCATCAGGGCGAAGCCTATCGCCTGGACTGCGACTACATCGCTGGTTGCGACGGCTTCCACGGTGTCGCGCGGCAATCGATTCCGGCTGAGTCGCTGAATGTCTTCGAGCGGGTCTACCCCTTCGGCTGGCTCGGGATCCTCGCCGACACGCCGCCGGTGCACGACGAACTGGTCTACGCCAGGCACCCGCGCGGCTTCGCCCTGTGCAGCATGCGTTCACCGACACGCAGCCGCTATTACCTGCAAGTGCCGGTGGAAGAGCCCTTGGATGAATGGTCGGACGAACGTTTCTGGACCGAGCTGAAAACCCGCCTGCCCAACGACCTGGCGGAGCAGTTGGTGACCGGGCCGTCGATCGAAAAGAGCATCGCCCCCCTGCGCAGTTTCGTGGTGGAGCCGATGCAGTACGGGCGCCTGTTCCTGCTCGGAGACGCGGCGCACATCGTGCCACCCACCGGGGCCAAGGGGCTGAACCTGGCGGCCAGTGATGTGAGCACCCTGTATCGGATCCTGCTCAAGGTGTTCGGCGAGGGGCGCGTGGAGTTGCTCGAGCGCTATTCCGCCATTTGCCTGCGGCGGGTGTGGAAGGCCGAGCGGTTTTCGTGGTGGATGACCTCAATGTTGCACCAGTTCCCGGAGGCCGATGGTTTCAGCCAGCGAATTGCCGAGAGTGAACTGGACTACTTCGTCCAGTCCGACGCCGGTCGCCGGACCATTGCCGAAAATTACGTCGGGCTTCCTTACGAAGCTATTGAATAGCCTGCTATCGTATCGGGCATCCCCGTGGGCCGCCCGTCCCTGCGGGCTCTGCTCGAAGGTTAATCGTGACTCAGCTCAACGCTCCAACGCTTCCCGCCGTGCGCAGCATCCTGGCTGCGCTGATGATGGCGATCTTTCTCGGCGCCCTCGACCAGACGATCGTCGCCGTGTCGATGCCGGCCATTTCTGCCCAATTCCACGACGTCAACCTGCTGGCCTGGGTGATCTCCGGCTACATGGTGGCGATGACCGTGGCGGTACCGATCTACGGCAAGCTCGGTGACCTGTACGGCCGACGGCCGATGATGCTGATCGGCATGGGCCTGTTCACCCTGGCCTCGCTGTTTTGCGGCCTGGCGCAAAGCATGGAGCAACTGGTGCTGGCGCGGGTCCTCCAGGGGATCGGCGCCGGCGGGATGATCTCGGTCAGCCAGGCGATCATCGGCGACATCATCCCGCCCCGCGAGCGGGGGCGTTACCAGGGTTATTTCAGCGGCATGTACGCGATCGCCAGCGTGGCCGGCCCGGTGCTGGGCGGTTACATGACCGAGTACCTGTCGTGGCGCTGGGTGTTCCTGATCAACCTGCCGCTGGGCGCCGGCGCCTGGTACGTGGCCCATCGCACCCTGGTGGGGTTGCCGGTGCCGCAACGAAAGCCCGTCATCGATTACCTGGGCACGGTGCTGATGATCATCGGCTTGACCGCGTTGTTGCTGGGTATCACCGAAATCGGCCAGGGCCACCGTTGGCACGACACTCAAGTCATGGGGCTGCTGGCCGGTGCGCTGGTGGGGTTGAGCCTGTTCGTGTGGCACGAACGCCGCGCGCGCGAGCCCTTGTTGCCGATGCACCTGTTCGGCATTCGCAGCGCGGTGCTGTGCTGGTGCACGATTTTCTTCACCAGTTTCCAGGCCATTTCCCTGACGGTGCTGATGCCGCTGCGCTTTCAGACGGTGACCGGTTCCGGCGCCGACAGCGCGGCCTTGCACTTGCTGCCGTTGGCGATGGGCCTGCCGATGGGCGCGTATTTTGCCGGGCGCATGACCTCGGTGACCGGGCGCTATAAACCGATGATCCTCAGTGGCGCGCTGCTGAGCCCCGTGGCGATTCTCGGCATGGCGCTCAGCGCGCCGCAGGCGGTGGGGCAGACCGCGCTGTTCATGCTGCTGTGCGGGATCGCCTGCGGCTTGCAGTTCCCCACCTCCTTGGTGGGCACGCAAAATTCGGTGGAGCAGCGTGACATTGGCGTCGCCACCAGCACCACCAACCTGTTCCGCTCCCTGGGCGGCGCGGTGGGGGTGGCGTGCATGTCGGCGCTGCTGCTGGCGCTGTTGCAGGATTCCAGCTTCGCCCACCTGGCCAGCGGCGCGCTGGTGGCCGAAGGCAGTTCGGGCAACGTGCTGCTCGACGGCCTCAACGCTGCCCCCGGCCCCGCGCAGGATGCCTTGCGCAGCGAACTGGCGGCGACGTTCCGGCATCTGCTGATGGTCAGCGCGGCCATCTCGCTGCTGGGCCTGGCGGCGGCCATCGCCATGCCCAACCACGTGCTGCGCGGGCGTGGAGACAAAGCTGAATGACCGCCACCCCTCAGCGCCTAGCCTCCCACGCACCTCAAGGGCTGTAGTAACCCACCGCAACCAGAAAGTGCCCGGACTTGCGCACGTAGGCGTGCTTGTTTTCCACTTTTCCGGTCACCGGGTTTTTCCAGCGGTACTTGTATTCCCCCTGATCCTGCTCTGCGATCAGTCGCAGGATCGGCTCGCCAACTGGCTTGCCGTCGGGGTCCTTGATCTTGCTGAAGTCCGTGTTGATCAACCGCAAGTTGGTGCCGTGGGCCACGTAGCGTCGGGTATCGAGGTCTACCACGAACACATAGAGGTCATCCTGCAGGAAACCGCCCTGCAACGAATTGATCGCCTTGAGCGTGCCGGCTTCGTCCTTGGCCAGCGCCTCTGCCGCCTTGTTGCGCAGGGCCCGGGCCTGTTCCGGGGTGGCCCGGGGCAGGTAATAGCCCACCGCAAGAATGCGGTCGCCCACTCGCTGGTAGAACACGTGCTTGCGTTCGACCTTGCCGTCGTTCCAGTTCTGCCAGCGGTAGTCGGCCTGCTGGATGCCCTGATCTTGCTGCACCTTGAGTGCGTCCTTGAACGACTGGCGCAGGTCCGGGCCGAGCACCTCGGACACATCGCGGCCGATCAACGCGGAGGAGGGCCCGCCGCTGGCCAGCAGCACACCCTGGGTGTCGACCACGAACACGTAGCGATCCTTGTCGACAAACTCGCCCTGGCGACTGAATGCGGCGAAGGCCTTGTCGCCCTGGCGCTGGTAATGGGCCAGGGCTTTTTCCAGCAGCGCCTTGGCGGCCGTGGCGTCCTGTTCCTCGGTGGTGGCCGCGTTTACCTGGCCGAAACACAACAGCAGCAGCCAGGTGATTCGGAGCATTCCCTTCATGGTCCGTCCTCGATCTTGTTGGTGTGCCAAGAGCGTAGACGGCTGTGCTCTACCGCGCCGAATGTTTAGCCAGGCTGCAACCACACTCCGCCAAGCCTGAATTTAACCGCCCGGGCCGGCGTGTGACGCTGCCAGGCATCGCCCTCACTGTGATCCCCCATGGACGGTTCCACCGACACGCTCCCCGAGCTGGCCTTCTGGGCACTGTTCCACTGCCGGCATGCCCGCCCGCCGGACGTCACTCTCCTACGTTGATCCATCCCCGGGATGGCGCGCACCTGCGCGCTTGTCTTACGCGAACGTATGAGAATGCCCATGAGTGCCTTTGCCTGCCTGCAAGAAGCCCAATCCTTCCTTGAACAGCACCCTCACATCGAGATGTTCGAGCTGTTTATCCTCGACAACAACGGCGTGCCACGGGGCAAGCTGCTGCACCGCGATGAACTGCTGGCCGTCTACGAGAGTGGCCGGCCGCTGCCGAGTACCATTCTCGGCCTGACCATCAACGGTGATGACGTAGAAGATTCCGGGCTGGTGTGGGACGTCGGCGATATCGACTGCCGCGCCTATCCCATCAGCGGCAGCCTGCAACCGATGCCCTGGCGCGTGATTCCAACGGCGGCGGTGCAAGTCAGCATGCACCCCACCGAAGGGATGCCCGCCACCGTCGCCGACCCCCGGCACTTGCTGGCCAAGGTCATCGACGGGCTCAAGGCCGACGGGTATTACCCGGTGATGGCGGCGGAACTGGAGTTCTACCTGCTCGACCAGCAACCCGACAGCCAGGGCCGCCCGCAGCCCGCGCGGGACAGGGACGGCGGGCGGCCGCGTTCGACTCAGGTCTACGGCCTGCGCGAGCTGGAGCAGATCGAACCTTTCCTCGCCGACCTTTACAGTGCGTGCAAACTCCAAGGCATTCCGGCGCGCACGGCGATTTCCGAATACGCCCCGGGCCAGGTCGAGATCACCCTGGAACACCGTGCCGACGCGCTGCAAGCCATGGACGAAGCGGTGCGCTACAAGCGTCTGGTCAAAGGTGTGGCGCATCAACACGGGATGACGGCCTGCTTCATGGCCAAGCCGTTCGATGACCTGGCCGGCACGGGCATGCACATGCACGTCAGCCTGGCCGATGCCCACGGCAACAACCTGTTCGCCAGCGACGCCGCCGACGGAACGCCGCTGTTGCGCCAGGCGGTGGGCGGCATGCTCAGCACCTTGCTCGACACCCTGTTGATGTTCTGCCCCAACGCCAACTCCTATCGCCGCTTCCAGGCCAACAGCTACGCACCGCTGGCCGCCACCTGGGGCGTGGACAACCGCACTGTCAGCCTGCGCGTGCCCGGCGGGCCGGCCAACTCCCGGCACATCGAACACCGCATCTGCGGAGCCGACGCCAACCCGTACCTGGCCGCCGCGGCGATACTCGCCGGCATTCACCGGGGCATCCGTGAACAACGCGACCCCGGCGCGCCGGTGGAAGGCAATGGCTACGCGCAGGCCAACGCACTGTTGCCGACCGACTGGCTGACCACGCTGCGCGCACTGGAAGGCTCCAATTGGGCGCGAGAGGCGTTCGGCAGCGAGTTTCTCGGGGTGTACCTGGCGATGAAGCGTGCCGAATATCGCCAGTTCATGGGCGAGGTGGGGGAGCAGGATTGGCGCTGGTACCTGCATCACGCGTGAGCCACGGGCTTTCGACCTTTTTTTCACGTCGCGCTGGTTAAGCTGCGAATCAAGGTCGATTCAACCCCATGAGCCCGCGATGTCGTCACAACCACCTTCTTCCATCGAGATCGAATACGCCGAGCGCTGTGACCGTGAGCACGCGCGGGTCTGCGCCGAGACCCGCCCGCCAGGCTTGCGCCGGCGGCTGGCGTCGTGGCGCGATGAATGGCTGGTGCGCCAGGCGTTGAAAGTGGCAGGCGAGCCGGGCTTGATCCTTGACCTGGCCTGCGGCTCCGGGCGCTTCTGGCCCGTGTTGGCCGAGCACGTCAACCGGGTCATCCTGGCCTCGGACAACTCCCAGGACATGCTCGACCACGCCCGCACCCACCACCCGGCCGCGCTGCTCGCGCGCATCAAGACCTTTCAGGGCTCGGCGTTTTCCATCGACCTGCCGGCCAATGCGGTGGATTGCATCTTCTGCCTGGAATTGTTTCGTCATGTGCCCAGTAGCGAAGGGCGCCTGGCGTTGCTGCGCGAGTTCCACCGGGTCAGTCGGGACACCGTGATTGTGTCGGTCAATGCCCGCATACCGGTGGAGGACGAGTTCCGCCAGGCCGGTTTCAAGGTCCTGCACCAGCAGGAGTTCATGCCCGGCTCAAGCCGGTGGCGCGTCTACGTACTGCGTAAGAGAGGATAACTGCCGTCTGTCGGACTATTCTTCAATACCTGTCCGAGTTTTCATGGTCCCTTATGCACTGCGAATGCTCGCTAGCCTCGTTCGCGATATATACTGCGCGCCATTCTTCAAGGGAGAGCCGTGTGGCCATCGATATTCACTGGATCTGCGACAACGATAGCCTCGGCCAGCATTGCGCCGAATGGCAGCAGTTGCCATTCGTCGCCCTCGACACCGAATTCATGCGGGTCGACACCTTCTATCCCATTGCCGGGCTGATCCAGATTGGCGATGGCGTGCGCGCTTACCTGATCGATCCCCTGACCATCGACAATTGGCAACCCTTGGCCGCCTTGCTGGAGAACCCGGCGGTGATCAAGGTGGTGCACGCGTGCAGCGAAGACCTGGAAGTGTTGCTGCGTTTGACCGGCAGCCTGCCCGTGCCGTTGTTCGACACCCAACTGGCGGCCGCTTACCTGAACCTCGGTTTCTCCATGGGTTATTCGCGCCTGGTGCAAGCCGTGCTGGATATCGAATTGCCCAAAGGCGAGACCCGTTCGGATTGGCTGCAGCGGCCATTGTCCGAGACACAAATCAGCTACGCCGCCGAAGACGCGGTGCACCTGGCCGAGGTCTACACGCGCCTGCGTCCGCAGCTGTCCGACGACAAGTACGCCTGGGTGCTGGAAGACGGTGCCGAGCTGGTGGCCAACCTGCGCCGCGAAGTCGACCCCTACGAGGTGTACCGCGACGCCAAGCTGGCCTGGAAACTGTCCCGCGCCCAGCTCGCCGTGCTGCGCGAACTGTGCGCCTGGCGCGAGCAGCAGGCGCGCGCCCGTGACTTGCCGCGCAACCGCATCATCCGCGAGCATTCGTTGTGGCCCCTGGCCAAATCCCAGCCGGACAACCTCGCCGCCCTGGGCAAGATCGAAGACATGCACCCGCGCACCGTGCGTCAGGATGGCCAGTTCCTGCTGGACTTGATCAAGCGCGCGGGCAGTGTGCCTATCGATCAATGGCCGCCCGCCGTGGCCGAGCCGTTGCCGGTGGACGCCGCTGCGTTGATCAAGCAACTGCGCGCCCTCGGCCAGGCTGAAGCGGAACGCCTGGAGATGGCGCCGGAACTGATGCTGCGCAAGAAAACCCTCGAGGCCCTGGTCAAAAGTGGCTACCCCGATGGACCTTACCAATTGCCAGACTCGCTGCGTGGCTGGCGCCGCGAGTTGATGGGCCAGGCGCTGCTCGACAGCCTGGCCACCGCCGGAGAACAGCCTTGAAACGTATCTGCTCCATCTACCGCAGCTCGAAACGCGCCGGCATGTACCTCTACGTGCTCAAAAGCGACGCCCTCGAACGTGTGCCCGAAGGCCTGATCAGCATTTTCGGCAAGCCGGTACATGCGTTCAACCTGGTGCTGACGCCCGAGCGTACGCTGCAGCAGGAAGACATCGTCCAGGTTCTGGAGAACCTCGACACGCAGGGCTACCACCTGCAAATGCCGCCGCCGGAGGACGAGTACATCGAGCACTTGCCCGAAGAGCTGCTGCGCCGCAACGACCCGATGTGATCGGTGGGTGCCCTGTCCAGGGCACCGCTTTTAATGGAATCGTATAAATGAGCGGTGGCCGCACGGATGCGGGCGGCCGTTTGCACTGTTTTTGAAAGGTTTAAGCATGCGTGTTCTGATTGCTGAACAGGATCACCCGCTCTACGCCCAATTGCTCGGCGAGTTGGCGCCGGACCTTGAGGTGCTCACCAGCGGCGACTCGGCCGAACTGTCACGCCTGGCCGCCGACTGCCCGGTATGGCTGGGCCAACCGGACCTGCTCGCCACGCTGTTGCGCCAGGGGCACCAGCCGCAGTGGCTGCAATCGACCTGGGCCGGCATCACGCCGTTGCTGGCCGAGGGCTTGCGCCGTGACTATCGCCTCACCCGTGCGGTGGGCATCTATGGCCAGGTCATGGCCGAGTTCGTGCTCACCTACATGCTGGGCCATGAGCGTGAAGTGCTGGCGCGGCTGGTCAGCCAGGTGGAGCGCAAGTGGGACAATCGCCAGGGCCAGAGCCTGGCGGGCCGCAAGGTGCTGATCGTTGGCACCGGTGACATCGGCCAGCGCATTGCCGAGTTCATGCTGCCGTTTGGCGTCAAGCTGTACGGCATCGCCAGCCAGCCGCGCGAGCAGGCGCCGTTCGTCGAAGTGGCCGGGCTGGATCAACTCGGCCGGCTGGTGGGGGAGGTTGACTACGTGATCAACCTGTTGCCCAACACGCCGAACACCCACGATCTGTACGATGCAGCGCTGTTCAAGCAGTTCAAACCCAGCGGTCTGTTCATCAATATTGGGCGCGGTGTGGCCGTGGTCGATGCAGACCTGGTGGAAGCCTTGAAGGAAGGGCACCTGGCCGGTGCGGTGATCGACGTGTGCCGTCAGGAGCCGTTGCCGCAGCGCCACCCATTCTGGACGGCCTGGGGTTTGCTGCTCACCGGGCACAGCTCGGGGCCGACCTCGCCGCCGATGATGGTGGAGTTGTTCCTGGACAACCTGCGGGCCTACAAGGCCAAGCAGGCCTTGCGCGGCGAAGTGGACTTCGAGCGCGGTTACTGACCCAACCCAGCACAAAGGTGGGAGGGGCTTGCCCCCTTCCACCTTTGTGGCGGTATACGCCTTAGAGGCTGAAGTCGCCTTCCGACACCAATTCGCTCAACGGCCGACGCGGGCTTGGCACTTCACGGCCTTGCAGGTATTCCGGCAGGGTCGATTTGTCACCCAGCTTGCCGATCGCCACGGCGGCATGCAGCGCATAGCCTTCCGGGATTTTCAGCTCTTTGCGCGTCAGTTCCTGGTCGAAACCGGCCATGCCGTGGGTGTGCCAGCCGCTGATGCTGGCCTGCAGCGCCAAGTGGCCCCAGGCCGAGCCGGTGTCGAAGGTGTGCCACAGCGCCGGGGTTTCTTCCGTGGCGCCGGGGGCGATGAAGTCGGTTTTCGAGGCAATGATCACCAGGGCCGATGCATGCTGTGCCCAATTGCGGTTGAATTCATTCAACAGGCCCAGGAAACGTTCCCAGTCCGGCGTGTCGCGGCGCGCGTAGAGAAAGCGCCATGGCTGCGAGTTGTAGGCGGATGGCGCCCAGCGCGCGGCTTCGAAGAAGCTCAACAGGGTTTCCTGCGCGATGCTCTCGCCGGTAAAGGCGCGAGGCGACCAGCGTTCGGTGAATTGCGTGTGGATCGGGTAATCGGCAACACGTGTCATGGGCAGCAGTTCCTGAGGGTCAATTCGGCGTTCAAAACTACTGCGCGGCCACTAGACTGACAAGTGTTGTTACACCGCCAGTCGCCAACGCTTGGTTCCACAGGCCTTGGGCACTAGACTGGCGGCCTTTTCACCTACCGATACCGATGTAGAGCCATGGCCGCGATAGTCGAACCTTTCTGGAAACGCAAAACCCTTGAGCTCCTCGACCAGGAGGAGTGGGAATCGTTGTGCGATGGCTGTGGCCTGTGCTGCCTGCAAAAGCTTGAGGATGAAGACGACAACAGCGTCTATTACACGCGCATCGCCTGCAAACTGCTGGACCTGAAAACCTGTCAGTGCACCGATTACCCCAACCGCCGCGACTCGGTGCCTGACTGCATCCAGCTCACCCCGGGCCAGGCCGACCAGTTCAAGTGGCTGCCGCCTACCTGCGGCTATCGCCTGGTGAGCGAACGCAAGGACCTGCCGTTGTGGCATCACCTGGTCTGCGGCGACCGCGACGCCGTGCACCACGAACGCATTTCCCAGTCCGGGCGCATGCTCAGCGAAGGCAGCGTGCCCGAAGACGACTGGGAGGATTACCTGATCTTCCGCGCAGGCTGAACCAAGGAGTGTGTATGAAGGTGGGAACCCGGCTGGCGGCTGGCCTGTTGTTGCTGGCAGTGAGCGTGCCGGCATGGTGCGCAAAAAAGGTCGACCTGGACTATCACGTCAAGTTGCTGCCCCAAAGCGATCAGGCCGAGGTGCGGTTGAGCCTGTCCCAGGGCTCGGCGGTGCGCAGCCTGAACTTCGACCTTGGCCGTGACGGCGACTACAGCGACTTCAAGGCCGATGGCCAGTGGCGCATTACTGACCACCGTGGCCTGTGGCAACCCAGCGCCGACAAGGCCAGCCTGACCTACCGTGTACGCCTCACCCATGCGCGCAAACCGGGCACCTATGACGCACGGATGACCCCGAGCTGGGCCCTGTTCCGCGGTGAGGACCTGGTGCCCCCGGCGCGCCTTGATCAGCAGGATGGCGTCGAGCTGGTCTCGCGCCTGGTGTTCGAGCTGCCGGCCGGCTGGAAAAGCGTCGAAACCGCCTGGCCGCGCATCGGCAAGCATAAATTCCGCATCGACAACGTTTCGCGCCTGTTCGACCGGCCCACCGGCTGGATGCTCGCCGGCACCCTTGGCAGCCGTCGCGTGCGCCTGGGTGACACTGATGTCACCGTGGCTTCGCCCAAGGGCCAGGCCATGCGCCGCATGGATGTGCTGACGTTGCTCACGTTCATCTGGCCCCAGGTGGAAGCCGCCTTCCCGCGCCATCCGGCCAAGCTCCTGGTGGTGGGCGCCAGTGACCCGATGCGCCGTGGCGCGTTCTCGGCCCGCGACTCGATCTACCTCAATAGCCGCACGCCGCTGGTCAGCGAAAACGGCAGCAGCCCGTTGATTCGTGAACTGGTGCAGGCGATAGGACGCTTCAACGATCACGAGTCGAGTGACTGGATCGGCGAGGGCCTGACGGAGTATTACGCCATCGAATTGGTGCGGCGTGCCGGTGGAATCACCGATGAGCGCTATCAGGCCATTCAGGCGCGACTGACGAAGGAAGGCAAGGGCGTCACCAGCCTGCGCGGCGAGCAGGTCAGCGGCGCTGAGGTTGCCAGGGCAGTGGTGGTGTTGCAGGAGCTGGACCGCGAGATCCGGGTGAAGACCCACAACAAGCGCTCGCTGGATGACCTGACGCAGGCGGTGATGCGCGCCAACCGCATTACCACGCCGGAGTTCGTGAAACTGGCCGACAGCATCCTCGGCGAATCCTCGGCGGTACTGGATACCCCGTTATTGCATTGACGCATAACGCAATGTGGGAGGGGGGCAAGCCCCCTCCCACATTTGAATCTCCAACAGCTGGTTGATCGGGGTCAGCCAGTGGTTTTCTCGGCAGCCACTTCAGCTTTGGTCTTCAGGTTTTTCAGCTCAGCGCCGGCACGCTCGATCTTCGCGCGCACGGTGTTCATTTCCTGACGGCCTTGTTCCAGCTTGTCCTTGAGCGAACTGTGCCCGGTAAAGCCACGGGCCAGCGCCACGCCGCCGATCGCAACCTGGATCAAACCAAAAATCCCGCCACGGCGCAGGCCTTTGCCTACCATCATCACGCCACCGGCCACCGAGCCGATGCGCTCCCAACCGTGCACGTTCTGCGTGGGCTGAGTCTCGAAAGGCGTGTGTTCGATGATAGGTCGCAAGGTTTTGCTGTCGCTCATGATCTGTCTCCAACGAGGGCTAGTGATAAGTAGCTGACTGCGCGCAGGCGCCGGATGTTCCCAAAAGATCAGTACTTGGGGCCCGAGCGGGTGTTGTTGCCCTTGGCCAGGCGGTCGTAGAGCACCACGTTGACAGTGGCGGCGAGGTTCATGCAGCCGGTGGTCGGAATGTAGACCACGTCTTCACACCAGTCGCGAATCTCTTTGTCGAGAGAGCCATCTTCAGGGCCGAAGATGTACAGCGCGCGGTCGGGGTGGGTGTATTCGGGCAGCGGGCGGGCGCCTTCCACCAGCTCTACGGCGACGGGAATGCAGCCCAGGGGCAGGATTTTTTTCAGGTCGTCGATGCCGATCAGCGGAATGTCGTGGTGGACCTTCTTGGTATCGGTGATGAAGTCCCGCGCGCGCTCGTAACGCACGCCGGTGTAGAACACCGAGGCCACGCCGTAGCAGCCGGCGGCGCGCATGACCGAGCCGACATTTTCGGGGGATTTGGGGTTGTACAAACCGATGCAGCTGTAGCGTTTATTGCCCACGGGGAAGGGTGCCTTGGAGAAAAAAGACGCGATTATACGGCTTGGGGCTGCAGTGGTGTTTGTGGGATCGCTATCGGGGGCAAGCCCCCTCCCACACTGGACCGGATTTACACAAATTTATGTGTGAATGCAGTCAACTGTGGGAGGGGGCTTGCCCCCGATGAGGCCGGCACCAACAACAAAGGACTATCAGTCGTCCTTCTTCATCAACCCCGCCAACGCCGCAAACGGGTTGTGCGTAGCCTTGGCAATCGTCGGGCTGCTGGTGGAGCCGTCGCCGAAGTATTGCTGGTCGGTGTAGCGCGAGTGTTCGTTGTCATGGCAGTACAAACACAGCAGCTCCCAGTTGGAGCCGTCCTGCGGGTTGTCGTCATGGTTGTGGTTGCGGTGGTGCACGGTCAGTTCGCTCAGGCGCTTGCCGGCGAACTCACGGGCGCAACGGCCGCACACGTGGGGGTACATTTTCAGGGCTTTGTCGCGGTAGCCCATTTCCCGGTCGCGCTGGGCATCGGCGAGGATGCGGTCCAGCTTGGCGGTGTGGGAGGGCGGGTTGGTCGAGCTCATTTCGGCTCCTGTCTCTGGGTGGTCACGGATACGCTTGATTCTAGCCGTTCGCGGGGCAATTAGCCCTTGAGCTTTTCGGCAATCCAGATGGTATGGCGTGTGCCTTTGTTGCCGTGGGCGAACACCTGCACTTCTTCGGCCTTGAACCCGGCCTTGCGCAGTTTGTCGCTGAACAGCTTGTCGGCGCTCGCCGACCACACCGCCAGCACGCCCTTGGGCCGCAGGGCCTTGGCGCAGGCGGCCAGGCCGCCGGCGGAGTACAGCCAGCTGTTGGCTTTCTGGGTGAGGCCTTCGGGGCCGTTGTCGACGTCGAGCATGATCGCGTCAAAGCCCTGGGGTTCGGCTTGCAGCACCTTGGCCACGTCCTCCATGCGGATCACCGTGCGCGGGTCCAGCAGCGGGCGGCCGGATTTTTCTCCCAGCGGGCCACGGTTCCACTCCACCACGCCAGGCACCAACTCGGCGACCACTACTTCGGCACTCTTGCCCAGGTGCTTGAGCGCCGAGGCCAGGGTAAAGCCCATGCCCAGGCCGCCGATCAATACCCGCGAACCTGGACGGCCGGCCACCTTGCGGCAGGGAATTTCCGCCAGTGCATCCTCGGAGCCGTGCATGCGCGTGTTCATCAATTGGCCGCCGTCGCCGCCCTGGATCTTGATGACAAAATCCTCGCCGTATTCGAACAGGCACAAGGCACCGCCGTTGTCGGGGATCGGGGTGGTGTCCAGCAGAACGAAACGTTTCATGGAAATCTCATTGGGAAGGGCATTCTTGCGCGGTTGGGAGTAGCCTTGTGGCATTCCGGTCAGGCCATGGAGCCATCGATGAAGTGCAGCATTCTAACGGTCATTGTGCTCGGCGCGCTCACATTGGGTGCGGCTCAGGCTCAAGAGTTGCAAACCGTGCCGGTCGCGCCTGCGCCGACCCCAGGCGCACCGGGTACGCCGACACCGACCTTGTACCCCCAGGTCAGCACCCCGGCGGTGCCCAAGACCAACGGTTCACCGCCGCTGGTGCCGATTGTGTTGCCAGCGCCGCCCAAGGACCAGACAGTCCCGGGCCTGCAGCAAAACGACAGCAAACCGAAGACACCTGGCGGTTAAAACTGTTGCGAGAGCAGTTGCCCGTCGACCATGCGCAGACGCTTGGACAGGGCGATGGCAATCGCGCGGATGATCTTGGCGGCCACCCGGGGCGCTTCGTTGAGCATTTTTTCCAGGGAGTCCTTGCCCAGGTTCAACAGCACGCAGTCGGTGGCCGCCACGCAACTGGCGGAGCGCCGTTCACCGTCAAGCACGGCCATCTCGCCAAAGGCCCGGCCACTGCGCAGGGTGGCGATCGTCAGGCGCTGGCCGTCATGGTTGGCTTTCTGCACCGCCACCTGGCCGTGGTGCAGGATGCACATGAAGGTGCCAGCATCGCCCTCGAGGAAAATCACCTCGTCACGGGCAATGCTGCTGATGTTGAAGTAGCCCGCGGCCACGTGGAAATCTTCTGGCGTCAGCGGGTCGAACAGGCCGCAGTCCATCAGCATGTCGCGGATTTCGTTGTTCAGCAGGGTCGGTTGGGACATGGTGGCAATCTTGATTGGTCAATCCGTGGGCGGTCCTGTGTTCAGACACGACCGCCCGGTTAAGTTCCTAAATCAACCCCAGCGCCTTGAACACAAATGCGTATTCGAGCGCTACGTCACGTAAACCCTGGTAGCGACCGCTCATCCCGCCGTGGCCGGCACCCAGTTCGGTCTTGAGCAACAGCAGGTTGTCGTCGGTCTTGGTGTCGCGCAACTTGGCCACCCACTTGGCCGCTTCCCAGTACTGCACGCGGCTGTCGTTGTAGCCGGCGATCACTAGCAGATGGGGATAGGCCTGGGCGCGGACATTTTCGTACGGCGCGTAGGCTTTTATCCGTTCGTACACGTCAGGCTCTTCCGGGTTGCCCCACTCGTCGTACTCGGTGATGGTCAGCGGCAGTTCCGGGTCGAGCATGGTGTTGAGCACGTCGACGAACGGCACTTCGGCAATCGCCGCCTGGAACAGCTCCGGACGCTGGTTGAGCACCGCGCCGATCAACAGGCCGCCGGCACTGCCGCCGCTGATGGCCAACTGATCGGAGGTGGTCAAGCCCTTGGCGATCAAGTGCTCGGCGCAGGCGATAAAGTCGCTGAAGGTGTTCTGCTTGTGCTCCTGCTTGCCGCTGCGGTACCAGGCTTCACCCAGTTCGCCGCCGCCGCGCACGTGAGCGATGGCAAACGCCACGCCACGGTCCAGCAGGCTCAGGCGTGCATGGGAGAACCACGGATCGAGGCTCGAACCGTAGGCGCCGTAGCCGTACAGGTACAGCGGTGTCGGCTTGCCGAGCTGGTCGCGCTTGACCACCAGGCTGATCGGCACTTGGGTGCCATCGGCGGAGGTGGCCCACAGGCGCTGGCTCACGTAGTCGTCGGCGTTGAACACGCCAAGTACCGGGGTTTCCTTGAGCACCTGTTGCGCGCCGCTGGCCAGGTCCAGCTGACGCACCTGGGCCGGGCGGTTCAGGGCTTCGTAGCGCAGGCGGATCTTGTCGCTCGGAAATTCCAGGCTGTTCTGTACGTAGAGGCTGTAGGCGGCGTCGGGCAATTCCACGCGGTAGGCCGGCAGGCCTTGCGGGTGCACTTCGATCACCGGCAGGCCGCCGATGCGCAGGCTCAGGGTCATGGCACTGGTGTTGAGGCTAACGCCGTCGAGCATCACGTCGTCGCTGTGGGGAATCAGGTTCTGCCACTCGGCCTCGGTTGGCACGTCGCCAATGTCGGTCGCCACGAACAGTGCGTAATTGATGCCATCGCGGTTGCTGCGGATGAACCAGGTCCAGGCGCCATTCAGTTGGCCGTGGTCGACATCGTATTCGTGGTCTTCAACCCGAGGCGCCAGGCAGGTAAACGGCAGGTGCGGCTGCTCGGCGTCCAGCGCCCAGATTTCGCTGGTGGTCTTGCTGCCGAGCGAGAGCAGCAACTGACGCTCGGAGCTGGAGCGGTAGCAATGCAGGAAGAAACGTCCGTCAGGCTCGTGGAACACTTCCTGCGCCGCGGTGCCATCCAGGCGATAGCGATACAGTTTGTGCGGGCGGTGCGTGTCGTCCAGTTCGCCGAAGAACAGGGTCAAGCTGTCGTTGGCCCAGGTCATGCTGCCGTCGCAGTCCTGGAACTCCAGTTCGCTGACCTTGCCGGTGGCCAATTCCTTCACGAACAGGGTGTAGATCTCTTCACCGCTGGTATCGAGGCTGTAGGCCAGGCGCTGGTGGTCGGGGCTGATGCTGAACGCGCCGAGGGAGAAAAAGCCGCCATTGGCCAATACGTTCGGGTCCAGCAGCAGTTCTTCGCTGCTGTCATCCACGGCGTTGCTGTCGTCGGCCGGGCGACGGCAGCGGTAGTGGCGCGCGTATTCGTCGCCGGCGGTGGTGCGTGTGTAATACAGGTACGGGCCCCACGGCGAGGGCAGCGACAGGTCGGTTTCGAGGATGCGGCCCTTGATTTCTTCGAACAGGCTTTCGCGCAGGGCGTGCTGGTCGGCGAGCTGGGCTTCCTGCCAGGCGTTTTCGGCCTTGAGGTAGTCGAGGACTTCCTCGCTGTCCCGCGCTTGCAGCCAGGCATACGGGTCCTGGCCTGGGGCCTTGCGGGCGATCGGGGCGCTGGAGGATAAAGGCATGGATAATTCCCTGTCTGGCGGACGGTGGCAGGCTTTGCAGCCGCGACACGCAAAAGCCGTTATCATAGCCGTCTGTTTGCCTACCTTGCCATGGACACCATGACCGAGAACGACTATCTGACCGCTTGGGGCCTTTACGCCTTCGCCGCTTTGGGCTGCCTGTTGGTATGGTGGCGCATGACCCGCTGGATCTGGCGCTGGCTGCGCGAGCCGCTGCAATTGCTGATGGCGGTGTTGCTGTTCAGCCCGACCATCGTCGACCCGGTCAAGACCCAGTTTGCGCCGGCCGTGGCCATCACCGCCCTGGACCTGGTGCTCAAGGTCGGCAACAACGCCTGGCGGGCCATTTCCGATCTGTTCATGTACGCGATGATCGCCTTTGCGGTGTACATCGTGATCGTGTTGATCCGCTGGCCGATCGAACGCGCCGCCAACGCTCGCCGTGAGCGCAAGGCCGCCGCCGACGCAGCCCTGGCTGCCGAGCCGGCAGACGATGACGAACCTTTCCGCCGTCCGGCACCTGTGGGCGGCATGCGCGTAGAACCGCGCCTTTAACGTTGCAGCGAGAGCCCTGGCATGTGTGAATTATTGGGCATGAGTGCCAACGTCCCCACCGACATCGTGTTCAGCTTCACCGGCCTGATGCAGCGCGGTGGGCGTACCGGCCCCCACCGTGATGGGTGGGGCATCGCCTTCTATGAAGGTCGAGGCCTGCGTCTGTTCCAGGACCCGGCGGCGAGCAGCGAGTCGGAAGTCGCGTTGCTGGTGCAGCGTTATCCCATCAAGAGTGAAGTGGTGATCGGCCATATCCGCCAGGCGAATGTGGGCAAGGTCAGCCTGGCCAACACCCACCCGTTCGTGCGCGAACTCTGGGGCCGCAACTGGTGCTTTGCGCACAATGGCCAACTGGCGGACTTCAACCCGCGCGCCACGTTCTACCGCCCGGTGGGGGATACCGACAGCGAAGCGGCGTTCTGCGATCTGCTCAACCGCGTGCGCGAAGCGTTCCCCGAGCCGGTGGACATCGAACAGATGCTGCCGGACCTGATCGCTGCCTGCTCCGAATACCGCAGCAAAGGTGTGTTCAACTGCATGCTCAGCGACGGCGACTGGCTGTTCTGCTACTGCTCGACCAAGCTGGCGCAAATCACCCGCCGCGCCCCATTTGGCCCGGCACGCTTGAAAGATGTCGACGTGATCGTCGATTTTCAGGCCGAGACCACCCCCAATGACGTGGTGACGGTGATCGCCACCGAACCCTTGACCGACAACGAAAACTGGACCCGCTACGAACCGGGCCAATGGAGCCTGTGGCGACGCGGCGAATGCGTCAGCCAGGGCGTTACCGAGTAAGGATATCGACGATGTTGCTC
Organism: Pseudomonas sp. MYb60; assembly: GCF_002979555.1. Lineage (GTDB taxonomy): Bacteria > Pseudomonadota > Gammaproteobacteria > Pseudomonadales > Pseudomonadaceae > Aquipseudomonas. The sequence continues at coordinate 322,575 of NZ_PCOZ01000004.1, read as the reverse complement.
AGTTATCTGCGGTTGGTGTTGTTTGCCATTGGTTTGTTGGTTGGCGTGCAAGTGCCGGGGTTTATCAGCGACTACGCCAAGCGCGTCGAAGCCCACCTGATCGAGGCGCAGACCGGTCTGCGTGGCTTTGAGTCCACCGCGCAGCAATTCTTCAAGGGCGATATGCAGGCGCTGGTGGCCCATTACCGCGCCAGCGACGACCCGGTGTTCCAGAGCGATGCCAGCAGCCTGGGCGCACTGCTGGATCGCCAGGTTGAACTGGACAAGCAATTCCAGGCCATGCAAGGCCCGTGGTACATCCGCGCGCTGCAAGTGGCGGTGGCGGCTGACCCGGACATTCGCCAGGAAACCTGGAACGGCTACAGCTACCAGATCCTGCTGACGCCAGAGGCCATGGGCTGGGGGCTGGGCGGGGCGATGCTGTTGTCGTTCGGTCTGGAATGCCTGTTCCGGCTGATCGACTGGGTGGTGCTGGGCGGCAAGCGTCTGCGCCAGAGCCGGCCGATCGAAGAGCGTGACCTGAAAGGCCTTTGAAGGTCACCACGAGTTGAAATGTGGGAGGGGGCAAGCCCCCTCCCACATTTTCAATCCAGTTTCTTCAATGGAGTTTGTGTGCTGAGGGTCATCCGGTCCTCACCGACTTCTTCGGCATACCGTGCCACCACCTTCTGGCACAACCCCACCATCTCCTCCACCAACTCCACCCCCACGCGCCACGACACCACCACCTGCAAGTTCGGCAGGCGTTGTTCCATGGGCAACATCACCAGTTCCCCGCGCGCCAGTTCCTCCATCACCAGCACCGGCGGCAGCGCGCCGATGCCGAAGCCATCGCGCAGCAAGCGGGTAATCGCCGACACCGAGTTCACGCAGTTCATCCGGGGCGCGGCCACGCCGTTGGTTTGCATCAGGCTGAGCACGTCCTGGTGCGGGTGGGAGTTTTTCGAATACGTGATGATGCGTTCCTGCGCCAGTTCGGCGAGGGACGCGTAGTCGCGGTGGTAGATCGACTGGCTGGCGACGATCCAGGCCATGGGGTGGCTGCACAGTTCCAGGCTGCGCACGGTTTCGAGGCGCAGCAGGTCGGTTTGCAGGATCAGGTCGAGAAACCCTTTTTGCAGCTGATCGCTGAGGTTAAGCGCGGTATCGGCGACCAGTTCGATTTCTACCAGCGGAAAATGGTCCATCAATTCGGCCACCAGCGGGCTCAGCCAGGTGTGGATCACCGTGTCCATCGCACCGATGCGGATGCGTCCGACCTTGCTGCTGGTGGTTTCCAGGGACTGCTTCAAGCCCTGCATGGTCAGCATCATCTGCTCGGCGTAATCGAGTACCTTCACGCCTTCCGGGGTCAGGCTCACGCCGCGAGAGTCGCGCAGAAACAGCTTCACGCCCAGCTCGCTTTCCAGCACGGCGATGCGGCTGGAGATTGACGCCTGGGTGGTGAACAACTTCTCGGCGGTCAGGCGAAAGCTCTTGAGCCTGGCCACCCAGACGAAGGTTTCGAGGAACTTCAAATTCATGGGATCAACTTTTTCTTATGCATGGATCGGTTTTTATTAGTTGGACGCCGCACCGGGCCAGCGCCAAAAATCGAGGCATTCCACGATAAGCGCCGTTGGGGTGTCAGGACAAGTTGCGAGTTCTGCGCTAAAAATCCCACACTACAAAATAACAATACCTACAGGAGCGACCTACGTGAGCCGCCTTCTACTGAATTGCGACATCGGCGAAAGCTTTGGCAACTGGACCCTGGGTCTGGACGCCGAGGTCATGCCGTTCATTGATTGCGCCAACGTGGCCTGCGGCTTCCATGCCGGCGACCCGAGCATCATGCGCAAGACCGTCGGCCTGGCGCTCAAGCACGGCGTGCAAATCGGTGCGCACCCGGCGTACCAGGACCTGCAAGGTTTCGGCCGTCGCTCCATGGCCTACAGCCCCCAGGAAATCCAGGACCTGTTGCACTACCAGGTGGGCGCGCTCGACGGAATCTGCCGGGCGCAAGGTACCCGCGTCAGCTACGTGAAGCCCCATGGCGCGATGTACAACGACATGATGGCCAACCCCACCCAACTGCGCGCCGTCATGCAGGCGATGGCGGCCTACGGCGACCTGCCGTTGATGCTGCTGGCCACTCGCGACAACAGCGCGGCCCAGGCGCTGGGCGAAGAATACGGCGTGACCCTGTGGTTCGAAGCCTTCGCCGACCGCGCCTACGACAGCCAGGGGCATCTGGTTTCACGCCAGTTGCCCGGGGCCGTGCACCATGACGCCGACACCATCGTGCAGCAGGCGCTGACGATCTCCCAAGGCGCAGCCCTGGTCGCCAGCGATGGCAGCCCGCTGGTGCTGCAGGCCAACACCCTGTGCGTGCATGGCGACAACGCCAGTTCGATCGCCGCCGTGCAGCGCATCCGCGAGGCATTGAAGCCCGCATGAATCCGCGTATTGAAGTAGTCGCCATCGACGCCTTGATGGTGCGTCTGTTCGACGTGATCGCCGAAGCCAACATGCCCTGGATGCTCGCCGCCGCGTTTCGCCTGCGCGAAGGTTTTGGCGCGGCATTGGTCGACCTGGTGCCGTCCTACACCACCCTGATGGTGCATTACGACCTCACCGCATTGAGCCCGGCCCAGGCGCGCGCGTTGATCGACCAGGCCCTGACTGACCTGCAACCGCAAGCCAAGGGCAGCGGTCAGTGCCACGTGCTGCCGGTGTGGTACGACCTGAGCGTCGGACCGGAGTTGGGCCTGCTCAGCCAGCGCAGCGGCCTCAGCGTCGATGACGTGATTCGCCGGCACAGTGCTCACGAATACCAAGTGTTCGCCCTCGGCTTCGCTCCCGGTTTCGCCTTTATGGGGTTGGTGGACGAAATCCTCGCCACGCCACGCCTCAATACCCCGCGCAAACGCGTGGCGGCTGGCAGCGTCGGCATTGCCGAGCGGCAAACCGCGGCGTATCCGGTGGTGTCGCCCGGCGGCTGGAACCTGATCGGCCGCACCCCGGCCAAGCTCTTCGACCGCGAGCGCGACGGCTACAGCCTGATGCAACCCGGTGACACGGTGCGCTTCGAAGCCGTCGATCACGCTGAATTCATCCAGCTGGGTGGCGATGACACACCGTTGGAGGCGCAGGCATGAGCCGCTTGATGATCGAGGCCAGCACACCGCTGTGCCTGTTGCAGGACGCTGGCCGTTTTGGTGTCAGGCATTTTGGCGTGACTCAGGGCGGAGCACTGGATTGGGTGTCGATGTCCTGGGCCAATTGGCTGCTGGACAACGCGCTGGATGCGCCGGTGGTAGAAATCACCTTGGGCGGTTTCACTGTTCAGGCCGAGGATTATTGCCTGCTGGCCCTGGCCGGCGCCGACCTGGGCGCCTACATCGACGAACGTGCCATCAGCCCCGGGCGCAGTTTTATCCTGCAAAAGGGCCAGCGTTTGCGCTTCACCCAGCCGTTCAACGGTGCGCGGGCTTACCTGGCGGCGCCGGGTGGGTTTGACGCGCCGGCTGTGCTCGGCAGTTGCGCCACGGTTGTGCGGGAAGCGTTGGGTGGAGTGGACGGTTTCGGCAAGGCGTTGGCCGAAGGCGGGCGCCTGGCGTATTCCGGTGTGGGCGGCGCGATGAAAGTGCTGAACGATCCAGGCCTGCCTGCCAAGGCCGCGCTCGACGTGATCGTCGGTGCACAGATCGGCCAGTTCAGCGGGCAAAGCCTGTTCGATGCGTTCAACACCGACTGGGCCCTGGACAGCCGCGCCGACCGCATGGGCGTGCGCCTGTTGGGCACGCCGTTGCAGTATCAGGGGCCGTCGTTGATCTCCGAAGGGATCCCGTTGGGCGCGATCCAGGTACCGCCGGATGGGCAGCCGATTGTGCTGCTCAATGACCGGCAGACCATTGGCGGCTATCCGCGATTGGGCGCATTGACGCCGTTGTCGCTGGCGCGGTTGGCGCAGTGCTTGCCGGGGGAGAAGGTGCGGTTGGCGCCGGTGGTGCAGGAGACGGCGCACCGGCAGCACATCGAGTATTTGCGCCGATTTACATGACACCGCAATTTAGAGTGTGGGAGGGGGCAAGCCCCCTCCCACATTGGATTTCCTACAGTATTGGGGGCGGCGTTTATTTGGAGAGAAAGCGCATGCCTTCTTCCAGGCCCCGCAGGGTCAGCGGATACATCTGATCCTCGACCAATTCCCGCACGATTCCCGTCGAAGCGGTATAGCCCCAGGTGTCCTTCGGATACGGGTTGATCCAGATCAGCTTCTTGTACTTGGCCATGAAGCGCTGCATCCACACATACCCAGGCTCTTCGTTCCAATGCTCGACGCTGCCGCCGGCCTGGGTGATTTCATACGGGGCCATCGACGCATCGCCGATGAAGATCACTTTGTAGTCCGCGCCGTACTTGTGCAGCAGGTCCTGTGTGGAGGTGCGCTCCGAGGTGCGGCGCGCGTTGTTCTTCCACACCGACTCGTAGACGAAGTTATGGAAGTAAAAATATTCCAGGTGCTTGAACTCGGTCTTGCACGCCGAGAACAGTTCTTCGCAGATCTTCACGTGGGCATCCATCGAGCCACCGATGTCGAACAGCAACAGCAGCTTGATGGTATTGCGTCGCTCCGGACGCATCTGGATGTTGAGCAAGCCGGCATCGCGGGCGGTGTGGTCGATGGTGCCGTCGATATCCAGCTCTTCCGCCGCACCCTGGCGCGCGAATTTGCGCAGGCGGCGCAGGGCGACCTTGATGTTGCGCGTGCCCAGTTCCACCTGGTCGTCGAGGTTCTTGTACTCGCGTTGGTCCCAGACCTTCACGGCCTTGCCCTGGCGTTTGCCGGCATCGCCGACGCGAATGCCTTCCGGGTTGTAGCCACCGGAGCCGAACGGGCTGGTGCCGCCGGTGCCGATCCATTTATTGCCGCCGGCATGGCGTTCTTTCTGTTCTTCCAGGCGTTTCTTGAATTCCTCGATGAGTTTGTCGAGGCCGCCGAGGGACTGGATCTGCGCGCGCTCTTCGTCGCTCAGCGAGCGTTCGAATTCCTTGCGCAGCCAGTCTTCGGGGATCAGTGCCTGCAAGTGATCGTCGAGTTTTTCCAGGCCGTTGAAGTAGGCACCGAACGCCCGGTCGAACTTGTCGAAATGCCGCTCGTCCTTGACCAGGATCGCCCTGGCCAAGTAGTAGAACTCGTCCATGTCGGCGAAGGTAACGCGCATTTTCAGCGCATTGATCAGGTCCAGCAGCTCGCGCACCGACACCGGCACCTTGGCCGCGCGCATCTCGTTGAACAGGTTGAGCAGCATCAGCGGTTACCGCGACGGCTCATGAACGCCAGACGCTCCAGCAACTGCACGTCTTGCTCGTTCTTCACCAGCGCACCGGCCAGCGGCGGGATGGCCTTGGTGGGGTCGCGCTCGCGCAGCACCGCTTCGCCGATGTTGTCGGCCATCAGCAGCTTGAGCCAGTCCACCAGTTCGGAGGTGGAGGGTTTTTTCTTCAGGCCGGGTACCTTGCGCACGTCGAAGAACACGTCCAGCGCTTCGCTGACCAAATCCTTCTTGATGTCGGGGTAGTGCACATCGACGATTTTCTGCAGGGTGGTGCGGTCGGGGAAGGCGATGTAGTGGAAGAAGCAGCGGCGCAGGAACGCATCCGGCAGCTCTTTTTCGTTGTTGGAGGTAATGATGATGATCGGGCGTTTCTTCGCCTTGATGGTCTCGTCGATTTCGTAGACGTAGAACTCCATCTTGTCGAGTTCTTGCAGCAGGTCGTTGGGGAACTCGATGTCGGCCTTGTCGATTTCATCGATCAGCAGGATCACCCGCTCTTCGGACTCGAAGGCTTCCCACAGCTTGCCCTTCTTCAGGTAATTGCGCACGTCGTGCACCTTGTCCACGCCCAGCTGCGAGTCGCGCAGGCGGCTGACCGCGTCGTACTCGTACAGCCCTTGATGGGCCTTGGTGGTGGATTTGATGTGCCACGTGATCAGCTTGGCGCCGAAGGACTCGGCCAATTGTTCGGCGAGCATGGTCTTGCCGGTGCCCGGTTCGCCCTTGACCAGCAGTGGCCGCTCCAGGGTGATGGCGGCGTTGACGGCCAGTTTCAGGTCGTCGGTGGCCACATAGGCCTGGGTGCCTTCGAACTTCATCGGTGTTTCCTCGAATTCATCAATGCCCGGACTATACCGCGCAGCCCCGGCGACTGTGAACGCAGGCGGCTTATTCAGTATCTGAATGGCCAGTCACGAACTCTGTAGGAGCGAGCTTGGTCGCGAAGGGCGTCAACGATGACGCGGGGCACTGATGCCCCGCGGTGTTCTCGGGTTTTTCGCGAGCAAGCTCGCTCCTACAAGGGAGGGGTTAGTCGGCGCTGGGCTTGGGCTGTTCGTAGCGGGCGTTGAAGGCCTGGATAAACCCGTTGCGCAAAATCGACAGGAACGCGGAAAACGCGCTGACATTTTGCTGGTGCACGCTGCCGCTGAGTTCGACACGGGTGGCGAACTGGTTTTTCTGCTGGTTTTTAAGCACGGTCTCGCTGGCGCCGACCACCGCCTCCCAGATCGAGCGGAAGATGTTCTTGTCCTTGTTCTCCACGTCCTGACGCCAGTCGAACACTTCCACATCCCGCAGCAGTGGCTTGATATAACCGGTGAGCTGGCCTTTTTCGGCCTGGGCTTCGATCACCACGTCGCCGGTGCCAGCCTTGAAGTCGAATTTGCCGTAGGCCGAGGCGAAGTTGTTCATGCGCTTGAGTTGCAGGTCCTTGGCGCGGAAGCGGAACTCGAAGTTCTCGAAATTGCTCAGCGGGTCAAAGGTGGCGCTGGCTTCCAGCGGCGCCTGGCCTTGCAGCAGGGCCTTGCCGTCAAAACGCGCGTCGCGCTTGCCTTTGACGTCGACCACGTTGGTGAGGTTATAAAAGCTGGCGTTGACGTCGGTGGCGTTGATGTTTACCGGCGGCTTGGAACTGAAATTATGGAAGGCGATCTTGCCGTCTTCGATGCGCACCTCATCCAGGGTGATGGGCGCCAGTTTGCTCAACTGTTCGCGCCAGTCGGTGCCTTTACCGGTCTGGGACGCTTGCTGGTTGGCGCCGCCGTCGACGAAGTTCACCTCGGGGTTGATAAAACGCACCTTGGCCACCACCGCATGGTCGTACCACAGCGAGTGCCAGCTCACGGCCAGGTCGATCAACGGCGCCTTGACGAACGGGACCGGCACCTTGCCGTCGACCTTGATGATCTCCAGGCCATTGATCCTGTAGGCGCCGCGCCATAGCGCCAGGTCAACATCGGTGACGTGGCCACGGTAGTCACCCATGTCGGCGAGTTTGTCATTCAAATAGTTGCGTACCAGATAGGGCAGGGCGATGGCCAGTGCGACCAGCACCACGAGCAGTCCGGCGACGGTCCATAGCGGCCAGCTGTAGCGACGTTTCATGTAGGCATTCTCCGTACAAGTAGGGGATTGACCTCTGATACGCGCTCAACGTTCCAGTGACTGGACGCTTGGCCGCACGAGGCATACCCTTGTTGCCTTCCCGGATACCGCCCACATAGGACCCGTCATGAGCCGCATCTTTGCAGACAACGCGCACTCCATCGGTAACACGCCCCTGGTGCAGATCAACCGCATCGCCCCCCGGGGCGTGACCATCCTGGCCAAGATCGAAGGGCGTAACCCAGGGTATTCGGTGAAGTGCCGCATTGGCGCCAATATGGTCTGGGACGCGGAAAGCACCGGTAAACTCAAGCCGGGCATGACCATCGTCGAGCCGACCTCCGGCAACACCGGCATCGGCCTGGCGTTTGTCGCCGCCGCCCGTGGCTACAAATTGCTGCTGACTATGCCGGCGTCGATGAGCATCGAGCGGCGCAAGGTGCTCAAGGCCCTCGGTGCCGAACTGGTGCTGACCGAGCCGGCCAAGGGCATGAAAGGCGCGATCGAAAAGGCCGCAGAAATCGTCGCCAGCGACCCGTCCACCTACTTTATGCCCGGCCAGTTCGAAAACCCGGCCAACCCGGCGATCCACGAAAAGACCACCGGTCCGGAAATCTGGAACGACACCGATGGCGCCGTGGACGTGCTGGTGGCAGGCGTGGGCACTGGCGGCACCATCACCGGGGTGTCGCGTTACATCAAGCACATTGCCGGCAAGCCGATCCTGTCGGTGGCGGTCGAGCCGATTGTGTCGCCGGTGATCACCCAGGCGCTGGCCGGTGAAGAGATCAAGCCCAGCCCGCACAAGATCCAGGGCATCGGCGCCGGTTTCGTGCCGAAAAACCTCGACCTGTCGATGGTCGACCGCGTGGAGTTGGTCAGCGATGACGAGTCCAAGGCCATGGCCCTGCGTCTGATGCAGGAAGAGGGCATCCTGTGCGGCATCTCCTGCGGCGCCGCGATGGCCGTGGCCGTGCGCCTTGCGGAGAAACCAGAGATGCAGGGCAAGACCATCGTGGTGATTCTGCCGGACTCAGGCGAGCGCTACCTGTCGAGCATGCTGTTCAGCGACCTGTTCACCGATCAGGAAAACCAGGCTTGATGTGTGTCAGCACCGACACCTTGGGCCTTCTGCATACTGGCCCAAGTGTTTATGATGCCCGGCGCATTTTTTCAGGAGTTGCTGCATGACCTTTTCTTTGGCCGCCAAACTGTCGGTGTTGCTGGTGTTTATCGGCAGCACGCTGTACGTGCACCTGCGGGGCAAGGCCCGTTTGCCGGTGTTGCGCCAGTTCGTCAACCATTCGGCGCTGTTCGCTCCTTATAACGCCCTGATGTACCTGTTTTCGGCGGTGCCGTCCAAGCCGTACCTGGACCGCAGCAAGTTTCCGGAACTGGATGTGCTCAAGGACAATTGGGAAGCGATCCGCGAAGAGGCCATGCACCTGTTCGACGAGGGCTACATCCGCGCCGCCGAAAAGAACAATGACGCCGGCTTCGGCTCGTTCTTCAAGAAGGGTTGGAAGCGTTTCTACCTCAAGTGGTACGACAAACCGCTGCCGTCGGCCGAGGCCCTGTGCCCGAAAACCGTGGCGCTGGTCAGCAGCATTCCCAACGTGAAAGGCGCGATGTTCGCGCTGTTGCCGGGCGGCAGCCATCTCAACCCGCACCGTGATCCGTTTGCCGGTTCCCTGCGGTATCACCTGGGCTTGTCCACGCCAAACTCCGACGCCTGCCGCATCTTCGTCGACGGCCAGGAATACGCCTGGCGTGATGGTGACGACGTGATGTTCGACGAAACCTACGTGCACTGGGTGAAGAACGAAACCGAGCAGACCCGTGTGATCCTGTTCTGCGACATCGAGCGACCGCTCAGCAACCCGGTGATGACCCGCGTCAATCGCTGGGTCAGCAAGCAACTGGGCCGCGCCACTGCACCGCAGAATCTGGATGACGAACGGGTTGGCGGGATCAACCAGGCGTACGCCTGGAGCAAGACCTTCAGCGACAAGTTCAGTGGGGTAGTGAAGCAGTGGAAGCGCAAGCATCCCAAGGCTTACCGCATTGCGCGGCCGGTGCTGGCTGTAGTCGTACTGGTGTTGCTGTGGCGCTGGTTGTTCTGATTTGAATCTGTGAATACAGCCAAAATGTGGGAGGGGCAAGCCCCTCCTACATTTGATCTCCTGCGTTTGTTAGGACGCGATCAATTGGCGCAGTACGTAATGCAGAATCCCGCCCGCCTTGAAGTATTCGACTTCATTAAGCGTATCGATCCGGCACAACACCTCCACCTTCTCGCTGCTGCCGTCCTCCCGGGTAATCACCAGCGTCAGGTTCATGCGCGGCACGATCTCCGCGTCGGTCAACCCGAGAATGTCTAGCTTCTCCTGGCCCGTGAGCTTCAGGCTCTTGCGGTTCTGATCCAGCTTGAACTGCAACGGCAACACGCCCATGCCCACCAGGTTGGAGCGGTGGATGCGCTCGAAACTTTCGGCGATCACTGCCTTTACCCCAAGTAGATTGGTGCCTTTGGCCGCCCAGTCGCGGCTTGAGCCGGTGCCGTATTCCTGACCCGCGATGACCACCAGCGGCGTGCCCGACGCCTGGTATTTCATCGAGGCGTCATAGATCGCCATCTTTTCGCCCGTGGGGATATACAGCGTATTGCCACCTTCTTCGCCGCCGAGCATTTCATTGCGGATGCGGATGTTGGCAAAGGTGCCGCGCATCATCACTTCATGGTTGCCCCGGCGTGATCCATAGGAGTTGAAGTCCCGTGGTTCCACGCCTTGCTCGCGCAGGTAGCGGCCGGCAGGGCTGTCGGTTTTGATATTGCCGGCGGGGGAGATATGGTCGGTGGTCACCGAGTCGCCGAGCAGGGCCAGCACGTTCGCACCCTGGACGTCCTTGATCACCGGCAGCGGCCCGGCAATATCCTCGAAGAACGGCGGATGCTGGATGTAGGTGGAATCCTTCTGCCACACGTAGGTGGCAGCCTGTGGCACCTCAATGGCTTGCCACTGCTCGTCACCGGCGAACACTTCGGCGTATTCCTTGTGGAACATGCCGGTGCTGACCTGCGCCACGGCGTCGGCGATTTCCTCGCTGGTGGGCCAAATGTCCTTGAGGTACACCGGTTTGCCGTCTTGATCGTTGCCCAGCGGCTCGCTGCTGATATCGATGCGCACGGTGCCGGCGAGGGCATAGGCGACCACCAGCGGCGGCGACGCCAGCCAATTGGTTTTCACCAGCGGGTGCACGCGGCCTTCGAAATTGCGATTGCCGGAGAGCACCGAAGCGACGGCGAGGTCGGCCTTCTGGATGGCTTTCTCGATCGGCTCGGGCAACGGGCCGGAGTTGCCGATGCAGGTGGTGCAGCCGTAACCCACCAAATCAAAGCCGAGCTTGTCCAGATACTGGGTAAGGCCCGCCGCCTTGTAATAGTCGGTAACCACTTTGGAGCCGGGGGCCAGCGAGGTTTTCACCCACGGCTTGCGCGTCAGGCCTTTTTCCACGGCCTTTTTCGCGACCAGGCCGGCGGCCATCATCACGCTGGGGTTCGACGTGTTGGTGCAGGAGGTGATTGCGGCGATGACCACTGCGCCGTTTTTCAGGCGGTAGGTGTGGCCCTCGTACTCATAGTCCGTTTCGCCGATCAGGTCGGCATTGCCCACTGCCACGCCACCACCGCCTTCACTTTCCAGGCGGCCTTCTTCCTTGTTGGTGGGTTTGAATTGCAGGTCGAGAAAATCACTGAAGGCCTGGCCAACGTTGGGCAGGGACACGCGGTCCTGCGGACGTTTGGGTCCGGCCAGGCTGGCTTCGACGCTGCCCATGTCCAAGGCCAGGCTGTCGGTGAACACCGGTTCCTGGCCCGCGTTGCGCCACAGGCCCTGGGCCTTGGTGTAGGCCTCGACCAACTTGACGGTTTCTGACGGACGGCCCGACAGGCGCAGGTAGTCCAGCGTCACCTCATCCACCGGGAAAAAGCCGCAGGTAGCGCCGTATTCCGGGGCCATGTTGGCGATGGTGGCACGGTCCGCCAGGGGCAGGTCGGCCAGGCCGTCGCCGTAGAATTCGACGAATTTACCCACCACGCCTTTCTTGCGCAGCATCTGGGTGACGGTCAGCACCAGGTCGGTGGCGGTGATGCCTTCCTTCAGCTTGCCGGTGAGCTTGAAGCCGGTGACTTCCGGGATCAGCATCGACACCGGCTGGCCGAGCATCGCCGCTTCCGCCTCGATGCCGCCGACGCCCCAGCCCAGTACGCCGAGGCCGTTGATCATGGTGGTGTGGGAGTCGGTGCCCACCAGGGTGTCAGGGAACGCATAGGTGCGGCCGTCTTCGTCCTTGGTCCAGACGGTGCGGCCGAGGTATTCGAGGTTGACCTGGTGGCAGATGCCGGTGCCCGGCGGTACCACACTGAAATTGTCGAAGGCGCTCTGGCCCCAGCGCAGAAAGGCGTAGCGTTCGCCGTTGCGCTGCATTTCGATGTCGACGTTCTGCTCGAAGGCGTCCGCATTGCCGAACTTGTCGACCATCACCGAGTGGTCGATCACCAGGTCCACCGGCGACAGCGGATTGATGCGCTGCGGGTCGCCACCGGCCTTGGCCACGGCGGCGCGCATCGCGGCCAGGTCGACCACCGCGGGTACCCCGGTAAAATCCTGCATCAGCACGCGGGCGGGGCGGTACTGGATCTCGCGGTCGGAGCGGCGCTCCTTGAGCCAGGCGGCGATGGCCTTGAGGTCGGCGCCGGTGACGGTCTTGTCGTCTTCCCAGCGCAGCAGGTTTTCCAGCAGCACCTTGAGGGACATCGGCAGCGTGTCCAGGTTGCCCAGGCTTTTGGCGGCCTCGGGCAGGCTGAAATAGTGGTAGGTCTTGTTGTCGATTTGCAGCGTTTTGAGTGTTCTCAGGCTATCAAGCGATGACATGACACGACTCCTTATGGTCCGCACGGCTACGGACCTGACGGGGCGAACAGAGCTTTAAAGCTAGCGCTGTTTTCATTAGCAGGCTAATAACTGGACTCTATGGTTAAGTCCAAGGTTCCGAACTCGGCTATCATGCGCGCGTTTTCATGACAGACATTGCGATAGCGCAAGGTCGGTTGAGTCACCAGGAGAGTTGATGAACACCCTTTTTATGCACTGCCGCCCGGGTTTTGAAGGCGAAGTCTGTTCCGAGATCGCGGAACATGCCGCGCGCCTGAACGTTTCCGGCTACGCCAAGGCCAAGACGGGCAGCGCCTGCGCCGAATTTGTCTGCACCGAAGAAGACGGCGCCCAGCGCCTGATGCACGGCCAGCGTTTTGCCGAGCTGATCTTCCCCCGGCAGTGGGCGCGCGGGGTGTTCATCGACCTGCCGGAAACCGACCGCATCAGCGTGATCCTCGCCCACCTGCAAGGCTTCCCGGTGTGCGGCAGCCTGTGGCTGGAGATGGTCGATACCAATGACGGCAAGGAACTGTCGAATTTCTGCAAGAAGTTCGAAGTGCACCTGCGCAAAGCGTTGCTCAACGCCGGCAAGCTGGTGGACGACCCGAGCAAGCCGCGCCTGCTGCTGACCTTCAAGAGCGGTCGCGAAGTGTTCATGGGCCTGGCCGAGTCGAACAACTCGGCGATGTGGCCGATGGGCATCCCGCGTCTCAAGTTCCCGCGTGAGGCGCCAAGCCGCTCGACCTTGAAGCTTGAGGAGGCCTGGCACCACTTTATCCCCCGCGACCAGTGGGACGAGCGCCTGCACGGCGACATGACCGGCGTTGACCTCGGTGCCGCGCCGGGCGGTTGGACCTGGCAACTGGTCAACCGCGGCATGCTGGTGACCGCCATCGACAACGGCCCGATGGCCGAAAGCCTGATGGACACTGGCCTGGTGCAACACCTGATGGCCGACGGCTTTACCTTCGTGCCCAAGCAGCCGGTGGACTGGATGGTCTGCGATATCGTCGAGAAACCGGCGCGTAACGCGGCTCTGCTGGAAACCTGGATCGGCGAAGGACATTGCCGCGAGGCAGTGGTGAACCTGAAGTTGCCGATGAAGCAACGGTATGCCGAGGTGAAACGCCTGCTGGAGCGCATCGAAGACGGCTTCAAGGCACGCGGCATTCGCGTGGAGATTGGCTGCAAGCAGCTGTATCACGACCGTGAGGAAGTGACCTGCCATTTGCGCCGGCTGGTGGATGCGAAGAAGCGCAAATAACGGCTTTCGCCGCGTCCCCCAAGGCGTTCAATGCAAAGATCTGGGCCAGCACCGGAAATTGATAGGGAATCGGGCGCGGTGCTGCCTGGTCCGGAAGGGCCTGGAAACGCGCGTGTTTGCCACTGCGCCGTTGTAGGTATCTCACTGCGCGACGTAGCGCCTGGGTGTTGTCCAGGTAGCTGAGGGCGCTGAGTGCATGAGCGGTGCTGATTACATCACTGCGTTGCCCGCTGACCTGGCCCCAGCCGCCGTCCGGGTTCTGCGCCCGCAGCAGATAGGCCATGGATTTGCTTCGCACGTTCTCGGCAAGGTCCGGGCTGGCGAAGCGTGCGGCGTGATGCACGGCGCTGATCACGCGCGCTATGGCGAATGTCGCGCTCAGGCTCCAACTGCGCTCAAACGTGCCATCGGCGTGCTGCACCGCGGCCAGGAAGGCCAGGGCGGAGCGCAGCAGGTCGGCGTATTTGCGACCCATGGGTGCCAGAGCAATGATCACGTTGGCGGTCATGGTGGCTTCAGAGGGGTGATTGCGATGGTACGTTGGAAAACCCCCGTCCAGGTTGGCCATGCCCGCCAGGTAGTCCTGCCCGCGCTGTATCGACAGCGCGTGGCGCACGGGGTCTACACGTTGCAGGCATTCGAGCGCCAGGCACGTGCTGTCGATATCCGTTTGTGTCACGTGTTCTGAATAAGGCCACGCACCATCCGGCGCCTGTTCCGCTGCAAGATAATCGGCCATCCCACGCATCTTCTGCGAACGCTTTCCGGACGTGCTCAGCGCAACCCCGGCGAATGCGGTGAGGTAAATCGTCATCTGGGTGATAAACGGCAACCCGCCATCGCAGTTGCGCCACGCGAGAATGACACGGGTGCCGCTCATCAATAGCGGGTGGGCCGGGGCAAATGTCTGGAGTGCCAACAGGCTCAGCAGGTGCGCCGAAAGATGCCCTTCCCACACGGGAATAGCGCTGCCGTGGGTAAGTTGATCAAGCAGAAAGTGACGATCTTGATCGCTTATCAGTTGGGGCTCGTTCGCCCCATAGGCATTGATGATTTTGATCGCGCACAGGGTCAGGCATACCCAGGAAGCCTGATGGTGATACTCAAGCTTGACGATCTGGTCCTTGGTCAAATACGGCATGCCATGGATCAACGCGAAATAGGTACTGAACATCCACTGCTTGCGCTCAGCTGTGAAATGCTCGACCGGCGATGCGCAGGTTGCGTCATCCCCCGGCGGCATGACCAGGCGACGCTCCAGTTCATTCAGGGACTGGCGTTGTTTGTATCGACTCAGAAACCTGGCAAGGCTGCGTTGCACCTCGGGCAACGTATGCATGCGGCGCAGCAACACGAGCATCAACTGTGACTCCAGGCCACGGCTGTTGCAGTGCTGACGAATGGAACCCTGATCGTCTACGAAGGAATGCAGGTCATGTCGCAGGGCAGATATCAGGGATGATATCTGTGATGTTTGCATGCTCAACCTTGACTGCGCTCTGGACGGACACCTGCGCTTTTTCATAGTGATACACGCGGGCGAAATTTCAAGCCGCCTTCCCGCACGCGAAAGACAAGTTCGCGATACCTGGCAGCGGCTTTATGGCGAACGGGCCTTTTGTAAACGGTTGGCTTCGTGCTTTCTAGAGCTATTGTTGCCAAATCCAAGGTTCCGCCATGCAGCCGATCTCAATCCCCGCTATCTACTGCCCGCTGCCGGTGCTGCAACATCCTGCCACTGATGCGATTGAGCAACCCTGCCTCGACTGGCTCGACCAGTGGGGGCTGTTTGTCGACCCGGTACAGCGGGCGCGTCTCGGTGCCATGGGGATCGGTCGGCTGTGCGGGATGATCTATCCCCAAGGGCCGCAGGCGCTATTGCAGATTGCAACGAACTACATGATGTGGACGTTCGGCTATGACGATGAACTCTGTGACGAGGGGCCCGCCAGCGAAGACGCGCGACTGCTGATCGAGGCCAGTAGTCGTATCCAGCGTATCCTGGAGTCTACGGAGGTTGCAGTGGACCTCACTGATCGCTACGGCATGGCACTCAGGGATATTCGGTTACGCCTGGAGGAGCACGGCCTGGAAAAAGAAGCTGCACGCTTGAGCATGTTGATGCGTACTTATTTTATGGCGGAAATGTGGAAGGCCGTGTCAACACAACCGTCACTTAACGACTATGCGATTCAGCGCTTGATGGGGGGTGGTGGCGTGACATTTCCATTCTTTTGTTACGCCGTGCCAAAGCTCGACCTTGCCGAACGCGAGCTGGCTGATCGACGGATAGTCGCCCTGACTGAAATGGCTGGCACTTTAGCTGTGTGGGATAACGACATTTTTTCGCAGCCTAAAGAGCTTTTGCGCCGCCAGAACAAGAAGGGCCATAACCTGATTGAAGTGATTTGCCGGCAGTACAACTGTCCGGCGCAAGAGGGGCTGCTGATCGGCGTGCGGATGCGCGAGCGCGTTCAAGGTCTGTACCTGCGGCTGCACGAAGCGATGCTCGGGCAGGTATCGCCGGCGATGCGTGAGTATCTGTTGGGCTTGAATGCCTACATCAGCGGCGTGCTGCAATGGCACCGCATCACGCCAAGGTTTCGCTACATCAATGGTGTGGACGGCGCTATTTGCATGCAGGGAGGCGAGCCGGCATCAGAGCCCCTGGATACCAACACCGAGCCGCTGCCCATTCCATCCATTGCCTGGTGGTGGCACTACGATACTGCCGGCAAAACCACCTGAATGCTGGTGAGCGCGTTGAAATTGGGCAACAATGCACGCTAGTTTCAGGAGTAAACAATGAGCAATATTTCCCAGACCGTCGTCGACGGCACGTTGGACGCCACCGGCCTCAACTGCCCTGAACCCGTAATGATGCTGCACCAGCATATCCGTGACCTGCCGCCGGGCGGTTTGCTGAAGGTGATCGCCACCGACCCTTCCACCCGCCGCGATATCCCCAAGTTCTGCGTGTTCCTCGACCACGAACTGGTGGACCAGCAGGAACAGGCCGGTACGTACCTGTACTGGATCCGCAAAAAAGCCGACTGATCACTCGATGTACTGTAGGAGCGAGCTTGCTCGCGAAAATCCTCAACGATAGTGCAGCGCGCCTGGGTTAACGCGGCGCTCTCGGGTTTTTCGCGAGCAAGCTCGCTCCTACAGGTGGGCTTTGTCCGCCCGAATGCGGCGGCGTGCACTGCGCGCCAGGCGCACCAGCAGCATCCCCGCCGCGCAGCTCAGGCCCACGATCAGCCCTTGCCACAAGCCGCTGGGGCCGCTCGGCGCGCCCAGCCAATCGGTCAGGCCCAGGGCGTAGCCCACCGGCAGGCCTACGCCCCAATAGGCGAATAAGGTCAGCACCATGGTCACCCGCGTGTCCTGATAGCCACGCAATGCGCCGGCGGCGGTGACCTGGATCGAATCGGAAAACTGGAACAGCGCTGAAAACACGATCAGCGTCGAGGCCAGGTGGATCACGATCGGGTCCGGGGTATAAATGCTCGCAATCTGCTCGCGAAACAGCAGCATCAGGCTGCAGGACAGGCAAGCGTAGGCCAATGCGGTGCCCATGCCGACCCCGGCAGCGAAGCGTGCCTCACGCGCTTCGCCACGCCCCAGCGCCTGGCCGACGCGCACGGTCACGGCCATGCTCAGGGAATAGGGGATCATGAACACCAGCGAGCTGACGTTCAGGGCGATCTGATGGCCGGACACTACGGTAGCCCCGAGGCTGCCCAATAACAGCGCAATCACGGCAAATATGCTCGATTCGGCGAAGATCGCGATGCCAATCGGCAGGCCAATCCCCAGTACGCGCTTGATCACCGCCCATTGCGGCCAGTCGAAGCGCTTGAACAGCTCGCTGCTCTGGTACGCCGGGCCGAAGCGTGTCCACACCGCCAGGCCAATCGCCATCGCCCACATCGAGAGGGCCGTGGCCCAGCCGCAGCCGACGCCGCCCATGGCCGGCAGGCCGAGGTGGCCGTAAATGAAGATGTAGTTCAGCGGAATGTTCAGCGCCAGGCCGAACAGGCCCATGACCATGCTCGGCCGTGTACGGCCCAGGCCGTCGCTGAAACAGCGCAGCACGTAGTACAGCGCAATCGCCGGCATGCCGGCCGCGATGCCGTGCAGGTAGCCCATGGACGGCGCGATCAGGTCGGCTTCGACCTTCATGGCATGCAGGATCGGCTCGGCGCACAACAGCAGCAACGCACCCATGATCCCGACCACCACCGCCAGCCACAGGGATTGGCGCACCAACGGTCCGATCTCGCTGTAGTGCCCGGCGCCGAAGCGTTGGGCGACTTTCGGCGTGGTGGCCAACAGGGTGCCGGACATCAGCAGGTACACCGGGATCCAGATCGAATTGCCCAGGCCCACCGCCGCCAGGTCTTGCGGGCTGACGCGCCCGGCCATGACCGCGTCGACAAAGCTCATGGCCGTGGTGGCCAGTTGGCCGATCATGATCGGCAAGGCGAGCGTCAGCAGGTCACGCACCTCCCGGCTGACACGGGCGGGGCGGGTGAGGGCGGCAGTGGCAGTGTTCACGTACAGGTGTCCAATAGAGGGAAGCGCAAGGACGACGGATTCTACGCCTTGACGCATCGGTCAGGAAAAAACCTGTGTTAGCGATTTGTAAGCGCAGGCCGTGATCCCTGTACACTGCGGATCCGCCAAAGGAGCCTGCCATGTTGATTGTTGCCGACGAAAATATTCCGCTGCTCGATGCCTTCTTTGCCGGATTCGGCGAGATTCGCCGGGTTCCCGGTCGTTCCATCGACCGCGCCACTGTCGAGCAGGCCGATGTATTGCTGGTGCGTTCAGTCACCAACGTCAACCGTGCACTGCTGGAAGGCAGCAACGTGCGCTTTGTCGGGACCTGCACCATCGGCACCGACCACCTGGACCTGGATTACTTCAAGCAGGCCGGTATCCAGTGGTCCAGCGCCCCCGGCTGCAATGCGCGGGGCGTAGTGGACTACGTGCTGGGCAGCCTGCAGACCCTGGCAGAAATCGAAGGCGCGGACCTCAACCAGCGTACCTACGGCGTGGTGGGCGCCGGTGAAGTCGGTGGGCGCCTGGTCAAGGTGCTCAAGGGCCTGGGCTGGAACGTGCTGGTGTGCGACCCGCCACGCCAGATCGCCGAGGACGGCGATTACGTCAGCCTCGCGCAGATCATCGAACAGTGCGATGTGATCAGCCTGCACACGCCGTTGATCAAGTCCGGCAATGGCGCCACGTGGCACCTGTTCGACCGTGAGCGCCTCAGCCAGCTCAAGCCGGGTGCGTGGTTGATCAACGCCAGTCGCGGTGCGGTCGTCGACAACGCCGCCCTGCGCGACGTACTGCTGGCGCGCGACGACCTGCAAGCCGTGCTCGATGTGTGGGAAGGCGAGCCTGAAGTGGACGTCGACCTGGCCGATCTATGCGTGCTGGCCACGCCCCACATCGCCGGTTACAGCCTGGATGGCAAGCAGCGCGGGACGGCGCAGATCTACCAGGCGCTGTGCGCGCACCTGGGCCTGGACGCCACGCTCCAACTGAGCGACCTGCTTCCCGCACCCTGGCTGGCCGAAGTGCACCTCAATGCCAGCACCGACCCGGCCTGGGCGCTGGCGACGTTGTGCCGCAGCGTGTACGACCCGCGCCGGGACGACGCAGATTTTCGCCGCAGTCTGGTCGGCACCGTGGAAGAACAGCGCAAGGCGTTTGACCTGCTGCGCAAGCATTATCCGGAACGTCGCGAGATCGATGGGTTGAAGGTGCGGATCAACGGGGAGTCGGCGGTGTTGTCCAGCATGGTTTCGGCCCTGGGCGCGACTTCGAGTCAGTAACGCGGGCCATAAAAAAACCGGCCACTCGGGCCGGTTTCAAATGAGTTCAGGCGCTTGCGTCGTGCTGGTCAGGCTTGACCAGGCGCTTTTCCAGTTCATGGCACGCTTGCTGGATCATGTCTTCGGTGATCGGCACTTCGCGCCCCTGGGCATCGATGATCGAGCAACCCAAGTGAGCCTGATGCTCTTTGCGGACCACTTCTACTTTGTCGGTGTTGCTGGTGTGCAAGGTCATGGCCTGTCTCCTCATCAGGTTGTGCAGCTACTCTAAAACCCCCGCGTGACCGAGCTGTTACAACGGCTTGCAACGTCAGCGGTGCGAATACCCAGTCCACCAGAAACCGCTGCGGATTTCCAGACGGGCATTAGACCGATAGCCTCTAGCCAGTCACGGCAATGGGCATAATTAACCTGACTCATTGTTATTTACCCAAGTTCCCCCAATGTTGGAGTACAGGTTCCTCATCGGTGATGCCCTCCATGTTCTCAACCCGTCAACGTCGTGCCATCCGCCTGGCCGGCCGGTTTATCGCACCCTATCGCTGGCAGGCCCTCGGCGCCCTGTTGGCGCTGATCGTCACCGCCGGCATCACCTTGTCCATGGGGCAGGGCATTCGCCTGCTGGTGGACCAAGGCTTCATGACGCAATCGCCGCACCTGCTCAACCAGTCCATCGGGCTGTTCATGTTGCTGGTGCTCGGGTTGGCGATTGGCACGTTTGCGCGGTTTTACCTGGTGTCATGGATCGGCGAGCGCGTGGTCGCCGACATCCGCCGGCAAGTGTTCAACCACCTGATCTACCTGCATCCCGGGTTCTATGAAAACAACCGCAGCTCGGAAATCCAGTCACGGCTGACCACCGACACCACCCTGCTGCAATCGGTGATCGGTTCGTCGCTGTCGCTGTTCCTGCGCAATGCGCTGATGGTGCTGGGTGGCATCGTACTGCTGTTTGTCACCAACCCCAAGCTCACCAGCATCGTGGTAGTGGCGCTGCCGCTGGTGCTGGCGCCGATCCTGATTTTCGGTCGCCGGGTGCGCAGCCTGTCGCGCCTGAGCCAGGACCGCATCGCCGATGTCGGCAGCTATGTGTCCGAAACCCTCGGCCAGATCAAGACCGTGCAGGCCTACAACCACCAGGTACAGGACGAGCAGCGCTTCGCCGTGACGGTGGAAGAAGCCTTCAGCACGGCGCGCAAACGCATCGCCCAGCGGGCCTGGCTGATCACGCTGGTGATCATGCTGGTGCTCGGCGCCGTGGGCGTGATGCTCTGGGTCGGTGGCATGGACGTGATCAGCGGGCGGATTTCCGGCGGCGAGCTGGCGGCATTTGTGTTCTACAGCCTGATCGTCGGCAGCGCGGTCGGCACCCTCAGCGAGGTGCTGGGCGAGTTGCAGCGTGCTGCGGGCGCCGCCGAGCGCATCGGTGAATTGTTGCAGTCGACCAATGAAATCCAGGCGCCGCCCGGTGGGACCGTCCGCTTGCCCGAACGTGTCAGCGGCCGCATGGAACTGCAAGGCTTGCGTTTCTCCTACCCGTCACGGCCCGACAGCTACGCCATCGACGGCCTTGACCTGACCATCAACCCTGGCGAAACCCTGGCACTGGTTGGCCCGTCCGGCGCCGGCAAATCCACGATCTTCGACCTGCTGCTGCGTTTCTATGACTCCCAGCAGGGCCGCATTCTGATAGAGGGCCAGCCGCTCACCGAACTCGACCCCATGGACCTGCGCCGCCACTTCGCGCTGGTGTCCCAGAGCCCGGCGCTGTTCTTTGGCAGCGTCGAGGACAACCTTCGCTACGGCAACCCCTCGGCCACCCAGGAGCAAATTGAAGCCGCCGCCCGCATTGCGCACGCCCATGACTTCATCCTGCAAATGCCCGAGGGCTACCAGACTCATCTGGGCGAGGGCGGCATGGGCCTTTCCGGCGGTCAGCGCCAACGTCTGGCCATCGCCCGTGCGTTGCTGGTGGATGCGCCGATCCTGTTGCTGGACGAGGCCACCAGCGCATTGGATGCCCAGAGTGAGCACCTGATCCAACAGGCGTTGCCGCAACTGATGCAAGGGCGCACCACGTTGGTGATCGCCCATCGACTGGCGACGGTGAAGAACGCGGATCGGATCGCGGTGATGGACCAGGGCAAGCTGGTGGCGGTGGGTACGCATCAACAGTTGATTGCGAGCAATCCGCTGTACGCGCGGTTGGCGGCGTTGCAGTTCAGTGATGGGGATAAACAGGTTCATCACTGACCCGCAGGTGCTCAGGCGAAGTGGGGTGAGCAAGCCTGCTCACCCCACTGTTGTGGCGTGTTACTGATCGTCGAAGTAACGCTCATGCCAATCCACCAGCGGCTGCGGTGAATTGAGCTTCTGGCCGTAGATCACCGAGTAAGACAGCACGTTCTGTACATATTGGCGGGTTTCATCGAACGGAATGCTTTCCACCCACACGTCGAAGCTCAGGTGGTCCGCGCCGCGCAGCCACTGGCGCACGCGACCGGGCCCGGCGTTGTAGGCGGCGGAGGCGAGTACGCGGTTGCCGTTGAACTGGCTGTGCACCTGGCTCAGGTACGCGGCGCCGAGCTGGATGTTCTTGTCCGGGTCCAGCACTTGGGCCGGTGAGGCCAGGGGGATGCTGAACTTGCGCGCGGTTTCCTTGGCGGTGCCAGGCATCAGTTGCATCAGGCCGCTGGCGCCGACGCCGGAGCGGGCGTCGTCCATGAACGCGCTTTCCTGGCGGGTGATGGCAAACACCCAGCTGGAATGCAGGCCCCGTACCTTGGCTTCACGCACCAGCGTGTCGCGATGGGCCATCGGGAAACGGATATCCAGGTCGTCCCAGTACTGCGCCTGGGCAATGGTGCGGATCGCCGGGAAGTACCATTTCATGTCATAGGCCAGTTTGGCCTGAGCGACCATTTCGTCGCGGTTGAAGTGACGGCTGACGTGGTACCACTCGCGCCGGCCATCGACGATTTGGCCGCGGGCGTAGAACTCCAGGGCACGGCGCACGCCGGGGGTGTTGCGGACTTTGTTGACCAGCGCCTGGCTCATCACCAGTGGTTTGTTTTTCAACTGGTAGGCGACCTTGGAGCGGTCGGCGGCGAGGAAGCCGTAGAAATCACGTTCTTGAGCCAGGTGCTTGTACAGCACCAACGCTTGCGGGTTTTTCGGCTCGGCCAGTTCCAGGCTGCGGGCCTGCCAATAGCGCCAGCGGTTGGTGGTGGCCAGGTCTTGCGGGAGTTTGCGGGTGAGCTGGTAGGCGTCTTCCCAGCGTGCCAGGCGCAGCAGCAGGCGCAGGCGCCATTCGGACACCGTGTTGTCACGCAGCTCCGGGTCGTATCGGGTCATGACGTCGAGGGCGCGAGGGTCATAGCGCTTGGCCAGCGTGAGACCGATTTCGCGGGCTATCGCCACTTTTTCGTCACGGGAGAAGCGCATGCTGCTGGCGTAGCCGTCGAGCAATGCCATGGCTTTTTCCGGGTCCTGGCGTGCCAGGCGGCGCAGGCCCAGGCCGACGGCGTCAGACATGGCCTCGGTGGCCGGCAGGAAGCGCGACGGATCGCTGAGCATGTCGGGTTTCTGCGCGACGTCCACCATCAACCGGCCTTGGTTGCCGAGGGTGGGCAGGGTTTTCACCAAACTGTTGGCCAGTGCGTAGTTGCGTGCTTCGGCGGCCAGCTTGGCGCGGTCCCAGATCTTCTGTTCAGTCAGTTGGCCGTCCGCGGCCCATTGGCCGAACGTGGCATCACAGGCGGCCGGCTGGGATTTGCCGGTCATCCAGAGTTTTTCGGTGGTCTTGTAGCCTTCAGCCTTTTGGTTGTGGCTGAGCTGATATTGGCCGTGCAGGCAGTCCAGCTCGACGAAATTGAGTTTGGTGTCGTAGTACTTTTCAAACGTCTGCCAGTCGCCGCGCTCCGCCAGCCAACGCAGCCAGCGCAGTTTCATCCAGTTGGCCTGGGGCAGGTCGCCGTTTTTGGCGAGGAACTGTTCGATTTCCTGGTTGCTCGCGGTTTTCAGGCGCGCCGTCAGTTCGTCGTAGGCCAGGTACGGCGTCAGCGGATAGTCGGCCAGCGCCTGGCTGTATTGCCGATACGGACCGCTGTCGCCCTTGGCCAGCGCGCGTTTGGCTTCATCGTAATACTGGCGTTGAGTCGTGAGGTCCACGGCCTGGGCGGATTGAACGGCAGTGGCGGAAAGAAGCAGACAAGATAAAAAGTTGAAAAGGCGACTGCGCATGAGACGTCCGTGTAGAGAAATCACGAATAGTGCCGGCAGCGCCGGCACTGTATGGGCCCTAGCTTAGCCTTTTGCCCGCCGCTGGCGAAAGCTTTGCCGGCCGGTTCGTTCAGGTTATCCAGAAATGTCCTACAGAACGTGTCGGTAGAGAAAATGCGGGCCGCATCCCACCCCTAACTCAGGTAGAATGCGCGCCCAGTTTTTGGAGAAGCGTATGACCCTGCTCAAATTCAGCGATGTGTCCCTTGCTTTCGGCGCTATGCCGTTGTTGGACAAGGTGTCCTGGCAGATCGCCCGTGGTGAGCGGGTGTGCATCATCGGCCGCAACGGCACCGGCAAATCCAGCATGATGAAGCTGGTCAAGGGCGACCAGAAGCCCGATGACGGCTCCGTGTGGCGCGCCCCTGGCCTCAAGATCGGCGAATTGCCGCAAGAATTGCCGGTGGCCGACGGACGGACAGTGTTCGACGTGGTTGCCGAAGGCCTCGACGGTGTTGGCGCCTTGCTCGCCGAATACCATCACCTGGCGCAGAACTGCGTCACCGAAGATGACCTGAACAAGCTGATGCACGTTCAGCAGGACCTCGAAGCCCGTGACGGCTGGCGCTTGCAGCAACTGGTCGACAGCACCCTGAGCCGCCTGCAACTGCCGGCCGACAAGACCCTCGCCGAATTGTCCGGTGGCTGGCGTCGTCGCGTGCTGCTGGCCCAGGCCCTGGTGTCCGAGCCGGACCTGCTGCTGCTCGACGAACCGACCAACCACCTGGACATTGGCGCGATCGCCTGGCTGGAAGAAGCCCTCAAGGAATTCCAGGGCGCCGTGTTGTTCATCACGCACGACCGTTCCTTCCTGCAAAACCTGGCCACGCGCATCCTTGAACTGGACCGTGGCGGCCTGATCGACTGGAACGGCGACTACGCCAGCTTCCTGGTGCACAAGGAAGCCACGCTGGCGGCTGAAGAGACAGCCAACGCGCTGTTCGACAAGAAGCTTGCCCAGGAAGAGGTCTGGATCCGCCAGGGCATCAAGGCCCGTCGCACCCGTAACGAAGGCCGCGTGCGTGCCTTGAAAGCCCTGCGCGTCGAGCGCAGCGAGCGTCGCGAGCGTACCGGCAAGGCGAATATCCAGTTGGATACCGCCGAGAAGTCGGGCAAGCAAGTGATGGTGCTGGAAAACGTCAGCTTCCATCACCCGGACGGCCCGTTCCTGATTAAGGACTTCTCCATGGTCCTGCAGCGCGGCGACCGTATCGGCCTGCTCGGTGCCAACGGCACCGGCAAGACCACGCTGCTCAAGCTGATGCTCAGCGGCCTGCAGCCGACCAGCGGCAAGGTTGAGGAAGGCACGCGGATCGACGTCGCGTACTTCGACCAGTTGCGCCACCAGTTGGACCTGGAAAAAACCGTGATCGACAACGTTGCCGAAGGCCGCGACTTTATCGACATCGACGGCCAGAGCCGCCACGTGCTCAGCTACCTCGGCGACTTCCTGTTCAGCCCGCAGCGTGCACGCACGCCGGTCAAAGCCTTGTCCGGTGGTGAGCGTGCGCGCCTGCTGCTGGCCAAGCTGTTCAGCAAGCCGGCCAACCTGCTGGTACTCGACGAACCGACCAACGACCTCGATGTCGAGACCCTGGAGCTGCTGGAAGAGGTCTTGCTGACCTTCAACGGCACCGTGCTGATGGTCAGTCACGACCGGGCATTCCTCGACAACGTGGTTACCAGCACCCTGGTCTTCGAAGGTGAGGGCAAGGTGCGTGAGTATGTAGGTGGTTATCAGGACTGGCTGCGTCAGGGCGGCTCGCCGCGCCTGCTGGGCGTGACCGAGAGCAAATCCGGCAAGGCCGACTTGAACTCGGCCGTGGTGGCCCCGGTGGCCGCTGCACCTGCGCCTGCCCAGGACGCTGCTCCGGCGGCCAAGAAAAAACTCAGCTACAAGCTGCAGCGCGAGCTGGAAGCCTTGCCGGGCGATATCGAGGCCAAGGAACAGCAAATTGCCGCGGTTGAAGCGGACATGGCTGACGCGGGCTTCTACCTGCGCCCAGCGGCTGAGACGGCCAAGGTCATCGCTTCCCTGGAAACGTTGAACCAGGAGCTGGAAGTGTTGGTTGAGCGTTGGGCCGAGCTGGATGCCTGATTGATCGCGGTCTGATAAAAAGCCCGGCGCTCGTTTGATTGAGCGTCGGGCTTTTTTATATGAAATGCGATTCACAATGTGGGAGGGGGCAAGCCCCTTCCCACATTGAACCTACAGCGGTCTTACGAGCTTTTTACCAGTTTGACCGCCAACACATCGCACGGCGCGCCGTGCAGTACGTCGTTGGCAGTAGAGCCCAGCAGCAGCGCGAGGCCATGTCGGCCATGGCTGCCGACCACGATCAGGTCGCAAGCCTTTTCCTTGGCAAGATGGTGGATCTCCTGGCGCGGTTGGCCGTATGTCAGGTGGCAGTCATCTTTTTGCAGATGCGGGTATTTGAGGATCAGGCGGTCGAGGCGCTCTTTGGCCTGGTCGAATTGCTGTTGCTGTAACTGGGAAAGGTCCATCGGCACGTCGCCACCGAAGGCCATGGCCATGGGCTCTACGATGTGCACGAGAGACAGTTTGGCACCATTGGCAATTGCAGATTCCTGTGCGCGCTTGATCACTGGATCGCACTCTTCGGTGAGATCGACAGCGACCAGAATATGTTGGTAGGGCATGAGGCGTTCCTCCAGGGGGACTGCAATAAGTTAAGTATGGCTGTTTTCAAGCGGATCGGCTTGCGTCAGGTCAAATCCGCTCATCCAGAAATTCGGGAGTACACATATGACGGTCTGGATAGTGGTGTCAATCCTTGTGGTGGTTCTGAGCCCTCTGGCGTGGCTGCGTCCGTCCCGTCACCAGAGCGGGCGCATGGCCCTGCGCATGGAGGCGCGCCGCATCGGCCTGGCCATGCAATTGGCCCCGCAGGAGTGGCCGCACTGGCTCAAGCACGAGCCGCCTAGCCCGTGTGCGCAGTACTGCCGGCCACGGCGCGGCAGCACGCCGGCGCTCTGGAGCTATTGGCAGATGGAGCCGGGGGTGTGGGTCAATCAGTGGCGCGAGGTGTGCGTGGACGAGAAGTTGTTGCCATATTTTGCAACGCTGCCGGACAACGTCTACAAGGTCGAGGCCGACAAGCAGATGATCGCCTTGTATTGGGGTGAGAAGGGCGAGGCAAGCGTGTTGAAGGATATCGACACGTTACTCAAGGCACTCGCCTGAACTCGGTCCTGCAGAAAAGCCAGGCATTAAAAAGCCCGACATCATCATCGGGCTGGAGTTGGCCAGGCAGGCCGGTAAATCTCTGGTTGCGGCAAGCCTAGTCGCATAAGCCGTTCTGTACAGCCGTTTCCCACAACTTTTGCATTATTGATCTCGTGAATACCTGAATATTGGCGAGGCGCGAGTGTGGGCGCAAAGTTCTGAACTGACTGGAAAGTCGCGTTTTCCCTAGCCTTTCGAGCGATTGACAATTGCCCGGAATTGGATGAAGGTGGCGTACCCAAATCAAACGGGCGTATGAATTGAGCGTTTGTCTGTCAGACCGCTCATACAGAATCCCGACTATCGCATTGGCGGGTGTGCCTGGCGGATTGGCGTGAACATTGAGCAAATCACCAATGTCCAAACCAGTAGGCCAGCGTCCAATGTGTACTGTTCAGCTTCCATATCGTGGAGATCAGTTGATGATTTACGAAGGTAAAGCCATCACGGTTAAGGCTCTTGAAAGTGGCATCGTCGAACTGAAGTTCGATCTCAAGGGTGAGTCCGTCAACAAGTTCAACCGTCTAACCCTGAATGAATTGCGTCAGGCGGTAGACACCATCAAAGCAGATGCTTCGATCAAGGGCGTGATCGTTTCCAGCGGCAAAGACGTGTTTATCGTCGGCGCCGACATCACCGAATTCGTCGACAACTTCAAGCTGCCCGATGCCGAGCTGGTGGCTGGCAACCTCGAAGCCAACAAGATTTTCAGCGATTTCGAAGACCTCAACGTACCGACCGTTGCCGCCATCAATGGCATCGCGTTGGGCGGCGGCCTGGAAATGTGCCTGGCGGCAGACTTCCGCGTCATGTCCGCAACCGCGAAAATCGGCCTGCCTGAAGTCAAGCTGGGCATCTACCCAGGTTTCGGCGGCACCGTACGCCTGCCGCGCCTGATCGGTGCCGACAACGCCATCGAGTGGATTGCCGCCGGCAAGGAAAACAAAGCCGAAGACGCACTGAAAGTCGGTGCAGTCGATGCTGTGGTTGCCCCGGACAAACTGGCCGAAGCTGCACTGAACCTGATCAAGGGCGCCATCAGCGGCGAATTTGACTACAAGGCCAAGCGTCAGCCGAAGCTGGAAAAACTCAAGCTCAACGCCATCGAACAAATGATGTCGTTCGAAACCGCCAAAGGTTTCGTGGCTGGCCAGGCCGGCCCGAACTATCCGGCGCCGGTCGAGGCGATCAAGACCATCCAGAAGGCCGCGAACTTCGGTCGCGACAAAGCCCTGGAAGTGGAAGCGGCAGGCTTCGTCAAACTGGCGAAAACCTCCGCAGCCCAAAGCCTGATCGGCCTGTTCCTGAACGATCAGGAACTGAAGAAAAAGGCCAAGGCCTACGACGAGATCGCCAAGGACGTGAAACAGGCGGCCGTACTCGGCGCCGGTATCATGGGCGGCGGTATCGCCTATCAGTCGGCGTCCAAAGGCACGCCGATCCTGATGAAGGACATCAACGAGCACGGTATCGAGCAAGGCCTGGCAGAAGCCGCCAAGTTGCTGGTTGGCCGCGTGGACAAAGGTCGCATGACCGCAGCGAAGATGGCTGAAGTGCTCAATGGCATTCGTCCTACGCTGTCCTATGGCGATTTCGGCCATGTCGACCTGGTGGTCGAAGCGGTTGTCGAGAACCCTAAGGTCAAGCAGGCAGTGCTGGCTGAAGTTGAAGACAAGGTGAAGGAAGACACCATTCTGGCGTCCAACACCTCGACCATTTCCATCTCGCTGCTGGCCAAGGCCCTCAAGCGTCCGGAAAACTTCGTCGGCATGCACTTCTTCAACCCGGTGCACATGATGCCGTTGGTGGAAGTGATCCGTGGTGAAAAGTCCAGCGAGCTGGCCGTTGCCACCACCGTTGCCTACGCCAAGAAAATGGGCAAGAACCCGATCGTGGTCAACGACTGCCCGGGCTTCCTGGTCAACCGCGTGCTGTTCCCGTACTTCGGCGGTTTCGCCAAGTTGGTCAGCGCCGGCGTGGACTTCGTGCGCATCGACAAGGTCATGGAGAAATTCGGCTGGCCCATGGGCCCGGCGTACCTGATGGACGTGGTCGGCATCGACACCGGCCACCACGGTCGCGACGTCATGGCTGAAGGCTTCCCGGACCGCATGAAGGACGATCGCCGCTCGGCGGTGGACGCCCTCTACGAGGCCAAGCGCCTGGGCCAGAAGAACGGCAAGGGTTTCTACGCCTACGAGGCCGACAAGAAGGGCAAGCAGAAGAAAGTGGCCGACCCTTCGGTGCACGAAGTGCTGGCGCCGGTCATCTACGAGCAGCGTGAAGTGTCGGACGAAGACATCGTCAACTGGATGATGATCGCCCTGTGCCTGGAAACTGTACGTTGCCTGGAAGACGGCATCGTCGAAACCGCCGCCGAAGCCGATATGGGCCTGGTGTACGGGATTGGTTTCCCTCCATTCCGTGGCGGTGCGCTGCGTTACATCGACTCGATCGGTGTGGCTGAGTTCGTTGCCCTGGCTGACAAATACGCTGATCTGGGCCCGCTGTACCACCCGACCGCGAAGCTGCGTGAAATGGCCAAGAACGGCCAGAGCTTCTTCGGTTAAGCGCCCCAGACACTTGAGCGAGAATATTTATGAGCTTGAATCCAAGAGACGTCGTGATTGTTGACTTCGGTCGCACCCCGATGGGCCGCTCCAAGGGCGGCATGCACCGCAATACCCGTGCCGAAGACATGTCGGCGCACCTGATCAGCAAACTGCTGGAACGCAACACCAAGGTCGACCCGAACGAAGTCGAGGACGTGATCTGGGGCTGCGTCAACCAGACGTTGGAGCAGGGCTGGAACATCGCGCGCATGGCGTCGCTGATGACCCAGATCCCGCACACGGCTGCTGGCCAGACCGTGAGCCGCTTGTGCGGTTCGTCGATGAGCGCGCTGCACACCGCTGCCCAGGCGATCATGACCGGCAACGGTGATGTGTTCGTGGTCGGTGGCGTGGAGCACATGGGCCACGTCAGCATGATGCACGGTGTCGACCCGAACCCGCACATGTCGCTGTATGCGGCAAAAGCCTCGGGCATGATGGGCCTGACCGCGGAGATGCTCGGCAAAATGCACGGCATCACCCGTGAAGCCCAGGACGCGTTCGGCTTGCGTTCCCACCAGCTCGCCCACAAGGCGACTGTGGAAGGCAAGTTCAAGGATGAGATCATCCCGATGAACGGTTACGACGAGAATGGTTTCCTCAAACTGTTCGACTACGACGAGACCATCCGTCCGGATACCACCCTGGAAAGCCTGGCGGCGTTGAAGCCGGCATTCAATCCAAAGGGCGGCACCGTGACAGCCGGCACGTCGTCGCAAATCACTGACGGTGCTTCGTGCATGATCGTGATGTCGGCCCAGCGTGCCCAGGACCTGGGCATTCAACCGTTGGCCGTGATCCGTTCGATGGCCGTGGCGGGTGTGGACCCGGCGATCATGGGCTATGGTCCAGTACCGGCTACACAAAAAGCCTTGAAGCGCGCGGGCCTTTCCATCTCTGATATCGACTTCTTCGAGCTCAACGAAGCTTTCGCTGCACAGGCCTTGCCGGTGCTGAAAGATCTGAAAGTACTCGACAAGATGAATGAGAAGGTTAACCTGCACGGCGGCGCGATCGCCCTGGGCCACCCATTCGGTTGCTCCGGTGCGCGGATTTCTGGCACTTTGCTTAATGTGATGAAGCAAAATGGCGGCAACCTCGGGGTAGCCACCATGTGCATTGGTCTCGGCCAAGGCATCTCCACCGTCTTCGAACGCGTATAAGCGTTGGGTTGACGGAAGCCGGGGCCCAGTGCCCCGGTTTTTGTTTTTTGGCGGTTTCGTAATTTTTTTTTAACAAATTTTCCAGGAGGCCCAGAGCATGCAAGTGGAACCAGGGCTCTATCAACATTATAAAGGTCCGCAGTACCGTGTTTTCAGTGTGGCGCGGCATTCCGAGACCGAAGAACAAGTGGTGTTCTACCAAGCACTGTATGGCGATTACGGCTTTTGGGTGCGTCCCTTGAGCATGTTCGTGGAGACCGTCGAGGTTGACGGCGAGCAAGTCCCGCGCTTTGCTTTGGTCCAGACCGAACCCAGTCTTTTTTCCGGGCAATAACGGCAGGTCGCGCAGAATGCTGCGCTTGACCTCACCTTGTTGCCACTATATATAGCGTTGCCGCGACAGGCGCCAACTGCCTTTCTCTTCTCGAATTCAGGAATTTTCCGATCCATGGGCAAATCGCTGGTCATTGTGGAATCCCCGGCTAAGGCCAAGACCATCAACAAGTACTTGGGCAACGAGTACGTGGTGAAGTCGAGTATCGGCCATATCCGAGACCTGCCCACCAGCGGTTCGGCTAGCGCCAGCAAGGAGCCTGCCGCCAAGCGCGGCAAGGCGGCTGCGGGCGAAGGCCCGGTGCTCACCCCTAAGGAGAAAGCGCGCAAGCAGCTGGTCTCGCGCATGGGTGTGGACCCGGATCATGGCTGGAAGGCCAAGTACGAGATCCTTCCTGGCAAGGAAAAGGTTATCGAAGAGCTGCGCCGGCTCGCCAAGGATGCCGACACCATCTATCTCGCAACGGACTTGGACCGCGAAGGGGAAGCCATTGCCTGGCACCTGCGGGAAGCCATCGGCGGTGATGACAGCCGCTACAAGCGTGTGGTGTTCAACGAAATCACCAAGAAAGCCATCCAGGAAGCTTTCTCCAAGCCGGGCGAGCTGGATATCGACCGTGTCAACGCCCAGCAGGCCCGTCGTTTCCTCGATCGCGTCGTTGGCTACATGGTCTCGCCGCTGCTGTGGGCCAAGATCGCCCGTGGCTTGTCCGCCGGCCGTGTGCAATCGGTTGCGGTAAAACTGGTGGTGGAGCGTGAGCGCGAGATCCGTGCGTTCATCCCTGAAGAGTACTGGGAAGTCCACGCCGACCTGGGCACTGCCAAGGGCGCCAACGTTCGCTTTGAAGTGGCCCGCGAGAAGGGCGAAGCCTTCAAGCCGCTGAACGAAGCTCAGGCTATGGCCGCGCTGGAAAAGCTCAAGGCGTCCAGCTACAGCATCGTCAAGCGTGAAGACAAGCCCACCAGCAGCAAGCCGTCGGCACCGTTCATCACGTCCACCCTGCAGCAGGCCGCGAGTAACCGCCTGGGCTTCGGTGTGAAGAAAACCATGATGATGGCCCAGCGTTTGTACGAAGCGGGCTACATCACGTACATGCGTACTGACTCCACCAACCTGTCGCAAGACGCGGTGGCGATGGCGCGTACTTATATTGAAGGCGAATTCGGCAGCAAATACCTGCCGGAGAAACCGAACGTCTACAGCAGCAAGGAAGGCGCTCAGGAAGCTCACGAAGCGATTCGTCCTTCCGACGCCAACACCACGCCGGCCAAGCTGAGTGGCATGGAACGCGACGCTGAGCGCCTCTACGAGCTGATCTGGCGCCAGTTCCTGGCCTGCCAGATGCTGCCGGCGCAATACCTGTCCACCACGGTCACCGTGGCGGCCTCGGATTTCGAGCTGCGTGCCAAAGGCCGTATCCTCAAGTTCGACGGTTACACCCGTGTGATGCCGCAAATCGCCAAGCCAGGTGATGACGATGTGCTGCCGGACATGGCCCAGGGCGACACGCTCAAGCTGATCCAGCTCGACCCGTCCCAGCACTTCACCAAGCCGCCGGCGCGTTATTCGGAAGCCAGCCTGGTGAAAGAGATGGAGAAACGCGGTATCGGTCGTCCTTCGACCTACGCGGCGATCATCTCCACCATTCAGGACCGTGGCTACGTAGCGCTGCACAACCGTCGTTTCTATTCGGAAAAGATGGGCGACATCGTTACCGAACGCTTGTCCGAGAGCTTCTCCAACCTGATGGACTACGGCTTCACCGCCGGCATGGAAGAGAACCTCGATGACGTGGCCCAGGGCGAGCGCGACTGGAAAAACGTGCTGGACGAGTTCTACGGCGACTTCAAAAAGAAACTCGAAGTTGCTGAAAGCCCGGAAAACGGCATGCGCGCCAACCAGCCGGTGATGACTGACATCCCGTGCCAGACCTGCGGCCGCCCCATGCAGATTCGTACAGCGTCCACCGGCGTGTTCCTCGGCTGCTCGGGCTACAGCCTGCCGCCGAAAGAACGCTGCAAGGCCACCGTCAACCTGGTGCCGGGTGATGAAATCGCCGCCGATGACGAGGGTGAATCCGAGTCGCTGGTACTGCGTGGCAAGCACCGTTGCCCGATCTGCAGCACGGCGATGGACGCCTACCTGCTGGACGAGAAGCACAAGTTGCACATCTGCGGTAACAACCCGGATTGCAATGGCTATGAGATCGAAGAGGGCACCTACCGCATCAAGGGCTACGAAGGTCCGAGCCTGGAGTGCGACAAGTGTGGCAGCGAGATGCAGCTCAAGACTGGCCGTTTCGGCAAGTTCTTCGGGTGCACCAACCCGACCTGCAAGAACACCCGCAAACTGCTGAAAAGCGGTGATGCGGCGCCGCCGAAGATGGACCCGGTGAAGATGCCTGAGCTCAAATGCGAGAAGGTCAACGACACCTACATCCTGCGTGATGGCGCTTCGGGGCTGTTCCTGGCTGCCAGCCAGTTCCCGAAAAACCGCGAGACCCGTGCACCGCTGGTGCTGGAGATCGTGCCGCACAAGGATGAGATCGATCCGAAGTACCACTTCCTGTGTGAAGCGCCGAAGAAGGACCCGGATGGTCGTCCAGCCGTGATCCGCTACAGCCGCAAGACCAAGGAGCAGTACGTGCAGACCGAAGTGGACGGCAAGCCTACCGGCTGGAAGGCGTTCTACGACGGCGGCAAGTGGAAGGTCGAGGACAAGCGCCAGGGCGCTTGATCCATCGAATGCGCTGAAGATCCAATGTCGGAGGGGCTTGCCCCCTCCCGCATTTGGATCTGTCTGGTTCTGAAAGTCGTCTGTTGATCCGCACGAGCAGCGGTTTATTGCACTTGCAGTAAACTCGGCTGATCCGTG
Source organism: Pseudomonas sp. MYb60 (assembly GCF_002979555.1). Lineage (GTDB taxonomy): Bacteria > Pseudomonadota > Gammaproteobacteria > Pseudomonadales > Pseudomonadaceae > Aquipseudomonas. The sequence goes on along the minus strand of NZ_PCOZ01000004.1, from coordinate 288,587 downwards.
ACACTGTTCAGCCAGCATCACGCTTATTCGTTGTGGAGATTGCCGTCATGGCCAACGAACTCTATACCCGTACCAACCAGAAAATTTACTTCGCGGGTTTGTCTCTGGAAGCCCTTGGCCGTGCCGAGGACGGGAAGGAGATGAACGCCATCGCTCTGGTCCAGGCGGGGCGTGAAGCGGCGTTGTTCCACTTGTACGGTGCCTTGCTGGGCCTGTGCCACGAAATAGCCGGCTTTTATCGCCTGCCCCAAGCCGGCTCGCCCCGTGCAGAAATGATCATGAATCGCGAAGTGCTGGATTCGATGGCAATTCCTGAACTGGCCGAACTGGTTGAAATGGCTCAAAGCCCCGATAGTTGGGTTGCGCGCCTGCTCAAGGCCCATGCGGATATGTTCCAGCCACCGCGTATCCCCCATGTGCCCAAGGGGGATGTGACCCAGCCGCTGATCGTGGCAGTTGCGGTGGAAGAGGAAGAACCCAAGCCGTTGAGCCGGGAAGAGCTGGAAGGCTGGCGCCAGGAACTGAAAAAGATGGCGCTGCGCTTTCGTGAAGGCCTTAACGAATGTTGATCATCCTGTAGGCGTTAGGCAGCGACCATTCATCAAGCTGTCAAGAAACCTGTTCAGATCCTCAGCGATGCCGGGTGGATGACTGATATAATCCCGGCCTTTCGTGGAGAACAGATTGTTATGTCGACGTCCTTTCTGGAAATTGTTGAATTGCCTGACGGCCGAATCGAGCTGCGCCGAGCGGAGGACGAGGGTTCTCTGGTGACTTTGGATTTTTCCGAGGATGCCAAGGCGTTTCTGCAAGGCCAACACGTGGAAGTAGCCAAAGCCATGTTGAGCGTCGGTGTGCAGATGGCAGGTCGTCTGGCGGAAGGTGAGCCAGAGAAGGAAGATGGGCCGCGGGTACTTCACTGAAGTCTTTTTGTGGCTCACAAGCTTTTTGTGGTGACTAAGCTTGCTCGCGCTGGGCTGCGAAGCGCCCCTGCATAGATTGATGCGGTACATCAGGCATTCCACGGTGCCTGGTTGTGGGGCTGCTTCGCAACCCGTCGCGGGGCAAACCCGCTCACCACAGAAGCCCGTTCATCCCAATCGAATATTCAAACTCTGAGCATCGCCGGTACGTGCGGCGCTGATCAATTGCTGCTTGGCGCTCGCATTCAACGGATTCAACCAGCTCACCACCGTATGACTACGACCCAGACGCAAGGCTTCGCACGTCAATTGCTGGGCACTTTGCGCACCGCGGGGTTGTAGCAGCAGGATGCGCTCGCGGTTGAGGCCGGCATCCCGCAGCCAGGCCTGGGTCAGGCTGGCCGGCGGGGCGATCAGCGTCAACCAGCGGGCATCCTGCTCTTCGCTGAGTTCACGCAGGATCGGCGCCAGCAGGCTCAGGCAGCTCCCGGCCGCACCGCGCAACGACAATTCACTGAACACCTCGGGTTCGGCACTCCAGGGCGCCTCGACCGTTTCCTTGAGGATGGGCGCTAGAGGTTGGGCCATGAAGGCCTCGAACAGCGACAGTTGCGTGTGTTGTGGGGTGTGCACGAGCTGCATGATGCCTCCTTTAGCGGCGAATGACGCCGACGCTCAGGCCTTCGATCACCAGGTCCTGGTCTTTCAGGTTCACTTCAATCGGGGCGAACTCAGGGTTCTCGGCCAGTAGCCAGACCTTGCTGCCTTCGCGCTTGAAGCGTTTGACGGTGACTTCATCGCCGATACGGGCGACGACAATCTGGCCGTTACGGGCTTCGCGAGTGGTGTGGACCGCCAGCAGGTCTCCGTCGAAGATGCCCACGTCCTTCATGCTCATGCCATGCACCCGCAACAGGTAATCGGCGCGAGGATGGAAGAAGGTCGGGTTGATGTTGCAGGACTCCTCGACGTGCTGCTGCGCCAGGATCGGCGCACCCGCAGCAACGCGGCCGATGATCGGCAGGGTCGATTCGTCGGCCTTGGCCTCGAAGCCAGGGATGCGAATCCCACGCGAAGCGCCCGGGGTCATTTCGATCGCGCCTTTGCGGGCGAGGGCCTTCAGGTGTTCTTCAGCGGCATTGGGGGACTTGAACCCCAGCTCCAGCGCAATCTCTGCTCGCGTCGGCGGGTAGCCGTTGTCATCGAGGCAGCGCTTGATAAAAGCCAGAATCTCAGCTTGGCGTGGCGTCAGTTTTAGCATGTTGATCGCTCTGTCTTTTTATACAGTGACTGGGATTATATACAGTGAACTGCACTTGGCAATCATCCTTTTGATGCACACCGCTGGACGGTCGTCCGTCATTCGTCCTACAAGGCTTGTAGAGCGCTGCCTACAGACAGAAGCGGATGTGATTTAATAGCGACGAATCAGATGACTGCCCGGCCGGAAAGCGGACCCCCAGGCTTGACAAGACACACCCTGAAACGTATGTTTCAAACAAGTGTTTGTCAGGCGGAGTAGCCATGGCCCAGTCGGAAACCGTTGAACGCATTCTCGATGCTGCCGAGCAATTGTTCGCGGAAAAAGGATTTGCTGAAACTTCATTGCGGCTGATCACCAGCAAGGCCGGGGTCAACCTCGCGGCAGTGAATTACCATTTCGGCTCGAAAAAAGCCTTGATCCAGGCCGTGTTCTCGCGCTTTCTGGGGCCGTTCTGCGCGAGTCTTGATCGCGAACTCGAACGCCGCCAGGCCAAGGCTGATCACAAGCCAACCCTGGAAGACCTGCTGGAAATCCTTGTCGAGCAAGCCTTAGTCGTCCAGCCGCGCAGTGGCAACGACCTGTCGATCTTCATGCGCCTGCTGGGCCTGGCGTTCAGCCAGAGCCAGGGTCACCTGCGTCGTTACCTGGAAGACATGTACGGCAAGGTGTTCCGCCGCTATATGCTGCTGGTCAACGAAGCCGCGCCGCGCATTCCCCCGATTGAGCTGTTCTGGCGTGTGCATTTCATGCTCGGTGCTGCTGCGTTCAGCATGTCCGGGATCAAGGCCTTGCGCGCCATTGCCGAGACCGATTTCGGCGTCAATACGTCCATCGAGCAAGTGATGCGCCTGATGGTGCCGTTCCTGGCCGCCGGCATGCGCGCGGAGTCCGGCGTGACCGACCCTGCCATGGCTGCCGCTCAATTGCGTCCCCGCAGCAAAACCCCGCCGGCAGTCGCCAAGGTTTGATCGCACTGGGTGTGCGCGGCCGCTTGCATCCGCTAAGCTAGCCGCCCATGCCGAATTCAGCTATTTACTCGCAACCCGTTGCACTCGCCGCGCTCACCGCGCCCGCTGAGAGCAACGGGTTGTGTGCGTTATTTAAGGAAGGTTTATGACTGCTGCCCTGCAAGGTTCTTTGATGGTCGACGTTGCCGGTACCTGGCTGACGGCCGAGGATCGCCACCTGTTGCGCCAGCCTGAAGTGGGCGGCCTGATCATTTTTGCGCGCAACATCGAACACCCGCGTCAGGTGCGGGAGTTGAGCGCGGCGATTCGTGCCGTGCGCCCGGATTTGCTGCTGGCAGTCGACCAGGAGGGCGGTCGTGTCCAGCGCCTGCGTCAGGGCTTTGTACGCCTGCCGGCCATGCGTGCGCTGGCCGACAACCCCAACGCCGAACACTTGGCAGAGCAGTGCGGCTGGATAATGGCCACCGAAGTGCTGGCAGTGGGCCTCGACCTGAGCTTCGCCCCGGTGCTGGACCTGGATTACCAGCGCAGCGCCGTGGTCGGCACCCGTTCCTTCGAAGGCGACCCCGAGCGCGCCGCTGTATTGGCGGGTGCATTTATCCGTGGCATGAACAGCGCCGGCATGGCGGCCACCGGCAAGCACTTCCCGGGTCACGGATGGGCTGAGGCGGATTCCCACGTCGCGATTCCCAATGACGAACGCAGCCTGGAACAGATTCGCGCCCATGACCTGGTGCCTTTCGCACGCCTGAGCCAGCAATTGGCGGCGGTGATGCCGGCCCACGTGATCTATCCGCAAGTGGATGCCCAGCCTGCTGGTTTCTCGCGCCGCTGGTTGCAGGACATCCTGCGTGGCGAGTTGAAGTTTGATGGGGTGATTTTCAGCGATGATCTGTCGATGGCCGGTGCCCATGTGGTCGGCGATGCGGCCAGCCGGATTGAAGCGGCGCTGACGGCGGGTTGCGACATGGGGTTGGTGTGCAACGACCGTGCGGCTGCCGAATTGGCGTTGACCGCCGCCCAGCGTATGAAGGTCACGCCATCGGCTCGAATCGCACGCATGCGCGGCCAGGCGATTGCGTCGACGGATTACAAGCAAGACCCGCGGTGGTTGGCGGCGCTGACTGCGTTGCGGGATGCTCAGTTGATTGGCTGAAGACCCAGTCGCGGCCATCGCAGGCTAGCCAGCTCCTACACTTGTTTGTTGGGCAACGGCGCAAACAGCGCTTCGATATCCTCGTTGCCCAGCTGCCAGTCACCGGTGGTACGCCCATCGAGCACACCCGCCGCCAGGTCGGATTTCTCCTTCTGCAGGTGCTGGATTTTCTCCTCCACCGTGCCCCGGGCAATCATCTTGTAGACGAACACCGGCTTCTCCTGACCGATGCGATAGGCGCGGTCGGTGGCCTGGTTTTCCGTAGCCGGGTTCCACCACGGGTCGTAGTGGATCACTGTGTCGGCTTCGGTCAGGTTCAGGCCTACGCCACCGGCCTTCAGGCTGATCAGGAAAATCTGCAGCTTGCCGCTCTGGAAGTCCTTCACCGGCGTGCGCCGGTCCCGGGTTTGGCCGGTCAGCAAGGCGTAGGAAATACCGCGATTTTTCAGTTCGATTTCGATCAGGCTGAGCATCGAGGTGAATTGGGAAAACAGCAGGATCCGTCGACCCTCCTCAAACAGCGCTTCGAGCATTTCCATCAGGCTGTCGAGCTTGCCCGAGCTGCTTCCCCGCGCGGGGAGGGTGGCATCATTGACCAGGCGCAAGTCGCAGCACACCTGGCGCAGCTTGAGCAGCGCTTCCAGAATGATGATCTGGCTGCGCGCCACGCCTTTGCGCGTGATCTCGTCGCGCACTTTCTTGTCCATGGCCAGGCGCATGGTTTCGTACACGTCGCGCTGCGCTTCGTTGAGGTCGACCCAATGGACGATCTCGGTCTTGGGCGGCAGCTCGGTGGCCACTTGCTCCTTGGTGCGGCGCAGCAGGAAGGGTTTTATCCGACCGTTGAGGTGTTGCAATCGCACCTCACTGGCGCGTTTTTCGATAGGCACACGGTAATCGCGGTTGAAGCTCTTCACGTCCCCCAGCCAACCCGGCAACAGGAAATGGAACAGTGACCACAGCTCACCCAAGTGGTTTTCCAATGGGGTGCCGCTCAGGCACAGGCGCTGCCGGGCATTCAGCTCGCGGGCTGCCTGGGCGGCTTTGCTGGAGGGGTTCTTGATGTACTGCGCTTCGTCCAGGATCAGCACGTGCAAGGGCTGTGCGGCAAGCCGTTCGATGTCCTTGGGCAGCAGGGCGTAGGTGGTCAGCAGCAGGTCGTAATCCTGCAAGTGGGGGAAATGTTTCTTGCGCCCGGCGCCGTACAGCGCCACCACCTTGAGCTGCGGGGTAAAGTGCGCTGCCTCATCCAGCCAATTGGGAATCAGGCTGGTGGGCATCACCACCATGCAGGGGCGGTCCAGGCGTCCGGCGGCTTTCTCGGTAAGAATATGTGCCAGGGTCTGCAAGGTTTTGCCCAGTCCCATGTCATCCGCAAGAATCCCGCCAACGTCGAGCTGACGCAATGACTGCATCCAGCTCAGGCCTTCCAACTGATACGGGCGCAACGTTGCGTTCAAGCCTTCAGGCGCCACGCAACTGAAGTCCTTGATGTCCCGCAGGCGCTGGGCGAAGTGACGGATCTTCTCGCCACCCTCCCATTGCAGGGGCAGGTCTTCCAGCGGGTTCAAGCGAATCGCATCGGCCTTGGCCAGGCGCAGCGTGGTGGTGCCGGACTCTTGTAGGTAAAACTCCCCAAGGGTGGCAAGCACCGGTTTCAATCGGCCGTAGGGCAAGGCGACCTGTATCGGGCCATGGCCGTTCGGCAAGCCGGGAATGTTCACCAGGATCAGTTCGTCATCACGGCGCCGTGCGAGCTTTTCCGGGTTGAGGATTTCGGTGTGGGAGCGCATCAGGTTCAGCAGGATCGGCAGCAGGCTCAGCCGCTCACCGTTGACGATGATCCCCAGCTCCAGGTCAAACCAGTCGCGCTCCGGGCCTTCATCGACCGTGGCGTACCAGTCGTCGACGGCGCTCAGGTCGAAACCGAAATCGTCGTCTATCAGCAGCTCCCAGCCCTCGCTGCGCAAGGTCGGCGTGGCATTGAGGGTGAAGGTCAGCCAGGCACTGTCGTTGACCATCTCGAACAGTTCGCCGGCGCTTTCCGGCAAGGCCTTGCTCTGGCGCGTGGCGATCTTGAACCCCAGCAGGCGCAACTGCTCGCGATACTGCTGCTCCCGCTCTGGGTGACGCTTGATGCGCAGGCTCTGGGTTTCCTGGCGCACGATGATATCGGCGTTTTTCTGCCCGCTGACATAGGTGTCCAAGTAGTTGAACGACAACGCCGCACGGTGCTGGATGTAGCGCTGCATCTTGCCGTTGCGCGGCTCGAAGGCGCTGAATTCCACGCTGGCCAGCCACAGGCGCGGCACGGGCAGCACGTCTTCCATTACCACCTGGGGCAGTACCACACGGTTATCCAGCACGGCCTGGAGTTTTTCCAGCAGTTCGGCATCCTGGGCGGCGGCGGGGTAGGCCAGGGTTTCCTGGACCTTGAGCAGCACCGCCGCGATGTGTTTGCAGTTGGTGTGTACCGGGCAGGTACAGCGGCTGTCCACCAGGATCAGCGTGCCTTTGGCCGACTCGCGCAGGGAGATGGTTTGTCGATAAACATTGCCCCCTGAGCCTTCGCAACTGGCGACGATGGTGCTGTCGCCGGACTCGACGATGCGCACCCGATTCTCCAGGGCGTACCGCCGCCCACGCTCCAGGCTTTGCTCCTTGAAGCGATTGGCCCACGACGGGGCCAGGGGTTTGGTCAACTGCGACGTCAGGGACATGGCGCGGGATCAGTCCTGAATGTCAGACGGAGGTGCGCTCGGTGGCTTGGCGGTCAGCGAGGTGATTTTGATCAGCAGCGCCAGGTGGCCGCCGTCCAGGTAGTTGAGCTGGTTGTTTTTGGTGCGCACGTCGGCCTGGCGCAAGTGTTCACTGGCAATCACGCTGCCATTGCTGTCGAACTGGTTGACCCAGAAATCCGCGTCAATATCGGTAAAGCGGCCCAATTGCAGGCGCAACACGCCTTCGATGGGGAACTGGCCGAATTGCTCCTGGCCGTCGGTAATCGCAATGTTTACCGGTTGTTCGCCAAGGTTCTGTTCCCAGGCCTTGTGCGCCAGCACTGTGTAGCTGCTGTCGCCGCGCAGTTTGTCGACGATATTGCCCAGGCGCGGCGGGCTCATTTTGTCGCCCAGGCGCGTGGCGCCCGCATCCCAGTCTTCGGGTGCGGCGCGGCTATTGATCACCGGCTCGGCGTTCTGGCGCACCAGGATCATTTCCACCTGGTACGGGCTGTCGGCGAACGCCGCCGGGGCCACGACCACCAACAACAGGCTCAAAATGCGGAACAGGCGCATGACGGCGTCCTTCAAACAGATTTCGGAATGAGGCGCTCGAACAGCGCCTCCAAGGTATTGAAACGTTCTTCGGCGCGTTCCATCGGCGCCATGAATTTGAATAGCGTAGCCCCTTCGAACTTGTAGCGGTTGGGCTGGCCCTGGATCAGCTTGATCAGCACCAGCGGGTCCACCGGGGTCTGCGCTTCAAACTCGATGCGCCCACCCTGCGGCCCGGCGTCGACCTTCTTGATGCCCAGTTGCTCGGCCTGCAATTTGAGCAGGGTCAGGCGCACCAGGTTCTTGGTCGGTTCCGGCAACAGGCCGAAGCGGTCGATCATCTCCACTTGCAGGTCCTTGAGGCCTTCTTCGTCGGTGGCCGAGGCGATGCGCTTGTACAGGATCAGCCGCGCATGCACATCCGGCAGGTAGTCCTCGGGAATCAACGCCGGCAAGCGCAGGTTGATTTCCGGACCGCCGCCCAACGGTTGGTCGAGGTTGGGTTGCTCGCCTTTGCGGATGGCTTTCACCGCGCGCTCCAGCATCTCCATATAGAGGGTGAAGCCCACGGCCTGGATCTGCCCGCTCTGGCCGTCGCCCAGCAGTTCGCCGGCGCCACGGATTTCCAGGTCGTTGGTGGCCAGTACGAAACCGGCGCCCAGGTCCTGGGTGTTGGCGATGGCTTCCAGACGCTTTTCGGCGTCGGAGGTGATTTGTTGGCGTGGCGGCGTCAGCAGGTAGGCATACGCCTGGTGGTGGCTGCGCCCGACCCGGCCGCGCAACTGGTGCAACTGGGCCAGGCCGAACTTGTCGGCACGCTCGATGATGATGGTGTTGGCGCTTGGCACGTCGATGCCGGTCTCGATGATGGTCGAGGCAATCAGCACGTTGAAGCGCTTGTGGTAGAAGTCGCTCATCACCTGTTCGAGTTCGCGCTCGCGCATCTGCCCGTGGCCGATGGCGATACGCGCCTCCGGTACCAGTTCGGCGAGGTCGGCGGCGCATTTCTCGATGGTCTTCACATCGTTGTGCAGGTAGTACACCTGCCCGCCGCGCAGCAGTTCACGCAGCAGCGCTTCCTTGACCGTGCTTTTGTTCTGCTCCATCACGAAGGTGCGCACCGACAGGCGGCGTGCCGGCGGCGTGGCGATGATCGACAAGTCGCGCATGCCCGACACCGCCATGTTCAGCGTGCGCGGAATCGGCGTGGCGGTGAGGGTCAGGATGTCGACTTCGCTGCGCAGGGCTTTGAGCTGTTCCTTCTGGCGCACGCCGAAGCGGTGCTCTTCGTCGATGATCACCAGGCCCAGGTTCTTGATCTTCACATCGTCCGACAGCAGCTTGTGGGTGCCGATCACAATGTCGATCTTGCCTTCGGCCAGGTCGGCGATGGCGGCATTCACTTCCTTGGCCGACTTGAAGCGGCTCATCACTTCCACGGTCACCGGCCAGTCGGCGAAGCGGTCGCGGAAGCTGTTGTAGTGCTGTTGGGCGAGCAGGGTGGTGGGCACCAGAATCGCCACTTGGCGGCCGCCGTGTACGGCGATGAACGCGGCACGCATGGCCACTTCAGTCTTGCCGAAGCCCACGTCGCCGCAGACCAGGCGGTCCATCGGCTTGGGCGCGAGCATGTCGGCGCGCACCGCTTCGATGGTGGTTTGCTGGTCCGGGGTTTCTTCGAAGGGGAAACCGGCGCTGAAGGTGGCGTAGTCGGCTTTTGGGTCGGCAAACGCGTAGCCTTCGCGGGCGGCGCGGCGGGCATAGATGTCGAGCAATTCGGCCGCCACATCGCGCACCTGTTCGGCGGCCTTGCGCTTGGCTTTCTGCCAGGTCTCGGAACCCAGGCGGTGCAGCGGCGCCAGGGCATCGTCGCTGCCGGTGTAGCGGGCGATCAAATGCAGGCTGGCCACCGGCACATAGAGCTTGGCGCCTTCGGCGTATTCCATGGTGAGGAATTCGGCGGCCTGGTTATCGATCTCCAGGGTCTGCAGGCCGAGGTAACGACCAACGCCGTGGTCGATGTGCACCACCGGCGCGCCTTCGCGCAGCTCGGTCAGGTTCTTGATCACCGCGTCGTTGTTGGCGTCCGCGCGTTTTTCACGGCGGCGGCGCTGCATCACGCGTTGGCCGAACAGGGGGCTTTCGGCGATCAGCGCCAGGGCGGGGTCTTCCAGCAGCAAACCTTCATCCAGCGGTGCGATGGTGATCGCCAGGCGATCCTTGCCCTTGACGAAATCCGGCCAGCTGTCGACGGTTTTCGGGCGCAGCTTGAGGCGCTCCAGCAGTTCCAGCAGCACTTCACGGCGGCCGGCGGATTCGGCGGTAAACAGCACGCGGCCAGGAAAGTCGCCGAGGAAATTGGACAGCGCTTCCAGTGGCTGGTTGGCCTTGGCTTCAATCGCCAGGTTGGGCAGCGTCTGCGCCGGGAAGCGTTCACGGCCGCTGCCGGCGTCCACGTCTTGCTGGCTGGCGACCACGCGCGGCCAGCTTTTCAGGCGGGCGAAGCAGTCTTCCACTGGCAGAAACAATTCGGCAGGCGGCAGTAAAGGCCGGGAGGGATCGACGCGGCGCTCTTCATAGCGGTTGCGCACATCGTTCCAGAAGTTTTCCGCTGCCTGCTCGATGCCCGGCAGCGAGAACACCTGGGTGTCCTGGGGCAGGTAATCGAAGAGGGTGGAGGTTTCGTCGAAGAACAGCGGCAGGTAGTACTCGATACCGGCCGGTGTAATCCCGCTGCTCAAGTCCTGGAAGATCGGGCAGCGGCGGAAGTCCACGTCGAAGCGTTCACGGAAGCGCGCCTTGAAGCGCGTGACCGCGTCCTTTTGCAGCGGGAATTCCCGTGCGGGCAGCAGCTTGACCGAGTCGACCTTATCGATGGAGCGCTGGTTTTCCGGATCGAAGGTACGCAGTGTCTCGATTTCGTCATCGAACAGGTCGATGCGATAGGGCAACTTGCTGCCCATCGGGAACAGGTCGATCAGTGCACCGCGCACCGCGAACTCACCGTGTTCGTACACCGTGTCGACGCAGCGGTAGCCGCTGGCTTCCAGGCGCGTGCGCATTTGCTCGACGTCGAGCTTCTGGCCGATGTCCAGCACCAGGCTGCTGCCCAGCAGGAACTTGGTCGGTGCCAGGCGATGCAGGGCGGTGGTGATCGGCACCACCAGCACGCCGTGGGCCAGTTCCGGCAAGCGGTACAGGCTGGCGATGCGCTGGGAAATGATGTCCTGGTGCGGCGAGAACAGGTCGTAGGGCAGGGTTTCCCAATCGGGAAAATGCAGGACCGGCAAATCGGGGGCGAAGAAGCTCAGCTCCTGCTCCAGCCGTTCGGCACTTTGGCTGTCGGCGGTAAGCAGCAGGGTAAAGCGCTTGGCTGCGCTGGCAGCCTCGGCAATGGCCAGGCTCAGGGCGGCACCGGGCAGGTTGCCCCAGTGCTGTTTGCCTGCCGCAGCAGGGAGAAGCGGTAGACGCAGGACGGGCACGGAAGGTTGAGCTCCAAGCGTTGCGACAAAGTCGGTAATTGTAACGGTGCGAGGCGCCGTCTGTCAGTTGCTGACTGTGCCTAATACGGTTTGTAGGAAATGTAGTGGCTAAGACAAACAATGCCGCGTTTTGACTCAATATGTAGTGCCAAAATGTGCGAGGTTTTCGGAGAGTTACGGACAAGTCGTCCCGTTCGCCCAACTAGTGGCCTTCTGGAACCCGCGTATTTACTGGGCTGTAGCGGGGTGGCTTTTTTTCGCAAGCACTTTTTGTTGCCTGGGGCGCATTGCTCCGGGGACGGTCGGGCGGCATAATGTAGCCCCTTTTTTCTGCCCCTACATGTGGAAGGTTACCGTGACTCAGAAGCCCGACCAGTGTCTTGGTGAATGGATCGACCGTGAAGCGCTCGCAGAAGCGATGATTCCGCTTATCGGCCAGCTGTACCGCAATAACAATGTGGTGAGCTCGATCTATGGCCGCAGCCTGATCAACCAGTCTGTCATCGCGATTCTCAAAGCCCACCGCTTTGCGCGTCACCGTTCTGCCGACGACAGCGAACTCTCCGTCCACGAAACATTCCCGCTGCTCAAGGCCATGAGCGAGCTCAAGCTCGGCGCGGCTTCGGTAGACCTGGGCAAGCTGGCCTACAAATTCCGCAAGGAAGGTGCCGGCCGCAGCGCCGAGCAGTTCGTGCGTGAAGAAATGGCCGAAGTGGTTGGCCAGCAAAACGCCGCAGCCCGCAAAGGCACCGACGTCGTGCTGTACGGTTTCGGTCGTATCGGCCGCCTGCTGGCGCGCATCCTGATCGAAAAAACAGGTGGCGGCGACGGCCTGCGCCTGCGTGCCATCGTGGTGCGCAAAGGCGCCGAGAACGACCTGACCAAGCGTGCCAGCCTGCTGCGCCGCGACTCGGTACACGGTCCGTTCAACGGCACCATCGTCATTGACGAAGAAAACAACACCATCACCGCCAACGGTAACCTGATCCAGGTGATCTACGCGAAGAACCCGTCCGAGGTGGATTACACCCAGTACGGCATCAAGGACGCCCTGCTGGTGGACAACACCGGCGTATGGCGTGACGCCGAAGGCCTGGGCCAGCACTTGGCCTGCCCGGGTGTCGATCGCGTTGTCCTGACCGCTCCGGGCAAGGGCAAGCTGAAGAACATCGTGCACGGCATCAACCACGCCGAAATCACCGCTGACGACAAGATCGTGTCCGCCGCTTCCTGCACCACCAACGCCATCGTGCCGGTGCTGAAGGCTGTGAATGACAAGTTCGGCATCGTCAACGGCCACGTCGAGACCGTTCACTCGTACACCAACGACCAGAACCTGATCGACAACTTCCACAAGGGCGATCGCCGTGGTCGTAGCGCCGCGTTGAACATGGTGATCACCGAGACCGGTGCTGCCACTGCGGCTGCCAAGGCCCTGCCCGAGCTGGCCGGCAAGCTGACCGGTAACGCGATCCGCGTTCCAACGCCTAACGTGTCGATGGCCATTCTCAACCTGAACCTTGAGAAAGCCGCTACCCGTGAAGAGATGAACGAGTACCTGCGCTTCATGGCGTTGCACTCCGACCTGCACAAGCAGATCGACTACGTCAACTCGCAGGAAGTGGTGTCCACTGACTTCGTGGGTTCGCGCCACGCTGGTGTGGTGGACGCCGAGGCGACCATCACCCAGGACAACCGCGTTGTCCTGTACGTGTGGTACGACAACGAGTTCGGCTACAGCTGCCAGGTGGTGCGTGTGATGGAAGACATGGCCGGGGTCAACCCGCCTGCGTTTCCGCGCTAAGCCTTTGCGCTGAATGAGAAAGCCCCGACTGGTTCGGGGCTTTTTTGTGGCTGGGAGTTTTGTGCTGCCTGTTCGCACGTCTATCTTTGTGAACACAGTCAAATGTGGGAGGGGGCTTGCCCCCGATGAGGCCAGAACTGACACCCCGCTAATCCAGCAGTGCCTGCGACAACCCCTTGGGCGCCAACCAGATCCCCAGATAAGCCTTCGCCAATCCATCATCGGGGCTACTGAACGCCACCTCCCCATTGATCTCCAGATTCAACCCACGCCCAGGGCGAAAATCCAGCGCATACCGATCACCCTTCTTGATGTTGCGAAAGCGCGCATGCAACGCGTCCACCTCTGGCTTCAACCGGGCGCTGGCCTGTTGGCGCTCCAGCGTGGCGGTGGCGGCCTTGATCACATCACTGCGGTCAATGTCGCGAAAGTAGTACAGCTCGAGGCGCAGCGGCTTTTGCTGCTCCCAGGCGAGCCTGGCGGTCGTCTGCGGCGGGGCATACAGTGCGGCCGCGTAGACGTCCGCCCAGAGGTAGGTCAGCACGGCCTGTTGTTTCAAGGCCAGCTCATGGGAGACCGCTGGAAAGCCGGCCTGCCTGAGCCGATCGGCCTCATTGGCGTGCACCGGGATCGACAACATCAGTAATAAACACAGCGCAAAATGTCGCATGGTTGCCTGTCCTGATAGAGAGCCTGACAATGTAACCCCATTTTCCTTGCCCTGTAGTAAAGGCAAGACTGGCCTACGACGCGACCAAGGGTTAATGTGCGCGGCGTTGAGCCTTATATAGACTGTGCCCCGGTTCACACACTTGAGCCAAATTGTCCTTCATGACCGCTGAGCGCGGCATGATTTAGCCCGGCGTCCAACCGTACGCCTGGCCTGTTCTGAGGAGTACGCATGGCTGTCTACAACTACGACGTGGTGGTACTGGGTTCCGGCCCGGCTGGAGAAGGTGCGGCGATGAACGCCGCAAAAGCAGGGCGCAAGGTGGCGATGGTCGATAGCCGTCGCCAGGTCGGCGGTAACTGCACCCACCTGGGTACCATCCCGTCCAAGGCCTTGCGTCACTCGGTGCGCCAGATCATGCAATTCAACACCAACCCGATGTTCCGGGCCATTGGTGAGCCGCGCTGGTTCTCGTTCCCGGACGTGCTCAAGAGCGCCGAAAAAGTCATCTCCAAGCAGGTGGCCTCGCGTACCGGCTACTACGCCCGTAACCGCGTCGACCTGTTCTTCGGCACCGGCAGCTTCGCCGACGAGCAAACCATCGAGGTGGTGTGCCCCAACGGCGTGGTCGAGAAGCTGGTGGCCAAGCACATCATCATCGCCACCGGTTCGCGCCCGTATCGCCCGGCGGACATCGATTTCCACCACCCGCGTATCTACGATAGCGACACCATCCTGAGCCTGGGCCACACCCCGCGCAAACTGATCATCTACGGCGCCGGCGTGATCGGCTGTGAATACGCCTCGATCTTCAGCGGCCTGGGCGTACTGGTGGAGCTGGTGGACAACCGCGACCAGTTGCTGAGCTTCCTCGACTCGGAAATCTCCCAGGCGTTGAGCTACCACTTCAGCAACAACAACATCACCGTGCGCCACAACGAAGAGTACGAGCGGGTCGAAGGCCTGGACAACGGGGTGATCCTGCACCTCAAGTCCGGCAAGAAGATCAAGGCCGATGCCTTGCTGTGGTGCAACGGCCGTACTGGCAACACCGACAAGCTCGGCATGGAAAACATCGGGGTCAAGGTCAACGGCCGTGGCCAGATCGAAGTGGACGAGAACTACCGCACCTGCGTAGCCAACGTCTATGGCGCCGGTGACGTGATCGGCTGGCCGAGCCTGGCCAGTGCCGCCCACGACCAGGGTCGCTCGGCTGCTGGCAGCATCGTCGACAACGGCAGCTGGCGTTACGTGAACGACGTGCCGACCGGGATCTACACCATTCCCGAGATCAGCTCGATCGGCAAGAACGAGCACGAGCTGACCAAGGCCAAGGTGCCTTACGAAGTCGGCAAGGCGTTCTTCAAGAGCATGGCGCGTGCGCAGATCGCCGGCGAGCCTCAGGGCATGCTGAAGATCCTGTTCCACCGTGAAACCCTTGAGGTCCTGGGCGTGCATTGCTTCGGCTATCAGGCGTCGGAGATCGTGCACATCGGCCAGGCGATCATGAACCAGCCGGGTGAGCTCAATACCCTCAAGTATTTCGTCAACACCACGTTCAACTACCCGACCATGGCTGAAGCCTATCGGGTAGCGGCCTACGACGGCCTCAACCGGCTTTTTTGAGCGGCTCCGGCCGGTGGCCTGAGCCGGCCGGGGAGACCGATTTCAGTAATTCCCGAGGGTGGCAGTGGCCAAACCGGGAAAGTCTGTAATCAGGCTATCTACGCCGAAGTCGGCGAGCCTGCGCATCAGCGCGGGTTCGTTGACCGTCCACACGGACACGTGCAAACCCTGGCGCTGGGCTTTTTCCAGTCGCTCGGGGGTGCACAACGTCCAGTTCAACGCCAGGTATTCACAGCCGTAGTTCTGCGCGACCTTCAGCGGGTCGAGCCAGGCGTACTCGGCCACCAGTCCACGGGACAGGTCCGGGGTGAGTTCAACCGCTGCCTTGAGCACTTCCCGCGAACTTGAAGTCACGGTGACCTTGTCCATCAGGCCGAAGCGTACGGCCATCTCGCGAATCGCCAGCACGGTGGTTGCCGCGCGGGTGCGTGATGCGCTTTTGACTTCCAACTGCCAGTGATCGAAGTCGCACTGTTCGAACAGCTCTTCCAGGCGTGGGATCGGGCAAGGCTTGACCCAACCCGGGCCGCCCTTGCGCGCGTCCATCTTGACCAGGTCTGCCGCCGAATACTCGACGACTTTGCCGCGCCGGTCAGTGGTGCGTTTGAGCGTCGGGTCATGGATGACCATCAGTTCGCCGTCCATGGACAGGTGCAGGTCCAGTTCGCAGCGGCGCACGCCGTGCTTGAGGCACTCCTGAAAGCTGGTCAGGGTGTTTTCCGGTGCTTCGCCTTTGGCACCGCGGTGGCCGTAGATCAGGGTCACAGTTGCTCCTTTGCGCCAGGGTGTCTGGCGGGGTGAATGCGTAATCAGATGTCTTGGGCTTCGCTTTGCTCGCGCGCCAGGCGGCGTTCCTGGGCTTGTTTCTGCAGGATGTAGCGGGCCAGCAGTTGGCGCTGGGCATCGGTCATGGATTCGAACTCGGTGCCCACGTCAAAGCCGTCGCCTTTCGGGTCGCAATGGGTGACGCGCGCGCGCAGCAGCAAGCCGAGCGCCTGGGGCATCAGCACCAGCTTGATCGCCAGGTGCGTGTTGGGTGCCAGGGGGGTAGGGTGCTGGAAGTCGATGCCGCCTTCGGAAATGATCACCGGCTGCGGGGTGCCGACCTCATCGCGCAGGCTTTGCGCCATGATCTGGCTGAGTACATCCAGGCGTTTGTTCTGGACCTTGAGGAAGGCCGCGAGGGTGCGATCCTTGTCGCTGAGCTGACGCAGCAGGTGCTGGGCCTCGAATTCGCTGAGGTGCAGTTCGCTGAGCAGGTTGAACAGCGGCGAATCATCCAGCAACACTTCCTTGCTCGCCGCTTCGGGGGCAGACAGGCTTTTGATTTGGAGTGCGATCATGTCATCGATACGGTAGTATTCGCGACGCTCTTCTTCATCTAATGTCGACATGGCGAACCCCAAGTAGCGTTAATGGTCTGAGTGTAAAGCTGCTTACCAGACCCCGCCACCGGGACGTCTTCTTTTCCTCCGAACAAGCCCCGACATGTTCAGACCTCTCTTCGTATTTATCGGCACGCGTTATACCCGTGCAAAGCGTCGCAATCATTTTGTGTCGTTCATTTCCCTGACGTCGATGATCGGGCTCGCCTTGGGCGTGGTCGTGATGATCGTGGTGTTGTCGGTGATGAACGGTTTCGATCATGAGATGCGTACCCGCGTGCTGGGCATGGTGCCCCACGCGACCATCGAGGGCGATGCCCCCATCAGCGACTGGCAAGGCCTGGCCGACAAGGTCAAGCAGAACCCCAAGGTACTGGCGGTTGCGCCATTCACCCAGATGCAGGGGCTGCTGACCAACAACGGCAAGGTGCAGAAAATCCTGCTCAATGCCATCGATCCGGCCCAGGAACGCAACGTCTCGATCATCGACAAATTCATGCTGCAAGGCAAAATCGATGACCTGGCGCCCGGCGAGTTCGGCATCGTGATCGGCGACAAGGCCGCGGCCAAGCTCGGCGTGGGCCTTGGCGACAAGCTGACCTTCGTCGCACCGGAAGTCACCGTGACCCCGGCGGGCATGTTTCCACGCATGAAGCGCTTTACGGTGGTGGGCACGTTCCACGTCGGCGCCGGCGAGATCGACGGCTACCTCGGCCTGACCAACCTCACCGACCTGGCCCGCCTGCACCGCTGGCAGCCCGACCAGGTGCAGGGCCTGCGCCTCAAGTTTGCCGACCTGTTCGACGCCCCGCGCGCCGCGTGGGACATCGCCCAGCACCTGGGTGAAAGCCAGTACTACGCCCGCGACTGGACCCGTACCCACGGCAACCTGTACCAGGCCATCCGCATGGAAAAAGCCATGATCGGCCTGCTGTTGCTGCTGATCGTCGCCGTGGCCGCGTTCAACATCATCTCCACGCTGGTGATGGTGGTGAACGACAAGAAGGGTGATATCGCCATCCTGCGGACCTTGGGCGCCACGCCGGGGCAGATCATGGCGATCTTCATGGTGCAGGGCACCGTGATCGGCGTGGTCGGCACCTTGATCGGCACCGCCGTGGGGATTCTGGCTGCGTTGAACGTGAGTGCCGCCATTGCCGGCCTCGAGACCCTGATCGGGCACAAATTCCTCAACGCCGACGTTTACTTCATCGATTACTTGCCGTCCCAGGTTCAGGCCCAGGACGTGTTGATGGTGGGCGGCGCTGCGTTGGTCCTGAGTTTCCTTGCCACCCTGTATCCAGCCTGGCGCGCGGCACGTACCCAGCCAGCACAGGCCCTACGTTATGAGTGAATCGGGCATGAGTGAAAAAGCAATCTTGAGCTGCCGCAACCTGGGCAAATCCTACGAGGAAGGCCCGGAATCGGTGGTGGTGTTGTCCAACCTGCAACTGGAGCTGCATCCGGGCGAGCGCGTGGCGATTGTCGGCAGTTCCGGTTCTGGCAAGAGTACCTTGCTGAATCTGCTGGGCGGTCTGGATACGCCGTCCCAGGGCAGCGTCTGGCTGGCTGGCGAAGAACTGTCGGCGCTGGGTGAAAAGGCCCGTGGCCAGTTGCGCAACCGTTCCCTCGGCTTTGTGTACCAGTTCCACCACCTGCTGCCGGAATTCACCGCCCTGGAAAACGTGTGCATGCCGCTGCTGATCGGCAAGACCGCGATCCCGGAAGCCCGCCAGCGGGCCCAGGCCCTGCTGGAGCGCGTCGGCCTCGGCCATCGCCTGGAGCACAAACCGGCGGAACTGTCCGGCGGCGAGCGCCAGCGTGTGGCCATCGCTCGTGCCCTGGTGAACAACCCGGGGCTGGTGATGCTCGACGAGCCTACCGGCAACCTCGACTCCCACACCGCCCAAGGCATCAAGGACCTGATGCTGGAGCTGAGCACCCAGATGCGCACCGCGTTCCTGGTGGTGACCCATGACATGAGCATGGCCCGCCAGATGGACCGCGTGCTGCATTTGCAGGAAGGTCATCTGGTCGCCATCTGACCTGTTTCAAGCCCGGCGCTCCAGGTGTCGGGCTTTTTCATTTTTCCAACGGTGCCCGCGAATGTTCAGACCGTTATCGATTTTCATCGGCACGCGCTATACCCGCGCCAAGCGCCGCAACCGTTTTGTTTCGTTTATCTCGATGACCTCGATGATCGGCCTCGCCCTGGGCGTGCTGGCGATGATCGTGGTGCTGTCGGTGATGAACGGCTTTCAGCGCGAAATGAGCTCGCGCATCCTCGGCATGGTGCCCCACGCGACCATCGTCGGCGTGAACCCGATCGACGACTGGCAGCCGGTAGCCGCCGCCGCGATGAAGAATCCGCAAGTGACCGCCGCCGTACCTTTCACGCAAATGGACGGCATGTTCTCCTACAAAGGCGCGATGCAGCCGATCGAGATCAGCGGTGTCGACCCGGCCCAGGAAGGCAAGGTGTCGATCGTGGCCCAGCACATCGTGCGGGGCAAACTGGAAGATTTGAAACCCGGCGAGTTCGGCGTGGTGGTCGGTGAGATCACTGCCCGGCGTTTTCGCTTGAACGTGGGCGACAAGCTGACCCTGATCGTGCCGGAAATCAGCACGGCGCCGGGTGGCATCACGCCGCGCATGCAGCGCTTGAACGTGGTCGGCATCTTCAAGGTCGGCGCCGAGCTGGACGGCTCCATGGCCCTGATCCACATGGCCGACGCTGCAGAGATCCAGCACTGGCAGCCGAACCAGGTGCAGAGTGTGCGCCTGGCGGTGAAAGACCTGTATGCAGCGCCCAAGGTCTCGGCGGATATCGCCGCCAGCCTCGGCGCGGCCTACAAGGCTGACGACTGGACCCACACCCAGGGCAGCCTGTTCAGCGCGATGAAAATGGAAAAGACCATGATCGGCCTGTTGCTGCTGATGATCGTTGCCGTGGCCGCGTTCAACATCATCGCCACCCTGATCATGGTGGTGAACGACAAGGGCGCGGACATCGCGATCCTGCGGACCATCGGCGCTACGCCACGCCAGATCATGGCGATTTTCATGGTGCAGGGTACGGTGATCGGTATCGTTGGCACCTTGATCGGCGGCGTACTGGGCGTGATTGCGGCGTTGAACGTGAGTGAGCTGGTGGGCTGGGTCGAGCGGGTGACCGGGCAGCATATCTTCAGTTCGGATGTGTACTTTGTCAGCAACCTGCCGTCGGAGCTGCAAGGTGGGGATGTGCTGCTGATTTGCACGGCCGGGTTTGTGTTGAGCTTTTTGGCCACGCTCTATCCGGCGTATCGGGCGGCGAAGATCGAGCCGGCGCATGCCCTGAGATATTCGTGAGTCTCTAGACCGCTATCGGGGGCAAGCCCCCTCCCACAATTGACCGCATCAGTCCTGAACGGACTCGGTCACTTGTGGGAGGC
The DNA here is from genome assembly GCF_002979555.1 of Pseudomonas sp. MYb60. Taxonomy (GTDB): domain Bacteria; phylum Pseudomonadota; class Gammaproteobacteria; order Pseudomonadales; family Pseudomonadaceae; genus Aquipseudomonas. The sequence continues at coordinate 268,600 of NZ_PCOZ01000004.1, read as the reverse complement.
CCCTGATAGGGCCGGTACGGCGTGCATCAATGTCCCTTGGGTAACTCAATCACAAACCTTGTCCAGTTAGCCTCGGACTCACAAAAAATCCTCCCCCCATGTGCTCGCACAATCGACTGGGTAATTGCCAACCCCAGCCCCGCATGCTCGCTGCTGCCCTCATGCCGCGCGGGATCCGCTCGATAGAAGCGGTCAAACAACTTCGGTAACAACTCCGGTGGGATGCCGTCACCGGTGTTCTCAACCGTCAACCTTACGCCTTCCGTCATCCGTACCCGCACTTCGCCGCCCGCTGGCGTGAACCGCAGCGCGTTATCCAGCAAGTTCGACAAGGCCCGACGCAACATGCCGCGATCACCCATCGTGTGGGCGGTGCCTTCGCGCACTAGGCGGACCTGTGCGTCCTCAGCCAGCAACGCAAAAAACTCCAGCAACGCATCCACTTCATCGGCCAGAGCAAGCGTCTCGCGCTTGGGCACCAGCAAGCCATGATCGGCTTTGGCCAGGTACAACATGTCGTTGACCAACTGCGCCATCCATTGCAGTTCTTCAAGGTTGCTGTGCAGTGCCTCCCGGTAGTCCTCCAGCGGGCGAGGTTGGGTGAGGATCACCTGAGTGTGGGTCAGCAGGTTCGACAGTGGCGTGCGCAATTCATGGGCGATATCGGCGGAAAACGCCGAGAGGCGCTGGAATGCATCGTCCAGGCGGCCGAGCATGGCGTTGAAGGCCTGGGCCAACTCCGCCAGTTCAGCCGGCATCTGTTCGTGGGGCAGGCGCTGGGTCAGGGAGTGGGCTGAGACGCCGGCGGCCACTTCGCCCATGCGCCGCAACGGTCGCAACCCGCTGCGCGCGGCCCACGCACCGAGGAGTGCGGTGGCCAGGGCCGAGAGGCCGACGGTCAGCCAGATCAGGCGCTGCATGCGTTGCAGGAAGTGTTGGTGATGGGTGATGTCGAGCATCAGGCTCAGCTGCGGCGAGTCTGGCCGACCCGCGCTCAACGGGGCGTTAAACACGCGGTACGCGGTACCGGCGTTTTGCAGGCTGTGCAGGCCGGGCGACTCCGGCAGAGCGATGCCGGGCGCGCCATCCAGCCAGCGCTGGCCGCCTGCGGTGATGCGCAGCGTCAGGTCAGGCTGGCGGCTGAGTTCGGCGCGCAGTTGCGCTTCGCGCTGGGCGAACAGTTGTGGCGTATCCACGCCTTGCAAGGTGCTGCGCAGCGCCATCAGTTGGCCGTCGAGTTGCTGCTGGTCCAGCTCAACGAAGTGCGCCTCGCTGGCGCGGTTGAACAGTACGCCGGCCAGCAGCGACACCACCGCGGTGCAGGCGGCGAACAGTAGCGCCAGGCGGCTGGTCAGGGACAGGCGCTGACTCAGCTGCATCGTTCCTCCAGCACGTAACCCATGCCGCGCACGGTGTGAATGAGTTTGTTGGGGAAAGGGTCGTCGACTTTCAGACGCAGCCGGCGGATCGCCACTTCGATGATGTTGGTGTCGCTGTCGAAGTTCATGTCCCAGACCTGGGAGGCGATCAGTGATTTGGGCAGCACTTCACCCTGACGGCGCAAAAATAGTTCCAGCAGGGAGAATTCCTTGGCGGTCAGGTCGATGCGCTGGCCGTCCCGTTCTACGCGGCGGCGGATCAGGTCCAGGCGCAGGTCGGCCAATTGCAGTGCGGTTTCCTGCGGCGTGCTGCTGCCACGGCGCAACAGGCTGCGCACTCGCGCCAGCAGTTCGGAAAAGGCGAACGGCTTGACCAGGTAGTCGTCGGCGCCCAGTTCCAGCCCGTGGACGCGGTCTTCCACCGCATCACGGGCCGTGAGGAACAGCACTGGAGTCTCGAGGCCAGCGCTGCGCACGGCCTGCAGGATCTGCCAGCCATCGCGGCCCGGCAGCATCACGTCGAGGATCAGCAGGTCGTAGTCGCCGGTCAGGGCCAGGTGCTGGCCGCTGGTGCCATCGGCCACCAGCTCGGTGGTAAAGCCCGCCTCGGCCAGGCCTTGGCGCAGGTACTGGCCGGTTTTCGGTTGGTCTTCGACGATCAGCAGTTTCATGGGGCGCTCGGGGTGATGTTGCGTAACGGGCTTTATACCGTGGGTTCAAGGGGGAGGGCGCAACCTGACAAAGTTGTAATCTAGCAGTCAGCTGGCTGGCAGCGGCGTCATCTTAGTGTGCTGTCAGAGCGAATTACAGATTTTTGGAGAGTGGAAATGGCATTGCGTACACCCCTGTTGTTGGCGGGCTGCCTGTTGGTGGCGAGCGTTGGTGCGATGGCGGACGCGACGCATGACTATGCCTTTGGTCACCCGGCGTCGGCGGACAAGGCCACCCGCACCGTGGAAGTAACGCTGCAGGACATTGCCTTTGCGCCGACATCGCTGGACGTCAAGGCCGGTGAGACCGTGCGCTTTGTGCTGGTCAACAAAGGCCGGTTGTTGCACGAATTCAACTTGGGCGATGCGGCGATGCACGCCGAGCACCAGAAGGAAATGCTGCAGATGCAGGCCAGCGGCATGCTCACCGCCACCGGCATGGGCAAGATGGACCACAGCGCCATGGGCCATGGCGCCATGAAACATGATGATCCCAACAGCGTGTTGGTCGAGCCCGGCAAGACGGCTGAATTGACCTGGACTTTCACCAAGACCACCGGCCTGGAGTTTGCCTGCAACCTGCCCGGGCATTACCAGGCAGGCATGGTCGGCACGCTGAACGTCGAGTAGGCAGCAAAGGCGGGGGCAAAGGCTGATAGAATGGCGGCGTTTATTTAGCCAGGTTTCCGCCATGCATCCCGCAGCCGAACATTCGCCGCTGGGCAAGTCCAGTGAATACATCTCCACCTACACCCCTTCGTTGCTGTTCCCGATTCCACGTGCCGCCAAGTGGGCCGAGCTGGGCCTGAGCGCCGAGACCCTGCCGTACAAGGGTGTGGACTTCTGGAACTGCTTCGAACTGTCGTGGTTGCTGCCCTCGGGCAAGCCGGTGGTGGCCATCGGTGAGTTCAGCATTCCGGCCGAGTCGCCGAACATCATCGAATCCAAGTCCTTCAAGCTGTATCTCAACTCGCTGAACCAGACCGCGTTTGCCGACACGTCGAGCCTGGAAGCGACCCTGCGCACCGACCTGAGTGCCGCTGCCGGCAAGCCTGTGGGCGTGCGCATCCGCAGTCTGGCCGACATCGAGGCCGAGGGCGTGATGGCGTTGCCGGGCGTGTGCATCGATGACGTGGATATCAGCGTCAGCAACTACGAGCATCCGCGCCCGGAGCTGTTGCGTTGCGACGACTCGCGCATCCTGGAAGAGAGCGTGCACAGCCACCTGCTCAAATCCAACTGCCCGGTGACCAGCCAGCCGGACTGGGGCAGCGTGGTGGTGGAGTACCGCGGGTCGGCGCTGGAACACGCGAGCCTGCTGGAATACATCGTGAGCTTCCGCCAGCATTCGGACTTTCATGAGCAGTGCGTGGAGCGCATCTTCCTCGACCTGCAGCGCTTGCTGAAACCGGAGAAATTGACGGTGTATGCACGGTATGTACGGCGTGGCGGGTTGGATATCAACCCGTATCGCAGTACTGAGGATATGGCGTTCCAGAACGTGCGCCTGGCCCGCCAATAGTCTTCATACAAACCAATGTGGGAGGGGGCAAGCCCCCTCCCACATTTTGATCTGCGCTTGGCTGACGGGCAGATCAGATCCCGATATTGCCCAGGGTGATCATGATATTGCGCAAGGTCCCGGAAATCACCGGGTGTTCGGCGTCAAACTCGATGGCCGCTTGATTCACATCGTCGGAAATACTGGGCGTCTGGGTGGCCGGTTCCAGTTCAAGTTGCAGTTCGAACTTGGCAATCAAGGCTTCCAGTGCTGAACGTTTTTCTTCCGACAGCGGCGGTTCCTGTTCCAACTGCCCGCGCAGGATCTCGACCTGTTCTTCCAGTTTTTTGCGATCAGGCATGACGTGTTTCCTTTTATCGATAGGCACTGGCATAGACCACGGCGCGCCGTGAAAGGTCTACGGGCTGACCTGTAGATTAATCCACCGGCGCCGACTGTGCATGATCTCGATCAGGGCTTCTCGCCCTTGAGCTGGCGCAGGCGGATATCGGCGAGGCAGGTACCGAGTTCGCCGAGATGGTCGATCACCGAGTGGACGCCCAGGCTGTACAGCGCCACCGTGGCCTTGGCGCGCTTGCGTTCGCGCTCTGGCCCGCTCAGTGCTTGCCATTGTTCGGGTGCCAGGCCGCACAACGAGCCGCATGAGGCCAGGCCGATGGTCCAGAGGCCGGCGTTGAGTCCCGATTGCAGCAGGCGCGGTTCCCCGCTGACCAGCACGCAGCCTTCCAGGCGCTCGATGTTCAGCTCCATCAAGGCTTGCCAGCACGCGTGGGGCGCCGGCCAGCGGATGGAGGAGGGCGATGCAGCCTTCAGCCAGCCCGGCAATACGGCGGCCAGTGGCGTAGTGACTGTGCTGGGGAGTTCTTCCAGCCAGGCGCAGGGCACGCCTTGTTCCTTGAGGCTGCGCAGGATGTTCAGGGCGCCTGGGGTGGCCAGGGCTTCCAAGGATGGCGAATCGGTGCGCGCCCGGGAACCAAAGTCCACCAGGCAGCCACTCAGGCCGAACAGAACGGCCGTCAGGGCGGGAGCGCTGGCGATGGAAAGCTCGGCGTGAGGCATGTCGACATCCCTGAAATAGCTGTGACGCTAGCGAGTCGGGATGACAAACCGATGACACACGGGTGGTGTTGCAGGAAATGTGTTCAAATTCTGCATGACGTTTCCTGGTGACTGCCTAATTGCCAACTTCCGTCATATACTGGCGGCCTTATTCAGGGCATAGCGCCCATGACAGACCATTCAAGGAGCTTAAAGCTATGCGCTGGAGCCAATATTTCGCTCAGTTTTCGGTGTGTGCCGCTGTGATGCTGGCGCCATTCGCCGCGCAGGCCGCGTCGGAAGACGATCCGTGGGAAAGCGTCAACCGCCCGATCTTCACGTTCAACGATACCGTTGATACCTATGCCCTCAAACCACTGGCCCAGGGCTATCAGTTCGTCACGCCGCAGTTCATGCAGGATGGCGTGCACAACTTCTTCCGCAACATCGGCGATGTCGGCAACCTGGCCAACAACGTGCTGCAGCTCAAGCCGCACGCGGCGGGCGTGGACACTGCACGTTTGCTGGTCAACACCACGTTTGGCGTACTCGGCCTGATCGATGTCGGCACCAAAATGGGGCTGCAACGCAGCGACGAAGACTTCGGTCAGACTCTCGGCTACTGGGGCGTGGGCAGCGGTCCCTACGTGATGCTGCCGCTGATGGGCCCGAGCACGCTGCGTGATGCGCCATCCAAATACGTCGACAGCTACACCCAGCCTTATCGCTACATGAACGACATCGGCTGGCGCAACAGCACCTTCGGCCTGAACATTGTCGATACCCGTGCCAGCCTGCTGGACAGCGAAAAGCTCATCACCGGTGACAAATACACCTTCATCCGCAATGCCTACCTGCAGAACCGTGAGTTCCGCGTCAAAGATGGCAAGGTCGTCGACGATTTCTAAGTCGTGACGTCTTGAAATGAAAAAGGCGACCCCAGCGGTCGCCTTTTTTGTGCCCGGATTTGCACGGTTTCAACCTCGCATTAAGTTGTGCTCATCAGTGTTCTTATAACTCCCAGTGATTTGCCTTATAAAGACGGCCGGCGACCATCGGCATGAGCTTGAAACCCCTGCCGGATGGGAGTACCGTCTGCGCCTTAGAAGGGCACCTCTGCTTTACAGTTGTGCGTAGGTCAAAAGCCTGCGTTTTGTAGGACAGAGAGGCTAGAAAGCGAATCCAGTAAGTGAGTACGGCCATTGCCGCACCGCCTACGCCAACCTAATTCTGGCGCCGTTTGCCCACATGCAAAAAACCAGTGCCACGCTGCTGATAATCGATGACGACGAAGTAGTGCGCGAGAGTCTCGCGGCCTATTTGGAAGACAGTGGCTTCAGCGTCCTGCAGGCCAGCAATGGCCAACAGGGTCTCCAGGTATTCGAGCGCGACCAGCCCGACCTTGTGATCTGCGACCTGCGCATGCCCCAGATGGGCGGCCTGGAGCTGATTCGCCAGGTGACCGAGCTCGCCCCGCAGACGCCGGTGATTGTCGTGTCCGGTGCCGGCGTGATGAACGATGCCGTCGAGGCCCTGCGCCTGGGCGCCGCCGACTACCTGATCAAACCCCTGGAAGACCTGGCGGTGCTGGAGCATTCGGTACGCCGTGCGCTGGATCGTGCGCACCTGTTGGTGGAAAACCAGCGCTATCGCGAAAAGCTCGAAACCGCCAACCGCGAACTCGAAGCCAGCCTCAATCTGCTCCAGGAAGACCAGAACGCCGGTCGCCAGGTGCAGATGAACATGCTGCCGGTCAGTCCCTGGACCATTGACGATTTCCAGTTCGCTCACCAGATCATCCCGTCGCTGTACCTGTCGGGTGATTTTGTCGACTATTTCCGTGTGGATGAGCGGCGTGTGGCGTTCTACCTGGCCGATGTCTCCGGCCACGGTGCCTCCTCGGCCTTTGTCACCGTGTTGTTGAAGTTCATGACGACGCGGCTGTTGTTTGAGTCCAAGCGCAATGGCACCTTGCCGGAGTTCACCCCCTCCGAGGTGCTGGGCCACATCAACCGGGGCCTGATCAGCTGCAAGCTGGGCAAGCACGTGACGATGGTCGGCGGCGTGATCGATGAAGAAACCGGTCTTTTGACCTACAGCATTGGCGGTCATTTGCCGATGCCTGTGTTGTATACCCCTGACAGTGTGCGTTACCTGGAAGGCCGTGGTTTGCCGGTGGGCTTGTTCAATGAAGCCACCTACGAAGACCACATCCTGGAACTGCCGCCGACGTTCAGCCTGACGCTGATGTCCGACGGCATCCTGGACCTGCTTCCAGAGCCTACACTCAAGGAGAAAGAAGCCGCCTTGCCCCAAAAGGTCAAGGCAGCGGGCGGCAGCCTGGATGGCCTGCGGCAAGTGTTTGGATTGGCCACGCTGGGGGAGATGCCGGATGATATCGCCCTATTGGTGTTGAGCAGGAATCTTTGATGAGTACCGGAAGAATCCAATTCGCCGAGCAGGACGGGACCTTTGTCCTGAAATTTGTCGGTGAAGTGCGCCTGACCTTGTGTTCGGCGCTGGATGCGACGATTGAGCGGATTTTCACAGCGCTGAACTTCTCGGCGATCGTGATCGATCTGACCGAAACCCGCAGCATCGACAGCACCACCCTTGGCCTGCTGGCCAAGTTGTCCATTCTGTCTCGGCAGAAGATTGGCCTGTTGCCGACCGTCGTCACCACCCACGAAGACATCACCCGGCTGTTGCAGTCCATGGGGTTCGACCAGGTGTTCAACATCGTTGACCGCCCGATCCCGTGCCCGGAATGCCTGACCGACCTGCCGTCCCAGGACCAGTCCGAGGAAGTGGTACGGGTCAAGGTGCTGGAAGCGCACAAGATCCTGATGGGGCTGAACGAATCCAACCGTGAAGCCTTCCACGACCTCGTCAACGCCCTCGAACGCCACTGACCTGCTGGGTTGAAATGCATTCCAGATGTGGGAGGGGGCTTGCCTCCTCCCACATTGAATTGAGATAGGCTTCAGATCGGCTGAGCATAAAAAAGGGCGGTACCCCCTAGGGTACCGCCCTTTTTGCCATCGCCCGCCTTACAGCTTGGCCGACAACAGCGCCTCCAGCTTCTCCTGGTCGCGAGCAAACTGACGAATGCCCTCGGCCAGCTTCTCCGTTGCCATCGCGTCCTCGTTGGACTCCCAGCGGAACTGCGCTTCAGTCAGATGCACACGGGCTTCACCGGCATGCCCCGGCGTCAGCTTGCGCTCCAGCTTGCCCGTGTCCGCCGCCAGCTTCTCCAGCAGGTCGGGGCTGATGGTCAGGCGGTCGCAACCGGCCAGCTCTTCGATCTGGCTGAGGTTGCGGAAGCTCGCACCCATCACCACGGTCTTGTAGCCATTGGCCTTGTAGTAGTTGTAGATGCGCGTCACCGACTGCACGCCAGGATCATCGGCGCCGGTGTAGTCGTTGCCGTTGGCCTTCTTGTACCAGTCGTAAATGCGGCCCACGAACGGCGAAATCAGGAACACGCCTGCCTCGGCACAGGCCACGGCCTGGGCGAAGGAGAACAGCAGGGTCAGGTTGGTCTGGATGCCTTCTTTTTCCAGCTTCTCCGCGGCGCGGATGCCTTCCCAGGTCGCGGCGATCTTGATCAGCACGCGGTCGCGGCCAACGCCGGCTTTTTCGTACAGGTCGATCAGACGGTGCGCACGCTTGAGTACGGCGTCAGTGTCGAACGACAGACGCGCATCCACCTCGGTGGAGATACGCCCCGGTACCACTTTCAGAATCTCTTGGCCCACGGCCACCGCAAAACGGTCGCTGGCCAGGCCCACATCGCCGTTGCAATCCTGTACGCACTCATCCAGCAGCTTGGCATAGCCTGGGATCGACGCGGCCTTGAGCAGCAGGGAAGGGTTGGTGGTGGCGTCTTGCGGCTTGAGCTTGGCGAGGGTAGAAAAATCGCCGGTATCGGCTACAACGGTGGTGAACTGCTTGAGTTGTTCCAGCTTGGAAGTCATGGGCGTGCTCTGTCCTATGGGTCTGATGACATTACCCGAGGGCCGACAGCCACTCAAGGGCGCAAATGCGTTCATCGGCCCGTCGTGGCCACAACAGGCAAACGACAGGCCTGACTGCTAAATAGGAGGGCAAAACGGCCATCAGGTTCAACCCGATCACAAATGCCCAGACTCAACCCGTGGCGAAGCAGCTTGCTCCCGCTGGGCTGTCTGGCAGCCCCAGAAACATCAAGGCGCTCACCGCCCCTCCAGCAGCGCCCCCGCCTGATCCAGCAGCGCCAGGGGATCGCTCGCCTTATGGATATCCACCGACAACAACTGCCGAAATTTCCGCGCCCCTGGAAACCCTGTTCCCAACCCCAGCACATGCCGGGTGATGTGATGCATCGTGCCGCCCCCGGCCAAATGCTCGGCAATGTAAGGTCGCAACTGCGCCAGCGCCTCCGCGCGGCTGATCACCGGCGCCTCGCTGCCAAACAGCTGCTGGTCTACCTGCGCCAACAGATACGGGTTGTGATAAGCCTCACGCCCCAGCATCACCCCGTCGAACGTCTGCAAATGTTCCTGGCACTGCTCCAGCGTCTTGATCCCGCCATTGAGAATAATCTCCAGCTCCGGAAAATCACGCTTCAACTGTGCCGCCACGTCGTAACGCAACGGCGGGATGTCACGGTTCTCCTTGGGCGACAGCCCCTCCAGGATCGCAATCCGCGCATGCACGGTAAAACTGGTGCAACCGGCGTCCTTCACGGTCCCGACGAAATCACACAATTCGGCATAACTGTCCCGCCCGTTGATCCCGATGCGATGCTTGACCGTCACCGGGATCGACACTGCATCGCGCATCGCCTTCACACAATCCGCCACCAGGGCAGGGTGCGCCATCAGGATCGCGCCGATCATGTTGTTCTGCACCCGATCACTCGGACAGCCGACGTTGACGTTCACCTCGTCATACCCCACGGCCTCGGCCATGCGGGCGCAGGCAGCCAGGTCGGCAGGCACGCTACCGCCCAGTTGAAGGGCCAACGGGTGCTCGGCCTCGTTGTGGCGCAGGAAACGCTCATGGTCGCCATGCAGGATCGCACCGGTGGTGACCATCTCGGTGTAGAGCAGGGTGTGCTTGGAGAGCAGGCGCAGGAAGTAGCGGCAGTGGCGGTCGGTCCAATCCATCATAGGTGCAACGCTAAAGCGCCGAGACAGTGCGGGGCTTGATTCTGCTGGGCTAAAGCTCTGTTTATCTAGCATTTTACTCAACGTGTTCTGGGCGAGTTTTAGGGCGTTTTCAGGCGTTTTTTAAGGCTCGGTGGTACGATGTACCACTTCAAAACTGACGCGTACCACTTTCGATATGGCGACTATCAGGGCAAGAAAACTGGCGGATGGGACTGTGAGCTACACGGCTCAAATCCGCATCAAACGCGACGGAGTGCAAGTCTACCAAGAGAGCCAGACCTTCGCCCGGAAACAGGCTGCCCTGGCGTGGACGCGCAAGCGCGAATCGGAGTTGGACGAACCTGGTGCGATCGAGCGGGCCAGCCGGAAGGGCGTCACCGTCAAAGACATGATCGATCAGTACCTGTTGGAAGTGGGAAAGGCCCGGCCGTTGGGCAAAACCAAGAAGGCCACGCTCGAAGCCATCGGCAAGATGGACATCGGCCAACTGAGCGATACCAACGTCACCACCCAATGCCTGGTCGACTTTGCGCTGTTTCGGATGAGCAGCGAGGGCGGCGGTGTCCAGCCGCAAACCGCCGGCAACGACCTGGCGCACCTCGGTGCCGTCCTAGCGATCGCCAAAGACGCATGGGGTTACCAGGTCGACCCGCTCGCCATGGGCGGCGCCCGCCGAGTATTGCGCAAACTGGGCTACAACCTGAAAAGCCGCGAGCGTGACCGCCGGCCGACGTTGGACGAGCTGGCGAAGGTGCTGACGCACTATCAGGCCATGCAGGTGCGGCGCCCGAGCGTCATCAATATGCTCAAGGTCGTGGGCTTTGCCCTGTTCTCCACCCGTCGGCTGGATGAAATTACCCGCATCCGGTGGGCCGACGTCGACGTGCCAGGCCAGCGGGTGCTGGTGCGCGACATGAAAAACCCCGGCCAGAAGATCGGCAACGACGTGTGGTGCTACCTACCGGACGAGGCGTGGCAGATCCTCCAGACCATGCCGAGGGCCGGCGAAGACATCTTCCCCTACAGCCCTGAATCCATCTCCACGTCCTGGGCGAAAGCCTGCAAGTTCTTGACCATCGCGGACCTGCACTTCCACGACCTTCGCCATGAAGGCGTCAGCCGCCTGTTTGAGATGGATTGGGACATCCCGCGAGTGGCGAGTGTGTCCGGCCACCGAGATTGGAATTCTATGCGGCGGTACACCCACCTGCGTGGCAAGGGTGACCGTTATGTGGGTTGGGAATGGCACGAAAAGATACTGAGGGCGCCCGTCCAACTGGGCGCCGCATCAGAGAAGTGGCTCAAACGGCGTGTTTTATCCCGTTGAGCTGGTTGTGTTCCTTCACAGCGGCGGCGCGCTGCAAGTCGAGGTAGGCAGCGAGGTCGGTGAGGTGGATGCCTTTGGCCGATTTCTGGCTCGGTTCCAGGCGTGTAATGGGCAACTTGATCTGACCGCTCATCACCTTGCGCTGGAACATGTCCGGCGTCAGGTGCGTGAAGTAATCTCGGCAAACCAGCTCCAGCGAGATAATCGCCTGGCCGTCGTATTGGGCCATGAGAATGAAGGCTGTGTTCATGGTGATCCCCTCACATCCGTAACGATTGATGAATGAAGGCCGGCAGCGCTTTGTGTTCTGCAGGCTTTGGTCCGTCGCCCTGGATCTCGCAAACAAACCGATGGCGTTTCCGATTGGGCGCAGTCAGCGCCTCAGTCAGACCTGGCAAGACTTCGACGCATTGCTCGTAGGCGTGAGGTCCGCTCCAGCTATCAGCCCTAATCACCTGGCAATCCGTACGGGTCGCATCCGCGCACAGGTAAAGCAAAAGAAATACGGTCATGGTGCGTTCCCTGCGCCGCAGTTCGGGCAGTCGTCGAAACGCTGACGTTCGCTGAGAAAACGCCCGCAGCCTTCGCAGTTAAGCCGGTCGCTGTAGGTGCGGTTGCGCGGGCGCTTGATCGTGGGCAGCTTGAGGCCGACTGAGCGCAGTGCCTGCCTGTGGTCGAGCAGCGCGGCCGGGACCACCGGCCGGGAGCGCTCGACGATGTATCCGCATGGCCAAAGCTCAAAGCCTTGGGCCAGGTAACCAGCGGCATCTGCCGCACCGGGGTGGATGGCGTTATGCAGGTTGGCGGTTGGGCCTTTGCCGCCGCGCCACACCAGATCATTGCCGTCCCACTCGCGTGCGTAGGCGACATATACGCGGCCGTCTTCGTTGCGGTAGGCCTCGGCCTCTGACTTGGTGAGGTACTGGCAGTCAACGCCGACCTCTGCCCGGGTGCGGACGTACTCCACTGGCCAGGGCAGGTCGGTTTCGCGGCATTCGTACTGCTTGACCGCGGGCTCGCGCTTGAATTGCTCAGCCTCGTTGAGGTTCGAGGTGTAGCCGCCACCCTCTCGCCAGAACATGGCTCGGCTGCCGACATTGCTGCGGCTGTCCTGCAAGAAGAAGAGGTCAGACATGATCATTGGCCTCCCATGAGCATGCGCGTCAGTGCATTGGGCTTGCCGTCCGGGGTCAGTTTGTTGAGCGGTTTTGTGATGCTACGACCGTTCGTTGCTCGCACGGTGGCAACGCTGCCATCGATCGCTTCTATGACGCCGGTACGAGCACTGAGCTGGTATTGCTGGCCACCACCGCTCATAGCGACGTAGCAGACCTTGTCGCCGACAGCCATCGGGGTTGTGGTAGCCTCTGCGGTGCCGCCTTGGGGTTGATTCACTTGCATGGTGCTTCTCCTTTGGGTGGTCGGTGTCGAGGGGTTGCAGCCCCTCGGCACCACCTTCTTACTGGCATTCGCCGGTTGGGTTTTGCTTCCGCACCAGGTGCAGCAGCAGGTTTTCAAATTCAACGACTTCATCCGTTGCCGACTGCCATTCCAGGACTGCCTGGATCTGTTCCCGGCTGCACTCAAGCACCAGAATTTCTTTGTCGCTTACCGCACGAACCTCCAGGATCGCGACCAGGCCGGCTGGGTCGTATGCTTCGGCGTGAACGATCTTCCCGGACTCGTTAAACCAGTCCTTCAGCTCTTTCAGGTGCCGAAGGCGGTTGGTTTCGCCCTGTTGGCCGTCGCCGGTGATGACTTGTACGTGCATGGTGCTTCTCCTTTGGGTGGTCGGTGTCGAGGGGTTGCAGCCCCATGTGTGGTTGTCAGGCTTCGTCGGCCATATCCTGCTCAATAATCGCGACGACTTCGGCACGGTCCCTCGCATAAGCGAACGGGAGTTCTCCCCCTGGTCGAGTCACGGGGTAGCGCGACTCAGGCAACCGGCACTCGGCGACGGTGTAACCGTTGTCGGTGATCCAGCAGTTCTGCTGCACTTGCCCGTCTCTGTTTCGTTTTACTGCCCATTTCATGGTCATTCCCTCACTGAGTCACCCCAGTAGCTACGTGCTCTTGAACACCCAGCAGCGCACGGTTAATGGTTTATTGAACAAGGCATTGCCGGCGCTTTGAGAGGCGCGGACCGCGCTGTACGTTGACTTGTTGGTTTCCAGCAGCTTTCTGCTGCGGCTCTCCGTCAGCAGGGAACGCAAGGTCTTGAGGTCGGCCAGGTTCTGGCGATGGATGCTGGCTAGCTCGGCGAACTCGTTGAGGTTGATGGCGATCAACTTGGGGTCGGTGCTGTGATTGACCTGCGGGCCATCGCCCAGGCTTTCGAGGTACTCGTAGACTTCCCAGAATTCGGCCACCAGCGGATGGTCGGCGCTGATCGCGGACTGGCGTTCCAAAGCCATGACCGTCAGGGCCTGGTGAGTTGTGATCCGTTGGTTTTCACTCAGCGGGCAAATCAGGCACAGGCAGTCCACCAGGGCCATGATCTGGCTGTGGTTCTTAATGATCCGTTCGACGCGGATTTCCTTGAGCTTGCGCAGATGTTGTTCGTGCACCAGAACCCGTTCGGCAAATTTCGCCATGATCTGGGCTTCGGCACGCACGGCCATCAGCAGGAAATGGCTGAGCTGCTCCACCGGGATCAGGTTGAGATTGTCTGCCGCTGCACGGCTTTCGGTGGTCACGTCCGGGCGTGCAAAGTGGGTTTTGATAATCCGGGTCAGGATCGCTTCAGAGGCGCTGACGTCGGCGTTTTGGCTGATGGCGATGGTCCCTCGAAACGGCGGTTCGTAGGTCTCGTTGCCGCTGGTTTTCATGCCCTTGGTGCCCAGGGTGCCGCCGCCGAAAAAGTCTTTCAGCTCGTCCCAGTCGAAGCCCTTGGCATGCGCTTTGTCCGGCTCATTACGGTCGCCCTCGATCAGCACTACCGGCATGTTGGACACTTGGCCCATAGCGCGCTGGCGGCCTGCTCGAGTTGATTTAGACGGGTCAAAGCCTTCGTATTCGCGACCCAGCAATTTCCACAGGAACATCAGCAGCGTGGTTTTACCGGCGCCGGCCTCGCCCGTTACTTCCAGAAATGGAAAGGATTTGTACTGCGCGCGGATCTGCTCGGCGAACAGCGAGCCAAACCAAAAGGCCAGAGCGACAATGCCTTTGGCGCCGAAGCACATCCAGAGCATTGGCAGCCAGTCACTGCGGTAATGCTTGGCATCACGCTGAATATGCATTGCGATCGACTTCTGCAGAGTCTTCAGGCGCAGCTTGCCGAACTCGAAAAAGTCTTCCTTGTTGACCTGGCTGACAACCCCATTACGCATGGCGAGGTCGCCGAACACGTAGGCGCCGTGTTCCTTGCTGTAGCCCACGTAGTCGATGGTCTCAACGGTTTTCAGGCCGTAGAGCTGGTCTTTCATGATCTTGTCGAGCTGCTGCCCGCTGCCGGTGAACACCGCCCCTGCGGCCATGCTCAGCAGGCGTTTTTTGAACTCGCTGGCGGCGGCAACCTGCCCACCGGTGAATGTGTTTTTAACGCTGCCACCGTCGTGCGGGAAGTCCACGCGGAAGTAGTACCAGGACTCGTCTGTCACTTCGTTGCGCTGAAAGTACAGGGCCTGTGGGTAGCAGTTGGCGATTTCGACCACGCCGCCGCACTGGCGTAGAGCCTTGTCTCGGCGCTGTTTGTCGTTGAGCAACTGGTCTTCCTGGCGTTCGGAAGTCTCCAGCGCCTGCATGGCTTTGTTAAATTTTTCAAAGTCCATTTTGAACCAGTAAAGCCGGCTCTCGAACCCGAAGAAAAATTCGTGGCGCTCAAAATGGTCGTACATGAGTACGCCTTTTTCTGAGGCGCTTTCAGCCAGGAGCAGGTCGCCGTGATAGCGCGCAGTGTTCAAATCCTTTTCGACCTGTGTAGCGCGCGGCTCATCGCCATCGACAAACTGCCAACGCTGGTGCAGGTCGTTCCAGTCGACCTTGCGGCTGTCAGGTTGGGGGATTTGTGCCGCCT
The DNA here is from genome assembly GCF_002979555.1 of Pseudomonas sp. MYb60. GTDB lineage: Bacteria > Pseudomonadota > Gammaproteobacteria > Pseudomonadales > Pseudomonadaceae > Aquipseudomonas. The sequence continues at coordinate 253,453 of NZ_PCOZ01000004.1, read as the reverse complement.
CGCAGACGTAGCCCAGGGCACGTGCCTGACGCACCCAGCGCTTGGTGTACCGGTGAGCGCCTGGCTCGTTGTCCAGAGCCCAGATCAGCTTTGGCAGCTTGCCGCCACGTTGGCGGGCAAGTTCCTTCAGTGATTCTTCGGGATAGGCGCCGGATGACATTGCTGAAACCGCCGCTATGCCGTTGTGCACCAAGGCGATAGCGTCAAAGATGCCCTCAACAATCCACAGCTCCTTGACGTCCAGCAGCTCAACGCACGGCGGGCACCACCAAACGCCACGCGGGCTGTCGCCGGGTTTGAAACGGGCTTTCATCTTTCCGAAGCGGTGCGGACGGTCAATCAACCGCTCCCAGTAACCACCTTTATCAAGTGCGAATCGCACTGTGGCGCTGCCTTCGTTCAGCTCGTTGGAAAAGTACGAGTCCTGGGTGAACCAGCCCTGAATGACGTCGAAGCGGAAGCCCCGGGCAAACTCCAGATAAGCACGAGCGGTGGCGTTCGGGTGTTGCTCAGTGGCCGGGGCGCGGCTGCTCCAGTCGTTGAAAAGGTCCTCGTAGATCTCTTTGACGTGCCAGGTCTGGCCGCACTTGCCACGGCCGCAGCGGATGACCCATGGCGCGTCATGGAAAGCGTACAGCTCTTTTTTATTGCAGGCTGGGCATTTGCCTTCCCGCATGTATTGGCCGGCCTTGTGCTTGAAACCGTAATCGGATTTCAGGCGGTCCAGGATGTCGGCGCGCAACTCGTATTCCATTGTCATTGGGGCTTACTTCACTTCGCCGAGGCTATGTTTAAGGGCGCCTATCAGGCTTTTTCGTGCAGCCATCGCGGGGAAGGCCACCAGCAACGAGCCGTGCCGCAAACCTTCGGGGATCATGCGAAAACGGTCGTCATACCAATGCTCGTTGAACAGCACCGCGTACTGCGCACGCAGGTCTTTGAGCAGTGCCTCGGCCTGGGCGCGGGGCAGTTTTGCGGTGATGGCAATGTCGATTTCCATGGTCCACCTCGGATTGCGGGCAAAGCTCACCCAAACCCATTGGGAACGGGGCAGGGCGGGGGGTTAAAAGGGAGCGTTACTGAGGGTGTGGCTTGTGTACGGTACTGCGCTGATCGAGAAGTTTCTGTGGCAGAAACCGAGCCGACATTGGGAAGGTTTTGCCGGCGAGAACGTCAACCAAGAGGACACGGGTGCTGTCTGAACCACTGGCCCAGTCAATGCCAATCCAGCGGCGTTTCTTGATGACCTGCAGTTCAGTCCATGCGTTGTGTACGAGCTTGGGCGCCATGAACACGGGCACTTCCAATGCAAGGGTCAGGTGGCGAATGCAGCGATCGAACAACAGATCGGAATCCACCAGGTGTTCTGCCTCATGGCGTTGCAGGTAAGCGAAAGCAGCTTGTTGCATGCTGCTGCGGTAGTCATGAGTCTGTTGATCGAGGTTCATCACGCGCGCTCCATTTCCAGTTGGTCCAGCAGATCGGGTTGATCGTTGGCGGTTTTCATTGTCTGGCGGCGAGTGACCACGTCTGCGACTGGTAGCTGTACAGCCGGGTTTGGCATGCCGCTGGGGCTTAGTTCGTGGGTCATTTGAAACTCAGCACGCGCCACGAAGCCGCAAGCCTCGTTGGTGCATTGCAAGTAAGCGATACGTAGGAAAATGTGCTGGCCTTCGCTAGTGCGAATGCGCATGCGGCCGTGGCAATGGGGGCAGACCAGTTTGTAGGTACTCACTAGACAGCTCCCTGGCTGTAAAGCTGGATAGTCGCAAACACCTCGGCGTAACGGGCCGACATGTAAGTAAACAGGGCTGCGACGATTGCGTCGGCTTCACGCTTTTCAATGACCCCATCGTCCAGAGCCGCAGACATGATCTGATCGACCCGGCCGCGCTTGGCCGAGGCCTTGAGCGAGCGGCTATACAATTCCACGTTGTCCAGGTTCTCTGTGAGGCTCAGCGGTACGAACATGCCGCCGTACATTGAGGCAATGTAATCAGCCAGGAACGTTGTGCCGGCGACCTGTTCCAGACGGTGGATGTGTTCGTCGGTCAGCGGGCGACTGCCGGCGTTCTCGTAGGCCTGGTTGTCGAACTTCTTAAGCGGCATACCGAGGTCAGCCGCGGCATACAGCCGACCGCGAGGGTAGGCGCCAATGACGGCCATGACCACGCTCTTTCTGCTGTCTAGAACTGGGCGTTTCATCTTCTGGTTTCCCCTTGGAGCCAGAGGCCCTAGTTTGTAATCACGCCGTCTTTGATACCGAGCAGTACGGCGGCGCGGTGAGCTTCACCGCGCAAGCACTTTTTCTGTCCGTTCAAAACTGCGTAAACCGTCGAAGGGTTGAATTCATGTTCTTCAGCCCAGTCTTTGGCCGATATCCCGAGTCGTGCGAGACGGTCACGGGCCTCTTGGCATGCTTGCTCGATAGGGGATGCGTTCGGCATAGTCTCGTTTCGTGTGGTTTCGTGTGATGACGTGTGAAGTATTTCCCATGTTTGTGGGATCGTCAAGTATTGATGGAGACAAATGTGGGAATTGGTGACCGCCTCAAAGAGGAAAGGGAACGTTTGGGGTTCAGCCAGACTGAATTTTCAGCCGTTGCTGGGGCTTCCAAAAATAGTCAGTACAACTACGAAAAGGGCGATCGGAGCCCGGACGCAAACTACCTAGCTGCGATAGCGGACAAAGGCGTCGATATCCTTTATGTGGTGACTGGAGAGCGCAAACCACAGGCCGCCGATAGCATTCCCGCCGATGTGCTTGAGTTCATTGGGATGTATGAGCAAGTGACTGATGCTGACCGGCAGGTTTTGCTGCGCATGGTTTCAGCGTTCGCCAGTGTCGCGTCTGCTAGCGGGAAAAAGGTCGGCAACTGAATAGACGTTGAATTGGATTTGTCACGCCGACCAAGATGGTCGGCTTTTTCATGGAAGTTAAGGGAGTAGAACAATGGCGTTGAAGCCTTGTAAATCGTGTAAGCACACAGTCGACGCCACCGCAAAGGTCTGCCCAAGCTGCGGCGTAAAAAATCCCGGAGTGACAGTCGCACAGCAGGTGTTTGGGCTTCTGATCCTGCTGGTCATCATCGCTGGCGCTGTCACGATGTGTTCAGGTGGCAATAAGGAAAAAGTCGCTGACAAGACACCGCCTGCGGAGAAGCCTGCTCAAAGCTCCGTTTTGCCCTCCACTTACACCATCACCAAAGACGAGTTTCGCGAGGGACGGCCTCGCAAGGTCGAGGTCATGTTGCCCCGGCGCCTCAATGACACTGAGCTTGCTGACGTAGCAAAAGCCGTTCGCGCTGATACTAAATTCAAGGCTGACAAAAGCTTCATTGGGTTCCGCGTAGAAGGGCAATCTGACGGTGCTTACTGGGCCAACGCCAGTTTCGATCCTGACTATAGATCCTCGCTGATCGGCTTGAGCGCAAATGACTACCAAGCGTTGAAGGCTCTAGATTTGAAGGCCTACCCGAACAGAATCGGTAGTTGGATGCAGGACGGTGCGCTGGGGCATGTGATGGTGCTGTACAAGCAGAACGGCAAGTATCTGCTCGATTCTGTCTTTGCCAGCGGTGGGAAAAATACCGAGCACTATGTCGGCAAGAAACTGCCGGATGGTGGGCTGCGTCTTGACGATCCCGAAAGCGACTTCAACGAGCACTACGTTGTCGATGCCAGTGGCAACTTGCAAGGCTGGGGCGAGAACGGCATGTACATGACGCTGCCCCCATTCAAGCCCGCGCAGTGACGTAACAAAACACATAATTTTTTGATTGCTGTCCGATGACACAGCAAAACGTGATGGAAATTAGCTGTTCCCCGGGAGTCTTTAACGGCGTCATGTAGGCGCCGAGCCCCCGTTGCGTGTGAAAGGAGTATTCGCATGATGGAGAACAGCGGTGTATCGGAAAGCCAAGTGCCAGTTGTAGATTCGAACTGCCTTAGCGATCGGGAAATGATATTGCTAGCGATTTTTAGGCTTATCAGCTCCCAGCAGCAAAGGGATGTGTTGCGACTGTTGGAAGTTTTTATAGAGGTGAGAGGGTAATCAATAGGCCCCGGTCAAGCGCCGGGGCTTGTCAATAAGAACTGCACCTATGAAGCAGGGGGGATATATGGGCATTGAAGTGGATGTATGGGCTGGTGATTTCATGAATCGCAAGCCAAGCAGTGAATTTCTGACGAAGTATATGCTGGCAAATGATCATGTGAAGGTCTTAAACGTCAACTCCCCATGGGGGTCAGGGAAATCGTTTTTCTTGGAACGTTGGCAGGCTGAGCTTAGTAAAGACCATGTGTGTGTGTTGTTCAATGCTTGGGAGACGGATTATTCGGCTGAACCATTGCTAGCGTTAATTACCTGCATAGAGCAGCAGACGAAAGATGATCTTGATGTTACTTCAAGTGAGGCTGGTAGACGAGTCGTTGATCTTAGTGCCAATATCATAAAAAAAGCTGCGCCTTTAATAGCCAAGGGATTGATCAGGAAGTATGTGGGTGTTGATCTTGATGATCTATTTAGTGAAAAAGACAGCGACGGTGCAGTTGAAGCGGCGGGTGATTTGGTTTCATCGTTAATTGACGATCAATCTAAAACAATAATGCATGTTGAGGAGTTCAAGACTGCTCTCATTGAGCGGTTGGGGAGTGCAGCTGATAATCGGGGATTAAAAAAACCTGCATTTATATTTATAGATGAGCTTGATCGCTGCCGCCCCACTTATGCTATTGAGTTGCTAGAACGTATCAAGCATTTTTTTGAGCTCGAAGGATGTCGCTTTATTATTGCGTCCGACTCGAAGCAGCTGGCTCACTCTATTCGTGCAGTATATGGGCAGGGCTTTTCTTCTGAACAGTATTTGAATAGGTTCTTTGACGCTGAATTCTCGCTGAGTAATGGTGATGTTTTTGATTTGGTGCGCAACCATCTCCCAGTAATTGGTTCCGTCTCTGTAGGTATAAACATTACCGGTCAGGTCGTCGAAAATATGTTTGATAGAAAGCCAGTTGCGCATGCTCAAAAAAATACGATTGTTAGTGACCTTGAAGGGTTAACCGAGAATCAAATTATTATTGTAGGTCTTAGCAGGTATTTTAAGGTTGAGTTGCGTGAGTTGACAAATTATATTAAGCAGGTCAAAAGTGCTGCAGATACAATAGGTGGCGAGGTGCAGTTTTTTTGGTTGGCTTATTTGGTATTTTTCAAAGGTTCCAGAGCAGAGGAGTATTCTGATCTCTGGGTTGATGATAAGTGGAAAGCGGCTGTTACAAAGTTTGAGCGTGAGAAATCCAGTCTAGTTACGTTCTCGTTTACTCGGAAATTGTGTTCCCCCGCAGACATAGCGTTATTTTATTTGGAAATGCTCAATTCTAGTCGTGCTGATTTTCAGCGAATGAGTACTGATCTAGGTTCTTGGAAAAATGAAATATTCTACTCGGCAGGAAAAAATTTGGATCGTCTACGTACCTACAAAGATGTCGTTGAGTTAGCCCACCGCTTGAAGTGATGATTGTTGCCAGAAAGTAGCCTGGTATGAAGTCAGGCCGCTTTCAACTGACCCAGAGCCGTATTTAATTTTCCTGCATCTTCTTCCACTCTCGATCCACAGCTCGCTTGGCTGTCTTCTCACTGGCGTACAACCACCTCAACCGCCTCGCCTTCGCCTGATCCCCCGCCGTAATCGTCTTATCCTTCCCGGTTTTCTGGTCGCGGTAGTACGCGATGATCCCTGTGTAATCGCCTCGATTCTCTTCTGCCAGGTCTTCGACATTGTCCTCCGGCAGCTTGCTCTCCAGCTCCAGGCTCACCGTGTACCCGCCACTGTCAGTAAGGCTGTGCTGCACGTTGCCGCCATACCAAATGATCTCGTCGATCTCCGCCTTCACGCCCTGGAGCGTGTACGTCAGTTCGGGGATCAGATCTGGCCGGCCCATGGCAAGGGTGTAACTCAGCGTGGCGCTGCCACGTTGCAGGCGTCGGAATTCCGCCCGGGCAGCGCGCAGTGCGGATTGCTGGTCGCTGTAGGTGTGTCGCAGATCTTTGAGATTGTCGCCGCCGCCGGCGATTGCCTCCTGTTTCTTGGCGCTGTTCACGTCATAGTAATAGGCGCGCACACCGTCGTAGCTGTCGCGGTCGGCTTGCAGGTAGCGGTGCTGGTCGCCGTCGGTGCGGGTGAGGGTGATGTGGGGTAGGTCCATTCCACTGGCCGTCTTTCCGCCACCCGCCGGCAGGCACAGCAGGCAGCCGGCTTTAACGCTAGCCACCGCGTCGAACTCTTCGCCCAGGCGGCTGATCAAGTTTGCGTCGGACTCGTTCGCCTGGTCGAGCTGCAGGATGGGCAAGCCGTCGAGCGCGCCGGAAATGGTGGCGGTGAGCCCGTTGCCGATGGCGATATCGCCCAGGACGTCGCCGAGGGTGGTATTGCTCCAGCTGCGCTCGCGCTTGGTTTTCAGGCCCTTGCGCAGATCTGCCGATCGAGCGCGGATGCTGAGTACGTCCGGTGCGCCGCTGTGTTCGGTTTCGTCGACGGTGTAGGTGCCTTTGTCCACCAGGCCGGTGTCGCTCCAGCCAAGCCACAACCGGACAACCGCGCCCTTCGGCGGAATTGTCAGCAAGCCGTCATGGTCGCTGAGGGTGATGCTGAGTTGGTCGGCCTCGACGCCGCGGTTGTCGGTCAGCTCCAGGCTCATCAGCCGCGGGCTGATTATTTGGGCAATGTCCAGGCCGTCGACGGCGAGCCGGAAGGCCGGCACCGGATAGGACGCGTCCCGTACGTAGCGCTCTGCGGTGTTGCGCAGGTAACCAGTGACCTTGGCAATGATTGGCTCGATCACAGCAGGCCCCGCAGGATATTGACGCCGATGCTGGTACCGGCGCCGAGCAGGTCGATGCGGTCATCGTCCGTACGCTTCAGGCTCAGGGTGAACTCTATGCGCCGCGCCGTACCGTCGGGGAAAAATATGGTCCTGGTTTCGCTGAGGCTTTCGATCACCCACAGTCCGTAGATCCGCCCGGTGCCCTCGACCATGGGCCAGGCCTTGCCGGTGTTTGCCATCAGGCGTAGGGAGTCGAGGCTTAGGGCTGTGCCGGCCAGTTCGGGGAAGAGGATGCCGGGGAGGGTGATGGCGTCTTCGCCACGGCCAACGAATTGCCGCGCGGGCGCTGCACCAATGCGGTTGTTGCTGGCATGGCGCCAATCGGTTTGGCGTTGCAGCTCCTGGTATGCGGCGGTGTGGAGGCTGAACACGAACATGCCGAGGGCCATCATCATGGTGTTTATTCCAGGTCAGAGAGTTTGCTGCGCTGACGCGCCTTCTTTTCGTTTTCGATACGGGCCATCATCGCGCGCACGCTCTTTTCCAGGCTTTGCATGTCGGTGCCGGGCCCTGCGGTGATACTGATTTCGTAGGTGTCGTGGCTGTCGTAAACCGCTGCTGAGGGCGAGCTGCTGATGGGCGGTGCGGTGTCCACAGCAAAAGCTGGCATTGCAGTTGCGCCCAGAGCCAGCGTGCCCGCCGCTGTCATTTGCTTGCCAATGGTGGTCAGGGCGTCCAGCGGGCCTTTCTGTCCACCTTCGAGGCCCTGTGTCAGGCCGGCCATGGTGAATCCGCCCAGCTCTGCGAACACCCGCGATGGGCTGTGGATGCCTAGCTTTTCCTTGAACCAACCAATACTGGCTTCGCCGATCGAACCTATGGCGTCCTTGACGGCACCGAGCCCTGCCGTCAGCCCATTGATCAAGCCGTTGACGATCATGCCGCCGAACTCGGTGAAGCGGCTCGGCAGGTCAACACCCAAATAACTCAGCACACCGGCGAAGGCCTGGTACAGCAGCCCAAGCGGACTAAAGTTGACCAGGGTGGTGATTATGCCGGCTATTCCACCGCTGAACCCCGCCTTGATTTCGGTCCAGGCGTTGGCGAAGTAGTTCTTCACCGCGTCCCAGTTTTTGTAAATCAAGTACGCGCCGCCAGCCAGTGCCGCGACAACGGCAGCAATGACCAGGACAATCGGATTGGCGGAAAGGCCCCACAGCGCAATGCCGACTGCGCGCAGAGCGGTCACTAGCGGGCCGATCAGAATGCCGCCCAGCGTTCGCAGCACCGTGCCGAATACTTTGAAGATACCGATGATGCCCGGGAGTTTAATGCCGAACATGGCCAGGCCGAACCGCAGGAACAGGAACGGCCCCAGGATGCCGGCGAGCGTGAGGGCCAGCCCGCCGAATACCGCTGATAACAGCGCCACGCTGGCTACGATTTTCAGAAGCGTTGCAGTCAACGTCGGGTTGGCTTTGACCCATGCGTTGACCTTGTCCAGCACCCCGCCGACGGCGTCCATGACGTCGACCATGGTTGCCCGCACAGATTCACCTGCGCCGCTCTTGGTGTTGAACAACTTATTTTGCAGCACCTGCCAGCGGCCTTCTATCGCGTCTGCACGGATGTCCATTTCGCGCTGCATGGAGCCGTTACCGGCGGTGTCGTTGACCAGGTCGAGTTGACGTTTCAGCTCGTCCAGGTTGTTGACCAGCTTGCCCGCGTCTTTACCGAACTCTTTCCCGAAAATCCGCGTAGATACTTCTGTCTGCTGTTCAGGCGACAGTTTTTTGATGCGATCAAGAACACCCATCAGCGTGCCCATGGCGTCCTTGCTCATGCCGCTCTGGACGGCTTTTGAATCAAGTCCAACCATGGACATGCCTTCCTGAAACTTCTTGCCCTGCATGGTGGCGATGGACAGTTCGCGGACCATAGCCCTGGACGCGCTCGCCGCAACTTCGGGGGCTGAGCCAAGCGACAGAAAGGTACTGCCCAACGCTGCTGCCTTGCGGTAGTCGAGCTTGTCGGCCACATCGCTCATGCGGGTCAGGGTTTCGATGATGTCGCCACCCTTGGAGCGGGTGTTGTCGTCCAGGTAGTTGAGCGCATCACCCAGCGCCGAGATGTTCTTGATCGGCACCTTGTACAAGCCGGCGATCCGGCCCATGTCCTCGCCCACCTGCTCCGCCGGCAGGTCGAAGGCCACCGCAGCGGTGGCCGATACCTTCGCCATGGTCAGCAGGTTTTCCTTACCCTGGATACCGGCCCGGGCCTGTGCTTCGACCAGAGCGGCGAACTCGGTGGTTGCGATGGGCATTTCGTTACTGGCCGCTTTGATTGCGTCCGCAAACTCGTAGTAGGTGGCGGTGAGTTTGCCGTTGTCGTCCCGTGCGCCGTCGACCTGTTTGGCGACGCCCATCATGGCGCTTTCAAAGTCGACGTATTCCTTTACCACACCGATGATCGGGCGGCTGGCTGCATATGCCACACCCAGACTGGAACCGCCGGCCACCGCCGCGTTGCCCGCGAACTGCTTGCCCTTATCATATGCGCTACGGGTTTCGGCCATTCGCTTCTGGCGGGCGCTCAGCGCGGTGAGGCGTTTGGTTTGTTCGCTGATACTGGCGTTGGCAGCGCTCATCTGCTCCCGCAGCTGGCGTTCGTGGTTGCCCAGGTTCTTGGTACTGATGCCGGCGTCATAGAGCTTCGACCGAAGGCCTTGCAACTGCACGCTTTGCTGCTGGTGCTGCTGCTTGAGCTTTGTGGCCTCGCGCACCGCCGATTGAAATTCCCGTGTCATCGCCCTGGTCGGCGCGCCGGTAGCGGAAAACTGCTGGCTGAGAGATTTGACCTTTTCGCGAGCGGCGGTAAGCGCAGTACCAGTCTGTTCGGCAGCTGCGCGCTGAGCCCGCCAGGCACCGACGTCTTTCTGCTGGGTGTTGAGTTCCTTCAGGCGGTCGCGAGCGGCCTTGAGTGCACGGGCAGTTTCAAGGCTGCCATTGTTGATTTGCTTCAACGGGCGGGTAGCTTTGTCGATGGCATCAAGCACCACCTGTAGCCGCAGATCATTTGCCATCGGTGGAACTCCGCACCCTGGCACGCTCGCGCCAGTCCGTCAGTTCTTGCAGGCCCAACTGATCCATATCAGCCGGTGCCCAGTGAAAAACCACGGCCAGGTCAGCCATGGCCTCCTCTACGCAGCGAGGGATGCGTCCGTCTTCGTCGATTTCTGTAGCAAAAAACCGGTGATCTTCGTGCTGAGTGCAACCAGGTCGGCTGGATCCATGGACGTGACTTCAATGGTGGTGAGAGTCGGCGAACTGATGCGTGGCAACACCTTGATCAAAGCGTTGACGTCCATCTGTAGTAGCTCCGCCAGGCTCACGCCGCGCAGCTCACCGGAGTTGGGTTTGCGCAGGGTGATGCTGTCAATGCTGGTCGTGCCACGGCGGATCGGCGTGTCGAGGATGACGGTGTTGTCGTCGGCCAGCGGTTGTACGTCTGGTTTTTCGGTCGCTGCGGTTTTCATGGGAAAGCTCCTGTTGATGAAGGTATGCGGTTAACGATCAATGCCGGCGATCAAAGGCCGATGGCGCTGCGCTGTTTCTCCAGCATGTCGACGCCGCCGACCTTTTCGATGAAGTTCAGCAGGTCGATTTCGATGATGTCTTCGTTGTCGACGGTCAGCTTGTAGTAGGTGCAAGTGGTGGTGACGGAGTGCTCGGTGTCTTCACCTGGTGTGGCGTCACCCATTTCAATGGTTTCGTGACGGCCGCGAACGGTCACCTCTACGGCGCTGATTTCACCGGTGTCGTCCTGCTGGAAGGCACCGGCGAAACGCAGGGGAATACCCGCTGCGTTGACCGCGCCGAATTGCTTGAGCACGATCAGGTCCAGGCCGCCCAGCTTCCATTCCAGCTGGATGCCGTCGTCGGACATGCCCAGGTCAGCCTTGACCGGGCCATTCATGCCGGCGGCGCGCCAGGCCTCCATCTTGCGGCCCAAGGCGGGCAGGGTGACGGTCTTGACCTTGCCTGCGTAGCTGCCGCCATCGTTGAACAGGTTCATGTTTTTCAGTTTGTGAGGCATGGCCATGGCGGGGGTCTCCGGGGTTATGGCACGGGGTTAACTCCCCTCACGGGGAGGCCCGGTTTAAGCAGCGATTGCGGCGGCGAACTGCATCAGGTAACGGTCGGTGATTCGCTGACGCAACGTGAGGTCTTCCAGGGGCGGCACCGGGGTGTAGTCGTAGTCGAGGGTCAGCTTGCCGGCCTTGAGGGTGTCCTTATCGTTGATGTCTTCCGGGTACCAGCACTGTCCGCCGATCAGGTAACCCTGGGCAATCAGCTCGCGGAACTTGGCGTTGATCCCATTGATGATGTCTTTGACCAGGGACGCGTGCATGGGCTTGTCCATGGCCCACATGTGCGCCTCGGCCATCGTGTCGGCGATGATCTGCGCGGTACGGGTGTAGTTTTCGAACGCGAACAGCGGATCGTCGCTGCACGTGCGGCTGCCCCAGAAGCGGAAACCGCCCTCGTTGATCAGGGTGGTGACCTCGTTGCTGTTGAGGTAGTTGGCGTCGGTAGCCGGGTTTTGCAGGTCCCAGAACACATCGGCGCTGATGCCTGTCACGCCGTTGACCGCGACGTTGGAGAGTGTCTTGTGCCAGCCGGTTTCCTTGTCGATCTTGGCTCGCAGGCCCAGGGCTCGTGCCACCGCCGATGCGGTAACGGTCGCGCTGGTGACCGTGTCCCAGTTCTGGAACTCTGGCCAGATCACCATGACCTCACGGGCGCCGAAGTTTTCGCGGTAGGCGACCACCTCTTCCTTGGTTTTGCAGTCCCACGCGCTGACATAGGCGAAGCCGCGCAGGTCCTGGGCAATCGATACCAGGGCGGTGGCCACTGGCTGACTGTCGAGGCCTGGCACACCGAGAATGCGCGGCGTCATGCCCACACGGGCCTTGGCTGCGAGCAGGGCTTTCATGCCGGTGTATTTGCCGTCAGCGGTGGTGGTGCCGATCAGGGCGGTGGTGGTAGCAGCTGCGTCTGCGCCTTCCTTCACTCGCACCACGATGGTGTAGGGCTTGGTCTGGTCGGCGATGGCTTGCAGGCTCTTCGCCAGGGTGCCTTTCACGCCGGCTTTGGCGATGGCGGTTTGCACATTGGTCAGCAGGACAGGGGTGTCCAGCGGGAAAGCGAGCGGGTCCGCATCTTCAGCCGTACATACCAGGCCGATGACTGCGGTTGCGATGGTGCGAATAGGGCGGGTGCCGTCGTTGAGTTCGAGAACCCGCACGCCGTGGAGATAGTCTGAACCGGCCATGGGTGGTTGCCTGCGCTGTGATGGAATGACAGTGCACAGGCTGCCGCGCGCGCGCCGGATGGGCGAGCGGTGGCACTTGTAGGGGATGGGGTTACAGGTGGCAGATGGTCAGGCGGGATTGATCTTGTAGCGTTTGCCGCCACCTATCCGGACACCGGCCCAAAACAGCCAGGCTCGCCAGCGTGCAATTCCCTCGGCACGCAGGCCACGGTACAGCACCGCGTCGGCCTGTTTACGAGTGAGAGGGCCGGTGGTGTAGAGCCAGTCGTGCACGGTGGCGGCGTAGTTGCCGTAACCGGCGAGCAGTGCGTACAGCACGAACAGGAAAATGTTGTGCAGGAACCGGATGCTGGCGAAGTCGGTTCTGAAGCCGGCAGGGACAGTGATCAGTCCGTGGTCATCGTCCTGGAGCGACAGCTCCGCCAGCAGGGTGCGGTCCCACTTGCCGTCCTGCTCGGTCTTGAGGGTGTTCAGGAATTTGCTCACGCCGGCCACCACGCGTCGTCGGTGTAGTTTTCCGGGATCTCCGGCATATCCTTCAGTGTTCGACCCGCGTAGATCAGGTCCGATTTCCGCAGCGCGGCGGTTCGTCCGAACTCCACAACTGTCTGCGCGTCCATCGGTACCAGGGTGTTTTCAGCACAGATCCAGGCGAAGTCCTGGTCCGGGTTCGACCAGCGCAGGTTGCCGGGTTGAGCGCCGCCGACCACTGCCATGAATGCCATCTGGGCCGCGCCTGCAATGTTTTCCCGGTCAGTAGTTTTTGACTGATACAACACGTCGTCAAAGGTCACGCCAGCGTCAATTCGGCGATCTCGCTCGATATCAACCTGGGCTGCGCTGATGACCACCGGACGTTCAGGGGCTAAAACTAAGTAAGGCAATCCATTTTCGTCGTGTTCACGAATCGTCCCGGGAGCTGGGTTACCTATGGTTGCAAGGTAAAGTTCTTCAGTAATTGGAACAGCATCCCCCGGAATATCGGTGTGAGCTCCTACCAGGTAAGTTGTAAGCGTGGTTTTGCTGTATAGGCGTTTCATCTTAAATCCTCTCCAAGGCGCTTGATTCGATAGGTGCTGGGTTTCGACTAGACGCCGAGCGCCCACCAGCTCACCCCTGCCACAGTGAAACCCGATCCGGTGCCGACGTTCATACCTACAGTTATGGTGGAAAGGTTGGTGCGATGGGCTGTTGCACTCAGGTTGCCGGATCCGGTTACCGCGTTAGGTGACTGGGGAGTAGCAAATGCAGCAAAAAAGGTACTTGGGAACGCCATAGGCAAAGGAACGGCAACGATGGCGTCATCACCGACATTCGCCCACCCCCACTGAACGATCAGTCCACCCAGCCAAGTCGGGAACATGACGTATCCATTTGCCGCCAGAGAAATTGAGAAGCCAGTCCGCAACTTTTTCGGGGTCACGAATGTGGCATCGTCGGTCCCTGCGTTTACTTGGACTTGAGTGGCAACTCTGGCAATTCCAGAAATAAGTTCAGTAGCCTGGACGATCAGTGCTGCAAGAGCGGTCGAGAACTTTTTGGGAGTAATGAAGGCAGTGTCATCGCTACCACTGTTGGTCTGAGTTTGCGTTGCAACCTTGGCCCATCCAAATGATGTTTCGGTCGCTTGGGTAACACGCGCGACAATTGCTTGCCAAACCCGCAAGGCCGTCATCGGCTTGGTGTTGTCCTGGTCTGACTGTGCTTCAGCTTCCGCCTGTGTAGCGAGTTCAATGCCATAGCCCGCCAAATTGGTTGGGTTGGTCGCAGCAACGACGCGTCCGTATTTGTCGACAGTTACGCTTTTGAAAGTGCCGGCAGTGACGCCGGTGCGCCCTGCAACCATTTCAAATGTAAGTGCGGTTGTGCCCAGAACAATCGGTGCGTCTGTCACTAATTGCCAGACGCTGTCACCGCTGACCGTGCCTTTTTCTACACTGACCAGTAGACCGGGTGTCACCTCGCCGCTGGCATCAGCATCCTGCGCGCGCCTCCAAATCCCCGCCGCAGGCACAACGTAAATCCCGTTGTCTTTGGCCTGCGCCTGATCCTTCACCAGAACGCGGGCGCCAGCTGTCAGCAGTTCTCCGTCGATGGTCTGAATGCCGCTCAGGACGATGTTCGCCGTCGTAGCCACCAGTACGGAGTGCTTGAAGTCCAGCTTCGCCAGAGCGTCGATGACAGATGTATCAACGTATTCGCGAGTCGCTAAAACAACGCTCGGGTCAATCTTCAGTTCGATGTTGCTCGTGCTGCTGACGATTAGGTTGATTCGGATCACCTGCGTCCGACCGGAACCCTGGGCGAGTAGCGGCTTGTACGTCGGCGCACAGTTGGCGACCGCGACCATATCGCCATCGGTGTCGTAGAGCGCAAGCTCGCGTACCCACCAACCGCCGACACTTTCCGGGATTATCTGTTCGGCGATGATCACGCTGGCGTTTGCCGGATCGACTTTCACCTGATTCAGCGGCGCACGCCGCAGCTCGTTGATCAGCTTGGTTTGGGTGCGACTGGGGATAGGGTCGGTGCCATTGGCATCCCCCACAGCCATCTGCGCAAAGGTCCAGGCCGTTCCCAGGGCTGCGGCGTTCGCTTGCTTGGCTTCGCCAACAGCGGTGAGGATCGCGTAGAACTTGGTGTTTTGGTCGGTCATGGGTAGATGTCCATCGTGTCGATATGGTGTTCGCGGCCACTGAGGCGGTACACGCCGCTAACGTCGATATCGCTCTGGGTCGGTGGGTAAACGCTCAGTTCGTCGCCTTCGGACACACAGGCCCCGACGTACACCGTGCCGGTGCTTTCGAGGCTGATGGCAAGGCCGATCAGTGGGCGGGTGAGCGGCTTGGCGTCATCGATCAGCCAGGTCAGCTCCAGGTACATTTCTTCGGTGATGCCGGTGTCCAGCACGCCTACCTTCAATGCAAAGGTGCCGGGCACGCCTTCCGGTACGGTCTGCCACCACTCCACCACCTCGATCAGGTAGCCCAGGGGCTCAACCACACGGCGCAGGGCGCCGATCGTGCCTTTGTGCGCGTGGATGTAGCGGGATGACCGAATGGCGGCGCGCTTAGTGGCTTCGCTCCAGTTGCTGTCCCAGCGGTCGACGGAGAAGGCCCAGGCCAGGTAGGGCAGTGCCACCACCGGGCAGGTGTTCGGGTTGCAGAGCGTTCTCAGCGGGATCGGTACGCGCTGAATGTGCGCGAGGGCCTGAGCAGCCTGGCGCTCAAGTGACGTGGAGTTGTTCGGCAGTAGCTGCTGGGCGCCCATTATTCAACGCCCCGCGTGATGGCCACACCGGTGCAGTAGGGCGCCTGTTCTTTGGTGGCGACGATATCGACCCAGTCTTCCAGCTCAACTTTACGAACCCCCTCGACGAACAACGCAGCGTGCAGCGCTGATTCCGACACCTCCATTGCGAGGCGTCGACGTTGGTGGACGTATGCCAGCAGGCGCTGTTCGGCTGCCGCAAGGATTGGCTCTGACTCGGGGCCGCTGGTCAGCAGGTACAGCTTGGCTTTAACCGCGTAACGGATGATCTCCGCGCCCTGGACTGTGAGGCGGTCGGCAACGGGCCGGCGGTCATCGTCGCTCAGGTGTTTTTTGACGACGTTGACCAGGTCGCCAGACGCGCTGCCGTCGCCTAGCAGCGCCTGCACGGTAACAACCGCCACAGCCGGTGATGGGCTTTCGGCCGTGGCATCGGCAACACGGCCGTCAGCGCCTCGAGCGTGGAATATGTAGCTCTGGCGCGGGCCGGCGGTGCTCAAGCCCTCCCAGGCCATTTGCGCCCGTTCGCGCAAGCTGTCGTCGCTTTCCATAATCCGCGCGAGGGGCGGGACCGCCATGGGTTTGGCTTCCTGAACCACCAGGCGCTGTACGTTGAAATTGCCAGCCAGTTGATCCAGATCGGGGCCTTTGGCAAAGGCCAGCAGGTTCGCCATGGACGCCTCATTCACCCGCTGACGCCAGATGGTTTCGCGGTAGGCGTTCTCCTGCAGCAGCTTTGCCAGGGGTTCCGATTCCATGTCGAGGCGCGCTGCAATCTGCTCCTGTTCCTCGATCGGCCACAGGCTGATCATGTAGGCCTTGCGCTCGGCCAGGATCAATTCGAAGTCGATCTGCTCGACGATCTGCGGCGCCGGGAGCTGGCTGAGGTCAATCGCGGCAAAGGAATTCATACGCTTCCCCCCAGTTGCAGTGGCAGGCTCAGGCTAAAGGGTTCATTGGTGTCGACGACGGAGCCCTCCAGATCGAGCACGGACTGCCCTTGCAGGTTCGCGCCGAGGAACTGCACGCGACTGAGGCTGATACGGGTCTCCCAACGCATCAACGCCATGACTGTGCCAGCGTAAACGCGTAGGCGCGTGGCGTCGTTGAAGGGATGGTCCACCAGCTCGGGCAGCAGGCTGCCGTATTCGCGGCGCATGATTCGGGTACCGATGCGGGTGGTGAGGATGTCTTCGATGCTTTGGCCGATGTGGCCTAGATCGGTGATGGCGGCGCCAGTTTCTCGGTTCATGTTGGCACAGGCCTCCCGGACTGATCGTCGCCTTGCTTTACGCCAGAGGTCAGGTGATTGACCAGGCTGACACCCGCCGCGACCACGTCTTCTGAAACGTCTACTCGGCCAACTACGTTCTGATTGCCTGTTTGGTTGTAATCGCCCTGGTGATTAATCGGCCCGATGATGTTGATTCCGCCCTTGCTGACCAGGCTGGTGGTGCCGCTTTCGGGCAGGGTGGCGTTCAGGTGATGGGCGACGCTGTCGTACTCGATCACCGCGCCGTCGGCGTAGGTTCGGCGGTGGAGGCCGGCACGGTTGCCGTTCGCAGGGATGTGGTCGCTGAACAGGCCGGTTACGACGACGCCATTGGCGATCTGGCCGGATGGGCTGAGCAGGATTACTTGTTCACCCACGGTGGGCGGGTCCCACTCCTGATCTGCCCCAGCGCGCAGTGCGAGCCATGGCAGCCAAGCGGTGTCCAATGCACCGGTTTTAACCTGCACGCGCGGGGGCTCCATCTGTACGGCGGCGATGACGCCGAAGCGGATGAGGTTTTCGAGCATGCGGGAGAGGGCGGCGAAGTCGTTCATGGCACAGATGGTGGCGCCACGCGCGTGGTAGTACAGCTTTGTGGCGTTGTAAATCTCATCAGTACAAGCCGGTGCATTTTTTATGGAGTTGTTGCAGCGGTTTATGCACTATGCGCTGTTATGGGCGTTTGATAAAAAATGGAGCATTGTCATGGAAATTAACCCGGTCTTGGTTGGAACGTACGTCACCATTGCGCGGGATGTAGTAGTGACAGTTGCGGCAGTTATCACTGCAAGTATCGCAATCTACGGTTTGAGAATTTGGAAACGAGATTTGGTTGGGAAGGAGTCCTACGAAGCTGCGAAAACGCTCGTTTTTCATAGTCATGCGACTGTGAGAGCGCTTTTAAAACTGCGGCTCCCTATAGGCGATCATGAGCGTATGATGCTTACGAAAGAGCAAATTGAACACACGACTGAAAGTGAGAGGTGGCGTCTTACAGAGGCCGCAGCTTACCGTGTTAAGCTAAAAGATTTTATGGAGGTATATAGCGGGTTCAGAGAAGCACTGTTGAATATGCGAGTGATAGCAGGAAGCCAGGTTTTTCTTGCATTCCAGCCTTTTCAAAAAGCTATCCGAAGTACTTTAGATAAACTTTATGCGTACCTGGTATTGCTTGAAGATTTTAGTGTTTCATATATTGGGGAGCCTGATGATGTGAAAGTTACTAGTAAGTTTGTCTGTTCATTCGATGGTAGTGTGGATGAGCTTCAACTGTCCGTCGAAGACACAAGAGAGAGTGGGGAAATATTTTTGCTGCCTTATTTGCATAGAAAGTCAATTTCTAAGTAGTTAAGTGAGCAAGTAAACCATCACGAATTAGATCAAGGTCAGTGTTTGTAAAGCCTAGTACCTCTCGCTGATCGTATTTGACCTTTGGAGCGTTACGTTCTGCGCGATCCATCAACCCGTATTGGTGGACTCGCGCGATCCGCGCAACCCTTCCGGTGAATCCAACGCTGATGGCGTTACCATCGCCCGTAGCCTTCAGATACACCCCCTTCCTTAGCTTTTGGAACATCGCCAGTTTTCTGCGAATCCTGCCTTGTTTACCTCGCAAGTCCCGCTTCTTCCTTGGTGCGAACTTGCTCCCGTCCGGGTTCTCCTGAGCCATCACGCGCTTTTGCTGACTGCGCCGCAGCTCTTGCCCAATGCTCCGAGCCAATTTGCCGCGCTCCCCTGGCTCCAGCCGATCCAGCAGCACCGCCGCCCAGGTTTCCAGCGCTTCCAGGTTATTCGCCACCAGACACTCTCCACTCACTGGTGTTGCCCTGGGCTCCAGGCTTCCAGTTCGGATCGAGGTAGCCCGCCACGTACTGCGGTTCGTTCGGATGCTTCACGGTGGTGTTGCCTTGGTCATCCTCTCCGACCACAACCCGTTCCGTCAGCGGCAGGGTAATGCTGAGGTCCACCTTGTTCTTGTCCAGGATGTCGGCTTCGAACTGGATGCCGTCTTTGACCTTGTCGAAGTTTTCCAGCAGCTCGGACTGGTTGACGCTCAGCCAACCTAGAATCGGCAGGATCACGCTGTCGGGATGGCCGGCGAACTCGGTAAGGATGATCTGCAGATCAAAGCTGTATTCGAACGACAGGGTTTGGGCAGCAGTGCAGCGGACCTTGCCGTTATCGATGAAAATCAGCAGACGGTCGGGGTTGTGCTTGAACTCGGCGACGGTGGCCAGGAGGTGGGCGCGCAGGCTTTCCGGCTTATTCATGGGTTGGCCTGCTGGTGTTTGTAGACCATGTCGACTTGCGCCGCGCAGTCAGCCCAAGCGGCTTCGGCGCGGTCTTCGTCGGTCAGGAGGTCACCGTTATTGAGCGGGCTTGTCGCCGGCAGGTGGCACGGCACTACGGCCGGACAGCCAGTCACGATAAGCTGCGGCGCCGGTGAGGGCGGGGCGCTCGCGCAGCCGGCGAGCAGCGTCAGGCAAAGGATGATCAGCCCATTTCCGAAGGTCGTCATTTTCACGTTTCAGCTCCTCTATTGTTCGCTCGCGTTTGGCCAGGCTTTGGCGCAACTGATCCTGTTGGGCGCGCAGGGTGCTCTGTGCATTGCGTTCCTGTTTCAGGCTGTCGGCGAGGGTATTGGCGGTTTTCAGGTTGCGATCGGCGTCATCGCGGGCGGTCTTGGCCGCATCTCGCGCCCGTTCGGTTTTGCCTTCAGCGACGTCGATGCGTGTTTCTTGGACCCAGATCAGCAGCACCAGGGCGCCGAGCAACGCGAGGCCATACAGGGCCTGGCGCAACGTGCTCACGCGCGGTACCAGCCGAGCTTGTTCATGTCGGCGGTATCGAGCTGTTTGATCGGGCCGCGCACGATTACGGCCCGTGCGCCGTTCATGATCTGGATGGCTTCGGCCAACAACTCCATATCGCTTTGTTCGGTCGACTCCGGTACCACCAGCAGGTCACCGTCACTTACCTGCAGCTTTTGCAGCGCTTTGAAGTCGATCATGCCGCCACTCCTTTGCCACACTCGCAGGCCGCGTGCCGCTCGTAGGCGCGCTGGAGCTTGGTGTCGTAGAGGTTCCGCAGATAATCCGGCCCGTTGTAGAGCCTGGCGAACTCGGCCCATTTGCGGCCCTTCAGCGCCTTGTGCAGCACCGGGTCGGTTTCGATGAAGCGGGTGAAGGCGTCGAGCTGCTGCGATTCGCCGGCAGTCATTGCCGCGACGAAGGCCTGCACGCTGGCGTAGCCGAGGCGCTTCCAATGAAAGCCCATGATCTGGAACGCTCCCCAGGAAGCCGACTCCAGTGCGGCTGTGTCGTCGATCAGGCGGGCCATGGCCAGGCGCTGGTGTTCGGAGGTACCGCCGATGTATCCGCCGGGCTTCGGGTTGACCAGTGCAGGGTTGGCGGTGGCGAGCTGGTCCGCGTGACGCTTGAGTTCGGCCGCGTCATCGCCGGCATGTCGTGCCGTGGCGAGCTGGCGGTACATGATGTGCCGTTCGAACAGGATCACCGGCTTGCCGTTGTCGAGAAAGCCCTTGCCCTTCGATTCCACTTCATTGACCGCATAGATGCTCGCCAACGGAACGTCGAGGCGTTCGGCAGCGGCCACCAGGTCATTGTTGCGCAGCAGCTGCGTGCAGTCGCCACCGGCCAGGCTGGTTTGGGTCTTTTCGCCGGCGGCGCCATCGACGACCAGGCCGACTTTCAGCTGGTAAGCGAGAACAGCCAATTCAGTGTCGTCGCCGAACACACCATCAGGGTAGAGGTTGGCACCGTGCTTGTTGAGGTTCTTTTGCAGCATCAGCACTGCTTGCGAGCGGTCGCCGTGGCGAAGGGTGGTGGTCATGCGCTGGGCCTCAACAGGGCGGCGACGTTGCCGCGTGAACGGAAAATCAGGATGCAGAGCAACACGATGGCAGCGGCCTGCCCGAGGCTGGCGGGCTGGCGCTCCAGCAGAATCTCCAGACCGCAGATGCACAACGTGGCGCCAAACAGGCTTGCCAACAGCGAGATGCTGCGCCGGTACCGCGCATCGCCTCGGGTGTAGCAGGCCAGGCGCAGGGCACTCAGCAGGTAAGCGATCGCCGTAATCAACTGCACGGCCAGTTCGATGTTCGGCATATCAGGTGCCCCCTCTGATGCGACGCCATATGTCCCAAATGTCCGCTTTCTCCACCCACACCATCAGCTTGATGCTGATCGGGATGACCACCAGGGCACACACAAATGCACTGCCGCCGCTGGTGATAAACGGAATTGCCTGTAAAGCCATAGGCGCGAACAGATAGCCCACGCCGGCCGACAGGAACAGTGAGCCCAGCCGCTGCCAGACTTTAAGGTCGCGCTTGGTACTGGTAACCAGCCAGGCGCCGAGGATGGCGCCGAATAGCGCCCCGTCGTCGATAACGGGCGTTACGGTGGACAGGCCCAAACCAATGAGCAGGCCAGTCACAACGCTGGAAGTCGGATCAGCCATGGTGTGGTTTTCCTTGGATGCAGGGGGTCAGTTCCATAGCTGCACCATCTGCCGCTGGGGAGCGCTGGTTTGGGCTTCGGGCATGTTGACGACAAGGCCTTGCGGCAGGATCGGACCGTGCTCGGCCAAGCCGGGGTTGGCTTCCAGCACGGCCTCGGTGACGCCGGCGGTGCGGCCGTAGAACCGCCAGCAGAGGGCGTCGACGGTGTCGTTTTGATTGGTGCGGATGGCTACGGGCATCAGATCAGCTCCACTGTGGTGCGGCTGATCCCTAGGAAGTCGCGGACGGCCCAGCGCAGGTCGCGGCGGTAGTCGTCGATGGTTGGGGTGGTTTCTTCGGCTTTGTCGCTGCCGGTGTTGGTCGCGCTGTAGTCGCGGTACCGCTCGCAGACTTCGGCGCCGGTACCGGCCTCGATCGCGCGTCGGTACAGGTGTTCCTGGACCGATACGTCGTTGACCTTGTCGTCTGGCACGTCGGCCAACCTGGCATAACCAGCTGCCAGTTGCGTGGCCTTCCAAGACTTCAGCTCTCGGTTGAGGTTGATGGCTGCTGAGATAACGGCAGTCTCAAGGCGAGCCGGAGTGACGCTGTTATCGATGCGCAGGGTGGCGCGCAGCTGCTCAAGGTCGATCGAGGGCCAGAATGGGTCGGTGTTGATATGGCCGCCGGTGACTGGGCCGCTGGCTACAAATGCGCTCATGGAACGGCACTCAAAAATAGATCGCCGGTGGTCGGGACTTCACGTTCAGGAGGAGCGGCCTGGCCGATCCGCCCCGAGCCGGCGGGGTGCGTGGGGACGCTCGGTTAACTGCCTGTGGCAGTGTGTTTTTTGAGGAGGCGCTCGACGCGCTCCAGATCCTTTTTGCCGCCGCAGTTGCTGTGCAGGTCGATGGCTTTGCTCAGGTGAGCCTTTGCCACCACCAGAAAACCAACATCGGTTGTCGTGAGGTCTTCATTCGGGACTTTGGCAGCGTTTTCCTTACCGATTGCCAGGTGCAGCTTGGCGCGGGCTTGGTCGGGCATGTCCTGCTCGGCGGTGATGCGCTGGGCTTGCTCAAGAATCCACAGCGGGAAACTGTCTCCAGCCTTTTGTGCTTTAAGGGCCGCTTCGGCGATTTCCTCGGCGATCAAGGTGCCGGTGGTGCGCTCAAAGCGGTCCGGCATTTTCAGGCCGTGTTTGATGACGTATTCGGCGATCTGCAGAGCACCGGGGTAGCCGCCAGCGTCAATGCACCAGAGCATGATCGTGGTGAGAACCTCGTCCTGAGCACCGTTGCCGGCGTCCAACACGCCCTGCACATAGGGTTCGTACTCAGGGATCAGTAGCGCCTTGAGTTCAGCTTTGCCCTGGTTGGACTGCACCTGCTTCAGACGCGCGCGGTGCTGAGCCAGCTGGGCAAGTTGGTGCTCGTAGGCGGTTGCGCCTTCCATTGAAGTGGCCGGCGCAGTTGCAGCGGACTCAATGGCTGCGCGTTTGCGCAGCTGATTGCGTTGGGCAGGTGTCTGGTGCATGGCGCGCCTCTTAGGCCTCGGTCGGGGCTGGGTAGTTGACGGCCGTGATGTCTTCGACCAGGGCGACCAGGCCGAAGTCTTCGATCACATAGGCTTCGTTCGAAGACTGATAGTCAGCGATTCGATCCAGCTCAGGTTCGTCTTTCAGATGACGACGGCGGGCACCGTTCTGGTAGTAAATCGAAAGGTTGCTGAGGGTGGTGACCAGCACGGTGTTATCCGGGAAAAACGGGGCGTCGACGACCGGCAGGCCACCCAAGCGGGCGCGGCTGACAATCTCTTGAGCGGCGTTTTCTTCCTGGTTGGAGTCAGCCCCCTTTTCCACGGCTGCCAGCAGTTTGCTGTGCATCAGGTTGCGGGAAACCAAGACGCGCAGATCCGGGCGGGTGCGGTGCCATGGGTCGAGCATCTGGATCGCGTCGAACACCAGGCCGTCGAGGTTGGCGTAATCACCCTCGAATACAGTGTCTACTCCCGCAACCTTGATGACTTTGCGGGGGCCAATGGTGGCAGCGTCCAACACGCGGTCGTCGGCGCTGAGGCGAATTTTTTGCAGCCAGCCTATGTTGACGTCTTGCAACAAAGGGTTGGCGGCACGGTTGGTGGTTGCTGCGGCGCTGGTACCGTTGAAGCCGATCATGATGCGGTCCAGGGCCTGGCGCAGGATGATCGCGTTGCTCAGCTTGACTTGGAAGTCGGGGAACTTGGCCCAGGCATCCAGCAGGGCATAGGGGAACGCGCTGTCGAAGTTCGTTTGCTTGCAGACGTAGCTGTCTTTGCTCAGCGTGCTACGGCTCAACGGGCTGCGACGGGTGCCGCCGGAGGTATCAGTGCGGCTTGCAACCGGGCCATTTACGCCCAGCAGCAGGGCCTCGCCGGACTGCTCGTCGACGCCAATGATGTTGATCTGCTTCAGGAAACCATCGGATTCCTGCACCGCAACTTCCAGTTTTTGCTGGATGCTGGGGTCGACGCTGAATTTTTCGTGGGCACTGGCTACGCCATTGAGCAGGGCGATCTGAACGGCCAGGGCGGCGAAGGCGAAGCGTGTTTCTTTACGCATGGGGGGGTTCTCCGGTGAATAGGCTTGTCGGTGTTGGGCCGTGGGTTCAGTAAGCAGTCAGTACGGTGCCTGCACCGCCAGTGCTGTGTGGGCGCTGTGGCTGGCTGAGGTCAGCGGTTTGCCCGAGCTTGGTTTTGAGCTCTTTCAGCTCGGTATCCAGGCTGGTGAACTGCTTTTTCAGATCTACCAAGGCCTTGCTTGAAGCGTCGGCTTGCTCAGCCTGCTGGGTGGCGAGGGTTACCAGGCTTTCCAGCGCTTCACCGATGTCGGAGAAAGTGTTGGCGTCCTTGCCATCCTTGTCCTTGCTCAGTTTGATGAACTCACCGAGCTTGGCCTTGATTGCTGCAAAAGCACTCGGCTGGTCGGTGACTTCTTCGAATTCGAGTAAGGCTTCCTCGGCAGCGCTGAACAGGTTGTCTTTGTCCTGTTTGCGTCCGGCCAAGGTGCCATGTGTAGCGCTGAAGCTCAGGGCTTCGGTGCCCAGGCTGGCTGGGGTGTCAGTGATGGCGAGGCCGACCAGATAGGCCTTGCCGCTATCGGCAAACTTGGGTTGGATCTCGACCGAGGTGTAGACCTTCTGGCCGGCCTTGTTCAAGGCCAGCAATGCGTCGTTGGGTTCGAGCTGGGCGAACAACGCCAATTTCTTGATTCCGGCAATCTCGACTTCTTCAGCCTTGAGCGCCACTACGTCGCCATAAGCACCGAACTCGCCACCGGGCCAGTAACCCTTGATGTGTTCGCAGTTGATGCGAGCGCCATAGGTGTTCTGGCTGTACTGCGAGGCCATGTCGTCAATCCAGCTCCGCTCGATGATGCGGCCATCGGTGGTCGCGCCTTCGACGGCAATGCGGGTCCACTTGGAGCGGAATTTCTGTTTGGTGCTGCTGGCCATGGGGAGTCCTCAGTGCGGTGGCGGCGAACTGCCGTTGCGATGTGGGCATGGTCGGTAGCTGCGGCCTCGCGGGCAACGAGCCGGACTTGTAGCGCGACGCCTTACAGTGAGCGGGGCGGGTGTACCACGCGCGCGGGAGGCAGCATCTGCGCCATGAATGCTCTCGCCGAAATCCCCATCCGTGATAACCGTCGCCAGGCCAAATTTTTGTACTGGACGGGTTGGCGCATCACCGAAATTGCCGAGTACCTGGACGAAAAAGAGAAGACCGTCCACAGCTGGAAAACCCGTGACGAATGGGACCGGGCGGATAACGTCGAGCGCATCGGCGGGGCGCTGGAGGCCCGGCTGGTGCAGTTAATCCTGAAGGAAGGCAAGACCGGCGGCGACTTTAAGGAAATTGATCTGCTCCACCGGCAGTTGGAGCGCCAGGCCCGTATTCAGCGGTTCCAGGGCGGCGGCACCGAGTCTGAGCTAAACCCGAAGCTGAATGACCGCAACAGCGGGCCAAAGAAAAAACCGAGCCGCAATGAGTTCAGCGAAGAGCATATCGAGCTGCTCACCCAGGCTTTTGTCGATGGGTGCTTCGGTTATCAGCTGGATTGGTACAAAGCTGGCAATCAGCGCACCAGGGCCATCCTGAAGAGCCGGCAGATCGGCGCGACTTTCTACTTCGCTCGGGAGGCGTTGATTGATGCCCTGACCACCGGCCGTAACCAGATTTTCCTGTCGGCGTCGAAGAATCAGGCTCACATTTTCAAGTCGTATATTCAGTCCTTTGCCAGGGAAGTCGTCGGCGTTGAGCTGACTGGCGATCCCATTACGCTGGCGAACGGCGCAGAGCTGCACTTCCTGGGCACCAACGCCCGAACCGCCCAGGGCTACCACGGCAATTTCTACTTCGATGAATTCTTCTGGACGTTCAAGTTCAAGGAACTGAACAAGGTCGCCTCGGGCATGGCGATGCAGAAACAGTACCGCCGCACTTACTTCAGCACCCCGTCGAGCATGGCCCACGAGGCCTACACGTTCTGGACGGGGGAGCGCTTCAACAAGGGCAAGCCTGCCGCCAACCGTATTTCCGTGGATGTGTCCCACGATGCCCTGCAACAGGGGCGGTTGTGCGAGGACAAGGTGTGGCGGCAGATCGTCACGATTCTGGACGCCGAGCAGCGCGGCTGTGACTTGTTCGACCTTGAAGAGCTGCGCCAGGAGTACGACGCCGAGGCCTTCCAGAACCTGCTGATGTGC
The DNA here is from genome assembly GCF_002979555.1 of Pseudomonas sp. MYb60. Lineage (GTDB taxonomy): Bacteria > Pseudomonadota > Gammaproteobacteria > Pseudomonadales > Pseudomonadaceae > Aquipseudomonas. The sequence continues at coordinate 227,554 of NZ_PCOZ01000004.1, read as the reverse complement.
CAGTTTGTGGACGACGGGGCGAGTATCTTTCCGCTGGCAATGTTGCAGTCGTGCATGGTGGACAGTTGGGTCAACTGGGCCGAGGACTACAAACCATTGGCGCCGCGCCCGTTGGCTGACCGCCAAGTGTGGTTGGGCTATGACCCGGCCGAAACGGGCGACAGCTCTGGTCTGGTGGTCGTAGCGCCGCCGATGGTGCCGGGCGGTAAGTTCCGGGTGATTGAGCGCCACCAGTTCCGTGGCATGGACTTCGCGGCGCAGGCCGAATCCATCCGCATGGTGACCCAGCGATATTGGGTGACCTATATCGGCATCGACGTAACAGGTATGGGCTCGGGCGTGGCGCAGCTGGTGCGGCAGTTCTTCCCCGGACTGACAACCTTCAGCTATTCGCCAGAGGTGAAGTCGCGTTTGGTCATGAAGGCCTATGACGTGATCAACAAGGGCCGACTGGAGTTCGACGCCGGCTGGACGGACTTCGCGCAATCACTGATGGCTATCCGCAAAACGATCACCGCCAGCGGCCGGCAGTTCACCTATACGGCTGGGCGTAGCGAATCAACCGGCCATGCCGACCTGGCCTGGGCTCTTTTCCATGCACTACACCACGAACCGCTCGAAGGGCAGACGGCTGCCAATACCGGGCGGATGGAGCTTTTTTGATGAGTACAGATAATGAGGTGGCGGTTGCCACTGAGCAGGCGGTGAGTGATCACAAGTCGGTGGCATTCACGTTCGGTGAGCCGGAGTCGGTGTTGTCGGCCAGGGAGATATTCGATTCGTTGGAGTGCTGGTTTAACGGGCGCTGGTATGAGCCGCCATTGTCACTGGACGGACTTGCCCGGTCGGTTAAAGCGAGCGTTCACCTCGACTCTGGGCTGCGCTTCAAGCGTAACCAACTGACCCGAACGTTCATCCCGCACAAGCTGCTGACCCGCGAGGCGTTTGACCAATACGCTCAGGACTACCTGGCATTGGGCAATGCGTACGTGGAGGCGCGGCGGTCACTACTGGGCTCGACTGTGGCGCTAAAGCCGCCGTTGGCGAAGTACATGCGAGTGGGGAAGGACGAACGCTTTTTCCAGGTGCAGGGCTGGAAGAATGAGCATGAATTTGACCAGGGCAGCGTCTTTCACTTACGTGAGCTGGATCTGCATCAGGAAATTTACGGGTTGCCGGAGTGGCTCTGTGCTCTGCAATCGGCGCTGTTGAATCAATCGGCGACGTTGTTTCGCCGCAAGTACTACGAGAACGGCAGTCATGCGGGTTTCATCTTGTACATGACGGACGCGGCGCAGAACGAATCTGACATCAATGACTTGCGCACCGCTTTGAAAAATTCCAAGGGGCCGGGCAACTTCCGCAACCTGTTTGTGTACGCGCCGAACGGGAAGAAAGAAGGCATACAGCTGATACCGGTCAGCGAGGTTTCGGCCAAGGACGAATTCAACTCGATCAAGGACCAGACTCAGGGCGATGTGCTCGCGGCTTTGCGGGTTTATCCCCAACTGATGGGCATCGTGCCGAAAAACGCCGGGGGCTTTGGCTCCCCGAAGGAGGCAGGGGAGGTATGGGCCACCCTGGAGCTTGAGCCGATTCAGGCACGCCTTGCCCTTCTCAATGATTGGGTCGGCGAGGAAGTCGTGCGCTTCAAGCCCTTTGAACTTGGAGCGGGGGAGAAATAGTACCCCCGCGCAGTAAACGAGGCGACGAGCAGGTGCGCTAACACCCGCTTGACGCTGAGTCACTCGAAAGTGCCGAGTTCTCCAGATTTCACTACAGGGCGACCCCTGTATGCTTTTCGAGTTGTTGCTTGATCAACCCCTTCGCTAATTGGCCCAGCAGTTCGAAGGTCAAACCTCCTGCCTTCAATGCCCCTTCTTTCGTCATTTTCCAGATTTTTTCGTCCCTTACCGAGTCTGCAAAATCGTGTCCGGCAGGTGTGAGCCCCTGAAAAATGTAAAGCCACCCAGCATTACCAGGCATGTCAAATAGCCTGCTTTGCATGGCGAGTTTGAGGTGATACTCGACCTGGTCAGGTGTGAAACCTTCAATCACCATTTGATGGTTAAAGTCCTCGTATTCGACCAGATGATTTGGTCCCTGATGGTCCTCCTCGACCTTTAGCACCACAAGTCTCATCAAATCCATGTCTCTTCGCATTTGTCTCTCCTCGCGTTGTGTCTGTCTTAGCCAAGCATCAAACGTCCCTGATACTACAACGCCACTAGTGCTGCTGCTTAGATCTCCGGTGGAGATCAGTTTCTATGGCACTTGCTGAATTAAACAGGCGTCCTTATTCCTCACATTGCCCAAGGCTGTACTGACCTTGAACCATTCAAAGGCCTCGGGCGGCTCGCCCTGGTGCAACACCATCTGCTCAGCACGCTCTTTTGGCGTTGCTGGGTTCAGCCATTCACTGGCAAGGTACGGAGTAAGTACCACGGGCCTTCTGTCGTGGATGTCCACCATACCGCCGGCGCTGTCTGCGGTGATGATCACAAAGCCGTCATGCTCGCCCGGGCCTTCATCAGCGTCTGGTAGCTGGCCAATGGCTGCGCACAAGATCGGTGCCCCGTCCCGCCTGCGGATGAGATAAGGCTGTTTCTTCGGTCCGCCTTCATCCACCCATTCGAACCAGTTGTCGATAGGCGTGATCGCACGGTGTGGCCAGATCGCCCTAAAGAACGGGCCGTGTGCAACCTTTTCGACGCGCGCATTGATGGGCGCGGCCCGGTCTTTCGCCCAATGTGGGCGCCACCCCCATCGCACAGGATCGGCGTGTAGCAACTCGCCCTGCAGGTGTAGTAACGCCACGTGGGTCGTTGGGGCGACGTTGTATCGCTCGATCGGCTGATCACCCACCGAGTTTGCCAGGGCATTGGGCATGCTCAGTGCCGCAACAAAGTCGTGGATTCCCCGGTACTGCGACAGTCTTCCGCACATGGCAAACCCTCTTTCCGTTTGACCTTAGACAATCGTGGTCGGCCGAGGTCTCATTTCATTGACGATGCGCCGCAGCTCGTCCGCCTCCCGCCTGCTCACATTGGACAACGTGGTCAGGTCCGCGATTTGCTTACGCATTGTTGCGGCTTCGGCCCCGCGTTCCCGCAGATACCCCGCAAACTCTGTGTTCTTCGCCTGGGTTTCCAGCAGCATTTCACTGATACCGAAAACGTCTGCCCGCGCTTTTCGTAATTGCAGGTTGAGTTCCTGGATCTCGTTCTCTAGCAGACGGCAATGCTGTCGGTACATCTGCAGTGGGGTGGGGAGGCCAAGCCATCCGAGGGTGTCTTCATCGTTGTTCATGGTTACGAATCCAATACTGTATGCACATACAGTAAATGACGTTTAGCCATGACGCGATTTGAGGCGACGAGCTGTAAGAGGGAAGGCGGAGATTGGGCCGGAAAAGTCAGCTGGCATAGATGAAAGTTTGCCCTTCAGCAGCATGAAAAAACCCACTCCAACATAGCATTTGCTGGCTGTCACGGCAAGCGTAGGGGGCTGCGTGGGCCAATAAACACTGGGCTTTCAGCATGTTTCCGCCTACCGAGCAGTCGCAGCCAGGACAGGCCCAGGCTCACCGCTGCAAGCCGGGGGAGTTGGCGTGCTACATAGGGTTACTGACGTGCCACAAGTGGGGCAGTGGCGTGCTTCAGCACTCGGCGCGCGCCGTCGTCCCCCCACCTCGCCTGCGGGCTAAATGGGCCGTTTTTTCTGCACCCCTGCAGATGCCTCGGTGCGGTCCTGGCAGGGCGCTTGGTTGGCCTTTTGAGAAGGTTGAATCCCTGCGGAACCCTGCAAAGGTATAAGTATGGCGGGATGGTGCTGGGGCTGGTTGTGGTGTTTTTAGGAAAGGCGTCGGAAAAAAGTAATTAGGAAATGTGGTGATTAAAAAGTGCCTGGAGGCCCCTGTTTCATTGGGTTTCGTTAATTACTTGGAAAAGTTATTTTCAGTAATCTCTCAGGTAATTTTATCGTAACCTATTGATTTATAAGGATTAGATAAGTTTCAGATATTACTTTTAAGAAGAGTAATTACATAACCTATTTGTTACTTAGATATTACCTTTCCGTTTTCGCCTCAAAGCCTTGGAGCGTAAGGGCTGTAGCCAGTACGGCGTCACGAATTACCTGTATTACCTTTTTCCGGTGCCTCACCCAGAAAATGCCACTGCTTATCGCGCAGTGCGTGCGCTCACCTCGCGACGCACTCATCACGATGATGTACGGACGCTCTCGCGCACATGGCTGCGACCACGGGGGCGTGCTTATCGAGAGTGCAGGATTGGAGCCACAGACATCGCTGCTTGCTTAAGAATGTCGCTGCTGGCCGTGGGCGAGACACCGGTGGGATGACCGGTGATAAACGTGGCGTAAAAAGGCTCCCGCACCTGGTCGAGATGTGGTCGCCATTTTGTATGAGCGGTACACGGATGATGTATCGCTACACCTCTGCTTTTAGTCGCTTAAGATAATCCACTTTAGATTCAAGAAGGATTTTCTGAATTTTTGCTTCAAGATGACGATATCCATTTCCTGTGATCATCCCCACACGCTGGTAGTGGATAGCGATTTCTTTTTCGAGATACACAGCAAAAGCTTCTTCCGAATCTTTGATTGTTGCCCATAACTTTTCTATATTGGTTTCATCAATACGCCATTCAATTTCCCATTTTTCCACTAACCCCCGCCACAAGTCACCTATCTTGAAATATAGTGTCCCTGAATTTTGTAAGGCTTGAACCGAACTCCCGAACGCGGCGCGTGAAGCGCCTGGCCTAAGCTTTTGCTCGATAATCTCATGCGTGGCAGTTGCAAAGGTCATTGCGCTTTCAAACCAGCGACGCAGTTGATCGACAGTGACCAATTTAAAATTTGCTTCATGAGCGGCGATGTGGCGGGCTGAAAATATATCTTGGATATCACAGATTAGCTGGTTCGCATCGTTAACAATTAATTCACCATACTCTACTTCATATTTATCTGAAGCATCCATAATTGCCTCTTCAGGGGGTTCTATAAACTCCCGAACTGTCGATAAGCTATCCTTAAAGTTTCGATAGCCGGTGTCGCCTTCAAATAACGTATTAAAGTGTTTTATTATTTGGTCGGCGCTGCTGACCCCAACATTATGGCTAACCAAATCTCCAAAGGTTATTTCCTTGCGGCTCAGTGCCTTAGTAAGTTCAAAATCAAATGTAAGGTCTCTGAAATTTTTTGCTCTTTCCAAGTAGGGACTATCGTCTCCGTCGATCAGGATCTTAAAGCACGCTCGAGAAAACGCTTCAATGCAGGAAGCGATAGCTACAACATGAAGAGACATTTGATATGGTTCAGGAGATTTGAGCGAGGAGAAGCCGCTGTGAAGCGTAGCTAGCTCTATCCAACCGGCATATTCCCAGTTTTCAGCCCGAGATTTTTTTTCTGCAATAAAATTTAGTTGGTTTTTCTTGGACATGTTTTTCTCACCCCCCCGGTCATGCTGATTAAAATTTCTAAAAACGCTTCGATCAAACGGATCAGCTATCTCAACTATATGTATAGAACAGTTGTGGCTCTTGCTGGGGCAGCGAGCTGCTCTTTTTGGAAAAATCAAGCATGGCAGTTGGCTATACCTGGAATCGTTAATCCATAACAGCGATGCTTTCGATACTTGAATGTATTATCAGCAAAAAACAGAAATTCTAATCTTCAGTTATCAGCGGAAGCCCGTCGATAAACTTAAACTTACGTCTTACGGCTGCATGAAAAATCTGCGACATTTATAAAAGTTAATTTATCCAAATCGATAGGCTGGCGAATTCGCCGATGTACCGTTTGATATTTGCATGCGCTATAGCCATTCCGACGCTTGTTAGCGTAAAAAATCTCATATTTGAAGTTGACCATGCGTCAAAAACGGAGTCCATATATGGTCTGATCAAAATGCATGTCTCACGTATTTCAGGAGGAGTCATTTTTTCTATGTTAAATAAAGCTGTTATTTTTTCGCGGTCTTCTGTGCTTATACTATGTTCTTCGAATTTTTTTTCCAGTGCTGCGAGGTTGTTGGCTCGAACCTGGATCTTAGACGGGTTATTTATGCATATCATGAAAAAGTTATCGTCTAACCCAGTTGAGATTTCTCTGTCTGATATCTCGTTACGATCAAAGCCTTTAAAGAATTGTCCTGCATAATGGAAATCGAGTATGCCTTCAAGCGATGACTCACCCATTTGGATGCTACCACAGCCAGTAAATTCTAAATGTTGGTAGCAAGCATTGTTTTTTATGAGCTTTGATGAAAAAGGCAATACGTTCGCATCAAAATATTCTCCAAGTAGATGGTGATTGCCTATCCCGGAGTTTTGTGTGTATTGGAATAAAAATTTTATAGCTAACACTGCTAGATGTGAATCGGTAAGCTTTGGCGCGGTTGCAAGAGACTCGTTGAGCACTATCTGGAGTATATCTCTCTGTTCCTGCTTGCTTCGATCAACAAGAAGATCGACCAACAGGTCGCCTAGATCTTTATCTCCGGTTCTGGCGTACTCTCGTTGTACTGTAAACAACGCATGCTGAAAGTCTGGATCTTGACCCTTTCCGAAACCGTTCGGATTTTCCTGCTGGAGTTTCTTGAGAAAATCTTCGGTGATTTCTTCCGCTCGAGCTTTAGCCGTCTCCATTGCCGGTCCAGCCAATTGAAAGAAATTTGCTCGAAAAACATCCAGCGCTACATCGCGGACTTCAGAATATGAGAGGCCATTTTGGGTAATGTGGATATCATTTCCTGCTTGAACGGCGACCGCACCGGTTCCGACATTCTGATCTTGGTTTCCGCCAAACATACCTGACCTCATTTGCTGATATTTACGTCACGGCCAGCTTGAATGGCGTTCGAATTCGCCCCCACCTTCTGCGATTGAGTCGCCTCTGCTTTCTTTTCCGCAATGAACGCTGCTAGCAGGCTACCAAACGCAATGATGGCAGCTGTCACGGAGTCAAAGCCAGGCTTCGCGATGGCCCAGGCTACACACCCTAAGAAAGCTGCGAATAGAACCAGTCTGAAAGCGATGCGCATAAAGGAATCCGATTTATCAAATGATTTCTGGATTCTAGAGGTGGTTAGGATAATGGCAAGAAAGTTCTATTGGTGATGGTACAAAATTGGTACGGGGAAAAAAATATTGCTCTACAGGCCTTTATATTTAAGGGGTGGCTGTAAAGTAGGTCCAATCCATCATCGGCGCGACGCTGAAGCGGCGGGAAAGCGAAGCAGGTGAAGCTGTCGTCAGGGGCATTGGTCGATCTGAAAGGGCAGGGCGGAGGCCGCGAGTTTATCAGGAATCGCGTTGCCGCAATCGCCCTCCGTCTTAAGGGGCGGGCCGATGGCGGCGGCGTTGATGAGGGCTGTGAGCGTGCCTGCATTCAGTGCGATAATGTCGTAATGCCACTATTGTGTTTTTCGAGCGCGGTGATGAAAACGACATTATTTGCAAAATTGTTTATTGTTTTTACTGCAGTCATTCTAAGTGCAGTTATCTATTGGCTGCTTCTCGAATTGGTTTGAGTATTTCAACTGCGAGTGGAGGGCCGGTACTGGCGCACTAAAAAACGGCCAATAACGAATGTACTGCCTAGCAGGATTCCGAGCAGAGCGCCCAGAATGGGGTACTTTTTCAGACTTTTATTATTGACAGCTTTGATGTCATCGAGCGTGTTGAATGCCGTCAAGCCACTGTCAGCGGGCAGTGAGGGCAAGTTCAAGGAAATCGCTTCGGTATTGGCCGAATCCAGTGCCGTTTCAAGCTGCTTTTTCGCCTGCTCAGGCGTGGTTGCGCTCGCGGAGGCGATGTAAAGAACGGGCTCGTTACCGCTCCTGGGTGCGGTTTCTTTCAGGGCGATGGCCTTGGCCGCCATGATACCCATCGCGGTGTAGAACACGTCGTTCTGGATTGAACTGTACAGCCGGGTCTCCAGCGACTGGGCGCCATCAGTCGAAGTGCCACCCTTATCGTTGACGTGTTTATATAGGCTATAAAGGGATGACTTGGTGATGTAGGTACTGGCCGTCCATTGTTCCGGTGCAGTGGCGTAGAGGGAAAGCGACACAACAACACCCGCCAGAGTTGTTGCTATCAGCGTTGTCTTGTTTGACCATAAGTCCAGCAAGAGGGGAATAAGGTCTATTTCATCATCAGGTTGACGGGTGTCTGAATTCGTTGAACGGCTCACGAAAAAATTCCTTTCTAATACGTTCACGGATTGTAGAGAAAAAAATTCTCAGTGCCACGAATTGTTCCCTGATAACTAAGATGTGAATAGTTCCTGTTTGGAGATTGCAAGGTCGGCAGTCCAACCTTGCAACTCCAGTGTCAGGCTGACCTGATGATCAGTGTCCGCCTTTCATGCGCCTGGCAATCAAGTAGATGCCCAAGCCGATCAGTGCCGTCGCGGCGCCTATGTACCCGGTGCTCGTCCACCCATACCCCGCCGTAATCGCCATACCACCCAGCCACGGCCCCAGCGCGTTCGCCAGGTTGAACGCCGCATGGTTCGACGCCGCCGCCAGACTTGGCGCTTCGTGGGCAATGTCCATCAAGCGGATTTGCAGTGGCGCGGCCATGGCGATCATGGTGCCGACCAGGCCGATGCCCAGCAGTACGCTCCACAGTGAGCTGGCGGCGAAGGTGAAGAAAATCAGCACGGCCATCGACCACACCATGATCCAGCCCACCGCGCGGAACTGCAGGCGGTCGAACAGCTTGCCGCCCGCGATGTTGCCGATGATTCCCCCTACGCCAAACGCGGCGAGACCGAACGGAATCCATTGCGGCGACACCTTGGTCACTTCGAGCATGGTCGGCGCCAGGTAGCTGAACACGCAGAACATCCCGGCGAAGCCGATGGCGCCAATAGCCAGGGCCATCCACACCTGGGGTTTGGTGAAAGCGCGCAGTTCCTTGCGCGGGTCGCTGCGTTGTTCGTCGGGGCGGTGGGGCACGAACTGCCAGACCAGTGCGAGGGTGCACAGCGCGATAACACTGACCAATGCAAAGGCCGAGCGCCAGCCCAAGTGCTGGCCCAGGTAGGTGGCGATGGGGTTGCCCAGCAGCATCGCCAGCGTCAGCCCCATCATCACGCGGGCGACGGCGCCGGCGCGTTTGTCGGTGGGCACCATGCTCGAGGCCACCACGGCGGCGATGCCGAAGTAGGCGCCATGGGGCAGGCCGCTGATAAAGCGGAAGGCCACCAGCGAGCCGAACGTCGGGGTGAAGGCCGTGGCGAAGTTGCCCAAGGCATACAGGCCCATCAGCAGCAACAGCATATGTTTGCGCAGCAGCTTGGCGCCGAGGATCGCCAACAGGGGCGCGCCGACCATGACGCCCAAGGCGTAGGCGCTGATGGCGTGGCCGACCTGGGGCTCGCTCAAGCCCAGGTTCTGGGCGATGTCGGGCATGAGGCCCATGATGGCGAATTCGCCGGTACCGATAGCGAAAGCGCCCACGGCCATGGCAGCTTCCATTTTGGCGGCGCTGCGCGCGGGCAGCACGTGCCCGGGGGTTTGGTGGATAGACATGGATCGCTCTATTTGAAGGGGTTGCACACAAGACAGCCATCGATGCTACGCAAGCAGCGACGAAGGTGTCTAGAACAGCCTTTTGCGTGAGAGTTCCGGGCCTGTGACCCCAGGTCGCGCCTGCCAGGCTTGACAGGCGCGGATCAAAACCCTCGATTTAGTGCTGTCAATTGGCCAAACGGCGCATAAACGCTGTTTGCCGTGATATTCTGCGCGCCGTCTTGGGCTAGTCTCTCTTGGGTACGTACATCCGTATACGTCCCAGCGATTGGCTGTCGCCCAGGTAGCTGAAGCCAATAATGATAAGAAGTCAGCGCAGAAGGGACATAAAAGTGAGGTCGACACGTCGGCCTTGTGTGCCCACCCTGCGGCTCTCTCGTGAATGTGCAAACCCCGTAATGCGTTGCCTGGCGCAGTGCGATGGCGGGTTGCCCATGATCAGGGGCGGTGGGGCGGATGGCGTTTTATCATAGGTGCTACTGATGTTTAAAAAAGTAAACACTGCCTTGCTGGGGCTGGCTTTGTCGCTGGGGATCAGCTCCGTTCACGCGGAAGAGGCAAAGAAGGTCGATGTGCTGCTGATCGGCGGCGGCATCATGAGTGCCACCCTGGGTGTCTGGCTCAATGAGTTGGAGCCGGGCTGGTCGATGGAGATGGTCGAGCGCCTCGATGGCGTCGCCGAAGAAAGCTCCAACGGCTGGAACAACGCCGGTACCGGTCACTCCGCCCTGGCTGAGCTGAACTACACCCCGGAAGACAAGAACGGCAACGTTGAGATCCCGAAAGCGGTCGAGATCAACGAAGCGTTCCAGATCTCCCGTCAGTTCTGGGCCTGGCAGGTCCAGCAGGGCGTGTTGAAGAACCCGCGTTCGTTCATCAACACCACTCCGCACATGAGCTTTGTGTGGGGCGATGACAACATCAAGTTCCTGAAAAAACGCTACGAAGCCCTGCAAGCGAGCCCACTGTTCGCCGGCATGCAGTACTCCGAAGACCCGGCGCAGATTGCCAAGTGGGTTCCGCTGATGATGGAAGGGCGTGACCCGAACCAGAAAATCGCGGCCACCTGGAGCCCGCTGGGTACCGACATGAACTTCGGCGAGATCACCCGCCAGTTCGTCGCTCACCTGCAGACCACCCCTAAGTTCGACTTGAAACTGTCGAGCGAAGTGCAGGACATCACCAAGAACGCCGACGGTTCGTGGCGTGTGAGCTACAAAAACCTGAAAGACGGCACCAAGACTGAAACCGACGCCAAGTTCGTGTTCATCGGCGCAGGCGGCGGTGCCCTGCACCTGCTGCAAAAGTCGGGCATTCCTGAAGCCAAGGAATACGCTGGCTTCCCGGTAGGTGGCTCGTTCCTGGTGACCGACAACCCAACCGTGGCCGAGCAGCACCTGGCCAAGGCCTACGGCAAGGCTTCGGTTGGCGCGCCACCGATGTCGGTTCCGCACCTGGACACCCGCGTGCTGGATGGCAAGCGTGTGATTCTGTTTGGCCCATTCGCCACCTTCTCGACCAAGTTCCTGAAAGAAGGCTCGTACCTGGACCTGCTGACCAGCACCACCACCCACAACATCTGGCCCATGACCAAAGTCGGTATTCGTGAATACCCACTGGTCGAGTACCTCGCCGGCCAACTGATGCTGTCGGATGACGACCGCTTCAAGGCACTGCAAGAGTACTTCCCGAACGCCAAGCAATCCGACTGGCGCCTGTGGCAAGCCGGTCAGCGCGTGCAGATCATCAAGCGTGACGAAGAGCAGGGCGGCGTCCTGAAACTCGGTACCGAAGTGGTCAGCTCCGCCGACAACACCATCGCAGGCCTGTTGGGTGCATCGCCAGGCGCGTCCACCGCGGCCCCGATCATGCTGACCGTGCTGCAGAAAGTGTTCAAGGACAAGGTCGCGACTCCTGAGTGGCAAGCCAAGCTGCACCAGATCGTACCGAGCTACGGCACCAAGCTGAATGACAGCCCTGAAGCAGTTGCCAAGGAATGGGCCTACACGGCCGGTATCCTGCAATTGCCGACCCCGCCTGTGATTCCGGCCAAGACTGCTCCAGCAGCAACCGAGGCTGCCAAGCCTGCGGCTGAGCCGAGCAAGCCGGCGTCCGACCTGGCGCTGTAAGCAACACCCGATAAAAAGCCCGCTGAACCGGTGACGGTCAGCGGGCTTTTTTGTGTGTGGGTTCAGCCTAACTCGGCTTCTGGGTGCCTAGAAGTCGAACCTCCCGCAACAGCGCAGCGCCGAGTTGATCGGTGCCGAGTTCCTTATAGCCCACCGCCTTTATCTCACCGTTCTGCTCTGCCTGGATGAGGATCACCGGGGTTTCCTTGCCGCTGGCTTCGTCGACATGCATGGCGTACTGGGGAATATCCAGTTTGATTGGCGTACCCGCCGGCTTGCCTTTCACATCGATCAGAAATGCCGCGCACCCACTGTCGACATCTGCGGTGGTAGCAGATCGACCGCTGACAAAGCAGGTTTCCGGCAGGTCGGGCCAGGCGATGGTATCGGCCAGGGCGAGGGTAGGCGCCATGGCCAGGGCTGCCAGTAAAAGCGTGCGCACGTTGGTCATTCTCTCGATCAAGGTTAGAGGCGGTTTTTACCAAAGCCTGCCCGTTGCTGCAACGCCGCGGTTGCGCACCAGCACATGGGTATCCAGCTCGATCATGCGGCTTTCGACCCTCGTGCTCCTTGGCGGATACGTGAATCGGAATAAGTGAAACCTAGTCCGATTCACGCCACACGCACGCCCGAAAGCACTACAACTTATGACCGTCTGCTGGCGTTATTGCACCACGCGATAGCAGGGAACATACGCCGCGCCGCCCGGCAACTTCATGCGGTGCTGGGCCACGAACGCCTTCAATAGCTCATCCAGCGGCTTCATGATGGCCGGGTCGCCGTTGATCTCGTAAGGGCCGTTCTGCTCGATCAGGCGGATGCCCTTGTCCTTGACGTTGCCCGCGACAATGCCCGAGAACGCGCGGCGCAGGTTCGCCGCCAGTTCATGGGGTGGCAATGCGTGGCTCAATTGCAGGCTGGCCATGTTGGCGTGGGTGGGGTCGAACGGGCGCTGGAAGCCCTCGTCGATCTTCAGCAGCCAGTTGAAGTGGAAGGCGTCATTGCGCTCGCGACGGAACTGCTTCACCGCCTTGAGGCCTGCGGTCATCTGCCGGGCCACTTCAGCGGGGTCGTCGATGATGATCTGGTAGTGCGCCTGCGCCGCTTCGCCCAGGGTGGCGCCAACAAAAGCGTGCAATTGTTGCAGGTACGGCGCCGCATGCTCCGGGCCGGTGAGAATGACCGGGAAGGGCAGGCCTTGGTTGTCCGGGTGCATCAGGATGCCCAGCAGGTACAGGAACTCTTCGGCCGTACCGGCGCCGCCGGGGAAGATGATGATGCCGTGGCCCACGCGCACGAAGGCTTCCAGGCGTTTCTCGATGTCCGGCAAAATCACCAGTTCGTTGACGATCGGGTTCGGCGCTTCCGCCGCGATGATGCCCGGTTCGGTCAGCCCCAAGTAGCGCCCCCCGGTAATGCGTTGCTTGGCGTGGGAAATAGTCGCGCCTTTCATCGGCCCTTTCATCACGCCAGGGCCGCAGCCGGTGCACACATCAAGGCTGCGCAGGCCCAGTTCGTGGCCGACTTTCTTGGTGTATTTGTATTCTTCGGTATTGATCGAGTGGCCGCCCCAGCACACCACGATCTTCGGTTCCACACCGGGGCGCAGCGTGCGCGCGTTGCGCAGCAGGTGGAACACGTAGTCGGTGATGCCCTGGGAGTTGCTCAGGTCGATGCGCTGGCTGTCCAGCTCATTTTCGGTGTAGACGATATCGCGCAGGGCGCTGAAGAGCATTTCACGGGTGCTGGCGATCATTTCGCCATCGACGAACGCGTCGGCGGGTGCATTCAGCAGTTCCAGGCGCACGCCGCGATCCTGCTGGTGGATACGCACTTCAAAGTCTTTGTAGGCGTCGAGGATGGTCTTGGCATTGTCGATGTGGGCGCCGGTGTTGAGGATAGCCAGGGCGCACTGGCGGAACAGGGTGTAGGTGCTGCCGGTACCGGCTTCGCTCAGCTGTTGCACTTCACGTTGAGACAGGGTTTCGAGGCTGCCCTTGGGGCTGACGGAGGCATTGATGACTTGACGTTGGGGCATTCTGATTCCTTGAAAGCGCAGCCATCGCACCTGTGGCAGGCCGCGATGGCTTGAGAATGGTGGGCGCCGATTAGGTCGCACGAGCCGATTGTTTACCTCAGGCACAGGGCTGAGTGCAAACACCGTCCGCCACCATCATGCCGCAGAAACGGCTCGATCAGCTTCCAGTTTTTGCACAAAACCCGACGCAGGGTCGCCAAGGGCCTCGTGGATGCGGATTGGACTTTGTTAACAGAAGATTTGCGACTATCGTGACGCTTCGGTTTTTCGGACGTCATAGACCGGTACGATTGAAGTTGAATGGCCACCACTGGCCGTCGACCCCTTGGAAGAGGCAGAAATTTTATGATCATCAAACCGCGGGTTCGTGGCTTTATCTGTGTGACCGCTCACCCTGTTGGCTGTGAAGCGAATGTCAAAGAGCAGATCGATTACGTGACCCAACACGGCGCCATCGAAGGCGGCCCCAAGAAGGTGCTGGTCCTGGGCGCCTCCACTGGCTACGGCCTGGCCGCGCGCATCAGTGCTGCGTTTGGCTGCGGCGCCGACACCCTGGGCGTGTTTTTTGAGAAAGAAGGCGAAGAAGGCAAGCTGAGCTCCGCCGGCTGGTACAACAGCGCTGCGTTCGAGAAGTTTGCCGTCGAGAAAGGCCTGTACGCCAAGAGCATCAATGGCGACGCGTTCTCCGACGAGATCAAGCGCCTGACCATCGAAACCATCAAGAAAGACCTGGGCAAGATCGACCTGGTGGTCTACAGCCTGGCCGCGCCACGCCGTACCGACCCGCAAGGCGTGGTGCACAACTCCACCCTCAAGCCGATCGGCAAGGCCGTGACCCTGCGCGGTATCAACACCGACAAAGGCGTTGTGGTCGACACCACCCTGGAGCCAGCCACCCAGGAAGAAATCGACGGCACCGTCAAAGTGATGGGTGGCGAAGACTGGCAGCTGTGGATCGACGCCCTGCGTGACGCCGACGTCCTGGCCGAAGGCGCCAAGACCACCGCGTTCACCTACCTCGGCGAGAAGCTGACCCAGGATATCTACTGGAACGGCTCCATCGGCGAAGCCAAGAAAGACCTGGACAAGAAAGTCCTGACCCTGCGCGACAACCTGGCAGCGCTCAAGGGCGACGCCCGTGTGTCGGTGCTCAAGGCCGTGGTAACCCAGGCCAGCTCGGCGATTCCGATCATGCCGCTGTACCTGTCGCTGCTGTTCAAAGTGATGAAAGAGCAGGGCACCCACGAAGGCTGCATCGAGCAGGTCTACGGCCTGTTCAAGGACAGCCTGTACGGCAGCGAGCCGAAACTCGACGCCGACGGCCGCCTGCGTGCCGACCTGGCTGAGTTGGAGCCGAAAGTACAGGACGCCGTGGCTGCACTGTGGAACCAAGTGACCGACGACAACGTCAACGAGATCAGCGATTTCGCCGGCTACAAGGCTGAATTCCTGCGCTTGTTCGGTTTTGAGATCGATGGCGTGGACTACGACGCTGACGTCAATCCGACCGTGAAGATCAACGGTCTCGTCTCGGCATAAGTGACGGCGTAGACAGCAGCCTCGATAACCCTGTTATGAGGCTGTTGTTTTGCAAGCGCACAGAACGTCAGCCTGGGCGAAAGGCTGATGCCAGCCGCTCTTGGGCATGGGTGAAACCAGAGCGCTTGATACCGACCACGTCTCGCTCCCAAAGCGGATTCAGTGGCACGTGATAGCCGCTGTCCTTGGCCGTCTTTATCAGTTCCGCCATTTCCTTGCCATCGTTGATGATGCTGATTTCGTCGAAGCGTCCCAGCTTGGTCGGCAGGAAAAACGTGGCCGGGTAGTTAGCGGCGACTTCCGCTGCCGGGCTGCCAGAATCCGCATTATGGTGGACCACCCGCTCTCCATTGCCGACCAACCTGTGATTGATCAGCGCTATCATTTGCCTTATTCGCGGCGTGGCGTTGCCCAGGTCGGGATCTTCCTTATGATAGAAATGCGCGGCGCTTTCATAGTCTGCGCGTAACGCTTGCGGCACCTGAAACGCCTTGGCGTCTGGTTGATGCTGCCTGTAGCGATCAATTCGTCCCTTGAACACACTGTGCGCAATATCGGGCACCGGGATCACATCCTGGGGGCCGAAGTCACTCAGGTGCGGCGCCACCATGTGCAGGTCATAGTCGGCCGTCAGTGCCTTGCCATCGGCCTTTTTTGCGAGCACTTCAAGGGGCTTGCCCTCGTGGGTAATGAGGTAGTTGTGTTCCAAAGGTGACGAGCGCTGGCCTTCGAATGCATACAGCTGCTGACTGGGCCCCTCCGCGCTGAAACGCAACGTCCCTTCGTGCTCGTTCGATGCCAGTTGAGTGATGTGGCCGAGTTTCATCAACTCGCCAAGTCGGCCGGGCGAAAGCTTCAAGGGAATTGCGACGGCATGCCCGTCGCTGATGCATTCCTGGATTTGCTCATTGGCGCGGCTGACTTTGGCAGGTGCATCGCGCTTGAATTTTTCGAGCTTGCTGAAGGCCTGGTCCGTGCAGATCAAGCCGGCTTGTGGTCCCCAATTGGCGCTTTTCCCCTTGATATGAAAGTCCTTGGTGGGATGGCCGGCCTCTATCAGCCCTGTTGCGACGGTTTCCACGGGACGTACGCCAATGATGGAGTTGGTCGCCAGCGCAATTTTATACAAGGGAATGAGGTGGCTCGACACTATTCCGGTTTTGTCGCGTGCGCGCTCAAATGCGACGTTTATCGAGTTCGTTGTCTCTTGAGCGTTGTCAGTCGGCTGGAGGGGTTGAGCGTGTTGCAAGGTGTCCAGGCTGAGCGCGGAAGGTGAGATAGCAGGGGGCATTACGCCTTTCATTGAAGATCTCCACGTCATGTTTCATAGGCACGTTGGATGATCCCTTCCACACCAGACATTCCCTCTATTAGCGAGGGCACGTTAAAGAAGTCTTCTACTGTATGGAAGAATAAATATGCCGAGCTGTTTTAAGCACAGCCGGAAAAAGAGCGCGGAATGCAGGGATATGCAGCAGCGCAGCTCTTTTTGCCGCCCACGCCCCGTGAAATTATCAGAACGGTCCTACGCATGTTTACGTGCGGCGTTGTTCCGCTGGCATGCGAGACTGGCGCATCACACACAGGGGGGAGGGGCGTATGACCATTCGTGCAGTCGTTTTTGATTTCGGCGGTGTCCTGTTCGACTGGAACCCGCAACACCTCTATCGCAAGCTGATTGCCGATGACGCCGAGCGGCAATGGTTCCTCGACAACATCTGCACCCAAGCCTGGAACACCGAGCAGGATGCCGGCCGTTCGTTGGCCGACGGTACTCACATGCTCGTCGAGCAATACCCCCATCATGAAAGCCTGATCCGCGCCTACTACGACCGTTGGCACGAGATGTTGCGTGGCGCGTTGCCGGAGGGCGTGGCGATCCTCAGGGGGCTGCACCAGGCCGGGATGCCGCTGTTCGGGCTCACCAACTGGTCCGCCGAGACGTTTCCCTATGCGCGCGCCAACTATCCTTTCCTGCAGTGCTTGCGCGACATCGTGGTGTCGGGGGAGCTGGGCCTGATCAAGCCCGATGCAGCCATCTACCACGCCAGCCTCAACCAGGTGCGGGCACATCTGCCGGCCATTCAGGCGGAGGAAGTGGTGTTCATCGATGACGTCAAAGGCAATGTCGACGCGGCCATGGCGCTCGGCTGGCAGGGAATTCACCATGTGACTGCCGAGGGTACCGCCGCGCAATTGCGTGACTTGGGCGTGAGCTTCTAGCGCGCCCATTTCTCCATGACGAACTCCACAAAGGCCCGCAGTTTCGGCAGGCGGTGGCGGTCCTGGCCGTAGAGCAGGTGCATGGGGCGGCTCGGCAGTTGATAGCTGCCCAGCAACGCCACCAGGTTGCCGGTTTGCAACTCCGGTTGCACCAGGGCATCGGGCAGCATGACGATGCCCATGCCTTGCACCGCTGCCTGGCGCAAAGCCTGGGAGCTGTTGATGGTCAGTGAGCCGGACACCGGGATCTCCACTTCGCCTTCCGAGCCGGTCATGCGCCATAGCTTGTCGGCGTTGCGCCAGTCGTCGGTGGAGGGGTAGGCGAAGGCCAGGCAGTCGTGGTGCTGCAGGTCTTGCGGCGTCTGCGGGGTGCCGCGTCGTGCCAGGTATCCAGGTGAGGCGCAGAGGGTGATGGTGTAGTCCTGCAGCGGTCGGGCGATCAGGCTGGAGGGCTCCAGTTCGCCCAGGCGGATGGCTGCGTCGAAGCCGCTGTCCACCAGGTCCATGCGCTGGTTGCTGAGCACCACGTACAGCTTGATCTGCGGGTAGCGTTGGGAGAATTCGCTCAGGGCCGGCGCCAGGCGTTCGGTGCCGAATGCCGGAGGAGCGGTGATGCGCAGGGTGCCTCGGGGGATGTCGCTGTTGGCCTGTTCGGCGAGCTGTTCGGAGTCCGCCACCAGCCCCAGGACTTCCAGGCAACGCTGGTAATACTGCCCGCCGAATTCCGTGAGGCTCTGCTTGCGCGTGGTGCGTTTGAGCAGGCTGACACCCAGGCGTTGCTCCAGCGCCCGCAAGTGGTTGCCGACCATGGTGGTGGACACTCCACAGGCCTGTGCGGCGGCAGTCATGCTGCCGGTCTCCACCACTTTTACGTAAACCGACATCGCCTGGAACAGATCCATTATCAAGCTCTGATTAAAAGTCATTGCAGGAATGTGCAGTTTATCCAGCATAAGTGGCTAACGATACTGTCGCCTTCGCAACGACCTTCTGGAGCTGACACCATGACCGCCGCCTGCCTGATGACCACTTACCAACCCTTGGCCCTGAGTTTTACCCGTGGCCTGGGCACACGCTTGTGGGACCAGCAGGGCCGCGAATACCTGGATGCGGTGGCCGGCGTAGCGGTGACCAATGTTGGGCATTCCCATCCCAAATTGGTCGCGGCCATCAGCGAGCAAGCGGGCCTGCTGCTGCACACCTCGAACCTCTACAGCATCGATTGGCAGCAACAGCTGGCCCGGCGTTTGACGCAGCTGTCCGGCCTGGACCAGGTGTTTTTCAACAACTCCGGCGCGGAGGCCAATGAAACCGCGCTCAAGCTTGCGCGCCTGCATGGCTGGAAAAAAGGCATCGAAGCGCCACTGGTGGTGGTGATGGAGAACGCGTTTCACGGTCGCACCCTGGGCACCATGGCGGCTAGCGACGGGCCATCGGTGCGCCTGGGGTTTCAGCGCCTGCCGGGGGATTTTCTCAAGGTGGGGTTTGGTGACATGGCGGCGCTCGAGGCGATCACCCGGACTTACGGCACGCGCATCGCCGCCGTCCTGCTGGAGCCCGTCCAGGGTGAAGGCGGCGTATTGCCGGCGCCGGCCGGCTACCTGAACGCCGTGCGTGAACACTGTACCCGCCAGGGCTGGCTGATGATGCTCGATGAGATCCAGACCGGTATCGGCCGCACCGGCAACTGGTTTGCCTTCCAGCATGAAGGCATCGTGCCGGACGTGATGACGTTGGCCAAAGGCCTCGGCAACGGCGTGCCCATCGGCGCCTGTGTCGCTCGCGGCGCTGTGGCCCGCTTGTTCACACCGGGCAGCCATGGCAGTACATTTGGCGGCAACCCGCTGGCCTGCCGGGTGGGCTGTACGGTGCTGGACATCATTGAGGAACAGGGTTTGCTGCAGAACGCCGCGCAACAGGGGGAGCGCTTGTTGGCACGGCTGCGGGTCGAGCTGGGTGAACACCCGCAGGTGCTCGCGATTCGTGGGCAGGGGCTGATGATCGGTATCGAACTCGCCAGCCCCTATCGCGACCTGGCCCAACGCGCGGCCCAAGAGCATGGATTATTGATCAACGTCACGCGCGGCAAGATCATCCGCTTGCTACCGCCGCTGACCCTGGACGCCAAGGAAGGCGAAATGATCGTGCGGGCCATCACCCGGCTACTGGATTGAAATCCGATCAACCGGTGGGGGATAGCGGCCACAACCGAATCCCCTGTGGGCGCCGGGCTTGCCCGCAGGAGATACCCCTACGCTTCAGCCGTCGTCGCCATTGAGCCATTCCTGGTTCAGGGTCTCCTTGTCCCCCAGGTAGTCCAGCAACCACGCCATGGCGGGCGACAGCCTGTCCTGGGCCCAGGCCACGCAGGATGGGCTGGCCGGGAATGGCCGGCTCAATTGCAGGGCCACCAGTTCGCCGCGTTCGATCCACGGCAGCACCTGATGGGCCGGCGCCATGCCTACACACAGGCCGTCGCGCAGGCAGTCGATGGCCGACGACCAATTCGGTACCACCAGCCGTCGCTGGTTATCCAGGGTCCAGGTGTCACGCTTGGGCAGGTTGCGCGAGGTGTCGGTCATGCACAGCGAGGCAAAGGGGCGCAGTTGATCATCGCTGAGCAAGCCTTGTATGTGCGCCAACGGATGCCGCGCACTCACCACGCACAGCCAGTTCAGCAGGCCCATGTCGCGGAAGGTAAAGCGGCTGGCCACGGGTACGGCGCTGGTGGCGCCGATCACGATGTCAGTGCGCTCATCCGCCAGCGCGTCCCACACGCCGTTGTACACCTCGTATTCCAGCAGCAATTCCACCTCGGGGAACTGTCGATAGAAATCCAGCACCAATTGCCGGCAGCGCTGAGGCTTGACGATGGAATCCACGGCCACCTTCAACTGGCCGCTCCAACCATTGGCCACTTGCTGGCACAGGCGTCGGGTGCCGAGCATTTTTTTCATCACGCCGCGGGCTTCGTCAATAAACAACCGGCCTGCCGGCGTCAGTTCCACATCACGATGGCGTCGCACAAACAACGGCACCGCCAGCCACTCTTCGAGCTGGCGCACGGTATAGCTGATGGCCGACGGCACGCGGTGCAGTTCCTGGGCGGCGGCACTGAAGCTGCCATGCCGCGCCACGGCATCAACCACATCCAGTGAATATTCGGACCACATGGCATAGCCTTCAAAATAATTGATTGGAGAGTCCAATTATTATCGCTTCACAGTAAATCTGTCAGCTTCATAATGGGCGCCAGTCAGCAAATAGTTTGATGGCAGGACCGATAAGGCTTCAATGAAAAATTCTTTTGGTTTCACTGGGTATCTGGCCGGACTGAGCATGCTCGGTTATTTGGCCATGGACATGTACTTGCCGGCGTTCGGCGCCATGGGCGAGCAATTGCAGATTGGCGCGGGCGCGGTGGGGGCGAGCTTGAGTATTTTCCTCGCCGGATTCGCCGTGGGGCAGCTGTTGTGGGGCCCGCTGTCCGACCGCCTGGGGCGCAAGCCGGTACTGCTCGCAGGCTTGGGGCTGTTCGTATTGGGCTGTGCCGGCATGTTCTGGGTCGAGACGGCCGCACAGTTGCTGGCGTTGCGCTTCATGCAGGCGATTGGCGTGTGTGCCGCCGCAGTCAGCTGGCAGGCATTGGTCATCGACCGTTACCCGGCCGACAAGGCACATCGCGTGTTCGCCAGCATCATGCCGCTGATGTCGCTGTCGCCGGCGCTGGCTCCGCTGTTGGGGGCAGTGGTGTTGAACCACCTGGGTTGGCAGGCGATCTTCGGCGTGCTGTTGGCGGTGTCGCTGTTGCTGTTGCTACCGACATGCTTCCTGCGCAGCCCGCCGAAACGTCATACGGAAAAGGGTGAAGTCTCGCGCCTCGGTTATGGACAGTTGCTCGCCTCTCGCGTGTTCAGTGGCAACGTGATGATCTTTGCCGCCTGCTCGGCCAGTTTCTTTGCCTGGCTGACGGCGTCGCCGTTCATCCTCGGTGACATGGGCTACAGCCCGAATGACATTGGCCTGAGCTACGTAGTGCCGACCCTGGCGTTTCTGGTGGGTGGCTACAGTTGCCGCAGCGCGCTGCAACGCTTTCAGGGCAAGACGCTGTTGCCATGGTTGCTGTTGGCATACTGCATCAGCATGGTCGCCTTGTACCTGGTCGCGACCCTGACCGTGCCCACCCTCACCACCTTGCTGATCCCGTTCTGCCTGATGGCGCTGGTCAACGGTGCCAGCTACCCCATCGTAGTGGCGAATGCGCTGATGCCTTTTGCGGAAAATTCCGGCAAGGCGGCAGCGCTGCAAAATACCCTGCAATTGGGTTTGTGCTTTCTCAGCAGCCTGTTGGTGTCATCGATGATCGACCAGCCGCTGCTGATCACCGTGGTCGTGATGCTGGCGACGGCGCCGCTGGCGGTATTGGGTTACTGGCTGGCGCGGCCGAAAGCCACCCGCTCGGAACTGGCAGCGAATTTGAAGTGACGACGCGGTCGAATGTGGGCGCGGGCAAGCCCGCTCCCACTGTTTGATTGAGTTTCTTCAGGTATTAGAAGGTGATTTCCATATTCACCGTCGGTGTGGAGGTACGGCTACCCCGGCCGCCATCCACACCGAATTTGTTGTGCCAATACTCGTAGCCCACCCCCAGGTACAGGTTTGGCTTCACATTTTTACCCGGCCGCACGGCCACCATCAGCGCGGTACGCATCAGCGCTTCCGGCGCGGTGTCGCGGCCATGGTAATCCTCGCCCTTTTCACCGACGTAATTGATGAAGCCCTGGAATTTCGCCGCGTGGCTGGCGATCTCGAACGGGCGCATCCAGGTCAGGTTGAGCATATAGGTGTCGTCGAACGTATGGTTCGACTCCTTCGCGCCGGGGATGCCGGTGTGGTTCTTTTCCTTGTAGTACATCAGGCTCAGGTCCAGCACGCCGACGGTGTTGAACTTCAAGGTCGGGCCGATCACCAACGCGCGTTTTTTTGCCGAGGCGAAGTTGTTGTTGCGGTTGGCGTCGAAGCCCAGGGTCAGCGCGTAGTCCTTCACCAGGCCAGTGCCCAGCGGCACATCGAAAACCCGTGACGCATACAGCTGGTGGCGATATACCGCGTACACCTCGCTGCCGCCATGGTCCGTACCCTTGCGTGGGTCACGGCTGTCGGACAGGAACACATCCAGGTTGAGGAAATTGCTGCCGTATTGGTAGCCGCTGGCGTGGGTAAAACTGTAGATGCGCTTGCTAAATTCGTCGGGGTTATTCGGATTGGTGAACTGCTGACCGTAGCGAAATCCCACGCTGTTGTTCATCCATTCCACCGCTACGGCCTCCCCGCCGCCGAGGAGGGCGAGTGCAACGGTAGTCCCCTGCAATACCTTTTTCATTGTTGTAAGTCCTTTGGCGTTCTGGCTCATCACGGCCGGATTGTTTTTGTAACGCCAGTGGAGGGTATCTTGTTCAAATGATTGTATACAACTCTATGGACATCCAGTCATAACATTGCATACAGTGGCCCCACAACAAAAACAGAGAACCCCTCACCATGACTATCCCGAAGGCGTCACCGCAGCGGCCAGAAGATGAGAATCTCGGCGTCGCCGCCAACATGGCTTACGGCCTGCAGCATGTGCTCACCATGTACGGCGGCATCGTCGCGGTGCCATTGATCGTCGGCCAGGCGGCCGGTTTGTCGCCGGCGGACATCGGCCTGTTGATCGCTGCGTCGCTGTTTGCCGGCGGCCTGGCCACGTTGTTGCAGACCCTGGGCCTGCCGTTCTTTGGCTGCCAGTTGCCGCTGGTGCAAGGCGTGTCGTTCGCCGGTGTGGCAACCATGGTGGCGATTGTCGGCAGTGACGGCGCCGGCGGGGTGCCGGCGATCCTCGGGGCGGTGATGGCCGCATCGTTGATCGGGTTACTGATAACCCCGGTTTTTTCGCGGATCACCAAGTTTTTCCCGCCGTTGGTGACGGGTATCGTGATCACCACCATCGGCTTGACCCTGATGCCCGTCGCGGCGCGCTGGGCCATGGGCGGCAACAGCCGGGCGGCGGATTTCGGTAGCATGCCCAATATCGGCCTGGCGGCATTGACCCTGGTGTTGGTGCTGTTGCTGAGCAAGATCGGCAGCGCCACTATCTCGCGCCTGTCGATCCTGCTGGCGATGGTGATCGGCACCGTGATTGCGGTGTTTCTCGGCATGGCGGACTTCTCGAACGTGACCCAGGGGCCAATGTTCGGATTTCCCACGCCCTTCCATTTCGGCATGCCAACCTTTCATATCGCCGCGATCATCTCCATGTGCATCGTGGTGATGGTGACCCTGGTGGAAACCTCGGCGGACATCCTCGCGGTCGGTGAGATCATTGACACCAAGGTTGATTCCAAACGCCTCGGCAACGGCCTGCGCGCCGATATGTTGTCGAGCATGTTCGCACCGATCTTCGGCTCGTTTACCCAGAGCGCCTTCGCCCAGAACGTCGGGCTGGTGGCGGTAACCGGGGTCAAGAGCCGCTTCGTGGTGGCCACCGGCGGCTTGTTCCTGGTGATCCTCGGCCTGTTGCCGTTCATGGGGCGGGTGATTGCGGCGGTGCCGACGTCGGTATTGGGCGGTGCGGGGATCGTGCTGTTCGGCACGGTGGCGGCCAGCGGTATTCGCACCTTGTCGAAGGTGGATTACCGCAACAACATGAACTTGATCATCGTGGCGACTTCCATCGGTTTCGGCATGATTCCCATTGCAGCGCCGAGCTTCTACGATCAATTCCCGAGCTGGTTCGCGACCATTTTCCACTCGGGCATCAGTTCGTCGGCGATCATGGCCATCCTGTTGAACCTGGCGTTCAACCATTTCACTGCCGGCAACTCGGACCAGCAATCGGTGTTCGTGGCGGGGACTGAGCGCAGCTTGTGCTTCCGGGACGTGTCGGAACTGCGAGACGGGGATTACTTCCGCGGCGGCAAGCTGTTCGACGCCGAGGGCAAGGAGATTCCAGTGGTGGCGGATACGCCAAAGAAGGCATCCAAACCGCAGACCACTGAGGTCTGAAAAGTGTGGGAGCGGGCGCGCTCCCACCTTTCGTTTTCTCTTACTGGGCGTCGAAGGCCTGGCCGTTGATGCCGGTGCTGTCCGGGCCCATCAGGTACAGGTACACCGGCATGATCTCTTCGGGTGTCGGGTTGTCCGCCGGGTTTTCCCCTGGATACGCCTGCGCACGCATGCTGGTGCGGGTGGCACCAGGGTTGATGCTGTTGGCGCGTACTGGCGCGACCGTGTCCAGTTCGTCGGCCAGGGTTTGCATCAGGCCTTCGGTGGCAAACTTCGACACACCATAAGCCCCCCAATAAGCCCGGCCTTTGCGGCCAACGCTGCTGGAGGTGAACACCACCGATGCATCCTGGGACAGCTTGAGCAGCGGCAGCAGGGTGCTGGTCAGCATGAACATCGCGTTGACGTTGATGTGCATCACGCGCATGAAGTTCTCGCCCGACAGCTGCTCGATCGGCGTGCGCGGGCCGATGATCGAGGCGTTGTGCAGCAGGCCGTCGAGGCGGCCGAACTCTTTTTCGATCATTGCCGCCAGTTCATCGTACTGATGGGGCAGGGCAGTCTCCAAATTGAACGGAATCACCACCGGCTGAGGCTGGCCGGCCGCTTCGATCTCGTCGTAGACCTGCGCCAGGTTGGCTTCGGTCTTGCCCAGCAAGAGCACGGTGGCACCATGGGCGGCGTAGGTTTTCGCCGCGGCCGCGCCAATCCCGCGCCCGGCACCGGTGACCAGGATTACCCGGCCTTTGAGCAGTTCTGGACGTGCAGAGTAATCAAACATAATTAGCCTCGACAAAATTCAGCAGCTTATAGACCCCAAGCTCGAATGCAGCATAGATCCCCTGTGGGAGGGTGCTTGCCCCCGATGAGGGCCTATCAGTGATAGAGGTGCAGACTGACCCACTGCAATCGGGGGCAAACCCTCCCGCAGTGGATCTTTATGGGTCAGCGAAAAGGGCGAACACTCAGCAACTGCACAGTGCGTTATCCAGCACCTTGCGCAGCTCCAGCGGGTGGTCCACCACCACGTCGGCGCCCCAATGGCGCGGGTTGTCGTCCGGGTGGATGTAGCCGTAGGTGACCGCTGCGGTGCGCGTGCCGGCATCACGACCGGACTCGATGTCGCGCAGGTCATCGCCCACGAACAGCACGCTGGCCGGGTCCAGGTCGAGCATCTTGCAGGCCAGGATCATCGGCTCCGGGTCTGGCTTGCTGTTCTTCACGTGGTCCGGGCAGATCAGCAGCGCCGAGCGCTCGGCCAGGCCCAGTTGCTGCATGATCGGCTCGGCAAAACGCAGCGGCTTGTTGGTGACCACACCCCAGACCAGCTTGGCTTTCTCGATGTCTTCCAGCAGCTCGGCCATGCCGTCGAACAGCTTGCTGTGCACCGCGCAACCCTTGACATAACGCTCCAGAAACTCCAGGCGCAGCGCTTCAAAGCCTGGGGATTCCGGGTCCATCGAGAAGGTCACCGCAACCATCGCCCGCGCACCGCCGGAGATTTCATCGCGGATATGCTGGTCGTTGATCGGCGCCAGGCCACGGTCGGCGCGCATGGCCTGGCAGATGGCGATAAAGTCCGGCGCGGTGTCCAGCAGGGTACCGTCCATATCGAAGAGAACCGCTCGCAACTTCACAGGCTCACTCCTCGCGCAGGGTCTGGATCATGTAGTTGACGTCAACGTCATTGGCCAGCTTGTAGTGCTTGGTCAGCGGGTTGTAGGTCAGGCCGATGATGTCCTTGACGGTCAGGCCGGCCTGGCGGCTCCAGGCACCCAGTTCGGATGGACGGATGAATTTCTTGAAGTCATGGGTGCCGCGCGGCAGCAGCTTCATGATGTATTCAGCGCCGATGATCGCGAACAGGTACGCCTTGGGGTTGCGGTTGATGGTGGAGAAAAACACCTGGCCGCCGGGCTTGACCATGCGGAAGCAGGCGCGGATCACCGAGGACGGGTCCGGCACGTGTTCCAGCATCTCCAGGCAGGTGACCACATCGAACTGCTCGGGCATTTCCTCGGCCAGGTCCTCGGCGGTGATCTGGCGGTATTCGACGTTCACGCCGGATTCCAGCTGGTGCAGTTGGGCCACGGCCAGCGGCGCCTCGCCCATGTCGATGCCCATCACCGTGGCGCCGCGCTGGGCCATGGCTTCGCTGAGGATGCCGCCGCCGCAACCGACGTCCAGCACCTTCTTGCCGGCCAGGTTGACGCGTTCGTCAATCCAGTTGACCCGCAGCGGGTTGATGTCGTGCAGGGGTTTGAATTCGCTCTCGCGGTCCCACCAGCGGTGAGCCAGGGCTTCGAATTTGGCGATTTCGGCGTGGTCGACGTTGCTCATGGTGAATCCTCTAAACCTGATAAATCGTTTGGTCAGTCCTGAACCCAGGGGTTCAAAACCTTCGTTATTCGTTGTGCCCGCTGATGCGTTTACCCCAGGCGATGGCCGTGGCGGTCAGTTGGTGTTCATCCATGCGGGTCAATTGCCGGTCGTCGAGCAACTGCTTGCCGGCGACCCAAAGGTGTTTCACGCAATCGCGTCCGGTGGCATATATAAGCTGTGAGACCGGATCGTAGATCGGTTGTTGCGCCAGCCCCGACAGGTCGAACGCGACCATGTCCGCCGCCTTGCCCACTTCCAGCGAACCAATCTCGCTGTCCAGGCCCATGGCGCGGGCACCGTTGAGGGTAGCCATGCGCAAGGCGCGGTGAGCGTCCAGGGCGGTGGCCGAACCGGCGACGGCCTTGGCCAGCATCGCAGCGGTGCGGGTTTCACCCAGCAGGTCCAGGTCGTTATTGCTGGCGGCGCCGTCGGTGCCGATGGCGACGTTGACCCCAGCCTGCCACAGACGCTCCACCGGGCAGAAGCCGCTGGCCAGTTTAAGGTTCGATTCCGGGCAATGGATGATGCTGGTGTTGCTTTCTACCAGCAAAGCCAGATCGTCTTCGCTGATTTGAGTCATGTGCACGGCCTGGAAGCGTGGGCCCAGCAGGCCGAGGCGACCCAGGCGCGCCAGTGGTCGCTCGCCGGTCTGCTCGACGGCTTGCTGCACTTCGGAGGCGGTTTCGTGCACGTGCATCTGGATAGAGGCATCCAGCTCCTCGGCCATGACCCGGATCTTCTCCAGGTTTTCATCGCACACGGTGTAGGGCGCGTGGGGGCCGAAGACGATGTTGATGCGGGGATGATGCTTGAGGTCGCCGAACAGTTCGACGCCCTGGCGGATCGCCTCGTCGGCGCTGCTGGCGCCAGGGATCGGGAAATCGAGGATGGGAATTGCGATCTGCGCGCGCATGCCGCTGTTGTGCACGCAGTCGCTGGCGACCTTGGGGTAAAAGTACATGTCGGAGAAGCAAGTGATGCCGCCCTTGAGCTGTTCCGCGATGGCGAGGTCGGTGCCATCCCGCACGAAGGCTTCATCGACCCACTTGGCTTCGGCGGGCCAGATGTGTTTTTCCAGCCAGGTCATCAGGGGCAGGTCATCGGCCAGGCCGCGAAACAGGCTCATTGCTGCATGCCCGTGGGCGTTGATCAGGCCGGGGCTGAGCAGCATGCCCGGCAGCTCGCGCACGTCGCTGGCCGCCAGTTTCAGGGCGGTCGCGCGTGGGCCGATAAAAGCGATGCGCCCGTCGCGGATGCCCAGGGCATGCTCTTTGAGCACCACGCCGGCAGGTTCGACGGGTACCAGCCAGGTCGGCAGTAGCAGTAAGTCGAGCGGGGCGGCAGTGGCGGTCATCGCGGGCTTCTTCCCAGGCAGCTATAAAAGAAGGGCCAAGTATACCCGAGCGTCCTGACGGGCGGATCGCTATAATCGGCGGCTTTGTTCATGAGTGCGGAGTTAGGGATGCGCGATCGACTGTTGGCTGCGGAGAAAGTGAAGGCCATCGATTGGCGCGACGGCGCGCTGCACCTGCTCGATCAGCGTGCCCTGCCGTCCCGGGAAAGCTGGGTGGTTTGCGCAACGGTCGACGACGTGGCGGCGGCGATTCGTTCGATGACCGTGCGCGGGGCGTCTGCGATCGGTATCTGCGCGGCCTACGGCTTGGTGCTCGCTGCCCGTGCGCGACTTGCCGAGGGCGGTGACTGGCAGGCCGCGTGGGAAGAAGACTACGCACTTTTAGCTGATTCCCGGCCAACGGCGTCGAACCTGTTCTGGGCGCTCAAGCGCATGCGTGATCGGCTGGACCGTCTCCGGAAACACGCCGACCCGCTGGCGGTGCTGGAGGCCGAAGCGATTGCGATCCATGAAAGTGATCGAGAAGCCAATATCACCATGGCCCAACTGGGGGTGGAGTTGATCCGCAAGCAACAGGGCAATGCCCAGGCGATCCTCACGCATGGCAATGCCGGCGCGCTGGCTACGGGGGGCGTGGGAACGGCCCTTGGCGTGATTCGCGCAGCGTTCCTGGAGGGTATGGTCGAACAGGTCTATGCCAATGAAACCCGGCCGTGGCTGCAAGGCTCGCGGCTGACGGCCTGGGAACTGGCGGGCGAGGGCATCCCGGTGACGGTGAATGCCGACTCGGCGGGCGCCCATATCCTCAAGACCAAAGGCGTGACCTGGGTGGTCGTCGGCGCCGATTGCATCGCGGCCAATGGCGATGTGATCAGCAAGATCGGCACCTATCAGCTGGCGGTGTGCGCGATGCATCACGGGGTGCGCTTCATGGTCGTCGCGCCGAGTTCGACCATCGACCTGATGATGGCGACGGGCGAAGATGTCGCGCTGGAAGAGCGGGATGCCGACGAGTTGCTGGAGGTGGCCGGCCAGCGTTTCGCCGCCGATGTGAAGGCGTACAACCCGGTGTTCGACGTGACGCCGGCCGACCTGATCGATGTGATCGTGACCGAAAAAGGCATCGTTGAGCGGCCGGATATGGCCAAGTTGGCCAGGTTGATGTGCCGTAAGCGGCTGCATTGAGGGCTTGGACGCCTGTGAGATTGCGATCGGGGGCAAGCCCCCTCCCACACTGGAATTGTGAATACAGTCAAAACGTGGGAGGGGGCTTGCCCCGATCGGCCTTCAAAGTCAATAAAACCCTCGGATCCAACCTCGAAAAACAGCGTCAAATCCTCTCTAAGCCTCTCTCGTCCCCCTCAAGCCTGTCACCCGTCAACTTACTATGCTCCATGCGCATCAGGGGGATAGGTGCGTGGCGGCGATTGTGATAACATCCGGCGGTTTCCAGGGCCGCCCCGAGGGGTTGCCCATAACGTGCAGATCCGTGTCATAACTCGTTGATTTGTCGTAAGTCGTTGTCAGGCACTTTGCCGGCAGCGGCGAGCTTCGTTCGTCCCATATGGATGTGACGAGGTTTCACCCGAAAAAGGAATCAGGCTTCTCATGGGCGAACTGGCCAAAGAAATCCTCCCGGTCAATATCGAAGACGAGCTGAAACAGTCCTACCTCGACTACGCGATGAGCGTAATTGTCGGTCGGGCACTGCCTGATGCGCGCGATGGCTTGAAGCCCGTGCACCGGCGTGTGCTGTTCGCGATGAGCGAGCTGGGTAACGACTGGAACAAGCCGTACAAGAAATCTGCCCGTGTTGTCGGTGACGTGATCGGTAAGTATCACCCTCACGGCGACACTGCGGTGTACGACACCATCGTTCGGATGGCCCAGCCGTTTTCCCTGCGCTACCTGCTGGTAGACGGCCAGGGCAACTTCGGTTCGGTCGACGGCGACAACGCCGCGGCGATGCGATACACCGAAGTGCGCATGACCAAGCTGGCGCACGAGCTGCTGGCCGACCTGCATAAAGAAACCGTGGACTGGGTGCCGAACTACGACGGCACCGAGATGATCCCGGCGGTCATGCCGACCAGGATTCCGAACCTGTTGGTCAACGGCTCCAGCGGTATCGCCGTGGGCATGGCCACCAACATTCCGCCACACAACCTCGGTGAAGTCATCGACGGTTGCCTGGCCCTCATCGACAATCCTGAACTGACTGTCGATGAGCTGATGCAGTACATCCCCGGCCCGGACTTCCCGACCGCCGCGATCATCAACGGTCGCGCCGGCATCATCGAAGCCTACCGCACCGGTCGTGGCCGCATTTACATGCGCGCCCGCTCGATGATCGAAGACATCGACAAGGTCGGTGGCCGCCAGCAGATCGTCATCACCGAACTCCCCTACCAGCTGAACAAAGCGCGCCTGATCGAGAAGATCGCCGAGCTGGTCAAAGAGAAGAAGCTCGAAGGCATCACCGAGCTGCGCGACGAGTCTGACAAAGACGGTATGCGCGTGGTGATCGAGCTGCGTCGTGGCGAAGTGCCTGAGGTGATCCTCAACAACCTCTACGCCCAGACCCAGCTGCAAAGCGTGTTTGGTATCAACGTGGTTGCCCTGATCGATGGCCGCCCGCGCATCCTGAACCTCAAGGATCTGCTGGAAGCCTTCGTCCGTCACCGTCGTGAAGTGGTTACCCGCCGCACCGTGTTCGAACTGCGCAAGGCCCGCGAACGCGGCCACATCCTGGAAGGCCAGGCGGTTGCGCTGTCGAACATCGACCCGGTGATCGCCCTGATCAAAGCCTCGCCAACCCCGTCGGAAGCCAAGGAGGCGCTGATCAGCACGCCTTGGGAGTCCAGCGCCGTGGTGGCGATGGTTGAACGTGCCGGCGCCGACTCGTGCCGTCCAGAGACCCTGGACCCGCAATACGGCCTGCGCGAAGGCAAGTATTTCCTGTCGCCGGAGCAAGCCCAGGCCATCCTGGAACTGCGCCTGCACCGCCTGACCGGCCTGGAGCACGAAAAGCTGCTGGCCGAGTACCAGGAGATTCTCAACCAGATCGGCGAGTTGATCCGCATCCTCAGCAGCGCCGTGCGCCTGATGGAAGTGATCCGCGAAGAACTGGAAGTGATCCGCGCCGAATACGGCGACGTGCGCCGCACCGAGATTCTCGATGCACGCCTCGACCTGACCCTGGGTGACATGATCCCGGAAGAAGAGCGCGTCGTGACCATCTCCCATGGCGGCTATGCCAAGACCCAGCCGCTGGCTGCGTACCAGGCCCAGCGTCGTGGCGGTAAAGGTAAATCGGCTACCGGCGTGAAGGATGAGGACTACATTGCTCACCTGCTGGTCGCCAACAGCCACACCACGCTGCTGCTGTTCTCCAGCAAGGGCAAGGTGTACTGGCTCAAGACCTACGAAATTCCGGAAGCGTCCCGTGCCGCCCGTGGTCGTCCGCTGGTCAACCTGCTGCCGCTGGACAGTGATGAATACATCACCACCATGCTGCCGGTCGAGGAATACACCGAAGGTCACTTCATCTTCATGGCCACCGCCAAAGGCACCGTCAAGAAGACCCCGCTGGAATCCTTCAGCCGCCAGCGCAGCGTGGGCCTGATCGCCCTGGAACTGGACGAAGGCGACGTGCTGATCTCCGCCGCCATCACCGATGGCGAGCGTGAAGTCATGCTGTTCTCCGACGGTGGCAAGGTGACGCGCTTCAAGGAATCCGACGTGCGCGCCATGGGCCGTACTGCCCGTGGTGTTCGCGGCATGCGCCTGCCAGAAGGGCAGAAGCTGATTTCGATGCTGATCCCGGAAGAAGGCAGCCAGATCCTCACCGCTTCGGCGCGTGGTTACGGCAAACGTACCGCCATCAGCGAGTTCCCGGAGTACAAGCGTGGCGGCCAGGGCGTGATCGCCATGGTCAGCAACGACCGCAATGGCCGTCTGGTCGGCGCGGTGCAGGTGCTCGACGGCGAGGAGATCATGCTGATTTCCGACCAGGGCACCCTTGTACGTACCCGTGTGGATGAAGTGTCGAGCCTGGGCCGTAACACCCAGGGCGTGACCTTGATCAAGCTGGCCAGTGACGAAACGCTGGTGGGCCTGGAGCGTGTGCAGGAACCATCGGAAGTCGAAGGCGAAGAGCTGGAAGGCGAGGCGTTTGACGGTGAGGTGATCGCAGCAGGCGATGACCACGTCGACGAGCCAACCCTCGATGCTGCCGCAGACGAAGAAGAACCGCAGGAATAAGCGGACACACAGGGGGCGGATGAAGATTCGCCCCCTTGTTGTTTGTCCCTTCTGAAAGTATCGAAACACCTGTTTATTGCACCACCCCACCAGATCTAGAGTGAGATTGGATGTGAGCAAGAGAGCCTATAACTTCTGTGCCGGTCCCGCGGCGCTTCCTGAAGCAGTCCTGCAGCGTGCGCAGGGTGAACTCCTCGACTGGCATGGAAAAGGCCTCTCCGTGATGGAAATGAGCCATCGCAGCGATGAGTTCGTGTCCATTGCCGACAAGGCCGAGCAGGATCTGCGCGACTTGCTGGACATCCCCTCCAACTACAAAGTGCTGTTCCTGCAAGGTGGCGCCAGCCAGCAGTTCGCCCAACTGCCGCTGAACCTGTTGCCGGAGAATGGCACCGCCGATTACATCGACACCGGCATCTGGGGCCAGAAGGCCATCGAAGAAGCTTCCCGTTACGGCAACATCAACGTGGCCGGTACCGCCAAGCCCTACGACTACTTCGCCATCCCGGGTCAGAACGAGTGGAAGCTGTCGAAGGACGCTGCCTACGTTCACTACGTGGCCAACGAAACCATCGGCGGCCTGGAATTCGACTGGGTACCGGAAGTGGGCGATGTCCCGCTGGTTTGCGACATGTCCTCGGACATCCTCTCGCGCCCGATCGACGTGTCCAGGTACGGCATGATCTACGCCGGCGCGCAGAAGAACATCGGCCCGAGCGGCATCCTGGTCAACATCATCCGCGAAGACCTGCTGGGCCGCGCCCGTTCGCTGTGCCCGACCATGCTCAACTACAAGGTCGCGGCCGATAACGGCTCGATGTACAACACCCCGCCGGCGTTCGCCTGGTACCTGTCCGGCCTGGTCTTCGAGTGGCTGAAAGAGCAGGGCGGCGTGGCAGCGATGGGCAAGCTGAATGAAGAGAAGAAGCGCACCCTGTACGACTTCATCGACGCCAGCGGCCTGTACAGCAACCCGATCAACCTCACCGACCGTTCGTGGATGAACGTGCCGTTCCGCCTGGCTGATGATCGTCTGGACAAGCCATTCCTGGCCGGTGCCGAAGAGCGTGGCCTGCTGAACCTCAAGGGCCACCGTTCGGTCGGCGGCATGCGCGCCTCCATCTACAACGCTGTGGACATCAACGCGATCAACGCGCTGGTGGCCTACATGGCAGCGTTTGAAAAGGAACACGGCTAATGTCTGAGCAAGAACTCAAGGCCCTGCGTGTACGCATTGACAGCCTGGACGAAAAAGTCCTGGAGCTGATCAGCGAGCGTGCGCGGTGTGCCCAGGAAGTGGCCCGGGTGAAGATGGCGTCCCTGGCGGAAGGCGAGGTGCCGGTGTTCTACCGCCCAGAGCGTGAAGCCCAGGTGCTCAAGCGTGTGATGGAGCGCAACAAGGGCCCATTGGGCAACGAAGAGATGGCGCGGTTGTTCCGCGAAATCATGTCCTCGTGCCTGGCCCTCGAGCAGCCGCTGAAAGTGGCGTACCTCGGCCCTGAAGGCACCTTCACCCAGGCCGCGGCCATGAAGCACTTTGGTCACGCTGTGATCAGCAAGCCGATGGCGGCCATCGACGAAGTGTTCCGCGAAGTGGCGGCCGGTGCGGTGAACTTTGGCGTGGTGCCGGTGGAAAACTCCACCGAAGGTGCGGTCAACCACACCCTGGACAGCTTCCTGGAACACGACATGGTGATCTGCGGCGAAGTCGAGCTGCGTATCCACCACCACCTGCTGGTGGGCGAGAACACCAAGACCGACAGCATCAGCCGTATTTATTCCCACGCCCAGTCCCTGGCCCAGTGCCGCAAGTGGCTGGACGCCCACTACCCGAATGTCGAGCGCGTGGCGGTGTCCAGCAACGCCGAGGCGGCCAAGCGGGTCAAGGGTGAGTGGAACTCGGCGGCCATCGCCGGGGACATGTCGGCAAGCCTGTACGGCCTGACGCGCCTGGCCGAGAAAATCGAGGACCGCCCGGACAACTCCACGCGCTTCCTGATGATCGGCAACCAGGAAGTACCGCCGACCGGCGACGACAAGACCTCGATCATCGTCTCCATGAGCAACAAGCCCGGCGCGCTGCATGAGCTGCTGGTGCCGTTCCACGACAACGGGATTGACCTGACGCGCATCGAGACCCGTCCTTCGCGCAGCGGTAAATGGACCTACGTGTTCTTTATCGATTTCGTCGGCCATCACCGCGACCCGCTGGTCAAGGGCGTGTTGGAGCAGATCAGTCAGGAAGCCGTGGCACTCAAGGTGCTGGGCTCCTACCCGAAAGCGGTTTTGTGAGGCGTTAACATGAGTGGCAACTTCCTCGCCCTGGCGCAGCCGGGCGTACAACAACTGTCGCCTTACGTCCCGGGCAAGCCTGTGGATGAGTTGGCGCGTGAGTTGAACCTGGACCCGGCGAAGATCGTCAAGCTGGCCAGCAACGAGAACCCGCTGGGCCCGAGCCCGAAGGTGCTGGCGGCGATTCGTGATGAGCTGGCCGAGCTGACCCGTTATCCCGATGGCAATGGTTTTGCGCTCAAATCCTTGCTGGCGCAGCAATGCCGCGTCGAGATGAACCAGGTCACCCTGGGCAACGGCTCCAACGACATTCTTGAGCTGGTGGGGCGTGCCTACCTGGCGCCGGGCTTGAACGCGGTGTTCAGCGAGCATGCGTTTGCGGTCTACCCCATCGTCACTCAGGTGGTGGGTGCCGATGCGCGCGTCATTCCGGCCAAGGCCTGGGGTCACGACCTGCCGGCCATGCTGGCCGCCATCGATGCGCACACGCGTGTGGTGTTTATCGCCAACCCGAACAACCCCACCGGTACCTGGTTCGATGCCCAGGCGTTGAATGACTTCCTGCAGGACGTACCCGAGCACGTGCTGGTCGTGCTCGACGAGGCCTACATCGAGTACGCCGAAGGCAGCGACCTGCCGGACGGCCTGGACTTCCTCGCGGCCTACCCGAACCTGCTGGTGTCGCGCACCTTCTCCAAGGCGTATGGACTGGCGTCGCTGCGGGTAGGCTACGGCCTGTCCACTGCCGTCGTCGCGGATGTACTGAACCGCGTGCGCCAACCCTTCAACGTCAACAGCCTCGCCCTGGCGGCGGCGTGTGCGGCGGTACAGGACGCCGACTACCTCGCCGAGAGCCGTCGGATCAACGAAAGCGGCATGCAGCAGCTGCAAGAGGGCTTCCGCGCGTTGGGCCTGGACTGGATTCCTTCCAAGGGCAACTTCATGTGCGTCGACCTTGGCCAAGTGGCAGCGCCGGTGTTTCAGGGCCTGCTGAGCGAGGGTGTGATCGTGCGCCCGGTGGCCAACTACGGCATGCCTAATCACTTGCGCATCACCATCGGTCTGCCGGCTGAAAACGCCCGCTTCCTGGAGGCGTTGGCCAAGGTTCTGGCTCGTGGTTGATGTCACTGCATTGCAACCTGCTGTGCCTATGATCGGTCGCCTGGTGGTGGTCGGCCTGGGGTTGATCGGCGGCTCCTTCGCCAAGGGCCTGCGTGAAAGCGGGCTCTGTGGTGAAGTGGTCGGCGTGGACCTGGATCCGCAGTCGCGCCAGCTGGCCGTTGAGCTGGGCGTCGTCGATCGTTGCGAGGCAGACCTGGCGCTCGCGTGCCAGGGCGCCGATGTGATCCAGCTCGCCGTGCCGATCCTGGCCATGGAGAAGTTGCTGGCGTTGCTGGCCGGGATGGATCTGGGTCGGGCAATCCTCACGGATGTCGGCAGTGCCAAGGGCAATGTGGTGCGCGCCGCGCAACTGGCTTTCGGCGGCATGCCGGCGCGTTTCGTGCCGGGGCACCCGATTGCCGGTTCCGAGCAGAGCGGCGTGGAAGCGTCCAATGCGCAACTGTTCCGTCGCCATAAAGTGATTTTGACGCCGCTGGAGCAGACCGACCCGGCCGCGCTGGCGGTGGTGGATCGCCTCTGGCGCGAGTTGGGCGCGGATGTCGAGCACATGCAGGTCGAGCGCCACGACGAAGTGTTGGCGGCGACCAGTCATTTGCCGCATTTGCTGGCCTTTGGCTTGGTGGATTCCTTGGCCAAGCGCAACGAGAATCTCGATATTTTCCGCTACGCCGCCGGTGGCTTCCGTGATTTCACGCGGATTGCCGGCAGCGACCCGGTGATGTGGCACGACATCTTCCTCGCCAATCGCGAGGCGGTGTTGCGCACCCTGGACACTTTTCGCAGCGACCTCGACGCCCTGCGCGATGCGGTGGACGCCGGGGATGGTCATCAATTGCTGGGCGTGTTCACCCGTGCGCGGGTGGCGCGTGAACATTTCAGCAAGATCCTGGCGCGCCGGGCCTACATGGAAACCGCTGTGGATGCCGATGAGTTGACCTTTCTCGCCAGCCCGGGCGGCCGCTTGAGCGGCAGCCTGCGGATGCCCGGCGACAAGTCGATCTCCCATCGCTCGATCATGCTGGGGTCGTTGGCCGAGGGCGTGACCGAGATCGAAGGGTTTCTCGAAGGCGAGGATGCGCTGGCGACCTTGCAGGCGTTTCGCGACATGGGCGTGGTGATCGAAGGCCCGCATCACGGGCGCGTGACCATTCACGGTGTCGGGCTGCACGGCTTGAAGGCCGCGCCGGGGCCGATTTACCTTGGTAACTCCGGTACCTCCATGCGCCTGTTGTCCGGGTTGCTGGCGGCGCAGCGCTTTGACAGCGTATTGACCGGCGATGCGTCGCTGTCCAAGCGTCCGATGAGCCGCGTGGCCAAGCCCTTGCGGGAGATGGGTGCGGTGATCGAAACCGGCGCCGAGGGGCGTCCGCCGCTGACCATTCGAGGCGGCCAGGCATTGAAAGGCCTTGCTTACGCGATGCCGATGGCGAGTGCCCAGGTCAAATCCTGCCTGCTGCTGGCTGGATTGTACGCTGAGGGCAAAACCTCGGTGACCGAGCCTGCGCCAACCCGCGACCATACCGAGCGCATGTTGCGTGGGTTTGGCTATCCAGTGGCGGTGGAGGGCGCGACAGCGTCGGTGGAGTCCGGTCATGCGCTGACGGCGACCCACATTGAAGTGCCGGGGGATATTTCTTCCTCGGCGTTTTTCCTGGTGGCCGCTTCGATCGCCGAGGGCTCCGAACTGCTGCTCGAGCATGTCGGGATCAACCCGACGCGCACCGGGGTGATCGATATCCTGCGGCTGATGGGCGCCGATATCACCCTGGAAAACCCGCGTGAAGTGGGCGGTGAGCCGGTCGCTGACCTGCGCGTGCGTGCTGCGGTGTTGAAGGGTATCGAGATCCCTGAAGCGCTGGTGCCGTTGGCGATCGACGAGTTTCCGGTGCTGTTCGTTGCGGCGGCCTGTGCCGAGGGGCGAACCGTCCTGCGGGGGGCCGAAGAGCTGCGCGTGAAAGAGTCCGACCGGATCCAGGTCATGGCCGACGGTCTGCTGGCCCTGGGCGTGAAGTGTGAACCGACCCCCGATGGGATTATCATTGACGGCGGGCCGATGGGAGGTGGCGACGTCCATGCCCATGGCGATCATCGGATTGCCATGGCGTTCAGCGTGGCTTCCCTACGGGCGGCGGCGCCGATTCGTATCCGTGACTGCGCCAATGTAGCTACGTCTTTTCCGAACTTTCTTACACTGTGTGCCCAAGTCGGCATCCGTGTTGCCCAAGAGGCTCAATTGTGAATATCAAAGCACCGGTGATTACCATCGACGGGCCAAGCGGCTCGGGCAAAGGCACGATCGCCGGCATCCTGGCCAAGCGCCTGGGCTGGTGTCTGCTGGACTCCGGCGCGCTGTACCGCCTGCTGGCGTTTGCCGCACGCAACCACGGCGTCGACCTGACCAACGAAGAATCCCTGAAGCTGCTGGCGGCGCATCTGGATGTGCAGTTCGTCGGCGCGACGGAAGGTCATCCCCAGCGCATCATCCTTGAAGGCGATGACGTGACCGATGACTTGCGCAACGAACAAGTCGGGTCCTGGGCATCCCAGGTTGCCGCGCTGCCGGCGGTGCGTGACGCATTGCTGCTGCGCCAGCGGGCTTTCCAGGAGCCGCCGGGCCTGGTGGCTGACGGCCGCGACATGGGAACCGTAGTGTTTCCCGAGGCGCCGCTGAAGATTTTCCTGACCGCCAGCGCCGAGGAGCGTGCTCGCCGCCGTTACTTGCAGTTGAAGGGCAAAGTGGATGGTGTTAGTCTGTCGAGTCTGCTAGATGAGATCCGTGCACGCGATGAGCGTGATACCCAGCGCGCAGTAGCCCCGCTCAAGCCGGCGGCTGATGCCATACAGCTGGATTCCACGGAGTTGTCCATCGAGCAGGTGCTGGAACGCATCTTGAGCGAAATCGCCATCCGCGATATCGCCGGATGATCAAGAAGGCCGCAGGGGACCAGTCATAGTCCTGCGGTGGCTTCTTTTAACTGAAATTGACCCACACCGTCTGGGGTGTGGAGATGGGCGTATTCTTCGCCCTTATCAACAGGAATTAAAATGAGCGAAAGCTTTGCGGAACTCTTTGAAGAAAGCCTAAAAACCCTGAACCTTCAGGCAGGCTCCATCATCACCGGTGTTATCGTTGATATCGATTACCAAGCTCGCTGGGTAACCGTTCACGCTGGTCTGAAGTCTGAAGCTCTGATCCCGCTGGAACAGTTCTACAACGATGCTGGTGACCTGACTATCAATGTCGGTGACGAAGTTCACGTTGCTCTGGACTCGGTTGAAGACGGTTTCGGTGAAACCAAGCTGTCCCGTGAAAAAGCCAAGCGCGCTGAATGCTGGATTGTTCTCGAAGCAGCCTTCGCAGCTGAAGAAGTGGTCAAGGGCGTTATCAACGGTAAGGTTAAAGGCGGCTTCACTGTCGACGTTAACGGCATCCGTGCGTTCCTGCCAGGTTCTTTGGTCGACGTTCGTCCTGTGCGCGACACCACGCACCTGGAAGGCAAAGAACTCGAATTCAAGGTCATCAAACTCGACCAGAAGCGCAACAACGTTGTCGTTTCCCGTCGCAGCGTCCTGGAAGCAGAGAACTCCGCCGAGCGTGAAGCTCTGCTGGAATCCCTGCAGGAAGGCCAACAAGTCAAAGGTATCGTCAAGAACCTCACCGATTACGGCGCATTCGTCGATCTGGGTGGCGTCGATGGCCTGCTGCACATTACCGACATGGCTTGGAAGCGTATCAAGCATCCTTCCGAAATCGTCAACGTTGGCGACGAGATCGATGTCAAGGTTCTGAAATACGATCGCGAGCGCAACCGTGTTTCCCTGGGCCTGAAGCAACTGGGTGAAGATCCATGGGTTGCTATCAAAGCCCGTTACCCAGAAAGCACTCGCGTAACCGCGCGTGTTACCAACCTGACCGACTACGGCTGCTTCGCTGAGCTGGAAGAGGGCGTGGAAGGCCTGGTACACGTTTCCGAAATGGACTGGACCAACAAAAACATCCACCCTTCGAAAGTCGTACAAGTCGGCGACGAAGTGGAAGTTATGGTTCTGGACATCGACGAAGAGCGTCGTCGTATCTCCCTGGGCATCAAGCAGTGCAAATCTAACCCATGGGAAGATTTCTCTGGCCAGTTCAACAAGGGCGATAAAATCTCCGGCACCATCAAGTCGATCACCGATTTCGGTATCTTCATTGGTCTGGACGGCGGCATCGACGGCCTGGTTCACCTGTCCGACATCTCCTGGAACGAAGTGGGCGAAGAAGCTGTTCGTCGTTTCAAGAAGGGCGACGAGCTGGACACCGTTATCCTGTCGGTTGACCCAGAGCGCGAGCGTATCTCCCTGGGTATCAAGCAACTGGAAAGCGACCCGTTCTCTGAATACGTTCAGGACAACGACAAAGGCGCAATCGTTAAGGGCATCGTGAAAGAAGTTGACGCTAAAGGCGCCATCATCACTCTGGCCGACGATATCGAAGCGACTCTGAAAGCCTCCGAGATCAGCCGTGACCGCGTTGAAGACGCGCGCAACGTTCTGAAAGAAGGCGAAGAAGTAGAAGCCAAGATCATCAGCGTTGACCGCAAGAGCCGCGTAATCCAGCTCTCCATCAAGTCGAAAGACGATGCTGAAGAGAAAGAAGCAATCCAGAGCCTGCGCGACAAGCCAGCGACCTCTGACATTGCTGCTGGTCCTACCACTCTGGGCGACCTGCTGCGTGCACAAATGGAAAAACAGAACTAAGTTCTGTCAGACCATAGAAAAAGGGCGACTTCGGTCGCCCTTTTTTGTGCCTGAAATTCGTTGAATCAACCCCTCAGAACCATCGTGGCCCTTGAAGGGTCAGAACTGACTATAGTCTTTAGAAAAATGGTTCTCGTGTTGTTGCTTCAATAAGGATCTGAATGAACAGGCTGATCGTAATGCTCGTAGTGGTGATGCTCGCAGGTTGTAGCACCACCAGCGCCAAGACCCATGCTCGACGCGGCGTCAGCGGCATCGAGATCGATTGTTCGGGCCTGGGCAATCACTGGGACAAGTGTGAGAGCCGCGCCGCCCGTGAATGCAAGATGCAGGGCTACAAGGTGATCACCCGGTCCAGCGATGCCAAGGACGAAGAGGGCGATTACCTCTTCGGCTGGAACCCCGCCGGCGCCGTAACCCGCACGATGTTGGTGATCTGTAATTGAGGCGGCAAACGCCCTATAGCAGTTCGCCATTTATCCTGCGGATAAGTTACCGACTGGGCTGTTCAAATACATCAAGTCATGCTAAAACCTTCGAAGCGCTTTTCCTAGCTGCTTGAAAAAGAAGGGAAAAATATGACGAAGTCGGAGTTGATCGAACGAATTGTCACCCATCAAGGGCTGCTTTCATCCAAGGATGTAGAGCTGGCCATCAAGACCATGCTCGAACAAATGTCCCAATGCCTGGCCACCGGAGATCGCATTGAGATCCGCGGGTTCGGCAGCTTCTCCCTCCACTACCGCGCACCCCGCGTGGGCCGTAACCCGAAGACCGGGCAATCGGTGAGCCTCGATGGCAAATTCGTCCCTCATTTCAAGCCGGGGAAGGAATTGCGGGATCGGGTGAATGAGGATGAAGAAGAGGGGCTTTGATTCAATTTCGCCTCGGAGAAGATCATGCTTAGATTCAAGCGCGTTTTATTGGCAGTGTTCGTCCTGTTATTGGCTCTGGTTGTAGTGGCCTTTGTGCTGGAGAACCA
Source organism: Pseudomonas sp. MYb60 (assembly GCF_002979555.1). GTDB lineage: Bacteria > Pseudomonadota > Gammaproteobacteria > Pseudomonadales > Pseudomonadaceae > Aquipseudomonas. The sequence continues at coordinate 185,881 of NZ_PCOZ01000004.1, read as the reverse complement.
ACAAGCCGCGTCATTATCTTTTCTCGGCTGGACCACGGCTGAGTTTCCAGTATCAGTGTTCGTGACACTGGCGTTGATCGCTGGTTTGGCTGTCGGGCCTGCATTGAGCCTGTTGCTCGGGCGTAATCGTTCGGGTTTGAAGAGCTAGCCGTTGCCAAGCGCTGCCAGCGCTCCCCCGTCTTGCCTGGGGGATTCAGATATCAGTCGCCCTGTGGCAGGTGGCTGGACGTCACGTATCCGTGATCGCTTTTGACTTTGAGGGTGCAGGGCTTAAAATAGTGATCAATTTCAACCCCTTCATCTTTAACTGCACCACACATAGCTGATTTTTCAGCCTGCATGCCAGCCAGCTTCGACGTTTTCCTTGAGCCTCTCGACCTCCGAGCCAATGCCGGGGGCGAGTAGGTTATGTTGGTCAGCAGGTTTTGAGGTGAGTGGCCGGCTAAAAGCTTGTCGTGCTGTGCGGGTTGCTCTAGGACCTATTATGTTTAGCGGAAAAACGCTTCTTATCACTGGCGGTACCGGCTCTTTCGGTAATGCGGTTCTTAAACGCTTCCTCGACAGTGATATTGCTGAAATTCGCATCTTCAGTCGAGATGAGAAGAAGCAAGATGATATGCGCAAGCGTTACGCCAACCCCAAGCTGAAATTCTATATTGGCGATGTTCGCGACTATCAAAGTGTCCTTAACGCCACCCGCGGTGTTGACTATATTTTTCACGCCGCAGCGCTCAAGCAGGTTCCTTCCTGTGAGTTTCACCCGATGGAAGCGGTCAAGACCAATATCATCGGCACTGAGAATGTGCTCGAAGCCGCCATTCAGAACACCGTTAAGCGTGTGGTATGCCTGAGCACCGACAAGGCGGTCTACCCTATCAATGCCATGGGCATATCCAAGGCGATGATGGAAAAGGTGATGGTTGCCAAGTCCCGCAATGTGGATGACGAAAAAACCGTCATCTGCGGTACTCGCTACGGTAACGTCATGGCTTCCCGTGGTTCTGTGATTCCTTTGTTTATCGAGCAGATTCGAGCGGATCAGGCATTGACCCTGACCGACCCGAACATGACGCGTTTCATGATGACACTCGCGGATGCCGTGGACCTGGTGTTGTATGCCTTCGAGCACGGTCGCAATGGCGATCTCTTCGTGCAAAAAGCGCCGGCGGCTACAGTCGAGATCCTCGCCAAGGCACTCACCGCGATGGTTGGCAAGCCTGAGCATCCGATACAAGTCATCGGCACTCGACACGGTGAGAAGCTGTTTGAAGCACTCCTCAGTCGTGAAGAGATGGCGTGCGCCGAAGACAAGGGTGACTACTACCGTGTGCCTCCAGATTTGCGCGACCTGAACTACTCCAAGTTCGTGGAGCTGGGCGAAGAAAAAATCTCTCGAACTGAAGACTACAACTCCCATAACACCGAAAGGTTGGATGTGGCTGGCATGCAGCGTCTCTTGCTCAAGCTCGATTTCATGCAGGCTATCCAGCGTGGCGAACATGCTACGCCGGAGGAGTGAGTCATGAAGGTATTGATCACCGGGGCCAACGGTTTTGTTGGCAAAAACCTGATTGCGCACTTGAGTGAGCGAAAGGATATACAGGTTGTGCCCTTTACCCGGGAAAACAGCCTCGCCCAATTGCCTTCGATGGTGGCCGATACTGACTTTGTTTTTCACTTGGCCGGGGTCAATCGACCGCAGTCTCAGGACGAATTCAAGGTGGGCAACACGGACCTGACATCCGCGCTTTGTGACGCGATCAAGGCGAGTGGCAAGCCCATACCCGTCTTATATACCTCCTCGATTCAGGCCGAACGCGACAATCCCTACGGGGTCAGCAAGCGGGCTGCCGAGCAGCTATTGGAAGACTTGCACCTTAGCCACGGCTCCACGGTTCATGTACTGCGCTTGCCGAATGTGTTCGGTAAGTGGGCACGGCCCGATTACAACTCCGCTGTGGCGACTTTTTGCCACAACATCACGCGGGGATTACCGATTCAGGTTAATGATCGGCAAGCTGAAGTCAGCCTGGTCTACATCGATGATGTCATCGAATCTTTCATTGTGGCGATGGATGCCGGAGTGTCCATCGACGCGGTCAATGAAGTTCGACCCGTGTACCGCGTGACGGTGGGGGAGTTGGCGGATCAATTGCACGCATTCCACGAGAGTCGCGCCACGCTGATCAGCGAGCCGGTAGGTACTGGACTGGTGCGTGCGCTGTATTCGACTTACGTGAGTTACTTGCCTGTCGAGCAGTTCACCTATGAGGTCCCGAAGTACGGCGACCCGCGCGGCGTATTTGTCGAAATGCTGAAGACCAAGGACAGTGGGCAGTTTTCTTATTTCACTGCTCATCCTGGAATTACGCGCGGTGGACATTACCATCACAGTAAAACCGAGAAGTTCCTGGTCATCAAAGGCAATGCCTGCTTCCGCTTCCGCCATATTGTGTCGGGTGAGTTCTACGAGTTGTTCACCCAGGGCGAGCAACCACGCATTGTAGAAACAGTGCCAGGCTGGACCCACGATATTACGAACGTCGGTGATGATGAGATGATCGTTATGCTGTGGGCCAACGAAATTTTTGATCGTGAACGTCCGGATACTTTTGCATTACCGGTTGGGACTCACGCCTGAGCCTGATGCAAACCGGGGCAAGTCCCTACGCTTATGATTCTGGAAAGAGTGTTGAAATGAAAAAGTTGAAAGTGGTCACCGTCGTAGGCACTCGTCCGGAAATTATCCGTTTGTCACGGGTCATGGCAGCGCTGGACAAGCACTGTGAGCATGTCCTGGTGCATACCGGGCAGAATTACGATTACGAGCTGAACGAGATCTTCTTTCTGGATCTTGGCATCCGCAAGCCCGATCATTTCCTCAATGCAGCAGGTGCCAGCGGGGCGCAAACCATCGGTAATGTGATCATTGCTGTGGACCGCGTACTTGAAGAAGAAAAGCCAGAGGCATTGCTGGTATTGGGTGATACCAACAGTTGCATGGCAGTCATTCCGGCCAAGCGTCGCAAGATCCCTACTTTTCATATGGAGGCTGGTAACCGCTGCTTCGATATGCGCGTGCCGGAAGAGATCAATCGCCGCATTGTCGACCATACGGCAGACATCAACCTCACCTACAGCACGATCGCGCGTGATTACCTGTTGCGTGAAGGCTTGCCGCCGGACATGGTCATCAAGACCGGTAGCCCGATGTTTGAGGTGCTCAATTACTACCGTGATGGGATTGAAGCTTCAGACGTACTGGCGCGTCTCGGTCTGGAAGCGGGCAAGTTCTTTGTCGTCAGCGCCCACCGTGAAGAGAATATCGACTCCGACAAGAACTTCCTCAAACTCGTCGACGTATTGAATACCGTTGCTGCCCATTACGATCTCCCGGTAATCGTGACAACGCATCCGCGCACCCAGAAGCGTGTAGATGCCATGGGAGTGACGTTTCACAAAAATGTGCAGTTGCTCAAGCCCCTGGGTTTCAAGGATTACAACAAGCTTCAGTTGACGTCCAAGGCAGTGCTGTCCGATAGCGGGACAATCAATGAAGAGTCGTCCATCCTTAATTTCCCAGCGCTGAACCTGCGTGAAGCGCACGAGCGTCCGGAAGGTATGGAAGAGGCGGCAGTGATGATGGTCGGCCTGGAAGTCGAACGTGCCATGCAAGGCCTTGAGCTGCTGGAAAGCCAGGCGGTCGGTGAAGAACGTACACTGCGGCTGGTGACGGATTACAGCATGCCGAACGTGGCCGAGAAGGTTGTGAGGATCATCCACAGCTATCGCGATTACGTCATGCGCACTGTATGGAAGCAATACTGATTGAATAGCATCGCCCAGGAAAAACCGCTCAAGATTCTGGTAGTTACCCAGTATTTTTGGCCAGAGAACATGCGAATCAACAACATGGTCGAAGGCTTTGTTGCCAAAGGCCACGAAGTGACTGTGTTGACAGGATTGCCCAACTACCCGGAAGGGCAGGTGTATGCAGACTTTTTGCAGGATCCAGCACGTTTTTCACACTATCAGGGCGCGAACGTCATCCGCGTTCCGATGTTGGCAAGGGGCAAGCGCAGCATCACGCTGGCCTTGAATTACCTTTCATTTTTTACCAGCGCATCGACGATTGGCAGCTACAAGTTACGTGGTCAGTCGTTCGATTCGATCTTTGTCTACGCCGTATCCCCGATCATGGCCGCGATCCCTGCGATCGTGATTGGCCGTCTAAAGAAGGCGCCGGTGTTTGTCTGGGTCCTTGATTTGTGGCCTGAAACACTGAGTGCGGTTGGTATTGTCAAACATCCGAAACTGCTTGGGCTCGTAGGCAAGATGGTGTCCTGGATCTACAACCGGACCGACTATCTGCTGCTGCAATCGCGCTCTTTTGACGAGAATGTCAGAAAGTACTGCACCCGATCCATATCGAGCGACCGGCTGGTGTACTTCCCCAGTTGGGCTGAAGATGACTTTTCCGGTGATGTGAGGGTCGCTTCTGACCTGCTCCAGCGTGACGATTCAGTCTTTACTATAGTCTTCGCCGGCAATCTCGGAGAGGCTCAGGATTTCCCAGCGATCCTGCAAGCAGCCAAGGCCCTGGAGCCAGACTTGCCAGTGCGCTGGGTGATCGTCGGCGATGGTCGGGCCAGTGATTGGTTGAAGGCGCACGTAACGGAGCATCAGTTGGACAATGTCCTTTTGTTGGGACGGCATCCTTTGGAAAAAATGCCGGCACTCTTCGCCGTTGCTGACGCCTTACTGGTTTCGCTCAAAACCAATGAAGTATTCGAAAAGACCATTCCGGGTAAGGTTCAGGCTTATCTGGCATCGGGCAAGCCGATTATCGCGATGATTGATGGTGAAGCAGCCAGGGTTGTCGTTGAGTCGGGTGCCGGCATGGCGTGTGGCTCTGGCGATGCATCGGGGCTGGCAGACATCGTGCGTACCATGGGCGGTTTGTCGGCGCCAGAACTCGAAAAAATGGGCCGCTCGGGCCGCGACTATTATCTTGAGCATTTTTCCAAAGTGACCTTGTTTGATCGCCTTGAGGCGCTATTCAGAAAGGCCACCCTGAGGCGCAGAGATCGTCGATGAAAAAAGTATTATTGACCGGCGCTTCAGGCTTTGTCGGTCGGGCTGTGCTGGAGAAGCTGCGACAGGATTCTCAGTTTGAATCCGTGATCGCAGTGCGTAAGGCTTGGCTTGACGTGCCAGAAAAAGTAAAGCTGGTTCAGGTCAATTCAATCGACGCGTTGACCGACTGGAACGAGGCTGTCGCCGGATGTGCGGTCGTCATTCACTGCGCAGCCCGTGTGCACGTGATGAGTGATACCAGCGCAGACCCATTGGCCGAATTTCGCAAAGTCAATGTTGAAGGTACGTTGCAGCTCGCCAGGCAGGCCGCTGAGGCGGGGGTAAAACGGTTCGTATTCGTCAGCTCCATCAAGGTCAATGGCGAGGGTACAGCCCTGGGCGCGCCCTACACGGCAGATGCAGAGCCAGCCCCGGCAGATCCCTATGGCGTTTCCAAAATGGAAGCCGAGCAGGCTCTGCGGCTGTTAGCTGCTCAAACCGGCATGGAAGTTGTCATTATTCGGCCAACGCTGGTCTATGGGCCAGGCGTGAAAGCCAATTTTCTCAGCATGATGCGCTGGTTGAACAAAGGCGTTCCTTTGCCTTTTGGAGCGATCAACAACCAACGCAGTCTGGTGGCTTTGGATAACCTCGTGGACCTCATTGTCACCTGTGTGGAGCATCCGTCGGCTGCCAATGAAACCTTCCTGGTGAGTGACGGAGAGGATCTTTCGACGACCCAATTGTTGCGTAGAATGGCGGTCGCTCTGGATGTCCCCGCGCGGTTGATACCGGTGCCTGCATGGGTACTCCAGTCCGGCGCATCACTGCTGGGACGCAAGGCGCTGTCCCAGCGTCTGTGTGGTTCATTGCAGGTCGATATCGGCAAAACCCAACGACTGCTTGGCTGGGTTGCGCCCGTTAGCGTTGATCAAGCCTTGTCGAACACCGCCCAGCATTTTTTGCGGCCTTGACGTGACGATGGGTCCAGAAGACCCGTCAGCGGCTGTACGAATTCTATCTATTGAATTGGCAAGACGCTGCTCGGAGCGCGGTTTGCACGAATTCTGTTTTAGGAACTAAATCTCTAATGGCCATCTTTGTGGTGCTCACCGCGGTGCTGATTGCATCGTTCTTACTGACATGGGTGCTACGGCGCTATGCACTGTCGCGTAGCCTGATGGATATACCCAATGGCCGTAGCTCGCACTCGGTGCCCACGCCAAGGGGAGGGGGCGTCTCCGTAGTGCTCGCCTATCTCGCGGCATTGGCGCTGCTGGCATCCGCCGGGATGATGCAGTGGTCTGATGCCGTGCCGTTGCTCGGTAGTGGCGCATTGATTGCCCTGATCGGTTTTCTGGACGACCACGGCCATGTGGCCGCGCGTTGGCGGCTTTTGGCGCACTTTTCTTCTGCGGGATGGGCGCTTTTCTGGATGGGTGGATTGCCGACCATTGAATTGATGGGGTTTGATCTGGACCTTGGCTGGCTTGGGCACTTATTGGCCGCCGTGTACTTGGTCTGGGTACTCAATCTCTACAACTTCATGGACGGCATAGATGGAATCGCCAGTGTTGAGGCAGTCAGTGTATGCCTGGGGGCTAGCCTGGTGTATTGGCTCACTGGCCACGACCAGATCATCTTGCCGCCAGTCGTCCTGGCGGTTGCCGTAATCGGTTTCCTATACTGGAATTTCCCGCCAGCGCGCATCTTCATGGGCGACGCCGGCAGCGGCTTTATCGGCATCGTGATGGGCGTGCTTTCCTTGCAGGCCGCCTGGGCCGCCAGCGAGTTGCTCTGGGTGTGGTTGATCTTGCTAGGCGTCTTCATCGTCGATGCGACTTTCACCCTGGGGCGGCGACTGCTTCGAGGAGATAAAATCTACGAAGCACACCGCAGCCATGCCTATCAGTACGCGGCTAGAAAGGCCGGACGTCATTTGCCGGTTACGCTGGCTGTGACGGCAATCAATCTGTTTTGGCTACTTCCAATCAGTATTTTTGTAGGATTGGGCTTCGATGGTCTAACCGCCCTGATTGTGGCCTATGCTCCGTTGGTACTATTGGCTATTAAGTTTCATGCGGGTGAGTTGGAAAAAGCGGGATAATGAATTGAGATTGTTTGGACATCTCGCTGCACATACAGGTAGGTACCGTTTTTTGCTGGCGGTACAAAGGACTGAGGTATAAAAAGGGTTTATGGTTAATTTACGCACCCGTTTGGTGGGCTTGCCGCGTAGGCAAAAACGCTTTCTGCAAGTCGCTACCGATATCGTGTTGGTCTGGGCTGCCCTCTGGTTGGCGTTTGTTGTGCGGCTGGGATTTGACGACCTCAACAATCCTTTCGTTGTCCACCTGTGGCTGTTCCTCAGTGCCCCTGTGATTGCTATTCCCCTCTTTATCCATTTCGGCATGTATCGAGCTGTAATGCGTTATTTTGGCAATGACGCGCTCATCGCCATCATCAAAGCGGTCAGCCTTTCTGCGTTGTTGCTGGCATTGGTGGTCTATCTGTACAGCAACCATCAGACAGTGGTCCCCCGATCAATCGTATTCAATTATTGGTGGCTAAGCATGGTCATCATTGGGGGGCTGCGCTTAGCAATGCGCCAATACTTTCTGGGAGACTGGTTCGCAGCTGCACAGCATGTACCCTTTACTAACCGTGATGATGGACTGCCCAAGGTGGTCATATACGGTGCAGGGGCAGCGGGGAATCAACTGGTGGCAGCACTGCGCCTTGGCAAGCTGATGCGTCCAGTGGCATTTATTGATGACGATAGTAGTATCACAGACCGCGTTATTTCAGGCCTGTTGGTCTACAAGCCAAAGCACATTCAACGCATGATCAACGAAACCGGCGCTGAAGAGCTGTTATTGGCGATTCCTTCATCAACGCGTGCTCGGCGTAGAGAAATACTGGGGTATCTTGAGGAGTACCCGTTGCACGTACGCAGTGTTCCCGGCTTCATGGACCTGGCTAGCGGTCGGGTCAAAGTCGACGATATCCAAGAGGTAGATATTGCTGACCTGCTGGGAAGGGATCCTGTTCCAGCCCAAAGTGAACTTCTCGAACGATGCATCAAGAATCGCGTAGTGCTAGTTACCGGCGCCGGCGGTTCGATTGGTTCGGAGCTCTGCCGCCAAATATTGACACTCGGTCCTACGCACTTATTGTTATTTGACCATGGCGAATACAACCTCTATTGCATCCTGTCTGAACTTGAGCAACGCGTTCAAGCTGAGGTCTTGAGCGTTAAGCTACTTCCCATTCTCGGGTCGGTTAGACATCCTGGGCGACTACTGGAGATTATGAAGACCTGGTCCGTTGATACGGTCTATCACGCTGCTGCCTACAAGCATGTACCCATGGTGGAGCACAACATTGCCGAAGGCATTCTCAACAACGTGATGGGTACTCTTAATACAGCGCAGGCAGCCCTGCAGGCAGGAGTCGAAAATTTCGTTCTTATTTCGACGGACAAAGCGGTAAGACCAACCAATGTTATGGGTAGCACGAAGCGTCTGGCGGAATTAGTACTGCAGGGCTTGAGTAGGGAGTTAGCGCCAGTTCTCTTCGGCGATGCATCGAACGTTTCGCGTGTAAATAAAACCCGCTTCACGATGGTTCGGTTTGGCAACGTCCTGGGCTCTTCAGGATCGGTTATTCCGTTATTTCACAAGCAGATCCAGGCTGGCGGCCCGCTTACGGTAACTCACCCGAATATCACACGCTACTTTATGACAATTCCTGAAGCGGCCCAATTAGTTATCCAAGCAGGGTCGATGGGGCAGGGCGGTGATGTCTTCGTACTTGACATGGGGGAGCCAGTAAAGATCGTGGAATTGGCCGAGAAGATGATTCATCTTTCAGGTTTGAGTATCCGTTCTGAAAAAAATCCTCATGGCGATATTCTGATTAATTTTAGCGGCCTCCGCCCAGGGGAAAAATTGTACGAAGAATTACTAATTGGTGACAACGTGGCCGCCACTAGACACCCAATGATAATGAGTGCCAGTGAAGAGTTTCTACCATGGGAGAGCTTAAAGAGTAGATTGCAGAGCTTATTGGCCGCAGTTGATGAAGGGGATTTCCCTCTAGTTAGGCAGCTGCTTAAAGGGACAGTAAGTGGTTATAATCCCGAGGGTGAAATCGTTGATTGGATGCACATTCAAAGACATCGCGAAGTATAAATGCTTGTTTCAACTGTAGGTAGGGCTAAAGTATAAAGTCGCAATTAACCCTTTAGAATATGGTTTTGTAAGGAACCATAGCCTCCTGTGCTGAGTATAAAGACACTACGAAAGATATCGCGGCAATTATAAGGTGTGTGAGGAATAGAAGTCTGTAACCTTTGATATTTGAGTAGTAAAAGGTTGAGAGTGCGGAGGCGAAGAGCACTGAAGCAATATTGAATACGCGTGTCCATAGTGCAAAGTTGTTAGGGAATAACAATATCAGTGTCGCTGACAGCATTAGCGATGTGGTCGCCAGATTTAGTATAAGTTTATTTTCAGTATTTGTGGGGCCGGTTACGGCTGGTTTTTCTTTACGCTCTAGCCAGCCTAGACTTACGGCGCAACATACGATATAAGCGCCAAATAGATAGGTTTTAAGGCTGAGGGAGTAGTCCCACACTGCATACTCCATCAGCTTTGACGCAAAGCGTGAGGGAAGTATCGACGACAGCAAACTGTAGGGGTCAGAGCCTAGATGTATCGAGGCGAGAAGCAGGCACGCGACAAGTATCCATAGGGAGATGTGTCTATAAGTGTTACGAACTAGGAAAGAGCAGAAGAACATTAGGGCGTAGAGCAGGGCGGAAATTTGAAAGCAGGCACTCAGTGCAAAAAATACATACATTAACTTTTTATTAGAAAGCCTTAGGTATGCCCACATTGCTATGAAGAACAAGCCGACGGCGATCGATTGTCTCACTGTGGAAAAATGCATATAAATAAAGTTATACGAAACGTATATCGTAAAAATGAAAATCCGATTACCTGGAAAGTAACTTGAAAGCAGGTAGGTGCACAGTGCACAGAACAAAGACGCAGTCAAGAAAACGAGTTCAATACCTCCGCCACAATATTTGATAGCATAGTTTAGGAAGAAAAATCCAAATTCGAAAGCTAGTTTGTAGTTGTTAGTTTGGAAGGAAGTAAAGAAGTCTTGCTCGACTGAAATGGAATCAAAGTAATCAGCGTACTGCGGCCAGTCCATACCCGTCTCAAACCTAATGCCTCCGAGAACACCGATAAAGATGTATAAGAGAAATGTCAGAGGCAGGTCGTTGCGAAGCGAAAACAGGCGCAATACGGCAATATAAATGATGATCAGATAGCCGAGCAAGTAGAAAGTCAATTTATAGTTTCCACAGTTTTTTGTTTAGTCTGAAACTGGACAGATATACAAATAGCCGAGAAATGTTCATAAATCGGTTTGGGCCGACAGCAAATAAAACTACTTTTAGAAGCTTGTTAATCGCTTGTAGTTTTCCTGAATGAGCCTTGGCATCTTCAAAGCCGGCTGGTTTGAAGTGTCCAGTACCTCTCAAAAGGTAGTTTTTCTTAGCAAACTGATAAACCGGACCGGTTGCGTCAAATGGATCGTGGTTGTTTGGGAAACTCTCAATGACACTAGCATAAGCACGTCTCAATGTAGGCGATATATAGTTGCCATCGCTCATGTAATCAAAGGCGTAGGGGGTGCTGGCCGGAATGAAGGAGAAATGCGTAAGTCGCTCTTTATAATAGAGGCTGACCTCTAACAAATCTTGCCTTTTTTTATCTCTGTCCGCAAAAGTTCGCTTGCTCAATAGTTCAGGGTTTTTTTCATCGAATGAACTGAAGTGGAAAAATATAAGCGGGAAATTGCCATTGACTGTATATCCACCTTGTCCATCGGATGATAAGGCACGCTCGTGGCTGTTCCAAAAAGCAACATTATAACCCAAGTTAAAAGATACGTGGAGCGTCGGAAAGAAGCAGGGTGCAATGCTTACCCATTTTTGGTCCGTTGAGAGCCCAAACTGAGTTTCAAAATAACAATGCTCAAGACAGCGTTCGTTCCACCATTGTAAAAATCGAACTGCTTCCGAAGTGCTCGAAACCGCATAGAAACCTAGGTTAAAGGAACCAAATCGTAGCATTCCAATGTCGCCATCGACGTGGGGGGTTATGTAGTGTGGAGTTAAAATGATGTCGTGACTATCCAATTCTCCCCATAAACCATCCAGAGTGCTGAATAAGCAAGTGTCGGGATCCAGAAAGACAACTTTGTCAAAATTTTCCAACAGGCTCAGGCTTATCCACGGCTTGAGGCTAGTGCTAAACTCGACAATGTCGTACTTAAAGGCATAATGCTGGATATTCTCTAAGCCGATTTCTTCAACCCAGTAGAAGTCGGCAAGTCCGGTAGGAAGATCTATCTCCACCTTACGATCAAATAGATAGATTTTTAATTTTGGTTGGCCAAACTTTATTAATGACTCTGCTAGAACCAATGCTTTGGACAAGTAGGCCAAATTGCAAACGGTAAAAATAGCGGAATGTTCGCTGGCCGTACCTTGTAAATCAGTCACGTTTAAATATCCCTAGTGTGTTAATCATTCTAACGGCGATCTGAGTGGCGCAATAAATCACCAGCAGCCTACCAATATTAGCTGCAAAACTGAACTGAGAGGTTTTCAGGGCTGAGAATATGAGTTTCAGGTTGGATGACACTGTGTCTTTTATTCTGGACCAAGAATAGGCACGCATTGAGTAGGTGCGCCCTGCTATATGATAACGTCTGTCGGCCTGTTCGGTCACGTGGTCGAAGCCTGGCGTATCACCACAGGCACCAATGCGGAAGCCGTGATTTAGGGAGTCAAGGCAAAGCTTGTAATCCACACCGTCGACAAAATATGTGCAGTCGAGCCAACCGAGGGCTTTGAGTTTTTCGAGAAAGTAAAGACTTCCGCTGTTAATCAAAAGAGGTACTTCTCGAACAAGTGCGGATCCTTCGGATTTAAAAGCGATTGCACTAAAATTCTCGTAGTTGATTATATTGCTTAGGTAGTTTTGCTCTATGTACAATAGCGTTTCGCTGTTAAATCCGGTGTCTTGATCGAAAAACAATAATGCCTTATGTCCATCATGATAGGCATTGGCCGCGACGGCTGAAATACCCACCGCCAGACCCAGATTCTTCCCGCAAGTGGAGTAATGTATCTTCGGATGATGTTTGGAGCATTCTCGTACGTTTGCGAAATCAGGAGAGTTGTCGAAAATATACACGTCAAACCCTTCGAGCGACAACAGTTCAAACCTGCGTATCAGCTCTATTCCTGCATGATATACGACGATACCCACTGCAATATTGCGAGTCATTCCAAACCTTTGATGTGAGAGATCTGGCAGGGTTTTTCCAATCTCATAGCTTGATCCATTCACTGTTTTCTTCATTCCAGGTTTTTATCGCTTTTGCGGGGCATCCCACGGCAATGACGTTGCTTGGAACATCTTTGCTAACGACGCTGTTGGCGCCGATGATAGCGCCGCTACCGATTACCGTGTTTGGGAGTACTACCACATTGTCCCCGATCCATACGTTGTCGCCAATGGTAACAGGACCGCTACTGGCAAGCTTTCGATCAATCGGGCGCTCGCTAGGGCTAGACTGATTTTCGCCAAAGTAAACACCGTGCGCATGATCGGTAATATGAATTTTACTACCTAAGAGAACATTATTCCCGATGGAGACCTTGTTGCAGCTTGCGATATGCAAATGATCGCTGGCAGAAAAATTTTCACCAATTTCGATAAAGGGCTCATAAACAAAGCTGTTGTACTGAGGGATAGCGTGTAACCATAGCCCGTCAGCGGCCCTGAAATTATTACCGAGTTTAATGTGTGCCATACCGAAAACCTTAGGCGCTCGCCCTAGGTAGGCTCGCCGTCCCGGGCTTGGAAAGGTTCGGAGGTAAATGACGGCTCTCCAAACCAATAAAAAGCGTCCCCATATCATCGGGATGATAAAGAGATGATGTTGTTTCAATTTTCTAAAATAAAATCGCACTTTTGTACTCTCGATTAATACTGACGGTAACTCAACTTATCAATGATCATGCTCGATTGAATGTCTGCGAAAAATCAGTAGATACATCTTGAGTGTTGCATTAAGAAAAAACTGAGGAATAAGAGAAATCAATATGACGATCCCCCAAGGGTAATCGATTGATAGCTTTAATGCATGCTTGAATTGCCGGCAAACTGAATAGCTCAATAGCCCGCGAGCACGCAGGGAAAGCAATCCCTTGACGGAAAAGGCGCCGGAAACTTTTCCGAAACTTTTACATGCTAAAAGCTTGCTATTAAGTTGATATCGAGGTGACAACGAGAAAATAAAGTTCACCCACTTCTCTACGCCTATCTCAAATATTTTTGGTGTGTGAGCCCAGCTTTTCTTAAGAAGACCTTTACTTTCTAACGATTGAATGGAAATGCCTTGTTCCCATCGAATCAAAGAATCCGCTTGAGCTGCGCGCTCTAATATAACGCCAGTCTGCATGAAGTATGAGCCTATGTAGCGAGAGAAGTCTGCGCTTGTTATAAGCGTCTTACTGTAGATAAGGCAACTCATACAGCTCATTATTCCACCAAGCTCTGTTAGTAGTAGATCAGGATTGTCATAATCAGTGCTTGGAGTCTGATTTTTTTTTATAAGATTAACTATTATTGCATCGTAGGTTTGTTCGCGGCTTTCTAAATTCAGAATTGATTCAATACCATGTTCAGGGATTTGTGACGTATCACCCAGCAGCCAAACATATTGAGTGTCGGGTGCTTTTAATGCTTTTTCAAAATTTTCGTCAGGACTAACAGTTGTATTATTGTTCAAACAATTGATGAGGCCGTACGTCGATTTCCATTTGTCCACCACATCTTGAGTATTATCGGTGGAAGCATTGTTTGATATAAAAATTTGTACATTGTGTCGCTGTGCCATAGGCACATGCACAGCAAGTGAGCGATCAAGAAAATCGGCTCGATTATAAGACGGAATTACAATGGAGAGATAGGGGTTGTAGGCCGGCTTCATTAGTGAGATCTCTTGAATTTTTTAAATATCCAGAATACCCAGGGAGTAACTAGGCATAGCGCTGTAAAGAATCCAAGAAATAAATAGTCGAAAGGGAGATATGTAGCAATTGCTAAGGTGGTGGCTGCAACGTACAGACCCTGAATCACGGACGTTGGGACCAGTGGCTCGCGTTTATGTGCTCTCATATAGACAGCCATTGAGTTAATCCACAATTGGATTAGCCATCCCAATGCCACCAGTGCTAGTGATGCTGGAGATAGCAAACGATTTGCTATAGGAGTGTAGCCCTTGAGGAGTTCGATGGCCGCGAATAGAGCCAGCATGCCGGAAGTGTATGTCAACGTTGCTAGAATTACGGAGTGCCTGAACGTATTGTTGAGGTTTGCGTAATCTTGTTGCGCTACGTACATATTCATTTTCGGAGTCTTTATTGCCACCCAAATATTTGAGATGCTAAAGAGCGCCATGCAGACTGCCATTGATAATCCGACTTGTCCTGCTTCTACGGCTCCGTAGAAGTGGAATGCTATAGGAGTGAAAATGGATAGGATAAAATAGCCACTAATCCAGCTGATGGCATACCTCCACATGAGAGGAAAAACTTCCTGCGCCCAAGGGTAAGAATTTTTTATTCCCATATGATAGAGTTGTCTAAGCATTTTTTCGTAGCGGCATCCAATTATAATCATGCCTATTACAGCCCCGGACATCAGGGCGATAGCCAAAGCGTAGAGTTCTACACCAAGATATAGCAGCAATGCAGTTGCGCTGAATACGCTGACGCTAATGTAGAAACGGATTTTTTGAACATCCCCTACGCTGTCACATCCCTCGATAAATGATAGCAGCATGCTGTTTATAAAAACCAAAACCGAGGCGACGCCATATATTAACCATGGCCACTGCCATTCAATATTTGATCCCTTGCTATTTAGAAAGTAATATCCTGCGCCAAGGACCAATGGGAAGACACCAATTGCCATTATGGTGGACCATTTAAGGGCAAACTTTCCGAGTGTTGCCAAACGTGCTAAGTTTTTTTCATCGCCTTCGAGTGTTCTATCTTTTTTGAATTTTAGGTTTGAAAATTCATGAGAAGAAAACAGTAGCAGTATGGAAGAAAATCCCATGTCTGCGAAAACGGCTAACGCCGCTAAGCTGATAAATGTATACCAGTATCCTTGCGCTTCTGCAGACAAATAAAGAGGAACTAATAACAATAACAGTGGCCCAGAAAAAAGTCTCCATAACTGATTAATCGCGGAATGGCGGACGTCGTAGCTTATCAGGTTTTTGAGTTGTATTATTTTCACGAGTGAAAGCGCATATTTTTAGCTCACAAGGAAGTTTATGCCGTGTCATCCAAAATGCAGGTGTTGTCCTATTATTTTCTCCGAAAGGACGCGCTGCAGATGCTTAGATGATTTTCAAGGTTGCCGTTTTATAGCAAGTTCTTTGGCCACCTCTATGATCAGACTTTCTTGGCCAGCAACAGCCTTGCGTTCACCCAGCCGAAAAAATATATCCCTAGGATCCACACCAAATTCTTCAGCTGCTCGCGTAACAGGTTTAACAAAGCCTGAGAAGACACCGGCAAGACCGCTAACGATAGAAGTTGGAGAAATTGTAGGCGCAATAAAATTCAGCTCTTTCTCCGCCAGGATGGCCGCGTCCAGAATCTTAAATAAGTTAATTCCGGTTTCATACCCTAATTTATGAAGCACACCAACTAATACCTCGAGTTGTGTATTACCTGCACCTGCACCGAATCCACGTATTGTACCGTCTAAAATGGTTGCACCCTCATTTGCCGCTGTGACTGAGTTGATCACGGCCATTCCAAGGTTATTGTGGCCGTGAAACCCTACGGGAATGGAAAGGCCATTTACCAAAGTACTGATGCGTGCTTTCACATCATCGACTAGCTGTGCTCCTGCAGAATCCATGATTACGATAGCTTGTGCTCCGTAGGACTCCATTTTCCTAGCCTCTTCGAGGAGTACTTCGGGCCTCGCCATATGGGTCATCATAAGTATGCCCCATGCCTCTTTGCCCGTTTCGCGAACATAACCAATGTGGCGTTGTGTCACGTCTGCCTCGGTGCAATGAGCGGCGATTCTAAATACGTCAACGCCCAATTCTACTGCTTTGCTAAGGTCTTTCTTGATGGTGCAGAATCCCGGGATGACGTGAATTGCCAATCGAGTATTAATAAGGTTAGCGCGCGCGACTCTGAATATCTCTTGGTCGCTCAGACGGCTTTCTCCGACGAGCATCGACGACCCACCGAGGCCGTTACCGTGGCCCACCTCAACAATCGGTACATTTGCGGCCTCTGCTGCCTTGCAGTAAGCCACGAACGCTTCCGGCCCCAATTTGTGCCCTACGGCGTGGTTGCCATCACGTAATGTCGGGTCGGTAATGAGAATGTGCTTAGGCATGTTGACGTTCCTTGACTTGTTCGGATGTCGCGATCATTTCCGCGACCGCAATAGCTGCGCAATTAATGATGTCTAAATTGCCCGCATACTGTGGCAAGTAATCTCCGTTGCCTACCACTTTGATAGTAGTCATTACTCGGTCCCCTTCAACTGTCGGAGGAACGATCAATGCGTATCCAGGAACATATTCCTTTAGTTTTGCGACCATCTGTTCCACAGAATCACGGATAGCAGGGATATCAGGATTGGTGATTTTGGCGTAGATAGTGGTCTGCATATCGATCGGTGGGTCAGCTGGATTCAGAATGAGAATGGCCTTGGTGCGTTGCGCTCCTGAAAATCGCATCAACGCATCCTCGGTGGTTTCAATATACTCATCAAGATTTGCCCGTGTTGCCGGTCCTGCGCTTAGAGATGCGATGCTGGAGACTACTTCGATATATTCTATGTCGGCGTGCACTGCGGAAATTGCATTGGCAATAGGGATAGAAGATTGCCCGCCGCAAGTAATCATATTGATATTTTTAGCACCATTATCAACACAGCTTTTTGCATTCAGCGCAGGAATACAAAACTCACCCAATTTTGCGGGTGTCATATCAATTACATATTTACCAAGTTTTCTGAGGATTTCCCAGTGATGCATATGAGCATGAGCTGATGTAGCATCAAAGACAATATCACATATATCAGGATCAGCTGATATTGCACCGATTCCTTGATCTGAAACGTTTATTCCTAGTGCTTTCGCCTGCTGAATTCCAACAGACTTTAGATTGCGGCCGGAAAATAGAGTGCATGACAAATGCTCCGAGCGCATGATTTTAATTAAGAGGTCAGATCCTATGTTTCCCGAGCCGATAATAGCTACTCGATATTTATGAGGAGGTTTCATCTGCCTGTCCTGTTGATTTGGCTGCATAATCCAGTTGAACTCCAAGGATCGCGGCTGACTCGTTTAAAATAGTATCTAATGAAGAGTGTTGAGGCTTGTATCCAAACTCGGCAGCTTTATGATAGTTCGAGTAATAATTAAGTTTGGTGCCTGTTGCATTCACTGAAACAGTTTGGTCACGTGTAACTGAATACAGGAGTCCGAGTTTTTCGGACATCTCTTTAAGGATTTCGTATTTGCTAGTTGGACGAACGCTATAACAGTCAACCGCGGTATTCATTTTGGGAGATTTTATTATGCAGTCAACCAAGTTGTAGAAGTCTTGCGGATGGATGAAATCACGATTCATATCTTGCGGTAATGTGTGCAAGACTTTGCCATCCCTGATCGAACGTACCACATCTGTAATAAAGAAACGGGCGTCAATATCTTGAGTCTGACTGAAGTAGTTAAAAACCCGGATGTCGACGATCGCCAGTGGCGCTGCAGCTCTATGACAAACTTCTGCATAGATTTTAGCAACTGAGTAATAGTCTTGATCGGTTATAAGATTTATCGGGATCGTAGCATTCGACTGGTTGGTTGCGGGGCTGTCGAATGCGCCGCCATAGACAGCGCCACTGGACAAAAACAAATATTTCCGATTCGGATATTTGTGCAGGTTTTTTAGTACCAGTTGATCATATTGCTGTGTAACTTCTAATATGCTCGCGCCCATGGATTTCGCTTTGGCAGGGTTTCCAACGCCGACAAAGTTTATTACGACATCATGATCTGTTTGCCCATAATTCTCATATGGAGCTACCTCTATAGAGGTTAGTCCTGTTTCTGATAGCCAGTCCTTTAGGTAAGTTAGATTGCGCCCAAATAATATAAGCTGATATTCATTTTTTGCCTTTGCAGAAAGAATAAAGTCTTTGGCTATCTGGCTGCTGGCGCCTAATACTGCAATTTTTTTCATATTGTAATTTCGGCAGCAGTCTGCAAAGTTAATTCTATGGCATGTCGTTTGTTTTTCATGACTAGCTCAAAAGCCCAAAGCTTTCGACTTATCATGCATCCCATGAAGCATGGCACTCTCCAGTTGATCGCGCGGGATCAGCGGCGAGAGGTCTTCCAATGGTGGGGATACCAGAGAGCCATCCTCCTTCACGATCACCGAGAGCTTCGGTGAGAAAAGTTGTTCAGGGTGCATAAATACTTCGCAAATGATGGGGCCGGTGGCAGCCTGTACTTTTTCCAGGGCGGAGTCCACATCTTCCCAATGGCGAATCTGGCAGGATGGAATACCAAAGCCGGTGGCCAGTTTCGAGAAGTCCGGGCAGGAAACACCTGAGGTCCGGTCGGTGCCTACGTAAGACCCCTTGAATAGCGAGTTTTGCGTATGTTTGATCATCAAGTAGCCGTCGTTATTGAAGATAAATAATTTGATCGGCAACTGGTGATGCACGATGGTCTGCAGTTCTTGAAGATTCATCATCATGCCCCCGTCGCAGTTGAGGCACATGACCTCACCACGATCAGTGGCGAAAGACACTCCAAGTGCGGCAGGGAGGCCGTAGCCCATCTCTCCCAGGCCAGTAGAGGTCATCAGACGCTGGCCTTCTTTCATGCGCAGCACCTGATGCCCGCACAAGAGTGCCGTGCCCATGTCTGTTACGACAATTTGGTTAGGTTTGAACGAGCGATTCAGACGCTCCATAAAGCGGTATGAGTTGATAAAGCCGCCTTTGTCCGCATGCTCCTCACCCACCCAAGGGAACTGTGATTCGTAGGCATCACACTGCGCAACCCACTGCGCCTTCGAAGGGATCTCCAACGATTCGAGGCGCGCGCTCAGTGCTTCCATAAATACGGCGGCATCACTGACGATGACTTCTTGGGTACGTGATGCATTCTTGGAGGCTTCATCACGGCTGATGTCTACCACGTCAATCCGAGCCTCACGAGCCAGCTCTGTCAAATCGTAGCCGACTTGTGGTATTGCCAATCGTGTACCGATGGCAAGTACGTAATCACTGTTTTGCAGGATAAAGTTCGCTGCACGCTGGCCGTAGACTCCGGCGCGCCCGAACACCAATGGGTGATCGGAGTCGATCATGTCAATGCCTGCCCATGAAACAAGACCCGGCGTACCAAGCTTTTCGAGTAAGGGGGCGATTCGCTTCTCGGCGCCTGCCAAGCGAATGCCATTACCCAACCATAAGAGAGGACGCTTGGCTTCGAGCAAAGCATTCACAACACTGTCAATTTGTGCCGCAACCTCGTTGCTAAGTGTTCTATCCGCCACGGGTGCATGGAATCGCGCCATTTCACTTGTCTGAATGCGGCTCGATTGTATATCCATCGGAATCTCGATCCAGGTTGGACCTGGTCGGCCTTCCAATGCGACATAAGCCGCTTTCTCGAGCTCGTAGACAGCCTGCTCCGGTAGGGTGACGCGTTGAGTGTATTTGCAGACCTGGCTTACCATCTGGCAAGAGTCGTATCCCTGTACGCCCCACATACGCAATGGGTTTTCCGGGAAGCAGTGCTTGGAGTGTTCGTTGCCAGCGATAATTATGCAAGGAATGGAATCCGCCCAAGCCGATACAACACCTGTGACGCCATTGGTCGAGCCTGCACCCGTGGTAAGCAGGGCGGCTGAGAGACGTCCATTCGTACGGTAGTAGGTTTGCACTGCCATGCAAGCGGCCTGCTCGTGGTGTACACATACGATTTCCGTGTAACCGCGGCGGCTTATGGCTTCAAAAAGATGAACATTACCTGCACCAATGATCCCGAACACATGAGTAATGCCCAGATTCTCCAGTGCTTCTGCGATTTGTTCACTTACTTTTATTTTTTCCTGCGCTTGCATTTGAAAACTCCATCGATGGACGCATCAGCCTGATCGATGACCAACAGCTGAGGTTCGAAAAATCTTGGTTAGGTTCTTATGCCCTTTTTGGCATTTGCTGGTCAATCAGCTTCCCGAATTCGAGTCGTGGGCGACACTCTCGTGCGTCGGGAATCAAGACTTCAATCAGCATCGGGCCTGGGGCCTGCAGAAATTGCATAATTGAAGTCCGAAACTCAGTATCTTCGCTGATGACTTTGGCGTTGATTCCGTATGCTTCGCCTATTGCCTTGAACTGGGACGTGTAGCCATTCCAGTAAGTCGAGGAGGTTCGACCCTCGAAATACATTTCCTGGAACCCGTGTACCATCCCTAACGAGTGATTGTTCAGCACAATTATCAGTACAGGCAATTGGTCTCGCGCAATGACATCCAGCTCTTGGATGTTGAGCTGGGCGCCGCCATCGCCCGTAATGACGATCACCGGCTTGTTGGCTGAGTGACACACCCCAATCGCCGTCGGAATTGCAAAACCCATTGCACCCAAACCGCCGGAATGGTGCATAGATTGATTTTTGCTCAGCCTCAACGTATGCGCGGCCCACATTTGGTTGTTGCCTACGTCGGCGACATAGTCGAGCGCATGAGCGGCAGTGAGCGCATTCAGGGCTGAGAAGATTTTGAAGGGACTGAATATCCAGTCAGTGTATTCATCTACAAAATTCTGATTGAAATGGGCTTGCAGTTCTGTGGCCCACGTCGCACACATAGGGTTTTTGAGGGAATCCGAAAGAGGGAAGTTTGCGAAAAAAGCGCTTAACTCCATTTGAACGGAGTCCGTTGCTTTTACGCGATTATTCAGTTGTCCCTCCATCAGATCAATCTGAATAATCTCGGCATTTCGAGCAAAGTCATCAGGTTGAGCGCCTGTCTGTCGCACATCCAAGCGGCTGCCCAATACCAGTAAAAAATCGCAATTTTGTACGGCATAGTTAGCGGTTCTGGTGCCATAAGCCCCCAACATGCCCATGTAATTCGGACTTTCTTGTATCTTTTCTGCGCCTTTCAAGCTTGCGACGAAAGGTATTCCAGACATCTCAAGCTGATTTTTCCACTGCTTGAAATTACGCGAATTGACTGCACCTCCGCCAAGCAAAATCAGAGGTTTTTTTGCGATCTTCAGTTTGCTTTTAATCGCCTCTAAATCGGATACACAGACTGTTTGCGTGGTCGATTTTCTTTGCGCGCTCAAAATGGCGTTTACTAAAGAGTCATCAATTTCGACTTTCTGAAGATCCATAGGGATATCCAGCAACACGGGGCCGGGACGTCCTTCTTTGGCTATATCGATTGCCTTCTGCAGGCAAGGGAGTAGCTCTTCGATATGCGTGACTTGGTGAGCATATTTAGTGATGCTGCTGACGAGGGCCACGCTGTCGAGTTCCTGAAAACCTTGCTGGCGAATGTTTCGATCGCCTTTGAGTTCGTAGGTATTTACCTGTCCGGTAATGAAGATGCATGGATGACTGTCAAGCCAGCAATCAGCAATACCCGTTATCAGGTTGGTTGCGCCCGGTCCGCTGGTGCCTAATGCAACCCCGAGCAGTTCGTGGTGTGTTGCGCGCGCGACTGCCGCCGCCGCAAATGCAGCCGCTTGCTCGTGATGCACTGAAACAAGGGAAGTCACGCCTAGTTGGTTGATGCTATCAACCAGGTGCGTAATCATCCCCCCGATCAGCTCGTACCCGTACAGAACCTTGTTCTGAGCGAGTACCAGCGCCACGGCGTCAGACGCTTTCATTGTTTAGAAACCAATCCCGAAAAATTCTTCCAGTTTCTCACCGACAAAATCAAAATGCTCTTGCCCCAGTGATGGCTGGACGCCAAGCCAGAAAGTCTGATTCATGGTGCGATCGGTGTTCGTCAGTTCGCCAACCACTCGATACTCCAGGTTCTGGAAATAAGGTTGACGTGTCAGGTTGCCGGCGAAAAGCAGGCGGGTGCCAATTTTGTGCTGATCGAGGTACTTGAGGAGGTCGACACGGTTCACGCCGCTGCTTTCTTTCAATGTCACCGGGAAGCCAAACCACGACGGGTCGCTATTGGGAGTAGCCTCGGCAATCTCAAGAAACTCGGATAGGGTCGACAGACGCTCCTTGAGCAGTTTGAAGTTGTGTTTGCGCGTATCGATGAAATCCTGGGCGCGTTCAAGTTGGGCAAGGCCACAGGCAGCCTGCATGTCAGTAATCTTCAGGTTGTAACCCAAGTGCGCATAGACGTACTTATGGTCATAACCTTGAGGCAGGCTACCGTATTGCTGGCCAAACCGATCGCCGCAGGTATTGTCGCAACCAGGAGCGCAGTAGCAGTCACGACCCCAGTCGCGGAAAGACTCTGCAATCACTTTGAGCATTGGATTGTTGGTGAATACCGCGCCGCCTTCGCCCATGGTGATGTGGTGCGCAGGGTAGAAACTGAGTGTCGCGATATCGCCGAAGGTACCTACCAGTTTGCCATCATAGGTCGCCCCCAAGGCATCGCAGCAGTCTTCAACCAGCCACAGATTGTACTTTTCGCACAGTGCCTTGACCTTCCCGAGGTTGAACGGATTACCCAGGGTGTGAGCCAGCATGATTGCCTTGGTTTTAGGCGTGATGGCGGCCTCGATCAAGTCGGCATTGATGTTGTGGGTTGCCATGTCGACATCGACGAAAACCGGGACTGCACCAAACTGGACGATTGGATTGACTGTTGTCGGGAATCCAGCTGCGACGCCTATGACTTCGTCGCCCTTTTTGATGGCTCGTTCACCCAGCTTGGGTGAAGTCAGCGTGCTGAAGGCAACCAGGTTTGCAGAAGATCCCGAGTTGACCGACAGCAGAAATTTCACACCGAGGAACTCAGCGAGTTTTTTCTCGAACTCGGCATTAAAGCGGCCGGTGGTCAGCCAGCCATCCAGGGAGGCCTCGACCATCAGTTGCAGCTCACGGGCCCCGATTACCTTACCTGATGGTGGGATTACGGTTTCGCCGGCCACGAACGGCTTGCTCGCCAATGCGACGTTTGCGTATTGCTCGACGAGCTTGCTGATTTCCTGGCGGAGCATATCGGGTGTCATGAAGGTTCCTGCTAAAAAATAAAGTTAGTTGCTGCTGGTGTGCATGGCGAGAACGTAAGCGCTTATTTCTTCCAGGCAGTGGGCCTGAATATCGTCGCCGCTCAACCATGCGCGGTGCCATGTGACAATCCGGGCGAGCGTGGTTTCCAGGCTCCAGCTCGGTGACCACTGTAAACGGGCACGAGCCTTTGAAATATCCAACTTGAGGTAATTTGCCTCATGTGGCTGTGGATCTTCATCCAGTTGCCAGCGGGCGCCTGCGCCCCAGGTCCGAACCATTTGGTCGAGAATCCACTCAACAGGTCGCGCATCTTCGTCCCGAGGACCGAAATTCCAGCCCTCGGCAAAGCGATGCCCGTGGGTCCAGAGATGCTCGGCCAACACCAGATAGCCGCTCAGCGGCTCCAGCACATGCTGCCATGGGCGCGTAGCCCTAGGGTTGCGTATTGTGACGGCTTTACCCTGTTGGAAGGCACTAAGGATATCAGGGATAAGCCGATCTTCAGCCCAATCTCCGCCGCCAATTACGTTGCCAGCACGGCCCGAGGCCAATGCCGCTCCTTGGGGATCGCTGAAGAACGATTTGCGATACGCACTGGTGATCAGTTCAACACAACCTTTGCTGTTGCTGTACGGGTCATGTCCGCCCATGGGCTCGTCTTCACGATAGCCCCATTCCCATTCACGGTTTTCGTAGCACTTGTCAGTGGTGACGTTGACGATTGCACGAAGGTTGGGGCACTGACGTGCGGCCTCCAGAACATGCAGGGTCCCCATCACGTTCGTCGAATAGGTTTCCACCGGTTGGCGGTAGGACAGGCGAACCAGCGGTTGAGCCGCCATGTGGATCAGCACATCTGGATTGAAGCTGGTCATGCTTAGGGTTATGGCTGCCAAGTCGCGGATGTCACCTTGTTCAGACTCCATGCCATCGGCGACCCTCGCCTCGACGAAAAGGGCAGGGTGTGTCGGAGGTGCCAATGCAAAGCCCTTGACCTGCGCGCCCATGCTGGTCAGCCAAAGAGATAGCCAGCTACCCTTGAAGCCGGTATGACCCGTCAGGAACACTTTTTTGCCTTGCCAAAAGGCGGGGGAAACCGTCGACTTCATATTCAGTCCCAAGACTTCCAAGGGGCTTTGCCAGAATGCCAAAGCTCTTCCAGATAGTGCTTGTCACGCAGGGTGTCCATGGGTTGCCAGAATCCAGGGTGTTCAAAGGCCATCAACTCGCCCTCAGCCGCAAGTTTCATCAGCGGTTCCTGTTCCCAAGTCGTGCTGTCATCCTTCAGGTAAGCCAATACCTTGGGGCTGAGTACGAAGAAGCCTCCATTTATCAAGGCGCCGTCGCCCTTTGGCTTTTCTTTGAAATTCAAGACCTGGCCCTTCTGGATATCCAGTGCGCCGAAACGCCCAGGCGGGAAGGTGGCAGTGAGCGTTGCGGCCTTGCCGTGCTGCTTGTGAAAAGCCAGTGTGGCGCTGATGTCGAGATCGCTGACGCCATCACCGTAGGTGAAGCAGAACGCCTCATCATCTTTGACATACTCCGCAACACGACGCAGGCGGCCGCCAGTCATGGAATCATCACCCGTATCAACCAGAGTGATATTCCAAGCCTCAGCGCGTCTGTCATGAACTTTCATGGTGTTATCGCGCATGTTGAACGTGACATCGGACATGTGCAGGAAGTAGTTGGCAAAGTACTCCTTGATGACATAACCCTTATAACCACAGCAAATAATGAAATCATTGATGCCATGAGCCGAGTACATTTTGAGGATATGCCAAAGGATAGGCTTACCCCCGATCTCGACCATGGGTTTTGGGCGTAGGCTGGTTTCTTCACTTAGGCGCGTTCCCAGGCCACCGGCCAAAATAACTGCTTTCATGCTGTCTCCGGGTCAATTCGAGCTTACAAAGGCATCGGAATGAAAAAAATTGGGGGGCAGGCCGGCCTGAATAAGCGCCTCGCGTGCTGTACGAATCATGGTTTCAGAGCCACAGGCATAGACTGAGGTGTCCGCCAAGTCGAGATTTTCTGCTAGCACTGCGTCTTGGACGTAACCTGTGGCGCCTGTCCATTGCTCGCCTGCGCGAGACAGCACCGGTCGATAATTTACGCGGAGTGCAGGGAAGTCAGGGCGCCAGTATAGGTCCGGTTCCTTACGCCCGCCCCAATAGACGTAAATATGCCGGTTGTCGAAGGATTCAGGTTCGGCCGCCAAGGATTCCAGCATGGCCTTTACTGGCGCGATACCTGTGCCGGTGGCCAAGAACACAAGATTCTGAGTGTTCGCGCTGCGTTGACAGAAGGTACCGAGTGGCCCCTCCAGTCTGAGGAGGTCGTTGGTCTGAGCTTCACCGAACCAATACTGGCTCATGACACCGTTAGGTACCTTACGGATATGCAGTTCCAGCTTGGCATCCTCGCGTTGTGCATTAGCAACGGAATAGCTGCGACGGACACCATCCTTGCCGATGACGTCGATGTACTGTCCAGCAAGGTAAACAAGTGCACTTTTAGGCGGTGTTCGGAGTACGACTCGCATCACGTCGTCGACCAAAGGCTCGATGGAGTCGATGCGGCAAGGCATGGTTTTGATCTGGATATCGGCCAGTAAGCCTAAATCCTCTATATCCAACTCAACATCACTGAGTGCAGCGCGGCAACAGGTAAGAATGGCACCCGACGCACGCTCTTCTTCCGTTAGGGCGAGCTCCGGTTGAACCACTTCAGTCTCGCCACTGAGAACGTTCGCCTTGCAAACACCGCATCGCCCCGTGCGGCAGCTGTACTCAAGCACCGTTGCCTGCGATTTTGCACAATCGAGCAAGCTCTTGCCGCTTTCGGCATCGAAAGTTTTATGGTTGGACAATGTGATAGTAGGCACGGGTCAGGCACCAATCTTTGCATTGCTAGCACAGCGATTGAATTCATCCGCCAGAATGTAAGGTGTTGTACACACCTGCTCCGAATTTTTGATTCCCATGTACGTTTACATCTCCTCTCGTCTGCCGCTGGAGCATCGCTCGGCATCCAGTGCGCAGACTACATGCCTTACGGCAGGTATCTATTTAATAATTTCAGGTAGTCATAAAGTGATGAACCTGAGAGCCAAGCCAACAAAATTTTGACAATTTGAGACTGCCGCAGCGTTGTACAGCAGCATATTTTGCCTTTCGCTTACGTTCGCGCCACTGAAAAAAAGGCTAAGCGGGCCACTAAGGAGCACCGTTTCCCTTCCCCTGTGTCGCGATTGATCTAAATGTACTGCGCCACTATTTTGCACATAGGCCAAGCCGTACAACCCACACTCGTCACCGTTTAAGGTGCGGGTTGATGCCTGCCTGCCTAATAATTGGCAGCAATTCTACCCGTTTGGAACCTTAACTGGAAATCATGGATGGGTAGTGCCGTTGGTCCGCCCCAGTACGTCTTGACCGAAGAAGTCACACTCTGTAACCCACCCGTTTTTGACACCCCTCCAGCATGACCTAAGTTAGAAAAGCAGCTTCGGAAAGCTGCTTTTCTCTTCCCAATGTCATGGAGCGTCAAATGCAAAACACCTACCTCACCTCCCTCATCTTCGCCTTTCTCACCACTCTCTCCGTCACCACCACCGCAGCCCCGTCGGTCAAGTCCGAAGCCCCAGCCCCCATTACCGCGCAGATGGCCAAGGCCGAGCAGTCCGGCAGGGTCAACCTCAACGCGGCCGACGCCGAAACGTTGCGTCGCGACATGTTTGGAATTGGTGCGGCCAAGGCGAAGGCTATCGTGGCTTATCGCGATAGCAATGGTCCGTTCAAGTCGGTGGATGAGTTGTTGGAAGTGAAGGGTATCGGCAAGGCGTTGCTGGAGAAGAATCGCGACCGGGTGGTGATCAACTAAGGCGGTGGAGGAGGCCGGTCATTGACCGGCCTTTTGGTCTTCGGGGATTTGCGCTTTCAAGCTGTCGCGCACGGTGTCCATGATTTTTGTCGCCAGGAGCGGGTCCTTGACACTGCGGGCCAGCACCAGGGCGCCGACGAGTGTCGACATCATCACCAGGCTTTGGGCGTCGCCCCGGCCATCGTTCAATGCCGTTTCAATCTGCTTGAGTCGTGCGCCGAGTACTGCGTCGGTCGTTGCGCTGTGTTGGCCCCTCAGTCCGAGTTCGGAGGACATGGTGGGCAGCGGGCAGCCTTGGTCGGGGGAGGTCAGGTGCCATTCGGAGAGGTAGCTGTCGATAAACGCTTCCAGCGGCCGTTCCTGGCTGAAGAGCATTTCGCAGTGGGCATCCAATTCTGCAGCGGCGGCCTGCAGGGCTTCTTCCACCAGTTGGTCCTTGGAGTTGAAGTGCGCGTAGAACCCACCGTGGGTGAGGTTGAGTGCCTTCATCAGGGGCTGCAGGCCGGTTGCGCCTATGCCGTCGCGGCGAAAACGCGCGGACGCCTCCTTGATGATGCGCTGGTGAGTCTGGGCTTTATGGTCTTGTGAATAGCGCATGGGACGGCCTCGAGGACAGGCTGGCATTCTAACCGGCTTGTATCCTTTTACACGCATTCCTTGGGCGATAGGCGCGTTGGCATGAAACGTGATTACCTCAGCGCTATAGATTGTTCAACAATCATGAGGTGGTGATGACGCTCACATTGTCTTTGGCCGATCAGATAGCCCTGGAACTGCGTGCCGATATCATCGGTGGGCGGCTGTTGCCGGGCATGGCGCTGGTCGAGGTTGAGCTGGTCAAAGCCTATAACGCTTCGCGCAACACCATTCGCGAAGCACTGCACCGTTTGGGGCAGGAAGGGCTGACTCGGTATGTGCGTAACAAAGGCGTGATGGTTCGGCGTTTGGACGCGCATGAAGTAAGTGATTTGTTTGTAGTCCGTCGCACCCTCGAGTTGCAGGCCATTGCCCAGGCAGGGCCTCTCACCGAAGCGCAATCCGAGCTTATGCAAAATGCCATCGACGCGACGACCCTGGCTCGCGAGCGCGAAGACTGGCGGGCGGTGGCGACCCACAGCCTGGTGTTTCACCAGCACATTGTCGGGCTGATGCGCAGCCCCTTATTCGACGAGTTCTTCGCCCAGGTCATCGCTCAGTTGCGCCTGGTGTTTTGCGCTGCGCCCGATGAACAACGTTTCCAGTCACCGTGGTTGGAGCGTGACCGTGAAATCTACTCGTTATTGGTCGAGGGCAATAAATCGGCGGCTGGGGAGGCGATGAGCCTGTACCTGGATGATTCTGAACAGTTGTCGTTGGCCCTTTTCAATCACCCCTGATCGAGGACTCCCCTCATGTACAAAGACTATCCGGCCGCTTATCAGGTCAGCAAAGGTTCGACGTTGCAGGTCGACACGGCGTTCTACGCGCGTATTCGCGATGGGAAGCAACAACGTCATTTGGTCGAGCAGTTCGAGGTGCCGATTCGTACAGGGAGGGCCTGGAAGGTGCCGGCGGGGCATGTGTTCCGTGTCACCACGCCGGTGGGCCCGCAGGTGGGTGACTTCAATATCTGGAACGCCAACGACCCTCGCGAGCGCCTGTGGGCGGCGCGTACTCGTCAGTTGCAGGGCGCCCATGTGAGCACCCATGACCGTC
This sequence comes from Pseudomonas sp. MYb60, assembly GCF_002979555.1. GTDB lineage: Bacteria > Pseudomonadota > Gammaproteobacteria > Pseudomonadales > Pseudomonadaceae > Aquipseudomonas. The sequence goes on along the minus strand of NZ_PCOZ01000004.1, from coordinate 156,844 downwards.
TGTGGTCGAACCTGCCTTTTCTGCGGCCGCTGGTGACCATCACCGATGACAGCCTGGCGGGCTACGGCATCGATGAGCACGGTGGGCGCCTGCATGATTTGTTGGGGACGCGTTGCGATCCGTATGTGAATCGCATGCTCACCGGCGAGGACTTCCATCATCACTGCCATTCCAACCTTACCCGTGCGGTTTTGCCCTACGGGCTGACGGAATTCGACGTACATGACGTGCTGAATATTTTCCAGTGCACGGGGCTGAATCATGACGATATGTATTTTATGAAGGCGTGCCCGGCGCAGAAGGGGGATTACCTGGAGTTCTTTGCGGAGATTGATGTGTTGTGTGCACTGTCGACGTGCCCGGGTGGGGATTTGTCTCTGCCGATGTGGGGGCCGGAGGCGCAGGATCCGCTGACGGTGTGTCGCCCGTTGGGGGTGGAGGTCTACAGGTTGGACGAGGCGTTACTGGAGGGTTGGCGTCAGCCGGAGCGTGCTGCCTACAAGGGTCAGCATGGGTTGCAGATTGCCAAGGCGGATTGGGAGTAGGCCGGGGGAAGGCGCTGCTGCGCAGCCATGCGCGGGGCAAGCCCGCTCACTACAGCGGGGGAGTCTGGGCAGCAGGGAGAAGGCCGTCTCATTGGAGGGACAGCCTTTTCTCCGAGGTCAGCGATCCTGCGCATCCTTGGCGTCCGCCTGGGCGTTGCGTTCGGCGACGCGCTTGCGTTGTTCGTCGGTGAGTTCCACCTTGTTGGCGCTGTCGCGCAGCATCATCAGCCCACCGACGATCGAACCGATCGCCACCACCATAATCAACCACGCATACCACGGCATAAGGCTCTCCTTGAGGCAGATTGCCGTGGGAGAATTTTCCCACGGGAATAACTGCTTTGAGTGACGGGCTTTCTTACTAGTTCAGTGTAGGCCCGTTCTGCCTCTCAGTAGATCAGAGCCCGGTCAGCATCGCATCCGCCGGTGCGTTGGCACGGTCATGTGCCGTCATCTGGAAGTACGCGAACCCGACCGCCATGAAGCCGAGGAAGATCAGCCCGATCAAGGCGTTGAACCAGGCCATGGCGACCAGGCACACGATGGCCAGCACCAACGCAATGCCTGGCACGATCGGATAACCCGGTGCGCGGAAAGTGCGCTCCAGCAAGGGTTCGGTCTTACGCAGTTTGAACAGGCTGAGCATGCTCATGATGTACATCACGATGGCGCCGAACACCGCCATGGTGATCATCGCGGCGGTCAATGTCATGCCACCCAGGTTGATCAAACCGTCGCTGTAGATGGCGGCAATCCCCACCACGCCGCCGGCGATGATTGCCCGGTGGGGTGTCTGAAAACGCGACAGTTTGGCGAGGAAGGGTGGAAGGTAACCGGCGCGGGCCAGGGCGAAGAATTGTCGGGAGTAGCCCAGGATAATGCCGTGGAAGCTCGCCACCAGGCCAAACAGGCCGATCCACACCAGCATGTGCAGCCAGCCGGAGTTGTCACCGACTACGGTTTTCATGGCTTGAGGCAGCGGGTCGTTGATGTTGGAGAGAGTGCGCCAGTCGCCCACGCCGCCGGCGAAGAACATCACGCCCATGGCCAGGATCACCAGGGTCAGGATGCCGCTGATGTAGGCTTTTGGAATGGTGCGCTTGGGATCCTTCGCTTCTTCGGCCGCCATGGCCGCGCCTTCAATCGCCAGGAAAAACCAGATGGCGAAGGGGATGGCGGCAAAGATGCCGGCAATTGCCGGGGCGCCAAACGTGTCGGAACCGGCCCATCCATTCAGTGCGAAATTGCTGAAGCTGAAAGCCGGAGCAACGACGCCCATAAACACCAGCAATTCGGCCACGGCGAGCACGCACACCACCAGCTCGAACGTGGCGGCGAGTTTCACCCCCAGGATGTTCAGGCCCATGAACACGATGTAGGCACCGACGGCCGCGTGTTTAGGGTCCAGTGCGGGGAATTGCACATTCAGATAGGCGCCAATGGCCAAGGCAATGGCCGGTGGTGCGAAGACGAATTCGATCAAGGTCGCGAGCCCTGCGATCAAGCCGCCTTTCTCCCCGAAGGCCCTGCGGCTGTAGGCAAATGGCCCGCCTGCATGAGGGATTGCGGTAGTCAGTTCGGTGAAACTGAAGATAAAGCAGGTGTACATCGCGGCGACCATCAACGAGGTCACCAGGAAACCCAAGGTCCCGGCGACGCCCCAGCCGTAGCTCCAGCCGAAGTATTCACCGGAAATCACGAGGCCGACCGCGATGCCCCATAAGTGCAGGGTGCCCAAGGTGGGTTTGAGTTGTGTGTTCATTGCGTTGCTCCCTGAACCGGTTGGAATGATTCAAGGTGTTGCAGCGGCCATGCCAGGGTGGAAATCGTTGTCGTAAAGCCGTGCAACTGTCGTCGGTGCGACGGTTTGGTGTTTGAAAATGTTCGGTATCGCACCAGATAAGTGCTGGAGTGGCTGTGCGGGCCTCATCGGGGGCAAGCCCCCTCCCACATTTCGACCGGTGTACGCAGGCCAAGTGTGGGGGGGCTTGCCCCCGATAAGGCCCTCCCAATCACCACCAATCCCTCTGTAACCTGCGCATAAGCGCACTCTTTACGCCATCTTTACGCCCCACCCACGGGCTCGCTCTCGTCCCTTTACACCACTCCTGCCGACAATTGCCCCACACGCGGCACTCGCCGCTAAACGGAGAGACTTCCATGAGTGTTCTGGACGGGGTGTCACTGCTACTGGCCGTGGCGCTGTTCATTTATCTGCTGGTTGCGCTGTTACGCGCGGATCGGAACTAGGAGCGGGCCATGCACAGTTATGACTATTGGCTGATCATTGCCTTCTTTGCCGTGGTGCTGGTGCCGGCGCCGTTCCTGGGGCGGTTCTATTACAAGGTGATGGAAGGGCAGCGCACCTGGCTCAGCCCGGTGCTGGGGCCTGTGGAGAAGGCCTGTTATCGCCTGTCGGGCGTGGATGAATCGCAGGAACAGAGCTGGCAGAAATACATGCTGGCATTGCTCGCTTTCAACCTCGCAGGCTTCGTGTTGCTGTTTGCGATCCTGCTGTTTCAGGATGTTCTCCCACTCAACCCGCAGCAATTGCCGGGGCAGGAATGGACCCTGGCCTTCAATACCGCAGTCAGTTTCATGACCAACACCAACTGGCAGTCCTACAGCGGTGAGGCGTCCCTGAGCTACCTCAGCCAGATGGCCGGCCTGACCGTGCAGAATTTCGTCAGTGCAGCCACCGGTTTGGCCGTCCTCGTCGCTTTATGTCGTGGGATCGGTCGCAAATCCGCCCAGACATTGGGTAATTTCTGGGTCGACATGACCCGCGCCACCCTTTATGGGCTGTTGCCGTTGTGCCTGGTGCTCGCACTGTTCCTGGTCTGGCAGGGCGTGCCGCAAACCTTCGCCCATTACATTGATGCCGTAACGCTGCAAGGCGTGGATCAAGTGATCCCCCTCGGTCCGGCAGCCAGCCAGATTGCGATCAAGCAACTGGGCACCAATGGCGGTGGGTTCTTCGGGGTCAACTCGGCCCATCCATTTGAAGACCCGACGGCGTGGGCCAACCTGTTCGAAGTGGCGGCGATCATCCTGATCCCGGTGGCGCTGGTGTTTACCTTCGGCCACTATGTGAAAGACCTGCGTCAGAGCCGCGCGATCCTCGGCTGCATGTTGGCGCTGTTCCTGATCGGCGGCGCGACCTCGTTGTGGTCCGAATACCAACCCAACCCAACCCTCAACCACCCGGCCGTGGAGCAAACCGCGCCGCTGGAAGGCAAGGAAGCGCGCTTCGGTACCACCGGCACCGTGCTCTGGTCGGTGACCACCACGGCGGCGTCCAACGGTTCGGTCAACGGCATGCAAGACAGCCTCAGTCCCCTCAGCGGGATGGTGGCGATGGTCAACATGATGGTCGGCGAAGTGATCTTCGGCGGCGTCGGCGCCGGCATGTACGGCATGTTGCTCAACGTGTTGATCGCCGTGTTCCTTGCCGGCTTGATGATCGGTCGCACGCCGGAATACCTGGGCAAGAAACTCCAGGCCAAGGAAGTCCAACTGCTCGTCGTGACCTTGCTGGTCATGCCGGTGGGCGTGCTGGTGCTGGGTGCCATCGCCGCGAGCCTGCCTGGCCCGGCCGCTGCCATCAGCAACCCTGGCCCCCACGGTTTCAGCCAGTTGCTCTACGCCTACACCTCGGCCAGCGCCAACAATGGCTCGGCGTTTGGCGGCTTTGGTGCCAACACGCCGTTTCACAACCTGATGCTCGGCCTGGGCATGTTGATCGGGCGCTTCGGCTACATCCTGCCGGTCCTCGCGCTGGCCGGCAGCCTGGCCATGAAGAAGGCCGCACCGCTCGGCCAGAACAGCTTCCCGACTCACGGCCCGTTGTTCGTGACCTTGTTGACCGTGACCATCTTGCTGGTGGGCGGCCTGACGTTCTTGCCGACGCTGGCGCTGGGCCCCATTGCTGAACACCTGAGCATGGGCTTCTAAGGGGGATATGAGAATGAACATGCCTGCAAAAAATGCTGCTCCGGTGAAAGCCCAGGAGCCTGCCAAGACCGCGATTTCCGCGCTGTGGCGCCCGGCGCTGGTCCAGGCGTTCGTCAAGCTGGACCCACGCCAGCTGCAACGCTCGCCGGTGATGCTGGTGGTCGAACTGACCGCGATCCTCACCACCGTGCTGTGCTTCGTGCCCGACACCCGCGTGCCGACGTTCGTCGCGGTGCAAATCGCCGTGTGGCTCTGGTTCACCGTGCTGTTCGCGAACTTCGCCGAAGCCTTGGCCGAGGGCCGTGGCAAGGCGCGCGCCGACAGCCTCAAGGCCGGCAGCGAAGGCCTCAGCGCGCGCCGCAGGGAAACCGATGGCGGCTTCAAGGTGGTGCCCGCGGCCAGCCTGCGCAAGGGCGATGTGGTACGCGTCGCTGCCGGGGAAATGATCCCGGGGGACGGTGAGGTCATCGAAGGTATTGCCGCGGTCAACGAAGCGGCGATCACCGGGGAGTCCGCGCCGGTCATCCGCGAGTCTGGCGGCGACCGTTCGGCAGTCACCGGCAATACCCGGCTGGTGTCGGACTGGCTGTTGATCCGCATCACCGCCAACCCTGGCGAATCGACGCTCGACCGCATGATCGCCCTGGTGGAAGGCGCCAAGCGCCAGAAGACCCCCAACGAAGTGGCGCTAGATATCCTGCTGATCGGTCTTACGCTGATTTTCCTGCTGGTGGTGGTGACGCTGCAGCCGTTCGCCCACTTCGCCAATGGCAGCTTGCCGCTGGTGTTCCTCGTCGCACTGCTGGTGACGCTGATTCCTACCACCATTGGCGGCTTGTTGTCGGCCATCGGCATCGCCGGTATGGACCGTCTGGTGCGTCTCAACGTGATCGCCAAATCCGGTCGCGCAGTGGAAGCAGCGGGTGACGTGCATGTGTTGCTGCTGGACAAGACCGGCACCATCACGTTCGGCAACCGTCGCTGTGCGGCGGTGGTCGCGGCGCCGGGCGTCAGTGGCAAGGCGCTGGCCGAAGGTGCGCTGCTGGCGTCCCTCGCAGATGACACGGCGGAGGGCAAGTCCATCGTCGACTACCTGCGCGCGTTGCTGCCCCAGGCCGAACCGCCCCTGGACGCATTGACGGCGGTGCCGTTCAGCGCGGAAACCCGCCTGTCCGGTGTCGACTACCAGGGCCGCGTGATCCGCAAGGGTGCGGTGGATTCGCTGCTGGCGTTCATCGGTCAGCAACGCAGCGACCTGGCCCCGGCGCTGGCGCGAGAAATCGACAAGATCGCGCAAAGTGGCGGCACGCCGTTGCTGGTGTGCGCCGACGGCAAATTGCTCGGTGCCATTCACCTCAAAGACGTGGTCAAGCCCGGCATCCGCGAGCGTTTCGCCGAACTGCGCAAGCTGGGCATCCGCACCGTGATGGTCACCGGCGACAACCCGCTGACGGCCGCCGCGATTGCTGCCGAAGCGGGCGTGGACGATGTGCTGGCCGAAGCGACACCGGAGAAAAAACTCGCGCGCATTCGCCACGAACAGAATGACGGCCGCCTGGTGGCGATGTGCGGCGACGGCGCCAACGACGCCCCGGCGCTGGCCCAGGCGGACGTCGGCATGGCAATGAACGATGGCACTCAAGCCGCTCGCGAAGCCGCCAACATGGTCGACCTCGACAGCGACCCCACCAAGCTGCTGGACGTGGTGCAGATCGGCAAGGAGTTGTTGGTAACCCGCGGTGCGCTCACCACGTTCTCCATCGCCAACGACGTGGCCAAGTACTTCGCGATCCTGCCGGCGCTGTTCGCCTCGATCTACCCGCAATTGGGCGTGCTCAACGTGATGCAATTGCAGAGCCCGCAAAGCGCGATTCTGTCGGCCATCGTGTTCAACGCGTTGATCATTGTGGTGCTGATTCCCCTGGCACTGCGCGGGGTGCGCGTACAGGCGGCGAGTGCGGCGGCCTTGTTGCGGCGCAACCTGCTGATCTATGGGCTGGGTGGGATCCTGGTGCCGTTCGTAGGCATCAAGGCGATCGACCTGTTGCTGACCGCGTTGCACCTGGTGTGAATTCACAGAATCGAGGAGTTTGAAATGTCCACTATCATCCGCCCGGCCCTGAGCCTGTTGGTCCTCATGACCCTGATCACTGGCGTGGCCTACCCTCTGGTCGTCACCGGTGTCGCGCAAGTCGCCTTCCCCGACCAGGCCAACGGCAGCCTGGTGCGCGACGCCAGCGGCAAAGTGCGCGGCTCCAGCTTGATCGCCCAGGATTTCAGCGGGGACGGTTGGTTCCACCCGCGTCCCTCCGCCGGGGCGTTTGCGACGGTTTCCAGCAGTGCCAGCAACCTCGGGCCAAGCAACCCGGCCTTGGCGACTCGGGTCTTCGATGACGCGAACAAGCAACAGGTGCCTGGTCAGGGTCCGGTGCCGTTGGCTTCTCTGACTACCTCTGGCAGCGGTCTTGATCCACACTTGCCACCTGCGGCGATTGCCTATCAACTGGCCCGCGTGGCGGCGGCGCGAAATGTGCCGGTGTCGACCTTGCAGCGGTTGCTCGACGCGCATATCGAACGCTCGTTGGTAGGCCCGCCAGTGGTGAATGTACTGGCCCTGAACATGGCCCTGGAAACGTTGTAGGCAGTAGCACCGCCATCGCGGGCAAGCCCGGCTCCCACAGTTGACCGCGTTTCAATGTGGGCGCCGGGCTTGCCCGCGATGACGGCCTGAAAGACACCCCATGAACACCTGAAGGAACCTCCAGCATGAGCGACTCCGGCCGCGCCGATGCCTTGCTAGCCGACCTGCCCCGCAACGGTCGTGGCCGGCTCAAAGTCTTCCTCGGCGCCGCGCCGGGGGTGGGCAAGACCTACGCCATGCTCCAGGCCGCCCATACGCAACTGCGCCAAGGCGTCACGCTCATCGCCGGGGTGGTGGAAACCCATGGCCGCGCCGAGACCGAAGCCTTGCTCGGCGGCCTGCCGCAGCAACCGTTGTTGCGCAGCGAATACCGCGGCGTGATGCTCGAAGAAATGGACCTCGACGGTCTGCTCGCCGCCAAGCCGAAACTGGTGCTGGTGGACGAACTCGCCCACAGCAACGCGCCCGGCAGCCGCCATGAAAAGCGCTGGCAAGACATCCAGGAACTGCTCGCCGCCGGCATCGACGTGTTCACCACGGTCAACGTCCAGCACCTGGAAAGTCTCAATGACCAGGTGCGCGGCATCACCGGCGTGCAAGTGCGTGAAACCCTGCCGGACTGGGTGCTGCAAGAGGCTGATGAACTGCTGTTGATCGACTTGCCGTCACGTGAATTGCTCGAGCGCCTGCGCGACGGCAAGGTTTACGTACCCGAGCAGGCCCGCGCGGCCATCGACGCATTTTTCACCCAGACCAACCTCATGGCCCTGCGTGAATTGGCGATGCAGACCGCCGCCGCCCACGTCGACAATGACCTGGCCCAAGGTTATCGCCAACTCGGCCAGGCCGCACCGGCGGTGCGCGGACGTTTGCTGGTGGGCGTGGACGGTGACGCCCAGGCCGAACGCCTGGTGCGACACGCCAGCCGCGTGGCCCAGCGGCGGCATTTGCCCTGGAGCCTGGTGCATGTCGACAACGGCCGCGCACGGGATGAGCAATCGCGCCTGCGCCTGCAAAACGCCCAGCAACTGGCGGAGCGCCTTGGCGGCGAAGTGGTGTTGCTGCGGGCTGGCGAGGTCGCCAGGACACTGATCCAGCATGCCGCCGAGCGTCGTGCCAGCCTGCTGCTGGTGGGGCAGTCGCGTATGCGATGGCGCCGTCGCCTGTTCGGTGGCGGGTTGGCGGCGCGTCTGCTGCTCAATGCGCGTGGCCTGGAAATCAACGTCCTCGACCGCGACGACAGCCCCGCACCGCCGCGCCTGCCGCCTGTGCGCGGCCTGGTGTGGTTCGACTACGCCCTGGCGGTGGTCGCGACGGTGGTCGCCGCCGCCCTGGCCTGGGCGGTGTCCAGTGTGTTGCCGTTGCCGAATATCTCCCTGGTGTTTCTCGCGGCCGTCCTGCTGGTGGCCGTGCGCAGCAGCCTGGGGCCGTCGCTGGTGTGCGCGGCGCTGTCGTTCATGACCTATGATTTCTTGTTTATCCCGCCCAATTTTTCCTTCGCGATTCAGCGTGAAGAAGACGTGCTGACGCTGCTGTTTTTCCTGCTGATGGCCGCACTCACCGGCAACCTCGCTGCGCGTCAACGCCGCCAGATGCAGGCGCTGCGTGATACCCAGGAAGAAACCAGTGAGTTGCTCGACCTGTCGCGCAAACTCACGGCGGCCACCGACCGCCAAGCGGTGATCAGTGCGGCGGCCCATCATCTTGAAGGCTGGAGTGACCTGGATTTGTGCCTGGTCAATCGTGACGGCCAGGGTGGCTGGACCATCGAGACCGGTGGCTCCCTGACGTTCAGCGAAGCTGAACGCGCCGCTGCCGACTGGGCCTGGCAGCATGATCAGCCGGCCGGTATGGGCACTGGCACGTTGCCGTTCGGGCGTTGGTGGTGGTGGCCGTTGTCCGGCGAGGAGGGGCCGTTGGGCTTGCTGGGCGTCAGCCCTAAACAGGGCTTGGCATTGAGCGGTCAACGTCGGCGGTTGCTCAGTGCGTTGAGCCAACCCTTGGCCCAGGCGCTGGCGCGGGCGCAACTGGCGCAGGAGCTGGAGTCTGCGCGCCTGCATGGCGAAACCGAGCAACTGCGCAGCGCCTTGCTCGCTTCGGTGTCCCACGACCTGCGCACGCCGCTCACCGCCATGCGCGGCAGCATCGACAGCTTGTTGGCGCTCGGCGAGGCCATCCCGCTGGAGGATCGTCGCGAGTTGCTTGAAGGTACCCGCGACGAAGCCGAGCGGCTGGACCGCTACATTCAGAATCTGCTGGACATGACCCGCCTGGGCCACGGCGCGCTCAAGCTGGCGCGGGACTGGGTGTCGCCGGCGGATATCGTCGGCAGTGCCCTTGGCCGTCTACGCACGGTGCTGGCGCCGTTGCAGGTACGTGTGCAGGTGCCCGCGCAGTTGCCGCTGTTGTATGTGCACGCGGCGCTGATCGAACAGGCGCTGGTCAATGTGCTGGAGAATGCGGCGCGGTTTTCGCCGCCCCAGGGCCATCTGCAATTGAGTGCCGGCGTGGCCGAGGATCAAGTGTCTTTCGCCGTGGCAGATGAAGGGCCGGGGATTCCCGCTGATGAACGCGCAAAAATTTTCGACATGTTCTACACCGCCGCCCGTGGCGATCGGGGCGGGCAGGGCACCGGCCTGGGCCTGGCGATCTGCCAGGGCATGGTCGGTGCCCATGGCGGGCGTATCAGCGTGGACGAGGGGATTGAAGGGCGCGGCACCTGTATCACCTTGTTCCTGCCATTGCCGACCCAGCCTGGCCTGGAGCGCGAGGCATGAGCTACCCTGTTTTGCTCAACGAGCTTGAAAAGACACCATGAGCCAGACCGCGACGATTTTGGTCATTGATGACGAACCGCAGATCCGCAAATTCCTGCGCATCAGCCTGGCCTCCCAGGGTTACAAGGTGATTGAGGCCGGCACCGGTGGTGAAGGCCTGGCCCAGGCGGCGCTGAGCAAGCCGGATCTGCTGGTGCTCGACCTGGGCTTGCCGGACATGGATGGCCAGCACGTGCTGCGCGAGTTTCGTGAGTGGTCGACGGTGCCAGTGCTGGTGCTGTCGGTGCGCGCCAGTGAAGCACAGAAAGTCGAGGCCCTCGATGGTGGGGCCAATGACTACGTGACCAAGCCCTTCGGCATTCAGGAATTTCTCGCCCGGATCCGTGCGCTGCTGCGCCAGGCGCCGGCGGGTGAAACGCCGGATGCCGCACTGCACGTGGGGCCGCTGACGGTCGATCTGGCCTACCGCCGCGTGTTGCTGGACGGCGCCGAAGTGGCGCTGACCCGCAAGGAGTACGCCGTGCTGGCGCAACTGGCACGGCATCCGGGCCGGGTGATTACCCAGCAGCAATTGCTCAAGGATATCTGGGGGCCGACCCATACCGAAGACAGTCACTACCTGCGGATTGTGGTGGGGCATCTGCGCCAGAAGCTGGCGGACGATCCGACCCAGCCGAGGTTTATCGTGACCGAAGCCGGGGTGGGGTACCGGTTGTTAGGCGCTTAGCCTGTCACCAGAGGGTCAAACACCCCAGCTCTCAGTGCTGCTCACTCTCATACCGATCCAACGTATCCCTGGCAATCTCCCGCCCCAACGCGATCAACTCCGGTGCCTTGTAGAACTCGAAAAACCGGCACACCCGCTTCGGCACGTTGATCAGCACATCCGGCGGGTAACCGGCGATCTTGTATTGCGCCAGCGACGTCTGCATCACCTCGAAACTCTGGTTGATCAAGTCCAGCAGCGACGCCGGCCCGACGTTATCGATAATGAACGAACCGGTGGCGGACTTCGGCGCGCCTGCCTGTTCCGGCGCAGCGGCGGGCTGCTGGGCTTCCGGCTCGGCTGAATCGAGCCACGGGTTGATGTCTGCAGCCTGGGCCTGCAAGGCCTCCTGTTCCAGCTTCATCAGCTGTTCAGCCTGCTTGCGCCGAAACGGCAGGTGGGAACCCAGCGACTGCGCCAGGTTGTTGAAGCGGCTCTTGAACGCCGGCGGACGCTGGATCACCGGCAAGTGATAGTGCTTCTGGTTGGTGGCGTTGAGGTTGACCGCGATGATCAAGTCGCAATGGCTAGACACCACTGGCACGATGGGCAGCGGGTTGAGCAGGCCGCCGTCCACCAGCATCCGGTTGCCCTGCATCACGGGGGTAAACAGGCTAGGGATGGCGGCCGAGGCGCGCATCGCCTGATGCAGGCAGCCTTCCTGGAACCAGATTTCCTGCTGGTTGGTGAGGTCGGTGGCGACGGCTGTGTAGGGGATGCGGAGCTCTTCGATATTCAATTCGCCGACGATCTTGCGGATCTGGCCGAAGACCTTCTCCCCACGGATCGCCCCCAGGCGAAAACTCACGTCCACCAGGCGCAATACGTCGAGGTAATCGAGGCTTTCGATCCAGTTTCGATACTCGTCCAGCTTGCCCGCGGCGTAGATGCCGCCCACCACCGCCCCCATGGAGCACCCGGCGATGCAGGCGATGTCGTAGCCGCGCCGTTCGATTTCTTCGATCACGCCGATATGGGCGTAGCCCCTGGCCCCCCCGGAGCCCAGCACCAAGGCAACACGTTTTTTCATGGTCCATGTCCTCCCCAAGGCAGGTGTCCACAATGCACCCATTGAGGGGGCTGCTTCAATGGTATGCTCTGGCAATGGGAGTTATCGATTTCAGGCTATGGACGAGGCACTTTTCTCTGTAGGCAACGTCTACGAAGTACGACTGGTTTATCTTTATTCTGAGGTGTCATCGATGAAAGCCTGGATGTGTGTGCCTGTGATCCTGTTGGCCCTGGCCGGTTGCGCCGGGAAAACCGCCTACCGTGACAGTTGCGGCTCGCAACTGGACGCGGCGTGGAAGGAGTTGGACCTGGCCAAGGCCGAAGGCTTTGCAGGCACCGTGAGCTACTCCAAGGCCCTGTCGCTGTTGACTGGCGCCAAGACCCAGCAACAATTTGAAGCGTTCGAAGGCTGCTCCAACAAGGCCGAGAAAGCGCGGTTCTACATTCGTGAGTCTCGCGCCGGGCGTTGATCGATGGCGCGGTTAAGGTCTTTCATCGAGAAGTGAGGGCAAGATGTCAGCGTTGGTCGATCAGTTAGTCGCTCAGGTCATTGGCCTGGAAGTAGGGTTACTGAGCTGCCAGGCTCGCCTCGCCGCCGTCACCGATGACGAAGCCTTGCATGACCTGCGCACCACCGTGCGCCGCCTGCGCAGTCTTTTGCGCCCATTGCGTGGGCTGCCGGGCGTCGAGCAGCTTGAACTGGCCGCCAGCGCGGTCGGCCAATTGACCACGCCGCTGCGCGACCGTGAGGTGCTGGCGGCGTACCTGCACCAGCATGGCTATCATGCCGCGGCCGACCGGCGTTTGCGCGTGCAAGCTGAGGCTTATCGCCACGTCGCGCGAAGCCCTGAGGTTGCGCAGTTGCTGCTGATTCTTGAAGCCTTCCCACGCTTTATCCGGGCGTCCCAGAACCAGAAATTGCTCAAAGGCCTGCGCCGACGCATTGAAAAGCGCCTGGCCAAGCAGTGGCAGAAACTCGACGAGGCGCTGAAGGATCCCGGCCACGACCGCCATCGCCTGCGTCTGTTGATCAAGCGCGTGCGATACGCCGCCGAAGCCTATCCCGAACTCGACAAGCTGCCTGCCAATGCCGTGTCTCGCCTCAAACAAGCCCAAGGCGCCCTGGGTGACTGGCACGACTGCTGGCAGTGGCTGGCACAGGCTGAACACCAGTCGGACCTGAAACCCTGCGTCCCTGTGTGGCAGCGCACCATGGCCGACGCGCAAGCCAAGGCGGACCGTGTGCTGGATAAACTCGGCGCAGAGTGTTTCTGACAGGCTTAAGCGATCGGTCCCACGCTCCGCGTGGGAATGCCTCCCGGGACGCTCTGCGTCCGGCAATCGTCCGGCAATCGTCCGGTTTTTGGCCGGAATAGGCGCTGCACCCGGCCCCCGTGCTGGTTAAGATCCCTCATCTATCCCCTTTGCCCCGAGGTCCTCATGCGCTTCAGTGACTTGCTCGACGCTGCCCGCAGTAACCCGCTGGACGTCACCATCCCTGCCGAATGGGCCCAGGGCCGCGCGTCGTTTGGCGGCCTCGTGGCGGCGTTGCAGTACGAAGCCCTGCGCGCCAACGTGCCGGCAGACCGCCCGTTACGTTCGCTGGCCGTCACCTTTGTAGGGCCGGTGACACCGGATGTATCCGCCAGTTATCAAGTCGAGGTGTTGCGCGAAGGCAAGGCCGTCAGCCAACTGCTCGGCCGTGTGGTGCAGGCAGGAGAAGTGGCGACCCTGGTTCAGGCCAGCTTCGGAGCCTCCCGTGAGTCGGAGATCCTGGTTGAAAGCGAAGCGCCGCCGACGTTCAAGCACTGGGATGAGTGCCAGGAATTACCCTACATCAAAGGTGTGACGCCGGAATTCATGCGCCATCTGGCGATGCGCTGGAGCGTCGGCGGCTTGCCGTTCACCGGCAATAAATCCCGCGAAATGGGCGGCTGGGTGCGCTTGCGCGGTGATGTGAAGGAAGAGCCGCTGACCGAGGCGCACATTTTGGCCCTGGTCGACGCCTGGCCACCGGCCCTGTTGCCGCACCTCAAAAAACCTGCGCCGGGCAGCACCCTGACCTGGACCATCGAATTTATCCAGCCGCTGCAAACGCTCACTACCCTCGACTGGTGCCAGTACCACGTCTCCATCGAACACGCCCGCGACGGCTATGGCCATGCGGCGGCTGCGCTGTGGGGCCCCACCGGCGAATTGATCGCCATCAGCCGTCAGACCGTGGTGGTATTCGGCTGAACCTCAGTGCCGGTGGCGCTGCCGCCAGGCACGCCACCAACCACCGCTCACCACGAAGCGCGGAAAGGTCACGAACTGCTCGACCACCAAGCGTTGCACGGCGTCCTTGCGGTCACTGAACGGCTCGCTGGCCTCGGCTTCCAGGCTATGCCCATGGCGCTGCAACGCCAGGCCGGCCAGGATGCCCACAACCCCAATGGCAAAACCCGCCAGGCTCAAGCTGAACACCCCGGACACGATCAGCAGGAACCCGATGATGAACAGCGGCACGGCAATCAGGTGCAACGCCAGATTGGTTGGGTGCTGATGATTCTGCGGGTAGTTACGCCATTGCCAGGCGGGGAGATTGGGATGACGTTTGCCCATGATGGTGAATCCTCTGTCCGTTGAAACAACCTTGGAGAGAGTTTAGGTGGGGAAGGATCGTGCGGCGAATCGACACTGGCTATGGGGGCTATAGCCAGTGTCGGTAGGTCTACAGCTTCAACTGCCCAATCGCTTTGCTCAATTCCCCCGCCAAGGTTGCCAATTCATTGCTGGTGGTCGCCGAGTCCACGGTTTGGTGCACGGTGTTCTCGGTCACGTCACGGATGCTCACCACGGCGCGGTTCATCTCTTCGGCCACATGGCTTTGTTGTTCGGCGGCGACGGCGATCTGGGTGTTGCTTTCGCGCATCTGCGCCACGGCGCCGGTGATTTCAGCGAGGGCGATGCCCGCTTCCTGGGCCTGTTGCACGCAGTCGTCGGCCTTGAATGAGCTTTCCTGCATGAAGTCCACCGCGTCGCGCGTACCGGCCTGCAACGCCGAGACCATGCGCGTGATTTCGTCGGTGGAGCTTTGCACGCGCTTGGCCAGGTTGCGCACTTCGTCGGCGACCACCGCAAAACCTCGGCCCATCTCCCCGGCGCGGGCGGCCTCGATGGCGGCGTTGAGGGCAAGCAGGTTGGTCTGTTCAGCGATGCTGTGGATCACCCCGACCACGCCGTTGATTTTCTGACTGTCCTCGGCAAGTTTCTGGATCATCTCGGCGGTCTGCTGCACACCGGTCGACAACCCCGCAATCGAGCGTTGCACACGGGTGACGACGGCCTGGCCGCTGCCGGCGAGGGTGTCGGCCGTCTGGGACAGGTCGCGGGTGGCGCCGGCGTGTTGGGCGATGTGGTAAACGGTGGCCGTCATCTCGTTGATGGCGGTAGCGGCCTGGTCGGTTTCGCTCTGCTGGCCGAGCATGCCGTGCTGCACCTCGTTCATGCTGCTGGCCAGGCGCGCGGCACCGTCGTCCAATTGCCGCGCGGTGCGCGCCACGGTGTTGACCACCCGCTGGTAGCCGGCCTGCATGGCGTTGAAGGCGCTGGCCATTTGGCCGACTTCGTCCTTGCACGCCAGCGGCACGCGGGCCGAGAGGTCGCCGGTTTGTTCGACGTGCAGCATCACGTCCTTGAGGGTGTTGAGTTGGCTGAGCAGGAAGCGAATCAGCAATTGCGAGGCGCCGAGCATCGCCAGCATCAGAATCAGCACGGCAACCGCATAGTGGACGAAGCGCTCGCTGAACACCTGGCTGAGGCTGGGGGCGAAGGCCAGTACGGCAATCTGCTGCCCGTCCGGGCGGGCAATCACTTCAGCCCCCATCAGTGGGTTTTCGCCGAACAGGGGCAGGTCATTGAGCGCTACCCAGCCACTGGCGCCGTCCAGGCTTGAAAGGTCTTGGCCGGCCAGCTGCGGGATTTGGCCGCGAGCGAATGTCAGCCAGTGCTCGTCCCTGGGCAACGGCTTGTCGGCCGGCCAGGCGCCGAGCATGCGTGCCTGCACCTGTGCCGAGTCCCGTGCAGCCTCGCTGCGTGCCTGCTGCTCAAGCTGCACTGCGTAAAGCACCAGCAGCAGGGTGGTAATGAAGGCGACCGCGTTGACGGCCCAGAATTTGTACTTCAGCGAGATGTTGCTAAGCCAGGCACCCATGGAAGGTTTTCTCTGATAGCGGAAACAGCATTGGCAAGGTGCCATTATTGTGCCGCTATCTCGGACGCGCATTTTTGACGTGGGTCAATGCGCCGCCTCACTCCACGTTGGGCAAGCCAAAAAAGGCGCGGGCGCAGGCGGTGCTGTGCCGGGCAAGGTCGTCTGCGGTTTCGTTGCGGTGCAGCGCCACTTCGCGCAGAACCTCGGGCAGGTACGCCGGTTCGTTGCGGCCGTTCTTCGGTTTGGGACGCAGGGTGCGCGGGAGCAGGTAAGGCGCATCGCTTTCCAGCATCAGACGGCCACGGGGGATTTCTCTTACCAGCGGGTGCAGATGCGTCCCACGGCGCTCGTCGCAGATCCAGCCGGTGATGCCAATGTGCAAGTCGAGGTCGAGGTAGCTGAACAGCGCCGGTTGTTCGCCGGTGAAGCAGTGCACCACGGCGGCGCTGAGGTGGTCGCGATAGTCCTTGAGGATCTCCAGCAGGCGCTGGTTGGCATCGCGCTCATGCAGAAACACCGGGAGTTTCAGCTCGACGGCCAGGGCCAGGTGTTCTTCGAGGACTTTTTCCTGCTGCGGGCGCGGGGAGAAATCCCGGTTGAAGTCCAGCCCGCATTCGCCCACTGCACGTACCCGTTTCTCACTGAGCAGGCCGCGTAGGCGCCGGGCGCTGTCGCCGTTCCAGTCGCTGGCGGAGTGGGGGTGGATACCGGCGGTGCTGAACAGGTGTTGGCCGCTGTCGTCCAGTCGCAGGCACAGTTCCAGGGCCTGCTCGCTGCCCTCGACGCTGGTGCCAGTGAGCACCAATTGCTGCACGCCAGCGGCGTAGGCGCGTTCGAGAACGGCCTCGTGCTTGTCGTCGAAACTGGGGTTGGTCAGGTTGACGCCGATATCAATGAGTTGCATGGTGCTACCTCCGCCTGCGGCCGGAAAGCATATCAGAGCTGTAGATTTATAAGAAAATCGAAGAACTACAACGAGTTATCGCTGTCTTTGAACGTCGCAAGTTGATTGCGGCTGGCTGAATGCCTTGCCCCATCCTTTTCGGAGAGCGGATGATCCGACCCTCGGCGTTGCTTATGTTATGCCTGACGTTGCTGCTGCCCATGGCGGCGGTCGCGCGTCTGGATGGGCCGTTGGAAGTGACCAAGCCTGGCAAGGTCCGCGACCTGGCGGAGATTCGCGCCAGCCG
Organism: Pseudomonas sp. MYb60; assembly: GCF_002979555.1. GTDB lineage: Bacteria > Pseudomonadota > Gammaproteobacteria > Pseudomonadales > Pseudomonadaceae > Aquipseudomonas. The sequence goes on along the minus strand of NZ_PCOZ01000004.1, from coordinate 139,765 downwards.
TACGCTGAGGGTGCTGGTCAACCAGAGTCGCAACAGTTCTGGAGAGGTGCAAGGCCAGGCGATTGGCGTCGAGTACCACCGTCTGCGTGCGTTCGAGCAATACCTCAACGGCCACGCCCGTGATGGCCAGGCGATCACTCTCAAGATCATTCCCAAGGCCAAGGACCAGTTGCTCGGCGCGCTGGCCCGGGGTGAAGGTGACCTGGTTGCACCCGGTGAGTTGCTGGATGTGAAGGCGGCGCACAAGATCAGCACCAGCGATCCGATTGCCAGTGACGTGCCCTTGTGGCTGGTGGGCGTGAAGGGGGAACGGCGCTTTACCCGGCTGGAGCAATTGTCCGGGCGCACCCTGGCACTGACCACCGGCAGTGCCGCAGCGGACGCGATCAGCCAGGTCAACCAGAAGCTGGCGCTGCACAAGCAGCCGCCGATCAAGGTGGAATGGGTGGACCCGACCCTGGCGGTGGAAGATGTGTTGGAAATGGTTCAGGCCAAGATCTTCCACCTGACGATTGTTGAAAAGCCCATTGCCGAACGCTGGTCGAAGATCCTCCCCAAGTTGCGCTTCGACAAGCAGGTGGCCATTAGTGAACCGGGTGACGAATACTGGTTTGTGCGCCAGGACGCCTCGATGCTGCGGGCAAGCATTGATCGATTTCTCAAGACCTACCGAACCCCGTCTGATCAGGATGTGGCGTTCCAGCGCATCTATCGACGCCTCTATCAAGTACGTAATCCACTGGCCAAGGTCGACCGCCAGCGTCTGGAAAAACTGCGCCCGGTGCTGCAAAAGCACGCGCGGGAGCAAGGCATGGACTGGCTGAACCTTGCCGCGCTGGCCTTCAAGGAGTCGGCGCTGGACCCCGGCGCGCGCAACAGCGGCGGCCCCACCGGCCTGATGCAAATCACCCCGTCGGCGGCGCAGCGGGTAGGCGTCAACAATATCGAAAACCTGGACAGCAATGTGCAGGCGGGCGCGCGCTACCTGGCGATGATCCGCCGCAAGTTCTTTGCCAGCCCCAAACTCAACGAGCGTGAGCGCATGGCGTTTGTGCTGGCGGCCTACAACATGGGGCCGGAGCGCGTGCAAGGGATGCGGACCGAGGCCAAGCGCCGGGGGTTGAACCCCAATCAGTGGTTCTTCCAGGTCGAACGCATTGCCATGGAGCAGGTGGGGATGGGCGGCGTCAGCTATGTTAATAGCGTCAACAAGTATTACCTGGCGTTTGACCGCGAGCGTGAATCCCTGGAGCCGGCGGCAGGAAAAATCGTCTCACGGAAGTAATCGATTTTATCGATATTAATCAGGCATTTTTTCGGCTTTTATCATTCCTTAAACTGATTAATATAGCGGCCAACCAACCCCTACTTAGAAAAGGATTAGCACCATGAGCCCACTGATCAAGAGCATTCTGTCCACCCGCGCCGGCTACGGCCTGACCATCCTGCGTATCATCGTCGGCATCATCTTCGCCGCCCACGGTTCGCAAAAGTTGTTCGGCTGGTTTGGCGGCTACGGCCTGGCGGGCACTGCCCAGTGGATGGAAAGCATCGGCTTGGCGCCGGGTACCCTGATGGCGTTGCTGTCGGGCGGTACTGAGTTCTTCGCCGGCCTGGCACTGATCATTGGCCTGCTGGTTCGCCCTGCAGCGCTCGGCCTGACCATCCTGACGCTGGTGGCGATCTTCTCGGTTCATATCCACAACGGTCTGTTCATGGCCAACAACGGCTACGAGTTCGCCCTGGCCTTGCTGGGCGGCACCCTGGCCGTGCTGCTCGAAGGTGCTGGCAAATTGTCTGCCGACCGCGCCATCGCCCGCTGATCTGCCTGCCGTCCCTCCAAGAGGCCCGCCCTGTGCGGGCCTTTTGCTGTCCGCGATTCTTGACACCGCCCCATCGGCTTCTCTAGGATGCCGTTCATGCGCCGATTTAAACAGCTAATTGCGGGGCGCCATGGGTGACTGTCATCAGTCCCGACAGAAGCATGCTCCATGCTTCGAAATTCCGCTAAAGCGCTGGTTCGGTGTTGCCTCTCACCTGCCCGCAGACTTTTGAGGCAGAGACACGACACGATGAATGCACTACGCCCCCTGATACGCCTGGCTCCGATTACCGCGGACCTTACCCAGCGCAACCCAAAAATTCTCCTTGGCGGCAAGCACCAGCCGACGCTGTTGCGTTACCTGGATGGCTGGCCGCGCCGTACCGGAAGGCCGTCGGCGTTTCTGATCCAGTTTGTCGAGGACGGCGACTCCCTGGCGCGCTTTGCCAACAACAGCTTCGACCTGGCCGTGATCCAGGCGCCTGGCGCTGACAACGCAGATGAGGTCATCCGTCATCTCACCCGCATTGCCCGGCAAGGGCTGATTGCCCGACGTTGAGCGGTCAGTAGATCGTTGCGTCGAATGCCGCGCGCCGCCGCTGATTTCCCAGGAAAACCAACCAGGCCACCAGGCATAGTGTCAGTGGCATGCCGAAGGCCAGTGCGAGCTTCAGGCCGAGTTCAATACGCAGCACTTGCTCATACGCCTGATGGCGCAGGGCATTCAGTTCCATAGGGATGCGCAGGCGCTCTTTGTTGAGTGCCTGCAACTGGATATTGGAAGCCACTGCCTGGGTGCCCAACGTGAGCGTGCGCGGGTTCTGCGATTGCCATTCCTGCTCTGTGCGCTGCAAACGGTGTTGCAGCTCGTCGGCCTTTTCACGATAAGCCTGCTCGGCTTTCTCACGTCGATCATTCAATACCGTTTGTGCCTTGGGTGCAGGCGCTCGTGGGCGAACGCCAGCGAGCGCGTCACCGGCAGCCAAATTATCCAGTGTGTTCAAGACAAACAGTGTGTTGCTGTCATGGGCAGCGCTGTTGAACTTATCGGTGAGCAGATCGGTGTCGGCCAGCACTACCACGTGCACCTGCGAGGCCTTTTGCAAGCCGATCGGTTGGCCCTTGATACCGGTTGGGAATACGGAATAGCTCGGGCCTTCGACGCGAGCTGCGATGACATGGCGCTGGCCCGGATCTGGCGGTGATTCAAACGATTTGCCTGCATCGAGGCGATTGCTGTCCACCAGAGCCGAACGCCCGGAGCTTTGCAGGAGCGGCGTGAAGGTTGTGCGGCTTTTTTTCAGCCGGATGAGGGCGCCGCTGCGGGAAATCGTTACGGAGTTCAGCCGCCAACTGCTGACATCATGAGGGTTCATCGCCAGACGGGGCAGGGTCAGTCTGGCAGGGTTGTGCGCGGCCGACTGCTCGTCCAGGCTGGCGTAAAGCGTGTCGACCAGCACGTTGTCTGCGGGCATGCGCACGCCCCAGGCGGCCAGCAATTCATCCAGCTTGGTGTGGAGGCTTCCCATTTTTGGATCTTGTTCGCGCACAGGGTCCTCGAACAGCATCAGCTTGCCGCCCTTCAATACGAACTGCTCGATTGCAAACAGGGTGGTTTCGGAGAGTGCGCGGGGGTGAACCACCATCAGCGTCTTGATCTGTTCCGGCACGCGCTCGGTGGTTGGTTCCAGACTGATCAGGTTGAAATACCGCTGCATCTGCGCCAGCAAACGCCCGGCGGAATGTTCCATCGCCAGCCCGGACAGCAGTCCCACCGTCGGGGGAGCCGGGTGCTGCAATTTGTAGATCAGGTGACTGATTTCATATTCAAGCAATGCTTCGCGGTCGAGGCTGAAAGATTCGATACGTTGCGCTGCCTGTCCGGCACGCGTTGCAATCAACCCCAGGAAACCGGCGTTTTTTTCCAGGCCAAAGAGCTCGGCCTTGTAGGCGTCTTCCGAAAAAGGTGTGGGGTCGATAAGGTGCAGGTTGATCATGCCCCGCGAGGCTTTTTCAAACTCCTTGAGTGTATCTTCAATGCGTTTGCCATAGCGATTCAGGGCGTAGCGTCTGCCAGGAGCGTTGTGCGTGTTGAAGTAGTAGAGGTCCAGCGGACTTTCCAGTGATGCCATTAACAGGCGTGCCGGTGCCGACAACGTATGGATTTTTCGTTCTGACACGTCCCACCTGATATCCGGCAGCTTGCCGATCCATACCAGGTTGAACGCGAGGAAAAGCAACACTGTGACGGCAAGTGTCATACCGGTGCGCAACTTGGATCGCATGGGAGCTTTCCTACTCAGCTGTGTTTGTAGTCGAGAGTGACCAGGGTGGCGGTGAGAAAGGCCAGGATCATGCTAATGAAGTAAAGGATGTCGCGAAGTGTGAGCTTGCCATTGTCAATTTCATTGAATCGCACAAGTGGACTCAAGGTGCTCAAACTGTCAACGACCCAGATAGGGGCCTGATGTTGCAGGGAATCCAGTACAGAAGACAGTCCGCTGGCGATCAACAACAAGCCCAGTGTCATGATGAAAATAGTGATGCGTTGATGCGCGAAAGTGCAGATGAAGCAGCCGACTGAAAGATAACTACCGGCCAACAACCAGCTCGCCAGAAACTGTGAAGCAATGACCTGGTTGTCGACGATGCCCAAGACGTTTGACGTAATGACGAGGGGCAGCATTAATAACAACGCCAGGGCGCTCACTATCCAGGCGGCGAGAAATTTACCGATAATCAGGTCGATGGGTCTGATGGGAAGTGTTTTCATCAAGTTGAATAAGCCGGCATTGGATTCACTCGACCAAAGTTGTGTCGCGAGTACCGGAATCAATAACAGGTAGAACCAGGGGTGGAGTGCAAAGTACGCCTGTAAGTTGCCACTTTCCAGATCCGTCCAAGGCCCCATGTACAGCCCCATTGCCACAGACAGCGCCAGAAACACCGCGACGCTCAGGTAGGTGCTCGGAGCATGCGCATAGCTTGCGAGTTGATGTTTGAAAATCACGGGCATTCGTTTCAAAGGGTGGCCTCACGGCTTATGTGATGGACAACATCGCTCACGCGACCAGGCTCCAGGTTCAGTGAGTTGATTTTCCAGCGACGGTTGGCGACAAGCGCGTTGATGTGGGGGTGGATCGCATGTCCAGGCATGGCCAGCACGGTCACGGTGCCGGGTGCCTGGTGATGCTCCTCGATGCCCGCGACACCGGGTAGAACGGCGAGCGCCAGCAGGTCGAGCGGGCTTTCCGAGCTGAGGGTGACGGCCTGGTGGTGGCGGGAATTGCGTTGCAACTCGGATACTGGCGCGTCAGCCACCAGCCGACCGTCTGCCAACACCAAGGCCCGACTGCAGAGCTCGGAGAGTTCCTCGCTGTGACGCGAGGCGATGATCACTGTCATTTCTTGCGTCAATGAGTGAACAAGCGACCTGAAGCTATGCTTCTGGCTGGGCTCAAGTCCTGTGGTCGGTTCGTTCAGAAGCAGCAAGGCCGGGCGGTGCAGGATTGCCTGGGCGATGCCGACCTTGCGTTTCAAGCCGATGGACAGGGCATCCAGGGGGGCATTGAACACCCTACCCAGTTCCAGTCGTGCGACTACTTGTTCGACCCGAGAACGTTTTTCCGCGCCATGGAGCCCGCGCAGGGCGGCGATAAAGTGCAGGAATTCCCTGACAGACATTCTGGAATGGCCAAGCGCCTGATCAAGTTGGTAGCCCATACATTGTCGGGCTTTGAACGCCTGTGTGCGGGTGTTGAACCCCTGGATTGTTACATGGCCGCTGGAGGAGGGCACCGAACCCGCTATCAGGTCTAGAAGTGTTGTCTTGGCAATAGCGTCTTCGCCAAATAACCCCAGGCATTCCTGATGAGTCGCACTAAATGATACGTCAGTGATAATGTTTCTTTTGCCCTGATATTTGCTCAGGTGGCTTATTTCGATCATGTGGTTACCGCATAAGTTTGGCGCGATAGGAAGCAGTGTTTGAACATTTTGAAATAGGGCGGGTGACGAAAATTCCGTCAGGCGAGCACACGGAGCGGGCACTAAAAAAGGGTACGGTTAATAATCCTGTTTGGGAACGCCGGTACACATTAATAAGAAAATTCCTACGTGCGGACTTGGGTCAGGACTGAAACAATTAATTTGTTTTTTCGAGTTTTTACTATCGAGCTTTGATTCGATTTTTATATACCCTTCGCTCTTTTGATGAGGCCTGATTGACATGATGCTGCTACGTACCCTTGTTCTGGAGCGCGACGGTCAGGATGCACCGGTCAACGGTGCACTGCTCTGCGGCTTCGCGGTCGGCCAGATTGCTACCAACTTCCTTGTCTACAGCCTTGACGAAGAAGTTGAGCCAGGTAGTTCGAGGGTCTACATCGCGGCTTTGCGTAAAAAGCACGATCGGTATTTCCTCGGCGGCGTCGAATCCCAGGAAGACCTGCAGGTTGCCATGCATGTCTTCAAGCAGATCCTGATAGTGGCGACGGCCTCGGGTGCCAGGGCTGGCGGCGTGGCCGAGGCCCAGGTGCCTTACCACTTCGTTGATCTCAAGGGCTGTAAATTGCCCCCGGCCAGGCCTGAAGATCATCACTCGGTGATTATCAAGAAGGCGCTGGTGATGAAGGTCATCACGCTCGGGATGTCTGTGCCGGTGCTGCCGGCCATCGAAAGCTCCTCCATCATCGTGCCCAGCATTCGTTTCTCGTCAAAAATGAGTGCACCTGTCAGGGAGGTAATTACCATGGAGCCTTCGAAGCCCTTCGAGCCTGAGCCCCCCGTTGAACAACCCCAGCCCACGCCGGGCGATATGCCTCGCGCCGTGGTGCAGGTTGAGCTGGCGGCTGCACAGGCGCCCGATGAGCCAGCCCAGTCGGTCCCGACCCCGACCCCGCAGTCAGAGTCGGATTCGAACATGTTGTTCGAAGTGGACAGCACCCTGACCAACCTGGCGCGTGTCGCCCAGGAGTTGACCCAGCAAAAGCGCGCGGCCATCGAGCGGGAGGCAGCCCTGGAGCAGTGGGAAGACCGCTTGCAGCAACAGCAGGCGCAACTGGATGAGCGGGCTCAGGCATTGGAGCAGCGCACTGCGCAGTTGCATGATCAGTCACTGGCTGTCAGCCAGCGGTCCGACGCCTTGAAGGTGACGATGAGCCAGGTGGCCAGCCTGCGACAGAACCTGCGAGGCGTGTTGCTTGAACTGGATCAGGCATTGGATGGCTAGGCCAGCACTGGCTACTTTGCCGGGTTCATTTATCATCAGCGCGAGCCCGCCGAATCCAGGACCCGGAACCTGGCACATCGGCACCTATGGACATTGCCTGGGGATGCACGCGTTTGAGTACCAAGCTGATTACCAAAGAAGGTCATGAGGCGCTGAAGAAAGAGTTGGATTACCTGTGGCGTGAAAAGCGTCCGGACACCACCCGCAAGGTGACCTGGGCTGCGTCGCTGGGGGATCGCAGCGAAAACGCCGACTACCAGTACAACAAGAAGTTGCTCCGCGAGATCGATCGCCGTGTGCGCTACCTGCGCAAGCGCCTGGAAGACATGCGTGTGGTGGAGTACATGCCCGAGCAAGAGGGCAAAGTGTTTTTCGGCGCTTGGGTGGATATCGAAAACGAGCAGGGTGAAACCAAGCGGTTTCGCATTGTCGGTTATGACGAGATTTACGATCGCATGGACTACATTTCCATCGACTCGCCGATGGCGCGCGCGTTGTTGCGCAAGGAAGTGGACGATGAGGCCGTCGTGCAGACGCCGGGAGGCGAGATGTGTTGGTGGATCACGGGAATCGAGTATGTGAAGTAAGCAACGATGGCCCGCCTGCCGTGAAGCAGGCGGGCCATTGTCGTTTCAACCTTCGCGCAGGACGGTCAATGGGCTTGCGTTGAGGGCCCGACGGGTGCCGAACACTCCGGCGGTGCCAATCAACACCGCGCCGATCACCGGCAGTAACAACAGCCAGGGGTGAGGATGCCAGGCGAGGTCGAACGCATAGCGGTACAACACCCAGGTCACCAACTCCGTCCCCAGCGCAGCCAGTAATCCGCTGGCGGCCCCCAGCAATCCGAACTCGATGCGCCGGGCCTTGACCAGCAGCTTGCGTTCAGCCCCCAGCGCACGCAGCAGCGCGCCCTGGCGAATACGTTCGTCCAGGGTGGCTTGCAGGCCGGAGAACAGCACCGCCATGCCGGCCGCCAGTACGAACAGCAGCACGTATTCCACCGCCAGGGTTACCTGGGCAAGAATGCTGCGCAACTGCTCCAGCAGCGCCTCGACCTGCAGGATGGTCACCGCCGGGAAAGCCCGGGAGAGGTCGACGATCTGTTGGTCGTGACCCGGTGCCAGGTAAAAGCTGGTCAGGTAGGTGGCCGGCAGGTCCTTCAAGGTGCCGGGCTGGAAAATCATGAAGAAGTTGGGTTGGAAATTATCCCAGTTGATGGTCCGCAGGCTGGTGACCCGGGCTTCGCGATTTTCCCCGGCCACGGTGAACACCAGGTGGTCGTTCAGTTTGAGCTTGAGGCTTTCCGCCACTTTGGCTTCCACCGAGACGCCAGGGATTTCATCCGCCGGTTGCGGTGACCACCACGTGCCTGCGGTCAGCGCATTGCCGGGCGGCAGGTCGGCGGCCCAGGTCAGGCTGAGGTCCCGCTGCACGGCGCGGTCGCCGCTGGAATCCTTGCTGACAATCTCTTGCACCGGCTCGCCATTGATACTGATCAGCCGGCCAGGCACCACTGGATACAGCGGGGCGGATTGCGCTTGCAGTTCCAACAGGCGGGCGCCGAAGGCGTCTTTGTCGGCAGGCAGGATGTTCAGCGCGAAATAGTTGGGTGCGTCCTTGGGCAACTGGTTTTGCCAGGTGTCGAGCAACTCGCCGCGCAGCAGGGCGATGAGGCCCATCGACAGCAGGATCAGGCCGAACGCCAGCGACTGGCCAGCAGCTGCCAGCGGGTGACGTAACAACTGGCCAAGGCCCAGGCGCCAGGGCAGGGAGGCACGGGCCAGCAGGCGGCGCAGGCTCTGCAGCAGCAACAGCAGCAAGCCACCGAGGATCAGCGCAGCCACGACGCCACCGCCGAGCAGGGCGAAGGTGAGTACCAGGTCAAGGCTCAAGCGCCACATGATCAGGCCCAGGGCAAACAGCGCCGTGCCGTAGACCATCCAGGTGCTGGACGGGATCGGCAACAGGTCGCGGCGCAACACCCGCAACGGCGGCACGCGGCCCAGCGCGGCCAGTGGCGGCAACGCGAAGCCGGCCAGTGCGACTAGGCCCGTACCTATCCCGGCGATTGCCGGCAACAGCCCGCCGGGGGGAACGTCCGAAGGCAGCAGGTCGTGGAGGAAATAGAACAGGCCAAACTGTGCCAGCCAGCCGAGCAACGCGCCGGCCAGGCTGGCCAGCAGGCCCAGGACGGTCAATTGCAGGCTGAACAGCAACATGGCTTCACGCCGTGACAACCCGAGGCAGCGCAACAAGGCGCTGGCGTCGAAGCGTCGGGTGGCGAACCGGTTGGCGGACAGCGCCACGGCCACGCCGGCGAGCAGCACGGCCACCAGGCTGGCCATGTTCAGGTAGCGTTCGGCCTTGCCCAGGGCGCCGCCGATCTGTTGGTTGCCGTCGCGTGAGTCCTGCAGCCGCTGGTTGGCGGCGAGCCCCGGCTTGATCAGGTCGCGATAGGTTTGCAGGACCGTGGTGCCTTGGGGGCCACGCCACAGCTCGCGGTAACTGACGCGGCTGCCGGGCTGGACCACCCCCGTGGCCTGCAGGTCTGCCAGGTTGATCATCACCCGTGGCGTGAGGCTGTAGAAGTTGCCGGCACGATCGGGCTCGTAGGTCAGCACTCGCGCGAGGCGCAGGGTCTTCATGCCGACGTCGACGCTGTCGCCGACCTTGAGGTTCAACGCCGTCAGCAGCCGCGCCTCCACCCAGGCTTCGCCGGGTTTTGGCTCGCCGCCGGATGTTTCTTCACCGAAGGGTGCGGCGGCGCTTTTCAGTTCGCCCCGCAGCGGGTACTGCTCGTTCACCGCCTTGATGCTGGAAAGCTGGATGCCGTTATCGGTGGCGATCACGCTGGAGAACTCCACCACGCGCGCATGACCCAGGCCCAGCTCGATGCCGGACTGGACCTGCTCGGGACGCGCAGGCGAACTGCCTTCCAGGACCAGGTCTGCGCCGAGGAACTCGGTGGCGCGCAACAGCATGGCGCCGTTGAGGCGGGCGCCGAAATAACCGATGGCGGTGCTGGCGGCCACGGCCACCAGCAGGGCGAAGAACAACACGCGCAATTCACCAGCGCGGGCATCGCGCAGCAATTGGCGCATGGCAAGGCTGAACAGGCGCAACAGCGGCAAACGTGCCATCAAGGCTCCAGGGGCGCGACCATCAGGCCGGCTTCAAGGCGGATCAGGCGTCGGCAACGATGGGCCAGGCGCTCGTCATGGGTGACCAGCACCAGGGTCGTGCCGCTCTCTTTATTGAGTTCGAACAGCAGGTCGCTGATGCGTTCGCCGGTGTGGCTGTCGAGGTTGCCCGTGGGCTCATCGGCAAACAACACGTCCGGCTCGGCCGCAAAGGCGCGGGCAATCGCCACCCGTTGTTGCTCGCCGCCCGACAGTTGGCGAGGCGAGTGGGTCAGGCGTTGGCCCAGGCCAACGCGCTCGAGCAGGTGCCGGGCGCGTTCGCGGGCGTCCTTGCGGCCGTCGAGCTCCAGCGGAAGCATGACGTTTTCCAGCGCATTGAGGCTGTCGAGCAATTGGAAAGACTGGAAGACGAAACCCACGTGCTCGGCGCGAATGCGCGCGCGCTGGTCTTCGTCGAGGGTGCTGAGGGCTTGGCCGGCGAGGGTGACTTCGCCGCTGCTGGGCAGGTCGAGGCCGGCCAGCAGGCCGAGGAGGGTGGATTTGCCGGAACCGGAGCTGCCAACGATGGCCAGGCTGTCGCCCTTGTTCAGTTCCAGGCTCAGTTCGTGCAGGATAGTCAGTTCACCTTCCGCGCTGGGAACCACTTTGCTAAGGTCCCGCGCGATGAGAATGCTTGCGCCCATGGAGAATCCGATGCGAATGTGGTTTTTGAGTGCTGGCCTGGCCTTGATGTGCATGGCCCAGAACGCAGCGGCGGGTACAGTCCTGATCGTTGGCGATAGTATCAGTGCCGGTTTCGGCCTGGATACCCGCAAAGGGTGGGTAGCCCTGCTCGAGCAACGGCTCAAGAAGGAGGGTTTCGACGATAAAGTGGTGAATGCCTCCATCAGCGGCGACACCAGTGCCGGAGGCCTGGCGCGGCTGCCGGCGGCGCTTGCAGAGCATAAGCCCGAGGTTGTGATCATCGAATTGGGCGGCAACGATGGCCTGCGCGGCCAGCCACCGGCGCAATTGCAACAAAATCTTGCCTCGATGATTGATCGCTCCAAGGCCATCGGCGCCAAGGTGCTGTTGCTGGGCATGCAGTTACCGCCCAATTATGGCCCGCGTTACACCAACGCGTTTGCACAGGTGTATGGCACCTTGGCGAAGGAGAAAGCGGTGCCGCTGGTGCCGTTTTTCCTCGAAGGCGTGGGGGGCAATCCCGAACTGATGCAGGCGGACGGCCTGCACCCGGCGGTCGGTGCCCAGGGCAAGTTGCTCGAAAATGTCTGGCCGGCGCTAAAACCGCTGTTATGACGCTTTTCTACCGGCAGGCTTTCGGCTAAGGTGGCGCCCCCCCGATTTGGAGCCCCTGATGTCGCGTCCTGCCTGGTCCCTGTTTAACTACCAACTGATCGAGCCGGACGAACAGCTGGATCTGTTCGCCTGCCAGGAAGTGCGGGTGCATCTGGTGGCGCGTCAGCTGGAACTGGGCGGCTCCATCGATCGCACGTTGTGTGGCACTTTATTGCCCGCGCAGCCCCGTTGGTCGAGGGTGGATCGCTCGATTTTCCAGGACCAGCGCCTGTGCCCCCTGTGCCGGGCGATTCTCGAATCCCAGAAGCGTGGCACGCCGCCGATCTGGCCGGAACTGCGGTTCGAACTGTAGCGGCCACGACAGGCTTGCAGCTAGAAGCCCGGTTCACGTATACAATCGATTTTTACCTACCCGTCGTTCTGCGAAGGATTTTCCGGATGTTGTCGCGCCTTTCCGTCGTCACCTGCTGCCTGTCTCTCGCTGCACTCTGTGCGGCCGGTTCTGCATCAGCCTTGCAGTTGCCCTTGCCACCGCCGGGTGAAGACATCGTCGGCCAGGTCCAGGTGATCAAGGCCAAGTACGAAGACACCTTTGCCGACCTGGGCACCACCTACGACCTGGGCTATTCGGAGATGGTCGCGGCCAACCCGGGCGTGGATGCCTGGTTGCCGGGGGCGGGCACCGAGATTGTGTTGCCGACGCGGTTCATCCTGCCACCCGGTCCTCGGGAAGGCATCGTGATCAACCTGGCGGAATACCGGCTCTATTACTTCCCCAAAGGCCAGAACGTGGTCTACACCTTCCCGTTGGGGATCGGTCGTGAAGGCTGGGGCTCGCCGATCGCTCACACGAGCATCATTGCCAAGACGCCAAATCCGACCTGGACGCCGCCGGCCTCGATCAAGGCCGAGCACGCCGCCAACGGTGACCCGTTGCCCAACGTGGTGCCGGCCGGTCCGGACAATCCTCTGGGGCCGTTCAAGTTCACCCTGGGCACGCCGGGTTACCTGATCCACGGTTCCAACATGAAGTTTGGTATCGGCACGCGCACGAGCCACGGTTGCTTCCGCATGTTCAACAACAACGTGCTGGAAATGGCTGGCATGGTGCCGGTGGGTACGTCGGTACGCATCATCAACGAGGCCTACAAGTTTGGCAGCCATGGCGGCAAGGTCTACCTTGAGGCCCATACCCCATTGAATGACGACGGCACGCCGTCGGTGGTCGACAAGCACACCGCGGTGATCAACGCCTTGCTCAAGCGTGAAGACCTGTCCAACAAGCTGCGGGTGAACTGGGACCAGGTACGGGACGTCGTGGCGGCCGAAGATGGCTTGCCGACGGAAATCGGTGTGCCTGGCCCAGCCTCGGTGGCCGCCAGCGCGCCGATCGATCCCTTGTAGGCGCGAGCCTGCTCGCGAAAATCTTGAAGATCGTAGGTAATTCGGGCAATAAAAAAGCCGACCCATAAATGGATCGGCTTGATAACAACCCCGAGGGATTATTACTTGCGGCTAGCTTTTTCAAGCATACGCAGAGCACGCTCGTTAGCTTCGTCAGCAGTCTGTTGTGCTTTTTGAGCAGCAGCCAGAGCTTCAGTAGCTTTGCTGTAGGCTTCATCTGCACGAGCCTGGGAGCGAGCTGCTGCGTCTTCAGTTGCAGTCAGACGTGCTTCGGTTTCTTTGGAGACGCTGCTGCAACCGGTAGCCAGAACTGCGGCCAGAGCCAGTGCAGAGAATTTCAGAACGTTGTTCATCGTGTTCCCCTTCAAGGACTTTCTATTAGATGGCTATTTTCTCAGAGTGAGCTAATAGCCGGCGTACATACTACCCATTACTTGTAGTAAGTAAACTGACGTAGCGCAAGAAGCAAAAAAAATTCTCACGCCGAATCTATTTTGGCTAATCTCTTGGAGGTTTGTATAAAAACCGTCCATTTTTTTTCATTCAGCCGCCAATTGCATCCTGCCTGAGAAGGCCGGCCCGCATGTGTCGAGCCCTGTCGCGCAAAACACATTTATATATCCACGCTTGCACTTACGTTGCGCTCGGGTTTGCCCGAGGCTGCATCTTTTACCCATGTAGAGGTGACTTTAAGAGCGTCTGTTCGTCTCAAGGTTCAACTGCCGGCAATGTTCAGGCTTTCGATCATCGGTTGATCGGTGCCCTTTCTATATCCACCCGCGGCAGGGGATGACGAGTGCGCCTTGAGCAATTGCTGGATTGGTGCCTACTATTCCCTACGTGCAGGTGTGAGCGCTCAAGGTTTTCTCGTTGTCGAAACCGGCACGGGGTGGCGTAGATGTTCCTTCGCCGGAAAAACATCGGTAAGGTAGGGGTCATAATTCAAGACCCGCGAGGAGTAGTGATGAGCGAGGCGTTGTCCATCCACCATGACCAGGCTGGTCATCAGTTCGAGACCAATGTGGACGGTCATCGTGCCTACCTGACCTACATGGACCTCGGGAAGCAGACCCTGGATATCTATCGCACCTTCGTGCCCAACGCATTGCGCGGTCGTGGCATCGCGGCGGCGTTGACCGAGGAAGCGCTGAAGTTCGCCGAAGAGTCCGGCTACACGGTGATTCCGTCGTGCTCTTATGTCGAACGCTACATGGAGCGTCACCAGCGCCATGCCGCGAAGCTTTAAGGCCTGAGACACAGCAAAAAAAACGCCGGGCTAAGCCCGGCGTTTTTGTGTGCGCAATCCAGCGTCAGGCGCGTTTGCGTTTCGGCAAGACGTCCTTGAGCTTGGCATGCATGCTGCGCAGGGTGTTTTCGGTCGCCGCCCAATCGATACAGGCATCGGTGATCGACACGCCGTACTGCAAGTCCGCCAGGTCTTTTGGAATCGCCTGGCAGCCCCAGTTCAGGTGGCTCTCGACCATCAGGCCGATGATCGACTGGTTGCCTTCCAGAATCTGGTTGGCAACGTTCTCCATCACCAGCGGTTGCAGAGCCGGGTCCTTGTTGGAATTGGCGTGGCTGCAATCGACCATGATGTTCGGCTTGATCTTGGCCTTGTTCAGCGCCTGTTCGCACAGCGCAACGCTGACCGAATCATAGTTCGGCTTGCCGTTGCCGCCACGCAGCACCACGTGACCGTAGGCATTGCCCTTGGTGGTGACGATGGACACGCCGCCTTCCTGGTTGATACCCAGGAAACGGTGAGGGCTGGACACTGATTGCAGCGCGTTGATCGCCACGGTCAGGCCGCCGTCGGTACCGTTCTTGAAGCCCACGGCCGAAGACAGGCCGGACGCCATTTCGCGGTGGGTCTGGGATTCGGTGGTTCGTGCGCCGATGGCCGACCAGCTGATCAAATCCTGCAGGTACTGCGGGGAGATCGGGTCGAGGGCTTCGGTGGCGGTGGGCAGGCCCATCTCAGCCAGGTCCAGCAGCAACTGACGACCGATGTGCAGGCCATCCTGGATCTTGAACGAATCGTCCAGGTACGGGTCGTTGATCAAGCCTTTCCAGCCGACGGTGGTACGCGGTTTCTCGAAGTAGACGCGCATCACCAGGTACAAGGTGTCGGACACTTCCGCGGCCAGCACCTTGAGGCGCTCGGCGTATTCGTGGGCAGCCTTGAGGTCGTGGATCGAGCAAGGCCCGATGACGACGAAGAGGCGGTGGTCGGTGCCGTCGAGAATGTCACGGATGACTTCGCGGCCCTTGGTGACGGTCTGCAGGGCAGCGTCGCTCAGGGGAATTTCGCGCTTGAGCTGATCGGGCGTGATCAGGGTCTCGTTGGATTCGACGTTTAGGTCATTGATCGGTAAATCAGCCATCGTGTTACTCGTCAGGGTCACGGGTGCCGGCCGCCAGCCATCCCCGTGCGGCGGAGCACAGCATGATTTGAATGCAGGGGGGAGGAACCTTAGCGCGTAACACGGGCCCGCGACAATGGGCAAAGCCCGCTTTAATCCAGCGCTGGCGCCGCAAAGGCCTCATGGGAGAACTCGACGGCATGGCGCGACACCCACTCGCGGGCCAGGGCTTCGAGTTGCTGGGGTGTCGGTTCGGCGTCTTCGTGCTGGCGGCAGTAGCGTTGCATGCGGCATGCTTGTTCACCCATGCGCGCGCCGAACAGCGCATGTTCGTCGGTAAACGCGACACCGATGCGGTAGCCATTGTCGACCTTGCGGCACCACGCCACATACCCCGGGTAGCGGGCGCTGGCGCCCAGCGAGGGTATGTGCAGATCGACCGCAGTGCCTTGGCGCCAGGCCCTTGGCCAATGGCAGGCGATGCCGCCCAGGCCGTTGGTGAGCAGACGTTGGCGGGGGATGGCAGGGGAGGGACGTTGTGTTAACTCGACAGCGACATCATCAGGGTGAGGTAAAAAACGACCCATGTACACGGACTCCGAGCACCGTCCTGTTGACGGCGGTGGCAGCAGTATAGTGAAGGAACTGGAATTGACCGACCTGGATATTGACCAGCAATTGCTGGGATTGCCAGGCCTTTCGCTCGTGGTATTCACCAGCGTCGGCTGTTCGAGCTGCCGCTGGGCCCGCCAGCAATTGCCCGCCTGGCCACTGCCGGTGGACCGCGTGTGCTGGGTGGATGCCGGGCACAACGGTGGCGCGGTCGAACGCTACCAGATCTTTCATTTGCCGGCGTTGTTCCTGGTGTGCGAGGGTCAGTTTCTCGGGCAAATACAGACACGTCTTACACTTGCCGACCTCGCCGGTGCAGTAAAACAGGCGCTTACCCGCTTACCAGAGGATTTGCCATGACTGCAGTTGCATCCCCCGCGCCGCGCATCGGCATCATCGGCACTGGCGCCATCGGTGGCTTCTACGGTGTGATGCTGGCCCGTGCCGGTTTTGACGTGCATTTTCTACTGCGCAGTGAATACGCCGCTGTCAGCGAACACGGCCTGCGCGTCAACAGCGTCATCCATGGTCCCTTGCACCTGCATCCCGTGCAGGCCTACGCCAACGCCGCCGATATGCCGGTATGCGACTGGCTGCTGGTGGGAACCAAATCCACCGGCAACGTCGAGCTGGCGCCGACTATCGCCCAGGTCGCGGCGCCGGACGCCAAGGTGGTGCTGCTGCAGAACGGCCTGGATGTGGAAGACAGCCTGCGCGCGCACCTGCCCCCTTCGCTGCACCTGTTGGGCGGGCTGTGCTACGTCGGCGTACACCGCACCGGCCCCGGGCATGTCGAACACCAGGCGCTGGGGCGGGTCAACCTCGGTTACCACAGTGGCACGGCGGCCAACGATCAAGGCCGGCAACAGGCGATCGTCGAAGAAGGTGCCGCGCTGTTCCACAAGGCCGGCATCGAATCCCAGGCCATGGCCAACGTGCATCAGGCACGCTGGCACAAGCTGGTGTGGAATGTGCCCTACAACGGGCTCTCGGTCTTACTCGGTGCTGGCACTACGGCCATGATGGCGGACGCCTCCAGTCGTGAAATGATCCAGGCGTTGATGGCCGAAGTGGTGCGAGGCGCCCGTGCCTGTGGCCACGAGATTCCCGAGAATTATGCCGGGCAGATGTTCACCCTCACCGAGTCCATGGCTGACTACCTGCCCAGCATGTACCACGATCACCTTCACAAACGCCCGCTGGAACTTGAGGCGATTTATGCGCGGCCACTGCTCGCTGCCAGGGCCGCCGGTTGCGAGCTGCCGCGCATGGAGGCGCTGTACCAGGCCTTGAGTTTCATTGATCGACATAACCGCTGAATCGGGGAGAGCACGATGGCGAAGGGACTGGGCGACAAACTGGTGCTGGCGATTTCTTCGCGGGCATTGTTCGACCTGAGCGACAGCCACAAGGTCTACCTCGCCCAAGGCGTCGAGGCTTACCGCCAATACCAGATCGAACACGAAGAAGAAATCCTCGAGCCCGGCGATGCGTTCCCCCTGGTCAAGAAGTTGCTGAGCCTCAACGCCAGCCTCGGCCGCGCTCGCGTCGAAGTGGTGCTGGTGTCGCGCAACAGCGCCGACACCGGCCTGCGGGTGTTCAATTCGATCCAGCATTACGGGCTGGATATTTCCCGCGCCGCTTTCGTCGGCGGGCGTAGTCCTTATCCCTATTTGTCGGCGTTTGGTTGCCATCTGTTTCTTTCGACCCATGCTGACGATGTGCGCAGTGCGCTGGAGGCCGGTTTTGCGGCGGCGACGATTTTGTCGGGCGGCCCGCGTCGAGCTTCCAGCGAGGAACTGCGCATTGCCTTCGACGGTGATGCGGTGCTGTTTTCCGATGAGTCGGAGCGCGTGTACCAGACCGGTGGCCTGGAGGCATTTCAGGCCAACGAGCGTGAGTCGGCGCGTCAACCTTTGCCTGGCGGGCCTTTCAAGGGGTTCCTGGCGGCACTCAATTTGCTGCAGCGTGAGTTTCCAGACGAGGCGTGCCCAATCCGCACCGCGTTGGTCACGGCCCGTTCGGCGCCGTCGCACGAGCGCGTGATTCGCACCTTGCGCGAATGGGATATCCGTCTGGATGAGTCGCTGTTTCTCGGCGGGCTGGAAAAATCCGCGTTCCTGGAGGCGTTTGCCGCCGATGTGTTTTTCGATGACCAGGCCGGGCATTGCGAAAAAGCCAGGGAGGTGGTCGCCACCGGGCATGTGCCCCATGGCGTCAGCAATGAGGTAAAGGGCTAAGTCAGTCGAAGTCGCCGGGGCGCTGCTACGCTGAAGAAATCTCCGCCATCCTGGCCGTCCAGGAGGTTCTATGATTCGGTCGATGCTGTACGCCACGGACCTGGGTCTGTACGCGCCCTATGTGATGCAACATGCGCTGGCACTGGCCCGAACGTTCAAGGCGGATTTGTATGTCATTCACGTGGTCGAGCCTATCGGGTTGTTCGCCGAATCGGTGTTACAGAGCTACCTTGATGAGAAGGCCCTGAGCGAATGGCAGAGCCAGGGCTTGAGCACGGTGATGGCAACCATTGAGCAACGGGTGCTGGATAATTTTCGCGAAGAGTTGGGGGGCGAGGAGCAGGACCTGCAGTTGATTCGCTCGGTTCGAGTGATTCAGGGTGACCCGTGCGAGGTCATACTGGACCAGTTGCGCAAATTGTCCGTCGACCTGTTGGTCGTCGGCAGCCATAGCCATGCGACTGCGGCCACTACACCGCTTGGGCGCACCGCCGCGCGGGTGTTGCAGCTGTCCACGGTGCCGGTCTACCTGGTGCCTTCGCTGCAGCGTCGACGCAGTGATGACGTGTGATGGTCAAAAAACGATAAAAAGTTCTAGATTTATCCATCGAACCTTTAATATAGTTATATACCGTCGCTGATACCCGTGGCGTCTATCTGCTTTGAGGGATACATATGAAGCTTCAACAACTGCGCTACATCTGGGAAGTGGCGCACCACGACCTCAACGTTTCCGCTACGGCTCAAAGCCTCTACACCTCGCAACCGGGTATCAGCAAGCAGATCCGCCTGCTCGAAGACGAACTGGGCGTCGAAGTATTCGCCCGCAGTGGCAAGCACCTGACCCGCGTCACGCCAGCCGGTGAGCGCATCATCACCACCGCCGGCGAGATCCTGCGCAAGGTCGAAAGCATCAAGCAGATTGCCCAGGAATTCTCCAACGAGAAGAAGGGCACGTTGTCCATCGCGACCACCCACACGCAGGCGCGTTATGCCTTGCCGCCGGTGATCCGCGATTTCATCAAGCAATACCCGGACGTGGCCCTGCACATGCACCAGGGCTCGCCGATGCAGATCGCCGAGATGGCGGCTGACGGCACTGTGGATTTCGCCATTGCCACCGAAGCCCTGGAGCTGTTCGGCGACCTGGTGATGATGCCGTGCTACCGCTGGAACCGCTGCGTCGTCGTCCCTCAGGGCCACCCGCTGGCCAAGCTGCCGAAGCTGACCCTGGAAGCCTTGGCTGAATACCCGATCGTGACGTACGTGTTCGGTTTCACCGGCCGTTCCAAGCTCGACGAAGCCTTCAGCCATCGCGGCCTTACGCCAAAAGTGGTGTTCACTGCCGCCGACGCCGACGTCATCAAGACGTACGTGCGCCTGGGCCTGGGCGTGGGTATCGTCGCCAAGATGGCCGTGGACACCAACCTCGACAAAGACCTGGTGGTGCTTGATGCCAGCGAGTTGTTCGAGTCCAGCGTGACCAAGATCGGTTTCCGTCGCGGCACGTTCCTGCGGGGTTTCATGTGCGACTTCATCGAGAAGTTCGCGCCTCACCTGACCCGCGAGGTCATGGCCAAGGCGATCCAGTGCCACAACAAGCAGGAATTGGAAGAACTGTTCGAAGGTGTTGAGCTGCCGGTTCACTGATACCGGCTATCTGGCCTCGGTAACCGTGAAATGTTGCCGAGCGCCCGCCACCAGAATCTCTACCTCATCCCCTTCGAAGCGGCCCAGCAGGCTTTTGCCCAGCGGTGATCGCGGGGTGATCACGGTCACCGGTTGCCCAACCACATCGACCTTCAAGCCTGCCGCGTCCGGCGCCAGGAACAGCCATTGCTGCCGGCCGTTCTCGTCTTCCAGGCCCAATAGCGCGCCGACTTCCACGCCACGCTGTTCATCGTATGCGCGCAGTTGCATGTTCTGGCACAGCGTCAACGCCTGCTTGATTTCCTCGACGCGCTTGGCTTGCCCCGCCGCGAGGTAGGACGCCTCCAGCCCCAAGGTGTCGTACTTGTTTTCCGCGATGTTTTCTTCGTGGGTCGCGGTCTCGTAAGCCGTCTGCGCTGCGCGTTGGGCGATATCGAGGTCGACGCTGAGCTTTTGCAGGATCAGCTGGTGTACGGCGTGTTTATTCATGGTCATCAATCACAGAATTGCAGGACATTGGCGCGGGTCTTTTCAGTCGGGGCGTTCTGGTCCTGTTGCAGCCAGAACTGGCACTTTGGGTTGGACAGGTTGCGCGCATGGTTGCGAGCCTGGTCCAGGGTTTGCTGCTGTTCCTGCTTGTGCAGGTTCTGTTGATACTGCTCGAACAGGCGGTTCGGAGGTTCAGGCACCACCACCGTCGGCTTGCCCAGTTGCTCGACGGCCTGGACCACCGGTGCCAGGCTCTGCGGGAACAGGTAGCGCGATGCCAGCCAGGCCGTGAGTGCAACGGCAATAAACCCCAGCCACATGCCAAACGCGATGGCGGCACTGAGCTTGAACAGCGACAACGGACGATCGGACATGGTGGCCTCCTGGCGGGCACGTGTGGCGTGCCGGCGATTGTCGCACAGCCTCCGTGCAGAATAATCGCGATCAAGCCTTCTGCATCCGCGCATTTATGCGGACAATCGAGCCTTTGAACGTTGGAGCCCGGAATGAAAGCCCGCTGGGATATTTTTTGCAGTGTTGTCGACAACTACGGCGACATCGGCGTGACGTGGCGCCTGGCCCGGCAATTGGTCGCTGAACAGGCGTGCGACGTGCGGTTGTGGGTCGACGATCTGCGGGCCTTCGAACGCATGTGTCCGGAAATCGACGTGCAGCAGGGGCAGCAATGGCAGGAGGGCGTCGACGTGCGTCATTGGCCGGCCGAGTGGCAGGGCGCCTCGGCGGCGGACGTGGTGATTGCCGCATTCGCCTGTCAGTTGCCCCCTGACTATATGGAAGCCATGGCCGTTCGCGATCGCGCGCCCCTCTGGATGAACCTGGACTACCTCAGTGCCGAAGACTGGGTGGTGGGCTGCCATCGCTTGCCCTCGGTGAAATTCAAGGGCGTGCAGAAGTACTTCTTTTTTCCAGGCTTCCGACCTGGCACCGGCGGACTGTTACGCGAAACGGGCCTGGTGGAACGACGCCGCGCCTTTCAGCAGTGTGACGCGGCGCAGCGAAAATTCCTGCAAAGCCTGGGTGTATGTCCTATAGAAGGTGCACGCCTGATCTCACTGTTTGCCTACGAAAATGCCGGACTGGCGCGTTGGCTGGACGTGTTGTCGACGGACGGCAATGCCACTCATCTATTGGTGCCGGAAGGGCGGATACTCGCGGATGTCGGGCGCTGGCTTGGAGTGGACGGGCTGGCCGCAGGGGCGGTGCATCAACGCGATGCCCTGACGGTGCAGGTGCTGCCATTCGTGCGCCAGGAACAATATGACCATCTGTTGTGGTGCTGCGACTTCAACGCCGTGCGCGGCGAAGACTCCTTCGTGCGAGCTCAATGGGCCGGCCGGCCGCTGTTGTGGCACATCTATCGGCAGGATGAAGACATCCACCTCGACAAGCTCGATGCCTTCCTGGACC
Organism: Pseudomonas sp. MYb60; assembly: GCF_002979555.1. Classification (GTDB taxonomy): domain Bacteria; phylum Pseudomonadota; class Gammaproteobacteria; order Pseudomonadales; family Pseudomonadaceae; genus Aquipseudomonas. Next base: position 118,082 of record NZ_PCOZ01000004.1, on the reverse strand, counting down.
TGTACACCGCCGCGTTATCGCCGGCGGCCAAGGCTGCGTTGGTTGGCCTTTGGCAAGCCTGGAACAGCCCGGGCGATATGGCTCAATCCTGGAAAATGCTGCTGGAACACTGGCCGGAGCTGAATCAGCACGCCGAAAACTGGTGTCTGGAACAGGCCTTGCAGGCCGATCTTGCGACGGCGCTGGTACAGTTTTATGAAAGTTGGATATGATACGCCACCTTGAATTTTGTAAATCCCATCCAAATTTCGGATATATGCAATGAAAACTGGTAAAGAACTGAAACCCGGTACAGTGATCCGTCTCGAAAACGACCCTTGGCTGGTTCAGAAAGCTGAGTTCACCAAGTCTGGTCGTAACAGCGCAATCATGAAGACCAAGCTGAAGAACCTGCTGACCGGTTACAAGACCGAGATCGTTTACAGCGCCGACGACAAACTGGACGACGTAATCCTCGACCGCAAAGAAGCGACCCTGTCCTTCATCAGCGGCGACACCTACACGTTCATGGACACCACCGACTACACCATGTACGAGCTGAACGCTGAAGATATCGAAGCTGTTCTGCCGTTCGTGGAAGAAGGCATGGAAGACGTTTGCGAAGCCATCTTCTTTGAAGAGCGCCTGGTTTCCGTAGAGCTGCCGACCACCATCGTGCGTAAAGTTGCCTACACCGAAGGTTCCGCTCGCGGCGACACTTCGGGCAAGGTCATGAAGCCTGCCAAGCTGGCTAACGGTACCGAACTGCAAGTGGCCGATTTCATCGAAATCGACGACCTGATCGAGATCGACACCCGCGAAGGTGGTTCGTACAAAGGCCGCGCCAAGAAGTAATTCTGGCCCCGCCGATACGAAAAAAACCCGACTCTGAGTCGGGTTTTTTTATGGGCGTCGGTTTTATCAGACGGTGACGTGCAGGCGGACATCGACGTTGCCACGGGTGGCGTTGGAGTACGGGCACACCTGGTGGGCGGCGTCGACCAGGCTTTGCGCATCTTCCTGAGCCAGGCCCGGCAGGCTGATGTGCAGGTCGATGTCCAGGCCGAAACCGCCGGGGATTTGACCGATGCCGACGTGGGCAGTGATCGAAGCGTCATCCGGGATTTTGCGCTTGGTCTGGCTGGCGACGAATTTCAATGCGCCGATGAAGCAGGCCGAGTAGCCAGCGGCGAACAGTTGCTCAGGGTTGGTGGCCTGGCCACCGGCACCGCCCAATTCCTTGGGTGTGGAGAGTTTGACGTCGAGGATGTTGTCGCTGGAAACAGCACGACCATCACGGCCGCCGGTGGCGGTGGCTACTGCGGTATAGAGCGTTTGCATGGTGTGTTCCTCTTGGATTGTTTGCGCTAATGTTTTGCGCGCTAAGTAGTTGGTGAGATGAATGTATCGCGCTAATGTTTAGTGCGCAAGACAAATATGAAAATTATTTTGCCGGATTCGATTGTCGGCCACGGCATTGATGCTGCCATGGCAGGCAAGTCAGCTGCCACACTGGCGTTATTGGGGGAGTGGCTAACCGCGTCAGACGTTGGCTTGCAGGTTGGCGCGCAATGCAATCAGTTCGCTTTGCAGCTTGCGTAGCTGCTCCAGGTCCAGGCCGCTGGCCCCGAGAATGCACTGCGGAATCCCCATGGCCTTGTCCTGCAAGGCGCGGCCGGCGTCCGTCAGTTCTACCACCACTACTCGTTCGTCTTCACGGTTGCGGGTGCGGCTGAGCAGGCCTTCGGCTTCCAGGCGCTTGAGCAGGGGCGTGAGTGAGCCCGGGTCGGTCAGCAGGCGGCTACTGATTTCGCTTACGGTCAAACCATCCTCTTCCCACAACACCATCATGGCCAGGTATTGCGGGTACGTCAGCCCCAGCGCCTGCAACAGCGGCTTGTAGACCTTGGTCATCAGCAGCGACGTGGAGTGCAGGGCGAAACACAGCTGGTTGTCCAGCATCAGCGATTCGCAGGGGGCGGGGTTCTTGCTCATGGCGGTACCTCGAAAAAGCGTGTCTGGGCTGGAATCTAGCGGGCAAATGTTTAATGCGCCAGATAATTCTGGCCGCTCGGTCAGATCAAGCCGCTTTGCAGCGCCAGATCCCAGGGCGGTACCGGGCTGAAGCGCGACTTCAGGTATTCCAGCAACAAGCGGCTGCGAGCGTTGGGTTGTTGTTCCAGGCGCAATGCGTAGATACCGGTGGTCTCTGGGCTGGGCAGGCCGTCTTCGCAAAACAGGGGCAGCAGTTCGCCACGCACCAGGTACTCGCTCGCCAGCCAGGTGGGCAGGTGCGCAATGCCGAGCCCGGCGAGCGCGCCGCACAGCAGGGCTTCGGCGTTGTTGGCACTCATGCGGATGCGCCGTGGGCGATAGGTGGCGCGGCGCCCATCCATCTCGAAGCGCCAGGCAAACATCGGCGCCAGGCCGTCCCAGTCCAGGCCGTCGTGTTCGCTCAATTCGCGGGGGTGCGCCGGGGTGCCGCGGCTTTTCAGGTAGGCCGGGCTGGCGCAGGCAATCCGCACGATGCTGGCCAGCGGGGTCGCGATCAGCCGCGTGTCGACGATATGCCCGGCCCGCAGCACAAGGTCGACCTTGCCCAGGTGCGCACCCTGCATGTCCACAAAACTGTCGATCAAATGCAGGTGCACATCCAGCCCCGGGTATACATTCAAAAAGTCTGCAATCACCGGCGCCAGGTGGCGTCGACCGAACGCCGCTGGCGCGTCCACTCGGATCAATCCCTCGGGGGCATGGCTCAACGAAGCAGCCTCGGCCCGGGCCAATTGCAACTCACTGACGATCCGCCGCGCCCGTTCGGCAAATGCCAGGCCGGCCGTCGTGGGTATCACGGCGTGGGTGCTGCGCTGGAACAGACGACTGCCTATCGAATTTTCCAGGCTATCGATCCGCCGCGCCACCGCGGAAGGCGTCAGCGGATGGCGCCGGGCGGCGGCGGAAAAGCTGCCGGTTTCCAGGACATCCAGGAACAGGCCGAGTTGATCGGTCAGCGTATTAGGGTTCATTGGCAGGTGCTTGTGCGAGATTGGCATAGCCATTGTGCGTTGCTATGCGTTTCCGTGCCATACCCGACTGCGTAGCATGCAAACCTTGGGATCGAGGAGTGGCACGGCGTGTTGGATTTAGTGATGTATCTGGTATTGGGTGCAGCGTTGGGCACCTTGGGTGGGCTGTTTGGCATTGGCGGGGGGCTGATCGCCATCCCCGTGCTCGGGGTGTTCTTCGGCCTGGACCAGCAGATTGCCCAAGGCACTGCGCTGGTCATGGTGGTGCCCAACGTGATGCTGGCGCTGTGGCGTTATCACCAGCGCAATCGCATACAACTGCGCCATGCGCTGCCCCTCGGCGTGATGGGGTTCTGCTTTGCGTGGCTCGGCTCTATCTGGGCCGTTGGCCTGGATGCGGGTGCGATGCGTATCGGATTCATCGCCTTCCTGGTGACGCTGTCAGCCTACACGCTGTTGCGTATGTTCACGCGCAATGCCGCGCCGACAGCCGAAATGCGGTATGCGTGGCCGTGGCTGGGTGTGCTCGGCGCCGCTTCCGGGTCCGTCGGGGGGTTGTTTGGTGTCGGCGGCGCCGTGATTGCCACGCCGGTGCTGACGGGGCTGTTCGGCACCAGCCAAGTGGTGGCTCAGGGCCTGTCGCTGGCCCTGGCACTGCCCAGCACCGGTGTGACGCTGGTGACCTACGCTTGGCACCACGAGGTGAACTGGCTGATCGGCGCACCCTTGGCGGTGGGCGGCTTGCTCAGCATCAGTTGGGGCGTAAAAGTCGCCCACGCCTTGCCGGAGCGCGTGTTGCGCGGCTTGTTCTGCGGGTTCCTGATCCTGTGTGCGGTGATGCTGACCTTTAAAGTTTGAAGCCTTCGCGGATGTAGTCGGCCAGGCATTCAGTGATGGGCGAGGTCATCTGCGGGTTGCGCAGCAAATGCAGGTTCATCGACGGCAGCGGCGGCAGGCCCTCATCGCTGCCGAGCACGCGCAGGTCGTCGGTCACCAGGCTCTCCATGCAAATCATCAGCGCCAGGCCGGCACTCACCACCGCCTGGATCGCTGCGCCGTTGGTGCTGTGGTAGGCCAGGCGATAATCCCGTCCCACCGCTTCCAGTGCCGAACGGGTCCATTGGGTATACAGGCAGTCCTCACCCGACACCGCCAGGGGCAGGGTGTCGTGTTCTTCCACGCAGAAGCACGGGGCCGCCGCCCAGACCATGCGCTCGGTGCGCAACAGTTCACCCAGCTCGTTGCCGGGTTCGCGGCTGATCACTGTGAGTGCCAGGTCGCGGCGTTGCATCAACACCGTGGATGACTCGCAGTGCAGCTCGATCTGGATCAGCGGATAGGCCTTGGAAAACGGCTTGAGAATCCCCGGTAGAAAGCGCATCACGTAGTCGTCCGGCGTGCCGATGCGCACCAGCCCGACCATGTGCGGTTCGCGCAGGGTGTTGAACACCTCGCTGTGCAACTTGAGGATACGTCGCGCATAGCCCAGCAACACCTGACCCTCCGGCGTCAGCCGCACCTGGCGGCCGTCGCGCTCGAACAACTTGCGCTGCAGCACATCTTCTTCCAGGCGTTTCATCTGCATGCTCACCGCCGATTGAGTGCGGTTGACCTGCTCCCCGGCGCGGGTAAAGCCGCCCTGGTCGGCGATGGCGACGAAGGTGCGCAGCACGTCAGTGTCGATACTCGGGTAGCTGGACAATCGATGAATTCCTGAGATGTATTGCATAAGAAACATTCGTTGGATTGATCTTAATCGCCCGCTCAAACTTGCGCCATCCCCACGGGAGGGCGAGAAGATGAAAGGTCAAAGAGGTTTTATATTAATGGCGAAGCGGCCGCTAACCGGCGTGTTGAACGCGCTGTGCCGATGGCATGAGCGCCAGTTGCTGGCGAACTTGAGCGACGACGCACTCAAGGACATTGGGCTCAATCGCGTCGATGTGGAGCAGGAACGTCGCCTGCCTGTGTGGCAAGACCCCCTGCGTAAGTGACCGGGATGCAGTAGGGTAGTCGGCGAGCCCACTTGGAGAACGCCATGCCTGCCGACCTGTGTTTTTCACTCAAGCAAGCGCGACGCATGGCGCTGGCCGCCCAAGGGTTTTCAGGGCGCCAGGCGCCGCGCCAGATCAAGGCCGCGCACCTCAACCGTTTGATCGAACGCCTCGGTGTGTTGCAGATCGATTCCGTCAATGCGGTGGTGCGCTCTCACTACCTGCCGCTGTTTTCCCGGCTGGGTAATTATTCCCCTTTGATGCTTGAGCAAGCGGCCTGGAGCCAGGGCCGGCGACGTTCGCTGTTCGAATATTGGGGGCACGAGGCGTCATTGCTGCCGATGGCGCTGTACCCATTGATGCGCTGGCGCATGGAGCGGGCCAGGCAGGGGCGGGGGATTTATGCGCAGATGGCGCGGTTTGGGCGTGAGCAGCAGGCCACTATTGAGCGTGTGTTGAAGATCGTTGAGCAGCAGGGCGCAGTGGGGGCGGGCAGCTTGTCTACTCGCGAAGAGCGCGCGGGCCCTTGGTGGGACTGGAGTGATGAAAAACATGCGCTGGAGTGGCTGTTCGCGGCAGGATTGGTGACGGTTGCCGGTCGGCGTGGGTTTGAGCGGCTCTATGATTTACCCGAGCGAGTGATCCCCGGCGAGCTGCTGCAACGCGCTGTCGGCGAAGCTGACGCCCAGCGCGGTTTGCTGCTGCACAGCGCGACGGCATTGGCAGTGGGCACCGAAAAAGACCTGCGCGATTACTTCCGCCTCGACCCTGCCGACAGCCGCAGTCGTCTGGCCGAACTGGTGGAAGACGGCCAGTTGCTGACGTGCCAGGTGCAAGGCTGGAAGCAACCGGCGTATTGCCTGCCTGTGCCGACCGTACCGCGCAAAGTTGCGGCCAGTGCCTTGTTGTCACCCTTCGACTCACTGGTCTGGGAACGCAGTCGAACCGAGCGACTGTTCGATTTTCGTTACCGCCTGGAGATCTATACGCCGCAGGACAAGCGGGTATACGGCTACTACGTGTTGCCCTTTTTGCACAACGAGCGGATTGCGGCACGCGTTGACCTGCGGGCTGAGCGGGCCAATGGCTGCCTGGCGGTGCATGCCGTGCATGAGGAAGAACCGGGGCTGGACGAGGAGGGGATGGCAGCGTTGGCATCGAACCTGCTGCAACTGGCCGACTGGCTGGGGTTGGGGCGGGTGCAGCTCAATTGCCAGCGGCCGAGTGCCGATCGGTTAAGGCTTGCCATTGGGGTCGGTCTTTAGAGCCTCATCGGGGTCAAGCCCCTCCCACATTTTGATGCGTGAACACATTCAAAGGTGGGAGGGGGCTTGCCCCCGATGGGGCCCTAAAAGGCAACAACACGCTCAGCGCCTGACCTGTTTCAAGGTTTCGGCAATCAGAAACGCCAACTCCAGCGACTGATCGGCATTCATCCGCGGGTCGCAATGGGTGTGGTAACGGTCCGATAACCCATCTTCAGTGATCGGCCGCGCGCCGCCGATGCATTCGGTGACGTTCTGCCCGGTCATCTCGATATGAATCCCGCCGGCATACGTGCCTTCGGCCTCGTGTACCTGGAAGAAGTCCTTCACCTCGCCAAGAATCTGCGCGAAATCACGGGTCTTGTAGCCGCTGCTGGCCTTGATGGTATTGCCGTGCATCGGGTCGGAACTCCACAACACCTGCTTGCCCTCGCGCTGGACGGCGCGGATCAGGTTGGGCAGGTGGTCGCCGACCTTGCCGGCGCCCATGCGCGCGATCAGGTTGAGGCGGCCGGGGTCGTTCTGCGGATTGAGGATGTCGATCAGGCGGATCAGGTCATCCGGGTTCATGCTCGGCCCGACCTTGACGCCAATCGGGTTATGCACCCCGCGCAGGAATTCGACATGAGCGCCATCCAACTGACGGGTACGGTCGCCGATCCACAGCATGTGCGCCGAGCAGTCGTAATAGTCGTTGGTGAGGCTGTCACGGCGCACGAAAGCCTGTTCGTAGTTGAGCAGCAGTGCTTCGTGGGCGGTAAAGAAGCTGGTTTCGCGCAATTGCGGCGAGCTGTCCATGCCGCAGGCACGCATGAACGCCAGGGTTTCGTCGATGCGGTCGGCCAGCAGGCTGTACTTCTCGGCCAGTGCGGAGTTGGCGATGAAGTCCAGGTTCCACTGATGCACCTGGTGCAGGTCGGCGAAGCCGCCCTGGGCAAAGGCCCGCAGCAGGTTCAGCGTGGCGGTGGACTGGTGGTAGGACTGCAGCAGGCGGTCCGGGTCCGGCACACGGCTTTTTTCGTCAAAGCCGATGCCATTGACGATGTCGCCACGGTAAGCGGGCAGGGTGATGCCGTCGATGGTTTCATCGTTGGCCGAGCGCGGTTTGGCGAACTGGCCGGCCATGCGCCCGACCTTCACCACCGGGCAACCGGCAGCGAAGGTCATCACGATGGCCATCTGCAGCAGCACTTTGAAGGTGTCGCGGATTTTTGCCGCAGAGAACTCGGCAAAGCTTTCGGCGCAGTCGCCACCCTGTAACAGGAACGCGCGACCCTGGGTCACTTCGGCGAACTGACGGCGCAACTCGCGGGCTTCCCCGGCAAACACCAGCGGCGGATAGCTGGCGAGGTTCTGCTCCACTTGCAGCAAGTGCGCAGCGTCCGGGTACTGGGGTTGTTGCTGGATCGGCAGGGCGCGCCAGCTGTCGGGGCTCCAGGGTTGGCTCATCATGAACTCGATTGGTTGATTGACGGTCGGGCGCCAATGTTATCAGCAATTAGTGCGTGACCTGTTGCCGCCGGTTGGCCGACAATCGCGCCTTTGCCGTGCAGCAACCCCGTTAGGAGTAGTGATGACCGAGGAGCGTGTCGAGCGCCTGTTGGCCGAAGTCCATGATGACTTCGGCATGATCCGCGTGCTCGAAGTGGCCGATTACCGTTTTCTCGAGTTCGGCGATGCCATCGAGCAAAGCTGCGTGTTCACTGCTGACCCGAGTTGGCTGGAGTACGACTACACCCGCGCGATGCTGATTGGCGCGTTGTGCCATGAACAGCCGGACAGCGCGTTGTTCCTTGGCCTGGGCGCCGGCACGCTGACCCAGGCCTGTCTCAAGTTCTTGCCACTGGAAGACGTGGAAGCCATCGAACTGCGCCCCGACGTACCGCGCCTGGCCATTGAATACCTGGGGCTGGACGATGATCCGCGTTTGTACATTCGCATCGGCGACGCCGTGCAATTGCTCGAAACCGCTGAATCGGCGGATCTGATTTTCGTCGACCTTTACACCGATGTCGGCCCGGGCGTGGGGCATCTCGCCTGGACCTTCCTGGAAAACTGCCAGAAGAAGCTCACCCCCGGCGGCTGGCTGGTGATCAACCAGTGGGCCACCGACGATGGCAAGCCGCTGGGCGCGGCGTTGCTGCGCGGATTGTACCACCGGCATTACTGGGAGCTGCCGGTGAAGGAGGGCAATGTGATTCTGCTGGTGCCTTCGGAGCTGGATCAGGAACTGGACCTTGGAGCGCTTTCGGCCCGTGCCGAGGCTCTGGCGCCTCGTTTGGGGTATTCGTTGCAGGCGTTGATCAAGGCGATTCGGCCGGCGACTTGAGTGGCCTGGTCGGATGCTATCGGGGGCAAGCCCCCTCCCACCTTTTTGACCTGTGAATACATTCAAACTGTGGGAGGGGGCTTGCCCCCGATAAGGCCATCGCTGCCCTGGCTCAAATACCCTTGAATACTCCGGGCCGCTTCTCAATCATCGCCCGCACACCCTCCTTGGCATCCTCGCTGTTGAGTAATTTGTCCACCATTGGCGGTAACGCCGCCGCCGCGACGGCCTCACCCTCCATGTGCGCCAGTCGCGCCGACATCAACGTGGCCTGCACCCCCAATGGCGCCTGGCGTGCGATGCGGTTGGCCAGTTCGACGGCACGCGGCAGCAAGTCTTCGCTGGCCATCACCTCCTGCACCAGGCCCAGGCGCAGGGCTTCATGGGCGTCGAATTCGTCGCCAGTGAGCAGCCAGCGCATCGCGTTACCCCAGCCTGCGATTTGATGCAGGCGCAATGTCGCGCCGCCAAACGGAAAGATCCCGCGTTGCACTTCCATCTGTGCAAAGCGGGTGTTGCTGGCACAGAGGTTGATGTCCGCCGCCAGCATCAGCTCGATGCCGATGGTCAGGCAGTAGCCCTGGGCGGCAATGATCACCGGCTTACTGACACGTGGTCCGGCAAACACGCCCCAGGGGTCACATCCCCCCAGCGGTGGCACCCAACCGCCGGCCATCAACCCGCTGACATTGGCCAGGTCCAGCCCGGCGGTAAAATGTTCACCGTGGGCAAACACCACGGCGACCCGTGCGTCGACGTTTCGATCGAATTCGCCATACGCCAGGCTCAATTCATTGAGCAGGTCCAGGTCGAAGGCATTGCGCTTGGCCACCCGGTCCAGGCCCAACAGCAGGACATGGCCCTGGAGTTCACGGCTGACGCGGCTACTGCTGGCTTGATTCATCGGGTGTGCCCTCGGGCGCGGGGATAGGTTTCGGACCGAAAGGTCTCGATGGCTGGGTGAACCGTTTAAGCTTTATGACTAGCAGGGCCGGGCCTTTCAAAAATAGACCTTGCGGCGGTTATGTGCAAAGACTGTGACACAGCGCGGTTTATCGGCGCTTTGAGATAAAAAAAGCTCCCTTTTTCAGCTATTTCCGGTATAGTGCGCGCCGGCCTTTAACCGGGCCGCGTTTAGGTAGCGCAATTCCCCGAAGTCAGCTTCGGCTGCTCGTCCGCACAGCGGACTCTCCCTTGACGAATCTTTTTCATTCATTCGTTTTCGCAAATCCCCGCCGACAAAGCAGCCAGGGCGACTCTTGAGTCTCAACACGGCATGCGCAGCTTTGGAGCATGGGTCTTTGCGGATGCACTTAGAGGCAGACCCATGACCCAGGAAACCGGCGGCTTCGCCGCTTTTAATCTTAACCCGAATATTCTTGCAGCCGTCGCAGCGACTGGCTACGAAGAGCCTTCGGCGATTCAGCAGCAATCGATCCCGATCATCATGGCCGGCAAGGACATGATCGGTCAGGCGCAGACGGGTACCGGTAAAACCGCTGCCTTCGCCCTGCCTATCCTGCAGTGCATCGATCCTGCCAAGCGCGAACCGCAAGCCCTGATCCTGGCGCCAACCCGTGAGTTGGCGCTGCAAGTAGCAACCGCTTTTGAAACCTACGCCAAGCAAATGCCAGGCGTAACCGTTGTGGCCGTTTACGGCGGCGCGCCTATGGGCCCACAACTCAAAGCAATCCGTAATGGCGCACAGATCGTTGTCGCCACCCCGGGCCGTCTGTGCGACCACCTGCGTCGTGACGAAAAAGTCCTGTCGACCGTGAACCACCTGGTTCTCGACGAAGCTGACGAAATGCTGAAGCTGGGCTTCATGGATGACCTGGAAGTCATCTTCAAGGCGCTGCCACCGACCCGTCAGACCGTGCTGTTCTCGGCCACCCTGCCGCAGTCGATCCGTGCCATTGCCGAGCGTCACCTGCGTGACCCAGAGCACGTCAAGATCCAGACCAAGACTCAGACCGTTACCGCGATCGAACAGGCTCACCTGTTGGTTCACGCTGACCAGAAGACCTCGGCTGTATTGAGCCTGCTGGAAGTCGAAGACTTCGACGCCCTGATCATGTTCGTGCGCACCAAGCAAGCGACCCTGGACCTGGCCAGTGCCCTGGAAGCCAAAGGCTACAAAGCCGCTGCGCTGAACGGTGACATCGCCCAGAACCAACGTGAGCGCGTGATCGACTCCCTCAAGGATGGCCGTCTGGACATCGTTGTTGCGACCGACGTTGCTGCCCGTGGCCTCGACGTTCCACGTATCACCCACGTGTTCAACGTTGATATGCCCTACGACCCAGAGTCCTACGTTCACCGTATCGGCCGTACCGGCCGTGCCGGTCGCGAAGGTCGTGCACTGCTGCTGGTGACTCCGCGTGAGCGCCGCATGCTGCAAGTGATCGAGCGTGTAACCGGTCAGAAAGTGGCTGAAGTTCGCCTGCCGGACGCCCAAGCTGTCCTGGATGCGCGCATCAAGAAACTGACCAACAGCCTGTCGCCGCTGGTGGCTGACGCCGAATCGACCCACGGTGATCTGCTCGATCGCCTGACCGCCGATATCGGTTGCACCCCGCGTGCCCTGGCTGCAGCCCTGCTGCGCAAGGCAACCAACGGTCAGGCCCTGACCCTGGCAGCCATCGAGAAAGAACGTCCACTGGTTCCGAACAGCGCCCCGCGCGGTGATCGTCCAGAGCGTTCCGGCGACCGTCCAGACCGTGGTGATCGTGAGCGTCGTGCTCCGGTTCCATTGGCTGAAGGTCGTGCTCGTTGCCGTACCGCGCTGGGCGCGCGTGACGGTATCGCGGCCAAGAACCTGCTGGGCGCTATCCTCAACGAGGGTGGCCTGGCACGTGAAGCCATCGGTCGCATCCAGGTCCGTGACAGCTTCTCCCTGGTGGAGCTGCCGGAAGACGGTCTGGAAAAACTGCTGGCCAAGCTGAAAGACACTCGCGTTGCCGGCAAGCAGCTGAAGCTGCGTCGCTACCGCGAAGATTGATCCGCCCCCGGGCTGATTGATCGCACATAAAAAATCCCCGACTGGTTCGGGGATTTTTTTTGGCTCCTGTTTGAGGCCTCTGGGCTAGCCGAAGCGGTAGATGTCCATGCCAAGCGCGCCCAGGGTGAACCCTTGGTGGGCCACGCTGAATTCACCCCCGGCACCCCGCGCGAAATACAGCGGTAAAAGATGCTCATCGCTGGGATGGCTGCGCACCGCGTGCGGTGCCTGGCGGCGGTAGTCATGCAGCGCGCTTTCATCATTGGCGGTCAATCTATCGACCACCCAGTCGCGAAAGTCCCGCGCCCACGGCTCGATACTCTCAGGGCCTGCGTGCCAGTCCAGTTCTCCCAGGTTATGGGTGATACTGCCGGAACCGATCAACAGTACGCCTTGCTCGCGCAGGCTGGCGAGCGCGTGCCCGACTCGGGTTTGCAGGGCAGGGCCCATGCGGCTTGGCAGGGACACTTGCACGACCGGGATATCGGCCGCGGGGTACATCAGCGAAAGGGGCACCCAGGTGCCATGGTCGAAGGGGCGCTGCTCGTCGATGCGCGCCGTGAGGCCGTCGGCGTGCAGCAGGTCGACGATCTCGGCGGCCAGTTGCGGATCGCCGGGTGCAGGGTATTGCACCGCGAACAATTCGCGGGGGAAGCCGCCGAAATCATGCCAGGTGTCGGGTGCAGCGCCGCCGCTGACCAGCAGCTCATGGCTTTCCCAATGCGCCGACACCACCACAATCGCTTTCGGCCGTGGCAGTGCGGCGGCCAGGCGCTGCAAGGCCGGACCGCTGGCGCCGGGTTGCAGGGCGAGCATGGGCGAACCGTGGGAGATAAACAGGCTAGGGAGCATAATCTGGGTCCTGGGCGTTAACATGGACCCATCTTCAATCAGATCACTGATCTATATCTAATATAAGTTTTCGCAGCATTTGATCGAATTTTCGGGGGGATCCATGGAGCCTGAGTTTTGGCGGGAGCGCTGGGCGCGCAATCAGATTGGCTTTCATCTGCACGAGGTCAATCCGTACCTGCAACGTCACTGGCCTTCGCTGGCTGTGCCTGCGTCGACCAAGGTGCTGGTGCCGTTGTGTGGCAAAAGCCTGGATTTGCGCTGGTTGGCCAGCCAGGGGTTGCGTGTCATGGGTGTGGAGCTGTCTGAGCAGGCAGTGGCGGCGTTTTTCACTGAGCAGGACCTTGTGCCCCTGATCAGCCGACGCGGTGTCTTCACGGTGTATCAGGCGGGTTCGATCGAGGTGTGGTGTGGCGACTTCTTTGCCATCGATGCCCAGGCACTGGCCGAGTGCGGCGCGCTGTACGACCGTGCGGCCCTGATCGCACTGCCGCCGCTGATGCGTGCGCGGTACGCCGAACATCTCAATAAGAGCCTGCCACCGGGCTGCCAGGGGCTGTTGATCACCCTCGACTACGACCAGGCGCAAAAAGCCGGGCCACCGTTCGCGGTGACCGACGACGAAGTGCGCGGGTTGCTGGGCGAGCAGTGGGGGCTGCAGGTGCTGGAGGAGCGGGATATCCTCGGTGAGAGCTGGAAGTTCGTGCAAGACGGCGTCACGCGCCTCGAAGAGCGCGTCTTCCGTTTGGCGAGGCGTTGACCCTGCCATCGCGGGCAAACCCCGATGTGGAATGCATTCCCCTGTGGGAGTGGGCTTGCCCGTGATAGCGGCAGTGACCTGGACACACAACGCACAGGCAAAAAAAAGGAGCGATCAGATCGCCCCTTTTTGTATCGCGTTTATCAGCCCCGACGACGCAATGCGTCGATACGCTCTTCCAGCGGCGGGTGACTCATGAACATGCGAGCCAGGCCCTGCTTGATGCCGCCGTTGATGCCGAAGGCGGTCAGGCTGTCCGGCATGTGCACCGGCAGGCCCTGTTCCGAACGCAGGCGTTGCAGTGCGCTGATCATCGCACCGGTGCCTGCCAGGCTTGCGCCGGCTTCGTCTGCACGGAACTCGCGTTTGCGCGAGAACCACATCACGATCGCGCTGGCCAGGAAGCCCAGGATGATTTCGGCAAAGATGGTCGCCACGAAGTAGGCAATGCCACGGCCTTCTTCGTTCTTGAAGATCACTTTGTCGACAAAGTTGCCGATGATCCGCGCGAAGAACATCACGAAGGTGTTCACCACGCCTTGCACCAGCGCCAGGGTAACCATGTCGCCATTGGCCACGTGGCCGATCTCGTGGGCCAGCACGGCCTTGACTTCATCGGGCGAAAAACGCTCCAGAAGGCCTTGGCTCACCGCGACCAGCGCGTCGTTCTTGTTCCAGCCCGTGGCGAAGGCGTTGGCCTCGTAGGCGGGGAAAATCCCCACTTCGGGCATCTTGATGCCGGCTTCCCGAGACAACTGCTCCACGGTTTGCATCAACCATTGTTCATGGCGGGTGCGGGGTTGGGTGATGATCTGGGTGCTGGTGCTCATCTTCGCCATCCACTTGGAGATGAACAGCGAGAACAGCGAGCCGGCAAAACCAAAGACCGCACAGAAAATCAGCAGCTGATTGAGGTTGAGATCAACCCCGTTGGCCGCCATGAACCCGTTGAAGCCGAACAGGCTCAGGGTGATGCTGGCAATCAGCACGACCGCCAGGTTAGTGGCCAAGAACAGCAGGATGCGCATCATGGTTGTAGAGTTCTCCTCATGCTTAATATGTCGCTTACTGCGGGGTATATAAGGTGCGGCCTGGGGTGATTCAACCGAGCGACTATTTCAAACTGTGTCCTACAGCCTGAATGTAGACCCTTGAAAGGATTTTCCGACATGGAAAAGTCGGCTTGATCGGTTCATCAACGCCGTGCAAACCCGTAATTACAGGGGTTAGAGGGGGTGTGCGTGGCCAGCGAGTCGCCGTTCCAGGTGAAAGGCAAAGAAGTGTTGCCAGATACTCGCTGTGCGACCGAAACCTGGCCGCACAGCGACGGATCCGTTACTGGCGATAGGACTTGAGGAAGTTGCCGATGCGACCAATGGCCATTTCCAGGTCATCCACGCGCGGCAGCGTCACCACGCGGAAGTGATCCGGCCACGGCCAGTTGAATGCAGTGCCCTGAACCACCAGCAGTTTTTCCGAGAGCAGCAGGTCGAGTACGAACTTCTCGTCGTTCAGGATCGGGCAGACTTTCGGGTCGATGCGCGGGAAGGCATACAGCGCGCCCATCGGCTTCACGCAGCTCACGCCCGGAATGGCGTTGAGCAGTTCCCAGGTACGGTTGCGCTGTTCCAGCAGGCGGCCCTGGGGCAGGACCAGGTCGTTGATGCTCTGGTAGCCGCCGAGGGCGGTCTGGATCGCGTGCTGGCTTGGCACGTTGGCGCACAGGCGCATGTTCGCCAGCATGTCGATGCCTTCGATGTAGCTCTGGGCATTGTGCTTGGGGCCGGAGATGGCAATCCAGCCGGAGCGGAAGCCCGCCACGCGGTAGGATTTGGACAGGCCGTTGAACGTCAGGCACAGCAGGTCCGGCGCCAGGGAGGCGGTGCAGATGTGAACGGCGTCGTCGTAGAGGATCTTGTCGTAGATCTCGTCGGAGAACACCACCAGGTTGTGCTGGCGTGCCAGTTCGAGCATGCCCAGCAACACTTCCCTGGAATACACGGCACCGGTGGGGTTGTTCGGGTTGATGATCACCAGGGCCTTGGTATTGGGGGTGATCTTGGCCTTGATGTCGGCCAGGTCCGGGAACCAGTCGGCGCCTTCGTCACACAGGTAGTGCACCGGGTTGCCGCCGGCCAGGGCCACGGCGGCGGTCCACAGTGGGTAGTCCGGCGCCGGCACCAGCACTTCGTCACCGTTGTTGAGCAGCGCCTGCATGGACATCACGATCAGCTCGGACACGCCATTGCCCAGGTAGACGTCTTCGATACCGACACCTTCCACCTGTTTTTGCTGGTAATACTGCATCACCGCCTTGCGCGCGCTGAACAGGCCCTTGGAATCGCTGTAGCCCTGGGCGGTCGGCAGGTTGCGGATCACGTCCTGGAGGATTTCTTCCGGCGCTTCGAAACCAAAGGGCGCCGGGTTGCCAATGTTCAGCTTGAGGATGCGTTGGCCTTCCTCTTCCAGGCGCTTGGCGTGCTTGAGCACCGGGCCGCGAATGTCGTAGCAGACGTTGGCGAGCTTGTTCGATTTGCTGACCTGCATGGCGATGTGATCCTGAAAATGAACGATCCAGACGGCGAGGGCACGACCGAACGTTGAATCCTGCGGGTCCCGCACCCATAAATACGTTTGAATGCCGATGGCGCGGGTGCCAGACTGGTGTTTTGAAGAGGCGCAATCATACGTGCCACCTGATCCAGCGAAAAGACACAGATCAGGGTTTTTCAGTTGCCGAGGTGTACCGATGGAAAAGTTGCAGAAAACCCTTCAGGAATGGCAGGACATGCTCGACCCGGCGCAATACCAGGTGTGCCGTCTCAAAGGCACCGAGCGCCCGTTTTCCGGCAAGTACAATGCCACCACCACGGACGGCGTCTATCACTGTATCTGCTGCAATGAGCCGCTGTTCGACTCCAAGACCAAATTCGATGCCGGCTGCGGCTGGCCCAGCTTCTACGAGCCGATTGCCGACAGCGCGATGATCGAGATCCGTGACGTCAGCCACGGCATGATCCGCACCGAAGTCACCTGCGCCAAATGCGATGCGCACTTGGGCCACGTTTTCCCCGACGGCCCGCCGCCCACCGGCCTGCGGTACTGCATCAACTCGGTGTGCCTGGACTTCGTCCCCCGCTGAACTCAACGGCGCAGCCCCTGTAGGCACGAGCAAGCGCGTTCCTACAGGTCTGGCGTTGATACCCCGGTATCAATGTCGGAAATTAAATTGCACACAATTGAATTGCTGACTATGTTTATGCTTCTTTTCTCCTGATCGAGGCACTGCCATGAGCGACAACCTGCTGAGCATCCCTTGCACCACCATCAAGGGTGAGCAAAAGACCTTGGCTGATTTCGCCGGCAAGGCCATCCTGGTGGTCAACACTGCCAGCAAATGCGGTTTCACTCCTCAGTACAAGGGCCTGGAACAGCTCTGGCAGCAGTACAAGGACCAGGGCCTGGTGGTGCTCGGTTTTCCCTGCAACCAGTTCGGCAAACAGGAGCCCGGTAACGAGGGGGCGATTTCCGAGTTCTGCGAGCTGAACTTCGGCGTCAGTTTCCCGCTGTTCAAGAAGATCGACGTCAACGGCAGCGATGCCCATCCCCTGTTCGTACAGCTCAAGAAGCAGGCGCCAGGCCTGCTGGGTTCCAAGGGGATCAAGTGGAATTTCACCAAGTTCCTCATCGGGCGCGATGGCCAGGTGGTCAAGCGTTACGCCCCGACCACCAAGCCCCAGGAACTGGCCCAAGAGATTGAAGCCCTGCTCAAATGACTGTCTCCCTGGCCCTCGACCACCAGCTGTGTTTCAAGCTCTACGCGGCTTCCCGGGCCGTGACCCGTGCGTATAAGCCGATGCTCGATCAACTGGGCCTGACGTACCCGCAATACCTGGCCATGCTGGTGTTGTGGGAATGGCACGCGGCAGCCCCGCCGCAGCCTACGGTCAAAGCCTTGGGCGAACGGCTGCTGCTTGATTCGGGCACGCTGACGCCGCTGCTCAAGCGCCTTGAGCAGCTCGCATTGGTCAAGCGCCAGCGCAGCGCCAAGGACGAACGTGAAGTGCACCTGAGCCTGAGCCCGGCCGGCGTGCAGTTGCGTGATCAGGCCTTTGGCCTCAAGACCCGGCTGCTGTGCGACAGCGGCGTCGACCTGAACCAGGCCGATGCCTTGCGCGAGGGGTTGGACCAGTTGCTACGACAGATCAGAGATTTGTCGTCCTCGGCACCCACAGATCCAGCAAGCCGCTGAGCTCTTCGCGGCGAAACGGCTTGGCCAGGTAGTCATTCATGCCCGCCGCGCGGCAACGCTCACGCTCCTCGGCCAATGCATTGGCGGTGAGGGCAACGATAGGCAGGTCGGGCCAGCGCCCGCTTTGGCGGATTTGTCGGCTGGCCTCGTAACCGTCCATCACGGGCATGTTGCAGTCCATCAGGACCATGTCGAAGGGCCGTTCCTCAAGGCACTTGAGGGCCTCGCCGCCATGGGCGGCCACGATCACTTCGCACCCCAGCTTGCTGAGCATGCCCTTGGCGACCAGTTGATTGACCGGGTTGTCCTCCACCAGCAGGATGCGCGCGCGCTGCGTCAGGGGCGGTGCTTCCAGCTGGATTGGGTCGAGGGCAAGGTCTGTGTCGCTGCGCAAGTTGCGCTGCAGAATCTGATACAGCGCGTTGCGGCTCAGCGGTCGCGCCTGTTGTTGCAGGGGCGCGAGCGCAGCGACTTCTTCGCTGGGCATGAAGTTGCCATAGGCGGTCACCAGCAGGATCGGCGCGCTGATGAGCGGCCGCAGGCGGAACAGGCACTCCGGGCAGTCGGTGATCAACAGGTCCGGCGTTTGCCCGCGCACATCCGCTTCGTAAGGGTAGCAGCGCGGTGTCAGCCCCCAGTGCGGCAGCAGGGTCGTCAGCAACTCCGTCAGCCCATTGTCGGGGCGGGTGATGGCGATGACCTCGCCCTTGAGCGGCGCAAGGTGTGCGGCGGGCAGGTGTGTCGGCAGTGGCAGTTCGGCACTGAACTGGCTGCCAAAGCCGGCCTCCGAACTGATGCTCAGGCGCCCCTGCATGGCTTCACACAAATTGTGGGTCAGCGCCAGGCCCAGGCCCGTGCCGCCGAACTGGCGCGTGATGCCCGCGCCGGCTTGGGTGAACGGCTGGAAGATCTTCACCTGGGCCTCCTGTGCAATGCCGATGCCGGTATCACACACCTCGATACGCACCCCGTTTTCAAGGGCGCTGAGACGCACGTCCACGCGTCCAAAGCGGGTGAATTTCAAGGCGTTGGACAGCAAGTTACTGACGATCTGGCGCACGCGGGTCGGGTCGCCCAGAACCTGGGCGGGAAACTGCGGATCGATCAGGCACGTCAGCTCGACACTCGGCGCGGCGTTCTGCGACAGCAGGTTGGCGGTGTCTTCCACCAGCGAACCCAGGTCGAAGGGGATGCGCTCCAGCTCCAGTTGGCCGGCGTCGAACTTGGACAGGTCGAGGATATCGTTGAGCAGCTCCACCAGCACTTTGCCGGAATCGTGGGCGATCGAGAGTTGCTGGCGTTGATCGGCGTTGAGTGGGCTGTCCAGTGACAGGGCGATCATCCCCAGCAGGCCGTTGAGCGGGGTGCGGATTTCGTGGCTCATGTTCGCCAGAAACGCCGCCCGCGCCTGGGCCATGCCCAGCGCGTGCATTTTTGCCGTTTCCAGCTCATCGTTGGACTGGCTCAGGCGCTGGTTGCTGGCCTTGAGTTCAAGGGTACGCGCCGACACGATATGTTCCAGTTGCCCGAGGTATTCCGTCAGCCGGTCCTCGGCGTGGCGGCGTTGCTGGATCTCGGTCTCCATGTTTTCGAATTGCTGGTTGGCGACATTCACCAGTACGCCGATTTCGTCGTTTTCGTGGCCGGGCGGGCAGTCCAGGCGCGTCTGTTTGCGGTTGCTCAGCTCCCGGATGATGCGCACCAGCGGCTGTGTCAGCATCACGTAGAACACGCCGAGCAAGATGCCGGTCAGCAACAGGCTGCGGACAAAACCATTGAGCAGGGTGATCTCGGCGCGGTGCAGGAAACGGCTGCCGAACGCGTAGGTATCCACGTCCAGGCGCAGCATGCCGAGGGAGTCGTTGGGCATGTGGTTGAGAAACAGCCGGTCTTCGAACGCGCGGTTGGCGCCGAACAGGAAATCGCTGAGGGGGCGGTAGGTGCTTTCCTTGCGCGGCCGGTTTACGTCGGCCAAGACCACGCCGTTGTTGTCGGTCAACCGCGCACGAACAATGGCGGGGGAGTGGAGCAGGCCCAGGGTCAGTTCCTGTGCCAACTCGGCATCGATGTTGTAGGCGATGCGCGAGGCCGGATTGTGGCTGATTTCGATCAGTGAGCGTATTTCACGGTTGATGGATGCGTCTTCGCTGGCATAATCAATGCCGATTTGGATCAGGCTGAGCAAGGTTCCCAAGACGAAACCGACCAGCACAGTCAATCTGGCTTGTTTATAAGACAAGCGGTGGGCGAACTTGATATCCATCGAGTGTTGAACCACTTCACGTTTCCCTTCGCCGGCAAGCATAGCTGAACATCCACACGCCCTGGCTTGCCCGGCATGAATCGTTTTATCACGCAGCACCGTGCGCTCTGCCGCAGGGCTGCCAATACGCCATCTTTTGCAAGAACTTGCCAGAGGAATAATCGTGGATTCTCGATTGAATGCCTTTCTTGAGCGGGCCGATGCAGTGCTCGCCCGCCTGGAGCCGTTGTTGCCCGCGCCGCGCCAAGCCATCGATTGGAATCAGTGCCTGGCCGCCCGTTGGCAGCGTGAGGGCCGCAGTGGTTTCCTGTTGCCATTGGACGTGAGCCTGGACATGCGCCTGTCCGACCTGATCGGCGTAGACAAACAACGCGAACAATTGGCCCGCAACACCCAGCAGTTCATCGATGGCCTGCCCGCCAACCATGCGCTGCTGTGGGGCTCGCGGGGTACCGGTAAATCGTCCATGGTGCGCGCCTTGCTGGCACAGCATGCCAAGGCCGGCCTGCGTTTGATCGAGATCGAGCGCGATCACCTGGCCGATCTGCCACGGGTGGTCGAGCAACTGGTCAAGCTACCGCAACGTTTCATTCTGTTCTGTGATGACCTGTCGTTCGAAGCCGGTGAGGGCGACTACCGCGTGCTCAAAAGCGTGCTGGACGGCTCGCTCGAGCAGGCGCCGGAAAATGTGTTGTTGTACGCCACCTCCAACCGTCGCCACCTGGTTCCGGAAAACCAGAGCGACAACGAGAACTGGACACGCGTGGACGGCGAACTGCACCCCAGTGAAGCGGTTGAAGACAAGATCGCCTTGTCCGACCGTTTCGGCCTGTGGCTGTCGTTCTACCCCTTTACCCAGGAGCACTTCCTGGATGTGGTGGAACACTGGATCGACGAATTGGCGAACAAGGCCGGCCTGCAGTGGCAGCGCGACGAAGCCCTCGACATCCTCGCTGTACGCTGGGCCACCGGGCGCGGCAACCGCAACGGCCGTTGCGCGTATCAATTCGCCCGTTACTGGGTGGGTCTCAAATTGCTGGAGCGTCAACCATGATCGATCTACAACAGGCCGGCACCGGCCTCGACGGCTACGCCATGCTCTGTGCGCAGCTGGAATCATTGCTGGCCGATGAGCGGGATTTCATCGCCAACAGTGCTCAGTTTTCCGCGTTCCTGTTCAATCAACTGGATGACTTGAACTGGGCCGGCTTTTACCTCAACCGCAATGAAGAACTGGTGCTCGGCCCGTTCCAGGGCCAGATTGCCTGTGTGCGTATTCCGTTCGGCCGTGGCGTATGCGGCGCCGCTGCAGCCTCTCGGCAAACTCAGCGGGTCGAGGACGTGCATGAGTTTCCCGGGCATATCGCCTGTGACAGCGCGTCGAACAGCGAACTGGTCGTGCCCTTGGTCAAGGACGGCAAGCTGATTGGCGTCCTTGACCTGGACAGCCCGTCGCTGGCGCGCTTTACCGTCCAGGACCAGGCCGGCATCGAGCAACTGGCGGCGATCTTCCTGCGCTTGACCGACTGCTGAGCCCATGAGGGGCTTCCATCGCCCCTTATTGACGCTCCAGCTCATCGAGCTGCACTTGCAGTGCCTTTTCTAGCTCAAGCATGAGCCTTTCCAGGGACTTCACACCTGCGTCGACCTGCTCACGGGCATCGCCTCGGGCACAGGCCTGTTCCAGCGTTTCGCACTGCCCCGCCAGCGCGTTCGCCTGGACGATACGGGCGGCGCCCTTGATCTTGTGGGCCTGCTCGATGATGTCCTGGAGTGGGGCTTGCCCGGCCAGCAGTCCAGCCAACTCCTGGCGATCCTGGCGACTGCTGCTTAGCAGTTCCACCAACAGCCGACGACTCATCTGCGGGTCACCGCCCGTCAGTGCCTCGAAATTGCCAAGGTCCAGGTGCAGTGTGGACGGTTGCGGCGCGATCTGTGCCAGTTGCCGCTCCAACGCGGTGAGGCTGATGGGTTTGAACAGGCAGTCGTTCATGCCAGCGTCCCGGCAACGCACCTTCTCCTCAGGCTGCGCATTGGCGGTAAACCCCAACACCACGCAGGGTGTGAGCTGTTCACGCTGCTCATACTCGCGGATCGAGCGGCTCAACTCGTAGCCATTCATGATGGGCATGTTGCAGTCGGCGATCACCAGGTCGAAGCGCTCCTGGCGCCACGCGTGGAAGCCGGCGGCACCGTGATTGGCGGCCGTGAACAGGTGGCCCAGGTACCCGAGTTGCTGGCACATCAGCAAACGGTTCGCTGGATGATCGTCCACCACCAGCACGTTGAGTACGCATGCCGTCGCCGGCGCCTGCGGCTTGAGCTCGTCCGCCGCCTGCATCGGCTGCAGGCGCATCATGTCCAGGCTGAGATGCACCTGCGTGCCCACCATCGGCACACTGCTCAAGCTCAGTTGCCCACCCATCATCGCGCAGAGGCTGCGGCATATCACCAGGCCAAGGCCAGCACCGCTGCGGGCGAGTTGTCCGGAATTGTCGGCCTGGGCAAAGGGCTCGAACAGCCGCAGCTGGTCGTCCCGGCTGATACCGATGCCGGTGTCTTCCACCACCAGCTTCATGCGGACCTGCTGGGGCAGTTCGGTGGGCTGGATTTCCACCTTGATCTTCACCTGGCCACGCTCGGTGAACTTGATGGCGTTGCTCACCAGGTTGGAGAGCACTTGCTTGAAACGCAGCGGGTCGATCAATACATCGGTGGCGTCCAGGTCGGGTTGGAAATCCAGCAGCAGGCTGAGGGTTTTCTGCCGGGCCAGCCCGTCGAACACGCGCACCACCGACTCGACGACCTCCCGCAAGTTGACGCGTTCCGGCGCCAGGCTCAGGCGTCCGGATTCGATGCGCGCGATATCGAGGATGTCGCCGATCAGCTCCAGCAAGTCCTTGGCCGAGTTGTACGCCACTTCGATGGCGGGTCGGTCGAGATGGCCCTGGTCGGCGCGCTTGAGGGTCAACTCCAGCATGCCGATGACGGCGTTCATGGGGGTGCGGATTTCATGGCTCATGGTCGCCAGGAAGGTGCTCTTGGCGCGATTGGCCTCGTCGGCACGCTCCTTGGCGGCACGAATTTCGTCGAACAACTGTCGGCGTTCACTGATGTCGATCCAGCCACCAATGATGCCCTGAACCTCGCCGACGGAGTCGCGGTACGGCAGGATCCAGTGGTAGATGGTCAGTTTCTTGCCGCTGATGTGCAGCGTGCGATCCATGATCAGTGGATTGCCCTCGGCCATCACCCGCTGGTAGTCGGCGTGATATTGCGTGGCATCGGTTTCGAGGGCATCGCTCATCTGGATCGCACTTTTGCCGATCACGTCTTCGCGCTTGACCTCGAACACCTGCAGGTAGCTGTCGTTGCAGGTCTGCAGCAGACCTTTGCGATCACGTACATAGATCGGGTGAGGGGTCTCGTTGACGAGCGCGCGCATGAATTCAAATTGATCGTTGAGCGCGCGTTCGGCCAATTTCCGGTGCTTGATCTGGCGGCGCATGTAGGCGTTCCAGGCCAGGGAAATCAGCAGCAGTGCACCGGTGCCCATGATGATGCGGGCAATCAATTGATGGTAGTTGCGCCAGTAGCTGTCGGAGGCAGCGGTGTAGCCTCGCCAACGGCTGTTGATCACCCCCAGTTCGTCGGGGGCGATGCTCAGCAGGGCTTTGTCCAGGATGGAACTGAGTTCGGTGGCGCCGCGTGAGGTTGCCAGGGCGAAAGTGGCCGGCATCGTGCCAATGCTGAAGGTGATCTGGACCTTGTCCTGCAGCACCTGCGAAGACAACAGGTAATTGGCCACGACCAAGGTATTGACCGCGCCATCCACCTGGCCCTGCACGAGCAGTTCGGCTGACCTGAACGAGTCACCGGTTTCTACCAGCTGAATATTCGGAAAGCTGTCGCGCAGGAATGTTGCCAGCGGGCTGCCTTGTGTGATTGCCAGGCGCTTGCCTTCCATTTCCTCAAGGCTGGTCGGCGCCTGGCGCTCCTTGCGCGTCAACATGACGTAGGAGTTTTCCAGGTAGGGTCGGCTGAAGTTCAACAGGGCTTCACGTTCGGCGCTGGGCACGATGGCGCCGATCATGTCGCCTTTCCCGGATTCGATCTGCGCGATCATCGCATTCACGTCACGCTCGCGCAGCACCTCGAAACGCAGGCCGGTGCGCAGGCGAACCAGTTCCAGCAGGTCGGCGGTGATCCCGCGAAAATTGCCGTCAGCGTCGAAGAAGGTCAGTGGCGCGAAGGTTTCGTTCACGATGACTTTGACGACCGGATGCTCCTTGAGCCAGCGTTCTTCGCGTTGGGTCAGTTGCAGCTTCTGGTCGGTGAGCAGGATATCGCTGCCGGCGCTCCAGCGCTTGGCGATGTTGTCCCGTTCCAGCGTGGGCACGGCCGACAGCACCGTATCGACGATATTCAGAAGAACCTGCTGCTGCCGGGCCAGGGCAAAGCTGAATCCATAGGCCTCGTGCTTGCCGAAGTTGGCCATGCGGATGTTTTTGAGATAACCCTTGTTGATCATGTAATGGGTGGAGATGGTATCGCCCAGAAACACGTCGGCCTGTTCGAATGCAACAGCATTCAGGGCGTTCTGGTAGGAGGGGTAGACCTTGATGATTGCCTTGGGATACAGCTTTTGCACCTCTGCCAGGGGCAGGTAATGGTAGACCAGGGCCAGGCGCATTCCGGCCAGGCCTTCGCTCAGGCTGCGCGTTTCGCCCTCTCGGGTGACCAGCACCGGTTGGTCCACCGCGTAAGGCTCGGACAGGACGAGATTGGGGTTGGCTGCTTCAAACCCGTTGGATGAGCCCAGCAGGTCGATATCGCCGGCTTCGAGCGCTCGAATGGCCGCCTCCCGGGTCGGGTAGCGCTGCACCTTGACCGGCAGCGCCAGGGCCTTGGCCAGCAGCCCGGCGTAATCGGCTGTGAGCCCCTCATAGTCGCGGCCGCTGGAGGTGAGGTCGAAGGGAGGGTAGTCGGGAGAGGCGGTGCCCAGCACCAGCTCGCGCTTGTTCTGCAACCACTGGCGCTGAGCTTTGTTCAGATGTGTCTCCAACTGCACGGCACCGGCGCGGCTCAATAGGGTGAAATGTTCCGGGCCTGCTTCATGGTCGGCGAGCGCGGCGGTGCTGAAGCACAAGCACGCACTCAATAAAATCAAATAGTCCTTTATACGCCTGGGCATCCGCTTTCTCACACTAGCGCGTTTCGTTTTGCCATCTCGATAAGTTCTACCAAGGATTTGGCTTGAAGTTTCTGCATGAGCCTCTTTTTGTAAGTGCTGACGGTCTTGTTGCTCAGGAACATGCCTTTGGCAATTTCCTTGTTGGTACGGCCTTGGGCAAACAGTTGTAAAACCATCAACTCCCGGTCGTTAACAGTTTTGAACAGTTCAAGTTCGTGGGTGTTCACGCCGTCGGCACTGTGGGCATTCAGTGCCTGGCTGGGGAAGTAGTTGTAGCCGGACAATACCGCGCGAATGGCACTCAGCAGTTCGCTCAGGTCACCCTCCTTGCACACATATCCGTCTGCACCCGAGCGCATGCAGCGGGTGGCGAACAGGGTAGGCGACTGGGCCGTCAGTATCAGCGTCTTCATGGGGGTGCTCATCGAGTTGAACCGGCAAAGCACTTCCAGCCCATCGAGTTTTGGAATGCCGATATCCAGGATGATCAGGTCCGGGAGGCATTCACGGACCATCTGGATGGCGTCACATCCGTTGTCCGTTTCCCCCACGACTTTGTAGCCTTCGTGTTCCAGCAACATTCGGATGGCAAGCCGTATAACGGGATGGTCATCGATAATAAAAACTGAGTTCATGATCCTGTCCGTGCAAGTGCAAATAAAGCGGGCACATTAGCTCAGAAGCGCAGACCGGAGCATGAAGGCAAGGGGCAACAAGTATAAAACAGGAATCTTCCTACAATAAAAAAGGTATCGGCTCACAGGTTGCCAAGGCTTTGTAAGTCTAACGGTGGGTGTTTAGCCAGCGCTTATGTACGCGGCACTGAATCAAGGGTTTTGCCTGGGCCGTCAGGTGGCTTTTCGTAGGACTGTCACGTTTAAATTCCTACAATGATTATCTAATTAACGGGTGTGCCAAACCCAGAAGTTCCTCTTTGTTCAGTGGCTTTGATAAATAACCGAGCAGCGGCAAGTTACGTTTCAGTGCCTGTGTATGCAATGCTGAAAGTTCATCGGCGGGCAGCCCGCTCAACAGGATGGCGCTGATGATGAAGTGCCGGCGGTTGGCAATGTCAATCAGCTCAAGCCCTGGCAGGTCAGGCAGGCATTGGTCGCACAGGAGAATATCGAACGGGGTGTGTGCCTGCGTCATCGCGCGAATGGCCTGCTCGGCGTTTTCGGCCGGGGTCAACTGGCAAAACCCGAAGCTCCTGAGCAGGCACTGGGTTGCGAGCAACTGAAAGGGATGGTCCTCCACCAACAGGATACGAAGGGGATATAGGGGCATAGGGTGCACACGATGGGTCAGGCATCAAAGAGGGGCGAGTAGGAGAGGTTCGCCCGAAGCGTGCGTGATTATTCTTTGGCTGTCTGTGCGACTTCGATCAGGCTGCTCTGTTCCCTTTGTAGGTAGATTCCTCAAGGAACAGGCAGCTTTCCCTGTCGAATCATTGCGGGCTGGAGCGCCCTGTCATTTCTCGCGCCATTTCGGTGGCATAGCTGTCGGTCATGCCGGCGATGAAGTCGATCATGCGCAGGAACGACGCATGCAACGGCCAGGCGGGATTCGGCGCGCTATTGCCCAGCAGGTCCAGGATGCGCCGGTTCTTGAACGACGGCGTACGTCCGCCATGTTGTTCCAACGCTGCGCCACAGAACGCGTTCAACAGAATTTCCAAAGTGGTGTAGGCGCCGATTTCGTGCAGCGTCTTGCGCTTGTCCTGGAAGATTTTCTTGCGCGCCATGTCCTTGGCGTCCAGCACGCAGCGCTGGGCGGGGCCGTGCATGTGCTCCACCAGGTCGCCGGGCAGGGTGCCGGCGAGCAGGGCGTCCTGTTGTTCGACAAAGGCCTGCGCCGCGGCGTTGGTCAGGTGCTCGATGGCCTTGCCGCGCAGGATGGCCAGTTTGCGGCGGCGTGAATCCTGCGCACCCAACTGGCGATAGGTCTGTGGCAGGTCATCGCCCACCAGGTTCAGCAGCAGTGACTCCACTTCGGCGTATTCGAGCAGCTCCATCTCCAGGCCGTCTTCGAGGTCGATCAAGGCGTAACAGATGTCGTCCGCGGCTTCCATCAGGTACACCAGCGGGTGACGGGCCCAGCGCTGATCCTCGATTTGCGGCAAGCCGAGCTTGTGGGCGATCTGCTCGAGGATCGGCAGTTCGCTCTGGTAGCAGCCGAACTTGTGTTTCTTGTAGCCCAGTGAATCTGCGTGGCGCGCGGTCCAGGGGTACTTGAGGTAGGTGCCCAGGGTGGCGTAGGTCAGCCGTGTGCCACCGTCGAACTGGTGGTACTCGAGCTGGGTGAGCACGCGGAAACCCTGGGCGTTGCCCTCGAAATTGAGGAAGTCATTGCGCTCGGCGCCACTCATGTCGTCCAGCCAGCCACGTCCGGCGGCCTGCTGGAACCAGTGGCGAATGGCGTCTTCGCCGGAGTGCCCGAACGGCGGATTGCCAATGTCATGGGCCAGACAGGCCGATTGCACCACCATGCCCAGGTCGCTCGGGTCGCACCAGTCGGGCAGGGCGCCGCGCAACGTTTCACCCACGCGCATGCCCAGGGAGCGGCCCACGCAGCTGACTTCCAGGGAATGGGTCAGACGGGTGTGAATATGGTCGTTGCTGGACACCGGGTGCACTTGGGTCTTGCGGCCCAGGCGGCGAAACGCACCGGAGAAGATGATGCGGTCATGGTCTTTGTGAAACGGGCTGCGGCCCAGTTCTTCAGGGCTGTGCAGGGGCTTTCCAAGACGCTCGCGGGTAAGCAGGGTGGGCCAATCCAAGGCGGGTACTCTCCGTGCGGTGAATGACCCTCCCAGCTTCCCGGTTCGGCGCGCCCCGGGCAAGCGAAAATCTACAGCCCCGCCGCGTCGATATCGATTAACAGCAAGCGCTGACCGTTATCGAAGAATTGTCCGGCAGTGAGGCAGTACTGGTTGGTAGTGGCGTCGCGATAGGTGGAAGACAGCGTCAGGCGCCGCTCCTCCCACCCTTCGGCCAGCAGGTGGTAGAAATACGGACGCCACGACCAGTTGTGGCCCAGGTAACGGCTGTCGGCCTGCCAGGCGTCCTGGCGCCACTCGAAATTCGGCGTCAGCTGGGTGCCGTGTCGGTCGCACTGGTAAAACCGCAGCAGCCACGGGAAGGCAGGGAGTTGGGGCAACTGGCTCAGCGGGGCCTGGGCTTGGGCCCAGGTCTGCAGGATGTTCATCAACTCAGCCAATTGCTGGCGCAGTTGCATGATGCGTCCGCGCTCCCCCAGTTTCTGCTGGACATAGGCTTTGCGTAGCCGGTCAAAATGCGGCACGAACGCATCGGCGGCGAACCAGTCGAGTTCCGCCTGGGCGAACAGGTAGCCCTGCACATAGCGCGAACCGCATTCCAGGGCGAAGCTCAGTTGCGCTTCGGTTTCAACGCCTTCGGCAATGATCCAGCAACCGGTTTTCTCGGCCATCTGTGCCAGCGCCCGCACCACCTCACTGCTGGGCCCGCCACGGGCGGCGTCCTGAAACAAGCGCATGTCCAATTTGAGGATATCCGGCTGCAGGGCCAGTACCCGGTCGAGCTGCGAGTAACCGGCGCCGAAATCATCGATGGCAATCCTCGCGCCGGCCTCGCGGTAGCGTGCCACCACGTCGGCCAAGCGGCGGATATCGCCGCCCAGCTCGGTGATTTCGAAGACGATGCGCTGCGGGTCGACGCCATGGTTGTGGATCTGTTTCAGGCTCGGCAAGGCTTGGCCCGGCCGTAGGCGGTTGATCCAGCGGGGCGAGATGTTCAGGCTCAGGAACCAGTCTTCCGGCGTCTCGTGCAGACGGCTCAGCGCATTCTCGCGAATCAGCCGGTCGAGGCGGCGCAAGGTCACCCCGGGCGTGCGTGGATCGGCAAACAGCGGGCCTACCGACTGCAAGCGGCCGTCCGCCTGGCGCAGGCGGCCCAGTGCCTCGACGCCGGCGATACGGCCGGTGGCGGTGTCGATAAAGGGCTGGAAGCAGGCGAGCGGTTGCCCGTCGATCACGGGGCCTCCTTAGTGGAACGGTGGCGAAAAAAAGGCCCGACCCTCGAAAACGGGGATCGAGCCGATTCTGTTAGCAAGAATGCAGCCAGCAGGCTCAACGTTTGCGCGAAGAACCCTGCATGGCCAACTTGATCAACGGGATCAAGCCTGCACCCAGTCGTACCAGGCGCGTCACGCTGCTGATGCCGCCGCCCTTGGCGCCTTTGCCGGTGAAAAAGCCCATCAGCGTCACGGCAGCCACACCCCACAGCGGTGCATGCTTGATGCCCAGGCCGTCTTGCCAGCTCTGTCCGAGGTTGCGCACCTTGGTCAGGGGCAACACCAATTGCTGGGATTCGTGACGTATTTCCTGGCGGTGCATTTCCATGCGCAGGCGGATCAACGCCTTGCGCATTTCCCGCCGCGAGGTGGTTTTTGGCACTTCAGTCAGGCTCATGGCAGCAGGCGCTCCCGATCATTGGCCAGCTCTTCGAGCGTGGCATGGAACGGCGTGGACTCATCGAACACCGCGGCTTTCAGGCGCACCCCGCAGAAGGCTGCGGCCAGGCTGTAGAAGACACAGAGGCAGATGATTCCGGTCAGGCGGTAGCCGGTGTCCCACACCAAGATCATCACCAGCGTCGACAACCCCACCAGCAACAGCAGCGCAAATACCAGCGCAAGGCCGGCAAACAGCAGCAGGCTGACGGTGCGAGCCTTTTGCTCTTGCAATTCGATACCAAACAACTCGACGTGGCTGTGCAGCAAGCCCAGCACGGCCGCGCCAAGACGACGGGAAGTTGTACCCGTGGACGAGCCTGTTTCGCCGATAGACATAATTAGCGCCTTGTGGCCAACAGGCCGATCAGAAAGCCCACGCCGGCGGCGATGCCGACCGACTGCCAAGGGTTGGCCTGCACGTAATCTTCAGTGGCGGTGACCGCCGCCTGGCCGCGTTCGCGCAAGGAATCTTCGGTCAGTTGCAGGGTTTCGCGGGCCTTGAGCAGGCTCTCGTGAATCTTGCTGCGCAGTTCATCGGCCTGGTCACCGGCGAGGTTGGTGGTGTCGTCCAGCAACTGCTCGGTGTCCCTGACCAAGGCTTGAAAATCCGCCATCAGTATTTCTTGCGCAGTCTTTGCCGTTCTTCTGGCCATGGTTATCTCCGTGATTGGCTGATCGTTACTTGTGGTTTCGAGTCACCGGCTTCGGTGAAGGTTCAGTGCAATTGTCTGGTACAGCTTTTGCTTTGCCTTGGTGCGCACGCCCCGGGGCTTGCGCTGAATCCGGGCGGTCGGGCAGGAAGCCTCGAAAAACCTTACCCTAAATAACTGAAACTCGCGGAAAAACCCTGTCGGCAACGGCCTGTTGTATTGATCGCTGCGCTAAGGCGGTTCACGCCTCCTGAAGAGGGGTGGAGCCGCAGGTACCAATTTAGTGCGCGAAATCCAGGCTTGAACCGCTTTGGTGCTTTTTGCCTTTAATGCAGGCCTGCCAACCTCCATGGAAAATTTGCAAAGTGCAGTGGACACCCTCGTCCACAGTTCCAACACCCTGTTTATCCTGATCGGTGCAGTCATGGTGCTGGCCATGCACGCCGGCTTCGCGTTCTTGGAAGTCGGCACAGTGCGTCAGAAAAACCAGGTCAACGCCTTGTCGAAGATCCTCAGCGACTTCGCCATCTCCACCCTGGCTTATTTCTTTATAGGCTACTGGATCTCCTACGGCGTGAACTTCATGCAACCGGCGGCAGTGATCAGCGCCGACCATGGTTACGGCCTGGTGAAGTTCTTTTTCCTGTTGACCTTCGCGGCGGCGATCCCGGCGATCATTTCCGGCGGTATCGCCGAACGGGCGCGGTTTGTTCCGCAATTGTGCGCCACCGCCTTGATCGTGGCGTTTATCTACCCGTTCTTCGAAGGCATGGTGTGGAACGGCAACTTCGGCCTGCAAGCCTGGCTGCTTGCGACCTTTGGTGCCAGCTTCCATGATTTTGCCGGGTCCGTGGTGGTGCACGCCATGGGCGGCTGGCTGGCGCTGGCAGCGGTGTTGCTGCTCGGGCCGCGTAACGGCCGATACCGTGACGGCCGATTAGTGGCCTTCGCGCCGTCGAGTATTCCATTCCTGGCGTTGGGCTCGTGGATCCTGATCGTCGGCTGGTTCGGCTTCAACGTGATGAGCGCGCAAACCCTGAACGGTGTCAGCGGCCTGGTGGCGGTCAACTCGCTGATGGCGATGGTCGGCGGCACCGTTGCGGCATTGATCATCGGCCGCAACGACCCGGGCTTCCTGCACAACGGCCCGCTGGCCGGGTTGGTGGCGATCTGCGCCGGTTCCGACCTGATGCACCCGGTGGGCGCACTGGTCACGGGCGTGATCGCCGGTGGCTTGTTCGTGTGGTGCTTCATTGCTGCCCAGGATCGCTGGAAGATCGATGACGTGCTCGGCGTCTGGCCCCTGCATGGCCTGTGCGGCGTGTGGGGCGGGATCGCCTGTGGCATTTTCGGCCAGACCGCGCTGGGTGGCCTGGGCGGTGTGAGCCTGGCCAGTCAGTTGATCGGCACGGCCCTTGGCGTGATCGTCGCGCTGGGCGGTGGCCTGTTGGTCTACGGCGTGATCAAGCGCGTGTGCGGGCTGCGTTTGAGCCAGGAAGAGGAGTATTACGGCGCAGACCTGTCGATCCACAAGATCGGCGCGGTCAGCCAGGATTAGCGACTCGCCACCGGCAAGGGGCGGGCATAGAATAATGGCCTACTTTCGATAAGGTCACTGCCCATGCCTCCCGAGTGCCAGTTGTTCACCACCCTGGGCTGCCATCTGTGCGAACTTGCCGAAGCCGAAATCATGCCGTTGGTCGAACATGGCCTGTTGGTGGAGTTGGTGGATATCGCCGATTCCGAAGCCCTGTTCGAAGCCTACGGCCTAAGGATTCCGGTGCTTCGACGGGTAGATACCGGGGCGGAACTGGGCTGGCCGTTCGACACTGAACAGGTGGTCGCCTTCCTGCTCTAGCCTTTGCACGATGGCGAGTTTCCAAATATTAAGTTACTGTATGTTTGTACAGCGATTGAATAGAGGGAACGCCCGTGGTGAATGTTGAACAATTGAAAAGCAGCGTCAATCGCATGACCGCCGACGTCGTGCGCGACGCGGTGAACGAGCTGCGCCTCGATGGCCTGGTCACGGAAGGCAAGACGCCATTCAACAAAGTGCATTTCAACACCTGCTTTGCGGAGATCGAGGCATTGTTCCAGCGCGCCGGTTACCACAAGCAGTTGGATGTGGTGGGTTACCAGGGCTTGATGTACGCACTTTACGATCCGGGCCGCTGGGAGGCGGTGGACGTACTGCGCTGGCTCAAGGAATTCACCGACGCCGCCAGCGCCTCGCCGATCCTGCGCAGCCAGTTGGCGAAGGCCTGAGATTCGCCCTAGGCTCGATCCCGCTCCATGCGGGATAATGCCCGCCTGTTTCCCCAAGGCACTGGCACCTGCATGTCCACTTCCGTTTTTGTTGCGTCCGAACACCAAGCCAGTACGTTGTATTTACCTCCTGGCCCTTGGGCGACGGTGCTCGACTGCCTGTGCGAGCACTTCCCGGCGATCGGCCGTGAGCACTGGCTGGACCGCATTGCCCGTGGCCGCGTGCTGGATATCAACGGCAGCCCCATTGCCCTGGACCTGGCCTACAGGGAAGGCCTGTGCATCTATTACTTTCGCGAGGTGCCGAACGAGAAGGTCATCCCTGTGCAGGAGACCATTCTCTACGCGGATGAACATCTGGTCGTCGCCGATAAGCCGCACTTCCTGCCCGTCACGCCGGCCGGTGAATACGTCGAGCAAACCTTGCTGCGCCGCCTGATCCGCCGCCTCGACAACCCTGCGCTGGTGCCCCTGCATCGCATCGACCGGCACACGGCGGGGTTGGTGCTGTTTTCGGCCAATCCAGCCACGCGTTCGGCGTATCAGCAGCTGTTTCCCACCCGCAAGATCGATAAGTACTACGAGGCTATCGCCCCGGCCCTGCCTGGGCTGACGTTCCCGCTGGTGCATAAAAGCCGCCTGGTGGACGGCGAGCCGTTCTTTCGCATGCAGGAAGGCCCGGGCACGAGCAACACTGAAACGGCCGTGGAAGTGCGGGAAAAACAAGGGGATCTCTGGCGCTATGGCCTGTTCCCGGTGACCGGCAAAAAGCACCAGTTGCGCGTACATATGACGGCGCTCGGCGCGAGTATCTGCAACGATCCGTTCTACCCCGACGTGATCAAGGACGCCGTGGACGACTACGCCAACCCGCTCAAGCTGTTGGCCCAGGGCGTGCGTTTTATCGACCCGGTGACGGGCGAAGAACGCCGTTTCCACAGCCGCATCACGCTCGACTGGTAAACCCCGGAAACGACAAGGCCCGCACGGGGCGGGCCTTGGGTGCAAGCCGTGAGGCTTACAGGTCTTTGACGGTGCGGACCTGATCCTTGTTGATGCGGGTGCGCTTGCCGTCCAGTTGTTCGAACTCGTAGAAGCCCGAATCTTCGTTGTATTTAGGGGTGTCGACGGCCTGGATTTCACGACCGTCATTCAGGGTGATCACTGTTGGCGAGGCGCAACCGGCGAGGGTGGCGAGGCCCAGTGCAAGCATGAAAGCGGCGATGGTCCGTTGAGTCATGGGTGTTGTCTCCAAAAGAATTCTTTTTAAGTGCTGACCTTGTGACGCGCGAGGCGCCGACAAAGTTCCTTGTGCGAGGTTCATTCTGACACGCCCGACCTTGGGTGCAACAGCTCTGGCGTATTCAGGTTGGCCAGGCGCGGATCATCCGCCGGGCACTCCAGGCCAATGCCGCCCAGTTGCAGGAAGATCCGGCGGGGGCTGCGCTCGCCAGCGTCCCAGGCGCGTTCCACATCGTTGCGCAGGTAGGTGGGGATCACGCAAATCAGCGGTTCCCAGAACTCGCCATGGCGCACCATCACGGGCAAACGTGGGTTGAGTTGCGCCGTCTGGCGCAGGTCGGCGAGCAGTCTTGCGTCAACCAGCGGCACATCGCACGGCAGTATCAGCAGGTGCTCGTGCCGCGCGGCGCCAAGGCCGGCACGGATGCCGGCGAGTGGGCCGGGGAAGTCCGGGCTGTCGTCGCTCACCAGTTGGTCGGCATAGGCGGCGTACTGCTGCAGGTTGCGGTTGCACGAGATGATCAGGTCGTCGGTCAACGGTCGCACCCGTGCATGCAAATGGCTGATCAGCGGCTGACCGCGCCACGCCAGCAGGCCTTTGTCCTGACCGCCCATGCGCTGGCCGCGTCCTCCGGACAACAACAGCACCGAACAGGGCAGGGGGGGTGAGTCGATGGGCATGGCAGTTCCGCAGCGGCAGTCAAAGGGGGGGCTGTGATATAACATCGGGCTGTTCCTTCGACAACCGGACCGTGCCATGAAAGCCAAGGCAGATGCGCCCTTCGTACCCCTGAATATCGCTGTACTGACCGTCAGTGACACCCGCACCCTCGACACCGACACCTCGGGCCAGGTCTTCGTCGACCGCCTCACCGCCGCCGGTCACCACCTGGCCGAGCGCGTGCTGCTCAAGGACGACCTCTACAAGATCCGCGCCCAGGTGGCCCACTGGATCGCCGAAGACGTGGTGCAAGTGGTGCTGATCACCGGCGGCACCGGCTTCACCGGCCGCGACAGCACGCCTGAAGCCGTGAGTTGCCTGCTGGACAAGCAGGTCGATGGCTTTGGCGAATTGTTCCGCCAGATCTCCGTGGCCGACATCGGCACCTCTACCGTGCAATCGCGCGCCCTGGCCGGCCTGGCCAATGGCACCCTGGTGTGCTGCCTGCCGGGTTCCACCAACGCGGTGCGCACCGGCTGGGACGGCATTCTCGGCGAGCAGCTCGACAACCGTCATCGCCCGTGCAATTTCGTCCCGCATCTAAAACAGGCCGCACCCTGTGAATCCCGTGGGTAAGCCTGGCAAGACCGGCACCCTGATGCCGGTGGAGCAAGCGCTGCAACAGCTGCTGGACCTCGCCGACGCCGCGCCGATTCGCGAGCAGCAAGCGCTGCCCTTGGCCGACTGCGACGGCCGCGTGCTGGCGCAAGACCTGGTCTCCAGCCTCGATCTGCCGCCCTGGCCCAACAGCGCCATGGACGGCTATGCCCTGCGCCTGGCGGACTGGACCGGCGAGCCGCTGGTCGTCAGCCAGCGTATCTTCGCCGGCCAGGCACCGCTGCCTCTGGCCGCCGGCACCTGTGCGCGCATCTTCACGGGCGCGCCGGTGCCCGCAGGCGCCGATTGCGTGGAAATGCAGGAAAATGCCGTGGTCCACGCCGACGAGCGCGTGGGTTTTACCGAGGCCTTGCACGTCGGCCAGAACATCCGCCCCCAGGGCCAGGAAACCACGGTCGGCGACTTGGTCCTGACCGCGGGCACGCGCTTGGGACCCATCGAGCTGGGGCTGGCCGCCTCACTTGGCCGTGAACAGCTCAACGTAATTCGCCGCCCGCGGGTGGCGGTGTTGTCCACCGGCGACGAGTTGATCGAGCCCGGCTTGCCCTTGGGCCCGGGTCAGATCTACAACAGCAACCGCCGTGTGCTGTGCTCGTGGCTGGCGCGCATGGGCTGCGAGGTGATCGACGCCGGCATCCTGCCCGATGACCTGGAACAGACGCGCGCACGCCTGGCGGGGTTGGGCGACGTTGACCTGATCCTCTCCACAGGCGGCGTGTCTGTAGGCGAGGCGGATTTCCTCGGCATCGCCCTGCGTGAAGAGGGCGAATTGGCGCTGTGGAAACTGGCGATCAAACCCGGCAAGCCGCTCACGTTCGGTCACTTGCGGGGTGTGCCGGTGATCGGCCTGCCGGGTAACCCGGCCTCGACCCTGGTGACCTTTGCGTTGTTGGCGCGGCCCTACCTGCTGCGCCGCCAAGGGGTGCAGAACGTTGCACCGTTGCGCTTCGAGGTACCCGTAGGGTTCGAGTGGCCAAAACCCGGCAACCGCCGTGAGTACCTGCGCGGGCGCATCGAGCAGGGCAAGGCGATCATCTACCGCAACCAGAGCTCCGGCGTGCTGCGCAGCGCGGCGTGGGCCGAGGGCTTCGTGGAAGTGCTGGAAGGCACGACGCTGGGGCCGGGCGACCGGGTCAATTTCATCCCGCTGAGCGAAGTCCTGAACTGATCACCCCTCTGCAGGCGCCCGTAAATCGGCGCCTGCAGTGTGCAGCATCGGCGGGGCCTGATCAGGAAAAGTCCTATCAGTAAAACCTGGCAGTGGCATTAAGTTGCCAAGTCCTGATCGACTCGAGGACCGCACATGCCTATCCCCGCCACACCCCCCAGCCCCACCGCTGCAACGCCTGCGCAACAACCGGGCTTGCCAATCAGCTCCAGTAACGCCCGCAGCGTGTTACAGGTCTTGATCAACAGGCCGCCTGGCGACAACACCTTCCGCGAGCGCCTTGACTGCATGCGCGCCGACCCGAGCATTACCTCCTGGCAGGCATTGACCCGCGACCCGGCGCGTTTGCATCGCCTGCAAGACAATGAACGCATGGCCTGGAGCAACCCGGCCGGCGTCGACAAAAGCCTGATGCCCCTGGCCCAGGCCCTGAGGCAGAAAGATGTCTGGCTGCCCGAGGTGGAGAGCCTCAACGGGAACATCCTGACCAACCTCACCACCCAGATGGCCGACACCTACCTCACGCAATTCAAGTCCATCCTCCAGAATCCGTCCCCGGCACGGGCGAGCGATGTCTCGATTGTTCGCGGTGCGCCCTCGGCGGGCAAGACCACTTTTCTCAAAGGCCAGTTCGCGCTCAATACCGATGCGGTCAAAAACATGCTCCAGGACCGTATGCCGGGTACGAGCATGTTGCAGGTCCATGATCAGGGGGCGGCGTTGGTCCAGCAATTTTCAGGCGCAATGGAAAAGCGCCTGGCGCAGCCGCTGACAAGGGATGCGCTGTACCTGTGGCCCAATGATTTCAAGAGCAAGATGGCGGATGTGGAGAAGCTGTCAGACGCCCCTCGGTTGCGCTTTCACGATATCCAGGTGGACCTCGCCACCTTGTGCTGTCGGATTCTCAAGCGCGGCACGGATGAGGCAGTGATGAACTTCGATGTACTGAGCCAGTTTTATACGGCAGGCCTGGAGCATCGGGGCACCAGTGTCGAGTCGGTCAAGGGCAGCGGCAGTGCGCTCAAGGAATACTCGCTGTCGGAATGGGACGGCAGCCGTAACGTGCCCGTGGCCAAGCGGGCCGCTGGCTCGAAGGATTTCGTGATCCAGGACCCGGTACGCTTCAACAAGGTCACCACGTGGGACAAGCAGTCAGCCCAGGCGGAAGTGAATCGGGTGCGGGGCACGCGGATCGATGCGCCGTTCATCGACCGCTTCACGGCGCCGCTTCCAGCGGCACAGGCGGCGGCATTTCGGGAAGCGTTGGGCGCCTATACGGGCCTGACCTTCGAAGAGGCTCTGAAACAACATGCCCAGCGCAAACCTGTCGTCACCTCGCTGGGGGCAAGGGTGCTGGCCGGGGTAGTGCCCGGTTGATTCAGTAGTCGTCGCCGCGCGCCGTGACGTCGCGTTCAACGGGCCCGGCATCCGGGTCGTGCCCGATCGGGAACTTGCCCTTCAGCGTCCAGGCAAACGCGATGATCTCCGCCACGGTGCGGTACAACTCTTCGGGAATGCTGTCACCCAGCTCCATGCGCGCCAGCAGTTTTACCAGCTCGGCGTTTTCATAGATCGGCACTTCATGTTCCCGTGCCAGCTTGAGGATCGCTTCGGCCAAGGCATCATCGCCCTTGGCCGACAGGGTCGGTGCCTGGTGGCCGTCGTACTTGAGGGCAATCGCCTGGCGCGGTAGGCTCGGGTTTTTCATGCGGTTTCGTCCACCCAGCGTTGCTCCAGTCCGGTTTTCGGGCCACGCGGCGGGGTGCCGAGGTGGCAGTCGAGGTCGCCGACGTTGATGCCCGAGCTCACCAGGCGTTCGCGCAGGGTGCCCAGGTGGCTTTCGATCAAGCTGGCGGTGAAGGCCCGCGCCGCCCACAGCTGGCTGGACAACTTGCCCTGGCTCAGTTGCGCCTGCACCTGCAATGGCCCGAGCGGGTCCATATCGAAGGCCAGCTCTACGCGCCAGAGCATCTGCTTGGGGTCCTTGCGCTCCTTGCGGTCGGGCTGGTCCTTGTCTGGCGCAGGCTCCTCGCGCTGGAACTTGACCTGCAGCGGCACGATGTCCTGCAAGGTGCGCAGGGGGATTTCCAGTTGCCAGGTGGTCTGCAGGCGGCCATCGGCGGTGGTGCCGGTTTGCTCCAGGCTCGACAGTTGATGGCTCTGCAACCGCGAGATGGCACCGGCGGCCAGGCGCAGCAGATTTTCCAGGTCGCCTTCACCTTCCAGTTTCGCCATCAGCCGTTCGGGCAGGGGGAAACTTGCGGGTGTCTGCCGGGCGCTGACTTGGCCCAGCGTATTCAGCGGGCTGCGTACAAAGTTGGGCAGCACGTGCGCCAGCGTATTGGCAGCGAGGATGGCATTCAGGTTGGTGCTGGCGGGCAGGGCGGGCAGCAAGTCGGCGACCAGGCGCAAGAGGGCGCCTTTCATGTCCAGCGGTGGAACCCCAGGGTTCTGCCCGGCGAGCAGTTTGGCCTCCAGGAAGGCGCCGCTGTTTTGCACCACTTGCGCGAGCACTTTGGGATTGCTGACCTGGGCCAGGTCCGGCAATGCCGCCAGTAAACGATCGGCGGCGCTGCGCAGTTCGGCGGAGGTGCTTTCGTTGCGCGGCAGGTTCTGCAAGGCCGTGAACACCGCATCCAGCGAGCCTTGGCGGCTTTGCTGGGTGGCGAGTTGCTGGGTGACGGCCAGTTGATCCTTGAGCCCGCTCAGCGGCACGAAATTGAGGGTCTGCGCGTCCTGCACCACGGCGCTGAGCAAGCTGCCAACCCGCAGCGGTTGCGGACTTTCCAGCGTCAGCGTCGCATTGGCCAGGGCGTTATTGAGCACCGTCACCAGTGAGCGGTAGAGGGCCGGTTGCGCCGTGCCCTGGGGCAACATCTGGGTGGTCAACACCTTGGCCTGCAACAGCGTGCCGATAGGGATTTTGGCGGTATCGATGCGGGTGAGGGCGGCCACATTGGCGCTTAACGCCTGTTGCAGGCTCAGGGTCAGGTTGCCGGCGGGCGTCTGGCTCACCGCGACGTTGCTGCCCAGTGGCAAGGGCTGGGCGCTGCTGGCCTGCACCAGGGTCTGGCGGCCGCCTTCCAGGGTCAGCTTGAGCAGCAGCTGGAAGGCTTCACCGCCTTGCTTGAGGGCAATCACCTCCGCATTCACGGTTTTCCCCGGCGTGATCAAGCCAATCTGTGGCTCCAGCAGTTTCAGCAATTCTCCGGCGGCAGGCGCAGGGCTGGGCCCGGTGGCCGGGGCCGGTGGAAGCACAGGAAGGTTGATCTCGCCGGTCATCGTTCACGCCGTCTTGAAGGAAATTGCCCTCTTTAGAGTAGGGCATCGCATGTATAATGCCGCCCGTCTGCAAAGAGAGCGCGCAAAACCTCACAACTATTTGATCCAGCTCTCTAAAATCGGTCGCCAAAGCCGTTATTGTGCATCTCTCTTTAACGGCCGCTGCACCGCCGACTTGAACCGTAAAGGCCCGCGATCTTTTGACCAGCCCTCTTCTTGAAGCCGTAGCGCTCTCCTGTGAACGCGACCTGCGCCTGCTGTTCGAACACCTCGAACTGCGGCTGGCGGGCGGCGACATGGTGCAGATCAGCGGCCCCAACGGCAGCGGCAAGACCAGCTTGCTGCGCCTGCTGGCCGGGTTGATGCAGCCGACGGCCGGCGAAGTTCGACTCAATGGCAAACCCTTGGCTGAACAACGCACTGAACTGGCGCGCAACCTCGTGTGGATCGGCCACGCTGCCGGCATCAAGGACGTGCTCACCGCCGAGGAAAACCTCAGTTGGCTCAGCGCCCTGCATCATCCTGCATCCCGCGATGCGATCTGGCAGGCCCTGGCCGCCGTCGGCCTCAAGGGTTTTGAAGACGTGCCGTGCCACACCCTGTCCGCCGGCCAGCAGCGCCGCGTGGCCCTCGCGCGTTTGTATCTGCCGGGGCCGCCGCTGTGGATTCTCGACGAACCCTTCACCGCCCTCGACAAACAAGGTGTTGCCCAGTTGGAAGAGCACCTGGCTCGACATTGCGAACAGGGCGGCCTGGTCGTCCTCACCACCCACCACAGCCTGACACGCACGCCCATCGGTTACCGCGATCTTGATCTGGGCCGGTGGCCGGCATGAGTGTCTTTGCCCTGTTGGTTGCCCGCGAAGCACGGCTGTTGTGCCGTCGCCCGGCCGAACTGGCCAACCCGCTGGTGTTCTTCGCCATCGTGATCGCGCTGTTCCCGTTGGCGGTGGGCCCCGAGACTAAACTGTTGCAAACCTTGTCCCCAGGTTTGGTGTGGGTGGCTGCGTTGTTGTCGGTGCTGCTGTCACTGGACGGGCTGTTTCGCAGTGATTTCGAAGACGGTTCCCTCGAACAGTGGGTCCTTTCGTCACACCCGTTGCCCCTTCTGGTATTGGCCAAAGTGCTGGCACACTGGGCGTTTTCCGGGCTCGCGCTGGTCTTGCTCTCGCCGCTTCTGGCGATGATGCTGGGCCTGCCCGTCGAGTGCCTGCCGATCCTCCTGCTGAGCCTGTTGCTCGGCACGCCGGTCCTGAGCCTGCTGGGCGCTGTGGGCGCGGCGTTGACCGTGGGACTGAAACGCGGAGGCCTGTTGCTGGCCCTGTTGATCCTGCCTTTGTATATTCCGGTGTTGATCCTGGGCAGCGGCGCCTTGCAAGCCGCGCTCATGGGCATGCCGGCGACTGGCTACCTTCTGTGGCTGGGCAGCCTGACCGCCCTGGCGATAACCCTGACACCGTTTGCTATAGCCGCCGGCCTGAAGATCAGCGTCGGCGAATAATGAGGTCTGGCCGACTACCCTTGGCCAGTAAAGACCCTGAGCGGCTTGCACCGACAAGCCGCACCCGTGATGGAAACAGCAATGAACTGGACCTGGTTTCACAAGCTCGGCTCGCCCAAATGGTTCTACGGCATCAGCGGCAAGCTGCTGCCGTGGTTGAGCCTCTCCGCCGTGCTGCTGATCGGCACCGGTCTGGTCTGGGGCCTGGCGTTCGCGCCGCCCGACTACCAGCAAGGCAATAGCTTTCGCATCATCTATATCCACGTGCCTGCCGCGATGCTGGCCCAGTCCTGCTACGTGATGCTGGCGGTG
The DNA here is from genome assembly GCF_002979555.1 of Pseudomonas sp. MYb60. GTDB lineage: Bacteria > Pseudomonadota > Gammaproteobacteria > Pseudomonadales > Pseudomonadaceae > Aquipseudomonas. The sequence goes on along the minus strand of NZ_PCOZ01000004.1, from coordinate 76,911 downwards.
TGTGGCATCGTCGGCCTCGTGTGGAAGATGAAACTCGCCGACGTCGCCCTGCAATGCGCCGCGCCGATCGGTGCCTGGATGACCGCCGTGGCACTCGTCACCGGGGCGATCTGGGGCAAACCGACCTGGGGCTCGTGGTGGGTGTGGGATGCGCGACTAACGTCGATGTTGATCCTGCTGTTCCTGTACTTCGGACTCATTGCCCTGGGCAACGCGATCAGTAATCGTGACAGCGCCGCCAAGGCCTGCGCGGTGCTGGCGATTGTCGGCGTGATCAACATCCCGATCATCAAATACTCCGTGGAGTGGTGGAACACCCTGCACCAGGGCGCCACCTTCACCCTCACCGAAAAACCAGCGATGCCTGTCGAAATGTGGGCGCCGTTGCTGCTGATGGTGCTGGGTTTCTACTGCTTCTTCGGCGCCGTGCTGCTGCTGCGCATGCGCCTTGAAGTGCTCAAGCGTGAAGCCCGCGCCAGTTGGGTCAAGGCCGAAGTGCAAAACAGCCTGGGAGCGCGCGCATGAGTTTTGCTTCTTTCAGCGAGTTTCTCGCCATGGGCCATCACGGCCTGTACGTCTGGACGGCCTATGGCATCTGCCTGGCGGTGCTGGCCCTCAACGTCGCCGCGCCGATCCTGGCCCGCAAGCGTTACCTGCAACAAGAGGCGCGTCGTCTGCGCCGGGAGAGCGAAAAGTGAATCCGCTGCGTAGAAAGCGTCTGTTGATCATCCTGGCCATCCTGGCCGGCGTCGGTATTGCCGTGGCCCTGGCCTTGAGTGCCTTGCAGCAGAACATCAACCTGTTCTACACCCCGACCCAGATCGCCAATGGCGAAGCGCCGGTGGACACGCGCATCCGCGCTGGCGGCATGGTGGAGAAGGGCTCGTTGAAACGCTCCGGCGACTCCCTCGACGTGACCTTTGCAGTCACGGACTTCAGCAAGTCCGTGACCATCAGTTACCGCGGCATCCTCCCGGACCTGTTCCGCGAAGGCCAGGGCATCGTCGCCCTCGGCAAGCTCAACGCCGACGGCGTGGTAGTGGCCGATGAAGTGCTGGCCAAGCACGATGAGAAATACATGCCGCCGGAAGTCACCAAAGCCCTGAAAGACAGCGGTCAATCCGCGCCAACCCCTGCCAAGGAGGGCTGAGTGATGACGTCCGCATTGTTTATTCCGGAGTTGGGCCAGTTGGCGATGATCCTCGCCTTGTGCTTTGCCATCGTGCAAGCCGTGGTGCCGCTGCTCGGCGCCTGGCGCGGCGACCGCTTGTGGATGAGCCTGGCGCAGCCCGCCGCCTGGGGCCAGTTTGCGTTCCTGTTGTTCGCATTTGGCTGCCTGACCTACGCCTTCATGACTGACGACTTTTCCGTCGCGTATGTGGCGAACAACTCCAACAGCGCCTTGCCCTGGTACTACAAGTTCAGCGCCGTGTGGGGCGCCCACGAAGGGTCGCTGCTGCTCTGGGCATTGATCCTCGGCGGTTGGACCTTCGCGGTGTCGGTGTTCTCCCGGCAACTGCCGCAAGTCATGCTGGCGCGCGTGCTGGCAGTGATGGGCATGATCAGCATCGGTTTCCTGCTGTTCCTGATCATGACGTCCAACCCGTTCAGCCGCATCCTGCCGCAGATCCCGGCGGACGGGCACGACCTCAACCCGCTGCTGCAGGACATCGGCCTGATCGTGCACCCGCCGATGCTCTACATGGGTTACGTGGGTTTCTCGGTGGCCTTTGCCTTCGCCATCGCGGCCTTGCTCGGTGGGCGCCTGGATGCGGCCTGGGCGCGCTGGTCGCGTCCATGGACCATCGTCGCCTGGGCCTTCCTCGGCATCGGCATCACCCTGGGTTCATGGTGGGCCTACTACGAACTCGGCTGGGGTGGCTGGTGGTTCTGGGACCCGGTGGAAAACGCCTCGTTCATGCCCTGGCTGGTGGGCACGGCGTTGATTCACTCGCTGGCGGTCACGGAAAAACGCGGCGTGTTCAAGAGCTGGACGGTGTTGCTGGCGATTGCAGCGTTTTCCCTCAGCCTGCTCGGCACGTTCCTCGTGCGTTCGGGTGTTTTGACTTCGGTCCACGCGTTCGCGTCCGACCCGGAGCGCGGCGTCTTCATCCTGATCTTCCTGCTGTTCGTGGTCGGCGGCTCCCTGACCCTGTTCGCCTTGCGCGCGCCGGTGGTCAAGAGCCAGGTCGGTTTCAACCTGTGGTCGCGCGAAACCCTGTTGCTGGGCAATAACCTGGTACTGGTAGTGGCGGCGTCGATGATTCTGCTCGGTACCCTGTACCCGCTGGTGCTGGATGCGCTGAGCGGCGCCAAGCTGTCCGTCGGCCCGCCGTACTTCAACGCGTTGTTTATTCCATTGATGGGCCTGTTGATGGTGGTGATGGCCGTCGGCGTGCTGGTGCGCTGGAAAGACACACCAGTGAAATGGCTGGCCGGCATGCTGATGCCGGTGCTGTTGGGCAGTGTGGCCCTGGCGGTGATCGCCGGCATCGCTTATGGCGACTTCAACTGGGCGGTGCTCGCCACCTTCCTGCTTGCCGCCTGGGTATTGCTGGCCGGCGTGCGTGACATCGTCGACAAGACCCGCCACAAGGGCCTGATCAAGGGCCTGCCGAGCCTGACCCGCAGCTACTGGGGCATGCAGATCGCCCATATCGGCATCGCCGTGTGTGCCCTCGGCGTGGTGCTCTCCAGCCAGAACAGCGCTGAACGCGACCTGCGCCTGGCACCGGGCGAGTCCATGGACCTAGCCGGTTACCACTTCATCTTCGAAGGCGCCAAGCACTTCGAGGGGCCGAATTTCACCTCGGACAAAGGCACCGTGCGCGTCGTCCGCAACGGTAAGGAAATCGCGGTGCTGCACCCGGAAAAACGCCTGTACACCGTACAGAGTTCGATGATGACCGAGGCCGGTATCGACGCGGGGTTCACCCGCGACCTGTATGTGGCCCTGGGTGAACCGCTAGGCGAGGGCGCCTGGGCGGTGCGGGTTCACGTCAAGCCGTTTGTGCGCTGGATCTGGTTCGGCGGCCTGCTCACCGGTTTCGGTGGTTTGCTGGCGGCGCTGGACCGACGTTATCGGGTCAAGGTCAAGAGCCGGGTGCGGGAAGCGCTGGGCATGCAGGGAGCGGCGGTATGAAGCGTTGGTTGATGGTATTGCCGCTGGCGGCATTCCTGGTGGTGGCGGTGTTCCTGTATCGCGGTTTGTATCTGGACCCGGCCGAGCTGCCTTCGGCGATGATCGGCAAGCCGTTCCCGGCGTTTTCGTTGCCAACGGTGCAGGGCGATAAAACCCTGACCCAGGCCGACCTGCTGGGCAAGCCGGCGCTGGTCAACGTGTGGGGCACCTGGTGCATTTCCTGCCGCGTCGAACACCCGGTGCTCAACACGCTCGCCGAGCGCGGCGTGGTGATCTACGGCATCAACTACAAAGACGACAACGCCGCCGCGCTGAAATGGCTGGCCGAGTTCCACAACCCGTACCAGTTGGACATCCGCGATGAGGACGGCAACCTCGGCCTCAACCTCGGCGTGTACGGCGCGCCGGAAACCTTCTTCATCGATGCCAAGGGTGTGATCCGCGACAAGTACGTCGGCGTGATCGACGAAGTGGTGTGGCGCGAGCAACTGGCCGCCAAGTACCAGGCGCTGGTCGACGAGGCCACGCCATGAAGCGTCTGTTAGCCGCTGCAGTATTGGCCCTGGGCCTGGCCGGTGTGGCCCACGCCGCCATCGACACCTACGAATTCGCCAACGACACGGACCGCGAACGCTTCCGCGAGTTGACCAAGGAGCTGCGCTGTCCCAAGTGCCAGAACCAGGACATCGCCGACTCCAACGCCCCCATCGCCACTGACCTGCGCCGAGAGATCTTCCGCATGCTGGGTGAAGGCAAGGACAACCAGCAGATCATCGACTTCATGGTCGACCGCTACGGTGATTTCGTGCGCTACAAACCCGCGCTCACCGGCAAGACCGCACTGCTCTGGTTCGGCCCCGCCGGGCTGTTGCTGGCCGGCGTGGTGGTGATGGCCGTGATCGTGCGCCGCCGCCGCGCTGCACCGACTGACGGCTCCGACGCGCTGTCCCCCGAAGAGCGCAAACGTCTCGACCACTTGCTGGACACCAAGACTGATGATTGATTTCTGGCTCGCAGCCGGCTTGCTGCTTTTGATTGCCCTGAGTTTCCTGCTGATCCCTGTACTGCGCGGCCGCCGTGCCCAGCGCGAAGAGGACCGCACCGCGCTGAACGTCGCGCTGTACCAGGAGCGTGTCGCCGAGCTGCAAGTGCAGCAAGCCGAAGGCGTGCTCAATGCCGCCCAACTCGACACCGGCCGCGCCGAAGCCGCCCGCGAATTGCTGGCGGATACCGAAGGCGTGGAAAAGCCTCGCGAATCGCGCCTGGGCAAACCGCTGCCGTTGTTGGCCGCGGTGCTCGTGCCGGTGCTGGGGTTGGGTTTGTATCTGCATTTCGGTGCCAGCGACAAGGTCGAACTGACCCGCGAATTTTCCCAGCCGCCGGTGTCGATGGAAGACATGACCCACCGCCTGGAACGCGCCGCCGCCGCCCAGCCGGACTCAGCCGAAGGCCTGTACTTCCTTGGCCGTGCCTACATGGCCCAGGACCGTTCTGCCGACGCGGCGAAGGTCTTCGAACGCACGGTCGCCCTGGCCGGGCGCCAGCCGGAACTGCTTGGCCAGTGGGCCCAGGCCCAGTACTTTGCCGACAACAAACAGTGGTCGCCCAAGGTCCAGGCCTTGACGGACGAAGCGTTGAAGCTCGATCCGAAGGAAGTCACCAGCCTGGGTCTGCTGGGTATCGCGGCCTTCGAGGGCAAGCGTTATCAGGAAGCGATCGACTATTGGAATCGCCTGCTGGCCCAGTTGCCGCCGCAAGACAATTCCCGTGCAGCGCTGCAAGGCGGCATTGACCGTGCGGCGCAGAAACTCAAGGAAAGCGGTGGCAGCGTCGCGCAGAAACCCCTGATGAAGGTGCGTGTCGACCTGGCGCCGGAGGTGAAAGCCAAGGCCCTGCCGACGGACAGCGTGTTCATTTTTGCCCGCGCAGTGCAGGGCCCTCCGGCGCCGTTGGCGGCCAAGCGGGTGACGGTTGCCGAGCTGCCGATCACCGTCGAACTGGGCGATGCCGACGCGATGATGCCGCAATTGAAACTGTCGAACTTCGCCGAAGTCCAACTGGTTGCGCGCATATCCCGGGCCGGTCTTCCGACCGCAGGCGAATGGATCGGCCGCAGCCCACCCCTGGCCAGCACCACCACTGCCTTGCAGCAGCTGACCATCGACAGTCCGGACCCGTAATTTCGAGGAAACGCCCATGACCGCATTTGCACGCATCACCTTGCTCAGCCTGGTAGTGGGACTGAGCGCTTGTGCGGTCCATCGGCCCCCTCCGGCGCCCACGGGCCCGACCATTCCGCCTTCGGGCCCGTCGACCCAGCCGAGCACCAAGCCCAGCACCCCGGTGACTGCACCGCCGAAAAAACCGGTGCCAACCTCGTCGCCGACCTTTGCCCCACCACCGGGAGCGGCGAGCCACTGGGACGGCAACATGAAGGTCTACGTGCTCGAAGACCAGCCCGACACCTTCTACCGCCAGCGCACCTACTACCGTTGGAGCAATGGCTGGAGCCGCTCCATCAGCCCGAACGGCCCGTGGGAAGACACCAACGTGCAGGGCGTGCCGCCGGGGTTGAGCAAAAAGTACGCGCAATGACACAAGGCGACCTTCAGGTCGCCTTTTTCTTGCCCGTCAAACACGCTCCTGATCGTTCCCACCACTGGCGAGCCAACGCTTACAATGAGATCCTTTCCCGGCAATTTCCTTGAGCAATACACACAGGTTTTTCGATGACAGGCAGGTTGATCTATCTCATCGGCCCCTCGGGCTCGGGCAAGGACAGCCTGTTGGACGCCGCACGCGCACGCTTGGCCGAACGCGGTTGCTGCATTGTGCGCCGCGTCATCACCCGCTCCGCGGAGGCCGTCGGTGAAGCGGCTCAAGGCGTGAGCCCGGAGCAGTTTGCCGCGATGCAGGCCGACGGTGCGTTCGCCCTGAGTTGGCAGGCCAACGGCTTGAGCTATGGCATTCCCACCGTGATCGATGAGTGGCTGGCGGCGGGGCGGGACGTGTTGGTCAACGGCTCCCGAGCGCATCTGGCGCACGCGCGCGCGCGTTATCCGGCGCTGCGGGTGTTGCTGCTGACAGTGGATCAAGCCGTGCTGCGCCAGCGCCTGATCGCGCGCGGGCGCGAATCGCTGGCCGAGATCGAAGAGCGCCTGGCGCGCAATGCGCGGTTTACCACTGAGGTGATCAGCGGCAATGCGTCGGGGCTGTTCGTGCTGGATAACTCCGGACCGTTGGCCGAGAGCGTCGAGCGCTTGATGCAGACTCTGGATGCCTAAGGGTTCAACAACTGCTCGACGAAGTCCACGAACGCCCGCGCCTTGGCACTCGCCATCCTGCCGGTAGGGAACACCGCCCACAGGTCCCGCGCCGGCAGTTTCCAGTCGCAGAGCACAGCCTTCACCTCGCCGCTGGCCAACTCCGGGGCGAACATCCACGTAGAAGACAACGTCAGCCCCAGATGACTCAGCACCGCCGCACGCACACCCTCTGCCGCGGTGACTCGCACCCGGCCGTGGGCCACGACGGGATACACCGATTCGCCTTGAGAGAAGGCCCACTGTGAACCTTCCCCCCGGGTGTAGATGATCGCTTCGTGGTGCAGCAGGTCCGCCGGTGTCGAGGGCTCGCCGCACCGTTCGAAGTAGGCGGGAGTGCCCAGGATCACGCAGGGCGATTCGCTGATCTTGCGAGCGGTGAGGCTGGAGTCCTCCAGGTTGCCCATGCGCAGCGCGACGTCGATGCCTTCTTCCACCAGGTTGAGGCTGCGGTCATCGAGGACCACGTCCACCTTCAGTTCGGGGTACTGCGCCAGGAAGGCGCCGAGGTGAGGAATGATGTGCATGCGGGCGAAGGTCACCGACGCACTGATGCGCAGGTTGCCGCTGAGCCCCGCACCGGCGCCACGCGCGGCGTCGTCGGCCGCGTTGGCTTCATCAATAGCGCGCTTGGCTTTCTCGAAAAACGCCAGGCCTGCCTCGGTAGGCGCAAGACCGCGCGTAGAGCGCAGCACCAATCGCACCGCCAAGCGTGTCTCCAGTTGCGCAATGCTCTTGGACACAGCGGGCTGGCCGATGCCCAGGCGCTTCGCCGCAGCGGAAAACGAGCCGGTTTCGACCACGTGGACAAAGGTTTCCATGGCGGCAAGGCGGTCCATCGGGTGTTCCTGTTTAGCTCGGCGGCGCTCAAGCCTAAGGTGATGAACCGCAGCTGTCATGCTTTTCCAGCGCAGGCGGGTGGCTTTCAACATTCTGTAAAATAGCCATCAGTCAGACTTGGGGGTTATGTGCTTGAGCAAAGATAACTCTAGAGTTACTTTTTTCGAGCCAGCCAAGGAGGCAGTGGTGCAAAGCAGGTTATTGATCAAGGCGCTGCAAGACGCGGGCTGGGTACGGTGAGAAGCATCCGGAAACGTGCTGGTTTGTTTGAGTTTTAAGGAGAGCATTCATGCAGTACCCGATCTCTATCGAATGGGGCGATGACTTCACCGCCACCGGCATTCAGATCCCCGACATTCCAGGCGCCGCGACTGCCGGGGATAGCTTTGAGGAGGCGTACAACGCCGCCGTGGAAGTCGCGCACATCATGCTGCAAGCAATGGCCGCAAAGGGCAGGCCGATTCCGATGCCAAGCTCTGTGGCCCACCACCATGCCCACGAAGACTACGCAGGCATGGGCTGGGGCATGTTGGAGCTGGACGTTACGCCTTATCTGGGCAAGACCGAGAAGGTCAATGTGACCTTGCCCGGTTATGTCATCCAGCGTATCGACCGCTACGTGCGCGAGCACAAGGTGAAAAGCCGCTCGTCATTTCTGGCGGACGCGGCTTTGGAGAAGTTGGTGCGTTCTTGACATCCCACCACTGTGGCGAGGGGGCACGCGCCTTCGCCACAGGTTATTCGACAGGTTGATGGGTTCAGGCCACAACCGGGGTGGCTTGGCGCGAGGCACTGAGGAACCGCAGCAACGCCAGCAAGGGAAACGCGCTGCCCACCAGCATCACGCCCAGCCAGCCGCCGTGTTCGTACACGCTGCTGGCAATCGCCGAACCGAACGCGCCGCCGATGAAGATGCTGGTCATGTACAGCGCATTCAGACGGCTGCGGCTGTTGGCGTCGAGGGCATAGACGGCGCGCTGGCCGAGGACCATGTTCATTTGCACGCAGAAGTCCAGGACCACGCCGGTGACGGCCAGGCCGATCACGCTGTACAGCGGGTGGACGAAGGCCGGCAGGAAGCTCAACGCACCAAACAGCATGGCCAGCAGCGACGCACGGTGAGTGTGGCCCGCATCGGCCAGGCGACCGGCGATGGGCGCGGCGATGGCACCGATGGCGCCCACCAGGGCGAAGATCGCGATCTGGGTCTGGCTCAGGCCGTGGTTACGCACCAGCTCCAGTGGGGCAGCGGTCCAGAACAGGCTGAAGGTGGCAAACATGCAGCCCTGGTAGAACGCACGCTGGCGCAGTACCGGCTGTTGGCGCAGCAAGGTGCCGAGCGAGCGCAGCAACTGGCCGTAGGTGGCGCTGTGGTCGGGCTGGCGCTTGGGGATGGTCAGCAGCAACACCACGCTGATGAACGCCATCAATGCTGCGGCCGCCATGAACATCGCACGCCAGCCGAAGTGATCCGCCACCACGCTGGAGACGGGTCGTGCCAGCAGGATGCCGAGCAACAGGCCGCCCATGATGCTGCCCACCACACGCCCTCGGGATTCGGCGGGCGCCAGGTGCGCGGCCAGCGGAATCAGGATCTGCACCGACACCGAGCTGAAACCGATCAACAGCGACACCAGCAGGAACAGGTTCGGTTGCTCGGTAAATCCCGCACCCAGCAGGCTGGCGATGGCGAGCACCGTGGTGCTGATCATCAGTTTGCGGTTTTCCAGCAAGTCACCCAGGGGCACCAGGAAGAACAGGCCAAGCGCGTAGCCGATTTGCGTCAACGACACGATCAGGCTGGCCATGGCCGGGGTGAGGCCGATGTCGGGTGCGATCAGCTCGATGATCGGCTGCGCGTAGTAGATGTTGGCAACGATGGCGCCGCAGCAAAACGCAAACAGCATCACCATGCCTCGGGTCAGGGTGGTGGTAGCGGGGGACGTAGGGTTCATGGTGTTCTCATTAAGGCGAATGAAAGTGGAGCGAGCCTAAAGCCAACACCGGAGCTCGAGTAGGCCGCTGGCAGTGATAACTCTCATGCCTGGCAATGATACATTCAGAAACATCTGTGCGCAGAAACCAATGTGGGAGGGGGCTTGCTCCCGATGGCCGTGGGTCAGTGGAGGCTATTCCAACTGATACACCGCTATCGGGGGCGAGCCCCCTCCCACTTTTTTACCGCAGTAATTAGTTACTGACCGGAGTAGATCTGGTCGAACACACCACCATCGTTGAAATGGGTTTTCTGCACGGTACGCCAGTCGCCGAAGGTCTTCTCTACCGACAGGAAGTCGACTTTCGGAAAGCGATCGGTGTACTTGGCCAGCACTTTCGGGTCACGTGGACGCAGGTAGTTGTTGGCCGCGATTTCCTGGCCTTCCGGTGACCACAGGTACTTCAGGTAGTCCTCGGCTGCTGCGCGGGTGCCTTTCTTGTCGACCACTTTGTCGACCACCGACACCGGCGGCTCAGCCTCGGCGGAGACGCTTGGGTAGATCACTTCGAACTGATCACGGCCGAATTCACGGGCGATCATTTCCGCTTCGTTTTCAAAGGTCACCAGCACGTCGCCGATCTGGTTGGTCATGAAGGTCGTGGTGGCCGCGCGGCCACCGGTATCCAGCACCGGCGCCTGTTTGAACAGTTTGCCAACGAACGCCTTGGCCTTGTTTTCGTCGCCGCCGTTCTTCAGGACATAGCCCCAGGCTGACAGGTAGGTGTAGCGGCCGTTACCCGAGGTCTTCGGGTTGGGCACGATCACTTGCACGCCGTCTTTCAACAGGTCCGGCCAGTCTTTCAGGGCCTTGGGGTTGCCCTTGCGCACGATGAACACGGTGGCTGACGTGAAGGGCGCACTGTTGTTCGGCAGGCGGGTGACCCAGTTGTCCGGCACCAGTTTGCCATTGTCGACCAGGGCATTGATGTCGGTGGCCATGTTCATGGTGATGACGTCAGCCGGCAGGCCGTCGATCACCGAACGCGCTTGTTTGCTGGAGCCACCAAAGGACATCTGCAAGGTCAGCTTGTCATTCGGGTGCTCGGCATCCCAGTGCTTCTGGAAGGCCGCGTTGTAGTCCTTGTAGAAATCGCGCATCACGTCGTAGGAGACGTTGAGCAGTGTCACGGGGGCGGCCTGGACGGCGCCCGCCAGGGCAAGGCCGGCGGCCAGTAGGGAGGCGCTTACGAGTTTTTTCACTGCTCATTCCTTGTTGTTCGAGAAGGTGGCTGGATAAGTGACGGCAATTTGCCAGCGACTATAGCCGGGCGCGCATAGACGTTTAAAGATTAAAACGTACTTTGCTTATTCCGCTTTATGGAAAAGATTATTCCCACAGCGCGAACAGAATGCGGCGTTCGGCTCATGGGTGTTTTTCTTGCACACCGGGCAGTCATGCTGCAGTTGTTCACCGCGCATCGCACTGGCCAGCTCGGCGGTGAAAATCCCGGTGGGCACGGCGATGATCGAGTAGCCGGTGATCATCACCAGTGACGAAATCACCTGGCCCAGCGGCGTTTTCGGCACGATGTCGCCAAAGCCCACGGTGGTCAGGGTGACGATGGCCCAATAGATACCCTTGGGAATACTGGTAAACCCGTGTTCCGGGCCTTCGATCACGTACATCAAGGTGCCGAACACCGTCACCAGGGTGCACACGCTCACCAGGAACACCACGATTTTCTGCTTGCTGCCACGCAGCGCCGCCATCAAGTAGTTGGCCTGCTTGAGGTAGGGGCTGAGCTTGAGCACGCGGAAGATCCGCAGCATCCGGATGATGCGGATGATCAACAGGTACTGCGCATCGCTGTAATACAAGGCGAGGATGCCGGGTACGATGGCCAGCAGGTCCACCAGCCCGTAGAAGCTGAAGGCATAGCGCAACGGCTTGGGCGAGCAGTACAGCCGCAAGCCGTACTCGATGGCGAAGATCAGCGTGAAGCCCCACTCGATGTAGGCCAGCACGTCGGCGTAGTTCTGGTGGATCTCGTCGATGCTGTCGAGCATCACGATCACCAGACTGGCGAGGATGATCAGCAGCAGGATGCCGTCAAAGCGCCGCCCCGCTGCCGTATCACTTTGAAAAACCATGACGTAGAGCCGTTGGCGCCAGTCGTTGTTGCTGTCCATAAAGCCCGCCTGAAACTGATATCGAGCAAGCCTAGGGGGATTCGAAGGGGCTGTCCATGCGCGGTTTCTGAAGCATGCGCACGCCCGCATGCACCAGCCAGCAGGCGAGGATGAAGGGCGCGGTCAACGTGGGCAGGTGCAGGCCGGCAAAGCCCGGGGTCAGCAGGATTGCCAGGGCGATACCGAGCAGCGGCAGCCAGGGTCGTCGGCCTGCGTGGCTCAACGCCAGGGCCGCGAGTGCCGGGTTGTAGCTGTGCAGGCCGAGGAGGGCGCCGGCCGCTTCGCCGTGCAGCAAGGCGAAGAGCACGCCGGCACTTGCGCCCATCAAGGCCCACAGCGCGGCACGCCGATTGGCCAGCCACAGGCCGAGTGCAATCGACAGGCCGGCCAGGGGCTGGTCCAGCAGCATGATTTGCGCGAGCCCGGTGAACGGTGCGGCCAGGATGCCAAGGATGTCCGGGGTCACCAGGGCAACGGTATTGTCCGCGGCCGTGCCCAGCAGTAACCAGCCAAGGCCCACGAACGGCGCGGTGTAGACCGGCAGGCTCTCTGGCCGCGTCGCGTGCTTCAACCATTGGCGCGTGAGCATCGCCGCCAGCCCGCCGCACGCCAGGATCAGCGGTGGCAACAACGCCGACCAGGCGAACTGCTGGCTGATCAACACTCCCAGCAGCACGCCGTTATAGCTGTACAGCCCTGCCTGGCGCTCGGCTTTGGGATAACCCCGGCGCTGGGCCGTGAGCAACCCCGCCACGCCACCCAGCAACGCCCCGCCGAACAACGCCGGGGCGCCGATCAGGATGGCCAGCAGGCACAAAAGTCCGCACAGCGGATGGCGTTGCAGGAAGATCTGGCTGAAGCCGTTGAGCAAGGCTTCGGCCCAGTCGGGGCAGGTCTGGTTGTGCATGGCACACTCCCTGTAGGAGCGGGCTTGCCCGCGAAAAACCTGAGAGCGCCGCGTGCATTCAGCATGCCCGCGTCATCGTTAACGTTTTTCGCGAGCAAGCTCGCTCCTACAGTAGGGTTTCGATACGCAGTGAGTTGGTCGACCCCGGCTGCCCGAACGGCACCCCGGCGGTAATCACCAGCGTATCCCCACGCTGCGCCATGCCTTGCGCCTGGGCGATTTCCAGCGCCGTCGAACACACCTCATCCACCTGGCGCAGCCGATCATTGACCACCGAATGCACCCCCCACGCCACGCTCAAGCGCCGCGCCGTAGACAGGTTGGGCGTGAGGTTGAGGATCGGCGCCACCGGCCGCTCCCGCGCCGCGCGCAGGCTAGAGCTGCCCGACTCGCTGTAGTTCACCAGCACCGCCACCGGCAGGATGCTGCTGATGCGCCGGATGGCGCAGCTGATGGCGTCCGACACTGTCGCATCTGCTTTCGGTCGGCTGACGTCCAGCTGGGTCTGGTAATCCGGGCCATTTTCCACCTGGCGGATGATCTTGCTCATCATCTGCACGGCTTCCAATGGATACTCGCCGGACGCGGTTTCCGCCGACAGCATCACCGCGTCCGCACCTTCGGCGACGGCGTTGGCGACATCGGTAACTTCGGCACGGGTCGGCGCCGGCGAGAAACGCATGGACTCCAGCATCTGTGTGGCCACCACCACCGGTTTGCCCAATTGGCGACAGGTGCTGATGATGTCCTTCTGGATCTGCGGCACGCTCTCGGCTGGCACTTCCACGCCCAGGTCGCCTCTGGCCACCATGATCGCGTCGCTCAGCTCGGCGATTTCCCGCAAGCGTTGCACCGCCGAGGGTTTCTCGATCTTGGCCATCAGGAACGCCTTGTCGCCGATCAGCTCGCGGGCTTCGCGGATATCTTCCGGGCGCTGCACGAATGACAGCGCCACCCAGTCCACGCCCAGTTCGAGGCCAAAGCTCAAATCGCGCCGGTCCTTGGCGGTCAGCGGGCTGAGTTCGAGCAGGGCTTGTGGGACGTTCACGCCTTTGCGATCAGACAATTCGCCGCCATTCAGCACGGTGGTGTCGATGGCGTCCGCGTGTTTGGTGATCACCCGCAGGCGCAGCTTGCCGTCGTCCAGCAGCAGGTCCATGCCCGGCTCCAACGCCGCGATGATCTCCGGGTGGGGCAGGTTGACCCGGCATTGGTCGCCCGGCGCCGGGTCCAGGTCCAGGCGCAGTGCCTGGCCGCGCACCAGTTGCACCTTGCCCTCGGCGAAGCGCCCGACGCGCAGCTTCGGCCCTTGCAGGTCCATGAGGATGCCCAATGGGTAGTTGAGCTGGCGCTCCACCTGGCGGATCCACTGGTAGCGTTGGGCGTGGTCGGCATGGTCGCCGTGGCTGAAGTTGAGGCGGAAGATATTCACCCCGGCCTCCACCAGCTCGCGGATGTCGTCGATACCGTCAGTGGCCGGGCCCAGGGTGGCGAGGATCTTGACCTTCTTGTCAGGCGTCATGGTTGGCAGTCTCAAGAATCAGGATGGCGCGGAAGTCATTGACGTTGGTGCGCGTCGGCTCGGTGACGATCAGGTCGTCGAGGGCCGCGAAGTAGCCGTAGCCGTTGTTGTTGTCCAGCTCGTCACTGGCCGACAGGCCCAGCGTTTCGGCGCGCGAATAGCTGCACGGGGTCATGATGGCGCCGGCGTTGTCTTCCGAACCGTCGATGCCGTCGGTGTCACCGGCCAGGGCGTAGACGCCGGGCAGGCCCTTGAGGCTGTCGGTGAGGCTCAGCAAGAACTCCGCATTGCGCCCGCCACGGCCATTGCCGCGCACGGTCACGGTGGTTTCGCCGCCGGAGAGGATCACGCACGGCGCCGCCAAGGGTTGGCCGTGTTGCACGATTTGCCGCGCGATGCCGGCGTGCACCTTGGCCACGTCCCGCGCTTCGCCTTCGAGGTCGCCGAGGATCAGCGGGCTGAACCCGGCCTGGCGGACTTTGACCGCCACCGCTTCCAGGGATTGCTGGGGGCGGGCGATTAGCTGGAAGTGGCTGCGGGCGAGCACCGGGTCGCCAGGCTTGACGGTTTCCGAGGCCGGGTTCTGCAACCAGCTGCGCACCGAGGCGGGGGCATCGATGTTGTAGCGTTTGAGGATCGCCAGGGCCTGGGCCGAGGTGCTCGGGTCGCCGACCGTAGGGCCGGAGGCAATGACCGTGGCCTGGTCGCCCGGCACGTCGGAAATCGCGTAGGTATAGACCGTGGCGGGCCAAGCGGCTTTCGCCAGGCGCCCGCCCTTGATTGCCGAGAGGTGCTTGCGCACGCAATTCATCTCGCCAATGGTCGCGCCGGATTTGAGCAGGGCTTTGTTGAGGGTTTGCTTGTCGGCCAGGGTGATGCCTTCAGCCGGCAGGGCGAGCAGGGCAGAGCCACCGCCGGAAAGCAGGAAGATCACGCGGTCGTCTTCGCCGAGGTTGCTGATCATTGCCAGCACCCGCTGGGCCACGGCCAGGCCGGCAGCGTCGGGGACCGGGTGGGCGGCTTCGACCACTTCGATTTTCTTGCACGGCGCGCCATGGCCGTAGCGGGTGACGACGAGGCCGGTGACTTCGCCCTGCCAGCAATTTTCCACGACAAGGGCCATGGCGGCAGCCGCCTTGCCGGCGCCGATCACGATGACACGGCCGCTGCGGTCGGCGGGCAGGTAGGGTTCAAGGACTTGCCGGGGGTGGGCGGCGTCGATAGCTGTGGCAAACAGCTCGCGAAGCAGGTGTTGTGGATCGACCGACATAAGCGGGCTCCCGGGGATTTTTTGTTATTAGAGGTGCAGCAATGGCAGGCCTTGAAATGCAATCAAACTGTGAGAGGGGCTTGCCCCCGATGGCGGTGCATCAGTCAGCACATCTGTAGCTGACCCACTGCAATCGGGGGCAAGCCCCTCCCACCTTTGATCGCATTTCAGATCAGGGGTTACTTGTCGCGGATCGAGAAGTTGGCCATATGTTCCAGGCCCTTGATCAACGCCGAGTGGTCCCAGTTGCCGCCGCCAATCGCGGTGCAGGTGCTGAACACCTGCTGGGTGCCGGCAGTGTTCGGCAGGTTGATCCCCAGCTCCTTGGCGCCGGCCAGCGCCAGGTTCAGGTCCTTCTGGTGCAGGTTGATACGGAAACCCGGATCGAAGGTGCCCTTGATCATGCGTTCGCCATGCACTTCCAGGATCTTCGACGAGGCAAAACCACCCATCAGCGCTTCACGCACCTTGGCCGGGTCGGCGCCGTTCTTGGCGGCGAACAACAGCGCTTCGGCCACGGCCTGGATGTTCAGCGCGACGATGATCTGGTTGGCAACCTTGGCGGTCTGGCCATCGCCGTTGCCGCCCACCAGGGTGATGTTCTTGCCCATGGCCTGGAACAGCGGCAGGGCGCGTTCGAAGGTCTGCGGCTCGCCGCCGATCATGATGCTCAGGGTGCCGGCCTTGGCGCCGACTTCACCGCCGGACACCGGGGCGTCCAGATACTGCGCGCCGCTCTCGTTGATCTTTGCGGCGAACGCCTTGGTGGCGGTGGGGGAGATCGAACTCATGTCGATCACCACTTTGTTCGGCGACAGGCCGGCGGCTACACCGTCCTTGCGGAACAGCACGTCGTCGACCTGCGGGGTGTCCGGCACCATCACGATGATGAACTCGGCTTCCTGGGCGACTTGCTGCGGGTTGGCCAGGGCGATGGCACCGGCGTCGATCAGGGCTTGCGGGGCCTTGCCGTGGTGCTCGGAGAGGAACAGTTGGTGACCTGCTTTCTGCAGGTTCGCAGCCATGGGTTGACCCATGATGCCGGTGCCGATAAATCCGATTTTAGCCATGACGAAAATCCTCTTGTTAGTGCACCCCCTCCCACATGGGGGAGGTGGTGTGTTTGTCAGATCGCGTTGTGGGTCTTGAGCCAGCCCAAACCGGCCTCGGTGGTGGTCAACGGCTTGTATTCACAGCCGACCCACCCCGTGTAGCCAATGCGGTCCAGGTGTTCGAACAGGAAGCGATAGTTGATTTCCCCCGTGCCCGGCTCGTTGCGCCCTGGGTTGTCCGCCAGCTGAATGTGGTTGATCTCACTCAGGTGCGCGGCCATGGTGCGGGCCAGGTCACCTTCCATGATTTGCATGTGGTAGATGTCGTATTGCAGGAACAGGTTGGCGCTGCCCACCTGCTCGCGGATCGACAGCGCCTGGGCGGTGTTGTTCAGGTAGAAGCCGGGGATGTCGCGGGTGTTGATCATCTCCATCACCAGCTTGATGCCCGCTGCCTGCAACTTGTCGGCGGCGTACTTGAGGTTGGCGACGAAGGTCTTCTCGACGGTCTCATCGTCAACGCCTTGCGGCCGGATACCTGCCAGGCAGTTGACCTGGGTGTTGCCCAGGACCTGCGCGTAGGCGATGGCCAGGTTGACCCCGGCCCGGAACTCCTCGACCCGGTCCGGGTGGCACGCCAGGCCGCGCTCGCCCTGGGCCCAGTCACCGGCCGGCAGGTTGAACAGCACTTGCGTCAGGCCATTGGCGTCGAGTTGTGCCTTGATTTCAGCCGAGCTGAATTCGTAGGGGAACAGGTACTCGACCCCCTGGAAACCGGCCTCGGCAGCCGCTTTGAAACGGGCAAGAAAATCCTGTTCGGTAAACAGCATGGACAGGTTGGCGGCGAAACGCGGCATAGGGTTCTCCTTAATCGAGCAGGGAAATGGCGGTCGGCGCATCGTTGCCGACCAGTGCCAGATCTTCGAATTCGTTGACGGCGTTGATCTCGGTGCCCATCGAAATATTGGTCACGCGCTCCAGAATAATCTCAACGATCACCGGAACCTTGAATTCTTCGATCATTTCCTCGGCGCGGCGCAGGGCCGGCGCAATCTGGCTCGGCTCGAACACACGCAAGGCCTTGCAACCCAGGCCTTCGGCGACGGCCACGTGGTCTACGCCATAGCCGTTGAGTTCCGGGGCGTTGAGGTTGTCGAAAGACAGTTGCACGCAGTAGTCCATTTCGAACCCGCGCTGGGCCTGACGGATCAGGCCGAGGTAAGAGTTGTTCACCACGACGTGGATGTACGGCAGCTTGAATTGCGCGCCCACGGCCAGTTCTTCGATCATGAACTGGAAGTCATAGTCGCCCGACAGCGCCACGACCTTGCGGCTCGGGTCGGCCTTGACCACGCCGAGTGCCGCCGGAATGGTCCAGCCCAACGGGCCGGCCTGGCCGCAGTTGATCCAGTGACGTGGCTTGTAGACGTGCAGGAACTGCGCGCCGGCAATCTGTGACAGGCCGATGGTGCTGACGTAGCACGTGTCTTTTCCGAACACCTGGTTCATCTCTTCGTACACCCGTTGCGGCTTGACCGGTACGTTGTCGAAGTGGGTCTTGCGGTGCAGGGTGGCCTTGCGCTGTTGGCAGTCATTGAGCCAGGCGCTGCGGTCCTTGAGCTTGCCGGCGGCTTTCCACTCGCGGGCCACTTCGATAAACATCGTCAGGGCGGAACCGGCGTCGGACACGATGCCCAGGTCCGGGGTGAACACGCGGCCAATCTGGGTCGGTTCGATGTCGACGTGAATGAACTTGCGGCCCTCGGTGTACACCTCCACCGAGCCGGTGTGACGGTTGGCCCAGCGGTTGCCGATGCCCAGCACTACGTCCGATTTGAGCATCGTCGCGTTGCCATAGCGGTGCGAGGTCTGCAGGCCGACCATGCCGACCATCTGTGGGTGGTCATCCGGGATGGTGCCCCAGCCCATCAGGGTCGGGATCACCGGGATGCCGGTCAATTCAGCAAATTCAACCAGCAACTCGCTGGCGTCGGCATTGATCACACCGCCACCGCTCACCAGCAACGGGCGCTCGGCTTGGTCCAGCAGCGCCAGGGCTTTTTCCACCTGGACGCGGGTGGCCAGTGGCTTGGCCAGGGGCAGCGGCTGATAGGCGTCAATGTCGAATTCGATCTCGGCCATCTGTACATCGAATGGCAGGTCGATCAACACCGGGCCCGGGCGGCCGGAGCGCATCTCAAAGAAGGCTTTCTGGAAGGCGTAAGGCACCTGGCCAGGTTCTAGGACGGTGGTTGCCCACTTGGTCACCGGCTTGACGATGCTGGTGATGTCGACGGCCTGGAAGTCTTCCTTGTGCATGCGGGCACGCGGTGCTTGACCGGTGATGCACAGGATCGGGATCGAATCCGCCGAGGCGCTGTACAGGCCGGTGACCATGTCGGTACCCGCCGGGCCCGACGTGCCGATGCACACGCCGATGTTGCCGGCCTTGGTGCGGGTGTAGCCCTCGGCCATGTGCGAGGCGCCTTCAACGTGGCGAGCAAGGACGTGATCGATGCCACCCACCTTCTGCAAGGCCGAGTACAGCGGGTTGATCGCAGCGCCTGGGATACCGAAAGCGGTGTCCACGCCTTCACGGCGCATTACCAGAACGGCGGCTTCGATTGCTCTCATTTTGCTCATGGTTTTGGTGCCTCTTGCGTTTTGTAATTGTATACAAGTGGTGTCTGGACAAAGTGTATTCACGCCGAGCGGGGAAGGTCAATCCATTTTATTGGCTAGCCTTGGCGTTCGTCGGAAGGCACTTTTTCGACGTGTGGAGGGTTTGTGCGAAAATATTGTATACAAAAACAAATGTCATTGTGTTCTATTTGTTTGATCGGGCATCTGATTCAACAGAGCTCCACCGCATTCCCAATAACAAAAGAAGGACGGCACCATGAGCGCTTTAACCTTGAAAATCGCCACCCAACTCGCCAGCCAGGCCCTGAATGCCGGGCGTACCATTTCGGCGGCGCCCTTGACGATCGCGGTACTCGACAGTGGCGGGCACCTGGTCACCCTGCAGCGCGAGGACGGCGCCAGCCTGCTGCGCCCGCAAATCGCCATCGGCAAAGCCTGGGGCGCGATTGCGTTGGGCAAGGGCTCACGCCTTTTGGCGCTGGACGCGCAGCAACGGCCGGCGTTTATCGCGGCGCTGAACAGCCTGGGGCAGGGCAGCGTGGTGCCGGCGCCCGGTGGGGTGTTGATTCGGGATCAGCAGGGTGTGGTGTTGGGGGCGATCGGCATTAGCGGGGATACGTCGGATATTGATGAGCAGTGCGCGATTACGGCGATCGAGGGGGTGGGGTTGTTGGCGGATGCGGGGGTGTCTGCTTGATTCTTTGCTGACTGTCAGGGCCTCATCGGGGGCAAACCTCCTCCCACATTAAACCGTGTTCCAAGGGGTGTACCCGGTCGAGTGTGGGAGGGGGCTTGCCCCCGATTGGCACAGGCACCTTGGTTTTTCAGTCCGGCTCACACCCTTTCAATACCAAACGAATAATGGTCTGCGCCGCCGCCTCATAGTCAGCCTCATCCAGCTTCGCCTTCCCTGTCACCGCTGAAATCTGCCAGTCGAAGTCCGCGTAGGTCTGGGTCGCGGCCCAGATGCTGAACATCAGGTGGTTGGGGTCAATGGCCGCGATCAGGCCGCGATCTACCCAGCTTTGGATGCACGCGATGTTGTGCTTGGCCTGGGCGTTCAGCTGTTCGACCTGATCGGCGCTGAGGTGCGGGGCGCCGTGCATGATTTCGCTGGCGAACACTTTGGAAGCAAACGGCAGGTCGCGGGAGATGCGGATTTTCGAGCGGATGTAATTGCTTAGCACTTCTTGGGGGGGAGCCTCGGGATTAAACGGCGTGGACGCCGCCAGGATTGGCTCGATAATGCTTTCGAGCACCTCGCGGTAGAGGTTGTCCTTGGACTTGAAGTAGTAATACACGTTGGGCTTGGGCAGCCCGGCCTTGGCGGCGATGTCGCTGGTTTTGGTCGCGGCGAAGCCCTTGTCGGCAAACTCCTCGCTGGCCGCCCGCAGGATTTTTTCTTTGTTGCGCTCGCGAATGCTGCTCATAAACCAGGAATTTCCTTGCCACTATGGCGGTTGCGCATGGTAGCACCGGCTATCCGCGAGCCTCAACAAGGCGCCCGCAAAGCCCTGCGCCGCGTTATGCTCAGTGCATCTCACTCTGATGGAAGACCGGTTCATGGCAGGAAGCAGCTTGTTGGTATTGATCGACGATATCGCCGCCGTACTCGATGACGTTGCCCTGATGACAAAAATGGCCGCGAAGAAGACCGCCGGCGTGCTGGGCGACGACCTGGCGCTCAATGCCCAGCAGGTCTCAGGCGTGCGCGCCGAGCGGGAAATTCCGGTGGTGTGGGCGGTGGCCAAAGGGTCATTCGTCAACAAGCTGATCCTGGTGCCAGCGGCGCTCTTGATCAGCGCGTTCGCGCCGTGGGCGGTCACGCCATTGCTGATGCTCGGCGGTGCCTACCTGTGCTTCGAAGGCTTCGAGAAACTCGCGCACAAATTCCTGCACAGCAAGGACGAAGACCAGGCCGAACACGCGCAGTTGGTAGAGGCGGTGGCGGATCCGGCCACCGACCTGGTGGCCTTCGAGAAGGACAAGATCAAGGGCGCGATCCGCACGGATTTCATCCTTTCTGCCGAAATCATTGCGATCACCCTGGGCACCGTGGCGGATGCGCCGCTGATGCAGCAGGTCATCGTGCTCTCCGGCATTGCCATCGTCATGACCGTGGGTGTCTACGGGCTGGTGGCAGGCATCGTCAAGCTGGACGATCTGGGTCTGTGGCTCACGCAGAAACCCGGCCAGGTCGCGCGCAGCATCGGCGGCGCCATCCTGCGCGCGGCACCTTACATGATGAAGAGCCTGTCGGTGATCGGCACGGCAGCGATGTTCCTGGTGGGCGGCGGGATTCTCACCCATGGCGTGCCGGCGGTGCACCACTGGATCGAGACGGTCAGCCTGAGCGCAGGTGGGGTGGCATGGCTGGTTCCGGTGCTGTTGAACGGTGTGGCGGGGATTATCGCGGGGGCCCTGGTGCTGGCGGTGGTCAGCGTGGTGGGCAGGCTCTGGAAAACCGCGAAGGCTTGATCGCGCGTGCAATAAAAAAGGCCATTCAAACGAATGGCCTTTTTTTATGCTGCCGATTACTCGGCAATCTGCAGTTTGCGCGATTCCGTGTAGATGTAGCGCACCTTCTCGTACTCAAACGGCGAGTTCATCTGACCATACCGGAAGCTGGTCTGATAACGCTTGTCCACCGCGCGCAGGGCCCAGACTTCGGGGTGGTTGGAGCTGACTTCCGCCACGTTGAGGTAGTTGATCTGGGTCTCTGCGCCGTAGTCGACGACCAAGCCTGTCGTGTCGCGCAGGTTCGACGGGCCGAAGATCGGTAGCACGAGGTATGCGCCACCGGGTACGCCGTAGAAGCCCAGGGTCTGGCCGAAGTCTTCGCTCTGGCGCGGCAGGCCCATGGCGGTGGCGGGGTCCCACAGGCCAGCGATGCCAATCGTGGTGTTGACCAGCAGGCGGCCGGTGGTTTCCAGGGAGCGGTGGCCCTTGAGTTGCAGCAGGCTGTTCAACAGGTTGGGCACATCGCCCAGGTTGTTGAAGAAGTTGCTCACACCGGTGCGCAGGAAGCTCGGGGTCACGTAGGTGTAGCCGTTGACCACGGGCAGGAACACCCATTGGTCGAAGCGGTAGTTGAAGTGGTAGACGCGACGGTTCCACGCTTCCAGCGGGTCATAGACGTTCAGCGCAGTCAGTGTCGAGCGCTCGAACTCGCGCTGGTCCAGGCCAGGGTTGAACTTGAGCTTGGTCAGCGGCTCCTTGAAACCGTCGGCGCTTTGCGCAATCGGATCATTGGCCTTGCTGTTGTCGGCGTTGGCCACGCCTGCACACATCATGGCGGCAAGCAGCAGAAGATATTTAGCCACGGAAGAACTCCAGCATGGCGTCGGCGTTGACGCGGTAATTGAGGTTGCCGCAGTGGCCGCCCAGTGGGTAGACGGTCAAGCGATCGCCGAAGGTTTGACGCAGGAAGCCGAGGTCGCCAGGGCCCAGGATCACATCGTCGGCGTTGTGCATCACCGCGATTTTCGGGCTGTTGTGCAGGTAGTCCTTGAGGGCGTACAGGCTGACCTGGTCAACCAGTTGCAACAGGCTGCCGCCGTCGGAGCGGGCGCGCCACATCGGGATCACCTGCTCGGTGAGGTAGCAGTCGAAGTCGCATTGCAGCGCGCGCTTGAGGAACGGCGTGAGGCTGGTGCCTTCGGTAATCGGGTGCTTGGGCGGGATGATCAGGCCGCGACGGTTGATCAGGTCCGAGGTAAAGGCAATGTCGGCCGCCGAGAAACGGAACGAGGTGCCGATCAGCATGGCCATCTGTTCGTTGGTCAGGTGCTGTTTGGACTGTTGGAAGTCGTAGAGCAGGGCGTCGTTGAGGTCGACGTAGCCTTTTTGCTGGAAGTACCGGGTCAGTTTGTTCAGCACCAGCTCATAGAATGTGGTGGTGTTGTTGATGCCCTTGACCTCGGTCTGTACCAGCTTGTCGAGGTTGGTGATCGAGGTGTAGAGGTTGACCGGCGGGTTCAGCAGCAACACCTTCTTGAAGTTGAAGCTGCGGCGAGTTTCGTCCAGCTTGGCCACGAAGGCCGCGTCCAGGCCACCCAGGCTGTAGCCGGTGAGGAAGAAGTCGGTCACCGGCAGCGAGGCGTTCTGCGCGCGAACGGCCTGCATCACGCGGTACATGTCTTCGGCGTCTTCCTGGGTGATCCCGGGAGTGGCGAAACGCGAGGCCGCACTGATGAAGTCGAAGCTGGTGGGCGACGACAGTT
The DNA here is from genome assembly GCF_002979555.1 of Pseudomonas sp. MYb60. Lineage (GTDB taxonomy): Bacteria > Pseudomonadota > Gammaproteobacteria > Pseudomonadales > Pseudomonadaceae > Aquipseudomonas. The sequence goes on along the minus strand of NZ_PCOZ01000004.1, from coordinate 53,860 downwards.
GCACCACGTGGTAACCGGCCTGGTAGTACAGCTTTTTCAGGTATTCGTTGAGGCTGCTGTCAAACCGCGCGCCGGTGCCGGCGATCAGGAAGATCAGCGGTGCGGCGTGGTCCTGCTTGGCGATGCGGTAGGTGAGTTTCTTCACCGCCCAGAAGTTGTCCGGCAGGCTGAACTCACGCTCGGGGCGCATGTTCAGGGTGTAGTCGGATTGGTTGATCTCGTCGTCACTTGGCAGTTTGGGCCGAAGGTCGGGCGGTGTCGTGGCGATGGTCGCTTCGAACGGGTTCGTCAAAGGGTAGCCATAGGTGGCTTGGTCAATATCGACGGCCAGTGCTGACGCACTCAGAAATAGGCTGCCCAGCAGGGCAGCACAGCGCAAGGAACGGAGCATGACTTAATCCCTAAGAGGAAACGTGCTGAATGAAGTTCGCAGGCTATGACCACCGTGCTTTCGCCGAAGTGCCATGACTCGGCACGAAAAGTCGGAAAAAACGTCGGAATCGGGGTAATAGTAGCCAGACGATACACTTTGCCACGCGTTGATGAACACTAATTGTGTGTATGCGCCTTGCCAACCGCTGCCGGGGCATTAAGCTGAGCGCCGTTTTTGCCTATCGGAGTGCCCCATGTCCCGTCGCTTGCCGCTGATTTTGCTGCTTATCGCCCTGCCGTTATGGCTGGCCGCCAGTTATGGCGCACGCTACGGGTTTATGGAGGATGGTCGTTGGGTGGGCCTGTGCGCGCAGGAGGCCAGCCGTTGGGAGTGCCAACTGCGTGGCAACCTGGGGTGGATGATTCACTTCAAGGTGCTGGGCTGGGCGGCGTTGATCACGTCGGTGTTGGCATTTTGCGTGCCGGGCCGTGCAGGATGGGGGTTGGCGGTACTGGGGATGATGTTCGGGTTGCCGGCATTGGCGTTGTACAACACCGGGTTTGCAGTGTTCGCGCTGGTGATTGCGGGGTTGCGGTTGGTCCGTAGTCCTCGGGTCACCTGATCGGGCCTCATCGGGGGCAAGCCCCCTCCCACATGTTGATTGGTGAATACAGTCAAGTGTGGGAGGGGGCTTGCCCCGATAGCGACCTTAAGCCTTACGCACCCGCAAGCAGCGCCACATCGCTACAACCATCAACACGCTGACCACCGCCCAACCCCAAGCCTGCTGGTTCAACAGGCCTTCACGGTACAGCTGCGGCGCAATGCCGGCGCCGATGATAAAGGCCAGCAAGGCAATCTCCCTACGCGGCCCTGTCACCGGGCGCACCAGGTAAACCAGTGCCGGCAGCACCAGCGCGGCACTTGGGAAGCTGCGATAGCGCGGGTCGAACACCAGCGCCAGCATCATGACCGCGCCGGCAAATCCGGCAAATGCCACCAGCCAGCCAGCGCGTTGCTCCAGCCAGTTGAATGCCCGTTCACGCCAGCCTTCGCGGGCGCTCAAGGCCAGGGCGGCATGCGCCAGCACCAACAGGTTCAACACCAGCAGCAAGCCTGCCCACACCCATTCATCGGCGAAGCGCGCGGTGAGGCGGGTCAGTTCTGCCCAACTGCCGATGGAACAGGCAGCCACCGCGCCCAGCAAGGGCAGGGCCAGGGCGGTGCGCGGGGTGCGAACATGCCCACCGACCACCAACGTGCCCAACAGGATAATCCCGCCCACCCCCAGCCACAGCGGCCAGTACGGCACATTGCTGACCGGCCCGGCGAGGATGCTCTTGTCCTGGCGATCCGCATCGAACAGGCCCCAGTATCCGCCGACCGCGCCTTCGCTGGCGCGCTTCCAGGGCTGGTCGAAGGCTTCGATCAGGTTGTAGCGCCAGCCATTGGCTTCAGCCATGGCCACGAAGCCGCGCATGAACTTGGCCTCGTTGACCCGGCTCGGCACGGCGGTTTCACGCTGGCGGCCCTCGCTGGGCCAGCCGGTTTCGCCGATCAGGATGTCCTTGGGCGCAAATTTGTTGCCGAAGACCTGGCGCACTTCGCCCACATGCTTGAGCGCCTGGTCGATGCCCGACGGGTCATCTTCCCAATACGGCAGCAGGTGGATGGTGAGAAAGTCCACTGCCGGGGCGATTTCCGGGTGTTGCAGCCAGAATTCCCACACATCGGCGTAGGTCACTGGCTGCTGGATCTGGGCTTTGACCGTCTCGATCAGCTTCACCAGTTGCGGTGCGGTTACTTCCTTGCGCAGCAGGGCTTCGTTGCCGACGATCACCGAGGTCACGATGTCGGGCGCGGCATTGGCCGAGGCGATCACTTGCTCGATTTCTTTTTTCGTGGCCACGGGATCGCTGCTGACCCAGGCCCCCGCCATGACCTTCAACCCATGCTTGCGTGCCATGTCCGGCAAGGCTTCCAGGCCGGTCATGGAGTAGGTGCGAATGCACTCAAAGCGTGTGGCGAGCAAGGCCAGGTCCGCATCCATGCGCTCGGGGCGCAGTGTGAAGGGCTGGTCGAAAGGGGACTGGTCCTTGTCGAACGGGGTGTAGGACGCGCACTGCATCTTGTGACTGGCGCTGGCCACGTCCGGTAACACCACGGGGCGGCCGAGGCCGTACCAGTAGCCAATCAGCGCCAGCAGGCCGATGAGCAGCGCAAACAAATAGGGCAGGGCAGGGAAGCGGGCAGTCGCGGGCATGGTCGGCTTATCTGGGGAGCAAAGGCGCGCATCTTACCCGGAATTGGTCTGTCCCAGTGGGGCAGCATAATTTTGACATGCAAAGTTCGGGCGGGATTTTGGCGCCATGTCCTGCAAAGCGACCTGCTGGCGTTGTGATGTCGTTTCTTGCTTGCGCAAGGTCGCTGACAGAGCAGGTTCCAAGTCCCGGCAGGTCGATGATCGACCTGTCAGCACTCCACTGATGCCGTGGCAGTCGGTTCGATGCGCGTGAAGGGGGCGCGGTGCACCACATAACAACAGGTTGACGTCGCTCGGCATCCGTCGGGCGCAGCACTTTCGGGGAAGTACGATGAAGATGCGACGACTCTTGGGCGCAGCTGCCACTTTGGTAGTTGCGATGAGCTCCACACTGGCCAGTGCCGACAGCAAAACCCTGAGCATCGGCTACGTGGACGGCTGGTCCGACAGCGTTGCCACCACCCATGTGGCGGCAGAAGTGATCAAGCAAAAGCTCGGTTATGACGTGAAACTGCAAGCGGTTGCCACCGGGATCATGTGGCAGGGCGTGGCCACCGGCAAGCTCGACGCCATGCTCTCAGCCTGGCTGCCCGTGACCCACGGCGAATACTGGACCAAGAACAAGGACAAAGTGGTCGACTACGGCCCGAACTTCAAGGACGCGAAGATTGGCCTGATCGTACCGGAGTACGTGAAAGCCAAGTCCATCGAAGACCTCAAGACCGACACCACCTTCAAGAACAAGATCGTCGGCATCGACGCCGGTTCAGGCGTGATGCTCAAGACCGACGAAGCCATCAAGGCTTACGGCCTGGACTATAAGCTGCAAGCCAGCTCGGGCGCCGCGATGATCGCCGAGCTCACCCGTGCCGAAGACAAGCAGGAATCCATTGCGGTCACCGGTTGGGTGCCACACTGGATGTTCGCCAAGTGGAAATTGCGTTTCCTCGACGATCCAAAAGGGATCTACGGCGCTGCTGAAACCGTGAACAGCATCGGCAGCAAGGGCCTGGAAAAGAAAGCACCGGAAGTGGCAGCCTTCCTGAAAAAATTCCAGTGGGCCTCCAAGGATGAAATCGGCGAAGTCATGCTGGCGATTCAAGAAGGCGCCAAGCCTGATGCCGCCGCCAAGGATTGGGTTGCCAAGCACCCTGAGCGTGTCGCCGAGTGGATCGGTAAATAAGACTACAGCTACATCCCTTGTGGGAGGGGGCTTGCCCCCGATGGCGGTCTGTCAGCTATAAATGTGCTGACTGACACACTGCTATCGGGGGCAAGCCCCCTCCCACAATTGTTTTGCGTCCCGCAAATCCTCCAGCGGCCTCAGAATCCCTCGCTACACTCGATCTAAGACTAAGGTCGTCTGGAACCTGTCCCGCAGCCGAATACAGTGGATACGTTCCAAAATAATAAAAAGCTGTGCTGCGAGGATAAAAACAATGAACGACAGCATTTACCTCTCGATTCAAAACAGCCCGCGCTTCAAGGAGCTGGTGAGAAAAAGGGAAAGGTTCGCCTGGATTCTCTCGGCGATCATGTTAGGGCTTTACTCCGCTTTCATCCTGTTGATTGCCTACGGGCCACAAGTACTGGGGGCCAAGCTCAGCCCTGGTTCCTCGATTACCTGGGGCATTCCCCTGGGCGTCGGACTGATTGTGTCCGCCTTCATCCTGACCGGCATCTATGTACGCCGCGCCAATGGCGAATTTGACGACCTGAACAATGCGATTCTCAAGGAGGCTGCGCAATGATCCGGCGTCTACTGGCAGTATTGGGCGCTTCGTTGTTTGCTCCAGCTCTCTGGGCTGCGGACGCATTGACCGGTGAAGTGCACAAGCAACCCCTGAACGTATCGGCCATCGTGATGTTTGTCGCGTTTGTCGGTGCCACCCTGTGCATCACCTACTGGGCGTCCAAGCGCAACAAATCGGCGGCCGACTACTACGCCGCCGGCGGCAAGATCACCGGTTTCCAGAACGGCCTGGCGATTGCCGGTGACTACATGTCGGCGGCGTCCTTCCTGGGGATTTCCGCGCTGGTCTACACCTCCGGCTACGACGGCCTGATCTACTCGATCGGCTTCCTGGTGGGCTGGCCGATCATTCTGTTCCTGATCGCCGAGCGCCTGCGCAACCTGGGCAAGTACACATTTGCCGACGTGGCGTCCTATCGCCTGGGCCAGACCCAGATTCGCAGCCTGTCAGCCTGTGGCTCGCTGGTGGTGGTGGCGTTCTACCTGATCGCGCAGATGGTGGGCGCGGGCAAGCTGATCCAGCTGCTGTTCGGCCTGGACTACCACGTGGCGGTGATCCTGGTGGGCATCCTGATGGTGCTCTATGTGTTGTTCGGCGGCATGCTGGCAACCACTTGGGTACAGATCATCAAGGCAGTGTTGCTACTGTCCGGCGCCTCGTTCATGGCGCTGATGGTCATGAAACACGTGAACTTCGACTTCAACGCGCTGTTCTCTGAGGCGATCAAGGTTCACCCTAAAGGTGAGGCGATCATGAGTCCCGGCGGCCTGGTGAAAGATCCGATCTCCGCGTTCTCGCTGGGCCTGGCACTGATGTTCGGTACCGCTGGCCTGCCACACATCCTGATGCGCTTCTTCACGGTCAGCGATGCCAAGGAAGCACGCAAGAGCGTGTTCTACGCGACGGGCTTCATTGGTTACTTCTACATCCTGACCTTCATCATCGGTTTTGGCGCGATCCTGCTGGTGAGCACCAACCCGGCGTTCAAGGATGCAGCAGGCGCGTTGCTGGGCGGTAACAACATGGCGGCGGTGCACCTGGCCAATGCGGTGGGTGGCAGTATTTTCCTGGGCTTCATCTCGGCCGTGGCCTTCGCCACCATCCTCGCGGTGGTTGCCGGCCTGACACTGGCCGGTGCTTCGGCGGTGTCCCACGACCTGTACGCCAGCGTGATCAAGAAAGGCAAGGCCAACGACAAGGATGAGATTCGCGTATCGAAGATCACCACTATCGCGTTGGGCGTGCTGGCTATCGGCCTGGGTATCCTGTTCGAAAGCCAGAACATTGCGTTCATGGTCGGCCTGGCGTTCTCCATTGCCGCCAGCTGTAACTTCCCGGTGTTGCTGCTTTCCATGTACTGGAAAAACCTCACCACGCGCGGTGCAATGATTGGCGGCTGGCTGGGCTTGATCAGTGCCGTGGGCCTGATGGTGTTGGGTCCGACCATCTGGGTCTCGATCCTGCACCACGAAAAAGCCATCTTCCCTTACGAGTACCCGGCACTGTTCTCGATGATCATTGCGTTCGTCGGTATCTGGTTCTTCTCCATCACCGACAAGTCGGCGGCGGCAGAGAAAGAGCGTGCGCTGTACTTCCCGCAGTTTGTGCGTTCGCAGACTGGCCTGGGGGCAAGTGGGGCGGTTGACCACTAAGGGTTGTCGCTGAACAAGAAATGCCCCGGTCGAAAGACCGGGGTATTTTTTTGCCTGGGGGTTGTGGGGTGGGTGGTCTATTGCTATCGGGGGCAAGCCCCCTCCCACATTTGACTGTGTTTACACATCCAAAGGGTTAACACACTGCAGGGTGGGTGCCTCCTCCCGCACTGGCTGTGTTCACACGCCAAACTGTGTGAATGCGGTCAATGTGGGAGTGGGCTTGCCCCCGATAGGGCCAGTTCAGGCAGCACAGTCTCCCGAACCCTGCACAAACAAAAACGGCCTCCGCTGAGGGAGGCCGTTTTCAGTGCAACTAAGCGATGCTTACTTGCGATCTTCCAGCTTGGTGATGTCACGCGACTCGTAGCCGGTGTAAAGCTGGCGCGGGCGGCCAATCTTGTACGGGCTGGAGAGCATTTCTTTCCAGTGGGAGATCCAGCCCACGGTCCGCGCCAGGGCGAAGATCACGGTGAACATGCTGGTTGGAATGCCGATCGCCTTGAGGATGATCCCCGAGTAGAAGTCGACGTTCGGGTACAGCGAGCGTTCGATGAAGTACGGGTCGGTCAGGGCGATCTCTTCCAGGCGCATGGCCAGTTCGAGTTGCGGATCGTTCTTGATGCCCAGTTCCTTCAACACTTCGTCGCAGGTCTTCTTCATGACGGTGGCGCGCGGGTCGCGGTTCTTGTAGACCCGGTGACCGAAGCCCATCAACTTGAACGGATCGTTCTTGTCCTTGGCCTTGGCGATGAACTTGTCGATGTTGGAGACATCGCCGATTTCATCGAGCATAGTCAAGACGGCTTCGTTCGCACCGCCGTGGGCAGGGCCCCACAGTGCGGCGATACCGGCGGCGATACAGGCGAACGGGTTGGCACCCGAAGAACCGGCCAGACGTACGGTAGAGGTAGAGGCGTTCTGTTCGTGGTCGGCGTGGAGGATGAAGATCTTGTCCATCGCAGCGGCCAGCACCGGGCTGATCGGTTTGATCTCGCACGGTGTGTTGAACATCATGTGCAGGAAGTTTTCCGCATACGTCAGGTCGTTGCGCGGGTACATCATGGGTTGGCCCATGGAGTACTTGTAAACCATTGCGGCCAGGGTCGGCATCTTGGCAACCAGGCGGATCGCGGAGATTTCGCGATGCTGCGGGTTATTGATGTCGAGGGAGTCGTGATAGAAGGCCGACAGGGCGCCGACCACACCGCACATGACGGCCATCGGGTGGGCGTCGCGACGGAAACCGTTGAAGAAAGTCTTCAACTGCTCGTGAACCATGGTGTGGTTCTTCACAGTGCTGACGAACTGGGCTTTCTGCTCGGCTGTTGGCAGTTCGCCATTTAGCAGCAGGTAGCAGGTTTCCAGGTAGTCCGACTGCTCGGCCAGTTGCTCGATCGGGTAGCCGCGGTGAAGCAGAATGCCATTGTCGCCGTCGATATAGGTGATCTTCGACTCGCAAGAGGCGGTCGACATGAAGCCTGGGTCGAAAGTGAAACGGCCCGTGGCCGTCAGGCCCCGTACGTCGATAACATCGGGACCAACGGTGCCGGTTAAAATGGGCAGCTCGACGGGGGCTGCGCCCTCGATGATCAACTGCGCTTTTTTGTCAGCCATGTGGCCTCCTATTTATGCTTCAAATCATCAGACAGACCCCCCACGCAGGGCCCGCACCACTATATTGATATAAATCCAGATGTCAATTTGCCTAAAGTCTTGCACCAGAAGGCTTTAACCGGACTTTTTCCTCGAAATTGACTGCCATTTACGCCTTTTATCCCGCCAGCGCAATCCGCTATTAGGGTGAGGCAGGCGCGTTGTCATTAGTAACCTAACTGTCTATACTCGGCCACCGACCGCCAAGGGCTTTTGGGCTTGCTTTCATTGGGGGTCGCACTCCCTGGGTGGTGCTACCTGACCAGTGCACTCCCCTACAACTTTGCCCTGATTGTTAGGGGCTCTTCAGTGTGAAAAAAAAGCCGTGAAGAATAGCCAACGACCTGTAAACCTAGACCTAAGGACCATCAAACTCCCCATCACCGGCGTTACGTCGTTCCTGCACCGTGTTTCCGGCATCATCCTGTTTTTGGGCCTGGGCATCATGCTTTACGCATTGAGCAAATCCCTGGGTTCCGAGGAAGGTTACGCCGAGGTGAAGGCATGCTTGACCAGCCCGCTGGCCAAGTTCGTAGCATGGGGCCTCCTGTCCGCTCTGCTGTATCACCTGGTTGCCGGTGTGCGCCACTTGATCATGGATGCGGGTATCGGTGAGACGCTGGAAGGCGGCCGCCTGGGCTCGAAAATCATCATCGCCATTTCCGTGGTGCTGATCGTTCTGGCAGGAGTTTGGATATGGTAACCAGCGTTACGAACCTTTCGCGTTCGGGCCTCTATGACTGGATGGCACAACGTGTGTCTGCGGTCGTTCTCGCGGCTTATTTCATCTTCCTGATCGGATACCTCGTCGCCAATCCAGGCATCAGCTATGAGCAATGGCATGGCCTGTTTTCCCACAATGCGATGCGAATCTTCAGTCTGCTGGCCCTTGTAGCCCTGGGCGCACACGCCTGGGTCGGCATGTGGACCATCGCGACCGACTACCTGACGCCGATGGCGCTGGGCAAGTCCGCGACCGCAGTACGTTTCCTCTTCCAGGCAGTCTGCGGCGTCGCGATGTTCGCTTACTTCGTCTGGGGTGTGCAGATTCTTTGGGGTATCTGATCCATGGCTAACATTCCAACTATTTCATTCGACGCCATCATCATTGGTGGCGGCGGTGCTGGCATGCGCGCCGCGCTGCAGCTGGCCCAGGGCGGTCACAAGACTGCCGTGATCACCAAGGTGTTCCCGACGCGTTCCCACACCGTATCGGCCCAAGGTGGCATCACCTGCGCCATCGCTTCCGCCGACCCGAACGATGACTGGCGCTGGCACATGTACGATACCGTCAAGGGTTCCGACTACATCGGCGACCAGGACGCTATCGAATACATGTGTCAGGAAGGCCCGGCCGCGGTGTTCGAGCTGGACCACATGGGTCTGCCGTTCTCGCGTACCGAACAAGGTCGTATCTACCAGCGTCCATTCGGCGGCCAGTCGAAGGATTACGGTAAAGGCGGGCAGGCTGCACGTACCTGTGCCGCGTCCGACCGTACCGGTCACGCGCTGCTGCACACCCTGTATCAGGGCAACCTGAAAGCCGGTACCACGTTCCTGAACGAGTACTACGCGGTCGACCTGGTGAAGAACGCACAAGGCGAATTCGTCGGTGTGATCGCCATCTGCATCGAAACCGGCGAAACCACCTACATCCGCGCCAAGGCCACCGTGCTGGCAACCGGCGGTGCTGGCCGTATCTACGCCTCGACCACCAATGCCCTGATCAACACCGGTGACGGCGTCGGCATGGCACTGCGTGCGGGCGTTCCGGTACAAGACATCGAAATGTGGCAGTTCCACCCAACCGGCATCGCCGGCGCCGGTGTACTGGTGACCGAAGGTTGCCGTGGTGAAGGCGGCTACCTGATCAACAAGCACGGCGAGCGTTTCATGGAGCGTTACGCTCCGAACGCGAAAGACCTGGCGGGCCGTGACGTTGTAGCCCGTTCGATGGTTAAAGAGATCATCGCCGGCAACGGCTGTGGCCCGAACGGCGACCACGTGATGCTCAAGCTCGATCACCTGGGCGAGGAAGTGCTGCACAGCCGCCTGCCAGGTATCTGCGAACTGTCCAAGACCTTCGCTCACGTTGACCCTGTGTTGGCGCCGGTGCCGGTTGTTCCAACCTGCCACTATATGATGGGCGGCGTACCGACCAACATTCATGGTCAGGCAATCACCCAGAACGCCGAAGGCCAGGACGAGATCATCCACGGTCTGTTCGCTGTAGGCGAAGTGGCCTGCGTATCGGTTCACGGCGCCAACCGCCTGGGCGGCAACTCGCTGCTCGACCTGGTGGTATTCGGCCGCGCGGCCGGCCTGCACCTGGAAAAAGCGCTGACTGACGGCATCGAATACGATGACGCCACCGACGCGAACATCGAAGCCGCCCTGGCGCGCCTGAACGCGCTGAACGAGCGCACCGATGGCGAAGACGTGGCTACCCTGCGTCGCGAGCTGCAAAGCTGCATGCAGAACTACTTCGGTGTGTTCCGTACCGGCGAATACATGCAGAAGGGCATTGCCCAGCTGGCTGATCTGCGCAAGCGCATCGCCAACGTCAAGATCAACGACAAGAGCCAGGCGTTCAACACCGCTCGTATCGAAGCCCTTGAGCTGCAAAACCTGCTGGAAGTCGCCGAAGCGACCGCGATCGCTGCCGAGGTTCGTAAAGAATCCCGTGGTGCCCACGCCCGTGAAGACTTTGAAGATCGCGACGACGAAAACTGGTTGTGCCACACCCTGTACTTCCCGGGTGACAAGCGCGTGACCAAGCGTGCCGTGAACTTCTCGCCGAAGACGGTGCCGACGTTTGAACCGAAGATTCGGACTTACTAAGGGTGGCTGCCATGTTGAAAGTCAGTGTTTATCGCTACAACCCTGATCAGGACGCTGCGCCGTTCATGCAGGAATTCCAGGTCGATACCGGCGGTAAAGACCTGATGGTGCTGGACGTATTGGCACTGATCAAAGAGCAGGACGAGGGTTTCTCCTACCGTCGCTCTTGCCGTGAAGGTGTGTGCGGTTCCGACGGCATGAACATCAACGGCAAAAACGGCCTGGCGTGCATCACGCCGCTGTCCGCCGTGGTCAAGGGTAACAAGCTGATCGTTCGTCCTCTGCCAGGTTTGCCGGTTATCCGTGACCTGGTCGTCGATATGAGCATCTTCTACAAGCAATACGAGAAAGTTAAGCCGTTCCTGCAGAACGACACGCCGGCCCCGGCCATCGAGCGTCTGCAGTCCCCGGAAGAGCGCGACAAGCTCGACGGTCTGTACGAGTGCATCCTGTGCGCTTGCTGCTCGACCTCGTGCCCGTCCTTCTGGTGGAACCCGGACAAGTTCCTGGGTCCAGCTGCCCTGCTGCAAGCGTACCGCTTCCTGGCAGACAGCCGTGATACCAAGACGTCCGAGCGTCTGGCTTCGCTGGATGACCCGTTCAGCGTATTCCGCTGCCGCGGGATCATGAACTGCGTCAACGTATGTCCCAAAGGCCTGAACCCGACTAAGGCCATTGGTCACATCCGTAACATGCTGCTGCACAGCGGCGTGTAACTGACGTTGTAGTAAAAGCAGGACCGTTGTGCCCGTAAATGCTGCGGCGCAGGCTTCAACCGGCGCCGTAGTTTTAACTTGAGCAGCGACTTACAAAGCCGCGGCTCTTATTTTGAAGAAATGAGACAAGCAGGGGCATTCGGGTTGGTACCCGAACTATCAGCGTGATCCTAAGTGGCTTGTTTTGGTCGCTGCACTTGGCCTTTTGCAAGCAAACTCGGTGTTTTCGCCGGTGGTGTCCCCAAATCGAGGGTGACCAAGCATGCAAGAAAGCGTGATGCAGCGCATGTGGAACAGCGGCTATCTTTCAGGTGGTAACGCTGCCTATGTGGAAGAGCTTTATGAGCTCTACCTGCACGACCCTAACGCTGTGCCAGAAGAATGGCGCACCAAATTTCAGACGTTGTCTTCAGACGGCAACGCTGCCACCGATGTATCGCACGCAACGATTCGCGATCAGTTTGTGCTGCTGGCAAAGAACCAGCGCCGCGCCCAGCCGGTTTCCGCCGGCAGCGTGAGCAGTGAGCACGAGAAGAAGCAAGTTGAAGTGCTGCGACTGATCCAGGCCTACCGGATGCGTGGCCACCAGGCGGCCCAGCTTGACCCGCTGGGGCTCTGGCAGCGTCCTGCACCTGCTGACCTGTCGATCAATCATTACGGCTTGACCAATGCCGATCTTGATACGACCTTCCGTGCCGGCGACCTGTTCATCGGCAAAGAGGAAGCGAGCCTACGCGAAATTCACGAAGCGTTGCAGCAGACATATTGCCGCACCATCGGCGCCGAGTTCACGCACATCACCGATTCCGAGCAGCGCCAGTGGTTCCAGCATCGTCTGGAAGGTGTGCGCGGCCGTCCGGTTTTGTCCGCTGACGTTCGCGGCCACTTGCTTGAGCGCGTGACCGCTGCCGAAGGCCTGGAGAAGTACCTGGGCACCAAATACCCAGGCACCAAGCGTTTCGGTCTGGAAGGTGGCGAGAGCCTGATCCCGATGCTCGACGAGCTGATCCAGCGTTCCGGTTCCTACGGCACCAAGGAAATCGTGATCGGCATGGCCCACCGTGGTCGCTTGAACGTGTTGGTCAACACCTTCGGCAAGAACCCGCGTGAGCTGTTCGACGAGTTCGAAGGCAAGAAGAAGGTCGAGCTGGGTTCCGGTGACGTTAAATACCACCAGGGCTTCTCGTCCAACGTGATGACCACCGGCGGTGAAGTTCACCTGGCCATGGCCTTCAACCCATCCCACCTGGAAATCGTTTCTCCAGTGGTCGAGGGTTCGGTCCGTGCGCGCCAGGATCGTCGCAACGACACCACCGGTGAAAAAGTCCTGCCGATTTCCATCCACGGTGACGCGGCATTTGCCGGTCAGGGCGTGGTCCTGGAAACGTTCCAGATGTCGCAGACCCGCGGCTTCAAGACCGGCGGTACGGTTCACATCGTCATCAACAACCAGGTTGGCTTCACCATCAGCAACCCGCTGGATGCGCGCTCCACCGAGTACGCCACCGACGTTGCCAAGATGATCCAGGCGCCGATTCTCCATGTGAATGGCGATGATCCGGAAGCCGTGCTGTTCGTGACCCAACTGGCGGTCGACTACCGCATGCAGTTCAAGCGTGACGTGGTCATCGACCTGGTCTGCTACCGCCGTCGCGGTCACAACGAAGCGGACGAGCCAAGTGGCACCCAGCCGCTGATGTACCAGCAGATCACCAAGCAGCGCACCACCCGTGAGCTGTACGCCGAAAGCCTGACCAAGGCCGGTGTGGTGGACGAGGCGCGTGTTCAGGCGAAGATCGATGAATACCGCAACGCGCTGGACAATGGTCTGCACGTAGTGAAAAGCCTGGTTAAAGAGCCGAACAAAGAGCTGTTCGTTGACTGGCGTCCGTACCTGGGTCACACCTGGACTGCGCGTCACGATACCTCGTTCGACCTGAAAACCTTGCAGGAACTGTCTGCCAAGCTGCTGGAAATTCCGGAAGGCTTCGTCGTACAGCGCCAGGTTGCGAAGATCTACGAAGACCGTCAGAAGATGCAAGCCGGCGGCCTGCCGATCAACTGGGGTTACGCCGAAACCATGGCGTACGCGACCCTGGCGTTCGAAGGTCACCCGATCCGCATGACCGGCCAGGACATCGGCCGTGGTACGTTCTCGCACCGTCACGCGGTCTTGCACAACCAGAAAGACGCGGGCACCTACGTGCCTCTGAAACACCTGTACGAAGGCCAGCCACGTTTCGACCTGTACGACTCGTTCCTGTCCGAAGAAGCCGTACTGGCGTTTGAATATGGTTACTCCACCACCACGCCGAACGCGCTGGTGATCTGGGAAGCCCAGTTCGGCGACTTCGCCAACGGTGCCCAGGTGGTTATCGACCAGTTCATCACCAGTGGCGAGCACAAGTGGGGCCGTTTGTGCGGTCTGACCATGCTGCTGCCGCACGGTTATGAAGGTCAGGGTCCGGAGCACTCCTCGGCCCGTCTGGAGCGTTACCTGCAACTGTGCGCCGAGCACAACATCCAGGTGTGCGTGCCGACTACGCCGGCCCAGATCTACCACTTGCTGCGTCGCCAGGTGATCCGCCCGCTGCGCAAGCCGTTGGTAGTGCTGACGCCGAAGTCGCTGCTGCGTCATAAATTGGCCATCTCGACCCTGGAAGATCTGGCGGATGGTTCGTTCCAGACCGTGATCCCGGAAATCGACACCCTGGACGCGGCCAAGGTCACTCGCCTGGTCCTGTGCAGCGGCAAGGTCTACTACGACTTGCTGGAAAAACGTCGTGCCGAAGGCCGCGAAGACATCGCCATCGTGCGTATCGAGCAGCTTTACCCGTTCCCGGAAGACGACCTGATGGAGGCCATCGCGCCTTACACCAACCTCACCAACGTGGTGTGGTGTCAGGAAGAACCGATGAACCAGGGCGCGTGGTACAGCAGCCAGCATCACCTGCGTCGCAGCATCGGCAACCATAACAAGGCCCTGGGCCTGGAGTATGCCGGTCGTGATGCTTCTGCTGCACCTGCATGTGGTTATGCGTCGATGCACGCCGAGCAGCAGGAAAAACTGCTGCAAGATGCTTTCACTGTTTAACGCCTTCGCGCTGACTGAAACCGAATTTTAAGGACCCACAGATAATGGCTATCGAAATCAAAGCCCCGTCATTCCCGGAATCGGTTGCCGATGGCACCGTTGCCACCTGGCACAAGAAACCAGGCGACGCTGTAAAGCGTGACGACCTGATCGTCGACATCGAGACCGACAAAGTCGTTCTGGAAGTGTTGGCCGAGGCTGACGGCGTACTGGGCGCAATCGTGGCTGAAGAGGGCGCTACCGTCCTGTCGAACCAGGTACTGGGTTCGATCGAAGAGGGCAGCGCTGCTGCCGCTGCTCCTGCCGCTGCTGCACCGGCTGCTTCGGCTCCTGCTGCCGCCCCGGCTGCGGGCGCTGAAGACCCGATCGCTGCTCCGGCTGCGCGTCAGTTGGCTGAAGAAAACGGCATCAACCTGGCGTCCATCAAAGGCACCGGCAAAGATGGCCGCGTGACCAAGGAAGACGTGGTTGCTGCTGTTGAAGCCAAGAAAAACGCGCCAGCGGCTGCACCTGCCAAGGCTGCTGCCCCGGCTGCCGCTGCCCCGGTGTTCGCTGCTGGCGACCGCACCGAGAAGCGCGTACCGATGACCCGTGTACGTGCCACCGTGGCCAAGCGTCTGGTTGAAGCCCAGTCGAACATGGCGATGCTGACCACCTTCAACGAAGTCGACATGACCGAAGTCATGGCCCTGCGTTCGAAGTACAAGGATCTGTTCGAGAAGTCCCACAATGGCGTGCGCCTGGGCTTCATGTCGTTCTTCGTGAAAGCGGCTACCGAAGCGCTGAAACGCTTCCCGGCCGTCAACGCTTCCATCGACGGCAACGACATCGTTTACCATGGCTACGCAGACGTCGGCGTTGCCGTGTCCAGCGACCGTGGCCTGGTGGTACCGGTTCTGCGTAACGCCGAGCACATGAGCCTGGCTGAAATCGAAGGCGGCATCGCCGGCTTCGGCAAGAAAGCCCGTGACGGCAAGCTGACCATCGACGAGATGACCGGCGGTACCTTCACCATCACCAACGGTGGTACCTTCGGTTCGATGATGTCGACGCCGATCGTCAACCCACCGCAAGCTGCGATCCTGGGCATGCACAACATCATCCAGCGTCCGATGGCCATCAACGGCCAAGTCGTGATCCGCCCAATGATGTACCTGGCACTGTCTTACGATCACCGCCTGATCGATGGTAAAGAAGCCGTGACTTTCCTGGTGACCATCAAGAACCTGCTGGAAGACCCGGCTCGTCTGCTGCTGGATATCTGATAGAAGCAGCTGCAGGCTCTGTGTCAGGCCGCCCATAAGGTGGCCTGGCGCGGGGCTTGCGGCTTGAAAGCTTGCTGCTAAATAGAGGAACTATTTTCATGTCGCAGAAATTTGACGTTGTAGTGATTGGTGCAGGTCCTGGCGGCTATGTTGCCGCCATCAAGGCCGCACAACTGGGCCTCTCGACTGCTTGCATCGAAAAATACACCGACAAGGAAGGCAAACTGGCACTGGGCGGTACCTGCCTGAACGTTGGTTGCATTCCTTCCAAGGCGCTGCTGGACAGCTCCTGGAAATTCCACGAAGCCCAAGACGGCTTCGCGATCCACGGCATCAACCATGCTGGCGTGACCATGGACGTGCCAGCAATGGTCGGCCGTAAAGCCAACATCGTTAAAGGCCTGACTTCCGGCGTTGCGACCTTGTTCAAGGCCAACGGCGTGACTTCCCTGCAAGGCCACGGCAAGCTGCTGGCTGGCAAGAAAGTTGAAATCACCAAGCCAGACGGCTCGGTTGAAGTCATCGAAGCTGAAAACGTGATCCTGGCGCCAGGTTCGCGCCCAATCGACATTCCGCCTGCTCCTGTTGACCAGAACGTGATCGTCGATTCGACCGGCGCCCTGGAATTCCAATCGGTACCAAAACGTCTGGGCGTGATCGGCGCTGGCGTGATCGGCCTGGAACTGGGTTCGGTATGGTCCCGCCTGGGTTCGGAAGTTACCGTTCTGGAAGCCCTGGACACGTTCCTGCTGGCTGCCGACACCGCTGTTTCGAAAGAAGCGCTGAAAACCCTGACCAAACAGGGTCTGGACATCAAGCTGGGCGCTCGCGTGACTGGCTCTAAAGTCAACGGCGAAGAAGTTGTCGTTAACTACACCGACAAGGATGGCGAGAAAACCATCACTTTCGACAAGCTGATCGTAGCCGTGGGTCGCCGTCCAGTGACCACC
Source organism: Pseudomonas sp. MYb60 (assembly GCF_002979555.1). Lineage (GTDB taxonomy): Bacteria > Pseudomonadota > Gammaproteobacteria > Pseudomonadales > Pseudomonadaceae > Aquipseudomonas. Next base: position 37,296 of record NZ_PCOZ01000004.1, on the reverse strand, counting down.
GACCTGCTGGCTTCCGACAGCGGCGTGAACATCGACGAGCGTGGCTTCATCCACGTTGACGATCACTGCGCGACCACCGTGCCTGGCGTGTACGCCATCGGTGACGTGGTTCGCGGCATGATGTTGGCGCACAAGGCTTCCGAAGAAGGCATCATGGTTGTCGAGCGCATCAAGGGCCACAAAACCCAGATGAACTACGACCTGATCCCGTCGGTTATCTACACCCACCCGGAAATTGCATGGGTCGGCAAGAACGAACAGCAGTTGAAAGCTGAAGGCGTTGACGTTAACGTCGGCACCTTCCCGTTCGCTGCTTCCGGCCGTGCCATGGCAGCCAACGACACCGGTGGTTTTGTCAAAGTCATCGCTGATGCCAAGACTGACCGCGTATTGGGCGTCCACGTGATTGGCCCGAGCGCTGCAGAACTGGTTCAGCAGGGCGCAATCGGTATGGAATTCGGCACCAGTGCCGAGGACCTGGGCATGATGGTCTTCTCCCATCCGACCCTGTCCGAAGCGTTGCACGAAGCAGCGTTGGCAGTGAATGGCGGCGCCATCCACATCGCCAACCGCAAGAAGCGCTAAGCGAGATAATAAGAAACCACGGCGGAGTTGCCCGTCGTGAGCCTTGCGAGCAAGACTCACCGCGGAATATCCGCTGGACGCAGTCTTGCACAGTCTTACGGGCTTAAGCCCCGCAGGTTGTGCAAGCAGCAGTCACAGGTGGCGCGGCACTCATAATGAGCGCAGCGCCGAATGCGCAGTACCTAACGAAGACGGTAAAAAGCATGAATCTTCACGAGTATCAGGGTAAGCAGCTGTTCGCTGAATACGGCCTGCCAGTATCCAAGGGCTACGCAGTAGACACCCCGGAAGCAGCAGCAGAAGCTTGCGACAAAATCGGTGGTACCGAATGGGTTGTCAAAGCCCAGGTCCACGCTGGTGGTCGCGGTAAAGCGGGCGGCGTTAAGCTGGTTCGCAGCAAAGAAGACGCCAAGGCCTTCGCACAGCAGTGGCTGGGCAAGCGTCTGGTGACTTACCAGACTGATGCCAATGGCCAGCCAGTCACCAAGATCCTGGTTGAATCGTGCACTGATATCGCTAAAGAGCTGTACCTGGGCGCTGTCGTTGACCGTTCGAGCCGTCGCATCGTGTTCATGGCTTCCACCGAAGGTGGCGTGGACATCGAGAAGATCGCACACGAAACCCCAGAAAAAATTCTGAAAGCCACTATCGATCCACTGGTTGGCGCTCAGCCATTCCAGGGTCGCGAGCTGGCTTTCCAGCTGGGCCTGGAAGGCAAGCAAGTTGCCCAGTTCGCCAAGATCTTCGTAGGTTTGGCCAAACTGTTCCAGGATCACGATCTGGCCCTGCTGGAAGTGAACCCGCTGGTGATCAAGGCTGACGGCGATCTGCACTGCCTGGACGCCAAGATCAACATCGACGCCAACGCCATGTACCGTCAGCCTAAGCTGAAGACTTTCCACGATCCGTCGCAAGACGATCCGCGCGAAGCGCACGCTGCCAAGTTCGAACTGAACTACGTAGCCCTGGAAGGTAACATCGGTTGCATGGTCAACGGTGCTGGCCTGGCCATGGGTACCATGGACATCGTCAACCTGCATGGCGGCAAACCAGCCAACTTCCTCGACGTAGGCGGTGGTGCTACCAAGGAACGCGTAACCGAAGCGTTCAAGATCATCCTGTCCGACTCCAACGTCGCTGCAGTACTGGTCAACATCTTCGGCGGCATCGTTCGTTGCGACATGATTGCCGAAGGCATCATCGGTGCAGTGAAAGAAGTCGGCGTTAAAATCCCGGTTGTTGTTCGCCTTGAAGGTAACAACGCTGAACTGGGCGCTAAAGTACTGGCAGAAAGCGGTTTGAACATCATCGCGGCTACCAGCCTGACCGACGCTGCTCAACAAGTTGTCAAAGCTGCGGAGGGCAAGTAATGAGCGTCCTGATCAATAAAGACACCAAAGTTATCTGCCAGGGTATTACCGGTTCGCAAGGTAGTTTCCACACCCAGCAAGCCATCGAGTACGGCACCAAGATGGTTGGCGGCGTGACTCCAGGCAAAGGCGGCACCGAGCACCTGGGCCTGCCAGTGTTCAACACCGTGAAAGACGCTGTTGCTCAAACTGGCGCTACCGCCAGCGTGATCTACGTACCGGCTCCTTTCTGCAAAGATTCGATCCTGGAAGCAGCATTCGGCGGCATCAAGCTGATCGTGTGCATCACCGAAGGCATTCCTACCCTGGACATGCTGGACGCTAAAGTTAAGTGCGACGAGCTGGGTGTTACCCTGATCGGCCCTAACTGCCCAGGCGTGATCACCCCAGGCGAATGCAAGATCGGCATCATGCCAGGTCACATTCACTTGCCAGGTAAAGTCGGTATCGTTTCCCGTTCCGGCACCCTGACCTACGAAGCTGTGAAGCAGACCACTGACGCCGGTTTCGGTCAGTCGACTTGCGTCGGCATCGGCGGTGACCCGATCCCAGGCTCCAACTTCATCGACATCCTGAAGCTGTTCCAGGAAGACCCGAAGACCGAAGCGATCGTGATGATCGGTGAGATCGGCGGTTCGGCTGAAGAAGAAGCGGCTGCCTACATCAAGGCACACGTGACCAAGCCGGTTGTTTCCTACATCGCTGGTGTGACTGCCCCTGCTGGCAAGCGCATGGGCCATGCGGGCGCAATCATCTCTGGCGGCAAAGGCACTGCAGACGAGAAATTCGCTGCACTGCAAGACGCCGGTGTTAAAACCGTGCGTTCGCTGGCAGACATCGGCAAGGCCCTGGCCGAGCTGACCGGTTGGGCTGTCAAGTAAGCCTCGCGCTTAACTGACGCTTTACCAGGCAAAGGCCACCTTCGGGTGGCCTTTGTGCATTCTGGGTTTGTATAAAAGTTGAATCAAACACAGCTCAACTGTGGGAGGGGGCAAGCCCCCTCCCACATTTATCCTCATTGTCAGCTTTAGTATGAAAACGCGACATTCAAATGTCGCTTATCGGACAGTGCGCCCCGCAACAGTGCGTTTGTCGGCCAATTTCTGTACCCTAGCCGCCTCTTTATGCGTGCGCCTCCCAAAAGGAAGCTCCGCGCAAGACCGGTCGGCCCCCATCAGGGCCGGCAGTAGTTCCCTCATCCACAGGGAATCCCTCTCTAAATTCCGATTCAGTAGTGTGGTATTTCCCGAAATGAAAGTGTTGAAAAGCCAGGATATCCTGGCGTTGGGCTTTATGACCTTTGCCCTGTTCGTGGGCGCCGGCAACATCATCTTCCCGCCTATCGTTGGTTTACAGTCCGGGCCGCACGTCTGGATGGCAGCGCTGGGTTTCTTGATCACCGCAGTGGGTTTGCCGGTGGTCACCGTGATCGCCCTGGCCAAGGTCGGCGGCGGTATGGACGCGTTGAGCAGCCCGATTGGCAAGATCGCCGGTGGCCTGCTGGCGGCGGCGGCGTATCTGGCGGTAGGGCCGCTGTTCGCCACCCCGCGTACCGCGACCGTATCCTTTGAAGTCGGCCTGGCGCCGCTGACCGGCGAAAGCCCGCTGGCGCTGTTCCTCTACAGCTCGGTGTACTTCCTCGTGGTGTTCTTCGTTTCCCTGTACCCAGGTCGACTGCTCGACACCGTAGGTCGCTTCCTTGCACCGCTGAAGATCATCGCGCTGGCCATCCTCGGTATTGCCGCGTTTGCCTTGCCGGCCGGTGAAGTGGGCGTTGGCACGCCGGAATACGTTGCTGCGCCGTTCTCCCAGGGCTTTATCAATGGCTACCTGACCATGGATACCCTGGGCGCCCTGGTGTTCGGCATTGTGATCGTCAACGCGATCCGCTCCCGTGGTGTCGACTCGCCAAAGCTGATTACCCGCTATGCGATTATTGCCGGCCTCATCGCTGGCGTCGGCCTCGCCCTGGTGTACGTCAGCCTGTTCCGTCTGGGTTCTGGCAGCCACGCTGTAGCGGCCGGTGCCAGCAACGGTGCGGCCGTGTTGCACGCCTATGTGCAACACACCTTCGGTTCCCTGGGCAGCGGCTTCCTGGCGGTACTCATCTCGCTGGCGTGCCTGGTCACCGCCGTGGGCCTGACCTGCGCCTGCGCGGAGTACTTCAGTAAAGTCCTGCCGCTGTCCTACAAGACCCTGGTCGTGATCCTGGCGTTGTTCTCGCTGTTCGTGTCCAACCTGGGCCTGACCAAGTTGATCGCGTTCTCGATCCCGGTGCTGACGGCCATCTACCCGCCCTGCATCGTGCTGGTGGCCTTGAGCTTCTGCAAAGACTTCTGGCAGGAACAGGGCCGCATCGTTGGCCCGGTGATGCTGGTGTCGTTCATCTTTGGCAGCATCGACGCGCTCAAGGGCGCAGGCCTGGCAGACTGGTTGCCGGCCCAGTTGGCCAACCTGCCGCTGAGCGAGCAAGGCCTGGCCTGGCTGGTGCCGTCGGTGATGGTGCTGGTGGTGGCGGTGGTGATTGACCGCATGCTCGGCAAGCGCAGCGAAGCGATCGCGTAACGGCGTTTGCGCGCTACACCGAAATGCCCCGTATCAATCGATACGGGGCATTTTTTATGGGCGACTGGCAGTGTCTTTTTGCAGAGGCTAGCATCGAACAAGCGACAGAGTTCGACACGCCGATGCCGACAGCGGAAACGATTAACTTGTTAAACTTGCGAAAATCGACATGACAAAAAAAGCCCGCTATCTAAGCGGGCTTTCTTTTTGCAGCCAAGCTATTTCAAACCGCGGTCTCAAGAACCGGTGGCTGGAGTCGCTGGTGCTGCTTCTTTTGCGGCGGCTGCGTTCGATTCAGCCTGAGCTTTGGCTGCTTCGGCGTTTTCTTTTGCAGCGTCGTTCACTTTATCCTGAGCCTTCGCCATATCTTGCTGAGCTTGCTCAGAGTGCGCGGCGGCATCCTGTGCTTTGTCTTCGGATTTTTTGTCGCAGGCAGCGAGACCCAGGGTAGCGGCCAGCATCATGGAAATAGCTAAAGTCTTGCGCATGGGGTGTTTCTCCTTATTGAAGATATCTACTGGCCTTTCGAGCATGGCCGTTCGGCATTAGTTCCTTTTATTCAGTAGATATATTAATTGGTCCGTAATCGGAACTTTTGCGGGTACCCCTTCAACTGCAGAACAACACTAATAAGAGTCTGGAACGAATGACCGAAAACCCCTTGTTAGAGCGTGCCAAACGATTTGTGTCGGCGTTGCGCCATTGTCAGGTGCTGGGCATTGCCGCGCAGGATGCGAATGAGCAGGGCATCACGCTGATCATGCCTTACGCTGCGCACCTGGTGGGCGACCCCAGGACCGGCGTTATCCACGGAGGCGCCTTGACCTCCCTGATGGACACCGCCTGCGGCATGGCCACCCTGTGCGTGTTGCCAGAGTTCGAGGTGTGCCCGACCCTGGACCTGCGCATTGACTACATGCATCCCGCCGAGCCGCATAAACCAGTGTTTGGCTTCGCCCAGTGCTACCGCGTGACCGCCGACGTGATCTTCACCCGCGGCTTCGCTTATCAAGAGGATCCTGAACAACCCATTGCCCATGCAGTGGGCACATTCATGCGCATGGGCAAGCTGCTCAAGGGTACCCAGGGCATGGCCAGCGCGATCAAGGGAGTCCAGGCATGACGCACCGATTCAGGACTCGCCTGGAACAAGCTCACGCGCGCGGCAATTACGGCCTGTTGCTCGAGCAGATTCCCTACGCCCGGTTGATCGGTATCGAATGCACCCGCCAAGGGGATGAGCTGCTGTTTCGTCTGCCGGCCAGCCGCGACAATATTGGTAACCCGATATTGCCAGCGCTCCACGGCGGGGTGATTGCCGGCTTCATGGAGCTTGCGGCAGCGTTGCACCTGCTGGTATCTACCGGCGCGCCGGGCCTGCCGAAGATCATCGATTTTTCCCTGGATTACCTGCGCGCCGGCCAGTTTCGCGACACCTACGCCCAATGCCTAGTGTGGCGCCAGGGTCGGCGTGTGGCGAATGTGGCGATAACCGCGTGGCAGAGCACTGCCGCTGAACCCATCGCCACCGCCCGTGCACATTTCAAAATCGAGGAGCCAGGCCACCCTTGAAATCCTGGTCTTAGCCCCCAACTCTGATGACAACCCGCCGCCAACCCTCTGGGTGCGGCCACTGCCATCCAATTGGAGTTTGATGACCATGAGTGTGGAAACTCAAAAGGAAACCCTGGGCTTCCAGACCGAGGTGAAGCAACTGCTGCACCTCATGATCCATTCGCTGTATTCCAACAAGGAAATTTTCCTTCGCGAATTGATCTCGAACGCCTCTGACGCTGTCGACAAGTTACGTTTCGAAGCCCTGTCCAAGCCTGAGTTGCTGGAAGGTGGCGCCGAACTGAAGATCCGTGTGAGCTTCGACAAGGACGCCAAGACCGTCACCCTCGAAGACAACGGCATCGGCATGAGCCGCGAAGACGCGATTACCCACCTGGGTACCATCGCCAAATCCGGCACGGCTGACTTCATGAAAAACCTTTCGGGCGACCAGAAGAAAGATTCCCACCTGATCGGCCAGTTCGGCGTGGGCTTCTACTCGGCCTTCATCGTTGCCGACAAAGTCGAAGTATTCAGCCGTCGTGCCGGCGTCGACGCCAGTGAAGGCGTGCATTGGTCGTCCAAAGGCGAAGGCGAATTCGAAATCGCCACCGTCGAGAAGGCTGACCGCGGCACCCGCATCGTGTTGCACCTGAAAGACGCTGAAGATGAGTTCGCCGACGGTTACCGCCTGCGCAACATCATCAAGAAATACTCCGACCACATCGCTTTGCCGATCGAGCTGCCAAAAGAACAGGCCGCTGCCGAAGGCGAGGAGAAACCTGCCCTGGAATGGGAAGTGGTCAACCGCGCCAGCGCCCTGTGGACCCGTCCACGCACCGAGGTGAAGGACGAGGAATACCAGGAGTTCTACAAGCACATCGCCCACGACTATGAAAACCCGCTGAGCTGGACCCATAACAAGGTCGAAGGCAAGCTGGAATACACGTCGTTGCTTTACGTGCCAGCCCGTGCGCCATTCGACCTGTACCAGCGTGAAGCGCCGAAAGGCCTGAAGCTCTATGTGCAGCGCGTGTTCGTGATGGACCAGGCCGAATCCTTCCTGCCGCTGTACCTGCGGTTCATCAAGGGTGTGGTCGACTCCAACGACCTGTCGTTGAACGTGTCGCGGGAAATCCTGCAGAAAGACCCGATCATCGACTCCATGAAGTCGGCGCTCACCAAGCGCGTCCTCGACATGCTGGAAAAACTGGCGAAGAACGAGCCCGAGCAATACAAGGGCTTCTGGAAAAACTTCGGCCAGGTCATGAAAGAAGGCCCGGCGGAAGATTTCGCCAACAAGGAAAAAATCGCCGGCCTGCTGCGGTTCGCCTCGACTCAAGGCGAGGGTGGCGAGCAAGTGGTGGCCCTGGCCGAGTACCTGGCACGCGCCAAGGAAGGTCAGGACAAGATCTACTACCTGACCGGCGAATCCTATGATCAGGTCAAAAACAGCCCGCACCTGGAAGTCTTCCGCAAGAAAGGCATCGAAGTGCTGCTGCTGACCGACCGTATCGACGAGTGGCTCATGAGCTACCTCAGCGAGTTCGACGGCAAGACCTTTGTCGACGTGGCCCGTGGTGACCTGGACCTGGGTAACCTGGACTCCGAAGAAGACAAGAAAGCCGCTGAAGAAGTGGCCAAGGCCAAAGAAGGCCTGGTGGAGCGGATCAAGACGGCATTGGGCGAGTCCGTCAGCGAAGTGCGGGTTTCCCACCGCCTGACAGACTCCCCGGCGATTCTGGCCATTGGCGAGCAGGACCTGGGCATGCAGATGCGTCAGATCCTGGAAGCCAGCGGCCAGAAAGTGCCGGATTCCAAGCCGATCTTCGAATTCAACCCGGCTCACCCGCTGATCGAGAAACTCGATGGCGAACAGAGCGAAGAGCGTTTTGGCGACCTGTCGCACATCCTCTTCGATCAGGCGGCCCTGGCCTCCGGTGACAGCTTGAAGGACCCGGCTGCCTACGTGCGCCGCCTGAACAAGCTGTTGGTTGAACTGTCGGTTTGACCCTGATGTAGAAAAACCCGCTTCGGCGGGTTTTTTCATTCTAGTGCACCTCAACTGGAGTAAATGATGAGCCAAGTCACTGTGCGTTCCGTGGTCTATCAGATTGATGGCCAGTCCTACGAAAGTCGCCTCGCGTTCGCCGCCAGCCACCAAGGCCCGCTGCCGGGCCTGTTGATGGCGCCCAATTGGATGGGGGTGAGTGCGGGTGCGGAAGAGATTGCCAAGAGCGTGGCCAGCAAGGGCTATGTGGTACTGATTGCCGATTTATACGGGCAGACCGTGCGCCCGACGAATGGCGATGAAGCCGGCGCGGCGATGATGCCGTTGAAGAATGACAACCCGAAGCTGCTCAAGCTGATGCAGGCTGCCTTGGAGCAACTGCAAGGCCAGGCCGAAGTCGACACGTCGAAGTTGGCGACCTTCGGTTTCTGCTTTGGCGGTTTCTGCTCGCTGGAGCTGGCGCGTACCGGAGCGCCGTTGAAGGCCGCGGTTTCGTTCCACGGCACCATCGATACCCAGAACCCCGCGGGCGCGAAACACGTCAAGGGTTCAGTGTTGGTGCTGCATGGCGCTGCCGATCCGTTGGTGCCGAGAGAGCAGCTGCCTGCGTTTGAAGAGGAGATGAATGCAGCCGGTGTGGATTGGCAATTGCACAGCTTTGGCGGTGCGGTGCACTCTTTTACCGACCCGCATGCCAATGTGCCGGGCAAGATGATGTACGACGCCAAGACCGCCAAGCGGGCGTTCAAGTTGATGCATGATGTGCTGGATGAAGTGTTCGGGGGCTAATTTTTAGCGTCTGATCCGGCCTCATCGGGGGCAAGTCCCCTCCCACATGTAACCGCGTTCCTTCTGAAGAAATACGGTCAAAATGTGGGAGGGGGCTTGCCCCCGATTGCTATCTCACAGGCAGCTCAATCCTGTCTGTTTCACCCGGCACCGTCGGCCAATCCCCAGCCGCCCAGCGCTGCCTGGCCTGTTCGATCCGCACAGGATCACTCGCGACAAAATTCCAGTTGATCCGCCGTGGCCCGTCCAACGGCGCGCCACCGAACACCACCAAGTGGCAGTCGGTCTCGGCAAACAACGCCATTTCCTGGCCCTCCGGCAATACCACCAGGCTGTGCACCTCCAGCGCTTCACCGTCCAACTGCGCCTCACCCTCCAGCACATACACCGCGCGTTCCTCGTGCTCATCGGGAATCAGCAGGGTCGTGGCGGTCTGCATCTGCACATCGGCATACAGCGTGGGCGACAGCACCGGTACCGGTGACTTGAGGCAAAACCCAGTGCCGGCGATCAGGCGAATCTGCACGCCCAGGTTGTCACTCACCGGCAGGCTCGCCGCAGGGTGATGGCTGTAGTGGCCGGGGCCGGTTTCGTGGTCCTGGGGCGATGCCAGCCACACTTGCAGCCCGTGCAGGTTGAAACCGCTGGCCTTGAGCGCCTCGGGGGTGCGTTCGACGTGGGCAATTGCGCTGCCGGCGGTCATCCAGCTGACATCGCCCGCCTGCACCACTTGGTCTGAGCCCAGGCTGTCTTTGTGCTGCAGCGCGCCTTCGAACAAGTAGGTGAGGGTGCTCAGGCCGATATGCGGGTGCTGGCGGATATCCATGCCGGTGCCTGGCGCATAGTGGGTGGGGAGCATATGGTCGAAGAACACGAAAGGGCCGACGCTGCGACATTCCCGCGACGGCAGCGGTCGCAGGATCGGCTGGCCTTCGACATCTTCGGGGCGAGGGCGGATCACGGTGAGGGTGGTCATGGTGCGTCCCAGTCTGAGCGGGTTGTATAGCTCAAAGCATAACCCGCTCAGTAGGATGTTGCTGCTACTGGCTGAAGGCACCTTCCGACAATTTCGTGTCGATGCTGATCTCGGCGGTCGTCATCAGCTTGTGCACCGGGCAGCGATCGGCCACACGGTGGAGCTCGTCGCGTTGTCCGTCGGTGAGCACGCCCTTGAGCGTCAGCTTGACGTTGAGCTTGTATTTGCCCTTTTGCTCTTCAGTGGCGTCATGAGTGACTTCCACGGTCACGCCGGTCAGCGGGATGTTTTTCTTCTGCGCGTAGAGCTTGACCGTCAGCGCCTTGCACGACGCCAGCGCGGCATCGAAATAGTCATGAGGGGAGGGCGCCGAATCGTCGCCACCCAGGCTCTTGGGCAGGTCGGTGAACAATTCGTGATTATCGATGTTCAGGCTGTGGCGGAAGTTGTCCTGGTTCAGGGTGTTTACGGTAACGGGCATGGCAAACCTCACACGGTGGCAGTAAGAGCGTCATGCAGTTATAGAGCATGCTGGCACTCCGGTGTTCCTCCTTTTTTGATAGATGAACCCTGACGGGGCGGGCGAGGTCTACCCGTATCAGTTCCCATCGAGGTTTTACCGTGCCCTGGTCCCGCCTGAGTCTTGCCCTGTTACTCGCTGCCACCAGCCTGGCTGTTCAGGCCCGGGACTATGTCTACAGCGATGCGCACCTGCATTACGTGGATTTTTTCCAGGAAACCGCGGGCATGGAAAAACTGCTCGAGGCCATGGCACAGAGCCGTATCGAGCATGTGATGATTTCCGGTGTCCCCGTCGCCAAAAAGTGGCACGAGGATGAGCCCAAGCGGCCACGCTACTATGCCGGCGACGACGCTGATGCCTACTGGTACAGCGCCACCGATGTCATCGTGGCGGCGGCGATCAACAAGCTGACGCCGGAGCAACGCGGGCGCTTTCATCCGTTCCTGTCGGGCTTCAATCCCAACGACAAGAATTCCGCCGCGCATATCCAGCGCATGCTCGACCTGAACCCCGGCTTGTGGCAAGGCATCGGGGAGGTCTTCACTCGCCATGATGACCTGACCGCCCTGACGGCCGGCGACACCCCGCGTGCCAACAACGAAGCCATGACCCGCATCTACCACTTGGCGGCCGAAAACGACCTGCCGGTGATGCTGCATTCCAACATCACCTCCAAGCGCGAGCGCAACCCGCTGTACCTGGCCGAAGTCGAAGAGCCGTTGCGCAATCATCCGCACACCCGGTTTATCTGGGCGCACGCGGGCACCAGCAAAGAGATTCATCGGCATCAGGTGCAGATGGACTTCTTGCTGCCCACCTTGAGCCGAATGCTGGAGGCGTATCCCAACCTGTACATCGACCTGTCCTGGAGCGTGCTCACGCCGTATCTGCTGGATGAGGGGGGCAAGCCTCGGCCGGAGTGGGTATCGCTGGTGGAGCGCTTCCCGGAGCGCTTCATGCTGGGGTCGGACGTGGTAGGGCGCTTCAACAAGTTGGGTAGGGAAATGCACCGGTTTGATCCGTTTCTGGACGCGCTGCCGGAAGCAGTGGCGCGTAAAGTCGCCCGTGACAACTTTCTGGCCGTCCTGCCCAAGCCTCGCGGCGATGAACGGGCTGATTGATATCGCGTTTTTGTCTTATGTAAATCCATCCCCTGGCCGATACCTTTCAAGACAAGCCAGCTGCAAATGGATGCAGCGCATTTGGAAGGAATCCGGGCATGAGTATCCGCAGTCTGAATATCGCCCCCCGCGCCGGGTTGGGGTTTGGTGTACTCGCGTTAATGGTGTGTGCCCTGGGCGGTTTCGCCTTGTTGCAAATGGCCAACATGCGCCAGCAGTCGGACCAGGTGGAAAACAACTGGCTGCCCAGTGTGATGGCGGTGGGGGAGATGAGCCAGGATCTGTTGCGGATACGCGCGCTGACCTTGCGCTTGCTGCTGAACCGCGACTCCCAGGCGCTGGCCCAGAATGAACAGAAACTCACTGACCTCAAGAATGGCCTGCACCAGGCCCAAACGCTTTACGAGGCGCTGATCGTATTGCCCGAGGAGCGTGCGCTGTTCGACCGCTTCAAGGCGCAGGAGCAGCAATACCTGCAGCGCCAGGAGCAGGTGATGGGGTTTTCCAGGGCCAATCAACTCGACGAGGCGATCAGGGTGGTCAACGGCGAGATGAACCAGTTTGCCGATGAAATGGCCACTACCCTGTATGCGCTGGTCAACCTCAACAAGGTCAATGCCAACCACGCGGCGAACCTGGCGCAAAGCGTGTTCAGTCAATCCCGCAATTGGGTGATCGGCATGATCGTGCTCACAGCCTTGGTGACCATCGGCCTGGCAGCGTGGCTGACCCGCAGCATCGTGCAGCCGCTGGGGCAATCACTGAGGGTCGCCCAGGGCGTCGCCAGTGGCGACCTGACCGGCGAGATCCGCGTCAGTGGCAAGGATGAGCCTGCTCGCTTGCAGCAGGCCCTCAAGGATATGCAGGAAAACCTGCGCGATACCCTCCGGCGCATTGCTGAGTCCTCCAACCAATTGGCGTCGGCTTCTGAAGAGCTCAGTTGCGTCACCGAGGACGCCACGCGGGGCCTGAACCAGCAGAACCAGGAAATCGAGCAGGCCGCGACGGCGGTCAACCAGATGACGGCGGCGGTGGAGGAGGTGGCGAGCAACGCAGTGGCCACGTCCCAGGCTTCCCGCGAGTCTGACCGCATTGCCCAGCAGGGACGCGAGCAGGTGCAGCAGACCGTCGTCTCGATCGAGGCGCTGGCAACCGATGTGACGGATAACGTGACGCAGGTCGAAGATTTGGCGCAGAAGGTCTATGGCATCAGCAAAGTCCTCGACGTGATCCGCTCGATTGCCGAGCAGACCAACCTGCTGGCGCTGAACGCGGCCATCGAGGCGGCGCGGGCCGGGGAGGCCGGCCGTGGCTTTGCGGTGGTCGCCGATGAAGTGCGCGCCCTGGCGCACCGCACCCAGCAGTCGACCCGGGAAATCGAGCAGATGATCAGCGGGATCCAGCACGGTACCGATCAGGCGGTCAGTTCGATGCAGCAGAGCAACACGCGCGCGCGCTCGACCCTGGATATCGCCAAGTCGGCAGGGACGGCGTTGGAGGCGATTGCGTCAGCGTTTACCTTGATCAATGAGCGCAACCTGGTGATCGCCAGTGCGTCGGAACAACAAGCGGCGGTGGCGCGGGAGGTGGATCGCAACCTGATGAACATCCGCGACCTGGCGCACCAGACCTCAGCCGGGGCGAACCAGACCAGCGCGGCGAGCCAGGAGCTGTCGCGGTTGGCGGTGGACCTGAATACCCTGGTGGCGCGGTTTTCCGTGTAGGGCTGGGCACCGATGAGGCCCTCCCGGCCACACAAAACCTTCACCCATAAAAAAGCCCCGAACCAGTCGGGGCTTTTTCATGCGATCAAGCGTCAGGCCTTACTTGCCCTGCCAGCGTTTCAGCACCAGGGTAGCGTTAGTGCCACCGAAGCCGAAGCTGTTGCTCATCACGGTATCGATCTTGGCGTTTTCAACCGTCTTGAGCTGGATCGGCATGTCAGCGACAGCCGGGTCCAGTTCGTCGATGTTGGCCGAGCCGGCAATGAAGTTGCCTTCCATCATCAGCAGGCAGTAGATCGCTTCGTGAACGCCGGCGGCGCCCAGGGAGTGACCCGACAGGCTCTTGGTGGAGCTGATGGCCGGGGCCTTGTCGCCGAATACCGCACGCACGCCTTCCATTTCCTTGGCGTCGCCGACCGGAGTCGATGTGCCGTGGGTGTTCAGGTAGTCGATTGGGGTATCCACGGTGGACATGGCCATCTGCATGCAGCGGATGGCGCCTTCGCCGCTTGGCGCAACCATGTCGTAGCCGTCGGAAGTCGCGCCGTAGCCGACGATTTCCGCGTAGATCTTGGCACCACGGGCCAGAGCGTGTTCCAGCTCCTCGACCACTACCATGCCGCCACCGCCGGCGATGACGAAACCGTCACGCTTGGCGTCGTAGGCGCGGGAGGCCTTTTCCGGGGTTTCGTTGTACTGGGTGGACAGTGCGCCCATGGCGTCGAACAGGAACGATTGGCTCCAATGCTCTTCTTCACCGCCGCCGGCGAACACGATGTCCTGCTTGCCCAGCTGGATCTGCTCGACGGCCGTACCGATGCAGTGAGCACTGGTGGCGCACGCCGAGGAGATCGAGTAGTTCACGCCCTTGATGGCAAACGGCGTGGCCAGGCAGGCCGATACGGTGCTGCCCATGGTCCGGGTTACACGGTACGGGCCAACGCGCTTCACGCCTTTTTCGCGCAGGATGTCCAGCGCTTCCATCTGGTTCAGGGTGGATGCGCCGCCCGAACCGGCGATCAGGCCGGTGCGTACGTTCGAAACCTGGTCGTCGCTCAGGCCGGAGTCGGCGATGGCGTCTTTCATGGCCAGGTAGGCGTAGGCGGCAGCGTGGCCGACGAAGCGATAGATCTTGCGATCGATCAATTCTTCGAGGGGCAGGTCGATGGAGCCGGAAACCTGGCTACGCAGACCCATTTCGGCATATTCCGGGTTGAAGCGGATGCCAGGGCGACTTGCACGCAGGTTAGCGGTGACGGTCTCTTTGTCATTGCCCAGGCAAGAAACGATGCCCAGACCAGTGATAACGACGCGGCGCATGCGGATAACCCTTAAAAGTTGTCAGTGGAAGTGAATACGCCGACCCGAAGGCCTTCGGCAGTATAGATCTCGCGACCGTCGACGCTCACCGAACCATCGGCAATGGCCAGGTTCAGCTTGCCCTTGAGGACGCGCTTGATCTGAATGTTATAGGTGACTTTCTTGGCAGTCGGCAGGACCTGCCCAAAGAACTTCACTTCGCCCGAACCCAGGGCGCGACCGCGACCCGGCAGGCCTTGCCAGCCGAGGAAGAAACCGACCAGCTGCCACATGGCGTCGAGGCCCAGGCAACCTGGCATCACAGGGTCACCTTCAAAGTGGCAGGCGAAGAACCACAGGTCCGGGGTGATATCCAGCTCGGCGACCAATTCACCTTTGCCGTACTTGCCACCCTCTTCGCTGATATGGGTGATGCGATCCACCATCAGCATGTTCGGGGCGGGCAGTTGCGCGTTACCTGGGCCGAACAGCTCACCGCGACTGCAGCGCAGCAGATCTTCCCGGGTAAAGGCGTTTTGTTTGGTCATGCGAGCTCCTCAATAATCCCATGCGGCAGGGTAGGGTAAATCTTCCCGAACCGAATGAAGCGTTCGTGCCTCATGTCGGCAGCCTACACATAGACTATTGCGTTGTAGTGAAAGTCACAGCGTCAAGGTACTGAATGTACACTTGTTCACTGAAATTTTAAACCGGGCCTGTTTATAGGCCCGTTCGGGTGCCTAAGACTGCCGCACTTTCGCCTTTCACGCCAGTCGGAGTTGGCTGATGGCGCGGCGCTACTGCACCCAGCGCTGCAGGATTTGCTGCAAATCCGTGCGTTTGAACGGCTTGGCCAGGTAATCGTTCATTCCCGCTGCCAGGCATGCCTCGCGATCACCCTGTAACGCATTGGCGGTCAGCGCGATGATCGGCAGGTCGGCGCAGCCTGGCAACTGGCGAATCTGGCGGGTGGCTTCATAGCCGTCAATCAACGGCAGGCGACAATCCATCAGGATGGCCGTGAAAATCAGGCTCTCGGCACTGCGGATCGCTTCGGCGCCGTCGGTGGCCAGGCTCACTTCAAAACCCAGGCTGCGCAGCATGGCTTCGACCACGGTGCGGTTGACCGGGTTGTCCTCCACCAGCAACACATGCCGGCCATCGCCAGCGCTGGCTTTGCCCTCGGCATGGCTGGCGATGGCCGGGACGCTGTGCTGGTCGATGGCCAGGGGAATTTCCAGGGTGAACACCGAGCCACGGCCTTCTTCGCTCTTGGCGCGCAAGGTACCGCCCATGCGTTCGGCCAGGGTACGGGCAATGGGCAGGCCCAGGCCGGTGCCGCCGTAACGTCTTGAAATGGAACTGTCGGCCTGCTGGAACGCGTCGAACATCAGTTCCAGGCGCTCGGCGGAAATCCCGATGCCGCTGTCACGCACGGTGCAGGTGAACCACACCAGCTCATGGTCAAGGGTCTGCCAATGCGGCTCGACGCTCACGGTACCGTGCTCGGTGAACTTCAGCGCGTTGCCGATCAGGTTGACCAGAATCTGGCGGATGCGGGTCGGATCACCCAGCACCCGCAGGCTGTCCATGCCTTGCGCAGCCCCCAGTTTGAGCGCCAACCCACGCTGCTGGGCGCTGTGTTGGAAAGCCTGGGCGCAGCTGTTGATAAGGTCTGCGAGGTTGAACGGAATGTGCTCAAGTTCCAGGGCCGCCCGTTCGATGCGCGAGAAGTCGAGGATGTCGTTGATCACCTTGAGCAAGTGCTCGGTGGACTCGGAGGCCAGCGCCGCATATTCGGTCTGCTCCTCGGTCATCTCGGTGGTTTCCAGCAATTGCAGCATGCCCAGTACGCCGTTCATCGGCGTGCGCAGTTCGTGGCTCATCATCGCCAGGAAGTCCGACTTGGCGTTGTTGGCGCGCTCGGCTTCCTCACGTGTCTGGATCAATTGCGCCATGGCCTGCTGCTGTTCGCGGCTGGCTTGGTTGAGGCCTTCGGCGAGGTTGTTGATATGCCGCGACAGGTCACCCAGCTCCGAGTCGTCCACGATCGGCAGGGGCGTCTTGTAGTCGCCTTGCTGGATTGCTTTCACCGCGTTGCCCATGGCGCTGATCGGTTGCGACAGGCTGGCGGACAGGCGCCTGGCCAGCAGAAAGGTAAACAGCAGGGCGAACAGCGCGAGAATGCCGGCCTTGAACAGGATGTCTTGCTGGCGTTGGCTGAAGGCATCGTTGGACATGCCGACGATCACGCGTCCGAGGTAGTCCGCGCGAGGCGCCTTGGATTCGTTGAGGTTGTCCTGGAAGAAGTCATTGCCCAATTGGATATGTTGCAGGCGGATCGGCGCCTGGAACACTTTTACCGACATCGAGCGGTCGTGCCGTTCCGACGGCTGCTCGACATACACCAGAATATTTTCGCTGCTGTCCTGGATCTCCAGGAAACGCACGTGGGGCGTGGCCAGTGTGGCGCGCAGCAGGCTGTCGAGCACGTCGTTGTTGCCGGAAATCACCCCGTATTCGGTGGCGGGAGCCAGTTGGTTGGCGATCAGTTGGCCGGTGTGGTCCAGTTCCTGGCGCAGGTCCTGGAGGCGCACGAAGGTGAAGAAGCTGATCAGCAGCAAGGTCAGCAACAGCGCCGGACCTAGGGTAATGAGCTGGGTGCGGGTATTGATATCCCAACGACGACGCAAGGTCATGGGCGTTTTTCTCCTTCGGCCAAGCGGGCGGCGACGCCGGTTTCATCCACCTGTTCGATCCCCAGTGAGCGCGCGACTTGAGGGTTGCCCACGACTTTAAAGTGATCCGGGTACAGCGAGTGCGGCCAGTTCGCCGGCGGCTGGTCCAGCAGGCGGTCAAGCACGGCCAGCCAGTCGGCCTGGTCGCTGTAGGTGCTGGCCAGGCTGCCAGCACGCACGAACCCGGCATTGGGCCCCACCAGCGGCAATTGCTGGCTGTAGCTGCTCAGCAGCAGGTTCTTGGCGGTTTTCGGGTTGTACAGTTGCGGGTCATCAAGTCCGAGTAGCACGTCGCTGCTGCGCAGCAGGGTTTGCAGCGGGCGACTGTCATTGATGTTGTCCCAGCGCTGCGGCACGATCTCCAGCTCCAGCGGCGCGGCGTGCCGGCGCAGTTCAGGCAGCAGGAATTCGCTGTCGTGCCCATAGAGCACGCCGATGCGTCGCGCCTGCGGCAGGATGCTGGCGATCAACTGCAACTGGCGCGACAGGGGTGGGTCGCTCCACAACAGGCTAATGCGGGGTGGACGGGTGGTGCCCAGGCGCTCATGGGCTTGCAGGCGGCTGATGCGCAGCACCAGGGTCGGCGGGCCCTGGGTGTCCTGCAGGCGCCAGTCGAGGCCGGGCAGGTCCAGCAGGATCAGGCGCGTGGTGGCCGGCAAGCGATCGGGCGCCGGCAAGGCATTGAGGGGAGTAAAGGTGACGCGGTCTTGCGGGCGTTGCCGAGCCAGGGCTTGGGCGAAGGCCTGCACGCCAGCACCGTCTTCGGCGGCCGTCAGCAGGATGTCGGCGCTCCACGCGGGTGCCGTCAGCATCAGGCACGCCAGCAGCGTAGCGCGGCGCCAGAACCGGTGAATGAATCGGGAAGTCATCCGTGACAAGTTGCCCATATCAGAACTCTAACTCCGCGCTGAAGTAGAGCACGTGGCGATGATCATAATGGTTGTCGGCCCAGGTAGTGGGCTGGTTGTCGAGGCGTTGCTGCAACATGCCGGCCAGCTCCACGTTGGCTTTGCCCAGGGCGATGCGCTTGGCGACCCGCAGGTCGGCGCGTTCGTAGCGATAGCCGTTGAGGGCATCGTTGCCATAGTAGAACAGCGCACTCGACCAGCCTTGCCCCCATTCCCGCAGCCAGCCGGCGGAGCCACTGTTGCGCGCGGTTTGCAGCTTGTCCCGCGGGTTGCTGCTGGTGGCGTCGACATAAGCATAGGTGAGCCGCAGGCGGTCGGCATTGCTCACGCGCCAGTCGAATTGCGACTCGGCCCCGGTGAACCGCGCGCTGTTGGCGTTGCTGGCAATGTACTGGTTATTGCGCAGGGGCGAGCTGATCATGTCGGTGATTTCGTCATAGAACAGTTTCACGTCCAGGTTCAGCCCGAGGTCGGCGAAGAAGCCGTTGTACCCCAATTCCCGGGATTTCATCAGCTCTTTATCGAGATTGCCCGGGCCACGGGTCTTCACGAAGTACTGGCCGCTGGTCTGGCCGTAGGCCGGCGAGCTCAGGTTGGTGACGCGATAGCTCCAGTTGACGTTGTTTTCGAACATGTCCGGTGAGCGGATGGCTTCCGAGTACACCGCGCGCAGGCCGTGTCGCGGGTTGATCAGGTAGTTGACCGCCATCCGTGGCGTGAGCGAGTGGCCGCTCAGTTGAGTGTCTTCGAACATGGCGCCGCCTTGCAGCAGCCAGTGCTCGCTGGCGCGCCACTCCAACTGACCGAACAAGCGCCAGGTGGTATCGTCCAGGGTGCCGTTGAAATAGGTGTCGGACTCGGCGCGGTCATAGCGGTAGTTGAGACCGCTGACCAGGCGCAGGCTGTCGGACAGGCTCAGGGTGTCCTGGAGCTCCAGGTCATAGCGGCTTTCGCGGGTGCTTTGATCGATGTCACCGCAGACGCTTTGGCTGGCACCGTTGCGCCATTGGTCCAGCACCTGGTTGGCCAGCGCCCGCTCGGCGGCGCTGCCGGGGGGTGCGGTGCCTTGGCTGTAAGTGTCCATGTGCCGCGCCAGCAATTCGGCGTAGTTCGGATTGAGTTGCCACAGTTGGGTCAACTCGGGGCTGAACGAGACCTTGGCGTCGCACGCTTTCCAGACTTGCCGGCGGTTCCATTGCTGGGCCGATCCTTGGATATACAGGCTGTGATCGGCGTTGAAGTCGAAGTTCCAGCGCAGCGAGCCGGCGTAGTCCTTGGCCGCGACGTCGGAATTGGTACCGGCTTCGGTAATGCCGGCAAATACCGGGGTGTAGGTATAGGGGCGTTGGTTGGTGCCTTCCTTGGCATTCAGCTGCCAGTCGATGCTCTGTTGCGCGTTCAGCGTCTGGCTCACGGCCAGGCTGAAGCGATTCAGGCGGCGGCTGTCACGGCGGTCGGCGCCAGCGGCGTCGCTGTCGAAACCCTCATCCTGTTGCCCGGACAGGGACAGGCGCAGATCACCGCTGTCCCACGCCGCGCCCTGGCTGGCGTAAAAGTCATTGATTCCGCGCTCGCCCCGCACCACCTTCACCCGCGTGCCCTGACTGTTGGCCGGCGAGCGGGTAAGAATGTTGACCACCGCCATCAGCGCATTGGCGCCGTAGCTGACCGTGTTGGGCCCACGGAACACCTCGATGCGCTCGATATCTTCCATGGCCACCGGAATATCGCTCCAGTCCACGGTCGCCAGGCCGGCGCGGTACACCGAGCGCCCGTCGATCAACACCTGCATGCGCCGCGCATCGCTGGCGCTGGTGCCATGGTAATTCACCGCCGCCTGGTTGCCGGTGGTGTAGCCCACCATCATGCCTGGCACCAGGCGCAACAGTTCGCTGATATCCCGCGCGCCGCTGGCCTTGATCAATTCGCTATCGATCACGGTCATGCTGCCCGGCACGGCGGCGGCCGATTGCTTGAGGCGTGTGGCCGTCAACACCTGGGGCAGCGGCGGGTTGTCCAGGAACAGGTCATCGGCCAGCGCAGGCGCACTGCACAGCAGCATCAGCAACAGTGATGAACGGGGAGGAGCGCCCAAATGCACGGAACGGCCTTGATAATTGCGGATAGCCGCCCATGTTAACTGAGGTGGGGGCTTTTGCCAGTCGTCGAACTTGCAATTACTTCACACAAAGGTGGCATTTTCCGACAGGCTCACGAATTGATGCGGGGGCTGGCCGACAGCGGGTCGGCCCGTATAATGCCGCCATCGCCACTGGTATGGATTAACGGATTGCATATGACTGAACAGCGCCCAATTGCGGTCCTGGGAGGCGGAAGTTTTGGTACCGCCGTGGCAAACCTGCTGGCCGAGAACGGCCACGCAGTGCGCCAGTGGATGCGTGATCCCGAGCAGGCCGAGGCCATCCGGGTCAACCGGGAAAATCCGCGTTACCTCAAAGGCATCAAGATTCACCCGGCAGTCGAGCCCGTCACCGATCTGTTGGCGACCCTCACCGACAGCGACCTGTGCTTCGTCGCGCTGCCGTCCAGCGCCTTGCGCTCGGTGCTGGCGCCCCATGCCGAGTTGCTGGCGGGCAAGCTGCTGGTCAGCCTGACCAAGGGCATCGAGGCGCAGACGTTCAAGCTGATGAGCGAAATCCTTACCGAGATCGCCCCGCAGGCGCGCATCGGCGTGCTGTCCGGGCCTAACCTGGCGCGGGAAGTGGCCGAGCACGCGCTGACCGCCACCGTGGTGGCCAGTGAAGACGAAGCGCTGTGCGAGCGTGTGCAGGCGGTGCTGCATGGCCGTACCTTCCGGGTCTACGCCAGCGGCGACCGCTTCGGCGTGGAGCTGGGCGGGGCGCTGAAGAATGTCTACGCGATCATTGCCGGCATGGCGGTGGCGCTAGGCATGGGCGAAAACACCAAGAGCATGCTGATCACCCGCGCCCTGGCCGAGATGACCCGCTTTGCGGTGAACCAGGGGGCCAACCCGATGACCTTTCTTGGGCTGGCGGGCGTGGGTGACCTGATCGTCACCTGCTCATCGCCGAAGAGCCGCAACTACCAGGTCGGTTTCGCCTTGGGCGAGGGGTTGAGCCTGGAGGAAGCGGTGACGCGCCTGGGCGAAGTGGCCGAAGGGGTCAACACCCTCAAGGTGCTCAAGGCCAAGGCTCAGGAGGTTGGCGTGTACATGCCGCTGGTCGCCGGGCTGCACGCGATTCTGTTTGAAGGGCGCACCTTGAACCAGGTCATTGACCTGTTGATGCGGGCCGAGCCCAAGACTGACGTCGATTTTATTTCCACCAGCGGTTTCAACTGAGGAACACGCCATGAATGATCCGAAAGCAGCACCCAAGTATGAATCCATTGTGTTGCGCATCCTCTGGATGCTGGTGTTTGCGCTGGTGTGGCAGGTCGCGCAGTTCCTGCTCGGCGCCCTGGTGATCGTGCAACTGATCTACCGCCTCGTGTACGCGGCGCCAAACCTGGGCTTGATGAACTTTGGCGACAGCCTCAGCCAGTTCCTGGCGCAGATCGGCCGTTTCGGCAGTTTCCATACCGAGCAGAAACCCTGGCCGTTCGCCGACTGGCCTACCCCGCGCGCACCCGAGGGCGAAGCCGCCCACAGCGTGCCGCCGGCACCGCACCCCGTGCGTGATGAAGAGCCAAAGCTGTGAAAGTGTGGATCCTGCGCCACGGCGAGGCTGAAGGGCATGCGCGCACGGACGCCGAACGCAACCTCACCGAGCACGGCCGTGGCGAGGTACTGCGCAGTGCCGCGCACCTGATCGGCAAGCCCATCAGTGCGATCCTCGCCAGCCCTTATGTGCGGGCGCAGCAAACCGCCGGGCTGGTGCGTGACGCGCTGGGTTTCGAGCCGCAGATCCGCACCTTGCCGTGGCTGACCCCGGAGGGCAATCCGCAGCAGGTGCTGGAACAACTCGACACCGATGACAATGTGCTGCTGGTCAGCCATCAGCCGTTGGTGGGCAGCCTGATCAGCTTTCTGCAGCACGGTCATCAGCGCCAGCCACAGCCGATGCACACCGCGAGCCTGGCGGAGTTGGAGGGGGATTTCCCGTTGGCCGGGCTGATGAGCCTGGTCAGTGTGAAGAATCCTTAGGAAGGATGGCTTCAGGTCGGTTTTGTGGCAGGATTAGGGTCATCATAAAACCAACAAGGACTACCCCATGAGCCTGTGGCGCACCCAACCGAATATCGAGCAGCTCAACGCCCACCAGAAAAACACCATCGGTGAATTGCTGGATATCCGCTTCGAAAGCTTCGACGACGATTCCCTTACCGCCAGCATGGTGGTGGACCCTCGCACCCATCAGCCCTTCGGCCTGTTGCACGGCGGCGCGTCGGTGGTGTTGGCAGAAAGCGTAGGCTCCATGGCGGCGTTCCTGTGTGTCGATACCCGCAAATTCTATTGCGTGGGGCTGGAGGTCAATGCCAATCACCTGCGCGGGGTGCGCAGTGGGCGGGTGACGGCGGTGGCGCGGGCGATCCATATCGGTCGCACCACCCAGGTGTGGGACATCCGCCTGACCAGCGATGACGGCAAGCCCAGTTGCATATCGCGCCTGACCATGGCCGTGGTGCCCCTGGGCGAGAACCCGCCGGTTCGATAGGCGTGGCGGGAGTGTCATCATTCCTGGCAGTTACAGTCATTGCCGGGCTGCCCACGGCTGGCGACAATCGAGCTCTGTTCTCGCAGGTGGATCCGGTATGTCGCAGCACGTGTTTTTCGCCCACGCCAATGGCTTTCCCTCGGCCACCTACGGCAAATTGTTTGCCGCCCTGGCCCCGGAATATGCCGTGGCGCATTTGCCCCAGCACGGCCACGACCCGAGGTTCCCGGTGGATGACAACTGGCAGAACCTGGTGGACGAACTGATCCACCATCTGCAACAGCAGCCGGAACCGGTATGGGGCGTGGGCCATTCCCTGGGCGGCGTGCTGCACTTGCACGCGGCGTTGCGCTGCCCACAGTTGTATCGTGGCGTGGTGATGCTCGACTCGCCCGTGCTGACCCTTGCCGACCGCTGGGTGATCCGCGCAGCCAAGCGCTTCGGGTTTATCGACCGCCTGACCCCGGCAGGGCGCACCCTGGGTCGGCGCGAAGAGTTCACCGACCTGGACGCGGCACGCAGCTATTTCGCCGGCAAGACCTTGTTCCGGGGCTTTGACCCCGACTGTTTCGACGCCTACCTGCAACATGGCCTTCACCAGGTGGGTGACCGCCTGCGCCTGCGCTTCGACCCGGCCACCGAGATCAGCATCTACCGTGGCGTGCCCCACACCAGCCCGGGCCAGGTGCGCCAACTGCAAGTGCCGCTGGCGGTGGTGCGCGGGCGCCAGAGCCGGGTCGTGATGCGTCACCACGCCAGTGGCGTCGGGCGCCTGCCCCTGGGCGAAATGCACAGCATGCCAGGCGGCCATATGTTCCCGCTGGAACGCCCCCAGGACACCGCAGCCCTGATCAAGACCCTGTGCGCCCGCTGGGACGCCCGCGAGCGCGATTGCGCATGAGCACGCCGGTCGAAGAAGTGCGCCTGAGCCTGCCCCATATCGAACTGGCGGCCCACCTGTTCGGCCCTGAAGACGGCTTGCCGGTGATCGCCCTGCATGGCTGGCTGGACAACGCCAACAGCTTCGCGCGGCTGGCGCCGAAGCTCGAGGGGTTGCGCATCGTCGCCCTGGACATGGCCGGGCATGGGCATTCGGGACATCGGCCTGTCGGCGCCGGCTATGCCTTGTGGGATTACGTCTACGACGTGCTGCAAGTCGCCGAGCAACTGGGCTGGAAACGTTTTGCATTACTTGGGCATTCCCTCGGCGCCATCGTCTCCCTGGTGTTGGCCGGTGCGTTGCCGGAGCGGGTGACACACCTGGGATTGATCGACGGCGTGATCCCGCCCACCGCCAGCGGCGAGAACGCGGCCGAACGAATGGGCATGGCGCTGCAGGCGCAACTGAACCTTCAGGACAAGCGCATGCCCGTGTACAACAGCCTGGATCGCGCGGTGGAAGTGCGCATGAAAGGCTTGGTAGCCGTCAGCCGCGAAGCCGCCGAACTGCTGGCCCAGCGCGGTTTGATGCCGGTACCGGGTGGCTACACCTGGCGCACCGACAACCGGCTGACCCTGGCTTCGCCGGTACGTCTGACAGACGAGCAAGCGATGGCCTTCGTACACCGGGTGAGTTGTCCGACGCAGTTGGTGGTGGCTGCCGACGGCATGGTGGCGAAACATCCAGAGTTACTTTCCCGGCTGCCCTTTACCGTGACTACGCTACCTGGCGGCCATCATTTGCACCTGAATGACGAGCCCGGCGCGGCTCTTGTTGCAGACTGTTTCAATCGGTTCTTCTCCGCGCCTTGACTTGGGCCGGTCAACTGCCGAGGCTGGGCGGATTGAAAGGGAGTCAACCATGAACAATCTCAACACTGCTGTGACCTCCATTGGCCAGGGCTCGTTGATCCGATGAGCGTGCGTAACGGCTGTATCCGTATCCTTGGCCTGAGCCTGCTCAGCCCCTTGGTGTTTGCCGCTGACGTGCCAGGCAGCCAGGACCTGCCCGCCGTTGCCCGCCAGGTCGATGCGCAAATCGTCGATTACCGTCCGGCCGAAGAAAAGGAGCGCATCTACCCCATGGGCGCGATCCGCAAGATCAGCGGTCAGTTGCGCTACGAGGGCCAGGCCACTGCCCGTGGCCAAGCCACGGCGATCACCTACGAATTGCCGGCTGAACACAGCGCCAGCGCTGCCTTCACGGCGACCCGCGAAGCGCTGCAGGCGCAGGGTGCGCAGCTGTTGTTCTGGTGCAAGGCCCGTGACTGCGGTGAAAGCAGCCTGTGGGCCAATGAGATTTTTGGCAACGCCAAGCTCGTGGGGGCCGACAGCCAGCAAGAATACCTGCTGCTGCGCCTGGCCGAGCCCCAGGCGAATTCGCTGGTCGCCCTGTATGCCATTACCCGAGGCAACCGTCGCGCCTATCTGCATGTAGAACAACTGGACGCCGGCGCGCCGCTGGGAGACTTGCTGCCCGCTTCGGCAACGCTGTTGCGCGAGCTTAAAAGCACCGGCGAACTGGATTTTCCCGCGTTGGGCACAGCGCCGGATGACACGTGGCTGACCCTGATTTCACGTGGCCTCAACCTCGACACCACCCTGCGCGTCAGCCTTACCGGCCCGAACGCCGAAGCGTGGCGCCAGGCCCTGGTCGACAAGGGCGTGCGCGCGGCGCGCATGGAAACCGGCACCGGCGACGCCAAAGGCTTGCACCTGCATCTGATACGCTAGGCGAGACCCGGCGAACGGCCTTGCGCCGTTCGCCTAAGCTGTCTTCCTACAGTCCTTTCTAGAGATCCCCCATGCTCAATAACGATCGCCTACTGGTGCAAATCCTGCTGCTGGTGCTGTTTGGTGCCAGCTTCTGGGTGATGGCGCCGTTCTGGTCGGCGCTGTTCTGGGGCGCGGTGCTGGCGTTTGCCAGTTGGCCGCTGATGGTGCTGCTCACGCGCTGGCTGGGCGGCCGCGAATCCCTGGCGGCCGGGATACTGACCCTGGGTTGGATGTTGCTGGTGGCGGTGCCGCTGGTGTGGCTGGGGTTCAACCTCGCGGACCATGTGCGCGACGCCGTGGCGCTGATCAAGGATGTCCAGGTCGATGGCCTTCCCGAGGCGCCGGCCTGGTTGGGCGCGATCCCCTTCGTGGGCGAGCGGCTGGTGGGCATGTGGGACAGCATCGACCAACAGGGCGCTGCGTTGATGGTCAGCGTCAAACCGTACCTGGGACAGGTGGGCAACTGGCTGCTGGCGCGCAGTGCGCAGATCGGCGGCGGCATCCTCGAACTGACCCTGAGCCTGGTATTCGTGTTTTTCTTCTACCGTGACGGCCCGCGCCTGGCGATGTTCGTGCACCGCCTGTTGGAGCGCTTGATCGGCGATCGTGCGGGTTACTACATCGAACTGGTGGCCGGTACCGTGCAGCGGGTGGTCAACGGCGTGATCGGGACCGCCGCGGCGCAAGCCCTGTTGGCGCTGATCGGCTTCCTGATCGCCGGTGTGCCGGGGGCGCTGGTGCTGGGCATCGTCACCTTCCTGCTCAGCCTGATTCCCATGGGCCCGCCGCTGGTGTGGATCCCGGCCACCGCCTGGCTGGCGTGGAAGGGCGATTACACCTATGCCGTATTCCTCGGGGTCTGGGGCACCTTCATCATCAGCGGGGTGGACAACGTGCTCAAGCCCTACCTGATCAGCCGTGGCGGCAACCTGCCGTTGGTGATCGTGTTGCTTGGGGTGTTCGGTGGCTTGATCGCCTTCGGTTTCATCGGCCTGTTCATCGGCCCTACGTTGCTGGCGGTGGCGTACAGCCTGCTGATGGATTGGAGCGCGACCCAGGCGCAGGGCCGTCGTGACAACCACTGAATACAGGGCGCGCTAGACCCTGGGCAGCCACATGACGGCCGTCAACCCGCCGCCTGGCGTCTCTTCCAGGTGCAGGCGACCGCCGAGGCGTTCCGCCGCTTCCCTGGAAATGGTCATGCCCAGGCCCACGCCGCCGGAGTTGCGGTTGCGTGAGCCTTCCAGCCGATAGAACGGCTCAAACACCGCCTCGCGCTGGTCGGCGGCAATCCCAGGGCCGTGGTCGATCACGCGGATCACCAGGGCTTCGCGGCTGTCGGTGAGCTCGATGCGCGCGCTGCCGGCATAGCGCAGGGCGTTGTCGATCAGGTTGTTCAGGCACGAGCGCAGCGCCATGGGTTGCACATGCAGCGGCGCGCAGACGCCGCCGAATTGCACGTCGCTACCCTGGTCCTGAGCGTTTTCGCTCATGGACTCCACCAGCGCCTGCACGTCCAGCCAATGCCGGGTTTCGCTGGTACGCTGTTCGTGCAGGTAGCTCAGGGTGGCGTCGAGCATGCCGATCATGTCGTCCAGGTCCTGGCGCATCTGGCCTTGCAGCCGTGGGTCTTCGATCTGCTCCAGGCGCAACTTCAGGCGCGACAGCGGCGTGCGCAGGTCATGAGAGACCGCGCCGAGCATGCGTGCGCGCTGGCTGACCTGTTCGCGAATTCGCCGCTGCATCAGGTTGAACGTCGACGCGGCCTGGCGCGCCTCCCGTGGGCCGGACTCGTCGAGGGGCGGGCTGTCCAGGTCCAGGCTCAGGCGCTCGGCGGCGTCACTCAGGCGCTGGATCGGTCGGCTCAACAGTTTGGCGCCATACCAGGCCGCGATGATCAGCGAGATGAACTGGAAGGTCAGCGGCACCACCGGACCACCAAACCAGGGCCGATGATGCATCACCTTGCTGCCGTCCGGCTGCTCGATAAACGTCTCCTGGGGCGGCGGCGGGGGCGGCCCGTAATGGCGGAACCAGGCGATGGCCAACACGTGGGCCAGGATAATCGCCACCAGCAACACGCCAAACAGTCGCCCGAACAGCGTGTTGAAGGGCGCGCGCATCAGCCGATGTCTCGGGCGTCGAACAGGTAGCCTTCGCCACGCACGGTCTTGATCAACTGCGGGGCCTTGGGATCGTCCCCCAGTTTCTGGCGCAGGCGCGACACCAGCAGGTCGATGCTGCGATCAAAGGCTTCGATGGACCGGCCGCGCGCAGCATCCAGCAGTTGTTCACGGCTCAATACCCGCCGCGGACGCTCGATGAATACCCACAACAGGCGGAATTCGGCGTTGGACAGCGGCACCACCAGGCCATCGTCGGCCACCAACTGGCGCAGCACGCTGTTGAGGCGCCAAGTGTCGAAGCGGATATTCGCCCGTTGTTCGCTACGGTCATCCCGCACGCGCCGCAGGATGGTCTGGATGCGCGCCACCAGTTCGCGCGGCTCGAAGGGCTTGGACATGTAGTCGTCGGCGCCCAGCTCCAGGCCGATGATGCGGTCGGTGGGCTCGCAACGGGCAGTCAGCATCAGGATCGGAATGTCCGACTCCGAACGCAGCCAGCGGCATAGCGTCAGGCCGTCTTCGCCCGGCAGCATCAGGTCGAGCACCACCACGTCGAAAGTGTCGGCCTGCATGGCCTGGCGCATGGCCGTGCCGTCGGTGACGCCGGTGGCAAGGATATTGAAACGGGCCAGGTAGTCGATCAGCAATTCGCGAATCGGTACATCGTCATCAACGATCAGCGCGCGGGTGTTCCAGCGCTTTTCATCGGCGATCACCGCGCCTTTTTGCTCGTCGTTCATATGCATAGTGCGATTATCTGCCTGGTTGTTGCGGTCAGCATAGGCGCCCAGCCCCATGGCTGGAAGTGCTGGTCGATGGGTCGTGCGGGCGAGCCTAGTCGTGGGGCGTGTTGGGGGCATGTCGTGAATGTATCAGCTTTGAAATAATGGCCGGAAATGCCGGGAGAAGGGCGGTTGGTCAGTATTTACCGATCATCGGATCCCGCAACGGCGCTGCTTGCGCTACAATCCGCGCCGATTTCGACTTGCCTGAGAGCCCATTCCAATGTCCGTCTGCCAGACTCCTATCATCGTCGCCCTGGATTACCCCACCCGTGACGCCGCACTGAAGCTGGCTGACCAGTTGGACCCCAAGCTTTGCCGGGTCAAGGTCGGCAAGGAACTGTTCACCAGCTGCGCCGCTGAGATCGTCGGCACCCTGCGTGACAAAGGCTTCGAAGTATTCCTCGACCTGAAATTCCACGACATCCCCAACACCACCGCGATGGCCGTCAAGGCTGCGGCTGAAATGGGCGTGTGGATGGTCAATGTGCACTGCTCCGGCGGCTTGCGCATGATGACCGCGTGCCGTGAAGTGCTGGAACAGCGCAGTGGCCCGAAACCTTTGTTGATCGGCGTGACCGTGCTGACCAGCATGGAGCGTGAAGACCTGGCCGGTATCGGCCTGGACATCGAGCCTCAGGAGCAAGTGCTGCGCCTCGCGGCCCTGGCGCAAAAAGCCGGCCTCGATGGCCTGGTGTGCTCGGCGCTGGAAGCCCAGGCGCTGAAGACGGCCCACCCGTCGCTGCAACTGGTAACCCCGGGGATCCGCCCGGCGGGCAGCGCCCAGGACGACCAGCGCCGCATCCTGACCCCGCGCCAGGCACTGGACGCCGGGTCCGATTACCTGGTGATCGGCCGTCCTATCAGCCAGGCCGCCGACCCGGCGAAGGCGTTGGCGGAGGTAGTGGCCGAAATCGCCTGATAGCCAGAGCGAACCTAGGTCCAACGGAGGGAGGGGGCTGCCCCCTCTCATATTCAGCTGACTTTGAGCACCAGCTTGCCAAAGTTCTCGCCGTTGAACAGCTTCATCAGCGTCTCCGGGAACGTCTCCAGCCCCTCTACGATATCCTCTTTGCTCTTGAGCTTGCCCTGGGCCATCCAGCCGGCCATTTCCTGGCCAGCGGCGGCAAAGTTCGCCGCGTGGTCCATCACCACGAAACCTTCCATGCGTGCACGATTGACCAGCAGCGACAGGTAGTTGGCCGGGCCTTTCACGGCTTCCTTGTTGTTGTACTGGCTGATGGCGCCGCAAATCACCACGCGCGCCTTCAGCGCCAGGCGGCTGAGCACGGCGTCGAGAATCTCGCCGCCGACGTTATCGAAATACACGTCCACGCCCTTGGGGCATTCGCGCTTGAGGGCGGCGGGCACGTCTTCGCTTTTGTAGTCGATGGCCGCATCAAAGCCCAGTTCATCCACCAGGAACTTGCACTTGTCGGCGCCGCCGGCAATGCCCACCACGCGACAGCCTTTGAGCTTGGCAATCTGCCCGGCAATACTGCCCACTGCGCCTGCGGCACCTGAGATCACCACGGTTTCGCCGGCCTTTGGCGCCCCGGTGTCCAGCAGGGCGAAGTAGGCCGTCATGCCGGTCATGCCCAGGGCTGACAGGTAACGTGGCAACGGCGCCAAGGCCGGATCGACCTTATAGAAGCCGCGCGGCTCGCCCAGGAAGTAATCCTGCACGCCCAAGGCGCCATTGACGTAGTCGCCGACCGCGAACTTCGGGTTGTTCGACGCAATCACTTTGCCTACACCCAGTGCGCGCATGACTTCGCCGATGCCCACCGGTGGAATGTAGGACTTGCCTTCGTTCATCCAGCCGCGCATGGCCGGGTCGAGGGACAGGTATTCATTGCGCACCAGCACCTGGCCGTCCTGCGGGGTGCCCACCGGCACCTCCTGATAGGTAAAGGTGTCCCGCGTGGCCGCGCCGACCGGGCGTTTGGCGAGCAGGAATTGGCGGTTGGTCTGGGCGGTCATGGCAGCCACTCTTCTGGAAATGAGCCTGAAGTGATAGCCCTTCGGCGCTTGCGAAGCAAGACCCGCCGTGGGGGCGAATGCAGCTTGATAGGCGCAACTGATAGTGCTGACGTGACGGTCGAGGGGTTGGCTAGACTCGACCCACGGCAACTTTTCCTACAGGACATCCTCCATGAGCATGACGTTTTCCGGCCAGGTCGCCCTGGTCACCGGCGGCGCCGCCGGTATTGGCCGCGCCACCGCGCTGGCATTCGCCGCCGAAGGCTTGAAAGTCGTGGTCGCCGACCTGGATGTGGCGGGCGGCGAGGGCACCGTGGCGTTGATCCACCAGGGCGGTGGCGAAGCGTTGTTCGTGCGCTGCAACGTCACGCTGGAAGCCGATGTGCAGCAGTTGATGGCCCAGACCCTCGGCGCCTATGGCCGCCTGGACTACGCCTTCAATAACGCCGGGATCGAGATCGAAAAGGGCAAGCTCGCTGACGGCAGCCTGGATGAGTTCGACGCCATCATGGGTGTCAACGTCAAGGGCGTGTGGCTGTGCATGAAGCATCAGTTGCCGCTGTTGCTGGCCCAGGGGGGCGGGGCGATCGTCAACACCGCGTCGGTAGCCGGGCTGGGGGCGGCGCCGAAGATGAGCATATACGCGGCGTCCAAACACGCGGTGATCGGCCTGACCAAGTCGGCGGCCATCGAATACGCGAAGAAGAAAATCCGCGTCAATGCGGTGTGCCCGGCCGTGATCGATACCGACATGTTCCGACGTGCCTATGAGGCCGACCCACGCAAGGCCGAATACGCCGCTGCCATGCACCCGGTGGGACGCATCGGCAAGGTCGAGGAGATCGCCAGCGCCGTGCTGTACCTGTGCAGTGACGGTGCCGCCTTCACCACGGGCCAGGCCCTGGCCGTGGATGGTGGCGCGACGGCGATCTAGGACCTTGCGCAACCCTTCGTTCGAAAAGGTTTGGAGGGGCTGTGGGGCGTTTCTACAGCTGGCGAAGTGCCTGTTCAAAATGTGTATCACAAGGTAAATAACCCAATAAAATCAATACTTTAATAGGTATTTGCAGGCTGTTTTGAGGGGCTTCTGTGCTTAACTGTTTTGGGTGGATTAACAGACAGTTGAAGTGAGTGGCTCATGGATTTAGGCATTGATCGACAAGCCCTTGTACCGGTGGTGCAACAAATTGTCAGCGCCGTGGCGCAGTGGATTGGCCAAAGCGGTGCCGGCCCCGGCACGCGACTGCCGTCCATCCGCCAGGTGGCGCTCGATAACCTGCTCAGCCAGTCCAGTGTCATCGAGGCATTCGAGCGCATGGTTGCCCAAGGCTTGCTGGCGTCGAAACCGGGTTCGGGGTTTGTGGTGGCCCAACCGGTGGCGTGCGAAGAGGGTCACTGGTATGAGGGTGCGGAGCGGCATTGGGGGACGTTTGTCGACGGTCCGCTGGGTGAGTTGAAGCTGGGTTGCGGCTGGCTGCCGGATGCCTGGCGTGAAAGCGATGACATCAGCTACGCGATCCGTGAAGTCACCCGCACCGACACGGCCGGCCTGTTCAACTACAGCACTGAGTTGGGGTTGCCGGCTTTGCGGGAGCAATTGCTCAAGCGCCTGGCGCAACACCACATCCACACCAGCGTCGACCGCATCCTCACCACCGCCGGCGCCAGCCATGCCCAGGACCTGTTGATTCGCAGCCTGCTCAGGGCAGGCGACAGCGTGGTGGTGGAAACTCCCGGGTACGGCAACCTTTACAGGCAACTGGCGTTTCACGGTGTCACCCTGCTGGAAGTGCCACGCGTCCAGGGCGGCCCGGACATTCGCGCATTGCAAGCGCTGCTGCGCGAGCATCGGCCCAAGTGCCTGTTCATCCACAGCCTGTATCACAACCCCACCGGCACCAGCCTGTGCCGCGAGGTGGCCGAGCAGTTACTGGCGTTGGCCCATCGTGAGAACTTCCTGATCATCGAGGAGGATGTCTACGGTGACCTGCACCACGCCAGTTGCACGCGGCTTGCGGCCTTGGCCCATGACGAGCGTGTGATCTACGTCGCGAGTTTTTCCAAGACCCTGAGCAGTGCCTTGCGGGTGGGGTATCTGTGTGCGAACGCGGGCGTGGTGGCACAGTTGGCTCAGCTCAAGACGCTGACGGGCTTCGGTACGTCGCGGTTTGCCGAGGCGGTAGTGGCGATGTTGCTGGCCAATGGTACCTATCGCAAGTGGGTACAGCGCCTGCGCAAGCGATTAGGCACGCACATGAAGGCCACCTTGCAGGTGCTGGAGGACGAAGAATGGGAGGTGTTCTCCGTGCCCGCCGGAGGCATGTTCCTGTGGGCGCGGCCGGGTGAGGGCAGTGCTGCGAAATTGCAGGCGTGCGCCCGGCAGTTGGGGGTGTTGTTGTCGCCAGGTGCGTTGTTCAACCCCGGCGGCGACCCCAGTGACTGGCTGCGCATCAATGTGGCCTGCGCCACCGACCCGCGGGCGCTCGCGTTGTTCCGTGCCATGGGGCCCGCCAGATCGACCTCGACCATTCTGAAAACGACGAGCATGTAGCTTTTTGCCATTATTCCGGCGCCAACGCCTTGTGTTCAAGGCCTTGGGGTTGCGAATCTTCCTGCACGTAAAACGGGCTTGATGGCATCTGCCATTGCAAGAGGGTTCAAGTGCAATGATTTCGGCCGTGCAACGACGTTTCGCCAACCTCGGGATGGCAAAAAAACTGGCCGTGGGCTTCACCCTTGTGCTGATGCTCACGGCCGTGGTCGCAGCCATTGGCGTGTGGTCCCTGAACACCATCGGCCAGCGCTTTGAAGGCCTCAAGGGCATGTCCTCCCTCAACAGTGGCCTGCTCAGGGTGCGCCTGATCGAGCAGGACTATGCGCTGCACGCCGACCCCAAGGCCGTCGAGGCCTTGCATGAACGTGTCGATGCGCTGGCCGCCGTGGCCGCCAGCCTCAAGGCTGAATCCGCTGCCAATGTACCGGTGATGAACGACGTCGAACTCGCGTTGGCGGCCTACCGCAAGGCATTTGATGAGTTCGTCGAGCTGACCCAGACCAAGGACCTGGCGTTAGAGATGGCCAGTTGGTCGGTGTCCAGCGTGGCGAACAATCTCGACGTTTTGCAGGCTGGCCTGGCGGACGATGGCGCCTATGGGCTCAAGGAAAGCCAGGGCAAGGAGGGCGCCGAATTCATCGCGCAGGCGGGGCAGGTCAGCCAGGTCTCGCGGTTGATGCTGGAGGCCATGAACGAAGCCCGTTTGCGTCTGGATCAAAGTCGCAAGGCGGATGCGGACGCCGCGGAGCAAGGCAAGATCGAACAGGCCGATCAGGCGCTGGCGCAAGTCGAACAGTTGAAAACGTCAGTCAAGGACCCCGGCTACCAGACGGTGCTCGGCGAGGTGTCCGGGCATATTGCGGCCTTCAGCGAGAAGCTGGGCGAGTACACCGGCCTGCTGGCCCAGGAAAAGCAGGTCTACCGACAATTGCACGATCGCGCTGGGGAGGTCGTCAGCCGGGTCGACCAGGCCTACGCCGCTGAAGACCAGTCAATGCAGGCGCAGTTGAAGGAAAATGCCTGGTTGATCATCGGTTCCTCGGCATTGGCCTTGCTGGTGGGGTTGATCGCGGCATGGGTGATTACACGCTTGATCGTCGTACCGCTGCGGCATGTGATCGGCGTGGCGCAGCAGATTGCCGCCGGGGATCTGAGCGGGCGAATGGACGTCACTCGCAGTGACGAGATCGGCCAGTTGATGCAGGCCATGCACCAGATGGGCAATGGCCTGAGCCATATGGTCAGCGGTCTGCAAGCCGGCATCGAACAATTGGCCAGTTCGGCGCACGCGTTGTCCAGCGTGACCGAGCAGACCAACGTGGAGGTCAGCAGCCAGAAGGAGGAAACCGACCAGGTCGCTACGGCGATGAACCAGATGACTGCCACCGTGCACGACGTGGCGCGCAATGCAGAGGAGGCCGCCCACGCCGCGCAGACGGCGGACGATAAGGTCGACAGTGGCCAGCAGGTGGTGCGCCAGAGCCTGCAGCGTATTGAATTGCTGGCGACCTCCAGCAGCCGTGCCAGCGCGAGCATCGATAGCCTGAGTGCGGAGATCCAGCATATCGGCACGGTGTTGAGTGTGATCAAAAGCGTGGCAGAACAGACCAACCTGCTGGCCCTCAACGCTGCCATCGAAGCGGCCCGCGCCGGTGAGCAGGGCCGCGGGTTTGCGGTGGTGGCCGATGAAGTGCGGGCGCTGGCCAAACGCACCCAGCAATCGACCGAGGAAATCGAGCGGCTGGTCGGCACCTTGCGCAATGCGGCGCAATCGTCGGTGCAGCAGATTCAGCAGAGTGGCGAGTTGGTGAAGCTGGCGGTCAGCGATGCGCTGGAAACCGAAAGCGCCCTTGGCAGCATCGCCACGGCGGTGTCGTTGATCCAACAGATGAACCAGCAGATTGCCGCTGCGGCCGAAGAGCAAAGTTCCGTGGCTGAAGAGATCAACCGCAGTGTCACCAGCATCCGCGCGAGTGCCGATCAATCGGCGCTGAGCATGCAGGGCAATGCCGCGTCGAGTATTC
The DNA here is from genome assembly GCF_002979555.1 of Pseudomonas sp. MYb60. GTDB lineage: Bacteria > Pseudomonadota > Gammaproteobacteria > Pseudomonadales > Pseudomonadaceae > Aquipseudomonas. The sequence goes on along the minus strand of NZ_PCOZ01000004.1, from coordinate 2,312 downwards.
AACTAGCGCAACTGGGGGCGCAGCTCAAAGGCATGGTGGGGCACTTCCGCCTTTGATCGCTGCGGCTGCAACGATCAAAGGGCAGGGCGCTCACGCGTGGTTGGCGAGGAAGGTCAGCAAGGCCTCGTTGACGAAGTCCGGGTTTTCCCGAGCCGAGATATGCCCGGCATCCGGAATCAGGGTCAGGCTGCAGCCGATGAGGTCGGCCATTGCTTTGGCTTCGGCGGGCGGTCGTGGTTTGTCCTGTTCACCGCACATCACCAGGGTGGTGTCGCCGTCCAGATTCGGCAGTTGCGACAGCACATCCTCACGACTGAAGATCAGCCGGCCCAGCGGCACAACGCTATGCAGCAGGCGCTCGCGGGAAAAGTCCTGCAGTGACTGACGAAAATCCTGATACAGCGCAGTGTCGCGGTCGATGCCGGGGTGGAAGAAGATCGGTGCGATGACGTCCAGCAATTGATCGGAGATGGTGCCGGTGTCTTCGATCATCTTGAACAACGAAAAATAATACTCGCGCGTGGCCTCGGGCTCGGCACCCAGGAAAGTGTCCATCAGCACCAGGCTGTCCGTGCGCTGCGGAGCCAGCAACGCCAGGCGCGCGCCCCACATGCCACCGACTGACAGCCCCACCAGGTTGAAATGTTCGATGTCCAGTTGGTCCAGCAGGGCCAGGGTCTGGCGCGCCAGGTCATCCAGGGATCGGGTGTGTTCGGGCAATGGGCCCGAGGCACCATGGCCCCACAGTTCGGGCACGATCACCCGATACTGCTGAGACAGCGCTTCGATCTGCGGCGCCCACATGTCGTAGCCCCACAGGTAGCTGGAACCCAGCAGGACGACCGGGCCGGTGCCTTGGTCGATGTAGTGCAGCGGTTGTCCATCTATGACGGCGACAGGCATGTGAAGCCTCTGATTTCACGGGGTGAAGTCAAGGTTTTACGCGAGTCGGGCGCGGGGGGATAGGCTCAAAATGATGGCATGTCAGGGCGAGAAGGAGGGCCAGTCCTTGTGTGATGAGCGGGCGGAGCGACGATTCGACAAGCCCACACACCACAACAAGTCACCCTCTCAGAGGCGATCCAATCAGCAGCATCAGCCCGCTGATCTCAGTCGTAGATAACGCGTTTTTTCCACTCGGCGTCGGTATCGGCGACTTTCAGGCCTTCAGTCAGTTCGTTGACTTCATCTTCGGCCGGCTTGCTGTTGGTCAGCACGGTAGAGTTGGCGCGGGCCAGTTGCGACTCCAGCATCTGCAGTTGTGCACTGTAGACCACCGGCTCCGGCTGCTTGCGCAAGTACTGCACGCCACGCTCGAACGCCAGGCGCGCCTGGCCCGGCTGGCCCTGTTGCAAGGCGTGCTGGCCAAGGTTGTTGAAGAACTCGATGTGCAGCAACACCAGGATGTGGCGGATTTCCTTGATCCAGTGCTTGGCTTCGTTGGCCGGCAGGAATCCGTCCTGGGCCGCACGTGTGACCTGGCCGTGCAGGGCTTCGAGCAGGAAGCGCACGTCCTTGGCCTTGGCCTCGGTCTGGATCGGTGCCGGCGGGTTGTTCACCGGGATCGACTCGCCTTGAGCTACCAGCGCGTTCAGCTCGGCGATACGCGCCTTGATCGGCGCACTGGTTTTGATCAGGTTGAGCAAGCGCTGGTTGACGTTGAGTTCCAGGCGGGTCAGCAAGAGTTTAAGCGCCGGGGTCATCAGTTGGCCGGGGAACGTCTCGGTGATCTCACCGCAACGGCGCACGCGATCATTAAGCTCGATCTCGGTGCGCTTCTTTTCCAGCTTGTTGTTTTCCACCACGTGGTTCATGTAGCCAATGGCGATCAGTATTGCGATCCCGGCTATTACCAGCAGGGTGATCATGAGTGGTGTCACCGGTGTGACCTCTTTATTGGGATGTGCAGTGGAGTGTAGTGATTGGGTTATCGGCCGGATAGGACAGAACGACCAGTCGCCCAAGTAGATTCTTCTTTATAGATAAACGTTCCCTGCATAGATGCACAATGCCGTCATCTGCTGTTTCGAACTATAACGCCTTGCGCGGCGCCAGAATATAGGCGCCAAGGCCCGGACGCGCAGAATGCCCGCAAAGGCCTGATATGCCGAGCGAAGTCATTGATTTTAATAAATTTATCCTTGGGGGTTGACGACCTTCCAATCCATCCATAGAATGCGCGCCACTTAAAGCGTAAAGCACACAGCGAAACGCGATGAGTAGTGAATGTTGTACGTGTGTCCCCTTCGTCTAGTGGCCTAGGACACCGCCCTTTCACGGCGGTAACAGGGGTTCGAGTCCCCTAGGGGACG
>NZ_PCOZ01000039.1 GCF_002979555.1 Pseudomonas sp. MYb60 | reverse complement strand
CATCGTTTCACTGCTGAGTTCGGGATGGGATCAGGTGGTTCCAATGCTCTATGGTCGTCAAGAAATTCGGGTACTGAGTCGTGACCTGTTGGCCTCGCTTCAGCAAATTGGGTATGTAATAGAAGTCGGTGTCTTGTGAGCGTCGAACTTTCGGTTCATTTCGTCTTCACACACCGCAATCTGATGCTCTTTCGAGTAGTCAAATTGCTTGGGTGTTATATGGTCAAGCCTCACGGGCAATTAGTATTGGTTAGCTCAACGCCTCACAGCGCTTACACACCCAACCTATCAACGTCGTAGTCTTCGACGGCCCTTCAGGGAACTCAAGGTTCCAGTGAGATCTCATCTTGAGGCTAGTTTCCCGCTTAGATGCTTTCAGCGGTTATCTATTCCGAACATAGCTACCCGGCAATGCCACTGGCGTGACAACCGGAACACCAGAGGTTCGTCCACTCCGGTCCTCTCGTACTAGGAGCAGCCCCTCTCAAATCTCAAACGTCCACGGCAGATAGGGACCGAACTGTCTCACGACGTTCTAAACCCAGCTCGCGTACCACTTTAAATGGCGAACAGCCATACCCTTGGGACCGGCTTCAGCCCCAGGATGTGATGAGCCGACATCGAGGTGCCAAACACCGCCGTCGATATGAACTCTTGGGCGGTATCAGCCTGTTATCCCCGGAGTACCTTTTATCCGTTGAGCGATGGCCCTTCCATACAGAACCACCGGATCACTAAGACCTACTTTCGTACCTGCTCGACGTGTCTGTCTCGCAGTCAAGCGCGCTTTTGCCTTTATACTCTACGACCGATTTCCGACCGGTCTGAGCGCACCTTCGTACTCCTCCGTTACTCTTTAGGAGGAGACCGCCCCAGTCAAACTACCCACCATACACTGTCCTCGATCCGGATAACGGACCTGAGTTAGAACCTCAAAGTTGCCAGGGTGGTATTTCAAGGATGGCTCCACGCAGACTGGCGTCCACGCTTCAAAGCCTCCCACCTATCCTACACAAGCAAATTCAAAGTCCAGTGCAAAGCTATAGTAAAGGTTCACGGGGTCTTTCCGTCTAGCCGCGGATACACTGCATCTTCACAGCGATTTCAATTTCACTGAGTCTCGGGTGGAGACAGCGCCGCCATCGTTACGCCATTCGTGCAGGTCGGAACTTACCCGACAAGGAATTTCGCTACCTTAGGACCGTTATAGTTACGGCCGCCGTTTACCGGGGCTTCGATCAAGAGCTTCGCGTTAGCTAACCCCATCAATTAACCTTCCGGCACCGGGCAGGCGTCACACCCTATACGTCCACTTTCGTGTTTGCAGAGTGCTGTGTTTTTAATAAACAGTCGCAGCGGCCTGGTATCTTCGACCGGCATGAGCTTACGGAGCAAGTCCTTCACCCTCACCGGCGCACCTTCTCCCGAAGTTACGGTGCCATTTTGCCTAGTTCCTTCACCCGAGTTCTCTCAAGCGCCTTGGTATTCTCTACCCAACCACCTGTGTCGGTTTGGGGTACGGTTCCTGGTTACCTGAAGCTTAGAAGCTTTTCTTGGAAGCATGGCATCAACCACTTCGCTAACTAAAAGTTAGCTCGTCATCAGCTCTCGGCCTTAGAATCCCGGATTTACCTAAGATTCCAGCCTACCACCTTAAACTTGGACAACCAACGCCAAGCTGGCCTAGCCTTCTCCGTCCCTCCATCGCAATAACCAGAAGTACAGGAATATTAACCTGTTTTCCATCGACTACGCTTTTCAGCCTCGCCTTAGGGACCGACTAACCCTGCGTCGATTAACGTTGCGCAGGAAACCTTGGTCTTTCGGCGTGGGTGTTTTTCACACCCATTGTCGTTACTCATGTCAGCATTCGCACTTCTGATACCTCCAGCAAGCTTCTCAACTCACCTTCACAGGCTTACAGAACGCTCCTCTACCGCATCACTTACGTGATACCCGTAGCTTCGGTGTATGGTTTGAGCCCCGTTACATCTTCCGCGCAGGCCGACTCGACTAGTGAGCTATTACGCTTTCTTTAAAGGGTGGCTGCTTCTAAGCCAACCTCCTAGCTGTCTAAGCCTTCCCACATCGTTTCCCACTTAACCATAACTTTGGGACCTTAGCTGACGGTCTGGGTTGTTTCCCTTTTCACGACGGACGTTAGCACCCGCCGTGTGTCTCCCATGCTCGGCACTTGTAGGTATTCGGAGTTTGCATCGGTTTGGTAAGTCGGGATGACCCCCTAGCCGAAACAGTGCTCTACCCCCTACAGTGATACATGAGGCGCTACCTAAATAGCTTTCGAGGAGAACCAGCTATCTCCGAGCTTGATTAGCCTTTCACTCCGATCCACAGGTCATCCGCTAACTTTTCAACGGTAGTCGGTTCGGTCCTCCAGTTAGTGTTACCCAACCTTCAACCTGCCCATGGATAGATCGCCCGGTTTCGGGTCTATTCCCAGCGACTAGACGCCCTATTAAGACTCGCTTTCGCTACGCCTCCCCTATTCGGTTAAGCTCGCCACTGAAAATAAGTCGCTGACCCATTATACAAAAGGTACGCAGTCACCCAACAAAGTGGGCTCCCACTGCTTGTACGCATACGGTTTCAGGATCTATTTCACTCCCCTCTCCGGGGTTCTTTTCGCCTTTCCCTCACGGTACTAGTTCACTATCGGTCAGTCAGTAGTATTTAGCCTTGGAGGATGGTCCCCCCATATTCAGACAAAGTTTCTCGTGCTCCGTCCTACTCGATTTCATGACTAAGAGATTTTCGCGTACAGGGCTATCACCCACTATGGCCGCACTTTCCAGAGCGTTCCGCTAATCTCAAAGCCACTTAAGGGCTAGTCCCCGTTCGCTCGCCACTACTAAGGGAATCTCGGTTGATTTCTTTTCCTCAGGGTACTTAGATGTTTCAGTTCCCCTGGTTCGCCTCTTACGCCTATGTATTCAGCGTAAGATAACCATCTTATGATGGCTGGGTTCCCCCATTCAGACATCTCCGGATCAAAGTCTGTTTGCCGACTCCCCGAAGCTTTTCGCAGGCTACCACGTCTTTCATCGCCTCTGACTGCCAAGGCATCCACCGTATGCGCTTCTTCACTTGACCATATAACCCCAAGCAATCTGGTTATACTGTGAAGACGACATTCGCCGAAAATTCGAATTTCTCAACTAAGAGAACTCACAAATTTTACCTTAGCCTGATCCGTTACCAGTGAAAGTAACGTTCAGTCTATCTTTCTATCACATACCCAAATTTTTAAAGAACGATCTAATCAAAGACTAGAAATCAACATTCACCATCACATTGATGGAATGCTCATTTCTAAGCTTTCAACTTCTAGAAGCAGTAGTGGTGGAGCCAAACGGGATCGAACCGTTGACCTCCTGCGTGCAAGGCAGGCGCTCTCCCAGCTGAGCTATGGCCCCGTATTTCTACAGGCGTTTCCCACACAAAATTGGTGGGTCTGGGCAGATTCGAACTGCCGACCTCACCCTTATCAGGGGTGCGCTCTAACCAACTGAGCTACAGACCCAATTTCGGGCTGCTTCTTTATCGTCTTCTTCAATGAATCAAGCAATTCGTGTGGGAACTTATGGAGCAGCTGATGTCGTCGATTAAGGAGGTGATCCAGCCGCAGGTTCCCCTACGGCTACCTTGTTACGACTTCACCCCAGTCATGAATCACACCGTGGTAACCGTCCTCCCGAAGGTTAGACTAGCTACTTCTGGTGCAACCCACTCCCATGGTGTGACGGGCGGTGTGTACAAGGCCCGGGAACGTATTCACCGCGACATTCTGATTCGCGATTACTAGCGATTCCGACTTCACGCAGTCGAGTTGCAGACTGCGATCCGGACTACGATCGGTTTTATGGGATTAGCTCCACCTCGCGGCTTGGCAACCCTCTGTACCGACCATTGTAGCACGTGTGTAGCCCAGGCCGTAAGGGCCATGATGACTTGACGTCATCCCCACCTTCCTCCGGTTTGTCACCGGCAGTCTCCTTAGAGTGCCCACCATTACGTGCTGGTAACTAAGGACAAGGGTTGCGCTCGTTACGGGACTTAACCCAACATCTCACGACACGAGCTGACGACAGCCATGCAGCACCTGTCTCAATGTTCCCGAAGGCACCAATCTATCTCTAGAAAGTTCATTGGATGTCAAGGCCTGGTAAGGTTCTTCGCGTTGCTTCGAATTAAACCACATGCTCCACCGCTTGTGCGGGCCCCCGTCAATTCATTTGAGTTTTAACCTTGCGGCCGTACTCCCCAGGCGGTCAACTTAATGCGTTAGCTGCGCCACTAAAAGCTCAAGGCTTCCAACGGCTAGTTGACATCGTTTACGGCGTGGACTACCAGGGTATCTAATCCTGTTTGCTCCCCACGCTTTCGCACCTCAGTGTCAGTATTAGTCCAGGTGGTCGCCTTCGCCACTGGTGTTCCTTCCTATATCTACGCATTTCACCGCTACACAGGAAATTCCACCACCCTCTACCATACTCTAGTCAGTCAGTTTTGAATGCAGTTCCCAGGTTGAGCCCGGGGATTTCACATCCAACTTAACAAACCACCTACGCGCGCTTTACGCCCAGTAATTCCGATTAACGCTTGCACCCTCTGTATTACCGCGGCTGCTGGCACAGAGTTAGCCGGTGCTTATTCTGTCGGTAACGTCAAAACAATCACGTATTAGGTAACTGCCCTTCCTCCCAACTTAAAGTGCTTTACAATCCGAAGACCTTCTTCACACACGCGGCATGGCTGGATCAGGCTTTCGCCCATTGTCCAATATTCCCCACTGCTGCCTCCCGTAGGAGTCTGGACCGTGTCTCAGTTCCAGTGTGACTGATCATCCTCTCAGACCAGTTACGGATCGTCGCCTTGGTGAGCCATTACCCCACCAACTAGCTAATCCGACCTAGGCTCATCTGATAGCGCAAGGCCCGAAGGTCCCCTGCTTTCTCCCGTAGGACGTATGCGGTATTAGCGTCCGTTTCCGAACGTTATCCCCCACTACCAGGCAGATTCCTAGGCATTACTCACCCGTCCGCCGCTCTCAAGAGAAGCAAGCTTCTCTCTACCGCTCGACTTGCATGTGTTAGGCCTGCCGCCAGCGTTCAATCTGAGCCATGATCAAACTCTTCAGTTCAAACATCTTTGGGTTTTTAAGAAACCCTAAACTTGGCTCAGCAATCGTTGGTTACATCTTTGATTTCTCGCGGAGTAACTTGTGATGCTGATAATCTTGTTGACTATCAGTCTGACTCCACAAGCACCCACACGAATTGCTTGATTCAGTTGTTAAAGAGCGGTTGGTTAAGATCTTTCGTCTCAACCGAGGCGCGCATTCTACAGCAGCCTCATTTGCTGTCAAGTGATTATTTTCAGAAGTTTTCGAAGAATTCTTCAACAACTTCAACCACTTGCGCTTC
>NZ_PCOZ01000038.1 GCF_002979555.1 Pseudomonas sp. MYb60 | reverse complement strand
TCGGCCGCTGGCTGTCGATGCCGATGAAAGTACTGTTGCTGGATGAACCGACGCGGGGCATCGATATCGGCGCCAAGTCGGAGATCTACCAGATCATCCATAACCTGGCCGCCAGCGGCATTGCGGTGATTGTGGTGTCCAGCGACCTGATGGAAGTGATGGGCATCAGCGACCGCATCCTGGTCATGAGCGAAGGCGCGCTGACCGGCGAACTCAGCCGCGACCAGGCGGACGAAGCACGGCTGTTGCAACTGGCACTCCCGCGCTCGCGGGCTTGAAGCATTCGAGGTGAATATGTCCGAGGTAAAGACTGCAAAGGGTTTCTGGCCAGGGTTCAACCAGCGCAAGTTCCTGGATGACTGGGTGATGCTGCTCGCGGCGTTGGGCATCTTCGTGCTCAGTGCGCTGTTCATCGACAACTTCCTTTCGCCCCTGAACATGCGTGGCCTGGGCCTGGCGATTTCCACCGTGGGGATTGCCGCCTGCACCATGTTGTTCTGCCTGGCGTCGGGGCATTTCGACCTGTCGGTCGGTTCGGTGATTGCCTGCGCCGGGGTCGTGGCTGGGATCGTGATTCGCGACACCGACAGCGTATTCCTGGGCGTGTCGGCGGCATTGGCCATGGGCCTGGTGGTGGGGCTGATCAACGGCATCGTGATTGCCAAGCTGCGCATCAACGCGTTGATCGCGACACTGGCGACCATGCAGATCGTGCGTGGCCTGGCCTACATCTTCTCCAACGGCAAGGCGGTGGGGGTGATGGACGAAGGGTTCTTCGTGTTCGGCAACGGGCAACTGCTGGGCGTGCCGGTGCCGATCATCATCACGGTGCTGTGCTTCCTGTTCTTCGGCTGGCTGTTGAATTACACCACCTATGGACGCAACACCATGGCCATTGGTGGCAACCAGGAGGCAGCGCTGTTGGCCGGGGTGAATGTTGATCGCACCAAGATCATCATCTTTGCCGTGCACGGGTTGATCGGCGCATTGGCCGGGGTGATCCTCGCCTCGCGCATGACTTCGGGCCAGCCGATGATTGGCCAGGGGTTCGAGCTGACGGTGATCTCGGCGTGCGTGCTGGGCGGCGTGTCGTTGAGTGGTGGGATCGGCATGATCCGCCACGTGATTGCCGGGGTGTTGATCCTGGCGATTATCGAGAATGCAATGAACCTCAAAAACATCGATACCTTTTACCAATACGTTATCCGTGGCTCCATCCTGCTCCTGGCGGTGATCATCGACCGCATGAAACAACGCTGATCCCAAGCCCTGTGTGGTTTTAATGTGGGAGGGGCGGTGCGACGATTCGACTTGCCCCCGATAGCAGTGGGTCAGATATAAATAGGCTGGCTGACACACCGCCACCGGGGGCAAGTCGAATCGTCGCACCGCCCCTCCCACATTTGGATCTCCACTGTATTGAGGTTCGTCATTTGCCATAATGGCGCCGTTTTCGTACTTCCCAATAGGCCCGATATGCAGGAAAACGCCCAACCCCCCGCCAAAGACACCGCCCCCACCGGCACCCAGACGCTGCTCCGTGGCCTGGGCGTAGTGCAAGCGGTAGCGGACGGTGCGCGGGATCTGAAAGAGATCGCCAAGCGCATCGGCACCACCCGCAGCACCACCCACCGCCTGGCCAGTTGCCTGGTGGACGAGCGTTACCTGCGCGTGGTGCCGCAAGTCGGTTACCTGCTGGGTCCCAAATTGATCGAGCTGGGCTTTCAGGCACGGGAAGAGCTGCCGTTGGTGTCCTTGGCCATTCCTTATCTGGATGAGCTGTCGGCGCTGACCGGCGACACCATCCACCTGGCCATCCGTGAATACGACGACGTGCTGTACCTGCACAAGAACCCCGGCCGTAACGGCCCGGAAATGCGCTCGCGGGTCGGCCATCGCATGCCGCTTGCGCGCACAGGCATTGGCAAGGCGTTGCTGTTGGACGAGACGGTAGAGGAGTGGCAGCGGCTGTACGACGTCAGTCAGCCGACCGCGGGCAAAAGCCAGCAGTGGCCGCAGCACCCGGAACAGTCCTGGGCGCAGTTCGAGCAGCGCATGCATGAATACGTGGTGGGGGGCTTTGCGTTCGACCTGGAAGACAACGAACCGTCGATCCGTTGCGTGGCGGCACCGGTGCGCGATGCCAGCCGGCGAATCGTCGCCGGCATCAGCATCGCCAGTACCGTGCCCTACATGCCGCTGGAGAAAATGGCCGAGCTGATCCCTGTGGTCAAACAGGTCGCAGCGCGGCTATCAGCAGAGTTGGGGGCGAAGGCCTGATCAGACCTTCAGGGTCGCCATGTCGATGACAAAGCGGTACTTCACATCGCCGGCGATCATGCGGCTGTAGGCTTCGTTGATGTTGCGGATGTCGAGCATCTCGATGTCGCAGCTGATGCCGTGCTCGGCGCAGAAATCCAGGACTTCCTGGGTTTCGGCAATGCCACCGATCAGCGAACCGGCCAGCACCTTGCGGCCCATGATCAGCTTGGCGGCGTTGACCGGCGGGTCGACCGGCTCGATCAGGCCGACCAGGATGTGCACGCCGTCGAAGCGCAACACGTCGAGGTAGGGGTTGAGGTCGTGCTGCACCGGGATGGTGTCGAGCAGGAAGTCGAAGCGGCCGGCGGCGGCTTTCATCTGCTCGGCATCGGTGGACACGATCACGTGATCAGCGCCCTGGCGACGGCCTTCTTCGGCCTTGCTCGCCGAGCGGGTGAACAGGGTCACTTCAGCGCCAATCGCCTTGGCCAGCTTGATGCCCATGTGGCCCAGGCCGCCCATGCCCAACACGCCAACCTTGTCGCCGGCCTTGATGCCGTAGTGCTTGATCGGCGAGTACATGGTCACGCCCGCACACAGGATCGGCGCGGCGCTGGCCAGGTCGAGCTTGGCCGGGATCTTCACCACGAAGTGTTCGCTGACCACGATGCTGTCGGAGTAGCCGCCCATGGTGTTGCTGCCGTCTACGCGGTCGGGGGTGGCGTAGGTCATGGTCGGGCCTTCGAGGCAGTATTGCTCCAGGTCCGATTTGCACGCGTCGCAGTGGCGGCACGAGTCGACCATGCAGCCCACGCCCACCAGGTCGCCGACTTTGTGCGCGGTGACGTTGGCGCCGACGGCGGTGACCTTGCCGACGATTTCGTGGCCCGGCATCAGCGGGTACACGGCAATGCCCCATTCGTTGCGTGCCTGGTGGATATCGGAGTGGCACACGCCGCAGTACAGGATCTCGATGGCGACGTCGTCAACCCGAGGGCTGCGGCGCTGGAAGGACATGGGGGCGAGGGGAGTGGTGGCCGACTGGGCGGCGTAACCGATGGCGGTGTACATGGGGAAACCTCGCTAAAACAATCACTGGGGAGGCGGCGCATTCTCCGCGCCGAGCCCGCCAGCGGCCATGGCGATTGCTCCGAGTCTCATGCCTATTCGTCCGGGAGTGCCCCTTGTTTGGATTTATGTGCCTCAAGACCTGCGATGATGCTCTCATCCCTTTTTCGCGAAGTTTTTTGCCATGTTGTTGACCCGCCATCTCGACGCCAACGCCACGCTGGTGTCCTTGATCGAGGGGCTTACGCCCTGTGACGGTTTCTCGGCGACCCATCTGCCGGGTGTAAAGGTGCTGCGCGCCAGTTGCGATGTGGCGCGTGGTCCGCAGATCTATGAGCCGAGCCTGATGTTCGTGGCCCAGGGCAGTAAACTCGCCTACCTGGGCCCGCGCACGCTGGAGTACGGCGCCGGGCATTACCTGATCCAGGCGATGCCGGTGCCGTTCGAGTGCGAGACCTTTGCCATGGCACCCGACGCGCCGCTCTACGGGGTGACGGTGGGTATTGATCGCGTGGTGTTGGGTGAGTTGGTGATGGCGATGGGCATTCAGTCCGGGCCGCCCCCCACCGCGCAAACACTGGAGTCGATGAGCTCAGTGGTGCTCGATGACGCCATGCGCGGCTGCGTCGAGCGGCTGTTGGAGTGCCTGCACGATCCGCTGGAAAGCCGGATCATGGGCCCGGCGCGGGTGCGTGAATTATTGTTCTGTGCGCTGCGCGGGCCGCAGGCGGATGTGTTGCGCGCCTTGGTGGAACAGCAAGGGCAATTCTCGCGGATCGCCACGTCGTTGAGTCACCTGCATGCCCATTACGCCGAGCCGCTGAATATCGAGACCCTGGCAGGGTATGCGCACATGAGTGCCTCGACCTTTCATGAGCATTTCAAACGCTGCACGTTGTTGTCGCCGGTGCAGTATCTGAAGCGCTTGCGCTTGCTCAAGGCCCAGCAACTGCTGCTGGTGGACGGCATTAGCGTGGCGCAGGCAGCGCACAGCGTGGGGTACCAGAGTACGTCGCAGTTCAGTCGCGAATATAAGCGCTACTTCGAGCGCAACCCCGGTGAAGAGCGGGCTGCCTGATTTTCCCTGACACATTTGATTTGTGTTGGGTATAAAAAAGGCTCCCGGTCTGGGAGCCTTTTTGTTCAAGCAGCTGGCCTACATATTCGGGTAAGTCGGCCCACCCGCACCTTCCGGCGTGACCCACGTGATGTTCTGCGAAGGGTCCTTGATGTCACAGGTCTTGCAGTGCACGCAGTTCTGGGCGTTGATCTGGAAGCGCTTGGCGCCGTCTTCCTGGGTGATCACCTCGTACACGCCGGCCGGGCAGTAGCGCTGCGCGGGTTCATCGTAGAGCGGCAGGTTGGTGCCGATCGGGATGCTCGGGTCTTTCAGCTTCAAGTGGCACGGTTGCTCTTCTTCATGGTTGGTACCGGAGATGAACACCGAGCTCAGCTTGTCGAAGCTCAGCTTGCCGTCAGGTTTGGGGTAATCGATTTTCTTGCTGTCCTTGGCGAGCTTCAAGCAGGCGTAGTCCGGCTTGGTGTCGTGCAGGGTGAACGGCATTTTGCCGCCGAGGACGTTCTGGTCGAACCAGTTGAAGCCGGCGCCGATGATCGGGCCGAACTTGTGCATCGCCGGGCCGAAGTTGCGGGTGGCGAACAGTTCTTCGTAGAGCCAGCTGGACTTGAAGCTGTCGACGTAAGCGGTCAGTTCATCACCGCCTTCGGAGTCGGCGAACAGGCGGTCGGCCACGGCGTCGGCGGCGAGCATGCCGGACTTCATCGCGGTATGGCTGCCCTTGATCTTGGCGAAGTTCAGGGTGCCGAGGTCGCAACCGATCAGCGCGCCACCGTTGAAGACCATCTTCGGCAGCGAGTTCAGGCCGCCTTTGCAGATGGCGCGGGCGCCGTAGCTGATGCGCTTGCCGCCTTCCAGGTATTGGGCCAGCACCGGGTGGTGCTTGAGGCGCTGGAACTCATCGAACGGCGACAGGAAGGTGTTGCTGTAGGACAGGTCGACGATCAGGCCCACTACAACCTGGTTGTTTTCCAGGTGATAAAGGAACGAGCCGCCGGTGTTCTCGGCGCTCATGATGTCCAGCGGCCAACCGGCGGTGTGCACCACCAGGCCTGGCTGATGCTTGGCTGGGTCGATTTCCCAGATTTCCTTCAGGCCGATGCCGTAGTGCTGGGCGTCGGCATCGCTGTCCAGGTTGAAACGCTGGATCAGCTGCTTGCCGATGTGGCCACGGCATCCTTCGGCGAACAGCGTGTACTTGCCGCGCAGTTCCATGCCGGGGGTGTAGACGCCTTCTTTCGGGTTGCCTTCGCGGTCGACACCGAGGTCGCCGGTGATGATCCCGCGTACCACACCGTTCTCGTCGAACAGGGCTTCCTGGGCGGCGAAGCCTGGGTAGACTTCCACGCCGAGGTTCTCGGCCTGCTGGGCCAGCCAGCGGCACAGGTTGCCCAGGGAGATAATGTAGTTGCCTTCGTTGTGCATGGTCTTGGGCACGAAGAAGTCAGGCACCTTGGTGGAGGCTTCCGGGCTGCGCAGTACATAGATGTCGTCGCGCACGACCGGGGTGTTGAGCGGGGCACCGAGTTCTTTCCAGTCCGGGAACAGTTCGTTCAGGGCACGGGGTTCGAACACGGCACCGGAGAGGATGTGGGCGCCGACTTCGGAGCCTTTCTCGACCACGCAGACGCTGATTTCCTTACCGGCTTCGGCGGCCTTCTGCTTCAGGCGGCAGGCGGCAGACAGGCCTGCCGGGCCAGCGCCGACGATGACCACGTCGAATTCCATGTATTCGCGTTCCACAGGTTATCTCCTACTCAAGGCTCAACAGGCTTTTTTTCTAATGGGTGGAGGTTCGGTATCGTCCCGCGCCAAGGCGTGACCCACCTTTCTCTCTAGGTGGCGCATTATATATAGACCACTCTCAGCGTCCAATACAAACGTTTGTTTGAATTGGCCGCAGGCTAGGTAAATCAAAGCAACGCGGCTTATGACTGGCCATTTTGCCGTATTGACCAGAATAGGTGTTCCGGTCAATATACGGTCGGTTTTGCGCTTACCGTAGGCAGACAGCAGGTTTCAAGAGCACGTCCAAAAGCAAGACAGGTGACGCGCGCCGAAACTCGGGCGCGCAGTTTACACGCTGCGATAAAGAATGACCTCTCAGTCACCACTGACGAACGGTCATCATTTCCCGTGAGCAAGGTCATCCGCCGACGTTTTTGGAGGTGCCCTTGTGTGCCGATGAGCATCAACCGCCAGGTTCGCCTAGGCGACTTTCTTTTCACCGGAGAGTAACGAGGAATCCATGAAGGTTCTTGTAGCTGTCAAACGCGTTGTCGATTACAACGTGAAAGTTCGCGTCAAGGCGGACAATTCCGGCGTCGATCTTGCTAACGTCAAGATGTCGATGAACCCTTTCTGTGAAATCGCCGTGGAAGAAGCTGTACGCCTGAAAGAGAAAGGCGTGGCGACTGAAATCGTCGTGGTTTCCATCGGCCCGACCACTGCCCAGGAGCAACTGCGTACCGCCCTGGCGCTGGGTGCCGACCGCGCCATCCTGGTCGAGTCCGCCGAAGACCTGACCTCCCTGGCCGTGGCCAAGCTGCTCAAGGCCGTTGTCGACAAGGAACAGCCTCAGTTGGTGATCCTCGGCAAACAAGCCATCGACAGCGACAACAACCAGACTGGCCAGATGCTGGCTGCACTGACCGGTTAC
>NZ_PCOZ01000037.1 GCF_002979555.1 Pseudomonas sp. MYb60 | reverse complement strand
CCCCGATAGCGGTGGGTCAGCTACAAATCCAGTGACTGACACTCTGCCATCGGGGGCAAGCCCCCTCCCACATTTGACCGAGTTCAATCACACAATACCGGTCGGCTCTAAGGCCGCCGCGCTTTTGCTTTTGATCTGGGGCGCCCCGTCAAAAACGCTGGCCGGAGTGAGGGCACACCAAGCGCAGGCGAGGTGCCGAGTGTTGGGGCGAAGGCCTTTTGGTTACTTTTGGGCCTTTCCAAGAGTGACCCGCTGTAAGAGCGGAACCCTAAGCCGCCGTTACCGCAGCAATGGATATGTACACCAAAAAATAGCCATCAGGGGCAAGCCCCCTCCCACCTTTGAATCGCGCTCGACCAGAGATCTAGAGCGCTTCGATATCGATCAGTACGCTCTTGAAGCGCAAGTTGGCCTCAAACGCTTCCCGGCCCAAATCCTTGCCAATCCCGGAACGCTTATACCCTCCCGTCGGCAAAATATAGTCATTGCTTCGGCCATAACGATTGACCCACACCGTCCCCACTTCCAACCCACGCACCAGGCGCAAGGCGCGGTTGATGTCCGCCGTATGCACCCCCGCCGCCAGCCCATAGGTGTCATGCGCTGCCAGGCTCAGCGCCTCTTCCTCGGAATCGAACGGCTGCACCGTCAACACCGGCCCAAAGATCTCCTCACACACCGCCGGATTCGCATGATCTACCCCCGCCAGCAAGGTGGGCCGGTAATACGCCCCGCCCAGCCCGTCAAACAAGCCACCGCCACTCAACACCTCGGCACCGGCAGTCACGGAGCGCTGCACAATCGCGTCGATACGACTGGCCTGCAAGCGCGAAATGATCGGCGACAAGGTGCTCTCCGGTGCCCAGGTCGGCCCCGGTTTCAAGCCCTCGAAATAGCCCTGCAAGTGCTCAATGAACGGCGCCATGATCGACCGTTCGATCAGCAACCGCGAACCCGACACACACACCTGGCCCGCATTCCCGGTGATCGCCAGCGCGACCGTGCGTGCAGTCTTCGCAATGTCCGGTACATCGGCAAACACCAGTTGCGGGCTCTTGCCACCCAGTTCCAGGGTCACCGGTTTCGGGCCCACCAACGCACAGGTGGACATGATGCTGGAGCCCGTCGCGGTAGATCCGGTAAACGTCACCTTGCCGATACGCGGGTGGCGGCACAGCGCGTCGCCGGTCGTGCGGCCATCGCCCTGCACCACGTTGAAAATCCCCGCTGGAATGCCCGCTTGCAACGCCAGTTCGGCAAAACGCAGGCTGGAAAACGGCGTCAGCTCCGACGGTTTGAGTACCACCGCATTGCCGGCCGCGAGCGCCGGGGCAACTTTCCACGAGGCCATGCTCAACGGGAAATTCCAGGGCGCAATCGCCGCGATCACACCGTAGGGCTCGGCCATTTGCATGCCGAGGCGATCCGTCTGGGTCGCCGCCACGCTGCCGCCGTGCTTGTCCGCCAGTTCGGCAAAGAAGCGGATGCCTTCGGCAACATAAGGAATGTCCCAGGCGATCACATCTTTATGCGGACGGGTCGAACCCACGGCCTCCAGTGGCGCCAATATCGCCGCGTCCGCTTCGATCAAGTCGGCCCAGCGCCGCATCACTCGCGCCCGTTCACGCGGGGGGCGGCTGGCCCAGTCGCTCTGGGTAAACGCGTGCCAGGCATTGTTGACGGCTTCGTCCACCAGGTCGGCATCGGCGACGGGCAACTCGGCGTAGGCCGCGGCATCCGAGGGCCGCACCACTTCCAGGCCAGGGGCCGCGTCACGGTATTGGCCACCAATAAAATGGGCGCTGCGCACAGCGATAAGGCGAGGGTCGAAGCTGTCCATGGGGTACTCCAGAAAGGTCTCGGTGCGTGAAAAACGCAGGCCTCCATCGTAGAAAAAAACCCCTGGCATTTGCTGCTGACCTCAGGGTGCAATTAAGTAGTAACTGTGGTCTTGTGGCGTGCGGCATGGGGAATCTGCCGAATATCGGCAGCCCTCTTGCCAGCGTTTCGGGCAGGTGGGATACAGGCATTCTCGTGCTGCACACACATCGTTTTATGGAGGCTCGCCATGTCCCACCCCGCTTATGTCTACCGCCCGATGACGGAGGCCGACCTGCCCGCCGCCCATGCGCTGTCGGTGCAACTCAAATGGCCGCACCGCCTGGAAGACTGGGCGATGCTGCAACGGGTCAGCGACGGTTTCGTGGTCCTCGACGGTGAGCGGCTGATCGGCAGCGCCTTCACCTGCCCTCAGGGTGACTACGCCACTATTGGCCTGGTGATTGTCAGCAATGACTACCAGGGCCAGGGCATCGGCCGACGCTTGATGGAAAAAGCCCTCGCCGCCTGCGGAACGCGCACGCCTATGCTTAACGCCACGCTGGCCGGCGCGCCGTTGTATGAGAGCCAGGGCTTCGTCGAGTTCGGCCGGGTGCAACAGCACCAGGGCCAAGCGTTGGTGCCTGCGCTGCCGGAACTCGCCGCCGGTGAAACCTGCCGCCCGCTGCGCGCCGATGACCACAGCGCAGTGCTCGCCCTGGCCAAGGCTGCCAGTGGCCTGGACCGCCGCGACGTACTGCGTGATTTGCAGGTGGAACACGCCGTAGGCATCGAGCGCGACGGTCAGTTGCGCGGCTTTGCCCTGCTGCGTCCGTTCGGGCGTGGCCGCTGCATTGGCCCGGTGGTGGCCGAAAATATCAACCAGGCCAAGCACCTGATCGCCGTGTTGCTGGCCCAGGTGCCGGATGCCTTCGTGCGCATCGACATCCCCGTGGCCTGCGGCCTCAGCGACTGGCTGGAACAGGCCGGCCTGAAAAACATAGACACCGTCGCCCAAATGGCCCTGGGCACCCCGCCCCGTTCCAGCCAAGGCGTGTACCCGTTTGCGCTGATCACCCAGGCGATTGGCTGACTTTCCTTCCGGAGCATTTCCCATGTCATCACCCCAGATCCTGCTGTTGGCACGCGCCGACGGCAGCCGTGTTGCCACGTCCTTCAAACCGGCAGCCCTGAGTGCGCTGGACCCTTTCGGCGACACTCGCCAACTCGCCTGGCACGGCGATGACGGCGTATCCGCAGGCCTGGTGCAGTTCAGCGGCGAAGCCGAGAGCGACGCCTTCCCCCACAGCGAGACCTTGGTGGTGCACACCGGCCTCGTGGTGCTAAGAACCGCCAACCATACCCTCGAACTGGGCGTAGGCGACAGCGCGGTAATTGGCCGAGGCACCCGTCTGAGCGTACAGGCCAACACTGGCAGCGAATGGGCGTTCTGCGCCCTGGACCAGCCCGACGCGCCCGACCGCCCTGGCCTGACGCCGCTGCCCGCGCACACCTTGCTCAACCCATCCGCTGCACCTGAGCCGCAGATCCTGATCGGCCCGGCGCCACAGTGCCGTGCACTCAACCTGTTCGACGACGAGACCACCGAGTTGCGCGTGGGCCTTTGGGACTCAACCCCCTACGCCCGTCACGGCCGGCCGCACAAGTTGCATGAGTTGATGTACGTGATCGAAGGCCGCGTGACCCTCACGGATGATCAGGGCGGCGACATCGTGGTAAACACCGGCGACACGGTGTTCGTGGCCAAAGGCGCGCCCTGTGCGTGGAGCAGTTCGGTGTATGTGCGCAAGGTGTATGCGGTGAAATAAGCTTCAGATGTTTATGTTTTGCCGGATATTCCAACCAAACTTGACCGGCCCACCATCCTTGGCGCCGTCGGCTTTCTGTGGCTGATAGCTGACGTCGACGGTGCCCTATCTCTCGCAAGCGCCGAATGACGTCACGTTACGCAACTGGTTTTTTCCGGCATGCTTATCTGCGCGATGTCACAGTTGCCCAAGCCCACGTGTTTTATAGCCGCACTCATTGGGTCTGGATAAATGTAGAGATCTACTGCCTGTGCTTTTTAGCCTCGTTGCTTTCAATCATCTACAACCCTAATACGTACCTCTACTCCATGGCCCTGCTCGGTCCACTGATCGGCCTGTTCATCCTCAACAGCAGCCGCTGCCGCGAGATGCGCCACACGATGGTGCAAGTTCGCCGCAAACGCGAAGACATCATCGCCACCCTGAAAAAACAGGGCAAATGGAAAGGGTGGCAAACCTCCCTCACTGCCGCTGATAGCCCTCTGATGCATGAGGATCAAATGTAGGAGGGGGCCCCCTCCTACAGGTTGATCGGGGTGAATCAGCGGGTTCTGGCGGCGATGGCTTCGACTTCGATCAGGGCGCCGGGCAACGGCAGCGCGACCACCTGCAACGCCGTGCGCGCCGGTTTGTTCGGCTGCTCAGGCGTGCCGAAGAACTGCGTATACCCGGCCTGCAACCCGGCGAAATCCAGCTTGCCGCCGGTCTCTTCGGCGCCCACCAGAAATACGCGTAATTGCACGATATCCCCCAGGTCCAGGTCTTGCTGGCGCAGGATCTGACGGAGCTTGTTGAACACCGACACGGTCTGCACCTCGGTGTTGCCATAGGCCGCCGGCGTGCCCGCCGGGGCGTTGGCGTCGTGCAGGTCGGGCAAGGTGCCGCTGACGAAGATCAGGCTGGCAGAGGCCGGCACCGTGACCGTCTGCGAAATCGGGAAGTTGCCGACGCTGGTGCGTTGAATGCTGTCGCTCATGATGAATCTCCTTAAGACGCGGCCAGGGCCGCCACGTGATGGTGTTGGGTGACGCGCTCGGCCAGTTGCCCGACCACATGGCGTGCCGAGTTGGCCGCCGACTCCTGCCAGATGCCCACACCGCTCTGCACCAGGCCGTCGCCGGCGAAGTACACGCGGCCGTGGCCGGCCTCAAGCAAGGCGCTGGCATCGGCCGGAAAGTGCTCGCGTTGCAGCCATGGCCCTTCGCTGTAGGGGATCTGTTCCCAGGACACCGACAGCGGGTGGCGCAGGTGCTTTGAATAACCCGGATGCAGCAGTTCCACGGCCTCTTTGGAGATGGCGTACTGCTTGTCGAACGGTTGCGCGCCAAACACATCGGCGCCCTCCCCGGTCACATAACCCGCCACCAGCAGGCCTTCGCGGGTGTTGAGGTCGTTGCTCGGGTACCACAGCAGCCGCGCCGGGTGCTCGACCCACGACAGCCCGCCGTAGGTGCGGTAGTCGGTCTCCCAGAAACGCGGGGATTGCCACGCCACTTTGGTCGCCTGGTCACTGCGGGTGCTGAGCAGGGCGGCCTTGATCGGGTCGCTGAAATCGGTGTCGAGCTTCGCCAGCAAGGGCAACGGCAAGGTCGAGACCAAGTAGTCGGCACGCACCACGTGTTCGCGGCCACTGCGTTGGTCGTGATAGGTCACCGCCACGCCCTGTTCCAACTGGCGGATCTGCCGCACCTGGGCGCCCAGCTGCACGTGGTCGCGCACGCGAGCGTAGAAGGCATCGGTGATGCGGTCCATGCCGCCCACCGGCTGGAACATGGTCGCGGAAAACTCCGGGAATTCGGTGTGCAGCAACGCCCCCCACAACTCCGGGTGCAGCAGTTGGTCCAGCGACAGCGGGCTGCGGGCCGCCGGCAACGCGCCCGGGTGGGCCGGGGAGTCCAGGTGACCGGAACGGATGCTGCCTTCAAACGCCAGTTCCTGGGACAAGTCGCCGTACACCTGCAGGAACGCCAGCAAACGCGTGCGTTCTTCGCGACTCAACACATCGTCGAGGGCATCGCGCTGCACCGCTGTAGCGAGCAATCCGGACAGGTGCCCGCGCGCATCGTTGACCGCCTGGCCGACGCTGAACGCAGGCTTGGCGATATCCGGACGCACCTGGGCGCCGTGGCTGCTGTTGACCAGTACCTCCAACGGCACGCCCAGCTCACTGCAATAGTCGAGGATCGTGCGGTGCTGGCTGGGAATCCGCGCCGGCCCCGCGTTGAAATAGTGGTTTTGCTCAAACAACGCGGTTTGCGTGCGCCCGTCCTTGTAGTCCACGCGGTCGCCGTTACGGATCGTCCAGGTGCGCCCGCCGACCCGATCACGCGCCTCCAGCACCTGCACCTCGAAGCCGGCGCGGGTCAGCTCCAGCGCGGTGACCAGCCCGGCAATCCCGGCTCCCAGCACCAGCACGCGGGTGCCCTGCCCCAGGCCTTCAGGGAGTTTCAGGGGTTGCGGCCGGCGGTGCGACGAGGGCCCCAGGCCCAGTGCCGCCAGTGCATCCTTCACCGCAGCCTCGCCGCCGACCGCAGCGATACTCGACAACGCTTCACGTCGTGTCAGTCCCATGTTCAACGCTCCTTAATCCGGCAAGCCCGGTGGGTTGATCAGCGACGTGTCGACGCGCTCCACGTCCAGCCCCCAGCGCTGCAGCACCTGTTCGTATTGGCCACCGGCAATCGCGCTTTCCAGGGCGGTGTGGATCGGCTTGACCAGACCGTTGTCCTTGCGCGTGGTCACGGCGATGTCGGCCTGCAACGGCCAGCCGCCGTTGACGGTGCCGACACGCTTGATACCGCCGGTGATCGCGGCGGAATAGGCGTACACCGAGTTGGGCCCGAACAGCGCATCGCTGCGCCCGGACTGCACCGCCAGTTGCGCGGCGGCCTGGTCATCGAAGTACTGCAACAGCGCGGGCTTGATCCCGGCCTTTTCATTGGCCTCGTTCCAGGCCAGCAGGACTTTTTCCTGGTTGGTACCGGAGCCGACGATGATCTTCAGCCCGGCAATGTCCTTGGCCTCCTTGATCTCGCTGATCTTGCTGGCGCTCTTCACGTAGAAGCCGAGCACATCCTGGCGGTACGTGGCGAAGTCAAAGCGCTTCTTGCGCGCCTCGGTCACCGTGACGTTGCTGATCACCGCGTCGTACTTGCCCGAGGTCACGCCCAGGGGCCAGTCTTCCCAACTGGTCTGCACCACATTGAGTTGCAGGCCGAGGCTGTCGGCCACCAGTTGCGCGGTGTCGGCTTCGCTGCCGATGGTGGTCTTGTCGTCATTCGCCAGCAGCGCCAGGGGTGGCCCGGCCACGCCGGACACGGCCACCGTGAACTTGCCCGGCTGGGCGAACTTGAAGCCCGGCGGGATTTGCGCAATGGCGGCTTCGTTACGCGGTACGTGGATGCGCACGCGGTCGGGGCTGAGGTCGACCTGTTGCACGGCAAACGCGCTTTGTGCGGTGCTGACAGCCAGCGCCAGCAGGGCCACACGGGCAGTAGAAATAAACATGGGCAGTCACTCCTTGAACTAAAGCACCTTGCCGAGAAAGGCGGCGGTGCGGGGGTGTCGGGGTTGGCGGAAGATCTGTTCGGGCGGGCCCTCTTCGATGAGCTGGCCGTCGCAGAGGAACACAACGTGGTCGGCGACTTCCCGGGCAAAACCGATTTCGTGGGTGACGATCACCAGGGTCACGCCCAGTTCGGTCAGGCCCTTGATCACGTCGAGGACTTCGCCCACCAGTTCCGGGTCGAGGGCCGAGGTCGGCTCGTCGAACAGCAGCACCTTGGGGTCCAGGGCCAACGCACGGGCAATCGCCACACGCTGTTGCTGGCCGCCGGAGAGCTGGCGTGGAAAGGCGTCGGCCTTGTCGGCCAGGCCCACCTTGGCCAACAGTTCGGACGCCTTGGCCTGGGCGTCGGATTTGCTCCAGCGCTTGTGCGCCAGGGGCGCTTCGGCGATGTTTTCCCAGGCGCTCAGATGCGGGAACAGGTTGAAGTTCTGGAACACGAAACCGACGTCGATGCGGCGCTTGAGGATTTCGCGCTCTTTGAGTTCGTAGAGCAGATCACCCTTGCGCCGGTAGCCGACGTATTCACCGTCGATGGTGATGTGCCCGCTGTCGATCTTCTCCAGGTGGTTGATGGTGCGCAGCAAGGTCGACTTGCCCGAGCCGGAAGGCCCGAGAATCACCGTGACCTTGCCGGGATCGATGGTCAGGTCAATGTCCTTGAGCACCTGTTGGCTGCCAAAGCGCTTGCCCACGCCCTGGATTTGAATGCGACCGGCGCGGGCTTCACTCATGGGTTTTCTCCTTGAACCAGGCGCGGACCCGCTGCAACGGCGTAGGCGGCAACACCCGCGCGGTGCCACGGGCGAAGTGCCGCTCGACGTAGTACTGGGCGCTCGTGAGCACGGTGGTGATGATCAGGTACCAGACGGTGGCAACGATCAGCAGCGGGATCACTGCCTGGGTACGGTTGTAGATGACCTGCACGGTGTAGAACAGCTCCGGCAGCGCCAGCACGTAGACGATGGACGTGCCTTTGACCAGGCCGATGATTTCGTTGAAACCCGAGGGCAGGATCGAGCGCAGAGCCTGGGGCAGGATGATCCGGAACACCCGTCGCGACGCCGGCAAGCCGAGGGCGGCCGCCGCTTCGTGCTGGCCGGCATCGACGCCGATCAGGCCGCCGCGAATGATCTCCGCCGCGTACGCCGCCTGCATCAGGCTCAAGCCCAGCACGGCCACGGTGAACTGGCTGAGCACGTCCACGGTGGACCACTCGGCGAACACCACGTGGGTGAACGGCACGCCGAGCACGATGTGGTCGTACAGGTAGGCAAAGTTGTAAAGGATGATCAGCACCAACAGCGCCGGCATCGAGCGGAAGAACCAGATATAGCCCCAGGCGAGCGCCGCCAGCAGTGGCGAGCCCGACAGCCGCGCCAACGCCAGCGCGGTGCCGAGGATGATGCTGAACACGGTGCTCAACAGCGTCAGCAACAAGGTCTGGCCCAGGCCGCGCAGCACCGAGGGCGAGAAGAACCACTGGCCGAACACGCCCCACTCCCAGCGCGGGTTGGTGGCCAAAGAATGCACGATGGCAAGCAGCACCAGCGCGGCGAAGATCGATCCGGCCCAGCGCCAGGGGTGCCGCGCGGGCACCACTTGCAGGGCCTTGATCGGCGTGGAGACTCGGACCGGACGAACCGGGCTGGCCTCGTTGATCAGGTCATAGGATTTGGCGACGATGGGCATGGTCTTTTCCTCGCGGGTTGCGGCCTCAGAAGGCGTAAGTCAGCCGGGTGTAGTAGTAGCCGCCGGTAAAACCGAAGGGCGAATAGGTGCCGTAGCTGCTGAGCATGGTGCTGCTGGGCACGCCTTGTTTCTTGGGGTAGATGTCGAACAGGTTCTTGGCGCCGATGGCGACATTGAGGTCCTTGGTGAGGTTGTAGCCAAGGTCGAGGTCGGTGATCCATTTGGCGCTGTAGACGCGATCGAGGTTGCGGTCGGCGGAGACGTTGACCTCCTTGTAGGCGCCGTAGCGGGTCAGGGCCAGGTTGAGGTTGAAGCGGTCGATGCTCCAGTCGCCGCCGAGGATCAGCTTGGTGCTGGGCTGTACGCCGGTGATTAGGTTGCGGGCCTCACGATCCATCAGGTCGTAATTGGCACCGAGAATCGTGGTGGACGCCTTGTAGTTGAGGATCCTCGTCTGGTTCCAGTTGAACGCCGCAGTCCATTTGATCGCGCCGTACTGGCCGAGGTCCTGGCTGTAGTTGCTGACCAGGTCCACGCCCTTGGTGCGGGTGTCGGCACCGTTGATGAAGTACTGGCCGCCAGAGGTGGAGTTGACGCCGTTGTCTTGCAGCACCTGGGTGATCTCGGGGCCGAGCAAGGTGCCGGTGAGGGTGATGCGGTCACGCAGGTTGATCACGTAGGCATCGGCCGTGAAGCTCAGGCGGTCGGTGGGTGTGAGGGTGAAACCGAGGCTGAAGTTGGTCGAGCGCTCGGGCTTCAATTCTTCGGCACCCAGGGCCCTGGCCGCTGCTGAACCGACCGGCAGCACGCCATAGTTGATCGACTGGTACACGCCGTTGACCACGCCATAAGTGGTGGAGCGCGCACTGAACAGGCTGTTGGCCAGGGACGGCGCGCGAAAGCCGTTGCTGACCGTGGCGCGCACGGCGAATTGTGGGGTGAAGTCGTAGCGGGTGGTCAGCTTGCCGCTGCGGGTGGCGCCGACACCCTGGTTGTAGTGCTCGTAGCGAAACGCAGTGCCCACGTACCAGTCCGGCACCGGGTTGAAGCCCACGTCCACATAGCTGGCCAGGCTGTTGCGCGAGGCGCTGCTTTCTTCATCCGGCGAAATACCGTTGGTGACCTGCGCCCCGGAGGACGCGCAGTTGCCCGGCGCCACGCAGTAACCGCCATTGGCATAGGACGCGTAGTCGCCGGCCTGCACCTCGTAGGTATCGCGACGGTGCTCGAAGCCGTAGCTCAGGTCCAGGGGCTTTTGCAGGCCGATGTCAAAGCCGCGCTTGAAGTCGAGGTTGGTGGTCAGCTCGGTGGAAATCCACGTACCCGAGGTGAAGTGATTCGGCGTGGCTTCGCCCAGTGACGGGTTCTGGTTGTGGGTGGTGCCCTGCTCCGCTTCGTTGCGCCCGTAGGTAGTGGACAGGTCCCAGTCCCACTCGCCGACGGTGCCCTTGCCACCGAACGCGGCCTGGAAATCGTCCTCGTCGATGTACCAGGTGGGGGTGTAGCCAGCGGGGTAACCGTTGGGCCCGGTGGTGATGGTGTTGGTGATGGTCGGCAGACGGAAGTTCTGGCCCTGCTCGGCCTTGCGGCGTGAATAGGTGGTGAAGGAATACAGGCTGAAGCTGTCGTCGATCGGCAGCTCGGCGTTGTAGCCCAAGGTCAGCAGGTTGGTCTTCGGCGTGCCGTAGCCGCCGTAGGTGGAGCGCCCGGCTTGCTCGTATGCTTGGGAGTAGGTGTAACCGTTGGCGCTGGCCTTGTTGTCGTCGTTCTGACTGCGGGCATCGAGGGCCAGTTGTACGATGCCACCGTTGCCGATCTCGAAGCCCTTGTTGAGGCTTTGCTGCACGGTCTGCTTCTTGCCGTCGTAGCCCAGGCCGGCGTTGGTCACCGAGGTGCCGCTGGTGTCGGCCTTGAGGATCACATTGATCACCCCGGCGATGGCGTCGGAGCCGTACTGGGCGGCGGCGCCGTCGCGCAGCACTTCGACGTGGTCGATGGCGCTGATGGGGATCAGATCCAGGTCGGCTGGAGCCGCGCCGGTGTTGATCCCGTTGATGTTCAGGGTAGCGGCGGTGTGACGGCGCTTGCCGTTGACCAGCACCAACACCTCGGCGGCACTCAGGCCGCGCAGGTTCGGAGCGCGGGCGATGCCACTGGCGTCCCAACCGGTTTTTTCCGGCAGGGTCAGCGACGGGATCACTGCGCTCAAGGCTTCCATCAGGCCGGGCTTGCCGGTGCTCTGCAATTGCTTGGCGCTGACCACATCGATCGGCACCGGGCTGCTGGTGACGGTGCGCTGCTCGGCGCCGCGGTTGCCGGTGACGACCACGGTGGACAAGGTGCTGTCGTCCTGGGCCTGGGTGGTGCTGGACAAGATGGCCAGCGCCATTAAGGCGGTGGGTTTTAACGCTTGCTTCATAGGCTTGCCTGTCGTTCCAAATCGCGAAGTCGGGCGATCGCGCGGCGGGGCGCGGTGCTCGGATTTTTCGGGGGTGTTGCGGCGATTGGGTGCTAGGGCGAGTGCGGGGTGTGGATTGGCAACATACGTTGAATTCCCTTCCAACGATTCTGCGGCGGGTTTGATGACCCGGTTATGGGAGCAGAATCTGAATCACGATGGGTACCATCCGGGGTCAGGGGTAGGCTGTTGCGATCAAACATAACGGAATGGGTTTGGAAAATATAATGACGTTTTGGTCTAAGCTAATATTCTTGTAATTCATTATTTTCTTTGCTTGTTATTCATTTAAATAATGTTTTTTTGAGGTTTTTGATGAGGGGGCATATCCGTTTTTTGGGTGATGGCGGGTATTGGTTCCGCTCTTACAGCGGGTCACTTTTGGAAAAGAGCCCGGAATGCCGGCCCAGCCAAAAGTAACCAAAAGGGCTCTTGCCCCAACACTCGGCACCTCGCTCACGCTCGGTGTGCCCGTAATTCGCCATGGAGTTGGGGGGCCGCCGCCACGCGCCATCCATGGCGCGAGGCGGCTAACCCGGCGTCCTGCCGGGTTACCCCCCAACTCCATGCCGAATTCCGGCCAGCGTGTTTGACGGGGCGCT
>NZ_PCOZ01000036.1 GCF_002979555.1 Pseudomonas sp. MYb60 | reverse complement strand
TCGCTGGTTGCTCATGGCACCTCCTAATGGGCCTCATTTTAAGGCTTGGAGGTGTCTACGAAACTAGGGGCGATTCAGCTCGCCCTCTGTTGCTACTAAGATGACCTTTTGATGTAGCACCCTGAAAAACCTCGTCGCCCATCGATGAACCATCCAGGCCGGAATATATTTATCTCTGACCACCTGCAAAGAGTTACCCAGCATGTCCGCTACGGCCTGGAGACTACCAGTACGCAAAAACTCCAAAATCCCTTGTGTGCATCGGATCGTTTAGAGATTGACCATGCTTGGAGTTACGCCTACTTTGTCTAGTTCATCTTTATATAAATCGTGCAGAGAGAGTCCGGCATTTGTAGTCAAGGTTTTTGCAAAGTTAGGACTGGAGCCAATTTGGTTTCTGCTCGAGACAAGGAACAGCTTCCTCCACCCGCTCTTACCCTCCGATAAAAGGCGTCGTCTTGGCATATTTGTACACCGAATCACATCCATAACGATCCGAGTGCTCAATGGGGGAAGTACAGAGACCTTGCGTGACTGCGCGCGAGGTTTGCTAACGCTGACTGTTATTCGCTTGTTGTCACTATTGCCGCGTAGATAGAATTTTCCGTCTCGTCGGTATAACCTTATGTTGGTCAGTGATGATGGATTGAACGAAGGATTTTCTGATGCAATGATCGCACTTGCAACTGCGCAGTCTCTGGGTGACAAGTAGCCGAGTAGTCGGTTGAAAGTTTCGTTAACTGTATTGTTATCGATACAGTCGTCGCCGGCAGCCTCCCACAGTCGTGCCCTAAGTTTTGGCTTGCTATGGGAGTTGTAGATTACGGGCCTGAAGAAAGGTAGTTCTTGCAGGTCGTCGAATGTCATCGATTTAAGCTCGTCAGTCTGTTCGGCGTAATATCGAGCGACGGCTAGAAACCAGTTAATACCTGTAGGCGAATCTGGATGCGCAAGATGAATCCCATCTCTGCTGAATTGTCCGCTCTCAAGCACCGCCTCGATTTCGTCATTCGAGATGTTCTTACATAGCTCATCACCTCGGGCGTGGCATCTTAGCATTCGATTCCAGTAGTCTACCGAGCATTCGACAATGGCATCGGCCCTTGTCTCGAGAGTGTTCTTAAGATTAAGTAGGTACACGTCATCTTCAAAACTCAAGCCTTCTTCCACAAGATATTTTTTGGGAAGCAGAAATCGTGGCCCTTTGGGAATAGGCGTGTGCACAGTCCCGTAACCAGCCGGTTGAGACATATTCTCCGGGTGACTGACGGAGTTCGCTTTTGCATCTGGGATGAATGTGTCTTCCGGTATAAATCCATCCCGCCTCAGTTTTTTGTAAACAAACGCCACCGCGTTCCAATGGTCATATCGGGTTTTGGGCTTATGATCTTTGTTGTAGAGGTGATGGGAGTAGTGTGTAAGTATGAAGTTGCTCCAGTCATCTTCCGCAGGTGGGAACTTCAACCGGAGCTTGGCAACGTGGTTGAAAATATATCTACTTGCCCGGAAGCGTCCTGAATAGCTAGTAGTCTCTCCAGTGATGCATAATACCCTAACCGCATCGGCTACTTTATAGAGCACTTCTTTGTCGACCCACGATGGAGTGTGGATGGTAGAAATCCTGTAGCCGCGAATACATTCATCATCATCCCGCTTGAATATGATGCGATCATCCTGCACTTGGTAGGTAAGCATAATGAGATCCTACGTTGAAAGCGGCATAGCGTAGTGATTTGGTTGCTCTGGTCAAGAACTTTCGTGCGTGCTTCTAAAGTTTTAAACAGTGTATTAAAAGCATACTCTTACATGTATTTCGGGGCGGGATTTTGCATTAACCTCACGTCGCAGTGAAAGGTTGGCCGACAATTGATATGTTGTTTGGTATATCTGTTGGTCTGTTTTTCGCTGATAAGGAATTGCCGGCGCTGGACGCTGATCAGCGAATACGCCGGGTGGCAGGATTAGGCTGGACAAGAGGGTTCGTCGATATCGGCATACATAAGCGTGGGTGAGTGCAAGGAAGGCGGTTGCTCCTTCTCAGTGTACTTAGTTCCTAGGGAGTATTTCACTGAGCGATTGCTTGGTCATCCTCAACCAGGTGGTCTCTAATAGCTCTTTGCCGGGATTGCTGGCGGGGCATTAATTAAAGCAATATTGACTTAGCGTTTGAACCAATTATCGATTTATCTCGTCGCCGTGTTCTACGGAATACAAGCACTACCTCCGCATATATTTATTCCGGTTGGTGTTCGGCCCCTAGCTTGTGGTATCGAGTCTAATGTTAGGCTCCGAATCGGCTTGAATCACGTCCAGCGCAACCGTGATTTTTTTCAGGTGTGACTGGACATCCCGCGCCTCGCCGCAGACAACACTGCGATATGCGCCTGCTGTCCACCCTTGAGATTGGTGATTTGTGGGGGGAGGCAAAGGCGATGGACGGTGCGCTAGGGCTTCCCACCCGTCAATCCGAGATGATGGGCAACCTGGCCACGATGAACTCATATCGATCATTGTGAGATCTCTCTTCCGTTCTCAGCCTATGGGAGGTGGTGGAGTGTCGATGAATTCAGCGTTTTTTCCGTCTGGGGTATCCGAAGCACATGGAAATGGGTGTCAAGTTTTAGGTGTCAAAATCGTTTTCTAAGTTGTTGATTCGTATAGGGTTACACCTTCTAGATGAATTCATGTGTCTAGAAAAGGATTTTGCTCGATATCAATGGCATCCTCGGCCTGGCCGCGCTGATGGGCGGTATCAAGCACGGCGAACAGTCCTACAACGATGATTCGGCACGCACCTACAGCGTAATGATCCTCACCGCCATGGGCGTGTCGATGGTAGTGCCGGAGTTCATCCCTGAAGCAGACTGGAAAATCTACTCGGCCTTCACTATCGGCGCGATGGTGGTGTTGTACACCCTGTTCCTGCGCATGCAGGTGGGGCCCCACAGTTATTTCTTCAGTTACAACTACCCGGAGAAACGCCGCAAGAAGCAGCCAGAGGAACAGGCAGCGCCGCCGGTCAACCTGGCGTTTTCCATCGGCACCCTGGTGTTTGGTGTGATCGTGATCGGCGCATTGGCCGAGGTGATGTCCAAGACCCTGGACCTGGGCCTGGAAGGCACGGGCGCACCGCCGGTGATCACGGCGATTGTGGTGGCGGCCATTTCGGCGGCACCGGAAATTCTGACCGCACTGCGCGCAGCCTTGGCCAACCGCATGCAGTCGGTGGTGAACATCGCGTTGGGCGCGTCGTTGTCGACGGTGATTTTGACCGTGCCCGTGATGGAGGCGATGGCGCTCTATACCGGGCAGCCGTTCCAGATGGCGATGACGCCGGTGCAGACGGTGATGGTGTTTATTACGCTGATTGTCAGCGCGATCAACCTCAACGATGGCGAAACCAATGCCATTGAGGGGATGACGCATTTTGTGTTGTTCGCGACGTTTATCATGTTGTCGTTACTCGGTCTGTGACCCAATTTTTGACCTCAATGGGGCACAGTGTGAGAGGGGCTGCCCCCTCCCACATTTGGAACTGTGCTTGGCTTAGGTGCCGGCGATTAGCTGGCGGGCCGCCTGGGTGTGATCGGCGATCAAGCCTTTCAAGTCCAGGCCTTCCACCTGACCATCGATCACCCTCCATTTACCCGCCACCATCACCCGGTCCGCCCGGTCGGCGCCGCACAACAGCAGCGCCGAAATCGGATCATGGCTGCCGGAAAAGCGCAGTTCATCCAGCTTGAACAACGCCAGGTCGGCCTGCTTTCCTACGGCCAGTTCGCCGATGTCCGTGCGCCCGAGCAACTGCGCCGAACCTTTGGTCGCCCAGCCCAGCACGCCTTCGGGGGTGATCTTTTCGGCGCCGTAGCGCAGGCGCTGGATGTACAGGGCCTGGCGCGCTTCGAGGATCATGTTCGACGCATCATTCGAGGCGGAGCCGTCCACTCCCAGGCCGATGGGCGCGCCGGCGGCGAGCAGGTCCAGGGTCGGGCAGATGCCGGAGGCCAGGCGCATGTTCGAGCTTGGGCAATGGCAGATACCGGTGCCGGCAGCGCCCAGGCGCGCGACTTCATCCGGGTTGAAGTGAATGCCATGTGCCAGCCAGGTACGCGGGCCAAGCCAGCCGACACTGTCGAGGTAATCGACGGTGCGCAGGCCGAAGCGCTGCAGGCAGAAGTCTTCCTCGTCGAGGGTTTCCGCCAGGTGCGTGTGCAGGCGTACGTCGAGGCTGTTCGCCAGTTCGGCGCTGGCGCGCATGATTTCTGGCGTGACGGAGAACGGCGAGCACGGTGCCAGGGCAATCTGGATGTGCGCACCGTCGCCGCGCTGATGGTATTCGTGAATCAGGCGCTGGCTGTCGTCGAGGATGACTTGGCCCTCTTGCACGGTCTGCTGTGGAGGCAGGCCGCCATCGGCTTCGCCCAGGCTCATGGAACCACGGGTGAGCATGGCGCGCATGCCCAGTTCGCGCACGCTTTGCACTTGCACGTCGATGGCATTTTCAAGCCCGTCGGGGAACAGGTAGTGGTGATCTGCCGCGGTGGTGCAGCCTGAGAGCAGCAACTCGGCCAGCGCGACTTTGGTCGCCAGCGCCAGTTTTTCCGGGGTGAGGCGGGCCCAGACCGGGTACAGGGTTTTCAACCAGGGAAACAAGGGCTGGTTGACCACCGGCGCCCAGGCGCGGGTCAGGGTCTGGTAGAAGTGGTGGTGGGTGTTGATCAGGCCCGGGAGCACCACATGTTCGTGCGCATCGAAGACTTGCGCGCACGGCTGGGCGGGTGATTGTCCCTGTGCGAGCACTTCGGTGATCACACCGTCTTGCAGCACCAGGCCGCCACGGGCGTCGAGGCCGTTGGCAGTGAATATCGCGAGGGGGTTTTTTAACCAGATACGGGTCGCAGGCATTGGCCGGCTCCTCTGAATGATGGGTTCAGGTTTGCCAGCTCAGTGTTGCCCTGTCTGCTGATCCAGGGTCGCCGGTGAAGGCGAGGGGCTAGATTACGTGTAGTTCTGTGTCTCGTCTATCTGTGGGAAAGTGGCTTGGTAAATGTGGGAGGGGCAAGCCCCCTCCCACACTTTGATCTGCGGCGTTTACCAGGCGATGGTGTCGCCTTTGTAGTCGATGAAGTGGTGGCCGCCTTTGTTGGTGTAAGCATTCACTTGGTCTACCAGGCCGCGCACGCTGGTGTCGACATCGATGTGGGCGTTTTCACCGCCCATGTCGGTCTTCACCCAGCCCGGATGCAGCGACAACACGGTCAACGTCTGGTCGCCCAACTGGGTGATGAAGCTGTTGGTCATGGAGTTGAGCGCAGCCTTGCTGGCTTTGTACAGCGCCAGGTCCGAGCCGTCGGGGATGGTCACGCTGCCCAGCACCGAACTCATGAACGCCAGCACGCCGCTGTCCTTGCGGATCTGCCCGGCAAACCGCTGGGCCAAGTTGATCGGCGCGACGGCGTTGGTGAAGAACAGTTGGCCGACTTCCGCCAGGGTGGCGTGGCCGGGTTCCTGATTGGCCGGGCCCTTGACGCCGGCGTTGACGAACAGCAGGTCGAAGGTGCGCTCTTTGAGGCGCTGGCTCAGGGCGATCACGGCTTGCTGGTCGTCCATGTCGAGCTTCTCGATCTGCACCGGGCCGACGGCTTTGAGGGCATCGGCCTTGTTCGGATCACGCACGGTGGCGGTCACGTCCCAGCCGTCTTCCAGCAATTGCTTGACCAGGCCGAGGCCCAGGCCACGCGAGGCGCCGATGATCAGTGCGGTTTTTGGCGTAGGCATGCAGGGTTCCTTTAAACGTCGCGGTTCAGGGAGGTGAACAGTAGCAGTTTCAGCGTTGAAGCAGGATACGGCCACGGCTGAGGTCTGCAAGTTGGGTTTGTAGGGTTTCTATCTGCGCCTCGCCCAGTGCGAGTTGCAACTCGACACCATTGGCCGTGAAGGTTTCCTCCACTACCAACCCGCCCAACTCGGCCACCCGCAGCTTTACCAGGTTCAATTCGGCAAATCCGCAGGCGCAGCTCAGGGGCACGCGGCTGATCAGTTCGATGCGCTCGGCCGTTTGCAGGCACTTGTTCGCGCCGCCGCCGTACGCACGGGCCAGGCCGCCGGTGCCGAGTTGAATACCGCCGTACCAGCGAATCACCAGCACCGCGACCTGATCGAACCCTTGCGCCTCGATGGCGGCGAGTATCGGCCGCCCCGCAGTGCCGCCGGGTTCGCCGTCGTCATTGCTGCGGTATTGATCGGCCAGCTTCCAGGCCCAGCAGTTGTGCGTGGCATTCAAGTCGCTGTGCTGCTCGAAGAACGCCTGGGCGTCTTGCGGGCTGGTGATCGGGGCGGCGAGGGTGATAAAGCGGCTTTTGCGGATTTCTTCACGAAACTCGCAAAGGCCGGTGAGGGTGAAAGGCATAAGTCGCTTCGTTTATTGGGCGGGCTTGATGCCGCAACCTTTGAGAATGATGTGGATCAGATTGGTGCCGGCGTCTTCCATGTCCTGCTTGGTCAGTTTGGTGCGGCCGGTGACGCGGCAGATCTGTGTGGCGAAGTCGGCGTAGTGCTGGGTGCTGCCCCACAGCAGGAAGATCAGGTGCACCGGGTCGATGGGGTCCATCTTGCCCGCGTCGATCCAGGCCTGGAATACCGCCGCCCGGCCACTGAACCAGGCGCGGTAGTCCTGGCTGAAATATTCGGTCAGGCATTCGCCGCCGCTGATGATCTCCATGGCGAAGATCCGCGAGGCCTGGGGTTGGCGCCGCGAAAACTCCATCTTGGTGCGGATATAGCGGGAAAGGGCTGCAGCAGGGTCGTCCTCGGCGGTCAGCGTGTTGAAGGTGCTGTCCCACAGTTCGAGGATATTGCTGAGCACCGCGATGTACAGGCCCAGCTTGTTGGTGAAGTAATAATGCAGGTTGGCCTTGGGCAGCCCGGCACTGGCTGCAATGGTGTTCATGCTGGTGCCTTTGTAGCCATGGCGCGCGAACTCGTCTTCGGCAGCCTGCAGGATGGCTTGCTCATTTTTTTGCCGAATACGGCTGGCGGGTTTCCCGACGGGGTTGCTGTGGGCAGGAACTTCGAGGCTCATGGAGGTTTCCGTGCAAATCGATAAAGACGACGTGTGCACAGATAACCCACCCTCAAGCCTCAGACAAGTCCCGATGCAATAAAACCGTCAAAGCGATTCCAGTGTGTCGCTTTCCGGCGCGTGGTTTGCGGCAGTGCCGGGAGCTTTGGCTTCCGGCAATAACAGGCACAACACGATGGCGGTCAGGCCGCCGCTGGTAATCGCCGAGTCGAACAGGTTTTGCACCAGGGTGGGCATCAGGTGCAGCAGGTTCGGTTGGGCCGCGATACCCAGGCCGACGCCGAACGAGGTGGCGATGATCAGCATGCTGCGCCGGTCCAGTGGTGCCTGGGCGAGGATGCGCACACCGGCGGCGGCCACGCTGCCGAACATCACCAGGGTGGCGCCGCCCAATACCGGTTTGGGGATTTGCTGCAGCACCGCACCAATCAATGGAAACAAACCTAGGCAAAACAGCACCACGCCGATGTACAAGCCGACGTAACGGCTGGCCACGCCGGTGAGTTGGATCACCCCGTTGTTCTGCGCGAAGGTGGTGTTGGGGAAGGCGCTGAAGGTGGCGGCGATCATGCAGCTGACCCCGTCACCCAATACGCCACCCTTGAGCCGGCTTATATAAGAAGGCCCGCTGATGGGCTGGCGGGCGATCATGCAATTGGCGGTGAGGTCGCCGACGGTCTCGATGCTGCTGATCAGATAAATCAGCGCGATAGGTAGGAAAGCGCTCCAGTCGAAATTGAAACCGAAGCGGAACGGGATCGGCAGGCTGACCAACGGCAGGTCGGGCAACGCCTGGGGCACGAGTTTGCCGCTGAACCAAGCGGCGAGGCTGCCAAGCGCCAGGCCGATGATGATGGCCGACAAACGCACCCAGGGTGTGTTGGAGCGGTTGAGCAGGATGATCGTCAGTACCACGAATACACCCAGCGCCAGGTTGATCGGTGCGCCGAAGTCGGGAGCGTTGAAACCGCCGCCCAGGTCGGTGATACCCACTTTGATCAGGCTGATGCCGATCAAGGTGATGACAATCCCGGTGACCAGAGGCGTGATCACACGACGCAGTTGGCCAATGAAGCGGCTCAGCACGATCTGCACGACGGCGCCGAAAAAGCACACGCCGAAGATCATCGCCATGATGTCTTCGGGGCTGCCACCCCGTTGCTTGACTAAAAAGCCCGCCGACAACACCGCGCCGAGAAACGCAAAGCTGGTGCCCTGCAGGCAGATCATCCCGGCGCCGATGCCAAACGGCCTGCGTGCCTGGATGAAAGTGCCTACGCCGGAAACCATCAACGCCATGCTGATCAGGTAGGGCAAATACGTGGCGAGGCCCAGGGCCGAGCCGATGATCAGTGGCGGGGTGATGATGCCGACGAACGCGGCCAGCACATGTTGCAGTGCGGCAAGAAACGCCGGGGCGGGTTTGGGGCGGTCGTCGAGGCCGTAGATCAGGTCGCTGCTGTTGGACGCTTCTGGTGGCATGGCGGGCAAACTCAAGGTCTATGTCCTTGGGTTCTTGCAAAAAGCTGTCCAACTGCTCAGCTTTTTGCTGCAGGGCCGAGTTAGCGGGTGGTCGCGAGACTGTCGAGAAAACTTTCCAGCACCAAATGGGGGCGCCGGCCCTTGCGCGTGACCGATGCGAGGCTCAAATCGTAAAAGCGTGTAGCCGGTTTCAGCGCGCGCAGTCGGCCCTGTTGTACCCACAGGCTGGCGTAATGGTCGGGCAGGTAGCCGATATAGCGCCCGGTGAGGATCAGGAATGCCATGCCTTCACGGTCTGAGGCACTGGCGGTGCAGTTGAGCGCCTGGTAGTGGGCCTGGATCTCGGCGGGCAGTCGGAAGGTGGGGGCGATGGCGTCCTGGCTGTCGATGCGGGTGTCGTCCAGTTGTTTGTCGTCAGCGTAGAACAACGGATGGCCGACTGCGCAGTAGAGCAGCGAGCGCTCGCTGTACAGCGGTTGGTATTCCAACCCCGACAGGGCGCTGGCCTGGGGCACGACGCCGACGTGCAGGCGACCATCGAGCACGCCTTGCTCCACTTCGTTAGGGGCGATCATGCGAATCTGGATCTGCACGTCCGGGCCGCGCTCCTTCAACTGCGCCAAGGCGTGGGTGATGCGCATGTGGGGCAGGGTGACGAGGTTGTCGGTAAGGCCGATGATCAATTCACCGCGCAGGTGCTGGTGCAGGCCGTTGACCTCGGTGCGGAAACTTTCCAGCGCACTTAACAGTTGCAGGGCGGACTGGTAGACCTCGCGGCCTTCTTCGGTCAAGGAGAAACCGGCGCGGCCCCGCTGGCAGAGTCTGAGGCCGAGACGTTGCTCCAGGTCGCTCATTTGCTGGCTGATGGCCGAGCGACCGATGCCGAGCACGGTCTCTGCCGCTGAGAAACCTCCGCTTTCCACCACGCTGCGGAAGATACGCAGCAGGCGTATGTCGAAGTCGCTGACTTGGGCGAGAGGATCGGGTCGTCGGCTGCTCATAGTTTAGTGAAGCCCTGACTGAAGGTTAGAAGAGTTGAATTTCACCGACTTTATCGCCGTGGCAATTTACTCGCAACAACGCTTTTCAATCCCGACGCTGCCTTTTGCCCTGCGAGGTTTTGCTGATGAACATGCCCGAAAACGCCCCTTCGTCCCTGGCCAGCCAACTCAAGTTGGACGCGCATTGGATGCCTTACACCGCCAACCGTAACTTCCAGCGTGACCCACGCCTGATCGTGGCCGCCGAAGGCAGCTGGCTGACGGACGACAAGGGCCGCAAGGTGTATGACTCACTGTCGGGCCTGTGGACCTGCGGCGCCGGGCACACGCGCAAGGAAATTCAGGAGGCGGTGGCCAAGCAATTGGGCACGTTGGACTACTCCCCAGGCTTTCAGTACGGTCATCCTTTGTCCTTCCAACTGGCAGAAAAGATTACCGACCTGACACCGGGCAACCTGAACCATGTGTTCTTCACCGATTCGGGTTCCGAATGTGCCGATACGGCGGTGAAGATGGTGCGCGCGTACTGGCGCCTGAAAGGCCAGTCCACCAAAACCAAGATGATCGGCCGCGCACGCGGTTACCACGGGGTGAATATCGCCGGCACCAGCCTGGGGGGTGTCAACGGCAACCGTAAGATGTTTGGTCAGGCGATGATGGATGTCGACCATCTGCCTCATACCCTGCTGGCAAGCAATGCTTTTTCCCGTGGCATGCCGGAGCAGGGCGGTATCGCGCTGGCCGATGAGCTGCTCAAGCTGATTGAGTTGCATGACGCGTCCAACATCGCGGCGGTATTCGTCGAGCCGATGGCGGGTTCCGCGGGCGTGCTGGTGCCACCGCAAGGCTATCTGAAGCGTTTGCGTGAGATCTGCGACCAGCACAACATCCTGCTGGTGTTCGACGAAGTGATCACCGGTTTCGGCCGTACCGGTTCGATGTTCGGCGCCGACAGCTTCGGTGTCACCCCGGACCTGATGTGCATCGCCAAGCAAGTCACCAATGGTGCGATCCCGATGGGTGCGGTCATTGCCAGCAGCGAGATCTACCAGACCTTCATGAACCAGGCGACGCCGGAGTACGCGGTGGAATTCCCCCACGGCTACACCTACTCCGCGCACCCGGTGGCGTGCGCAGCCGGCCTCGCCGCGTTGGACCTGTTGCAGAAGGAAAACCTGGTGCAGAGCGTCGCCGAAGTGGCTCCGCATTTTGAGAATGCGCTACATGGTTTGAAAGGCAGCAAGAACGTCATCGATATTCGTAACTATGGACTGGCCGGTGCGATCCAGATTGCGCCGCGAGACGGTGATGCCATCGTGCGTCCATTCGAGGCCGGCATGGCCTTGTGGAAAGCCGGTTTCTACGTGCGCTTTGGTGGCGACACCCTGCAGTTCGGGCCAACCTTCAACAGCAAGCCGCAAGACCTGGATCGCCTGTTCGATGCGGTCGGCGAAGTGCTGAACAAGATCGACTGATTTCTCCTTCTATATAGAACAATTTTTCAGGAGCCCCGCATGAGCCTTATCCAGCATTTGATCAACGGCGAGTTGGTCAACGACAGTGGCCGTAGTGCCGACGTGTACAACCCGTCGACGGGCCAGGTGATTCACCAGGTGCCATTGGCCAGCCGTGAAACCATCCAGCAGGCAATCGACGCAGCCAAGGCGGCATTCCCGGCCTGGCGCAATACACCTCCGGCCAAGCGCGCGCAGGTGATGTTTCGTTTCAAGCAGTTGCTGGAGCAGAACGAGGGGCGTATCTCGCAGTTGATCAGCGAAGAGCATGGCAAGACGCTGGAAGACGCTGCGGGTGAATTGAAGCGTGGGATCGAGAACGTTGAATACGCGTGTTCGGCGCCAGAGATTCTGAAGGGCGAATACAGCCGAAACGTAGGACCTAACATCGATGCCTGGTCGGACTTCCAGCCACTGGGTGTGGTCGCGGGGATTACGCCGTTCAACTTCCCGGCGATGGTGCCGTTGTGGATGTATCCGCTGGCGATTGTCTGCGGTAACTGTTTCATCCTGAAGCCCTCTGAGCGTGATCCAAGTTCCACGCTATTGATCGCGCAACTGTTGCAGGAAGCCGGTCTGCCAAAAGGTGTGCTGAGCGTGGTGCACGGCGACAAGGGCGCGGTGGATGCGCTGATCGAGGCGCCGGAAGTGAAAGCGCTGAGTTTTGTGGGCTCTACGCCGATTGCCGAGTACATCTATTCCGAAGCGACCAAGCGCGGCAAACGCGTGCAGGCATTGGGTGGGGCGAAGAACCACGCGGTATTGATGCCGGATGCGGACCTTGATAACGCGGTCAGCGCGTTGATGGGCGCTGCTTATGGTTCCTGCGGAGAGCGTTGCATGGCGATCTCGGTGGCTGTGTGCGTGGGTGACCAGGTGGCAGATGCGCTGATCGCCAAATTGGTGCCGCAGGTCAAGGCGCTGAAGATCGGTGCCGGTACCTCCTGCGGTCTGGACATGGGGCCGTTGGTGACGGGGCAGGCGCGGGACAAGGTCAGTGGCTATATAGAGGACGGTGTTTCTTCGGGCGCCACGTTGGTAGTGGATGGCCGTGGCCTGAGTGTGGCCGGGCATGAGCAGGGCTTCTTCCTGGGG
The DNA here is from genome assembly GCF_002979555.1 of Pseudomonas sp. MYb60. Lineage (GTDB taxonomy): Bacteria > Pseudomonadota > Gammaproteobacteria > Pseudomonadales > Pseudomonadaceae > Aquipseudomonas. The sequence continues at coordinate 765 of NZ_PCOZ01000036.1, read as the reverse complement.
GGTAGCCTGTTTGATCATGTGACGCCCGAGATGCGTATCTATAAAGAAGAGATCTTTGGGCCGGTACTGTGCGTGGTACGGGTGGATAGCCTGGAAGCGGCGATGCAACTGATCAATGACCATGAATACGGTAACGGGACTTGCATCTTTACCCGTGACGGTGAAGCGGCTCGCCTGTTCTGTGACGAGATTGAAGTGGGCATGGTGGGGGTCAACGTTCCGCTGCCGGTGCCGGTCGCGTACCACAGCTTTGGCGGCTGGAAGCGTTCGCTGTTTGGCGACTTGCATGCCTATGGGCCGGACGGGGTGCGCTTCTACACCCGCCGCAAGGCGATTACCCAGCGCTGGCCGCAGCGAGCCAGCCATGAGGCGTCGCAGTTTGCATTCCCTAGCCTGTAAGGTGGGATGAGTAAAAGGCCGGCCCCTTGGGGCCGGCCTTTGCGTTTCTGGGGCGTTTTTGACCCATATGACAGAAATATGAAAAAAGGCGTTGACGGCGAATTATATCTGTCTATAATTCGCCCCACTTCCGGCGCAGTCGAAACGGAAAACTCCTTGGTAAACAATGAGTTATGTAGGTTTCGGCAGCAGGTTGCTTCAGTTCATCGAAGTGATCAGGAAGTTGAAAAAGAGGTGTTGACAGCAGCGTGTAACGCTGTAGAATTCGCCTCCCGCTAACGAGTGATCGGAAGCGCAAGTGGTTGAAGTTGTTGAAGAATTCTTCGAAAACTTCTGAAAATAATCACTTGACAGCAAATGAGGCTG
>NZ_PCOZ01000035.1 GCF_002979555.1 Pseudomonas sp. MYb60 | reverse complement strand
GTGCCGCTCCCCCCCGCAATGCCCGAGGCAGCCCCCATGACCCAGACCTTTGAAATCGCCGTGATCGGCGCCACCGGCACCGTGGGTGAAACCCTGGTGCAGATCCTCGAAGAGCTGGACTTCCCGGTGGGCACCCTGTACTTGCTGGCCGGCAGCAACTCGGCGGGCGCCTCCGTGCCGTTTCGTGGCAAGAACGTGCGGGTCAAGGAGGTCGACGCGTTCGACTTCAAGCAGGTGCAACTGGCGTTTTTTGCCGCTGGCCCGGCGGTAACCCTGAGTTTCGCCCCGCGCGCCACCGCCGCCGGTTGCGCGGTGATCGACCTGTCCGGCGCCTTGCCGGCCGCCCAGGCGCCGCAGGTTGTTCCGGAGGCCAATGCCCACGTGCTTGAGGCGCTGAAAAAGCCCTTTCAGCTCGCCAGCCCGAGCCCGTCCGCCACTCACCTGGCGGTAGTCCTCGCGCCGCTGCGCGGTTTGCTGGATATCCAGCGCGTCAGCGTCACCGCCAACCTGGCCATGTCCTCGCAGGGCCGCGAAGCCGTCAGCGAGCTGGCCCGTCAGACCGCCGAGTTGCTGAACATGCGCCCGTTGGAACCCACGTTCTTCGACCGGCAAGTGGCCTTCAACGTGTTGGCACAAGTCGGCACGCCGGACGCCCAGGGGCATACGGACCTGGAGAAACGTCTCGTGCACGAATTGCGCGCAGTCCTGGAAACGCCTTCGCTGAAGATTTCCGCAACCTGCATTCAAGCCCCGGTGTTTTTTGGCGATAGCCTGAGTGTGTCGCTGCAACTGGGCGGCGCCGTCGATCTGGCGGCGGTCAATCAAGCCTTGGAAGCAGCGCCGGGCATTGAGCTGGTTGACGAAGGGGATTTTCCTACAGCCGTCGGTGATGCGGTGGGCCAGGATGTGGTCTACGTCGGCCGCGTCCGGGCGGGCATCGATGACCCGGCGGAACTAAATCTGTGGCTGACGTCAGATAACGTACGCAAAGGCTCAGCCCTTAACGCCGTACAGCTGGCGCAGTTGTTGATAAAAGACCTTGTGTAAAAGATACTTGGCGGCAATTTGTAGATTGATTCTAGTCAGGCGCTATGCTTGGCCCCAAGCAGGACAGAAGCGCGTCGGTAACCTATCGGCTCGCCATGCCTTATGGCAGCGGTTACCAACCTTCTCGCAGGCCGGGGAGTGTTCAAACAAAGGATGAGGCTATGGTTCAAGTTCGCAAACTGGTGTTAGCAATAGCGGCCGCATCGGCGCTGTCCTCCGGTATGGCGCAGGCACTTCAGTTGGGGGAAATGACCCTCAAGTCGAAGTTGAATCAGCCGTTGTCGGTGGAAATCGAATTGCTCGATGTCGGTGGCCTCACCGCGTCCGAGATCACCCCGAGCCTGGCGTCGTCCCAGGCGTTTGTGGATGCAGGCGTTGATCGCCAGGCGTTCTTGAATGACCTGACGTTTACCCCCGTGGTCAACCCGAGCGGGCGCAGCGTGGTGCGCGTCACCTCCAGCAAGCCGCTGCCGGATTCCTACGTGCGCTTCCTGTTGCAGGTGCAGTGGCCAAACGGCCGCTTGATGCGTGACTACAGCGTATTGCTCGACCCGGCCAAGTTCGACCAGCCAGCGCCGACCGCCGCTGCCCCGGCATCGCGCCTGTCAGCCCCGGCCACCAGTCGCGCGCCTGCAGCGGGTGCGCCGGCGCAGCACACCACCACTTCTCGCGACACCCTGTGGGAAATTGCCGCCCAGCACCGAAATGGCGGCTCGGTTCAGCAGACCATGCTGGCCATCCAGGCGCTGAACCCGGATGCGTTTATCGACGGCAACATCAACCGCCTGAAAACCGGCCAAGTGTTGCGCCTGCCGGACACCGTGCAAATTACTGCGTTGCCGCAACCGCAGGCTATCGCCGAGGTGAGCGCGCAGAACGCTGCCTGGCGCGAGGGCCGTCGTACCGTCTCCAACCAGCCTGCGGGCAAGCAGCAACTGGATGCCACCAAGCGCACCCAGGCCGGCAATGCACCGTCGAGCACCAATGCCAAGGATAACCTGAGCCTGGTCTCGGCCGATGCTCGAAAGGGCGCCAAGGGCAAGGCCGGTGACAGCCAGTCCGTGAACGACAAACTGGCGATGACCCAGGAGCAACTGGACACCACCCGCCGCGACAACGATGAGTTGAAAAGCCGTGCGGCTGACTTGCAGAGCCAACTGGACAAGTTGCAAAAGCTGATCCAGCTGAAAAACGATCAACTGGCCCGCTTGCAGGCTGAAAAGGGCGACCCGGCCGCGGTGGCTGCGGCGGCGATTCCGGCTCAGTTGGCGACCGACCCTGCGGCCGCTGCTCCCGCTGCGCCGACAACCACGCCGGCAGCCACTCCAGCACCTGCCGCCCCGGCGCCTGAGGCGGTCACGCCAGATGCCGCGCCTGCGGCGACCGCTGAGAATAAATTTAACGAGCTGCTGACCAACCCGATCGTTCTGGGTGTGATCGGCGGTGCTGCCGGTCTCCTGGTACTGCTGCTTTTGCTGCTGTGGGCGCGCCATCGCAACGCTCGCCGCGAAGAAGAGAAACACCTGCGCATGGCACGGGAGCTGGCTGAAGAACCGGCGTTCACCTCCGACATCCACCAGGACCTGCCGCCGGACAGTTTCGAAGGCCTAGAAGTACCTCCGCCGAGCGTCAAGCTGGCGGCTGCCCCGGCACCTGCTCCCGTTCCGGCCCCAGCAGCCGAGCCGGTTCCGACCGTTGCCTCCGTGCTTGCACCGCTCGCCGTGGCCGTGGCGCCGCTGAACTCCAGCGATGCACTGGCCCAGGCGCAATCCCATATTGACCGTGGGCACCTGAACCAGGCTGCCGACGTGCTGGAGCAGGCGATCAAGCGCGAGCCCAAGCGCAGTGAGCTGCGCTTGAAGTTGATGGAGGTCTACGGCCTGCAAAACAACAAGGACGGCTTCGTTGGCCAGGAGCGTCAACTGGTCGCCAATGGTGAAAACCATGCCCAGGTTGAACAGCTCAAGGGCCGTTTCCCGGCGATGGCCGTGCTGGCGGCCGGTGTCAGTGCGGCGGTTGCCGCGGCGGCCCTGGATGCGCAATACGTCAAGGATCTGTTGGAAGACAAGCCGCAGGCCCCTGAACCGGAAGCCTTCGACACCGATTTCGACCTGAGCCTGGATGAACCTGCAGCGCAGGACGATGAGCTGAGTTTTGAAGCGTTGCTGCAACAGCAGACCGAGGCCAAGGCCGCTCCGGATGACTTGTCGGACTTCGACCTGGACCTGCAACTGGAAGATCCGGCCTCGGAACCCTCCGACGATGACTTCCTGTCGGGCCTGGATGACCCGCTCAAAGACGCGTCCGAGCCGCCGACCCTCACCCCGGCGGCACTGGACGATTTTGACTTGCCGGAAGATTTCGACCTGTCCCTGGCGGAGGAGCCAGAGGCTTCTACCGCCGACCCTTTTGCTTCCGAGCTCAATGATGTGAATGCCGAGCTGGACCGGTTGTCCCAGAGCCTGGAGCATCCTTCCTTCACCGCCGAAGACGCGGCACTGGGCGGTGATGAACCCGAGTTCGACTTCCTGTCCGGTACCGACGAAGTGGCCACCAAGCTCGACCTGGCTCAGGCCTACATCGACATGGGGGATGCCGACGGCGCACGGGATATTCTCTCCGAAGTGCTCACCGAAGGTGACGAAGCCCAGCGTGGCGAGGCCAAGGAAATGCTCGGACGCATTTAAAGGGCGGCGCCTGTCCAGTGCGGGAGCGGGCTTGCTCGCTCTTGCATTCTGCGTCGCATCAATCCCCAACAAAAGCGCCCACCGCGCTCGCGTGCCCCTTATAATGGCGGCCTTTGCGCAACTCATCGGGCTCTCAGTTCTTGGCAAATATAGATAACGCGGCCGCCGAAATGGCGGCCGCAGGCTTTTCCCGCATCGCCTTGGGCGTTGAATACAAAGGGTCGCGCTATCGCGGCTGGCAGCGTCAGGCGTCTGGCGTGCTGACGGTGCAGGAAACCCTGGAAAAAGCGCTGTCCAAAGTCGCTGACTCACCAGTGTCGCTGATGTGCGCCGGGCGCACGGATGCGGGTGTGCACGCATGCGGCCAAGTGGTGCACTTCGACACCCAGGCCGAACGCTCGATGAAGGCGTGGGTGATGGGTGCCAATATCAATTTGCCCCACGACGTCAGTGTCAGCTGGGCCAAGGTCATGCCAGCGCATTTTCATGCGCGCTTCAAGGCCATTGCGCGGCGTTACCGCTACGTGATCTACAACGACCAGATCCGTCCGGCGCACCTCAACGAAGAAATCACCTGGAATCACCGTCCGCTGGACGCCGAGCGCATGGCCGAGGCCGCGCAGCACTTGGTGGGCGTGCATGACTTCAGTGCCTTCCGTGCCGGCCAGTGCCAGGCCAAGTCGCCGATCAAGGAAGTCCACCACCTGCGGGTGACGCGTCACGGCAAGATGATCGTGCTGGACATCCGCGCCGGGGCGTTCCTGCACCATATGGTGCGCAACATTGCCGGCGTGCTGATGACCATCGGTACCGGCGAGCGCCCGGTGGAGTGGGCAAAGGAAGTATTGGAGAGCCGCATTCGCCGTACGGGCGGCGTCACGGCCCATCCCTTCGGCCTGTACCTGGTGGACGTGGAGTACCGCGACGAGTTCGAGCTGCCGGAACGGTTCATCGGGCCACACTTCCTCACAGGTTTCAGCGAACTTGGCGGCTGACGCCCGGAAAAGCTTTTGTTACCATCCGGGACTTTCTCGGTCCAATCCCTGAGGTTTCCACGACATGCCAGCCGTTCGCAGCAAGATTTGCGGGATTACCCGCATAGAAGACGCGCTGGCGGCAGTGGAGGCGGGGGCGGATGCGATTGGCTTGGTGTTTTATGCCAAGAGCCCGCGGGCGGTGAATGTGTTGCAGGCGCGGGCGATCATCGCTGCGCTGCCTCCGTTTGTGACCACCGTGGGCTTATTCGTCAATGCCAGTCGTTGCGAACTCAACGAAACCCTGGATGCTGTGCCGCTGGACCTGCTGCAGTTTCACGGCGACGAAACCCCGGAGGAGTGCGAGAGCTACCAGCGTCCGTACATCAAGGCGCTGCGCGTCAAGGCTGGCGATGATATCGCCGCAGCCTGCGCTGCCTACACCGGCGCGCGTGGAATCCTGCTGGATACCTACGTCGAAGGTGTGCCGGGGGGCACGGGGGAGGCGTTTGACTGGTCGTTGATCCCCGCGGGGTTGAGCAAGCCGCTCGTCCTGGCTGGTGGGTTGAACCCTGCGAATGTCGCTTCGGCCATCGAACAGGTTCGGCCTTATGCCGTGGATGTCAGCGGTGGCGTGGAGCAGGGCAAGGGCATCAAGGACCACGGCAAGATTCGCGCATTCATGCAGGCTGTGCGCGGGATGTGACGGCTGGCAGTCTGCCGCCGTCCATAACTACCACTGTGTAAAACAGCCCGGCGCCGCCTGTGGGTGGCCCGGAAATGAAGTGGCAACCTTGCGCTGGCAGGTTGTCTGGAAGGCTGAGGAAGCTTGCGGGAAATGGCCGGTCGAACGCCTGACCCCGTCCTGCAAGTGTCATCGCCACATATGAATTTAGCTCAAGGGCATACGCGGGGCTGTGTTCAAGCCACCGGTACTGGAGAAAGAAAGCATGAGCAACTGGTTAGTAGACAAACTGATCCCTTCGATCATGCGTTCCGAGGTAAAGAAAAGCTCGGTTCCTGAAGGTCTGTGGCACAAGTGCCCATCCTGCGACGCGGTGCTGTACCGCCCGGAGCTGGAAAAGACCCTGGACGTTTGCCCCAAGTGCAACCATCACATGCGTATCGGCGCCCGCGCCCGTATCGACATCTTCCTGGATGCCGATGGCCGTGCCGAGCTGGGTGCCGACCTGGAGCCGGTTGACCGTCTCAAGTTCCGCGACAGCAAGAAGTACAAGGACCGTCTCGTCGGTGCGCAGAAGCAGACCGGTGAGAAAGACGCGCTGATCTCTGTCAGCGGCAAGCTGCTGGGCATGCCCGTGGTGGTCTCGGCGTTCGAATTCTCCTTCATGGGCGGTTCCATGGGTGCCATCGTCGGCGAGCGCTTCGTGCGCGCGGCCAACTACGCCCTGGAAAACCGTTGCCCGATGATCTGCTTCGCCGCCTCAGGTGGTGCGCGCATGCAGGAAGCCCTGATCTCCCTGATGCAAATGGCCAAGACCTCCGCCGTGCTGGCGCGGCTGCGTGAAGAAGGTATCCCGTTCATCTCCGTACTGACCGACCCGGTCTACGGCGGCGTTTCCGCCAGCCTGGCGATGCTGGGTGACATGATCGTCGGCGAGCCAAAGGCCCTGATCGGCTTTGCCGGCCCGCGTGTGATCGAGCAGACCGTGCGTGAAAAACTGCCGGAAGGCTTCCAGCGCAGCGAGTTCCTGCTGGAGCACGGCGCCATCGACCTGATCATCCCGCGTGGTGAGCTGCGTCCACGCCTGGGTAACCTGCTGGCACAAATGATGGGCCTGCCGACGCCTGTGTATGTCGCACCCAAGGTAGAGCCGATTGTCGTGCCGCCGGTGCCTGCAAACCTATGACCCAACGTACCCTGGGCGAATGGCTCGCCTACCTTGAGCAGTTGCATCCGTCCGCCATCGACATGGGCCTGGAGCGCTCGCAACAGGTAGCGGCCCGCCTGGGGTTGGGCCGCCCGGCACCGCGTGTGATCACGGTGACCGGCACCAACGGCAAAGGCTCTACCTGTGCCTTTGTCGCGGCGCTGCTGCAAGCCCAAGGGCTGAAGGTTGGCGTCTACAATTCCCCGCACCTGCTGCGCTACAACGAGCGGGTGCAACTCAATGGCGTCGAAGCCACTGATGAGCAACTCTGCGAAGCCTTTGCCGCGCTCGACGTAGGCCGTGGCGATACTTCCCTCACGTATTTCGAGATGGGCACCTTGGCGGCGTTCTGGCTGTTCGAGCGCGCGCAACTGGATGTGGTCGTGCTGGAAGTGGGCTTGGGTGGGCGCCTGGACACGGTCAACGTGGTGGATGCCGACCTGGCGCTGGTCACCAGTATCGGCGTCGACCATGCCGATTACCTCGGGAATACCCGCGAATCCGTGGCCTACGAAAAGGCGGGCATTTTCCGCGCGGGCAAGCCTGCGCTGTGTGGCGATATCGATCCTCCGCAGACCTTGCTCGACAAGGTGCGCGCGCTGGATTGCCCGTTCTTCCTGCGAGGTCGCGAGTTCGACCTGGAGATCGGTGATCGGCACTGGCAGTGGCGCGGGCGCGATGCCCGGGGTGGGGAAGTACAGCTGCGCGACTTGCCGCTGCTGAACCTGCCGATGGAAAACGCCGCGCTGGCGCTGCAGGCCTATCTGTTGCTCGATCTGCCCTGGGATGCCACGCACATTGCCGCGACATTGCTGGCAACCCGCGTCGTGGGGCGCCTGGATCGTCGCGCCTTCGTTTGGCAAGGCAAACGCCTTAACCTGCTGCTGGATGTGGGCCATAACCCCCATGCAGCCGAGTACCTGAAGCAGCGCCTGGCGCGCACGCCGCCCATCGGTCGTCGCCTTGCGGTGTTTGGCCTGCTGGCCGACAAGGACCTGGAAGGCGTGATCGCGCCATTGCTGGGCAGCGTCCAGAGTTGGGCTGTTGCGCCGCTGGATTCGCCGCGCAGCCGTCCAGCGGGCGAGCTGGAGATGGCTTTGCAGAACCTTGGTGCGCCGGCGACGTCGTATGCAAGCGTGACCGCTGCCCTCGAGGCGCAGTGTGCGGTGGCGACGGCCGAGGACGAGATTCTGTTGTTCGGATCATTTTATTGTGTTGCCGAGGCGCTTGAGTGGTTGGCCCGGCGCTCCACGGAGGAAGCTGCACATGGCATTACTGGATAGCGCTTACAAGCAGCGAATGGTCGGGGCCCTGGTTCTGGTGGCATTGGCGGTGATTTTCCTGCCAATGCTGTTCTCCCGTCAGGATGAAGAGCGTCAGGTCGTCGTTGAGGCGCCGGCTGCGCCACAGGCCCCGGCGGTGCCGCAAGTGCAGGTCGAACCGGTGGTGGTGCCCGAGCCTCAGGCCCTGCCGGAAGCCGAGCCGGTGCCGAGCGCTGAAGAAATGGCTGCCCAGCAGGCGCCGACCATGCCGGTGCAACCCAGCGTACCGGTGGTCAAGCCGGCTGCGCCTGTTGCGGCGGCGAAGCCCGCTGCACCAGCGCCTGCGCCCAAACCTGTGGCCCCGCAACCGGCCGCACCGGGCAAGCCGGATGTGGGTCAGAGCCGTATCGACCCGAATGGCTTGCCGATCAGTTGGTCGATCCAGGTGGCCAGTCTTGGCAATCGCGAAGGTGCCGATGCCTTGCAGAAGAAGCTCCGTTCCCAGGGCTACAATGCGTATATCCGCAGTGCCGATGGCAAAAACCGGGTGTTTATCGGCCCGCTGATCGAGCGTGCCGAGGCGGATCGCCTGCGGGATCTGCTTGATCGCCAGCAGAACTTGAAGGGTTTCGTGACCCGGTTCCAGCCTGAGCGCGGCTAACAAGTAGGGCGATGCAGTCAAAATGTGGGAGGGGGCTTGCCCCCTCCCACATTAGTTTTATGGGTGGGTTGAAATAGAGTAGGTTCGTCACAAACTACTGTTTTGCACAGCGGTCGCAATCACTGCTTACCGATAGCCCATCGCTCTGCTAAAATCCGCCGCCTTATCCGTATGTAGGCTGTACTGTGCCATTTTCCTGGGTTGATTGGGCGATCGTTGCAATCGTCGCTGTCTCCGCTTTGATCAGTCTGAGCCGCGGCTTTGTAAAAGAAGCACTGTCGCTGCTGACCTGGATCATCGCAGGAGTCGTTGCCTGGATGTTCGGTGGTTCACTGTCGGTCTACTTGGCCGGATACATCGAGACACCTTCGGCTCGCGTCATCGCGGGCTGCGCCATCATGTTCATCGCCACGCTGCTGGTGGGGGCAATGGTCAATTATCTTATTGGCGAGTTGATACGCGTCACCGGCCTCTCCGGGACCGATCGATTTCTCGGCATGGCGTTCGGCGCCGCGCGTGGCGCGTTGCTCGTGGTTGTGGCGGTCGGGCTGTTGAGCCTGGGGCCGGTACAGCAGGATTCGTGGTGGCAGGAGTCTGTACTCGTGCCAAAATTTCTATTGGTTGCAGATTGGTCCAAGAACCTGATTCTGGGGTGGAGCAGTCAGTGGCTGGCCAGCGGAATCAGCGTACCCGCTGATATTCCGTTCAAGGAACACCTCTTACCGGCCAAAACGCCTCAGTAAGCTGTGTTCAGTCAAGATTCATTAAGTAGGGGTTGCGTCGCATGTGTGGCATCGTCGGTATCGTCGGTAAGTCGAACGTCAATCAGGCGCTGTATGACGCGCTAACCGTCCTCCAGCACCGCGGCCAGGACGCTGCCGGTATTGTGACCAGCCATGACGGCCGGTTATTCCTGCGCAAGGACAATGGCCTGGTGCGTGACGTGTTCCATCAGCGTCACATGCAGCGCCTCGTCGGGCACATGGGCATTGGCCATGTGCGTTACCCGACTGCCGGTAGCTCGACTTCGGCCGAAGCTCAACCGTTCTACGTCAACTCGCCTTACGGCATCACCCTGGCGCATAACGGCAACCTGACCAACGTTGAACAGCTGGCCAAGGAGATTTACGAATCGGACCTGCGCCACGTCAACACCAGTTCCGACTCGGAAGTCCTGCTCAACGTGTTCGCCCACGAGCTGGCCCAGCGCGGCAAGCTGCAGCCGACCGAAGAAGACGTGTTCGCCGCCGTCACCGACGTGCACAACCGTTGCGTCGGTGGTTACGCGGTCGTCGCGATGATCACCGGTTACGGCATCGTGGGTTTCCGTGACCCGCACGGCATCCGTCCGATCGTGTTCGGCCAGCGTCACACCGACGAAGGCGTCGAGTACATGATCGCCTCTGAAAGCGTGTCCCTTGACGTGCTGGGCTTCACCCTGATCCGCGACCTCGCGCCGGGCGAAGCGGTGTACATCACCGAAGACGGCAAGCTGCACACCCGTCAGTGCGCGGTTGCGCCGAAACTCACCCCGTGCATCTTCGAACACGTCTACCTGGCGCGCCCGGATTCGATCATCGATGGTGTTTCGGTCTACAAGGCCCGTCTGCGTATGGGTGAAAAGCTGGCCGAGAAGATCCTGCGCGAGCGTCCTGAGCACGATATCGATGTAGTGATCCCGATCCCGGACACCAGCCGTACTGCTGCGCTGGAACTGGCTAACCACCTGGGCGTCAAGTTCCGTGAAGGCTTCGTGAAGAACCGCTACATCGGCCGTACCTTCATCATGCCGGGCCAAGCGGCGCGCAAGAAGTCGGTACGCCAGAAGCTCAACGCCATCGAGCTGGAGTTCCGCGGCAAGAACGTGATGCTGGTGGATGACTCCATCGTGCGTGGCACCACCTGCAAGCAGATCATCCAGATGGCCCGCGAAGCCGGTGCGAAGAACGTGTACTTCTGTTCTGCCGCCCCCGCCGTGCGGTACCCGAACGTGTACGGCATCGACATGCCGAGCGCCCACGAACTGATCGCCCACAACCGTTCGACCCAGGACGTTGCCGACCTCATCGGCGCCGACTGGCTGATCTATCAGGACCTGCCGGACCTGATCGAGGCCGTCGGGGGTGGCAAGATCAAGATCGACCAATTCGACTGCGCCGTGTTCGACGGCAAGTACGTGACCGGTGATGTCGACGAGGCCTACCTGGACAAGATCGAGCAGGCGCGAAACGACTCGTCGAAGATCAAGACCCAGGCGGTCAGCGCGATCATCGATCTGTACAACAACTGAGTTGACACCGGCCCTGAGGGGCCGGTTTTGTATCTTAAATAAAGAATTGAGTAAGGAGTGGCAGCATGAGTCAGGAATGGGATGCCGGTCGGTTGGACAGCGACCTCGATGGCGTAGCTTTCGATACCCTGGCTGTGCGCGCCGGTCAGCACCGCACGCCGGAAGCCGAGCATGGCGACCCGATGTTCTTCACGTCCAGCTACGTGTTCCGCACCGCTGCCGATGCGGCGGCGCGCTTTGCTGGCGAAGTGCCGGGCAATGTTTATTCGCGTTACACCAACCCGACCGTGCGGGCGTTCGAAGAGCGTCTCGCCGCGCTGGAAGGTGCCGAGCAGGCGGTGGCCACGGCCACCGGCATGGCCGCGATCCTGGCGGTGGTGATGAGCCTGTGCAACGCCGGTGACCACGTGTTGGTGTCGCGCAGTGTGTTCGGTTCGACCATCAGCCTGTTCGAGAAGTATTTCAAGCGCTTCGGTATCGAAGTCGACTACGTGCCCCTGGCGGACCTGTCCGGCTGGGACGCGGCGATCAAGTCGAACACCAAGCTGCTGTTTGTCGAGTCGCCGTCCAACCCGCTGGCTGAATTGGTGGACATCACCGCGCTGTCCGAAGTGGCGCATGCCAAGGGCGCGATGCTGGTGGTGGACAATTGCTTCTGCACGCCCGCCTTGCAGCAGCCGTTGAAGCTGGGCGCAGACATTGTCGTGCACTCGGCCACCAAGTTCATCGACGGCCAGGGCCGCTGCATGGGCGGTGTGGTGGCCGGTCGTGGCGAGCAGATGAAAGAAATTGTCGGCTTCCTGCGTACCGCGGGCCCGACCTTGAGCCCGTTCAACGCGTGGATCTTCCTCAAGGGCCTGGAAACCCTCAACCTGCGGATGAAGGCACATTGCGCCAACGCCCAGGCGCTGGCCGAGTGGCTGGAGCAGCAGGACGGTATCGAGAAAGTGCACTACGCCGGCCTCAAGAGCCATCCGCAGCACGCGTTGGCCCAGCGCCAGCAGCGCGGCTTCGGTGCTGTGGTGAGCTTTGAAGTGAAAGGGGGCAAGGAGGGCGCCTGGCGCTTTATCGATGCGACCCGCCTGATCTCCATCACCGCGAACCTGGGTGACAGCAAGACCACCATCACGCACCCAAGCACCACGTCCCACGGGCGCCTGGCGCCGCAGGAGCGTGAAGCGGCCGGTATCCGCGACAGCCTGATCCGCATTGCAGTGGGCCTGGAAGACGTCGCCGACTTGCAGGCTGACCTGGCTCGCGGGTTCGCGGCGTTGTGATCGAGTGGTCCCTGGAGGCTGCGACGGCCAGTAACGGGCGCGTCGCGCTGGTGACCGGTGCAGCGCGTGGTATCGGCCTCGGCATCGCCGCGTGGCTGATCAGCGAAGGCTGGCAAGTGGTGTTGACGGACCTGGACCGCGAGCGCGGGGCCAAGGTCTCGAAGGTATTGGGTGACAATGCCTGGTTCATCACCATGGACGTGGCCGACGAGAAGCAGGTGGCCCAGGGCGTTGCAGAGGTCCTGGGGCAATTTGGGCGCCTGGATGCGCTGGTGTGCAATGCGGCGGTGGCCGAGCCGCACAACATCACCCTCGAAAGCCTGGATTTGGCCTACTGGAATCGGGTGCTGGCGGTAAACCTCAGTGGGCCGATGCTGTTGGCCAAGCACTGTGCGCCGTACCTGCGCGCCCATGGCGGTGCGATCGTCAACCTGGCGTCGACCCGGGCGCGGCAGTCGGAGCCCGACACCGAGGCCTATGCGGCGAGCAAGGGTGGCCTGTTGGCGCTGACCCATGCGCTGGCCATGAGCCTTGGACCGGAAGTGCGGGTGAATGCCGTAAGCCCTGGCTGGATCGATGCGCGTGATCCAGCGGTACGCCGTGCTGAACCGTTGACCGACGTCGATCATGCCCAGCATCCGGCGGGCAGGGTGGGTACGGTAGAGGACGTGGCGGCGATGGTGGCGTGGTTGCTGTCGCGCCAGGCCGGGTTTGTCACCGGGCAGGAGTTTGTCGTGGACGGTGGCATGAGCAAGAAGATGATTTACAGCGAGTAAGGCGGGTGCCTGTCTTGAAGAAATTTTGTCTTTTTCAGAAAAACTTCAAGCAGGCTATTGACTTAGGTCCGTTACCTGCGTAAATTTCGCGGCCTCAACGAAGCAAAGGGTGATTAGCTCAGCTGGGAGAGCATCTGCCTTACAAGCAGAGGGTCGGCGGTTCGATCCCGTCATCACCCACCACTTCTTGAGAGTTTTACCTTCGGGTGAGACGCAACGTTAAAGGTTGCACCGACGCGCAGCGGTAGTTCAGTCGGTTAGAATACCGGCCTGTCACGCCGGGGGTCGCGGGTTCGAGTCCCGTCCGCTGC
>NZ_PCOZ01000034.1 GCF_002979555.1 Pseudomonas sp. MYb60 | reverse complement strand
CGGGTGGGTGGGGGTGAGGCAATTAAGCCAGGCCTTGGGGTGTGGCTGATGGCGGCCTCACGGACAACAAAAAACCCGCGCCTGTCACCAGGCGCGGGTTTTTCCTACAACCTCAAGCGATCAACGCTCCAGCAGAATCCGCAGCATACGACGCAACGGCTCAGCCGCGCCCCACAGCAGTTGGTCGCCAACGGTGAACGCGCCGAGGAACTGGCTGCCCATGTTCAGCTTGCGCAGACGGCCCACCGGTACATTCAGGGTGCCGGTGACCTTGGTCGGGCTGAGCTCCTGCATGCTGATGTCGCGGTTGTTCGGCACTAGCTTGACCCATGGGTTGTGCTGGCTGATCAGCCCTTCGATATCAGCGATCGGCACGTCTTTGTTCAACTTGATGGTCAGCGCCTGGCTGTGGCAGCGCATGGCGCCGATACGCACGCAGATGCCGTCCACCGGGATCGGGCTCTTGAAACGACCGAGGATCTTGTTGGTCTCGGCCTGGGCCTTCCACTCTTCGCGGCTCTGGCCGTTCGGCAGTTCCTTGTCGATCCACGGGATCAGGCTGCCCGCCAACGGCACGCCGAAGTTCTCGGTCGGGTACGCGTCGCTGCGCATGGCGTCGGCCACACGGCGGTCGATATCGAGGATCGCGCTGGCCGGGTCGGCCAGTTGATCGGCGACGGCCGCGTGGGTCGCGCCCATCTGCTTGATCAGTTCACGCATGTTCTGCGCGCCGGCACCGGAGGCCGCCTGGTAGGTCATGGCGCTCATCCACTCCACCAGGCCCGCTTCGAACAGGCCGCCCAGGCCCATCAGCATCAGGCTGACGGTGCAGTTGCCGCCGACGTAGTTCTTGGTGCCGGCGTCCAGTTGCTGGTCAATGACCTTGCGGTTCACCGGGTCGAGGATGATCACGGCGTCGTCCTGCATGCGCAGGCTCGACGCGGCGTCGATCCAGTAGCCCTGCCAGCCCGCTTCGCGCAGCTTGGGGAAGACTTCACTGGTGTAGTCGCCGCCCTGACAGGTCAAAATCACGTCGAGGGTCTTCAACTCTTCAATGCTGTAGGCGTCCTTGAGCGGAGCAATGTCCTTGCCCACGGACGGCCCTTGGCCACCCACGTTTGAAGTGGTGAAAAACACCGGCTCAATAAGATCGAAATCCTGCTCTTCCAGCATCCGCTGCATGAGCACGGAACCGACCATACCGCGCCAACCGATCAGACCTACACGTTTCATCGCAACTACACCTTGTTAAAAAGTGGGCCGCTTCGCAGCGACAACTGCAAGCGGGCCCGAGAGATTACAGATTCCGCAGCGCGGCGACTACTGCGTCGCCCATTTCTTGCGTACCGACTTTGGTGCAACCCTGCGACCAGATGTCGCCGGTGCGCAAACCCTGGTCCAGCACCAGGCTGACGGCCTTCTCGATCGCGTCCGCGGCCTCGCCCAGGTTGAAGCTGTAACGCAGCATCATCGATACCGACAAAATCGTCGCCAGCGGGTTGGCAATCCCCTGCCCCGCGATGTCCGGCGCCGAGCCGTGGCATGGCTCGTACATGCCCTTGTTGTTGGTGTCCAGCGACGCCGACGGCAGCATGCCGATGGAACCGGTGAGCATCGAGGCCTGGTCGGACAGGATGTCGCCGAACAGGTTGTCGGTGACGATCACGTCGAACTGCTTGGGTGCACGCACCAGTTGCATGGCGGCGTTGTCGACGTACATGTGGCTCAGTTCGACGTCCGGGTAGTCCTTGGCCACTTCCTCAACGATTTCGCGCCACAGTTGGCTGGATGCCAAAACGTTGGCCTTGTCCACCGAGCAGACCTTCTTGCCGCGCACGCGGGCCATGTCGAAACCGACACGGGCGATACGGCGGATTTCGCTCTCGCTGTACGGCAGGGTGTCGTAGGCCTGGCGCTCACCATTCTCCAGCTCACGTACACCGCGTGGCGAGCCGAAATAGATACCGCCGGTCAGCTCGCGCACGATCAGGATGTCCAGGCCCGCCACCACTTCCGGCTTGAGGCTCGACGCGTCGGCCAGTTGCGGATAGAGGATCGCCGGGCGCAGGTTGCCGAACAGGCCCAGTTGGGCGCGGATTTTCAGCAGGCCGCGCTCAGGGCGGATGTCACGCTCGATCTTGTCCCATTTTGGGCCGCCCACGGCGCCCAGCAGTACGGCGTCGGCCGCACGGGCGCGGTCCAGGGTTTCATCGGCCAGGGGCACGCCGTGCTTGTCGATGGCCGCGCCGCCGATCACGTCGTGGCTCAGCTCGAAGCCCAGGCTGTACTTGCTGTTGGCGAGTTCCAGTACCTTGACCGCTTCGGCCATGATTTCCGGACCAATACCGTCGCCAGGGAGAATCAGAATCTGCTTGCTCATGGGTTCCTCATTTCATCGAGCGACCCGCCCGTGGGCAGGTCGGGAAAAATCAATCAGCGTTCGGCGAAGACCACCAGCACGTCGGTGCTGAAGGTGCCGTCGGCCTGAATTTCGTAATAGTCACGCACTTCCTGGCCCATCGCCTTTTGCAGCTCAAGGATGGCTGCGCGCAGAACCTCTGGCGTGCGCATGCGCTCGACCCACGAGGTGTATTCCAGGCGCAGGCGCTGACGGCTACTGTTGCGCACATGCAGACCGGACTCGCTGAGCTGCTGCATCCATTCGGCGGCAGCGTAATCGCGCACGTGGCTGGTGTCGCGCAGCACTTCGACGGTTTGCAGGTAAGTGTCCAACAGCGGGCTGCCCGGTGACAAGACGTCGACGAACGCCGCCACGCCGCCCGGCTTGAGCACACGGCGCACTTCACGCAGGGCCAGGCCGAGGTCGCTCCAGTGGTGGGCCGAATAGCGGCTGAACACGAAGTCGAACTCGCCATCGGCGAACGGCAGGCGTTCGGCGGCGCCGTGCACGGTGCGAATGTTGCCCAGGCCACGGTCAACTGCCGCAGCGGCAACTACGTCGAGCATCTGCTGGGACAGGTCGTAGGCCACCACTTCCTTCACCAGCGGCGCCGTGTGGAAGCTGACATGCCCGGCACCGCAGCCCAGGTCCAGCAGTCGCGCAGCGCCCTGCCCGGCCAGTTCGGCCTGCAGCAGCGCGAATTCGGTGCCCTGAGCGTGCACGGCACTGCTCAGGTAAGCCGAGGCTTGCTCGCCGAATTGTTTTTGCACGACTTGGGTGTGGGCGGTGCTGGTCATGGTGCTTTCCTTGGGTTTTGTGTTGTTAACACTGGCCTCATCGGGGGCAAGCCCCTTCCCACAGGGGAGCGCATTTCAACTGTGGGAGGGGGCTTGCCCTCGATGGCGGCGGTCCTGCCTCACATCAATCGCGAAACAACCAGGGCTGGCTCGCCCGGTGCCTGGCTTCAAATGCGGCAATCGCATCGCCGTCCTGCAAGGTCAGGCCGATATCATCCAGGCCGTTGATCAGGCAGTGCTTGCGGAAGGCGTCCACCTCAAAGTGATACACCTTGCCATCCGGTCGGGTCACGGTTTGCGCGGCCAGGTCGACGGTCAGTTGGTAGCCCTCTTCGGCCTCCACCTGCTTGAACAACTCGTCGACTTCTTCATCCGTCAAGATGATCGGCAACAAGCCATTCTTGAAGCTGTTGTTGAAGAAGATGTCGGCATAGCTCGGCGCGATGATGCTGCGAAAGCCATATTCTTCCAGGGCCCACGGCGCGTGCTCACGGCTGGAGCCGCACCCGAAGTTCTCGCGGGCCAGCAGCACGCTGGCGCCTTGGTAACGCTCGGCGTTGAGCACGAAGTCCTTGTTCAGCGGACGCTTGGAGTTGTCCTGGTAGGCGTAGCCCACATCCAGGTAGCGCCACTCGTCGAACAGGTTCGGGCCGAAACCGGTGCGCTTGATCGACTTCAAGAACTGCTTGGGGATGATCTGGTCGGTGTCGACGTTGGCACGATCCAAAGGGGCGACAAGGCCGGTGTGTTGAGTAAAAGCACGCATCGGGTATTCCTCAGATCAATTCGCGAACGTCGATGAAACGACCGTTGACGGCGGCCGCAGCGGCCATGGCCGGGCTGACCAGGTGGGTACGCCCACCGGCGCCCTGGCGCCCTTCGAAGTTACGGTTGGAGGTGGACGCGCAATGCTCGCCCGACTCCAAACGGTCCGGGTTCATTGCCAGGCACATCGAGCAGCCCGGCTCGCGCCATTCAAAACCGGCTTCGAGGAAGATCTTGTCCAGGCCTTCAGCTTCGGCTTGCGCCTTCACCAGGCCCGAGCCCGGCACCACGATGGCTTGCTTGATGGTCGAGGCAACTTTGCGACCTTTGGCGATGACCGCCGCGGCGCGCAGGTCTTCGATCCGCGAGTTGGTGCAGGAACCGATGAACACGCGATCCAACTGAATGTCGGTAATCGCCTGGTTGGCC
Organism: Pseudomonas sp. MYb60; assembly: GCF_002979555.1. Lineage (GTDB taxonomy): Bacteria > Pseudomonadota > Gammaproteobacteria > Pseudomonadales > Pseudomonadaceae > Aquipseudomonas. The sequence goes on along the minus strand of NZ_PCOZ01000034.1, from coordinate 12,926 downwards.
GTAAGGCCCATGTACTTCAAGGCACGTTCGATGGAACCGCGCTTGACCAGGTCGGCTTCCTTGGCCGGGTCCGGCACGTTCTGGTCAACGGCCAAGACCATTTCCGGCGAGGTGCCCCAGCTCACTTGCGGCTTGATCTGGGCAGCGTCCAGTTCGACCACGGTGTCGAACACCGCATCGGCGTCGGAGACCAGGTCTTTCCAGGCTTCGACCGCAGCGTCCCAATCGGCGCCAGCCGGTGCGAATGGACGACCCTTGACGTATTCGACGGTCTTTTCGTCCGCCGCCACCATGCCCACGCGGGCACCGGCTTCGATGGACATGTTGCAGATGGTCATGCGGCCTTCGATGGACAGGTCGCGAATCGCGCTGCCGGCGAACTCGATGGCATGGCCGTTACCGCCGGCGGTGCCGATCTTGCCGATGACCGCGAGGACGATGTCCTTGGCCGTCACGCCGAACGGCAACTGGCCTTCGACGCGCACCAGCATGTTTTTCATTTTCTTGGCGACCAGGCACTGGGTGGCGAACACGTGTTCCACCTCGGAGGTGCCAATGCCATGGGCCAGGGCGCCGAAAGCACCGTGGGTGGACGTGTGGGAGTCACCGCAGACCACGGTCATGCCCGGCAAGGTCGCGCCCTGCTCCGGGCCGATCACGTGGACGATGCCCTGGCGCACGTCATTCATCTTGAATTCGGTGATGCCGTATTCGTCGCAGTAGTCGTCGAGGGTCTGCACTTGCAAGCGCGACACGGTGTCGACGATAGCGTCGATGCCGCCCTTGCGCTCAGGGGTGGTCGGGACGTTGTGGTCCGGGGTGGCAATGATGGAGTCGACGCGCCATGGCTTGCGCCCGGCCAGTCGCAGGCCTTCGAACGCTTGGGGCGAGGTCACTTCATGGATGATGTGACGGTCGATATAGATCAGCGACGAGCCATCGTCGCGCCGTTTCACTTCATGGGAATCCCAAAGCTTGTCGTAAAGCGTCTTGCCGGCCATCAGTCGGTCCTCATCAGCGGTGTTTCATACGCCGGGCTTTTCAATAACCCTTTGGCTTGTGAGGCTGATGGTATGGCGCTACATTAAATAACTCAAATTCATATTTTTTATGCTTTGGATTACCAACTGGAATACTGACATGGACCTGGCCAACCTCAATGCCTTTATCGCCATTGCCGAGACCGGCAGCTTCTCGGGCGCGGGCGAACGCCTGCACCTGACCCAACCGGCCATCAGCAAACGCATCGCCGGGCTGGAACAACAACTGAAGGTGCGCCTGTTCGATCGCCTGGGCCGCGAAGTCGGCCTGACCGAAGCGGGCCGGGCCCTGCTGCCACGTGCCTATCAGATTCTGAACGTGCTGGACGACACCCGCCGCGCCCTCACCAACCTGACCGGTGAAGTCACCGGCCGGCTGACTCTGGCCACCAGCCATCACATCGGCCTGCACCGCCTGCCGCCGGTGCTGCGCACGTTCACGCGGGAATACCCCAACGTGGCGCTGGATATTCAGTTCCTGGATTCGGAAGTGGCCTACGAAGAAATCCTCCATGGCCGCGCCGAAGTGGCGGTGATCACCCTCGCGCCCGACCCCCACCATCTGGTGCGTGCCACCCCGGTCTGGGACGACCCGCTGGATTTCGTGGTGGCGCCGGAACACAGCCTGACCCTCAACGGCACCGTTTCCCTGGCCGATATTGCGAAGCACCCGGCGGTTTTTCCCGGCGGCAACACCTTTACCCACCATATCGTCAGCCGCCTGTTCGAAACCCAGGGCTTGGCGCCAAACATCGCGATGAGCACTAACTACCTGGAAACTATCAAGATGATGGTTTCCATCGGCCTGGCATGGAGCGTTTTGCCCCGCACCATGCTCGATGATCAAGTAACAAGTATCGCTTTGCCGGGCATACAGCTCAGTCGCCAGCTAGGCTATATCGTGCACACCGAAAGGACGCTGTCGAACGCTGCGCGGGCCTTCATGAGCCTATTGGATGCACAGGTCGAACTGCCAGGGATACCGGCATGATGCTGTGCGGCCTCAAGGACTGAGTACATCCGCGCGTTATGCCCATCGAGCCAAGGCCCTTTGATAATGCGCAATCCTGCCGATTCCGTACCACCCTTGCCCCGCATCTACGCCCTTGACCCTCAAGCGGCGGAACAGAGTTGGGACAGCGCGCCCCAATTGCTGGCAGCGCTCAATGCTGCCCGCCTGGGCGCCTGGTGCTGGGAAATCGACAGCGGCAAGATCAGTTGGTCGCGAGGCACCCAGGCGCTGTTCGGCTTTGACCCGCGCCAACCCCTCCCGAAGGACCTTGACTACCTCGACCTGCTCGCCCCCGAAGACCGCGCCCGGGTGGTGCGGGCGTTCCATGCCGTACTGGCCGGCGAGCCCTTCGAACAAGCCATGCACCACCGCATCCAGTGGCCCGACGGCACCCGTCACTGGCTGGAGATCAACGGCAACCTGGCGCCGGACAAGGCCGGCCGGCGCCGCATGATCGGCGTGATTCGCGAAATCACCCACCAGCGCGAGCGCGAAAACGCCCTGGGCCATTCCGAAAAGCGCTTCGCCACGCTGTTCCACCTGTGCCCGAACATGGTGCTGCTGACGCGCCAGGCCGACGGCATGATCAGCGAAGCCAACCAGCATTTCGAGAAGCTCTTCGGCTGGCCCCTGAGCCAGGCCCTCGGCCGCACCACCCTGGACCTGGGCCTGTGGCGCCACCCCGAGCAACGCGCGCAACTGGTCAAGGCCACCCAGCGCAAGGGCGAGCCGATCACCATGGAAGTGCAGTTCTGCGCCAGCAACGGGCAGATCCACGACGGCACCCTCAGCGCGCAAAAGGTCGAGCTGGAGGGCGAGGCCTATCTGATCAGTACGTTCCTCGACACCACCGAGCGCAAAAACGCCGAGCAAGCCCTCAAGGACAGCCAGGAGCGCCTCGACCTGGCCCTGGACTCCGCGCAACTGGGCACCTGGGACTGGCACATCCCCACCGGCATGCTCTACGGCTCGGCCCGTGCGGCGCAACTGCACGGCCTGCCACCCGAGCCCTTTCACGAGTCCTTCGAGGCTTTTTTCGAAGGCATGCCCACTGAAGAACGCGAAAATATGCGCAATGCCTACCGCACGTTGCGCGAAGGCCCCGCCGGCAACTACCAACTGACCTACCGCGTGCAAATGGAGGACGGCAGCTCGCGCTACCTGGAAAGCCGTGCCCGCCTCTACCGCAACGAGCAAGGCGCGCCACTGCGCATGGCCGGTACGCTACTGGACATTACCGACCAGGTGGAGCGCGAACAACGCCTGACCGCCTCCGAAGAAAAATTCGCCAGCCTGTTCCAGGCCAGCCCCGACCCCATCTGCGTGACCAGCCTGGAGACCGGCGCGTTTATCGAGATCAACCCGGCGTTCACCCAGACCTTCGGCTGGACCGCCGCCGAGGTGATCGACAAAAGCGCCGAGCAGATAGGCCTGTGGGAAGAGTCCAACAAGCGTCTGCAACGCATCGAGCGGGTAATTCGCGAACAGGCCCTGAGCAACGTAGCCATCGTGGCGCATCATAAGGATGGCCGGGGTCTGACCTGCGTGATCTCCAGCCGCCTGATCAAAGTCGGCGAGGAACCCTGCATCGTCACTACGCTGCGAGACATTACCCAGCAACAACGCTCGGAAGCCGCGCTGAAGGCCAGCGAAGAGAAATTCGCCAAGGCGTTTCACTCCAGCCCCGACGCGATTTCCATCACCGAGCGCGACACCGGTCGCTACGTGGAGGTCAACGACGGCTTCTGCCGCCTCACCGGCTATCGCGCCGAAGAAGCCATTGGCCTCACGCTCTATCAGATCGGCATCTGGGCCGATGAAAACCAGCGCTCCGCGCTGCTGGCGGAATTGCAGATCAAGGGCCGCATCCACCACCTGGAAATGCTCTGGCACAACAAGCGCGGCGAGCTGCTGGCGGTAGAGGTTTCGGTGGAGCCTATTACCCTCAACGAAACCCCGTGCCTGCTGCTGACGGCCCGGGACGTGAGCCTGCTGAAAAACGCGCAGGCGCAGATTCGCCACCTGGCCTACCACGACCCGCTGACCAACCTGCCCAACCGCGCCCTGCTGATGGACCGCCTGAGCCAGCAGATTGCATTGCTCAAGCGCCACAACCTGCGCGGGGCGCTGCTGTTCCTGGACCTGGACCACTTCAAGCACATCAACGACTCCCTCGGCCACCCGGTGGGCGACACGGTATTGAAAATAGTCACCGCGCGGCTGGAGGCCAGCGTGCGCATGGAAGACACCGTGGCGCGCCTGGGGGGCGATGAGTTCGTGGTGCTGCTCAGCGGGCTGGAGGGTTCGCGCGCGGAAGTCAGCGCGCAGGTGCAGGAACTGGCCGATACCCTGCGTGAATTGCTCTCGGAGCCGATGTTCCTCGATGGCCATCGCCTGCAGGTCACCCCGAGCATTGGCGTGGCGCTGATCCCCGACCACGGCTCGACCCCGGCCGACCTGCTCAAGCGTGCTGATATCGCGCTGTACCGCGCCAAGGATTCGGGGCGCAACACCACGCAGATGTTTCACAACAGCATGCAGAAAACCGCCAGCGAACGCCTGCGCATGGAGACCGACCTGCGCCTGGCCCTGTCCCGGGGCGAATTCAGCGTGCATTACCAACCCCAGGTGGATGCGCGCGGCAACAAGATTGTCGGGGCCGAGGCGCTGGTGCGCTGGCAGCACCCGCAGCTTGGGGCGCAGTCGCCCTCGGAATTCATCAAGGTGCTGGAAGACAGCGGGCTGATCCTTGAGGTCGGCACCTGGATCCTCGATGAAGCGTGCGCGGCTTTCGGGCAATTGATCAAGGAGCAGAAAGTCGACCCGAAAAACTTCAGCCTGTGCGTGAACATCAGCCCTCGCCAATTCCGTCAGAACGACTTTGTCGAGCGGGTCGAACGCAGCCTCAGGCAACATGCCCTGCCGTGCAACCTGCTGAAGCTGGAGATCACCGAAGGCATCGTGATCCAGAACCTGGAGGACACCATCAGCAAAATGCGCCGCCTGAAAAAACTCGGCGTGAGTTTTGCGATGGATGACTTCGGCACCGGTTATTCGTCACTCACCTACCTCAAGCGCCTGCCGGTGGATGTGCTGAAAATCGACCAGTCCTTCGTGCGCGATGCCACCCACGACCCGAACGATGCCGAAATCATTCGCGCCATCGTGGCCATGGCCCGCAGCCTCAACCTGGAAGTGATCGCCGAAGGCGTGGAAACCCCGGAACAACTGGCATTCCTGCAAAAGCTGGGCTGCCACTTGTTCCAGGGTTATTTGCATAGCCGGCCGTTACCGATTGAAGGGTTTCGACGGCTGCTGGATTAAGCCAGCTTCGACGCCCACATTGACGGATTCATCCAGCGTGATGACACCAGGCTTTGCTTCTGTCCGTAGAAATCCAGCGCCCCGTCTATCACCGCGACCGAGTGACCGCCGTCGGCGAGGGTGCCGATGGCGCCGTTGGCCAACTCCTTCACGTCACTCGCGCGGATGTAGCCGTACAACCCCAACCGGCGCAGGGCTTGTCCCGGTATTTCACCGTCATTGAGGGTTTCGATGGCCTTATCAAAACTCTCGCCGCCTCTGAAGTCGTTGTTTTCCATGTGCGCACGCTTGGCACTCACCGCATACAGAAAGTTGGCGGCCTCCAGCAACGACCGGTCACTGCCGCGCAGATGGGAAGCCTGCGTGGCTTTTTGCAGCTCGGCATGGGTCAGGTGCAGCGTGAACCCATCGCGCATCACCACATCGAAGCCATTAGACACGGCCGTCACCTGTTTGTAGATGGTGTCCGGGTGCTGTCCGAACCGCATCATCGCCGCCTTGATCGCCGATACGGTCACGCAATTGCCTTCCCTGCCTTGATAAAAGCCATGCCAGATGTCCTTCGGCTTCACCGGTACTTGCGGCGTTTGCGGGCGCAACCGGGAACGGGGTGTTGACGGAAACAACCGATAACCATAGCGCTGATCGATCTTGCGTTGATCGCCATGACTGTGCCGGATGCCGTTGAGTACCAGGCCGCTGCCAAAGGTGCTGGTTGATTGCACCCCGACCACGCCATCCCCCACCAACTGACTCGGCGCTACGTAGCGGGAGATGCCATACACGCCCATGCCTTTCAAGCAGTTCAGCACCGTCTCCCCCTGCAACGTCTTCGCCAGCGCGGCGTCGAAACTGGCAAAACCCCCGCGTTGCTGTTTGCGTTTGACGAACGCCGCGAGCACAACGTTGGCAGTCTCGACGGCGTGTTGATCGCCCCCCTTGAACCGCGAAGCACGCGCAACCTGTTTCAGCTCCTGAGCAGACACCGTGACCTCGTACTCATCTTTCATTTTGATGCGATAGCCGTCGCCCTCAGCCGTGACTCCATCAAACAGATCGGCCGGGGTTTGCCCCAGTGTCATCATCATCATCTTGATGACGGCGGCGTGGGAACTGGTGTCGAAGAACTCACCAAAGGACCGCTCGGAAGCGTCAAATGCAGCCGGAATGGCGGGCGGCTCGTCTCGCGGCTTGGCCGGCAACTGGGGAGCGACAGGTTCAGGTTGGCGGTAGCTGACGGTACACGAGCAGACGTGTGTCGACAGCGTCATTTGAGGGCCACCGCATCACCCCGCAAGGGCCTCCCACCCACCGTCCCCCATAACTCCTCACGGCCATTGATCACGGCAACTGAATGCTGGGCGCGATTGACCATGCCGATCTCGCCGCGGGCCAGTTCGCTCACATGTACCTTTTTCATATGATGCTTCAAACCCAACCGCAAGAACCCCTCCCCTGCGCCGCGCTCATCCTCACCATCGTTGAGGCTGTTGATCGCAGCGCGAAAACTCCCGGCTGCCGTGCGATCGTTGTTTTCCATTTGTGCCCGCTTGGCACTGACGGCGTAGAGAAACTGAGCATCCTTGAGCATGCCCTTATCCAGACCGACAAACCGAGACCCCGCCGCCGCCTGCTTCAACTCCGCCTCGGTGAGCTTGACCTCGACGTTATCCCTCATTGTCACCGTGTAACCACTCTGCGTCTTCGCGACCTCCTTGAAGATGTCCGTGGGGCTCTGACCGAACCGGACCATGGCTGCCTTGATAGCGGAGACAGTGACGCAATTCCCGTCGGGCCCCTGGCGAAAGCCGCTCCAGATATTATCCGGCTTGGCGCCATCCCGTTTTGTCGAGAGCCCTGGAATGGGCAGATCCGGTTTCGGCTTGGGGAGAAACGGGTCAGGAATGACCTTGTCGGTGGGGCTTGGCGCGACGTCCCGGCCCTCCTTGTCTTTTTTGTCGCCAACCATCTGGAGCAACTGCTGTATGAAAGACCTGAACATGCTCAACATCGCGTTGAGCTGGGCGCTTCTCTCCTCTTCGCCCACCAGGGACTGGACGCGGGGCACAGGCGCGAGTTTCTCACCGCCCCCGACACCATTCGCCGCGCCAGCGTAAAGCGGAGTATTGGCAGACCTTCTGGAAAAATCAGGCTGCACACCCACCGCACCGGGTATTTTATTGATCAAATTACACGACATCTCTTGCCTCCATCCTCAGGGCTTCTCCGACGCTCTGATTCGGAGAGCCCCTGTATTTACTCAAGAAACTGACACGAGGGTGGCTGTATCGAAACCGCCCCCCCAGCCAGGGTTGGGTTTCAGGCTGGGCCGGGAGTGGTCAGTCCTGGCTTCGGAAGAGGCGGGTCCTGGCGTTCAACGACAGGCGGCGTCTTGAGGCCCTTCTGCGCAGCAAGGCCGTCATTCTGCATCGTCTGGTTGGCGATTTTTGCAGCGTCCTGCTGAACCTTGCCCGACGACGTTTGTTTCGCGGTACTGGCCTGGGTATCGGTCTTTTTATCCCCTTCGACCAGCACTTTGGCTGTGTCTTGCTTGATCACGCCTGACTTAGTGTCGTCTGCCGTCTTGGCCTGGACATCGATCTTTTTATTGCCATCGGCCAGTACGTTGGCTGCGTCTTGCTTGATCACGCCTGACTTAGTGTCGTCTGCCGTCTTGGCCTGGACATCGATCTTTTTATTGCCTTCGGCCAGCACTTTGGCTGTGTCTTGCTTGATCACACCTGACTTAGTGTCGTCTGCCGTCTTTGCCTGGGCGTCGGTCTTTTTATTGCCGTCGGCCAGCACTTTGGCTGTGTCTTGCTTGATCACACCTAACTTAGTGTCGTCTGCCGTCTTGGCCTGGACATCGATCTTTTTATTGCCTTCAGCCAGCACTTTGGCTGTGTCTTGCTTGATCACACCTAACTTAGTGTCGTCTGCCGTCTTGGCCTGGACATCGATCTTTTTATTGCCTTCAGCCAGCACTTTGGCTGTGTCTTGCTTGATCACACCTAACTTAGTGTCGTCTGCCGTCTTGGCCTGGACATCGATCTTTTTATTGCCATCGGCCAGCACTTTGGCTGTGCCTTGCTTGAGTACCTCCGCTGTCGCTTCATTCGTGCTCTGCTCTGGAGCTTTACGATGGAAGTCGTGGCCAGGTTGAACGTTGTTGACCAACGATCCGGCATCGTGCGCATGATGGGGGCAAGGCGCGACATTCACTTCGACTTTGATTTGAGCGTTCGAATCATTGCTGACGTTGATATGAGGCGTAGTGACGCCCGGATGGCCTGGAATAAAGGGCCGTCCTGGGATCACGCTACGCTCCTGCGGTTTTACCTCGACCGAAAGCTTGCCAGCGTCCCCAGTAAGGGCAGATGGCACCGACGTGGAAGCGTTTTTATCAAGGGCTTTGCCAGTCAACTGAGACGCTTTTTGTTCCAGCGGTTTTTCTTGCAGGACGCTTGGTTGTTTGCCGCTATCGGCAACCATCTTTGGCAGCACGCTGTTTTCCAGCTTGGCCTTTGGTGACTCATTGGCTTTCAATAAAGTGTTGGGCAGAGCCGGGCTATCCGACGTTTTTGGCTGCACGGCGCCTTCTGGTTTGTGCGGATGGGGAGTGTGATTGTGCACTAAACGATCTGCCGACTGATCCCGGCCGGAAAACATTTCGCGCATCGATTTGAAGACGGCTTCAAGCATATCGAACAACTTCGTCAACGCCCCCGCACTGACCGCTGCATCACCCGAGTTGAATTTCAAATTATCGGTACGCATTGCAACGCCACTGGAACTTGGTGCAGGAGCGCCAAACCCGGCTTTTACGCAGTTCTTGGAATCCATCAACTCCGCGTGACGATGGGAACGAGCGACAGTGGCAAGTGTAGGGTTATTAACCGACAGAGACATATAAAACGATCCTTATAAAGTTAAAACTGGAAATAGCAGGGGCGAAAAACCTTCTGCATTGGCCGAGCGCAACGACCGTTGCACTTCAGTCCCTACCTAGGTGGACCCTGGCGTAATCGAGTTCCTGAAATCGGACCTTACATAAGGAAACGACACGCCACTTTCAGACTTTGCCTCATGGACATTCGCAAAAACGTACCCGCGCCGGAGCCTGTGATCCGAGGCATTCGAAACATACGCTTATAAACCTCACTACAGGCAACACACGGACACCCTTCCCCACGCCATCCACAATGAAGGTGTGTTAGTTCACGCGCACGCTACTATCACCTTCGAAGAGGTGACCCACGCGCCACTGCGTATTATTGCAATTACTTACTACACTCAAACTTGCTTACATGGCTGCGCAGACGCGCAACGGACATTGCGCCCATAAAAAAGGGCGCCTCAGGCGCCCATGATTCGAACAATGAAAACTCTTTAAATATAATCCTGTTATTACTGGGCTACGACTTCGCCCGGATGCGCCATCCCCAACAATTGGCTGACGGCGCGCAAGTCAGTCTCACGTCGCATGGCAGTGAACAGTTCCACCGCCTCCGGATAATTGCGCGTCAGCATCGCCAGCCACTGCTTGAGACGGCCCGGCGCCTGTCGCTCGGTCAGTTGAGCGACCGACTGGGTCCAGAATTCCTGAAGCATGGGCTGCATCTGCACCCAGGTCATTTCCACCACGTCCTCACCTGCCTTCGCCGCCGCAATCTGCCGCGCGAGGTCAGGGCGTGCGACCAGGCCACGGCCGAGCATGATGTCTTCGGCACCGCTGACTTCACGGCAACGCTTCCAGTCGTCAACGCTCCAGATATCGCCATTGGCGAACACCGGCACGTTGACCACGTCCTGCACGCGCGGGATCCACTCCCAGTGCGCTGGCGGCTTGTAGCCATCGGTCTTGGTGCGGGCATGCACGACGATATGGGCTGCGCCGCCCTCGGCCAATGCGGTGGCGCACACCAGCGCGCCGTCCGGGCTGTCGAAGCCCAGGCGCATCTTCGCGGTCACCGGGATGTGGGCAGGCACGGCACGGCGCACGTGTTCGACGATCTGGTTGAGCAGCTCCGGTTCCTTGAGCAACACCGCGCCGCCACGGGACTTGTTCACCGTTTTGGCCGGACAGCCGAAATTCAGGTCAATCACTTGCGAGCCCAACTCGCAGGCCAGGGCCGCGTTTTCCGCCAGGCACACCGGGTCCGAGCCCAGCAGTTGCACACGCAGCGGCACGCCCGCAGCGGTGTGGGCACCGTGCAGCAATTCCGGGGCGAGCTTGTGAAAATACGCCGGGGTGAGCAGGCGGTCGTTGACGCGGATGAATTCGGTCACACACCAGTCAATCCCGCCGACACGGGTCAACACGTCCCGCAGGATGTTGTCGACCAACCCCTCCATGGGCGCCAAAGCAATTTGCATGGAAAACACTCAACAAAAATCGTGGCGCAGTTTACTGGGTTTCCTGCGGCAACCGTTAACCCCCCGTCAGGGCGGGGCCATAGCCGTCGAGGAATTCTGCCGGCATGCGTTTGGGTTTGCCGCTGGACAGCTCGATGCACACAAAAGTGGTTTGCGCCCGCAGCAGGGTCACACCGTCGCGGGGACGGAATAATTGGAAACGGCGGGTCATTTTCAAGCGCTGGTCCCAGTCGACGATCCAGGTGGCCAATTGCAGTTCGTCACCTTCATAACCGGCCGCAAGGTAATCGATCTCGTGGCGCACCACCGCCATGGCGCGGTCCAGGCGACGGTATTCGGTGAGGTCCAGGCCAAGACGCTGGGAATGGCGCCAGGCGCAGCGCTCGAGCCAGGACACGTACACCGCGTTGTTGGCATGGCCGAGGCCGTCGATGTCTTCGGCACCGACCTGCAGGTCGATGATGAACGGCGTTGCCAAATCCCAGCCCATGCGTTGCTCCAGTCGGTTGATCTCGGCTGGGCAGTGTATCAGGCGGTTTGCCGCGCCTGTAGACGCACACCGGCCAGTAACGCCAGTACCGCGTCGATCACTTTTGGATCGGCCAGCACCTTCTGATGCCCGCCGTGCTCCAGGCGCAGCAGCCGGCTGTCGAACCAGGCGTCATGGATGGCCTGGCTGGCGTTGACCGGAACGAACGTGTCGTCTTCGGCATGCACGATCAAGCCGGGAATGTTCAGCTGGTAATGGGCCACGTCCAGGTGCTTGAGCGGCATGCCGAAGGTCTGTTCGACTTCCTGGATGAATGCCGAACGCGCCCGCGCCGGCAACCCGACCATCCTGGTAAACCCACGCAGCACATCAAGCAAGCGCGACGGCGCGGCGATACTCACCAGCGCCTCGGTCCGCAGCCCCAACTGCACCGCCAGCATCGCACTGGCGCCGCCCATGGAGTGACCGACCACCGCATGCAGCGGCGGCAGCTCGGCGGCAGCCTCCAGCATCGCACGGGCAAACAGCAGCACATGAGCCTCGCGCCCCGGTGAACGGCCGTGGGCAGGGCCGTCCAGCGCGATCACCGAATAACCGTTGTCGACCAGCGCCGTAATCAGGCTGGCGAACTGGGTGGGCCGCCCTTCCCAACCGTGCATCAGCAGCACCGCAGGCCCCTGGCCCCAACGCAATGCCGACAGGCCGAAACGCAGGGTGATGCGCTCCGATTGCGCCAACAGCGGCAGCTCCCAGTCACGGGGCGGCAGCTCGCGCGGGGTCATGAAAGCACGCCGCATCTTATTGGCCACCGTTTGCGGTGCCAGATGCCCCAGGGTGCCGTTGATGCGACGAATCCAGGTCAGCGTGCCCATCTCAACACCCTCTTCTAGCGCACGGCCGACTTGGCGGCGCGCAATACACGGTCAGATAACTCACCCGGGCCCAGGGCGCGAGCCAGGGCCAGGCCACCGATCATCAGTGCCATGTCGGCCAGGGCCTTGTCGGTGTCTTCGGGGCTGGCGGCCAGTTGCGCAGCCATCAGCTCGCAGTGCTCGTTCAACGCCTGGCGGAATTCATCCGGCAGGCGGCTCATCTCGCCGACGGTTGCCGGGATCGGGCAGGCCTGGGCGGTGGAGTCGCGGTGCTTGCGCGACAGGTAGAACGCCGCCACCAGGGCCCTGCGCTCTTCGCCGGTCAGGTGGGCGTCCATGTCGTCGATCGAGGCACGGCGCTTGGCCAGCAGCTCGGTGAACGCCTCCAGCATCAGCGCGTCCTTGCTTTCAAAGTGCGCATAGAAACCACCGACGGTCAGCCCCGCCGCGCCCATGACTTCACCCACACTCGGTTCTGCCGGGCCGCGCTGAATCAATGCCGCGCTGGCAGCCTGCAGAATGCGTTCGCGGGTTTGCGCTTTTTTATCGCTCATCATTGCCTCCGTCGCTCATGGGTTGAATATTATTACCATAATAATATTTCGCAAGCGACAGACATGACCATTGGTCAGAAGGGATCGTAGGAGGGAAGCAGGAAATGGCCAAACGCCAGACAAACAAAAGGGCCATTCAATAATTGAATGACCCTTAAAAATCCCGCAGAGCGGGTAATCGTGGCGTCCCCTAGGGGACTCGAACCCCTGTTACCGCCGTGAAAGGGCGGTGTCCTAGGCCACTAGACGAAGGGGACA
>NZ_PCOZ01000033.1 GCF_002979555.1 Pseudomonas sp. MYb60 | reverse complement strand
ACCCGATCCCCCGGCTGATACTCACCGATAAAAAAGTGAATTCGCTCCGTCACCGACCCCGGGCTCATGAACGCCGCATAGATCTTCTCGACATGCCCTACGCGGTAGCCGGTCTCTTCCTCGGCCTCCAGGCGAATGCGCTCTTCGGGGCTCGCGTCGTCCAGCAAACCGGCGGCGGCTTCGATCAGGTAGCCGTGGTAGTCATTGACGAATGTGGGCATGCGGAACTGGCGAATCAGCAGCACCGTTCGCTGTTCGCGGTTGTAGAGCAGGATGGTCGCGCCATTGCCGCGGTCATATACCTCGCGGGTCTGAGCTTGCCAGCTGCCGTCGCGGCGGCGCAGGTCGAAGCTGTATTTTTTCAGCAGGTACCAGTTGTCCGAGAGGGTTTCTTCGGCGGTGATGCGAACGGGGCTGTTGTCCATTGGCGGGTGTTCTCGAGTAGGGGGTTACGCTTGTTTGATGCTGTCCCAGGCGGCTGCGACTGCTTGCGCAGTGTCGGCCTTGATCCGCGCCAGGTTGCGTGGGTAGTCGACGCCGGGGTTTTCGGTGAAGCGGGTAGCAGTGAATTGGCCATTGCTGGCACGCAGGATATAGCCGGTGTCCTGGCACTGCGCCGAAGCCAGAAACACCACACCCGGTGTTACCCAGTCGGGCTTGAGCTCGTCAGGCTCTTCAGTCACGCCCCACATGCGGGTCTTGGCCACCGGCGAGACGGCATTCACCAGAATCCCGGCCTCGGCGCCTTCGTGGCTCAGCGCGTTCATGATCCCCAGTTGCGCCATCTTGCCGGCGCTGTAGGCCACCAGGCCGGCCTGTTCATACCGGGTGTACATGGCGCGGTCAGACGTGGTCAGGATGATACGCGGCGCGGATGAGCGCAGCAGGTGCGGCCAGGCGTGTTTGCATAACCACAGCGGCGCGTACAGGTTGATGTCCATGGCGCGTTGCAGGAACAGGGTGTCGAGGTCCTCGATGCGCTGATAACCCACCCACCCGGCGTTATGGATGAGGATATCGAGCTGACCAAAAGCCTCCAGCGTGTGTGCTATCAATTGCTGGCACCCTTCGCTGGTGGACAGGTCGCCGCCATGGCCAATCACCGTCAATCCCTCGGATTGCAACGCGTGCGCCGCCAACTGTGCCACCGAAGCATCGCTGCCCGCGCCGGCACTGTCAGCGCCGATATCGCTGATGACTACCCTCGCACCCGCCTGGGCCAGCGCCCGTGCATAGCTGAGCCCCAACCCGCGCGCACCGCCGGTGACAATAGCTGTCTTGCCCGTGAAATCCATATGCTTGCTCTCCTGTTCAGCCGCCTACCCTAACAACCCCTGCACGGGTTGTTCAATGCTGTAACACTTTGCAAGCAATCACCGGGGACGGCGGTCGTTTTAATTCCTGACGGCATGCCCCATCTGGTAAAAACCTTGCTTCACCTTTGCTCAGGAACCTTCATGTCTTCACGTTTTCTGTCGCGCCTGCGCCTGCGTTGGTTGCCCATGCTGTGCATGGCCGTGCTGATCGTCGGTCTGCCGGCGGGTTGCGCCCTGCTGCAACACAAGGAGCGCGAACTGGTATTTCGCATCGAACCGGGCACAGCGAGCTGGTACAGCGGCTTGCCCAAGGCGGTGCAGGAATTCGAACTCAAGCCCGCCAGTTTCAAGTCGGGGCAGAACATCCATGGTTGGTGGTACCCGGCGGACAAAAAAGACGCACCCGCGATCCTCTACCTGCACGGCGTGCGCTGGAACCTCACCGGGCAGTTGTTCCGCATCGAGCAGTTGCACGCCCTGGGTTATTCGGTACTGGCCATAGACTATCGCGGCTTTGGCAAGAGCCACGGCGAGCTGCCTTCGGAAGCGACCGTTTACGAAGACGCTCGAATCGCGTGGGAGCGTTTCCAGCAACTGCAACCCGCCCCAAGCAAGCGCCTGATCTACGGGCATTCCCTGGGTGGCGCAGTGGCCATCGACCTGGCTGCCGAGCTCGGCAAACAGACACCGTTGCCAGTGCGAGGGTTGGTGATCGAGTCCACCTTTACCTCTCTGGCGGATGTGGCTACAGCGGTGGCCAACACCTCGTTGCCGGTACGCTGGCTGCTGTCGCAGAAATTCGATTCCATCGACAAGATTGCCGACATCCATATGCCGCTGCTGGTGGTGCATGGCCTGGACGACCGCTACGTGCCGCCGCGTTTCAGCCAGCAATTGTTTGAAGCCGCCCAAGAGCCCAAGCGCCTGTTGTTGGTGCCGGGTGCCAGCCACAACAACAGCATGAGCCTGGGCGGTCGCAATTACGGGCAGGCACTGGAAACGCTCATGCAAGCAACGATGCCGACTCGGGTTGTGACGCACTCCACAGGCCGTGTCGGCGACTCGTAAAACACTTTTCGGCACTGGGTTCGCGCTTGCGTGTCAAGCGCAAACCCTGCCCATGCTGGCCCGCGCTGGCGGTTGATCAAATATTAACCTTTGGTTAAATCGCCATACCCACCGGGGTCTCGCAAAGTTATCCACAGAGATACCCACGGTTTTCGTGGACAACTCTTTTTACTTTTTTGCGTTTTTTGGGCCCGGTAAACCTCTTCGAGACAGGTGCACGCTGGGCTCATTGACCCAACTTGCGCTCAGCCTTGGCGGCCTGCTCATTGATCGCGTCAGTCTTGCGCTCGAGGTCCTTGGTAGACGTTGGGGTGACGACCTTATCGATGGTCTTGGTGTCGGGATTCGCCGGCTCGAGCGTCTGGCCTTTGGCAGGTTGCTCATTGCCCTTCTGCGCGTCTTCCGAGCTGATCGGCTCGGGAGTCTTGTCGTCGGTTTTGTGATCGCTCATGGGTTATCTCCAGAAAACACGGCGCCCGCAAAAAGGCGGGCAGTCATGCAGAAGAGCCCACCCGAATTCGATAGTTCAAGGTAAATCGCCGCCAGCACCGTTGGGGAAAAAATCACGAATTAATTTAAACCTTTGGCGAACGGGGTAGCTCAACACTGGGGTAAGGCATCACATCACTCCCAAGGAGCTACACCATGACTAATCAGTTGATGAAACAGATGGGCCTGACGTTTGCACTGGTTGCCGGTTCTATTTCCACCGCAATGGCCGCCACCTCCAATGACTTTGTCGACGAAGCCGCCCAAGGCGGTATTACCGAGGTGGCGATCGGCAAGTTGGCCTTGGAAAAAAGCGCCTCAGCCGACGTGAAGGCATTCGCTCAACACATGGTCACTGACCACACCAAAGCCAACGAAGAACTGGTCGCCCTGGCGAAAAAACTCGACATCGAAGTGCCGGATGATGCTGACCTGACTGACAAGGCGAAGAAAGCCATCCTGGAAATTCGCGAAGAATCCTTCGATAAGTCCTACGCCAATAATCAGGTCGCCGCTCACGAGAAAACCGTGGAGCTGTTCGAGAAAGAAGCCGCGTCTTCGGATAACACCGAGCTGAAAGCGTTCGCCACCAAAACGCTGCCAACCCTCAAGGCTCACCTGGAAAAAGCCAAGGCACTGCAAGCCAAGTACAACCAGTAATCCACTCGCTATTCAAGGAGGCCCTCGACCATGGGTGCGTCACTCAACGGCAAGAACATCCTGATCATCACCTCCAACACCGGCATTGAGCGCGATGAGTTGCTCAAGCCGCTGGAGGCGCTGCGTGGCTTTGGCGCGCGCGTTACCCACGGCGCCAGCGAAGGCGGTACCGTGCAAACCTTCGTCGGCGACACTGAAAAGGACCGCACCGTAGAATCCAACGCCAAGCTGGCCGCGCTTAGCGCGAGTGATTTCGATGCACTGGTCATCCCGGGAGGGACGGTGAATGCCGATACCCTGCGTCTGGATACGGCCGCCCTGGGGTTGATCAAGGACTTCGTCGAGGCGGGTAAAACGGTCGCGGCGATCTGTCATGGACCTTGGGCTTTGATCAATGCTGGGGTGGTTGAAGGCAAGACCCTCACCTCCTATAAAAGCGTGCGCCTCGACCTGGAAAACGCCGGCGCTGCCGGCTGGGTCGATGCCGAGGTGAAGCAGTGTGACGCCAATGGCTGGACGTTGATCACCTCAAGAACGCCGGATGATTTACCGGCGTTCAACGAGGCGATTGCCAAGGCATTGGCGGGTTGAAACCCAATCTAAAACAATCACAGGCGCCCAACGGGCGCCTGTTTTGTATCAGCAAGAACATTGATATAGAGCCTTTGCGTGTAGATTGATATCAAATTGACATAACTTGATGCATACCTGTACATTCGCCGCCGCTTGAGCGAGGGAACGCACATGGGTTAGCAGCCAGCGGCATCGCCCTCGCTATTAATCGATGTAGCGTTTTGAATTTAAGGAATGACATGTACCTCAAGCAGAGCCTGCTGGCAGTTGCCGTATCGGTCGCTTATACCTCCGCCGCCTGCGCCACGAATGGCACCGTTGTCGAGAACCAGGCCTTCGACCGTGACTACACCATTTCAACACCGGCAACAGCCAGCGGTGAGGATTCGATTGGTCTGCACCTGCTCGATAACGTATTTGGCGACCGAGGTGCTGACGACGGCGCCAACTATTACCACGGCGATGTCATCAACCAGACCACTGTCACTGCTTCCGGGGTCAACTCCAGCGCACTGACCATTGAGCTGACACATCAGGATTTCCCAGGCCAGGTGTTTGCCGGCTCCTTCTTCAACAAGCAGGGTGCGGTGATTGAAGCCACCGGTGCAGGATCCACCGGCTTGCATCTGTCAGGCGCAGCGTTTGGCGGTGTGGTCCAAAATGACGGCCGCATTGCCGGCGAAGGCGTCGGGTTGGACCTGGACAGCACGCGGGCCGATGACGGCTTCCACACCTCAATCCAAAGCCTCGACAATGCCGGTGAAATTGAAGGCACCGGCGCCAACGGCCGCGGCATTCTGGTCGACGGCGTGAACTTCACCAACCCGGTCAAAGGCATTACCAACACCGGCATTATTCGCGGTGGCGATATCGGCATTGACCTTGATCAGTTCACGATGAACGAAAGCATCTACAACCTGGCACCGGTTGAGACCACCCGCCTGCAAATCAATGCCGATGACGGCATCATCGAAGGTGGCAACTACGCCATCAAAGGCGGCGATGGTCGCGTCGACCTGAACATCGGCGAAGCCGGCAATATCGGCCTGTCGCAAATCATCGGCAACATCGACGGCATCGACCTGACTACCGTCAAAGGCAACGGGTTGATCAATGCTGCAGTGATTGGCTCGAACAACCTGCGCATCAACGATGGCGCGACCCTGACCCTCGCCGCGGCCCACACCACCCTGAACGGTGACTTCAACCTGGCGTCGGGCGGCACTCTGGGCCTGCCCCTGAGCATCGACACCCAGCCTGACACCCCGGTACTGAACGTAACCGGCGAGGCCAACCTGGCCAGCGGCTCGACCGTGGTGATCAACGCCAAGGGCTCCGACTTCGCCAAGGGCGGCGCCACTTATGACTTGATCGATGCTTCGACCTTGAACATCGCCCCAGACGTGGTAATCAAGAGCAGCTCTTCGCTGCTGACGGTCAACAGCACCACCCTGGCGAACGGAAAGCTGAACGTGAACGTCGCCAGTGTCGGCAGCGACGAGACGGGCACCGTGATCCAGAACGGCGGAGGCAATGCGAACACACAAGCGGCCACCAAGTCGTTCATGTCGATTGCCCAGCTATTGGGCAACAGCAACCCCAACGACCCGGTGCTCAAGGCGTTGATCGCGGCGGGCTCGGATGCCCAGGCTATCGCCAACGTGGCCAAGCAGTTGACACCGGAAGTCAACGGCGGCGCAGCTTCGGCGGCTAATTCCAGTATCAGCCTTGTCAACAATGCAATCAGCAGCCGTGCCACCGGCCTGCGTGCGGGTGAATCCTCGGGCGACCTGCTGACAGGTACCGGCGCATGGTTCCAGATCCTCTCGAGCCAGGCCAACCAGGACATGCGCTCCGGTGTGGATGGCTACGATGCCAACTCCCGTGGTTTCGCACTGGGCGCCGACCACAAGCTCAACGACAACACTGTGCTGGGCTTGGCGTACAGCTACGTGAAGACCAACGTCGATTCCGACAGCGGCAACAAGACCGACGTTGAAAACAACACCGTCACTGCCTATGGCACCTGGACCGAAGGCAGCTACTTCGTGGACGGCGGGCTGTCTTACGGATTCGGCAAAAACGACTCCAAGCGCTACATCGCCGGCACCACCGCCAAAGGCAGTTACGACAGTGACATGATCGGCCTGAACGTGATGGGCGGTTATGGCTTCCACTTCGACCACAACCTGGTAGTGGAACCGCGTGTGACCGCGCGCTACACCAACCTGTCGATTGACGGCTTCTCCGAAAAAGGCTCGTCCGCGGCTCTGAAGACAGGCGACCAGCGCCTGGAAGTCGGTGAGATCGGTGCGGGCGTGCGCATTGCTGGTTCTTTCGACCTGAGCAAGGGCACCCTGGAGCCTGAGTTCAAGCTGATGGGTTACCATGACCTGATCGCGGACAAGTCCAGCACCACGTCGGCCTTCACACTCGGTGGCAACTCTTTCGTGGCCACTGGTGTAACACCGACGCGCAACAGCTATGAAGTGGGTATCGGCACTAACTACAAGCTGGGCGCCGTGACCATCGGCGGCAGCTATGAGCGCCTCATGAAAACCGGCTTCGATGCTGATGCCTTCACCGCAAAAGTTCGCTACGACTTCTGATCAAGAAGCCTGGCAACGATCAGCCCGCCTTCTGGCGGGCTGATTACTTGGAGCAGACAAAATGCCAAGGTTGATTGTCGGCGTGCTGATGGGCGCTGCCTTGACTGCAATGAGTGGGTGTACAACGCCTCAACAACAGCTCAAAGCATTGGCGTCCGCACAAGGCGCGGTGCCCAGCGTGATTCACACCTCGCTGTATGACCTTCAGACACTAACGCCCAGCGGCCTGCCCTACGGTAAGCCTCTGACGATCTACATCGAGGGCGACGGCCATGCTTGGGCCACGGCGACCCAACCGAGCCTGGACCCATCACCTCATGCACTGGATATCGCCAGGCTGGCACTGGAGCCCGATCACCCGGGCGTTTACCTGGCGCGGCCCTGTCAGTTCATCATGAGTGAGCGCTGCGAAAAAAGCCTGTGGACGGACGCGCGTTTCAATCCGCAAATCATCACCGCCATGCAGGCAGCGCTGGACCAGTTGAAGCGCCGTTACCAGGCACCTTCATTGGAATTGATCGGCTATTCCGGCGGTGCGGCCATCGCGTTGCTCCTTGCAGGGCGCCGCGATGACGTCGACCGCATTCAAACGATTTCGGGGAACCTCGATCCCCACGCCTGGGTACAACTCAAGAACCTTAGCCCGTTGAGGGGATCCGCGGATCCTTTGAAGAACGCGCCACACTTGTCCACCATTCCTCAGCGACACTTCATCGGCACCGGCGACACAATTATCACTGCGCCGCTCATCAAGGGCTATCTGCACAAAGTCAGGCCGGCATGTGCCGAAGTCATCACCCTGCCGGGTACTCATAGTTCCGTGATCGGAGCAATTTCCCCACACGCGTTAAACCGACCAATTGCCTGTGGGCGCAACGTGCCGCCCGCAGAATGAAGACAGCGTTTTTCAGCTTCTACGCTGATCGGGCATCTCCCGTTTTGGCCCGAACATCGCCCAGGCAATCAAGCCGAACAACGGCACAAAAATCAATATGACCAACCACAAGCCCTTGGTCTCCCAGCCACCGGTGCTGCGCAGCACGACGTTGATCGCCCACAGTTCCAACAGCAGCAGAATCACCGCCAATGCGATCCAGATATATTCGATTTGCATGAGTCACCTCCTGAGGTCTAGTCATTAGGTCAAGCAGACCGCCCGAGGGTTCCCTTCAATTTTGCGCAGGGTGCTGCGCAGCCACGCACACGTCCGGAGTGCGCCGGCCCGCAGCGGCATATTGCAAGGCGTGAACGGGCTGACCATGCAAGCTGCACGACCTCCCTGCCTGCCATGCACGGCTAGCCCATTGATTACTCGGCGTATTTGCACACCCTCCCAGTTGGTATGACTGATGCACCACTGAAGAGACGAGGCATGCGCGTCGACATGCCCGACTGAATTCCGTGAGGTTTACCCATGAATGCCATCGATCTGCTCAAAGCCGACCATGAGCGCGTTAAATCGCTGTTGACTCAGCTCAGCGAATCCACTGAACGGGGCGTGAAAAAACGCACCGAATTGTTGGCCAAGCTGGAAGCAGAGATCAGCCTGCACACCAAACTGGAGGAGGAAATTCTGTACCCCGCCTTTCGTAAAGCAGGCGGCAAAGAGCAAGACATCATGTACCACGAGGCCAAGGAAGAGCACCGCACCGTCGACTCCCTGGTGTTGCCCGACCTGAAGCAGACCGAACCTTCCACCACCGAGTTTTCCGGACGGGTCAAAGTGGTCAAGGAATTGCTTGAGCATCACATCGAAGAAGAGGAAACCGACATGTTCCCTCAAGCCCGCAAGCTCTTGGGCAAGGCCCTGTTGGAGGAGTTGGGCGCAGAGATGGAAGCCATGAAAACCGCGCATAAAAAGGCATCGGCCAAGCCCATCGCGGCGTAACGCCGGCCTGTAGCCGAAGCCCTGTGGTGGGCTTCGGTTTCAACCAAGAGGATTGAGGTACGCCTCCACCTGCGACTGACACTTACGGTCACTTCACTGGCTGCCAACCTTCCACGTCGCCGGTAACAGTCAGGCGGCTCCAGGCAAAGTCACCGGATCCAACCGCAGGTGCCGGATGCGGGGCAGTGGGCATGGGTGGGCCTTTCCAGTCGTAAACCCGGCAGCCTTGCCAGACCAGCACGATGCCACATGACGGGCTCTCATCCGTCAGCACCCACTGTGCAGCGGCGGCCGCCAGGAAGGCTTCGATCGGCTGCTCGTCAATTTGCCCACGGTATGCCGAACTCAATAGCCAGCGGCAGACGTTCAGATGATAGGTCCAATCCTGCGGCGGGCGATTGCGGTAGGCCCACGTCATGAAGCTGCGAAACAGGTTCAGGCCTTCGGGTGGGTCGAGTTTGAGCAGCGCCGGGCAGATATCGAACAAGGTGTGCCAATGGGGCAACAACCGTGCATCGAGGTGCACGAAGCAGCGGGAGTTGCTGGGGTAGTCCGGCAGCGCCGGTTCCGTGCGCAGGCGGCGTGACGCCTTGCTGACCAGGCGACTGGCGCCTGCAGGTAACAGGTGGTTCATGAAACGCACTCGCAATCGTGACGATAGACCGCCCCCTGGTGTCAGGAGGCCCGGGGCATGCGTCAGGATGCGGGGGAAGCGCGGGGGTTGGCCGACGGCCAGGCGTATCGCGGTGGCGCCTTGTTGCGCTGCTCGTGGGCCGGGCGTGGCGCTTGGGTCAAACGGAGCAACCACGCCAAACCGATTAAAAACACCAGTGCGACAGTGACGGCGTTGCACACCGGGCAGGCAAAGTAGTTCGAGATGTTGCCAGATGCCGGGTTGTCCAACCCTTTGTCGGAAATCGGCGCGCCGCCTTCTACGGAACAGAACTGCCCACCGATGCCATTGAGCGCCAGGCCCATCATCTGCCCATGCCCCAATCCGCAGGCGAACAAGTTCATCAGCACGCAGAAGTACAGGGTCCAGACGATCAGCGAACGGTCGGGGCGGCTCAATTTCATGGCGGCGACTCTACCATCGCAAGCGCACCGAGATGAAGCACAGCGCGCCCCTGTGGCAGAACGTCGCACATTACGCGGGTCGATCAGGGTTGATAGACTTGGCGCCCTCCTCGTTACTCCTTTTTCAAAGCCGGCTGCGCAGCTCCACGGCAAGGCAGGCGATTCACAGGATGCACCGTTGATGAGTACGTTATTTACCCGCCGCAAGGTCCTGACCGGCATGAGTCTGCTGGGTCTGGGCCTGCTGGCCGGTTGTGACAACAGCCCCAGGTTGAACTTCAAGTACGGCAAGGACTTGAGCGACAAGATCATGGGCCGCACCTTCAAGCTCAAGAACACCGAGGGCGACACCGTGACCCTCAGTTCCTACCGTGGCCTGATGCCGGTGGTGTTCTTCGGCTTCACCCAATGCCCGGCGGTGTGCCCGACCACCCTCGCCCGCGCCGCCCAGGCCAAGAAGTTGATGGGCCGCGACGGCGAAATCATGCAGGTGATCTTCATCACCCTGGACCCGGAACGCGACACGCCCGAGATTCTCGACAAGTACGTCAAGGCCTTCGACCCGAGCTTCGAAGCGCTGTATGGCACCCCGGAAGAAATCGCCGTGGCCGCCAAGGAATTCGGGATTTTTTATGAAAAGATCCCCGCCGGCGACACCTACACCCTGTCCCATACGGCCACCAGTTTTGTCTTCGACACACGTGGCAACCTGCGCCTGGGGTTGCAGGCGTCCCTTACCGCTAAAGAGTGCGCAGAAGACCTGCTCACCGTCATGGAGGTCTGCTAATGACTGCCGTTCAACACCTCAAGCGCCTGACCCTGGCCCTGACCCTGCTGGGCTTCGCGGCGCATGCCAGCGCCCAGGTAACCGTGACCGACGCATGGGTACGCGCCACCGTGCCAGGCCAGCCCGCCAGCGGTGCGTTCATGGTCATCACCGCCGACAGCGACAGCCAATTGCTGAGCGTGGCCACCCCGGTGGCCAAGGACGTGCAGATCCATGAAATGAGCATGAAGGACGACGTGATGCGCATGGGCCCGGTGAAATCCGTCGCCCTGCCCGCCGGCAAGGCCGTCAGCCTCGACCCGAACGGCTACCACGTGATGCTGATGGGCCTGACCGGCCAGATCAAGGAAGGCGACCAGGTGCCGCTGACCCTGACCGTGGAAAACGCCAAGGGCGAGCAACAACAGATCGAAGTGAAGGCCGCCGCCCGTGGTCTCACCGGCATGGACCACAGCAAGATGCATTGACGGCCACGCGCCCTGTAGGAGCGAGCTTGCTCGCTCCTACAATGTGTCGTTATACATCTTTTGGCAGGTCTGCGGTCAACACGTCGCTTTTGTCATCGGATAACACGCCAATGCCAATCCTGGGCGCCTGGGTGGCGAGCAGCACGTTGTGGTCGTCTTCCACCAGGCACACTTTCAGGCCCGTGAGCAGCCCCAGGCCCACGCCTTCGACGTCCTTGTCCCGCAGTTGGCGTGCGCGATAGAACTCTTCGTACGGTGCGAATTCATGTGTCGTCGTTGTTAAGGGTGTTGGGGGGTGGGTTGAGAGGGGCTATGGCAAGAAGCTCAGGGTGCCAAGCCATAAGCTTCAGACGCCGGGTCGCCGCACTCGCCGTGAAACGGGGCAAGGCATGCTGCAAGCTCGCTTTTGCGAAACGGCTTTGTGAGCCGCGGCAGATCCGGATCAAGGCCCTCACGCTCGGCATAGCCGGAGACCAGAAGGATCGCGGTTCCAGGCCTTGAGGAGCGGACCACCCGGGCCAGATCGGTCCCGTTGATGCCCGGCATGAGGTGGTCCGTGATCAGCAGATCGAACGCCTGTCCGTTGGCAATCAGTTGCATGGCCTCTTCGCCTGACCCGGCCTCGATCACGCGGTAACCCAGCTCGGCCAGCATGTAACAGGTGCTCGCCCGTACCAGTTCCTCATCGTCGACCAGCAGCGCGATGCCGCGCGTCAATTGCGGTTCTGTCGCCTCGACAATGTGCAAAGGCACTGCCGGCACAGTCATGCTGCGCGGCAGCCACAGCTCCACTTTCGTCCCGGCACCCTGCGTACTCTGAATCGTGAGCGCACCGTTCAATTGTGATGCGAGCCCGTGCACCATCGAAAGACCCAGGCCAGTGCCTTTGCCGATCCCCTTTGTGGAGAAAAATGGCTCCACCGCTCGACCAAGCGTGGCGGCGTCCATGCCAGTGCCCGTGTCTGCGACGGTTAAACACAGGTATTCGCCTATCGGCAGTTTTGAACGGTGCTCATCGCCGACCAGCACTGTGCCGGCAGATATGCACAGGGTGCCGCCCCCGGTCATCGCGTCACGGGCGTTCACGCAGAGATTGAGAATGGCCATCTCCAGCTGGTTTTGATCGGCAATCGCAGCGGGCAGGTTCTCTGGAGCATCGACGACCACCTTTATTTTCGGTCCGGCCGTCCGGGCAACCAGATCGCCCATATCGCTGAGCAATCTCGCCACGTCGACCGGAACCGTCTGCAACGGCTGGCGGCGTGCGAAGGCAAGCAGTCTCTGCACCAGCGTCTTGGCACGCTCCGCCGATTGCATCGCCCCCGAGATGAGACGCTGCTCTCGTTCGCCACCCACTCCACGTCGCAGGAGCAGATCGAGCGTGCCCACAATGGGCGTGAGCAGGTTATTGAAATCATGTGCAACGCCGCCGGTAAGCTGCCCCATCGCTTCCATCTTCTGGCTCTGGCGCAGCGTCTGCTGGACCTCCTCGCGCTCGGCGATGGCCTGGACAATGCGTCTTTCAAGGGTGTCGTTAAGCTCCCTCAGCTCCTCCTCGGCAGCCTTGCGAGCAGTGATTTCGATGGCGGTGCCGGTGATGCGCAAACAGACACCGGCAGCATTGAAAACCCCGCGCCCCTTGGCCGCGATCCAGCGGACGATACCGTCCTCACGGCCGATCGTGCGATAGTCGACCTCGTAGAGCGCGCGACGCTCGGGGTCAGCGGCCGCCATGAAGGCGTCGATCGTCGCATCACGATCCTCGGGGTGCAAACCATCATAGAAGTCCTGGAGCGTGACGGTCACATTGGCCGAGATGCCGAACATCGCCTTGGTTTGTGAGGGCCAAACCAGCGTGTCACGAACCCAATCCACATCCCAAAAACCCACATCGGCGTGGTCAACGGCAAGGCGCAACCTCGACTCGCTGAAACGGATCGCGGAATCCGTGCGTGCACGGTGAACAATCAGTCCGACCGTATGAGCCACGAAGTCGATGATTTCGATATCCGCGGGTAATGGCTCACGCAACTCACGGTGATACAGGACGAAAGCACCGAGCAGTGCGCCCTGCGCCGATCGGATAGGGACTGACCAGCAGACGAACAGCCCATGTCCAACGGCCAGGTCGCGGAACTCGCTCCAGCGTGGGTCGATCATGATGTCGGCCACTGCCGTCAATGCGGTCTGGTTGTGCAAAAACGGGGCGACAGCAATGGCTGTGAGCGCGTCAGTGTAAGCATCAGGCAGACTCGGCCCGGCGCAATGCTCCACGTGATCCCTGGCCTCATCCAGGAGCACGATGCTCCCCACGAAGCCCGACATTGACAGCGCTTCCACCTCGCGGACGATTGCATCCAGCGTAACGTTCAGGCTTGTGACTTCTACAGCCAGCTCCAGGATTCGATGCTGAGTGGCCCTTAGCGCTGCCCCGCGATTGCGTGCCTGGGTCAGACGCGCATTCTCGATGGCGATCGTTGCCAGTCGCGCCAGGCTTTCCAACAATTTGATCGTACCAGGCTCATGATCGCGAACCTCCGACCAGTAAGCGCCAAGCGCCGAGAACGGAACAGGTCTACCGATGGGTACCATCACGAGGCTTCGGACAAAGGTTGGCGCGTAAGCGTCCTGCGGGATGCGTGGATCGAGCCAAACGTCACGGATGGCAACCGTCTCACCGTGGCGCATCGTCCAACCAGAAATGCAGTGGTCAATCAGGAAGCTCTGTCCTTGCCAAAGGGGAGAGACCGCATCTTCGGCTACATAAGAACAGTAGCCATCATTTTCGATGACGACCGCAATGCCCTCCGCGCCTACCGCAGCGCGCGCGGTGTCCCTCAACACAGCGACGACCTCGTCCACCGAGGCCGCACTGGTCAGCCTCTCACTGGCATTGAGCACATGAGACAGGCGGTCATCACCGATCAGGTCCTCGGGAACATTAAGCAAACGGATCTCCCAACGGCCGCAAAATCCTGTTCCGCAGCAGGGTTCAAATTGAAGGAGGGAAAGAGATGCCGAAGCGCGACTCTCTTTTCGCAATAGCCGAACCTCAGTCTCTCAGAAAATCGCGCGCCAAGCATCACCATGGCGGTGTTTTACGAGGGCATGCTCGACCCTAAAAATTCGCCTTACCTTGGAAGCACGTCTGGTGAAGTCATATCGACCAGCAACGCACAACGCGTTAACCCCGGGCAAACCTGGATTGGGGCAAAGAAAGCACGGCGGCGGCCTTTTCTCTCGCCCGAAATGTCGCGCGTACAGACGGCCCTGTTATGCTGATTCAGCCGCCCGGCGTGTAGTTACGATGCTAGACGGCATTAAGTGACAGGCATGTCGGCTAATTGATAGTTAGGGAACACTCAGTATGCGTCGCTTGATAGCCAACGGATTTGTGTTTGTGAGCATTGCGATACTCTGTTCCAGCTGCACATCTTATTCGTCCCAGCCGACAATCAACGAACCCGTTGAACCCGAAACACAAGAAATCATCTCCAGCTTCAGTTACGCAATAAACTCCCCATGGAAAGACAGTCGCTTCGGCAAGGACGCATACGCAGCGACACTCAACGTCATTCCCGATGCACAGGATAAGGGCTCCCACCTCGCCACCCCGAGCCTGCCGGCATTAGAAATAAAGATCTCGGAGTTCTCATCGGGCGGCGCTTGCGGACAAGATTACTTGACGGGCCTGAGTCTGGGTTTGATCCCCAGTTGGTGTACGCGGACAGACCTTTTCAAGTTTGATTTTATATTGAATAAGGACCAGCGCTTTTGCAGGCAGAAAACCTACTCGATAAACTCGACGTCGTTTTCACACCTCACGATGATTCCGTTTGCACTCTTCAATACGGGTAATCAGCCATTGACGCTCTATCAGGCGGCACTTAAAGATTTTCTTCGAACAGGTCAATGTGCGACGCGTTGAAGGCAGCTTCTGGCCGATAGCTTCCTGTTTTACGGAAGCATGCGCCAACCACGCAGCAAGGAAGGATAACTTGCGCTTGGATTATCGTAGCGCACGATTGCTGGCCCTGTACGGGCGATGTCACAATGGTGGGTCACGCCTCACATGCTCAGCGATTAGCGCGATTTTCGGACTACCATCATGCACAGCCTCTGTTGCTGTTCTAACACGCAAGGCCCGCCGATAAGACCTCTCTCGGCCTGGCTGCGTCGACTGCTGTGTTTAGTGCTGCTTTCGGATCAGTCTGCGTGGGCGGATCCTGGCCCTCTTCAGAATGTCGCCAAACAAGTGATTGATGTACAACTACGTTGGAAACATCAGTTCCAGTTCGCGGGCTACTATGCCGCGATCGATAAGGGCTATTACCGCGAAGAAGGACTGGACGTGCGCTTGCACGAAGGTGGCCCCAATGTCACACCAGTCGAAGAAGTGCTCTCTGGACGTGCTCAATACGGCGAAGCCAATAGTGAGTTGCTCTACGCACGCCTGCATGGAAAGCCCTTGGTAGCGCTGGCGGTGATTTTTCAGCATTCACCTTCGGTGCTCGTGGCTCGCACAGACCAAGGCATTCGCACTGTGCACGACCTGATCAGCAAGCCGCTGATGTTGATGGATGCACAGACCGATGCTGATTTTCTGGCGATGTTCCGTAGCGAGGGTATACCTCTCGAAAAACTAAAACTGCTACCCAGCAGTTTTGAAATTGGGGATCTAGCCAGCGGTAAGGTGACGGCGTTCAACTCGTACCTGACCAACGAGCCCTTCTACCTGCAAGAGCGGGGCGTGGATTACAACATCATCTCGCCCGTCACCTACGGGATCGACTTCTACAGCGACATCCTGTTCACCAGCCAGGCAGAGATTGACGAAAATCCACAGCGGGTCGAGGCCTTCCGCCGCGCTACCTTGCGCGGCTGGCGTTACGCGATGGACAACCCCGAGCAAATCATAGACCTGTTGCTCAATCAGTATTCGGTGGAGAAAAGTCGCGCGCACTTGCAATTCGAAGCTGAGGCCATGCGTCCGTTGGTGGTATCTGACCTGATAGAGATCGGTCATATGAACCCTGGACGTTGGCAACGTATGGCTGAAACCTTCCTGGAGTTGGGTATGGTCGACAATATCGCCAGTCTGGAGAACTTCATTTACGATCCAAACCCACCACAACTCGTCGAGCGGCTGCGTAAGACCATTGTGTTGATCAGTATTGGTTGTGTGCTTGTACTTATGTTCGCTCTGGTTCTGTTAAATGCCCAACGCCATCTGCGCAACGAGATCAAGTTGCGCAAACTCGCCGAGGAGGCAGTACACAAGCTGGCCTTCTATGACAGCCTGACTGGCTTACCCAATCGCAATAGCTTTATTCCCTTTGCTAGTCAGAAACTTCTGGCCGCAAAGAGTAGTGGAGACTATTTGGCCCTATGCTATATCGACTTGAATCACTTCAAGCAGATCAATGATATTTTTGGCCATCAGGCAGGTGATGCCATCCTGATCCACGTTGCCACGGCCATCAAATCCAATATTCGCGAGTTCGAAATAGCCGCGCGCATGGGGGGTGACGAATTCGTAGTGCTGCTCGACGGCGCGCATCACAGAGGTGATATCCAGCGCATCACCCATGAAATCTGCAAGGCCGTCAACCTGCCCATTCGATGGAAAAACAGCCAACTCACAGTCAGCGCCAGCCTAGGGGTGGCGTGGTATCCGGAAGATGGCGAAGTTCTGGACGATTTGATTTTCAAGGCCGACACCGCCATGTTTCAAAGCAAAGCCAGTACCGCTGCGCAAGGTTGAAGCTGCTTAAAGACTGGGTAGTTGGAAGCCAGTACGCCACTATGGTTTGCGTCAGCGCTGTCCTTCGCGTGACGCTACTAAGCAGCTCGGTGACTGACCTGGATTGTAGATGTTAAATGGGCTAAAAAAGCTGCCTATGATAGTCCTTGTCCGTTTCTGGCCGGTTGCTGCCCGTCACGAACGGCGGAAATCGGCCAAAAGCGGTCACTCGCCAGTTGCTTTTATCGACCCAAAGCCGCGTCTGAAGTGCCTGCGTTATTCGATAGCACTACCATTATGCCGACAAGCTGTTGGATCGGCACGACATGGTTCAGCTCACCATCCTCGGCGCGCATTCGCCAATTCTGTGATGAGCAAATCTTAAAATGTGGAGATTGTGATAGCGATGATCAATTGATTGGCCGTTTTGGCTAAGTCCCGCTTCCCGCTGGGGGCATATACACTGGCACGTCATGCGGGACAGTGCCTCTATCATCGAAAAACTGATCCGGACCGATGAGTTTCAGAAAATCGCCGATGAATCCGTGCAACTGAAGAAAAGCCAACCGTCAGCTTGCCGCGAGCAGACCCTGCGAAATCGGAACTTTTTACTTGCACCGGCATAATGATATCCTCGAGTATGGCTTGACTTCGTCTGCTCCGCTACGCCCGCTATCACAAACAGGTTTTATAAAATTTTAAGGGATTAAAATGGACGATAAAGCTTGAAAATAACCCGAAACTTGAAGGTGGGAGCTCTCGATGCGGAGGGCGACGCTGAACTACTGAATCGGTGTTTCGTCGACAACGGTTATTTGAGCCGGCTGATGGACGTGGACTCTCCTGAATCAATAATTCTGGGGCGTACTGGATCGGGGAAAAGCGCTTTACTTTATAAGATTCAATCCATGGCTCAGAAAGTTGTTAAGCTTGACCCTAACGATATTTCTGTCCGTTTTTTAGAATACTCCGATATCATTCAATTTTTTTGTGCGCTGAATATAAATCTTGACCTTTTTTATAAGCTGTTATGGCGCCACGTACTGACAGTAGAGTTTTTGAAGCTCAGGTATGATATAAAAAATGAGTTTGAAAGTAGAAGCTTTATCGATGGGCTCGTCAGTAAATTCAGTAGGGATATAACCAAAAAAAAAGCACTGGAGTACTTCAGTGAGTGGGGAGATCGCTTCTGGCTAGACACAGATGAGCAGCTTCGGATAATAACAAATAAGCTGGAGTCTGATACAAAAATCTCGATAGGCGCCAAGTATGCCGGTGTCGCTCTTTCGTTAGAGGGGGCAAAAAAATTATCTGATGAAGACAGAGTCGAGATCAAGCAGCGCGCCAGTCTTGTGGTTAACGGTTTACAAATACGTAAACTCAACGAGGTTTTAGATTTACTAGCTGAACACTCCTTTGATGACCCTCAGAAAAGATTTTACATACTAATTGATCAGTTAGACGAAGAGTGGGCGGGCACAGAAACTAGGGTTCGATTTATCCGCGCCTTAATAGAAGAGATTAAAACATTTCGGCGCATTCGGCAGACGAAAATAATAGCAGCACTGCGGAAGGATTTGCTAGTCCTCGTATTTGACATGACCCGGGACTCGGGATTTCAAGAAGAGAAATATGAATCATATCTCCTTGAGCTAAGATGGTCGCCTAAGGAGTTGGCGCGCCTCATAGAGATGCGCATAAACGAAGTTTTCAAGAGTCAATATACTAAGCAGCTGGTGAACTTTGACGATGTATTTCCGAAAGCCCGTAAAGGAGGGGGGCAAACTGCAATGGAGTTTATTGTTGAACGCACCTTGCGGCGCCCTCGTGACATATTGCAGTTTGTCAACGAGAGCTTTGCTATCGCGGCTGATCGTGAACGCATATCTTGGAGGTCTCTGTTTGCGGCTGAAGCGCAATATTCAGAGAAGCGTTTGAAATCGTTGAAGGAAGAGTGGGTGAGGTTCACCCATCTTTTGAAGAATCGGTGGAAGTCCTTCGTGGCTTAAAGGCCACTTTCACTCGTTCGATGATTAAAGATGCAAGGCTGGAAGATGTTATGTTGTCGCTCTACGATAATGACAATTCTGATCCATGCGTAGCCATAGTCAAAAAATACTACGACGGCCAGGGGGTTAAGGAATCTGATGTTCTGTCAAGCTTACTTTCCTGTTTATATCGCATAGGTGCTATTGGAGTGAAAACTGGGGCTATGGATACGTATATCTGGTGCTACGTTGATCAAGCTGCAGTTACCAGAGGTGAAATTAAGCGAGTTGAGCACATGAAAATTCACAAAATGCTTTATCGTGCTCTTGATGTGATTACTGACCAAAGAGAGATATTTGAGGCTGAAGACCTAGACTAACAATATTGCTTTGCTTGGCATGGTCGCGGTTATGGTTCCGTATGCCCTGCATGGCCTCTCGGTGTAGACAGTTTGTGCGTGGATATAACACATCTGCGCTAGCAATTGGCTCCACATGGCCGGTTCTCGCACGTGGTAACGGGTAGAGAGCGGTTATAAGCAGAGGTCCGAATGTGAACGCAGAAGGATTGTCATTCGGGACTTTTTTTCCAAAATTTTGGGTATGAGCTTCATCACTTCAGATGAACTACGACTCTCAATTTCATACTTTTCAAGATCGATCGTGGCTTGGCCTTTTGACAATACATGATTTCGCTCCCCGGCAAGTAACGATTTACTAGCCTCACGTGCGGCCTCTTCATCGTCAGCCAGCACCGCTAACACCAACCCTAGATACTTAATTTCTAGATTTGCAAGCTCATTTTGAAAGTATTTTATTTCTGAAAAACCTGCTTTATAAAGCCGCAAAAAAACAATGAGAAAGCTTGAGCAAAGATAGCTAGCGATAGCTTCGGGACAAACATTAGAGTAAGCACACCTAAGTCTAGCAGCCCATTTGGAACAGCTAGTCTATATGCTTCAAGCCCGATAGTATTTAAGGCCAAAGACGACAGAACAACTAGTGCCGCAGTGGTGATTATCACGCCGAACACAAGATTGGCAGTCCCACGCCTTCCTAAAGCCGCGCTTTCAGGCAATAGCCTTGCTCTTGCGTTATTAAAAGCTTCTTCTATGGGCGGAAAGGCGTGTTTGATTTGAGCGATCTTTAGCGACTGATCAGTTAGCTCGTGCCAAATTTCCTCATGACATTGCTTTTTAATGGTTTCAACGGTACTTCTAATCAATACGTCGTGATTAGAGTCGTCGAGCCCCTTAATTTTGTCTGAGAGCGATTGAATCTCGCCCTCAACAAAATCAACCCAATCAGACATGTTCTGTGTTATGTAATTTTCTTCGGTCGGACGTCTGTACTTTTTTTCCAGAACGCCCAAAGTGGCTCGCCTTGAACGCAATAATAAAGCACGAATCCGATGCAGAACAGGAAAGTTTAAAATGATACTGCATCAAAGACCTCATCAGGAAAGGGAATAATTTGCAATATTCGATCATTTCTAGCCTACGCGGAAGCGTAGAATACAAAACAAACAAATAAACCAACTAATAAAATTACTCGATATCTGCGCGTACGCTTCTCAAAATATCTTTCTCTAGATTGATAATAAATTAAGTATTCTTAACTGATGGAAGAGCTTTATCGAACGTCTTCTTTTGGCCGGAAGCTGTCTTTCGTGAAGGGCAGCTTCCGGCCAAAAGCAGCCATTAACCATATACTGAACTAGGGGGGGGGATCAGTACTTTTAGGCAAGTAGTGCGAAGTTCTCGGGTAGATGTACGGCAAGCCTAATAGCGACGCCTTTCGTACATTTACGTATTTTTCCGCGGACAGTCCCCATGAAAAAGCTAGGTAGCCTCACTCCTCGTCGATATCAACCCAACGTACACCTGTGACGATTCCCCAATTACCCTTCTGATTGGGCCTGCGCCAGTAAGCCGAAGGCTGGGCTCTCAAGTAGGCCAGTGCTTGTTCAAAGCTAGCAATTTTTCGCTCGTCTCCTTTGCGGCCTACGGTAAATCCTCCGGCAGCTATTAACTTGTGCGAGAAGGTGGAACCATCCTTGGCCTGTGGTACGAGGGGAGACGAGGAAACTACTTTTTTGACTCAGTTACCTCATATTCTTCCTCTGATTCAGCGGTTTTTGCTGCCGGCAATGTTTCGCCAAATCCTAGAATTTCAGCATAGCGCTTACGTAGTAAAACATTCCTCGCATCCAGGAAGTCCAGGAATCGCTCGATTTTGTACAGCGCCGGCTCTGTCGGAATAGAATGCTGAGTAATTAAAGTCGGGTTGCGGTCAGCCAGCCACACCTCAAAAGGTGTATCTGACTTCTCAATGTTGTCGAGGTAAGGCAGCAATTGCAGGTTACTCAACCGGTCCTTGCCATGAAGGTAAGCATCTACCTCTAACTCGGAAATACCTTGGCCAAGCAACTTTGTCTTGGTCAGGCTGCCTTGAGGAAAGATGTGATCGACATGGTACTGTGCGCTCCCCCAGCGGGTGTCCGGATGAAGCAGGGAAATAGCGAAAAAGCAGGTCCACTCCTGATATGTCAGAGACAGCAGATCGTCCAGACTACGAGGGTCGGTGAAATCAATTTGGCTCTGCCGGCGTAAGCCGATCAGTAGCGCTTGCTCTGGGAAATCATTGGAGGTGGCCATGCTTTCCTGAATGATTTTTCGGGATTGACTGATGGTTCCGTCGGACGATCCGCCGAATGTACTGGCCAGTAATGCCTTGAGGAGCCAACGGTGCATGGCGCGAACGGCTTCGACTTGCCTGGACTCAGTAGAATTGAAACGCATGGAGGTTTGGAAGAAGTAATAGGCGATCGGCAATAGAGCATTGGCACTTGTCAGTGTTTCGCGGTCGATTCCGAAGTCATTGGTTAGGCGCACAGTCATTTCTAAGGCGGTTTTTATCCGGTCCCAGTTATCACGGATCAGGTCTAAATTTTTCTTGGTGAAATTGGATACTTTGTAAGCATTTGGTAAATCAGACAGTACCAGACAGGCTTTCATTACCCAGTCTTTGTCGAAGTTATTGTTTCGGGCCAGACCAGTGTTTAAGTAATCCACAAACCCATAAATTTCTTCTCGGGCATTGAGATCTCCCCAGGTCGTGGTAATAGTCGACAGCAACAAGTCCGACTTGCTGAGCTTGGTGCCGCCTTCATTGGCACGGACAAAAATGTCCAGAACCCGCTCCAGAGAGCGACTTGTTTCGGTAAAAAAAGCGATGGATTCATCCACCCAAATGGCATGGTAGAGTTTTTTCAAATTGCGTTCGATTATCCTGCAATCTACACGACTGACATCTTTCTCCTCTAGGGCCTCCAGCATTTTTTCCAGATAGGCATCAAATTGATCCTTATCCGCAAACTGCATGATGTTACTGACAGGAAACCAGTGAGTGTTTCCTTGAGCCGCTGGTAGCGAAGTGAAGAAAGATAGGCCGTAGGAAACATCAGATTCAGCTTCCTCGTCACTAGCATCTTTCATCAAATCGAGATAAAGATTTTGTCGAACCCAAGAGTCAGGGTTTTGCCAGCGCTTTCCTTTGAGTTTGACCTTGTAGCTACCACGCAAACCAATCAACAGAGAGGTCAAGCGTTGCTGTCCATCAAGCACCAGCGTCAGGTGTTGGTCGTTGATCCTGGCCTCTTCATTATGGAAGTCGCCAAATTTGAAATCTTCAACAAATTTATAAATGTCGAGCTTTTCAGCTTGAGAAGGATCTATGTCCCAAAAGAGAAATGAGCTTATCGGATAGCCTTTGAGCAAGCTGTCGAACAAGCGAACAATCTGTTCTGGTGTCCATACGTAAGGGCGTTGGATGGCTGGCAGGTAGTAGTCACGATTCAAGCGGCGGATCACGCCCGCAATGGTGCTGGATTTGTAAGCCATGTTTCATCCTTGGAGTGAGCCGCAGAAAGGGGAGGCAAAGTAGGCGGTGGAAACCGTTGCCGAAGTTAGCTCAGGCACCTGAAGGTAGCAACTGAATGAGTTAAACCGCTGCTGGTGACTGAATCGTCCCCACTTTCGTAGACGTCTCGAGCGTCTGCTTCTGGCCGAAAGCAGACATTCGCGAGCTTCAACACTTCCCCGGAAACAGCCACATCCAACACCCCTCCCCATCAACCCCGATGAACTTCAAC
>NZ_PCOZ01000032.1 GCF_002979555.1 Pseudomonas sp. MYb60 | reverse complement strand
GCGGTAGTTCAGTCGGTTAGAATACCGGCCTGTCACGCCGGGGGTCGCGGGTTCGAGTCCCGTCCGCTGCGCCATATCTGCCTCAAGGCCCACTGAACGCCTTGAAGCGCAAAGCAAGCCTCTGGCTACTTTGATCCGATAGCAAAGACCCTGGTCGAAAGATCGGGGTTTTTTGTGTCTGCGATTTGGTCCAGGGACCACCTGGGTCAAAACTGTGGGAGCGGGCTTTCCCGCTCCCACAGTTTGATCGGGTTAAAACCCCAACTTATCCCGTAGCCCGTAATACCAGGCCCCCAGTGCCGCAAACGGGGTGCGCAGCAATTGCCCGCCCGGGAACGGGTAGTGCGGCAGGCCGGCAAACGCATCAAAACGCTCTGCCTGGCCGCGCAGCGCCTCAGCTAGCACCTTGCCCGCCAGGTGCGTGTACGTCACGCCATGGCCGCTGCAGCCCTGCGAGTAGTAGATGTTGTCACCCAGACGGCCCACTTGCGGCAGGCGTGACAGGGTCAGCAGGAAATTGCCTGTCCAGGCGTAGTCGATCTTCACGTCCTTGAGCTGCGGGAAGGCCTTGAGCATCTTTGGCCGGATGATCGCTTCGATGTTGGCCGGATCCCGCGCGCCATACACCACGCCGCCGCCGAAAATCAGACGCTTGTCGTGGGTAAGGCGGTAGTAGTCGAGCAAATAGTTACAGTCTTCGACGCAATAATCCTGGGGCAGCAGCGTGTTGGCCAGCTCATCGCCCAGGGGTGCCGTGGTGATCACCTGGGTGCCGCACGGCATTGACTTGGCTGCCAGCTCTGGCACCAGGTTACCCAGGTAGGCGTTGCCTGCGACGATGATGAACTTGGCCCTGACCTTGCCTTCAGCCGTATGCACGACCGGGTTGGCGCCGCGCTCGATACGCACCGCCGCCGATTGCTCGTAGATCGTGCCGCCCAGGGATTCCACAGCCGCCGCTTCGCCCAGCGCCAGGTTGAGCGGGTGGATGTGCCCGCCGCTCATGTCCAGCAGGCCGCCAACATAGTTGTCACAGGCCACCACCTCACGGATACGGCGCTCGTCCAGCAGTTCCAGCTGGGTATGGCCGTAGCGTTCCCACAGGCGCTTCTGCGACTCCAGGTGGCCCATGTGCTTGCTGTTGAGGGCGGCGAACACGCCCCCGTTCTTCAGGTCGCACTGGATCTGATACTTGGCCACGCGCTCGCGAATGATCTTGCTGCCTTCAAACGCCATGTCACCGAGCAATTGCGCTTGCCTGGGGCCGACGCTACGCTCGATCACATCGATATCACGGCTGTAGCTGTTGACGATCTGCCCGCCATTTCGGCCCGAGGCGCCAAAGCCGACTTTGGCGGCTTCCAGTACCGTCACGCGAAAACCGCTCTCCAGCAAGAACAAGGCGCTGGACAAGCCCGTATAGCCGGCGCCGATCACGCACACGTCGGTGTCGACTTCGCCTTGCAATGAAGGACGAGGCGGCACGGCATTCGCGGAAGCGGCGTAATACGACTGGGGGTAGGGGGTGTTCGCCATCCTGGAACCTCTGTTTTATATTTTTTACGAGTGGCCTGATCCTACCTGAGTTGAAAATCGGCTGCCAGCCACCCGAAAATCACCGGCATCCGCGCCGCAAATAAAAAATTCGCATATTCATAGGGTTAGCTGCAAAAAAGATGTTGACACCCCTCCGGAATTCCGTAGAATGCCGCCTCACAGCAGGCACGTAGCTCAGTTGGTTAGAGCACCACCTTGACATGGTGGGGGTCGTTGGTTCGAGTCCAATCGCGCCTACCAAACAAAATCCGCTCTGCTGGGCGGTCTAGAAGGGCTCACCGAAAGGTGGGCCCTTTTTTGTTGTCTGCGATTTGCAAAACTTTTGCAAAACTTTTGCAAAACTCCCACCTCAGAACGCCAATTCGGCGCCCACCTCCAGGTACTCGATCTTCTTTTCGTCGTGCCCCTCCTGATAGTGCTTCGTCATCTTCTCGTCCGCGTGGCCCATCAGCGCCTGGATGTACTCCTGTGGGAATTTCTGCTGCTCGTACAGCCAGGCGCCCAATGCGCGGATCTCGTGAAAAGTGGGGCGCTCGCCGGCCGGCACATGGTCGTAGGCGTGTGCGGCGTCCCTGGCCTTGCTGAACTCCTTGGTCAGGTAGTCCGGGGTCACGGATGTCCAGTGTTCCTTGGCGTCGATCTGTTCCCGCCGGCGGGCCTTGGGCTTGTAGTGGATCAGGTATGGCGATGCGAGCGGCGATCGCAGGCACTCCCCGACAACCTCACGCAGCGCAGCGCCCATGGTGATCTTCAGGTGCACAGGGTTTTCGTAGCCTTGGGTTTTCCCCGGCGACACGGTGAGCGTGTTCTTCTCCATGTCGGCGGCTGACTTCAACCAGGTGACGATGTCGTCCCGGCGCTGAAGACTGGCCAGGGCCAGGCGGATTGCCCGCTTCAGCCATGGCGGGGTTGTCGCGGCATCGATGATCATCTTCAATCCGTCGAGCGTGTGGCGCTGGCGCTTCTTCTCCGCCTCTTTCTTCACCAGGGTCAGTTCGGCGTTGTTGCGCTCAGCCAGACCCTTGGCCACCGCGAACGCGAAGATCTGCACCCAAAGCCCGCGGTGCTTCGTGTAGGCGTTGTTGCTGAAGTTGTCCAGGTACTCGGCCATGGCCAGCACATCCAACTGCCCAATCAGGCGGTCGCCCAGATCCTGCCGGTACCGCTCGAGCTTGAACTTGATTTCCTCCAGGGTTCTCGCGGCGTATGAACGATCCGGCAGCCATTCCTCTTCGAAGCGTGTCAGCAGATTGCTCACGATTGGTAGGCGGTCGCCTGTCAGTACGGCCAGCAGCGAGCCGTCATCGACGACCAGCTCCGCGAACTTGAGGTTGGCCGCCCGGGCCAGCTTGATTGCCTCCTCCAGTGGGCGGTTGATGCTGGTCATCACGCCCGTGACCGGGTTGCGATACCGCCAATATTTCCCGTTCGGGTAGAGGTTTGGCGGTAGCTTTCTGTTTTGCAGCGTGCGGGGCCGGGCAGCCATCACCCGAGCTCCAGCATCTTGGCCAGCAGCGGGTCATTCGATCCCATGACCGCCGCCTGCACATCGACGAAATACATCCCGCCTTTTACCTCTCCGATCACTTCGCCTTCCTCGATCCATTTTTTCAACTGCTGTAGGCTCGGCTTTCCGCCGACATACCGCAACTTCCTGTATTCGCCGGCCTCCATGAGGCGCGGCAGCTTGACCGTAATCTGGGCCAGGACTTTTGCCATGATGATGCTCCGCGCCGCGCTGGGCGGCAGAAGGTGGGAGTGGTTATTCGTCGTCGGAGTCAGGATCTTCAACGTCGCCATGGCTGACGCTGATGGGCAGTTTGCCAAGGCGATCCATTGCCAGGACGAGCCCGATGCGCAAGCCTTTGGCCATATCTTTTGTCAGCATGATCTCGACTGGATCATCGACGCCCAGGGAGAGGGTCGTGCCTTCTTTTGAGTTGTCGGTAATGATCTGCAGTTGATCGGTCTGGCGTTTATGCCAGGCAAGCAGCGCTTCGATCATCTCGCCGACATCCTGCGGCGCGCCTACTGAGCCCTCCAGCGCGCCTTTGACGAGCTTCTCCAGCTCCAGTTTTTCATCTTCGGCGCGCTCGAGCTGGTCGTCGGCGGCGAACGGCCCGCCCACCATTGACCAACTGCTGGCGAATACCTGGGCTTGTTCCATGATGGCTTTAACAGTTTTCTCAGACATGGGAATACCTCGCCCGCCGCTCACCGGCAGGCATGTAGGGGGATTGGGGTTAGAGTTGTGGCGCGAGAAGGTCA
The DNA here is from genome assembly GCF_002979555.1 of Pseudomonas sp. MYb60. Lineage (GTDB taxonomy): Bacteria > Pseudomonadota > Gammaproteobacteria > Pseudomonadales > Pseudomonadaceae > Aquipseudomonas. The sequence continues at coordinate 19,659 of NZ_PCOZ01000032.1, read as the reverse complement.
GCAACCACTTCGCCGGTATCATGGAAATACCAGTCGCTGTCGGTCAGGTTATTGATCATGAAGGCTGCGAAGCTGTCAGCTGACATGCTCCTCATGATCCGCTCAAACTTCGCGGGCGGCCCTTTCCAGGTCGGCTCTACGCCAACGAGGCGGGCGGCTGCAAGATTGTGGTGGCCGTCCAGTAGAACGCGATAGTGCTTGCTACGAATCTCAAGGGTGACTGTCCTGACCACGAATACTTTGAATGTGCCTGCCTTTTTGGCGATGACATCGCGGTTCAGATATCGCTGGCTGCTGATCAGAGGTGGCGCGCTCATGGCTTCCAGCGCCTCCCAACGCGAAAAACCATCATCATGTTGTGATAGAGCGGGACCTGATAGACGCTTTCGAAAAACTCGCCCTTGCCAGAAATGAATCCAGTAGGAACTTTTGTTGGGGCTGATCCATATTCACGCCACATCGATTCGCCGCCATTCTCATCCCAGTAGGCGCGCTCTCTTTTCGGAATTTCATCGTAGGTTTTTTCGAATGCGGTGTGATCGGGGATATCACAGATGCGCCGCCACGCCGGATTTTTCTTGCACCATTCTTTTGCGTGCTCTGCAGCTTGCGCACCTGAGTAAAATTCTCCTGTTGGCTCTCTCATGGCCTTGACCCCTTGTAGATGAAGACGTAGGCGAACCAGAGGGTGGCGATCATGGCGTCACCTCCCGGCGGGCCCACCAGCAGACCGGGCCGTCGTCGGTGTCGTGAATGGCCAGGCAGAACCAGCCTTCGCCATCAGGCCGGTCCGGCTCCCAGTAGCTGCAGTCCGGGTCACCAGCTTCGAAATAGCGCTCAGAGACCGCTTGGTCGCTGTGGTATTCGAGGAAGACCATGGCCACTTCCAGCGCCTGCTCGGCAACCCAGGCTTTAACCTTGTCTCCGTCTCCCTCATCAAAGTCGGGCATATCGGGGTGAGCGAACATGCCGTATTCATCGCGCACGACCGGGGCTGGCTGTATCAATTTGATTTCTTCAGGCATGACTTCGTCCTTGCCGCTATAGCGGCCGACTTTGAGTTAATAAAAAGTGAGGGAGATGGCCGAGAGTTAAGATTCTCTGGGCGCCGTGAAGATTTTCCGGGGTGGTGCCGGGAGTAGGAGGGGAGTTAAACGCCTGGACGTCCTTTGAAGGCGAGCCAAATGTAGTGCCGTCCTTTGGCCGTAACCTTGATTTTGCCAACCTGGCGGTTCCAGGTGATCAGTCGCAGCTCTTCAAGGATGCTCGTCAGCGTGTGCCCCTGGTGCCAGCCGGCCAGAGCTTTGATACATCCCTGGGCCAGCAGCCCACGAAAGTCATCGTGGCCGAAGTTGGTGCCCTGGAACGACCCGTGCATCTGCTCGTCGCTCACCAGGTCGGTGATGGCGCGCACGTTCGGGTCAAGGCGGTAGGATTTGTGGGTCATGGCAATTCGTCTCCGACGATCATCCTGCAGGGGCCAAGCCTTACAGCTGCCAGCTCTTCCACCAGTTCGTTGATCCGATCTTGAGCCTGATCAACAACCTTTTGCGCCTCGTGCACATCGATCCAGTTGCCCATGGCTTGGTCTTCAAACTTCTGCACCGACTTTCCGGACGGGGACAGGAGGAAGGCGTAGCGTGGCAAGGCGTTCAGCTTGTCCCAGAACTCGAAGCCATCCCGCGTTTTGATGTTACGCATCATGTGATCTCCAATTAGTTGTCAGTGCTGGTGTAGGTGCGCCATGGCACCTTCACCCCGTTGACCAGAAAACCCCAGGTTCCCTGGTATGGACCGCTGATAAACAAGGTAAAGGCCCCGCCCTCCGCAACGCTGTCGATCCGGTGGTACTCGCCGTAATGCAGTGAGGCGGTATCGCCCGGCACTCGGTCGATGTACTCGGTAGCCTGCGCTGACGCCGGAACGTTGAGCCCCGACAAAACGGGATCCTCGTGGTCGAGCAGGCGCTGCTCCGTATAGCCGCCGCTCAGAATGATCGTTCGCGCGTTCCAAGGGTGGTCGTGCAGGTCGCGATCACGGTCTGGCCGCTTGATGTGGTGGATCCGCACTGACCACGGGCACCACCAGAGCCGCGACCGATGACTGTCCCGGTCGTAGGGGTTGAACAGCCACCAGCGGCCCATGTACATCTCGGTGCCGTCGGCTGACATGATGTGAAGGTACGGGGTGCACTGGGCGCGGGCGATGAGCCAGGCGGCAACAGCCGGGCGCGCAAGCAGCTTGGCGATTAGGCGCCAGAAGAGATTGATCACGGGGAGTCCTTGCCGGGCCATGCCCGGGCGGTGGAGTGAGGTGGTTATGCGGCGTGTGCTTGGCGTTGCTCGGCGCGCCATGGGTCGTTGGCGCGTGCCAGCGCAGCCATTGGCGGCGGGCTGACGCTGTTGCCGCACATGTGCACCTGCTGAGTCTTGGTGAACGGCTTGCCGTCGGCGCCGTGGCTGATGATGTAGTCGGCCGGGAAGCCCTGGGCCTTGTACAGTTCGGACGGCTTCAGCATCCGTAGGCAGATGTCGACGATCACGTAGGGGGTGCCCTTCACCATCACGGTGACCATTGCGAGCCGGTCCTTGGTGGTGATGGTCGGCGCGGGCGCATCGCAAGCGCTGATGTTCTCGGTGCCGTAGTAGCTGATCAGGAAGGCGGCAACCCGCAGGGCCCCCGCTTCATGCTCTGGCGAGAGGGTGAGCGACACCAGCGAGCTCTTGCCGCCGCCGCCGGCCGTGATTGTCGGCGCTGGATCATCCAGGCCCTGGCCAATGCTGCCGCCGAAAGCTCGTTCCATGAATGCGCTGACCAACCCGTGGTGCTGGCCGCCGGCGCTGATGGTGTGCAGCGGGTCATTTGCGTCCCGTGCATCACAGTTGCCGCGCATGTGCACCAAGTGCGCCGTCGCCAGTTGCTGCTGGCTGCCGGTGTTGGTCACCGTGGTCATCGGGTCTTCGATGCTCTTGGCGTCGGTGGTGTTGAAGCCGCCATTCATTTGGGCCATGAACACCGTGGATATCCCCATAGCGTGAGCGGCCCCCGCCGGACGCTGATAGTTACCGCCGCTGGTGATGGTGGGCAGTGGCTCATCCAGCGCCTTGCCCGCGTCATTGAAGCGAAACTTCACCAGGTGCGCGGCTGCCAGAGCGTGCTTCACGCCGCCGGCGACCAAGGTGCCCAGTGGTTGATCCAGACCTGGCACTCGTGGCTCCTGCCCGGGGCGCTCACCGTAGCCCGACTGAATCAACGTAGGACTGATCAGCGTCAGCTCGCCACGGTTCGCGCAGGTCACCGTTGGCAGCGGTTCGAGTGGGTCGTTAATCCGGTCGCTGCCCTGGTGCGTTGCCGGCGCGATGATTGGGCTGACCACGCTGAAGGCGCCGCCCTTCGGGTAGGAGGTGATTGTGCGCAGCGGCTCGCCGGCCGATTGCACGGTCTCTCCCGACCAGTTGGCGATTGGCACAATGAACGGCGTCGCGCTATCGATGACAAACTTCTTCATGCCCTTGGCAACGCGGCGCAGGGTGGCCGGGGCCAGGTCCTTCTTGCGACCGAAGATGCTTTTGCCCAGGTCGGTGAAGTCGATGCAGTCAGCGGCTGTTTTCCACTTCTGCTGGCCCTTGGCGGGGTTCTTGGTGTGAGTCGCCTCCGGCCACACGATCGGCTGGCCGTCGCACCGGGCGATCATGAACAGGCGTTCCCGGCTGGTCGGAGCGCCGAAGTCGCACGCCTTGATCACCTTCCACTCCACCACATAGCCCATGCCTTCGAGCAGAGCCACGAGGCGCCGCCAGGTACGTCCGCGCTGCTTCGGGTCGGGGATCAGGAACTGCTGGCCCACCGGCACAACTTCACCAGGTGCTGCCACTTCCCCGCCGAGTTTCACCACACGGCCCGTGGCCTTGTCGCGCTTGGCGATCAGTCGGCCCCACTGCAAGATCTGTTTCACGTTCTCCAGGCTGATCACCCGGGGTCGCTTCATACCTGCCCACTTGAGGCCGATCCATGAAAGGTTCCGGATCTCGCGCTTGCGCGGCTGGCCGCCGGCAGCCTGGCTGTGGTGGGTGCAGTCCGGCGACATGTGAAACCAGCCCACGGCCTTGCCGCCGCATTCGGTGTCCGGGTCACCTTCAAACACGTCGGTGGTGAAGTGCCGGGCGCCCGGGTGATTCACGGTGTGCATGCTGATCGCTTGCGGGCTGTGGTTCTTCGCGACGTTCACAGCGCGGCCCAGGCCCATTTCCAGGCCGGTACCGGCGCCGCCACCACCACAAAAGAAATCGACAACGATCTCATCGTCCTGAGGGTTGAAGCCGAGACCGTATTGGGTTTTGAAATCGAAGGGGGGTTTCTTCTGTTGTGCGGACATGGGGTATCCTCGCTTGTATATTGCGGCGCTAGAAATTGGGGTCTGGGAATGTCTAAAGAAGTGCCACCAACAACTGGCTATATACCGATGACGCAATGGGCCATTATTCCGGGGTTGGCCCTTGCGATAGTTCTGGCTGTTCTGGCTTTGATTACGCCTGTCACGGCTTGGTTTGGCGTGTTAATGCCAGATGGCCGTAGTGCTCCAGATTGGTTCATGCGCAGCGGAGCTGTTACTGCGGTATTTGCATTCGCAGCGCAAGAGCAAGCGGCAAGCGCTATTGAGCGACTATCTCCTAGGGGGTTAGGCTCCAAGGAGATCAGCAGCCTTCGCCTGGTTTTTATGAGGCCATTGAATTGGATTAAAAGATTCATATTCTGGCTTGCCATAGCTGGCTCGTTGATTTGGGCGTACGGTGATATAGCGATGCTTTTAGTCCGGCCAGGGCTTTAGAGATTGGCGATTTGCATAAGTGTTTTCAACTATTGCGACTAGTTGAAGTGAGCTCGAAGAGTGCATTGATTAATCGGGGGTTGGACATGAAGAAAGTATTAAAAGCAGCTTTATGCTTTGTTGCTAAGTCTTTGTGGGTGTCGTTTTTAGTTTTAATTAGCGCGCTGCTGGTGATCGTGGCACTAGTTTTTATATCTAAGTCAACTAGCGGTGATGCAGCTGCATGGACTCAGGCGGTTGGTTCAGTCGTTGCAATATTTTCCGCAATTTATATTGCGAGCAGGCAGAGTCGTCACCAGATCGAGCTAGCAAAAAAAATTGCTGATGAAAAATCGGTCGCCCAGGCCGCTAGGCTATATTTTATTGCGAAAGAATACTCAGATTCTGTGTTGAGCGTGGTGGATAAAGATGTTTGGGTGGTTAAGACGGATAATATTATTTCAGTAACTTTTACTCGTATGCTTAATAGGATTAATTCAAATTTTGATGATGATTTAGATATCCAAAGAAATGAACAGATTCATGTTTTGCGAACCCAGCTTACAGCTTTGATTTTTGCTCTCGATAATAGTGGACTCGGAGCTGTAGAGAACCGCGCGAGCCTTGTGGGACAGCTTCAGGAACAGGCCCCCAAAGTAAGAGAGGCCTGTTTGAACCTGTTGAGAGCGGCTACTCCGAAAACCGGCACAATATGATTTTTATTTTGGATCAAAGGAACCGAGGGAGAGCAATGCGTTAGTGCCGATTTTCTCTTGAAGAACCGTCTTGAATTCCTGTGCGATGTCCTCGCGCTGAACTTCCTCCCCAACCCAACGCAGTTTCAGCGCCGGCACTGCGCCGCTAGTAATCACTGAAATGCGCAGGTTGATCTGCTGCTCGGTCAGGCCCTCGAACGGGATCACACTAAACAGCAGGGCGGCCGGCAGCGTTTCTTTGCTGCGCGCTTCGATTTGATCCATGGCGCTGCGGCTGGCGCTGGTGTCGCCGACGGTGGTTTCGGATTCGCTGCTGGCTTTGACCGTGATGGTGCGTACCGCGGCGATGGCCTTGGCCACTGGAATCGCTTTGCCTTCGTCATCTACCGGCGTCAGATACTGGTGCCAGTCCTCGATCCAGTCGCTCAGATCCTTCTGCGTCATGGACCGGCCGCCGATGGATTGCGCTGCCTTATAGCCGGCCGATGCCTTGAGCTTCAGAACGGCGCGGTCATCCGCGTGGCCCGGCTCTACGTCGGTGCCCAGGTTGAAAAGCAGTGTGCAGGTCATTTCATCCTGATCGATGAAACCCTTGGCGGAGGCGATCGCACGGTCGGCGACGTAGGCGCTGAAGTCGGCCAGCGAGTGGGTGGAGTAAATGCCGCGGAAGCGGCTACGGCCAGCCTGCCATTTTTCGAGGGTGACCACCTGGCAGTTATCGGGTAGCACTACGGTGGGCGTTTGAGTTGCCAGAGTCTTGCCTGCGGCTTGCAGGGCTGTATCGGTGATCAGCTGTACTGCTTCTTTGGTCATGGACATTCGTCAGATCCTTTTGCGGGGGATTTAGGTGCGAGGCTTGATTGGGGCTTCTTCGCGGGTGAAGAGCTGGTCGTGCTTTTCAGCGAACAGGGTGATCTTGCCGCCCGAGCCGACGTGCATCGGCGTGTCCAGGCTGGTGTTCTCGCTGCGGGTGCCGCGCTTGGTCGGCACCTTGTAGTCGAGTTTGTGCTTGATCTTCACTTGGCTGGATTCGCCGATCTGGCTGAAGTCCAGGGTGATAACCAGCTTGCCGGCTTTGCCGTGGTCAACGACACCAGAGGCAACTTCGGAAAGGGCGTGACCGATCTGGCTGGCGAAGGCGCCGCCATTCAGTTCTTCGAGGAATTCGGCGGTGTTGGTTGCGGTGGACATGGCTGTTTCTCCGGTATGGCCTGCAGGCCGCTAGGTGGGAGGTTGAATTGAGATTGGCGAAGGCGCTGGCGCACCTGGTTGTTGATGCGTTTCATGGCGCGCTGGGGATCTTGAAGTCGTTCTCACGGGCAATGAGCCGTGCACGTCTGTAGTCGATCCCAAGTGCGTCGCAGGCGTCGTACAGGGATGAGCCGGAGTCGACCAGCTGCTTCAGGCGTGGCGCGATCTTGTCGCGTTCGGCGCGCAGCTTGTTGCTGTGACCGCCGCCGTAGCTACCGGCCTTCTCACCGCTCACGCCCTGGGCGATCTCCTGAATCACATTGCCGGCGCCGAAGAAGGCCTCCATCTGCTGATTCAGGTTGGTGATGATCGAATCCCGCGGATCGGGCATCGGAACGCCGATCACTGCGCACCGCCTGAGAGCGCCACCTTCACGCCGTCCGCACGAGATTCCAGGGTCTGGGCGAAGTTGCTGGCTTCCTTCCACGTCCAGCGGAAGCCCTTCACCTTGCCGGTGGCGAGCTCCACGATGTGGTACGCCTTGCCTGCCGTCTTGATCTGGAAGCGAATCTTTTGCACGGGCTGCTCCTTGCCGATCAGGGTGTAGAAGTCGGCGGTGGCGATGCGGGAGCGAATGTGCAGAGCCGCAACCCCGTCGACGCGCTGTTTGATTGATGGGTGCATGGTGGATACCTCGATGGGGTTGCGTTCATTCGTCAGCTACCTGACCGCCTGCTGGTTGCCGTTGGGCGCAGGGGAGGGGGCTGACGGATAAAGGCGACCCGTAAAAAAGCCCAGTAGGGACTGGGCTTTTCGTTGCGAAACATAGACCTCCCTATGTCACGCAGGGGTGGCGGTTGAGCGCCTGGGTTTGAAGTTCACATGGCTGCAAATCCTCCGTTGTTCGCTCACTGGGTTGGCAGTGGCCACCGTTTTCTATGGGTGTTGCATGCAGGTGGGCGGTTATAGGCCGCGATTTCGTTCGCATCCCAAAGCCGACTCAACGAATGGACAGAGGTGATGCTCAGCGTTGTTTGATCAGCGGCCAGATCAGAAGCAGGATCAGCACTGCAAGGAACCCGTCGGCGCACATGCTGATGATTCGAGAAACTGAATCGATCAGCACTACGCCGATGAGCAGAGCGACGATGAAAAGCGCCCGAAGGCGTTTCACCAACTCTGTGACCCCTGGCATTACAGGTGGTCTTTCAGGTTCAGGCCGAGAAGCTTGGCGCTGCGCTCCAGCGCGGTCAGTTCGGCCGGCTCGATCTCGCCGTCCGCCTCGGCCACCGTCAGCATGACGTTGAGTACGGTCAGCGCTTCGGCCGGGGAGTGGGCCAGGTCGCCCAGTTCTTTCTCGGCGTTCTGGCGCAGGATGCGGGCACCCGACTTGAAGTCGGTCTTGGCGCGGTCGATGGTGTTGGAGAGCTCAGCGCCGAAGCCCTGGAGCGCTGGGTTGTTGCTGAGGATGGTTTCGATCTTCTGCAGCTCGCTTTCTTCCAACTCGCCATCGGCGGCCGCAACGTAGATCGAGCCGTAAACCACCGCTTCCATCAGGTCGCGGTTTGCTAGCTTGGCGACTGCTGCACGGGCCTGGCCGGATTTCTTGCCGAACAATTTGCCTAACATGGTAATTCCTCTTGCGCTGGGTTGATTTCCCGTCAGGCCCTTTTTCGAAGACCTATCGGCGAAATCCCGGTCTCGCTACTGGCGACAGACCGGGGTATTGCATCAGCGATGTTGGCCAGTCACCCGCCGCTGATTGCAGGGTTTGGCCGGTCGTCTTCGTTGGTTGGCGGTGAGCTTCCTCCCCTAGGCGTCAATCAGCATCTGTTCGCCTTGGATCACAGGTCCCTACAACATGCACGCTGCAGCTCGTTTGCCCGGTTAAGTGGGCAGGGTGCATGAGGTCCAGCAGTCCCAGCCGAGGCTATCGGGACCGCTAATTCGATTCGGTGTCTCTCCCTTTTTGCCGCTGGGATTCGCGGGGCGCATTGCTTGCCGGGTCACTCACTCGGTTCTGGCATTTCACCATCGAGCAGCCGTACAAGGTTTTCCCTGTCGTTGGCAGGCTTTCGGGCCTGTCTGCTCGCCGGTCGCCGGTAGAGGCAATACGGTCTGTTGTTTGTTGCGCTGGCTGTTAAAGAGCGGTGGGCGTTCTGTGCTTGTGGAGAAAGCACAAGTCGGCTTGCATTTATAAAAGCATGCTTGTGATTTGAATGCAAGCACGCTTGTGTTTATTTTGCCTACTGTATGTATGTACAGCATTCTTGGGAGGTGGTTATGGCTAAGCAGAAGGGAAGCCCGACAGGCTCGGCACGGGCAGAAATGACGGGTATGGAACGGCTGGGATTGAGGGTGTCATCGATGATCAACCACCCAGTTGCGCAGGCGCAGCGCTGGGTGACGATTCATCGCCTGGATACGGACGGGGATAAAGAGTGGGAAGAGGTTCTAGGGGTGATAGCCGAAACCGACGAGATTGAGCTGACGCTCAATGATGACGGCAGCGTAACGGTGAGATGGGAGCAGCAGGAGGTTGAAGTAGCGGGTAGGGGCGAGGTTGAGTTTGAGCAGGAAGAAGAGGCGGCGCCTTTTTGACGGACAAAAAAACCCGCCATTGGCGGGTTTTTCTTTCAGAACAAGGACTATTTTTGAGCTTTAGGTGTAGCAATCTGGCTGGCTTGAATTGACTCAAGAAGCTCTCTATTTTGCTTTGCTTGTAATTGAGACTCTTCGATGAGTTTCTCAATACGCTGCTGCGACTGCAGGGAACTTTTCCCGCCATCGAATATTCCCTGAGCACTACCTATAAGCGTGTAGTTAGCGCCCATGATAGCCAAAACCACCGCCACGCCTATGCCTGCCATCCAAAGCTTGAAGTCTTTGATTTCTTTGGTGGCATCAGAAACAGAATCTTCCATCCTGCCTAGGCGCTCATCAAGCGCTTTGTCTCGGACACCTTGCTCGGAGCGAAATGACTGCTCGCGCAGCTCGATCTCCCGGCGAAGCTGATCGTCGCGAAGCTTCAATTCATGCCTGTATTCGGTATCGTTACTCATGGCTTTAGGATGATCTAATTTCTGCGTCGCGTCTACTGCGGTGCCAGAGGCCGCATCTATGTCGGGCCGAATTTTCGCAATTTTGCTTCCCCAGTCAGAACTCATTTTTTCTCTACCGGATTTGCTTTTAACCAATCTTTCACGTGATCCGCCATGATGAATCTAACTGAGCCGCACGCGTTGCATGACATAAGAAACGCTGTTTTGAAATTCTTAGCATTTGAGGCATGAGGAAGTCGGAAGACCTGTAGGATTTCATTTCCGACCCTGGCTGGGTCCGGGTCTTCCATGTCAATGCTCCAGCCATCGTCTTTCTGGCACTGCGGGCAAACAGTAGAGGAGAAGTGACTGGTCATGAACCGAATCATCTCATCAAATTTCACCAGGTAGTGTGATGAGACGTATTTTGGAAGTATTACAGGCTCTGCCGATTCATCACTGGTGGTAGCTTCGATCGGTATATCGTCATCTGTCATCTGGCAAATCCTTTTGGGTGTGAATCTTAATTTCAGAACGGTTCAAAATAGCGTAGGGCACACGACTACTAAGAACGGGCAGGAAAGCTCATCAGACCAAGTGAGCGTTCCATACCAGAAGCACCCTAGCCAAGATATACGTGTCATCGACTCGGATATCCTCGGGATCATGATGCTTATTGTCGGAGATCATCTTAAATCGATCCTTGCCTTTCTTCTGCAAGCGCTTCACGTAAAGCATGTCGTCGTGGGAGAAGAGGTAGATACCGTCGCCAGTGAACTCCCTGATCGTGATGTCCACGAGCAGCGGGTCGCGGTCTTTGATCGTCGGTGCCATTGACTGCCCCCACCCGGTGATCATCTTTAGGTGGAAGTGCTCTTTGAAGGTGACGCCCAGGTCGCGCAGATGCTTGGGGCTGACCCTGATGTCCTGGAGCATTTCGGGGTATTCGTGCGGGATCTGCCCGCCGCCCATCGCTGCGCGCACGTCGTAGTGGGCAATCCATACTTCGTCACCGACTTGGCCCGCCCTGGTGAAGTCGACTTTCACTACATTGGTCGACTTCGACTCAAGCGCCACATCTTCTACCACTTCGGCGATTCGTGCTCTCGCCTCATCCGATAAGCCCCGGCCGTGCTTCGCGAGCATCTGCTTGACCAGGTCCGCCGAAGAATAATTACCAGCTTTTGGAGTATCCGCGGCCTTCCGGCTTGGCGGCTCACCTTTGCCTGATAGCAGCCAATCTACCGTCGTGTCATAGCCTTCAGCGATCGCTACCAGATTTTCGTTCTTTATGTTGCCGGTATCACCGGCAAACCACTGACGAACAGCTTCGTAGCTGACCCCGCAGGTGGTCGCTATATCTCTTTTGAATCCTCGCGGCCCGATCTCAGGCTTTCGCGCCAGGACAAGTTTCGCAATCCGATCAGTAATTTTCATGCAAGCAATCTACAAGTTAGCTTGGCAAGCATGCTTGCTTAGTAAACACAAGCATGCTTGAATTGCCGTATACCCAAAGGAGTCAGCCATGAACCGTGCCGACGCAATTAACCATTTCAAAGGGATCGCCCCCCTAGCCAAAGCGCTCGGCATCACATACGAGGCAGTCCGGCAGTGGGGCGAAGAGATCCCTGAGCTACGTCAATACCAGCTTGAACTTGTAACTGACGGCCAATTGAAGGCCGACAAAAAGAAAACCGCTGCATAAGGCGTCCTTGTCATTGATCTGTTGAGCGAATGATCGCCGGACCTGGCGGCCGCTACCACGGAAACAAATTTGAGGTTTTACGAATGGAAGATTTCTTGAGGGCTTGCCACACCACCATCAAGGAAAGTGGGGCAGAAGAGCTTGCCGGGAAGATGTGCCTCTCGCACGTGAGCCTGCTGCAGCGCTCGAACCCGGATAACTCGGCCCACCACCTGACCATCGAGCATCTGTTTGGCGTTCTGCTGCACACCGGCGACATGCGCGCGCTGATTTCACTCGCTGACAAGTTTGGCTACGACCTGGTTGCCCGAGAGAAGCCGGCAGCCAAACCGTTGATGGTTGCTCTCGGGCATCTGTCCGCCGAGTGCGGGGATGTTGGGCGCTTGATCTTCGACGCCGCCGCTGACAACCACATCAGCCAGCACGAAAAAGCCCAGGGCGAGAAAGCCATTCAGGAAGCAATCGAAGCGCTGCACATCCTGCGCGAATCGCTGAAGGCCGCCTGAATCGCAGGCATAAAAAAACCGCCTGGCAGGGCGGTCCTTTCGACAGCAATAAAACTTGTGGGGCCATTATGAACACGACAGCTAACCCTGGCAATACCCCTGCTGTCTCGACACGTTTTGACGCTTCTAAAAGCGTGTCGCGACACCAGTTTCATTTCGAAGAGATTGAGCAAATTGCCGGGAGTGCCCGCTAATGGCCCGCGCACGCAATATCAAGCCAGGGCTTTTCAGCAACGAATTGCTGGTTGAGCTTCCTGCGTTTGACCGCCTTGCCTTCATTGGTCTTTGGTGCTTGGCGGATCGGGAAGGTCGCCTCGAAGATCGCGTAAAGCGAATCAAGATCGAGCTGTTTCCATGTGACGACTATGACGTCGACACAGGGTTGTCTCGCCTCGCTGCCGCCGGCTTCATCTCTCGATACCAGGTTGCCGGTTTCTCAGTTATCGAGATCATCAACTTCCAAAAGCATCAGAGCCCACACGGCACCGAAAAGGATAGCTCGCTACCTGACGCTAACGGCTATCTCACTGTTTACGAACGTAAAGGTAACGTTGTCATTGCTGGCTCACAACGGAAGGTTCCCGTTGCTGCTCAGTCTTTTAACGTTAAAGAACCGTTAGAGCCAGTTAATCCACCGTTAGATAACGCCCTGATTCCTGATTGTGGATTCCTGATTCCTGATTCACCGAATCAAGATCAACACCACTCTCTCAACGCAGGCGAAGAAACTCCGGCTGCCGGCAGTGACATGGGCGGTGCCGTAGAAGACTTGCCGCCGGAAGAACCTGGGCCTGCTGTTGACCCAAAGTCCCCGGTCGAGATGACGCTGGATTGGATGCCAGATGCTGATTTGCTCAAAGCCTACTGCGTTCACTTCGGAGTCACTACGGACCTGTTCACCAAGGAGGCGGTCGCCCCGTTCACTGCTCACCACGAAATCACGGGCCTGCTGCAGCCCCAGGCCAAATGGGTTTCGCTGCTGGTGCGGTGGGTGAAAGACGACAAGAACCGAGACAGCAACGTCCGCCCATTCGTGAAGAAGGACGCACCATCACGTCACACAGGTTTCGCTGATCGAGACTACACGGACGGCCTGGTACAGCGAGAGGACGGTTCCTATGCGCTCTGAGAAAGTCGTATCGATTTCAGACGGCGTATTGCCGATCCGTACTCAGCCCGCCGAATGTGAGAAGCACGGGCAATTTGACCAGAAGGTGACCGTTATCCTCGGGCGTGAGCTCAAGGGCGGGTGCCCTGAGTGTCTGCGAGCCATCGCAGCAGATCGAGAGGCGAGCGCCAAGGCAGAAGAGTCGTATCAGTTGAGGCTTTCCTTGGCCCGCAAGCTCGGAGACGCCCTGATACCGAAACGCTTCCTGAGCCGAACCCTGGATAACTACCAGGACGAGCATGAGGGGCAGCGACGGGCACTGAAATTTTGCCGTCACTACGTCGCTACGTTCGACCAGATCCGGGATGCCGGGCGCTGCATGGTGCTGATCGGGAAGCCGGGAACAGGCAAGACTCATCTGGGTGTGGCCATGGCCAATGAGCTTCTACACAAGTCCTCCCGCACGGCCGTATACCGGACGTTTGGGGCGGTTCTTCAAGCAATCCGCTGCACCTATGACAAGAGCAGTGATAGGACCGAAGGCAGCATCCTGGCGAGCTTGATCAGTCCCGACCTCTTGGTGCTGGATGAAATCGGCGTGAGCAAGGAGCAGCCCAGCGACTTCGAGCTGACCACGCTGTTTGCAATCATCAACGGCCGTTACGAACGAGAGGCTCCCACGGTGATCATCTCGAACCTCAAAGCCGATGAGCTAGGTCGCGCAATGGGGGACAGGTGCGTTGACCGGTTGCGCGAGGGTGGGCTCATCGTTGTCCCGTTCGACTGGGAGTCGCAGCGTGGAAAGGACGGGTTTTGATGAGCAATGCGCGTTTGGCCCCGACCGATCCGTCTGCATATCGATATGCGGTGCACTGCTGCGGCTACAAGTGGGAACTCACTGACAAGACAGACCGGGCTGTCGCGTTATTTGAGCATCCATCGGCAGCGCTGAAATTCGGGGCAGCAATGTGGCCATCCACCTTCGAAGTGATCGATGTCGTTACGGGTGAGCGGGTATGCGCGTGAAGTCGATGAAGCCGGCTGCCGTGAAGCCGTTCAGCCCGAAGCCCGTGCGCGCCAAGTCTGTGGACCGTGAAGGCCTGGAGCAGGCCGCGCTGATCAAAGAAATAAGCCTGCGCTATCCGGCGGCCGCCAAGCTGATCTATCACGTACCGAACGGCGGGCACCGGCACAAGCTGGTGGCGATGAAGCTGAAAGAGCAGGGCGTGAAGGCCGGTGTGCCCGACTTGGTGCTGCCCATGGCCCGCGGCGGGTACTTCGGCCTCTACATCGAATTCAAGGCCCGGGCGCCGTATGACGCTGCGGTGTCTCCCTCCCAAGACGCATACCTACAGGCGCTGACTGATCAGGGTTATCTGGCCATCGTCTGCCGTGGGCACGTCGACGCCATTGAGGCTATCCGGGCCTATCTTCTCCAACCTCAAACCAAGGCCGCCGCATGACCCAGACAATGCTCACTTCGTTTACCGATGCGGAGATTCGCCGGCAGGCAGGCAACACCGCCGTCCGTGATCTGCGTGACGCTCGATACCCTGGTGTGTATTTCCGCTTCCACCAAAACCGTGAGCGCGGTACCTGGTACCTGGTGTCGGGCGGCAAGTGGGACAAGATCGCCGGGTTTCCTCAGTTGCCTGTGAAGGGTTTGATCGTCGCGTTGCCGAAGATCCGCGAGCGCCTGGCCGGCGATCCCAAAGCTTCAGCCGCGGCCGGCACGTTGCAGACCGTTGGCGAGCTGCTGGACTGGTTCACCGCCCGTCAGGCCGTTGACCGCAGTCTGTCGTCCAAGCGCCGCTCTACCAACACCTCGATCATTTCCTGCCACCTGAAGCCACGGCTCGCCGATATCGCCGTGGAAGACGTTGACCGCTCCACCCTCGACAAGCTGGTGATGTGGCCGATGCAGGCTGAAATGTCCCTGTCCTACGTCCGTCTGATGTGGGGCGTGCTGGTGGTCGCGTTCCGCCAGGCCGAGAAGCTGCGCCTGATCGCAGCTAACCCCATTGCCGGGTTCAAGTTCACCGACTTCACCAAGGCCCGGATCCAGCCGAAGCCGTCTCGTCTGCGCGCCGTCCAACTCGAGGAAGTGATAGGTGAACTGGCCGACGGCTTCGACCAGCACCCCCAGGACTGCATGCTGGCCCTGATGATGCTGTGCCACGGCACCCGCGCCGGCGAGACCAGGCAAGCGCAGTGGTCCCACTTCACCCTGGGTGAGCAGGGCGAGTGGTTCATTCCCACCGAGAACACAAAGACCCGCTGCGAGCATCACCTGCCACTGACCCACCAGGTGTGCGCGCTGCTGGAGCGGTATCGGGACTGGCAGTCGGCCAAAGGCTACAAAGGCACCTACGTGTTCCCGGCGCGGGGCCGTGGGCCGATCAGTGACAGCCAGGCGTGCGCCGTGTTCACGCGCTTGGGCAAGGGTGAGTGGACGAGTCACGACCTGCGCAAGGTGGCCCGAACCGGGTGGACTGACCTGGGCGTCGACTTCCTGATCGGCGAGATGCTGGTGAACCACACGCTTACCCGCAACGTGCAGACCTACATCCACACCTCGGCCGAACTGCTCAAGCGCGAGGCGTTGGTTAAGTGGCATGACTGGCTAGACGGGAAGGGTTTCAACCTCATTCACCGCTCGACCATGACTAGAAACGGAAATTCGCACAATGACGCCGAGGCCTTGAATGGCGCGGCCTCTAGCCAAATCCAGAAACCATAAAAGGCGAGGTTTAAAAATGGACAATCAATCGCAATTTCCCGACCTGGCCAACCTGAAGCGCGTGGCTGAGGCCGCCGAGAATACGTTTGCTGAGCTGTGCAAATCCGGCGGAGACGATCTTGCGGAGGTCTGGGACAAGGCAGAGCTGGAATTCATGGACGTCGCTAACTCGACCGCGGTGCTGGCCCTGATCTCAGAAATCCAGGCGCTCCGCAAAGAGGCTGAGCGGCTAAGAACGGCCGAAGGCGCTGCTATGACCTACAAGGCTGGGATGGAGAATGTCGCTCAGCAGCGTGATCAACTCAAGGCTGAAAACGAGGCACTGGGTAATAAGTCGATCTATTGGCAATGCGCACCAGGAATAGGGCTTATCCGCTGTGTTAGCGATTCCCGCTATCGCAAGTTCTCGCCGCGCACCCGTATGCGGTATTCGCCGGTCTTGGTGGTTACCGATGAGTTGCTTCGCAAGGATGCCGAGCGTTATCGGTGGTTCCGCAATCACTCTCTCCAAATCGTGCACGCGTCGAGCGGTACGTGGGTCCATGACCTGGACAAGGTGATAGATGCAGCAATGGCGAAGGTCGACGTATTCGATGTGCCGCTGATGTGTCGCCAGCGCATGGCCGCCGAAGGCCTGCCATACCCTCGATCGTCTTGCTACTCCTGTGGTCAGTTCTCGCCCAAATCGCGTGAATGTGACGGCCTGATCGCTGCTCGGTTGAAGGGGGGCAAATGAAGAAGTCTCACGGGCCGGCGTTGAGCCGAGAGCTGAAATTTATCGTTGAGTGCAGCGTCTGCCGAGGTACCGGCATCTACACCGGTGTCTTCCATCAGATGACCTGTGAAAACTGTCACGCCTCCGGCTGGGTTTGCGGGAGAACGCTTACCACGCTTCCATTGATGGATGTCGTCCAGGTCCTAAACGTCAGGCTAAAGGAGGTGCAGCAGCAGTTGGTAGCCGCTCAGCGCGCTTTGGCCGGAATGGGCGTCGATGCGGGGCCTGCTCGTCAATACAACGAGAACAACCGCCGCGGCGCCGGCGGCACCAACTACACAGGGGATTGAGCATGGGCATCAAATTTACAGAAGATCAGGCTCGAGTTACCGATCAAGAAGCGGTGGTGGTTGGGCTGCTGGCAGAGGCCTGGAATGAGTTTCTGAAGTTGCCTATAGAGCATCCAATGGAGCAGCGCGAGTTCTGCACGGCCATTCATTCGTGCCAAGACAAGATATTGGCTCGCGGTGGTCGTCGCGTCATCAATACACAAGCAGGGGATTGAATCATGGCCTTCACACCGACGTTCAAAGAACGCACAGCCGAGGATCTGCTCGAGCATTGGGGCCGCTGGGTTGTCCTGGGCTCAGGTGTGTCCTGCTGTGCCTCTCGGGAGAACACCGTGCTGTCGCCTATGATCACCGACGACGACGCGCTTATGATCGATGGCTTGATGGGGCGCCTGCTCAAGCGCTACCCCGAATGCGGCCAGGTACTGATGAAGTACTACACCAGTCGCGATACGTCGCTGATGGAGGTTGGAAAGAAAATGAAGTTCGGCGAGGAGAAGACGCGCGGGCTCTGGAAGGCTGGAATTGCGTGGATCGATGGGGCATTAGATATTCGTCGTCAGGCTGCTTGACAGCCCCGGTCCCTGCATATAGATTTCTCGTTACTTTGCGGTTTTTCCGCGAGCAAAGCCCGACCCTGAGTTGGGCTTTTTGCTTTCTACAGTTAACAGAGCCTCGGCATTCGCCGGGGCTTTTTCGTTTTCGGCTCCACCACACCCGTTGCTATGGCCGGGAGTGCTGATGGGGCTGATTCAATTTCCAAACATGCCCCACGGAGTCGAGCGCATGGAGTATCTACAGCGCCTGCTCGACAAGATCGACAGGTTCGAATTGTTGATTGCGGGTCTGATTGGGGCCGTTGTTGCGAGCTGGTGGCACAAGGACGACTTGTCCGACTGGCGTGCCTGGATGGTGTTCTTGATCACGGGGGTTGCCTGTTCGCTGTACCTGACGAGCATGGTCAGCGCCTATCTGAATGTCACCGAGCCAAAGATCGTCGCGGGGATTGGTTTTCTCCTTGGCACGTTCGGCGGCTCGCTCCTAGCAGCAATCAACCGAGCCATCAAAGCCGCTGACCTCTGGGCGCTTATCCGCCAGCGGTTCGGGGGAGGCAATCCACCATGAATCTTGAACTGATCAACTCCATCGCCTGCGGCCTTATTGCGGCCTGGGCGACCTGGTGCGTACTGAGCGGTAAGGTGAGGGACGGCATCCTCGGGAAGCTGATCTATTCGGCGATCGCCATCAGCGGCTTCGTTGTAATGGCGCGCAGTCAGAACATCTTCTTCGGCCCGACCACTGCCGGCCTGACGCTGCATGTGTCCCTGGCCATGGCCGGTGCTCGCCACATCTTCATGGTCACGTACTGGCAGCAAGTGAAGGCCTGGCTCTGCCGGACGCTGAACTGCGAGCACTGCATGGGTTGTGACAGTAGTCGGGAATCAGGAAAGGACAATCCATTGTGATAGCCATGGTGAAGCTGGTCCCTGCTTGGGTATGGATTGTCCTGGCTGTGGCCGCATCGTTTGGTGTTCTGTACTTGCAGCTCCAGAGTGCGAAGTCAGACCTGATCGAAGCGACCGGTGAGCGCGACATCGCAACCGCGAAGGCCAAATCACTCAGCAAGACCCTGAACCTGCAGCGTCAGGTCACCGATGACGTCAACCGAGCCGCCGACAATGCCCATACTCAAAACCAAAGCATCCAGGCTGCTGTTGTTGTCGCTGATGGCCGGGCTCGCAGCCTGCAGCAACAAATCACCGACCTCCTTGCCAGTCGACGCACCTGCGCTGCCGAGGTTGCCAGCGGAAGCAAGGCAAGAGCCGACCTTACCGTTCTGCTTGCCGACCTGCGTAGAAGCGCTGACGAAGAAGCGGGAAAGCTGGCAGAAGCGCTTGATCGAAGCCGAATAGCAGGTTTCGCATGCCAGACGGCTTACACCGCTGCTTCCCTATATAGATAGGCATGCCGAGATGTTTCAGATCAATGCTCGAACCAACATCGAAGAGCTATCGAAGGCTCTTCGAACGGTAGGTGAAAAACAACTGCCATTCGCCTTTGCGCTGATGGCTACCCGCCTGGCCGTGCTGGTTAAGAAGGGCGAGCTGTCGGTGTTGAAAGCGCGTATTGATCGGCCGACAACAACGACACTGAATAGCCTTTATGTGAAGCCCGCCACGAAGGGTAAGCCTGAAGCCCGCACCTTCTTTAAGGACGCATGGACATCAGGCGTGCCCGCTGACACATACCTGCAGCAGGCAGTGAAGGGCGGTCGCCGCCCTCATAAGCGTTTTGAGAAAGCATTGATCGCAAAAGGGATCATGAAACCAGGGCAGTACGCACTGCCAGCAGCATCAGCACTCAATCAGTTCGGCAACGTTCCCCGCGGCACGATCATGAAGATCCTGTCGGGCCTTGGTGCGGCCGAGACTGTCAGTGGTGTGCAGGCCAACGCCACAGGAAGCAAACGCAGTAAGCGTAAGGGCAATGCCCAGAAGTATTTCGCCGGCGAAGTCGACGGCACCCAAGGTGTTTGGGAGCGGAAGAAGACGGCGTGGGGGGATGCGGTTCGGCCGGTGTTCATCTTCAGTGATGGCGAGCCAGGCTACCGGGTCATCCTCCCGTTCTACAAGATCGCCGACAACATCGTGAAAGCGAACAGGGTTCGTGAGTTCCAAAGCGCAATGGACACGGCACTGGCGACGAAACGATAGGAGTTCTTGAATGGAGGGCGGTGGGCGCCCCTGGATGGTGCACCCACCCCCCCCCCTTTGGGTCCT
>NZ_PCOZ01000031.1:6469-26124 GCF_002979555.1 Pseudomonas sp. MYb60 | reverse complement strand
TGTGGGCGATGATCGAACGATAATGTCCTTTGAAATATGGACGTAGGGGGCTGGCGATTAAGGTTGTACTAGGGGCTGCTCCAGGGTGATGAGTGAAATGGTTATAAGTGTAAGGGGGAGTATGAATTGTAAGAGTCCGGTGACGGACAAGGGTATTTTCCCCGTGGCGTAGGAAAAAAATATAAGCGGGGTTGTGGATACTGCACCTGCTAGCCAGATGAGTCGCGTTGATTTTGAGGTGAGCTCGCCAGGCAGTAGGATTCTAAAATCCAATAACCAAATAGCTAGAGCCAGGCAAGTTGTCAGGAAAAGGGTTTCTATGAATATTCCGTTTATTGCGTCAAGCGAGCTGGATTTTTTTAGGTATGTGTAAGCGCCCCATGTTGCGGCTATCGATAAGTAGGTCCAGTGGTTTAAATTCTCGGTGAGAAGAATAAAGAGTGCGATAGAAGTGAACGCTACGCAGATCGATACGGTTTCTCTCGTTTTGAGGGCTTCACGGTAGATTACAACCCCTAGCACGACTGAAATGAACGGGGCTAAAAGATAGCCAAGCCCGCTTTCCAGGATATGCCCGTTAATGGATGCCCAAATAAATACGCCCCAGTTTGTAGCTATAAAAAGTGCAGCAGTGCAGTGCAGAATGAGGGTTTTAGGTTTCAGTAGGTTTTTACAAAGAGAGCGCCGATAGATCAGAACAAAAGGACTGATGATGGCGGTTGATAAGATTATTCTGTAGGCGACCAGTGTGGTGGGTGGCACCTCACCGAGTTCTCTCCAGTAAAGCGATGATGCGCCCAGAAAAAATTGTGCTAACCCAGACAGCATAATGGATAGGGTGTGAATTTTGAGGTGGTTCGCTCGGTCTTTCATAAATTGAGGGACGGAAGATGAACGCAGATTAATGAATGAGTGGCGATGTATAGCGTTTGATCGGTCTATCTATCAAACATTGAGCGTCCTAAAATCATGTAGTCCATTTCTCACGCCTGTGCTGATGGCGAGCGCGGGTTGCAGCTTTTTCTTTGATAGCTTAATCAAATTCTCGATTTAAATTATGGTTTGACCTTGCATAGGCCGCCTTCTCTGGCGATCTGCGCCAGACAATCAATGATCGAACGCAACTTAGCCGGGCACTAGGGCCCGGCATTTTGGGTTAGGGCTTCGGTGGGTCGAAGTGAGTCCACGGTACTGCCGGCAAGTAATGTTGCGCGGCAATGATCACCGCCACCATCACCACCAGGAACGCCGCTTGCAACGGGCTCCAGAACGCCCAGTGCAGGCCGTTCAGCCACGGGTAGCCTTGGCTGAATTTATGGCTGATCTGGCCGATGCGTTTGGTGTGCAGCAGGTTGATCAGCAGTGCGCCGGCATAGGTGACCATGCCAAGTACGCCGGCCATCAGCCCGCAGGCCACCAGCATGATTGCCTGGGGTACGCCGTGGCGGATGATCAGCCAATATTGGTTGGGGTTCAGGCGCTTGGGGATCAGGTGTTGGCTCAGCCACAGGTCGGGCACCCGGAAGCTTGAGCTGATGCTGGCCCAGAACTGGGTGACGCGAAAACCGATGCCCGCGGGGACGAGCGCCAGCAGGAGAAAGAGAATAATCGAGCGAGCATCCAGCACTTCGGGCTGGGGTTTGATCAGGCTCAGCAGAAAGCCCAGGGCGAATACGCCCCACAGGCGAATTAACACCTGGGTGTAGATCGGCCGCGGGACAAACGTGCGCCAGAAGAACGCATCGGGGTTTGGCAGCCGTTCAAGCAGTTGCGGGTAGCGCCAGGTCAGGACTTCGCTCAGGTGCTGGCAGGCGTTCCATTCGTTTTCGCCGAAGCCGTCGATCATGCGTTTTTGTTGGCTGGCCGACATTGGCGTGAGCAACAGGCGGGCGGCCTGGGCGTCGGCAGGCGGGTGACGCATCTCTTGAGCCTTGTCTTGCAGGTTGGCGAAAAAGCTTTCCTGCTCGCAGCGCGAGACCAGTTCGCGCCACATCCAGGCAGGCTCCGGGAATACACCTGTTTGGTCGTCCCAGCCAAACGCCTGGCACACCCGCTCGAACAGCGGCACGCTCCATTGGCTGTCGTGCAGCAGTTGCAGCACGATGCGTTGCCACTGTTGCTGCAGGTCGAACACCCGCAGCCAGGGTTGGTTGCTGTACTGCGTCAGCTGGTTGATGAATGCGCGTTCGTCCTTTTGCTCCAGCAGATTGCGCAAGGTGTTGCGGTATTCCTGCAGCAACTCGCTGGTCAGCGTGTCGTGCTGCCAGGGTGTCATGGCGACCTGTTGCCAGGGCGTCAGCCACTCCAGGTGTTGCACTGCCCAGCTGGCAATCTCAACGCGCTCACTTGGCTTATCGAAGCAATGACGCAGCAAACCGGCCTGGAAGGCGTCGGTACAGTCCTGTTGAACGGACAAGACCCAGCGTTCCCTGACGTTGCTGGCGTTGAGGCCGCTGAGCAGGGTGTGTGCCGGGTTGGCTTGTGGCGTTTCAAATGGCGCTGGGTGCAGGGCGCTGACGTCCATCAGCTCGGCGAGGTCGTTGAGGTCGCCGTAGGCCAGTTCGGCCACAGGGGCTTGAACGGTGGTGTCCTCTTCTTCCCAGTCGGCGCGCCAACGTGAATAGGCCAGCGCTTCCTCATAGGCTTCGCGCAGGCGCTGGAAACCTTCGGCATCATCGTCCGGGCGGCAGCTCTTGAGCAGCCGCGCATAGGTGCGCTTGATGGTGCGCTCGTCGGCCTCTTCCGGCAGTTGCAGCAGGGTCCAGCAGTCCATGTGGTTTTCCCCTTAGCGCCAGAATCCGTTGTCGAGCTGCTCAAGTTGACGAGTCAGTTCACTGCGGGCGTCGCGGATGCGGCGTTCGTCCTGGGTATCGAGCACCTGCTGGAACTGCCCGGCCCAGTGCCCCAGTTGCTCGCGCAGGTCGCCGAGGCTTTCCTGGTAGAGCCGTTCGAGCCGGGCGGTGAGCACGGTGTTGACCTGCTGGTCGCGGGGGTGCACCTTCAATTGTGCCAGGGCTTGCAGGCGTTGCTGGATTTCTTCCGGGCTCAACACACCAGGGTTGTTCTCGATCACCAACGAATGTTGTTCGCCGGTCAGCGGGATAGTCACCTGGGCCTCCAGCAGGCCGTTGTTGTCGTAGGTGAAGCGCACATCCAGCGAGACCTCGCCGGCCTTGCGCTTGGGCACGGCAATGTCCAGTTGGCCCAGCTCGATGTTGTCCTTCACCAGGCGGCTTTCGCCCTGGTAGATCTTGAGCAGCACCTGGCTCTGGTTGTCGTGCAGGGTGACCACGCTCTTGACCCGGCTGACCGGCACGCTGCTATTGCGTTCGATCAACGGCAGGTAGTGGCCGCTTTCGATATGGCCGCCGTACTGGTTCGAGGTTTCGATGCCCAGGGTGTAGGGGCAGACGTCGGTCAGCACCACTTCTTCCAGCGCTGCCGAGCGGGCTTTGAGCGCGGCCTGGATCGCGGCACCGTGGGCAACCACTTGGTCGGGGTCGAGGCTGATGGACGGGAAACGCCCGAACAACCCAGCGGCGAGTTTGCGCACCAGTGGCATGCGCGTGGTACCGCCGACCAGCAGGATTTCATCCAGGTCGCCGACCCGAATTCGCGCATCGCGCAGGGCCCGCTCGATCGGCGCACGCAGGCGCTCCAGCAGCGGGATATAGAGTTTGGCGAGTTCTTGCTGGGTGATGGTCTTGACCCACTGCTGGCCGTCGACGCGCAGCGCGAAGTCGGCACTGTCGTCCTGGCCCAAGGCTTTGCGTACCCGCTCGGCTTCACGACGCAGGGCTTGCAGCACGCTGCTGGTGGGCGGGAAGCCCTCGGCATTGCGTTGGCTGTCGACGAAGTGTTCCAGCAGCAGGGTGTCGAAGTCTTCGCCGCCGAGGAAGTTATCGCCGGCGCTGGCGCGTACTTCCATCACCCCGTCGAACAGCTCGATGATCGATACGTCGAAGGTGCCGCCGCCGAGGTCGAATACCAGAAACGAGGTTTCCTTATCGCACTGATGCAGGCCGTAGGCGAGGGCAGCGGCGGTAGGTTCGTTGATCAGCTTGTCGACGTTAAGCCCGGCCAGTTCGCCGGCGATGCGCGTGGCTTTGCGTTGGCCGTCGCTGAAGTAGGCGGGCACACTGATCACGGCGTCGGTGACGGTTTGACCGTAGGTGCGTTCGATGTCTTCCTTGAGGCTTTTGAGTACCAGCGCGGAGAGTTCTTCTGGGCGGAACGATTTGTCCCCCAGGCGCACTTCGGTGGCGCTGCCCATATAGCGTTTGAACAGCGAGGTGGTCAGGTGCGGGTGGGTGTGCAAACGCTCCTTGGCGGCTTGGCCTACCAGGATGCGGCCTTGGTCATCCAGGCCGACCACGCTTGGGGTCAGCAACTGGCCAAGGGCATTGGGCACCAGTTCGGCGGCATCACCGCGCCATACCGCTGCGAGACTGTTGGTGGTCCCCAGATCGATTCCTACGATCATTACGACAAGCTCCCTCTGTGGTCTGTAAGAATCTGTGACCAATTTTATCCTGAAAGGTTGAGCCAAATGCAAGGCGACAGATTTAAAGCGTGGCATGCCACATTGGATAGTGTTGTCAGATAAAGGGCATAAAAAAACCGCTTCCAGTAAGGGAAGCGGTTTTTTGTTTACATCAGCGCGATCAGAACAACTTCAGTGCTGGCGCTTGTTCTTTCAACGGCTCGTTCTGCGCCGTCTGTGCGTTCCAGCCACCGCCGAGGGCCTTGTATAGGTTGACCTCGCTGGTGAGCTGCGCCAGGCGGTCGGTGATCAGCGATTGCTGGGCACTGAACAGTTGGCGCTGGGCGTCGAGGAAGGTCAGGTTGCTGTCGACACCGATGCGGTAGCGACGCTCGGCCAGGCGGTAGTAATCCTGGTTGGCCGCGACGAAACCGCGCTGGGCTTCCAGTTGCTGCTTGTAGGTCTGGCGCGCGGCGAGGCCGTCGGAGACTTCCTGGAAGCCGGTCTGGATGGCCTTTTCGTAGGTCGCCACGTTGATCTCTTTCTGGATCTTCGAGTAGTCCAGGCTGGCGCGCAGGCTGCCGGCGTTGAAGATCGGGATGTTGATCTGCGGCGCGAACGACCAGGTGCCCGAGCCGCCCTTGAACAGGCCGCCCAGGTCCGGGCTCAGGGTGCCGGCGTTGGCCGTCAAGCTGATGCTCGGGAAGAACGCTGCACGGGCGGCGCCGATGTTGGCGTTGGCGGCCTTGAGGTTGTACTCGGCCTGCAGGATGTCGGGACGACGTTGCAACAGGTCCGACGGCAAGCCGGCCGGCACTTCACTGAGCAGGTCATCCGACAGCGGCTTGCTGGTCAGATTCGCTGGCAGGCCAGTGCCGAGCAGCAGGGTCAGGCTGTTTTCGTCCTGGGCCACCTGGCGCGTATACCGGGCAAGCTGCACGCGCGCATTTTCCACCGACGTGCGCGCCTGGCTCAGGTCGAGGGCCGAGGCCACGCCGACTTCGTTGCTGCGCGAGGTGAGCTTGAAGCTCTGCTCGAACGCACCCAGGGTGTCCTGGGTCAGCTTGAGCAGTTCCTTGTCGGCCTGCCAGGTCACGTAGGCGTTGGCCACGTTGGCCACCAGGCTGATCTGGGTACTGCGCCGTGCTTCTTCGGTGGCGAAGTACTTTTGCAGGGCTTCTTCGCTCAGGCTGCGAACACGGCCGAACAGGTCCAGCTCATACGAGCTGATCCCGAGGGTGGCCGAGTACGAGCTGGTGATACCCGCTTCGCCGGTCTGCGAGGCGCGAGCCGGTACACGCTGGCGACTGCCGCTGCCATTGGCCGACACAGCCGGGAACAGGTCGGCACGCTGGATGCGGTACTGCGCCGCGTAGGCATCGATGTTCAGCGCCGCGACGCGCAGGTCGCGGTTGTTTTCCAGGGCGACCTGGATCAGCTGTTGCAGGGCAGGGTCGTGGAAAAACTGCTTCCAGCCTTGCTCCGCGGCCGCCTGGTTCGGCGCCTGGGCCGACGAGTATGCCGGGCCTTGCGGGAACTGGGCGGCTACCGGCGCTTCAGGGCGCTGGTAGTCAGGGATCAGCGAGCAGCCACTGAGCACGAATGCGGTGACGGCTAAGGAAAGGAGCGACTTGCTCATTGGCCAGCCTCTTTAGGAGTTTGCTTGGGTTCAGTCTTTTTACGGTCGCCAATGGCGGACACGGTTGCGAAGAACAGCGGGACCCAGAAGATCGCCAGGACCGTGGCCGTGATCATACCGCCAATTACGCCGGTACCGATGGCGTGCTGGCTGCCTGAGCCAGCGCCCGAGGAGATCGCCAGCGGCAGTACGCCGAGGATGAACGCCATGGAGGTCATGATGATCGGGCGCAGACGCATGCGGGACGCTTCGATGGCCGCCTCGATCACACCTTTGCCTTGCTCGTGCAGCTCTTTGGCGAACTCCACGATCAGGATGGCGTTTTTCGCTGCCAGGCCCACCGTCACCAACAAGCCCACCTGGAAGAACACGTCGTTGGACAAGCCGCGCATGCTGGTGGCGATCAGCGCACCCACCACGCCCAACGGCACTACCAGGACCACGGCGATCGGAATCGACCAGCTTTCATACAGTGCCGCGAGGCAGAGGAACACCACCAGCAGCGACAGGGCGTACAACGCCGGTGCCTGGGAGCCGGACAGACGTTCTTCGTACGACAGGCCCGTCCATGCATAGCCGATACCCGCCGGCAGTTGCTTGGCGATGCGCTCGACTTCCGCCATGGCGTCACCGGTGCTGTAGCCCGGTGCCGGCGTACCGAGGATTTCCATCGCCGCTACACCGTTATAGCGCGAGAGCTTCGGCGAACCGAAAATCCACTTGCCCGAGGCGATGGCCGACAACGGCACCATCTTCCCGGAGTCGCTGCGCACGTACCATTTGTTCAGGTCTTCAGGCGACATGCGGCTGGCGGCTTCGCCTTGCACGTACACTTTCTTCACCCGACCACGGTCGATGAAGTCGTTGACGTAGCTGCCACCCAAGGCGATCGCCAGGGTCTGGTTGATGTTGGACAGCGTGATGCCTTGGGCGCTGGCCTTCTCGTCGTCAACGGTGAGCTCGTACTGCGGCTCGTCGTTCACGCCGTTAGGACGCACGCCAGCGAGGATCTTGCTTTGTGCTGCCATGCCGAGGAACTGGTTGCGTGCAGCCATCAATTTCTCATGGCCGACGCCGCCCTGGTCTTGCAGGAACACGTCGAAGCCGGTGGCGTTACCCAATTCCAATACAGACGGCGGCACGATGGCAAACACCATGGCGTCCTGGAACGTCTGCATGAAGTAGCCTTGCGCGCGCTTGGCGATCTCGAATACCGAGGTGGAGTCATCACGCTCGTCCCACGGTTTGAGCATCACGAACGCCAGGCCCGAGCTTTGGCCACGACCGGCGAAGTTGAAGCCGTTTACGGTAAACACCGATTTCACGCCTTTGCCTTCGCCTGGCTCGCCTTCCTTGTCGTTGAGCAGGTAACTGCGCATGTCATCGATGACTTTTTGCGTACGCTCAGCCGAAGAACCGACCGGGGTTTGCACCTGGGCAAAGATCACGCCCTGGTCTTCGTCCGGCAGGAACGCAGCCGGGATGCGCATGAACAGCCAGATCATGCCGGCGACGATCAGTGCGTACACCAGGAACGCCGGGATCTTGTGCTTGATCATGTTGCCCACGCCGCGCTCGTAGCTCAGTACGCCACGGTCGAAGGTGCGGTTGAACCAGCCAAAGAAACCGCTTTTGGGCTGGCCGTGCTTTTCCGGGTCAATCGGCTTGAGCATGGTGGCGCACAAGGCCGGGGTGAAGATCAGGGCAACCAGTACCGACAACGCCATGGCCGAAACGATGGTGATGGAGAACTGTTTGTAGATCACACCGGTGGAGCCACCGAAGAACGCCATTGGCAACAGTACCGCCGACAGTACCAGGGCAATACCGACGAGGGCGCCCTGGATCTGGCCCATGGATTTCACCGTCGCTTCTTTAGGCGACAGGTGTTCCTCGGCCATGACCCGCTCGACGTTTTCCACCACGACGATGGCGTCATCCACCAGCAAGCCGATGGCCAGGATCATGCCGAACATGGTCAGGGTGTTGATGGTGAAGCCGAACGCGGCCAGGATCCCGAAGGTACCCAGCAATACCACCGGTACAGTCATGGTGGTGATGATGGTGGCGCGGAAGTTCTGCAGGAACAGGAACATCACCAGGAACACCAGCACGATCGCTTCGACCAGGGTGTGCACTACACCGGAGATCGATTCGGTCACGACAGGGGTGGTGTCATACGGCACCACCGCCTTCATGCCAGGCGGGAAGAACGGTTCCAGCGACGCCACCGTGGCACGGATGGCCTTGGCGGTGTCCAGGGCGTTGGCGCCCGACGCCAGCTTGATCGCCATGCCGGAGGCCGGATTGCCGTTGAACTGCGCACTGATGCTGTAGTTCTGGCCGCCCAGTTCGATACGCGCGACGTCGCCCAGACGAACCTGGGAACCGTCGGCATTCACCTTCATCAGGATGTTGCCAAACTGCTCAGCGGTTTGCAGGCGTGTCTTGCCGATGATGGTGGCGTTCAGCTGGTTGCCGGGCAGGGCAGGCAGGCCACCGAGTTGACCGGTAGCCACCTGTACGTTTTGCGCGGCGATGGCGGTGCTGACGTCGACCGGGGTCAACTGGTAGTTGTTCAGCTTGGCCGGATCGAGCCAGATACGCATGGCGTACTGGGAACCGAACACCTGGAAGTCGCCCACACCCGAAGTCCGGGAAATCGGGTCCTGGATGTTCGACACGATGTAGTTGGAGAGGTCGTCCTTGGTCATGCTGCCGTCTTCCGACACCAGACCGATCACCATCAGGAAGTTCTTCACCGACTTGGTCACGCGGATACCCTGCTGCTGCACTTCTTGCGGCAGCAGTGGGGTCGCCAGGTTCAGCTTGTTCTGCACCTGAACCTGGGCGATGTCCGGGTTGGTACCCTGGTTGAACGTCGCGGTGATGGTCATGCTGCCGTCGGAGTTACTGTCCGAGGCGACATAACGCAAGTTGTCGATACCGTTGAGCTGTTGCTCGATCACCTGCACCACGGTGTCCTGCACGGTTTGTGCGGACGCGCCTGGGTAGGTCACCTGGATGTCGATGGCGGTTGGCGCAATGGCCGGGTATTGGTTGATGGGCAACTTCAGGATCGACAGTGCCCCGACCAGCATGATCACCAGGGCAATTACCCAGGCGAAAATGGGACGGTCGATAAAAAATTTCGACATGGATTACTCCCCTTTGCCAGCAGCGGCAGCAGGCGCAGCAGGAGCGGAACCGGCAGGCTTGGCGTTGTCAGCGTCCTTGACCTTGACCTCGACGCCCGGCTTGACGTACTGCAAGCCTTCGGTGATCACACGGTCACCGGCGTTCAAGCCTTTTTCCACCAGCCAGTAGGCGCCGGCGGTGCGGTTGGCGACCAACTGACGCTGCTCGACCTTGTTGTCGGCATTCACGATCAGTGCAGTCGGGATGCCCTTGAGGTCGCGGGTCACGCCTTGCTGCGGTGCCAGGATCGCCTTGCTGTTCACACCGGCTTGCAACTGGGCGTGTACGAACATGCCCGGCAACAGGGTGTGATCAGGGTTGGGGAACACGGCGCGCAGGGTGACGGAGCCGGTGGTCTGGTCGACCGAGACTTCGGAGAATTCCAGCTTGCCGTCTTGACCGTAGTCGCTGCCGTCTTCCAGGGTCAGCTTGACCTTGGCGGCATTGGCACCGGCTTTTTCCAGTTGGCCGCTTTCCAGGTCGCGGCGCAGCTTCAGCATCTCAGCCGAAGACTGGGTCACGTCGACGTAGATCGGGTCCAACTGCTGGATGACTGCCATCGAGTCGGCCTGGCCATTGCTGACCAGCGCGCCTTCGGTCACCGAAGAACGGCCGATACGCCCGGAAATCGGCGCGTACACCTTGGTGTAGCGCACATTGATCTGGGCGGTTTGAACGTTTGCTTCCGCGGTCATGCGGTTGGCGACGGCGGTGTCGTATTCCTGGCGGCTGACGGCTTGTTCATCGACCAACTGCTTGTAACGGTCGGAGATGGACTTGGTCTGGGTCAGGCTCGCTTGTGCGCTCTTGAGGGTGGCTTCATACACCGACGGGTCGATCTGGTAGAGCTGTTGCCCTTCCTTCACGTCCGCGCCTTCCTTGAACAGGCGCTTGAGAATGATGCCGTTGACCTGGGGACGAACTTCCGCGATGCGGAAGGCCGTGGTGCGGCCGGGCAATTCGGATGTCAGGGTAAAGGCTTGCGGTTGAATCGTGACCACGCCGACCTGAGGGGTTTGAGCGGGCGGTGCCGCTTCTTCCTTTTTACATCCGCTGAGCAGCGATGCCAGGGCGACGGCAGTGACCAGAGCGGTAACAGCTGGCTTAAGTTGCATGAAGATCCTCGGGTCAGGCGCGCTGAGTGCGCACAAGAAGTGTGGAAGGGTAAAAAACAATCGGTGAGTAGATAAGTAGCTTGCTACGCAATATACTTACGTTCATGGTTGTTTGTAAACTCTTGACAGGCTTTGCGGAATGTTGACAAAGCAAGCCCAAAGCCTCGATTTCATTACGTTCGGCACCCAAGACGGTGTCGTCCCACAAAATATTCAGATCATCGTTGGCCGCCATTAAATCTGCGTTAACGAGGATCTCCAGTGTCCTGATTGAGGTTGTACTGCCATGGTTCGTCGCACTAAAGAGGAAGCTCAGGAAACGCGCAGCCAGATTCTCGACGCCGCCGAACACGCCTTCTACGAGCGCGGCGTGGCGCGCACCACCCTGGCGGATATCGCCACGCTGGCGGGCGTGACGCGAGGCGCCATCTATTGGCATTTCAGTAACAAATCCGACTTGCTCCAGGCGTTGCTCGACACGCTGCACGAGCCGCTGGACGATTTGGCCAGGGCCAGTGAAAGCGAGGATGAGCTCGACCCGCTGGGCTGCATGCGCAAACTGCTGATTCGTTTGTTTCATCAAGTGGCCCTGGACCCGAAAACCCGGCGCATCAATGAGATCCTGTTTCATAAGTGCGAGTTCACCGATGAAATGTGCGACATGCGCCGCCAACGCCAGACCCACACGCTGGAGTGCAACCTGCGCATCGGCCTGACCCTGCGTAACGCGGTCCATCGCGGCCAACTCCCGGAAAACCTCGACACCGCCCGTGGCGCAGTGTGCATTCACGCCTACATCAACGGGCTGATCGGGCAGTGGCTGCTGGTGCCCGACACCTTCCAGTTGCACGACGAAGCCGAGCGTTGGGTCGACGCAGGGCTGGACATGCTGCGCCTGAGCCCCAGCCTGCGCAATTGAGACAAAATGCGTAATTGCGTCCAGTTGTGTCAACAGTAAAGCCTAAGGAGAGTCAATCGTCCTTCCGGCTGATCGGTGGGGTGACTTTATATACGGGCTAGTGGCAGTTTGATAGGTAGCCGGCTAAGTATTTTGTAGGGATTTTGTTGCAGGGGTGTGAAGGAGTGTTTCTTCCTGGGTTTGCACGATTCCTAATGTGGGAAGGGGCTTGCCCCGATAGCAGTGGTTCAGTCAACACATACAGTGACTGACACACCGCCATCGGGGGCAAGCCCCTCCCGCATTGGACCGTAGCGCTACTTTAGATAGCCAAGGTTGGATAGTCGATGTAGCCGACCGGACCCTTGCTGTAGAACGTATCCGGGCGTGGCTCGTTCAGCGGCGCATCGGCCTTCAAGCGTGCTGGCAAGTCCGGGTTGGCAATGAACGGCACACCCCAGGCCACTGCGTCCGCCTTGCCCTCTGCCAGCCATGCATTGGCGCTGTCTTTGGTGAAGCGTTCGTTGGCGATGTACGTGCCGCCGAACGCCTTCTTCAGTTGCGGGCCGAGGCTGTCCGTACCTTCCTTCTCACGCGAGCAGATAAACGCAATGCCACGCTTGCCCAATTCGCTGGCCACGTAGGTAAAGGTTTCTGCCAGGTTGTCGTCGCCCATGTCGTGGGAGTCGGCACGCGGTGCCAAGTGCACACCTACACGGCCCGCGCCCCAGATTTCGATGGCCGCGTCGGTCACTTCCAGCAGCAGGCGTGCACGGTTTTCCAGAGAGCCGCCGTAGTTGTCGGTGCGCTGGTTGGTGCTGCTTTGCAGGAACTGGTCGAGCAGGTAGCCGTTGGCGCCGTGGATCTCCACACCGTCAAAGCCGGCAGCCTTGGCGTTCTCGGCACCGGTGCGGTAGGCGTCGATGATGTCGGCGATTTCAGCGGTTTCCAGCGCGCGCGGGGTCGGGTAGTCGGCCAATGGGCGCACCAGGCTGACGTGGCCTTTAGGCTGGATCGCGCTCGGCGCCACCGGGGTTTCGCCGTTCAGGTACGACTCATGGGAAATACGGCCGACGTGCCACAGTTGCAGGAAGATCTTGCCGCCCGCGCCGTGGATCGCCTTGGTCACGTTGGCCCAGCCGCGTACCTGGTCGTTGGACCAGATTCCGGGGGTGTCCGGGTAGCCCACGCCCAGCGGCGTCACCGAGGTGGCTTCGCTGAGGATCAGCCCGGCGGACGCACGTTGCACGTAGTACTCGGCCATCAGCGCGTTGGGCACGCGGCCAGCATCCGCGCGGCAGCGGGTCAGCGGCGCCATGATGATACGGTTCGACAGTTCCAGGTCGCCCAGTGTGATCGGATCGAAAATAGTCGTCATGGGAAAACACCTTTCTCTTTGAAGTTGATCAGTTGGTCGCAGGGGCCAGGTCGGCATCGCCGCCCTGACGGAAAGTAATCAGGGTCACCACCAGCGCCAGGATCGCCAGGGCCGCGGCCGCCAGCGGTACGCGGGTGAGGCCGAAACCGTGGGCAATCACGCTGCCACCGACCCAGGCACCCAGGGCGTTGCCGATGTTGAAGGCGCCGATGTTCAGGGTGGACACCAGGTTCGGTGCCGCCTTGCCGAAGGTCACCACGTTGATCTGCAGCGCCGGCACGGCGGCGAACGACGCGGTGGCCCACAGGAACAGGGTGATTTCGGTCGGGATCAGCGCGATGCTGGTCCAGGTCAGCGCCGTGGACACCACCGCCATGCTGATGAACACACCGATCAGGGTGGCCGCCAGGCGTTTATCCGCCAGCTTGCCGCCGATGATGTTGCCCACGGTAAGGCCGAGGCCGATCAGCAGCAGGGTCCAGGTCACGCCGTTGGGCGACACGCCGGTGACGTCGCCCAGCAGCGGCGCGACGTAGGTGAAGAGGGTGAACATGGACGCGGCGAACAGTGCCGTCATGCTCAGCGACAACCAGATGCCGGCGCCCTTGAGGGCCGCCAGTTCGGCGCGCATGTCGAGTTTTTCCTCGTCACGCTTGGCCGGCAGGAAGCGGATCAGGCCGATCAGCGCCACTACGCCAATCACGGTGACCGCCCAGAACGTCGAGCGCCAGCCCGCCTGTTGGCCCAGCGCGGTGCCCAGCGGCACGCCGAGCACGTTGGCCAGGGTCAGGCCGGTGAACATCAGGGCCACCGCCGACGCACGTTTATTGGCCGGCACCAGGTTGGCGGCCACCACCGAACCGATCCCGAAGAACGCACCGTGGCACAGCGCAGTGACCACGCGGGCGAACATCAGCACGTTGTAGTCACTGGCCAGGGCGCACAGCAGGTTGCCGATGATAAAGATGCCCATCAACGCGACCAGCGCGGCCTTGCGCGGCAGCCTGGCGGTGGCCAGTGCCATGAAAGGTGCACCGATGGCCACGCCCAGGGCGTAGCCGGTGACCAGCCAGCCGGCGCCGGGAATCGATACACCCAGGTCCGCTGCCACATCGGGCAACAGCCCCATGATGACGAACTCGGTGGTGCCGATGGCGAAGGCGCTCAGGGCCAGTATGAGTAGCGAGAGGGGCATTGGGGTTTCCTTTACAGCGGTGCGCTGAGTTCGGTGATGAGCGCATCGAGGAACGCTTGAATGGTTGCCTCGTTGCGTTTGAAAAAGTGCCACTGCCCGGCCTTCTGGCTGCTGATCAGACCCGCACGCTGCAACGTCGCCAGGTGGGCCGACACGGTCGACTGGGACAAGCCGCAGCGCTGGTCGATCTGCCCGGCACAGATGCCGTATTCGTGGTTGTGCAGTTGTTCGGGGAATTGCACTTTTGGGTCTTTGAGCCAGTTGAGGATGTCTCGCCGTACCGGGTGCGCCAGGGCTTTTATTATTTCGTCGAGGTCGATGGACATGGCAGGTGCTCGTGTCTTGAAGCGTTATATCGCGTTGAAGCGAACCTTAAATCGTTGTATCCCGATATACCAATATGAATTTGGTCTTAACTCAGTCTAAATCGGTATATCGGGTTATAACGATACGTTGGCGGCAGTGATAGACTGCCCGACATGAATTATCTCGCACACCTGCACCTGGGCGGCCAACTGCCTGCACAATTGCTGGGCAGTCTCTATGGCGATTTCGTCAAAGGCCGCCTGCAGGGCCAGTTCAGCCCGCAAATCGAGGCGGCGATCCAGCTGCATCGCTCGATCGACCGCTTTACCGACAGCCACCCGCTGGTGGGGGAGGCGTTGTCACGCTTCAGCCTGACCCGCAGGCGCTATGCGGGGATCGTCCTCGATGTGTTTTTCGACCACTGCCTGGCACGGGATTGGGCGCTGTATGCCGATCAGCCGCTGGAGCGCTTCACCACGCAGGTGTACCGCGTGCTGGCAGCCGAGCCCCTGTTGCCGGGGCGGCTGGCGCAGATTGCGCCCTGGATGGCGGCGGATGATTGGTTGGGGTCTTATCGTGAGTTTGCGGTGATGGAGCCGGTGCTGCGGGGGATTTCGCGGCGGTTGACGCAGCCGCAGGAGCTGGAGTTTGCGATGCAGGAATTGCGGGAGCTGTATGAGCCGTTGAGTGAAGACTTCCGCATCTTCTATCCCCAATTGCAAGCCTTCGCCCAAACCCAACTGACAGCTCAAAACTAAAAATGTGGGAGGGGCGGTGCGACGATTCGACTTGCCCCCTCCCACATTTGACCAGTGTTCACATTTCAGGCGGCAAATGCCGGCCGAGCATCCACCTGCTCTGCCTCCGGTACCGGCCCAAACAACGCCTTCTGCACCGCCTGCTGCGCCTGGTACGCCAGTGCCGCGCGTTCCTGCCCGGCACACACAATCGGCTTGAGCACGTGAATCTCCACATCGCCCTGATCGTTGCCAAACAGGCGCATCAGGTGCGACAGCAAATCATCATCACCAATGAACGGTGCCAGCGGGTCCACTTGCCCATCGCGCAGGTAACGAATCGCCACCGGCTGCAGCGCCACGTCCGCATCGATCGCACTGGCCAGCAAGCGCCCGTGGAAGGTGCGCAGGCTACGCCCGTCGGTGGTGGTGCCCTCCGGGAACATCAGCAGCGGGTGCTGTTGCTCCAGATGACGGGTCATCTGTTTGCGGATCAATTGGCTGTCACCTGAGCCGCGACGGATAAACAGGCTGCCAGCCTTCGCCGCCAACCAACCCGCCACCGGCCAGGTGCGCACCTCGGCCTTGGACAGGAACGACATCGGCGCCACGGCCCCCAGCAACGGAATGTCGGTCCACGACACGTGATTGCTCACCCACAGCATCGGTTGCGTTGGCACCTCACCGTACACGGTCACGCGAAAGGGGAGGGCATTGGTCAGCCGCGCCATGAAAAACCGCGACCAGCGTTGGCGCCGCACCATCGAGTTGGCGATGCCCATGCGCTCGAACAGGCCAAACACACTGGCCATGCTCAAGCCCAGCGCCACCACCAGCAGCACGCGGGCAATGCGCCCGTACACCCGCAGGCGGCTCATTACATCGCCGCCTTGAAGTGGCGGGCGTAGCGCGGGCAAAGGTTGTCGCGCTTGAGCAGGATGAACACATCGGCGACCTGGAAGTCTTCATCCCAGCACGGCTCGCCGCAAATTTTCGCCCCCAGGCGCATGTAGGCCTTGAGCAGTGGCGGCATTTCCGCGATCACGTTGGACGGCAGGTCCAGGGCCGGCAGCGGTTTTTTCGGTTCGGCACGCAAGTGTTCGTTGCACAGGTAGCGCTCGCGCAGGCGCTGCATGATCGCGTGGGCCTGGATGCCGCCGTCATGCATCGGAATGCTCGCGCAGCCCATCAGGTAGCTGTAGCCGCCCTGGTTGAGCACTTCGGCCAACTCGCCCCACAACACCGCGATGGTGCCGCCGTTGCGGTAGGCCGGGTCGACGCAGGTGCGGCCGATTTCCAGGATCGGGCCTTGCAGGTGGAGCAAGCCATGCAGGCTGAATTCTTCTTCACTGTAGAACCGGCCCAGGGTGCTGGCGGCCGCATGGTCAAGCAGGCGGGTGGTCGCCACCAGGCGACCGCTGTTCAAGTCCCGCACGCCGATGTGGCTGCAGTGAACATCATAGTCATCCATGTCCAGACCCAGTTCCGCGCCTTTCAGCTTGGCGTTGAACTCGCCGCTGAACACGTTGAACCGCAGGGCCTGGGCTTCCTGCAACGCCTGCGCGCCAACCAGGCGTTCGGCTTGCAGACGGCGTTCATTGCCGGTGTCGCTGATGCGGGCGATCTGAGTCATGGCGAGTCTCCGAGTGCCGGCCACGATTTCGGCCGGTCGACTTTGTTGTCCAAACTCAGGCTATGGAGGCCCGGTGTCAGCTCCATGAAGTTATGGTGACGCTTGGATGACAGGGTGCCTGTCGCAAATCTGTCATGACGGTTCGCTAGGCTCGCCGGCTTGAATGCCCCCTTGAGTCCGCGTCCATGGTCAGAGGCCTGTTGTGTGTTGCCCTGCTGTTCGTCACCGTTGCTGCCATTGGCGAAACCTGGCCAGACAAGGAGTGGGCCATGGGTAAGCAGCTGGAAGGGCCGGCCGTCGAGGCGTTGAACGCTTACGCATTCCCGGCGCGTGACGACGCCACTCGCCAAGGCATCCGTACCGATGCGCTGTTGGTGATCCGCGACGGCGAGATTCTCTACGAGCGCTACGCGGCGCCCACCACCGCCACCACGCCGCACCTCACCTGGTCCATCAGCAAGAGCCTGATGGCCACCGTTCTGGGTGTGGCCTACGGGGATAACCGTTTCAAACTGACGGACCCGGTCGCGCGTTTCTACCCGCCCATGAGGCAACATCCCACCGTCACCATGGCCGATTTATTGCACTGGGCCTCGGGCCTCGACTGGCAGGAAGACTACGAATATGCCCCGCTCAAATCGTCGGTAGTGGCGATGCTCTACACCCGAGGCCGCGGCGACATGGCTGAATTCGCCGCAAATACCGAAGCCTCCCATGCACCGGGGCGGGTCTTTCGTTACTCCAGCGGTGACAGCAATCTCCTGTCGGCAGCGCTCAAAGGCATGCTTGGCCACAAGGCCTACATGAGTTACCCCTGGGATGCGTTGTTCAAACCCTTGGGCATTCGCAACGCGACGTGGGAAACCGACGCGGATGAAACCTTCGTCGCGTCTTCCTACGCCTACCTCACGGCTCGCGACTTGGCGCGAGTGGGTTTGCTGATGGCGCGCGACGGTCGATGGGGCGATCAACAGGTGCTGCCCAAAGCGTGGGTCGCCTTCAACCGCCAGCCCTTCGACTCTTATAAACCTGGTCAAGACGACGCCGTTCCAGGTGGCCATTGGTGGCTCAACCAAGGGACTTCGAAGCCCTGGCCCGACGCCCCCGCTGACACCTTCGCGGCCCTCGGTCATTGGGGGCAGGCGTTGTACGTGATGCCTGACGAACATCTCGTCATCGTGCGCTACGGCGATGACCGCGACGGTACCTACCGGCATAACGAACTGCTCAAACGCGTACTCGCGGCGGTGCACCCATGATTCGTCGTCGGCCGTTGACCAGCCTGTTTCTCCTGCTGCTCCTCGCCTTGCTGGGCTGGATCTGGCACGAGCGCGTCAACCTGCAAGCCTTCCCCGACATCATCGCGGCCTACACCGCCAAGGAGTACTGCTCGTGCCGCTATGTGGCGAACAACCCGGCGGAGTATTGCCGGGGGTATGTGAAGCAATACGTACCGACAAGCGCGTTCAGCGATAACCCCGAGCGCAGTGAGGTGTCGGCCAGTGGCATGGGGCGTAGCCATACGTCGCGCTGGCTCGGCGACCGGCAGGGGTGTCGTTTATTGCCCTGATGTTCGATTGGGTACTTTCATTGATTGGTTTAAAAAAATGGGCCTCTTTTAGGTACCGTTCTGGGTTACCTGTATTCCACCAATACGGCCGCAACGGCTCCCCAAATCAGGGCTGTGAAAGACATTGTAATAATGGCTTTGAGATGACGTTTCAGGTGAGGCGGAAAATTCTCCAGATCGGTTGGATCGAGTTGTCCACTAATCAGTGAAGCCCTTGGCCATACCACCATTCCGGCGATTTTTGACATTTCCAACAGGGACCAAATCAGGCCACGTTTGCCCAGGAATGGGCCCCATAAGTAGATGAAACGGCTGTTTTTCAAGGCTTCTTTTATGGCTTCCAGGTGGCGGTGGGTGACGTATAGGCTGTATGCAATGCCTATGGCGGATAGCAGAGTTGGACCTCCCACAACAATGATCGCAACCCAAGTAGGCCATGTATCGATACTGGTCATGGTTGTTTAGCCTCGTACATTTTCTCGCCGATGAATTCGCCCCCCTTACCTCCTATAGTGGTACCTACCCAAGCGCCTGTGCCTACAACTGCCGCAATACAGATTATTCCTCCTATACCACCTGTGCCTAAGCCAATTCCCAAGCAGACTCCACTACTGGTAGCACTGGCGGCCGCGCCACTAAAGACGCCACCAAACGTGGCCCCGGCAAACTTTCCGCCTTCAGTAAATTTGATCTTCTCGCACGCCTCCTCAGAACCATTCCTACACACTTGCTCAATAGCCAGCACTGAAGAAACGCCGCCAATGCCAATGGCAAGATAGCCCCCGGTTTTCATATATTTGGTAACACGACTGACCGCCTTCACATGCGCGGAATACCCCGGAATTTGCCCCGGTCCACCTGCCTTGTCCCAGTGATGCACCAGACTTCGGCTGGAAATACCCAGCGCCGTCTTCAGCTTGGGATGATCGCCCAAGGTTGTCTGGCCACGCAGTCGAGTGGAGTTCAGCAGGTGTGCGTCCAACTGCGCGAGCAAGCGCTGGCGTTCGGCGAAGAACTGCGGCGATTTCAGGTGACCATGCTGGCGGTAACTTTCTTGGTGCAAGCGCTCTATGGCTTGCAGGGTGTCGCGCAGGTTCGCCAAGTGCGTTTCCATCACTAACGTGCCGACACCCAGCCAAGTCGAGGTATGGCCGATGAAACTGGCTACTTCGGCGCCATGACGATGCACGAAGTCAGCTTCATCCGGGGTAAGGGGATCAAGAGCGTCGTCAACCTGTTGAGCAGCCTGCATCATTTGCGACTCCTGATAAGTACAGGAGGTGTTGTTCGGATCGCTGAGCACGATCATTGAGCCGGCTTTGACGTCCACCGTGAGAGGGTTGAGTGCTCGGAATTTGTGCATCACAGCCGGATCAGGTCAGGAAACAGCGTTTTCTCCAATGCTTCGCGGCTCATGCTTTTGGGGACGATATAGAAACCTGGTTCCTGGCCTTGCACGCCGTTGAGTGCGATCGGCACTCTAGTGCCGGAAGGCGCGAAGTC
>NZ_PCOZ01000031.1:0-5874 GCF_002979555.1 Pseudomonas sp. MYb60 | reverse complement strand
GACTTTTCCGAGAGTGGTGTCGTTAAGGTCTGATAGAGCAGCGGTGCCCAAGGCAATGCACCGGGCATGGACGACTTACGGGAGGGCTGGAGTAACGGCTTGCCCCGCGCTGTGCCCCAGCGCGAACGGCGCGATTCGTCGACAAGCCCGCTCACCACAACAAGCTGGTCATTACAGGCTTTGCTTCCGCTCCAATGGACGGTTAAGGTTCGTTCAGGTTTTTCGTCCCACGAGTCTTCAATGTTCAACGCTTGCGTAATCAAAGCACTGGCCTTCGCCCTGCTGGCCGCCGCTGCCGTGCCTGCCCATGCCGACTGGTACCTGGATAACGAGTCCTCACGCCTGTCGTTCGTCACCACCAAGAACACCGAAATCGCCGACGTGCATCGCTTCCTGGTGCTGCACGGCAAGGTCGACGGCAAAGGCGCGGCACAGCTGGAAGTGGAGTTGGAGTCGATCAACAGCGGCGTGCCGTTGCGCGATGAGCGCATGCGCAACCAGTTGTTCGAGATCAAGACCTTCCCCGACGCGCTGATCAACGCGCAAATCAACCTGCAACCCATCAACGACCTGGCGCCCGGTGCGCAACTGGAATTGCGCCTGCCGTTGTCGGTGACCCTGCACGGCAAGACCCAGACCTACAGCGCCGAGTTGCTGGCCACGCGCCTGGATGACCGACGCTTTCAGGTGGTGACCCTGGAGCCGGTGGTGCTGCACGCCGAGGATTTCGATCTGGCACCGGGCGTGGCTGCGCTGCGCAAGGCGGCGGGGCTCAAGTCCATCAGTCTGTCGGTACCGGTGGGTGCGGTGCTGATCTTCACGGCGCGCTGACATGAGCGGCGCGGTGTTCCCATGGCGCAGCGCCAACCGCTTCGAGTTGTTGATCGACGGGCCGGGTTTCTTTCCGCAGATGCTGGTGGACATTGCCCGCGCCGAGCGGCAAGTGGAGCTGGAATTGTACCTGGTGGAAGCCGGGGCCTGCGCCGAAGCCATGGTGCAGGCACTGGTGCTGGCCGCCGAGCGCGGTGTGCAGGTGCGCTGCCTGTTCGATGACTACGGCAGCCTGGCGTTTACCCTGAGCCTGCGCAAACGCCTGACCGACGCCGGTGTGCAACTGCGTTTCTACAATCGCCTGAGTTGGCGCCTGTGGATGCGCAACCTGTACCGCGACCACCGCAAGCTGTTGCTGATTGACGAGCAACTCGCCTTTGTCGGCGGTACTGGCGTCACCGACGAGTTCTGGACCCCCGGCAACGACAGCGCCGACTGGCACGAAGTGATGGTGCAGATCAGCGGTCCGCTGGTGCAGGACTGGCAAGCCCTGTTCGAACGCCAATGGCACGCCAACAATGCCCGCCGCGCGTGGAAACCCGCCAGGCATTTCGGCCTGCCGCGCTTGCCCAAGATGCCCGCCACCGGGCCTGGCCTGGGGCGTGTGGCGTATGCCGATGCGCGCCAGCACCGTGACATCCTGCAATCGCTGATCCGCGCCTTGAACAGCGGCCAGCAACGCATCTGGCTGGCCACCCCGTATTTCCTGCCCACCTGGGGCGTGCGCCGCGCCTTGCGTCGTGCAGCCGGGCGTGGCGTGGACGTGCGCCTGCTGCTCACCGGCCCGCGCACCGATCACCCGTCCGTGCGTTATGCCGGGCACCGTTATTACCCGAGGCTGCTGCGTTCGGGCGTGCAGATTTTTGAATACCAGCCGTGTTTCCTGCACCTGAAGATGGTGTTGGTGGACGATTGGGTGAGCATCGGCTCCTGCAATTTCGACCACTGGAACCTGCGTTTCAACCTGGAAGCCAACCTCGAAGCGTTGGACCCGGAATTGACCCAGGCGGTGGCGGGCAGCTTTGAACGGGATTTCGCGCAGAGCCAGGCGGTGAGCCTGGAAGCGTGGAAGGCGCGGCCATTGTGGCGGCGGGTGAAGCAGCGGGTGTGGGGATGGATTGACCGGTTGGTGGTCAATCTGCTGGATCGGCGCGGTTAGTTAGAGCAATGAGGGCAACTGTGGGAGGGGGCAAGTCGAATCGTCGCACCGCCCCTCCCACATTTTTAATCTCACCAGGCTTTAGAGCAGTTCAAAGGTCTGTTGCTGCACATCCTGGGAATCCAAGCCGATCTGCACATTGAACTCACCCGGTTCCGCCGCGAACTTGAGCTGGGTGTTGTAGAACTTCAAGTCTTCCTCGGTGATGGTGAAGTGCAGCGTGCGTTCTTCGCCCGCCTTGAGCATGACCTTCTGGAAGTTTTTCAGCTCCTTGATCGGGCGGATCATCGAGCCGGCCACGTCCTGGATATACAACTGCACCACGGTTTCGCCATCGACCTTGCCGGTGTTTTTCAACGTGACGCTGGCGTCGAGCTTGCCGGTCTTGTTCAGGGTGGTGGACGACAACGCCATGTCCGACAGGCTGAACGTGGTGTAGCTCAGGCCATAGCCAAACGGGAACAGCGGCCCGGTGGTGTCATCGAAGTACTGCGACGTGTAGTTGCCCGGCTTGCCCGGCGTGAATGGCCGGCCAACGGTCAGGTGGTTGTAGTACGTCGGAATCTGCCCCACGGAGCGAGGGAAGGTGATTGGCAACTTGCCTGACGGGTTGTAGTCACCAAACAGCACGTCAGCGATGGCGTTGCCGCCTTCGGTGCCGGCGAACCAGGTTTCCAGGATGGCATCGGCCTGATGGTTCTCCTCGCCGATCGACAGCGGACGGCCGTTCATCAGCACCAGGACCAGCGGTTTGCCCGTGGCTTTGAGCGCCTTGATCAGGTCACGCTGGCTCTGGGGGATATTCAGGTCGGTGCGGCTGGAGGATTCGTGGGACATGCCCCGTGACTCGCCGACCGCTGCAACGATCACGTCGGCGCTCTGGGCGGCCTTCACCGCCTCGTCGATCAACACCTGCGGCGAGCGGGTGTCATCCACCACTTCCGGGGCATCGAAATTGAGGAAGTTGAGGTAGTCCACCACGGCCTTGTCGTGGGTGATGTTGGCGCCACGGGCGTAAATCACCTTGCCCTTTTCGCCGATGACCGCGTTCAACCCGTCAAGCAGGGTCACCGACTGTGCCGGGCGGCCGGCGGCGGCCCAACTGCCCATCATGTCGATCGGTGCCTTGGCCAGCGGGCCGACCAAGGCGATGGTCGCGGATTTTTTCAGCGGCAGCGTTTCGTTCCGGTTCTTCAGCAACACCAGGCTGCGGCGCGCGACGTCGCGGGCTTCGGCGCGGTGCAGGCGGCTGTCGGCGTAGGTGTCGACCGGATCATCCTCGGCCTTGCCGATGCGCAGGTACGGGTCCTTGAACAGGCCCATGTCGTACTTGGCGCCGAGCACTTCGCGAACGGCATTGTCGATGTCGCTCTGCTCGATTTCGCCGGATTTGAGCAGGCCGGGCAATTCCTTGCCGTACAGCGAGTCGTTCATGCTCATGTCGATGCCGGCCTTGATCGCCAGTTTCGCGGCTTCACGCCCGTCCTTGGCCACGCCGTGCTTGATCAGCTCGAAGATCGCGCCGTGGTCGCTGACGGTCAGGCCCTTGAAGCCCCAGTCCTTGCGCAACAGGTCGTTCATCAGCCAGGTGTTGGCGGTGGCGGGCACGCCGTTGATCGAGTTCAGCGCCACCATCACGCCGCCGGAGCCAGCCTTG
Organism: Pseudomonas sp. MYb60; assembly: GCF_002979555.1. Classification (GTDB taxonomy): domain Bacteria; phylum Pseudomonadota; class Gammaproteobacteria; order Pseudomonadales; family Pseudomonadaceae; genus Aquipseudomonas. The sequence goes on along the minus strand of NZ_PCOZ01000031.1, from coordinate 2,227 downwards.
ATCGCGGCGTGGTAGGGCGGCAGGTAGTCCTGGTACATCTTGACCGGGCTCATGTCGACCACGTTGTAGTCGCGGCCGCCTTCCACTGCGCCATACAGGGCGAAGTGCTTGACGCTGGCCATGATGCTGTCGGCATTCGCCGGGCTCACGCCCTGGAATGCCTTGACCATCACTTCGGCAATGCGCGACACCAGGTAAGTGTCTTCACCAAACCCTTCGGAGGTGCGGCCCCAGCGTGGGTCACGGGAGATGTCGACCATCGGCGCAAAGGTGATGTCGAGGCTGTCGGCCGCTGCTTCCTGCGCGGCGACGCGCCCGGAGCGGCCGATGGCGTCCATGTCCCAGCTGGACGCCAGGGCCAGGCTGATCGGGAAGATGGTGCGGTGGCCGTGGATCACGTCGTAGGCGAAGAACATCGGGATCTTCAAGCGGCTGCGCATGGCCGCGTCCTGCATCGGACGGTTTTCCGGGCGGGTGATCGAATTGAACGTGCCGCCGATGCGGCCGGCGGCGATTTCCTGGCGGATCAGCTCGCGGGGCATTTCGGGGCCGATGCTGATCAGGCGCAATTGGCCGATCTTTTCATCGAGGGTCATCTGCTTGAGCAAATCGCTGACGAAGGCGTCTTTATCCTTGAGCGCAGCAGGCTTTGTTTCTGCCCATACGGGGTGACTGGCCAGAGTGGCAACAAGGCCGAGCAAACACAGCTTCTTCATGACTATCCTTTTTCGGCACAGCGCACAGCGAAAATGCACGGTTCTGCCAAAATGTGGTGAACATATGTTGTTGTTCGAGTGTTATACCGACAAATGCAGCACACTTCGGAACTCTTATTTGCGCTGGGCATCTTTTTAGCTGATTGATTCGATGCAATCCAGTCGTGGCAGGGGATTATGCCTTACCGCTGTCCAATTCCATCAAGGTTCGCCAGGAGAATCACCATGCAAGCAGCACAAGGTTACCGTTGGGGCTTGAAAGCCGCAGTCCTGTTTGTGATCGCCAGCGTTCTGAGCGGTTGCGGCATCAACAACATTCCCACGCTGGACGAACAGGCCAAGGCGGCCTGGGGCCAGGTGCAGAACCAGTATCAGCGCCGCGCCGACCTGATCCCCAACCTGGTGGAAACGGTGAAGGCCTACGCCGCCCATGAGCAGGAAACCCTCACCGCCGTGATCGAGGCGCGGGCCAAGGCCACGTCGATCCAGGTCGACGCCAGCACCCTCGACAACCCGGAAAAACTCAAGCAGTTCCAGCAAGCCCAGGACGGCTTGAGCGGTGCCCTCAGCCGCCTGATGGTGGTGTCCGAGCGCTATCCGGACCTCAAGGCCAACCAGAACTTCCTGGCCCTGCAGTCACAGCTTGAAGGCACCGAGAACCGTATCGCCGTGGCTCGCCGCGACTTTATCCAGGCGGTGCAGGCCTACAACACCGAGATCCGCACCTTTCCTGGTCGCCTCTGGCACAGCGTGATGTACAGCGACCTGCCGATCCGCGCGACGTTTGAAGCCACCAGCGCCGATGCCGATAAAGCGCCGCAAGTGAAGTTCAAATAAGGCTGCATTGAGGTGTCGATGCGTTTATTAAGGATAGGCCTGGCGCTGTGGCTGTTGGCCTGCGTGGGCGCGGCCCAGGCGGCGCTGACGTTTCCAGCGCTGACCGGGCGGGTGGTGGACAACGCCCAGATGATCGACCCGGCGACACGGGCGCAACTGACCCAGCAATTGCAGGCGCTGGAACAGGCTACAGGGGACCAGATCGTGGTGGTCACCGTGCCCGACTTGCAGGGCGTGCCCATTGAGGACTTCGGTTATCAATTGGGCCGCCACTGGGGCATTGGCCAGAAGGGCAAGGACAACGGCGCGTTATTGATCGTCGCCCGCGATGAGCGCCAATTGCGCATCGAAGTCGGCTACGGCCTGGAAGGCGTGCTGACGGATGCGCAGTCGTGGGTGATCATCAACCAGGTGATCGCGCCCAAGTTCAAGGCGGGCAACTTTAGCCAGGGCATAAGCGACGGCGTAGCGGCGATCCTGCAGGTGGTGGGCGGCGAACCACTGGCGGTGCCGGCCCATGTGGCGGATGCGAACTTTGCCAAGGATAATCCCGGGTTTTCCATCGGCCTGTTCGTCCTGCTCATCGGCGTGTTGTGGTTGTGCAACCGCATGGGGCTGCCGGTGGGCGCTATCCTGCTGGCCATTCTCAGCAGCAGTGGACGCGGCGGCGGTGG
>NZ_PCOZ01000030.1 GCF_002979555.1 Pseudomonas sp. MYb60 | reverse complement strand
ATCAGCTGTCACCGGTAGAGTTTGAAAAGCGTTACGCAGCGAGCCTGGAGAGTGTCTAGAAAACCCGGGGCGATTCACAAGGCGGCGAAAGTGTGAAGGCGTGGATAGAGTTTGCCTGCTCGCATCAGGTTTACCTGGTGGCAGGCCTGTGTGAAATAGACGGTATGCAGTTGTTCAATACGGCTGTGCTACTGGGTCCTGATGGGTTTATCGGCAAATACCGCAAGGCGCACCTATGGAACTTGGAAAAACTCTGGTTCACGCCTGGTGATACCGGATTTCCAGTCTTCGAAACGCCGATAGGCCGTATTGGCTTGCTGATTTGTTGGGATATCTGGTTCCCGGAGGTGCCACGTATTCTCGGCCAGCAGGGCGCCGATATCATTTGCAGCCTGAACAATTGGGTGTGGACGCCACCGCCGCTTTTCGATGAGGCGGGCAAATGCATGGCGTCGTATCTGACGATGACTGCCGCCCACGTCAATAACGTATTTATAGCCGCCGCCAGCCGCATTGGCGAAGAGCGTGAAGCGCGTTACCTCGGATGCTCGTTGATTGCCGGAACCAACGGCTGGCCGATTGGCGCGGTAGCTTCAGCCAATCGCCAGGAAATCCTGTTCGCCGACATTGATATCACCAGCGCCCGCAGCGCTCCGATCTGGAACAGCCTCAATGACCTGCAGCGTGATCGACGCAATGATCTGTACGATCAAATGCTCGGCTACTCCCAACACCCCGCCCTTCCACGCTGATCGGAGGGGGCGCTATGAAAACACTCATTACCGAAACGGGGTCCAGCCGGTCCAGGGCGGATCTCGCCGTCCTGATACTGGGGTCAGCCAGTGTGCTACTGGCGCTGTGGGTGGCGCTCAGCTGCCAATGGTCCTGGCCGAGCTACGCCGAGATGGTCGCAAGCCTGCCCCACCCGATTGCCTGGCTACGCTGGGTAGTTGGGGATATCAGTGAAGTAGCCTTTTACAAGCATGAACTGGCATCGCTTGGTTTGTTGGGCGGCGCCTACCTGGCATGGTGGGCGAGCAAACACGGTAAAGCGTGGCAGGGATTTTCTATTTCCTACGGAACGGGACTTTGGCCTTGGCTTGTCACGAGTTCACTGCTGGGATTAATGCTGAGCAATTTATTGTGGGGTTGGACCGTCACCGCACAAACGTGGCAACCGACGTTTGCAGCGTTCGTCTCGTTACCGGCAGCCATGGTCCTGATGTTCGGCGGCGGCTGGAAAGTTGCCGTAAACGGTGCGGTGTTGGGCGCATTGCTGGTGACGCCTATGTGCCTGCTGATCGTGAACTTCGTATGCGCTCCACTGAGTCTCCCCGTGGTGATTGGTAACGTGGTGGGCATGGCAATTGGCAGCGTCATTGCGTTTGTACTGTGTCGCCGAGTACCTGCGCTAGTGAGCTCTGATTACATACCCCCCGCCAAGCCGACATCCGCTAAACCGCCCACTTACGGTATTGCCTGGAGCCTGCGTCGGGTGTTGGCGGATTTTTCCGAAGCGCCATTTTTCGGAAACGAACTCGCGAGCCTCGGATTGCTGGCTGGTGTGTTGCTGGCCTATGCGCTAAACCCCATCAGCCCGGCGTATGGATCAGGCTTGGTCTTGCACCTGCTTGCCGCCCAGGCGCTGACATCGGCTCTGGGCGTCGTGATCTGGCGAAAACAGTGGATGAAACGAGGATGGTTTCCAACCTACGTTCCGCTGGTCTCTGTAGTGCCGGCAGCTGTATTGAGCCATGGTGGTAGTTGGGCAGTCATCGGTTCAAGTGCACTGCTCGGGGCTCTGGTCGCACCGCCACTGGCCTGTGCGATTGCCGGTCGCTTGCCCGCACATGTTCACCCGTATATTGGCAATGTCACCTCAATGGCGTTGAGCACGTTGATGATAGTGCCTTTGGTGGGTTGGTTAACCCAGATGTAGTTCTTCCCCCCCACGCTGCGCTCTTAGTGCAGCGTGGGGGGAGTAATAACAGTCCGACAGTTTGGCCTGCGTTCAAGGGGCACCTTTGCGAGATAAGCGTAAAAAAACAGGCATGTTATGCATTCATTGAGGTTGGTGCCGATGTGTCATCCGGTTGTTCTGATAACGGCAGTCACCTCCAACTCCAGCATTCCCCCACTGGGCAACCCCGCCACGCCCACCGCCGAACGCGCATGCCGGCCCGCCTCACCCAACACATCGATCAGCACTTGCGAAGCGCCGTCGACCACGGTGGAAAAGCGCTGGAATCCCTCGCCGCCGAACACAAACCCACGCACAAACAAAATGCGCTCGACGTTATCCAGTCCCACCGCCTGATCCAGCACGCTCAAGGCGCGCAGCGCGCAGGTTTGACCGGCCTGTGTCACCCGTACTGGCGAAGTCTCGTCCGTCACCGGCCCGCAGATCACGCCATCGCCCAGCCGGCACACCTGTCCACTCACATACGCCACACCCCCATGGATCGTCACCGGCACATAGTCACCTTTGGGCGCCGGCGCCTCGGGCAGTTGCAAGCCCAAGGCGGCGATACGTTCGCGAATACTCATGCGGGCTCCTCGACAAACGCCACTTGCCCACCCAACCAGCAACCCTGCACGTGCCCTGCCGCATCGTGACGAAAGCGCAACGATATTTGCGAAGGCCGGCCCATTGCGCGGCCCTGGCGGATGTACACAGGACGATCATCAGCAGTCACCAGGCCATTTTCCAGCAGGCCAAAGGACAACGCCGCAGCGGCGATGCCGGTGGCAGCGTCTTCGGGGTAGCCCGAAGATTTGGGGAACTGCCGCGCATCGAATTGGCGACCTTCAAGGTCCGACGCCGCGTAGGGATACAAGCCCGTGGAACCAATGCGCTCGCACAGTTGCTCCATGCGCCGAAAGTCCGGCTTGAGGCTGTCCAGCACTGACACGCTTTTCAGCGCGACCAGGGTCTTGACCCGGCTGGTGCTGGCGTTCTGGATCGGCAGCGGTGCCAGTTCGTTGGAGGTAATGCCCAACACCGACAGAATTTCGGCCTCCACCCGAGGGTCGCTCAAGGTTTCTACCTGCCCCTTGGGTTGGCTGATTTCGACTTGAATCTGCGGCGTGCCGGCATGGGTAATCCGTGCATCAACCCGCCCGCTCAACGTCCACAGCGCTAGGCGATCCTTGTGCAGCATACCCAATTGATCCAGCAGCCATAGGGCGCCGACGGTGGCATGGCCGCACATTTCCATCTCATGGTTGGGCACCCAGAAACGCAGCGCAAAATCGAAATCGCTGCCGGGCGGCGCGGCGAACACGAAACCGCATTCATGCCCGTAATCGCGGGCGACTTGCTGCATGTCGGCGTCACTCATGCCGTCGGCCAGCGCCACCGTGGGCGCGGGGTTGCCGCCACGCGTGGTGGCGGGAAATACATTCACCAGATGAACCTCGGGGATCATTTCGCCTCTCCCTTGAGGGTGGAAACAGTCGGCGCCACCGCGTCGACGATGGCATTGGTGTAGACCTGTTGCGGGTCGAGTGTCACGGGCTCGTTCTCGACGGCGTTCATGAAACCGATGTTTTTCTCGACGCCGTCTTTTTCGATTCGCGGCGTGGCTGGGTAGGACGGCAATGAAGCGCTCCAAGCAGCATCGAATATGGCCGCATCGGTGTGAGCAAAGTACGGGCGCACCGACTCGCGAGCCTTGTCCGGCTCACTGGCGATCAGGTGTTCGGCTTTCCAGATGGCGCGCACCAGTTTTTCGGCGGTGGGCTTGTTGCTGTTCAACCAGTCTTCCCGCGCAATCATTGCGGTGAACAGGAAGCCGTCCAAGGGTTTGTATTCGCCCTTGGCCAGGTCCATCAGCACAAAGCCGCCTTGCTGCGCCGCCGTGGTGACGGTGGGCGGCGACAGCGAGAAACCGTTGATGCTGCCCTGGGAAAACGCTGCCAGCATGTTCGGCGCGCCGCCGATGGGCATGATGGTGAAGTCCTTGTCCGGGTTCAGGCCGGCATCCTTGGCCAGGTAACGCACCAACATGTCGGTGGTGCTGCCGGGGCCGGTCACGCCGATCTTCAAGCCCTTCAGGGCCTCGGCACGCGCCGAAATGGGCGACGCGGCCGACACTCCCGCCTTGCGCGCCGACTCGCCGTCGATCACCACCGTGCTGCCGAACTGGGTCTGCACCGCGGCAAACGCCTGCACGTTCTGGCCCTTGGACCGCGCCCGCACCGCGACCGCAGGCAAGCCGACGTAGGCATCGGCATCGCGGCCAAGCACCGCAGTCAACGCCGCCGAGCCGCCTTTTTGAAACACGATCACTTCCACATTCAGGCCTTCTGCGGCGAAGTAGCCCTGCTTCTGCGCGACGTAGATCGGCACATACAGGAAGCCTTCGCTGGGGAACGCGAGGGTGACTTTGGTGAGGTCCTGGGCCTGGGCCGCCGACAGGAACGAGGTGCACAACAGACCCGCAATCACTAGACGCTTAAGCATGATCAAAGCTCCACAACTAAAGGGGGGTTAAACCGCGACTTCGCGTTCCGCCTCATTGGCTTTCCACGGCATCAGCTTGCTTTCAGCCAGCTTCACCGCCGTGTTCAGGATCAGCGCCAGGGCAATGATCCCCACCAGCGCGGCAAACACGCCGGCGGTGTCGAATTGCGAGGCCGCATCCGACAGCAAGTAGCCCAAGCCACGGTTGGCGGCGATGATCTCGCCCACCAGCGCGCCGATCAGCGCATAGGGCACCGACAAGCGCAGGCCGGTGAACACCCAGGTGAATGCCGATGGGATCACCACCATGGTCAGCAGGTCGCGCTCCTTGGCGCCCATCAGGCGCAGGATCGTCAGTTGTTCACGAGACACATTGCGCACGCCGCTGTAGGTGTTGAGAAACACCAGGAAGAACACCACCGCGGCGGTGAGGATGACTTTCATCGGCAAGCCGATGCCGAACCAGAGGATGAACAACGGCGCCAGCGCGACTTTTGGCAGGCTGTAGAACGCGGTCAAAAACGGGTCGAGGATGTCAGCCAGCAACTTGGCACGGCCCAGCACAAGGCCTGCGATGAAGCCCGCGAGGGAGCCGAAGAAAAAGCCCAACACTGCTTCCAGGGTGGTGATGCCGGCATGGTAGAAAAACACGCCGTTGAGCAGGATTTTCCACAGGCTCTGGGCCACGGCCGAGGGGCGACTGATGAAGAATTCCACGCCAAACCAACGCGAGACGCCCTCCCACAGCAGCATCAGGAATACCAGGAACAGCAAGCGATAAACCTGGATCATACGACCTCCAGCGAGTGAGCCAATGAAGAAGGGTCAGCGGCGCCGGCAACGTCCGGCGCCAGGCGTTTCCACAGTTCGGCGCAGAGCTCCACGTAGCGTGGGTCAGAGCGCAGGAGCACCAGGTTGCGCTCACCGGCCAGGGGGATGTCGAGCACGTGGTCGATAGTGCCGGGGCGGCCGGCGAACACCACGCAGCGGTCGGCCAAGGCGATGGCTTCGTCGACGTCATGGGTGACGAACATCACGGTCTTGTTGAGCTTGCGGCACAGGCGCAGCAGTTCGGTCTGCAGGGTCAGGCGCATTTGTGCATCAAGGGCGCCGAAGGGTTCGTCCATCAGCAGGGTTTCCGGATCGCTGGCCATTAGACGCGCCATGGCCGCACGTTTGCGCATGCCGCCGGAAAGCTGGTTGGGGTAGCTTTCGCCAAAACCAGTAAGGCCCACCAGCGCCATCAGTTCCTCAACCCGCGCCTCGATCTCGACCTTGGGCACGCGGCGAATCTGCAACGGCACCGCGATGTTGCCCGCCACCGTGCGCCACGGCAGCAAGTGATCGGCCTGGGTCATGTAGCCGACTCGGGTGTTCACGCCTTTGACCTCGGCACCGTCGTAGTGCACCACGCCCTCGGTGGGGCCGAACAGCCCGGCGGTCATGTTGAGCAACGTGGACTTGCCGCAGCCCGAAGGGCCGACCAGGGTGATGATTTCGCCGCGCTGGACCTCCAGCGACACATTGCGCACGGCCACAAACTGGCGGCCCTCGACGTTGAAGCTTTTTTGCACGCCTGAAAAACGGATAAAGGGTTTTGCGCTCACCGCCCCTCCTCGTCCGGTACGCCGGACTTGTCTGTTGTTGGTGAACAGAGGATGAACGGATGACCGTTTTGTGGCGCACGGGATCGGGCCGGATCATGCGCGGGATTGGGACATGAATAATGGGGAGTGCGACTGAAGAAACCGAATCAGAGGTGGTGGTGTATCAGCCACGCCGCCACTCATCCGGCGATACACCCAGCACCCGCCGAAACACATGGGCCAGGTGCGAGGGCGATTCATAGCCGACGTTGTTGGCAATCTCCAGCACCGACATGCGCGTGTGCCGAAGCAGCGTTTGCGCCCGCTCCAGACGCAGCCGTTGCACGTAGGCCAGCACCGTCTCACCCGTGTGCAGCGCAAAAAGCCGGGTCAAGTGCCGACGCGACATGTGGAACACCGCCGCAATCTCATCCAACCCCGGCGCGTGTTCAAGGTTGCCTTCCACATAGGCCTGCACATCGCGCACCAGCATGGCGCCGTGGCGCTCGGTGGAGGAGCGCTGCAGGCTTGGCTGGCTGAGGGAAACTGCCAGGCACTCAAGCAGCAGCAAGTGATCCGCCTGGGCCAATTGGCGACGGCGGTCGACATAGGGGTCGGGTTGGCTGAAGGCCTTTTTCGCCAGCAGCAAATGGTGCAGCGGCGCCGAGGTTTGCCAGATGCCCAGGGTGGGCACACGCAGCAAGCGGTTGGCGTCGCCGGACAGGTCACGCAGGGCATAGCGCATGTAGTCGGGGTCGACGTAGAACGCCAGGTGCCCCTGGCTGGGGGTCAGTGAAGATGAAGAATGACTGCACTGGGGCGGCACCAGCACGAACTGGCGTTCGATCACCGAGGTGGTGCGCCCGCTGTCTTCGTCCTTGAAACGCAACAAGCCGTGCTCAGGCACCATCAGCATGAACTCGTCATGGGCATGGGCCCCGGTTTCATAAGCGCCATTGGAGTTGAAGACGCTGTAGATATCGCGCATCGCCAGGCACTGCCGGTGGGTGTTGGAATAACGACACTAGCATGTTTGGTGCCAGTGCTGCGGTAGTGCATCTGCACTATCCTGAGCCCCAGGTGTCGTACTCCCATGCGCCCGACCCCAGGAGAACTTATGACCCAGGCTGTGCTTGCCAAAGAAACCAACCGTCGCCAGTTGCAGCAGATCATCTCAGGGTTGTCTGACGGGGTGATCCTGGCCGAGGTCGACCAGACTATTCTATGGGCCAACGAAGCCGCGCTGACCATGCATGGGGTGGGGGACGTGATGGGGCTGGGCGCCAATGGGCAGCAATACGCCGAGCGCTTCGCCCTGCGCTACCGCAATAATCACTCGGTGCAGCCAGAAAGCTACCCCCTGGCCCGCGCGGCGGCAGGCGATGAGTTCAGCGACGTGGTGGTGGAAGTCACCCCCACGGCCGATGCTGACAGGACCTGGGTGCACCGCCTGCGCAGCCTGGTGATCAGCGACTCCCACGGCGAGCCAGAGTTGCTGGTACTGATCCTCAGCGACGCGACTGAATGGGCCAGCGCCGAACAGCGCTTCGAGAAGACCTTCAACGCCAACCCGGCGCCGGCGGTCATCTGCCGCCTCAGTGATCTGCGCTACATCAAGGTCAACCAGGGTTTCCTGGAAATGACGGGGTACAACCGCGACCAGGTCGTGGGTAAATCCGTGTATGAACTGGACGTGCTGGAACAAGCCGAGCGCAAGGACCTGGCCATCCAGCGCCTGGGCGAAGGCGCGACCATCCCGCAGATGCAGGCCGAGCTGAGATTGCCCGCCGGCGGCAGCAAACTGGTGATCGTCGCCGGCCAGCCGCTGGACATGAACGAGGAAGACTGCATGCTGTTTTCCTTCATGGACCTGGAACCGCGACGCAAGGCGGAAATCGCCCTGCGCCAGAGTGAAGAACGCTTCGCCAAGTCGTTTCGACTGACGCCGGTGCCCACGCTGGTGTGCAGTGCCGACAACCGCCAGGTGGTAGACGTCAACGAAGCATTCATGAGCATTACCGGCTATACCAGTGAGGAACTGATCGGCAAGTCCATCGAAGACATCGACTTCATCGACAGCCCCCAGGCCGGTGCGCAATTGTTTGCCATCCTGGAAAAGGCCGGCAACCTCGATGGCCAGGACCTCAAGGTGCGCAAGAAAGGCAGCGAGGTGATCGACTGCGTGGTGTCTGCCGACACGGTCATCATCCAGGACGTGCCCTGTTATTTGCTGGTGCTGATGAACATCACCGAACGCAAGCGATCGGAACTGGAACTGGTGGCGGCCATCGAGGAAGTGATGCAGGACGCGTCGTGGTTCAGCCAGACCCTCATTGAAAAACTCGCCAATGCCAAAAGCGTCAACAGCCCCAAACTGCCGAACGTGGCGTTCACTGACCTGACCGCCCGCGAGCGGGACGTACTTGGCTTGATCTGCGAAGGGCTGGCCGACAAGGAGATCGCTTCACGCCTCAAACTGGCCCCCAATACCGTGCGTAACCACGTGGCCACGGTGTACTCCAAACTGGGGGTGCACAGTCGCAGCGCGGCCATCGTCTGGGCCCGTGAACGCGGGCTGTTCGCCGGTGAGTTGCGGGTCAGGAAATAGCCGTAAAAAGTGCAAATGCACTAGTGCCGCTAGTGCGAATTCGCCTTATGGCGCCCGAGGGCAAGCCCTACCCTTCAAGGCATCGACGTTATGCCTTGAAGGAACCCGAATGTTTACCCTTGCCCAATTGCGAAACTGCATCGAAGAAGGCCTGTCGCCTCTCACCTGTGAGTTCACCCTGTGCCGGGACGCGTCGCTGACCCTCAAGGTTTTCGACGCGCAAACCGGCCGGGTTGACCTGGTGGTCACCGGCATCAGCACCAATCGGCTGCAGACCCCGCAGGAAGTGGAAAAAATGGTTGAGGAGCTGCGTTACGAGTTGCAGAGCAACAACGTAGGCAAACTTACTCTGGATGACTGGCCTTCAGCGACGCCCCTATAAAGTAGAACACCCCGCCTGCGACGATAAACGCCCCGAGCATGAAAAACATGGCAATGGCCGGTAGGCTGGCCAGCACCAGACCGCACAACACAGGTCCCAGGGCTGCTCCCAGGTTGGACAGGTTTTGCGCTCCGTAATACATGCCGCGCAAGGGGTCCGGGGCGATCCGGTCGATGAACATGTACTCCGCCGGAAACACGATAATCTCGCCCACCGTGAACACCGCCATTGCCAGCACCCACCAGAGCACGCTGGTGGACAGGGCAAAGCCAATCAACCCCAGCATAAACATGCCAAGGCCCGCGACCAGCCATTGGCTCAAGTAGCGGTGCGAAATCCGCCGCCCGATCACATACTGCAGGGCAATCACCAGCACGGCGTTGGTGGTCAGCACGGCGCTGATCACGGTGTAGGTATATTCCGCCGTCGTGGTGGTCACCAGGTATTGGGACAGCCAGGCGGTGAACTGGCCGAACACCACGGCACTCAGCACCCCGCCGAGGGTGAAGCACACCAGGCGATGATCCTTCAACAACACCCGCCCAACCGCCAGGAATGACACCGGTTTTTGCGTGACGTCCACAGTGGCCAGGGTGCGGTCGCCCCAGCGCCAGTAGAGCAGGAAAAAAACCACCCCCAACAACGCCGACAATATGAACGGCAGGCTGATAGCCCACTTGGCCACCAACGCGCCAAATGCCGGCCCGACCGCGTAGCCGATGTTGGTGAGGGTGTATTTGATCGAAAACACCTCGCTGCGCCCATCCTCCGGCAACAGGCTGGCAAAACCGGCTTTGACGGCGATGTCGATGACGGCGTAAGCGAGGTTGATCAGGATCAGGCAGGCGTAGAACGTCCAGATTGTCTGGGCGAGTACGGTCCCAATGAAACCCAGCACAAACAGTACGCTCAGGCCGAGCAGCAGCCGGTAGCTGCTGATACGGTCGACGAGAAAACCGCCGTACACACTGAGCAATGAACTGACGATCAACGAACTGCCGATCACCAGGCCCACCTGGGTGATGTCCAGGGCAAAGTGGCTGGAGAGATAGATGACGAGGTAGGGAAAGGTGATTGCCTTGGCCAGCGTCAGGAGCAACGTGGCGGATAGCAGTAGGTTCACGGTCCGGGGGTAGTTTCTTATTGTGGCAAGCATCCTGCTCTCTTTTTCCGTAGGGGTAACGCGGCCTTAATGGCCGCTTACCTTAACGCAAGAACAGGTAAAAAACGCGGGTCATTTCTTCACGGGCGTGATCTCGAGAATGGTGCCGTTGGTGGTCTTGAGCAATACGAATTTATCGTTCACCCGGGCCCACTGGCTGTCGGCTTCGGGCTGCTTGAGGCCACGTTTTTTCCAGTCACTGACGGCCGACTCCTTGCGCATCAGGATATCCGGGGCGCGGTCGCCCTCTTTCAAGTCACGGGTATTGATGTTGGAAGGCTGCACGGTTTCCTGCGGCGTATCGCCGGCCTGGGCGACAAAACTGGCAGTGGACAAGCTACCGGCGACCATCAGGCAAGCAACGAGGGATTTGGCTTTCATGGGTGCTCCTTCAATTAATGACGCGTACCCAGGTTCCGACCGCTGGCGCGCAGGATCATTCAACCCAGTATGATCCCCCCTGTGGCGAGCGCCTGAACACGGGTAGAGTCATTCGAGCGAGAACACATCGCGTTTATCCGCTAAGATTCCGAGCTTTCCCAATTCCTCAGGAACCGCCATGTCCACGACTCAATTCGTCGTCCTTCTTCTGGTCATTATTACCGTGGTGGCGCTTTACGTGTTTGGCACCTATCAGGAGCTGACGTCGCTGCGTGACCGCCTGGACAAGGCATCGGCCCAACTGGCAGCCCTGCGCAAACGCAGGAGTGAGGGGGCTCTCGACGACGCCCAAGACGTTGCCGAGCTGGACAACCTGATCGCATCCACCCACCAGCGCTACACCGATGCCGTGTTGAAATACAACGCTTACAAGCAAAAGCGCCCGACCGCCTGGGTGGCCAATCTCACCGGCCACCGTGCTGTGGTTCAACTCCAAGACTAAGACCCTTGCCCCCGTGAAATAACTGCTGTAATTTTTCATGAAATTTATCGAAATAAATTTCATGAACCCACAAGATGAACTCGCTACCCTCGCTGCGCTGATTCACGACCTGCGCAAGCACAAGAAGCTCACCCTCGCCCAGCTCGCTGACAAAATCGAGCGGTCGGTGGGCTTCCTGTCCCAGGTCGAACGCGGCCTGTCGCGTCCCACCGTGGCCGACCTGACCGCCATCAGCCACGCCCTCGACGTGCCCACCACCTATTTTTACAGCCAGCCCAAGCCCAAGGCCGTGGACTGGATCACCCGTCCCAATGAGCGGCGCACGGTGTATTACGCCAATGGCATCACCGACATTCTGGTCTCGCCGAGCATGACCGGCGCGTTCTCGATGCTCGACAGTCTGCTCGCCCCCGGCGCCAATAGCGGTGAGCAAACCATGAGCGACCGCGCCGAACAGGCCGGCTTTGTGCTGGAAGGTGAGCTGACCCTATGGGTAGAAGGCGAAACCGACGCGGTCACCCTGCTGCCCGGCGACAGCTTTCACCTGGCCAGCTTCGCCCACTGCCGCTACGCCAACCTTACCGATCTGCCCGCCCGCGTGTTGTGGGTCTACAACTAGGAGCTGCACCCGTGAAAAGCCAATCATCCACGTTGCTGGCCGAAGTACGGACCTTCCGCCAGAACTACCCCGACGTGCGTTATGTCGACCTGATCGCCCTGGATATCCCCGGGCATTTCTACGGCAAGCGCTACCCGGTGGAGATGTTGGAAAAGGTCGCCGCCGGTAGCCCGTTGAAACTGCCGCAGAACGCGGTGCTGTTGGGGGCCCAGGGTGGGCTGTTCAAGATCGGTGATTACTGCTTCAACGACGGCGACCCGGACGCCAACCGCCGCCTGGTGCCCGGCACGCTCAAGCCGGTGAGCTGGGAGTCCCAACCGCTGGGCCAGATGCTGATCACCTCGGACGGCACCGAGGCCCCCATCGAGTTCGAACCCCGTGAAGTACTCGCCAAGGTGCTGGCGCGCCTGCACCACAAGGGCATCCACCCGGTGGTGGCGTTTGAATTGGAGTTCTACCTGTTCGACAAAAAGCTCGCCGACGGCCTGCCCCAATTCGCCCGCGACCCGCTCAGCGGTGACCCTGACGACCAGCCCAACCTGCACATCGAGCGCCTGTCGCGATTCAGCGCCGTGCTCGACGACATGGCGCAAACCGCCAAAGACCAGGGCATCGACGTCACGGTGATCACCGCCGAAATCGGCCCCGGCCAGTTCGAGATCAACTTCGGCCACCTCGACGACGGGATGCGCGCCGCCGACTGGGCCGCCCTCTTCTGCCGCAGCACCCGCGGCGTTGCACTCAAACACGGCTATCGCGCCAGCTTCATGGCCAAGCCGTACCTGCCATTTCCGGGCAGCGGCATGCACGTGCACGTCAGCCTGTACGACGGCGCGGGCAACAACCTGCTCGCAGCGCACCAGCAACAACCCTTGCGCCATGCAGTGGCCGGGTGCCTGGAGCTGCTGCCCCACTGCATGCCGATCTTCGCGCCCAACCACAATGCCTTCCGCCGCCTGGGCGGCGCGGTCAACGCGGCAACGCGCGCCAGTTGGGGCTTTGAAGACCGCGATGCGTGCGTGCGCATCCCCGACTCGGACCCACGCAACCTGCGCATCGAGCACCGGCTGGCGAGTGCCGATGCCAACCCATACCTGGTGCTGGCGGCGATCCTCGTTGGTTTGGAGCACGGCCTTGAAAGCAAAGGCGAACCCATCCCCCCGCTGAATGAAGATCGCAGCAGCGGCGCCGACTTTCCCGTGGAAATGCTCGACGCCGTTCGCGCCATGCAGCATCAACCGGTAGTACGCGATAAGCTGGGCGGCGAGTTTGTCGACGTGTACTGCGAGAATAAACGTCAGGATCACCTTGCCTTCCAACACGAGATCCATGCGCGGGAATATCGCTGGTTTCTCTAATGCCAAGGACTCACCGATGACCGAACCCAGCACCCCGGCGCTCAAGGAACTCTTCAACGTCGACCGCCTGCACCATATCGCCAGCGAAATGACGGCGGTGTACCCGGCATTCGACGCCAAGGGCTTTCTCGCGCACGCCACGGCCGGGCTGGCGCAATTGTCGGTGATGCAGCGCATGGCACGGGTCAGCGAGAGCCTGCACGCAGTCATCCCACTCGATTACGCGCAAACCTTGGACCTGCTGCATGCGCTGGCGCCACGAATCAACAGCGGGTTTGTCAGCCTGTTCTTGCCGCACTTCGTCGCCCATTACGGCCTGGGAGATTTCAAGCGCTCCATGGCCGCGCTCAAGTACTTCACCACCTTTGGCTCCGCCGAGTTCGCGATCCGCCCCTTTTTGCTGCATGACTTCCCGCGCACCCTGGCCGTGATGCAGACGTGGTCACTGGACGACAACGAACACGTGCGCCGGCTCGCCAGCGAAGGCTCGCGACCGCGCCTGCCGTGGTCGTTTCGCCTGGCCGACGTACAAGCCAACCCCGAACTGTGCGCGTCGATTCTCGACAACCTGAAGGCTGACCCCAGCCTGTACGTGCGCAAATCGGTGGCCAACCACCTCAACGACATCACCAAGGACCATCCGGACTGGGTGCTTACGCTCATCGAAGGCTGGTCGCTGGACAACCCCCACACCGCCTGGATCGCCCGTCATGCGCTGCGCACAACACCCGCGCACTGACGATCATGGGCGCCGGGGCCAAGGCCGAAGTGAAGCTGCACGGGTTGAGCGTGACCCCGGCGGTGATCAGCCTGGGCGAGCGGATCAACCTGTCCTTCACCCTGGAATCCACGGCCGCTGCGCCACAGAAACTGGTGGTGGATTACGCCATCGATTACGTGAAAAGCGCCGGGCATAGCGCGAAAAAGGTATTCAAGCTCAAGGCGTTTACCCTCGGTGCGGGTGAACACCAGAGCCTCAAGCGCGAGCAGCATATCCGCGAGTTGACCACGCGCAAGCACTATCCGGGGCGTCACGTGGTGCATGTATTGGTAAATGGAGAGAAGCTGGGCAGCGCCGAATTTGAACTGCGCGCCTGACACACTCCAAGCAACACCCCTCCCACAGTTTTAAGCCGGTTTCGTCAGCGCGACCTCGCCGAGCAACAACCCCTGCTCCCGCGCGCACAATTCCACCACGTAATCCCACAACACCCGCAGCCGCACGGACTTGTGCAACTCCCTGCGCGAGCTGATCCAGTAGCTGCGCTGAATCCCTTCCCCCGGCAACAACGCTACCAGGTCCGGATCACCGGCGGCCATGAAGCACGGCAGCACCGCAATCCCCAACCCCGAGCGCGCCGCCTGGTGCTGGGCAATCACGCTGGTGCTGTGGAACACCACCTTGGGGTTGCGGCAGAAGCTGCTGAGAAATTTCAGCTCCTGGCTGAACAGCAGGTCGTCCACATAGTCAATCCACGCATGCACAGCGAGGTCTTCGCGTTTTTCAATCGGCGGGTTGCGATCGAGGTAAGCGCGGCTGGCGTAGAGAGCCAGGCGGTAGTCGGTGAGTTTGCGCGTGACCAGTTGATCGACGCTGGGGCGTTCCAGGTGAATGCTGATCTCCGCTTCGCGGTTGAGGATGCTGACGAACCGCGGCACCGCCACCAGCTCCACCTCCAGCCCCGGGTAACGCTCGAACAGCCCACCCATGCGACTGGCCAGGAACATCACCCCCAGACCTTCAGCCACGCCAAGGCGGATCTTGCCCAGCGGCGCGGCGGAGTGGGTCAGTTCGTCCTCGGCCAGCAGCGCGACGTTTTCCATGGCTTCGGCGTGTTTGAGCAGCGCTTCGCCCGCCGGCGTCAGTTCGTAGCCCTGGGCATGCTGCACGAACAGAGCAGTGCCGAGGCTTTTCTCGATGGCTTCGATATGCCGGGCGACGGTGGCGTGGGTCGTCTTCAGGCGCTGCGCGGCGGTGAGCAGGCGGCCGCTGCGCTGCAGCTCCAGAAAGTAGCGCAGGTCATTCCAGTCAAACATGACACCTCCATTGCATAAGCCTGCGCCGCACTGTTTAAAAACGCACAGCAGCTGGGTAAAAACTAACATTTTTAAGACGAAAACTAACAACTAGGATGGATGCAATAAGAAAAACAAGCGAGACCTTCAGATGCCCATTGCAACTGCTGAATACGATTACATCGTTGTAGGCGCCGGCCCCGCAGGCTGCCTGCTGGCCAATCGACTGTCCGCCAACCCCGCCCACCGCGTGCTGCTGCTCGAAGCCGGTGGCCGCGACAATTACCCCTGGATCCATATTCCCGTCGGCTACCTGTTCTGCATCGGCAACCCGCGCACCGACTGGTGCTTCAAGACCGAAGCCCAACCAGGCCTGCAGGGCCGTGCGTTGAGTTACCCACGGGGCAAGGTGTTGGGCGGCTGCTCGTCCATCAACGGCATGATCTACATGCGCGGCCAGTCCCGGGATTACGACGGCTGGGCCGCCGCAGGCAACGAGGGCTGGGCCTGGGACGACGTGTTGCCGCTGTTCAAGAACAGCGAAAACCATTTTGCCGGTAGCTCGGAGTTCCACAGCGACGGCGGCGAATGGCGGGTCGAGCAACAGCGCCTGCACTGGCCGATCCTGGATGCGTTCCGCGAGGCAGCGGCGCAAAGCGGGATCGCCAATACCAGCGACTTCAATCAGGGCGACAACGAAGGCTGTGGCTACTTCCAGGTCAACCAGAAGGCCGGTGTGCGCTGGAACGCGGCCAAGGCGTTTCTCAAGCCTGTGCGCCAGCGCCCCAACCTCACGGTGTTGACCGACGTCGACGTAGATCGCGTGCTCCTGGAAAACGGCCGTGCCTCCCAGGTAATCGCCCGCCAGCACGGCCAGCAGGTCAGTTGGAAAGCGCGCAAGGAAATCGTGCTGTGCGCCGGCTCCGTGGGCTCACCGGGCATTCTGCAGCGCTCCGGGATCGGTCCGTCCAGCGTGCTCAAGCCGCTGGGCATCGACGTGCTGCATGAGCTGCCAGGCGTCGGCGGCAACCTGCAGGATCATCTCCAACTGCGGCTGATCTATAAGCTGGAAAACGCCCGGACGCTCAACCAGATCGCCGGCAGCCTGTGGGGCAAGATGGGCATGGGCCTGCGCTACCTGTATGACCGCAGCGGGCCACTGTCGATGGCTCCCAGCCAGCTCGGCGCGTTTGCCCGCTCGGGGCCGGAGCAGACCTCGGCCAACCTTCAATACCATGTGCAACCCTTGTCGCTGGAGCGTTTCGGCGAGCCATTGCACGGGTTCCCGGCGTTTACCGCGTCGGTCTGCGACCTGCGCCCGCAAAGCCGTGGCCGCGTGGATATCCGTTCGGCCAACCCTGCAGACGCGCCGCTGATTCGGCCCAATTACCTCAGTCACCCGGAAGACTTGCGGGTGGCGGCCGATGCGATCCGCCTGACCCGCCGCATCGTCGCGGCGCCAGCCCTCAGCCAGTTCAAGCCGGTGGAATATCTGCCCGGCGACTCGCTGCAGACTGAAGAGCAACTGCACGAAGCCGCCGCACGCATCGGCACCACCATCTTCCATCCGGTCGGTACTTGCCGCATGGGCAGCGACAAGGATGCGGTAGTCGACGCCCAACTGCGGGTACATGGCGTGCCCGGCCTGCGCATCGCCGACGCTTCCGTCATGCCGCGCATTACGTCCGGCAACACCTGTTCACCTACGCTGATGATCGCGGAGAAAGCCGCGCAACTGATCCTTTCGCCGAACACAAGGAGCCTCACCCCGCAGAGAGAACTGGTTCATGCAATCTGAATAGCGGCGCCATACCTGGCGCCGACAGTGGAACAACAATAAATAATCACTGTGAGGGCTACCCGATGTCAGAACATGCTCAACCCTTGGGCTCGTCGATCGACGCGAGCACCAGCAACGACTCAAAGAAGGTCATCTTCGCCTCGTCCCTGGGGACGGTGTTCGAGTGGTATGACTTTTTCCTCTATGGCGCCCTGGCGGCGGTGATCAGCAAGCAGTTCTTCGCCGGGGTCAATGACACCACGGCGTTCATCTTTGCACTGATGGCCTTCGCCGCCGGCTTCGTGGTGCGGCCATTCGGCGCGCTGGTGTTTGGCCGCCTGGGGGACATGATCGGGCGCAAATACACGTTCCTGGTTACCATCATCCTGATGGGCGTGGCGACCTTCTGTGTCGGGCTGTTGCCGACTTACGCCAGCATCGGCATTGCGGCGCCGATCATCCTGATCGTGCTGCGCATGCTGCAAGGCCTGGCGCTGGGCGGCGAGTACGGCGGCGCGGCGACCTACGTGGCCGAGCATGCCCCGGCGGGCAAACGTGGCTTCCACACCAGTTGGATTCAATCCACCGCCACCCTTGGCCTGCTGCTCTCGCTGCTGGTAGTGCTGGCCTGCCGTTACTTCACCGGCGATCAGTTCGAGGTGTGGGGCTGGCGGATTCCGTTCCTGTTTTCCATCGTGCTGCTGGGCATTTCCACCTGGATCCGCATGAGCCTGCACGAGTCGCCCGCATTCCTGAAAATGAAAGAGGAAGGCAAGGTCAGCAAGGCGCCGATCCGCGACTCGTTCGGCAAATGGGAAAATCTCAAGGTGGTGCTGATTGCGCTGTTCAGTATCAACGGCGGGCAAGCAGTGACCTTCTACGCGGCACAATTCTACGTGCTGTTCTTCCTCACCCAGTTCCTGAGAATGGACCCGGCGCTGGCCAACATGCTGCTGATCATCAGCGTGGTGATTGGTGCACCGTTCTTTATTTTCTTCGGCTGGCTGTCCGACAAGGTCGGGCGCAAACCCGTGCTGATGCTTGGCCTGCTCTTGGCCACGGCGCTGTACTTCCCGATCTTCAAAAGCCTGGCGCACTACACCAACCCGGCGATGGACCAGGCCAGCCAACAGGCACCTATCACCGTGCTGGCCGACCCCGCCACCTGCACCTTCCAGTTCGACCCGGTAGGCAAGGCGAAATTTGACAGCCCATGCGACAAGGTCAAGACCTTCCTGGTCAAGCAGGGCCTGCCCTACAGCAGCGCCGCGGCCCCAGCCGGCAGCCCGGTGCAGGTGAGCGTGGGCGACGTGCGCATCGACGGCTTCGACGAAAAAGCCCTGCGCGGTGCGGTGACCCTGGCCGGTTACCCGAGCTCGGCAGACGTGGCCCAGGTCAACAAGACCATGGTGGTCGTGCTGATCGTCGCGCTGATCCTGATCGCGGCCATGTGCTACGGCCCGCTGGCGGCGCTGATGGTGGAACTGTTCCCGACGCGCATCCGCTACACCTCCATGTCCCTGCCTTACCACATCGGTAACGGCTGGTTTGGCGGGTTCCTGCCGACCGTGTCGTTCGCATTGGTGGTGTACACCGGCGACATCTTCTATGGCCTGTGGTACCCGGTGGTGGTGACCGGCGTGAGCCTGGTGGTGGGGATGATCTGCCTCAAGGAAACCCGGCACGTGGATATCGATAACAACTGATCCTCCAAGCGCTGGAGATACTCTGTGGGAGGGGGCTTGCCCCCGATAGCGGTCGTTCAGTCACAGGTCTATTGACTGATACACCGTCATCGGGGGCAAGTCCCCTCCCACATTCTGCATAGCGCGCTTACATAAATTGCTGTACATCCATACAGATAAAGGTTGATCAAAGGCCGCCGACTGAGCATCCTGCCAGGTATCAACCCGATCTGATGTGATGACCATGCGGCTGTACCTCTGTGAAAAACCCTCCCAGGCCAAGGACATTGCGGCCGTGCTCGGCGCCAGCCGGCGCGGCGACGGCTGCTGGCTGGGCAATGGGGTCACGGTCACCTGGTGCATCGGCCATCTGCTGGAAACCGCTCCGCCCGACGCCTACGACGAAAAGTACAAACGCTGGGTCCTGGCCGACCTGCCCATCGTCCCGGAAAAATGGAAGATGCGGGTCAAGCCCAAGACCGCCAGCCAATTCAAGGCGGTCAAGCGCTTGCTGGGGGAAGCCCAGGAACTGGTGATCGCCACCGATGCCGACCGCGAAGGCGAGATGATCGCCCGCGAACTGGTTGAGCATTGCCGCTATCGCGGACCTATTCAGCGCCTGTGGCTATCGGCGCTGGACGATGCGTCCATCCGCAAGGCCCTCGCTGCACTCAAACCCGGTGCGGAGACTTTCAGCCTGTATCACTCCGCCTTGGGTCGCTCCCGCGCAGACTGGCTGATCGGCATGAACATGAGCCGCCTGTTTACCCTGCTTGGGCGCCAGTCCGGTTACCAAGGCGTATTGCCGGTAGGTCGCGTGCAAACCCCGACGTTGCGCCTGGTGGTGGACCGCGACCGCAGCATTGCCGATTTCGTCCCGGTGGCGTACTGGGCGATTGATGTCGACCTGCGCCACGCAGGCATGACGTTCACCGCGCAATGGCGAGCCGTTGACGATGCCTGTGACGATCAGGGCCGGTGCCTAAACCCGCAACTGGCCCGCGATGCCGCCGAGGCCATGACCCGCGCCGCCA
The DNA here is from genome assembly GCF_002979555.1 of Pseudomonas sp. MYb60. GTDB lineage: Bacteria > Pseudomonadota > Gammaproteobacteria > Pseudomonadales > Pseudomonadaceae > Aquipseudomonas. The sequence goes on along the minus strand of NZ_PCOZ01000030.1, from coordinate 14,458 downwards.
GTGCCCGGCTGGCAAAGTTGCGTACCGAACGCATGCGCGAAGTGGCGCCCCTGCCCTTCGACCTGGGCACCCTGCAGGAAATCTGCTCCAAGAAACTGGGCCTCGGCGCCCAGGAAACCCTGGACATCGCCCAATCCCTCTACGAAACCCACAAGGTCATCACCTACCCCCGCAGTGATTGCGGCTATCTGCCCGTGAGTCAGCACAGCGAGGCGCTGAAGATCCTGGCCGCGCTGGCGCGCGCCGATACGGCAGTCAATGAATTGATGCCCCACATCGATCCACAGCGTCGCTCACGGGCGTGGAACGACGCCAAGGTCAGCGCTCACCACGGCATCATCCCCACGGGCGCCGGCAAGGACGTCGGGCAACTCACCGGCAAGCACCGTGCGGTGTACACGCTGATTCGTGCGCGCTACCTGGCGCAGTTCCTGCCCATCCATGAGTTCGACCGTACCCAGGCGGATTTCGACTGCGCGGGGCAAGCTCTGCGCGCCGTGGGCAAAGTGGTGATCGAGCCCGGCTGGAAACGCGCCCTGCCTGAAGCCCTGGCGCCGGCCAAAGGGCGTGAAGCGCCGCAACCCCAGGCGTTGCCAGCATTGGTGCAGGGCCAGGATTACGCAGTGGCCAAGGTCAACCTCAAGGACCTGTGGACCCAGCCACCCAAACCCTTTACCGAAGGCGACCTGATCAAGGCGATGAAAAACGTCGCCAAGCTGGTGGAAGATCCGTTGCTCAAGCAAAAACTCAAGGACACCACCGGCATCGGCACAGAGGCCACCCGCGCCGGGATCATCCAGGGCCTGCTGGACCGTGGGTACCTGGTGAAAAACGGCAAGGCACTCTCTGCAACCCCGGCGGCCTTCAGCCTGATCGACGCCGTGCCACGGGCCATCGCTGACCCCGGCACCACCGCCATCTGGGAACAGGCACTGGACATGGTGCAAAGCGGCGAAATGAGCCTGGAAGAATTCGTCGCCAAACAGGCAGCGTGGATGAGCAAGCAAGTGGCGCGCTGCAATGGCATGCGCATGACCATCACCGGGCCGGCCAGCCCGGCTGGACGTGGCGCCACACCGTGGAAAAAGAAGCGCAAGAGCGCACCGCACAAAGCAGCCGCGGCCCCTAAACGCGGCAAAAAGCCGACGAACGCCGGGTAAACCACAAAAAAATCCGGCGAATGACGTTTTTCGACGGGTTTAGCGCCGCTTTGGACCTTGCCCCGGCGCAGGCCGTCTAGGATTCTTAAGGGGACCTTGACTACCAAACAACAACACCGGAGTGGCCGCCATGAAAACCGTCGCACAAGTGCTCAAAGCCAAGGACCAGAAAAACCAGGAAGTCCATGTCATCAAACACGACCACACCGTGTTTGAAGCGCTGGTCCGCATGTCGGAAAAAAACGTCGGGGCCTTGCCGGTGGTCAAGGAAGGCGTGGTGGTAGGGATCATCAGCGAACGGGATTACGCACGTAAAATCATGCTCAAGGGGCTATCGTCGGTCACTACAAAGGTTCACGAGGTGATGAGCTCTCCGGTGATCACCGTCGACACCCACAAGAAGGTCGATGAGTGCATGAACATCATGACCGACAGTCACCTGCGCCACCTGCCCGTGGTCGAAGACGGCAAACTGCTGGGCCTGCTGTCCATCGGCGACCTGGTGAAGGAAGCCATTGCCGACCAGGCCGACCTGATCAAACAGCTGGAGCAGTACATCCGCGGCGAATAGGGGAAACCATGCTCGACACGCAGGAACATCAGCAGGACCACCTCGACACCCTGCACCGGGCCATGGCCGAACGGCGTTTTCTGGTGCTGACCGGTGCGGGCATCAGCACCTCATCGGGTATTCCGGATTATCGCGACAGCGAAGGCGTGCGCCGGGGCAAGCCGCCCATGATGTACCAGGAATTCCTCGCCACTCCGCAGGCGCGCCGCCGGTATTGGGCCAGGGCGATGCTGGGGTGGCCGAGGGTACGGATTGCCCAGCCAAACCAGGCTCACCGGGCGCTGGCGACGCTGCAGCAACGCGGGCGCATCAGTGGGCTAGTCACGCAGAATGTCGACACCCTGCATGATCAGGCCGGTAGCCATGACGTGATCGAGTTGCACGGCAGCCTGCACCGGGTGCTATGCCTGGATTGTCAGCAACGCAGCGAGCGCGACGCGATCCAGCGTCTGATGGAACAACAGAACCCCTACCTGGCTGGCGTCGATGCGGTTCAGGCACCCGACGGTGACACCCTGCTGGACCCGGCGTTTGAAGAACGCTTTCAGGTGCCCCACTGCCCCCATTGCAATGGCCAGCGGTTGAAACCGGATGTGGTGTTTTTTGGCGAGAACGTGGCACCGCACACAGCGGCCAAGGCCATGGCTGCCGTGGAACAAGCGGATGGGCTGCTGGTGGTGGGTTCTTCGTTGATGGCGTATTCAGCGTTCAGGCTGTGCAAGGCGATGGTGGAGCAAGGCAAAGCGGTGATTGCTATCAACCTGGGCAAGACCCGTGGGGATGAGTTGTTGCAGGTAAAGATCGAGGCGTCGTGCGAGCGACTGTTGCCATTACTCGTTGACCGCCTCCAATAGCAAAAAAACACCACCACTCAACTGTGGGAGGAGGTTTTGTGTTGGATCTGCATTTTTTGCGCAGCGACCAAACACTCCAGAAAGTGACGCCCAAGTCACATTTTTCCGCATCCCCCCGCCCCTACGGCAGTTTATGTAGTGATCAAAAATAATCACTACATAACCGTTGACGTAATCTTTTTGTCCTTGCATTATCGAGACGTCTCCCGGATCGGGAGCGTTGGTAACACGCGTTTTGAACAAGCTCGTCTGACCGCCGAGCTGTTTTTTCCGGATGTGCACTGCCCACAAGGCAGATTGATGAAGCTGACCGGCCCGCAAGGCTCGGTACAAGGAGCTCAAACGCTGCTTGTCTTCGTTATGAAACCATTGCGTAGCAGTTCATCAGCAAGACTACATGCATCAGGTTCAAGACCCTGCCCGTATTCGGCAGACAGTCGCTGACGCCCGGTTTTCGGAACCGGAGACAACTAAGCAGTTTCAACGAATCAATTGATAGATCGCCAACTGGTCAAGGGGCTTACACATGAATCTGAACAACCAACCAACTATCGACGAATTGGCTGAGATGTTCGCAGCGCAGAAAGACACTCTCGACGACCATATCCTGTGGGTTGGCAAATCGGGCGAAGTGCAACTTGACTGCCTGGCGCCCAATACCCAGGAAGACGAGTTCGACCGCAATAACCGTGAGCTGGCTGCGCGCCTGAAGGTGTACCGCCGAGGCCAGGGTTATGTTGGCAAGAAAGCCGCGGCAGATCGTAACTTTATCGAACAGGTCTTCCATACGCTGAATACCGAATGGCAGAACCTCAAAGGCCAATCGCAAGTTAAAGTGATTGATCGATACTCCTGATCGATAACCCATTTAACAATCAAGTCCGCCCGGATAACCGTGCGGACTTTTTTATGGCCATTCTTTACTCCGTGTCCTACAACGGTTTACCGGCTTCTTCGCGAAAGATATCGAACAACACTTGCGCCGCCGCCGACAGTTCATGCCCCGGTTTGGTCAGTACGCCAATCGGCCGTTCAATCACCGGATCTTTTAAAGTGATGCAACGGGCACCCGCCTCTTCCATCTGTCGCGCGCACAATGCAGGAACGGCACTCACACCCAGCCCACTCGCCACCATTTTTCCCACCGTCGCCAGTTGATGGCTTTCCAGCGCCACCGGCAGCTTCATCTGCAACGCGCCTAGATGTTCTTCCAGCATGACCCGCACCGTCGAGGGCCGTTGCAAGGTAATGAACGGCTGTTGCAGCAGGGTTTTCCAGTCGATCTCAGAACGTTCGGCCAACGGCGAGTCGCCCGGTACCACGGCGATGAACCGGTCCAGGTACAGCGGCGTAAACGCCAGCGACGAGCCTTCTGACGGTTCGAATGCCACGCCCAGTTCCACCTGGCGGTCGCGCACCATTTCCAGCACCTGCTCGTTGATCAGGTCGTGCACCGTCACATTCACCTGAGGGTAACGCGCGCGGAATATCTTCAGGATCGGCGGCAGCAGGTTACCAGCGAACGATGGCATCGCTGCCACCGTCACGCGACCGCGTTGCAGGGTGAAACGCTGGCGCAGTTCATCTTCAGCATTGTCCCAATCGGCAATCAACCGGCGCGCCAAAGGCAACAAGGACTCACCTTCAGGCGTGAGTGCAACATTACGTGTATTGCGGCTGAACAAGCGGCCGCCCAGCCCTTCTTCCAGGCCCTTGATGGTCAGGCTCAGCGCCGATTGGGAGAGGTGCAGGCGCTCGCAGGCGGCGGCAAAGCTGAGGCTTTGGGCCACGGCGAGAAAAGCTCGCATCTGTTTGACGGTCATGGGCTGCCTCGGAAGAAGACTCGACTATGCTGTTTTTTAAATCAATCAACCTAAAAAAACAACTTAACAAATCAATCCTCCGGCGCAACACTCGGTTCACTGGCTGGACCACACACAATAATAGAGGTGCATATGGCAGGTTTCGATAAACGCGTGGCGTCCTATGAAGAAGCACTCGCAGGCCTGGAAGACGGCATGACCGTGCTCTCCGGCGGTTTTGGCCTGTGCGGCATTCCGGAAAACCTCATCGCCGAGATCAAGCGTAAAGGCACCCGCGACCTGACCGTGGTTTCCAACAACTGCGGCGTCGATGGTTTTGGCCTCGGCGTGCTGCTGGAACAAAAGCAGATCAGCAAGGTGATCGCGTCCTACGTGGGTGAAAACGCCCTGTTTGAAAAACAACTGCTCAGCGGCGAAATCGAAGTGGTGCTGACCCCCCAAGGCACCCTGGCGGAAAAAATGCGCGCAGGCGGTGCAGGCATCCCGGCGTTCTTCACTGCCACCGGCGTCGGCACTCCTGTAGCCGAAGGCAAGGAAACCCGTGAATTCAAAGGTCGTCCGTACCTGATGGAAGAATCCATCACCGGCGACTTCGCCATCGTCAAAGGCTGGAAAGCCGACCACTTCGGCAACGTCATCTACCGTCACACCGCCCAGAACTTCAACCCGCTGGCCGCCACCGCCGGCAAGATCACCGTGGTGGAAGTCGAAGAAATCGTCGAACCGGGCGAGCTGGACCCGGCGCAGATCCACACCCCTGGCATCTACGTCGACCGGATCATCTGCGGCACGTTCGAGAAGCGCATCGAACAGCGCACCGTGCGCAAATAATCCGCCCCCAGCCCGAACAATAAGAGGAAACAAACATGGCGCTTACCCGCGAACAAATGGCTCAACGCGTCGCCCGCGAGATGCAGGACGGTTTCTACGTCAACCTCGGCATCGGCATCCCGACCCTGGTCGCCAACTACATTCCCGAAGGCATGGAAGTGATGCTGCAATCGGAAAACGGCCTGCTGGGCATGGGGCCGTTTCCTACCGAAGACACCATCGATGCCGACATGATCAACGCCGGCAAGCAGACCGTCACCGCGCGTATCGGCGCGTCGATTTTCTCCTCCGCCGAGTCCTTCGCGATGATCCGCGGCGGCCACGTCGACCTCACCGTCCTCGGTGCATTTGAAGTCGACGTGCAGGGCAACATTGCCTCGTGGATGATCCCCGGCAAGCTGGTCAAGGGCATGGGCGGCGCGATGGACCTGGTGGCCGGTGCCGAGAACATCATTGTGATCATGACCCACGCGTCCAAGGACGGTGAGTCCAAGCTGCTCAGCCAATGCAGCCTGCCGCTGACCGGTGCGAACTGCATCAAGCGGGTGTTGACCGACCTCGCGTACCTGGAAATCGAAAATGGCGCTTTTGTCCTCAAGGAACGCGCACCTGGCGTCAGCGTTGAAGAGATTGTGAGCAAGACCGCCGGTAAACTGATTGTCCCGGACCACGTTCCAGAAATGCACTTCCAGTGAGGACAGATTCCATGCAAGACGTCGTGATTGTTGCTGCCACCCGCACCGCCGTGGGCAGCTTCCAGGGTTCGCTGGCGAATATCCCGGCACCGGAACTGGGCGCCGCCGTGATCCGCCGCCTGCTGGAGCAGACCGGCCTGGACCCGGCCCTGGTGGATGAAGTGATCCTCGGCCAGGTGCTCACCGCGGGCAGCGGCCAGAACCCGGCACGCCAGGCTTCGATCCTTGCCGGCCTGCCCCACGCCGTGCCGAGCCTGACCCTGAACAAGGTGTGCGGCTCCGGCCTCAAGGCCCTGCACCTTGGTGCCCAGGCCATCCGCTGCGGTGACGCTGAAGTCATCATCGCCGGCGGCATGGAGAACATGAGCCTGGCCCCCTATGTGCTGCCGGCCGCACGCACCGGTTTGCGCATGGGCCACGCCAAAATGCTCGACAGCATGATCACCGACGGCCTGTGGGATGCCTTCAACGATTACCACATGGGCATCACCGCCGAGAACCTGGTGGACAAGTACGGCATCAGCCGTGAAGTCCAGGATGCATTCGCCGCTGCCTCCCAGCAGAAAGCCGCTGCTGCTATCGAAGCAGGCCGCTTTGCCGACGAAATCACCCCGATCCTGATCCCCCAACGCAAGGGCGATCCCGTCGCCTTCACCGTGGATGAGCAACCCCGCGCCGGCACCACCGCCGAGTCCCTGGGCAAGCTCAAGCCGGCGTTCAAGAAAGACGGCAGCGTCACCGCAGGCAACGCTTCCAGCCTCAACGACGGCGCCGCTGCGGTGTTGCTGATGAGCGCCGACAAAGCCAAGGCCCTCGGCCTGCCGGTACTGGCGCGAATCGCCAGCTACGCCAACGCGGGTGTAGATCCGGCGATCATGGGCATCGGCCCGGTCTCGGCCACCCGCCGCTGCCTGGACAAAGCCGGCTGGAGGCTGGGCGACCTGGACCTGATCGAGGCCAACGAAGCGTTCGCCGCGCAGGCCTTGGCTGTGGGCAAAGAACTGGAATGGGATGCGGAAAAGGTCAACGTCAATGGCGGCGCCATCGCCATCGGCCACCCTATCGGCGCCTCAGGTTGCCGCGTACTGGTGACCCTGTTGCATGAAATGATCAAACGCGACGCCAAGAAAGGCCTGGCGACGCTGTGCATCGGCGGCGGCCAAGGGGTAGCCCTCGCCCTCGAACGCAACTAAGTAGCAATCAACACCATTCAATTGTGGGAAGGGGCTTGCCCCCTCCCCATTTGATCTTCACTGCCTGGCAGATTGCGGCACTGCAAACACCGCACTCGCCCGCGCCACGACCTTCTCCCCAACCTGCAGACTCACCGTGGCAAACGCCATCTGCCGCCCACGCTTGTGATGCTCCAACCGCACCACCATCCACTCCCCCACTTGCACCGCCCCCAGGTAATCCAACGTCATGCTCGCCGTAATCAACGGTAATGGTGGCTCACTGGAAAACGCCATCGCATAACCCATACCGACATCCGCCAGCGTCGCCAACACCCCGCCATGCACCGTGCCGCGTCCATTGGCATGGCGATTATCGGCACGTAGGCCGATCTCCAGTTGCAGGCCTTCACCCCGGCAATAGGCCGGGCCCAGAAGCTCCAGCAGCGGACTGCTGCGGGGCAACGCAACAAAACCTTCGGGCACGGCGTTTGCGATCATGGCGGGTTCTTCATTGGGACAAGCGTTGAGGTGTACGCCTGGCGGCAAGCAGCGGCCATCACCATTAGCGGTGCAAATCCTGCACGATGCTTTGCGTCAATACGCCAGAACCACGACAGTCAGCGCTTCATGCAGCGCTGGTAACGCTCATCCACCCGCTTGGCGAACCACGCCGTGGTGAGATTGCGGGTGATCTTCGGGCTCTTGAGGACGATACCCGGCAAAATCGCCCGGGGCATCGGCTTGCCGGCGGCTTTGTCGGCCAGGGCGAATACCCGTTTGTAGAGGGTGGTCTCTTCAAAGTCCAACTGCTCGCCCTGCTCCAGCTGGCTGCGGATGCTGGGGTTGCGCATATCCAGTTTCGCGCCCAGCGAGCGTACGGCCAGCTCGGTGGTGCCGGGTAGCAACGAGCCGTAACGAATCAAGTCCCCGTCCAGCGCCAACTCCGTACCCGACGCGCGGCTGACGGCGGCCTGGAAAGCGGCGTTGCGGCTGGCGTACCACCCCGCGTTGAAGTCGGCAAAGCGGTACAGCGGCTGGTCGTAGTTCACCGGATAACCCAACAAGTGGGCGATGCCGAAGTACATGCCACCCCGGCGAGTGAAGACTTCGCGTCGGATACTGCCGTCCACCGTGTAGGGATAACCCCGCGCCTGTTTCTGTGCAAAGTCGATGCTGACCTGCATGGGGCCAGCGGTATGCACCGGGTTGAAACCGCCAAACAGCGTCTTGCCCAACGGCACCATGCTGATGAAGTCATCGAAGATGCTGCTGAGATCCCTCTCTGTGCGCGCCGCGTTCAAACGGTCGGCGTAGGTCTTGCCGGTGGGTGAGCTGAGTTGCAAGGCGCTGCGTACCACAAAGGCCGGCACATGGACTTTTCCCGCACGGCGCAGGATTTCCTCCTGAGCAATCTTGCCCATATTCGGCACGGGCGGATCGACTTGATAGGTTGACTCCTGCTCGGTCACCGCCAGCACGGCGCAGATGTTCTCGGTACTGGGATAGATTTTCTGAGTGTCGAACGCCGTGTAAATGTCCTGTGCCCAGCCGTTGCGATCCGCGAGCTTGACCGGTAACAGGCGCACAATCTGAGCCTTCACCTCGGTTTCGCTGCGCTCCGGTTGCTGAGGGCCACGGGAGGTGGAGCAACCCGCCAGTATCAGCAAGGGCATGACGCACAGGAGCAGGCGGCTTGAAGGCATGGGGTTTCCTTGGGTAACGGCTGGCCGGACAGTGCAGATATCGACCTGTGAGTCTAAACAGGGTTCGCCGATCAATGTGCATTGATCATTGCCTGAAGAAACCTCCCACGCAACCGCCGCATGAGCTCTACTCCCCCGCCCTGGGAACCTCTGCAAAGCCCCTCAATTTTTATCCCAATGTTTCCAAGGCGCATTGGCAGGCGCTGTACCCCTCCTGTCAGTCGGTGATCGCGCCGCTCGAACGCTGGTTGCGCGGTGACGGCGTATGAATACGGCTACGACAACTGCGGCCAACTGAAAATTTTGCGCCTGCCCGACAACAACCGCATTGTGTTTAATCACGCCAATGGCGAGTTCACTCGCTAAGGGCTGCTAAGCAGCCCAGCGGGAGCAAGCTCCCTCGCCACAGTGTAATGCCGTGACCTCAGATCCCCGCCAACGCCAAATCCATCGCAAAGTACGTAAAGATCAAATCCGCCCCAGCCCGCTTGATCGAGCCCAACGTCTCACGCACTACACGGTCTTCATCAATCGCCCCCGCCTGCGCGCCGAATTTGATCATCGCGTACTCACCGCTCACCTGGTACGCCGCCACCGGCAGGCGTGAGGTTTCGCGGATGTCGCGGATGATGTCCAGATACGCACCGGCCGGTTTAACCATCAGCGCGTCCGCGCCTTCCTGTTCGTCGAGCAGCGATTCGCGCACGGCTTCGCGGCGGTTCATCGGGTTCATCTGGTAGCTTTTGCGGTCGCCTTTCAGGGCACTGCCGCCCGCCTCACGGAAGGGGCCGTAGAGGGCCGAAGCGAATTTGGTCGAGTAGGCCATGATCGGGATATGGGTGAAGCCCGCGTCATCCAGGGCGCGTCGGATTGCCTGGACCTGGCCGTCCATTGCCGCCGAAGGGGCAATGACGTCAGCCCCCGCACGGGCGGCGGCCACGGCCTGTTTACCGAGATTGACCAGGGTCGCGTCGTTGTCGACGTGGGCGCCGTGCATCACGCCGCAATGGCCGTGGTCGGTGTATTCGCAGAAGCAGGTGTCGGACATCACGATCATTTCCGGCACGGCGTCCTTGATGATCGAGGACATGCGCGAGACCAGGCCGCGTTCTTTCCAGGTGTCGCTCCCGCTGGCGTCCAAGTGGTGGGACACGCCAAACGTCATCACCGACTTGATGCCGGCACGGGCGTAACGCTCGATCTCGGCGGCGAGTTTTTTCTCTGGAATGCGCTGCACGCCGGGCATGCTGGTGATCGGCACGAAGTCGTCGATTTCTTCTTCGACAAAGATCGGCAGCACCAGGTCGTTAAGGGTGAACTCGGTTTCCTGGAACAGACCGCGCAGCTCCGGGGAGCGGCGCAGGCGGCGTGGACGGGCTTGGGGGAACTGGCTGGTCATGATTTTCCTGGATAAGGTCAACACTTTGGGGCGAAAGCTTATGCCCCTTGGCCCCGGCAACACAAACGCCGACGGGCCAATAGTCTATTGCGCGGGTCGTAATAATGTCTTGATCTAAAGCTGCACGCGCCCCAGGGCCGTGCCCTGGCCGACGACATAACGACCCGGCGCCAGACCTTCGGCAAGTAAACACTGGGCGACGCCCGCATTCAGGCTGTCGGCTCCGAGCACCACGGCCAGCGGGTTGCCTTTGAGCGATAGGCGGCCGAATTCGTCCAGTTGCTTGAAATCGAAGGTCGGCATGGGCTCAGCTCGGAATATTCAGGCCACGGATCACCGCCGGCCGGGCTACGAAACCATCCAGGGCGCGCAGTACGTTTGGGAAGTCGGCGATGCCCACCAGGTCGCCGGATTCGTAAAAGCCGATCAGGTTGCGAATCCACGGGAACGTGGCGATGTCAGCGATGCTGTACGCGTCGCCCATGATCCAGGTGCGACCCAGCAGGCGCTTTTCCAGCACATCGAGCAGGCGTCGGGATTCGGCGGCGTAGCGGTCGCGAGGACGCTTGTCTTCGTAGGCCTTGCCGGCGAATTTGTTGAAGAACCCCAACTGGCCGAACATCGGACCGATGCCGCCCATCTGGAACATCAGCCACTGGAGCGTTTCGTAGCGGGCAGCCGGGTCTTCGGGGAGCAGTTGGCTGGTTTTTTCCGCCAGGTAGATCAGGATCGCGCCAGACTCGAACAGCGCCAGTGGCACCTCGCCTGGACCATTGGGGTCGATGATCGCGGGGATCTTGTTATTGGGATTCAGGGACAGAAACTCGGGAGACAATTGGTCCTGGGTCTCGAAGCTGACCTTGTGCGCCTCGTAAGGCAGGCCCAACTCTTCAAGCATGATCGATACCTTGACGCCATTGGGTGTCGGCAACGAATAGAGCTGTAGCCGCTCGGGATGCTGGGCGGGCCATTTGCTGTTGATCGGGAACGCGGCGAGTGGGTTCATCGACAAATACCTTGGGCGCAAAGCCCCCATGATAGTCATCTGCCCGCTGTCCTGCTCGGGTCATGAATGCGCAATATCCGCCGGCTATTATCCGCTCTGGGCGAACCAATGGGCCCTCGCACACTCTTAACTGCGCTTGATGGGTGAATGGAGGCACCTTGCTATATCGACAAGGAATACCGCAGGGCGCCCTTGGTGCCACTGGGGCCGGGCTTGTCCGCCCTCACCCGATGCACTGAAGACTCGATACCCATGAACCTCAAGCCTCTGTGCCTTGCGCTGCACCTGAAACGTTATTCATACATCATGTTGCCGCTGTTGCTGGTAGGTGGTGCCATTGGCCTGACGTTGGAGTCGCGCACCAGCAAGGCCGAACCCGCCGACGGCGTGCAAACCCTGGTATTCCTGCGTCACGGCGAAAAACCCGCCGGCGGCCTGGGCCAGCTCAACTGCCAGGGCCTCAATCGCGCAATGAACCTGGCCACCCTGCTGCCGGAAAAATTCGGCAAGGCCGACTTTGTGTTCGCCGCCAACCCGACGCGCAACGTCGAGGAAGGTGAACTGGACAATTCCTACAGCTACATTCGCCCGCTGATGACCATCAGTCCCAGCGCGATCAAGCTGGGCCTGCCGGTGAACATCGAGTATTCAGCGAATGACACCAGTGACCTGGCCGATGAATTGGTGGACGACAAGTACCACAACTCCATCATCTACACCGCCTGGTCCCACGGTTATCTGCCGGAGTTGATCAACAAGGTCGCCAGTGAAGCATCAGGGCAAAAGCACACGATTACCGACGATTGGTCCGGCGGTGACTATGACACCCTGTATGTGCTGAAACTGACCTGGCACAACGGCAAGGCCACGCTGCTGAGCCGCAACTACAAGCAGGGGTTGAATAACGGCGATACGGATTGCCCGGATCCTACGCAGCTCAGCGCAGATTCCTAGGGGTGAGTGGTTCTGAGGGGGTGAGCGCCCTTGCCATAATCAGCCAGCCAAAAAAATGGGGCCTTTCAAGGCCCCATTTGATTATTGGCGGGCTGCCAGCAACCGCTTATGCCGGTTGCGCCGCGCTATGTTCAGGCACTCGATGGCCGCCGAGAATGCCATCGCCGCGTACACGTAGCCTTTTGGCACGTGGGCGCCGAAGCCTTCGGCGATCAGCGTCATGCCGATCATGATCAGGAAGCCCAGGGCCAGCATCACCACGGTCGGGTTGTCGTTGATGAACTTGGCCAACGGCTCGGCCGCTACCAGCATCACGATTACCGAGGTCACCACGGCGATGATCATGATCGGCAAGTGCTCGGTCATGCCCACGGCGGTAATGATGCTGTCGATGGAGAACACCAGGTCCAGCAACAGGATCTGCCCGATGGCCGCTGCAAAACCGATGGTGACGGTATTGCTGACGCTGGCCTTCTCCTCCGGCTCCGGGTCCATGCTGTGATGGATCTCGGTGGTGGCCTTCCACACAAGGAACAGGCCACCGGCAATCAGGATCATGTCCTTCCACGAAAACGCCTGGCCCAGCACTTCGAACACCGGCGTGGTCAACTGCACGATGAACGCGATGGTACTCAACAGGCCCAGGCGCAACACCAACGCCATGCTGATGCCGATGCGTCGCGCCTTGGCCCGATGCTGCTCCGGCAGCTTGTTGGTGAGAATCGAGATGAAGATGAGGTTATCGATGCCCAGCACGATCTCCATCACGATCAAGGTAGCCAGTGCGACCCACGCCGTGGGGCTGGCGGCCAGTTGTAAAAGGTAATCCATAGGTCAGTCCTGACGTTGTGCGGGGAAATTAGGCTTCTTTACTGTTCGATTCCGGCTGTTTCTCGTCCTGATCTTCATCCTTCTTCTGCGGATTGATCAAGCCTTGTGTCGCTTCGCTCAAGGCCTGCTCGGCAGCCTTGTGGGTATCATCGATCGCTTGCTTGGCCGATTCAGTGGCCTTGCCCATCACTTGTTGCGCGCTCTTTTCGACCTGGTCGCAGCCGCTGATCACTACCAATGAAAGCGCAAGCAAGGAGGCCGCGCCCAGAGAATTGAGTTTCATGACGTATTCCTCGTTAGAACCATTGGGTCCAAATAGTGGCCCCGCGATAGCGAGGCATTCTATGCAGGCGAACAGTTCAGGAAAATTCGTATTTTTCTCGCGTATACTTCGATTTTTACGAAGTGACGACGGTCATGCTCAATTACCGACAATTGCATTACTTCTGGGTCGTGGCCAAGACCGGCAGCATCGTGCGCGCCTGTGAGCAACTGAACCTGACCCCGCAGACCATCAGCGGGCAGATCAGCCTGCTGGAACAGACCTTCGGCATCGCGCTGTTTCAGCGCGTCGGGCGCCAACTGGAGCTGACCGAAGCCGGGCGCCAGGCACTGCCCTACGCCGAACAGATGTTCCAGACCGGCAACCAATTGGAGGCGATGCTGCGCGCGCAGCCCAATGAACAGCAGATTGTGTTCCGCGTTGGGGTGGCGGACGTGGTGCCCAAATCCATCGTCTACCGCCTGATTGCACCGACCATGGAGCTGAGCGAGCCGATCCGCATCACCTGCCGTGAAGACAAACTCGAACGCCTGCTGGCCGACCTGGCGATCCAACGTTTGGACCTGGTGATTTCCGACAGCCCGATGCCCACACACCTGGACATTAAAGGCTACAGCCAGAAACTCGGCGAATGCGGTATCAGCTTTTTCGCCACCCAGGCCCTGGCTGACGAGTACGCAGGCACTTTCCCACAGTGTTTGCAGGGTGCGCCCCTATTGATCCCCGGCGCGGAAACCGTGGTACGCAGCCGTTTGCAGCGCTGGTTCGCCGAGCAGCAGATACAGCCGAAAATCATCGGCGAATTCGACGACAGCGCGTTGATGCAGGCGTTCGGCCAATCCGGCAGTGGCATTTTCATCGCCCCCAGCGTGATTGCCGACGAAGTGGTGCGCCAATACGGCGTGGCGCTGATTGGTCAGACCGATGCGGTCACCGAGTCGTTTTACGCCATCTCGGTGGAGCGCAAGGTCAAGCACCCCGGCATCGTGGCGATTACCGAAGGGGCGCGACGGGAATTGTTCACCGCCCTGCCCTGACAGCTCAGGGGTGGGTGGCGACCGGTTGCTTGGCGGTCATCAACCACAACGCCAGCAGGATCGACAGCAGGATAAACCCGGAGGCCGCAAAGCCCAGGCTGCCCAACCCCAAGGTGTCGATCACCCGCCCGCCCAC
>NZ_PCOZ01000003.1 GCF_002979555.1 Pseudomonas sp. MYb60 | reverse complement strand
GGAGGAGGAGGGTGAAGATATTGAAGTGTTGGAACTGGGGTTTGAGCACGCGTTTGCGATGGTGCAGAGCGGCGAGATTGTGGATGGGAAGACTATTATGTTGTTGCAGCATTTCGAATTACGCATGCTGAAGGAGGGCTGGTAATTCGGGAGTGGGCGGGCTTGAACCCTCGCACCGTGTCGTCAGGCGAAGGACTTTGCAAAGGTTCTCAGGGCGGGGCAGTAGCGCTTATCCGGCAGTCAAGTAGGACGCTTCGCCAGCTCTTGTGGCTCCGGCTCGACTAGCGGCTATTGTCAGAAATTTCCCACAGGAGTACAAATGTACTCCATGACGACTTTAACTCCCCGCCGTACCGCCATCCTGACCTTTATCCGCGACCGCATCGCGCAGCAGGGCCAGTCTCCCAGCCTCGCCGAGATCGCCGAGGCGTTCGGCTTTGCCTCGCGCAGCGTGGCACGCAAGCATGTGCTGGCGTTGACCGAGGCCGGTTTTATCGAGGTCAACCCCAATCAGGCCCGAGGCATTCGCCTGCTTAACCAGCCCACGCGTCCCGAGTGGTTGGACGTGCCGGTGCTCGGCCGTGTGGCGGCCGGCATGCCCATCGGCGCCGATGCCGAGGTGCACAGTCGCCTGCAACTGGACCCTGCCACCTTTGCGAAAACCCCGGATTATCTGCTGCGGGTGCAGGGTGACTCGATGATCGAGGACGGCATTCTTGACGGTGACCTGGTGGGCGTGCGCCGCAGCGTCGAGGCTTTGAACGGGCAAATTGTGGTGGCGCGCCTGGACGGCGAAGTGACCATCAAGCGTTTCGAGCGCAATGGCGACAACGTGCGCCTGCTGCCGCGCAACCCGGCGTATCAACCCATTGTGGTGGGCCCCGACCGGGACCTGGCCATTGAAGGGGTGTTCTGCGGCCTGGTGAGGCAAGGCTGATGGGCGCCGTGGTTGCCCTGGACGCGCTGTTCAATGGCGGGCGCGTGTGGAAAGGCCGACCCGCCGCGCCGCCGGCCAGCGTGCATCCCACGGGCCTGGCGGCGCTGGACGCGGTGTTGCCCACGGGTGGCTGGCCGGAGTCGGCGCTGAGCGAAATCCTCATGGCCAAGGAGGGCGTCGGCGAACTTCAACTGGTGCTGCCGACCCTGGCGCGCTTATCCAAGGCGGGGGAGCGCATTGTGCTGGTGGCGCCGCCCTACACGCCGTACCCCCATGCCTGGCAGAACGCCGGGGTGGACCTGCGCCTGCTCTCGGTGATTCAGGCAGAGGAGCGTGACGCCTTGTGGGCGGTGGAGCAGTGTTTGCGTTCCGGCAGTTGCGGCGCAGTGTTGTGCTGGCCGCACAAGGCCGATGATCGCGCGTTGCGGCGCTTGCAGGTGGCGGCGGAAACCGGGCAGACCCTGGCGTTTGCCTGGCGTGCCTTGAGCGAGGCGGTCAACTCATCACCGGCTGCCCTGCGCCTGGTGGTCGAAGCCAAACCCGCGCAGGTGCGGGTGCTCAAATGCCGGGGCGGGTTGGCTCATCCCTCGCCGATAGCCCTGGCGGGGCATTGAGGTTGCCATGCGCTGGGTGTGTATTGTCTTCCCGCAATTGGCGCTGGACGGAGTGCAGCGTGGGCACCCCGAACCGGACCAGCCCCTGGTGCTGCTGGCCGGTACCCCTCAGCGCCGCGTGCTGCAAACCGTCAATGACGCCGCGCGCGCCCTGGGCCTGCGCCCCGGGCAATCCCTGACGGCGGCGAATACCCTGGCCAAGGGATTTGCCAGCGCTGAACACGACCCCGCCGAGATCGAACGCTGGCAGCAATTTTTGGCCGCGTGGGCCTATCGTTTCAGTTCCCAGGTGAGCCTGTATTACCCGCGCGCCTTGTTGTTCGAGATCGAATCGAGCCTGGGCCTGTTCGGGCCGTGGCCGCAGTTCGAAGCGCGCCTGCGCAAGGAACTGGACGAACTGGGTTTTCGGCATCGCATCGTTGCCGCCCCCAATCCGGCGGCAGCGCGGGTGCTGGCCAATCTCTACAATGGCCTGGCCGTGGGCGATGACGAAATGCTGCACGCCCTGGCGCCGCTGCCCATTGACCGTTGCGGCCTCGAGCCTCAGGCCGCCACCGCGTTGTCGCGCATGGGGTTGCGCACCCTGGCACAAGTGCAGGCGTTGCCTCGGCATACCCTGGCGCGGCGCTTTGACGCCAGCCTGCTCAAGCACCTGGACGCGCTGACCGGGCAGCGGCCGCTGGCCCTGGCGTTCTACCAGCCGCCGGATCAGTTTGATGTGCGCATCGAGCTCAATTACGACGTGCAATCTCATCAGGCACTGCTGTTTCCATTGCGGCGGTTGACCGGGGACTTGTCGGCGTTCCTGTGCGGGCGTGACAGTGGCGTGCAGCGTTTCGACCTGCACCTGGAGCATGCCCAGGCGCCGGACACCGTGATCAAGGTCGGCCTGCTCAGCGCCGAACGTGAACCCGCCATGCTGTTCGAACTGGCCCGTGGCCGCCTGGAACACGTGCAAGTCACCTCGCCAGTGCGCGGCTTTCGCCTGGTTGCCCAAGACCTGCCGGTGTTTGTTCCGCAGCGCCAGGACCTGTTCGACGACCGCCCGCAACAATCTTTGCCCTGGGAACAGCTACGCGAACGCCTGCGCGCGCGCTTGGGCGACGAGGCGGTGCAGGGCCTGCGGTTTCACGCAGACCACCGCCCCGAATGCGCCTGGCAGGCGACGGCAGACAACTATCCGTGCCCGGCGCTGAACAAGGCGCAGCGACCCGGCTGGCTGCTGAGCGAACCGACCTTGCTGGCTGAGCAGGGCGTGCAGATCCTCATGGGCCCGGAACGCATCGAGTCCGGTTGGTGGGATGGCGCCGACATCCGTCGAGACTATTATCTGGTGCAGACCCGTGCCGGGCAGCAAGGCTGGGCCTACCGCACCGTGGGGCAACGCGATGGGTTGTGGTTGCAGGGTTGGTTTGCATGAGCTACGCCGAGCTGCACTGCCTGTCCCACTTCAGCTTCCAGCGCGGCGCCTCCAGTGCGCTGGAATTGTTCGAACGCGCCAAACGCCAAGGCTACAGCGCGCTGGCGATCACCGATGAATGCACGCTGTCGGGCATCGTGCGGGCCTGGCAGGCGGCGAAGGCGGTGGAGTTGCCGCTGATTATCGGCAGTGAAGTGCGTATCGAAAACGGCCCGAAGCTGGTGTTGCTGGTCGAAGACCTCAGCGGCTATCAGCACCTGTGCCGCCTGATCACCCTGGCCAGGCGCCGCGCCGAAAAAGGCAGCTATCGCCTGCTGCAAGAAGACGTCGAGCAACCCTTGCCTGGCCTGCTGGCATTGTGGGTCGCCGACGACAGCGATACCCAGGCGAGTATCCAATGGCTGCGCCGAACCTTTACCGACCGCCTGTGGCTGGCCGTGCACCTGCATTGCGGCCAGGACGATGCGCGGCACCTGGAGCAACGCCTGCAACTGGCGGCCAGCCTGAATCTCCAGGCGGTGGCCTGCGGCGACGTGCACATGCACGCCCGTGGCCGTCGGGCCCTGCAGGACACCATGACCGCCATCCGTCATCACGTACCGGTGGCCGAGGCTGGCACACGCTTGCACCCCAATGGCGAGCGACACTTGCGCAGCCTCGACGCCCTGGCCGGGCTGTACCCGCAAGCCTTGCTGGATGAAACCCAGGCCATCGCCCGCCGTTGCACTTTCGATCTCAGCCAGTTGCGTTACCACTACCCGCGCGAACTGGTGCCTACAGGCCATGACGCCCAATCCTGGCTGCGCACGGTGACCGAAGAAGGCATCGCCCAACGCTGGCCGCAAGGCGCAGATGCCAAGACCTTGCAGCAGATCAACAACGAACTGGAGCTGATCAACGAGCTGGGTTACGAAAGCTACTTTCTTACCGTGCACGACATTGTGCGCTTCGCCCGCAGCCGTTCGATCCTGTGCCAGGGCCGTGGTTCGGCAGCGAACTCGGCCGTGTGCTTTGCCTTGGGCATCACCGAGATCGACCCCAGCCTCACCAGCCTGCTGTTCGAGCGTTTCATGTCCCGCGAGCGTAACGAACCGCCGGACATCGACGTGGACTTCGAACACGAACGCCGCGAAGAGGTGCTGCAATACGTGTTCCAACGCTACGGTCGCACCCGCGCAGCGCTGACGGCGGTGGTCAGCAGTTACCACGCGGCCGGCGCAGTGCGCGATGTGGCCAAGGCCCTGGGCTTGCCGCCGGACCAGATCAACGCCCTGGCCGATTGCTGCGGGCGCTGGAGCGACGATGCACCGCCACTGGAGCGCCTGCGCGAAGGTGGCTTCGACCCCGAAAGCCCGATCCTGCGCCGCGTGCTCACGCTCACCCAGCAACTGATCGGTTTCCCTCGTCACCTGTCCCAGCACCCCGGCGGTTTCGTGATTTCCGAGTTCCCGCTGGACACCCTGGTGCCGGTGGAAAACGCCGCCATGGCCGAACGCACCATCATCCAGTGGGACAAGGACGACCTCGACGCCGTCGGCCTGCTCAAGGTCGATATCCTTGCCTTGGGCATGCTCAGCGCGATCCGCCGTTGTTTCGACTTGCTGCGCCGCCATCGCAACCAAGACCTGGCTTTGGCGACCATTCCCAAGGAAGACCCGGCCACCTACGCGATGATCAGCAAGGCCGACACCATCGGTGTGTTCCAGATCGAATCACGGGCGCAGATGTCGATGTTGCCCCGGCTCAAACCCCAGACCTTTTACGACCTGGTGATCGAGGTGGCGATTGTGCGGCCGGGGCCGATCCAGGGCGGCATGGTGCATCCGTATCTGCGCCGGCGAAACAACGAAGAAGCAACCACCTATCCCTCGCCGCAATTGAAAGCGGTGCTGGAGCGCACCCTGGGCATCCCGTTGTTCCAGGAACAAGTGATGCAGATCGCCATGGTCGCGGCCGACTACGGCCCCGGCGAGGCCGACCAACTGCGCCGCTCGATGGCGGCCTGGAAACGCCACGGTGGGCTGGAGCCGCATCAGGCGCGCTTGCGCAGCGGGATGTTGAAAAACGGCTACAGCGAGGCATTTGCTGCGCAGATTTTCGAGCAGATCAAGGGCTTTGGCAGCTATGGTTTCCCCGAATCCCACGCCGCCAGTTTCGCCTTGCTGACCTACGCCAGTTGCTGGCTCAAATGCCATGAGCCTGCAGCCTTCGCCTGTGCGCTGATCAACAGCTGGCCCATGGGGTTCTACAGCCCGGACCAGATCCTGCAGGATGCACGACGCCACCGATTGCAGGTCCGTGCGGTGGACGTACTGGCCAGCGACTGGGACTGCAGCCTGGAACCCATCGACGGCCAACAACCGGCCATTCGCCTGGGCTTGCGCATGATTTCGGGCTTTCGCGAGGAAGATGGCAAACGCATCGAAGCGGCTCGCCAGCGCCGGGCATTTACCGACATTGCCGACCTGGACGAGCGCGTCGGGCTGGATGCCAGGGCCCAGGCGCTGCTGGCAGATTCGGGTGCCTTGCGCAGCCTGGCAGGCAACCGGCACAAGGCACGCTGGGAGGTGGCGGGCGTGCACAGGCAACTCGGCTTGTTTGCCGGCCTGCCCAGCCCGGACGAGGCCGTCGTGGCGCTGCCGGCACCGTCGGTGGGCGAGGATCTGCAGGCGGACTACGCCACCCTTGGCACCACCCTGGGCCCGCATCCGTTGGCACTGTTGAGGGCAGAACTGCGCAAGCGTCGCTGCCGCAGTTCCCGCGAACTGATGGGGGTGGAGCATGGGCGCAATGTCAGCGTCGCCGGGTTGGTCACGGGTCGGCAACGGCCGGGCACCGCCAGTGGTGTCACCTTCGTGACCCTGGAGGACGAGTTCGGCAACCTCAATGTGGTGGTCTGGCGCGACCTGGCCGAGCGTCAGCGCCAGGCGCTGGTGGGCTCTCGACTGCTGAAAGTGGATGGGCGCTGGGAAGCCGTGGGCGAAGTGCGGCACCTGATCGCAGGGCGCCTCACCGACCTGAGCCCGTTGCTGGATGGCATCACTGTGCGCAGTCGGGATTTTCACTGAGGCCGGTGGCTTATGTGACCATAACCTCCTAAGTTATACGAGATGAAACCATCCGCGCCTGGCACGCTCCAAAATTTGCGACTGCCTTTTCTTTGCACAGAGCCCAACCATGCAGTTTTTATCCAACCCCCACGGCTGTGAAGGCTGGGCCGGCGAGATGGCCCAGCGGATCCGTGCCTTCGATTGGGCGACCACCGACCTGGGCGCTATCGACCAATGGTCCACCAGCCTCGCCTGTACCGTGCAGATGATGCTGGCCTCGCCCGTGCCCATGGTGATGCTCTGGGGGCGCTCGGGTTACATGATCTACAACGACAGCTACTCGGTGTTTGCCGGCGGACGCCACCCGTACCTGTTGGGCACGCCGGTGGAACTGGGCTGGCCGGAAGTGGCCGATTTCAATCGTCACGTGGTGGACACCTGCCTGGCTGGCGGCACGCTGTCGTTCAACAACAAGGATTTGGTGCTGCTGCGCAACGGCCGTCCGGAAACCGTGTGGCTGGACCTTTACTACAGCCCCGTCGCCGGGGATAACCAGCAACCGGCCGGGGTGCTGGCAATTGTGGTGGAGACTACCGAACTGGTGCAGTCCGAGCAGGTCCGCCAGGAGCTCACCCACAACCTCGAGCAGCGCGTTGCCGCCGAAGTGCAGGCCCGCTCTGCCGCCGAGGACCAGTTGCGTCAGTCGCAGAAACTCGAAGCCATCGGCGGCCTCACCGGCGGCGTGGCCCACGATTTCAACAACCTGCTGCAAGTGATCGCCGGCAACCTCCACTTGCTGGCGCGCCACGAACCGGACAACGCCCAGGTGCAGCGTCGCGTGGCGGCTGCTATCGCTGCGGTAGAGCGCGGTGCCAAGCTGTCGGCGCAACTGTTGGCCTTCGCACGCCGTCAACCGTTGTCGCCCGCGGTGTACAACCCGCAACGCATCTATGCCGGCCTGGGTGAATTGCTGCAACGGGCGCTGGGTGAAACCATCCATATCGATGTCCAGATGCCCCAGGACGCCTGGTTCATCAATGTCGACCGCAACCAACTGGAAAACGCGCTGCTCAACCTTGCGATCAATGCCCGCGACGCCATGAAGGGCGAGGGCATGATTCGCATCAGCGGCGAGAACATCATCCTCAATCCCGATGATTGCGCCGGCAAAAGCATCAAGCCCGGTGAATATGTGCGCCTGTCGGTCACCGATACCGGCATCGGCATGTCCCCGGCCACCCTCAAGCGCGCCTTCGAACCTTTCTTCACCACCAAGCGCGAGGGCCATGGCACCGGGCTGGGGCTGAGCATGGTGTTTGGCTTCGTGCGCCAGAGCGGCGGCCACGTCGAAGTGTGGAGCGAGGAGGGCAAGGGCTCGGTGGTGCAGATGTATTTCCCCCACAGCCTGGAACCCGAGAGCCTCGACGTGCACATCGACCAGGTGGCCCACACCGGCGGCCAGGAAACCATTCTGGTGGTGGAAGACAACGAAGGCGTGCGCCTGACCGTCGTGGAGCTGCTGCAGCAGTCCGGCTACACCGTACTGACCGCAGAAGACGGCGACCGCGCGATGCTGGCGTTGCAGGATGGCGCGCTGCCCGACCTGATCTTTACCGACGTGGTGATGCCCGGCCGGGTCAAAAGTACCGACCTGGCCGCCTGGGCTCGCACACAGACGCCTCCTGTGCCGGTGCTGTTCACCTCCGGTCACACCCGCGACATTCTCTCCAGCAACCATTTGCTGAGTGCCGACATTCACCTGCTGAGCAAGCCCTACAGCCCCGAAGCCCTGACGCAACGGGTGCGCAGCGTGCTCACCGCGCGATAAGGTTGACCATGACTTCACAGCGCAACATCCCTGCCTCCCTCGGTTTCGTGCGGGTGCGTGGCGCCCGCGAACATAATTTGCGCAATGTCGACGTGGACATTCCCCGCGATGCCCTGGTGGTGTTCACCGGTGTCTCGGGTTCGGGCAAATCGTCCCTGGCGTTTTCCACGGTGTATGCCGAGGCCCAGCGCCGCTATTTCGAATCGGTGGCGCCGTATGCGCGGCGCTTGATCGACCAGGTCGGCGTGCCGGACGTGGACAGTATCGAAGGCCTGCCGCCCGCCGTCGCGCTGCAACAACAGCGCGGTACGCCGAGTGCGCGCTCATCGGTGGGCAGTGTGACCACGTTGTCGAGCCTGATCCGCATGCTGTACTCCCGCGCCGGCAGCTACCCGGCGGGGCAGGCGATGCTGTATGCCGAGGACTTCTCGCCGAACCTGCCCCAGGGCGCCTGCCCGCAATGCCACGGCCTGGGCCGGGTGTATGAAGTGACGGAGGCGCTGATGGTACCTGACCCGTCGCTGACGATCCGCCAGCGTGCGGTGGCTGCCTGGCCGCTGGCGTGGCAGGGGCAGAACCTGCGGGACATCCTCGTGACCCTGGGGTACGACGTGGATATTCCCTGGCGCGACCTGCCGAAAAAACAACGCGACTGGATCCTGTTCACCGAAGAGACCCCCACGGTCCCGGTGTATGCCGGCTTCACTCCTGCGCAGACCCGCGACGCCTTGAAGCGCAAGCTTGAGCCGAGCTACCAGGGCACCTTCAGCGGCGCGCGGCGCTATATCCTCCACACCTTCACCCATACCCAAAGCGCGTTGATGAAAAAGCGCGTGTCCCAGTTCATGCAGGGCAGCGCCTGCCCCGCGTGCGAAGGCAAGCGTCTGAACAAGGCGGCGCTGTCGGTGAAGTTTGCCGGGGTGGACATTGGCCAGTTGTCGCAACTGACGCTGGCGCAGTTGGCCGAACTATTGCGGCCGGTGGCGGCAGGGCAGGACAAGATGAAGCTGTCGGTGGAAAAACGCCTGGCGGCCCAGCGCATCGCCCAGGACTTGCTGGAGCGAGTCAGCACCTTGATCGAACTGGGGTTGGGTTATCTGTCCCTGGAGCGCAGTACACCCACATTGTCATCCGGCGAGTTGCAGCGACTCAGGCTGGCCACCCAGTTGGGCTCGCAGCTGTTCGGGGTGATTTATGTGCTCGACGAACCTTCGGCGGGGTTGCACCCGGCGGATGGTGAGGCGCTGTTCACGGCGTTGGAGCGCTTGAAAGCGGCAGGCAATTCGCTGTTTGTGGTGGAGCACGATTTGGAAACCATGCGCCGTGCCGACTGGCTCATCGACGTGGGCCCGGCGGCTGGTGAGCACGGCGGGCAAGTGCTGTACAGCGGGCCGCCGGCGGGGTTGGCGGATGTGACGGCGTCACAGACCCGTGAGTACCTGTTTGCCGCGCCGCGCGCGGCGAAGCCATCGCGTCCCGAGCCAGCCGGTTGGCTGAAACTCGAAGGGGTCACGCGCAATAACCTCAAGGGCCTGAACGTGGACTTCCCGTTGGGCTGCTTCACGTCGGTCACCGGCGTTTCCGGTTCGGGCAAGTCCAGCCTGGTCAGCCAGGCGTTGCTGGAGCTGGTGGGCAGCGGCCTTGGGCGCGTGGTCGAAAGCGACGAAGCGCCGAGCCTGGAGGACGATGCACCGCAAACCAGTGGTGGGCGTATCAGTGCCGGGTTGGAATCCATCCGTCGCCTGGTACAGGTCGACCAGAAACCCATCGGCCGTACCCCGCGCTCCAACCTGGCGACCTACACCGGGTTGTTCGACAACGTGCGCAAACTGTTCGCCGCCATGCCAGCGGCCAAAAAACGCAACTACGACGCCGGCCAGTTTTCCTTCAACGTTGCCAAGGGCCGCTGCCCCAACTGCGAAGGGGAAGGATTCGTCAGCGTTGAGTTACTGTTCATGCCCAGCGTTTACGCACCATGCCCGACCTGCCACGGCGCGCGCTACAACCCTGAAACCCTGGCAATCAAATGGCAGGGCTTGAGCATCGCCCAGGTACTCGGCTTGACGGTGGAACAGGCCGTCGAGGTGTTTGCCGAACAACCCGGCATCTTGCGTTCGTTGCAGGTGCTGCGGGATATCGGCCTGGGCTATTTGCGCCTCGGCCAGCCGGCGACTGAGCTGTCTGGCGGTGAAGCGCAACGCATCAAGCTCGCCACGGAACTGCAACGCAATGCGCGGGGCGCCACGTTGTATGTGCTGGATGAGCCAACCACCGGGTTGCATCCCCGGGATGTGGACCGCTTGCTGAGCCAACTCAATCATCTGGTCGATGCCGGCCATACGGTGGTTGTAGTGGAGCATGAGATGCGCGTGGTGGCGCAAAGCGACTGGGTGATCGATATCGGGCCGGGGGCAGGGGACTTGGGTGGCAACGTCGTCGTGTGCGGCGCGCCGCAGCACGTTGCCAACAGCAAGACCAGCCGCACTGCACCGTTCCTCGCCAGCGCGCTCGTTTGATGACAATGGAGGTCATATGGGGCAGGGGCGACAACGCTCTCCCGCCTTTAACATGACAAGACTGTCTGCAATGGTCTAGCTTCAAGGGGGTAGGCCATTGATCAACTTGCGGAGGTAGCCATGCCAGTGAAACACGACCTGTACCAGGACTTGGGTTTGAGCAAGGAAGTCGTTCACGAACGCAGGGCAGGCGACAAACGTCTGGATTCGCTGCTCACTCAATATGACGACGCCGACAAAGAGGTACTCAAGGCGGAGTCGGCCAGTGCCAGCGACGAAGATGTGGAAAAGTTGAAGAAAAAACGCTTGTTGGTCAAAGACAAAATCGTCGAGCAACTCGACTGAACGTGCAGGAGCCGGTTCGCCGGCTCCTGCATAACGTTGACACATTTGTTCAGACTTTTCTGACGGACAGCCTCCCACCGCTTGCCTATGATGCCCACCGCCTTCCCGACTCCGGGGGCAGTTACGGCGTCAGGATGACGCTGGTGAGTCGGGTGGGCATCTCTTTCAGTTCAGCAGTGACTCAAGGCAGTGATCCACCGAACGCTGCTGCGTCTGCTCATACAGCTTCAATTCATCAATCGTCTGGCGCCCCAGCGCCTGCTCAAACTCAGCCTGGTTCGAGTTCGCCGCATAGTGACTCTGTGCCGCATCCCCCAGGTTCGACTGGAAAATCCCCGCCGCACTGACCGGCAGAAAATCCTCATAGACCAACGGTTCCACATCCACGTGACCCGCCGCAATCAGCGCTTCCAGCGTGCGCGGCTGATCGGCCGTTCCGCGCGCCGCCAAGCCTTGCTCGGTGGCGAAGTAACGAAAGTACGCCAGGCCCTGCTCGCGCATCTGCCCGTGTTCATCCGGAAATGCCTGAAAGTGCTGCGCCATCAATTGCATGTACCGAGTCGCATTGCCTTCATTGGGTAATGCCCCCAGTTCGTCACGCGCCGCATTTAGCAGTTGGTCATACAACGCACGGCCTTTGGGCGTCAGCGCCACGCCACGTTGCTCGATTTCGCCGAAGCGCGCGCTGTGGCTACCCTGGGCGTCTGTGAAGGCGATGGCTTCGTCCAAGGCCTTGAAGCTGGTCTGGCGTAACAGGATCGGGCATTGCCGGCGCGGCGGACCTTCGATCACGGCCTTGGGGGTGATGCCCTTGCCGGGCATGGCGGCCTGGACCTGGTCGATGTCCAGGGTGCGCGGCGTGAGGTGGTTGATATGCGGACCCTTGAAGGCCACCACGTCGGCGATCAGGCGATGCTGGTCGCTCAATTGCTGATACTGCGCAGCGGTGACGGTGGCGGTGTGGTGCCAGCGGAAGGTTTCCAGGGCCTCGCGAATAAACGCGTCGGCCGCTTCGGCGCTGAGGCCGCCAGCCTTTTCCGACTGCTCGATCAGCGCCAGGGCCCCCGGCGTGAAGATCGCGCGTTGGGCCAGGGCGGTTTCGGCGAAGGCACGCAGGTCGGGGTTCTCGATCAATTCAAGGCGCAGCAATGACGTGAACACGCGGAATGGGCTGGTGTTCAACGCGCGTTCATGCACCGCGCGAAAAGCCGTGGAATGCACCGGTACTCCGGCGGGGGTGAGGTCGTAGTAGCCCACGGGCTGCATGCCCATCACCGCGAACAGACGACCGATGGTGGCCAGTTCATAAGCCGTCCCCAGGCGGATAGCGCCGTGGCGCTCCTTGTCCAGGCGCTCGATCTCGCCGGTGCGTTGCAGTTGCCTGGCCAATTCCGGTTGGCTGGCGAGCACCTGGGTGTTGGTTTCAGCCACCAGCGCCATCAGCGCGCCATACAACGGCACTTCATCCCGGTACATGTCGGACATGGCTTTGGAGAAGCCTTTGCGAATCTCGTCGGGGCTGACATGGGGCGAGGTGGACATAGAAAAATTCCTGGCTGCTGTAAGAATAAGGAATGCCGATGCACTGATTCTGTTGGGCCGCCCGTGACTGCGCAAACGAAGATTCTGATGAACTTCATTCTGCAAATGAATGAGTAAGCGCGCAAAGCGGGCAAAAAAAATCCCGCCGGTTCAGGCGGGATCGGATTCAGGGTTGCCCGCGAATCAGGAAGGGAACAGCTCGCTCAGCTTCATCGCCAGCATCATGTCGCCTTCGGTGCGCAGCTTGCCGCCCATGAACGCCTGCATGCCGTCGGTGGAACCGTCGACGATGCCTTCCAGGGTCTCGCTGTCCATGACCAGGGTCACTTGAGCGTCCGGGTTCTCACCTTCCTGCAGTTCGCAGGTCTTGTCCTTGACGATCAGGGAGAAGTTCTTGGTGTCGTCGATACGGAAACCGAATACCAGGTCCAGGCCATCGGCAGCGGCTGGGTTGAATTTGGCTTTCATTGCTTCTACAGCTTTGGCTACGTCAGTCATGGTGTCGATCCTTTTATGGGTGATGCCAGTGACCTTGGGGTCACGGTTGGCCGCAATTCACCGGAAGGTGATGAGCTGCGGCGCCTTCAACAGTTGCAAGTGGGTATGACCGTTGAAGGAAGCCAGTGCCACCTCGCGACCGCGGAATTTCAGCTGGTTGAGCGAGGTGTTAACAATCTGCCAGTTCAATTCGAAGGCCTGGGCGGCGGGCATTCGGGTAATCAGGTGAAGCAGGGCGGTGATGGTGCCGCCCGAGGTGAACACCGCAATCTTCTGCGTGTTGTCCGCCCCGTCGAGAATGCGTTGCAGGCCACCCTGGACCCGTTCGACGAACCCCAGCCAGCTTTCCAGGCCCGGCGGGTCGTAGGTGCCGGCCAGCCAACGGTCGACGATCAGGGCGAATATGCGCTGGAATTCGCTGCGGTTCTGCGCGGCATTGCGCAGAATGTCCAGGGCATCGGGTTCGGTGCCCAGCAGGTCGGGGAGCAGGGCGCGGATGATCGCGTCGGCATCGAATTCGTTGAAGGCGCTGTCGATTTCCAGCGCCGGTACCGGCAGGCCACGGGCGGTGTACTGATCGAAAGCGGCCGTGGCGGTGTGCTGCTGGCGGCGCAGGTCGCCGGCCACGCAACGGTCGAATACCAGGCCCAGGTCGGCCAGGTGGCGGCCGAGCACTTGCGCTTGCTCCACGCCGACCGGGGACAGGACGTCATAGTCGTCTGCACCGAAGGAGGCCTGGCCATGTCGAATCAGATAAATGCTGCCCACGTCCGTTTTCCCGGTACGTTGAAAGTCTGGCGAGGTTATGAGGATGCTTTCGGGCTGTCAATGAAAAAACATACGCTCGTTTTAAAACGTCGTTGGAATAGGTCCTTGCTGGCGGTTTGATCACTGGCCCGAACGCTGTGCCGCCGGTATGCTGGGGCGATCCGCGCCTGGCGCCCACTTGATGAATCGTCCTGTATAGAGAGAAACATGGATTTTTTGGCCGAATATGCGAGTTTCCTAGCGAAGACCGTCACCCTGGTCGTCGCCATCCTGGTGGTCCTGATCAGCTTCGCGGCCCTGCGCAGCAAAGGCCGTCGCAAGTCTGCCGGGCAGTTGCAGGTCAGCAAGCTGAACGATTTCTACAAGGAACTGCGTGAACGCCTGGAGTCGAGCCTGCTCGACAAGGACCAGCTCAAGGCCTTGCGCAAATCCGAAGGCAAGGCCGAAAAGAAGAAAGGCAAGCAGAAAGCCGAGGCCAAGCCCCGGGTGTTCGTGCTGGACTTCGATGGCGATATCAAAGCCTCGGCCACTGAGAGCCTGCGCCATGAAATCACTGCTCTGCTGAGCCTGGCCACGCCCAAGGATGAAGTGGTGTTGCGCCTGGAAAGCGGTGGCGGCATGGTCCACAGCTATGGTCTGGCGTCTTCCCAGCTGGCGCGTATCCGCCAGGCAGGCGTGCCACTGACCGTGTGCATCGACAAGGTTGCGGCCAGCGGCGGCTACATGATGGCGTGCATCGGCGAGAAGATCATCAGCGCGCCATTCGCCATTCTCGGTTCCATCGGCGTGGTCGCGCAGTTGCCCAACGTCAACCGCCTGCTGAAAAAGCATGATATCGACTTCGAAGTGCTCACCGCCGGTGAGTACAAGCGCACCCTCACCGTGTTTGGCGAAAACACCGAGAAAGGCCGTGAGAAGTTCCAGGAAGACCTGGACATCACCCATCAGCTGTTCAAGAACTTCGTGTCGCGTTATCGCCCGCAGCTGTCGATTGATGACGTCGCGACCGGTGAAGTGTGGTTGGGTGTTGCAGCCCTCGACAAGCAACTGATCGACGAGCTGCAAACCAGTGATGAGTACCTGGCTACCAAGGCCAAGACCGCTGACGTGTTTCATCTGCACTATGCCGAACGCAAGAGCCTGCAGGAGCGTGTCGGCCTGGCCGCCAGCGGCTCGGTGGACCGCGTGTTGCTGACCTGGTGGAGCCGCTTGACCCAGCAGCGCTTCTGGTAAGCCGATATCAAAATACTCAGGCGACCCCTTGTAGGAGGGGCTTGCTGCCGATAGCGGTAGACGGGTTGGTGCATGTAGTGACTGACTCTACGCCATCGGGGGCAAGCCCCCTCCCACATTGGGACCGCGTGGGCTCGAGTGGAGGGCATTACAGATTTTGTAATAGTTTTGCGTTGTAGGAATTTTGCGATTCGGCTGTACGATTCAAGTCCTTTTCCCATTGCAGGACTTGCATGAACACCCTCTCGGAGCCCCCCAGTCGTCTTTCCCCAAGACATCCGCTGTTGCCGTTCCCGCTCAAGCACCCCGTATTTCGACTGCTAGCCTTGTACCGGTCCACTGACCGCGCCTTGCTGTGCCTGGCATTCTGAACATCGAACTGAAGAGACTCTATAAATGGAATGGTTAGCGGATCCAACGGCCTGGCTTGGCCTGTTGACCTTGATTGTGCTGGAACTGGTACTGGGCATCGACAACCTGGTGTTTATTGCGATCCTGGCAGATAAATTGCCGCCGGAGCAGCGCGACCGTGCGCGGCTGATCGGCCTGTCCCTGGCCCTGCTGATGCGCCTTGGCCTGTTGGCGAGTATCTCGTGGTTGGTGACCCTCACCCAGCCACTGTTCGAGGTGTTCGACAAGAGTTTCTCGGGCCGCGACCTGATCATGCTGTTCGGTGGTGTGTTCCTGCTGTTCAAGGCCACCATGGAATTGCATGAGCGCCTGGAAGGCCACGTGGCGCAACGCACCGGCAATGCCGCCTATGCGATGTTCTGGCCAATCGTGGCGCAGATCGTGGTGCTGGACGCGGTGTTCTCCCTCGACGCGGTGATTACCGCCGTGGGCATGGTCGATGAGCTGGCGGTGATGATGATCGCGGTGATCATTTCCATCGGCCTGATGATTGTCGCGAGCAAGCCGTTGACCCGTTTCGTCAACGCGCACCCGACGGTGATCATGCTCTGCCTGGGCTTCCTGATGATGATCGGTTTCGCCCTGACGGCCGAAGGCCTGGGCTTCCATATTCCGAAGGGCTACCTGTACGCAGCCATTGGTTTCTCGATCTTGATCGAAGTGTTCAACCAGATCGCCCGTGCCCGGCGCAAGAAGTCGGCGCAAGGCGTGCTGCCGGTGCGTGAGCGCACGGCGCATGCGGTGATGCGCCTGCTGGGTGGTCGTAGCCTGGCCGTCGAGGAAGTGGGTGAAGAGGTGGCCGACCTGCTGGGCGAGCCGGATGCCGCGCAAGGCCCGCTGTTCGATCGACGCGAGCGCGTGATGATCAGTGGTGTGCTGCAACTGGCCGAGCGGCCGATTCGCACCCTCATGACGCCGCGAGCCAAGGTCGATTACATCGATCTGGCGGATGATCCCGACACGATCCGCATGAAACTGATGCACTCGTCCTACTCACGCTTGCCCTTGATCCGCGACGGTGCGGTGGATGAACCCCTGGGTTTCGTGCACAAGAAAGAGTTGCTCAAGGAATACCTGGCGGGTAACGAGCCCAACCTGGAGCACCTGGCACGCCGGGCGATCAACCTGCTGGAGAGTTTCTCGGTGCTCAACGCCCTGGAGCAGATGCGCCAGGAATCCACCCACATCGCCTTCGTGATCAATGAGTTCGGCGATTTCCTGGGCGTGTTGAGCATGACCGACATTCTCGAATCCATCGCCGGCGAGCTGCCGGACGCCAGCGAAATCGAGGGGCCGGATATCGTCGAGGAGGGCGCGGGTTTTCGTGTCAATGGTGGCTTGAACCTCAACCAGGTACGCCAGCGTACCAGTTTTGCGGCCAATGCTACCGAGGACTACCAGACCCTGGCCGGGCTGGTGATGAGCCTTCTCGACCGCTTGCCAGTGGTGGGCGATAGCCTGGACCATGAGGGGTGGCACCTGACAGTGGCGGCGGTGGAGGAACGGCGGGTGACGCAGGTTTGCCTGGTACCGTTGCCTCAGACATAACCACAGGTAGTCGGGTGTACTGCTCGAAGGCTCGTTCCAGCGCTTGCTCGCCAAGGCCGGGAAGGGCTTCGAGCAGTACATGGTTGTGGTAGATCAGCAGCATCGGGATGCGGTCGACACTCGGGTGCCGTGGGGTTTCGGCACAGTCAAGAATCAAGATTTTGACGTGGTGTTTGTAGCGCTCGCTGATGCGCATGAAGCGTGGCAGTGCGTCACGGCACGCCCTGCAGTCATCTGACAGGAACACCGTAAAGACGGGCTGTGCCGTATCCAGTTCGCGGTCAAACGCTGCCTTGTCTTCAATCACAGCATTTACATAGTTCATCGACGTTTCCCTCCAGTCGTGGCTCACGCTAAGACGGGAAATGGTCCATGTCTACTGTCAACCTTCACAGGTCCCCATCACGCTCCACGCGCTCGCGCGCCTTGCGTGCCTGGTTCGCGCATTTCTTGTATTCCAGGTTATCCCGCGAAGCCTTGGCCTGGCGGTAGCCGTGATGATTCTGGCCGGTGTAGTTGACGCTCAGGGCGTCATTGAGCTTGCGCAGCTCTTCCTTGCATGCACGGCGGTCGTTGCTGGCCGACGCATTGCCGGCCATGAGGAGGGACACGATTAACAGGGCAACGCTGAATTTCATCAAGACAAGTTCCTACAGAGGGCATCGATGCACATTGCATCAAGGCTAGCCCACGGCATCGATATTTCCATGTGCGCGAGCGCGCTGTGTTGGTGCACGGTAACACCGTCGTGACGCACGCCGCCGTGGCTGTCACCACAGCATGGGGCCTTGGGTAGCAACCTGATTGAGCCTGCCGGTGCAATGCTGGCGACTGCAGTGTTGGCCATCTCATTGATTGCCAACGAATTAATCCTGGCCGTTTATTCATGCCATCACGTGTGGCACAATTTCTGCTGTCTATTCCGTTGTTACATACTAAGTTCCGGTATAGCGGAATACACAATCCCTGGAGTGCTTGTCATGCATCACCGACCTTCCGTATTCAAAGCGTGTGTTTTTCTCTTCGCCGCCTCGGCGTCTCTCGCGACCGTCGTGCAGGCGGCGGACAGCAAGCTCGACAGCGTGCTCAAGCGTGGGCACCTGATCGTCGGTACAGGCAGTACCAACGCGCCGTGGCACTTCCAGGGAGCGGACGGCAAGTTGCAGGGGTTTGATATCGACATCGGCCGCATCGTGGCGAAGGGGTTGTTCAACGACCCGGGCAAAGTCGAGTTTGTGGTGCAGTCGTCTGACGCGCGGATTCCCAACCTGCTGACCGACAAGGTCGACATGAGTTGCCAGTTCATCACCGTTACCGCCAGCCGCGCGCAACAGGTGGCGTTCACCCTGCCTTACTACCGCGAAGGCGTGGGCCTGCTGCTGCCGAACAACAGCAAGTACAAAGAAATCGAAGACCTGCAAGCCGCTGGCGATGGCGTCACCGTGGCCGTGCTGCAAAACGTCTACGCCGAAGAGCTGGTGCATCAGGCGCTGCCCAAGGCCAAGGTCGACCAGTACGACAGCGTCGACCTGATGTACCAGGCCGTGAACTCCGGCCGCGCCGATGCCGCTGCCACCGACCAGTCTTCGGTCAAATACCTGATGGTGCAGAACCCCGGCCGCTACCGCAGCCCGGCCTACGCCTGGAGCCCGCAAACCTATGCGTGCGCGGTCAAGCGTGGCGACCAGGACTGGCTGAATTTCGTCAACACGGCCTTGCATGAAGCCATGACCGGTGTGGAATTCCCCACCTATCAAGCCTCCTTCAAGCAATGGTTTGGCGTTGACCTGCCATCCCCGGCGATTGGTTTTCCGGTCGAATTCAAGTGAATAACCGGGGCGCCCGGCGTGGCGCCCCAATCAGGTAGTGCTGACCATGAACTATCAGTTGAACTTTGCCGCCGTGTGGCGCGATTTCGACACCTTGCTGGCGGGGCTCGGTCTGGGCCTGCAGTTGGCATTGCTGTCCATCGCCATTGGCTGCGTGATCGGCCTGCTGATGGCGTTCGCCATGCTGTCCAGGCACCGAGCGCTGCGGATCTTCGCCTCGGTGTACGTAACGGTGGTGCGCAATACGCCGATTCTGGTGCTGATCCTGTTGATCTACTTTGCGTTGCCATCCCTGGGTATTCGTCTGGACAAGATCCCCTCGTTCATCATCACCCTGTCGTTGTACGCCGGTGCCTACCTGACCGAAGTGTTCCGTGCCGGCCTGTTGAATATTCCCAAGGGGTTGCGTGAAGCCGGCCTGGCCATCGGCTTGGGCGAATGGCGCATTCGGGCCTACATCACCGTGCCGGTGATGCTGCGCAATGTATTGCCGGCGCTGTCGAACAACTTTATTTCGCTGTTCAAGGACACCTCGCTCGCCGCCGCCATTGCGGTGCCGGAGCTCACCTATTACGCCCGCAAGATCAACGTCGAAAGCTACCGGGTGATCGAAACCTGGCTGGTCACGACCGCGCTCTACGTGGCTGCCTGTTACCTCATTGCCATGCTGCTCCGTTACCTGGAACAGCGTCTGGCAATCCGTCGATAAAGGAGGGTTTCCATGTACGAATCCCCCAGCTGGCTGCATGAGTTGTGGATCGCCCGGGATACCCTGTGGGCGGGCTTCCAGGCCAGCGTGTATGTCTCGGCACTGGCGATCATCTTCGGCACGGTGCTCGGCGTCGTGGCCGGCATGATCCTGACCTACGGCAAATTCTGGATGCGCGCGCCGTTTCGGCTGTATGTGGATCTGATTCGCGGTACGCCGGTGTTCGTGCTGGTGCTCGCGTGCTTTTACATGCTGCCGGCGCTCGGTTGGCAGATCAGCGCGTTCCAGGCCGGCGCGGTCGGGCTGACGCTGTTCTGTGGTTCACACGTTTCGGAGATCGTGCGCGGCGCACTGCAAGCCATCCCCCGTGGGCAACTGGAAGCGGGCAGGGCGATCGGCCTGACCTTCAAGCAGTCCCTCGCCTACGTGCTGTTGCCCCAGGCGCTGCGCCAGATCCTGCCGACCTGGGTCAACTCCTCCACGGAAATCGTCAAGGCGTCGACGCTGTTGTCGGTGATTGGCGTGGCCGAGTTGCTGCTGAGCACCCAACAGGTGATCGCACGCAACTTCATGACCCTGGAGTTCTATCTGTTCGCCGGTTTTCTGTTCTTTGTCATCAACTACGCCATCGAATTGTTCGGCGGCTATATTGAAAAGCGGGTGGCCTTGCCATGAATCAACCTCAAACCCACCAACCGCTGCTGAACATTCGTGGCTTGCGCAAACAGTACGGTGAGGTCGAAGTGCTCAAGGGCGTCGACCTGAGCCTGGAGCGCGGCAACGTGGTCACGTTGATCGGCTCCAGCGGCTCGGGCAAGACCACGCTGCTGCGTTGCGTCAACCTGCTGGAAGAATTCCAAGGCGGCCAGATTACCCTGGACGGCGAGTCCATCGGCTACAGCGAAATCGCCGGCAAGCGCGTGCGCCATCCCGAGCGCGTCATTGCGCAGCACCGTGCAATGACCGGCATGGCATTCCAGCAATTCAACTTGTTTCCGCATTTGACCGCGTTGCAGAACGTCACCCTGGGCCTGCTCAAGGTCAAGAAGATGGGCAAGGACGAAGCCGTCGCGCTAGCGGAAAAATGGCTCGACCGCGTAGGGCTGTTGGAGCGCCGCAATCACTTCCCCGGCCAGTTGTCCGGTGGACAGCAACAACGGGTGGCGATTGCCCGCGCCATTGCCATGAACCCCAGCCTGATGCTGTTCGACGAAGTCACCTCGGCCCTCGACCCGGAATTGGTGGGGGAAGTGCTCAGCGTGATCAAGGGCCTGGCGGAGGAGGGCATGACCATGTTGCTGGTCACCCACGAAATGCGCTTTGCCTATGAAGTCTCGGACAAGATCGTTTTCATGAACCAGGGCCGGATTGAAGAGCAGGGGTCGTCGAAAGACATTTTCGAACGCCCGCAATCGCCGCGCCTGGCAGAATTTCTCAAGAACATTCGTTTTTAATCAGGAGATCATTATGACCATTACACGTTACGGCACCGGCAGCACCGCCGGCGGCGGCCAGCCACGTCCTTTCGCCCGCGCGGTGGAAGCGGACGGCTGGCTCTACGTCTCTGGCCAGGTGCCGGCGGTGGACGGTGAAATTATCCAGGGCGGCATCGTCGAGCAAACCCGGCAGACCCTGCGCAATGTGGTGGCGATTCTGGAAGAAGCCGGCTACGAGTTGAAAGATGTGGTGCGGGTTGGCGTATGGCTGGAAGACCCGCGGGATTTCTGGAGTTTCAACAAGGTCTTCGGCGAGTACTTCACCCCCGAACACGCCCCGGCGCGGGCCTGTGTGCAGGCCAATATGATGGTGGATTGCAAGGTGGAGATCGATTGCGTGGCGTACAAGAAAAAAGGCTAAATGCCTCACTCTGAAGACCACCGAAGCTCCCACTGTTCCACTATGACCGGACCGACTACTGCCATGACCGAAGACACCATCAAACGCCGCGCCAAAGGCCTGGACCGGGCGTTCGATATCCTCGATTTTCTCAAGGAGATCGGCCAGCCCCTGCGCCCGAATGATATTGCCAGCGGCATCGGCAGCCCCAAGTCCACCGTCTATGAACTGGTCGCATCCCTGCTGGAACGGCGCATCCTGGAGACCGTGGGCAAGGACGGCCATGTCTACCTCGGTCGCCAGTTGTATTTCCTGGGGCAGGCGCACTTGCGCCATTTCGACCTGACCCGCGAGGCCGATCACGCCCTGCAGGAGATCGTCAGCCAGACCCACGAAACCGCGCAGATGTGCCTGCTCAATGGGCGCAAATACACCGTGGCGCTGATGCGCGAGGGCGAGCGGCATTTTCGCATCTCGTCGGACATCGGCGAAAACGCACCGATCCCCTGGACCGCCTCCGGGCGCCTGTTGCTGGGGCATTTGAGCGACCAGCAGATCATCGACCTGATCGACCACGACGACTTCATCCTGCCGGACGGCCAACGCCTGCCGCTGGACACCTTCCTCGCGCAAATCCGCCAGGCCACCCTCGATGGTTTCTTTTCCTTCGACAGCGTGGCCGACACCTTTACCCACTGCTTCGCCGCGCCGGTGCGGGATGCGCAGGGCATCAGCATTGCGACCCTGTGCATCGTTGCGCCGCGGGCCGATGCCAGCAAAAACTACAATGACTATCGCCGGGTGTTGATCGACAGCGCCAACCAACTGGCCCGGCGCATCAACGAATAGGAGCATTTCATGTCTGCCATCAATGCCGTTGAAAAGGGCGCCGCCGCCCTGGGTGCCCATCTGGTCCGTGACGTCAGCCTGCCCGCCCTGGTGCTGCACCGTGACGCCCTGGAACACAACATTCGCTGGATGC
Organism: Pseudomonas sp. MYb60; assembly: GCF_002979555.1. Classification (GTDB taxonomy): domain Bacteria; phylum Pseudomonadota; class Gammaproteobacteria; order Pseudomonadales; family Pseudomonadaceae; genus Aquipseudomonas. The sequence continues at coordinate 464,416 of NZ_PCOZ01000003.1, read as the reverse complement.
AGGATTTTGTCAGCAACAGCGGCGCCGAGCTGGCACCCCACGGCAAGACCAGCATGATGCCGGCGCTGTTCCAGCGCCAGATCCAGGCGGGCGCCTGGGGCATCACCCTGGCCAATGCCGTGCAGACCCGCGCCGCCTATGCCGGTGGCGTGCGTCGCGTGCTGATGGCCAACCAACTGGTGGGCGCGCCGAACATGGCGTTGATTGCCGACCTGCTGGCGGACCCGGATTTCGACTTTCACTGCATGGTCGACCACCCCGACAACGTCGCCGACCTCGGCCTGTTCTTCGCCGCCCGTGGCCTGCGCCTCAACGTGATGATCGAATATGGTGTGGTCGGCGGCCGTTGCGGTTGCCGCAGCGAGCAGCAAGTGCGCGAACTGGCCAAGGCGATCAAGGCCCAACCGGCCCTGGCGCTTACCGGTATCGAAGGGTACGAAGGTGTGATCCACGGCGAGCACGCCATCAGCGGCATCCGCGACTTCGCCGCCAGCCTGGTGCGCCTGGCGGTGGACCTGCAAAACAATGGCTCTTTCGACCTGCCCAAGCCCATCGTCACCGCGTCGGGCTCGGCCTGGTATGACCTGATTGCAGAGTCTTTCGAAGCGCAAAATGCCGCCGGCCGTTTCCTCAGCGTGTTGCGCCCGGGCAGCTATGTCGCCCACGACCACGGCATCTACAAGCAAGCCCAGTGCTGCGTGCTCGACCGCCGCAGCGACCTCAGCGAAGGCCTGCGCCCGGCCCTGGAAGTCTGGGCCCATGTGCAATCGCTGCCCGAGCCGGGGTTTGCGGTGATTGCCCTGGGCAAGCGTGACGTGGCCTACGACGCCGGTTTGCCGGTGCCGCTCAAGCGCTACAAGGCCGGGATCCTGCCCGCCGAAGGGGATGATGTGACGGCGTGCAAGGTCACGGCGGTGATGGACCAGCATGCGTTCATGAGCGTGGCGCCGGGGGTTGAACTGCGTATTGGCGACATCATTTCGTTCGGCACTTCCCATCCATGCCTCACGTTTGACAAGTGGCAGGTCGGCTGCCTGGTGGATGAGCAACTTCAGGTGATCGAATCCCTGCAGACCTGCTTCTAGACCGCGTCGCGCCCATCGCAGGCACGCCACCTCCCACGCTAGATTGGGTTCACATCTGTCTAATTGTGAATACAGTCCACTGTAGGAGGGGGCTTGCCCCCGATGAGGTCATCAGCCACACCAGAGATCCAGGCATGAACACGACCCCCCACGTCGCCCTTATCGGCGAATGCATGATCGAACTGCAACAGCGTGCCGACGGCAGCCTGCACCAAAGCTTCGGCGGCGACACCTTGAACACGGCGGTGTACCTGCGCCGCGAGCTGGGCGATATCGGCACTGTCGACTATGTGACGGCGCTGGGCGATGACAGCTTCAGCGACGCCATGTGCCAGCAATGGACTGAAGAAGGCCTGGGCATTGGCAACGTCCAACGCCTGCCCGGACGCTTGCCCGGGCTGTACTGCATCCAGACCGACGCCAACGGGGAACGCAAATTTCTCTATTGGCGCAACGAAGCCGCCGTGCGCGACTGTTTCACCACGCCCGCCGCTGAACCTATCCTGGCCGCCTTGCCGGCGTATGACGTGGTGTATTTCAGCGGCATTACCCTGGCGGTCCTGGGGGAAGTGGGGCGCGAGCGCCTGCTGGACACCCTGATCGAAACCCGCAAGCGCGGTGGCAAGGTGGTGTTCGACAATAACTACCGCCCCCGCTTGTGGGCGCATATCGAGGCCGCGCGCGCGGCGTATCACCGGGTGTTGGCGCACGTGGATATCGCCGTGCTGACCGAAGATGACGAGCGGGCGCTGTTTGGGTATGCCGACAGTGAGCAGGTGTTCGCGGCGTACCCGGCGATTGACGAGGTGGTGCTCAAGCGTGGCGCGGACGCATGCTTGATTCGATGCGCGGGGCAGCGGTTCGAGGTGCCGGCGGTCAAGGTCGAGAAGGTGATCGATACCACGGCGGCGGGGGATTCGTTCAGTGCGGCGTATCTGGCCAGCCGGCTCAAGGGGGGCTCGCCGGAGCAAGCTGCGCTGGCCGGTCATCAGTTGGCCAGCCGGGTTATCCAGGTAGCGGGGGCGTTGATTCCCAGGTGAATGGCCGCTTACGCCACCTCACAGGTGCGGGCTCGCCTGCGATGGCGGCCTGTAGCCAACCCCTCAATCGCGGTAGAACACCTGCACCAAGTGATAGCCAAACTTGCTCTTGATCGGCCCATGCACCACCCGCAGCGGCTTCTTGAAGATCACTGCATCGATCGCCCCGACCATCTGCCCAGGCCGGATCTCACCCAGATCCCCGCCACGCTTGCCCGATGGGCAGGTAGAGAACTTCTTTGCCAGCACGTCAAAGGCTTCGCCCTTGGCAATGCGCTGCTTGAGTTGTTCGGCTTCTTCGCTGGTTTTCACCAGGATGTGTCGGGCTTGGGCTTTCATTGATCTCTACCGGGTACGTGCAACGGCGCGCGATTATGCCTGAACTCACTCGACAACGTTGATCATGCTGCGGATTTTCGTCGCCAGCAGATCGATGGAAAACGGCTTGGCCACCATGTCCATGCCGTCTTCCAGAAAGCCCTGGCGCTCGGCGGCTTTTTCCGCGTAGCCGGTCATGAACAGCACTTTGAGCCCTGGCCGATGCTGGCGGGCGATCTCCGCCAATTGCCGGCCGTTCATGCCCGGCAGGCCCACATCGGTGACCAGCAGGTCCACGCGCAGATCCGACTCCAGCAACGGCAGCGCCGTGCGGGCATCGGCAGCCTGGTGGGCGGTGTAACCCAGTTCGTCGAGTACATTGACCACCAGCATGCGCACCGCCGGGTCGTCCTCGACCACCACCACCGCCTCACCGGCCAGGGCCAGCGGGGCTTCGCTCGAATGCTGCGCCAGCTTGCTTTCCAACGCGGTGCCATACAGGCGCGGCAGGTACAGGCGCACACAAGTGCCCTGGCCCGGCTCGCTGTGGATGGTCACGTGGCCGCCCGATTGCTGGGCAAACCCGTAGATCATCGACAGCCCCAGGCCGGTGCCCTGGCCGATGGGCTTGGTGGTGAAAAACGGGTCGAACGCCTTGGCGAGGATCTTCGGCGCCATGCCGGTGCCGTTGTCGCACACGCCGAGCATCACGTAGTCGCCGGCCTTCACCGGTTCCAGCGTGGTGATGTCCGTGCCGTCGAGGTAACTGTTGGCGGTTTCGATCAACAGCTCGCCGCCATCGGGCATGGCGTCGCGGGCGTTGATCACCAGGTTGAGCAGGGCGTTTTCCAGTTGGCTCGCGTCGGTATTCACCGGCCAGATATCCCGACCCAGTTGCACCTTGAGGTTGATATGGGCGCCCTTGGTGCGGCGGAACAAATCTTCCAGGGATGCCACCAGCTGGTTCGGGTCCAGTGGGCGGCGATCCAGTGACTGACGCCGCGAGAACGCCAGCAAGCGGTGGGTGAGGGCGGCGGCACGATGGGCGGACGACACGGCCGCGTCGGTGAACCGGCCGATCTCGTCGCTGCGCCCGGCGGCGATATAGCGCTGCATCAGGTCCAGGCTGCCGATGATGCCGGTGAGCATGTTGTTGAAATCGTGGGCGATGCCGCCGGTGAGCTGGCCCACCGCTTCCATCTTCTGGGCGTGGCGCAGGGCGTCTTCGGCGCGCTCGCGTTCGAACATCTCGTTTTGCAGGCGCTGATTGGCTTCGGCCAGGGCCTGGGTACGCTGGGCCACACGCTCTTCGAGGTTTTCGTTGAGGTGGCGCAGGGCTTCCTCGGTGAGCTTGCGTTCGGTCTCGTCGATCACAAAGATGTAGAAACCATTCACTGCCCCTTCATTGCTGAACCGCGGCAGGTACTTCATCAGCGCATGGCGCGGGCGGCCGTCGCGGTGTGGGGTGACGGTCATGAAACTGCAAGCCTTGCCCTGGAGCGCAGCGGCAATCTTGTCCTGGCGCCCGGCATAGACCTCGTCGCCGAGTACGTCGCGGATAGTCTTGCCGTACAGCTCCTGGGGCGTCTTGCCATACCACTCCAGGTACGCGCTGTTGTTCAGGCGAAAGCGTTCCTCGTGGTCCACATAGCCGATCAATACCGGCATGGCGTTGATGATCAGCTGCAATTCGGTCTGGCTTTGGCGCAGGGCCTGCTCGGTGTGCTTGCGCTCGGTCAGGTCCAGCGCGGCGCCCAGGAACCGTGCCGGGCGGCCTTGGTGGTCCTTGTAGCAACGGCCACGGGCAAACACCCAGCGTACCTGGCCGTCGGGCTGCATCAGGCGGTATTCCTCGGCGTATTCGGTGCCGTAAGTGATGCAGTGTTTGATGCTGCGCGTCACCATGCCGCGGTCTTCGGGGTGCACGCCGTGCAGGTAGTCGCTGATGGGCAGCAGGCCGGCGTCGGCGGGGTCGACGCCATGCAGGTAGGCAAAGTGCGCATCGGCGATAAAGCAGTCTTCGCCGATATCCCAGTCCCAGGTGCCGACTGCGTCCGTGGCGGCCAGCGCCAGTTGCAGGCGCTGCTCGGTGTTGTGCTGGGCCTTGCGGCGCTCGTTGGTCTCGATGGCGGTGACGAGGATGCCGGCCACGCTCCCGCTTTCATCGCGGATCGGGCTGTACGTCAAGTCCAGCCAGATTTCCGCGTCGCGGTTGTGGCGTTGCAGCACGAAACGCTGCTCCGTGAAGGTCCGCACCTGGCCATCGAGGACCGCGTCGTAGATCGGCGCGGTAAAGCCGTGCAGTTCCGGCCAGGTTTCGTGCGCCGGCTGGCCCAGGGCAGCGGGGTGTTTGTTGCCCGCCAATGCGGCGAAGCCGTCGTTGTAGAGTTGGGTGAGCTGGCTGCCCCACAGCAATAACATCGGCATCGGTGAATGAACGACGATGTCCACGGCGGTGCGCAGGCTTTGCGGCCACTCATTGGCCTCACCGAGCGGGCTTTGTGCCCAGTCCAGCCGTGCAATCAATGCAGCGGCTTCGCTGACGGTGGATGTTCCATTCATAAAAAGCCCTGAGCGTAACGCTTTGAAAGATGACAACACCCATTATCCCGTGGGAGAACGATGGATGACTACCCCACGAAAAATAGCATGCATTGGGGGTTTGTCTTCAAATCAGTGCGTCAGGGCTGAAACCTTTCATCTTCAGGCCAGTTCGGGCCGGTTGCGAAACGCCTCCAGGGCCTCTGGATTGGCCAGCGCGTCGGTGTTTTTTACCGGCTCGCCGTGCACCACATTGCGCACCGCCAGTTCGACAATTTTGCCGCTGATGGTGCGCGGAATATCGCCGACGGTCAGGATTTTGGCCGGCACATGGCGGGGCGTGGTGTTGGCGCGGATCACCTGGCGAATCTGCTGCTCCAAGGCCTCGTCCAGTTCGACGCCATCATCGAGCCGCACAAACAGCACCACCCGCACATCGTCCTGCCAGCGTTGGCCGATGGCCAGGCTCTCCAGCACCTGGGGCACCTTTTCCACCTGCCGATAGATCTCGGCGGTGCCGATTCGCACGCCGCCTGGGTTGAGCACTGCGTCCGAACGCCCGTGGATCAGCAAGCTGCCATTCGCACGTTGCTCGGCGTAGTCGCCCTGGGCCCAGACGCCGGGAAACTGGCTGAAATACGAGGCGTGCAGCTTCTTGCGGTCGGGGTCGTTCCACAGGCCGATGGGCATGGCCGGGAAGTGCCGCGTACACACCAGCTCACCTTTTTCCCCGACCAAGGGGTGGCCCTGGTCGTCCCACACCTCGATGGCCATCGCCAGGCTCTTGCACTGCATTTCGCCGCGCCGCACCGGCAGCACCGGGTTGCCGATGACAAAGCAGGAGACGATATCGGTACCCCCCGACATGGATGACAGGCACAGCTCGCTTTTGATCTCGCGATACACGTAGTCATAGCTGCCCGGCGACAGCGGCGAACCGGTGGAAATCAGCCCTTTGAGACTGCTCAGGTCATGGCTCAGGCGCGGTTGCAGCCCGGCTTTTTCCAGGGTGGCGAGAAACTTGGGGCTGGTGCCGAACACGCTGATCCTTTCGGCATCGATGAGGTCGATCAAGCGCTCTGGCCCTGGATGAAACGGCGAACCGTCATACAGCACCGCCGTGGCGCCGATGGCCAGGACCGACACCAGCCAGTTCCACATCATCCAGCCGCAGGTGGTGTAGTAGAACAGGCAGTCCTCGTGGGACAGGTCTGCATGCAGGCCATGCTCCTTGAGGTGGGTGAGCAGCACGCCGCCGGTGCCGTGGATGATGCACTTGGGCACGCCGGTGGTACCGCTGGAATAGAGAATGTAAAGGGGATGAGCGAACGGCACGGCGACGAATTCCGGTTCGCCGCCGGGCTGGTAGAAGCTGTTCCACAGCGCCACGCGGGCCGGGGTCCGGTAGTCCTCGACCTGCGCCAGCGGCTTGGCATAGGGCACGATGATCAGCTGTTCCAGCGATGGCAGGCGTTCGAGGATTTCATTGAGCTTGTCGCTCTGGTCGATGGTTTTGCCGGCGTAACGGTAGCCGGCGCAGGTTATCAGCACCTTGGGCTCGATCTGGCCAAAACGGTCGATGACGCCTTGCGTGCCGAAGTCCGGTGACGAGCACGACCAGATGGCGCCCAGGCTGGTGGTGGCCAGCATCCCCACCAGGGTTTGCCAGGTGTTGGGCATGCACGCGGCCACCCGGTCGCCCTGGGTCACGCCGGCTGCGCGCAGGCTTTTTTGCAGGCCGGCGACATGCTGGGCCAGTTCAGCGTAAGTCAGTTGCTCGCGCTGGCCGTCTTCACCGATGGCGACCACGGCGGGGTGATCGTCGCGGCGACGCAACAGGTGCTCGGCAACGTTCAGGGTGGCGTCGGGGAACCACTGGGCGCTGGGCATTTCAGCGTCTTCAATCAGCACCGTCGAGGCCGGGCTGCGAAACTGCACATCGAAAAAGTCGACGATGGCCTGCCAGAAGTCGGGACGCTGGTCGATGCTCCATTGGTGCAGGGCGGGGTAGTCGGCAAGCTGCAGGCCATGGCGCGTGTTGATGTAGCGGCGGAACCGGTCCATGCGCGTGTGGGCGATGCGTTCCGGGGAGGGTTGCCAGAGGATGTCGGACATAGAGCTGCCTCTTTTTTTTGTGCCAGCGCTGATTAAAACGGTGGGAGCAGGCAAGCCATCTCCCACATTGGACTCTCGGTGCTCAATCTACTGGGCCAGCCAGCCGCCATCGATGTTCCATGCCGCGCCGCGCACCTGGCTGCCCGCCTCGCTGCACAGGAACAGCACGAGTTCGCCCAACTGCGGCGGCGTCACAAACTCCAGCGACGGCTGCTTCTCCGCCAATAAATCGTGCTGCGCCTGTTGCGGGCTAACACCCTTGGCCGCGCGATCATCAATCTGCTTCTGCACCAGCGGCGTCAACACCCAGCCTGGGCAGATGGCGTTGCAGGTCACATTGCTGGTAGCCGTTTCCAGGCCCACCACCTTGGTCAGGCCGATCACGCCATGCTTGGCCGCCACGTAGGCCGCCTTGCCCACCGAGCCGACCTGGCCATGCACCGAAGCAATGTTGACGATCCGCCCCCAGCCCTTGGCCTTCATGCCCGGCAAGCTCAAGCGCGTGCTGTGGAATACCGACGACAGGTTGATCGCAATGATCGAGTCCCAGCGCTCCGCCGGGAAGTCTTCCACCGCGGCCACATGCTGGATGCCGGCGTTGTTCACCAGAATGTCGACGCCACCGAATTCGCGCTCGGCATAGGCGATCATGTCGGCGATCTGCGCCGGGTCGCTGACGTCTGCCGGGTGATGGCCGACCTTGCCGCCGAATGCCTGCACCTGTGCGATCACCGCGCTGGCGTCGCCGAAGCCGTTGAGGATCAGGTTGGCGCCGGCCTTGGCCAGGCTCAAGGCGATGCCCAGGCCGATGCCGCTGGTGGAACCGGTGACCAGGGCGGTCTTGCCGTTCAATGTCGTCATGGAAACCTCACACAATGCCGGTGGCGTAGAAAGTACCGATCACCACGAACACCGCGAGGGTCTTGATGATCGTGATGCCGAAAATATCCTTGTAGGCTTCGCGGTGGGTCAGCCCGGTGACAGCCAGCAGCGTGATCACCGCGCCGTTGTGGGGCAGGGTGTCCATGCCGCCGCTGGCCATCGCCGCAACCCGGTGCAGCACTTCAAGGGGAATATTGGCCGCATGGGCCGCCGAAATAAAGCTCTCGGACATGGCCGCCAGGGCGATGCTCATGCCGCCCGAGGCGGAACCGGTGATGCCGGCCAGCAGGGTCACGGTAATCGCTTCGTTGACCAGCGGATTGGGAATGCCCTTGAGCCAGTCGGCCAGCACCAGGAAGCCCGGCAGCGAGGCAATCACCGCGCCAAAGCCGTATTCCGACGCGGTATTCATGGCCGCCAGCAACGCGCCACTGACCGCGCTTTTACTGCCTTCGGCGAGTTTGCTTTTGATCGCCGACCAGCCAAACACCAGCACCATGACAATGCCCACCAGCAACGCCGCCTGCACCGCCCATATCGCGGTGAGCTTGGCGATTTCGGTGGTCACCGGGGTGGTCATGCCGGGCAGGGCGAGGCTGTGGGTCTTGCCGTACCACTGTGGGATCCAGTGGGTGAACAGCAGGTTCATCACCCCCACCAGAATCAGCGGCGACAACGCGACCCACGGGTTGGGCAGTGCCAGGTTGTCAGCGGTTTCCGGTTCGTTGCGCAGGTCGGTGCCATACCCTTCACCCGCGCGCTGGGCCTTGTTGCGCTGGCGCGCCAGGTAGAGCATGCCTGCGCAGAACACGAAGATCGTGCCGATCAATCCCAGCCACGGCGCGGCCCAGGCGGTGGTGTTGAAAAAGGTGCTGGGGATGATGTTCTGGATCTGCGGCGTGCCGGGCAGGGCGTCCATGGTGAACGAGAACGCACCGAGGGCAATAGTCGCCGGGATCAGCCGCTTGGGAATATTGCTCTGGCGGAACATCTCCGCAGCAAACGGGTACACCGCAAACACCACCACGAACAGCGACACGCCGCCGTAGGTGAGCAGGGCGCAGACCAGCACGATCACCAGCATCGCCTGGCGGGTGCCGAGCAAGCGGATCGCAGCGGCCACAATCGAACGGGAAAAGCCCGACAGCTCGATCAGCTTGCCGAACACCGCGCCGAGCAGGAACACCGGGAAATACAGTTTGATAAAGCCGACCATCTTTTCCATGAACACCCCGGTAAAAGCAGGGGCGACGGCGGACGGATCGGTGAGCAGTACCGCGCCGAGCGCGGCGATGGGGGCGAACAGGATGACGCTGTAGCCACGGTAGGCAGCCAGCATCAGCAGCGCGAGGGCTGCGAGGGCAATGATCACACTCATGGTGTGTCTCCAAATCGGATTGTTATTTTTGTGGGGTGTTGCGGTGGGGAACGGCTATAGCTAAATATGTGCCAATTAGTTAAGTAATTGATATGTAAGGATAATTTATAATTAGTGTCGAGTGGTGTCTCGATTTTGAGAAAAATGAGGATCAAAGGTGGGACCAGGCTTGCCCCCGATGAGGGAGAGTCAGTTGTCAAATTTGCTGGCTGACACACTGCTGTCGGGGGCAAGCCCCCTCCCACATTGGACTGTCTTGGATTAGAGAATGATGTCTCAATTCAGGGATTGTGCGATACCCAAGGCGACCATCTTCTTGTACAACGTCGATCGCCCCAGCCCCAACCGCTTGGCCGCCTCAACCACATTCCCCCCGCAGGCCGCCAACGCCGTCGCAATGATCTGCCGATCAAACCGCTCACGCGCCGCACTGAATGACTCTTCCTCGACAGCCTGCACGGCGTGGCGCTCAACCGGGGTAAACGTCCCAATCGCCGCACGAATCTCCCCGGCATCCAACACCAAGTCGTCACTCAACAACGCCGCCCGCTCCAGCACGTTGCGCAGCTCACGGATATTTCCCGGCCACGCATGCTGGGCCAGCAATGCCAGGGCATCGCGGTCCAGCTCATGCTGGCTGCGCAGCTCCTCCAGGATCGCCTCGCTCAACGCCGGGATATCTTCCAGCCGCTCGCGCAAGGGCGGCACCTGGATCGGCAGCACATTGAGCCGGTAATACAGGTCGGCCCGAAACTCGCCGCGCTTGATCGCCGCTTCCAGGTCCATGGACGTTGCCGCGATCACCCGCACATCGCTTTGCAGCATCTCGTTTGAACCCACCGGTTCGAACTCCTTTTCCTGCAACACCCGCAGCAGTTTGCTTTGCAGCGGCAAGGGCATGTCGCCGATTTCATCCAGGAACAGGGTGCCGCCCTGGGCAATCTGGAATTTACCGGGACGGCCCTTGCGGTCGGCGCCGGTAAACGCCCCCGGCGCGGTGCCGAAGAACTCGGCTTCCAGCAGGTCGGCAGGAATTGCCGCGCTGTTGACGCTGACAAACGCCTTGTGCGCTCGCGGTGAGGCGCCGTGAATCGCCTGGGCCAGCAATTCCTTGCCGGTGCCGGTTTCCCCCAGCAGCAGCACCGGCGACTCGGCGCTCGCACTGCGCCGGGCGCGGCGTTTGACTTCCAGGCTGGCAGGGCTGGTGCCGATAAAATGGGCGAAGTTGTACTTGCTCTGACGCGAGCGCAGCAACGAACGCGTGGACGCCAGCTCCTGCTGCATGCTCAGGTAGCGTTCGATCAACGGCGACAGGTTGCGCAGTTCATCGAACAATGCAAAACCGATTGCCCCGATCACCGCCCCGGCATCGTTGTGGATCGGCAGGCGCATCACCACCAAGGGGCCTTTGGGCGTGTCCTGGATATCCAGCAGGATCGGCTGGTCATTGCGCACCACCTGCCGCAACAGGCTGTTGGAAATCACCTGCTCGCACGGTTGGCCGATGGCTTCGTCGGCGCTCTTGAGGCCGAAGCGCTTGGCGTAGCGCTCGTTCATCCACACGATATTGGCGTCGCGGTCGACGATCACCGTGCCTTCGCTGGACTGCTCGATGATCTCGAACAACGACTGGATGGCCAGGCCGCGAACCTGCTGGTAATCCGTGAGGCTGGTGCTCATGAGGATAATCCGCAGGCGGCCGCCAGCAGTTCCTGGGTGTAGGGATGCTGGGGCGCATCAAACACTCGGCGGCTCTCACCGGCCTCCACCACCTTGCCGTCCTTGATCACGATCATGTCGTGGGCCATGGCCCGTACCACGGCCAGGTCATGGCTGATGAACAGGTAGGTCAGGCCATATTTATCCTGCAGCTCACGCAGCAGCGCCACAACCTGCTTCTGCACCGTGCGGTCCAATGCCGACGTCGGCTCGTCCAGCAGCATCAGCGCCGGCTTGAGCACCAGGGCTCGGGCGATGGCGATCCGCTGGCGCTGGCCTCCGGAAAACTCATGGGGGTAGCGGTGGCGGCTGGCCGGGTCGAGGCCCACGTCCTTGAGGACCTGGACCACCTGCGCGTCGCGGTCCGCCAGGCTGCACGGGGCGTGTACTTCCAGCCCTTCGCTGATGATCTGTTCGACCGTCATGCGCGGGCTGAGGCTGCCGTAGGGGTCTTGGAACACCACCTGCATCTGCTTGCGCCATGGGCGCATCTGTTGGTGATTGAGCGGGTCGAGGGCCTCGCCCTGAAAGCGGATGCTGCCGCTGGAATCCAGCAGGCGCAGGATCGCCTGGCCCAAGGTGGATTTGCCCGAGCCGGACTCGCCGACAATGCCCAGGGTCTTGCCGCGTTGCACGCTGAGGCTGATGCCGTCGACGGCACGCAAATAGGTTTTGCGCCGAAACAATCCGCCACTGAGGGGGAATTGCACGGTCAGGTCTTCCACCTGCAACACGGTTTCGCGCTCGTCGCTGCACAAGGCGTCGCCCGCCGGTTCGGCGTCCAGCAGCAGGCGGCTGTAGGGATGTTGCGGGGCGTTGAACAGGGTTTGGCAATCGGCCTGCTCGACGATCTCGCCGGCGCGCATCACGCACACCCGTTGGGCAATGCTGCGCACCAGGTTGAGGTCATGGCTGATCAGCAGCAGCGACATGCCCAGGCGCTCCTGCAGGGACTTGAGCAACAGCAGGATCTTGCGCTGCACGGTCACATCCAGCGCAGTGGTGGGTTCGTCGGCAATCAGCAATTCCGGCTCGCAGGCCAGGGCCATGGCGATCATCACCCGTTGCCGTTGCCCGCCCGAGAGTTGGTGCGGATAGGCCTTGAGGCGCTCCTGGGGTTTCTGGATGCCCACCAGGTCAAGCAGCTCGAGGATGCGTGCCTGGGCGGCCTTGCCCCCCAACCCTTTGTGCAACAGCAGGGTTTCTCCTATCTGCTTTTCGATGCTGTGCAGCGGGTTCAAGGAGGTCATCGGCTCCTGGAAAATCATCGCGATGCGATCGCCCCGCAGCTTTTGCAGGGTCGCGGCCGAGGCGCCGATCAGTTCCTGGCCACGGTACTGGATGGACCCCGTGGTGTGCGTGCCGGCTTCGGGCAGCAATTGCAGGATCGAATGGGCCGTCACCGACTTGCCCGATCCTGACTCACCCACCAATGCCAGGCATTCGCCGGGGCGCACGTCCAGGCTCAGGTTGCGCACCACGGTCTGGCCGCTGAAAGCGACGCACAGGTCGCGGATCTCGATCAGGTTCATAGGCAGTCACTCATGAGCGTGGGTCGAAGGCGTCACGCAACGCCTCGCCGATAAAGACCAGCAGCGACAGGATCAGCGCCAGGGTGAAAAACGCCGTCAGCCCCAGCCACGGCGCTTGCAGGTTCTGCTTGCCCTGGCCGATCAGCTCGCCCAGTGACGCGCTGCCCGCGGGCATGCCGAAGCCGAGGAAATCCAGGGCGCTCAGCGTGGAAATCGCGCCGGTCAGGATGAAGGGCAGGTAACTCAAGGTCGCGGTCATGGCGTTGGGCAGGATATGCCGCCGGATGATCTTGCCGTCACCCAAGCCCAGGGCGCGGGCAGCCTTGACGTACTCCAGGTTGCGCCCGCGCAGGAACTCGGCGCGCACCACGTCTACCAGGGCCAACCATGAAAACAGCGCCATGATCCCCAGCAGCCACCAGAAATTCGGTTCGACAAACCCCGACAGGATGATCAGCAGGTACAGCACCGGCAGCCCCGACCACACTTCCAGCACGCGTTGACCGATCAAATCGACCCAGCCGCCGTAATAGCCCTGCAATGCCCCAGCCGCGATACCGATGGCAGCGCTGATGGCCGTGAGGGCCAGGGCAAACAGGATCGACACCCGCGCGCCGAAGATCACTCGCGCCAGCACATCCCGAGACTGGTCATCGGTACCCAGCCAGTTCACCGTCGAGGGCGGGCTGGGGGCAGGGCGGGTCAGTTCGTAGTTGGGCGTGTCGTCGCTGAACGGGATCGGCGGGAACAGCATCCAGCCGCCGTTCTGCTTGATCAGCGTTTGCACATACTCACTGCGATAGTCGGCCTGGAAGGGCAACTGGCCGCCGAACTGTTGCTCGGTGTAACGCTTGAACACCGGGAAATACAGCTCGTTCTTGAAACTCAGCACCAAGGGCTTGTCGTTGGCGATCAACTCGCCGCCGAGGGTCAGGATAAACAGGCCGATGAACAGCCACAGTGACCACCAGCCACGGCGGTTTTTCTTGAAACGCTCGAATCGGCGCCGAGCCACGGGAGACATATTGAACATCAGGCGTTCCTCGCGGCGAAGTCGATACGCGGGTCCACCAGGGTGTAGCAGAGGTCGCCGATCAGTTTTATCAGCAGGCCGAACAAGGTGAAGATGAACAGCGAGCCAAACACCACCGGGTAATCCCGGGACACCGCAGCTTCGTAGCTCATGCGCCCCAGGCCGTCGAGGGAGAAGATCACTTCGATCAACAACGATCCGGCAAAGAACACGCTGATGAAGGCCTGGGGAATGCCAGAAATCACCAGCAGCATGGCGTTGCGGAACACGTGGCCGTACAGCACCCGTCGCTCGCTCAGGCCTTTGGCGCGAGCGGTGACCACATATTGACGGGTGATTTCATTGAGGAACGAATTTTTGGTCAGGATGGTGAGGGTGGCGAATCCACCGATCACCAAAGACGTGACCGGCAGCACCAAATGCCAGAAGTAGTCGGCGATCTTGCCCACGGTGCTCAGTGTCTCGAAGTTTTCCGACACCAGCCCGCGGACCGGAAACCAGTTCAGCGAAGTGCCGCCCGCGAAGACCACGATCAGGAACATCGCAAACAGGAACGCAGGCATGGCATAGCCGATGACGATGGCGGTACTGCTCCAGACATCGAAGCTGCTGCCGTGGCGCACCGCTTTGCGAATGCCCAGGGGGATCGATACCAGGTAGGTGATGAGCGTGGCCCACAAGCCGAGGGAAATGGTGACGGGCATTTTTTCCAGGATCAGGTCGATCACCGTCTTGCCGCGAAAGAAGCTGTCACCGAAATCCAGTTGGGCGTAGCGCTTGAGCATCAGCCACAGGCGCTCCGGCGCGGGCTTGTCGAAGCCGTACTGTTTTTCGATGTCCTTGATCAGCTTCGGGTCCAGGCCACGGCTGGCGCGGGAGCCACTGCTGACGCTGTCGCCGGAAGAGCCGCCGACCGCGCCCCCGCCAACCCCTTGCAAGCGCGCGATGGCCTGTTCCACCGGGCCGCCCGGCGCGGCTTGGACGATCACGAAGTTCACCAGCAGGATGATCACCAGCGTCGGGATGATCAACAGCAGGCGGCGCACGATATAGGCAAACATCAGTGGCGGTCTCCGCGTTGTTTCATCTGTTCATTGGTCAGCGGTGTCGGGCTGATTTCCCACCAGGTTTCCAGGGCTTCATCGTTCTTCGCTTCGATGGCCGGGCGGCCGAAACGGTTCCACCACGCGGCGGACGTACCCGGCGGGTAGTAGTTGGGGATCCACAGGTAATTCCATTGCAGCACCCGGTCCAGCGCGTGGGCATAGGCGAGCATCCGGGGCTGGGTGTCGGCCTTGACCAGGCCCTTGATCAGGGTGTCGACCGCCGGGTCCTGCAGCACCATGTAGTTGTTGGCACCGGGGTCAAACGCGGCGGTCGAGCCAAAGTAGTTGTACAACTCCATCCCCGGTGAAGTGGTGACCGGGAAGCCGATGACGATCATGTCGTAGTCGCGGGCCATGATCCGGTTCACATACTGCGAGGAATCGATACGGCGGATATTCAGGGTGATGCCGATCTGCGCCAGGTTGCGCTTGTACGGCAGCAGCAGGCGCTCCATGCCGTTCTGGGTATTGAGGAAGGTGAACGTCAGCGGCTCGCCCTCGGCGTTGACCAATTGATCACCCTTGGGTGTCCAGCCGGCTTCTTCCAGCAGCGCCAGGGCCTGTAACTGCTTGTCGCGGATCATGCCGCTGCCGTCGGTCACCGGGGCCTTGAACACCTGGGTGAACACTTCGTCGGGCACCTGGCCGCGCAGGGGTTCAAGGATCGCCAGTTCTTCCTGGGTCGGCAACTGGGTGGCGGCGAGCGGGCTGTTGGAGAAGAAGCTCTGCTGGCGGATATACAGATTGCGCATCATCTGCCGGTTGGCCCATTCGAAATCCCACAGCATCGCCAGGGCCTGGCGTACGCGGCGGTCCTTGAACACCGGCTTTTGCACGTTGAACACATAGCCCTGGGCCGGTTGCGGCATTTCCTTGGCCAGGTGGGCACGCTGCAGGCGCCCGTCGTCGAGGGCCGGGCCGTTGTAGCCGATGGAGTAGCCGGTGGCGGAAAATTCACGGTTGAAATCGTAGGCGCCGCCGCGCAGGACCTGGCGCGCCACTTCGGTATCGCCGAAGTATTCCAGGCTCAAGTGATCGAAGTTGTACAGGCCACGGCTGATCGGCAGGTCCTTGCCCCACCAGTCAGGATCGCGGGTAAAGGTAATGGTGCTGCCGGAATCGACCTTGCTGATCTTGTACGGGCCGCTGCCCAGCGGCGCTTCGTAGCCGCCGCCGTTGGCGAAGTCGCGGGTTTTCCACCAGTGTTCGGGGAAGACGGGCAGGGTGGCGATGTCGAGGGGCAGGGTGCGGTTTTCGTTGCTGGAAAAATCAAAGCGGACCTGGCGCTCGCTTTCGACTTCGACGTGCTTGACGTCGGCGAACAGCGTGCGAAAACGCAGGCTGCCCTGGGTCATCAGCAGGTCGAAGCTGTAGCGCACGTCTTCGGCGGTGATTGGCTTGCCGTCGGCGAAGCGCGCCTTGGGGTTGAGGTAGAAACGCAGGGACAGGCCGTCGTCGGCACGCTCCATCGTCTCGGCGACCAGGCCGTAGACGGTATAAGGCTCGTCCAGGGAACGCTGGGCCAGGGGCGCGTACAGCCAACCGTCTACCTGGGAAACGCCAATGCCTTTGTCGATATAGGGCAGTACGTGGTCAAAACGCCCGATCTCGATGGCTGAACGCCGCAGGGTGCCACCCTTGGGGGCATTGGGGTTGGCGTAGTCAAAATGGCTGAAGCCGGCGCGGTATTTTGCCGGTTCACCATATACCGTGAGGTAGGGCTGCGGCGCCGCGATCACGGCGGTGCTGGCCAGTAGCAGGGCCAGGGCGGAACCCAGCAGAGTAGAAAAAGCCAATCGCATTATCAGCCTTGAACGCCGTATCAATGGAAAAGGGGGTTGTACGCTAACGGCGTGCGCGTCGCCAGTCATCAAATACACAACGGCCCACCAAAAGGCGGGCCGTTGTTTACAGCATCAGCTGAGACTGTATCAGTCCTGGCGGCTGGTCACTTCGAGCAGGTGGTAACCGAACTGGGTTTTCACCGGGCCTTGCACGGTGTTGACCGGGGCGCTGAACACGACAGTGTCGAATTCCTTGACCATCTGGCCTGGACCGAACGAACCCAGGTTGCCGCCGTCGCGGCTGGATGGGCAGCTGGAGTTGGCTTTGGCGATTTCTGCGAAATCGGCGCCGCCTTCGATCTGGGCCTTGAGTTCGTTGCACTTGTCTTCAGTGGAAACGAGGATGTGACGGGCGGTTGCTTTGGCCATGGGGAGTAACTCCTTGAATAAAAAGGGTGAGCCTACCGGATTCAGGCGGTTATTTCCTGGCAAAGTTCCGTCGGGTTTCAGGGCATGCGATTTAAGGCAGCACAATGTAGTCATTTCGCTGACTGAGCGGTCGATGGGCGCCTTGCACCAGGTGCACGTAGCGGCCGTCGACCAGGTCGATGGGCAGGCAATCATCAATATCCATCACGCCGTCGGTGTGCGCCTGCGACCAGTGGCGCAGCATCTGCTGCCTGCCTTGTGCGGTGGCCTCGCGCTTGTCGCGAGCCACCACCAGCAGGTAGTGATGGGCTTCGCCAAAGCTGCCCGTTTCATAGCCGCCCAGGTTGATGAAGTACAGGCGATGCGCGCCGGCCTGGGGGGCCAGAGGGCTTAGTTCGACTTTCCAGCCGTCGACGCCATCCACGGCCATCCACGCATCAATGTGCACGCCCTTGGGGCTGCCAAACCAGGCATCGCGCAATTGCGGGTAGGCGGCCTCCAGGGTATCTGCCGCGGCGAAAACCACATCATGCACCTCGATATTGGCCCGTGGGTGCTTGCCCCCGAGCATCACGACAAACAGCATTGCAGGACCTTCACGACGAATTGGCAGAGGGCAACCATACTTCGATTGAACCCTTTTGTCCGGCCAATGCCACACTGTTAATCCTTGAACTCACTCGGAGGCAGTCATGCGAACCATTGATCTGGCGGGCGTACCCGTCCCAGTCATCGGCCAGGGCACCTGGCGCATGGGCGAACATCCCGACCAACACCGTGCCGAAGTCGCAGCCCTTCAACTGGGCATCGACGAGGGCATGACGCTCATCGATACCGCCGAAATGTACGGTGAAGGCGGTGCCGAAACAGTGGTAGGCGAAGCCATTCGTGGCAGGCGCGACCAGGTGTTCCTGGTGAGCAAGGTTTATCCGCACAATGCCAGCCAAAAAGGCACGGCGCGCGCCTGTGAAGCCAGCCTGCAACGCCTGGGCACGGATTATATCGATCTGTATCTGCTGCACTGGCGTGGGCAATATCCCCTTGAAGAAACCGTTGACGCCTTCGAGCGCTTGCGAGAAGCCGGCAAGATCGGCCGTTGGGGCGTCTCCAACTTTGACGTGGCAGACCTCCAGGAGCTGGCATCGCCGGTCTGTGCTACCAACCAGGTGCTCTACAACATTGAAGAGCGCGGCATCGAGTTCGACCTGCTGCCCTGGTGGCAACAGCACCACTTACCCCTGATGGCGTACTGCCCGATTGCCCAGGGCGGCGAGTTGCTCTCCAGCCAGACCCTCAAACAGATCGCTCACCGTCATGAGGCCACTCCCTCTCAGGTCGCCCTGGCCTGGGTGTTGCGCCAGGACGGCGTGATTGCCATTCCCAAGGCGGTCAGCCCTGAGCATGTCCGGCTCAATGCGGCCGCCGCCAGGTTGACGCTGGACGAGCATGACCTCGATGCCATCGACCGGGTATTTGGTGCGCCCAAGCGCAAGCATCCGCTGGCGATGGTGTAGTGAGCCGGCAGCCCCTGGGATGCTCCAAGGTTCCCGCCGAGGATGTTCGGAACCACTCCAATCGGCACTTGACCCTCTCGCCGCAGGTCAATGCGCAACAGAACCCGGGGCCTGGCTTGACCCAGGCCCTACGTCGTAAAGCTCGCAGTATTCGGTCCAGCTGAGACCCGCCATCTGCGCGACTTCCTTGTGCACCTCGAGGCGCTGGGCCTCGTAGGACTCCGGCGAGTCGGCGGTCAGCTTGAGGGTGAGCTCCCAGGCAAACAGACCCAGGTGCTCGGCATGGGCTTCGAAGGCTTCATGCAGTCGCTCGGTACGGTAGTGCGCCAGGGTTTCGCCTTTGGCCTGGGCAGCCAATGGGTTCAGTGTGTCGAGCTCAGCGGCCACGTCGGGGTGGTCATTGAGAAACCTGTCCAGCGCGAGCTGGTGGTTATCACCGGGTTGGGACAAAGGTCACTCCAGATCAGATCAGGGCTGCACCGGTTATCGGTGCGCGTAAAAACAATAACAGATAGCTACGCGGTTGCATCGCCCGGACCCCTGGGGTGGCGCCGGTCGAACTATTCAGGGGGGCGCCGCGGCATCTGCCGGTTAAATAGATAGCAAAAGGCTTTCGCTCATGGCACTTGGCCGTGTAGCGTTAGGCCCGGTATTTGCAGCCCTGGTTTGGCAGGGCTGAGTGCGATGGGCAGAGGGACGTGTCATGGCGCAAACGCTGTTCAAACTTTTCTTTACCCAGCGTCTGGCCGCGATGGCCAGTGCGGACTCGTTGCGTGCCATCCGAGAAGGGTTGCTGTGGATCCTGCCGTGCCTGCTGGTGTCGGCCGGTTTCCTGATCCTGTCCGAATGCGCCCGGGTACTGGGTGCGGATCCGCACCTGGTGAGTTTCCTCGCCGGGCTGCACAACCAGATCAGTTCGGTGATCCCGCTGCTGGTGGCCGCGTCCATTGGCTACATGTTGGCTATCCAGCATCGCCTGCCACAACTGCCAGTGGCGTTCCTGTGCCTGGCCCATGTGGTGGTGGCCACCTTCATTTTGCGCGAGTACCCGCGTGCATCCGCCACGTTCGTGTTGTTCATCGCCATCGCTTCGCCGTTGCTGAATGTGCCGGCCATGGCCTGGCTGCACCGCTTTCGATGGACGCGCCTGGTCAATGAAAACCTCGTTGGCCACAACCTCAAGGGCACTATCAACATGGTCGTGCCGGGCGCCATCACGGCGCTGGTGCTGGTTGCGGTGCTGTCGTTGCTGTTGCAGGTGCCCTATGTGGCGCAGATCCAGGGACCGCAGGTCCTGGGCGCGCTGGAAACGCCCTACGGCAGCGGCCTGTTTGTGACCATGATGAACTCGCTGCTGTGGTTTTTCGGGATCCACGGTGTGTACGCCATGCAGCCGCTGTTCGACGTCCTGGACCATGCCGTGACGCTCAACGCGGCTGCGCTGGCGGCCGGTGAACCGATCAAATACGTGCTGAACAGCGGCCTGCTGGGCAATTTTGCGTTTATCGGCGGCTCCGGTGGCGCGTTGTGCCTGTTGGTGGCGATCCTGATGTTTTCCAAGAGTCAGTCCATGCGCCTGCTGGCGATCGCCAGTCTGCCGCTCTCGCTGTTCAACGTCAGCGAAGTGTTGCTGTTTGGCCTGCCGATCATCCTCAATCCGCGCCTGTTCATCCCGTTCCTGTTGGTGCCCGCCATCAATGCAATGGTGGCCCTCACGGTGGTGCAGTGGGGCTGGGTTTCCCCCGCGGTGGCCAGCGTACCGTTCACCTCGCCGGTGATGCTCAATGCGTACCTGAGCACCCACGGGGACCTGGCGGCGGTGGTGTTGCAATTAGCGCTGTTGTGCCTGGGCACGTTGATCTACGCACCCTACGTCAAGGCGATGCACCGCCAGCGCAGCGAAGGCGGCACGGTGTACCTCAAATCCCTCGACATGACGTTCCGTGGCCTGGAAGAAAAAGGCCGGCTGCTGGAGATGGACTCGGTGCTCGCGTCCCACAAGGCCCTGGCACGGCAAACCACCCAACTCAACCGCATCCAGCAGATTTGCGACTACGAGTTCTACCTCGAATTCCAGCCGCAAGTCTCCACCCGTACGGGGTTGTGCACCGGTTGCGAGGCGCTGATGCGGGCCCGTGACGACAAGGGCACGGTGCATTCACCGTGGGAGTTCCTGCAATGGCTGGCCCAGGCGGGACTCATGCCGGACGTGGATGTCTGGGTGGCGTCCCAGGCGGTTCGGCAGTATCAGCAATGGCAAAAACTGGGTTTTGCCTTGCCGATGACCATCAATATTTCCAGCGCCACCCTGACCGACGCCGCCTACGGCGAACGCCTGGTGGAGATCCTGGCCGAGGCCCATGGGCAGGTGTCGGTGGAAATTACCGAGGATGCACTGGTGGGGGATATCCAGGCCACGCGCCAGACCATCCAGAAGCTGCAGGCCATCGGTGCCAAGGTCTATATCGATGACTTTGGCACCGGGTATTCGGCCTTGAGCTACTTGCACCAGTTCCCGGTGGACTTCATCAAGATCGACCGCAGTTTCGTGCTGGCCCAGCACGACCCCAAGGGGGCTCAGGTGATGACGGGCATGCTGCGCTTCTGCGAGGCGCTCAACCTTGGTGTGGTGGTGGAAGGCGTGGAGACCGCCGAGCAGTTGGCCTTCCTGAACACCGGTGCCGAGCTGTTCATCCAGGGTTGGTATTTCAGCAAGGCGTTGCCCGGTGATCTGCTGGAAGACTTTGTGCGGGAACGCGCCGCCCTGGCGCACACTTAATAGCCGCGTTGGGTGTGCTCGATCTCTTCGACCAGTGTGTCGATCCTTTCGAGGCGCGCACGGTTGTCGTGGTCCCAGGGGTGAAAGCCGGGTTTGAAATACTGCAGCCACGGGACCAGCATCCGTGGGAAAACCCCTTTGCGCCCGTACAGGAATTTGAGCATGCGCCAGAACCCTTTCAGGTGCCCACCGGCCTTGCGATCAGCCACCAGCAGGCGCACGTGGAAGTCCAGCACCACCAGCCAGAAGAACACGGTGGTGGTAAGCATGGTCCCGGTGCGCAACAGGTAGCGTTTTGGGCCGGGCTTGATCACGGTGTTCCAGACATCGAATGCCACCGCCTTGTGTTCGGTTTCTTCCAGGGCGTGCCAATACCACATTTGCTGATAACCCTTGAGGGAGTCGCCGAAGCGTGACGGGTCGCTGAGCAGTATCTCGGCGAGCATTGCCGTGTAGTGCTCGAGAGCGATGGTGATGGCCAGGTTGAAGGACGCGGGGCAATGTTTTTTTTGCCAGTCGAGAATGAACTTCAGTCTGCGATCCAAGAGGTGTGCCGGCAGGCCCGCGCTCTGCAGCAGGTCGTTGTAGGCCACGTGTTCCCGGCTGTGCATGGCTTCCTGGCCGATGAAACCCTGGACTTCCTTCTTCAACTGCGGGTCGTCAATGCGTGCGCGATAGTGGCGCACGCTGTCCATGAAAAACAGTTCGCCCTGGGGAAACAGCAGCGACAGCGCATTGAAAAAATGCGTGATGAACGGACCCTGTTCATGCCAGTCCTTGATGCGCTCGGCAGGCAGGGAAAAACGCAGATCGCGGCGGATCGGCAGCATGGTGTGTGCTCCTGTTCAGAGGCGGGGCTCGTCGTGGGTTTCCAGCACCGCGGTGCGCGGTTTGGGCGCCATGCGCTTGCTGGCGAACACCACCAGCGCCTGGTAGGCGGCCGGCAGGCAACGGGCGAGCAGGTCGAGAACATACGCGTCGCGGCCAATCAGCACGCGGCGTTTGTTTCGACGCACGCCGTGCAGGATCACGTTGGCGGCGTGGTCGGCGTCGGTGATGAACAGCTTTTCGACGTCGGCGCGGGCTTGTTGTTCGCTGTGGATCAGGAAGCCGGTCATGTTCGCGTCGATGCGGCTAGCGCGGCAGATATCCGTGCGGATGCCGCCGGGGTGCACGCAGGTGGCCGACACGCCACAGCGTTGCAGGTCGAGTTCCTGGCGCAACGCCTCCGTGAACCCGCGCACGGCGAACTTGGTGGCGTTATAGCCGCTCATGCCCGGCTGGGCGAACAACCCGAACACGCTGGACGTATTGATCACATGACCCTCGCCCGCGGCTTTCAAATACGGCAGGAACGCCTTGGTGCCATGCACCACGCCCCAGAAATTGATGCCGACAATCCATTCCAGGTCGCTGTAATCCACGCCTTCCACGGTGCTGGACAGGGCAACCCCGGCATTGTTGAACACCAGGTTGACCTGGCCGTGCTCGGCGGCGCAGCGCGCGGCCCAATCCTCCATGGCCGGGCGGTCGGACACGTCCAGCACCTGGGTGGTGACCCGTACCGGTGACCGCGTAGAGGCCTCGATAAGCGCCAGGGTCTGCTGCAGTCCCTGGCTGTTTTTATCGGCCAGTGCCAAGTGACAACCCTCACGCGCCAAGGCCAGGGCCAAGGCTCGGCCCATGCCGGATGCCGCGCCCGTAATCGCCGCTACGCGGCCGTTGAATGACTTCATGAGAGGCTGCCTTCTGGGGTGGTTTGGGGCGTTGCAGGGCTCAAGAGCACCGGGGCTGGCTGAAGGGTGGCGACGTAATCCTTGAGCGAAAACTGCCGCGTGACCTGCCTGAAGCGCCAGGTCGAGCCCGGCCACAGGGTGGTGTTTTTGCCGGTGCGTGGGTCGAGGTACCAGCTCTGGCAGCCGCCGGTGTTCCAGATTGTGCGTGTGAGCCGGTCTTGCAGGCGCTGGTTGTAGGCACTTTCCACGGTGGGCTTGACGTCCACGCTGGCGATTCGCTGTTGCTGCATCTGCTTGAGGGCGTCGAGGATGTAGGTCACTTGTGCCTCGATCATCAGGATCATCGAGTTATGCCCCAGGCCCGTGTTCGGCCCGACAATCAGGAACAGGTTGGGATAGCCGGGCACCGTGGTGCCCTTGAAGGCATGTGCGCCATCGCGCCAGGTGTCCATCAGGTCCACACCGCCACGCCCGATGATGCAGTCCCGGGGCAATGGGTCGGTGGCCTGGAAACCGGTGCCGAAGATCAGGCAGTCCACGGGGTGCTTGATACCGTCGTCAGTGATCACGCCATCCGCTTCGATACGCTGCACGCCCTCCGTGACCACGGCGACGTTGCTGCGAGACAACGCCGGGTAGTAGTCATTGGAGATCAGCACGCGCTTGCAGCCGATGGTGTAGTCCGGCGTCAGGGTCTGGCGCAGGGAAGGGCGGGCCACGTGTTTGTACAGGTGGCGCAGGGCAATCTTCTGCACCAGTTTCATCAACCGCGGATGCTGCGCAAACCCCACCACGCGGCCTTCCAATGCCCAGTAGAACGCGCTGCGTACCACCCGTTGCGTGACCGGCACATGCCGGAACAGCCAACGCTCGAAAGGCGATATGGCGCGGTCGGGCTTGGGCATGATCCACGGCGGTGTGCGCTGGAACAAGTCCAGGTGGGCCACCTGCGGGGCAATCTGCGGGACGAATTGAATGGCACTGGCGCCGGTGCCGATCACCGCCACGCGCTTGCCCTTGAGTGAGTAGTCGTGGTCCCACTGCTGGGAGTGGAAGCGCGCGCCTTTGAAGCTGTCCAGCCCCGGAATATCCGGCAGCGCCGGGCGCGACAAGCCGCCCATGCCCGACACCAACACCCGCGCGCTGACCTGGCGACCGTTGCGAAAGCTCAACTGCCAGCGTTGTTGCGGCTCATCGAACACCGCGCGCACCAGCCCCATGCCGAAATGCAGGTACGGCGCCAGCGCGAAGCGCTCTGCACAGCGCTCAAGGTAGGCGCGGATTTCCGCCTGCTGCGCGAACTGCCGCGACCAGTCCGGATTGGGCGCAAAGGAAAACGAATACACATGGGACTGCACATCGCAGGCGCAACCGGGGTAGTGGTTGTCGCGCCACGTGCCACCCAGGGTGTCGGCCTGTTCGGCGATAAAGAAGTCGGTGAACCCGGCTTCCTTGAGCTGGATACCCATGCACAGGCCGGCAAAACCCGAGCCGATGATGGCAATGTCGATGACGTCACGCGAGGCATTCATGGGGCGGTACTCCTAAGCATCGGGGCGCTCCTGTTTGAGTTCGGTCTTTTAGATAGAACACCATTGCAAAGAAAAATTGAATTACTTATTTTAAAAAAGATTTTGAATGGTTTGTTCGAACCAGACGGTTGAGGCCTTGATCAATACCGGTCGGGTCGCCAGCCGCAGGGACGCAGAGGGCCGGGCTATGGCGGTTGGATGGGTTGTCGCTGCAAGCGTGTTCGTGGGTTTGAGCGCGGTGTCATGGGGTTTCAGCGCCTGGATGACGCGGCGTATTGAAGCCAACGTTCCGATCAACGGGCGCGTGGTGGAGGTCAATGGCGAACGCGTTCACTACGTCGAAGAGGGCAAAGGTCCGCCGCTGGTGATGATCCACGGGTTGATGGGCAGCAGTCGCAACCTGACCTATGCGTTGTCCGGCCAATTGCGCGAGCACTTTCGCGTGATCAGCCTCGATCGGCCGGGCTCGGGTTATTCCAGCCGCCACACCGGCACCGCTGCAGACCTGCCGGCGCAGGCGCGGCAGATCGCCAGTTTTATCGCCACGTTGGGCCTGGAGAAGCCGCTGGTACTGGGGCACTCCCTGGGCGGGGCGATTTCCCTGGCGCTGGCGCTGGATCACCCCCACGCGGTGTCGGGCCTGGTGCTGGTGGCCCCACTGACCCATCCCCAACCCAGGTTGCCACTGGTGTTCTGGTCGCTGGCGGTGCGACCGGCGTGGTTGCGGCGCTGGGTGTCCCGCACCCTGACCGTGCCCATGGGGCTATTGACCCGGCGCTCGGTGGTCAAGGCCGTATTTGCCCCGGACCGTGCCCCCGAAGATTTCGCCACCCGTGGCGGCGGGCTGTTGGGCATGCGTCCGGACAACTTCTACGCCGCCTCCAGCGAGATCGCCCTGGTCAACGATCATCTGCCCGACATGGTCAAGCGCTACGCCCAACTGAGTCTGCCCATTGGCTTGATCTTCGGCGCGCGCGACAAGGTGCTCGACTTCCGGCGCCATGGCCAGGCACTGGCCGACAAGGTGCCTGGACTGAAGCTGCAGCTGGTGGAAGGGCGCGGTCATATGCTGCCGATCACCGCCACGGCGCGGGTGACGACCCTCGTGCTGCACGTCGCCAAGCGCACGCGTAGCCCTGAAAAGCCTGGTCTAGAGACTTGGCCAATCGGTTGAAAAAAAGACTGCGCGGTCACGCCCGAAAGGGTCGGAAAAATGGTTGACGACCTAACGATTCCGCGCTATTTATTTAAAAAAATATTTCAATATTTATTTTGAAATGATTTTTGAAATGCCTAAGAGCGAATAAAAATGAAAAAAACGCCTTTTATCGCATGGTTGTATTCCTGGGGCTTCCCGTGCTCCGTGAACCTGTTTTCAGCTTCCCAGCGCCGGAGGCTGTCATGAACCCGACGTTGGCTGCACCGAGCGTATGGGCCGATGGCAAGCGCCACCTGTGGTGGCTGGGCATCATGCCTTTGGCCACGCCATTGCTGTCCGGCGCGTTGGCCATCGGCACCGGTATCCAATCCTTGTGGTGGGTCGGCGTGCTGGTGATCTTCGGCCTGATCCCGCTGATCGATGGCCTTCTTGGCGAAGACGTGAGCAACCCGCCCGAGTCCGCTGTCAGCCACTTGGAATCCCAACGCTACTATCGCTGGATCGTCTACACCGGGGTGGTGTTCGTCATTGCTTCGGTTGTGGTCACCGGCTGGCTGGCGGCCGGAGGTATCGGTTGGATCATCGGCGGTGGCTTGTTGCAAGCCGCCGCCCACCTGGACCCTTCGAGCTGGCTGTGCCAGGCCGCGAGTTTCGTGACTGCCCGCGCCCAACTGCATGGCGAGCCCAGCTGGTTCACATACCTGGGCATGGCCATGTCGACGGGTGCGGCCACTGGCATCGCGATCAACACCGCCCATGAATTGGGACACAAGCCCAACGCGCTGGAAGTGTTCCTGGCCAAGGTCACCCTGGCGCCGACGTTCTACGGGCACTTCTACACCGAACATAACCGTGGCCACCATGTGCGCGTCGCCACGCCGGAAGACCCGGCCAGCTCGCGGCTGGGGGAGAGCTTCTGGGCGTTCCTGCCGCGCTCGGTGTGGTTCAGCGCCCACTCGGCGTGGAACCTGGAGCGCGAACGGCTGCGCAAGCTCGGCCTGCCGGCCTGGCACTGGAAAAACGGCGTGCTCAGCGCGTGGATGTACAGCGTGGTGCTGTGGGGCGCGATGATTGCCTGGCTGGGGGCTGCGGTGATTCCGTTCCTGATCATCCAGGGCATCTACGGGTTTTCGCTGTTGGAAGTGGTCAACTACGTCGAGCACTACGGGCTCAAACGCCAGAAGTTGCCCAACGGTCGTTATGAACGTTGTTCGCCGCGCCATTCCTGGAACAGCAATCGCATCGTCACCAATATCTTCCTGTTCCAGTTGCAACGGCATTCCGATCACCATGCCAACCCCACGCGCAGTTATCAGTCACTGCGCCACTTCGACGAGTCGCCGCAACTTCCCTACGGTTACGCAAGCATGATCGTGTGGGCCTATGTGCCGTACTTGTGGCGACGGCGCATGGACCATCGTGTGTTGAATCACTATGCCGGTGATATCCACCTGACCAATCTTCAACCGTCACAGCGCTTGAAGTATCTGGAGAAGTACAGCGGCAGTGCCAAGCCGTTTTGATTTGAACTAACGCGTCCAGCGTTCAACTCGGGATCTGTGTATCGCGCAGGATTTCATCGCCCCACGTTTACCGATCCTGTTTCAAGCAAGTGGTTTGACCCGAACAACAATAATTTCAAGGGAAGGGCGTACACCATGCAAACACCTGCCACGTTCACCACCCACATCCTCCTGGCTGCGTTGGGGCTGATCGCCTATCACCAGGCCCAGGCCGCCCGCATCGAGCCGGCGGGCAGCGCATTAACGGCCCAGGGCCCCATCAGCTTCTCCAAAGGCGCGCTGATCAGCGCCGACTGCACCATCAAGGTCGCCGGCAAGGTGGCGGCCGATGGTTCTTCGGTGAATGTCGACAAGGTCGAATTCGACGGCGGCCTCAAGTGCAGTCGCGTCGAAGCCATCAACTTGCCGTGGGTGCTGGTGGCCAAGGACGCCAAGAGCGGGTCGATGTCGAAGATCGCCGTGGATGTCCACGCCTTTGGCCTGGGTGGCAAGTGCGGCCCGTCAACGGCGGAGGGCACCTGGGACAACGCCACCGGCAAGTTGGAAGCGAGCAATGTTCCGATTGGCGACGACTGCACGATCAAGGCCGTGTCGATCAAGATGCCGCCCACCTTCAAAGTTGTCGAGTAAATACCCGCGGCTGTCAGTGCGGTAATTGAATTGAGATTTGGCTGGAAAGGGACGTTCTGCTGTGTTTCACCGTGACTTCTCGTTCATGGCCATTACCCCCGGCGAAATGACTCGCCACAACATGTGAGGAACAATAATGAAAACGTTGAAAGCCCTCGTTTCGTTGTCTGCTTTGGCTGTCTGCATGGGTGCAGCTTCAATGGCAAATGCGTTCAGCATCAGCCCGAATGGTCCGTTCACCACCTCCGCCGGTAGCCTCACCGTGCAATCGCCTTCCTCTTTCGGCGCCGCGGTCACCTGCGGTATCACCTTCTCCGGCAATGTTGCTGGCGGTGTCGCCACCATCACCAGTGCATCCCTCACCGGCGGCGGGCTGTGCGCGTTGCCGACGCTGAAAAATATCCCTAGCCCAGGCTGGGTACTGAGTGCCACCAGCTTGAGCACCGGCACGGTCACCAACGTGGGCTACACCATTGCCCGCAGCCTGTTGTTCCCGGCCACCGATTGTGGGGCCAACACCCTCACCGGCAGCTTCAACAACAGCACCAACGTGCTCACCATTACCAACCAGCCGCTGACCGGCCACACCACGGGCACCGGAAACCAGAACTGCACCATTCAAAGCCTGACGGTAACGGTGCCGGGCATCACGATCATCCCTTGATAGCAGCGTTGCAGAAGGCGTGATCACCCGCTGTCAGTAGGTGCCTCACACGAGGCACCTACCGGGTGATGACGACAGGGTATTTCGTGGTTCGTGGCTAATGAGAAGGATTGGAGCATGAATAATAAGAAACAACAGATGCGGGCTGCCGTTGGATTGGCACTGTTGGGTAGCCTGGTCGCGGTGGGCACTGCACACGCCGGCGGATTCTCGACGCCCACCTACGGCGCGCCCGGCTGGGGCCGTGCATTTGCCGGTGGCTCGCTGTTCAAGAACGACCCGAGTTCGGCCTACAACAACCCCGCCGCCATGGCGTTCGTCGAGCACAACGTGGCTCAATTCACCGTCGACTACGCGCGCATCAAGATCAAGTACAAGGGCGATGCCTACGACTATCTCGGCAACCCTACCTCGAATACGCCGATTGGGGACAACGGATTCCCTGATACGGCCGCCACCACGGTGAACAACAACAACGGTGGCGAGGGCGGCTTTACGGCCTGGTTGCCCACCGGCTTCATGGTGATGCCGCTGGGCGACCGGTTTGCCTTCGGCTTGAGTCAGGTGGTGCCACAGGGCATGCGCTCCACCTGGAACGAGGACTCCAAGGTGCGCGACTTTGCCGTGGATACCAAGATCGAAACCGTGGGCCTGACCGGATCGCTGGCGTTCAAGGTCAATGACCAGTTCTCCCTCGGTGCCGGGGTCATCGTGCAGCACAGCAAAGGTTTCGTGAGCCAGAATATCGATTTGTTCTCCGCAGCTTCCAGCTCCCAGGACCCCATCCTGGGCACAATCGACCTGCCTTCGGGTGTGGGCGGGGCACTGATTCGGGTCAAGGTCGACAATATCTCGGCAGGCTGGTTTACCGGGGTTACCTGGAAACCCACTGACCGTGACACGCTGGGTTTGAACTACCACGCCAAGATCAAAAACAAGATGACGGGCAAGTACAACATTCGCGCGGATGCGTACAACCGGGCCCTCATGACTGAACCCAGCCCGTTCGGCAGCGGCACGTTGGTCAGCCAGGCTTACCCGGGCCTCGCGCTGTACCCTGATGGCGCCCACGCCAGCACCCAGCTGGATATCCCGGCAACGGCGGGCCTCGACTGGGTACACGTGTTCAGCGACCGTTTCACCCTCGGCGCGAGCGTGGTGTGGACCGAGTGGTCGTCGTTCAAAGACCTGACGCTCAAGTCCGGCGACATGACCATCGTGTCCATTCCCTATAACTACAAGAACACCTGGATGTACTCCCTCGGCGGTGACTACCGCGTCACCGATGAGCTGACCTTGCGCGCCGGTGTCGCGCTGGACCAGACGCCGACCCGCAATTCGACCCGTGACCCACGGATCCCGGATGGCGATCGCACATTCCTGTCCCTGGGCGCCGGGTACGACGTCAAGGCGGTCAAGGGCCTGACGATTGACGCGGCGTATTCGCACCAGTTCGTTCAGGAGGTCAAGCTCAAGACACAGAACGTCGACCGTCTCGGGGCTGCGAGGCTTGATGGCAAGGCCGAGTCTTCGGGTGACGTGTTCAGCCTGTCGGCAACCTACGCGTTTTGACGGCTCGTCGAGGATGAGGGAGGAGGGTGCCAAGCGCATCGTGTTGCCTTCGTCCAGTGGTTCATCCTCACGTGCACGGTGTTGTATCGGAACGGGAAGGCTGACAGGTTCAGCCGCGTTTTTTTTGCCTAGCGATTAAATAAAAATTTCAAAACATAATTTGAATCTGGCGTTGCGGATTTGCAGTGTGGTCTAAACGAGTCGAGGTATCCCATGGTTATCTGGTTATTGGCGGGTGTCGCAGCAGCGATTGCCCTGGCGTATCGACAAGCTGCCGCCATCCTCTGGTTGGGCGCAGGCCTCATCTGGTTGGCGGCGGGTTATCTGTTCAACGGGGTCGGCGCTTCCGGCGCCACCGTCGCTGCGGTGGTGGTGATCGCGCCCGCATTGTTGCTGGCGGTCAAACCCTTGCGGCGTCGCGCGCTGACCGGCAAGGCCCTGGGCCTGTTTCGCAGCATCATGCCGGCGATGTCCGACACCGAGCGCGCCGCTATCGAGTCTGGCACCGTGTGGTGGGACGCCGAGCTGTTCAGCGGCAAGCCAAACTGGGAGCGCCTGCTGCAGGCCGCGCCGGCGAGCCTCAGTGCCGAGGAGCAAGCCTTCCTCGACAACGAAGTGGAAACCCTGTGCGACATCGCCAACGACTGGGAAACCACCCAGATCTGGCAGGACATGTCGCCCCAAGGCTGGCAGTACACCAAGGACGCCGGGTTCCTCGGCATGATCATTCCCAAGCAATACGGCGGCAAGGGTTTCTCCCACTACGCGCATTCCCAGGTGGTGATGAAACTGTCGACGCGCTGCTCGGCGGCGGCGATTTCGGTGATGGTGCCCAACTCCCTGGGGCCAGCCGAATTGCTCTTGCATTACGGCACCGACGCCCAGCGCAATTACTACCTGCCACGCCTGGCGCGCGGTGAAGACATCCCGTGCTTTGCGTTGACCAGCCCCTATGCAGGCTCCGACGCGGGAGCGATTCCCGACTTGGGCATCGTCTGCAAAGGCACCCACGAAGGTGAGGAAGTACTGGGTTTTCGTGTGACCTGGGACAAGCGCTACATCACCCTGGGGCCGATTGCCACGGTGCTGGGCCTGGCCTTTCGCGCGGAAGACCCGGACGGCTTGCTTGGCGCTCCCGGTTCGCTGGGCATCACCTGTGCCCTGATTCCAACGTCCCATCCGGGGGTGAACAGTGGCCGTCGCCATTGGCCACTCAATGCCGTGTTCCAGAACGGTCCTACTACCGGCAAGGATGTTTTCATTCCGCTGGAATGGGTGATCGGTGGCCGCGAACAGGTTGGCAACGGCTGGCGCATGTTGATGGAATGCCTGGCGGCGGGGCGGGCGATTTCCTTGCCGTCGGCCAACGTCGGCCTGGGCAAGGTCGCGGTGCGTGGTACCACGGCCTACGCTGCCATGCGTAAACAGTTTGGCTTGCCTATCGGAAAATTTGAAGGCGTGCAGGCGCCACTCGCGCGCATGGCCGGGCACCTGTATGCCTGCGATGCGGTGCGCAAGGTGTCGGTGGCGTCGCTGGATGCAGGTGAAAAACCTTCGGTGATCTCGGCCATCGCCAAGTACCACGTCACCGAGCGTGCGCGGATCATCGTCAATGACGGCATGGACATCGTTGCAGGCAAGGGCATCTGCATGGGCCCGAACAATTTCCTGGCCCGCGCTTACCAGCAAAGCCCCATCGCCATTACTGTGGAAGGCGCGAACATCATGACCCGCTGCCTGATCATCTATGGCCAGGGGCTGATCCGTTGCCATCCGTATGTGTTCCGCGAGATGGAGGCCGCGCGCAACCCGGATCGGCGTCAGGCGCTGGCAGACTTCGACAGCGCAATGTTCGGTCATGTGAGTTTTGTGCTTGCCAATACCGTGCGTGCAGCGGTGCATTCCCTTACGGCCGGCCGGCTCATTTCCGCCCCGGCCAAGACCGACCCAGCGCTGGCGTCCTACTATCGCCAGGCCAATCGTCTGTCGGTGGTGCTCGCGTTGATCTCGGACGTTTCCATGGGCGTGCTGGGCGGCGCCCTCAAGCGCAAGGAAAGTATCACCGGGCGCCTGGGGGATATTCTGTCGCAGCTGTACATTTTGTCCTGCGTGCTCAAGCGCTTCGAGGATGACGGCCGGCCCCAGGCCGACCTGCCGCTGGTGCACTGGTCAGCCCAGGATGCATTGCTGCGTGCCCATGAAGCCCTGGCCGAAGTGCTCGACAACTATCCCTCCAAACCTGCTGCTGCCGTGGTACGCGGCTTGAGTTTCCCGTTCGGCATTCCACTGCGTAAACCCTCGGACCGCTTACTGGCCCAGGTCGCGGACGTGGTGCAGACCCCGGGGGAAACCCGCGACCGTTTACTGGCGAACTCCTATATACCGAGGGCGGAAATCGACAAGCTGGCTTACGGCGAACTGGGTTTCCGGCTGTTGCCGCAAGTGGCGTTGGTCGAGACGCGCCTCAAGTCTGCGGTCAAGCAAGGCCTGATCGAGCCGATGCCGATTTCTGCCACAGCGTTCACTGCCTGGCGCGTGAAGGCGCGGGCGCTGGACCTGATCAGCGACGACGAAGACGCACTGCTGGGGCGCTACGTGGAGTACGCCGACCACGCCATCCAGGTCGACGACTTCCCGCAGGACTTCGGATTGCTGGAGGCGTTGCAGCAGCGTAAGCAAGCGTTGGAGCCCGCGACCAAGCGTCGTAACGCCCAAGGCGAAAACGCCTCGGTTAATTGAGTGGCACTGAATGTACGCGGTCAGTGTGAGAGCTGGCTTGCTGCGATGCAGACGTTCGGTCCGTCACAGACACCGAGGTGACGCCATCGCAGGTAAGCCAACTCCCACCTTGAACGGGTTCACACGCCAAGACAGTGGGTCTACCTATGAGCGACAGCTACCTTTCCTTCGTCAATTCCCCTTGGGGCCGTCGTCTGGCCCAGGCCGTCGGTTTACCGCAACCTTTGCCGCTGCAACGCCATCGCAGCGGCCAACAGGGTTTGGCCAACCCGGTGATCATCGCCGGGGCAGGGCGCCTGGCCGCCGAGGTGCAACGGGTTTTCGCGGCCACCGACACGGTCATCGCCACCCCGGCCACGCTCAAGGCGCCATCCACGGTGAGCGTGCAGGGCGCGGTGTTTGATGCCAGTGCCGTGGCCGATCTACAGCAATTGGACGAGCTGTATGTATTCTTCCATGCCAATGCCAAGCGCCTTGTTCAGCATGGCCGTGTGGTGGTGCTCGGTACCGCGCCGGAACATTGCCGGGACGTGCCCCACGCCATCGCACAACGCGCCCTTGAAGGGTTGGTGCGCTCGCTGGCCAAGGAACTGCGCCGGGCGATCACCGTGCAATTGATCTACGTGGCACCGGGCGCCGAAGACGCACTGGACAGCAGCCTGCGCTTCTTTCTGTCGCGCCGTTCAGCGTATGTTTCAGGGCAAGTGGTGCGTTTGGACACATCGGTGGACGGCCAGGTTGCGGTCAACTGGGACAAACCCTTCGCTGGCCGCCGCGCGCTGGTCACCGGTGCTTCCCGTGGCATCGGCTTGGCGATTGCCCAGGTGTTGGCGCGGGACGGCGCCCATGTGGTGTGCGTGGATGTGCCCCAGGCGCAGGGAGCGCTGCACCAGGCGGCGGAGAGTGTCGGTGGTTCGGCGCTGCCCCTGGATATCACCGCAGCGGACGCCGTCGCACTGCTGCAAGCGCATGTCGGCCAGTACGGCGCCTTTGACGTGGTGGTGCACAACGCGGGCATCACCCGTGACAAGACTATCGTCAAAATGACCGAGGCCGCGTGGCGTAGCGTGCTGGCGGTCAACCTCGAGGCACCGTGGCAACTGAGTGATGCGTTGCTGGCAAACCAGGGATTGAACCCCGGTGGACGCATCGTATGCGTGTCGTCGATTTCCGGCATCGCCGGCAACCTCGGGCAAAGCAACTACGCCACCTCCAAGGCCGGGGTGATTGGCCTGGTGCAAGGCCTGGCACCGCGTGCAGCGGCGCAACATGTCACTGTGAATGCGGTGGCGCCCGGGTTCATCGAAACCCAAATGACCGCGAAGATCCCGCTGATGATCCGTCAAGCGGGGCGACGCCTGAATTCACTGTCCCAAGGTGGACTGCCCATTGATGTGGCCGAGACCATCGTTTGGCTGGCGCACCCTGCATCCGGCGGGGTCAACGGTCAAGTCGTGCGCGTGTGCGGCCAAAGTCTGCTGGGAGCCTGAGTTCATGGACTACGTGACGCAGATTATCGACCCACCGCCATCGCGCACCCGCCTGCTGTTGGATGGCGTGCGTGCCCTGCGCAAACCCACGCTCGACGGTGCGCCTGCATTGCCCAAGGAGCGCCTGGTGCGCTCGGCGGTGGCGTTGTCCGCCGCGGGCATCACCGCTTATGGCCGTGCCTGTGGCTTTCGCCGCGAGCAGGGTGTGCCGTTGTCCTACCCGCACGTGCTGGCGTTCCCGTTGCACCTGATGCTGTTGACTCGCCCGAGTTTTCCTTACCCGGCCAGCGGGATGGTGCACCTGGCCAATCGTATTCGTCAGCACCAGCGCCTGCACGAAGGCCAGGCGTTGCGCCTGGAGGTGTACTGCGAGCGTTGGGTCGCCCATCCGAAGGGCCAGGCGCTGAGCATCGCCACGCGAGCCTACAGTGCCGGCACGCTGGTATGGGAGAGCGACAGCCTCTACTTGCGTCGGGACGTCAAAGACCCGGTCGGCGAGCCCTGGGACGACGTGCTGCCCTTGGAAGAGGAGGGCTTGCTGCGCACTCAACGCTGGGTCCTGCCCGCCGACCTGGGCCGGCGCTTTGCCAAGGTCTCGGGCGATTTCAACCCGATCCACACCTCGCTGATCGGCGCAAAAATTTTCGGCTTTCGCCGCGCCATCGCCCACGGCATGTGGACCTTTGGCCGTGCGCTCGCCGCCCAGCAACCGCCCGGAGGATTGGACCAGGCGGAGGCCCATTGCGTCTTCAAACTGCCGATTTTCCTGCCCGGCCAGGTCGCGCTGTGGAGCCATCCGGTAGCGGGTCCGCGCCGTGAATTCGACGTCCGCAATGTCGCGGGTGACAAGCCCCACATGCGCGGACTGTTCGTCTGGAAAGAGAGCTTTAAATGACTGACTACAGCTTCAACCCAACCCCGGTTCGCCGCGTGGCGATCATCGGCGGCAACCGCATCCCGTTTGCCCGCTCCAACACCGTGTACGCCCACGACAGCAACCAGGATCTGCTGGTGGCCGCGCTGCAAGGCCTGGTGGACCGCTACAACTTGCATGGCCAGCGCCTTGGCGAGTTTGCCGCCGGTGCAGTCATCAAGCATTCGCGGGATTTCAACCTGGCGCGTGAGGCGCTGCTGTCCACCACCTTGTCCCCGGACACGCCAGCCTACGATGTGCAGCAAGCCTGTGGCACCGGCCTGGAAGCTGCATTGCTGGTGGCGAACAAGATCGCCCTTGGCCAAATCGACGTGGGCATTGCCGGTGGTGCTGACACCACCTCCGACGCGCCCATCGGTATCAATGAGTCCTTGCGTCACACCTTGCTCGCGGCCAACCGCGCCAAGGGCATGGGTGACACGTTGAAGGCGCTGCTGAAGGTTCGTCCGTCAATGGTGTTCAAACCGTTGTTGCCGCGCAATGGCGAGCCGCGCACGGGCCTGTCCATGGGCGAGCATTGCGAAGAAATGGCCAAGCGTTGGCAGATCAAGCGGCTGGCCCAGGATGAACTGACCCTCACCAGCCATCAGCGCCTCGACGCGGCCTACCGGCGCGGTTTCTTCGACGACCTGATCAGCCCCCACCGCGGCCTCGCTCGGGACAACAACCTGCGGGCCGACGCCAGCCTGGAAAAACTCGCCGGGCTGTCCCCGGCCTACGATCGCCAGAACGGCACCCTCACGGCCGGCAACTCCACGCCGCTGACCGATGGCGCCTCGGTGGTGTTGCTGGCCAGTGAGGAATGGGCCGCCGAGCACGGCTGGACGGTGCTGGCTTATCTGCGCACCGGCGAGACGGCCGCGGTGAATTTTGTCGACGGTACCGAGGGTCTGTTGATGGCGCCGGTTTATGCCGTGCCGCGCATGCTCAAGCGTGAAGGCCTGAGCTTCAATGACTTCGATTTCTTTGAAATTCACGAAGCCTTCGCCGCCCAGGTGCTGTGCACGCTCAAGGCCTGGGAAGACGCAGATTACTGTCGCGATCGCCTGGGCCTGGACGCGCCGCTGGGGCCCATCGACCGTGCCAGGATGAACGTCAACGGCGGTTCGCTGGGCTGCGGCCACCCCTTTGCCGCAACGGGTGGGCGCCAATTGGCGACGTTGGCCAAGATCATCCACGCGAACGGCGGCGGGCGCGGCCTGATCTCCATCTGTGCGGCAGGCG
Organism: Pseudomonas sp. MYb60; assembly: GCF_002979555.1. GTDB lineage: Bacteria > Pseudomonadota > Gammaproteobacteria > Pseudomonadales > Pseudomonadaceae > Aquipseudomonas. The sequence goes on along the minus strand of NZ_PCOZ01000003.1, from coordinate 427,958 downwards.
GGCTGGGTATTACTGCCATCGTCGAAAAATAGCGTTAATAAAAACAACAACAAGGAGACTGCCATGAACGCTGTAAGCCTGGAACAAACCGAACGGATCTGGTTGGACGCCTACCTGCCCGGTGTCCCTGCGGACATCGATGCCGACATCGACGCCTACCCGTCGCTGCGCGAAGTGTTTCTGGAGCACCTGGACAGGTTCCAGGAGCGGGTGGCCTACGTCAGCATCGGCACGGAAATGACCTACGCCGACTGGCACCTCCAGGGTGTCGCCTTTGCCGCCTGGTTGCAGGCACAGGGTGTGCAGAAGGGCGACCGCGTGGCGTTGATGATGCCCAATTGCTTGCAGTACCCGATCTGCCTGCTGGGCACGATTCTGGCCGGCGCGGTGGTGGTCAACGTCAACCCGCTGTACACCGCCCACGAACTCAAGCACCTGCTCAAGGACAGCGGCGCGCAAACCGTGGTGATCTTCGAAAACTTCGCCCATACCCTGGAAAAGGTGGTGGCCGGCAGCAGTGTCAAGCGCGTGGTGGTGGCGGCCATTGGCGACTTGCTGGGCACCTTCAAGGGGGCGGCAATGAACTTCATCCTGCGCCGGGTTCAAAAGCAGGTGCCGGCGTTCAATCTGCCAGGCGCCGTGCGGTTCAATCAAACCTTGAAACAGGGCCGGGGCCTCAACCACGTACCGGTGGACCTGCGCCTCGATGACCTGGCGTTTTTGCAATACACCGGCGGCACCACGGGCGACGCCAAGGGCGTGATGCTCAGCCACCGCAATATCATCGCCAATCTGCTGCAAGCCAAGGCGTGGGTCGGCGACCAATTGGACCAGAATCAGCAGGAAACCAACGTGACCTTGCTGCCGCTGTATCACATCTTTTCGCTGACGGTGAACTGCCTGATGTTTATGTGCCTGGGCGGGCGCAACATCCTGATCGCCAACCCCCGTGACGTGAAGCGGGTGCAGATGATCCTGCGCAAGGAGCGCTTCAACGGCATCGCCGGGGTCAATACCCTGTTCAATGGCCTGCTGGAGAACCAGGAATTTTGCGCGCGGGACTTCTCCCAGCTGCGCCTGGTGATCGCCGGCGGCATGGCCACCCACACGGCGGTGGCCAAGCGTTGGAAGGAAGTCACCGGGCTGCCGATCATCGAAGGCTACGGCCTGACTGAGTGTTCGCCAGTGGTGAGCATCAGCCCCATCGACATTGCCCGCATGCGCGAGATGGACTTCACCGGCAGCATCGGCGTGCCATTGCCGTCGACGTGGGTGCGGTTCATGCGCGAGGACGGAGAACTGGCCGAGATCGGCGAGCAGGGCGAATTGCAAGTACGCGGGCCCCAGGTGATGCAGGGCTACTGGCAGCGCCCCGAGGCGACCGCCGAGGTGCTGGATGCCGAAGGCTGGTTGTCGACCGGCGACATCGGGGTGATGGACGCGCGCGGCTACATCCGCCTGGTGGACCGCAAGAAGGACATGATCCTGGTCTCGGGCTTCAATGTGTACCCCAATGAAATCGAGGACGTGGTAGCGCTGCACCCTGGCGTGGCCGAAGTGGCAGCGATTGGGGTGGAAGACGGGGTGAGCGGGGAGAAGGTCAAGATCATCGTGGTGCGCAAGGACCCGAGCCTGACGCAGGAGCAGATTCTGGCGCATTGCCGGGAGTACCTGACGGGCTACAAGGTGCCCAGGTACGTGGAGTTCCGCAGCACTGAACTGCCCAAGACTACCGTAGGCAAAGTATTGCGCCGGGTGTTGCGTTGATCCAACGCTGCAGCTGATCGAAATAGGGGAGCGGGCTGGTCTGTGAACGCGGTGTATCAGTTGGAAAATCCGTTGACTGATACGCCGCCTTCACAGGCAAGCCCGCTCCCACAAGGGGTTCAGTTGGGCTTCAGACCTCTTCAACGTTGACCCAGCGCGCTTCCTTGGCCGCCACACGAATCGCGGTCGCCAATTGCTCCACTGCCCAAGCCCCTTCGAAGTCAGTGCCATCCGCTCCCTGGCCAGCCACTGCCAGGATCAACTCCTGCACTTCCAGCGTCTTCAACTCGTTGTACCCCAGCTGATGCCCTGCCGCTGGGCTGAATGCCGCATACCCAGGCAGGGCAGGGCCGGCCAGCAGGCGCTGGAACCCTTGCTGGCCTACTCGGCACAGGTGCAGTTCATTCAAGCGCTCCTGATCGAAGGCCAGGGTGCCTAGAGTGCCGCTGATTTCGAAACTCAAGTGGTTCTTGTAGCCATGCTTGAGCCAGCTGCTGCTCACCGTGCCGCGCGCGCCGTTGGCGAAGCGCAACAGGGCGTGGACCTGGTCGTCCACGGCGATGGCCTTGTGTTCGGTGCTGCCTTTGACTGCCGGGCGTTGGGCGTGAACCGTTTGGGTGTCGGCGCACACGCTGACCACTGGCCCGACCAGGTAGCGGGCCATCGACAACAAGTGGCTGCCCAGGTCCGCCAGCGCACCGCCGGCATGCTCCACTTCACAGCGCCATGACCACGGCGACGCCGGATCGGCCATGAAGTCTTCGCTGAACTCGCCCTGGAAGCTGATGATCTCGCCCAGTTCGCCGTTGGCAATCATCTGCCTGGCCAGCACGATCATCGGGTTATGTTGATAGTTGTAGCCGACCCGTGTGACCACACCGGCGGTGCTGGCGGCACGGCGCATTGCCTGCGCTTGTTCCAGGCTCACGGCCAGGGGCTTTTCGCAATACACCGCCTTGCCCGCCGCGATCGCAGCCATGGCCATGGGGTAGTGCAAATGGTTGGGGGTGGTGATGGCGACCACATCGACGCTGGGGTCATTGATCAGCGCTTGCCAGTCGCCATGGGCCTGGGCAAACCCCCAGTCCCTGGCGCAGCGCTGGGCGCGTTCGGTATCGGCGTCGGCCAGGGCGGCCAGCTTGAGGTGTACTGGCAGTTCGAAAACCGCCCGGGCGTTGTTGAACGCCAAGGCATGGGCGCGGCCCATAAAGCCTGTGCCGATCAAGCCGATTCCGAGTTCACGCATAGCCGTGGTCCTTTGAATTATTGTTGTTGAGAGGTGCTATTAATGGAATAAAAATTCCCTTATTTCAATAGGTGGAATAAAAATTCATTGAGGTGCCGACGATCAGCCACGCTGATGCAGCTATATTCATGCTCGTCCGAAAGGGCTTCAGTTAACAAAAGATAACGTAGCGCCGATTGTCAGACGATTCCAAAGCCCGATAGGATGGCCCCTGCTTGCTTCGGGCGCTCTAGATTGCAGGTTTCACGGCCCCGGAAGGCAGGCGATAACAATAATAAATGGGAGAAAGGTCTATGAGTGAGCCTGTCATGGGTTGGGTTGTCTGCCGCCCACGTGCCGCGCGCAGGGTCGCGTTGCTGGCCACAGCGCTCTCGCTGCTTGGAGCGGTCGCGTTGCCGAACCTCGTCCAGGCCGCCAGCGATACCCCCGCCCCAACGGCGTTTGCGATTGAATCCCCCAAGGCCGCCAAGGGCCTGATGATCGATGTGGTGCACGCCGGCAAACGCCTGGTGGCCGTCGGTGATCGCGGGCACATCCTCTATTCCGATGACCAGGGCAGTACCTGGACCCAGGCCAAAGTGCCTACCCGGCAATTGCTCACCGCCGTGTTTTTCGTCGATGACAAACAAGGCTGGGCAGTCGGCCACGATGCGCAGATCCTCGCCAGCACAGACGGCGGCGCCACCTGGAGCCAACAGTTCCAGGACCTCAAGCGTGAATCCCCCTTGCTCGACATCTGGCTCAACAATGCCAATCACGGCCTTGCCGTGGGGGCCTACGGTGCGTTGATCGAAACCACCAACGGCGGCAAGAGCTGGAACGACGTCAGCGACCGCCTCGAAAATGAAGACCAGTACCACCTCAACGCCATCGCCCCTATCAAGGATGCCGGCCTGTTCATCGTGGGCGAGCAGGGCAGCATGTTCCGCTCCAGCGACGACGGCCAGACCTGGGAGAAACTCGAAGGGCCTTACGAAGGGTCGCTCTTTGGCGTCATCAGCACGGCCCAGCCGCAAACCCTGCTGGCCTATGGCTTGCGCGGCAACCTGTACCGGTCCACGGATTTTGGCAGCACCTGGGAGCAGGTCGAGTTGAACGCCGCGCGGGGAGCACTGGAGTTCGGCTTGTCCGGCGCGACCTTGCTGGACGACGGCTCGATTGTGGTGGTCGGCAACGGCGGCAGCGTGGTGGTCAGCCATGACGATGGCCAAACGTTCAGCGTGTTCAATCGTCCAGACCGCATTTCGCTCTCGGCGGTGACGGCAGCAGGCAATGGCAACTTGATTCTGGCCGGGCAGGGTGGCGTCCGCGTCGCTAAAGCCGATGGCGCCGAACCGACAAAACAATAAGAAGGCGGGGAAAGAATGAGCAGTCATCACAACGATAAAGCGACCTTTCTTGAGCGCCTGATCTTCAACAACCGCCCGGCAGTCATTGTGATCTGCCTGCTGGTGAGCATTTTCCTGTTCTGGCAGGCGACCTTGATTCGCCCGTCCACCAGTTTCGAAAAAATGATCCCCCTCAAGCACCCCTTCATCGAGAAGATGATGGAGCACCGCAACGACCTGGCGAACCTGGGCAACACGGTGCGTATTTCGGTAGAGGCCAAGGACGGCGATATCTTTACCAAGGAGTACATGGAGACCCTGCGTCAGATCAACGACGAGGTGTTCTACATCTCCGGCGTCGACCGCTCCGGCCTCAAGTCGCTGTGGAGCCCCAGCGTACGCTGGACCGAAGTGACCGAAGAGGGTTTCGCCGGCGGCGAAGTGATCCCCCAGAGCTACAACGGTTCGCCGGAAAGCCTCGATCAACTGCGCAACAACGTGCTCAAGTCCGGCCAGGTCGGGCGCCTGGTGTCCAACGATTTCAAGTCAAGCATTGTCGACATCCCGCTGCTGGAGTCCTACCCAGACCCGCAGGACCAGGGCACGTTGCTCGCCCTGGACTACCAGAAGTTTTCCCACGAACTTGAAGACAAGATTCGCACCAAGTTCCAGGAACAGAACCCCAACGTCCAGATTCATATTGTCGGTTTCGCCAAGAAAGTCGGCGACCTGATCGACGGCCTGATCATGGTGGTGCTGTTCTTCGGCGTGGCCTTTGGCATCACCCTGGTGCTGCTGCTGTGGTTCACCCACTGCCTGCGCAGCACCATCGCGGTATTGAGCACCACCCTGGTGGCGGTGGTCTGGCAACTCGGCTTGATGCATGCCGCCGGTTTCGGGCTGGATCCTTACTCGATGCTGGTACCGTTCCTGATCTTCGCCATCGGTATCTCCCACGGTGTGCAGAAGATCAACGGCATCGCCTTGCAATCGAGCGAAGCAGACAACGCGTTGACCGCTGCGCGCCGCACCTTCCGGCAACTGTTCCTGCCGGGGATGATCGCAATTCTGGCCGATGCGGTGGGCTTCATCACCTTGCTGATCATCGACATCGGTGTGATCCGCGAACTGGCCATCGGCGCATCCATCGGCGTGGCAGTCATCGTGTTCACCAACCTGATCTTGCTGCCAGTGGCAATTTCCTACGTCGGCATCAGCAAACGCGCCATCGAAAAGAGCAAGAAGGACGCGAACCGCGAGCATCCTTTCTGGCGGCTGCTGTCGAAATTCGCCAGCCCGAAAGTCGCCCCGGTGTCGATCTTCCTGGCGCTGGTCGCCTTTGGTGGCGGCCTCTGGTACAGCCAGAACCTCAAAATCGGCGACCTCGACCAGGGCGCGCCGGAACTGCGCCCGGACTCGCGCTACAACAAGGACAACAACTTCATCATCAGCAACTATTCCACCAGCTCCGACGTGCTGGTGGTGATGGTCAAGACCAACGCCGAAGGCTGCTCGCGCTATGAAGCCATGGCGCCCATCGACCAGTTGATGTGGAAGATGCAGAACACCGAGGGCGTGCAGTCGGCGATCTCGCTGGTGACCGTGTCCAAGCAGATGATCAAGGGCATGAACGAGGGCAACCTGAAGTGGGAGACCCTGTCGCGTAACCCGGACGTGCTGAACAACTCCATCGCCCGGGCCGACGGCTTGTACAACAACAATTGCTCATTGGCGCCGGTGCTGGTGTTCCTCAACGACCACAAGGCCGAAACCCTGGACCGCGCCGTGCATGCGGTGCAGGAATTCGCCAAGGAAAACAACAAGGACGGCCTGGAATTCATCCTGGCTGCCGGCAACGCCGGGATTGAAGCCGCCACCAATGAGGTGATCAAAGAGTCCGAGTTGATCATCCTGATCCTGGTCTACCTGTGCGTGGCCACCATGTGCATGATCACCTTCCGTTCCTGGGCGGCGACGCTGTGCATCGTGCTGCCGCTGGTGCTGACCTCGGTACTGGGCAATGCGCTGATGGCGTTCATGGGCATCGGCGTCAAGGTCGCGACGTTGCCGGTAGTGGCGCTGGGCGTGGGGATTGGCGTGGACTACGGCATCTACATCTACAGTCGCCTGGAAAGCTTCCTGCGTGCCGGTTTGCCGTTGCAGGAGGCGTACTACCAGACGCTCAAGTCCACCGGTAAAGCCGTGCTGTTCACCGGCCTGTGCCTGGCCATCGGCGTGTGCACCTGGATCTTCTCGGCGATCAAGTTCCAGGCTGACATGGGCCTGATGCTGACGTTCATGCTGCTCTGGAACATGTTCGGCGCGTTGTGGCTGCTGCCGGCGCTGGCGCGGTTCCTGATCAAGCCGGAGAAACTGGCCGGGCAGAAGGGCAACTCACTCTTCGCCCATTGATCGATTAGACCATCGCCGCAAGGCACGGCGGGGGAATTGACCTATCATGTGTCTTTTCCCCCGCAGTGACTTCACATCATGACCGATGCATCCCCCAACCTGAGCACCGCCCTCAACGACAGCGACATGCTGATCATCAACGGCCTGCACGCCTTCGAGTTCACTTTCGATACGCAGTTGATCATCGAAAGCATGGACGGTCGGGACCTCAAGCGTTGGACATTCACCCCCGAACAACTGAGTGCCGCCACCTTCGATGAAAGCCTGCAAAGCTGGTTGCTCAGCAACGCAGACGGCGAGCACCGCCTGGTCTGCCTGAGCGCGTTTACCGGCAACAACAACGACGAGGACGAAACTGATGATGATGCGTAAATTCTGGCCCTTGCTGATGGCCGGCAGTGTCGGCGCCATGTCGGTACAGGCCGCCCCGGCGCAAACCCATGAACTGTTGGTCGGCAGCTACACCGCCGGCACCAGCGAAGGCATCTACCGCCTGCAATTCGACAGCCGTACCGGTAAGTTCCAGGGCGCGCCCGTATTGGCCGCCAAGGCACAGAACCCGTCCTGGCTGACGATTTCCAAAGACCAGAAGCACCTCTATGTGGTCAACGAAAACGGCCCGGGCCAGCAAGACCCGGTCGGCCGCGTCAGCAGCTACAGCATCGCGCCCCAGGACCACCAACTGACCCTGATCAATCAGGTGCAGAGCCTGGGTAATGAGCCGACCCATTCCAGCCTGGCCGCTGATGGGCGCTACCTGTTTGTCGCCAACTATTCGGTGCTGGAAGATCCGGGCGGCAGCCTGGCGGTGTTGCCAGTGGACGCCAGCGGCAAACTGTCGGCGCCCGTGCAACTGAGCGGCCACCCGGCCAGTCGCGTGAACCCGGAGCGCCAAGCCTCCAACCATGTGCATTCGGTGGTGTCGTCGCCGGATGGCAAGTACGTGTTTGTGCAGGACCTGGGGGCGGACAAGGTGTTTGCCTATCGCTACGATCCCAAGGCCAACCACGAATTGCCGCTGACCCCGGCCGAGCCTGCTGCTGTGCAACTGCCGCCGGGCAGTGGTCCGCGCCACTTGCTGTTCAGCGCCGATGGCAAGCACGCCTGGCTGACCACTGAGATGAGCGCCCAGGTGGCGGTGTTCGATTACCACGATGGCAAGCTGAGCCAGACCCAACTGGTGGACTTCGCCGCCGGCCAACCGGTGTCCGACAAGGCCGGCGCGGCACTGCATGTGTCCGCAGACGGCAAGTTCCTGTACGTCAGCAACCGTGGCACCGCCAACCAGTTGCTGGTGTTCAGCATCGACCCTGCCACCGCGCACCTCAAGGAGCTGCAGCGCCGTTCCGTGGAAGGCGACCATCCGCGCGAGTTCAGCCTGGACCCCAGTGGCAAGTTCCTGCTGATCGCCAATCAGAAAAGCAACGAAATCGTGGTGGTCGAGCGTGACCCCAAGACTGGCTTGTTAGGCAAAACCGTGCAGAAACTGGCAATCGATGCCCCCAGCGATCTCAAGTTCCTGGTGCGTCAATAAGCCACAGGCCCCGCCGTGCGGGGCCTGACCCTTTCTATTAATTTGATTGATAGCGGCTAGTGTTTCAAAGCATTTCTAAGGTTCAACCCTCGGGCGTAAGTTGGTTCCAAGGCCTTCCCCGGCCACCCAACCAAACGAACACAAGGGTTACCGACATGAATCTGAATCTCTTCTCCATCATTGCCGCTTCCGCTGTTTCCGCCACCGTGGCACTGCCAGCCGCTGCCAGCGTGGACGTCTCCGGCAAAAAATCCAGCACCAGCGCCTACACCCAGAAGTACCTGCAACAAAGCGCCAACTTCTACGCGGCGCTGGATCACAAAATCCAGCAATGAGCCGTTATTGATCCTTTCTGCCCGCAGACGCCAAAGCACTGGAACGAAGCATGGCTCGTTCAAGTGCTTTGGCGTTTATGCATCTGCAGAGCCGTAAGCAGATCAGGGGCGTGTACGCAGGAAGATCTCATCCAGCGGTGGCTTGATTCGAGCCCGAACAATGGCCTCGGCCTGCCGGTTTTTTCCGGCCATTCTGTTCAAGTCATTTTGAGTCAGCTTCCGCTGGTTCGGCAGTTTCAGGTGAGCGGAATTGGTGATGCCTGGGTGCGCCTTCGCCGCTGCGGCGGAGTCATAGTGGAAGTGGGCGTACCAAAGAACAGGACGCTGCTGCCTTGTGTCGCGCACGGAGTATTCGGTGAATACCTTGCCGTCACGGGTGTTGAGCACCTTGGGGTTAGGCTCGATGGTAGCCAGGCCCTGTTTAACCAGGTAGTTGACCTTTTCGGCCGTGGGTGATTGGAGAACGTAGGCATCTCGAACATGCCCATACATCGTCGCCTGCATCCTCTCAGCCTGCGTTCGCCATTCATTGATGAGTGCGGCAATCTCCGCGTTTTGACCCTGCGCCTGTTCGGTCCTGTCGGCCAGTTCAAGCAAATGGGAAGCCGCATCGCCCAACATTTTTTCCCAGTCCAGCGGCTGGATATTTTCAAGTTCGGCGGGCTGGTTGAGTTTCTTTTTTTGATGCAATACCAACTTTTCCTGTTCCTTGAATCTGTCTATCAAAGCTTGCCCTTTGGTTTTCAGGGTAGTGAGCGATGGCAGCGGTGAGGAGGTACCCGCTCGGGAGGAAACGCGGTCGGCCACTGGATCCTGGGTGTTCCCGACGTCTGGTGCTTCACCTGTGGGTGAGCCCTTCGAAGGGCGGGTCTTTTTGATTTTGGGCGGAGAGAGACGATCATGTGGCTTGCCGGGAGTGGGCAACGGCGGGACTGAATCGTCGTGGATCTCCTGATCAAGCGATGCCTGCAAGCCTTCAAGGTTCTTGAGCAATCCATCGAAACGTTCAATCAGTAGATCGTTGTAGTCGGGATGAATGAACGCAGAGTTTTTTTGCTTGAGCTGACGGCGATCATTCAAAAGGATTTGGTAGGCAGAGGCCAGCTCCGTCAACTCTGATTTGCGCTGTTCAACAGAATAATCGTTGGGGGAAAGCAGCGCCCGGTGTCGCTTGAGCAGCGGATCCACCTGGGTGTTGGTGATGCGAGATCTGATCTCAGCCTCCTCTGGGGTAGAAGGCGCGGACCTGTCCAGACTCAACTCCTTGAGTGTGCTGAGGGTATTGAGCGTCAAACTGAGCGCCGGGCTGATGCCTGTGAGCGGAAGAACGTCCATGTTCGGGATTAACGATTTAGGCTCTTTTGCCAGGGCTGCAACCACGCCGGGGGTGGTTAGCCGGCGTTTGACTTCCTCCTTGTATTTTTCAGCCGTGCGCAATTCAGCGGCACGCGTTGAATCATTGGGACTGCTCTCCAGTGCCCGCTTGGCGTCTGAAACGGTGTGCAGTAAGCCCATCAGGTTCTGTTTCAGCTCAACCTCCACGCGCTTTTCTGCCAGTTCCTTTCTCACTTGATCAAGGCGGGTCAGTGCCGTTTCATTGCCCGCCACGATGCCCATTTCAGCTTTGTTGATCGCAAGCAGGCCATTGAACTTCATGACGTCTCGCTGCGCTTCGATGTGAGCCACGTTGAATCTGGCGGCGTCCCTGTCGGCTTCCAGCTGGCTGTCCGCCGGGTTGGAGGCAAGAGCGCTCTCGGCCTGTCTGAATTGCTCTTTGGCCTGAATGATTTTGGCAGTCGACGCTTCAAACTGCGCTTTCAATGCGCTCTGCACAGCGAGCTTTTTGCCCATGTGCTTAGCCTGCTCTTTGCCTATGGGTGAATTGTTCGCCCACTCATTCAACAGTGCTGTGCGTTGGTTGTAATACCCCAGCAACTGTTCTTTAGCGGCAAAATTCGCCTGCTGCGCCGATGTCAGTTCGTGATAGGCACCTGGCTGCCGGTTGTGTATTCCCTCGACGATCTTCACCAGCGGTTTGCCGTCGCTGGTATAGGAACCTTGGAGGGCGAGGGGTTCGTAGATTGCCTCCAACGCTGAATGAGCTTCGAACATTTTCAGGAACAGTTCAGAGCGCTGTTGTTGGAAAAACGATGATTGTTGTGTACGACTCTTGGGGGTCAAGACATCGATGGCCGACTGGCTGAGGATGTGATATTCGCTCAGCTTTGCACGGTAGTCGTTGATCCCGTCGTACAGCTCCGTTTGGGCTTTGTTGCTCTGTACCAATTGTTTCTGATATTCAAGCCGGGCTGCGCTGTCAGGCTGCGCGGTATCCATGGCGTGCCATTTTTCCAGTAACTGCTGACGCTCCACTGTGTAGGCCTTCCACGCGGTATTCAGTTGCAGTTTGGAATGGTTTAGCGCTTCACCCTGGGCTGTAATCGAAGCACTCATCAAATCAAACCTGGCCGTCATCTGCTCGTCGGCGGCAAAGGATTTTGTACCGCCTCTCAGGGACGCGACCTCCTTGAACTGCCAGCTGCCGTCATTGGAGCGTGTCAGGAAGGGACCGGTGCGAGCTTTGTTTTCACCGTCGAGGAGGAACACTTGATCCAGGTCGGCCCCTACGCGGTACCATTTTTCATGGGCTTTGGCATACAGCTTGCCATCGACGCGGTAGAGGCCTTTGAGCCTCCCTTCAGCGATGGGAGACGCCAGCGGGCCCGGTTGCGGGACTTCGAATGAGTTGATCAGGTCCACAAGCCGCGTGCGCGGGTTCAACTGCGGGAATTTCAGGGCTTGGTTGATATCAGCTGGCAGTGGCCGAGTCGCCGCATCGCTTGCGTGAGCAGGCGGCTCAGCGTCGACGCTGTTGGCTGAGGCCTCTGCGGCTGGATTCCCGTTCCCATCGTTGTGTGTCGCTGACGGGCGCGACGTAAGGTGTTCGATGGCAAACATCATATTGAGCAGCAGATCCAGTACCGCGCCGGATTTGTCTGCGCCGTTTTCGCCGTCGAGCGTCTCGAGGTCTTGCTGGATGGCATCGAACTGCATCAGCGTGCCCATCACCATGCCGGGTGTTCGCAAGGCGGGCAGTACGGCGTTCAGCACCAGGAAGCCGCCTTCCTTCAGGGTGGCCCAGCGGCTCTCACTGTCCGACACTGACTGCTGATCGGCGAGGCTCAAGAGGCCGCGGACGTTGGCATCGTAGAGTGCGTCCATCAGCTTGCCCGCCTGCAGCGCGTGCAGGAGCGAATCGGCCGCCGCATAGTTGTCTGTGGCCAGGGTTGCGGGTTTTGCCGCTTCGTAGCGGGCGAACTCGTCGCCCTGATTGAAGCGCTGGAGGTGAGGTTCGCGAAACCCGTTATGGGCATAGACGTCGCGCGTGTTCTGGTTGGGTAGCCAGGCGAGTACGCTTTTTTGTAGATCGCCCGGTGTGGCGATCGCCTCCATCAACGCTGCGCGCGTAGGGAACTCCAACAAAGGCGCATCGGACAACAGCGGGCGATACAGAATGTGGGGGCCCGCAGCGGGGTCCTTGGGCTCGATCAAAAACATGTTGTCGACAACGTCGGGCTGCGCACCGGGTCGACGCAGGAATGCCAGTGGCCGAAGGACGATTTCCTGGTTGTCGACGTGTTTTTGGCCGGGGCCTGGGTGTACGAGCGCTTCGACGTACCGGTAGCCAAGGGCGCTGAACCCGCCGCCTTTTTGCAGGGACTGGGACAATGCCTGCAGCGGAAGCTCGATCGTCAGGCGTTCGGCAAATAACGCGCGGCGCTCCCGGGTATCTTGAGTGTCGCCCGATAGCGTGTGTTCAATCTGCGCGGGGTAGTGTTTACCGATATCCACTTGCTGCACGAGCGTCTTGAGTAGCCCGTCCTTTTCGAGCTCGGGTACACGTTTGCCGTTGTGGTAAACCTCCATCTCGCCTTTGGGCAGACCCGCCAGGTTCTGCAGGGCCATGGCTTCCAGGCTCATGGGTTCACGTTCGATGTAGCCGCCGCCCAGTGTGCCCACCGGGACTTTGAACACCACGCTCAAGTCCTTGGTGGCATAGCCTTTCGGTAATTTTGCGTCGAGCTGCTGTTGTGCAAAACGCTGTATGTCTGGAATTCCATGTTTGTAGGAGCGCCCGCCGTTGCGGTTCACGCTACGGGTCAATTGCAAAGCCAGATTACGGTAGGCCGCCAGATCAGCCTCGCTGGCGTCACGCAGCCATTCAGGCGGGGCTTTGTGCAAGGCTTCAAGCAGTTGCGGTTGGCCGTTGGGCGCGGTGGGGAGGTCCAAGAATGGATCGCTTGCCTCGGCGAATTGCTGAGCGAGGTCTGCGTTCGCCTGTCCGCCGAGGGGCGTCGGGAGCAATGTGATAGTGCGCAGGTTTTTATGCAGGAGGTTGTCGGCCAGGGTATCGAAGATCGAGCCATCAGGCTCTTCAAGGCCAAACTTCAACTGGTCGAGCGGTAACTGTTCTTCAAGCTGTTGTGCCCAGGCGCTTTTGAAGGCTGCGACAGAGTCGTAGGGCTGAATTTCCCCCGTCGACTTGTACAGCAACACCACCTCACGGTCGTTGATCGTGCGCACTATCAGCAGATCGTTACTGTACGCTGCCCAGGACTCCGGCTCGTGTTCAAGGCCCAGGTTCAAGGTAAACACGCTGGCGCCGGTGTCCCCCTCCGGCTGAGGTCGCGACGATTTTTCAGGGTGGTTGACCACCTGGTTCAGCGTCTCACGTTGCAGGTTATCAAGTGCAGGAGCCTTCGCACCGGCGGCGTGCAGGTTGTTGCGCAGAATCGCGCTGAGCCACTGGCGTCGACTCAAGGGCGGCAAATCGCTGTGGGACCCAGGGACCAGCGCAGGGTAGGCCGCACCGTTCCAATAGTGCACAAGGTCACGTTTGAAGGCCGCTTTGAACAGGTTGGGCAGGTCTCGTATGAGGTGTTCCAGGCTGCGAAGGTCCAGGGGGAGCGTGTCGTTCGGCGAGGCTGCGTCCTGGGAGGAAGAGGGGCGAGTTTCGAGCAGTTTTCGGTCCCCGCTGAAATTCAATGCGGTGCCTTCCAGCAGATGGTCCAGGGCAATGTCTACCAGGCGCGTGTATTTGCGCCTGTCGGGTGCATCCGGGTCTGGTTCAGCGAGAACCAATTGAGCGATATCAAGGTTCGTGCGGTGAGTCGCCGCGCTCAGGGCCTCCGATAATAAACCGGTTACTACGGATTGCACGGTAGGCCGTGCGGAGAATCGATTGCGCGCTGCGTCGACTGAGGCGCTGTTTGCGGACCTGGCCGGGGTGTGATTGACCCCTGAAAGTTGCAAGGAGTGATGCAACTTCAGTGAGCGGGATTTATTACTGGTTGTTGAAGGCGTAATTGAAAAGTCATTGGCAGGCGTTGAGCCTGAAGGGGGATTGGTTGGAGGGGTAGATGCTGACGAAACGCGGAAATCAATAGCCAGCGGCCGGGTAGAGATTGTAGGCATACTGCACTCCTGGGCTATAGCGAGAGGAAAGTGTGGACAGTAGCAATCTCGGGAAAAATAAAAGACAGGTCATTTATTTTAATTGTTTGCAGTGCGCACCCTGTGTAGGAATAACAGGGTGCACAGCGCGGTGGAGAACAAGTAAAAGAGTGACGGGATATTTACGGTGTCCGCAAATTAAACTTGGAGGGGCATTTAAGGGTGTAGTTTGGCGACTGGATTATTGTGTTTGTCCATGATCTGCAGGAATAAGTCACTGGTCAGGTAACGCTGTAACCATTGTTGCAACTTCGGATAGTTCGAGCCTGCAAACCACTCGCGATCAACGTGGGCAAATTGACGCACGAACGGCACCAAGGCCGCGTCGGCCAAGCTGGGATGGGAAGCCAGCAAATAGTCGCGGCCCGCCAGAAGCCCTTCCAGTGTGTGCAAAAATACCTCGCCTTTCGCCCGGTAATGTTCCATCGGCTGCTCGGGGTAGCGCTCGGCATACTTGTAGCGATTCAAGTGCTGCTTGAACACCTGGTCATTCTCGGTAATCAACGCGAGCACGGCGGGGTCGCCGTGCAGCAACCAATCGTGCGGATCGTTCTGCGCCAAGGCCCACTGCATGATTTCCAGGCTTTCTTCAATCACGCGCCCGTCCACGCTCAACACCGGCACCGTGCCCTTGGGCGACAATGCCAGCATCTCGGCGGGCTTGTCCTTGAGGCTGACCTCGACGATACGCACCGGCACGCCTGCATAGCGCAATGCCAAGCGTGCGCGCATGGCATACGGGCAGCGCCGGAATGAATACAGCAGCGCCTCGCTCACTTGACCTCCAGGGTGCTCAGGCCATTGCCCTGGCGCTTGACCTGGATCTGCACCGGGATGCGTTCATGCATTTCCTGCACGTGAGAAATCACCGCCACCTTGCGCCCTTGGGCCTGCAGGCCGTCCAGGGCATCCATGGCCAATTGCAGCGATTCCGGGTCGAGGCTGCCGAAGCCTTCGTCGATGAACAGCGATTCGATCTTCAGTGTGCTCGACGCCATCGATGCCAGCCCCAGGGCCAATGCCAGCGACACCAGGAACGTCTCGCCGCCCGACAGCGAGTGCACCGAGCGCAGTTCATCGCCCATTTCCGTATCCAGCACCAGCAGCCCGAGCATGCTGCCGCCGCGCTGGAGACGGTATCGCCGCACCAGTTGGCGCAGTTGCACGTTGGCGTGATGCACCAGCAAGTCGAGGTTGTAGGCCTGGGCGATCTTGCGGAATTTGTCGCCGCTCGCCGAGCCGATCAATGCCTCGAGACGCGCCCAGCGCTGCCATTCCTCATAGGCCTTGGCGGTGGTGATCGCCAGGGCCTGGTTGGCATCCTGGCGGCGCTGGTCTTCGGACTGACGCGCGCGCAACTCGGCGACGTGTTTCTCGCCATCGGCCAATTGCTGATTGAGCGCGGCGAGGCTGCTGTCGAGCTCGTCCGCCGCAAGCGAGCCGTTGTGCAAGGCCTGGTGCTCGGCGAGGCGCTGTTCGCGCTCTTGCAACAACACCCTGGCCTGTTCGATGGCTTTTTCGCTGTGCTGCAGTTGTTGGCGCAGCGTGGCCACCTGCGCGTCATCGAACGCCAACAGGCGGCTGAGGCCGGCGTCGTCCAATTCTGGATGCAGGGCGCGCCACTCGCTGATGCGTACAGCGAGGTGCTGCTGTTCGGCGTGCAGCGCGTGCTGGCGTTCCTGCTGGGCCTTGAGGTCGGAGGCCAGTTGGACCAGGGCGGTGCGCGTCTCTTGCAGCTGTTGGTTGGCGTCGGTCTCACTTTGGCGTGACTGGGTGACGGCCTGGTCGACGTGCTGCTGCCACTGCTCGGCGCTGGTGTGTTCGCCCAGTAATGCGCCAAGCCTTTGCTGCGCGGCGTGTTGCTGGGTGTTCAGCTCGGTGACCTGTTGCAACAGGGCGTCGAGCTGCTGCTGGCGATGGTGCTGGTGGGTCTGTTCTTTCTCGATGGCTTGCTGGCGTTCTTGCTGTTCGGCGTGTTCTTCCTTCTGGTGGTCCAGTTGCTCCAGGCGCTGGCTGACGTGCTGGTCCAGCTGCAAGAAGGTCGCGGCCGGTTCGCTGCACAGGCCTTCGAGCGTGGCGGCGGGCAATACGGCGGCAAAGCTGCTGAGTTCTTCGTCCAGGCGCGCACGGTCGCTGCTGAGTTCACGTTGCTGCGTCACCAATAACTGCTGCGCCTGCTGGCTCGCCTCTTGAGCCGCTTGCAGTTGCTGCTGCAGGCGCCCGGCGTTCTGTTGCAGGTTGAGCAGGGCGCCCTGGCGCTGTTCGTCCTGGGTGATGCTCTGGCTGAGTTGGGTCAATTGCTGGGCCAGCCAAGTGCTGCGCTTGGCGGCGTCCTGGTTGAGCAACGAGGCGGACAGCGGGTGGGCGTCCAGGCTCGGTGCGAGCGCCTGTTGCTGCGTGGTCAGGCCTTCCTGTTGTTGCAGGAACTCCTTTTGCTGGGCAATCAGGCCGCCCACTTCGCCGCGCAGTTCGGTGAGCTTTTCCTTGAGTGTGTCCACCGCACGCTGTGCCGTGGCTTCCTCGTTGTCATCGTGACGACCGAGGCTTTGCAACAGCGCTTCGGGTTGGTGATACGGGTGCTCGTGGCTGCCACACACTGGGCACGGCTGGTCATCTTGCAGCTGCTCGCGCAATTCCTCGACGCTGGCACTGCGGGCCAGGCGCTGGCGTTCCAGCAGTTGCTTGGTGACCGTCAGGGTCTGCTCGGCGACCGTCAGCTCAGCCTTGGTTTGCAGCCCGGCCTGGTTCAGTCGCTCACGTTGCTGCTGGGCGTCGGCGAGCTTTTGCGTGAGGGCGGCGGCCTGCTGGTCGAGCTGCTGCTGGCTGTCCCACAGGCGGGCCAGGTCTTCGAAGGCGCGTTGCTGTTTGCGATTGTCCTGCAACAGGCTGGCGAGCAACTGGATCTGTTCGGCCACGGCCTGGGGTTCGGCGCCGGCTTCCTGATACAGCACGTCCAGCGCTTCGCGTTGCTGGGTGAATTGCTCGGCGGCGGCGCTGGCACGTTGCTCCAGCTGCGGCAACTCGGCCTGGCCCTGGATCAGGCGATTGCCGGTCATCATCAGCTGTTGCAGGCTGGGGCGATAGCCTTGCCACGCCGCGCTCAAAGGGGCGAGGGCGGCGCTGTGCTCAAGCTCGGCGGCCAGGCGTTGCAGGCGTTCGGCAACTTGGACCTGTTTTTCCAGCAAGCCGTCGAGCAGGGCCTGGCCTTGCGCGCACGCCGTGTGCTGCTGCTGTTGTTCGTCGCTGCGTTTGGCCAGGTCCCGGGTCAGGTGGGCGAGGGTATTCTGTTCGGCGAAGGCCTGTTGCAGCAACGGTGCGGCGTCGGCCTGGCGCTTTACCGCGTCGGCCAGTGCAGTGTGTGCGCTGGCTTGCTGGTGCTGGGCCTGTTCCTGGCGGCTCAGCCACTCGGCTTGCTGTTCGATGTGCTGCTGAATCTGCGCCGCCAGGGGCGTCAGCAGGTTGTCGAGTTCGGCTTGGCGCGCAAAATGATGACGTTGCGGCGCCAATTGATCCAGGCGATTCAAGTCCTGGCGCTGCTGGCCCTGGCCGTCCCAGTCCGCCCGGGCACGTTGCAGTTGTTCGGTAGCGTCGAGTTGGCGCTGCTGCCATTCGCGCAGTTCCTTGAACCAGGTTTGCTGTGCCTCGAGTTGCTTGAGCTGGGCCTGTTGGGTCTTGAGCTGTTGCTGGGCTGTGTTGAATTGCTCGTCCAGTTCGGCGCGCGCTTCAGGCGCCAGTGGCACGACGCCGGTGGCCTGGTCCTGCAACTGGCGGTGGGCGTCCTTGGCGTCCTTGGCCTTTTCGAATGCGCGGCGGCCGAGCTGGGTGTACAGCGCGGTGTCGGTGAGCTTTTCCAGCAGCTCACTGCGTTCGTTGTCGTTGGCCTTGAGGAATGCGCTGAACTCGCTTTGCGCCAGCAGCACGGCGCGGGTGAATTGCTCGAAGTTCAGGCCGAGGGCCAATTCCAGCTGGGTCTTGTATTCGGTCTTCTGGCTGGCGAGCAGTTGGTCGCTGTCCAGGTCGATCAAGCTTTGGCGGCTGTTCTGCAACTTGCCGCTGGCCTTGTCGCGGGCGCGATTGGCTTCCCAGCGCGCGCGATAGCGACGGCCACTCACACCGACAAAATCCACCTCGGCATAGCCACCACCGGTACCACGGCGCAGCAAGGTGCGCGGATCACCGATGGAAATGTCGCTGTCGGCATCGGGCATCTTGGCCTGGCCGGTGTCACCCAGCCGGGGTACAGCGCCGAACAGCGCCAGGCACAGCGCATCGAGCAGGGTGCTTTTACCCGCGCCGGTTGGCCCGGTGATGGCGAACAATCCAGCGCTGGCGAGCGGCTCGGCGGTGAAGTCGATTTCGAACGGGCCGGCCAATGAAGCCAGGTTTTTCAGGCGGATGGCGAGGATTTTCATGGCTGTTCGTCCTCCTGTTGCACGTCCTGGAGCAGCACGGCGAAGTCCTTCAAGGTTTGTTCATCGACCTCGCTGCCATAAGTGTCCTGCCAGGCGCGGCTGAACAATTCCTGGGGCGTGAGCTGGTCGAGTTCGATCAGGCGCTCGTCGCCTTCGTCTTCGCGGCTGCCCTTGCCTGCGTATTCCGCCGCGATGCGTACCAGGCGCACGGCCTTGCCGTGCAGGGCAGCTTCGATCTGCTGGCGCAGGTCGGGTTGCGGCTCGTCGAGACGTACGCGCACTTCCAGCCACGGATGGCGCTGGGTTTCGGCCAGCAGGTCGACGTCCGGGAGGTCGGCCAGCGCCTTGAGGATTTCCACCAGCGGTGCGGCTTCCAGGCGTTGCAGGTCGACCGAGCGGGGGATCAGAAGGGGTTCGACGCTCACCAGGCTTTGGCCCTGGAACGTCACGTCGAGCACCTGATGCTTGTAGCCGATTTCGGAAAACGACAGCGGAATCGGCGAACCGCTATACCGAATGCGCTCTTCGCCGTTGACCTTCTGCGGCTTGTGCAGATGGCCGAGGGCAACGTAGGCGATGGTTCGGTCGAACAGTTTGGCCGGCAGGGCCTCGGCATTGCCGATGATCAGGCTGCGCTCGGAGTCTTCCGACACCGATCCGCCGGCCATGTGCGCATGGCTGATGGCAATCAGCGCCTGGCCTTTCTTGCGCTTGGCGTTGGCGGCGGCGATCAGCGCCTCATGTACCTGGCCGATACCGCGTAAATAGTCGTCACCCAGGTGCACACCGGTCACTTCAGCCGGGCGCAGGAAGGGCAGGGCCAGGCACCAGCCGGCGATCTTGCCCTTGGCGTCCGGCAGAGGGATCAGCAGGCGCTCGGCGTCGAGCTGGCCGTCGTCCAGCCACAACACTCGACCGAGGGCGTGGGTGCGCAGGCGGCGCATCAGCGGGGCGGGCAGCTCGATCCGCGAACCGGAGTCGTGGTTGCCGGCGATCATCACGATGGTCAGCGTGGGGTTCTGCTCATGGGCGCTGATGATGAAATCGTACAGCCGCTCCTGGGCCTTGAGCGGCGGGTTGACCGTGTCGAAGATATCGCCAGCGATCAGCAGCACATCCGGGCGATGGGTTTTCAGTTGGCCGAGCAGCCACTCGAGAAAACAGGCGTGTTCGAAGTCGCGTTCCTGGCCATGAAGGTTTTGGCCCAGATGCCAGTCGGAGGTGTGAAACAGACGCAAGGCGGACTCCGTGGAGAAGATGAAAAGGAGGGGAGTTTACCTGTGTAGGCGCTGGCTTGCCTGCGATGCTGGCGTATCAGTCGAAAAAACGGTGGATGACACACTGCTATCGCAGGCAAGCCAGCCCCCACAGGAACAGCGTGGTTATTTGGGGTAGAGCGGCGGCAGGCTGGTGGTGTCCGTCGCCGGGTCTTGCTCACGTTCGGCCACTGGAATGGCTTTTATCGCGCGCCACAGGTCTTCGCCCAGCCAGAAATGCCCACTTTCGCTGTAGAGCGCGCCGTTCAACCCATCCAGCGCATCCGACAGCGGCACGAACCGCGCCGCCATGTCGGCGAGTGTCTCCGGCTGCTGGCGGGCCCAGGCGTCGAGGGCCTGACGGGTGGCTTGGGGGTCATTCGCTTGTGTGGCGCGCTTGAGGTCATCGAGCAAGGTGCGCGGACTCGGACCTGTCTGCGCCGCACGCTGCACGGCGGGCTGCCGACGCGCACGCCACCACAGGCCGAAACCCAGCAACGTGGTGCAGGCCAGCAGCAAGGTACTGAGCTGCCACAACCATAGGTGGCTGTCGTCGGGAGCGGTGATGATGGTCGGGGTGGCAGGGGTGTCCACCACCAGGCTCGGATTATTGGCCACTTGCAGGGTGCGCGCCGGCAGGCTGGTGCGTTCCAGGTGGTCTTCGTGGGTGTTCCACCACACCACTTCCACGGCCGGCAGTTCCAGCGGGCCGACGCGGTTCGGCACTAAGGCCTCGCGGTCTTCGCGGCTGCCGACCAGGCCGCGCTCGCTGGTCTGGTTGCCCAGGACCGGCTGGTCCGGGTAGCGGCGCAGGCCGGTGATCTCGGGGCTGGGCAAGGCGGGCAGTTGCGCACTCGACAGGCCCTCGGCCTTGACGGTGAGGCTGCGGGTCAACGAGTCGCCGACCTGCACCTGGTCGGGTTCCGGGTTCCAGCTTTCGCTCAGGGTCAGGCTGCGCGCCGGTAGCCACGGTGTATCCGCCGGATACAGCGCCGGCTTGGGCTTGACCATCAGCGGCAGCTCAGCCGAGCTCACATGGATCAACTTGCCGGGCTTGGTGCCTTGCAGGGTGTTTTCCTGGGGCGGGCGCGACTCCACCAGCGTCGCACTGAAGGTCTGTGCTGGAATTGCCAGCGTGCCACTGTGCTGCGGATAGATGGCGTAGCGGGTCTCGATCACCCCGTGGCGAATGCTGTTGATGACCTTTTCGTAGGTGCGCGACTCGCCCAGCTGTTCCACCCGCGCATCGGCAATCTGCAACGGCGTGAGGCTGCTGTCGTCATACAGCGACACCGAGTGGTACACGCGCACGGTCAACAGCGCCTGGGCCTGCACGTACACGGCGGTCTGGTCGAGGTTGGCTTCGACGAACACCGGGGCCAGCTCCGCCGAGGTGTTTTGGCTGGTGGTTTCCACCACGGTCAGGCTGATGGGCTGGGTCGTGTGCTCGCCCACCTGCAAGGGGGGGATGATCACGGTGCCATTTTGTTTGGGCAGCAGGGTGATGATCCAGCGCGTGGTCGCGTGGTTGTCGCCGTCCAGGGTGGTGAGCTGGTTGAGTTGGCGCGTGCCGCTGACCTCGAACTGCGTGTCCAGGGGCGACAGATCGGGCTTGCCGAACTGGGTGACGTCGCTGGATTCCACCGTCAACTCTACTGTTTCCCCTGAATTGAGGCGGCTGCGGTCGACGCTGGCGACCAGGCTCGCCGCCTGGGCGTGGCCTGCCGATAACGCGAGCAGAAGCAGTAGGGTGGGGCGGCGGCTCATTGAGTCTTGTCCTGATGTTGTTGCTGTTCATACCAGAATTTGCGGCGCAGCAGCTCGCCGGGGTTGTCCGGGATCTCCCGCAGCCATTGTTCCAGGGCCTGGCGGTGTTCACCGTCGAGGCTGGCGTCGTTGGGACGCAGCGGCGGGGTGGTGGTGTGCTCGTCCCCCAGTTCGCTGCCCGGGACTTCGTTGCCACCGGGTTGCGGCGTGGCGCCGGTCTGGGTGTCACCGGTACCGGCTTCGCCCTGGCCCTGGGCTGACTGCTCGCCACCGGATGTCGTTTGGCCACTGGCGCCCGGTTGCGCAGTTTGGCCGGGTTGCGCGGTTTCGTCATCCTTGTTTTCGGTGGGTTTTTCCGGCTCCGGCGCCTGTTGCTCATGCATCAGCGCTTCTACCAGCGCCTTGTTTTTCAGCGCCGGCTGCAAATCAGGCTGGGCTTCCAGGGCTTGCTCGTAGGCGTCGATGGCAGCGTCCAGCTCACCGGACCTGGCCAGCGCGTTACCCCGATTGTAGTGGGCGTAGGCGTCGTTACCCTCGGCGAACAGCTTGATGGCCTCGGCATAGTTGCCTGCTTCGTAGAGCGCCACGCCTTTCCATTGCGGGTCTTCGAAGTGTTCGGCGGCTTCGGCGGGGCGTTTTTTCTTCAGCAGGTACTGGCCTTGCTGGTCGGGGCGCAGCCACAGGTCCTGCAGGCCAAACGCGTAGCTGGGCTGCGGTGCGCTCAACAGCAACAGCGGCAGGCAGAACAACCAACCACGGCGCCCGGCACACGCGGCCAGCAGCAACAGCGGCAGCAGCAACCAATACCCCTGGTCGGCCCACGTATCGAGGTGCAGCAGTTGACCCTCGTTGCGCACGGTTTGGGGTGGGTCGAGTACGCCGAGGTAACGCAGGTCTTTGTCATCCAGGCGGGCGGCCCGGTAGCGGCCACCCATTTCGCTGGCGAACGCCTTGAGCGTAGGGCTGTCGAGGCGCGGGACCAAAATCGCACCTTGTTCATCCTTGAGGAATTCGCCGCTTTCCTGGGTCACGGGCGTGCCTTCGCGGCTGCCGATACCGAGGATCGACAGCGTTGGAGACTGCGCGCTTTGCAGCAGCAGGCGAATGCCCTGGCGCTCTTGCTTGGACAGCGACGAACCGATCAGCACCAGGCGGCCCTGGCCAAGGCCGGCCTGCTTGAGCAGGAACAGCGCCTTTTCCACGGCCAGGTCGGCGCGGTGGCCGGGTTCGGGCATCAATGACGGGCGCAAGGCTTCCAGCAGGTTGCGGCTGGTGGCCAGGTCGTCGGACAGCGGCACCAGCGTATGGGCGCTGCCGGCGTACACGACAATGGCGGTTTGTGCATCGGTGCGTGCCTGCAGCAAGTCATACAGCTTGCGCCGCGCCTGTTCGAGGCGGTTGGGCGGGCTGTCGGTGGCGAGCATTTCCGGGGTCAGTTCCAGCAGCACCACCAGTGGGTCGGAAGGTTTTTGACTGGACTGCTCGACGCGCTGCCAACTCGGCCCGAGCAGCGCCAGCACGGCCAGCAACCAGGCGACACCGAGCACGACCCAGGGCGATTTGCTTTCGCGCCCATTACCCCCACTGAGCAGCACGGCGTGAAAGGCCGGCGGCAGGATCATCTGCCAGCGCCCTGCGCGTTTTTGCCGGTGCCACAGCTGCCACAGCAGCCAGCCGAGCAACGGCAGCAGCAACAGCCACCAGGGGCGGAACCAGTGCGGCCACAGGTCGATCATCGACGCCTCCGCAAACGCAGGCGTTTGAGGCGCTGGCGCCATTCAGGGTGTTGCTGCAGGAATATGCCCTTGCTCGACAGTTTGTTGAATGCACGCTGCAGGGCGTTATCCGGCCAGCGCTCCTGGATTACCAGCAGCATGCTCAGGAACAGCGCCAGGGCCAGCGGCGCGCTGTACAGCGCCTGGGCCGGGCGTGCCTGGGTCGGTTGCTGTTCCACCGGTTCGAGGGTGTCCAGGGTGTCCTTGATCGCTTGCAACTCTTCGCCATCGCGGGCGCGGAAGTACTGCCCACCGGTCGCGGCAGCGATAGCCTTGAGCGCCGGTTCGTCCAGGTCCAGGCTTGGGTTCACGCCCAGGATGCCCAGGGAACCGGTTTGCTCCGGGTCGGCGCCAATGCCGATGGGGTAGATTTTCACGCCTTCTTCGGCGGCCAGGCGCGCGGCGGTCAGCGGGTCGATCTGCCCGGCGTTGTTGGCGCCGTCGGTGATCAGGATCAGCACGCGACTCTGGGCCGGACGCTGGCGCAGGCGTTTCAAGGCCAGGCCGATGGCATCGCCGATGGCGGTGTTCTTGCCGGCGATGCCAATACGCGCCTCGTCCAGCCAAGTGCGCACGGTGCGTCGGTCGAAGGTCAGCGGCGCTTGCAGGTAGGCTTGGCTGCCGAACAGGATCAAGCCCACGCGATCACCTTCGCGGCCTTCGAGGAAGTCGCCGAGCAGGTGCTTGACCAGGCTCAGGCGACTGACGTCTTCGTCCTGCCAGTGCATGTCGGGAAAGTCCATGGACCCCGACACATCCACCGCCACCAGCAAGTCGCGGCCACTGGCCGCAATCGGCAAGGGTTCGCCGAGCCATTCCGGGCGAGCGGCGGCGGTCAGCAACAGCAACCACAGCACCACGAACGGCGCTTGCTGGCGCCAGCCCGGCAGGTTCACGCGGGCACGGCGGCGGGCGAGGCCTTCAAGGTCGCTGAGGTAGCTGACCTTGAGCGCCGGCTCGCCGCTGTCTGCCGCCGGCAACATCAAGCGCATCAGCCACGGCAGCGGCAACAGGGCGAACATCCATGGCCAGGCGAACTCAAACATGTTTGCGAATCCACGTGTCGACCGCTTGGGTGAGGCCGGCGATGGCCTTGTCGTCGAGTTTGCATTCGGGTTTGTAGGCGCCTTCCACCAGTACCATCCAGCGCGTGAGGCCGGCGGCCGGGCAGCGGTTGTCGAGGAACGCCAGCCATTTACGGCCATTGAGCGTATGGCTCTGGCTGTAGGGGTAGTCGTTGCGGCACAGGCGCTTGAGCAGGCCGTTGAGTTGTTGCAGCCAGGCACCGGCGGGGGCGCCGTCGTAGGGGCGCGGCATCAGCGCCAATTCCGCGAGGGCGGCGACGCGCAGGGGGTCCAGGGGTTGTTCGGCGCGCACCACGGGGCGGCGTGCAGGCAGGAAGCGGCGCAGGGTCCACAAGCCCCAGCCCAGCAGCGGGATGACCACCAGCAGCAACCACCAGCCCGGCGCAGGGGGCCAGAAACCAATGGCCGGCGGGGCGATCAGCGGTTGCAACTGGTCGAGGCTGCTCATTGCTTTTTGACCGGGCGTTGGGGGTTGAGGTACTCGCGCAATTGCTCGACCATTTCGCTCTGCGTGCTCAGTGGCATCAGCAATACGCG
This sequence comes from Pseudomonas sp. MYb60, assembly GCF_002979555.1. Classification (GTDB taxonomy): domain Bacteria; phylum Pseudomonadota; class Gammaproteobacteria; order Pseudomonadales; family Pseudomonadaceae; genus Aquipseudomonas. Next base: position 402,990 of record NZ_PCOZ01000003.1, on the reverse strand, counting down.
CAGCTTTTGCGCCAGCAGTTCCCAGCGCGCAATACGCGCTTCAGCCTGGGCTTTGTAGGCCTGGCGCAGTTCGACGTTGAGGGTGTCCAGCTCCAGTTGTGCGCCTCTTTCCGCAAAACGCAGCAGCCCGGCGGCTGGCAGGGCGTGGTCCAGAGGGTCGGACACTGGCAATAGCAGCAGGTCGCAGTGGCGTGACAGCAAGCTCAACTGTTGCTCGGCACCTTCGGTCAGCGCGCGTTCGTCACAGATCACGATGACCAGGCTGCCCGGGCGCAAGACTTCGCGGCCACGGCGCAAGGCCATGCCGAGCGCATCAGCCTCGGGGCGGCTTTCGGTGTCCAGGCTCTGGTTGACCCGCACCAGACGGTTGAGCAACTGCAACAGGCTTTGTTTGCTGCGCCGGGGTTTGATCTCGTAGTGCTCACTGTCACCGAAGACCAGCCCGCCCACACGGTCGTTGTGCCCCAGGGCTGCCCAGCCGATCAGGCTCGCCGCCTGGGCCGCGAGCACAGACTTGAACATCTGCCCGGAGCCGAAAAACAGCCGGCAGCTTTGCTCCACCATGATAAAGATCGGGCGTTCGCGCTCTTCGTGGAACAGCTTGGTGTGCGGCTCCTGAGTGCGTGCCGTCACCCGCCAGTCGATGGTGCGCACGTCGTCGCCGGCCTGGTACACGCGCACCTGGTCGAAATCCACCCCGCGCCCACGCAACTTGGAGTGGTGCAGGCCGATCAGCGGGCTGCGCTGGCTGGGGGTGGAAAACAGTTGCACTTCACGCACGCGATGGCGCATCTCGATCAATTCGCTGAGGGTGATGCGGATCCCATCGCTGGCGTTCATGGGTTTCAAGCGACGGCAACGACGTCGAGAATGCGTTGGACCACGCGGTCCTGGTCGATGCCGGCCGCTTCCGCCTCGAACGACAGGATGATGCGATGGCGCAACACGTCGAACAGCACCGCCTGGATGTCTTCCGGGCTGACGAAGTCGCGGCCGGCCAGCCACGCATGGGCACGGGCGCAGCGATCGAGGGCGATGGAGCCGCGCGGGCTGGCGCCGTAGGCGATCCACTCGGCCATTTCCGCGTCGAACTTGGCCGGGGTGCGCGTGGCCATGACCAGTTGCACCAGGTATTCCTCCACGGCGTCGGCCATGTACAGGCCGAGAATTTCCTTGCGCGCGGCGAAAATGGCCTGCTGGCTGACGCGGCGCTCGGGCTTGGTCTCGCCGTTGAGCGCTTCGCCACGCGCCTGCTGCAGGATGCGCCGCTCGACGGCGGCGTCGGGGAAGCCGATCTTGACGTGCATCAGGAAACGGTCGAGCTGGGCTTCGGGCAACGGGTAGGTGCCTTCCTGCTCGATGGGGTTCTGCGTGGCCATCACCAGGAACAGCGGCGACAGGTCATACGTGCTGCGCCCGACGCTGACCTGGCGCTCGGCCATGGCTTCCAGCAGGGCGGATTGCACCTTGGCCGGGGCGCGGTTGATTTCGTCCGCCAGTACCAGGTTGTGGAAGATCGGGCCCTGCTGGAACACGAAGCTCCCGGTTTCCGGGCGATAGATCTCAGTGCCGGTGATGTCGGCGGGCAGCAGGTCGGGGGTGAACTGGATTCGATGGAACTGCGCTTCGATGCCTTCAGCCAGCTCTTTGATGGCCTTGGTCTTGGCCAGGCCCGGCGCACCTTCCACCAGCATGTGGCCGTCGGCAAGCAAGGCGATCAGCAGGCGATCGATGAGTTTTTCCTGGCCGAGAATCTGCGTAGAAAGAAAGGTTCGCAGCGCAAGCAGCGCTTCACGATGTTCCATCGATGACGGTTCCTGGAGAGATGAGCCCGGTGGTCGTGACACAAACGCCGGGCTGGGGCGCCTACTTTAATGCATGGCGGGGTGTGGCGACTAACGGCGTAATGGGTATTTTTGGCAAAACTTGTAGGAATTTTGTTTAGGAACACGGTCAGTGTGGGAGGGGGCGGCTTAAGTCCGGTTGAAGGTTCCGGTGCCTTTGAGGATGTTTTGCAGGGTTTCTTCGACTTCGGCCAGGTCAGAGGCAGCGGTGGCGTGGGTGATCTGCAATTGATCCTTGCCCCCCAGCGCGTCGGCATCGCCGGCCGCCAGCTCGACCAGCAGCGTGGTTGCGCCGAGGGTCACTTTCAACCCGTCGAGTGTCGACGGCTCGTAATCCCAGGTCAGCTCGACCTCGTCTTCATCCGGGTAGCGGGTCAGCATGAACATTTCGCCGTTTTTGCCGTGGCAGCAGAGCATCGCCATGTTGTCTTCTTCTTCGTCACACGGAGTGACCATCAGGGCGTCGGTGTTGAGCTGCAGCATGGGGGAATCCTGTCTGGGTAGGGCGTGATGCCGGCGATTGTGCCACTGCGGCGAATTTTGTGCTGCATCCTGTGTCAGACCCCGTGCATGACCTGGGAGCGGATATCAGTCATTTCTGGTACTCGTTGCCGTCCAATCAGTCGGTTTAGCTGTCGAAAATGCCGGGTTGCCCAAGTTGCAACCCGGGCCCTGCTTACCGATGACCGAATATGTCGCAGCACCGCAAGCAGCTGCGTTCCCACACTCGTTAAGCTGCGCAACGGATGTGCCTGTGCCAGGCGCCTGACCTGCCCGTCGTACCGTCATCTGGCACGGCGCGCATCCAGGGAAAGTTGAATGTGACCCGATGGTCGTGTCCGGCTTCACCCACCTGTCGCTTTGATTCGCTATGGTTAACGTGCGAACAGAGCCGACGGTCTCCCCACAGGGGGAAAACACGCGACGCTTTCATCAATAACAAGCCCAAGCGGAGTACCACAGATGGCGTTCTTCACCGCAGCCAGCAAGGCCGACTTCCAGCATCAACTGCAAGCGGCACTGGCGCAGCACATCAGTGAACAGGCACTGCCACAAGTGGCGCTGTTCGCTGAACAATTCTTCGGCATCATTTCCCTGGATGAACTGACCCAGCGTCGTCTTTCCGACCTGGCCGGTTGCACGCTTTCTGCATGGCGCCTGCTTGAGCGCTTTGATCACACCCAGCCCCAAGTGCGGGTGTACAACCCCGATTACGAACGTCATGGCTGGCAGTCGACCCACACCGCGGTCGAAGTGCTGCACCATGACCTGCCGTTCCTGGTGGACTCGGTCCGCACCGAGCTGAACCGTCGCGGCTACAGCATCCATACCCTGCAGACCACCGTGCTCAGCGTGCGTCGTGGTGGCAAGGGCGAGTTGCTGGAAATCCTGCCCAAGGGCACCCAGGGCGAAGGCATCCAGCAAGAATCGCTGATGTACCTGGAAATCGATCGCTGCGCCAACGCCGCCGAACTGAACGTGCTGAGCAAAGAGCTGGAGCAAGTGCTGGGCGAAGTGCGCGTGGCGGTGGCTGATTTCGAACCGATGAAAGCCAAGGTCCAGGACCTGCTGGCCGGTATCGACGCCAGCCAGTTCGCCATCGACGGTGAAGAGAAAGCCGAGATCAAGAACTTCCTGGAATGGCTGGTGGGCAACCACTTCACCTTCCTCGGCTACGAAGAGTTCGTGGTACGTGACGAGGCGGACGGCGGTCATATCGAATATGACGCCAGTTCCTTCCTCGGTCTGACCAAATTGCTGCGTGCCGGCCTTACCGCCGATGACCTGCGCATCGAAGACTACGCCGTTGCCTACCTGCGTGAACCGACCGTGCTGTCGTTCGCCAAGGCGGCGCACCCGAGCCGCGTGCACCGCCCAGCCTACCCGGACTACGTGTCGATCCGTGAGATCAGTGCCGACGGCAAGGTGCTCAAGGAACACCGTTTCATGGGCCTGTACACCTCGTCGGTGTATGGCGAAAGCGTGCGGGTGATTCCGTATATCCGTCGCAAGGTCGCGGAAATCGAGCGCCGCTCGGGCTTCCAGGCCAAGGCTCACTTGGGCAAGGAATTGGCCCAGGTCGTTGAAGTGCTGCCTCGCGACGACCTGTTCCAGACCCCGGTGGACGAACTGTTCAGCACGGTGATGTCGATCGTGCAGATCCAGGAGCGCAACAAGATCCGCGTGTTCCTGCGCAAAGACCCGTATGGTCGCTTCTGCTACTGCCTGGCCTACGTGCCGCGGGACATCTATTCCACCGAAGTGCGCCAGAAGATCCAGCAAGTGCTTATGGATCGCCTGAAAGCCTCGGACTGCGAATTCTGGACTTTCTTCTCCGAGTCCGTGCTGGCCCGGGTACAGCTGATTCTGCGCGTCGACCCGAAGAACCGCCTGGACATCGACCCGCTGCAACTGGAAAAAGAAGTGGTGCAGGCCTGCCGCAGCTGGCAGGACGACTACTCCAGCCTGGTCGTGGAAAGCTTCGGCGAAGCCCACGGCACCAACGTGCTGGCAGATTTCCCGAAAGGCTTCCCGGCCGGCTACCGCGAGCGCTTTGCGGCGCATTCGGCGGTGGTCGACATGCAGCACCTCAATAGCCTGACCGAAGCCAACCCACTGGTGATGAGCTTCTATCAGCCGATGGGGCAGGGCTCTGATCAACGCGAACTGCATTGCAAGCTCTACCACGCGGACACACCGCTGGCGCTGTCCGACGTGCTGCCGATCCTGGAAAACCTCGGCCTGCGCGTGCTGGGCGAGTTCCCGTACCGTCTGCGTCACGCCAATGGCCGTGAGTTCTGGATCCATGATTTTGCGTTCATCGCCGCCGAGGGCGTGAACCTGGATATCCAGCAGCTCAACGACACCTTGCAGGACGCGTTCGTGCACATCGTGCATGGCGACGCCGAGAACGATGCGTTCAACCGCCTGGTGCTGACCGCCGGCCTGCCGTGGCGCGACGTGGCCCTGCTGCGTGCCTACGCCCGTTATCTGAAACAGATTCGCCTGGGCTTCGACCTGGGCTATATCGCCAGCACCCTGAACAACCACACTGACATCGCCCGCGAATTGACGCGGTTGTTCAAGACGCGTTTCTACCTGGCGCGCAAGCTCACTGCCGACGACCTGGAAGACAAGCAGCAACGCCTGGAACAAGCGATTCTCACGGCCCTGGACGACGTTCAGGTGCTCAACGAAGACCGTATCCTGCGTCGCTACCTGGACCTGATCAAGGCCACGCTGCGCACCAACTTCTACCAGACCGACGCCAACGGCCAGAACAAGTCGTACTTCAGCTTCAAGTTCGACCCGCGCGCCATTCCCGAGCTGCCCAAGCCAGTGCCGAAGTTTGAAATCTTCGTCTACTCGCCGCGTGTCGAAGGCGTGCACCTGCGCTTTGGCAACGTGGCCCGTGGCGGCCTGCGCTGGTCCGACCGTGAAGAAGACTTCCGTACCGAAGTGCTCGGCCTGGTAAAAGCCCAGCAAGTGAAGAACTCGGTGATCGTGCCGGTAGGTGCGAAGGGCGGCTTCCTGCCGCGTCGCCTGCCACTGGGCGGCACCCGTGACGAGATCGCGGCCGAGGGTATCGCCTGCTACCGCATCTTCATTTCCGGTCTGTTGGACATCACCGACAACCTCAAGGACGGCGCCCTAGTACCGCCGCCCAACGTCGTGCGTCATGACGACGATGACCCGTACCTGGTCGTCGCCGCGGACAAGGGCACTGCGACCTTCTCCGACATCGCCAACGGCATCGCCATCGACTATGGCTTCTGGCTGGGCGATGCATTCGCGTCCGGTGGTTCCGCCGGTTACGACCACAAGAAAATGGGCATCACCGCCAAGGGCGCGTGGGTCGGCGTGCAGCGTCACTTCCGTGAGCGCGGCATCAATGTGCAGCAAGACAGCATCACTGTGGTGGGCGTCGGCGACATGGCCGGTGACGTGTTCGGCAACGGCCTGTTGATGTCCGATAAGCTGCAACTGGTCGCGGCCTTCAACCACCTGCACATCTTCATCGATCCAAACCCGAACCCGGCCACCAGCTTCGTCGAGCGCCAGCGCATGTTCGAGCTGCCGCGTTCGGCCTGGACCGACTACGACACCAGCATCATGTCCGAAGGCGGCGGGATCTTCTCGCGCAGCGCGAAGAGCATCGCCATCTCGCCGCAGATGAAGGAACGCTTTGACATTACAGCCGACAAGCTGACCCCGACCGAACTGCTGAACGCCTTGCTCAAGGCGCCGGTGGACCTGTTGTGGAACGGCGGTATCGGTACCTACGTCAAGGCCAGCACTGAGAGCCATGCCGACGTAGGCGACAAGGCCAACGACGCCCTGCGCGTCAACGGCAACGAACTGCGCTGCAAGGTGGTAGGCGAGGGCGGTAACCTCGGCATGACCCAGCTGGGTCGTGTGGAATTCGGCCTCAATGGCGGTGGTTCCAACACGGACTTCATCGACAACGCCGGTGGTGTGGACTGCTCCGACCACGAAGTGAACATCAAGATTCTGCTCAACGAAGTGGTGCAGGCCGGTGACATGACCGACAAGCAGCGCAACCAGTTGCTGGCGAGCATGACCGACGAAGTCGGCAACCTGGTGTTGGGCAACAACTACAAGCAGACCCAGGCCCTGTCCCTGGCCGCCCGCCGTGCCTACGAGCGTGCCGCTGAGTACAAGCGCCTGATGAGCGACCTGGAAGGCCGTGGCAAGCTGGACCGTGCCATCGAGTACCTGCCGACCGAGGAGCAGCTCACCGAGCGCGCCGCGAATGGCAAGGGCCTGACCCGTCCGGAACTGTCGGTGCTGATCTCGTACAGCAAGATCGACCTCAAGGAAGCGCTGCTCAAGTCCCTGGTGCCGGATGACGACTACCTCACCCGTGACATGGAGACCGCATTCCCGCCGAGCCTGGTCGCCAAGTTCTCCGAGGCCATGCGTCGCCACCGTCTGAAGCGTGAGATCGTCAGCACCCAGATCGCCAATGACCTGGTCAACCATATGGGCATCACCTTCGTTCAACGACTCAAAGAGTCGACCGGCATGAGCCCGGCGAACGTGGCCGGTGCCTATGTGATCGTGCGTGACATCTTCCACCTCCCGCACTGGTTCCGTCAGATTGAGGCCCTGGACCACCAGGTTTCCGCTGACGTGCAACTGGAGCTGATGGACGAGCTGATGCGCCTGGGCCGACGTGCTACGCGCTGGTTCCTGCGCAGCCGTCGCAATGAGCAGGACGCTGGCCGTGACACCGCGCACTTCGGTCCGCACCTGGCGGCGTTGGGTCTCAAGCTCGACGAGTTGCTGGAAGGTCCGACCCGCGAAGGCTGGCAGAACCGCTACGGCAAATACACCGAAGCCGGTGTGCCTGAGCTGCTGGCGCGCATGGTTGCCGGCACGACGCACCTGTACACCTTGCTGCCGATCATCGAAGCGGCCGACGTGACCGGGCATGACGCCGCCGATGTGGCCAAGGCCTACTTTGCCGTCGGCAGCGCGCTGGACTTGCCGTGGTACCTGCAGCAGATCAGCGATCTGCCGGTGGCCAACAACTGGCAGGCCCAGGCCCGTGAAGCGTTCCGCGACGATGTGGATTGGCAGCAACGTGCAATCACCATCTCCGTGCTGCAAATGGCCGATGCGCCACAAGACATGGAAGCCCGCGTGGCCCTGTGGCTTGAGCAGCACAAGGACATGGCTGAGCGTTGGGTGGCAATGATGGTGGAAATTCGTGCTGCTGTCGGTACGGACTACGCCATGTACGCGGTGGCAAACCGTGAGTTGCTGGACCTGGCGTTGAGTGGTCAGTCGGTGTTGTAACCCAGGTGATCAAACGCTGAAAACCAATGTGGGAGGGGCGGTGCGACGATTCGACTCGCCCCCTCCCACATTGGGTTCTGCGTTTATCTGAAAATCAGTGGTGTTTGAGTAATTTCGATTCCAGGTGATCCAGGTGTTGGGTCATCAAGGTGACGGCGGCCGTAGCATCCCGCTGCTCCAATGCCTCCACAATCGCCACATGCTCCTGCCACGCGCAATACGTGCAGGCCTTCGCTTCATATTGCGCAATGATCAGCGAAGTCAATGGCACCAGGCTGTTGAGAAACTGCGCCAGTGGCGCATTGCGGGCCATGGCCGCCAGTTGCAGATGAAATTCCCCCGATAAACGAATCGCCGGCCCACGCTGGTCTTTTTCAATGCACTCACGTTCCCGGGCAATCAGCTCACGCAACTGACGCAGCTGCGTCGGCGTGGCGTGCACGCAGGCCAGTTGCACCACGGTGATTTCGGTCAAGCGCCGGGCCTCGAGGATCTGCCGGGTTTGTTGGGCGTCTGGTGCTGCGACTTGGGCACGCTGGTTGGGGCGCAGGATGACGACTTGCTGATGGGACAGTTTGGCCAGGACGCGACGAATCACGCTGCGACTCACGCCAAAGCTTTCCCCCAGGCTTTCTTCGGTAAAGCGGCTCGCCGGGGCGATGCGTTGTTCAAGGATGGCGTCGAACAGGCGCGGGTAGATGTCGTCCACCGACGGCTTTTTACCACCGATCAAGCGCAGCGCAGGGAAGATAGGGTCGCGTTGTAACGCATAGGCGGTCATGGCCGGTCTCCGATAATTCAGCTGCCCAGATGGTCGTCCGGGATGTTCAAGCGAATGCCCATGCGCAGGCCTTCCTGGAGGATGTGCCGACGCATCTCGGCGCTGGCCAGGGCGCTGTTCTTGTTGCGGATGGCGCGCACCACCGCCTCGTTTTCCCGCAGGCGTTCGGCCAGGTGTTCCGGTGAGTTGCGCAGCACCTGGGCGCTTTGCTTGAGCGCGTTGCTGGTTTGTTGCACCACGTTCTGGAAGATCGGGTTGGACGTGAGGGCGAAGAGTTCTTCGTGGAAGCCGATGTAGGCGTTCATGCCGGCCTCGGCGTCCTCGGCGTCGAGGGCTTCGCGCATGTCCATCAGGGTCAGGCGCAGTTGGCCGACTTCCTTGCTGCTGATCGACTGGGCGACGAGGCCGACGATGAAGGGTTCGAGGGTGTAGCGCAGTTGCAGGATGTCTTCCAGGCTGGCGTCGGCCACGGCGTCGCTGGACTGCGGCTCGCTGACGCTGGTTTCCAGCACGACCACCCCTTTGCCGGGCATGGAGCGCACCAGGCCGAGGGTTTCGAGCACGATCACCGCCTCCCGCAGGCTTGGCCGGCTGATACCCATCTGTTCGGCAAGTTCACGCTGGCCAGGCAGCATTTCGCCCCTGCGCCACTGGCCCCGCGCCAAGGCGGCGCGCAGTTTTTCTACGACTGAATTGACGACGGTTGAGGTGCTGATCACGTCTACCTCTCCTTGATGTTGCGCATACGTTAGTTAATCCAGCGAAAATTTTCTGTGGGAGGGGGCTTGCCCCCTCCCACCTTTTAGAACTCCTGATGCGCCGGCAACACCGGCTTCTTGGCCTGGAAGGCATAGCCTTGCTGACCGTCCAGCACCTTGTTGGCGCGCTGGATATCGATGTCTTTTTCCCAACGGGCGATGGCCACGGTGGCCACGCAGTTACCGATCAGGTTGGTCAGCGCGCGGCCGATCCCCATGAACCAGTCCACCGCCAGCACCAGCACCAAACCCACTACCGGAATCGCCGGGATTGCCGTGAGTGTCGCCGCCAAAATCACCAGGGCCGAACCGGGAATGCCGTGGGCACCCTTGGAGGTGATCAGCGATACCAGCAGGATGGTCATCAGGTCGGTCATCGACAGCGGCGTGCCCGTGGCATTGGCGATAAACACGATGGCCAGCGTCAGGTAGATGGAGAAACCGTCGAGGTTGAACGAGTAACCCGTCGGAATCACCAGGCCCACGGTGGAGCTGCCAATGCCCAGGTGTTCGAGTTTACGCATGATCTGTGGCAGCACGGCGTCGGACGAAGCGGTGCCCATCACGATCAGCAGTTCTTCGCGCAGGTACTTGAGCAGCGGCAACATGCGCAGGCCGGACAGGCGCATCACCAAGCCGAGGATAATCCCGACAAACGCAAAGCAGGTCAGGTAGAACAGGCCCACCAGGCTGCCCAGGTGTTGCAGTGAGTCGATGCCGTAGGTGCTGGTGGTGAACGCGATGGCGCCGAACACGCCGATCGGCGCCAGGCGCACGATCATGCCCATGATGCGGAAGATCACATGGCTCAGCTCGTTGATCAGCCGCGAGATGCCCGAGGCCGCTTCACCCACCAGGTTCAGCGCACTGCCGAACAGCACCGAGAACAGCAGCACTTGCAGCACGTTGTTGTCGGCAAAGGCGCCGATCACCGAGTTGGGAATCAGGTCCATCAAGAATTGGCTGGTGCCTTTGATGTGCTGACCTTTATCGGCCAGTTCATTGAGGCCGGCGGACGACAACTGCTCCAGATGGATGTTGGCGCCGCTGCCAATCCCGGTGCTGAAGGCCATGATCAGGCCGATCACCAGGGCAACGGTGGTGAGGATTTCGAAGTAGATGACTGACTTGAGGCCGATGCGTCCGACTTTTTTCAAGTCGCCGGCACCGGAAATACCGCTGACCACCACGCAGAACACGATCAGGCCGATCAGCATTTTGATCAGCTTAATAAAGCCGTCACCCAGGGGTTTGAGTTGGGAGGAGAATTCGGGGAGGGCAAGGCCGCAAATGACGCCTAGCATCAGGCCAATCACGACTTGCAGGAAAATCGAACGCGAGCACCATCTGAGCATGGGAGGGATCTCTATTCGGTGCCCTGGTGGTTCCAGGGCTTAATTGTTGTGGTCATACCGGTAAGTCCAGTGCGGGGCCAGTCTACGCTCCGGTTTTTTGAAATCACAAGCAAAAATTCAGTGGTTGGCTGGACCCGGTCTGACCAGTTGGTCGCTGAGGTCGATGCTTGAGCGGTTGGCGAGCTGCAAATTTTTTCGCTTATCATCCCCCGCTGGGCACACGAGGTGATGGATGGACGGATCAGGGCTGACCACCGACGAAAGCGGGCAAACCCACTGCAGCTGGCGCACGTCTGCGCCGGAGTACCTGCATTACCACGACCAGGAATGGGGCGTGCCGGTGGTCGATGACATCCGGCTTTACGAGAAAATCTGCCTGGAAGGTTTCCAGGCTGGCATGGCCTGGATCACCATCCTGCGCAAGCGCGAGCAGTTTCGCAGGGCGTTCGAGGGCTTTGATTTTCGCCGGGTGGCGCAGTATGGCGAGGCGGATATTGAGCGCTTGATGCAGGACCCGGGCATCGTGCGCAATCGGGCCAAGATCGTGTCGGCCATCAACAACGCGCGCAGGGCCTGTGAGCTGGTGGATGAGACGGGGTCGCTGGCAGGCTGGCTGTGGGAGTTTGAGCCTGCCGCAGAGGAGCGCCCGACTGTCGTGGACATGGCTTACTGGACAGCCAACACCACTTCGCCGGCTTCCGTGCGCCTATCGAAAGCCTTGAAAAAACGCGGCTGGACCTACGTGGGCCCGACGACGATGTATGCGCTGATGCAGGCGATGGGGATGGTCAATGATCATCTGGAGGGTTGTGCCTGCCGGCCTCGCATCGATGAACTTCGGTGCCAATTCAAGCGCCCCTGAACACCCGGCAAAACACAGCTCTAACTGTGGGAGGAGGCTTGCCCCCTCCCACAGGTGTCCTGCGGTGTGGCTGATTATTGGGGCAGGGGGGTTAGCACCTCGGCCTTGTCATCCAGCACAATCACCACCAGCAACCTGGCTGGCTGGGTCTGGCTCGCATTGCTCGACTCAAAATGCCGCGAGCCGGCGGGTTCATAAAACGACTCGCCGACCTTGTAGGTCTTGGCCTTCTCATCATTGACCCGCGAGGTGACCGCGCCTTCCAGCACGTAGGCCACGGCCGTGCCGGTGTGGCTATGGGGCACCGTGGCTTGGCCAGGCTTGTATTCGACGGTGAGCATGATGGTTTTCTTGCCAGGCACGTTGGCCAGCGCATGCTCTTGCAGGATCTTGATGGATTCCTGGTTATAGACCGGTTCATGGGCGAAGGCGCTCAGGGAGGCGAGCATCAGGGTGGCAGCGAGCAGTGGTTTCATGACGAGTTTTCCGAGAGATTCGAGACCCCTTTACCCTACGCCCCGGTGTGTGGGTGACCAATGTCCAATCCGCCGGAAAATGCCCTAGCCAATCTGCTGGAGAATATCGCGCACCCGATCCAGCGCCGGGTCGATGTCCAGGGTCTCGATGGCGCCAAAACCGACGATCAGGCCCGAACGCACCGGCGCGTCATGGAAGAATACATCCAGCGGATACAAGCCCACCTCCACCTCGCGTGCCAGCGCGATCAGCAGCGGGATATCGACCGGCACCTTGCACAGTGCGGCCATGTGAAACCCGGCTACTGTCGGGATGGTTTCGAACCATGGCGACAAGTCGCCCGCCAGACGCTGCAGGATCCGCTCGCGTCGCCCGGCATACACCGTATGGCAGCGGCGGATGTGCTTGAGCAGGTAGCCTTCACTGATGAACTTGGCCAATGCCCACTGCGGCAGGGTGGAGCTGTGCTGGTCGGTGAGCTGCTTGGCCTTGAGCACGGCGCCGTGAATCGCCGGCGGCAGCACCGCGTAGCCCAGGCGCAGCTCGGGCAGCAAGGTTTTCGAAAAGGTCCCGACGTAGGTCACCACGCCGCGGGTGTCCATGCTTTGCAGTGAATCGGTGGGCCGGCCTTCGTAGCGGAATTCACTGTCGTAGTCGTCCTCGATGATGATTGCGCCCAGTTCGATGGCGCGCGCCAGCAAGGCTTCACGGCGCGCCTGGCTCATGGGCATGCCGAGGGGGAATTGGTGGGACGGCGTGACGTAGATCAAGCGCGTGCCGGCGGGAATCCTGTCGACCTGTATGCCCTGTTCATCCACCGGCACGCTGGCGACACTCGCTCCCATGGCCACGAACAGCTGGCGAGCGGGACTGTAGCCCGGGTCTTCCATGGCCACGATAGTGCCCGGCTCGAGCACCACGCGGGCGATCAGGTCCAGGGCCTGTTGCGCACCATTGGTGACCACGATGTCGCTGTCGCGGCACTTGACGCCGCGGGAGAACGCGATGTGTCCGGCAATCGCACTGCGCAGCGCCGGCACACCTTCTGGCTGGCTATAGAAACCGCTGTTCTGGGCGATGCGCCGCAGGGCGTCCTGGGCGCAGCGCCGCCATTCATCGGCGGGGAACTGGTTGCGGCTGGTGGCGCCACCGATGAATTCGTACCGCAAGGTGCTATCGCGGGTGGGGTGGCGCATGGGGGAGGGCAGAGATTGCCACTGCGCAAGGCTGGCGGCGCAGGCGAGGTCGGTCGCGGTTTGCACGCGGCCGGGCTGAGGCGCCCAGGCGTTGACGAAGGTGCCACGGCCAATCTTGCCCACCAGCAAGCCTTCATAGGTCAGGGTGGCGTAGGTGTCGGACACGGTTTTGCGTGAAATGCCCAGTTGTTCGGCGAGCAGGCGGCTGGGCGGCAGTTGGGCACCTGCGGCCAGGCGCCCGGAACTGATGGCTTCGCGCAGTTGTTGGTAAAGCTGTTCGGCCAGATCCTTGCGGCCATTGATTACGACGTGCAGTTCCATTGGGTGTCCTGTGGCTGGAGTACGCGGCTGGAATATATGCACCGCAGTTTGCGCCGTTGACGCTTCAGTATCGACCCGGTGCGCAGTTTGTGCGTGAGGGTTGTCAATGGAGTGCTATGGATGGGTGTTTCGCAAGACGAGGTTGTTCCGGCCTCAGTGCAGCGTCAACAGGCGTTGTTGGCCCTGGATGATACATGGGGGCCGCTCTCTATCGGCGAGACCGCGATCAGCCGAGTGGCCCTGGACCACATGGGTGTACGGTTGGGCAACGGGCCTGTTTCCCTTGATCGCTTGGGTCGGGCGCAGGCTGATCAGCGGTTGATTGATCAGGTAGGCGTGTCCGGGTCCCACTTCAAGACGTACCTGGCTTCTGCCAGCAGTGAAGCCTCCAGCCTGGCCTCAGGCGTGCTTTTCGAGCTGGCGTCGCTGCGCTCCGTGGCAGCACCCGCGCTGTTGCGCGGTGGCGACGCCGCAGACGCTACGTTGATGCGACTCGAGCGGCTGCTGTGCTCGGTGCAACGCGTCAATCTCAATGACACCAACAGGGTACAAAGCCTACCAGGCTGGGCGGACAAGGTTCGCAGTGGCAGCTATCAGACGGTGGGCGCAGGCCTGCAGCTATACGGCTTCTACAGTGCCATACGCGGCATCGGCGAGGCGATCAGGACGGGTGACTCCGGCGCGCTGCTGTTTGAGGGGGGCGCGTTCACCGCCGAAGTGCTTTCACTGGGGGTCGAGGTGGCGCTGGAGCGCGCCGGGGCCAAAATGATCGACGCTGCCCATACTGTGTATCACGGCTTCCGTGCATCACGGGCCGGCTTGTTGCTGATGCGAGGGGCTGGGCTGATGGCTGCGGTGCTGACCTTGCCGTTTGACATTGCGCAGGCCGTCACGGCGCTTTCAAGCGCAATCAAGTCCGAAGGCAAGGTGGCGCAGGACCTGTATGTCGAGGCTGGGCTCAGCCTCGCTGGCGCGGCCTTGAGTATGGCCCTGGGCGCCGCTGCGTTGGCGGGCTTCAGCGCCGCGGGGCCTGTGGGGTTGGTCGCCTCGGCGTTTCTGATCATTGGCGCCCGCGGCTATGCGGCGGCGCGGGTGGTGGATGATATCGACGACTACATCGAGTTGAGCACGCGCGACCGCCTGCGCACAGGCTGGTTTGCGTTCGTGGGGGTCGATCTGGATGAGAGCGTGCTGGACCGCTACAAGGTCGCCCGAGCCCGCAGCGCCTATGCGCAGGCTCTCAAGAACCAGGCCCGGGCGCTGCTTGACGGCGAGTTGAAGGACAGTGTGCAGGCCATCGTCAACGGTCGTTTTACTGTGCGACTGCAGACCCTGCGCCACTGGAAACACGCCTGGGATGAGGCAGCCGGTGAAAAACCCTATGCAGACGTCCGCGAACCCGCAGTCGAGGATGTAGACGACTACTTCGATGCGCGCAGGGCGGGGGCGATAAATGCCTTGCCCGAGGCTCACTGGGGCACCAAGGGGCCGGAAAAAGGCGTCGTGTGGCTGTTGGGCGGCGGCCACGATACGGTGATGGGTGTGCCTGGCAGCCCCAATCACTTTCGCTATGCCGGTGGCGCAAAATACCTGCTGGGTGGCAACGTGGACGATGAGTTCGTATTCGAGGTGCCCAGGGATACGTTTTCCGCCACCGGTAAGGCCGTCTACCCCTCGACAGTGATCGGCGGTACGGGAACCGATACGCTGAACCTGGCCGGCGAGCCTGAAGGGTGGGGGCGTGCGGGATTCAATGTGAATCTCGGGGCAGGCACCGTGCACCTGATTGCCGACTCTACGCGCCACGGCCTCAAGTGCATGGGGATTTGGGGCATCGAAAATATCTCGACCCTGCCTGGCGCTTCCAGCGTCGTCACCGGGAGTGCCGACGCCAACCGCATTGTGATGCAAGGCGAGCATGACAGCGTCGACGCGCAGGCCGGGGACGACCAGTTGTTGATTCTGGGCGCCAGCGCCCGTGTCGATGGGGGCCCGGGCGCGGATTACTATGAGGTCTCGGCGCGTACGCGAGAGGTGGTGATCGTGGAAGATGGCCAGCAGCAGAGCCTCATCTTGCTGAACTGGCCATTCAATCGCATCCAGCGCTGGTGGGTCGCAGGGACTGAGCTGAAGGTCGCGTCTACGTCGGGCCCTGATGGCGAGTCCCCCGGCCCCACGGTCACTGTCGAGGAGGTCTACCGGCTGCGTGAAGGCAAGCATCATTTGGCCAACAGGCTGTTGCGTTTTCTGTCCAGTGACGGGTACCGGATGACGCCATTGTTGCCCGAGGAACTGGACGCGCAAGGGGCGCTGGAGGTCAGCGTCGAGGTCATCGCACCGCCGGGCGCGAGCGTGTCGCCGACCTTTCTGGGCGCAGGCCAGTCGGTGGCACTGACGCAGGCCTCCCATGATTATTTTGTCGGCCGGGGAGTGGGTGAGTCGGTCATCGATGCATCGGCGAGCACGGATACTGCGCGATGTTGCTTGTATGTGGACTACGACAGCCATGAACTCTCAGGCGTCTACACCCGCTATCACGTGGCCACACGGCGCGAGCGCCATTTTGACTACCTGGATTACACCCGTGCCGAGATCAACTTTGTGATGGTCGATGGTCGCGTGCTGAGCCTCAGGGGATATGCCGCGCAACCCGCAGCGTCGTGGACAAGTGTGGGGGGACCGTTGCAGGGCGCGGCATTCAAGCCGCGAGCAGCCTGTGTGATCGTGATGCGCGATGGCGTGTCGTATCGGGTCATGCCGCCGGTGCAGTCCTACCTCAGCGATCACACCAGCCCTGGCCCCAAACGCATGGACGGTGCGGCGTCACTGAGCTTGAGATATGGCCACGCTGCATTCTTCACGCCGCAGCGTGCCAAAAGCATAAACCTGACCACGCAATCGCAACGGGTGGTCCTGGGTGAACCACCTCACCCCAACAGGTATGTGCTGTCAGGGCAGGGGGGCGTGTATGAAATCGAATTGAGGTCATGGGCGACGATTGAACTCGTCACGCCTGGCGCGGAGCCCCAGCAGGCTGATGGGTCCAAGTGGATCCTGTGTTGCTCCGGTTTGGTGGAAGACGTTGATCTGGACAACATTGCCTTTGAGAACGGGCAGTTGAGGATTGGCAGTGTTTCTGTTCAGGTGCATGCGCTCGTCGATCCTGACGCGCCGGTGGAGCACATCCAGATTCACGCCCGCCAGGGCCTGCAGTACGACGTAAGGCTGGACCTTGAAAAGGTTTTTATCGCCAGTGTGGTTGCTGCTGAAGGGCGCACGGTTGACGAACTGTTGAACGTGCTGCGCCATGGCCGGCAACGAAGCAGCGTATTCACGCCCTTTATCAGCGTGCCTTGCCTGAGCCTGAATGACGGTGGCGCAGGCGCCGTTTGCTACGACGTCGTGGCGGACCGTTGGACCCTGGTGACGGATAAAGCCAGGACCCTCTCATCTGAACAGTTGTCGATCTCATGAAGCAATTTACCTCGCCCGCCGTGCCGTCAGGCCCGGGGCACACGCCTGCACGCCCCACGGGCGCGGCGCCTCAACCCCGGGCGGCGTTTCCGGTCGTCGACTTTGCCCAGCGAGCCAGGTCGGAAGAGCCGAGCCCGCTTGAGGAAAACCCGTCACTGGCGATGTTTGGTGCCACTTACCAGCGCATTTCCGATTTGCCGTCTCCGCCCGCTGTAAGGCAAAGTCCGGTGTTTGCGCCTCACGGCGACCCCATCCCCGGCCCCGATCCCGACACCGGGTTGCGTCGCCATGCATCGCGCGATTATGTGGACATGGATGATGGGACAACCGTCAGGGTCACCCGTGACCCGGCGACCGGCGAGTGGCGTGAGAGGCTGCCGGACGTGCGTGTGGCGCGCGGTCCGGCCTTGCACTGGGCCATGCAGACGACTACGTGGCGCAGCGGTTCTCCGGCCAGTTCCTCGGCGTCTTCGTCTCCTGGGGTCAGCCGCAGCACCTCGACATCGTCACTCAGCCATGGCGCGTCATCGTCTTCGCTGTCCAACGCGATCAGCCCTGTGGGTTTGGGGAGTGCCAGGCGCGTCGACCCGATCTGGAATATCAGTCAGTACAAGGTGCCGACGAACCCCACGCAGCCCGGTCTCCCTACCCCTGCAGGGTACAAGTCCTTGATGATCGGCCATGAACAATACTTCGTGAACGCCCACTTCGGGGCTGTATCCCTGACAGCGCCCCACGCTGCGCCGCATATCTATTCAGTCGCGCTGGCCAAGGTTGGCAGGGTGACGGATGAAGGTTTGTACCGGTTGAACGATGGACGTCATTTTCTTCCTGTGGACAGCGATTTCTGCGCGGTGGCATTTGACAGTCATCACCTGCGCTGGAAAATCACCGGGCCACCGGGATCGCCAGTACCGACCATCTTGATTGAAACGGGCAGTGCGCCGGACAAATGGGTCCCGGTCATGGCAGTGGCCGACGTCGACGATTTGTTTCAATCGGCACGCGGGGTCAAGGGTTATCCCGGGCAGGTCGGCCCGGTTGATCTGGTGAACAGCAGTGTCGATAAACACGTGTATGGGTATATGCAAGGTTATCTTCGGCAGATCATCAGCGCGTGCGATCCGGCCATTCACAGGGCGTCGGTGGCGAATAAAGGCCAACTGATAGATGACTATATCTGGACGCATGGCTACCCCTACGACTGCCTGGCATCCATTCACAGTGCAGTGCAAGCGGGTCGGCCGATAGCGCCCGGAATGCCGGTATTCGATGCGTTTCAGGGGCTGGGCGCGGTCAGGTGCTCCAAGGACGGCAACTTCAACGTAGGCAGGGTCAACCCCTATACCCAACTCAGTTATCCGGACAGGCGCAGGTCGGCCGCCGAGGATGCTTTGTTGGCCGAGTGGAAAACCCATCGGGACGCCAGGGACAACAGGCGTAAAGGAGCACTGAATGAACAGATGTATGCAACCCGATTGCAGGAGGACGGTTACAGGTTTCTGGATGGCGGAACCTACGGAGGTGGGCAGAATGGCTTCGATCGGGTGTTTGAGGGCCCGGCGGGTCATGTCTACATCCTCGAAGCCAAGCACGTCGGCACTACGTCAAGCGGCCATCCGGGCAACGCCAAACTGGCGATGACGACGAATGCGTTTCAAATGACCGACAAATGGGTGGACGAGGTGCTCGCCCATTCCGACTCCGGCAAGCCCGCCGTCAGCAAAGTCAACGCTGCAAGGTCACGTGGTCAACTGTTCAAAGTGTTGGGTACGACGACCGAAGACGGCAAGCTCATCCTGTTCAGGATTGATATGAGCCCGGTGGAGTTCTAATGATTGAAGGTGTCCGTCGGGAGCGGGTAGCGGCCCGCCCCCGAAACGGTCCTCAGGACAAGAAACCACCATCAACATTCAACGATACGCCGGTGGTGTAGCTGGACGCATCGCTGGCCAGGAACAACACGGCGCCTGCCATTTCGCTCGGGTCGGCCACGCGCTTGAGCGGGATCTGCGCGAGGGCCATCTTGAGGATTGCGTCGTTCTTGACCAGCGCCGAAGCGAACTTGGTGTCCGTGAGGCCCGGCAGCAGCGCATTGCAGCGGATGCCAAACTCGGCGCATTCCTTGGCGAACACCTTGGTCATGTTGATCACGGCGGCCTTGGTCACCGAGTAGATGCCTTGGAACACGCCCGGCGAGATGCCGTTGATCGAAGCGACGTTGATGATGCTGCCGCCACCGTTCTCGCGCATCAGCTTGCCGGCTTCCACCGACATGAAGAAGTAGCCACGGATGTTCACGTCCACGGTCTTCTGGAACGCACCGAGGTCGGTGTCCAGTACGTTGCAGAATTGCGGGTTGGTCGCGGCATTGTTGACCAGGATATCCAGGCGGCCGAACTGCTCGCGGATGCCGGCGAACACGTGGCTGATCTGCTCCATCTCGCCGATATGGCAGGCAACGGCGGTGGCCTTGCCACCGTCGGCGATGATCGCGTCGGCGACGTGCTGGCAGCCTTCGAGCTTGCGGCTCGAGACGATCACATGGGCACCTTGCTGGGCCAGCAACTTGGCGATGGCTTCGCCGATCCCGCGGCTGGCGCCGGACACAAAGGCGATCTTGCCGTCGAGGTCGAACAGGTTGGTCTTGGACATAGCGGTTCCTTGTTATGGGCGTTCAGAGCGCGGATTTGCCGATGACATTCAGGCTCATCTGCTCCAGCAGCTTGTTCATGTGGATGAACTGCGCAAAGCGTTTGTCCTGGGTCTGGCCATGGAAGAAGCGGTAGTAGATCTGCTGCACGATGCCGGCCAGGCGGAACAGGCCGTAGGTGTAGTAGAAGTCGAAATTGTCGATCTGGATGCCCGCACGCTCGGCGTAGTAATCGACGAACTGGCGGCGGGTGAGCATGCCGGGGGCGTTGCTCGGCTGGCGGCGCATCAGTTGCACCGGGGCCGGGTCGTCGGCTTCGATCCAGTAGGCGAGGGTGTTGCCCAGGTCCATCAGCGGGTCGCCGAGGGTGGTCAGCTCCCAGTCCAGCACGCCGATGATTTGCATCGAGTTGTGCGGGTCGAGGATCACGTTATCGAAACGGTAGTCGTTGTGCACGATGCTGGACGTTGGGTGATCGGCGGGCATCTTGTCGTTGAGCCAGGCACGTACCGCTTCCCAGCGCGGGGCGTCGGGGGTCAGCGCTTTTTCGTAGCGGTCGCTCCAGCCACGGATCTGACGCTCGACATAGCCTTCGGGCTTGCCCAGGTCGGCCAGGCCACAGGCGCTGTAGTCCACTTGGTGCAGCTCGACGAACTTGTCGATGAAGCTTTTGCACAGGGCTTCGGTCTTGGCCGCGTCCAGGCCCAGTTCGGGCGGCAGGTCCGAGCGCAGGATGATGCCGTTGACCCGCTCCATCACATAGAACTCGGCGCCGATCACCGCGTCGTCGGTGCAATGCACGTAGGCCTTGGGGCAGTACGGAAAGCCGTCCTTGAGCTGGTTGAGAATGCGGTACTCACGGCCCATGTCATGGGCGGACTTGGCCTTGTGGCCAAAAGGCGGGCGGCGCAGGACGAATTCCTGGCCAGGGTACTCGAGCAAGTAGGTCAGGTTGGAGGCACCGCCATGAAACTGGCTGATGGCAGGCGTGCCGGTGAGGCCAGGGATATGGGCCTTGAGGTAAGGGTCGATCAGGCTGGCATCAAGTTCTTCGCCGGGTCGAATCTGGGTCGATTGGTCGTTAAGCGCCATGCGTATCCCTTCTGCTTATTCTTAAGGCCTTGGACTATTTCCTAATCTAATGCGCGCAACCGCCCAGCGACAAGGTCGGGGCGGCTTAATAGGTTAGCGTGTTGGATGATGATCAGCGTGCCTGATCGGTCATTTTACAGGCGCGGGGAGGGCGACAGGCGTGAGCACCGGGCGGCCGGCGAAGTACTCCACCAGGTTGTCTGCCACCCGTTGCACTGTGTCGTGCGCCGCTTCCGGCGACAGGCCGGCGACGTGGGACGTGAGCACGGTGTTGCCCAGGCGCTTGAGCGCATCGGGCACCTTGGGTTCGTCGTCGAAAACGTCCAGTGCGGCGCCGCCGATGCGGCGCTGTTCGAGGGCGGCCACCAGATCGTCGGTCACCACCACGCTGCCCCGGCCGATATTCACCAGGTAGCCATTGGGGCCCAGTGCGTCGAGGGCGCGGCGGTCGATCAAGTGGCGGGTGCCCGGGCCGCCGGGGGTGGCCAGCACCAGGAAGTCCGAGGTGCGCGCCAGCTCGACCGCTGTGGCGCAGTAGGTGTAATCCACGTCATCGCGGGGCGAGCGGTTGTGATAGCTCACGTCCATGCCGAAACCCAGCGATGCGCGCTTGGCGATTTCCAGGCCCACGGCGCCCAGGCCGAGGATGCCCAGTTGCTTGCCGCCCAGGGAGGGGCGCATGACCTTGGGCCATTCGTTGCGTCGCACCGCCGCATCGGTCTGCGGGATGCCGCGCACCAATGACAGCAGCAAGGCCATGGCGTGGTCCGCCACCGACGGCGCGTTCACACCGGCGCCGTTGGTTACCACGATTGCGCGATTGCTGGCGGCTTGCAGGTCCACATGCTCGTAGCCTGCGCCGATCACGCAGATGATCTCCAGCAGGGGCAGGGCGGCGATTTCCTCGGCGTACAAACCCAGGGGGCCACGGGTGAGCACGGCCTTGATCTGGCCCCCGTGGGCCTTGATGGCCTGGGCGCGTTCGGCGGGTGTCGGTGCCAGGATCACATGAAAGTCATTGCTCTCGATGATTTGCAGGTATTCGTTGATGGTTTCAACCAGGACCAGGACAGTGGTGGACATCGGAACGCTCTTCCTTGGGGGTTTGAGACCCCCAGTATGCGGGATTTGCGGATTGTAGGAGCGAGCTTGCTCGCGAAAAACCCGATTGCGACGCGGGGTCTCTGATTGCCCGCGTCAGCATTGGCGAATGTCGCGAGCAAGCTCGCTCCTACGAGGGTGACGCACTCAAAAAGCGACTTCGTTCGCTTTCACGCGTTTAACGAACGCTCCTGCCAACGTGGCATTGTGATGCTCGATAATCGCTTCGGCGCTCAATGCCGGAGTGTCCATGCAGGTATGGGCATCTTCCGGCAGCACCACGGAAAACCCCAGCTCCGCAGCCACCCGGCAAGTGGTGTCGATGCAGAATTGGGTTTTCATGCCCACGATCACCAGCTCGTTGACCTGCGCGGCTTTCAACTGTGGCGCGAGATCGGTGCCCAGGAAGCAACTGGGTCGAGTCTTGTTGAAGAACACGTCGCGAGACTCATCGACAGCCACGCCGGGCCAGACCTGCCAGAGCGGGCTGCCCGCTGCAATCGGCGATCCGGCGGGCCCGGTGTGTCGAGCGACGAAGATCGGCGCACCGGCGGTACGGGCCTGAGCGATCAACTGGTTGATCGTGCCAAGCACGCGTTCACGCTCGTAAGGCTTTTGCGGCCCATCGTACAGGCCTGTTTGCATATCGATGATCAGCAGGGCGTCAGCCATGGTGTTACTCCTTGTAGTTGCCGGGCGGACGGCGCAATAAAAAGGCCCCGTCCATTGCTGGCGGGGCCTTGGGTTGAATCTGTGAAGTGTCTAGCTCATGCACCCACAGTCACCGCGCGACCCGCCGGAAGCGGTCGTGGTGCTGGTACGGGTGAGGTAGGGCTGAGCACGTTTCATGCACCGATCATGCTGAGCGGGGGAGTAGTTTGTCAACAAATGTGTCTAGATTTCCGGCGGCGTGTCGCTGCACGGCGCCACCGTTCCTCAGCTAAGTCTTTGCTTATTCACAAGAATCCCGGACAATCCGGGCCCTTCTATGGTCGGGGCGCTGCCTGTCAGGTTTTTCTGACTCGTCCCGGCCGTGTAAATGCGGAGATCCGACCGGATGAATGATCAGGCCAATAGCGTGGGCGAACGCTATGCAACGACACCTGCAACCCTTACAAGCTGGAGCCGCCAGGACACCACCTGGATGCTGGGCTTGTTCGGCACGGCCATTGGCGCCGGTACCCTGTTTTTGCCAATCAACGCGGGCCTGGGCGGTTTCTGGCCGCTGCTGATCCTGGCACTGCTGGCTTTTCCGATGACGTTCTTTGCCCACCGTGGCCTGACCCGTTTCGTCCTGTCCGGGCGTGAGGGTTCCGACATCACCGACGTGGTCGAAGAGCACTTCGGCATCAAGGCTGGCGCGCTGATCACCTTGCTGTACTTCTTCGCGATCTTCCCGATCCTGCTGATCTACAGCGTGGCCCTGACCAACACGGTCGGCAGCTTCATGGAGCACCAACTGCACATCATGCCGCCGCCACGGGCGCTTCTGGCGTTCGTGCTGATCCTCGGCCTGCTGGCCGTGGTGCGTTGTGGTGAGCAGGTGATCGTCAAGGCCATGAGCCTGATGGTGTACCCATTCATCGTCGCCTTGCTGTTTCTGGCGGTTTACCTGATCCCGCATTGGACCGGTGGCATCCTCAGCACCGCCAGTGAAGTACCGGCGCCGTCCGCGTTGCTCAGCACGCTGTGGCTGGCGATCCCGGTGATGGTGTTTTCGTTCAACCATTCGCCGATCATCTCCGCCTTTGCGGTTGACCAGAAGCGCCAGTATGGAGCCCACGCTGACGAGCGCAGTTCGCAGATCCTGTCCCGCGCGCACCTGCTGATGGTGGTGATGGTGCTGTTCTTCGTGTTCAGCTGCGTGCTGACCCTGTCGCCGGCCCAGTTGGCTGAAGCGAAGGCGCAGAACCTGTCGATCCTGTCGTACCTGGCCAACCACTTCGACAACCCGACCATCGCCTTCGCCGCGCCGCTGATTGCGTTTGTGGCGATTGCCAAGTCGTTCCTGGGCCACTACATCGGCGCCAGTGAAGGCCTCAAGGGTTTGGTGCTGAAGACCGGTCGCCGTCCGGCGCCCAAGACGCTGGACCGCATGACAGCGGCGTTCATGCTGGTGGTGTGCTGGATCGTTGCCACGCTGAACCCGAGCATCCTGGGCATGATCGAAGCCCTGGGTGGCCCGGTGATTGCGTCGATTCTGTTCCTGATGCCGATGTACGCGATTCGCAAGGTGCCAGCCATGGCCAAGTACCGTGGGCAGGCTTCCAATGTGTTCGTCACGGCGGTAGGTCTGGTGGCGATTACGGCCGTGGTGTATTCGCTGGTTGCTTGAGCTGTAACGCTACTCTCAAGGCTGTAAATATCCCAATGTGGGAGGGGGCTTGCCCCTCCCACATTGGGTTTTCGGTGTTGCAAATACTGTATTTCAGGCATAAAAAAACGCCGCGTATCGTTCGATACGCGGCGTTTTTTATTGCATCAACACTTTAGGCTTGAATCACCGGGATGTTGGCGCTTGCTGCGATCTTGCGGAACTCGGCGATCTGGTCGAAGTTCAGGTAGCGGTAAACGTCACTGGCCATGGTGTCCAGTTTCGCTGCGTAACCCATGTACTCTTCAACCGTCGGCAAGCGACCCAGGGTAGAAGCCACCGCCGCCAACTCAGCCGAGGCCAGGTAGACGTTAGCACCATCACCCAGACGGTTCGGGAAGTTACGGGTCGACGTCGACACAACCGTCGAGTTCGGTTCTACACGTGCCTGGTTACCCATGCACAGCGAGCAGCCCGGCATTTCCATGCGCGCGCCAGCCTTGCCGTAGATGCCGTAGTAGCCTTCTTCGGTCAGTTGGTGAGCGTCCATCTTGGTCGGCGGCGACAGCCACAGACGGGTTGGCAGCTGACCCTTGACCTGTTCCAGCAGCTTGCCGGCCGCGCGGAAGTGGCCGATGTTGGTCATGCACGAACCGATGAACACTTCGTCGATCTTCTCGCCGGCAACGCTCGACAGCAGACGGGCATCGTCCGGGTCGTTCGGTGCGCAGAGGATCGGCTCGTTGATTTCCGACAGGTCGATCTCGATGACTTCGGCGTATTCGGCGTCGGCATCGGCTTCCATCAGTTCCGGGTTGGCAACCCAGGCTTCCATCGCTTGGGCGCGACGTTCCAGGGTGCGTGCATCGCCGTAGCCTTCGCCGATCATCCAGCGCAGCAGGGTGATGTTGGAGTTCAGGTACTCGGTGACGGACTCTTTCGACAGTTTGATGGTGCAACCGGCAGCCGAACGTTCGGCCGAGGCGTCGGACAGCTCGAAAGCCTGCTCCAGCGTCAGGTCGTTCAGGCCTTCGATTTCCAGGATGCGGCCGGAGAAGGCGTTTTTCTTGCCTTTTTTCTCTACCGTCAGCAGACCCGACTGGATCGCGTAGTAAGGAATGGCATGCACCAGGTCACGCAAGGTGATGCCAGGCTTCATCTTGCCTTTGAAGCGCACCAGGATCGATTCCGGCATGTCCAGTGGCATGACGCCAGTGGCTGCGGCGAACGCGACCAGACCGGAACCGGCCGGGAACGAGATGCCCATCGGGAAACGGGTGTGGGAGTCACCACCGGTACCGACGGTGTCCGGCAGCAGCATGCGGTTCAGCCAGCTGTGGATGATGCCGTCGCCTGGACGCAGCGATACACCGCCACGCGTCATGATGAAGTCAGGCAGGGTGTGGTGGGTGGTCACGTCGATCGGCTTTGGATAGGCCGCGGTGTGGCAGAAGGACTGCATCACCAGGTCGGTCGAGAAGCCCAGGCACGCCAGGTCTTTCAGTTCGTCACGGGTCATCGGACCGGTGGTGTCCTGAGAACCCACGGTGGTCATCTTCGGTTCGCAGTAGGTGCCAGGACGAACGCCTTTGCCTTCTGGCAGGCCGCACGCCTTGCCGACCATTTTCTGGGCCAGGGTGAAGCCTTTGCCGGTATCGACAGGCGCTTCAGGCAGCTTGAACAGGTCGGTTGGGCCCAGGCCCAGCTCGGCACGGGCCTTGTCGGTCAGGCCGCGGCCGATGATCAACGGGATACGGCCGCCGGCGCGGACTTCGTCCAACAGCACCGGAGTCTTCATTTCGAAGGTGGTGATGACTTCGTCGGTACCGTGCTTGCAGACTTTGCCAGCATGCGGGTACAGGTCGATCACGTCGCCCATGTTCATGTTGGAAACGTCGAACTCGATAGGCAGTGCGCCCGCATCTTCCATGGTGTTGTAGAAGATCGGAGCGATCTTGCTGCCGAAGCAGAAGCCGCCAGCACGCTTGTTCGGCACGTAGGGAACGTCGTCGCCGAAGAACCACAGTACGGAGTTGGTCGCCGACTTACGGGACGAACCGGTACCGACCACGTCACCGACGTAGGCGATCGGGAAGCCTTGGCCGCGCATCTCTTCGATCTGCTTCATCGGGCCGGTCTTGCCTTGCTCGTCCGGTACGATGCCTTCGCGGGCCATTTTCAGCATGGCCAGCGCGTGCAGCGGGATGTCAGGGCGGGACCAGGCGTCCGGGGCAGGGGACAGGTCGTCGGTGTTGGTTTCGCCGGTGACCTTGAACACGCGCAGGCTGATCTTGTCGGCCAGGGTCGGGCGGTTCTTGAACCACTCGCCGTCAGCCCAGGACTGGATCACGGCCTTGGCGTGATCGTTGCCGTTCTTGGCTTTTTCGGATACGTCGTGGAACGCATCGAACATCAGCAGGGTGTGCTTGAGTTGGGCGGCGGCGACAGGTGCCAGTTCGGCATCGTCCAGCAGCTCGACCAGGGTCACGATGTTGTAGCCGCCTTGCATGGTGCCGAGCAGTTCAACAGCGCGTTTCTTGTCGATCAGGGGGGAAGTGACTTCGCCCTTGGCCAGGGCAGACAGGAAACCGGCCTTGACGTAGGCAGCTTCGTCAACGCCTGGTGGAATGCGGTTGGTGATCAGGTCAACGAGGAATTCTTCTTCGCCAGCCGGAGGATTTTTCAGCAGCTCGACCAGGCCTGCGGTTTGTTCGGCGTTAAGCGGCTGGGGAACAATACCCAGGGCTGCACGCTCTTCGATATGTTTGCGGTAGGCTTCAAGCACAGTTATTACCCTCATCAGTGGTCCCACGGGACGCTCATCCAGAAATGAACGGCACGCATGCGCTCGGGGGCTTTTTGGGCCGCAAAGCCAGCGCTGCCGGCATTCCTCACAGAAGCTGCTTTCAAAGTTTTACGCCTGCAGAACGGGGCTGATGAGGGTTGGCGAGGGGCTTGACCTACCGAGTCAAGACCCGCGCCAACACCGTTCTGAAGGAACGACTGTGCTCGTGACGCTTTGAAAACAGCTTCCAGCGGATTATTGGCGCCTTACAAGGCCGGATGATTCTACGGCAAAAAAAATCTAAAGGTAAGTTGCCTGGCCAAGTTTGCAGGGTGATCAAGGTTAGACAAAGGGCTAACATGGCGCACTGTTTCGCTGATCTGTGTGTCGCTGCCCATGTCCAACCAAGCCATCAAAACCCCCTGCGTAGGCCTGTGCTCCACGGTCTACGGCGATCTTGTGTGCCGTGGCTGCAAGCGGTTTCACCACGAAGTGATCCAGTGGAACGGCTACAACGAAGAACAAAAACGTGCGGTCTGGCTGCGCCTGGAGCAACTGCTGGTGCAGGTGATGGCCGGCAAGCTGGAAGTTTTCGACCCCAAGCGGCTGCGCGGGCAGCTGGAGCAACGCAAGATCCGCTTTGTGCCACACCAGTCCGAATACTGCTGGGCCTACCAGTTGATTGCACGGGGCGCGCGGGTGATTTCAAATCTGGAGGCTTACGGCATGGTGCTGCTACCGGAGTTTCGCGAGTGGCCGTTGCCGGATTTGCGTGATGCCATTGATCGGGAGTTTTTTATCCTCTCCGAAGCGCATTACCAGCGGTATATCGCGCCGGGGTTTTTGAAAGACGTGTTTTCTGACTGAAAACACCATTCCAATGTGGGAGGGGGCAAGCCCCCGATGGCAGCCTTTCAGCACCGGATGTACTGGCTGATACACCGCTATCGGAGGCAAGCCCCCTCCCACATGTTGGTCTCCATCGCTTTCAGGGCTGGGTGGCGAGTTCTTCCAGGTGATCCATCAGCGTCTGCGGCTTGAGCACCAGCACATCGCTTTCCAAGGCGTCCAGCACCACCTCTGCGGTATTGCCGATCAATGCGCCGGTGATACCGGTACGCCCCACGGTGCCGATGATGGTCACGGCGGCACGCAGAGTGTGCGCCAGGTGCGGAATCAACACGTCCGCAGGGCCTTCCTCGATGTGCAGGTGCTTGTCGTCCACGTCGAACTCGGCCTGGAACGCCCGGCATTGCTCGCGATACCGCGCCTCGATGGTTTCCCTGAGTTGGAACGTGGGGTCCGCCGCCGACAGCATGGGCGACGGGTGGGCGCTGATCACATGCAATTGCGCCTTGGCCAGGTGGGCAATATCGAAGCCGTGGTCGATGATCGCGTTATGCAGCGTGCGATGGTCCTCATCGCTGTTACCCACATCGATAGCGGCCAGAATCACGCCGCCCGCCCACGGGGTGGCCGTCTTGACCAGTAGCACCGCCGCCGGGCAATAGCGCAGCAACTTCCAGTCCGCCGGGGTCAACAGGGCCTTTTTCAGCGGGCTGTCGGGGAAGTGCTGCTTGATCACCAGCCCACAGCCTTCAGCCTGCTGCACCTCGATGATGGTGTCATGCAGGCTGTCATTCCACGCCTGTTCGGTGGTCACGCCGTAGCCGTCCTCCTGCAAGCCCGCCTTGAGCAGGCTCAGCAATGCCGAATGCTCGTGTTTCTTGTCGCACACCAACAAATGCAGGTGCGCGCCCGTCACCCCGGCGATCAGCTTGGCGCGTTTGAGGGCCAGGCTCTCCGAATGCTCGGGCTCGATGACCACCAGGATGCTGCGGATGGCTTGCATGTTCGGGTTCTCCACGAAGAGGGGCATGAGACAACTATAGTTGCTGCCCGCCAGACGGCATGTTGATGCACATCAAGGCCTGTGGCTGGTGGTCTGCGGCGTGGTCGGTATAATCAGCGCCCTTTTGTGATCCTTTTGCCCGTGAGCCCGATGAACCTGCCAGAAATCCACGAATTCCTCGGTTGCCGCACCCCCGATGCCTGGGTCCAGGCTGCGCTGGCCGATCAGGAAACCCTGCTGATCGACCACAAGAACTGCGAATTCAAAGCCGCCAGCACCGCCCTCAGCCTGATGGCCAAGTACCACGGCCATGTCGACCTGATCAACATGATGTCGCGCCTGGCCCGCGAAGAGCTGGTGCACCACGAACAAGTCATGCGCCTGATGAAAAAGCGCAAGGTCGAGCTGCGCCAGTTGCATGCCGGCCGCTACGCCTCCGCGCTGCGCAAGGTTGTGCGCAGCCACGAGCCGGTGAAGCTGGTGGATACCCTGGTGGTCGGTGCCTTCATCGAAGCCCGCAGTTGCGAGCGTTTCGAAGCACTGGTGCCGCATTTGGACGAAGAACTCGGCAAGTTCTATTTCGGCCTGCTCAAAAGCGAAGCGCGGCACTTCCAGGGTTACCTGAAACTGGCCTACCAGTATGGTGACGCCAAGGACATCGCTCAGGTGATCGAGCGGGTGAGGGCGGCGGAGCAGGAACTGATTGAGTCACCCGACATCGAGTTTCGCTTTCACAGCGGCGTGCCGGCTTGAGGCCACTGCCACGCCGATCAGCGCGGTGATTCCCGCCAGCAGCAGAATCACCGTTTGCGTGCCCATGGGGGCGGCCAACAGCGCGACCGCCAACCCGGCCAGCGGCTGTGGCAGGTTGTTGAGCAGGGTGATCACGCCGACGGTCTTGCCGAAGTCCTGCACCGGAATGACCTTCTGGCGCACGCTGCGCATGTACACGCTGTACATCTTGTCGAAGCCGATCACCAGCAGGAAACCCACGCAGTAGGCCCACAGGCTGGGGCTGATCGCCATGACCAGTGCGCCGAGCGCAATCAATCCGTAGGACACCCCCCCGAGCCTGTTTAAGGGCAGGGTGGCGCGAGCCAGGTAGAACAGAATCACGATGGTCACCAGCGCGCCGGCGGCTTGCAATGCGGCATAGGCGTCCTTGCCTGCGTCGAAGTGGCCTGTGACCATGGCCGCAGAGGTCGCCAGCGTCACGCCGATGATCAAGTTCACGCCCACCGTCAGTGCAATCAGGCGTTTCAGGCCGGGCAGGGTGCGGATGTGTCCGACGGCGATGCGCAACGGTTGCAGCCAGATGTCCCGATGCTGGGCGAATACTGCCAGGCTGATCGTGTTGGTACGCTGCCACACGCGCATGGCCAGGTCCGCCAGCACGAATAGCCCGCCAACGCCCAGCACTACCCAATGCCACGGCCCGATGTCCAATAACAACGCCGCCACCAGCGGGCCCAGCACCAGGCCGCTCTGATCGGCGATTTGTGAATAGGACAGGGTTTTGGCATAGCTGTACTGCTGGAAGATATGGGGCATCAGGACTTCGCGCGCCATGATGCCCTGGGTGGTCAGCACGCCACACAGCGCCGAGAGCAGCACCAGCCAGTAAATGCCGTCAAATGCCACGTACAGCGCCACGGCCACCAGGCAGGCAAGCGCGCGGTAGACCTGGCTGATGTGCAGGATCCGCACGGGTGAATATTTGTCGCATAACGCCCCGCACACCGGGAACGCCAGGAACCGTGGCAGCGACTCGACGAAAAAGGCCAATCCCGCCAGGGATGCGCTTTGGGTCGTTTGAAACACGATCAACGGCACGATGAACAGCAGGATCTGGTCCGCCAACCGCGATACGAACAGCGAAACGAAAAACGCCAGGTAATCCTTGCGCATACAACTCCTTGTACTTCGCACGCGTGCGAACGAGCCGGCAGCCTCTTGCGTGGAAACACAGCGCTGGCAAGCGGTGCTCCTACAAGTCCAACGCGGACAGGATGGCGTGGGCGACCTTCACGCGTTCGGCATTCGGGTAGTTCTTGTTGGCCAATATCACCACGCCCACTTTTTTGCTCGGTACGTAAGCCACGTATGCACCAAATCCATTGGTGGACCCGGTCTTGTTCACCAGGGTACCGGGTTGGAGCGCCTGTGGCGGGGTAAGCCAATTGACCGGGTGCGGTTCCATGGCCATTTTTGTCGAGTTGCCGTCTACCAGGGCGTCAAGCTGGATCGGGTACGGGTACATTTCCCAACCCAGCCCTTGGGTCATGCCGTCGACGCTGTAGTAACCGGTATGGGTGATCGCGATGGCCTGTCGCAACGCTTTGTCCAGGTGTGCCGGGTTCATGTTGACCTGCACGTAATGCAGCAGGTCAGCAGCGCTGGTCTTGACGCCGTAGGCTTCGCTGTCCAGGGCGCCGGGCCCCACGCGCACGGGCTTGCCGTCCTTGCCGTAGCCTTGGGCATACAGGCTCATCTGGTCCTTTGGAACCTTGAGGAACGTGTGCTTGAGGCCCAGTTTCGGCAGCAGGGTATTCTCCATCAGCGGGTCGAAAGGCTGCTTCAGGCTTTGTGCTGCCAGGTAGCCGAACAGGCCCAGGCTCGGGTTGGAATACAAACGGCGGGTACCGGGGGCGAACTCGGGTTTCCACTGCTGGTAATAGCCGACCATGTGTTCGGCATTGTCTGCGGCCTGCGGAAATTGCAAAGGCAGCCCGCCGGCCGTGTAGGTGCCGAGGTTGAGCACGCTGACGTGGTCGAACTGGCTGCCACGCAACGCGGGCAGGTAGTGGCTGGCGCGGTCGGACAGTGTCAGCGTGCCGCTGGCCACGGCGTAGCCGGCGAGGGTGGCGGTGAAGGTCTTGCTGACCGAGCCGATTTCAAACAGGGTGTTTTCGCTGACCGGGGCCTGCGTGTCCTTGTCGGCAACGCCGTAGTTGAAGTAACGCGTCTTGCCCTCCTGTACGACGCCGACCACGACGCCTGCAATCGACTGCTGTTGCATCAGAGGCTTGACGCGGGCGTCTACCACCGCGCGCAGATCGCTCGCCGCCTGGGCGTGACCGACCGCCAGCGCCATCGCCAGTACGGTGAGCTTCAAAGTGTGTCGGTACATTAGGGTGTTCCGTGGCAGTCAGATACAAGCACGCAAGCCTACCAAATGCGCGCTAGGCCAGGTACTTGCGAAACCACTCCAGTGTCCTTTCCCACGCCAGATTGGCCGCCGCCTCGTCATACCTGGGCGTCGAGTCGTTGTGGAACCCGTGGTTGGCACCTTTGTAGATATACGCTTCATACGGGGTGCCTGCCGCCTTCAAGGCCTGTTCGTATGCCGGCCAACCCTCATTGATCCGGGTGTCCAGTTCGCCAAAGTGCAGCAGGATGGGCGCCTTGATGCGTGCCACGTCCTTTGCCTCTGGCTGGCGCCCATAGAACGACACGGCCGCACCGAGCTCCGGATACGCCACCGCCGCCGCATTGGTGACGCCGCCGCCATAACAGAAACCGGTGATGCCGACTTTGCCGGTACTGCTGTCGTGGTGCATCAACCATTCGATGGCGGCGAAGAAGTCGTTCATCAGCTTGGTCGGGTCAACCGTCTGTTGCAGCGCCACGCCTTTTTCGTCATTGCCGGGGTAGCCGCCTACCGACGTCAGGCCATCTGGCGCCAGGGCGATGAACCCGGCCTTGGCCAGGCGCCGCGCGACGTCCTCGATATAGGGGTTGAGGCCACGGTTCTCGTGGACCACAACCACGGCCGGCAACTTGCCGGCAGCCTTGGCCGGGCGCACCAGGTAGCCGCGCACGGTGCCGTTGCCTTTGGGTGAGGGGTAGGTGATGTAGTCGGCGACGATGTCCGGGTCGGTGAATTTCACTTGCTCGGCCAGCGCGTAATTGGGGCTGAGGGCTGCCAGCAGCGCCGAGGCGGTCAGGCCGCCGAAGGTGAACAGTGCGGCGCGATCGAGAAACTCCCGGCGGTTGATCTTGCCGTGGGCATAGCCGTCGTAGAGTTCCAGCAGTTCGGGGGCAAAGTCTTTCGCGGTGAGACGCGTCATCGGTGCAATCCTCGATTCCAGGGCGGGCGACTACTCTGTTTAGCAGGACATGGGCAGGATGGGAATAATATGTCCTCACTTCTTGCGGAGCCTGGCATGAAAAATCGAATGTCCCTGATCGTGATGCTGGCGCTCTGCCTTGGCCTGGCGACCCCGGCGCGGGCGGCGGAGTACACCGAGGTCAACCGCACCGCCAGCCAGATCAGCTTCACGTTCCAGCAATTCGGACAGCGGGTGTATGGCACCTTCAGCGAGTTCGAAGGAACGCTGGCGTTCGACACGCTGAAACCCGAGGCGGCCCACGCGTTGCTCAAGATCCAGCTCGCCAGCATCAATGCCGGCAGCCCTGATGCCAATGACGAATTGCAGCGTGCGGCCTGGTTCGACACGGCCACCTATCCGGTCGGCTTGTACCAATCCACCGGTGCCGAAGCGCTGGGTGGCGATCGCTACAAGGTCAGCGGCCACCTGACCATCAAGGGCATCACGCGCCCGGTGACGGTGAACGTGTTGCTCAAGGCGCAGGACGGTATTGGCGTGTTCGACGGCGAGTTCATCCTCAACCGCAGCGACTTCAGGATCGGCGAGGGCGAGTGGGCGGGCAACAGCGTGGTGTCCAACGACATCCACATCAAATTCAAACTGGTGGCGCCGCAACGTTAACGCGCGAATTTCTTCGCCCCGGCCACGCAGCCGATCACCGCTACCGTCACCAGCACCATGCCCAGGCTGACCTGCTCATGCAGCAGCCCCGCGGCCAGCGCCAGGCCAAAAAAGGGCTGCAGCAACTGCAACTGTCCCACCGCCGCGATACCACCCTGTGCCAGGCCGCGATACCAGAACACAAAGCCGATCAACATGCTGAACAGGGCCACATAGCCCAGGCTCAGCCAGGCCGGCAGGCTGATGCCGCTGAAACGGGCGGGCGCCAGGATCAGGCTCAAGGGCGCCACCACCGGCAGCGCCACCACCAACGCCCAGCAGATCACCTGCCACCCGCCCAGGCTGCGCGACAATGTGGCGCCTTCGGCATACCCCAGGCCGCACACCAGCACAGCGAGTAGCATCAGGACGTCACCCATCGGTGCCGCGCTCACGCCTTGGGTCAGTGCATAGCCCACCACCAGCAGGCTGCCGAGCACCGAAAACAGCCAGAACACCGCACGCGGACGCTCACCGCCGCGCAGCACGCCAAACACCGCAGTGGCCAATGGCAGCAGGCCGATGAAGACGATGGAGTGCGCAGACGTCACGTATTGCAGCGCCAAGGCAGTGAGCAGAGGAAAGCCGATCACCACGCCGAGGGAGACGATCACCAGGGACGCCCACTGACGGCGCGCCGGGCGTCGTTGCTTGAACAGCCCCAGCAGAAGCAGGCCCAGCACGCCCGCGATGACAGCGCGTGCCAAGGTAAGAAATACCGGGTCGAACTCCATGACCGCCAGGCGCGTGGCCGGCAATGAGCCGCTGAAAATCACCACGCCGATAAAGCCGTTGATCCAGCCTTGGGTGCTGGTGTCCTGGGGATTGAGCCGCGACGTGCATTCCATGTGGGGGTACCCGGAAAAGAAAGATTGCGTGCCGCTCATCCTAGGGTTGAGGATTGAGACAATCAAAAAATTGTCATGGATACATCGTCTATGCCTCGCGCGCGCTACAAGTCGCTGGTCGATCACTTTGCCCACGCCATTCGCAGTGGCGCGCTGTCGCCCGGCACACGCTTGCCGACTCACCGCCAATTGGCCGCCGAACATGGCATGGCGCTGGTCACCGCGAGCCGGGTGTACACCGAGCTGGAAGCGATGGGCCTGGTCAGTGGGGAGGCGGGGCGCGGCACCTTTGTGCGTGAAATCGCGCTGCCGCCGGGGCAGGGGAGCGGGCAGATGACCCTGGCGACAGGCATGCTGGACCTGAACTTCAACTACCCCTCACTGCCAGGCCAGGCAGACCTGTTGCGCACCGCGCTACGCCAGCTAGCGCTGTCCGGTGACCTGGAAGCCCTGCTGCGCTACCAGCCCCATGCGGGCCGCTGGCATGAGCGAGAGGTGATCGCGCGCCATGTGCTGAGCCGTGGGCTGACGGTCGCCGCCGAGCAGGTCCTGGTCGTCAGCGGCGCGCAGCATGGGCTGGCAGTGACCCTGATGGCGTTGCTCAAGCCGGGGGATGTGATCGCGGTGGATGCGTTGACGTACTCGGGTTTCAAAGTGCTGGCGCAGGCGCTGCATCTGGAAGTGGTCGCAATTCCGGTCACTGCCGACGGCCCGGATCTGCACCACCTGCAAGACCTTTGTCGCAAGCGCCCGGTGCGCGCGGTCTATAGCATGCCGACCCTGCACAACCCATTGGGCTGGGTGATGAGCCAGGCGCAACGCGAGCAGTTGGTGGGCATTGCCCGCCTGCACTCGCTGATGATCATCGAGGACGCGGCCTATGCGTTCTTGGTCGAAGACGCGCCGCCTCCCCTGGCCAGCCTGGCGCCGGAATGCACGGTGTATGTCGGCGGGCTGTCGAAAAGTGTTGCGACGGGCTTGCGGGTGGGTTTTGTCGCCGCGCCTGCGCGGTGGATGGGGCAATTGGAGCGCGCCATCATGGCCACCACCTGGAACGTGCCAGGGGTGATGAGCGCCATTGCTGTCGCGTGGATCGAGGACGGCACCGTCGCCCGGTTGGAAGCGCAAAAGCGCGAGGACGCCCGGGCGCGACAAGCGTTGGCAGCAACGGTGCTGAAGGGGATGGGCGGTATCAGTCACCCCTCGTCTTACTTTCTGTGGCTGCCCCTGGCCGAGGACATGCGCGCCGATCAGATCGCCATGAACTTGCAGCGCGAGCACGTCTGGGTTTCCACCGCCGAGCCGTTTGCCGTCTCGGCCCATGTACCCCACGCGTTGCGCCTGGCGTTGGGGTCGGTGGAAATGCCCGCGCTGCGCGAAGCCTTGGCGGCGGTGCGCAGGGTCGTGGAGTGGTGAGCCAAACGGCCCACCGTTAGCGATCAGAATTTAAACGCTTGGCGACCGATCAGTAGCCAGTGGCCTTGCTGCTTTTGCCAGATCTGCAAGTTCTCGATTTCGGTGGGGACTTCTTTGCCGCTGTTCACCGCCACGGCGGAAAAGTGGTTGCGCACCAGGGCGGTATCGCCGCTCAGGGCGATGGTCTGTTTCTGCATTTCGAGCGTCTTGAAGCTGCTGCGACCGGTCTCGATATCGGCGATGAACGCCTGCTTGTCCTGGATTTTGCCGCTGGAATGGCCGTAGCTGAGGTTGTCGGCGGTCAGGCTCTGGAGCTGTTTGAGGTCTTTGTGCAGCATCGCTTGAGTCAGTTGGTCGACGGCTTGCGCGACATCCTGGTCGGCGGCCGGGGCTGCGGCGACGTAGCCGCTGAACAGGCACAGAAAACCGATCAGCACTTTGACGTTTTGCATGGGTGTTTCCTTATTGTTGTGGGGGAGGAGCCGACAGAACGTTACTGATTATGTCGTCGTATAACATTGCAATATCTAGGCGGCGTTTGGAAAGAGAATTTTGAATGGCCTGCGTTTTTCCGGTGTGTAAAAGGATCTTAGGTTTCAATTCTTGTTGTACGACGTCCTATCAATTGTTAAAACTACGCCCCCGTCTAACAATAAAATCACGGAGATACACGATGGATGCTTCCCCTTCGCCCGACCGGAATGACCACAGTCGACGGGTCTTTCTCAAGCGTTCCCTGGCGGTTTCCGCGTCCGTGGCCGTGCTGGGCAATCTGCCGAGCCTGGCTGACGCGGCTGAGCCGCTGAGCCAGCGCTATCCAGACCCTCTGGTCAAAGTGCTGGATGACAGTTTCCTGGAATTGCGCCTGTTCAACGCCAGCGTCGAACGGCTGGCGACCGGTTTGCGATGGGCCGAGGGGCCGGTGTGGATTGGCGATGGCCGCTACCTGCTGCTCAGCGATATCCCCAACAACCGCATCGTGCGCTGGGACGAGGTGACCGACAGCCTGTCGGTCTATAGGGAAAACGCCAACTTCTCCAACGGCATGTGCCGTGACCGGCAGGGCCGATTACTGGTGTGTGAAGGGTCGACGACCAGTCAGGAAGGCCGGCGCATCACCCGTACCGAGCACAATGGGCGTATCACCGTGCTGGCCGACAGCTTTGAAGGCAAACCCTTCAACTCGCCCAACGATATCGTGTGCAAACGAGATGGCTCGGTGTGGTTTACCGACCCGCCGTTCCAGACCGGCAACAATTACGAAGGGCACAAGATCACGCCGACGCAACCCCATGGTGTCTACCGCATCGACGGCGAGACCGGCAAGGTCACGCGGGTGATCGCCGACCTCAATGGCCCCAACGGCCTGTGTTTTTCTCCGGATGAAAAACTGCTCTACGTGGTGGAAGGCCGCGCCAAGCCCAACCGCTTGGTCTGGGCCATCGACGTCAACGACGACGGCACGCTCGGCGCTCGCCGCAAGCACATCGAAGGCTTGGAATACGCGGCGCTGGACGGCATCAAGTGCGACGAAAGCGGCAACCTCTGGTGTGGCTGGGGCGGCAACGGTGACCCCAAGGCAGACCTGGAAGCGCTAGACGGTGTGCGCGTGTTCAACCCGAAAGGCAAGGCGATCGGGCATATATCCCTGCCGGAACGCTGCCCCAACCTGTGTTTCGGTGGGCGTGAGGGCAACCGCCTGTTCATGGCCGGCAGCCATTCGATCTATGCGCTGTTCGTCAACACCCGTGGCGCCGACTTGGGCATGTAATCGGCGCATGAATCACGAGGGGCGTCGATGGACCGGCGTGCGTCGTGACGGGGCGTGCGGCAGAGGGCTGCATGCCCCGACATCAGTCAGTCACACATGCAGCCTCTTCCCACGTTGTGCTCAGAGCGGCGGGGTGCGCGGCGGTACCTGGCGTTTGCTGCCGGTGGCTTCATACGCAGCGGCAAACCGCAGCAACGCCGAATCATCATAGGCTCGGCCCGCAAACGTCAGCCCCACGGGCATGCCGATATCGGCCATCACGCCCATCGGCACGGTGACAGTTGGCACGCCCAGATGACGGATGGCGAGGTTGCCGTTGGCGACCCACACACCGTTGCTCCAGGCAATATCCGCCGAGGCCTCGTTCACGTCTGCATCCGCCGGGCCTACGTCGGCCACGGTCGGGAACAGGACCGCGTCGAGCCCCAGGGTGTCCATCCAGTCTTCGAGGTCCAGGCGCCGGGTTTGCTCCAGGCCGCGCAGGCCATCGGGCAGGGTGCTGATCTTGTCCCACGGGGTGATACCGCGTTCGGCCATGCGCACGTATTCGTCCATGCCGGCGGCGAGGTCGTCTTCGCGGTTGGGCAGGGTACCGGGGTCGTGGGGGAAGATCTTCGGCCCGTCCACGTCCGCCAGGCGGTTGAGCGCCGGGTCATTGTTGGCGCGCAGGAAATCGTCGAAAGCCCAGGCTGACAATTCCCACAACTCGTCGTGGAGGAATTCCTTGCTCACCAGCCCCCGGGTAAACACGGTCGGTGCGCCGGGGCGGTCGCCTTCGCAGTTGGACACCAGTGGGAAATCCACTTCGATCACTTCAGCCCCCGCCGCCTCCAGCGCCTGGCGCGCGGCGCTCCACAGGTCGATGACACTGGCGCGGGTGTTGATCTGTTGCCCGGTCGGCCCGCCAATCCCGGGTTTCTCGCTGGTACCGGCTTCGGGGTCGGCGTTGATGTACATGCGCGGCACACCGAAGCGCTTGCCCGCGAGGGATTCGGACGCTACCGCCAGTTCGGCGTAGGACGCAGGTCGCACGGCGTTCACGCTGGGGATCGGCACCCAGGGCTGCAGGCGCCACAGGTCGCCACGGGTGTCCGGGTCTTCGGCAACGACGACGTCGAGCACTTCCAGCAGGTCGGCCATGGTGCGCGCATAGGGCACCACCACGTCCATGGTCGGCGTGAGCGGCCAGTTGCCGCGTACCGAAATCACCCCACGGGATGGCGTGTAGGCGCACAAGCCGTTGTTGGACGCCGGGCCACGCCCGCTGGACCAGGTTTCCTCGGCCAGGCCGAAGGCGGCAAAGCTCGCCGCCGTCGCGGTACCCGCGCCGTTGGAGGAGCCCGAGGCGAAAGGCGCGGTCAGGTAGTCGGCGTTATACGGGCTTTCCGCGCGGCCATACACGCCGCGCTGCATGCCACCATTGGCCATCGGCGGCATATTGGTCTTGCCCAGACAGATGGCGCCGCCGGCGCGCAGGCGTTCGATGGTGAAGGCGTCACGCTGGGCGACGAGGTTGGCAAACGCGGGGCTGCCGGATGCGGCGGTCAGGCCCTTGACCAGGTAGCTGTCCTTGGCGGTGTAGGGGATACCATCCAAGGGCCCCAGGGTTTCGCCCTTGGCCCGGCGCGCATCGGACGCCCGGGCCTCATTCAGGGCGTCGGGGTTGGGGACCACGACGGCATTCAAGGCCGTGGCGGTCTGCGGGCCATCGTAGGCCGCTATCCGCGCCAGGTAGGCTTCAACCAGTTCAACGGCCGTGGTCTGGCCGGATTCCAGCGCAGCGCGCAGTTGGGCAATGGAGACTTCAGTTACTTGCATCACGTGTGTTCGCCGCCTTCAGGTGGAGGTATGGCGGCAGTCTACGGACAGATATTTCACAAAACCAGCGCCGAATATTCCCCGTAGGCAGTGCGCATGACCTGCCAGGTGTGAGCGTCGGCGGGAATCAGATGCTCGATGCGCAGGGACGTGAGGGTGATGTCCTGGGGCATGCCGAATGTGGTGAACGTGGACAGGAAACTCAAGTGCCCCTGGCTCGAGCGGACGCGGGTCAGGACCAGCGGCGGCATTTGCCCGGGCAGTTCACGGCTGGCCGGCGCCGGCAGGCGTGCCAGCAAGGCGGCGAGGGCCGGATTGTCCAGTGCTTCGCGGGTTGCCCGTTGCCACGCCAGGGTGCGGATTTCCTCGGCGTTGATCAGGTGGTCGCCGAGCCCGCCGGGTTGCAGCAGGGTCGTGAGCAGGTTCTGGCCGCTGGCCGCATCCGGTGTGATGCCCACCAGTTCAAACAGCACGCCGGTGCTGGCGTTGGCCGCCAGCACGTCCCACTCGCTCCCCAGCAGTATCGCCGGGGCAGGGTTGTTGGCGTGCAGTACATGGCTGACTGCTTCGCGAATCGCGGACATGGCCGGCGCCGCAAGCGGGGTGGCGGCGTAGCGCGGGGCAAAGCCGGCGGCGAGGAAGATGCTGTTGCACTGCTCCAGCGGCGCATCCAGTGCCGTCAGCAAGTTGTGCAGGGTGCCTGGGCTGGGTTTGGCGCGGCCGGTCTCGAGGCAACTGAGATGGCGCTGGGATACGCCGGTCATCAGCGCCAGGTCGAGCTGGCTCAAGTTGGATTGGCGGCGCAGTTGGCGCAGCAGTGCGCCGGCGCTGGAAGGGTTGTCCATGACGTGACCATGACCTCCGAGGTCATTGCAGGGGGCTGAACCTTATCACTAACGTGGCGCCTCATCACTTGAGGAAGAGACCATGCCAAGACCCTCTCTCGCCCTGGCCGCATTGCT
Source organism: Pseudomonas sp. MYb60 (assembly GCF_002979555.1). Taxonomy (GTDB): domain Bacteria; phylum Pseudomonadota; class Gammaproteobacteria; order Pseudomonadales; family Pseudomonadaceae; genus Aquipseudomonas. The sequence continues at coordinate 362,715 of NZ_PCOZ01000003.1, read as the reverse complement.
GGGATTCTCGCTGTACACCCTGTTCACGATGCTGACGGCGGAGCAATCGCTGTGGGCATTCGGGCTGGCATTGATCTCGCGCCCGGACACGGCGCAAGTGGTCATAGACCTGTACCTGATGGCACTGCTGGCCTGTGTGTGGATGTACCGCGATACCCGGCGACGAGGGCGGTCGCTGGCCTCGGTGGTGCCTTACTGGCTGCTCACGGCGGTGTTCGTGTCGGTGGGGCCGTTGCTCTACATCGTGGTGAGGCAGTCGAGGGATGAATGACCTCATGGCCGTGCATGCCAGTTGTGTGTGGCACTGCAGACTGACAGCGCAGTGACCCAGGGGGGATTTGCTGATTTCCCCAAACCGCGGCGCATCTGATGGGGAGGCAACCTTGGCGCACGCTGGCCTATGGCATTGGGGTGATCTGCCTGTTTGGCCTCGGTGCAAGCTTCAGCGAGGCTGCGAAAACAGGGGGGCTGCCACCGGCGATACCGCCCCGGTCCTGTCCACCAATCGGATGCTATCGCGCCCACCGCGCTTGGATTCGTACAGCGTGGTATCCCCCTGTTCGATCAAGTCCGTCAGGCTGGCTGGCGGTTGGTCGAACAGGTGGGCGCCGATGCTCAGGGTCACGGGTGCCGGGGTGGCAAAGGTTTGTGAGGCGAGCTGGAAGAATTGGTCGCGCAGGATGCTGCCCAGTTCGACGATCTGCTCGGTGGTAGCGCGGTTGAACAGAATCACGAACTCGTCACCGCCCAGGCGGGCCACCAGTGAGTCTCGGGGCACGGCGCTGCGGATCATCTCGCTCAGGGCAATGAGCAGGCGGTCGCCGGCGCTGTGGCCGTAGAGGTCGTTGACCAGCTTGAAGTTGTCGATGTCGATCAGCAACAGGGCGCCCGGTTGTTGCGCTGACACCTTGCCCAAAAGACGCGGCGCGCGCAGGTCGAGGGCGCGGCGGTTGTAGAGGGCGGTGAGCGGGTCGCGGGCGGCGAGGCGGGCGATCTGCTGTTCGCGGCGGTAGCGTTCGGAACCGGTCATGGACAGGGCGATGAGCATGATCGCCATCGCGCCTTCCACCAGGGAAATCTGGATGATTTCGCCCTTGAACGAGGCCAGGTCGATCAAGGTGCCGGGGATCAGCACCGACAGCGCCTTGGCCACGTAGAACGCGCCGTGGCACAGCAGTACGTAACGCAGCTGCACGGCGCCGATGCTCAACGATTTACCATGGGGCCGCAGCAAAAAGCTTGCGCGCAGGGTCGGCAGGGCGACCAGCAGCGACTGCACGCTGATCATGACTTTGGACCAGGATTGATCCACCGGCAGCATCAGCATGCCGAACCAGACCCCCACCATCAGGTACCAGAGCCTCGATACACGCACGTGGGTGAAGCGTGCCACGCCCAGCAGAAACAGAAAGTGTGCGGTCACTAGCAGGCCGTTGGCGAACCAGATGCCGATCACCAGAAACCCGTTGATACGTAGCAGCGCCAGGGTCGAGCCGACGGTGATGGTGGCGAAACCCGCGCTCCAGAACAGCAGCGAGGGTTCACGCACGCTGCGCCAGTCAACAGCAAGGTAGAGGGCCGCAGCAGCGGCCAGGGCCACGGTGAGGGCCAGAATCGTAGGAGGGTCGAGCGTCATGTGCTGCCAAGTGTGCGTTGAAAACCGCGATTGTAAGCGTTCGCGAGCGGTTTTCGGAGCCTTACTGGCGAACGGCTATCTATGGCCTCAAGCGATGGCCAGCGGGACGCCTACCCGGAATACCGTACCGGCCTGCGCGCTCGACTCCACCTCGATCGAACCCTGATGGGCCGCGACGATTTCCGACGCAATGAACAAGCCCAGGCCCAGGCCCGCCGTGGGCCCGTGTTCAACCGCAGCCCGCTGGGAAAACCGCCCCATGGGGTTGAAGATGAACGGCAGCACATCCGCAGGGATCGGGTCGCCGTGGTTGTGCACGGTGAATACCAGTGCCTCGGCGGTGGCGGCCAGTTCGATGCGAATCGGTGTGCCGGGGTTGCCGTGTTGCACTGCATTGCTGAGGAGGTTGGAAAACACCTGCTCCATGCGCGGTCCATCAAACAGTCCGACGGCCTGGCACCCGGTGTCGAAATGGATCTGTGCGTGAGGATGAAATGCGCGGATTTCTTCGACAATGCGCTCGCAGATCGGCGCCAGGTCGACCTGTACACGTTTGACCGGAATGCCGGGGCCCATCTGACAGCGCGTCAGATCCAGCAAGTCGCCGACGATCTGGCTGGCGCGCTGCACACTGGTGTAGATCTGCGTGGCGACGCGGGTGTCACGCTCACCCACCGTGCCGGAGCGTCGGAGCATGTCCGCGCCCAATAGAATCGCCCCCAGCGGCGTGCGCAGGTCGTGACCGAGAATGCCCAGGAAGACGTTGCGCGAGGCTTCCACGGCGCGCGAATAGCTGGCGATCGACTCCGCCAGCGCCTGGTCGATGGCCTCGTGAAAGCGATTCATGTCATCGACGTCCAGCGGCGTGCCGTGCTTGATTTGATCGAGCCACTGGCTGAGCACGCTGGCCCGCAACGCGCGGTATTCCGAGACCATCTGGTCGATGGAAAACCCGGCCATCAGGCGCGTGACCGCGTGGGTTTCGGCCGGGGTCTCATCGTCATGCTGCGGCGCCAGGCCCTGGGCCTTGTCGATCTGCTCCTGCGTGGTCTGGGCGGTACGCAGGTCCAGCACAATGGCGTGCAACATCTGCTCCGCGTGATCGCGCAGGCCAGCGCGATCGAGGTCGGCCCCAGGGGTCTGGATGGTGCGGGCGAAATCCTCCCACGCCTGAAGGATGGGCTCGAGGTTGTGCACAATGAAGTCAGCCAGGCGCATGCGATAAATCCTTGGAGAGGACGCCAGCGAAACGCTCGCGAAGCTGCCAGACAGGATTTAAGCACGGATTGGTGTTGCACACGCTGGGCAGACGTCCCTGTCTGCGGCAGCCTGGCCTCAAACGCCTTTGGTTGAAGGCAGCAATATCGTCAGAATCCCCACCAACGGCAGGAACGAGCACAGTTTGTAGACGTACTCGATGCCGTGGTTATCGGCGAGCAAGCCCAGCAGTGCCGCGCCGATTCCGCTGAAACCGAACATCAGGCCGAAGAAGATCCCGGCGATCATGCCCACGTTGCCCGGGACCAGTTCCTGGGCGAAGACCACGATGGCCGAGAAGGCCGACGCCAGGATGAACCCGATCACCACGCTGAGCACGGCGGTCCAGAACAGGTCCACGTAGGGCAACGCCAAGGTGAACGGCGCGGCGCCGAGGATCGAGAACCAGATGACTTTCTTGCGGCCGATGCGGTCGCCGATCGGCCCACCAAAGAAGGTGCCCGCCGCCACTGCACCGAGGAACAGGAACAGGTAGAGCTGGGAATTGGCCACCGACAGGCCGAACTTCTCGATCAGGAAGAAGGTGTAGTAGCTGGTGAGGCTGGACATGTAGAAGTACTTGGAAAACACCAGCACGGCCAGCACCACCAGGGCAAAGGTCACGCGGCCTTTGGACAAGCCGTGGGTCGCCTTGCCACCCTGCTTGAGCTTGAACAGGTTGAGGTGGTTGCGGTACCAGCGGCTCAAGCCGTACAGCACCAGGATCGCGAACACCGCAAACAGGCCGAACCAGGCGATATGGCCCTGGCCGTAAGGAATGATGATGGCCGCCGCGAGCAACGGGCCCAGGGCACTGCCGGTGTTGCCACCCACCTGGAAGGTCGATTGCGCCAGGCCATAACGCCCGCCGGAGGCCAGCCGTGCGACGCGCGAGGTTTCCGGGTGGAAGGTCGAGGAACCCACGCCCACCAGGCCGGCGGCGAGCAGGATCGCCGGGAAGTTGCCGACAAACGCCAGCATCAGGATGCCGACGAGGGTGCAGACCATGCCCGCCGGCAACAGCCACGGCTTGGGATGGCGGTCAGTGTAGTAGCCGATCCACGGTTGCAGCAGGGACGCGGTCAATTGGAAGGTCAGGGTGATCAGGCCGACTTGAGCGAAGCTCAGGCCGTAGTTGGCCTTGAGCATCGGGTAGATCGACGGCAGCACGGCCTGGATCAGGTCGTTGATCAAATGCGCGAGGGCGCAGGCACCCAGGATACGCATGACCAGGGGGCTGGCCTGAGGGGGACTGGTTGCAGCGGTGGGTGTCGCGGTGAGGGTCGACATGCAGGCATTCCATTCAAGGCGTCAAACAGGGGCGGCGAGTACGTGTGCTCACTGACCGTTACAAAATGATTCGGTGGTTATGCTAGATTCGTCATAAATGCCTGTCTCGCGAAATTCGGGAGGCAACTCGCGCAAAAAGGGCGAAATGATCAAATCACTGGATGAATTTCTGCAAGAGATCGATCAGGGCGACTGGGCCGTCATCAGTTCGGCCACCGACTACCCCGAACATTGGGTGATCCCCGAGCACAGTCACGAAAAACACCAGCTACTTTACGCCACCGAAGGCGTGATGGTGGTGCACAGCGCGCACAACCAGTGGACGGTGCCGCCCAACCGTGGGTTCTGGATGCCCAGTGGGCAGGTGCACTCCCTGCGATGCGTGGGGGCATTGAAAATGCGCAGCGTGTTCGTGCGCACCGATGCCTTTGCGAATTTGCCCACGGAAACCAAGGCGGTGAGCATTTCGCCGTTGCTCAGTGAGCTGATCAAGGCCTCGGTCAGCCTCAAGCCGCCCTATGCCGAGGACTCGCGGGACGCGCGGATCATGCACCTGATCCTCGACGAACTGGCGATGTTGCCGGCACTGCCATTGTCGCTGCCGCAACCCGCCGACGCGCGCATCCACCGTATCTGCCAGGCGCTGCAGGACGACCCGGGCGACGCCTCCACCGTGGCCGACTGGAGCGAGCGCCTGGGCCTGGACCAGAAAACCATCCAGCGCCTGTTCCGCAAGGAAACCGGTATGACCTTCGGCCAATGGCGCCAACAGGCTCGCTTGTTGCTGGCGCTGGAGCGCATTGCGGTGGGGGAGAAGATCATCGATGTGGCCCTGGAACTGGGCTATGAAAGCCCCAGCGCCTTTACCACCATGTTCAAGAAACAGTTTGGCAAGACGCCGAGCCAGTTCTTCAGGTAGGGCAGACGAGCAGGCCGTTGAAGGTCTCGCGGTCCATCGGCCGGCTGAGGTAATAGCCCTGGCCTTCGTCGCAGGCCACGGCCTTGAGCAGGGCCAGGTGTTCTGCGCTTTCAACGCCTTCGGCGGTGACGGTGAGGGCGAGTGCACGGCCCAGGCCGACGATGGCCTGGATGATCGCTTTGTCATCGGCGCTGTCCTCCAACCGGCTCAAAAAGCTACGGTCGATCTTCAAGCCGTCGAACGGAAACGCGCGCAAGTAGCTCAATGATGAGTAACCGGTGCCGAAATCGTCCATCGAGATGCGGATGCCCAGGGATTTGAGGGTGTGCATCACCTCCAGCGCGCCTTCGGCGTCCTCGAGCATGACGCTTTCGGTGATCTCCAATTCCAGCCGCGACGGGTCGATACCGGAGGTATCCAGCGCCTGGGCGATACGCGCGACCATGTTGCCGCGCTTGAATTCGGACGGTGACAGGTTCACCGACACGAACAGCTTCTCCGGCCACTGGGCGGCGCACGCACACGCGGTCTCCAGTACCCAGTCGCTGAGCGATAGGATCAACCCCGACTCCTCGGCAATCGGGATAAAGGTGTCCGGCGCGATCAGGCCGCGCACCGGGTGTTGCCAGCGCACCAGCGCTTCGGCGCCCACCATCTTCCCGTCGGCAATGCGATAGCGCGGTTGGAAGTGCAGGCGCAATTCACCGTGCTTGATCGCAAATCGCAGGTCGCTTTCCAGGCGCCGGCGCTCGATGATGCGCGCGTTCATGTCGCCGGAATAGAAACGCCAGGTATTGCGTCCGGCCGCCTTGGCTTCGTACAGCGCGATATCGGCGTAGCGCAGCAGTTCGGCGGCCTCGCTGGCGTCGTTGGGGGCCAGTGCAATGCCGATGCTGGCGCTGATGAATACGTCCTGCTCATCGATGCGGATAGCCCGTTCGATCGAGGCGATCAGGCGCTTGCACAGGCTTTCGACTTCGTCCTGGGCCCCGGTGTCGCTGAGGATCAGCACAAACTCGTCGCCACCCACCCGGGCGACCAGGTCGCCATGGCGCACGCAATCGGCCAGGCGGCTCGACACTTCATTGAGCACGCGGTCGCCGGCGGCATGGCCGAGCAGGTCGTTGACCGGCTTGAAGCGGTCCAGGTCCAGGCTGAGCATGACCAACGGCTGGGTCAGGCTCGGCGAGGCCTTGAGTTTGCCGTTGAGAAAGGCCTGGAGGCGGGTGCGGTTGGGCAGGCCGGTGAGGGCGTCGTGCTGGGACAGGTATTCGATGCGGCGTCGCGCTTCGACTTCCTCGGTCACGTCGGTGGCGGTGCCGCGGAACCCGCCACAGGGCATTTGCCGTGCCGACAGCCGGGTAATCCGCTCCTGCCCCTGGGCATCCACATAACGGCATTGCACGCTGACGTCGGGCCTGCGGTCCGGGGCGGCCAGCCATTGGGAAAGCACGCGGCCATCGGTGTCGAGCAGTTCATTCATGGTTGCGCCCATCCAGGCCTGTCGCGCCAGGCCCGTGACGCTTTCAAAGCGTTCCGACAGGTAGGTGAAGCGCCAGGTCGGGTCGATTTCCCAGACCCAGTCAGAACTGGCCTCAACCACGTCGCGAAAGCGCGCTTCGCTGGTGGCCAACGCCACTTGGCTGTTTTGCAACGAGGTGTGGCTGGCGTCGAGTGCCAGGGCAGCCGCCGTCGAGCGGCGCAAGATCACCCACGTCATCAGGCACACCAGCAATGCCGCCAGCCCCAGCAACGGCAGGCCCACGGTCATCAGGCGCAGGCCCGGGCGCTCCGGCTCCCAGTGGAGGCTGCCGGCCGTCCCGTTTTCGCCGAGGGGCAGCGTCAGGGTGTGGCCGGGCTCGTCGGGCGTGGCGATATGCAACCGGGCCACGCCAAAATCGCTGCCGATCGCCGCCAGCTTGGCGCTGTCGAGGATATCGACGAAGAACAGCACGGAGTTGCGCCGGCCATCGGTGACCACCCTGGGGTCGGTGCCGGGGGTGATGGCGGCGGCCGCCACCAGGGTGGGGCTGCCACGCACATTGATGAAGGTGCTCAGGGGTGTTTCATCCGCCGCGCCTGCGCGCGCACGTTCAAGGAGTTCGGTGATGGGATGGTCGAGCCATTCGCTCAGGTCGACTGACGCCAATTCGCCGTTGATCACGGCATAAACGGTGTGGTCCAGATCATTCACCACAAATACGCCTTGAAAGCCGAAGTCGTCATGCAGCGTGGGCCCGACGTTCTCGCGCACGTAGGCCCAGTCCCGGTCGACCTTGACGTGCAGGTGCGCGTAGGCGTCGCTCCAAAAGGCGTAGTCCTTGACCGTCAGGCGCATGGATTTTTCCAGCGACTGCACGGCTTTGCGCGCATGGAAAGCGCTTTCAGCCTCCTCGGTTCGGTCCAGCTCATAGGCCAGGTACACCAGCGAATAGGCCGCCGCCGCAAAAACCACGGCCAGCAAGGCCATGAACTTGAACAAGGAGGTACGGGTGAGCGACAGGCTGGTGCGATTGGAGAGGGTGCGGACGATTGGAGCGAGAGTATTCGGCATTATTTCCCGCAGGACGTCGCTGCTGGTCAGGGGTATGGCTTTATATCGGCAGCGCCAGGGGAAATATGAGTACGCGGGGATGACCTGTCGTCGGGTAACGCGGTGGCCGGGGCCACCGCGCACCGTCGGGTGTCAGTTGATACGTGGGTGCTGCTGCACGAGGTTTTTACGCTTGGCCTCGAGCTCGGCAATCTCGGCGTCGATGTCTTCGATCTTCTGCTCGATATTGTCGTGGTGTTCCTGCAGCAGCTCCTTGGCTTCTTCCATGTCCGAGGCTGCCGGAGCGGCGCCGCGCAGGGGTTTGTTGGCCGTTTCCTTCATGGTCAGGCCGGTCACCAGGCCGACTACCGCAAACACCATCAGGTAGTAAGCGGGCATGAACAGGTCGTTGGTGCTTTCCACCAGCCAGGCCACGGCGGTCGGTGTCACACCGGCAATCAACACCGAGACGTTGAACGCGCTGGCCAGCGCGCTGTAGCGCAGGTGAGTGGGGAACATCGCGGGCAGGGTGGACGCCATCACGCCGATGAAGAAGTTCAGGATCACCGCCAGGATCAACAGGCCGGCGAAGATAAGGCCGATCTGGCCGCTGGTGATCAGCATGAACGCTGGAATCGACAGAAACAGCAACCCGATGCTGCCAGCGATAATGAAGGGCTTGCGGCCGATCTTGTCGCTGACGAAACCAATGAACGGCTGCACGAACAGCATGCCGACCATGATTGCGATGATGATCAGGACGCCGCTGTTTTCTTTGTAATGCAGGTTATGGGACAGGTAGCTCGGCATGTACGTGAGCAGCATGTAGTAGGTCACGTTGGTGGCCGCGACGATGCCGATGCAGGTCAACAGGCTGCGCCAGTGTTTGGTGGCGACTTCCTTGAACGAGACTTTGGGGCCGTGGGTCAGGCCTTCGCGGTCGCCTTGCTCGAGCTTGTCCATGTGCTGCTGGAACGCCGGGGTTTCTTCCAGCGCGTGGCGCAGGTACAAGCCAATGATGCCCAGGGGCAGGGCGAGGAAGAACGGCAGGCGCCAGCCCCAGGCTTCGAAGTCGGCTTCGCCCAGGACAGTGGAAATCAGCACGACCACACCGGCACCCAGGACAAAACCGGCGATGGAGCCGAAGTCCAGCCAGCTGCCGAGGAAGCCGCGCTTGCGGTCCGGGGCGTATTCGGCGACGAAGATCGACGCGCCGGTGTATTCACCGCCCACCGAGAAACCTTGAGCCATTTTGCACAGCAGCAACAGGATCGGCGCCCAGATGCCGATGCTGGCGTAACTGGGGATCAGGCCGATGGCGAAGGTGCTCAGCGACATGATCACGATGGTGGCGGCGAGGACTTTCTGTCGTCCGTACTTGTCACCCAGGGCCCCGAAGAACAGGCCGCCCAGCGGGCGAATCAGGAAGGGCACGGAGAAGGTACCGAGTGCAGCGATCATCTGCACGCTGGGGGAGGCATCGGGGAAGAACACCTTGCCGAGCACATAGGCGACAAAACCGTAGACGCCGAAGTCGAACCATTCCATGGCGTTACCCAGGGCGGCGGCGGTGATCGCCTTGCGCACCTTGGTATCGTCGACAATGGTGATGTCTTTCAATCCGATGGGGTTGACGCTTTTCTTGCGAGATTTCATGCGGGCCACTCTTAAACCGAAACAGGGGAGGTGCCATCGCCACGATGGCACCGCTCTGTCAGTTCAGATACAAGCGGACACGAAATAATTCACCCATTTCTAAATTTTTTATCCAGCTCCCTGCGGGGAGGCTGGAATTCAGCGATTGCGGGTGACGCGCCACACGGTATTGGCCAAGTCATCGGCAATGATCAACGCACCTTTCGGGTCCACGGTCACGCCCACTGGACGGCCACGGGTCTTGCCGTCGTCACCGCGAAAGCCGGTGGCGAAGTCGATGGGTTCGCCGGACGGCTTGCCATCGGTGAAGGGTACGAAGATCACCTTGTAGCCCACCGGGTTATCGCGGTTCCAGCTGCCGTGTTCGCCGACGAACGCGCCGTTGGCGAAGGCGTCGCCCATGGCCGGGATCGAAAAGTCCACGCCCAACGCCGCGACGTGGGAGCCCAGGCTGTAATCAGGTTTGACCGCAGCGGCGACCTTGGCTGGGTTTTGCGGTTGCGCACGCGGGTCGACGTTCTGGCCCCAATAGCTGTAAGGCCAGCCGTAGAACGCGCCTTCGCGCACCGAGGTGAGGTAATCGGGCACCAGGTCGGGGCCCAGTTCATCGCGTTCGTTGACCACCGTCCAGAGTTGCCCGGTGCCTGGCTGGATCGTCAATGCAGTGGGGTTGCGCAGGCCGGTCGCGTAAGGCTTGTGGGCGCCGGTGGCCGCGTCGATCTGCCAGACCATGGCGCGATCGATTTCCACTTCCATGCCGCGTTCGGTGACGTTGCTGTTGGAGCCGATGCCTACATACAGCTGGCTGCCATCGTCACTCACGGCGAGGGACTTGGTCCAATGGTGGTTGATCTGCGCCGGCAGGTCCGTGACTTTGCTTGGTGGGCCGCTGGCTTTGGTCTGGCCGTCGGCGTAGTCGAAGCTCACCAACGCATCCTGGTTGGCCACGTAGAGCTTGCCGTTGGCAAACGCCAGGCCGTAGGGCGCGTTGAGGTTGTCGGCGAACACGGTCTTGAGCTCATACGTGCCGTCGCCATCGGCGTCGCGCAACAGGGTCAGGCGGTTGCCACCTTTGACCTTGGTATTGCCTTCGGCTTTGATCAGGCTGGCGATCACGTCCTTGGGCTTGAGCTTGGCCGCGCTGCCACCTCGGCCTTCGGCGATGAGGATGTCGCCGTTGGGCAGTACCAGTGTCTGGCGCGGGATCGCCAGGTCAGTGGCGATGGCCGTGATGCTGTAGCCATCCGGCACCTTGGGTTTCTGCTCACCCCAGGGCGCGGGTTCGGCGATCTTCATGCTCGGCAGCAGGCTGCTTTGCTGTTCCGGCAGTTTCGGGTCGGGGCCGCGGGCCTGGGTCTTGTCGCCTTCGCCACCGCAAGCGCTGAGCAACAGCGCGGCGCTCAACAGGGTCAATGTGCTGGACGTTTTCATTTGCCACCTCCGCTACGCAGACCGATCCAGGTGGCTGCCAGGGCAAGCACCACGACAATCGCCGACAACACCAGCCCGGCCGGCATGGCGGCGTAGGCGTCCTTGGCGTGTTGGAAGGCGTTGACCAGGCCAAGCACCCAAGCGGCCAGCAACAGCAGGACGTAGGCAGCCGGCCCGCCCGCCTTGCGTTCGGCGCGAACCAGGTTGACCAGCGCAAACAGGAAGGCGAAGCCGCCAAACACCAACGCGCCGGCGATCAGCCAGGAGGCGAAGTTGGCCCATTGAATCTGGAAGGTCTGGGTGTAGGCAATGTCGCAGAGCAAGGCACCGAGGAACAACGGCACGGTGCCGGCCAGCAAGGTCGCGTGCAGCCGACCTGGGTGGGCTCGATAGGCGGGGAGGGTAGTCATGTAAGGCGGCTCCTTGTTGTTCGACGCCCCTGAACGGGGCAGCATAGGAAGTGAGCGCGTCTAGCGTAGGAAAGTTCAGCGTGATTAGTGTCGAAATATTATGAACCTGCTGGTTCAACCCCGAACTAAACCCGTATTCTCCCGTACCTTTTTTTGCCCAGGCGCCTCCATGACTCATCCCCGCATCGGCTTCGCGTGCCAATACCAGCATCCTGAACGACTCCTGTCGGCCAGCGCGTTGAAGTTGATCGAGGGCCCGTTCAACCCGCGAACCACCACGCTGCGCTGGATGGACAGCGTCACCCCGCAGGTCGCGCGCGAGAAGCTGGTGGAGGTGGTCACCCACAACCTGGCCGCCCAGTTGCGCCTGCTGGCGTATGTCGCCGAACTGCCGCCGATGCTGCACATGCTCCGGCTCAGCAGTGATCTGCTGCCGTTCTACAGCCACCCCAAGGTGGCGGCCGTGTACAAGGACCCGGCCATCGAGCGTCAATTGGTCGAAGGCTTCGCCGCCATTGGCGAACGAGCCCGCGCCTCTGACATCCGCCTGTCATTCCACCCTGGCCAGTACTGCGTGTTGGGTTCGGACAACCCCGGCGTGGTGGAAAACAGCCTCGCGGAGTTCGAATACCACGCCGACATGATCCGCATGATGGGCTACGGTCGACGCTTTCAGGACCTCAAGTGCAACGTGCACATCGCCGGGCGGCTGGGGGTCGAAGGCACCCGTGCGGTGTGGCCGCGCCTGTCCGAGGTGGCGCGCAACTGCATTACCTTCGAGAACGACGAAAAGACTTACGGCCTCGATCCCTGCCTGCAAGTCGCCGACCTGGCGCCGGTGGTGCTGGACATCCACCATTGCTGGATCAACGAGAACGACTATATTGACCCGCATTCCGAGCGGGTCTCGCGGGTGATCGACAGCTGGCGCGGCGTGCGCCCGACGATGCACTACTCCCAGCCCCAGGAGAGCTTGCAGGAGCTGGGCTTCGACGCCGAGCACAAGCTGGAAATGGACGCGCTGATGAACGTAGTATCCAAGCGCGACTTGTATGGCCACAGCGCGCAGATGTGGAACCGCTGGACCAACGATTACGCGCTGCAGTTCCTCGACCGCTTCGACATCATGCTGGAGGCCAAGGCCAAGAACGTTGCATCCCTGGCCTTCTATGAACACTACAAACGCCGCACACCGCGTGACTGAAGCGTCGCGTTGTCAGGACTTGAAGCGGCCTACCAGCCCGTTCAGTTCCGCCGACAAGGTCGACAGCCGGCCCGAATCATCCTGCGCCGAACTGGCCAGGCTTTCGACCAGTCGCGCTTCGTCGTAGATCTGCTGGATGTGCCGATTGATCTCCTCGGCCACGCTGTGTTGCTCCTCGGCGGCGGCGGAGATTTGCAGGTTCTGGTCGCGAATCTCGTTCACCGACAGTTGAATGCCTTCAAAGCTGTCCCGTGCGTTTTCGATGGACGACACGCTGGCGCGTGACAAGTCCAGGCAACTGCCCATTTTCTGCGTGACTTCCTGGGTCTTGTTTTCCAGGGTGCCCAGCAGTTGCTCGATCTCGCCGGTGGAGTCGGAGGTACGCTTGGCCAAGGCGCGCACCTCATCGGCGACCACCGCAAACCCGCGGCCCTGATCGCCGGCGCGAGCGGCTTCGATGGCGGCGTTGAGTGCCAGCAGGTTGGTCTGTTCGGCAATCGCGCGGATGGTGCCGAGGATCTGGTTGATGCTGCGGCTGCCGGCCTCCAGCTCGACCATGGCCTGGGACGATTCGGTCAGGCGTCGGCCCAGGCGGTTGACGTTGTCGGTGGTCACCTCGATTTGCTGCTTGCCCTCGGCCACTCGCCGATGGCCGTTTTCGGCCGATTCCGCCGCACCGCTGCAGGAACGTGCCACCTCGTTGGCGGTGGCGACCATCTCGTTGAACGCGGTGGACACCAATTCCACAGCTTCGCGCTGGCGCCCGGCGGCCTCGTTCATGTTGTGCGCCACCTCACTGTTGACCTTCGACGCGTTCTGCAAGTTGGTCGAGGCAGCGACGATGTGCTGGATCAGTTGACGGATCGCGGCCAGAAACTTGTTGAACCAGCCCGCCAGCTCGGCGGTTTCATCCTTGCCCTGCACCTGCAACTCATGACGCAAGTCGCCTTCGCCTTGGGCGATGGATTGCAAGCCGGTGCTGACCTGGCCGATCGGCTTGACGATCACCTTGGAAAACGCCGCCGCCACCAACCCGAAGATCAACACCAGCACGCCGACAATGGCGGCGGTGAGGTAGGTCATGCGGGTGGCCTCGGCCATCACTTCGCGATGTTCGATCAGTCCGATATAACGCCAGCCCAGGCCGGGCGACGTCCAGATATTGGCCATGTAGCGCACGCCATTGATCTGCACCTCGGTGGAGCCCTGAGGCGTGTTGGCCAGGTGCGCATAAGGCGCGCCCAGGTCCTTGAGGGGCTTGAAGCTGTGGCCGGCGTCACGCGGATCCACCAGCACCACGCCGTCCTCGATCAGCATCACGTAGCCGCTTTCTCCCAGCTTGATGCTCTTGACCAGTTCGGTGAGGTTTTTGAGCGACACGCTGACCACGAACACACCCTTGGCCTTGCCCGTGGCGTCCAGCAATGCCCGTGCGGTGCCCACCAGTGCTACGTCGTCCTTGTCGTAGTAGTAAGCCGGTGTACGCACGGTCTTGCCGGGGCTGGCCATGGCCGCCTTGTACCAGGGGCGGGTGCGCGGGTCGTATTTGGACAGTTGTGGATCGTCTGGCCATTTGACGTAGGTACCGTCCTCAAGGCCGATGGACAGGATCGCCGCCGCCGGGTGCGTGGCACCGTAGCGGGCGAAGCGCTCGATCACCGCCTGTGCCGCCGGCGGCAGGGGCTGGCTGGCCGCGTTGGCGGGTTGGTAGTCCTTGAGCGTGTCGACGGAGGTGTATACAGGATCGCCGGCCATTTGATCGACATTCTGCAAAGTGCCATCGAAGAACTGGCGAATATTGCCGTCGATCTGACGGATCTCCCGGGTGCTGCCGTCGATGAACTGATCCACCGCCTGGGTCCGGGTGTTCATGACCGAGATCACGGCCACCAGGCTTACCGGGATAAACGCGACAGAAACAAACGCCAGCACCAGCTTATTTTTTATTTTCATCGAGACGACCATCGGCAGAGAAAGTGGCCAGACCGCTGCTGTTTCAACACAGTATTGGCGATCTGCTATCACTGTTGTTTCGGCGGGCGCTCGGTAAATCTTTAGGGTTTTTTGTACACAATACAAAGTGGTGATTGTTCTGTGTCCAATCAGTACACATCACGCAGGTAACGTTTCTGTTCACTCATCCGGCGCCAGTAATCCACAGCGTCCTCCGCGCCAAGCCCGCCGTGGGTTTGCGTGATATCACGCAGCGCCTGGTCAACGTCCTTGGCCATCCGGCTGGCATCGCCGCAGATGTACAGTTGCGCGCCGTCCTGCAACCAGCGCCATAGTTCGGCACCCTGTTCACGGATGCGGTCCTGCACGTAGATTTTCTGCGCTTGGTCGCGGGAGAACGCCAGGCTCAGGTGAGTCAGCAGGCCATCGTGTTGCAGGTGTTGCAACTCGTCCTGGTAGTAGAAGTCCGTGGCGGCGTGCTGCTCGCCGAAGAACAGCCAATTGGCGCCCTGATGGCCCTGGGCCCGGCGCTCTTGCAGGAACCCGCGAAACGGTGCCACACCCGTGCCAGGGCCGATCATGATGATCGGCACGTCACCATCGCGCGGCACATGGAAGTGCCGGGAGGGCTGTACGAACACCGGCACTTCGGCAGTGTCTGCACGGTCGGCGAGGAAGGTCGACGACACGCCCTTGCGTTTGCCATAGCGCACGGCGGACACGGTGAGGTGGACTTCCTGCGGATACGCCTTGGCGCTGGAGGCGATGGAATACAGGCGCGGTTGCAGGCGCTTGAGGGTGTCGAGCAACTCGTCCGCCGAACATTCGACGGGGTAGTGATGCAGCACATCGGCGAGTTGCCGGCCCCATAACCAGTCCTTGAGGTGGGCTTTGTGCTCGGGTTCGAGCAACTGTTTGAGCCCGGGGTTGGCGCTGCGCTCGGCAATCAACGCCAGGGTTTCGCTGCCGGGCCGGGCGATTTCGAAGTGTTGGGTCAGCGCTTGTTGCAGCGGGACGTCGCCGAAGGTGTCGATGTTGACGCAGGTGCTGCCAGCCAGCCCGGTCAGCGCGAGCAACTCGTTGACCAGCTCGGGGCAATTGCGCGGCATGACGCCCAGGGCATCGCCGGCTTCATAGCTCAGCCCGGAGCCAGCCAGGTTCAGGGCGAACTGGCGCGTATCCTTGTGGCGGCTGTGCGGGTTCAGCCGGCGGTTGATCAGCAGCCCCGAGCCGTGCAGCTTGGTTTTGCCGGCGGGCTCGAGGGGCGCCAGGGGCTTGCTGGGGTCGATGCTTTGCTGCAGACGGGTCAGCCAGGCGTCGGCGCGGGCTTCGAATTCGGTGTCGCAATCGACGCGCTCCATCAGGCGCGTGGCACCCAGTTCCAGCAGGCGCCGGTCCAGCTGCTTGCCGTGATTGCAGAACTGCTCGTAATTCGGATCGCCCAGGGCCAGTACCGCATACCGCACGGACTCCAGGCGAGTGTCGGCGTTGCACAAGCTGCGCCAGAAACTTTCGCCGTTGTCCGGTGGGTCGCCGTCACCGAACGTGCTGCTGATCAGCGCCAGGGTCTGCCGGCTGGCCAGTTGGCTGGCGGGGAAGTCCGCCATCGCACTGGATTCCACGCTGATACCCGCCGCACGCAGGCGCTTGGCGAAACCTTCGGCCAACGCTTCGGCGTTGCCGGTTTGCGACGCCCACAGCAGGGTGACGGCCGCGTCGGTGTGCGCATGATGCTCGGGTTCGGGGGCTTGGCTATCGAGAAACCGGTGGCCGATCAATTCGACCCGGCTCAGGGCCACGGCGCAAAACTTGAACTCGGGCTGCAGGGAAATCGGGTCCACGGCGTCGTTGGTCACCGCGTTGATCGCCAGGTGTTCACCGAACACATCGTTCCAGTGGAACGGCGCAAAACAGTTGCCTGGGCGCACCCGGTCAGTGACTCGTGCGGGCAGTACGGCGCGACCGCGCTGGGAACGCACCTCCACCGCGTCCCGGTCCTTGATGCCCAGGCTGGCGGCGTCTTCGGGGTGAAGTTCCACGAACGGGCCGGGGTTGAGCTTGTTCAGGGTCGCGACCTTGCCGGTCTTGGTCAGGGTGTGCCACTGGTGTTGCAGGCGGCCGGTGTTGAGCACGAAGGGGAACGCGGCGTCAGGCATTTCTGCCGGTGGCAGGTGAGGGCGGGGCAGGAATTGGCCCCTGCCGCTGTCGGTGGCGAAGCGGATCGTGCCGTGATCGAGGTAGCGGATCGGGTTGCGGTCGGCGCCCGCGCTGGATGCGCACGGCCATTGCAGGGGTTGGCCCCGCAGCCGCGCGTGGCTGGCGCCGCGAATGTCGTAGCCGGTCCTGGGGTTCCAGGCGCGCTTGATCTCATCAAACACCTCGGCGGCGCAGGCGTAGGTGAAGGACTCGGCAAAGCCCATTTCACAGGCAACCCTGGCGATGATCTGCCAGTCCGGCAAGGTTTCGCCTGGGGCGTCGACGGCCTTTTGCATCAGGGTCATGTTGCGTTCGGAATTGATCATCACGCCTTCGGCCTCGGCCCACAGCGCACCGGGCAGAAGAATGTCGGCGTAGCGGTTGGTCTCGGTGTCGAGGAATGCATCCTGGGTGATCACCAGGTCGGCGGCCTGCAGGCCGTCGATGACGCTGCGGCGATTGGGCATGCTGGCCACGGGGTTGGTGCAGATGATCCAGCAGGCCTTGATCTGCCCGGCAGTCATTTGTTCGAACATCGATACAGCGCCGCCGCCCACCTGGCGCGGCAGGCTGCCCGCGGGAATCTGCCAGAGGTCTTCGATAAAGGCGCGGTCGGCGTCCACCAGCACCGAGCGCTGCCCCGGCAGGCCCGGGCCCATGTAGCCCATCTCGCGACCGCCCATGGCATTGGGCTGGCCAGTGAGGGAAAACGGCCCGCTACCGGGGCGGCAGATCGCACCGGTTGCCAGGTGCAGGTTGCACAAGGCGTTGGTGTTCCAGGTGCCGTGGGTGCTCTGGTTGAGGCCCATGGTCCAGCAGCTCATCCATTCGGCGGCGTGGCCGATCAGCTCGGCGGCGTGGCGAATGTCGGCTTCGGCGAGGCCGGTGATCTCGGCGACGGTGTGCGGCGGGTAGTCGTCCAGGAAGGCCGGCATGACGTCCCAACCGTCGGTGAACGCGGCGATAAAGCCAGGGTCGGTGTGGCCGTTCTTTACCAGCAGGTGCAGCAAACCGTTGAGCAGGGCGAGGTCGGTGCCGGGCTTGATCGGCAGGAACAGGTGCGCCTTGTCGGCGGTAGCACTGCGCCGCGGGTCGACCACGATGAGCTTCGCGCCGGCCTTGACCCGGTCCATCATGCGCAGGAACAGGATCGGGTGACAGTCAGCCATGTTGGCGCCGATCACGAAGAACAGGTCGGCGCGGTCGAAGTCCTCGTAGGAACCGGGGGGGCCGTCCGAACCGAGGGATAACTTATAGCCGCTGCCGGCGCTGGCCATGCACAGGCGTGAATTGGATTCGACGTTATTGGTGCGCACGAACCCCTTGGCCAGTTTGTTGATCAGGTACTGGGCCTCCAGGGACATCTGCCCGGACACATAGAAGGACAAGGCGTCGGGCCCATGGGTGTCGAGGATGTGGCGCAAGCGCGCGGCCGTTTCGCTGATGGCGGTGTCCATGGCGATGCGGACCGGGTCGTGGTCGCGGGCCTGGCGCAGGTAGGCATTTTCCATACGTCCGGAGTCGGCAATCGCCTGCCCGCAGGTCGTGCCTTTGGTGCACAGGCGCCCGGCATTGGTGGGGTGGTCTTTGTCGCCGATGACCTTGACGACCTTGTTGTCCTGCACCTGCATGACAATGCCGCAGCCCACGCCACAATAAGGACACACACTGCGTACGCTCTGGTTTTCCATGGTTGACCCTATAAACAAAAAAGGCGCCTTGTGACCCTCCGTTCAGAACGGGGATCACACGGCGCCTTTGTCGTGAGAGGGCAGTCTGCGTTGACTGCTTGATTGAACAGTCCCTAGCAAGTCACGCGCCAGGTTTTTGCAAGTGGGGTTAAAGGCGCTTGTGGTGAGCGGGCTTGCTCGCGCCGGGCAAGCCCGCTCACCACAATAAGCCCGCTCTGGCCACAGGGGTTGTGCACGGTTATGAATCGGGGCGCACCAGTTGGGGGCGAATTCTTCGGTATTTGAGCAGCAGTGCAAGGCTTGGCGCCGCCGCCACGGGCCGATTCGTTGATTGGCACGGCGCCTGCAAGACCTTTGGCAACCCACCTCGGTCAACGACGATCGACAGACCAACACAGGTCATGGGCAAGAGCGGCAAGACCGCACAAGAACAGGCAAAGACGCCTGGAACCGCAAGGTTTCAGGCGTTTTTTTTTGCTTTTTTTAAAACCGTGATGAGCTTTGTCGGGTGCTAAGTATGAACAGTCTCAAAACCCTGATCGTCGTCGGCAATGGCATGGTCGGCCACCACTGTGTGGCGCAATTGATCGAGCGCGGTGCGCTGGATCACTACCGTTTGCATGTGTTCAGCGAGGAGCCGATGCGCGCCTATGACCGCGTGCATTTGTCCGAATACTTCACCGGGCGCGATGCCGAATCGTTGGCGCTGAGCGAGGCATCGCTGTACCAGACGCCGGGCGTGACCCTGCACCTGGGCGTGCCGGTACTGGAGATTGATCGGGCCCGCTGCGAGGTCATCACGGCCGACGGCTGCGTAGCCTATGACAAGCTGGTGCTGGCCACCGGTTCTTACCCGTTCGTGCCGCCGATTGACGGCGCCGCAGGCGATTCACGCCTGGTCTATCGCACCCTCGAAGACCTCGACGCCATCCGCGCTGCCGCCGCCAATGCCCGGCGCGGCGTAGTAGTAGGCGGCGGCCTGCTCGGCCTGGAAGCGGCCAATGCGTTGAAAAGCCTGGGCCTTGAGGCGCACGTCGTGGAATTCGCGCCGCGCCTGATGCCCGTGCAACTGGATGATTTTGGTGGCCTGGCCCTCAAGGCCCAGATCGAGCGCCTGGGCGTTGGTGTGCACCTGTCCCGCGCCACCCAGTCCATCAGTGCCGGCGAGCAGTACCGTTACCGGATGAATTTTGCCAATGACGAACACCTTGAGACCGACCTGATCGTGTTCTCCGCCGGCATCCGCGCCCAGGACGCGCTGGCCCGCCAGGCCGGCTTGGAGATCGGCCCGCGCGGCGGGGTGGTGATCAACGACGAATGCCTGAGCTGCGACCCGAATATCTACGCCATCGGCGAGTGCGCCTCGTGGAACGGCAGCCTGTTCGGCCTGGTGGCACCGGGTTACCAGATGGCCCGTGGCGTGGCTGCGCTGCTGTGCGGGCAAACCGCCGAGCCGTTTGTGGGCGCCGACATGTCCACCAAGCTCAAGTTGCTGGGGGTGGACGTGGGTTCGATCGGCGATGCCCACGCCCATACGCTGGGTGCGCGCAGTTATCAATTTATCGACGAAGCCAGCGCCAGCTACCGACGCCTGGTGGTGAGTGCCTGCGGCAAACACGTGATCGGCGCGGTGTTGGTGGGCGACAACAGCTACTACGACACCCTGCTGCAATACATGCAGAACAGCATCGCGCTGCCAGCGGAGCCCGCCAGTCTGATCCTGCCATCGTCCAGCGGTGCTCCCACCCTCGGCCCCGGCGCGCTGCCGGACACGGCGACGGTGTGCTCGTGCCACAACGTCACCAAGAGCGCGATCTGCTCGGCCATCGACGGCGGCTGCAGCGACCTCGGTGTACTCAAGGCCCAGACCAAGGCCTGCACCGGCTGCGGTGGTTGCGCCGGCTTGCTCAAGCAGGTGTTCGAACATGAGCTGATTGCCCGTGGCGTCAGCGTGGATAAAAGCCTGTGTGAACATTTTGCCTTCACCCGTCAGGAACTCTATGCGCTGGTGCGCGTGGAAGGCGTGGTCACCTTCGAAGAACTGCTGGCCAGGCATGGCCGTGGCCACACCGGTTGCGACGTGTGCAAACCGGCGGTGGGCTCGATTCTCGCGTCGTGCTGGAACCAGCCGATCATGGACCCGTCGCTGGTGCCGTTGCAGGACACCAACGACACCTTCATGGCGAACATGCAAAAAAATGGCACCTACTCGGTGGTGCCGCGCATTCCCGGCGGTGAGATCACGGCGGACAAACTCATCGTGATCGGCGAGGTGGCGAAGAAATACGACCTGTACACCAAGATCACCGGTGGCCAGCGTATCGACCTGTTTGGCGCGCAACTGCATGAACTCCCGGATATCTGGGCCGAACTGATTGCGGCCGGGTTCGAGACCGGGCACGCCTACGGCAAGTCCACGCGCACCGTGAAGTCTTGTGTGGGCAGCACCTGGTGCCGCTACGGCGTACAGGACAGTGTGAAAATGGCGCTGCTGATCGAAGACCGCTACAAGGGCCTGCGCTCGCCGCACAAGCTCAAGTTCGCGGTGTCCGGCTGCACCCGCGAGTGCGCCGAAGCCCAGAGCAAGGACGTCGGTGTGATTGCCACGGAGAAGGGCTGGAACCTTTACATCGCCGGCAACGGCGGCATGCGCCCACGTCATGCGGAGCTGTTCGCCACCGACCTGGACGACGCTACGCTGATCCAGTACATCGACCGTTTCCTGATGTTCTACATCCGCACCGCCGACAAATTGCAGCGCACCTCGGTGTGGCGCGAAAGCCTGGAGGGCGGCCTGGACTTCCTCAAGGACGTAATCCTTCACGATAGCCTGGGCCTGGGCGCCGAGCTGGAAGCGCAGATGCAACTGGTGGTGGACCGTTACGAATGCGAATGGGCCAACGCCCTCAAGGACCCGGAAAAACTCAAGCGCTTCCGCACCTTCGTCAACGACAAACGCCCTGATCCGGACATTCACTTCGTCCAGGAGCGCGGCCAACGCCGGCCGATCATGGCCGCCGAACTCAACCTGATTCCTGTGATCGAGGAGATTGCCTGATGAGCCTGCCCACCTGGAAAAGCGTGTGCAATGAGTATGACCTGGTCAGCAATTCCGGCGTCGTGGTGTGGCTGGACGGCGCGCAAGTCGCGCTGTTCTATCTGCCCGACGCCCAGGAGCAGACGCTGTTCGCCATCGACAACCACGACCCGGAGTCCGGTGCCAATGTGATCGGCCGTGGGCTGGTGGGGAATATCAAGGGCGAATTGGTGGTGGCAGCGCCGATCTACAAGCAGCATTACCGCTTGCAGGACGGCCAGTGCCTGGAGGCGCCGCACCAGCGGCTGCGGGTGTGGCCGGTACGGCTGAGAGAAGGTTGGGTGGAACTCGCCTTGACCCCGGCGTCCCTTTAGCCGAGCCAGGTTAACAACCCGCTCCTGCAGTGAGCGGGTGTGCCTGATCTGTCGCTCAATCGCCCATCGTCAGGATGATCTTGCCGACGTTCTCCGAACTCTCCATGCGCCGATGCGCATCGGCGGCACGAGCCAGCGCGAAGGTGCTGTCGACCACCGGCTCCAGGCTGCCACCGCCTTCGAAGCGTTCCAGCCAATGCTCGCGAAAGCGCCGGATCATCGCGTGTTTCTCAGGCTGGGAGCGGGACTTCATCACCGTGCCGATAATCTGCAGGTGGCGGTACAGAATATGCTCCAGCTGCACGCTGACCTCACCGCCGCCGCCGAGGATTCCCACCTGGATCAGCCGGCCTCCGTTGGCCAACGACGCAATGTTGCGGCTGAAGTAGGGCGCGCCAATGAAGTCGATGATCACGTCTACGCCGCGCCCTTCGGTTTTGCTGGCGATCACTTCGGCGAAATCTTCCTGTTTGTAGTCGATGGCGACATCCGCGCCCAAGTGTTCGACGCGCGCGGATTTACTGCCTTCGGTGGTCGCGTACACGGTGGCGCCGGTGGCGTAGGCCAACTGCACGGCCGCCGAGCCGACCCCGCCTGCCGCAGCGTGAATCAGCACCGAGTCGCCGGACTTGAGCCGACCCAGGTGCAGCATCGCTTCATGGGCGGTGACGAACACCTCGGGAATCGCGGCCGCATGCACGTAGTCCAAGAGTGCCGGAATGGGCATGGCCATGCGGTAGTCGATGCGTGCGATTTCAGCGTAGGCGCCGCCGCCTACCACGCCCATGACCCGATCCCCGATGCGGTAGCCGACCACGTCGGCACCGGTGGCGATGACTTCGCCGGCGATCTCGAGGCCGATGATCGGCGAGTCGCCAAAGTCAGGCCGGCCGTAACCGCCGGTGCGGTGCGTGAGGTCGGCGCGGTTCACGCCCGCCGCATGCACGCGTACCAATAGATCGGTGGGGCGAACGTGTGGGGTGGGAACCTCGCCCAATTGCATGACGTCGGGGTTGCCGAAGGTGTCGAGAGTGATGGCTTTCATGGGTATATGTCCTTAAACCTGGCTGATGAATTTGTTCGTCAAGTAATGCTCGATGCCTTCAATGCCGCCCTCGGAACCGTGGCCGCTTTCCTTCATGCCGCCGAAGGGCAATTCGGTGGCGACGATGCGGTACTGGTTGATCCCGATCATGCCGGCTTCGAAACCGTCGGCCACATCGATGGCGGTGCGTGCATTGGAGGTGAACGCGTAGGCCGAGAGCGCGTAGGGCAGGCGATTGGCCTCCTTGAGGCCGTCGGCCAGGCCGTTGAATGGCATCAACACGGCGATGGGGCCAAAGGGTTCTTCATGCATGACCCGGGCATGCATCGGTACATCCACCAGCACCGTGGGGGCGAAAAAGTACCCCTGGCCCGGCAGGCGTTCGCCACCGGTCAGCACCCGCGCGCCTTTGTCGACGGCGTCGGCCACCAGTTCTTCCATCTTGGCCAACTGCCGTGGGTTGGCGAGCGGTCCGACCTGGGTGTGCGGGTGCAGCCCATTGCCGATGCGCAGGGCCTGGGTGGCGGCGACAAACTGCGTCACGAAGGCGTCGTAGACGCCGCGTTGGATCAGAAAGCGGGTGGACGAAATGCACACCTGGCCCGTGCCCCTGAAGCGGTTTGCGGCGCCCTCTACCGCAGCTTTCTCGACATCACCGTCGTCAAACACCAGCACCGGCCCGTGCCCGCCCAGTTCCAGGGTGATGGGTTTGACGCCCTCGGCTGCACGCGCTGAAAGCAACCGTCCAATCGGGACCGAACCGGTAAAGGTCACTTTGCGAATGATCGGCGAGGCAATGAGGTGACTGGAGACTTGGTCCGGTACACCGAACACCACCTGCAGCACACCTTTTGGCAGGCCCGCATCATCCAGCGCACGGGCCAGCGCCAGGGCGGTGGAGGGGCTCTCTTCGCCAGGCTTGAGAATCACGCTGCAGCCTGCCGCCAGTGCGGCCGAGAGCTTGCGCGCCGGGGTAATCGCAGGGAAATTCCACGGTGTAAAGGCCGCCACCGGGCCGATCGCCTGGCGCTTGACCAGTTGCAGCACGCCCGGACGGTTGGCTGGCACCACGCGCCCGTCGATACGCCGTGCGCTTTCGGCAAACCACTCGAAATATTCAGCGGCGCGGCACACTTCATCGAGGCTTTCACCCAGGGGCTTGCCTTCTTCCAGGGTCATTTGCGCGGCAATCTGCGGGGCGCGCTCCAGGATCAGGTCGGCGGCACGCTTGAGGATCTTGGCGCGCTGGTCCGGCACGGTGCGCCGCCAGGTGTCGAATGCCACGTGTGCAACGCCGAGGGCGTGATCAAGGTCGGCGGCGGTGGCCAGGGGCACCCGGCCGAGTTCACGTTCGGTGGCCGGGTTGACCACGGCGGCGGTGGCACGCCCTTCAGCGCTGATCCATTCGCCTGCGATGACAGGTAAAGCGGATCGTAGGAAACATTCATGGGTAAGGCCCTCGTAGCGTTTAAGGAAGTGGCTGAACCGGGGCCAAGTCTAGGGAGGGCAGGGCGATTGATTTAGCCGCACGCGAGGGAATGATTGTTGTGTGGGACAGCAAAATCCCTGGCTTGCGCGCACTGCCGGCAGCGGCGATCATGCGACCTGCTTTGGCTCAGGCCTTATGGACGGTAGTGATGGATAAACTTTCGAACATGTCGGTGTACGTGCGAGTCGTGGAGATGGGCAGTTTCACGGCAGTCGCCAACCATCTCGATTCAACCGTCGGCAACGTTTCCCGGGCCGTCTCCGCCCTTGAAAAAAACCTCGATGCGCGCTTGCTCCAGCGCTCTACCCGGCGGCTGTCGGTGACTGACGCGGGTCGGCGTTTTTACGAGCGCTGCAAGACCATCCTGGCTGACCTGGAAAGCGCCGAAGCCGAGGCCAGCGACGCACTGCTGGCGCCGCGCGGCACGTTGCGCGTGCATTGCGTTCCCGGCCTGGCACGCCAGTTGGTGACCTGCGCCGTGCTTGAGTACCGCCGGCAATTCCCGGACGTCACCGTGGACCTGATGCTGTCCCAGCGCATGCCGAACCTGCTCGAAGACCAGTTGGACGTGTCGATCCTGATTGCCAGGACCCTGCCGGATTCAGCCTATGTCAGCCAGAAAATCGGTGTCAGCCATTGTGTGCTGGTCGCCTCCCCGGAGTACCTTGCACAACACGCCGCACCGTTGGAGCCCGAGGACCTGCGCGACCATCAGTGCCTGTTGCTGGGCACGGTCGATTACGTTCGGGATGAGTGGCAGCTCAAAAGCGCCAAAGGCGATGCCACCTTTGTGCCGACGGGTCCGAGTTTCAGCGTGAATGACATGGAGGCCATGGCCGTGGCGATCAAGGCAGGCGCCGGTATCGGCCTGCTCGCCGGGTTCTCGGCGCTCGACGACCTGCGCTGCGGCAAGCTGGTGCGAGTGTTGCCGGACTATCACACCTACGAGCGCAACGTGTACGCGGTGTACACGTCGCGCCAGTTTGTCGATGCCAAGATCACGCGCTTCATCGACACCCTGAAGGCGCAGGTGGGCAGCCAGTTGGAAGCGACTGCCCGGGAGCTGATCAGCGGTTGAACCGCTCCACCAGCGCGTACTGCGTCGACGCCGTGTTGGTCAGTTCCTTGCTCAGGTCGGTGGACTGGTGGGCCTGCAGGGACGTTTGATCGGCCAGCTCGGCGATGGTGGTGATGTTGCGGCTGATCTCCTCGGCGACCGCGCTTTGCTCCTCGGTGGCGGCGGCGATCTGGGTGGTCATGTCGGTGATATGGGACACGGCCTCGCTGATGCCCACCAATGCCTGGTCGGCTTCCAGCACCCAGGCCACGCCTTCCTGCGCCTGGCGCTGGCCATGTTCCATGCTGTGCACGGCGTTGGTGCTGGAGGCTTGCAGTTTGGTGATCAGCGCGTGGATCTGGGTGGTGGACTGGGAGGTGCGCTGGGCCAACTGGCGGACTTCGTCGGCGACTACCGCAAAGCCCCGGCCTTGTTCGCCGGCTCGCGCGGCTTCGATGGCGGCGTTTAGGGCGAGGAGGTTGGTCTGGTCGGCGATGCCTTTGATCACGTCGACCACGCTGCCGATTTCGTCGCTGTCGCGGGCGAGTTGGGCCACGGTGACCCCGGTCTCCCCGACGACTGCCGACAGACGCTCGATTGCTTCACGCGTGTCCCGCGCCACTTCACGGCCCCGGCCGGTCAGCACGTTGGCCTGCTGCGTGGCGTCGGCGGTGCGTTGTACGTGGCTGGCGACCTCCTGGGTGGTGGCGGCCATCTGATTGACGGCGGCCGAGACCTGCTCGGTTTCGACACGCTGGCGGTCCAGGCCCTTGGAGCTGGCGGTGGCCAACTGATCGGACTGGCCAGCCAGCGTACTCAGCTGTTCGGCGCTGTCCTGCAGGCGCGTAAGGCACGTCTTGAGGCGCGCGGCCTGACTGACGAACGCGGTTTCCAGGCGCGCCTGGGGGCCCTTGGCATCGCTGTACATCTGGGCGATCAAGGCGTCGGATGTCGACGGTTCCACCCCGGCGAGCAAGCGCAGGGTGTTGCCCTGGCGCAGGCGGGCGCACAGCAGGCCGACGGGAATCGCCACTGCCACAGCCACCGCAAGGGCTGCCGGTGCGCTGAGTGCCAGCCCGGCAAGGCTGCCGGCCACGCCGGTGGCTACGTATGGCACGCAGCTGAGCACGGCAGGCAGCCACGCATCCTGGCGCGGCACCGCCGGTTTGCCTTGGCTGATGCGTCGGTACAACGCCTCGGCGCGACGGATCTCATCGGCCGTGGGCTTGACCCGCACGGACTCGAAGCCCACTACCTGGCTGCCGTCGAAAATCGGCGTGACGTAGGCGTTGACCCAATAATGGTCGCCATTTTTCGAGCGGTTCTTGACGATGCCCATCCACGGCAGGCCTTGCTTCAAGGCGCTCCACATATGGGCAAACACGGCGGGAGGCACATCGGGGTGACGCACGATGTTCTGCGGCGCACCGATCAAGTCAGCGCGGTTGAAACCGCTGATCTCCACGAAGGCGTCGTTACAGTAGGTAATCACGCCCCGGGTATCGGTGGCGGAAATAAGTTTTTGCTGAGGCGCGAGGGAAATCTCGCGCTGTGTTACAGGCTGGTTGTTGCGCATTCCGACTACTCCCTGGTTGCACTCAGTCCATCGGCCCCAACTGCCAAAAGGTTAATGCACATTGGCCATTTCGCCAGCCGCTGGTCAAAAGCCTGAAACTTCGCGATGAAACCCCTCATAATGGCGGCCATTTTTGTTTAGCCGTCTTCTGGTGTACCCGCATGGAAATCAAGGTCAACTTTCTCGACAACCTTCGACTTGAAGCCAAGTTCGACGACTTCACGGTGATCGCCGACCAGCCCATCCGCTACAAGGGCGATGGTTCGGCGCCGGGGCCGTTCGATTACTTCCTGGCGTCGTCGGCGTTGTGTGCGGCGTACTTTGTGAAGCTGTACTGCCAGACGCGCAACATTCCCACGGACAATATCCGTCTGTCGCAGAACAACATCGTCGACCCGGAGAACCGCTACAACCAGATCTTCAAGATCCAGGTGGAGTTGCCGGCGGACATTTCCGACAAAGACCGCCAGGGCATCCTGCGCTCCATCGACCGCTGCACCGTGAAGAAAGTGGTGCAGGCCGGGCCGGAATTCGTCATTGAAGAAGTCGAGAACCTGGACGCGGATGCCCAGGCGCTGTTGATGCCCAGCTCGATGTCCGACGGCGGTACCTACATCGCGGGCAAGGACCTGCCGCTGGAGCAGACCATCGCCAACATGTCCGGGATTCTTGCGCGCCTGGGCATGAAGATCGAGATCGCGTCGTGGCGCAATATCGTGCCCAACGTGTGGTCGTTGCACATCCGCGATGCCCATTCGCCGATGTGCTTCACCAACGGCAAGGGCGCAACCAAGGAAGGCGCGCTGGCGTCGGCGTTGGGCGAGTTCATCGAGCGGCTCAATTGCAACTTCTTCTACAACGACCAGTTCTGGGGCGAGGAGCTGGCCAATGCGCCGTTCGTGCATTACCCGGATGAGCGTTG
The DNA here is from genome assembly GCF_002979555.1 of Pseudomonas sp. MYb60. Classification (GTDB taxonomy): domain Bacteria; phylum Pseudomonadota; class Gammaproteobacteria; order Pseudomonadales; family Pseudomonadaceae; genus Aquipseudomonas. Next base: position 335,039 of record NZ_PCOZ01000003.1, on the reverse strand, counting down.
GTTCCAGCCGGGCCCGAACGACGAATTGCCGAGCGAGATCCTGGACGCCTACTGCCTCAAGGTCTACAACCGCGAGGGCGAACTGCGCGGCTCGCACCTGTTCGACACCAACTCCGGCAACGAAGAGCGCGGCATCGTTTCGCTGCCGTTCGTGCGCCAGTCCGATGGCGAGGTGGTGTATTTCCCGTCCAACCTGATCGAAAACCTCTACCTGAGCAACGGCATGAGCGCCGGCAACACCCTGGCGGAAGCGCAGGTGCAGTGCCTGTCGGAAATCTTCGAGCGGGCGGTGAAGCGCGAGATCATCGAAGGCGAATTCGCCTTGCCGGATGTACCCGCCGAAGTCATCGCCAAATACCCAGGCATTCTCGCCGGTATTCAGGGCCTGGAAGCCCAGGGTTTCCCGGTGCTGGTGAAGGATGCGTCCCTGGGCGGTGAATTCCCGGTGATGTGCGTGACCCTGATGAACCCCCGCACTGGTGGCGTGTTCGCGTCGTTCGGCGCCCACCCGAGCCTGGAAGTGGCGTTGGAGCGCAGCCTGACCGAACTGCTGCAAGGCCGCAGCTTCGAAGGCCTCAACGACCTGCCGCAGCCGACCTTCGAAGCCCAGGCGGTGACCGAGCCGAACAACTTCGTCGAGCACTTCATCGACTCCAGCGGCGTGGTGTCGTGGCGCTTCTTCAGTGCCCAGTCGGACTACGACTTTGTCGAATGGGACTTCAGTGGCGAAGGCGAAGACTCCAACGCCCAGGAGGCCGCGACGTTATTCGCTATCCTGGAAGGCATGGGCAAAGAGTCCTACATGGCGGTGTACGAACACCTGGGCGCCACGGCGTGCCGCATCCTGGTGCCGGACTACTCGGAAATCTACCCGGTGGATGACCTGATCTGGGACAACACCAACAAGGCGCTGTTCTTCCGCGAAGACATCCTCAACCTGCACAGCCTCGACGAAGAAGCGCTGCAGGCGTTGCTTGAGCGCCTGATCGAAAGCGAGTTGGACGACTACACCGACATCACCACCCTGATCGGCATCGAGTTCGACGACAACACGGCCTGGGGCCAGTTGACCATCCTCGAGCTGAAGCTGCTGATCTTCCTGGCCCTGAAGCAATATGAAGAGGCCAAGGAGTGTGTAGAGATGTTCCTGCAGTACAACGACAACACTGCCGACCGTGGCCTGTTCTATCAGGCGATGAACGCGGTGCTGGAAATGGAACTGGACGAGGACCTGGAACTGGCCGATTACGAAGCCAACTTCCGCCGCATGTTCGGCAATGAACGGATGGATGCGGTGATGGGTTCGGTGAATGGCGACGTGCGTTTCCATGGCCTGACCCCGACCAGCATGAAGCTCGAAGGCCTGGACCGGCATTTGCGCTTGATCGACAGCTACAAGAAGCTGCATGCGGCGCGGGCCACCATCACCTCCGCCTGATACTAACGACTGTGGGAGTGGGCGTGCCTGCGAAAGCGGTGGGTCAGTCGATCAATGAATGACTGATACACCGCCTTCGCGGGCAAGCCAGCGCCCACATTTGATCGATTTCTGTCGTTAGATCTTCGCCAGGGCGTTTGCCAAATCCGCCCTCAGGTCCTCCACGTCCTCAACCCCTACCGACAACCGCACCAACCCATCCCCAATCCCCAGCTGCGCACGCGTGGCTGCCGGGATGCTGGCGTGGGTCATGATGGCTGGGTGTTCGATCAGGCTCTCCACACCGCCGAGGCTTTCGGCGAGCGCGAAGATCTCCACGTTTTCCAGGAAGCGCCGGGCCCCGGCGAGGTCGCTGTTCAGGTCGATTGAAATCATCCCGCCAAACCCGTGCATCTGCCGTCGGGCCAGTGCATGTTGCGGATGGGACGGGAGCCCTGGGTAATACACCCGCGCCACTTGCGGTTGTTGCTCCAGCCAAGTGGCCAGGTCCAGGGCGTTGCTGCAATGGCGCTCCATGCGCAAGGCCAGGGTTTTGACGCCGCGCAGGGTGAGGAACGCGTCGAACGGCCCGGCGATCGCGCCCACCGAGTTTTGCAGGAAACCCAGGCGCTCCGCCAATGCCGGGTTGTCGCCGACTATGGCAATCCCGCCGATCACATCCGAGTGCCCATTGAGGTATTTGGTCGTGGAATGCACCACCACATCAAAGCCCAGCTCCAGCGGCCGCTGGATCCACGGGCTGGCGAAGGTGTTATCGGCCACGCAGAGGATCCCGCGAGCCTTGCACAGGCGGGCGATGGCGCTCAGGTCGGTGAGGCTCAGCAGCGGATTGCTCGGCGTTTCGACCCAGACCATCCGCGTGTCATCTTGCAAGCTCGCTTCAAACGCCGACAGGTCACTCAAGTCCACAAAGCTGAACCGATGCCCTGCGCTGCGTTGGCGCACCTTGTCGAACAGCCTGAACGTGCCGCCATACAAGTCATTGCCGGAGACGACATGCGCGCCCGCGTCCAACAACTCCAGCACGGTCGAAATCGCTGCCAGCCCTGATGCAAAGGCAAATGCCTGGCTGCCACCTTCCAGGTCTGCGACGCAACGCTCCAGGGCGAAGCGCGTGGGGTTGTGGGAGCGGCCGTAGTCGAAACCCTTGTGCACGCCGGGGCTGTCTTGCAGGTAAGTGGAGTTGGCGTAGATCGGCGGCATCAGCGCGCCGGTGGTTGGGTCGGGGGATTGCCCGGCGTGGATCACACGGGTGGCGAAGGCGCTTTTATCGGGCTGACTCATGCAAGGGATCTCCGTAGGTGATTGAGCAGGTCGACGCGGGTGATCAAGCCGTAGAAGCCAGTGGCGTCGGCGATGATGGCCACCAGGCCGCGATCGAGTTCTTCCTGCAACTCCGCGAGGCTGGCGCTGGGCGCCAGGGTTTCCAGGCTATCGGTCATGGCACTCGCCACCACCATCTGGAAATCCGCAGCGTCATGGTGCAGGCCCAGCAGGATGTCGGATTCGTCGATCACGCCCACCAGTTCACGGCCGTCCACCAGCACCGGCAGTTGGGAGACATCGGCCAGGCGCATGCGCTTGAACGCGGTGAGCAGGGTGTCGTCGGGGCTCACGCTGATCACACGGCCGTCCTCGAAGCGACGGGCGATCAGGTCGCGCAGGTCGCCGTAGTGTTTGTAGTGGAGCAGGCCGGCATCGTTCATCCATTGGTCGTTGTAGATCTTCGACAGGTAGCGCGTACCGGTGTCGCAGACGAAGGTGACCACGCGTTTGGGCACCGTCTGTTCACGGCAGTAGCGCAAGGCGGCGGCGAGCAGGGTGCCGGTGGATGAGCCGCCCAGAATGCCTTCGGCCTTGAGCAACTGGCGCGCGTGGTCGAAGCTTTCCTCGTCGCTGATGGAATAGGCGTGGCGCACGCTGGAAAGGTCGGTGATCGACGGTATGAAGTCTTCGCCGATGCCTTCCACTGCCCACGAGCCCGGTGTGCCCAGCACGCCGCTGCGGCTGTATTCGGCCATCACTGAGCCCACCGGATCCGCCAGCACCATCGCCAGTTCGGGTTGCACGCGCTGAAAGAACCGCGTCAGGCCAGTGAGGGTGCCGGCCGAGCCGACGCCCACCACAATGGCGTCCACATCGTGCTGGGTTTGCGCCCAGATTTCCGGCGCGGTGCTGGTCTCGTGGGCGAGGGGGTTGGCGGGGTTGTTGAACTGGTCGGCGAAGAATGAACCGGGAATGTCCCTGGCCAGGCGGGCGGCCACGTCCTGGTAGTACTCGGGATGGCCCTTGCCCACGTCGGAACGGGTGATATGCACCTCGGCGCCCATGGCCTTGAGGTGCAGCACTTTTTCCGTGGACATCTTGTCGGGCACCACCAGCACCACCCGATAGCCTTTGGCCCGGCCGACCAGCGCCAGGCCCAGGCCAGTATTGCCGGCGGTGGCTTCGACAATGGTACCGCCGGCCTGCAGGCGGCCATCGCGCTCGGCGGCGTCGATCATCGCCAGGCCGATGCGGTCCTTGATGGAGCCGCCGGGGTTCTGGCATTCAAGTTTGAGGAACAGCGTGCAGAGGCCGGTATCGAAACGGCTGACCTTGACCAGCGGCGTATTGCCGATCAGTTCAAGCACGGCGGGGCGAGATTGTGCGGGCATGTCGTCACCTGTAGTCGAGGGGGGACAGCAAAATGCAGGGCATGGTTTGGACCATAGGCCGGGATCGGGCCGGTCGCAACCGCACGGTCCGATGAATGTCATTTTTTGGCGCATGGACGCAGGGGCGCGTGGCCACCTGCAGGCGCCACCCACCCCCTGTGGGAGAGGTCGAGCTTCAGCGAGGCTTCGAAGACGCCAGCGTTGTTGCCAGGCGGCCCACCAGGTCCGGGCTGGCCGACTGCATCGGCGCCCTCAGCTCGCTGCCGATCAACCCTTGCAGCGCCAACGCGGCTTTGACTGGCGCGGGATTGGGCTCCATGAACAGCGTATTGATCAACGGCACCAGTTGAAAAAACGTCTCGCGAGCCTCCGCCAACTGGTTAGCGCGCACCTGTTGCCACAGCGCCACAAAGCGCTCGGTGTGCACGTGGGCCGAGGCCGCAATCGCCCCGGATGCGCCCAGGCACAGCGCGTTGAACAGTTGCAGGTCCTCGCCGCACAACACGTCGACTTCGCCACTGGCCAGCAGCGCCAGGGTGTTGCCCAGGTTGCCGCCACAGTCCTTGACCGCCAGGATGCGCTCATGGGCGACGATGTTCAGCAGGGTGGCCTGTTCGAAGGTCGCGCCGGTACGGTAGGGAATGTCATACAGAATGATCGGCACGCTGGAGGCATCGGCGACGGTCCGGAAGAACGCCTCAAGGCCGGCCTGGGACGGGCGGATGTAACTCGGCGCCGGCACCAGCAGCCCGGCGACCGGGCGTTGCAGCACGTCGCGCTGGAATTGCAGCAATTCAATCTGGTTGCCGCCCGCCAGGCCCATCACCACGCGGTTCGCGGGGACCCACTGCAGCACCGCATCCAGCACCGCCAGTTGCTCCGCACGGCTCAGCGCAGAAGCCTCACCAGTGGTGGTGCAGACCATGATCCCGGCCACGTGGTTTGCCAGCAGATGTTCGATGAGCCGACGCAGGCCGACACAATCAATGGCACCGTCCTGAAACGGTGTGACCACGGGAACCCAGATACCTTGAAACGCTGACATGCACTTTCTCCTGATGATTGACCGCTTGAGTCACCGTCAGAAGGCCAGGGGAGATTGTGCAAAGGGGGGAGACCGTCGCGCTCAATGTCCTGTCAGCTCATCTGACGGGACAGCGCGCCCCGGTCACATGAGCGACTGTTTCTTCGATTTGAGGGCGTGCGCAACGCGGCCTTGCGCCTTGGCAATCAAGCCAATGGTGCGAAGGTTGACGGAGGCGCTTGTGGACATACGTTGACACACCCTGAATAAGGCCCCCATCTTCATGGAAGATGGCGAGCTGTGTCAACGGCGTCGTCAGACGCTGTACTTGGGCTGGCGTAGACTGAGTGATCGTCGTCGAGAGTCGACTCAGGATACTGATAAATAAACTGATGCCCGATGATGTAAGAGCCAATCCTGTTGGTGCGCGCCGTCACCCGGACAGCAGTCATGCCTCGCTGTATCTGACGGTCCAGGTCAGCTTTGTTTGTGCACAGTTGAAGGCGTCGCCCAGTGTTTGGATCCTCGATCCACAGGCCCGCTTCGCAACGGCTGGTTCTACCGAGGGCGGGTCCTGGGTAGGTGATTTCATACGTGGAATCGTATTCAACCGTTTCGCCAGGCAGCAGGTAGGCGCCCACGTCATAGCTATTCAAGACGCAAACGAAACCGATGCACAGGCCGCTTGAAAAAGCACTGGCAATGCGTTTGAGGGTTCTTTCGACCGGGAGACGGCACAGCGCCCTGCCCGCAAAGATGAGCCCGAACAGAATGCTGACTGCAATGTAGGTGGTCCACGCCGGGATGTAGGGCATCAAAATGGTCTGCCTGGCAATGCCGGCGGCCCATTGCAGGTAGAACATGAGTGCTCCAATCACTGAAAGCGCAGTGATCACAATGGCTGCTTTTTTCAGTGTGCCCTTGGGGTGAGTGAACGTCATGAGGTGCGGGCTCTGAAGGTGGTTGGCGATGTTTCGCCGGCAGACCGGCTGCTACAGTGTGGGTATTGCTCGATTACAAGGAACGGTATGTTACGGAAAACCCAGCTCATTGCCTTCCCCGGCCTCATCGCATCGGTACTGTTACTCACCGGTTGCCCGCCGCCCGCTGAGTTCACGCAGTGGCAACGCACGGCCACTTCGGTGGACGGTGTGAAGTTGGCGATGGCCGAATGTGGCGAACCCGTGGGAGGTTCGCTGACCCGCTATCCGATCAACGTCCGGGTGCTTCATTTCCAATGCATGCAACGGCTTGGATTCAAACGTAAAGACCGGTTCAAATTTTGCGAAGTCATGAAGAATGTTCCAGCCTGCGTCGAAGAACGCCAGGGTCATCCACTCAGCCTGTCCCAACTGGAAGCCTTGCCGTTTACTGCCGATGACGGTTTCTATCCGATCAAGCCAAATTCGGGTCGGTTTGAGAGCATGCAGGTCTCCTGGCGCAAAGTGGGCGCGTCAAAGCATTTCTCCGTGCAGATCGCCAACGACCACGAAGCGCTGCCGGTCATGTACGCCTGCGGCTATCCGAAGCCACTGGGGTCCAATCTTGAGATCGGCAGCATCGGCGCTACCGCCAAGGCGCAACGCTGCATGATTGATCATGGCTTTGAACCCAAGAACGCGTTGATGCTGGTGTGCCTGCCTTATCCAACCGTGACCGGCTGCCAAGGCACGGTTGCGGAAACTAAAGGGGCTGCGACCTCCACATCAGCAGCTCCTCCTCCAGCCCCAAGAGATCGTTGATATCGCGCAACGGCGCCTGTTCACGCACGCTGGCCAATTCGATGCGGCTGACCTTTTGGTGCCCCAGTTTCTTTGGGGGGGATCCCACTTCGTAAACGTTCCGGCCGTGCTTGTCGAAGAAGTAATAGCGCAACTGCGGGGCATTTTTGTTCTTGAAGTTGATCAACACGTAGACGAATTCAGCCTTCACCTCACCCAGCCTTGGTTCCAACGGTGCCGCGGCAACTTTGCCCCAGCACAGGCGCTGGAACAGCTGTTCGGGTTTGACTAGCTGGTGCTTGATCACGCTGAGCGAGGGGGCTTGGAACAGTTGCTGGGACAGGGCTTTGAAGGCTGTGAGGCAATCGTAGGGTTGTGCCCGTTTGTTGAGGCTGTTGGCCGAACGCATGCGATGCAGGGGGGTGAGGCTTTGCGGTGTCAGATTTTGCGCGACCTGCAGGGGGTCGACCGCAGGGGCGTCGAACCATTGGGTGGTGAAGCCTTCAAGGTCTTTGAAGGGCGCAAGCGTGGTGGGATTATCGCTGACGATGGTGCAGGTGATGACGTGATCCGGAAACAACTGGCGCAAGAGCGCATGTTTTTTCAAGGCTTCGGTCTTGAGTGTGCGCAGGTTTTCGGGTCGTTGCGTGAGCGTGCATTCGAAGAACTGCAAGCTGCGGTCGCAGAGCGTCATGGCGTCGAACTCGGCAATCGAGAAGCCATGGCTGTTGTAGATGCACCGACCTTTGCCATCACAGAAAAAACCGTCCTGTAGGAATGTATTGGTTTTAGGGGTGTAGATGCCTTTGGCGACCAGCGTCAGGCGCGGGTTGGCGTGCTCGGCAATAGTGGCCGCCCACTGTTCGTAGAAGGCCGCTTCGTAGAGTTCGCCACGAAAATTCGATAAGCGCACGTGACTGTTCTGCTGCTTCAGGAAGCTGGCAGCGTGGCTGTAGCGGTATTTATGGAGATTTTCCCGGCAGTCGGTGGCTGTGGGCAGGGCGTGCTGATTCTGCAGCGGCATGATTACGTCCTTGTAAGCGCGCGGGTGGCATGTAAAGGGCACAACGGCGCCAATCCGCGATGCTGGCAATATAGCATTGCTGATGGCGCCAGGATGTAATCAACAGCGGCTGCCCGTAGGGCAGCCGCATGGGCCTTGTCGTTTAGAAGCTGTACTTGGCCGTCAGCATCATGTTGCGTGGGTTGCCGTAGGCGTCACCGCCGTAGCTGGCGGAGTTGGCAATGGAAGAGTAGTAGCGACGGTCGAAGATGTTGTTGGCGTTGAGCTGCAGGTCCAAGTGCTGGTTGACCTTGTAGCCGGCCATCAGGTCGGTGACTGCGTATGCGCCTTGTTGCAGGCGATAGGTGCTGCCGTTGGTCAACGCAATGTCGTTGTACATGCGGCTCTGCCAGGAGAGGTTACCGCCCACTCGCAGTTTTTCCAGCGGGCCCTGGAAGTTATAGCGGGTGGTGACCTTGAACAGGCGCTCCGGGGTGTCGGTGTCGTATTGCTTGTTGACCTTGGCCGGGCTGGCCGGGTCTTTCACGGTGTGGGTGCGCGCGTAGGTAAAGCCACCGCCGACCTGCCAGTTTTCGGTGAGCGCACCTTGCAGTTCGAAGTCGATGCCCTGGCTGCGGATCTCGCCCGACGCTTCGTAGCAGGAGGTCTGCGGGCAATTTTGGACGTAGACCTGGGAGGCACGGTTTTCCTGGTCGACGCGGAACAGTGCCACGCTGGCATTCAGCGCGCCGTCCAGGTATTCACCCTTGATGCCCACCTCGTAGTTCTTGCCGACAATCGGCTTGACCGGCGTACCCGAGACATCCTTGGAGCTTTGCGGGGTGAAGATGTCGCTGTAGCTGACGTAGACCGAGTGATGGTCGTCCAGCTCGTAGATCAGGCCGGCGTAGCGCGTGAGGTTGCGGGTGACCTTGTAGTCGCCATCGCTGCTGTCATGGGCATCGTAGTCATACCAGTCCAGGCGCGCGCCGAGGATCAATTTCAACGGGTCGGCCAGGCTCAGGCGCGAGGTCAGGTAGAAACCATCCTGGGTGGTGACTTCGCGGGTGTCGGTGGTGTTGACGAAATTCGGCTTGCCCGCCGTCAACGGCCAGTTGGTGTTGTAGGGGCTGTAGTCGTGGGAGTTCATGTCGTAGATGCGTCGGCTGGCGCCCACGACCAGTTCGTGGGTACGCCCGAACGCTTCGAAGGGGCCGCTGGCGAAGGCGTCGATACCGGCCTGGTTTTCGTCGTAGGCGGCCTGGTACACGGTGCGCGCCGGGGTGTTGGCGGTCCAGCGGGACTGGTAGGAACCCGAGAACAGCGCGTTCTGTTCGGCGTAGTTGGCGTTGACCTGCAGGTTCCAGTCATACCCCAGGCGCTGGCGCAGTTCGGCGAATACCGTGTTGATCTCCTGGTCCTTGTTTTCCCAGTCGGTACCGGGGTTGTAGGAGCGGGGCAGGTTCAAGTGGTGGCCGTCCTGGCCGACCATCGACGAACCCCAGAAGTAGTTGGTCTTGTCCTTCTGGTTCGAGAAGCCCAGGGTCAGGGTCGTGTCTTCGCTCAGGTCGGCTTCGGTGACCGCGTAGAACAGGCCGTGGTATTCCTCGGCATTGTCGATGAAGCTGTTGGCATCGCGATAAGAGGTGACGACCCGGCCACGCCAGGTGCCGCTGTCGTTGAGCGGGCTGGAGGCGTCCAGTTCGCCACGGTAGTCGTCCCAGCTGCCGGCGGCGCCGGTGAGGGTGACTTTCTGCTCGTCGAGCGGGCGCTTGCGGATCATGTTGATGGCCGCCGACGGGTTGCCTGAGCCGGTCACCAGGCCGGTGGCGCCGCGAACGACTTCAACGCGATCGAACATTGCCAGGTTCGGCTGGGCGCCTACGGATACACCGTTGTAACCGCTCGGAATGCCGTCATACATGAGGTTGTCGATGTCGAAACCCCGGGATGTGTAGGACTGTCGACCAGGGCCGTTGGAGAAGTTGAGGAACAACCCCGGCGTGTTCCTGACCACGTCGTTGATGCTGGTCATGGCCTGGTCATCCATGCGCTGGCGTGTAATCACGGTGACGGCTTGCGGGGTTTCACGCAGGGTGAGGGGGAGTTTGGTAGCCGTCGACATCGAGCCTGTGGTGTAGGACTCAGAACCTTCGGTGGTCGCGCCCAGCACCGGCTGCTGGCCGGAAATCTCGGTGGCCCCCAGTTCCAGGGTTGTCGCAGGTGCTTCTGCCTCAGCTGCAAACGCCACCTGGGACGTCGCAAGACAGATCGCCATGGCCATCAGACTGGGTGAAAAACCTTTGCCGCCGTGTTGTTGCACAGACATGGAACGTACTCTCCCCGAGTCGCCGTCCCTAGCGAATAATAAAAGTGTTGATAATTATTCGCATCAGTGTGACAGAACATTTCATTACAAAAAAGCCTTTGGGAATAATTGGTTAACGAAACTTTCACATCCTCAATGATGGCTTTTCGCCAAGATCCTGGCGGGGCGCACGTCGTTATTGGCTCTCGCGCCCGCCAGACCGTCGTCGGTATTTCAAAGATGATCCGCGTCAATCACCGCCTTGGCGAAGGCCTCGGGTGCTTCCTGTGGCAAGTTGTGACCGATACCGCCGCTGATCAGCCGGAACGCGTAAGGGCCAGTGAAACGCTTGGCATAATCCTCGGCTGCCGGGTGCGGTGCGCCGTTGGCATCGCCTTCCAACGTGATGGTGGGTACACCAATGGAAGGGTTTTGGGCGGCAAGGGCTGTTGGCCTGCTGCCTGGTTGCCGATCAGGTAGCCACTGACCGACACCAGCGCCTTGACTCGCTCAGGCCACAATGCCGCGACAATATCCGCCCAGCGCGCGCCCCAGTCGTAGCCGCCCAGTACCGCTTGCTGAATGTGCAACGCATCCATGAAGTCGATGACGTCGCTGGCCAGTGCCGCAGGCTGGGCTTGAGGGCACCCAGCGTCGATTGACTGAAGGTTACGGAAGGGTTGAGCACGGCTGGCCTGTTTCAGGAAACCTGCGGGAGTAAACGCTGTGTATCGCAGGGGCCTTTGGACACACTGCGATACACGGCGGCGGTCAGAAATCCAACCTCGCGCCGACCGTGAGTTGACGACCGTTGAACGCGTTGCTGTCCAGGCTGCGCCCGTAACCCAGTTCGCTGTACACACTGAGGTCATCGGCGATACGCAATGAGGCGCCCATGCTCAGGTCCATCGTGGTGGATTTCTTCTCAGTGTCGATGTCGTACACACCGTTGAAGACCACGGTGTCGCGGCCTGCATTGTTGTGCCACACGTTGACCCTGGCATAGGGCTCGAAAGGCATGCCTTGAACCAGATAGTCGCCGCGTACACGGACACCCAAGCGCGTGGTGAGGTTGGTCGGTGACTTGAATGTCACGTCCGAAACCCCATCATTCTGGCGGTCCAGCTTGGTCTTGCTGACGATCAGCTGGACTTGAGGTTCCACCACCCAATTACGGGCCAGTTGCAGGGGGACGCCGGCCTCAGCCGACGCGGTCACGTCATGACCCCGGGCATCCATCTTGCCCCCTCGGTACGATTCATTATTGCCGTTGAAGCGGGTGCCCATCAGCACCAGGTCCAGGTAAGCCTGGTTTGCGCCGATGAGTGTCCAGTAGACCCCCAGGCTGTCGCTGCGCAGGGTTGTCTTGCCCGCTTCCTTGTCTTGCCAGCCGCCGTTGAAACCCTTCACGTCGCCTTTGAGCCGGCTGTGCCCGACAAACACGCCCGCACGCTGGGTGGTGCCATCGGCATCGGTACTGGCAACCACATCCGTGCCGACCTGAAAGCCCCTGACCGAGCTGTCCAGCGTCGGGTTGACCGTGCCCTCGAAACGCTGACGGCTGCTGCTGCCGTAGACACGTCCCCAGCCGGCCGGCAGTGTGCCGAGTTGCCGTTGTTGGGTCTGCTCGCCCATGCGCTGATGGAAGGTGCCAAGCATGCCGCGGACCAATTGCCGGGTGGCGGGAAAGAGCGCGGCATGCAGCGATACCTCGGGGCGATAGAGGGGGATTTCCTTGTCGCCCGGCTCAGGCAGCGGATCGCCGGGGCCGGGTGTTGGCAGCGGCGCAATGATCACCGGTCCAGGGTCCACGACCGGAATGGTCGAGCGCAAGTAGTAGTTGTCTGCTGTACCGGCCGTCACGCCACCTTTGAACAGACGATAGTCAAACGCGCCGGCGGAAATCGCGCCGCCCTGGGTGAAGGCCGTGCCTGCACCGGTAGCACCATTGAGGGCTTCCACCACCAGGATACCGTTCTGTTGCGTGGCCGCACCGGCGCCATTCAGGTTGGTGACAAACAGGCTGGTGGTGCCCTGGAGCGCACCGGCGCTAACCACCAGTTTGTCGCTGGCGGAGCTGTCGTCGCCCAATACCGATTGCAGCTTGAGTTGGCCGCCGGTGCCGTTGTAGTTGCCATTGATTCTGAGGGTGTCGGTAGCGGTGGTGCTGTTGGTGATCATGTCAATCACCCCGCGATTGTTCAACGTCACCCGTTGGGCCGGATCAAAGGATGTAATCACCCCGGTGCTGACCAACAGTGAACTGCTGCCATTGAGGTTCATGACACCGGTGCCCGTGCCGGAATCTCCAAGCGTGAAGGTGCCGCCGAGCCTCAGCGTTGCATTGCTGTCCAGATTCACCGTTTCAAAATTCGTGTACCGCTCTGGCGTGGCCAGTTGGCTGTTATCGAGGGTCAGCGTATCGACGCCCAGACCACCATCCAAGATGGGGGTAGTGGCAACGTTTGCTTCCACCAGGTTCTGTAACAGCGCGACGTCGTTATCACCCCCTAACTGGATGAAACCGTTGACTTGTCCCCCTCCGATCCACTCGAATCGATCATTGCCCACGCTCGTCAGAATCTGCCCATTCACCGTGCCACCGGTGATGCGGACGAGATCGGTACCGCCGCTGACGCTGATGTTGCCGCCGATGTAGCTGGTGCCTGAGACCAGGATGGTGTCATTGCCAAAGCCGGTCACGAGGTTATTGATGATCGTGCCGCCTTGCATATCGAACAGGTTGTCATCGAGCAGCATATTGACTCGACCAATGCTGCCGCCGGTCATTTTCGCGCGGTCGCCTGAAAGAAACGCTCCCGTAATGACCCCGGCATTCATGACGAAATCGTCCAGGCCGTCACCCTGGTCTACATCGCCCAGGATCAACCCGCCACTCATGGCAAAGCTGTCCACGCCAGCACCCTGAAGTACCGCGCCAATTGTGCCGCCGCTGAACTGCACGATATCCCGGCCAGTACCCTGTATCACCGAACCGGTGATGGTTCCGTTGTTCATCTGGAAAATGTTGTCGCCGTCGCCCTGATTGAGGGAGCCGTTAATCTGCATGCCCGTACTGCCGGCGTCGAGCAACGTGACGATGTCGATACCCGATCCAAAGGTGACATTTCCTGCGATGTTGCCGGTTGCGCTCAGATTCAACGTGTTGTTGCCACCCGTGTCGACAAACCCCGCTGCGATACCGCTGTCGCAGGTGTAGGTGTCATCGCCTGCCGTGGGGACGATGACACAGGCGCCGTAGGTGACTGACGGGCAGGTGATCAGGGCTGTGGTGCAAGCGATGCTGAAGTACAGCGGGGCAATTGTGCGTGCGCGCATAATCCGTCCTCATCGAGCGGAAGGGTGCCCCCACCCCTGCGAGGGCAGGCGCGGGCCAGACCATGACAACGTGACGCGCGATACGGACCAGGAACTGCGCTTTACCCGTCCTCAAAACACCGGCCAATGCAAAGGGTTGGCATGGCTTTCTCGACTGCACATCAACCGGTGCAGTGACTTTTCAACCTTAGACTATGCACCGCGGGACGCCACTGTGAGAAATAACAGGTACAGACGAGTCCACTCACACCAGCACGATTTCATAGGGTTCGCGCATTCGCTCGAGCAGCACCTGCGCCAACATCGGCGCCAGACCGATCTGCGGGTCCCCCGCCAACTGGCTGGCGAACGCATGGGCGGCATGCAGTTTGCGCGCGACGTTCCAGGCATCCAGCGGCACCTTGCGTGCCCGCTGCCACGGGAACACGGCGCCTTCGCGGGCGGGCCAGTGCCACGCCCAGATCGGCAATTCATACAGGTGCGCCCCCACCACGTTGCACGCCACGGCGCTGGCGCGGCCGACCGCGTCGTGGTCGTCGTTGCCGTCGTTGCGCCATGTGCTGAACACCACGTCGCCGGGTTGCAGATAACGTGCGATGAATTGGCTCAACTGAGGCTCGCGGGCTGCCAGGCCGTTGTCGCAAAAACCACCGCGAATCCACTTCAACAGGTGCAGCGGCATGCCCAGGCGCCGCAGCGCCTCGGCGCTTTCCTGAGGGCGCACGACACTCAAGCGGGCGGCGGGCCAGAGTTGTGAACCGGGGTGGCTGGCGCTGCCGTCGGTGATCGAGATCAATTGCAAGGGGTGTTCGAGGTCGCTCAACAGTTGCAGCAAGCCGCCACACGCCAGCACTTCATCACCTGGGTGAGGGGCGACGATCACCACGCGGGCGCCGCTGGGCACCAGTGAGTTCACGTGGCGTGTTGGGATTTGCGCCATCTGCGGCGCGCTGTTCCAGATTTGCGCCGGGCCACGGCGGCCGTCGTTCGAGGAAGCTGGTTTCATGGGGGTCACATCCGTGTCGATCAATGCGGGGGCGTGCTATGGCCTGGCTTCCAACCATGGAATGCCAGGGCGTCCTCAGCATAGACAAGGATCGGCGGCCTTTCTGTCGTGATCTTTCGATTTTTCAGGTGGCGTGTACCAGCCCCTTCAAATAGTCGCCGAAACCACCCCGAGCGCGGGCGTCCAGGCGCGCACTGGTGATGACTTGCGGTGAATGGCTCCAGGCGATGGACGCACCGCAGCGCTCCAGGTCGCGCACCAATTGCACATCTTCGTGGCAGGCCAGGGGCTCGAACCCGCCAGCCCGAACATAGGCGCCGGCACTGATGCCCAGGTTGGCGCCGTGAATATGGCGATGCCCGTCGCACGCCTGATAAGCCTGCTGGTAGCGGATCTGCGCCTCCGGGTCGAAGCCTTCGCTCCAGGCGTCCACCGTGACCGTGCCGCACACGGCGTCGACGCCCAGCGCGAGCTGCGCCACCAGCCAGTCGGGCGCGACACGGCTGTCGGCATCCGTGCAAGAGATCCAGCGCGCGCCCTGGTTGAGCAAATGCCGCGCACCCACACCGCGTACGTGCCCGACGTTGCGCGCCTGCACTTCCACGCAGTGCACCGCGAACCCCTCGGCAATCCGGGCGCTGGCGTCGCTGCAACTGTCGAGCAACACCAGCACCTGCACGTCCTCGCCCAGCAGTCCCGGGTGGTTGGCGGCGACCAACGCGGCGTGCAGGCAGTCGCCGAGCAACAGCTCCTCGTTGTGCACCGGAATCAGCACGCCAATCATCGCAAGCCCTCCAGGCTGGCTACCGAAGTCGCGTCGCGGCCCCACAGGTCGAGCAGAAAGTCAGGTTCGTGGTGGCTGGCGACCACCGGCATGTCCAGCCGCTCGTGGAGTAGGCCATGCACCTGTTCGGCGGTTTGCGGGCAACCTTCGATGGGCGGGCGCCAATGACAGGCGAGCAACTGGCCGTCCGGGGTCAGTGAGGCGAGGGCGAGCTTGATCAGACGGCCCAAATCATCCGCATCCAGGTAGTAACCCAGTTCACTCAATACGATCAGGTCGAAACGCCCTGCCGGCCATTGACCGGGCAGGCGGCTCTGCTGAACGTGAGCGTGCGGGAAACCCAGTAAGCGGTTGCGTGCCAGGCCCACGGCTGCTTCAGCAGTGTCGCAACTGAGCAGGCGGTCACATCGCGGGGCCAACTCGAAGCTCAATTCGCCATTGGCACAGCCAGGCTCGAAGATCGAGCCATACCGCGGGCGCGTCAGCAGCGCCAGGGTCAGTGCGCGCTTGCGCCGCTCGTACCAGCGCTGGCGGAAGGCCCAGGGATCATCGTTATCGGCAAACAGTTGATCGAAATACGGCGTGGTTACGCTCATACAAATACCACCTCAAAGGGCTGTAGCAGGCGCTCGACCACGTAGGGCGCCAATACCGGCGGCAGTCCGATCAGCGGGTCGCCTTCCAACTGGCTGGCAAAGGCGTGGATGGCATGGCGTTTGCGCGCCACCGCTTCGCAACTCAGCGGGATCTTGCGCGCGCGGTGCCAGGGCACCTGGCTGTCCTCGGGGGTCGCCCAGTGCCAGGTCCACACGGGCAGTTCATACAAGGTTGCACCGACGGCCGAGGCGGCACCGGCACTGGCACGGCCTACAGCTTCGTGATCGCAGTGGCCATCTTCACGCCAGGTGGTGAATACCACGTCTGTCGGTTTGAGGTGGCGCTGGATGAACTGCATCAGCTCGGTCTCACGGGCAGCCACCTGACTGTCGGCAAAGCCTGCGCGCAACCATTTGAGGCTGTGCAACGGCAAGCCCAACCGGTGAAGGGCCTGCGCCGATTCCTGGGGGCGCACCACGCTCAGGCGCTCCACCGGCCAACGGCGGGAGCCCGGATGACTGGCGCTGCCGTCGGTCACGGAGATGAGCTGGATCGGCCGCCCCAGCGATGCCAACCCTTGCAACAACCCGCCACATCCCAGCACTTCATCGTCGGGGTGCGGAGCAATGACCACCGCGCGATGGCCTTCGGGTACCAGCGCCTCAATGCTGACGTGCGGCAACTGCGCGATGTGCGCCGAACTTTGCCAACGATGCAGCGGCGTGCCTTGGCCAACGATGGGGTTGGGTCTCATAGCTGCCACCTCCCTGTGGAGTCTTCTGTGACGCCTTCACCGAGTGCCGCCAAATCGCGTTCGGCATGGCTCTGGCGCAGATACACCGGCAGGTCGGCCATTAATTGGGCGAAATGCGCGTCCTTGCAGTACGGGCCTGCGCCCACGGCACGGCCGACGTGATGGATCACTTGCTCGACAGTGTCTTCAATGGCGGCGCGCGCTTGCTGGGCCCATTGCCGGGCATCGGCACGCGGTGCGCGGTCCACCTGTTCGGCACTGGCACGCAGCACGCAGGCGGCACTGTTCAGGGCACTGTCGACGGCGCCCAAGTGGGCGAGGGCGTGCGGCTCGGGCCGCTGACGGCATTGCTCGCGCAGGAACTCCGCCAGGCGTTGCGCCCCACCGTACCAGCAGGCGGCAATGCCGATGCCGCCGTGCCAGAACCCCGGCCGAGTGAGGTAATCGCCGGGACCGCCCACGGCCACCCCGGCGACATTGTCGAATACCACCTCAACACTGCCGGTGGCCGCCATGCCCACCGCATTCCAGCCCTCGGTCGTCACGCAAACCCTCGGCTGATCCATCTGGACCGCCACGAGTTGCTGGCGGTCCAGCTCGTCCCAGGCCGTCAAGAGCCCGTGACTGACCACGGCCGCCCCCGAACACCAGGCCTTGCGGCCCTCGACGACCAGGCGCTGGCCCTCACGGCGCACGCGCACCTTTGCCGACGGCGGCTCCGCCGCCCACATGCCCCAGGTACTGCCCAGAGGCGGTAGCGGGCTGCGCAGTTCCGCGATGATGGCAAGGGCATCGGTATGCCCTTCGAACAATTTGCACAGACGCAGGTCATGCCCGGCCACCTGGGCCAGGCGGCTGAAGCGTTCGAGTGTCTGGCCGCCGCCGGGCAGCGGCAGTTGGTCCAGGCCTTCTTCCTGAAGCGCCTTCAGGGCTTCGCCGAGGGCGTGCGTGTCCGCATACCCCCGGTAGCCTTGAAGGAATCCATGCAGTGCCATGTCACACCTCGTCGTCGCGCTGAAGCTCGAACAACAGCAAAGAACGCCCGGTCACCGCGTATTCGTGATCGAACTCGAAACGTTCCTGACCGCGAATGGCCGGGTCATTGGTGTCCAGCATGCAGGTCCACGACTGACCTTCCGGCACCTCCGGCAAACGGAAGTTGACCAGGTCATGGTGGGCGTTGACCACCAGCAGCAACGTGGCGTCAGCACCCGGCCGGCGTATCCCGGTCTCCTGGGCGCGACCATCCATCAGCATGCCGAGGCAGCGACCGTGACTGTCTTCCCACTGCTCGATGCTCATTTCATTGCCATCCGGCGCCAGCCAGGTGACATCCTTGACGCCGATGTCTTCGTTGTAATCGCCGACTAGGAAACGGCCGCGACGCAGGATCGGGTAAGTCAGGCGCAACTTGATCAGGCGCTTGACGAACTTGAGCAGCGCCTTGCCGTCGTCATCCAGGTCCCAGTTGACCCAGCCAATTTCACTGTCCTGGCAGTAGGCGTTGTTGTTGCCGTGTTGGGTGCGGGCGAACTCATCCCCCGCAACGATCATCGGCGTGCCCTGGGCCAACAGCAGGGTGGCGAAGAAGTTGCGCATCTGGCGCAAGCGCAGCGCGTTGATTTCCGGGTCGTCGGTAGGCCCTTCGACGCCGTGGTTCCAGGACAGGTTGTTGTTGCTGCCGTCCTGGTTGTTTTCATCGTTGGCTTCGTTGTGCTTGTCGTTGTAGGACACCAGGTCGTGCAGGGTAAAGCCATCGTGGGCGGTGATGAAGTTCACCGAGCTGTAAGGCCGGCGACCACGGTGGTTGAACATTTCTCCCGACGCCGTCATGCGCGCGGCGAAGTCGGCCAACTGGCCGTCGTCGCCTTTCCAGAACGCGCGCACGGTGTCGCGGAAGCGATCGTTCCATTCCACCCAGCCTGGCGGGAAGTTGCCTACCTGGTAACCGCCAGGGCCGCAATCCCAAGGCTCGGCAATAAGTTTGAGCTGGCGCAATACCGGGTCCTGGCGACACGCGACGAGGAAGCTGTGACGCTCGTCGAAGCCGTCGCGATAACGCCCGAGGATGGTGGCAAGGTCGAAGCGGAAGCCGTCGACGTGCATCTCGTTGGCCCAGTAGCGCAGCGAGTCGGTGACCATCTGCAGCACGCAGGGGTGGCTGAGGTCGAGGGTGTTGCCGGTGCCGGAATCGTTGATGTAGAAGCGCTTGTCATCCGGCATCAGGCGGTAGTACGAGGCATTGTCGATGCCGCGCATCGACAGGGTCGGACCGCGCTCGTTGCCCTCGGCGGTATGGTTGTAGACCACGTCGAGGATCACTTCGAGCTTCTGCTCGTGCAGGTGCGCAACCATCTCCTTGAACTCGGCGATCTTGCCGCTGGCCAGGTAACGTGGATCGGGGGCAAAAAACGCAATGCTGTTGTAGCCCCAGTAGTTGGTCATGCCCTTTTCCAGCAGGTGCTGGTCGTTGACGAAGGCGTGTACCGGCAGCAGCTCAACCGAGGAAATACCCAATTGGCGAATGTGTTTGAGCACATCGTCTTCCATCAGCCCGGCGCAGGTGCCGCGCACCGATTCACCCACCGAAGGGTGGCGCATGCTGATGCCGCGCAAATGGGTCTCATAGATGATGGTGCGGTCCCACGGCACGCGCACCGGCTGGTCGTTGCCCCAGGTGTGGGCGGGGTCGATCACCTTGCACTTGGGCACGAAGGGCGCACTGTCGCGTTCGTCGAAACTGAGGTCGTCGTCCGGATGGCCGATGGTGTAGCCGAACAGCGCTTCGGACCATTTGAGCTCGCCCACCAACTGTTTGGCGTAGGGGTCGATCAGCAGTTTGTTGTGGTTGAACCGGTGGCCGTTGGCCGGGTCGTAGGCGCCGTATACACGGTAGCCATAGATCAGCCCGGGGTGGGCGTCAGGCAGGTAGCCGTGGAAGGTTTCGTCGGTGTATTCAGGCAGTTCGATGCGTTCCAGCTCGACTTCGCCGGTGTCGTCGAACAGGCACAGCTCGACTTTGGTGGCGTTGGCCGAGAACAGCGCGAAATTGACGCCCAGACCATCCCAGGTGGCGCCGAGGGGGAAGGGCAAACCTTCACGAATCCGCGACGGCTCGCTGCCCGGCGTAGAAGGGGTCTTATGGGGTTTGCTCATGGTGTTGCTCCTGCAAGGGTATTTTTTCTAGGCGAACGCGGCCGTGCTGACTGGGCGTCAGGCAGAACAGTGATTGGGGGTGCAATACCTCTGTGGGGGGGGCAACCCCCCGCCCACAGAGGTCCGAGGTTCAGCTGGCGGGCTTGCGCGGTGCCTTGGGTTTTTTCTCGGCCGGTGGCTTGGCCGCGGGTGCTGGCGCAGGCTTTGGCTTGGCAGCGGCCTTTGGTTTGGCGGCTGGCTTGGGCTTGGCCTTTGAGGGCGTCAGCGCTTCGGCCTCGGCCAATTTGCGTGCCATGTCCCAGTGACGCGCGTCCTGGCCATGGGGTTTGCCTTCCGATTCCCAGATCTGATGCGCCAATTCGCGGATACGTTTGTCTTCAGTACTCATCACAATGCTCCTCACAGAAAATTTTCAGCTTTCTTGATCATCAGGATTGATAAAGACATTGACCGGGAAATCCCCCAGGGCAGCGCTGATCAACAGCTCCTTGTCTGGTGTGACTGCGCCTGTTTGAAAAAGTCCCTTCCAGTTTAATGTTGGCACGGCGAACGGTAATTTCACCCGCGTATCGCCCCAAACCTGAGCACTGATGCGCGGTTTTACACTCTTTTCCAGCAACAGGTGGGGCCAGCGCGGCACCACCACTATCAGCCGCTTGCCCTGATGTTCACGCATGAACGCCACCACCCGTTCGGCATGCTTGCCGACCACTTCAAGGGGCACATAACTGCCCTGGCGCAACAACGCCGGGTAGGCCTTGCGCAACCCGAGCGCCTGGGCAATCAGGGCCTGCTTGATACGGCCATCTCGCCAGTTGAACAACAACTCACCCATATCCTCCTGGTTGGCCAATGCGCGTTGACGCGCGGCGTAGTCCACCGGGCGCCGGTTGTCCGGGTCCACCAGGCTGAAGTCCCAGAACTCATCGCCCTGGTACAGGTCTGGCACGCCCGGCACGGTGATGCGAAGCAAGGATTGCGCCAGCCCATTGAGGGCGCCGGCCGGAGCAATGGCCTGCGCGGCAGCGGCGATGGACGTGCGCAGCGGCAAGCCTTCAGCACTCAATAGCAGGCGCGACAGGAACTTCTCCACGCTGTGTTCATAGGCCTCGTTGGGTGCACTCCAACTGCTCTGCAATTTGGCTTCACGCAGCGCTTTTTGTTGCCATTGCCACACGCGCTGTTGGTAGGCTTCCAGGTCTGGCTTGGCGTCCAGCGGCCAGCTGCCCAGCAACGCCTGATACAGGATCAGCTCATCACCCGCCGACGGCGCAGTGTCGTCGTCGCGCAACGGTTGCGCCAGCGTGCGCCAGTGCTCCACCTGCTCGGCGTACCAAGGTGCGCACTCACTGAGCACGGCCAGGCGTGCGCGGGTGTCTTCGCCCCGTTTGTGGTCATGGGTGGCAGTGGCCAGCAGGTTGTCCGGGAAAGCCTGCAGGCGCTGCTGATTGACGGCGTGGAAGTCCACCAGCGGCGCGCTGAATTGCTCGGTACTGAAGCCGACATCGTTGCGCGACAGCAGCACCGCCGAACGATAGAACGCCGTGTCTTCGACTGCCTTGGCGGCGGCGGGCGAGGTCAGTTGCTGGAAGCGCACGCAGGCGTGCTTGAGGATCTTGCGCTCGCGGCCCACCGGCCGATTGCGCCAGGGCTGGCCGCCTAGCCATTTTTCCAGGTGCTCCAGCACCGGCCAGTCGCCTTCGCCCAAGGTACTGCGCGCGCCATCCATGGCCTGCTGGAACACGGTGTCGTCGGCGGCGCTGCGGCCACGGGCGCTGATGTAGGTGCGGTACACCGGGAAATGCACGATCAGCTCCTGCAACGCGCGGCGGATCGCGCCCAAGGTCAGGTCGCGGGTCATCACATCGTCGCGCGCCACCTGCAGCAGGGCCTGGGCGACACTTTCAAAATCGCCGCCGAGGGAACCGTTCAGAATCTGCTGGCGCGCCAACCGGGCTTCTTCGATAAAGGCTGACGGGCGCTCGCTGTGGCGTGCCCACAGGGAAGCCAGCGGTTCAAAACCGTCCGGGTGATGTTGCAGCAACGACAGCTGGTTCATGAATTCATAGCCGGTGGTGCCGTCTACCTGCCAGTCTTCGCGCAGGGTTTCACCTTCTCCGAGGATCTTTTCGACAAAGATCGGCAAATGCCGACCAGGCGCAAGCGCGTCCACGCGGCGCCGCAGTTTGCGGCAATACCCGCGCGGGTCGGCCAGGCCGTCGATATGGTCGATGCGCAGGCCATCCACCAGGCCCTGACTGATCAGGTCGAAGATCTTGCCGTGGGTGGCTTCGAACACTGCGCTGCGTTCGACCCGCAGGCCGCCGAGCTCATTGACGTCGAAGAAGCGCCGCCAATTGATATCGTCTGCCGCGGTGCGCCAACTGGCGAGGCGATAGGTCTGCTGCTCCAACAGGTGGTGCAGGCGGTCGAAATCGAATGCGGCCAGTTGCTCCTCGATGGCGCGCCGAACCGTCGGTTCGGTGGCGCGTTCCGCCAGGGCCTGTTTGAGCCAGGCAGCCTCGTGATAGGCGTCGTCTTGATGGGCGAGGGCGTTGAAGCGCTCGGACAACGGTTCGAGCTGCGCATCGTGGCCCAGGATCAGGGCGTAGTCCCGTGGGCAGATGGGAAAGCGATGTTCGTAATGCTCGACGTAGAACGCGCCGTGTTCGGCATCGAATTGCAGGGTCAGCGTGCCGCTCTGCAAGGCTTCGCCGTAGTCGCTGCCCAGGAACGGCATCAGCAGTTGGCCTTTGAGCAGCGGGTCTGGGGAGTGCCACTGGATATCGAAAAATTCGCTGTAGGGACTCAAGCGGCCCCATTCCAGCAAGTCCAGCCACCAAGGGTTATCGGCGCCGCCCACGGCCATGTGGTTGGAGACGATGTCGAGGATCAGCCCCATGTCGTGCTCACGCAGCGCCGCGACCAGCCGCTGCAGTGCGGCTTCACCGCCTAGCTCGGGGTTGACGCGAGTCGGGTCGACCACGTCGTAACCGTGCATGGAACCCGCGCGGGCGCTGAGCAATGGCGAGGCGTACAGATGACTGATTCCCAGCCTGGCAAAATACGGCACCAGCGGCACCGCGTCATCCAGGGTGAAGCCCTTGTGAAATTGCAGGCGTTGGGTGGCGCGCAGCGGCAGGGCGATCATCGGTCACGCTCAAAGGCCTGATTGCGCGCCACCGCCAGGAGTTCAAGGCGGCGGGCAGCGTTGTCGTTGTCGAGCAGCGCAGAGGCTTCCCCCGTCAAACGACGGCGCCAGTTGGGGTGGGTGTCGATGGTACCGGGCAGGTTGGCCTGCTCCTCGACGCCGAGGGCGTCTTCCAGCGGCAACAACACCAGCGGTGCACGGGTGTGGCCCAGGTAACGCACACTGGCGTCGATCATATGGTCGGTCTCGTTGCGGATTTCGTCGACAAAGTTCTGTGGGTCCTGGCTCAACGCCTGGCGCAGTGCCTGGCGTTCGCGCAGGCGGTGTTCGCTCCATTGCTCCACGGTGGGTGCATCGATCAGGCCCAGCTGGATATTCCAGTCGATATCGCGGCTGTGCCACCAACCGTTGAGCGTCGGCAAGTCGTGGGTGCTGGTGGTGGCGAGGGCGTTGTCCGGCCAGTCGAGGATCGGTTTGAAGTGACCGTCGTGACCTTGCTCGAACAGCAACACGCGCATGCCCAGGATCGAGCGGCCGCTGAGTTTTTCGCGCAGGCCGTCAGGCACGGTACCGAGGTCTTCGCCAAGCACGATGGCCTGGTGGCGGTGGGATTCGAGCGCGAGCAAGCGCAGCAGGTCATCCACTGGGTAATACAGGTAGGCGCCTTGTTTGGGCGAGGCGTCCATGGGGATTACCCATAGGCGTTGCAGGCCCATGACGTGGTCGATACGCAGGCCGCCGGCGTGGGCAAAATTGGCCCGCAGCATTTCAATAAAGGCGCGAAAGCCATTGCGCTTGAGGCCTTCCGGCGAGAACGCGGAAATCCCCCAACCCTGGCCGGCACGGTTGAGAATATCCGGCGGCGCGCCCACGGTAAGGTCGGCGAGCAGCTCATCCTGACGGCTCCAGGCCTGGCTGCCACCGCCGTCGGCGCCCACCGCCAGGTCGGCGATCAAGCCGACGCCCATGCCACTGCCACGCGCGGCTTGTTGCGCACGTTCGAGGCAGCGAGCAATCAGCCACTGGCCGAAGGCGTAGTAGCCGATCTCGTCAGCGTGGGTTTCGGCAAAGTGCACCAGTGCCGGGCTTTGCGGGCTACGCCATTCTTGCGGCCAGTGGCGCCAGTCGAGGTCTTCACCGGCCAAGGCGCGTTCGGCCTGCACCGCTTCGAAGCGACAGTGGTTTTCCAGGGCCTCACCGCCGGCCTGGCGGAAGCTCAGGAAGTCGGCGTATTGCGGGTGCTGGCCTCGGCGAAAGTCTTCGTAAAGCGCGCGAAGCAGGCGTTGCTTGGCCTTGGCGGCAGCGGGCCAGTCGATCAGGCCCACTTGTTCCAGATCGCGAAGCTCGTCCTGGAGCCCCAGGTCCTCGATGGCGTTGCGCACTTCGCGCTCGCCAAGGATGCAGCTCGGCGAGGCATACAGGCTATTGAGAAAGAGCCGGCTGGACGGCGAATACGGGCTGTAGCGACCGGTGTCGGCACTGAACATCGCATGCATCGGGCTGATCGCCAGCGCATCGGCACCGCGTTCGGCGGCCGAGCGCGCCAGGTGTTCCAGTGCCAAGGTATCGCCGAAGCCGCCATCGCCGAGGCGGCGCAGGGCATAGAGCTGGGCACTGAGGCCCCAGGCGCGGGCGGGCTGGCTGCCGACCGCTTCGGCGACGCTGTAGCAATGGGTGGGGGCGACGGCGAGGGTGAACGTCTGGTCGCCGATGTGCACCTGGTGATAACCCAGGGCAATCACTCCGGGCAGCACGGCATCGCCGTCGAGGCGCAGTTCCAGGGTTTCGCCGTCTTCAAGGCTGACCCGGCACAGGGTGTCGGCTTCGAAGTAGCGGGCCAGGTCCAGGCCGTCGCCACTGTCGATGGTCATCAGCTGTGGCAGGTGCTTGTCTTGTTGGGCCTGTTCCAGTTCCTGCAGGCTGATGTTGATCTGTTCATCAGTGTCGGCCGGGTGGCCCAGGCCCTTGAGCACGGCGCGCAGGGCGTCGGGGGCTACACGTTGCGGGCGGCCGTTGGCGTCGATCCAGTCAACGGCCAGGCCCGCGCGGCTGGCGAGGATTTCCAGGTTCGCTTCACTCAAGGTTGCTCTCCAACAGGGGATAGGGTGACGCGTGCGCTGAAAGGCGGCAGTTGCGCACCTTGTTCGGCAGGCGTTTGGAACAGGACGTGGGCGCTGGCGGGAAGATCGAGGGCGGTAGCACCCAGGTTCAGGTCGATCTGCAGCAGGCTGCCATCGCCCAGGCGCCAGCGCGCGGACACCGCACCGTCGGCCAGCACCTGGGCGCCCAGCGCGAGACTGCCGGGCAAGTGCGGCACCAGATGGCGGTGGCGCAGGCTGAGCAATTGGCGATACAGCCGGCTATGCGGATGATCGGTAAACGCAGGGCTCGAGTGTTCGAAGGTCGCTGGCGCGTTGGGGTCCGGGATGCGTTCGCGGCGCTCGGGGTCCTGGAACGCGGCGAAGTCGGCGAACTCACTGCGCCGACCTTCACGCACCGCCTCAGCCAGCTCGCCGTGGTGGTCGGTGAAGAACAGGAACGGCTCGCTGGCATTGACTTCATCGCCCATGAACATCAACGGGATCATCGGTGACATCAGCAACAACGTGGTCGCGGCCTCCAGTGCCTGAGGCGAACACAGCTGATGCAGGCGCTCGCCCAGCGCACGGTTGCCGATCTGGTCGTGGTTCTGCAAAAACAGCACAAAGGCGCTCGGCGGCAGGTGGCCGCTGGGCTCGCCGCGGGTATGGCCATGTCGGGTGATATCGCCCTGATAGATGAAGCCTTCACTCAGGCAGCGTGCCAATTTGGCGGTGGTGTCTTTGGCGAAGTCGCTGTAGTACGCGTCGGATTCACCGGTGAGCAATACATGCAACGCGTTGTGGCCGTCGTCATTCCACTGGGCATCGAAATCCTGTTCCAGCAGGTTGGCCTGGTTGAATTCATTCTCCAGCACCAGCCAGACGTGGCGTCCCGTGTTCACTTGTTCGCGCACGCGTTGCGCCAGCTCCTTGAGGAACCCCGGGTTGTCGATGGCGTGCACGGCGTCCATGCGCAGGCCGTCAAAGCGGTACTCCAGCAGCCACATCAGTGCGTTGTCGAGGAAGAAATCCCGCACTTCACGGCGATCGAAGTCAATGCCAGCACCCCACGGGGTGTGCACGTCTTCACGGAAGAAACCCTGGGCGTACTGGCCGAGGTAGTTGCCGTCCGGGCCGAAGTGGTTGTAGACCACGTCGAGGATCACCGCCAGGCCATGCTCGTGAGCGCTGTCGATCAGGTGCTTGAGCTGTTCAGGCGTGCCGTAGGAGGAGTGGGGTGCGTAGGGCAAGACCCCGTCGTAGCCCCAGTTGCGTTCACCGGGAAATTGCGCCAAGGGCATGAATTCGATGGCGGTGATGCCGAGCTCAGCCAGGCGTGGCAGGTGTTTCTCGACGCCGGCATAACCGCCCATGGCGCCGACATGCAGTTCGTAGATCACCGCCTCGTGCCACGGGCGGCCTTGCCAATGGCTGTGTCGCCATTGATAGGCGAGCGGGTCGACTACCAGGCTCCAGCCATGCACGTCCGAGGCCTGGGCCCGGGACGCCGGATCGGGGACATCCCGTTCCCCGTCGATATTGAAGCGGTAGAGCGTGCCCGCCGGGCACGCTATTTCAGTTTCGAACCAGCCGTCTGCCTGGGGCAGCATGGCTACGGGCTTGCGGTGTTCCAATTCAACGCTGACGTAATACGCGTCTGGCGCCCACAGGGCAAAACGCGTGTGTTGCGCGTCCAGCATAATTGCGCCGTGGGGCCAGGTTTCCAGAGTCCGTGACGGCATCTACAAAAACCTCCCTTGATTATTTAGCGGATTTCCCCAGGGCCTTGGCCACAAGTTGTTCGTACAGTTCGGCGTAGGGTTCCACCGCCTGACACCAGTTGAAGGGCTGGGTCATGGCGCGGCAACGCATGGCGTTGAGCAGGGCGGGAAAGGCGAACACCTTGAAGGCGCGGCTCAGGGCTTCTTCGTAACTCTCGACGGTGGATTCATTGAACAGGAAGCCAGTGACGCCGTTCTCGATGGTGTCCGCCAGGCCACCCGTATTCCGGGCAACGGGCAACGAGCCGAAGCGCTGGGCATACATCTGGCTGAGGCCGCACGGCTCGTAGCGCGATGGCATCAGCAGGAAATCGCTGCCGGCGAACATGCGGCGCGCGTCGGTTTCGTTGAAGCCGATCCGTACACCCACCTGACCCGGGAAGCGCAGGGCCAACTCGCGCATGGCCTGCTCTTCTTCCGGCTCGCCACGGCCGATGATCGCGATCTGGCCGCCGTTCTCGACAATAAAGCTGGCCACCGCTTCAGTGAGGTCCAGGCCTTTCTGGTAGACCAGGCGCGAGACTACGGCGAACAGCGGGCCCTTGGACGCATCCAGGCCGAACAGTTCACGCACGTGCCCGGCGTTGATCGCCTTGCCGTCCCAGTCGCCAATATTGAAGTTGTGTTGCAGGTGCGTATCGGTGGAGGTTTCCCAGCTTTCATCGATGCCGTTCGGAATACCGCTGAGCAGACCCTGCTGGGTCTTGCTGGCAAGGAAGCCATCCAGGCCGCAGCCGAATTCGGGGGTGGTGATTTCCTGGGCGTAGGTGGCGCTCACCGTGGTGATGTGGCTCGAATACGCCATACCGGCCTTGAGGAACGACATTTTGCCGTAGAACTCCATGCCCTCCTGTTGCAGGGCGTGGGGCGGGATTCCCAGCTCCGGCGTGGAGGCCAGGCTGACCACGCCTTGATAGGCCAGGTTATGAATGGTGAACAGCGTCGGGGTGCGTGACCCACGCCAGTGCATATAGGCCGGCGCCAGGCCGGCGGGCCAGTCGTGGGCGTGCACCAGGTCCGGGCACCAGTGAATCTGCGCCAGGTTCGCAGCGATGTCGGCGGCCGCCAAACCCAGCCGGGCGAAACGGATATGGTTATCCGGCCAGTCGCGGCCATTGTTGGCGCCGTAGGGGGTACCTTCACGCTCGTAGAGCTCGGGGCAGATCAGTACATAGATGACCAGGCCGTCCTTGAGGTCCATGCGTCCGATCTTGCACGGCGGCAGCGCCGCGTGGCCACCCAGCTCACCAATGATGTGGATCGGGTTGTCGCTTTCCATGACCTGCGGGTACCCGGGGATCAATACCCGCACATCGTGCAAGTGCGCCATGGCGCGGGGCAGGGCAGCGGAAACGTCGCCAAGGCCGCCGGTTTTGACCAGATCGGCAAATTCCGATGTGACAAACAGCACTTTTTTGCGATTTGGGTTCTGACTCACGATCGGCCGCACAGTGTTCGGCAGGTCGGCCAACGAGGTCGGACCCCCTACCGGCTGACTGAAGCGCTCTCCCTGAGTATCTACTGCGGCACTGATCATAATTCTCTCCCACATATTGGTAGGCTGATGGCCCGCTGCCACCAGCTCCGATGACCGCATCCTGCGGTCAGGCGCACAAGCACTGTACAAACTGGCAAGGCGTATGCCAGTTGCACGGATTGCGAAAAAAGATTGGATGGACGGGCATTTGCCGTCATATACCGGCGCATGCCTTACCTTAAAACTGGACCTACGGCAGGGTTGTAAAGTTTAGATTTTTTGCGGGGTTTTTGTTTTGGATCGGACCCATCGGTCATGAGTCTAGGACAGATCCTAGAGCCTGTAGGGTTTGTGAGAGGATTTTGTAGGACAAAAAACTTGTAACCTTATGCAGCTCTGGCAAATCGCTAAACGTTGCTGCTTGCGTGTGGGCAAGGTGCTTGCTCCGGCTGGGGCCGGTAGCGGCCCCAAAACAGGTCTGATGCGCAGCCCAAGGGGAGCAGGCTCCCCCGCCACAAGAAGGCGTTCGCCCCGGTTTGGTGCATTAGCCCAGCACGCGAATGGGCGCGCCGTTCGACCAGGCCACGATGTCTTCGAGCATCTGCTGGTAGAACTGCCGGTAATTCTGCTCGCTCACATAGCCTACGTGCGGGGTCGCCAGCACATTGGGCAGGCGTCGGAACGGGTGATCCAGCGGCAACGGCTCCTCGGCAAACACATCCAGGGCCGCGCCGGCCAGGCGACCGTTCTCCAGTGCCTGTACCAAGGCTTGCTCGTCCACGATTGGCCCCCTTGCCGTATTGACCAGGCGCGCCGTAGGTTTCATCCAGCTCAGCGCCTCGGCATCCACCAGCCCGCGACTGCGCTCGCTGAGCACCAGGTGCACGGTAAGAATGTCGGACTGTTCGAACAGTGCCCGCTTGCTGACCCAGGTCACGCCGGTTTCGGCGGCGCGCTCCGGCGTGAGGTTTTCACTCCAGGCGATCACCCGCATGCCAAACACGTGGGCGAACTGTGCAACCTTTTGGCCGATGCTGCCCAGTCCCAGAATGCCCAGGGTCTTGCCATGCAGGTCGCCGCCGAGGCCGATCTGCCATCCGCCCGCTCTCAGGGAGTTGGCTTGCGCCAGCAGGTCGCGGGTGGACGCCATGATCAACGCCCAGGTAAGTTCCGGTGCGGCCTGTTTGTAGCTGTCGGTACCGCACACTTGGATGCCCAGGGCCTTCGCGGCGGGAATGTCGATGGCGGCATTGCGCATGCCGCCGGTCACCAGCAATTTGAGCTTGGGCAGACCGTGCAGCAGCGCCTTGTCGAACGTGGAGCGCTCGCGCATCACGCAAATCACGTCGAACTCGCGCAAACGCTCGATCATCGTCGCGGTACCCGCCGGGTAATCGTGCAGGAAATGCAACTGGCCGACAGCCTCCAGGGCTGACCAGTCCACCACGCCACGCGCCACCCGCTGCCAATCATCGATGACTGCAATCTGTACCGACATTCACGCGAACCTCAAAAAGGGTTGGACTAAAGGGCGTTCAGGCCCTGTAACAGCGCTTGGTGAAACTTGGCCGGTTCTTCCATCTGCGGCGCATGCCCCAATCCCGGGAATTCCACCAGGGTGGCGTGCGGAATCAGTTTGGCCACGTGTTTGCCCAGCACCTGATAGTCGCCCAGCTTCGCCTTCACGGCGGGCGGCGCGAGGTCTTTGCCGATGGCCGTGTTATCGGACGTACCGATCAACAGCAGCGTCGGCATTGGCAGGTGCTTGAACTCGTAGTAGACCGGCTGGGTGAAGATCATGTCGTAAATCAACGCTGAGTTCCAGGCGACCCGTTTATGGCCCGGGCCGTTGCTGAGGCCCGCGTACATGTCCACCCAGCGCTCGTACTCCGGCTTCCAGCGCCCGACGTAATAGGTATTGAGCTGGTATTTGCGGATCCCGTCGGCATTCACCTTCAGTTCACGCGCATACCATTGGTCGACGGTGAGGGAGGGCACACCCAACGCCTTCCAGTCTTCCAGACCGATAGGGTTGACCAGCGCAAGTTGCTCGGTTTGTGCCGGGTACATCAGGGCGTAACGGGTGGCGAGCATGCCGCCGGTGGAGTGGCCTAGGAGCGTGGCCTTTTGGACACCAAGTTTTTCCAGCAACTGGTGGGTGTTGGTTGCCAGCTGCTGGAAGCTGTACTGGTAATGCTCAGGCTTGCTGGAGCTGCAGAAGCCGATCTGGTCCGGTGCAATCACGCGGTAGCCGGCCTCGGTGAGCGCTTTGATCGAACCCTCCCAGGTGGCGCCGCAGAAGTTCTTGCCGTGCATCAGCACCACGCTGCGGCCGTTGGCCTGACCGCTGGGCGGGACGTCCATATAGCCCATCTGCAACGTTTCACCCTGGGATGTGAATTCAAAATGCTTCAGCGGATAGGGGTATGCGAAGCCCTGCAGTTCGGGGCCGTAGCTGGCGGCCAGCACAGGGGTGACGCTGGCTGTGAACAAGCCAGCGGTACAAAAAGCGCGGAACAGAGACATGGGCGGGGCTCCTGAGTCAGTGCCCGGATGCTGTTGCGAGGGGATTAAGTGGGGATTAACACCCACTGCAAGGTCACCGCAGCGAGCACCCCATAGCGCGCACTTTTGGCCAGCGTCACCAACAGCAGAAACCGCCAGAAAGGCTCGCGCATGACCCCAGCCACCAGCGTCAACGGGTCGCCAATGATCGGCACCCAACTCAGCAACAAGGTCCAATGCCCCCAGCGCGCGTAATGTTGGCGGGCTTTTTCCAACTGCCGGTCATTGACCGGAAACCAGCGCCGCGCCTTGAAATGCTCGACCCAGCGCCCGAGCCACCAATTCACGACCGAGCCGAGTACATTGCCCAGGGTGGCAACACCCAGCAACCACCACAGGCTGTAATGCCCGCTGAGCAACAGGCCCACCAGCACGGCTTCCGATTGCAGCGGCAGCAAGGTCGCGGCGCCAAACGCCGCGAAGAATAACCCCAGGTAACCCGCGATCATTGCGCCGGGTATTCAGCCACCACCACGTCCTTGCCTTCCCGGGTCAGGCCGATGACTTGATAGGCCTCGCTGTGCCCGTCGACTTCCATGCCCGGCGAACCCATCGGCATGCCCGGTGCAGCGATGCCCAGCAGGTCGTCGCGCTTGCGCAGCGCCAGTACCTGATCGGCAGGTACGTGGCCTTCGACGAACTTGCCGTCGATCACGGCGGTATGGCATGAGCCCAGGCGCGGGGCGACACCGAGGCGTTGCTTGACCGCACTCATGTCCGCTTCCACATGGTCGTTGACCTTGAAACCATTGCTTTCCAGGTGGCTGATCCATTTTTTGCAGCAGCCACAGTTGGCGTCGCGGTGTACGTCGATGGGGATCAGGTCGGCAGCCTGGGCCAGTGTGGTGGTGAGGAGGGTAGCCAGCAAGGCGACGCGCAGAGGGGTTTTCATGAAGGGCTCCGGTGCAGGAGAAGGCTTGGGATGGCGGCGATCATGACGACGTCATCGCAGGCAAGCCAGCCCCTGCAGGATCGGAGTGTTTCCAAATTATACGAAGGCGGGGTTCTCGAGGCGGTGCTTGAGCTGGTCAAGGGCAATGCCCGAGAGTTCGATCATGCGCTCGTGCAAGGTCACTAATTGCAATTCGGTTTCATAGATCAGGATGCGTTTGAACAGGGTGCCGTTATTGAAGGGGCGCAGGAAATAATGAATCGAGCCGTCAACGGCCAGGGAGGTGAAGACGGTCTTGAATTCACTCGGGCGCCGGGTGATCTGTACGCGGTAGCTCATGGGCATGCGCACGCCGAGCAAGTCGACCATCTCGGTGAACCGCGCTCCGGCGGTGACTGATCCCGTGGTGCCGGTGTCGGCGCTGAGGGATGTGGGATGCCATTCGTGCCAGCGATCCGGTTGGGTGACGTAGTCGTAGACGGTTTCGATGGGGGCCTGGATAAAACGTTCCTGACTGATCCGCTCCAAGCGGATCGACTGCTCGGCAGCGCGCATGGCACACCTCCTGTGCGACTTGGAACTGTCAGAATAGTCCGACTCCCGCGCTTTGCACGGGAGCAGCCGATCAAGTGATCAACGGACTTTGAAGCGTCCCATCAGCGCAATTACCCGGCCATTGGCGTCCAGCAGGCTTTGCGTATTGGTTTCGGTGGCCTGGCCGCTTTGCACCAACTCTTCGACCATTTGTCGGATTTGCACCATGCTGCGGTTGATCTCCTCGGTCACCGCGCTCTGCTGTTCGGCGGCCGTGGCGATCTGGGTGCTGAGGTTGTTGATGTGGCTGACCGAGCCCGCCATCTCATCCAGCCCGGTGTTGACCCGCGCCGTGGCATCCGCCGCCGATTGGCAGCTGGCCTGGGTATTTTCCATGGCCGCCACCGATGAACTTACGCCGCTGGTCAGGCGTGCGAGCATTTCGTTGATCTGCGAGGTGCTGGCCTGGGTGCGGGCGGCGAGGGCGCGGACCTCATCGGCCACCACCGCAAAGCCGCGGCCCTGTTCGCCTGCGCGCGCGGCTTCGATGGCGGCGTTGAGGGCCAGCAAGTTGGTCTGGCCGGCAATCGCGCCGATCACCCCAAGGGTTTCAGTGATACGCGCAGCGTCCTGGCGCATGTTTTCCACACTGTGAGTGGCGCTGGACACTTCGCCGATCAAGGCGCTGACGCTGCTGGACGCTTCGCCCACCACCACCCGGGAACGGTCGGCATGTTCATTGGCGCGCTGGGTGAACGCGGCGGTTTCGGCAGCGTTTTGCGCGACGGTGTCGGCGGTGGAACTCATCTCGGTGATGGCCGTGACGGTCTGGTCGGTTTCCGAGGCATGCCGCACCAGGATGCGGTTGGTCTGGGCCGACGCCTGTTGCAGTTGCTCAAGGCCCGAGGCCATGGCGCCGGTGGCCTGGGTCACCTCGCCGATCATGTTCTGCAGGTAGACGATAAAGCGGTTCACCGAATGGCCGATGGCGCCCAGTTCGTCCTCGGCGCGAATGGTGATGCGTCGCGTCAGGTCGGCATCGCCGGTGGAGAGCGCGTCGATATTGGTCTTGAGCGACTTCATGCGCTGCACCAGTTGGCGGATCGCATAGGCGGCGAGCAGTACCAGCAGCACTACCATGGGGATTTGCAGCAGGGCCAGTGTGCCGAGCACATCATCGCGCTGGGCGGTAATCAGCGACGTCGGCAGGGCGGTGGCGAGCAACCACGGCGTGCCTTCGATTGGGCGCAGGTAGAAGGTGCTGGCCACGCCGCTGTTGTCGAACTCGCTGCGCTGCAACCCCTGGTTGCGCTGGGTCAGGGCCTTGCTGACCTGGGCGGCAAACGCTGAGGTCGAGGCCAGCTCGCTGATGTTTTTCAACACCACCGGGCCGCTGATGCGCGAGCTGTTGCTGATGATCTTGCCGTCGGCTTCGACGATCAGCATCTGGCTGCCGATGTCTTTTTCCTTGCTGGCCACCAGGTCATTGAAGAAACCCAGGGTCACGTCGATGGTGGCAACGCCGTAGGCGGCACCGTCGCGTTGGATCGCCATGGCGCAGTTGGTGCGGGGTTCCTGGCTTGCGTCATCCTTGTAGGCGGCCGCCCAGGCGCACTGGCCGCGTGGCGAGGCGAGGCCGCCCTTGTACCAGCTCTGGTCGTAGTAGTTGGGGGCGGGGTCGCTGTTCCAGAACGTGTTCACGGTGAGCTTGCCCGAGGCGTCGCGGTGCCAGAAGGTGCTGTGTTTATTGCGCCCCGGGGTACGCTGGTTGGGCAACGGCCAGATGCCGCCGCCGAAGACTTTCAGCTCGCCATATTGATCGACCAGGCCAGGCAGGACCTTGTCGATAGCGTCGCTGTCCAGCAGAGGGACGGTCTGGGTGATGCTGCGTTGTTGGGCCTGAACCTTGTTCAGCTCGCCCTGGATCTGCTCGGCGACCTCGCTGACGCGGTTGAGCACCACCTGTTCTTCCGTGTGACGCAGCGTGGGGGCAACCAATTGGCCGATGCCGACCACCGTCAAGACGAATAAAACCAGGACGAACAGCACCAGGAACAGGGTATAGCGGGTTTGGATGGAGCG
Source organism: Pseudomonas sp. MYb60 (assembly GCF_002979555.1). Lineage (GTDB taxonomy): Bacteria > Pseudomonadota > Gammaproteobacteria > Pseudomonadales > Pseudomonadaceae > Aquipseudomonas. Next base: position 300,689 of record NZ_PCOZ01000003.1, on the reverse strand, counting down.
CAGTGGGGGCATGGGGCCGTCCTTACGAAGCGTTTATTATCGACGCGGCTTTGTTAGAGCTTCGTAGGGCTATCGGCGTGGGGAGCGGGAGCTTTAGGTACGATCGTGCAAGAAACGGCGCGACGAGTGAGGCCGCGCCACTTCAATACCAGGCGTGGTTTACACCCCATCACCCTGGGGGCTGACATTTAGAACATAGGATTGCCTGAGCGGCTTGCCCATCTCTGCGTTCAGCGCGTTCTCCGTGAAGGGGTAAGGGTTGACGGTGGCGGCGGGTGTCGAGGGGTCGTCGTCGAAATCGTAGGGTTGGGCGCCGTTTGGCAGGCCAATGGTTTGACGCTCAAGGTGCGGCACATCGTGCCCGTCTTCGTGATTGAACCCTCGGACGAATGTGCCCGTCGCGCCGTTGTAGGCGTGGACCATTTCGTGGAACAGGGCCGTCACTGGAACCAGCGTGTTGGTCCGTTCCCTGTTTTCCAGTATCGACGGGGAGTCGTAATGGATCTCGGCAAGATCGCCTCGGGAACCCGGCACACCGTTTTGTAGGAATCCATTGGTCGCGGGCTTGAGGTGTTCAGGTGCATCAGCCGGCAAGGCATCCAGCTCATTGCTGTAGAAGCGGTATTCGCTGCCTCCGAAGCTGATTGGCCATATGGGCAGCTTGTTGCCATTGATAAAGGCCAGCGCGTCCATGTGTTCCAGCGCCTGCTGTCCTGCGGGAGAACTGCGCAGGAACTCGAAGTCATCAGCCACGCGCTGCTGGAAATCCGGTTCGCCCTGGATGCTGAATGCGAAATCACCCGCGTCGCTGTGCGCCATTGCGGCCCAGGCAGCGCCCTCGGGAAGGTTGAAACGGTCGCTGGCTTTGGCATATATCAAATCATCGGCCTTGTTTCGCCACAGTGTGTCCTGACCCTTGCCCGTGTAAAACGCCGTGCTGTCGTGCCCGATCAGGTGGTCGGTGCCTTTACCGCCATGCAGCACCGTGTGCCCGTTGCCCGCGTACAAATCGTCGTCACCGTCGCCGCCATCCAGGTAGCTTTGCTTGGTGGATGCCCCCGCACCGGCATACAGGCGGTCATGGCCGTTGTTGCCATACATCACGTTATTGCCGCGTCCGCCCATGATCACGTCGTCGCCGTCGTTGCCCTCGGCATACCCCAGGCCCCGGCCGAGTTGTATCACGTCGTTACCCCGGCCGCCGTAGAGGCGAGTGCGTCCGCCACCGGCGATCAAGTGATCATCACCGTCGTCGCCGTCGACATCGACGCGGATGTCCACATCGTCATCGATCCGGACCTGATCATCGCCGCCGTTGGTCTTGATCCACAGGCCTTGAGAGGGGCCTTGAGTGGATTCGGCGTCGAACAGATAGGGTTTGTCGTTGACGATGATCTGCAACCGGCTGCCGGGCCAGCGGCGCACGTGAATCGTGTCGCTGGCGTCGCCGGTTTCCACCACCAGGCGGTTCGACATGAGGGTGGGGTTGTCCGGGTCTGCGGGGTTCCACACCATTTCTCGATGGATGCGCACATCGCCGTCACTGTACAGCGCGTGCCGCTTGACGTTGAGTACGCCAGGGGTGAGGGCGGCCGGTGGATCGTAGGGTGAGGGGGGCGCTGGTGGAGCGACTTTGGCGGGAATCGTTTGCAGAGGGTAGTGGCCGTTGCCACCAGTGGGCGTGATCATTCGCGATTCCTTCACTCGAGAGTGCGTTGAAACCTGGCGTCCATCGCCAGGACCGCTCTGTGGGTGGAAGGTCGCGTGGGAACGTTCCCCGATCTCGCCTGGGGATTGTTGTCGTCATATATCAAGCGCCGCTTGCCGCGCTGGACAAGCCAAAGCCTTTGATCGTCTGTAACATAGGCGGCCTGCCACGCAACGGGCTCGACGCCTGGCAGTTGTTGGCGACACGCCGTGCATATATTTTTCAGGTTCAGGAACCCGTCATGACGCAAAAGCAACGTTTGAAATATTCGATTCTGATTGCCTTGGCCGTTCTGGCATCGATGTTTGGCTTGTCCTACTTGCAAAACATCGGGGTGATCAGCGAGAAAACCTTCCAGACCATCGCCATTGCCATCGCCGTGGTGGTCGTTGTGATCAACGGTATCATGCGGCGCAAGGTCAAGCTCTGAGTCATTCGCGGCCTTCGAGCACCTTGGCAGCCTCCGCATGGAGGCTGTAGCTTTTGTCGGCGTTGAGCGTGATCACGCCCTCGCTGCACAGGCGCTTGAGCACTTCGCGCACGCTCAGGAATGACAGCGGAATGCCCAGCTCCAGCATGTGGCTGTGCACACCGCGCACACCGAGGGTGCGCCCGTGCTCGGCGGCGCTGAGCAGGGCGTCGATGACCTTCAGCCGGATCAGGCTGGTGCGCAGGCCGAAACATTTGAGCAGGTGGCGAATCCGTTGATTGCCGTGCTCCGGCGTCTTGCCGAAGGCGAGGGTCCCACTGTCGAAGTGGCTGTCGGCGGCCGATGAATGTCCATCCGTGGGCACTTGCGGGTTGTACATGCAAAAACTCCTTATCAGAGCCTGATCAGGAAAAAATGAGCGCTCTTAGGTAATAAGACGAACGAGCGGGCAGAATCATGAAGTTTTCAATGTAGAAATTTTGTCGGTATCGGTTTTGTCACAGTCGCACCGCCTCGAATAAACCTCCCTCCGCGCTAAATTACTTCGGGCTTTTTGCGTCCTTACGGTGGGGTAGTTGCCCCTTGTGAGGGTGTCCAATTTGACTGTGGAGTCGGCGTGATTATTTTCAACGGGTTGTCCAGGGTGTGCGTGGCAGGGGTGTTGCTGGGATTGAGCTTGGCCGCCTCCGCGCGGGAATCGGCAGCGCAGGCGTCGGCGGAGGTTCGGCGCACCAGTTTCGGCGTTCCGCACATCCGCGCCAGTGACGAGCGTGGCCTGGGCTTTGGCATTGGTTACGCCTACGCCCAGGACAACCTGTGCCTGTTGGCCAATGAAGTGGTCACGGTGAGAGGTGAACGCGCGAGGTTTTTCGGCCCTGAACAGGAAACACCCGAAGCGCGCAACAACCTGGCCAGTGACGTGTTTTTCACCTGGCTCAACCGCCCGGACGCCGTTGCCGCGTTCTGGAAAGCGCAGACGCCGCAGATCCGCCAGCGTATCGAAGGCTATGTGGCGGGCTACAACCGTTACCTGAAAGAGCAGGGCGCGCCTGTCCAGTGCCGGGCCGCTTGGGTACGGCCGTTGGTGGCTGAAGACTTGATCAAGTTGACCCGCAGGCTGTTGGTAGAAGGCGGCGTCGGCCAATTCGCCGAAGCGTTGGTGGGCGCGACACCGCCACAGGCCACCGCCAGCGCGTCCAGCAATGCCCGGGGCTTTGAGCTGGCCGCCGCGCGCCAGCAGCGCTTCAGTTTCGACCGTGGCAGTAACGCCGTCGCCGTGGGGCGTGACCGCTCATTCAATGGCCGGGGCATGTTGCTGGCCAACCCACATTTCCCGTGGGTGGGCGGCATGCGTTTCTACCAGATGCACCTGACCATCCCGGGCCAGTTGGACGTGATGGGTGCTGCGCTGCCGGGCTTGCCGGTGATCAACATCGGCTTCAACCAGCATGTGGCCTGGACGCACACGGTGGACACCTCCAAACACTTCACCCTGTATCGCCTGACTCTGGACCCGAAGGACTCCACGCGCTATCTGCTGGACGGCAAGTCCCTGCCGCTGGATAAAGCGGTGGTGAACGTCCAGGTCAAGCAAGCGGATGGCAGCCTCAAAAGCCAAACTCACACGGTCTACAGTTCGCAGTTCGGCCCGGTGGTGCAATGGCCTGGCAAGCTGGATTGGGACAATCACCATGCGTTCAGCCTGCGCGACGCCAACCTCGGTAACGACCGCGTGCTGCAACAGTGGTATGCGATGAACCGCGCCAGCAACCTCAAGGAACTGCAAACGTCGGTGCACACCCTGCAAGGCATCCCGTGGGTCAACACCCTGGCGGCCGATGACCAGGGCCAGAGCCTGTACATGAACCAGTCGGTGGTGCCCAACGTCAGCGAGGCCAAGCTTGCGCACTGCAGCGACCCGCGCGCCGGCCTGCAGATGATCATGCTCGACGGCGCCCGCAGCGCCTGCGCCTGGGACGTAGACCCGCGCGCCGCCCAGCCCGGCATTTTCTCGGCCGACCAGCTGCCGCAACTTGAACGCCGCGACTATGTGCAGCACGCCAATGATTCTGCATGGATGGCCAACCCCAAGGCGCCGCTGACCGGGTTCTCCCCGGTGATCAGCCAGGACCACATCGGCCTCGGCCCACGGGCACGCTTCGCCCTGCAACGCTTGCAGTCCCTGGAGCAACAACCGATCACCGTTGCCGACTTGCAAAACATGGTCATGGACAACGAGGTGTACCTGGCCGGCCAGGTCATGCCCGACCTGCTGGCGTTCTGCGCTGAGTCCCTCGGCCCCGACGCCGCCGCCCTGCAACCCCTGTGTGCCAGCCTGAAAGCTTGGGACCGCCGCGCCAACCTCGACAGCGGCCTGGGCCTGGTGCACTTCATCAATCTGGTCGAACATCTGGCGCAAATCCCCGACGCCTGGCGCGTGGCCTTCGACCCGGACCAACCCTTGACCACCCCGCGTGGCCTGGCGATCGACCGCGAACCCGTCGCCAAGGCCCTGCGCGACGCCATGCTGGCCTCGACGGCGGCGGTGGCCAAACTCGGCTTGACGGCCAACAGCCAATGGGGCGACGTACAGCGCTCTGGCCAAATCCCCATCCACGGCGGTCCACAGGAACTGGGCATCTACAACGCCATGCAAACCGTGCCCCGTGCGGATGGCAAACGTGAAGTGGTCAGTGGCAGCAGCTACCTGCAAATCGTCACGTTCGATGACAAGGGCCCCCATGCTGAAGGCGTGCTGGCGTTTTCCCAGTCCAGTAACCCTGCATCGCCCCACGCCAAGGACCAGACCCAGGCGTTCTCCGAGAAAAAACTCAGCCCGCTGCCTTTTACCGAAGCCCAGATAACGGCCGATCCGCAGTACCAGGTACAACGGATCAAGGAGTAGGGCGCGCACGCAACCCCTTGATACCACGGCGAAATATTTTTGAAATCAAGGGGTTGCACGGGTTGGCAAATACGTACATAATGGCGCCCATCGAACGCAATGAGGCATTAAAAACCTCAATGTATTCAATGAGTTAGAGTAGAGGCAGGGCTTTCAAGTCCACTCAAGTTTTTACACGGTGAGTGTTGGTTGTGTTGACACTGATCGTTTGAGGCCGAGTAGCAAAATGGTTATGCAGCGGATTGCAAATCCGCCTACGCCGGTTCGATTCCGACCTCGGCCTCCACTCTTGAAAACCCCGTAGATTAACGTCTACGGGGTTTTTTATTGTCTGTGGTTTGGGTGCATGAGTGCGCGCCCAGCCTTCAAATCAGCCAGCCCCTCCTGATGTATCACCACGCATACAAGCCCTACCAACGCGTTACACGATAACCGTGACGCATCGGCCGCCACGCTGTCCTATCCAGCGAGAAGTTAATCTCGTTAAGTAGAGAGCGTTGTCATGAAGTTGAATTACCTTACCAAGGCGGCCGTGGTGGTTGCGTTGTTGTCGACCCTGTCTGGTTGCTGGATGTTCATGCCGCCAGGGGGTGGCCATGGCGGTGGTGGTGGCCACGGTGGCGGGCATGGCCAAGGTGGCGGTCCTGGCTTTGGCGGCGGCGGTGGCCCTGGTGGCGGCCCGCGCTGAGCCACACACAATGAGGCAAGCCAATGGCTTGCCTTTTTTGTGCCCGCACCAAATGCCGGACAAAGAAAAGCCCGCGATGGGGGCACGGGCTTAAAAGGTTTTCATTAGGAGCTGGGACTACCCTAATGCTTCGCTTGTGAAAGGTTTGTGAAAGAACTGTCAGACCGATCTGAAAAGTGTACGCCTGCATCTGCGCGTGGCTGTACGGGGCGCGGGGCTGCATAACCCTCTACTGTCGACGCACTATCACCTCGCTTGGATGCCGCGTCATGTTCATGTCTACCAGCTTGCTCTCAGCCTTCGTGCTGTTCGCCTTCGTGTCTTCGATCACTCCGGGACCCAATAACACCATGTTGCTCGCATCGGGTGTGAATTTCGGCTTCCGTCGTTCCATGCCGCACGCGCTGGGGATCAGCATCGGCTTCATGCTGCTGGTGATTGCGGTCGGGCTGGGGCTGGGGGAGGTGTTCAAGGTGTTCCCGTGGGCCTACACGGCGTTGCGTTATGTCGGCGCGGCGTACTTGCTGTACCTGGCGTGGAAGATCGCGACGGCGGGCGGCATGTCCGACAGCAATAATGACAGGGGCAAGCCGATGACTTTCCTCGGCGCGGCGGCCTTCCAGTGGGTGAACCCCAAGGCCTGGATCATGGCGCTCGGGGCCATCACCACCTACACGCCGGCCGAAGGGTATGTCACCAATGTGCTGGTGATTGCGCTGGTGTTCGCCATCGTCAACCTGCCCAGTGTGTGCGTGTGGGTCGGCTGTGGCAGTGGCTTGCGCAATGTGCTGCGCGAACCGCGCTGGTTGCGGTTGTTCAATGGCTCGATGGCCGCGTTGCTGGTGCTGTCGCTGTACCCGATGCTGTTCGCCGGCTGAGGCTTACACCGGCGAAATGGTCGCCAGCAAGCCAATGCCGATGGTCAATACCAAAAAGCCGAACAGGAAAATTGCCATCTTGGTCATGGGGCCTCCGAAGGGAAGGGAGTGGGATTGACGCCATTGTCCACTTTGGGGGCATTTCGATACAGATTCAGATGGCAAAGAAAAAACCGTATCAGATGCCGTCGCGGCTGTTCTGCCACGGGCTTTGCCGGGCGCGGTACAAATCCAGATCAGTGCCTGAGACAGCCACCGCATTTCCCCCTAAGATGGCGCCCATTGCATCAACAATAAGAGTGGGCCAACCCTCGATGGAAAGACGTCAATTCAGCGGTGGCATGAAAGGCAAGAACCTGCGCTACCTCAACGAAACTTCTCAGCCGGCGTCGGTCACCCGCGTCGGCTTTCTGCTGCTCGAACATTTTTCCCTGCCGGCCTTCACCCAGACGCTCGATACCTTCGTCACCGCCAACCTGCTGCGTCCCGACCTGTTCGCCGCGCGCACCTATGGTTGCGGCGATGGGGAAGTCGTCAGCGACCTCGGGCTGGTCATCCGCCCGGATGCGCGCTTCGATATGGCGGCGCTGCAGGAGCTGGACCTGCTGGTGATCTGCGGTGGTTTTCGCACCGAACTCAAGGCCGGTGAAGACTTTATCCAACTGCTGCACAGTGCGGCCGAACGCGGTGTCACCCTTGCCGGATTGTGGAATGGCGCCTGGTTTCTCGGGCGTGCCGGCCTGCTGCAAGACTACCGATGCGCCATCCATCCCGAACATCGCCCGGCACTGGCGGAAGTCTCCAAGGCCAGCCAAGTAACCAGCGAACCTTACGTGATCGACCGCGACCGCCTCACGGCGTCCAGCCCCTCCGGTGCGTTCCACATGGCCCTGGACTGGATCAAGCAGCTGCACGGCAAGGCACTGGTGGAAGGCATCGAAGACATCCTGTCCTTCGAGGAATCCCGCTACCGTCGTATCAAGCCCACCGAAAACATCAGCGTCAGCGCGCCGTTGCGCGAAGTGGTCAAGCTGATGGACGCCAACCTCGAAGAGCCCCTGGAACTCGACCAACTCGCCATCTACGCCGGCCGTTCCCGTCGCCAGCTGGAGCGCCTGTTCAAGGAGCAACTCGGCACCACGCCCCAACGCTACTACATGGAATTGCGCGTGACCGAGGCGCGCCGCTTGCTGCAGCACACCGAGCTGTCACAGGTTGAAGTGCTGGTAGCCTGCGGGTTTGTATCGCCGAGCCATTTCAGCAAGTGCTACAGCTCGTATTTCGGATATCGCCCCTCGAAGGAGAAGCGGTTGGTTAAATAGAGCTGCAAGCGCTTGCCTGTGTGCGTTGAACATCATGGCGGCTTCAAAATCTGTTGAGCCGGTAAGGGTTGGCGCCCGAGCTGTCCGTGTCCAGCCGACCAACCATCTCCGCCGTCACCGCTGCCTGCGTCAGCCCCAAATGTTGATGCCCGAACGCCAGCAGCACCTTGCCGTCACACACGCGATCAATGACCGGCAGCGAATCCGGCAGCGACGGACGGAAGCCCATCCATGGCGTGGCGTCTTGTGGTGTCAGGTCTTCGCGGAACAGTCCCTTGCTCAGCCGGTGCAACTGCCAGGCACGCTCCATGTTCGCCGGTCGTTCCAGCCCGGCGAACTCCACTGTGCCGGCCAGGCGCAGGCCACCGGTCATGGGGGTCATGATGAATTTGCGCTCCAGTGAGGTCACGGCGAACGGCAGGCGATGGTGTTCGTGGGGCAGCATCAGGTGATAGCCGCGTTCGGTGTCCAGCGGGATTTTCACGCCTGTGAGGGCTTGTGTGAGTGCGGCGGAGTGGGCGCCGCAGGCGATCAGCACCTGATGGGCGTCCACGGGGCCTTGGTCGGTCGTCAGCGCTACGCCGTGATCGGTCAGCCGCCCATCCAGCACGCGTCGTTGCAGGAACTGCACGCCGTTGGCCTTGGCCGCTTGGACCAGCTCATCGACCACGTGGTAGGGGTCGAGAAAATGCCCGGTCGCCGGGAAAAACAGGCCGCCCTGGATGGACTCACTCAACTGTGGCGCAACCTTGCGGATTGCCTCGCCAGACCAGTACGCCACCGGCACTTGTTGCTGCTGCATGCGCTGTTGCAATCCATCCAGTGCCGCGCGGGATCCAGGCCGTTCGAACACCAGCAGCGAGCCTTCCTCACGCAGCAATTCCCGCCGACCGAGGCTGCCCAGCAAACGCTGCCACGCCCCCAGGCTGCCTTCATTGAGCGCACGAATGCCGGCCACCGTGCGCCGGTAAGGCGCCGGCCGCAGGTTGAGCAGCAGGCGCATGAACCAGGGCAGGGCGCGGGGCAGGTATTTCCAGTCCAGGCGCAGTGGGCCCATGGGGTCCATCAACATGGCCGGCAGGCGCTTGAGGATCGACGCGTCGGCAATGGGAAACACCTGCTCGGTCGCCAAGTGACCGGCGTTGCCATAGGACGCCCCCATGCCCGGCGCCTGCGGGTCGAGCACCCACACGCGTTTACCCTGGCGGGCCAGCTCCAGGGCACAGGCCACGCCCACGATGCCGGCACCCACCACTACGATATCGGGATCGGACATGGGTCAGGCCTCTCTCTGGCCGTCGAGCAAACGTCGCAGCGACAAGGGATTGCCGTGTTGCAGCGCTTCGGGCAGCAACCCGTCCGGGAAATCCTGATAGCACACCGGTCGCAGGAAACGGTGGATTGCGGCGGTGCCCACCGAGGTGCTGCGCGGGTCCGAGGTCGCGGGGAAGGGGCCGCCGTGGACCATGGCATCACAGACTTCCACCCCAGTCGGCCAGCCGTTGACCAGCAGGCGACCGGCCTTGCGTTCCAGTACCGGCAGCAGCGACCTGGCGTTGGTCAGGTCGGCTTCGTCCAGATGCAAGGTGGCGGTCAGTTGACCGTCCAGGTGCTCGCTCACCTCGCGTACTTCAGCGGCATCGCTGCACACCACCACCAAGGACGCCGAGCCGAACACCTCGGCTTGCAACTGCTCATGGGTCAAGAAGGCCTTGGCCTCGGTCACGAACAGATGCGCCCGGCCCTGGTTCGGGCCCTGCGCCGCCTGGCCTGTGGCCGCGACCTGCGCGTACTGGCTCAACGCGCTGACGCCAGCGTCATACGCCTTGTAGATACCCGGCGTGAGCATGGTCTGCGCGGCACACGCGGGCAGGTGCGTGCTGGCCTCGCTGATAAACCGGTCCAGCGCCGCGCCTTTGACCGCAATCACCAGCCCAGGATTGGTACAGAACTGCCCCGCGCCCTGGGTCAACGATGCGACAAATCCTTGGGCCAAGGCTTCTGCACGCGCTTCGAGCGCCGCCGGAAACAGATACACCGGGTTGATCGAACTCATCTCCGCGTACACCGGGATCGGCTCCGGGCGAGCCTGCGCCGCCTTGGTCAGCGCGATACCGCCGCTGCGTGAGCCGGTAAAACCGACTGCCTTGATTCGCGGGTCGGTGACCAGGGCAATGCCGACTTCCTGACCCGAACCGTACAACAGCGAGAACACACCCTCAGGCAGCCCGCAGTCCTTGACTGCCCGCGCCACCGCGCGTCCGACCAGTTCACTGGTGCCGGGGTGGGCGCCGTGCGCTTTTACCACCACCGGGCAACCGGCGGCCAATGCGGAGGCGGTATCGCCGCCGGCGACGGAAAAGGCCAGGGGGAAATTACTCGCCCCGAACACCGCCACCGGGCCCAGCGCGATATGGCGCTGACGCAAGTCCGGGCGCGGCATGGGTTGGCGTTGTGGTTGTGCGCTGTCGACACGCACGTCCAGCCATTCACCGGCACGCACGGTGCGGGCGAAGGTGCGCAATTGCCCGCAGGTGCGGCCGCGCTCACCCTGGATGCGCGCCTGCGGCAGGCCGGTCTCTTCGACGGCGCGTTCGATCAGTTCGTCGCCCAATGCTTCGATGTGCGTGGCGATGCTTTCAAGGAAGGTCGCGCGCGTCTCCAGTGTCGTTTCGCGATACCCGTCAAACGCCGCCCAGGCCAGGGCGCAGGCGTGGTCGACGTGTTCCGCGCTGCCGCCCGCATAAGCGGGCTCCAATGCAGTATCGGTGGCGGGATTGATGGCCCGGATCGCTTCGCGATTACCGGAAAGGGATTGCTGACCGATCAGCATCTTGCCCGTCAGAGTCATGGGATCGTCCTGGAAAAAGGGGTTGGCCGCTGCGCAAGGCACAGCGGCACGCTCGGCATCAGTCGACGTTCTGCTCGGCCGACCAGTTGGCGTACCACTGGCGGAACAGCGCGTACTGGTGTTCGGCGTAACGACGCTGCGCATCGCTGAGCACGTCGGTTTCGTTGAAGTGCAGCGCATAGCCCTGGTCGCCGTTGAGTACCATCAGGTGCTTGTAGTACAGCACCAGGTCGCAGCCTTCGTCGAAGGACGACAGCACCGCCAGCGCAGCTTCCAGTTCACGGGCCTGGCGGCGGGCCTTGGCATCGCCCTTGGCGGCTTTTTTGCTCAGGGCCACCAGTTGCAGGACTTCGCGGGGCAAGGCGTTGCCGATGCCGGTGATGGCGCCGGTGGCGTTGCAGTTGACGAAACCGTGCACCACCTGGGTATCGACGCCCACCATCAGGGTCACGTTGTCGTCCTGGGACGTGATGTGTTCGGCGGCGTAGCGCAGGTCGGCGCCGCCGCCGAACTCCTTGAAGCCGATCAGGTTCGGGTGCTCGCGGCGCAGTTCGAAGAACAGCTCGGCGCGGGTGGCGAAGCCGTAGTAGGGGCTGTTGTAGATCACCGCCGGCAAGTTCGGCGCGGCCTTGAGGATGGCCGAGAAGTGCGCCTTTTGCGCGGTGGCGGAGGCGCCTCGGGACAGCACGCGCGGAATCACCATCAGGCCATGCGCACCGACTTTGGCCGCGTGGGCCGCATGGGCCACTGCCTCACGGCTGTTCACCGCGCCGGTGCCGACGATGGTCGGCACGCCAGCGGCGACCAGGCGGGCCACGCCTTCCTGGCGCTCGGCATCGGTGAGCAACGGCCAGTCGCCCATGGAACCGCAATACACCACAGCGCTCATGCCTGCATCGATCAGTTCGCGACCCTTGGCCACCAGCGCGTCGAAGTCCGGCTTGCGCTCGGGGGTGCACGGGGTCATCAGGGCCGGGATGCAGCCGGTAAAGATGTTGTCGCTCATTGTTCTAACTCCTTGGAACGTTCAATGGGTTGAGGCTCAGATGCCCCAGGCGAAGGGGTCCTGCTCGTCGATCAGCAGGGTGCTGTCGGCGGTCATGTAGGCGCGGCCAGTGATGAAAGGGCGGACGCGTTCACCGTCCCATTCATAGCGGCCTTCGAACTGGCTGCCGGTGATGCTGGCTTGAATCCAGGGTGCACCGGGCGCCAGTTTTCCATCGGCGGCCAGGCAGGCGAGTTTGGCGCTGGTGCCGGTGCCGCAGGGTGAACGGTCGTAGGCCTTGCCGGGGCACATCACGAAGTTGCGGCTGTCGGCGTGGGCGTCGTCGGCGAACAGCTCGACATGGTCGATCACCGCCCCGTCGGCGCCGCGAATGCCCTGGTCTTCCAGGGCCTTGAGCATCGCCCAGGTGTAGTCGGTGAGGGTGTCGACGTTGTCCATGTCCAGGCGCTGGCCGTGCTCGGACACCAGGAAGAACCAGTTGCCGCCCCAGGCGATATCACCGTGCACCCCGCCATGCCCCGGAACCTCGACCGACACCTGTTGGCGATAGCGATAGGAGGGCACGTTGCCCAGGGTGACGGCGCCGTCCTCATGCAAGGTCGCGACGACAGCGCCTACGGGCGTGTCAAACGTGTGATCACCCGGCGCGATGCGGCCCAGGTGGTGCAACGATGCGACGAGGCCAATGGTGCCGTGGCCGCACATACCCAGGTAACCGGCGTTGTTGAAGAAGATCACGCCGCAGGTCGCGCCCGGGGTGACGGGCGGGCAGTACAGCGCGCCCACCAGCACATCGTTGCCGCGCGGTTCGAGCAGGCAGGCGCGGCGCCAGTGGTCATGGTCGGTGCGCAGGCTGTGCAGTTGGTCGGCGAGGGTCGCGCCGGTCAGCGCGGGGAAGCCATCGAGCACCAGGCGCGTCGGTTCGCCGCCGGTGTGGGAGTCGATCACATGCAATCGCTTCATAAAGGGCTCCAATCAGTTTGTGGCTGGGGTGAGCGGGGCGGTGAAGCGCGGTTCGGCGATCGCTTCGCTTTCGTCGTCTTCGTTTTCCAGGCGCACCAAATGGGCCGGCACGCCGGTAGCGGCGCCCCAGTAGTAGATGCCCAGTGCACAGGCGGCGACCACCAGGGTGTCGAACGGATGGCTGATCACGCCGATGCCACCGAAACTGCCGAGCTTGGACAGCAGGATCGTCACCGCGTAGAAGCCGATCAGCCAGGCCGACGAGCGCACCTGCTGCTTGAGGTTCAGGTGCGCGGTCGGCACCCAGCGGGCGCACAGCAGGTACACCCCGAACATCAGGATCTGCAGGCCGAGCAGCCAGGACACGGTGTTCCAGCCTGACCAGTACACGATCAGCGCCGCGATGATGAACGACAGCGGGCCCAGCACCGCCATGCCCTTGACCCGGAACGGCCGCGCCATGTCCGGTGCATTGCGGCGCAGCGCGGCGACGGTGACCGGGGCGACGGCGTAGCTGAGGATCAGCGCAGCAGACACCACATTGATCAGCGCTTCCCAGGACGGGAACGGCAGCGTCCAGAACACCGACAGGGCAAACGTCAGCCACAGGGCAGGGCGCGGGATGCCGGACTTCTCGTCGATGCGCGTGAAGATCTTGAAGAACGTACCGGTCTGCGCCCAGCCGTACACCACCCGGGGCGTGGCGTTCATGTAGATGTTGCCGCAGCCGCTGGGGGAGATCACCGCATCGGCCACTACCAGGTACGCCAGCCAGCCGACGCCCAGCGCCAGGGCGATATCGCGATAGGGCAGCGCCAACTCCTTGCTGATGCCGGCCCAGCCGTTGGCGAGCATTTCGGTGGGGACGCCGCCGAGGAACGCCGTTTGCAGCAGCACATAGATGGCGGTAGAGAGCAGCACCGAAAGGATCAATGCGATGGGAATGGTGCGTTGCGGGTTCTTCACCTCACTGGCCACCGAGATGATCGGCGTGAGGCCCAGGTAAGCGAAGATCACGCCACCGGCCGAAACTGCCATCTCGATGCCCGACAGGCCGAACGGGGCGAAGCCGTGGACCTGGAAGTTTGCCGGTTTGAAGAAGGTGAACAGCACGCCGATCACCAGCAACGGCACGATGAATTTGAACACGCTCACCAGGTTGTTGGCGATGGCGAAGGTCTTCACGCTGCGGTAATTGAGCACGAAAAACAGGCACAGCAGGGCGAATTGCACCAGCCAGCCAAGGACCGTGGGGTCGCTGGAGCCGACCTTGGTCAGCTCGGGAAACCAGGCCGCTGCGTATTGACGCGAGGCGACCACCTCGATGGCCACCAGGCTGGAAAACGCGATCAGCGTGATGAAGCCCATCAAGTAGCCCAACAGCGGGCCGTGGGAGTACACCGGGTAACGCACCACACCGCCGGCACGTGGTAACGCGGCACCGAGCTCGCAGTACACGATGCCCAAGAGCAGCACTGCGAAACCGCCGAGCAACCAGGAAAAAATCCCTGCGGGGCCGGCAATCGCCGACACGTGGCTGGCCGCGAACAACCAGCCGGAACCGAAGATGGCGCCCAGGCCGATAAACGTAAGGTCCATCAGTGAGAGCTGTTTCTTGAACTTGCCTTGACCTGACATAGCGTCGCCTTCTTGTGAGTTATTGGGTAGGCATGCAGTGGCGATACAGTGAACCCATGGGCGGCGCGGCGATTGATGTTTTTTGCCGGCTTCGATGACGAAATCAGCACAGTTTGCGTCGCTCGACAGCGGTTGCGGCATGGTGCAATCTGCTACGCGTCCGAGCGCTCAAGAGGGGAAAAACACCATGATGCACAGCGCGTTTGCGACCCTTTGCCAAGGGAGCGAGGCGAGTCGGCCCCACAGCATCGAGCAGGTGCTGGTGGGCGTCATGCAGTTGCTGCCGATGCTGGATGTGATCCCCAATGCGGCGATTTTCATCAAGGACCTGCACGCCCGCTACGTGCTGGCCAACCGCACGTTGGTGCAACGGTGCGGCCTCAAGCAGTTGCAACCGCTGCTGGGCAAGACCAGTGCCGAAGTGTTCCCCGCCCAGTTGGGCCCGGGCTACACCGAACAGGACCGGCGCGTGCTGGAGGAGGGATTGGTGCTGGAGGATCAGCTTAAACTGCACCTCTACGGCACCCGCGAGCCCGGTTGGTGCCTGACCCACAAATGGCCGCTGTACGACCACAATGGTGCAATCATTGGGCTGGCCGGCATCTCGGTAGACCTGCAAACCGCCAGCGAGTCGCACCCGGCCTACCAACGCCTGGCGGCGGTGGACACACACATCCGCACGCACTTCCACCGGCGCGTGACACTGGGGGAATTGACCCGGATCGCGGGGATTTCCGTGGCGCAACTGGAGCGCTACTGCAAGCGCGTATTCCACCTGACGCCCCGGCAGATGATCCAGAAGGTGCGCCTCGAACACGCGCACCGGTTATTGCAGACTGACCTTGCGATCACCGACGTTGCCCTGCAATGCGGCTACACCGACCACAGCGCCTTCACCCGCCAGTTCAAGGCCTCCACGGGTTTCACCCCGCGCCACTATCGTGAAGCCCACCACTGACGTGTATACCGGCCGATATATGGACCCTTTGGCCCCCCTCGTTTAGCTTCCCTTCCGGGGTTTACCTGGCTTATCAACGAGGAGCGACACATGGGACGATTACAGGGCAAGGTGGCATTGGTCAGCGGCGGGGCAGGCGGTTGTGGCCTGGCGGTGTCCCAGCTGTTTGCGCAGGAAGGGGCCAAGGTGGCAATTCTGGACCTGCCCACCAGCGACGGCGAAGCGGTGGCCGCGCGGATCAATGCCGAGGGTGGCAGTGCGTATTTCCTGCCCACCGATGTGTCAGTGGCCGATCAGGTGCACCGCTCGGTCAGGTTGGCCGAACAGCGCTTTGGCGCTATCACGGTGCTGATGAACCACGCCGGCACCATTGCTGCCGGGCCGTTCCTGGAAACCGCCGAGTCGGACTGGGATCGCCTGATGAGCATCAACGTCAAGAGCATGTTCCTCGTCACCAAGGCCGTGCTGCCCGGCATGATCGAGGCGGGTGGGGGCAGTGTCATTTCTACGTCGTCCATTTCCGCCGTGGTCGGCACGCCGATGGAAGTGCTGTATTGCACCACCAAAGGCGCGTGCCACATGTTCGCGCGGGCCATCGCGGTGGAGTTTCGTGATCGCAACATCCGCAGCAACGCCCTTTGCCCGGGCTTCATCGCCACCGCGCACGGCCAGCGGGAGTTGGACCTGCTGCGCGGCCTGGGTGTGGACGCCTCCGACGAGGCCATCAGCGCCATGCAAGGACGCCTGTGCGAACCGTCCGAAGTCGCCAAGGCCGCACTGTTCCTGGCCAGTGATGACGCCAGCTTCGTCAATGGCACCCACCTGTTCGTCGACAACGGCTACACCGCACTCTGAGTCAGACAACTGACCGCCAATAAGAACACCTTCTGCAACTCCAATCTGCCAACAATAACTTTCTAAATAGCAGAGGCTGCAATGGAACATATAGGCACGTATGTCATTTACGTCATCATGGTGTGCGCCGTCATCGGCGGACTCGCATCAGTGTTCAGCGCCGAATCCGAGCTGGCCAAAGAGTTCAATGCCGGCATCCACAGCATCGGCCCGATCTTCCTCCCCGTCGCCGGCATCATGGCCGCCATCCCGTTCATCACCAGCTTCATTACCCAACTGTTAGCGCCGATGTTCCTGGCCATGGGCTCGGACGCCGGGATCGCCGGGCCGATCTTCATTGCGGCCGACCTGGGCGGCTACCAATTGGCCCACGCGCTGTCGCAAAGTCCGGAAGGCTGGATACTTGGCCTGATCACCGGCTTCCAGTCTGGCTCCACGGTGATCTTCGTGATTCCAGTGGGCCTGGCGATGCTGGCCAAGGCCGACCACAAGTACATGGCGCTGGGCATCATGGCCGGGCTGCTGAGCATCCCGATCAGCATCATCATGATTGCGATGGCCATCGAATACCTTGGCATCGGCGTGCGCCCGGACATCTCCACGTTCGGTGCGGCTACCCAGGCGCTGCATTTCGACCTGGGCATGCTGGTGCGCAACCTGATGCCGCTGATCCTGTTCTGCTTTGCCCTGGCGGCGGCCCTGCGTTACCTGCCGAACCTGATGGTGGCGGTGTTCCTGCGCCTCGGCCAGGTAGTGTATGGCGCGGTAACACTGGTGCTGGTCGCGTCCATCGTCGAGTACTTCACCCAGTTCTTCAGCACGGTGTTCGGCACCTGGGGTTTTGCGCCGATCATCGCCGACAAGGAAGACCAGTTCCGCGCGCTGGAAATCGCTGGCTATGTGGGCATCATGCTGTGCGGTGCGTTCCCGATGGTGTACTTGATCAAGCGCTACCTGTCGCGGCCTATCGAAAAGGCGGCGGCGCTGCTCGGGCTGTCTGCGGTGGGCGCTGCGGGCCTGTTGGCGGCCTCGGCGAACATCCTTGCGATGTTCCGCCTGGTGGCCGACATGCCGCCCAAGGACAAGGTGCTGGTCATCGCGTTTTCGGTGTGCGCAGCCTTTACGTTTGGCGATCACCTGGCCTATTCGGCCAACTTCCAGCCTTCGCTGATCCTGCCGCTGATTATCGGTAAACTCGGTGGCGGTCTGCTCGGCATGGCACTTGCTTACTGGTTGGCCGTGCCCAAGGCCCTCGAACTCGGGGAACAAGACCGCCAGCAGCGGTTGCCAGTGGGCACGCCCGAATTGACCTGACCAGAAGTGTGCACACCATGAGAGACGCAGACGCGCAGATGCTCTCGACCCTGATCGGTGCCGTGGGCACCGATCGCCTGGGGGCGAGTATCGATTCCGCGCTTCGAGCCACCTTGGGTTTCGAGATGAGTTGCGGTTACCTGTTCCGCTTCAACCAGTCGCCCTTGCTGTTCCACAACGGCTACAACAAGTCGGTGCCGGACAAGACCCTCAGCGCCTACATCCGGGGCGGGTACTTGCTTGACCCGTTCTACGTGGCCTGCATCAACGACCACCCGGCCGGGGTATGGCGCATGAGTGACCTGGCGCCGGACTGCTTCTTTTCCTCGGGGTTTTCCATTTCCCAGGACCTGCACCCCTGCGTGTCGTCCGAGCACGGCACGCAGATCGAGGAGATCGGCTTTATCGTGCCGGTACAGCCACGCGTGGCGATTGTGTATTCGCTGATGCGCAACCTCAGGAATGGTGCGTTCCTGTCCAGCGAGATCAAGGCCCTGGAATCCCTCGCACCGGTGATCAGCGCCTTGCTGGAGTTGCACTGCCGGCTCCGGCACAGCGATTTCTACTCCAACACCGAGAGCACCGACGCACGCTCCGAGGACGCCTTCGTGCATATCCTCCAGGGCCAACTCACCGAGACCCAACGCTACATCGCCAAGCTGATCCTGCAAGGCCACAGCAGCACCTCCATCGCGGCGGTGCTGAATATTTCCGAAGGCACCGTGAAGGTGCACAAACACAACATCTACCAACGCCTCGACATCTCCACCAATGCCGAGCTATTCCGCTTGTTCATCGGTTACCTCACCGGGCCCTTGTAGGCGCGCATCGGCGCTGACGACTGTTGCGAGCCAGCTTGCGCCTGCAGGGTGGCTGCGGCCGCTTTGTCGTTTCCAATGCAACGATTGGCCCCCATGCCCCTCATATGTCTACGAACACCATTTCAAGACGACAGGGACTGGGCTTATGACGGCGGCTGAAAACAACCATGTGAGCTGGCTGGTGGAACAATCGATGCTGCACGCAGCACGCCAGCGCGCCAAGCTGTATTCGGGCCAGGGCCGGTTGTGGCAGCAGCCGTATGCCCAGACGCGGCCTCGGGATGCGACCGCGCTGTCGTCGGTGTGGTTTACCGCGTACCCGGCGTCCATCGTCACCCGTGACGGCGGCACGGTACTGGAGGCCTTGGGCGATGAAAGCCTGTGGCATGCGCTGTCGAAGATTGGCATCCAGGGCATTCACAACGGCCCGCTGAAAAAATCCGGCGGCCTCAGTGGCACGCGCCACACGCCGACCATCGATGGCAATTTCGACCGCATCAGCTTCGACATCGACCCCCAACTGGGCACCGAAGCCCAGTTGCAGGCCATGACGCGCATGGCGGCGGCGCACAACGCGGTGATCATTGACGACGTGATCCCGTCCCATACCGGCAAGGGCGCGGACTTTCGCCTGGCCGAGATGGCGTATGAGGATTACCCCGGCCTCTACCACATGGTGGAAATCCGCGAGGAAGACTGGCCGCTGCTGCCCGACGTCGCTGAAGGCCGCGATGCGCAGAACCTCAGCCCGGTCCAGGTGGATACGCTGCGGGACAAACACTACATCGTCGGGCAGTTGCAGCGCGTGATCTTTTTCGAACCCGGCGTCAAGGAAACCGACTGGAGCGCCACGCCCGTGGTGGTCGGGGTGGATGGCAAACCGCGCCGTTGGGTGTACCTGCATTATTTCAAGGAAGGCCAGCCGTCACTCAACTGGCTGGACCCGACGTTCGCCGCGCAGCAGATGATCATCGGCGATGCCCTGCATGCCATCGATGTGATGGGCGCGAAGATCCTGCGCCTGGACGCCAACGGTTTTCTTGGCGTCGAGCGCAAGCTCGAGGGCAATGCCTGGTCCGAAAGCCACCCGCTGTCGATCACCGGCAACCAGTTGATCGGCGGGGCGATCCGCAAGGCCGGCGGTTTCAGCTTCCAGGAGTTGAACCTTACGGTGGACGACATCGCTGCCATGTCCCACGGCGGCGCCGATCTGTCCTACGACTTCATCACCCGGCCGGCCTACCAGCATGCGTTGCTGATGGGCGATACCGAATTCCTGCGCCTGATGCTGCGCCAGATGCACAGCCTGGGCATCGACCCTGGTTCATTGATCCACGCCCTGCAGAACCACGATGAGCTGACCCTGGAACTGGTGCATTTCTGGACCCTGCACGCCCACGACACGTTCCTCTATCAGGGCCAGACGTTCCCCGGCAATATCCTGCGCGAGCATATTCGCGAGCAGATGTATGAGCGCCTGGCCGGCGAGCATGCGCCGTACAACCTCAAGTTCGTGACCAACGGGGTGTCGTGCACCACCGCCAGTATCATTACCGCGGCGCTGGGCATTCGTGACCTGGACGCGATCACCCCAGCGGATATCGAGCAGATTCGCCAGATCCACCTGCTGCTGGTGATGTACAACGCCATGCAGCCGGGAGTGTTTGCGTTGTCCGGATGGGACTTGGTGGGCGCCTTGCCGTTGGCGCCTGAAGCGGTCGAGCATTTGATGCAGGATGGCGATACGCGCTGGATTCACCGCGGCGCCTATGACCTGGTGGACCTGAACCCGCACGCTGAGTTGTCGGCGGGGCAGATGCCGCGGTCAAAAACGCTGTATGGCAGCCTCAACAGCCAGTTGCAGGATCCGGAGTCCTTCGCCTCGCAGTTGCAGAAAATCCTCGCCGTCCGCCGCGCCTACGATATCGCCGCGAGTCGCCAGATCCTGGTGCCGGACGTGCAGCACCCGGGGCTGCTGGTGATGGTGCATGAATTGCCGGCCGGCAAGGGCACGCAAATCACCGCGTTGAATTTTGGCGCTACGCCGATTACCGAAACCCTGCACCTGCCAGACATCGCGGCCGGTTTGGTGGTGGACATCATCAACGAGCGTGTGGAAGGGGATTTGACCGCCGAGGGCGAATTCACTATTACCCTGGATGCCTATGAAGGCTTGGCACTGCGTGTCATCAGCAGCACGCCACTGTCTTGAGCCACCCAGGTCAAGCGTGGGAGGGAGCAAGTCCCTCCCACCATCGCCCGCTGGGGCAGTGGACAAAGTGGATCAGTAGCGTTGCGGCACGATCAGTTCCGGCGGAGTGGGGTTGCGGGAATAGTCCTCTTGCCGCACGCGCTGTGGCAACTCGACCACCGGCAGTTCCACTTCCTCGTAAGGCATCTGCCCCAGCAAGTGGTGGATGCAGTTGAGCCGGGCCTTCTTTTTATCGTCCGCCTGCACCACCCACCAAGGGGCCTCGGCGATATGGGTGCGCTCCAGCATGATTTCCTTGGCCTTGGTATAGGCCTCCCAGCGACGGCGCGACTCCAGGTCCATGGGGCTGAGTTTCCACTGCTTGAGTGGGTCATGGATGCGGCTCAGGAAGCGCACGTGCTGTTCCTGGTCGGAGATGGAAAACCAGTACTTGATCACCTGAATACCGGAGCGGGCCAACATGCGCTCGAACTCCGGCACGGTGCGGAAGAACTCTTCGTACTGGTCGTCATTGCAGAACCCCATGACCTGCTCGACGCCTGCTCGGTTGTACCAGCTGCGGTCGAACAGCACGATTTCGCCAGCGGCCGGCAGGTGTGACACATAACGCTGGAAATACCACTGGGTCTGCTCACGGTCATTCGGCGCGGGCAGGGCGGCGACGCGGCAGACGCGTGGGTTCAGGCGCTGGGTGATGCGCTTGATCACGCCACCCTTGCCGGCCGCATCCCGGCCTTCGAACAGAATCACCACTTTGTGGCCCGTCTTGACCACCCAACTCTGCAGTTTCACCAGCTCGCCTTGCAGGCGGAACAACTCGCTGAAGTAAACCCGCCGCGCGTCTTTTTCGGTGCCTTCCTGCACATGGTCGTCAAACAGTGCATTAAGGTCGTGGCCGTCTTCGGCAAGCTCCAGCTCCAGCTCTTCGTCACTGTGGTCGAGCAATTCGCGGTGGATGCGCTGGATCAGGGTGTCATCGGTGAAAGACATGGGCGGCCCTCGCGTTGTAGGAAAGTCGCCCAGTGTTAGTTGCAATTTGTTACCGGCGGATTACACAAAACGTTGATTTTTCTCACGCCCAGTCAGGAAAACGGGCGTTTTGCCACTGCACGTTCACAAAACCGTAACAAGACTGCTGCACTCTGCCTCAGCCCGTAATCACAACGAGTTTCTTAGATGAAAAGTTTGATGAAGTCTGCTGCACTCGCCGTCACGGTTTCGCTGTGCGGTTCCTCCCTGTCTTTTGCAGCAGAAAGCGTGCGCCTGACAGGCTCTGGCGCCAGCTTCCCGGCTCCGATCTACCTCACCTGGTTCAAGGATTTCAGCAAGAAATCCGACGGTGTGACCGTTGACTACCAGTCCAAAGGTAGCGGCGCAGGCGTGCAGGACTTCTTGAACAAGACCGTCGACTTCGCCGCCAGCGACTCGGCCATGAAAGACGAAGACATCGCCAAGGTTGCCGAAGGCGCGCAACTGCTGCCAATGACCGCCGGTGAAATCGTATTGGCCTACAACCTGCCGGGTAACCCGAAGGGCCTGAAGCTGCCGCGTGATGTGTACTCCAACATCTTCCTGGGCAAGATCACCAAGTGGAACGACCCGCAAATCGTCGCCGCCAACCCAGGCATCAAGCTGACCGATTCGCCAATCACCGTGGTGGTCCGTGCCGACTCCAGCGGCACCACCGCTGTGTTCACCAAGCACCTGGCAACCATCAACCCTGAGTTCAAGACGGCATTGGGTGAAGGCAACACCGTCAACTGGCCAGCCACTGACAAATTCATCAAGTCGCCTAAAAACGACGGCGTGACCGCCACTGTACGCCAGACCCCAGGCTCGATCGGCTACATCGAATACGGCTTCGCCAAGCTGGCCAAGGTCGATTTCGCCGAGCTGCAGAACAAGGCTGGCAAATACGTCGTGCCTAACGCCGAAAGCGGTGCCGAAGCACTGGCCGCCGTGAAGATGCCGGACAGCCTGGTGGCTTGGCTGCCGGACCCGGATGGCGCCAAGTCCTACCCGATCACGTCCTACACCTGGATGATCTTCCGCAAGGACAACGGCAACCCGGCCAAGGCCAAGGCCATGCGTGACATGGTCGAGTACAGCCTGACCGAAGGTCAGAAAATCGCTGACTCGATGGGCTACATCCCGCTGCCGCCGTCGGTTGTCGACCAGGTTCGCAAAGCATCCGCCAACATCCAGTAAGACTCGCGAGGCCTCTTCCGGCACGGGCAGTACGCCTGGCCGGAAGAGTTTTCCCCTCTGCTCCGGAACTCGCCAATGAACACACCTTTCGTCGTACCGGGTAACCCGGATTCTGCTTGCCAGCCACCGTCCACCAAGGACTTTTTGGTTGACCGCACCTTCCGTGCGCTTGCACGCATCGGCGTCGTGCTGGTGCTGGCGGTGGTTTTTGCGCTGGTTTTCGAAGTAGGGCGCAAGGCATTGCCAGGCATGGAAAAGCATGGTTTTGACGTGCTGTTCGGCAGCGTCTGGGATGTGAACCAAGGCAAGTACGGCATTCTGCCGGCTATTTGGGGCACGCTGTACAGCGCTTTCATCGCTCTGCTGATCGCCGGGGTTTTCGGCGTGAGCATGGCGATCTTCCTTACCCAAGATTTCTTGCCGGCCAAGTTGGCCGCTGTCTTTCGCACCATCGTCGAGTTGCTCGCCGCCATCCCCAGTGTGGTGTATGGCCTGTGGGGCATCTACGTGGTGATCCCGGCGATTCGTCCCCTGACGACCTGGCTGAACAGCGAACTGGGCTGGATCCCGTTTTTCGGCACCTCCCTCAGCGGCCCAGGCCTGCTGCCGGCGGCGCTGGTCCTGGCGATCATGATTCTGCCGACCATTGCCGCCGTGTCCCAGGACGCACTCACCGCCGTGCCGATGAAAACCAAACAGGCTGCCTACGGCATGGGTACCACCCACTGGGAAGCGATTCTCAAGGTCATGGTGCCGTCCGCCGCCACCGGTATCTTCGGCTCCCTGGTGCTAGGCCTTGGCCGGGCGCTGGGTGAAACGATGGCCCTGGCCATGCTGGTGGGCAACGCCAACAACATTTCGCTGTCGCTGTTTGCCCCGGCCAACACCCTGGCGGCCTTGCTGGCGCTGAACTTCCCGGAAGCCGGCCCCACCGAGATCGAAGTGTTGATGTATGCCGCGCTGGTGCTGATGTTCATCACCCTGGTGGTGAACATCCTCGGCTCGATGATCATGCTCTACGCCCAGCGGGGTCAAAAACAATGACTAACCTTTCGTCTCCCATCGCCGCGCTGCCGAGCCTGCAACGCCGCTTCGAAGGCCGTGCCCTGCGCAGCCTGGTACTGACCACCCTGGTCTGGGCGGGTGCCCTGGTGGCCAGCGTGCCGCTGATTTCAGTGTTGTACATGCTGATCACCCGTGGCGGCGCACGCCTGAGCCTGGAAGTGTTCACCGAGCTGCCGCCCACCGGTTTCGAGACGGGCGGCGGTTTCGGCAACGCCATGGCGGGTACCTTTGTGATGGTTGGCATCGCGGCGGCCATCGCCGTGCCGGTCGGCATCATGGCGGCAATCTTCCTGGCCGAACTGGGCCCGGACAGCAAGCTGGCGAACGCTGCGCGGTTTGCCGCGAAGATGCTCACCGGCCTGCCGTCGATCCTGGCCGGTGTGTTCGCTTACGCCCTGGTGGTGATGACCACTGGCACCTACTCGGCGCCTGCCGGTGGCGTGGCCCTGGCGGTGCTGATGCTGCCGATCGTGGTACTCACCGCCGAAGAATCGATGCGCATGGTGCCCAAGATCATGAAAGACGCCGCCTACGGCATGGGCTGCACCCGCTCTCAAGTGATCTGGAAGATCGTCCTGCCAACCGGCATGCCGGCGATCCTTACCGGCGTCATGCTCGCCGTGGCACGTGCCGCCGGCGAAACCGCGCCGCTGCTGTTTACTGCGTTGTTCAGCAACTACTGGATCTACCACAACGGCGACCTGGCGGTGATGAACCCGACTGCGTCCCTGGCGGTGCTGATCTACAACTTCTCCGGCATGCCGTTCGACAACCAGCTGGAACTCGCCTGGGCGGCTTCGTTGGTGCTGGTCATGATCGTGCTGGTCGTCAATGTCGTGAGCCGTATTTTCGGCAAGCCCAAGTATTGAGAAAGGGAGCACCTTAATTTTGAACGCCTCTACTGCGCAAATCGCCGCTCCAATGATTACCCAGGCGCCTGTGGTCATGGACTGCAAGCTGGACAAGATTTTCTACGGCAACTTCCTGGCGGTGCGTGACAGCCACGTGCCGATCGAAAAGAACAAGATCACTGGTTTCATCGGCCCGTCCGGCTGCGGTAAATCCACCGTGCTGCGCAGCCTCAACCGCATGAATGACCTGGTCAAGGGCTTCCGCTTCGAAGGCCACGTGCACTTCCTTGGTCAGGACGTTTACGGCAAGGGCGTCGACCCGGTGGTGGTGCGCCGCTACATCGGCATGGTGTTCCAGCAGCCCAACCCGTTCTCGATGAGCATCTTCGACAACGTCGCGTTCGGCCTGCGCCTGAACCGCTACAAGGGCGACCTGGGCGACCGCGTCAAGCACGCCCTGCAAGGCGCGGCATTGTGGGATGAGGTCAAGGACAAGCTCAAGGTCAGCGGCCTGTCGCTGTCCGGCGGCCAGCAACAGCGTCTGTGCATCGCCCGCGCCATTGCCACCGAGCCGGAAGTGCTGCTGCTGGACGAACCCTGCTCGGCACTCGACCCCATCGCTACCCGCCGTGTCGAGGAGCTGATGGTCGAGCTGAAAAAGGACTACACCATTGCCCTGGTGACCCACAACATGCAGCAGGCGATCCGTGTGGCGGATACCACCGCGTTTTTCTCGGTGGATATTTCCCAGGGCACGCGTACCGGCTACCTGGTGGAAATGGGCCCGACCGCGCAGATCTTCGAAAACCCGCGCGAACAAATGACCTCGGACTACATCAGCGGCAAGTTCAGCTGACCGACTCATCCACTGTTTTTCCAGGATTGCCAATGTCTGCACCACGTCGTCTTGATTTGCACGCGATTGAACGCGCACTGCGTGAAGTGCAGGGCCGTTTCGCCGCACTCAGCCGGGATTTCACCGAGCCGCGCGACCCGTTGACGGACGAAGTGCTGCAGAACGTGCTGGATGGCTATGCCCTGGTTGACGACTATGTCGCCCGTGGTGTCGATCTGTTCGACCTGCAACAGGTCAACCTGATGCTGGAGATCAACGCCACTGTGTTGTGCGGCAAGGACCCGGTTCGTCGCTTGGAATACGCCCAGCACCTGACGGCCACCGAAGCGCATTTTTTCAACAATGTGGAAGGCGGCATCAAGGATTTGCACTGCTGGTACGCCAAGCACCACAACGAATCGCCGTGGAAGCGCGCGGCCGGCGTCTACGTGCGCATCCTGAGCAAGCCGCAATTGTTCATCGAAGGCAACCACCGCAGCGGTTCGCTGATCGTTAGCTACCTGCTGATGCGCGCCGGGTTGCCGCCGTTCGTGCTGACCCTGGACAACGCGGAAGGCTACTTCAACCCGTCCTCGGTCATCCGCAACTCAGCCAAACATGGTGTGAAAGCGTTGTACGAATTGCCCAAGATCAAGAAAAAATACGCCGCGTTCCTGGAAGATAACGCCCCGGACCCCAGGGAATTCTTCCTCGACGACACCCCGGTGTCCGCATCACAGGGTGGCCTCTGATGGGAAGTATTGCAGTGCTCGACAGCCTCAACGACGTGTTCAAGCGTCAACGCGTGCGTATTTCGTTCGATATCGATGACACCCTGGCCTGTCAGCTGGATCACAGCGCGGTCGAAGCCAGCAAGCTGCCGGCATGCCTGCACCGCTGGTTCGGCGAACCGCTGCGCCAGGGCACGCGCGAGCTGATCCGCGAGCTGCGTCGCCAGGATTGCAGTGTGTGGGTATACACCTCTTCAGGCCGCACGCCGGCCTACATCCGGCGCTGGCTGATGCTGTATGGCATTCACGTCGACGGCGTGGTCAACAGCGTGCGCCACGCCGAGGCCTTGAGTGAGCGCGGAATGGTGAACTCGCCGTCGAAACTGCCGAGCGCCTTTGACATCGACCTGCATGTGGACGATTCCGAGGGCGTGAAGACCGAAGGTCAGCACCACGGGTTCCGCGTGGCGGTGGTGCGCCCGGACGATGCGCAATGGACCCATCGCGTGCTGGAGGCCGTGGCTCAGGTGCAGACGCAACTGGCCTGGCAGCAGCAACCGCGCAGGGTGCCGGTTCAGGGTGGGGAAGTGTTTTCTTCCTGAGGTGTAAATCAGGTCTTACTGACACATCCCATCTACCTGTTTGTTGACCACGCAGCCGGTCAACCCGCGTCGCTTTCGCGCAATTCCTTGAGGTACTTGTAGACCGTTGCCCGGCCCATGTTCAGCACATTGGCCAGGTAATCGGCGGCGCTGCGCCCATCGAACGCGCCCTCGGCATAGAGGGCTTCGATCAACGCGCGTTTTTCTTTCATGCGCAGGGTATTGAGTGAGAGTTGGCGTTCGTTGAGCCAGGTGTGCAGGAAGGTGTTGATACGCTCCTGCCAATCATCGCGGAACAGTGCGTCGGGCTGCGGGATCAGGCGGCTGACCTGGAAGAACGCATTGAGCGCATCCTTGGCCTGCTCGAGGACCGAGAAATTGATGTTGATGCACAGCAGCACTTCTGCAACACCGTGGTCATTGCGCAGAACAGCGGTGATGGAGCGGACCTTCTGGCCGTTCCAGTTGAGCTTCTCGTAGGGACCCAGGGTGGAGACGCTGTCGAAATCGCCCGGCAATTCGTCCAGTGCCGAGTCATCTCCGAGTTTGCGCTTGGAGAAATTGTTGGCGATATGCACCACAGTCTGGCTGTGCACCTCGTGCAGGATCACTTCGGCGTGGGGGAAAAGCAGCGTGGCGATGCAATCGGCAATCACCTTGTAGTTTTCGAATTTTTTCATGTCTGACGACAACGTCCCTGGTTTCATGGCCGGCATCATATCAGCTGTACCGCCCTGCAAAGCGCCGGCTCTGGTAGAGCCGGCGCGGGTTTGCAACGTCATGCACTCACAGTTCGGCGAGGAACTCCGAGACTTTCTGCAAACCTGCCTTCATCACCTCGGGGTTGTTCGCATAGCCGATGCGCACGTAGCCTTCGATATCCAGTGCGCTGCCAGGCGTGAACATCACGCCTTTGCCTTCCAGCAGTTTCACGCAAAAGTCCCTGGACGACAGCACCGTGTCGATTTTCAGCAGGGCAGTGGTACCCGACTTGGGCTTGACGTAGGAGACCTTCGGTTCAGCCGCAATCCACTGGTCGAGCATCGCCAGGTTGGTACGGGTGATGTGCTGGTTGCGAGCCAGGATCTTGTCTTTGTTTTCCAGGGCGATGGAGGCGAAATGGTCATCCAGCATGCCGACGCTGATGGTGTTGTAGTCGCGGTGGATGGACACCGCGTGAATCACCTCCACGGGCGCGACGATCCAGCCCAGGCGCAGGCCCGCGAGGGAGAACGCCTTGGACATGCTGGCAGTGCTGATGCCTTTTTCATACAAGTCGGCAATCGCTACGGTGAAGCCGTCACCTTCCTGGTCGATGCCGCGGTACACCTCGTCACACAGCAGGTAGGCGCCAACCGAACGCGCAATCTCGACGATCTGTTCCAGCAGCGCACGGTCCATCAGCGAACCGGTAGGATTGTTCGGGTTGTTGATGGCGATCAGTTTCGTGCCCGGGCGAGCCATGGCGCGCAGTTCTTCCAGGTCTGGCAGGAAGGCGTTCTCTTCACGCAGTCGCAGGATCGAGACCTCAGCGCCATAGCTCTCGGGTATCGAGTAATGCTGCTGGTAGGTCGGTGAGACCGAGATCACGTGGTCACCGGGCTCCACCAGGGTTTCGTGGATCAGCGCATTCGCGCCGATGGCGCCGTGGGTGATGATCACATTCTCCCTGGCTTGATCGGTGTAGAGCTGCGCCACGTTGTCGCGCAGGCGATCCGATCCTTCGATGGCGCCGTAGGTCATTTTCATCGGCAGCAATTCGCTGAGGATGGTGTCTTTCTTGCCGGCAAAGTCCAGTAATTGCTCGATCGTGATCGATTCGACACAGGTCTCGGCCAAGTTGTACCGGCACTTGGTTTCATAGGCGTTCATCCAGATTTCAACGCCGAATTCTTTTATTTTCATGAGCAATCCTGATCAGTGGTTTTGAGGGTCAGCCGCGCAGCAGCTTGTGCAGTTCCAGCGCAATGGCAACGTCTTCCAGGCCTAGGCCAATGGAACGGAAGAACACGTGGCGGCTGTAATTCGGGAGGGCAGCGGTGCCCGATTCAAGTTCGGCAAGGTCGCCCAGGATCGCCTTTTCGTTCCACACGCCACTTTCGGTGGCCAACACCATTTCACCCGCCGATGCCGGCGTGGTTTTCAGGTAGTCACAGTACACATCCATTTTGGACAGCTCGTCCGGATGCACTTCGTGGGCGCGGAACGCATTGGTACTGATGGAGGTGATCAAGGTCGGCTTGCTCAAGGTATTGAGCGCCAGCACCGGTTTCGGGGATGAGGTGCACAACATCACCACATCGGCATTGGCGGTGGCCTTCGATTGCACCTCGCAGAGCACAATGCGCGGGTCCATCGCCTCGATGGCTGCGCGTTGTTCAGGTTCCATGGCGCCCATTTCCAGGGAGTACACCGAGATTTTTTCCCAGTCACGCAAATCCTGCACGAACTTCAAGTGCGCCAGCGCCACGGGGCCGCTGCCGACAATTGCCAGGCGGGTCGCCTGTCTGGGGGCCAGGTGATCCACTGCCAGCGCGGTGGTCGCGGCGGTGCGCAGGGCGGTCAGGTAGCCCGACTCGGCCAGCAGCAGCGGGCGGCCGGTGTGCATGGACATCAGCAGGGTCCAGGCGGTGACGATGGGGCGACCCGGGGTGGGGATGTAGGGCGAAGTCTTGATGCCGTAGACGTGTTCGTCATTCAACACGCCCAGGTAATTGATGAAGTCGCCGCCCTTGGCAAATTCGACCACCTGTTGCGGCGGTTGAACAGCGCTGCCTTGTGACAGTGCCTTGAACAACCGGCGCATCGCGTCACGCACGTCGATGTGCTGGAGCAGTTCCTTGATGTCGTCCTCGTGCAGGACCTGCGGGTGAGGGTGGTTATCGGCCATTGCTGCGTGCTCTTGTCAGGGGTGGGACGGCTTATTCGCCGTAGACGTCAAAGTCGAAGTACTTGGCATTGATCGCCTGATAACGGCCATCGCTGCGCAAGGCACTGATGGCTGCGTTGAAACGCTCGGCCAGCGAGCTGTCACCCTTGCGCACGGCAATGCCGATACCGTCGCCGAAGTACGCTGGATCGGTCAGCTTGGGGCCGACGAAGGCAAAGCCGGTGCCGGCGGGTTTCTTCAAGAACGTCTGGTCAAGGATCACATCGTCGGCGAGGGTGCCGTCCAGGCGACCGGATTGCAGGTCCAGATAGATTTCGTTCTGCGAGCTGTAGCGCACGATCTCGGCGCCCTTGGCCGCCATGACCTGTGACGCGAAACGGTCATGGATGCTTGAACGCTGTACGCCGATGCGCTTGCCGGCCAGCCCGGACAAGTCGCCGCTCACTGCCGTGCCGCTTTTCATCGCCAGGCGCGCGGCGCTTTTGTAGTAAGGGACGGTGAAATCCACGGATTTCTTGCGATCGGCGGTGATCGACAACGACGACAGCACGGCGTCCACCTTGCGCACTTTGAGCGAAGGGATCAGGCCGTCGTATTCCTGTTCGACCCATGTGCATTGCACCTGCATCTGTTTGCACAGCGCATTGCCGATGTCGTAGTCGAACCCGGCCAGCTCGCCGTTGGATTGCTTATAGGCAAACGGCGGGTAAGCGGCCTCGATGCCGATCTTTACTGCATCGGCGGCGTGGGCGCTGGAAAGTCCAAGCAAAAGGCTGGTGAGTAGCAGCGTGCGTTTCATCGTGATCTTTACCTGTCTGTAGTTGTTGTGAGCGAGCAAGGTGCTCGCCGGGCAAAGGCAGTAGAAAAAAGTGCAGCGGGTGTTTTTTATAGGCCCATCAGCTTCCCTGTTTGTCTCTCCGGCAAGGGCGTGGTGCCGGCAAGCATTCCAATCTTCTGCCCGGAGCGGGCGAGTTTGACGTGATGGCGGGCGATCAGTCGGCCGCTGACATTGCTCAACACCGCGTAGCGAGGGGCGCCGAGGACGCCGTCCACCGGCACGATCTGCGCTATTACTTCATCGACCTCGACGGCGTCACCAATCTGTTTCTTCCAGGCGACGATGCCTGTTGCCGGCGCCAGGAGGTGCGATACGCCTTCCAGCGGATACACGGTGACTGGCGAACGGCAGGGCGCCTCGACCGCGTCCGCGCCCGCTTCAACCAGGCCTTCACGCTGAAAGAAACGAATGATTCCGCGGGCGTCTTCGGCGGCGATGTCGTCGTCCACATCGGCCTGGCCGCGCAGTTCCAGGGTGGCGGAAAAGCCCAGGTGCGCGGTGTCTACCAGGTCGAGCTTGAGTACTTCTTTCCAGGCCTTGGCGTAGCACTCATCCAGCGGCAGACCGCCGGCTTCATCCTCCAGGAACACCGCGTCAACGCCGGTGGCGACGGCAAGGTCAAGGGCGCGCTGGCGCTGGTTCAGGTTGGCGTAGATATGCAGGATGCTCGATGTGTCGCAATGCAGGTCCAGCAGGATGTCGTGCTCCAGCGCTTGCTTGAGCAGCCAGTACTTGTTGGCGGCCACGGTTTCGTTCGGTGCGCTGGCAGTGAGTGCCTTGGCAAACAGCGCCTTGATGGCGGGCAGGTCATTTTTTGCGGGAGGGTTGTGCTTCAGTTCTGCAATCAGACGCTGGGTGATGTCGGGAAAATTGCGATTGAAGTTCTCGCCGTTTGCCAGGTTGTAGCGTCCCACCATCTGCCCGAAGACCTGCTGGCCCAGACCTACCGGGTTGGCAAACGGGACGATCACGATGTGACCGAGGATGCGCCCCTGTTGCTCCAAGACCTGAAGCTGGCCAATGACGTGTTGAAGCACGAGCAAACCGGGGTGTTCATCGGCGTGGGTGCCTGCTTGCAGGTAGGCACTGCGTGCTGCGTCAGCGCCGCCAAAGCTGTGCTTGAGCAGGGTATGGGTGGTTCCCGGCGTGTGGGAAGGAAGACTGGTTGTCTCGGTTGTTGCCATGATCCATGCCTGCAAATATGTACAATAAGTCCATACTGTACATATATTCCATGGAATACAAGTCCTGTTATGTGAGATTTGTGGAATAAAAGTCTATGAATGCGTCTTTCAGCTGCGCTGAAGCGCCAGTCCGCAAATCGAACTAAGTCATGGCTGCCTGTCCGTCCAGGCTCAATTCGCCGCTGCAATCGCCATGGCCAACTGCATGTCGGACATCAACGGTGCACCGTAGGTTGAACGGTAATAGCGCGACGCGCGTTCAAACTGCACCCCGCGGATTTCGCCTTCGGAACCAATGAACACAAGGGCATCGCTCTTGGACGACTTGAACGCGTCCGGGATCGCAGAGGTGAGTGCCGTGGCGCCGGAGACCAACACAAAGGGCGCGACTGACGTGAGCATCAGCGCCCCTTGGACCGGGTTATTGTTTTCGGCTGCGCAGGCTGGGTGACCGATCAAGGCCAGGTTGGTAAATACGGCAATCTTCCAGGGTTTCATGTGGGGACGCTTCCGTTGCGCAAGGAGGGCGCCACGATAGCAGAGTGGAGGGGGGGCTGAGAGACCCAGGCGGTTTTGCGCGACACGGTTTTCCGATCTCAACCCGGTATCACGGGCTTTTGTGTAGCCATCACCGTTCGTCTCATGGCCGGCACTCGTAGCGGCCTGCCACCTCTCATGATTAAGCGCGGATATCCCGAGCGTTAGAACGGAGTACCAGCATGGAAATCAATGAGAATGCCCCTGGCAACATTTCCCAGCAGGACGTCACCCGCGGTACGGACAACGAGACGGGGCACGATCCGCAACGTGACGAGGACAACATCCCGCTGCCGCCAGACGACGAAGCGCCGCTGGAAGAAGACATGTCGGATGTGGACGCCGCTGATTCAGTCGCGCCTGAGCATCCAGACAACTGACGTTTTTTCGCGTAACGAACCCGGCCGCTGTGCCGGGTTTTTTCGACGGGTCATACGGTCATCAAGCCGGCTGCAGAGCAGGGCCCTTTAATTCGACCTGGTTGTCATCAGGGTCGCTGAGGTAAATCGACAAGCCTGTTCCCTCCGCGCCATATCGCATCTCGGCCGCTTCAGCGGGCACACCGGCACTCGCCAGGTGGCGCAGAATGGCCTGTTCATCGAACGGCTCGACGCGAAGGCAGAAGTGATCGACGTTGTGTTCCTGCTTACCCGCCGGCTGCCCACCCTGACGACCGATTGGCCCGGTAACATCAACCAGGTCTATCAGGGAGGTACCGGCGCTCAGGTGAATCAGGCCAAGGTCGTCACGGCGTTTTCTCACTTCACATCCCAGTACAGACGTGTAGAACGCCAGGCTGCGCTCCATGTCCCGCACCCTGAGCACAACATGATCGATACGTTGAATGGAAAAGTTGCGCATTGCGATCGCTCCTTTCGGTTCTTTGAGTCGATTGTCCAAGCCATGAACGTCATTGCGTCCAGGCAGGAGATCAAGTGCTCTGTATCCGTTTACGTCGCTTCAAGTCTGCCACTTTGCGCAAACGTCGCGACAGTTGGTCAATGGAATAGGGCTTATGCAGCAGTTCAAAGTCGTAGGCACCATTGTGAGCCAGCATGTGGCTATACCCTGAGGTGAGCAGAACGGGGAGATCGTGATACTGCTCGCGTATTCTGCGGGCAAGATCGACGCCGTTCATTCCTGGCATGACCACGTCGGAAAAAACCACATCAAAGCGATCGGCATTGGCCTCCAGTGCCGCCAGGGCTTCATCTGCGTTGGCAGCCAGCACCGGTACGTAGCCCAGGTCGATCAGGGAATGCACGGCGAGGGTACCGACATCAATATTGTCTTCAACCACCAGTACACAGGTGCCGTGGCCTTCCAGCACACCTTCTTGCTCCTCCAGAATAGTCGGGGGGGCAGGCTTCTCGACCCTGGGCAGGTACAACGTGAACGTACTGCCACGCCCTATCTCGCTCTGAACCGTGACCTCTCCGCCAGACTGCTTTGCGAACCCGAAGACCTGAGAGAGGCCTAGACCGGTGCCGTGACCGATTCGCTTGGTGGTAAAGAAAGGTTCGAAAATTTCAGAGAACCGATCGTTGGCAATCCCGACACCCGCGTCGGTGATCGACACCGCTACAAATGATCCGCCAATGGCCGGCTGCTCCCTCAAGGCAGGAATCTGCTCGACCCGTTGAACGTTGATCGTCAGTTGGCCTTCACCGCCCATGGAATCTCTGCCGTTCAGCGCCATGTTGACCAGTGCCGTTTCGTATTGACTGATGTCAGCCTCTACAAACAATTGCTCGTCAGGTAGATCCGTCACGATCTTGATCAAGGAGCCCGTCAACGTTTCCATCATGCCGGAGAGGGATTTGACCCTGTCACAGGCTGCGAAAATCTCGGGCTTGAGTGCTTGTCGTCTGGCGAAGGAGAGCAGTTGTGAGGTCAGCTTGGCCGCCCGATCGACCGTTTCTGAAATGGCGCCGACGTAGCGTTGACGACGCGGGCCGGGCAAGTCCGGCTTTTTCAGCATGTCTGCGGAGGATTTGATAACCGTCAGGAGGTTATTGAAGTCGTGGGCGACGCCGCCGGTGAGCTGCCCGATGGCTTCCAGTTTCTGCGACTGACGCAATGCCTCCTCAGCGCGTTTCAACGCTTGCGCTTGCCCTTTCTCCGAGGTGACGTCACGCCCGGTAGCGTAAGTGACGTCGCCGGCAGGTGCAGCCACCCAGGAAAACCAGCGCAAAGATCCATCCTTATGCCGGTATCGGTTCACCACGCGGGGCGTCCCGCCGTTGGCCGCGAGGACATAAGCTTCGATGGTTTCGTCGTGATCATCTTCCACGACAAACTCGTTGACATGATGACCCACCAACTCGTCGGGTTGATAACCCAGCAAGGCCGTCCACGAGGGGTTGACCCGCAGGAATACCCCCTGGAAATCGATGACCAGAAGCAAATCAGGAGAGGTATGCCAAAGCTGGTTGAGTTCGAGATTACGTTGCTGGATCTGCTGTTCCAGTGTTTCGTTCAACGCCTGCAATTGCGCTTCGATTTGCAAGCGCTCTCGTTCTCGGCGAACGGTCTCCGTGATTTCCAGCCCCTGGTTGAAGAGCCCGACGATGGTGCCGTCTTCGCCACGAATGGGCGCCGCGCTGAAGCTCCAATAGGTGAGCTCCGGTTTTCCCCGCCGAACCATCGGCAATTCGACGTCGACTTGCGAGAAACCCTCGCCCGTCTGCAGGCAATGATAGAAAGGTGCGCAGACGTGTTCCCAGGCCGCCCCCCAGACTTCTGCAACGGGCCTGCCCAGGGCATCGGGGTGACGATCTGCCAACGAAGGGATGTAAGCATCGTTGTAGAGCATCAGCAGGTCTGGCCCCCACAGCACTGTACCCAGCACGGGGGAGTTCAAACAGGTGGAGACCATGGATCTCAGCGATTGTGGCCAAGTGTCCAGCGGCCCTAGAGGGCTGGCAGCCCAATCGTGGGTGCGCATGCGCTGCCCGATCTCACCGCCACCCGAGAGAAAGGCGTACTGCTTTGAAGAACCATCAATAGTACGCATTGCTTGGACGTGCTCCCGCTGAAGTGCTGATGACCTCAGCCCACTCGAACCGCCATCGATGGCCTTAAGACCAGGATGCGGTGTTTCTGTTGATATTTAGTGCATTGGCGGGGAGCAAAGGTTCAGCGGGTTGTGTCGCCGCCTGGCACGCTTTCGGTGAGCGCCTTCGCTCTGGATGATCAAGCTACCCAGTTGCCGCGTATTGAATGGGTTACCGTTTGAATTAACAAGCGAGATGTTGAGATTTAACGCCATCTTTCTGAGAGCAGGCATCGTCGGATGGTGGCAATTTGGTATTGATTGAGGTATTACCGGAGACCGGCATGGAGCCAATCAAGGATCGATAATGTTTGCGAAGATAGTTGTGGGGATAGTGATCGGTTTTGTCGCGGGGTTTATCGAGGCTAAAGCGCCATTTTGGCCAAGGAGAGCTGAGACGCTCTTTGAGGCACTGATTTTCCTTGTGGGGCTCGCGTTCGTGGCGTCGTCCTTCGTGTTCGGCGCAATGTTTGGGGTAATGGCAATCGTCGAAATCGGTGTCGGTTTCTGCGCATACGGCATGGTGTTCAGGGGAGAGAAGGCGCCGTCCTAGCGTCCATCCATCGTGGACAGCCCTGCGGCGGCGGATCAGATACAAGAAACCCGGCGTCAGGCCGGGTTTCGATGTAATAGCTTCACACACTAACGATGCTTGTTCTTGTGTTTATGTTTGCCGTTGCCTTTGTGCTTCTTGCCGTCCGATCGATGATTGCCTTCATCATCCGCCAGGTTGTTGCCCAGCGCGCCACCCGCAGCGCCGCCGAGACCAGCACCGATAGTGGAGCCCGTCGTGCCGCCGAGGCGATTACCGATCAGTGAGCCGCCAGCCGAGCCGATACCGCCGCCTAATGCAGCTTCCGCTCTGTTGCCTCTCTGAGCGCCGACAGCACTGCCGGCAGCCCCACCGACGCCTGCGCCTACCGCTGCGCCCGTTGAGCCGCCGAGCTGTTGACCGACGATATTGCCAAGTGCGCCACCAACCCCGCCTCCAAGAGCGGCAGTGCCATCTCCGGCAGCCATTGTTCCTTGCGAAATAAGGACACCCAACAATAGGGCGGGCAGTGTCATTTTCATGGTGTGAACCTCTGTGGGTCGTCAGCAGGCGCTTACGGTTTAAAGCACGCCTACCATAGGGACTGAAGTAACCGTTTGAAGTTCTCTACGGGCGGTGCTTGCGCGGGAATGGTTGTAACAATATATGCCGAATTTGCTTGCGCCCAGCGCAGGACGAACGCCGCTTTTGGTGATGCTGGCCTGCTTGCCCTCTCTGTCACCCTCCAGGGAGTGAAGACGGTTTGTGGGTGGTGAGCGCAAGTCTCGACGCTCTCTCGCGTCATCCAGTACGGCCAGCTTGCGATCTGCGACTGACTTAATGTCGGCCCAGCGCCGTGTCCTATCGGTGGTAAAAAGAGCTTCTGTGTCGGCGCATGGAACGCTTCGAATCTTTGGTTATGAACGCTGAACGTTATTCGTAAGGGCGAGTATGTGCCCTTCAACACTGTATTCAACCGATTGCTAAACCAGCTGGCGGACCCCCAACGACAAAATCAACCCACCGCATAGCCGGTCAATGGCTTTTTTCCTTCCTTGATAAGCGAAAGCAATCTTAGGCTGCGAAAGAGCGATTGCGACCATTCCATACCAAGCCATTGAAACCACCACTACAACTGCCAGCATCGACAAAAACGTGCCCGGCGAAACGTGGGCGGGAGCTGCGGCTGAAAAAACAGCCGCATAGAAGGCCATGGACTTGGGGTTACCGATGTTGGTAATCACCCCTTGAGTAAATGACTGTCGGCAACTACCGGCGATGGCATCATTCAGCGGGCCGATAGCGTTCCTTCCGGCGTTGATCAGCAATCGGAGCCCGAACCACATCAGGTAGGCTGCCCCCAGCACCTTTACAACAAGCGCAGCCCAAGGGAGCGCAGCGAATACAATCCCTAGGCCTGCAATCGCACAGGTTGACCAGAACAGGTTGACCACCACGATTCCCGCCACCAGGGCTAGCGCTTCAGACCGGGTAGCAGCCACCGCTTTATGGACGACTGCAACGAAATTCGGCCCAGGAATAACGACACCAGCCAGATAGACCAAAAACACTGTCAAAACAGCGGAACCGTCAATCATATGATCTCTCGCGATGTAGGAAGGCGGTGATCGTCACCAAAGCAAGAATTTTACACAGCACCTTCAGATTAGGGGATTTTTACGTATGCGTCCGGGCATCAATCCTTGCGTGATTGAAACGGTTGCATCGGCATGAATAACCTGAGGCTCGAACAACACGTCGCGCAGCGCATCGACCAGCGGCTGCAACTGAACCCAGTCACACCCACCCTTTGAGCCAGGGTTGAGCGTGGAGCGCTGTAGGGAAATTGCAGGGGAAGCGTAAAAATACGCCTGAGATTCCCATGAAGTTCCCATGGCGCATTGCAGGGCCCGAAAACAAAAAAAGACCTCCGAAGAGATCTCTTTAAGTACCTGGTTTACAGGGTTTAATTGGTGCCCGAACCCGGAATCGAACCGGGACGCCCTTACGAGCGGGGGATTTTAAGTCCCATGCGTCTACCAGTTTCGCCATTCGGGCGGCAGCGCGTGTTGCAGGGTTGGGAATATATAGATCCCATCGCGATGGTGCAAGGTCGAATGGCGCTTAGTTGCGTTGCCTTGGGCAGGAAAAATCCCGATAGATCAGTGATCTACGCGCATCCTCAATAAGCGCCCGCCACCGCACCCGCGCCGCTGACGATCGCACTTCCGGAGCTGCTGCCGAGCCGGGTGGCGCCGGCGTTGATCATTGCTTGGGCGATCACCGGCATCAGCGGCCTGAGGGCTTACGACCTGGCGAGTTGCATCGTGCGTTCGCTGGAATTGCCCATCATATAAGCACTGGCACGCCTCTACACAAACGGCTGACCGCTGAAACCGCGTGGCACGCGCTGCAACCCTGGCATGTCGGCCAGGCGGTGGGTCCAGGCGCTGCGCCAATCCACGGCGGCATGCACCTTGGCCTTGCGGTTGGCACGGCGGGCGGCGTTGCGTTGAGTGCGGCGGGCTTCCTTGTACGCGTCGGTGTTGCGGCAGGTACGGCACTTGACCCGGTTCAGCTCGGTGCTGGAGGGCAGGGTGGTGCCGTGGCGACCACAGGCCAAATGGCCTGCAACCTTGAAGTGAATGACCATGTAAGCGTCTCCTTCATAGGGGGGAGCGCGCATCGGTGGAGCGCAATGCGCACGGGGAGGGCGGGATGCAATAAAAACCCCGGCACCTGATAGTACGACCCCATCCCGGTGATGACGTTCGCGTCTCAGTCGATCAGTGCCAGGAGGTCGGTATCGCCGACCTTTTCGATCCGGTTTACATGGGTTTTTCCCCGAGGGTGCTGTCGCGCCATCAACGGCGGTGGCCGCCCGGCGGTCATGGTGTTCCGGCAGGCGCGGGCTATGGTTGTTAAACGCCAACACTGCGCCCTGGGAGGGTGACACCATGAACACCAGCGATCTACTCGAACAACTCTTGCGCGCCGGACAGCAAGGCGGCGCCTCTTCGGGCGCAGGCCTGGGCGGGGTGCTGGGCGGACTGCTTAAAGGCAGCCGAGGTGGCGGTGCCGCTGGCGGCGGCGGTCTAGGGGATCTGTTGGGTGGCCTGGGCGGCATGCTGGGGGGCGCGACGACACGCCCGGCCCAAGGGCGCGCGGGTGGGATGAACTATGCGGCGCTGGCGTCCCTGGGCATGATGGCGTTCCAGGCATATCAGGCGTGGCAGCGTCAGCAGGCGACTGCCCCGCAGGCGGCGTTCCAGACGGCTGACCAACTCGACGGCCCCGCAGTCGAAGCCCATAGCCACGCGGTATTGCGCGCGCTGATCGCCGCAGCCAAGGCCGATGGGCGCATTGACGAACAAGAACAGCAGATGATTTCCAACGAGCTGCGTCAGCACACCGACGACCCGCAATTGCAGCAGTGGCTCGACGCCGAAGTCGCCAAGCCCCTGGATGCCGCAGATTTCGCCGAATTTGCCAGTGACCCGGCAGTGGCGGCCGAAGTGTACCTGGCGAGCGTGATGCTGGTGGACGATCAGCAGGATGCGGAGCGTAATTACCTCGACGACCTGGCAGGGCAGCTGCAGATCGCCCCGCAATTGCAAGTGCACCTGGAGCAGCAAGCGCAGAACCCTGGGTGAAGGTCTCTCTGCAGGCGTCGACCAACCGGCGCCTGCAGCGGTTCAGATCCCTTGCGCAGCCAGCACCGCCAGGTAAATCAACACCACACCGCACGTGCCATAGCTGATGCGCTGCCACATCGGCGATGCGTTCTGGCGCAGCAGGTTGACCAGTGCAGCGATCAAAAAGCACGACAGCACGGACGCCAGCATGAAGCCGGCAAAGAACATCAGCGTTTGCCCATGGCTGGGTGTCGCGCCGACGATGCCGGACAACGCACTGCCCAACGCGCCCCAGTAGACGATGTTCTTCGGGTTGGCCAGGGAGATCGCTGCGCCCACCGCCAACGCGTTCTGACGGGTGCTCGCCGGTGCATCGTCCGGTTCGGGCAAGTGCCACGCGTCGATGAGGCTGCGGACACCCAGCCAGGCCAGGTACAGCGCGCAGACGATGGTCAGTGGCACGCGCACGGTGTCATGCTGGATCAACAACGCGATGCCGGTGAGGCCGATCACCGCCCACACGGCGTCACCCACCAAGGAACCGAATTGCACCAGCAGCGCGGGCGTGAACCCATGCAGCAGGCCTCGGCGCAACGTCTCTGCCAGCACGGCGCCGGGGGAGAGGCAAAACACGAAACCGAATACCAGCGCGTAAAAAAAGATCGTCAGCATGCCCGGGTCCTTTCAGGAAAGTGCGCGAGCATACGCTGGGGATCTCAACTACAGCAATCCAATACGGTCCAGTTCGGCCTTCAATTCAATCGCGCCGAGGTCGGCGAAGGGTAGGGCGAAAAACGCCCGGCAGCAGGTCTCGATGGCTTCCAGTGTGGCGTTGAAGGCGGCGTTGATTCGCATCTCGTCACCTTGCACGTCCGACGGGTCTTCCAATCCCCAATGCGCTTTCAGCGCCGGGCCAAAATACACCGGGCAGGCTTCACCGGCCGCTTTGTCGCACACGGTGATGACCAGGTCCGGCGGGCTTCCTTCAAAGGCATCGTTGCCCTTGCTGTACAAGCCTTCGGTGCGGATGCCCGCCGCCTGCAACGTCGTGAGGCTGCGCGGCAGGACCTGGCCTTTGGGGAAACTGCCGGAACTGACGGCCTCGAAACCTTCCGGGGCCAAGTGGT
The DNA here is from genome assembly GCF_002979555.1 of Pseudomonas sp. MYb60. Classification (GTDB taxonomy): domain Bacteria; phylum Pseudomonadota; class Gammaproteobacteria; order Pseudomonadales; family Pseudomonadaceae; genus Aquipseudomonas. The sequence continues at coordinate 260,050 of NZ_PCOZ01000003.1, read as the reverse complement.
TGAACAGCGCTTCAGACAAGATGCTGCGGCAGCTATTGGCAGTACACATGAACAGCACTTTCATCGTCAGATACTCAGGCGCAAGGCGAGGGCGGCAAGGGTGACCAGCAACACCGGCAAGGTCAGCACGATGCCGACCTTGAAGTAGTAGCCCCAGGTAATGGTGATGCCTTTGCGCGCGAGGATATGCAGCCACAGCAAGGTCGCGAGGCTGCCAATCGGGGTGATTTTCGGGCCAAGGTCACTGCCGATCACATTGGCATAGATCATGGCGTCCTTGACCACGCCCACGGCATGGCTGGATTCAATCGACAGCGCGCCAATCAGCACGGTCGGCAGGTTGTTCATGGCCGATGACAACAGCGCTGTCAGCACACCGGTGCCCATCGCCGCGCCCCACACGCCGTAGTGGGCGAAGGTGTCGAGCCAGGTGGCCAGGTAGGTGGTGAGGCCGGCGTTGCGCAGACCGTAGACCACCAGGTACATGCCCAGCGAGAAAATCACGATCTGCCACGGTGCTTCTTTCAATACTTTACGCGTGGAGATCGTGTGGCCCCTGGCGGCGATCACCAGCAGCAATACCGCGCACACCGCCGAAATCGCGCTGATGGGAATGCCCAGCGGTTCAAGAGCGAAACAGCCGATCAGCAGAATGCCCAGCACGCACCAGCCGGCCCGGAACGTGGCGCGGTCGTGGATGGCGCTGGCGGGGTCGGCCAGGTCATCCGGGTTGTAGGCCTGCGGGATGTCACGGCGGAAAAACCACAGCAACACCATCAGGGTCGCGGCGACGCTGACGAGGTTCACGGGCACCATCACCGCGGCATATTCATTGAAGCCAATCTTGAAGTAGTCGGCCGAGACGATATTCACCAGGTTCGATACCACCAGCGGCAAGCTCGCGGTGTCGGCGATAAAGCCCGCGCCCACCACGAAGGCCAGGGTTGCCGCGGGTGAAAAGCGCAGGGCCAGCAGCATCGACATGACGATGGGCGTCAGGATCAGCGCCGCGCCATCGTTGGCAAACAGCGCCGACACCAATGCGCCCAGTAGCACCATGTAGGCAAACAGGCGCCGGCCACGCCCCCGTCCCCAGCGCGCCACATGCAGCGCCGCCCAGGCGAAGAACCCGGCCTCATCGAGCAGCAGGCTGATGATGATCAGCGCGACGAAGGTACCGGTGGCGTTCCAGATGATGTGCCACACCACGGGAATGTCCGCCAGGCTGATCACCCCGCAGGCCAGCGCGAGAATCGCGCCCATGGTCGCGCTCCAGCCGACGCCGAGGCCCTTGGGTTGCCAGATGACCAGCACAATGGTGAAGATGAAAATGCCAATGGCAACAAGCATGGATAAACGCTCCGATGGCTCAGCAGCAAGTGCTGGCCCGTTGTGGTCTGTCGCCCATCGCCGCCAGGCGCAGCGCATCGGCGTGCACCCAGGGCTGGTTGGCGTGCAGGGTGGTGTGCAACACGTCGGTCACCCATTCAGGCAGTGCCGGGTTGACGCGGTAATAGATCCATTGGCCTTGCCGACGATCCAACAGCAGCCCGCTGCTGCGCAGGTGCGCCAGGTGACGGGAGATCTTTGGCTGGCTGTCATCCAAGGCATGGATCAGTTCGCACACGCAAAGTTCGCCTTCGCGCAGGATCAACAGGGTCAAGCGCGCTCGGGTGGCATCGGCGAGGGATTTGAACAGTTCGGGAGGAGAAAGGGCTGACATGGTCAGGGCCTTTTAATATATGGAAATTCGAATATACGTATTTCCATATGTATCGGTCAAATACGGTTTCGATTGATATGGATCAAATCCATCGAAATCTGCCACAAGTGATTGAAATTAAAATGAAACACGAATGTCCTAAAGTGCCTGCCCATTGCTGATGAAGGAAGACCCCGCGTGACCCGTGCCACTCGCAACCTGCGCAAGACCCTGGATTCCGTCGCGGAAAATAACGAAACCGCGGCGTTCGATTTGATGCGCGCGGTTGAAAAACTCGGCGACGAAGTGTTGCGCCAGCGCTTGCTCAACACCATCCACCGCCTCAATCAGGACGCCCACGAGTTGCGCGAAGCGCGGGATTCGGTAGAGCAGGTGTCGGTGCGGCTCGCCTGAGCAAGATCGTTCAAGACAGCGCGCCGTTGCGCTGGCATGCTTGCCGACTGCCTGTCGATGAGCCATTTCCATGTCCACTGCCTTACCTCATTACGCATTCGCGCGCGGCGCCGTCGCCGTCATCCCCCTGTCCCTGGCGTGTGCGCCCTGGGGCCTGCTGGCCGGGTCCATGGCCATCGACGCCCAATTCACGCCCCTGCAGGCCCAGGGTTTGTCGGCCATCGTGTTTGCCGGTGCGGCGCAGTTGGTCGCCATTGGCATGGTCAAGAGCGGCGCCAGCCTGATATCCATCGTGCTGACCACCTTGCTGCTGACCTCGCAGCATTTGCTCTACGGCATGCACCTGCGGCCGATCCTTTCACCCCTCAAGCGTCGCTGGCGGATGAGCCTGGGTTTTCTGCTCACCGACGAATTCTTCGCCCTGGTCAGCCATTATGACCGCCAGACGTTCAATCGCTGGTACGCGCTTGGCGTGGGGTTGACCTTCTATATCGCCTGGAACCTGTTTACCCTGGCCGGCATCGTGCTGGGCAAGAGCATTCCGGGGCTCGATCAACTGGGGCTGGAGTTTTCCATTGCTGCGACCTTCATCGCCCTGATCACCCCGGTGGTGCGCGATGTACCGACCGTGGTGTGTGTGGCCGTGTCGCTGCTGTTTTCGGTGTGGTTGAGCTTCCTGCACTGGGAGTCGGCGGTGGTGGTGTCCGGGGTCTTGGGCATGAGCGCAGGGTATGCCTGCAAACGACTGGGAGTGGGGCAGCCATGCTGATCTGGATCATGATTGTGGCAATGGGGCTGGTGGTTTTTTTCAACCGCTACTTGTTCATCGAACCGCGCCTGCCTGTAAGGCTCAACCGTGGCGCGCGGGAGTTTCTGGGGTTTGCCGTCCCGGGCATGCTGACGGCGATCTGCGGCCCGATCATTTTCCTGGCCGACCATAACCTCAACCTGAGCCCGGCCAACCCTTATCTGCTGGCGGGTATTGGCGCGGTAGGGCTGATGTTCTGGACACGCAACGTGTTGTTGACCGTGCTGCTGAGCATGGCGCTGTTCTATCTGTTTCGCTGGTGGTTTTGAACCACCAGGCAAAAAAAAGCCCGCGGGAGGGCGGGCAGAAGGGAGACTTCTAAAAATGAGCCTGGCCACTATAGAGGGCGCGGTCTCCCTTCACCGTGAAACTAAATTTATCCAGCCATCAGGCCTTTGCGTTGAGCTTGCGCAGCTCTTCGTAAGTGGCCGACTGGACGAACCAGAAACCGGAAATAATGCACCACGTCAACGTGCCGCCGACCAGGATCCCCAGGCCCGCCAGGAAACTGGTGCTGAACATCGACACCAGGCCAATCAGCCAGACAAAGGCCAGGGCAATATAGAGAACGGTGTTGTTGACGCTGATGACGAAATCTTTCATGACGCTTCCTTGTAGAAAATATCGGTTGAACTCCTCAGTGAGCTCAACGGTGGCATCATAATGCCATGTGCGCTGAGGCGCTACCGTTCGTCCCTCGCACGCCCGCTAATGATAGAGTCGCGGTTTTTCCAACGGAGCAATGGCATGCACAAGGTGGTTATTGGCGCACTGGTACTGGCTGCACTGGCCGGTTGCGCAGGTTTGAAGATGAAGGAAGCGCGCGCAGGCAGCCCCTACAAGAGCCTGGCTTCGGACAAGGCGACCCTGGTGGTAGCCGAGTGCATCCAGTTTGGCTGGCAGGATGAAAGCGTGTTCGGCGTGGATGCCGGCGGCTTCAAGGAGCCTACCGCAGCCGGCGGTTTTACCGTGTACACCACCGGGGGCGACTATTTTGTCGACGTACACCCTGTCGGTGCCGGGTCGACAGTCAAGTACTACGCAGCCGAAGACAACATGCCGGCCAAACGCCGCTTGGCGGCACTGGCGACTTGTCTGTAATCCGTTGCCTTAGTGATTTTAGGAAACGCCCGGCAGGACAGGCGTCGGGCATTCGCTTATCATTCCTCCCGCTCGTTCGGCGTGATGGCTCTTTACCAGTACACGGACGTCGAGGCTTTAGCGTCGGACGGGCATCCTTTTTCTCGCCGCGCGGCCTGTCACCCGTTTGCAGCGCCAGCCCGTTGACCTCTCACACCTGCGCATTGTGCCGGCCATGACCTCAGGCAGGCACAGCCTGACTCGCCTTGGCTTTTTTCGGCAAGTCGGCTGCCAATCGCTCGAGAAACATCGCCAAGGCCACTTCTTCGGCCTTGAGCCCCTGGCGTATCCTCGGTTTGGGTAGTTTGGAGAGTTCCCCCAGGCTGAAGTGCTCCAGCACGGCAGGGTGGATGTAGCACTTGCGGCATACCGCCGGGGTGTTGCCCAACTGCTTGGCAACGTCCTTGACCATCGTCACCACATGCCTTTTTGCGTCGGATTCCGGCTGCCATTCCAATTCCCGCAACACCGAGAGCGCCAGCGCCGTGCCCGCCCAGGTCCGGTAATCCTTGGCGGTGAAGTCGGCACCCGTGAGGCTGTGCAGGTACTCATTGACGTCATGGGAACTGACCGTATGCCGCTCGCCGCCTTCATCCAGGTACTGGAACAGATTCTGTCCCGGCAATTCCATGCACCGCTTGACCACCGTCGCCAGTCGGCGGTCCTTGACGCTGATCTGGTGCTCCACGCCGCTCTTGCCGCGAAACTGGAACTGGATCTCACTGCCCTTGATGTCCACGTGGCGGTTGCGCAGGGTGGTCAGTCCGTAGGACTTGTTGTCCCGCGCATATTGGGTGTTGCCCACGCGGATCAGTGTGGCATCCAGCAGCATCACCACCGTGGCGAGGACTTTTTCACGGGTAAAACCGGGCTCGGCGATTTGCGCTTCCAGTTGCTTGCGCAACTTTGGCAGGGCTTTGCCGAACGCTTCCAGGCGCGAGTACTTGTCATCGTCGCGTACTTCGCGCCAGCGCGCGTGGTAGCGGTACTGCTTGCGCCCGCGTGCATCTCGGCCGGTGGCTTGCAGATGGCCACGCGGGTCGGCACAGATCCACACATCGGTGTACGCAGGCGGTACCGCGAGGGCATTGAGGCGCTGGATTTCGTCGGCATCGCGAATGCGTTCGCCCTTGGGGTCGAAATACTGGAATTTGCCCCGCAGCAACTTGCGGCGGATGCCGGGCTGGGTGTCGTCAACGTAGTGCAGGTCACGGGGTAGCGCAGAGTCGGACATGGCGTGGGTTCCTGGGCAACAAATCAGGCCGGTATGGCTGATTGACCGCAACCGTGTGCGGTCGTGCCAAAAGCTTTGCTACGCCAGCACCGCAACCGCCTTGATCTGCGCCCAGAGCGTCTGGCCCGGTTGCAGCTGCAACTGGTCGCGGGAAAACCGGGTAATGCGCGCCAGCAGCGGGGTTCCCCCGGCGTCGAGACGCACCAGGACGTGGGCATTGTTGTCTGCGCTGATCGTCTCGGTGACCGTGACCGGCAACCGGTTGAGAATGCTGCTGTGTTCTTCGGCCTGCAGGCTGAGGCTCACATCCCGCGCCTGCACCTTGACCCGCAACGCCTTGCCCACCGTCAGCGGTGCATGGGCTACGCGCATGTGCAGCAGGCTGCCGGGCAATTGCAGGGTCAGCAGTTGATAGTGCTCGTCGTAGGCGCTGACGGTGCCATTGATCACCACGCCGGCGTCATCGCCCGAGGCCATGGGCAAATCCAGCCGCGCCAGGGTTTCGCCGATGGGACCGCTGGCCAGCGCCTTGCCATCGTTGAGCACCACCAAGTGATCGGCCAGGCGGGCGACCTCATCCTGAGCGTGGCTGACATACACCACCGGGATGTCCAGCTCATCGTGCAGGCGTTCCAGGTACGGCAGGATTTCACCCTTGCGTTTGCTGTCGAGGGCGGCCAAGGGCTCGTCCATCAGTAGCAGTTGCGGGCTGGTGAGCAGGGCGCGAGCGATGCCAACCCGCTGACGCTCGCCGCCTGAGAGGCTATGGGGGTGGCGGTCGAGCAAATGGCCGATGCCGAGCAGTGCAGTGGCATGGGCCATGTCCACGCGGCGTTGAGGGCGTGGGATGCGTTTGAGACCAAATTCCAGGTTGGCCTGTACCGACAAATGCGCAAACAGGCTCGCTTCCTGAAACACATAACCCAGCGCACGCTTGTGCGGTGGCACAAACACGCCGTTGCGGCTGTCCTGCCAGACCTCATCGTTGATCTGGATAAACCCCTCGTCGGCGCGTTCCAGGCCGGCAATACAGCGCAGGCAGGTGGTCTTGCCGGAACCGGAGTGGCCATACAACGCCGTCACGCCGCGACCGGGCAAGTGCAGGTCGACATCCAGCGCAAAGCCTGAAAATTGCATTTGCAAGCGCACATCAATCATCGGTATCAGCCCCAGCCCATGTTCGTTTTACGGCTGGAGTAGAGCGCCAGCAATACCAGAAATGCGAACACCACCATCGAACCTGACAGCCAGTGGGCCTGGGCATATTCCATGGCTTCGACATGATCGTAGATCTGCACCGAGACCACCCGGGTCTTGTCGGGGATATTGCCGCCGATCATCAGCACCACGCCGAATTCCCCGACCGTGTGGGCAAAGCCCAGTATCGACGCGGTGATAAACCCCGGGCGTGCCAGGGGCAAAATCACTGTGAAAAACGTATCCCACGGGTTGGCGCGCAGCGTGGCGGCGACTTCCAGTGGGCGTGTACCGATGGCGGAGAAGGCGTTCTGCAGCGGCTGCACCACGAAGGGCATGGAATAGATCACCGAGCCAATCACCAGCCCGGCGAAGCTGAAGGTGAGGGTGCCGAGGCCCAGCCATTGGGTGAACTGGCCGAAGTAGCCATTGGGGCCCATGGCCAACAGCAGATAGAAGCCGATCACCGTTGGCGGCAGCACCAACGGCAAGGCGACGATTGCGCCAATGGGGCCGCGCCACCAGGAGCGGGTGCGCGACAGCCACAGGGCGATCGGAGTGCCGATGACCAGCAGGATTGCCGTGGTCAGTGACGCCAGTTTCAGGGTCAACCAGATTGCGGAAAAGTCGGCACTCGATAGGGGCATTTAGAGCTCGTAACCGTAGGACTTGATCACTGCAGCGGCTTTGGGCCCCTTGAGGTAGTCCACCAGTGCCTTGGCTGCGACGCTGTCTTTGCCCTTGTTGAGGATCACCGCGTCCTGCTTGATCGGGTCATGCATGGAGGCCGGGACAATCCACGCCGAGCCGCTGGTGACTTTGCCGTCTTTGTAGATCTGCGACAAGGCCACGAAGCCCAGTTCGGCATTGCCGGTGGAAACGAACTGATAGGCCTGGGTGATGTTCTGTCCTTCGACGAGCTTGTCCTTGACCTGCTCGGTCAAGCCTTCCCGGGCCAACACCTGGGTGGCGGCCAGGCCATACGGCGCTGCCTTGGGGTTGGCAATGGACAGGTGCTTGAAGGCGTTCTTCTTCAAGACCTCACCCTTGGCGTCCACATAACCTTCCTTGGCCGACCACAGTGCCAGCGTGCCCACGGCGTAGGTAAAGCGCGAGCCCTTGACGCTCTCGCCTTCGGTTTCGAGTTTTTGCGGGGTGGTGTCGTCGGCGCTCAGGAACACTTGGAAGGGCGCACCGTTCTTGATCTGGGTATAGAACTGGCCGGTGGCGCCGTAGGAAGCGACCAGTGTGTGACCGGTGTCTTTTTCGAAATCGGCGGCGATCGCCTGGATCGGCGCAGTGAAGTTGGCGGCCACGGCGACCTGGACTTCATCGGCATGGGCCGAACCGAAGGCGAGGGCGGCGACCAGCATGGCCAGGCGTGAGGCGTGAATCTGCATGAAGCTGCTCCTTGGGGGCTGTCCGGCGTGTTGCGGGCAGTGGGCTGCACCGCTATCTACGAGAATATATAGCGGTTAGCCATCGCCGGTACAGTGCAACGTTGCCCCCAGTGTCAGTTTTGCTTGAGCTTGGCCAATGCCTGCTCGGCCAGTTGTCGGGTCAAGTCATAAGTCGACGCGTCTGTGCACAGGCGTAAGCCCTGGCCTGACCACAAGTTGCTGAAACCGGCTTCATCCCGAGCCTTGAGTGGCATCAGCGCGCCGCCGGACCTTGGAAACGCGGGTGCTGCGGGATTGATCGCGCCCAATTCACGCATCACCCGGTTGACGATGCCCCGCGCCGGGCGACCCGTAAACAGGTTGGTCAATGCGGTTTCGCTGGCCTGGGCGTGCCGCAACGCAGAGTGATGGGAGGCACTGATGCTGGCTTCTGGGGTAAACAGGTAGGCGGTGCCGACCTGCACCGCCGAGGCGCCCAGGGCAAGTGCGGCAACTATGCCCCGCGCATCACCGATCCCGCCGGCGGCGATGACCGGCACACTGACCGCATCGACGATTTGCGGCAGCAGGGCGAACAGGCCGATCTGGGTATTAAGGTCGTCGCTCAAAAACATCCCGCGATGCCCACCCGCTTCACTGCCCATGGCGATGATTGCATCGCACCCACGCTGCTGCAGCCACAGGGCTTCCTCCACCGTAGTGGCAGACGACAGCACCTTGGCACCGGTCGCCTTCACGCGGTCGAGCAGAGAGTGTTCCGGCAGGCCGAAGTGAAAACTCACCACCTCCGGGCGGAACTCTTCCACGACCCGGCAGGCGGCGTCATTGAACGGTGCGCGGTCGGACACTGGGGTCGGGGCGTCAAAATCCGCACCCAGTTCGCGGTAGTAGGGTTCCAGCAGGGCTTTCCAGCGCTGGTCGCGTGCAGCGTCGGGCGCAGGTGGCTGGTGGCAGAAGAAGTTGACGTTGATCGGCTGGGTGCTGGCTGCGCGAACAGTGGTCAAGGCTTCGCGCAGCTGCTCAATGCTCACCGTCGCCGCGGGCAATGAACCCAGTGCTCCGGCGCGATTGGCGGCGATCACCATGGCCGGCGTGGTCGCTCCCGCCATGGGCGCCTGGATGATGGGGTGTTGAATGCCCAGCAAGTCGATAAGGCGGGTGTCCGGCCAAGTGCTCATGGGGTGCGTCTCCAGCGTTAGTCAGGCTTTTCGCTGTTTTAGCAGGGCCTTGGGGGCTCGGCCAGTCTGTTTTATTCACTGGACGACGCGGCTATTTCGTGACTCACCCTCAGCCCTGGCTTTCTCGCTCCAGCAACTGCTGCTTGCGTTCGACGCCCCAGCGGTAACCCGACAGCTCCCCATTGCTGCGCACCACGCGGTGGCAAGGGATCGCAACGGCCAAGCGGTTGGCGCCACAGGCCTGGGCCACCGCGCGGAACGACTTGGGCGCGCCGATCCGCTCGGCAATCTCTGCATAGCTGGCCGTACTGCCCGCCGGAATATCGCGCAAGGCTTGCCATACGCGCTGCTGAAACGCGGTGCCGCGCACATCCAGCGGCAGGCCCAGGCCCAGGGCCGGCGCCTCGATAAACCCTACCACCTGCGCAACCAGTTGTTCGAAATGGCCATCGGCGCCCACCAGCTCGGCACGCGGGAACTGGTCCTGCAGGTCGCGCACCAACGGCTCCGGCTCATCACCCAGCAGAATCGCGCATACCCCGCGAGCGCTTTGCGCCACGAGGATGGCGCCCAGCGAGCATTGGCCGACCGCGAACAGTATCCTGTTATGGCTGCCGCCTGCCTTGTAGTCACGGGGTGCCATGCCGAGTACCTGGCTGGCCGATTCGTAAAAGCGGCTACTGGAGTTGAAGCCTGCGCCATACAGTGCATCGGTCACCGAATGCGCGTCCTTGAGACCTTCGCGCACCTTGCGCGCGCGGTGTGCGCTGGCGTAACCCTTGGGCGTCAGGCCGGTGACGGCCTTGAACACGCGGTGAAAATGGAAGGGGCTCATTCCTGCCTGGTCGGCGAGGGTGTTGAGGCTGGGCGAAATCTCGGCGTGTTCGATCTGTCGACACGCGCTGGACACCACCTGCGCATGGTGCGCAGCCTTTTGCGTCTGGTCCCCGCTAGCGCGTTTGCTGACCCGGTAGCCTGCCGCTTCGGCTTGGGCCGGGGTGTCGAAGAACTCGATATTTTCCGGGCGCGGCAAGCGCGAGGCGCTGCTTGGGCGGCAGTACACGCCCGTGGTCTTCACGCCATAGACGAACAGCCCATCAGCTGTCGGGTCCCGGGCCAGGATCGCGGCCCAGCGGGGGTCTTGTTCGATGATCATGCGGCGGCACTCGTTTCAGGTCCCGCCCAGCATAGCGGTGCTGACCCACGCAGGCACTCCGAACCTTGCGGTCAAATCAGCCGGCAGTGCGGAAGGTCAGGTTGATCCGTTGCGGGCCCATGATCCCGTGCACGCCGTCCTTGATCGGCATGACCCCATGAAAACGCAGGCGATCCACGCCGCCCCAGACCGCTACATCGCCATGGAACAGCGAAATTTTCCGGGTTTTGTCACTGCGTTGATGGCCGCCGAACAGGAAAATCGCCGGTAACCCCAGGGATACGGAGACCACCGGAGCGGTGTAGCGGCGCTCATTCTTGTCCTGATGCAACGACATTTTTGCGCCGGGCACGTAGCGGTTGATCAGGCAGGCGTCAGGGGCGAAGTCGATAAAACCGGCTTCTTCGGCGGCGAGTATGGCCAATTGGCGCAATGCCTCGGGCATGTCGGGCCAGGGTTGTTGAGTGCGCGGGTCGAGCGGTTCGTAACGGTAACCGGTGGGGGCGGAAGTCCAGCCGAGGGCGCCGCAACTGCTGAGTGCCGCCGACATGCTGAGCCCGCTGGGGGTGACTTGATGGCGAAAAGGCGATTGCGCCAGGACTCGACGCAATTCGGGTAACAGCCGCTCGATCCAGGGTAGGGCGTAGCCCCTTAACACGTAGGACTGTTCGCCAATTTGCTCACGCCCTGCGGGTTGTTGCAGGGCGTCATCGCCGAACAGGTCGGCGGTGGGGCCAGACATGGTTTAGAGCGCCTTGCTCACGTTGATGTCAGTGATTTCGTCGCTGGCATCATGGATTTTAGCCAGCGCTTGTTTGGCTTCTTCCACACTGTTGCTGGTCAGTTGTGCGAACTCGAAGCGGCGCTCGCCGTTGAGCTTGTACTTGATGACGTATTTGGTGGTGGCGGTCACGGTGATTTCCTGTGAGGGGTGCGAATCAGCTCAGTTTGGAACTGGTGCGGCGCACGATACGAATCTTGTGGGACAGCGCAGGCTTGCGGGTCACGCTGATGGCGCGGCGGGTGACCACGTCCAGGGTGATGTTCCAGAACCCGGTGCTCGGTGCAGTGATCTTGGCAGGGAACTTGTCGAACGCGCCGCCGTGATAAGTGTGACGGCCGCCGTTCTTGAAGCTGCGGAAATTGGCGTCGCTCATCAGGCGAATATTGCATGTCTGCGAGCATTCGATGACGACAATGTCCCCCTCGTTAAGGTGCTCGCGCTGGTGGATGAATTTCATGAGGGTGTCTCCAGAAGGGCTTTTTCTGAAAAATCAGAACGATACGTAGGTTAAGATAGAGTTTATCAGCCCCAGCGCGATTTTTACCGGGCCGTCATCGACGGTTTCCACAATTTAAAACAGTTTTTTCCCGAGTTATCAGGGATTAATCCTACTTGGGCGGGAGAAATTTACCACTCTCGCTGTCGTAGGGTCTTTATCGGAGGTTTTTGTATGAAGTGGCGTGTGTTGGTTCTGGCCTTGGCGCTGGGTGGGTGTGCTTCGGTTGCCGATATCAAGCAGACCCCGCCAACGTTGTCGGTGATTTCCGGGAAGAAACCGCAGGAATACGCCGCGTGCGTGGTGCAAAAACTCTCCAGTACGCGCCGCCCGCCGCAGATCGAGCCCCATAAGGAAGGGGTGCGTGTGATTGTGCCGCAGAAATTTTCCGCCGACCCTTCAGCGATTTTCGAAATTGAAGAGCGCTCCAGCGGCAGCAGTATCAAGCTCTACGAGAGCATGTCCAATGTGCCGATCCGCCCAGCCGACGTGAAGAAGGCCGGGGAAGAATGCATTTCCGGCTGATGCCGTTGCGGACAAGCAGCCATGAAGCGTGAACATGTCATTGCCCGGCACGCCGAGGGGCAAATCTCGGCGACCCATGTCATCCAGAACCCCGCCGACCTTGGCGAGTGGATTGTCTTTTTCAAGAAGAGCGGCGGGCGCAGTTTTTTCCTGGTTGACGACCAGGATGAAGTTGAATCCTTCGCCAGCCTGGATGACTTGACCGAAACCCTGCGCGGGCTGGGGATCAAGTTCGCCGAGATCCACCTGTAGCCATTCAGCTACTTGCAGACCACCACTACGCTGCGGCTTTTGTAATTACCCACGTCCTGGCCCAGGGTCTTGTCACTTTCCTTGAGCGCCGGCGTGCCCTCGGTACCCACGATGTTGTAGCCGGTGCCCGCGCAGGACGCATCGGCTTTTTCGTAGCAACTCGCCCAGTCGTTGGCTTCGCCCGAGCAATCGATGGTCAGGCCTTGTTCGCCGTTCTTGAGGACAATGTCAGAAGTGGTGGTGCAGCCGGCCAGTGCCAGTAGCGCAGTCAGTGCCAGAATCTTGTTCATGGTGTTGTCGTCATCGAAGGGAGTTGAGAAGGGTGCTGACGCGGAATATAGCGCATTGCCATCTGTTTGTAGGTGTCGAGTTGCGGGCGATGTCTACAGCCAGATCGCTATCGTGCGCGCGCAGACGCCTGCAGGCACAAAAAAGCCCCGTCCTGCGGGGCTCTTTGCGCTGTGACCCAGGGCTTATTTGCCCTTTGGCCGCTTGCTAGACGCGTGACCTGCTTCGTCCACAAACACTTCTGCAACCGCAATCGCCTGGCTTTCGGTCGGGAAAACCCCAGCAACGCTGTCGCCATGGAAGTTGATCAAGTGCCAGCCGTCCGCTCGCTTGGTGATCAGGTAGCCGTTCACGCCTTTTGGTTCTGACATCTACTGAAAATCTCTGGGTGTGGATCAAGACGTTCATGATAGCGCCAAATGCCGGGTTGCCGGGCAAGTTATTCCGCGAGAACGCCCGAGGCTGATAAACCGGCTATAAAGGTTACACACCCTGTAAACAATGGGATTTGACCCAAACGGTGAGTTCGTCGATAGCGGTGTTTGTAAGATAAGTGGAACTTACGCCGACATTTTTTCTCTATGTTGCTATCGCAACGCCAGCAGGACCCATTGTAAGGTGACTGCGGCCTGATTAGACTGCGCCGAATTCCGTACGCACAGCCCTTTGTAAGGACTTATATGATCAAGAAATGCTTGTTCCCAGCAGCCGGTTACGGCACTCGCTTCCTGCCAGCGACTAAAGCCATGCCTAAAGAGATGCTGCCGGTGGTGAACAAGCCACTGATTCAGTACGGCGTCGAAGAAGCCCTGGATGCGGGCCTCAACGAAATCTCCATCGTGACCGGCCGTGGCAAGCGCGCGCTGGAAGACCATTTCGACATCAGTTACGAGCTGGAAAACCAGATCAAGGGCACCGACAAGGAAAAATACCTTGTGGGTATCCGCAAGCTGCTGGACGAGTGCTCGTTCTCGTATACCCGTCAAACCCAGATGAAAGGCCTTGGCCACGCGATCCTGACCGGTCGCCCGCTGATCGGTGACGAACCGTTTGCCGTGGTGCTGGCGGATGACCTGTGCGTCAACCTGGATGGCGACGGCGTGCTGACCCAAATGGTCAAGCTGTATCAGAAATACCGTTGTACCATCGTTGCCGTGATGGAAGTGGACCCTTCCCAGACCAACAAGTACGGCGTCATCGCTGGTGACGACATTGGTGATGGCCTGATTCGCGTCCGCGACATGGTTGAAAAGCCTGCGCCAGAAGACGCGCCTTCGAACCTGGCGATCATCGGTCGTTACATCCTGACCCCGGATATCTTCAAGCTGATCGAAGAAACCGAGCCAGGCAAAGGCGGCGAGATCCAGATCACCGACGCCTTGATGAAGCAGGCCAAAGATGGCTGCGTAATCGCCTACAAATTCAAGGGCCAGCGCTTTGACTGCGGCGGCGCTGAAGGTTACATCGAAGCGACCAACTTCTGCTTCGAGCACTTCTACAAGACCGGCAAGGCTTACTGAGTCACGGTAAGTCCCCTGTTTTGAGAGAAAGCCACCTTCGGGTGGCTTTTTCGTTTTTCAGCCCCATCTAAGTCGGTATGCTGATTGCCTGCCGAGGAGAGTGAAATGGCCTACGATTTTGACCTGTATGTAATTGGCGCCGGTTCTGGCGGTGTTCGCGCGGCACGCTTTGCCGCGGGTTTTGGTGCCAAGGTGGCCGTAGCGGAAAGCCGCTACCTGGGCGGCACGTGTGTGAATGTTGGCTGCGTGCCGAAAAAGCTGCTGGTCTACGGCGCGCACTTTGCCGAAGACTTCGAGCAAGCCAGCGGATTTGGCTGGTCGCTCGGCGAAGCCAACTTCGACTGGCCAACCCTGATTGCCAACAAGGACCGCGAGATCAATCGTCTCAACGGTATCTACCGCAACCTGCTGGTGAACAGTGGCGTGACCTTGCACGAAGGGCATGCGCGACTGACCGGGCCCCATGAGGTCGAGATCAACGGCGAACGCTTCACGGCCAAGCACATCATGATTGCAACGGGCGGCTGGCCACAGATTCCCGAGATTCCTGGGCGCGAGCACGCGATTGGCTCCAACGAGGCGTTCTTCCTCAAGGACCTGCCCAAGCGCGTGCTGGTGGTCGGCGGCGGTTACATTGCGGTCGAGTTTGCGGGGATTTTCCATGGCTTGGGCGCGCAGACGTCGCTGCTGTATCGCGGTGATCTGTTCCTGCGCGGTTTCGATGGGTCGGTACGTACCCACCTGAAGGAAGAGCTGACCAAGCGCGGCCTCGACCTGCAATTCAATGCCGATATCGAGCGCATCGACAAACAGGCCGATGGCAGCCTCAAGGCCACCCTGAAAGACGGTCGCGTGCTGGAGGCCGACTGCGTGTTCTACGCCACGGGTCGCCGGCCGATGCTGGACAACCTGGGCCTGGAAAATACGGGCGTGAAGCTCGACAAGCGCGGTTTCGTCGAGGTCGATGACCAGTACCAGACTGCCGAACCTTCGATCCTGGCCATCGGTGATGTAATCGGTCGCGTCCAGCTGACGCCTGTCGCGCTGGCCGAAGGCATGGCCGTGGCGCGTCGCTTGTTCAAGCCCGAGCAATACCGTCCAGTGGATTACGCGATGATTCCGACGGCGGTATTCAGCCTGCCGAACATCGGCACCGTGGGCCTCACGGAAGAAGAAGCGAGAGAGAAGGGCCACAAGGTGCAGCTGTTCGAAAGCCGCTTCCGCCCGATGAAGCTGACTTTGACCGAGTGCCAGGAAAAAACCTTGATGAAGCTGGTGGTCGATGCCGACACCGACAAGGTGCTGGGCTGCCACATGGTCGGCCCGGATGCCGGTGAAATCGTCCAGGGCCTGGCGATCGCGCTTAAAGCGGGCGCGACCAAACGGCATTTCGATGAAACCATCGGCGTGCACCCTACGGCGGCGGAAGAGTTCGTCACCATGCGCACGCCAGTAGCCGACTGATCAGTCTTGGGGTGTTGCCTCTGGCGCCGTCGCAACGACGGAGGCCAGGCGCAACGCCTCGATGCTGGCCTGAGCCTTGATCAGGTCCAGTTCCAGTGCCTTGTTTGTCCGCTGATGTTCGACCAGCGCCGCTTGGCATGACTGACTTTCCAGCACAGCGACGCGCAAGCGCTCCTGAGCCAAGGTGCGTTCGCTGTCGATCTGTTTCACCTGCTCAGCCAGGCTGGTTTGTTGAGCTTGCTCTTTACGGGACTGCTCCTGCAGGGCGGCCAGTTCCTTCGCTGTGACCCGATGTTCAATCAACAGCCGCTCATTGTCGCGGTGCAACTGGGTGATTTCATCCTGGCGCACCATTGCGCTCTGCTGTGCCTGACGCAACTCCGCCTGTACCTGTTGCAGTTGCCCTTCGTGGCGACGCTGCTCCTGCTCGCGCTGCTCCTTGATTGCATTGCGGTAATGCTCAAGCGCATCCCGCGCATGCAGATGCTTTTCCTCCAGCGACCGAATTTGTTCGTCCTTGTCGTTGATGCGCAGCTCGTAATCACTGCACGCCTGGCTGAGCCCGGCATTACGGGTTTGCTCGGTCTGCAGGCTGGTGCTGGCGGTTTGCAGGGCTGCGCTTTCTTCAGCCAGCGCGGCGGACTGGATATCGAACTGCTGCTTGAGTTGCCCATGGGCTTCTTCCAGAGCCTGAACCTGGGTGAGCAGGGCGGCTTTTTGCTGCTCGAACTGCGCCTGCGCCAGGTCGATCGGCTCCTGGGCTTTCTCTTTCAGGCGCTGTGCCAACCTGGAAACCAGCTCGCCCAGCTCATCATCGAGAGGCGCCTCAGTGATGGTGGCGCGGCTCTCACTGTCGTCCAACTCCTTCAAATAGCGGTGAATCGTGGTCTTCGAGCCGGTATTGCCCATTTCGATGCGTACTGCGTCGATGCTGGGATTTTCGCCGCGAGCGAGGATCGCCAGGCGTGCCGTTTGAACTACTGCTTTATTGATGCCGCCGCGAGCCATGGGGTCTCCGTCGATTTAGTACTGTGGTACGTGGTATGTATTTACATACTATATCATGGTTGAACTCTACAGAATATTCAGGATTCAACAGGCGGGATATTGGCGTATTATCCCGTGTCATAGCTGTTTTAACCGCCGTTACACCCGCCAGCAGTACGAATGGGGCGCTCATGAGCGATCTGGACCGTTATCTCAACGCCGCGACCCGCGACAACACCCGTCGCAGTTACCGTGCGGCCATCGAACACTTCGAAGTGAGCTGGGGAGGTTTCCTGCCCGCCACCAGCGACAGCGTGGCCCGTTATCTGGTGGCCCATGCGGGCGTGCTGGCCGTCAACACCTTGAAGCTGCGGCTCTCGGCCTTGGCACAGTGGCATACCAGCCAGGGTTTCCCTGACCCGACCAAGGCGCCGGTGGTGCGTAAAGTGCTCAAGGGGATCCGGGCCGTGCACCCCGCGCAAGAGAAGCAGGCCGAGCCGTTGCAGCTCCAGCATCTGGAACACGTAGTGGCAGCGCTTGAAACCGAAGCCGTCGAAGCGGCGCGAGACCAGGATTCACCGCGCCTGTTGCGCGCCAAGCGCGACACGGCGCTGATCCTGCTGGGGTTCTGGCGTGGCTTTCGCAGCGATGAACTGTGCCGCCTGCAGATCGAGCACGTCCAGGCCACGCCGGGTGCCGGCATCAGCCTGTACTTGCCGCGCAGCAAAAGCGACCGCGACAACCTCGGCAAAACGTACCAGACGCCCGCACTGTTGCGTTTATGTCCGGTGCAGGCCTACCACGAATGGCTCAGCGCTTCAGCGCTGGTGCGCGGCCCGGTGTTTCGCGGGATTGACCGCTGGGGCAACCTGGGGGAGCAGGGCCTGCATCCCAACAGTGTGATTCCATTGTTGCGACAGGCCCTGGAACGCGCCGGCATCCCCGCCGAGCAATACACCAGTCACTCCCTGCGTCGGGGTTTTGCCACGTGGGCCCATCGCAGTGGCTGGGATTTGAAGTCGCTGATGAGTTACGTCGGCTGGAGCGACATGAAATCAGCCATGCGCTATGTTGAAGCGACACCGTTTCTCGGCATGACGTTGGCCACCCAGCCGCTGCTTTAAGATTTCTTCTATTAATACTGCTGTCTGATAGGGAAAACCAATCGCGAGCATCAGGTTTGCCAATGAGCCATCGACCAAGAGAGTGGGTAGGATTCACTTCATCAACTTACTAAGCCTTTCTACAAACCTGACGGAGAGTCATCGATGCCTATCATCAACAGCCAAGTAAAACCGTTCAAAGCCACCGCATTCAAAAACGGCAGCTTCGTAGATGTGTCTGACGCTGACCTGAAAGGCAAGTGGTCTGTCGTGTTCTTCTACCCAGCCGACTTCACCTTCGTTTGCCCAACCGAGCTGGAAGACTTGGCTGACAACTACGCCGAATTCCAGAAACTGGGCGTCGAAATCTACAGCGTTTCCACCGACACCCACTTCGCCCACGCTGCCTGGCACAACACGTCGCCAGCCATCGGCAAGATCCAGTACACCATGATCGGCGACCCGACGCTGACCATCTCCCGCAACTTCGACGTGCTGATCGAAGAAGCTGGCCTGGCTGACCGCGGTACTTTCGTGATCAACCCAGAAGGTCAGATCAAGATCGTTGAACTGAACGACGGCGGTGTTGGCCGTGACGCTTCCGAGCTGCTGCGCAAAATCAAGGCTGCCCAGTATGTCGCTGCCCACCCAGGCGAAGTGTGCCCGGCCAAGTGGAAAGAAGGCGAGGCCACCCTGGCTCCGTCCCTGGACCTGGTCGGCAAGATCTAAGTCTGTGAAGTCTCCAGGGCGGGTATCCGCACCTTAAGTAAGCTGCAACCGCCCTCAAAAACGCCCGGGCGAGGTTCGCTCGGGCGTTTTTTTGTCTGCAATAAACCGAATTCAAAGGAAATCGCCCGTATGTTGGACGCCAATCTTAAAGCTCAGTTGAAGTCATACCTGGAGCGGGTCACTCAGCCGATCGAGATCGTCGCCTCCCTCGATGACGGCGCGAAATCCCAGGAAATGCTGGCTCTTTTGCAGGACGTAACCAGCCTCACCACGCTGATTACGCTGAAAACCGATGGCAATGATGCGCGCAAGCCGTCGTTCTCCATCAATCGCCCGGGTGCCGAGATCAGCCTGCGTTTCGCCGGCATCCCTATGGGCCATGAATTCACTTCGCTGGTGCTGGCCCTGCTGCAAGTCGGTGGCCACCCGTCGAAGGCCAGTGTCGAAGTGATTGAACAGATCCGCGCCCTCAAAGGCGAGTTCAGCTTCGAGACGTACTTTTCGCTGTCGTGCCAGAACTGCCCGGACGTGGTCCAGGCGCTGAACCTGATGGCGGTGCTTAACCCGAACATCCGTCACGTTGCCATCGACGGCGCACTGTTCCAGGCTGAAGTGGACGAGCGTCAGGTCATGGCGGTGCCGAGTGTGTACCTCAATGGCGTGAACTTCGGCCAAGGCCGCATGGGTCTGGAAGAGATCCTCGCCAAGCTGGACACCAGCGGCCTCGAAAAAGCCGCCGAGAAGATCAGTGCCAAGGACGCCTTCGATGTGCTGGTGGTCGGCGGTGGTCCGGCCGGTTCCTCGGCCGCTATCTATGCAGCGCGTAAAGGCATTCGTACCGGTGTGGCGGCTGAACGTTTTGGCGGCCAGGTGCTGGACACCATGTCCATCGAGAACTTCATTTCGGTACAGGAAACCGAAGGGCCAAAACTGGCCAGCGCGCTTGAAGCCCACGTGCGTCAATACGATGTGGACATCATGAACCTGCAGCGCGCCAGCAGCCTGGTCCCGGCGAAAAACGCCGGCGGGTTGCACGAGATTCGCTTCGAAAGCGGTGCGACCCTCAAGTCCAAGACCGTGATCCTGGCCACCGGTGCCCGCTGGCGCGAAATGGGTGTACCGGGCGAGCAGGAATATAAGGCCAAGGGCGTGTGCTTCTGCCCGCACTGCGACGGTCCGTTGTTCAAGGGCAAGCGCGTCGCGGTGATCGGCGGCGGCAACTCCGGTGTTGAGGCGGCCATTGACCTGGCCGGTATCGTCAGCCATGTGACCTTGCTCGAGTTCGACAGCAAGTTGCGCGCCGATGCCGTGTTGCAGCGCAAGTTGTACAGCCTGCCGAATGTTGACGTGATCACTAGCGCGCTGACCAGCGAAGTCAAGGGTGATGGCCAGAAGGTCACCGGCTTGGCGTACAAGGATCGCGACAGCGGTGAGTTCAAGACCGTCGAGCTGGAAGGCATATTCGTACAGATTGGTTTGTTGCCGAACACCGACTGGCTCAAAGGCACCGTTGAGCTTTCCCCGCGTGGCGAAATCATTGTCGATGCCCGTGGCGAAACGTCACTGCCCGGCGTGTTTGCTGCCGGTGACGTCACAACCGTGCCCTATAAACAGATCGTGATTGCGGTAGGCGAGGGCGCCAAGGCGTCGCTGAGTGCTTTTGATCACCTGATCCGTACATCCGCCCCGGCATAATGTCGCGAGCGGCAATAAAAAACCCCATGAGTGATCATGGGGTTTTTTTCGTTACAGCGGCGCGGGCTGGATGATCTCGACCCAGTAAGCATCCGGGTCCTTGATGAACGCCAGGCTCTTCATGCGGCCATCGCTCAGGCGCTTCTGGAAGTCGCAGCCCAGGGCTTCGAAACGTTCGCACGCAGCAACGATATCCGGCACCGAGATGCAGATGTGGCCAAAGCCACGCGGGTCAGTGTTGCCGTTGTGATAGGCGAAGTCGGCATCGTTTTCGGTGCCGTGGTTGTGGGTCAGTTCCAGGATCCCCGGAATCGACTTCATCCACTGAGTGCGCTCGGCGGCATCGGCCGGGATCTGGTTTTTGTCTACCAGGGCCAGGAAGTACAGGCTGAACTCAGCTTCCGGGAAATCACGTTTCTCCACCAGGGAGAAGCCCAGGACGCGGGTGTAGAAGTCCAGCGACTGGGTGATGTCCTTGACGCGCAGCATGGTGTGGTTGAACACGAAGTTCGAGGTGGCGGCGTCAGGTTGGGCGGTAACACCCGGGAAAGTGTTCAATTCGTGCAGGCTCATGGGCCCTCCAGAAAAAATGGGGCAAGTGTGGGCGGTCCCTTGGCTTGCAGTACGCGTCCGTGCAGGGAAGGCATGATACGCAAGGCCTGTCTGCCACGCCAAATGAAAAAGCCCACGCCGCCCTTGCGAACCCTGGCTGTCGGGGCTCAGACTTTGCCGTTGGAGCCTTGGGTGATTTCGCAATGATTGAATGTCGTAACGCGTTGTTAAGTGCTGGGTGGTTGCTGCTGGTCAGTCCTGTCGTGCTGGCGGCCGAGCCGCAGGTCGTCTGGCCGAACGGCTGGCAAGTCGAAGCGGTCGTTCCCGAGGGTCAGGCTCCGGCCACCGCCCAGGCCGTGTCTCGTCAGCGTGCCATCAAGCAGGATGAAACCGGTAACACCCTGATGGTCATGGAGTTGACGGGCACGCCAATTGACACCGGCCACAAGGTTAATCTTCAAGGCGTATTACTGGAGATGCGCAAGTCGATCCAGAAAGATTTTGCCCAAGGGGGTTATCAAAGTGTGTGCAGCAAAATGCGCGCTACAACATTGAGCCACCTTGAAGCACTGGAAACTACTTGCGTGATAACCGAAAACGGCCGGCATGTGCTTTCGCAAACATTGGTCGGCGCGGTGGATGCCGATAATGCGTATGTTTTTTCATACGCGGGGCAGGCCGAGGTGTACGAATCGAGCAAGGCTGAAGTCAGCGCGGTGCGTGACAGTCTGAAACTTTAAGTGCATTGCACCGCGCGCATGAAATGTTATTTAAGTTGGTTGCAGAACCTGTGAATGAAAAAGCCCCGCTTAGGCGGGGCTCTTAGTTAGTGCGGTGTGATCAACCGCGAAGCCAGGAGTCTACAGTGGCTGCGCCGTGTTGTTGTTTCCAGGCCTTGAGGCCACGATGGTTACCACCTTTGGTTTCAATCAGTTCACCGGTGTGCGGGTTCTGATACACCTTGACCACGCGTGCGCGGCGCTGTTTTGGTGCGGCGGCGACCGCTGCGCCGGCCTTGCCCGGGTTCGGATCAAGGATCGAAATGATGTCACGCAGGCCCTTGCCATAAGTTTTCATCAGGGCTTGAAGCTTTTCTTCGAATTCGATTTCTTTCTTCAGGCCAGCATCGTTCTTCAACGATTCCAGCTGGGCGAGCTGCTCTTGAAGGGCTTTTTCTGCTGCGCGAAATTCGGCGAGTCTGGACAAAATCTGTACTCCAATAGTGTAGTTGGCTGATATCTACTGCAGACAACGCTATAAGCCAAGCGCTTTAAGACGACCCTGGAAAGAAGCCGCCCTGCCAATTCTGCACAGGCAGGAAAAATTGTAGTAGTTAATCTGCCATGAGTAAATCATGTCTTGAGTCTCAATAACATTATCTCTGCGCGCCAAGTCTGTGACTATTGAGTGATTGAATGAACTCACCACAGGGTAATGGCTTGCCGAACAGGTAGCCTTGCAAGAAGTCCACCCCTTGCTTGGCCAGGTATTCGCACTGCTGTGCAGTTTCCACACCCTCCGCGACGATGCCCAGGTCCAGTTTGGTCGACAGTTCAATGATGCTGTCCAGAATATGCCGTGACAGTGCATCGGCGCCGATCATGGCGACAAAACTCTGGTCGATCTTCAAGTAATCCACATTGAAGTGACGCAAGTAACCCAGGCTCGAGTGTCCGGTGCCGAAGTCATCAATCGCGATCATCACGCCCAACCCGTGCAAAGCGTCGAACAGTTGGTGGGTGATCTCGGTGGGGGTGATCAGCTCACGCTCGGTCAACTCCAGTACCAGGGTAACCTGACCCGGTGCGAAGGCAGCCAGGAACTCACGGCAGTCGTCCACCAGCGCCAGGTCCTGACAATGCCGGGCCGTGATGTTCACGCCGATGTGGAACCCCGGGCTGAACAGTGCGGCGTGAGGCGCCAGTTGCGCGGCGGTCTGGCGCAGCAGGGCACGGGTCATCGGTACGATCAGGCCCGAATGCTCGGCCAGCGGAATGAACAGGTCAGGGCATACCAGGCCTTCCTTGGGGTGCTGCCAGCGCATCAGCACTTCGCAGCCGGCCCATTCGCGGGTATCGCCGCGCACGACAGGCTGGTAATAGGCGATGAATTCGTCGGCACCCAACGCACGACGCAATTCATGGGTGGGGGCCGATGAGCGCTTTTGCAGCCAATGGGCGAGGATGCCCGCCATCACGCCGAAAAACACCAGCAAGCTGAATAAGGCGGGATAGCGGGCCTGCATGTACCGCCACACCTCGCCGGCAGGCATGCCGGCGGCGACACTGTAGGGATAACGCGCGGAGGCCAGTTGGTGATGGGCAACCGCAAAGACCGGCACTGCCGTGTGCTGCACCTGGCCGGCACCACTCAGCCAGTTGGGGCCGACTTGCAGCACCAGGTCGGCATAACGGCTGATCAAGCGCAGCACATTGGTCAGGTGGTAACCGTCAATTGAAGCAAAGGCCGCCTTGTCGCCATCTACCAGCCGAAACACCAGCAGGGCAGTGTCCGGCGTCACCGGGTTGCCATTCATCAGCCACAAACGGCCATCCACATAATCGTCGGGGTTGACCGGTGACTCATAGTCGCTGCCAAACAGCGAGCTGCAGTAGATGTTCCTCTGCCAGGACAAGGTGGTTGCCCGCACGAATGGCCGGCGTGTGACCTGGTCACGCAGGGCCCACTGCGCGGCGTTATCACAGGGTTTTCCCGCGAGCGGCATCAAGGCTTGAGCGGCGAGGGTGGTGTTGTCGAGCATCAGGTCGAACTGGCGCACGGCCTCCTGGGCGGTCTGCGCGGTGCTTTGCTGCAAGGTACGCTCGGCCTGCCAGTACAGGATGACGACCCCCAGTGCGACCGGCAGCAGCGCACTCAGCGTGGTGATCAGATAGCGTGTGGCGCGTTTTCGCGGGCCGTTGACGGTCAGGGGCATGGGGGGAACGGCCTGTCGCAGGAATCGGAGTGAGTCTGATGATAGATGGGGCGGCCACAATAAGCTCGCCGTACCTAGCCGTTCGGTCAGTAGGCACCTGGGTGGGAGTTACCTAAGATCGAGCTGTCAGTTTTGCTTCACGGACGGGTTGGTCATGAAAAGCAAATGTTTGGCAATTGCAATGGTAATGAGCCTGGCAGTCGGCGGCGGCGCGAGTACGGCCAATGCGGCGGATGGGCAAATCTCGATTACCGGCCAGATTGAAGGCACCACCTGTGCCATCAGCGGGGGTACGGGGCCTTCACCGGGAGGCACGAATAACTTCCAGGTGGCGCTCAGCAAGGTGCAGGTCTCTGCATTGAAAGAAGCCGGGGCCACGGCGGGCAGCAGGCCGTTCTACATCTACGTGGGCGGAGGCGGTTCACCCTGTACCACCGGCGCGGTTGCCGTGCACTTTGAAAGCTCCAGTCCCGGGATCAGTTCGCTGACCGGCAACCTGCTCAATACGGCTGCGTCGGGCGCCGGCAATGTTCAGGTGCAGATCATTGACGGCACCGTGAACGCGCCGATTGATTTGCGCCTGGGGAGCAACTCGACGTCGGTCACGCTGGACGCCACCAGTGGGATTGCGACTTTGCCCTTTTTTGCCCAATACATCGCGACCGATGCGGCAACCGAAGGTCCCGTCAAGGCGGACGTGCAGTACTCCATCACGTTCCCGTGAACCGGTACCGGGCAGGAGGACATCATGGCATCGTCATCACGCAGATCCTGTCGACACCTGGCGCTGGCCCTTTTCCTCCTGCCCCTCATCGCGGCCCCCATCGCGGCTGCCGGAGTGATCATCACCGGCACCCGCCATATCTACCCCGAGCGCCAGCGTGAAATCACCATCCAGATCACCAACGAGGACACCCAGGCACCGCGCCTGGTCCAGGCCTGGGTTGAGCACGCCGGGCACCTGGACGGGCCTGACGCCAGCGACGTGCCGTTCAGCCTGTCACCGCCGGTGTTCCGCGTGGACGGTGGCAAAGGCCAGGCGATCCGGTTGGTGTACACCGGCGAGGCCTTGCCGGCCGATCGTGAATCGCTGTTCTGGCTGAATGTGCTGGAAGTCCCGCCCAAGGTGAATCCAAACGATAGCGCCTACGACATCCCCGAACTGAACTACCTGCGCTTTGCCTTTCGCATACGCACCAAGGTGTTTTTCCGCCCAGCACGGCTCAAGGGCTCGCCCGATGACGCCATGGGCCAGTTACGCTGGAACCTGCATCAGGGCGCGGGGCGCTTGCAACTGGTGGTCAGCAACCCTTCGCCCTATCACGTCACCTTCAATGATGTGGCGTTGGCATTGGGCTCCCGCGCCGATGCCCAGTTGCTGCAGGGCGAAAGTGGCATGGTGGCGCCCGGCGCCACCCTGACCCTGTCGCTGCGCGCCCGCCAGGCGTTGGCGGTGCCGTCGGACGCTCAAGTGCATTTTCGCACCATCAATGACTACGGCGCCTTCTCGCCGCCCCAGCGTGCGGCGCTGCGGTTTTGAACCATGAACGGGGCCAGGGTCTATGCAGGGCTGTTCGGCGCGCTTCTGGCATTGGAAGACGTGCAATCCCTGACGTTCGACCTGCAGGCCTTCAGCAGCCAGGTGACGCCGATGGTCGATATCAAACGCTTCGATACGGCCAACGTGCTGATTCCCGGTCGCTACCCCATGGATATCGTGGTCAACGGCGTGCGCCTGGGCCGTCAGCCTGTCGACATCAAGGCAAATGAAGTGGGCGGGCGGGTGCAGCCCTGTGTCGACGCACAGGTCTTGGGCTGGCTGGGCGTCGAACCGCGCACGCTGGCCCCAGCGCCGCGCTATCCGGCGTGCACACCCTTGGAACATTGGTTGCCCTTGGCGTCCGACGCAGTAGACCCCAGTACCCTGCTATGGTCGGTGAGCATTCCCCAGGTCTACCTCAAACGCGCTGCCAGGGGGGCTGTCGACCCCGTCTATTGGGACGATGGCATCGACGCCGCACTGCTCAACTACACGTTCAGTGCCTCGAGCCGGTTGACGGGACGGGGCGAGGACCGACGCTATCTCGGGATCGCCAGCGGCGTGAATATCGGCGCCTGGCGACTGCGACACCAAGGGGCCCAGGCCTGGAACTCGCGCAGCGGCCTGCAGCGTTATCGAAATACCGCCACCTCCTTGCAGCGTGGTCTTGCGCCCTGGCAGGCCCAGCTCACACTGGGGGACAGTTTTGGCGGCGGACGGCTGCTCGAAGGGGTTCGCCTGCGCGGCATCGGCCTGGTATCGGACGAACGCATGCCGGCACAATCCCGGCAAGGCTATGCACCCCAGGTCCACGGCGTGGCCGACAGCAATGCCACCGTGACCGTGCGCCAGAACGGCTACATCCTCTACGAGACCACGGTGGCGCCCGGGCCGTTCGTGATTGACGACCTGTACCCCACAGGGTACGGCGGCGACCTGACGGTCAGCGTCACCGAAGTCGACGGGCGGCGAAACACTTTCATCGTGCCCTGGTCCGTCGCGCCGTTGTTGTTGCGCAGCGGCACTCGCCAGTACAGCCTCAACCTGGGCCATGCACGGCCATATGGTCGCTCCGCAGAAACACCGCTGGTGTTTCAGGGCACCTTGGCCCAGGGCTTGAGCAACGCACTGACCCTGTATGGTGGCGCGTCGCTGACCGAGGCGCACACGCTGGGCAAGTTGGGGTTTGCCGTGGGTACGCCACTGGGGGCGTTTTCGCTTGACCGCAGCGAGTCGCGCACCCGCGTGCCTGACCAGGGCGGCGTCACCGGGCACAGCCTTGGGCTGGGCTACAACAAAAACCTGCCCGTAACAGGGACGCACGTGGTGCTGGGCGCGTACCGGTTTTCATCCGTGGGTTACCGGGGTGTCCATGAGGCCGTGAGTCGCCACGGCCTGGCAGGTATGCCCCGGCAGAAAAACCGGCTCGACTTTACCCTCAACCAACGCCTGGGCGCTGGCACCTTGAGCCTGTTCGGCAGTTCGGTCGACTACTGGCAGCGCCAATACGGGCGCCAGACGTCCTATACCCTCAGTTATGGTGCGCAGTGGAACAAGGTTTCCTGGAACCTGTCGGCCCAGCGCTCACGCATTGAAGACACCCTTCGAACGCCAGCGGATCGCGAACGCAGCGACGAGGTGTTTTTCAGGCGAGCAGGGCTGCCAGGCCGCCTCGACAACCGGCTGGTATTGACGTTGAGCATGCCGTTGGGCACATCGCTGCGCTCACCCAGCCTGTATACCTCGCTCGCTCGCGATCGCGGGGACAGTCGCGGCAGCCAGCAGCAGCTTGGCCTCAGTGGTCTGCTGGGCGAGCAGGGCGCGGTCAACTACGGTATTTCCGGTAGCCGCAGCCGTGCGCCCAGGGGCGCCAGCAACACAGTGAATGCCTATGCGGGAATGCGCACCGGTGTGGCGGATTTGCGCGCCGGCTACGGCCGCGCGCGGGACAGCGCCCAACTGTCCTTCAGTGCCGACGGCGGCGTGGTCCTGCACGAGGGCGGCCTGACCCTGTCGCAGCACTTGGGCGAGGCGTCCGCCTTGGTGCAGGCGCGGGATGCGCAAGGCGCACACCTGGGCAACGGCGTGCGTATCGACCGCAGGGGCTATGCGGTGGTGTCTTCCCTGCGTGCGTTCCAGAACAACGTGCTGACCCTGGATCCACAGGGCATGGCCATGGATGTTGAGCTGCGTGAGTCGTCGCGCAGCGTTACGCCGACACTGGGCGCCATCGCCCGTGTCGACTTCACCACCGTCAGTGGGCGTGCCGTGGTGCTCAAGGCCCTGCGCGACAATGGCCAGCCATTGCCATTCGCTGCCCAGGTGTTCGATGAGCGAGGCCAAGAGGTGGGTGTGGTCGGGCAAGCCAGCAAGGCTTTTGTCCGCGGCATCGCCGAGCAGGGACGGTTGACCGTGCAGTGGAGCGAAGCCCATGACGGCCGCTGCGTTATCGACTATCGGCTGCCACCGCCGCCAGCAGGCGAACGCCAGGCCAGTCCCGACGTGTTGCAGGGCCAGTGTGTGGCAGTCCCGGCGCCGGAGGTCAGCACATGAGGCATCCCAAGATTGCAGGCTGGGTATTGACCCTGGCGATGGCGCTGGGGCCAGCCACGGTACAGGGCAATGCCAATTGCGTCCCGGAGCCGCCAACGGTGGTGGCCATCCCGATGCTCGACGTGCCCGCCAACCCGATCCCCGGACAAATATTGGGTGACCCGAACGGCTACGCATTCGGTCTGCCACACGCCTTGCGCTGTACCTACAGCGGCTTGGTGATCGGTTACTACACCGAGATCAGCCTGGCGCGCGAGACCGTTTCCGCCAACCGAAGGGTCAGCCACTTTGGCTTGAACATCCCGGTGTTTCGAACCGGCGTAGCGGGCGTCGGTTTTGGTGTGGTGGCTCAGGATGAGGGTGATTGGCAGACTGTCGGCACAGGCACCTCGATCATGCGTGGGCCGATCTACCCGCCTCATCCCTCATGGGGGGTGAGGGGGCGCGTGTTTTTCTTTGTCACGGGACCGATCACGGGCGGCGTACTGCTGCCGCGCAACCTGGCCAGTCTCAAGCTCTACACCGACAACAATCGGCACCTGATCAACCTGGGCGCCTCGCTGATTGGGCCGCCGCGCCCACCCACCTGCACGGTCTCCACCCCGAGCCTGAACATGGACCTGGGCATCGTGCCGAATCGCGAGTTCACTGGCGTGGGCAGCAGTGCCGGTTCGGCGAGCGCAACGATTGAGCTTCAATGCGCCGATGGCACCGGCGCCCAGGCCGAGGTCCTGGTCACACTGACCGACCAGACCGAACCGGGTAACCGCAGCAATCAGTTGTCGCTCCTCCCGACGTCGACCGCGCGTGGTGTTGCCCTGCAACTGTTGCACAACGGTACTGCCGTCGCCTACGGCGCCGATTCCAATGCCCTCGGCAACCTCAACCAGTGGCGCGCGGGCAGCACCGACAACGGCACGTTCCAGATCCAACTCACGGCACGCTACCTGCAGACGGCACCCGTCATCGCGCCCGGTACCGCGATGGGTGTCGCGACGTTCACGCTGAGTTACCGATGAAGCGCTGGTGCGCACTGCTGCTGGCCTATTTCGCCGCAGGGGCGTGGGCGGAGGTGGTGATTGATCGCACGCGGCTCATCTACCCCGCCACACAACGCGAGGTAACGGTACATCTCACCAATCAGGCAACGGGGCCACGCCTGGTGCAAGTGTGGATGGACAGCGGTGATGCACAGGTCCGCCCCGAGTTTGTCGACGTCCCCTTCAGCGTGACGCCGCCGATACTGCGCATGGAGGCGGCACAACGGGCATCGTTGCGGGTGTTTTTGCAGGCGGTTGATGGGCAGCGCGAAGCGTCCGACCGTGAAGCGGTGTACTGGCTCAATGTACTGGGCATTGCCCCAAGCCCCGTCGAGGGCGGGCAGGCGAGCGTGCGGCTGGCCATTCGCAGCCGGATCAAAGTGTTCCTGCGGCCCAAGGGCCTGGCCGGCGACGCGGCCTCAGCACCTCAGGCACTGCGATGGCGGTTGTTGGACACGTCATCCGGCGAACTCGAAGTGCATAACCCGACCGGGTTCTACCTGAGCCTGTCGCGTGTGGCGCTGACACGCGCCGGCATCCGCCGCCACAGCCAGGATCCACCCATGCTGGCACCGTTGACCACCACACGCCTGGCGCTGAGCGAGACGCTGCCGGCAAGGGCGGGCCCGGCATCCATCAGTTTCACCACGCTGGATGACTACGGCATACCCAGGCATCACACCCAGCCCTTGCCGTGATAGCACGCAATAAACCGCTTGCACGGGGGAGGACATGGGGATTTGATAAGAGTACGGACAAATGCGGTTACGCTGTGTAGAATCGATTTACGCATACAAGAATATGGACTTGCGCTCACGCAAGCCTCAGCCGTCAGAGACTGATGCAACCATGAAGCTATTGGGTTCTCCCCTCATCTTTGGTGACTTCCTCGCCCGCAGCGTGCGAGGCCTTTCCTGCGCTCCACCCGCCGTCCTCATCCTTGCTCGCCAATAACGCCGTTTATATGACAAGAATGATGAGGTGCCACCATGGCAGACCAATACGAAAACCCAATGGGCCTGATGGGCTTTGAATTCATCGAGTTCGCGTCGCCGACGCCGGGCACCCTGGAGCCGATCTTCGAGATCATGGGCTTCACCAAAGTCGCGACCCACCGCTCCAAGAACGTCCACCTGTATCGCCAGGGCGAGATCAACCTGATCCTCAACAACGAGCCCCACAGCATCGCCTCGTATTTCGCTGCCGAGCATGGCCCGTCGGTGTGCGGCATGGCATTCCGCGTCAAGGATTCGCAAAAGGCCTACAACCGTGCTCTGGAACTGGGGGCCCAGCCGATCCATATCGAAACCGGCCCGATGGAACTGAACCTGCCCGCCATCAAGGGTATCGGCGGTGCGCCGCTGTACCTGATCGACCGTTTCGGTGAGGGCAGCTCGATCTACGACATCGACTTCGTGTTCATCGAAGGCGTGGACCGCAACCCTCAAGGTGCAGGCCTCAAGGTCATCGACCACCTGACCCACAACGTGTATCGCGGGCGCATGGCCTACTGGGCCAACTTCTACGAGAAGCTGTTCAACTTTCGTGAGGCGCGCTACTTCGACATCAAGGGCGAATACACCGGCCTGACGTCCAAGGCGATGAGCGCTCCGGACGGCATGATCCGCATCCCGCTGAACGAAGAGTCATCCAAGGGTGCCGGCCAGATCGAAGAGTTCCTGATGCAGTTCAACGGCGAGGGCATCCAGCACGTGGCGTTCCTCACCGACGACCTGGTGAAAACCTGGGACGCACTGAAGAGTATCGGCATGCGCTTCATGACCGCGCCGCCGGACACCTACTACGAAATGCTGGAAGGCCGCCTGCCCAACCACGGCGAACCAGTCGATCAACTGCAAGCACGCGGCATTCTGCTGGACGGTTCCTCCATCGCTGGCGACAAGCGCCTGTTGCTGCAGATTTTCTCGGAAACCCTGATGGGGCCGGTGTTCTTCGAGTTCATTCAGCGCAAGGGCGATGATGGATTTGGCGAGGGTAATTTCAAGGCCTTGTTCGAGTCCATCGAACGTGACCAGGTGCGTCGCGGTGTGCTGACCACCGAGTAACCCTGAGCGCGACATCAACGCCCGGTTGAGAGGTTTTCAACCGGGCTTTTTATTGCGTCCGAATTGGTAACAAGTGCTTCCTACGATCTCTGGAACGGTTCCTGGCGCACCTATCACACAGGGAGAGTGGCGGAATGTGAATACTCCTTCGCCACTTAGACATCTTGTCAAACACCCTCATAGGAAGCGTTACATGAAAAAACAAACACTGGCGTTTGCGTTGCTGGCCATTTGTGGATTGGGCGCCAGTTCGGCTTTCGCCGCCGACGGCACCATCAGCATCTCCGGTTCGATCACCGGCAGCACCTGCACCATCAGCGGTGGTACCGGCGCCGCACCGGGTTCGGGCGCAAACTTTCCAGTAGCCCTGGATCGTGTCCAAGCCTCTGCGCTTTCGTCCGCGGGCGCCACGGCGGGCGACAAACGCTATTTCATCCACGTAGTTGGCGCCACGTGCCCTGAGGGCACCAAAGTCGCTGTTCTGTATGAAGCGACCAGCCCGGCGATCAACCCTGCCACCGGTAACCTGAAAAACACGGCGACCGCTACACCGGCATCCAAAGTCGAAGTGCAAATCGTCGATGGCGCCATCAACAGTCCGATGGACCTGCGCCTGGGCCAGGCGTCGACGATGGCAACCGTCACTGGCGGCACCGCATCGATGCCGTTCTACGCGCGCTACATCGCTACCGGTGGTGCAGCCGGCCAAGGCCTGGTCAACACCAGCGTGCAGTACACCGTTACGTTCCCTTGATTGGAGCGGATTGAACTCAATCCCGCTTGCTGCAAGCGCCCCGTCCGGCTAGCCGGGTGGGGCACTGACCTCCATCAAGGAACGTGCAATGCCGAACTTCCCAACCTCCTGGATTCATAGGGTGACTGGCGCCGCGCTGTGCATGGCAGCCGCTCTGGTTTCTCAGGCACTCAGCGCTGGCGTGATCATTGACGGCACGCGCCAGATCTACCCGGAGCAGCGTCGCGAGATCACCGTGCGCCTGACCAATGACGACACGCTTGCGCCGCGGCTTGTCCAGGCCTGGCTGGACAGTGGTGCTCAGGAGCAGGGCCCTGAGCACAGCGATGTCCCGTTCACGCTGTCGCCGCCGGTTTTTCGACTGGACCCGGGCAAGAGCCAGACCATGCGCTTGTCGTACACCCGGCAACCGCTGCCCTCGGACCGCGAGTCGGTGTTCTGGCTCAACGTGCTCGAAGTGCCCCCGGCGGCCAACGAGTTCGACCCCGCGCTCGAGGAGGGGGAGCGTAACCAGTTGCGCTTCGCCTTCCGGATTCGTACCAAAGTGTTCTTCCGCCCGACGGATCTGCCCGGAGCGCCGGCAGAGGCGCATGAACAATTGCGCTGGCAGCTCGATCACAGCGCTAAAGAAACGGCCCTGGTGGTGCACAACCCATCCGCTTATCACGTGACCTTCAACGATGTCGCGCTGGTCATGGGGGCACGCAAGGTGGCCGTAGACATCGGTATGGTCGAGCCGGGGAAAACCCTGCGCCTGCCTGTACGCACGCCCTTGCGCACCGTGCCCCCTGATGCGCAGGTCGACTTTACGTATATCAACGATTTTGGCGGGTTCTCTGCCATGCAGCGCACCTCGCTGCACCGTTGATTCCCGTACACCCGGCACTAAGCGAATGGATGACCATGCCTAATCACGTCCAACTCAGGGTGCATCGCCACGCCCCCATTTTACCTTTCCCCCGGCGAACACTGATGCTGGGCAGCCTCATCAGCGCGGCGTTGATGTCCCATGAAGCCGCCTTGGCGTCGACGCAGAGCTTCGACCTGAATGCGTTTTCCAACAGCCTTGGCGCCATCGATACAACACGCTTCAGCACCAGCAATGCGATGAGCCCTGGCACTTACCGTGTGGATATCGTGGTGAACGGCCAGCCCATCGGGCGGCGCGACGTGCTTTTCAAGGAGGCCGCCGACAGCGCCAG
The DNA here is from genome assembly GCF_002979555.1 of Pseudomonas sp. MYb60. Classification (GTDB taxonomy): domain Bacteria; phylum Pseudomonadota; class Gammaproteobacteria; order Pseudomonadales; family Pseudomonadaceae; genus Aquipseudomonas. The sequence continues at coordinate 227,336 of NZ_PCOZ01000003.1, read as the reverse complement.
CGCCCAGCCGTGCCTGAGCCGGGAGATGCTTGAGCAGCTTGGCGTTGCCCTGGATAAGGCCGAGGCCGATGGCCCACAGCACACCGCCCTGGCGGGTGAGTACTGCGGCGACCTGGGACGCTGGATTCCCCTGGCCAGCAGCAGCTTCGACGCGGGAGCGCTGGAGTGGAGCGCCAGCGTGCCTCAGGTGTATATGCAAAAGTCCCACAGGGGCTACATCGACCCCGCGTATTGGGATGATGGTATCGATGCCGGGTTGCTCAACTACAACTTCAGTACCTCAACCATCACGGCGGGTGAGGGGCAGGACCGCGCCTACCTGGGGCTCAATGCCGGCCTCAATCTTGGGCCCTGGCGGCTCAGGCATCAGGGCGCACAAGCCTGGGACGGCAGGACGGGCCTGCAGACCTATCAGAACACGGCCACTGATGTGCAGCGCAGCATCGCCCCGCTCAAGTCGCAGTTGACCGTGGGCGATACGTTCAGCAGTGGCCAGATTCTTGAAAGCGTCAGGGTGCGTGGCGTTACCCTGGCCACCGATGATCGGATGCTGCCGCAATCCCAGCAGGGCTATGCGCCCCAGGTGCGGGGCGTGGCCGACAGCAACGCAACGGTCACCGTCAGCCAGAACGGCTATACGATCTACGAGACCACCGTCGCGCCCGGTCCCTTTGTGATCGAAGACCTCTATGCCACCGGTCAAGGCGGTGACCTGACGGTGAGCGTCACGGAAGTCGACGGACGCCGTAATACGTTTGTCGTGCCGTACTCGGTGGCACCCCAGTTGCTGCGCGCTGAAGGGTTCAAATACAGCCTGACAGCCGGCCATGTCGAGCAACGAGGCGTGGTCGACAACCAGGAGCCGGTGTTGCAGGGCACGCTCCAGTACGGCGTGACAGATGAACTGACCCTGTATGGCGGCGGTTCGGTGGCCGCGGATTACACCCAGGGCAAGCTCGGCATCGCCATGAGCACGGCGATGGGTGCGTTCTCCCTGGACGGCAGCAGTTCGAGTGCCCAGGTGGAGAATGTGGGGCTGATGTCGGGGCGCAGTTTCGGCCTGGGCTACAACAAAAGCTTGCCGTTCACGGGTACCCACTTTGCCCTGGGTGCCTACCGGTTTTCCACTGAGGGTTACCTGAGCCTGCCCGATGCCCTCAACGTGCGTGACCTGGGCCGGCGCAATCAGAATATCGACGCCTACGCCCGACAAAAAAGCCGGCTCGACCTGACCATCAGCCAGAAGCTGGGGGATGGCACCCTAAGCCTGTATGGCAGCTCGGTTGATTACTGGCAACAGCAACAAGGCCGACAAACGTCCTATACCGTCAGTTACGGCTCGACCTGGAACACCTTGAGCTGGAACCTCTCCGCCCAGCGCTCGCGTATCCAGGATACCCGTCAGTTGACTGCCCGCGAACACAGCGACGACGTGTTCTTCGGCACCGTGGGGCAGGCGGGCAGGGTGGACAATCGTTTCATGCTGACGCTGTCGATGCCCCTTGGCACACAGCCTGATTCGCCCAGTATCAACACCTCGTTCTCACGCGATACCGGTGACAGTCGTGGCAGCCAGCAACAAGTGGGCCTGAGCGGACTGATGGGCGAACATGCCGAAGTCAACTATGGCGTGTCGGCCAGCCGCGCCACCAGCGGGGACAGCCGCTCCAGCCAGGCCAACGTGTACGCCGGCTACCGCGCCGACACCACCAGCTTGCGCGCAGGCTATGGGCAAAGTCGTGACAGCTCGCAGGGCTCATTCGGCGCCGACGGAGCCGTGGTTGCGCATGCGGGCGGCGTGACCTTTGCGCAGAGCCTGGGTGAGGCGTCTGCCCTGGTGCATGTGCCGGGCGCCGAGGGCGCAAGGCTTGGCAACGGCAGCGGTACACGTCTTAACGGTGGCGGGTACGCGGTGGTGCCATCGCTGACCGCATTCCAGAGCAACGCCGTGAGTATCGATCCGCAAGGCATGTCGATGGATGTCGAGTTGCAGGAGTCGACGCGCAATGTCGTCCCGACTGTAGGTGCGTTGTCGCTGGTCAAGTTCGAGACCAACAGTGGGCGTGCGGTCGTGGTCAAGGGCCAGCGCGAAGATGGCGGCCCACTGCCGTTCGCGGCGCAAGTGTTCGACGAGTTGGGGCGCGAAGTCGGCGTGGTTGGCCAGGCAAGCAAAGCCTTTGTACGGGGTGTCGCCGACAGCGGCTCGTTGACGGTGAAGTGGAGTGAAGCGGCGGATGGACAATGCCGTATCCATTACCAACTGCCGGCCCGGCAAACAGGTGAACGCCAGACCCGTACCGATTTTCTGCAAGGGGTATGTATGAAATCGTCGCCCGAATTGGGAGTGAGCACGCTGTGAAATTTATCTGTGTGGTGAAACGTTGGGCAGGGACCGGTCGCGGGCTAAAACGCTTGGGTGCGTATGGATTGGCGCTGCTGGCGGTGCTGGGTTCGTCCCATGCCTTCGCCAGGGGAAAGTGCACGCCATCGGCGGCAACGGTTCTGCCAGCGCTGACGATGACGGTTTCACCGAGCCATCCTGTCGGCACAGCCGTGGGGGCAGCCGGCGGGTATGCATTCGGGCCTTCTGCGGGATATGCCATGAGTTGCTACTACGTTGAATGGCCGTTTGAATATTATGCCGAGTCGCGAATCAACACCGTCAGCCTGAACTATACGGGCCGAAACTTCAGTTATGGCGGTGTCAGCATGCCGGTCTATTACACGGCGATAGGGGGCGTGGGCATGGCCATGATGGCCAAGGATCCCAACCAACCTTTCAGGGCGGTCAGCGTCAACCCCGTGGCGCTGCATGGCGCCAGCCACAATAAACCGGGCATCTGGGGACTGGACGGGCGGATGTTCCTGGTGGCGATCGGGCCAGTCACCGGTGGCTCGCTTCCGAGGGCGGAATGGGCCAGGTTTACCGTGACCGACGCTGACATCGGATCGCCCGGTTATCACAGCGTCATATTCAACCCGATCACGGTCAACCTTCCGGCCAGGCCGACTTGTCGCGTCAATACCCGGGCACTGGATATGCCTTTGGGTGACATAGCAATCGAGCGTTTCGGTGCGGTCGGCAGCACGGCTGGCAGCGTTACCGGCAATGTCAGCATGACCTGCAGTGGCGGCGGCACAGGTACGACGCGTGAGGTGTTCATGACCCTCACTGACCAGACGGCACCGTCCAACCGCAGTGACCGGCTGTCCCTCACCACGGATTCGACCGCTCAAGGCATCGGCATACAAATGCTGCGCAACGGCACACTGATCCGCTACGGTGCCGACTCTGCAACCGTGGGCAACACCAACCAATGGCGCGTGGGCGCCTACGGCAATTCCACGTTTACTATCCCGCTGTCCGCCCGCTACGTGCGCACGGCACAGGATATCTCGCCGGGGACCGCCAAAGGGCGCGCAACTTTCACCATGGCTTATCGCTGATGCGCGGGATGGCCAAAGCGCTGGGGACCGGCTTGCTGCTGGTCGCCAGCGCGCTGTCGGCACACGCGGAGATTGTGATTGACCGAACGCGGGTGATCTACCCAACGGACGCCAGAGAAGTCACCCTCACCTTGCACAATGAGGCGGAAGGCCCCCGGTTGGTGCAGTTGTGGATCGATCAGGGAGATGGCCAGCAATCACCGGAATTGACCGACGTTCCCTTCACGTTCAATGCGCCGATCGTGCGGATAGAGGCGGGGAAGCGATCAGCGCCAAGGCTGTTCCTGGATGCGGACAGTCGAGAGGGGTTGCCCAACGACCGTGAGTCGCTGTACTGGCTCAACGTCCTGAGCATCGCGCCATCGGCCGAGAAACAGGAAGCGGTGGGCAACGTTCAGTTCGCCTTCCGTACCCGGATCAAGCTTTTCCTGCGGCCCGCCTCGCTTAAAGCACCGATCAATGAAGCGCCGGGCAAGCTTCAGTGGCGCAAGGCCGGGCACGAGGCGGTGCATGTCAGCAACCCCGGCCCCTACCATGTCACCTTGTCCAGCATCACCTGGCACGACCAGGCGGGCGCGTTGAGTACCGATGATCCCCCGATGCTTGGGCCGTTCGAGTCGGCCAGGGTGACGTTGTCCAGGACAGGGCCGGGATCGTCAGACCCGCGGCTGCTGACGTTCACCACCCTAGATGACCTCGGCTACAGCCAATCCCATCAAGCAGCGGTGGCTGCCGACGATTGAACTCACACCCGACGCTGGCGTACCAGATGCTTGAAGCCCTCGTACACCAGCACCATCACGGCCAGCCAGATCGGAATATAGGTCAGCCATTCGCTACCCTTGATGCCTTCACCCAGGATCAGCGCCACGCCCAGCAGCAGTACCGGCTCGACATAGCTGAGCAACCCGAACACGCTGAACGCCAACAGTCGACTGGCAATGATGTAGCTCACCAATGCCGAGGCACTGATCAGGCCCAACAGCGGGATCAAGGTGTACAGCCTGGGGTGGGCGTCCATCACCGCAAAGCCCTGTTCGCCACTTTGCACAAACCACCAGGCCACCGGCAGCATGAACGTCATGTCCAGCCAGAGGCCGCCGAGGTTGTCGGTCTTGAGGTATTTGCGCACGATGAAATAGACCGGGTAGCCGATGATCACCACCAGCGTCGCCCAGGAAAACCCGCCCGCCTGGTACAACTCGTTCAACACGCCGAGGGCAGCGAACGCCACCGCAATCTGTTGCAGGCGCGACAGGCGTTCGCCGTAGACCAGGCGCCCGGTCAGCACCATGGTCAGCGGCAGCAGGAAGTAGCCCACCGAGACATCCAGGCTGTGCCCGTTCAGCGGCGCCCACATGAACAACCACAACTGCACGCCGAGCAGGGCCGAGGACAGCACCACGCCGCCGATCAGCGCCGGGTCGCCGGCGAGCATGCGCAGCAACTCCCACACCCGTCGCCATTCGCCGCTGACGATCATGAACACCGTCATGCACGGCACGGTCAGCAACATGCGCCAGCCAAAAATCTCCAGACCGCTCAAGGGCGTCAGCAGTGATGTGAAGTAATACATCACGGCAAACAACACCGAGGCCAAGACCGATAACACAACACCTTTAGACACGCTGTCCTCGCCAAAACCGATTGTTGCAAATGAGGCGCTGATTATGGTGCTTTTGGCATGAACGTGCTGCGCTGTTTTGGGGCATTTTTACGCACGTTTTCCAGGCCATGCACCGTCGGTGTGATCGTTTGCGGTGAGCGAGGTTCAGGTACGGGGGAAGCGGCCTGACACGAAGTGCCCCACGTCATTGAAGCCCGGTGTCGACGAATGCCCCGGCGTCACCAGCGAATCGATGAACGCTTCGTCCTCGGCGGTGATTTTCACGTCCAGTGCGCCCGTGTAGGCATCCCACTGCGCTTCGGTGCGCGGACCGACAATGGCCGAACTCACGGCGCCGTTGTTGAGTACCCAGGCAATCGCAAACTCGACCATCCCCACGCCGCGCCCTTGGGTGTATTGCTGAATCTGTTGGGCGATCCGCAGCGATTCCACGCGCCACTCGGTTTCCAGGATGCGTTTGTCCTGGCGCGCGGCGCGGCTGCCGGCCTCCGGGGTGATATCCGGCGCATATTTGCCGCTGAGCACCCCTCGGGCCAGCGGGCTGTAAGGCACTACGCCCAAGCCGTAGGCAGTCGCGGCGGTGATTTGCTCGATTTCGGCCTGGCGGTTGACGATGTTGTACAGCGGCTGGCTGATCACCGGCTTGTCCACACCCAGGCGCTCGGCCACGCGGATCACCTCGGCAATGCGCCAGCCACGGTAATTGGACAGGCCCCAGTAGCGGATCTTGCCCTGGCGCATCAGGTCGCCAATCGCCGACACCGTGACGTCCAGCGGCGTGTCGTGGTCCTCGCGATGCAGGTAGTAGATGTCGAGGTAGTCGGTGTCCAGGCGGGTGAGGCTGGCATCGATCGCGTTGAAGATGCGCTTGCGGCTCAAGCCGCTGCGGTTGGGCACGCCGTCGGCAGGGCCGATCGCCACCTTGGAAGCCACCACCCAGTCCTGGCGGTGGCGGGCGATGGCCTCGCCGACGATCTCCTCGGAGCGCCCGCCGGTGTAGACGTCCGCCGTGTCGATGAAATTGATGCCCTGGTCCCAGGCCTTGTCGATGATGCGCAGCGAGTCCTCGGTGTTGGTCTGTTCGCCAAACATCATGGTGCCCAGCGTCAAGGCGCTGACCTTCAAGCCGGACTGGCCCAACGTGCGGTAGATCATGGAAAACTCCTGCTGTCGGTTGAACATGGGCTCATGCAATACCAGACTCGAAGGCTCTGGAACAAGCCCAGCACGTGTTTCTTCATGGACTCAGCAGGGCCCGACAGCGTTCTTGCAGAAATCGGTGCAGCACTTTCACCCGCTCTGGCACCTGCAGGCGGTGCGGACACATCAGGTTCAAGGGGGCCGGCTCTCCCTGCCAGCCATCGAACAGCGGCACCAGTCGGCCGGCGGCGATATCACCGATCACGTCGAGCCTGGCCTTGTAGGCCACGCCGTGTCCGGCCAAGGCCCAGCGCCGTACGATTTCACCGTCGTCGCTGAGAAAATCCCCACTCACCTCGACGTCCTGCTGCTGGGTACCTTGGCTAAAGCGCCAGGTCTTGCTCACCTGGCCCTGGCGCATGTACCGCAGCGCGCTGTGCCGGGACAAATCATGGGGGACCACTGGGGTACCGTGACGTGCAAGGTAGTCGGGGCTCGCGCAGGCGACCCGGTAATGGTCTGGCGCAATGGGCAATGCCACCAGGGTCGAATCCTGGGGTACGCCAAAACGCAGGGCGATGTCCACGGTGTCACGGAACAGGTCGGCATTGCTGTCGTTGAGCATCAGTTGCAGACGGATATTGGGGTGCAGGCCCTTGAATTCATCCAGCCAGCCGCGCACCACGTTGCGACCGAAGTCCGACGGCGCAGCCACTTGCAACAAGCCGGTGAGGCCTTGGCCCTGCTGCTTCAGCGCTTGCTCGCCCTCGGACAACGCCGCCAGCGCCACGCGCACGCTGTCGAGATAACGCCGGCCTTCTTCGGTGAGGCGCATGCTGCGGGTGGAGCGGGCGAGCAAGCGTATGCCCAGGCGCGTCTCCAGACGCTTGAGCGCAATGCTCGCCGCCGCCGGGGTCAAGCCCAACCCACGTGCAGCGGCGGACAAGCTGCCGGTGTCAGCGGTGCGCACAAAGACTTCAAGGTCGAGGATCGAGCTCATTTATAAAAATCCTTTAAAGATCTTGTGCTTTTACCCGGATTTTTCGCTGATTGCCAAGCTGGGAAGATGATCGCTCACTTTTTCAGCCAGGGCATTTCCTCATGACTTCTTCCCTTAGCGGTAAAACCGTCATCGTGATCGGCGGCAGCAGCGGTATCGGCGCGGCCGTGGCACAAGCCGCGACTGCGCGTGGCGCACAGGTGGTACTGGCCGGTCGACGCCTGGCGTCGGGCCGTGACAATGGCTTGCGCAGTGAACCGGTGGACGTCACCGACGCCGCTTCCCTGCAACGCCTGTTCGAAACCGTAGGGCGCTTCGACCACCTGGTCTACACCTCCGGCCCGTCGGTTCGGGCCAAGCACTTGGCAGAGACCGACCTTGTTGAAGCCCAGGACAATTTCAATGTAAAGCTCTGGGGCGCACTGCGGGCGATCCAACTGGCCCTGCCTTACCTCGATGAGCGTGGCAGCATCAGCCTGACCTCCGGGCAATTGGGGCGCAAATTGGCAGCGGGCCAGTTCATCAAGATCGGCATCAATGCCGCGACCGAAGCGCTGGGCAAACAATTGGCCAAGGAGCTGGCACCGCGCCGGGTCAATGTGATCAGCCCGGGCGTGATCGATACGCCGGCCTATGCCGGGTTGGCCGAAGAGCAACGTTCGGCGATGTTTGCCAAGGCGGGCAGTGCATTGCCGGTTGGACGGGTAGGGCAGGCGGAAGAAGTGGCAGCAGGCTATGTGCTGGCCATGGAGAACGGCTACATCACCGGCAGTGTTATCGACATCGACGGCGGCGGCCTGCTGTAAACACTGGGCAATCCTGTGGGAGTGGGTTTGCCTGCGATAGCGGTTGGGAATTCACCCTCGTCATCGCAGGCAACCCCGCTCCCACATGGGCTGCGTCAGGCCTTTAAAGTACGCGTCATGCGCAGGGCCAGCACGCTGCCGGCGACAATCACCGCTGCCAGCAAGTACAGCGCCATGTCGGTGGAGCCGGTGGCATCCTTCACAAAGCCGACGATATACGGGCTGAGGAAACCGGCCATCTGGCCCATGGAGTTGATCAACGCCAACCCGCCAGCCGCCGCGCCGGCGCTGAGCATGGCGGTGGGTACCGGCCAGAACATCGGCAGGCCGGTGAGGGCGCCCATGGTGGCGATGGTCAGGCCAAGGATCGCGATGGCTGGCGTAGTAGCAAAGTTCACCGCAATCACCAGGCCAATCGCGCCCATCAGCATCGGCACTACCAAGTGCCAGCGACGCTCCTTGCGCAAGTCCGCGGAGCGACCTACCAGCAACATGAACACCGCGGCCAGCAGATAAGGAATCGCACTCAACCAACCAATCACCAGGTTATCGCTGAAACCCAGGTTCTTGATGATCGATGGCAGCCAGAAATTGATCGCGTACACGCCACTCTGAATGCAGAAGTAGATCAGGCCAAACGCCCAGATGGCCGGGTTCTTGAACACTTCGGCAAGCGAGTCGGTGGTGGTTTTTGGCTTGTTCGCCAGGTCGGTCGCCTGATCGGCTTCCAGCACCGCGCGCTCGTGGGGCTTGAGCCACTTGGCGTTGGCAAAGCTGTCGCTGAGCAGGAAATAGGCGAGGGCACCGAGCACTACGGTCGGGATACCTTGCAACAGGAACATCCACTGCCAACCTGCGAGGCCACCCTGGCCGGCGGCGAAATGGTTGAGGATCCAACCGGAGAACGGGCTGCCGAGCAGGCCAGAAACCGGAATCGCCGACATGAACAGCGCCATGATCCGCCCGCGACGGAACGTCGGGAACCACTGCGAGAGGTACAGCACGACGCCAGGGAAGAAGCCCGCCTCGGCAGCCCCGGTAAACAGGCGCAAAGTGTAGAAGTGCGTCGGTGTGGTGACGAACAGCAGGCAGGTGGACAGGGTGCCCCAGACGATCATCATCAGCGCAATCCAGCGTCGTGGACCGAACTTGGTCAACGCCAGGTTGCTCGGTACGCCGCACAGCACGTAGCCGATGAAGAAAATCCCGGCGCCCAGGCCGTACACGGTTTCACTGAATTTCAACGCATCAAGCATCTGCAGTTTGGCGAAGCCAACGTTTACCCGGTCGAGGTAATTGAACAGATAGCAGATAAAGATGAAGGGGATCAGGCGCAGGGTGATGCGCTTGTAGATGGCGTTTTTATCGTCATCGGTGGCCAGCGTGGCAGTGGCGCTCTGTGACATGGCGGTCTCTCTTTATTATGATTTTTCGCGATGCGAGGGTAACGTTGATCGCCCAAACAGTCTCGGTGACGTCATCGGCTGTGTCTTTGTGCTTGCGCACAGTGAAGCACCCTTTGCGCTGTGCCGCTGAACAACCCACATTCTAGGAACTTAGCCCCATGTTCGAGCTGGATCATGACCTGGCGCAGGATATTGTCGATCGGACCATGGCAATTCTGCCCTACAACGTCAATGTCATGGACAGTCAGGGGTTGATCCTGGGCAGCGGCGAGCCGGAGCGCATCAACACTCGCCACGAAGGCGCGCAGTTGGTGCTGGCGAATGGGCGCGTCGTGGAAATCGACGGCCAGACCGCCAAGCACCTCAAAGGCGTGCAACCGGGCATCAACCTGCCGCTGCTGCATGATCAACGCTTGATTGGCGTGCTGGGCATAACCGGAGAGCCTGAACGCCTCAGAACCTATGCCGAACTGGTGCGCATGACGGCAGAAATGCTGGTCAGCCATCGCCATCAGCAGGCCGAACAGCAGTGGCGTCGCCAGCGTTGCGATGATCTGCTGGCGTTATTGCTTGCCGACAGCGGCGACTCGCCACGCCTGGTGGACGAAGCCCAGCAGTTGGGGCTCAAGCCGCAACTGTCACGTACACCGTACCTGTTCGAGCTGGGTGCCGGGCAATCGGCGGAAGCCTTGGGCACCTGGCTGACCAGTCGCTATCCCGACAGTTGGTGCGTCAGCTCGGCGCAGTTCTCCCTGCTGTGGTGTCGCCCGGCGGTGGCGCAGGTCGACAATCCACGCCTGCTGGAAAAACTCGAGGGCCTGGGCTGGAACATTCTGCGCGTGGCGGTGGGCGGGCAGGCCGAGGGCTTGAGTGGCTTGCGCCGGTGTTACCGCCGCGTGGGCGATTTGCTTGCCTACGGCCGCGACGTGCTGCCCCAATCACGCTTGCTCACCCTCAACCGTTATCGCCTGCCCGTGATGCTCTGGCGCCATCGCAATGACGATGCCCTGGACGAATTGCTCAACCCCTTGCGCAAAGTGCTGGCCAAGGACAGTAACGGCCAACTCCTGGCCACCCTGCGCAGTTGGTGCGAGCACGATGGGCAAAGCCAGGCGTGTGCCGACGCCCTTGGGATTCACCGCAACAGCCTGCGCTATCGCATGGAGCGCATCGCCGAGCTGAGTGGCGTCGACCCGTTGACCCTCGACGGCATGCTCGCGCTGTATCTAGGGGTGCAGCTGCTGCCCCAGGGTTTGTCGAAATGAACAACAAACCTCTGCCCGACTTGTGCATCGGACCGGCGTCAATGTGGGTGCCAACTGGCAGCATGGGCGTTATAAAAACCGGAGAAAGCCCATGAAAATCATCATCGCCCCCGACTCGTTCAAGGACAGCCTGAGTGCCGAAGGCGTCGCCCAGGCGATCGCGGCCGGGTTGCGCGACGTCTGGCCGGATGCACAGCTGATCCAGTGCCCGATGGCCGACGGGGGTGAAGGCACGGTGGACGCGGTGCTCGCCGCCTGCAACGGTGAATTGCGCCGCCAACACGTCCGGGGCCCGCTGGGGGAGACCGTTGAGGCGCGCTGGGGCTGGTTGGCCGACAGCCAGACCGCCATTATCGAAATGGCCGAGGCCAGTGGCCTGCAATTGGTGCCGCCGGGGCAGCGTGATGCCTGCACCACCACCACGTTCGGCACCGGCGAATTGATCCGCGCCGCCCTGGACCTGGGCGCCCGGCGCATCATCCTGGCCATTGGCGGCAGCGCCACCAACGATGGCGGCGCAGGCGCGATGCAAGCCCTCGGCGTACACCTGCTCGATGCCGCGCAACAGCCATTGCCGCCCGGCGGCCTGGGCCTGGCGCAACTGGCCCATATCAATCTTGAACACCTTGACCCACGCTTGGCCCAGGTCCGCTTTGAGATCGCAGCCGACGTGAACAACCCGCTGTGCGGCCCGCACGGTGCCTCGGCGATTTTCGGTCCGCAAAAAGGCGCCAATCCCGGGCAAGTGCAACAACTGGACGCTGCCTTGGGCCATTTTGCGGACCACTGCGCCAAGGTGCTGCCCCACGACGTGCGTGACGAGCCCGGCAGCGGTGCCGCCGGCGGGCTGGGCTTTGCCGCCAAAGCGTTCCTGGGCGCGCAGTTCCGCGCCGGCGTGGAGGTGGTCGCTGAACTGGTCGGCCTGGACGCAGCCGTCCGCGGCGCCGACCTGGTCATCACGGGCGAAGGCCGTTTCGACGCCCAGACATTGCGCGGCAAGACCCCTTTTGGCGTGGCACGCATCGCCCAACGCCACGGCGCGCCGGTGATCGTCATCGCCGGTACCCTGGGCGACGGCTACGAACAGATGTACGCCCACGGCGTGAATGCTGCGTTCGCCTTGCCATCCGGGCCGATGAGCCTGGAGCAAGCCTGCGCCGAGGCCCCGCGCCTGCTCAGTGAGCGGGCGGCGGATATTGCGCGTGTGTGGTGCACCGCTGTGGGCCGCTGACGCCTGCCCCCGAACATGGGACAATCCGCGCCTTCTGACACGGAGAGTCCCCATGTTGCGCCCTGTTTTCCTGACCCTGCTGCTGACCAGTGCCAGCGCCCAAGCCCTCGCTCAATCGCCTGCCGAAACCGTACCGCTGCTGCGGGAAATCAAGGAGTGGGTAATCGGGTGCGATAACCTGCGCAGTTGCCACGCCCTCAGTGCGCCCAGCGGCATGAATGAAGAGGACTACAGCTCGCTGACCCTGCATATCTGGCACCAAGCCGGGCCCGAGGGTTACCTGCGCTTGCGCTTCGATCATCGTGGCCAGGGCGCGGACCTTTCCACCTTGCTGCTCGATGGTCAGCAGCTGGGGTTGGAGTTGACGCGGGATTTGCAGGTCGAACTGGACGATCAGGGCGGGGATCCCGATGTGCAATCCTACGGGGTGATCGAGGATGCCGCCGCGCGACGTTGGTTGCAGCGCTTGCGCAACGGTGAGCGCCTGCAATTGGCCGGGGAGCAAGAGGCGCATGTCTCGCTGAGCGGGCTGAGTGCTGCGTTGCTGCTGATGGATGCCGTGCAAGGACGGGTGGATAACGTCACCGCACTGGCCCGGCCAGGCAAAGGCGCTGCCAGCCTGGTGCCGGCGCGCATGCCGGCGCCTCTATTGCGCGCATTCCCCGCGGCCCCCTTGCTGACCCCGCAGGAGCAGGCGGGTCTGGTGGCGGCGGCATTGCAGGCCATCACGCCGGAGGAAGGCGAGCCCGAGCCCGAGGCCAAGGTCGGCGCGTTGACAGCGCAGCAGGCCATGACCGTCACGCGTTACAACTGCGCAGCCTACAACTGCGAGTTCGACGTCAGCCGCCGCCAACGACAGGCGCCCTACACCGAAACCCGCCTGGACCTGCAGCCGCTGCCGCTCGACGGCGCCGAGTTGCAAGGCTCGGTAGGCTACGACCAGGCCACCGGCACGCTGAGTTACTTCTATAAACTGCGCGGGATCGGCGATTGCGGTGAAGGCGGGACCTGGGTGTTCGATGGCGAGCGCTTCCAGCTCAGCGAATTTCACAGGATGCCGCGCTGCACCGGCGTCGGCTATGGCGACTGGCCGTCGTTGTGGACGGCCGTGCCGGCACCCTAGTCAGTACGCGGGGTGCCTGCGTGACCAAGCATTACGCGACGCGGTGAGCATGGCGCGCCTGCGGCCGCCGCGTTAATCCTGCAGGGCAAACGCCACCGCGGCCTGCGCGTGCAGCTCAGTGGTGTCCAGCAGTGGCAGGTCGCTGTGTTCGGGTTTGATCAACAGACCGATTTCGGTACAGCCCAGAATGATTGCCTGGGCACCGCGCGCGGCCAGGGACTCGATCGCACGCTGATAGACCTGGCGTGAGGCCTCGTTGATCACACCGACGCACAACTCCTCATAGATGATCCGGTGCACGGCCTGGCGCTCGTTCGCCTCGGGCACCAGCACGGTCAGGCCGTGGTCGGTGAGACGGGATTTGAGAAAGTCCTGCTCCATGGTAAATGCCGTGCCCAGCAAACCAACTGTCAGGGTGCCGGCTTCAACCGCCGCCAGACCCGCCGCATCGGCGATATGCAGGAACGGAATCGACACCGCCGCCTCAATGCGCGGGGCCACCAAGTGCATGGTGTTGGTACACAGCACCACACAGTCGGCACCGCCGGCTTGCAGGCGACGGGCGGCATCTTCGAGGATCAGTGCCGTGTCATCCCAGCGCCCGGCGTGCTGGGCCTGTTCCACCGGGCCGAAGTCCACGCTGTACATCAACAGTTGTGCCGAACGCAGCGGGCCGAGCTGGTCGCGCACGCGCTGGTTGATAATGCGGTAGTACTCGGCGCTGGACTCCCAGCTCATGCCGCCGATAAGGCCGATGGTGCGCATGCGATGCTCCTGACAAGGAATGTGGCATCACCTTACCCAGCGGCCGGGATTAGAGCTATACCTACAGCTCGCTGTTTCGATGATGACTGCCAGGGAGTTCGCCATGAAGCTAAGGCTTATGATCAGCACGCTGTGTGTTGCTTCGCTCGGGATGACGGGGTGTGCCAGCAAGATCACGCAACCGGACGAGTATTCCGGTTTCCTTTCCGACTACAGCCAGCTCAAGGAAGCCAAGTCGCCTTCGGGGGCAGAGGTGATGCGCTGGGTGGATCCTCAATTGGACTTGAGCCGCTACCGCGCGGTGTACGTCGAGCCCACTCAGTTCTACCCCAAGCCACAAGCCACCGCGAAAATCCCCGAAAGCACCTTGCGGGGCATCAATGATTATTTCAATCAGGCCCTCAAGCGCGAGCTGGTGAAGTCCTTGCCCCTGGCTCAAGGCCCCGGCCCTGGCGTGATCGTCGTGCGGGCGGCGATTACGGCGGTGAGCAGCAAGACCGAGGGGCTCAAGCCTTACGAATTCGTCCCGGTGGCGTTGGTGGCGGCGGCGGTCAGCACCGGCGCGGGTATTCGCGACCAGGAAACCACCCTGGGGACCGAAGCACAGTTCCTCGATGGGGCCGATGGCAAGGTACTGGCCCAAGTCGTGCGCAAAGGCATCGGCAAGCCACTGTCCAATGATTCTCAGGTGATGACGGCGGGGGATGTGAAAAGCGTGATCGACGGCTGGGCGTCGGACCTGCATCAGTCCTACGTGAAGCTCAAAAGGCACTGAAGGAGCGCCCCTTGAGCCACGCAAGGGTTACTTGAGGGGTGTCAGCGGCGGCAACTTCCATTGGCCGCTGCCCACCTCGGGTTTGGGCAGGTAGATCCGCAGCACCGCGTAAAACGGCCGGGTTGGGGCGGGCAGCCAGTTGCTCTGCTCGGCCTTCGGTGGCTCGTGGTGCTGCAAGGCCAGGGTCAGGCCGCCATCGGCGTCCAGCTTGAGGCCGGGCAGCATCCGCGAGTTGATCATGTAGCGTTTCTTGTGGTTGGCCACCAGTTGCCCGGTCTTGGCGTCGTACATGGTCAGCGACCAGAACGCGTCGGTAGGCGGCAACTGGCCCTTGGCGAAGTGCACCGTATAGCTGTGGCGCGCACCGTTGGCCTGCTTGCCTTCGCTGTCCACGGTGTACGTCATGTAGCTGGCTTCAGAGGCCGAATTACCGAACAGGCGCAGATTGGCACCGGCGTAGCGATACAGGTAGTTGTTCTTCAAGCGGTCACGGCTGCCATACAGCTCGCCATTGTTGACCTGATGGGTATCGATCTTGTCCTTCTTGAACGCTGCAAACTCGGCCTTGGCGTCGGCGATGCCCTCCTCAAGCGCTTTGCGCTGCTCGGCAGTCAGTTGCCCGGGTTTGAACGGCTCACCAGGCGCGACGCCAATCTTGGCAAAGCGCGCCAACAGGTCCTTTTCACTGTCCTGGGGGGCCGCATAGGCCAGCATGAAGTTCAGGTAGCGAAACAATTGCGGGCTGTCGGTCATGTTCGCTACAGGCTTGGGCCATTCGATCTTCGCCACCTTGGCCGGTGCGGCTTGCTTCACATAGCGGCTCAAGGGCTGCACTTTGTAGCCGTTCTGGATCTGCTTGACCTTGCCCAGGTCTTTTTCATCGAACAGCTGCGTGCGGTACAGGGCGTAGGCGAGATTGCTCTCGCTGTAGATCACGCGATCGACGTCAACCGGCTGCTGCCCCTTCCAGTCAGGCCCGGCGATCATGTAATGGCCGCCGTTGTTACCGGTGCTGCGGGTGCCCAGATAGGCGAAATTCTGCGTGTAGAGGTCGACCAGTTGCACCGAGTAGTAACGTTCGTCTTCGATCTTGGGCAGGGTCAGGATCAGCGGCTCCCGGCGCAAGTCCATCCACACGAAGGAATACGGCGTATCCGGGTTGGGCAGCAGCCGCGAGGTGTCTTTCGGGCTGAACACCTGGGCAGTATTGCCGACCTGGTTGATCGGGGCCTTGAAGTTGGCGCCGCCTTTATCAACGGCCTGGGTATAGAGCGTCTTGTACAGCTCTACCACCGGGTAGCCATACAGGTAGGCTTCCTTGGCAATCGCCCGGGCTTCGCTCGGGGTCGCCGTGAAGTCGGCCCAGGCGCCGGCGCTGGAGAGTATCGAGAGGCTCGCCACCAACAGGCGCGTCGGTTTTCCAATCATGTTGTTGCGTCCTTCGTGGGTACGTTTTGAACAAGTCGTAGGTCGCCGAGTGTCCGGCTTTGTAGTCCGCAGGTCACGTTAATCTCTGCGGTCCTGACGCAAAAATGCCGCCCAGGGAGGCGGCACGCAGTCGTTGCAGCGATCAACTCACCGATAGCATCGATTTAACCTTGTCCCGCAGTTGATCGATGGAAAACGGCTTGGCGATCACCTGCATGCCGGCGGGCACGTCGATATTCTCGGCATAGCCGCTGGCAAACAGGATCGGCAGTGCAGGCCTGAGCACACGTACCCGGGTCGCCAGCTCCTTGCCATCCATGTCCGGCAGACCGACATCGGTCATCATCAGGTCAATGACGCTGTCAGGGTTGTTGACCACTTCCAGCGCCTCTTCGGCATCAGCGGCTTCAAGAACGCTGAACTCCAACTCTTCGAGTACATCGACGATCAGCATGCGCACGATGGCGTCGTCTTCGACTACAAGGATCGTGGAGGGGGTGGCGGACATAATAAAAATTCCCGAGCAATGGAGGGCGTGTTCTTTCGCGCTTGAAAGACCATTCTCTAATGAGTCACGTCGATCTCGGCAAGTTCCCGAATGCGGAAGGGCATTGTGCCGCTGTTGGCCAGGAAAGTCCCGTTCGGTTATTGACGCGTCACTGGCATGCCCGGCCTGCGACCTGAATCGGCACCGGGCACGTGTTCAAGGCAATTGTGCGATTAGTTCAGCGTAATCGGATGTTCAAACAGGCTGTAGGGGCCGCGGATGCTACCCACTGCGTTCATCAGTTGCATCTCATCGAAGGTGGACACCTTGTAAGCGGACGTACCGGGGTCGGGCAGGAACATGTGCCGGGTCGCGCCGCTGTTCATGGCGCGCTCCACACCCGTGCGCATAGCTTGCTCGGTACTGAACCGGGCGATGCCAAAGTTGGGATCGTAGTAATACCATTCCTTTTCTGCACCGTTGACCAAGACCCCGGCCGAAATGCCATGCCCCCCGGAACCGTTGCTGATCAACAGGCTTTTTGACGCTTGGGCGTTTGCAAGTTCGGTAATGATCTGCCCATAGGTGAAGTTCTGCGTCGGTTGCGTACCATGGAAGTTAGTCCGCAAGCTCGACTGGAAGCTCTGGAGACTGTTGCGAAAGTTCTGCGTGCCCAAATGATTGGGATTGGCCATGGCGGTGAAAAAGTTATCGATAAATGTGCTGATTTTTCCATCCTGGAAAGCATAAGCCACCGTATTTGAAAAGGCCGCGCATTGTCCTGGCGAAATCGGTTTCACCTGGCTGAGGTAATACCCCTGGGGCATGAGGATCACACGAGTGCCAGGTCCACTCAGTTCTGCGCTGAATTTTTGCGCCAGCAATTGATTGAGTGCGAGGGTTTTGTTTTCTATCTGCTTGAACAAACACGCCAGTTCGGCTGTTGAACGTCCCGGCTGCAGGGCCAGTTCCTGAAGTTGGGCGATAGTCAGCGTGGGTGTATAACCGTGGATTGAGGCCGCCACCCCTTGACTGTAGCCGCTGGCGAAGTTCTCCGCATCGGCCAGCTTGAGGTTGTCTGCCCTGGTAAAAAACCGGTTGGGCAGCTCTTCGAGGTTTTCAATACGCCTGACCAGGCGGCCTATTTCCTCCGGCGATCGGGCACCTTGCAACGACAGCCGTTTTATCTGGGCGATGGACAGGCTCGTCGAATAGTCGGCAATCATGGGGGCCAACCCACTGTCATACCCGCGTTCATAGGCGGCCTGATCGGCCTGGATGGCGCTGCGGCGCGAGGCGTCGAAATCCTTGACGAAATCAGGGTTTGCGCGGGCCGAGCCGAACCAGGTGCTCAGCCACTCAGTAGCGGAGGCTTCGGTGACGGCCTTGACCTCACCACCTGCCGCCGTCACCGACGGCTTGAAGTCTGTTAGCGGCGGACCATAGGGCTGTGCCTTGATCGGGTCGTAACGGTACCAGTGCCCGTCGTCAAAAACCGCTGAAGCCTCGACGTTGCGGTCGGCAACCTTGAGGTGTCCTAGCGCGGCAAGGTCATACTGCTGGCTGGCCGCCTTGAGCAGGTCGTAACTGCCGCTGGCGCCCCTGAGCTGGTTGATGCCCTGGCCGAGCGCTCGCGCACCTTTGCCGAGGGCGCGTGCGCCGCCGAATACCAGGTCGTCGACCCCGCCCAGAGGGTTGAACGCCGTAATGGCGCTGCTGGCGAGTATTTTTCCGGCCTGTATGGCCTTGGATACCGCGCTGCCACTGATTCGTCCAAGCTTGGCAACAGACGCGGCGCCCAAGGTCAGGAAGCCCATCAGGTCAATCGTCAAGTCGATCGCGCCCGCTACGTGGTTGCCATTGACGAAGTTGGTAATGGCCGATTTGAACGGGAAAAGGTCAAGAAAGAAATGGCCCGCGCGCTGTTGTGCTTCATGCTGTTTATCCAGCGGGGTAGAGCCCTTCAGCGCCTGGATGGCATCGGCATTATCGATCTCGAGGTGTTCTACAAATGCTTCGGCAATGTATTGGCTTCTGTCACTTTTGAAGCTCACGGGGATGCTCGAAGGGGCAGGGGGCCGCTCCTTCTGGTTATCGACGCTGCCGGCCGGGTGCATGAACTCGGTGCGTTGCGTTTGAACGGTGCCGATGCCGTAGTCTTTAGTCGAGATATCATCGCGTCCGGATTCTTTCTTCAGCGTGCCCTTTTTGAGGTCCAGTTGATAAACCGCTGAAGCGCCTTCCCGCTCCGTGCGTATCCAAAAGGTGTTGTCCTTATCGATCAGCGTCTCGCCGGACAGTCCGATCCTGTGACTGGACTCGTGGAAGAATTTGATATTGCCGAACTCCAGGTCCTTTCTTTGCTCGAGCGAGAGCTGGGAGATCAAATGCTTGACCGTGGTCGCCAACCCCTTCTTTTGCGAACGTATGGCTTCGTCCAGGCGCGTATTGAATTCGCGGTTGACGCCCAGCTTGGGGTTGGCATTGATGGCATCCAGAGGGATGCGCTCATCTTTGGTTGTCCACGCGTAGTGAGGGTTCTCCATCATCGCGATGTCGAGCATCGAATGCAGGCCCTCAGGTACCAGGTTGGGGTTGTAGAGGGGGTGGTAGGGCGACTGATTACGAGGGGCAACGACCCGCAGCAGCTTTTCCTCAAAGGGCACGTTTTCGCCATAACGCTCTTTGAGCTTGGCCAATGCAATTTCCTTGCGGTTCGGTAACGCAGTGTTCACCCAGCCGTCCACGGCCATCTGCTCGGTGAGCTGTGCGTTGTATTCAGCGCTCAACTGATTGAGCTGCTGGTCCGAATAGCGCTCGTCGCGCTTTCTCTCGAGCAAGCCACTGGCGACACCCCAGTCTGCCAATGCCGATTTTTGAGCGCGCGCGGTTGCGTCAGGATCGACCCGCGCAGTACGGTCGGCCTGCATCATGACCTGGTCGAAGCTCATGGTCGCAACGCTGCCTGGTGACTGGGCTTCCAGCGTCGACGCCGCAATCGCCAGGCGCACCCAGGCAGGACTGCCATAGGCGACACTGGCAGGAATGTTCTTGACCAGGAATTCGGGTGCCTGCTTCGCCAGCAACAGGTGCGCCGCTACCTTGGCCATCTCAGGTCCGGCCCGACCTTTTTCGACCAGGTGCGCAGCCAACCCCTCGACCACCGCGCAGGCGGGCTGCCCCCAGTGCGCTGACTGGGCCAGATCGAACCCTGCGACCCAGTTACGACTTGGCTGGGTCAGGGATTCAGGATTCAGGACCAACTGGAGGGTGGCCAGCAAGTAGTCATTTATGCTGGTCTCCGTCCACATACCCTTCGCCATGCTCTGCAGTGCCTGCCCGAATGCGTGCGCGCGACCGGAGTGCGTGATGGTTTCAAGCGCATGGATCGGGTCGTCGAGTGCATCGGCCGACAATGGACGATTGCCGTTCAGGAACTCGAGAATACCCCCGCCACTGCGGGCTTGAGGGCCTGCCATGTAAGCGTCAGCGGCCTCTAGCAGTTGGCGCTGCAACGCGAGGCTCAGTGGCACCGGCCACGTCAATCCACCCCCAAAGTCACCGAACGGGTTGGCGATGGCCCGGCTACTGACGGCATCCGCAAGGGAAGTCAGGTGAAAATGGTTGCTGGGCTGACCGACGTCGATGCTGCGGATGAATGCTTCCAGGCTCACGAACCCCGGGGTCTGCGCCGGGTAGGAGGAGTGAGGGTGGACAGCCATCGTCGTGGCATTGAGGGCTGCTGTCACCGCCTGAGGGGTAGCGTTCTTGCCCAGCGTATCGGCCAGTGCGTAGAGCTTTTTCGCCAGCATCTGCAGATTTCGCGCATCGCCCATTGCGCTCGCGCGCATTCCCGGCAACGGATTGGCGCCGGGCGGTGGCGTTTCCACCGACCGCAAGAGGGATGGGGAGGGCGCTCGCTGGAGTGTGTCTGGGAAGGAGGGTACTTGGGTTGAACGCGGGGTGTTCACGAGGTTATGTAGGCTTGGCATGGATGGATACCTTGCTGGGATAGACGATAAGCGTCTCGCGGAGGATCCCTGTTCCTGAACGCCTTCAATCAGTGCCCCTTTGAACAGCGAGCGTTCCGATTGCTGTGTAAGCAACGGCGTCGGTACAGCGATTGAAATCTGCAGCGCGCGTGTTCCGCCCGCGAGCTTTTCACCCGCATGCGGCGCAGAAAAATGGCGTTCAGGCACCTAACTGGGGCAAACTCCCGGTTTTTCCACACTTGGCCAAGGCATGCCCATGACTCCTGCGTCGTCCGTCGATGAAAAGAGCTTTCGAAACCTCCTGAGCCGAAACGTGGCGTTGCCCCTGGGTGTGGGCGTGCTCAGTGCCGTGTTTTTCGTGTGCCTGATCACCTACCTGTTGAGCGTTATCCAGTGGGTGGAACACACCGACCGGGTGATCAACAACCTCAATGAGTCGTCGAAGCTGACCGTGGACCTGGAAACCGGCATGCGCGGGTTCCTGATCACCGGCGATGAGCATTTCCTCGACCCTTACGAGGTGGCCAAGCCACGTATCCTGGCGGACTTGCGCAATTTGCAGGAGCTGGTTGCCGACAACCCGCAACAGGTCGATCGCCTCAAGCGCCTAGAGGCGCTCCAGACCGAGTGGAATGTCTACGCCCAGTCGATGATTGACATGCAGCGCGAGCGCGGCGATTACCGCAGCGCCGTCAAGAACGGCCGAGGCAAGCGCCTGACCGACGAGATTCGCAAGGAATATGACGCCGCCGTAGAGATGGAGCAGCAGTTCCGTATCGCCCGCAACGAGCAGGTCACCCGGACCACCATCGTCAGCGTCACGCTTTACCTGGTGTTCGTGCTTGGGCTGAGTGGCGTTTTAGCCTACATCGGCCGAAAGAATTTAATATCGTTATCAGAGAGTTATAACGCAAACCTCGTGTCACAGCAGAAGATTGCGCGACGCCTGGAGCAGCAAGCGTGGTTGCGCACTGGCCAGACAGAGTTGGCAGAACAGGTACTCGGCCAGCTCAGCCTCAATATGCTGGGGCGCAACATCCTGCAATTTTTTGCCCAGTACATGGGCTCGGCCGTGGCAGCGCTCTACGTGCGTGAAGAACACGGCGGCCTCAAGCGTGTAGCGACCTACGGTTTCTCCCGTGAACAGGAACAGTTGGAACAGGCGATCTACAGCGACGAAGGCATTGTCGGCCAAGCGGCGAACCTGGACCGCCTGATTCGCCTGGACGACGTCCCCGTGGATTACTTCAAGGTCAGTTCCAGCCTGGGTGAGGGGCATACCCGCAGTGTGCTGGTGGTGCCGACCAGCGACGACGGGCGGGTCAACGGCGTGATCGAACTGGGCTTCCTGCGCCCATTGGATGAACGCGATGTGGAACTGCTGGAGCTGATTGCCGGGAACATCGGCACCTCCATCGAGGCCGCCCGTTACCGTCAGCGCCTCCAAGAGGTGCTGGCCGAGACCCAGCAGCTCAACGAAGAGTTGCAGGTGCAGCAGGAAGAGCTCAAAACCGCCAACGAAGAGCTCGAAGAGCAGTCGCGCATCCTCAAGGAATCCCAGGCCCACCTGGAAACCCAGCAGGCCGAGCTGGAGCAGACCAACGAGCAACTGGCCGAACAGACCCAGACCCTGGCCGAGCAGCGCGATGCCATGGACCGCAAAAACGTCGAGCTCAACCAGGCCCAGTTGCAACTGGAAGACCGCGCCGACGAATTGCAGCGGTCCAGCAAGTACAAATCCGAATTCCTCGCCAACATGTCCCACGAGTTGCGTACCCCGCTCAACAGCTCGCTGATCCTGGCCAAGCTGCTGGCGGAAAACCCTCAGGAAAACCTCAGCGCAGAACAGGTCAAGTTTGCCGAGTCGATCTATTCGGCCGGCAATGACCTGTTGAACCTGATCAACGACATCCTGGACATCTCCAAGGTCGAGGCCGGCAAGCTCGAAGTGCGCCCGGAACACACCAGCGTCACGCGCCTGGTGGAGGGCCTGCGCGGGATGTTCGAGCCGCTGGCGGCTGATCGCAACCTGAGTTTCCAGGTGGATGTCCAGCCTGGCGCCCCGGCCATGCTGTTCACTGACCGCCAACGCCTGGAGCAGATCCTCAAGAACCTGCTGTCCAACGCGGTCAAGTTCACCGAACAGGGTGACGTCAGCCTGGCTGTGTCCAGCGCACCGGGGGAGGGCATCGCCTTCACCGTGCGCGATTCCGGCATCGGCATCGCCACGGACCAGCAGGAAAGCATCTTCGAAGCCTTCCGCCAGGCCGATGGCACCACCAACCGCCGTTACGGCGGCACCGGCCTGGGGCTGTCGATCTCCCGTGACCTCGCAGCCTTGCTGGGCGGCTCTATCAGCGTGACCAGCGAGCCCGGCAAAGGCAGTATTTTCACCTTGGTGTTGCCCGAGCAGTATGTAGAACGCGACGAAGACGCCGCGCCGGTCGAGCCGCCGCGCCCATTGGTGGTGGCGCCAGCGCCTGCCCCCGCCGCGATCCAGGTATCACCGCTGCCAGTGGCCAACGCTGACCAGATCCCGCGCTTCGCCGACGACCGCGACAAGGCCCCCTTTACCCGCCGTTGCATCCTGGTGGTGGAAGACGAGCCGAATTTCGCGCGCATCCTCTTCGATCTGGCTCACGAGTTGGGCTACCACTGCCTGGTGGCCCATGGCGCGGACGAAGGCTACAGCCTGGCTGAAGAATACATCCCCGACGCCATCCTGCTGGACATGCGCCTGCCGGACCACTCCGGGCTGACCGTGCTGCAACGCCTCAAAGAGCATGCAGACACCCGTCATATCCCGGTGCATGTGATTTCTGTGGAAGATCGCGTCGAAGCCGCCATGCACATGGGCGCCATCGGTTACGCTGTCAAACCGACCACCCGCGAAGAGCTCAAGGACGTCTTCGCGCGGCTGGAAGCCAAATTGACCCAGAAGGTCAAACGCGTGCTGCTCGTAGAAGACGACGACTTGCAGCGCGACAGCATTGCTCGCCTGATCGGCGATGACGACATCGAAATCACCGACGTTGGTTACGCCCAGGCTGCATTGGACTTGCTGCGCACCAACATCTATGACTGCATGATCATCGACTTGAAGCTGCCTGACATGCTCGGCAACGAGTTGCTCAAGCGCATGGCCACCGAGGACATCTGCTCGTTCCCGCCGGTGATCGTCTACACCGGGCGCAACCTGACCCGTGATGAAGAAACCGAACTGCGCAAGTATTCGCGCTCGATCATCATCAAGGGCGCGCGCTCGCCAGAGCGCCTGTTGGACGAGGTCACACTCTTTCTGCACAAAGTCGAATCCCAGCTGTCCCATGATCGCCAGAAGATGCTCAAGACTGCCCGCAGCCGCGACAAGGTGTTCGAGGGGCGCAAAATCCTGCTGGTGGACGACGATGTACGGAACATCTTTGCCCTCACCAGTGCCCTGGAGCACAAAGGCGCTGTGGTGGTGATCGGGCGAAACGGCCGTGAAGCCATCGACAAACTCAACGAAGTCGACGATATCGACCTGGTGCTGATGGACGTGATGATGCCGGAAATGGATGGATACGAGGCCACGGCCCTGATCCGCCAGGACCCGCGCTGGAAAAAGTTACCGATCATTGCCGTGACGGCCAAGGCCATGAAGGACGATCAGGAGCGTTGCCTGGCGGCAGGTTCCAATGATTACCTGGCCAAGCCGATTGATCTGGACCGTCTGTTTTCGTTGATTCGCGTATGGCTACCCAAGATGGAACGCATTTAAGTGGAACAGAGTTTTTTGGACAAAAGCAGCGACATTGAGTTGCGCCTGTTGATTGAGGCGATCTATCTCAAGTACAGCTATGACTTTCGTGACTACTCGGGTGCGTCGGTCAAGCGGCGCGTGGCCCATGCGCTGCGTCAGTTCGACTGTGCGACCATCTCCGCGTTGCAGGAGCGCGTGCTGCACGACCCGGCGGCGTTCATGCAATTGCTGCAGTTCCTGACGATTCCGGTGAGCGAGATGTTCCGCGACCCGTCGCACTTCCTGGCGATCCGCCAGGAAGTGGTGCCGCTGCTCAAGACGTACCCCTCGATCAAGATCTGGATCGCCGGGTGCAGCACGGGGGAGGAGGTGTACTCCATGGCGATCCTGCTGCGCGAGGAAGGCTTGCTGGAGCGCACGATCATCTACGCCACCGATATCAACCCGACGTCCTTGGAAAAAGCCAAGCAAGGCATCTTTTCATTGGAAAATGTTCGCGCCTACACCGCCAACTATCAGCAGGCCGGTGGGCAACGTTCATTTGCCGACTACTACACGGCGGCTTACGATTACGCGATCTTCGACAAGTCGCTGCGCGAGAATGTCACATTTGCCGATCACAGCCTGGCGACCGATAGTGTATTCTCAGAAACTCAATTAATTTCGTGTCGTAACGTACTGATTTATTTCAATAAAAAATTGCAAGATCGCGCGTTTGGATTGTTCCACGAGTCGTTGTGTCACCGCGGCTTCCTGGTGCTGGGCAGCAAGGAGACCCTGGATTTCTCCGCGTTCGGCAAGCAGTTCGAACCGTTGGTCAAACAGGAACGGATCTACCGAAAACTATGAACCAAGCGGCTGGCAGCCCGGCAACGATCCGGGGCATAGAAGCGATCGTGATCGGTGCATCCGCCGGTGGCGTAGAGGCGTTGCTGACCGTTTTTGCCGAGCTGCCTGCGGATTTCGGCTTGCCGATCATCACCGTGCTGCATTTGCCGGACGAGCGTCGCAGCCAGTTGGCCGAGGTGTTTGACCGGCGTGTGGCGATGCCGGTGGTGGAAGCCCGCGACAAGGACGTGATCCGCCCTGGCACCCTGTACTTCGCGGGGCCTGGCTATCACTTGTCGGTGGAACATGATCGCAGCCTGTCCCTGAGCCAGGAAGACCGCGTGCATCACTCGCGGCCGGCGATTGATTTCCTGTTTGAATCCGCGGCCGACACCTACGGCAAGGGCCTCATGGCCATTCTGCTCACCGGTGCCAACCACGACGGCGCCCGAGGCCTGGCCCAGGTCAAGCAGCTGGGCGGGACCACCGTGGTGCAGGATCCCGCTGAGGCACGGGTCGCGGTCATGCCCCAGGCGGCGCTGGCCCTGCACACACCCGACTACATTCTTACCTTGAGCCGCATCGGCTCATTGCTGGCTTCCCTGGAATATTCCCCATGTTAAGTACTGTCCAGGCCAAACTGCTGATCGTCGACGATCTGCCGGAAAACCTGCTGGCGCTCGAAGCGCTGATCAAGCGCGAGGACCGCCAGGTGTTCAAGGCATTGAGCGCTGACGAAGCCTTGTCACTGTTGCTGGAGCACGAGTTCGCCATGGCGATTCTCGACGTGCAGATGCCCGGCATGAACGGTTTCGAGCTGGCCGAATTGATGCGCGGTACCGAAAAGACCAAGAACATCCCGATTGTGTTCGTCAGCGCCGCCGGCCGTGAACTCAATTACGCCTTCAAAGGCTATGAAAGCGGTGCGGTCGACTTCCTGCACAAGCCCTTGGATATCCACGCGGTCAAAAGCAAAGTCAATGTGTTCGTTGACCTCTATCGCCAGAGCAAGGCGGTCAAGCAGCAGGTCGAAGCCCTGGAGCGCAGCCGCCGAGAGCAGGAGCTGTTGCTGGCGCGCCTGCAGGCTACCCAGGCCGAGTTGGAGCAGGCCGTGCGCATGCGTGACGATTTCATGTCGATCGTTGCGCATGAGGTGCGCACGCCCCTGAACGGGCTGATCCTCGAAACCCAATTGCGCAAGATGCACCTGGCCCGCGACAACGCCGCCGCGTTCACCCTGGACAAGATGCACGCCATGGTCGACCGCGACGAGCGGCAGATCCAGAGCCTGATCCGTCTCATTGAGGACATGCTCGATGTGTCGCGCATTCGCACCGGCAAACTGTCGATTCGGCCGGCACGCATTGACCTGGCCCAACTGGTAAGCAATCTGGTGGAGAATTTTTCGCCCCAGGTGGCTGCAGCGGACTCTTCCATGCAATTGCACAGCGAAGGCCCTGTAGAAGGCCACTGGGACGAATTCCGCATCGAGCAGGTGGTGACGAACCTGCTGACCAACGCCTTGCGTTATGGCGCCAAGAGCCCGATAGAGGTGCGTGTGTATGCCGAACACGGCGAAGCACGGATTGAAGTGCGTGACCGTGGCATTGGCATCAGCGAGGAAAACC
Organism: Pseudomonas sp. MYb60; assembly: GCF_002979555.1. Lineage (GTDB taxonomy): Bacteria > Pseudomonadota > Gammaproteobacteria > Pseudomonadales > Pseudomonadaceae > Aquipseudomonas. The sequence goes on along the minus strand of NZ_PCOZ01000003.1, from coordinate 200,646 downwards.
AGAAGCGTATCTTCCAGCAATTCGAGCGCGTTTCAGCCAGCCAGGTCGCCGCTGGGTTGGGGCTGGGGTTGTTTATTTCCGAGCAGATCGTTGCCGCCCATGGTGGCACCATCGAGGTCGAAAGCCAGATAGGCGAGGGCGCCCTGTTTCGGGTGTGCCTGCCCCTCGGAATCGCGACATGAATTCAATCGTCATCCCGACGCAACCTCTGCGTGACCCCATGGTCGTAATTGCAGCAATTGACCGGATTAAGGCTTCCCATGAGTGAAGATGCACAAGATGTCGTTTTGATCGTCGAGGACGACGAATCCATTATGTTTGTGCTGGGTGAATACCTGGCCGGCCTGGGCTATCGCGTGCTGAAGGCGATCGATGGGGAGCAGGCGTTCCAGATTCTCGCCACCAAACCGCACCTGGACCTGATGGTCACTGACTATCGCCTGCCGGGCGGGATTTCCGGCGTGCAGATCGCCGAGCCCGCAATCAAGCTGCGCCCGGAGCTCAAGGTCATCTTCATCAGTGGTTATCCGCAGGAAATCCTCGACTGCAACAGCCCGATCACGCGCAACGCGCCGATCCTGGCCAAGCCGTTCGACCTGGATACGTTGCAAGAGCATATCCAGCGCTTGTTGGCCTGATACGCGCGGCGCCTCTGCGAGGAGCCGCCAATGTCGGTTCAGGGTCAAGCCCCAGGGGATAGCCCTACGTCAGGTCGTCATATTCCGATAAGTCGATAGGTGCACGAGCGCCGTCTCCTGATACCGGCTGCGCAGACTGGCGTATGTCACCCACCTGCGGGCTGCGCAGCGGTTTGGATGACATCATTTTGCCTTCAGCTGTAAACCTCACGGGGTTGTAGTCCGGATGTGGCGTGAGAATGTGTCGGTTGTCCGGGGTGATACCTGTCTCCTTGAGCTTATCGATCGTCTTGCGGCGGCCATTGACAGTCTCTGCGATAAACTCACGCTGCTTCGCGCCACCATTTTTAAACATCCGCGCCGCGACATCCTGGAGTTCCGGGCTGGTGTGCATGATGCCGACAAAACCCTCGGTGGGTTTTTGGGTGAGCTTGGATAACTGAGCCGCGAAGGAGTGCTCCGCGCCGTTCCCTGAATGGCACATCGTCAGGCGGATTTCCCTGTACTTAGTCATGTCCACATTGGCCGCTTTCAGTTGTTCGAGCAGTTGCCCTGGGGTGATGTGGTCGCCGTTGACCTGCATCAAGGCAGAGCTGTGGCCAGGCGGCATCGCACCATGAGCGTCCAATGTCAGGCGCAGCCCGCGCTTGGTTGTGTCTTCGGACATGCCCAGGCCGTTGTTGATGACCCTGAAGTTTTGCATCTCGCCGCCCATGGCAACGCTTTTCGCGTTGAACACCGACAGCGCTTTACCGTATGCCGAGCCGGACGCTGGGTTATAGCCATACCATTTGCCATTGCGCAGGATCGCTGACGTTTCAACCGCGTGTTCGCCGACGGTGTAAGTCCCTTGGGCCGCCACCCCGTAGTTTCGGCTGGCGTGCATCAGGTCATATTGATTGGCAATACCGCGAACATTCCCGACTGAAATGCCTACCTGGCGTCCACCACGCAATACTGACGAACCGAGCCCGTCCAGGGGATTGACGGCACTCAGGGCTGTTCGTCCAAAGGCTCTGCTCGCCTGACCCAGCGTGCTCAGGCTTCGAGCGCCAGTCGACACGACCTTGCCGCCTTTTGCCGCAGCGCCCACTACGACGAGCAGGCCCAGTGCGTCCAGTGCCAGGTCGGTCAGACCATCGGCAACGTTGCCCGCCTGGAAGTTTTTCGTCGCCGAATAGAGCGGGACCAGGCTCAAGAGCAACTCGCGTCCCTTTTTGTAGAAGGGTTGGCGGCTTTCGAAAGCGGTCGCGCCACGCGCCTGGGTTTCGTAGGAATCAATATTGGCGTCCTTGACGGCTGAGTCTGCAATCAGGGCCGTGCACGAACTGGAAAAGCTATTGGGTATGTCCTCCGCTTTCCGGGCCTGGCTTACCAGATTACGGCCTGCCGGGCTCGACGCCACCTGCGTGTATCTGCGCAGGGTCCGACCGGCGCCGTCGGTATGCTCGCCAAGGGCAATGTCGCCAAGGTCAGTACGCTTTAGGGTGTTGTCCTTCAAATTGAGTTCGTAGGTGAGCACGTCATCACCCACGGTGGTTTTGAGCAGCAGGCTACGGTCATTTGGCCCTCTACGTTCCTGGACGCCCCCAAAATTGTCCCGTGAAACGTTGGTTTGCTCCATTACAACAAGGGCACCGAACTCAATACGTTGGCGATCCTCGAGGGGCAGCCTGGCAATCAAGTGTTTCGTCTGGGTAGCAATGGCTGCCTTCATCCGGGTGCAGTAAGCAGCGAACTCGCGACTGAATACTGGGCCCATATTTGGCGAGCGGCGTGCGGTGGTGAGGCGTTCAATCGGCACATCCGCGCTGGTGGACACCCATCCGCGGGCCAGCGCTTCAGTGGTGCCATTGCGCAAATAAATATCGACTACCGAATGCGGGCCTACATCATTGCGGTCCTGGGCTCGTGTAGTGGACTGCAGGCATTCCTTTTCGAAATCGATGCCTTCACCAAAGGCTTTTTTCAACTCTTCAAGGGCCAGCCCCCTGCGTGTGGGCATGTCCGTGGAAAAAACAGCGGATGCAGCCGTCAGTTCCTGCATCTGCCGGTTGAAAGCCGTGCGTACGGCCTGCATCTGCGTGGGGGTGTAGGTGTCATCGGCATTCAAAGGGATCACGCCATTGGCCACGGCCCAGTCCTTGAGTGCGGTGTGTTGCGCCTGGTACTCCACGGCCCGGTCCTCTGCGGTCACGGGTGCCAGGTCTGCCTGCTCCATGACCTGGGCATACGTCATCTGCCGGGCGGCACCCGGCGAACGCGCTTCAAGGCGACTCACTGCCACTTCAAGACTGACCCAGCTATGACTGCCCACTACCACGGTGTCGGGAATATTTTTTACCAGGTACGCCGGTGCACGTCGTGCGAGCAGCAGATGGGCTGCGACGGGAGCCAAGTCAGCGGTGACCCGTTGCTTGCTCAACAGTTCATCGGCCAGCGCCTTGACCACGGCGTAGGGATGGCGGCCGACGTTGGCGGGCTGGGCCAGGTCATACCCGGCGACGCTTGTGCGCTTGGGTGTTTGCGAGACATCCAGCAGTGTTTCTTGATCCAGGGAGGCCTGCAGCGCAGCCAGCAACCATTCAGTGGCACTGCTGGCGGTGTGCAGGGCACCCATTTTACGTTGCAGCGCTTCGCCCACGGCCTGCCCGGCGGGCGAGTCGATCATCTGCTCCAGCGCCCTCTCTGGATGAGCGATGACTGATCGGTCCAAGTGAACACCGCGTGTGACCACCTTGAACAGCCCGTGATCCTCGACGCCGGGCAACGTCTGGACAGGGTGGTAATAGGTCTTTAACAGGTCATCGTTGCTCAACGGCGCCGACCACGACATTGCACCGCCCAGGTTTCCGAAAACGGCGGCGGCAGGCGTTGCTCGGGTGAGGCTCAGGGTCAGATTGCCGAGCGCCCAGTGATCGGACGGCATCAACCAGCCCTGATGTTCCATGAAATGCTTGAGACTGACCCGCGCCCCCGCCTGTGTGGTCATTGAGGTTTCCTCCAGGCAGTTCGACAGCAGGGCTTGCACCGGTTGCTTGAGTGCCTCTGGGACCTCGCGACTCTCGGCCGCACTGTCCAGCAAACCGGCCTCGTTCAATTTCGCCAGGTAGAGGCGAATGAATTGCGGCATCACCTGCGTCATCACCTGATCGACAAAAACCTGGTGGTCAGCCAACTCGTTCTTCAAATGGTGCTGGTGCTGCAGCGCCTGATCATCATACGGCGCGGTCTCCCGACTGCCGGCAAAGGCCTTGGACTGGCGCAGTGTCCTGACCCGCTCAATGATCGCCTCGCGGTCATCGGGGATTGATTCGCCATAAAAGGCCGCGACCTCATTGACGCTTGCCGAACCCTCAGCGGGAGAGAAAACGTACGTCTGGCCGTTAGCAAGTATGCTCGCTGCGTGCATGATCAGCGGCCATGAAGGGGGTATGTTGTGAGTGTTGGCTACGAACGGCCCGAAAAATTCGGTCGATTGTCCATTCGCTGTCAAGGCGCGTTCGTTGGCGGTTACCTTTGGCAACACCGACGCGGCGATGAATCCGGCTTTGGAGCCTCGTGGCGGAAACAACGTGATTGATTTGCTCACGTCAATCCGGTTTGCCAGCGCCCAGCGTTTGAAATCATTGCTTTGCAAAAGGGTTTTGAGGTGATTTCGCCACTTGCCATAGGACGATTGCGGTGGGACAGATGCGATTCGCTGTCCGCCCACGAATGACGACTGACCTGGCTGTGTACTTTTGATCAGTCCATCGGCAAAGAGCGATACCAGCGTACTGTCATCGCCTGCTTGCTCTGAAGGGGAAGTGTCGGGAGCAACTGGGCCTGGAGTCGGCGGCAACGTGTCGAGGACTACGCTGACAACCTGTTGTCGAGCGGGCTCAGTGCTGAATGTCAGGGGATTTGGGCTCACGGGCATAGGAAAGGTCTCACTCAGCAAGTAGACCATTCTGTGACCCGGGTGCACTTATTCATTCCATTATTCGTGCGCGCAACCCGTAAAAGAGTGTTTCACCCCCTTGAAGTCAATCGACGTGCGTGATCATTTCCCTCACTTTCGCGGTCAGCAGATCAAAGGTGAACGGCTTGGTGATCAACTGCATGCCTGGGTCGAGGAATCCACCCCGCACGGCGGCGTGCTCCGCATAGCCGGTGATGAACAACACTTTGAGGCCCGGGCGAACCTGGCGCCCGATTTCCGCCAACTGACGGCCGTTCATGCCGGGCAGGCCTACGTCGCTGATCAACAAGTCAATGCGCTGTCCTGACTCGATGATCGGCATCGCGCTGATGGCGTCGCCTGCCTCTACAAAGCTGTAGCCCAACTCTTTGAGCACCGCGCAGACGAGCACGCGTACCGCCGGGTCATCTTCGACGATGAGTACGGTCTCGCCGTCATTGGCAAAGGGCAGCAGGGCTGAATCCACGACCTCTGGCGCAGTGATTTGACCGATGAAACGCGGCAGGAACAGGCTCACTGTGGTGCCTTTGCCCACTTCGCTGTGGAGGGTCACGTGGCCGTGGGACTGGCGCGCGAACCCATAGATCATCGACAGGCCCAGGCCAGTGCCCTGGCCGATGGGTTTGGTGGTAAAGAACGGGTCGAACACCCGGCCCATGACACTTTCCGGAATGCCGCAGCCGGTGTCGCTGACGCTCAGCTCCACATAGTCGCCAGGCTCCAGCGTGCCGTAGGCGGCGGTGAATACGCTGTCCAGATGGCGATTGGTGGTTTCAACGATAAGGCTACCGCCACCCGGCATCGCATCCCGGGCATTGAGCACCAGGTTGAGCAGGGCGCTTTCCAGTTGGTTGGGGTCGGCCTCGGCGGTCCATAGCTGCTCGGTCAGGCGCATGTCCAGCCGGATGCTTTCGTTGATACTGCGCTGCAGCAGTTCGCCCATGGAGGTCACCAACTGGTTGATCTCCACAGGCTTGGAATCCAGGGATTGACGGCGCGAAAACGCCAGCAAGCGGTGGGTGAGGCCCGCCGCGCGGTTGGCGGAGGTGACGCCCAGGTCGATCAGGCTGTCGAGATCATCCAGTTTGCCCCGCGCTACGCGCCTGCGCAGCAACTCCAGGCTGCCGATGATACCGGTGAGCATGTTGTTGAAGTCATGGGCGATACCCCCCGTCAGCTGTCCGACCGCTTCCATCTTTTGTGACTGGCGCAGGGCTTCTTCGTTGTGACGCAGTTGTGCGGTGCGTTCCTCGACCTGTTGCTCGAGGGTTTCCAGAGTGCGTTGCAGGCGCAGCTCACTCTGACTCAGGTCGATCAAGCGATCGCGTGCTTCGTACTGCCGACGCCGACCACGCAGCGCAGTGCTGACCAGGCTGATCAAGGTGACAGGGTGGAACGGGCGCTCCAGGAAGGTCACGTTGCCCAGCAGGCCGCTCAGGCGGGAAGAGCCGTTCTGTTCGCTGCCGCCGTGGTGGGTCATCAGTACGATGGGCAGGTCCGACCAGGCGGGCTGTTGATGCAAGTGTTCGAGCAAAGGTTCCAGGTTCACACCGTTCAAGGCTTCAGCCGCAATCACCAGCAGGCCGCTGCCTTCGTCCAGCGCAACGCAGAGCGTGCCCAGGTCGTGGGCGATCACGCCGTTGTAGCCGGCTTCGTTGAGCATCATCAGTGCCAACGTACTGTCGCGGCCCAAGGGCGCGAGGATGATCGCGCGCTCGGAGACAGGAGCATGAGCGACCACTAGCCCTCATCCTTGAGCAGGGGAGAGCCGGCACCCATGTACGTCGGGATCCCGCGCAGCACCCCCTGGAAGTTGCTCAGCGGCTCACCGACGGTCATGCCGCGACTGCCGATGCGGTATTCACGAATGGTCGACTCGTGAGTGCCGGTACGTTTCTTGATAATCGATATCGCGCGGCGCACTTCGCCGAGCGCTTCGAAGTAACGCAGCAGAATGACTGTGTCGGCCAGGTAGGTAATGTCTACCGGCGCCTGCATGTCACCCACCAGCCCGTGTTGGGCGACGGTCATGAAGGTGGCGGCACCGCGACGGTTGAGGTACAGCAGCAGCTCGTGCATGTGCAGGATCAGTGCGTTCTCTTCCGGCATCGCCGCCTGGTAGCCGTTGATGCTGTCGATCACCACGGTCTTCGTGCCTGTCTCATCCACGGCGCGGCGTACGCGATGGGAAAACTCACCCGGGGTCAATTCGGCGGCATCCACCTGTTCGATCAGCAAGTTGCCCGTCGCCTGCAGGGCTTCCAGGTCAATACCCATGTTCTTCATGCGTTCGAACAGCAGGCCCAACTCTTCATCAAAAATGAACAGTGCAGCTTTCTCCCCTCGCGCCACGGCCGCAGCGGCGAAGACCATGGAGATCAGCGATTTACCCGTGCCGGCAGGGCCCAGGATCAGGCTGCTCGAACCGGTCTCGATACCGCCACCCAGCAGCAAGTCCAACTCGCGGATGCCGCTGGTCAGGGTTTCGCGGTTATAGCCGCCCCGATGCTCGGCAGCGACCAGACGGGGGAACACGTGGATGCCACCTTGCATGATGGTGAAGTCGTGGAAGCCGCCGCGGTATTTCTGACCACGGTACTTCACCACCCGCACCCGGCGACGTTCGGCGCCGTAGTTGGGCGTGAGTTCTTCCAGGCGGATGACGCCGTGGGCGACGCTGTGTACGGTTTTGTCCAGAGACTCGGTCGTCAGGTCGTCCAGCAGCAGCACGGTGGCGTCGTAGCGCACAAAATAATGCTTGATTGCCAGGATCTGACGACGGTAGCGCAGGGAACTCTGGGCCAGCAGGCGGATTTCGGACAGGCTGTCGATGACGACTCGCGTGGGTTTGATGCGCTCGACCACTTCGAAAATCTGCCGTGTGGCTTCACCCAGCTCCAGGTCGGACGAGTACAGCAGGCTTTGCTGATGCTCGGCGTTGAGCAGGCTTTCAGGTGGGGTCAGCTCGAAGATATGGATGTTTTCATCCAGGTCCCAACCGTGGGATTTGGCGCCCTGGCGCAATTCACGCTCGGTTTCCGACAACGTGATATAGAGCGAACGTTCGCCGTTCTTCGCACCGGCCTGCAAGAAGTGCAGGGCGACGGTGGTTTTGCCGGTGCCCGGTTCACCCTCCAGCAGAAACAGGTGGCTGCGTGATAAACCGCCGGCAAGGATGTCATCAAGACCTTCGATACCGGTAGCTGCCTTTTCACTGATCAGCTCGTTGGATGTAGACAAGGAGTGCCCTCAGGTCACGAATAAAGGGGGGCGCACCGCTGCGGGCACGTCATATTCTCTTGACCGTGGCGCCCTGCAGCCGTTCAACGCTTTGTTAAATTTGTACATTTCCAGAGGCGATTTACAAGATGGATAGTGGCAAATTAATTACAAACCCTGTTGCAGGGCCGGATCGTCCGGATTCTGTTGTTCCAGCTGTGCCAGCAGGACCTGCACATTCTGCAGTTGGCCGCTTTCCTTCCAGTAGTTGATCAACAGCACACGTGCCTTGCGATTGGCCGGGTGGCGCTGGATGATTTCTTCCAACTGGCGCTGGGCTGCTTCCAGTTCCTGCTGGGCGTGCAGGGTGGTGGCCAGGTCGTAGCGGTAATCCTGATTGTCCGGTTCCAGTTCCACGGCCTTGGACAGCCCGAGCAGGGCATAAGGCCGCTCGCCATGATGGAGCAGCCACAGGCCAAGGGCATGTTGCAGGTAGGCCGATTCCGGATGCGCCGCCAGTTGACGCGCCAGCAGTTGGCGGGACTCTTCACTCTTGCCTTGTTTGTCCAGCAGTTCGATCTGCGCCACGCCGGCTTGCAGGTTGTCCGGTTCCAGGCGCATGGCCTGTGCAAGGGCATGCTGTGCATCGGGCAACAGCGCACTGTGAATGTACAGGCGCGCCAGTTGAATCCAGCCCTCGGCGGTTTCGGGCTGAGCCTTGAGGGTTTTGACGTATTCGTCCAGCACCTGCTGCAAGGGCCCGAAGTACAGGCCCAGGATGTCCGGCGACAAGCCGAGCAAAGCATTGGCGGCGGCGAAGCGCACGCTCTGCTCCGGATCATCCAGCACCGGGCCGAGCAAGAGGGTGCGCTGGCCGGTGGGCACCAGGCCGACAATGCTGTGAATCGCCGCCTCGCGAACCAGCGGCGAGTCGCTGGCGAGGTCCTTGTCGGCCAACTTCAACGCCTGGGGGCTCGGATAATGGGGTAATTCAGCGTGCAAGGCGGCGCGGCGCTCCGGTGACAGGTCTGGCCGGCCCAATTGCTGGTACAGCACCCGCGCTGCACCCGGTTCGCCGTTGCGCGCCTGTTTTAACGCTTTGGAATAACCATGGGCAACGGTGGCGGGCACGACCACTGGGGTGGCGCGGTAGAAATACCAGGTGATCAATGCAACAAACAACAGGGCGCACAGGCCGATGATGGAGTAACGGCGTGACTTTGACATGCAGGCGTCCGAAAGCTGGGCAGCTAGTGCAAAGCCATCAGCTTCGGTCAGACCACGGCGAGTGTCAAACCTGTATCAAGTGAGTACGTAGTCCACCGGTTCCAGGGCCGGCGGCAGCTCCGTTTCGCCGAGGGCGGCGAGAACCTCACGCTCCAGCGTGCGCAGGATGGCATTGCAGGGCAGGTCGTTTTCGTCGAAGCCGAACGGGTCCTCCAAATCATCGCCGATTTCATCCAGACCGAAGAAGGTGTAGCTGACGATGGCAGTGAACACGGGTGTGAGCCAGCCCAGGGGCTCAGCCATGGCAAACGGCAGCAGGATACAGAACAGGTAAATGGTGCGGTGCAACAGCAGGGTGTAGGGGAAGGGCAGCGGTGTGCTTTTGATGCGCTCACAGGCAGCCTGCACCTGGCTCAAGCCCACCAATCGGACTTCCCATTGGGTGTAGCGCCATTCACTGATCAGGCCCTGCTCGGCATATCGGGAAAAACGCGCACCAAGGTCCTGCAGTATGCGATCGGGCAGGTTGGGGTGGCCGCCCGTCACTGGCGCCCAGGGCTGGATCGCCCGGGCCTCATCCTCATGGCGTAGACGGGCGATCAGGCCATGGGCAAAACCGCACGCGCCCCGCAGCAGGCCAGCGCGCTCCAACGGGTCATTCAACACTTGGGTTTCGCGTATCAGTGAGCGCACCTCAATAATCATTTGCCCCAACTGCTTGCGGCCCTCCCACCAGCGGTCATAGCAGGCGTTGTTGCGAAAACTCATGAAAATCGACAGCGACAGTCCCAACAGCGTGAAAGGCGTGGCGTTGACCTTGGAGAAGTACGCCGGGTGCAGCGTCTCCACCAGCACGATCACCGAGGCGAGCAAGGTCACCAGCAGGCTGCGCAGGGCAATGCGCTTGGCAATCGAGCCCTTGAGGGAAAACAGGATGCCAAGGAGGTTGGGTTTGGGGCGGACTATCATTGAGCAGAGTACTTCCAGGGTGGCGCAGTCCTTCAGGTTAGAAGCTCGGCTCGTCAGCGTCCAATTGCTTGAGCTGACTGGTTGATCAGTGGGATCGATGACTGGCCAAACCAGTCAGCCATGTTGGCGGCTTTGACCATTGCTGCTGCACCGCTCTGGCGCGACTATTTGCCTGAATCGCATCGAAAAAAGGAAACAATAACAATGCAGATCGAGCACAAGGTTTTTCTGGTCAGCGGCGGCGCCTCGGGCCTCGGTGCGGCGACGGCTGAAATGCTGGTGGCCGCAGGCGCCAAGGTGATGCTGGTGGACTTGAACGCCGACGCGGTTGCGGCCAAGGCCATGCAGCTCGGCGACAGCGCCCGCAGCACCGTCGCTGATATCAGTCAGGAAGCCGCGGCCGAAGCGGCCGTGCAGGCCACCGTCGCAGCGTTCGGCGGCCTGCACGGGCTGGTGAACTGCGCAGGCGTGGTGCGCGGCGAAAAAATACTCGGCAAGAACGGCCCCCATGCGCTGGCCAGCTTTGCCCAGGTGATCAACGTCAACCTGATCGGCAGCTTCAACCTGCTGCGCCTGGCAGCGGCGGCCATTGCCGAGACCGCAGCGAATGCCGACGGCGAGCGCGGCGTGATCATCAACACCGCCTCAGTGGCGGCATTCGACGGACAGATCGGCCAGGCCGCGTATGCGGCTTCAAAGGGCGCGATTGCCAGCCTGACGTTGCCCGCAGCCCGTGAGCTGGCGCGCTTCGGCATCCGCGTCATGACCATCGCCCCAGGCATTTTCGAAACCCCGATGATGGCCGGCATGACCCCCGAAGTGCGCGACTCCCTGGCAGCTGGCGTGCCGTTCCCGCCACGCCTGGGCAAGCCCGCCGAATACGCCGCGCTGGTGCGCCACATCATTGAAAACAGCATGCTCAATGGCGAGGTGATCCGTCTTGACGGCGCCTTGCGCATGGCCGCCAGGTAAGGAGGATTTTCCATGACCGATCCCATCGTGATTGTCAGCGCTGTACGCACGCCCATGGGCGGCTTCCAGGGCGAGCTCCAGAGCCTGACCGCGCCACAACTCGGCGCTGCGGCCATTCGTGCGGCGGTTGAGCGCGCCGGTATCGCTGCGGATGCCGTGGACGAAGTGCTGTTTGGCTGCGTCCTGCCCGCCGGCATCGGCCAGGCGCCGGCGCGTCAGGCTGCCCTCGGCGCCGGCCTGGACAAATCCACACGCTGCACCACCCTCAACAAGATGTGCGGCTCAGGTATGCAGGCGGCGATCCTGGCCCATGACTCACTGCTGGCTGGCAGCGTCGACGTGGTGATCGCCGGCGGCATGGAAAGCATGTCCAACGCGCCGTACTTGCTGGACCGCGCCCGCAGCGGTTACCGCATGGGGCATGGCCGGGTGCTCGACCACATGTTCCTCGACGGCCTCGAAGATGCCTACGACAAGGGCCGCCTGATGGGCACCTTTGCTGAAGATTGCGCCGGTTTGAACGGTTTCAGTCGTGAAGCCCAGGACGCCTTCGCGATTGCCTCGCTCACCCGTGCCCAGGAAGCGATAGCCCACGGCAGCTTTGCCGCCGAGATCGTCCCGGTGCAGGTCACTGTCGGTAAAGAACAGAAAACCATCCTGCATGACGAACAGCCGCCCAAGGCCAAGCTGGACAAGATCGCCAGCCTCAAGCCGGCCTTTCGCGAAGGCGGGACCGTCACCGCCGCCAATTCCAGCTCGATTTCCGACGGTGCAGCGGCGTTGCTGCTGATGCGCCAGTCCGAGGCGCAGACGCGCGGCCTGACGCCCCTGGCAGTGATCCACGGGCATGCTGCCTTCGCCGATGAGCCCGGGTTGTTTCCGGTGGCGCCGGTGGGTGCGATCCGCAAGTTGATGAGCAAGACTGGCTGGCGCCTCGGTGACGTCGACCTGTTCGAGATCAACGAGGCCTTTGCGGTGGTCAGCCTGGTGACGATGAGCACGCTGGAAATCCCCCACGCCAAGGTCAACATCCACGGTGGCGCCTGTGCTTTGGGGCATCCCATTGGTGCCTCCGGCGCACGGATCCTGGTGACCCTGCTCTCGGCCCTGCGCCAGAAAGGTCTGAAGCGCGGCGTTGCCGCCATTTGCATCGGCGGTGGTGAAGCCACGGCCATGGCTGTCGAATGCCTGTATTAAGGACACCTGACCATGTTGCCCAATGACGAACACCTGCAGATCAGCGACGCGGCCCGGCAATTTGCCCAGGAGCGCCTCAAACCCTTCGCGGCCGAGTGGGACCGCGAACACCGGTTTCCCAAAGAGGCCATCGGTGAAATGGCCGAGCTGGGCTTTTTCGGCATGCTGGTGCCGGAGCAGTGGGGCGGTTGCGATACGGGCTACCTCGCCTACGCCATGGCCCTTGAAGAAATCGCCGCCGGCGACGGTGCCTGCTCCACCATCATGAGCGTGCACAACTCGGTGGGTTGCGTGCCGATCCTCACGTTCGGCAATGACTTGCAGAAAGAGCAGTTCCTCAAACCCCTGGCCAGCGGCGCGATGCTCGGCGCCTTTGCCTTGACCGAGCCCCAGGCCGGCTCTGACGCCAGCAGCCTCAAGACCCGTGCGCGGCGTGAGGGCGACCATTACGTACTGAACGGCTGCAAACAGTTCATCACTTCCGGGCAAAACGCGGGCATTGTGATTGTGTTTGCCGTGACCGACCCGGCCGCCGGCAAGCGCGGCATCAGTGCATTCATCGTCCCCACCGACTCGCCGGGCTACAGCGTGGCGCGGGTCGAGGACAAGCTCGGCCAGCATGCCTCCGACACCTGCCAGATTCTGTTTGAGGACTTGAAGGTGCCAGCGGTCAATCGCCTGGGCGAGGAGGGTGAAGGCTACAAAATTGCCCTGGCCAATCTCGAAGGCGGCCGCGTTGGCATTGCCTCCCAATCGGTGGGCATGGCCCGCGCGGCCTTCGAAGCTGCCCGTGACTATGCGCGCGAACGGGAAAGCTTCGGCAAACCCTTGATCGAGCACCAGGCCGTGGCCTTTCGCCTCGCGGACATGGCCACGCAGATCGCCGTGGCGCGGCAGATGGTGCATTACGCCGCCGCGCTGCGCGACAGCGGCAAGCCGGCGCTGGTAGAGGCCTCCATGGCCAAGCTGTTCGCCTCGGAAATGGCCGAAAAAGTCTGCTCGGCCGCCTTGCAAACCCTCGGCGGTTACGGTTACCTGAGCGACTTCCCGCTGGAGCGGATCTACCGCGATGTGCGGGTCTGCCAGATTTATGAAGGTACCAGCGATATCCAGCGCATGGTCATCTCACGCAATCTCTAAGGAGCCGATACATGAGTTATGAAACCCTTTTGCTCGACGTCCAGGGCCGTGTCGGGCTGATCACCCTCAACCGTCCCCAGGCCCTGAACGCCTTGAACGCGCAACTGGTCAGCGAATTGAACCACGCGCTGGACGGCCTGGAAGCCAACCCGGAAATCGGCTGTGTGGTGCTGACCGGGTCAAAGAAAGCCTTCGCCGCCGGCGCCGACATCAAGGAAATGGCCGAGCTGACCTACCCGCAGATCTACCTGGACGACCTGTTCAGCGACAGTGACCGTGTCGCCAATCGTCGCAAGCCGATCATCGCCGCCGTCAACGGCTTTGCCCTCGGTGGCGGCTGCGAACTGGCGCTGATGTGCGACTTTATCCTGGCCGGTGACGGCGCCAAGTTTGGCCAGCCGGAAATCAACCTGGGCGTATTGCCGGGCATGGGCGGCACTCAGCGCCTGACCCGTGCGGTGGGCAAGGCAAAAGCCATGGAAATGTGCCTGACCGGGCGTTTCATCGATGCCGTGGAAGCCGAGCGCTGTGGCATCGTTGCGCGGATCGTGCCGGCCGATGAGCTGCTGGAAGAAGCACTGAAAGTTGCCGCCCTGATCGCCGGCAAGTCGGTGCCCATCAGCATGATGGTCAAGGAAAGCGTCAACCGTGCGTTTGAAGTGAGCCTGTCCGAAGGCGTGCGCTTCGAACGCCGGGTGTTCCATGCCGCGTTCGCCACCCAGGACCAGAAGGAAGGCATGGCGGCATTCGTCGCCAAACGCACCCCGGCCTTCAAGGACCAGTAACCCGCTTCAGGACACCGTGGAACACCCTGTGTACTGGCTTGCCTGCGAAGGCGGTGTATCAGTCGATGAAACGGCTGGCTGACCCACCGCCTTCGCGGGCCCGCCAGCGCCCACACTTTTAGAGTGGGTAGTTTTTCAGCTCTCGCGCAATCACCATCCGCTGAATCTCGCTGGTCCCTTCGTAGATCTGGGTGATCCGTGCATCCCGGTAGTAACGCTCCACCGGGTAATCTTCCAGGTAACCGTAACCGCCATGTATCTGCATGGCTGACGAGCACACCTTCTCGGCCATTTCCGAGGCGAACAGCTTGGCCTGGGAGGCTTCCGACAGGCAAGGTTTGCCGGCACTGCGCAGGCGCGCGGCGTGCAGGATCAGCAGTCGAGCGGCATTCAGACGGGTTTGCATGTCTGCCAACAGGTTGGCCACGCTCTGGTGCTCAATGATCGCCTTGTCGAACTGCACACGGTCACGGGCATAAACCAGCGCCGCCTCGAACGCTGCGCGGGCAATGCCAAGGGCTTGGGCGGCGATGCCGATTCGGCCCCCTTCCAGATTGGACAGGGCGATGGCTAGGCCTTTGCCGCGTTCGCCCAGCAGATTGGCTTCGGGCACCGTGCACTGGTTGAAGGTGACCGCGCAGGTGTCAGACGCACGAATCCCCATCTTGTGTTCAGTTCGGTCAACCCCGAATCCAGGGGTGTCGGTGGGCACCAGAAACGCCGAGATGCCTTTTTTACCCAGGTCGGGATCGGTCACGGCGAACACGATGGCCAGTTTGGCCCGCTTGCCATTGCTTACAAATTGCTTGGCACCGTTGATGACCCACTGACCGTCGCGCAGTTCGGCGCGAGTGCGCAGGTTGTGGGCTTCGGAGCCGGCCTGGGGTTCGGTCAGGCAGAAGCAGCCGATCGCCTGGCCGCTGGCGAGATCCGCCAGCCAGGTTTGCTTCTGTTCATCGGTGCCGTAGTTGAGAATCGGGCCGCAACCTACTGAATTGTGGATACTCATCAGTGCACCGGTAGCGCCGTCACCGGCGGAGATTTCCTCCACGGCCAACGCATACGCCACGTAGTCAACGTAGGTACCGCCCCATTCTTCCGGCACCACCATGCCCAACAGCCCCAGTTCGCCCATCTTCGCCACCAGGGCGTCGTCGATCCAGCCGGCTTTTTCCCAGGCTTGGGCGTGCGGGGCAATTTCACCACGGGCAAAGTCGCGTGCCATGTCGCGGATCATTACTTGTTCTTCAGTGTATTCAATATCTTGCATGGCTTAGCTCCCAACCTGCTCGAAGTTTTGGAAGAAGCTCTCGACGTGGCTTTCGGCGAGCCCGTGGAGGGTGGGCGGGTTCCAGCGTGGGGTCTTGTCCTTGTCGATGATCAGCGCGCGCACGCCTTCGATCAGGTCGCCGCGCTCGAACCACTGGCGGTCCAGATGCAATTCCAGGGCGAAACATTGCTCCAGCGGCAGGTGCCGACCGCGGCGCAGCATTTGCAGGGTGACCGCCATGGCGAGCGGGGAGCGGGTCAACATCAGCTCTGCCGTGGCCAACGCCCATTCATGGCTGCCATTGACCGTGACCGCCTGCAGCTGCTCGACAATGCTCGCCACGTCGCGCTGTGCGAAGAAGTGGTCGATGGCCGGGCGCAGCGTGGCCAACGGCGCATCGGGCAGTTGCTGCACACCCAGCTTGGCGAGCACGCCTTGCAGGTCCTTGAGCGGCGAAACACGCCATTGCAGGTGATCGAGCTTCTGATCCAGCTCGGCCAGTCGCCCGCTGTCCAGGTGCCAGTCCGCCAACCCGCAGTACAGGGCGTCGGCGGCGCGAATCTGGACGCCCGTCACCCCAAGATAGGTGCCCAACTCGCCGGGAAGGCGTGACAGGAAATAACTGCCGCCGACATCCGGGAAGTACCCGATAGCCACTTCGGGCATGCCCAGGCGGCTGCGCTCGGTGACCACGCGCAGATCGGCGCCCTGCACCAGGCCCATCCCGCCGCCCAGCACAAAGCCGTCCATCAGCGCGAGCATCGGTTTGCGGTAGTGATGGATGGCGAGGTCGAGTGCATATTCTTCGACGAAGAAGTCTTCGTGCAGGCGTTCGCCGTTCTTGAAGCTGTCGTAGAGGGAGCGAATGTCGCCACCGGCGCAGAAAGCTTTTTCTCCCGCACCACGCAGCACCACGGCGTACACCGAAGGATCGTCAGCCCAGGACCGCAGGTGTTCGGTGAGGCTGCGGACCATGTCCAAGGTGAGGGCATTCAGGCCGGCGGGGCGATTGAGGGTGAGGTGGCCAATGTGGTTGCGTACCTGGGCAACCACGTCAAACTGAATTGTTTCGGCACGGCTTGCCTCGGATGAAACCTGAGCAGTCATCTCTAACTCCCTGCTTTTATTGTTCTTTATCCAGAAGTTCGTGAACGAACTATCTCGCGATCGTACCAGTGCAAATTTGCCCAGTACAACCGTCAATCATGCAGGTCGTTTTTGCATTAATGCAGCAGGCCGGCGAGGCCCTCAGGCGGCTCGACTGGCCAGCACCTCGCCGATGCTGCGGCGTCTGGCATGGTTTTCTGCGGTGTGGATCAATTGCTCCAGCTCCGTGGGGGCTATGTCGTAGAACTGCTCCATTTCCGCCAGCGCCCGCTTCAGGTCGACGGCGGTAATGGCCGGGTCGGCAGGCGCAGGCGCCACGCCCATCAGGACCGGTGCAGCTTCAGCGGCGCCTTTCGGGTAGCGTGTGCGGGTGGCGTTGTTATAGGCCAGTGCACTGGCCAGCAAGGTGCCCGCGCCGAGCAGTACTGCACCCAATTCGTGCCAGCCCAGGGCTGCCGAGGCTGGATCGGCCAGGACGAGCGTCATGGCCAGGCCGCCGGCGGGTGGGTGCAGGCAGCGCAACCAGCAAATCAGCACGACGGTCATGCCGGCCGCCAGGCAGGCGCTGCCGAGCGTGCGCCCCAGCACCCGTGCCACCAGGAGCGCGACGATGCCTGCACACAAATAGCTGCCGATGATCGACCAGGGTTGCGCCAACGCGCCTGAAGACACCGCAAACAACAATACCGCCGAAGCACCCAGGGGCCCCAGCAAATGCAAGGCAACCTCCATTCCGAACACTTGCGCGCACAGCCAGACACTGAGCATTGTGCCCAGCGCCATGCCGATGGCGGCGCGGCTCCATTCCGACGGGCGGGTATTGATTGCAGCAGGTTTCCAGCGAGCGAGCATCGAGAACAGATCCATAAATGGCGGGCAAAAAAAAGGCTCGTCTGGTTGCCCGGAGAAGCCCTTGAAACGTTCCAACGGTTGGGGGAGGAACGATCGCAGTGTGCCGCGTGAAGTAACGCGACGCCAATGCATATTAATGAGGCTTGAATGCAAAAATAATGGATTCAACCGCGTTTAGCTTGAGAAAACCCTGGATTCAAGGCGTTGGCTGTTTCACCAGATGAAGGAGCACGTATGCGTTGTGGTCGAACTCGCCGGAGAGGCTCGGCGTGAGGGTCCGAAAGCGTGGCGCTGGCAAGGCCTCGAAATCTGCCGCACTCATCACCACCCAGGCGGGCGTTGGGATGGCCGTGAGGTCGCCGGCCTGCCGCGTGAACAGTGGCACTTGATCACACGCAAGATTGACCATGAACTTGATCGCCTTGGCATCCTTGCCCAGCCCATGCAACACCAACGGCGCCGGATCCTGCGTCACGTGTTGGTGAACCTGCAGGGTAAAGGTGCGGGTATCGTAGAGGCTGCGTTGCAGCGGCTCAACCACCAGGATATAGCTCGCCCACACCGCCAGCACACCTGCAAAGGCGGGTACCAGCAGACGCAGGCGCGCGCTGCACAGCGAGAGCAGCGCCACGGCCTGCAAAGCGCCGAGCAGGCCGAACACCTGGCCCAGCCCGTTCAACTGCGCAGGATAGCGGCCGCGGGCGTAGACGAGGCCGCCGATCATCAGCGCCGGCAGCAGCGTGCAGACGCCCAGCAGGAGGCCGCGAAGCCAGGCGAACAGGCGCCCCCTTGATGCCTGGAAGGGGTACGCAGCAATGATCGCCGCCATCGGCAGCATCGGCAGGATGTACCGCGCCTTCTTGGCTTGGGGAATCGACAGCCCCAGCATCACCAGCAACCCCGCGCCCGCGCAATACAGCACCAACCGCACGGCAGGATCCGGAACCGGTCGGCCGATAGCGAGTGCCAGTAACACCAGCAGCGCCGCAGGGTAGGCCAAGGCGTAATTGCCCAGGGAACTGATGAAGTAATACAGCACGCTGCCAGAACCTTCGCTGCCATCCATGCGCCCCAGGAACTGCATGCGGATCACGTCCTGCATGAAGCGTTCACCACCACTGAGCTTGGCCATCAGCAACAGCAGGCCTACGCAGGCCACCAGCAGCGCCAGGGCGATCAGTCCGAAGCCGAGCAGCGGGCGCCATTGTCGGTTGATCAGGTAATAACTGCACAGCACGCCAGCGGGAACCACCAGGCCGATCGGCCCACGAATCGCAAAACCGATAATCAGCAGCAGATACACCCAATGCAGGCGTTTGCCGGCGCCAAAGTGATCGTGGGCATATCCCAGGTAAAACACCGCCAGGGTGACGGCGGCGAGCATCTGGTCCAGGGACACCGCACGGGTTTCGCTGATGAACGTACTGCTCAGCAACAGCACCGCGATACTCAGCAGGCCCCAACGGGTGGAATAGGGTGCCGTCAGGCGATACACCAGGGTGACGATCAGCGCCGAGGCCATCGCCGTTGGCAACCATGCGGTCAGGCTGGTGACCTGGCCCAGCGGCAACGACAGCAGCCAGGTCAGCAGGGTGGAGGTCGCCAGATAATCGGCGTAGGGCTGCCCATACGTCGTGGGAAAAAATCCCGGCCCATGGCGCAACATCTCTTGGGCGAACAGGACAAACCGCGAGTCGAAACCGATGATTGACTGGTGCCAGCTACCGGCAATGAACAGCAATAAACCCAGCACGCCCAGGCCGAGAGACTGACGACGAACGATGGCACTCAGCAAGGGCGGCCGGGCGTTGTCCACGTCTCAGGCTTCCACCACCTGAGGCAGCCACTGCTGCTGGGGAATCGGCAATTGGCAGGAGTCGCCACGTCCCATAGGGAAGTACTGGAAACCCTTGCGCGACAGGCGCTCGCCGTCATAGAGGTTGCGGCCGTCAAAGATCACCGGGGTCTTCAGGCGCTGGTGGATCAGGTCGAAGTCTGGCGCCTTGAATTGCTGCCATTCGGTGCAGACGATCAGCGCATCGGCGCCTGCCAGGGTCGATTCCGGCGTGCCCATCAGCATCAGGCGCGCTTCGTCGCCGTACAACCGTTGGGTTTCCTGCATGGCCTCCGGGTCGAAGGCCCGCACGTTGGCACCGGCCGCCCAAAGGGCTTCCATCAGCACACGGCTGGGGGCGTCGCGCATGTCATCGGTGTTGGGTTTGAACGCCAGGCCCCAGAGAGCAAAGGTCTTGCCCCGCAGATTGCCCTTGAAGAATGCGTTGATACGCTCGAACAGCTTGCTCTTCTGGCGCTGGTTGATGGCTTCTACCGCTTCCAACAGGTCACTGGAGCAGTTGGCCTGCTTGGCGCTGTGGATCAGCGCGCGCATGTCCTTGGGGAAACACGAGCCGCCGTAGCCGCAGCCGGGGTAGATGAAGTGGTAGCCAATGCGGGAGTCGGCGCCGATGCCCAGGCGCACGGATTCGATGTCCGCGCCCAGGTGCTCGGCCAGCTCGGCAATCTGGTTGATAAAGCTGATCTTGGTCGCCAGCATGCAGTTGGCCGCGTATTTGGTCAGTTCGGCGCTGCGCAGGTCCATGAAGATGATGCGGTCATGGTTGCGGTTGAACGGGGCGTAGAGGTCGCGCATCACGTCGCGCACTTCCTCGCGCTCGCAACCGATGATGATGCGGTCGGGACGGCGGCAGTCAGCGACCGCCGAACCTTCCTTGAGAAACTCCGGGTTGGAGACGATATCGAACGCCAGGTACCGGCCCGCGACGCGCAGGGCTTTTTCGATGTGGGCGCGCAACGTATCACCGGTACCCACCGGGACCGTGGATTTCTCCACCAGGATCACCGGTTCGACACGGTGACGGGCCACCGCATCGCCCACCGACAGCACGTATTTAAGGTCGGCCGAACCGTCCTCATCCGAAGGCGTGCCCACGGCGATAAACAGCACTTCACCGTGCTGCACCGCGAGCTTCTCCTCGAACGTAAACCGCAGGCGGCCGCTTTCCAGGTTCTCCTTGACCATTGCCGCCAGCCCAGGCTCGAAAATGCTCACGTGGCCCTGTTGCAACTGACGAACCTTGTCCTGATCGACATCCATGCAGATGACATCGTGACCGACTTCAGCCAGTACAGTGGCCTGCACCAGGCCAACGTAACCACTACCAAATACACTGATTTTCATGGGGCATTCCTGGGCGTTGTCGCGCTAGCACGGCGGGAGTTGATTACCAGCACACCGAGGATGACAAGCGCCACCCCCAGGGTTTTTGAAACGGAAAAATGTTCGTCGAACACCGGCAGGCAGGCAGCCAGCAGGTACACCAGCGCGTAGCTGATACTCAGCAGCGAATAGGCACGGCCCAGCGGCAGGTGTTTGAGTGCGCCGAGCCAGCACAGCATCGACAGGGCGTAGGCGCAGATCGCCAGCATCACCACGCCAAGGGCGCTTAGGTCGATCTGCGCGCTCAGCCATTCTGTGGGCAGCGGCAGGCGCGTCATGCTCCAGCGCATGCCCAACTGCGCCGCACTCACCAACGCGACACTGCCCAGGGCTAGGGCGAAGCCTTGGACGCGGCTCATACCTGGCGTCCCAGCAGCGCGACGCCGGCGATCACCAGCACCACGCCCAGCCAGTGACGGCGGTCGATGGGCTCCTTGAAAACAAAGCGCGCCACCAGGGTGACCAGTACGAAATTCAGGCCGAGCATGGGGTAGGCGATGCCCACTTCCAGGCGCTGCAACACCAGCAGCCACACCAGCAGGCCAAGGCCCAGGCACAGCAGCGCGGCCCATAACCACGGCGAGTGCAGCTTCGGCGCCCAGCCGTCGGGCAGGTCGCGCCATCCTTCCACCGCGAATTTCTGCGCAACCTGGCCCGCACAGGTCAGCAGGCATGCGGCCAACAACAGCAGCAAGGTGATCATGGCGTCACCTGCGGGAAGATCAGAATCACCAGGTTGCCTTGCTCATAGCGCTGCCCGTCAGTGGGCAGCAGGGCCACTTCGGCGATTTCATCGTCACCTTTGACCCGCATCACCACACCGACCGAGCCTTTTTGCCGCGCTTCGCTCATCCATTGCTGGACGTGGGCGGTATTGACCTTGTGGTGGGCTGCATCCGGGTAGGCGAGGCCGTACTTCACTTCGCCAATGGTGTTGTAGAGCGTGACGTCCGGACGCCCCAGACGCCAGGACAGCGCCGATGCCGCACCGAGGTCATTGCTGAGCAACGCCGTCGCCGGCTGCAACTCCGGCAGGTGATCGATGATGAATTGATCCGGGGTCTTGTTGTACACCACCGAATGGGGCAAGGCGGCCGGCAGCAGGGCCACCATCAGCCAACTGCCAACCACCGGCGCGGCCCAGAAACGCAGGGGCCTGACGCCTTGCAGCAGATTGGCGACGATCCAGCCAAGCAACACCACGACCGCCAGCACCAGGCTGAGGGTTTCCTGCCCGTGCCCGTACACCGGTCTGTTCAGTTGAAACCAGCTCAACCCCAGCAATACCAGCACACCCAGCACCAGGTTCAGCCAACCGTTGAGGCGCAAGGCCCGATAGTGCCCTTGGCCCAGTTTGTCTGCGAGGCTATTGCCCATCAGCAGGGCCAACGGCAACAGACAGGGCATGATGTAGGAGGGCAACTTACCCTTGGCGAGGCTGAAAAACGCCAGCGGCATCAACAGCCACAGCAGGATATAACCGATGTCGGTGCGGCGCTTGTTCAGCCAGGCATGCCGGACAGTGGACGGTAGCAACGCCATCCACGGCAGGCAGAAGGCGACCAGCAGCGGCAGGTAGTACCAGAACGGTTCGGCATGCTGGGCGTCCTCCCCGGCAAAGCGCTGGATATGCTCGTGCCAAAAGAAGAAATGCCAGTAGTCGGGCTCCTGCAGATGCACTGTCAGGGCCCACGGCAGGCTGACGATAACGGCCACTGCTACGCAAACCACCCCATAGCCGACCAACTCGCGAAAGCGTTTTTGCCAGAGGGCGTAGGGCAGGGCGATCAATACCGGCAGCAGCCACGCCAGGAAACCCTTGGTCATGAACCCCATGCCGCAGGCGAATCCCAGCAACACCCACGCACCCAGGCGGCCACGGTGGGTGCTGCTGTCAAAACAGAACCACAGCGCCACACCGGTCAAGTTGACCCAGAACGTGAACTGCGGGTCCAGGTTGGCATAGCCCCCCAAGGCCGCGACGCTGACAAAACTCATGTACAGCACGCTGCAGACCAGGCTTTTCTGTGGGTCATTCCACAGCCGCCGGGCCATCAGGTACACCAGCAGGATGCTCAGGCCCGAACTCAACGCCGAGACAAAACGCACGCCGAACAGGTTCTGCCCGAAGACCGCCTGGCCCAGTGCGATCATCCAGTAGCCTGCTGCGGGTTTTTCGAAATAGCGGATGCCCATGAAGTGCGGCGATGCCCACTTGCCCGTCAGCAGCATTTCCTGGCTGATCTGCGCGTAGCGGGTTTCATCCGGAATCCACAGGCCATGGGTCATCAGCGGTAACAGGTAAACCGCGACAAACGCCAGCAGGAGCAGGGGCAGCGCCCAACGGCGGATCATGCTTGCTGCACGCCAAGCCACCCCTCGCGCCCGCTCAGGGCGCCGCGCACCAGGTGTTGCTGGGGCAGGGTGGTCAGGTCGGCGGGCAGCAAATCGCCCAACGGTGTGAACTCAATGCCGCGCTGCCCGGCCAGGGCCAGCAACTGGCGAAAATCGTTGGCCATCAATATGCCTTCTACCTCTGCGTGGATCGTGTAGACGTTGAGGGTTGATTCGCTGAAGCGGTCAAGAATGAACTGATTGAAATCCTTGGCCGCCAGCACCGGCCCGACGACCTCGTCGAAGGTCGGCAGGTCGACCGGAATCTGTGGGGTGCCCGCGCTGCCATCGGCCAGGGTCGGACGAAACAGGCGGGTGCCTCGGCAATCGCTGTTGTAGCGGAAGTTGAAGCCTTGCTTGGCCTGCACCACACGTTCATCGGCACGCCAGCCGGCGGCCGCTGAACACTCCACCCGTTCCCCCAGGATATCGCTCAAGGTGTCGACGCCACGGCGAATCTGCTCGACCAGCCTGACCTCGCTCCAGCGCCCGGCGTTGGCCTGCCAGCCATGGTGGTCCCATGCGTGCAGGCCCACTTCATGCCCGGCGGCCTTGGCCTGGCGCATCAGGTGCCCCAGGTCACGGCCAATCGGCTTGCCCGGCCAGGCCGTGCCGGCCAGCAGGATATCCAGGCCATACAGCCCGACGGCATTGGAGCGCAGCATCTTCCACAGGAATTGCGGGCGGATCAGGCGCCACAGGTGGCGCCCCATGTTATCCGGGCCGACGCTGAAGAAAAACGTTGCTTTCACCCCGGCTTCATCCAGGGACTCAAGCAACCGCGGCACACCTTCGCGGGTGCCACGGTAGGTGTCGACGTCAATGCGAAGACCTGCCTGCATCAGTGCTTGTCCGCCAATTCCAGCATGGCTTCACGCAGGAAGAAGTCCAGGGTGTTGCCGATGGTTTCGCTCATTTCCACGCTCGGCTCCCAGTCGAGCAGGCGCTTGGCGTTGTCGATGCTCGGTTTGCGGTGCGCCACGTCCTGGTAACCGGTGCCGTAGAACGCCTTGCTCTCGACGTCACGGAAACCGGCGAACGGCGGGAAATTGCCGCGCAACGGGTGCGCTTCAAACTGACGCAGCAGCTCTTCGCCCAATTGGCGGATGCTGGCTTCGTTTTCCGGGTTGCCGATGTTGATGATCTGGCCGTCGCACACGCCATTGTCGTTATCAATGATGCGTGCCAGGGCTTCGATGCCGTCTGCGATGTCGGTGAAGCAGCGTTTTTGCTCGCCACCGTCGAACAGGCGGATCGGCGTGCCTTCCACCAGGTTGAGGATCAATTGGGTGATCGCGCGCGAGCTGCCGATACGCGCCGAGTCGAGGCGGTCGAGGCGCGGGCCCATCCAGTTGAACGGACGGAACAGGGTGAACTTCAGGCCTTTGTCGCCGTAGGCCCAGATCACGCGGTCCAGCAGTTGCTTGGAGACCGAGTAGATCCAGCGTTGCTTATTGACCGGACCCACGACCAGGTTGGAGGTGTCTTCGTCGAAATACTGGTCCTGGCACATGCCATAGACTTCGGAGGTCGACGGGAAGATCACGCGCTTGTTGTATTTGACGCAGTAGCGCACCAGCTTGAGGTTTTCTTCGAAGTCCAGTTCGAACACGCGCAACGGGTTGCGGGTGTATTCGATTGGCGTCGCGATGGCCACCAGCGGCAACACCACGTCGCATTTCTTGATGTGGTACTCGATCCACTCGGTGTGGATGCTGATGTCGCCTTCCACGTAATGGAAGTTCGGGTGGCTGCGCAGGCGCTCGATGGCATCGGAGCCGATGTCCAGACCGTAGACTTCGTAGCGGTCGTCACGCAGCAGGCGCTCGGACAAGTGGTTACCGATAAAACCGTTCACGCCGAGGATCAGCACGCGGGTGCGGCGCGGCTTGCGCCCGGATTCGGCGCCCCGCAATACCGAGCCATCCACCAGGCCGAGTTCATTGGCTAGCGCAGGGCCGGCCAGGTACAGGCCGTTGTCGTTGCGCTGGCCAAACGTGATCACCAGGGAGTCTTCACCGCAGGCGATGCGCAACGGGTTGACGCTGATCACCCGGCCCGGCGCCAGACCTTCGTTGCCTTTGGCGACTTCGGCCTGCCACACGATCAGCTTGTGTTCGCCCACGGCGCAGAAAGCACCCGGGTACGGCTGGGTCACGGCGCGAACCAGATTGAACAGCGTTTCAGCCGGTTGCTTCCACTCAAGCTTCCCGTCGGCGGCGCTGCGGCGGCCGTAGGTGGTGGCCAGGCGCTCATCCTGGGCGGTTTCACTCAGCTTGCCGGCTGCCAGTTGGGGCAGGGCATCACGCAGCAGGCTGACGGCGGCGTCGCGCAATTTGGCATGCAGGCTCAGGCCAGTATCGCTGCGCTCGATAAGCACAGTTTGCTGGGCGAGGATGGCGCCGGCATCGGCACGCTTGACCATGCGGTGCAGGGTCACGCCGGTCTCGGTCTCGCCGTTGACCAACACCCAGTTGGCGGGCGCGCGGCCACGGTATCGGGGCAACAGCGAGCCATGCAAGTTGAATGCGCCCTGTTTGGCGGTGGCCAGCAGCGGCTCGCTCAGCAGGTTGCGGTAGTAGAACGAGAAGATGAAATCCGGGTTGAGCTTGGCGATGCGCTCGACCCACAGCGGGTGGTTGGCGTCTTCCGGGGCATGCACAGGGATGCCGTTGCGGGCGCACAGTTGGGCGACGGAGCCGTAGAAGTTGTTTTCCTTGGGATCATCGGCATGGGTGAACACCGCCGCAATGTCATAGCCGCTGCTCAGCAGGGCTTCAATACCTGCACAGCCAATATCGTGGTAGGCAAATACAACAGCTTTTGAACTCATGACGGGACCTGATCGCTGGAAGTAGAGGTAGAGGACGAAGCCAGGCCGTCAACGACGACGACCGGAGCCGGTGCGGCGGGTTGGTTGCGCAGCACTTTTTCAATAAAGAAGCGCGGGCGGGCCCGCACGTCGCTGTACATGCGGCCCAGGTATTCACCCAGCAGGCCCATGCCGATGAATTGGCCGCCGGTGAACACAAACAGCACCGCGAACAACACGAAGAGGCCATCACCCGCCCAGTCGGCGCCGAAGGCCAGGCGCAACACGATCAGCGCAAACGCAAACAGCATGCCCAGCGCCGCCAGGCTGAAGCCAACGATGGAGAGCAGGCGAAGGGGGGTGGTGGTCATGCAGGTGAGGAGGTCGAACATCAGGCTGATCAGGCGCATGGCGCTGTATTTGGACTCGCCGTGCTCACGCTCGGCGTGGTGCACCAGGATCTCCGTGGTGTGGCGGGCGAAGCCGTTGGCGAGGATCGGAATGAACGTGCTGCGCTCACGGCAGGCCAGCATGGCGTCGACGATGGTGCGGCGGTAGGCGCGCAGCATGCAGCCATAGTCGCTCATCGCGACGCCGGTGGAGCGTTGCACGGCCAGGTTGATCAGGCGCGAAGGCCAGCGGCGAAAGGCCGAGTCCTGGCGATTGTTGCGCACGGTGGCGACCACGTCGTAGCCGAGGGCGGCTTGCTCTACCAGGCGCGGGATTTCTTCTGGCGGGTTTTGCAGGTCGGCGTCGAGCGTGATCACCACGTCGCCCCGGCATTGTTCGAAACCGGCCATGATCGCTGCATGCTGGCCGTAGTTGCGGTTGAGGATGACTGCCACCACGTTGCTGCCCGTTTCCGCTGCGGCGTCTTCGAGCAATTGGGCGGAGTTGTCGCGACTACCGTCATCCACCAGGATGATTTCGTATTCGTAAGCCAGTTGCTTGCACGCTGCGGAGGTGCGGCGCAGCAATTCAGGCAGGCTCTCTTGTTCGTTGTAGACCGGGATAACGATCGACACACAATGAATAGGGTAGGGTTTCAAAGATTCATGACCTCGGGGTTAGAGCAACTTGGCGCGTGCAAACAGCAGTATTCATGGAGCGAAAGTCTAGTCCGGATCGTTCAGATCGTCGCTAAAGCTAAAGCATTATCAACAGGTTAGCCGGTGTAGCGCGGATTGTTCTCAAGTACTGTGTTCAAGGTTAAGCGCAAAAATGTGGAACAGATATGAAAGCCGGATGAAAAACTCGTTTATTTGAGCACCAGACAGCCAGGGTTCAGCTAGACAACTAAGGCCCGCCAGGATTCGTTTAGCCGCGCAACTTTATTGAAGAATCTTCTCTGCAGGGGGGTGCAAGTGTCGGTAAAGTACGGCCTCTGTTGGCAGGGTGATCGGATGAAGAACGAGCAGCGTTTGCGCGGCCAGTGGCGGCCAGTAGTGATGGGGTTGTTGATGAGCGTGGCGTGTGTGACCACGGTAAGGGCCGATGAAGGCGTGGCACTCACGCGTGTCGACCAGGTACCGGAAGGCGTGGAAGTGCGCGGCAAGCAGGTCGCCGCCTACACGTGGGACGATCGCCAGGGTAAGAATCTGCTGGTGTTGGCCGAGCAGGTCAGCGAACGTGAGGATGATGGCAGCCAGTCGGCGTTTGTATATGCCGCCCAATACCTGATCGATGGCAATCGCCCCAAGCGCGTGTGGATGCTCTACGACGACGTACAGCATTGCGAGTTCGACGCATCCCTGCGCTTCGACATGGCCGCGACCCAGGTCACCGACCTGACCGGTGATGGCCTCACCCAGGCCACGGTCGGTTATTCGCGCACCTGCACCAGCGATGTCAGCCCGAATGAATTCAAGCTGATCATGCATGCCGGCAAATCCGAGAAGTACCGCCTGCGTGGCCTTGACCGCTACGGCGCCGCCTGGTGGGACGAGGAGGCCGGTGCGCTGCGCGGCATGCCGTTGCCAAAGGATTGCAGCGTGGCCGGGCAACAGGCACTGGTCAGCCAGTACAAGGAGCAGGGGACAGAGTTGCCCCTGCCCGGTTGCTACAGCGATGAGCGGGATTTCGCGGATGCGCCCGCGCCTTATTTGGGTTTCATGCGCGCCAGTTGGTTCGCGCTGATGCAGAAACAAGATGAGAACTGGGCGCAAACGTCGCTGCAGGACAGCGAGGAAGAACCCTAGTTAGAACGCCACTGCATCAGCCTGCGGTCTTCGAGTGAACGCCTGTGGTTATCTTTTGCCCTGCATTCTTTCAACTTCACTATACAGCTCGAGGTTTTGGCGAAGGACCGGTGAGCCGACTGAACTGTTCTTGATTCCGCTCTCGGCCATGCTGACCATGGCCTGTAGCTGATTGTTAGCGTTATTGGCGTGTTGCATGGCTGCTGGGCTGTTCTGCCGACCTTGTGCGACCTCCTCGCGAAACCCTGCCATCGATTGGCGCAGCGGTCCGGTTTGCTCGCCCTTGGCTGCTTCAGGGTATTTGTGAGACCACCGTTCCACTTGCTCGATTTTGTTGTCCAGCACGGTGGCGTTTTTGTGGTTCTGGCTGTAATTGGGATGGGATGGATTTGGAATGGACGGCTTTTGGACGGCAGCGTAGTAAGACGGTGGATTGGCGGTTGATTGGTAGCTGGGCGGCTGGTCCGGCGCAATGGAGGCGCGTTTGTCAGCGTAGGAATTATGAGTCTGGTAACGTGAAGTAGGATTGTCGATGGGCATGAATTCAGCTCCAGGGGTGAGTGAAAAATGACATGTATGGCCCACTGATCTTAATGAGCGGCGCGGAGGCGCTTTATCGGATAAGGCTTTGTAACGACGCCGATCCGTCTGATTCATCCCAGGGTTTGGTCTGAAGCCCATCCTTTGCTAGACTTCAGATTCGAATTTCTTGCAAATATGTCTATTTAACAACCGGTAGATGGGTGTATTTAATCCACAGGCTGATCTCCCTTGACTGAGTCCATCCGCAACCCGTTGACCCTCTATCTCACCCGCCTGGCACCCTCCAGCCAACTGACCATGCGCTACGTCTTACAGGACGCTGCCGACCGCCTGGGCTATGAAGACATCAACCTCGAAGACATCGACTGGCACCTGCTGCAACCTGAACAGGTGATCGCCCTGGTGGCCGCTTTGCGCGAGGATGGCTACGCGCCGAACACGTCATCGCTGTATGTGAATGCGGTGCGTGGGGTCATGAACGAAGCCTGGCGCATGAGCCTGATCAGCCAGGAACATCTGTTGCGCATGCGTACGGTCAAGGCCGCCACTGGAACCCGTCTGGGCCAGGGACGTAATCTACGTCGCAGCTTGATCCGCGAGTTGATGGAGGTCTGCGCTGCCGACCCTAGGCCCCAAGGGCTGAGGGACGCAGCCGTCATTGGCATTTTGTATGGTTCGGGCATGCGCAAGTCGGAGTCGGTCAACCTCGACCTGGCGCAGGTCGATTTTGAGCAACGCAGCCTGCGGGTGATCGGCAAGGGCAACAAAGAGCTGCTCAAGTACGCGCCAGACTGGGCCTTCGCCAAGCTGCAGGCGTGGCTGGCATTTCGCCGCGAACACCTCAAGGAAGGCGAGCCGGACGACAGTTTCCTGTTCAATCGCATCCGCCGGGGCAGCCATATCACCCGCGAGCGCATCACCAAGCACGCGATCTACTACATCGCCCGCCAGCGCGGTGAACAGGTTGGGGTGAAAATCATGCCGCATGATTTCCGACGTTCGTTCATTACGCGGGTGATCGAGGAACATGATCTGTCGATTGCGCAGAAGCTGGCACACCACACCAATATCCAGACCACCGCCAGTTATGACGTGCGCGACGACAATGAACGCCGCCGCGCCGTGGACCGCTTCGACTTGTAAGTGATCGGCGATTTGTCGCGTGTTGCCCGATGCCGCTGTCAGCGCCGGTGATCAACGCGGTCTTGTTGGCCAGGCGGCCAGAACCTTTGTAGCTCTGTTCACCACAGTCCGGGTACGGCTCGATTTTTTCGCACGGCCGGGATAGTTGTAACGGATCCCGGCCAGGCCCGACGAGTGGTTACGTCAGGCCTGAGCCAGCGCCTCAGGAGGAGGGCGGGGCGCTGGCCAGGTGCGCCGGCAAACGACGCAGGGTCCACATCCCCGTCAGCATCGCCGCAATTGCACACAGCGCGATGCCGATCAGCATGGGGGCAGGGGTGTGATCAGCATAAATCCCGACCAGGGCCATGGACCCCGCAGCGGTGATCATTTGGATCGCCCCCAGTAGCGCCGATGCAGAACCCGCCACCGCGCCATGATCCTCCAGCGACAGCACACCGGCCGCCGGCAGCAACAGGCCGAGAAAACCGAAGCCGATAAACAGCAAGGTCATCATCACCACCAGGCTGTCGACCCACAGGGTGGTGAGCGCGAGCAAGGCCATGACCGCCGCCACAGCGATCACCGACCAGCGAATCAGCGGCGGTAGACCAAAGCGCGCACTCAGGCGTGCAGTGAGCTGGCTCATGGTAAAGAACGACGCGGCATTCAGCGCAAATCCCAGGCTGAATTGCGTGGGGGTCAGGCCGTAATGCTCGATATACACAAAAGGTGCGCTGCCGATGAACACAAAAAACGTCGCCAGCCCAAACCCGCTGACTACCGCTAACCCTTTGAATACCGGGTCGCGCAGTAAAGCACCGTAACTGCCGAATGCACTGCCCAGGGTCTTGCCCAAACGTCGCTCCGCAGGATGGGTTTCGGGAAGTTGCACGGCGGTCATCACCAGGCATGCCAGCGACACCACGGCAAGGACGGCGAACACTTCGCGCCAACTCCACAGCGAGATCACCAGGCTACCGGCCAGCGGTGCGAGAATCGGCGAAACACTCATCACCAGCATCAGCAAGGCCATGAGGCGAGCGGCTTCATGGCCGGTGTACAGGTCACGCACAATCGCCCGGGGGATCACCATGCCGGCACAGGCACCGAAGGCTTGCAGAGCACGAAAGCCGATCAACACTTCGATGGTCGGGGCCAGCGCACAGCCGATGCTGCCGAGGGCAAAAATCACCAACCCGACATAGATAGGAGGCTTGCGGCCAAACACGTCACTGATCGGTCCGTAGAACAGCTGGCACACGCCGATGATGATAAAAAACACGATCAAACTCATCTGCACCGCAGCCGGCGACGCGTTCAGGCTGGTGCCGAGCGTGGGCAGTGCAGGCAGATAGATGTCGATGGCAAACGGGCCAACGGCCGTGATCAAGCCCAGCAGCAGGGCGAGGTGGGCAATACTTCGAGACATGAGCAATTCCGGGTGAAGCAAAGGTCGGTCAGCTTAAGGGATCCGCGCAAATCCGCAAACTGACGTGGCGAGAATTGAACGCCTGCTTAATATAACTAAACTAAATAGTCATTTAGTTTAGTTATATTATATTTGCAGGTTGGCGCAAGCGACTGAAAGGGGTCAGCGTTGGCAGGTCAGGGCGTTTCAGTGGAATCACCGCTCAAGATGATGCGTTTATTCACGAAATAGCCCACCACCCGCCATTGATTGCCTTCCTCTCGAAATACTACTTTTTCCGTGGCAGGTCCGGTGGCGAATGTCGTCACGCATTCCACGACCGCATAGTTGCCGGCAGGCCCGCCAGGCATCTGGGAGGTAAAGCCGATATTCGCCGATTTTCGTTCCACATAGGCACCCAAGCCCAGACGCAACGCCTTGATACCGTTGGCCCAGACAAACTCGGACGTCGAGGCCTTGAGCAATGGACTGGCCACCGACCAAGTCTGATCGGCCTTGCCGTCATCCAGCAAATGCAAGAACGCTACCGTAGCATCGAACACTTGGTGCTGTTGCTGTTCGGTATCAGGATCATCCGCGATGATCTTTGGCGCAGCGTTATTGACATCACAGCCTGACAGCAGCAACAACGACAGCAGCACGGCGGCGAGTGGCTTCATGCGAAATCTCGTGAGGGACGGCGTCCATGGAGCGAGTAAAGATGAAGAATCGGATCGACGCCATGGGCATGGCTGAATTCGGGATAACCCGGTTTGAAATCTGCTGGACACTGGCCCTGAGCGCGCATGAGGTTATTACGCATAATGTATATTATGTTAAATCGCGTATTGTTAGGTGACTGATTGCGCGACTATCTATACCCCTCAAGTGCTCTGAAGTAAAAATAACCATGGATTCCCTCCTGACCGCCGAAAAGACCGTCGACCTGACACCCTCGTACTTCTGGCTACGGAACTCCAAGGAGTACGAGGGAAACCACATTCAAGCTACTGATGTTCAGCGACTCAGCAACCTCTTGAGCACGAGTAGAGCAACAGCACCGATTGCCAGTGCGGCAACTGGCTTCTCTTTGACAAATGTGGACACGCTGTCGAGTGCATCACCATAGGTTTGTGTCAACTGACCGGCAGCTTGGCGTCCAGCGCCTTCAGCTTCTAGCGTCGAGTCACCTAGCAATTTCCCGACCGTGCTCTGTGCCTTGCCGGCTAGTTTTTCTGCGACACCTTCTACCTGTTCACTTTTCATGATCGTTCGAACCTTCTCTGTAAATGGGGGGAACTCAAAATTTCCTGACTAAGCAAACTGGAATTGCTCGCACAGACTCAGGTACGGCGTCCAGGTGGTTGGTTCAATCGCAACAAATAGTAGGAGCCTAGCTTTGCCGAAGTTGCCAAGACGGAGAGGAGCGGCATCCTCGCCGCCCTCCTCCTATGATCCAAATCAAGCTGTAGGAATGCGGCGGTTGGTCAGTGCCACGCGACCGACAAAGAAGCTTAGAGCAGCACCCAATAACAGCAATGCCAGAGTGCTCCAGGCTGCGCGGGAGATTTGTTTGGCAGCGATTTCTCCAGCTTCACGCGCCTTTTGCTCAGCTTGTTGTTTCAGCTCTTCGAACTTCTGCATTGCTTGCTGATAGGCCTGAGCGTAGTTATCAACGATCTGAGTCGCCTCCTCCTTACTCTTGCCGGTGCGGGCAGCAACAATATTGACTAGGGCCTCTTTATCCGCAGCGTTAAGCGCCGGCTCACCGGAAGCCTTTACACGCTCAAACCACTGCTTCAATTGATCACCTGCTTGGGCAGGATCAGTGGCTGCGTTGGAAGCTGATTGCTTGCCATCTGCGGCAGCTTGATCCGCTTTTTGCTCCATATTTTCTGGGGCCAATTCTGGTTTTCCACTCTGCTTCAACAGCGTTTCCAACTCACCCTGAAGGCTGTTCCAATCCAGTTGAACACCTTGTTCGTTCAATTGCTTTTTGACGCTATCACCTATACCAGGAGCCGCAGCTGCGATGCCGGCACCTGCAGTCGACAGACCTTTACCAACTACAGAGCCAGCAGTTCCAACCACGCCTGCAGCCAGGCCGGCCAACAGCCAAGTCGTGAGTAAGGTTGTAACTGTCCAAGTCAGTAAACCATGTAAACCGCCGCGATCTGGTGCAGTGCGCCCAGACACAAAAGCTCCGACCCCGATTGCCACCAGAGTGGAAACGAACAACCAAATTCCAGCACCCGTGCCGTAACCACTGAGCGGATTGCCAGCTTGCATCGGGGACACCGCGCTGGCACCAATAGCAGTTCCCAGAACGCTAAGCACTACGTAAGTCACCAGAGCAATTGCGCTACCGGCCAATACGGAACTCCAGGACACGCGGAATAACGTACGATTGGTATCATAGACAGTGGTCATACAGACGCCCTTTACGAGTTATAGGAGCAAGCCGTTGTGCCTTATCCTGTCTGAGTATGGCGAATGAATATACGTTCGGAGATAGCCCAAATGCACCAATTTTCGTAACGCAAATGCACTATAAAAATCCTACCCATATCCCGTATCTCACTGACTGGCTAAACGCTTCGCATCGCTAAAACGGGTGTCCGGTTTCCTTAGACCAATCCACGTCTGGAGCCTTTAGGTAGATAATCGGGCGGATGCTATTCATTCTTTATGCGGCGCCGTGCCGCTCGTTCCTGAGGGGTACACGTAAATGCCTACCGAATATTCGTTGTCAGACGTGTTGGAACGGATGTACCAAAACCAGCTTGCCCTAGAGGCGGCCTTGATGGAGCTAACTCTCCATGTCGAAGCCTAAGGTAGCGCTGAAGTCGGAGATAATGTCCGTGGTGCTTTAGGGTCATTGGAGAAAATGCCGGATATATAAATCAAGGTTTAGCCCGACTCAAGAATATCTGATGAGCCGGGCCTTGCCCGAACACGCACTTGAACTTCGCCCTGCTGACGTATATCCGATATTATCTCATCTTCGCGCTTAGCTCCCGCCCAAACAGAGGATAGCGTACGACTATCGCTGCCCTCCACTACGCCAAGAGATAGATGATCTGCTGTATAAAATTCCAGCGACAAGTAAGAAGCCAGCTGTGAAGACCGCTCACTCATAAGCTGCGTTCGCATGTCTAAACTTGCAACGAGCTTATAGCCATTGTGTGATGCTTCGTCAAAAAATTGGAAGCGTTGCACGCTGCCAAAACGATTCTCCAGCATTAGCACGACTGCTCCGACGCTTAAATAAGGATCTGAAGTTTCTATATAGGCTTTGCGTATAGCTTTTGTGTACAGGTTCGCTGCAAATCCTGATGACCATCGCAAATTATAACTTTCTAGCTCCTTAACTGTTTCATTCGCAGTGGTGCTCACAATGAGAGCGACTGGCACTGCTGGCAGGCTCACAGGATTCGTCCTTACTACCTCAATGTTTCCGCCATTTTTCTCTGTGGTACAGCCTAATAACATTACAATGGGCAATAAAATAAAAAACTCTATGAGCACCAAAGTATGATCGATCAACTGAAAACAACCTCGTCACCTTTAAATTTAGCATATATGCCCTACCAATCATAATAGAGAGGCTTCGGACACCCAAGATCCGAAATGTTTTAGTATCAAAAGACAATGCCAAATAATTAGGCAGCCATAACTGTAATTATAGTTTCGACGGCAATAGCAACACTGCCAAAACGTTGATGATTTCTGCCATCAGAATCTCCAAACACCCTGCGGCCAACTGTCGCACTACAACATGATCTTTTTAAAATGCTAAACTCTTGCAGTAACTGCTTGCTGAGCATCGGCAGGGATTTAGAGGTATAAAATGAAATATTTAGTTATTTTAGCTGTCGGCTCATTACCTTTTTTGGCGGACGCTGCACAAGATCCTGAGACGGTTTTTAATCAATCATGTGGCGTATGCCATAACGGTCAATTACGCACCGCCCCTAAAAAAGGAGACACGAAAGCGTGGGCACCGCGCCTTGAGCAAGGGATGGACTTGCTGGTCAAACGAGTCACTTTCGGATACGGCGTGATGCCAACGCGCGGCCTCTGCATGCAATGCACGCCAGAGGATTACAAAGCAGTCATAGAGTGGATGGCTAAATGAATATCCTCATCAGGACGCCCTGATAAAGCTGAATCAATCAACTGGTGTGATTGCGGGACATGAATGCTTAAACACGACGTGTCGCCAAGTACCGGTGCATAAAATTTTACTTAACTAAATAAAACCAGCTAAATAGCTCCCCCATAGCGGCGATTCAATCATGAGTTCTTTGAA
Organism: Pseudomonas sp. MYb60; assembly: GCF_002979555.1. Taxonomy (GTDB): domain Bacteria; phylum Pseudomonadota; class Gammaproteobacteria; order Pseudomonadales; family Pseudomonadaceae; genus Aquipseudomonas. The sequence goes on along the minus strand of NZ_PCOZ01000003.1, from coordinate 165,276 downwards.
ACGCATCTGTCCCTGGATAGCCTGCCTAGCCGTCCTGCTCAACCTGTTCGCCATGCCGATGAGCCGTGCGATGCAGGCGCCGGATGTGCGCCTGATGCTCTGGGGTGGGTTCTGTTCAGGCGGCAGCTTGAGTGCGCTGCCCAAAGAGTTCAGCAAAGTAATCCTTGCCCTGCAACTGCCGCAGTCAAAACCTGCCGTGCAGCATGCTGATTGCTGTTGCGGGCACGCCGGAATGGCTGCATTACCGTCCAATTACTACCGGCATTTCCTACCGCAGTACACCGCCAACACCGCCCTGGAAAATCCTGTCCTGCCGACGTTGCATCCGCGTATTCGCTGGCCCAGCCTGAGCCCTCGCGCCTCCCCTTTTGCCTGATCACACCACCGCTGATGCTGTGCGGTGTTGCCCCCCTTTAAAACCTTTCAGCAACTAGCGCTGAACGTTAAGTTTCTTGATCATCAGGAAGTGCGTGTTATGCCTGCTCCATTTTCTCTGCGCCCTGCAAAGCGTTTGTCTGTGTCCACTACCATGTGGCCCGTGTTTTCCATAAGCGTGCTCGCACTGAGCCCGCTATCGCTGGCATTAGCTGACGCCGGCAAACCCGAAAACTCAACGTTGACCCTCGGCGCCGTGAGCATTCAAGGCTCAGCCAGCGGCCCGCTAAGCACCAGCAGCGTACTGAGTTCAGTCGATATTCTGGGTGCGGACATCCTTGAAAAGATGCCGGTCAACTACAGCTGGGAGTTGTTCAGCCGTGCGCCCGGGGTAATGCTGACCGAGTTCAATCAAGGTACCACCTCCGGCAAAATCTCCTTCCGAGGCTTTAACGGCGAAGGCGAAGTGAACGCGGTGAAGTTGCTGATCGACGGCATCCCGAGCAATAGCAACGACGGCAACATGCCGTTCATGGACATGATTTTCCCCATGGAGCTGGACAGCATCGAGGTGGTGCGCGGCACCAGCGATGCGCGTTATGGCCTGAATAACATCGCCGGCAACGTCAATATGTTCACCCGCACCGGCGGCGATTACACCAAGGCGCGACTGCGTTATGGCAGCTTCAATACTCAGGAAACCCAACTCGCAAAGGGCATCGAAGGCAGCAACTGGACACAGAACTATTTCTTCGCCTATCAGAAAGCCGATGGCTACCGCGATCACGCCAAAGCCGACAAGTTTTCCATGTCGGGCAAATGGTTTTACACGCCGGACGATGACAGCTACCGCATCGGCCTGATCGCCCGTCATTACGAGACCGAGGCGCAAGAGCCCGGTTATCTGAGCGAGGACGATGCCCGCCATCATCCCGAAATGACCAACAGCTTCAACGCCACGGACAAGGGCACGCGGCGCATGAACCAGGTCAGCGTGCATTTCGATACCGACCTGGCCGACACACTCGCCTGGTCTGCAAAAACTTACGTCAACACCTTCGATGACCGGCGCTGGACGCAATATTGGCGCACCAGCGCACAGCAGGAACGCGACGCCTACGAGACCCAATATGGCGCCCTCACCTCCCTGACCTGGCGCCCTGAAGTGAGCTGGCTCTACGACTTTGCCCTGGAAAGCGGTGCAGACGTACAGCAGCAACAGAACAAAAGTGAGCGCTATCGCACCAGAGACCGCACACGTCTAGCGACCACCCGCGACCAGCAGTTCGACTTCGACACTTACGGTGCTTATGTCCAGGCAGAGATCAAACCGTTCGAGTCGCTTAAAATCGTACCCGCCTACCGGGTCGACAAGATCCAGGGCGATTTCACCAACGAAATGACCGGCATGGACTACGACATCAATGACTACGGCCTGATCAAGCAGCCGAAGATCAGCGTGGTGTATTCCCCGTGGGACGTCGCCAGCTTCTATGCGAACTGGGGTCGCACGTTCCAGGTGGGCACCGGGGCTGCGGCCTACAAGATTCCGCCGAGGGACACCGATCTGGCGCCGTCGATCAACGAAGGCTGGGAAACCGGGATCAAGTTCACGCCGGCGGACTGGGTGGACGGGCGCGTCGCGTATTGGCAGCAAGAGGCGTCGGGAGAAGTCAGTCGCCGGCTCAACGACCCCAGCGGCGAATCCGATAACGTCGGTGAAACCCGGCGCTGGGGCTACGACTTGCAGGTCAACCTGCACCCGAATGAACGCACTGAAATGTGGATGGCGTACTCCTGGCAGTACTCGAAAATACTCCAGCCCAGTGCCACCCTTCCCAACAGCAAAGGCCAGGAAATCGACCACATCCCGCATCACCTCTACAACACCGGCATCCGCTATGACGCGACACCTGCGCTACAGCTGACAGCCTGGATGAACGGCCAAACCAACTATTACCTGGAGCGGGAAAACACCAAGGGGACTTACGGCGGTTACGTGCTGATGAACATGGGTGCAACGTACAAGGTGACGCAGTCAGTGAGCGTCGACCTGCAGCTTAAAAACCTCACCAACCGCTATTACGAATACGTCTGGTATGACCCGGATGGCGCCAAAGCCTCCCTGCATTCACCAGGTGATGGACGTGCGCTATATACCGGAGTGACCATCGACTTCTGATGTGACAAGTTGCTGGGGTCTATTTTGGCCTCAGCAGCACACCGGGTTGGGCTACCGCGCTGGCGTCCACTCAGTCTTCTAACAGAACCAGGAAGACAGTGTAAACGCGTGGATATTTAGGGATGGCCTCAGTCACAATCGCACTCAAATACAATTTTACGGGATCGAGAAGCAAGTAAACCTATCAGATCCTGAAGTTGGCAAGATACGAAATGATCATGCATTGCCTGTTGGTCATGCCACAAACACTCAATCCTCCAGCTGTTCGGTGCGGCAACGCTACTTAATTCACATTTTGCTACACCCAAAGAATTAAGCTCGACTAATCGAAGAATATTAGAAATCCTGATCTGAAAACCATCATCCATGCTCACTTCGAATCCCATCGCGCTCTTCATAAGACCCGACATATAGCCAACCTCCAATCAAAGCTACCAATTAATATCCAAACACCCGCCAAGGCAAGACAAGATGAGACTCAGTATTACTAAAAAACTCTGCGATATCGAGCCACCCTGACGCGTTTTCGATTAAGGTCACAATAGGCGCAAGTCGGCTAAAAAACATGACAAAACGTTGATGATTTCTGCCAAAATCGCTAGACCCCATGGGGCTCATGTCGGAGAATTTACTCAAAATGTCTGTTAAATCTGTTCAGTTTATTACCTACTCCGAAGTTAGCCTGCTCGACCTAGCTGGCCCCTTGGATGTATTCATCGCGGCTAATCATTTTGCTCATCCTGATCACCCGCCGTACTCTCTATCTATTCTCTCGTTAAATCCAACGACGGAAATTTTCTCTGACTTCTCATTGAACGCCGCAATTTTGGGGCCTGAAACGCCGGCACCGCATACGCTGATCGTACCTGGCGGCCCTGGAATACATAAATTTTGTGAAGACCAGAAGTTTTTTACACATTTCGTGAAACACATTGAAAAAGCAAAGCGTCTAGTTTCCGTCTGCACAGGGATTTTTGCTCTAGCCACCGCTGACAAACTAAATGGGCGAAATGTAACGACCCATTGGTCTGCTTATGACAAGTTGGAACTTGATTTTCCTTCTGCGAACGTGAAGCGCGGGCCGATATTCATCGATGATGGGGACTTATGGACTTCTGCAGGAGTTACGTCAGGAATAGATTTGGCTCTGGCGATGGTGGAATCTGACTTAGGACATACTGCAGCACTTGAAGTTGCGCGACATTTAGTTGTTTTCTTGAAGCGCCCTGGAGATCAAAACCAATTCAGCTCATCATTAACCTTACAGGCGAAAAGCATTCAGTTCTCAGACCTGCATGTTTGGCTTAATAACAATCTCAGCAGCGACCTATCCGTATCGTCTTTAGCAAACTTTATGAATATGAGCGACAGAACCTTTGCTCGAAAATATCGTGAGGTCACAGGATATACGCCAAGCAAAATGGTTGACCAGATTCGCTTAGAAGCTGCACGCCATATGCTTGTAACGTCGAACGCACCACTAAAAACAGTTGCCACTAAATGTGGCCTAGGCAACGAGGCTACCCTGATACGCAGCTTTATAAAAAGCTTTTCAGTAACACCCGGAGAGTATCGTGCTCGGTTCAAATCCAGTTAGTAGGCGAAAAATGCCCCCCCTAGAATACGATCTTGGCCCAGGTGGCTATAGCCCACTAGGTTGGGTCTCAACGCCTAACGACAACAAGCGCTCGATGTTTGCAGTTGTTTCACGCATTAGCGTCGTTAATGTCGGCAGGTCACGCTCGTCTTTACGATACTGAGGGATAGTCGCTGAAATTGATCCTCTAATTTTACCGTCAACAAAAAAAGGCACGGCTAAACCAAATGCGCCTAATACACGCTCCCCTTCACCCGTCGCCCAGCCTCTTTGCTTGATGACCGCCAACTCTTCGTTGAGCACCTTACGAGACGTAATGGTCGCTTCGGTTAGTTTGACTAATTTAATGGTGTCAATCACATGTGCCGCACAGTGAGCCAACACTGCCTTGCCGGCTGCACCTGCGTAAAGAGGTACATCTACGTTCACCTGGAGCTTGTATTGAATAGGTCTCCATCCCTGAATCACCTCAAGAAATTGTGCTTTTTCAGCTACGTCGTCGTATGAAAGCAGGGCTATAGTTTCACCGGTTTCCTGCACAAACGAAGATAAAATCTTTCTCGTTAGGTCAGCAAGATTACGATGAGCGGAGCTCATTCTTGCGGCCCATTGATAGAGTCTTGGGCCAGGGTATAGAGTGTTTTCCGTCAGAGTAACCAGTTCGGTTTCAATGCCAGACTGTATTAATCGCTTCGCCGTTGCGGCATTACACAGAAGCTGACCGTGCAACTTAACAGTATTTTTCAATCCATTGGGGAACGCGCACACAAGCAGTAAAAGTCTTTCAAGGCGATCAACCGTAGACTTATCGTTTTCTGTAGAAATATGTGGAGAAGCCTGAGAACTATCGCGCGTCTTCGACTCGATATCAGTCGCTATCTCTCCGATCACACGCCTCACATCCATATCCAACGGCTTATTAATCTTACCTTCCGCACTGGCAGCGGAGTGGACAGAAACCGAAACGAGTAGACCGTTGTTGAGCATTCGAACACTGATTGATAACGCGTCGGGGAATTCGGACTCTGATAACTGCCCAAGCGTTTGATCCGCGCGAACAATATCATCAACATTAGCCACCGTACCCGGCGAGGTCGAACAGTGCGCGTCAGCGTCAAGATAGCTCGCCATCTGCCTACCAATGTCTCCAAAAGTCAGTGGATAGACCACACCCAATTGAGGCCTGAAAGTAAGTGTTGCATCGGCTGCGCTGCAGGCAGCAATGAAATAACCGCGACTGCGCGGGCAGTAGACAGAAACAAGTGCTGTGCACTTTGAGGATTCAGCCAAGTAACTCAACGATTCCCCGCTCAACCCGAGCAGCACACTTGAATCACTGAGCGTCTTGGTTAAAACGTCAATTCTGGGCCCTACACTGTACTTACCGACGCCCGCCTCGGTGGCTAACCCGATTTCGACCAGAGAAACGAGTATCCGATTAACGGTACTCCGGCTCTCGGAAAGCTCTGCCGCAAGCTCTCGAACGCCCCAAGGCTCACCCCCGACCCTCCGCACAAGCGCATCCAATACCTGAATCAGCCGGGTATGACTGGACGCGGCGGTAGTGGGCGAATCGATTGTGATAGAGCGGCTTGTTGTGGGCATCGCGAGTCAGGTTGTGAATTCGGGCCCTCATTCTGGCGGTTAAAGCTGCCATTTCGCAAATCACACATGACTGTTGACAACAGCATCAGCGTTCTAGAAGCTAGATAAAACAAAAGCAGGACGTTGTCCCATTTTTTGAATGGGGCCAAGTCCGATTACTCGAGGTGCCCATGAACAACAATAATGTGATGGCCGAGCCCGTTGCAGCGACCACCGAAGAGACGGAGCAGACGAGGAAAGCCAAGAAGGCCACGAGGGCCGCTGTATTCGGAACCTTTGTTGAGTATTACGACTTCAGTGTCTACGGGTACGTGGCTGCCACCCTCGCGATGGTTTTCTTTCCTTCGGATGATGCGACGACTGGCCTGCTCAACACGTTCCTTGTGTTTGGCTCCGCGTTTTTGGTGAGGCCGCTTGGCGCTATCGCTTTCGGCTGGCTCGGTGACAAGGTCGGCAGACGCTTCAGCCTGATCGCCAGCATCACCCTGATGGGCGCCGCAGCAACCCTCATTGGTCTACTGCCCGGCTACGCACAAATCGGCGTCTGGGCCCCCATACTTCTGGTCGTGCTACGCATGCTTCAGGGGTTTTCTGCTGGTGGCGAGATCGGTGGCGCTGCGAGCTACATCCGTGAATGGGCACCGCCTAAACGCCGTGCCTTGTACATCTCCTTCCTGCCGTCTATTGCCCAGTTCGGTAAAGGTCTGGCGGCTGCTATTGCAGGTCTTGCTGCAGCGAGCCTCACCGATCCGGAAATGCTTTCCTGGGGCTGGCGTATTCCGTTCCTGCTGGCGTTGCCATTGGGGATCATCGGTCTTTACATGCGCCTGAGCATTGAGGACAGCCCTGAGTTCGCGTCCAAGAAAAACGATGCTGAGGTCAAAAAAGGCCAGCCCTTTGCCGAGCTGATTCGCGACTACCGCAAGCCTTTGGTCAAAGTGATCATGATCGCAATGGTGCAGAACATCGGCACCTACATCGGCACCGTCTTTATCGCGGCGTACTTCAGTTCCATTCTGGGCTTTTCGAAGGGCCAGGCATCGACAATCGTGTTGGTCGCCGTGATCCTCGCCGCATTCCTGATTCCCATAGCTGGCCAGCTCGGCTCTTTTCGCGGCGGCAAGTCCATCCTGCGCTACTCCTACGTGGCCTATGCCGTGCTGTCGATACCGTCCTTCATGCTGATGCAGCAGGGCTCGTTCAATCTGGCTATGGCCGGACTGGCTCTGGGCATGATTCCGTACGCACTCTGCCAGGCGGGCACTTATTCGGTGATGCCGGAATTCTTCCCAATGCACATCCGCCACACCGGCGTCGCGTTTGGTCACAGCGTAGGCGCAGTTATCGGCGGAGGCTCCGGCCCATTCCTGGCAACTTGGTTGATCGGCGCTACAGGCAATCAGTCCACCCCCGCGTTCATCATATGCGCATCAGGTCTCTTGGGCCTGATCGTTATCTCGACCGTTCGTAAAAATGCACCGGCGGCTGGCGATGACGCTAATACCCACCAATTCTCATAAGGTGACGAACATGTTTTTGATTTATGTGACTAGCCCTATTCACCCAGACGTACTGAAAGCACTTTCATCGGTCGGCGAAGTTCGACTGGGCTACGGCGCAGAAGCGGTGTCCTACGCAGATGTCCAGCAGCAGGTAGATGCCGTATTTTTGCGAGGTGGACACATCTCAGCAGAGACGATTGCCGCCTCCCCGAAGCTGCGAATCATCGCCCGTCACGGAGCGGGTTATGACAACGTTGACTACAAAGCGGCAGCCGAGCTGGGTGTCTGGGTAACCAACACGCCAGGCGCTAACAGGAGAAGTGTAGTAGAGCATGTATTCGCTCTACTGCTGGGTCTCAGCCGCAAGATTCAACTGGCTACGGATCAAACCCGCAAAGAGATCTGGGCAGCGGATCGTCTTTCGCTTACAGGTATCGAACTTGAAGGGCGCACCTTGGGCCTAATCGGTTTCGGCGACATTGGCCAGCATGTGGTGCCTGTTGCAGAAGCATTCGGTATGAAAGTGCTGGCAACAGACCCGGCCTATGCCTTGAGCTTTGATAAACGCTTGGTGAGCCTGGATACCCTACTCGCCCAGTCGGACGTGATAAGCCTTCATGTGCCGCTTCAAGCAGGCACCGAGAATCTGATCGGCGCGCCTGAAATCGAGAAGATGAAAAACGGCGCCATCCTGATCAACACCAGCCGTGGTGGCGTGATCGATGAAGCGGCTGTGGCTGACGCTCTGCGTAGCGGCAAGCTGGGTGGTGCGGGTGTCGACGTGCTAGCGGCGGAAAACACCGACATGATCACCCCGTTCAGTTGCAACACCTTTCCCGTTTCCGACCTGCCCAACCTGCTCGTCACACCGCACGTTGCAGGGCAGACCAACGAATCACTGCTGCGCGTTGGCATGAGCGCAGTAGAGGCTATTTCTGCTGTCCTGCGCGGTGAAGCGCCACTCCACCCAGTCAACAAACCTGCATCCAAGACGTTCAATTAACAGCGTTCCAAACGGATTCACGCCGAGGTCACCATGTTTATCAATGTATCTGATGAAAGCATCACCGTGAGCGAAGATTGGGAACGCGCGTCCCTACAACAGATTGAGGAAATATCCCATTATCCGGTCGCACTGATCGGCGATGTACTGCAGCGCCTGGGGATGATGGCTTCCGCTATCCACCATGTGGCAGGTAAAACTTCGTTCTACGGAACGGTGCTGCCTATCCTCACCTGGGAAGGCGACAATCTGGCCATCCATAGGGCACTGGACGATGCCAAACCAGGTGATGTTCTGGTGATCAACGGCAACGGTGAAACCAACCGTGCGGTCTTTGGTGATTTGCTAGGTGAGGTATGCCTGGCTCGACAAGTCGCAGCGGTGGTAATCGACGGCGCCGTTCGCGATGTTGAGGAACTAAGCGTCATGGGGCTACCTACTTACGCTCGCGCGGTGAATCCAGCTGGCCCCTCGAAATATGGCCCTGGCCAAGTCGGTGCTCCGGTCGCCTGCGGCAACGTAGTTTGTAATCCGGGCGATGCAATTTTGGGAGACCGGGACGGAGTTATCGTCATCAGTCGACACCTGGTGCCGTCGCTGGCCGAGAAGCTCAAGATACAGGACGGGATCGAAAACACGTTCAGAGAAAAAGTCCGCGCGAGCATTCGCTAAGGAACGGCAGCTGAAACATGGGAAGCGATAGTCTTCCCTGATTCACCCAACAACACTCACTGACCATCGCGCGCGCGCTCGTTGCGGCGGGTCAACTCACCCCACAAACCACCGATAAACATAAAAAACGGAAGTTTGATCATGCGCAGACGTTACTGGGTATACGCACTTTTGTTTTCGCTGACGGCGATCAACTACATCGACCGCATGGCGCTGGCGATTGCCTCTCACCAGATCACCCAAGAATTCGACATTAGCCCCTTTATGCTGGGCCTTCTGCTGTCCTCCTTTCTATGGCTGTACCTCTTCGCCCTCATTCCTATGGGCATGCTGGTAGATCGCTACGGTACTCGGCTCGTCAACGCCTGGGGTATCGGCGTCTGGTCGGTGGCCACCCTCCTCTCTGCAGCATCCGGCGGTTTCTTCTCGATGCTGGTCACGCGCTTGCTGATGGGGGTAGGTGAATCGACTTCGTACCCCGCTGGGGGACGCGTTCTGCGCGAGTGGGTGCCGGCTGGCGAACGCGGCATGGCGACCGCACTGTTTCATGCAGGTAGCCTGATAGGCCCGGCAATTGCCGCATTGGGCCTGAGCATCATCGTCAACAGCTACGGATGGCGTGTAGCGTTCGTAATCGCGGCCGCCGTTGGATTCATATGGCTGGCCGCCTGGCTGATCTGGTTCAGGCAGCCTGAAGTTGCGCGTTGGTTATCGCCCCAGGAACGCGATTTGATCCTAAATACACGCGATACCGGCATCGCCTCACCCGCGCTGGACGAACCCAAGCTGGGGCTAAAATCGCTGCTTCGCTCAAAAACCATTTGGGCCATAACGTTCACGCATGGCTGTGCGGTCTACACCACGTACCTGTTCCTGACCTGGCTGCCCAGCTATCTGCAGGCTGAAAAAGGCCTGACACTGTTGAAAAGCGGCCTGTACACCGCCATCCCTTATCTGGGGGCAGCGGTGTTGGGTATTTTCATCGGGATGCTCGGTGACCGCGCCATGGCCGGAAAATCCCTGGGCGGTGGTCAGCGAAGGGTAGTCGTCGCAAGCTGTCTCTTGCTGTCGACGCTGATTTTCTTCGTGCCATTCCTAGACGATATTCGCGTCATCCTTGCCTGCTTCACGCTTTCATTGACAGGTTGTACCGCCGCCGTCGCCGCGAACCTCTCGCTGATCAACGATTTGATTCCATCGAAGGAAGACTCGGGAACGGCCATCGCGGTCATCAGCACAGGCGGCAATTTGTTCGGCATCTTCGCGCCCATCGTTACCGGCTACGTGATCTCCATCACTCACCAATACCAGTACGGTTTCGTGATCGCCGGCGTGCTCCTGGCACTGGGTGCTCTGGTCTCGATGTTTTTCACGCGCAAACCCATTGGCCAAGCAAAGGAGACCGACCATGTACGCGTCGCCCCCCGTACTTCGCACTGAGGTATTCGCCACTTACCCTTCCTCTCTGCAAACTGGGGATGAGCACTCCAGCTGGTGCCTGGCGCAGCCCGGCAAGCACCTTTACAAGAGTTTTCTGGAGGGCCCGTCCTTCGATAAGAACGGCACGCTCTGGTGTGTGGATATCGTCAACGGCCGCTTGCTCAATGTCGATAAGGCTGGCGCATTCTCGGTCGCCGCTCAATACGACGGCTGGCCGAATGGCCTGAAGATCCGCGAGGATGGCCTGGTGTTCATCGCTGACTACAAACACGGCATCATGACCCACGAACCGGGTTCCGCAACGGTAAGGCCATTGCTGGAGCGCGCTGGCGTAGAACGTTTTAAAGGCGTGAATGATCTGTTCTTCGCCCGCAATGGCGACCTTTACTTCACCGATCAAGGTCTGACAGGGCTGCAGGATGCGACGGGGCGTGTGTTCCGCATGACGCCAAGCGGACGGATCGATTGCATTCTCGATGCCGTCCCGAGCCCGAATGGCTTGGTCATGAACCTGGATGAAGATGCATTGCTGCTTGCGGTGACGCGCGCAAACGCTATCTGGCGAGTACCTCTGGCCGGCTACGGCGCTGCAAAAGTAGGCAACTTCATCCAGCTCTCAGGCGGAGTAGGCCCTGACGGGCTGGCGCTAGACGCCGACGGCGGTCTCTGGGTCGCGCATGCCGGCCTGGGCTCGGTTTGGGGATTCGATGCAATTGGCGAGCCCCAAGCGAGAGTGAAAGTACCCGCTGGATTGCTCACCACGAACCTGGCTTTTGCCTGTGACGGCACCACTGACCTTTACATCATCGAATCAGCGACCGCAACAGTCCATCGCGTGGATGCATCCGTCACCGGAAAACCGATGGCCTCACACCGTTAACGGCATCGCCGCCGCCCCTACTATCGACACGATAGTCAGTCAAAAAACGCCTGCCGTTTGGAGTTTTATCATGATCGCACGCTTGCTCCCGCCCAAAACACAAGGCGTGAACTATGAGGAATTTCTAACGCTGCTTGTTAATTCAGGCTTCCGAGGCGAAGTCGCCCACAGCTATGGCCAGCGGATGGTACTTGCAACGGATAACTCGATTTATCAGCGTTTACCTCAAGCAGCTGTGTTCCCACTGGATGCTCAAGACGTTGAGATTCTTGCGACGCTGGCAGCTGATCCTAAGCATAGAGCCGTTGTCCTGACACCTAGGGGTGGCGGAACAGGAACCAATGGCCAGTCGTTGACCGATGGGATCGTCGTCGACCTGTCACGTCACATGAACAACATTCTTGAAATCAACGCTGGAGAGCGCTGGGTGCGCGTCCAGAGTGGTGTGGTTAAAGATCAGTTGAATGCCGCGCTGAGACCCTACGGATTGTTTTTCGCGCCGGAACTGTCCACCTCCAATCGGGCTACGATTGGCGGCATGATCAACACCGACGCCAGCGGCCAGGGAAGTTGCACCTACGGTAAAACTCGTGACCACGTGCTGGAGCTTTCCACGGTGTTGCTTGGCGGTGAATTACTCCACAGCGGTGTAGTGGGTAAAAGCGCTCTGGTGCAAGAAACTGCGCGTCAGGATCGGATTGGTGAGGTTTATCGATGCGCTGTAGGCATTGCGGATAATCAGGCCGATCTGATCGAACGAACTTTTCCGAAATTGAACCGTTGCCTCACCGGCTATGACCTGGCCCACCTTCGCGAGCAGGGTGACAGGTTCAATCTCAACAGTGTGCTATGTGGCTCCGAAGGATCACTGGGTTTCATCATTGAAGCCAAACTCAACGTCTTGCCGATCCCGAAGTATTCGATCCTGGTCAACGTACGTTATGCCGGCTTCATGGATGCTCTGCGCGACGCAAAAGCGTTGATGCTTCTCAAACCTTTATCGATTGAGACCGTGGACTCAAAAGTCCTGATGCTGGCGATGAAGGACATTGTCTGGCACGGCGTGGCTGAATACTTCCCTGACGATCCAGGCACACCGACCTTGGGCATCAACCTCATTGAGTTCAGCGGCGACGATGAAGCCGCTGTCCAGCAGAGCGTTCATGACTTTGTCTTGCACCTACAGCGTGATACATCAGTGGTGCGCCTGGGCCATACGCTTGCCATTGGTGCCGATGCACTCAAGCGCGTCTACGCCATGCGTAAACGCGCGGTTGGGTTGTTGGGAAACGTCAAAGGTGAAGCCAGGCCACAGCCTTTCGTAGAGGACACCGCTGTACCTCCAGAAAATCTCGCTGATTTCATCCAAGAGTTTCGTTCGCTGCTGGACAGCTATGAATTGCAGTACGGCATGTTCGGCCATGTCGACGCCGGCGTACTGCACGTGCGACCGATTCTCGACATGAAAGACCCCACCCAAGCAGCCCTGATCCGGCCCATTTCCGACGCGGTCGCAGCCCTGACGCAAAAACACGGCGGCCTACTGTGGGGCGAGCACGGAAAGGGACTGAGATCCCAATATGCCCCCGACTACTTCGGCGAGCTTTATCCGGCCCTGCAGGAGTTGAAAGCGGCGTTCGACCCTTGGAATCAACTCAATCCCGGTAAAATCGCAACACCTAAAACGCGGCCTGACACTCAGCTAACACGCGTTGACGAGGTGACATTACGCGGTGAACTCGACCGAACCATTGATGAGAGGGTTTGGCGCAGCTACGACACCGCTCTGCACTGTAACGGAAATGGCGCGTGCTACAACTTCGATCCAGACGACGCCATGTGCCCGTCCTGGAAAGGCACCCGCAATCGCGTGCATTCACCTAAAGGACGTGCCTCGCTGATTCGCGAATGGTTGAGGCTTCAGGGCCAGCAAGACATTGATGTTTTGGCTGCCAGTGATCAAATTCGGTCAACCAGCAATGTCGCAGGCATCGCAAAACGAGCCATCAACACAGTCGCCCAAAAGATGGGCCAGCAAGACTTTTCTCATGAAGTCTATGAGGCGATGGCAGGCTGCCTGGCGTGTAAATCCTGCGCCGGGCAGTGCCCGGTCAAGGTCAACGTGCCCGAATTCCGCTCCCGGTTTCTGGAGCTGTATCACAGCCGCTATCTGCGCCCGCTGAAGGACTACCTGATAGGATCGCTCGAATATACGATTCCCTACATCGCACGCTTCCCGCATCTGTACAACTTTGTCATGGGCGCCCGCCCCGTACGCTACGTGCTTGAGCATGTGGCCGGGATGGTCGATAGCCCATTGCTCAGCATCACTGACTTCGACGCTGCATGCCGTCGGTGGAATGTTCAGATTGCAACGCCTGAGTTGCTGTCGACATTGGGTAAGCAACAGCGTGATCGCAGCGTGATCATCGTCCAAGATGCCTTTACCCGTTACTTCGAAACCCCGGTGCTGTTGGACTGGATCGAACTGATCGCAAGGCTTGGCTACCAAATCTACATCGCCCCGTTTGCGCCCAATGGCAAACCGCTTCAGGTGCAAGGTTTCATCAGAGCTTTCGAAAAAGCTGCGCATTTCAACAGTGAAGCTCTGAGTCAGCTTCAGTGCTACGACATAGCGCTCGTAGGACTCGATCCCGCGATGACTTTGGTGTATCGCCAAGAGTATGCGAAGACACTGGGCAGCGAAAAAGCACCCACAGTTCTGCTGCCTCAGGAGTGGCTCGCTAGCACGCTTCAACAAACACAGCGCGTCAAAGATGCCGCCCCCTATTACTTCCTTCCCCACTGCACTGAAAAAACCAATGAGCCGAACAGTACCGGTCTTTGGCAGCAAGTCTATGAGCGCATGGGGCTGAATTTACAGGTTCAAGCGAGCGGGTGCTGCGGCATGTCTGGTACTTATGGGCATGAGACGAAAAATGCCGGTACTTCTGTGGTGATTTACAAGCAATCCTGGGCGCCGCTTGTGAAGAAATTCAATGCTTCAGGCCGGTTATTAGCAGACGGGTATTCTTGCCGGAGCCAAGTAAAACGACAGGATGGTGTAGCCGTATTGCATCCATTGCAGGCCTTGCTCGCTGTTGTCAGGAATGTCGCCGCCTGAGCTACGAGGTAAAATTAACCATTATCTAGGAGGGGTAAATGGCTCGGCAGTATGCTAATTGCCATCTTCCTTCGGTGCTGGCCTCATTTCACGGAAAAACATTCGCCGATACTCTGAAGGCGACGTGCCAAGGTGAACGCCGAACTGTTGCCTCAAAGACAGAGGCGTTCCGAAACCCGCCTCACCAGCGACACACTCGATTGGTAAGTCGGTCGTTTCGAGCAGTTGCTGTGCTCTCGCGACTCGTTCACCGTTCAACCATTTCGAGACGGTACTGCCTGTTGCTTCTCTAAAACGCCTCGTGAATGTGCGTCGGCTCATTTTCGCCATGTCCGCCAGCACGTCGAGCGACAGATCACTCGCCAGGTTAATACGGGCCCACGCCAGCACATCAGATAGATGAGTCTCACTGGATAGTTGCGGCACAGAATGCTCGACGTATTGAGACTGGCCGCCCTGTCTGTGCGGCGGCGTCACCAACATCTTGGCCGTGCGATTTGCCACATCCGCACCGAGGCGCTGTCGTATCAAATGCAGGCAACAGTCAATAGCCGCCACGGTTCCCGCAGAGGTAATGATGTTGCCATCACTGACATAGAGCACTTCAGGCCTGAAACGAACTTCTGGGAAGCGTCGCCCAAACTCGTCTCTGACTGCCCAGTGAGTGGTTGCTTCTTTGCCATCAAGAAGCCCCGCATCGCCGAGCACGAATGCTCCCAGACATAGCCCGACGATGAGCTTATCCTGGGCATTTGCACGCCGTAAGGCTTGCACAAGCTGCGCAGACGCTGCGACAGAATGATCGCCCCACGCCGGAATGACAATTACGTCGGATGTCTCCATCAGTTCGAGGCCATGATCGACCGCTAAGCCTATGCCTTGGTCGCTTATCACCATTCCCGGCGTCTCTGCACAGTAACTGACATCGTAATGAGGTTCACCGGGTGCGGATTGAGCTGTTCCTAGCACCATTCCAGGCACGGAAAGATGAAACAGGCTGACACCGTCAAAAGCCAGAACAGCAACGCGTGTGGATTGCATCAGTCAGCCTCACATTCGAGAACAGCACAGGTATCTTGGCCCGATTATATCGGAATCTGTCGTTCAGGCCACTGTTGAGTCCCAGAGCATTGGGCAAGAATAGAGTCACTGATGCAATAACAGGATTAACGAGATGAACTTTAAAACACTACCAATCGCCCTTGGCCTTGCCTGCACTGCCGCGACCTCATCGGCATTTGCGAGCTCCGACACTCCCAAATCCCAGGACGCGGCCCATAAAGTCGACTTGCAGCAAGTTCGCAACGCAACGGTAAAAATCTCCTACGGCGGCACGACCTTTCTGATCGACCCGATGCTGTCCAAAAAGGGAACCTACCCAGGATTTGAAAATACCTACCGTAGTGACCTGCGCAACCCACTGGTCGATCTAACTGAGTCGCCTGAAAAAGTGATCGCTGGTGTCGACGCCGTCATCGTCACACACACGCACCTTGATCACTGGGATGACGCTGCACAAAAAGCGCTGCCCAAAGACATCCCGCTGTACACGCAGCACGAGGACGATGCGAAATTGATTCGTTCGCAAGGCTTCAAGAATGTACGCGTACTGACCAATGAAGCTGAATTCGGTGGGGTAAAAATCACCAAGACCGGCGGTCAGCATGGCACTGACGAAATGTATGCGGTGCCCGCCCTCGCGAAGCCGCTAGGTGAAGCCATGGGCGTAGTCTTTCAAGCTCCTGGCTACAAGACTCTTTACCTGGCCGGCGACACTGTCTGGCGCAAAGAGGTCGACCAGACCATTAAGAAGTACCATCCCGAAGTCATTGTTCTCAATGCCGGTAAAGCAATGATGACCGGCTACAAGGGGTCGATCATCATGGGCGAGGAAGACGTTCTGCGCGCCTCAGAGGCTGCGAAAAACGCGAAAATCGTAGCCGTGCACATGGACGCCATCAATCATATGTCCCTGACCCGTAAGGAATTGCGTACCTACGTCAAACAGCATGGCATCGAGAGTCGTGTGGACATACCGGAAGACGGCACGTCACTTGAATTTTGACTTAACCCTTATGGGGGTCGAAGCAGATATAGACGCCCTGCACCTCGACCTCAGCCTTCACCATCTTGTCCCTATGCTCGGATAATCCGACCGGAGATCGATCATGAAACGTGGTCTTGTTGTAGTTGATCTACAAAACGAATACTTGCCCACTGGCAAATTGCCGTTAGCCGGCATCGAAGCGGCTGTAGCGAATGCTGTCCGAGTGATCAGCCACTCGCGGGATACAGGAGCTTCGGTTTTTCACATACGGCATGAGTCCAATGATGAAGGCGTTCCAATCTTCGTCAAAGGCTCGAACGGTGCGCAAATTCAGCCCGCTGTTGCACCTCTGGGTGATGAGCCTGTGATCGTAAAAGCACACATCAACGCCTTCCGGGAAACGGATCTTAAGCAGCATTTGGAAGCCGCAGACATCGAGGAACTCGTGGTAATCGGTGCAATGAGCCACATGTGCATCGATGCCGTAGTGCGCGCGGCGGCAGACATGGGCTACCCCGTTACGGTGCTGCATGACGCCTGCGCCACCCTGGATCTCACATTTGGTGGTGTTAACGTTCCTGCTGCTCACGCACATGCCACGATGATGGCTGCGTTCGAGTTCGGTTACGCCACCGTCAAGTCGGTGGAAGATTACCTCTCGGCCTGACCGCGTGACGACTCAACTTGCCGGGGCCCATTGGGGCCCATGGCTTTCATCGTAAACGCATAAATAAGCTGATGACGGCGGCAACGCTCCACACTTCCATGGCCTCGGGATCAGTCAGGCTGACCTCTCAGAACTCTCCGTTCGCGCGTGAGCCCTCTATACCTATCTCTTTGAGCAACCCTTGGCTGTGCGATGTCCCCTGCGTAAGCGCGTGCCGTTTTGCCTGAAGCGTCAATTTCCAATGCAGCTTGAGCAAGTTTCACTTCATCTCTGCCACCGATCACGACGCGGGCAAGTGTGTGGCTGCCCTGCTCTTTAATCATCGTCTGTGTGACAACTTGCACGGACTGCGGGACTTCGATCAAGGGAGTGTCGGTGCGCGTGGCCGATGCAGAAGTTGGGGCGATATAGCCTTCATGTGCACCCGAAACAGTAATAGGTTCCAACGTCCAGGTCTGTAGCTTTTTGGAGGCTGGCGGTGCATCTAACGAGCCGGTGTCCGGTTGAGCGGCTTGAACAATGACTGGCAACGCCAGCCCCACGAACATACAAAACGCGCGGCGCCAACGCAGGTGCGATGGATCGAGGTGAAACAGAGACTCGTTCTTTGTCGAGTTCATGGGATCTTCCGATGAATGTCAGGTGTTGGCTAAGCACGCATGGATAGTCAACATCACCAGGCACGAACGCCCGCTGACGCAGAGTCGGCAATGCGTGTTCAGCAAAGAATGAAGTGACGCTCAAAGGTTAATAGGAGGTGCTCGGCTTCGCGCGCCAGGGAACACTGGTGCCGCTGCTTGCTGTGTGATGAAGCGGGCGGGTAAATACTGTAACGGTGGGACAGTTAGCCTAAAGCCAGCCAGATTTGATTCGGTGAGTGCAGGATGCTGGAACAGCAGTGAACAATACCCGCACTTCTCCCATACGATCAGATCATGGTGCTTATCAGCTGAGCCATTGTGAGTCACCTGGCTCATGCCAGGCATGTCGTGACACTCCATGCCAGCCATGCTCATTGATTGGCTTTTACCATGGGCAAGGCTGATCCCCTGACTAATCAGCGGGCCGGCAAAGATCATCAGCATGGCGAAAAGACTCAGCCATGCTCCGATCACTGAGCGCTCACGCACGTGCAGGTGCTCTACTGATCACGTACAGCGCTAGATAACTGCGGTTGAACACCGTCTCGGGGTATGGGTAACCAATGATTAAATCCCCCACCCTCCCCACCTGATAATGGACGCCAGGCGAAATCCCATGGTAACGGCGCTAGCGCGTCATACTGAGAGTCAATGCCGCCGGAAAGACGGGGCTTAACCTTCCAGTCATACACCCTCACCGGCGAACCTTCCCAAGCCAAAACCAGCCCTACCGACTGGGTTTCGTCAGTATCTATCCAACGTGCCGCTGCCGCAGTCATAAACGCGTCGATGTGCTCCTCATGAATTTGCTTTCGATAAGATGACGTAAGCAACCACCGACAAATACTCAGGTAATAAGTCCAGTTCAAAGGTGGCCGGTTTCGGTATGCCCACGTCATGAAGCTTCGAAAAAGATTCAAGCCTTCTGGCGGATCTAGCTTTAGAAGCGAGGGGCATACATCGAACAGTGCATGCCAATACGGCAGTAAGCGCGCATCAAGATGGACGAAGCAACGTGCATTGCTGGGGTAGTCGCCACACGGCACCAGGACGTCACCGCGCTCCTTTCGGCTCGACGGTGTACTGACTAACCGCGTCACTCCTGAAGGAATAGCTACAGTGCGCATATCTTCCTCCCTGCCATCGAAGCTTGCAGTACACAGGCTGTAGGAAAACCGAAAGTTATCTTTTTGAATAGAATGAATCTGCGATCTGAATGATCAACCAAAGACGACATGCTGCGCCCCTTTCAAAGACGATTGAACGTCGCCCACGAGGCGTCGCATCAGCAACAACCTGGCGTAAAACGGACGACGGAAAAACAAGCAATAGCCGGCGAACCAGACCGACTATTGGCAAGCGTCAAATCAAGGGGAAGCGCGAGGGTTGGCCGAGGGCCAAGAATATCGAGGAGGGGCCTTGCAACGCCGCTCACGACTAGGGCGCGGGTTTCGTCCGACTCGCAGCAGCCAGGTCAGACAAAACAGAAACGCGATGCTCAACGTCACCGCCGAACATATAGGACAGGAAAAGCTAGCCGTCCAGCCGTTTGCTGGCTGCTCAGATAAATCCGTGCTTTTGAGCGGACTCTTGCTGCCCAATGCAGAGCAAAATTGACCGCCGACTCCGTTGAGCTCGAATCCGCTCATCTGCCCATGCCCCAACCCGCAAGCGAACACGTTGAACAGGACGCAAAAATAAAGCGTCCAAGCAACGAGCGAGCGATTTGTCAGAGAGAGTTTCATCGCAGATGACATTAGCACTGAAGCACTCAGAATTGAAGATCAAGTAGCGGGACTCAAGGTCAACGTTCAGCACTACCTAGGACTACAAACACCCGATGGGGAAGCGGCGGTGACTGAGTTCGGGCAGATGACACGCTCGACAATCGCATAGTCCGAATAGATGTTGAGCATGCGCGTCGCTCATTTATTTAACCAGATACAAGGTGGGTCGTCGCAAGCAAACACTTGAGGAATGCTTCGCCAGACGCTGCAGTTCAGTGCTCAGGTTTTCTGTTGACGTATAAAGATGGTGCAATGCGTCAAGCAAATTCTTGAGCTGCGCGGCGTCGATTTCATGTCCGCGTTTGGCCAAATTATCACGCAGGTCGTGAAGACTTTTTTTCAGATGTTGATCAGCTGTCATCATAGTTCTCGGCAGTCTTGGATATCTGGATTCGCAGCGGCACTTAGTGCCAGAGAGTCAACCGTAGGTAAACCCATCTAGTCGCCGTTTGAGGTCTACCGCAATCTGCGCGAGGTCTTCACTGGCAGCGCGCGTCTGGTTCGAACGAACCGCTGAATGGAGTGAGAGATCACGAATACGAATGATGCTTCTATCAATCTCTTTCGCGACGAGGGCTTGTTCTTCACAAGCTGCGGCGATAAGGGTATTTCGCTCATCAATACTGCTCACGGCCTTGGTGATTCCAATCAAAGCGGTATTGGCTGAGTTCGCTTGCTTGCGAGTCTCGGTCGCCTGACTCGAGCTATCAGTCAACGCAATGACAGTTTCCTGGGTTCCGTTTTGGATGTAGGTGATCATCCGCTCAATATCCATCGTGGATATGCTAGTGCGATGGGCCAGCGATCTGACCTCGTCAGCAACGACGGCAAAACCCCTACCCGCCTCCCCTGCTCTTGCGGCCTCAATCGCGGCGTTGAGCGCTAGTAGATTAGTCTGGTTGGCTACGGAACGAATGACATCGAGGACTGTGCTGATATCCTGAGTATTGGAAGCCAATTGGCTTGCTCGCACTGACGCATCATTGACACTTTGATCTAGCTGAGTAATAGCTCCCATGGTCGAATCGAGCTCTTGCTGCCCATCGCGTGCCAGGTGCAACGAAATTCGCGACTCATCCGATGTACCTAAAGCGTTACGAGCTACCTCCTCTACTGCGTGACTCATTTCAGTGATGGCCGTGGCTGCTTGTTCTATCTCACTGTTTTGCATTTGCAGATCACCGTCGCTGCTCGCAACGAGCGCGCTCAGTTCTTCAGCAGAGCTGGATAGCTGGTTGGCCACTCGGTAGACACTTGAAAGCGTGCCGCTGAGGTTGTCACGCATAAGCACAATAGCTCGTAGCAGTTGCGCGGCTTCATCGTTTCCTCCGAAGTCCAAATCAACGTTGCGCAGGTCGCCTTGAGTAATCACATTGGCGCAGTCGAGCGCCTGCGAGATGGGCTGTACAATACTGGCCGTCAGGCTTCGCGCTATGAGAGTCGCACCAATTGCAGCCAACACGATGGTAATCAGCGTGATTTCCAAGGACACGTCGTAAGCTCGCTGTCCCACCTGACTAGCCACCTCTTTAGCGTCGTCATTGAGTCGCTCCAACTCGCCCAGGACTTTGTTCATGTCTTGGGCAATCGTGGCCATGTCGCCAGTCGCCAACGCGGTTGCCTGAGCGTTGCGCTCCTGGCGAAGGTCGTCTCGAACTTGAAGAGCTAGCGCTCGATATTTTTCGTAGAAAAAATTGATCCTGTCGAACAGCGCGCGTTCGTGCTCGCTCGTTATCAGTGGTCGATAAGCCTGCTGAGCCGCAACAAACTCGAGAGCTTCAACATTGAAGGCGTCATAAAGAGCCTGCAGCGCCTCAGGGTTTGAAGACGTTAAGAGACTAACTGCGCGAAATCGCAGTTTGGTAAAAGCGAGCGTCATGTCATCGCCGAGGGCGATTCCCGGCAGCGCATCTGTCTCGATCACCAAACTGGAACTACGAATTTCCTTTGCCTGCAACATTGCAAAGGCCCCAACACCTACCAGTGCCAAGATTACTGCTGCAAAACACAATCGCATTCGCGTCGCGAATCTGAAACGTCTTAACCACATCAAATGTCCGTCCAAGCGTGAGAATTCTTGCAACAATTCTCCCCCGCTTTTAGCTCATTTTTTGACGGTCAGGTGTTGCGGATAAAAGAAAGGCATGCAGGGATAAACAAAAGGTCTCCTGGCTTTTTGATGAAGAACGATGTTCCACTCAAGGGGGACTGGACGACGAAGCACCTGACACACGATAGCGCCCTGGAGACATCCCGAACCATCGTTCACACGCTTTGTTTAAAGCGCTCTGACTCCTAAAACCCAAGCTGTAGCTGACTTGCTTGAGGGGAAGCGAAGTATTGATGAGCAAGTGATGGCTGTGTTGGAGCCTAGCTGAGTCAACCAGCATCTGAAAGCGCGCTCCTACCGTCTCCAGTAACCGAGTCAGTTGGAAAGTGGAAAGTCCCATTGAGCGAGAGATCACGTCAACCGTGAGAGGCTTGGTTTGATGCAGATGCTGCAGGACTACGCTTTTGACTCGCTCAATCACACAGTCGCAGGTCACCTCACGCTTTTTCCGTTCCAAATGGTCATTGTGTATTTTTTGCAATGACGCATCAAATGTCGCTACGGGCAGATCCGTATCACATCGGCGAAAAGTCAGCGCATTGACGGCTGAATCGAACTCCAATCCGGTGCCGAACATTTCTTCCAATAGCCGAGTATCTCTAGGCCTCGAATAGGTGAACTCCGCTTTTACCGGCATAAAACGTACCGTAGGCGTGAGCCAATGCAGTAGGCCTAGGGTAATAGACGCGATCGCATCAATGAAAACTCTGGGAAGCATGGGCGAAGATATATCTGCCGATACCCCAACAAATCTTACTTGCGTTGGCTGCTCTTCAAGAAACATGCAAAATCCGGTACCTACAAGAGGATAAAACTCCTTGATACTTTTAAGCGCACTATGAATAGTTGGACTCGACATAATTGCGTAGCCCAAGACACCCAGATTGCCAGGATGAGCTTTTTTATAAGCAAGCAATCCAACATCTTCGCTCCCAATTCGACGCTGAAGCTCAAAGAGAAAGTCATTGAGTTCCTTTAAAGGAATTTGATGCGCTTCATTCGATAGCGCTAGGTGGGATGCTGGAGTATTAATCCGCGTCTCAGTAACTCCGATTTTCGAAAAGCCAACGGCTTCTATCAATGCCTTGGCAAAAACAGCGGAAATTGTTTGCATGAATACTCCAAAACTGTTCCGGTAGAGCTGGTAGAGCTACTCTTGTATTTATTTTTTGCTCCCCTTGGCCGCATAAATGAGGAAAATTGTCCTACAATTTAACACTAAAAAATTGGCGGATGCCTACAGTCGTAAACGGAAACCTCACAGCTGCGCTGATCAATGGTGAGATATGCCAGCGGATACCCCTAGAGGCAACCGCACGCCTTACGTCCCCCCCCATGAGAATAACGTCGCCATAAATAGCGTCTGAACGTTGCGCACACTTTTTGAGGGTGATTGATGCGTAACATTACGGCCAATTCGGCCTGCGTGATGATCAGCGTAAGCGTCGAGTGAACGCTGCACTGGCTTTCGGCATTCGAGAGGATGGTGTCGCTTCGTTTTGAGCGGACATTATTCCGTTAAAGGTCAGGGTGGCGATGCCACCAGCGAATTCATATCCAAGGAATCAAAACGATTACTGCAATGGGAAGCGCCAGAGCAGCAAGTAACGTTTGACTAGCGATTATGCCCGCCATAAGAGGTGCGTCGCCGCCTAGCTGTCGCGCCATGATGTACGACGACGAAGCTGTGGGCAGTGCCTGGAAAAGCAATGCCGCGATTGCTGCTTTGCCGTCCAATCCAAACAGATGACATGCGCACAGCGTGGTCAGTGGCATGATCATGAACTTGACCACCGATGAATATGCGACGGGTCGAACCCAACTGCGCAAAGAGCCCAGCTCAAGTGCTGCCCCTACACACAGTAAGCCTAGTGGTAAGGAAGCTCGCCCTAAAGCCTTTATCACAGGCTCAATGCCAGCAGGCAGGCCCAATCCTAACGCTTGAAGCAGTATCCCTCCGAAGCAAGCGAGTACAAGAGGGTTAAGTGCCAACTGCCTGGCAACCTTTCCCGCAGACATCCTGCCACCTGTGCCATAGCGTGCGAACACCAATACGCAAAGGATGTTCACGGTTGGCACTATTGCAGCATTGGCTACGGCAGCCAGAGCGACGCCCTGAGCACCGAACAACCCGGCCACCACTGAGACGCCCACATAGTTATTAAAACGCACCCCTCCTTGGAAGACGGAAGTGAACGCAGCGTCGTTCCCCTGAATGATCCTACGAGCCCCGACCATCAGCACTGCGACAATGACTGTCGAGAGTACAAGCGCCATCATCATCCCTTGGACTGGCACGTTGTCCAACTTAGCCGTCGCAAGACCATGCAAAAACAGCGCTGGCAGGAGAACGTAGTAGCCCAGGCGCTCGGCCTGTGGCCAGAAACTGTCTTCCAGAAACCGACTGCGCTTGAGCCAGGCGCCCATCACAATCAGCAAGGCAATAGGCGCAAGCGCAATCAAAAGTTCGGCAGTCACGAGTACGCCCCGAGCGCACGCACCAACCGTTTACACCCTTCAACCAAGGTGGCCTCGTCTGTGGCAAAAGACAGCCGAAGGTGACCAGCTAGCCCAAAAGCACTCCCCGGAACTGTTGCGACGCCGACTTCGAGCAGATCAAGTGCGAGAGATTGATCATCAATGATCATTTTGATCTTAGGAAGCAGATAAAACGCGCCCTCTGGGCACGACACCTCCAATTTATCGCTTGATCGGAGGACATGAAGTGCAGCATCTCGGCGCTGACGATAGATTCCGTTGCGCTCAGCAAGAAAGCTTCGTGGCCCTTCAAGCGCAGCGACCGCAGCAAGTTGGCTCAAGGTACTGGTCTGCGTACAGTTTTGAGATTGCACGGTCGTGATTGCGGAAATGAGTGACTTCGACCCGCAACCCCAACCTACACGCCAACCTGTCATGGCGTAGGCTTTGGATACACCGTCGACGATAAGGATACGGCCTGCCACATCTGGTGCTATCGACGCCAATGTCAGATAAGGATCTTGGGTGAATCGGATTTCTGCGTAGATATCGTCGGACAGCACCATCACATCAGGGTACTGGCGCAGAACTTCAGCCAACGCTTGCAAATCGGTCTCGGAGTATAGTGAGCCCGAAGGGTTACCAGGTGCATTGAGAATCACCCACTTGGGCGATTTTGCCAAGCGCAGTCCTGCTGCCAAGTGCTCCGCTGTTAATCGGAATCCTTCCGAAGCAGTGGTCGGAAGAATGATCGGGTGCGCACCGCACATCTTGATCATCGCGGGATAACTGGCCCAGTAAGGCGCTGGAACTATAACTTCGTCACCGGGCTTAAGCGTCGCCTGGAAGGCGTTGAAAATGATCTGTTTTGCACCGCATCCAACCGCGATTTGATCATCGCCGAACTCTAATCCCCGGTCTTCCCTTGCTCGCATACGGATAGCACTGCGCAGAGACTCGATACCGTTCGATGGGGAATACGTCAGACGGTTGCTTAACGCTAGATGCGCAGCGTCGAGTACATGCTCAGGGGCATTGAAATCAGGTTCGCCTAGCGTTAAGTCAATTACATCCCGCCCCTCAGCGCGCATGGCGGCAGCACGTTCGGCCATGAGCAGGATAGGCGATTGGAAAGCGCAGATTGGAGTTTCGTTGCTGTGCATGGTGCCCTTCCGAGTGCGTTTGTATGGGCACTACGATAAGGGCTCGATACCTAAAGAAAAAACGATTTAAAATTCACGTTTCAACAAGTTTTACTCATTGGTCGTTATGTAGGAGCATACCTTTTCACCGCCTGTGCTAGGGCTGCTGCCAGACGTCCGAGTGGCCTTTCTTCTTGCTCCAAGAGCACAACACGACGCGTTCTCTGCGGTGATCCAAACGGCTGGACTTCCAGGTGTTCGAGTTGTTCGAGGTTCTGGCTGGATAGTGGAACCACTGACACCCCCAAACCGCTGGCAACCATCTGGATGATCGTATCCTGACTGTCTAACTCCATACTGGTTTGCACGCGCAGCCGCATCCGACGAAGCTCCCGATCAATGGTGCGTCCGGCCCAAGCCCTGCGGTCAAAGCGGATAAACGGTAATTGCTGAAGTAGCTGCCGAAAATCCAAACCTGCACATGAGCCCGGAGCAATGATCCAAAAGCCTTCTTCGTAGAGTGTTGTACTAACCAAGCCGTAGGGGTGCGGTTTCACAGGCTCTGTGGTGATTGCTACATCCAACTCGCCAGCCTCTACGCGCGAGGCCAATTCGGCAGACATGCCCGAGGCTACGTTTATGCGTAGATGTGGGTGCTCGGCAGCTAGGGTGGCCAGAGCAAGTGGCAAAGCACCCGCCAGCGCCGTCTGGATGGCTCCGATTTTCAGTCGACCGCGCAGCTCGTTATCACCACCTATATCCGAAGCAATGCTGTCGTAAAGTGCAACGATCTCGCGAGCCCGCTCCACGGCCACATGGCCTGCGTCGGTTAATACAGGCAATCTACGCGAGCGGTCGAATAACGAAGCGTTGAACTCATCTTCAAGCGACTTTACGTGCAGGCTCACTGCCGATTGTGTGAGGTAAACTGCCTCCGCAGCTCGCGCAAAAGAACCGTGCTGAGCAATCGCAATTAAGGTACGAAGCGCGCGCAATGACAAAATGATCTCTCCTGTTTTGCAGTCGGCAAACAGTTTACTGGATTGTTTAATGCGTGCTGACTTATCGAAACTGATCACGGCCTTCTGCGGGCCCTTAGCAATCTTGATCGATTGGGTTGCCGCGTCACTCATTGGTGCGCGGTGATAATACCCCCGTCAGCGGAGCCTCAGACTATTGGAAGAGTGTCAGACAGCTACATGGGTTGGCACTCTTTCCAGTGCATTCTTTTCGAGTAACGGGCGGTAATTGCAGGCGTCGCGGTGATTATCATCAGTCGTACTGGAAATGATCGGGCACCTGTGATGGCATTGACTCGCCAACGTTAACTAGGGATCCACTGATGTGGCAGCAGATGGCCTATCTCGGCCGCCCACTGCGTCGGCAGGCGCGTGAGGGCATCTTTTTAATAAGCACACGGTTCATGCCCATTGAGCTAAGCCGACTGGATTCCCGGGTAACGAAGGCTCCTCGGATTAGATAACTCAATGGCTATCAACGGAGGGCTTCGAGCGCTTGTAGCTGTGCGGCGAGGTGCTTTTCGAGCTGGCGGAATTCTGCGAGTTTAGACATTGGAAGCAGTTGCCCGTATCAGCCGATAATGACAGCGCCGCTGGCGATCACGACGCACGCCAGTATCCGGCGCGCGGTGAGCGTCTCGCCGAGGAATACATAACCAATCAGCAACGCAAACAGCACGCTGGTTTCGCGCAATGCCGATACCGCGCCCAGCGGCGCTTCGTTCATGGCGTAGATGACCATTGCATACGCGAGCAAAGAGACCAGTCCGCCGACCACAGCCGTAACGGTTCCTGGCCGAACCGTGAACAAGCTGCGCGGGCCACGCAGGCCGATGTAGACCAGTGGCATCAGCACGCCCCACAGGACGCACATCCATACGGTGTAGGCCAGCGGCGCGCCGGACAGCCTGGCGCCGATGCCGTCGACGACGCTGTAGGCCGCAATGAAGCAGCCCGTTCCCAGCGCATAGGGCAAGCTGGGAACCGACAGGTTACGCCCTTTGAAGGCCAGCGAAATGATCCCGCCTGACACCAGCGCGACACCGAGCAACTCGCCAGGGCTGATGCTTTCTCCGGCGAAAACGGCCGCACCCAAGGTGATCAGCACCGGCGACGATCCGCGTGAAATCGGGTAGATCTGCCCCAGGTCGCCGACTCGGTAACTGCGCACCAGGAACAGGTTGTAGCCCACGTGCAGCAACCCCGAAAGCAGCGCGTAGCCCCAGCTTTCAATCGCGGGGGGGACCATGAAGGCTGCGGCGACCATACACACCATTGCAATGGCAATGCACATCACCGTCATGGACCACAGCCGATCGGCACCGCTACGCAGCAGTGCATTCCAGCTCGCATGCAGGAGCGCGGCGAAAAGAACGAGGCAGATAAGATGAATAGGCATGCGCCACTGTAGGCAATCCGCTGCCGGGACTAAAGAGAAGTCTCCTCATCGCAGCATGAGTGAATGCTCATGGCCTACGGATCTATACGTTGTACCTTCTGCGCCTCACTGACCAACCATTGGCGAAAGCTGGCGATATGGGGCTGGGATTAGATCCCTTTGGGGCAGACGAAGTAGTAAGCCAGCGGCGAAGGAACAGTACAGTGACTCAATGGTGCTTAGGTGCCCAACAATGCGAGCGCTTGTCGGTTTCCGGACAGTCGACGTGGCGCACAGCCCAAAAGTAGTCGCTACACGGCCATTTTCGGTTAATATTTTCTGAGTGTTCTGCGCAGATGTTAAGAAAATCTTGGGTCGGTTAAGAAAATCCAGCCAACGACAGGGGGGGAAATGGGAAATCTCGTGGGTTACGCCCATTTGATCGATGCGATGGGCCTGAAGGCTATAGGGGTCAAGAAGCCTGCACTCGTTCAACCCGTCACGCGCATCAAGCAGATCAACGGCGCGCTTGCCGTGCCACAGGCGGTTGCTCCGGAGACTGGGGATTTTCTCGCCCACATCATCTTTGCGCTCAAACATGAGGGCGTCAACCTGTCTGTTTTGGCGCAGGCCCTGCCTCGTATTGAAGGTCGACTACTGGTCGAGGCCATAACCCTGACGCCCAGCAGTGGCTATCTGCGCAAAATCTGCTTCCTCTGGGAAGCCTATTCCGACCGTTTACTGGACTACACGGACAAGCCTCGCGGCCCCGGCGTCGTGCTGTTTGATCCAGAGCGCTACATCACGGGCCCATCGGTGCGAAACAACCGCTGGCGCGTGGACTTCAATGGACTCGGGACACTTCACTATTGCGCGACGGTAGAACGCACGCCTGAGGTCCAGGCCCTGCTTGAATACGACATTCTCGGACGTTCGAAAGAATTCATTGCTTCCTTACCCAGGGAAATGATGGATCGCGCCATCAATTGGGCGTACCTGAGCGAAACAGATTCTTCATTTGCGATTGAAAAGGAAGCACCCAGCGAGCAGAAGTCAGAGCGTTTTGTGCAGTTGCTTCGCCAGGCACATGAACGCCAGCCTCTTACCGAAGACTACTTGGTCTCTCTGCAAAACAGTGTGATCAGCCACCCGCTCGAATGGGCGGTGGCCTTCCGGCATGAACAAAACCACCTGACCAACTCCTTCCGAGGCGCGGCGGGGGTGACCTACATCCCCCCTCCTCCAGACCTTTGCCGAGACCTGATGATCGAACTCATGGCCTTCGCAAACCGGGCACCTCTGGAGCTTGACCCGCTGGTGGCCGCAGGCATTGCCTCGTTCGGGTTCGTCTTCTTGCACCCCTTCATGGATGGGAATGGCCGACTGTCGCGCTTCTTGATACACCAGGCTTTGTGCTGCAGTGGTGCGCTGGAGAACGGGTTGTTGCTACCGATCTCCGTGGCCATGAAACGCGAGGAGCAACGCTATCTTGACGCGCTGCAGAGCTTCTCGAAACCTGCGCGGCAATTCTGGGACGTTCGTTGGGTCGATGCCGACAACATGTCGCTCGACTTCACCGGCGACCCAAGCCTCTATCGCTACTGGGATGCGACTGAATGTGTGGCCTTCACGCTGGAAATGGCCAAGCGGGCATTGGAAGTCGAACTGAGGGAAGAAACCGAGTATTTGCAACGGTACGACACGCTGCTCAAGGTGGTGAATGACAATTACGACGTGCGCGGCAGCCTCTTGAGCAAGTTGATCATGCAGTGCCTGGACCAGAACGGGGTCGTTTCAAAGGGCCGGCGCAAGCAATACAACGGGTATATCCAGGAAGAGGTTTTCGACTTTCTCGAGGGTCACGCCCAGGCCCTTCTGGGAGAAGCCTTCGCAGCGCCGGACGATCAATCGTCAGGCGACCGGGGCGGTTGATTTGATGGTCACTGGGCCTCTCGAGCCCCTTTGACAATCACCGCGAGACTTTACCGATCTCGGAAACGACCTGCATCACAGCGTCCTCGACTGCTCCTTCGTTGCGACACACGACCCAGCCCTGATCTGCAGCGGCCTGTTCGAACATCTCGCTGCAGACCACATGTTCTGCATACTTTTGAATCACCGTACCCCCCAGTCCCCTGGATCGGTTTGCTGCCCGCGCCCAGGAAATAGCCGGTTCGGTGATGACGCCCACATGCAGGTCTGGCGTTTGCACACCTCGATCCCTGTTCAACTGCAAAATCTCTGCAAACGGGATTTCGTGGCGAAACGCGGCATCAGATGGATACCAGCGATCAATCAGGATCATGCTGTCTTGCGGCTGCCGGGTCAGCACATGCTGGGAAATCCAGCGCCTGCTTTTAGCAAACCGCTGGCACACGACCCATTCAAGCTCACTTGAAGGATTTCTGGCAAGCTCATTGACCAGGGCCATGGTTTCACCCCGGTTGGGGTCGCTTTTTCGCTCGCAGAGTCGGACAACTTTCTGGTTGCCCGCCCTCAGTGCGGCCGTAACCGCCTCTAACAGCGTGGTCTTGCCGGTTCCCTTGGGCCCATCGAAAGAGATAAACAGCGGACGATTCATTATTCACGCAGCGATTCAGACGTTGGTGCGCACTGTAACCTCATATGGCCCGCGCCCAAACCAATCAGCCATCTTCTGCGCCACCGTGCCCGCGGTGCCGAAGTTGCAGTGCCGGAGCTAGTCGAACGAAAAGCCACTGTATTCATGGTTGCGCAAGTCGGCGTACCGGCGGTAGTTACTCAGCTTGATTTCATTATTGAAATCTTCCTGATCGACGTAAATTCCGCGCTCAGGGAGCGAGGGAAAATCTGCGTCGGGCATCGCTAAAAGGTGTGGGTTCACGACAAACTCCTTAAGGTCGGCCCTCAAGATGCCAAGCATGAAATGGGGCAGCAGCCCTCCCCTTATGGCAACTTCCCGTTGTCCTGCATAATTTCCAATCCGCAAAGTCGATTAATGCCTGCGAACAGGGCTGATCACCCCATCCAGCCAATGGCCGTCTTGGGAATGACTTCCGACTCATCCAACTTCGACGCAAACATACTGACGGCTTCCACCGCATCATGGGTGCTGGTGCGAATTTGCAGGATCACCGAGCCGGCCTGGTCCGCCAGGCTAACACCGCGTTGCGCGCCTGCCTGGGTCGACTGCATGCTGCTCACCGCCTCGCGGGTTTCCGAAAGGATCATGCCGATCATCTCGGCAATCTCTGCGGTTGAACGGCTGGTACGCCCGGCCAGTTGCCGTACTTCGTCCGCTACTACCGCAAAGCCACGGCCTTGATCCCCGGCCCTGGCCGCTTCGATCGCGGCGTTGAGCGCCAACAGGTTCGTCTGGTCGGCGATGCCGCGAATGGTATTGACGATGGCTGTGATCTGTTCGGAGCGATCGCCCAATTGCCCCACCAGCCGTGCGGACTCGCCAATGTTGTCAGCAATGCGGCGCATCTCCGTGGCGGTCTCCTGGATCACTTGGGTGCCATGCTCGGCGAAGCGCTCGGTCTCCGAAGAGATATGGTAGGCCCGGGACGCGCTGCGCGAATCCTCTTCGAATTTTTCTACCCGCTCAGTGATGTCGCTGGCGAACTTGACGATCTTGATCAACTTGCCATCGCCGTCATACACCGGGTTGTAGCTGGCCTCCAGCCACACTACCCGGCCATGTTTGCCCAGGCGTTTGAACTGCCCGGTGAAAAACTCACCGTTGTTCAAGCGGCGCCAGAAGTCAGCGTATTCCTGGCTGTTGATCAGCTCGTTTTCACAAAACAGCCGGTGTTGTTTGCCTATGATTTCCGCCAGGGCATACCCCATCACATTCAAGAAGTTTGCGTTGGCGTCCAACACCAGGCCTGTGAGGTCGAACTCGATCACGGCCATGGCGCGATCCAGGGCGGTCAACTTGCTGTGGGTGGCGGCCTCTTGCTCGACCTTTTGGGTGACGTCGAGGGCGTACTTGACCACTCTCAGCACCTGGCCCCGGTCATCCAGCACCGGGTTGTAACTGGCTTCCAACCAGAGCGTGCGGCCTTTGGCATCCACACGTTTGAACGTGCCGGAGACAAATTTTCCCGCCTTGAGATCGGACCAGAACTGGCTGTAGGACGGGCTGCTTGTCAGTGCTGGCAAGCAAAATTCCCGGTGAGACTTCCCGATCAACTGGTCGGCGGTATAGCCAAGGGTTGTCTGAAACTTCTCGTTGGCCCGCAGCACTTTACCGTTAAGGTCGAATTCGACCACGGCCATGGAGCGCTCGAGCGCGGCGATCAATCCTTTGAACTCGGTGGTTTCGGCCGTCCTGGCTGCCAGTTGTGTTTTGAGTGCTTGATTGAACATGCCGTACCCTCAGCCGAGATGAACCGTGTGTATTGATTCGCTATCGGCTGGGGAGTACCTGACTTTACGCGGCACAGGAGGATTATTTTCTGTAGACGTGGATCGATCAACACGAAACGGAACTCCCTCCCGGGAGTTCTCTCATCTCGGCTCAGCGGCGAAAGAGACGGTCCATCACCAACAGGGCCACAGCGCCAATCGCAATCGCGGCGACGGGTTTCTCTTTGACGAACGCAGATACGCTGTCCAGTGCATCGCCATAGGTCTGAGTCAGCTGACCGGCAGCTTGGCGTCCAGCCCCTTCGGCTTCCAGCTTCGAATCCCCAAAAAGTTTCCCGACGACGCTCTGTGCCTTCCCTGCAACCTTTTCTGCTACACCTTCGACTTGTTCACTTTTCATAAATCACCTTACTTTTGCGTGTAATGGGACGATCCAGGGTCAGCATGAGCCAGTGGCTAGCTGCAAAGCATTAGGGGCAGGACCGCCAGAATAGGTTCAAAATATATGTTGAGACTGCGGACCAACATCAACAGGGGGGTGGCGGTGAAAAAGAGCGAGCTTCCGGTGAAAATCTGCGCGACGTGCGGCCTGCCTTTCACCTGGAGAAAAAAATGGGCGCGTAGCTGGGAGGAGGTTCGTTATTGTTCGGAGCGCTGCCGGCGCAGCCGGAGCTCACCAGTCTCTGCACCAGGCACGGACTGATAATTTGAATCCTTCAGAGGCAGGGAGGTCATTTACCAGGAGAGAAGAAGACAACAACGCAACGGGAGAATCTCATGAGCCTTGCAATGACCATCTTCAGCCTAGTTGCCGCATGGATCTCGATAGCCATTTCCATGTTATGGGGCATGATGCGCATCGCACGTCGACATCACGCACTCGTTGCGCACAACAACATGGCGGGTCACGCGCCTTTGACGAATACCCTGGAATCGCGTCGATGCATCCAACGACGCTCGATGGCCGCTACTTCGTAGTCAAGGGCAAGCTCTGGCGCTGCAGCAACCCTTCACTCCCCGCAGACGTTTGACACGCATTGGCACTACCGGAAGATGAAAGCCAGGGCTCAACGCCCTGGCCACTTTCACTTTTTCTTTTTCGCCGGTTTATCGGACTTCTCTGACTTCTTCGGCTTGTCTGCCTTGCTGTCTGATTTCTTTGCAGACTTTTTCGGCTCGGCATCCTTCTTCTTGTCTTTCTTGTCAGAAGACTTTGACAGCGCCGAGGCCGCTGCGGATTTCTTGGCCGGGGAAGACTTCTTGTCCTTCAAGTCCTTACTGGCTTTCGAAGCTTCATCTTTGCTTTTCTTATCGTCTTTAGCCACGTTATCCACCTCTAGCAGAATGCCGTTATTGGCATATCGCCTGTGCCTTTGCGCACAGGCTAAACGTTAGGCGAGCACGTTGAAGCGCCGTTCCAATTATTTACGCCTCCCCCACCGGGTCCTGAATTGTAGAGAACCGCCAACACTGCCCTGCCCCCGCCCCAGAAATAATGAACGCGTGGCGCCTGCCAGTCTCAGAACCCTGTATGCCAAGGGTTTAATTCATGGCGTCAAAAGCCCATGCCATCATCTACCGGAGGACCTCCATGCGTCCGGAAACATCGTTCATATTCGACCTCGATGGGACGCTGACTGACAGCGTTTACCAGAACGTAGCGGCCTGGAAGCAGGCACTCGACTCGGAAAACATCCCGCTCGCCATGTGGCGCATCCATCGAAAGATTGGCATGAGCGGAGGCCTGATGTTGAAAACGCTGACACGCGAAACCGGCGTGATCATTTCAGAAGCGCAAGGCAAAGTGTTGAGCGAGAAGCACGCAGCTGCCTACGACGCCCTGAAACATCAAATTACGGCACTGCCGGGGGCCGTCGAGCTACTCGACACGCTCACCGAAGAAAATAGACAGTGGTGCATTGCCACCAGTGGAGGCTCGTCCACCGCCAGGATAAATTTGGCGGCCCTCGGCCTGGATATCAACGACATCAACATCATTACCCGTGACGACGTCAAATACGGCAAACCGGATCCCGACCTGTTCCTGGCTGCGGCCCAAAAGCTCAAGGCGCCCATCGATCAATGTGTGGTCGTCGGGGATGCCATATGGGACATGCTCGCAGCCCGGCGCTGCAAGGCGACGGGTGTCGGCCTGCTCTCCGGCGGCTACGACATCGGCGAGCTTGAACGAGCGGGTGCGCTGCGGGTTTACGAGGATCCTCACGACCTCTTGCAGCATCTCGACGAAATCGCCACCAGGCCGTAACGCCAACCTGCGGCAAGACCTCATGCGACCACTGCCGCGGCCTGTACAAGCGCCTTGGCCCGCAGGGCTATGGACGACAGGTAGCCACGTCGCCACACCAGACCGATCGGGCAGCGAATGTGTTCGGAGCAAATCGGCAGCATGACGACGTTCGCCGGGAGGCTTTCCGGCGACACGGCGCGCGAGTTTAAAACGCTTACCAGTGAGGTACGCGATACCGCCAGCATCAGAGCCGGCAGATTATTGGCTTCGAAGACCAGATTGGGTAGTGCAATCCCTTCGAGGGCAAAAGCCCGTTCAAGCTGGCTACGCGCAAATTCGTGCTTGCTGGAGCCGGCCCACTGATAGCTGGCCAGATCACTCATCGACACACTGCACTTGCCCGCCAACGGATGCCGATCACTGACGATCAGTTGATAATCGTCTTCCAGCAGGTGCAGCACTTCAAGGCTTGGATCAACGCGCTCGGGCAACGGCAACAGGGCCAGTTCGACGTCGCGGTTCGCCACGGCATCCAGCAGTGCGTCGCTGAACGCGGTGACAAAGTTGATGCGTGCCGCTGGCCGCTCGTCTATCAGCCGAGGTAGCAAGGCGGCCAAGGTGAAATTAGCCGCCGCCGGCGTCGCACCAATGCGCAGTATGCCCGCCTGGCCGCCCGCCAGGTCGCGCGCCTCCTGTTGCGCGTCTTCGAGTTCCCGCGAGATAGCACGACTGCGCACCAGGAACGCAGCACCGGCGTCCGTCAGTTCGATGCCGCGTGAGGAGCGCACCAGCAATTTCACCCCCAGCCGCCGTTCCAGCCGCTGTACCGATTTGGTCAATGCAGGCTGGGACACTCCCAGGCGCTCGGCCGCCCGGGCCAGGCTGCCGGCAGTGGCTACGGTGGAAAAGTACACCAAATCGTCTTCAAGCATCGCCATTCCTGTTGGTTATTGCGGAATACGCCATCCGTTATTTCAGTTTATACCCTGGCGCGCTCATGATTATTTCGCTGCGCTATTCAATCAACCGGAGCCGCCACCATGAGCCACCCCCTTGTTGCGATGCCCTCCTCCCACGCTACCAGCCTGCAAGGCCGCGTCAGTGACGCCGAATGGAACGCCCGTGTGGAGCTAGCGGCGGCCTACAGGCTGTACGCGAGCTTCGGCTGGGATGACCTCGTCTTCACTCACATTTCGTGCCGAGTGCCGGGTGAAAACGGCCACTTCCTGATCAACCCCTATGGTTATCTGTTCGACGAAATCACTGCCAGCAGCCTGGTCAAGGTCGATTACCAGGGCCGTAAGGTCGCGGACTCGCCCCATGACGTGAACCCAGCCGGTTTTACGATCCACAGCGCCGTGCATGCGGCTCGACCGGATGCCCACTGCGTGATGCATGCGCATTCAATCAATGGTTGCGCGGTCTCCGCACAAGCGGAGGGTCTGCTACCGTTGTCGCAACAGTCACTGTTCGTGCTGGCATCGCTGGCTTATCACGATTACGAAGGCGTGGCACTCAACGATGATGAAAAACCACGGCTGGTTGAGCACTTGGGCAACCGTACCTTCATGATGCTACGCAATCACGGATTACTGACGGTGGGTGCCAGTGTGGCCGATGCCTTCCTGGCGATGTATATCTTTGAAGCCGCCTGCATGATTCAAGTGCGCGCGCTGTCGGGCGGTGTGCCGATTACGCCGATAGGTTCCGATGTGCTGGCCGGTATCGCGGCTCAGGCGCAACAGGTGACCCACGGCCTGGGCGGCGCACTCGCTTGGCCAGGCTTATTGCGTCGACTCGACCGGATTGATCCCGGCTTTCGCCTCTGACAGGAACCAGGTATGAAACCGACTTTGCAAGCCACCTTTCACCACATGCGCGACGGTACGCTGGATGATTGGCGCGTGATCGCAGACGAGCAAAAGCTGCATGCCCTCAAGTTACCCGACCGCATTCTCGACCACCTGCGCTTGCTGGCCGGCGACTACGGTGGTTTTGCCGTGGATCGGCTGACCCACAGCCTGCAGACGGCCACACTGGCGCACCTTGATGGCCAGGATGAGGAATACGTCGTGTGTGCATTGGTGCATGACATCGGCGATACGCTCGCCAGCTTCAATCACGCGGACATGGCCGCGGTCATATTGCAGCCCTTCGTCAGCACGGAGAACCACTGGATGGTGGCCAATCATGGCTTGTTTCAAGGCTATTATTTTTTCCAACACCTGGGACTGGATCGCAATGCGCGCGATCGATTTTCGAACCTGCCAGACCTTTACCAGCGAACCGTCGAGTTCTGTGAAAAGTACGACGCAGCCGCGTTCAACCCCGCGACGGAAACACTGCCCCTGGAGTTTTTCGAACCGCTGTTGCGACGCGTCATGACAACCCCCAAACGCAGTATCTACATGCCGTCCAACCAACGCTGACCGCGTCGACCCCTATCACAACAATCGCGCCGCAATGACGGCGCTTGGGAGAGTTCCTTGTCTGGCGACCTACTCGCAACAGTGCTCATGCCGCTGTTGCTGGCATTGATCATGTTTTCGCTCGGATTGGGTCTGGTACCCGCTGACTTCAGGCGTATTGCGGCACAGCCACGCGCGTTCCTGCTCGGTTTCGTTTGCCATTTTGTGCTGTTGCCGCTGGTATGTTTCGCCCTCCTCCTCGCGTTTCCTCTTCCCGGAGCGCTGGCGGTCGGGTTCATGCTGATTGCGGCCTGTCCGACAGGAACAACCTCTAATCTGCTGACCTATATTGCCCGCGGCGATGTCGCCCTGGCGCTCAGCTTCACCGCTGCGGCCAGCCTGGTCACCATCGTCACGCTGCCGCTGATCGTGACGCTGGCAATGGGGCACTTTCTTGGCGCGAACCAGAACATCGACTTCCCGGTGGGCTTCATGATGATTCAGGTGTTCGCCATGCTGGGCCTTCCCGTCGGACTCGGGATGCTCACGCGGCGGGTATGGCCGCAGGCTACCCAGCGCTTTGAGCCACTTGCGACGCGCCTGTCGACGCTGGCTTTTGTGGTAATTGTGATCGGCGCGGTCGTCAAGAATTGGAACCTGTTCGAACAGCACTTCAGTGTTGTGGCACCCCTGGCCGTGGCGCTCAATGTGCTGATGCTGGCCCTGGGCTTCGGCGTGGCTAAAATTGGCCGGCTGGAGCGGCGTCAGGCCGTGACCGTCGCCATTGAAACGGCAATGCAGAACGCCACACTGGCGATCGTCATCGGCAGCACGGTACTGCAGGACGATTCCCTGGTTGTCCCGGCAGCCATCTACGGCGTGCTGATGTATGTGGGCGGCCTGGCCTTCGCCTTTTCGGTGCGACGGTGAAATGACTGCATGCCGCCCTCCGTCTTGAGGGCGGACACGCCATTCAGGGTCAAGCCATCAGCTTTGTGTCAATAATTGATTGTCCTTGGCGACGGCGCGTGCGTAGGCAGGCCGGGCCATCAGCCTTTGCGCATAGTCCATGAAGGCTTGTCGGCCAGGCAATGTTTGCAGCCCCAGGCCCCATCCCACATGAGAGCCGACGTAGATATCGGCAGCGGTAAAGCGCTCGCCTGCTATGTAGGTTTTGGATGCGACTGCGCGCTCCAACTGATCGACCGTGCGATCGTAACTGCCGTAGCCCAGGAAAAACGCCTGCTCGGTCGTCGGCGTAAAACCAGCACGGAAATTCGTTACCGCCTGCTCCACCGGGCCTGCGGCGAAGAACATCCAGCGGTAATAATCTGCGCGCTCGTCTGCGGTGGGAGCCAGGCCGGCCTCAGGAAACGACTCGGCGAGGTAGGCGCAGATGGCCGCGCTTTCGGAGATCACACGGCCATCGTGCACGATCGCAGGAATCTTGCCGATGGGGTTGAGCTCATCGAAAAACCGCTGCCGTTCAACATCTGCGCGGTCAGGCCGGGCAAGCTCCGCGCCGCCCCAGGGATCTGACTCGCTGCTGGGCCGATAGTCCATGACAACCGTCTCATAGGGGCAGCCGATTTCCTCAAGCATCCAGCGCACGATTCGGCCGCGCGAATTGGGGTTGGTGTAGAACGTGATCGTCATAACTGATGTCCTGCTGAGTGAAAACCTGGGGCAAAGGTTAGAGGTGATCGACGCGGGTTAAACTGGCAACATACGCCAGATCGCTCGCCGTTCGCGCCAATGACCGTTCAAGCCCCATCAGGCGGCTGCCGAGCCACGACCATTCAACCCCGGCACGGTGCACGCCACTTTGGGCCGCACGCTGGAAGATGGAACAACGAAATGCCGATCCACGACGCGGTCTCGACGGCCTGCAAACTGCCCCAATCGTTCTGGCAAGCCGTTACGCAACTGGGTTTAGACCCCGCAGCGGTTCTGCAGCACGCCCATCTTCCGGGCACCTGGCATCTGGACGACACCCGTGTGATCAACACTCCTCAGCTTTTCGCCATCTGGAATGCGATAGAAGCACTGAGCGGCGATCCATCTGCCGGTATCCGCATGGTCACGCAAACGAGTACCTCAACGCACATGCTTGCGTTCCTGGCCGCTACCTACGCCGCTGACTTTCAGGACGCACTCACGCGCCTGGCCCGCTTCAAGCGGCTGTGCAGCCCCGATCGGATGTGCTTCGACGAGCGCCGGGGCAACACCGTGGTGACGATCGAATGGCCCGCAGACACACCACCCGAGCCCCACATAGCGGTGGATGCCAGCTTTGCACTGTTGTTGGAAGTGGGGCGTCGAGGCACTGGCAAGCACCTACTTCCGGTGTCGGTAGACCTTCGACGCGCCGCCCCCGCAACCGGTTGCCACGCGGTTTTTTTTGGCTGCCCCATTCGCTTCGGGACCCAGCGAGACCGGCTGGTGCTGGCCTCAGCCGACCTGGCGCTGGGATTCCCCACGCACAACCCTGAATTGCTGCAGATGCTGACGCCGGCGCTCTCGACTGCCGTCGACGAGATTGAACAGCACGCCAGCTTGGGCGAGCGAGTGAAAGCGGCATTGAAGCGGATGATGGCCGAGGGGCGCACGGACATGGCCACCGTGGCCTGTGAATTGGGCTTCAGCCCTCGCAGCCTTCAACGCAAAATCTCTGTTGAAGGTAAAACCTTCAGGGCACTGCTGACAGAAGCACGCAGTGAACTCAGCCGTGAATTGCTCGGCAATCAATCACTCGGCGTCAAGGAGGTGGCCTACCGACTCGGCTACCAGGACACGAACTCGTTCTACAGAGCCTTTCGGGGCCAGGAAAAAATCACCCCGGGGCGCTGGCGCAGGCTCGATCATTAGACCCAAGACTGGCATGCCCACGATGAGTGCCACAGGCTTGGATTGGCCATTCGCACTGATCGTCTCAGCACCCTTTCAAGCCTGCACCACCTGCCCTCGCAGCGTTGCGATATCCCGCTTGGGTGGTGCGCCAAACAGGCGACTGTACTCGCGGCTGAACTGAGACGGGCTTTCATATCCAACCTTGTAGGCCGCGCTGGACGCGTCCTGATGTTCGTTGAGCATCAGTCGCCTTGCCTCATTCAGTCGCAGCCACTTTTGATACTGCAGCGGGCTCATCGTTGTGAGCTGGCGGAAGTGGTGGTGAAACGTCGGAGCGCTCATCTGCACCCTGGCGGCAAGCTCTTCAACGCGAAGTGCCGCTGTGTAGTGCAGCTTGAGCCAATCGATGGCTTTGGCGATCCGATAGCCCTGGCCATCGACCGACGTTATTTGACGCAGCCGGCTCGCTTGATCGCTCTGCAAGACCCGGTAGTGAATCTCTCGCTGGATCAAGGGGGCAAGAATCGATATGGATTCGGGCTCATCCAGCAGCGCCAACAATCGTTCGAATGACGCCAGCATGGCGCTCGTCATCGATCCGATCCCGACACCCTTTGCAACTGAGCGGTCACGGGCAGGTGGCAGGTCGCTTTGCGTGATCAACTCTGCAAGCACACGCAGATCAAGCTTCAACACCAGTCCGAGGCACGGTTGCTGCGCAGAGGCAACCAGCACCTCAGAGTTGGCAGGCAAGTCCAGTGAAGTAATCAAAAACCGCGATGTGTCGTAGGGAAAGCCCTCGCCTCCCACCCAAAGCCGCTTCTCGCCGCGAACGACGAGGATGATGCTCGGTTCAACCATGCAGACGATGGGCGGCGCCGGATGCTCGCGCCGGAACAAACCCAGGCCTGGTATGGCGGTTGCGCAATCGCCTGGTTTGGAAATATGCGCGCCAATGATCTGCGCAAGCCTTTCCTGTGTCGATGTCTGCCGGGGGGTGAGTGTGTTCGTCATAGTGATCTCATACCTCTGGTTTGAACTCTAACCCGCGCGCGCGACTGCGTCCCTCAAATAAAACCCTCCTCACAGGATCAGGCAAGTAAACCAGCGGATCGCACTACATAGCCCTCAAGTGGAACGGGAGAATGTACATCCAACCTGCACGTGATCGCCGAAGGGTTGAAAGGTCGAGTCTTCCTCGGATGAGTGCCGCCAGTGGCGAGCTCACCCGTCAATGTGAAACCAGGAGTCAAGCATGGACATTTCATATTCCCGCTTCGGGGGGATAAAAAGTGCGGTATTTGCTGGGCTGGCTGCAATCGTCACTGCGCTGCCAGCAGATGCCCGAGAACCCACACAATCACGTCGGGAGAGCGCCATGAACCTGACTGAAGAGTGGGACAAGACGTTCCCTCCAAGCAGCAAGGTGGAACATAAAAAAGTCACGTTTAAAAATCGCTACGGCATAACGCTTGCAGCGGACTTGTATATTCCCAATGAGCACGGCACCCAGCCGCTACCCGCACTGGCCATCAGTGGGCCGTTCGGCGCTGTGAAAGAGCAATCCTCCGGTCTGTATGCACAGACCATGGCCGAACGTGGTTTTGTCACGATCGCATTTGATCCATCCTTCACCGGTGAAAGCACAGGCGAACCCCGTGACGTTGCCTCGCCGGATATCAACACCGAAGATTTCAGTGCCGCCGTGGACTTCCTTGGCCTGCAACCGCTCATTGATCGTCAGCG
Organism: Pseudomonas sp. MYb60; assembly: GCF_002979555.1. Taxonomy (GTDB): domain Bacteria; phylum Pseudomonadota; class Gammaproteobacteria; order Pseudomonadales; family Pseudomonadaceae; genus Aquipseudomonas. The sequence continues at coordinate 124,022 of NZ_PCOZ01000003.1, read as the reverse complement.
TATCGGCATTATCGGTATCTGTGGTTTTGGGGGCATGGGTCTGAGCGCGGCTGCGGTCGACAAACGCATCAAAGCGGTAGTGACCACCAGCATGTACGACATGTCCCGGGTCATGGCGAATGGCCTGAACGACAGTATGACCAAAGCCCAGCGGTCACAGGCCTTGGAGCAACTCAGCCAACAACGCTGGGTAGACGCTGAACACGGTACGCCTGCCTCAGGCCCGCGCATCTTGCCGGAAAAACTCCGTGGTAACGACGGTGCTATCGCCGAGGAGTTTTTCGCCTACTACCGAACCCCAAGGGGTTATCACAAGCATTCGCTCAATTCCAATGGCGCGTGGACGGCCACAACTCCGCTTTCGTTCATGAACCTTCCGTTGCTCACTCACATCAATGAGATCTCGCCGCGTCCTGTATTGCTCATCGCCGGTGAGAACGCACACTCGCGTTATTTCAGCGAGGATGCCTACAAGGCTGCTGCGGAACCGAAAGAACTGCTCATTATCAAGGATGCCAACCATGTCGATCTTTATGACCGCCTGGATAAAATTCCTTTCGACAAAATTTCAGACTTTCTCAGTACCCACCTCAAGTAGTTGACGCAATGCGAGCCGGATGTGGCCCACCCACCTCCGGCCTGCAGCAATAAGCAATGTGCACGCCTGAGCGCGTGCACACTTCAAGCAGAGGACACGCTCACTCATGACAATTCCCTCTCACCCTGAACGCCGAGAGTCCTGGGGCGCCGTTCTGGCCATGTCGCTCGCTGCGTTCGCGCTGGTAGCGTCTGAATTCATGCCGGTCAGTCTCCTGACACCTATTGCAGTGGACCTCCAGATTACCGAAGGCCAAGCGGGACAAGGAATCTCTATTTCCGGAGTATTCGCGTTGATCACCAGCCTGCTGATAGCCTCAGTGGCCGCACGAATTGATCGAAAAAAGCTCCTGCTCTCTCTCATCATCGTCATGGCCATTTCAGGAACCGTGGTTGCTATAGCGCATGATTACCGCATGTTCATGGCAGGCCGGGCGTTGATCGGCGTGGCGATTGGTGGATTTTGGTCGTTATCCGCGGCCACCGCCATGCGCCTGGTACCGAGCGAACGCGTCCCGCGAGCGTTGGCAATCGTCAACGGCGGCAACGCTTTGGCGACGGTAATCGCCGCGCCCCTGGGGAGTTTTCTTGGAGCCATCATCGGCTGGCGCGGTGCCTTCTTTTGCGTAGTCCCCGTTGCCGGACTTGCCGCCGTCTGGTTGCTAGTGAGCCTGCCCTCATTCAAGGCCGAACGCCGTGATCGCAGCAGCAACGTATTCGCGTTGATGACGCGCATGCCGGTGGCAATGGGCATGATCGCTGTCAGCCTCTTCTTCATGGGCCAGTTCACACTTTTTACCTACCTGCGCCCGTTCCTGGAGACAGTCACCCATGCCAGCACCAATAGGCTCTCGCTGATGCTGCTGGCGCTGGGCGTATCCGGTTTCGTCGGCACCCTGTTCATTGAAGTGTTCTTGAAGAAAGCGCTGTTTCGAACACTCATCGTGATCCCGTTACTGATGGCCGTGATCGCCGGCGCATTGGTGATCTTTGGCAGCTCGCCGCTGATCACTACGGTGCTGTTGGGTGGTTGGGGTTTGGTTGCAACGGCCGCACCCGTTGGCTGGTGGACATGGCTGGCGAAAACCTTGCCAGACGATGCGGAAGCAGGCGGCGGGTTGATGGTTGCAATCATCCAGTTGGCGATAACCCTGGGGGCTACCGCGGGCGGTGTCGCATTCGACTTGCAGGGCTATCGCGCACCCTTTGAATTGAGCGCAGCGCTTCTGGTAGTTGCCGGCGTCCTCGCCTTCATGGCCGGACGCTCGGGCTTACAGGCCCCCCTGAGGAATGCGTACCCACGGTAAACAGGCCGACGAACGCGGTTGTAAGCGTCAAGACTGACCCCCGACTGCTGAATTCATCTCACAGGGTCGCGCTCAACCAAACGGCTAATCACCGAGCGTTTCTCCGCGTAAAGTTGCGTCAAGACATTCCAGAGACGATGAAAATGACCGATGTAACTGTGGTAATTGGCGCCGGCTCGATTGGCCAGGCCATCGCCCGCCGCGTCAGTGCCGGTAAACATGTCGTACTCGCCGACCTGCGCGAAGACACCGCCGAGGCCGCCGCCAAGGTATTGAGCGATGCGGGTTTCGAGGTTTCCACGTCAGCGGTTGACGTGTCGTCCCGCGCATCTGTCCAGGCGCTCGTCGCGTTCGCGGCCAGCATCGGCGACATCACCGGCGTTATCCATGCCGCGGGGGTTTCACCCTCCCAGGCTGCACCTGCAACCATTTTGCGTGTCGACCTGTATGGCACGGCCCTGGTCCTGGAGTTGTTCGGCGAGGTCATTGCCAAAGGCGGGTCGGCCATCGTCATCGCATCGCAATCAGGCCATCGTTTGCCAGCCCTTACCGCCGAGCAGAATAAAGCCCTGGCGTTGACGCCGACTGAGGATTTGCTCGGGTTGCCGATGCTGCAACCCGACCTGGTAACCGACCCCCTGAACGCCTACCAGCTCTCCAAACGTGGCAATTCTCTGCGCGTTGCTGCCCAGGCGGTGCGCTGGGGCAAGCGCGGCGCACGGGTGAATACCATCAGCCCAGGCATCATTTTTACACCGTTGGCGCGGGATGAATTGTCCGGGCCGCGTGGGGACGGATATCGACGCATGATCGAGTCCAGTGCCGCCAAACGCGGGGGGACGCCCGATGAGGTGGGCGCTGTAGCGGCATTGCTGATGGGGCCTGAAGGCACCTTCATCACCGGCAGCGATTTTCTCATGGACGGCGGCGTCACCGCCCAATACTGGTACGGTGAGTCACAGCCGTAATTGTCCTGTGTAGGCTCGCGCCGGCTATTTCAGTTGGCCACGCGCCCATTCACGCACAGCCTCGGCGAACATTCGCAGGGCCATTGGCGGGTGCCGGTTGGCAGGGTAATACAGGCACGCGCCCGGATAGTACGGGCCCCAGTCTGGCAATAGATGAACCAGGCGACCGGCCCGCAGATGATCCTCGACCTGATGCTCCGGCAGCCACGCAATGCCGATGCCGGCCAACGCCGCTTCCGTCATCAGGTTGATGTTGTCCATTGTCATCGGCCCATCGACATCGATGCTGGCATTTCTTCCCTGGTAACCCAGGTCCCAGCGAAACAAGGTGCCGCTCGCGAAGCGAAAGCGAATGCAGCGATGGTCCTTGAGGTCATGCGGTACCTGGGGAGCGGGATGCCGATTGAGATAGTCGGGCGAGGCTACCGCCGCAAAACGAATGTCCGGGCCGAATCGGATGGCGATCATGTCGCGAGGAACATCATCGAACAGACGGATACCGGCGTCGAACCCATCCGCCACAATATCGACCAGGCGACTGTCAGCGATGCACTCGATGTGGATCTGCGGGTTGTCGCGCAAGAAATCAGGCATCACGTGACGGATCAGCGGTTTGAATGAGGATTCCGACGCGCTCAGCCGTATCGACCCGGAAGGCGTATTGCGCTCCGAGGTCACGTCGTTGACCGCGCATTCAAGATCGCCCAACAGCGGTTGCACGCGATTGAACAACTGCTCACCCGCCTCCGTCAGCGCTACAGAGCGGGTGGTGCGGTTGAACAAGCGCAGCTCCAGGCGAGATTCCAGGCCCCGCATGGAATGGCTCAACGCCGACGCTGACACGCCAAGAATCTTGGCGGCTCCGCTGAAGCTGCGTTGCTCGGCAATGGCGACGAAGGCCGTCAGCTCAGGAAGTCCAGCACGGATCATTAGTGAATTCCCCTCAGGTGCTCATTAAGCAATGTGCCAATTGTTGAGCGAAGCACAGGAATTTAAAGTGTACCAATCAGTTACCTGGTTGCGAAGGAGACGAAACATGCAGAAACGTCATTTGGGTAAAAGCGGACTCGAAGTCTCAGCCATCGGCCTGGGCTGCATGGGCTTGAGCTTCGCTTACGGCCCCGCGCTGGAACGCAAGGCGGCAATTACGCTCATTCGAAAAGCCTTCGACAAGGGCGTGAATTTTTTCGACAGCGCCGAAGCCTATGGGCCTTTCACCAATGAAGCGCTGCTGGGCGAAGCGTTGGCGCCGATGCGGGATCATGTCGTGATCGCCACCAAATTCGGTTTCAAGCATGGGCTGCCGGGTGAAGGGCTTGATAGCCGGCCTGAAACGATCAAGGCCGTGGTCGAGGCCTCATTGAAGCGGCTCAACACCGACCGCATCGAACTGCTGTACCAACACCGCATCGATCCCCAGGTGCCGATCGAAGATGTGGTGGGCACGGTCAAGCAACTGGTCGATGCCGGCAAAGTCTTGCACTTTGGCATGTCCGAAGCCGGGCCAGAGGCAATCCGGCGCGCGCATGCCGTGTTGCCGGTGGCCGCGTTGCAAAGTGAGTACTCGTTATGGTGGCGCGAGCCTGAAGAGCAAATTCTGCCGGTGCTGGAGGAACTCGGTATCGGCTTCGTGCCATTCAGCCCGCTGGGCAAAGGTTTCCTGACGGGCGCCATCGATGCGAACACCCAGTTTGCGCACGACGATTTCCGCAACGTGGTGCCACGCTTCACTGAAGAGAACCGCAAGGCCAATGCGAAACTCGTCGAGGTTCTGGGCCACATCGCCGCGGGCAAAAACGCAACACGCGCGCAGGTTGCCTTGGCTTGGCTGATGGCGCAGAAGCCCTGGATTGTGCCCATTCCAGGAACCACTAAATTGCACCGACTGGAAGAAAACATCGGCGCAGCCCACCTGGTTCTGGATAAAGACGATCTCACCGCCATCGCGACGGCATTGGAGCAGATCAAGGTCGTGGGGGATCGCTACCCCGCGCATTTGCAAAAAAACGTCAACCGCTGAGCCTCAGCCCCTGACCTGCCGCCGGCGCCCATGGATGGGTGCCGGCGGTGTTGTTTCAAACACCTGAATTCAACGAGTATCGTCGACCATGCCCCGGCCAGAACGCCCCAGCGCGGTAGCAACGCCATCCGATAAACAACGCCTGTGGATGCTGGCCATTCTCAGCGCCTTGATGGCGTTCGCGTCCATTTCAACCGACCTTTACCTGCCTGCGATGCCCGCGATGGCCAAATCACTGCACGCTGACGCAGGTCAGCTTGAGCTGACGATTTCCGGTTATCTGATCGGCTTCAGCCTGGGCCAGTTGTTGTGGGGGCCGGTCGGCGATCGCTACGGACGGCGATTGCCCGTCGCCTTGGGGTTACTGCTGTTCATCGCGGGGTCCGCCGGCTGCGCCTTGTCGACCACGGCGCCCATGATGATTGGCTGGCGCGCGGTACAGGCGGTCGGCGCATGTGCCAGTGTCGTGCTGGCCCGCGCAATGATCCGCGACCTGTATGAAGGACACCGGGCTGCGCAAATGCTGTCGACCCTCATGACGGTCATGGCCGTGGCCCCGCTGCTGGGCCCGAGCATTGGCGGGATCCTCCTCGAGTCAGGCTCCTGGCACCTGATCTTCTGGGCGCTCGTGTTGTTTGGCGGCGTAACCCTGGTTGCCCTGTATACCCTTCCAGAAACGCTGCCTGCAGAACGCCGCAGCCATGCCCCGCTCAGCGGTGCCTTGCGCCGCTACGGACAACTGCTGACGGATCGCCGCGTGCTGGGTTATGCCTCGGCAGGCGGATTCTTCTACGGCGGAATGTATGCCTACATCGCGGGTACGCCCTTTGCCTATATCGATTACTACCACGTATCCCCCCATACCTATGGGCTGCTGTTTGGTGTTGGCATAGTGGGGATCATGCTGGCAAACCAGCTCAACGCGAGGCTGGTCAGGCAAATCGGCAGTGATCGCCTGATGCGCTTGGGTGCGCTCCTGGCAGCACTCTCGAGCCTGTGGCTGGCGGTCGATGCATGGACTGGCATGGGTGGGCTGGCGGGGTTGGTCGCGCCGCTGTTCGTGTTCGTCGCTGCGGCGGGATTGATAGTCGCCAACTCGATCGTCGGGGCAATGGACGGATTCCCGCACATGGCGGGAGCGGTTTCTGCCTTGGTCGGGGCGTTGCAGTACGGAACAGGGATACTCGGGTCGGGTCTGGTCGGCCTATGGGCTGACGGCACGCCGAAGCCGATGGCGACAGTGATCGCAGTGTTCGGATCAGCCAGCATGGCATGTGCGTTTTGGTGGGTTAAATCGAAACCTGGGACTCCCCTCTAAACCCAGCGCCGATGGAAAGCAGGCAACCCTGAGATTGCCTGCCCTCCCCAATCGCTTCAGCTGACTTTACGGCCTTCGACCGGGTAGCCCGGATCCGTGAACCCATGGGTCGACGCATGGCCCGGCACCACCAGGCTGTCGACCAACTGTTCATCATCTGGCCCCAGCGCCAGCCCTAACGCATCCATATAGCTGTCCCAGTGAGCTTCGGTACGAGGGCCGGCGATCGCTGCACTGATCAGTTGGTTTTTCAACACCCAGGCGATGGCGAACGCCACGGACGTCGTGCCCCGATCTTTCGCGTGCCGGGCGATGGTCTGCGCGATTTTCAGGGATTCGGGGCGCCATTCGGTCTGTTGGATACGCTTGTCGCCACGCCCTGCCCTCGTATCAGCCGGTGGCGGCGCATCCACAGGGTACTTGCCACTGAGCACGCCACGGGCAAGCGGGCTGTAGGGAACAACGCCAATGCCGTAGTTGTCGGCGACCGGTAGCTGCTCGACCTCGGCGCTTCGATTGACGATGTTGTACAACGGCTGGCTGACCGTGGGCCGCTGGATGCCCAGCGAATCGGCAATACGGACCATCTCGGCGATTTTCCAGCCATGGAAATTGGACACCCCGTAATAGCGGATCTTGCCCTGACGAATCAGGTCGTCAATCGCTCGCAAGCCTTCTTCCATCGGCACATCACTGAGGGTGCGGTGGAAATACAGGATGTCGATATAGTCGGTACCCAGGCGTTTGAGGCTGGCCTCCACGTTCTGGATGATCCACTTGCGCGACTGCCCCTGTTGATTCGGGCCAGCATCAGCCGACGACGGATAACCGAACTTGGTGGCCACCACCCAGTTGTCACGCAGCGCTGCAATGGATCGGCCGACGACTTCCTCGGAACGCCCCGCGTGGTAGGCATCAGCCGTGTCGATAAAATTGATGCCCGCGGCACCGGCCTTATCGATGATGCGTTTACTGGTCGCTTCGTCGGTCTCGCCGCCGAACATCATGGCACCCAGGCACAACGGCGATACTTTCAGGGCACTGCGGCCCAGGTAACGGTAATTCATCATTAACCCTCTAAGGCGTTTGAAAGATGAATTGATCCTAGCGCCATTCCAATCAGTGATTAAGGTGCAGGAAAAGGATACGGCTATGAGACGGGCTCATGAATGTTTCAGGCCTTGTAGCGCAGTGCATCCACGACCAGGCTCAGTGCCCGCGATGACTGTCGCCGACTGGGGTAATAAATGTGCAAGCCCGGAAAGGTCGGAAACCACGGCTCCAGCACCCAGCAGAGCCGCCCGGCGGCGACGTGCTCTTTCACCAGGTCTTCAGGCAGATAAGCCACTCCACAGCCATCCAGTGCAGCCGCGAGCATCGGATAGGTGCCATTGAACGTGAGTTGCCCCTGCACGCGCACCTGCACTTCGCGGTCCCCGCTCGCCAGTTCCCATGGGTAACAACCTCCATGAGTCGGCAACCGCAGATTGATGCAGTTATGCGCAGCCAGGTCTTCCGGCGCCTGCGGCGGCGGGTGCGCGTGCAGATACGCCGGCGAGGCGACCATCGCCATGCGCAGGTCTGGGCCGATCCGGACGGCAATCATGTCCTGGGCGACTTGATTGCCCAGGCGCACGCCAATGTCGTAGCGCTCGGCAACGATATCGGTCAGGCCATAATCGGTGGTGATTTCGATGTTGATATCGGGAAACCGTGGCAAAAACTCGGCGAGGCGCGGCCACAGCACCGAGTTCGCCGCGTAGTCGGTGGCGGATATGCGCAGCGTACCGCGAGGCGAGTCACGCAGCTCGATCACTTCGGCAAGGTCCGCCTCGATCTCTTCGAAACGCGGCGCCAGCTTGTTGAACAGATGCTCGCCGGCTTCCGTAGGTGCCACGCTCCGCGTGGTACGCGTCAGCAGTCGGACGCCGAGCCGGGTTTCCAGCGCGCGGATGGTATGACTCAACGCCGATTGCGAAACGCCGAGCTGCGCGGCCGCGCGCGTAAAGCTGCGCTCTCGCGCAACGGCCACAAATGCCAGGAGATCGCCATATCCTTCACGCGCCATTGATGGGCCTCATTCATAGAGTAATCGACCCGAAGCATATCCCAGATTACGCTGCATTAATGAGCCAGATTCATGACGCCATGCAGGTTATAGCGTTTAATCAATGGATCGCAGTTGCCTACCATGGGTCGATCGATGGATTCGTTTTCCAATCACCCTGGGAGTGCTCAATGAAACTGCTCACCGCAACGACCTTTGCCACCCTCCTCTTCGCCGCTGCCGTGGACGCTGATCAAGGCCTGCCGCGTCCTGATCCCAAGCCCTCGCCGGATGTACTCGAAATTACCCCGCAGTTGTACACATACACCACCGAACTGCTGTTCGGCGAAGTATGGAAACGTGAAGCGCTGATACCACGAGACCGCAGCCTGATCACCTTGTCTGCCCTGATCGCCAGCGGCCAGATCCCGCAACTCACCGGGCACATCAAACTGGGGCTGGACAATGGCCTCAAGCCGAGTGAAATCAGCGCACTGATTACCCATTTGGCATTCTACTCAGGGTGGCCAAACGCGATGTCTGCGGCGGGCGTTGCCAAGCAGGTCTTCAACGAGCGCCATATTCCTGCCGAGCAGATTTCTCCGCCTTCTGGCGCGCCCCTGACACTTGACCCAGAGCGTGAAGCGAAGCGCCGCGCCGCCGTCGATGACGGGGTGGGAGGGGTAGCACCGGAGCTGGCCCGCTACACCAACGACGTGTTGTTCGGCGACCTGTGGCGACAAAGCAATCTCAGCGCCCGCGACCGCAGCCTGGTCACCGTTGCCGCACTGATTGCCCAGGGCCAGGCGGCGCAGCTCCCGTTCCACCTCAACCGGGCCATGGACAACGGCCTGAGCCAGGCCCAGGCCGCCGAAGCGGTGACGCATCTCGCGTTTTACGTTGGCTGGCCGAAGGCGATGTCGGCCGTGCCGGTGCTCAAGGAGGTCTTCGCGGCGCGCCCGTGAGAGGGACCCTCGCTGCGCCGTCGCCCGGCATTATTGAATAGGTCTCATAGCCCCGTCCCGAATTACCCGGGTAGTGCGCGTCGTGATGACTGGATAAATTGCTGCTTATCCGGTTACGACCGCTTCCACTCGATTCGAGGGTCAACATGAAGGCAAGAACGCTAGGCGACGAACTGACGGTTTCCGCCCTGGGACTGGGCTGCATGGGCATGAGCTCAGCCTACGGCCCGGCTGCAGACGCCGATGAGATGGTCAAGCTGATACGCACGGCGCATGACCAGGGCGTTACGTTGTTTGATACGGCTGAGGCCTATGGCCCCTTCGTCAATGAAACGCTGCTGGGCGACGCGTTGGCACCGATCAGGGACAAGGTGGTCATCGCGACCAAGTTCGGCTTTGACATCGACCTGGAAACCGGCGAGCGACGTGGCGGTACCAACAGCCGTCCCGAGCATATCAAGGCGGTCGTGGACGCGTCCCTGAAACGGTTGCGCACCGAGCGCATCGATCTTCTGTATCAGCACCGGGTTGATCCTGACGTCCCGATTGAAGACGTCGCCGGCGCGGTCCAGCAACTGATTGCGCAAGGTAAAGTCGCACACTTCGGGCTTTCGGAAGCAGGCGTCCACACCATTCGACGCGCCCACGCCGTGCAAAAAGTCACTGCGGTGCAAAGCGAGTACTCCTTGTTCTGGCGTGAGCCGGAGCGCGAGCTCTTGCCAGTGCTGGAGGAGCTGACTATTGGCTTCATGCCGTTCAGCCCACTGGGCGCAGGGTTTCTGACGGGCAAGATCGACGAGAACACGCGCTTCGATCCATCGGATTTTCGCAACACCGTGCCCCGCTTCACGCCCGAAGCGCGCAGGGCGAATGCTGCTTTGGTCACCGCCATCAAGCGTATAGCCGCTCGCAAGGGCGCAACGCCGGCACAGATTGCGCTCGCTTGGTTGCTCGCCCAAAAGCCCTGGATTGTGCCGATCCCGGGCACTACCAAACAGCATCGGCTTGAAGAAAACCTGGGCGCCATCGAACTTGAACTGACGCCAGGCGATCTGGTTGAAATTGATGCTGAGGTGTCGACACTCGAGGTTCACGGTGATCGACTGCCCGCCTCGGCGATGAAAATGGTCGGGCATTGAGACGCCCTTGAAGCAATCTCCCCAGAGGGCAGCCGTCGGATGCCCTCCTGCACCGCGCGACGCTGATCGATCATTAACTGTCCATCAGCTTTTCCTTGGTAATCGGCAAGCTGCGAATGCGTTTTCCCGTAGCGTGGTAAACGGCATTGGCGACAGCGGCCGCCAGGCCCGTGACGCCGATTTCGCCGATCCCGCGCGCACCGAACTCACTGAGGTTGTAATCCGGGTAATCGAGCAAGGTCACGTCGATATCAGGTAAATCGCCATGAACCGGCACCACGTATTCGGCGTAGTTGTTGTTCACCGGCAGGCCCGTGCGCTGATCGTTTTCCGATGCTTCGAACAGCGCCATGCCGAGGCCCATAATAATTGCTCCCTCCACCTGGTTTCGCGCGGCGAGCGGGTTGACCACTTTGCCTACGTCGATGGCACTGACCACCCGAGCCACACGCAGGCGCGAGATGCCAGGGTCCCAGCGCACCTCGACAAAGTGCGCACCAAAGGAACGATAGGAAAAGTCACCGCCCTTGGCTCCGCTCTGGAAGTTGCCCTCCGCGCGCGCGATGCGTTGGTGGCGCAGGACCTCGGCGAAACTCGCGCGTCGATCGCCATTGACAAGTTGGCCAGCTTCGACAGACAGGCTTTCCAGGGGAGTGCCTGAAAACAGTCCCGCGCTCATCACCGCGTATTCACGCAACTTGGTCAGCGCGGCGCGCGTGGCGCCCGCGATAGCCGGCAAGATGCTCGCGGTGGCCCAGGAACCACCGGCCAACGCGCCCGGCGGGAACGTGGAACTGCCCAGCTCCACCTCGATCCGATCGAATGGCAGGCCCGTCAGTTGAGCGATGGTCTGCGCGACGACGGTATAGGTGCCAGTGCCGATGTCCTGCTGGCCGCATTGAGCAAGCACGCTGCCGTCCGAGCGAATAATCACGCGGGCGTCGGTGGGTACCTGATAGGCCTCCCAATTGCAGGCACCCATGCCATAGCCGATCACTTCATCACCGTCACGCATTGCCCCAACCGCCGCATTGCGTGTGTGCCAGCCAAACCGTTCGGCCGCGGTATCGATCGCCTCCGGCAAATGATTGCTCGACCATGCCAGGTTGAGGCTTTCGTCGCGGGTCGCCAGGTTCAGTTTGCGAAACGCCAGCGGGTCAATGCCCCGCAGCAGCGCCAGCTCGTCGATGGCCGACTCCAACGCAAACAGGCCGGGCGCAGCGCCAGGTGCCCGCATTGAGGTCGGCGTGCCGCGATTGAGCGGACTGTTCTTGTGATCGACCAGCACGTTCGCACAGGAATAAAGACTGCGCGTGACGCCGCCGCATGCCTCGGTATAGGCATCGGTGGTCGAGGTGCTGTTGAACGACTCGTGGCGAATCGACACCAGCTTGCCGTCCCCGTCCGTAGCCAGGCGGATGCGTTGCAAGGTTTCCGGGCGATGCCCTGTCGCGGTAAACATCTGCGCCCTGGGCAGCATCAGTTGTACCGGACGGTTCACCACCTTCGCGGCGGCGCAGGCGGCTATCGAGTGCGGCCATGGCCACAGTTTGCTGCCAAACCCTGAACCAATGAACGGCGCATGCACTTCGACGCGATCGGGTGGCAGATCGAAGACATTGGCCAACACATTGCGGTGATTCACCACCCCCTGCGTACCTTCATACACATACAGCTTCGCGTCGCGCCAATACGCGGTCGTCGCATGCATCTCCATCGGGCTGTGGGTTTCGACCGGCGTGGTGTAGGTCTGGTCGAGCCGGGTGACAGCCGCTTGCCAGCCTGCCTCCGGGTCGCCTCGGCTGTGCCCTCGCCCGCCATCGCGCGCGCCCTTTTGCTTGAGTGCGTCCTTGAGGTTGGTAATGGCCGGGCTTTCGGCATACTCGACCTTGACCTGAAACGCCGCCGCACGGGCCTGCTCGAAGGTGTCAGCGATCACCAGGGCCACGAACTGCCCGGGATAGGCCACCTTGTCATCCTCGAACGGCAGCCGGCGCTCGTCGACCTTGGCGGCGCTTAGGATGTCCTTGAAGGTCATGGCCACATCCGGTGTACGGTGCAACCGGGGAAAGTTGCCATGGTGCAGCACGGCAACCACGCCAGGCATTGCGCGGGCCCATGTGTCGTCAATGGCGACCACCCGGCCATTGGCGATCGTGCTGTAGACGCCATAGGCATAAGCCAAATCTGGCAAAGGATGGTCAGCGGCATACCGTGCTGCGCCCGTGACCTTCAGGCGACCGTCGATACGTTTGTGCGGGGTGCCGATTATCGGTTGGCTCATCAGAATGCACTCCTATGCTGTCAGGTCGCGAAGGTTGCGCGTCACGACCTGTTGGCCGAGGGGGATCTTGAAACCATTGTGCTCATAGGCGCGAGCGCCCTGCAGGGCGCGCTCGCCCGCCTGGGTAAACACGGCGATATCGGCTTTCTGCCCAGCCAATGCGCGCTCGGCTTCCAGCGCACGCCATGGCTTGGTGCCGACGCCTCCGAGGGCAATCCGCGCCTCGGTGATGCGCTGGCCATCCATCACCACGATCACCGCACTCGATGCCAAGGCGAATTGATAAGAGTCGCGGTCGCGCAATTTCAGGTAGGCCGAGCGGCTGTTCGCCAACGGTGCATCCAGGGTCACATGGGTGATCAACTCATGAGGCTGCAGCGCATGCTCCAACCAAGGCGTCTGCCCCGGCAACAGGTGGAAATCGCCGAAGGGAATCTCACGCACCCCGTTCGGGCCTTGAACCGTCACCTGCGCGCCAATCGCAGCCATTGCCACGCACATGTCGGACGGGTGCGTCGCGATGCAATGCGCGCTGGTGCCCAGCACGGCATGCACGCTGCGGTTGTGGCCGCCGATGGCTGCGCAACCGGAGCCCGGCTGGCGCTTGTTGCAGGGCGACACACCGTCGCGGAAATAATTGCAGCGCACGCGTTGCATCACGTTGCCTGCGGTGGTGGCCTTGTTGCGCAACTGCGTGGAGGCCCCCGCCAGAATGGCCTGGGACAGCACGGCGTAGCGCTCGCGGATCAGCGCATGACTGGCCAGCGCGGTGTTGCTGACCAGCGCGCCGATGCGCACACGCCCATCGGCGAGCGGCTCGATGTGCTTGAGCGCAAGGCGATTGATATCCACCAGACGGTCGGGCTGCATGACGTCCAGCTTCACCAGGTCGAGCAGCGTGGTCCCCCCCGCCAGGTAAAACGGCTGGCCAGGCGCGGCATGGCTGCTCACCGCCTGGGCCGCAGATTCAGCGCGGGCATAATCGAACGTACGCATCAGGCCGCTCCTCGCATTTTTCCACGTGCCGACTGAATCGCCGAAAGGATGTTCTTGTAGGCACCGCAGCGGCAGATATTGCCGCTCATGGCCTCTTTCACGCTGGCATCGTCAGTGCCGATGTTCGGGTCATTGAGCAGTGCCACCGCGCTCATGATCTGCCCCGACGTGCAGTAGCCGCATTGGTAGGCGTCGTGATCCCAGAAAGCTTCCTGCACCGGGTGCAGATCGTCGCCTTGAGACAAGCCTTCGATGGTCGTGATGTGGTCGCCATCGTGTTGCAGGGCAATTGACAGGCAACTGTTGATTGCCACCCCGTTGACCAACAAGGTGCACGCCCCGCACTGGCCGTGGTCGCAGCCTTTCTTGGTGCCGGTCAGCTGCAGCCGGTCACGCAGCACATCCAGCAATATTGCATTGGCCGGGACATTGAGTTTATGCAGTTGCCCATTCACGGTGAGCTGTATCCGTTGCTCACCCGCCTGGGGCGCGCCTGCGTCATCGACCACCATGGGCGCCAGTTGGGCAGCCACGACGCTGTCAGGGATCCAGGTCGACACCGTGGCGGCGGCGATGCCGGATACGCCAAACTTGAGAAAGTTGCGGCGTGAAGGTGTGACGCCCGACGCCTCCGCATCCGGCGCGCTTTCGGGGGTATTCAAGTCTTTGATTTCTGTCATCAGGTTTCACCTTTGAACGGGCTCAGCAATGCATCGAAAATAGCCAAAGGGTCACTCTAAAGCCGTGATCCCAGCCTGCATGATTCGTACCTTGTCACCTGAACTTAGCCCGTCGGGTGGGTTGGCAATGACCTGGTCGGTCTGCTGGACCCCATCCGCGAACTCAAGGTAGGTGCCGTAGTCACGGGTCACCGTCACCGGCTTCAGCTGCACGGTGCCGGTGTCATCGACCGTCGCGATCTGCACGCCGGCCTTGCCGACGATCAGCGCGCTGGGAGGGAGACTGAGCGCAGTGGGCGCAGGCGTACCTTCAAACAGCACAGAGGCGAACGATCCCGGCAGCAAGTCGCCACGCTGGTTTTCCACGCTCAGTTGAACGCGCATGGCGCCGGTGTCCATATCGACGGCCTGGGCCAGGGATTGCACTGTGGCCTCGAATGCCTGTCCCGGGCGTTCCGGCACGCTGAGCGTGGCCCGGGTACCGACTTTTATCCACGCCAGTTGACGCTGCGGGACGCTGACATACACGCGCAGCCGGCTCACATCGGAGACCACGAACAATTCGCTGCCAGCGGTCATCCCGACATTGATCAATGCGCCGACATCGGTGTTACGTGCGGTCACTACCCCGTCAAACGGCGCGACAATCCGGGTATAGCCCTGCAACGCCTGCAACCGATCGACGTTGGCTTGCGCTTCGTTGACCTGGGATCGCCTGGTGGCGAGGTCGCCACGGCGCTCCTCGACCTCCTGAAGGGAGACCGCTTCGCTCTCTCGCAGTTGCTCCCAGCGTTTGGCGGTGGTGCCGGCAAGGGACATTTCGCTGCGGGCAGTCGCCAACGCTGCGCGCGCCTGGCGCAACTGCTGGTCCAGGTCAGGGGCATCGATTTGCGCCAACCGCTCGCCGGCTTTGACCCGTGCCCCGATGTCCCGGCCCCAATGCTTCAAGTAGCCGCTGACCCGCGCATACAGCGGGGCACGTGACCAGGCTTCGATACGCCCTGGCAGTTGCAGGGAGGCCGGCGTGACCAGCCGGGGAACGACGAGTGCAACCGTGGCGATCCGTTTGCGCTCTGCCATCTGCTCCAACTGACCCGCTTGCGAATGGCGGCTTGCCCAGCCAGCGATGAGGATGACACCGGCCGTCGCCATTGCTCCAACGATCAACACAAGGCGACCAGACGGGCTGCGATCAGCGTGGGGTTTCACAGGCATCTCAGATTGCTCCAGGGACTAAGTGCGGCTTGGGTTCAGTACGGAAATCGTTGCGGTGCGCCACGCTGAAAAGCACCGGGACAAACAACAGGGTCGCGACGGTCGCAAACAACAGGCCGCCGATCACGGCGCGCCCCAATGGGGCGTTCTGCTCACCGCCCTCCCCCAGCCCCAGTGCCATGGGCAGCATGCCGAGGATCATTGCCAGCGCCGTCATCAATACCGGGCGCAGTCGAGCGATACCGGCTTCCAGCGCTGCAGCTGTCGCATCAGCCAGCACGTGCAGGCGCTCGCGGGCAAAACTGATGACCAGCACACTGTTGGCCGTGGCCACCCCCATGCACATGATCGCCCCGGTCAACGCAGGCACCGACAGCGTGGTACCGGTGGCGAAGAGCATCCAGACGATTCCGGCAAGCGCGGCGGACAAGCCAGAGACGATGACCGCCGGATCCACCCAAGATTGAAAATTGACCACGATCAACAAGTAGATGAGCACGACGGCCCCCAGCAAGCCGTACAACAGACCGGAGAACGCCCGTTCCATGGTCTGCACCTGGCCCATCAGGTTGACCGTGCTGCCGCGCGGCACTTCGTCGGCCATCTGCGCGATGATCTGCCGGAGGTCCTTGGCCACAGCACCGAGGTCTCGGTCTTGGGTGGCCGCATGGATCTGCACCATGGGCTGAACGTTGTACTGGCTGACCATGCCGCTGCCGGTTGTGCGCTTGAAATCCGCGACCGCGCCGAGGGTGGTGACGGTCGCGGCGCTGCCGTTACCCACCGGCAGGTTCGCCAGGGCCGCCAACGAATCCAGCTTTGGCTGGGGCGTCTGCAAGACGATGGGGTAGCTCACGCCATTGGCGGGGTTGAGCCAGTAGGTTGGTGCGACCTGGCTGCTGCCGGCCAGGTTGACCACCAGGCTGTTGGTGACATCGCGTGTGGTCAAGCCCAGCAATTGAGCCTGGGTACGATCCAGGTCGACGTTGAACACCGGCGCCTTGTTCGATTGCAGGATGCGCGCATCGGCCAGGCCCGGCACCGTCCGGATTCGCTTGAGCAGTTGCTGCGCGTAGGCAAAGTTCGCGTCGACATTGTTGCCCCTGACCTGGATGTCGATGGGTGCCGGGGCACCAAAGTTGAGGATCTGGCTGACAATGTCCGCCGGAGGAAACGAAAACGTGCTGTCAGGGAACCGTTCAGGCAAGACTTCACGGAGCTTTTTCACATAGCCAGCGGTCGGCTGGTGGCCTGAGCGCAACGCAATCTGGAAATCGCCGTCCTGGGAGCCCATGACCCCCGTATTGTTGTAGGTCAGGTTGATGTTGCTCGGTGGCAGGCCAATGTTGTCGACCAAGGTGGTGATTTCCTCAGCCGGGATGATGCTGCGTATCGCCTCTTCTATCTGCGCAAACCGTGAGGCCGTCTCCTCCACGCGAGTGCCCACCGGTACGCGCACATGCATCAGGACCTGACCGGAATCCACCGTCGGGAAAAAGTTGCTGCCAATGAAGGGCACCAGCCCAAACGAGAGTGTCACCACCGCCATGAAGCCCAGCAGGAATGCTTTGCGGCGGCGCAGCGCACCCTCGAGCACAGACTGATAGCGCTGGCGCAGCCGGTCAAAACCGCGTTCGAACCCGCGCTGAAAGCGTACCAGCGGATTGCGCGAAGCCGGTTGGCGTTCAGGATGTGCCCGATGCGGCTTCAGCAGGTACTTGGCCATGGTCGGCACCAACGTCCTGGACAGGATGAAGGAGCAGATCATGCCGAAGATCACGGCTTCCGCCATCGGGACGAACAGATACCGCGAAACCCCTTCGAGAAAGAACATCGGAACAAACGCGATACAGATGCACAACAGCGACACGAAAGCCGGCGTGACGATCTGGCGTGCGCCGTCCAGAATGGCCGTCTCGACGTCCTTGCCCTGCTCCAGGTGCCAGTTGACGTTCTCGATCGTCACCGTGGCGTCGTCCACCAGGATCCCGATGGCCAGCGCCAACCCTCCCAGCGTCATCAGGTTGAGGGTTTCACCCAGGGCCGCCAGGATGATCAGCGAACCCAGGATCGCCAGGGGAATTGACACGGCAATGATCACCGTCGAGCGCCAACTGCCGAGGAACAGCAGGATCATCACGCTGGTCAGCGCCGCGGCAATGGCCCCTTCCAGCACCACGCCCTTGATGGCGGCACGCACGAACAATGACTGATCGTTGATCGGTTGCACGACCAGTGCGTCCGGCCAGCCTGGCTTGAGCGCTGCGATCTGTGCCCGGATGCCATCGACAATGGCCAGCGTCGATGCCGAGCCATTCTTGAGCACCGACATCAACACTGACCGGCTACCGTCGACATGCACGATGTTGGTCTGCGGGGCATTGCCGTCATGCACATCGGCGACGTCGCGCAGATAGATCGTGCTGCCGTTCACCACTTTGACCGGCAGCAATCCCAACTCATCGATCGCCGACGGCGCACCGTTGAGCTGCAGGGTGTACTCCAGCTCGCCGATCTTTTGGCTGCCTATCGGCACCAGAATATTGTGGGCTGCCAACGCAGCCGACACGTCCTGCGCCGAAAGCCCTCGGGCCTGCAGCGCAGCAGGGTTCACGTCAATCTGAACCTGGCGTTGTTTGCCACCGTAAGGCAACGGCATCACGACGCCCGGCACCGTAATCAGGGGCGTCCGAACGGTATTCATGCCCAGGTCGAACAACTGCTGCTCCGACAGCCCTTCTCCCGAAAGTGCCAACTGCAGGATCGGCACCGTCGCCGCGTTGTAGTTGAGGATCACCGGTGGCTGGATACCGGCTGGCATCTGCCGCAGTGCAACCTGCGATGCCGCGGTGATCTGCGCGTTGGCTACGGCAATGTCGACGCCCGGCTGGAAGAAAATCTTCACGACGCCGACGCCAGGGTAGGTATTGGATTCTATGTGTTCGATGTCGTTGACTGACGCTGTCAGCAACCGCTGAAAAACGGTTGAGATGCGCCCCGCCATCTGGTCGGGTGGCAACCCGGTGTACTGCCATGCCACGGCAATCACCGGTATCCGTATCTCCGGAAAAATGTCGGTGGGCGTGCGCATGGCAGTCAAGGGGCCGACGATCAAAACCAGTAAGGCCATCACTACAAATGTAAGGGGGCGGCGCAAGGCCACCATCACGGTACGTATCAGCACTGATGACTCCGATAACACATCGACGACAAGTGAATTCAGTTCAGAGATCGAAGGCTGTGCGGTTGACGCTATCGTCTTGCGCGACAGCGGGCTGGGGAATGAAGCGCAAGAAATTCAGGTGGCCCCCACTTCGACCAAACCTGTGAGCAGCTGCAGCATGGGGTCGCTCTCAAGTTGGCTCAGCGCGAATCTAGCGGTGACCCGACAAGGCGACTACCTCGCTCAGTCGATATACCCATGTGAGCGCGGCTCATGAATGAACCCGGCGCCGCGTATCTGTTGAGTTTGGCAATGTCGCCACGCTGTCGCAGATACAATTTGAAATCATTGACCGCCCCTTACACTGAGTCGGCTTTCACCACGCTGACCGGATCGCTGGAGGCCGAGAACCTGGCCCAGATAGGCGCCATTGAACCAAAGCAGTATGAAATATCCCGCAACACCGTTTATGGTGGTCATGTCATACGCTAAACCCGACAACAAAAAATCACCGTGAAACCCGTCGACGGGCTTCAAAGGTGGTGGGAGCTTTCCATGACTCAGCACATCGCGCAGACCAGCGCCGGCGAACTTGCCGCGTTCGTCAACGATCACTTCTCCGCTCGCGGCATTCGGCCTGATGGTGTGATCGCGCAATCCTGGTACCGCAGCGTGGTCGAGCATCGCCTCGACCCCGGCGCGGTCAGTCGCCAGAACGTGCTCTGCGCCGAAGACATTCGTCGCCATCAGCAGCAACACCAGCAATACCTCGCGATTGCCAGCCAGGGTCTCAACGGTTTGGCCCGGCGGGTGGTGCCGGCCGGTTTTGCCGTGCTGCTCAGCGATGAGCACGGCGTGACCCTCGACGCCCGGCTGCCCAGCCAGGACCAGGCCTACACGCGCTCCGGCCTGGTGGTGGGCGCGCGCTGGGACGAATCCATCGTGGGCACCAACGGCATCGGCACCACCCTCGCCGCCGCGCAACCCTTGATCATTCATCGCGCGGAACACTTCCTGGCGGCCAATGCGGGCCTGAGTTGTTCGGTGGCGCCGATATTCGACGCCCAGGGCCTGCTGCGCGGGTGCCTGAACGCCACGTGCCTGAATAGCGATGGCCCACGGGAAAGTCAGTACCTGACGTTGCAACTGGTGATCATGTACGCGCGCCTGATCGAAAATGCGCACTTTCGCCAGATGTACCGTGACCGCCTGACACTCTCCCTCAAACCCATCGATGAGATCGCCGACCTGGCCAACGAGCAATTGCTGGCCCTGGACGAAAGCGGAAGGGTCATCGGTGCCAATCGGGCGGCGTTTGTGGCCGCAGATGAAGCACGCGTACCGGCCCTGCTGGGGACGCCGATTGGCAAGCTGCTGCCGGCCAGCGTGGATGAACTGCTGCAATTCACCCATGGCGGCGCCCGCGGCGTGCGTTTGCGTGCCTTGCAGGGTGACGCGTTGTTGGACGTGGGCCTGCGTATTCCGTCCACCCAGCATCGCACTCCGGCAGTTACCGCTCCCCTGCGACCCGCCCACCCGGACCTGCAGCAACTGGCCGGCGGCGATCCGCCGTTGCAGCGCAGTGTCGAGCGCGTGCGCAAAATCATTGATAAAGGCATCTCGATCCTGATTACCGGTGAAACCGGCACCGGCAAGGAAGCCTTCGCCCGTGCGATCCATCAGGCCAGTAGCCTGCAACGTGGCCCGTTCGTGGCGCTCAATTGCGCTGCGATTCCGGAAGCGCTGATTGAAAGTGAGTTGTTCGGCTACCGCGCCGGCAGCTTCACCGGTGCGAGCAAGAAGGGCATGAAAGGCAAGCTGGAACAGGCCAACGGCGGCACTCTGTTCCTCGACGAAATCGGCGACATGCCCGCCCACCTGCAAACGCGCTTGCTGCGCGTACTGGCCGAGCGCGAAATTTCCCCCCTGGGCGCCGAAGCGCCTGTGCCGCTCAACGTACAAGTGATCTCCGCCACTCACCAGGACCTGCAGGCCATG
The DNA here is from genome assembly GCF_002979555.1 of Pseudomonas sp. MYb60. Lineage (GTDB taxonomy): Bacteria > Pseudomonadota > Gammaproteobacteria > Pseudomonadales > Pseudomonadaceae > Aquipseudomonas. The sequence continues at coordinate 103,325 of NZ_PCOZ01000003.1, read as the reverse complement.
ATCCGTGAGAAGCACTTTCGCGAGGATTTGTACTACCGACTGGCGGGTATGAACCTGGCCCTGCCCGCCTTGCGCCACCGCGAGGACCGCAGCCTGCTGCTCGACAGGTTGCTTGCCGCCCAACCTGGCGCCGACGGCGTACAACTGACGCCTGAGGCCCGCGATTGCCTGCTGGGTTATGAATGGCCGGGGAATATTCGCCAACTGCTCAACAGCCTGCGCTATGCCGTGGCCCTGGCTGATCACGGCAGCCTCGACCGGGACTGCCTGCCCGCGGAGGTGTTGGTGCGTGCGCCCTCCGCCTGGCTGGCGGCTACACCCGCACCAGCCGGCAACCTGGCCGATCAACTGGGCGACGACGAATCACGCCATCTGCAGGCCACCTTGCGCCAGCATCGCTGGAACATCAGTGGCGCCGCTGCGGAGTTGGGGATCTCGCGCTCCACGTTGTACCGCAAGATGAAAAAGCATGGGGTCATCGCGCCGAACGATCAGTCTTGATAAATGGCGAGGGCGCACGCGCCCTCGCCACCGGTTTTGCTACTTCTCCGGCTCGTCTGGAAAGGATCAGATCTGGATATACACCACATGGGTATGGGTGTACTCGTACAGCCCGTGCTTGCCATCTGCCCCGCCAATACCCGACTTGCGGGTGCCCGCGTGGAAGCCTTGCATGGCCTCGAAGTTTTCGCGGTTGATGTAGGTTTCGCCGAAATCCAGGCGGTTGCTGGCCTGCATCGCCGCGCTCAGGCTGCGGGTGTACAGCGATGAGGTGAGCCCGTATTCACTGGCGTTGGCCAGGGCAATGGCTTCGTCCAGGTCGTCGACAATCTGGATCGGCAGCACCGGCCCGAAAATCTCCTCGCGCATGATCTCCATGTCGCTGCCACAGCCGGCCAGCACCGTCGGTTGGTAGTGGAAGCCCTGCCCCTTGTCAGCCACCGCACCGCCCGTGATCACCTGGGCACCCTGCCCCGTCGCGGTCTTGACCATGCGGGCGACCTTGTCCAGCGCGGCCTGGTTGATCAACGGCCCCATGTCCAGGTCCTGTTCGGCCAGAGGGTCGCCGTAGCGGGTTGCTGCCATCGACGCGGCAATCTGTTCGATAAACGAATCGGCGACCTTGCGCTGCACGTAGACACGCTCGGCGCAGTTGCAGACCTGGCCAGTGTTGATGATGCGCGACACAGTGATGGCCTTGGCCGCCAATTCGAGGTCGGCATCCGCCAGTACTATCGCCGGGGCCTTGCCGCCGAGTTCCAGGTTGAGCTTGGTAATGTTAGGCGCTGCCGCAGCCATGATCCGTGAGCCGGTGCCGACGCTGCCGGTGAAGCTGATCAGGTCGATGCCGGCGTGGCTGGTCAAGCTGTGGCCGACCGTCGCGCCCGTACCGCTGACCACGTTGAACACCCCTGCTGGCAGGTCGGTTTCGGCCACCAGCCGTGCAAATTCAAAACAGTTGATCGGGGTTTCTTCGCTGGGCTTGATCACGATGGTATTACCGGTGATCAGCGCCGGTGCCATCTTGCGGGCGATCAGGAAGAACGGGAAATTCCACGGCAATACGCCGGCGACCACGCCCAAGGGCTTGCGCAACAGGAAGATGCTCTCGCCCACCCGGTCACTGGTCAGCACTTCGCCTTCCAGGCGCCGCGCCCACTCGGCCATGTAGTCGAGGTAGTCGGCGGTAAAGTTCACTTCCACCCGGGCCAGCCCAAGCACCTTGCCTTGCTCGGCGGTGATGATGTGCGCCAGGCGCTCGGCGTTGTCGCGCACCTTGGTGGCGATCGCACGCAAGTAGCCGGCACGTTCGATGGCCGGGCGTGCGGCCCAGGGTTTCTGCGCCTGGCGGGCGGCAGCGATGGCCGCCTCGACCTGGTCGTGGCTGGCCTGCGGCACCCGCCCCAACAGTGTGGCATTGGCCGGGTTGTGGACGTCGATGTGCTGGTCGCTGGGCACGAAGGCGTTGGCGATGAAATTCTGGTAGTCGTTCAATTCAGGCATTGGAGTGCTCTCGCGGACAAAGTCAAAACACGCGCGCCCGCCCCACGGCCGGCGCGCACGGGGCCGTTACTGGGCGCTGAAGGTTTTCCAGACACCGCCTTCTTTTTTCAGGTCATGGCTGCGCTTGATCAGGTACTGATGGATCTGGTCCACCTGTTCAGGGGTAAAGGCGTCGGCAAACGACGGCATGCCATCCGGTACGCGACCGCCAAACAGAATGCCGAGGAACATCTGGTGTTTTTCCTGGGTCAGCTTGCGCAGGTCCGGCAGCACGCCGCCGCTGACGGCATGGATGCCGTGGCACTGCGAGCAATAACCGTCATAGAGCTTGGCGCCGGCCTCGATCGACGCGGTGTCGGTGCTCAACGCCGGTGGTTCAGGGGTGTTGGCAGGCGGCGCGGGCTCACGCAGTTTCGCCGTGCCACCGAGCTTGTAGGTCAGCACCTGGGAGAACGGCTGCACGCCGGCCCGCAGCGACAAGGCCCCGGCGAAGGTGGAAAACGCGCCGCCCCAACCGGCCATGAACGTGACGTATTGCTCACCGTCCACGCTGTAGGTGATCGGCGCCGCCATCACGCCGCTGGCGGCCGGTTGTTCCCAGAGTTTCTTGCCGGTGTCAGCCGCGTAGGCGATCACCCGCCCGTCGGCGCTGCCCTCGAACACCAGGTTGCCGGCGGTGCTCAGCGTGCCGCCGTTGAAGATGGTCACATACGGCACTTCCCAGGCGGCTTTCTGCTTGACCGGGTCCCAGGCGATCAGCTTGCCCGACCAGCCCTTGGCCATTTCCAGCAGGCCCTCGGCGTTCTCGGGCATCATCCCGGTGCGCAGGCCCAACTGGTACATGCTCTTGAACGGGTTGCGCTTGGGGGCTTCCGGGATGTGTTCGTAGTAGGCGGACATGATGTGCGCCGGGATATACACCAAGCCAGTTGTGGGGTTGTAGGACATCGGCTGCCAGTCGTGGGCGCCCCAGAAAGCCGGCGTGACCAGCTTGCGCTTGCCGTCTTTCCAATAGGCGGCGTTTTCCTCGTCGAGAATCGGCCGGCCGGTTTTCATGTCCATGCCCTTGGTCCAGCTCTGCGGCACGATGCCCTTGGCGGAGAGCAACTCGCCGGTGGCACGGTCGATCACATAAAAGAAGCCGTTCTTGGGCGCCTGCATCAGCACCTTGCGTTGCTGGCCGTCAATCGGCAGCTCGGCGAGGATCATGTGCTGGGTAGCGGTGTAGTCCCAGGCGTCGCCCGGTGTGGTCTGGTAGTGCCAGGCGTACTCGCCTGTGTCGGCGTTGACCGCGACGATCGAAGACAGGAAAAGGTTGTCACCCTTGGCCTGGCTGCGCCATTTCGGGTCCCACATCGACCCGTTGCCGACGCCGATGTACAAGAGGTTCAGCTCCGGATCGTAGGCAAACGAGTCCCACGCGGTGCCGCCGCCGCCCTGTTCGACGAAGGCGTCGCCGTGCCAGGTCTTGGCGGCAATCTCCATGGCCTTGTCTTCCGGCGGCAGCTTGGGATCGCCGGGCACCGTGTAGAAGCGCCACGCCTGCTTGCCGGATTCTGCGTCGTAGGCGGTGACGTAGCCACGCACGCCAAACTCGGCGCCACCGTTGCCGATCACCACCTTGCCGTTGACCACGCGAGGTGCGCCGGTGATGGTGTAGCTGCGCTTGTGGTCGGCCCGGGTGTCCACCGACCAGGCCCGTTGGCCGGTCTTGGCGTCAATGGCTTCCAGGCGACCGTCGAGCACGCCGACATACACCTTGCCCTTCCACACCGCCACGCCCCGGTTCACCGCGTCACAACAGGCTTCGCCCGCGCGGTTGCGGTCGGACTTGGGGTCATATTTCCACAGCAGCTTGCCGTCTCGCGCATCCAGGGCATACACCACGGAAAATGGCCCGGTGGTGTACATCACGCCATCCACCACGATAGGCGTGGCTTCCACACCGCGATCCAGGTCGAGCTTGTAGCTCCACGCCAGGCCCAACTGGCCGACGTTCTGCGCGTTGATGTCATTGAGCGGGCTGTAGCGCTGTTCATCGTAGGTACGCCCGGTGCTCATCCAGTTACCGGGCTCCTTGTCGGCAGCGATGATGCGCTGGCCGTCGACGTTGGCCGGCATGTCCTGCGCCCAGGCCGGTGCGGTACTGAGGTGGATGGCCAGTGCAACAAACAGGGCGTTGAGCGGCATCTTGCGAATGGTGGCGAGGCTGGTCTGCGGCATGGAGAACTCCTGATTCTTATTAGTAGCGAAGCATTCGCGCTGCGCAACAGGAGCTCAGCAACCCCCATGCCATGTCGCCGACTGGCCTGAAAGTGCCTGTTTACAGGGGTTTGGGTTGTGGCGCAGGATTGTCGCGGGTGCGACAGTTGTCGCATGTGCTGCGACAACTGCGTCATCGCTGCGACACAGGACCGGTCACCCTTGGGTTATGTGCATAACGCATGGCCCATGCCCAAGCGACATAATTGCTTAGGCTGCTGCGTGGTAATCTCCTACGACTACGACTAAATGAATCGGCTTGATCGTGTCTCGACGATGGCCAACACCAGGAAAGATCATGCCGAAAAAGTCTCACACAGCCCTGCGCCGCAATTTCCGTGAACTGCTTGCAACGCCCACCTGCGTTGAAACCGCTTCTGTCTTTGACCCGATGTCTGCACGTATCGCCGCCGACCTGGGTTTTGAGGTTGGCATCCTGGGGGGCTCCGTGGCCTCGCTTCAGGTCTTGGCAGCACCTGATTTTGCATTGATCACGCTGAGTGAGTTCGTTGAACAGGCCACCCGCATCGGCCGCGTCGCCCAACTGCCGTTTATCGCGGACGCCGACCACGGCTACGGCAACGCCCTCAACGTCATGCGCACCGTCGAAGAACTCGAGCGCGCCGGCGTGGCCGCGTTGACCATCGAAGACACCCTGCTGCCCGCGCAATTCGGGCGCAAATCCACCGACCTGATCTCCATCGACGAAGGCATCGGCAAGGTCCGCGCCGCGCTGGAAGCGCGTGTGGATCCGGAACTGTCGATCATCGCGCGCACCAACGCCGGAGTTCTACCGACCGAAGCGGTGATCGAACGCACCCTGGCTTACCAGAAAGCCGGTGCCGACGGGATCTGCATGGTGGGCGTGAGTGATTTCGAGCACCTGGAGAAGATCGCGGAACACCTCACGGTCCCGCTGATGCTGGTGACCTACGGCAACCCCAAACTCAACGACCCGCAGCGCCTGGCCAGCCTTGGCGTTCGGGTAGTGGTGGCTGGCCACGGTGCCTACTTTGCGGCGATCAAAGCCACGTATGACAGCCTGCGCGCCCAGCGCCAGTTGACCCACAGCACGGATAACCTGAGTGCCACCGAGTTGACGCACACCTACACACTGCCGGAAAGCTATGTGGCGTGGGCTGAAGAGTTCATGGATGTGAAAGAGTAGTCGCACCCTCGGCAACGCGATCCACCGCACCATCGGCGGTGGCAACCAGGCTGCTGGCCCGGTTTGCCCCAGCCGCGCTTTTCGAGGACCATGGGCGCCTTCTGTTTACCGTCAACAAGAGGCGCCCATGGCCAATCAAGACCTGTCCTACACCCCCGACCCGGACGCAGACTCCATTTCCTCCGATGTCGTCGGCTTCAACGGCATCCTGGTCTCCACCCAGATCCCCACCCGTGCCGACGGCAGCCTGGAGCTGGGCGATATCACTGCGCAAAGCGAATGCACGCTGCAGGCGCTGAAAGTGGCCCTGGAAAAGGCTGGCAGCGGCATGGACCGGGTGATGCACCTGACGATCTACCTGACCGACATGGCCGACCGTGCGGCATTCAACGAAGTCTACAAGCGCTACTTTGCCAAGCCGTGGCCTGTACGGGCGGCGGTTGGCGTCGCGGCGTTGGCGGTTGACGGCATGCGCGTGGAAGTGACCGCAATGGCCGCAAAAGCCTGAGCCGAATCAAGCACAACACCCATGTGGGAAGGGGCTTGCCCCCGATGACGGTAGGCCAGCCAGCAGATGAGTGGCCTGACACACCGCAATCGGGGGCAAGCCCCCTCCCACATTTACAGCTACAATGCCCGCCTCAACCGTGACAAGCCTGACTAAAAAAACTATGTCCTTGCCCAAGCACCACCTGGAATTGCTCAGCCCTGCCCGCGATGTGGCCATCGCGCGCGAGGCCATCTTGCATGGCGCCGACGCCATCTACATTGGCGGCCCAAGCTTTGGTGCCCGCCACAACGCCTGTAACGACGTGAGCGATATCGCGTCCCTGGTCGAATTCGCCCGCCGTTATCACGCGCGCGTGTTCACCACCATCAACACCATCTTGCATGACAACGAGCTCGAACCTGCGCGCAAGCTGATCCATCAGCTCTACGATGCCGGCGTCGATGCGTTGATCGTGCAAGACCTGGGCGTGATGGAGCTGGATATCCCGCCGATCGAGCTGCACGCCAGTACCCAGACCGACATCCGCACCCTGGGCCGCGCCAAGTTTCTCGACCAGGCCGGCTTCTCCCAGCTGGTACTGGCCCGCGAGCTGAACCTGCAAGAGATCCGCGCCATCGCCGACGAGACCGATGCCGCCATCGAGTTCTTCATCCACGGCGCCCTGTGCGTGGCGTTCTCCGGGCAGTGCAACATCTCCCACGCGCAGAACGGCCGCAGCGCCAACCGTGGCGACTGCTCCCAGGCCTGCCGCCTGCCGTACACCTTGAAAGATGACCAGGGCCGCGTCGTGGCCTTCGAAAAGCACCTGTTGTCGATGAAAGACAACAACCAGAGCGCCAACATTCGCGCGCTGGTCGAGGCCGGCGTGCGTTCGTTCAAGATCGAAGGTCGCTACAAGGACATGGGCTATGTGAAGAACATCACCGCCTACTACCGCCAGCGCCTCGATGAAGTGCTTGAAGACCGCCCGGACCTGGCCCGTGCCTCCAGCGGGCGTACCGCGCACTTCTTCCTGCCGGACCCGGAAAAAACCTTCCACCGTGGCAGCACCGACTATTTCGTGACCGACCGCAAGGTCGACATCGGCGCCTTCGACACCCCGACCTTCACCGGCCTGCCGGTCGGCGTGGTAGAGAAAGCCGGCAAGCGTGACTTGCAGGTGGTCACCCATGAGCCACTGTCCAATGGCGACGGCCTCAATGTGCTGGTCAAGCGCGAAGTGGTGGGTTTCCGTGCCAACATCGCCGAGCCTAAGGGCGAATTCGAAGAAGACGGCCAGAAGCGCTACCGCTACCGCGTCGAGCCGAACGAAATGCCCGCCGGCCTGCACCAGTTGCGCCCGAACCACCCGCTGAACCGCAACCTGGACCATAACTGGCAACAGGCGCTGCTCAAGACGTCGTCCGAACGTCGAATCGGCCTGACCTGGGCCGCGCGTCTGCGCGAAGCGCAGCTTGAAGTCACGGCGACCAGCGAAGAAGGCATCAGCGCCAGTGTCACCCTGCCCGGCCCATTTGGCGTGGCCAACAAACCGGAACAGGCGCTGGACACCCTGCGCGACCTGCTCGGCCAACTGGGTACCACCGAATACCACGCCACCGACATCCAGCTGGATGCACCGCAGGCGTTCTTCATCCCCAACTCGCAGCTCAAGGCCTTGCGCCGCGAAGTGATCGAGGCGCTGACCGCCGCCCGTGTGGCTGCGCACCCGCGCGGTGGCCGCAAAGCCGAAAGCACCCCGCCGCCGGTGTACCCGGAGGCCCACCTGTCGTTCCTGGCCAACGTCTACAACCAGAAGGCCCGCGACTTCTACCACCGTCACGGCGTCAAGCTGATCGACGCGGCCTTTGAAGCCCATGAAGAAACCGGCGAAGTGCCGGTGATGATCACCAAGCACTGCCTGCGTTTCTCGTTCAACCTGTGCCCGAAACAGGCCAAGGGTGTGACGGGGGTGAAGACCAAGGTGGCGCCGATGCAATTGATCCATGGCGATGAAGTGCTGACGCTGAAGTTCGACTGCAAGCCGTGCGAGATGCACGTGGTGGGCAAGATCAAGGGGCATATCCTTGGCTTGCCGCAACCAGGCAGCGCGGTAGAGCATTTCAACCCGGAAAACATCATCTTTCAGGGCACGCACTGACCCTCCGGGAGCGGGGCCACCACCAGCCCCGCTGCAACCCCGCAGCCGCCAGCAGAATCGCTGCCACCCCCAGCCATTGCAGCGCGCCCAACCGATGCCCGAAGGCGATCCAATCGACGAAGATCGCCGCAATCGGATAGATGAACGACAGGGCGCCGGTCAAGGCCGTCGGCAGTTTCTGGATCGCACCGTAGAGCAGCACGTACATCACGCCGGTATGCACCACGCCGAGTGTGGCCAGTGCCGCCCAGGCATTCGGGGCGACCGGCAGGGTGTTCCAGGGCACCAGCGGCGCCAGCAGCAGCGCACCGGTCGTAACCTGGATCAGCGCCAGCAGGTGCGGCGGTATACCCTTCAAGCGCTTGATGATCAATGCCGCTACCGCATAGAGAAATGCCGCGCCCAGTGCCAAAACGACCCCCATCAGGTATTCGCCACCGCCCTGACGCGCGCCGTGAGCCGTGACGATTGCCAACATGCCGACAAAGGCCAGACTCAGCCAGGCAAGTTTCTGCACGGTGATCTTTTCGCCCAGGAACACCGCTGCCAGCATCACCAGCATGAACGGCTGCACGTTGTACACCGCTGTGCTGATGGCGATGGACGCCCGTGAGTAGGACTCGAACAGCAATAGCCAATTGCCGACAATCGCCAGGCCACTGAGCATTGCCAGGCCCAATGCCTGCCAACTGAGCAGATCGCGCCGCAGGTAGCCCAACCCCGCGCACACCAGCAGCAGCGTCAGCCCGCCGATGACGCAGCGCCAGAACACCACTTCGATCACCGACACACCCGACACCAGCACAAACCAGCCGATAGTGCCCGAAATCAGCATGGCGGCGACCATTTCCCACGACCCGCGACGAATGGAAGTGTCCATGTATAGGCTCCTCAAGTGAGGCTCAAGTATGGCAATCTGCGCTGCAACCGCTCCAGTGAGTAACTAAGGCGAAATGCCCCGTTGACCTTTTCTTATTAGGCAGACTTCATGATCGACACTATCGACCAGCAACTGATCGTCGCTTTGATGGATGACTCGCGCTTGTCACTCAAGGCACTGGCGGGCATCACCGGGCTGTCGTCACCCAGCGTCAGCGAACGGTTGCGGCGCCTGGAGGAGCGCGGCGTGCTCACCCACTACACGGTCACCATCGACCCCAAACACTTCGGCTACCTGCTGCAAGCCATCGTGCGTATCCGCCCCCTGCCCGGCAAGTTGCACGAAGTCGAGCGGCAGATCCAGGCGATCCCCGAGTTCACCGAGTGCGACAAGGTTACCGGCGAAGACTGCTTTATCGCGCGCCTGCATGTGCGCACCATGGATCACTTGGACAGCCTGCTCGACCGCCTGAATGCCTACGCCGAAACCAACACGGCCATCGTCAAGAAAACCCCGGTGAAACGGCGGCTGCCACCGTTGGCGGGCGAATGATATTGAACCAGCTTCCTGAGGCCACTCTCCAACGTGGATCTACCACGGCCCAGGACTGGTTCGATGACCTTTATTCTATGGATGGCCGTACTGGGCGCCGTATTGCTCACCCTCGCCCTCACCTCCTCCTATCTACGCTGGATGCCGGTCACGACGTCCGCCGTGTGCCTGTTACTGGGTGTGGCCATCGGGCCGTTGGGCGTGGACCTGCTGCACCTGGACATCAAGGGCTCGGCGCGCTGGATGGAGCACCTCACTGAAGTCGCTGTACTGTTTTCACTGTTCGTCAGCGGCCTGAAACTGCGCCTGCCCCTCAGGCACCGCATGTGGCGCATCGCCTATGGCATGGCGGGGCCAGTGATGTTGCTGACCATCCTGGGGATCTGCCTGGCGTTGCACTACCTGTTCGCGCTGTCATGGGGGGTGTCGTTGATGGTCGGGGCGATCCTGGCGCCTACCGACCCCGTGCTGGCGGGGCTGGTTCAGGTCAACGATGCGCAGGACTATGACGCCTTGCGCTTCGGCTTGTCCGGCGAGGCGGGAATGAATGACGGCACCGCATTCCCCTTCGTGATCTTCGCCCTGCTGTTCATGCAGCACGGCGGATTCGACGGTGATTGGTTCAACGGCTGGGTCCTGAAGAACCTTCTCTGGGCGGTGCCTGCAGGACTGCTGATCGGTTACTGGATGGGCCGCGGCATCGGGCGCCTGACGTTATGGCTGCGCATCACCCACAGCGACAGCACACTGTCCCCGAATGACTACCTGACATTGGCCCTGATCGCCCTGGCTTACGTGGTGGCCGAGGCGATGGGCGGCTACGGGTTTCTCTCGGTCTTCGCGGCAGGATTGGGTCTGCGCCAGGCCGAGTTCAGGTCCACCGGCAATTCCCGGACGCCGTCCGAACACCTGGCGCTACCGGTAGTGGGTCACCTGGAAGTGGAGCCGGATCGAGCGTTGAAAGGCGACGTCAGTGAGCTTCAAGACACGCAGATCGCCGCCGGCGTGATGATGGGCGACATGCTGTCGTTTGGCAGCCTGGTGGAACGCTCGATGGAGGTTTTCCTGGTGACGGTGCTCGGTGTGGTGCTCGCCAGCCATTGGGATTGGCGTGCATTGCCGATTGCCGCACTGCTGTTTTGCGTAATCCGGCCAGTCAGCGTGCTGGCGATGCCTTGGGGGCAATTGCTCACGGGCCGTCAACGCGGGCTGGTGGGTTGGTTTGGCATTCGGGGGATTGGCAGCATCTACTACCTGTTCTACGCGCTGAACCACGGGCTCATCGGCACCAGCAGTGCGGTAGCCGTGAACCTCACCTTATCGGTGATCGCCTTGAGCATCGTCGTTCATGGGTTGAGCACCCAACCAATGCTGGCCTGGTATGAACGACGAGCCAAAGCGGACGATCAGTCCTGATTCTCGCTGTTGCCCACATCCGCTGCTTCGTCCAGATCATTGAGCGGCACTTCTGCGTCATCCATCAAGGAGCCCGGGTCTTCGTTGCCTGGGTCGTTGAGTTCGTCGTCCAGTTCTTTAGACATGCTGGTCTCCTCTAGCCGCCTTGGGTATCGATGTCGGCATCGGTTTCAGGCTTGACTTCCGGCTCGGGCTTGAAGTCCGGGCTGTAGTCGTTGTCCTTGGCATCCGGGTCGCTGGCGGGCGTCGGGTCCTTGGGCGCGTCGGCCGCGGTACCCGGTGCCGGTTCGCCGCCGTCGATGGCCGGGTCGTTGCGGCCGTCAACTTGAGGGTCGTGATCATTGCTCATGGGTCACCTCTTTGCAGGGTCTGAATTTTTACCTGCGTAAAGCTAAGGCGCCGGCCAAACCAATGAAGTTCCATTCAGTTGTTCAGCCTCCGGGATTATCCACCTGGATGTAGAACGCATAGGCCGCCAGCAGGACCCAGAACACCATGAAAATCCACGGGGTACGCACCGAAAACAGCAGCGACTTGCGATAGCCCTTGTGGGAAGACTCGCGTTCGGAAAACAGCGGCGACTCATCGTAGGCCAGGCCCATCACCGGCTCACTGTGCAGCAGGTGGCTCTGCTTGAAGTGCCAGTGATCGATGATGTCATACGCCGCCCGTATCCCCGGCCACGCGTTGAGGGAGCTGAGAATGCCCAACAGCGCGAGAAACAATGGGATCACCAGGGTGAACAGCTTGCCCCATTCAGGATTGAGGTTGCCCATGCCGGACACGAAGGCGATGACCAGAAAGGATTGCGCCGTCAGGTAGGCGTCCGTGCGGTTGGCGAGGATGGTGGTTTCGTACTGGATCTCGCGTCGGTAGAAATCCAGGCGATCCTTGGGTGACCCGAAGATCTTGGCGTTGTGCTCGCTGTGATCGGTCAACGTCGCTTCAGGATTCAAGGGGGAGATGATTCTGGGCACGGGCGTGCTCCACACAGGGTCAAGACTGGTTAGATGAACGGGGGGCCGATGAAGTTCAGTTCGCTCGCGCACCATTATGAGGCGCAGCGCGCACGTCACTGAAGCGCGGAACAGGTGCTTGGATGATTGAAAACAGGCGTATACAGGAACTTCCGTAGGGCAATAAGCACGCGGCTGACCCACATGACGCTCTGGAATGAACAAACCGGGCATTCCGGCACACGCATTGCTTTATCCCTTCACTACCGCCCGCACACAGGAGCATTCGTTACCCCCCGACCCAGAGCCGATCCCATAAGAAAACAAGGACCAGGCCCTATGGCACCCTGCGCCACGGGCTCATAAACATGCGTTTTTCAAAGCGGCAGTGCCACCCACGCTTCCCTCGGCACTGACAAGGTACTGGAATGGCTCGATCTTTCTTCGATGAAATGAATGACGCAAATGGCGTGTGCCGTGCGCACTATCAGGATTTTTCCCGCTGGCTGGCCAACACGCCACCCGAAGTGCTGGCCCAGCGTCGCCGCGAAGCCGACTTGCTCTTCCATCGCGCCGGCATCACCTTCACCCTGTACGGCGACGAGCAAGACACTGAACGCCTGATCCCCTTCGATATCATCCCCCGCAGCATCCCCGCCAGCGAGTGGAGCGTGATCGAACGCGGCTGCATCCAACGCGTTACGGCGCTGAACATGTTTCTCGCCGACATCTACCACGACCAACGCATCATCAAAGCCGGGATCATTCCGGCGGACCAGGTGCTGGGCAACGAGGGCTATCAGAAGGCAATGGTCGGCTTGGACCTGCACCGCGACATCTATTCCCACATCTCCGGTGTCGACCTGGTGCGCGACGGTGACGGCACCTACTACGTGCTGGAAGACAACCTGCGCACCCCCAGCGGCGTGAGCTACATGCTCGAAGACCGCAAGATGATGATGCGCCTGTTTCCCGAGGTGTTCGCCAAACAGCGGATCGCCCCGGTGGACCACTACCCCAACCTGCTGCTCAAGACCCTGAAAAGCGCCAGCCGCCTGGACAATCCCAACGTGGTGGTGCTGACCCCGGGCCGCTTCAACAGCGCGTTCTTCGAGCATGCGTTCCTGGCCCGGGAAATGGGCGTGGAACTGGTGGAAGGCGCCGACCTGTTCGTGCACGACCTCAAGGTGTTCATGCGTACCACCGACGGCCCCAAGGCCGTGGACGTGATCTACCGCCGCATCGACGACGCGTTCCTCGACCCCCAGGCGTTCAACCCCGAATCCATGCTCGGCGTACCGGGGCTGGTCGCGGCGTATTGCGCGGGCAACGTAGTGCTGGCCAACGCGATCGGCACCGGCGTGGCCGATGACAAGTCGATTTACCCTTATGTGCCGGAAATGATCCGCTTCTACCTCGATGAAGAACCGGTGCTGCAAAACGTGCCGACGTTCCAGTGCCGCAAGCCTGACGAACTGTCCCATGTGCTGGCCCACCTGCCAGACCTGGTGGTCAAGGAAACCCAGGGCTCTGGCGGCTACGGCATGCTGGTCGGGCCGGCGTCCACCGCTGCCGAAATCGAGGATTTTCGCCAGCGCATCAAGGCGCGGCCCCACGCATACATCGCCCAACCCACCCTGAGCCTGTCCACCTGCCCCACCTTTGTCGAAAACGGCATCGCGCCCCGGCATATCGACCTGCGGCCCTTTGTGCTGTCCGGCAAGGAAACCCGCCTGGTACCCGGTGGCCTGACACGCGTGGCGTTGCGTGAAGGTTCACTGATCGTCAACTCGTCGCAGGGCGGCGGAACCAAGGACACCTGGGTGGTGGAGGACTGAGCATGTTGAGTAGAACCGCCGCAGATCTGTATTGGATGTCCCGTTACCTGGAGCGCGCCGAGAACCTGGCGCGCATGCTCGAGGTGAGTTATTCGCTGTCGCTGATGCCCCAGGCCGGGCGCAGCGACGGGCTGGACGAACTGGCGATGTCGTTGCTCAGCAGCGGCACCCTGGACAGCTACCTGGAACGGCACTCGCAACTGGACGCCGAACGCATGCTGCACTTCTTCGCCCTTGACGAAGAAAACCCCGCCAGCATCTATAACTGCCTGCGTGCCGCGCGAGGCAATGCCCATGCGGTGCGCGGCCGCATCACCGCCGACATGTGGGAAAACCTCAACGCCACCTGGCTGGAAATGCGCAGCATCGCCGCCGGAGGACTGGCGCGGCACGGCATCAGCCACTTTTGTGACTGGGTCAAGCAGCGCTCACACCTGTTTCGTGGGGCGACATCCGGGACCATCATGCGCAATGACGCCTATCGGTTCATTCGCCTGGGCACCTTTGTCGAGCGCGCGGACAACACCTTGCGCCTGCTGGATGCGCGCTACGAGATGTTCGGCGAGGAATCGGAAGAGGTCAGCGACCTGTCGGCACGTGGCTATTACCAGTGGAGCGCCCTGTTGCGCGCGTTGTCGTCGTTCGAGGCCTACACCGAGCTGTACCCGAATGCGCTGAATGCACGCTCGGTGTCAGAGCTGTTGCTGTTGCGCAGCGACGTCCCGCGCTCGCTGCACGCCTGTATCGAGGAATTGAGCCATATCCTCGCGGACCTGCCCGGCAGCTATGGGCGAACGGCTCAGCGCCTCGCGGCAGAGTTCGAGGCGCGGCTGCGCTACACCGGCATCGACGAAATCCTCGAAGCCGGCCTGCACAGCCGCCTGACCGAGTTCATCGACACCGTGCGCGAACTGGCGCGGGCCATCCACAGCTCGTACCTCGAAGTGGTTTGAGCCACACAGGGGGATAAGTCTGTATCGATGTACTGACGGACACGCCGCTATCGGGGGCAAGCCCCCTCCCACATTGGACCGCGCCAACCCGAATCCAGATGACACTGCCCGGTAAACCTGTGGGAGGGGGCTTGCCCCCTCCCACATTGGACCGCGCCAACCCGATCCAGATGACACTGCCCGGTAAACCTGTGGGAGGGGGCTTGCCCCCGATGGCGGTGGGTCAGTCAATGAGGTACTGACCGCTGCCCACCGATGGGGTCTTCAATGTGACAGGAACGCGAGGATCAGGCGGTTGACCTGCCGGGACTGTTCGTTCTGGATCCAGTGGCCGCAGTTGGCCAGCACCTGCTGTTCAAGATTCGGCACCGTCTCGGGCATGCGCTTGAGGGTATGGGCTTCGAAGACACCGACCGGGTCGCGGTCGCCAATCAGGAACAGCGTGGGTTGCAGCACCTGTCGGCCACTGAGGCATTCGGTGCTGTGCCAGTTGCGCTCAAAATTGCGATACCAGTTCAATGCACCGCGAAAACCGTGTTCCGCAAAGCTTTGCACGTAAACGTCGAGGTCCTTGCGTGTGCACCACGCCGGCAAGGCGTCGGGTTCTGCAACACCCTCGAGCAACCGTGCAGTGGCCGGTTTCGTCTGCAGGAACACATCCTGCGCCTGCATGAAAAACCGCAGCGTGCGCTCGATATCCGCATCCAATTCCTGCTCAGCCACACCGGGCGCCTGGAAGTAGAGGATGTAGTTGAAACGCTCGGCGTACAGCTCGCGCAGGATCTCGATCACCGGCCGACGGGCGCGCCCGGCAAACGGTACCGACATCGTGATCAAACGGCGGACGCGTTCGGGTTCAAGCAACGCCAGGTGCCAGGCCACCACGGCGCCCCAGTCATGGCCGACCATCACCACCTGCGTATGACCAAAATAGTCCATGGCCTGCTGGATATCGCCGCACAGCGTGAGTAGATCGTAGTCGCTGATCTCAGCCGGTGAACTCGACGCGCCATATCCGCGCATCTCCGGCGCGAATACCCGATAGCCTGCTGCCACCAGCGCAGGAATCTGCTCGCGCCAGGAGTGCCAGCATTCAGGGAAGCCGTGCAACAACCAGATCGGCTCGCCCTGCTCGGGGCCTTCGATGTGTACGCACAATTCAATACCGTTGACCGGGATAATCTGCTGGCTCATGGCATGGCCTTGTTCAAGGTTTTGCGCAGCCTGCAACAAGGCCCGCGCTGGCGCCAGCATCATTGATGGCGGGAATAACTCAATCCACCACCCACCAACGCGGCAACAGCTGACGCACCCGCGCCTCACCGAAGCGGTCATCGATCAGCATCACCACGCCCCGGTCCTGTTGGCTGCGGATCACCCGCCCCGCCGCCTGCACGACTTTCTGGATACCGGGGTAGAGATAGGTGTAGTCATGACCGGCGCCGAAAAGCGTGCCCATGCGCACTTTCATCTGTTCGTTGACCGGGTTCAGTTGCGGCAAACCGAGCGTGGCGATAAACGCGCCGATCAAGCGCGCGCCCGGTAAGTCGATGCCCTCGCCGAACGCGCCGCCCAGCACGGCAAAGCCGATGCCCTGGCTGTGCTCGGTGAATTGGTCGAGAAAGCCCTGGCGTTCGGCCTCGGCCATCCCGCGCGACTGCTGCCAGCGCGGGATCTGCGGATGCCGCTCGGCGAGCAACTGCGCCACCTGCTGCTGGTAGTCAAAACTGGAGAAAAACGCCAGGTAGTTGCCCGGTTGCCGGGCGAACTGCCCGGCGATCAACGCAACGATGGGTTCCAGCGACGCCTGGCGGTGCACGAAGCGGGTGGAGATTTCGTCGACGATGCGCACCTGCAGTTGCTCGGCCTTGAACGGCGACTCCACATCGATCCACGCAGTATCGGCGGGCAGCCCGAGCAAATCGGCGTAGTAATGACGCGGGCTCAAGGTGGCGGAAAACAGCACGCTGCTGCGCGCAGCGGTCAACCGGGGGCGCAGGAACTCGGCGGGCACCACGTTGCGCAGGCACAGGGTGGAACTGCTGCGCTTGCCACTGAGCTGGCGCTTGCTGATATCAAAGATGAACTGCTCATTGAACAACTCGGCCACCTTGGCGAACTGCAGCACCTCGAAGTAGAAGGCTTGCAGGTCGCCGCTCAGGGATTCCGGATGCTCATTGAAGTACTCGCCCATGGCGCTGACGCACAGACTCAATGCGTTCAGAAGTTTTTCCGGGCGGGCGGCATAGGCCTGGTACAGCGCGACCTGGTCCTTGTGCAGGGCATTCCATTCTCGGTTCAGACGCTGCAAGGATTTCTTCAGCGGTTCGGGTGCCGTGTCACGCAAGGTCTTGAGGCTGTATTGGTCGAGGCTGGCGCTGTACATGGCGCGGCCGCGCTCCACCAGGTTGTGGGCTTCGTCCACCAGCACAGCGGCGCGCCACTGGTTGAGCTGGGCCAGGCCGAACAGCATGGCGCCAAAGTCGAAATAATAATTGTAATCGGCGACCACCAGGTCGGCCCAGCGCGCCATCTCCTGGCTGAGGTAATACGGGCAGACATCGTGGGCCAGGGCCACCTCCCGCAGGTTGCGCTGGTCGAGCATCTGCACGGTGGAGGCAGCGATACGCGCGGCGGGCAGACGGTCATAAAAGCCCTTGGCCAGCGGGCACGATTCACCGTGGCAGGCCTTGTCCAGGTGCTCGCAGGCTTTGTCCCGTGCCACCAGCTCCAACACGCGCAACGGCAAGTCGGGGCTGTGGGCATGCAGCACCTGGGCCGCATCGAGGGCGAGCTTGCGCCCCGGCGTCTTGGCCGTGAGAAAAAACACCTTGTCCAACTGCTGAGGCGCCAGCGCCTTGAGCAGTGGAAAAAGGGTGCCGATGGTCTTGCCGATGCCCGTAGGCGCCTGGGCCATCAGGCAGCGGCCGGTGCTGACCGCCTTGTAGACCGTTTCCGCCAACGCCCGCTGACCGGTGCGGAAACCGGCATGGGGGAACGCCAGGGTGTGCGCCGCCGTGTTGCGGGCCTGGCGGTGTTGCATCTCCTGCCGGGCCCAGTCCAGAAACAACGCGCATTGCTGGTTGAAGAACGCTTCCAGCACGTGCGCCTGGAAGCGTTGATTCAACAGGGTCTCCCCCTCGCCGACGATATCGAAATACACCAACGCCAGGTCGATCTCACCCAGCCCAAGCTTTTGGCACATCAGCCAGCCGTAGACCTTGACCTGGGCCCAGTGCAATTGCCGGTGGTTGGCCGGCTGGGCGTCGAGGTCGCCACGGTAGGTTTTGACCTCTTCCAGGCGATTGGCATCCGGATCGTAGCCGTCCGCCCTGCCCCGCACCTTGAGTTGCTGGTACTCGCCTTCCAGCGCCACTTCGTTCTGGTAATGCTGGTTGCGCCGCGAGGCCACGGTACGATGACCGACGATGCCCTCCTGCGCACTGGGTGACGGCGTAAAGCGCAAGTCCAGGTCGCCGACCTTTGCCGTGAACTCACACAGCGCCCGCACGGCCACGCTGTAGCTCAAGCCGACTGCTCCGCCCAGCGCACGTAGCAGACGGTGACCGGCATCTGGTATTCGCCGCAGAACTCCAGCCAGCGCAGTTGGTTGTCCTGAAGACGGTCGCCGGGGCCCTTCACTTCGATCATGCGGTAGGACTTTTGCGCCGGCCAGAACTGGATCAGGTCCGGCATGCCAGTGCGGTTGGCACGGATATCCGTCAGCAGCCGTTCAAACCAGTAGCGCAGATGCTCGGCGGGCAGGCATTCCAGGGCTTGCTCCAGCAAGTCTTCACCGAGCAGGTTCCAGAACACGAACGGCGACTGAATGCCCCACTTGTCGACATAACGCTGGCGGATGGTGGTTTTGTAGCGCTCATCCTGCAGTTGCGCAAAACACGCGGCAAACAGCGGTGCGCGCCGCTGATGGAAGTCTTCACTGTGCAGGTCCGCCGGCCCGCGCTGAAACGGGTGGAAGAACGACCCCGGCAGCGGCGCGAAGATCACGTCCCAGCACAGCAGGCCGAACAACGAGTTGATCAGGCCGTTTTCCACGTAGTGCACCGGCCCATCCGGCTCGCTGAGATGGGCCTGCACGCAATACTCCACCGACATCAGCGGTTCCGGCACCGCGAGGGCCAGGTCCAGGCGCGTGACCGCACGCGGCTTGGCCTTGGGCAACGCCGGCTCGCCCAGTTTGCGCCGCAATCGGGGCACTACACGCAGCAGGTGCTGTTGCTCGGCGGCGCTTTCGGGTTGCTGCTGCGCCGTACTGGCCAAGGCCATCGCCTGGGCGTAATCCTCCTGGCGCTCCAGCACCCGGATCAACCGCGCGCGAGCGCCCGGATAGGCGCAATCGCGATAAATCCGTGCCGCCAACCCCAGCTCGGCACTGCGCTCGCAGTACTGGCCGATCTGGAACGACAGCTTGGCGCGGCGTTTTTCCAGCCACGGGTTATCGGTCTGCAGGCTGGCGACCTGCGCCAACACCGCTTCCAGCGGCTCTCCCGCTTCAAATCCTTGCTGGCACTGGTGCAGGAACAGGAATCCATGCACGTCATCGCGGCTGCGCAACCCCCGGGATTCCGCGCAGAACTCGACTTTTTCGTAGGTGTAGATACCCAGGTCGGCCAACACGAACTCGGACCAGTCCTGGTGCAGGTTGCCGAAAAACAGCAGGCGCAGGCGGTCGCACAGTTCCATCACGGTGAGGCTGTAAAGGCGGTCGGCCAGTTCAGGGCACCACTGGGCGAAGCTGCGGCTGTCGCTGAACTGCCCTGTCAGCCCTTCGAGCCAGTCTGCCTTCTTGCCCTTGGGCTGATCGATCCAGGGTTTGAACGCCGTGAGGACCTCGCCTTTCTGCAGCAGGTGGAACAGTTCACCAAAAGCCAGCAGGGCTTGGTCATCGACCCAGCCCTGCTCGAGCAGGGGCGTGGCGGCGGCGTGGGGGCAGCCGATCTCCAGGTAGTTGAGCTTGCCCGCACGAAAATGCATGCCTTTGCGCATCACCATGCGCACCAGCAGTGCTTGGGAGGCTTCGGGCAACCTGTCGAATTGCTGAATGAAATGCGCTTCGTCAGGGGCCAGCAGATCGGCATAGCGCTGCCCCAGCCAGAGCAGGACCTGGCGGAAGTTATGCAGGTAATAGAGCGGGTCGTCGAGGGGATTGGCCATGGCGCGCATTGTTCAAATACTGGTTATGCATACAGAGTGCCGTCGCTCATGGCTTGTTGCAATCAGTAATAGATAAATGGCATCCGCAACTTTTTGCATAAAAGTGATCAGATGGGGGAGTCGATGACGTAAAATTTGCTACCCGCGGCCCATGGCGTGGGACTTTTCAAGGTTAAAGGTAAGGGTTATGAACATGAAGAATTTGGGGCTGCCGCTGGTTGCACTCACGTTCCTGGCATTGGCCGGTTGCGCAACGCAAACCGTGGTCACGCTGCAAAACGGTACACAGTATTTGACCAAGGATTCCCCCAAGACCCAGACCGCCGATGGCTTCTACGAATTCACCGATATCGCCGGCAAACGCGTGCGCGTCAAGGCTGACGACGTAGCCACCGTGCGCAAGGAAGATTGATCCGCCAGGCGCTGGCCGGACCGGCGCCTATCCGGCCCAGCCGGTCCTGGCCAACGCGCCCAGCAAGACGTCACCCTTCAAGCCAGGCACGAGCAGGCCATCATCCGTGGTCATGTCCTCACCCGCCAGGATGGCATTGATGATCGCCTCCTCCACCGCCTCCGCCGCCGCACAGAACAGTGGCGAGATGTGGTCGTTGTTGACCATGTCCAACTGGCTGCTCAACGGCAGGTCCTTGCGCGCGTAGTCGGCAGGCGGCAGATCGCGGTTGCCGGTGGCGAACGCCAGGAACAGATCTCCGCTTGAGTCCTCAGTCCCGCCACCGGTACGCGCGATGCCGATGGACGCCCGTTGCGCCAGGCGCTGGCACTGGTGCGGCAACAACGGCGCGTCTGTGGCCAGGATCACCACGATCGAACCCATGCCCGGCGTCCCGCGCTCGGCGAACGGCGACGGGATGTCCAGCAACTGACGGCCCACCGGATAACCATCCACCCGCAGCTCCTGCCGCTTGCCATGGTTGGCCTGCACCAGTACGCCCACCGTCCAGCCGCCCTGCTCCGCCGGTAAGCGCCGCGACGCGCTGCCAATGCCGCCTTTGAATTCGTGACAGATCATGCCGGTGCCACCGCCTACCGAGCCCTCCTGCACGGGCCCGCCTTCGGCCCGGTCGATGGCGTCGCGCACCTGTTCGGGCCCGACATGCTGGCCCCAGATGTCATTGAGCAAACCATCATACGTCTCCATCACCACCGGCATGCACCAGTACACGGCGGGGTCTTGCAGGCGCTCGCGCTCCAGGGCAATCAACGTGTCGCGCACGATCCCGATGCTGTGGGTGTTGGTGATGGCCAGCGGTGTGGTCAACAGACCGGCTTCGCTGATCCATTCAAGGCCGGTCGCATCGCCATTGCCGTTGAGCACGTGGTACCCGGCAAAGCAGGGTTGCTGGCGGGCCTCACCGGCCCTGGGCTGGATCACGGTGACGCCGGTGCGCACCTGTTTGCCGTCGATACGGGTCTTGAGGGTGCTGTGACCCACCCGTACGCCAGGCACGTCGGTGATTGCGTTCAGTTCGCCAGGCGTACCGAGCCCCAAGGTGATACCGATGTGACGTGCGCGCATAACCACTCCTTACAATTTCTGAAAGACCGGACTCGACCGGCCGCTGATGCAATACAGAATCACCGACAATGCCAGCAAGCCGATGATGATCATGATGTCCCGCACCGACGCGGCCACGACCAGGGTGACCAGCAGATACCCCGCCCCCAGCACCGCCAGCACTGCTGGCAACGGCCACAACGGCATGCGATAGGGATGGGCGCGGTCATGCAGCAGCACGCGGCTCATCAGCGCGCTCAGCGCCACGGCCAGGTACACCAGCATGATCAGCAGCACGCTGAACGAGGTGAGGTCCGCCAGGTTGGAGCTGAAACTCAGCAGCGCCGAGGGAATCGCCAGGAACAGCGTGGCCAGCCACGGCGAATCCCAGCGCGGGTGGATACGGGTAAACAGCTTGTTGATGGTCGGCGTCCACAGGGCATCGCGGCCGCTGCTGAAGACCACGCGGCCGATCTGGATCACGATGGCGACGATGGCATTGAACACCGAGAGGAAGATCCCCGCGCTGACCAGCCGTGACAGGGTTTCATTGCCGTGGCTGCTCAGCAGATAGCCGATGGGGTCGGGGCTGCTGATCATTGCGCTGAGCGAAGGTGCACCGATCAACAGCGCGGTGATGGGCACCAGTTCGATCACCACCACCAGCCCCAGAGACCACAGCACCGCCTTGTGCACGCCTTTGCCGCCGCACTTCATGTCTTCGGCCAGCAATACGGCGGGGCCGTAGCCGTTGTAGGAAAACAACCCGATGCCCACCGCACCGATCACCAGTGCCCAGGGCGCCAGGTGCAGCATGCCGTTCTCGACGATCTGCGGTTGGAACAGCACGCTCACCGGTTGCACCGGGTTGCCAAAGCCGATGGCCACAATCACCAACAGTGCAGCGACCTCCAGCAGCAGGCAAGTGCCCGTGATCCAGGCATTGAGCTTGATATTGAGGATGCCCAGGGCGTAACTGCACACCACGATCACCAGGGCGACGGTCTGTGAATCGAATGCCGTGCCCAGCGCGTTGTTCAAATAGGTCGCGGCGCCCGTGGCCAGTACCGGCGGGATAAACAGCAACATCACCAGCACCGTCAGGAACGTGGCATACCCCGCCATGCCGCCAAACACGCGCTTGGCGTACACATATTCGCCGCCCGCGCTGTTGTGGGCGCGGCCCAGTTCGGCGTAGCAAAACGCGAACATCAGCGCAAGCAGGCCGGCCATCACGAATGCCAGGAACACGCCGCTCCCGGCTTGCTGGATGGCGAATGGCGCGATGACAAATACGGAACTGGCCGGCGTCACGGCGGAGACGGTGATGGCGACTACATCGAACACGCTCAACGTGGGTTTCAGCACGCCGTCGGGCGTGGGGGAAGTGCTCATATCGTTATCCTCTGTCGTTGTTCTTGGTTGAGGCAGAAACGAAAGGTCTGAACATCGTGGGGTATGTTTCCCACTCAATGATGCAGAAGATAAACAGGGCGTTCATGTCGGCCAATTCCCCTATTGGCGTACTCCCCTTGACGACACCCTGTAAAAGCCGAACCCTTGGCCGATCTTTTGAGCGGCGGGAGCCTGTGATATGAGCCTGTTCCGAGAAGTCGGCATGCACGCTGGCCTGGGCCGCACCCTCGCGCAGATCGGCACCGAGCGTTTCTGGAAACAGCTGGTGTTGTTGCTGCACCAGTGCCTGCCGTTCGATAACGCCCTGGCGATTTTCTACCCGGTCGACGGCGCTCCTCAGGCGCTGGAAGAGTACGACGCCCTGCCCAACGGCAAGCCGGCGTCGATGCTGGCCTATCTCAATGGCTTGTACTTGCTCGACCCGTTCTTCCAGGCATGCCGCGAAGGCTATGCCAGTGGCGCCTATCGCCTGGAGGAAGTGGCGCCTGACCACTTTCGCCAGAGCGAGTATTTCCTCAGTTATTTCCACGACAACGTGCTGGAGGATGAGGTGCAGTTCATCCTGCAACTGCCGGGCACAGGCACACTGTCCCTGTCGCTGGGCAGGCAGCGCCGCTTCAGTGATGAAGAGACTGGGCTGATGACCACGCTGGCCGCCTGGGTGCTGCCGTTGATGCAGCAACACTGGCAGCAAAGCACTGAGCGCGCGCCGGCGATGGACAGCCAGATACGGGATGCGTTGAGCCAATTTGGCTGTGGCGTGTTGTCTGAGCGGGAATTGGAGGTGGCGCGCCTGGTGCTGCGCGGGTTTTCGTCCAAAGCCATGGCTGAGCGGCTGAACATCTCGCCGGATACGGTCAAGGTGCATCGCCGGCATTTGTACGCGAAGCTGGATATCTCGTCACAGCCGGAGCTGTTTTCATTGTTTATCCAGTCGTTGGGGCATGACCTGGAAAACCCGTAGCCACAGTAAAAAGTGTAGGCGTGGGCTTGCCCGCGAAGGCGGCATGTCAGTCATTCATGTATCGACTGGCCCACCGCAATCGCAGGCAAGCCAGCTACCACATTGGATCTGTGCCCGGCCCGGAAATAAGCCCACCGCCAGCTCCCTGTGGAAGCGGGCTTGCTTCCACACTTTTCTGCGTTCACACACGGCGGACTCTCGCCGTGGTTAGCGACCTGTACGAATGGTGTTCCAGATGCGCGTGCGGATCCGGTCGATTTTCAGCGGCATCGCTTCCAAGGCGAACAGTTTGCCCATCATGTCTTCGCTCGGGTAGATCTTGGTGTCGGCCTTGATCTTCGGGTCCACCAGGCTGTCGGCGGCGCTGTTGCCGTTGGCGTAGTGCACCGAGTTGGTGATGTCGGCCATCACCTGGGGCTCCAACAGGTAATTCATGAAGGCATAGCCGGCCTTTTCATTCGGTGCGTCGGCGGGCATGGCCACCATGTCGAACCAGATTGCCGCACCCTCCTTGGGAATCTGATAACCGATCTTCACGCCGTTCCTGGCTTCCTGGGCGCGGCTTTCTGCCTGCAGCACGTCACCGGAGAAACCCACGGCCACGCAGATATCGCCATTGGCCAGGTCACCGGTGTATTTGGAGGAATGGAAGTACGCCACATAGGGCCGCACTTTCAACAACAACGCCTCGGCTTTCTTGTAGTCCTCGGGGTTCTGGCTGTGGGGCGGCAAGCCCAGGTAGTTCAGGGCGATGGGCAGCAATTCCGGGCCGTTATCCAGGATCGCCACGCCACATTTGCTGAGCTTCTCCATGTACTCGGGCTTGAAAATCAGGTCCCAGGAGTCCACGGGCGCGTTGTCCCCCAGCACCGCCTTGACCTTGTCGATGTTGTAGCCAATCCCGGTGCTGCCCCACAGGTACGGGAAACCGTGGGCGTTGCCGGGATCGTTGTTCTCCAAAGCCTTGAGCAGCACCGGGTTGAGGTTTTTCCAGTTGGGTAACTGGCGCTTGTCGAGTTTCTTCAACGCCCCGCCCTGGATCTGCCGCGCCATGAAGTGGTTGGAAGGAAACACCACGTCATAGCCGGAGTTGCCGGTCATCAACTTGCCATCAAGGGTTTCATTGCTGTCGTACACGTCGTAGCTGAAACCGATGCCGGTCTGCTTCTGGAAGTTCTTGGTGGTGTCCGGCGCAATGTAGCTGGACCAGTTGTAGATCTTCACCGTCTCGGCGGCCTGGCTGACAGAGGCCACCAACATCAAGGGCAACAGGGCAATGGCTTTCATGGTTCGATTTCCTGGCGGTTTTAGGGCTGTTTTTATGGCAGGCGATCAAGGATCAAAGCGTTACAGGATCAATACGTAGGTCTTGCGCACGGTCTCCTGGATATCCCAGATACCCGTGCTGTCTTGCGGCAACATCAGTGCATCGCCGGCTTCTATGTGCAGGGTTTCGCCATTGTCCGGGGTGAAGGTGCAGCGGCCCCGGATAAAGTGGCAGAACTCCTGGGATTTGATCTGGCGCCGCCAGCGGCCCGGGGTGCATTCCCAGATGCCGGTTTCGACGCCATCGGTGCGTTCCACGCTCAAGGTCGAGGCCACCGCAATCGGTTCACCCAACGGCGCCGCGACCGGTGAGGCATCGGGCAGAGGGGTGTTCAGCGTGTCTTTGAATTGAGTGATGCTCATGGGCTCTCCCGTCTGAATGAAATGACTCACTGCATGAAACCTTCCATGAACTGCGCCACGCCGGTCGCCCATTTGCGGCGCCAGGGCGCGCTATTGGGGCTGGCCAACACCTGGTCTTCATGGACAAAACTGCGAATGATCGCGTTGTAGCCCAGCCAGCGGCAGGGCTCGGGCTCCCAGGCCTTGAGTGCCTCGAGGCCGCGCTCGCGCAGCACCCAGGGCTGGCGGGTCAGTGGCGTGTCGTGGCCGAGGATCAGGTCGGCCAAGGTCCTGCCGCCCAGGTTGGACGCACCGACGCCCTCCCCGCCGTAGCCGCCGGACAGCGCGATACCTGTGGTGCGGTCGCAGAGCATGTGTGGGCGAAACTGGCGCGACATGCCAAGGTTGCCGCCCCAGGAATGGGTAATGCGTGCGTTCTTCAGCTGCGGGAACAGCTCGGTGAACAGGTAGCGACGCAGTTCCACTTCACTGTCCGTCAAATCGAAGTCGTGCCGCAGCTTGCCGGCAAACTGATAGCCGCCGCGCGCGCCGAACACCAGGCGGTTGTCGGCTGTGCGCTGACCGTAAGTGACCTGGCGGCTGCTCTCGCCGAACGCCTGGCCATCGCTCAAGCCGATCTCCTCCCAAGTGCTCGCGGGCAACGGTTCTGTGGCCACGATCAGGCTTTGCACCGGTAGTTGGTAGCGTCCCAACCGCGGCAGCGTATTGGCATAGCCCTCCACCGCCGGCACCACCCAGGCAGCCCGTACGCTGGCCTTGGCGGTACGCAGGCTGCCGGACTGCCAGTCAGTCACCGGGCTGTTTTCATAGATCTTCACCCCCATGCGCTCGACGGCTCGCGCCAGTCCCCGGACCAGCTTGGCGGGGTTGATCGTCGCGACGTGCGGCGCGTAGATACCGCCATAGGGTTTGGCGATGCGCACCTGCTCCGCCAGCTGCTGCGGCGTGAGCCAGCGGTAGTCAGCGTCGGTGAGGCCCTGGCTGTGGAGTTTGCCCAAGTAACGCCGCAGGCTGTCTTCCTGCTCTGGGTAGCGGGCGGCGCAGTACAGGGCGCCGCCTTTGCGGTAATCGCAGTCGATGCCTTCACGCGCCAGCACCCGGGCCACCTCGTCGGGGATAGCGTGCAACAGGTCGAACGAAGCGCGCCGTTGTTCAGGGTCAAGATTGGCCAGCAGTCGATCTTCGCCCAGCAAATTCCCCATCAACCAGCCGCCATTGCGGCCCGATGCACCGAAGCCGGCGGTTTGCGCCTCGAAAATCGCGATATTCAGTTCCGGGGCCTGCCGTTTCAGGTAATAGGCGGTCCACAACCCGGTGTAACCGGCGCCGATAATGGCGACGTTGACGTCCAGATCGTGCTCCAGGGACGGCCGCGCCACCAGCGGATCGTCCAACTGGTCCATCCACAAGCTGATGTTGCGCCATGCTGGCATGCCCGGTTCCCCTACCTCGTTTCGATAGGGTCGATCCTAGAGCGCAGGGTCATTGAATGTCTTGCGCGCGTGCACGCAGGGAAATTTGTTTGGCATAAGCCTTGGGCGACTGGCCGGTGTGCTGGCGGAAAGCGCTGTAGAACGCCGACAGCGAGTTGAAGCCAGCGGCGAAGGCCAGGTCATCGACCTTGATCGGCGGCACGGCCTTGTCCAGCGCCGCCAGCAAATGCTGGAGCCGGGCCTGGTTGACATAGCGATAGAAGCTTTGCCCGAGTACCTGGTTGAGCAGGTAGGAAATCTGATTGCGGCTGTAGCCACACTCTTTGGACACCCGTTGCAGGTCCAGCGCCGGGTCCAGATAGGGTTGCTTGCGCTCGAAATACTGCTGCAGGTCGTTGGCCATATGCCCCAGCTGCTGGGGCGACAGGCCCAGGCGACTGACCGTGGGGCGCAGGGCCTGCGCCGGCTGCTCATGCACCAGGGAGGCGTATTCGTTGACGCGCCAGATCAAACCGTCACGCACCGTGATGGCCTCGCTGGTCCGAAACGACACCAGGCCGTGGCCGCCTCGCAAGGTGATGCGGTACTGGATAAAGGCGGTGTTGCCATCCGCGCGAATGCGGTCGGTGTGTTCAATGGCCTCGTCGGCTTCGCGGGGCATGCTGGCCTTAAGGTACTCACGCAACTCGGCGAAACCGATGACACGGTTCTGGAAAAAATCGTGGTACTGGATAGCCGGATGGTAGAAGGACATCACCCCTTCCAGGTCACGGCGACGCCAGCACAGGCTATGGCGCAGCACCAGTTCGCCCGTGGCTTGGGTGTACTGGCTATCGTCTTCTGGGGCGCGCTCAGGCATGAAGGTCTCTGCGGCAAGGAAATCCCTGAGATTGCCGAATTTTCCCAGCCCCGACAATGGCCAGGCCTGACTTCTGACTAGCGGCACATTGCCACTTTTCCACGCAGGATATGACCTGCGTCAACGTTATGGAAAACAACTGCCGAACGGAGCCTGGAAAGTCACATGGCAGTCGCGAACGGATGCTACTTTTAAGTTCTTCGATGCCATGACCAGTGAAGGTCTTGGCCCTGCCGCGAGCTAAAGGAAGCGCTCAATGAACAAGGTGGGCAACATGAATAAAGTGACATTCCCCAACGCGTGCCAACTGATGCGCTGGCATTTCCATCCGATCGGCTTCGAGGGCAGCATGGATGCGCCCGGCAGCATGGTTGTCCGCCTGTTCGACCGTGCCAGCGGCGAGACCCTGATCGCGATCGCCGGCATTCCCTGCTCGACCGTGATGAACGCGGCGGATGTGGAGCGCATCATCGAAGCCGTGGAGGATGAACTGGAGTCGTTCGTGCCGCCGGTGTCACTGCGGGCCTAACCTCAGCGTCCACACATCGATCCGGTGCGGCTTCAGCCGCGCTGATCGTCGAAGAAGGCTTTCTTGCCATCCACCCGCTCCGAAGCCCGGGGCACATTGGCTGCCGGACCTTCGGGCTTTTCCACATGCCAGTAGCAATGGCTGACGGCGCGGGTAATGCCGACATAGGCCAATCGCAGCACCTCATCCTTCTGCGCGTTGTCGTAAGGCTCGCGGTCACCCTCTTTTCCCAGGCCCGCCATGCGGTAAACCTGGTTCTTGTAGGGTGAACGGGTGACATGCTGACAATCCCCCAGCAAGAACACCGCATCTGCCTGCAAGCCCTTGGCGCTGTGATACGTCAACTGCTTGAGCCTGCGGGACTGCGGCGGCAAGCTAGAATCAACATTAACAACAGACTGAATATGCTCTTTAATCAATAGCTTATCGCTACTTTTTCGATAAAGCATCAACACCGATTCGCCTCGATTGTAATGTTCCTGCAGTTGCTGCCCCAGCGCGGCATCGTCGCGCACCGATACGGTGACCGGCACCAATGCCTTGGGCGCACCACTGGCCTTGGCCTTCTTGCCAGGGATCGCCGGGGCGGCGCGCACGATGTGTTCAGCGGCATCGATGATGTGCTGGTGACTGCGGTAATTCTCACTGAGCATCACGCGTGTGGTGGCCGGTGATGGGAACTCCTTGTTGAAGTCCATGAAGTATTTGGGCGAACTGCCCCGCCAGCCATAGATTGACTGCCAGTCATCCCCCACGCAGAGCAGCGAAGAGTGCTGCGCACCGCGCCCCACATGCAGGGCTGGCCCACGGCTGCGGATCTCCCGCAGGCTGGCGCGGAGCCACGAGACAATCTGCGGCGAAACGTCCTGGAACTCGTCGATCATCAGATGGGACAGCGGGCGCAACAGCGGATCGCTGAGGAGCTTGAGGTTTTCCGGGGTGTTTTCGCCAAACAGCGAGAACATGCGGTTATACGTCATGATCGGCGGCGATTGATCGAGCAGGTGGTCTTCCAGGCCCTTCCAGAAGATGCTCAGGGCCTCGAAGAAGAACCGGTCGGGGTCGTCCTTGGCGAAGGTCATCTGGCTCACGGCCGTAGGAACGTCCAGCCCAAGGTTCTCGATAAACCCGGCCGCCATCACAAAGCTATCGAGTAAGGGCGCCGAAGCGAGCTCACCTTTGACCTTGTAATCGAAGCCTGGGCCAGCGGTGGCCTCGCCGGCCAAACTGCTGAGAAGACGCTTTGAAGATTCGTAACTATCCATCCAAATCAATGGCTTACGACAGAAAGCTTGAAACAGCGTGCGCTTTACTGCCCACTCTGCACGCACCGAAAGCTTGGCGTTGGGTCGGCTGAGCTGGGCATTTTCCCGGGAGTCGAAACCCAGCACCACCCAGGCATCCAGCGCCGGTATATAGCCGTGGCAATGGAATTGAGCACCATTGATCTCGACTGCCTGGCGATTGGGCTCGATGCCTTTGATGGGCCAGGCGCCTGCGCGAAACCACAGGTCTTCGATCACATCACACAGCGCTTCATCACGCTTGGCGGCCAGTTCGGTCACCGCCACGCGTTTCTGCACGTCAGGGTGGTCACGCTCCAACTCCTTGAGCTGCAAGCCGTGCCGCGCCAGCGGTGCGATCAGCTCGCGAAAGCGCGGGTGCTGCTTGTACAAGTGGTGATAACAGGCATTCATCTGCTGGCGCTGCGCGTCATTGATGCGCAGGTCGAATGGGTTGCTGTCGGCGTCGTCGAAGCCCGCGCTCAGGTTCTCGAACGCTTGCAGGCGTTCAAAACCCGGCAAGCTGCGCACCATTGGCAGAATGCGCGAGTGGAAGGTGCGCACCACCGCCTGGGCCTCCTTGATTCCAAGGGGTTGTCCCCACACACCGAGAATTTCCATCAGCTTGTTGATGAAGTCTTTACGCGACTCCCGGGTGAAGGTCACCACGGTCATGGAGCTGAGTTCAAAGCCCAGGTAATGGGTCAGCAGCAGGATGCGCAACACCAGCGACGTGGACTTCCCCGCACCCGCGCCGGCGATCACCGAGGTAGAAGGCGTGTCACTGAAGATCATTTTCCACTGAGCCGCACTGGGCTGGGCGTGAGCGGGCAGCAACCGCGCCACGTCAGCCTTCATACGTTTTTTCAAGTCGGCCGTCAGGGGCAAGCGCCAATCGTCGAACAGATCATCATCGACTCCCGGGGCACGGTGCTCATCCGGGCGAAAGTCGCGGATCAACAGGACTTGCCGGCCTTCCTCGATGCCATCGGCCTTGCCTTCACGATAACCGTACTCAACCCCCGCCTCGTGCCCACTGCGAAACCCGTCGGCCTGCCCGTGCAACCAGGAAAACCGGTGCTGGGCGCGCAATCGGGTGAGGCCATGGCCAAACAGGCGCGCGGCAAGACGCTTGAGCAGCGGCATTTCGGCCAATGGACGCAGTTCGGGAGGCAAATCGGACGGTTGATGCGGCACGCGGACTCCTGCGCTGAGCTTGACGGTTACAGGGGCACCATGGTCGCCGGAATCGCTGCGCAGTTCCAGCCAATTGCTTTGCTGTCATGCAGTTAGGCGATGAAGTGAAAGTCAAAACGTCAGCAATCAATCGATACGCTCGATAGGAATCAGGCATTTTTTACGCTTTTTATCGATCATGAGGTGCTGGATCATAGGCGCCATCTACAGGAGAACGACCATGTTAGAACTTCGACCTTTCAAATCTCTGGGCGGCGCCAACCATGGTTGGCTTGACGCTCATCACCACTTCTCGTTTGCCGAATACCACGATCCCAAGCGCATGCATTGGGGCAACCTGCGGGTGTGGAACGACGACATTATCGCGCCCGGCACCGGCTTCCCACAGCATGCGCACCGCGACATGGAAATCATCACTTATGTGCGTGAAGGCGCCATCAGCCATGCCGACAACCTCGGCAACAAAGGCCGCACCGAGGCTGGCGATGTGCAAGTAATGAGCGCGGGTACCGGGATCGCCCACAGCGAATACAACCTGGAAGAGACCGCGAGCAAGATTTTCCAGATATGGATTATCCCGAATGAAAGCGGCCTGCCGCCGTCATGGGGCGCCAAACCATTCCCGAAAGACGGTCGCGAAGGTTTCGTGACCCTGGCCAGCGGCAAGGCGGGTGACAGTGAAAGCCTGCGTATACGTGCGGATGCACGCCTGGTGGCGGCGAACCTGAAAGCGGGGGAAAGTGCCGAATACCGCCTGGACAGCGGCCGACGCGCCTACCTGGTGCCGGCAACCGGTGTGATTGAAGTCAATGGCTTGCACGCGCAAGCTCGAGACGGTGTAGCGATTGAAGAGGAATCGGTGTTGCGGGTGACCGCCATCGAGGACAGCGAAATCGTGCTCGTCGATCTGGCTTGAGACCGTCTCAATGCGGGAGGGACTTGCCCCCTCCCGCATTTTGATGCGTGCAGTGTTATTGGGAAATGGCGCCGTCTACCAGCACCTGCGCCTCTTCTACCAGCCGCTTGAGGTGATCTTCACCGATAAAGCTCTCGGCATAGATCTTGTAGATATCCTCGGTACCCGAAGGCCGTGCGGCGAACCAGCCGTTTTCGGTCATCACCTTCAAGCCGCCAATGGCCTGGTTGTTGCCCGGTGCATGGCTGAGGATCTGCTGGATCGTCTCACCGGCCAATTCGGTAGAGGTCACCTGCTCCGGCGACAGTTTGCCCAACAGGGCCTTTTGCGCCGGGGTGGCCTTGGCGTCGACACGAATCGCGAACGGCTCGCCCAAGGCGTCGGTGAGGCCACGGTAGATCTGGCTAGGGTCCTGGCCTTTGCGCGAGGTCATTTCCGCTGCCAGCAAGGCCGGAATCAAGCCGTCCTTGTCGGTGCTCCACACGCTGCCGTCCTTGCGCAGGAACGAGGCGCCGGCGCTTTCTTCACCGCCAAAACCCAACGAACCTTCGAACAAGCCGTCGGCAAACCACTTGAAGCCCACCGGCACTTCGTACAGGCGACGGCCAATACGTGCGGCCACGCGGTCGATCAAGCCACTGCTGACCACGGTCTTGCCCACCGCGGCGTCGGCGCGCCAGTCAGGACGGTTCTGGAACAGGTAGTCGATGGACACTGCCAGGTAGTTGTTGGGTGCCAACAGGCCACCGGACGGGGTCACGATGCCGTGGCGGTCGTGGTCCGGGTCGCAGGCGAACGCCACGTCGAAGCGTTCCTTGAGGCCGATCAGGCCTTGCATGGCGTAGCTGGACGAAGGGTCCATGCGAATCTGCCCGTCCCAGTCGACGCTCATGAAGCGGAACGTCGAATCGACTTCGGTGTTCACCACGTCCAGGTTCAGACGGTAATGCTCGGCAATCGCCGACCAATAGCGCACCCCTGCTCCGCCCAGTGGATCCACCCCCAAGCGCAGGTCGGCGCTGCGGATGGCGTCCATGTCGATCACGTTGACCAGGTCGGCCACGTAGCTGTTGAGGTAATCATGGCGATGGGTGGTGTCAGCCTTGAGTGCCTGCGCGTGGGTGATGCGCTTCACGCCCGCCAACCGGTTGGCCAGCAGCTCGTTGGCCTTGGCTTCGATCCACTTGGTCACGTGGGTATCGGCCGGGCCGCCATTGGGCGGGTTGTACTTGTAGCCACCGCTTTGCGGCGGATTATGGGACGGCGTGATGACAATGCCGTCCGCCAAACCGCTGGTGCGGCCACGGTTGTAACAGATGATGGCGTGGGAAATCGCCGGCGTCGGCGTGTATTCATCGCCCTCGGCGAGCATTACGTGCACACCATTGGCCGCCAGCACTTCCAGGGCGCTGGCCCCGGCAGGCGTGGACAATGCGTGGGTGTCCAGGCCGACGAAAAATGGGCCGTTGATACCCTGGGCTTCGCGATACAGGCAGATGGCCTGGCTGATGGCGAGCACATGCCATTCGTTGAAGCTCAGCTCGAACGAGCTGCCACGGTGGCCGGACGTACCAAAGGCGACACGCTGGGTGGAGATCGATGCATCAGGCTGGCCCGTGTAGTAGGCCGTGACCAGTCGCGGGATATCCACCAGCAACTGGGCTGGCGCCGGCTTGCCCGCAAAAGGACTGATTGTCATGCAAAAACCTCAGAGAGAAGTGATTCGGAAAAAAGCGGCAGTTTACTGAGAGTTGGACTGCTTCGCGACGGTATAGATCCTACAGCAGCAAGAGAAGTTTCATACATGACTCAGGCGGTTTGTGCCTGCCGCAGGGCGTCGCTAAGGGCTGTCAGGGCAAGGTCAAGGCTCGGTTGGCCATGAAAGGTATGGCTCAGGCGAAAATACTGATGATGAAGGCCGCAGACACTGAACAGCTCCCCAGGCGCCACCACCACCTGCTGCGCAAGCAACCGCTGGAACACTTCGCGCATATCCACGGCATGGGTGGAAGCCAGCCAGAACGTCGCGCCCGCCGCCGGCATGCGAAAACTCACCTGAGCCCCCAGATGCTGCTCCAGGCGCACACTCATTTCCAGGGCTTGCTCCTGCAGCAGCTGGCGCAGGGTGCTCAAATGCTGATCGATACGGCCGCTTTGAAACAGCCGTGCGATCGCCCGCTGACGAATCGATGAAAGCCGGAAGGAACGCAGCAGGAATTGGCGCTGCAACTCACTGCCCATGTCGCGGGACAGAAGGTAGCCGTAGGGCGCCTCCGAACCGAGGATTTTCTCGAATGAGGAAAACACGATCAGCCGCTCCGGGTTGACCAGCTCGCGCAGTGAGGCTTGAGGCCATTTAAAGCTCAGGTCGCCAAAGGTGTCGTTTTCCAACAGCCAGCAGCCGTACTCATCCAGCAGTTGCGCCAGTTCTCCACGGTCCTGCGTCGACATCGCCATGCCGGCCGGCAGGCTTACCGACGACGACAGCAGCACCAGATGTACCGGTTCGTCGCGCAGCAATTGCCGGAGCCTGGCGAGGTCCAGCCTGCCTTGTGGCGTCCAGCACAGCTCGATGATGTGCACGCCGGCATCCTGCAGCAGGCGCAAAATCAGCCAGTCACACGGCGATTCCACAACCACCGTGGTGCCGCGCAGGCCCAGAACGTCAATCAGGATATCCAGCACGCCGCGCAAATCGGCACCGATGTAGACATCGTCGGCATGCCAGCAGCGCGTGGGCGATGTGGTGTAGCGGGCCGCCAACGCCGCACGCAGTTCCCACACACCGCAGGCCTGGGACCAGGGCTGCAAATGGCGCGGATATTGGCGTACCAGTTCCCGCTCCAGGCGTAGCAAGGTGCCATCCAGCGAGGCCAGCAATGCCGGCTCGTCGCCGCTGAGCACCGCCATGCCGGGTCGGCGGGCGGCGGCATAGAGTCGGTCGAGCAAATCACCGCCCGCCCCGACCTGGCCGCCCGCGACCAGGGGCCAGGCGTAATACCCGGACTTGGCCACTGAATACACCCGCCCTTCCTTCTCCAGTAATGAATAGGCGTACTGGATCGTCGAGATCGAGACGCTCAGCCGCCCCGCCAATTGCCGAAGGGACGGCAGCTTGACGCGCACCCCTGGGCTGGACTCGTTGATCAGGCTGATCACATACCGGTAAACCGCCTGGTACGCGAAATCCGCCTGGCGTTCGCCACGCAGTGTCATTGCCCGGACAGTTGAACGGACTGCACCGGGCTGCGCGCCGGCGCCGATGCGCGGTGCAGCGGGCCGCCGCGCACAACGTGTGGCCGCTTGCGGTACAGGTGCTCAAGCAAGGGCAGCGGCAAGCCACTGGTGTCGGTGATCCACTGCTGCAACATCTCGGAACTCGACTTGCCCTGCAGCACTTTGTGCAGCTCCGGCAGCGCCACCAGCATGCCCGGGTGGCATTGGCGCAAGTAGCCTTCCAGGCGTTCCCCATGGTGGATGAACGGGGAGAACAGCAGGCAGATCAACTGGGTTTCGTCCAGGCCGAAGAACGCCTGGGCATGCGTCGTCGACAGCATTCGCCCCTCCCGCGTGGCGGCCTGGGCCAGTAATGCTTCGGGCATTTGCTGACGGATCATGTAATGGGCGGCCTGCTCGAAAAAGCGCTCTACCCCGTCTCCATAGTCCAGTTCCCGCAGGCATTGGGCCTGTAGACCGCGCAAGTGAGCCATCAGCAATGGATTGGCGTAGGTCGGCTGGCTCAAATGAAAGCCCAACGGGTCGGGCGCGTAGGCCATGAAGTCATTGAGCAAAGGGGCGCCGGCCGGCACGGTATCGTTCAGCAGATCGGCTACGTTGATATACGCCAGATAACGATGACTGGAACGGCTTGGGCTGGCATTGGCGACATAGTGTTCGCCGAACATATCCTGGTAATACCCCGTGCTCATATCATCCATGCGCGCAAACAACGCAGTCAGCGACATCGGCCAACCCCTGGCCACCGGAATGCCCGCGCCCACGGCGGCCTTTTTCAGCCAGGCCAGCAACTGGGTTTGCTTGCGCGGGGCGTCGCCACTGACCAGGGCATGCACCCCGCCGTTCCAGGTGACGGCACGCTGGTAGAAGTCGCCGAGGGCCAGGTAGGTCTCGTTGCAGAACGTGGCGCGGATGTCTCCGGACGTCAGGTGCCCCACCATCAGCATGGTGCGCTGGCTGACGTCCCGACCGGCCGCGGAAGCCGGGCGCTGATGGTTGAATGGCAATACTTCATGGTTTTCCACCATCAACAACTCCACGCGTGGGTCATCATGGAGGAACAACCGGTTATAACCGCGATTGAGGGTATCCAGGGTGCCCTGGGTCATGCCCGTGTGGCGCAAGGTCGCGACCCGCAATTGAAAGGTGCGCGGGGTACGGCCGGCGATGGTCAACTGGGCGGCCCTCAGCAGAGCCAGGGTGTAGCTGCTGACCTCACCACCGCCGTGGGCGATCAAGACCTTGTAATCGCCGACCTGCTCCATGCCTCCTGCCGCCACGACAATGCGCTGGATCAGCAACTGGAGTGACGTTCGTTCGGCCCGCGTAAAGTGCCCAATCAAGCGTTGCAGAACTTGCTGGTAAACATAATTCATAGCCTGTTCGTGAATAGCGCTCATCGTTCTACTACCTGCGTTGAGATATCAGTTTCAAGCAACTACCAGCGGCAGTTACTCGACCTATAAACCTGTGTAGGAAAGTCGCGCTTCGTATGATGTACCGGTGAATAAACACTAGCACCTCGCAACATAAAGACGCCGGCAACGTGGGGTGTTGGCTAAATCGCCATCATTCGGCGAGACCCAGTATTTACGAGCCTTTCCGACATGCTCAGGACGATTCCTACAAGGCCCTACACATCTTTTTTAAACTAATTAAAGAAGCGTCCGACAACTACAAATCAGCCAACTTTCCCATTTGTTGAATGTGAACTTGCGTTGATATGCCTGTCGTCCCTGGGGCGTCACGGGGTGCGCAGCAGGCGTTCGATTGACGACCGAACGCAGCGTCATTGATTCAATCATTGCTCAGTCCTTGAGATGAAGTGAGGAGCAATTATCAGCGCTGCAATATTGATTAACAGATACAGAACCTGGCTAAAAACCAGTCCAGATGAAAGTCATGACATTCACCGATGGCGCAAAAACAACAACGCCGCGCTGGAATTCAGGGCGGCGTCAGGCAGAAAGGCATGATTCAGGGGAAGAAACGCCAGGCAGGCGTTCCAAGAGAGGGGCACACAGAGTCCTGTCAAATGGCGCATTTGTCCCATGCGCCCAAGGCTGGAAACTCTCGCTTGAGAATATTCCTACGTGCTAAACAGCTTCGACCTGCAACGCAACGCGCTCACGGCACGGGCATTCATCCATGTAGCGATGCGCTTCTACAAATTGATTGAACGCAAACACCGTGGTTTTCAGCGGCAACAACACACGATCGGCGGTCAGTTGGTTGATGTCACGCAAGGCACGCTGCAGGGCGACCTGGTCCTGGGTGATGCCCAATTCCGGTTTGCCGGTGAAATTGCCGATGCAGTGCACAAAGAACTGGATGTTCTTCTGGAACGCGGCACAGGCCGGAAATGGCGTCTGGTTGCCACCCTGCAAGCCGTAGAGCACCAGGCTGCCACGCGGCGCCAGCACATCGCCGAGCAACGACATCTGCGGGCCGCCCAAGCCATCGAATACCACGTCAACGCCACGGTTGTCGGTGAACTTGTTGACCTGCATGAGCAGGTCCTGCTCTTCGGTGACGATGACCTTTTCCGCGCCGAGGGACAGCAGGTATTCACGTTCCGCGCTGTCCTTGGTCGCGGCAATCACCCGCACCCCCAAGGCCTTGCCCAATTGCACGAACGAAGGGCCCGCGCAGTGGCTGGCATCGGTCACCAGGGCGAATTGCCCGGGCTTCACGCGTGCCAGGTCCACATAAGCGAAGTAGGCGATCAGCAACGGCGTGTAATGCACGCTGGCTTCGATGGGGCTCAGTACGTCCGGGTAGCGGACCAGCGCCGAACGGGGCAGGACGATCTGTTCGCCATACACCGGGTAATCGTTGGGGCTCTCGGCCGGGAAACTGGCGACCTTGTCGCCGACCGCCAAGTCATCCACGCCTTCGCCGAGGGCGACGACCACACCGGCCATTTCATGGCCCAGGCCGGACGGCAGACGTGCATGGGAGGACGCCAGGTTCTGGCGCCACAGAATGTCATACCAGCTGATGCCGATCGCTTCGACACGCACCTGCACTTCGCCCGGTGCGGGCAACGCGGCTGCATGCTCTTCGCACTTGAGCACCTCGGCCGGACCAAACTTGTGAAAACGAATCGTGCGGGACATCGCAAACCTCGTCAAAGTAACCTCTAATGCCATGAACTCTATCTGGGCTTTCCGGGTAAGGCCACCGGTCACCATTAATAGTCACCATGCTTGCCATTGATTCCGCATCTGAGGAATAGACCTCAAGTATTGTGGGAAAACTCAATTAGCCGGTGCAGAGTACCAGTCTTTCCCCGTAAGATTCATGCCGGTCACGTTTCTTAATGGAATCCTGGGGGTTCCCTTGTGACTGCTCTCGTCAAGTTTGCTGACTCTTCCAGGACACAAGATGAACCGTAATGACCTGCGTCGTGTCGACCTTAACCTCTTGATCGTATTCGAAACCTTGATGCACGAGCGCAGCGTGACCCGCGCGGCCGAGAAGCTGTTCCTCGGTCAGCCGGCCATCAGCGCTGCACTGTCGCGCCTGCGCGGCCTGTTCGACGATCCGCTGTTCGTGCGCACCGGCCGGAGCATGGAGCCGTCCGCTCGTGCGATCGAGATCTTCGCCCTGCTCTCCCCGGCCCTGGATTCGATTTCCACCGCCGTCAGCCGCGCCGCCGAGTTCGACCCGGCCACCAGCACGGCGGTGTTTCGCATCGGCCTGTCCGACGACGTCGAATTCGCCCTGCTGCCCCAACTGCTCAAGCGCCTGCGCGCCGAGGCCCCCGGCATCGTGCTGGTGGTACGCCGCGTCAACTACATCCTGATGCCGGGCCTGCTGGCCTCTGGCGAAATCTCCATCGGCGTCAGCTACACCGCCGACTTGCCGGCCAACGCCAAGCGCAAGGTCCTGCGCCGCAGCCTGCCGAAACTGCTACGCGCCGACAGCGTCCCCGGCTCACTGAGCCTGGACGACTTCTGCGCCCGCCCCCACGCCTTGGTGTCATTCGCCGGTGACTTGAGCGGTTTCATCGATGAAGAACTGGAAAAACTCGACCGCAAGCGCCACGTGGTACTGGCCGTGCCCCAGTTCAACGGCCTGGGCACTCTGCTCGCCGGCACCGACATCCTCGCCACCGTACCGGACTACGCTGCCGAGGCACTGACTTCGGCGGGCGGGCTGCGCGCAGAGGACCCGCCGTTGCCAGTGCGCAGTTTCGAACTGCACATGGCGTGGCGCGGGTCTCAAGACAATGATCCTGGGGAGCGGTGGTTGCGGTCGCGGATTCAGATGTTTTTTGGCGACCCTGACAGCCTTTAGCCGTCGTCAGGCAGCCTCGGCAGGCGTCACCCCAGACCGCCGCGCATCGCGAAAGGCAAACATGAACACCAGCACGACGCCCAGGGAAAAGAACGCCGGGAATAACCAGATGCTCTGCCACTGGTGTCCCGCCGGGGTGGCGTAGTAGTCGGAGACATGGCCCGCGACCCAGAAGCCGATCAGCATGCCAACCCCGTAGGTGGCCAGGGTAATCAAGCCCTGGGCTGAGCTTCTGAAGCGCTCGGGGGTTTTTGCATCGGTGTAGATCTGCCCGGACACAAAGAAAAAGTCGTAGCAGATGCCGTGCAGGGCGATACCGGTGAACAGCATGAAGGCCAGGTCGGCATTGTTACCGTAGGCAAACAGCACGTAGCGCAACGCCCATGCCAGCATGCCCATGAGTAAGGCAATCTTGATCCCGAAGCGGTGAATGAACAGCGGCAGCAGGAGCATGAACAGGACTTCGGAGACCTGCCCGATGGCCATCTTCGCCGTGGGATTGGTCATGCCGATGTCGGCAAGAAATGGATTGGCATTCTGGTAATAGAACGCCAGCGGGATGCAGATCAGGATCGAGGCAATGAAAAACACTAGGTAACTGCGGTCTTTCAACAGGCCCAAGGCGTCCAGGCCGAGGAGCTGTTTGACACCGGTTCGCGTGGTGTCGGCCTTCAGCGGAGCGGTATCGGGCAGTGTAAAGCTGTAGATGCCCAGCACCAAGG
Source organism: Pseudomonas sp. MYb60 (assembly GCF_002979555.1). Classification (GTDB taxonomy): domain Bacteria; phylum Pseudomonadota; class Gammaproteobacteria; order Pseudomonadales; family Pseudomonadaceae; genus Aquipseudomonas. The sequence goes on along the minus strand of NZ_PCOZ01000003.1, from coordinate 63,407 downwards.
ATGCCAGCGCCGCCATCAGGAAGGTGTTGCGCAGGCCACCGGAAGCAATCGCGGCTTTCGAGTCCCAGGCGAACACGAAACTGATCACCACGCCCGCGACAATCCAGCCCACGGTGCCCCATACACGAATGCGCGAAAACTCCAGCGCCGGGTCGCGCATCTGCCGGAAGGCAACGGAGTTCACCAATGCCAGGGTCGGCATGTAGATCATCATGTAGGCCAGCACGTAGGGATAGAACGCGGCAAAATCCGGCGCCCGGTAGAGTTGATACAGCAACACCGCTCCCACCAAATGCAGCATCGCCAGAATGCGTTCGGCATTGAAGAAACGGTCAGCGATCAGGCCGATCACGAACGGCGCAATGATCGCGCCCCAGGACTGGGTCGAGAACGCCATGCCAATCTGGCTGCCGCTGGCACCCAACTGGCTGGACAGGAAGGTGCCCAGGGTGACGAACCAGCCACCCCAGATAAAGAACTGCAGGAACATCATGGCGCTCAGGCGCGCGGTCATCCAGGTCATAACAGTCACCGTCTTATTGTTATTGAAAAAACTGGTGAAACTCAGGCCTCAGGCAAGCCTAACAAGCGCCTGTTGGAAGCCGCATCGCTGGCCACGCTGACGAAATCGTCAAAGGCTTTTTCGCTTCGAATGATCATGTGATCGCGGATGAACCCCGCGCCTTCGGCAGCGCCTTGGGCGGAGTCTTTCAGGCAACACTCCCACTCCAGCACGGCCCAACCGTTGAAACCGTACTGAGTCAGCTTGCTGAAGATCGACTTGAAGTCGATCTGCCCGTCACCCAGCGAACGGAAGCGTCCTGGGCGCTCCACCCAGCCCTGGTAACCGCCATAGACGCCGGAGCGCGCATCGGGACGGAACTCCGCATCCTTGACGTGGAACATGCGGATTCGGGAGTGATAGCGGTCGATAAAGCCCAGGTAGTCCATCTGCTGAAGCAACAGGTGGCTGGGGTCGTAGAGGATCGCGGCGCGGGGATGGTGATTGACGGCTTCAAGGAAACGCTCGAACGAGGCGCCGTCGTGCAGGTCTTCACCGGGGTGAATTTCGTAGCACAGGTCGACACCGGCTTCATCGAAGCAGTCGAGGATCGGCAGCCAGCGCTTGGCCAGTTCGGCAAAACCCTGCTCCACCAACCCAGCAGGGCGCTGCGGCCACGGGTACATATAAGGCCAGAGCAAGGCCCCGGAAAAGGTCGCGTGGGCTGTCAGGCCCAGACGCTGGCTGGCCCGCGCCGCCAGCTTCAATTGCTCGATCGCCCACTCGGTGCGCGCCTGGGGCTGGCCACGCAAATGAGCCGGGGCGAAGTCATCGAACAGGGCATCGAACGCCGGGTGCACGGCCACCAACTGGCCTTGCAGGTGGGTGGACAGCTCGCTGATTTCAACACCGGCGCTGGCGCACACGGCGTTCAATTCATCGCAGTAACGCTGGCTGGCGGCAGCACGCTCCAAATCTATATAGCGCGTGCCCAGCGTCGGCAGTTGAATCGCGCTGTAGCCCTGGGATGCAGCCCACTGGGCAATCGCGGCCAGCGAGTCAAAAGGCGCTTCATCGCTGATGAACTGCGCCAGAAAAATCCCGGGGCCGCGCAGGCCTTGAGGGGCCTTGGCGTTCGGGGTCACGGCAGGCGGTTGCGGTTTCATGCGTGGCACTCCAGAGGGGTCCATTTGACGTCGCTGCTGTGGCTGGCTAGGGCCGCTTCGATAAACGCCATGCCGCGCAGGCCGACGTCGATCCCTGGCACGCCAGGCGCGGCATTGTCGACGCCGCCGGTGCGAATGGCGGTGGCAAAATCGCCGTACAGATTGGCCATGGCTTCCAGGTAGCCTTCGGGATGACCGGCGGGCAAGCGCATGCGCCGGGTCGCGGCCTCGCACAACCACGGCTGCCCGGTGCCGGAGCGCAAGACGCGCATCGGCTGGTCGAGCGAACGATGAATCAGGCTGGCCGGTTGTTCCTGGCGCCATTCAAGGCCGCCCTTGTCACCGTAGACACGAATACTCAGGGAGTTCTCTTCACCCGCGCAGACCTGGCTGGCGATCAGCACGCCGCTGGCACCCTGGGCCATCTTCAACAGCATGGCGCAATCGTCGTCCAACTGACGCCCCTCGACGTGCACGCCCAAGCTGGCACACAGGTGGGTGACGGTTTGATCGGCCACAAACTCCGCGAGGGAAAAGGCATGGGTGCCGATGTCGGCGATGCAGCCGCCCACCCCGGACAACGCCGGCTGCCCGCGCCACTCGGCCTGCTTGTTGCCCTGCCCGGCCATATCCTGGCTGAGCCAGCCCTGGGGATATTCCACCAGCACCTTGCGCACGTGGCCGATCACGCCGTCGCGCACCATCTGCCGCGCTTGCCAGACCATCGGATAACCGAGGTAGGTATGCGCCAGGCCATACAGCCCGGCGCTGCTGTCCAATCGGGTTTTCAGGCCCTGTAGTTCGGCGAGGCTCAATGCTGCAGGCTTCTCGCTGAACACGTGAAAGCCCGCGGCCAATGCCTCGGCGGCCACCGGCGCATGAAGATGATTCGGCGTTACGATCACCAGCAGTTCCATGCGCTGGTCAGCGGGCAGCGCGCGCTCGGCTTCAAGCATCGATTGCCAGGTGCTGTAACAGCGCGATGGCGCCAAACCCAAGCGCTTGGCAGTACGCTCGTTGTTCTTGGCGTCGCGACTGAACGCACCACACACCAGCTCAAAGCGCCCATCCAGCCCGGCGGCCTGGTGATGGGCCTGGGCGATAAACGACCCCTCCCCTCCACCGACAAAACCCATTCTTATTTTGGGTATCACTGTGTTCATCGCTGACCTTCTCTGTGCGGCTCGGTTGAAAGCGGTTTACAGCAAAATGTAACCGGTTACATTTTAGCTGGAATTTATGCGCTGCAGCGTGACCTGTCAAATCGATAATCGAGGGTCGCGAGGATTCAAGCGCGAGCAGACCTGCTGTAAGCTCGCCGGACGTACCGTTCAAGCATGAGGTGATTTTGTCCAATATTCGTGAAGTCGCCCGGCTCGCCGGCGTTTCGGTGGCGACCGTATCGCGCACCCTGGCATCACCGGAACGGGTGCGTGAGGCCACGCGTGACAAGGTCAACGCGGCCGTCGAACAGGCGGGTTATCGCCCCAACCTGATGGCGGTCCAGTTTCGCTCCCGGCGCACCGGCAACCTGGTCATCCTCGTCCCGAAGATTGCCAACACGTTTTTCGCGCGCGTGATCAGTGGCGCACAACAGGCCGCCCAGGCCGCGGGTTATCGACTGCTGCTCTGTGATACCCAGGGCCGCGAAGCCATCGAGCGCGAGTTTGCCGGGCTGGTTGACGCCCATCAGGCCGATGGCGTGATTCAGTTGCGCGCCTACGACCCTTTCCCGGCCGACCGCGCAGACACCCCGCCGATGATCAACGCCTGCGAAGTGATCAAGGACGGGCGCCATCCCACCATCAGCCTCGACAACCAGGCAGCCGCCAAAGCCATGACCGAACACCTGATCGGTCTCGGGCATCGTCGGATTGGCTTGATCAAGGGCCCTCAAAGCAGCCCCCTGACCCAGGAGCGAGTGGCGGGCTACCAGGCGGCATTGGCTCAGGCGCGCATCACCAGCGATCCGGCGATTATCTGCCACGGCGACTTCAGTTTGCGCGCCGGTTATGACGGCGCGGCTACCCTGCTGGCGCTACCCGATCGCCCGACTGCGCTGTTTTGCGAAAACGACGAGATGGCCATCGGCGCGCTCAAGCGCATCAAGGACGCTGGCTTGCGCGTGCCGGAAGACATCTCTCTGGTGGGATTCGATGATATTCCGCTGGCGCACTACTGTGATCCGCCGCTGACCACCATTGCCCAGCCCGCCGAAGGCTTCGGGCGCATGGCCGTGGAGATGCTGATCAACTTGATCGAGAAAAAACCCAATCTCCAGCAGCACGTGACCCTGCCTTTTGAACTGACCCTGCGTAAAAGCGCTGCTGCGGCGTCAGTGATACCTCCCCTGAGGGAATGAGCGCAGGGCTATATCAGCTTTTTCATGAACGCCCGAGTCGTTGCATCCAGTCCCGAGCCTTCACCAAATGCAGCGTTGACTCCATCATTTGCCCTCAGCAGCATTTCACACTGCATACCTATGGCCGTCGCCAGATGCTGATACTCGCGCTGCTCCGCCCCGTACTTATCCTTGTCGGTCTGCAAGCGTTGAGAGGCTGGGCCCTTCAGCGTTGGGTCAGTCTCCAGGGCCAGCGCGCGTTCATCTTCCAGCAGTCGCCGCTGAGTCAAGCCGACCCGCAGATTTGACATACGAAAGCGCGTATAGGTGCGTATGACGCTGATGGCGCGAGCGTTGAACGCGATGGCCGCGTCTCTTTTGGTCTCGGCGCCCGCCCAATCGGCAGACTGCATCTGCAGCAGATCCGCCGCCAGTTCCTGTTCGGCCTGCTCACCGCGCGCCAAGTAGCTGGACAGGTCCAGGCCTGGCTGCTCTTCAAACGCAAGCAGGTGCCTGGACACCAGTGACGCTGCTTTCGCCACGTCATCCCGATGACGCTCGACGCTCCATCCATAACCAGCCACTCCGACTCCAAGAATGGCCAGCCAAAGCACAACGACGATTTTTCTCATGGGTCCCTCCAAGACATCCTGAAAGGCTATCACGGCAAGTACCAGGAGAAGAGATCTTGGTCAACGGCATCACCCGGTCGGCTCTGGGGCGTGACACCTGTTGGTCACCGCCAACCACGACTAAACAGACCGATTCGGGTTTCACATCAGCCCAGGCGGATTACTGGATAAGGGTGGCCGACAAGTTCGTGATGACCCAATCAGCCGCTACACCGTTCAGCCCTTTGCGAAAAGCCTGCCCAAGCGTTCGTTAATCGCACCACATCGTTCGCTGGGCAGCCCGCTTCGACAGAACATTTGGCACTCTGTACGTCACCGCTGATCAACACTGAACGAGCAGCAGTTCCAGACTCGCCCTCAGTCTGATTGCCTCAATTCGTCTGCACACAGGAGCACGCCTTGATCAATAAAACGTTCGAATCCATCGCCGCGGCATTGGACGGCATCGCCGACGGGGCGGTCATCATGGTCGGAGGCTTTGGTACCGCCGGAATGCCCTCGGAGCTGGTCGATGGCGTAATCGCATCGGGCGCCCGTGATCTCACGATCATCAGCAATAATGCCGGCAACGGCGAGATCGGGTTGGCCGCACTGCTCAAGGCCGGTCGCGTGGCCAAGGTGATTTGCTCGTTTCCACGGCAGTCGGATTCGTATGTATTTGATGAGCTTTTCCGGGCGGGCAAAGTGCAACTGGAGGTGGTGCCTCAAGGCAATCTGGCCGAACGCATCCGCGCCGCGGGTTCCGGTATCGGCGCATTCTATTCACCGACCGGCTACGGCACGTTGTTGGCCGAAGGCAAGGAAACCCGGCTGATCGAAGGGCGCAACTATGTGCTGGAAATGCCGCTGCACGCCGACATTGCATTGATCAAGGCAGAAAAAGGTGATCGCTGGGGCAACCTCACCTACCGCAAGGCCGCACGCAACTTTGGACCGATTATGGCCATGGCCGCGACTACGGCAATTGCTCAGGTCAATCGCATCGTTGAGCTGGGCGAACTGGATCCGGAACACATCATCACTCCCGGCATCTTCGTCCAGCGTGTAGTAGCGATCCCAACCGTCCCTTCCCTGCTTGCCAACGCCAGCTGAGGCAAATCCCATGTCCGTTATGAAAAAACTATCGCGCAACGAAATGGCTCAGCGCGTCGCACAGGATATTCGTGAAGGTGCTTACGTGAACCTGGGCATTGGCGTACCGACGTTGGTAGCCAATTATCTGGGTGATAAGGAAGTGTTCCTGCACAGCGAAAATGGCGTGCTGGGCATGGGACCGAGCCCGGCGCCTGGGGAAGAAGATGATGACTTGATCAATGCGGGCAAGCAGCACGTGACGCTGCTCAGCGGCGGCGCATATTTTCACCATGCCGATTCGTTCTCGATGATGCGCGGCGGGCACATCGATATCGCCGTGCTGGGAGCATTCCAGGTTTCTGTCGAGGGTGACCTGGCCAACTGGCACACTGGCGCCGAAGGCTCGATTCCCGCCGTGGGCGGCGCGATGGACTTGGCCACCGGTGCTCGCCAGGTGTTCGTGATGATGGACCACCTGACCAAGACCGGTGAAAGCAAACTGGTGCCCAAGTGCACTTACCCGTTGACGGGCATTGCCTGCGTGAGCCGGATCTATACCGACCTGGCGATTCTGGATGTCACTGCGCAGGGGCTCCGTGTGCGTGAAATCCTTGCAGACATCAGTTTCCAGGCTCTGCAAGACCTCAGTGGCGTGCCGCTTTTACAATGATTCCCCGTTCAACTGCGCGATCCACGTCAGGCACTGACGCAACAGTGCCGACTCATCTCCAGTCCGGTAGCTGACCACAATTGGCGAGGTCGCGGCGGGGTCCAGCAGGGGCGCATAGCCGATGTCATCGCGGTGCAACCGCTGGACTGAGGCCGGCACCAGCGTAATGCCAATACCTGCCGCCACCAGGCCGATCGCGGTCTGCAATTCGTTGGTCATTTGCGCCACCGAGATTTTCAGGTGGTTGCGCGCGAACAGCTGGATGACGTGATCGGCATAGCTCGGCCGAACATTGCCGGGGTACAGCACGAAAGCCTCTTGCGCCAGTTGCTCCAAGCTGACAGCAGTACCCAGCAAGGGGTGCCCCGCTGGCAACACCGCCACCAACGGGTCGAGACAAATGACTTTTTGAATGACCGCCGTATCGTCCACATGGATACGCCCGAAGCCAATGTCGATGCGCCCGCTTTTGAGCGCTTCAACCTGCTGCAGGGTGACCATTTCCGTCAAGCCCAGCTCGATACCTCCGTCGCTGCGCAAGCGGCGAATCAGCTCTGGCAAGGCGCCATACAACGTCGACGGTGCGAAACCGATCCCCAGCCAGCGTCGCTGGCCCGCGTCAATGCGCCTGGTGTCGTCACAGACACGCGTCAACTGCTCCAATAACTGTTCGGTCTGCTCATAGAAAAATCGCCCGGCGTCTGTCAGCCGCAGCGGTCGGCTGCGCTCCAGCAATGCCACACCAAGCTCTTCTTCAAGCTGTTGAACCTGGCGGCTCAACGGCGGCTGTGCCAAATGCAGTTGTTCGGCGGCGCGAGTGAAATTAAGGGTTTGTGCGACGACGCGGAAATAGCGTAAGTGACGTAATTCCACGATACCTCCAAGGTATTAAACCAGACTCTTTCAATATTGGACCCCTGTCAGCCCGCAATGCAATCTTTGGTGCGTTCCAATAAAAACCCAGGGGATATGGACATGCGCCATAACGCCCGATCAGGACCCGTCAATGATCACTATCACCCGTCTCGAAACGTTCATCGTCGATCTACCGACTATCCGCCCGCACAAGCTGGCCATGCACACCATGCAAAACCAGACATTGGTGATCCTGCGCCTGCACTGTAGCGACGGCATCGAAGGCATCGGGGAAGCCACAACCATTGGCGGCCTGTCCTACGGTAATGAAAGCCCGGAAAGCATCAAGACCAACATCGACAGCTACTTCGCACCGCTGTTGATCGGCCAGGATGCCAGTAACCTGAATGCTGCTATGTTGCGTGTAGAGAAGGTCGTACGCGGTAACACCTTCGCCAAATCGGCGCTGGAAACCGCGTTGCTTGATGCTTTGGGTAAACGCCTGGGCCTGCCCGTCGCCGAGTTGCTTGGCGGGCGCGTGAGGGATGGCCTGGAAGTGGCCTGGACACTGGCCAGCGGCAATACGGAAAAAGATATCGAAGAAGCCGAGCGCATGCTCGACATCCGTCGGCACCGCATTTTCAAACTCAAAATCGGCGCAGGCGAACCCGCCAAGGACATCGCCCATGTGGCGGCAATCAAGCGTGCGCTCGGCGATCGCGCCAGCGTGCGTGTTGACCTTAACCAGGCATGGAGCGAAGCCGTAGCCATCCGCGGATGCCAGATGCTGGGCGATGCCGGTGTCGATCTGATCGAACAACCCATCCCCCGCCAAGACCGCGAAGCCCAGGCCCGTGTCAGCGCCCGTAGCCCGGTGCCGATCATGGCCGACGAAGCCATCGAAAGTGTCGAAGACAGCTTTGCCCTGGCACGTGCAGGGGCTGCGCCCGTGTTTGCACTCAAGATCGCCAAGAACGGCGGGCCGCGTGCCGTTCTGCGCACCGCTGCCATCGCCGAAGCGGCCGGCATTGCGCTGTACGGCGGCACGATGCTCGAAGGCGGCGTGGGAACCTTGGCCTCAGCCCACGCCTTTGCCACTCTGGGCAAAATCGAATGGCACACGGAGCTGTTCGGCCCGTTGCTGCTGACCCATGACGTGCTCACCGAGCCGCTGGTGTATCGGGATTTCCAACTGATGATTCCGACCGCACCCGGCCTGGGTGTGTCACTGGATGAGGCGGCCCTGAAGCGTTTCGCCCGCGCCTGATTTGATACTCAACTCTAAAGGAATCACACGATGCTGTTTCACGTGCGCATGACCGTCAAACTCCCACACGATATGCCGCCGGACCGCGCTGCGCGTCTCAAAGCCGACGAGAAGGAATTGGCGCAACGCCTGCAACGCGAAGGCACATGGCGCCACTTGTGGCGCGTCGCCGGGCTGTATGCCAACGTCAGCGTCTTCGATGTGCCGGATACCCAAACCCTGCACGACACCCTGATGCAATTACCGCTGTATCCCTATATGGAAATCGAAGTGACAGCCATGTGCCGCCACCCTTCGTCGGTGCATGACGACGACCGTTAAACCGATACGCGTTGCAGTAATACGTCGCATGCGCACGTCAAGTCGACGCGCAGCGAGACCGAGACTTGGACGGTTCACATAGCGTGAGGCGCCAAGTTTCGATCGCACATACCGGTGCCTTTACGAGGCAAGCCCTCCACCGTATTGATAATCCTTATCGACAAGCTCTAGACTGCACGCCCTGCCAGGACGCTTCACACTATTCGAGTCATCACCCATGTCCGATTCATCCGCGCACCTGCACATGTTCCTGTCCGTTCGCCGGGAATTGGTGGGTTATGCAGCGAAAATCACCGGGGATCGGATTCAGGCCGAGGACATCGTCCAGGAAGCCTGGATTCGTTTCAGCCCGGCGAAGGCTGCTACGCGTGCTGATGTTGAGCAGCCCGTGGCCTACCTCTATCGGATCGTGCGTAACCTGGCCCTGGACCTCAAGCGTTCGCGCAGTCGTGAGGATGATCACACTGCCTCCCCGCCCCTTTGGTTGTTGCCGACTACGGCCAATGATCCAGCCGAAATCTGTCAGCACAGCATGACATTGGAGCGCCTGTCTGACGCGCTGCATGCGCTGCCCGAGAACAGCCGAAAGGCGTTGGAATTACACCGATTTGGCGGTTTCACGCTGGCTGAGATCGCCGGTCAGTTGGGCGTGTCCCTGACCACCGCACACCGTCTGTTGCGCGAGGCCCTGCTGGCGCTGGCCCGCGTGGTGGACGACCAGGAAGGAGGGAAGGATGCGCACCGTGGATAAGCCTCAAGACCCGCTGGAGCAGGCGGCCGACTGGCAGATTCGCCTGCAGGAAGAACCCGACGCGCGCGCAGACTTCGAACAGTGGCTGATGGAAAGCGACGCACATCGCGCCGCTTGGCGAAAAATGGAAACCCTTTGGAGCGCGCTCGGCGAGTTACCGGCTAAGCCTGAAGCCGCCTATTCGCGCAGCGTGGTGCTCAAGCCGTCCCGTCCCCCGCAACTGACTACTCGCTCACGCCGACGCTGGCTTGCGCTGGCAACTGCAGCGGGCGTGGCGGCCATCGCTGCAATAATGGCGCCTCAGGCCACGATGGCACTACGCGCCGACTATCAAACGGGGGTCGCGCAGATACGCACCGTGCACCTGGCCGATGGCTCGACGGTGGTACTCAGCCCGCAGAGCGCGTTGAAGGTGCTCGATGCCGATGGGCGTCAGGTCGAGTTGCTCAAGGGCCAGGCCTACTTTCACGTAGCGCGAGACCCCCAGCACCCTTTCATCGCCCACGCGGGGCAATTGTCGGTGAGGGTGCTGGGCACTGCGTTCGACCTGGATCTGCATCAGGATGCGGCCGAGGTCGCGCTCGAACACGGACAGGTCCAGGCAGAAAATGCCCAGCCGCCCCTCAGCGAACGCCTGATGCCGGGGCAACGCCTGAAATTCAGCTGGCCGTCGGGCAAAGTCGAACGCTCAAGCCTCGAACCGACACAGGTAGCGGCATGGCGCACCGGCTCGCTGTTCATTGAAAACCAAAGCGTGGCCGATATCGTCGATCAACTTCAGCGCTATACCTCTGGGTGGATCGTCATAACCGATCCATCCTTGAAGACTCGTCGCATCACCGGCGTCTACGACCTGAACAACCCGCCCCGCGCGTTGAAAGCCCTGGCGCAATCGCTCGGCGTCAACAGCCGGCAAATGACCCCGTGGGTGCACACGTTGGGGAATTTCTGATTTTTTTTCATTAATCGTGGAAAAAATCCAGGAGCACTACGTCTTTCATGGTCGGTTTGAGAATTTTTCTCAAATGTAATTCAGACGTATGAAGGATCGTATCCATGTCGCGTTACCCTGCTCTCCCGTCCCTGGCACTGCTGTGCATGCTCCCCATGAGCGGCTGGGCAGCGGACGCAACGCAAGATGTGCGCACCGAGCACTACGCCATTGTCGCGCAACCATTAGCCTCGGCCCTGGCGCAGTTCGCCCAGCAGAACAATCTGCAATTGAGCTTCGACGCCGCACTTGCTCAAGGCAAAATGGCGCCTGCGGTGAGCGGCGAGTTAAGTCAACAACAGGCGCTGTTGCAGTTGCTGAGCCAGTCTGGACTGGGATGGACGCTGACCGACGAACGCACCCTGCTGCTGTTCCCACAGCCGGATAGCGGCGCACTGAATCTTGCGCCATCCACCATTACCGCCGACGCTTTTGTAGAACGCGCGGACGGACCGGTCCAAGGCTACCGCGCCACTCGTAGCGCCACAGGCACCAAGACCGACACGGCACTGCGTGACATCCCGCAGTCGATTCAGGTGGTATCGCGTCAGGTGCTTGAGGATCAACAGGTCAACAACCTGGGGGATGCGCTGACCAATGTCAGCAGCGTGCAGCGCGGCAATACCCACGGTGGTTCCTCTGAAAGCTTCGTGATCCGGGGTTTCAAAGCCACGACCTACGCCGTCGATGGGATGTTGATCAACCCGCTGGTTTCGCGCCCCGAAGCCTTGCGAGATCTGGCCAACGTCGAGCGCGTCGAAGTGCTCAAGGGGCCTGCGTCGGTGCTGTACGGCCGTGGCAACCCTGGCGGCTTGATCAACCTGGTCACGCGACAGCCAAGCTTCACCCCTGAAGCCCAGGTCAAGGCGCAAGCCGGGTCTTTCGATTTCTACCGCCTGGAGGCCAACGTCAGCGGACCGCTAGATGAAGCCAAAACGCTCGCTGGGCGCATGACCGTGGCCACACAGACCGACCGTGGCTTTCGCGACACCTTCCGCGACAGTAAGCGCACCTACGTCGCGCCCACGCTGCGCTGGGAACCCAGTGACTCGACACGGGTGGACGCCGGCGCCGAGTACATCGACCAGACCAGCCCCTTCGACCGCGGACTGATCCCGCTGAACGGCAAGATCAACATGAGTGCCGACCGTTACCTGCACGAACCCTGGTCACGGGACAAGGCTGAAAAGTTCTCGGTCTGGTACCGCGCCGAGCACGACGTCAACGATTGGTTAACATTGCGCCAGATGACCCGCTGGGACCAGTCACACAAGGACCGCTACGTGGTCGACCTGCGCACCCTCCGCGCCGACGGCCGTACATTGGAGCGCCGCGCCACAGATGGCGATGAGCGGGTCCAGACGCTGGACATGCAATATGAAGCCATCGCACGTTTCGCCACCGGCGGGCTCAAACACACGGCACTGGCTGGTTTCGAATACATCGACGGTAAGCGCAACGTCAGCAGCGATCGTGCATCGCTGACGTCCATCGATATTTTCAAGCCCGTCTACGGTGCGCTGCCGGGCCCATTCACCTTCAATGAAGAAACCGACTACAAGGTCGAGTCGTACAGTGTGTACCTGCAAGACCAGATAGACCTGAACGAACAATGGAAGTTGATCGTCGGCGCCCGATACGACGACACCCGCCAGCGCAATAGCACCACCAACGCCGCTTACAAGGTCACCAAGACCAATATCGACCCGTCCAAAATCTCGCCACGCCTGGGTTTGGTGTATCAGCCCACTGACTGGCTCGCGCTATACGCCAGCTACAGCACGTCGTTCACACCGCAGAGCAATATCCAGCGCAACGGCAGCGTGTTGGACCCCGAAGAAGGCAAGCAATACGAGATGGGGGCCAAAATCGATGTCATTCCGGATCGTCTCAGCGCTACCGTCTCGGTGTTCGAAATCACCCGTGAGAACGTCGCCGCCCCCGATCCGTCCGACGACAACTACTCGCTGCAGACCGGCGAACAGAGAGTCCGCGGCATTGAACTCGACGTCACTGGCACGCCGCTTGAAGGCTGGGAGATCACCGGAAACGTCAGCGCGCTCAACGCCAAGGTGACCAAGGACACCCGCATTGATGTGGGTAATCGCCTGGATGGCGTACCGATTCTAAGCGGCTCGATCTGGTCCTCTTATCAGTTGCAGGAAGGCCCCTTACGCGGCCTGGGCTTCGGCGCCGGGGTGATTGCCGTCGGCGAGCGTCAGGGCGATATCAATAACAGTTATGACGTTGGCGGTTATGCACGTGTCGACGCCAGCGTGTTCTACGACATCAACGAAAACGTGCGGGTCTCGCTCAACGGCCGCAACCTCACTGACCGCAAATACATTGAAACCGTGGCCGGCACCGATGGTAACTACGCCGGTGCGCCCGCATCGGCAATCGCGGCGGTGAGCGTGAAATTTTGAAACTCTCGGAACCGACGATAACGGCGCATTCCCTGGCTGCGGCCTACCGCAAGACCTTGCACAAACGTTTGTGGATTTGCGGTGCACTCGCCCTGGCCCTGCTGTTTTGCCTGATCACTGACATCACCTTGGGCAGCACGCGATTCGCCGCCGGGGACGTGCTGTTGGCGATCTTCAACCCGACCCAGGTCAATGTCGACACCCAGGTGATCGTGCGCGAGCTGCGCTTGCCGTTTGCCCTGATGGCAGTGCTGGTGGGCGCAGCACTGTCGCTGGCCGGGGCCGAAATGCAGACGATCCTCAACAACCCCTTGGCCAGCCCGTTCACGCTGGGCGTGTCGTCGGCAGCTTCACTGGGCGCAGCGCTGGCCATTGTGCTGGACCTGGGCGTACCCGGTGTGCCGTCGAGCTGGTTGATCACCGCCAACGCGTTTGTCTTCGCCTTCGCCTCGGTGCTGCTATTGCAGGCGGTGGCAAGCATGACTGGGGGGGTGCAGTCGCTGGTTCTGTTCGGTATCGCATTGGTGTTCAGTTTTAACGCGATGGTCGCACTGCTGCAGTATCTGGCGTCTGCTGATGCCCTTCAGCAACTGGTGTTCTGGAGCATGGGCAGCCTGAGCCGAGCCAGTTGGCCTGCGGTGCAGACCCTCGGGCTTGTAGTGTTGCTGGTCATTCCGTTCAGTATGCGCGCGGCATGGCAGATGACTACCCTGCGCCTGGGCGATGAGCGTGCCGAGACCCTGGGCATCAACGTGCCGCGCTTGCGCCTGGGTGCGCTGCTGCGTATCAGCCTGCTGGCGGCAACTGCCGTCGCGTTTGTCGGTACCATCGGTTTCATCGGCCTGGTCGGCCCGCACATAGCACGCCTGCTGATCGGGGAGGATCACCGCTTTTTCCTGCCTGCCAGTATTCTGACCGGCGCGCTGATCATGTCGCTCTCGGCCATCGTCAGCAAACAGCTGATACCCGGTGTAGTGTTGCCCATCGGTATTGTCACTGCCGTCGTCGGTGTGCCGCTGTTCATGACCCTGATACTCAAGCGAGGTCGCTCATGAGTGCATTACGGGTCAGCCAATTGAATGTAGGTTACAAGGGGCGTCAGGTGCTGCATTGCATCAACCTGCCCGACATCCAGCCCGGCCAGGTCGTCGCACTGGTGGGCCCCAATGGCGCAGGCAAATCGACGCTGCTGCGTGCGCTGGCCGGCTTACTGAAAGCCCGCGGAGAGGTACGCCTGGGGACCCTTGACCTGCTTAACTGTGATCGCCGTGAGCGTGCTGCAGTGTTGGGTTTCATGCCTCAGACCCTGCAGGAGGGTATCGAGTTGAGCGTGCTGGAAACGTTGCTGGGCGCTCTTCGCGGGGCGGATACCCCTGGGCTGCGCGGCGATAGCCAGGCCCTGCAAGCACAGGCGTTTGCGGTGCTCGAACAATTGGGCATTTTGCCCATGGCGCTCAAGTCGCTGGACAGTCTGTCGGGCGGACAGAAACAGATGGTCAGCCTCGCCCAAGCGGTGATCCGCGAACCGAGTCTGTTGCTGCTGGACGAGCCTACCAGCGCATTGGACCTGCGTTATCAGAACGATGTGATGGCGACCGTTCGCCAGATGGCCGATCAGGGACGAATCGTCGTCGTGGTGCTGCACGACCTCGGCCTCGCAGCCCGCTGGGCTGACTGCATCATGGTCTTGCAACAAGGTCGGCTGCATACAGCGGGCACGCCCGAGCAGACCTTGACCCCCGCCATGCTGGAGCAGGTCTATGGGGTGCAGGCGCGTGTCGAGCATTGCAGCCAGGGCCGCGTGCAGATTCATGTGGACGCATCATGTTGATGCGCCCTGTGTTGATGTTGCTGTGGCTGTTAAGCGCCGGGGCTCAGGCCGCCGACTATCCGCGCGTGGTCATCGATCTGGCCGGGCGCAGCGTTACCCTGCCACACGCGCCACAACGCATCGTGCTGCAGGACAGCAATGACGTGCTTGCGCTCGCACTGCTTGAGCGCGAAAACCCGCTCAGGCACCTGGTCGCGTGGGACAACAACCTGGCCAGCTCCGACCCAGGCCTATGGAACGTTATTCAGCAACGCTGGCCCGAGGCACGCAACGTGCAAACACTGGCCTTCCCGCAAAGCGGACAACTTGATATTGAAAGCCTGCTACGCACGCACCCGGACTTGATCATCGCTCGCCTGAGCGCTCGTTCAGCCATCGAAAACACGGTACTGGAAAGCGTGTTACAACGCTTGGGCATCGCGCTGATCTACGTGGATAGCGAACTTGACCCATTAGTGAACGTACCCCGCAGCATCGAACTTCTAGGCCGTGTTCTGGGGCGCGAAAAGCAAGCGCAAGCGTATCTGGACTACTACCGGCGCCAGCTTTCCAGCCTGCAACAGCACATCAACGGTCTCGAGCCCCCCAGAGTGTTCGTTGAAGCCCGAGCTGGGCAAGCGGGCGGCGGTGGTTGTTGCCATACTCAGGGGCACAGCGGCTGGGGCTTGTTGAGCGAGCACCTTGGCGCAATCAACCTGGGGTCGCATTACATGCGAAGCGAATCAGGCGATGTCGCGCTGGAAACCCTGATTCTGAGCAAACCCGATGTGTACCTGATGACCGGTACCCAACGCATGCGCAACGGCGTCGGTGCAATTCCATTCGGCTACGCAGCGGATAACGCGAAAATCCGTGCTGAGATGGAGCGACTGATGTCGCGCCCTGGATTCAACGCCACCGCACAGTCCCCCGGTCAGTGTGTACAAGGACTCAGCCATCAGTTTTACAACAGCGTGTTCAACGTCGTAGGCGCGCAGTGGCTGGCAAAAATATACTGGCCTGACGCCTTTGCCGGCTTAGACCCGGACGCCGAGTACCGCCGCTTGATCCAAAACTTCACCACCCTCCCCGATCTGCCTTTTATTTTTCATGAGCAGGTCTGTTTTGAAGAGCTCGATACCAAAGCCGGATGACGCACTCCCAATGATTACAGCTGCTGTGCGGCGTCTCAAATCCTGGGCCAAGACGCTCAAGACGAAACTCATTCTACTCTGGCTGTGTTGCCGTCAGCTCGACATGCCGTTGAGTGCCAAAGCCGTAGCATTGACGACCGTGGTTTACGCCCTGAGCCCCATCGACCTCATACCGGATTTCATTCCGGTGCTGGGGTTACTGGACGACGTGATTCTGCTACCCCTGGGTATCGCCCTTGCATTGCGGATGATTCCAGTGCAACTGCTGCAACGCTGTCACTTGCTGGCGCTGGCTAAAGCCGGACAGCGTATCTCTCTGAAAGGGACCTGGTTGATGACTGGCGGGATCTTGATCGTCTGGCTGATAGCGATAGCTTTCGCCTTAAGCGCCTTTGGGTAGAGACGCAGCTTGAATTTTACGTGCATGCATGATCGTGGTTGCTGGGTTCCGGCACAGCAGCAGCCCTTGATAAAACGCTCTCAGCAGATGGCGTGGAACCAGGCCCAGGGCATCGTCCTCATCGATTTCGCGCTGTCCGAAGACGACCTGGCTATCATTTCTCGCCTGGCCACGCCTGCCGGACGGTTGGACAACCAGGATCCGGCAGTGTACGAGGAGCTCTGACCCTCCCCGCACTGGACCCAACCTGACTATCACTCTTATCAATTAAACTTATCTCGGCAAATCATTAGGATAGCGCCGGCAATTAGCGTTTCATGTCACAACTTTTTGTTGCATGACCCGCTGGAGCTGCACGTGTCGCCATTTTTTTCTCGCCTCAAAACACCCCTTTGTTTTTTCGCCCTCAAACTGCTGTTGATCGGCTTCACCTTGTGGATGATCTGGTTGGATATCGCGGTATTTCAAACGCAGATCCTGGAGATCTCCTTCACCGAAGTGTCCCAGGAACTGCTGCTGTTTGCCTGCGCCCTGCTGTTTTGGTGTGCCCCCGATAAAAATGGACGCGGCTTCAACTACCTGGCCGCCGGTTTTTTCGGCTGCTTGCTCATGCGTGAACTTGATGGCCTGTTCGACCCGATCAGCCACAGTGCGTGGTGTGCGCCCTTCCTGGTGATCGCCGCTAGCGCCCTGTTCAATGGCTTTCGCAAGCCCAATCGAGCACAGACATTGGTCCAGCTTGAGGCATTTTTTTCCTCGCCGATCTTCGCCACGATGTCCACCGGTTTTGCCATCCTGCTGTTTTCCCGAGTGTTCGGCATGGGCAGCCTGTGGCACCTGGTGCTCGGCGAGGGTTACGAACGGCTGGCGAAGACCACGGTAGAAGAAGGTGTCGAACTGCTGGCCTACAGCATGTGGTTTGCCGCGAGTATCGAGTATTTCTTGCGCGCTAGAAGCGCAATGCAACTTAGCCAAAGCGCTCCCGTTCCCGCTGCCTTCGCTTCAGGCCAGATATCGCCCGTGCGCCGCGCCGCCTGACGAAAAACACCCAGCGTTGCTATCGGCGCCGGTGAAATGATCGACGGGCCAGCGCTCGACTCGGCCGTGTCCTTGCTAACCGGTGTGTCTTACGACAGTGCCGGTTTTATGGGTGACACCACGGCGATTCCCATATGGGTTACACACCAGAGAACAGCGTTGATGAACATTCGAAAACACCCGACGTCGGTGGCCGCTCATGCCAGGCGTGCATCCGTCCTTCAGGTATCAGCGCTCGTGCTGTCGATCTTGCTGGCCGGTTGTTCCTACCGTGATTTGAAGCCCCAGTCGCAGTTGCAGGCTGCTGGCGATGCCGAAGAAACCCTTGCCCAAAGTGGTATCACCCTTTCGCCCGCCGCTTGGCCGACGGAAAGCTGGTGGACCAGCTTCAACGACAAGCAACTCGACAGTTTGGTGAATGAGGCCCTCGCCCAAAGCCCGACATTGCGCTCGGCGGCCGCCCGCGTGCGCCAGGCGGGCGCACTGGAGGCCATCGAAGGCGCTTCGCTGCTCCCGCGAGTGGACGGCTCGGCGAGCACCACTCGAGAACGATTCAGCGCCAACGGCACCACGCCGGCACCGGTGAAAGGCACTTGGCAGAATGTTGATCAGGCAACGCTCAACGTGGGTTATGAGCTGGATTTCTGGGGCAAGAACCGCGCAGCCGTCGAAGCCGCTGTAGGGCGCCGCCATGCCGTTGAGGTGGACAGCCGAGGGGCTGCGCTGATGCTGTCGGCGTCGATCGTACAAACCTACATCGCCTTGCAGGACACCTACGAGCAGTTGGACGTCGCGCAAGCGTTACTCGACCAGCAAGTGCATATTGAAAAACTGACGCAACAACGTTTCAGCGCCGAACTGGGCACCCAGATCGATATCAAGCAATCACAAGCGTCGCTGCCAGCGAGCCGCGCCAACATCGCCGCGCTCAAAGAGATGATTGAGCTCAACCAAAACAAGCTCGCCTCATTGCTGGGCCAAGGCCCCGACCGTGGCCGTACCATCGCCCGCCCTCACCTGCGGGCCAGCGACAGCGTAGTTCTACCAAGCAATATACCCGCCGAACTGGTGGGCCATCGTCCGGACGTGGTCGCTCAACGCTGGCGCGTCGAAGCGTCGGGGCATGAGATTGAGGTGGCCAAGGCGCGCTTCTATCCAAATGTAAACCTGACGGCGTTTGTCGGCTTGCAAAGCCTGGCGTTCGATACGTTCAACGATCACAGCAGCCGAATCCTCGGTTTTTCGCCAGCGATCAGCCTGCCGATCTTTGAAGGCGGCCGTTTGCGCGGCAACCTGGATGCACAAGACGCCGCCTACGACCTCGCGGTGGAAAACTACAACCAGACCGTCGTCGATGCGCTGCGCGATATCGCCGATCAACTGGCCTCCTTGCGCTGGCTGAAGGAGCGCATGGCTCAGCAGCAGGAAGCTGTGGACACCGCACAGGCCGCCTCCGACCTGGTCAATTTGCGCTACGGCGCGGGGCTGGCCACTTACTTGCAAGTGCTGTCCACGCAAAACGCGACGCTCGTCCAGAAACGCCAGCTGGTCACCTTGCAATCACGCGCCCTGTCGCTGCAAGCCAACTTAAGCCGAGCGCTTGGGGGCGGTTACCGCCCTGAGTTCTCCGCGAATGCGCCCACCCTTCCTAGTGTAGTTGATCAATCATGAGCACCCCAACGCCCACCTCTGTCGATACCGCCCAAACCAAACCGTCCTACCGCGCGCAGTGGCTGCTGATCGTGGGTATCGCACTGCTCCTGCTGGCATTGGGCGGCTGGTATCTCTTTGGGCTGGGCAGTGAGGCCACCGACGATGCCTACGTCGATGGCAACATTGTTCAGGTCACGTCCCAGGTCAGCGGCACCGTCACGGTGATCAGTGGTGACAACACCGACCATATCGACGCGCATGCGCCATTGGTAACGCTAAACCCTGTAGATGCCGAGATCCAGTATCAGCGCGCCCAGTCCAACCTGGCCCGAGCCGTACGTCAGGCGCGCACCCAGTATTACCAGGTACAGCAGCTGCAAGCGGAAGTCAGCCAGCGCCAGAATGACGTGCGCAAGGCCCAGGACGATGTGCGCCGACGCAGCCAACTGGCCGCCAGCGGTGCGGTGTCCCGCGAAGAAATCAGCCACGCCGAGGAAGTCCTCAAAAACGCCGTGGCCGGCCTTGATGGCAGCCGACATGCCTTGGCAGTGCGCCTGGCCATGGTCGATAACACCACGCTGCGCACCCATCCCGATGTATTGGTGGCGGCCGCCAACTTGCGCGATGCCTATATTGCCCTGCACCGCACGCAGATCTACTCGCCCGTCAGCGGCTTGATCACCAAGCGCAATGTGCAAGTGGGTCAGCGCATCAATCCCGGGGTGGCGCTCATGTCCGTGGTGCCCATTGACCAGGTGTGGGTGAATGCCAATTTCAAGGAATCACAAATCGAGGATCTGCGCATTGGCCAACCCGCCGTGCTGCGCGCCGATGCATACGGGCGCAAAGTGGTTTTCCACGGCACCATCGTGGGGCTGGATGCGGGGACCGGCAGTGCGTTTTCGTTGATGCCTGCGCAAAACGCCACGGGCAACTGGATCAAAGTCACCCAGCGCGTGCCCGTGCGTATTGCGTTGAAACCAGACGAGATTGCCGTCAACCCGCTGCGACTGGGCCTGTCCATGCGCGTGTCGGTTGACACCACTGATACCAGTGGCCAGGTCCTCAACAACAAATCACCGTTGCAACCTGCCTACAGCACCAACGTGTTTGAAAACGAGCTCAAGGACGCCAATGACGTGGTGGAACGCGTGATCAGTGCGAACGACGACCGTGGGCAAATTGCTCAGCGTTTGAAGCCTTGACGGGGACCTTCATGTACCGGAAAAACGCTGCGCTTCTGATTACTGTCGGTCTGCTGTGTGCACTTGAGTATCTGCAAGCCGGCATGATCGCCTTCGCCTCCGCCCCGATTCGCGGCGAGATCGACGCAAGCCCAGAAGAGTTCACCTTGGTGGCAGCGCTCTATGCGTGTATTGCGGTGGTGGTCATTTCCAAGCAGAGCTGGTTGGTTGAGCGACTTGGCTGGCGCAACTTCATGCTGGGCTCCATCAGTGTTTACGTGTCGGGTGCGCTGGTGTGTGGGGTCAGCGGTAGCTTGACCACCTTTACCGTCGGGCGCGTGATCATGGCGCTAGGCGGTGCATCCTTCATGACCTCAGCGCGCCTGATGGTCAATTTGCTGCCTGCGGGACCCGGCCGCTTTGTGGGTATCAAGGTGTTTGCCACGGGGCTTGCCTGTGGCACGGCGGCGGCGCCGTTTCTGTCCTCACTGGTCGTGGTTGAAGACACTTGGCACGCCATCTTCTGGCTGCTGATCGCCGGGGCGACGGCAGCGGGCGTGCTGTGCACCCGGTTCTTGCCCACTGCACCGATTCACCAGGACGAGCGCTCTCCATCCAGTCCGGGCAATATTTTGCTCTTGGCTGTCAGTACCTTTTTCCTGCTGTATGTGCTGCAGCGTTCGTACTACGACTTCTACAACGAGTCGATCATCCTGGTGGCGTTCGCGTTACTGGCCGCACTCGGCGTGTATATTTTCTTCCACGCCGAGCACGCTAAAGACGCGCCGTTCCTCAAGGTGAAAGACTTGATGAAGTCGCGCTACATCCTTGGCGTTGGCCTGTTCTGCTTTACCTATATCGTGCTGGGCAGCAACAACTACATCTTGCCGTTTTTCCTGCAGACTGGCCTTGGCTATTCATGGGATACCATCGGCACGTTCCAGGCATTTGGTCTTGGCGGCGCGTTGATCACCTGGTTTGCGATGGCGCTGATCATCCCCAAATACCCGGCACCCAAAAAGTTCTTTGTAGTTGGCTTCGCCGCCCTGATCATCTTTGGCCTGCTGTTGGCGTCACTGACCCTCGACGCCAATATGTGGACCAATATCCTGCCCGCGCTGGTGCTCAACGGCTGCTTTGTGATGCTGGTACTCGCCACCGCAGCCATGCAGACGTTTCGCGATGTCACCCATCACGACACCTTGTTCGCCCATGCCTACCAGATCAAAAGCATGCTCGGGCAGATCGCCATGGCTATCGGCACCACGGTCGCAACCTTGTTCCTGCAATGGCGTACAACGCTGCAATACAACAACCTCAACGGGCACTTCAAGGCGGGCGATGCGTTGTACCAGGAAGCCACCCAGCACTTGGCACAGGCACTCACGCCTGCAGTAGGAACCGGCCCAGCCAATCAGATTTCATTTGCAACGCTTGCTCAAAGCCTACATCAGCAGGCAACGCTGGTAGCCAGCATGGAATATTTTTGGGCGGTCATTGGGGTTGCCTGCCTTGCACTGGTGGTTTCCGTGATGCAGAAAACCTTCAAGTGAAGCCTCGTGGGGGATGAGTTAACCGGGCAGTCACAATTTGCATCGCAGTTAGGGCCGGTAGAACGGTTGGGGATCAGTACAGGTGATGCTCTTCCAATGGGTGGCCCGTCAGAAAGCGAACCATTCAGCAAATTTTCGATGTCCACTAAAACCGGGAGCACCCTGACGATAAGCGCGATGCCAAAAGAGTGAATTCACAGGAATTCACTTTCAGAGCCCGGCGCGTAGAGGTGAATCGCCCGGTTGAGCCATCTCACATCATCACCCGCCGCCGTTTGAAGCGCAGCCGCCCAAGCAACCGATACCGCCTGGGCGGCGCTGTGGTAAATAGCCTCCCCTGCTGGCAAAAGCTTGAGCGTAATGAACCTGCGGTCATCGCTCTCACGTACCCTGACAATCAGCCCCAGCCTTTCAAGCTTATCCATGATGGGGGTCACGGCTGCTGGCGTAAGGTTGATCGCACGACTGCATTGCGCAGGCGAGCAGGCTCGACCGGATACGAGAGCTTCCAATAAACGAAACTGCCCTACACTCAAATCGAACCCTTCAAGTCCCTCTTGCGTGCACCGCTGCAATAAGCCGTAGGCATCGCTGATAAGGTGATTGATTTTAAAATACGAAACGTTCATCAATGCCTCTGTGCCTACGGTTATTTGAGTTCTTGGCGCCTGGATTAGGCGTGCCGGGAAGCTCTCACGTCGCCCATGCCTGCCAACAAACGGCGACGCAGTATTGGCAGTCACGGCCGAGATACCTAATTGTGAATGTCGATAACGGCCATCTAAGTTAAAAATCTCCTCACCCTGTTTTCACGGTGTTTGCCACTGCGCTGTACGTAATGGGGATGCGCGTCATCGAAGATCGCTGGACTGCATGCGGCCAGCGTCCATAGACTGGCTACCAGGCTTTTCTCCAGGAAGGCACGATGACGAAAGAAGGACGCGTTAGCGATGAATCGAAATGAACTGCGCAAGGCCGATATCAATTTGATGGTGGTGTTTGAAACCCTCATGCTCGAGCGGAACGTGACGCGGGCGGCCGAAAAGCTGTTTCTCGGGCAGCCCACCATCAGCTCCGCATTGAATCGCCTGCGCGCACTGTTCAATGATCCGTTATTCATCCGCGTCGGCCACCGTATGGAGCCCACCGCACGCGCCAATGAAATTATCGTTCATCTTTCGCCAGCCCTTGACGCCATGTCGACCGCGCTGAGCCTGACCCGGGACTTCGACCCCGCCAGCAGCGCGATGACGTTCCGTATCGGACTCTCCGATGACGTCGAGTACGGCCTGTTACCCGGCTTTCTAGCGGCACTGCGTGTGGAAGCGCCCAACGTGGTAATCGTCATCAAGCAGGCCAACTACTGGAATATTTCCGAACTGCTGATAGCCGGTGACATAACCGTCGGCGTCTGCCTGACAAAAGAGTTGCCAGCCAACGCCAAGCGAAAACTGTTGCGGACCATGAAGCCCATGGTGGTGCGAGCGGACGCGCCAGGCACAGCGCTGACGCTGGAGGAGTACTGCGCTCGTCCGCACGTTGTGGTGTCGCACGTAGCCAATATCTCCAGCTTTGCCGATGAGTGGCTCGCAGCAGTGGGCCAAAAACGCCGTGCGGTGCTTTCCGTCCCCCAGTACACCACGCTGCCGGCGATCATGGCCGGCACCGACCTGCTGTGTAACCTACCCGATTATTTGAGCGGGGCGCTGAGCCAGTCAGGGCTGCTCCACGGAGAGCCCCTGCCCTTCATTACACCCGAACTGGAACTGGATATGGTCTGG
This sequence comes from Pseudomonas sp. MYb60, assembly GCF_002979555.1. Taxonomy (GTDB): domain Bacteria; phylum Pseudomonadota; class Gammaproteobacteria; order Pseudomonadales; family Pseudomonadaceae; genus Aquipseudomonas. The sequence goes on along the minus strand of NZ_PCOZ01000003.1, from coordinate 39,838 downwards.
CTGAGCGTGATGGACACCGACCCCGCCGAGCGATGGCTACGCAAGAAGCTGGAGCAGTACATGAGTGACAGGAGCAGCGACTGATACTTGGCGCCGCTATATTTTTTCGCCCTCTATCGCTGGCGATTTAACGCTTCGATGCGGGCAGCATGCCCTTGAGGATCTCGTCTTTGTCGACAAAGTGGTGCTTGAGCGCTATCAGCACATGCCCGCCAACCAGCGCTGCGCAGAACCAGGCAGTCCATGTGTGGATCAGCTTGGCCAAGTCATAGAGGTCAGGATTGGGCGCGACTAATGGCGGCAACACAAACAGACCAGCAACCAGAATGGCCTTGTCCGCCACCGAACTCCAATACCAGCCAGACACCGGCAGCGCCATCAAAGCCACCGCATACAAAAGCACATGCCCCAGCACCGCCCCGCGCTGCATCAGCGGGCTCATGCTGGCAGGCAATGCGGGTGGGCGTTTGATCAAGCGCCAGAACACCCGCAGCACAATCAGAAAGAGCAAGGTGCTGGCCACCGCCTTGTGTAGAAATGTCAGCTCGTGGTGAGGGTTGAGCTCCTCACGCCAATGGCTGGCGAGAATACCCACACACCAACTGCCGAGCCAAATCAAGGCCATTCCCCAGTGCAGCCACTTGGCAGTGCCGGTATAGCCCTCGGTTTTTGATACCGTCATCGTTTCATCCCTACTCTCTAAATGCCTGATGCAATCCACGCAGTACGCGCGCGATGCGATCCTATAGAGCTTTTCAGCAGGGATAAACGCCGACAAAATCGCCGCTGCGTAGAAAAAATCTCTACTTATCGCTAAAGAGGAATGGTCAGCTTGACCCAGTACGCCTCCCCTTCCGGACGGTTGCGTACCTCGCTTTCCTTTTGCCATTTGGCGGTCACAAACCAGCCGGAACTGCTCGCGTACTTGATTGACGGGCCAATGGCAAACGCGCGCCCGCGATTGTCCTCAATGCGTGCGCCGTCCTGGTGGTCGTCGGTGGTCTGTCGATACATGTAGCCCCCAACGCCCACGACCCAGCCATTACCCAAGCCCCAACCCAGCGCGTAGTCAGCGTGCAGTTCCTGCCCAGAGCGATAGTCGGTGGCGCGGTTGCGCAGATTGAAGTCATACATCACTTTGATGTCGGCATTCACCCCCGCAGGATCAACGTACGAGAATGCGGCGATTGGCTCGAACGCCCAGTAATTGCGGCCAATATTCGCCAGATCCCCGCGGTCATAACGGCCGGTCGGCGCGAAGATATCCAGCGCGTAGATCGCATGGAATTTATCACTGTAGTGATAACCGAGCGCGGGGCCAAAGATGATATCGCCCATGCCTGTTTTCTTCTGGTGCTGGCCATTCACGTCCACGCGCAGGTCGACCAGGGGGACGTTGAGGTGGAATGCCAGGTCGCCGTCGAGGACCTTTTGCTCAGTCACCCAGATCAACCGCAGAGCAATCACATCGGCGCTCAGATGAAAATCATCCACCGCCGACTTGCCCCGGTTGTCCAGAAGCCGATCGGCGCGATAACGCTCTGCAAACACCTGCGTGTAGAACCCCGGAGGCGGCATGGCCCCGGTCATGTAGTTTTCGGCACCCATGGGGTAGGACGAACCACCCCCCTCAGTAGCCTGGGCGGCAGGCAGACAAAATGCCAGCGCGCAGCCCGCCGTCAATGCAGGCATTTTGGACAGGACAGTGACAGCGGCAACGGTTTTTTTATTATTCATTGTGGCAACCATAGGTGCGTTGAGAATTCGCAGGCAGCACCGGGCGCGACACCCGGAGTGCCGTGTTCTGTTCAGGCGTAGTAAGCGCCGGCTCCGTGGAGCCGGCCTGTAAGCGTTGTCGTTAGAACGGATAAGGCTGGTCGGAAGGCTCGACCGTGACCCACTTCACTTCGGTGAATTCCTCAATGACTGCGCTACCGTCAAAACGGCCATAGCCACTGTTCTTCATGCCACCGTAAGGAGCCTGGGGTTCGTTTTGGACGGTCGCGCCGTTAATGTGCACGCAACCGGCATCCAGGCGGCTGGCCAGGTCGAGGGCGAGGCTGACGTTACGGCTGAAAATCGCCGAAGACAGGCCAAATGCCGTGTCATTGGCGACTTCCAGTGCCTGCTCGGCACCTTTCACACGCACCACCGTGGTCACGGGGCCGAAGGTTTCCTCATCGTAGATTTCCATGGCCGACGTCACGCGATCGACCAAGGTCGGCGCCATCTGCGCCTGCTCCGCCAGCCCACCGGCCACAATCTCGGCGCCTTTGCCAATGGCATCATCGAGCATCTGATTAATGCGTTGAACCGAACCGTGGGCGATCATCGGGCCTACCACACTGGCAGGATTGGTCACGGGACTGCCCTGCTCCAAACCACGAATGCGTTCTGCGAACTTGGCGACGAAGGTGTCGGCAACCGCTTCATCGACCACAAACCGCTCGGTCGACATGCAAATTTGCCCTTGGTACAGGAAAGCCCCGAATACGGCAGCATTAACCGCACCGTCCAGGTCAGCATCCTCCAGCACAATAAACGGCGCCTTGCCGCCCAACTCCAGCAAGCAACGCTTGAGATGTTTGGCGCAAGTCTGGGCGATCATTCGGCCCACATTGGTCGAGCCGGTGAAATTCACTCGACGGACTGTGTCGTGGGCAATCAAGACTTCGGTGACGGCACCGGCATCTTCAGGGGCCGAGATGATGAAGTTCACCACACCCGGCGGGAAACCTGCGTCATAGAAGGCCTGGGCTAGCAGTTCATGGGTACGCGGGCTGTTCTCCGAACCTTTGAAGATCACGGTATTGCCGCAGGCCAAGGGATACGCAATGGAGCGCGTACCCAGGATCACCGGACCGTTCCATGGCGCGATGCTCAACACCGTACCGGCGGGCTGACGCAAGGTCATGGATAAAGCACCCGGCTTGTCGGTCGCCAGTGTTTCTCCCTTGATTTGCGTGGTCAACGCCGCGGCTTCGCGCAACAAATTGGCTGACGCGCCCACGTTAAACTGTGACCATAAACGCGACGCACCGATTTCTTCGGCCATCACGGTGCAAAACAGCTCCTTCTTGCCTTCTAGCGCATCAGCGGCGGCCAGCAGCAGCCGGCGCCGCTCGGTTGGGCCGACCTTCGACCACGTCTTGAACGCTTGCTGCGAAGAGGCCGCAACGTTGCGCGCGTCGTCCACACTGCAGGCGGCACCCGTGGTAACGACCTTGCCGCTGATCGGGTCGATACGCTGATAGGTCTTACCGTTTGAAGCCGATTGCGCGACGTTGTCGATTACGAGTTGAACAGTCATCAAGAGGTCCTTTGAGTGAGCCTGAGAAATCACGCCTGATCGCCCGCGACCGGCATGCGCAGAATCGGTTTGATGGTGATGCCGCTTTCGCTGTCCGCCATGGCTTCGTTGACTTGGTCAAAGGTGTAAAACCGGCACAGTTTGTCGAACGGGAAGCGGCCTTGCAGGTGCAGGTCGACCAACGTGGGAATAAACGCGTTGGCAACCACGTCGCCCTGGACAATGCCCATGATTCGCTTGCCGGGGATCATCACATCATTGATGTTGAACGCCACTTCCGTGCCCATTTTCGTCGCCCCGACGATTCCACAGGTGCCCAGGGTTGTGAGCGCGTCGATGGCCTGGCGCAGCACTTCTGCACGACCGGAGCATTCAAGGCTGTAGTTCACGCCGCCGCCGGTGATTTCACGAATGCGTTGCACCGGGTCCTCTTCACGGCTGTTGATCACGTGAGTCGCCCCCACTTCAAGCGCAAGGCTCAAGCGGCTGGGGGTTACATCGACGGCAATAATCGTCGTAGCACCTGCCACTTTGGCCGCCATCACCGCCGCCAGGCCTACGGCGCCGGCGCCAAATGCCGCAAAGCTGGCGCCTGCCTCGACTTGCAGGGCCTTGAGCACCGACCCCGCCCCCGTCTGAATGCCGCACCCCAGTGGCCCCAGCAATTCCAACGGCGCCTTTTTCGACACTTTCACCACGCTACGCTCACTGGCGATCACATAGGTCGAGAACGAAGACTGGCCAAAGAAGTGGTCATGGATGGGCGCCGCGTTGTCGCAGCTGCAGGTCGAGGTACTGCCATCCAGCCGCCCGCCGCCGAAGTTCAGCGGGTGCATATGGGAGCAATGCGCGGGGTGCCCGGTTTCACAAGGCAGGCACAAACCACATGACATGTAGGTCATGACCACGTGATCACCGGGGGCGATGGTGGTCACCGCAGCCCCTACCGACTCCACAATTCCCGAACCTTCATGGCCCAGCACGATTGGCAACGGCGTCGGAAACAGCTGGTCACGCACGACCATATCAGTGTGGCAAACACCGGTCGCGACAATACGCACGCGCACTTCATCAGCGCGCGGGACGCCCAGTTCTGCACGTTCAAGCTGGAGTTTGCTCCCGGCCTCACGCAATACGGCAACTTTGATTTCAATGGGTGCAAGGGTGCTTTGGGACATCTACTTATCCTCTTTAATCGTTCAGGTTTGACTGTGTCGACCTACGCGGTTTGCAGTGCACGCGGGCGATTGCTGCGCTGTTGCGCTTCCAGGCTGGTTGCCGGGCGCAACTGAAAATCGAAAGTCATGTGTGCATAACGCCCTGGCACATCATGGGCAGCGGACAGCGCCTGGTCGTCGATGAACTGCACTTCGCCGATCAACCCATCACGGGTGGCATAGGCAAAGTCGTCCCAAAGGTACTTGTCGTTGGACAGGTTGATTTGGGTAGTGAGGTGCTCATAACCGGGGGCCGACAGGAAGAAATGGATATGCGCAGGGCGCTGGCCATGGCGTCCCAGGTGATTGAGGCATTCCTGGGTCGGGCCTTGAGGGTTGCAGCCGTAGCCCGAAGGCACGATGCTCCGGACACGGTAGCGCCCGTCAGCATCGGTCACGATGCGCCGGCGCAAGTTGTATTCGGATTGGCTTTTATCGAAGTGCGAGTAGTTGCCTTTGCTGTCCGCTTGCCACAAATCGACAAGGGCCCCCGCGATAGGTTGGCCTTGCAGATCCAGGATTTGTCCTTCAACGAAAAACGGGGTGGCGATACCGTCTTCCGCGCCATCGTCCATCCGCGCAAAACCTTCGCGCAGCGGTGCGCCCGCTACATAGAGGGGCCCTTCAATCGTGCGCGGCGTGCCTCCGGTGCGACCGGCCTCGGCTTGCTTGGCATCGTTAAGCAGGTCGAGGAAATGCTCGACGCCCAAGCCTGCCGCCAGCAGCCCCGCCTCGTTGCTCTTGCCGAGTCGGTTGATGTATTCGACTGCGGCCCAGAACTCATCATCGGTGATCTCCAGCTCTTCAATGAGCCTGGCGGTCTCTTGCAGAATACGCAGCACGATGCGCTTGTTGCGCGGGTTGCCAGCGGCGTTTTTCAATCCGGCTGCATCGCGGAAAAATTCAAGCATATCGGGGGTCTTTGAAATACTGACGGTCATGGTCGTTTCACCTTTTTTATTGTGGGTCTAGCGCGCCAGTCACTGAGTGCTGGTGCCGTATGCACTTCAAACAGCCTCGGCCCACCCGAGCCGAGTACGGGCCTGTGCCAGGTCCGATTGCATATCGTGGTTCCACAGCCAATCGAAACGACTGGCCAACGTGGTCGACAACAGAGACTCCTGGCCTTCAACATGCGGGGCTCGGAATTCGTAGAGTTCGCCCGCTTCCCAAGACGTGCGTTGCACCCGGCACGCGCGCGGCCGGCGGATCTCGTCATACACCTGCAAAACCTTTTGGGCGTTGCTCTCAAGGACTCGCGGGTCGCCCAACAGGCGCGCAAGTAACCAAGCATCTTCAAGCCCTTGGCCGGCGCCTGCGCCTTGATGCGGCAACATGGCGTGGGCGGCGTCACCGATCAGGCCGACACGGCCATGGGTGTAGCCTGCAAGCTCATCCAGTTCATGCAGCGCCCACAGCGTTGGCGCAGGGATGCATTCGAGCAGTACCCGTACAGCATCGCCCCAGTGCGCGAACGCCTTCAGCATCTGTGCCTGAGTGGTGCTCTTGACCCAAGGCGTGTCTTGCGGCCACACCGGGTTGGGCTTGGAGCGATCGGAGACGAAAGCCACCACATTGATCAACCGACCTTGCTTGACCGGGAACGTGAGGATGTGGGCGTCGAGCCCCAAGTACATTTGCGGGACATTGATCAGGTGCTCATCGACGCCAGCCGCGCGATAGGCCTGGCGCAGTTGCTCGCTATCAATCATGCCGCGGTAAGCGCAGGTACCGCTGAACCGAGGTGCGACAAGAGGCAGGCCCAGGCCCTGGAGCACATAGTCGCGCAGGGATGATTTGATACCGTCGGCAGCGATCAACAGGTCACATTCGTAGTCAGTGCCGTCGGTGAATTGAACGCTGACCCTATCGCCTGCCTCACGCACGCTGACGGCGCGCTTATCGAAGCGGGCAATGCCGTCCGGAAGTTGCTGGGCCAATGCATCGAGGAAATCGGCGCGGTGCACGGAGGACTGGCCCACGCCATCAGCGATGCTGGCACCCAGGTAACCGGCATCCACGCCGCGGCGCCATTCAAACCAAATGTCTTGCCAGGGTTGTGGGGTGCGGTCAGCAATACGCTCGTAGGGCGTGCCGATTCCCAGGCCTTCAATAGCGCGCACGGCATTTGCGCCGAACGAAACACCAGCACCCACTTCACCGAAGGCAGGTGCGGCTTCAAATAACGTCACGTCCAGGTGCGGATGACGGCAGAGATCAAGTGCCAAGGCCACGCCAGCGATACCGCCGCCGACGATGCCCACTTGCAAGACAGAATGAGGGCTAGTCATGGGAGAACCTTATGTTTGTTTTTGGAATAGCCCGATCATGACTATTCACAAACCATTGATAAATGCCCTGCCCTCCATACAAACTATCACCAGCGTGAATATAAAAATGACCTCACCCGCACCTGTGTCCGAGAGAAACCACGATGAATCTGCGCGAGCTGGACCTGAATCTTTTGGTGATCTTCAACCAATTGCTGGTAGACCGAAGTGTTTCTGTGTCGGCTGAAAGCCTTGGCCTGACTCAGCCGGCCGTCAGCAATGCGTTGAAGCGTCTGCGCACCACGTTCAACGATGAGCTGTTCGTGCGAACCCCAAACGGGATGCAGCCAACCCCATTCGCAGTGCAACTGGCAGAGCCGGTATCCCAAGCGATCGGCCTGTTGCACGGTGCGATAAACCGCCACGACGAATTCGATCCGGCGACCAGCCGAAAACGCTTTGTGGTTGCGATGACCGACATCGGGGAGATTTATTTCGTGCCGCGCCTGATCGACGCGCTGCTCAAACTGGCCCCAGGCATTTCGGTGAGTACGCTTCGAAGCAATGCCCAGCTATATGAAAGCCTGGCCAGTGGCGAGGTGGATCTGGCCGTGGGGCTGCTGCCAGACCTGCAAGCGGGCTTTTACCAGCGGCGTTTGTTCCACCATCGCTATGTGTGCCTGTGCAGAAAAGACCACCCTTTGACCCAACAGCCCATGACCCGTGAGCGTTTCTGTGAGTTTGGGCACGTCAGGATCGTTGCGGCCAGCACCGGCCATGGCGAAATCGACACGCATATGCAGCGTGCGGGTCTGCAACGTGAGATTCGCTTGGAAGTGCCGCACTTTGTAGCGGTCGGGCATATCCTGCAAAACACCGACTTGATTGCGACCGTTCCCGAGCGGTTCGCCAACAGCTGCGCGCAGCCGTTCGGGCTTACCAGCCTGCCGGTCCCGTTGCCCTTGCCCGAGATTGCCATCAACTTGTTCTGGCACGGCAAATACAACCGGGACCCTACCAATAAATGGTTCCGACAACTGATGTTCGACCTGTTCAGCGATTAACGGCGCGTGCAGCCTTTACTGCCAATGCGCGCACAACTTGACCAACTCGTCGACCACATACCGAACCTTGGGGCGAAGGTGCGACACTTTGGGCCACACCGCATGCACATCCACCGCTTCAGGCTCATAGGCTTGCAGCACCTCGACCAGCCTGCCCGCCGCGATATCATCCTGGAACAGGCTACGCGGCATTTGGCACAGGCCGGCACCGGCCACGGCGGCCAGAATCATGGCTTCGCCATCGCCAATCTGATGGGTTGAAGGGGGCGCGTAACGCACGGTTTTACCCGCTTGCATCACTCGCCATGAAAGCGGCTGGCCGCGCCGATGGCCGACGATGCAGCGATGCTGGGTCAGCTCTTCCAGGGTTTGCGGGGTTCCGAAGCGCGCAAGGTAGCCAGGTGACGCACAGACCGCCCAGCGTTGACGGGTCAATCGCCGTGCTACCAGGCCGCTGGTGTCCTGCAACTCGCCGAAGCGCACCAACAAATCGATACCCTCTTCAAAAGGGTCCACCAAGTGATCGGAAAACGTCAGGCTCAATTGAAGCGCCGGGTATTTGTTGGCGATCTCAAACAACAGTGGCGCGACGACCCGACGTCCGAACGCCACCGGAATATCCACCCGCAAGCGGCCCGAGGGTTCACCGCCACCGGGGCCCAGCCCGCTTTCAGCGGTACCAATCTCCTCCAGCGCCGTAGAGCAGGCTGCGAAGTAGGCCTCGCCATCGGCGGTAAGGGAAATCCTGCGGGTGGTGCGATGGAACAACTGCGTGCCCAGCCGTTCTTCCAAGCGCGCGATGGCCTTGCCCACGGCAGATTTGGACAACCCCAAACGCTCGGCTGCCTGGGTAAAGCTCGAGGAGCGCGCCGCCACGACGAAGGTGATCACGCCCTGGAAGGAGTCGATAGGAACCATGCTACACCTGTCATTGTAGAGTTTTGATCTACCCAGATTATAGTTGCAGGCCGTTTATCGCCACTTCATTCAACAGTACGATGGATTCCAGTCAGACAACGGTGCACTTCGCGCACCTCCCAGATCAATGTCCTAGAAGGAATACATCATGCCCGTCGTACGTGTGAGCTGGTTCGAAGGTAAAGAACACGCGCAGAAAGCTGCTGTTGCAGCTGATATCACCGAAAGCATCGTTAAACACACCGGTACCGATGCCAATTACATCTACGTGATTTTCGAAGACGTCGCCGCATCGGATTGGGCCGGCGCCGGCAAGCTATTCGGGGAAGCCCCCGAAAAGTCCTGACGCCCCTGACCTGCACCGCATGCACCGGCTGATCCAGCGATGCTGCCGTGCAGGTATTTGTCGTAAACCTGCCGGAGACCACCCCCATGCATCCCCATATTTCCTGCCTGTTCTCCCTTGCGGTCAAACCCGCAGAGTTCGCTGAATTCAAGGAACTGATCGCCACCATCGTTGCCGCCACCCGCGCCGAGCCTGGCACATTGGTGTACGAATACAGTGTCAATGAAGACAACAGCACCGTGCACATCCTCGAGCGTTATAACGTGGATGCCGTGGTCAGCCATGTCGACACCACATTCGCGCCGTTCGGCCACCGTTTCCTGGAGCTGTGCACCATCACCAGCCTCGTGGTCTACGGCACACCCGACGCCGAAATCCGCAAGCGCCTGGACCCGTTCGGCGCCGTTTACATGACCCCATTCGACGGTTTCAGCCGCTGAGTTGAAACAAGGCGCAGGCTCAAGAGTGACAACTGTGTCCTGCGCAAACCTATCCCGCACAGAGACCATCATGTCCGCTATCGCAGAAGTTATTAAGTCCCGCATCTCCGCCAACAGCTACGACACTGAACGTTCGTTGACGGACGCCCAGGTCGCCGAACTGGTCAACCTGGCCACCCACGCGCCCTCCGCCTTTAACCTGCAAAACTGGAAGTTTTTGGCCGTGCGCAGCACCGAAGCCAAAGCGCGTCTACTGCCATTGGCTTTCGGCCAGCAAAAGGTCATGGATGCCGCCGTGACCTTTATTGTCTGCGGGACCCTGAACCCGCATGTGACCCTGCCGGCAGCCTTGAAGCCAACCCTGGACGCCGGAATCATTGACCAGGCGATCTACGACATGTGGGTAGGTGCGGCGCAAGGCATGTATCAGGAAAACGCTCAATTGCAGCGCGACGAAGCCATTCGCTCTGGCTCACTCGCGGCGATGACCCTGATGTTAGCCGCCAAGGGCCAAGGCCTGGTTTCGACGCCCATGATCGGTTTTGATCAGGCCGCAGTGGCCAAGGAGTTTGGTCTCTCCGATGAAGAAGTACCGGTGATGTTGATCACCGTTGGCTACCCGGGCGCAGCCAACTGGCCACAAAAGCCGCGTAAAGCCGTGAACGACGTATTGCAATTCGTTTAAGCCTCTGCCGCTGTGCATGCCTGGTTCACGCCAGGCATGCACGCACATGGGTCGATCGACTCACAACCACGACTGCCACAGGCTGTGAACCACGAATGCCATGACTCAATCACCTGCTTCATTACGCGCCATTTTAATCGCTGCCTGCCTGGGCTTTCTCGTCGTGCAACTCGATGTCAGCGTTGTCAACGTCGGGCTGGGGGCGCTTAAAGCCGCCTTCAACGCAGACCTTACAGGCTTGCAGTGGGTCATCAACAGTTACGCCTTGCCCTTCTCTGCCTTGCTGATTCTGGGCGGCGCATGGGGTGACAAGTGGGGTGCAAAAACCGTCTTCGCGGCGGGTTTTGCGATTTTTACCCTCGCCTCCATCGGCTGCGGCTTAGCCAGCAGCATGAAACTCCTGATCTCGATGCGAGTGATCCAAGGCATGGGCGCCGCGCTGCTCATACCCACTTCATTGACGCTGATCCGCGTGTCATTTCAAGACCCGGACCGACGCCGCTCCGCTGTCGCGCTCTGGGGAGCCTGCGGCGGAATTGCGCTGGCTGCCGGGCCGGTAATCGGCGGCCTGATGATCGAGTACTTCGGTTGGCGCAGTGTGTTTCTGCTGAATATCCCAATCGGCCTGCTGGCGATCACGCTTATCCTGCGATACGCACCCACGTCCCCACGGGTGGATAAGCACATCGACATTCCGGGCCAAATCAGCATTGCCTTATGCCTTGCATCCTTGACCTATGGCTTGACCGAGTCGAGCGCACAAGGCTGGAGCCTGCAGACATTGACGGCCATGAGCGTCGCGCTGGCCTGTGCGGTAGCGTTCGTTGTGATCGAACGTCGCGTCCAACACCCCATGCTTCCGGCACGCCTTGCCAGCAACAAGGTGCTGGGGAGCATGGCGCTGCGATCAATCTGACGTTTTACGGCGCAGTGTTCGTCTTCAGCATCTACTTTCAAACCTTCCTGCATTACGACGCGTTCAAAACCGGGGTGTCGTTCATCCCCTTGACGGCGGTGCTGACCCTTTCAACCCTGCTCTCCTCTCGCTTCGCCAAACGCTTTGGCGCCACGCGCATCATCACCACGGGTTTTAGCGTGCAGATCGTCGGGTTCCTGGTGCTGTCGCAAATCACGGCGCAAGCCTCACCTTGGCTGCTCAACGGCGCACTGATGCTGGTGGGTATTGGTAGCGCAATGTCGGTGCCGTCCATTACCAATGCGATGCTGTCATCCGTGACGCAGCACGATGCGGGGATTGCTTCGGGGTTGATGGCTTCGGCCAGACAACTGGGCGGCGTGTTAGGCGTTGCCGTCTCGGGAATACTGATTGCGCATGATGATGCAGCGTCGTTCTCGCAAGGGATGGCGAACGCAATGCTGTTGTCTGCGTTCGCCTTGCTGGTCTGTATAGGGGTCAACCTGTACGTGTCCCGACAGCCGTGAAGGCCGGTTAGACGATATCGTCTACCACACCACCGTCGACTCTCAACGAAGCGCCGGTGGTGGCCGATGCCTGCGTAGAACAGACATAGACAATCATGTTAGCCACTTCCTCAACGCTGGCAGCGCGTTGGATGATCGAGCTTGGGCGATGCGCCATGACAAATTCGGCAACCACCGCTTCCAGGGATTTGCCGGTGCGTTCGACTTCACCTTTCATCATGTCCGCGACGCCGTCCGACAGCGTAGGGCCTGGCAGCACGCTATTGACGGTCACACCACTGCCCGCAACACGTTTCGCCAAACCACGGGCGAGTGCCAATTGGGCCGTCTTGGAGACGCCATAGTGAATCATGTCCGCAGGAATGTTGCGTGCCGACTCGGACGCAACGAACACCACCCGTCCCCACCCGCGATCAACCATGGCAGGCAGCAGCGCACGGCTCAAGCGAACGCCTGACATCACGTTGGTATTCCAGTAGTCGTCCCACACGTCATCGCCGGCTTCGAAGAAATCCAGCGGCTCGTAAATACCGGCGTTGTTTACCAAAATGTCGATATCACTGATACCGGCCAACAAGGTTGCCACTCCTGGCGCGGTGCTTAGGTCTGCCGCCACACCACTGATACTGGCCCCCGGCACTTCTGCCAGCAGGCGGGCAACCGCTGCATTCACTGAGCCTTCACTGCGACCATTGACGACGACGGCGGCGCCTGCCTCGGCAAGCCCCTTGGCCACCGCAAAACCGATGCCGCCAGTCGAAGCGGTAACCAGCGCGCGTTTCGTCTTCAGTTGGATATTCATCATTTCTCCATCAAGAATGTACGGGCCTTATGCCCGCCATCAGTTCCTACCGTTATGTAGAAAACAAAGCGGCCACTGTATGGCTTAGCCGCTCCTGGATAAATGTCAATTCCGGTTGGTGATCTACAACAGCCTGTTTCAAAAGGACTCAGGTTCTACGGCGTCAGCTCCGAAGTTCTGCATGGCGAAGTCAAGGAAACTGCGGAGCTTGGGGGTGAGCTGGCGGTCGGGGGCATACAGCACGTGCAAAGGGCGACTGGGTGGCGGGTAATCCGGCAGTAACGTGACGAGCGCCCCAGCAAGCAGCGACTTTCGCACCAGTTCCACTGGCTGGAGCAGTATCCCCAGCCCCGCCAGGGCGGCGCACAGCAGCGGTTCGCCGTGATCGGCCATGAACCGGCTGCCGACGGGAACAACGACGGTTCCTTCAGGCCCATTGAACGTCCAATGCGTGCGCAACTCAGTGTGGGAAAACCCCAGGCACTCATGATTCTGCAGGTCCCAAGGCGTCTCTATCGGGGTCTTGCCTTCAAGGTAAGAAGGCGCGGCGCACAACACTAGCCTGTAAGGTGCCAGTGCCTTGGCAACCAAGCCACTGTCGGCCAACACCCCGACTCTGAACACCACATCAAAGCCCTCATCGATCAGATCCACGGCACTATTGGCCAGGCTCAGTTCTACGCTCACCTGAGGATTGGCCTCCATATAGGCCGGCAGGCAGGGCGAAAGGGACTGCATACCAAAACTGACGGGCGCGTTGATGCGCAGTCGTCCGCTTGGCGCAGCCTGGGTATGCGCTGCGAGGTTTTCGGCGGTTTCAACTTCGGCCAGGATGAATTTGCAACGCTCGTAAAACTCGCGGCCAAAGTCGGTGAGGCTTTGCCTGCGCGTAGTACGGTTGAGCAAGCGCACACCGAGGTGCTGCTCAAGATGATGTACATGTTTGCCAATCAGTTGCGCCGACATCTGCAACGCATCACCCGCCGCACTGAATGACCCCATTTCAACGGCTTTGACAAATGCCGCCATACTGCTCAGACGATCCATTACCAATAATCCGTTTCGAATGTTCCGGCATTTTGGGTATTTATCCTCGAACTGTCCAAGCCCTATCGTCGCTCGACCGTCATTTGAATCGACACAGGATTGGACCGTGAAGTACCCCCTGATCAAGCAATCACTCCCCGCCCTGCTCGGCGAAGACTTTTACTTTCCCAACGAAATCATTGGCCAGGCCTTCCGCGCCTCGGACTTTCCCGAGCTTAAAGTCAGCAGCTTCAGCACCAGTGACCGCGTCAATCTGGCGTATTGGGAAGCAGGTGAAGGGCAACCGTTGATTTTCATCCCGGGTTGGTCGGCCAACGGTGCGATGTATTTTCACCTCATGCATATCCTCAGCAAGCACTATCACGTCTATGTGCTGGATGTGCGCAACCAGGGCTTTTCCGAAAAAACCGCGTCGGGCAACCGTATTTCCCGCTATGCCATGGATGTCAAAGAGTTTGCCGAGCACCTGGGTGTGCCTGAAGCGCACTATTGCGGTTGGTCGATGGGGGCGTCGGTGATGTGGGCGTACATCGACTTGTTCGGAACCCAAGGTATTCGCACCCTGAGCATTATCGACCAGGCACCTTCAGTCTACTGTCACGCCGATTGGACAGAACAGCAGCGACTGGACGCTGGGGCTTTCACCACCTCACCGGAGCGCATGATCGACGCCTACGTGAACATGACACCGACCAACCAGTTGATTTCACGAACTCGCGTGCTAGAGCGCGCAATGGCACTCGACTCAGCATATTTTCACAATGCAATCAGCCTGGTCCAGGCGGCCATAAACGACGACATGGCGTTCACCGGACTGGTGCTTTTCGATCATGTCACCAACGATTGGCGAGACGTCATCCAAACGAAGATCGACGTGCCCACCGCGATATTCACCGGGGAATACAGTGACTGGCTGGACAGTCAGAGGTGGATGAGCTCAGTGATCCGCGATTCGGTACTGCATGTGTACGACAAGGCCGAACAGGGCGACCACTTTCTGGCGTTCAAGAATCCACAAAAGTTTGCCGCCGACCTGCACAGCTTCTTGCAGCAGTCCTGATACGCGTCAATTTAACCCTCTAGCGCTCCCACTCGGGATCGGCGAACCGTTCAGCCAGAAAGCTGATCAGCGCCCGCACCTTGCTCGCCAGGTGCTTGCGCGTGGGATAAACCACGTAAATGCCTAACTCGATGGAGCGGTATTCAGGCAGGATTTCCACCAAGGCTCCGCTGCGTAAATCCTCACCGACCATAAAGCTTGGCTGCAAGGCAATCCCACCACCCGCAAGGGCGATACTGCGGCACGTATCGCCATTGTTGCAGCGCACGCTCGACCGGGTGCGCACGCTGACGCGACCATCGGGCCCGTCGAATTGCCATTCATTACCCGTCGCAAAGTTGGTATAGGCGATGACGCCGTGTTCAGCCAGGTCCGCCAGTGTACGCAGCGGGGGATGGCTCGCCAGGTAATCGGGCGACGCACACAGGCACATACGCGTGCCAGCCAGCCGCCGCCCAACCAGCGATGAATTCTCCATGCGCGCAATGCGTATCGCAGCGTCGAAGCCCTCATCCACCAGGTCGACCAAACGGTCATTCAAACTGATATCCAACTCAACGTTCGGGTGCGCACTCATGAACGCCCCCCACAGCGGCGCAAGGTGCAAAACGCCGAAACTGACCGGCGCATTCACCCGCAACACACCGCTGGGTTCCGGCGCTGCAGACGATACAGCCTCCTCTGCCTGATCCATCAGGGCCAGCACCTCCCGTGCCTGATGGTAGAACTGCCTACCCTCCTCCGTCAGCGAGAGCTTGCGCGTGGTGCGATGCAGCAGCCGCGCCCCCAGGCGTTCCTCAAGGGCACTCACATAACGCGAGATGGCCGCCTTGGACATTTCCAGGGTGTCGGCCGCGCCTACGAAAGTACCTTTGTCGACCACGGTGCAGAACACCTGCATCTCCAACGCTCTGTCCATCACTGTCTCACTTAGTGGAACTATCAATCACATTTGGCCTTATTTATCTCAAAATCTCAATCTATAAACTGAGCCCATCGAAACACACACCAACGCTTAAGAGGTCGATATGAAAATTACAGTAGTGGGTACCGGCAACATGGGTTCAGCGTTCGCCAAGCAACTGTCTGGCGCCGGTCACGTGGTCCGTATTACGGGGCGTGACATCCAGAAAGCAGAAGCGCTGGCAGCCCAGTTCGAACAGGTCACTGCCTTTACCGCCGAGCAGGCGCTGGGCGACAGTGATGTGGTGGTGCTTGCCACGGCCTACGCAGACGCCGTCGCGGCGCTGCAGAGCCTGGGCGATCTGAGCGGCAAGGTCATCATCGATATCACCAACCCGCTCAGCGCCGATTACATGTCGCTGACCATCGGCCACGTCACCAGCGCCAGCGAAGAAATCGCCAAGGCAGTGCCACAGGCCCAGGTCGTCAAAGCCTTCAACACCTTATTTGCTCAGGTGCTGGGCGATGGGCCGACGTTCGCCAATGACCAGCGTGGCAGCGTATTCGTGGCCAGTGACAGTGAACGCGCCAAGCAGACGGCCATAGCCCTGGCTCGCAGCCTGGGTTGGAACACCGTCGACACCGGCGCACTGATCAACGCTCGCTACCTGGAGCCGTTGGCAGGCCTGAACATCTACCTCGGCTATGGCGCCGGCCTGGGCACGTCCATCGCCCCGGTATGGCTTAGCAAGTAACCTCAACGGAGCATTTCACCATGAACACCCCTTTCCCCCTGCTGTTTGTGTCTCATGGTGCTCCAATGTTCGCCATCGAACCTGGCCTGGCGGGTCCCCGCCTGGCTCAGGTCGGTCGCGAGCTGCCGCGACCTGACGCCATCGTCGTCCTCTCTCCGCATTGGATGACGCGCGGCGAAGTCCTTGTCACGGCGAGCACCGCGCCTGCGACCATCCATGATTTTGGAGGGTTTCCCGACGCACTGTATCAACTGCGCTACCCCGCACCGGGCGCTCCCGTCCTGGCTGGGCATATCGTAGACCTGTTGCAGGCTGCCGGCTGGCAGTCGCGACTGGACGCTCAACGCGGCCTGGACCATGGCGCCTGGGTGCCGCTGCTGTACCTGGCACCGGAGGCGGATATCCCGGTGGTGCAGGTCTCCATGCCGGCCAGCCTTGACACTCATCAGGCCTGGAAGCTGGGCGACGCGCTTAAGCCACTGCGGGATATGAATGTGCTGATCGTCGCGTCAGGCAGCCTGACCCACAACTTGTACGAGTTCCGCGGCGCCACCCGCGAGAGTGCTGCCTACGTCGATGCGTTCGCCGCGTGGACCGCCCAAACCCTGCAGGACGGGAACACCGGACAATTGCTGGACTTCAAGCAGTACGCGCCGTCGGCGGAGCGGGCTCACCCCACCGATGAACACTTTCTGCCCTTGCTGATCGCCCTCGGTGCAGCCGGGGAAGGCTACGAGACACAGGTATTGGAGGGCGGCGTGACCTACGGCGTGCTGGCCATGGACAGCTACTTGTTCTCCTCGGCCCCGTCCACTGGCTACGAACCTACTCAACTGACTCAAGGCACTATTGACCATGCGTGACACTACATTTTCCGACGCAGCCCGCGAACCACAGACGGGTCTGTTTTTCCGCAAAGGCTGCAGCACCTTCACCCCGAAAGGCCGCTTGATTCTGCTGCACGGTGTGGGTTCGAACGAAGGCAATCTTGCTGCCTTGGCCGAATCACTGCCTGAAGAGCTGGAAGTCATTTTGGTTCGCGCCCCCTTGCAGGTCGGCCCGCAAGGCTTTGCCTGGTACCAGGTGAACTTCACCAGCAATGGTCCGTCGTTCAACCAGGAACAGGCGGAAGCCAGCCGCCTGCTGTTGCAGCGGTTTATCGAAGCGCTACCTGCCTTGCCGACGGTCATCGCAGGCTTCAGCCAGGGCGGCATCATGAGTGCGAGCCTGGGCGTCACCGAGCCGGAACTGGTGGCGGGCTTTGCGATATTGAGCGGCCGCATGCTGCGCGAAATTGCCCCCCGGATCGCCTCAGCCGAACGCCTCAAGTCGGTCACGGCGTTCATCGCCCACGGCCACCAGGACGCTGTCCTGCCGATTGACTGGGCGAGCGAGGCAGATGCCTGGCTGGATCGCATCGGCGTCAAACACGAAACCCATTTCTACAACATGGCCCACGAGATTATCGGTGAAGAACTGGCCGATTTCTCTCAATGGCTAAGCCACACGCTGTCCCTTGCCAACTAAATAAAAGGAGCTACACCATGATTGACTCTCGCACTGCACCCTACGCTGCATTCGTGATGCGCCTGGCCCTCGGCATCATGTTCATCGCCCACGGTTTGACCAAAGTGCTGGTGTTCACGCCAGCCGGCACCGCAGGCTTTTTCGAGTCCATCGGTTTTCCAGGCTTCCTGGCTTATCCGGTCATGGCATTCGAAGTGATCGGCGGCCTGATGCTGGTATTGGGCGTGTATGCACGCTGGGTAGCGGCACTGGCAGTGGTCCAGCTGTTTGTCGCGGCAACCGTGCACTTCGGTAACGGCTGGAGCTTCACCAACGCCAATGGCGGCTGGGAATATCCAATCTACTTGAGTGTGACTGCACTGGTCGTTGCATTGCTGGGTGAAGGCGCTTTTGCGGCCAAGCCATCCAACAATGCGTGATTGAGCCTTACGCAACCGCTGCCGGCGCCCTGGTCAACCAGTGCGTCGGCAGTTGCGTTTGGCGCGCTGCAGCGGTTCACGTCAGGCGTGAGGCCATGAAACTGACAAACGCCTTGATCTTGGGCAGCGGCTGTCGGCTCGACGGCCACAAGATGCTGAACGTGCGGTGATCGCTGATGTACCGGTCCAATACAGGCACCAAACGCCCTGCCGCGATGGCATCCTCGATAAAAAAGTCGGGCAGGCAGGCGATGCCCTGCCCCGCTTCAGCCATTGCCAGCAAGGCTTCAATCGCGTTCGACGTTGCCGATTGGCCCAGCTCCAGCGCGTCTTGCCCTTTCTTCGTCACCAATGGCCAAGGATCAAGCTTTCCGCTGGTGGGATAGCGGTATCGCAGGCAAGCATGGTTCGAAAGGTCTGTCGGCCGCGCAGGGACACCTCGACGCGCA
Organism: Pseudomonas sp. MYb60; assembly: GCF_002979555.1. Classification (GTDB taxonomy): domain Bacteria; phylum Pseudomonadota; class Gammaproteobacteria; order Pseudomonadales; family Pseudomonadaceae; genus Aquipseudomonas. The sequence continues at coordinate 21,183 of NZ_PCOZ01000003.1, read as the reverse complement.
AGGTAGTCTGGCGATGCCACCAAGCGGTGGCTGTAGCCGTTGAGCTTACGCATCATCAGCCGCGAGTCATCGACTTCGCCGATGCGCATCACGGCATCGAAGCCTTCCTCAATCACATTCACCAGGCGATCACTGAACTCCAGTTCCAATTCCACCTCTGGATACGCCTGCTGAAACGCAATCAAATGAGGCATCAACCGCATGCCCAGTTGTGGCAAGCCGAGGCGCAATTTGCCTTGAGGGTTGCCGGCCGCTTGAGTCAGCTCGCGCTTGGCGACTTCATATTCCGCAAAAATCCGCTGACAACGCTCCAGGAAAAGGCTGCCTTCCGCCGTCAAGGTAATCGCGCGGGTAGAGCGATGAAACAGCCGCACGCCCAACTCTTCCTCCAGCCGCGCCACCGCCTTTCCAACAGCCGAGGAAGATACCCCGGTTCTGCGCCCGGCCTCAGTGAAACTGCGGGTATGTGCCGCCTGAACAAATGCGCTGAGCGCGCCGAAATGATCCATGAACAGCCTCAGTTATTTGAGCGTTATTTTCACAAATGATCGGAATTTAATCCTGTTTTTCTTTCCAATCATAGCGCCTATAGTCCCCTCCATCGTGACTTTATGGCGCGCATCTCGCCTTCAATGTCACCGCCATCCGCTACTACGAGCGTACCCCGATGACCTCTCAACCTTGCGCACGCGTAATCGCTCCGGAGCTACAGCAGCACCCGGGCTATGCCCGCGTATTCAAACAAGGGCATTTGACCTTCGGTTTTATTGCCCCACTGGAAAGCTACCCGAACAGCCCGGGCCCTACCCTGCAAGATCACGCGCAGATGGCTCAACGTGTGGACGAAGCTGGCTTCTCCGCAATCTGGCTGCGCGATGTACCGTTCTATGACCCTAACTTCGGGGATGTCGGCCAGATCCTCGATCCATTGGTCTATGCCGGCTACCTGGCGGCCGTGACCAAGCATATTGCGATTGGCACGGCGGGTATCGTCCTGCCGTTGCGCGATCCACTGATTGTCGCCAAGCAGGCTGCCAGCGTGGACCAATTGCTGGGCGGGCGATTCATCCTGGGGCTGGCCACCGGCGACCGGCCGATCGAATACCCGGCGTTCGGCCTGGATTTTGATAACCGCGCCGAACGCTTTCGCGACGCGCTGGATATCATTCGCGCGACCACGCAAAGCCATTGGGCCAGACATACATCGCGTTTCTATGGCCAGTTGAACGGTGAAATTGACCTGGTGCCAAAACCTGTCGGGACGCGCTTGCCCACCCTTATCGTCGGCCACGCCGGCCAAACGCAGGAATGGATCGGCGAACACAGTGACGGGCTTCTCTCCTACACCTCCAACCCTGCGCTGATTCCCCAGGTGATCGAACGCTGGCGTGCCGTCTGTGGCAACGATGTGCACAAACCCTACGGCTACGGCACGTTGTTTGACCTGGATCGCGATCCGAACCATCCCGTGCAGGCCGGCCGGGTACTGCGCGCCGGGCGTAATGCACTCATCGAGCACTGGAAACGCCAACAGGATCAGGGGGTGGGTCACGTTGCCCTGCACTTCAAGCCGCAACGCCGCCCTGCCGCTGAAGTTATCGATGAGATGGCTGAATACCTGCTGCCGCACTTTCCCAGCATCACCCTCCCTGTCGTCTCTCAACCTATGCAGGCTGCCCCATGAATCGCGCCCTTCACCACATGGACTTCATCTTCCAGACCGCCATGGGCACCTACCCCTTGGCGACACAGTGCGAAATGCTCGCCGAACATGGCTATCAAGGCTTGACGATGTCGGCGTGGAGCCAAGACCTGAAGTCGATTCCTCAGGTCAAACCCACCTGGGGCCTGGACGTGGGCGCGGTCTACTTGATCTACCGCAAAGGCCTCGAAGCGTTCGTGACCCAGGTATTCGAGAGTCTTGAAGGTTGCACCACGATTGAGCTGGCGCTGCATTCAGGTGATGAAGTCACCAATTTTGACCGCCGCATGCTTGAGCGCCTATTGCCTATCTGTGAGCGCAGAGGCCTGCACATCAATCTTTATCCGCACGCGCGCTATGGCCTGCAAACCACCACCGAAGCCATCGCACTGTGCCGGGAGTTCAACCACCCCCGGCTGAATATCGTGTTCAACGGTTATCACTGGTACGCCACTGAAGAAGGCAAGTTGGAAGAACGCCTTGATGCACTGTGGCCCTGGCTCCAGCACGTAAACATTGCCGGCACACGTCGCTCTCCATTGGGTTGGGGCGGCCTGGCGACCATCGAACCGCTGGATGAAGGCGAGATGGATAACTTCGTTCTACTCGGCGCCCTTGAACGCCGAGGTTTTACCGGTCGTGTCGGCGTACTGGGATGGCAAAGCATGGGTGGCGACGTTTACGGCAACCTGCTCCGTTCAGCCACGGCCTTTCGCTCCATGGAGCAACGCCTGGCCGCTCACCCTGAATGGGCCCTATTGACTGAAATGCCGCGCTAGGCAGGGAGACAGACCGTGGCCCATCGCGTCCATGCACTCGATTCATTTTTTTACTCTTCAATGGGTGTCTACGCCTTTCAGTCGCAGTGCGAAATGCTCGCCGAACTGGGTTTTGACGGCATCACGGTGTCAGCCTGGGGCGGCACGCCGCTGACCGACCTGCGCCTGCTGCCGCGCGTTCGCGAACAGCATGGTCTGCGGGTCGAAGGCCTGTATTTGGTGCTGCACGAAGGGCGCAATGATCACCTCATAAGGCGAATCATCGAAAGCGTCGAAGGCGTGGAACTCCTCGAACTGGCAGTCCAAACCTCGGTCAACGGAAGTGCGGCCATCATGCGGTTCATCGAGTCGGTGCTGCCCATCGCAGCGCGTCGCGGCTTGAGAATTGCGCTGTATCCCCATCTTCACCACGTCACCCAGACCACGGCTGAGGTGGTGCAGATCTGCGAATACTTCGCTCACCCGCACCTGGGCGCATCCTTCAACGGCTATCACTGGTACGCCAGTCAGGAGGGTGAACTTCAGCAACGCCTTGAAGCCATGCAACCCTGGTTGATGCAAGTCGTGCTCTCAGGCAGCACGCTCAGCGAACTGGGCTGGGGCGGTGTGGCCACGATGGAACCGGTAGATCGTGGAGAGTTAGACAACTTCGCCGTGGTCGCAGCACTGAACAGTGTCGGCTACACCGGCAGCATTGGCGTGCTCGGCTGGGACTACGGCGGGGATATTTATCTGAAGCTGCAACGCTGTCTGACAACCCTGCGCGATATTGATCGTCGCCTGGAACGTCATCCGCACGGGCCTGACTTTACATCGCTGTAACGCCCTCTCCACCTGATATGAAAAAGGAGCCTGCAATGACAGCCCTCTCTGTGCTTGACCTAATGATGATTGGCGACGGTAAAACCTTTACGGACACACTGAATGACGCGGTCGCTTTGGCGCGGCATGTGGAAGCCCACGGTTACAAACGTTATTGGGTCGCCGAGCATCATGACCTGCCGGGCATCGCTTCCTCGGCAACCACGTTGCTCGTCCAGCATCTGGCAGCGGCCACCCAGACACTGCGCGTGGGCTCCGGCGGCATCATGCTGCCCAACCACTCGCCCTTGATGGTGGCCGAGCAGTTCGGCACATTGGCCACCTTGTTCCCTGGCCGTATCGACCTGGGTATCGGTCGAGCACCAGGTTCAGCGGGGGCGGCCATTCGAGCCTTGCGCGGTGACGCTTCAGAGCGTGATTTCACGCAGGATATTCACGATGTGCAGGATTACCTGGCGGACAACGGGCATCAGCCGGTGCGGGCGATTCCCGGCCCCCACGACGTGCCAATCTGGCTCCTGGGTTCAAGCATGAACAGCGCGGACCTTGCCGCCAAGCTCGGGCTGCCCTATGCCTTCGCCTCACACTTCGCACCGCGCTTTCTGATGGATGCGATTACGCACTACCGTACGTCGTTTCGCCCATCGGCGGCGCTCAAACAGCCCTATGTGATCGCAGGCGTCAATGCCTTTGCCGCCCCGTCACGGGCCGAAGCCGATTACATCGCCAGCTCTCACCGGCAGTGGGTGTGCAACCTTTACGCCGGCAAAGCAGGCCCGCTACCGCGTCCCTCGGAGGGTTTTATGGACAGCCTTACCAACATTGATCGGCACACCCTCAACCAGGCAATGCTGTGCACGACGACAGGTGACCAGGACGACGTCGGCAGTTGGCTACGCCAGTTCATCGCAACGACCCAAGCGGATGAAGTGATCATTGATGCACGCATCTATGACGCCAAGGCGCGTTGCCGATCCTATCAACTGATTGCCGAATCCCTGGCCGACATGCTGGGCTGATCCAACTGGCAGCAATGGGACAGTCCATGTGTAAGCAACAGCAGAAACGCCCCCGGCTTCACGTCGATGCCGCCGTGCGCGCGATTGCCCATCCGCTGCGGCGGGAAATCCTGAAGTGGCTAAAGGCGCCGCCGTTGTATTTCCCCTTGCAGGAGTCGGGCGTTGAACGCGGAATCAGTGTTGGCGAGATCACTCAGCGCTGCGGCCTGTCCCAATCGACCGTGTCCCAACATTTGGCAGTGCTCAAACAGGCTGGCTTGGTTGTTGCTGGCCGAACGGGACCCTTTCACTTTTATCGGCGCAACGAAGCAGCAATCGAAGCGTTGACGAAATCGCTACGTGATCAACTTGCGCATCAGCCTGCTTCCTAGCCATTGCCACCTGTGCCTTGCGAGCATTAGAAACATATTGCGATCAGTCCCCAAACAAAATGGCCATGTTTCTCTGCGAGACGAGGAAATATACTCCCCTCCAGTATATAAGAGCACTTCCCCACAGTACCTTGGTGCACTGACCACCACGCCTATAATGGAGCCGTTCAATGCCCCATTTATCCGCGAAAAAAACGTGTATCCCCGACACCTGAGCATGGTTACGCCGGATCAGAGGTCACGCTGCTATGTTTAAGGCGTTATCTCATTTCAAGATATTTCATATGGCGTTAGTTAGCTCCTGTCTCAGATTTCTCTCAAATTGCATTTACCGCTCATAGTCGATTGGCATTACTGGGCTCGAACCTTTTTTTGATTGTTGGCTATATCGAATACTCGAGCCTATATGCAGGCAATTAGAAACAGAATGACCCGAGTCCTCAAACGAAACGCTCATTGTTCGAATTGGAAGTGCTACTTAAGCTCTTCCCCGTGAATTGGATGCATTGCAGCAGCTTAACGCTGCTCAAACCCACATTCCGAAAGCTTTTAATCGCCGGACAGGTTCGGCGTCTTCGTTTTGAAACACTGATGTTCCTCGCGTCGTTCAACGCTTGCGGCCGCTGTCGGCGCCATTGAGGGGAGGTGAGATTTTGGGAGGGAAAGCTATCAGCAACCGCTTTACCAAGAAAAATATACTCCCCACCAGTATTTTCGTATACTCCCCACCAGTACCATGCGTATCACCTACCAACATCACTGGTAGACTCCGAATTACAACTATTTGGGGGAGTACTGCAATGCCACACAGCCCTGTGGAGAAAAAACGTGTACTGGCGAGAATTCGCCGTGTCAGAGGACAGCTGGACGCACTGGAAATGGCGCTCGAAAAGGGCGCCGAATGTGGCCCGGTATTGCAGCAAATTGCTGCGATGCGTGGCGCAGTAAATGGCCTTATGGCTGGGGTGCTGGAGAGCCACCTGAGAGAAGAATTCACAGGTTTGGTAGAAACAACTGAGGCTCAGCAGTCGTCGATAGATGAAGTGATTTCTCTGGTGCGTACATACCTGAAATAACACTTTTTCTCCACGGCGAAGCGATCATAGCCCCAGCTCAAATGAAACAATCCAATGGAGGCAAGTCATATGAAATCTCGTGCAGCAGTTGCATTCGAAGCGGGTAAACCGCTTCAGATCGTGGAGATAGACGTCGCACCGCCTCGTGCGGGCGAAGTCCTGATCAAAATCACCGACACCGGTGTATGCCATACCGATGCTTTTACCCTGTCGGGTGATGACCCAGAAGGCCTGTTCCCGGTAGTGCTCGGCCACGAAGGTGCAGGTATCGTCGTAGAGGTCGGCGAAGGCGTCACCAGCCTCAAGCCAGGCGATCATGTCATTCCGCTCTACACCGCTGAATGTGGCGAGTGCCTATTCTGCAAGTCTGGTAAAACCAACCTGTGTACCGCCGTGCGCGCTACTCAAGGTAAAGGCGTCATGCCAGACGGTACCTCCCGTTTCTCTTACAACGGACAGCCGCTGTATCACTACATGGGTTGCTCGACGTTTAGTGAATACACTGTGGTCGCCGAAGTTTCGGTCGCCAAGATCCACCCGGACGCGAATCCTGAGCATGTTTGTCTGCTCGGTTGTGGCGTGACCACTGGCATTGGCGCTGTCCACAACACTGCTAAAGTCCAGCCTGGCGACACTGTCGCCGTATTCGGTCTGGGTGGCATCGGCCTGGCAGCAATTCAGGGTGCACGCCAAGCCAAGGCCGGGCGCATCATTGCTATCGACACCAACCCTGCCAAATTCGAATTGGCCCGTTCGTTTGGTGCAACAGACTGTGTGAACCCGAAAGACCATGAGCAGCCAATCCAGCAAGTAATCATCGAGATGACCGGCTGGGGCGTCGATCACTCCTTCGAGTGCATTGGTAACGTTCATGTGATGCGCGCAGCACTCGAGTGCGCTCACCGCGGTTGGGGCCAGTCAATTGTCATCGGCGTTGCCGGTGCTGGTCAGGAGATATCAACCCGACCCTTCCAACTGGTTACAGGTCGCACTTGGAAAGGTTCGGCATTCGGCGGCGTAAAAGGTCGCAGCCAACTCCCGAAGATGGTCGAAGACTCGATGAAAGGCGAAATTGAACTCGCCCCATTCGTGACTCACACCATGCCATTGGAGCGTATTAACGAAGCCTTCGAACTGATGCATGAAGGCAAGTCGATTCGCACTGTCATCAAATACTGACAGGTTGTCCGGGGCGCAAGCCCCGGGGAGCTTTTGGTAATTCCCGCTAGCAACTTTGGAGATACAAAGTGAGCAATGTAAAACTGCACCCTTCGTTAGATAACGGTATCAAACCAGCAGCCGCTGACTTCGCTGGCGGTACTCTGCAGTGCCTGTGCGCGACCGACAAGGTTGAAGTCAAAATCGAAGCTCAGACCTTGCACAACCACGCTTGCGGTTGCAGCAAATGCTGGAAGCCTGCAGGCGCGAAATTCGCCGTCATTGCTGTAGTTCCGCGAGACAAAGTCAGTGTGACTGCCAACGCAGCCAAACTGGCGATCATCGATGAAAGCGCCACCATTCAGCGTCATGCCTGCAACGACTGCGGCGCGCACCTGTACGGTCGTATTGAAAACACTGGCCACGCGTTCCACGGCTTGGACTTTGTGCACACCGAACTGTCGCCGCAAACCGGTTGGGCAGCCCCTGGCTTCGCGGCATTCGTCTCTTCGGTCATCGAAACGGGCACCCCGCCAGCCGAGATGGACGGTATTCGTAGTCGCTTCAATGAGATCGGCCTACCTACGTATGACTGCCTGTCTCCAGCACTGATGGACGCGCTGGCTACTCACGTCGCAAAGCAGAACGGCGTGCTCTAAGCATCCCCCTATACCGGTAACTACGTTTTAACGGCAACACCCTCGAAAACACCCAGTGTTATCGAGCGTACCTGCTCGCCCTCCAAATGACTGGCGAGTGGGTACCCCCTTTTTTTTTCACGCTATTAAATTTTTATTTGGGTACTGAAATGAAACACAGAGTCGTAATTGTCGGCGGTGGGGCTGGGGGGCTTGAACTGGCGACCAAGTTAGGTAAGCGTTTTGCCCGTTCGGAACAAGCGAGTATCACTCTGGTCGACGCCAACCTCACCCATATCTGGAAACCGCTGCTGCATGAAGTGGCGGCGGGCTCGCTAAGCGCCGCGACAGAAGAGCTCAATTATCACGCCCAAGCCAAGTGGAATCATTTCACCTTTGTACTAGGCCGAATGGATGGACTCAACAGGGCCAAGAAATCTATCATTCTTCAAGCTGTGACCGACCACGAGGGCATAGAGCTGCTGCCTGCGCGCACGCTCAACTACGACACCTTGATGATTGCTGTAGGTAGTACCTCCAATGATTTTGGAATTGAGGGCGCTCGCGAGCACACTGTGTTCTTGGATACCCGAAAGCAGGCAGACCTTTTTCATCACAAGCTGCTAAGCGCATACCTGCGCAGCAGTGCACATCCTGATCAGACCAACACCGTTTCCGTAGCAATTGTGGGTGCAGGCGCCACCGGCGTAGAGCTTGCTGCTGAGTTGCGACATGCTGCTCAGGAGCTGTCCAGCTACGGCATGGGGCACATCGCCCCTGAAAACCTGAAGATTACCCTTATCGAGGCTGGCCCACGAATTCTGCCGGCCTTGCCTGAACGAATCAGCACCCCGGTGCTGCAAACGCTTAAAAAGCTGGGGATCGATGTGATGGTCGATTCAGCAGTGTCCAGCATTGATGAGGCCGGGCTGACAACCCGTGATGGACTGCGTATAGAGTCGGCGCTCAAGGTGTGGGCCGCAGGTATCAGAGCCCCCCTGTTTCTCAAGGATCTCGCTGGCCTGGAGACCAACAACATCAATCAACTGGTGGTGGGGGCTTCGCTGCAGACCACTCGTGATGAGTCTATTTTTGCCTTTGGCGACTGCGCGGCTTGCTTCGATACCAACACTGGCAGGAACGTTCCGCCCAGGGCCCAAGCCGCTCACCAACAGGCCTCGATGTTGGTGGATTCAATCGCCGCCATCATCAAAGGCAAATCATTGCCGTTATACAAATACAAAGACTACGGCTCCCTTGTCTCCCTATCGAAGTTTTCGGCAGTAGGCAACTTGATGGGCGGCATGAAGCTTGAAGGTCATTTGGCGCGATATTTCTATATGTCGCTGTATCAGATGCATCAGGTTGCGCTTTACGGCGTGGTGAGAACGACGCTCTCAATCATCGGTAGTTTTCTTGGCAACCGAATCAAACCCGCGCTCAAGCTTCACTGACATTCTAGTCACGACCCCATCATCCATCATGCTGGATCTGTGGTCGCGCAGTCAGATGAGAAAATTGGAGACACCTACATTGAAGAATCTTCTTTTTTAATAGCGCTGGTGTCGTTCGCCCCCTGGCACAGGCAGGCAGCCCTGTCTCGATCATCGCCGCAGAGAATTTTTATGGCGACATAGCCAAGCAGACACAGTCATCACTCGCTGAGCGGATGCTTTCAGTCGCTAATCAGTCCAACGTTCCGACCGTCGCTGTAACCGAAATGCAGCCAACCGCAGTGACCTACCAAGTCTGGATATCGGGTGCACTGGACTCGCTTGAGGAGGCATTGGGAAATGAGCAACGCTGATGCTGCAACGTTCGAAGGTGTGACGCTTGAACTGGGTAGTCATCGAGTGCTGAACAATGTGAGTCTTTCGGTCCCTGCCGGTGAGTTCGTGGGGATTTTAGGCCCTAACGGCGCTGGCAAGACGACGCTGATGCGGTCGATCCTGGGCCTGACTCCTACGTCTCATGGCTCCATCTTTGTGCTAGGGCGTCCCGCGTCGCGGGGCAATATCAAGGTCGGCTACATGCCACAACTCAGAGGTACGTCGACAATCGTCGCCATTCTGGCGGGTTCCGTAGGTTATTTCCTCGTGCTTCGCGGCCAGACCTTCCCTGGACACGCGCTAGCACACGTTGGATTTACCGAGGCAACCGGGGCCGTTTTGATCGGCGCGCCCCCCTTGGCCGGCCTTGTGGTGATGAGTGTCACTGCAGGAGCAGCAATGGGTGCCATGGGTGAGAAATTGGCCCAACGCGACATTGCAATCGGCGTGGTACTTTCATTGACGCTCGGGATCGGATTGTTGTTCCTTCACTTTCTGACCACCTCGGCAACGCAAGCTACGGCTCTGCTATGCGGCAACGTTCTCGCGGTAAGCGTCAGCACGATCCAGATTCTGTTAGCACTCGCCGCAATAAGCCTCGCCGTGCTGGGAGTGATTGCCTGTATCCCACGCACGTCACCTCGGCGCTCAATTAGCGAAAGGTTTTCGTCACAGGAGGCCTAAGGAGTTTTCAATACCGCACCAGCGGCTTTCGCTTTGCCACAACGCCCACAGATCACTCACCCTGTAACCGGAGTCAACAATGAGCATTGAAATCATTTCCTCCCAGAAAAGCTTCGGCGGCTGGCACAAACGTTATAAGCATCGATCCGAAGTGCTTGACTGCGACATGGTATTTGCAGTGTATCTTCCGCCTCAGGCAGAGCGGGCCGGCAAGCTGCCAGTGTTGTACTGGCTGAGCGGCTTGACCTGCACCGATGAGAATTTCATGCAAAAAGCGGGTGCTCAGCGCATTGCCGCCGAACTGGGGATTATCATCGTGGCCCCGGATACAAGTCCCCGCGGTCCGCAGGTCGCTGCTGACCCCGACGGCGCCTGGGACTTTGGTCTGGGTGCGGGGTTCTACATCAATGCCACTGAGAACCCTTATGCTCAGAATTACCAGATGTACGACTACGTCGTAAGCGAATTGCCAGCATTGGTGGAAACACACTTTCCGGCCAGTGACGCACGCAGTATCAGCGGACACTCCATGGGTGGGCACGGGGCCTTGGTATGCGCCCTGCGCAACCCGGGCCGTTATCGATCGGTATCAGCGTTTTCACCCATTTCAAATCCGATGAAATGCCCATGGGGAGAAAAGGCGTTCTCTCGTTACCTTGGCAATGACCGCAGCAAGTGGCGTGAATGGGACGCCTCTGTTCTGATCGAAACAGCCAGCGAAAAGCTGCCACTGTTGATCGACCAAGGCGAGAGTGATGACTTCCTTGAGAACCAACTCATGCCAGGAACATTAACGCGCGCCGCCGATAAAGCTGGGCACACTATTACTCTGCGCTTGCAGCCAGGCTACGATCACAGCTACTACTTCATCGCCAGCTTCATTGAGGACCATCTGCGCCATCACGCCCAAGCTCTAAAGTGATCACCCGCCTACAGTCAATGGCTAGATGGTTTTGGTCGGACAGCATAGACGTCCTGCCCACAGCAATTCTGTAAGGGCCCATAGGGCCCTTTTTAATTGCTTCGAATGTCGCAGCCACGCCCATTGTCAGGTCAGTTCAGCTGGGACAAGGGCAACCAAAGTCGCCAAGCTCAAAGGCATCGCGCAGACTCACTGATACGGGTCACCGTCTGTTCTGCACAAAAAAAGGCGCCGCCAATCGAGTTGAACGATTGACGGCGCAAAACCGTTTTTAGCGTTGTAGACGCCTCAAAACGGGTACCCAATCCAGTGGCTAGTGCACAGCCTTTTGTCGCTTGAACCCATGCAGCAATGCGTCAGCCGCCACGATCGCGTCATACACCAGGTCCGGCGTCACCGTGAAAGGCATGTTGTGCATAGTGTCGTTTTCATCGCAGGCCACCTCGGCAACTTTTCTCCATTCCGCTTCTTTGAAGTATTTGAGCCCCAAATCTTCGAGCGTCAGAGGCAAACCGACGGCCATGGCAATGTCCACCACCTCCTCAATCTCTGCCATTGGCGCGGCTTCCATCACGAGCTGCGTGAACAGGCCAAACACGACCTTTTCTCCGTGTTGTGCACCGTGCAGGTCATGCACATTAGTCATGCCGTTATGGATCGCATGCGCAGCGGCGCACCCACCGGACTCCGCCCCGACCGCCGACATGTAGATGGTGGCCTCAATCGTATTCTCCAGGGCAGCCGTGATGGCGTTGTTCTGCACCGCGAATGCCGCTTGGGCCGAATATTTTTTGATGGTCTCGTAACACGTTTGCGCAATCGCGAACCCGATCAATGTGGGTTTGAGCATCTTGCCGTCATTGCCCAGGATCAGATTGTCGCGCTGCGCGGCAAAGCACGCTCGCGCCTCGAAATACGTGGCCAGACCGTCACCCACACCCGCAGCAAAAAACCGCGGGGGCTGTTCGGCCAGAATGCGTGTGTCTGCTAATACAACGTCCGGGGTTTTGGATAAGAACAAATAGCGATTAAACGTATCGTCGTCGTTGTAAATCACCGAAATCGCCGTACAAGGTGCGTCGGTAGAGGCAAGCGTCGGCAGGATGAGTACGGGTTTTTCGAGGAAGTGTGCAGCCGCCTTAGCGGTATCCAGGGTTTTCCCGCCCCCTATCCCCACGACATAATCGGCGCCGCGTGCCGCCTCCACGTGCCGGTTGATTTCACTGTCGGAACATTGCCCACCAAACACGGCCAACTCCGCGCGTTGTTCGTTCTTGAACCCCGGCATCGCCTTCTCATGCACACGGCCGACGATAAATTGATCGCAGATCAAATAGGCATTCGCCCCGAAGGCTTTGCCATGCAGTGCTAAATCCACCAGCGCATCGGCCTGGACCAGAAATTTGGCCGGCGATGCAATGCCTTTGGTAATTGTCATCTCATTCCCTCACGTCGCCTGCGCAAAACGCTCAACGTATGCACGCTTGAGCGTTCCCCAGCGCTGATGACAAATCAGTTAAATACCATTCCGCCATCAATGATCACGGCCTGGCCGGTCATGTAGTTGGAATCAGGGCCGGACAAGAACGAAACACAGGCCGCCACATCTTCGGGCTGGGAAAGTCGCTTGAGGGTGATGTGTTGGGCAAACTGTTCCATTCCCCATTCAATGCTTTGATTGGCGTTGTCGGCCACATCCTGGGCGACCTTGCGCATCATGGGGGTGTTCACGATGCCAGGGCAGTAGGCGTTAACCGTGATCCCCAAGTGCGCCAATTCCCGGGCCGCCGTCTGGGTGATGCCACGCACGGCAAACTTGGTCCCGCCGTACACCGCCAGGTCTGGGTTGCCGATATGACCTGCCTGCGAAGAAGCACTGATGATTTTGCCGCCGTGACCTAACGCCTTGAACGCCTTTACTGCTGCCTGTATGCCCCAGAGCACACCGCCCACGTTGATGTCGAACGTGCGGCGATAGATCTCTGGCGTAATCGACTCGATGGGCGCAATGGGCGCAATCCCTGCGTTATTGATGACCACATGCAGGTCACCCAGGCCATCCACCGCCGCCTGCACGGCCTTGAAAACATCCTCGCGGTCGGATACATCGACCTTTATCGCCAAGGCTTTACCGCCGGTTCTGCGGATGTTTTCAGCGACCTCACAGGCTGTTTCAAGGTTCATATCGGCACAGGCTACGGCGAAACCATCGGCCGCCAAACGCAAGGCAATGGCCTCTCCGATCCCTTGACCGGCACCGGTTACAAAAGCAACTTTTCCCAAAGACTTAGTCATGCGGGTGTTCCTTCTTATTCGTGATGGGGGTTACAGACTGCTCACATAGATGCCCAGGCTCAGAAGCTTGCCTGCAGCTTCACACCGGCGACCCAGGCATTGTCCACCTCGTAGACACCCCCTGGATTGCGCACGTACTGCACATTCGGGCGCACGGTGAGCCAATCGGTCACGTGTACGCCGTAATTGAGTTCGATGTTGTATTCGCTGTGCTGCACGGGCACGTACTGCGGGTCGTCGTAGTCACTGATGCCCGTACTTTCATTGATCAAACGCTGGCGCTTGGTGACGTCGTCATTGACCTTGAGGCGTGCGATGCCCACGCCGAGGTCATCTTGGGGCCGCGCATCAAACGGGCCTTTGTAGACCGCGCCGATATTCTGGAAGCTTTCGATACCACTGGTGGCTTTGTCGTGCACGGTCAGGCTGGCAAATACGCTCAGACCACGCGAAGCATCGCCGTTATGGGTTGTAAGCTGCTGTTGGCCAATGACCCATGCGCCGTGTTTGCTGCTGCGTGACTTTGGCGCCTGGCCGGTCAACACCTGCGGGTTACCGTTGACGTCGTCGTACAGGTCGTTGGCGCTGGCACTGCTGTGGTAGTAACCCAACCGGTATTCACCGGGTAAGGCATCTTTACCGACAATGGGCTTCCAGATGACCTCTACCGGCACCAACGCGCCTTGGGTGCCACTGCCGCTAAGTTTGAAACCGTTGCCTGTCTCCAAGTACGACGGATTTTGCTCATACGCCCCCACTTGCACCGCCCAGTGATCATTGAGGTTATAGCGCACACGCCCACCCCACTGACTCACTGGCCCGCTGTACCAGATATCCCCAGCGACGTTGCCGATGGGGGCACTGCAAAACGACAGGCTCTGAAAGTCGCAGGGGAAACTGGCGAAATCCTCATTGACGCCCACGCGGCCGAACTTGAGATCCAGGGCGCTATTGAAAAACTTCTGGCGATACCACATCTGGGTCAGGCGCCAAGTCTGCCCCCTGCCCCACACCTCCTGCACCGAACTGAGCTGTGGCGCACGCGGATCGGAAACGCGCTCGTTGGAGAGGTTGTTGCCGTTGCGTTCAGTTACCAGCAGTTGGAACTCTGCCTCATTCCAGCCGAGCAACTTTTGCAGATCCAGGTGCGTGCCCAGTGCCCATTGCGCGGTATATCGCGCCGTGCGGTCATGGTTATAGCCTCCGTGGACATTGGTGGCGGCTTCGCCGACGTAACCGACGATTACATCAACGCCCTGCTCCAGTAGCTCACTGCGTACCCCTCCCCAATCTCCGGTTCCCCATTTCGAAGAAGCGTCCTCGGCTGAGGCAGGCACGGCGATGCATGACAGGAGCCCGAGCCCCAGCGGCAATTTCCAAGCGATGTTCATGTCGATTTATCCTATTGTTTTTATGTTTTACGACACAGCGTTGACCGGACCGCAGGGCAACGCCCTGGCGGTCACTCAAAAAAGCAATCAGTTGAAAAATGGGTCGCTACAGATCAAATGCCGGCCAGGCACAGGTATTTGATCTCCAGGTAATCCTCCAGCCCGTATTTGGAGCCCTCCCGGCCAACACCCGATGCCTTGACCCCACCAAACGGCGCGGCCTCAGAACTGATAATCCCGGTGTTGACCCCGACGATGCCGTACTCCAGCGCCTCGCCCAGACGAAACACCCGGCTCAGGTTCGCGGTGTAGAAATAAGCCGCCAGGCCGAACTCGGTGTCGTTGGCCTTAGCGATGACCTCGGCGTCATCGAAGAAGCGAAAGACCGGTGCAAGCGGGCCGAAGGTTTCCTCTTTGGCGACGCGTGCGCTGTCCGGCACATCCACCAGGATGGTGGGTTCGAAGAAATTGGCGCCCTGGGTATGTGCCCCACCGCCCTGGACGACCTTGGCGCCTTTGGCCAACGCATCCTCGATATGCTCACGCACCTTGGCGACAGCTTTCCCATCAATCAGCGGCCCAAGGGTGACGCCCTTGGTAAAACCATCGCCAATCTTCAGCGCGCCGACCGCTGAGGTCAGTTTGTCGACGAAGGCGTCATACACCTTGTCGTGCACATACAGGCGATTGGCGCAGACGCAGGTCTGCCCTGCATTGCGAAACTTCGATGCGAGTGCGCCTTCTACGGCAGCGTCCAGGTCAGCATCGTCGAACACGATAAAGGGCGCGTTGCCGCCCAGTTCCAGAGAGACTTTTTTGATGTCGTGAGCGCACTTTTCCATGATCTGGCGGCCGATCTCAGTAGACCCCGTGAAGGAAATCTTGCGCACGACCGGGTTGCTGGTCAGCTCCTCGGCAATCTCTGCAGCGGCGCCGGTGACCACCGACAGCACGCCCTTGGGAATGCCTGCCTGTTCGGCGAGGTACACCAGCGCCAATGCCGAGAACGGCGTCTGGGAGGCAGGTTTGATCACCATTGTGCAGCCAGCGGCCAGCGCTGGCCCGGCTTTACGGGTGATCATTGCGCTGGGGAAATTCCACGGCGTAATGGCGGCGCATACACCTACGGGCTGCTTGATGACCAGCAAGCGTTTGTCCGTTGCGCCCGGAATAATATCGCCGTAGACCCGCTTTCCCTCCTCCGCATACCACTCGATATAGGAGGCGGCGAAGACGATTTCACCCAGCGCCTCAGGAAGCGGCTTGCCCTGCTCCAGCGTCATGATGTGCGCCAGGTCATGCTGGTTTTCAATGATCAAGTCGTACCAGCGGCGCAACGCATTTGCGCGCGCCTTGGCCGAAAGCTCACGCCAGGCCGGCAACGCGTGCTCAGCCGCTTCGATGGCACGGCGTGTCTCAGCCTTGCCCATGCGCGGCACCTGGCCGATGGTGGCGCCCGTCGACGGGTTGCTCACTGTGATTGTGGCTTCAGTGTCTGCAGCCAGCCATTCACCGTTGATAAAGGCTTGATGACGCATGAGTTCGGGGTTGTTCAAGCTCATTGCAGGTTCTCCGTTACGCGGCGCTTGGGTGCGCCTTCGACACTGACGGCTTTGAACTTGAAGCCCCGGTAGTCATCATTCTTGACCGCTGCCAACTGTTCGTTGAAGGCGCCCAAGCCCCCCATGTAGAAGTACACCTTGTTGCTTTTGCCGGGGATATTGGCGCCGAAGATCCACGAATCGGTCTTGGCGAACAGCGTTTGATCGGCAATGTCCTGGCAGGTCTTGCCCCATTCCTGCTCGCTTTGTGCAGAGGGTTCCACGCAGGCCAACTCGTTTTGCTCCATGAACCCAACCAGATCGCAGACCCATTCCACCTCGGTTTCAATCGTCGGCGGAAGGTTGGTGAACGGACCGTTTGGCCCCAGGATCATGAACATATTCGGGAATTTGGCGGTGGCCACCGACAAGTAGCTGGACGGGCCGTCCGCCCAGTGATCCTTCATCGAGACGTTATCGCGGCCGCGAATATCGATGCGCTTGTAGTTACCGTCCACGGCGTCAAAACCGGTAGCAAACACCAGCACATCCAGCTCGTGCTCGACCCCGTCCGCAGTACGAATGCCCTTGGCGGTAATCTCGTCGATCGGGTTGGCCTTGACGTCAACCAGCGACACATTGGGGCGATTGAACGTGGCGTAGTAACCGCTGTCGCACAGCGGGCGCTTGGCGTAGAGATCGCGGGGCATCAATTTGCGTGCTGTCTCCGGGTCCTCGACGATCTCGGCGATCTTCTCGCGAACGAAATTTTGCGCCTCGATATTGGCCTCTTCACTGGTGGCGATATCGTTGAAGGTCTGGAACATGTAGCGGAAGCCGCCGCCCCCATCCCAGGCGCGCTGGAAAATGGCTTTGCGTTCGGCAGCGTCCACACTCATGGTGGGAATATCGCTTTCCGGGAAGCCGAACGCCAGGCGCGAAGACCGCACCTCCTGCCAGATGGCGTCGTAATTGCGCTTGATGTCGTCGACGTAGTCGCGACTGACTGGGCCGTTGCCTACCGGCACGGTGTACTGCGCAGAGCGTTGGAACACGGTCAGGTGGCCGACGGTCGGCGCGATCGCGGTGATGACCTGGCAACCTGTCGACCCCGTACCGATCACGCCAACGCGCTTGCCTTCCAGCACAGCATCGGCCGGCCAGTTGGCAGTGTGGTACATGCTCCCTTTGAATTGATCGAGGCCTTTGATCTTGGGCACATTGGTTGCGGACAACAGGCCCAATGCCGTCACCAGGTATTTGGCGCTGTATTGATGACCGTCGTCGGCCGTGACCAACCAACGGCTGCTCTGCTCGTCGAACACCGCAGCGGTGATGCCTGTTTCCAGCTGGATATCGCGGCGCAGGTCGTGACGATCCACAGCGTGGTTCAAGTAGGACAGGATTTGCGGCTGGGTCAGGTAGCGTGTGGTGATGTCCCATTCCTGGCACAGCTCACGGTCCCAGGAGAAGCAATAGACGAACGATTCGCTGTCGGATAACGCGCCGGGGTAGCGGTTCCAGAACCAGGTACCGCCAATGCCACCGGCCTTGTCGAAGGCACGCACTTTCAAGCCCAATTCATCGCGCAATTTCTTGAGCATGTAAATGCCGCCAAAACCTGCGCCGATCACAATAGCGTCGTAGTTGATAACGTCGGTGCCAACGGAACGTTTGGCCAGAACTGTAGTTGTCATTATGTTCTCCTGTTTCGATCAATGCGCCTGCTGGCTTCACTCAGAAACAAAGCTGCAGGCAAGCCGTATCCGCTCCCCTGAATCAGGATCCAGGGGACATAAACTTGATTAGTGAACGGGGTCAGTTAGAGCGAGAAGCCGCCATCAACAGCGATCGCCTGCCCGGTAACGTGGGGCGCGCACGCCAGGTAGACGGCCAATTGGCCCATGTCTTCCACGGTTTGCGCTTCCCCTTGAGGCAGCAGGCTGGACTGGTGCCGCTCCCAGGATTGCACTTCGGTTTCGCCGGGTTGCGCCCAACGCGCGGAAAGCCCCTCATCACCGCGCCACATACCGGTGCCCACCACACCAGGGCAAAGGGCGTTAACCGTGATGCCTTCGCGGGCAACTTCCTTGGCAAAGGCGTTGGTAAAACCGATCACTGCGAATTTGGAGGCGCTGTAGTGAGAGAGGTCCGGAAAACCGACTTTGCCGGCAATCGAGGCCAAGTTGATGATGCGGCCGAAGTTATGCTCGCGCATCAGTTTGAGTTCGGCCTGGCAGCAGAGGAATACACCACGGGCGTTGATATTCATGATGCGGTCCCACTCGCTGACGGCCAGCTCATCGACCCGACCGAGGCTGACCACGCCCGCGTTGTTGACCGCCACATCCAGGCGGCCAAATTGCGCCCTGACCTGTTCGATCAAACTGGCGACACTCTCGGGTTTGCTGACATCAACCTGCAGGGCCACAGCCCGACGACCCAAAGCCTGGACCAAGGCGGCAGCCTCTTGTGCGATCCCCAGGTCGTAATCGGCCAGTACCAGGTCTGCGCCAGCCTGGGCCAGGCTCAGCGCAATGCCCTGGCCAATGCCACGACCAGCGCCTGTTACCAGGGCAACCTTGCCGTTCAGGGAGAAATTCACAGCATTGAATTCGCTCATGTACTGCCTCTGTCGTTATTGTTGTTGGGATGCGACCGTTCGACGCGGCCTGCTGAGACTGACAGAGCAAGTCGGATGCCAACACCTTGAAACTCCGCCATAACGCCCGGAATAGAGGGATCAACGTGTGATTGGACGCAGCCCCCTAGACCATCACCGCAAGACATAACCGCTCGTGTCTCCCGTGGGACGCTGCGACTATTGAGCGGTTATGTCTCACCGACACCGGCTGACGGATTCCGCTTGTAGGGATTGGCCAAGCCGCCTTTAATGGCCATCAACAGAAAAATAAGATCCAACCCTTCGGAGGTACCATGTCCTCTGGTTTTTCGAAGACTCATGTGGAACACGTGAGTCGTGTACTGCGCACTGCCCAGAATGCCCCGACGCTGCCGGTGCCCAACGCCATCCTCGATTCCTGGCGTCGCTCGGTCCAGCATTACAAGCTCGACCCTGGATCCCTGCAGGGGCCCAGGGTGCTTGAGGCTCACCAGATCAACGAGCACCGCCAGCGAGTGGACGATTTCCTGCATTTGGCCGGTGATGAAATGTCGCGACTGCACGGTCGCGTTCGCGACGCCGATTACTGTGTGATGCTCACCGATACGCTGGGATGTACCGTCGACTACAGGATCGACTCGGCCCTGCGCGGCGAGTACCGACGCTCCGGCATGGACGTCGGCACCTGCTGGTCGGAGAAAGAAGAAGGCACGACAGCCGTCAGCGCGGTGCTGATCGACAAGCTGCCGGTCACCGTGCACAAGCTCGATCACTTCCGTGCGGCGTTCATTGGCAATACCTGCTCTGCGGCGCCGATATTTTCACCCAGCGGCGAGATTCTTGCGGTATTGGACGTTTCTTCAGTGCGTGCTCCCGATGACAGGCGCAGCCAGCATTTGATTCGTCAGATGGTCATTCAAAGCGCTACCGAACTCGAAAATGCGTACTTCATGTACAGCACCCAAGATCTATGGGTATTACGGGCACACCCCCTGCCAGGCTACGTCGACAGTCAACCGCAATGCCTGTTCGCCTGGGACCGGGATGGCCGCATTGAAGCTCTCAACCCCGCAGCACGGCGACTGCTGTTGCAGCGTTGTGGCCGAATTCCCGCGCATATTGACGAAGCCTTCGCCTCAGCAAAGCTTCCCGCCGCCGGCGACGACAACATCCACTTTTTGCCGTCGATGGGGTTGCACGTGCGCCTCAAGGCGCCCCGCCGCCCCACCAGCGCCCCACTGGCCAGCAGTCCGGCCTCAGCGCTGGACCCCAAGGTTGCGCAGGCGATGGAGCTGGCGGTACGCGTCAAGGATCGCGGTTTGCCTGTGCTGATCCATGGTGAGACCGGTGCGGGCAAAGAGTTTTTTGCCCTGCAACTGCATGCCGCGAGCAAACGTCGCGAAAAGCCCTTTGTCGCTGTGAATTGCGCGGCGATCCCCGAAAGCTTGATAGAGAGTGAATTGTTCGGTTATGCCGCTGGCGCTTTTACCGGCGCGTCGACCAAAGGCATGCGCGGTCTGTTGCAGCAGGCCGACGGCGGCACGTTGTTTCTTGATGAAATCGGCGACATGCCCCTGGCCCTGCAAACCCGCCTGTTGCGCGTACTCAGCGAAGGCGAAGTGGCACCGTTGGGAGGTGCGCGCGCCCAGGCCATCGATATTCAGGTGATTTGTGCCAGCCACCGCGATATTGCCACGCTGGTTGAGGCCGGCAGCTTTCGTGAAGACCTGTTTTTCCGCCTGAGTGGCGCACGTTTCGATATTCCCCCGCTACGCGAACGCAAAGACAAATTGGCGTTGATCAACACACTGTTGGACGACGAGTGCGAGCGTTCGGGCGAGCGCTTAGAACTGAGCGAGTCTGCGCTGGAAATGCTGTTGAATTACAGCTGGCCCGGCAATATGCGACAACTGCACCACGCGCTGCGATACGCGTGTGCCGTGTGTAATAGCCCGGTGATCGGAGTAGATGATCTACCCGTGACACTCGGTGCGAGTGCGCCGGTGAAGGGCCAGGAGACTGTCAGTGGCAGCCCGGAACGCCAGACGCTGATCGACACGCTCGTGCGCAACCGCTGGAAACCCCTGCTGGCCGCACGGGAACTGGGGATTTCCCGTGCAACGCTGTACCGCAAAGTAAACCTGCATGGCATCACCATGCCCGGCAAGGGTTCGTACGACTGAACCTGCGGCAGACGAGCTCCGTGCTCGCCTGCCGGTGGGACCTTACACAGCCTGCTGCAATGCAGGCACGGCGTCGAACAAGTCCGCCACCAGGCCGTAATCGGCCACCTGGAAGATCGGTGCTTCTTCGTCCTTGTTGATCGCGACGAT
>NZ_PCOZ01000029.1 GCF_002979555.1 Pseudomonas sp. MYb60 | reverse complement strand
TCGCTGGTTGCTCATGGCACCTCCTAATGGGCCTCATTTTAAGGCTTGGAGGTGTCTACGAAACTAGGGGCGATTCACAGTCATGGCATCAGATGCTCGATGACCGACGGCTATGACTGCTACCAGAATGCTCTGGCGGAACGGATAAACGGCATTTTGAAGACCGAGTTTCTGCTGTATCGCCCTAAAAATCTGGCGGATGCCGTAAAAATGGTGGGTGAGTCGGTGCTGATCTACAACGGGGAGAGGCCACACATGTCCCTGAAATACAAAACGCCCGATGCGGCGCATCGAGCGTTCTGAGACTGAAACAGGTGTAAACCTATTTCAGGACTAGACATTGGTGTTGGGACAGCTGCGCAGCTCGGCGGGAGCAAGCACCCTCGCCACGGGACGAGGGAAGGTGTGTCAGGTCAATTCGACGCAGCGGCTTCCCACGTCATCATCAGCTGGGTAATCGCCCCATCGATCACCCCGTAGGGCACATCGTCCCGCGCCAGGATCGACACGCCCTGCAAAAATCCGTCGAATACGCTCGCCATCACCTGTGCCTGGGTGTGCGGCGGCAATTGCCCGGTACGCACTCCGCGTTCCACGCACGCCACGATTCCGGCCCGAGTGCGCAGCCGTGATTGGGTCAGCGCATCCGCCACCCGTGCATGCTCCGGGCTCGGCGCGCTCATCACGCCCAGTGCCACCATGCAGCCCTTGGGGTGGCCGTCTTCGCACTGCATGCGCGTCGATTGTCGCAACGCCGTCTCGATGGCCTGGCGTGGTGGCAGGGTTTCGTCCCACAGGCATTCGGTGACTTGGGCGTAAGTGGCGAGATAACGCTGCACGCATTCATCGAATAGCGCCTCTTTGGAGCCGAACGCCGCGTAAAAGCTCGGCGCCGAGATGCCGCCGCCCAAGCCCGCCTTGAGCTGGGCGAGAGAGGTGGCGTCGTAGCCGTGCTGCCAGAACAGGTGCAAGGCCTGTTCCACGGCATGCTCGCGGTCGAAATTACGCGGGCGGCCCATTTGTGCCATGTGAGGTCTCCGGGGTGGGAAGGCGAGATAAATACTAGTCGATACATAAGTCGTTGACAACGTGAGGCACTCACCTGCAACATCTGTATCGATCAGTATTTAAGTCTCTCAAGGAGTAGCCCCGTGACACCTTCACTGACCCTTACGGCGTCATCCGAACGCCTGCCCATTGGCGCTTTGCTCGCCCTGGCCATGACTGGCTTCATCTGCATCGTCACCGAAACCCTGCCGGCCGGTTTGTTGCCCTTGATCAGCGAGGGCCTGGCGATTTCTCCGTCGATGGCCGGGCAAATGGTCACGGCTTACGCGCTGGGCTCGGTGCTGGCGGTCATCCCCATGACGATCGCCACGCGTGGCTGGCGTCGGCGCAATGTGCTGTTGCTGACCATCGTCGGCTTTTTGCTGTTCAACACCATTACGGCGCTGTCGTCCCATTATGGCGTGACCCTGGTGGCACGCTTCTTCGCCGGCGTGGCGGCGGGGTTGGCCTGGAGCCTGCTGGCGGGATACGCCCGGCGCATGGTCGCGCCCCATCAACAGGGCAGGGCACTGGCGTTGGCGATGGTCGGCACGCCAATTGCGCTGTCGCTGGGGGTGCCGCTCGGCACGTGGCTCGGCGGCCTGGTGGGTTGGCGCACCACGTTCGGCCTGATGTCAGCGTTGACCCTGGCGCTGATCGCGTGGGTGCTGGTGAAAGTCCCCGACTACCCGCCCCAGGCCGCCGACCAGCGCGTGTCCCTGGGCAAAGTACTAAGCACCCCGGGTGTACGGCCGGTGTTGGCGGTGGTGATCAGTTGGATGCTGGCCCACAACATTCTGTACACCTACATCGCGCCGTTCGTGGCACCGGCGGGCCTGGCCGAGCGCGTGGACCTGGTGCTGCTGGTGTTCGGGGTTGCGGCGTTGGCGGGGATCTGGCTGACGGCCAGGCTGGTCGAGCCCCTGCTGCGTAAAACGGTGCTGGTGAGCCTGGCGACGTTTGCTGTTGTGAGTGGGGTATTCGGCCTGATGGGCAAGGTGCCCGAAGTGATTTACCTGGGGGTGGCCGTCTGGGGCCTGAGTTTCGGTGGCGCCGCGACCTTGTTGCAAACCGCCCTGGCCGATGCGGCAGGTGACGGTGCAGACGTGGCGCTGTCGCTTAACGTGGTGGCGTGGAACAGCGCGATTGCCGGCAGCGGCGTGGTAGGCGGGGTGCTGCTGGATCGCTGGGGCGTGGCGTCGTTTCCGTGGGCGATGCTGGGGTTGATCGGTGTAGCGCTGTTGATTGCCTGGCGCGCGCGCGGGCATGGTTTCAAGCCGGGTGCACGCAGTGCGGAAAAACCTGCGTCGGTCGGGCACTAATCCCACATCTGAAAGTCAATAATCCTCGAAATATCATCCACTTGGCTCCGCACGCCGGAGCCTGCCGCTTTCGCTCCTTTCGAAGATTTATGCATGCGCCTACGCAACCTTGCAGCCGGGCTGACGGCCCTCGTTCTGTTTTCCACCGGGGCTCACGCCCGTGCCGTCGCCGACCTCTATTCCAAACAGGAACGGCAGCTGTCCTTTGACAGCTGCGCCGAATTATTTCCCTCCGCGACACCGATCAAGACCGCCACCGTGCCCGCCAGCATGAAACCATTGGCGTTGTGTTCCGATCATTTTGCGGTGCTGTACTCGCAAACCAGCAAGACCCCGCTGGTGGTGGTCGAGCGCCTGAACGCGGCGAAATTGAAAGATGCCAAGGGCGAGGAGCGCACCAACCAGTTCTATGCCGACCCGCGCATCCCCAAGGCTGGGCGCGCCGAACTGAGTGACTACCGCGCCCAGCACATGGACCGTGGTCACCAGTCCCCAGCGGCCGACGCACCCAACGCCCATGCGATGGCGCAGTCGTTCGCGCTGTCGAACATGGTGCCCCAGGACCCCACCCACAACCGCAAGATCTGGAGCAAGGTCGAAGCCGACGTGCGCAAGTTCGCCCTGCGGGCCGGCGGGGATGTGTACGTGTTCACCGGGCCGTTGTTCGACGAAGGCTATCGCACCATCGGCGCCAACAAGGTGTGGGTGCCGACGCGGCTGTTCAAGCTGGTGTACGACGCGTCGTCCGGGCGCGCCTGGGCGTACGTACTGCCCAACGCCGAGACGCGAATCCAGAAACCGATGGACTACGCCACCTTCGTCAAAAGCACCGGGCTTAAATTGCTCGGCAATCTTCCGGTGTCGGGCTCGGTGGGTCGGGGCTGATCGTTACTTGGACTTCTTCAGCGCCTTCAAGCGCTGGGTTGCACGTTGCACGGCGGCCATCTTCTCGGGGCGCTTCATGCGTTTCCATTTACGGATGTCGTCCTTGCTGCGCCCGCAACTGACGCACAGATCGCCGCTGAGCTGGCAAACGGAAATGCAGGGGTTTTCGATGTCTTTGGCCACGTTGTCACCCGCTGATCATTGAACTGCACCGTGGAGCAAGCTGGTTACGCTTGCTCCACGTTCGCGCCGGCCTCTTCGGCGAGCTTCAGGCGGTCGGCCTTGCTGATGTATTTATCTTTGGATTTGGGCGCGAGCTTGGCGCTGGCTTTCTTGGCTTTGGCCTTGAACAACTGCTGGAGTTTTTTCTGACGATTCATTGGGGTGTGTCCGACGGGTGAGGAAGGATAATACCTCAAGCCCTTGAGTCGCCCCTAACGCTTGTCATCGACCGGCCCGGCCAGGAACCCGCTGATCAGCGCTACAACCTGCTGCTGAATCACCTCCCGTGGACGCGCGCCGTCACCATCGTGACAAATCATCCCATCCCCCGGCGAACTCTCTTCGATCAGCGCTTCGCCACCGGCTTTGCAGATCGCCATGAAGCTGAAATGGGTGGCATCGCTGATTTTCACGTACTGCGTCGAGGCTTTCGGCAAGCGCCTGGCCAGGTCGGTGGACTCCAGTTCGGCAGGCAGTTCCGGCGCGTCAGCACCTGCCGCCAGCACCAATACGGGCACTGAGAATGTTGCGAGGCTGGCGTCGGTCATGCCCCGTGACAGGCCCAGGTCCAGGGACACCACCGCGCTGATGCGCTTGTCACGCAAGTCCGCGGCTACCTTGGCGCTGTCAGGGTTCATCCTCTGGTAGGCCTGGCACCCGGACAGTTGCGCATGAACGTTGCAGTCCTTGGCGAACAGCACCGGGTCGAAGCGTGCACCGGCGCTTTCCAGCACGGTCCAGCCGCCGAGGGAATGGCCGACTGCGGCGATGCGGTCGGGCGTCACCGCACCGAATTGCTTGGGTTGCGCGAGTACGGCATCGATGGCGCGGCTCAAGTCCTTGGGCCGTTGCCACAGCTGCGCGGCGGCCTCGGGGCTGCGGTCTTTGCTGGTGGTGCCTGGATGGTTGACTGCCGCGACGATAAAACCCTGCCGCGCCAACGCACTTGCCAGCCACACCTGGTTGCCCCAATTGCCGCCGTAGCCGTGGGAAATCACCACCAATGGGTGCGTGCCACTGGCCGGTGGCGCGTCGGGCACGGCGAGAGCGCCGTGAAACACCTCATCGTCACGGATCAATTGCGGTGTGGCGGCGGTGGTGGCGGGGTACCAGACCACCATCTGCAACGGGCGGACTGGGTCAGCGAGGGTAGTGTTTTGAAAGCCGATGGCAGTGTTGCCGGCCAGGACAGGGGGGGTCAGGCAAAACAACAACAGCGCGGCGAGGGTCGTTTTCACTGTTTTTATCGTCCTTGAAGTGAGCGCGCAGCATGCCTGTAAATCGGCGGTTTGAGTAGAGGGGAGGCGGGACTAGGAAGTTACTGACGGGATCCTGCTTTTAAGTCTTACAGAATGGTCATTCATGATTTTCGGAAGCAGCTGGGTTTCGGTGGTTAATAGATCGTGCAATGGTTGGGGGGTGATGCTTACAACTCGCTGGAATTAGGTTTACTAACTTCATGGTGATGACAATGAAAAGTTTAATTGCCCACTCACGTTTGATGGAATCGAACAAAATATTGCTCCGTGTATGTGTGGTTTGCGCAGTATTGTTGATGGGTCATCCTGTTTTCGCGGCGGAGAGTACTGTTTCAAAATCGGCAGCGCCGGGTCCTGTGCTGATTTTATCTAATGCCAATATTGATCCGAGTATTGGGTTCTCACGTTTCAATATCTCCCATAGCGACATTCCCAGAGACGCGAGCCTGAAGCCCAAGGAGTTGCTAGAGATTCGATGGAATACAACCTATTACCCTCAGACACTCAACGACAGCGTGGAATTGTGCTACTACCGCCCCTTCAGCTCTACGCGTAGCTGTGAAACCATTTTCCCGAACTCGTCTGGGGTGATACTGCGTTTTAACGATCAGCCTTTCGGGCCTGGCTCG
The DNA here is from genome assembly GCF_002979555.1 of Pseudomonas sp. MYb60. Taxonomy (GTDB): domain Bacteria; phylum Pseudomonadota; class Gammaproteobacteria; order Pseudomonadales; family Pseudomonadaceae; genus Aquipseudomonas. The sequence goes on along the minus strand of NZ_PCOZ01000029.1, from coordinate 29,860 downwards.
ATTATTGATATTCGACACAGTGTTCTGGGTGGCTCACCTCCTTATGCCCGACCTGCAGGCGTCGATTCAATAATATTGAAATATCGCTATTGAGTGGCGGATACGCTCGCGGTTGTTCGGTTCGTGAGTGTTCGCTAATTCTCGAAGGTCGATAGTTGTTTGAAATATTTGCCACTCCTTGTGTGAGATGAATGTATGAACGATATCAGTGCCAGTACCTCGGCACCTCGCCATCATGCGACTAGTCGTACCATCAGTGCCGCAGCGGCAGTTCTCAAGACTGATGATAAAAGCCAGGCGGATGCGCGCTTTTCTACAAATGATGAGGATGCCACCACCGTTTCGATATTGGCTCGTCAATTGAGTGATGCTGCAATGCAGGCAGACACGCGCCCAGGGCATAAGAGCCATCAACTTGAGTCGATAACGGGTAGCACTTATTTCGCGAACAAGGCGCAGCATGATGCCGAGATCCCAAACACGAGTAATCTGGAGCTTTTGGCTCGAGCTCGACAGGCGACGGGTTTCGTCAATGGGTCTGACGTCAATCCCTTCAAGCGTCTGGCGACGGAGCAACTCAACTTGATTGCCCACGACGAAGGCGGCCCATTCACGATCAATGAGCGGCGCGCAGCCTGGGAGGCGCTGCAGACCATCGCTTCTCCAGCGGTTTCGAGTACACAACCACTACCCAATAATGGTCGTGAGATCATGATTTCGCGATTATTCGGCGGCAGAGAACCGCCCGTAGCTCAGCCACCTGCGACGCTTTACAACATCGCTCAAAAATCCAGCGACTTTCTCAATTTGGATGACCGTTCGCTCATATCGGACATGTACGCTTACGCTCAAGCGGAAGGTGCAGCGCTCGAATACGTTGATCGGTTGATCAAATCACTCAGCACCTATCGTAATTACAGCGACGGTCGCCAGCTCGGGAACGGCAATATTGGCCATTACGACGCAGACGGTTATAAGGTGTCTTATGAGTTCAAGCCAGAGGACAGGGCAATCGCCTCTCGCATCCTGAATAGTGCGGCGATCAACAGTACCCGTATAGACCAGGGCTTTTTGCGATACGTCTTGGATCCAGGGCATGGGGCATTCATGAACGTCGGTGGTTTACCCTTCCTGGAGCGAATGGTGAGCAAACTCTCCAGCGAAGGGGCCGACCAACCTCGCCTTGGCAGCGAGTTCGCGGCCTTCGACAATGCGGTGTTTGAGGATCACATTGTTCGCACGACGCACAAGGACACAAGGCTGCCACCCTCCAAAGCGCTCAGTGGAGTTACCAATGGTGTATGGGCGTTGACTGAATTAGGCAAGGCGCAGGGCTATAGGCTGGACAAACGCACGGGTGTTTTGAGCAAATCCGATAATGCCGTCGACGAGCAAACGTCCCAAGTCTCTGTGCCTAAGTATTCCAAGCGGACGTTGCTGGACATTCTCCAGGGGGGGCGGGATCAACCCCCAATCCGCTACATGGGTCCCGGTAATCTTTTCAAGTTTCTGAGAAGCGTCAGATAAACTCGTCCGGCTTGTGCCCGCCTTCGGTGCCAAAGGCGATGGTGTGGAATTTGCACAACTGGACGCCCGCGACCGCATGCTCGTGCGGGTGCTGGCGGTTTTCTTGCTCCAGCCTTAGGTGTGCAACCGCCATACCCATGTATGGTTCCGGACGCCGTTGACCCGTCGCACACTGTTTTGCAGGCGATGCCTTCGCCTCAAACAACAGGAGAGCGACCATGACGACGCAACTGCAAGCCCCCACCTTTGAAGAACTGGTACCGTCGCGCTATGCAGTACGCGTCGGCGACATCGATGTATTGGTGATCAGCGACGGCGTGCTGCCGCTGCCCACGCAGACCATGTCCACCAATGCCGACCCGGCGGCGCGTGCAGCGTGGTTCAAGGAGATGTTCCTGGGGCCTGACGCCTTCGACTGGGCGCTGAACGTGCTGGTGGTGCGCAGTGGCGAGCAGGTCATCCTGGTGGATGCGGGCCTGGGTGGGCAGTTCCCCGGTTTCCCCCGCGCCGGGCAGTTTCCCAAGCGCCTGGAGTCGGCGGGGATTGCGTTGTCGTCGGTCACTGATATCGTGATCACCCACATGCACATGGACCACATCGGCGGCCTGCTGGTGGACGATGTAAAGAACAAACTGCGCCCCGACGTGCGCATCCATGTGGCCGCGCTGGAAGTCGATTTCTGGGCCTCGCCGGACTTCACCCACACCGACATGCCCGCGCCGGTGCCGGATGTACTCAAGGCTACCGCCCAGCAATTCATGGCGCTGTACCGGGACAACCTGCATACCTTCGATAACGAACACGCAGTGGCGCCCGGCGTGACCGCCAAACTCACCGGCGGCCATACACCTGGCCACAGCGTGGTGTACGTCAACGCCGGTGGCGAGCGCCTGACCTTCGCCGGCGACGCGCTATTCCCGGTGGCCTTCGAGCACCCGGACTGGCACAACGGCTTCGAGCATGACCCTGAAGAATCCGTGCGCGTGCGGGTACGGTTGATGAACGAAGCGGCGGCCAGTGGCGAGTTGTTCGTGGCGACGCACCTGCCGTTTCCATCCGTGGGGCGGGTGGTGGTGGAGGGGGATGCATTTCGCTGGGTGGCGGCGTTCTGGGATTACTGACGGAAGAGGCGCGTTTGTGGTGAACGGGCTTGCCCGCGCTGGGCTGCGAAGCAGCCCTGAACCCGCCCCCGAAAGTACCTGAGGCCCCCCACATGCTGCCCTAGCTCTTCGCGACCCCCACTCGCCACTGGGCCGGCGGCAAGATCCCGTTGACCAGGTAATTGCCCACGATCCGCGACTTGTACACCCGCGGATTGTGGTTGGCCAAGGTCCGCGCATTGCGCCACAGGCGGTCCAGCGCCTTGTTGCTCGCGGTGGCGCTGGCCCCCAGGGCATCGAACAGCGCGGTGGTCGCTGTTAGTGTCGCATCCACCACCGGGTTCACCGCCAGGCACACTTCCAATTCCGCCAGTGCGACGTGTGCGTCGTCATCCGCCAGCGGCTGGTCATGCCCAATCACGTACTGTGCCGTGTGCTCCAGGCGCACCGCCGCCTGTTGCGCGATAGCGTGTGCGGCGTAGGCCTGGCTGGCGACTTCGCCGATGACTTGCAGCAGTTGCACGTCATCGCCCGCGCTGTCGGCATTGCCGGTGGTGAACGTGCGCGCGCGCTGGCTGAGTTCCGCTGCACCGCTCAATGCCGCGCGACGAGCGATGCCGGCGAGGGTGCTGAGGTGGTAAAGCTGGAAGAACGATTGCCCATGGCCGAAGCGCTGTTGGGTCGGGCGCAGGTCGTCGTCGAGCACCGGCGCATTGTCGAACACACAGGTGCCGCTGGCGGTGAGACGTTGGCCGAAGCCGTTCCAGTCATCCAGGATTTGCACGCCGGGAGCCTTGAGGTCGACCACCACGCTGTACACCACGCCATCTTCGCCCGTGGCGATGGTGTTGATCAGATCACTGTAGAGCGCGCCGGTGGTGTAGAACTTTTTGCCGGTGATGCGCAGCGCGCCGTTGGCATCACGGTGCAGGCGGGTGCCGAAATCACCACGCGCCTGGGTGCCGGTCTCGGTGCTGCCGGGGGAGAGCAGGGCGCCCTGGCCGAGGCGGTCCAGCCAGCGGGCGCGCCAGTCGAGGTCCTTGGCGCTGAGCACGTCCTCGCAAAAACCAAAGTGCCCGCGCAGGGCCTGGGTGATGTTGGAGTCTGCGGCGGACAGTTCGCTGAGCAGGGCCAGCAATTCCACCAGGGTCGCGTCCTGGCCGCCGTAGCTGGCCGGCAGCCGCCAGCGCGGCAAGCCCAAGGCGCTCAGTTGCTGGATCACCGCCGCGAGGCTGGCGCGTGTCTGGTCTGCTTCGGCGGCCTGCGCGAGGATCCGCGCAAACAGGGGACGAAACGGCGCGGCCAGTTGTTCGTAGCGGGCGGTGGGCGGTGCGCCCCAGAGGTGCAACGTGGAAGTGGACATGAATGGACCTTGCAGAATGGGGGTCAGGTGCTGGGGTCCAGTGGTCTGGTGGCTTCACCCTAACCCAGGGGCGCCAAAGTTTTTAATACGAAAACCAGCTAGCCCACTGCCTGGCGGTTCTAACGTTATTGCCCATCAGTATTAAACCCGGCGGCTTTAGTACGATAACGTCTACCTGCGTTGCGCATTTCCAACGACCAGACTGCATGCCCACAGATGGTTGAAACAGCCATTAACCCTGTGGGACTTTTTTATGATCAACCGTCGAACCCTCCTTTCCCTGCTGGGCCTGGCCTCGCTTGCGCTGCACGGCCCTGCGGCCTGGGCGGCTGAACCGCTGACCCTCACCGTGGGCGACCAATTCTTCTCCAACCGCATCGTGCTGGAACTGTCCGGCGAGTTGAAAGACCTGCCCTACAAAATCGACTTCAAGCGCTTCAACACCGGCTCCCCGGTGGCCTCGGCCGTCGCCAGCGGCGCGCTGGACGTGGGCATTGTCGGCGACACGCCGGTGATCAGCCTGGCGGCCAATGGTGCGCCGGTGAAAGTCGTCGCCAGCACCCAGACCAGCCTTGATGGCGTGGGCATCGTTGCGCGCAAGGGCATTCATTCGGTGGCCGACCTCAAGGGCAAGACCGTGGCCATCTGGAACGGCTCATGGAGCCAGCAACTGGCCTACAAAGCCTTGGATGAAGCCGGTGTGCCGCGCAGCAGCGTGAACTTCAAATACTTGTTGCCGGCTGAAGCCAGCCTGGCGTTGACCCAGGGCGACATCGACGCCTTCGGTACCTGGGAGCCCTACGTGTCGTTGCAGGAAAAAGAAGGCAGCAGCCTGATCCGCAATGCCAAGGGCCTGATGAGCGCGCCGACTTATGTGGTTGCGTATGAGCCGGCCCTGGCGCAAAAAAGCGCGATCATCAAAGACTTCATCGCCCGCCTGACCCGCGCCCGGGTGTGGAGCAATACCCACATCGACGAATACGCCGAGGCCTGGTCCAAGGCTAACCAGTCGGCGCCGGAAATCGCCAAAGTGTGGTTCAAGCGCGACGCGATCACCGTGCTGCCGATCTCGCCGACCATCGTGAGTGAGGCCCAGGCGACCGCGGATTTTCTGCTGGATGCGCAGATGCTGAAGCAGCGGTATGACGTGGCCCCGTTGTTTGATCGGGTGCTTTGAATAAACGCCGCGAACCCGGTCAGTGAAATGCACACTCCAACATTCGTTGCCGAGGACAGGCCGATCCTCAATCTTGATACCTGCGGCGCCAACGTCTATAAAGCAGCGCGCTTTCTCGACAGCCCGGATTCATCGGTGCTTATCTTGAGTTAAATAAGACGCCCCCTCGCGGGCGTCTTCCATTGTGTGGTGCAAAGGAACCGCCGTTGAACGAACACACTTTATCCATGCGCCTGGAACGCGTGGCGGCGAACGTGCCGGTTGGCGCGCGGCTGGCCGATATTGGCTCGGACCACGCCTACCTGCCCGTGGCGCTGCTGCGCCGTGGCCTGATCAGCGCGGCGGTGGCGGGGGAGGTGGCGGCCACGCCGTTCTTCGCGGCCCAGCGTACCGTGCGCGACAACGGTTTGGAGCCTCACATCACGGTGCGCCTGGCGGATGGCTTGGCCGCCATTGAGCCGGGTGATGGGATCACGGCCATCAGTCTGTGCGGCATGGGCGGCGAGACGATTCGCGACATCCTCGACGCCGGCAAGGCCCATCTGAACGGCAGCGAGCGCCTGGTGCTGCAGCCCAATGGCGGCGAGCAACCCCTGCGTCAATGGTTGATGGAGAACGGCTACACCCTCCTCACCGAAGAGCTGCTGCACGAGAACCGCTTCTACTACGAAATCATCGTCGCCGAGCGTGCTGGCCCGGTGGCCTATAGCGCCGAGCAACTGTACTTCGGCCCGCTGCAGATGCAGGCGCGCACTGCGGCATTCCTGGCCAAATGGCAACGCCTGTTGCGCCAGAAGCAGAACACGTTGGCCGGTTTCGAACAGGCGCGGCAGAAGGTGCCGCAAGGCAAGGTTGACGAGATCACCCAGCAAATCCGTTGGATTACCGCCTTGCTGGGCTGACACTGCTTCGCCGGCGGGGACAGCGCAGGTGTGTTCAACGGTGACAGCCTGTGCCCCGTTGTTGTGCATGGCACATCGATTTTCATGCCCGCAAGCGCCTGTTCACGAGGGTTTAACCAGCGGCCCACATCTTGCTTGTTCCTTCCCAATCAATGACATGGCGTTTTGCCGTTAGTCATTTCAAGGTTGTTTTGGGGAGTGGTCGGACATGCACAGCCTTTTATCACCCGGTATCCGCCTGCTCGGCCGTTTCGGTTTTGCGCGCAAGTTCCAGATCCTGTTCTTGCTGTTCATGCTGCCCCTGGCCGGCAGCCTGTGGATGATCGGCCTGGACTATCGCGGCAAGCTCGGCGTGATCTCCAGCGAGCAGACCGGCGTGCAGCAACTGCTGGCCCTGGATGCACTGGACGCTCAACTCATTGCCCAACGCAACCTGGCCGCGCGCTGGAAAGCCGCCGACATCCTGCACGCGCCGACTCCGGCGGCGAAGGCAGCCATGGACAAGGTCGACGCCAATTTCCCGCTGATCCAGCACAGCCTGCAAACCCTGGGTGACGCGCTCAAGGCCCAGCATGCCAGCGCCGAGATCCTCGCTCGTTTCGCCGCGTTGCAGGCCACCGTCAAGGGCATGGACTCCCAGTCCCTGCGCACCGTGGGTTGGTGGCCGGACGGCTATGACCGCTTCACCACCGCGTTGACGGCGATGCAAACCCTGCGCGAGCAGATCACCCTGGACTCCGGCCTGATCCTCGACCCCTGGCTGGAAACCTATCTGTTGATGCAGATGTCCACCCAGCACACGCCAGACCTGATCGAGCGCATTGGGCGCATGGCCAGCGTTGGCCAATCCTCCATCGCTTCGGGGCAGTTCACCCTGCAAAGCCGCTTGCAGATGCGCGATTTGCGCGGCCGGATCGGTGATGCCCAAGACCAGTTGACCAAGGCCGCCGGCTCGCTCAAGGCCAAGCCATACGACGGCATCCAGGCTTGGACGACGCAATACGACAACAGCCTGCAGCGCCTGGACAGCGAGCTCAAGGTCCTGGATGACGGGGTGTTCGGCGGCACCATCAAGCTCGACACCGCGGCGTTCGAAAGCAGCGTCGACACCATGCTCGACAGCCTCGGCGCCCTGCGCAATCAGTCGCTGCATGCGTTGGATGCGCGGCTCAGCTACTACCACAGCCGCTCGCTGCAACAGATCATCCCGGTGGCGGTCACCTTCAGCCTGCTGGCCCTGGCGGCGTTGTACCTGTTCGTGTGCCTGCAAGCCTCCATCCGCCGCAGCGCCAGCGGCATCACCACCCTGGCCGAGTCCCTGCGCGACGGCAACCTGTGCGTGGAAGTGGCCGTGCAGGGACGCGACGAACTGGCGGCCATCAGCACGGCCCTCAATGTGGCGGTGGTGCAGTTGCGCACCAGCTTGTTGGGGGTCAACCACGAGACCCAGCAACTGGGTTCGGCGGTGCTGACCCTTAACTCGCAGTCGGGCAGCACCCTCACGGAAGTCGAAGACCAGCAACACCAAATCAGCCAGATTGCCGCCGCTGCCACTCAGTTGGCGGCGACGTCCATGGGGGTTTCCCGTAGCTGTGAACAAGCCTCCGGCAGCGCCCAGCACACCCGGCGCATCGCCGAAGACAGCAGCCGCGACAGCCAGCGCACCACGGCCAGCATTCAGCAGCTCAACCTGCGCCTGACCGACACCGCCGACGCACTGGAACAGGTGAACCAGCAAGGCCAGCAGATTCAATCGGTGGTCGACACCATTCGTGGCATCGCCGAACAGACCAACCTGCTGGCCCTCAACGCCGCCATCGAAGCCGCCCGCGCCGGCGAGCAGGGCCGTGGTTTTGCCGTGGTGGCCGACGAAGTGCGCAGCCTGTCCCAGCGCACCCAGGCGTCCACCGCGCAAATCGCCGGCACCGTCGACAGCCTGCGCGCCACCGTCAGCCAGGCCGTCACCTTGATGGGGGCCGCCTGCGAACAGGCGTTGAACGACGCCGAGTCGGTCACAGGCTTGGGTGCGCGGCTGGGCGAGATCGCCAGTGCCGTGCAGACCGTCACCGACACCCTCGCGCAAATCGCCACGGCCGTCGAAGAACAGGCCGCCACGGCGGATGAGGTGAGCGGCAATATCCAGCAAGTCGACCAGGCGGCAGGGCGGTTGCTCGATGGCGCCCGGGCGGTGAACCGGGCGGCGGACACGTTGAGCAAGGGCAGCCAGGCGTTGAGCGATAACACCGCGCGGTTTCGGTTGGGGTGAGGGTGGATTGAGGAACCATCAGCCCCTTTCAAGGCTCACTGGTAAGGTCACTCCGTTACCTTGCCGAAAGGAATCTGCATGACCTCAGCCTCGCCCGCTACCCCCCAGGTCACTCCCGTCGAGCGCGAACTCAGCCTGCGTGCGGTGATCACCGGGACGCTGCTCGGTATCCTGCTGACGCCGTCCAACGTGTACGCCGGCTTGAAGATCGGTTGGTCGTTCAACATGTCGATCATCGCCTTGCTGGTGGGGTACGCCCTCTGGCAGGGGTTGTCCAAGCGCTCTTGCGCGCAACTGCCGTGGACGTTGCACGAAAGCAATATCAACCAGACCGTCGCCTCGGCGGCAGCGTCGATCATTTCCGGCGGGCTGGTGGCGCCGATCCCGGCTTATACCTTGCTCACCGGCAATCAGCTGGATGCGCTGCCAATGATCGCCTGGGTGTTTTCGGTGAGTTTTCTCGGCATCTGGATTGCCTGGTACCTGCGGCCTTCACTGCTCAATGACCGTGCACTGAAGTTTCCCGAAGGCATGGCCACCCTGGAGACCCTGCTGCATATCTATAACCACGGCCGTGAAGCCGCCAGCCGTTTGAAAGTGCTGCTGGGCGCCGCGTTGCTGTCCGCGGGCGTTAAGTGGATGGATACGTTCCTGTGGGCCATCCCGCGCGGGTCGCCGAGCGCTCAGTTGGAGCGCCTGACCTTCACCGCCGACCCTTCGCTGTTGCTGGTGGGTTTCGGCGGCATCATCGGCATTCGGGTGGGGCTTACGTTGCTGCTGGGTGCGTTGCTCGCCTGGGGTGGTCTGGGGTCGTGGCTGCTGGCGCAGGACTTGGTGACGTTGCCCGCCGACAGCAGCGGCCCGCAGTTTGCCGCGCTGGTGGAGTGGCTGTTGTGGCCGGGTGTGAGCCTGATGGTGTGTTCGACCCTGGCGTCACTGGCGATTCGATTAACGGCCCTGCGCCGGTCCACCCGGTCCGCCGGTGGCACGCTTTGGACAGTGCCGAAACCTGGCCCGGCCGCCGCTTTTTTGCTGTCGATCGGGTTGGTGGTCAGCCTGCAGTCGCTGCTGTTCGGGATCAACCTGTGGATGGCGTTGCTCACCATCCCGTTGGCCATTTGCCTCGCTGCCGTGGCCGCGCGCGTGGTGGGCGCCACCGGTATTCCGCCGATCGGCGCCATCGGCCACCTCTCGCAGTTGAGCTTCGGCATCGTCGCGCCGGGCCAGGTGCCGATCAATCTCATGAGTGCCAACACCGCCGGCGGCGCGGCCGGCCAATGCACTGACTTGATGAATGACTTCAAGGTGGGCAAGGCCATCGGCGCGACGCCGCACAAACAGGTGATCGCTCAGGTACTGGGGATTTTCATCGGCAGCATCGTCGGTGTATTCGCCTACCTGGCACTGATCCCCGACCCGCAATCCATGCTGCTCACCGAAGAATGGCCGGCACCGGCGGTCGCCACGTGGAAGGCCGTCGCGATGACCCTCAGCCACGGTCTGGACTCCCTGTCGGCAAGCATCCGCTGGGCGATTGCGATTGGCGGCGTGGTTGGCATCGTACTCGGTGTGCTGGACAGCACCTTGCCCGCTCACCGCGCCCGCTACCTGCCCAGCGCTGCGGCACTGGGCCTGGCTTTTGTGTTGCCGGCGTCGGTGTCGCTGATGATGGCCCTGGGTGCGATTCTCACCTGGCTGGTGAGTTGCCGATGGCCGAGCATCACCGAGCGTTTCGCGATTACTGCCGCTGCCGGGTTGATCGCCGGGGAAAGCGTCACCGGGGTGGGGGCGTCGCTGTGGGCGATGCTGGGGCGATGATTCACGGCACTCCACGGCGATAGCGTAGTCTCTTGCTGAACACCTCACCCTCACGTAGCGGAGCACCCCATGATCACCGTCCACCACCTCAACAACTCCCGCTCGCAACGCATCCTCTGGCTGTTGGAAGAGCTGGGGGTGCCTTACGAGATCAAGCGTTACCAGCGCGACCCCAAGACCAACCTGGCACCGCCCGAGCTCAAGGCTGTTCACCCGCTGGGCAAGTCGCCGGTCATCGAGGAGAACGGCCAGGTGTTGATTGAGTCCGCCGCGATCATCGACTCCCTCATCCGCCGCCACGGCGCAGGGCGCCTGCAACCGAACCCGGCCAGCGCCGATTACGACAAGTATGTGCAATGGCTGCACTTCGCCGAGGGTTCGGCGATGTTGCCATTGATGCTCAACCTCTATGTCGGCCGCCTGGGCGAAGCGGGCGCGCCGTTGCATCCGCGCATCGAGTCGGAAGTGGCCAATTACCTTGGGTATCTGAATGACGTGCTGGCGCAGACCCCGTATCTGCTGGGCGACGAGTTGAGCGGCGCGGATATCCAGATGAGCTTCATCGGCGAAGTCGCCGGGGCTCAGGGCAAATTGCAGGCCTATCCGCACCTGGCGGCGTGGGTGCAACGCTTTCAGGAACGCCCGGCGTATCGCAAGGCGGTCGAGAAGGGTGGGGAATACGCGTTCGCCAAATAGGCGGGCATGACTCCTACAGGTTCGGGGTTACTTCACTACGTTTACCTCGGTGAATTCATACACAGTGCGCTCCGACTTCGATGTCGAATCCAGCGTCAGTGCCACGCCCAGGTCCTCGATAAAGGCGCGTGAGGTCTGGTACCCGTCCGCGTCGCACGCCAAGCGGATCGCATCGCCACTCAAGGCGGTGTGGATCTGCCGGGCCGGGAAGCGCTGGCCAACCGTGCAGGTCATGGCGTTGTTGGTTGGCCGGTCTGAAGCTTTGGCCGGTACGTCGACCATGTCGAAAGTGGCGCTCAAGGTTTCGCCGGCTGCCCAACGGCTCGGCATTTTCACCTTCACGTCACGGGTCAGCAGGACGCGTCCGTCACCGATGCCGTTCATCTTGCCCTTGAGCTGAATGAGGTCCGCCTGGGTCAGCCGTTCCACATGGAAGTTGGGGCTGTAGATTTCGTTCTTCTTCAGCAGGCCACCGTCCGTGGTGAATTCGACGGTGACGGGCCGGCCATCAATGGCGCTGCCCTTGCGCGACACATAGGTATAGGACAGGGTCTTGAACTTCGGCTGCAGCAGCGGCGACTCCAGGCGCTTGATCAGCGCCGGGTCCACCGCCACGCTGTCGATGGCGGTGTCGGGGGTGCGCTGCGGGTAATTCGCCGGCGCGATGTCCGGGCGCAGGCGTGCCAGCAACGCGCCGTCGACACCACCTTGCACCGAGCAACTGACGCGTGTCTGATCACGCTGTTTGGCTTCCGGCTCGATCAGCAGCAAGCGCTCCACACGCTGGGTGCCCGGCGCGGTGCTTGGTTGGGCGACGATCGCGCGCCAGGTGTTGCCATCCTTGACCTCACTGCGCACGTAGCCGTTGCCGGCGCGTTGCAACAGCGCGGGTTGCGGCATCAATGGCACCATCAACCGCGCCACCTCGTCGACGCTGCCCTGAACGGTGAAACCCCAGTAATAGTAATTGCCCAACTCGTCCATTTCCGCGCTGATGTCGGAGTACGACAACAACTTGAGCCCCACGATGGGTGGCGTGCTGATCGGCACCGAATTCTCTTTGTCGCTCGCACGGTTTCGTACTGCGATCCAGGCATTTTCCTTATCGACTTCAAGCGGCGCGTAGGCCTTCCACTCATCGCGATGAGCGTGCAGCTTGGAGAAAAACTCCGCGTCACAACGGGTGAAGGCCTTGAGCGTATCGGTCAGCGGCGCATCGGCGGCGTGGGCGAGGGAGGGGAGCAGTAATGCGCAGGCGAGCAAGGTCGCGGGGAACGGCAACTTCATGGGTGAGACTTCCTTATCCAATAACGTCATACGGGGGCGGGGTGATCTAGTTGGCCGAACGGGTCAGGCGCAAACGCCAATCGCCGTGGTGGTGCAGGCGGCACGCCTCTTCGGAGTCGAAAATCACGCATCGGTTCAATTGTACGGTCGGTATGCCGGCGTCTTGCAGGGCGGCGGCGGTCAGCTCGCGCATGCGTGCATCCAGGCCGGCGGCGAGGGCGTGGTCCTGGCTGGCGCGGGTGTCGAACACCCAGGTGATGCGCAGGGATTGCGGGAAATCACCCGGGTTGACGGTGTGCGTCAGCCATTCAAAGCCCGCAATTTCAGCCTTGGCGGTTTCGCAGGCGTCGGTCAGGGCCGCGACCAGCTGGCGTTCGAGTCGCGCGATCTCGCGGGGGGTGGAAGGCATGATGGCTACCGGCTGGAAAAGTCTCGCAGGGTAACGGGCCAAGACGCTGATCGTCCACCCGTCAGCCCTGAACCCTCAATGCACTGATGATGAACGCATGCAGGCTATTGACCGCCTTGGCCCCCCGCGAGGCCCGGCTGCGCACGATGGTCACTTCCATCGGCTCGATACTGCCCAGGCCATGCTCGCCGCTCAACACCTGCAACGACGGCTGCACCGTGCACTGAGTGATCGCCGCAATCGCCAAACCACCCTCGACCGCCGCTACCTGGCCCGCCAGGCTGGAGCTGTTGTACACCACCTTGAACTGCCGGCCCTGCTGTGCCAACGAGTTCACCGCGTAGCGCCGCGCCAGGCTTTCGCTTTCATACACGGCAATGGGCACCGGGTCGCGACGCCACAGTTCGAACTGCGGCGAACCCACCCACACCATCGGCTCCTTGAACAAAAATGTGCCGCTGTGGGGCGTGTCCCGCGACACCAGCGCCAGGTCCAGGTCGCCGCTGCGCACGCGAGGGATCAGCGCGGTGGACTGCTCGCACGTCAGCTCGATCTCCACCCCCGCGTAACGCGGCGCATAACGCTTGAGCACCGGGGTGAGGTAGCGCGCCGCGTAATCCTCGGCAACCCCCAGGCGGATGCGCCCGGTCAGGCCTTCACCATGAAACGCCGCCTGCGTCTCGGCATGCAGCGCCAGCATGCGCCGTGCGTAGCCGAGCAGCGTCTGGCCGTCGTCAGTCAGTTGCAGATGGCGCGGGCCACGGCTCAGCAAGGGCCGTCCCAATGCGGCCTCCAGCTTCTTCATCTGCATGCTCACGGCTGACTGCGAGCGGTTGACCTCATGCGCTGCCCCCGACAGCGAACCGGCGTCCACCACCGCGACAAAACACTTGAGCCAATCGATCTGCAAATCGCTGGACGGCATCCGGTTTCCCTCTATTCGTTAATCGAATGGCTGAGCTGCGAATTATGCGCTTTTCATGGCGATTGTCTGCATCGCAAGATGCAGCCTTGAATCCACACCCGCCGGACCTCGCCATGCCCTTCGACACTTGGTTGCTTTATGTGATTACCTGCTTCGGCATCGCCGTCGTGCCGGGGCCCAACGCGCTGCTGGTGCTCACCCACGGCGCCCTGCACGGCAGCCGTCGCACCCTGTTCACCATCAGCGGCGGTGTGCTCGGCTTTGCTCTGGTGCTCGCGCTGTGCGCGCTGGGCCTGGGCGCGCTGATCAAGGCGTCGGCCACCTGGTTCATGGCGCTCAAGATCGTCGGCGGGCTGTATTTGATCTGGCTGGGTTTCAGCCTGTGGCGCGCAGCCCCCGTCAGCCTGGAAACGGCCGCCACCGCCAGCCTGCGCAACGGCGCGCTGTTTCGCCAAGGGCTGGTGTCGGCGATTTCCAATCCCAAGGCGCTGTTGCTGTTCACCGCCTTTATCCCGCCGTTCCTCGACCCCCACCGAAACATCATCGCGCAGACTGCCGCCATCGCGCTTACCTACGCCGTGGTGGAATTTATCGTCGAGTATCTGGTGGCCAGCGCCGCCCACCGGGTACGGCCATGGTTGGCCCGCACCGGGCGGCGCTTCAATAAAGTCTGCGGTGGGTTCTTCGTCGCGTTCGGCCTGGCCCTGCCGATTCACAGCTGAGGGCGTGACAGCCCTTAGAGGTTGTCGCCCCACTTGCACAACTTGCTTTCGCCCAACGGCTCGGACGTGCCCTCGATCTTGCCGAACGCCATGCGTTTGAGCGTCACGCCGCACTTGTAGCGGCTGGCGGCGTCAAGCTCGTAGTCCATGCCCGGCTGCGGCACAAAACTGAACATGTTGTAGCAACGGTTACCAATGTAGTGGAACGCGATGGGCTGGCCGGCGGGCACCAGCAGTTCCGTCATCACCGTGGCGTCCGAGTAGCGCTCCACCGGCGCCATGCCCAGGGTCTCGCCGTTGCGGTTGGCAAAGCCATCACGCTTGGCCACCATCACGCCGGCGCCGGGCAGGCGGAAGTTCACGCAGTCGGACTTGGGCACGCCGCGCACCATGCCATCGCTCATCACCCGCAGGCGTGCGGTCTCGCCGCCAGGCGGGGTTGAATAGGGGGTGGAGAATGAGCGTACATCGGTGATGGCGCCGCAGCCGCTGAGGGCAGCGAGGAGGGGGAGACAGAAGAAAGGCGATTTGTTCACGCGGTGCTCCATGCGGGTTGAATATCCAGAGGCCTTTTTTCGAGGCCGGCGCAGTATGCAAGAAGGCGTTGTTGACGCCAAGACGCCGTTCCAGCATCAATCCCTTCCAACACACGGGTGCAGGGTTGACCCTCATTTCAATTACCCAGTCGATGAATACCTGCACCTTGGCGGTCGCGTGGGACGACAGTCTTCGGGGCGGATCAGCCCTTCGCGTTTTCATTCAATGGGTCTACCATGCCACCCCGGCAGTGGTTTAACGCGCTACCGATCATTTCTTTACAGGTACCGCCATGACTATCGACCACATCAGCCTGCCCAAAGGCGTAGGCCCACATGCCAGTAAATTGCTGGATGCCATCGCCGGTGCTGCCACGCCTGAAGACCTCAACCGCGCAGGCGGCAAAGCGGAGGGATTTGTACTGGGGCTGGAGGCCAGCAAGGCGATCAAAAGCCAGGTGGCGGAGTCGTTGTATGTGGCGTATGACGATGCGGCGAGCCAGCGGGAGGGGGAGCTGAAGGGCTAAGCTCCCCCGCCACAGTTCTGGGGTTTGTCTGCACCGGAGTGCAAGGCTCTGGCATCAGAGGCGTGGGTGTTGCCGCTATTTAAGGGCAAACCCTGGCGTCACCGCTTGAAAACCCAGACTGACACGGATCCCGCGCATGATCGAAAATCGTGGGCCGTTCATTTTGGCCGCAGCAACGTGCAAAGAACACGTCCTGTCACGAAACCCTTTACGCGTTGGTGTAGTGTTAGCGGTCGAACACGCAGCGCACTTCAGGGAGCTTCCATGACATTGACTGTCGAGACCTTGCTCAAGCTGGCCATGAGCAACCCCATCAACGCCGAACTCTACAAACGCTTGCCCACGTTGGGGCTGGAGCAGTGCTTTCTGACGGCGGGCTGTCTGTTCCAGGCGGTGTGGAACCATCAGGCGAATCTGCCGGTGGACCAGGGGATCAAGGACTACGACGTTTTTTACTTTGATACCGACGTGTCCTACGAGGCTGAGGACGCGGTGATCCGTGCGGTGGAGCGGTTGTTCGAGGACCTGGGGGTTAATGTCGAGGTGAAGAACCAGGCGCGCGTGCACCTCTGGTATGAGCAACGGTTTGGCCGGCCCTACCCGCAGTTGCACACGGCCAGGCAGGGGATTGATCGGTATTTGGTGGCGGGTACGTGCATCGGGTTGGAGGTGGCGACGGGGGAGGTGTACGCGCCGTATGGGCTGGACGATGTGGAACAGGGGATATTGCGGATCAACCCGTTGCACCCGGAGATGGAGCTGTTCGAGCGGAAGGCCAGGAGTTACCAGGCGAGGTGGCCCTGGTTGAAGATCGTGAGACTCGATTCACCCGTGTGAAAGGCCGGGGGTGAGACAACATTGCATCCACGCGCCAGTGAACTTTTACCCAGGCACTACACCTCCAAGCTAAAACCCCCAGCCAAGGACCGACCATGACCTTTTTTATCTTCCTGCTCGCCTGCGCCGCCGCTGCCACCACCGGCGTTATCTTCAAACCCGGCGCCTGGTACGAATCCCTCGTGAAACCCAGCTTCACTCCGCCCAACTGGCTGTTTCCGGTGGCATGGACGAGCATTTACCTGCTGCTGGCCTGGGCCGGTTACCGCCTCAGCCTGATCCCCAACAGCCAGCCGGTGCTCGCGCTGTGGGCGGCGCAGATCGCCTTGAACACCTTGTGGACCCCGGTGTTCTTCGGTGCCCATCGCATTCTCGCGGCCATGGTGATCCTGGCTGTGTTGTGGGTGACGGTGGCGACCATGGTGGTGCTGGCCGTGCGCCTGGACTTGATCACCGGGCTGATCCTGTTCCCGTATCTGGCGTGGCTGTGTGTAGCGGCGGCGTTGAATTTCTCGATCTTGCGCAATAATCGCTGATGGCTTACCAGGCATGGCCTGCCAGTGAGCCCGAACTGGACGAAATGCGCCGCTTCAACAAGAAGCTTGCGTGGATGCCGCGCTTCAAGATCCGCAACCGGGTGACGCCGCGTTTGATCCAGGCGCTGTTGTGCGCGAGCCAGAAGCTCAAGCGCCCACCGGTCGCGCAAACACGGCTGGCGGACTCGGTGCCTGTGCGCATCCTGCGCCCCAGCGGCACACCCAAGGGCGTGGTACTGGATATCCATGGCGGCGGTTGGGTGATCGGCAATGCGCAAATGGACGACGAGCTCAACCTCGGCATGGTTAACGCCTGCGAGGTGGCCGTGGTGTCGGTGGATTATCGGCTGGCGGTGGATACGCCGGTGGAAGGCTTGATGCAGGACTGCCTCACCGCCGCACGCTGGTTGCTGAACGCCGAGGAGTTCGCCGGGCTGCCGGTGATCGTCGTCGGTGAATCCGCTGGCGGGCACTTGGCGGCGGCGACGTTGCTGGCGCTGAAGCAGTGGCCCGACTTGCTTCGGCGGGTCAGGGGCGCCGTGTTGTATTACGGCGTGTATGACTTGACCGGCACCCCGAGCGTGCGCATGGCCGGGCCGGACACGTTGCTGTTGGACGGGCCGGGAATGGTCGAGGCGCTGCAGATGCTGACACCCGGGTTGAGTGATGAGCAGCGCCGGCAGTCGCCGTTGTCGCCGCTGTATGGTGATTTGAACGGCTTGCCACCGGCGCTGATGTTCGTGGGAACATTGGACCCGCTCAAAGACGACACGCTGCTGATCGCGCAGCAGTGGCCTGGCGCCGACGTGCATCTGGTGCCGGAAGCAGCCCATGGGTTTATTCATTTTCCGGTGGAGGTGGGGCGTCGGGTGTTGTTGCACAGTCGCAGCTGGATTACAGGTAGGATCGAGGCTTTGAGTCTTGAGTGAACCGATGATCTCTTTCCACCCGGTCACCCTCGCGGAAATCCCCGAGGTGTTGGACTTTGTATTGCAGGCCCGCGCCGAGTTGTTTCCCACGCTCAGCGCGGCGGGGATGCCCACCGATCTGGCGCAGTTTGAAGCCGTTTACCTACAGGGCGATGGCGAGTTTCTGATCGCCAGGGAAGAGGGGCGGATGGTCGCTGCGATTGGCTATCTGCCCTATGACCACCGCTTCCCACAGTTGGACTACCAAGGGCGCAAGGCGGTGGAAGTGGTGCGCCTGTTCGTCACGCCAGCCTGTCGCCGGTGTGGTCTGGCGGGACAGTTGTACCGCGCTTTGGAGGCACTGGCGAAGGCCGATGGGGTTGATGTGATGTACCTGCATACCCACCCGTTTTTACCGGGGGCCATTGGTTTTTGGGTGAGGCAGGGCTTTGAAGTGGTGGATGTAGAAGCTGATCCGGTGTGGCAGACCACCCATATGGAGCGGCAGTTGTAGCCCCATGGCATGCAGGCTTTTTTGCGGTGAGCTTCCTCGCCGCCTTTAAACCGAGCGTAGTCGCAGGATCTGTGCGCCATCGAAGGGGTCCGTCAGGTAATGCGCCTGCACGCCAAAGGTGTCCTGCAACCGTTGCGGCGTCAGCACGTCCAGCGGTTTGCCCAGTGCCACCAGCCGCCCATGATCGAGCACGGCCAGGCGATCACAGGTCAGCGCCTGGTTGAGGTCGTGCAAGGCAATCAGGGTAGTCACTGGCAATGCCTGCACACCCTTCAATATCGCCAGTTGGTGCTGGATATCCAGGTGATTGGTCGGTTCGTCCAGCAGTAGAATCTGCGGGCGTTGGGCCAGGGCGCGGGCGATGTGCACGCGTTGGCGTTCGCCGCCGGAGAGGCTGCGCCAGGCGCGCTGGCTCAGGTGAGTGGCGTCGACGTCGTGCAGGGCCTGGCGCACGATGGCGTCGTCTGCGCTGGACCAGGGGCTCAGCGCCGACAGCCACGGTGTGCGGCCCAGGGCCACGGCGTCGAACACGCGAATGGCGTCGTCGGTGTCGGCCTGTTGCTCCACCACCGCCAGTTGTTGGGCGATGCTGCGGCGCGACAGTGTCCCCAGGCGCTGGCCGCCCAGCAGCACCTCGCCACTGGCGGGCGCACGCAACCCGGCCAGCAGCTTGAGCAGGGTGGATTTGCCGGAGCCGTTGGGCCCGACAATACCGAGGGTTTCGCCGGGTACCACGTCCAAGTCAATCTCGCGCAGCAACTCGGCGTCGCGCACTTTGAAGCCCAGGCCTGAACAACTGAGCACGCTCATCGCGCATTCCTCCTGCCGATCAGGATCAGCGCAAACACCGGCGCGCCGACCAGCGCCGTGACCACCCCCACGGGTATCACCTGGCCCTTGATCAAGGTGCGCGACAGTACATCGGCGCCAATCAGGAACAGCGCGCCGCCCAGCGCACTCGCCGGCAGCAGGCGCGTGTGCCCGGTGCCGAGCAACAGACGCGCAGCGTGGGGGATCACCAGCCCGACAAAGCCGATGGAACCCACCAGCGACACCATCACCGCCGTCACCAGCGCCGCGCAGCCCACCAGCACGGCCTGCACACGGCGCACCGGAATGCCCAGGGAGGCCGCCGAGTCGCTGCCAAAGGTAAACGCATCCAGCGCCCGTCGGTGCCACAGGCACACCGCCAGCCCCGCGACCGCCACCGGCACCGCCAGCCACACCGAGGGCCAGCGCACGCCACTGAGGTTGCCCAGCAGCCAGAACATGATGCCGCGCGCCTGTTCGGAGCTGGCGGACTTGGTGATCAAAAACGCAGTGAGCGCGTTGAACAGCTGCGACCCGGCGATGCCTGCGAGGATGATCTGCCCGGTGCCACTGGCCGAACCGCTAAGGCGCGCCAGCACGATCACCAGCGCAAAGGCCGCCATGGCCCCCACGAAGGCGCCCGCCGACAAGGTCACCAGGCCGGCGCCTACGCCGAGCAATGCCACCAGCACCGCACCCGTCGAGGCGCCGGCGCTGATGCCCAGCAAATAGGGGTCGGCCAGCGGGTTGCGCAGCAGCGCCTGCAGGATCACCCCGCAGGTTGCCAGCCCGGCACCGCAGGCCGCGGCGACAAGTGCGCGGGTGAGGCGGTAGTTCCACACAATGCCTTCATCGATCGGGTCCAGCACGTAGCCGGCCGCCCACAGTTTGTTGGCCAGCACTTGCAGCACCACGTCGGGGGCGATCGGGGTTTCGCCGATGGACACCCCGGCGAGTACCGCGATCAGCAGCAGTGCCAGGGCCAGCAGGGTACGGGTCAGGCTCGCGGTCATTTGGGCAGTTTTTCGATGGCGTCGGCCAGTTGTTCGATGCCGCTGAAGGTGCGCATGCTGGCCTGCATGGCCATGGCATCGAGGATGATGATGCGGTTGTTTTTCACCGCGTCCATGTTACGAGTGACCGGGTCGTTGCGCAGGAATTCGAGTTTCTTGCGATAGTCATCGGCGGGGAAGCGGCGCCGGTCCATGCGCGCGATCACCAGGAAGGTCGGGTTGGCCTTGGCGATGGTTTCCCAGCCGACGGTGGGCCATTCTTCATCGGACTCCACCACGTTGCGCACGCCCAGGGTGCTCAGCATGAAATCGGGGATGCCCTTGTGGCCGGCCACGTAGGGGTCGATGTCCAGGTCGGCGCTGGAAAACCACACCAAGGCGCTGGCCGGTTGACCCTGCGTGTTCTGCACTTTGGCGATGGACTTGGCGAGGCTGGCCTTGAGCTCGGCGTTCAGCTGTTGGCCGCGTTCCTGCACATCGAAGATCTCGGCCAACTGGCTGATGCTTTTATAGAGGCTGTCGACACGGAACGGCTCCAGCCGCGTGCCGTCGGCGCCGACGAGATTGTCCTTGCCTTCGCAGTCCGAAGGCAGCAGGTAGGTAGGAATATTCAGCTCGTGAAATTGCTCACGCGTGCCGACCGCGCCCTGCGGGCCGACCATCCACTCCAGTTCCACGGCCACCAGCTCGGGGCGCTTGCCAATCACCGATTCGAAGCTGGGGTCGTTATCGGCCAGGCGTTCGATCGTGTCGTTCTGTGCCTTGTACTCGGGCAGCACATCGTTGAACCACAGCGACGTGCCCACCACTTTGTCCCCCAGGCCCAACGCGTACAGCATCTCGGTGCCCGCCTGGCCAATGGTCACGGCGCGGGCGGGGGCGTGCGGGAAGGTCAGCGTGCTTTTGCAATTCTGCACGGTGAGCGGGTAGTGAGTCGGCGCGGCGTGGGCGAGGGAGGCCAGGCACAGGGCGGCGACAAGGGCGGTAACGCGGGGCAGCAGCATGATGCAATCTCCGTTTGAACCGTACTTTCAACGGGAGGGGAACGGTTCGGAAACACATCGGCAGCCTGCGGCACGCAGGGCGGGTGATGTCCTTCCCGGACACCCCGCCGGTCAGTGAAAACGCTTGGCCGGCAGGTCTCCTGACTGATGCGTCGGCGCCAGGCTCCGGCCTTCCCGGACGGTGTCCAGTGGCAGTGGGGAGCAGGCTCGGCATCTACAGTTGCGGGGGCAGTTCCGATTGACGCGGGCGGGCCGCGCTTCGGATTCCCTATTAGTCCCGTTTGGGAACCGGCGCGGTATGGTAGTCGATCAGGGGCGTGAGGGGGAGGATGGTTTTCTACTGCGCGCATCAACCCTAGGGGCGAGCAAGCACGCCCCTAGGTCAGGTGGCTTAGCGTGAGGGGGCTATTTGCGGTCGAGCCACACGGTTTGTGCGTTGCAGAACTCGCGCACGCCAAAGTGCGACAGCTCCCGGCCAAAGCCACTTTTCTTGATCCCGCCAAACGCTACGCGAGGGTCAGAGACGCTGAACGAGTTGACGAAGATCCCGCCGGTTTCCAGCTGGTTGGCGATATTCCGCGCCTTGGCCGCGTCAGTGGTGAAGAGACTGGCGGTGAGGCCGAACTCGCTGTCATTCGCCAGCGCCACCGCGTGGTCGGCGTCGCGGGCGGTGATGATCGAGGCCACCGGGCCGAACAGTTCCTGTTTGAATGAGGTCATTTGGTCGGTGACGTTGGCCAGTACGGTCGGCTCATAGTAGTTGCCGGCGCCTTCGACTTTGTTGCCGCCCAGCAGCAAAGTGGCGCCTTCTTCCAGGGTGGCCTGGACCTGGCCATGCAGCTCGTCGCGCAGGTCGAAGCGGGCCATCGGGCCGATGTAGGTGGCGGCGGAGGTCGGGTCGCCCATCACCAAGGCGCGGCTGGCCTCAAGGAATTTGGCGGTGAAGGCTTCGGCCACGCCCGCTTCGATGATCAGGCGCTTGGCAGCGGCGCAGACCTGGCCGCTGTTCTGGAAGCGGCCGATCAGTGCGGCCTGTACGGCGGCGTCGAGGTCGGCGTCGTTGAGCACGATGAACGGGTCGGAGCCACCCAGCTCCAGTACGCATTTTTTCAGCGCGGCACCCGCCTGAGAGCCGATGGCAACGCCGGCTCGCACGCTGCCGGTAAGGGTGACGGCGGCGATGCGTGGGTCGGCAATGGCGTTGGACACGCCGTCGTTGGCGACGTTGATCACTTCGAACAGACCGTCGGCAAAGCCTGCGTTTTTGAACGCCTGCTGGATCAGGTAGGCGCTGCCCATCACGTTTGGCGCGTGCTTGAGTACGTAGGTATTACCGGCAAGCATCGTCGGCACGGCGCCGCGCAGCACTTGCCAGACCGGGAAGTTCCACGGCATTACGGCGAGGATCGGGCCCAGCGGGCGGTATTCGATCTGGGCGCTGCCGTTGTCCACCCGCGTCGGTTCCGGGGCGAGCATGGCTGGGCCCTGGGCGGCGTACCATTCGCTGAGCTGAGCGCATTTTTCGATTTCAGCACGGGCCTGGGCGATGGGCTTGCCCATTTCCAGAGTGATCATCTGTGCCATGGCTTCGGCTTGTTCGCGCAGGGCGGCGGCCAGGGCCAGCAGCAGTTCGGCGCGCTGGCTCACCGGTTGGCGGCGCCAGGTGCGGAACGCGGCGGTGGCGCGGTCGAGGGCAGCGTCCAGTTGTTGGGCGGTTTCGTAGGGGTAGCTGCCGACGGTTTCGCCGTTGGCCGGGTTGATCGAAAAAGCGTGGGTGGTCGCGTTCATGGCACCGTCCTGCTGAATGAGTAAGTGGGTTCAGACTACGGGGCTGGATCTTTTCTGGAAACTGAATAATATTAAGCAATACGTTCATGAATGGAGAATGACTTGGATTTGGTGCAGCTGGAAATGTTCAAGGCCGTTGCCGAGCAAGGCAGTATCAGCGCCGCCGCGCAGTTGATTCATCGGGTGCCGTCGAACCTGACCACCCGTATCAAGCAACTGGAGCAGGACCTGGGCGTCGAGCTGTTTATTCGTGAGAAAAGTCGACTGCGCCTGTCGCCGGCTGGCTGGAATTTCTTGGGCTATGCGCGACGCATCCTCGATCTGGTGCAGGAGGCGCGCGCCACGGTAGCGGGGGAGGAGCCCCAGGGCCCGTTTGCCCTGGGCTCGCTGGAGAGCACGGCGGCGGTGCGTATCCCGGCGTTGCTGGCGGCGTACAACCAGACGCACACCAAGGTCGAGCTGGAGCTGAGCACCGGGCCTTCAGGCACCATGATCGAAGGCGTGCTGTCGGGGCGCCTGACGGCGGCGTTCGTCGATGGCCCGGTGCTGCACAGCACCCTGGAAGGCGTGGCGGTGTTTGAAGAGGAGATGGTGGTGATTGCACCCCTGCACCACGCGCCGATCACCCGGGGGCAGGATGTGAATGGCGAGAATATCTACACCTTCCGCTCGAACTGCTCGTACCGGCACCACTTTGAACGCTGGTTTACCCAGGACGGCGCGGTGCCGGGCAAGATTTTCGAGATCGAGTCGTACCACGGCATGCTGGCGTGCGTCAGTGCCGGTGCGGGTTTGGCGCTGATGCCCCGCAGCATGCTGGAAAACATGCCGGGGTTTGCGGCGGTGAGCGTGTGGCCGCTGACGGACACCTTTCGCATCCTGCACACCTGGCTGATCTGGCGGCGAGGGACGGTGTCGCAGAGCCTCAATAGCTTTGTGAAGCTGCTGGAAGAACGCAATCTGGTAGCGCCATAAATCCAATGTGGGAGGGGGCTTGTCCCCGATGGCGGTGTGTCAGACACAGGTATACCAACTGACACTGCCTCATCGGGGGCAAGCCCCCTCCCACATTTTGACCGCGATCAGCCGCCGAATTGCAGCGTGCCCATCGCCAGTTTGGCCATCAGGGCTGTCGCTCCCAATTGCACCAGCCACAGTGCCAACCCACCGAGGAACACACCCAGGGCCACCTGCAACACCAGGCTTTTCTGGCGCTTGGGTTGCGGCGCGCGGGGCACATAGTCATCCAGCTCGTCGCGGTCAGCGCGCAGGTCCAGGTCGTCGTTTCTCATAAGGTTCTCACAGCAAAGGGGCG
Organism: Pseudomonas sp. MYb60; assembly: GCF_002979555.1. Classification (GTDB taxonomy): domain Bacteria; phylum Pseudomonadota; class Gammaproteobacteria; order Pseudomonadales; family Pseudomonadaceae; genus Aquipseudomonas. The sequence goes on along the minus strand of NZ_PCOZ01000029.1, from coordinate 5,880 downwards.
GGCAGGGTTCAGTCTAGGGGCTGGATACGAAAAAGGGGAAGCCACCGGCTTCCCCTTCTTTGCAACGGCTACAGGCTTACAGCACCTGAACGATTGCCTTTGTGACCGCATCGATGTTCGACTGGTTCAACGCCGCCACACAGATACGACCCGTGTCCAGCGCATAGATGCCGAACTCGCTGCGCAGGCGGGTGACTTGCTCAACGCTCAGGCCGGAGTAGGAGAACATCCCACGCTGGCGGCCGACGAAGCTGAAGTCATGGCCCGGTGCGGCCTTGGCCAGTTCCGACACCATCTGCTCACGCATCCCACGAATGCGCAGGCGCATTTCGGCCAGTTCGGCTTCCCACTGGGCACGCAGTTCCGGGCTGTTCAGCACGGCGGCGACAATCGCGGCGCCGTGGGTCGGCGGGTTGGAGTAGTTGGTGCGGATCACACGCTTGACCTGGGACAGGATGCGCGCGCTTTCTTCCTTGGACTCGCCCACGATGGACAACGCGCCCACACGTTCGCCGTACAGGGAGAACGACTTGGAGAACGAGCTGGACACAAAGAAGGTCAGGCCCGACTCCGCGAACAGGCGCACGGCTGCGGCGTCTTCGTGGATGCCATCGCCAAAGCCCTGGTAGGCCATGTCGAGGAACGGCACCAGGTTCTTGGCCTTGACCACGTCCAGCACGTTCTGCCAATCGGCCGGGCTCAGGTCGACGCCGGTCGGGTTGTGGCAGCAGGCGTGCAACACCACGATGGATTGCGGCGGCAGGGCGTTGAGGTCTTCGAGCAGGCCGGCGCGGTTCACGTCGTGGGTGGCGGCGTCGTAGTAGCGGTAGTTCTGCACCGGGAAACCGGCGGTTTCAAACAGGGCGCGGTGGTTTTCCCAGCTCGGGTCGCTGATGGCCACGACGGCGTTGGGCAGCAGTTGCTTGAGGAAGTCTGCGCCGATCTTCAGCGCGCCCGTGCCGCCAACCGCTTGCACGGTGGTGACGCGGCCAGCGCTCAGCAAGGGCGATTCAGCGCCGAACAGCAGGGTTTGCACGGCCTTGTCGTAGGCCGCGATGCCGTCGATCGGCAAGTAGCCACGAGCGGCGTGTTGCGCCACGCGAATGGCTTCCGCTTCGGCAACGGCACGCAAGAGTGGAATCTTCCCCTCCTCGTTGCAGTAAACGCCTACGCCAAGGTTGACCTTGGTGGTTCGTGTGTCGGCGTTGAATGCTTCGTTGAGGCCCAGGATAGGATCGCGTGGTGCCATTTCGACAGCGGAGAACAGGCTCATTTTTGCGGCAGCTCTATGGGGGAATGGAGGGACGTGTCGCGCTCCAGCCGAATGCACTAGAGCGGTGCACAAACGGGGAGCTAGTATAGAGGCCATCACGGCCTAGGGCGACAGCCGAAACGGCTTTTCGGCCAAGTTTTTCGGTTTATTTGCCCACCGTCAGTCTTATTGCAACCTTGATCGTAGACGGCAGGTCAGACGATTGCCTTGAAAGCCGTCACATTCGCCACCACTTCTATGGCTATCATGGTTTTTTCCTACGATCCGCTCTGAATCTTCGCGGGTGGTGGTCTTTTTCGTCCCCGACGGGTTTACAGTCCGGGGTGACTTCACGAGGTACGTTATGTCGGATTTCCAGCTAGTCACCCGTTTTGAGCCCGCCGGCGATCAACCGGAAGCCATTCGCCAGATGGTCGAAGGCATCGAGGCCGGCCTGGCCCACCAGACACTGCTCGGCGTCACCGGTTCGGGCAAGACGTTCAGCATTGCCAACGTGATTGCCCAGGTCAACCGGCCCACCCTGGTGCTGGCGCCGAACAAGACCCTGGCCGCCCAGTTGTACGGCGAGTTCAAGGCGTTCTTCCCGAACAACGCCGTGGAATACTTCGTTTCCTACTACGACTACTACCAGCCCGAAGCCTACGTGCCGTCGTCCGACACCTTTATCGAGAAAGATGCGTCGATCAACGACCACATCGAGCAGATGCGCCTGTCGGCGACCAAGGCGTTGCTGGAGCGCAAGGACGCGATCATCGTCACCACGGTGTCGTGCATCTACGGCCTGGGCAGCCCGGAAACCTATCTGAAGATGGTGCTGCACGTCGACCGTGGCGACAAACTCGATCAGCGCGAACTGCTGCGTCGCCTGACGAGCCTGCAATACAACCGCAACGACATGGATTTTGCCCGTGCCACCTTCCGTGTGCGTGGCGATGTGATCGATATCTACCCGGCCGAATCCGACCTGGAAGCGATCCGCATCGAGCTGTTCGACGATGAAGTCGAGAGCCTGTCGGCCTTTGACCCGTTGACCGGGGAAGTGATCCGCAAGATGCCGCGCTTCACCTTCTATCCGAAAAGCCACTACGTGACGCCGCGCGAAACCCTGATGGGGGCCATCGAAGGGATCAAGGTCGAACTCGCCGAACGCCTTGACTACCTGCGCGCCAACAACAAGCTGGTGGAAGCCCAGCGCCTGGAGCAGCGAACCCGTTTCGACCTGGAGATGATCCTGGAGCTGGGCTACTGCAATGGCATCGAAAACTACTCGCGCTACCTGTCGGGGCGCGACTCCGGGGCGGCGCCGCCGACGTTGTATGACTACTTGCCGGACGACGCGCTGCTGGTGATCGACGAATCCCACGTCAGCGTGCCGCAAGTGGGTGCCATGTATAAGGGCGACCGCTCGCGTAAAGAAACCCTGGTGGAATACGGTTTCCGCCTGCCATCGGCGCTGGACAATCGGCCGATGCGTTTCGATGAGTGGGAGGCGATCAGCCCGCAGACCATTTTTGTGTCCGCCACGCCGGGCAACTACGAGGCTGAGCATGCTGGTCGCGTGATCGAGCAACTGGTACGCCCGACCGGCCTGGTGGACCCGGAAATCGAAATCCGCCCGGCGTTGACCCAGGTTGATGACCTGCTGTCGGAAATCAACAAGCGCGTGGCCCTGGAGGAGCGGGTGCTGGTTACCACACTGACCAAGCGCATGTCCGAAGACCTTACCGACTACCTGGCCGACCATGGTGTGCGCGTGCGTTACCTGCACTCGGATATCGACACGGTTGAGCGTGTGGAGATCATCCGCGACCTGCGCCTGGGCACTTTTGACGTGCTGGTGGGGATCAACCTGCTGCGTGAAGGCCTGGACATGCCGGAAGTGTCGCTGGTGGCGATACTGGACGCGGACAAGGAGGGCTTCCTGCGCTCTGAGCGTTCGCTGATCCAGACCATCGGCCGGGCTGCGCGGAACCTCAATGGTCGGGCGATCCTCTACGCAGACCGCATCACCGGCTCCATGGAGCGGGCGATTGGCGAGACTCAGCGCCGTCGTGACAAGCAGATTGCATTCAACCTGGAAAATGGCATCACCCCCAAAGGCGTGTTCAAGGACGTTGCCGACATCATGGAAGGCGCCACCGTGCCCGGCTCGCGCAGCAAGAAGCGCAAGGGCATGGCCAAGGCGGCCGAGGAGAGCGCCAAGTACGAAAACGAACTGCGCTCGCCGAGTGAGATCACCAAGCGCATTCGTCAGTTGGAGGAGAAGATGTACCAGTTGGCGCGGGATCTGGAATTCGAAGCGGCGGCGCAGACGCGGGATGAGATTGGCAAGTTGCGTGAGCGCCTGCTGGCAGTCTGATTTGTGGTGCCCTCGATGGCCGCGCCTTGGTTTTCCAGAAATCCCCGGGGCTGTTACCATTCGCCCCTTGTTTCAATTTTCAGTCTTATTGCCCATTCGAGACCCGCCATGACCACCGTCCGCACGCGCATCGCGCCATCGCCTACTGGGGATCCCCACGTCGGCACTGCTTACATCGCCTTGTTCAACTACTGCTTTGCCAAGCAGCACGGCGGTGAATTCATCCTGCGGATCGAAGACACCGATCAACTGCGCTCGACCAGTGAGTCGGAGCAGCAGATTTTCGATGCGCTGCGCTGGTTGGGCATTACCTGGGCAGAAGGCCCGGACGTTGGCGGCCCGCACGGCCCGTATCGCCAGAGCGAGCGCAGCGACATCTACAAGCAGTACACCCAGCAACTGGTCGACATGGGCCATGCATTCCCGTGCTTCTGCACCGCCGAAGAACTCGACCAGATGCGCGCCGAGCAAATGGCCCGTGGCGAAACCCCGCGCTACGATGGCCGCGCGCTGCTGCTGTCCAAGGAAGAAGTGGCCCAGCGCCTGGCGGCCGGCGAGCCTCACGTCATCCGCATGAAAGTGCCGAGCGAAGGCGTGTGCGTGGTGCCGGACATGCTGCGCGGTGACGTCGAGATCCCGTGGGACCGCATGGACATGCAAGTGCTGATGAAGACCGACGGCCTGCCGACGTACTTCCTGGCCAACGTGGTCGACGATCACCTGATGGGCATCACTCACGTGCTGCGCGGCGAAGAATGGCTGCCGTCGGCGCCCAAGCTGATCCTGCTCTATGAATACTTCGGCTGGGAACAGCCGCAGCTGTGCTACATGCCGCTGCTGCGTAACCCGGACAAGAGCAAGCTGTCCAAGCGCAAGAACCCGACCTCGGTGACCTTCTACGAGCGCATGGGGTTCATGCCTGAGGCAATGCTCAACTACCTGGGCCGCATGGGCTGGTCGATGCCGGACGAGCGCGAGAAGTTCTCGTTGCAGGAAATGGTCGACAACTTCGACCTGTCCCGCGTGTCCCTGGGTGGGCCGATCTTCGACATCGAGAAACTGTCCTGGCTCAACGGCCAGTGGCTGCGTGACCTGCCGGTGGAAGAATTCGCCAGCCGCGTGCAGCAGTGGGCGTTGAACCCCGAGTACATGATGAAGATCGCGCCGCTGGTGCAGGGCAGGGTAGAGACGTTCAGCCAGGTCGCACCGTTGGCCAACTTCTTCTTTGCCGGTGGCGTGAACCCGGATGCGAAGCTGTTCGAGTCCAAGAAGCTCTCGGGCGACCAGGTACGCCAGTTGATGCAGTTGATCCTGTGGAAGCTCGAAAGCCTGCGTCAGTGGGAGAAAGAGGCGATCACCGCGACGATCCAGGCGGTGGTGGAATCCCTCGAGCTGAAATTGCGCGATGCCATGCCGCTGATGTTTGCCGCGATCACCGGGCAGGCGAGTTCGGTGTCGGTGCTGGACGCGATGGAAATCCTCGGCCCGGACCTCACCCGTTTCCGTCTGCGCCAAGCCCTTGATTTGCTTGGTGGTGTGTCGAAGAAAGAAAACAAAGAGTGGGAAAAGCTGCTGGGCGCTATTGCGTAATCAGGCTGCTGTAACGGCGAAACCCCGGTTTTCCGGGGTTTCGCCGGTAAGTGATTGTTATCCCGGCAAAAAATTTTGGAAAATGTTGAAAATAAATTTGACACACTTCCAAACCGCCATTAAGATTCGCCCCGTCCTCACCGATGAGGGGCTATAGCTCAGCTGGGAGAGCGCTTGCATGGCATGCAAGAGGTCAACGGTTCGATCCCGTTTAGCTCCACCAATTTACAGGTTCAAGGTCTGGCCACACCGTCCTTGAATTGATCAGGTCTCAGCCCTGATCGGATGTACAGAAGGTTTTGTCCCCTTCGTCTAGTGGCCTAGGACACCGCCCTTTCACGGCGGTAACAGGGGTTCGAGTCCCCTAGGGGACGCCAGTTTCAACAAGCAGTTCGAAAGGTCTGCTGCGTCGCGAGACGAAAAATCCGGGGCTATAGCTCAGCTGGGAGAGCGCTTGCATGGCATGCAAGAGGTCAACGGTTCGATCCCGTTTAGCTCCACCAATTTTACAGGTTCAAGGTTCCGGCCACACCGTCCTTGAATCGATCAGTTCTCAGCGCTGATCACGTGTATAGAAGGTTTGTGTCCCCTTCGTCTAGTGGCCTAGGACACCGCCCTTTCACGGCGGTAACAGGGGTTCGAGTCCCCTAGGGGACGC
>NZ_PCOZ01000028.1 GCF_002979555.1 Pseudomonas sp. MYb60 | reverse complement strand
CCCCGCCATCGGAGCGAGCAGCCGAGTGGGAGGCCGACCCCGCGGCACCCGCCACCACCCTCGCCACCTTGGACGTCACTCACATCGCCCGAACCTGCCTGCAGCCCCTGGAGGTACACGACGTCGACTTGAACCAACTCACCCTGAAGCCCGTGACTCAAGTGTATGAGGACACAAAAAGCCACCGGCTGTATGTGCCCGTGGCTGGAAAGGTCTATCCGGTGCGTCAGGCTGGGGTCCATTGGCGTCTGGCCACCCTTGAGCTGATCGGGCCCTACGTGCGCCGCAATGCAACAGGCCAATGGGTAATGGACCTTGATCGTCACAACCCGTGCTATGGCAAGACACTCTCGCGCTACAACGCACGGTACTTGACCCGCCTAGGCGAGCGACAGGCCATGAATATAGAAGCGGTCGGCATGCGGGAAATCGCCGGGCTATCCAGTTGGAAAGCTCAGGTGATCAATGAAGCCCTGAATGTCGCGACCTATTACGCGGTCACGTGTAAACGCAACGTGCTCAATTTTGCAAAAATCCGCGATCCAAACAGCCGAATAGGCCGCTTCTTCACCGAACTGTTCGGTGTATTGACGCTGACGGCAGAGCAACTGCAAAAGATCGAGGACTGCCTGGACGAAGTGCTCGGCGAACTGGTCAACCACACGCTTACCCGACCGGACTCGATGCGCTTTGTGTGTGGCACCGCACGTCTGGCCAGTGAGAGCACATTTGCCTTTATTCTACCGGATGACGCCGAGCAGAAAATCTACCTGCTCAACCCGTTTTTTGCCCCTCCGATGGACGACTACGTAAATCGTCTGACCACGCCGTTCGACGTCGTTGCCCACGCCCGGGCGGCCGTACTGATCCATGAAGTGTCGCATTTGAAATGCCAGACCGAAGACATTGCCTACCTGGACAGCATGCGTCCCTTCCATGACCTGATCAACTTGGGGGTTCAGGGAGCGCCAAAAATGAAGACCGACCTGGTGAACCTGCGCGACACCGCGCTATCGGTGCTGACACCGGCCAGCCTGCTGTTCAAGACATGGAATGAATGGATACCTGCGTGGGAGGACGTTGGAACGAGTAAGAGTACAAAGTCGATCAAACGCAAGATTCTCGAGGCCACCGGCGCGAAGAACCTGGCCGATGCGCGACAGATATTCATGACGGATGCTGATAAACGCATCGCCACGATACTGGCCAATGCAGACTCGATCACCTACCTGATAACGCAGGTTGGCCGTTCGCTGGATATGGGAGCCTGAGCAGGCTCCCACGGGATACATCAGTCTTTCTGGTCGCGCAGGATATTGCCCGAGGCGCCATCGATGCGGGCTTCATACACGGTGCCATCGGACTTGCGGCCCTTGACCTCCCAATAACCATTGTCGTCTGCTTCAGCGGCATAGACTTCGATGTAGCCAGCCTTGGTCTTGGCCACTTCGATGGCTTTTTCAATCGGGATCCAGCCCGCGCCCGGTTTATCGGCCAGCGCGGCGCCTGCGCTGAGCAGAGCAGTGGTTGCACACAGGGCGACTAAGCTTTTCTTCAACATGTTCGTACTCCATTGTGAGAATGTCCTGAAAAATTTAGGCGCTTTTAAACAAGAATAAGTTCCAATTGATGTGCAATTGCCATGATGGCTGTTCTCGCCGTCCGCCCCGGGAGGTTAGAATGTGGGAAATCAGGATGAGTCAATGAGCGAAAAGTCCATTTCAGAAGCCGACTATGACGCGATCACCGACGCCGCAGCGCATTGGTGCATGCGCCTGCACGCGAGTGACTGCACGGCGGCTGAGCGTGAGGCTTTTACGCACTGGCACGATTCGCACCCGCTGCATGCGTTCGAATACGCGGCCATGCTGGAAATCTGGGACGTCGCTGACCACCTGCCCCGTACTGAGCCGGCTCCCGCCGCAGTCTTGCCCCTGAAGCCGCGCAGTCACCTGCGCAGCTATGCCGTGGCGGCGGCCATTTGCCTGGCCGCCCTGCCCGTCGCCGCGTTTACCGGCTGGGAAGCGGGCTGGCTGCCCAACGCTTATGAGCGTTTCCAGGCGTCCGATGGACTCACACGGGTCACTCTGGGAGACGGCAGCCAGGTCGAACTCAACCTCGGCACCGAGCTGGTCTACAGCCATTACAAGGACCGCCGCCAAGTGACCTTGAAGCATGGCGAAGCCTTCTTCAAGGTCAGTCACGACAGCGCGCACCCTTTCATCGTGCGCGCCGGCGAGGGCCAGGTCCGGGTAACGGGCACCCAGTTCAACGTCTGGAAATATGAAGACCAGGTGCGTGTGATGCTGCTCGAGGGCTCGGTGCAGATTTCCAGCGACCAGGTGCACGGCAGCGTGCCACTCACGCCTGGCATGCAGGCCAGTTATCGGCAAGGTGACGCCACGCCCCGGGTGCGCGTGATGAAACCGGACGACACGGCCCTCGCCTGGCGCCAGGGCAAGCTGGTCCTCGACAACCTGACCCTGGCCGATGCGTTGCCGCTGATCAACCGCTACCTGCGCAAACCGGCGCTGCTTGCTGATGCGGGTACCGGGCAGATTCGCATCGGCGGCATCTACAACATCAGTGAGGTCGGCAACCTCATTCCCTCCTTGCCCAAGGTTCTGCCGGTCTACCTGACGCAGAACCAGGACGGCAACCCCGTTCTCAATTCCATCCCGCGCAAATCCCCGAAAGGCTGAGTCCCCGCCGTCCGGCATGGGCGTTCTTGCGTGCGCGGTGTCCATTTTTTTAACAGCCACACCCCCTGAGGCGCCCGCCTGCTGCGGGTTCATCGTTTTGTCATGGCAGGTGTTAAGTCGCTGATACAGGCAGGTGAAGCGATTGCGCAGTGGCTGGCAGTGGCGGCCTTACTGATGGCCTGTCTCGTGGCTGAAACAACAATGCCATCACTTTGCCCACGACTTTTTTCAACCCGTTGAATTACCGACACAATTCAAAAGCGGCACGCCTTCTGCTCTATCCCTGACAGCGCTGTTTAGGGTCAGCGCGAAGAAGAAGGAAGCACGCCGTGGCTATTCACACTTCAGGCTCACTGAGCCTTCTGCTGATCAGCTGTGTACTGAGTACCAGCGTGAGCCTTCCCGTGCTCGCAGCAGGCGACGGCACAATCGTGATTGACCGGGCAGTGCGCGGCCACATGTGGGGACGCACTGCCGGCTCCGACCCAAACCCTACCACCGCCCAAACCAATCCCGCCGCGCAGATCCAGCGTGCGGCCAGCTTTGAACTCAACGATCACGACATTGCAGCCGTCAGCAGCGGTGCCGCGATCACTCGCAACATCCTTCCAGGCGGACAGCTTCCGGGCTTTGACAACAACGGCGCGGGCATTGGCCTGGGCACAGGCGCAGCTGCCGGTCACGGCGGCGGTGGCAGCAGCATCGCTGGCACGGTCAACAGCGCCGTCTCCAGTGGCCTTGCGCCGCTGAACAATATCGGCAGCCTGGTCGGAGGGCGTTGAGATGAATCATTCCTGGATGCTTCTGGCAGTGCTGGGCTGCAGCGTGGCGATGGCCGACAGCAACAATGACGCGACTATCGATAATTCGGGCAAACAGTACAACGGTGTAGTGATGATCAACCAGGCCGGCGGCGACCACCAGCAGCTGAGCAATTACGTCGCCATCGCGGTTGGCCGCAACGCCCAGGCGAACGTCTCGGTCACTCAGAAAATCAGCGGTGCCCCCGCCGAACGCGCCACGAATGCGAAGGCAGCGATTCAGGGCAATTCTTTCAGCAACGGCAACGGTGTGGTGAGTATCAACCAGTCCGCCGGCGCTCAGAACCAAATGATCAATGCCGTGCGGATCAGCGTCAACGCTGGCCCGCAGAGCATCGACGACAGTGTCATGTCGCAACAGAACGTTGCGCTTGCAACAGACTCAGGGTTGACCCCTGCCACTGGCAGCCGCCAGGTCGTTACCAGCGACCAGGCCTTCACCGGCAGCCGTGGAGTGGTACAGGTCAACCAGAGCGCCGGGGTGGGGAACCGAGTGGCTAACACCCTGAACCTGCGGCTCAACTGATGGAGTTGAGCCCAAAAGCTAGACCGTTCCAACACTTAACCAACTAATAGAAGCACGGAGAAACACCATGAAAACTACAATGGCTCTTAAACCACTGGCTTTCGCTCTCGCTGCTCTCATGGCTGTTGCGGCTCAAGCGGATGGCTACAAACCTTACAAACCACAACCTACTTCGTCTGCCGCCACCGTGAATGACGGTCAAAGCAACCACGGCAACGCCGTGATCAACGACAAGACCGAAAACAACGCATCGGTCAACGGGTCGTTCCGCGACTACTCTGGCATTGCCGGCAGCAACAGCCAGGCCGGTGACAACAACCAAGGCAAAAACGACGTCGCCATCACCGCCGGTGACGCAGACTTCGTGTTCGCCACCGTCAACTCGGCTCAAGTCAACTACGGCAACGTTGTGCTCAACAAAGCCACCGAGAACAACGCGTCGGTCAATGACAGCTTCAACAACGGCTCGGGTATCGGTCAGTCCAACGTGGCCGCCGGCACCTCCAACCAAGGCAGCAACAGCGTTGCCATCAACGCTGGCGACGGTAAAGGTGGTGCTTCCACCATCAACGCTTCGCAGGAAGTCACCAGCAACCTGACGCTCAACCTCAGCAGCACTGGCAAAGGCTGGAAGTCCACTCCAGTGACCAACAACGCCAGCGTCAACAACTCGTTCAACAGCGCCACGGGCATCGTGGGTTCCAACGTTGCAGCGGGTAGCGGCAACCAAGGTCAGAACAACGTAGCAATCACTCGCTTCTGATCCTGACAGGGCCTTGGCAACAAGGCCCTTTCTCATTCCAGTGTCCAACAGGTCATACGATCATGCGCCTCGTTGCCGCCCTCCTTCTGCTTGCACTCACCGGCCCGACCTGGGCAGGGCAAATGGCCGTGGTCATGCCCGGCGGTGGGTTGATCTACAAGAAGGTCGAAAGCATCCGCGAACGCAAGTTCTCCAACCTGGTGGAACAGAAAACCGATTTCAGCTGTGGCGCCGCCGCGCTGGCGACCATCCTGCGGCAAGCCTATTGGATGGATGTGGACGAAGACCATGTCATCAAGGGCATGTTGATCAACGCCGACCAGGATCTGGTGCGCACCCAGGGCTTTTCGATGCTGGACATGAAACGCTACCTGGAAAGTATCGGCATGCGTGCCCGGGGTTACCGAATTACCCCCGAAGTGCTGATGACGGTGAAAGTCCCGGTGGTAGTCCTCCAGGAAATCCGTGGCTACAAGCATTTCGTGGTGTTGCAGCGCTCCGACAAGGACTGGGTCTATATCGGCGACCCCGTCCTCGGCCATAAGCGCTACGCCCAGGCTGACTTCGTCAAGGGCTGGAACGGCATCGTCTTTGCCGTATTGGGTGAAGGCTATGACAAGACCAATGCCCTGCTCTCCCCACCCACGCCGTTGACCGCCTCGAACCAATTGAACACGTTCACGCCAGTGCGCGACAGCGAGCTGATGGACTTTGGTTTCATTCAAAGCGACTTCTTCTAGCGAGAAGCGCCATAAGGAGCAGGACGCTCCAGGAGCAGACGATGAACACTTACCGTTGGCTGACGGTCATGTGCCTGGCAGCCTCAATGCCCGCTTATGCGTCATCGGCCTTCAAGCCTATCGAGCTCAAGGACGCGGAAATGGCTGAATTGCGCGGGCGCTATGTGATGCCCGGGCGCATCATCAGCTTTGGCCTGGTCATGAGCAGCACCTGGACCAACGCCGCCGGCGACAGCATTACCGGCAAGGCCAGCATGCAGATGGACTCCAGCACCATCACGCCGCAATTCTATGTCACCACCACCAGCACAACGGGCAACGGCACGACGCCGACCACCGGCACCGGCACGGTCGTCGGTGGCGCAGGCCTGGGCAGCGGCCAGGGTGTGACTCAGAGCGTTCGCGCGGCCGGCGACGGCAACACGGCCACCAACGGCGTGGACATCAACGTGACCAAAAACGGCCTTGCACCGGCCAATTACGTACAGTCGGGCAAGGCACTGGTGGCCGGCGACACCATCACCGGTGAAAGCGGCGCAGGCCAGGTGAGCATTTCCGCCAAGAACGGTGGGCTGCAAATGGCGATCCAGGCCAATAACAACCAGGGCAATGTGGTGCAGAACATCGGTGGCGGCAATGTGCTCCAAGGCACCGTCATTCAAGGCAACAGCAACCTGGTCAGCAACCTCACCCAACTCAACGTGGTGCTGGGTAACAACGGTTTGAACAACATCACTCAGAACCTCAATCTCGATCAACTCAAGGGACTACGCAACGTCGGTTATTGAACTACGCTGAGCCACGACACTTTCGCAATAAAAAGGGACGGCTGACTTCATGCATCGATCGTTATCGTTACGTGCCGTGGTTTGTTTGAGTACGCTGCTGCCGGCCTCCATGCTGTATGCCGCGCCGGACAGCGATATCGAAACGCTGAAACAGGAATTGCTGGAGCTCAAGCAGCGCTATGAAGTGCAGCAAAAAGCCCTGGCCGTGCTGGAGCAACGGGTCCGCCAGGTCGAAGACCAACCCGCGGCGCCGCCCCCTAAACGCTTGGCCAAATCCCCCGCAGACTTCAACAAAGGCAGTACCACGGTGGCCGGTTCAGCCGGTGTTGGCGCCGCCGCGGCGTCTGGCGGTGCCGGCGGTGGCAGTTCCTACGGGCAAAGCCTCAAGGACGACTCAGCCCCGGCGCAAAGTGTGAGCAACCTGTACAACGAGGCCAGCGGGTTCTTCGGCGATGGCAAGTTCAGCTTCGAAACCGGCATCAGTTACGCCCGTTACGATGCGCGGCAGTTGACCCTCAACGGTTTCCTGGCGCTGGACTCGATCTTCCTGGGTAACATCAACCTGGACCGAATCAAGGCCGACAACTGGACCCTGGACCTTACCGGTCGCTACAACGTCGACAATCGCTGGCAGTTCGACGTGAACGTGCCGGTGGTGTACCGCGAGACCACTTACCAGTCGGGCGGCGCCAACAACAGCGGCACCATGACTTCCGAAGCCACGGTAAAACGCGACCCGACCCTCGGCGACGTCAACTTCGGCGTGGCTTACAAGTTCCTCGACGAAACCGACAGCCTGCCGGATGCGGTGGTCTCGGTGCGGGTCAAGGCGCCCACGGGCAAGGAACCTTACGGCATCAAGCTGATCGAGGTGGCCAACAACGACAACCTGTTGGTGCCGGAAAGCCTGCCTACGGGCAACGGGGTCTGGTCGGTCACGCCGGGCATCTCCCTGGTCAAGACCTTCGACCCGGCAGTACTGTTCGGCTCGCTGTCCTATACCCATAACTTTGAAGACTCGTTCGACGACATCAGTTCCAACGTCAACCAGAAAGTCGGCGGCAAGGTGCGCCTGGGTGACAGCTTTCAGTTCGGCGTCGGCGTAGCGTTCGCCCTCAACGAGAAGATGAGCATGTCGTTCTCGGTCTCCGACCTGGTCCAGCGCAAAAGCAAGCTCAAGCCTGACGGCGGTGACTGGCAATCGGTGGTGTCCAGCGATGCGAATGCCGGCTACTTCAACGTGGGCATGACGATCGCGGCGTCGGATAACCTGACCATTGTGCCGAACCTGGCGATCGGCATGACGGATGACGCGCCGGACTTTACGTTCAGCCTGAAATTCCCTTATTACTTCTAAAGGCGACCCATCGCCAAAAGGAAAAGCCCCGCAACGATAAGGGTCGTTGCGGGGCTTTTCGGTTTACCCGCCCTAGCGGATCTGGTGTTTGTGCAGCAACCGGTAGAACGTTGGCCGGGAAACCCCCAGCACACGGGCGGCGACACTCAGGTTGTCGCTGTGCCGGTTGAGCACATCGCACAGCGCCTGGCGTTCGGCGCGGTGCTTGTAGTCTTCCAGTGTAGCCATGGGCGCCGAAATTGCCTGTTCGCCCTGCAATCCCAGATCAACGGCTTCGATCTGGCGCCCCTCGGCCAGCACCAGGCCACGGCGCACACGGTTGGCCAGTTCGCGCACATTGCCCGGCCACGGGTGTTGCCCCATCGCTACCAATGCACTTTCACTGAAATTTCGGGGGCGTCGACCGATTTCCTGACTGTAGAAGCGTGAAAAATGGTTGGCCAGCATCGCCACATCGCCATGCCGTTCGCGCAGTGGCGCGGTGACCACTTGCAGCACATTGAGGCGATAGTAAAGGTCTTCGCGGAACGTGCCCTTCTCCACCGCCGCCTCGAGGTCGACATGGGTGGCGGCCAACACCCGCACATCCACCGGGATGGGCTGGCTGCCACCGACGCGCTCGACCTGTTTTTCCTGGAGAAAGCGCAGCAGGTTGGCCTGCAACTCCATCGGCAAATCGCCGATTTCATCCAGAAACAGGGTGCCGCCATTGGCCGCTTCGATGCGCCCGACCTTGCGCTGATGCGCGCCGGTAAACGCGCCTTTCTCGTGGCCGAACAGCTCGGACTGGATCAAATGCTCCGGGATCGCCCCGCAATTGATTGCGACAAAGGGCTTGGCATGGCGTTGGGATTGGCGATGCAGGGTCCTCGCCACCAGTTCCTTGCCGGTGCCGCTGTCGCCGCGGATCAACACCGGTGACTCGGTCGGCGCCAGCTTCGACAACAATTTGCGCAATTCGCGGATAGGGCGGCTGTCCCCCAGCAATTCGTGCTCGGGCTCATCCACCGGGATATTGCCCTTGCCCCGCAGGCGCGCCATGCCGAAGGCTCGACCGAGGGTGACCTGCACCCTGGCGACATCGAACGGCAAGGTATGGAAGTCGAAAAACCATTCGCAGACAAAGTCACCCACGTTCTGCAAACGCAGTACATCCGGGCTGAGCACCGCGATCCACTCGGTGCCGCTGCGGCCGATCAGCTCTTTCACCGCTTCGGGGCGTTCCAGGTGATAAGGCTGGAGCCGCAGCAGGCCGACGTCACAGGAACGGTCGCCCACCGCTGCCAGGGCGCAGTTGTCCACCTCCCAACCGGCGGTGCGCAGGCCGGGTAAAAGTTCATGACAGTCATCGCACGGATCGACCACGAGCAAGCGGCGCTGGACAGGTGTCACGACCATGGCATTTCCTTGGCGCCAGAAAAGGTAAAGTTATTTAGAAACAATGGTTTGTGGCGCCTGGCGCTAACACTAGCAAGGTCTAGAAACGGCCCTTGTACCGTTTCGCTATAAGTCGGGGCAAAAAGCCATCTTTGCACCACGCGCGTAGCGAAAGTTGCACTAGCGGCGAACGTTCATTGCGCTTTCAAAACAATCGCTTACATGACGCTCATCAGGGAAAGTTAAAAAATGTTGCTCTAACATGTGACCCGTACCCTGCCATCGTGCATCAGTACAAGTAACCCGCCGCACGGTCAGCCCAACCGCCGGCACTCACTTGAATGGGCAATGAGAGAGAACCCGACATGAACGCCCCGCTCCGCATCAACGAAGCTCTTTTGATCGCAGACCGTGCTTTCCAGCCCTTTCAGTGCGTGGCCTGGCACGATGGCAACGGCGCCCTCAGCCTGAGCGTCATCGACCGCACCAACACCCGCATCGGCAGCAAACAATTGTCGTCCAGCGCCTACACCGATCCTGCACAACTGGAAGACCTGCTGTTGCAGGCCCGTGCCGAACTGGGTCAAGGCGGCTATCAATTGCAATCCTGGGCAATGCCTAAGTAAGTCACGATAGCGGGCCTACCGCCTCGCCAAAGAACACCGTTTTGGCAACTTCATGATCAATGTTCGAGCGCAGGACGTTGATCAGAAGTTCATTGTTCGAGGCCCGCTGCTTCAACTTCGCATAACTGATATCCCGCTCGGTGTAACGCTTGAGCGTGCCACGTGTGAAGTGAATACCTGTATCCCTTGCATGTGGGGCGTTGTAGTGCATACGCGCAAACCATAGCGGGCGGCCGCTGGAACGCTCGCGAACCTCGAACTCGCGCACCAGCAGCCGTGCCGCTGGCACTTCAACCACCTCAATCATCCAGGCGTTATATAGAAGCCAAAGCGCGTCGGACGTCGGCGCGCCCTGGATCGCCATGCGATTGCGTGCAACCGATCCTTGATTGAGAAACCCCAGGATCTCGTCGTATAAAGCGCCCGGGGTGCTCCTGAAAAAATCCAGCAACGCCGAATGCTTGGCCGACGCCGGAGGGTCGCGAAGCGCATCGATCAATAAATCGCGCTGCGTGATCATCCTGTTGGCGTAGACCAACCATTCACTGCGCACCCTTAGCGGCGACATCCGGCGAATCGTCTCCAGGCTTGAAATGCGACGGTATTGTTCGCCCGCCTGACGCCACAGCCGGCTGGCCTCCCCTCCAATGGTGGCCAGCCGCTCGTGGACGGCAAGGGCCGTAGGCAACGGTGGCGAGGGATCCTTGAGTTCGTTCCATACCGGCTGCGCCCCGCTCTCGACATTTTTGAAGGACCACAGGCGCCGATAATCGAATGGCTCCATCACATCGACACGTTCGTAGGCATCGACCTCAACCTGACGATGATTGCCAATGATCCTGCCGAGCAAGGTCTCTTCTATCAGGCGCAGGGAGCCGCTGTTGAACGCGGTCGCGTCAGTTGGGCGGCCAGCGTGCTCGTACTCACGATAGGCATCGAGCAATTGGCTTTCCACTTGAGCGAACAGGGTGCGCACGTAGGTCCGGTAACGGCCCAGCGCCTGGGCATTGATATAGGACGGCAGGCTTCCCAACTCATACGACAGGCGCGAGTGCGCCAGTACCAGCGTGTCCAGCGCGTCGTTCAACATTCTCAACTGCTGATCGCCACTGAATCGGTCCACGCAGAACAGCTCACGCAGGCTCATCAACTTCAGGCTGCAGAGGGAGGTGACCTCTTGAATCAGGTCAAAGGCCCCATCCCTGAAAACCGTGGCCCCGGCGCAGAAACACGACAGCGCCAAGGTGCGCAGTTGCAGTTCCTGCCATTTCAGTGACATGCGGCGCCCCGTCCAGGCGAATACATCCAAGTGTGCCACCGCCACATCGGCCGCCCGGCCATATTGCTTCATTTGTTCGAAACGCCGCTCGGCATCCAGGCAGGCTTCGACAGCGCTGGCCTGGAGTGTCGAATATCCACTCAAGGTCGGGGCCAAACGCTGCCAGGTCGTTGGGTCCAGTACCGTTTCCTGCATGCCCTGGGCGTCAAAATGCCACATTTGCAGGTCGTCGGTCTTTAACAGCAAGCGGCGCCTGGCCTCATACAGCACGGCCTGGGCACGCCGCGCCTTGACCGCCCCGGCGGAAAATCGGTTGTTTAACGCGCTGTAATGCTTGACCAGCATCATGCGCCTGCGGCTTTCCAGGGCGTCCAGCAGGGTGATGGCGCACCAATAGCTGGCCTGCGCCTTGGCTAACTCGCCGTCGATCTGTCGCCCAATTCCGGGGTCGTTTATGCGCCGACCGATCTGCTGCAGCGTGCGTTCTTCGGTAAATGTCAGCTTTTCGAACTGGGCGGAGACAGTGGCATACTCGTTGTTGAGTTGTTCACGGCGAGCCTGATCGGTGTTCAGTTGGGCCAAGTGCTGCTGCTGCCGGGCCAACGCGTCCTGAAAATCCTCGAGCTGCACCGGCTCAGCGACAAACACCCACTCGCCCTGGCCCCTGAGCTGCACCTCCGGCCCCTCACGCAGGGCGATAGCGTCGTTGATGGCATGCACTACACCGCCGTGGTCCTGCACCTTGAACCAATCCCCACCGATGTTGGCATACAAGTGGTGACCTGCTCCGTACAGGCCGCGATGGGCGCCTGAATCGATCCTGCGCGCCGTGGGCACCGCTTGCACCTTGTACAACGCCAGTTCTGCCTGGCGAATCACTGAGAGTCGGGTGTACAGGCCACTCCACGACCGCTCCAAACAAGGATCACTGCGCACCAGGCTGGACGCGCTGTGCACCGTGGGCAACTGCACCTGAGCGGTCGTCTCGCGGCTGGTTTGCGCGCCCTCGAGCAAAGACTCGGGGGCTTCGTGCCAGCGCAATTCGAAGCTCTCTTCAAGGTCCAGTCCCTGGGCCATATCCACCAGGGTATCGGCTGCTGCAGTGACGCCGAATGTCGTCGAAACGCGCGCGCGGCTTAACAGCACCAGCGCAACGGCGAGCAACAAGTCGACGACACTCGCGAGCTTGCCGGGTGCGTCGTCCGTGGCCAGTATCTTGATGTCCTGCCAAGCGCTCCAGGCCAACAACAGCCAGCCTGCCGCCTTGCCATATGGCCCCCCCAGCAACGGCAGAATGAGGGCCAGGCCGAGGCCGAAATGATCTTTGATCCAGCCCCAGAACACGTCCAGCGCGGACGGTGGCGGTGTCGCTTCGCGCCCTGACATCGCCTGGACCGTCTCCAGGAACAGCGCCTCCAGGTAATCGCCCTCGACTTCATCCTGCGCCAGGCTGGCGTTGGGCGCCGACCATACGCTGGTATTGAAATCCACAACGGCAAATACCTCGACGCCGGGCACCGACAAGGGTGATTTGAGGTACCGGCTACGCGCCAAATCGGGCAACCAGGCCAGCACTTGGTACTGCAATGGGCCAGGCTGCATGAGTGTGGCGAGCAGCCCCTCCCAGCGTTCGAACTCAATGAACTTGACCGCAGACATCGGTCGATACAGCACATGGGAGCCTGCGCTCACGTCGCGCGGGCCGATCACGAACATGTTCACAACCTTGTCTGGCGCGCTGTCGGCCGTGGCCTTCAACGCCAAGGGCCGCAACACCACGGTGCGGGTCTCGCCTTCACGACTCGGCTGGAGCACCGCGCAGACATTGGCGTAAGCCTGGCGGGAAAACGCTGCGGGGTACTTGAGGTGATACTCCAGCGCCAGCATCGGCAGCTGCAGCCGCACCTGCTCGATGAACCGCGCCTTGCGCCATCGGACTTCAGCGTGGTCATCCCTGAGCTTCTGCTCAACCAGCCGGCTATAGCCCGCACGCACATCGACCTTCTGAATGACCTTGAGCGCCTCTTCGGCCTGTAGCCACACGGCAACCTCTTCAGGTTCAACCGCCCCGAGGCTCAGCAGCGTGGGGTCGATGTCGCCTGCCCCAAGCCAGGCAAACCGCGTCAGGGTCCAGGCGCTTTGGGTATAGCGCGGCGGCAGGTGCCAGAACTGCGTGCTGCGCGAAGCTGGGTCAGGATCGTTGACCGTGAGCTGCAGGTTGATCCGATCCGGGTCCAGGCGTGGTTTATCCGGGAAATCCTTGGCCAGCTGCGCGGCGAGGGCCTGGCAGGCGAACTGGCCAGGCGACACAATCCCATGGTCAAAGGGTTTCCAGTCAACGGCCTGAACGTGCTGCGCCAGTTCGATCACATAGTCGCTCATGACCCGCTGATCTTCCGGGTCGGCCTGCAACAGCCAGCCCGGCAAAGCGTTCCGCAACCGGGCCATTTGTTCGCTGTCGCTGGGGGCCGTGTCGAAATCGCTGGTGACCACACGCAGCGCACGTTCGAGCACGCGCTGTTGATTGCCGAGTGCTTGCACCTTGGGCATCAGCGCCTGGATATCGCTCAACTGCGTGGCGAGGTAGGTCAGGCTCAGGCTTTGGAAAACATCCCCCGCCGGCTCGTACAGGCGCCACTGCATGTGATGACCGGGCGCGATGTCACTGAGCAGATTGACCAGCCAGCCGCCCAGTTCGTCCAGGGAGTCGAATGCCTGGATGCCGCGAGACAGGGTGAACAGCAGGACAATGAGTGTGTCTTGCCGTTGCTTGACGATCACCAGCCCACGCAGCATTTGCTGGTTCATTGCGCCGGACTCGCCCCAGTGGTCGACGATATAAGCGCGTACTGTGGCGTTTGCCGGCCTTACCGTGCGGCCGATCACCTCTGCGACCATGTCCAACTGTTCATGGGTGATGGCGGCGCTGGCCGAGGCTTCCAGCAACAGGTGCTTGAGCGACTGCGCCAGCCACAGGTAACGGACCTTGCCATCCTCGGCATGGTCCATCCAGTAACTGATCAACGCTTCCTTGTAGCGTTCGATCAACAGCGCGCCGTGCTCGTTGATCGCCTGTTCCAGGTCCCGGTTATCGACGCTGAGTTTTTCATTCTCCCCCTGTGCCGGGGAGCGCACCACGAACTGGCCCTGGCTGTAATCGACAAATACCTCGGTGGCGCACCGCTCGATCAAGGCATCCACCAACGTCAGGCCTTCATGGCCTTTAAGCGTGAAGCCCTGGCCATCGTAGGCGTACACCGGCTCCATCAACAGCGGCTGCTGTGAGTCGATGTTCAGCCAGCGGTACCGCTCGCCGAGACTGTGCTGCAAGACGTTCACCGCCACGTCCTGCAGCGAAGGACGCGAAGAAAACTGGCGCCGAAGACTCTGCGCCAAGGTCAGGAAGGGAGTCGATAGCGTAACAACAGGGGCGGCGGCCATTAGAGGGTACCTGGCAGATGATGAAACGCCCTGAATTCAGGGCGTTGAGTTCAACCATCATTGTTGCCAGGCGATAGACGCCAAACGCGGTAACTGTTTAGTCCAGGCGCGTGTCGCTGAGAATCAGTCGCTCGAACGCCTGCGCGGCACCGTCTTCCAGATTACTGGCAGTGACCACACTGGCCTGGCGCTTGACCGCTTCTTCCGCCTGCCCCATGGCAATCGACAGGCCGGCCACGTGAAACATCGCCGGGTCGTTGCCGCCGTCACCAATCGCCGCCGTCTGCTCCAGGGGCACGCCCAGGTGCTCGGCCAGCGTCTTCAATGCTTCACCTTTGTTGGCCAGCATCGCCGTCACGTCCAAGTACACCGGTTGCGAACGCGAAACCTGGGCCAAACCTTGCACCTTGGGCTGCAACTGGGCTTCCAGCGCCACCAGCAATTGGGTGTTGTTGCTGGCGGCGACGATCTTGTCGACGCGGTCCAGGTAGGGCTCAAAACTCTCCACCACCACCGGGCCGTAGCCCAGGCCGTCAGCTTCGCGCTGGGCCATGGGCCCGGGCGGGTCACGGCGCAGCCAGTCGCCATCGGCAAACACCCAGACTTCAACGTCGGGTTCGGCCGAGAACAGCGCCAATGTCACCAGCGCCGCTTCCGCCGGCAGGTGATGAGCAACCAGGATGCTGCCATCGGGGTTGATCAACGTACCGCCATTGAAGCCGGCCACCGGCACGTCGATGCCAAAGGTTTCGATCAGGTGCAGCATGGCCTTGGGCGGCCGCCCGCTGGCCAGGCTGAAAATCACCCCCGCCTCGCGCAACGCCCGCACCGCATCGGCGGTGCGCTGGCTGAGCCGGTGATCGGGATGCAGCAACGTGCCGTCCACGTCGCTGAGGATAAAACGGATGGGATGAATCGCTGCGTCACTCATCCGAGTGTGTGCCAGGTACGGCCATCGCGGGCCAACAGGGCATCGGCCGCAGCCGGTCCATCCTCACCCGCCTTGTAGGCCTGGATCCCATCATCTTCCTTCCATGCATCAAGGAACGGCTGCACCGCACGCCAGCCGTTTTCGATATTGTCGGCACGCTGGAACAAGGTCTGGTCACCGATCATGCAGTCGTAGATCAGGGTTTCGTATCCGGTCGACGGCTGCATCTCGAAGAAGTCCTCGTAGGCGAAACCCAATTGGATATTGGCCATGTCCAGGGTCGGCCCGGGCTTTTTCGCCAGCAGGTCGAACCACATGCCTTCATTGGGCTGGATCTGGATCTTCAGGTAGGTGGGTTTGAGTTCATCCACCTCGGTGTCGCGGAATTGCGCATAGGGCGCCGGCTTGAAGCAGATGACGATTTCGGTGTCGCGCACGCTCATGCGCTTGCCGGTGCGCAGGTAGAACGGCACGCCAACCCAACGCCAGTTGTCGATCATCACCTTGAGGGCAACGAAGGTCTCGGTGCTGCTGTCCGGCGCCACGTTGGGCTCATCACGATAACCGGGCAGTGGCTTGCCGCCAATTTCGCCAGCGGTGTACTGGCCCCGTACCGAGTTGGCCCGAGCGTCTTCGAGCGACCAAGGGCGGATCGCACCGATCACCTTGGCTTTTTCACCACGCACCGCGTCCGCGCCAAAGGCCGCCGGTGGCTCCATCGCCACCATGGCCAGCAACTGGAACAGGTGATTGGGCACCATGTCGCGCAATGTGCCGGTTTTTTCGAAGAAATTACCCCGTGTCTCCACGCCGACGGTTTCAGCGGCGGTGATTTGCACGTGGTCGATGTAATGATTGTTCCAGAACGCTTCAAACAGCACGTTGGAAAAACGGCTGATGAGGATGTTCTGCACCGTCTCCTTGCCCAGGTAATGGTCGATGCGATAGATCTGCTTCTCGCTCATCACCTTGAGCAGGCTGGCATTCAGCGTTTCGGCGGTCGCCAGGTCGGAGCCGAAGGGTTTTTCGATGACCACGCGACGGAAACCGTCATCGGTCTCCGTCAGCAGGCCGGCACTGCCCAGGCGCTGCACCACGTCGCTGAAGAAGCGCGGTGCGGTCGCCAGGTAGAACACCGCGTTACCGGTGCCACTGTCGAGGATCTTCTGACCGATGTCGGCGTAGGTGCTGTCGTCGAGGAAATCGCCCTCGACGTAACTGATCCCTTTTGCCAACTGCGCCCACAAGGCCGGGTCAAGGGCGTCGTCGCCACTGCCCCGGACCTTGCTCGCGGCTTCGGTGCGGATGAAGTCTTCGAGTTTCTTGGCAAAATCGGCGTCGCTGATGGCGTTGTGATCAACGCCGACAATGCGCAAGCCATCGCCCAGCAACCCATCGCGACTGAGGTTGTAGAGCGCCGGCATGAGCAGGCGCTTGACCAGGTCGCCATGGGCGCCAAACAGAAACAAGGTGGTAGGTGGAGCGGGTTCGGCCTTGGACTTGGTGCCGTTGGCGGTCATTTTTTGGACGTCTCCACGTGGCCGCCAAAGCCGAAGCGCATGGCAGAAAGCATTTTGTCGCCGTAGGTGCTCTGCTGGCGCGAACGGAAACGTGCGAACAACGAGGTGGACAGCACCGGCACCGGCACGGCCTGTTCCATGGCCGCTTCGATGGTCCAGCGGCCTTCACCGCTGTCGGCCACGGAGCCGGAGTAACCGTCGAGTTTCGGGTCAGTGGCCAAGGCGTCGGCGGTCAGGTCCAGCAGCCAGGACGACACCACGCTGCCACGGCGCCAGACTTCGGCGATGTCGGCAACGTTCAGGTCGAAACGCTGGTCTTCCGGCAGGTTTTCCGAGTTCTTGGTCTTGAGAATGTCAAAGCCTTCAGCGAAGGCCTGCATCATCCCGTACTCGATGCCGTTGTGGATCATCTTCACAAAGTGCCCGGAACCTGCTGGGCCGGCGTGGATGTAACCTTGCTCGGCGCGCGGGTCAGCGCTGTCTTTGCGATCCTTGGTGCGCGGGATATCGCCCAGGCCTGGCGCCAGCGTCTTGAAGATCGGGTCGAGGCGCTGCACGGTTTCAGTGTCGCCACCGATCATCATGCAATAGCCCCGCTCCAGGCCCCAGACGCCGCCGGACGTGCCAACGTCAACGTAGTGCAGGCCCTTTTCCGCCAGGGCCTTGCCGCGACGCACGTCGTCCTTGTAGTTGGTGTTGCCCCCATCGATGATCACATCGCCTTGTTCCAGCAGATGGCTCAGCTCATTGATGGTGTCTTCGGTGGGCGCGCCAGCAGGCAGCATGACCCATACGGCGCGAGGCGCTTGCAGCCCGGCGACCAGTGCCTTGAGGTCGGCAACGCCAGTGGCGCCCTCCTCGCTCAAGGTTTTGACAAATGCTTCGTTACGGTCGAAAACAACGGTGGTATGCCCATTGAGCATCAGGCGCCGTGCAATATTCCCGCCCATGCGGCCTAGTCCAATAATCCCCAGTTGCATGTGCTGATGCTCCTACTACTAAAAAAATGTGTGCCATAGTTTATAGCGCAATGAGGCCAATGAGGGTTAGTCAGGCACATATCCATGTAGTTTCATGGAAAAAAGTTGCCATCGTTTCACCATCACGGGACAAAAAGTCACACGACCACCCAAAATAAAAAAGTTCCCTTGTCGCGAAAAAGAATTCAGAATTGCTCCTGACTGCTGCCGAGAACCTCGACTCAAGCGTTCTGGCACACCGCGACACACCGGCAATTTGCGAGGTAAGCAATGAGCACTGCACAGATGACCCGTCCTCCACAGACCCTCTACGTCACTATCCGTCGCGATGAGTTGCGCCAGTTGAAGGACGAACGTGAGCAACTGATGCAGGAAGTCATGCGCCTGCGCTCCCACATTATCCAGGCCCAACTGGATCAGCCGTCCGGCGCGCAACCAGCCCTCTGCTGAGTCCGGTCATCGCTTTGTAAGATTACGCCTACAAAAATCTCACAAAGTTTTCACACGCCCCTCCCGATACTCCCGCCCTCAAGGGCCACCCCATGCAAGGGTGGCCTCTGTTGCGTGCAGTCCTGCGCGTCGACTGAAAAATTTCCGGGTTGGAGCGCTTGATGGCGATGTTCAAACGCAGCACCGTGTCTGCGAAAGGCTTTGATTGGGCCGGGCTTGGCTGGCTGTTCCTGTTTTTCTGGTATTTCTCGGGTATTACCCAACTGCTGATCCAACTCAGCGGCACGTCCGGTTTCAGTGGTTTTCGCCAAGCCTTCTTCATGAGCGCGCTGTGGCTGGCGCCGGTGCTGCTGTTCCCGCGCCGCACCCGCTTGCTCGCCGCGGTGATCGGCGTGGTGTTGTGGGCTTGTTCCATGGCCAGCCTGGGTTATTTCTTCATTTACCAGCAGGAATTTTCCCAGAGCGTCATCTTCATCATGTTCGAATCGAACATCTCTGAAGCCGGCGAGTACGCCACCCAATACTTCGCCTGGTGGATCGTGCTGGCCTTCATTGCCCACACCGCCATGGCCGTTTTCCTGTGGTCACGCCTGCGCCCGGTGTACCTGCCTCGCGGTCAAGCGGCGTTGGCGGCCGTTGCGATTGTGCTGGCAGTGGTCGGTTATCCGCTGGTCAAGCAGATTGCCACCAACGACAGCCTGGAACACGCCATCGATGGCTTCGAAACCCGCATCGAGCCGGCCGTGCCGTGGCAGATGATCGTTGCGTACCGCCGCTACACCGAGCAACTGGGCAACATGCAGGGCATGCTCGACAGCGCCAGCCAGATACCGCCCCTCACCCAGCTGACAGACACCATGGCCGGCCAGCCCTCCACGCTGGTGCTGGTGATCGGCGAATCCACCAATCGCCAGCGCATGAGCCTCTACGGCTACCCGCGCAACACCACGCCGGAACTGGACAAACTGCGCGACCAACTGGCGGTGTTCGACAACGTCATCACCCCGCGCCCCTACACCATCGAAGCGCTGCAACAGGTGCTGACCTTCGCCGACGAAGAAAACCCGGACCTGTACCTCAAGACCCCGTCGATTGTCAGCGTGATGAAACAGGCCGGCTACAAGACCTACTGGATCACCAACCAGCAGACCATGACCAAGCGCAACACCATGCTCACGACCTTTTCCGAACAGGCCGACGAGCAGGTGTACTTGAACAACAACCGCAATCAGAACGCCCGACAGTATGACGGCGACGTGCTGGCGCCCTTCTCCAAGGCCCTGGCGGACCCGGCCGAGCGCAAGTTTATCGTGGTGCACTTGCTGGGCACCCACATGAGCTACCAATATCGCTACCCGCCGACCTTCGACAAATTCACCGATCGCCAGGGCGTACCCGCCGGGATCAGTGATGCCCAGCTGCCCACCTACAACAGCTACGACAATGCGGTGCTGTACAACGATTTTGTGGTGTCGAGCCTGATCAAGGACTACGCCAAGACGGACCCGAACGGCTTCCTGCTGTACCTCTCGGACCACGGCGAAGACGTCTTCGACTCGGCGGGCCACGCCACCCTGGGGCGCAACGAAGGCAAACCGACGGCGCCGATGTACACCATTCCGTTCATGGCCTACGCCTCGCCCAAATGGCGCGAGAACCACGACTGGAATTTCGCCGGCGACCTGCAACGTCCCTACAGCAGCTCCCAATTGATCCACACCTGGGCCGACATGGCCGGGCTGGACTTCAAGGAACTGGATCGCAGCAAAAGCCTGGTGAGCGACAGTTTCCTGCCTCGTCCGCTATTGATTGGCGATCCGTACCAGCGCCAGCAAAAGGCCTTGATCGACTTCAGCCTGATCAAGCCTAAAAAGGTGCAGAGCGCGGAAGTGGTGGTCAAATGATCCGTGACTCTGTAACAGAAAGATAACAATCATTCTCGTTTAACCCTAAACTTCACCCGCTCCTTTCGTCTTTGAATCGAGGCCTTTCCTGCCTGGGATGGCCACAAAGACGACAAGGAGTCTTCCGCGATGTTCGCGCCTTTTACCCGTTCGATGACCTTCACCCTCGGCCTGTTCAGCGTCGCGCTGAGCCCGCAATTGCTGGCTGAAACCGACCCTGAGTCCCAACCCATGGAGCTGGGGGCCACCAGCATCACCGCTGAAGGCCTGGGGACTACGACCGAGAACACCGGGGCCTACACCACCGGCGCCATGAGCACCGCCACGCGCCTGAACCTGTCCGTGAAGGACACCCCGCAGTCGATTTCGGTGATCACCCGTCAGCAGATGGATGATTTCAACCTCAACACACTGACCGACGTCCTGCGCCAGACCACCGGGGTCAACGTGCAGCATAACGATTCGGACCGGGTGTCCTACACCGCCCGGGGCTACGGCATCACCAACTTCCAGGTCGACGGGATGCTCAACACCTTCGGCTACATGAAGTCGGACGCGGACACCATTATCTACGATCGCATCGAAGTGGTCCGCGGTGCCACGGGCCTGACCACCGGCGCGGGTGACCCTTCGGCCACCGTCAACATGGTGCGCAAGCGCCCGACTGCACACTGGCAAGCAAAAACCGGGGTGAGTGGCGCCAGCCATGACAACTATTACAGCTACGTCGACGTCGGCGGACCGCTGGCATTCGACGGCAGGCTGCGCGGGCGCACCGTGCTGGCCTATCGTGACAGTCAGTCGTTTCGTGACAATTACGCCCTGCAACGCGCGGTAGGCTACGGCATTCTGGAAGCGGACCTGTCAGACGATACCGTGCTGGCCGTGGGCTTGGACTACCAGAACAAGCACGTCCAGGGCACGTCCTGGGGCACCGTGCCGTACTGGAACAGCCAGGGCGGCAAGGCCGGGCTCTCGCGCTCGACCAATATGGCGGCGGACTGGAGCTCCTGGCCGCTCAAGGACAAGACCACCTTCGCCACCCTCGACCATCACCTCGGCGGCGACTGGCGTGTAAAAGCCGCCTATACCCACCGCCAGAGCGATACGGACGGCAAGGTGTATTACGGCGGCGCGGGGTTCCCGAATGCCGATCGCAGCGGGATGGTCGCCTGGTCCAGCCATATGCTCGGCAAATCAACCATGGAGGCCATCGACCTCAACCTGGCTGGCAGCTATTCCCTGCTGGGACGTGAACATGCCTTGATGATGGGCTATGGCGAAGCCGCGCAGCGCGACGTGTCGCCTTTCATGCGCCGGGGCCCGACGCCTGACGGCTATGACACTATCGATGACTGGAAATACATGGGCGGCATCGGCAAATTCCCAGACACCGTCACCGGCCTCAAGGGCGAGCACAGCCGCAAGGAACAGAAAGCCGGTTACCTCGCCACCCGACTGAGCCTCACCGAGCGCTTGCACGCGGTGATCGGTACTCGCTATGGCAGTTGGGAGCTGGAGAGCGCATCGCCCAACTACAACGCCAGCAACCAACTCACCGCCGAAGGCAAGACCAGCCAGACCCACAACGACATGCTCACGCCCTACGCCGGGCTGCTGTACGACATCACGCCGCAGTACACCGTCTATGCCAGCTACACCGACATCTTCAAACCCCAGAGCCTGCGCGATGCCAGCCAGCAATACCTGGAGCCTGTGGTGGGCAGCAACTATGAAGCCGGGATCAAGGGCAGCGTCCTCGACGAACGCCTGAACCTGGCGGCGGCGTACTTCTGGAGCACCCAGGATAACGTCGCCGAACTGGACGACTCGGTACCCCCTAATCCGATTACGGGCGAGCAGTACTACACATCCAGCGGTAAAGGTAACAAGGTCAAAGGCTTCGAACTGGAAGCGACCGGCGAAGTCATGCCTGACTGGAACCTGACCGCCGGCTACACCTACACCCACTCGGTCAACGGCTCGGGCAAACGCAACAATACCGGGCAACCCCTGAACCTGTTCAAGGTTTCCACCGCCTACCGCTTGCCAGGCGAATGGCGCAACCTCACGGTCGGCGGTGGCGTGAGCTGGCAGAGCGATATCTTTGAGATAAGCAACCGCCCGACCGGCGCGCGAAACGCGGCGGGCAACGCCATCACCACGCGAGCACGGATCACCCAGCAGTCCTACTCCCTGGTCAACCTGATGTCGCGCTACCAGTTCGACGAACATCTGTCAGCGTCGCTTAACGTCAACAACTTGTTCGACAAGCAGTATTACGAACGCGTCGGCTTTTATAACGGTGTGTACTGGGGCGACCCACGCTCGGTGACATTGGCCCTAGACTGGAAACTTTAAACCTGCGCCGACGCGGTCAACAGGATTGATGTCGGCATTAATTCCCACTTAATAAGATTCGCTCATAGTCACCCCATCAACTTGTGACCGATCACTTTTAATGGGAACACTGCCATGAAACTTTCCACCCTGATGCTTGCCAGCCTTATCACCCTGGGTTCAACCGCCGCCTTCGCGGAAGGCGGCGCGGAGCGCGCGAAGGCGCACTACGACAACTTCACCTTCATGCAGCAAAAAACTTACGGCAGCGCTGATCAAACCGTGGTGGCCGATAGCAAGAAAGCGCAGAAAGACACTGACGACAAAACGTCCGACGAGCAACAACCGAAGTCTTGATGTAACTGCAACTTCCTCCGCCATACCGCTCCTATGGCCAAGGCTAACTTGGCGCCATCTGATGGCGCCTTTTTTTTGCCGGTTAATTATTAAAGCGACTTGTTCCAGAACAGCATGCGCCCATGGGCCGGATCAAATACAGCGTCTTCAAAACCGAACTTTCGATACGCCGACTGTGCAACCGCGTTGCCTTCCAACACTTCCAGAGTGATCTTGCAGCACCCCCGTTGCCGCGCGATCTCCTCGACCTTCTGCAGCATCTTCTGGCTCAACCCCAAGCCTCGAAACCGATCTATCACGACCACGTCGTGCACGTTGACCAGCGGGCGGCAGGCGAAGGTGGAAAAGCCTTCGAAACAGTTGACCAGGCCCGCCGGCTCACCCCCGACGAACGCCAACACGCTGAATGCATGCGCGCGCTTGGCCAGCTCCGCCGGCAATTGTTCCAGAAGATCCGCGGGCAGGCTGTGGCCGCCTCCCATCGGGTCTTCGGCATAATGGTTGAGCACCTGGCCAATGGCTTGGGCGTGTACGGGGTTGGTGTAGCTGGCTTGCAGCACCAGGATATCTGGGGTGTCCATTTCCGTCCTCAATCACGACAACAAGGGAATTGGCTCCCTGTGAGGGTCACGATTGTAAGCGTGGAGTTGGCGCCAGATGAAGGAGATTAACTACAAATTTGCGCCTGAAAGCGCGAAGGTTGGACGCGCAAAAAAGCACGTGGAGGCCATCGCCGGGATTTTTCTCACAGTGAATGACCGAAACGCTGTAACTGCATTTCCTGCAGGCGACTCAGGGTTCGGCGGAACGCAAACTCCAGATAGCCCTCGGTATACAGTTGATCCAGCGGGACGCGCGCCTCGATGAACAGGGGCACCTTGCGGTCGTAGCACTCGTCCACCAGGGCGATGAACCGCCGCACGCTGTCGTCGTGTACCGACAATTGCGGCAGCTCGCGATCACCCGCCACCACCCGTTGCGCGCTGTCTTCAGTGCCGCGGGCAATGCGCCCCGGTCGTTGCTGCGCGCTCAGGTTGGGCACGTCGCCGAGCAAAATCGCCTTGAAGCGATCGCACAGCAGCATGAAGTCCATGGCCGAAAGCGGTTGCTCGCACAGGTCGGCATAACGGCACCACAATACCGTGTCACTCGACTGCACGGCCACGAGGGTGCGGTGCCCTACTGCCACCGCGCCGCAATTGGTCGTCTGGCCCTGGGTCAATTGCCGAAACACACCGGCCAGCGCCTCGGGCTGATTCACCCAATACCGCTGCACGCCCACACCGGGGTGCAAACGATGGTCCTCGGCACCGTTCACCGCTACCACCTGCATGTGCTGCTGGATCGCGGCAATACCCGGCAAAAACCGCTCTCGATTGAAACCATCGGCGTACAGCTGATCGGGCGGCTGGTTTGAGGTGCAGACCATCACCACGCCTTCCTCGAACATCACCTGGAACAGGCGACCGAGGATGATCGCATCGCCGATGTCGTTGACGAACAATTCGTCGAAACACAGGACGCGCACGTCGTTGGCCAACTCCCGCGCCAGGGCCTGCAACGGGTCATGGGTGCCGGTGAGCTGGAACAGACGCTGGTGCACCCAGCCCATGAAATGGTGAAAGTGCTGACGCCGAGCGGGCACCCGCAGGCGTTGGTAAAACAGGTCCATCAACCAGGTTTTACCACGGCCCACTGGCCCCCACAGGTACACACCTGTGATCGAAGACCGCCCTGCGTGCAACGCCTCATGACAGCCTTGCAAAGCCTCGACCGCCCGGCGCTGGGCGTCGTCGTCGACGAAACCCTGTTGGGTGATGGCCTGTTGATAGGCGGTCCGGGGGCCGTCAAACACCACAGCGGTTACGCCAGGCTTTTACTGACCACCTCAAACACATCGCTGGACAGCTCGCCGGACGCACGGATGCGCTCCAGCTCGGCCTTCATCAACGCCTGACGCGCACTGTCGTATTTGCGCCAGCGGGTCAGCGGCGCCAGTTGGCGTGAAGCGATCTGTGGGTTGAAGGCGTTCAACTGGATCACCAGGTCAGCCAGGAAGCGATAACCCGAGCCATCGGCTGCATGGAAGTTGATCAGGTTCTGCCCGGCAAACGCGCCAATCAGAGCACGCACCTTGTTCGGGTTCTTGAGCGTGAACGCCGGGTGCTCCATCAACGCCTGCACGCGCGCCAGCCCACCGGGCAAGGTGCTGCCCGCCTGGACGCTGAACCACTGGTCCATCACCAGCGGATTGTCCTTGAAGTTCTCGGCAAATACCGCCAACGCCTGGGCCTTCTCGGCTTCGTATGGCGAGTTCACCAGCACGGCCAGCGCAGTAAGACGTTCGGTCATGTTGTCGCTGGCATCGAACTGCTCCAGCGCAGCCGCCACTACTTCCGACTTGCCGCTGAGCATGAGGTAAGACAGCGCAATGTTCTGCAAGGCGCGACGGGCAAAGTGCTCGGCGGAGGCCACGTACGGCGTGGTCCGCGACAATTCGCGATTGGCCTGATAACGCAACCACAAGCCTTCGAACAGGTTGTCGGCCAGCTGCTTGCGGGCGAACTCGCGCGCGGCGTGGATGGCCTCGACATCCGCCACGTCGCTGATTTCCGTCAGGTAGGCTTCGCCCGGCAACGAAAGCATCTCCGCAACCATTGCCTGATCCAGGCGTTCATCACTCAATACCGTGCGCAGCGCGTCGATCAAGCGTTGATCCAGCTTCAGCGGCTGACCCGCCTGATGCTGGCCGATCAGTTCCTGCAGCACCTGCACCGCCAGTTGCTGGCCCGCATCCCAGCGGTTGAAGCCGTCGCTGTCGTGCTGCATCAGGAACATCAGTTGGTCGCGGCTGTACGGGAAGCTCAGTTTCACCGGCGCCGAGAAGCCCCGCAGCAGCGAAGGCAACGGCTGCTCAGGGATATCGACGAAGGTGAAAGTCTGCTCGGCTTCGGTCACCGAAATCACCCGCGAGGTAGCGCCCGCCGTTGCTTCGCCGGCCAGGCGCAAGGCAATACCCGCGCCCTGCCCGTCCAGCAAGCCCAGCGCCACCGGAATCACGAACGGCAATTTTTCCACCTTGTCCGGCGTTTGCGGGCAGCTCTGGCGGAAGGTCAGGCTGTAGGTCTTTGCCGCAGCGTCGTAGGACTCGCTTACCGCCAAACGTGGCGTACCGGCCTGGCTGTACCAACGCTTGAACTGGCTGAGGTCGGCGCCGTTGGCGTCTTCCATGGCCTTGATAAAGTCATCGCAGGTCACGGCCTGGCCGTCATGGCGTTCGAAGTACAGGTCGCTGCCCTTGCGGAAGCCTTCGGCGCCGAGCAAGGTGTGGATCATGCCGACCACTTCCGAACCCTTTTCATACACGGTCAGGGTATAGAAGTTGGAAATCTCGATAAAGCTGTCCGGGCGCACGGCATGGGCCATGGGGCCGGCGTCTTCGGCGAACTGGTGGGTGCGCAGGTACGCCACGTCCTGGATGCGCTTGACCGTGGCCGAGTTCATGTCGGCGGAGAATTGCGAGTCACGGTAGACAGTAAAGCCTTCCTTGAGCGACAGCTGAAACCAATCGCGGCAAGTCACGCGGTTGCCCGACCAGTTGTGGAAATATTCGTGGGCGACGATGGCCTCGACACGCTGGTGCGCCGCGTCGGTGGCGGTTTCGGCGCGGGCCAGCACGGCGCTGGAGTTGAAGATATTGAGGCCCTTGTTTTCCATCGCACCCATGTTGAAGTCGTTCACGGCGACGATCATGAAGATATCGAGGTCGTACTCACGGCCGTAGGTTTCTTCGTCCCAGCGCATGGATTTCTTCAGGCTGGTCATGGCGTGCTGGCACTTGTCGATGTTTTCCGGCTCGACGTAGATGCGCAGCGCGACTTCGCGCTGGGTCATGGTGGTGAAGCTGTCTTCGACGCACCACAAGTCACCCGCTACCAGTGCGAACAGGTAGGCGGGCTTCTTGAACGGGTCTTCCCAGGTCGCCCAGTGACGACCGTCTTCGCCAGGGCCGCTGGCGATCGGGTTGCCGTTGGACAGCAGCACCGGGTAGCGATGTTGCTCGGCGATCACCGTGGTGGTGAAGGTGCTCATCACGTCCGGGCGGTCGAGGTAATAAGTGATCTTGCGGAAGCCCTCGGCCTCGCACTGGGTGCAGAACATGCCGCTGGACTTGTACAGGCCTTCCAGGGCGGTGTTGGTTTCCGGGTGGATCTTTACCGTGGTGTCCAGGGTGAAGGTTTCACCCTTGGGGTGCACCGTAAGGTGGCTGTCGGTCAACTGGTAGTCGGCGTCGGTGAGCGCCTGGTCTGCCAGGGTCACACTCAGCAGCTCCAGTTGCTGGCCGTCCAGCACCAGCGGCGGCAGGCCGGCGCCGCGCTCGGGGTTGCGGCGCATCACCAGCTGCGCGTGGACCAGGCTGTGGTCCTCGAACAACTCGAAGGTCAGGTGCGTCTCGTCGATCAGGTAGTCCGGCGCCTGATAGTCCTTCAGGTAGATCATCTTCGGCTGTTCGGTGCGCATGTCTTCGTCCTTCTACTGATGCACGGCGAGCTGGTAGGCCGTGTACTTGCGAATGTTGATAACGCCGGTGTCGAAGATCAGGTACTGGCCCTTGATCCCCAGCAGCGTACCTTCGGCAATCGGGTTCTTGTCCAGGTTAAAGCTGACGATCTTGGCCGGATACTGCTCCACCGGGTAGCGGATCTCGATCGGTTCGAGGTCGGTCACCGGTTGGATGGCTTGCAGGCCAAAGCGTTCCTGCAACGCGCTGATGCCGTCGGCGCAGGAAGCGAACAGCTCATCGCGCACGCGCTTGAGGTCCACCGCCACTGCATCGCCCTTGAGCAGCGCGCGCCAGTTGGTCTTGTCGGCCACCTGGCTGCGCAGCACATCCTCGACGAAACCGGACTGCTGGCGCGTGGAGACGCGCATGATCGGCAGCGCCTGGCTCGCGCCCTGGTCCAGCCAACGGGTGGGCAACTGGGTAGCGCGGGTGATGCCGACCTTGATCCCCGACGAGTTCGCCAGGTAGACCACGTGGTCGGTCATGCAGAATTTCTCGCCCCAGCCGGGGTCACGGCAGGTGCCGGCCTCGTAATGGCAGCGTTCGGGGCTCATGATGCACAGGTCACACTGGGCCAGCTTGGTCATGCACGGGTAGCAATAGCCCTGGCTGAAGCTGGTCTTGGTCTTGCGACCGCAATGGCTGCAATGAATGGCACCGAGGAACTCCAGGCGAATATGACTGCCGATCAACGGGTTGACCGGCACCTCGACGTCGCCCAGGCGAAACGCGTATTGAACGGTCGGCTCACCGAGTTGCGCCGACATCTTGCTGACTGCACCGCGACCAATTTCAATCAATGGATCGCATCCGACTTGAACAGGATGTTCGGTACCGGCGCAGACTTCGACGCGCACTCCTGCGGGCCCATGTAGCCCGTCCGCTGGTCTTCCGGCAGGTTCTGGATTTCCCAGGCGATCACCGCTTGCAGCGACAGCTCGCGCTGCTCGGCGGTGAGCTTGCGGCCATCGGACCATTTGCCGATTTCCACGGCGAGCTTGAGGCTCTCGTAGATATCCGGGGTGATGTTTTCGATCATTTCAGCAAAAGAGGCCATGAGCGCTTCCTTATCAAATAGACGATTTGCGACGGTTGTACAAACCGCCGAGCAAACCGGTCAAGCAACCGATAACCAGGCCGCTCACGTGGGCGGCGTTGGCGATTTCGCCGAAGCCGATCATCGAGACCAGCCCCGACATGCACAGCGCCAGCCAGATCAGCATCATCGCCAGCACCCCACGGGGCAGGCGATACGCCGGGTTGGGCGACAGCAATTGGAAAATCCAGCAATGCCCGAGCAGGCCGTACAACACGCCGGACAACCCACCGAACAGGCCTGGGCCACCGTAGGCGTATTGAGCGTAGTTGGAGACCAGGCTGAACAACAGGGTCAGGCCCAGCAGGTTGATACTGCCCTGGCGCGCTTCAATGCGCCGGCCCAGCTCCCAGTACCACATGCCGTTCATGGCCAGGTGCAGGATGCCGAAATGGATCAGCATCGGCGTCACCAACCGCCACCACTGGCCTGACGCCAGGCTGTCGGCGAGCGGTGTGAACTGGATGTATTCGCCCAGCACGCGGAACGGCAGGAAGGTCAGCCAGGCCATGGTCTGCAGGTTTTCACCCAGCAGGGTCACGGCACCGACAATCAGACTCGCCAGCAGCACCAGCGCCGTCACCGGGCTATGGCGTACTTGCTGGGCAAAGCCGGGGCGGCTGACTGGCGCCTGTTCGGGGATGTCCAGTTGCTGGTCCGGGTCGCCGGCGGGGAAACGCTGGTACAGCACGCGCACATCGTCGCTGATGCTTTCCGGCACCCACAACACCTGCTCGCCCGCCTCCTCACTGACACGATGGGGCACTTGCATGCGTTGCAACAATTTGACGAAGCCACCCAGGTCGACACTCAGGGGCAGGCGCAATACAGCCACGGTACTCATTTAATGACCTCGGGTCGCTCAACGTCGACCCACACAAATTTACGCGGGTCCAGGCGGGTTTCCTGGTCCAGGCGATACGCCACCAACTTGCCATACAGCACGGCGCTGTAGTCCAGGCAGGCCAGGTTCGGGCGGATCGGCGCCGGTTTGCCACTGCGCCAGTAATGGCCGACGAACAGCAACGGTTCATCGACGCCGTAGCGCAGCAGGGTATTTTTTTCAGTGGACGACAACGGCGTGCGCGCCACCGGGTCCGGCAACGCGTCGGGCTGGAACACGATATCGCCGTAGGTCTTGGGGTCGTCTTCCCAGAACTTGGTGCGAAAGAACGAGCGCGTCAGGCCATCGCCACCGGTCAACGTCAAGCCATCGGGCAGGCGCATATCGGTACCGCGCAGCAGGCGGTCGAAGGCATTGCAGGCGAAACTGCCCGGCACGGCGGCGGCCTGCACGAAATGCTCGTCGATGCAGCCGTCGGGGAACGTCGTGCGCAGCGGTTGGATAAAACCTTCATCCCAGCACGCATGCACCACGCGAAACCGCCCGGCGTCGACAAACAGCGGCATGTCGTAGAACCAGGCCAGGAAGTCGCGCCAGTCGTTCGGGTGATGCTCGAACTGGGTCAGGGTTTCCTGGATCAACCGCGCATGCCGTGGCGTGTGCTCGCGCACGAACTGCTTGCCACTGCCCGGCGGTGCAGGGGTGGTCCAGCCCAGGGCATTGAACTCGTGGTTGCCCATGATGCACAGCGCCTGACCGGCCTCGGCCATGTCATGGACGATATGCAGCGCCTCGCGAATACGCGGCCCACGGTCGATGATATCGCCGAGAAACACGGCCATCCGCGTCGGGTGGCGCCAGGTGCCGCCCTGCTTGTGGTAGCCCAGTTGCTCGAGCAGGTGCTCAAGGGTATGGGCACAACCATGCACGTCACCAATCAGGTCGTAGCTACGCGCGGGATCGAGCATCAGTCGCCCCCACCCCCCAAGCGGCTGCCCCAGCCCAGCTTGGTGCGGCACACTTCGTAGTAGTTGTGGTCCAGCGGGTGGATCAACCGCAGCTTCTGTGCCTTCTTGCTCACGGTGATGGTGTCACCGGGGGCGCAGGTGAAATGGTTCTGCCCGTCACAGGAAACCTGCGGGTAGATCTGCATGTCTTTGGACACCACGATTTTCAGCTCACTGTTGCCGTCGACCACAATCGGCCTGCTGGACAACATATGGGGGTACATCGGCACGATCACAATGGCGTCGAGCTTGGGGTGCATGATCGGGCCGCCGGCGGACAGCGCGTACGCCGTGGAGCCGGTAGGCGTGGCGACGATCAGGCCGTCGGCCTTCTGGCTGCACACGAACTGACCGTCGATATACAGCTCGAATTCGATCATCCGCGTGGATTTGCCGGGGTGCAGCACCACATCATTGAGGGCGTCGCCCTGGCCGATGGCTTCGCCGTGACGGCGCACTTCGGCCTGCAGCAGAAAGCGGTTTTCCACCAGGTAATGGCCGTCGAGCACCTTGGCCACTTCGACTTCCAGCTCATCCGGGCGAATATCGGTGAGGAACCCCAGGCTGCCACGGTTGATCCCCAGCACCGGCACGTTATGCCGCGCCAGGGCTCGGGCCGCGCCGAGCAGGCTGCCGTCGCCGCCGACCACGATGACCATGTCGCAGACTTCGCCGAGCATTTTGCGCGACGAGGTTTGCAGGCCGTGACCGGGGAGGATTTCGGCGATGGTGTCTTCGAGGATCACATGCAGGTGGCGTTCCAGCAGGAACTTTTTCAGCCGGCGGACGGTGTCCAGCACCTGGGTACTGCCCAGGCGACCGATAATGCCGATATTGCGAAATTGCTCCATGGGGCTCCTGCGGGCTGTGCGGCGTGGCGGAAAACCGCGATTATGGGCGAAAGGCCGCCCCAGGCAAAATCCTTTGTCGCCGTGAAGCCTTGATGACAATGGTTCTCAGCGCCCTGGGCAGCGCTTAAACGGCTATGCTCGGTCCATGACTGTGTTCCCCGATCTGCACGCCGTGCCCCGCCAGCTGCGCCACCCCGAGGTGCGCGACCTGGCGTGGGTGATGCTCGCCCCGCCGATGCTGGCGCAAACACCGTGGCCGCAACGCCATCCACTGACGGGCAGCGATTGGGTGCAGGCACCCGATTTGCTCGAGCGTTGGTTGCGTCAGCTCGACCAGGACAGCAGCGCGTTGCAGCAGTGGCTGAGCCTGTCCCGCACCCGGCGCCTGGGCCTTTACTACGAACGGCTTTGGCAATTCGCCGTGCAGCATGCGCCCGGGGTGGAGCTGTTGGCGGCCAACCTGCCGATTCGCCGTGCCGGGCATACCCTGGGTGAGTTGGACATGCTGCTGCGCGACCGCGAGGGTGTGCACCACCTGGAATTGGCGATCAAACTTTATCTTGGGCCGCAGGACGGCAACGGCCTGGACACGGCGCAGTGGCTGGGGCCGGGCTGTCATGATCGGCTGGACCGCAAGCTCGCTCACTTGGCCCAGCATCAATTGCCGATTTCGGCGCGGGCGGAAAGTCGTGAGGTGTTGGCGGCATTGGACGTCCAGCAGTTTGATGCGCATTTGTGGCTGGGTGGGTATTTGCTGTACCCGTGGCCAGGTCAGGCTGAATCGCCACGGGGTGCACATCCGCAGCATCTGCGTGGGCGTTGGCTGCATCAGCGCGACTGGCGCGATTTCGCCCGCGCCAGCGCTCCCGGCCACTGGCAGCCCCTGCCCCGGCATGCCTGGCTGGCGCCGGCGCACTACCCGGCGGATGAGGTCTGGAGTGAGCAGCACATGCAAACCTGGCTGGCCGCGCTGGACCCGATGGCACCGGCGCAGTTGCTGGTGCGGATGGTTCAGAGCGGTGACGCGTGGGAGGAAGCGGAGCGGTTGTTCCTGGTGGCGGATCTTTGGCCGAATGTGCCGGGGGCTGGCTGATTGTTTTGTAGCGCGCTCGAGGGCTTTATTGCAGGCATTACAGCGTATCGATATGCCGATAATCCAACTGCAACCCAACCGCCAATTCCTGCGCCCGCCCCAACCTGATCGGCCCACGCTCGATATCCACCAACAACCCTGGACACTCCAGCCGTGGCAGTCCGGCAACATCCTTGAGCCGCCCATCCGTTATCACCAACAACCGCTGCTGCTCCGCCGGATACCGCTTGCGCCGCGCCGCCAGCCAATCCCCGGCTTCGCCAAGCGCAGCGAGCAACGGCGTGCCACCGCCCGCCCCCAATCGATCCAGCCAATCTGCCAGGCCCTTGGCCGCTTTCAGCCCCTGGACCTGCCAATGAGGCACGTGCCCGCTGGCCGTCAACAACGCCAAGCGCGCCCGCTGCCGGTACGCATCATCAAACACCTGCGCCAACAGCCCCTTGGCGTCGGTGAGCGCACGGTGCCGACGGGTCGACGCCGATGCATCGAAAATCACCAGCCACAGTTCATGGGCAGAACGGCTGCGCAGGTGAAAGCGCAGATCCTCCCGGGATTGCGGCCGACCATTGAGCAAGGTGCCTGGCCAGTT
The DNA here is from genome assembly GCF_002979555.1 of Pseudomonas sp. MYb60. Classification (GTDB taxonomy): domain Bacteria; phylum Pseudomonadota; class Gammaproteobacteria; order Pseudomonadales; family Pseudomonadaceae; genus Aquipseudomonas. The sequence continues at coordinate 6,651 of NZ_PCOZ01000028.1, read as the reverse complement.
GACCTTGCCTTGCTGCGCACTGCGCGCCTTGCCGTGCCTGCCTCTGTCGAGCTGCCCAGGCTTGGGCCGGGCATCCGCCCCCGCGTCAGGTCGAGGGCGGATGCCTAGGGCTTTTTTGGCCAGGCAGGGATTTCCCGGCGGGCACCCGTAGGCAAGGCCGGTGCAGGCATATCGCCCCACTGGCCCTGGCCCGGCGAGGTGTCGGAGGACTTGAGCGATTGGCCTTCGCTCGGCGGACTGGCCGGCGGAGACGGCTCCTGGCGACGGTGGCGCAGGGCAAACTCGGCGACCGCCTGGATGTCTTCTTCGGCAATGGCATCAGCACCGCGCCAAGCGGCATGCGCCCGCGCGCCACGCAACCAGACCAGGTCTGCGCGCAGACCATCCACACCGGCGGCAAAACACCGCTCGGTGATCTGTGCCAAGGCCTGATCATCCAGCGCGATGCGGTCGAGGCGCGCCCGCGCCTGGGTACAACGCTCACGCAACGCGGCCTGTTGGTCGGCCCATTGCGCACCGAACGCCGCTGGATCGGTGTCGAAATCCAGGCGACGACGAATGATCTGACCACGCTCTGCCGGCAAGGTCTGCCCGCTCAGCGCCACATTGAAGCCGAAGCGGTCGAGCAGTTGCGGACGCAACTCGCCCTCCTCCGGGTTCATGGTGCCGATCAGTACGAACCGCGCCGAATGGCGATGGGAAATACCGTCACGCTCGATCAGGTTGGTGCCACTGGCGGCCACGTCCAGCAGCAGGTCCACCAGATGGTCGGGCAGCAGGTTGACTTCATCGACGTACAGCACGCCGCCATCAGCCTTGGCCAATACGCCAGGGGAAAATTGCGCGCGGCCTTCGCTCAAGGCGGCATCCAGGTCCAGGGTGCCGACCAAACGCTCTTCGGTCGCGCCCAACGGCAACGTCACGAACTGACCGCAGGCGAGCAAATCCGCCAGCCCGCGCGCCAGTGTCGACTTGGCCATGCCGCGCGGGCCTTCGATAAGCACGCCGCCGATCCTGGGGTCGATGGCGGCCAGGCACAGCGCCAACTTCAAGTCGTCGGCGCCGACCACGGCGGACAGCGGGAAATGGGGAGTATCAGTCATACAAGCTCTCGTCAAATTCTGCGGCACGGGCCTCAACCTTGTGGTGAGCGGGCCAAGCTCGCTCACCACAGAAGCAAAAATGCTTACATCAGCTGTCTTCTTCTATATCCAGCAACAGGTTTTCCAATGCTTCTCGGTACGCACCCGGCGCCTGCCACATGCCGCGCTGCTGTGCTTCTAGCATGCGCTCGGTCATGTCGCGCAGGGCGTCGGGGTTGTGCTGCTGCACAAAGGCCCGGGTGTCGGGGTCGAGCAAATAGGCATCGGCCAGCAACGCATACTGGTGATCATCGATCAGCGCGGTGGTGGCATCGAAGGCGAACAGGTTGTCCACGGTCGCGGCCATTTCAAACGCACCTTTGTAGCCATGGCGCTTCACGCCTTCGATCCACTTGGGGTTGGCGGCGCGGGAACGGATCACCCGGTTCAGCTCTTCCTTCAAGGTGCGAATCTTCGGCACGTCCGGCTGGCTGTGGTCGCCATGGTAGCTGGCGGCCTTGTCGCCGCTCAGGGTTTCCACGGCGGCGAGCATGCCGCCCTGGAATTGGTAATAGTCATTGGAGTCGAGCAAGTCGTGCTCGCGGTTGTCCTGGTTTTGCAACACCGCCTGCACCTGGCTCAGGCGTTGGGCGAACTGTTCACGGGCAGCGGTGCCCTCGTCGGAGCCGCCGTAGGCGTAGCCGCCCCAGTTCAGGTATACCTCGGCCAAGTCTTCGCGGCTCTGCCACAGGCGCGCGTCCACCGCACCCTGCACGCCTGCGCCATAGGCCCCGGGCTTGGCGCCGAAGATGCGCCAACCCGCCTGCCTGGCCGCCGCGTCGGCATCCAGGCCCGACGCGAGCAACGCTTCGCGCTCACTGCGCACCTTGGCTGCCAGCGGGTTCAGGTCGTCCGGCTCATCCAGCGCGGCCACCGCCTGCACGGCCGCGTCGAACAAGCGGATCAGGTTGGCGAACGCATCGCGGAAGAACCCCGACACGCGCAACGTCACGTCCACGCGCGGACGGTCCAGCAGGCTGATCGGCAGGATTTCAAAGTCATCGACCCGCTGGCTGCCGGTGGCCCACACCGGACGCACGCCCATCAGCGCCATGGCCTGGGCAATGTCGTCGCCGCCGGTGCGCATGGTCGCAGTGCCCCACACCGACAGGCCCAGTTGACGCAAGTGGTCGCCGTGGTCTTGCAGGTGCCGCTCCAGAATCAGGTTGGCAGACTGGAAACCGATACGCCAGGCGGTGGTAGTCGGCAGGTTGCGCACGTCGACCGTGAAGAAGTTGCGCCCCGTGGGCAGTACATCCAGGCGCCCGCGGCTCGGTGCGCCGCTCGGCCCCGCCGGCACGAAGCGCCCGCTCAAGGCGTCCAGCAGACCGCGCATTTCCGCCGGCCCGCACGCATCCAGCCGTGGCGCGACGACGATGCGCAGGCTTTCAATCACCGCCTTCACATCTTCCCAACCGGGCTGTTCCAATGGCTCAAGCGGACCTTCCAGCGCCTGTTCGATCAGCCGCGCGGCATACAATTCCAGACGTTCGCGGGTATCGCCGGCGGTGCGCCACAATTGCGTGTCAATCTTTTGCAATACGTCCGGGCGGCGCCCCGTCCAGGGTTCGGCCAAGGCGCAATCCAGCGGGTCGAAGCCCAGGTCGAAGGCCTTCGCCAGCACCCGCAACAGGCTCGACTGCGGCCCACGGCCATCACCCCGGGGAATGCGCAGCAACGCCAGCAGGGTGTCGATACGCAAGCGGCCTTCGGGGGATTCGCCGAAGACATGCAGGCCGTCGCGGATCTGCGACTCCTTCAAATCGCACAGGTAGGTATCGAGGCGCGGCAACCACACGGCCGCATCGGCATCGTTATCCAGCTCGAGTTCCTGGTCGATGCGGGTTTCGCGCACCAGCTTGAGGATGTCCTTCTGCAACTCAAGGGCGCGACGCGGATCGAGCAACTGCGCTTCGTAATACTCGTCGGCCAACAGTTCCAGGTCACGCAACGGGCCGTAGGTTTCAGCGCGGGTCAGCGGCGGCATCAGGTGGTCGATGATCACCGCCTGGGTACGCCGCTTGGCCTGGGCGCCTTCGCCCGGATCGTTGACGATAAACGGGTAGATGTTCGGCAACGGCCCCAGCAGCGCGTCGGGCCAGCACTGTTCCGACAGCCCGACGCCCTTGCCCGGCAACCATTCGAGGTTGCCGTGCTTGCCTACGTGAATCACGCCATGGGCGCCGTAGGTGTGGCGCAGCCAGAAGTAAAACGCGAGATAAGCGTGGGGCGGTACCAGGTCCGGGTCGTGGTACACCGCACTGGCGTCCACCTGATAGCCCCGCGCCGGCTGGATACCGACAAAGGTCTGGCCCAGGCGCAGACCGGCGATCATCAGGCGACCATCGCGGAACATCGGGTCGTTGTGGGGCGTGCCCCAGCGTTCAATCACCGCCTGGCGATTGGCGGCGGGCAAGCGGCTGAACATTGCCTCGTAATCGTCCAGGCGCATGCTTTGGTGGCAGGGGCGCAGGTCGAGGCTGTCGAGGTCATTGGTGACGCCGCCGAGCAAGTCATGGATCAGTGCGGTGCCCGTCGAGGGCAGTTCATTCGGCAGCGGATACCCCTCGGCGTGCAGCGCCCGCAGGATATTCAACGCAGCAGCCGGCGTATCCAGGCCGACACCATTGCCAATGCGACCATCGCGGGTGGGGTAATTGGCGAGGATCAGCGCGATGCGTTTGTGCGCGTTCGGCACCCGCGCCAGCTCGACCCAACGTCGCGCCAACTGCGCGACAAAGTCCATGCGCTCTGGCGCGGCGCGGTAGCACACCACGTCCGACTGGCTGCGCTCGCTGCGCCAGGCCAGGTCCTTGAAGCTGATGGGCCGGCTGATGATGCGCCCGTCCAGTTCCGGCAACGCGATGTGCATCGCCAGGTCGCGGGGGCCCAGGCCTTGTTCGCTGGCCTCCCAGCCGGGTTGGTTGTCCTGGGCGCAAATCGCCTGGATCACCGGGATATTGCGGCGAAACGGCCTGAGATGGGGCGCTTCCGGGCTGGACTGGGCAAACCCGGTGGTGTTCAGGATCACCGCCGCGTCCACTTCATCCAGCCAGTCCTCGACCACCGTCAGGCAGCCGGGCTCTTTCAAACTGGCCACCGCCATGGGCAACGGGTTGAGGCCCGCCGCCTGCAAGCGTTGGCAGAACACATCGATAAAACCGGTATTGGCCGCCTGCAAGTGGGAGCGATAAAACAGCACCGCCGCCACCGGCCACTCGGCGTGCCAATCCGCTTGCCAGTCATTGAGACGGGCATTGGCCTTGTGTGGGTGATAAATCGCCGTGCGCGGCAGGGTTTGCGGCTCGGCCCAGGCATAGTCGCGGCCCAGGTAAGCGCTGGCCAGGCAGCGATAGAAATCCAGCGCATTGCCCAACCCGCCCTGGCGCAGGAAGTGCCACAAACGGTCGCGCGCTTGCACGCCCACGGTGCTCAGGCCACTGAGTTCCGGGTCTGGGCGATCATCCCCCGGCACCAGGATCAGCTGCACGCCCCGCTCGGCCAACGCCACCAGGCGCTCGATGCCATAGCGCCAGTACCCGATGCCGCCGTGCAGCGAGATCAGGATGACCTTAGCGTGGCGCAGCACCTCGTCGACGTAAAGGTCGACCGACGCGTGGTTCTGCACCTGCATCGGGTTGGCCAGGCGAAAACTCGGGTAGTCGTCGGGCAGCTGCTGCGCCGCTTCGGCCAATAGCGCCAGGCTGGAATCGCCGCTGCACAGGATCACCAGGTCAGCGGGGGTTTGGCCGAGGTCGGCAATATTGTCGTCCGAAACGAAACCGCCGGGCTGGGTCCTGAGCAGGTGCATGGGTCAGGCGCTGAGAGCGGCGCGCAATTGCGCTTCGAGGCCGGCGGCGTCCAGGTCCTGGCCGATCAGCACCAGGCGTGTAGTCCGCGCTTCGTCTGCCGCCCACGCACGGTCGAAGTGCTTGTCGAAACGCGTGCCCACGCCCTGGATCAACAGGCGCATGGGTTTGTTCGGGATCGCGGCGAAACCTTTGACGCGCAGGATGCCGTGTTGCACCACCAGCTGGGTCAGGGCGTCGAGCAGCAGCGCTTCGTCGGCCTGCGGCAAGTCGATGGAGATCGAGTCGAAGGCGTCGTGGTCATGGTCGTGATCGTCTTCACCGTCATGGTGATGATCGTGATGGCTGTGGCGGCCGTCGATGTGCTCTTCGGAGCCGGCACCCAGGCCGATCAACACATCCAGCGGCAGGCGACCGCTGCTGGCTTCGATGATCTTGACGGCTGGCGGCAGCTCCTCGGCGACTTCCAGGCGCACGCGGGCCAGGTCTTCGGGGCTGATCAGGTCGGTTTTGTTGAGGATCACCAGGTCGGCACTGGCCAACTGGTCGGCGAACAGCTCATGCAGCGGCGATTCGTGGTCCAGGTTCGGGTCGAGTTTGCGCTGGGCGTCGACCTGGTCCGGGAACGCGGCGAAGGTGCCAGCGGCCACGGCCGGGCTGTCGACCACGGTGATCACCGCATCCACGGTGCAGGCGCTGCGGATTTCCGGCCATTGGAAAGCTTGCACCAACGGTTTTGGCAGGGCCAGGCCCGAGGTCTCGATGAGGATGTGGTCAAGGTCGCCGCGACGGGCCACCAGTTCACGCATCACCGGGAAGAACTCTTCCTGCACGGTGCAGCACAGGCAGCCGTTGGCCAGTTCGTAGACGCGGCCATTGGCTTCTTCTTCGGTGCAACCGATGGAGCACTGTTTGAGGATTTCACCGTCAATGCCCAGTTCGCCGAATTCGTTGACGATCACGGCAATGCGACGGCCCTGAGCGTTGTCGAGCATGTGGCGCAGCAAGGTGGTCTTGCCCGAACCGAGGAAGCCGGTGACGATGGTGACGGGGAGTTTGGCCAGTGTTTTCATCGGATGCCCTTGGGGGCGGGCATACGGGACGATAGGCCCTGCGACGGCGCGCAGCAGCGGATTTCGTCACCGGATCACCCCGCCCGGTTGAAGTGGAAAATCGATTGCGAGGCAGGTCTCCTGGCTTGGGGCGTATGGGTCTTGCGACCGGCACTGGCTGCGCCTTCCCGCCGGTTTGGCAGTGGCGTGGCAGTCAGCTGAACCCTTTACAGTTGCGGGGGCAGCCGCGGCTTGGACCGCGTTCCCTTCTTAGCTTCAGCCTGGGCTGAAGAACCTCGAGGGTGCAAGGCTACGCAGTGCTTGGGGGATGGTCAATGATGGGTTGGGGTGGGGGTGAGGTGGGGTGAGTACATATCCGTTATTTGGGTGATGGCGGGTATTGGTTCCGCCCTTACGGCGGGTCACTTTTGGAAAAGAGCCCGGAATGCCGGCCAGCCAAAAGTAACCAAAAGGGCTCTTGCCCCAACACTCGGCACCTCGCTCACGCTCGGTGTGCCCGTAATTCGCCATGGAGTTGGGGGGCCGCCGCCACGCGCCATCCATGGCGCGGGGCGGCTAACCCGGCGTCCTGCCGGGTTACCCCCCAACTCCATGCCGAATTCCGGCCAGCGTGTTTGACGGGGCGCC
>NZ_PCOZ01000027.1 GCF_002979555.1 Pseudomonas sp. MYb60 | reverse complement strand
TGGCGGAGGAGGTGGCGGTGTCAACCGTAGTGACTTTGGCGGTTCGGAACCCATGTCCAACGTGCCGCCCAGCAAGGGGGCTGGCTTTCATGACTTCAGGACCGACACAGGCAAGCCCGGGGAAAAACCCAGTACGGAGTTCGGTGCCGGCAATATCTGGAGCGGTTTCAGGCAGGGTTTCAACGGAAGCTGCGTGACCGTTTCGGCCATCAAGGCGGCGATGATGAAGTACGGCAAGAACCCCCAGGACATCTTTGACAAGGTGACCGATACGGGTCAGGGCTACGACGTCACGATGAAGGATGGGTTCAAGCTGCAGTTGTCCAAGAATGAGCTTAAGCAGGCGGCAGCCTATGCAGGTTTCGAAGGCGATGATCCGCAGATGCTGACCAACGCTAACTTCATGTACGCGGCGAGTGCCAAGCGTGCCCAGATGGAAGGCAATGGTCTGGATGACAATCCCAACGATTCAAAACGCAGTTTCGCCCATGCGATGCAAAGCCTGAATAACGGTGAAATGCCCCACGAGGCGCTGGACCGCCTCGGGTTGAAAGGCCGTTACCGTCAATCGTCAAGCGATGAGCTGGCTAACGGTCAACTAGGGGTGGTGGCCTACAACCAACACTCAATGGCCGTCATTGGTGGGCGGGTCGAGTTGTGGGGGCAGCGTGGCGGTCGCCCTGAACAAGGCATTGCCTACGCATTGGTCTGAATGCTGCGCATAAAAAAACCCGTTAAACCCTAAGCAGTCGGGGTTTAACGGGTTTTTCAATTCCGGGCATTCAGGCCCGGGACCGGCTCAGCTTATTGGCAAGCTTCGCAATCCGGCTCGTCAATCGCGCAGGCTTTTGGCACAGGTGCCGGGCCGGCTGGCGCTGCGAGGACCGAATCATCACCGTGGTTGCCGCTGGAAACGGCGTTCAGCTTACCGGTGTTGATGGTCGACTTCTCGGTGCTGGTCGCGGCCAGGGCACGGAGGTAGTAAGTGGTTTTCAGGCCACGGTACCACGCCATGCGGTAGGTCACGTCCAGCTTCTTGCCCGAGGCGCCGGCGATGTACAGGTTCAGGGACTGGGCCTGGTCGATCCACTTCTGACGACGGCTGGCGGCGTCAACGATCCACTTGGTGTCCACTTCGAAGGCGGTCGCATAGAGCTCTTTGAGCTCCTGCGGGATGCGTTCGATCTGCTGCACGGAACCGTCGTAGTACTTCAGGTCGTTGATCATGACCGAGTCCCACAGGCCGCGGGCCTTGAGGTCGCGAACCAGGTACGGGTTGATCACGGTGAATTCGCCCGACAGGTTCGATTTCACATACAGGTTCTGGTAGGTCGGTTCGATCGACTGCGACACGCCAGTGATGTTGGCGATGGTGGCGGTCGGTGCGATGGCCATGATGTTGGAGTTACGAATACCTTTCTGCACACGGGCACGTACCGGCGCCCAGTCCAGGGACTCGTTCAGGTCAACGTCGATGTACTTCTGGCCACGGGCTTCGATCAGGATCTGTTGCGAGTCCAGCGGCAGGATGCCCTTGGACCACAGCGAACCCTGGAACGTCTCGTAGGCGCCGCGCTCGTCGGCCAGGTCGCAGGAAGCCTGGATCGCGTAGTAGCTGACCGCTTCCATGGACTTGTCGGCGAACTCGACCGCAGCGTCCGAACCGTAAGGAATGTGCTGCAGGTACAGCGCGTCCTGGAAGCCCATGATGCCCAGGCCGACCGGACGGTGCTTGAAGTTGGAGTTCTGCGCCTGTGGCACCGAGTAGTAGTTGATGTCGATCACGTTATCGAGCATGCGGACTGCGGTGTTGACAGTGCGCTCCAGCTTGGCGGTGTCCAGCTTGCCGTTGACGATATGGTTCGGCAGGTTGATCGAGCCCAGGTTGCAAACGGCGATCTCATCCTTGTTGGTGTTCAAGGTGATCTCGGTGCACAGGTTCGAGCTGTGGACCACGCCCACGTGCTGCTGCGGGCTACGCAGGTTGCACGGGTCCTTGAAGGTCAGCCATGGGTGGCCGGTTTCGAACAGCATGGACAGCATCTTGCGCCACAGGTCTTTGGCCTGGATGGTCTTGAACAGCTTGATCTTGCCAGGGTACTGGGACAGGGCTTCGTAGTACTCGTAGCGCTCTTCGAAGGCCTTGCCGGTCAGGTCGTGCAGGTCCGGCACTTCGGAGGGCGAGAACAGGGTCCACTGGCCATCGTCGAAGACACGCTTCATGAACAGGTCAGGGATCCAGTTGGCGGTGTTCATGTCGTGGGTACGACGACGGTCATCACCGGTGTTCTTGCGCAGCTCGATGAACTCTTCGATGTCCATGTGCCAGGTTTCCAGGTAGGCACAGACAGCGCCTTTGCGCTTGCCACCCTGGTTAACGGCTACAGCGGTGTCGTTCACGACTTTCAGGAACGGCACGACGCCCTGGGACTTGCCGTTGGTGCCCTTGATGTACGAACCCAGTGCACGCACCGGGGTCCAGTCGTTGCCCAGGCCGCCAGCGAATTTGGACAGCATGGCGTTGTCGTGGATCGCGTGGTAGATGCCCGACAGGTCATCCGGCACGGTGGTCAGGTAGCAGCTGGACAGCTGTGGACGCAGGGTGCCGGCGTTGAACAGGGTCGGGGTCGACGACATGTAGTCGAAGGACGACAGCAGGTTGTAGAACTCGATGGCACGGTCTTCTTTCTGCTTCTCTTCGATCGCCAGGCCCATGGCCACGCGCATGAAGAACACTTGCGGCAGTTCGAAGCGGATACCGTCCTTGTGGATGAAGTAACGGTCGTACAGGGTTTGCAGGCCCAGGTAGGTGAACTGCTGGTCACGCTCGTGGTTGATCGCCTTGCCGAGTTTTTCCAGGTCGAAGGTGGCCAGGACCGGGTTGAGCAATTCGAATTCGATACCCTTGGCGATGTAGGCCGGCAGGGCCTTGGCGTACAGGTCAGCCATCTCGTGGTGGGTGGCGCTGTCGGCAACGTTCAGGAAGCCCAGGCCTTCGGCGCGCAGGGTGTCCATCAGCAGGCGCGCGGTCACGAACGAGTAGTTCGGCTCGCGTTCAACCAAGGTACGGGCAGTCATCACCAAGGCGGTGTTGACGTCGGTCAGGGCCACGCCGTCGTACAGGTTCTTCAGGGTTTCGCGCTGGATCAGGTCACCATCGACTTCTTCCAGGCCTTCGCAGGCCTCGGTGATGATGGTGTTCAGGCGGCCCAGGTCCAGCGGCGCGAAGCTGCCGTCGGCCAGGGTGATGCGGATCGACGGGTGCGCTTGCACGGCGGCTTCTTCCGCCGGGGAGCGTACGGCACGTTCCTTGGAGCGGGCGTCACGGTAGATCACGTAGTCGCGGGCCACTTTCTGCTCGCCGGCACGCATCAGGGCCAGTTCGACCTGGTCCTGGATTTCTTCGATATGGATGGTGCCGCCCGAAGGCATGCGACGCTTGAAGGTCGCGGTGACCTGTTCGGTCAGGCGGGCAACGGTGTCGTGGATACGCGACGAGGCGGCAGCGGTGCCGCCTTCAACTGCAAGAAACGCTTTGGTGATGGCGACGGTGATCTTGTCATCGGTGTAAGCAACGACAGTGCCGTTACGCTTGATCACGCGCAGTTGGCCAGGTGCAGTGGCGGACAGATCCTGGTTCGAATCAGCGGCCTGCGGCACGGAGCCCTGCGGGTTCTCGCGAGTTGTGTCGGTTTGCATGGGGGGTTGTCTCCACGTTCTATATTTGATTGCGAGTGCCAGGCTCTTCCTGCAACACCCGTACCGTTTTCCATATCGGGATGGAGAAACAGCTGCCATCCGCGTGAGCGGTTTGGTCTACTGAAAATCGGTTGGTTCCCTACTGCGCTAGCAATAAAACCCTTGAAATTCGAGCCACTTGTGTGGTTGGGCGATTTGCTCGAAAACCCTACATATAGGGTCTGCTCTGTCGCCGAGGTACAAGATAATGCGTTTGCGAGGGGTTGGCAACGCAGTAACCTGTGGATAACGCTGTGGGTAAAATGTGTATGAAAGGTGGAACCTGCGTGTAGGCCGCATTACTGCTGCGTTACGCCGTTTGTCATGAAATATTTCCGGCTTAAAACAGCTGAGCCATTTTCGAAGGGCGCGAACCCTATCACAAAAAAACACGATTACCGAATGGATTTCCCGGCTTGTGCCAGGGGGCTGAGGCATGGCTACAATCGGCGATTATTCCTACGCTATTTTGTCTGCGTCATATGACAATTGCTGTGGGCGCGAGCTCGCTCGCGAAGGCCGTCAACGATAACGCTGGCAGCCTGACTTAACGCGGCGTCCTCGCGTTTTTCGCGGGCCAGCCCGCTTCTACAATAATGAGAACAGAGGCAGCGCATGGAGCAAGAAACCTGGCACATATTGATCGTCGAAGACGACGAGCGATTGGCCGAGTTGACCCGTGATTACCTGGAGAGCAACGGCCTGCGCGTGGCGGTGGAGGGCGATGGCGCCCTGGCGGCGGCGCGCATCATTGCCGAGCAGCCCGACCTGGTGATCCTCGACCTCATGCTCCCCGGCGAAGACGGCCTGAGCATCTGTCGCAAGGTGCGCGAGCACTATGATGGCGTGATCCTGATGCTCACCGCGCGCACCGACGACATGGACCAGGTGCTTGGCCTGGACATGGGCGCCGACGACTATGTCTGCAAGCCCGTGCGCCCGCGCCTGTTGCTCGCGCGCATCCAGGCGCTGCTGCGGCGCAGCGAACCGGCGGAACCGGCCCAGGTGGAAAGCCGCCGCCTGCAATTTGGCCCGTTGGTGGTCGACAATGCCCTGCGCGAAGCCTGGTTGCAGAACGCAGCGATCGAACTGACCAGCGCCGAGTTCGACCTTTTATGGCTGCTGGTGGCCAATGCCGGGCGCATCCTGTCCCGCGAAGAAATCTTCATCGCCTTGCGCGGCATCGGCTACGACGGCCAGGATCGCTCCATTGACGTGCGCATCTCGCGTATCCGCCCCAAGATAGGTGACGATCCCATTCACCCGCGCCTGATCAAGACCATCCGCAGCAAAGGCTACCTGTTCGTCCCCGAAGCCGCCGCCGATATGCCGTTGTGAACTCGATATTCCTGCGCATCTACGGCGGCATGTGCGCGGCGCTGATCCTCGTGGCGCTGCTCGGCGTGCTGGCCTTGCATTTGCTCAATGATGCGCGCAGCGAGCAGTACCGCGAACGCCTGGCTCACGGCACCTTTGCCTTGATGGGGGACAACCTCAAGCCCATGAGCCGCATCGAACGCCAGCGCGCGCTGGCGATCTGGGGGCGGTTGCTGGGTATTCCGCTGGAATTGCGGCCGCTGGCCGACGCCCGCCTGGACCTCGGCCAGCGCAACCGCCTGCAACGCGGCCAAGTGCTGGTACAGCAGACCGGGCCGCACGCGGCTCGGGTCATTCGGCTGGTCAGCGATCAGGAGCAGCTCGTGCTGGAGGGCGAGGTACAGCAGATCAGTGAGCAACTGGCCCGCGCGACGATCTACCTGCTGGCCGACGAGCTGGTGCGTTACCCGGTGGCCGAACAGCCGCAACGCCTGGCGGACATAAAGGACGCCAAGGGCTTCGGGTTCGACATGCACCTGATGACGCTGGATCAGGCTGACATGGATGATGATCAGCGTCGCCGCGTCTCGGAGGGTGACACCGTGATGGCCCTGGGCAAGGGCGGCGATTCGATCCGTGTATTTGCCGGGATGGTCGGCACGCCGTGGGTGCTGGAGATCGGCCCGCTGTTTCAAATGAACCCTTATCCCGTGCAGTGGCTGGTACTCATCGCCTTGATCGGCCTGACCCTCATCGGCCTGATTGTGTACCTGCTGGTGCGCCAGCTTGAGCGGCGCCTCAAAGGCCTGGAAGCTGCCGCTACGCGAGTCGCCAAGGGCAACCTGGAAGTCCGCGTGCCGGCCCGGGGCGCTGACTCGGTGGGGCGGCTGGCGGCGGCGTTCAACGGCATGGCCGAGCATTTGCAGCAGTTGCTGGCGATTCAGCGCGAACTGGTGCGCGCGGTCTCCCACGAACTGCGCACGCCGGTGGCGCGCCTGCGCTTTGGCCTGGAGATGATCGGCGACGCCGCGACCCCCGAAGCCCGGCGTAAATACCTGGACGGCATGGACCACGACATCCAGGACCTCGACGGCCTGGTGGATGAAATGCTCACCTATGCGCGGTTGGAGCAGGGCTCGCCGGCCTTGAATTTCCAGCGTGTCGACCTCGACGCGCTGCTGGATCAGGTGATCGGCGAATTATCGCCATTGCGCCCGCAGGTCAAGGTGGCGCGGGGGATCTGCCTGTCGTCGGCGCACTGGGACGATGCCTGGGTCGACGCCGAGCCGCGCTACCTGCACCGCGCCCTGCAAAACCTGGTGAGCAACGCGATGCGCCATGCCCAGGGCCAGGTGTTGATCAGTTATCAGGTGGGCCAGGTGCGTTGCCGCATCGACGTGGAAGATGACGGCCCCGGCGTGCCGGAAAGCGCCTGGGAGCGGATCTTCACGCCGTTCCTGCGCCTCGACGACAGCCGCACCCGTGCATCGGGCGGGCATGGGCTGGGGTTGTCGATTGTACGGCGAATCATCCATTGGCATGGCGGGCGGGCACTGATCGGCAAGAGCAACAACCTGGGGGGCGCGTGCTTCAGCCTGAGTTGGCCTCGGGATCAAGAGAAACCCTGATATGCCTGGATTTTGCTGGGTGAACCCGATCCACGGCGGGTCAGGCGCCGATGGCCACCAGGCTCAACAACTGCCGATCCTCCACCACAAACTGCCCTGGCAGTTCTTTGCCATGACACCACTCGCTGGACAGATCCGTCAGCAACCGCAGTTTTACAGCCCCGGCGTCCGTCCACTCCAGCACCTCGGCGTGCTCAAAATAGAAGCGCTTGAGTACCAGCGGATAGAGCGCCTTGAACAGGCTTTCTTTCACCGAAAACGTCAGCGTCACCAGTTGGGCGATGTGCTCACGTGGCAATAACTGCATGCGTTGCAGTTCATCGGGTGTGAGGATCTCCCCGGCCAGGCGCTCCGCGCGTTCCAGGCTGAGCAGGTTCTCCAGGTCCATGCCCAGCCCGCGCCATTGCGCCTTGAGCCCGACAATCGCCGCCGCGTGCCCGGTGCTGTGGGTGATGGACCCGCTGATATGCCCGGGCCACACCGGTGCGCGGTCCTCGCCGATGGCCGGGATGCAGTCCAGTTGATCCAGCTGTTGCAGCGCCGCACGCGCGCACACACGGCCGGCCAGGAATTCGGCCTGGCGCTTGGCGACCGAGCGTTGGATGCTGGCCGGGGGCGGCACAGCGCTGTGCTGGAAGTCGTCGGCTGTCAGCAGGGCCGGATCGAAACGCGTACTGAAAAACACCGTGCCGGGCAGGGGGGCGGGCAGCGGCCAGTGGGCGTCGAGTGGGGTGCAGCAAGCAGGTAGGCGTGTCATGACGGTATTTTGCCCAGTTGCCCGGCCGGAGGATAGTGCACAGCGTTCAGCACAAGTTCAGGGGTGTTTGCTTACGCTGAGTGTCAGGGCCGCTATGATATCCCTCTGTCGGACCCTGATTTGCCTTGGAGACCCTTATGAAATTGCTGGTGGTGGAAGATGAGGCGCTGTTGCGTCATCACCTGTTTACCCGCCTGACCGACAGCGGCCATGTGGTCGAGGCCGTGGCCAACGCCGAGGAAGCCTTGTACCAGACCGGCCAGTTCAATCACGACCTGGCGATCATCGACCTGGGCCTGCCCGGCATGGGCGGCCTGGACCTGATCCGCCAACTGCGCACCCAGGCCAAGACCTTCCCGATCCTGATCCTCACCGCCCGCGGCAACTGGCAGGACAAGGTCGAGGGCCTGGCCGCCGGCGCGGACGACTACGTGGTCAAGCCGTTCCAGTTCGAGGAACTGGAGGCGCGCATGAACGCTTTGCTGCGCCGCTCCAGCGGGTTCACTCAGTCGACCATCGTCGCCGGGCCCTTGCTGCTCGACCTCAATCGCAAGCAAGCGTCCCTCGACGAACAACCCCTGGCGCTGACCGCCTACGAATACCGCATCCTTGAATACCTGATGCGCCATCACCAGCAGGTGATTGCCAAGGATCGCTTGATGGAACAGCTGTATCCCGATGATGACGAGCGCGACCCGAACGTCATCGAAGTGCTGGTCGGCCGCTTGCGCCGCAAACTCGAAGGCCCGGCCGGTTTCAAGCCGATCGATACCGTGCGTGGCCTGGGCTACCTGTTCAATGAGCGCTGCCGTTGATTCGTTCGCTGCGCGTGCGCCTGATGCTGGCGGCCGCCACCTTGGCCGTGCTGTTCATGCTCGGCTTGTTGCCGGCCATGCAGGGCGCCTTCAGCCTGGCGTTGCAGGACTCCATCGAGCAGCGCCTGGCGTCGGACGTCACGACCTTGATCTCCGCCGCCCGCGTCGAGAACAACCGCCTTCAGATGCCGGCGCAGTTGCCCGATGAGCGTTTCAACCTGACGGACAGCCGCTTGCTCGGCTACATCTATGACCGCGAAGGGCACCTGGTGTGGCGCTCGCGGGCGACCAAGGAAGAGAAGATCAATTACAAGCCGCGCTACGACGGGCGTGGCAATGAGTTCGCACGGATTCGCGAGGCGAACGGCCAGGAGTTCTTCGTCTATGACGTGGAGGTCAAGCTGCTGAGCGGCAAAAGCGCCGCGTTCAGTATCGTCGCGCTGCAACCGGTGCGCGAATACCAAGTGACCCTCGAAGGCCTGCGTGAAAACCTTTACCTGGGCTTCGGCGCGGCCTTGCTGGTGCTGCTCACGCTGCTGTGGCTGGGCCTGACCTGGGGGCTGCAAGCCCTGCGACGCCTGAGCCAGGAGCTTGACCAGATCGAGGGTGGCACCCGCGAAAGCCTCAGCGAGCAACACCCTCGCGAACTGCTGCGCCTGACCGGCTCCCTCAACCGTTTGCTGCACAGCGAGCGCGAGCAACGTGCGCGCTATCGCGACTCCCTCGACGATCTGGCCCACAGCCTGAAAACTCCGCTGGCGGTGTTGCAAGGCGTCAGCGAAGACCTGGCCCAGCGCCCTGAAAACCGCGAGCAGGCCTGGGTGCTGCAATCCCAGATCGAGCGCATGAGCCAGCAGATCGGCTACCAGTTACAGCGCGCCAGCCTGCGCAAGAGCGGCCTGGTCCGCCATCAGGTGCGACTGGAACCGGTGTTGCAAAGCCTGTGCGACACGCTGGACAAGGTCTACCGCGACAAGCACGTCAAGGTGGCCTTCGACTTGCCTGAAGCCTGCGACCTGCCGATCGAAAAGGGCGCTCTGCTTGAGTTGCTCGGCAACCTGCTGGAAAACGCCTACCGCCTGTGCCTGAGCGAAGTGCGCATCAGCCTGGTGGAAAACCTCGAGGGCATCGAGTTGTGCATCGAGGATGACGGGCCGGGTGTACCACCTGACCAGCGCGCGCGGATTTTGCAGCGCGGCGAGCGGCTGGATCGCCAGCATCCGGGGCAGGGTATCGGGCTGGCGGTGGTCAAAGACATCATCGAGAGCTACGGCGCGCGGCTGACCCTCGGGGATTCGCCGTTGGGCGGGGCTGCGTTCAAGATTCATTTTCCGGCGGTTTGATCATCGCTGGCTGTGCTGGCCTCATCGTGGGCACGCCCGCGAAGAGGCCGGTCCAGGCAACAGCCCGCTAGCTCTCTTGCGCGCGATAAGCCCCCGGCGTCAGCCCCGTCCACTTCTTGAATGCCCGATGAAACGCCGACGGTTCCGAGAACCCGAGTTGCTCGGCAATCGCCTGCAGCGACAAATCCGCTCGCCCCAAATGGTAGATGGCGATGTCCCGCCGCAGCTCATCCTTGAGGGCCTGGAAGCTGGTGCCTTCCTCACGCAAGTGCCGGCGCAGGGTCTGTGGGCTGATGTGCAAATGCTGGGCGACGGCGTCCAGGTCCGGCCAGGGCGTGCGGTCGCGGCTCAATAGGCGTCTGAGCTGGCTGCTCAGGCTGTCGCCCTCATCGGGACGCGACAGCAGGTCGGCGGGTGAGCGTTCGAGAAAATGCTTGAGGGTGCGCTCATCCTGCAACAACGGCAGGCTCAGGTAGCGCGTGGGAAATACCAGGCTGGTGTTCGGCGCGCCGAATTGCTGGGCGCAGGGAAACAGCAGGTCATATTCGCTGGCATGGGGCGGCTGGGTGTAGCTGAACGTGACCTGGTGCAGCCGAATACGCTGGCCGATCAGCCAGCTGCCGAGGCGATGCCAGATCACCAGCAGGCACTCACTGAGGAAGTGATCCGGGTCCCACAGGTGGGCGTCGTCCAGGCTCAAGCGGGCCATTTCGCCTTCCCTCGTCAACTGCCAACGCGGGCCTTGTGGGAACAGGCTATAAAATAAAAAGCCGCGTTCCAGAGCCTTCTCCAAGGTGCGGCAATGGATCAGCGCGTGGCACATCATGGCGAAGGTCCCGCGTTTGCTGGGCGCTTGGGCAAAGCCCAGGTACTCGTCGTCCAGCGCCAGCCAGAGCAACTGCAGCAACCGGGTAAATTGTTCTGGAGCGATGCGCGCGCGGGGCTCGCTCAGCAGCTCGGGGGTAATCCCCACCTGTTGCAGCAGCGCCGAAAAATCATGACCGGCCCGGCGCGCACCGCCAAGGGCGGCTCGGGCGTAGTGACTGGCGATGGTACGTTCACGCATGCGAAAGCCTCATCCATGGAAGGGCGGATGGTAGTCACCGGGTCATGACCGAACAAGGCGGATATCCGCCAAATTGTAGGACGGGATTGGGCAAGGGGGCGGAAAACCGCCACCTGGTTCGGCGCGTTGGAGGGCGCCTCCAAACCTGCAACCCCGGTGTCAGAAGGGCTTGGGGGGTTTTCAGCAAAGTGGCACGGCGTTTGCGATAAGGATTACAGCGCAGGCCTGAACCTACAGGTCTCGCAAACAACAAATCCCTCCAGTGCAGGAGGGTTCGCAATTGAAGTGTCGTGGGCAATGGCGGATCTTTGCCACACGGGACGATTGAGGAATTTTGCAATGACGACTCGTCAGCCATTCTACAAAACCCTGTATTTCCAGGTAATCGTCGCAATCGTTATCGGTATCCTGCTGGGGCACTTCTACCCGCAGACCGGTGTGGCCCTCAAGCCACTGGGTGACGGGTTCATCAAACTGATCAAAATGGTCATCGCCCCCATCATCTTCTGCACTGTTGTCAGCGGCATCGCTGGCATGCAAAGCATGAAGTCGGTGGGCAAGACCGGTGGCTACGCGTTGTTGTACTTCGAAATCGTTTCGACCATCGCGCTGCTGATCGGCCTGATCGTGGTCAACGTCGTGCAACCGGGCAACGGCATGCACATCGACGTCGCTACCCTGGACGCCTCCAAAGTCGCGGCCTACGTGACTGCCGGTAAAGATCAGAGCATCGTCGGCTTTATCCTCAACGTCATCCCGAACACCATCGTCGGCGCCTTCGCCAACGGCGACATCCTGCAAGTGCTGATGTTCTCGGTGATCTTCGGTTTCGCCCTGCACCGCCTGGGTGCCTACGGCAAGCCGGTACTGGACTTCATCGATCGCTTCGCCCACGTGATGTTCAACATCATCAACATGATCATGAAGCTCGCGCCAATCGGTGCCCTGGGCGCCATGGCGTTCACCATCGGTGCCTACGGCGTTGGCTCGCTGGTGCAACTGGGCCAGCTGATGATCTGCTTCTACATCACGTGCCTGCTGTTCGTGCTGGTGGTGCTGGGCGGTATCTGCCGCGCTCACGGTTTCAGCGTGCTGAAGCTGGTTCGCTACATCCGTGAAGAGCTGCTGATCGTACTGGGTACTTCCTCCTCCGAGTCCGCACTGCCACGCATGCTGATCAAGATGGAGCGTCTGGGTGCGAAGAAATCCGTAGTAGGCCTGGTGATCCCGACCGGCTACTCCTTCAACCTCGACGGTACCTCGATCTACCTGACCATGGCTGCCGTGTTCATCGCCCAGGCGACTGACACCCACATGGACATCACCCACCAGATCACCCTGCTGCTGGTGCTGCTGCTGTCCTCCAAAGGCGCTGCAGGCGTGACCGGTTCGGGCTTCATCGTACTGGCTGCAACCCTGTCGGCCGTAGGCCACCTGCCGGTTGCCGGCCTGGCGCTGATCCTGGGTATCGACCGCTTCATGTCCGAAGCCCGCGCACTGACCAACCTGGTGGGTAACGCCGTTGCCACCATCGTCGTGGCCAAGTGGGTCAAGGAACTGGACACCGACAAGCTGCAAAGCGAGCTGGCGTCCGGCGGTACCGGTATCTCGGAAACCCGCGAAATCGACGACCTGGGCGTGGCCGAAGGCCCTGCACCTGTCGTCAAGTAAGTCGCTGATGGCGTGACCTGACGCCACGGCAACCCACAAACGCCCCGACTGGTTCGGGGCGTTTGCGTTTCTGGCACATTACTTTGGCGGCTTTTGTTTTACAGTAAGTGAATCGGTTGTAACGCTTGCAGGAGGTTTTGTGGACAGTGTGGATTTGAATGTCCTGCGCAGCGTGCTCGAATGGCGCCGCGCCGGGCAGCGAGTGGTGTTGTACAGCGTCGTGCAGACCTGGGGCAGCGCACCGCGGCCACCGGGCGCGATGCTCGCGTTGCGTGGCGACGGCGTGGTGATTGGTTCGGTGTCTGGCGGCTGCATCGAGGATGACTTGATCGCGCGCCTGCACGACGGCCGGTTGCCGGCTGACGGGCCGCCGGTGCAGTTGGTGACCTACGGCGTCACCCGCGATGAAGCGGCGCGCTTCGGCCTGCCCTGCGGCGGCACGTTGCGCCTGACCGAGGAACGCGTGGACGAATGGGAATGGGTGGCGCAGTTGCTGGCGCGCTGTGAAGACCATCAGATTGTCGCCCGCGAGCTGGACCTGGCAACCGGCGCGGTGACCTTGAGTGCCGCGAGCAAGACCGACAGCGTCACGTTCGACGGTGAGCGCCTGCGGGCCATCTACGGCCCACGCTGGCGTTTGCTGTTGATCGGGGCAGGGCAGTTGTCGCGCTACGTGGCCGAGATGGCGCGGTTGCTGGATTTCGAAGTGTTGATCTGTGATCCCCGCGAAGAGTTTGTCTACGGCTGGGAGGCCCAGCACGGTCGTTTTGTACCGGGCATGCCCGATGAAGCGGTGTTGAACATCCAGACCGATGAGCGCACGGCCATTGTTTGCCTCACCCATGACCCGCGTCTGGATGATATGGCGTTGCTGACGGCGCTGAATTCCCCGGCGTTCTACATTGGCGCCCTGGGTTCCCGGGTCAACAGCCAGAAGCGCCGTGAAAACCTCGTGGCGCTGGGGCTGTCGACGGAAGCGATTGCACGCCTGCACGGGCCGATCGGCTTGCACATCGGCAGCCACACGCCCGCTGAAATCGCGCTGTCGTTGATGGCGGAAATTGTCGCGATCAAGAACGGCGTGGCGCCGATGCAGAAGAAACCGTTGCCGGTGGTCGCTGAGTGACCGTCACTGCGATTGTGCTGGCGGCGGGGCAGGGCAGTCGCTTCCGGGCCGAAGCCGGGGCCGACCAGGATAAGTTGTGGGTGGACTGCGTTGGCCTGGACGGTGTGGTGCGGCCGGTTATCGAGCAGGTGCTCGTGAACCTGCCTGAGTGTGTCGTGAAGCGCTGGGTGGTGACCTCCCCTGATCGCACGGACGTTGTCCGGTTGGCCGAAGCCTATGGCTGCGAAGTCCTGCTGCTGCGCTCAACCGGTATGGGCGAGAGTATTGCGGCGGCGGTTGCGGCCAGTGGTCCGGCGGATGGCTGGCTGGTGGTGCTGGGGGATATGCCGTTTATTCGGCCGTCGAGCATCGAGCGGGTAATTGATGGGCTGGGGCAGGGCAGCATCAGTGTGCCAGTGCAGGAGGGGCGCTATGGGCATCCTGTGGCGTTTGGCCAGGCATTTGGGCCGGGGCTGATGGCCTTGACCGGTGATCGTGGCGCCAAGCCGCTGTTTGCTCAGGCGACCGTGCACGAAGTGTTGGTCAAGGACCCTGGTGTGCTTTGGGATGTCGATCTGCCGCACTCGCTGAATTTTGCTCACATCTGACTGTGAGAGCCCATAAAAAAGCCCCGCCTGAGTGATCAGGCGGGGCTTTTCAGTTGCAGCTGGAATCAGACCAGAGGATTGCTCTCTTGCTCTGCTTTCAGTGCTGCGGCAGCTTCAGCTTCCTTGCGACGGCGACGCACTTCACGTGGGTCGTTCGGCGCACGGCCGTTTTCGGTCAGGGCGCTGGCCGGGGCGGCTTCAACCACGGGGGCTGCCACTTCGGCAACCACCGGTGCTTCAACCACTGGCGCAGGCTCGTCGACTGGAGCGGGCTCAACCACAGGGGCTGGTTCGGCGACAATCACTTCGGCAATCGGTGCTGGCGCTTCTTCTGCCGCCGGGGCAGGCGCTTCAACCGGAGCAGTTGGCTCGGCATGCCACTGGAAGGCGGTCTGTTCTTCACGAACTTCACGAACTTCACGAACTTCACGCACTTCTGGGGCGGCTTCGACAACAGGCGCTTCAACCACGGCTTCAGTCACTGGCTCAGGCTCAACCGCCGGAGCGGACTCAATCGCGGCCACTTCAACTTCAGGCTGGGCATCTTGAACCGGTGCCACTTCCACTTCCGGAACAACGGGTGCTTCCACCGGGGTGGTCGCTTCGACAACCGGTGCTTCAACCACTGGGGTTTCAGCAACCGGTGCTTCGACGACTGGCGTTTCAGCAACAGGCGCTTCAACCGCTGGGGTCTCGGCAGCCGGTGCTTCTACTGCGACATGTTCCTCGACAGCAGCAGTGGCGCGCTCAGCCTGCTCGTGAGCCTGGGCTTCAGCCGGTGCGCTGATCGCCGAGCTTGCAACGGCAGCGGTAACGGCCAGGCCGGCAGCCAGGTCGGCGCCGGTCGGCTCGCTGCTGGCAGCTTCTGC
Source organism: Pseudomonas sp. MYb60 (assembly GCF_002979555.1). GTDB lineage: Bacteria > Pseudomonadota > Gammaproteobacteria > Pseudomonadales > Pseudomonadaceae > Aquipseudomonas. The sequence goes on along the minus strand of NZ_PCOZ01000027.1, from coordinate 27,280 downwards.
GTTTTCGCCGGTCTCTTCCGAGCCTTCGATCACATTGCCGTTGGCGTCACGCTGACGCTCACGACGGTTGCTGCGACGACGCTGGCCACGGGAGCGGCGGCGTGGACGATCGCCTTCGGCGCCTTCCTGACCGTCTTCCTGCAGTTGCTCTTCACCGGTCAGCACTTCTTCTTCACTGGCGGCAGCGGCTTGCTCGGCACGTGGTTGACGTTCTTCACGCGGTGCGCGCGGTTGACGCTCTTCACGTGGGGCACGTTCTTCACGCGGCTGGCGGGCCGGGCGCTCTTCAGCGACCACGGCAGCACCGGCGACGGCAGGGACGGCGTCCAGCGGTTCGCGCAGTTCACGCACACGCTCTTCGCGCTCGCCACGTGGCTTGCGGTCTTCACGCGGTGCGCGGGGTGTACGTGGTGCGCGTTCTTCACGCGGTGCACGTTCTTCGCGGGCTACGGCCGGGGCGTCTTCACGGGCTTCGCGAGGCTGGCGCTCTTCACGTGGCGCGCGGTCTTCACGCGGTGCACGTTCTTCGCGCGGCTTGCGCTCTTCGTCGCGGCGACCATTACGGTTGCGGCTCTGTTGACGACCGTTGCGACGCTCTTCGTTGCGCGCTGGACGCTCGGTGGCGGGTTTTTCGACCACGACCGGAGCGGCTGGCTCTTCCTTGGTGGCGAACAGGCTCACCAGCGACTTCACCAGGCCCTTGAACAGGCTTGGCTCAGGCAGGGCGGCCGGCGCAGCAACCGGGGCAGCGGCTTCAACCGGCACCGGTGCGTTGGCACGGGCTGGCGCGGTTTTCACGGCGGCTTCCTGGCGTACCAGGGTGCGGGTCGCAGCGGCTGGCTGGACTTCTTCCACTTCGGCAGCGGCAGCAGCGATTTCGTAGCTGGACTGGCCGCTGTGGGCTTCCGGGCTGTCATCACGCAGGCGTTGCACTTCGAAGTGCGGCGTCTCGAGGTGATCGTTCGGCAGGATGACGATACGAGCACGGGTGCGCAGTTCGATCTTGGTGATCGAGTTGCGTTTTTCGTTGAGCAGGAACGCGGCCACCGGGATCGGCACTTGTGCGCGGACTTCGGCGGTGCGGTCTTTCAGGGCTTCTTCTTCGATCAGGCGCAGGATCGCCAGGGACAGCGATTCAACGTCACGGATGATGCCGGTGCCGTTGCAACGCGGGCAGACGATACCGCTGCTCTCGCCCAGGGATGGACGCAGGCGCTGACGGGACATTTCCAGCAGGCCGAAGCGGGAGATGCGGCCGACTTGTACGCGGGCACGGTCAGCTTCCAGGCATTCGCGGACTTTTTCTTCCACGGCGCGCTGGTTCTTGGCAGGGGTCATGTCGATGAAGTCGATCACGATCAGGCCGCCGATATCACGCAGGCGCAGTTGGCGGGCGATTTCTTCAGCCGCTTCCAGGTTGGTCTGCAGGGCGGTTTCTTCGATGTCGCTGCCTTTGGTCGCACGCGCCGAGTTGATGTCGATGGACACCAGGGCTTCGGTCGGGTCGATCACGATGGAGCCACCGGAAGGCAGTTCGACGACGCGCTGGAAGGCGGTCTCGATCTGGCTTTCGATCTGGAAACGGTTGAACAGCGGCACGCTGTCTTCGTACAGCTTGATCTTGCTGGCGTACTGCGGCATCACCTGGCGGATGAAGGTCAGGGCTTCGTCCTGGGCTTCAACGCTGTCGATCAGCACTTCGCCGATGTCCTGGCGCAGGTAATCGCGGATGGCGCGGATGATCACGTTGCTTTCCTGGTAGATCAGGAATGGCGCGGAACGGTCCAGGGACGCTTCTTTGATGGCGGTCCACAGTTGCAGCAGGTAGTCGAGGTCCCACTGCATTTCTTCGCTGCTGCGGCCCAGGCCGGCAGTGCGAACGATCAGGCCCATGTCGGCCGGTGCGATGAGGCCGTTCAGCGCTTCGCGCAGTTCGTTGCGCTCTTCGCCTTCGATGCGACGGGAGATACCGCCGGCACGTGGGTTGTTTGGCATCAGGACCAGGTAACGGCCAGCCAGGCTGATGAAGGTGGTGAGGGCTGCGCCCTTGTTGCCACGCTCTTCTTTCTCGACCTGGACGATGACTTCCTGGCCTTCGCTCAGGACGTCCTTGATGTTCACGCGGCCTTCAGGGGCTTTCTTGAAGTATTCGCGGGAGATTTCTTTGAGGGGCAGAAAGCCGTGGCGCTCGGAGCCGAAATCGACAAAGGCAGCCTCAAGGCTTGGTTCGATGCGAGTAATACGGCCTTTATAGATGTTGGCCTTCTTTTGCTCGCGTGCACCGGATTCGATGTCCAGGTCGTAGAGGCGCTGGCCATCTACCAGTGCAACACGCAACTCTTCGGGTTGAGTTGCGTTAATCAGCATTCTTTTCATGTTGTACCGTCGGTTTCCGGGCTGCCGGAAACGGCGTTCGGCACACACGACTTCTCACGGTCGGTGTCAGGTGCGTCAAGAGTGGTTGGCCACTCCAGTGTCCAGCAAACACCGGCCAATTGGGCCGGTATCGCGACGGACGCGTCCTGCTTGTTAGCGGTGGTGACAAAGGCACCACTTCAACAAAAGCTAAGGTCAGGAGGAGGAATCAACCGGCGACTGTGGACGAGATGAAGCGTCTAAATATAAGCCTAGTGCTACACGGTCCGACGGTTGTGCATCTCCACCCTACACGTATCCCTGATAATTCGGGTGCTGCCGCGCGCAGAATCCGCAGCGGGTTGGCATTTACCGTGTTCTCCAATGGGGAGTCCACGCTCATGGCTAAACAAGACTGGGCGAGGGCGACTGCGCTCTCGCTCAGCTCTTAACAGGCGTTGTTTCCGAAGTATTCGCCGTGGTCTGGTCCAAGACTGACTGCACTTTGTGAACTGGCCGTAAATATCGGCGCAAAACGCGAGTATTCACTCTGCTTTCTGCACTCGCTTCAGGCCTCATGTCACCTGCGCTTGTTACAATCTTGAGCCTTCCAGGGTGGCGAAAGCCCCGTAGGACGGCCTCGCGTCCTGATGAATTGCGATGGTCAGGGCCGGCTGTATGCCGCATGTCCTCTGGCCAGGCCGCTTTTGGCGGCGTTCGCGACTATAGCAGCAATGATTAAGTGCTTCAATTCCATAAAAAATTGTTATCATCGCCGCCATGACGACTACCGCCCCCCAGACCCCCAGCGTCCAGCTGCTCGAGGTCTCGCCGGAATATGCCGGCCAACGCATCGACAATTTTCTCCTGGCCAGGCTCAAAGGCGTGCCCAAGACCTTGATTTACCGCATCTTGCGTAAAGGTGAAGTGCGGGTGAACAAAGGCCGGATCAAGCCCGAGTACAAGCTGCAGGCGGGCGATATCGTCCGTGTGCCACCGGTGCGCGTGCCTGAACGTGACGAACCCGTGCCGCTGGCGCAGGGCCTGTTGCAGCGCCTGGAGGCCTCGATTGTCTTCGAAGACAACAAGCTGATCGTGATCAACAAGCCCTGCGGCATTGCGGTGCACGGTGGCAGCGGCCTCAACTTCGGCGTGATCGAAGCCTTTCGCCAGTTGCGTCCGGACGCCAAGGAGTTGGAACTGGTCCACCGCCTGGACCGCGACACGTCCGGCCTGCTGATGATTGCCAAGAAGCGCAGCATGTTGCGCCACCTGCATACCGCCCTGCGTGGCGATGGCGTGGACAAACGCTACATGGCGCTGGTGCGTGGCAACTGGGCCAGCTCCATCAAGAGCGTCCGCGCGCCGTTGCAGAAGAGCAACCTGCGCTCTGGCGAACGCATGGTAGAAGTGGACGAGGAGGGCAAAGAGGCCCTGACGTTGTTCAAGGTGCTGCGCCGCTTCGGCGACTTCGCCACCCTGGTCGAGGCCAAGCCTGTCACCGGCCGGACCCACCAGATTCGCGTGCACACCCTGCATGCGGGCCATTGCATTGCCGGCGACACCAAGTACGGCGACGAGGGTTTCTCCAAGGAGATCCGCGACCTGGGCGGCAAGCGCCTGTTCCTGCACGCCTACATGCTGACCGTGCCGTTGCCCGATGGTGGCGAGCTGAAGCTGCAGGCGCCGGTCGATGACATGTGGGCCAAGACCGTGGAGCGTTTGAGTGTCGCACCTTGATTACAAACTGCTGATCTTCGATTGGGACGGTACGCTGGCCAACTCCATTGGCCGTATTGTCGAGTCGATGCATGCAGCGTCGACCCGCTCGGGTTATGCGCTGTGCACTGATCACGCGGTCAAGGGCATCATTGGCCTGGGCCTGCCCGAGGCGATCCGCACGTTGTATCCCGAAATCAGCGACACGGAACTGGCTGCGTTTCGTGACCACTATGCCGATCACTACATTGCGCTGGAGGCCACGCCTTCGCCGCTGTTTGAAGGCGTGGTGCAGTCGCTGGACGCGTTTCGCGCCGAGGGTTATCACCTGGCGGTTGCTACCGGCAAGGCTCGTCGCGGGCTGGATCGGGTGCTCAAGGCTCATGGCTGGGAAAATTATTTCGATATCACCCGCGCCGCCGATGAAACTGCCAGCAAGCCCCATCCTCTGATGCTTGAGCAGATCATGGCTCATTGCGGTGTATCGCCGCGTCAGGCACTGATGGTAGGCGATGCCTCCTTCGACCTGATGATGGCGCGCAATGCAGGCATGGACAGCGTGGCGGTCAGTTATGGCGCCCAGTCTGCCGAGGCCTTGCAGCAATACGAGCCACGGCTGACGATCGATCATTTTTCCGAATTGCAGGCCTGGCTCAGCCGGGCTCGATAAGTCTTTGCTGGGGTAGATGGCATGAGTGACGAGTGGAAAGCGCCTGAAAAGGCTGACAGCAGTGACGACAAGAGCTGGAAACTGCTGGAGAAAACCCTCCTGGCCAGCGTCCAGGAACAGCGCCGCGCACGGCGTTGGGGGATATTCTTCAAGCTGCTGACGTTCGTCTGGCTTATCGGCATGCTGGCGCTGTTCAGCCCGCTGATGGACATGGAAAAAAGCGCCACCCGGGGTGCCCATTACACCGCATTGATCGAAGTGCGTGGGGTGATTGCCGACAAGGAGCCCGCCAGCGCCGACAATATTGTCAGCAGCCTGCGCGCCGCGTTTGAAGACCCCAAGGTCAAGGGCGTGGTCCTGCGCATCAACAGCCCTGGCGGCAGTCCGGTGCAGTCGGGTTATGTGTATGACGAGATTCGCCGTCTGCGCGGCCTGCATCCGGACATCAAGCTGTATGCAGTGATTTCCGACCTGGGGGCCTCCGGCGCCTACTACATCGCCAGCGCCGCCGACCAGATCTACGCCGACAAGGCCAGCCTGGTGGGTTCCATAGGTGTGACGGCGGCCGGTTACGGCTTTGTCGGCACCATGGAGAAGCTGGGGGTGGAGCGTCGCACGTACACGTCGGGCGAGCACAAATCCTTCCTGGACCCGTTCCAGCCACAAAAGGCGGATGAAACCGCGTTCTGGCAGGGCGTGCTCGACACCACTCATCGCCAGTTCATCGCCAGCGTGAAGCAGGGCCGTGGGGATCGCTTGAAGGACAAAGAGCATCCGGAGCTGTTCTCCGGGTTGGTGTGGTCGGGCGAGCAGGCATTGCCGCTGGGCTTGATCGACGGCCTGGGCAGCGCCAGTCTGGTGGCGCGGGACGTGATCGGCGAGAAAGAGCTGGTGGATTTCACCGTCGAGGAGTCGCCGTTTGATCGGTTCTCCAAGAAGCTCGGCGCCAGCGTGGCCGAGAAGCTGGCGTTGTACATGGGCTTCCAAGGCCCGACGCTGCGCTGAGATCCTGAGGCTGGGATAGCTCAAATTGTGGGAGGGGGCTTGCCCCCCCCCGATGGCTGTGGTTCAGTCAGCTTGTTTGTAGCTGGCCCACCGTAATTGGGAGCAAGCCCCCTCCCACATTTCGTTTTGCGGTGTTGCTAGGGGATTTGCACACCTTCGGCCAGCAACATATCTACCAGGCGAATGAGCGGCAAACCCACCAGGCTGGTCGCATCCGGCCCTTCGCTACTCTGAAACAAGCTCACGCCCAGCCCTTCAGCCTTGAAGCTACCTGCGCAGTCATAGGGCTGCTCAATCCGCAGGTAGCGTTCAATGCGTTCAGCGTCCAGCTCGCGCATCTGCACGGTAAACGGTACGCAGTCGACCTGGCAGTGGCCTGTCTCGGTATTGAGCAAGGCCAGGCCGGTCAAAAAGCTGACCCGCTTACCGCTGGCAGCCAATAACTGTTCGCGGGCATTTTCAAAGGTGTGGGGCTTGCCGATAATGCGCCCTTCGAGCGCCGCTACCTGGTCGGAGCCGATGATCAAATGCCTTGGGTGATTGGCGGCGAGGGCGCGGGCTTTCTGTTCGGCCAGGCGCTTGACCAATTCCACGGCGGACTCATTTGCACGATGGCTTTCGTCGATATCCGGCGAGCTGCAGGTGAATGGCAGGTGCAGGCGGCTCAGCAATTCCCGGCGATAAACCGAGCTGGATGCGAGTAATAAAGGCAGCATGGGCGTCTCCTCAGGGCGGCCGGGAATTCTAGCTGCGTGACCGGCTGACGCACAGGGCTGAATTTCCTTTGACATGGCCGGGTGCATCCCTATAATGCTGCGCCTATGTTGAATGACCCGATTCCACCTCACGTTGACCCGCGCAAATTGGCTGATCGTGGCACTTCCCTTCAAGGTGAGTTGCTGCTGGCCGATTTGGAGAGACTCTGCGACCCGCTTTCCGACACCGTCGGTACGGTCCAGGCTAAATTCGTTTTTGAACGAGATGAACGTAAATCTGTGGTAATCCACAGCTTTATCGACACCGAAGTCAAAATGGTTTGCCAGCGTTGTCTTGAGCTGGTCACCCTGCCGATCCACAGCGAGTGCAGTTATGCTGTGGTGAAGGAGGGTGCGAATACCCAGTCGTTGCCGAAAGGTTATGACGTGCTGGAACTGGGCGAAGATCCTTTGGATCTGCATGCACTGATCGAGGAGGAGCTTTTGCTCGCCTTGCCCATTGTGCCTGCTCATCATCCGGAAGAATGCCAGCAGCCGGCGGGCCTCGATGACGAGCCCGAACCGAGCGAGGACGAGGTAACGCGGTCCAACCCGTTCAGTGTATTGGCGCAGTTAAAGCGTGACCCAAACGTTTAGGAGTTAATCAATTATGGCTGTTCAGCAGAACAAAAAATCCCGCTCCGCCCGTGACATGCGCCGTTCGCACGACGCTCTCGAGGCAAGCACCCTGTCCGTAGAAAAGACCACCGGTGAAGTTCACCTGCGTCACCACGTATCGCCAGAAGGCGTATACCGTGGCCGTAAAGTGATCGACAAGGGCGCTGACGAGTAATCACTTGTCTGCTCTAGTCATCGCGATAGACGCAATGGGCGGGGACTTCGGTCCCCGCAGCATTGTTCAGGCCTGCATTGCCAGCCTGTCTGCAACACCCTCGCTGCACCTGACCCTTGTCGGTCAACCCTCCTTACTTGAAGAACTGATTGCCAGCCATCCGGCGGTGGATCGCGCGCGCCTGACGATTACGCCAGCCAGCGAAACCATCAGCATGGATGACAAGCCGGCGGCGGCCCTGCGTGGCAAGCCCGACTCTTCGATGCGGGTGGCCCTGGAGTTGCTGCGCGATGGCAAGGTGCAAGCCTGTGTCAGTGCGGGTAATACCGGGGCGCTGATGGCGTTGTCGCGGCATGTGCTCAAGACGCTGCCCGGCATTGATCGTCCGGCCATGGTGGCCGCGATTCCGACGCAACAGGGCTATTGCCAGTTGCTGGACCTGGGCGCGAACGTCGATTGCAGTGCCGATCACCTGTTCCAGTTCGCGGTGATGGGGTCGGTGGCTGCCGAAGCGCTGGGCGTGACCCGCCCGCGGGTGGCGTTGCTGAATATCGGCACCGAGGACATCAAGGGTAACCAGCAGGTCAAATTGGCTGCGACCTTGTTGCAAGGCGCGCGAGGCTTGAACTACATCGGGTTCGTCGAGGGTGATGGCCTGTACCGCGGCGAAGCGGATGTGGTTGTGTGCGACGGGTTTGTCGGCAATATCCTGCTCAAATCCAGCGAGGGCCTGGCGACGATGATTGCCAGCCGGATTGAAACCTTGTTCAGGCAGAATCTGTTGTCACGCGCGGTCGGTGCTTTGGCGCTGCCGCTGATGCGCCGACTGCAGGCGGACCTGGCACCGGCGCGGCACAATGGCGCAAGTTTTCTCGGCCTCCAGGGCATTGTGGTGAAAAGCCACGGCTCGGCGGGCGTCGAAGGCTTCCAGAGCGCGATTGCGCGGGCCCTGATCGAGATTCAGGAAAACCTGCCGCAACGCTTGCGCGGGCGTCTTGAGGACCTGTTGCCTTAGGCGAATCGGCTCGGGAGTGCTTAAATGTGACCGGCCAGTTCAATTGACCATCCAATCTGTCAGTTTCGCGCGCTCCCGCTGTAGGCGTGCGCTTTTTTGACGACCAGATCATTAGGGGCTTGTTACATGTCTACATCCCTCGCATTCGTCTTTCCAGGGCAGGGTTCGCAGTCCCTCGGCATGTTGGCCGAGCTGGGCGCGCAATACCCGTTGATCCTGGACACCTTCAAGGAAGCTTCCGACGCTCTGGGTTACGACCTGTGGGCACTGACCCAGCAAGGGCCGGAAGAGCAACTCAACCAAACCGATAAAACCCAGCCGGCCATCCTGACCGCTTCGATCGCCCTGTGGCGTTTGTGGCTGGCAGAAGGCGGCGCACGCCCGGCCTTCGTCGCCGGTCACAGCCTGGGCGAATACAGCGCCTTGGTGGCGGCGGGCAGCCTGACCCTGGCGGAAGCGGTCAAGCTGGTCGAGCGTCGTGGTCAACTGATGCAGGAAGCCGTTCCGGCCGGGCAGGGCGGCATGGCCGCCATTCTCGGCCTGGACGATGCTGTCGTGATCGAAGCCTGTGCCGAAGCGGCTCAGGGCGACGTGGTCAGTGCCGTGAACTTCAACTCCCCTGGCCAGGTGGTGATCGCCGGTGCCAAGGCGGCCGTCGAGCGTGCCATCGAAGGCTGCAAGGCCCGTGGCGCCAAGCGTGCCCTGCCGTTGCCCGTGAGCGTGCCGTCGCACTGCGAACTGATGCGCCCGGCCGCCGAGCGTTTTGCCGAGTCCATCGCTGCCATCAACTGGCAGGCGCCGCAGATCCCGCTGGTGCAGAACGTCAGCGCGGCCGTGGCCGCCGACCTCGATACCCTCAAGCGCGACCTGCTGGAACAGCTCTACAAGCCCGTACGTTGGGTGGAATCGGTCCAGACCTTGGCCGCCAATGGCGCCACCGAACTGGTCGAGTGCGGCCCGGGCAAAGTCCTGGCCGGCCTGAACAAGCGCTGCGCCGACGGTGTGTCGACCGCTAACCTCAATACCCCGGATGCCTTCGCTGCCGCTCGCGCAGCCCTGGCCTGAAGAATTAGGAGAAGCCTGCATGAGTCTGCAAGGTAAAGTTGCACTGGTTACCGGCGCAAGCCGTGGCATTGGCCAGGCCATCGCCCTCGAGTTGGGCCGTCAAGGCGCCATCGTGATCGGCACCGCCACGTCCGCTTCGGGCGCCGAGCGTATCGCCGCGACCCTGAAGGAAAACGGCGTACAAGGCACCGGCCTTGAGCTGAACGTGACCAGCGACGAGTCCGTGGCTGCCGTACTGGCGCAGATCAGCGCAGAGTTTGGCGCACCGTCGATCCTGGTGAACAACGCCGGCATCACCCGCGACAACCTGATGATGCGCATGAAAGACGACGAGTGGTACGACGTGGTCGATACCAACCTGAACAGTCTGTTTCGCCTGTCCAAGGGCGTTTTGCGCGGCATGACCAAGGCGCGTTGGGGCCGAATTATCAATATTGGCTCCGTAGTGGGTGCCATGGGCAACGCAGGCCAAGTAAACTATGCGTCCGCCAAGGCCGGTCTGGAAGGTTTCAGCCGTGCATTGGCACGTGAAGTCGGCTCGCGGTCGATTACGGTCAACTCGGTGGCCCCAGGGTTCATCGACACCGATATGACCCGCGAACTGCCGGAAGCACAGCGTGAAGCCTTGCTGACGCAGATTCCGCTGGGCCGTCTGGGCCAGGCTCAAGAGATCGCGAATGTGGTGTCTTTCCTGGCATCCGAGGGTGCGGCATACGTGACTGGGGCTACAATCCCGGTGAACGGCGGGATGTACATGAGTTAATTTGTGACGGATCGCTTCAAAAAAATGTCATACGAGCTGTCTAAAATCCGTTATAAAGCTGCAACTTAATTTAGAGGCGGGTGGCCGAACGGGTACGTGGTGAAGCTTTCAGTTGAAAAGCTGAAAAGGCTTTCTATACACTTACCCACTGGCCAGCTGCCTGAATTTGTCCATTAGGAGTTAAACAAGGTATGAGCACCATCGAAGAGCGCGTCAAGAAAATCGTCGCCGAGCAACTGGGCGTTAAAGAAGAAGAAGTGGTCAACACCGCTTCCTTCGTAGAAGACCTGGGTGCCGATTCCCTTGACACCGTTGAGCTGGTGATGGCTCTGGAAGAGGAATTCGAGACCGAAATCCCGGACGAAGAAGCTGAAAAAATCACTACTGTTCAAGCTGCTATCGACTACGTTACTGCCCACCAGGCGTAATAGTTTGTAGTCGTCGCTTGCTGTCAGGGAAAAACCGCACTGCTGTAAAGGCGTGCGGTTTTTTCTTTAGCGGTGATCAAAAGTAAGCTCTGAAGCAAAGTGTCGTCATTAGAAAAAGGAGAGTGCTGTGTCGCGTAGACGCGTCGTAGTCACCGGTATGGGTATGTTGTCGCCACTGGGTACGGATGTGCCGAGCAGTTGGCAGGGCATTCTGGCTGGCCGCAGTGGTATCGGTCTGATCGAACACACGGACCTTTCTGCCTATTCCACCCGTTTTGGCGGCTCGGTAAAGGGTTTCAACGTCGAGGAATACCTCTCGATCAAGGAATCCCGCAAACTCGACCTGTTCATTCAATACGGCCTGGCAGCCGGTTTTCAGGCAGTGCGTAATGCCGGCCTGGAAGTCACCGACGCCAACCGTGATCGCATCGGCGTGGCCATGGGTTCGGGTATTGGCGGTCTGACCAATATCGAAGAAACCAGCCGCACGTTGCACGAGACTGGTCCGCGTCGAATTTCACCGTTCTTCGTGCCGGGCTCGATCATCAACATGATTTCCGGATTCCTGTCCATCCACCTCGGTGCACAGGGGCCCAACTACGCCATCGCCACGGCGTGTACCACCGGTACGCACTGCATTGGCATGGCGGCGCGCAATATCGCCTATGACGAAGCCGACGTGATGATTGCCGGCGGCGCCGAAATGGCCGCCTGCGGCCTGGGAATGGGCGGCTTCGGCGCGTCCCGTGCGCTGTCGACCCGCAACGACGAGCCGACCCGTGCCAGCCGTCCGTGGGACAAGGGCCGTGACGGTTTCGTGCTGTCCGACGGTGCCGGCGCCCTGGTGCTGGAAGAGTTGGAACACGCCAAGGCACGCGGCGCGACCATCTATGCCGAGCTGATCGGCTTTGGCATGAGCGGTGACGCCTACCATATGACCTCGCCACCGTCCGACGGTGCTGGCGCGGCGCGTTGCATTTCCAATGCCCTGCGTGACGCCAAGGTCAACGCCGAGCAGGTGCAGTACATCAACGCCCACGGTACCTCCACGCCGACGGGCGACCTGGCGGAAGCCCAGGCCATCAAGTCGGTATTCGGCGAACACGCCTACAACCTGGCGGTGAGCTCCACCAAGTCGATGACCGGCCACCTGTTGGGTGCGGCGGGCGCGGTCGAGGCAATCTTCAGCGTGATGGCCATCAAGGATCAAGTTGCGCCGCCGACCATCAACCTGGATGAGCCGGACGAAGGCTGCGACCTGAACTTCGTGCCGCACGAAGCGCAGCCGATGCCGATCGACGTGGCGATCTCCAACTCGTTCGGCTTTGGCGGTACCAACGGTTCCCTGGTGTTCCGCCGGTTCGCCGAGTGATGGACTGCTGGGTCGACGGTCAGCCAGCGGACAGCGTGCCTCTGAAAGATCGTGGCCTGGCCTATGGTGATGGCTTGTTCGAGACCATCGCCGTCAAGGCCGGGCAGCCCGTGCTGCTCGAGCGGCACCTGCAACGCCTCCAGGAGGGTTGCAGGCGCCTGGCGTTCGCTGCGGACCTCACGTTGATCCGTAGCGAAATGCTCGCCTATGCCGCCATCCTGGGTGACGGCGTGCTCAAGTTGATCCTCACCCGCGGCGACAGCCTGCGCGGTTACGGCATCAACCCCGGTGCGCCGGTGCGCCGAATCCTGCAGGGCAGTGCGCCCGCAGCCTATCCCCAGGCCCACGCAAACGAGGGCATCCGCCTGTTTGCGTGTGCTACCCGCTTGGCCGAGCAACCGTTGCTCGCCGGTCTCAAGCACCTCAACCGCCTTGAACAAGTGATCGCCCGGGCCGAATGGCAGGATGCCGAACATGCCGAAGGCCTGATGCTGGATGCGTCCGGACGCATCATCGAAGGTGTTTTCAGCAACCTGTTCCTAGTACGCAACGGTTTGTTACTAACCGCCGATCTGAGCCGATGCGGGGTTGCCGGCGTGATGCGCGCCGAGATCCTGGCCCAGGCGCATGCCCTGGGGATCCCGGTGGCCGTGGCCGATATCAGGTTTGAGCAGTTGCAGCAGGCGGATGAAGTCTTCGTCTGCAACAGCGTGTATGGCATTTGGCCGGTGCGCGGCTGTGCTGCGATGAGCTGGCCGGTTGGGCCGCTCACCCGTAAACTGCAGGGCATTGTTCGCGCGCTATTGGATATTTGAGTTGATACGAAAACTGGTTGTACTGCTGCTGGCCGGCTTGTTCTCGGCAGCATTGCTGTTGGGCTATGGCGCCTGGAAATTCGACTCTGCCCTCAAGCAGCCCTTGAACCTGACGGCCGAGCAGATGCTCGACGTCCCTGCGGGCGCGACGCCTACCGGCACCTTCAATCGCCTGGAGGCCGACGGCGTCATCGAGGGTGCCTTCTGGCTGCGCCTGTACTGGCGCTTCAACCTCGACGGCCAACCGCTGCACAGCGGCGAATACCGCATGACCCCGGGCATGACAGCGCAAGGCTTGATCGGGCTGTGGCAGCGCGGTGAAGTGGTGCAATACAGCCTGACCCTGGTGGAAGGCTGGAATTTCCGCCAGGTGCGTTCAGCCCTGGCCAAGCACGAAAAGATCGAGCAGACCCTCGCGGGCCTGACGGACAGCGAAGTGATGGACAAGCTCGGTCACCCCCGCGTGTTCCCCGAAGGGCGCTTTTTCCCGGACACCTATCGCTTTGTGCGCGGCATGACCGATGTCGAGTTCCTGAAGAAAGCCTATAACCGCCTCGACGACGTACTCGCTCAGGAATGGAGCCAACGCGCGCCCGACGCGCCGTACACCGAACCCTACCAAGCGCTGATCATGGCCTCCCTGGTGGAGAAAGAGACCGGCGTGCCCGAGGAGCGCGGCCAGATCGCTGGCGTGTTCGTGCGCCGACTGAAGATTGGCATGCTGCTGCAGACCGACCCCACCGTGATCTACGGCCTGGGCGAGCGCTACAACGGCAAGTTGACCCGTGCCCACCTCAAGGAAGCCAACCCCTACAACACCTACATGGTCGCCGGCCTGCCGCCGACGCCCATTGCCATGGTCGGCCGCGAGGCGATCCATGCCGCGTTGAACCCGGTGCCGGGCAGCAGCTTGTATTTTGTCGCCCGCGGCGATGGCAGCCATATTTTCTCCGATGACCTGGATGCGCATAATGCCGCCGTGCGCGAGTTCCAGCTCAAGCGCCGTGCCGATTACCGTTCGAGCCCGGCGCCGACAGTAAAGCCTGCGCAAGACCCGGCAGCGCCGACTGATGCGCCTGCCGAGCCAGGCCCGCAATGACTCTGACTAAGGACTGCCTGTGACTGGCTTGTTTATCACCCTGGAAGGCCCTGAAGGCGCCGGCAAAAGCACCAACCGCGATTACCTGGCCGAGCGCTTGCGCGCCGCCGGCATCGAAGTGGTGCTGACCCGCGAGCCCGGCGGCACGCCACTGGCCGAGCGTATCCGCGAAGTACTCCTGGCCCCGGTTGAGGAGCAAATGAACCCGGACACCGAGCTGCTGCTGGTGTTTGCCGCCCGCGCCCAGCACCTGGCCGAAGTCATCCGCCCGGCGCTGGCACGCGGCGCCGTGGTGATCTGCGACCGGTTCACCGATTCGACCTACGCCTATCAAGGCGGCGGCCGGGGCTTGTCCCTGGAACGCATCGCCACGCTGGAAACCTTCGTGCAGGGCGATTTGCGCCCCGACCTGACCCTGGTGTTCGACCTGCCGGTGGAAGTCGGCCTGGCCCGCGCCAGCGCCCGTGGTCGCCTGGACCGTTTCGAGCTGGAAGGCCAGGCGTTCTTCGAGGCCGTGCGTGGCGCATTTCTCAAGCGCGCCAAGGCCGAGCCCACGCGTTATCACTTGCTGGACGCGGCACAGCCGCTGGCCCAGGTGCAGCTCGCCATCGACGCCCTGTTGCCGACCCTGCTGGAGCGCGCCCGTGGCTGAAGCCTACCCGTGGCAGGACAGCCTCTGGCAACAATTGGCCGGCCGTGCCCAGCACGCCCACGCCTATCTGTTGCACGGGCCCATCGGCATCGGCAAGCGTGCGCTCGCCGAGCGCCTGATGGCCAGCCTGCTGTGCCAGCGGCCGGTCAACCTGGAAGCCTGCGGCGAATGCAAATCCTGCCTGCTGCTCAAGGCCGGCAGCCACCCGGACAACTACCTGCTGGAACCCGAGGAAGCCGACAAGGCGATCAAGGTCGACCAGGTGCGCGACCTCGTCAGTTTCGTGGTGCAAACCGCGCAGATGGGCGGGCGCAAGGTGGTGCTGATCGAACCCGTGGAGGCGATGAACATCAACGCCGCCAACGCCTTGCTCAAAAGCCTCGAAGAACCGTCCGGCGATACCGTGCTGTTGCTGGTGAGCCACCAGTCCAGCCGCTTGCTGCCGACCATCCGCAGCCGTTGCGTACAGCAGGCGTGCCCGTTGCCAAGCGAGGCCATGAGCCTTGAATGGCTCGCGCAGGCGTTGCCTGAGTGCTCGGCGGACGAGCGTGTCGAACTGCTGACCCTGGCCGCCGGTTCGCCGCTGGCCGCCATCAAGTTGCAGGCCCAAGGCGTGCGTGAACAGCGCGCGCTGGTAGTCGATGGGGTGAAAAAACTCATCAAGCAGGAAGTGTCGGCCACGCAACTGGCTGAAACCGCCTGGAAAGATATCCCGCTGCTGCTGCTGTTCGACTGGTTCTGCGACTGGTCCAGCCTGATCCTGCGCTACCAGCTCACCCAGGATGAGAACGGTCTGGGCCTGGCGGATATGCGCAAGGTCGTGCAGTACCTGGCGCAAAAAAGTGCTCAGGACAAGGTGCTGAATATCCAGGACTGGATCCTCGCCCAGCGTCAGAAGGTACTCGGCAAGGCCAACCTCAACCGCGTGCTGCTGCTGGAAGCGCTGCTGGTGCAGTGGGTCGGCTTGCTCGGCCGCCGTTAAATTCCGTGGCCAACGGGTGTATCGTTGGCCAGACATTTCTCGTGATTTAAGTCGTATTTTCCTATGCTCGTAGATTCCCATTGCCACCTTGATCGTCTCGACCTGGCCCAGCACGGCGGTTCCCTCGATGCCGCGCTTGAAGCGGCGCGCCAGCGCGGGGTAGGGCATTTCCTGTGCATCGGCGTCAGTGCCGACAACGCCGCCGACGTCAAGGCCCTGGCCGAGCGTTATGCCGATGTGGACTGCTCGGTGGGCATCCACCCGCTGGACCTCAAGCCCGGCGAAGCCCCGGCCCTGGACTGGTTGCTGGGCGAGCTGAATCACCCGCGTGTGGTCGCCATCGGCGAAACCGGCCTGGATTATCACTACGAGCCCGAAGCCGCCGAACTGCAGCAGGCCTCGTTCCGCCTGCACCTGCAAGCCGCCCAGCAGACCGGCAAGCCGGTGATCGTCCACACCCGTGGCGCCCGCGCCGACACCCTGGCCCTGCTGCGCGAAGCCGCCTTGCCCCAGGCCGGCGTGTTGCATTGCTTCACTGAAGACTGGGACATGGCCAAGGCGGCCCTGGACCTGGGGTTCTACATATCCCTGTCGGGCATCGTCACCTTCCGCAATGCCGACGCACTGCGCGACGTCGCGCGCCAGGTGCCGGCCGATCGCCTGCTGGTGGAAACCGATTCGCCGTACCTGGCGCCCATCCCCCATCGCGGCAAGCCGAACCTGCCCGAGTATGTGCGGGATGTGGCGGACTACCTGGCGATGCTGCGCGGAGAGTCCTGCGAACGCTTTGCCGAACAGACCACCGAGAACTTCAAGCGTCTGTTCCCCTTGGCCCACGTCAAATCGTAGGCAAAAAAAACCCGGGTTCTGGGGGGTGAATCCGGGTTAAGACCATTAGGAGTAAAACAAGGGCACACAGTCCTTCGGTACCCAGGTCGGCGCGTCACTTGGGGGAGATGTCACGCCGACAGTTCAAGTATTGATCAGTATCTGATTCAGTCCAGTCGCGGTTGGTCGTTTTTTAAACAGATTTGGAATACGCGCGCTTCGCTTGAGTTCTCATCAAGCAGGTGTACGGTGATGGTTATTGCGTATTATTTCTGACTGAAATCAGGCAAAACGTTGGTGCGCTGAAAGTTAAGTGCAGGGCGGGTTCACATAGACGTTGCTCAACGACCATTCAGTCGGGATAATCCCTCGCATCGGGTAAATCGTATCGCCACGTATCCGTGGCCCTGCGCAACCCTCCCTCTACCGACCTCTGCAGACCTCTTCCTCATGCACAAAGAACCCCGTAAGGTCCGTGAGTTTCGCCGCCGTGAGCAGGAAATTCTCGACACCGCACTCAAGCTGTTTCTCGAACAGGGTGAAGACAGCGTCACCGTCGAGATGATCGCGGATGCCGTGGGTATCGGCAAAGGCACCATCTACAAGCACTTCAAGTCCAAGGCCGAGATCTATCTGCGCCTGATGCTCGACTACGAGCGCGATTTGAACGAGCTGCTGCATTCCGCCGATGTGGACAAGGACAAGGAAGCTCTGTCCCGCGCCTATTTCGAATTCCGCATGCGTGACCCGCAGCGCTATCGTCTGTTCGACCGCCTGGAGGAAAAGGTGGTCAAGGGCCATCAGGTGCCGGAGATGGTCGAGGAGCTGCACAAGATCCGCGCCTCCAACTTCGAGCGCCTGACCCTGTTGATCAAGGGCCGCATCAGCGAAGGCAAGCTCGAAGACGTACCGCCGTATTTCCACTATTGCGCGGCCTGGGCCTTGGTACACGGCGCCGTTGCGCTGTATCACTCGCCGTTCTGGAGCAACGTGCTGGAAGATCAGGAGGGCTTTTTCCAGTTCCTGATGGACATCGGCGTGCGCATGGGCAACAAGCGCAAGCACAGCATCGAGCCACCGCCGGCGCAAACCCCCGCCACCTAATGATTTGCTGCCACGCGCAGTAACCCAGGAATATACTCAGGCAAGGACGCTTGCTAAAAGTTGATTTTTCAGTCAGCTTTTAGCGCGCCCGAGTTATCCTCTGCCGGAGTGATCCATGATCGTTGATCGTCAAGGCAGGCGTTTTCGCAATTTGCGGATCAGCCTGACCTCAGCCTGCAATTATGCGTGTACCTACTGCGTGCCCAACGGCAAGCGGCTGGTGGCTGCCCAGGACGAACTCTCCGCCGAGGCCATGGCCCGTGGCGTCGAGTACCTGATCGAAGCGGCGGGCATCGACCGTCTGCGTATCACCGGCGGCGAGCCGTTGGTCAGCCCCAAGCTGGAAGCTTTCATGGGCGCGGTGGGGCAGATGGGCCTCAGTGATATCAGCCTGACCACCAACGGCCAACTGTTGGCGCGCAAACTGCCGCTGCTTGTAGAGGCTGGCATCAAGCGCATCAACGTTTCCCTCGACACCCTCGACGCCGATGCCTTTCGCAGCATCGCCCGTGGCGGCGACCTGGCCACCGTGCTCGACGGCATGGACCAGGCCCGCGCCGCCGGGATCAAGATCAAAGTGAACATGGTGCCGTTGCGCGGCCAGAACCTGGACCAGGTGATGCCGCTGCTCGACTACTGCCTGGAGCGGGGCTACGAGCTGCGCTTCATCGAGCTGATGCGCATGGGCCACCTGGCCAAGGACTCGAATGCCTTCCTGCAACAATTCGTCAGCCTGCAACAACTGCTCAGCCTGATCGGCGAACGCCACGAGTACCTGCAGGCCAATGCGCCGGTTGACGCCACGGCCGTCCGCTATGAAATCCCGGGCAAGGGTCATTTCGGTGTGATCGCCAACGAAAGCGTGCCGTTCTGCCGCACCTGTTCGCGGCTGCGGCTGTCGTCCACTGGCTGGCTGCATGGCTGTCTGTCGTCGAGCAACCGCCACTATGTCGGCGACTTGCTGGACAAGCCACGCCATCAGGCACTGCCGGCGTTGCAGGGGTTGTTGATGAAAGCGCTGGGGGACAAGCAGGAAGTCGCGTTCTCTGGCGGTGCCACCGTCATGAAGATTATCGGCGGCTGACCCGGCAAGTCCTCTCCCACATTTGACATGTACCGCTGCCAAGATGGCGCAAAACCTGCATCTCACGCCCATTCGCCGGTTTTCCGTCACCGGCCTCTGGAGGATTTGGATGCGTAGTCTGCTGTTGTTGCTGGCGTCGTTGACGCTCAGTGGTTGCATGACCGTCAGCGATATGGCCGAAGGCACCCGCTATCAGATGAGCGATGCCGGGTTGCTGGACCATAGCGATACGCGTCGAACCGCGTCGATTCGTGTGCAGCCGGACTCCTTTATCTTTATCGCCCAAGGCGCATTCGTTCCGCCGGGCAGCGCCTATCCGCGCCCGAATGTGGTGGCCGAAGAGGCCTTCAACGGTTTTGTCGAATACTTCCCCATGGTCCGCCGCGCGCGCCAGCCCGAAGGCCTCGAGCAGGCAATGGCGGAAGCCCGTGCGGCGGGCGCCCACTACCTGCTGTACTGCCGGTTCGCCAAAGCGGATGACCGCATCGGCAATGCCGACGAATGGACTGACCAGCAAGCCCTTGACCGCGTCGGCCTGGACAGTGGCGTGATTCAGATCATGTTGATCGAGACCAGCACCCAGTATTTGATTGATACTGCACGTATCCGCAGTCGTGGTGGTTTACTGACGTTCCACGACAACAAGCCCGAAGACCTGATTGCCCGCCCCCTGGCGCAATACGCTCGCGGCCTGCTGGGCATGAGCAATCAATAAGTAACAGGAGATCCCCATGACCGATTCCGCCAAGGCCAACGATCTGTTGGCCCAATTGCCCAAAGGCAAGGGACCGGCGCCGGTGCACCTGTGGAACCCGGATTTCTGCGGCAACATCGACATGCGTATTGCCCGCGATGGCACCTGGTTCTACCAGGGCACGCCGATCGGGCGCAAACCGATGGTCAAGTTGTTCTCCAATATCCTGCGCCGCGATGGCGATGCCTACTTTTTGATAACCCCGGTGGAAAAAGTCGGCATCGTCGTGGAAGACGCGCCCTTTGTCGCCGTTACCCTGGAAGTCGAAGGGCAGGGCGAAAGCCAGTTGCTGCGATTCACCACTAACGTCGACGAACCCGTCGAAGCCGGCCTTGAGCATCCGCTGCGGGTCGTGATCGACCCCGTCACCCAGGAACCGTCGCCCTATCTGCGCGTGCGCACCAACCTTGAAGCCTTGGTGCATCGCAATGTGTTCTACCAACTGGTGGAACTGGCAGTGAGCCGTCCGATCAACGGTCAGAACTGGCTTGGCGTCTGGAGCGGCGGGGTATTTTTCCCTATCGGCCTGGAGCCCTGAGGCCGGTTTTACTCGTTCCTTGAAATAATTCCCTTGCCGGCAGCCGACGCTTTGGCGTTCAATTTGTACATGATTAGACATGTCCGATTTGATAAGAAAAAACGCGTCGTCGACGAACTCATCCGCCGCATCGAGGGCGGCGTGATGGCCGATGGTTTCCTGCTGCCAGGTGAGCATCAGTTGGCCGAGGAGTTCGCGGTCAGTCGCGGCACCCTGCGTGAAGCCCTGGCTGAGCTCAAGCGTCGCAACTACATCGCGACCCAGAGTGGCGTGGGCTCCATTGTCACCTTTGACGGCATGGCGCTCGACCAGCACAGCGGCTGGGCCCAAGCCCTGGCCGATACCGGCGCGCGGGTCATCACCGAGATTGTGCGTCTGGAAGCGGTGACCCGCCCGGGCCTGTTCAGCCGTTTCGGCACTGACCAATTCGTCACGCTCGACCGCCTCCGCAGCACCCTCGACGGTGTCGCCGTGTCCCTAGAGCGCTCGCTGATGCCCGCCTCCGGTGGCCTCGAGAGCCTGCCGACAGTCGGGCTGATCGACGACTCCCTGACCATCACCCTGGCGGCCTACGGTTACGTCGGCGCGGAAGGTGACCAGTGGATCGGCGCCGAGGCCCTCAGTGACGAAGATGCCGAACTGCTGGGCCGTCCTGCTGGCACGGTGTTCCTCAAGGCCTCGCGCACTACCTACGACCGTCGCGAACGCTTCATGGAGCACGTCGAAAGCCTGCTCGACCCTCTGCACTTTCGCCTGCACCTGCAATTTGGAAGCTCGAAATGACCCCGCTCAATCGCGCCCTCGGCGCCTTCTACGGTCTGGCTTTGGGCGATGCCCTGGGCATGCCCACCCAATCCCTGAGCCGCGAGCAGGTTCGTGCGCGCTTTGGCGCCATCACGGGCCTGGAGGATGCGGCGGCCGATCAGCCCATCGCCCCCAACATGCCGGCAGGCTCCATCACCGATGACACTGAACAGGCCATCCTCGTGGGTGAGTTGTTGGTGGAGGGCCAGGGCACCATCGCGCCCACTGTGCTTGCCCAACGCCTGATCGACTGGGAAGCGGCGATGCGTGCAAAAGGCTCCCAGGATCTGCTTGGCCCATCGACCAAGCGGGCCATCGATATGATCCTCGCCGGCCACACGCCGGAAGAGTCCGGCCGCTATGGCACCACCAATGGTGCAGCGATGCGCATCACCCCGGTGGGGATCGCCGCGGATGTCAGCCACCCGGCGCAGTTTATCCAGGCCGTGATCCAGGCCTGCCAGGTCACCCACAACACCAGCCTGGGCATCTCCAGCGCGGCGGCGGTGGCGGCGGTGGTGTCGGCCGGCATCCAGGGTGTGGACCTTGGCGAAGCCCTGAACATCGGCGTGCAGATCGCCCAGCAAGCGGAAAAGCACGGTCACTGGATTGCGGGCGGGCGCATTTCCACGCGTATCAGCTGGGCGCGTACCTTGAGTGTGGGCAGTACCGACCAGGCCCTGTTCGCCGACCTGCTCTACGAATTGATTGGCACCTCAGTCGCGTCCCAGGAATCGGTGGTGGTGTCGTTCGCCCTGGCCCAGCAAGTGGCGGTGGGTGACATGAATGCGTTCGAAGCGTTGTGCCTGGCCGCCAGCCTGGGTGGCGACACCGATACCATCGCCGCAATCCTGGGCGCCATGCTGGGTGCCTGCCTGGGCATGCAGTGCTGGCCGGAGGCGATGGTAGAGCAGGTCAAGCGGGTCAATGGCCTGGACCTGCAGCCGTTGGCGCAAGGGTTGCTCGAATTGCGTTGACGACTACCGCTCCACAGGTTGATCGCATCGGGTCAGGAAGACCCGATAAACACCTGCCACAACCACAATAAGACAGGCATCAGGAGCATTCCTCATGAGCAACACCTCTTCCGGCCAGAGCGCCGGGCAATTGGAAACACGCGGCATCGAACCGGTCCCGGAAGGTGAGTGCAACGGCCACCCGCTGCAGCTGTTCTGGGTATGGTTCGCCGCCAATATCAGCATCCTCGGCCTGCCGCTGGGGGCGACGCTGGTAGCCTTCCGTGGCCTGGCCATCTGGCAGGCGATCATCGTTGCGATCCTCGGCGCCGCCGGTTCTTTCGCCGTGGTGGGGATCATCTCCATTGCCGGCCGACGCGGCCGTGCGCCAAGCCTGACCCTGTCCCGCGCCATCTTTGGCGTGCGTGGCAACATAGGCCCCACACTGGTTTCGCTGATGTCGCGCCTGGGTTGGGAAACCGTCAACACCACCACCGCAGCGTTCGTGCTGTTGTCGCTGAGCTCGATCCTGTTCGGCTCCGCCGTCGAGGCGAAAAGCGCACCGCTGCTTACCCTGATCTTCATCGGTATTTTCGTGCTGCTGACCCTCGCCGTGTCCGGCCTTGGCCACGCCACGCTGCTGGTGATCCAGAAGTGGGCCACCTACGTGTTCGGCGGCTTGAACATTCTGGTGGGCGGCTTCCTCTGCGCCACCATCGACTGGAGCGCGGTCTTCAATGCCACCCCGGCACCGCTGAGTGCGATGATCATCGGCGTCGGGACCATGGCTGCCGGTACGGGCATCGGTTGGGCCAATGCCGGTGCCGACATGTCGCGCTACCAGCATCGCAGCGTCAAGGCCGTGCGTCTGGTGGCGTCTGCGGCATTTGGCGCCGGCATTCCGCTGGTGCTGCTGATCACCCTCGGCGGCCTGTTGTCGGTGGGCAACAATGACCTGGCCGCGGCCACCGACCCGATCATCGCGATTCGCGACATGCTGCCGACCTGGATGGCCGTGCCCTACCTGATCACCGCGTTCGGCGGGCTGCTGCTGTCGAACAACCTGTCGGTGTATTCGGCCGGCCTCACCACCTTGACCCTCGGTTTGAAGGTCAAGCGCGTGCACGCGGTGATTGTCGACATCGTGGCGATCTTCGCCGGTTCGATCTACTTCATGCTGATCGCCGACAGTTTCTACGGCCCGTTCATTACCTTCATCTCGCTGCTGGCAGTGCCGATCACTGCATGGGTCGGGATCTTCGTGGTCGACCTGATTCACCGCCACTACTACAGCCCCACTGACTTGCTGGACGTCAGCCCCAGCAGCGCCTATTGGTATCGCGGTGGCGTGGAATGGCGTGCGTTCGGTGCCTGGGCGGTGGCGATTGCATTGGGTTTCAGCTTCACCACCATCGGCACCACCGCCGAGAACGTCTGGTTCGCCGGGCCGTTGTCCGACTCCTGGCTGGGCCACAACGGCTTGGGCTGGATCGTCACCTTTCTGGTAGCCGGTGGGATTTATGCGCTGCTCGGCGGAGCAACGGATCGTCGTCCGGCCTTGGTAGGGCGCCCCAATGTCTAGATTGCTGCACACCGGCCAGGTCATCATTGACCTGGTCATGGCCCTGGATACCTTACCCGCCAGCGGCGGTGACGTGCTGGCGCAATCCGCCCAGTTCGAAGCCGGAGGTGGGTTCAACGTGATGGCGGCTGCGCGACGCAATGGCCTGCCGGTGGTTTACCTCGGGCGTCACGGCAACGGGCGTTTTGGCGACCTGGCGCGTGCGGCCATGCAGGCCGAAGGCGTGGAGATGGCTCAGCAGCCCAGCACCGATAAAGACACTGGCCTGTGCGTGTCACTGACCGAGGCCACCACCGAGCGCACGTTCATTTCCCACCTTGGCGCCGAGGGCGACTTGAGTGCCGAGGACCTGGCGCGTATCGAGCCACGGACGGGCGATTACGTGTATGTCAGCGGCTACAGCCTGCTACTGGAGGGCAAGGCCCAGGCGTTGCTCGACTGGGTACTGGCGTTGCCGCGTGAAATCACGGTGGTGTTCGATCCGGGACCGTTGGTGAAGGCGCCGGATTCAGCGCTCATGGTAGCGTTGCTGCCGCGCATTGACATCTGGACCAGCAACGGTCCGGAAGCGTTGGCGTTCACCGGTGCCGAGACCTTGGCGCAGGCATTGAATGACTTGCGACGGCATTTGCCCGAGGACGCCTTGCGCGTGGTACGTGATGGGCCCAACGGTTGCTGGGTCAATGCCGTACATGTACCGGGCTTCAACGTGAAAGCGGTGGACAGCAATGGGGCAGGGGATGCACATGCGGGGGTGTTCATTGCCGGCTTGGCGCAAGGCCTGACGGCCACTGACGCCGCACGCCGTGCCAATGCAGCCGCCGCGCTCGCGGTCACACGCTGGGGGCCGGCCACCTCGCCCGGCACCACCGAAGTGGATGCGCTCGTCACTGATTGAAACGGGACAAAACGGTGGGAGGGGGAGTACCCCTTCCCACACTGTCTAGCGGAGCAGATCCACTGCTAAGGCGCAGGCTGTTTCGGCGCACCTGGCAGGTTCGAATCATCCCCTTTGTTGATCTTCGGCTCATTGATAGACGGGCCCATCTTGCCATTGCCTACAGCCGAGGGTGCCTGACGCTCTGCGTCGTGGCCCTTGGTGTGTGGATCGGCGCCGTTGGAATTCTCGATCACCGCACCGTTGTTGATTTCCAGCCCGGTACCCATGGATTTCTGAGATTCCGTGGTGGCATCAGGGGTGGTGGTTCCAGTGGACGAGGTCGCCGCAAAACCGCTCAGCGAAACCGAAGACAACAGGCCAGCCAGAGCGAGGGCAGTAAACTTGGAATGCTTCATGAGGGTGTCTCCATAGGGTTATTGTCCTTACCCTCTATTGGTCCGTCGGCATTTGTCGTTGGTGCCTCGATGGCGACGAACGGTGTCGGCGTACCTGTAAGATTTTGTGTGCCGGCCTTGGGCGATTTCCTCCGGTCATGAATCCCCCTTAGTATGTGTGCTTTGAAATTGCCAAGGTTCGCCCATGACCATCGAGATTCGCCCCGCCGTGCCCAGCGATGCTGCGCAGATCCTGACGTTTATCACTGAGCTCGCCGAGTACGAAAAGGCCCGCCATGAAGTGATCGCCAGCGTGGTGGATATCGAGCGCAGCCTGTTCAGCGAGGGGGCCACTGCCCACGGGCTGATCTGCCTGCGCGACGGCTTGCCGATCGGGTTTGCAGTGTTCTTCTTCAGCTATTCCACGTGGCTGGGCAGCAACTGCCTGTACCTCGAAGACCTGTACATCAACCCGGCGCAGCGCGGTGGCGGGGCGGGCAAGAAGTTGCTGCGCCACCTGGCCAAGATCGCCTGCGACAACGGCTGTGGGCGCTTCGAATGGAGCGTGCTGGACTGGAACGAGCCGGCCATTGCCTTCTACAAATCCATCGGCGCCCAGCCCCAGGAAGAGTGGGTACGCTATCGCATGGAAGGCGATGCGCTGCGAGACTTCGCCTTGGGTTGAAAATACTTTAGGAAAATCCTGAAATTCAAATGCGGGAGGGGGCTTGCCCCCTCCCACATTTTTTTACAGTTGTGATCAATATATGGGACGCAAATTTATATATTGAGATATTTCAAAAGATCGGTTTATAGTCGGCGGCATCAGCACTCACTACCAAAAATAAAACAGGTGAAGCGATGCAGGCACAACCGTTGTCACTTCCTGCCGTGCCCGAGCCTACCTATGGCGAGCGGCTCAACGGCAAGGTGGTGATCGTCACTGGCGCCGCCCAAGGCATTGGCGAAGCGATCGTCGCGTGTTTCCAGGCCCAGCAGGCGCGGCTGGTCATCGCGGATATCCAGGCTGAAAAGATCGAGAAAATCGCTGCCCATTGGCGCGAACGTGGCGCTGACGTTCACGCGCAACCGATCGACATCACCGTCAATGAGCAGTGGCAGGCACTGGTCAACCAAACGATCCAGCGCTTCGGTCGCGTGGACGTGCTGGTCAACTGCGCCGGCGTCAATGTGTTCCGCGACCCGCTGCAGATGAGCGACGAAGACTGGCGCCGTTGCTTCGCCATCGACCTCGACGGTGCCTGGTTCGGTTGCCGTGCGGTGCTGCCGCACATGATCGAGCAGGGCATCGGCAACATCATCAACATTGCTTCCACCCATTCCAGCCACATCATCCCCGGCTGTTTTCCCTATCCCGTCGCCAAGCACGGCCTGCTCGGGCTGACCCGTGCGCTGGGCATCGAATACGCGTCCAAGGGCATCCGCGTGAATGCCATTGCGCCGGGCTATATCGAAACCCAGCTCAACGTCGACTACTGGAACGGCTTCCCCGACCCCCACGCCGAGCGCCAGCGCGCCTTCGACCTGCACCCGCCCAAACGCATCGGGCAGCCGGTCGAGGTGGCCATGAGTGCGCTGTTCCTCGCCACCGATGAAGCGCCCTTTATCAATGCCACCTGCCTGATGATCGATGGCGGGCGGTCTGTGATGTACCACGACTAAAACCTGCAGCTCTCAATAACAACAAGAGGTAGCTCATGTTCAAGAAGACTCTAGGCGCAGTGGCGCTCGCGATGGCATTCAGCGGTGTGGCGCTCGCCGAAGAAGTGAAGATCGGCTTTCTGGTCAAGCAGGCCGAAGAACCCTGGTTCCAGACCGAGTGGGCCTTCGCCGAAAAAGCCGGCAAGGAACACGGCTTTACGGTGATCAAGATCGCCGTGCCTGACGGCGAGAAAACCTTGTCGGCCATCGACAGCCTCGCTGCCAACGGTGCGAAGGGCTTCGTGATCTGCCCGCCGGACGTGTCCCTCGGCCCGGCCATCGTCGCCAAGGCCAAGGTCAATGGTTTGAAAGTCATGGCCGTGGATGATCGCTTCGTCGATGCCAAGGGCAACTTCATGGAAGACGTGCCGTACCTGGGCATGGCCGCCTTTGAGGTCGGCCAGAAACAAGGCGCCGCGATGGCCGCCGAAGCGAAAAAACGCGGCTGGGACTGGAAAGACACCTACGCCGTGATCAACACCTACAACGAACTCGACACCGGTAAAAAACGCACCGACGGTTCGATCAAGTCCCTGGAGGAGGCCGGCATTCCGAAGGAGCACATCCTCACGGCCGCGCTCAAGACGCTCGACGTACCCGGGAGCATGGACGCCACCAACTCGGCATTGGTGAAACTGCCCAGCGGCGCGAAGAACCTGATCATCGGCGGCATGAACGACAACACCGTGCTCGGCGGCGTGCGTGCCACCGAAAGCGCCGGCTTCAAGGCCGCCAACGTGATCGGCATCGGCATCAATGGCACCGACGCCATCGGCGAGTTGAAGAAAGCCGACAGTGGTTTCTTCGGCTCGATGTTGCCGAGCCCGCATATCGAGGGCTACAACACGGCGCTGGCAATGTACAAGTGGGTCACCACGGGTGAGGAACCGGCCAAATACACGGCCATGGACGAAGTGACGCTGATCACCCGCGCCAACTTCCAGGAAGAGCTGACCAAGATCGGTCTGTGGAAATGACCGGCGCGGCCCTGCGCTTCAACGGCATCGGCAAAGACTTTCCGGGGGTGAAAGCCCTGGCGCAGATCAGCTTTGAAGCGCGGCCGCACGCGGTGCACGCGCTGATGGGCGAGAACGGCGCGGGCAAGTCCACGCTGCTCAAGATTCTCGGCGGCGCCTACATCCCCA
>NZ_PCOZ01000026.1 GCF_002979555.1 Pseudomonas sp. MYb60 | reverse complement strand
CGAGGGCGGCTTTGGCGCCGTCACCGTCGAGGCGGTCCATGTTGGCTTCGGTGGCGTGGCCGGCGTTGGCGCCTTTGGTGGCTACTTCGCCTTCTTCTTCTTTGTCGAATTCGTCCCAGCTCAGCATGACGTGTCGTCTCCTGCGTGAGGGCTCAAAGGTGCCCGTGTGAAACCGGATGGTTGGGTGTTCACACGGCCCAGAGGCCGCGGTGGATCTTAAGGAATCGTTTGTTGCAGCTAGCGCACGCATTAAACGGAATAGGGTTACGGGTGCTCTGCGTGAGGCTTGAGGGGCGGAGCGGTAGGTGCTTGCTCCAGCGGGAGGCCTCAGGTCTGGCTCTTCATCCCAGTGTAAAGGGATATTGCAGGCCCGATTTACCCGCGCATTATAGGGAAAAAATCGGCTTTGTGTTGTGGCGGATGGTCACGGATCGCAGACAAAAAGCCTGCTTTTCAAGCCAAGACGCGGGTTTGCTGGGGTTGGCCGAAGGGACGAGCGGCAGGATTTTTTTCGAGGGGGTGCAGCGGGAGGAGGAGGGGCTCGGTTCTTTGCCGCAAGAACGATTTCTTGCGGCGAATAAGATCAGGTTCAGTTCGAACGCATCAGGTGATTAGCCGTTAGAACAACCATTGCCCATCACGTGGTAATTAAGAATATGACGCTGACCCTGAGAATCTTCATATTCCATCTTTACCGGTACAACTTCGCATACTTCTGGAATGCTACTCATGGATACGACTTTGGCAATATCCAGTTGGGTGCTGTAGGTGTAGTCCTCAACCACCGGTGCATGCTGGGCAGCCAGCTCGGTCGGGGCTTCGCCGGCCAGGGCGGCGGTGGCAAATACACTGCTGAGGACCATCACGGCTAACACTTTCATTTCTCTATTTACCTTATTTAGGTCGAAAGGGGTCACGGGGCCCTTGTGGGGCCGCGTGTGTAACTTAGGAGTTGGGTAGTTCGGATTAACGATGCCTTCGTGGGGGCTGTTGCGTTGTTAATCTCAGTGTCGTGTTGACGGAGTTGATTTTAGGCGTGCGAGTTATATTCATATACCCGTGCTTTTGATAAACACTATTGGCAGATTTTGTAACAATCCCGTGGTGAAGCTTTTTTCACCTTTGCCACGAGGCGCCGCAGGCCGCGGGCTAGAGCTGTATACGGGGATGTCAGGGCAAAATGTAGGGGCTTGTTACTACCATCGTCGAATGGTTCTATGGGGCAGCCCCGGCTACAACAGGGCATACAAAAACAACTATTGTCACCGAGGTAAGAAAG
This sequence comes from Pseudomonas sp. MYb60, assembly GCF_002979555.1. Classification (GTDB taxonomy): domain Bacteria; phylum Pseudomonadota; class Gammaproteobacteria; order Pseudomonadales; family Pseudomonadaceae; genus Aquipseudomonas. The sequence continues at coordinate 42,231 of NZ_PCOZ01000026.1, read as the reverse complement.
ATGAGTGCGGCTTCCCTGTACCCCGTTCGCCCCGAAGTAGCAGCCAATACGCTGACCGACGAGGCGACCTACAAGGCCATGTACCAGCAGTCGGTGGTGAACCCCGATGGCTTCTGGCGCGAACAAGCCAAGCGCCTTGACTGGATCAAGCCTTTCACCACGGTGAAGCAGACCTCGTTCGACGACCACCACGTCGACATCAAGTGGTTCGCCGACGGCACCCTTAACGTTTCCTACAATTGCCTGGACCGTCACCTCGCCGAGCGCGGCGATCAGGCGGCAATCATCTGGGAGGGCGATGACCCCTCCGAAAGCCGCACCATCACCTACCGCGAGTTGCATGAACAAGTCTGCAAGTTCGCCAACGCCCTGCGCGGGCAGGATGTGCATCGCGGCGACGTGGTGACGATCTACATGCCGATGATCCCCGAGGCGGTGGTGGCAATGTTGGCCTGCACCCGCATCGGTGCGATCCATTCCGTGGTATTCGGCGGCTTCTCGCCGGAGGCGCTGGCCGGTCGCATTATCGACTGCAAGTCGAAGGTGGTGATTACCGCCGACGAAGGCATCCGCGCCGGTAAGAAAATTTCCCTGAAGGCCAACGTCGATGACGCCCTGACCAACCCGGAAACCAACAGCATCCAGAAAGTCATCGTGTGCAAGCGCACCAATGGCGCGATCAAGTGGAACCAGCATCGCGACATCTGGTACGAAGACCTGATGAAAGTGGCGGGCACCGTGTGTGCGCCAAAAGAGATGGGTGCCGAAGAAGCCCTCTTTATCCTTTACACCTCCGGTTCCACGGGCAAGCCCAAAGGCGTGCAGCACACCACCGGCGGCTACCTGCTGTACGCCGCGCTGACCCACGAGCGCGTGTTCGACTACCGCCCAGGCGAAATCTACTGGTGCACCGCCGACGTTGGCTGGGTCACTGGCCACACCTATATTGTCTATGGCCCGCTGGCCAATGGCGCGACCACGCTGCTGTTCGAAGGTGTGCCTAACTATCCGGATATCACCCGGGTGGCGAAGATCGTCGACAAGCACAAGGTCAACATCCTCTACACCGCCCCAACCGCTATCCGCGCGATGATGGCTTCGGGCAACGCGGCCGTGGAAGGCGCCGACGGCAGCAGCCTGCGCCTGCTGGGTTCGGTGGGCGAGCCGATCAACCCGGAAGCCTGGGATTGGTACTACAAGAACGTCGGCCAATCCCGCTGCCCGATTGTCGACACCTGGTGGCAGACAGAAACCGGCGGCAACATGATGAGCCCGCTGCCGGGCGCCCATGCGCTCAAGCCGGGTTCGGCGGCACGTCCATTCTTCGGCGTGGTGCCGGCCCTGGTGGATAACCTCGGCAACCTGATCGAAGGTGCGGCTGAAGGCAACCTGGTGATTCTCGACTCGTGGCCAGGCCAGGCCCGTACCCTGTACGGCGACCACGACCGCTTCGTCGACACCTACTTCAAGACCTTCCGTGGCATGTACTTCACCGGTGACGGTGCGCGTCGTGACGAAGACGGTTACTACTGGATCACCGGGCGTGTGGATGACGTGTTGAACGTGTCCGGCCACCGCATGGGCACCGCCGAGATCGAAAGCGCCATGGTCGCCCACCCGAAAGTCGCCGAGGCAGCCGTCGTCGGCGTGCCGCACGACATCAAGGGGCAGGGCATTTATGTGTATGTCACCCTCAAGAATGGCGAAGAGCCAAACGAAGCGCTGCGCCTGGAGCTGAAAAACTGGGTGCGCAAGGAAATCGGGCCTATTGCTTCGCCGGACGTGATCCAGTGGGCGCCAGGCCTGCCGAAGACCCGCTCGGGGAAAATCATGCGGCGTATCCTGCGCAAGATCGCCACGGCTGAGTATGACGGGTTGGGCGATATCTCCACCCTGGCCGACCCGGGTGTGGTGGCGCATTTGATTGAGACGCACAAGACCATGAATGTCGCGTAAAGCGCATTGATGGCCCAAAGCCCCGCCCGGTGCATGCCAGGCGGGGTTTTTTCATAGCATTTCAAAACCAGTGAAGATCAAGTGTGGGAGGGGGCAAGCCCCTCCCACAGTTGATCTCCATTGCACATTCAGCTGGGTGGTGATCTGACGGCCCCGCGCAACCCCCAAATCAATAAATATCGGTTTCTTTCGTAGGAGGTTTCTGAATGTTACCGCGCCAACGAAATGTGTAACCCCGCGCCCAAATATGAGGCAATGCGCTACGCCTGTGACCTGAAAAACCGCACTGCAGACACCTTCGCAAATTAGATTAAACGCCAGACTTGCCGTGCCAGAAGGGTTTGCGAATAATAGGCCCGCTATTTGCAGTATCAATAGGTTGAATGTCTTTTGCCTCTGCATAAAATACAGAGGCTGTCAATGAGTTGGAACCGTGTTCTCGGTGCTTCTGTAAATTGTTGTCGCATTGAGGAAATATCGGCTTCCGGCCTGTCGTTAGAATGCCGATCACTCGCTCGTCGTCTCCAGTGCTGAACTGGCGTAGGACGCAGCACCGCAATTCGGTTTCCTTTAAGTCGCATCGTGGGCCATGGCTCATACTGCTGTTTTGCCCCATACCGATGGAGTCCCAAGATGAAGAAACTCGTGCTGTTGGGCGCCCTGGCGCTGTCCGTGCTGTCCATGCAGGCTTTCGCTGAAGGCAAGCCCCTGAAAATTGGTATCGAAGCGGCTTACCCTCCGTTCGCCTCGAAGGCGCCGGATGGCAGCATCGTCGGTTTTGACTACGACATCGGCAACGCCCTGTGCGAAGAGATGAAGGTCAAGTGCACCTGGGTCGAGCAAGAGTTCGACGGCCTGATCCCTGCGCTCAAAGTGCGCAAGATCGACGCGATCCTGTCGTCCATGTCCATCACTGACGACCGCAAGAAATCCGTGGACTTCACCAACCGTTACTACCTGAGCCCTGCGCAGTTGGTGATGAAGCAAGGCACCGCCGTCAGCGATAGCCTGGATGAATTGAAAGGCAAGAAGATCGGCGTGCAGCGCGGTTCGATCCACGATCGCTTCGCCAAGGAAGTCCTGGCGCCTAAAGGTGCAACCGTTGTGCCTTACGGCTCGCAGAACGAAATCTACCTGGACGTGGAAGCCGGTCGCCTCGACGGCACCGTGGCGGACGCTACCCTGCTGCAGGAAGGTTTCCTCGACACCCCAGCGGGCAAAGGCTACGCGTTCGTAGGCCCACAGTTCACCGACGTCAAATACTTCGGCGAAGGCATCGGCATCGCAGTACGCAAAGGCGACAAGGAAAACCTGGAGCGCATCAACGCTGCCATCGCCGCGATCCGCGCCAACGGCAAGTACAAGGCAATCCAGGACAAGTACTTCAACTTCGACATTTACGGCCCTGAAGCCAAGTAAATCGTCTTAGCTGTCTGTCTGAAATGGCGCAAGCAACAGAATTCCTGCGGTTTGCGCCATTTTTTCATCCCCCCTTTTCGAGGACCTGAATCATGTTGAACGGCTACGGGGCTGTCATCCTCGATGGCGCATGGTTGACGCTTCAGCTCGCCTTGTCGTCCATGGCGCTCGCCATTGTTCTGGGTCTGATCGGGGTCGCGTTACGCCTGTCGCCGGTGCGCTGGTTGGCCTGGCTGGGTGACTTGTACTCCACGGTGATCCGCGGGATCCCTGACCTGGTGCTGATCCTGCTGATTTTCTACGGCGGCCAGGACTTGCTCAACCGCGTCGCGCCGATCCTCGGCTACGACGACTATATCGACTTGAACCCCTTGGCCGCCGGCATCGGCACCCTGGGTTTCATCTTCGGCGCCTACCTGTCGGAAACCTTCCGCGGCGCCTTCATGGCCATTCCCAAGGGTCAGGCCGAGGCCGGCCTTGCGTATGGCATGAGCAGTTTCCAGGTGTTTTTCCGGGTGATGGTGCCGCAGATGATCCGGCTGGCGATCCCCGGTTTTACCAACAACTGGTTGGTACTCACCAAGGCCACCGCGCTGATCTCGGTGGTGGGCCTGCAAGACATGATGTTCAAGGCCAAGCAGGCGGCAGACGCCACCCGTGAGCCTTTTACCTTCTTCCTCGCAGTCGCGGCGATGTACCTGGTAATCACCAGCGTGTCGTTGCTGGCGCTGCGTCATCTTGAGAAGCGCTACTCGGTAGGCGTAAGGGCGGCTGATCTATGATCTTCGACTACAACGTCATCTGGGAGGCCATGCCGCTGTACCTTGGCGGCCTGCTGACCACCCTGAAACTGCTCGCCATCTCGCTGTTCTTCGGCCTGCTCGCGGCCTTGCCCCTGGGCCTGATGCGGGTGTCCAAGCAGCCGGTGATCAACGGTGCGGCCTGGCTCTACACCTATGTGATCCGTGGCACACCGATGTTGGTGCAGCTGTTCCTGATCTACTACGGCTTGGCCCAGTTCGAAGCCGTGCGCGAAAGCTTCCTGTGGCCGCTGCTGTCCAGCGCCACGTTCTGCGCGTGCCTGGCATTTGCGATCAACACCAGCGCCTACACCGCCGAGATCATTGCCGGTAGCCTCAAGGCCACCCCCAATGGCGAGATCGAAGCGGCCAAGGCCATGGGCATGTCGCGCTACAAGCTGTACCGCCGCATCCTGCTGCCGTCGGCCCTTCGCCGGGCGCTGCCGCAGTACAGCAACGAAGTGATCATGATGCTGCAGACCACCAGTCTCGCCTCCATTGTCACCCTGATCGACATTACCGGTGCCGCACGCACGGTGAACGCCCAGTACTACCTGCCGTTCGAAGCCTACATCACCGCCGGTGCGTTCTACCTGTGCCTGACCTTTATCCTGGTGCGCCTGTTCAAGTTGGCCGAGCGCCGCTGGCTGAGCTACCTGGCTCCAAGGAAGCATTGATATGGAACGTATCGATCACCTGCTGCCGTGGGGCAACCTGGGCTGCGAGCGCCAGCTGAGTGTGTTTCGTTTTGGCAGCGGCGAGCGCAAGGCCTACATCCAGGCCAGCCTGCACGCCGATGAATTGCCCGGCATGCGGGCCGCCTGGGAGCTGAAAAAACGCCTCACCGAACTGGAACAGCAAGGCGCCCTCAACGGCGTGATCGAGCTGGTGCCAGTGGCCAACCCGATGGGCCTCGGCCAGTTGCTGCAGGGCGCTCATCAGGGGCGCTTCGAGGTCGGCAGCGGCAAGAACTTCAACCGCGATTTCGTTGAATTGAGCGCGCCGGTTGCCGCGCTGCTGGAAGGCAAGCTGGGCGATGATCCCCACGCCAACGTGCGCCTGATCCGTCAGGCCATGGGCGAAGTGCTCGACGCCTTGCCAGAGCCGGCCAGCCAGTTGCAAGGCATGCAGCGCGTGCTGTTGCGCCACGCCTGCAGCGCCGACGTGGTGCTCGACCTGCATTGCGACTGCGAAGCCGCGCTGCACCTGTACGCGCTGCCCCAGCATTGGCCGCAGTGGCGTTCGCTGGCGGCGCATTTGAATGTGAAGGTCGGCCTGCTGGCGGAAGACTCCGGCGGCAGTTCGTTCGATGAAGCCTGCTCGACGCCCTGGTTGCGTTTGTCCAACACGTTTCCAGACGCGCAGATCCCGTTGGCGTGCCTGGCGACTACGCTGGAGCTGGGTGGTCAATCCGACACCGGGCGTGACGAGGCGATTTTCCACGCCGAAGGCATCCTGGCGTTCCTGGCCGAGCAAGGCTTGATCAAGGGCGAATGGCCAGCGGCGCAGTTCGATGCCTGTGAGGGCATGCCGTTCGAAGGCACCGAGATGCTGTTCGCGCCCCATCCCGGCGTGGTCAGTTTTCTGCGCAAGCCGGGTGAATGGGTCGAGGCCGGTGATGAGATTTTTGAAGTGATTGATCCCCTGTCCGACGTGGTCAGCATTGTTTGCGCCGGTACGTCCGGGGTGCTGTTCGCCGTTGAACGGCTGCGTTATGCCCAAGCAGGTTTTTGGCTGGCCAAGGTCGCGGGGCGTGAAGCCCTGCGCCACGGCAATTTGCTGAATGACTGACCCACTGTTTTTGTGAGAACCGACCGCATGTACAAACTTGAAGTCCAAGACCTGCATAAACGCTATGGCAGTCATGAAGTGCTCAAAGGCGTGTCACTGGCCGCTGCGGCCGGGGATGTGATCAGCATCATCGGCTCCAGTGGTTCGGGCAAAAGTACCTTTTTGCGCTGCATCAACCTGCTGGAGCAACCCCACGCCGGCAAGATCCTGCTCAACAACGAAGAGCTGAAGCTGGTGGCCGGCAAGGACGGTGCCATGAGGGCGGCCGACCCCAAGCAACTGCAACGCATGCGTTCGCGCCTGTCCATGGTGTTCCAGCATTTCAACCTGTGGTCCCACATGACCGCGCTGGAAAACGTGATGGAAGCGCCGGTGCACGTGCTGGGCGTCGCGAAGAAGGAAGCCCGTGAAAAGGCCGAGCACTACCTGGCCAAGGTTGGCGTGGGCCATCGCAAGGATGCTTTCCCCGGTCATATGTCCGGCGGTGAGCAGCAGCGTGTGGCGATTGCCCGTGCCCTGGCGATGGAACCGGAAGTGATGCTGTTTGACGAACCCACTTCGGCACTCGACCCAGAATTGGTGGGCGAGGTGCTCAAGGTGATGCAGGACCTGGCCCAGGAAGGCCGCACCATGGTGGTGGTGACTCACGAAATGGGCTTTGCCCGTGAAGTGTCGAACCAGTTGGTGTTCCTGCACAAAGGCATCGTCGAAGAGTGCGGCAATCCGCGTGAGGTGCTGGTGAACCCGCAGTCCGAGCGCCTTCAGCAGTTCCTCTCTGGCAGCTTGAAATAACAACCCACTGTGGGAGGGGGCTTGCCCCCGATGGCGGTGGTTCAGATAAAACAACTGTGACTGATACACCGCTATCGGCGGCAAGCCCCCTCCCACATTGGGATCTTCACAGTTTTTGAGATTTGTGTAGGTTTCCGGGCTAGCATTGGCCCTTGTCTTCATTACTGTTACAGGCTTCGGATAGCACTCCATGACCGCCCACAAAATTGGTTTCCTGATTTGGCCCAGCACAAAAGCACTGACGCTTGCGCTGGCTGAGGAGGCCTTGCGCGTTGCCCAGCGGGTGCATCCGGACGTGGTCTACGAGCTGTCGTTTTTGCTTGCCGAGCCGGCCGCCGAAGGCGCTTGGCAATTGCCGGGCGAGCCTTGGGCCGGCAAGCTTGAAGGCTTCCAGAAACTGTTCCTGCTGGCCGATGAGCCGCCGACGGTGATCGCCTCCCAGCTCAGCACCGCGCTCAAACAGTTGGTACGGGCTGGCTGTGTGATCGGCGGTCTGTCGGCGGGCGTGTATCCGTTGGCGCAACTCGGCCTGCTGGATGGCTACCGCGCCGCGGTGCACTGGCGCTGGCAGGATGATTTCGCCGAACGTTTCCCCAAAGTCATCGCCACCAGCCACTTGTTTGACTGGGACCGCGACCGCCTCACCGCCTGTGGTGGCATGTCGGTGCTCGACCTGCTGCTGGCGGTGCTGGCGCGTGACCATGGCGCCGAGCTGGCCGGTGCGGTCTCTGAAGAGCTGGTGGTGGAGCGTATCCGTGAAGGCGGCGAGCGCCAGCGCATTCCCCTGCAAAACCGCCTGGGTTCCAGCCACCCGAAGCTGACGCAGGCCGTGTTGCTGATGGAAGCGAATATCGAAGAACCGCTCACCACCGACGAAATCGCCCAGCACGTGTGCGTGTCGCGACGACAACTCGAGCGCATCTTCAAGCAATACCTCAATCGCGTCCCCAGCCAGTACTACCTGGAACTGCGCCTGAACAAGGCCCGCCAGATGCTCATGCAAACCAGCAAGTCGATCATCCAGATCGGCCTGTCGTGCGGCTTCTCCTCGGGGCCGCATTTCTCCAGCGCCTATCGCAATTTCTTCGGCGCCACCCCGCGCGAAGACCGTAACCAGCGGCGCAGCAGCAGCCCGTTCGAGTTGTCGTCGGTACCGTCCGAGAGAGGTTGAACCGTTACTCCTGATCCTGCCAGGGCAGTGGTGGCACCAGGGGGTTGCCCTCTTCATCGACAACGGCTTGCGGCACATTGAAGTGGATACCGGTGCGCAGGTAATACTCGCGCAAGCGTTCCAGGCTTACGTCGGACAAAGGGTTTGCGCTCAGGTCCGACTCCTGGTCGAAGTCCCCGGCCATGTCCAGCAGTTGGTGTGTCACGTGGGTAATCTGGTTGTGGCTCAAGTCCAGGGTGTGCAGGTTGTTGAGCTGGAACACGCCACGCGGCAGTTCGCTGAGTTGGGCCTCTTGCAAATGCAATAAGGTCAGTTGCTCCAGGTGGCTGACATCCGGTGCCAGTGTCAGGGGGTTGTGGCTCAGCTCGAGGAATTCGAGCCCAAGCAGTTGGCCCAGTTTTCGCCGCGTAGCGCGGCTGAGTGTGATCGCACAATGCGTCATTTCCAGGTTCGACAACCTCATCATGCTGAACACGGCATTGGGCACGTCGCCCAGGTGGCAGCGCCTGAGGCTCAGGGACTGCAGATTGAAAAAGCATCGCAGTGTGCCGTCGACATCGGTGGTTTCGCCGATCCCGGTGTAGCCAAACCACGTCACGTGATCAAAGCGCGCGGTCAATTGCGGCAAGGCGCCCATGATCGGTGCTTCCAGCTCCAGCCGATGGGTGAGCGCGTCATCCAGGCTTTCTTCATCTTCATCCCCTTCGCGGCGCCAGGCTTGCTCTATCCGTCGCTTGAAGTGGCGGCGCGCTGCCTGCTGATGCTCGCGTTCAGTGGCGTCCAGCGGCGTGTCCAGGAGTGGATGGCGCTCAGGGACGTTTTGCGTCCAAGTGTGCAAGTCGGAGGTGAGCTTGGCGTATTCGGCCTCCAGACGCGCAAGGGCAGCGGGCACCGCGTCCAGGTTCCCGGGTAACTGGAAGAAGAAACGGTCGGCTTCGGCAGGCATCAAAGTCGGGTAGAGGCGCCGTATGCGGTCACGTTCACTCTGGGGCGCCTGGGCATTGAAGTGCTCGCGGTACTCATGACTGTAACGCTTGATCTGGTCGAGCGTCGCACGTGAGAGCGGATTACCGGACAGATCGAAAGCATGGGTGATGGTGGGCGGAAGACTGAGCAACTCGGCCGGCAACGCCTCGATATGGTTGTCGGTCAGGTTCACACTGCTGCGTAGCACCCGATTGACGAGCCCCGCCGGCACTTCGCTCAAGCCGCTGTTGACCAGGAACACGCTGGTCAGGCGCGGCAGTGTCTGGAAATCCGGCAGTTGGACCATCGGGTTATGGCTCAGGTCCAGGTATTCCAGCTGTGTCATTCGTTGCAGCGCTTGCACACTGGCTGGCGACAGCGTGATCGAGCAGCGGGGCAGGCCCAGGAAACTGAGCTTGTGCAGGTTGAACACCGCGCTGGGGATATCGCCCAGCCTGGCATTCTCGATATCCAGAATATCCAGCTGCGGGAAGCTTTCCAGGAAGGCGGACGGTCTCAGCGTGCCGCCATTGCCCTGTATCAACAGGGAGTGGGTGTGGTTGATCCGGGCGCTGAGGGTGGGGAGTTCGCCGGCCATCTGTTTCGGAATCATCAGATTGCGTAAGTGCAGGGTTTCCTGTGGGGGCTGGCGGCGCCAGCACCTTTCCAGCAGGTTGCTCAGGGCCAGGCGGCGCGCACGTTCCAGTTCGAGAAGGCCCGGGGTTGTGGCCCAGTCGCTGAGTTGCTGTTGCAGGGTCTGCAGTTCCGCCGCCAGGCGCGTCAGTTCCGTGGTACCCGCCACTATGTCGCCGGGCAGGGCAAAGATCAGGCGGTCTAAGTGTTCAGCGGATAAGGTGGGATAGAGCTGCCTGGCTATCAGGGTATCTGTCGCGAGGGCACTGGCTTGCCAGCGGATGTCATGCGCCTGGCAGTGCTGTTTGATTCGATCCAGGGTCGCAATCGACAGTGGGTTTTCGGACAGGTCCAAGGCGTCGCTGCTGTGCGTCGGCAGCTCGAACAGTGCATCAGGCAGCTCGCTGATCTGGTTGCCGCTGAGAATTGCGGCGTCCAGGTGTGTGCGGGTGAGCAGGCCGGACGGCAGGCCGTCGATGCCGGTATTGGCAAGATCCAGGTGATTCAGCTCAGGCATGGCCGCAACGCTGGGCGCGAGCCCCAGTGGGTTGTGGTCCAGCGTCAGCGACTGCAGGCGGCGCATCGAGGCCAGATCGGCCTGGGTGGTGGTGGTCAGGGTCAGGTTGCAGTTGCTCAGTCCCAGCGTCGTGAGGTGCGGCAGGGTGCTCAGGTGGGCCGGAAATTGGCCCAGGGGAATGTTGGCCACTTCCAAATGGCGCAGTTGGGTAAACCGTGCCAGAAAAGTAGGCGTGCCCAGGGTCAGGGGGCTCCCGTTCAGTGACAGCAGGGACACGTGATCGAAGTTGGCGTCCAGGATGGGCAGCTCGCCCATGATCGGCATTGTCAGGCGCAGGCTGAAGTTGTCGTGGTCGAGGCGGTCAAAATAAGGATCGGGGGGCGTCAGCCGATCCCAGCAACGTGCTATCTGCTCGGCCAGGAGCCGACGGTCGCGTCGATGGTGAAGGCGCTCGCGGCTGTTGAGCGGGAGGCCGGTCTCAAGGTGGTTTGCCGGCAGGTTTTCCTGCCATTGCAAGAGTTGCTGCTCCAGGTGCTGGCGTTCAGCTGGCAGGGCTGCGAGCCTGTTGACCCGGCCGCCGGGCTGGGTATCCAGGCGCTCAAGCAGCGCTTGTAGCTGTTGTGGACGCAGCGTCGGGAACAGCGCTTCGGCTTGCACCCCGGCAGTTGGGTCGACGACCTGTGCAACCGCGGCGCCGTTGCTGCCGAGCAAGCGCAGCGTTTCGACACGGACGGTGGCAGGTGTGTCGTGATCCAGCAGTACCCGCAGTGCTTCGCGCGGCAATGGCTGCTGGCGCAGGCGCAGCTTGAGTGCGTCGCCCTCGGTGACCTCAATGTGCAGGGCGTCGCGCTGGGCGTCGGGCAGCGCCTTGAGGATGGCGCTGTAGAGGTCGGTTTCGCCGAACAAGGCGACATCGTCGTGGTAGGGAACATAGTGGCCGCTGTCGGTGCGCACCAACGTTCGCGTTACGCTGCTTTCGTCGGGGCCGATGCGACTCCAGACCGGGCCTTGCAGCGAGCGGTGACGCACCTCCAGCCTGACTTGAGGCGACCAGCCTTGCAGCAACGGCAGCGAGTTCAGGGCCAGGCGATCACTGTCCAGGCTGGCCGTCGCCGGCAGGTATTGGCCTTCATAGGCGCGGGAGAGCTGCACTTCTTCCCACGCCGCCTTGGCCATCTGCGCCAGGCGTATCGGTGTGCGGCGCTGGTCAAGGGCCTCCATTTCCGCGCCGGATGCCTGGTATGCAAGGCGTCGTGCGAGTGCGGCGGGCAACCCCGGTACCGTCGCGGTGATCTGTCGCGCGTGAGGGTCGGCAGGCGCTTGCAATGGGGCGTAGCGCGATTCGAACAGGGCATGGCGCTGGCGCTCGGCAATGTCCGCCAGGGTAAGGCGCAAACGACGTGCGCGGTTTTCCAGGCTGAGTTCGGGCTCGCTGGCACGCTCGCCGAATTGGCTGCGAATCTCCTCTGGGCTCAAGCCTTTGAGAACTGTTTGGAGCCAATCTCCGTTCTGCAGTTGGTCTTCCCGCAGTTCGATCACCGGTTGGGTGTTATCGCCGAACTCCCAGGCGGTCTCGCCGTTGGCGGTCAGAATGCGCAGTGCCTTGGTGGCGGGCCATTTGCCGTGCGTCGTCAACAGTTGCAAGGTGTCCTGAGGGTCGATCCGGTGAACTACCGCGGGATCGTCGCTGCGCAGTTGCTCGATCAGCCGTTGGAGGTCGCGATCGATACGCACTCGCGCCAGGCTGTCTTCGAGCACTGGCGGCAGGGGGTCGCCCTTGACATGCATGTGGCGCAAGCCGCCTTCACTGACGCCGCTGATGTGCAGGGCCAGTTCCCGATCCGCCGTACTCAACCCTTGCCCGTGGTGACCCAGGCGACGCAGAAGCGTGTGCTTGTCCCACTGCTGGGGCCGTTCAAGCTCGGTATGCCAGGCCCCTGAGTGGTTGTGGCGAACGCTGGGCGTGTAGGCGGCGGGGCGAGTCGGGTGTTTGATGCGGTAGCGGCTGGGGTTCGCGGTTTTTTCCAGGGCGTACAGTTTGCCTTCCAAGGGCAGGATCGACTCGCCCCGAACGTCGTGCAGCCCCAGTTCATTGACCCCCATGCGCTGTGACAGCGCGGTGTCGCGTTCGTATGCGGCGAGGTCCGGTTTCCAATAGCGTGCTTCACCGTTGGCCAGCGTGACCGGCTTGAAACGGTCCAGAAACACGACGACGTCACTGGGCAGCGCCTGGCGTATCAAGGGTGCACCGATCTTGACCCCAGCGCCAAACGCCCCCAACTGCACCAGCGCTTCGACCACCCCCAGCAAGTGGACGAAGGCTTCGGTGCCAAGGCCTTGCGCCCAGTCGATGACGCCTTCGAACACCTCATCCAGCAGTTGGAAGGCCATGTAGCCGAGCATCAATTCGCCCAGCCCGGGAATGAACGGCGCGGCCAGCATCACCACCACGTTGAGGATCGAGGCGGCCACATTGACGAAGGCGTCCCAGGCCGCCCAGCGCGCCTTGCGGTCTGCCGCAGCCGTGGAGACGGCCAGGGTGCGGGCATCGTTGATGATCTGGTTGAGTCGCTGCTGGTAGGTGTGCAGCCAGAGCTCAGCGGTAATGGGTTGCGTGGAGAAATTCAGCCGCGGATCAGTGGTGGGTTCTTTGCGCCAGGGCGCCTCGACACTGCCTGATTGCGGCGGGTGCCAGGCAATGCGCGACAGGCGCTGGCTGAGCCCGGAGAAAAACGGCCCTCGGTGTTCGTGGCTGACAAAGCGGCTGAAAAACGCTTGGTATTGTTCATCGCGCAGCTTTTCCGTGAGCGCTTGTTTGAAGGCCAGTGACGAGGCGTATTCCTTGAGCGGGTGGTGAGGGTCGTCAGGGATATAGGCGACGACGCGCTGCACGGTACGGGTGCGCTCCAGGTCTGTGGCGAACAGCAGGATGCCGTTCAACGGGGCATCCATCATGCACAAGTCATAGGCGCGCAGGGGCTGTCGGTCCTGGATCAGCGCAGGTTTGCCGTCGATCAGCTCGCCAACTGCACGCCATACGTCCTCGGCGATGTCCCCATTGATACGTGCCAGTTGCAACGCCGCGCGCAAGGCGGCTTTCTGGCTGATCATGACCTTTTGCTGCAGGACGCTGGCGGCAACCGGTTCGTCCAGGCCGAGTGCTTCACGGACATGGCGGGCGTATTGGGCGCCGATGTCCAGCTTGCGGCACAGCCGGGTGAAGGCTGTAACCGACAACACCTGCTTGATTGCCGGTAGCGTTTCGAATTGGCCGCTGGCGGATGGGCGGGAGATATAGGTCGAGTCTGCCTCGAAGGCGTCGGCCTCGGTTTCCTTGGCCTCGAAGTTGTGCAAGGCGGCATCGAGCAACGACACCGTCCACGTGCGCACCGCCCCCGTGCGTACCGGAAACCAGGGAATGGTTTGCGCAATGTACAGGCGCAGGTAGACCGTTTCGCTATTGAGGTCCAGGTTGAAGTGCTTGAGCAAGGCGTCTTCGAGCAGGGGTTTGGCGAACGCCTTGGCATCTTCAAGCTTTTTGAGTGCAAGGTCGACCTGATTGCGCGCGTGCCCGTGTTCGGCGATGGCCGTTTTGAATGCCATTTTCAGCGGGGCGGGGGCTGTGCCAAGCGCGCTGCCGTGCTGGTACCTGGCCGTTTTCAGTGCATCGCGCGTTCGTTGTGACGACTGCCCCAGCCATGGGGGAAACGCACTCTTGAGCACGTCGTAGTGACTGTCGGGCTGATGACCGCCGGGGGTGACTGGCGATGAGGAAGGGGGTGTGGGCATGCGGGCTGATCTCCAAGGCGCTTGAAAAACCCAGTAGATCAGCCGCCTGGCGACGGATGAGCTTAGATAGATATGCGCGCACGCCTGGTTTTGGTCCTGCCGCAAACGCGTCGCACAGTTTAAACTGCGCCTTTGCGACGCTATTTGTCGCATTGGCGTAAACCCGCCAAAATCGCGGGTTGGCGCTATAAGAAGTTGTCGCTTGGCGGCAAGGCCGCGCTGAAAACTGTCCTTACAATCCCTGCATCGCCCGCCATGTCCAGGCAGGCGTTCCTCTTCAGGAGACTCCGATGTCCGTTGAGCAAGCCCCGGTGCAACGTGCCGATTTCGACCAGGTCATGGTTCCCAACTATGCACCTGCCGCGTTCATCCCCGTGCGTGGCGAAGGCTCCCGCGTGTGGGACCAGGCCGGTCGCGAGCTGATCGACTTTGCCGGCGGCATCGCGGTCAACGTATTGGGCCACGCCCACCCGGCGCTGGTCGGTGCGCTGACCGAACAGGCCAACAAGCTGTGGCACGTCTCCAACGTCTTCACCAATGAGCCGGCCCTGCGCCTGGCCCACAAGCTGATCGACGCCACCTTTGCCGAGCGCGTGTTCTTCTGCAACTCCGGCGCCGAAGCCAACGAGGCCGCGTTCAAGCTGGCCCGTCGCGTCGCGTTCGACCGTTTCGGCACTGAGAAATATGAAATCATTGCCGCGCTGAACAGCTTCCACGGCCGTACATTGTTCACCGTCAACGTCGGTGGCCAGTCCAAGTACTCCGATGGTTTCGGGCCTAAAATCACCGGCATCACCCACGTGCCTTATAACGACCTGGAAGCGCTGAAAGCTGCTGTCTCGGACAAGACCTGCGCGGTTGTATTGGAGCCGATCCAGGGTGAAGGCGGCGTGTTGCCGGCCGAGCTGGCTTACCTGCAAGGTGCCCGCGACCTGTGCGACGCGAACAACGCACTGCTGGTATTCGACGAAGTGCAAACCGGCATGGGCCGCAGCGGCCACCTGTTCGCCTACCAGCATTACGGCGTGACCCCGGACATCCTCACCAGCGCCAAGAGCCTGGGCGGCGGTTTCCCGATCGCGGCGATGCTCACCACCGAAGCGCTGGCCAAGCACCTGGTCGTTGGCACGCACGGCACCACCTACGGCGGCAATCCGCTGGCGTGCGCGGTGGCTGAAGCGGTGATCGACGTGATCAATACCCCTGAAGTCTTGGCCGGTGTAAACGCCAGGCACGACCTGTTCAAGGCGCGCCTGGAGCAGATCGGCAAGCAATACGGCATCTTCACCGAAGTGCGCGGCATGGGCCTGCTCATCGGCTGTGTATTGAGCGATGCGTTCAAAGGCAAGGCCAAGGACGTGTTCAACGCGGCCGAAAAAGAAAACCTGATGATCCTGCAAGCCGGCCCGGACGTGGTGCGTTTCGCGCCGAGCCTGGTGGTGGAAGAGGCGGACATCAATGAAGGTTTGGACCGCTTCGAACGTGCAGTGAAAACCCTGACCCAAGCCTGATACACATTGGTTCGCCGGATTGGGTCAAAAATGTGGGAAGGGGCAACCCCCCCTCCCACATTGGCAACGGTGTTGTTCCTGATCCTTCCAGTAATTTTTCCTATGAAGTTTTCGAGTTAAGGAGTGACACCATGCTGGTGATGCGCCCCGCGCAAATGGCTGATCTGGGCGAGGTACAGCGTCTGGCTGCGGACAGCCCGATTGGTGTCACCTCCTTGCCGGATGATGTCGAACGCCTGAGCGACAAGATTGCCGCCAGCGAAGCTTCCTTCGCTGCCGAGGTCAGTTTCAACGGTGAAGAAAGCTACTTCTTCGTGCTCGAAGACACCGACACCGGCAAACTCGCCGGCTGCTCGGCCATTGTCGCCTCGGCCGGTTATTCCGAGCCTTTCTACAGTTTTCGTAACGAGACCTTCGTGCACGCCTCTCGCGAGCTGAAGATCCACAACAAGATCCACGTGCTTTCCCAGTGCCACGACCTTACCGGCAACAGCCTGCTCACCAGTTTCTATGTGGTGCCTGAGCTGGTCGGTTCGCCGTGGTCGGAACTCAACTCCCGTGGCCGCCTGCTGTTCGTCGCCAGCCACCCCGAGCGTTTTGCCGATTCGGTGGTGACCGAGATCGTCGGCTACAGCGACGAGAACGGTGACTCGCCGTTCTGGGACGCTATCGGTCGCAACTTCTTCGACCTCAACTACGCCGCCGCCGAGCGCCTGTGCGGGCTGAAGAGCCGCACCTTCCTCGCCGAACTGATGCCGCACTACCCGATCTACGTGCCGCTGTTGCCGGACGAAGCCCAGGAGGCGATGGGCCAGGTGCACCCGCGTGCGCAGATCACCTTCGACATCCTGATGCGCGAAGGCTTCGAGACCGACCATTACATCGACATCTTCGACGGTGGCCCGACGCTGCACGCTCGGGTCTCGGGCATTCGCTCCATCGCCCAGAGCCGCGTGGTGCCGGTGAAGATCGGCGAGATGGTCAAGGGCGCCGGCCGCCAATACCTGGTAAGCAACGCGTCCTTGCAGGATTACCGCGCGGTGATGCTGGAGCTGGACTACGCGCCGGGTAAACCGGTGACGTTGGACCTCGCAGCGGCCGAAGCCCTGGGTGTTGGCGAAGGCGCAAGCGTGCGCCTGGTAGCGGTTTAACAAAGAGAGTTTCGCGGGTGGCTGACAACAGCGGCCCGTTCGAGGAGATAGCATGATCGTTCGTCCCGTACGCAGCAGCGATTTACCGGCCCTGATTGATCTGGCGCGCAGCACCGGCACCGGCCTCACCACCTTGCCGGCCAACGAAGAGCGCTTGACCCACCGGGTCGGCTGGGCCGAAAAAACCTTTCGCGGTGACGCCGGGCGCGGCGATGCCGACTACCTGTTCGTGCTGGAAAACGACGAAGGTCGCGTGGTGGGCATTTCCGCCATCGCGGGCGCCGTTGGCCTGCGCGAGCCCTGGTACAACTTCCGGGTGGGCCTGACCGTCAGCGCCTCCCAGGAGCTGAATATCTACCGTGAAATTCCGACGCTGTTCCTGGCCAACGACCTCACTGGCAATTCCGAATTGTGCTCGCTGTTCCTGCACGCCGATTACCGCACCGGCCTAAACGGTCGCATGCTGGCCAAGGCGCGCATGCTGTTTATCGCCGAGTTCCCGCAACTGTTCGGCAACAAGATCATCGCCGAGATGCGCGGGGTCTCCAGTGACGCCGGCCGCTCGCCGTTCTGGGAAAGCCTGGGTCGCCACTTCTTCAAGATGGAATTCAGCCAGGCGGATTACCTCACCGGTGTGGGCAACAAGGCATTTATCGCCGAGCTGATGCCGAAGTTTCCACTGTACAGCTGCTTCCTGTCTGAAGACGCGCGCAACGTGATCGGCAAGGTCCACCCGGACACCGAGCCCGCGCTGAGCATGCTCAAGAGCGAAGGCTTCAGCTACCAGGGCTATGTCGACATTTTCGACGCCGGCCCGGCAGTGGAGTGTGAAACCACCAAGATCCGCGCCGTGCGCGACAGCCAGGCACTGGTGCTGGCCATCGGCACGCCTGGGGACGACGCCACGCCGTTCCTGATCCATAACCGCAAGCGCGAAGACTGCCGCATTACTGCCGCGCCTGCCCGTCTGGCGGCAGGCACCCTGGTGGTCGATCCACAGACCGCCAAGCGCCTGCAACTGGTGGTGGGTGATCAAGTTCGTGCTGTTGCGTTGTCCGCTGCCCGGGAGTCGAAATAATGAATTCGCTGTATATCGCAGGTAGCTGGCTGGAAGGCCAGGGTGAGCTGTTTGAATCGCGCAACCCGGTGACCCAGCAGGTGCTGTGGGCTGGCAACGGCGCCACCGCCGAGCAGGTTGAGTCCGCCGTGCAGGCCGCGCGCCAGGCATTTCCAGTCTGGGCCCGGCGCTCGCTGGAAGACCGCATCAGCGTGCTGGAAACCTTCGCCGCCACCCTGAAAAACCGTGCCGACGACATCGCCCGCTGCATCGGTGAGGAAACCGGCAAGCCCCTGTGGGAATCGGCCACTGAAGTCACCAGCATGGCCAACAAGATCGCGATCTCGGTGCAAAGCTACCGCGAGCGCACCGGCGAGAAGAGCGGCCCGCTGGGCGATGCCACGGCCGTGCTGCGTCACAAGCCCCACGGTGTGGTGGCGGTGTTCGGCCCTTACAACTTCCCCGGTCACCTGCCCAACGGGCATATCGTACCGGCGTTGCTGGCGGGTAATACCGTGCTGTTCAAGCCGAGCGAGCTGACGCCCAAAGTCGCCGAGTTGACCGTGCAGTGCTGGATCGAAGCCGGCTTGCCGGCCGGTGTATTGAACCTGCTGCAAGGCGCGCGGGAAACCGGCATCGCATTGGCGGCCAACCCGGGTATCGACGGACTGTTCTTCACCGGTTCGAGCCGCACAGGCAACCACCTGCACCAGCAGTTCTCCGGGCGCCCTGACAAGATCCTGGCCCTGGAAATGGGCGGCAACAACCCGCTGGTGGTGGACGAAGTGGCCGACGTGGACGCAGCGGTCTATACCATCATCCAGTCGGCGTTTATCTCCGCCGGCCAGCGGTGCACCTGTGCCCGGCGCCTGCTGGTGCCGCAAGGCGCATGGGGCGATGCGCTGCTGGCGCGCCTGGTGGCGGTGAGCGCGACGATTGACGTCGGTGCGTTCGACCAACAACCGGCGCCGTTCATGGGCTCGGTGATTTCCCTGGCGGCGGCCAAGGCCTTGATGGACGCCCAAGCGTCGATGCTCGCCAATGGCGCCGTGGCGCTGTTGGAAATGACCCAGCCTCAGGATCAGGCCGCGCTGTTGACGCCCGGCATCATCGACGTGACCGATATGAGCGAGCGCGAAGACGAAGAACTGTTCGGCCCGCTGTTGCAGGTGGTCCGCTACGCTGATTTCGAAGCGGCGATTGCCGAGGCCAACAACACCCAGTACGGCCTGGCCGCAGGCTTGTTGTCGGATTCCGAAGCGCGTTACCAGCAGTTCTGGCTGGAAAGCCGCGCCGGGATCGTCAACTGGAACAAACAACTGACCGGCGCCGCGAGTACCGCGCCGTTCGGCGGGGTAGGGGCTTCGGGCAACCATCGCGCCAGTGCGTATTACGCGGCGGATTATTGCGCGTACCCGGTGGCGTCGCTGGAGACGCCAACCTTGGCGGTGCCGGCAACCCTGACCCCCGGTATTACGCTGAACTAAAGATGTCACCGATCCAGTGTAGGAGCCGGCTTGCCTGCAATGCAGGCGACTCGGTCTTTCAGGTCAGCCGCGGTGATGCCATCGCAGGCAAGCCAGCTGCCACACTGATCGGGTTAACAGATATAGATCCGCACTAGTTGCCTATAAAAAATACAGATGTTCGTGGAGCCTCGCCGATGAAATCCTATGAAGTCAATTTTGACGGTCTAGTGGGGCCGACCCATAACTACGGCGGTTTGTCCTTCGGCAACGTCGCGTCCCAGAGCAACAGCCAGCAGCATTCCAACCCCAGGGAAGCGGCGTTGCAGGGCCTGCAGAAAATGAAAGCGCTGATGGACATGGGCTTTGTGCAAGGCGTGCTGGCCCCCCAGGAACGTCCTGACGTGGCCGCCTTGCGCAGGCTTGGCTTCAGCGGCACCGACGCCCAAGTCATCCAGCAGGCCGCAAAAGACGCCATGCCTCTGCTGGTGGCAAGCTGCTCCGCGTCCAGCATGTGGGTCGCCAACGCGGCCACCGTCAGCCCCAGCGCCGACACCGCCGATGGCCGTGTGCACTTCACCGCCGCCAACCTCAACTGCAAATATCACCGCAGCATCGAGCACCCGACCACCAGCCGTGTACTGGGGGCGATGTTTGCCGATCAGCAGCACTTCGCCCATCACGCCGCGTTGCCGGCGGTGGCGCAGTTCGGCGACGAAGGTGCGGCCAACCACACGCGCTTCTGCCGTGAATACGGTGAAGCGGGGGTCGAATTCTTCGTGTTCGGTCGCAGCGCGTTCGACAGCCGTTTCCCGGCACCACAAAAGTACCCGGCGCGCCAGACGCTGGAAGCGTCTCAGGCGGTTGCACGCCTGCACGGCCTGAGTGAGGGCGGCGTGGTCTACGCCCAGCAGAACCCGGCGGTGATCGATGCCGGTGTGTTCCACAACGACGTGATCGCAGTGGGCAACGGCGAAGTGCTGTTCTATCACGAGGACGCGTTCCTCAATACCGAGCAGATGCTTGCCGAACTGCAGGCCAAACTGGGCAAGCTGGGCGGCAACTTCCAGTCGGTGTGTGTGCCACGCGCCCAAGTCAGCGTCGAGGACGCGGTGCGTTCCTACCTGTTCAACAGCCAGTTGCTGACCCGCGCCGACGGCTCGATGCTGCTGATCGTGCCGGAAGAATGCCGCGCCAACGAGCGTGTCTGGAACTACCTGCAAGGCCTGACAGCCGCGGGTGGGCTGATCCGCGAAGTGAAGGTGTTCGACCTCAAGCAGAGCATGCAGAACGGCGGTGGCCCTGCGTGCCTGCGCTTGCGCGTGGCCTTGAACGAAACGGAACTGGCGGCGGTGAATCCAGGGGTTATCATGACGGCGCCGTTGTACGACACCCTGACCCAGTGGGTCGACAAGCACTACCGCGACAGCCTGCGTGAAAGCGACCTGGCTGACCCGCAATTGCTGCTTGAGTGCCGGACGGCACTGGATGAACTGACGCAAATCCTTAAACTGGGCGCGGTTTATCCTTTCCAGATCAATTAATGCCGTACGGCTGAGAGTTATTTATGACCACCGACACCCTGAAACTGATTCTTGAAGACACCGACGGCACCCAGCTGGAAACTTCCTGCACCCGCGTTGCTGTCGTGTGGCAGGGCAAGGAAATCTGGATTCAGCATGACGGCCGTGGCCAACTGCTGATCGGTGTGGACGTGGAAGAGGGCGACGCCGAATACGCCAACCTGCTGATGCGCCCATTGGCGACCAACCTGATGAGCCTGCAACTGGAAATGGAACCGGCCGACGTTGAAGGTGATGACGACGACCACGTCCACGGCCCAGGCTGCAACCACTAAGGAAGCGCTCTATGCTCGCCCTCGGCAAACTGCTTGAACTGACCCTCGCCGGTCGCGAACCGGCGCAAAAAATTCAACTGACTGTCGACGGCGTGCAGATGCGCTGGCTCAGCGAGGGCGCACTTGAAGTGCGTCCGCCTGAGGCACGGGACAGCGGCGGCGACCTGCTGCTGTCGTCCGGCATCCATGGCAACGAAACCGCGCCGATCGAACTGCTCGACCGCTTGTTGCATGGCATCGCCCGTGGGGAGATCAAACCCCGCAATCGCATTCTGTTCCTGTTCGGCAACCCCGAGGCCATGCGCCGCGGCGAGCGTTACCTCGAACTGGACGTCAACCGGCTGTTCAACGGCCGTCACGAACAAAACATCGGCCCGGAAGCCATGCGCGCCGCCGAGCTTGAGCAACTGGCCCGCAGTTTCTTCAGCCTGCCGGGCCGTTCACGCCTGCATTACGACCTGCACACGGCCATTCGTGGCTCGAAGATCGAGCAGTTTGCCCTGTATCCGTTCAAGCCCGAGCGCCAGCATTCCCGTCGCGAACTGGAGCGCTTGCGGGCAGCCGGCATGGAAGCGGTGTTGTTGCAAAACAAGACCTCCATCACGTTCACCGCCTTTACCTACGAGCAACTCGACGCCGAGGCCTTCACCCTGGAACTGGGCAAGGCAAGGCCGTTTGGCCAGAATCAGGGCGTGGATGTTTCGCGCCTGGAAGCTCGCCTTCAGCAGATGATCGAGGGCACCGAACCTGAGACTGGCAGCCTGGACGGCTTGAAGCTGTTCGCGGTGTCGCGGGAAATCATCAAGCACAGCGATGCCTTCCTGATGCACTTGCCGGCGGACGTGGAGAACTTCTCTGAGCTTGAAAAAGGTTATCTGCTGGCCGAAGACGTGGCCAAGACCCGTTGGGTGATCGAGGAGGAGGGTGCTCGCATCATCTTCCCCAACCCGAAGGTGAAGAATGGCTTGCGCGCGGGGATCTTGATTGTGCCGACTACGGATGCTGGCCTAGCGTAGATCTCAGCTGTAACCGGATCCAACTGTGGGAGGGGGCTTGTCCCCTCCCACAGTTGTTTTGCAGTGTTGCTTAGACGGCTACGGCGCGCGGCTCGCTGCGACGGATAGCACGGACCTTGTGCAGGGTGTCGGCGCAGGTACGCGCGGCTTCCTGGCCCTTGTGCACGAAGTGATCGTGGAAGAATGCATGGTGCTCGCTGCCCGCATGGAAGTGGTGCGGGGTCAGGGATACGGAGAACACTGGCACTTCAGTCTCCAGCTGCACCTGCATCAGGCCGCTGACCACCGACTGGGCAACGAATTCGTGACGGTAGATGCCACCGTCCACCACCAGTGCGGCGGCAACGATGCCGGCGTAGCGGCCGGTCTTGGCTAGCAACTTGGCGTGCAGGGGCATTTCAAAGGCACCGCCGACTTCGAAGAAATCGATGTCCGATTCCTGATAGCCCTGGGCGATCATTTCGGCGAGGAAGCCTTTGCGCGATTGATCGACGATATCCTTGTGCCAGCAGGCCTGGATAAACGCGACGCGCTCGCCGTGATGGTTTTTGCTTTTGCTGTCGATTGCGGTGGGTTGCATGTTCTGACTCCTGTTTAAGAAAAAAACAGGGCGTTATGAATCGAATGGGATTTAAGGGTACGCAGACAATGCGGCCCTTAGGTGCCAATCCCGTTCTCTCTTCATCCGGACTATGACCGTCGGCCCCGGGATCACACCGGGTCTGCTGACCTTGTCGCCGTACCGCGTGAGCAGTTCGAGGCGCCAAGCGCTCGCGGGCTATGCACATTGCGTGCAATTACCGCCGGTGGGGAATTGCACCCCGCCCTGAGAACGTTGCCACCAGAACCCTGGCGGCGGAGAGTTTTTAACATGGTTTTTCGAAAACTGCACCACCGTCGTATCGATAGGCTATATCGGTTTGTTTGGTTGGTATTCGATTGAGCCTGCATGGGGCTTGATATTCCGTGGCTTTGCCCGCAGTAATCACCTTCAGAAGGACCTTATCAAACCCTCAGAGGCTTGCTTCATGTCTGTGATCGACCTGCGCAGCGACACCGTCACCCAACCCACCCCTGGCATGCTCGACGCGATGGCGACCGCCGCCAGCGGCGACGACGTGTATGGCGAAGACCCCAGCGTCAACCGTTTGGAAGCCGAAATGGCCCAGCGCCTGGGGTTCGAGGCGGCTTTGTTTGTGCCCACCGGCACCATGAGCAACCTGCTGGCGTTGATGGCGCACTGTGAACGTGGCGAGGAATACATCGTCGGCCAGCAGGCCCATACCTACAAATACGAAGGCGGTGGTGCTGCGGTGCTGGGATCGATCCAGCCGCAGCCGCTGGAGGTGCAGGCAGACGGCTCCCTGGACCTTGACCAGGTGTTGGCCGCGATCAAGCCGGACGACTTCCATTTCGCCCGCACCCGCCTGCTGGCGCTGGAAAACACCATGCAAGGCAAGGTGCTGCCGCTGGCGTACCTGGCAAAGGCGCGGGCGTTTACCCGTGAGCAGGGGCTGGCGTTGCATCTGGACGGTGCGCGAATCTACAACGCCGCGGTCAAGCTTGGGGTGGATGCGCGAGAGATCGCCCAGCATTTCGATTCGGTGTCGGTGTGCCTGTCCAAAGGCCTGGGCGCGCCGATTGGCTCGGTGTTGTGCGGCACTGCGGCGTTGATCGGCAAGGCGCGGCGCTTGCGCAAGATGGTTGGCGGCGGCATGCGCCAGGCCGGCTCCCTGGCAGCGGCGGGGCTGTATGCGCTGGATCATCAGGTGCAGCGCCTGGCGGATGACCATGCCAACGCGCTATGGCTTGGGGATGAACTGCGCAAGGCGGGTTTTGAGGTGGAGCCGGTGCAGACCAACATGGTCTACGTGCAGATGGGCGACCAGGCCGAGGCCCTGAAGGCGTTCGCCGCCGAGCGCGGGATCAAGCTGAGCGCCGCCCCGCGGTTGCGCATGGTTACGCACCTGGATGTGAATCGGGCGCAGATGGAGCAGGTGTTGGCGACATTCGTCGAATTTTCGCGCAAATGAACCTGCAGACCGTCCAATTGAGCGTTTCAATCGTATAAACACGCTGTACCACCGGCAAAGGGCCGATATAATGCGGCCCTTTGCCGTCGCTCCGTCTGATGATGTTGCGCACTGGCCTTTGGCCGCAGCCTCCGTGGAAGAACCTAATGAAAAGCGCAGAAATCCGTGAAGCCTTCCTTCGCTTCTTCGAAGAGCAAGGTCACACCCGTGTCTCCTCCAGCTCCTTGATCCCAGGCAATGACCCAACCCTGCTGTTCACCAACGCGGGGATGAACCAGTTCAAGGACTGCTTCCTGGGCCAGGAAAAACGCGCTTACACCCGTGCCACCAGCAGCCAGAAGTGCGTGCGGGCCGGCGGTAAGAACAGCGACCTGGAAAACGTCGGCTACACCGCTCGTCACCACACCTTCTTCGAAATGCTGGGTAACTTCAGCTTTGGTGACTATTTCAAGAAAGACGCGATCACTTTCGCCTGGACCTTCCTGACCGGCGTGCTGAAGCTGCCGAAGGAAAAACTCTGGGTGACCGTCTACGCGACGGACGACGAAGCGTATGACATCTGGACCCAGCAAATCGGCGTGCCCGCCGAGCGCATGATCCGCATCGGCGACAACAAAGGCGCGCCGTATGCGTCCGACAACTTCTGGACCATGGGCGATACCGGCCCGTGCGGCCCTTGCACCGAGATCTTCTACGACCACGGCGCCGACATCTGGGGCGGCCCGCCGGGCTCGCCGGAAGAAGACGGCGACCGGTACATCGAGATCTGGAACAACGTGTTCATGCAGTTCAACCGCACCGCCGATGGCGTGTTGCATCCGCTGCCAGCGCCGTCGGTCGACACCGGCATGGGCCTGGAGCGGATCAGTGCGGTGATGCAGCACGTGCACTCCAACTACGAGATCGACCTTTTCACCAACCTGCTGAGCGCGTCGGCGGCGGCCATCGGCTGCGCCAATGACAACCAGTCTTCGCTCAAGGTGGTGTCCGACCACATCCGTTCCTGCGGCTTCCTCATCGCCGACGGCGTGTTGCCGTCCAACGAAGGCCGTGGCTATGTGCTGCGCCGCATCATCCGTCGCGCCTGCCGTCACGGTAACAAGTTGGGTGCCACTGGCAGCTTCTTCTACAAGATCGTCGCCGCGCTGGTGGCCGAGATGGGCGAAGCCTTCCCGGAACTCAAGCAGCAGCAAGGCAACATCGAGCGCGTGCTCAAGGCCGAGGAGGAGCAATTCTCCAAGACCCTGGAACACGGCCTGAAGATCCTCGAGCAAGACCTGGCCGAACTCAAAGGCACCGTGGTGCCGGGCGACGTGGTGTTCAAGCTGTATGACACCTATGGCTTCCCGATGGACCTGACTGCCGACATCGCCCGTGAGCGCGAGTTGACCATCGACGAGGCCGGTTTCGAGCGCGAGATGGAAGCCCAGCGCGTGCGCGCCCGTTCCGCCAGCTCCTTCGGCCTGGACTACAACACCCTGGTCAAGGTCGACGTACCAACCGAGTTCACCGGTTACAAGGCTACCGTGGGCTCGGCCAAGATCGTTGCCATCTATAAGGACGGCAAGTCGGTCGACGTGCTGAACGAAGGCGAAGAGGCCGTGGTGGTCCTGGACCAGACGCCGTTCTATGCCGAGTCCGGTGGCCAGGTCGGTGACTGTGGTTTCCTGAGCTCGACCTCCGGCCGTTTCGAAGTGCGTGACACCACCAAGACCGGTGGTGCGTTCCTGCACCACGGCGTGTTGGTACTGGGCAGCCTGACCATCGGCGCGCCGGTGGACACCCAGGTCGATGCCGATGTACGCAACGCCACCGCGCTGAACCACTCGGCCACTCACTTGCTGCATGCGGCCCTGCGCCAGGTATTGGGCGAGCACGTCCAGCAGAAGGGTTCGTTGGTGGACAGCCAGCGCCTGCGTTTCGACTTCAGCCACTTCGAAGCGATCAAGCCAGAGCAGATCAAAGCCCTGGAAGACATCGTCAACGCCGAAATCCGCAAGAACACGCCGGTGCAAACCGAAGAAACCGACATCGAGACCGCCAAGGCCAAAGGCGCCATGGCGCTGTTCGGCGAGAAGTATGGTGACAGCGTGCGTGTGCTGAGCATGGGCGGCGACTTCTCGGTAGAACTGTGTGGCGGTATCCACGCCAACCGTACCGGCGACATCGCCCTGCTGAAGATCATCAGCGAAGGTGGCGTGGCGTCCGGTGTACGGCGTATAGAGGCAGTGACTGGCGCTGCGGCCCTGGCCTACCTCAATGCAGCCGAAGAACAACTCAAGGAAGCGGCCAGCCTGGTCAAGGGCAGCCGCGACAATCTGATCGACAAGCTCAGCGCTGTGCTGGAGCGCAATCGCGCGCTGGAAAAACAGCTGGAGCAGTTGCAAGCCAAGGCCGCCAGTGCAGCAGGCGACGACCTGTCGGCCGCTGCGGTGGACGTCAAGGATGTGAAGGTTCTGGCCGCACGCCTGGACGGTCAGGACGGCAAGGCGCTGTTGGCCCTGGTCGATCAGTTGAAGAACAAGCTCGGCCGCGCAGTGATCCTGCTCGGCAGTGTCCATGAGGATAAGGTCGTTCTGGTTGCTGGTGTGACCAAGGACCTGACTGGCCAACTCAAAGCCGGTGATTTGATGAAACAAGCCGCTGCGGCAGTGGGCGGGAAGGGCGGTGGTCGTCCGGACATGGCACAAGGCGGTGGTGTAGACGCTGGTGCCCTGGACGCGGCGCTGGCCATGACCGTGCCATTTGTCGAAGCGGGTATTTAAGGCCTTGTTGCCGGGCCCATGGTCTAGTCATGGGCTCGCTCAGGTGCTGGAAGATTTGTTTATTGGGCGCCCCTTTACGGGCTGAGGCGGCTTAGAAATGGCTTTGATCGTACAGAAATTTGGAGGCACCTCGGTCGGCTCCGTCGAAAGAATCGAGCAGGTGGCCGACAAGGTTAAAAAATTCCGCGATGCTGGCGACGACCTGGTGGTGGTGCTGTCGGCGATGAGCGGCGAGACCAATCGCCTGATCGAACTGGCCAAGGCAATCAGCGGCGATCAACAACCGCTGCCGCGCGAGCTGGATGTGATCGTGTCCACCGGTGAGCAGGTGACCATCGCGTTGCTGGCCATGGCGTTGAACAAGCGTGGCGTGCCGGCGGTGTCCTACACTGGCAGTCAGGTTCGCATCCTGACCGACAGCTCGCATACCAAGGCGCGAATCCTGCAAATTGATGATCAGAAAATTCGTACTGATCTGAAGGCCGGGCGCGTGGTAGTTGTAGCAGGCTTCCAGGGTGTGGACGAGCACGGCAACATCACCACTCTGGGCCGTGGCGGTTCCGACACCACCGGCGTGGCACTGGCAGCGGCCCTCAAGGCCGATGAATGCCAGATCTACACCGATGTGGACGGCGTCTACACCACGGACCCTCGTGTGGTGTCCGTGGCCCAGCGCCTGGACAAGATCACCTTCGAAGAGATGCTGGAAATGGCCAGCCTCGGTTCCAAGGTGTTGCAGATCCGCGCGGTGGAGTTCGCCGGCAAGTACAACGTTCCGCTGCGCGTATTGCACAGCTTCAAAGAGGGTCCGGGCACCCTCATTACTATTGATGAAGAGGAATCCATGGAACAGCCGATCATTTCCGGTATCGCTTTCAACCGTGATGAAGCCAAGCTGACTATCCGTGGCGTGCCAGACACCCCGGGCGTGGCTTTCAAGATTCTCGGCCCGATCAGCGACGCGAACGTCGAAGTCGACATGATCGTGCAGAACGTCTCGCACGATAACACCACCGATTTCACCTTCACCGTGCACCGCAACGAATACGATGCGGCGCTCAAGATCCTGGAGAACACTGCGAGCGAGATTGGCGCCCGTGAAGTGGTCGGCGATACCAAGATTGCCAAGGTGTCGATCGTGGGGGTGGGCATGCGTTCCCACGCCGGCGTTGCCAGCCGCATGTTCGGGGCCCTGGCGAAAGAAAGCATCAACATCCAGATGATCTCCACCTCGGAAATCAAAGTCTCGGTGGTGATCGAAGAGAAGTACCTGGAACTGGCTGTACGTGCGCTGCATACCGCGTTCGAGCTTGACGCTCCGGCCCGACAGGGCGAGTGATGCAAGGCCTGGAAGGCGCGGATATCCGCGCCTTTCTTTTTTTGTAGGGCGCACGCGTAGGACCTGTTCTTTTGCGCGCGCTCGACAATACTTAGGCGGGTAGGACTATGGCTCTTGGGTCATGGGCCGACGGCCATTTTTTTGCAGACTGTTGTTCCTGAACTGAAATGCGTGAGGAGAAAGGCATGCTGATTCTGACTCGTCGTTGCGCAGAAAGCCTGATTATCGGTGATGGCGAAATCACCGTGACGGTGCTCGGCGTCAAAGGCAATCAAGTGCGTATTGGGGTTAATGCTCCAAAAGAGGTAGCGGTACACCGCGAGGAAATCTACCTGCGGATCAAGAAAGAGAAGGACGAAGAACCAAGCCTTTAATTTTTATCGTTTTTTATGTTTGCAAACGGGGATGAACGTGGTTAATATACGCCCCGTGTTGCGGAGAGCTGGCCGAGTGGCCGAAGGCGCTCCCCTGCTAAGGGAGTACACCTCAAAAGGGTGTCGGGGGTTCGAATCCCCCGTTCTCCGCCATTATTTGCTTAGTACGTTGCAATCTGGTTTTTTCGTTAAGTTGTTGAAAATAAACGAAAAAATAGCTTTACATAGAGATTGAACGGCCTATAATGCGCGGCAACAAATGCACTCGTAGCTCAGCTGGATAGAGTACTCGGCTACGAACCGAGCGGTCACAGGTTCGAATCCTGTCGAGTGCACCATTTAAGAGTCAGTTGCAGCAATGCAGGTGATTCGGCTTCAACCAGTTGTGATCTGGTCTAAAAACACAATCTGCACTCGTAGCTCAGCTGGATAGAGTACTCGGCTACGAACCGAGCGGTCACAGGTTCGAATCCTGTCGAGTGCACCATACAAACAAAAAGCCCGCCTAGTGCGGGCTTTTTGCCGTCTGGGGTTTGGGTAGGATTTATCCCTGCTTCGACGTTTGATGTGTTTTCCTTCCGGGCTGCGTCGTCGCAGTCCATAGATGCAGGCGTTGCTCAGCTTTTGCTCGCAAGCGCTTGTTCTTTCCAGTTTTTTAACGTTTAAAGCGCGCGCAGCGTGTATCATTGCGCCCGTCAGCCCCGCCGGGGCTTGTGGAATACCTCCATGGACTTACCCAGTAGTTACTCAGTACCCCGTTTTACCAATCATGAATTGACTGATTGATCCTTCCGGCGTGCCCCGCTGCTGGGAGTGGAGTTCGCCTATGACCGAAGTAGAAGTAAAGAAAACTCAAGAAAGCCTGCAGGATCGCCTGGCGCAAGTCATCGAGTTGCTGCAGCGCCAACGCGTGGTCGAAGACCTCACGCACCGCCAGGATGGTCCGAACAACAACCTGGTTGAAAACCTGGTCCATCGGCAAAACCTCGTTGAGCTGCAACGCAAGCTCGACGATTTGCACTCTGCCGACGTTGCCTACATTCTCGAAGCCTTGCCGCTCGATGATCGACTGACCCTCTGGCAGTTGGTCAAGGCCGACCGCGACGGCGACATCCTCCTCGAAGTATCTGACTCGGTCCGAGAAACCCTGATCGCCGACATGGACGATCACGAACTCCTGGCGGCCGCCAAGGAGATGGACGCCGACGAACTCGCTGACCTGGCCCCTGAGCTGCCGCGAGACGTTGTACACGAGCTGATGGAGGCTCTCGACGGCCAGCAGCGTGAGCGAGTCCGCTCCGCGTTGTCCTATGACGAGGATCAGGTCGGCGCACTGATGGACTTCGAGATGGTCACCATCCGCGAAGACGTCAGCCTCGAAGTGGTATTGCGCTACCTGCGCCGCCTGAAGGAATTGCCGGGCCACACCGACAAGCTGTTCGTGGTCGACTACGAGGGCATTCTCAAGGGCGTGCTGCCGATCAAGCGGTTGCTGGTCAACGATCCGGACAAGAAGGTCGCCGACCTGATGGCCAGCGACACGGTGAGTTTTCACCCCGACGAAGATGCTTATGAAGCAGCCCAGGCGTTCGAGCGTTATGACTTGATCTCGGCACCGGTGGTCGACAAGAACGGCAAGCTGATCGGCCGTTTGACCATCGACGAAATCGTCGACTTGATTCGTGAAGAGAGTGAAACCGAAGTCCTCAACATGGCGGGTCTGCGTGAAGAGGAAGACATCTTTGCTTCGGTCTGGCGTTCACTGCGTAACCGTTGGGCCTGGTTGGCCGTCAACCTGATCACTGCGTTCATTGCTTCGCGGGTGATTGGCTTGTTCGAAGGCTCGATCGAGAAGCTGGTGGCGCTGGCCGCATTGATGCCGATTGTGGCCGGTATCGGCGGCAACTCAGGTAACCAGACGATTACCATGATCGTGCGCGCCATGGCGCTGGACCAGGTGAGCACGGCCAACTCATCGCGCTTGCTGCGCAAAGAGCTTGCCGTTGGCCTTATCAACGGCCTGGTGTGGGGTGGCGTGATCGGGGTGGTGGCCTACTTGCTGTATGGCAGTTGGTCGCTGGGCGTTGTGATGACGGCAGCCATGACCCTCAACCTGCTCCTCGCTGCGCTGATGGGGGTGTTGATCCCCATGACCCTGGCACGCCTGGGGCGAGATCCGGCCATGGGAGCCAGTGTGATGATCACGGCCATGACCGACAGCGGCGGCTTCTTCATCTTCCTGGGCCTGGCAACCATCTTCCTGCTTTGATCCCATTCTAGGGGGGGGCAGCTTGCCCCCCCCCTATCTCTGCGCCTCCCAAATTGCGCGCAAAAAAAAGCCAGCGCTAGGCTGGCTTCGGCTTTCATTTCTAACTCAATTGGCTTCTGCGGCCGCCTCGACGTCGTGCGCGATGAGCGAGACGAGAGCATTTTGCTGGCGGTGGGAAAGCTGACGAAAACGCTGCAGCAGTTCGCGTTCGTGCAGTGACAGCTCAGGGCTGTCCAGGCGCATGCTCAACTCGTCGCCCAACGCACCTTCCTGAATAAGGCTTTGCTCCAGGCGCGCGATGATTTCGGAGTTCATGCTGCGGTGATGATTGCGAGCCACCTCGGCAATGCGTTCCCGCATTCCGTCTGGCAGACGTACGACGAACTTGTCAGCCGTACGGCTGGAATAAATTGCCTGTTTCAATGGGCGCATATATTTAACCGGTTAGTTCAGGGGAGCGGTTTTTGGAATTGGCCGCAAGCGATGAGTGTTAAGACAAGGCTCACGACCAAAGTTCAACCTGAATTGCAAAGAGGCCGCATCATGCCTCAGATTTGCCGGTTCCTTGGCGTCAATTCTGTGACAAATATTGAACTGCCTAAAGGCTTTATGCCAGCACTGTTTTGCATTTTTGCGGACTGGTTGGAAATCTTCATCGCGCGCCGTAGCGCGAGGGAACTTCCCGTAAGTAAAGGCCGCAACTGGCTTTTAGGCTGTCTATCGTAGCGCACTATGGCATTTTGCCCTTAGTTTTAAGACTAGTGGCAAATTGCCGATTGGCGAGTCCAGCCGACATAAGGTAGGGCGAGGGGATTTAGCGCAGGACCGGATCGAATTTAATCCGACGACCCTTGATGAGGGTGAACAGAAACAGGCTGGCGGTGACGCCGGTGGCCACGAATGCGCTGGTCTGGGCATCGGGTGACGTGGCGCTCAAGCCCGCGAGGGTGGTGACCACGGTCAGGCACAAAAACAGCCAGGCAGATTTGCTCATGGGAGGATTCCTCAGAATACCCAGTGTTCAGTTGCAGGAGCAGTCTGGGTGCCTTGGGTCAGGCGTACCGGCGATTGCGCAGTGGGCGTCATCACCGCCAGTTGCGGGCGTTGTTGCAAATGGTGCGGCACGGCCTGGCTGATCTGCGCAGGGTCGTTGCTGCCGGTGGATTGAAAATGAAACGTCACCAATGCAGCCAAAGCTACGGTGTTAAGGGCTAACAGAAGGGCACTGTTCATGGTCATGTTCTCCGCTTAACGCCGTGGCTGGATGGGTTGCTAGAGAACTATTGCAGGTGTCGTGCCAATCTTTTATTTCAATAAAATCAATGGTTTGAGTCTACTTTAAAAGTCGTCCTGGTTGCAATTTGCAATGATGGCATTCTGGGGGAGTGCATTTTGCACGATCGCGCCGCAAGCCCGTGTTTGCGGGGTAAAGCTGCGCAGGATCGTGCAAGGATCGGCCTACACTCAAAAAGCCTACGGACGACATGACAAAACCCGACCCGGTGGTTAACATGCACGCCGTCCATCGCTGCCCACTGGCCGATGGCTGTCATTTGTCCCAGTAGCTCAATTGGATAGAGCATCCCCCTCCTAAGGGGAAGGTTGGCCGTTCGAACCGGCCCTGGGACACCAGATCCAAAGCCCTGCGCGGAGCAATCTGCGCGGGGCTTTTTTGTGGGTGTTTTTCAGTCACGGGTCGAACCTTGCCGGTGTTCAGGGTTCACAGCAGGTGCGCAGGGTATTTATTCCACGGGTGTACCTCGTCACTGGCCAGGCGACGTCTGAGCAGTGAAGCAAAATATTCCCCGGAAAATGCCTGTACCGCCTGTCCGGATCCGTCCACCCCGGACTATCATGCCGATAGCCCCGTCTCTCACCGCAAGGAGCCGCTCGGAACGCCGATGCGCCAGATCTGGAAATCTTTTCGAGCCCTTTATTTCGCCTCCTTGATGATGCTGATCGGCTCCGGCCTGCTCAGTACCTACCTGGCCCTGCGCTTGGCGGCCGACCACGTCGACAGCCTGTGGGTGGGTGCGTTGATGGCGGCCAACTACTTTGGCCTGGTGCTGGGTGGCAAAATCGGGCACCGCCTGATCGCCCGTGTCGGGCATATCCGTGCCTATGCGACCTGCGCCGGCATTGTCGGTGCCGCCGTGCTGGGCCACGGGTTGATCAACTGGCTCCCAGCCTGGATTGTGCTGCGGATGATCGTGGGCCTCGGGATGATGTGCCAGTACATGGTCATCGAAAGTTGGCTCAATGAGCAGGCGGATGCCAAGCAGCGCGGCCTGGTGTTCAGCGGCTACATGATTGCGTCGTACCTGGGCTTGGTGCTGGGTCAGTTGATCCTGGTCATGCATCCCGAGCTCGGTCTCGAATTGCTGATGCTGGTCGCGCTGTGCTTCGCCCTGTGCCTGGTGCCTGTGGCCATGACCCGGCGTATTCACCCGGCGCCCTTGCACCCGGCGCCGATGGAACCGCGCTTCTTTATCAAGCGCGTGCCGCAGTCGCTCAGTACGGTATTAGGGGCGGGGCTGATCGTGGGCTCGTTCTATGGCCTGGCGCCCCTCTATGCGGCGCAGCAGGGCCTGAGCACCGAGCAGGTTGGTCTGTTCATGGGTAGCTGCATCTTTGCCGGCCTGCTGGTGCAGTGGCCGCTGGGCTGGTTGTCGGACCGCTACGACCGGGCGCTGCTGATTCGTTGCTTTGCCCTGTGCCTGGCGGTGGCTGCGTTGCCGCTGGCGGTGCTGACTCAGGTGCCCCTGGAGGTGCTGTTTGCGGCCGGGTTCCTGTGTTCGCTGGTGCAGTTCTGTCTCTATCCGCTGGCCGTCGCGTTCTCCAATGACCATGTGGAAGGTGACCGCCGCGTCTCGCTCACGGCCATGTTGCTGGTGACTTACGGGGTCGGTGCGAGTGTGGGGCCGCTGCTGGCCGGTGTGGTGATGAAGCTGTTCGGCAGCCACATGCTGTATGCGTTTTTCAGTGTGTGCGCCTTGATCCTGGTGTGGCGCATCCGCCCCAAGGCCGTGACCAACCTGCATCAGGTCGACGACGCGCCGCTGCATCACGTGGCGATGCCCGACAGCATGTCCAGCTCGCCATTGGTGGCGGCGCTCGACCCGCGTGTCGACGAACAGGTGGTGCAGGAGCAGATGCAAACCGCTACCCCCGAACCGCCGGACGAACCCGCGCCCGAGCCGGTGGCCGATGAGCCGGTCACGGAGTCGCCGCCCGAGCACCCGGACCCGGACGAGCACCCGCATGACCTCAGCAGGGCGCGTCCCTGAATGCAAAAACGGGCGGATCCCATCAGGATCCGCCCGTTTTTTCAAGCGCGATTCATGCGTGTCAGAAATCGTCGTCTTTGTCGAAACGGCGTGCTTCACGTTGCAACTGGTACACAAACCGTTCCACTTGACGCTGCACCAGGCCGCTCATGTTGTGGAAGCGCACGCCGGCGAAGGTGGTGTTGATCTTCTCTTCGAAATGCAAGTAACGCAGTTCGACCGAGGTGGTCATGCTGCCGAAGGGCAGGGCGGCGATGAAGCGGTCATACACCTGGCCCAGTTGCAGGCGTTCGGAGATGTCGCCTTCAAAGCGCAATTTGCAGCCGGTGGCGGAGATGTCCAGCAGCTTGCCGCTGATCGGGAACTTGAGTTTCTCGCCGCCCAGTTCGATGTTGACCAGTTGGGCCAGCTTCAGCGCGGCGCGGAATGCGTTGCGGCGCTGATGGTAGACCACTTCGTCGGGCATGCTGCCGGCGTAGACGCGGTGACCGTCTTTTTCGCTGACGGTATAAGCGCCGCTGCTTTCCCACGCGACACGTACGCCGTCGTGGAAGCCTTCGATACGAAACGGTTCGCCGCTTTCAAGGTGGCGCTCGCCGTCACGGGGAATCATTTCGTCCAGGACCAGCGTGTTGCTGTCGCGGTCGACGTCCACCAGGTAGCTTTGGAAGCGCTGGCTGCGTTCGTGAAAGGTGATGATCAGCGGGTCATGGCTGTCTTGGAGCATCCGCAGGGTGCTGGCGATTTCCAGAGGCGTGGTGAGGACCTTGGGTGGCTGCGGAGCATCTTCCGCATTAAGGGCGTTGAACACGGTTCTTCCATCTCCAGACAAAATACGACTACACGCAAGAACCGGCATTTTGCCAGCATGTGGCGCGCATTGGATAGGGCGCGCAGTAAACAGGTGTCAGGCTTGGCTGCGGGTGCCTGGTTTGAGCAGGCGCGAGGTGGAACCCTGGGCGTTGTAAAGCGCCGGAGGCTCTCCGCCGTGAAGTATACGCAACTGATTGGCGGTCGTGGCTTGCTGAAGCTGGATCGACTGGCCGTTAAGCAGGTTCGCTTCCTGGCATTGGGCAAGCAAATGATTGAGTGCTTTGCTTTGCGCCAGCAACTGATCGCCCACCGAGGAGTGGCTGGCGAGTTGTGCCAGGCCGTCGTGATCGGCGGGCAGGCCCAGGCTGAGGAGAATCTGGCTGCGCTTCTTGCCGTGCTGTTCCAGCAGGACAATCAGCGACTGCTTGCGCGCCAGGATTTCTTCCAGCAGCGGCATGTTCCGGCCGTACAGGGCCAGGGATTCTTCCTTGAGCAGCTCGAGCAATTGTTGCGTCGGCGCTAGATCATCAATGATCAGTTGGAGCAGATTTTCGTCGTGATGCATGGCTGGCCTTGGGGTTTAAGCGTCCAAAAGCCCGGCGCAGGCCAGTGCCTAGCGCTCGGCTTCGAAATTAAGCAGCTTGCTGGCTACACGGTTGCTGTCGACTTTATAGCTGCCATCGGCGATTGCCTGTTTCAACTCGGCCACACGGTCCTTGTTGACGATAGGTTGATCGCGCAGCGAGTCAGTGACCTTCTGCAACTGTTGAGCCTCGTTGCTCAGATGTACGGATTCCCCGCTTTGACTGGCGCTCGCCTGCTCTGCCTGGGTGGCCAGGGGCTTGGCGTCTGCGCTGTCCTTGGCACCGGTGGTGCGCGTGCTGCCGGTTAAAGCCGGGCTGTTATTCAAACGATTGAAATCAATGACCATGATAAAAAACCTCTGGGTATTTGGACGCTTGCCATGTTTTCGGCCATACCCGGACAAACTTTAGGCTCGATTTGACAATAAACCTGCACACACAAACCACGTGCGTACAGTGTAGGAAAACCCAGCGTCCGATACCAGCGATCTATAGAGCCACCTCGACTTGGCCGGGGGCGGTCACCCGAGCCTTGATCACGCGATTGGAATTGAGGTTCTTGACCCGGATCTGCTCGCTCATGCCGCCGTTGGACAAGGCTTCGCCGGGCATCTTTACATTCAGCGCGCCGCTGCTGGCGGAGATCACCACCTGATCGCCCTTGCGGATGACCTCCGCCTGTTCCAGGTGGACCAACGTGATGACCTGGTCGGTGACCACAGGTCGGGTGAGCTTCTGCCCCACGGCCTGGTCCACCGACGTCAGGTAGCCCTGGCCGATCAGGCTGATGTCCCGTTCGCGCAGCACCACGTCGTCGAAGCCGATGATCCCGGTGCGTTTCAGGGGGCGGGCGACGACTACCACGTCGCGGAACAGTTTCACCTGGGCCGGTACGAACACCGTCCAGGGCGAGGCGCCGTCGCAGCGAACACGCACGGTCACCCGGCCGATGGGTTGGGCGGGGCTTTCGAGGGTGGCTGTCAATTCCTTGTCGCACATTGGCATGCGCAGGCGCGGGTCCAACTGGTTGACCTGGATTTCATAGCGGCCCGGTGTCTGGGTGGTCGCCAGATAATCTTCTACAGTGAATTCAAGAAAGCCCTGGGTGACGCCGATAAGTAGATCAGGCAGGGTGACGTTGTCTGCGCGGGCCGGGGCGCCGAGGCCCATGGCGAGCAGCGCCAGCGGTGCGCAGAGCAATCTGGCGTACCGTTTGAGAGGGCGTCGGGAAACTGTCGTTTTAATATCCATAGCCAATAAATAGCAAAGCTCGTGCCGTTTAGCGTCGGGTGCGCGTCGCAGCCCTTGTAGGTATGGCCGAAGGTTTAAGGTAGGAGTCAGGGCATGGCAGGTGTAATGGATTCAGTAAACCAGCGAACACAGCTGGTAGGGCAGAATCGCCTGGAGTTGTTGCTTTTTCGCCTGGACGGCAAACAGCTATATGGCATCAACGTGTTCAAGGTGCGGGAAGTGTTGCAGTGCCCCAAGCTGACGATCATGCCCAAGTCCAGCCCGGTGGTGTGTGGCGTAGCCAACATTCGTGGTGCGACTATCCCGATTCTTGACCTGGCACTGGCCACCGGTTCGGCGGGTTTGCAGGACCGTGAGAACCCGTTCGTGATCATCACTGAGTACAACACCAAGACCCAGGGTTTCCTGGTGCGCTCGGTGGAGCGCATCGTCAACATGAACTGGGAAGAGATCCATCCACCGCCCAAGGGCACCGGGCGCGATCACTACCTCACGGCAGTGACGCGGGTCGATAACCAGTTGGTGGAAATCATCGACGTGGAGAAGATTCTCGCTGAAGTGGCGCCGACCTCTGAATCGATTTCCGTCGGTGTCGTCGACGCGGAGACTGCCCACAAGGCGATCTCCCTGCGCGTATTGACGGTGGACGATTCCTCGGTGGCACGCAAGCAGGTGACCCGTTGCCTGCAAACCGTCGGCGTCGACGTGGTTGCCCTCAACGACGGCCGCCAGGCGCTGGACTACTTGCGCAAGCTGGTAGACGAAGGCAAGAAGCCGGAAGAAGAGTTTCTGATGATGATTTCCGACATCGAGATGCCGGAAATGGACGGCTACACCCTCACGGCCGAGATACGCAGCGACCCACGCATGCAAAAATTGCATATCATCCTGCATACTTCCTTGTCGGGCGTATTCAACCAGGCGATGGTCAAGAAAGTCGGTGCCGATGACTTCCTGGCCAAATTCCGTCCTGATGACCTGGCAAGCCGGGTTGTCGACCGGATCAAGGCAGCAGATCACGGCTAGGGTTTCTGTCCCTGGCGGTCATACGATTTTAGAGGCGGTATCAGTGTCTACGGGTAATTTGGATTTTGAACAGTTCCGGGTCTTCCTGGAAAAAGCCTGTGGCATATTGCTCGGTGAAAACAAGCAGTACCTGGTATCCAGCCGTCTCAACAAATTGATGGAGCAGCAGGGCATCAAGTCGTTGGGCGAGCTGGTGCAGCGGATCCAGGGGCAGCCGCGTAGTGGGCTCAAGGAAATGGTGGTCGATGCGATGACCACCAACGAAACCTTGTGGTTTCGTGATACCTACCCCTTCGAGGTGCTCAAGAGCAAAGTGTTGCCGGAGGCCATCAAGGCCAGCCCGGGCCAGCGCCTGCGTATCTGGTCGGCGGCGTGCTCTTCGGGGCAGGAGCCGTATTCGATCTCGATGTCCATCGACGAATTCGAACGAACCAACATGGGCCAGTTGAAGGCCGGTGCGCAGATTGTTGCCACCGACCTGTCCGGTACCATGCTCACCAACTGCAAGACCGGTGAATACGACAGCCTGGCGCTGGGGCGCGGCCTGTCCCAGGAACGCTTGCAGCGTTATTTCGACCCGAAAGGGGCAGGGCGCTGGGCGGTCAAGGCGCCGATCAAGAGCCGCGTGGAGTTCCGCTCGTTCAACCTGCTGGACAGCTACGCCAGCCTGGGCAAGTTCGACATGGTGTTCTGCCGCAACGTGCTGATCTACTTCTCTGCCGAGGTGAAGAAAGACATCCTGCTGCGCATCCACGGCACCCTCAAGCGCGGCGGCTACCTGTTCCTCGGGGCTTCCGAAGCGCTGAACGGTTTGCCGGACCACTACCAGATGGTGCAATGCAGCCCGGGGATCATCTACCAGGCCAAGTAAGCAATACTGGGTCAACAATGTGGGAGGGGGCTTGCCCCCTCCCACATTTTTTTTGTGGCAAGTTCAGGTGAAGCGGCAACCCTGGATTGCCGCTTTACTGGCGCCACGCGGAAACCGCTTGCCGCTTTTCTGGCATTGCCGCTCGGCAATCGCCCCTCAAGCCCTTTAAATACGGGCCTCGCTCAAACTGGCACACACCTTGCTATAACCCTGTCAACGTACAGCAGGTCAGCCCTTGAAGGTTTCCGCCATGAGCATCAGCTTCGATAAAGCGCTCGGTATCCACGAACAAGCCCTGGGCTTCCGCGCCCAGCGTGCCGAAGTCCTGGCCAACAACATTGCCAACGCCGACACCCCGAACTACAAGGCTCGGGACCTGGACTTCTCCGCCGTGCTCGCTGCACAGCAGGACAAGACCAAGAACGGCACCTTCGCCCTGAACATGACCAACAACCGTCATATTGAAGCGCAAGGCCTGAGCAATGGTGACGAGTCGCTGCTGTATCGCACGCCGATGCAGCCGTCCATCGACCAGAACACCGTCGATGCCCAGCTGGAGCAATCGGCCTACGCCGAGAACTCGGTGAATTTCCAGGCCAGCTTCACCCTGCTCAACAGCAAATTCAAAGGGCTGATGTCAGCCCTGCGCGGAGAGTAAGCCATGTCCCTGTCCAGTGTTTTCAATATTGCCGGTAGTGGCATGAGCGCCCAGACCACGCGTCTGAACACCGTCGCCAGTAACATCGCCAACGCCGAGACCGTGTCGTCGAGCATTGACCAGACCTACCGTGCCCGTCACCCGGTGTTCGCCACCATGTTCCAGGCTGGCCAGAACGGCGGCAGCCCTTCGCTGTTCCAGGAGCAGGGCGCCGCAGGTTCGGGTGTGCAGGTGCTGGGCGTGGTCGAAGACCAGAGCAACCTCGAAGCGCGCTACGAACCCAACCACCCCGCCGCGAACGAAAAGGGTTACGTGTACTACCCCAACGTCAACGTGGTCGAGGAAATGGCCGACATGATTTCCGCCAGCCGTTCGTTCCAGACCAACGCGGAAATGATGAACACCGCCAAAACCATGATGCAGAAGGTCCTGACCCTGGGTCAGTGATAAGGGGCGCCGAAGATGGCCATTGTTGATACCACATCAACCAACACCGCGGTGCAGGACCTGTTCAACACCAAGGTCACCACTGCTACGAACAACGTCGCGAGCACTGCCAGTGCTGCCACGGGTAATCAGTCCCTGGGCAAGGATGCGTTCCTGCAACTGCTGGTCACCCAGCTGAAAAACCAGAACCCGCTGTCGCCGCAAGACAACGGCGCGTTCGTGGCTCAGTTGGCTCAGTTCAGCAGCCTGGAAGGCATCAACACCCTGAACGATTCGGTGAATGCGATCTCCAGCAACTTCAGCTCTTCGCAGGCGTTGCAGGCGTCGTCGCTGGTGGGGCGTTCGATCATCACCCAGACCGACAAGGCCCTGGTAGACACCAGCAAGAGCATGACCGGCTCGGTCGCTGTAACCGCGGCAACCGGCAACGTGGCGGTGAAGATCACCGACGCGAACGGCAACGTGGTGCGCACCATCAACATGGGTGCCCAGAGCGCCGGCACCGCCGACTTTATCTGGGATGGCAAGAACGATGCAGGTGAAGTGGCCGCTGCCGGCACCTACACCTTCAATGCCACCACCAAGAATGACGCGGGTGACTCGGTTGCCCTGGTGACGTCGCTGCCAGCCACGGTCACCAGCGTGACCTTGAGCAAGACCGGCGGCGAAATGGTGCTGAACCTCGCGGGCGGCATGGGCAGCGTCAAGCTGTCGCAAATTCAGACTATCGGTACATAGAGCCGGCTAAATACGGCAGAGGGAGAGAAACATGTCTTTTAATATCGGCCTTAGCGGCCTCTATGCGGCCAACAAACAACTGGACGTGACCGGCAACAACATCGCCAACGTCGCGACCACCGGCTTCAAGTCGTCCCGCGCAGAGTTCGCCGACATTTACGCCGCGTCCAAGCTGGGCACCGGCCAGAACAGCATCGGTAACGGTGTGAACCTGGCGGCTGTGTCCCAGCAATTCACCCAGGGTGACGTGAATGGCAGCGGCGGCATCCTGGACATGGCGATCCAGGGCGGCGGCTTCTTCGTGCAGAAGGGCAGCGACGGCTCGCTGGAATACACCCGCAGCGGCGCGTTCCGTGCCGACAAAGACGGCTTTATCACCAACAACACCGGCACTTCACGCCTGCAAGGCTACGCGGCCGATGCGGACGGCAAGATCATCAAGGGTGCGCTGACCGACCTTCAACTGAACCTGTCGAACCTGCCACCGCAGGCTTCCAGCAAAGTCGACTCCACCAGCAACCTGAATTCGTCCGAGCCGGTGATCGACCAGACCACCAAGCCGTTCAACGCCACCGATACCAGCACGTTCACCACGCAGTACAGCACCACGTTGTACGATTCCCAAGGCAATGCCCACGCCATGGTGCAGTACATGGTGAAGACCGACTCCAACAAATGGATGGCCTACACCCAGATCGACGGACGTAACCCCGACGGTACCACCACCGCGCCTGTCGGCCGGCTGTTGTCGTTCGACGGTGCGGGCAAGCTCGAGTCGATCACCGTGCCACCTGCGACGGTGTCCAACACCACGTGGACCATTGCTGACTGGAACCCGGGTTCCCTGGTTGACGGTGTATGGAAAGACAACGGTGCCGATGCCAAAAGCATCGCCGTGAACATGTCCAACATCACCCAGTACAACTCCGCCAGCTACCGTAACCCGCCGGTCACCGATGGCTACGCCACCGGCCAGATCACCGGCTTGAAAATCGACGGCAGCGGCGTTCTGTTCGCCACCTTCAGCAACCAGCAGAGCAAGGCCATCGGCCAGATCTCCCTGGCCAGCTTCAACAACGAACAGGGCCTGCAGCCCTCGGGCGGCACCACCTGGAGAGAGACCTTCGCTTCCGGTCAGCCAGGCTATGACACCCCACAAGCGGGCACCTTGGGTTCGATCGTGGCCAACTCCCTGGAGAACTCCAACGTCAACCTGACCAACGAGCTGGTGGACCTGATCAAGGCCCAGAGCAACTACCAGGCGAACGCCAAGACCATCTCCACCCAGAGCACCAT
Source organism: Pseudomonas sp. MYb60 (assembly GCF_002979555.1). Classification (GTDB taxonomy): domain Bacteria; phylum Pseudomonadota; class Gammaproteobacteria; order Pseudomonadales; family Pseudomonadaceae; genus Aquipseudomonas. The sequence goes on along the minus strand of NZ_PCOZ01000026.1, from coordinate 587 downwards.
CATGCAGACGATCATTCAGATGACGTGATGCGGGTGGCCTGAGACCAACCCGGAAAAACCCCTCGATGAGGGGTTTTTTTTTGGTTTTCATTTTGTAGGGGAGGGCCCTTTTCCCGGTATTTGCACAGACACGCAGTGACAGGTCTTGGTGGAACGGACTACGTCCTCTTCGCCACTTATAGGGCCTACGAGGATAGGAGGCGTTGTCTATGCGAGGGGCGCACATGCCAGCCCAGGTGTCGTGGGGGCAGTTGAGTGGCGGTAGTTTTGCGGGCAGTTCGGGAAACACGCAGGACGCAACCGACGAGACTCAGAAAGTCGATGCCGATAAGGAGACCGTTTCAAAGCTGCTCAAGGACCTGGAGGATGCCCAAAAGACGTCCAAGACTCAGACCGAGCAGGAGTTGCGCAACAAACTCAATGAGCTGCGCGAAAAACTCGGTGAGGAGAAGTTCAAGGAGATCATCGAGCAACTGAAGAAAGACGCGTCAGATGAATGGCTCGCGTTTTTGAAGAGATTGTTTCCGGAGCTTTTTGCAGATGATGATGATGTATCTCCACCCGCACCACCCATCGATAACGGCGGT
>NZ_PCOZ01000025.1 GCF_002979555.1 Pseudomonas sp. MYb60 | reverse complement strand
TGGCGTGGGGGTGAGGGGGCTTTCACATCAGCCCTAGCCCAAACGGCCTGACGAACGGCTGAAAAATCAGAAAGGCTGACTGTAAGGGGAAAAAATCCACAGCAAACGCCACTCACCCACCAGGCAAAAACCAGACCTCTCCGACTGCAGCGAAAAAGATCAAATAAAAATCGCTCTCATTCTTGCCCGATTTCCCGACATGGCCGTCATGGTTAATAGAACCTCTATTACGCAGGATTTCCCATGTCGCGCCTTGCTCGTCCCTTGCACCCACTGGCTTTGTCCGTGGCGATGGCTTTTGCCGCTGTGCCGTTGCTGACCGTCCAGTCTTCCGTCGCCGCAGAAAGCAGCGCCGTGCGCAGTTTCTCGATTGCCGCGGGCGATTTGAGCCAGGCGCTCAACAGCCTGGCCGAGCAGGCGGGCCTTGCCCTGGCGTTCGATGCGAGCCTGACCCGCGGCAAACGCAGCGATGGCTTGAGCGGGCAATACGACACCGATGTGGCCCTTAACCAGTTGCTGACGGGCAGCGGCTTGCAAGCGGTGAAAATTGCGGGTGACCGCTACCGTCTGGAGGCCATTCCAGACATCGGCGGTGCCATGGAGCTGCAGGCCACTACCATCAGCGGCGCGTACCAGGCCGAAAGCCCCACCGGGCCGGTCGCTGGTTATGTGGCGACCCGCAGCCTGTCAGGCACCAAGACCGACACGCCGATCATCGAAACCCCGCAGTCGATTTCCATCGTCACCAAAGACCAGATGCGCGCGCAGAACGCCGAGAGCCTCAATCAGATCCTGCGCTACAGTGCCGCCGTGGTCCCGGAAACCCGGGGTGCCACCGCGTCGCGCCTGGACCAGTTGACCATCCGGGGTTTCTCGCCGGCCACCTACCTGGACGGCCTCCGCATGCCGAGCAGTCGCGACGCCTTGCCGCAAAAGGATGCGTTCGACCTGGAGCGGGTCGAAGTGCTGCGTGGCCCGGCGTCGGTGTTGTACGGGCAGGGGACGCCGAGCGGGGTGATCAACATGGTCACCAAGCGGCCGTTGGATACGCCGTTCCATGAGATCGGCGTGGAATACGGCACCTTCGACAAGAAGCGCACCACCTTCGATTTCAGTGGCCCGATTGACGATCAGGGCGTGTATTCCTACCGCGTGGCCGGCCTTTTCGACGACGCCGACGGCCAGGTCGACCACACCGAGACCCGCCGGCAATCGCTGTCCACCGCGTTCACCTGGCGCCCGGATGACGCCACGTCACTCACCTTGCTCGGGCATTTGCAGAAGGACCCCAAGGGCGCCTCGTATGGTTCGGTGCCGGCCTGGGGCTCGGTGCTGGACAGCCCGACCGGGCACGATATCGACGTGGGCTTCTACGACGGTGAAAAGGATTTCGAGAAGAGCGACCGCGAGTATTACTCCATCGGGTATGCCTTCGAGCACCATTTCAACGATGTGTGGACCGTGCGCCAGAATGCGCGTTATCTGCGCAGCGAAGGGCGTTACCGCAGCCTCTACAGCAACAACCTGCGCAGCGATTACCGCACCATGCAGCGCGCGACCATTGCCAGCGACGTGAACATGGACGCCTATGCCCTGGACAATCAGGTGCAGGCCAAATTCGACACCGGGCCGTTGCAACACACGCTGTTGATGGGCGCCGATTACCAGTACACCAGCACCGATACACTGTCGGGCTCGACCCGCGCCGGCACTGCGCCCACCCAGGATATTTTCAACCCGGTGTACGGCAAGGCGATTCCGGTTCCGGCCTACAGCACCGATGGCACCTCCCGCAGCCAGCAGACCGGCGCTTACCTGCAGGAGCAGATGAAATGGGACAAGTGGGTGCTGTTGCTCGGTGGTCGCTATGACTGGGCAAGCACCGACAACAGCACCAAGACCTTGAGCACCGGCGCCAAGTCCAAGTCGTCCCTGGACGACAAGGCGTTCACCGGGCGTATCGGCCTGGTCTATTTGTTCGACAACGGCCTGGCGACATATGCCAGTTACTCGGAATCTTTCCAGCCGCAATCGGGCACGGGCTACGGCGGTTCGGTGTTCAAGCCGACCGAGGGCAAGCAATATGAAGTGGGCATCAAGTACCAACCGCCAGGCAGCAACAGCTTCATCAGTGCGGCGATCTTCGATTTGCGCCAGAGCAACGTACTGACCACCGACCCGGACCCGAATCACATCTGCGGCAGCGGGCGTTGCCAGAGCCAGGATGGCGAAGTGCAGTCCCGAGGCTTCGAGCTGGAAGGCAAGGCCAGCCTCAATGACAACCTGGATATCACGGCGGCTTACGCCTATCTGGATAACCGTATCACCCAGTCGAACAACACTGTGCAATATGCGCCTGTCACGGATGTGGGCATCGGCCCGCAGCTCTCGGCCAAAGGCACCACCACCTACGCCGTGCCACGCCACACCGCTTCAGCGTGGGCGGATTACACCTTCCGCGAGGGCAACCTCAAGGGCTTTGGTGCCGGGGCCGGTGCGCGTTATATCGGCTCGTCGTGGGGCGATACCGCCAACACCTTGAAAGTGCCGGGCTATACGCTGTTCGATGCAGCGGTGCACTACGACATCCCGAACATCACCAGCCTCAAGGACAACCTGCGCCTGGCCCTTAACGCCACCAACCTGGCGAATAAAGAGTACGTCGCGTCGTGCTACTCCTACTCGTGGTGCTGGTACGGTTCCCAGCGTACCGTGCAGGCCAGTGCGACGTATCAGTGGTAATAAGGCAATTTAATGGCCCCTTTGTAACAAAATCCTCGCCAGAATCGCTTTTATTTTCAGGTGGTTAGGTAGGGATGCAAATGCGCACTGTTGGAATCATGCTGTTCGCCTGTTCCCTGGCCGGTGGCGCGGCTGCCGCGCAGGCACGGGAGCTGCGCGAGGGTGACAAATACATGTGCAGTTGGGGCGCCGGTACGGCCGCCAGGGCCCAGGAACTCAAGCTGTCGGGGGTGTCGCTGTATGCCGCCCGGCAGAAGATCCAGGGCATGAAGTTCAACAAATCCTGGATGCGCATGATGGCCATGGGCATTACCGAGCAGACCTACGACAGCCGTTCGCGGCTCAAGCCCGAGGCGATCCGCCAGGGTTTCTATCAGGATTGCGTGCGCTACAAAGTCGCACGCAAATAACTGCCCCGGCCGCCTCGGCGCGGTGCAAACAGAGGCCAGTCACCCAGCACGCAAAGCGGGGCAGCGGAGATTCAATAACCTTTTCATACACGTGGAATGAGTCGGGAAGTTGCACCAATAAGTGGCACTTATATGCCTCGCAACCTTTAAAAATGTGTGGTTATTGAATGACTTACGACAGTTTCAATCCGACGAAAGGGTTAATTTAGTCTTGTGACGCAATTAGACACTCGGTACTATTGCCGGGCGTTCACCTCCCACGGTTTATGCATTTTTAAATCCCAGGTTTCCATCAGCTACTTGGGATTTTTTTTGCCTGCGATTTGACCTCGGTGTCACATTCGACCTTCGGCAAACTCGGCACGCATCCGCCCATTGCGCTTGGCCTGGTACAGCAGTCTGTCGACGTCTTCGACAAACTCCAGCATCAGGTCATCCGCCGCGACGATGCGCGTGCCCACACCCAGGCTCAACGTCAGCAGGTTCGAAACCTTCGAAAAACCGTGCTCGATCTGCTGTTGCTTGATCAGGTGCAGGCAGCGCTGGGCCACCTGCCGGGCAGACGCTGCGTCGGTTTCCGGCAGCAACCAGACGAACTCCTCGCCGCCGATACGCGCAATGAAGTCTCGTGGTCGGTTGGCCGCCAGCGACAGGGTGCGCGCCACTTGGCGCAGGCACTCGTCGCCTTTGATATGGCCGTAGTGGTCGTTGTACTGCTTGAAGAAGTCGATATCCATGATGATCAGCGATAGTGGCAACTGACTGCGTTGCGCGGCGACCCATTCACGCTCCAGCACCGTGTCGAACATGCGTCGATTGGCGATGCCGGTAAGGCCATCCTGATAGGAATACTCCTCGAGTTGTTTTTGCAGACGCACCAGGTGCTCCTCGGTCTTCTTGCGCTCGCTGATGTCGAACATGAAACCGATCAATGCCTCGACCTCGTCGCCCTTGCGCACCACGTGCACCACGTCGCGAATCCAGACGTAGTCACCGTTCACCGTGAGCGCGCGGTAGTCCGCCTCGTGGTCTACCCCAGCACGGGATTGAGACACGCAGAAATTCACCACGTATTCCCGGTCATCCGGGTGCATGCGCTCGACCCAGTCATCCACGCTGACCCAGCTCTGCGGCGTCCAGCCCAGCAAGGTCTCGATTTGCGGGCCGATGTAGCTGAAGGACATGGTGGCCCAATCGATACGCCAGGGGATGGCTTTGGTCGATTCCAGCAGCGCTTTGTAGACGTCACTGTCGGGCTGGCTCGGGGGTGCGATGCTCATGGAAAATGCTCGGGCGGAGGGTGAAAAAACAAGAGGGTCTTTTGATCGCAAACGCGCGTCAAGTGCTGGTGTGGCAGGCAGACGAGAGGTAACTCAGAGGGTTTTCTGACGCCAGTGTTTCGGCGCTTTCAGGGCAAAATGAGGCGTGGCTAACACTTTTGCGCGAAGGGCTAGAACCCCCGTGAAACGTGGTCTACGCTGCTCCCATCACAACGACTGGGTGGGGCCCGGGGGAAGGGTGCGGAGCATGATTTCCATCGTCGAATTCAATCGCATCATGGCGTCGGGTTTTTTACCCTTGGCGTGTGACTGCACCCAAAACAGCGATGGTTCGCTGCGCATCAGTATCTTTGAGCCCGAATCCGGGCGCGTGGATTTGTTGCTGACCTGCGTGTCACCCGATGGGCTCGACAGTATCCGCTCGATTTCCAACCTGATCGGTGAACTGCGCACCGAGATCAAGGCCGGTCGGCGTGGATTTGCGGCGTTCGGTTGAGGCGCGGGCCTACAACCTGCGCAAGAACGACCTGACGATATGCTTGGTCGCTTCCGTCGTATCCAATTGCTCCAGCGCGCTATGGGCGTACCACTGACAATCGGCAATCTCGTTGCACGGCCGCGCTTGTGCGATGTTCACCACTGACGCCTCGAACACATGGTGCAAGGTGTCGCGCGCCTTCAACGCCTGCAGGTAAAGCATCCCGTCCACATTCAAGCCGGTTTCTTCTTCCAGCTCCCTCGCGGCTGCGCCCACGGGGCGCTCGTTGCGTTCGACCTTGCCGCCTGGCAGCGCCCATTTTGACTTGGCTTTGCGCACGAAAAGGATCTGTCCCTCGTGTTCACAAATGACTGTTGCGCGAATTTTCATCGTTTGTGCCCCCGTTGCGGGATGAGTGTCACAAAAGTGTAATGCAATTGTCATGCTAAGTGGATATGGCGTGCGACCGCGGGTATGTGGATACTGCCCGCTTGACGAAAACGGACGAGGGGAACTGATGAGCACCGTACGCTGGGGCATGATCGGCTGTGGCAGTGTCACTGAATTGAAGAGTGGACCCGCTTTCTACAAAGCGCCAGGTTCGGCACTGGTGGCCGTGATGGGGCGCCGCCTCGAGGCGGTGCGTGATTATGCCGCGCGCCACGGCATTGCCCGCTTCTATACCGACGCCCAGGCGCTGATCAATGACCCTGAGGTGGACGCGGTGTACATCGCCACGCCGCCCGACAGCCACCTCGAATACAGCCTGATGGTGGCCGCGGCCGGCAAGCATTGCTGTGTCGAAAAGCCCATGTCCCTGAATGCCGAGCAGAGCGCGTTGATGCAACGCACGTTCGAGCGTGCCGGGCTGCATTTGTTCGTGTCCTACTACCGCCGTTCGCTGCCGCGTTTTCAGCAAGTACGCCACTGGCTGCACGAAGGGCGCATCGGCGAACTGCGCCACCTCACCTGGACCCTGTGCAAGCCCGCCGCCGCTGACGATGCCAGTGCCGCCAACTGGCGCACCGACCCGGCCATCGCCGGTGGCGGTTACTTTGCCGATTTGGCCAGCCATGGCTTCGACCTGTTCCAATACCTGGCCGGCGATATCGTCGAGGTGTCCGGGTTTACCGCGCGCCAGGCTGGACGCTATGCGGCCGAAGATGCGGTGACCGCCTGCTGGACCTTCAGCTCGGGCGCCCTGGGCATGGGCTGCTGGAATTTCGTCGCCGACCGCCGTGAAGACCGGGTCGAGCTGATCGGCAGCCGTGGGCGCATCCAGTTTTCGGTGTTCGACGACCACCCCTTGCGCCTTGAAGCCGAGACCGTCGAGGTGCTTGACGTGCCGTGCCACACGCACATCCAGTGGCACCATGTGCTGGCCATGAACGCGCATATTCGCGGCGAGGCCGAGCATCCGTCCTTGGCGATAGAGGCCTTGAAGACTGATCGGATCATGGACAAGGTGTTGCAACGTAACCCCCATCACCCTGGTTAAGCGCGATAGGGTTTTTCTTTTCAAGGAAGCAGGCGGATGAAATATTGGATGGCGTTGTGGCTGGTACTGGCCACGAGTGCAATGGCGGCCCCTCGTAACCAGGGCACGCCTGGGGAGTTTGATTTCTATTTGTTGTCGCTGTCGTGGTCGCCGACCTTTTGCCTCACGCACCCGAACAACGAACAGTGCTCGGGCAAAGGCTACGGTTTTGTGCTGCACGGCCTGTGGCCGCAATATGCGCGGGGAGGGTGGCCAGCGTCCTGCGCGCCGCAATCGCGGTTGGATCGCGAAGCCATGGAGAAGGGCGCCGCGCTGTTTCCCACCCGTTCGCTGCTCAAGCATGAATGGGCCAAGCACGGCACCTGCAGCGGCCTGGAGCCGTTGGAATACCTGGAAAAAACCGACGAGGCGCTGGGCGTGGTTGCCATTCCGCAGCAGTTGCAGCCGTTCAATACCTCGCCATCGATGACGGCGCGTGACATCGAGGCGCTGTTCCGCGACAGCAACCCGCGCATGGGCAACCGTGGGCTGGCGGTGATCTGCAAGGGCCAGGTATTGTCGGAAGTACGGGTATGCCTGACCAAGGACCTGGCCTTCACCGGGTGCCCGCGCAGTGTCAAAAGCCAATGCCGCGCCGGTGAAATTCGTATTCCTGCGCAGCGCTAGGGCAGCATCGCCAGGCGATAACGTTCGTCAAAATCCTCGGCCAATTGCGCCAGGCTGACCTTGCCCAGGCGCTCCAGCAGCAGCGCCTGGGCCTGCTCGAACGCATCCGTGAGCGCGGCGTTCACGGCTTGCTCCACCAGGCATTCCGGGTGATCGGTGGACAGGCCGATGGCAAATATCGACGGCGTGCCCAAGGCATTGTGAATATCCAGCAAGGTAATGTCGCTCAAGGGCTTGCCCAGGCTCCAGCCGCCCTGGTGACCCTTTTCCGAGCGCACGTAGCCTTTCTCCTTGAGCAAACCAAGCGTGCGCCTGACCACCACCGGATTGGTGCCGAGCATCTGCGCAATGGTCTCTGAAGTGGCGCGTTCTTCATGGCGACCCATATGGATCAGCACGTGCAGCATGCGCGAAAGGCGGGTGTCGTTTCTCATCGATAAACCTCGGGTTGAATCCGTCGGCAGTATCCTTTGTAACCTGATGAGTTGCGAGACTCTTGACGGGGTTATTTCACGTAACTTATGGTGTGTCGTGAAAGCGCACGGATGACCGTGTGCACCTTTTTAGCGGCGGTACGTTGATGATGCACGACGTGATTATCCTGGGCGGCAGCTATGCCGGCCTGTCTGCGGGCCTGCAACTGGCCCGCGCGCGGCGCACGGTACTGGTGATCGATGCGGGGCAGCGGCGCAACCGGTTTGCCGCAACGTCCCACGGGTTTCTCGGCCAGGACGGTCAGCCGCCGGAAGTCATTGCCGCGCAGGGGCGCAGCCAACTGATGGAGTACCCCAGCGTGAGTTGGGTGCAAGACAGCGCCATACAGGTTGACGGGCACCTGGATGCCTTCCGCGTACGCACCCTAGGCCAGGGTGACTTCCAGGCCAGGCGCCTGATCATTGCCACGGGTGTGTCGGACGATTTACCGGCGATCGAAGGTTTGCAGGAGCGTTGGGGCAAGCGGGTCTTCCATTGCCCGTACTGCCATGGGTATGAGCTGGATCAGGGACGCATCGGTGTGCTGGCCTCGTCGCCGCTGTCGATGCACCACGCGCTGATGTTGCCGGACTGGGGAACCACCACCTTGTTCACCCATGGCGTGTTTACCCCGGATGCCGAACAACAGGCGCAGTTGGATCGGCGCGGTGTCAGCGTGCAGGCCGGGGTGGTCCGGCGTATTCGCGGTGAGCGCGCAGATGTGGAGCTGGAGGATGGCCAGGTGTTCAGCCTCGACGGCCTGTTCACGCTGTCCCGCACGCGGATCAGCCCACTGGTGCAGCAACTGGGCTGCCAATTGGCCGAGGGGCCGACCGGAGCGTATCTGCACACTGACGACATGCGCCAGACATCCGTGCCCGGCGTGTTTGCCTGTGGTGACACTGCCCTGGCCAGCGGCTCGGTGGCGCTGGCCGTGGGCGAGGGCGTGCGCGCCGGCACGGGCACACACTTTTCGCTGATCACTGGCTGAGGTAGACCGGCTTTTCAGTCGACAACGAGGCCTTCACCCCGTAGGACGTATCGCTGACCAGCACTTCTTCACGGCCTTCGTTCAGGGCTTGCAAAGTGAGGGCGACCACTTCCTGCGGTGTGCTTTTTGGCGCATCGACGCCCGCGACCATGTCGGTGTCGATGTAGGCCGGGTGCACGCCGATCACCAGGGTGTTCTGTTCGCGCAGCTCGCCGCGCAGGCCATTGGTAAGACCCCACTGGGCTGACTTGGAAGTGCTGTAGCCGCCAGTGCCCGGTGGGCTCAGCCAGCTCAATACCGACAGCACATTGATCAGCGCACCGCCGCCCTGTCTGGCCAGGACTGGCGCAAACGCACGGCTCACGCGCAGGGTGCCGAAGGTGTTGACGTCGAAGTGTTGTTGCAGGTTCTCGACGCTGTCTGGCGCCAGCAGCGAGCCGTACTTGAGGAATCCCGCGTTGTTGATCACCAGGCTTACATCACTGGCGTGCGCAGCGGCGCGCTGCACGCTGGCCGGGTCGGTGATGTCCAGGGCAATCGGCGTGCTGCCGGGGATATCGACACTGGCCGGGTCCCGCGCCCCGGCATACACCTTGGCCGCACCCGCGGCGAGCAGTGCGGTGACAAACGCTTTGCCCAGGCCGCGATTGGCGCCGGTGACCAGTACTGCTTTTCCACGAATATCCATGCTGAACTCCACACTGCCAGTTAGGTTTAATGATGAAACCGTTTTTATCTTGAGAGCATTGGTCCTATAATGCAACCTTATTTTTCAGGCAGCCTGGAGGCTCGACGATGAAACGCAAATGCATGGAGGGCAATGGTTGCCCCGTTGCCCGCGCCCTCGACGTGGTGGGCGACTGGTGGACGTTGCTGATCATCCGCGACGCCTTTGCCGGTGTGACGCGCTTCGGGGATTTCCAGAAGCACTTGGGCGTGGCGAAAAATATCCTCGCCACCCGCCTCAAGGACATGGTCGAGCAAGGCCTGCTGGTGACCCGCGAAGTCGGCGCACGCAGCGAGTACCAGCTCACTGATAAAGGCCGCGCGCTGATGCCGGTGCTGGTCACCCTGGCCCAATGGGGCGAAGCGTTCACTGAGCCCGAGGACGTCGGCACCCGTCTGCTGGATGCACACTCGCTCAAGCCGCTGCGTACAGTCGAAATCCTCGCCGAGGACGGGCGGGTCTTGGGCGTCGACGACATCGTCACCCAGGCGCCAGTGGCTTGAAACGCTACAGCAGCTAGACTTCAGCAGACCGACTCCCGGCAGAAGGGAAAACCCGTGAGTGCCGATTTCGAGAGCAAGACCACGTTCCAGGGGCTGACCTTCAAGCTGTATCGCGGAGAGGGGGCCGCCTTGCTCGCTTTTGACCTCGCACCGGACCTGGCCACGCCCGACTTTGTCGGTTTCAGCATTGAAGTGCGATACCCCGGCGCCAGCCACTGGGGCGTGCTGCACAACCGCCTGCACTTCGACTATCCGCCAGTGCCTGAGCGCCCGCGGACGTTTCCCTCCACCGAAGCACCGTTCCAGAAATTCCGCTGGGTCCATGTGCCCAGCGACATCCTGCCGGGGCATTACCGCTATCGCGTCACCGCCTGTTACATGCGCGCGGACGGCACGCTGAGCAAAGGCGTGGCGGTGGAAGGCCAGGTCAGCCTCGAAGCGCAAACCATCAGCCAGTTCCTCAATATCGGCTTTACCCGAGGATTTGCATCCTCCCAGGCGTATGGCGATCGGTTCGACAACGAAACCCGTATCCTGCCGCCCTCGGGCTCGGCGGTGTCGGCCAACCTCGAGCTGGACATGGCGCCGTTCGAGGCCCATTACCGCTGGCTGGGGTTCGAGGCGCGCCAGTTGATACTCGACGTGCTGGAGCAGGCGGCCGGTGACCCTGAACTGACGCTCGATGCGTTGATGTTCGAAAGCAAGGAACCGGACATCCTGCGTCGCCTCGAACAGTTGGGCCCGCGCCTGCGGGCGATCATCGATGACAGCGCCAGGCAGAAGCCTGCGACCAGTTGCGAGAGCCTCAGTGCGCAACGCCTGGCGGCGAGCGGGGCGCAGGTCAAACGCATGCACTTCTCCGGCTTGCAGCACCACAAAGTGCTGATCGTGCGTCGCGCGGGCAAGGCGGTCCGGGTGCTCGGTGGCTCCACCAACTTCGCGCTGCGCGGCCTGTATGTGCAGGCCAATAATGTGCTGTTGTTCGACGATGAAAGCGTTGCCGGCAAGTTCGGCGAGGTGTTCGAGGCTTATTGGCGTTCGCCTGGTACTTTTCGCCAACACCCGCTCTCGCAGCAGTGGTGGGTGGTGCGCGATCAGCCGGGATCCAAAGTGTCACTGTGTTTCGCTCCTCACGCCGACAGTGCGTTGTCCCTGGATCCCATCGCCACCAGCATCGAACAGGCCAGCAGCTCGGTGCTGTACTCCATCGCGTTCCTCAACCAGATCAACGGCAAGGTGCGCGCGGCCTTCGATGAGCTGATGCAGCGTGCGCTGTTTTCCTACGGCGTGGCTCAGCGCACCGGCAAGCTGGCGGTGCGTAAGCCCGATGGTTCGGTAGGGTTGTTGCCTTTCGCGTATTTGGCCAGCAATGCGCCGGCACCCTTCAGGTCGGAATGGTCGGGCAATGCCGGGAACATGCTGCACAACAAATTCGTGGTCACCGACTTCAACGGCGCCAACCCTACGGTGTACACCGGCTCATCCAATCTGGCCGAAGGGGGCGAGCAGCATAACGGCGACCACCTGGTGCGCATCGAAGACCGCAAGGTGGCGGTGGTCTATGCCATCGAAGCGTTGCGCCTGTTCGACCACTTCCACTTTCGCGTCAACGCCAGCCAGCCCGGTGCGCTGCGCACCCTGCGCCTGGCCAAACCGCCGGCGGCCGGGTGCAAGACCTGGTTCGACGCCTACTATCGCCCTGGACACGTGAAGGCACGGGACCGTGAGCTGTTTGTGAAATAGCGCGCCAGGCGCATTTTCTTCAATACCGCGTGCGATGGCCCCTTTAGAGTGATGCTCTCTTCAGCGTCAGCACAAAAAGGGAATCGCAATGAGCTTGATCCTCTCCATGGCCGCCTTCGCGCTGGCCACCTCGATCACCCCCGGACCGGTCAATGTGGTTGCACTGAGTTCGGGGGCGCGCTTTGGTTTTGTCGCCAGCCAGAAACACGTGTTCGGTGCCGCCGTGGGCTTCACCCTGTTGCTGGTGTTGATTGGCCTGGGGTTGCATGAAGTGCTGCTGCGCTGGCCGATCCTGACCGAGTTGATCCAATGGGGCGGGGTGGCCTTTCTGCTGTACATGGCCTGGAAACTGGCGATGGATGATGGGCGTCTGGACGCGGACGGCAGCGCCACGGCGCCGTCGATGCTCTACGGCGCGATCATGCAATGGCTCAACCCCAAGGCCTGGCTGGCGTGCGTGGCGGGCATGGGGCTGTTTGTGGCGCAGGGGGATGCGGCGCAAGTGTGGCTGTTTGCGGGCCTGTATTTGGTCATCTGTTACCTGTCGGTGGCGTGCTGGGCGTATGCCGGTACGTTTTTGCGCCGCTACCTGAGCAATCAACAGGGCGTGCGGGTATTCAACCGTTCAATGGCCGCGTTGCTGGTGGCCAGTGTGGGTTATTTGCTGATGGCTTGAGTGCTTCGCGGTATTGCCCCGGGGTGGCGGCAAAATGCTGTTTGAAGGTGCGTTGGAAATGCGCCTGGTCGGCAAACCCGGCCGCCAGGGCCACGTCGGCAATCGGCTGGCCCTCCCGCAACTGTGCACGCGCAAACTGAATGCGCTGGTTGAGCAGGAATGCATGGGGCGTCAACCCGTAATACTGCTTGAAGGCGCGAATCAGGTAGGACGGCGACAGCTCGGCCGCCTGGCAGATAGCTTCCAGCCTGAGTGCCTCGGTACAGTGCGCGCGAATGTACTCGGCGGCGCGTTCCAGCTTGAAATTCACTTCGCGCAATGGCGTATCAGACGGATTGAGCCGCTGTTGCACGTCACTGAAATAGCTGACCAAGGCCGTTTGTTTGTGTAGGTGCTCGGCCTGCCCATCCACCAGTATCTGATACAGCTCCAGCAGGCCACGGTACAGCACGGCATCCTGGGTATGCGGCGTGTCGAATGGCCGGTAACCCTGGTCGGCACTGAACCCCAGTTGGTGCTGCAACTCGGTCAGCCAGGGCGTATCGATGTACAGCATCTGGTACGACCACGGCTGGTTTTCGATGGGATTGCAGGCATGCACATCGCCGGGGTTCATCAGCACCACCGTGCCGGCGCCGATCTGGAAGGTGTCGGCGCCGTAGTGGTAGAAACTGCGTCCGCTGGTGATCGCCCCGATGGAAAAATGCTCGTGGGCATGCAGGCTGTAGCTCACCTTGCGCCCATCGGCGATGGTGCGCGCTTCGATGAATGCCAGCGCCGGGTCGCGCCAGAACAGCGGTGAGGTGGCAGCGGTCATGGGCATGCGTTCCCTGGCAAGCGTGGTGTGGACAGGCAACAGCGTCATACAAAAGGCCGGTCAATTCAAGCCTCGCGCTGAAGCGCGCTCGCGCCCCCTGTTTAACCGAGTGATGTCAGCTGGGCGGCACCAGGAACGCGGCTTCCAATAGCTGGCGGGTGTAGGCATGTTGCGGCTTGGCAAAGATCGCCTGGGCATCACCTTGCTCCACCACCTGGCCATGCTTGACCACCATCAGTTGGTGACTCAGCGCCTTGACCACCGCCAGGTCATGGCTGATGAACAGGTAGGTCAGGTTGTACTTGGCCTGCAAGTTGCGCAGCAGCTCCACCACCTGGCGTTGCACCGTGCGGTCGAGCGCGGAGGTCGGTTCATCGAGCAGAATCAGCCGTGGCTTGAGCACCAGCGCGCGGGCGATGGCGATGCGCTGGCGCTGGCCGCCGGAGAACTCGTGGGGGTAGCGGTGGCGGGAATCCGGGTCCAGGCCGACTTCCTTGAGCGCCGCAATAATCGCCGCTTCCTGCTCGGCCGGGGTGCCCATCTTGTGGATGCGCAGGCCTTCGCCAACGATCTCGCTCACGCACATGCGCGGGCTCAAGCTGCCGAACGGGTCCTGGAACACCACCTGCATTTCCCGGCGCAGCGGGCGCACCTGCTGCTGGTTGAGCTGGTCCAGTTGCTGGCCCTCGAAACGGATGCCGCCCTTGCTGCCGATCAACCGCAGGATCGCCAGGCCCAGGGTGGATTTGCCCGAGCCGCTTTCACCGACAATGCCCAGCGTCTGTCCCTGGGGCAGGCTGAAGTTGATGCCATCCACCGCCTTGACGTAATCCACGGTGCTGCGCAAAAAGCCCTTCTTGATCGGGAACCACACTTTCAAGTCGTCGACTTCCAGCAACGGCGGGCCGACCTCATTGCCGGCAGGCCCACCGCTGGGTTCCGCCGCCAGCAATTCCTGGGTGTACGGGTGTTGCGGCGACTGGAACAGGGTCTCGCAGTCGGCCTGCTCGACAATGCAACCTTTCTGCATCACGCACACGCGGTGGGCGATGCGCCGCACCAGGTTGAGGTCATGGCTGATCAGCAGCAACGCCATGCCCAGTCGCGCCTGCAATTCCTTGAGCAGCTCCAGGATCTTCAGTTGCACCGTGACATCAAGGGCGGTGGTCGGCTCGTCGGCAATCAACAACTCAGGCTCATTGGCCAAGGCCATGGCGATCATCACCCGCTGGCGCTGGCCGCCGGATAACTCATGGGGCAGGGCCTTGAGGCGCTTGTGCGGTTCGGGGATGCCTACCAGTTCCAACAGTTCCAGGGTGCGCTGGGTGGCGACCTTGCCTTGCAGGCCCTTGTGCAGGCCGAGCACTTCGTTGACCTGTTTCTCGATGCTGTGCAGCGGGTTCAGCGACGTCATCGGTTCCTGGAAGATCATCGCGATGCGGTTGCCGCGAATATGCCGCAGGGATTTTTCCTTCAGGGTCAGCAGGTCCTGGCCGGCATAGTGGATGGTGCCGGAGGGGTGCCGCGCCAGCGGGTAGGGCAGCAGGCGCAGGATCGAGTGGGCGGTCACCGATTTTCCGGAGCCGCTTTCGCCGACCAGCGCCAGGGTTTCGCCGCGCTTGATATCGAAGCTGAGGGCGTTCACCACGCGGTGGTGGTGCTCGCCGGTGACGAACTCGACGCTGAGGTCGCGGACTTCGATCAGATTGTCCTGATTCATCTCATTTCCTCGGGTCGAAGGCATCGCGAGCGGACTCGCCGATAAATACCAGCAGGCTCAACATGATCGCCAGTACGGCAAACGCACTCATGCCAAGCCATGGCGCTTGCAGGTTGGATTTGCCCTGGGCCACCAATTCGCCCAGAGACGGCGAACCGGCCGGCAAGCCGAAGCCCAGGAAGTCCAGGGCGGTGAGGGTGCCGATGGCGCCGGTAAGAATGAACGGCATGAAGGTCATGGTCGAGACCATCGCATTGGGCAGGATATGCCGGAACATGATCGCGCCGTTCTGCATGCCGAGGGCGCGTGCCGCACGCACGTATTCCAGGTTGCGCCCGCGCAGGAACTCGGCGCGCACCACGTCCACCAGGCTCATCCACGAGAACAGCAGCATGATCCCCAGCAGCCACCAGAAGTTGGGCTGCACGAAACTGGCGAGGATGATCAGCAGGTACAGCACCGGCAAGCCGGACCAGATTTCCAGGAAACGCTGCCCGGCCAGGTCTACCCAGCCGCCGTAGAAGCCCTGCAAGGCGCCGGCAATGACGCCGATGATGGAACTCAACACGGTGAGTGTCAGGGCAAACAGCACCGACACCCGGAACCCGTAGATCACCCGCGCCAGCACATCGCGGCCCTGGTCATCGGTCCCCAACAGGTTGACGCTGGAGGGCGGCGCCGGTGCCGGCACTTTCAGGTCGTAATTGATGCTCTGGTAGCTGAATGGGATCGGCGCCCACAGCGTCCAGGCGTCCTTGGCCTTGAGCAGTTCCTGGATGTACGGGCTCTTGTAGTTGGCCTCCAGCGGGAATTCGCCGCCAAAGGTGGTCTCCGGGTAGCGCTTGAGCGCCGGGAAATACCAGTCGCCGTCGTAATGCACGGCCAAGGGCTTGTCGTTGGCGATCAACTCGGCGCCCAGGCTGAGTGTGAACAGGATCAAAAACAGCCACAGCGACCACCAGCCGCGCTTGTTCGCCTTGAACCGCTCGAACCGGCGGCGATTGAGGGGGGATAGGTTCATCTCAATGCTCCCGGCTGGCGAAGTCGATGCGTGGATCGACCAGGGTGTAGGTGAGGTCGCCGATCAGCTTCACGATCAGCCCCAGCAGGGTGAAGATGAACAGGGTGCCGAACACCACCGGGTAATCGCGGTTGATCGCCGCTTCAAAGCTCATCAGGCCAAGGCCGTCGAGGGAGAAGATCACTTCCACCAGCAAGGATCCGGTGAAGAAGATGCCGATGAAGGCCGAAGGGAAGCCGGCGATCACCAGCAGCATCGCGTTGCGGAATACGTGGCCGTAGAGCACGCGGTGGTTGGTCAGGCCCTTCGCCTTGGCGGTGACCACATATTGTTTGTTGATCTCGTCGAGAAAGCTGTTCTTGGTCAGCAGGGTCATGGTGGCAAAGTTGCCAATCACCAAGGCGGTGATCGGCAAGGCCAGGTGCCAGAAATAGTCGAGGATCTTGCCGCCCCAGCTCAATTCATCGAAGTTGTTGGAGGTGAGCCCGCGCAACGGGAACCAATCGAAATAACTGCCGCCGGCAAACACCACGATCAGCAGGATCGCGAACAGGAAGGCCGGGATCGCGTAGCCGACGATGATTGCCGAACTGGTCCACACATCGAAGTGACTGCCGTGGCGTGTGGCCTTGGCGATGCCCAGCGGGATCGACACCAGGTACATGATCAGCGTGCTCCATAACCCGAGGGAAATGGACACCGGCATCTTTTCCTTGATCAGGTCGATGACCTTGGCGTCGCGGAAGAAGCTGTTGCCGAAGTCGAGCTGGGCGTAGTTCTTGACCATGATCCACAAACGCTCCGGCGCCGATTTGTCGAAGCCGTACATCTTCTCGATTTCCTTGATCAGCGCCGGGTCCAGGCCCTGGGCACCCCGGTAGCTGGAACCGGCCACCGCGACCTCGGCCCCGCCGCCGGCGATGCGGCTGGTGGCGCCGTCAAAACCCTCGAGCTTGGCGATCATCTGTTCCACCGGGCCACCGGGGGCGGCCTGGATAATCACGAAGTTGATCAGCAGGATCCCGAACAGCGTGGGGATGATCAGCAACAGGCGGCGAAAGATATAGGCCAGCATTTAATCGCCTCCGCTCGCCGGTTCGGCGCTCGTGTCCAGGGTGACAGCAGGTTTTACGTCGGGCTTGGCCCACCAGGTCGCGGTGCCGACGTCATAGAGCGGCGATACCTTGGGGTGGCCCAAATGATTCCAGTAGGCCACGCGGAAGGTCTTGATGTGCCAGTTGGGAATCACGTAGTAGCCAAATTGCAGCACCCGATCCAGGGATTTGGCGTGGGCGATCAGGCTGGCGCGGGATTCGGAGTCGATCAACTCTTCCACCAAGCGGTCGACAGCCGGGTCTTTCAGGCCCATGTAATTGCGACTGCCGGGCTTGTCGGCGCTGGTGGACTTCCAGAACTCGCGCTGCTCGTTACCGGGCGACGACGATTGCGGGAAGCTGCCCACCAGCATGTCGAAGTCCCGTGAGCGCAGCCGCGTGATGAACTGTGAGACGTCGACCCGGCGAATCACCAGGTCGATCCCCAGGTCCGCCAGGTTGCGCTTGAACGGCAACAGGATGCGCTCGAATTCAGTCTGGGCCAGCAGGAATTCGATGGTCACCGGTTTGCCGGTGGTGTCGACCATCTTGTCGTCGACGATCTTCCAGCCAGCTTCCTGCAGCAGTTGGTAAGCCTCGCGTTGCTGGGTGCGGATCATGCCGCTGCCGTCGGTTTTGGCCGGTTCGAAGGCCTCGGTGAATACCTGCGGCGGGATCTGGTCGCGCAGCGGTTCGAGAATCGCCAGTTCATCCGGACCGGGCAAGCCGGTGGCGGCCATGTCGGAGTTTTCGAAGTAACTGCGGGTGCGCGTGTAGGCGCCGTTGAACAGTTGCTTGTTGCTCCACTCGAAATCCAGCAACAGGCTGATGGCCTTGCGCACCCGCACGTCCTGGAACATCGGCTTGCGCACATTGAAGACGAAGCCTTGCATGCCGGTGGGATTGCCGTTGGGGATCTGCTCCTTGATCAAGCGGCCCTCGGTCACCGCCGGCACGTTGTAGGCGTTGGCCCAGTTCTTGGCGCTGAACTCGGCCCAGTAATCGAATTGCCCGGCCTTTAGGGCCTCCAGCGCGACGGTGGCGTCGCGGTAATAGTCCGTGATGCGCTGGTCGAAGTTGTACAGGCCCTTGTTGATCGGCAGGTCCTTGCCCCAGTAGTCCTTGACCCGCTCATAGCGTACCGAGCGACCGGCTTTCACTTCGGCCACTTTGTAGGGGCCGCTGCCCAGAGGCATTTCGAGGTTGCCCTTGGTGAAATCGCGGCTGGCCCACCAGTGCTTGGGCAATACCGGCAACTGGCCGAGGATCAGCGGCAGCTCACGGTTGTTAGTGCGCTTGAACTTGAACAGCACCCGCAGGGGGTCTTCGGCGACTACTTCGTCGACATCGGCGTAGTAGGTGCGGTACAGCGGGGTGCCGTCCTTGACCAGGGTATTGAAGGTGAACACCACGTCTTCGGCACGCATGGGGTGGCCGTCGTGGAAACGGGCTTCGGGGCGCAGGTAGAACCGCACCCAACTGTTGTCCGGGGCCTTTTCGATCTTGCCGGCCACCAGGCCGTATTCGGTAAAGGGTTCATCCAGGCTTTGGGTGGCCAGGGTGTCGTAGATCAGGCTGATATTGTCGGCAGGCACGCCTTTGCTGATAAACGGATTGAAGCTGTCGAAGCCGGACAGGCTCGACTCACGGAACGTGCCGCCCTTGGGCGCGTCGGGGTTGACGTAGTCGGTGTGCTTGAAATTCGCCGGATACTTGGGCGGTTCGTTGTACAGCGTCAATGCATGTTGCGGCGCGGCATTGGCCGCGGCGCACAGCAACAGGCTGCCGAACAGGGCAGTACGCAAAGACATCATTGGGCTTTCTCCGACGCTTTCAGCCACCACGCACTCAGGCCCAGGCTGTAGGGCGGCGTGGTGACAAAGGCGAACCGGTTGCGGTACGCCAGGCGATGATAGTTGAGGTACCAGTTGGGAATGCTGTAGTGCTGCCACAGGAGCACCCGGTCCAGGGCGCGGCCGGCGGCCAGTTGTTCTTCGCGGGTCTGGGCCGCGAGCAGTTGTTCGAGCAGGTGATCGACAATCGGGTTGGCGATGCCGGCGTAGTTCTTGCTGCCCTTGATCGAGGCCTGGCTGGAGTGGAAGTACTGCCACTGTTCCAGGCCGGGGCTGAGGGTTTGCCCCAGGGTGATGAGGATCATGTCGAAGTCGAATTGATCCAGGCGTTGCTTGTACTGGGCACGGTCGACGGTGCGCAGGCGCGCGTCGATGCCGATGCTGATCAGGTTCTCGACGTAGGGCTGCAGGATGCGCTCCAGGTTCGGATTCACCAGCAGGATCTCGAAGCGCAGCGGTTGGCCCTTGCTGTCCAGCAGGCGTTGGCCGGATAGCTGCCAGCCGGCTTCGTTCAACAGGGCGAGGGCACGGCGCATGGTGTCTCGCGGGATGCCGCGCCCGTCGGTCTGCGGCAGGCTGAACGGCTGGGTAAACAGGTTGGCAGGCAGTTGGTCGCGGTAAGGCGAGAGCATCAGCCATTCGTGGCCGGTGGGAACGCCGGTGGCGGAGAATTCGCTGTTGGGGTAATAACTGAGGGTGCGCTTGTAGGCACTGCTGAACAGGGTGCGGTTGGTCCATTCGAAGTCGAACATCAGCCCCAGGGCTTCGCGCACCTTGGTCTGGCTGAAGGTGGCGCGCCGGGTGTTCATGAACAGGCCCTGACTCTGGGTCGGGATCTGGTGCGGGATCTGCGCCTTGATCACTTCGCCACGGTTCACCGCCGGGAAGTGGTAGCCATTGGCCCAATTCTTGGCCTGGTGCTCAATATAGATATCGAATTCGCCAGCCTTGAAGGCTTCGAAGGCCACGTCGCTGTCGCGGTAGAACTCCACGTCGACCTTGTCGTAATTATAGAAACCCTGGTTGACCGGCAGGTGCCTGCCCCAATAGTCCTTGACCCGCTCGAACACCAGTTGGCGGCCCGGCGTGACCTTGCTGATACGGTAAGGTCCGCTGCCCAAGGGCGGTTCGAAAGTGGTGGCCTTGAAGTCGCGGTTCTTCCAGTAATGCTGGGGCAGCACTGGCAGTTCGCCCAGGCGCAGGATCAGCAACGGGTTGCCGGCGCGCTTGAACACAAAGCGGATGCGATGACGGTTGAGCACATCCACCCGTGCCACTTCTTGCAGGTTGGTGCGGTATTGCGGGTGGCCTTCGGTCAACAAGGTGCGATAGGAAAACGCCACGTCGTAGGCGGTGATCGGCTTGCCATCGTGAAAGCGCGCTTCGGACCGCAGGTTGAACACCACCCAGCTGCGATCTTCGCTGTATTCCACCGACTGGGCGATCAGGCCGTAGCTGGACGTGGGTTCATCGCCGGACGGCGCGTACTGGCCGGTGCCGACCATCAAGGGCTCGTTCAGCTCATTGACGCCGTATTGCAGGAAATTGGGGGTGGAAACTGGGCTAGAGCCCTTGAAGGTGTAGGGGTTGAGCGTATCGAAGGTGCCAAATGCCATGACCCGCAAGGTACCGCCTTTCGGCGCTGCGGGGTTTACCCAATCGAAGTGGGTGAATTTTGCCGGGTATTTGAGCCTGCCGAACTGCGTATAACCGTGGCTTTCGGTAATCGCTGCGTTCGCACCAAAGCTCAAGGCCAGACTTATCAGTAGAAGGAGGGGACGCTTCAAGTCAGAGATCCGATCCATGCGGCTTGGGCTTTATGATCGGTACAGTAACAGCTTGTTCCGGTTGGAAAAAGGTTGCTGAAAGCACAGCCGATCAATGTGGGAGGGGGCTTGCCTCCGATGGCAGTGTGTCAGCCAATGAATCGGCTGGCTGGCACTCCGCTATCGGGGGCAAGCCCCCTCCCACATTGAGTCCTCGGTGGACTTGAGGCCTCAGCGCGGCCCGGAAACCACCAGCATCTGCCCTGGTTTCAGCGCCTGGCCAGTGCGCGGGTTCCAACGCTTGAGGTGTTGCATTTCAACGTTGAAGCGCTTGGCGACGATGTACAGCGAGTCGCCTTTCTTGACCTTGTACTGCACCGGCTTTTTCGCGGCGATCTTGCGCGTGTCCTGCATCACCAGGGTCTGGCCGACCTTGAGCGATTGGCCGTTGAGCTTGTTCCAGCGCTGCAGGTCATGCACGTCGACCCTGTTGGCCTTGGCGATCAGCGTAAGGTTGTCGCCACTGCGTACCTTGTAGTTGCGGGTACGGCCGGCCACGGCCTTGGTCTCGACTTCGTCGAACACCGGCTTTTTCGGGCGCATGCTCAGCAATTCTTCCGGCTTCATCGTCGAAAGGGTGCTGGTAAGCAACTGGGCCTTGGAGGTTGGCACCAGCAAATGCTGGGGGCCGTCCAGGGTGGTTCGTTGCTTGAGCGCTGGGTTGAGCTGGAACAGTTCGTCTTCGTCGATCTCGGCCAGCGCGGCGACCCGGGACAGGTCCATGCTTTGCTTGACCTCAACCACTTCGAAGTACGGCGTGTTGGCAATCGGGTTCAGGTTGACGCCGTAGGCCTCGGGGGCCAGCACCACTTGGGACAGTGCCAGGAACTTGGGCACGTAGTCCTTGGTTTCCTGGGGCAGTGGCAGGTTCCAGTAGTCGGTCGGCAGGCCGAGCTTCTCGTTGCGCTCGATGGCCCGGCTCACGGTGCCTTCACCGGCATTGTAGGCCGCAAGGGCCAGCAACCAGTCACCGTTGAACATATCGTGCAGACGGGTCAGGTAGTCCAGGGCGGCGGTGGTGGAGGCGGTGATGTCTCGGCGGCCGTCGTAGGCGCGCGTCTGGCGCAGGTTGAAGTAGCGCCCGGTGGAAGGAATGAACTGCCACAGGCCCACTGCGTCGCTGCGCGAATAGGCCATTGGGTTGTAGGCACTTTCAATCACTGGCAGCAGCGCCAGCTCCAGCGGCATGTTGCGTTCTTCAAGGCGTTCGACGATGTAATGAATGTAGAGGCTGCCGCGTTCGCCGGCGTTCTCCAGGAAGGACGGGTTGCTGGCGAACCACAAGCGCTGTTGCTCGATGCGCGGGTTGACGCCGACGCCGTCCTGCAGTTGAAAGCCCCGGCGCATGCGTTCCCAGACATCCTGTGGCACTTCCGGGGCAGGCTTCTCTGAGAGCCAGATAACGGGTTTTTGCTTGATCTTGGCAGCAAGATTCGGTTTGGGTTGCACGGTGGATTGTGCAGCGTAATTTGTCGATTGGCAGCCCGCCAGAGTTGCGGAAACGGCCACCGCCACGGCTTGAGCCAGGCGGGTCAATGCGTCTGAAGAGATGGAATTACGAATAGATGACGACATTGGCTGGAAGTAAGTTCCGGGCAAAAATGTCGGGCGATTCTAGAAAGCACTTCGGTTCCGGTCAACCATTCAGAAATTGCGTATCAGATTGCATCCCTTTAGAACTTATCTTTCCAAGCCCTCAAGCTAGCAAACACCTCGGCCCCAGAGCGGTTGTCGCGGCCATTCCGTTCGTCCGCTTTTTGTTTAACGGATGTTTCAGAGGTACGAAGAAAGGGGTTGGTGCGTTTTTCCAGCGCCAGGGTCGATGGCAGCGTGATTTCACCACGGGCGCGCAGTTGGCGCACGTTTTCGACCCGTTCGGCGATGTCCGCATTCTCCGGTTCTACCGCTTGGGCGAACTTGAGGTTGCTCTGCGTGTATTCGTGGGTGCAATACACCCGTGTGTCGGCGGGTAGTTCGGCAAGACGCGTCAGCGAGGCATGCATTTGTTCCGGCGTGCCTTCGAACAAGCGGCCGCAGCCAGCCGCGAACAGCGTATCCCCACAGAACAGCACCCCCTGGTGATAGAAGGCGATATGGCCCAGGGTATGGCCGGGCACGGCATACACGTCGAAATCCCAGCCCAGCACATTAATACGGGCATTATCGTCGAGGGCGACATCCCGCGCCGGGATCTGTTCGTGCGCCGGGCCGTAGACCTTGGCGCCGGTAACCTGTTTGAGTTGCTCGACGCCGCCGACATGATCGTGGTGATGGTGGGTGACCAGTATGTCGCTGAGGGTCCAGCCGGGGTTTTGGTCGAGCCAGTCGAGTACCGGCGCGGCATCGCCGGGATCGACCACGGCGCAACGTCGGGACTGCGCGTCCTGTAACAACCAGATGTAGTTATCGGTGAAGGCGGGCAGGGCACTGATCTGTATCATTCTTCGATTCGCCAAGCTGAACACATTGGTGCATCTTAGAACGTCTAGGCGAGTTGGAGAATGCAATGACTGATAAAGCGTTCGCCCAGGCCGATCCTGAGTGGCTGGCCCTGATCAGCGCCGCCCGCGAATGGCTGTCGGGGCCTATCGGGCAATTCCTGCTGGAGGAGGAGCGGCGCATGCTCGAAGACGAGCTGGGCCGGTTCTTTGGTGGCTATCTGGTGCATTACGGCCCGTCTGCCCAGACCCCGCCGTCGGCGCCGCAGGTGCAGCGCAATGTGCGCCTGGGCGCGCCGCTGCCGGGGGTCGAGATCGTGTGCGAGGAACAGGCCTGGCCGTTGAGCGAGCATGCCGCCGATGTGGTGGTGTTGCAGCACGGCCTGGATTTCTGTCTGTCGCCCCACGGTTTGCTGCGCGAAGCGGCGAGCAGCGTTCGCCCTGGTGGCCATTTGCTGATCGTCGGCATCAACCCTTGGAGCAGTTGGGGTTTGCGGCATATGTTCGCCCATGACGGACTGCGCCAGGCGCGCTGTATCTCGCCCCAACGGGTGGGGGACTGGCTCAACCTGCTGGGCTTCGCGCTGGAGAAACGCCGCTTCGGGTGCTATCGTCCGCCGCTTTCGTCCCCCAAGTGGCAAGCTCGCCTCGCCGGATGGGAGCGCCGCGCCGGCGCGTGGCAGTTGTCCGGTGGTGGCTTCTATTTATTGGTGGCGCGCAAGATCGTGGTCGGCCTGCGGCCGGTACAGCAGGTGCGCCGCGAGCAACTGGGCAAGCTGGTGCCGATGCCGATGGCCAAGGTCAACCGCGAGCAGCGCGAACCGTAGAACCTCTTTTTGATTTGATGTCGAGCAACCGATGACCGATAGCGTAGAACTCTTCACCGACGGCGCCTGCAAGGGCAACCCGGGCCCAGGCGGCTGGGGCGCCTTGCTGGTATGCAAGGGCGTCGAGAAGGAACTGTGGGGCGGCGAGCCCAATACCACCAACAACCGCATGGAGCTGATGGGCGCCATCCGTGGCCTGGAAGAGCTCAAGCGCCGCTGCAACGTGTTGCTGGTGACCGACTCGCAGTACGTGATGAAGGGCATCAACGAGTGGATGGTCAACTGGAAAAAACGCGGCTGGAAAACCGCGGCCAAGGAGCCGGTGAAGAACGCCGACCTGTGGCAATTGCTCGATGAGCAATGCAATCGCCATGACATTACCTGGAAGTGGGTACGCGGCCACATCGGCCACCCGGGCAACGAGCGCGCCGACCAGTTGGCCAACCGTGGCGTGGACGAAGTGCGGGGCTACAAGCAGAGCTGATGCCGGTTCACGTGTTAACATCGCGCCTTTCGAAACACATCACACCGTTGAGAGCTGAACCCTGATGGCCATCCGATCCGTAGTACTCGATACCGAAACCACCGGCATGCCGGTGACTGATGGCCACCGGATCATCGAAATCGGTTGCGTCGAGCTGCTGGGCCGTCGCCTCACCGGCCGTCACTTCCACGTCTACCTGCAACCGGACCGCGACAGTGACGAGGGCGCGATCGGCGTCCACGGTATTACCGACGAATTCCTCAAGGGCAAGCCGCGTTTCGCCGAGGTGGCCGACGAGTTTTTCGAGTTCATCAACGGCGCGCAGTTGATCATCCATAACGCGGCGTTCGACGTTGGCTTCATCAACAACGAATTTGCCCTGATGGGGCAGACCGACCGCGCGGATATTTCCCAGCACTGTTCGATTCTCGACACCCTGATGATGGCCCGCGAGCGTCATCCGGGCCAGCGCAACAGCCTCGATGCCTTGTGCAAACGCTATGGCGTCGACAACTCCGGCCGTGAACTTCACGGCGCCTTGCTCGACTCCGAGATTCTCGCCGACGTCTACCTGACCATGACCGGCGGGCAGACCAGCCTGTCCCTGGCCGGTAACGCCTCGGACGGCAGCGGTTCGGCGGAAGGCTCGGGCAACCGTCCTTCGGAAATCCGTCGGCTGCCGGCGGATCGCAAGCCGATCACCATCATCCGCGCCAGCGAGCAGGACATGGCTGAGCATGCGGCACGCCTGGAAGCCATCGCCAAGTCGGCGGGTGCGCCGGCGTTGTGGACTCAGTTGACCCAGCAATAATTCCGGTTGAATGAATTCTTAGTGTGGGAGGGCGCAAGCTCCCTCCCACATTTTGATCCTCCTGGCCTGTTAAATCTTCATTCGCGACATCTGCTCGCAGCTTCTACCCTTGAGTGCATAGCCCTCAGGACTGCAAGCACTCATGTACAAAGACCTGAAGTTTCCCGTCCTTATCGTGCACCGCGACATCAAGGCCGACACCGTTGCCGGTGATCGGGTCCGAGGCATCGCCAGGGAGCTGGAACAGGAGGGCTTCAGCGTCTTTTCCGCGATGGACTACGCCGAGGGGCGCATGGTGGCGTCTACCCATCATGGCTTGGCCTGCATGCTCATCGCCGCCGAAGGCGCCGGCGAAAACACCCACTTGCTGCAGAATATGGTCGAGCTGATCCGCCTAGCGCGGCTGCGAGCGCCCAACTTGCCGATCTTCGCCTTGGGCGAGCAAGTGACCCTGGAAAACGCACCGGCCGACGCCATGAGCGAACTCAACCAGTTGCGCGGCATTCTCTACCTGTTTGAAGACACGGTGCCATTCCTGGCCCGGCAAGTAGCCCGCGCAGCGCGCAGTTACCTGGATGGCCTGTTGCCGCCATTCTTCAAGGCGCTGGTGCAACACACCGCTGACTCCAATTATTCGTGGCACACCCCCGGACACGGCGGTGGCGTGGCCTATCGCAAAAGCCCGGTCGGGCAGGCGTTCCATCAGTTCTTTGGGGAGAATACCCTGCGCTCGGACCTGTCGGTCTCGGTACCCGAGCTGGGTTCGCTGCTGGACCACACCGGGCCGCTGGCCGAAGCCGAGGCCCGGGCAGCGCGCAACTTTGGCGCCGACCATACGTTCTTCGTGATCAACGGCACTTCAACCGCCAACAAAATCGTCTGGCATTCCATGGTCGGGCGTGACGACCTGGTGCTGGTGGACCGCAATTGCCACAAGTCGGTGCTGCACTCGATCATCATGACCGGCGCCATCCCGTTGTACCTGTGCCCGGAACGTAATGAACTGGGGATCATCGGCCCCATTCCCTTGAGCGAATTCAGCCCCGACTCGATCCGCGCCAAGGTCGACGCCAGCCCGCTGACCCGTGGCCGCGAACCGAAAGTGAAGCTGGCGGTGGTCACCAACTCCACCTACGACGGCTTGTGCTACAACGCCGAGCTGATCAAGCAGCAATTGGGCAACAGTGTCGAGGTGCTGCATTTCGACGAAGCCTGGTATGCCTACGCCGCCTTCCACGAATTTTTCGCCGGGCGTTACGGCATGGGCACCTCGCGTAGCCCGGACAGCCCGCTGGTGTTCACCACCCATTCCACCCACAAGCTGTTGGCGGCGTTCAGCCAGGCCTCCATGATCCATGTGCAGGACGGCGGCGCGCGCCAGCTGGACCGCGATCGCTTCAACGAAGCGTTCATGATGCATATCTCCACCTCGCCCCAATACAGCATCATCGCCTCGCTGGACGTGGCGTCGGCGATGATGGAAGGTCCGGCGGGGCGTTCGTTGTTGCAAGAAATGTTCGATGAGGCCTTGAGCTTTCGCCGGGCGCTGGCCAACCTGCGTCAGCACATCGCCGCCGAGGACTGGTGGTTCTCCATCTGGCAACCGCCGTCGGTGGCGGGCATCGACCGTGTGGCCACCGCGGACTGGTTGTTGCACCCAGGCGATGACTGGCACGGTTTCGGCGAGGTGGCCGAGGATTACGTGCTGCTCGATCCGATCAAAGTCACCCTGGTAACGCCCGGCCTGACGGCCGGCGGCGCGTTGAGCGATTGCGGGATTCCCGCCGCGGTTGTCAGTAAATTCCTCTGGGAGCGTGGGCTGGTGGTGGAAAAGACCGGCTTGTATTCCTTCCTCGTGCTGTTTTCCATGGGCATTACCAAGGGCAAATGGAGTACCTTGTTGACCGAATTGCTGGAATTCAAGCGTAACTACGATGCCAATGCCAGCCTTGCCAGTTGCTTGCCGTCGGTGTTTGCCCAAGGCCAGGCGCGCTATCAGGGCCTGGGCTTGCGCGATCTGTGCAACCAGTTGCACGGGTGCTACCGCAGCAACGCTACGGCCAAGCACCTCAAGCGCATGTACACCGTACTGCCGGAAATCGCGATGAAACCGGCCGATGCCTATGACCAATTGGTGCGAGGCGAAGTGGAGGCGGTTTCCATCGACGCCTTGCCAGGGCGCGTCGCAGCAGTGATGCTGGTGCCTTACCCGCCTGGCATTCCGCTGATCATGCCGGGAGAACGCTTTACCGAGTCGACGCGGTCAATCATCGACTACCTGGCGTTTGCCCGGACGTTCGATAGCAGTTTTCCCGGTTTTGTTGCCGATGTGCATGGGCTGCAACACGAAGACGACGGCAGTGGTCGTTGTTACACCGTCGATTGCATCAAGAGTTAGGGATGTTTATGCAAGCTGTAATGAACCCGAAGTATCCAGGGCTCAGTGTACGGGTCGCCGACGAGGGCTTTGACGCCTACGTGTGGGGCAATGATTTCAGCTTTGAGGTCAACGCCTACGGTGAACCGCAGATGGGCAAGCGGGTCGACCAATGGCCCGTGGAGCGCATCTTGCCGTACCGCAAGTGTTATGGCATCGATCCGGAAGAGTTCGCCAGTTTCCGTGATGCGCCGGACAGTGCGATCTTCATGGCCTACCTGGATGATTGCCCGGTGGGGCATATCGTGGTCAGCACCAACTGGAACGGCTTTGCCCATGTCGATGAGTTGGCGGTTGCCTTGCCCGCGCGGCGTCATGGCGTGGCCAAGGCATTGCTGGATGTGGCGCAGTTCTGGAGTCGCAAGAAGAACCTGCCGGGCATGATGCTCGAAACCCAGAACAACAACCTCGGCGCCTGCCGTCTGTATGAGCGCTGTGGGTACGTGATGGGTGGTGTGGATCAGCTGCGCTATCGCGGCATCGACCCCCAGACCCGTGAAGTGGCGATTTTCTGGTACCGCCTTTTCAAAACGTAGGCGCCAGCTTGCTCGCAAACTCCCGAGCGCGCGGCGTGTTGTCTGCGCCTACAGGAGTGCTTCGGCTTTCTGCGTGATGATCTCAATCAACGCGTTCAATGCGGGTGATGCCACGGCATCCTTGAGGGTCAGCGCGTACAGGTTGACCGTGATCGGCGGCGACAGCGGGCACGCACCCTGCGCCCCCGCGGCCGTAAACGGGTCCACCACCGCCAGGCCTTCTCCCGCTTCCACCATGCTGCGCATCATCTGGTAAGTCTGTACGTGCGTCTGCACCACCGGTGACGGTCGCAGGGCTTGCAGCTTCGCGTCCAGCAAGCGGCTGAGGGGGTCTTGGCCTTCGAGCCCGATCAATGACTGGCCGGCCAGGTCCTGCAGGGCGATGTACTTCTGCTTGGGCTTGAGCCAGCCATGGGGCGCCAGCAATTGCAGTTTGCCCTGAGCCAGCACCGTGCTGCGGATTTGCGGATGTTCCGGGTCGTGCAGGCTCAGACCGACGTCGGCTTCGTGCAACAACAGGCTCCTGATGATCTCCCGGGTTGGCTGGCTCGACAGGTTGCACGGGGTGTCCTGGAACCGTCGGCGCAGCGCGGCGATGCTTTGTGGCAACAGTTGATTGGCCAGCGGCGGGGTGCACAAGGCGCGCAAGGGTGGGGCGTGGTGGTGTTTCAATCGGCTGGCCAGGCGTTGCACAGGCTCGAGCGCTTCGTACACCTGGGCAATCCCGGCTTGCAATTCCAGGGTTTCCCGGGTGGCCTGCAAGCGTCCGCGCACGCTGGCGAACAACATGAAGCCAAGCTGCTGCTCGGCGTCCTTGAGGGCTGCGTCCACCTCGCCCACGGGGAGTTGCAACCATTCGGCGGCCGTGCCGAGGTGTCCGGTCTGCAAGATGGCCTGAATCACTTCGAGATGACGTAAACGCATCGACGGAGTCTATGTGCAGCGCGCCGGGGATTCAATAGAATGGCGGTGCTGATCAACAACGACCAAAGCCGGCTGCCGGCACTTACAACAAAAACAGGTCTGGTCTCATATGCCTCTTCCCTCGAAATACTTCGGGGTAACGGCCAAGCAATTGCTGGTCCTGGTGACCGTCGGGTGCGTGGCCGCTTATCTCATCGATGATCAAAACGACACAACGCCGCACAATCTTGCGCTGGAAGGCTTCATTCGTTCTCAGGAGCAGGTGGCCGAGCAAGTCGGTGCGGTATTGGAGGTTGCCCTGGTCAGGCAGGTAGTGGCGCATCCTGGCTACAACGCTGCGGGCTATACGCGCTCGGAATATGCGGTCGAAGGCGAGCGGGGGCGCGTGCTGGTGACACTCAAAAGCGGGGAAGGGGACTCGGGGGTCGAAGTAACGCAGATTCGCGCACCATGATCATGCCAGCCCAGTCAATGCCATCAATGGCCAGGACTGAGCAGGTGCACAAGGCGCGATCTTATGAAGCGAGGGTGGTCTCGGATTCGCGCACAAGAATGGTGCCCGATTGAATCAACTTGAATTCGTCGCCTTCCAGTTTCTCTACACGGTCGCCAATGGCCAGCTTGTAGGTGGTGGTAGGTGCCGAACCAGCCAGGTCGCCTTGCGCCGGGTTGGATTCCTGGAATTCATGCACCGAATACACGCGACCTTCCGCGTCTCTGGCATGAAACTGTCCGACTAGTACTGCTGCCATCTGTTTAGAACCTCTGGAGATAAACACTCGATTTGCGGTTCTGTAGACCGTTATGGAGCGGGGTAGTTTACTTACGGGATAAAAATACTATTCGTCGATATTTGCAGACGCTTCCTACGCGCTGGGTAGCGAGGCAAACGCTGTGGGAATTATCAAAACCTTCTGGTGAACACGGCGCGAAAACTCTATAACTACAGGCTCCTTTAGTCAGACGTCGGGAAACCCCAATGAGCAAGGTCTACACCGTCGCCGTCGTGGTCGGCAGCTTGAGAAAAGACTCGATCAACCGCAAGGTCGCACTGGCATTGGCCGAACTGGCCCCTGCCAACCTGAAGTTGAACATTGTGGAAATCGGCGACTTGCCGCTCTACAACGAAGATATCGACGTGACACCGCCGGCAGCCTACAGCACTTTCCGCCAACAGGTGAGCTCATCCGACGCGGTGCTGTTCGTGACCCCGGAATACAACCGCTCCGTGCCGGCCCCGTTGAAGAACGCAATTGACGTGGGTTCCCGCCCCTACGGCCAGAGCGCCTGGAGCGGCAAGCCGGGTGCGATCATCAGCGTGTCACCGGGCGCCATCGGCGGTTTTGGTGCCAACCATCATCTGCGCCAGTCCCTGGTGTTTCTCGACGTGGCCTGCATGCAACAACCGGAAGCCTACCTGGGTGGGGCGGGCAACGTGTTTGACGAGGCGGGCAAGGTGTCGGAGAAGACCAAGCCATTCCTGCAGGCCTTCATCGATGCCTACGGCAAATGGGTGGAAAAACAACAGGGCTGAATGGGTAATACGGGCAAACGGTGGGAGGGGGCAAGCCCCCTCCCACCGTTCTAGATCAGCGCAGCCAGTTAGTGCGGGCCAGCTCGATGACCTCATCGCCGCGCCCACTCATGACGGCCTTGAGCATGTACAGGCTGAACCCCTTGGCTTGCTCCAACTTGATAGTCGGCGGCATCACCAGTTCCTGAGTCGCCGTCACTACATCCACCAGCACCGGCCCATCATGGGCCAGGGCGCGGCGCAATGCCGGTTCCAGGTCTTCGGACTGTTCCACGCGAATGCCCAGGATCCCCATGGCATTGGACATGGCGGCAAAGTCCGGGTTTTTCAGCTCGGTGCCAGCGTCCAGATAACCCGCGGCTTTCATCTCCATCGCCACAAAACCCAGCGACGAGTTATCGAACACGATGACTTTCACCGGCAGTTTCAACTGTGCCAGTGAAATGAAATCCCCCATCAGCATGGCGAAACCGCCGTCGCCCGACATCGAGATCACCTGACGATCTGGAAATGCCGCTTGTGCGCCAATCGCCTGGGGCATCGCATTGGCCATCGAGCCGTGGTTGAACGAACCGATCAGCCGGCGTTTGCCGTTCATCTTCAGGTAACGTGCGGCCCAAACGGTGGGCGAGCCCACGTCAGCGGTGAAAATCGCGTCATCGTCCGCCAGTTCGCTGAGCAAGCGCGCAACATATTGTGGATGGATCGGCCGGTTGGCCTTGGACGGTTGCGCCAGGTCATCAAGGCCTTGGCGGGCTTTCTGGTAATGCGTCAGCGACGTGTCGAGAAAGCTGCGATCGGTCTTGCGCGTCAAGCGCGGCAGCAGGGCGTCGATGGTTTCACCCACGTCGGCGGCAATGCCCAGGTCAAGCGTGGCGCGGCGCCCCAGCGCTTGTGGGTCGCGGTCGACCTGGATGATCTTTGCATCGGTCGGGTAGAACTGACGGTAGGGGAAATCCGTGCCGAGCATGATCAGCGTGTCGCAGTCGAGCATCGCGTGGTACCCGGAGCTGAAGCCGATCAGGCCGGTCATGCCCACGTCGAAGGGGTTGTCCCATTCCACGTGCTCTTTGCCACGCAAGGCGTGTACCACCGGCGCGCCGAGGGTGTCAGCCAAGGCCACCACCTGGTCGTGGGTCCCCGCGCAACCGCTGCCGCACAGCAGGGTGGTTTTCTGGCTGCTTTCAAGGATCTCGACGAGGTGCTGCAGGTCCTGCTCCGCCGGCAAGGTGCGCGGTGCATGCAGGGCCGGCCAGGGCTTGAGTTTGTCTTCCACTTCCAGCAGTGAAACGTCACCCGGTATCACCACCACGGCGACGCCGCGATTGAGGATCGCCGAACGCATGGCGCGGTGCAGCACGTGAGGCATCTGCTCCGCACTGGTGACCAGTTCGACAAAGTGGCTGCATTCCTTGAACAGCTCCTGGGGATGGGTTTCCTGGAAGTAATTCAAGCCGATTTCGGTGGAGGGGATCTGCGCCGCAATCGCCAGCACCGGCACATGGTTGCGGTGGCAGTCAAACAGGCCGTTGATCAAGTGCAGGTTACCCGGTCCGCAACTGCCGGCGCATACCGTCAATTCGCCGGTGGCTGCCGCTTCGGCGCCGGCCGCGAACGCGGCAACTTCCTCGTGGCGCACATGCATCCACTCGATGCTGTCCATGCTGCGCAAGGCGTCGGTGAGGCCGTTGAGGCTGTCACCGGTCAGGCCCCAGATGCGCTTGATGCCCGCCTGTTCAAGGGTGGTCGCCATCTGTTGGGCCAGGTTGATTTTCGCCATGAAGAACTCCAATCGTCAGTGAGGTTAAAAACTGCTGATCAATAGGGGACAGTTCGATCACGGCGAATGCTCCGCTTTTAATGTGAAGATTGCGTCATGGACGCTCGGTACTGCCGCGTGCGCCGGGCGATAAACCACTGGTCACGTACCAGCGCCATACATGGAGCGACCTTGGCCTTGGGCAAGTCACCCCGGCTCAGGCGCTGCATCTGGTAACGCACCACGGCCAGAATGGCGAGGGAGGCCAGGGGTTTGCGCTTCCAGTCGATCGGTTTGAGTTGCGGATTGGGGTCGCGGCCTTCGCGCCAGTGCGTGATCAACTGGGGCTCCAGGGTCAGGGCCGTGGCGATGCCCGCCATGGCGATGCCGCTGTCCAGCACGTGCTGCACGATGGGCAGGCGGCGGATGCCACCGGTGACCATCACCGGCATTTTCGCGACGCCCGCCAGTTCGGTTGCCATTTCCAGGAAGTACGCTTCGCGCGCCAGGGTGCGCCCGTCGCGCGCTTCGCCTTGCATGGCGGGCGCCTCGTAACTGCCGCCAGACAGCTCCAGCAGGTCGATGGGCAGCGGGTTGAGCATCTCGATCACGGCACGCGCATCGGCCTCGGCAAAACCGCCGCGCTGGAAATCGGCGGAATTGAGTTTGACCCCCACGCAGAATGACGGGCTGACGTTGGCACGCACGGCCGCGATCACGTCCAGCAGCAAGCGTGCACGGTTTTCCAGGGATCCGCCCCAGCGGTCGGTGCGTTGGTTGCTCAAGGGCGACAGGAACTGGCTTAGCAAGTACCCATGGGCGCCGTGGATCTGCACCCCGGTAAACCCGGCTTTCTCGGCCAGTTGGGCGCTGGTGGCGAAGCGCTTGATCACGTCCTGGATATCGTCCTCGCTCATGGCCTGGGGTTTGGCGAACATTTTCGAGAAGCCCCCCAGGTCGAGGGCCACGGCGGAAGGTGCCACGGCTCGCTGGCGCAGGTTGGCCGGGGTCTGGCGGCCTGGATGGCTGAGCTGCACCCAGAAGTGCACCCCTTTGTCCCTGGCGACCGACGCCCATTCACGAAAGCTGTGCAGATGCTGTTCGTCTTCCAGCGCGACACCGCCGGGACCGGTCATGGCGCGCCGGTCGATCATCACGTTGCCGGTGATCAGCAAGCCCGGCTCACCCTCGGCCCAGGCCTTGTACAACTGTTTCAATTCACGGGACGGGGCTTGCCGGCCATCAGCCATGTTTTCTTCCATCGCGGCCTTGGCGATGCGATTGGAGAGGACTTGGCCATTAGGCAGTTGCAAGGCTTCAAAGGGTGACATGGGTTGACTCCTGAGCAGGGGAGGCCTCAGGCTAAGCTTAAAGTTAACTTTAATGTCAAGCAGGCACGGCGATGAATATTGGTGAACTGGCCAAACAGAGTGGGTTGGCGGCGTCGCGCATCCGCTTCTACGAGGCCGAGGGGCTGATCAGCCAGGTCGGGCGTCAAGCCAACGGATACCGACGTTATGCACCGGAAGCGTTGATGGCCTTGCAGTTGATCCAGAGCGCGCAGCAGGCCGGGTTTACCTTGCAGGAGCTCAAGGCGTTGATGCCGGCACCGGGGGAGCACAAGCGCGAAGAGTTGATCGAGGCGCTGGAGCGCAAGGTGGCGCAGATCGAACAGATGCAGGCGCAATTGGCCCACAGCAAGGCGCAATTGTTGGGGGTGATTGAGGCGGTGCGAGCGCAGCCGGAAGGGGTGCCGTGTTCCATGGGGCAAAAGCAGGTACTGGCGTCAATCAAATCGAACCCATAAAAAAACCCTGGCATGCCAGGGTTTTTTCCAGAGCAAGGCTCAGCGGCGGCGGAACAGCGGCAACGGCTCATCCGTCGCAGCCTGGTACGTCACCGAGAAGTCCTTGAGGCTTTCCAGTGCTTCGTAGGGGTCTTTGTCTGCGCGCAGGGCGAAGGCATCGAAACCGCAGCGACGCAGGTAGAACAGTTGGTCGCGCAGCACGTCGCCAATCGCCCGCAACTCGCCCTTGTAACCGTAGCGGTCACGCAAAAGGCGCGCATTGGAGTAGTTGCGACCGTCGGTGAAGGCCGGGAAGTTCAGGGCGATGACCTGGAAGTGTTCCACGTCGTCGCCGATTTCCTCGGCTTCTTCATCGGCGTCCAGCCACACGCCCAGGCCGCCATCGCGGGCCTTGAGGGCGTGGCCATGTTCGCGCCACAGGGCCAACGGTACGATCAGGTCGTCACAGTTGGAAATGCCGTCGAAGCTCGCGTCCTTGGGCAGCAGGTGCCAGGTTTCGTCGAGGACTTCGTTGTTCTTAATGATTCGCTGCATAGACGCGCTCCTTGAACAGGTCGATGCCAATGCGCTGGTAGGTGTCGATGAAGCGCTCATCTTCGGTGCGCTGCTCGATGTACACGTCGATCAGCTTGCCGATCACCTCCGGCATGGCTTCCTGGGCGAAGGACGGGCCGAGGATCTTGCCCAGGCTCGCATCGCGGCTGGCGCTGCCGCCCAGGGACACTTGGTAGAATTCTTCGCCTTTCTTGTCCACGCCCAGGATGCCGATGTGGCCAACGTGGTGGTGACCACAGGCGTTCATGCAACCGGAAATGTTCAAGTCCAGCTCGCCGATGTCGAACAGGTAGTCCAGGTCGTCGAAACGGCGCTGGATCGATTCGGCAATCGGGATCGACTTGGCGTTGGCCAGGGAGCAGAAGTCGCCACCCGGGCAGCAGATGATGTCGGTCAGCAGGCCGATGTTCGGCGTGGCGAAACCGCCTTCACGCAGCTCGCCCCACAGGGTGAACAGCTGGCTCTGCTCGACGTCCGCGAGGATGATGTTCTGCTCGTGGGAGGTGCGCAGTTGACCGAAGCTGTAGCGGTCGGCCAGGTCGGCGACGGCGTCCAGCTGCTTGTCGGTGATATCACCTGGCGCAACGCCGGTAGGTTTCAGCGACAGGGTCACGGCCACATAGCCCGGCTTCTTGTGCGCCAGGGTGTTGCGGCCACGCCAGCGGGCGAAACCTGGGTGCTCACGGTCGAGGGCGGCGATCTCGGCGTCCTGATTGCTCAGGGCCTTGTATTCGGGGTCGACGAAGTGCTTGGCGACGCGATGCACCTCGGCTTCGGTCAGGGTGGTCTGGCCGCCGCGCAGGTGTTCCATCTCGGCGTCGACCTTCTGGGCGAACACCTCAGGGGTCAGCGCCTTGACCAGGATCTTGATCCGGGCCTTGTACTTGTTGTCACGACGGCCATAGCGGTTGTAGACCCGCAGGATGGCATCGAGATAGCTCAACAGGTCTTGCCACGGCAGGAACTCGTTGATGAAGGCACCGACCACCGGGGTACGGCCCAGGCCGCCACCCACCAGTACACGGAAGCCCAGCTCGCCGGCAGCGTTGTACACCGGCTCCAGGCCGATGTCGTGCACTTCGATGGCCGCGCGGTCCGAGGTCGAGCCATTGATGGCGATCTTGAACTTGCGTGGCAGGTAGGCGAATTCCGGGTGGAAGGTGGTCCATTGACGGACGATTTCACACCAGGGGCGCGGGTCGATCAACTCGTCGGCGGCGACACCGGCGAACTGGTCGGTGGTCACGTTGCGCAGGCAGTTACCGCTGGTCTGAATGGCGTGCATCTGCACGGTGGCCAGTTCAGCCAGGATGTCCGGCACGTCTTCCAGCGCCGGCCAGTTGAACTGGACGTTCTGGCGGGTACTGATGTGGGCATAGCCTTTGTCGAAATCGCGGGCGATCTTGGCCATCATGCGCGTCTGGCGCGCAGTCAATTGGCCATAAGGCACGGCAACCCGCAGCATCGGCGCAAAACGCTGAACATAAAGGCCATTTTGCAGGCGCAGAGGGCGGAACTCTTCTTCGCTCAGTTCACCTGCCAGATAGCGTCGGGTCTGATCACGGAACTGCTTGACGCGGTCCTCGATGATGCGCTGATCGTATTCGTCGTATACGTACATATAGGTCCTGTTCTCGGCAAATCTGCGCGCACGGCCGCGCACTCCCAACGGAGCCGGCGCACGATACCAGTTTGCGTTTATGCGCAAAAGTGATGTTTGAGTATATGCAAATAACCAAAATGACTAATGAGACTGGTTCTCGCGATAACCCTATTTGTCATGCGGGCAATCCTCGACTTTACTGAGGTCGAGTCTGATGCAATCACCTGACAAAACCGATAAGAGGCGATGCGATGAGCAATTCGACAAAAGCCCGTAAACCCGACAGTACCGTGGATGCCTGGGCGATTCTGTTCTTGATTATTCTGGTGGTGGGTACAGCTGTGTTCTGGGTGAGCCACCAGTAGGCAGACACAATAGGAAACCCAATGCGGGAGGGGGGAAAGCCCCCTCCCACATTTTGATTGTGTTTACACGCCGGCCAAGTGCAGCACCAGTTGGACGATGCCAAACAGCGTCAGCGCAAATACCGCTGTAAACACGATACCCAGAAGCACAAAGTGGCTGGGCTTTCCATGGGTAAAATCACGTGCACGATTTTTCCCGCTCTGCACGCCAAACGCCGCCGCCATCACGCTGTGCAGCATCTGCCAAAAGGTTGGGGGCTTGTTATTGGCTGGATCGTCCATGTGTCCCTCCGCACGAGATGTGTCAGGGACAGCATAGACAATCCATCCGACTTCAGTTGTCGTAACCCAGGTTCGGTGCCAGCCAGCGCTCGGTCACGGCCAGGTCCTGGCCCTTGCGTGCGGTGTAGCTGGTGACCTGGTCCTTGTCGACCTTGCCCACGGCAAAGTACTGCGCCTGCGGGTGGGCGAAGTACCAGCCGCTGACGGCCGCTGCGGGGAACATTGCGTAGTGCTCGGTGAGGAATACGCCGCTGCGCCCAGCCTGCAGTTCGCGGGCTTCAGGGTCGAGCAGTTGGAACAACTGGGCTTTCTCGGTGTGGTCAGGGCAGGCCGGGTAACCGGGGGCAGGGCGGATGCCGCTGTATTGCTCCTTGATCAGCGCCTCGTTGTCCAGTTGCTCGTCCTTGGCGTAACCCCAATAGTCTTTACGCACTTGCTGGTGCAGCCATTCGGCGCAGGCTTCGGCCAGGCGGTCGGCAAGGGCTTTGACCATGATCGAGTTGTAGTCGTCGCCGGCATCTTGATACGCCTTGGCCACTTCCTCGGCGCCGATGCCGGCGGTGGTGATGAAGCCCCCGATATAGTCGGTCACGCCGCTGTCCTTGGGCGCAACGAAGTCGGCCAAGGAGAAGTTCGGCTTGCCGTCGGTCTTGATGATCTGCTGGCGCAGGTGATGCAGGGTCGCCAACGGCTTGTCATCCTCGCCGTAAACTTCCAGGTCATCGTCGCGCACCTGGTTGGTCGGCCAGAAACCAAATACAGCGCGGGCGCTGATGAGTTTTTCGTCGATCAGTTTCTTGAGCATTTCCCGGGCATCGGCGTACAGCGTGGTGGCGGCTTCGCCGACCACTTCGTCGGTGAGTATGCGCGGGAATTTGCCGGCCAGGTCCCAGGAAATAAAGAACGGTGTCCAGTCGATGTACTCGGCCAGGACGTTCAGGTCGATATTGTCCAGCACCTTGGCGCCGGTAAACGTTGGAACCACCGGGCTGTAGGTACTCCAGTCGAACTGTGGCTTCTTGGCGATAGCGGCCGCGTAGCTCAAGCGTTCGGTACGAGCACTGCGGTTGGCGGTGCGTTCGCGCACTTCGACGTACTCCTCGCGGGTACGCTCGACGAAGCCGGCTTTCAGCTCTTTGGACAGCAACTGCGTCGCTACGCCTACCGCGCGGGAGGCGTCGGTGACGTACACCACCGCATCGTTGCTGTACTTGGGCTCGATCTTCACCGCCGTGTGCGCCTTGGAGGTGGTCGCGCCGCCGATCATCAGCGGCAGGTGGAAGTCCTGGCGCTGCATCTCGCGGGCCACGTGCACCATCTCGTCCAGCGACGGCGTGATCAGGCCGGACAGCCCGATGATGTCGCACTTCTGCTCCTTGGCCACCTGCAGGATCTTCTCCGCCGGCACCATCACGCCCAGGTCGACGATGTCATAGCCGTTGCAGCCGAGTACCACGCCGACGATGTTCTTGCCGATGTCATGCACGTCGCCCTTCACCGTGGCCATCAGGATCTTGCCCTTGGCTTCTGGCTTGTCGCCTTTTTCCAGCTCGATGAACGGGATCAAGTGGGCCACGGCCTGTTTCATCACGCGCGCGGATTTCACCACTTGGGGCAGGAACATTTTGCCCGCGCCGAACAAGTCGCCGACGATGTTCATGCCGGACATCAGCGGGCCTTCGATCACTTCGATCGGGCGCGCGAACGACAAGCGCGATTCCTCGGTGTCCTCGACGATGTGGGTGGTGATGCCCTTGACCAGCGCGTGCTCCAGGCGCTTGTTGACTTCCCAGCTGCGCCATTCCTCGGTCTCGGCTTCCTTGACGCTGCCATCGCCCTTGTACTTGTCGGCGATGGCGAGGAGGGCGTCGGTGCCTTCCGGGGTGCGGTTGAGCACCACGTCTTCCACGGCGTCGCGCAGCTCGGCCGGGATCTGGTCGTAGATCTCCAGCTGGCCGGCGTTGACGATGCCCATGGTCAGGCCGTTGCGGATCGCATGCAGCAGGAACACCGAGTGGATCGCCTCGCGCACCGGGTTGTTGCCCCGGAACGAGAACGACACGTTGGACACGCCGCCCGACGTCAGCGCATACGGCAGCTCGTCACGGATGTAGGCGCACGCATTGATGAAGTCGACGGCGTAATTGTTGTGCTCCTCGATGCCGGTGGCGACCGCGAAGATGTTCGGGTCGAAGATGATGTCTTCCGGCGGGAAGCCGACTTCATTGACCAGGATGTCGTAGGAGCGTTTGCAGATTTCTTTCTTGCGCGCTTCGGTGTCGGCCTGGCCGGCTTCGTCGAAGGCCATCACCACCACGGCGGCGCCGTAGCGCTTGCACAGCTTGGCGTGGTGGATGAACTGTTCCACGCCTTCTTTCATGCTGATGGAGTTGACGATGCCTTTGCCCTGGATGCATTTGAGGCCGGCTTCGATCACGTCCCACTTGGAGGAGTCGATCATGATCGGGACGCGGGAGATATCCGGCTCGCCAGCGATCAGATTGAGGAAGGTCACCATGGCCTTCTTCGAGTCCAGCATGCCTTCGTCCATGTTGATGTCGATCACCTGCGCGCCGGCTTCCACCTGCTGCAGGGCGACTTCGAGGGCTTCGGTGTAGTTGTCTTCACGGATCAGCCGGGCGAACTTGGCCGAGCCGGTGATGTTCGTGCGTTCGCCGACGTTGACGAACAACGAGCTGCGATCAATGGTGAACGGCTCCAGGCCCGACAGGCGGCAAGCCTTCGCAATATCCGGGATCGGGCGCGGCGCATAACCGGCCACCGCCTTGGCGATGGCTTCGATATGGCCCGGCGTGGTGCCGCAGCAGCCGCCGACTATATTGAGGAAGCCGCTCTGGGCGAATTCTTCGATGACCTTGGCGGTTTCCGAGGGCAGTTCGTCGTACTCACCGAACTCGTTGGGCAGGCCGGCGTTAGGGTGTGCGGAAACGTGGGTGTTGGCCTTGTTCGACAGCTCTTCCAGGTACGGCCGCAGCTCGCTGGCGCCCAGGGCGCAGTTGAGGCCGACGGAAATCGGCTTGGCATGGGCGACCGAGTTCCAGAAGGCTTCGGTGGTCTGGCCCGAGAGGGTGCGGCCGGAGGCGTCGGTGATGGTGCCGGAGATCATGATCGGCAACTCGAGGCCCAGTTCTTCGTAGACACCCTGCACCGCGAAGATCGCGGCCTTGGCGTTGAGGGTGTCGAAGATGGTTTCGATAAGGATCAGGTCGGCACCGCCTTCGATCAGGCCTTTGGTGGCCTCGGTGTAGTTTTCCACCAGTTCATCGAAGGTCACGTTGCGGTAGCCGGGGTTGTTCACGTCCGGCGACAGCGAGCAGGTGCGGCTGGTCGGGCCAAGCACGCCCGCGACGAAGCGCGGCTTGTCCGGGTTTTCGCCGGTCTTGGCGTCGGCGACCTTGCGTGCCAGGCGTGCGCCTTCGACGTTCAGCTCATAGGCCAGTTCTTCCATGCCGTAGTCGGCCATGGAGATGCGCGTGGCGTTGAAGGTGTTGGTCTCGAGGATGTCGGCGCCGGCATCCAGGTAGGCTTTTTCGATACCGCCGATGACGTCCGGACGGGTCAGCACCAGCAGGTCGTTGTTGCCCTTGACGTCGCTCGGCCAGTCCGCGAAGCGCTTGCCACGGTAGTCATTTTCCTCAAGCTTGTAGCTCTGGATCATCGTGCCCATACCACCGTCGAGGATCAGGATGCGGTCCTTGAGGGCTTGATGAAGGGCTTGCAGACGAACGCTACGATCGGACATGGGACTACTCTAGGTCAGGCATTTCGGAGGGCGTGAATCATAACAAACCTGTGCCGATTTTGAGCATGTGCTGTTTTGCATGAATATCGTTCATGTTGCTCGAAGGTATGGCCCGGTAGAATCACCGACACATTACAGCGCAAGCATTGAATCGGGACCGGATACATGTCACTTCGTCTTATCGTCAGCGCCGTCCTGGCCTTGATAGCCAGTACTGCCCAGGCAGAAGGATCCGCCCCGGCGATCTCTTATACCCGCGACATCCAACCGATTTTCACCGAGAAGTGCGTGGCCTGCCATGCCTGCTACGACTCTGCCTGCCAGTTGAACCTGGGCAGTGCCGAGGGCGCAGCCCGGGGTGCGAGCAAAATGCCGGTGTACGACGGCGAACGCACCCAGGCGACGCCGACCACGCGGTTGTTCTATGACGCGTTTGGCAAGCAGGCCTGGCAGCAGAAGGGCTTCTATTCCGTGCTGGACGCCCAGGGCAGCCAGGCCGCGCTGATGGCGCGCATGCTGGAGCTGGGGCACACCGCGCCGCTGCCCCCCAACACCAAGCTGCCCGACAATATCGTGCTGGGCCTGAACCGCGCGAACATGTGTGCCACCCCGGGCGAGTTCAATGCGTACGCGGGCGCCCACCCCAAGGAAGGGATGCCTCTGGCCGTCACCGGCCTGACCGACCAGCAATACCAGACCCTGCAACGCTGGCTCGCCTCCGGTGCGCCGATTGACGAACAAGGGCTGGCACCGAGTGCCAAGGAGGCCCTGCAGGTCCAGCAGTGGGAAAACCTGCTCAACCGCCCCGGCGCCAAGGAAAGCCTGGTCGCGCGTTGGTTGTTCGAGCACCTGTTCCTCGCCCATATCTACTTTGAAGGCGGCGAGCCTGGGCATTTCTTCCAGTGGGTGCGCTCACGCACGCCGAGCGGCCAGCCCATCGACCTGATCGCCACCCGGCGCCCCAACGATGATCCGGGCACGCAGGTGTACTACCGCCTGTGGCCGGTGCAGGGCGTGATCGTGCACAAAACCCACATCACGTACCCGTTCAGCGCGGCGAAATTGGCGCGGGTCAAGGACCTGTTCTACGCCGACAACTGGCAGGTCAATGCCTTGCCGGGTTATGGGCCGGGCCGTCGCGCCAACCCGTTCGAGACGTTCGAAGCCATCCCGGCCAAGGCCCGCTATCAGTTCATGCTCGATAACGCCGAATACTTCGTGCGCACGTTCATTCGCGGGCCGGTGTGCCGTGGGCAGATTGCCACGGACGTGATCCGCGACAACTTCTGGACCCTGTTCCAGGACCCGGACCATGACCTCTACATCACCGACGCCCGTTATCGCGGCCAGACCACGCCGTTGCTGGCGATGCCGGGGCAGAACGATGATGTCGGCAGCGTCCTCAGCCTGTGGCTGGCCTACCGCGACAAGCGCAACGCCTACGAGGCTTTGCGCCGCGACAATTACGCCGACCTGCCGGCGCCCAACTGGTCTAGCCTGTGGGCTGGCAATGACAACGCCTTGTTGAGCATATTCCGTCACTTCGACAGCGCCTCGGTGACCAAGGGGTTGATCGGCGAAGTGCCGCAGACGATGTGGTTGTTCGACTACCCGCTGCTGGAGCGCACCTATTATCAGTTGGCGGTGAACTTCGATGTGTTCGGCAATGTGTCGCATCAGGCCCAGACGCGGCTGTACTTTGACCTGATCCGCAACGGTGCCGAGCAGAACTTCCTGCGCCTGATGCCGGCGGACTCTCGCGAAGACTTCCTCGATGACTGGTACCAGAACAGCGGCAAACTCAAACTCTGGCTGGACTACGAAGCCATTGACGACGACACGCCCACTGGCCTGCACCTGAGCGAAAAGGATCCGAAGCGCGACTTCGCCAACCAGTTGCTTGCGCGCTATGGCAGTTTGAACGCCAGCCCGGACCCGATCAACCGTTGCATCAGCGCCTATTGCTCGGGCAGCGGCATCGACCCGGCGCTGCAGGACGCCGAGCAGGCCCTGAGCCAGCTCACCGCGCGCCCGGCGGCCGGCCTCAAGGTCATCGACCAATTGCCTGAAGCGACCATGCTGCGGGTCGAAACATCTACCGGTAAACGTGTGGTCTACAGCCTGTTGCGCAACCGTGCCCACAGTAATGTGGCGTTCCTGCTGGGGGAGGCATATCGCTATCAGCCGGGCCTGGACACCGTGACGATCTACCCAGGCGTTCTGAGCAGCTACCCGAACTTCATGTTCAATATCCCCACTCAGGAAGTACGCGAATTTGTGGCCCAGATGCAGCAGGTCAAGGATGCCCAGGGCTTTGAAAAGGTGGTCGACCGTTGGGGCGTGCGCCGCACGCATCCGTTGTTCTGGCAGTACTTCCATGACCTGTCGCAGTACATCCACGAAACCACGCCGGTGGAAGAGGGTGTGCTGGACATGAATCGCTACGAGAACCTGTAAGCGCCATCGCCGGCAAGTTCCTGACAAAATTACTCGGACTTTGTACCTGGGTAATATTTTGGCGTAAACTGCCGGCAAGCCTGTGAGGAGTTTCCATGACTGCCATAACCATTACCGACGCCGCCCACGATTACCTGGCCGACCTGCTGTCCAAGCAGAACACCCCGGGTATCGGCATCCGCGTCTTCATCACCCAGCCTGGCACGCAGTACGCCGAGACGTGCATCGCCTACTGCAAGCCGGGTGAAGAAAAACCTGAAGACACCGCCCTGGGGCTGAAAAGCTTCACGGCGTACATCGACCACTTCAGCGAAGCCTTCCTGGATGACGCCGTGGTCGACTACGCCACCGATCGTATGGGCGGCCAGCTGACCATCAAGGCCCCGAACGCCAAGGTCCCGAGTGTCAACGCCGACAGCCCGGTGAACGAGCGCATCAACTACTACCTGCAAACCGAGATCAACCCTGGGTTGGCCAGCCATGGCGGTCAGGTCAGCTTGATCGATGTGGTCGATGACGGCATCGCGGTGCTGAAATTCGGTGGCGGCTGCCAGGGCTGCGGCCAGGCGGACGTGACGCTGCGCGAAGGCATCGAGCGTACGTTGTTGGAGCGTGTGCCGGAGCTGAAGGGCGTGCGTGACGTGACCGACCACACGCAGAAAGAAAACGCCTACTACTGAGTAAGGTGTTCGCTGCAGACGAAAAAACGGCGCCCCGTGAGCGCCGTTTTTTATGCTTT
Organism: Pseudomonas sp. MYb60; assembly: GCF_002979555.1. Taxonomy (GTDB): domain Bacteria; phylum Pseudomonadota; class Gammaproteobacteria; order Pseudomonadales; family Pseudomonadaceae; genus Aquipseudomonas. Next base: position 2,874 of record NZ_PCOZ01000025.1, on the reverse strand, counting down.
AAATTCAGCGGCTTGCGTCAATAACCTAATCCTGTTTCTCAGGGCGGAAGAGGTGCGCATGGCCTGCGCGGTACAGCGACGATTCACTGAAAGTGTCGCTGGCGAGCACCCGGCCCACCACGATCAGTGCCGTGCGCCGAAACCCCTTGGCCGCGACTTTTTCGGCAATGTCGCTCAGCGTGCCTGTGGCCCAATCCTGGTCCGGCCATGTTGCCCGATGTACCACGGCAATTGGGCAATCCGCGCCGTAATGCGGGAGCAGCTCGGCGACTATTTTATCCAAATGGTTGACCCCCAGATGGATCGCCATGGTGGTGCCATGCTGCGCCAGGCTGTCGAAATCCTCACCGGCGGGCATGCTGGTTTTGTCCGCATAGCGGGTCAGGATCACGCTCTGGGCGATACCCGGCAGGGTTAGCTCGGTTTCCAGCAAGGCTGCACAGGCGGCCACGGCCGTGACACCGGGGATGATCTGGAACGGGATGCCCAGCTCGCGCAGATGACGAATCTGCTCGCCAATTGCCCCATACAGGCTTGGATCACCCGAATGCACCCGCGCCACGTCCTGGCCATTGGTGTGGGCCGTCCTGATCAAATCGATGATCTGTTCCAGATGCAGCTCGGCACTGTTGACCACCGTTTGCGCCCGATGGCCTTCCAGTACCGCCGCGGGCACCAGCGAGCCGGCATAGATGATCACCGGGCAACTGCGGATCAGCCGCTGGCCTTTGACGGTGATCAGTTCCGGGTCGCCGGGGCCTGCGCCGATGAAGTAGACGGTCATGGGGATTCCTGTTTGAAAGCGGGCGAGCATGAAGATTGCTCATGATCGGGAAGGACAATTATCGGGATTTCAGCCGGCACACGCCAATGCAAAGGTGGCCTGGGTGGTTTTTTTGCGAGGGATCAGCAAGCGCGCAGGGCTGTTGGCGAGTTGCTCGGCCAGGGCCAGGGCGGCGCTTTCGGCGATGCCATAGCAGCCGGTATGGGCATAAGCGACCTCGGATTTATGGCTCAGGCGGTGTTCGAACACCGCCAATTGCCCGGCGCTGAAACAGTGCAGCGGTAATTGCAACTGCTGCGCCAGTGCCAGTAATCCCGGTTCATCCTGCTTGCGATCGATGCTGGCCAGTGCGGTTACCTGCGTGGGGTCGAGACCGCCCTCGGCGAGGGCGGTCTCGAACAGGTCCAGCAGGGCGCGAACGTCACAGCCCCGCTGGCACCCCAGGCCGACCACCAGGGTCATGCCGAGTGTTGGCCGTCACGGTTGCGACGGAACAGCCAGGCGCTGATCAGGCCCAGGGCCAGCCAGAACGCGACGTTGGTCAGCTGCGAGGCGATCTTGAACTGGGCTTCCAGTTCTTCAGGTGCCAGCATCGAATGCACCTGCGGTTGCGGCGCGCCAATCACGTGCGGCACCACCAGGATCGCCACGCCCAGCGCCTTGAGCAGCCAGTTGCGACCAAATACGATCAGCGCGATACCGGCGGCGGTGGAGGCGGCAGTGCCGATCCACCAGACTTGCCGTTGCGCCAGATCGGCAGCAGCAGTGCCCGGCAGTTCCGGCGGCAGGCCCATGGTCGGCGCCAGGACGAAGGTGGCATAACCGGCCAGGCCCCACAACAGGCCCTGGGCGGTACGAGTAGGCGCACGCAGCGTGTACAGACCGGCCAGCATCAGCGCAAAGCCGACGGCGACCACTAGATTGCCACCGGTGGTGGACAGCACGCGTTGCCAGCCGTCTTCAGGCTCCCAGGCTTCGGCGTCGTGGCTGTGTGCGGCGGCGCCTGCGGCGTGGTCATGGGGCATTTCGGTCGCTGCGGGTGCTTGCTCGAAGGCTTCCGCCTGCAGAATCAACGGGGCGACCCAGAAACTTTGCAGCAGGGTCAGCAGCAGGGCGGCCGCCAGGCCGGCGAAACCTGCGGTGTGCGCGATACGCTTGATCATGTCGGCAGGTCTCAATGGCACGGGAACGCAGCGCTGTGGCGGGTATCGTGGGCGGCGTTGTGCACCGCTTCGATATGGGAGAACCCGGCGAAATACACCAGGCACGCGCCGAGGATCGACGCACCAATGGCGGCGGTCAGGCGTTGGCTCAGGGTGGTGGTGCTGCTGGCGGTAGACGAAGTGCTGCTGATGGTCGACATGGCGCGTCCCTTTGGGTGTTCAGGGTGAGACGAGCGCATGAAAACCCCGCGAGCCGGGCACGCAGGGTTTCGAACAGCGCCCGCCCACCGCGGGTTTGTTATCTGATTATTTTCGGGCCGGTCTCCGGGCTTGCGAGGGGCTCAATGCCTGAAAACGTCGCCTTCCCATGCCTGGGCACAGTGGATATGACGTTTCGCTCGCTTACCGTTGCGGGGGCAGCACCGGACTGGTCATATCGCTATGACGCACCGGTTTCCCGTTTCACCCTTTGCAGGGCACCCGAAACAAGGGTGTAGGAGAGCATGGGGGTGGGAGGGGAGTCAATTGGGATCTGCGCTGGGTCGGGGTATATCCGTTGCTGCGGTAACGGCTACGTAGGGTTCCGCTCTTGCAGCGGGTCACTTTTTGAAAAGCGCCCAAAAAGTAACCAAAAACGCTTTGCCCAACGCTTGGCACCACGTCGTGTCGGGTTGCCCACGGATTCAAGCCTGCGTTCGGCCAGCGTGTTTGACGGGGCGCTCCAGATCAGGAGCAAAAGCGCGGCGGCCTGGTAGCCGACCGTTTGGGTGCGCGGTTCACAGTTCAAATGTGGGAGGGGGCTTGCCCCCGATGGCTATTTTTTTGTGTACATATCCATTGCTGCGGTAATGGCGGCTTAGGGTTCCGCTCTTACAGCGGGTCACTTTTGGAAAGGCCCAAAAGTAACCAAAAGGCCTTCGCCCCAAC
>NZ_PCOZ01000024.1 GCF_002979555.1 Pseudomonas sp. MYb60 | reverse complement strand
AACGCCGCAAACAACCCCGCCGCACTGAGCACGCCAATCCCCAGCGGAATCGCAAACACCTTCCAGAAACTCGACTGCCTTGGCTTCATGTTCTGCGCCTGACGATCCACAGGTAAATCCCGCTGACCAACACGATGATGGTCAGCACATCCAGCACCGCCCACAAGATCTTCATCGGCATGCCGCCGTAGTCACCGAAGTGCAGCGGCTGGGACATGCCCATGGCGTCCATGTACCACGGCCGTTCGGCGATCGCGGTGACGGCCAGGGTGCTGGCGTCGATCAGCACCGGGGTGAGCAGGTGGGAGGTCAGGTGGGTGCTGCCTTTCATGAACACCGCGTAATGGTGTTCGCTGGAAAACCGCGTGCCGGGGAAGGCGATGAAGTCCGGCTCCATGCCCGGCGCGGCCTTGGCGGCGATGCTCAGCAGTTCAGTTGCCGGCGCGCGCTGGGTCAAGGGCGGGGCGTTCCTGTAGGGCTCGATCATGGCGCTGAGGCTGTCCTGGCGCCAGGCGGCGATAATCAGGTCGGCACAGGCGCTGATCACGCCGGTCACGCCCACCACCAGTGCCCAGGTCAGGGTGACCACGCCGATCAGGTTATGCAGGTCGAGCCAGCGCAGGCGCGTGGATTTGTCCTGGCGCACGGTGGCGAACGTCTGGCGACGCATGAACGGCAGGTACAGCACCGTGCCCGAGATGATCGCCACGACGAACAGAATGCCCATGAACGCCAGCAGCAACTTGCCGGGCAGGCCGGCGAACATGTCCACGTGCAGGCGCAGCAGGAACAGGGTGAAGCCGCCATTCGCGGATGGCATCTCCACCGCCTCCCCGTTGCGCGCGTCGAGCATGAAGGTGTGGGACAGGTTGGGCTCGGTGCCGGCGGTGGCGGCCATGATCGCGATCACGCCGTTCTGGTCATCCTCGTCCCACGCCAGGTACTGCATGGCTTCGCCGGGGCGATGGGCCTGGGCTTTGGCCACCAACTGTTCCAGGTTGAGCCGGGGCGTGTCGGCGGGCATCTGCGCCAGTTGCGGCTCATTGCCCAACAGGTGGTCGATTTCGTGATGGAACACCAGCGGCAAGCCGGTCAGCGCGAGCAGCAGCAGGAACACCGTGCACACCAGGCTGGTCCAGGTGTGGACGAAGGACCAGCGGCGGATGGTTTTGCTTTTCATTTTTTCAACCTTCAGACACACCAAAGCCGCCCACCGGGGGCGGCCTGGCGGTTAACTCAGCCGATTACCACTGGTAGGTGGCGCTGGCCACCACGCTGCGCTCGTCGCCAAAGTAGCAGTAGGAACCGTCACAGGTAGACAGGTAATCCTTGTTGAACAGGTTGGTGGCGTTGACTTTGAGCGAGGCGCCCTTGAGCGCGTTGTCGAGGCGGCCGAGGTCGTAATGCACGGCACCGTCGAACACGGTGTAGGCGTTGGCTTTGCCAGCCCAGGTGTTGGCTTGGTCGCCATAGGTGTTGCCGGTGTAGCGCGCGCCGAAGCCGATGCCGAAACCGTCGAGAATGCCGGTGTGCCAGGTGTAGTCGGTCCAGAGCGCCGCTTGCTGGTTGGGGATCAATTGCAGGCGGTTGCCCTTGTATTGGCCTTTTTGCACTTCGGTCTTGGCCAGGGTGTAGGAGGCGATTACCTTGAGGTTCTCGGTCACGTCCGACACGGCTTCCAACTCCAGGCCCTTGACCTTGACTTCGCCGGTCTGGTCGGTGACGGAACCGCCAGCGGGCAAGAAGCTGGTGACCAGCACGTTTTTCTGAGTGAGGTCATACACCGCGGCACTCAACAGCGTGCTGGAGCCTGGCGGCTGGTACTTGATCCCCAGTTCCCACTGTTTGCCCTCGGTGGGCTTGTACGACAACAGCGGGTCGACGCTGGCATTGCTCGCCGGCTGGAACGACTCGGCGTAGGACAGGTAGGGCACAAAACCGGAGTCGAACACATAGCTCAAGGCCGCGTTGCCGCTGAAGTTCTTGCTGCGGTCGGTGTTGGTGGCGTCCTGCTTGTTGAAGTAGGTGGTGCCCTGGTGCACCCAGTCTTCACGGCCGCCCAGGGTCAGGCGCCAGTTGTCCAGCGCCATCTGGTCTTGTGCGTACAGGCCGGTCTGCACGGTTTTCTGGTTGTAGTCGTAATACGGCGTGACGCCAACCGGGCGCAGTGTCGGTGTGGTGTTGACCGGGTTGAAGATGTTGATGCTCGACGCGGTGCCGTAGATGGTACGGAAAGAGGTATCGGTGCGTTGGTGGTCCAGCCCCAGCAGCAGGGTGTGGATCACGTCGCCCGTGGCGAAGTCGGCCTGGAAGTTGTTATCCACGGCGAACTGGCCGATGCTTTCGTTGACGTTGGTGGTCGAGCGGCTGATGTCGCCCGCGGCATTCGCTGGGGAGAATGCATAAGACCCCACGGTCAACTGCCGGAAGTCCAGTTCCGACTTGGTGTAACGCAGGTTCTGCTTGAACTGCCAGGTGTCGTTGAAACGGTGTTCGAACGCATAGCCCAGCGCGTAGTAAGTGCGGTCGTAGAACTCGTAGTCCGGGTCGCCGAGGTTCTTGTGGTGGGAAATGTCACCCAGCGGCGACTTGATCTTGGTGCCTTGGATCGGCATGAACTGGCTGGTCGTGCCGGTATCGTCCCGCGTGAACTGCGACAGCAGTGTGAGCTTGGTATCAGTGTCGATGTTCCAGGTCAGGCTCGGCGCGATGTTGTAGCGTTTGTTGTCAATGTGATCGACCTGCGTACCGGAGTCACGCACCACGCCGCTGACGCCATAGAGAAACTGGCCGTCATCGTCGATCTTGCCGGTGCTGGCGAAGCTGATCTGGCGATGGTTGTCACTGCCATACTGCGCCTGGATGGCGTGGCTGGACTCTTCGCTGGGGCGGCGGCTGACCATGTCCAGCAGGCCGCCCGGCGGGGTCTGGCCGTACACCGAAGACGCCGGACCACGCAGCAGGGCGATGCGGTCGAGGTTCCAGGTCTCGGCCTTGGGATTGGCGTACACACCGCGCGGCAGCGGCAGGCCGTCGAGGAACTGGGTCGGTTCAAAGCCGCGGACACGCATCCAGTCGTAGCGGGTGTCGCTGCCGTAACTGGCGGACACGATGCCGGGCATGTACTTCACCGCGTCATCCAGGTTCTGCACGTTGCGGTCCTGCATCTGCTGGCGGGTGGCGACGGAGATCGAGCGCGGCGCCTCGACCAGCGCGGTGTCGGTCTTGGTGCCGGCGGCGGTGCGCGTGGCCAGGTAGCCTTCCACGGGGCCCCAGGCACTTTCCAGGTTGCCTTCCTGGCCGGTGATGTTGGTCACCGGCAGCGCCATCACGCCTTCCGGCACCGCCACCAGGGTGTAGCTGCCCGCGCTGCTCTGTTCCAGCTGCAGGCCGGTGCCGCGCAGGGCTTCACGCAGTGCGCCCGGGGCGTCGAACTGGCCCTGGACCGGCGCCGAGGTCTTGCCGGCGGCGAGTGCCGGGCTGAGGGTCAGCGCGATGCCGGCCTGGCTGGCGATCTGGTTCAACGTGCTGGCCAGCGGCGCGGCTGGCAGGTTGTAGGCGCGCACGCTGGACGCCTGCTCGGCAGCGATCAGCACCGGGCTGACCAGCGGGGCGCTGAGGGCGATGGCCATGGCTAACAGGCTGGGGCGCAACAGGGTGTCGAGCGTGCGGGACATGAGGCGGCTCCTGAATGGAAATATTTCGCAATTGCCTAGGAGCCGAACGAGAATCAAAAAGTGATAGGGCAGGATGAAACTATTTTTTCCGGGCCGTTCTTCAGGGCCTCATCGCAGGCAAAGGCAGTCCAAAGCTCAAGGCTTGCCCTTAACAGTCACCCACCACGGCGTATGCTGCTCGATCTGCACCGGCAACGTCGGCAGCAGCGCATTCAGCGCCAGTGTGGTGTCACGCAGCGGGAAGCTGCCGGTGATCCGCAGGTCTGCCACGTCCTTGTCCACGCCCAGATGCCCGGTGCGATAGCGGCTGAGTTCCGCCACCACGTCCCCCAGCCGTGCGTTGTCTACCACCAGCATGCCGCGTGTCCACGCGTCGGTGGCCGGGGTGACGGCCAGCGCGGGGCCGAGGCCGTCGCTGCGCATCAGCACTTGCTGGCCGGCCTTGAAGATCTGTTCCTGCTGCGTCGTCCCGGGCTGCGCGCCGACGGCCGATTGCAGCACGCTCAGGCGCGTGGCGTCGTCTTCGCGCCTGACGATAAACCGCGTTCCCAGCGCCCGCAGGCTGCCGTCGCGGGTCTGCACGTAGAACGGGCGCGCATCGTTGTGGCCGGTTTCGACGAGGATTTCGCCCTCCTGCAACACGATCAGCCGGCGTTGTTCATCGAACTTCACGTCGATGGCGCTGTGGGTATTGAGGTTGATCAGCGTGCCGTCGGCCAGTTTCACCGTGCGTTGTTCGCCGGTGGCGGTGCGCTGGTCGGCCAGCCAGTAGTGGATCGGCACGTAGCGCTCGCCCGCAAACAGCCCCAGGCCAATCACCAGTGCGATGCTGGCCAGGCCGCTGCCCAGCTTGCGCACGCGCTGGCGAATGCCGTCGCGCGACTGCATCAGCGCCACGCGGGCCGGGCCCGAGGCCGCGCTGAAACGCTGGTCGAGCATGCCCAGTTGGCGCCACGCGCGAGCGTGCTCATCGTTGCTGGCCAGCCACTTGTCGAACTCTTCACGCTCGACCGGGCTGCCGTCGCCCGAATCCAGGGACAGTTGCCAGGCAATCGCGGCGTCCAGCACGCGGGACGAAACGGGTCTGGAACTGACCAGGCTCACTGCGGCTCGCCATACAGTGCGACGTAGCACTGGCGAATGCCTTGGGCGAGGTACTGGCGCACGCGGGGCACGGACACCCCCAGGCGTTGGGCGATGTCTGCGTGGCCCATGCCATCGAGACGGTTGTAGAGGAAGGCTGCGCGGGCCTTGCTCGAGAGCTTGCCGAGCAGGCGGTCGATGGCCTTGAGGTCTTCGAGGATCAGTTGCTGTTCTTCCGGCGAGGGGTGTTCACTTTCCGGGATCAGCATCAGTTCGGTGAGGTAGGCCTGTTCCAGCGCGGCGCGGCGGAAGTAGTCGAACAGCAGGCCCTTGGCGATGGCGACCAGGAACGCCCGTGGCTCGCGGGGCTCACGTAACTCATCGCGGCCCAGCAGGCGCATGAACGTGTCCTGGCTCAGGTCCTCGGCGCGGCTCGGGCAGGCGACGTTGCGTCGAAGCCAGGCCAGCAGCCAGCCGCGATGGTCGCGGTACAACGCGCCAACAAGCTCACTGTGGGGATTCTGGACTGACGACAAGGCATCACCGAATAAACTGGGTGTTTAAACTAACGATAATTATTCGCGATTGTGTCAGAGCCGTGGGGTAGGCGCAATTGGCGTCTGTCGGGTGGTGGCGCTAAAACGATGGCGCCTGGTTACGCCGTTTCCATTGGTTCAAACGCTCCTGCAAGGCATGGGGCGTGTCGATGAGCTGCTGGCGCGCGCGGCTGAACAGGATAAGCATCAGCTCGGCCGTGGCCAGGGCGTCGGCGCTGGCGTGATGGCGTTCGCCCACGTGCAGGTGGAAATGCTCGATCCAGTCATCCAATCCGGCTTCGCGGATATTCCCCTCGGGGCACAGCAGCGGGGCGATGTCGGCCACGTCCAGGAACGGGTGAGCCAGGCGATAACCCAGGCTGTCCTTGAGTGCCCGGCCCAGCATGTGCTGGTCGAACGGCGCGTGGAAGGCCAGCAGCGGGCTGTCGCCGACAAACGTCATGAAGTCCAGCAGCGCTTCCACTGGATCGCTACCGGCGGCGATGGCGCTGGGCCCCAGGCCGTGGATCAGCACGCTGGGGCTGAGCTTGGTTTCGGCGCGTTGCAGGGTGCGTTCGAACATCTGCGCAAAATCCACGGCACCGTCTTCGATCACCACCGCGCCAATCGACAGCACCTGGTCGCGATTGAGGTTCAGCCCGCTGGTTTCCAGGTCGACCACTACCCAGCGCTGGGCGCGCAAGGCGTCGTTGCCCAGCGCGGCGGGTGGGGGCAGTTGGGCGAGCCGCTGCTGTTGCGCGGCGTTCAACCCGGGTTTTTTCGTGCGTAGCCAGCTGAATAGGCTCACAGCTGATACCGCAACGTCAGGCTGCTTTGCAGGCGTTGGGCCTGGCGCAGGGATTCGCGCAGGATGCGCCGGTCCAAGTGATTGAGGCTGTCGGGGTCGACGCGGTTGGAATAGGGCTGGTTCTCGCGGGTCTGCAATTGGTGCTGTTGCATGCGGGTCTGCTGGATAAAGTGGTACGCCTCTTCATAGGCGGCGCCGTCCAACGGCTCGATCACCTCCTTGACCACCAGTTGGCGCAGGCGCTCCAGGGTGTTGTTGGCGTGGATGCCATTGGCCAGGGCCAGCAGGCGGGCACCGTCCACGAAGGGCGTGAGGCCTTGCACCTTGAGGTCCAGCGTGGCTTTTTCAGCGCCTTTGCGGCTGAGCACAAACTCGCGGAAGCGTCCTACAGGCGGTCGCTGGCGCAAGGCATTCTCGGCCAACATGCGCTGGAACAGCCGGTTGTCCGCGACTTGATCGAGAATGCCCTGGCGCAGTTGTTCGCAGCCACGTTCATCGCCCCACACCACCCGCAGGTCGAAATAGATACTCGAGCCCAGCAGATTCTCCGGGGTCGCCTCGCGGATAAACGCCGCGAAGCGCCGCGCCCATTCGGCGCGGGACAAGCACAGCTCAGGGTTGCCGGCCATGATGTTGCCCTTGCACAGGCTGAACCCGCAGAGCGCCAGGCTCTGGTTGATCTGCTGCGCCAACGGCAACAGCCGGGCACGGATAGTCGCGGCTTCGGCGGCGTCCCTGGCGTCGAACAGGATGCCGTTGTCCTGGTCAGTGAACAGCGTCTGCTCGCGGCGGCCTTCGCTGCCGAAGCACAGCCAGCTGAAGGGCACGCCGGGGTCGCCTTTTTCCGCGAGGGTCAATTCGATCACCCGGCACACGGTGTGATCGTTGAGCAGGGTAATGATGTGGGTGATCTGCGTGGAGGACGCGCCGTGGGCCAGCATGCGCTCCACCAACTGGCCGATCTCGCCGCGGATTGCCACCAGGTTGTCTACCCGAGGCGCATTGCGGATCGTTCGGGCCAGGTGCACCAGGTCCACCCGTTGCAGGGAAAACAGATCGCGCTCGGACACCACGCCGCACAGGCGCTGGTCCTTGACCAGGCACACGTGGGCGATGTGGCGTTCGGTCATGGCGATGGCGGCGTCGAAGGCGCTGTGGTCCGGAGTCAGGAAGAACGGGGCCTGGGTCATGTGGCCGTCGATGGCCAGGCTGAAATCACTGACACCGTCGGCCACCACGTGCCGCAGGTCGCGCAGGGTGAAAATCCCCAGGGGCGCCTTGTGTTCATCGACGATGACAATGCTGCCGACCTGCTGTTCATGCATCAGCGTCACGGCTTCACGCAGCGGGGTCTGCGGGCTGCAGGTGACCGGATGACGCATGGCCAGCTCACCCAGGCGGGTGTTCAGGGAGTACTGGGTGCCGAGGGTTTCCACGGCTTTTTGCTGCACTTGCTGGTTGACCTGGTCCAGCAGGCTGCTGACGCCGCGCAGGGCAAAGTCGCGAAACGGGCTGGAGAGTGCGAACAGTTTGATGAACGCCGGCTTGTTCAGTTGCAGGCAGAAGGTGTCTTCGGCGGCCTTGTGTTCGGTGCGGGTCGCTCGTTCACCCAGCAGCGCGGCGAGGGGGAAACACTCGCCGGTGGTGATTTCGAAGGTGGTTTGGGTTGAATCGGGCCGTTCACCCACCACGCGGCCCTGCTTGACGATATAAAAATGCTCGACCGGCCCCCCCGACGGCTTGAGGATGCTCTCGCCGGGGCCGAAAAAACGCAGTTGGCACTGCTCCACCAGAAACGCCAGGTGGGCGTTTTCCATCTGGTTGAACGGCGGGAAGCGTTGCAGGAACTGCAAGGTGCCGTGGATGTTTTGCAACACAGCAGTTTTCCCCGCCTGGGCGAAGGCATCAGCTTTACTCATAACCATGACCGCATTGTTTTTGTCGTTATCGGTCTGCATGGTCGGCTCCTGCGCCGCAGGTGCCCATTGGACGTAAGTCTAGGTCGATACAAATGGGCTAAACCTAGGGAAAAACCCTACATCACTATCGGCAAAAACCCGTAGAACACCCACTAGTCAAACTTTCCGACGAAGTGCACATTGTTCGCCCTTCCGCAGATGTCTGACGAGTGTGCTGGGAGATTGATGAGAACTGCTGAGAACCGTATGTCCGACCACGATATTTTGAGTGATGCCGAGCGCGAGGCGCTGAGCGCCGTGATGCTGGAGCCTGATTTACCGCCGCAACGGGTGTTGATCGTCGACGACGACAAGGACGCGCGTGAACTGCTGGCGGAAATCCTGGGGCTGGACGGTATTCGCTGCATGACCGCCGACAGTGGCGAAGCGGCGTGGGCGTTGTTGCAGTCCAGCAGCTCCATCGGGTTGCTCATCACCGACCTGCGCATGGCCCCCAGCAATGGTTTGGAATTGATCCGCCAGGTGCGTGAATCCACACGGGCTGCGCTGCCGATCATCATCATGTCGGGGGACGCCGAGGCGCCTGACGTGATCGATGCGATGCATTTGAGTGTGGTGGATTTTTTGCTCAAGCCGATCGATAGCGTGAAGTTGGCGAAGCTGGTGAAGCGGGAGTTGGGGATGGCTTCCTGATCTTGTGGCAGCCTTGAGGGCCTCATCGGGGGCAAGCCCCCTCCCACCTTTGACTGTGTTCACAAATCACAATGTGTATGCACAGTAAATGTGGGAGGGGGCTTGCCCCCGATGAGGCCCGCACAGTCACCACAGAACCCAAAGAAAAAGCCCCGGTCTCTCGACCGGGGCTTTTTCATTCACATGATCATTCATCGCTTTGAGTTCTCGAATCAGAAGGTCGAGATAGAAGCCGTTGGTCGATCAATCATTGATACTGTCATTTCTCACAGTGGCGGCGACGTAATGCGGAGTATTTACTGGTCACTTAAACGTTGACCCATGCTTCGACCCATGAGCAGGAGACTCATCATGAACTTGCCGAACGGAAACTTGACTAGAGAAGCGCTCAAAGAACGTCATGCCAAGGTGAAAGGTGGAAAAGGCTCCGCAACGATTCAATACTCTTTTAACGGGGAGCAGAAAGCCTTCTTAGCCCCCAGAGTGAGTGATAGCCTAATTAGAACACTGATATCCGATTTCGGGGGGACGGAGGCAGCTCTGGCCTTGCACTACCCGGGCGAGCTCAAGGAGGGACGGAATGAGTTTTCTCTCAAAGATTTAAGTCAAGTCGCGTTTTACTTAAATGCCTTTGACACTTACACAGTTCCTCAATCAGGCACTGTAGAGGTTTCGGTTGTATTTTCCGGAACAGGAAATGATGAAATTGCCACGATTACAGGAACGATAACGGATGCAGTAGTCAGCAAAGGCGGCACTGATCAGGTTAAATGTTGGGGAACGTTCGATTACATCTTTCCTGACCGCTCCAACCTTTGAAAAAAAGGCCCTGATTTCTCAATCAGGGCCTTTTTTATTTGCAGCGCTTATTTACAGGCCGTTTTTAGCCTTGAACTCCCGACGCCGACGGTGCAACACCGGCTCGGTATAGCCGTTAGGCTGCTTGGTGCCTTCAATCACCAACTCCACTGCAGCCTGGAACGCGATGTTGCTGTCGAAGTCCGGTGCCAGCGGGTTGTACAACTTATCCCCGGCATTCTGACGGTCTACCACTGGCGCCATGCGCTTGAGGCTTTCCAGTACCTGGGCCTCGTTGACGATCCCGTGGCGCAGCCAGTTGGCGATGTGCTGGCTGGAGATGCGCAGGGTGGCGCGGTCTTCCATCAGGCCCACATCGTTGATGTCCGGCACCTTGGAGCAACCGACGCCCTGGTCGATCCAGCGCACCACATAACCCAGGATGCCCTGGGCGTTGTTGTCCAGCTCATTACGGATTTCTTCGTCGGACCAATCCGTATTGGTTGCCAGAGGAATGGTCAGGATGTCGTCCACCGAGGCGCGTTCGCGCTTGGCCAGCTCGGCCTGGCGGGCGAACACGTCGACCTTGTGGTAGTGCAACGCATGCAGCGCAGCGGCGGTTGGCGAAGGGACCCAGGCGGTGTTGGCGCCGGCCAGGGGGTGGGCGATTTTCTGTTCGAGCATCGCCGCCATCAGGTCGGGCATCGCCCACATGCCTTTACCGATTTGCGCACGGCCTTGCAGGCCGGTGCTCAAGCCGATATCAACGTTCCAGTTCTCGTAGGCGCCGATCCATTTCTCCGCCTTCATCGCCGCCTTGCGCACCATCGCGCCGGCTTCCATGGAGGTGTGGATTTCGTCGCCGGTGCGGTCGAGGAAGCCGGTGTTGATAAACACCACGCGCTCGCTGGCGGCCTTGATACACGCCTTGAGGTTCACCGTGGTGCGGCGTTCCTCGTCCATGATCCCGACTTTGAGGGTGTTGCGCGGCAGGTTCAACACGTCTTCGATGCGACCGAACAGCTCGTTGGTGAACGCGGCTTCTTCCGGGCCGTGCATCTTCGGTTTAACGATGTACACGGAGCCGGTGCGGCTGTTCTTGCGGCTGTTGTTGCCGTTGAGGCTGTGGGTCGCGGCGAGGCTGGTGACCAGGCCATCGAGGATGCCTTCCGGTACTTCGTTGCCGTCTTTGTCGAGGATCGCATCGATGGTCATCAGGTGACCGACGTTGCGCACGAACAGCAGCGAACGACCGTGCAGGGTCACGTCCTGGCCATCCACACCGGTGTAGACGCGGTCGGCGTTCATGGTGCGGGTGAAGGTCTTGCCGCCCTTGGCCACTTCTTCGGCCAGGTCGCCCTTCATCAGGCCGAGCCAGTTGCGGTAGATCACCACTTTGTCATCGGCATCGACGGCGGCGACGGAGTCTTCGCAGTCCATGATGGTGGTGAGTGCGGCTTCCATCAGCACGTCTTTGACGCCGGCGGCGTCGGTCTGGCCGACCGGGGTACTGGCGTCGATCTGGATTTCGAAGTGCAGGCCGTTGTGCTTCAGCAGGATCGCGATCGGCTGCGCCGCAGGGCCCTGGAAACCGATCAACTGGGCGTCGTCGCGCAGGCCGCTGTTGCTGCCGCCCTTGAGGCTGACGATCAGCGTGCCATCGACGATCTTGTAGCCGGTGGACTCGACATGGCTGCCAGCGGTCAGCGGCGCGGCCTCATCGAGGAAGGCGCGGGCGAAGGCGATGACCTTGTCACCGCGGACCTTGTTGTAGCCCTGGCCCTTTTCGGCGCCGTCGGCTTCGCTGATGGCGTCTGTGCCATACAGCGCGTCATACAGCGAGCCCCAACGCGCATTCGAGGCGTTGAGGGCGAAGCGGGCGTTCATCACCGGCACCACCAGCTGGGGGCCGGCCATGCGGGCGATCTCGTCGTCGACGTTTTGGGTCGTGGCCTGGAAGTCTGCGGCTTCTGGCAGCAGGTATCCAATATCGTGCAGGAAGGCTTTGTAGGCCACCGGGTCATGGGCCTGGCCGGCGTGGGTCTGGTGCCAGGTGTCGATCCGCGCCTGGAAATCATCGCGTTTGGCGAGCAGGGCTTTGTTCTTCGGGGCCAGGTCATGGATGACCTTGTCGGCACCGGCCCAGAACTGGTCGGCAGTAATGCCGGTGCCGGGAATGGCTTCGTTGTTTACGAAGTCGAACAGGACTTTGGCGACCTGCAGGCCACCGACTTGAACGTGTTCAGTCATTGCTTGCCTCACTCTACGGAGCTTATGCGCTTTTTCAGATTTTCATTATGTAGTGCACGGTTGGGCATACTACATGATGACTTGCGGTTGTGAAAATCAGACTAAATACGTCGTTTAGCGACCCACTTTGGTCGTGCGGTCACAGCGGAGAACCGGATGTTCTCAAAAAACTATTGGATTGTTCCAGATAAATATAAAAATGGTACACGATTTGTTTTCGAGGGCGCCTGCGTCCACCTTGTAGATTGAATTCCAGAGGGCATCGCCATGGACCATCTTGTACTCACAATTATCGCCGCCGACAAACCCGGGCTGGTGGAGCGTATCGCGCAGAATATCGCCACCCATGGCGGCAACTGGCTGGAAAGCCGCATGGCCCATATGGCCGGGCAATTCGCCGGGATCCTGCGGGTCAGCGTGCCGGCGGAAAACCGTCAGGCCTTGGTAGGGGCGCTGGAGGACTTATCCACACACGGCATCCGCGTATTGGTGGGCGAGGGCAGCAGCGGGCAGGCCTCGGCGTCCAAATCGATCATGATGACGCTGGTGGGCAACGACCGGTCTGGCATCGTGCGCGAGATCACGGCGTTGCTGAGCCAGCAGGGTGTGAACCTGGAGAGCCTGAGCACGGCTGTGCGCCCGGCGCCCATGAGCGGTGATCCGTTGTTTACGGCCGAAGCGCTGTTGCAGGTGCCGGCCGCGTTATCCTTGGACGACTTGCAGCAATCCCTGGAAACCCTGGCGGATGACCTGATGGTGGAACTGCACAACGAGGAATAATCTGCCCACAAGGTTATGCATGGAAATCTTGCATGGGCCTGTGGATAACCTGTAGAGACCCAGCGCCAGCCCAAGCCGGCCGGGGCTTTGCGCCTTTTGAGCAAAAAACGAGCAATTTCAAAAGCTTGTGCACAAATGGCGGGGATCAGGTTGTGGATAACCTTGGGGTGGATGTCTGCAAGCCACGCCGGCTGTGGCTTGCAGCGGTTTGTACGTTATTTGATCAGCGTTTGCGCACGCTCAGCCAGATATCCACGCTGTACACCACCAGGCCGGCCCAGATAAAGGCGAAGGCGGTCAGCGTGCTCGGCGCCAGGTGTTCGCCGAACAGCAGCACGGCTTCCAGCAGCACCAAGGTGGGCGCCACGTACTGCAAAAAGCCCAGAGCGGTGTAGGGCAGATGCCGTGCAGCGGCGTTGAAACACACCAGTGGGATCAACGTCACCGGCCCGGCGGCCACCAGCCACCAGGCTTCGGACGTGCTCCAGAATTCAAGTTGTGCACTGTGGGCCGTGGGGTTGAACAACAACCACGCGATGGCAATCGGCACCAGCATCCAGGTTTCCACCACCAGCCCCGGCAGTGCCTTGACCGGCGCCTGCTTGCGAATCAGCCCGTAGAACCCGAAGGTCAGCGCCAGCACCAGCGACACCCACGGCAAACTGCCTACCTGCCACACCTGTTGCGCTACGCCCACGGCGGCGAGTCCGACGGCGACCCACTGCAGGCGACGCAGGCGCTCGCCCAGGATCAGCATGCCCAGCACCACGTTCACCAGCGGGTTGATGTAGTAACCGAGGCTCGCCTCGAGCATGCGCCCGGTGTTCACCGACCACACGTAGGTCAGCCAGTTAGCCGCAATCAACGCTCCGCTCAGCGCCAGGATCGCCAGACGCTTGGGGTTGTCGCGCAGTTCGCGGAACCAGCCGGGGTGCTTCCACACCATCAACAGCAAACCGCCGAACAGCGCCGACCACAACACGCGGTGCACGATGATTTCGGCGGCGGGCACACTGGCGATGGCTTTGAAATAGAGCGGGAACAGGCCCCAGATGACATAGGCGCTCAGGCCCAGGATGTAACCCTTGCGGGGGTTGGCGGCGTGCATTGCAAAAATCCTTGCTAGGTGTGTATGTGGCCTGCTCTTTGTGGGAGGGGGCAAGCTCCCCTCCCACCTAAAAGCAGTTAAAACAGTTTCAGGGGCTCTTCATTCAGGGCCGATAACTGCTCGCGCAACGCCAACACCTGATCGCCCCAGTACCGCTCGCTGCCAAACCACGGGAAGCTATGGGGGAAGGCCGGGTCATCCCATCGCCGTGCCAGCCAGGCGCTGTAGTGCATCAGGCGCAACGCGCGCAGGGGTTCGATCAACGCCAGTTCGCGCGGGTCGAAGTCGTGAAATTCCTGGTAGCCGTCCATCAATTCCGACAACTGCCCCAGGCATTCCTGGCGATCTCCAGCGAGCATCATCCACAGGTCCTGCACCGCCGGGCCCATGCGGCAGTCATCGAGGTCGACGATGTGGAACATTTCGTCGCGGCACATCATGTTGCCGGGGTGGCAATCGCCGTGCATGCGGATGTTCTTGTGCGGCGTGGCGGCGTAGACGTCTTCCACACGCTTGAGCAGGTCGCGGGCCACGGACTCGTAGGCTGGCAGCAGGCTCTTGGGAATGAAATTGCCGTCGAGCAGGGTGTTGAGGGAGTCGTGCCCGAAGTTCTTCACGCCCAGGGCTTCGCGGTGCTCGAACGGGCGGGTGGAACCCACGGCGTGCAAACGACCGAGCAGTTGCCCGAGGCGATAGAGTTGGTCGAGGTTGCCGGGCTCTGGCGCGCGGCCGCCACGGCGGGGGAACAGGGTGAAACGGAAACCGGCGTGTTCGAACAGGCTTTCGCCATTGTGGATCAGTGGCGCGACCACCGGCACTTCGCAGTCGGCCAGTTCGAAGGTGAAGCGGTGTTCTTCGAGGATGGCTTCGTTGGTCCAGCGCTGCGGGCGGTAGAACTTGGCGATCAGCGGTTCGCAGTCTTCGATGCCCACCTGGTAGACGCGGTTTTCGTAGCTGTTGAGCGCCAACACACGCGCGTCGCTGAGGAAACCGATGCTTTCGACAGCGTCGAGAACCAGGTCGGGGGTGAGTGTTTCAAACGGGTGGGCCATGCGAACTCCTGCGCGCAGCAGGGCGCCGCGTCCGGCCGGGTATGGTAACGCACAAGGCTTGGGATAGGTGGTCTCTGTGCCATAGCTATCGGGGGCAAGCCCCCCTCCCACACGTGATTGGCGGCGCGGTCAAAATGTGGGAAAGGGCTTGCCCCCGATGAGGCCCTGTCAGGCGCCGACGATGCCGCCATCATCCCGTCGAATCGCCACCACCGACGACCTCGGTTTGCCATTCGGCAGGTGCTCTGGCCAGGTCGAGCCGCCGGTTTCCCCTGGGTGCTGGATGCCCACGAACAATGTTTTCTGATCCGGTGAGAAGCTGATGCCTGTCACTTCGCACGCCACCGGTCCGACCATGAAGCGGCGGATTTCCCCCGTGGACGGGTCGGCGCAGAGCATCTGGTTGTTGCCCATGCCGGCGAAATCCCCGGCGTTGCTGTAGTCCCCATCCGTCAGGATCCACAGGCGTCCGGCCTTGTCGAAGCCCAGGCCGTCCGGGCTGTTGAACATGTTCTGCGGGTTGATGTTGGACGAGCCGCCCTTCGGCGTACCGGCGTGCACGCCGGGGTTGCCGGCGACCACGAACAGGTCCCAGGTAAAGGTCGAGGCGCCATGGTTATCGGCATCGGCCTTCCAGCGCAGGATCTGGCCGTAGACATTCTTCTCACGCGGATTTGGCCCGCCCACCGGCTGGCCTTCTTCACCGCGCTTGGCGTTGTTGGTGAGGGTGCAATACACCTGGCCATCGGAGGGGCTGACCACGATCCATTCCGGACGGTCCATGCGCGTGGCTTTCACTACGCTGGCCGCCAGGCGCGCGTGGATCAACACTTCAGCCTGACTGTTGAAGCCGGTGCTGGCGTCGATGCCGTTTTTGCCATGGGTCAGTTCAACCCATTGGCCCTTGCCCTTGGGGTGGTCGGCGTTGCCATCGCCGGCGTCAAAGATCGCCACAAACAAGGTGCCGTGGTCGAGCAGGTCTTTGTTGGCCTTGGGGTTCTTGTGGTCGATCTTGTCGCGGCTGACGAATTTGTAGATGAACTCACCGCGTTCATCGTCGCCCATGTACACCACGGCACGGCCGTCCTGGGTCTCGGCGAGTGCGGCGTTTTCGTGCTTGAAGCGGCCCAGGGCGGTGCGCTTGGACGGCGTGGATGTGGGGTCGAACGGGTCGATTTCCACCACCCAGCCGTGACGGTTGAGCTCGTTGGGGTTCTTGGCCATGTCGAAGCGCGGGTCATGGGGGTGCCAGTTGATCTCTTTACTGGCAGCCACCACGCCGTAGCGTTTTTGCCCGGCGTCGAAGGTCTGTTGTGGGTTGCTGCTGCCAAAACAGTCGGTGAAGTTTTCTTCGCACGTCAGGTAGGTGCCCCAAGGGGTCATGCCATTGGCGCAGTTCTGGAACGTGCCGAGGGCGTGGGTGCCAGTCTGGTCGGCGCTGGTTTTCAGCCAGTCGTGGCCTGCCGCGGGGCCGCTGAGACGGATCGGCGAGTTGCCGTGGATGCGCCGGTTGTAGCGCGAGTCCTGCACGAATTGCCAGGTGTCGCCCTTGCGCTGCACTTCGATCACCGACACGCCTTCACTGGCCAAAGCCTTGCGCACTTCTTCGGCTGATTGCGGCGCGCCGCCGTGGGGGAAGAGGTAGCGGTAGTTGGTGTATTCGTTGTTGATCGCCATGAGCGCGCGGTTTTCATCGCCGGGGAAGGCGAACAGGCTCATGCCATCGTTGTGGTCGCCGAATTGCTGTTCCTGGGCCTCGGCGGTGCCGTTGCCCGAAGGGTCGAAGGCCGGCGCCTGTTTATTCAGCGGCTGGCCCCAACTGATCAACACTGACGCGCTGTAGCCCGGCGGCAAGCTAATGGCGTCGCTGGTGGCGGCCGCGATGCTGGCGAAACCCAGCAGCGGGCTGGCGGACGCGGCATTTACGGCCATGGCGCTGCGGGTCAGCAGGTTGCCGCCGAGGAACATTGCGGCACCGCACAGGGCGCCAGCACCGATGAAGCGGCGACGAGTGAGGCCGACCATCTGTTCGAGGTCGGTGGCTTGGTTTTCTTCTAATAGGCTCATCACGGGCTCCCTGTGGTTTTTGCAGACACCATAAGGAGCGGGCATGACGAAATTGTTGCAGTAAAAAGAAGCGGGTTGGTTACGCCGGCGTTCCCAGCAGCACATTGCTCGGCGCGAATTGCACTCGGATCGGCTTGCCCTCTGCGGCCCCCAGCGCCTTGAGTGCATCCGGCGGCGCCAGGGCGCAGAGAACCTGGCCGCTGGGCAGGGCGATACGGACTTCGCTGGGCCCGTCGTCGGCCTGCAGAATCGCGTCGATTGTGCCGCTCATGCAATTGTGTCCAGGTGTTGCTGCTTGCTCGGCGCCGAGCACGTCCAGCCATCCTGCCTTGATCAGCGCGACCACTTCCACCCCCGCTTCCAGTTCCAGGCGCTGGGTGCTGTCGTGGGTGATTTGCGCCTCCAGGTTCAGCCCGCCGGCCAGTTGCAGGCGAATCAGGTCATTGCGGCCGTGGCTGTCTATCGCGATGACCTGACCGTGCAACTGGTTGCGCGCACTGGTGCGCAACATCAGGCGGCCCAGCAGGTTGAAGTCGCTGGCGGCCTCATCGCTGCCCAATACCTCGGCCTGCAGGACTTGCAAGCGGTGATAGAGGCGCAACACCCGTTCACCTTCGACCGTGAGCCTGGCACCACCGCCGCCTTTGCCGCCGACGCTGCGCTCCACCAGCGGCTTTTGCGCCAAATTGTTCAGTTCGTCGATGGCGTCCCAGGCGGCCTTGTAGCTCAGCCCGGCACTTTTGGCCGCGCGGGTGATCGAGCCTTGCTCGGCGATATGCCCCAGCAACGCAATGCGCTGGGGCCGGCGGATGATGTGTTGGCTGAGGGAGGCTGGCAGGGACATGGGCGTACGCTTGGAGGACATAAGCCGAACGGTGCGGGCAAGGCCGGTTGGAGTCAAGTCAGCCGCCGGGTTTGGGCGTGCGGGCCAGGCAGTACACGTCGACTTGCCGTGCCCCGGCGTTGATCAACAGGCGAGCAAGGCTGTGGGCGGTGGCGCCGGTGGTGAGCACATCGTCCACCAGCGCGAAGTGGCGGCCGTTTATCGGCGTGTCGCACGCCAGGGTGAAGGCGTCGCGCAGGTTGCGTTTGCGGGTCTTGGCATCGAGGTCTTGTTGAGCGACGGTGTCCTGGGGGCGTAACAGCAGGTGGTCGTTCAGCGGTATGTCGAGGTGGGTGCCAAGCCATTTCGTCAGCAACAGCGCCTGATTATAACCGCGCTCGCGCAGGCGTTTGCGCGCCATCGGCACCGGCAGCAGGCAGTCGGGACGGCTGAGCTCGGCGTTGTCGAAGCGGTGTTGCAGGTGTTGGCCGAGCAAGCCGGCAAGCATACGCCCCAGCGGCCAGCGCGCCTGATGCTTGAAGCGGCTGATCAGGCTGTCGACGGGGAAACTGTAGGACCAGGGAGCGATCACCTGTTTAAACGCGGGGGGCCGTTTCAAACATTGGCCGCACGTCAGGCCGTCCATGGGCAGGGGCAGGGCGCATCTGTCGCACTGTTCCATTAACCAGGGCAGTTCGATTTCGCAGACGTTGCACACACAATCGACGGATTCCGTCACTTCGTCGCAGATCAAGCAGGTTTGTTCGTTTTTTAACCAGATGTAAACTTGGTGTTTGTGGTCAGGTTGACAGTGCATGAATCTTCCTTAAATATGCCGAGCATCCGTGTCGTGCCTGTGGGTATTGCCCTTCCCGCAGCGCTTGCCAAAGCATAATCAAGGAATCGCCCATGAGCGCCAGCACCACCGCCACTCTGCGTCACGATTGGTCCCTCGCCGAAGTCAAAGCGCTGTTCGTACAGCCGTTCAATGACCTGCTGTTTCAGGCGCAGACCGTGCACCGCGCGCATTTCGACGCCAACCGTGTGCAGGTGTCGACGCTGTTGTCGATCAAGACCGGTGCCTGCCCGGAAGATTGCAAATATTGTCCGCAGTCGGGCCACTACAACACTGGCCTGGAAAAAGAAAAGCTGATGGAGGTGCAGAAGGTCCTCGAAGAGGCTGCTCGCGCCAAGGCCATCGGCTCGACCCGTTTCTGTATGGGCGCGGCCTGGAAGCACCCGTCGGCCAAAGACATGCCCTACGTGCTGCAGATGGTCAAAGGCGTGAAGGCCATGGGCCTGGAAACCTGCATGACCCTGGGGCGCCTCGACCAGGACCAGACCGAAGCCCTGGCCCAGGCCGGCCTGGACTACTACAACCACAACCTGGACACCTCGCCGGAGTTCTACGGGAGCATCATCACCACCCGCACCTACAGCGAACGCCTGCAAACCCTGGCTTACGTGCGTGATTCGGGGATGAAGATCTGCTCCGGTGGCATCCTCGGCATGGGCGAGTCTCTCGATGACCGTGCCAACCTGCTGATCCAACTGGCCAACCTGCCGGAGCACCCGGAGTCGGTGCCGATCAACATGCTGGTGAAAGTCGCCGGTACGCCGCTGGAGAACGCCGAGGACATCGACCCGTTCGACTTTATCCGCATGCTTGCCGTGGCGCGCATCCTGATGCCGCAGTCCCACGTGCGCCTGTCTGCCGGCCGTGAGGCGATGAACGAGCAGATGCAGGCCCTGGCGTTCTTTGCCGGTGCGAACTCGATCTTCTACGGCGACAAGCTGCTGACCACCGCCAACCCGCAGGCTGACAAGGACATGCAGCTGTTCTCACGCCTGGGCATTCTTCCGGAAGCCCGTGAAGAGCATGCCGATGAAGTGCATCAGGCGGCGATCGAGCAGGCGTTGGTGGAGCAAAAAAGCAGCGAGCAGTTCTACAACGCTGTTGTGTGATTGAAATTCAGCCCGAGTTTGGCAGAGGGCTTGTGTGGGAGGGGGCTTGCCCCCGATGGCGGTAGACCGGTCACTGCTGCGTCGACTGATACACCTCATCGGGGGCAAGCCCCCTCCCACGTTGGGTCCTTTACCGCCTGTTTGACGGCGTTCCCCTTGAAATCCGAGGCCTGCATGTCTTTCGATCTTTCCGCGCGCCTCGCTGCCCGCCGTGCCGAACACCTGTATCGCCAACGCCCGTTACTTGCGAGCCCGCAAGGCCCGGAAGTGGTGGTGGACGGCCAGCCGCTGCTGGCGTTCTGCAACAACGATTACCTGGGGCTGGCCAATCACCCGCACGTGATCGAAGCCTGGCGCGCCGGCGCGTCCCGTTGGGGTGTCGGCGGCGGCGCCTCGCACCTGGTGGTCGGGCATGCCACGCCGCACCATGAGTTGGAAGAAGCCCTGGCCGACCTGACCGGGCGGCCGCGTGCGCTGCTGTTTACCACGGGCTACATGGCTAACCTCGGTGCCGTCACGGCGTTGGTAGGGCAGGGCGATACGGTGCTGGAAGACCGCCTCAACCATGCCTCGCTGCTGGATGCGGGCCTGTTGTCCGGCGCGCGTTTCAATCGCTATTTGCACAACGATGCCGAAAGCCTGGCCAAGCGCCTGGAAAAAGCCGTGGGCAATACGCTGGTGGTCACCGACGGTGTGTTCAGCATGGACGGCAACCTCGCCAACCTGCCCGCGCTGGCCCGCGAAGCGCGTGCCAAAGGCGCCTGGCTGATGGTGGACGACGCCCATGGATTTGGGCCGTTGGGCGCCAACGGCGGCGGGATCGTCGAGCATTTCGGCATGAGCCAGGAGGATGTGCCCGTCCTCGTCGGCACCCTGGGCAAAGCCTTTGGCACCGCCGGCGCGTTTGTGGCCGGCAGCGAAGAACTGGTCGAAAGCCTCATCCAGTTCGCCCGGCCCTACATCTACACCACCAGCCAACCGCCGGCGCTGGCCTGCGCCACGCTGAAAAGCCTGGAACTGCTGCGCACCGAGCATTGGCGCCGCGAGCACCTCAATGGGCTGATCCGCCAGTTCCGCCAAGGCGCCGAGCAACTGGGCCTGGACCTGATGGACAGTTTTACGCCGATCCAGCCGATCCTGATCGGTGACAGCGCCCGGGCCGTGCGCCTGTCGCAGATGCTGTGCGAGCGCGGCCTGATGGTCACAGCGATCCGCCCGCCCACCGTGCCGGCCGGCAGTGCGCGTTTGCGCGTGACATTGACGGCCGCTCACACCGAGGCGCAGGTGCAGCTATTGTTAAACGGATTGGAAGAGTGTTTCCGCTTGTTAGGCGCCACGGAGCCCAACCATGCGTGATCGACTGATATTGCTGCCCGGCTGGGGCCTCGGCGTTTCGCCGCTGGAGCCTTTGGCCGCCGCCTTGCAGGGCCTGGACGATCACCTGCGGGTGCACATCGAACCCTTGCCGGCGCTGGTTTCCAGCAACCTCGATGAATGGCTCGACGAACTCGACGCCACACTGCCCGACAATGCCTGGCTGGGCGGCTGGTCCCTGGGCGGCATGCTTGCGTCGGAGCTGGCAGCGCGGCGCGGCGAGCGCTGCTGCGGCCTGCTCACCCTGGCGAGCAACCCGTGTTTCGTCGCCCATGAGGGCTGGCCGACAGCGATGCCAGCCGAGACCTTCGACGCGTTTCTCGCCGGTTGCCATGCCGACTCCCAGGTCACCCTCAAGCGCTTCGGCCTGTTGTGTGCCAAGGGCGCCGAGGACCCGCGCGGGCTGTCGCGCCTGCTGGTCAGTGGCGCGCCGAACTCGCCGTCGAGCCTGCTGATGCCGGGCCTTGAGCTGCTCGCGCAACTGGACACCCGCAGCGCATTGCAGGCCTACCGCGGCCCGCAATTGCACTTGTTTGGCGGCCTGGACGAACTGGTGCCCGCCGAAGCGGCCAGCGCGCTATTGAACCTGCTGCCCGACGTTGAAATCGGCCTGATTGAACAGGCCGGCCACGCTTTTCTTCTGGAGGACCCCCACGGTGTGGCGGGGGCGATCCAGGCTTTTTTGCATGAGTACGTTGATGACTGATCTTTCCCACCCTCCGTTGCCAGGCGCGCTGCCGGACAAGCGCCAGGTGGCGGCGTCGTTCTCCCGCGCAGCGGCCAGCTACGACAGCGTTGCCGAGTTGCAGCGCGCCGTCGGGACTCAAATGCTGTCGCGCCTGCCGGCCGACCTTGCGCCGCAACGCTGGCTGGACATGGGCTGCGGCACCGGGTATTTCAGCCGTATGCTGGGCGAGCGCTTGCCCGCCAGCCAAGGCATTGCGCTGGACATCGCCGAAGGCATGCTCAATCACGCGCGGCCTCTGGGTGGCGCGCAGCACTTTATCGCAGGCGACGCCGAGCGCTTGCCGCTTAAAGCCGACAGCGTGGGACTGCTGTTCACCTCTCTCGCCGTGCAATGGTGTGCAAACTTCGAGGCAGTGCTCAACGAGGCTTACCGGGTGTTGCAACCCGGCGGCGTGCTGGCGTTTGCCAGCCTGTGCGCAGGTACGCTGGATGAGCTGCGCGAAAGCTGGCGCGCGGCGGATGGCCTGGTGCACGTCAATCGCTTCCGCACCTTCGAGACATACCAGCGCTTGTGTGCGGCCAGCGGCCTGCGGGTGGTGAGCCTGGAGCGGCGCCCGCACGTGCTCCATTACCCGGATGTACGCAGCCTGACCCATGAGTTGAAGGCGTTGGGCGCGCACAACCTGAACCCCGGTCGGCCGGGAGGGTTGACGGGGCGCGCGCGGATTGTTGCACTGGTGGACGCTTACGAGCAGTTCCGTCAGGCCCAGGGCCTGCCCGCCACGTACCAAGTGGTGTACGCCGTACTGGAGAAACCGCTATGAGCGCCGCCTATTTCATCACGGGCACCGACACCGATGTCGGCAAGACTACCGTCGCCGCCGGGCTGTTGCATGCCGCGCGACTCGCCGGAAAAAGTACCGCCGCCGGTAAGCCGGTGGCCTCCGGCTGCCAAGTAACCCCCAAGGGACTGCGCAATGCCGATGCGTTGGCGCTGCTGGCGGAATGTTCGCTGCCGTTGAGTTACGCTGAGGTCAACCCGGTGGCGTTCGAGCCCGCGATTGCACCGCACCTGGCGGCGCGCGAGGCGGGGGTGTCGCTCACGGTACAGTCGCTGCTCAAGCCGATGCAGCAGATCCTGGCGCGACAGGCCGACTTCACGTTGATCGAAGGTGCGGGTGGCTGGCGTGTGCCGTTGGCTGACCAGGCCAACCTGTCGGACCTGGCCATGGCGCTCAAACTGCCGGTGATCCTGGTGGTGGGCGTGCGACTGGGGTGCATCAGCCATGCACTGCTCACTGCCGAGGCGATTGCGCGGGACGGTTTGCAGTTGGCGGGTTGGGTCGCCAACATCATTGATCCGAAGACGTCCCGTCTGGAAGAAAACCTCGCAACCCTGGCCGAGCGCTTGCCCGCGCCATGCCTGGGGCGTGTGCCCAAACTCAAGCAGGCTGGGGCTGAAGCCGTGGCGCAGCATCTACAGTTGGACCTGCTTGACTGATTTTGGCTATCGCTAAGGCATTGTGCCATTAGTGTTTTTGACGGGTGTTTTGCCCGGTTCTCTGCTTCAATCACGGTTCACGATTCTCTCAAGGCAGGCTTACGCCATGGAAATCTCTGGAAGCAGCGCGTTTTATTCGGGCCTGAGCACGATTCAGACCGGGCAGAACCGTGTCGACCAGGCTGCCGGCAAAATTGCCAGCGCCGCAACGACCCAGCCCTCGGACGCACAGGTTGATCGCCTGCGCGCCAATGATCGTGCCCAGCCGTCGAATTCGGCGAGCAATATGGTCGCAATGGCCGAAGGCAAATTTCAAGTGGAGCTGGGCGTCAAAGTCGCCAAGGCTTCCGATGAGATGCTCGGCACGTTGATCGATACCTACGCTTAATCCCTCGTCTCTCTGCAGGCCGGCTCGTGTGTGGGAGGGGGCTTGCCCCCGATGGCATAGTGTCAGTCAACCTATTCTCCGACTGATACACCGCCATTGGGGGGCAAGCCCCCTCCCACATTTGTTCTGCGGTGTGCTGACCAACTCCTATTCTCTGACAATGATGTGGCAACCCGCCGCAAGCGTCCCCGTGCGCGCCATTGTTTTGCGGCATGACAAACGGCGTCTTGACATCCCTAGGTCGTAAACGTATGTTTCAAACACCTGTTTGACCGCCATAACAAATCCACGCGGTTGTTCATTCCAGATACATCAGCAGAGGTTTATCGCTATGCCTGACTACAAGGCCCCCTTGCGTGATATTCGCTTCGTTCGTGACGAACTGCTCGGCTATGAAGCGCACTATCAGAGCCTGCCGGCTTGCCAGGACGCTACCCCGGACATGGTTGACGCCATTCTCGAAGAAGGCGCCAAGTTCTGTGAGCAAGTGCTGGCACCGCTGAACCGTGTGGGCGACATCGAAGGGTGTACCTGGAGTGAGTCTGGCGTTAAAACCCCGACCGGTTTCAAAGAAGCCTACAAACAATTCGTCGAAGGCGGCTGGCCAAGTCTGGCTCATGACGTTGAGCACGGTGGCCAAGGCCTGCCGGAATCCCTGGGCCTGGCCGTGAGCGAAATGGTTGGCGCGGCCAACTGGTCGTGGGGCATGTACCCGGGCCTGTCCCACGGTGCGATGAACACCATCTCCGAGCACGGCACCCCCGAGCAGCAAGACGCTTACCTGACCAAACTGGTGTCGGGCGAATGGACCGGCACCATGTGCCTGACCGAGCCGCACTGCGGCACTGACCTGGGCATGCTGCGCACCAAGGCCGAGCCTCAGGCTGACGGCTCCTACGCAGTCTCCGGCACCAAGATCTTCATCTCGGCCGGTGAACACGACATGGCCGACAACATCGTCCACATCGTACTGGCGCGCCTGCCGGACGCACCGGCTGGCACCAAAGGCATCTCGCTGTTCATCGTGCCGAAGTTCCTGCCGAACGCCGACGGTTCGATTGGCGCGCGCAACGCCGTGAGCTGTGGCTCGCTGGAACACAAGATGGGCATTCACGGCAACGCCACCTGCGTGATGAACTTCGACGCGGCCACCGGTTTCCTGATCGGCCCGGCGAACAAAGGCCTGAACTGCATGTTCACCTTCATGAACACTGCGCGCCTGGGCACTGCATTGCAGGGCCTGTCCCACGCCGAGATCGGCTTCCAGGGCGGCTTGAAATATGCGCGTGACCGCCTGCAAATGCGTTCCCTGACCGGCCCGAAAGCCCCGGACAAGGCCGCTGACCCGATCATCGTGCACCCTGACGTGCGTCGCATGCTGCTGACCATGAAAGCCTTCGCCGAAGGCAACCGTGCGATGGTGTACTTCACCGCCAAGCAAGTGGACATCGTCAAGTACGGCACCGACGACGAGGCCAAGAAACAGGCCGACGGCCTGCTGGCGTTCATGACCCCGATCGCCAAGGCGTTCATGACCGAAGTGGGTTTCGAATCCGCCAACCACGGCGTGCAGATCTACGGCGGCCACGGTTTCATCGCCGAGTGGGGCATGGAGCAGAACGTGCGCGACAGCCGCATTTCGATGCTGTACGAAGGCACCACCGGCATCCAGGCCCTCGACCTGCTGGGCCGTAAAGTGCTGATGACCCAGGGCGAAGCGCTCAAGGGTTTCACCAAGATCGTGCACAAGTTCTGCCAGGCCAACGAAGGCAACGAAGCCGTCAAGGAATTCGTCGCACCGCTGGCTGCACTGAACAAAGAGTGGGGCGAGTTGACCATGAAGGTCGGCATGGCCGCGATGAAAGACCGTGAAGAAGTCGGCGCCGCTTCGGTGGACTACCTGATGTACTCCGGTTACGCCTGCCTGGCTTACTTCTGGGCCGACATGGCACGCCTGGCGGCCGAGAAACTCGCGGCCGGCACCACGGAAGAAGCGTTCTACACCGCCAAGCTGCAGACCGCGCGCTTCTACTTCCAGCGCATCCTGCCGCGCACCCTGGCCCATAAAGCCACCATGTTGTCGGGTGCCAACAACCTGATGGACATGAAAGAAGACGACTTCGGCCTGGCTTACTAAGCCTTACCGGTTTCGCTTCAAACAGCCGCTGCTCCCCCGGAGCAGCGGCTTTTTTATTTCCCCTGCAGGCGCGGGATAAAAAACCACCGCGCGGCGCTCAGGGATTGGTGAAGGCTGCCGTTAAAGTGATGGCAATGTGATACACGCTCGGCAGGTTGTGCTTAACTGTACGGGTAGAGGCATAGTGCCATCATCTTTTTTGCGGGTCGGAGTTTACCCTTGTCGCGCGTGTCCGCTGTACGTTTCAGTCATTTTCTTCCTTCGTTGCTGCTCTTGCTGGCCGGGCTCTGTGCGGCGTACGTCAAGGACCTCAGCGTGTTCTTCACCTCGCTGTTCAATGTGCTGCCCACCCTGGTGCTGTTGCTCGGCGGCGCTTACTGCGCGGTGTATCGGCGCCAGCGCGAGCTGTTCCTGATGATCACGGTGTACATCGCCTACTTCCTGCTCGATACCCAGACCGATTTCTATCGCGACCATGGCCGCGTGCGCGAAGACGCCGCCGTGGTGTTCCACCTGTGTTGCGTGCTGCTGCCGTTGCTGTTCAGCATCTATGCGCTGTGGCAGGAAAAGACCCACCTGTTTCGCGACTTTGTCGCACGGGGCGCGGTACTGCTGGCGGTGGGCAGTGTCGCGCTGGCGCTGGAGCAGAGTTACCCGGAGGCGGTGCTGAACTGGCTGGCAGAAATCCGCTGGCCGATGTTGCATGGCCGATGGATGAGCCTGATCCAGCTGTCGTACCCGATGTTCCTGATTGGTTTCCTCACCCTGGCTGCGCAGTACTGGTACCAGCCGCGGCCGTTGCATGCCGCGCAACTGGTGGGGTTGCTGGGGATGTTCTGGATGTTGCCGCAAACGTTCATCCTGCCGTTCACGCTCAACATCATGTGCAGCCAGGTGATGCTGATGATCGCCGCCGGCGTGGCCCACGAGGCCTATCAGATGGCCTTCCGCGACGAGTTGACCGGCATCCCCGGGCGCCGTGCCCTCAACGAACGCATGCAGCGGTTGGGACGCAACTATGTGCTGGCGATGAGCGACGTCGATCATTTCAAGCGCTTCAACGACACCCACGGCCACGACGTCGGCGATCAGGTATTGCGGCTGGTGGCGAGCAAGCTGTCGAAGATCAACGGCGGCGGCCGCGCCTATCGTTATGGCGGTGAAGAATTTGCCGTGGTGTTCGCCGGCAAGACCCTGGACGAGTGCATGCCGGCGCTGGAGGAGATCCGCGAGATCATCGCCAACTACGACATCAAGCTGCGCAACCAGGACAGCCGCCCCCAGGATGATCAGCAGGGCCGCCAGCGACGCTCGGTAACCGGGGCGACGAGCGTGTCGGTGACCATCAGCATTGGCGTGGCCGAGCGCCAGGCCGAGCAGCGTACGCCGGAGGAGGTGCTCAAGTCCGCCGACCAGGCGCTTTATGCCGCCAAGGGCGCGGGGCGTAACTGCGTGGTGGCGCATGGGCAAACCCGGCGTGGCGCGGTGCGCATGGAGGCGGCTGCCGGTTGAGTGATGGTGCTGTATTCAGCGGCTCTACAGTGATTGTCCGGGGCGTTCGCCGGCAGTAGGTTGAGGGCATCTGCTGCCGGAGACATTGCCATGCCTGACTACAAAGCTCCCCTGCGCGACATGCGCTTTCTGATCGACAACGTGTTCGATTTCCACGGCCACTACGCCGCGCTCGGCGCCACTGACGCCAGCCCGGACATGGTCAGCGCGATCCTCGAAGAGGGCGCAAAATTCTGCGAGAACGTGCTCGCGCCGCTCAACCGCAGCGGTGATGAAGAAGGCTGCCATTTCGACAATGGCGTGGTCACCACGCCCAAGGGCTTCAAGGAAGCCTTCGCCCACTACGTGGAGGGCGGCTGGCACGGCGTGGCGGCAGACCCGGCCTACGGTGGCCAGGGCTTGCCGCAGTCCCTGGGCCTGGTGCTGAGCGAGATGATCGGTTCGAGCAATACCTCCTGGGGCATGTACCCAGGGCTGACCCACGGCGCGATGTCGGCGATCCATGCCCACGGCACCGCGGAGCAGAAAGAGACGTTCCTCAGCAAGCTCACTAGCGGCGAATGGACCGGCACCATGTGCCTGACCGAAGCCCACTGCGGCACCGACCTGGGCCTGATCAAGACCCGCGCCGTGCCACAGGCGGACGGCAGTTATGCAGTGACCGGCAGCAAGATCTTCATCTCGGCCGGCGAGCACGACATGAGTGCCAATATCGTCCACCTGGTACTGGCCAAGCTGCCGGACGCACCGGCAGGCACGAAGGGCATCTCCTTGTTCATCGTGCCCAAGTTCCATGCGGACTCGGGCGAGCGCAACGCGGTGCACTGCGGCTCCATCGAACACAAGATGGGCATCAAGGCTTCGGCCACCTGCGTGCTGAACTTCGATGGGGCCAAGGGCTTTTTGATCGGCGAGGCGAACAAAGGCCTCAACTGCATGTTCACCATGATGAACCACGCGCGCCTGGGCACCGGCATGCAGGGGTTGTGCAACGGTGAAGCGAGCTTCCAGGGCGCGATCAAATACGCCAACGATCGCCTGCAGATGCGCTCGCTGACCGGGGCCAAGGCGCCGGACAAAGCCGCCGACCCGATCATCGTGCACCCCGATGTGCGCCGCATGTTGTTGACCATGAAGGCGTTCAACGAAGGCAACCGGGCGCTGACCTATTTCACCGCGCAATTGCTCGACACCGCGCACTTGAGCAGTGACGCTGCCCAGCGCCAGGACGCCGAAGACCTGCTGGCCTTCCTCACGCCCATCTGCAAAGCCTTTATGACCGACACCGGGCTGGAAGTGACCAACCACGGCATGCAGATCTTCGGCGGCCATGGCTACATCCGCGAATGGGGCATGGAGCAATTGGCCCGTGATGCGCGGATTGCGCCGATATACGAGGGCACCAACGGCATCCAGGCCCTCGACCTGCTGGGGCGTAAAGTACTGGGCAGCCAGGGCAAGTTGCTGCGTGGTTTTACCAGGATCGTGCATAAGTTCTGCGCGGCGAATGCCGAGCATGCGCAGCTCAAGGCCTACGTGGCGCAACTCAATCAGCTTAACCAGGAGTGGGGCGAACTGACCACCCAGGTCGGGATGGCGGCGATGAAAAACCCCGACGAAGTGGGCGCGGCGGCGGTGGATTACCTGATGTACAGCGGCTACGTGGTGCTGGCCTACCTATGGCTGCGCATGGCGATCGCGGCCCTTGGGCAACCGGATGCCGAGTTGGCCGGCGCCAAGTTGGCCACCTGCGACTTCTATTTCAAGCGCCTGTTACCACGCACCGCCGCCCATCGCGCAGCGGTGGAGGCGGGTAGCGAGTGCCTGATGAGTCTGCCTGCGGGAGCCTTTGCGCTATCGTGACTTAAAAATACCAATCAGTCACAACGGGACCCTATGTGTCTGAAAAGTTGTTCGGGTACACTCAAAGCCTGTAAAACCGATCTTACCGAATCATTTTTCACGTTCTCACGAGGTTTGCCATGGCTGATTACAAAGCGCCGCTGCGTGATATGCGCTTCGTCCTCAATGAAGTCTTCGAGGTCGCCACCACTTGGGCCCAATTGCCGGCGTTGGCAGACACCGTTGATGCCGAAACCGTAGAGGCCATCCTCGAAGAAGCCGGCAAGGTCACTGCCAAATCCATCGCCCCCATCAGCCGTGGCGGCGATGAACAGGGCTGCCGCTGGGAAGACACCGCCGTGTTAACCCCCGAAGGTTATCCACAGGCCTACAAGACCTACGCCGAGGGCGGCTGGGTGGGCGTGGGCGGTGATCCGGCGTTCGGTGGCATGGGCATGCCCAAGGCGGTGTCGGCTCAGGTCGAAGAAATGATCAATTCCTCCAGCCTGGCGTTCGGCCTCTACCCGATGCTGACCTCGGGCGCCTGCGTGTCGATCAACACCCACGCCAGCGAGGAACTCAAGGCCACCTACCTGCCGAAAATGTACTCCGGCGAGTGGGCCGGTTCCATGTGCCTGACCGAAGCCCATGCTGGCACCGACCTGGGGATTATCCGCACCAAGGCCGAACCGCAGGCGGACGGTTCCTACAAGGTCAGCGGGACCAAGATCTTCATCACC
Source organism: Pseudomonas sp. MYb60 (assembly GCF_002979555.1). Lineage (GTDB taxonomy): Bacteria > Pseudomonadota > Gammaproteobacteria > Pseudomonadales > Pseudomonadaceae > Aquipseudomonas. Next base: position 17,012 of record NZ_PCOZ01000024.1, on the reverse strand, counting down.
GGCGGTGAGCACGACCTCACCGAAAACATTATCCACCTGGTGCTGGCCAAGTTGCCGGATGCGCCGGCGGGTCCCAAGGGCATTTCGTTGTTCCTGGTGCCGAAGTTCATGGTCAACGCCGACGGTAGCCTGGGCACACGCAACCCGGTGAGTTGTGGTTCGATCGAGCACAAGATGGGCATCCAGGCATCCGCCACCTGTGTGATGAACTTCGATGAAGCCGTGGGTTATCTGGTGGGCGAGCCCAACCGGGGTCTGGCGGCGATGTTCACCATGATGAACTACGAGCGTCTGGGGGTGGGTATCCAGGGACTCGCTTCCGGTGAGCGTTCATACCAGAACGCTATCGAGTACGCGCGCGATCGCCTGCAGAGCCGTTCCCCGCTGGGCGCCCAGGCCAAAGACAAAGTTGCCGACCCGATCATTGTCCATCCTGACGTGCGACGCATGCTGCTGACCATGAAGGCAGCCAACGAAGGCGGCCGTGCGTTCTCCACTTATGTGGCAACGCAACTCGATATCGCCAAGTTCAGCGAAGACGCCGCCGCCCGTGAGCGCGCCGACAACCTCGTGGCGCTGCTGACCCCGGTTGCCAAGGCGTTCCTCAGTGATCTGGGCCTGGAAACCACCGTGCTCGGCCAGCAGGTGTTCGGCGGCCACGGCTACATTCGCGAGTGGGGCCAGGAGCAGTTGGTGCGTGACGTGCGCATCACACAGATCTACGAAGGCACCAACGGCATCCAGGCGCTGGACTTGATGGGGCGCAAGATCGTTGGCAGCGGCGGGGCGTTCTACACCCTGTTTGCCGATGAGATCCGCCAGTTCATCGACGGCGCAGCGCCTGAGTTGGCCGAGTTCACCAAGCCGCTGGCGGCGGCGGTGGATAATCTGGATGAATTGACCGCGTGGGTGCTGGATCGCGCCAAGGCCAACCCGAATGAAATCGGCGCGGCGTCGGTAGAGTACCTGCACGCCTTCGGTTACATGGCCTACGCCTACATGTGGGCGCGCATGGCCAAGGCCGCCTGGGGCAAAGAGGCCGAAGAAGACTTCTACGCCAGCAAGCTGGGCACGGCGCGTTTCTACTTTGCACGCCTGTTGCCGCGTATCCATTCGCTGAGTGCGTCGGTAAAAGCCGGTAGCGAATCGTTGTTCCTGCTGGATGAGGCACTGTTCTAAGGGATTGGAGGCTTTGTAAGCATTCTCTTACACGACGTACTGCTATTCGTCCTCTATCGCCAAATTGGATCCACAGATAATCTACTTCACATGGACGTCGCGCAGGAAGCGCAAAGCAAAAACACGGACACGTAGGATTCTGCCAGGAAGGCGGAGTGAAATGGATGTCAAGGGAAACAGTCTGCAAAGCCCCGCTTCGGCGGGGTTTTCTTTTGCCCGCGAAAAAGTCAGGCGCTTGCCTGCGGGGCATTCATCACGTCTTCCAGCAAGGTGCGCAGCAACGCCACTGTCGCCTGCTGGCGCTGCGCATCGCGGCACACCAGGCCCACTTTCAACGGCACCCTGGGTTCACTCAAGGGTTTCCACAGCAGCGCCTTGCTGTTGTGTTCGTCCTGGGAGCGGCCGGGCAATACGGTTGCCAGTTTGGTGTGGGGCAGGCTGTCGAGAATCCCCACCATGGTATTGAGCTCGGCCTGCACTTGCGGCCGTCGGCCGAGGTTGGACAGTTGGCCCTGCCAGATCTGCCGTACCTGAAACTCCTCCCCCAGCAGCAACATCGGCAGTTCCGCTGCCTGTTTCAACGAGACCTTCTTGAATTCCCGCAGGGGATGATCCTCGGGGATGACCACCTTCAGCTCATCTTCGTACAGCAATACGCCGTGCAATCCCGGCTGACGCGGTGGCAGGTAGCTGATGCCGATGTCCAGCGAGCCATTAAGCAGTCGCCGCTCGATCTCCAGCCCCGTCAATTCATAGATCTGCACGACCAGATGCGGCTGTGCCTTGCGTACGCGCTCAAGCATTTGCGGCACCAGGCTGGTGTGCACGGTTTGCAGCACGCCGATGGCCAGGGTGCGCAACGCCTGGCCCTTGAAGTTGCGCAATGCCTCGACGGCCTGCTGCATGCCGTCGATCAACGGCAGTGCGTGGTTGTACAGCGTATGGGCGGCCAGGGTCGGTAACAGGCGCTTGCTGCTGCGTTCGAACAGGCTGACATCCAGGTTCTGTTCCAACTGGCGAATCTGCTGGGACAGCGCCGGTTGGGAGATCGAAAGACGCTCGGCGGCACGGCCCACGTGACCTTCTTCGTACACCGCGACGAAATAACGCAGTTGCTTGAAATCCATAAGGTTTGCTTATCGAAAAAGCTGGAAAATCGAAATGGCCCTTGGGCCCCGAGGCGCCTAGTCTAGCGCCTATTCGCAAGGCTTACAGGGCCAGATCGGGCAATGAACAGCGTTTATTCAGATAGCGTTTACATAGGCAAGGCAAAAAACCTCAAGCCAGCAATGGCAGGTGTGCGGGCTAAGGTGCAGTTGCAATCGGGGGTGACCTGTGAACTTGTTTAGCTTGCGCCGCCCGATGCCGAGCCTGGACGACTTGATTCTGGATGAGTCGCGCGAAGTGCTTTCCAGTGAATCCCTGATGCCGACGGTCGCCAGGCCCGCGCAGGTTTTCGTGCGCGGCCAAGGCTCCTGGCTGTGGGACAGCGACGAGCGTGCCTACCTGGATTTCAGCCAGGGCAACGCCGCCAATAGCCTGGGCCACAGCCCGCAGGTGTTGATCAATGCCTTGGCTGAACAGACCCACGCGCTGATCAACCCTGGCATGGGCCTGAACAACCCTGTGCAACTGAACCTTGTCGACCGTTTGTGCCAGCGCACGGGCAGCGATCAGGCGTACCTGCTCAATAGCGGCGCGGAAGCCTGTGAAGCGGCGATCAAGCTGGCTCGCAAGTGGGGCCAACTGCATCGCGGTGGCGCCTATCGCATCATCAGCGCGAGCAACGGCTGTCATGGCCACAGCTTCGCCGCGATGGCGGCTTCGGCCAGTGCCAGTGCAAACCGCTTCGAACCGCAATTGCCGGGCTTCAGCCACGTGCCGTTCAACGACCTACCGGCCCTGCACGCCGCCGTGGATGCGCAAACCGTCGCGATCATGCTTGAACCGATCCAGGGCGAAGCCGGCGTGATTCCCGCGACCGAGCACTACCTCAAGGGTGTCGAACGCCTGTGCCGGGAACTCGGCATCCTGTTGATCCTCGACGAAGTGCAAACCGGTCTCGGGCGTTGCGGCACGTTGCTCGCCGAACAGCAATACGGCGTGCGCGCCGACATCGTCACCCTCGGCAAGGGCCTGGGCGGCGGCGTGCCCCTTGCAGCGCTACTGGCACGTGGCAAGGCCTGTTGCTTCGAAGTGGGCGAGCTGCAAGGCAGCCACCATGGTAACGCGCTGATGGCGTCGGCCGGGCTGGCGGTACTCAACGCTGTGCTGGAACACGGCTTCATGGACCAGGTGCGTGAAGCCGGCCTGTACCTGGGCGAAGGCCTGGCCCGCCTGGCCTACCGCTACGATCACGGCCAACTGCGTGGCCACGGCCTGATGTGGGGCCTGACGTTGTCAGATGATTCTGCGGATGCTGTCGTAAAGGCAGCGCTGCACGAGGGACTGATCCTCAACGCCCCGCAAGCCAACTGCCTGCGCTTCACCCCGGCGCTCACGGTAAGCAAAAGCAACATCGACGAAATGCTCCTGCGCCTGGCGCGCGCCTTCTCGCGTGTGCGCACCGCGCAACTGCAATGCCGCAAAGGCATCGCTGTTTAGACCCTGTTTTCCTGAACCGTCTCGCGGTATCCGCGGCGCCCCCGGCCTGATTCTTTCGGCTGGGGGCGTTTTTTTGTGCGTGTCATTTTTGGATTGAACATGTTGATTGAGGGCTTGTGAGAATCATGGCTTTTTTATGCGCGTCGGCAAGGAATGCCGATGGAGCGCGGAGCGTTTTAGCGTGCTTCATTTTTAATCTGTACCACTGGGTGGTATGTTTGTGGGAAGGGATGTCCATGCGGCTTAGGTTGTTCAAAACCCGTAATTTCGCTGATGCAGCGAGTAGAGCCTGGATCTGTGATTCTGAGTTACGGGAAGCGTTTGGCGAATTGCTCAAGGGCCAAGCGCATAATCTGGGAGGTGGAGTTTGGAAGAAGCGCCTGAAGGAGAACCGGCACCGTTCAATTGTGTTGGCAAAGGGTCGACATTACTGGGTTTATCAATTTCTTTTTGATAAGCAGAGACAGAGCAATATCAGTCCTAAGGAATTGGATAGGCTTCGAGCGTTGGCTAAGGTCTATGAAAACCTAAGCGAAGAGCAGCTCCGGCGCCTTCTGGATGCCAAGGATTTTGTGGAGATACATCATGACCAAAAAATATGAAAGCGAAGTACTTGAGTCTGTTCATCAGTCAGCCATGGCACTGTACGCAATTGGTGCCATCAGCAAAACCACGCTTCGTGAATATGACGAGGGATGCCTGTCAGCCGTCCCTGAGCAAATCCCGGCCGCACAAATCAAGCAGCTGCGTGAAAGCAGCCATGTCAGCCAACCTGTGTTCGCCCGCTACCTGAATACCAGCGCGTCCACCGTGAAAAAGTGGGAAAGCGGCGAGAAACGACCCAGCGGCATGGCGCTCAAGTTGCTGAGCATCGTTAAGAAGCACGGTCTGGAGATTCTCGCCTGACAGTGGCCCAACGCCAGATCCCACTGAACCCTCACGAACGCCCAAGGTCGATTAGCTACACGGCTCACACGAGCCGATTTTCTGGAGCTGAACCCATGGACTTCATTCGTATCATCATCGCCATTCTGTTGCCGCCACTGGGTGTGTTCCTGCAAGTGGGTTTCGGCGGTGCGTTCTGGCTGAATATCCTGCTGACCCTGTGCGGCTACATCCCGGGCATCGTGCACGCGGTGTACATCATCGCCAAGCGCTGAGGCCTTCAGCCTTTTGCAATGAGCTTTGAGTTGCGCTCGTTGCGAAAGGCCAGTTGCTCGATGGTCTGGGTGGCGTGTTCGGCTTCTTCCCGCGCTTGAAGAATGATCCCGTGCTGCTCGGACTTGCTGCACACCGGGTCGGCATTGCTGGCGTCTCCCGTGAGCATGAACGCCTGGCAGCGGCAGCCGCCGAAGTCTTTTTCCTTTTCATCGCATGAACGGCACGGCTCAGGCATCCAGTCGTAGCCGCGGAAGCGGTTGAAGCCAAATGAGTCATACCAGATGTGCTGCATGCTGTGGTCGCGCACGTTGGGAAATTGCACCGGCATCTGTCGGGCGCCATGGCAGGGCAGGGCCGTTCCGTCCGGTGTCACGGTAAGAAAGATACTGCCCCAGCCGTTCATGCAGGCTTTCGGGCGTTCCTCGTAGTAATCCGGAGTGACGAAAATCAGCTTGCAGGGATGGCCTTCGGCTTCCAGCTTGGCGCGATATTTGTTGGTGATGCGTTCGGCGCGTACCAACTGTTCCTGGGTCGGCAACAGTCCGACACGGTTGAGTTGGGCCCAGCCATAGAACTGGCAGGTGGCAAGCTCGACGAAGTCTGCCTCCAATGCGATGCACAGCTCGATAATGCGGTCGATCTTGTCGATATTGTGCCGATGGGTGACAAAGTTCAGCACCATCGGGTAGCCGTGGGCCTTCACCGCGCGGGCCATTTCCAGCTTTTGCGCGAAGGCTTTTTTCGAACCGGCCAGCAGGTTGTTTACCTGCTCGTCGCTGGCCTGGAAGCTGATCTGGATATGGTCCAGGCCAGCTTTTTTGAAATCGCTGATCTTCTGCTCGGTCAGGCCAATGCCAGAGGTGATCAGGTTGGTATAGAAACCCAGCTTGCGCGCTTCGGCGATCAGTTCGGCCAGGTCCTGGCGCACGAGCGGTTCACCGCCGGAAAACCCCAGCTGCGCCGCGCCCATTTCCCGTGCTTCGCGAAACACCTTGAACCACTGCTCGGTGCTCAGCTCCTTGCCCTGCTCGGCAAAGTCCAGCGGGTTGGAGCAATACGGGCATTGCAGCGGGCAGCGATAGGTCAGCTCGGCCAGCAGCCACAGCGGCAGGCCGACCGGCGGTTTCTCAGGCAAGGGTGATCCAGTGCTCAGCACGGGCGACCTCCATGAATTGCTCGATGTCGTCACCCAGCTCAGGGACACCGGGAAACTGCTTGTCCAGCTCGGCGATGATTGCCGCCACGTCCCGCTCGCCGTCGATCAGGCCGCCAATTAACGCGGCGCTGTCGTTGAGCTTGATCATGCCCTCCGGGTAGAGCAACACATGGCCTTTTTGCGCGGGCTCGTACTGGTAGCGGTAACCCTGGCGCCAGGTCGGTTTTTTGCTGCGATCAAAGCTCATAGGGCGATCCCTTTATGCCATACCCGCTGGTCGGTGACGCTGTGGTACGGCGGGCGTTTCAGTTCGTAAGCCATGCTCATGGCGTCCAGCATGCTCCACAAAATATCCAGTTTGAACTGGAGAATTTCCAGCATACGTTCCTGGCCTTCGCGGGTGGTGTAGTGCTGCAAGGTGATCGCCAGGCCGTGTTCCACGTCGCGGCGGGCCTGGCCCAGGCGAGTGCGGAAGTATTCGTAGCCGGCGGGGTCGATCCACGGGTAATGCTGCGGCCAGCTGTCGAGGCGCGACTGGTGGATCTGCGGCGCGAACAGTTCGGTCAGCGAGCTGCTGGCGGCTTCTTGCCAACTGGTACGACGGGCGAAGTTGACGTAGGCATCTACCGCAAATCTTACGCCGGGCAGCACCAATTCCTGCGAACGCAGTTGGTCGGGATCCAGACCGACTGCCTGGCCCAGGCGCAGCCACGCTTCGATGCCGCCGTCTTCTCCGGGGGCGCCGTCATGGTCGAGCAGGCGCTGGATCCACTCGCGGCGGACCTCGCGGTCCGGGCAGTTGGCGAGGATCGCGGCGTCTTTCAGGGGGATGTTCACCTGATAGTAGAAACGGTTGGCAACCCAGCCCTGGATCTGTTCGCGGGTGGCGCGGCCTTCATACATCGCCACGTGATACGGGTGATGGATGTGGTAGAAGGCACCTTTGGCGCGCAGGGCGGCTTCGAATGCTTCAGTGTTCATCGGTGTATCAGTCACTTGAAGTCTCCTGTAGGCGCGAGGGTGCTCGCGAAGGTCGTCAACGATTACGGGTGCGTCTGATAGCGCGTGGTGCGCTAGCGTTTTTCGCGAGCAAGCTCGCTCCTACAATTCGATGCTCATGCCGTCGTAGGCCACTTCGACATTACGCCGTACCAATTCCGCTCGCTCGGCGGAGTCTTCGTCGAGGATCGGGTTGGTGTTGTTGATGTGGATAAGTACTTTGCGCTGCTTGGGCAACTGTTCCAGCACTTCGAGCATGCCGCCGGGGCCGTTCTGCGCCAGGTGGCCCATTTCGCGGCCGGTGCGGGTGCCGACGCCACGGAGCTGCATTTCATCGTCGTCCCACATGGTGCCGTCCACCAGCAGGCAGTCGCTGCCCGCCATGATCTCCAGCAGCGGCGCGTCGACTTTGCCCAGGCCGGGGGCGTAGAACAGTTTGCCGCCGGTGCGCAGGTCTTCGACGATCAGGCCGATGTTGTCGCCTGGGTGCGGGTCGAAGCGGTGCGGCGAGTAGGGCGGCGCGGCGCTGCGCAGCGGCAGTGGGGTGAAACGCAGGTTGGGGCAGGCCGGGACGGTAAAGCAGGTGTCCAACTCGATGCGGTTCCAGGCCAGGCCACCGTTCCAGTGGGTGAGCATGGTGAACAGCGGAAAACCAGTGCTCAGGTCCTCATGGACCATGTCGGTGCACCACACCTGGTGCGGGCAACCTTCGCGCAAGCTCAAGAGGCCGGTGGTGTGGTCGATCTGGCTGTCCATCAGGATGATCGCGCTGATGCCGGTGTCGCGCAGGGCGCGGCCGGGTTGCATCGGCGCAAAGCTTTGCAATTGCGCGCGGATGTCCGGCGAGGCGTTGCACAGCACCCAGTTCACGCCGTCGTCGGAGATCGCGATGGACGATTGGGTACGCGCGTGGGCCCGCAGGCTGCCATCACGAAAACCAGCGCAGTTCACGCAGTTGCAGTTCCATTGGGGGAAACCACCGCCGGCGGCGGAACCTAGAATCTGGACGAACATGGTTGCTCCATCAAGCTCAAAACAAAAACGCCCCGGGCAAGCCGAGGCGTTGTATTACCCAGCGGATTAACGGCTGGCGAAGTACATGGTGACTTCGAAACCGATACGCAGATCAGTGTAAGCAGGTTTGGACCAGGTCATATTCTTACTCCTACGAAGGGATGGGACTTTCACTACCAAGTAATACATTTAGTCCACCTCCAGTCGGAGATGTTCAGGTAGGTGCGTAGGAATAATACTTAGTTCTGGCCGAGATGGCGCTGTCTTGATCGAAAAAGCCTGTTGCAGAGTTAGCAACGATCACCCCGGCCGCGCGGCGGCATTGGCCGTGCACGGGCCGTTGGCGACGTAGTGCCAGCCGCCGCTGGCGTCGTTCAGTTGGCAGGCTGCTCGCTGCACGTCTTCGTGCGTCGCCGTTGAGATCAGATGTTGCAGGTCGTCGAGGTAACGCGGGCCATGGCCTGCCAAATGCGCGTGCCAGAGCAGCTCGGCGGCTTGGGCGACCGGCAGCGCCTGGGTCGAGAACTGCTGGGCCAGGGTCTGGTTGCCCACGTCTTGAGCACTGATCCACTGCGGTAATTGTGTGAGGAAACGTTGCAGGTGATCGACGATGCCTTCCAGCGAGACGCTGGGGGATTGCACACCCATCAGCAGTCCGGTTTGCCCGTTGAGCTGTCGGACGCCGCTGAACACTGCGTAGCCGATTTGCAGTTCTACCCTAAGACGCTGGTAGAACGGGCCCTGGAGCAGGTGGCCGAGCAGTCGCCATGCAGCTTCATCGGCCAGTGTTTGGCTTGGCGTCGGGCAAAACAGCAGCACGGCGGCCTCAACCGAGTCGGTGTGTACAGCGTGCCATACACGTTGACCGGCCACGTCTGCGGGTTGGCGTTCAAGCATGGCGGGTTGTCCGGGCAGGCGTAGCGCCGCGCTCTTGATCATGGCTTCGCATGCGGCGGGCAGGCCGAGGGCCAGACCCTGCCAGCGCGCGGTCGTCCAGGATGCCGCGTCGCTTTTGGGGGTGAGGCCGGCGCAGCAGGCTGGCAGCGCCTTGAGCAGTTCGCGGATGGCGATCAGGGGGGCCGGGGCGACGGGTGTTTCTTGCGCTTGATTCAGACCTTGGGCCAGCGCCTCCACGATGGCGGGCATCGGCTCGTGCAGACCGCTCATTTTCACCTGCCAGTCATTGCCTACGGTCTCGAAGGAAATGTCGACCCCCGCTTGCCGCGCCTGCTCGCGCAGCGGCTGCAACGCGGGTTCCAGTCCGGTGGGCGCGTATCGCCACTGCAGGTACAGCGCGCCTTCATCGCTATCCTTCGCCAATGCCTGGCTAAAGGTCAGCGCCGCGGCGTCCTTGCGTCCTCGAGAGCGGTCCTGCGCAAAAGTGCGCAAGCCCCGGTGGGCGCTCGTCTGGCCGCGAATCAGGCCGGCACGTTCTTCTTTCACCGACGGGCGCAGGAACGGATTGTTCGGCGGCATTTGCCAGGCGTGTCGGGACGGCGCCAGCGGCAGGGCCTCAAGCAGGGCTTTCAGGGCGGTGACGGCCTGTTCTGACAGGTCCTCGCGGTCATTCTGCGCCAACGCCAGGGCGCCTTGAGTCTGCAGTTGGCGAGCGGCCAGCAGGGCGAACTCTTCCCGCAGTGAAGTCCAGTCGCTGTGTGCGAAAAAGCTCAGCCAGTCGTGCAGCAATGCCTCGATCCTCGTCGCCGAGTCGCCTTGGCTCCCGAGGGTAAAATCGATATCCAGCAGCGCTTGCCCGGCGAAGTGGTACAGCACTGAGGCCTGAAGGTCGCTGGCCAGATGCTGTGCTTTCAGTTCAGCCACGAGTCCGCCGGGTGCCGAGGCATTGAGTACAAAGCAGAGGAAATCCAGGGCGTCGCGGGGCGCGTTGACGGTCATGACCTGATGCACATGGTGACTGGCAAGATGTTGGTAGCGTTGGGCTTGGCCATTCATCAGTGCGGGTGGTTCAGCCTGTGGGCGCCAAGGCCCCGACGTCAGTGCCTGGCTGAAGTATTGCGCCAGGGTCTCGAGTTCTTCCAGCGACTGCGGACCGGCAAGGCTAAGGCTCATTTGCCCGCTCTGGTAGAACTGCTGGTGGAATTCCCTCAGTGCCAGCTGAAAAGTCTCACGCTCCACCGGCAGGCTGTCACGGTTACCGGCGTGAAAACCGCGCAGCGGATGGTCAGCGGCCAAGGCTTCCAGCAGCGCTACCCGCTGCTGCGCCTTGGCATCCTGGGACCAGGCGACAAATTCTGCCTGCAGCACCTCGCGTTCGCGCAGTTGATCTTCCAGCGCCAGGCGCGGGTGGGTCAGCATGTCCGCCAGACGGTCCAGGCCGCCGCTGAATGTCGGTACCGGCAGTTCGAAGAAGAAGTCTGTGGTGCGCTCGCGGGTGCTGGCGTTGACCTGGCCACCCTGGCGTTGCACGTAGGCCATCAACCCTTCATTTGTGGGAAAGCGCTCGGTCCCCAGAAACAGCAGATGCTCAAGGAAGTGCGCCAATCCCGGCCAGGCCAAGGGCACGTCATGGCTGCCGGCAGCCACGCGCAGTACGGCGGCACTGCGCTTCAAGCGTGGCGCGTGGCGCAGGGATACACGCAGGCCATTGGCCAGGGTCAGGTGACGATGATGAGGGTGGGCCGGCGCAGGCATGGGCACTTCCGAAACGAGGGAAGAGGCTATGCTAACAAACCGCTGGCAAACCCGCAGGATCAGGGCTTGTGCAGCGTGCCATACAACTCCGGCCGACGGTCTTGCAGATAGTGGTTGGCAGCGCGAGCGTCCAGTATCGACTGGCGCTCCAGCGTACCGACAATCAGCGCCTCATCCAGGCCGGCCTGGGCGATGCAGTGGCCGTCGGGCGCGGCGATGCTGCTTTGTCCGCAGTAGCGAATCTCGCCTTCGCTGCCGCAATAGTTGGCGTAGGCCACATAGCACTGGTTTTCGAAGGCCCGCGCGCGGACGGTCACCTGTGCCACGAAGTCGAACGGCTCCATGTTGGCGGTGGGCACCAGGATCAGCTCGGCGCCGGCCAGGGCCAGGCGCCGGGTGTTTTCCGGGAATTCCAGGTCGTAGCAGATCAGGAAGCCGAGTTTCCAGCCGTTGAGTTCCACCAGCGGGAAATCATCATCGCCGGCGCTGAACATCGAGCGGTCCAGGTCACCGAACAGGTGGGTCTTGCGGTAGTTGCACAAGCGCTGGCCGTGGGCGTCGATCACTTGCACAGCGTTGTAGATATGCCCGTCTGCGCCCCGTTCCGGGTAGCCATACACGATTGCCAGCCCTGCGCTTTTCGCCACCTCGGCAATGGCCTGCGCCGACACGCCATCCTGTGCCTCGGCCAAGGCGCCCACGGCCTCGGCACCGATGTTGTAGCCGGTGAGAAACATCTCCGGCAGCACCAGCACATCCGCGCCGCCGGCTTCGTGTGCCAACTGGTGCAGACGCTTGAGGTTGCCGGCCACATCCAGCGGCAGCGGTTGGCATTGGTACAGGGCGACACGCATGGTTTTACTCCTTATTCGGCCAGGGCAATCGGGCCGATTTCATCGAACACATCGCCGGGCCCCGGGTTTTCTGGGTGGGTGCTGCCGCCGAAGTGGGTCATGATGCCCCAAACCGCATTCAGCGAGGTTTGCACTGCGCCTTCGACCCAGGCCGGGGTCCAGGAAACATCATCGCCGGCGATAAAGATCCCACGTTGTTCGGCGGGCATGTCCTTCTGCATGAAGTGCGCGTACATACGCTGGTTGTAGCGGTAGTGGCCAGGCAGCGCACCCTTGAAGGCCCCAAGGAAATGCGGGTCGGCTTCCCACGACACGGTGATCGGATCGCCGATGATGCGCGCCTTGATATCGACTTTCGGGTAGATCTTCTTCAGCGCGTCCAGGGCCAGCTTCACGCGTTTGTCGATGGGCTGGGGCAGCATCTTCAGCGCGTCGCTCATCCACGAGTAGGACAGGCAGATCACGCCCGGCTTGTCGTCGCCGTTGTCGAACAGGTAGGTGCCACGGGTCAGGCGGTCGGTGAGGGTCATGCTCATCAGGTCGCGGCCGGTTTCCGGGTCTTTGTCTTTCCAGAACGGGCGGTCGACCATCACGAAGGTCTTCGACGATTGCATGTAGCGCGTGCGGTCCAGGGCCATCCACATCTTTTGCGAGAACAGGGTTTCGTCGCATTCGATCTGGGTGGTGAGCAACCAGCTTTGGCAGGTGGTGAGCACCGCTGCGTATTCGCGGGTATCGCCGTAGTTGTCGGTGACCGCAAAACGGCCATCGGCCGCATGGGCAATGCGTTTCACCCCGGCCCGTGGTGCACCGCGATGCAGGGAACTCAGGCTGGTGCCGGCTGGCCAGTGTGCGCAGCGCTCCGGCACGTGTCGCCAGATACCCATGGGCACCTGGGCGACGCCGCCGACCACCAGGTGCTGGTGGTCGTCGCAGTTGGTCATCACCACGCGAAAGATTTCCAGCATGGAGTTGGGGAAGTCGGAGTCCCAGCCGCCGGTGCCGAACCCTACCTGGCCAAACACTTCGCGGTGCAGGAACGACAATTTGGCAAACGCTTTGGACGTGGCGACGAAGTCGTAGAACGTGCGGTCGTCCCACAGCGGTACCAATGTGTTCCATAACGTTTTGAGGCGCGGGACGTCGCGGTCGCGGATAGCCTGCTGGATATCGCCGAACTGCGAGCCGGCCTCCAGCGCATCGGCCCAGGCGTCGGCGACTTCCTGGAACAGCGCCGGCAGGTCCGCGAGTTTTTGTGCGTAATGGGTCTGGCCTTCGAGGTCGATCACCGTGCTGCCGGAGGCCGGGGTGAGCGGGTTAGGGAACGGTTTGGTTTCCAGCCCAAGCTTGTCGACATAGTGGTAAAACGCGGTGGACGACACCGGAAAACGCATGCCACCCAACTCGGCGATGATGCCCTCTGCGCCTTCAAATGCCTGGGAACGCAGGCGCCCACCCATTTTCGAGGCTTCGTACACCACGGGCTTGAGCCCCAGCTTCATCAGCTCGTAGGCCGCCACGAGGCCAGCGATCCCCGCGCCGACAATCGCCACTTCGGCGCCATGGCTGGCGGCGGGAATGCTGCCCAGGCCTGCCGGGTGTTCGATCCAGTCATCGAAGGCGAACGGAAAGTCCGGGCCGAAGACGGTGATGGGTTTTTTACCGTCTGCAGGGTGGCGATTGTTTTTGTCTGGAGTCTTCATGGCTGACCTTGCTGGCTACCCGGCGGGGCTCGACCCGCTGAGTATAGGAAAAGATGCCAGCCAGTTTAGGCACCACAGCGTTCGTTAATAAGACGCAAAGTGTCGTCGAATTGGATTAGTTTCAGTCAGAATGACGAAGTGGGTGGTCAGACTGGCTGACCACGGTCCAATTTGCTGCTGAGGATGATCGAGGTGGTGGTTTTCTCGACGCCGTCCACGCTGCCGATCTGGTCGAGCAATTGGTCCAGTTGTTCCGGTGAGTCGGTGCGCAACCACGCGACGTAATCAAACTCGCCACTCACCGCACACAACTGCTGGACCTGAGCCATCGCACTCAGCTTGCGCAGCACGTCCTTGCCCGAGCGTGCCTGCACGGTAATGCCCACGTAGGCCTGCAACCCGCCGTCCACCACACGCTGTCCAAGCCGCACGCCGTAGCCGGTGATCACCTGGGTTTTTTCCAGGCGCGCCAGGCGAGACGTCACCGTAGTGCGCGCGATACCCAACTGCCGTGCCAGCATGGCCACGCTCTCGCGGGCATTGATCTGCAAGGCGGCGATCAGTTGGCGGTCGATTTCATCTAGGACAGGCAAGGCAAAGACTCCGGTGCGGGGTGCGGTGCAATCGCATGTTACAGGCTTACAGGCCACGTAGTACCTGTTCGAACCCTGCGGCAATGCGCTCGAATTGAAACGTCCGGGGTACTGGCCAGCGGTTTGCAAAGGTATGGGTAGGTGCCAGAAACGCAAAAGCCGCGCAATGCGCGGCTTTCATGTTTGGTGGGCCCACACGGACTTGAACCGTGGACCAAAGGATTATGAGTTGCTGGGCGAGCAGGTATGCCTAGAGAAAGCTGTCGTAGGTAAATGTAGGTTGGCATAGCTGAGGGCCCTGTGACACGTGGTGTTGAGCGTAGTTTTGAGAAGGTTGCTAAAGCTGGTTACCGTACCTTGAGTGTACCGATTTTTGAAGCTTAGAGATCGTATGCGATCACAGTCATGCGACTCATGGTCGGCTCAGAGTCGGGAAGGTCTCTGATACCTCCGCAGCACATCGGACAGATACCTGCTACCAATGACCTCTAGGAAGCTGAAGACTGGTTGAAGTGGGGCTACGTCGATCAGTGCATCTGCACGAGCGCGCGCCTGAGCTACCGATGCGTCAGACTGGCTGGCAGCAAGCGTGGGATTAAGATATTCCAGCACCTGGACTGACGCGCCTCCCGCACGTCAATGATACAATTGCTTCTGGCTTTGGCTTTCTGTGGCATGGCCTATGATCGGTACTCGTGCGCAATGTACTATTAAGCGATGATAATGTTGTGAGTGTGTTGCCTGCTATGTTAAATGACCCATTGATCCGTGCCGCGTTGGTAAGTAGGCTGAGAAATGCATACCCACAGCCTAAAGCTGTTATTGAAGAACTGCGTATTCATAATGGCAATGCTATTGCAGATGTAGTTGCGATCCATACAGAGGCTCATTGCTATGAGATCAAGGGGGATGGTGACAAGGTTGAAAGAATTGCTCAGCAAGGAGTTTACTATAACCTCGCTTTCCGAAAAGTCACTTTAGTGACTACCTCTAAACATATGTCCAAAGCAATCAAAATCGCGCCCGATCACTGGGGTGTGCTTGAGGCAAAATGCAACTCTAAAGGAGTTGTCGTTTTCAAACCTGTTCGCCAAGCTTTAAAAAATCCTTCGTTTGATAAGCAGGTGGCCTTGCTAACGCTCTGGCGAGATGAGCTTTTTGATATTGCTAGTAAGATCGAAGAAAAAGTGCAAGCTAAGATAAATAGAAATGCCCTGTCATTTTTGATTTCTCAAGCTTATGGGACCCAAGAGCTCAGCCTTACGATAGGCCAGGCTCTTGTGCTAAGAAGTCTTATAAAACATCAAGCATGAATGCAATGTGCGAGTTTATTGTAGGCTTCAAAATACTCCCTGGCATAACTGTTGATCCAAGCCCCGCCGCCTTCTGAACCAAATACAGGTCACCCTCCGAGTTTCCGTGTCGAAAAAAAGTCTTCGCTACTATAGTGGCTGCAATGTCATTATATTGTTTGAATCCTCTCGGATGCGTCTTGATACCCCCTCCGCGCACAATGTAATGCCTATCATCATAAGAATAGACGACCTTGGGGGCGGTAACGTTTAACATGTTGCGTGGGTCGATGTCAGAGTCGGAGTAGTCGGGGCTTACAATGGTGTAGTCACCAAAGATTACCTTATGACCATTGAGGCCTATAATAGAGGTCTTGTAAATGACCGTCTCGTTGCGTAAAAGGTGTATCTCATTGTTGGTTGAAAGTATCCCACCGATGGCGGGTGGAAGACTAGACCCAGTAATTACGATGGCCTCATATGCGTGATCTAAAGCGGCAGCGAGGCAAAACGCCTTGATCTGAGCTGCCCGAACTGTCGCGTCGACCCCTTTGCAAACTCTATTATCAATGACAAGTACCCAGTGATCGTAGATACCTTGCCCCATCGCTATGAGATGCAGAATGTCTGTTCTAATGAGGTTGTAGCTGATCAAGTCTTCACTAGAGACTCTTAAAGCAATACGTCTGTTTTTTCCAGCCTTAGTGATCGCTGGCGTGAAAACGCAGGCATTTCGGTCGACGGTGCGATCTACGCCAACAACGGGGTTGAAGCTGAGGCCCTGCGCGTGCATGCGAGCGGCGAAATATTCATAGCTGGGGCGGCCTCCTATAAGGATCGAATCCGGGATATCGTAATCGTCTACGAAATACTCAGGTATGCCCTTTGTGTTTAGGCAGAATTTTCGAGAAACTGTCTCTATGTTTTTCGTCAAACTTGTCGCATCCATATCTTTTTTCAGAGGAAGATCGAAAAAAGGGACTATTAGCTGTTTTCTTTCTTTGCTAAGAGATTTGACTGCTCCAAACTCATTAGCTTTGGCTTTGAGAAACGGAATGTACTTAGGCATCTTCACTTATCATCCTTGTGACGCTAATCTCGTGAATAATTCTGCTGAACAGAGAGAAATTCCCTGATTCGTGCCTTATAAGGCCTGCGAGGATTGCAGGGTGTATCGAAAGTTTTTCTGCGTCTTTATATAGTTCTTCTTCATTACGATGCCTGCGAGCAGAGGCAGATCGCCAATCGCTACGGCTAATTAATGATTCTTTAGCAAGCTGGTTTGCTTCTAGCTCGGTGATATCTTCGCCAATATCCTCAAGGGAATCGAAGTGCGCACCCTCAAATCGATCATAGTGCATTGAAATGTGGGATAGCTCGTGCATTAGTGTGAACCAGAAATAGTCATATCGATCATATCTGAGTGTCATGCCTATTACAGGGGTGCCACCTTCGAGTTTGAAGAATACTCCGTCAGTTTTCATTCCTGCGGTTTGAGGCAGATAAATCAGAACTATACCAAGCGCCCATAGAGAACTAGATATATTTTTGGTGTTTTTGCTGTCCAGAGATAGTCTGCATATATTTTTCAAGGTGTCTTTATCAAGACCTTCGAATCGCTTAACTTTCCCAGTAGAAACGACAATTTCAGCATAGCGCTGAACCTGTGAAAGCCAGCAGAATACCTCAGTTTCTTTGCCTGTATCACTACGCCTGAATAATGCGTTATGAATCGCCCCGGGTTTTCTAGACACTCTCCAGGCTCGCTGCGTAACGCTTTTCAAACTCTACCGGTGACAGCTGAT
>NZ_PCOZ01000023.1 GCF_002979555.1 Pseudomonas sp. MYb60 | reverse complement strand
ATCAGCTGTCACCGGTAGAGTTTGAAAAGCGTTACGCAGCGAGCCTGGAGAGTGTCTAGAAAACCCGGGGCGATTCAAAAAGGCAATGCACGCTTTCCATTTTTCTTTCGTTATTTCTTTCATCACCGAACTCATAGGCATATCTAGCAAATATGCCCTGGCGGTCGATGAGGATACTGTTTTCATCGACCTGATGATCGATGTTTTTCTTCAAAATATCTTCAATTATTCGAGCTCTGGGATTTCTATGACGAGTTAAGGCCTCAACAGCCACCACATCCGAAATAGAAGCTTCACCTAGGCTCTTTTCATAAACTGCCACTGGATAAACTTTTGGAGAAAAACTTTTATAATCAGACCTTCCGTGTCCGAAGCAAATCACAGAACAAACAGCTTTAACTAGATTGTGAAGCCCCGGATGAGACTCCATATCTTGCAGTACTAGAAGGCTGGTAGCGACTCCTTCACGCTGTACAATCAACTTAGAAACCAGTAAAACAACAACCCTGGCTGAGTAAGTATGTATATTTATATTAATTGCTTCTGGCGCGCCAGAACCATTGTCATATTTAAGGGGGAATTTTTTCCCTGAGAAGCCATTGTCGCGCATGGCTGGCTTAATGGCATTATAAAAAACTATCGTTGGATCTAAGGACTTAGGTGCTATCGGAAAAAATGAAACCCCGCCCATCTTTCTGACAAACATTTTTCCTTGTAGCACATTAAAAAGGCTACAGCTACTTGTATACTCAATGCCGTTTTGCATAGGTTCAACAAGCACCTTCCAAGACAGATGTACCTTAGAAATAAGTCATACCTTCTAAAAAATGGGTCAGGGGGGGAGGACTCGAACCACCTTCTAAGAAACGCCCAGCATACGCTTGCGTCCCCCCGATTTTGCGACGCAGTTTACATGCATTTTGCCAACGAAAGCGAAGTGCTTCTGAGCACAGGAATCGCATTTGACCTTCAGGTTGCGGAAACGACCTAAAAATGCGGAAACGATCACCACCATACAGGGGCTTTCGCTGCGTCCGAGCTACGCCAGTGAGCGAGCCCTGCCATATAATCCGCACCTTTCCATAATCAGGTAAGTGCCAATGAGGGTTGTCGCTGTAGTTGTCGGGGTTCTCGTTCTCTGTGCCTTGTCAGCATTTGCTGGGCTGACAGCTGGTATAAACCTAAACCCGCAGTCAACAGTGCGATTCGTTCCAGACTGGGGAAGTGTTGGGGATTGGGTGTCGGGAGTGGGCGCGCTGTTGGCGGTTATCGCTAGCCTGTACATGGTACAACGAAGCGAGAGATTCCAGCTGGCCAGAGACAGTGAGCAGGTTATGTTGACCCAAGAGCCAAGTATGGCATGGCTCACGCTCCACATAGCATGCAAGGGACTGAGGAGCTGCACGGTAATGGACCTCAGAATAGGTCACGGTGGAAAATGTAGCTCATTGAAGCATGCGCTTTCGGATCGGAACAGAGGGGTATTTCCAGCCCGTCTTGAGCCGGGAGAGATGGTCCAACTGGATTGGAGTGGTAGAGATCTCATCCCAACGCTACAGACAATTTGTCATCTTGGTCTGAAGAATACCGAAGGGCTGTATTTTGAAGTTGTGACCGGCATTTCCGTGCATCGTTTTGGCCTCGACACCATGACACTCGAAGAACTGCAAACCGGGGCCGACGCCTTCGACGTATCCCTTACAAAGCGCGAAGACGGACTACCATTTTGAGAGTCTCATAAACAGGAGGAGGCTTACCAAAATCAACCCGAGCCGTGGTTCGAGCATGGGCTCATAACAGAGCTGACCTGGCACGCCTATACGGCCTCATTGGGGAACAAATCGATCGACTCCACATTTGTACAGGTGACATCCACATAGGGGAAACATACGACCACGGATGTGTGACGGAATCACCGGTGGAGTCGCAGGCCTCTATACAGATATGGAATCAATCGTAATGTTCGGCGAGAATTCCCGCATGTGCTGTGCCTTCATAGATCAGCGCGTGGTTCGTTACTTTTCAAATCGACGTGATTGGATAGACCAGTTACCAGCGGAAATTGAAACATGGCGGGCGCGCTTCGCTCACAAGGAAATTGTCTTCGAAATATTCAAATTGGATGAAGAGATGTAGCCGTTCAGGGCGCTTTCGGACGGCTTAGGATGGCTGACTTACGTCGGAAGCGGCCAAGGATTGAGCATCCGCAATTGGCCGACTGCGGCCCATCGTGACAGGCAGCATTCGGCCAAAAGCGGACGTTCGACTGATTAGAATGAAGTGATTAAAGCTGCACGACTAAGTTGGTCAGGGGAAATGGTAAAGGCTTAATGCTCGCCCGAACGACTGACGCCACCCTATCTAACCCGAACATCCTGGCCGGTTGCTCGGGTCGAGTCCGCTTGTGCACTTGACTCCTTGGTTCGCCTCCAGCCATTTCGTATGATGAGCAACCTTAGTTTGGGATGCTTGGCGTGAAACCAACATCAAAAAAAGCTTCAATCAATCCGCCCGTACCAATCGGCGTCACCCAGAATTTAAGCGATGCTGTAAGTCAGCTTTCTTGGGACGACTTGCGAATCATCAAAACGCTAAGCGAATGCGGTAATAGAGCAACGACTGCAAAGAGGTTGGGGATCAATGTATCCACCGTATCGCGTCGTGTGGCTCACGTGGAAAAGACACTTGGGGTCGCTTTATTTGACCACCGCCGCTCTGGGTACATGCTGACGCCCGAAGGTATTGAATTAAGAGCGCTCGCCGAACGCGTCGAGCTTGATATCGTCAGCGTTACACGTCGGGTTTCTCGGGCAGGTCAAGGGCTGCTTGGAAAGCTTAGGATCACTACCAGCGACTCCCTGCTGCTGTATTTTCTCACGCCGATCATCGCCGACTTCAAGGCACTTAATGAAGGAATTGCCATCGAGGTTCTGGTTGGCAACGAGACGTTAAGTCTGGCTCGCGATGAATCTGACGTAGCGGTGAGAGCGACCAAAAAACCTGCCGAAAGTCTAGTCGGGCGCAAGCTCGCTTCGATCGCATGGGCGCCTTATGGCAGCATAAAACAAGCGACTAGTGCCCCGTTCGCAGAAGGCCAACCGTGGGTGTCCTATTCCGCAGGATTATGTGGACTGAAGGCCAAAAGCTACGTCGAAGACAGAGTCAGCGCCGACTGTATTTCTTATCGTACGGACTCAGTCGCGGCCGCGAGCGTCGCCATTGCGGCAGGACTTGGTTATGGGTTTCTTCCGTGCATGCTGGGTGACATTACGCCTGGGTTAACACGCGTAGGGCCAGTTGTGCGCGAGCTACAGGACGAGCTCTGGCTGCTTACGCATCAGGACATTCGAAACTCATGGAGAGTCAAAGCATTCATGACTTTTTGTGCAGCAGCCGTAGCGCATCAAAAGCCTTTGATCGAAGGGCAGCTGAATCTCCCGGTTGCGCAGGGCGAAACCGGGAGCGTCTCTTAGTCGGCGCTAGATCCGATGACAGCCTTGCAGACAATTTCAATCAGCTGTGAACGTTGAGCCAACCTGGATACACCGATGATATTGCTCGCGCACTGGGGCCGCTCAGTGCGATATGCGGCTTTGCGCACATCACCTACCACGGCGAATGCCGCGTCCATATCCAAGACGTAGAGCGTTTCTTCGACGACATCATTAAGGGTTGCTCCATAGAGCGCGAGCAACTTGGCGATGTTGTCGTAGGAGACGCGCATCTGCTCTCCTATCGATGAGAAATCGCTCGGTTTGCCCTCGCTATTCAGGGGCGCGGGAGCAACGAGATTACCCTCCTCATCGTGGTTGAACTGACCCGAGATATAGATCTCGTTTCCAACTTTTCTGGCCTGGGGGTAGCCGTAGCCCTCCTCCCATGAGACTCCCCAGTAAGCGGTGTTTTTGCCGTGCGGTTGTGAAGCAGCCATTGCTTTCTCCTTGCAGATGACGGATCGAATGACGTCGATTCGAGTTGTCGGGAAGCAGAGGCTAGCACTGGAAACACTATTGAAAATGCGCAATTTTGCGCCTCCATCAGCGCAAAATTGCGCCCCCATCTCGACGCGACTTCCGTTAAATTTTTCCCAATCGACTGACCGCTGGATTGAGCTGATCAACCGGCTACTGGGAAAAAGGAATCAGGATGAAAAAGGAAACATGCGCGTCCTCACTTAAGGATTTGGCTAAACAAACCGGACATTTGAAACCTTGGCAGATCCAGCGCGCCAAGCAGGTGATGCTCGATAACTTGGACGCAGGTATCTCCGTGGCAGCTATCTCACAAGCGTGTGCGCTATCGCGCAGCCATTTCACCCGTCAGTTTAAAAGAAGCACTCTCGTCTCACCCAAAGAATGGATGCGAGAGCAGCGGATTTTGAGGGGCAAGCAGCTACTTCAGACGTCGAGATTGCTACTTGCGGACATTGCACTGGAGTGTGGCTTCTTTGACCAGTCACACTTCTGTCGAACATTCGTGCGAACCGAAGGTGTAACTCCGCGGGCTTGGAAACAGAACAATCAATCGCCTGCGCTGTGACTTGATGAGCTGGATAGCGGAGCTAAGTCGTACCTGGAGGCTTAACCCTAGGAGGCGACGCATGGGAACGGCGCCTCGGTCGCATTACGGTAAACACACAATCATCGCCCGCTAGTGGCCGTTAACGGTCGAGTGCGAGCGTCTGCTTTTGGCCGATTGCTGCCGGTGACGATCGACTGAAAACAGCCAAAAGCGGATTGCCCTATTAATAAATCCGTCCCCTTTGTGTCCAAACCACAAGTCAAATCTCTGCGCTTTACTGTAATTTTTCTGGGCCAAAAGTACCGGTTATTTTCCAAACAGTAGATTGATGCTCTTCAAATTTTCCGCCCAAATCTAATCCGGTGCCCTTTATGGTGGCTTTAAAACCAGCATTCAGCCCGTAATCGTCCGAGTACGTTAGTGACAGATTGAAATTCCTTAATCCGTTGTTTACGCGAGCGGTAGCAACAGTCTGCCAAAGAGCTTCGTGAGGATACCAAGTCAAATTCTCAGGGATTGATGGATTGTCATGCCCTGTCAATTTTGCGTCAAAAATAATTGTGGAGTTCTCTGCTCTATTTTTTCCGACGCCAATCGAAGCAGAATCTCCAGCCGGGGTTGTAACGCCGAGACCTGCTGAAAACTCTTGATCCCAGCCGCTGACATGCTCAACCTTAATTTCATTAGCGCCTAGGCTCGATAGAAGCGTTATCATTTCCGCAAACTTATGCTCGAACGCCTGACGGTGGAACGAGCTAGCGGTGTAGTACATCAGATGATTTGCCGGATGTTGAGCGTAAACAACATTTTCTCGCGGATGACCTGGCGGGAAAATAAGATTCATTTTCTTAGATTCGGAATAGCTAAGAGTGGTGAGATCAGCCCCTTTATCTAGAGCATCCATAATCGTTTTAATCAGTTCTACGGCTTGCTTGCCGAGAGTAATGGCAAACGGTTCACCATAAAAAGAGAAGACTGAATTAGCGATTTTTTTTACGAAGCTCTCTTCAGGTGCTACTGGTGCCATCTGGACTTCGCGCATTGCTTCAGCTGTTTTATCCGGGACCACGACAATGAGTCTATGGCCAATCTCGTAGCTGTCATCCATGAGAATTTCGATACTCTAATTAGATTGATAAGTGGTGGTTTTCAAAGCCTACTAGATTCGGAAAGGAACTCCAACTGTAGCTGGTTTATTTTCCCCTGATATACGCGCTGATATGCCCCTGACAACGATGATGATTTGAGCCAACGCTCTCAGCTTTGGAGACGAGCGATCCTAAGCGAAGGGCCGCTTCTGGCCGAGTGCAGCCTGTCGCGAATGGCCGCGACCGACCTAAAGCGGTCAATCAACCCCATCGCGTTACGTGAGGTGGATCAAAGCTTCTTGGCGGCCATCATGATCTTGTAATGGTGCTTCCATTCTTTTTCGATCATGAGGTTTTCAAAACCGCCGGTACGGAATAAGTCGAATGATGCGTTACCCAGACAGGCGGGCCAGTTTTCGAAGGTCACCTGTTTTGCTTCTCCCTCTGTCCAAATATCGACCAGTACGATGGCGTACCGGTGTTCTATTTTCAACTTGCCTAATCCTAGCTCCAGCGTGGCGTGATGGGCCTGATATGACATCCGCTGGATATCATGTGTGGTTTCGGCGACTTTTTTGTTGAGGTTGGAAAATCTCTTGGCTTCAATGAGAAAGCAGCTTTTCGTGGTGGGATCAAAAACGATTGCATCAAGGTGCAGTTTTTCCTCGGCGCTCAATGGGGCCTCAAACCACGCAAATGCGTCCTTGCCTAATTCATTCTCCAACGCCCTGACGAAATTATTGGTTAGGTTTCTCTCGGTGAAACCGGTGCTTTTATGCGCAGGGTAGTAGTT
Source organism: Pseudomonas sp. MYb60 (assembly GCF_002979555.1). Classification (GTDB taxonomy): domain Bacteria; phylum Pseudomonadota; class Gammaproteobacteria; order Pseudomonadales; family Pseudomonadaceae; genus Aquipseudomonas. The sequence goes on along the minus strand of NZ_PCOZ01000023.1, from coordinate 49,602 downwards.
GTTCAGGATTTGGCGATATTTGCACATGGTTTGATCGAATGCTGCCATCAGCGCATTTTCAATTTCGCGAATCATTTTTTTCTACTCAACGCATTGTGGAATTGCTGCAACTCAAGTCTGAGAGTAATCATCACTTGTCCGCCGCTCGATTCCCATGATGCACCTCTGACTGCAAGGAAAGGAGTACTAGATGTTCATTGGTCCGGAGCAGTACCCAAAGGCTCTTCGCACGATGGTTGCCCATGAAGCTTCGTTGGACGTGGCTATAGCATTTTGGGGAGATGGCGCAGAGGCAACCATCCATCCTGACAAGGGAAAGCCGTTGAGAGTCATCTGCAATCTCAGAAGCGGTGGGACGAACCCTGCGGTGATCAAACTGCTGGTCGATCGAGCAAAGGCAATGGCTCATGTCCAGATCCGCCAGTGCGACAGGCTACACGCGAAACTCGTGGTAGGACCCACCTCGGCAATCATCGGCTCAGCAAACGTATCCGCGAATGGGTTGGGATTTGAAGGGGTTGAAGTTGCGCACTGGCTCGAAGCTGCTATTCAAACCGTCGACAGAGATGAAGTCGAGTCAGCACAGGAGTGGTTCAAGCGACTGTGGTTGTCGACCGACAGCAGGCCAATCACAGACCAGGACTTAGCCGACGCAACCGAGGCTTATGAGAAGAATCGGGATGGTCGCCCTGATTACAGCCGGAAGGGGCCGTTCGCTTTCGACAACTATTCAGTGGCCGATCTAGAAGGCCGGAACGCCTACGCCCTTTTGTACACTTCAAGACCTGGACCTGAGGCCGAAGCCCGGGCCAAGCAGCACGAAGACGAAGAGTTCATTGAGCATGGAAGTAACGGGCAGGGCGGTGAAGGCGTAGAGCGCTGGTCGTTTGAGACTTGGCCAGACACTCTCGACACTACAGAGAAGAATGAATACCTCTGCATTATCTGGAACGAGAACGGTGGGGTCGCCGTTGACGGTGCATGTCGTATGACAGGTACAAAACTAAATTTCATTTATGAGGAAAGCAATAAGGATGGTTGGGTCGATCTCGCCAAACCATTAACTACGTTGCTAGGTCGGCGGCTTCTCCAAGTGGATCGTCAGCGGATCGCGAAGTCAGTGAGGCCAAAGATCGAAGCGATTTGGAACGCTGCTGATGAGCTTGATCCCGATGCCAGGCGCATCCACCTTTCCGAGCTTAAACGAATCCTTCAAGCGCCATAAACATTCGTTAAGCGGCGAGGTCGGCTGAGGCTGGAGCCGATCATCGCTTTGCTCATGTAGGTGGAAAACTCCCTCCATGATTTCATTGAGGTCTCACTGCATCTGGCCGACGGCAGCGAGAGGCTGCTTTTGGCCGCTTACTGCCCTTCATTACTGACTGCTTAGGGTTTGCTCAGTCGAATAGATGCGTCGAGAGACTTACTTACTGATCGGAATGCCACAAATTTGCCACACTCGCCCCGCTAACCGGGGCGAAAACCCACTAATCCCAGCTACCACAACCCATTGATTCCCCAGCTAATCCCCGCTAACGTATTGATTCTAAACGCCGACTTTTAGGACTCCGAAGGCAGGGGTCGTGGGTTCGAATCCCGCCGGGTGCACCAGATACGATGAAAGAGCCCCAGGTCGAAAGGCCTGGGGCTTTTTTGTGGGTGCTGAATTAACGCTCCTGCAACGCCTCCAATCGCGTCGGCAAATCCTCCTCAGGAAAACGCTCATGCAACCTCAGCAGCTTTTCATCCGCCGCTCTACTCTCGCCCGCTTCCCGCAATCGCACAATCTCCTGCAACCCTTCCTCCAATGAAGGCAGCGCCACCGGCGCACGCTTGCTGAGTTTGGCGCTGGACTCATCCGCCATCGAACCCATGACCTGCGCGCTCTCGGCTTTGGGTGCTGCCGCCATTCGGGCCATGGGCGCGGGCGCCGGCATCGCGGGCGGGGGTGGGCTGGCGGCTTCCTGGTGCAATGCGGAGAACGTTGCGGTGGAGATTTCCGGCTGTGGCACGGGGGAGCGCATCACCACGCCGATCATCAGCGCCAACCCGGCGACAGTGGCAAACGCCATCTGCCAGCGCGGCCGCTGGCAGGCGTGCAGCCAGCGTTGCCACACGCTCGGCTGCGCAACCGGGGCTTCGCGACGGGCGGCGTTGAGGATGAAGGCGTCGAGGGACGCAGGCGGCTCGACGGGGCTGTGTTGACGATAATGCTGGAGCAGTTCGTCATCGGGATCGGGCGTGTTTCTGGAGTCGATCATGCGGGTATCTCCTCGGCCAGCAGGCGGCGCAGTTTCTGCTGGGCGTAACGCAGGCGGCTTTTTACGGTTTCCAGCGGGGCGCCGGTGAGTGCGGCGATTTGCGGCACTTCGAGTTCACCGTGCAGGCGTAACAGGAAGACTTCACGCTGGTCTTCGGGCAAGTCTTGCAGGGCGGCGTCGAGACGGGCCTGGTCGCGGCTCAGGCTCAACTGCTGCTCGGGGCCGGCGCTGTCGTCGGGCTGGGCGTGCAGTTGCTCGTCGTAGCTGTCGTGCAAGGGGTTGTGGACGCCGTGCCTGCGCCAGTGATCGATCAGCCGATTGCGGGCAATCTGGAACAGCCATGTACGAAAACTCGCCCGCCCCTGTGGCTGTGTGGCGCTGCGGATCAGGCTGAGCCAGGTTTCCTGATAGATTTCTTCGGCCAGTTCAGCTTTGTTGCTGAGGGACACGAGGAACCGGTACAGGCCCTGGCGGTGCCGGGCGTACAGGGCTTCGAACGCGGCACTGTCGCCGGCTCGGTAGCGGGCCAGCAGCGATTCGTCGCTGGGTGAGTCATCTGGGTCGGCCATGTGGGTGGCGGGCTCCTGGATCTGCTTGTGTGAGGGCGTTTGCTCCCGATGGCAGTGAGTCAGTCAGCTTATCTATAGCTGACCCACCTTCATCGGGGGCAAGCCCCCTCCCACGGGGGATCAACATTGTTTTCAGGGTCAGTGTTTGAGGCTTTGGGCCAGTTCTACGAGTTGTACGAATTCATTGCGCAACCCAAACGCGTCATCGCCTCGGGCCGAGCGGGCCAGTGCAGCGGTGTCGCGCAGGCTCATGCTGCCAGTGTAGCGGCCATCGCCCTTGAGCTGTTGGGCGAAGGCGGCGACGGCGGCGGCGAAGCGCAGGTCGTCGCTGGCCGGAGTGGATTGAGCGCTGATGGGACGTTCGATCAGCCGGCTTTCGCCACCCGCCGCCGGCTTGTAGCGCACGCGCAGCAGGGCCAGCTCGGAGGGTTTACCCTCGGATACCGGCGCCGGGGCGTAACGCAGCGGCTCCAGCCAACCCTTCTCGCCCTTCGGCACGATTTCGTACAAGGCCGTCACCGTGTGTCCTGCACCAATCTCGCCCGCATCAACCTTGTCGTTGTTGAAATCCTCACGCTTCAACGCGCGGTTTTCATAGCCGAGCAAGCGATATTCACTGACCTGCGCGGGGTTGAACTCCACCTGCAATTTCACATCGCGGGCGACCACCGTCAGAGTCGAGCTGAGTTGCTCTACCAGCACTTTGCGGGCTTCGCGCAGGGTGTCGATGTAGGCGTAGTTGCCGTCGCCGGCGTCGGCCAGTTGCTCCATCAGGTGTTCGTTGTAGTTATCCACACCGAAGCCCAGAGTCGTCAGCGATACGCCGCTTTTGCGTTGCTCCACGGCCATTTGCTTGAGGCTGTCAAAGTCGCTGATGCCCACGTTGAAGTCACCGTCGGTGGCCAGCAGGATGCGGTTGATGCCCTGGTCGATGAAGCCTTCGCGGGCCATCTGGTAGGCCAGTTCGATACCGGATGCACCGGCTGTGGAGCCGCCAGCGGTGAGCTGGTCGATGGCGTTGCGAATCGCTGCCTTGTCGCGGCCGGAGGTGGGTTTGAGCACGACCCGGGATTCTCCGGCGTAGACCACCAGCGAGACTCGGTCCTGGTCGCGCAGTTGATCCACCAGCAACTTGAGCGTGCTTTTCACCAGCGGCAACCCTTCGCGACGGTCCATGGAGCCGGACACGTCCACCAGGAACACCAGGTTGGCCGGCGCCAGGTCCGTTACCGCGCGGTCGGAGGCCTTGATGCCGATGCGCAGCAACTGGCTGCGCGGATTCCACGGTGTGGCCGCCAGTTCGGTGGTCACGCCAAACGGCGAGCCATCGGTGGGCAACGCGTAACGGTAGGGGAAGTAGTTGAGCATTTCCTCCAGTCGCACAGCGCCTTCGGGCGGCAGGCTGCCTTGGTTGAGGAAGCGTCTCACGTTGGCATAGCTGCCGGTGTCGACATCCACACTGAACGTAGAAACAGGGGTCTCGGCGACACGGTGCACCGGGTTGTCCGGCAGGTTTGCGTATTGCTCGCGGGGTTCGCTGCGATAGTCCATCGTCGCCGACTCTTGCAGGCGCATCGGTGCGGGCATCGCCGCGCGCTTGACCAGGGCACCCTGGGCCGGCGCGCTGTGCAGTTCAGCAACCGGTGGCGCTGCGGCCGGCGCCGCCGCATCGCGGGAAGAAGACAGCCCACATCCGGCCAGCGTCACCAGCAAGGTAACGGTAAAGCCTTGGGCCGCAGGACGCAGGAAGAACAGAGAACGGGACATGGGCTGAACCTCGTGATTGAATAGTGCGCTCACAAGGTCAGACGCAAGGTTCAGGGAGTTCGGGTTAAACCGCTCAAGTTCTGCATCGGCGAGTCGAGACACTGGCTTGATTGGTTCATTTATAGGGATATTTCGTGCTTAAAGTTCTGCTCCGGGCGACAGCCCTGCTTGCCGCGCTGTCGATGACCGGCTGCGTCTCCTACACCGTCTCCGGCCCAATCGGCGCCCCGCTCCATCCGGCCCCCACCAGCAGCCCGCGCACTGCGCAGCTTGCCGAAGTGACGGTAAATGCCGCCGACGTGAACGACGCCAACAAAACCGCCATCGGTCGCTCGCTCACGGTGCAGCTCGAGCAGTACGTGCGCAGTGCGGGCTATTTCAAGCAGGTCACTGAATTCCCGGTGCGCCTGGGTGAGCAGGACGTCACGCTCAAATTCAATATGACGTCTCTCAAGGGGCATCGCGCGCCCCACCCCGGTTACTTCCCCGGTGCACTGCTGACGCTGACGATCTGGATCTGGGTCAATGGCCCGATCTACGTGGACAGCTTTGACGTGGCCGGTGACCTGGTCATCGTCGACCGCAATGGCAAGGAACTGGCCAAGGCCAAGGAGTCGATCACCTTCGAACACAACGTCGGCCTCTACAGCGGCGAATATTGGGCACCTTCGATGGGCGGCCAACAGCTGACCAAGCTGGTCACGCAATTGCTGGATACCGCTACCGCCGAACTGGCCAAACCGTAACAACCCAGGAGCAACACATGAAAGGATTGATCAAGCACGGCCTGGTACTCGCCGCCGTCCTGCTGACCGGCTGCGTGTCCTACTCGCAACACGAACTGCCCGCCGTACAAACCTGGCCACCGACCGCCAACGCGCCGGCGCAAAAGCCAACGGCCTATGTGCGCACTACCGCGCTCAATCAGGTCAACGGTGGTGCGGACGTCCCGACCCCGGGCAAACCGGCAGCCCTGTGGCAACAGGCGGTGACAGACTCGTTTCGCCAGTCCAACCGCTTTTCGCGGGTGAGCGCCGACAAGGTCGAATCAGACCTCTACGTGGATGCCACGTTGCGCAACAACGAAGAATACAGCCCGGTTTCGGCGTTCATTACCGGCTTCACGTTCTTCATTATCCCGACCACCGCCAAGAACGTGTTCACCCTGGAAACGGTGTTCAAGGACAAGGACGGCAAGGAGTTGGGCCGGGTCAAGAAGAGTGAGTCGGTGCGCACCTGGATGCAGCTGGTGTTGATTGTCGGTATTCCGTTTCAGGCGGACGCGCGGGAAGTGGTCGAGGCGCTGACGCGCAGTACGCTGGATGAGGCGGTGCAGCGCAAGTTGCTGTAAGCCACTCGCCAGAACAATAGACATCAAAAATGTGCGAGGTGGCTTGCTCGCGATAGCAGTGGATCAGCGCATACATCTGCGACTGAACCACCGTCATCGGGGGCAAGCCCCCTCCCACATTGATACCGGTGTCAGGGAAAGGTCGTACCAATGCGTGCCCGCTCCTTGGAAAACCAGATCCCCGTCACCTTGCCCACCACATCCTCAACCGCCACTTGCCCCATAAAGCGGCTGTCATTGCTGTTGTAGCGGTTATCCCCCAACAGATAGACACGCCCTGGCTCGACCTTCACCGGCGCCAGCGTCATCGACGCCGGGCCTTCGACCCGATCTGCCGGGGCATGGAACAAGCCGAGGTTGTCGCCGTTGTGGATCAACTCGCCGTTGACGATGGCCAAGGTATCGCCTCCCACACCCGCCACGCGCTTGATCGCCTCGGTGCCGTTCCAGCGGTACACCACGATGTCCCCGACCTTTGGCGCACCCGCCTTGAGATCGGCCACGATGTAGTCGCCCACCGACACTGTCGGCGCCATTGAGCCCGTCGGAATGTAGTAGTTCTTGAACCCCATCAGCGGTGCTCGCAGCACTTCCAGCAACACAAAAGAAATCACGATCAGCACGCCTACATACAGCGCATGGAAACGCTTGCGCGGCACATTCGGCGGGCCGTTGTACCGACGGGCCAACACCGCCGACGCGATCGCCGATGCAAGCTTGACCGCAACAATAAACCCGAACAGAACGTACAGCCCGACAGGCGACGCGCTCAGGCCAAGCACACCGAGCAACACCACCCCGGTGTACAAAAAGGCTGCGACCCACATGGCCCATTTGATGCGGCCAACGTAGACCAGCCCCCAGCCCGCCACCAGGCAGGACATCAGGAAGGCTTGAACAGGGAGTTTTGTGTTTTTCATGAATCATCCTTGAAGATGCAAAAGGTGAAGGGCAGCATTGGCATACGCTCGGCCCTGAACTGTTCAAACTCAGCAATCCGTCGATTGCCGGTAGCGCGTCTGCCCCAGACCACACCACTTATTTTTGAGTGCTCAGGTTAACCGCGCAGCACTTCCACACAATCGCATAGGGCGGCTCATCATCCACATCGTCACGCGAACGAAAATGATAGGACGCGTCGGCGTTTTCCAGGCTCCGATGAATAAAAGCACCATCGGACATCACACGGTAGGAAGCATGCTCCATAACCCTCCCGACGGCCGCCAACGCACGTTTGATTTGACCGTAGGTTGGCGCGGCGTCGTCTGGCAGTAACTCAACCGGGGGCACGCCGATCGCGAAATCGTCGGCTTCGATGTCGAACGAATAAGCTCGTCGAAAGGCCGCCGCACTGACCGTCCAAAAAAATGAAACCAATGCCAGCCGCTTTTGCCCGTTCTCAATATGGATATCAGCCAGGCAATATTGAGTATCTGAAACTTTGTAGACACCCTCGTCGATGAGGGACAGTTCCTGCTCGGGCACGTCAAAGTCACTGCCTGCTTCACGTGCACGTAACACAGACCATTGAATCATCATCCGCCCTCTGCGCCCGGCATCATGGACGCCCCATTCAGATTGCGTGAAGGCAATAGTGTCGAACTGCAGGGGCGGCGGCACTGTTCAGTGCTCAAGTAAGCGAGCAGGAAAGTGCAGAGCACATGCCGGATCCGTGGCAGTAACAAAGACATACGGCCTGTGACTGGACGTATTCTTCCAACAAGCGGCTGCTGTTTTGGCAGCGATTCGTCGGATAACGTGTCAGATGCTGCTAGTTGGCCATCAAGTTAGTGGCCGAGACAGGTTAGTGCGGAAAAACTCAAAAAAGTTCGCGAAGGTTTTGCGAATGGGATCCCATGTGTGGGATGCAGGAGCCGGTTTGCCGGCTCCTGGAGGGAAGGGTATCAGCTGGCGTCTTTGTCTTGATCCTTGCCAGGTACCAGGGTGAGCCCTGGCTTTTCCACGTCGCGGGAGATGTGCGCCTTGACCTCAGCCACGCCGCCCTCCTCGTCGTTGTGGATCACCAGCACACCCGGCCGGCGCAGTTGCTCGAGGTCGCCTTCGGCCAGGCTGAAACTGTCGCTCATGTTCTTGTCCGTCAGGGCCTTGGCCTCGGCGCGGCGCCTCGCGAACTTGCGGCCCTTGCGTTGCTGGTAGCGCGCCCAGCTGACCAGGATCACCGCGTTGAACAAAGCAATCCACAGGTAGACCTGCAGCGTGTTCAGCGCTGCAAAGATCGGCGCTTCAATGCGCGGCCCACCGTGAGTATCGAGCATCGAGTTGATCCCGCGCGCCAGCAGCCAGACCAACCCGGCCCAGGCCATCAGGGTCAGCAGCACATCGATGATCCACATGATGGAACGTTGGCGAGTTCTGACCAGTTTCATGATCACGCCTCCTCTTCAACAGGTTTGATGCCGCGATCCGGGCTGACCCAGCGCGCGCGCTTCTGGTGCTGGTTGAACAGCACTTTGGGGAAGCTCACCAGGGTGGTGAACAGGCTGACCAGCCAGAACACCATCGGGTACCACACGGTCCAGAACAGGGTTTTCCACAGGTCTTTTTCGTAGCGCCGGTCGATCAGGATGCTCACCGCAAACTGCACCAGGCACACCATCGCCAGCACCAACCCGGTAAACGCCGGAGGCACCAGGGCATCCACGGTGATCGCCGGTGGCAACACCATGAATTTGCCCAGCACGTAGAAGATCACCGACAGCAGGAACGTGAACGCCCAACCGGTGGACAGGCAGTACTCGAACAGCAGCGGCCACAGGTAGCGATGGCGCCATTGCCAGATGCCGCGGATGTTCTTGAACAGCACTTCGGCGCCGCCCTGGGCCCAGCGCAGGCGCTGTCTCCACAGGCCACCGACGGTTTCGGGCATCAGGATCCAGCACAGCGCCCGTGGCTCGTAGAAGATGCTCCAGTGGTCGAGCTGCAGCTTCCAACTGACATCGATGTCCTCGGTGATCATGTCGGTGCTCCAGTAGTCGATGCGGTCCAGCGCCTTCTTGCGAAACGCCACCACCACACCGGACACCGTGAAGATCCGCCCGAACACCCGCTGGGTACGCTTGATCAGGCCGATGATCGACGAGAACTCGCCCACCTGCACCCGGCCGATCAGGGTCGAGCGCGTGCGGATGCGTGGGTTGCCGGTCACGGCGCCCAGGCGCGGGTTGTCGAGCATCGGTGCCACCATGTAGGCCGCCGCGTTTTTATCCAGCAGCGCGTCGCCGTCGATGCACACCAGGTACTCACTGCGCGCCGCCACGGCACCCATGCGCAAGGCCACGGCCTTGCCCTGGTTCTGCGCCAGGTGCAGCACCCGCAGGCGCGAGTCTTTCAGGGCCAGCGCATCGAGGATCGCGGCGGTGTTGTCGCTGGAGCCGTCGTTGACCGCGATCACTTCGATGTTCGGGTACACCTGGGCCAGCGCGGCCTCCATGGTGTCCGCGACGTTATCGCCTTCGTTGTAGCAAGGGATGATGATCGAGATCAGCGGGTTGCCGGCCAGTACCGGCGCCGGCGTATCGTCTTTCCACGGCCAGTGACGCTCCCAGTGCAGCCAGAAATACAGGCCGCCGGAGATCCACAACGCCGACATGAACAGCGGGTAGAAAAACACGAAGTCCATCAGGAACTGCCCGGTGACCAGGAAGATCAGGCCCAGGGGCACACCCAATACCAATGCCAGCACGAGTAACGCCAGGATTCTATCGAACATGGTCATGGATTCCATTGGTTGGAAAGGGCCGGACGTACCGTCTTCAGGTCCGGGGAGTTTTCCAGGAAGTTGTCCGGGTAGTAGCCAAAACTCGTGACACCCTGGCGCTTGAGCACACCCATCCATTCAGCCATCTGCTGGCCGTCGATGTCCGGCGCGGCCTTGGTCCGCCAGTCCTTGGCTTGCAGCTCGAAGATGGTTTTCTGCATCGCACCCGGGCGTGCCTTGACCGTAGCCACCAGCTTCTCCAGCCAGGCATTGGACGTCTTGAGCTCCTGGCCTTCCATCAGCGGCATCGCCATGGGCGCGGTCCAGTCATAGGTCTGCAGGAAGTCATCCAGGTTCTGCGCGAACCAGGCTTCGCTCTCGGGGTTGAGCATCGGCTCGGCAAAGATATTGCGCGCGGTCAGCACCGCCGGCCCACGGATGGCGCGGAACTTGGCGGTCAACTCCTTGGTGAAGTCGATCAGGTAGCGGCTCTTGAAGCGCGTCCAGCGGTGCATCACCGCCGGGTCAGCGCGCAGGGCGGCGATGCTGTCCGGCAGGCCGGCGGCGGCGTAGGCCTTGAGCGCAGCGGGGCTGGCGTCTTCGAAGTCCGAGAGCACCGCGTCGTCGTGGAACAAGATGCCATCGACGGCCGCATTGCGCGCCAGGTCTTCATAGATCTCGCCGACGATCTTGCGCACTTGCGGGTCGAACGGCGACAGGCGTTTGTACTGGTCTGGATCGACCCCCACCTTACCGGTTTCCGGGTCCCAACGGGTCACGCGGGGCAACTTGGCATCCAGGGCAAAGCTCATCACCGGCATCCACGCATACACGCTCGCATGGGCACGGGTGTGCAGTTGCCAAGAGACGCGGTTGAACAGGTCGGCGCGCATCGGCAGGTGGCGGTTGGGGAAGTACAGCGAGTGCACCAGGCCGTCGCCCACCGGGTCGGCAAAGGCTTGCAGGAACACCGTGCTCGCGCCCATGTCCACCACGCGCTGCACCAGTTGGTCGAGGTTGCGCGCCTGCTGGGCCGGGTCGGGGTCGTAGACGTTGTCCAGGTCCACGTGCAGCACCCGCAGAGGCACATGGGCCTGTTCGCCGACAATGCTGTTGGCAAAGTGCTCGCCATCCGGGTCGGATGCCACCAGGAAACGCGGGCTGTTGTTCAGGTCGCCGAGGCTGTCGAGGCCGTCTTCGAGGGTCAGCGCCATCTGGTAACCCTGTTCGTTCACCACCGCCAGCGAGGTGCCATCGGCGGCGCCGTAAGGCCACACCCAGACGCGCGGAGCCTTGCCGGTGACCGAGCGGATCTTGTGAGTGATCGCCGCCACGTCGGCACGCATACGCGCCTGGAACTGCGCTTCGGTTTCGTAGCGTTTCGTGGCCGGGTCATAGCGGCGCGTGGTCGCAGCCGGCTCCAGGTTGCCCTGGGGGTTGGCGAGGATACCGGTGTGATTGGCGTCAGTGTGCGCGGCGATTTCCACCAGGCCGGACTTGGACACTTCGCGAATCTGCTCCCACGTGAGGAAGTCACCCCGTGGGCGTGGCGTGCCGGCGAAATCCACCGGTTTGTTCAGCGGCGTATCGATCCAGCTGCCCACTGGCGCCAGCACGGCAGGCCAGTGATAGGCACGCAGAATCGGCATCACCCGGGTATAGAAGCTCGAATAGCCGTCGTCGAAGCTGAGCATGATGGCCTTGGGCGGTAGCGCCGGCCCACCGCTGCGGGCGGCGAGTATCTGATCGACGCTGACCGCCTGGTAGCCGTTTTCACGCAGCCAGGCCAATTGTTCGATCAAACGTTCGGTACGCACCGCTACCACGGTCTGATCGGGGTCGCGATCTTCGATATCGTGATAGGCAATGCCCAGGAAATGGTTTTTCGGCCACGGCGTTTCGTTGACCGGGATCGGCCGTTCGGCGGGTGGAGTGAAAGGTGCGGGCTGCTGGGCACAGGCACTGGCCAGCAAAACGCCCAGGATCAACAAGCAACGGCTGAGGACGGTCATGGTCAGGCTCTTCTAGAAACGGTAAGTGAGGTCGACGAGCAGACGCAGATCGCGTTCGCGATCGCCGTCGTAAGGTCGGCTGATCAAGCTCAGGTTGGCGCCGACTTCCAGGACGTCATTCCAGAAGAAGCGTTGGCCATAACCGATCAGGCCCATGCCACCCGTGGAGTAATCCTTCTGGCTGTAGGTACCCGCGCCGAGCTGGAACTGCTGGGTCCATAGCGTTTCGTAGCGGTGATAGAGCTGATGATTGACGGTGACCGTCGGCATGACGCTGAGGTCGGACTTCGGATTGAAGTACACCGTGTCTTCCTTGCTGTTACGGCTGGCGGCGACTTCCAGGCCCAGGTCCACTTGCACTTTCGGCGAGCTGTAGACGCCCTGGCGACCGGTGAGCAACGCTTCGAAACGGTCGTTGCCATCGCTGAAGTGCGACGGGCTGAGGGACAGTCTCCACTCGCGGCTTTCGTTGGCGCGCCAGCGCACAAACCCGCTACCGCCGTTGGCCGTGATGCCGGCATTCAGCGCCCGCAGCGGCGTGGTGGACAGCAAGTAGCCGAGGCTGCCGCCGTATTGCCAGTGGTCGTTGATGTCACGGGCGATCGACACGGCGGCGCCTTGCTTGCTGCCATCGCCGTAGGAATGATTGGAGATTTCCGCTTCCACGGTCATGTCGCGGGTGCGCCGCTCGACGCCGACACTTTGCCAACGGTGCTGGCCGGTGCCCTCTTCGAAATCGGCGCGGGCATAGCCGGCACCGGCGAACAGGCGCCAGTCTTCATCGATGGGCGGCGTGTAGAGGCGGCTTTCAATGCCCCAGTCACGACTGCCGGAGACGGCACCGGCATCGCCGTTGTTACCGCCGCCGAAGCTCTTGCCGGTGTAGGCCTCGACGCGCAGTTCGGCCATTTCATGCACGTTGCGCAGCCGATTCAAGCGCTGCACCTGGCGGCTGTCGGGGTTGCGGGCGACCACGTCATCGGTGAGCACGTCAAGCTGGCGCCACTCCTGCAGGTCCATGGCGGTGTAGGCCTGGCTGACTTCCAGGCCGATGTCGCGCGGGGCCTGGGCTTCGGTTTCCTTCAGTACGCCTTCGGCGCGCCGGGGCAAATCGCGGGCGCGGTACATGTCGGCCTGGGCCAGGCGCAGGCCGACGTTGCCAGGGGCCTTGGCCACCAGGGCTTCCAGGCCGGCTTCACTGCCAGCCAGGTTGCCGCCGTAGACACCGGACTGGGCCGACAGTTGCTGCGCGTCCATCCAGGAGTCGTTGGGGTTGCCCACCGGCAAGCCCTTGAGCTCGACTTTCGGCCTCTGGCTGCTGGCGAGGTTGCTGGCGACCTGGTTGGCCTCTGCGACGCGGTCGCTTTCCTGCAGGGCATAGTAGAGCGCGGTGGTGTCTTCGACCCGGTCGTCCGGCTCGGCGTCGGGTGCACTCAGCGCCTGGCGATACAACACCTCGGCCTGTTCGGGCTTGCGCTGATCCAGGTAGGACGCCGCCACCCAACGCACGGCGTAGGTCGGCAGTTGCACGCCTTCGCCCTTCAGGGTTTCGTATTCACGGATCACGTCGGCGGTGCGTGCCCGGGCCTTGAGGGCGCCCAGGCGATCGATGCGCCAACGCACCACGTCGTCACGGGCACTGGCGTCCGGGGTCCAGCGGGTGAGCAATGTGTCGTAGTTCTGCAGGGCGCGGTCGGCGATCACATAGCGCTCTTGCTCGGTGCGCGTGGCGAATTCGGCCATGCGCACCCGTTCGGCGGCGAGGTCGCCCTCGAGGCGGCGCTGGGTGACCGGGTCGAGCAGGCCAGGATGCTTGGCCGAGAGACGCAAGGCCGGCTCCGGCATCCGCACGTTCTGCAAGGCGACGATGTATTCACGCAGCACCTGCGGGTTATCACCGGCACGCAGAAAGGCCTGGTCGAATTCAAACAGCGCGTCGAACTTCTGGCCGGCGCGGGTCAGCGCGTAGCCCAGCGCCATGCGCCGGTTGGGGTCATCGGGCTTGGCCGCCACCAGTGCGCGGGTACGCTGCACGGCTTGGGCAGCCTGGCCACCGTCGGCCTGGGTCAGCGCCTGGCCCAATTGCAAATCGACGTTGTTGGGCTCACGCAATAACGCCCGGTTGTACACCGCCAGCGCCTGCGCCCATTGTTTCTGGTTGCGATAGGTGCGCGCCACCGTGGCCAGGGCCTGGGTGGTCAGGTTGCGGTGCTTGCCCAGGGTTTCATACACCTTGAGCACTTCGGCGTCTTGCCCGGCCCAGCCGGCAATGACCAGGTGATCGCTGATCTGCCCGGGCGTCTGGCGCTCGGCAGGCAGTTGGCGCAACTGGGTCAGTGCAGGGGTGAAGTTGCCGTTGCGCGCCTGGATGATCAGGGCGTCGTAGGCCGGGTCGGCAAAGGCCAGGGATGGCAACAGGAGTTGGCTGCATAACGCTGCCCCGACGAGCAGTCGCAACCGGCCTGATGCACTGAGTGGTAGGTTTCGCAACATATCGTGAGCTTCCTTACACACGGAAAGCGGTGACGATAGATGCTCCTGAGCAGATCGCGTCAGGGTGTCGGCGTCGCGTGACCCGACTGGGGCTTTCCTGTAGGGACTATCCCGGAGATGTGTATCAAAAAGGATAATTCAGAACATTTGTTCAGAATTGAAAAGCGGGGGGTTGCAGAGAAGATTGAAGGCTTGCGCAGAGGCACACAATCAACGTGGGAGGGGCACGCCCCTCCCACCGTTGAATCAACGGATTATTGAGCGCCGCTCATCGCGCCGATCTTGCCCATCACGAAGCCAATGAACTGTTCCACGGTCATCTTCTGGCCGTTGAACGTCACTTCATTGTTTGCGTAGTGCAGTTTGGAAACCACGTCGCTGCCTACCAGGGTCGCCAATTGCGTGCCCACGGCCATGCCGCTGACCATTTCGCTGGCCATCTGGGCTTGCTGCTCGATGGCTTTAGGATCGGTCACACCACCGGCCTGAGCCTGCAGGGCGGCAACGTCGGCGATCATCGGCTTGGACAGATTAACGTTCAGGTCCAGCAAGGCAATCATCTGCTTGCCCAGCTCCACCGGCGGCAGCTCCATGGACGACGGCTTGGTCAGGTCCACCAGCAGGTTGAGCTTGCTCTCGCCATGGGTGGTTTTCAGCGACAGATTTTCCAGCGCCACTTGCGGCTTGGCGGCCAGCAACTGGTTGACGTTGGCTTCAGCCAGGGCCTGCTCGGCTTCGGTCAGTTGCAGTTCCGGCACCGGTTGGCCAGCAGCCGCGGCGGCTTGCACTGGCTGCATCTTGTCCTGATACAGCTTGGTCAGCAGCAGGCCCGACGGTACGTCGATGTTCTTGACGCTCAAGGCCATGGCGGCCGAGCCGACAGGTTTACCCTGGTAGCCGATTTCGTCGATCTTGTAGTCGACGCGGCCGTTGAGGTTGTTGTCTTTGACGGCGCTGGTGTCTTTCTGCTCGAAGCCCTTGAGGGTCAGCACGGCTTTCTGTGGGCCGTAGGTGAGCTTGGCGTCGCTCAGTTCCACGGTGTTCTGCCCGGTGTAGAAGTCAAAGGTGGACTTCTCCAGGTTGCTGGCCACCGTCAGGCCGGCGAGGTCGATGTCCACGGGCGAGCCATTGCCATCGATCGCCGCGACCTTGAGGCTGTTCATGAAGCCGTCGACCTTGACCTTCTTGCCTTCGGCGGTGCTGTCGAAGTCCAGGTTGGCGCCGGAGAAGCTCACGGTGGCGGTCTCGTCCTTGAACTCCAGGGGCAGCAACTCGAGGTTGCCGGTGACCGAACGGCTGTAGCCGATATTGGCCACGCCCTTGAGCGGCGACTGGTCCTTGGCGGCGGCGAACCATTTTTCGGTGGTGGCGTTCTTTTCCAGCGCGTAGTGACTGGTGGCCATGACCGGCAGCCACTTCAGCGAGACCAGGCGCGAAAACGGCAGCGGGCCGTGTTCGATATGGTCGACAAACAGCAGTTCCGGGTTCGGGTTCTGCTCACCGAAGAACGAGCCCTGACCCTTGAGGCGATAGTGCGCGGTGCTGCTGAACAGGCCACGGTCCAGGGACACCAGTTCCAGGTCGAGGGTGCCATCGACACCGGCCATGGAACGATGCAGCTCCTTGTTGGCGTCCTGTACCGCCGTTTGCAGTACCGGCTCCAATTGCTTGCCGGTGTACCAGGCGCCGCCTGCACTGACGACACCTACGGCGACAACCAAACCCAAAAGAACAACTGCTGGCTTATTCATGAAGTGACCTGATCAAATCCTGTGAGAAGTGGGCTGTCTTCCTTGAACCCCGAAAGGTCGGCTCAAGCCCGCCAAAATGCGGGGGAAGATTAGCACTCGCGACCGAAAACGGCCCAGCTTTTCAGAGGGGCAAACGCCCGCAGGAGTTCAGGTGTATTCCAGCTCAATTTCATCCAGTTGGTGGTCAAAACTCTTCAGACGTGCCGTCCAGGTGTACACCAACACCTCGAACTCGCGGTGGATCACCGCGTTGCCGGGGGTGTCGGTCTTGGGGTCGCAGAAGTCCAGCTGGTAGCGCTCGCGGGCCATCTGCGTGGCGACGTCGGACAGTTCCCGCGCATTATTCAGCCAATGCCTACCATCGGCGACCTGCCGATCCAGCACCACACACTGCTTTTTCAGGACTTCGAGGCTTTTTTCCAGGGGCGTGCCGGTGAGGTCGCCCATGACCTCCTGGAAGGTGCGTCCCGGCTGCCAGTAGCTGCCCCAGAAATAACGGTCGAACACGGTTTCGACCCGGCGCAGCGCGACCTTGGTGTCCCAGATCGCCACGCGGGTCTTGCCTTGTTCCAGCAGCTTCTTCTTGATCCGGTGGTTCTGGTAGGACGCCCAGGCGACGACGCCAATGGACAGAGTGCCGATCACCAGGCAGGCGCTGTCGAGAAACACCAGGGCCTTGTCGATTTGGTGGGCGAGCATCACGCCGTAGAAGTAGGTCGCCGATAACAACACCAGTGCGAAGGACACGCACCAGAAAGCGGGAGCATAAGGGTTTTTCATTATTGGAATCCCCATGAGCAAACGCGAACGCTTACAGGCGGACCATCATGCACGTCCGCCTGTGAAAGCATAGCTATTCGCTCAGGGTTTGCTGGCCGGTGCTGCGTGCGTTCGTCCGCTTTCCCAACCGCCGCCCAAGGCCAGGAACAGGTCGATCTGGCTCATGGCAACCTGAGTGTTCGCCGCCGCCAGTTGCGCCCGTACATCGGTGTAGGTGCGGGTAGCTTGCAGGTCGGCCAGGAACGACGCGCGGCCGGCCTGGAAGAAGCGGTGGGTCTGGTCCGCCGCTTCCTTGGCCGACTCGCCGGCTTCATCCAAGGCGTCGCGGCGTTGCAGCTGCGCGGTGTATTGCGCCAGGCCGGTCTGGGTTTCTCGGATGGCGTTGAGCACCACCCCGTCAAAGTGCGCCAGGGCGCCCTGGGTCGCGGCTTCGGCTTCGTGGATGCGGGCACGGGCGCCGTTGGTCGGCACCGACCAACTGATCAACGGGCCGAACCCCCAGCGGTTGGTCGGCGCGGTACCCAGGTTGTCGAGGATACCCACGGTGCCGACGGTGGCACCGATGCTGATGTCGGGGTACAACGCGCCGGTCGCCACGCCGATTCGTGCGGTGGCCGCCGCCAGTTGACGTTCGGCCTGGCGTACATCGGGGCGCCGCTTGAGCAGTGCCGCGCCGTCGCCCACGGGCAATAATTGGGCGATCTGCGGCAGCTCGGCACAGGTGCTGGTGCCCGCCGGCAGTTGGTCCACCGGCTTGGCCAGCAGCATCGACAGGCGGAACAACCCGGCCTGGCGCGCCGCTTCATAGCGCGGCATGTCCGCCCGCAGGGATTTGTATTGGGTTTGCGAACGGGTCACCTGGGTTTCGTCGCCACGGCCGGCGTCACGCAGGCGCTGGGTGAGCTGGGTGCTTTGGGCTTGAAGCTCCAGGGACTCGTTGGCAATCGCCAGCTCTTCATTGGCCGCACACACCTGGGTGTAGGAACGCACCACGTCCGCCACCAGGGTGATGCGCGCGATATCCGCCGCGGCTTGCGCAGCGTCGGCGCTCGCTTGGGCACTTTCGATGCCGCGCTGCAAGGTGCCCCACAAGTCGAACTGGTAGGAGGTGCTGATGCCGACGCTGCCGATGTTGGCCACCGGCACTTTATCTTCGAGCAAAAACGCTTCGCCGGACTCTTGCAAGCGCTGGGCTTCAGCCTTGGCGCCGGCACTCCAGCCACCGGCAGATTCAGCCTGCTGCACCTGGTAGCGCGAGCGTTGCAGGTTGGCAGCGGCCACACGCAGGTCGGTGTTGGAGGCCATCGCCTGGCGCACCAGCTCATCCAGGCGCGGGTCTTTGTAGAGTTTCCACCAGTGCGCCGGCACCGGCGCCGACACCACGTTGCTGCCCTCGCCCGCCAGTTGGCCTTGCAGGTCGCCACGCTTGACGGCGGCCTGGTCTGGCAGCGTGTAGTCCGGGCCGACCATTTGGCAGGCCGACAGCATCAACCCCAGCGCGGCGGTGGCCAGCAGTCGTTTCATGGCTGCTCTCCGTCTTTGACCTTATCGCCGATGATCGACACAGTGGCCGTACGTCCGGCGATCATGCGGAAGTCTGGCGGCACATCGTCAAAGGCAATCCGCACCGGAATCCGTTGGGCCAGGCGCACCCAGCTGAACGCCGGGTTGACGTTGGGCAGCAGGTTGGAGCCGCTGCTGCGGTCACGGTCTTCGATGCCGGCGACGATACTCTGCACATGCCCACGCAGGCGGGCGTTGTCGCCGATCACGCGGATGTCCACGTCCATGCCGACGTGGATGCCGTCGAGCTTGGTTTCTTCGAAGTAGCCGTCGATGTGGAACGAGTTGCTGTCCACCACCGACAGCACCGGGCGCCCGGCGGTGACAAACTCCTGGTTGCGCGGCGCACGGTCGTTGACGTAGCCGTCTACCGGGCTGCGTACCACCGAGCGGTCGAGGTTGAGCTGGGCCGCATCCACCGCCACCTGCGCTTCGGCCAGGGCCGATTGGGCGCGGGCCACGCGGGACTGGCTTTCTTCCAGTTGCTCGCTGGGCACCAGGTTGCCGAGGCCACGGTTACGTTTGTATTCGCGACTGGCCTGGGCCAGTGTTTCCTGGCGGTCGGCCACGGCGGCCTGGGCCTGGCGCAGGGCCAGCTTGAAGCGGTCCTGGTCGACGGCAAACAGCACCTGGCCCTTGGTCACCAACTGGTTGTCACGCACGTCCACTTGCTGGATCAGCCCGGACACGTCCGGGGCAATCTGCACGATGTCGGCGCGGATGTGCCCGTCACGGGTCCAGGGTGCAAACATGTAATACATGACCATGCGCCACACCACGACGACCGCGAAACTCACGATCAACAAAGTCAGGACTACACGGCCGATGGTCAAAAAAGGTTTTTTCATGTCATCAGGTATCGACTGAGTGAGTCCACGGCGCCGAGCAACAGCGCGTAGAGCCCCACATTGAACAATGCCCGGTGCCAGACCAGGCGATAGAAGTGGAGCCGGGTCAACAACCCATGCACCACCAGGAACAACACATACGTAATGCCCATCAGCACCAGCAGCGTGGGCAGGAACACCCCGCTGATATCCAGATCACCGATCATAAAGGCGCTCCATCGGGTAGCGGCGCTTCCATCTCGGTGCCGCCAATGAATTCCACGCCAGGCAGCAACGCCAGGCGCAGGCCAGCCAGCGCGTGCAGCAGGTGCACGCGGGTGTCGTCTTCGTCTTGCAGGCCCTGGCCGTTGAGGGCACGGCGCGTGCGGTCCAGGGTCATCAACAGACCGCTCGGCGCGGGCAAGCGTTCACCGGCCTTGAGGCAGGCCTTGAAGTAACCGCCGACGCCTTCGACCACTTGATTGAGCAGCACCCTGGGCACGCCGAGGATACGTGGCGAGTAAGCCAGCAGGTCGAGCAGGTTCAGCGCCACGCGCAGGTCGCGCAGGGCCATGCCGGTGTCCTGGTTGGTGAGGGCCAGGCGCGGCAGGTGCTGCATCAGGCGGTCGAGCATTTGCGCGGCCATGTGCCGGTGTTCGGCGAGGGTCGCAGGTTCGGTGAGGCTGACGATGTCGCGCCAGCTAAAACGGGTCAGGCGCTTGGCCGCCAGCTCGGCGCCGAAGGGTCGTGCGATCAGCGTCCATACGAAGGCGAACAACAGCCCCACCGGCCCGGCCAGGTTGACGTTGGCGAAGCTGAGGAAGTCCGCGTCGTATGCACCCTGGATGCTGATGAACGACGAGGTGTTCACCAGCGTCAGCAGCATGCCCAGGTAGAAACGCGGCTGCACCGTGAGCGTGCCGATGCAGATGAACGGCACCGCAAACGCCAGCACCAGCATGGGGAAATCGTGCAGGTTGGGCAGCACGAGGAACAGATAGAGGCTGGCGAACAACACCGACATGGCGGTCCAGAAAAAGAACCGGTAGATCTGTGGCGCCGGGTCGTCCATCGTCGCAAAAAAGCTGCAGGCCACGGCAGCCAGGATCACTGCGCTGCCGCCGTCGGTCCAGCCCAGCAAGATCCACAGCACCGACGCGACGATGATCGCGGAGACGGTGGAAAACGCCGAATAGAACATCAGGCCACGGTCGAGAAACGGCGTGAGCCGGCCCAGGCGCCAGTGGCGATAGACGGCGCGCCAGGTGTCCTGGCTCTCGCATTGGATGGCGGCTTGCAGGCTGCGGCAGTCTTGCCACAGGTCGATCCATTCGCCGAGGCGGTACAGCGCGTTGGAAAACACCAGGGTGTGGCGGTCGTCCAGCGCTTCGCCAACCGGTTGCTGGGCGTCGACCTGGTCGCGCAGGGCGCGCCAGTTTTCCAGCGATGGGTTATGTTGCGTACTGTCCAGCCATTGGTTGGCGGCTTCGAGCAGCGGCGTGATCTTTTCCAGGTACTCCGGAGCACGATGCTCGACGGCGTACAGCGCGTCATCGAGGGCATCCACCACCGGCAACAGATGGATCATGCGCCCACGCAGCTCCTTGGTGTTGCGTACTGTCTGCGGCCGCGCGCCCTCATGGGGCAACTGGCCAATCATCAATTCCAGGGTGTTGAAGGTGGCCACCATGCCGCCGCGCAAGGTGCTGACTTCTTCCGGCGAGACAGTGCGGCTGAGAAAGCGCTGGCTGTAGACCTGCGCGTCGGCAAACCACTTGGCCACCGAGCCGTCGAACACCGGCATCAGCCGGCGTGGCCAGAACATCGCCCCCACCACCGCTGCCACGGCAATGCCGAGGAAGATCTCTTCGGTGCGCGCCTGCGCTACATCCCACACGGCCAAGGGGTTATCCACCACCGGCAGGGCGATCAGCGGCAAGGTGTAGCCGGCCAGCATCAGCGCGTAGTTGTTGGCGGTGCGCAAGTGCATGGACAAAAACAACAGCGTGCCCGTCCACAGGGCGATCACCACCACCAGCAAGTAGGGCGACTGCACGAACATCGGCACGAACAACACCGCCGCCGCCGCGCCCATCAGGGTACCGATGGCGCGGTACAGCGCCTTGGAACTGGTGGGGCCGACGAACGGGCTGGAGACGATATACACCGTGGCCATCGCCCAATAGGGACGCGGCATTTGCATGAGCATGGCGATGTACAGGGCGATCATCGACGCCGCGAAGGTGCGCACGCCGTAGAACCAGTCGCGGGCGGGCGGAAAACCCGTCATAAACCCGTTCAAAGCGTCGCCGCCTCAAAGGCGCGCAGTACGCGCAGCGCGGCCTCCATATCGCTGGGGGCCAGGTCGGCAAGGACTTCCTTGCGCAGGCGCACCAGTTGCACTTCCACCGCTTGCACCAGCTCGCGGCCGCGTTCGGTGAGGCTCAGGGCCTTGGCACGACGGTCGTGGGCGTCTTCGGTGCGGCACACGTAACCGCCGTTGCACAGCTGGTCCAACAGGCGTACCAGGGAAGGGCTTTCCATCCCGGAGGCCTGGGCCACCTTGACCTGATGCACTCCGTCGCCCAGGCGGCCGATCATCAACAGCGGCACGGCGCAGGCTTCGGAAATACCGAAACTCACCAGCGTGGTCTGGCAGATTTTGCGCCAGTTGCGGGCGCCCACCACCATGCTGCTGCTGAGGTTCATCTGAAGTTGTTCGAGGGATTGGGACACTGGATAGTTCGCATACAGTTAGTTTGCTAACTATCAATATGATAGATGCCGCTTGGGCCGTCAAGTTTTGAAACAAATTAGCGGATGGGTGGTGGGAGGGCTTTTCTGGGAGGAGGCCTGCTCTCGTTGATGGCGGTTCAGATAAGAACCTGAGCCTGAGACAACGTCATCGGGGGCAAGCCCCCTGCCACCTTTAGGCACAGCCGATCAGCGACATCGCGTTACCTTAGACTTTCACACTGACGTCGGGTTTTTACACCCCTCGACCACCCCGCAGCATCAGGTTCAACTCATCCACCACCTCAGCCCAATCCGCATCCTCCACAATCTCTTCACGCAAAAATGCCTTCTGGCTGTCCGTCCAAAAAAACGCATCCGCCAACTGCAAATCCGCCTTGAGCGGCGAATGCACCGCCACAAACTTATCAATGCTGACCGGGTCATCCGGCAGCCCCAGCTGTTTGAACAGAGACTGCAAGCTATGCACAGGCGATTCCATGGGTGGGGCTCCTGATAGAGGACGGTTCAATCGAGTCTAGCGGCAACCCTCGGGCAGCGCTGACGGTACGTTGCACAGCACGAACAACCGCGCCCGCGCGCCGCCGCCATCCTGGCGACTGAGTTCGCGCCAGCCCTGGGGCAGTGGCGCAAATTCATCGGGGGCTTCGTTGCTGCTGATCAGCCACACGCGTCGGGTCTCGGCGGGCAGTGCCGACAGTTGGTCGAGATAGATGCGCCCGCCGTCCTGGTCCACCAGGGTGCCGAAGCCGTAGGCATTCGGGCGGGTGGGCGTGCCGTCGGATTTTGGCGGGGTGTAGAGCTGCAATTGGGCATCGGTCTGGTCGTAATACACGTAGCTGAGGTACCACATCATGTCGCTGAGCACGATGCGGTCGTCTTCCTGGTAATTGCGATTGACGAACGCCACCGGCACATTGAGTTGGTCCTGTTCGTCGACCGTGTAAGTGTTCTTTAGCCCGACCAGTTCAATCCCGACGAACAGCACGAACAGTGCGGCGCCCAGCCAGGGCCGGCGGTCGACTGCCAGGGCGATCAGAATCGGCAGGGCCAGCGCGTACACGGTGAGGTAGCGCTCGATGAACACCGGGGAAATGAACGACACCCCGTACACCAGCAGCATCGGCAGGAGTAAAAACAGCGCCAGCAACGTGGCCGGCCGATGGCGCTCGCGATCACGCCAGGCCATGCCTACCACCACCGCCACCAGCAACGACGGCACCAGCCAGAACAGCGGCGGCCACACATCCTCACCGTCATCCTGGATCACGAACTGCCAGAGCATCGACGGCAGGGAGGACAGGCCAACCGGTTCCTCCCACCCAATATCACCGCCGACCTTGAGCTGTTCAACATGCTGCACCAGGTCCAGCAGGCTCGGCAGCCAGGGCAGGTACAGCACCACAATCGCCACATTCGCCGACCACCACGCCGGGCGCGCCAGCAAGCGTTCGCGCCACAGCACGCCGAGGTAGGCCCAGTGCACCAGCACGCACAACGCGGTGAAATAGTGCGTGTAGAAACCGGCACTCATCAGCAACACATACACCGCCAGATACCGCGCGCGCTGGGGTTGGCGCACCCAGTACGCCAGCGCCAGCGTGGCCCCCAGCAGCCATACGCCGAGCAGCGAATACATGCGCACTTCCTGGCTGTAGCGCACCGCCGTCGGCAGCAGCGCCAGCAGGATCCCCGCCAGCACCGCCGCACGACGGGTCGACAGGAGCCGGGTCAACCACACGCCCAGGCCCACCGCGATCACGCCGGGTACGGCACTCATGCCACGGATCGACCCGATGCTGTCGCCGAACAGCTCGATCCAGCCGCGCAGCATGAAAAAGTACAACGGCGGGTGCACATCGTGCGCGGCGTGGAACCACAAGTCGCCAAGGGCGTATTCGCTGAGCAGCAGGCTGGAGCCTTCGTCACCCCAAATGGCTGCCGACGTCAGGTGGTAAAAGCGCAGGGCCATGGCCAATGCCAGGATCGGCACCCACCAGAGTCGGCTGATCCAACCGGCCCCCGCAAAGGCGAGGTGGTTGCAGGCGGGCAATGTCCCGACCTTTTCGTTTTGCTCTGCCACAGATTCCCCTGCCACTGCCCTGACCACATCGCCACTCTAGGGCAAAAGCCATTGGGTCGCTGCTGGATTCAGACAAATCCGCAATTTGCGCAGGCCTTCACCGAAGTGGCCGTAGGAACAGGCTATTATTGCCGCCTTCCAAGGACCCAGGATCAAGGACACGTCATGCGCATCGGTTTTCTGTCACCCCTGACACTGGCCCTGCTCGCCAGTATTTCCCTGCCGGTAATGGCCAGCTCTGACGACTCGTGCTACCCCGACTGGCGTGTCTCCCGTGACACCCTCGACACCTGCAACAACCTGCCCTTCCTGAGCCCTGGCAACGACAGCCGCGTCAACCTGCGCCTGTTGCTGGCCGATAAAAAAGCCCTGCCACTGGCGCCCAATGCCCTGGACGAAGACGACCTGTCCCAGGGTTTCGGCCCGGTGCCTTTCCCGGTGTATCGCCTGACTCCACGGCCGAATGCCGACACCGAACCTGACAACACCCCCGACGATGCGCGCACCGCCGAGCTGGACACGCTGCTCGCGCCCCTGGGCATCAAGCGTGACGACTACAAGACCGCCGGTGAAGCCTTCCTCAACGGCGAAGGCAGCCGCTGCCGCAGCAACGACGATGACAGCGCCACGGCGTTTGTCAGCCAGGTGGTCAAGGCCGACATGCCGGCGGCCGAGCGTGAGCTGCTGGTCAAGGCACGCCTGCAATTGCTGACCACCTGCACCTGGGACGGCCCGGTGGTGGCGGACCCGCGGCAGATCCAGTCCAGCGACGGCCAACTGCTGCGCACCTACCTGCAAGCCGCCGCCGACTTCTATACCGGCCGCTTTGCCGAAGCTGAACGTGGCTTCTCGGCCATCAGCAGCGCCAGCCTGCCCTGGCTGAAAGAAACCGCGCTGTACATGACCGCCCGCACCGCACTGAACCAGGCCCAGGCCAACACCTACGACGAATACGGCGTGCCGCAACTCGAACGTGTGGATAAGCCGGCACTGGCGCAGGCCGAGCAAGGTTTCAATCACTACCTGAGCACTTATCCACAGGGCCAATACAGCGCCTCCGCCCGAGGCCTGTTGCGTCGCGTGTATTGGCTGGCGGACGACAACACCCGCCTCGCCGAGGCCTTCGCCCACGCGTTCACCCAGGTGAGCGACGCACAGCGCAATGTGTCGACGGATGAACTGGTCGAAGAGGCTGACACCAAGTTGCTGACGCTCAGTGGCGAGAACCGTTTCACGCCGCTGATCCAAGTGGTCAGTGACCTGAAGATGATGCGCGCTCACACGCCGCCGCTGCTGACCCGCGCCGATCTCGAACAGCAAAAAGCCGCGTTTGCCAATGAGCCGGCGCTGTACGACTACGTGCTCGCGGCCTATGCGCTCTACGTGGAACATCAGCCAGACAAGGCCCTGCAACAATTGCCCAAGGATGTGCCCTCGAGCCTGGATTATTTCGCGTTCAGCCAACAGACCCTGCGCGCGCTGGCGCTGGAAGACAAACAGGATTGGCAAGGCGCCGAAGCCGTGTGGTTGAAACTGCTGCCGCGGGTACAGCAGCCACTGCAACGCGACCAGCTCGAGCTGGCCCTGGCGCTGAACCATGAGCGCAGCGGCCAGTTGGCCAAGGTCTTTGCCACCGATTCGCCGATCAGCGCCAGGCAGGTCCGCTACGTGCTGCTGCGCAACGTCGCCGGCCCCGCGCTGCTGCGCCAGCAAATCGCCCAGGCCCGCGACCCGCTGGAGCGCCAGACCGCGCAATTCGTGTTGCTCTATAAAAACCTGCTGCGCGGGCAATTCGCCGACTTCCTCGATGACCTCAAGCAATTGCCCACGCCCGCCCCCGAAGACACACTCGGCACCAGCCTGGGTTATGTCTACAGCGCTGGCCAGAGCTTGCGGATGTTCCAGTGGAACGGCAACAAGGCGGAGTCCGGCTACGCCTGCCCGAGCATTGCGCAAACCGCCGAGACGCTGCAGGCCGACGCCAACAACCCGCAGGGCCTGAACTGCCTGGGTGAATTCATCCTGCGCAACAACCTCGACGGCATGCCGTTGGAGCAGGCACGCGCCGCCGGCAGCCTGGGCAGCAGCCCCTCGGACTTCAAGGGGGAAACCTTCTCGCGCCTCGAGGGTTACAAGCAGGTGATCCGCGACGCCAAGGCACCCAAAAATGACAAGGCCTACGCGCTGTTCCGGGCGGTCAACTGTTACGCCCCCGCTGGCTATAACAGTTGCGGCGGCCAGGATGTCGAGCCTGGCGTGCGCAAGGCGTGGTTCCGCCAGTTGAAAAGCAGCTTCGCCAACACCCCATGGGGCAAATCGGCGCAGTACTACTGGTGAAGCACCTGTGGCTCGGCTGGCTGCTGCTGGCGGGCCCGGCCTTCGGCGCCGTCGATGCCCGCGACTATGACGCCTTCTGGCTGTGGAGCGGGGTCGCGCCGCAGCCGGTGCTGCAGCAGGCCAAGACCCTCTACATCCTGCAGGGCCAGATCAATTCCAGCCGCCGCGCACCAGGGCGTGGCGTGCGGATGATCGCCCAGGGCATCAGCGTGCCGCGCCTGACCCAGGGCGAAGTGTGGGTGGTGTACCGCGCCCACACCCTGCGCTGGCCGGAGCCGGTGTACACCCAACTGCTCGGCCAGGTGCAGCGTTGGCGCAAAGCGGGCAACCCGGTGGTGGGCATCCAGATCGACTTCGACGCCCGCACCCAGTACCTGCACGAGTACGCCGCCTTTCTGCGTGACCTGCGCCAGCGCCTGCCCGCCGACCTGCGCCTGAGCATCACCGGCCTGATGGACTGGAGCAGCAACGCCGACCCGGCCGCTATTGCCCAGCTCAAGGGGGTGGTGGATGAAGTGGTGGTACAGACCTATCAGGGCCGCCACAGCATCCCGGATTACGCCGCGTACTTGCCGCGCATGAGTCGGCTGGGGCTGCCGTTCAAGATCGGGCTGATCCAGGGCGGCACCTGGACCGCGCCGGATTACCTCAAGCACAGCGAGTGGTTTCGCGGGTATGTGGTCTTTCTGCAGAACCCCGCGTCCTGGTAAGCGCCTGCACGGTTGTGTGAAAAAGCGAAGCCCGCACAAGGCGGGCTTCGGTAGCGCGTTTTTCTGTCCAGCCACCTTGGGGAAGATGGGGATGCCGGAGGTTAGAACGCAGTACTCAGGGTCAGCGACAGGCTGCGCGGGTCGCCGTAGATCGCGCCGGCGTAGAAGCCGTAGCGGGTGTAATAGGTCTTGTCGAACAGGTTGTTGGCGTTGAGGGTCAGGCTGACGTCGTCATTGATCTCGTACTTGGCCATGGCATTCCAGATCGCGTAGCCCGACCAGTTGACCTCGGACGCCGCACGGCTCACCCCGTTGGTCGGCACACCGGCCGGGGTGGAGGTGGCGCGAATGTTGGTCTGCGCGGTCACGCCGCCGCCGACGGTGAGACGGTCCAGCGGGCCCGACAAGTGATAGGTGGTGGAGAGCTTGAACAGGTGTTTGGGGTCGCTCAGGCCATCGGCACTGGTGCGACGAAAGTGCAGGTACGTGTAGCCACCGTACACATTCCAGTCCGGGGTCAGGGCGCCGGCGACTTCCAGGTCGATACCGTCGGTCTCCACGCCGGTACCGGCCTTGTAGGCTGCGTCACCCGTTGGGGTAGTGTTGCCGCCGTCGGTGACCGCCTTGTTTTCCTGGCTGGTGAGGAAGTACGCAGCCTGGGCGTTCAGCGCGCCGTCGAACCACTCACCCTTGATCCCGGTTTCATAACTCTGGCCACGAATCGGCTCGATCTTGCTGCCGGCAACCGTTTCCTGGCTCTGTGGCGTAAAGATGTCGGTGTAGCTGGCGTACAGCGAGTAATAGCTGTTGAGGTCATACACGGCGCCAACGTAAGGCGTGACCACGCCGGATTCCTGCTGGTTGTTGCGAATGCCCGCGGTGCTGCGCGTGGTCGAGGAATAATCGCTGGTGCGCGCGCCGATGATCACCGACAGCGGCTCGGTGATGGTCAGGCGGGTGGCAGCGTACATACCTTGCAGCCGGGTGGTGGTCTTGGAGTGCAGGCCGGTCTTGTAGGCGTTGATCGCGTAGTCGTCGTTGACGCCGTTGCGCCAGTCGCTGATGGCGAAGCCGTTGTTGGCGCGGAACTGGCAGCCCAGGGAGCTGGCGCTGGTGCGGTTGGCGCTGACCATGTTGCAGCGGTATTGCGGCGACCAGGCCACGGAGCGGCTGTCGTTGTAGCCGAACATCGCCTGATGCGTCTGGCCGAACAACTGGAACGGGCCGCTCAGGTCGATCTGCGCAGACTGTTGCGTGGTGTCGGTGGAGCTGTGCAGGCCGTTGAGCACCGCGCCGCTGCCGTCCTGATTGAAGTAACCGGTGTAGTTGCCGCCGCCCGAGGCGTTCACCTTGGCCAGGCCCCGGTGGTTCAGCGCGTCGGTGGTGCTCTGGGAGGTTTTGAAGTTCAGGGTCCAGTCATTGTCGAAGCGGTGCTCCAGCGAGCCGAAACCGGTGCGCGTGGTGTATTCGCCAAAGCTCCAGCTGGGCACCACGTTGGTGCTGCGCGACAGGTGGGTCTTGGAGCCGTCGCCGTACCAGATCGGGATGTTTGCGCCCCAGCCGCCACCGACGATTTTGTAGTACTCGTACTGGTAGCCCGCGCCGATCGTGGTGGCGTCGCTCAGGTCGAACTCGAAGTTCGCCAGGGCAGCGCGAGAGCGATCCGATTGGCTGTCGCGGAACGAATTGGCCTCTTCCTGGGTAACCACAAACCGCGAACGCAGGCGGCCATCTTCGGACAGCGGCAGGTTCAGGTCGGCGCCCAGGCGGCGCTTGTCCCAGCTGCCGTAGGTGACGTAGGCCTTGCCACCGAACTCGGTGCCAGGGCGCTTGCGGATCAGGTTGACAGTGGCCGACGGGTCACCGGTGCCGCCCAGCAGGCCGTTGGCACCGCGCACGATGTCGATGCGCTCGTACATGTCCATGTTCATGGCGTTGCCGCCGCCGCTGAAGTCCGAGCCGCCCTGGGTCTGCAGGCCATCGACCTTCCAGTTGGTGATCGAATAACCGCGCGCACGGTAGTCGGTACGCCCACCGACTTCGGACTTGCTCATGCTGATGCCCGGCGTAGTCTCCAGCGCGTCTTCGATACTGGTGATCTGCTGGTCGGCCATCTGCTCCTGGGTGATGGTCGTGACCGACTGAGGAGTCTGGCGCGGCGTGAGTTTCAGGCCGGTAGAACTGGTGGTGCTCTTGACGGTGTAGCCCAATTGCTCGGCGGCATCATAGGGCGATTGCTCGGTGCCCTGGATATTCGTCGCTCCCAGTTCGAGGGGCTCGCCGTCGGCAGCCAGTGCGTGACCCGCCAACGTGCTCAGGCCCATCGCCACGATCAACGCGGTGTGTTGCGTACGATAGCCACGGCGCATTGGCCCCGCCGCTGTCGAGGAAAAGGAAGAGAGAAAAGTCATGATGCCCCAGAGGATGTAATTGGTAATACTTCGTATGTGCAGTTAATTTTTGTTAAGATTTTATGCACCTTGACGCTGTGCTCTACCTTCGATGTGTATGGATGTGTAATGGAATGTAATGAGCTGTGGACAGCGCCCGCACACGTCGCGCCGTTGATCCCCAAGACGCTGCTGGTAGTGGACGATGACGATGAAATCCGCGAGCTGCTCTGCGATTACCTGACCGAGACCGGCTATCACGTACTGGCCGCCGCCGACGGGCAGCAGATGTGGCAGATGCTCGGTGCCCACAAGGTCAGCCTGGTGGTGCTGGATGTGACGCTGCCCGGCGAGGACGGCTTGAGCCTGTGCCGCCAGTTGCAGGGCACGCCCGGGCTCGGTGTGATCATGCTCTCGGCCAAAGGCTCGCCACTGGACCGCATCATCGGCCTGGAAGTCGGCGCCGATGACTACCTGGCCAAACCCTTCGAGCCCCGCGAACTGGTGGCGCGCATCAAGGCGGTGATGCGCCGCCCGGGCCAGGTGCAGGCCGCGCCCGAGTCGACGTCGGAGCCGTTCGCCGGTTACCGCCTGGACCACGTGAAGCGCCAGCTGCACCCTCCCGCAGGGGCGACAATTACCTTGCCGCGCTCGGACTACCGTGTGTTGCGCGACCTGCTTGCGGCGCACAACCAGGTGCTGTCACGCGACCAGTTGACCCGCAGCGCCATGGGCCGCGATTACCTGCCCGACGACCGTTCGGTGGACATGTGCATCAGCCGCCTGCGCCAGCACTTCAAGAGCGAACTGGGCGAGCGGGTGCACATCCTGACCATCCGCAACGAAGGGTATCTGCTCAGCCTTACGCCCGATGGCGAGCCCGGTTAAGTGCGCGGGCGGCGGGCGTGTGCCTGGCTGAAACGGCTGTGGCCGAACACGCTGTTCGGCCGACTGCTGGTGATCATGGTCAGCGGCACATTGGCGGTGCAGTTACTGTCGAGCAGCATCTGGTTCGACGTGCGCTTTGCCCAGGTGCTGGAGGCCCCGGTGCGCCTGATCGCCAGCCGGACCGCCCTGCTGCTTGAGCAACCCCATTGCAGCGATGTTGCGTCGATGCGCTTGCCGGCTGGCTACGCGGTGACCTGCCTGGATGCCCCGCTGGCGCAGGTCAGCGGCGACGAGCGCGCCCGACGCCGTACCGAGTTGCTGCTGGACCAATCCCTGGCACGTGAGCTGGGCCGCCCGCAGCCGGTAAAAGTGCTGAACGTGCACCTCACCGACGAACAAGGCCAGCCGGTGGTGTGGCGCAGCTTTTTCGGGCTGCGCACCGCCACCGCCCACGTGCTGTTCGTGATGCCGATGGCGGACGGCCGTTGGTTGCAGGTCGATGGCGAAGAGCTTCAAGGCTGGAGCGGCGAGTCGGCCTGGACGCTGATCGCCGACTACGCGCTGCGGGTCTACCTGGTGCGCATCCTCGCGGTGCTGGGCATCTGTTGGTTGGCCGTGCGTTTGTGCCTGCGCCCGATGGAGCGCATGAGCGAGGCGGCGCGCAAACTCGGCGAGAACCTCGACCAACCGCCCCTGGCCATCGAAGGCCCGGTGGAGGTGCGTGAGGCGGCGCGGATGTTCAACACCATGCAGCAGCGGTTGATCGCCATGGTGAACGACCAGAGTTACTTCCTCGCCGCCGTGTCACACGACCTGCGCACGCCGCTGACGCGCATGCGCCTGCGGGTCGAAACCCTGTCTGACGAGCGCCAGCGCGAGCGGCTGAAACAGAACATTGCGCAGATGGACCTGATGATCAGCCAGGTGCTGGATTACCTCGGCACCGCCGAACAGCAACCCGGCCAACTGGTGGACCTCGACTCATTGCTGGCACGGCTCTGCACCGAGCTGGCGACCCAGGACGAGCCGCTGCCGATCCTCGGTCAAGGGGGCGTGATTTTCGCCAATGAAATCCTCATTCACCGCTGCCTGCAGAACCTGCTGGTGAATGCCTTGCGCTATGCGCGGCAGGTGGTGGTGTCGCTGGAGCGCACCGGGCGCGGCGTGACCCTTCGCGTCAAGGACCTGGGGCCGGGAATGCCCGAGTCCATCATCGAAGCGTTCATGGATGTGCCGCTGCGCAAGAAGCCGGCGAACCCGACGTCAGGCAGCTACGGCCTGGGGCTGAGCATCGCCAAGCGCATCGCGGTGATCCACGACGGCAGCCTGACCCTGCGCAACCTCAAGGACGGAGGCCTGGTGGCCGAGGTGTTCCTGCCGATCAAAGGCTGACCAGCGGATACACCGACTCCCAACCGCCCCCCAACGCCTTGTACAGACCGACCATCGCCAGCGACACGCCGGTGGAGCTTTCCACCCACTGTTCCTGGGTCGCCAGCAGCGCACCTTGCACGGTGAGCACGTTGACGAAATCCACCACGCCTTCGACGTACTGGTGTTGGGCAGTGGCCAGGGCAATCTGGTTCTGGCGCACGGCTTCGGCGAGGCTGTCGCGGCGCAGTTGGCTGGCGTTGTAACGGGTGAGCTGGTCGTCGATTTCATGCCAGGCGCGCAGCACGGTTTGCTGGTAAGCCAGCGCCGCTTCCTGCTGTTGCGCTTCACGCAGGTTCAACATGCCTTTGAGGCGCCCGCCGTTGAACAGCGGCAGGCTGAACTGCGGGCCGAAAGCGAATGCGCGCGAGCCCCACGAGCCGAAATCCGACAGTTGCATGGCCTGGGAACCGAGGCTGCCCGACAGGGTGATGCGCGGGTAGAAATCGCCCTTGGCCACGCCGATGTTGGCCGTGGCGGCGTGCAGGCGGGCTTCGGCCTGGCGGATATCCGGGCGCCGTTCGGCCAGCTCCGACGGCAGGCCGATGGCGACCTGGCGCTGGGTCTGCGGCACGGCGGCGTCCTTGGACAGCTGCGCGTGCAGGGCTTGCGGCGGCTCGCCCATCAACAGGCTGAGGGCGTTGATCAGTTGGTCCTGGCGTTGCTGCAGGTCCGGCAGGCGCGCTTCGATGGCAGCGACCTGGGCAGCGGCTTCGGCGACGTCCAGGTCGGTGGCCACGCCGTCGGCCAGGCGCAGCTGGGACAGCTTGAGGCTGTGGCGCGCGACGTCAAGGTTCTGCTCGGTGACGGCGCGGGTATTTTGCACGCCGCGCAGCTGGATGTAGTCCTGGGCGGTCTCGGCCAGCACCGCGAGCAACACGGCGCGACGGTCGTTCTCGGCGACTTGCAGGGTGGCGTCGGCGGCTTCGGTTTCGCGCTTTACCCGGCCCCAGAAGTCCAGTTCCCACGAGGCGGAAAAACCCGCATCCCACTGGTTGAACGCGGCACGGCCGTTCTCGCCGGAGGGGTCGTTCAGGCCTTTGCCACTGTTGCGTTTGCGCTGGTACGCCCCGGTGGCGTCGAGGTTGGGGTAGCGCTCGGCGGTGGTCACCTGGCGCACCGCGCGGCTTTGCTCCAGACGGCTGCTGGCGAGTTTCAGGTCGAGGTTGTCGGTGAGTGCGCGGCGTGTGAGGGCCGAGAGTTGCGCGTCGTGGAACACGTCCCACCAGCGCTCCTGCAAGGGGTCGCTGACGGCGCGGCTGGCCGCTTGACGGCCCTGGGGCTCGCTCCAGTGTGTCACTTGCGGGCTCTGGGGCTTGTGGAAGTCCGGGCCAACCGTGCAGGCGCTGAGGCTGATGAGGCTCAGAGTGAGCCAGGCAACACGTTTCATTGCTGGGCCACCTCGCGCTGCTGGGCTACCGGCTGGGTGTCGACGCTGGCTTCTACCGACATACCGACGCGCAGCCGTTCGGTAAGTGCCTGGTTGGGCTCAAGCACAATTTTCACCGGAATGCGCTGCACCACCTTGGTGAAGTTGCCGGTGGCGTTATCCGGTTTGACCGAGGCAAAGGTTACGCCGGTCGCCGGCGCGAGACTCTCCAGATGGCCGTTGAGCACTTCGCCGTCGAGGCTGTCGACACGTACTTGCACGGCCTGGCCGGCGTGCATGTGGGAAAGCTGGGTTTCCTGGAAGTTGGCTACCACGTAGGCCTCCTCCAGCGGCACCACCGCGAGGATCTTGCTGCCCGGCGTCACGTAGGCGCCCACCCGCACGGCGCGCTCGCCGACCATGCCGTCCACCGGCGCGACGATGCGTGTGTATGACAACTGGTAGCTGGCCAATTCCAGCGCGGCCTGGGCACGTTTGAGCCCCCCCTCGGCGGCGGCGCGCTGGGCGGTGAGGATTTCCACCTGCTTGCGCTCGGCCGCCAGCACCGCCGTGGCATTGGCCAGGCGTGCGGTGGCCTGGTCGATGCGGGTCTTGGCTTGCTGGGCGTTCTGCACGGTACCGGCGCCAACGCCGGCAAGGTGGTTGTAGCGGTTCAGTTCGTGTTCGGCGAAGGCCATTTCGGCACGGTCGGCGGCGACCGTTGCCTGGGCCTGGGCAATCACCGAGCTCTGGCGTTCGAGGGTGGCGGTGGCGTTTTTCAGCTGGGCCTGGGCGACGAGGGTATCGGCGTCGGCAGCCTGGGCGGCGGCGCGAAAGTCACGGTCGTCGATCAGCGCCAGCAGTTGGCCGGCCTTGACGCGCTGGTTGTCTTCCACCAGGACTTCCTTGATGAAGCCGGCCACGCGCGGTGCCACCAGGGTGAAATCGGCAGCGACGAAGGCGTCGTTGGTGCTCTGGCGCTTGCTGCCCAGTATGCCCGGCGCGACCAGGTACACCAGCACGCCCACGGCGAATACAGTGATGACGGAGATGGCAATCTTGTCTTTGCGTTTCATGGAGAGTCCTTTAATCAAGTCGGTGCACGGGGCGGGAAGATCCGCGTCGGCATCCAGAAAATCAGCAGGATCAACGCCACCGCGACCGCGGCCATGACGACATACAGATCCGAAGAAGTGAGCACCACGGCCTGCTCGTGCAGACGGTGGGCCAGGCCCGGCGCGTCGCCGTCTGCCAGGGGCGAGTTGCCCAGGCGGTCCACCAACATGGTCGAGTGGAAGTGCATGCGCTGGGTGGTCAGCGTGTCGATCACCCCGGTGGCAACCACGGCGGCCAGGCCCTTGACCGTGTTGAACCAGGCCGAGGCGAACGGGCCGTCCATGGGTTGGATACTGCCGGTGGAGAGCATCAGCAGCGGCAACACGGCCATCGGTTGCCCGAAGATCTGCAGCAGGTAAAGGCCGTAGAAATCATCGCGAATCCATTCCGACGTCAGGTGCGAACTGCCTATGCAGCACAGCACCAGCATGCCCAGGCCAATGCCCAGCACCCAACGGCAATCGACCCAGCGCAGGTTGCACAGCGCCGCCACCAACGGCAGCGCGATCAGTTGCGGCAGCGCCATCAACAGCATTACCGGCGCGGTTTGCAGCGGACGATAACCCTGGATCTGGGCGAGGAAACTCGACGGGATGATGATCACCGAGGTCAGCACCATCAGCACGCCCGCCAGCACGATCAAGGCAAACGCCAGGTTGCGCAGGCCGAGCATCTGCAGCTTGAAGAACGGCATCGGATGCGACCATTCATTGACCATGAACAGCACCAGCAACACGCTGCCTGCGCTCAGCAAAAAGGTAATCAGGCCCGATTCGAACCAGTCCAGGCGATTGCCTTGCAGGATGCCGATCACCAGCATGCAGATCGCCGGAAAACCCATCAGCAGGCCGCGCCAGTTGAACTGCTTGAAGCGCTCCAGGCGCACCGGATCCTGCGGCAAGCCGTAGGCCACGGCGACCATCGACAGCAGGCACGGCGCGACGATCTGCCAGAACGCCCATTGCCAGCCGACGTATTCCGTCCACAACGCTGCCAGCGGCGTCCCGAGGCTCGGCCCGAAGGTGGCGGTGAGTGCGTAGCCGGCCAGGCCATAAAGCTTGACGTTGGCCGGCAGGAAGCGCAGCGCCACCGTCATCAGCATCGGCGGCAGCGCACCACCGGCCAGGCCTTGCAGGGTGCGCAATACCAGCAAACTTTCGTAGTTCGGCGCAAACGGGCACAGGATGCCCAGCACGGTGAACAGGCCGATGGCCCACAGGGTGAAACGCCGCAGGGAAAACGTCACCGAGCACCAGGGCGCAAAGGCCATGGCCGACACGGAGGTAGCCGTGTACGCAGCGACCAGCCAGGTGCCTTCGTCGAAGCCGATGTACAGCGCACCGCGAATATCCGCGAGGGCCACTTTGGTGACCATCTCGTTGAGACCGGACACCAACACTGCCAGCAACACACCTACCAGCCCGACGATGATGCGCGGGCCGAACACAGGCGGGGTCATGGCGACGGGTTTGGCTGCGGCCTGGAGGGCGGGGGCAGCGAGGGATGTCATGAACGGGTTGCTCGGAATGATAAATACCCGAGCAGTTTAATCAGGCTAATCCATGACAAAAAGTTACTTATCGGCAGTTTATAAGTGCACCAGACACAACTCTAAGATCAGGGACTTGCCCCTCCCACGTTTAGACCGAGCTCACTTCAGGTGGGTTGGGCTTCGAGCCAGGTGGCGTGGCAACTTTCGCGCATGGTCTCGCGCAGCCAGGTGTGCGCCGGGTCCTTGTCGAAGCGCGGGTGCCAGGACTGGGTCAAGACCAGCGTTGGCAGGGAGATCGGCAGCGCAAACGCGCGCAGCGGCAGCTTGAGACGATTGACGCTGTAGAGCGCTTCCTTGGGCACCGGCAGGATAAGGTCGGAGTCGGGCAACATGAACATCGCACCGTGAAAACCCGGCGCGATCATCGCCACGCGTCGCTCCAGGCCCTGGGCGTTCAGTGCGGTATCGATAGGGCCACGGGCGATGCCTCGCCGCGAGATGCTGATGTGGGAATAGCTGGCGAAACGCGCAGCGGTGATGTCTTCGTCGAACAGCGGATGGTCTTGCCGCGCCAGGCCGACGAACGTAGTGGAAAACAGGTTTTGCACCTTTACTTCCGGGCTGATCGGCATGGTGTTGCTGATGCGCAGATCCAGCCGCCCTTCGCGCAGGGCTTCATCGTCGGTATCGGCTTCGGGCACGAAGCACAGTTCGCACAGCGGGGCCATGCGCTCCATGGTGTCGAACAGCCGGCCGCCATACACGCCGATGAAAAAATCATTGGCGCGCACGCTGAAACGCCGGCGCAACGTGCGCAGGTCGACGTCATCCGCCGAGCGAAACACCAGCGCCGCCTGCTCCACCACGTTGCGCACCTGGGCCTGCAGTTGCAACGCCTTGGGCGTCGGCACCAGGCCGCGCCCGGCACGCACCAGGATAGGGTCGCCGACCGCTTCGCGAATCCGCGTGAGGGTACGGCTCATGGCCGCCGCGCTGAGGTTCATGCGGCGCGCGGCGCCCACCACGCTGCCCTCGTCGAGCAGGGCGTCGAGGGCGACCAGCAGGTTCATGTCCGGTAATTGCATGCCAAGCACTCGTGATGACTGGGGAGTGAATTGGCTGCAATCCTATCAGGTGATCAACGTTGCATGCCCCAACGCTTCACGGTGAGCCGCTCGAAGGTGTCGAACACCAGGTTTTCCACCAGCAAGCCGATGAGGATCACCACGGCCAGGCCGGCGAAGACCTTGTCGGTGTACAGCTCGTTGCGGTTCTGGAAAATGTACCAGCCCAGGCCGCCCTTGCCGCTGGTTGCGCCAAACACCAACTCGGCGGCGATCAGCGTGCGCCAGGCGAACGCCCAGCCGATCTTCAGGCCTGCGAGGATCGACGGCAGCGCCGCCGGGATCAGGATGAACAACACGAAGCGCATGCCCTTGAGGCCGTAGTTGCGACCGGCCATGCGCAGGGTTTCGGACACGCCGAGAAACCCTGAATACGTGTTGAGCGCCAGCGCCCACAGTACCGAATGCACCAGCACGAAGATCAGGCTGTTCTGCCCCAGACCGAACCACAGCAGCGCCAGCGGCAGCAGTGCGATGGCCGGCAGCGGGTTAAACATCGAGGTCAGGGTGCTGAGCAAATCGCGCCCCAGTTGGGTCGAGACCGCCAGCGTGGTCAGGGCGAACGCCAGCACAATGCCGATCAGGTAACCCTTGATCAGCACCACCAGCGAGATGCTCACCTTGCTCAACAATTCGCCACTGAGCAGGCCGTCATAGAGCGCGTGGGAGGTTTGCAGGAAGCCCGGCAGCAGCAGGTCGTTGTTCTGGTAGCGCGCAACGGCTTCCCAGAGGATCGCCAGCACGGTCAGGATCAGGCCCTTGCGCAGCCAGCCTTGTTGCCACAGGCGTTGGCGCAGGGGCAATTCGCGTTCCACGGGGACGCTGAGCAGTGGTTCGAGGTGTATTTCGTATTCCTGGCGCATGGGCAGTGTCCCCCTTAATACGCGATGCGGATGTCGGCAAAACCCAGCTCGGGTTCCGCTTCGGTGGCTTCATCGAACAACAGGCGATGAATCCGCCGCGCCGACGCCTGGAACTCCACGCCGCCAAGGCTGTGCAGGTCGTATTGGTGGCTGTGGATTTCCGCGCGAACGCGCCCTGGATGAGGCGACAGCAACAGGATGCGATTGCCCACCACCAGCGCTTCTTCGATGGAGTGGGTGACGAACAACAGGGTGAAACGCACCTCTTCCCACAGCAGCAACAACTCTTCCTGCATTTTGCGCCGGGTGAGGGCGTCGAGGGCGGCGAAGGGTTCGTCCATCAGCAGGATTTTCGGTTGCATGGCCAACGCGCGGGCGATGGCGACGCGGGCCTTCATGCCGCCGGAGAGGGTATGGGGATACGCGTCGGCAAACGCGCTGAGGCCGACTTTGTCGAGGTAGTGCAGCGCGCGCTCTTCGGCTTCGGCACGCTTGAGGGTTTTCGACGCCAGCAGTGGGAACATCACGTTTTGCTTGACGGTTTTCCACGGTGGCAACTGATCGAATTCCTGGAACACCACGATGCGGTCCGGACCCGGTTGCTCGACCTTTTGCCCTAGCAGGCGGATCTCGCCTTCGCAGGGTTTGATAAACCCCGCGATGGACTTGAGCAAGGTGGATTTGCCGCAGCCCGAAGGGCCGAGCAGCACGTAGCGATCGGCCGGGTCGATCTCGAAACTGACCTGGTGAGTGGCCCGCACCACGCGCTCGGGGGTGCGGTATTCCAGGCTGACATGATCCACCGCCAGCAACGGGGTGGTGGTGTGCAGGTTGCTGGCCGCGTGGCCTTGCAAAGGGGCGTTCATCTCAACTTCCTTGCAGAGGCTTGGCGTCCTGGAAGAAGTAGTCCTTCCACGATTCTGGCTTGTGCTTGATAGCACCGACGCGGTAGAGAAATTCCGCCAGGGGGTAGGTGTTTTTCGGTGTGACGGTAAATTCGAATTGCGGGTTGTCGATGATTTTCAGCAATTCGGCGCGGTCGATCTTGGCCTTGGTGACACGGATGTAGGTGTCGGCGGCAGCGCCTTTGTCGTTCTGGGCGAACTGCGCGGCTTCGGTCAGTGCGTCGACGAACGCCTTGTAGGTTTTCGGGTTGTCGTTGCGGAATTTCTCGGTGGCGAACAGCACGGTCGGCGAGTTCGGGCCGAACAGGTCGTAGGTGTTCAGCACCACGTGCACGTTCGGATTGGCCAGGGCCTGGTCCTGGAACGGCGGGTTGGAGAAGTGCCCGGTCAGTTCGGTGCCGCCGGCGATCAAGGCGGCAGTGGCGTCGGGGTGCGGGACAGCGACGGTGTATTTGTCGAGGCGGTTGAATTCCTTGTCGCCCCACTGCTTGGCGGCGGCGTATTGGAGGAAACGCGACTGCACCGAAACGCCCACCGCGGGCACGGCGATGCGGTCTTTCTCGGTGAAGTCGGCGATGGTCTTGACCTTCGGATTGTTACTCACCAGGTAGTAGGGGAAGTTACCCAGGGACGCGACGGCCTTGACGTTCTGCTTGCCGTGGGTGCGGTCCCAGATGGTCAGCAGCGGGCCGGTGCCGGCGCCAGCGATATCGATGGAGCCGGACAGCAGCGCATCGTTGACCGCGGCGCCACCGGACAGCTGGGTCCAGTCGACCTTGATGTCGATGCCTTCCTGCTTGCCGTATTTCTCGATGAGGTTCTGGTCGCGCACCACGTTAAGCAGCAGGTAGACGATGCCGAACTGTTCGGCGATGCGGATCTCGCCTTCGGCCTGCGCTACCGCAGGTGCAACCAGGCTGCCGGCCAACAGGCTGACACCCAGGCCAACGGTGGCGGCCAACCGTGCAAATGGAATTTTCCTGGACATGGTCATGCTCCGAATCAGAAAGGCGCGTCGCCCTGGATGGTGGTGCGAAAGAGTTTGCGGCGCAGGTGGCTCGGGCAACCGGCGGCCAAGTGGATCAGCGAGCGGTTGTCCCAGAACACCAGGTCGTGGGGCTGCCATTGGTGGCGGTAGATGTTGTGCGGCAACACGCTGTGGGCGTAGAGCTGGGCCAGCAGGTCGCGGCTTTCGTCTTCCGGCAGGCCGACGATGCGGGTGGTGAAACCCTCACTGACAAACAGCGCCTTGCGGCCGTTCTCCGGATGGGTACGCACGATCGGGTGCACCACTTCGGCGACTTGAGCGAGTTGCTCGGGCGTCAGCGTGGGGCGCCAGTTGCCTTCGAATTTGGTCTCGCTGTAACGCGCGGTGTAGGAATGCGCGGCGCTGCGGCCGGCGACGGCTTTGCGCAGGTGCTCGGGCAACTCGTCCCAGGCTTTGTGCATGTCGGCGAACAGTGTGTCGCCGCCTTCGGACGGCAGCTCCTGGGCGTGGAGCATCGAGCCCAGGCTCGGCAGTTCCTTGTAAGACAAATCCGAATGCCAGAATTTGCCTGCATCTCCGAGGCCGATGGATTGGCCGTTCTCGATGATGTTGGAAACGATCAGGATTTCTGGATGGTTGGCCAGCAGGAACTGCTTGAGCACGTGGATCTGCAGCACGCCGAAGCGGCGGCTGAAGGCGATCTGTTGTTCGGGGGTGATGCGTTGGTCGCGAAAGACCACGACATGGTGGTCCAGGTGCGCGCGGTGAATGCGCGCAAAATCCTCGTCGCTGACCGGGAGAGACAGGTCCAGGCCGACAACTTCCGCACCGACACTGCCGGGCAGTGGACGAATGTCGAACGCTTGGACGGTAAGGGTCGCTGTTGGAACAGTAGAGGTGGCGGACATGAGGTCACTCCCGGTCAGACAGGGGAGTAACTTTATAGATATAAGAACAGTATTTTAAATACCGTTAGTGAATAACGATAGACAGGATTGTAAGACATCGCAAAGCGCCAATGTGGGCGTCCGGAGCAGCCTGTTGAAGCGCTTACAAGCCGAAACCGTGGCGGTTTGACAAGCTTGTGCACAGTCTCTAGTGTGCATTGGATCCAAAATATCTACCCGCTCTATAAGGAGGATAACGTAACCGTGACGCAGAAGCCGAGCCCGTTGAACAGCATCAAGATAAGCGGTCCGATTCCCGCTCATCTTGCTCGCTCCGTTATCGAAGAAACCTTGCGCAATGCCATCCTCGATGGGCGATTGCCCTGTGGCACCGCCATGCGCCAACAGGAGCTGGCCAGCCTGTTCGGGGTCAGTCGCATGCCCGTGCGTGAGGCCTTGCGCCAGCTCGAGGCGCAATCGCTGTTGCACGTGTTGACGCACAAGGGCGCGGTGGTGGCACCGCTGATCGAGGACAACTCGGCCGAAACCTACGCACTGCGACTGCTGCTGGAGTCCGAGGCGTTACGCTTGTCGATCCCCCTGCTCACTGACGTCGATATCGCCGAAGCGGACAGGTTGATCTGTGCACTGGAGCAGGAAAAGGACTACACCGAAATTGGCCGGCTCAATCGCCTGTTTCACATGACCCTGTATGGCCAGGCACCCAATCAGCGACTGCTCAAGCTGGTCGAGCATGGGCTGAACGAAGAAGAGCGTTTCCTGCGCTTCAACCTCGAAGCGATGGGGCTGGGCGAAACATCCCAGGAAGACCACCGTGAATTACTGAACCTGGTCGCACAAAAGAAAACCGAGGAAAGCATTCTTACTCTGCGTAATCACTTGATGCGTGGCATGGAGGTCATCTCGATCTATCTTGACGGCCTGGAAGTTGCGAGCAAGAAGGCGCCGCAATAAGACGGTGATCCTGCCACGCCAGCGTTGCGGGCCTACCTTTTAACAGGTCGGGCCCCGCGCAAAGAAACGTCCCACTCATAACTTAACAAGTAACTTACACACGTTATTATTTAGAAAAACATCTAACGCATACTTACCCTCGCCAAATCGCTCAACCCGCTTATTATCTTTTTACTGACTCGCAAACTCCAACTCACTGCGTAACCCCGCGCACGAGCCTCCTCGTGCGCGAAGCCTGGCTATACCTTTTTTTCAGTTATCGGCCGCAACGGCCCACCGCTGCTTCACAGCAGTCGCAACAACTTATAGGCATTAACCATGTACCCACCGTTACTTGAACAAAAAAAACTGCAGCTATGCAGCCATTCGTTATTTCCGGAAATAACGTCGCTTCGCAAGTTACACGTCTTCATGGAAAGTCATGTATTCGCTGTTTGGGACTTCATGACGCTGGCCAAGCGGTTGCAGCAGGACCTGACCTGCACGCGCCTGCCCTGGCTCCCACCTGCCGACCCGCATGCCGCACGCCTGATCAACGAAATCGTTCTGGGTGAAGAGTCCGACGCGCACCCCCGCCAAGGCTATTGCAGCCATTTCGAGTTGTACCTGCAAGCCATGGACGAGATCGGCGCCAGCACAGAGGTAATCAACCGCTTCATCACGCTGCAGCGTCAGGGACTGGAAGCGAGCACGGCCTTGCACAGGGTCAATGCTCCCCCAGGCGTGATCCGCTTTGTCAGCGAGACATTGCAGGTTGCGCTGCACGCCCCGACCCACTGTGTGGCGGCCGCGTTCGTTCATGCCCGCGAAAGCGTTATCCCGGGTATGTTCGCGCGCCTCTTGCGGTCAGGAGCGCTTCACCCGCATTCGGCACCCACCTTGCAAAGCTATCTCAACCGCCACATCGAGTTGGATGCCGAAGACCATGGGCCGGCAGCGGAGCAATTGCTGCAACGCTTGACCATCGCCGCATCCGACGCGCAACAGGCCGACGATTGCGCCCTCGCAGCCGTGCAAAGCCGCATCGCCCTCTGGGACGACGTCGTGGTCTCGGTGCAAGAGGTGCACCTGTGAATATCACCGATTACCCTCCCATCGCCGATGACTGGGAACGCCGCGCGACCATCCGCACCCGCCCTCGCCGCCTGCTGGAAAACGACGACAAATTGATCTATCCACTGTGCCGCCAGCCCTTGGTGCTCAGTGCGACGTTTATCGAACACTGCGCTCAATGGCGCGATTTCGTGCTGGTGCAAAGCTTCTACAAGTTCATCAACGACGTGGTGATCTTCGAAACCGAGATCGTGGACAAGACGGCGCGCAGCATTGCCAAGAATCGCTTTTCGCTGCCATTCCCCCTCGCCTGTCGCCGTGACGCGATGACGGTGGTGGTGGACGAGGATTATCACGCATTGGTCGCTCTCGACTTCATGCAGCAGACCGTGGCCCTGACCGGCGTACAACCGCTGGACCTGCCAGGGCAGATCGAACTGAGCCACGCGCTGCCGGCGGCGCAAGCGCAGGTGCCTGCACATTTGCAGGACGCCGTGGAACTGATCGGCGTCGCCATCGCCGAAAACACCGTGACCCACGATGTGGCAGCGTTCGCCAAGGACAACAGTGTCAAAGCCTCCATTCGGGGGCTGATGGCCGACCACCTGTTTGACGAGGGTCGCCACGCACAGTTCTGGACGCGCCTGGTGCGTCTCTACTGGCAATCCGCAACGCCGGCGGACCGCGACAGCATCGCTCAGGTATTGCCGGTTTTCCTGGCGCACTACTTGACCAATGACCTGCAGAACACCTTCAACCTGCACTTGATCGAGCACCTTGAGGTCAGCCCCGACATTCGTCATGCACTGCGAGAAGAGGTCACAGCGCTGGCGTTCCCCATTACCTGCCAGCACCCACTCGTAGGCAACATCGTGGGTTTTCTACAACACAGCGGCATGCTGCAAACACCCGCCGTCACACACGCACTGCGTGACTACCTGCCCGCCTCCGGGAGTCGGCCATGAGGTGCCTGACACTCGGATGGGGCGGCACGAGCAACGCGCTGGCGTGCATCAGGCAGGAGCTGGAGGCGCACGGGCATGTGTCGGGCAGCGATGCGCCAGACCTGTGGAT
Source organism: Pseudomonas sp. MYb60 (assembly GCF_002979555.1). Classification (GTDB taxonomy): domain Bacteria; phylum Pseudomonadota; class Gammaproteobacteria; order Pseudomonadales; family Pseudomonadaceae; genus Aquipseudomonas. Next base: position 6,071 of record NZ_PCOZ01000023.1, on the reverse strand, counting down.
CGAGGACGGTGGCCATTCGCTGTCGAGTCCTGGTGCCGACGTCCCGTGGCTGAGCTTGCGCCTGGGGATCGGCCCGTTGACCGATGGCGGGTTGCCTGGCCTGCAATTGCGTGCGTATGAACGCGATCAGGGTTTACTGGCGACACTCGACATTGCCGACGAGCCCAGTGGCAACGGCCAACAGTTGCGCCGGCGCGTCACGCGAACAGTGGTGGAGTGGGTCGCACTGCACGTCAGCGGACTCTCGCGGGGCGCTGGGTATTTCTCCGCGGGCGCGGTTGCAAATGACTGGCCCGAGCAAGGCTTGCACGCCATCGAAGCGCTGGCGTTTCTGCACCGGTTCAATCGCACCGCAGACCCTGCATTGCTGCTTGCAGCCCAAGTGCCAGTGACCGAACGCGTGCAAGCCAGCCTCAACGCTTTCGCCTCGCGGCCAGCGCTGGACATCGGCGGCTGCACGTTCACCTACCGGCAATTACAGCGCCAGGCCCTCGCCATTCAGCGTCGACTGCAGCCGTTGCTGGCGTCCGTTGAAAGGCCAGTAGTCGGCGTATGCCTGGATAAATCCCTCGGGTTGTACGCCAGCATTCTTGCCGTGCTGGGCAGTGGCGCGGTGTACTTGCCGCTGGGGCCGGAACAGCCCCCTCAACGCCACGGCACCCTGCTCGACAGTGCCAAGGCCTGCGTGTTGCTGGACGCAGGCCAGCATCCCCTGCGTGGGCATTTGAACTCAGTGGATGTCACCACCGTCGATTGCCACGATGTCGATACCACGTTGCCCGTGATGCAGCACCGTCCTCTGTTGGACACCCCGTGCATGCTGCTCTTTACATCAGGCACCACCGGCCACCCCAAAGGCGTGCTGCTCAGCCACGGCAACCTGGCCCACTTCACGACGTGGTTCAGCGCGTGCGTGGCGCTGGATGAACAGGATCGCGTCCTGCAATTCTCGTCGTTGGGTTTCGACTCATCCCTGATCGATATTTTTCCCACATTGATCGCGGGCGCCGTGCTGATCGTCCCCAGCGAGGAACAACGAATCGACCCGGGGCAACTGGTGGCGTTGTTACACGAACGCCGCGTCACCCATGCCTTCCTGCCCCCCGCGGTGCTCAGCATTCTGCCGCCGGACAAACCACTGGGCCTGAAACACCTGCTGACCGGAGGTGATGTCTGCGAACCCCATGTGATTGAACGGCTGGCGGCACAGTGCTCACTGCACAATTGCTACGGCCCCACCGAAACCACGGTGTTGATCACCCACAAAACGCTGCTCCCCGATGACAGCAACCGCAATCTCGGCCGGCCCATCGCCAACAGCCAGGTGCTGATCCTTGACGATAACCTGCAACCGGTGGATGAGCAGGTGACCGGCGAGGTGTACATCATTGGACCCGGTGTCAGCCTGGGGTATGTGAATGACCCACAACAGACTGCCGCTGCATTCATCCACCTGGCGATCCCGGGCGAGCTGCCTCTGCGCGCCTACCGCAGTGGCGACCTGGCGAAGTGGACGGCTGAGGGCATCATGCTGTGCGGACGTCGGGATGATCAGGTAAAGATTCGTGGGTTTCGAGTAGAGCCGGGGGAAATTGAACATTGCCTGCGCAGCAGTCGCCTGTATCGCCAGGTAGCGGTGGTCATCGACGGCAATTCCAAAATAGGTGGCTTTGTCGCCCAGCCCGAACCGGGCGCTTCAGTGGGCGCCCTCAAACAGTATGCCCAACAGAGGCTGGCGGACTACATGCAGCCAGTGCTCTGGCGGGAGCTGGCAGAGCTGCCACGCACCCACAGTGGCAAAGTCGACCGCAGGGCATTGCTGATGCAGCCGGTTCAACCTGGCGCGGCGAGTACGACGTGCAGTGTGCACTCGCCTCTGCACAGGCGGTTGATCGGCCTGTGGAGCGAGCTGTTGGAGCTTCCTTCTGAAGGGTTGTCTGTCGACGACAGTTTTTTCGACTTGGGCGGCCATTCGATTCTGCTGTCGACGCTGCTGATACGTACGCGCGAGCAATTCGGCCGTGGGTTTGCGTTGAATCACTTCATCGAAGTTCCGACAGTCCGTACGCTCGGCGCCTTGCTGGAAAACACTGAGCGGGTTCAGGCCACTGCTGGTCGGGCGACGCTGGATGCCCTGCGGCCACTGGGCCTCACGTTACTGCCTGGAGACCGTGCAGGCGACCCGCGCAACGTGATCGTAACGGGGGCCAACAGCTTTGTCGGCGTGCACATTGTCGAAGCACTGCTGGCCAGCGGTGCTACACGGGTGGCGTGCCTTGTCCGCGAGGCATCAGGGCTCTCGGCGAAAGCGCGATTCAGCCAGGCACTGCGCGACTATCGACTGGAGCACCTCGATCTGCAGCGGGTTGAGGTGTTCAGCGCCGATATAGGGTTGCCACACTTGGGCTTGAGTGACGAAACCCACGACTACCTGGCGAAGGATTTTGGCGTGCTCGTGCACAATGCCGCACGGGTCAACCATGTGATGGACTATCCCTCGCTGGCCCGGGATAACGTCGAGCCGATATTCGAGTGCTTGCGGCTGTGTGAAACCCATAGCAAGAAAGTCTTCAATTTCATCTCGACGCTGTCGGCGTCCAGCAGCATCGACGACATGGGGCATGTACTCGAATCCCCCGCCGCACAGACGTTGCCGCTGTACATCAAGAACGGCTACAACCTGTCCAAGTGGGTCGGTGAGCGCTTGGTGGGGCGTGCGGTCGAGCAGGGCGTCTGGGCGAACATCCACCGCTTGGGGAACATCAGTTTCAACAGTCGCAACGGCGTCTGCCAACCCCACCAGAATCGCCTGATGCTGATGCTCAAGGGCTCGCTCCAACTGGGGCTGCTGCCCCGTTTCGAGCTGAACTTCGACCTGATGCCCGTGGACTTCCTTGCGCGGCTGGTGGTGTTCCACAGCGCGAGCTTCAACGCCGAGCGCAGTGTGTTCAACCTGCATAACCCACAGCCCCTCACCTGGGCGCACTACCTGGATGCGTTCCGCCTGGCCGGTCATCGCTTCGAGCAGGTGAGCGTCGCTCAATGGCAGCAGGCACTGCACTCGGTGAGTCCTGACAATGCGTTGTTTGGGGTGATCGGGTTTTATCTCGACCGCCTGGATGAGGATATCGGCGACACCTCGATGATTCGGCATGACAACGCGCGTCGGGGCGTTGAGCAAATGAAGGCGCAATACCCCGAGAAAAATCCTGCATTGCTGAGCAGGGGTTGTGCCTACCTCCAGTCCATCGGTTTTATTTGAACGTCTCAGGACTCACGCATGAATGCATTGTTACCCGATACATTAATCCGCAACCCGAATGGCCGGCCGATAGTGGAATCTGTCGTGGTCAACTGTCATGCCGCGTGCCTATGGGCGGTGGTGGGGAATTTCTCAGGGTTCGAGGCGTTCATCCCCGCACTCTCCCATACCCAAATGACCGGCACCGGCACCGGCATCGGCGCGTTGCGCACCAAATTTTTCCGCGATGGCAACGTGGTCGTTGAACAACTCAATAGCCGGGATGAGATCGCCAGGTACATGACTTGGACAACGATCTATAACACGCTGGGTGTGGCCAGGTTATGGGCCGCGATCCATGTGGATACCCTGGGCGCGCAATGCTCAAGGGTCACATGGACGATCATTGCCGAGCCGGTGGACGCCGCACAGGTGGGGTTTGAAGGCTTCATACAGGGCTTTGCCCGCGAGGCGCTGGAGAATGCGCGGCGCTTGATGGGCTAAATGGCAGGAGCGCGTCGAACCGCTCCTGCCACGCTGGTCGGTGGGTCAGATCTTGAAACTGTCGACCAATTGCTTGAGACGATTGGCCTGTTGCGACAATGCATCGCAATCCTTCAGGGTTTCGTTGAGATTGGTAACACCTTGCTGGTTCAACAAGTTGATCTGGTTGATATCGACGTTGAGGGTTTCCACTACAGCCGTCTGCTCCTCGGTAGCGGCGGCTACGGACTGGTTCATGCCGTCGATCTCGACAATACGCTGTGTCACGCTGACCAGGCGCTCGCCTGCCTGGTTGGCGACCTGCACACTCTCTTCGCTCGACGCCTGGCTCGCATTCATGGTGGTGACCGCCTCACGCGAACCGATTTGCAGCGACGTGATCATTTTGTGGATCTCTTCGGCTGACTCCTGGGTGCGGTGAGCCAGGTTGCGTACTTCGTCCGCAACAACGGCAAAACCGCGCCCGGCCTCTCCGGCACGTGCGGCTTCAATCGCGGCATTGAGTGCAAGCAGGTTGGTTTGCTGGGAGATGCCTTTGATCACATCCAGAATGTGACCGATGTTGTCAGTGCTCGCATTCAGGGTTTCGATCTGCGTACAGGACAAGCTGATCTTCTGCGACAGCGCGGACATTGCCAGGATGGTTTGCTCCACCACTTTGCGCCCATCATCGGCTTGCTCACTGGCGCCACTGGCGTGCTGAGAAGCATCGGCGGCGTTACGGGCGATTTCCTGAGTGGCAGCGCCCAACTCGTTGATCGCGGCAGCCACGCTATTAGTGCGCGCGCTTTGCTCGTCAGAGCCAATAATAGACGCATTGGATGAGGCCATTACACGCTGGGACAGGTCGTGCACGTGACGCGTTGCCGAAGACACTTCAGAAATCGAGGCATGGATCCGTTCAACGAACTGATTGAACGCACTGCCCACTTCACCAAACTCGTCCTTGCTGGTCACGGCCAAGCGGCGGGTCAGGTCGCCCTCACCCTGGGCAATGTCCTTCATGGCCACGCCCATGGTGGTCAACGGGCGCAGCAATACCTGGATCAGCAGGCTCAGGAGTACAGCGATCGCTACCACGGCAATCAGCATGGCGATGAGCGCGGAGGTTCGGAACTTGCCCAGTGGTGCGTAGGCTTTGTCTTTATCGATCGACAGACCGATATACCAATCTGCGCCTGGCAAACCGCTGATAGGCGTAAATGACAAGATGCGGTCCTGGCCATTGAGGACCACGTCCTGATTGACCTTCTCGATGCGGACCTGGCTGCCAGGGTAGATGGCCTTGAGGTTTTTCATCACCTGGTCTTCGTCAGGGCTGACGATGACTTGGCCGTCACCACTGACCAGGAACGCATGGCCAATACCGCCGAAGTCGACCGAGTTGATGATCTTGACCAGCGTTTGCAGACTCAGGTCGCCACCTACGACACCGAGCAATTCACCGTTCTTTTTCACCGGCATGGCGATGGTTACGATCTGCCCGCCCACAGCGGCCATATAAGGCGGCGTGAGCATGGGCTTGCCTGCTTCGACAGCTTGCTTGTACCAAGGCCGCTGACGCGGATCATAGCCATCCGGCATTTTTGCGTCTGGCCGCTGGGTGAATACGCCGTTGGTTTGGCCAACATAGGTGAACTGGAAGTTCGAGGTGAATGCGGGTTGGTCGACCAATCCTGGCAGGTCAGCGTTACTGCCCTGATGAGCGATGTTTTGCGTCAGGCTCTCGAGCACCAATACACGACCACTGAGCCAGTTCTGCACACTGCTGGCGGTGAGCTCACCGGATTGCTGGATGGACGACTCCAGGTTCTGCTTGATGGTAGTACGCTGCAGGTAGTCGTTGTAGAGGGTGAACAACGCGAAGGCCAGAACCACGACGCCTGACGCGGCCAACAGAATTTTATGACTGAACTTGAGATTCATTTCATCGACTTCTTTTGCCAAAAGGGGAGTGAGCGTGCCGGATCGAGCATTTCGTCTAGCGGTACAGACAGCTTCTCGTGCCGCTCTATTTAGGTGCACGCACGGCTTGTCAGGCTTTCGGCCAGGGATTGGCAAAACTTAGGGATTTGTAAGAGATTTCCTAGCTTTACGTAGGAAGCCGACAGGCGGTGCTGCGGACACAGCAAAGTGGTGTCCCCGAAACGACAAAACCCCTGTTTGCGTTAGCAAACAGGGGTTCTGGAATTCAATCTTGACGATGACCTACTCTCACATGGGGAAACCCCACACTACCATCGGCGATGCATCGTTTCACTGCTGAGTTCGGGATGGGATCAGGTGGTTCCAATGCTCTATGGTCGTCAAGAAATTCGGGTACTGA
>NZ_PCOZ01000022.1 GCF_002979555.1 Pseudomonas sp. MYb60 | reverse complement strand
GCCCCCAGGCCAATCCCGAGGTTGCCCCCGGCGATATTCAGCGATGCCGCAAATGCCGGGGCCTGGGGCGCGGCTTTCATCAGGCGCACATGGCTGACCAGGAACATCGCGGCCTGGGTCACGCCCCATACTGCCAGCGCTGCTGCAAGGCCAATCGAGGAATCGATCGCTGGCACCAGTGCAACCATGCCTGCAATCATGAAGGCGCAAAACATCATGGACGCTATCAGCGGGTGGCGGTCCACCGCGCGACCGCCCAGCGCGTTGCCGATCAACCCCACCGCGCCGAACCCCATCAGGCACCAGCCCACCCATGTGCCGTCAAAGCCGGCCAGGCGTTCAAGGATGTCCGCCAGGTAGGTGTACGCCGTGAACATGCCGCTGAAAACCAATATCGACAACAGGATATGCCCCTGCATGAGCGGGTTGCGCAGGATCCTGAATTGCGCGCGCAGCGTTACGTGATCGTTCTTCGGCCGGGTCACGGGCAGGTAGATGAACAGCAGCAACGCTTTGGCCAGCGACACTCCGGCGAGCAGGGCAAACGCAGTGCGCCAGCCGAACATATCAGAGATCAGCGTGCCCACCGGAATGCCGAATACGGTGGCGCAGACAATGCCGAAGCCGATTTTCTCGATGGCGCGCCCGGCGTATTCAGGGCCGACGATGTCCACCGCCGTCTCGCTGGCCAAGGCCCAGAACACCGGCAAGCCCAGGGCGGGGATCAACCGCGCCACCGCCATCACCCAGATATTCGGCGCCAGTGCGGCCACGGTGTTGGCAATGCCGAACAGGATCAAAATGCCGATAAACAGGCGCTTGCGTGGGAAGCGCGCGCAGTACGCCGTCAGAAACGGGCCAAATGCGGCGACGGTAAATGCGAACAGGGTCACCAACAGCCCGGCCTGGGACACGCTGACGTTCAGGTCCCGGGCAATGGACGGCAGCAGGCCCACGATGATGAATTCCGTGGTCAGCACGGTAAAGCCGGCGGCCGACAGCAGCAGGATGGGGAACAGCATGAAAACTCCAGAAACGACAACATCAACGGCAGCCCAAGGGGCCCGCTGATGATCAGGAAAGTGAGAGGGGGGAATATTAACAGAGTCTGTGCGGGGTTAATGAAACCTACACAAGCGGGCGACGCAATGCCGCACCATAAAGGACATTTCCTACGGCATGCTAGACTTCGCGATCCGCGTCCTACAGCCGTTTCCGCCTGTGCCGCTGTGCCTCCAAAAACTAGAGACAAGTGTTTATGACTGCTGCCCCTTCCCTCCTGCATCGACTGGCACGTGTCAGCCTGGTGACGCAAATCATCATCGGCCTGATCGCCGGCATTCTCCTGGCGTTATGGCTGCCCGAGGCCGCCAAGGCCACCGGGTTTATCGGCAAGGTATTTGTCGCCGCGCTCAAGGCCGTGGCGCCGATCCTGGTGTTTGTCTTGGTGATGGCGTCGATCGCCAACCATAAACATGGCCAGGAAACCCACATCAAGCCGATCCTGTTCCTGTACCTGCTGGGCACCTTTGCCGCGGCCGTCGTAGCGGTGATCGCCAGCATGTGGTTCCCGTCGTCGCTGGTACTCGCTACCCATGACGCGGCCGTCAGCGCGCCAGGCGGTATTGGCGAGGTGCTGCAGAGCCTGTTGCTGAGCGTGGTGGACAACCCGGTGAGTGCACTGATGAATGCCAATTTCATCGGCATCCTGGCCTGGGCCATCGGCATGGGCGTCGCTATTCGCCATGCCGGTGAAACCACCCGTACCGTGCTCGACGACCTGTCCAACGGCGTCACGCTGATTGTGCGCGTAGTGATCCGCTTCGCACCGCTGGGGATTTTCGGCCTGGTGGCTTCTACCCTGGCCACGTCCGGCTTCGGCGCCCTGCTCGGCTACGCCCACCTGTTGGTGGTGCTGATCGGCTGCATGCTGTTCGTGGCGCTGGTGGTCAACCCGGCCATCGTGTTCTGGAAGCTGCGCCGCAACCCTTATCCGCTGGTGCTGTTGTGCCTGCGGGAAAGCGGCATCACCGCGTTCTTCACCCGCAGTTCGGCGGCGAACATCCCGGTAAACCTGGCGTTGAGCAAACGCCTGGGCCTGCACGAAGACACCTACTCGGTATCGATCCCCCTCGGTGCGACCATCAATATGGCCGGCGCCGCGATCACCATCACCGTGCTGACCCTGGCCGCCGTGCACACCCTGGGCATCGCTGTCGACTTGCCTACCGCCGTGCTGCTCAGCGTGGTTGCAGCCATCTGCGCCTGCGGTGCGTCAGGTGTGGCCGGTGGTTCGCTGCTGTTGATCCCGCTGGCGTGCAGCTTGTTTGGCATTCCCAGCGAGATCGCCATGCAAGTGGTAGCGGTCGGATTCATCATCGGCGTGCTGCAGGATTCGGCGGAAACCGCGTTGAATTCGTCCACCGACGTGCTGTTTACCGCTGCGGCGTGCTTGGGCAAGGAAGAACAGCCAGCCTGACCTGCGCGCACAAAAAAGCCGGGGTGGTTCTTGAATGAACCACCCCGGCTTTTTCTTGGCCGCTTAGAACGCGCCCATGTAATCGCGCTTGCCCACTTCCACACCGTTGTGACGCAGCAAGGCGTAAGCGGTGGTGACGTGGAAGAAGAACTGCGGCAGGCCGTAGGTCAGCAGGTAGGACTGGCCGCTGAAGCGCTTCTCTTTAGGCGTGCCTGGCCGGGTGACGATCTCGATGCCTTCCTTGCCGTCGATTTGCGCCGGGGTGATGGTGTCGATAAAGGCCAGCACCTTGGCGATCAAGGCTTGCAGGTCGGCAAAGGTCACTTCGCCATCTTCGTATTTAGGCACTTCGATCTCTGCCAGGCGGGCGGAAACGCCTTTGGCGAAATCGACGGCGATCTGCACTTGGCGTACCAGTTGGAACATGTCCGGGAACAGACGCGCTTGCAGCAAGGCGTTCGGCTCGATGTTCTTGGCGGTGGCGTGGGCTTCAGCCTTGGCCAGCACGCCGCTCAGGGCGGTGAGCATTTGCTTGAAGACGGGGATGGAAGCGGCGTACAGGGAAATGGTCATGGCAGTCTCATGGGTAATGGCACGGTTTGAACAGGCGACGATTATAGACGCGCCAGGCGCTTGTCTTTTAAATTTTCAGGATTACGCTAGGTGGCTCACTGCATAGGGAAAGCGCGATGACCGCCGAGCACGACACCGACACTCCTGAGCCGCGCCTGAACGGCACGGAAATCCGCATCCTGGGCTGCCTGATCGAAAAACAGGCGACCAACCCGGAAACCTACCCCCTGACCCTCAACGCACTGGTGCTGGCCTGCAACCAGAAGACCAGCCGCGAGCCGGTGATGAACCTCAGCCAGGGCCAGGTCGGCCAGAGCCTGCGGGCGCTGGAAGGCCAGGGTTTCACGCGCCTGGTGATGGGCAGCCGGGCCGACCGCTGGGAGCATCGCGTGGACAAGGCGCTGGAACTGGTGCCCGCCCAGGTGATCCTGACCGGATTGCTGTTTTTGCGCGGCCCGCAAACCGTCAATGAACTGCTGACCCGCAGCGGGCGCATGCACGATTTTGAAGACGCCGAGCAGGTCGTGCATCAGCTGGAGCGCCTGATCGCGCGCGGGCTGGCGTTGTTGGTGCCGCGTCAGGCTGGACAACGGGAAGATCGCTATACCCACGCGTTGGGGGATCCGGCGGAGATCGAGGCGATTATCGCAGCGCGTGGGAGCCCGGTTGAACGGGCGACGGCAGGTGTTTCAGTGGATCGCATCGAGGAGCTGGAAGCGCGGATTGCCGCCCTGGAAGAGCGGCTGACGCAGTTGGAACAGGCATAACGCAGTCAACGCTGGGCGCTGGCTGGCCGGCGATGGCGGTTTGACAGGCTAAACATCGGTGCCTGATAGACCGCCATCGGGTCAAGCGCCCTCCCACACTGGGTTCGTGCACGCATCAGGTGCGGGCGAAGGCGACTGCTCTCTCGAACTGCTCATGCGTGGGCCGCACTCCGGTGTAGAGCACGAACTGCTCAAGGGCCTGGATGGCTATCACTTCCAGCCCAGTGATCACCCGCTTACCCTTGGCCCTTCCGCGCACGATCAATGGCGTTTCAGCGGGGATCGCCACTACATCGAATACAGTGTCGGCAGCATCCACCACCTCTGCATCGAATGCCAATGCATCCGCCTCTGCCCCGCCGGTCATGCCGATGGGCGTCACGTTGATCACCATCTGCGGGCGCAACTCGGCCACTTCAGCCCGCCATTCATAGCCCAGGTTCTGCGCCAATGCCCGGCCCGCCGCCTCGTTGCGCGCAACGATCACGCCATTGGCATAGCCGCCATCACGCAACGCGCTGGCCACGGCCTTGGCCATGCCGCCGCTGCCGCGCAGGACGAAGGAAAAATCCTTCGGCACCTGGTGTGTTTTCAGCAATTGCTCGATGGCGATGTAGTCGGTGTTGTAGGCCTTGAGGTGGCCATTGGTGTTGACGATGGTGTTCAACGAGTCGATGGCCTGGACCGAATCGTCCAGTTCGTCCACCAAGGCAATCGCTGCTTCCTTGAACGGCATGGAAACCCCGCAACCCCGCACCCCGAGGGCGCGAATGCCGCCGATCGCGCCGGGCAAATCCTGGCTGCTGAAGGCTTTATAGTAGAAGTTCAGGCCCAACTGTTCGTACAGGTGGTTATGAAAACGCAGGCCAAAATTCCCGGGACGCGCCGACAGTGACATGCACAGTTGGGTGTCCTTGTTGGGGTGCATCTGCATGGATAACTCCTTGAAGTAAGCAAATCGGTACAGACCTTACACAACCTTTACCCAGCGGCTGTGCTGTTTTTCAGAAATACGTTGTCTTAAAAGTATCCCCGCGACAATCCTTGAGTCGATTTGATTGCAGACCACAAGCGCAGGGGCTAACCGAGGAATGACCATGATTCGTAAAATCCCCAAGATTGCCTTGCTGATCGGTGCACTCGCTATGGCAGGCCAGGCCTCCGCCCACGGTGGTGGTGGATGGGGTGGCCCGGCCGTCCTGGGTGCGTTGGTCGGCGCCGCTGTCGTAGGCTCCGTGGTAGCCAACCAACCCCGTGAAGTCTACGTGCAACAGCAGCCGGTGTATGTGCAGCCGCAACCGGTGTACGCCGCGCCGCCGCCGGTCTACTACGCACCGCCACCGCCGGTGTACGTGCAACAACAGGTCTACTACCGCCCGGCACCGGTGTATTACGGCCCGCCTCGCGGTTACTACGGCCCGCCCCACGGCTATTACGGTCGCGGCTGGTAACCCGGGCCGCACCGTCTGATACAGGCCTCGCTGACTCGCGAGGCCTTTTTTTTGCGGGAAAAAGACCGATTTTATCGCGTCAATGTCGTTTTGAGGACAATGGAGAAGTCGCAATCGCACATCATCAACACCAATGTCTACTTGCCCGAACCGCCCTTGCGCTGTCATGTTTGTGTCACGCGATGCTTCCACTATCGAATAACAATAAGGACGACTGACCATGCCCACGCAAAACCCGCACCGCACCGCTGGCCTGTGTACGTCCAGCAAGGTCTACAGTGCGCTGACCGAACTCAAGCACCTGGAAGGCCACCGCAGCGCCAAGTTCCTCGCCTTGCTGGCGGAAAACCTGGTGCGCAAAGGGTTGCTCAATGAACAGGAAGTAGTGGCGATGCTCGATCAAGTGGTGGACTGACGCTTGCGTCAATGTCCACTATCGACCCAGGTGATTTTTCCTACGCGCCTCGGCCCCGTAAGGTAACCCCCATAGCAATTGGAGGTCCTTATGCCTACTGTACACATCATGTCCGTCATCGGCAGCGCCGTTCCCGCCCCGCTTCGTGAGCTGGGTCTACTTGCCTGCTGGTACCTGGTCAGCGATGGCGAGCCCATCAGCGGCCCGCTCACCTCGTTGTCCGCCGCCGAGCAACAACTGCGTCAGGCGTCGACGTTCAGGCTGCACGCCTAAGCATCATGGCAGCTAAGCATCATGGCAGCGGCAACTTGACCCGCGGCTTGCTTTCCACAAACAGCGCCCAGCTGGAAATGAACAACGCGGCCACCAGCGGCCCGATCACAAATCCGTTGAGGCCGAACACCGACAACCCGCCCAAGGTCGAGATCAGGATCAGGTAGTCCGGCATTTTGGTGTCCTTGCCCACCAGGATCGGGCGCAGCACGTTGTCCACCAGGCCGATCACGAACACGCCGAACAAGCCCAGCACCACGCCCTGCCAGACCGAGCCGCTCAACAGGAAGTAGACGGCCACGGGCCCCCAGACAATACCCGCCCCCACCGCTGGCAACAGTGACAGAAACGCCATCAGCACCGCCCAGAGCAACGCGCTGGGGATGTCCAGGAACCAGAAAATCAAGCCGCCCAGCGCACCCTGGGTGACGGCGACGAGTACGTTGCCCTTGACCGTCGCACGCACCACCCGATTGAACTTGAGCTGCAGGCGACGCTTTTGCGGTTCGGCCAGCGGCACCGCCAGGCGCACCTTGCGCACCAGTTCCGGGCCGTCACGCAGCAGGAAAAACAGCAGGTACAGCATGATGAAAAAGCTCACCAGAAAATCGAACGTCCCCTGCCCAAAACTGAATGCTTGAGTGGCGAAAAACTGGCTGCCCTGCATCGCGCTCTTGACGATCTTTTCGCGCAGCCCTTCCAGGTTACCCATGCCAAAACGGTCCAGCAGGTGCTGGAAGTAAGGCGGCAGGAAGTTCTTGAATTGCTCGATGTAGGCCGCGACGTCCAGCTTGCCGCTTTCGACGTTCTTGTAGAGCGTCGCCCCCTCCTGCACCAGCAACGCGCTGGTGATGATCACCGGCAAGATCGCGATGATCAGGCACACCATCAAGGTGGTCAGGGACGTGAGGTTGCGGTTCCAGCCAAAACGCTGCTGCAAGCGGCGCTGCATCGGGGCAAAGATGATGCCGAGGATGACCGCCCAGAACACCGCGCCGTAGAACGGCAGCAATATCCAGATAAAGGCGACGGTCACCAGCGCCAGCAACAACAGCAGGGTCTTGAATTGCAGGTTGGTTTGGTTCATGTCCGGTCCATGTCAAAAAAGCAAAGGGCCCTCGTCGGCCCTGATGCTTAGTCCGCAGCCAAACCCGGGAGTGCCCTTGTTTATCGAACAAGCATAGACCGCTTCACTCAGACGCCCGCGCCTGGTCCCTGACGTTGTCGCTGATGTGCTCGTAGTCGTATTCCGGGGTGTGTACGCCGATGACCACAAGCCCTTCTTTCGCGTACTTGCTGGCCCACGCCTTTACATAGAGAAGGCTGCGACAGGGTTCAGATCCTGAACTGCCCGACCAACTGCCCCAACCGCTGCCCAAGCTCCGCCAGACTGCGAGACGTCTGCGCGCCGAGTTGGGTTTCATCGGCCACGCTGTCCACCGCCACGGCAATCTGATGCACGCTGCGGTTGATCTCTTCGGCCACGGCAGTCTGCTCTTCGGCAGCACTGGCAATTTGCGCGTTCATTGAGTTGATGGTGCCAATCAGTTGGGCCATGGTGTCCAGCGACGCGCCAGCCTGGTTGGCCTGGGCCGACGTGCCGTCGCCGGCATCGCTGGAACGGCGCATCGCCTCCACAGCGGCGAGCGTGCCTTTTTGCAGACGGTCGATCATGCCCTGGATTTCCTGGGTACTGGTCTGAGTGCGGCTGGCCAGGGCGCGGACTTCGTCGGCCACCACCGCAAAACCACGGCCGGCCTCCCCTGCCCGCGCGGCTTCGATCGCCGCGTTGAGTGCCAGCAGGTTGGTCTGCTCGGCAATGGAGCGGATCACCCCGAGCACACTGACAATCGACGACACGTCCTGCTGCAAGCTGTCCAGAGACACACCGCTGCTGCGGATATCGCTGACCAGCGCATGAATCTGCGCGATGCTGCCGTCGACCACGCGCTTGGCCGCCTGGCCTTCGGCGTCGGTCTGTTGCGCGGCGACGGCAGCGCCCTGGGCACTGCGCGCCACTTCGTGGGCAGCGGAAGACATCTGGTTGATCGCCGTCGCCACCTGATCGGTCTCTTGGCGCTGGCGCTCCATGGCGTGTTCGGAGCGCTGAGCCTGATCGGAAACCTGGCTGACCAGCCCGGTAAGCTGGCCGGTCATTTCAGTGATCTGGCGGACCAGACCGTGGATCTTGTCGACAAAGCGGTTGAATGCGCCGGCCAAATCGCCCAGCTCGTCCTGGCTGCTGATCACCAGGCGGCGGGTCAAATCGCCTTCACCGGCGGCAATGTCGTCAAGGTTGGCCTTCATCAGGTGCAAAGGCCGCAGGATGGCATTGGCCAGCAGCATGCCCACGGCAGCGATCACCAGCAGGACCACCGCGGCCACCCCAAGGATGCTCAACAACACCCCTTCCATGCGCGCCTGCACCTTGGCCTCGACCACCGCCACCTGGGCTTCGATGCCGTCCAGGTTCACCGAGGTGCCGATCACCATGTCCCATTTGGGCAAGTATTCGGTGTAGCCGAGCTTGGGCACCAACTCGGTTTGACCCGGCTGGGTCGAGCTGTATTGCAGGTAGTGCGTGCCATCCTTGCCGACCTTGACCAGGTCGCGGTTGACGTAGACGCCGTTGGGGTCGCGGTTGTCCTTGAAGCTTTTGCCCACGCCGTCAGGGCTATTGCCCTTGAACAGGCGGATGGTCTCGGAGTCATAGCCGAAGAAATAACCGTCCTTGCCGTAGCCCGTGTTGGACAGCAACTTGACCACTTGGGCACGTGCGGCGGTATCGCCAGGGGCAGCAGCGTCGTAGAGCGGCTTGATGGTGCTCATGGCCACTTCGACATAACTTTGCAGCGTGGCCTTGGCGTCGTTGAGCAGGCGCTGCCGGGTTTCTTCCACCTCATTGCGCGCCTGGCCCTGGAGCATCCACACCGTGGTCAGGCTGATGACCACGGCGAACAGCAATACCGGCACGATGGCCAGCGACAGGACTTTGGCCTTCAGACTCAGACGCATGGTTTTCTCTCTTATTGGTGGCGACTTGAGAGGTTAACGGCTGCGCAGGACGTTTCTGTAGTGGGCTGGCTTGCTGTTCAGGAGGCGCTACAAGGTCATCGCCGCCAACCAGCCAAACGCCAGCAACGGGATGTTGTAGTGCAGGAAGGTCGGTACCACTGTGTCCCAGATGTGGTGGTGCTGGCCGTCGATATTCAGGCCGGAGGTCGGGCCGAGGGTCGAATCGGATGCCGGAGAACCGGCATCCCCCAGGGCGCCCGCCGTACCGACGATGCACACGATGGCCACCGGGCTGAAACCCAGTTGCACACACAGCGGTACGAAAATCGC
The DNA here is from genome assembly GCF_002979555.1 of Pseudomonas sp. MYb60. GTDB lineage: Bacteria > Pseudomonadota > Gammaproteobacteria > Pseudomonadales > Pseudomonadaceae > Aquipseudomonas. Next base: position 51,394 of record NZ_PCOZ01000022.1, on the reverse strand, counting down.
CGCGAGAATCGGTACCGTGGAAAACGACGAGCCGATGCCCATGGTCACCAGCAGGCCCACCAGCAACATCAGCAACGCCCCCACGCCACGGCTGTGTCCGATGAACGCCGCCGAGGTTTCCACCAGCGAACGCACGTCGCCGGTGGCCTTGAGGACTTCGGCAAAGCCTGAGGACGCGATCATGATGAAGCCGATCATCGCCATCATCTTCATGCCTTCGGTGAACAGGTCGTCGGTGTCGCTCCAGCGCACGATGCCCGACACCGAAAAAATCAGGAAGCCCGCCAGGGCGCCGATGATCATCGAGTCCAGCCACAACTGGATAATGAACGCCGAGGCAATCGCCAGTCCGGCCACCAGCAGGGTCAGGGGGTTGTATTGCACCGCCACTTGCTCGACCCGCTCGATTTTCTCCAGGTCATACACGCGTTTCTTGCGGTAGCTGACAAATACCGCCACCAGCAGGCCCACCACCATGCCCAGCGCCGGCAGGCTCATGGCATGGGTGACGTTGACGGCGCTGATGTCCACGCCGCTCTTGGCCACGTTGGCGAGCAGGATCTGGTTGAGGAAGATGTTGCCAAAGCCCACCGGCAGAAACATATACGGTGTGATCAAGCCGAAGGTCATCACGCAGGCGATCAGGCGGCGATCCAGTTGCAGCTTGGTCAGCACATACAGCAACGGCGGCACCAGCAGCGGGATGAACGCGATGTGGATCGGCAGGATGTTCTGCGAGGCAATCGCCACCACCCACAGCAGACCGATCAGCAGCCATTTGACGTGGCTGCCGCCGCTGGCTTCCTGGCGGTCGACCAGCAGCAGCGCCTTGTCCGCCAGGGCGTGAGCCAGGCCGGACTTGGCAATCGCCACCGCGAAAGCACCGAGCAAGGCGTAGGACAAGGCCACGGTCGCGCCCCCACCCAACCCGCCGTTGAAGGCAGTGAGCGTGGCTTCGATACCCAGGCCACCGGTAAGCCCGCCCACCAGCGCGCCGACAATGATGGCGATGACCACATGCACGCGGGACAGGCTGAGCACCAGCATGGTGCCGACCGCGGCAATGACTGCGTTAATCATGTTTACCTCAAGCAGAAACAATAAAAACAGGCATGCCCGCGCCCGGGCAGTCCATGGATGGTTGCCAGCGTGCAGGCTTGAAGGAGGTCTTATTAGAGGGCGCGCACTGTGCCGGACGCGGGTTCACATGTCAAAACCCCGGGACAGCCAAACAAGATTAAATTGAATGTTTGAACAATAAAGAACCCGGAAAATCGGCCGATAACCTGACTCTTTGTGGTTTTCAAGTAAGGATGCTCCTCGATGTCCCTCAGACAGCTCTCCATTCAATGGAAAATCACCCTGCTCGCCGGCCTATGCCTGCTGGGAATCGTGACCCTGCTGGTGGGTCTGTCGCTGTATCGCATGGCGCAGAGCTCGGAACAGGTCAAGGCCTCCAGCATGCAGATGCTCAACGAGAGCGCCCAGGCGCGTATCGAGGCGCAAGGCGAAGTGCAGGCACTGGGCATTCGGCGACAGTTCATGGACGCCTATCAATACGGCCACGGTTTTTCCCGCCAGGTGCTGTTTCTGCGCGAACAGGCCGAGAAGCGCTTTCTCGATGCCTTCGACACCCGTGAAGACCTGACTCGTCAGGTCAAGGCCGCACTTCAGGCCAACCCTGACCTGTTGGGCCTGTCCCTGGTGTTCGAAGCCAATGCCCTGGACGGCAAGGATGAGCTGTTCGCCGACCAGGGCGAACTGGGCAGCAACGATAAAGGCCGCTTTGCCCTGTATTGGTCACAACCAGCCCCGGGCACGCTGAGTTCGATGGCCCTGCCGGAAAGCGACATGTCCGACACGCGCGTCGGCCCCAGCGGAGAAAAGGCCAACACCTGGTTCACCTGCCCGCGCACCACCCTCAAGCCGTGTGTGATCGAGCCGTACTTTTACGTGATTGACGGGCACAACGTGCTGATGACCAGCATCGTCTTCCCCCTGATGGTCAACGGCAAAGTCATCGCGTCGTTGTCGGTAGACATCAACCTCAACAGCCTGCAGGCCGTGAGCCAACAGGCCAGCCAACAGTTGTATGACGGTCAGACCCAGGTCAGCATCCTCAGCCCTACCGGTTTGCTCGCCGGCTACAGCCCGGATGCCAGCAAGCTCAGCCAGCACCTGGAACAGGTCGATCCCGTCAGCGGCGCGCAATTGATCACAGCGCTGAACAGCAGCGCGCAAATCCGCAGCCTACGCGCCGGCCAGCAACTCAAGGTCCTGGCGCCGTTCGCGCCGATTCCGGATGGCAAGCCGTGGGGCGTATTGCTGAATGTGCCGGAAAAAGTCCTGGTAGGCCCGGCCGAAACCCTCAAGGCCAAACTGGACGCCGACAACACCCGCGGCACCCTGCTGGAACTGGGCTTGGGTCTGCTCGCAGCGGTACTCGGCCTGGTGCTGGTGTGGCTGATGGCACGCAGCGTGACCCGCCCAATCCTCGGCGTGGCGCACATGCTTGAAGACATCGCCAGCGGCGAAGGCGACCTGACCCGCCGCCTGGCCTATGACAAAAAAGACGAATTGGGCCAATTGGCCGGCTGGTTCAACCGCTTCCTCGACAAGCTGCAGCCGATCATCAGCGAAGTGAAGCGCTCGGTGCAGGATGCCCGTGGCACCGCCGACCAATCCGCCGCGATTGCCACCGAAACCAGTGCGGGCATGGAGCAGCAGTACCGCCAGGTCGACCAGGTGGCCACCGCCTCCCACGAAATGAGCGCGACCGCGCAAGACGTGGCGCGCAGCGCAGCCCAGGCCGCGCAAGCCGCACGCGATGCCGACCAGGCCACCCGCGACGGCCTGACCGTGATCGACCGCACCACCACCAACATCGGTCACCTGGCGGCCGACATGAGCACCGCCATGACCCAGGTTGAAGGCCTGGCCGCCAACAGCGAAAAAATCGGTTCGGTGCTGGAAGTCATCCGGGGCATCGCCGAGCAGACCAACCTGCTGGCCCTCAACGCCGCCATCGAAGCCGCCCGCGCGGGTGAGGCCGGCCGTGGGTTTGCAGTGGTGGCCGACGAAGTGCGCAACCTGGCGCGACGCACTCAGGAATCGGTGGAAGAAACCCGCGTGGTGATCGAACACTTGCAAGCCGGCACCACGGACGTAGTCGACGCCATGGGCAACAGCTATCGCCAGGCCCAGGGCAGCGTCGAGCAGGTCGGCCAGGCGGTCACCGCCCTGCGCCAGATTGGCGACGCGGTGACGGTGATCAGTGACATGAACCTGCAAATCGCCAGCGCCGCCGAAGAGCAGAGCGCGGTGGCCGAGGAAATCAACAACAACGTGGCGACGATTCGGGATGTGACCGAATCGTTGTCGGAACAAGCCAATGAATCGGCGCGGGTGAGCCAGGCGTTGAACAGCCTGGCGAACCAGCAGCAGGGCTTGATGGACCAGTTCCGCGTATAACCCGGTGCAGGGTCAGTGCCTGGGCAGCTCGATCAAGACTTTCAAGCCGCCCAGCTCGCTTTCCTGCAACTGCAACACCCCGCCCCACACCTCGACGATATCCCGCACGATCCCCAGCCCCAGGCCATGGCCGTCGATCTGCTCGTCCAGGCGCGTGCCTCGGCTGAAAACCTGGTCGCGCTGGGTTTCGGGAATGCCGGGGCCATCGTCTTCGACTGCCAATTGATAGCCGTGCGCCGTCTCGCCGATGCTCAGGCGCACGTCGGCGTCGGCCCATTTGCAGGCGTTATCGAGCAGATTGCCCAGCAGTTCCAGCAGGTCTTCACGGTCCCAAGGCAGTTGCAGGCCGGGGGCGGCATGGTAAGTGAGGTCCAGGTGCTCGCCGTGGATCATGTTGAGGGTGGCCAACAGCCCGGGCAGTTCCTTGTCACAGTCAAACAGCGCCCCCGGCAGGGTTTCACCGGCCAGACGGGCGCGGTTGAGCTCACGATTGAGGCGCTGCTGCACCTGCTCAAGCTGATCGCGAAAGAGTTTGCTCAACTCAGGATGATCCTTGAGTGCGTCGTTCGACGCAGCACTCAACAGCACCGCCAGCGGCGTCTTGAGGGCATGCCCAAGGTTGCCGAGGGCATTGCGCGAACGTTTGAGACTGTCTTCGGTGTGAGCAAGCAGGTGGTTGATCTGTGCCACCAGCGGCTCCAGTTCCAGCGGCACCTGAGTGTCGAGCTGCGAGCGCTGACCCTGTTGCAGTTGGGCGATCTGGTTGCGCGCGGTTTCCAGCGGGCGCAAGGCGCGGCGCACTGTGACCCGTTGCAGGATCAACACCAACAGCAACGCTGCCAGCCCCAGCACCAGACCGATCTGACGCATCAGGCGAAAGCTTTCCCGCACCGGTGTGTAGTCCTGGGCCACGCTGATGGAAATCGACTGGCCAAAGCGCTTGTAGTCCGAGCGCAACACCAGCAATTGCTGGCCTTCCGGGCCCAGTTGCAGGTTGCCCTTGATTCCGGCTTCGGGCAGTTTCGGCAATTCCTGGTCCCACAACGAGCGCGAGCGCCAGTGATTGTCGGCAAAATCGATGCGGAAGTAATGCCCGGAAAACGGCCGTTGATAGGCGGGCGACAGGCGCTGTTCGTCCAGTTGTACACCGTTGGGCCCGCGCACCAGTGCCACCAGCAGGTTCTCGGCATCATTGCGCAGCCCGGCTTCGAGGTAACGTTGCAGGCCGGCTTCGAACAGCCACAGGCTGGTTTGCGCCAGCACCACGCCGACGATCACCATCACGCTGATCAGCCCTAGGCTCAAGCGTCGCTGGATGGACCTCATGCAGGGCTGGCGCCAAACCGGTAACCCTGGCCGCGCCGGGTCTCGATCACACTGCGGCCCAGTTTGCGCCGCAGGTGGTTGACGTGGACTTCCAGCACGTTGGAATCGCGCTCGGTCTCGCCGTCGTAAAGGTGTTCGGCCAGATGGCCTTTGGACAGGATCTGCTCGGGGTGCAGCATGAAATAGCGCAACAGACGGAACTCGGCGGCGGTCAGCTGGATTTCATCGCCATCACGCAGGACGCACTGCCGGCCCTCGTCCAGGTGCAGGCCGGCGGCTTGCAGGGTGGGCTGGTTGGCCTGGCCGTGGGAGCGGCGCAGCAACGCCTGGATGCGCAGGTGCAGTTCTTCCGGGTGGAAGGGTTTGGCCAGGTAATCGTCGGCGCCGGCCTTGAGCCCTTCAATCCGCTCGGCCCAGGAATCCCGGGCGGTAAGGATCAGAACCGGGGTGGCCAGCGCGGCGGCACGCCACTGTGCCAGCACCTCGAGCCCGGGCAAGCCGGGCAACCCAAGGTCGAGGATGATCAAGTCATAGGGCTCGCTGCGGCCCTGGTACGCGGCGTCGCGGCCGTCGGCCAGCCAATCGACGGCGTAGCCCTGGCGTTGCAGGCCAGCCAGCAATTCGTCGGCCAGGGGTACGTTGTCTTCCACCAGGAGCAGGCGCATCAGTCTTCCTCGTCTTTGATCAGCACACCGGTGCTGGCGTCCAGCTTGATCTCGCGCACCACGCCTTCGGTGGTCACCAGTTCGACTTCATAAGCATATCGGCCGTGCTTTTTTTCCAGCTCGGCCTCCAGCAACCGGGAGCCTGGGTAGCGCGCCATGGCCTGCTGCAACAGTTGCTCCAGCGGCAGGATCACTCCCTGCTGGCGCAGCGCCAGGGCTTCATCCTGGTTGAGGTCACGGGCCGCCAGGCTTGAGCAGAACGCCATGAGCACTAAGGCCACACGACCGCTGGCGCGTAAATTTACCTTCATTACGTATCCTGATGATTCTTGAGCACGCGCCCGGTAAGCGCGTCCAATTCAACGTCCCATTCGACGCCATGGGCATCTTCCAGCTCGACTTCATAGACGTACTTGCCGTACTCCTCGTCCAGGTCGGTGTCCAGCAAGGTCGAGCCGGGATGCAGGGCCAGGGCCGCCGCTTCCAGTTGGTCGAAGGCGACAATGGTAACAGTGGCGGGCACTTTCAGGCGCTTGTCGGGGTCAACGGCTCCGGCCTGGTTCGCCGTGCAGGCGATGATAGCGGCGGCGACCAGGGCTGTGAGGCGTTTCATGATAAGTCTCCGTTACACGATGTTTTTCCTACGCCAGCCACGGTACGCCCTGCAACTTAACTGAAACTGAATTGCCACCATGGCAATTTCCCAACTCATTGTTCCAAGGTTTTTCTTATAATCGCCCGATCGCTGCAACAGAGGCCGCCATGACCGCCATCCAGATCAAATTCCCCGCCCTGACGCTCAAGGCAGGCAAGCGCGCCTTCACGCGCATTCGTGAACAAGGCCTCACACCCTCCGACGTGGGCATCCTCCCCGGTGCTGCCGGCGGCCCCAAGGCGCTGGGTATTCAGGGCCTGGACCTGGCGCTGTTCGGCGACTGGCTGCCCCGTGCGCCGCGGGAGCGCGCACTGATCGGCGCGTCCATTGGATCCTGGCGGTTCGCCAGCGCCTGCCTGCCGGACCCGGTGCAAGGCCTGCTGGACCTTGGCCGTTTGTACAACGAACAACGCTTCGCCAAGGGCGTGACGATGGCCGAGGTCAGCCGCAGCTGCCAGCGCATGCTCGACGACCTGTTGGCCGGCCGTGACGCCCGCGTGCTGGACAACCCCGGCTATCGCCTCAACATCATGGTGGTCAAAAGCCACGGTTTGCTCGCCGACGACCACCGCGGCCGCCTGGGCCTGGGTTTATCGTCGGTGATCGCCGATAACCTGCGGGGTCGCGCGCGGCTGTCGCGGCATTTCGAACGGCTGATCATCCACGACCCGCGCCAGGCACCGCCGGTGCATCCGCTGAAGGACTTCCCGTCGCGCTTCCTGAACCTCGAGCTGGGCAACCTGCGCCAGGCGTTGCTCGCATCGGGCTCGATCCCCATGGTGATGCAGGGCGTGCGCGACCTGCCCGGCGCCGGTGCCGGCACCTACCGAGATGGCGGTCTTCTGGACTATCACCTCGACCTGCCCTACCACGGCGATGACATCGTGCTGTACCCGCACTTCACCGACCGGGTCATCCCTGGCTGGTTCGACAAGGGCCTGCCGTGGCGCCGCAGCAGCCAGCAAGGCTTGCAGGATGTGTTGTTGCTCGCGCCGTCCAGGGACTACCTGGCCCGCCTGCCCCACGGCAAACTGCCGGACCGCAGCGACTTCAAGCGCTTCATGGGCGACGACCGCAGCCGCAACAAGTACTGGCAAACCGCGATGAGCGAAAGCCGGCGGCTGGGGGATGAGTTTCTGGAGTTGGCCGATAACGCAAAGTTGGGCGAGCGATTGCAGGTCCTGTAGGAGGGACGGTATGCGCGGCGAGGGATCAAGCTGTTAAACTCGCCGCCTGCCAGATACTGACCGAGCTGAAAACACTGTGGAAATCTTCAAAGAATTTACCTTCGAATCCGCCCACCGCCTGCCCCACGTGCCGGAGGGCCATAAATGCGGGCGCCTGCACGGGCATTCGTTCAAGGTGGCCATCCACCTGAGCGGCGACCTGGATCCCCATACCGGCTGGATTCGCGACTTTTCGGAGATCAAGGCGATTTTCAAGCCGCTCTACGAGCGCCTCGACCACAACTACCTCAACGACATCCCTGGCCTGGAAAACCCGACCAGCGAAGTGCTGGCCAAGTGGATCTGGGTCGAGTTGAAACCCCTGCTGCCAGAACTCAGCGCGATTCGCATCCACGAGACCTGCACCAGCGGCTGCATCTATCGCGGCGAATAAGCCAGCGTTGTGAAAAAACCACCCTTGCGGTGGTTTTTTTGTGCCCGGCCAATAAACCGGCCTGCGTCGTGCATATATGATCAAGTGTCTCCAACAAGCAGGAATGCCGGCGCCGAACGCCGAGGCATACGAGAGGCCTGCCCGTTTTTCGCCCAAGAGGAACTTGACCATGCACATCATCAACGCCCGCCTGCGCAACCGTGAAGGCCTGCATGATCTGCACCTGGAACACGGCCGGATTGCCCGCATCACAGCGCAGACCAGTACGCCGGTTCTACAGGCGGATGACCTGGACGCCGCCGGCAACCTGGTCATCCCCCCTTTCGTGGAACCGCACATCCACCTCGACGCCACCCTCACTGCGGGCGAACCACGCTGGAACATGAGCGGCACGCTGTTCGAAGGCATCGAGTGCTGGGGCGAACGCAAGGCCACCATCACCCACGAAGACACCCTGGTTCGCGCCAAGAAAACCATCCAGGCCCTCGCAGCGCACGGCATCCAGCATGTACGCACGCACGTCGATGTCACCGACCCCGACCTCACTGCACTCAAGGCCATGTTGCAGGTGCGTGAGGAAAGCTCGCACCTGATCGACCTGCAAATCGTCGCGTTTCCCCAGGAAGGCATCGAGTCCTACCGCAATGGCCGCGCACTGATGGAGGAAGCCATTCGCCTGGGCGCGGATGTCATCGGTGGCATCCCCCATTTCGAATACACCCGCGACCAAGGCGTCAGCTCAGTGAAATTCCTCATGGACCTGGCCGAACGCACCGGCTGCCTGGTGGATGTGCATTGCGACGAAACCGACGACCCGCACTCGCGCTTCCTCGAAGTCCTCGCCGAAGAAGCCCGCAGCCGCGACATGGGCGATCGCGTCACCGCCAGCCACACCACCGCCATGGGCTCCTACGACAACGCTTACTGCGCCAAACTGTTCCGCTTGCTGGGGCACTCCGGCATCAGCTTCGTCTCATGCCCGACCGAGAGTATTCACCTGCAGGGCCGCTTCGACAGTTTCCCCAAACGCCGTGGCGTGACCCGGGTCAACGAACTGCTGGAGGCCGGCATGAACGTGTGCTTCGGCCAGGATTCCATCGTCGATCCCTGGTACCCCCTGGGCAATGGCAATATCCTGCGCGTGCTGGAAGCCGGCCTGCACATCTGCCACATGCTCGGCTATCGCAACTTGCAAAGCGCCCTTGACCTGGTCACCGACAACAGCGCGAAGGCCATGGCCCTGGGTGACCGTTACGGCCTGGAAGCCGGCCGACCTGCGAACCTGCTGATCCTTTCCGCCGACAGCGATTACGAGGTCATCCGCAGCCAAGGCTTGCCGCTGTACTCAATCCGCCATGGCAAAGTGCTGATGAAACGGCAGCCGGCACAGGTGGAGTTTGTGTAACGCCTGCCCCTAGACAATCGACTCGACCTCCAGCGCTTGCACCCTCCCCGGTTTGTCGTGCAGCGGGGGGGAATGCTGGCGACCTGGGACCGGTCACGAACATGCGAGTTCATCGATCAGGCGAACGCTCACCCAGCACCCTCGCAATGAACAGGCCGGTTTGTCGTCACTGAAAAAGGCCTGCTCCAGTACCTGCGTCAGCCAGCTTCGCGCCTCCTGAAACGCCAACAGGGCCGCCAGTTCCTCACTGTGATCGGTCAGCATCAGCCGTTAATTCAACTCAGATTTGCGGCCGCGCAGCCCCGAAAAGGCTTACGCCCAACAATTCTCGCGCCTGCGTATGCAAACGCACTGGCGCGGTGCCTCCGGGCATGACCACCGCCACCTCCCCACCGTCTACCCAACCCGCTCGCCACGCCGCGCACGCCACTGCCGAGGCACTGGTTCCGGAGGACGCCGTGGGCCCTTCGCCTCGTTCGAACACCCTCGCCAGTATCCGATTGCAGGACTCCCGAACCGCCCACTGCAGATTGATACCGCTGACACAGGGTCGGCCGCCGCCCTCTGGAGGGGCAAACGCGATCGCTTTCAACGGTTCGTACAACGCCTGCTGCATCTGCAAGTTATCCGGCAGCGCTGAAGCCCGCTCGAGCAAGGTGACGCAATGGGGGTTGCCCACCCGCACAAACTGGCTGTGTGACCACTGTGCATGGATCGCCACCAGCGCGCTCAGGCGGTTCAACTGCGTATCACCCAGGAACACGGGATCAGCGCCTTGCGCGCCCACCGCAGATGGCCCGAACCCCGGCACGCCCAGGTCCAGCCAAAATCCCGCAGTGTCGTCGTAAATCGCAGGTTCTACCCGGGTACAGACGGGTGAGGCGGTATCCGGCTTATCGTGATGCACCCGCAGCTCACAGGGGGCGCTCACCAGTCCCTGGTCAGTCAGGGACTGGGCGAAGATGGTCAGGCCGTTGCCACTGCGTTCGGCCAGCGAGCCGTCGGTGTTGACGATCAATAGGTCAAACGGCGGTTCGGCCTGGAACGGCCCAACCAGCAAACCATCGCAGCGATGGGCCTTGGCGCCTGGCGGACGCGGTACCGTTCCCCATTCGCACTCCGACGCTATCGCGGCGCGGGTCCAGGCTTCACGGGAACAGGCTGCCTGGGCGGCGCTGCCCGCGACAGCAATGCCCTTCTCTTGCAATTGCGCCGGACTGACGACGCCGTAGATATTGCCGCGGGCATCATAGAACAGGGTCATGTCGCTGCCTGCTTGTGAATCTTCATCGGGTGATACGCTCGTTCGCCTACACACAGGGACGACAGCGTATTACAGGTGGGAAGCGGTCTGGAAGGTGGTAATCCCCGGGAGAAACCTGGGGGTCGACCATTTCCCCAAGGATTACACACCTTCCCGAACGCCTCCTACACATTCGATAACCCTTGGGTGGCAACCACCGTCCGTTGCGTTCCATGCGGGTAAAAATAATCTTCGCTGCGGCAAATCCCAAGGGGTCCCGGCTCGCACCCCACGGCCTGATGTGCAAGGATGTCGCGCCGGACATCGTTCGTTGAACGCAAGACCAAGGACTTTTCATGACTGCCATCCCCACCTCCGCACCCGTGGTTCCCGGGCGCCTGGAGCAAATGTCGACGCGTATTGCATTTTTTATCGCAGGCTTCGGTATTGCCGCCTGGGCGCCGCTGGTTCCGTACGCCAAGGCCCGCGCACAACTCGATGAAGGAACACTCGGCCTGCTGCTGTTGTGCCTGGGGGTGGGCTCGATTATCGCGATGCCGGTTGCCGGCGTGCTGGCCTCTCGCTTCGGCTGCCGACGGGTGCTGAGCGCCGGCACAATCCTGATCTGCCTGGCGCTGCCGATGCTGGCCACCGTCAGTTCAATTCCGCTGCTGATGGCGGGCCTGTTCCTGTTCGGCGCAGGCCTTGGCTCGGTGGACTCCACCGTCAACCTGCAAGCGGTGATCGTCGAGCGTGCCAGTGGCAAAACCATGATGTCGGGGTTTCATGGTTTGTTCAGCCTGGGGGGGATTGTCGGCGCGGCGGGTGTTTCCGCTTTGCTGGGGCTGGGCCTTACGCCGTTGCAGGCCACTTTTGTGGTGATCGTCATCATGGTCGCAGCCCTGCTCAAAGCGGCACCGCATTTATTACCCTATGGCAGTGAAAGCTCTGGCCCGGCGTTTGCCGTACCCCATGGCGTGGTGCTGTTTATCGGGTGCCTGTGTTTCATCGTGTTCCTGGCCGAGGGTGCCGTGCTGGACTGGAGCGCCGTGTTCCTCAGCGCCGAACGTGGCCTGGATGAAGCCTACGCAGGCCTGGGCTACGCCGCCTTTGCCTTGACCATGACAGCCGGGCGCTTGACCGGTGACACGATCGTGCGCCGGCTGGGTGCGACCCGGGTGATTGTGGCCGGAGGTACATTGGCAGCCGCGGGGATATTCCTTGCGACCTTGTCTGCGGCGTGGGAAATGTCGCTACTGGGTTACGCACTTGTGGGGGCGGGCTGTTCCAACATTGTGCCGGTGCTTTACACCGCTGTGGGCAAACAGAACGTGATGCCAGAGCACATCGCCGTGCCTGCGATTACCACGTTGGGATACGCCGGCATTTTGGCCGGACCCGCGATGATCGGTTTCATCGCCCATGGCAGCAGCCTGGCCACCGCCTTCCTCTTGATTGGCGTGTTACTGGCGATGGTGGCAGCGAGCGGAAAAATACTGCGGGCCTGAATCTGCGCTGCCTGTGTGACCCAAGCAACGCACGGGCGCAGAATGGACTCAGTAGCCCTTTTCTTTCCTGTTGTTTTTTTGCCATCGATCAATGCTGAAGTTCTTCAGCAAGCCATCGTCGTTATGGCTACCGAAAGGGTTGGTGCCATTGGCTTTATTACTGTCGAGCGAGGCCAACAGCCCGGTGCGCTCGACCAGATTCTTGGCCAGATACACCTCGTGTTCACTGTATTTCTTCTTGGGGAACCCGGTGGCGGTATCTCGAACCACCTCGCCTTTCTTGGTGGTTTCATCGGGATCCTTGGCCATCTCCAGAATTTTTTTCGTCCTGACATATTGATGCTTTCCGAAAAGCCAATAGTCCAGGGATTTGTCCCGCCACTCTGGAAATTTCCCCCTCAATACCTCGACAACCTGGTGGTTTAATTTAGAGTGGAAGGGGTCTGCGCTATGCACATTGGGGTTGGTGTTGCCCATCATGGTATTGGCGGCCTTCTCCAGACTCGCCAGGGTGATTTTGCCGCCATCGACCAGGATCTCATCGTTCAAGCGCGGTCGGTTGATAATCTCCTTGACCAGCTTTCTGACTCGCTCATCAACCTTGTCGGCGTTCTCCTCTTTTCCGATTTCCTCTAAACTTTTTTGGGTCAAATGACCTTTTTTCTTGAATTCATCCAGCAATGGAAAGAAGTTTTTCAGGGCCGTCGCCAGAAGGGCGTCATCCGAGCTCACATACGGGTTGCCGACTTCCTTCACGCCGCCAAATGCGTTCTGAGCGTCGAAGTGCGGATTATTCAGGCCCGGGAACAACGTACTGGTGGTAAACCCCGGCGGAAAGAGCGGGTTCTGCACCGGTGCGCCAATGCTTTGCCGGGAATACCCGGATCCCGAGGTGCCGGTAGTCGGCGCAGGGGCTCCAAGCGCATTCGGCATATTCAAATGCCGAAGCAACCCAGGGGGCAAGTTATTGATCCCGCTCATGTCTTATCTCCACCTTATCTAGATTCTGATGCCTGACACTCGTCTGCCCAGTGCGCCAGACGTCACCAGACTCAACGCGCGTCAAGCGTCAGTTATGTGGTTGTACAACCGTTACGGTTCCGGCAAAGGCCAATGTTCCGCACCATCCAGCTTCGATAAACCGTGAACGTATGTAACCGAAGCGCTGAATCACACTACCCACCCGCCACCTTGCTCCAAAAACTCGCGATCCTTGAAAGGACCGTGCGCGACAACGGCTCATCGTTATGCGGACGAGCCCCCTTGTCGAAATCTTCCGTGGTAGGCGCTTTGAAGCTGCACTTGGGTGAGGAGGTAAGAATGAGCACCGGACTGTGGCGTTGAGCATCAGGCGCCAAATGGCATCGGGGGGAGACGACGCACTGGCCGTGACGGGATGCAGAGGATGTCGAATTCATGGACTTGCCCCAGTGGATGAAGGCACCCACGGTCAGCAACGATCCGTGGATACCCTCTACGTGGTAAAGCTTGGCGGATAGTTCCTCCATCACTCGCTTCACGCGTTTCAAGCGTTTGAACACACCGCCTTCAACCGAGTAATCGGAGCAGCGTTTTCAGCTCCTTGCGGGTAATTTCGCCATCGCGCTTTGACCCGAACACGTTATCCATCATGTCCCGCAGTTCTTTGCGCTGAGGGTCCATCACGGTTCTTGCCAATCGAATCAGTGTATTTTTGGCAGGATCATTGGTGAGGGGGTGCTTGGCGAGTGCTTCGAACTCGCTCATCTTGATGGAACTGCTCCAGAACCCACCCTTCAGCGCACCGAAGTGCTTGAGCATCATATCGACAAGTGCCTTGTCGCTTCCCGGTTTGGACAGCGTGTCCGTGTCGATGAAATTCTGGATGTCCGCCTTGGAGAAACGACCATTCGTGGCGCCCGTGTGTCGGTTTTGGTCAAGACTGGCCAAGAGTCCCGGACGTGCCAGCAACTCCTTGGCCAATTTGATATTGGCATCCATATGAGGGTCTGCATTGGGGAGTGGCTGCCTGGCCATTCGCTCCACACTCTTTTGGGTAACGCCCTCCCACGGTAATTTCCCTTTGAAGGCACCGAGGTTGTCGAGGAAGGTCTGTGCCAGCTGCCTGTCACTTCGTTTTGAGTAGTGCGGGTCGCGCTCCGAAGGATTGGGACGTGGGGGTGGGCTGGAATGAGAAGCTGACGGGCAGGATTGAGGGCAGTAACCCGGCACTTTCCCCTGTGACACCGTATCGAACATCGGACCGGACTGCCGCCCCTGCGCGTCTCCCAGCCTCGGTGAATGCCGGGTAAGCGGTGTATTCCCAGACCAGGCATCGGGCGCATGGGTGGTGTTTGGGGAAAACTGAGTGACGTTCGAGTTCGACGCGGATGTTGGCATAGGTATCTCCAGTTCGGGTTCAGGCAGCTCACCTCACTGGTCCGGACTGACCGATGATCAGGAAATCATGGCGGGAACCAGTGTAAGCACACATGTCCTGAGTGGCAGGACCAACGTTGTCAGTTCCTGACGAACACTGAAAACCTCCTGCCACCGGTAGGAAGAACCGCCTACCCTAAGGTGAAAACGCCGCTCCTCTGACAGGATGAGCGGCGTGGGTGAACGTCACGGTTGGATCAGAATCCCACGCTGGCTTGCACAAAGAATGTGCGTGGCTCACCCAGGTACAACCCCGCGTTGTTGTCGCTGGAACGGGTGTAGTGCTGCTGGTCAAACACGTTCTTCACCCCCACGCCCAGCTTGAGGTTGGACAACTGCGCGCCAAAGTCGTAGCCGCTGCGCACGTTGACTGAGACATAGCCTGGGATGTCACCGTACTGGCCGTCTGCCGTGCCCTGGGTGATATAGGTGCGGGTGGTGCCCGGTGCGCGCTGGCCTGACTGGGCGTACACATCTAGGTTATGAGTCCAGCGGTTGACGTCGTAGCGCAGCCCCAGGGTGGCGACTTCACGGGAGTACAGCGGCAAGTCGCGGCCCTTGAAGGGCACATCGCCTTCCGAAGTAGCCTTGGTGTAAGTGAAACCGGCGTTGGCGGTCAGCCCATCCAGGCGTGCGTCCAGGTTCGCCAGGTCATAATGGGCCGACGCTTCAATCCCGGTGTGTTTGGTGGCACCCAGGTTGGTCCAGCCTACGGCGTTGCTGACGTATTGCAGTTCATCGGAGAAGTCGATGTAGAAATACGTCAGTTCACCACCCCACACGGCGTCGTTGTAGCGCGTGCCGATCTCGTAGGTCTTGGCTTTTTCCGGTTGCAGGCCATTGGCGGTCTGGTCACCCGTGCCGCCCTGGCCCAACTGGAAATATTGCAGGCTGCCGAAGGACGTTTCGTAGTTGGCAAACAGCTTCCAGGCGTCAGACACGTGGTACATCACGCTCAGCGCAGGCAGCGGCTCGTTGTTGTGAATTTCGCGGCGTTTTTCGGTGGTAAGCGCACCCATCAGTGGGATCACGGGATGGTCGTGCCACTCGGTGCGGATTTGCTCAAAGCGGACGCCGGGGGTGACGGTCCACTTGCCGATGTCAATCTTGTCATCGATGTAGAACGAATTCGCTTCGGTGCCGCCGGTGCGATCCTGATAGACGTGGCCGTCACTGCGCCCACCCGGGGTCGGCACGTTATTGGTCAGCAACAGGCTGGTGGCTTGCTCATGCATGCCTTCCTTGAGGTAACGATACCCCACGCTGACTTCCTGGGTGCTTGGGCCCAAGTCAAACACGTGGGATACCCGCGGCTCGATGCCGAAGGTGTAATAGGTGCGCGGGTAGGAGCCGACCGTTTGCAACAAGCGGTCGGCGATGGTGCTGCCACGGAAGCTGTCGGAATAGTAGGTGAGCACTTCGGCCTGGGTCCGGTCGTCGATCTGGCGAATGTACTTGAAGGACACGTCTTTGCGCCGGCCGCTGAAATTGTCCCAATCACGTACCGATTGGTACGGGTTGGCATCGAACTGCGCCTGAGTCAGGCCGCCGGGCATGTCGGCGCTGGCATCGTAGTAGTGGAAATTCAACGAGAAGTCGTCTTGATCGGTCGGTGCCCAGTGGGTCTTGAGGATCACGTCATCGATGTCGTTGCCATTATTGCTGCTGCGATAGCCGTTGCCGTTGACCCCGGAGTACAGCAGCGCCACGCCGATACCGTTGTCGGCCGTGCCGCCGATGAAGGCGTTGTCGATGTGTTTCCAGCCGCCGTGGGCGGAGGTTTGCAAGGTCGTGCCGACTTCGCCGGAGAAGGTCTCGGGAATCGCGCGGGTCACGAAGTTGATCACGCCACCCACGTTTTGCGGCCCGTAGCGCAGAGAACCGGCGCCGCGTACCACATCGATGCTGTCCAGGTTGCCGGAAGAAATCGGTGCCATCGACAGCTGTGGCTGGCCGTAGGGTGCAAAGGCTGCCGGCACGCCGTCGATCAACACCGTGGAACGTGGCGACAGGCGCGACGTAAGACCACGCACACCAACATTGAGGGAAATATCGCTACCGCCGGTGCCGTTGGATTCCTGCACCTGCACCCCCGGCACCCTGCGCAGCACGTCACCGACGTTCATCGCGCCCTGCTCCACCATGGTTTCGCGGCGGATGACCGTCCGGGCCCCGGGGTGGTTCTGCACCACTTCGGCGTTGGCATCGCCGAGCCAGTCGCCGACGACCTTGATGTCGGTGGCCCCCAATTCCAGCGGCGAACCGGCTTCCCCGCTGCCACTGGCCAGCGGTCGCAAGGTTACGGAGCCGGCGTCGATCTGGTAATCCAGGCCGCTGCCTTGCAGTAATTGGCGCAAAGCGTGTTCCGGCGACAGGTTGCCATCGACCGCAGGCGCCTGCTTGCCGGCCACCAGCGCGGGGCTGAAGAACACTTGCAAGGCGGTTTGCTGGCCCAATTGGCTCAGCGCTGCACCCAGGGGTTGGGCCTGGATGTGAATGGCATCGGCGTTCGCCGCGGTACTGACAGCCAGCGCCAGGGCCAACGGCACCCATCGGGAGATTTTATTGTTGTTGAGGGCGAGTTTTTTCACGTCGAGCCTTGTCCTGTCATCGCACATGTAAGCAGCTGTTAATGCAAACCAGTTGCAGTTGGAGGAGAAGACGAAGAACTCGACAAAAACCTGAATGTCAGCGTGAAATAATTTCCTGGCTGCCATCCGGCAGGGTCCGCAAGGCGACCGGCAAGATGTGTGGCAAGGCCTTGAGCAAGGCATCGGTGTCATTGGCCTTGAACACGCTGGTCAGGCGCAGATTCGCCACCCCAGGTGTACTGACCCGCAGCGGTTGCTCGCGGTAGCGCGACACTTCCCGCGCCACTTCGCCCAGCAAAGCGTTGTTGAACACCAGCTTGCCGGTACGCCAGGCGGTCAGTTCTTCGGCATTCACTGCGTAGGCCACCGCCACCGTGCCGTCGTTGTTGACATGGGTGCCGCGGCCCGCAGTGAGAGTCACTGCCGGCTCCGACCCACGCCCCTGCACCTTCACGGTTCCAGCCTCGACTGCCACGCGGGCCTGATCGTCGTCACGGCGCACGTCAAAACGTGTACCGGTCACCGTCACCTGCCCTGCCCCGGCAGTCACGACAAAGGGCCGACGGGTGTCATGTTCAACACTGAACATCGCCTCGCCCTGCTTGAGTTCAACGCCGCGCCGGCCCTTGTCGAAATGCACCGTGACGGCGCTGCGGCTGTTCAAGTGCAGGGTCGAACCGTCGGGCAATTGCACCTGGCGATGCTCACCGAGGCGCGTGCTGAAGTCGGCGCTGTAGGATGTTGACCGACCCAGCCCACTGAACAGTCCGACGCCTACGGCAACCGCCAGCACACCCGCCGCCACAGCGTAGCGCAAGACAGCGCGGCGCTTGGTGTGCCCCTCGGGCGCTTCGCACAATGCCTGCAATCGCGCCTTGGGCAGCCACTCCGTGGCACTCCAGATGCCTTGCAACACATCGAATTCATATTGATGCGCAGGGCTTTCCTTGCGCCACACCTCGAACTGCTGGAGCACGTCGCTGCTCGGCTCGGCGTCCTGCAAGCGTACAAACCATTGCGCGGCTTCGTCGCGAGCACGGCTATCCATCATGGAAGGTCCTGTTTCAAGGCGGGCTTGGGTCATGGGGCTATCGCGTCCAGGCGGTCACGCAGATGCCGCAGGGTGCGGATCATATACTTTTCCACCATGTTCTTGGACAAACCCAGGCGTTCGGCGATTTCCTGTTGGGTGAGGCCTTCGATTTTCTGCCAGATGAAAATTCTGCGGCAGTTCAGTGGCAACTCCGCCAGGGCCCGTTCGACGGAGTCCGCCAGTTGCACGGCATGCATGAAGTGCTCCGGGTCGCCGCTGTCGAGTGGGGCCTGATCGAAGGTGTGCTGCGCCATGGCGTCGCGCCGGTCATCGCGGCGATAGCCGTCCACCGCGATATTGCGTGCCGTCTGGTGCAGGTAAGCGCGCGGTTGCTCCACGTGGGCGGATTTGGACTCGAGCACGCGCACAAAGGTGTCATGGGCCAGGTCTTCAGCCTGCTGACGGTTTCTCAGGCGGCGCGTCCAGGTTCCGATCAACTCTTCGTAGTGCTCGAAAAAGCCTGTCTTGCGGGGCGGCTGGGGAATCATCGCAGAGGCACTGGGGAGGCGGGGCGTGAATAGTAATGCTTCCTATTAAGTCGAGCAATTGCTGCCCGTCGTCTCATAGCAGCTCGAAACGTTGCTCAATGACGTCGTGAGCGTCCAACCCCACTTGCACCCGAAACTCACCGGGCTCGGCAATGTGTCGCAACTGGGCGTCATGGAATTTCAAATCCTCCTCGCCCACGCTGAATTCGATACGCCGACGCTCACCGGCCTTGAGCAGGATTTTCTGGAAGCCCTTGAGTTCCTTGACCGGACGACTGATGGAGGCCACCGGATCGCGGATGTACAGTTGCACCACCGTTTCGCCGTCGCGGGTGCCGGTGTTGGACAGCATAATACTCACGTCCAGGCGTTGCCCTCGGCGCAGCAAGGCGCTGGAGAGGCGCAGCTCCGACAATTCGAAACGGGTGTAACTCAGGCCAAAACCGAACGGAAACAGCGGCCCTTCCAGCTCATCGATGTACTGGCTCATGTACTTGCGCGGCGCCTGAGCGTTGAACGGATGCCCGGTGGCGAGGTGGTTGTAATAGATCGGGATCTGGCCGACCGAACGGGGAAACGTCATGGGTAATTTGCCCGAGGGGTTGTAGTCCCCGAACAACACATCGGCGATGGCATTCCCGCCTTCCGTGCCGCTGAACCAGGTTTCGAGTAACGCATCGGCCTGCTCGTGCACCTGTCCGAGGGTCAAGGGACGACCGTTCACCAATACCACCACCAGCGGCTTGCCCAACGCCTTCAAGGCATGGACAAGCCGCTGTTGGCTGTCTTCAAGATCCAGACGCGTGCGGCTGATGGCCTCATCACTGAAGTTCCACGCCTCCCCCACCACTGCCACGATCACATCGGACTGGCGTGCCACCGCCAGCGCTTCTTGCAACAACGTGTCGGGCGATCGCGGGTCAAGGTCCAGCGGCGAACCGTAGTCCGCCAGACGCGCGGACAGCGCCCTGTCGTCCGTCACATTGGCCCCCTTCGCATAGAGCAGGGTCGCGCGACCATCCACCGCACGCGCCATACCCGCGCGGATACTCACCACCCGCTCCTGTGCGCAATCGCCACAATAACTGCCGAGCAGATCGCGCCGACTGTCGGCCAGTGGGCCGATCAGGGCGATGCGCCCTTGTTTGCGCAAGGGCAACGTTTGATCGGCATTTTTCAACAGCACCAGGGTCTTGCGCGCCACCTCCCGCGCCACGCCGCGCTGCAGCCGGCTGTCGATAGGCGCCAGGGGCACGCGGGCGAGGTTGCGGTAGGGATTCTCAAACAGGCCCATCTCGTATTTCAGCCCGAGCACTCGGCGCACCGCCTGATCCAGCACCTCGACGCTCACCTCCCCAGCCTCGACAAGAGCGGGCAAATGCCGCGCATAGGCGTCTTCACTCAGCGCCATGTCCAGGCCCGATCGAATCGCCAGTGACGCCGCCTGCCGCTGATCCCGGGCAACGCCATGGGCCACCAGGCCGCTCACGGCATTCGAGTCGCTCAAGGTCATCCCGGCAAACCCCCACTCCTGTCGCAGCACCTGCTTGACCAGCCAGGGGTTGGCGGTTGAAGGAACCCCGTTGATCGTATTGAAGGCAAGCATGGCGACTTGTGCACCCGCCTCCACCGCAGCGCGATAAGGGCCGAAATAATACTGATACATCTGCCCGTGGCTCATATCGACACTGTTGTAGTCTTTGCCGCCCTCCACCGCCCCATACAGCGCCACATGCTTGATGCCCGCCATGAGACTGTCGGGCGCGCGCAGGTTGTCGCCCTGATAAGCCTTGACCATGACGCGAGCAATACGTGACACCAGATAGGGATCTTCGCCATACCCCTCCGACACTCGGCCCCACCGAGGGTCGCGAGAAATATCCAGCATCGGCCCGTAGGTCAAATGCACGCCATCGGCACTCGCCTCCTGGGCACTGACCCGTCCCGCAAGCGCCAGTGCCGTCATGTCCCAACTCGCCGCCAGCGCCAGGCTGACCGGAAACACCGTGTGCACGCCATGGATGACATCCGTGCTGAAGAACACTGGAATCTTCAACCGGCTGCCCTCTACGACCCTTTGCTGCAACGCATACCCGAAGGGCGCGGGCGCGACGACGGACACGCCGCCAATCAGTCCGCCGGCCAGCCTCTCGCGGGTTCGCGCATCGGGCGTCTGAGGGTTGAGATAGACCATGTCCAGTTGCCCGACTTTTTCCTCAAGGGTCATTTTTTCCAGCAACTGTTCGATAAACACGGCTTTGTCCGGGGGCGTCTGTGCCACTGCGCCAACGCAGCCGAACCCCGCCATCAAGACGATTAGCCAGTGGGTGCTCATGCCCCCTCCTTTAAGCCGATTCCTGCCCATAGCGTTATCCTGAGCGCGCGGCAGGTCTACTGTCAGAATTGACAGTGGGGCCGGGCGTGGCGCGCGATGGCTCGCCCTAATCCGTCCTGAACTTCCGCGCAGGCCCACCAGTCAGCTAACTGAACGCTCAGACAAAGGTGGTTGGCCGATGCATCTCTCGTTGCAGCAACAAGTCGCCCTGGTCACGGGCGCCAGCTCGGGTATTGGCGCGGGCGCCGCCAAGGCCCTGGCCGACGCGGGTGCCGCCGTGGTACTGAACTACAACCGCCAGGCCGCGCCCGCCGAAGCCCTCGCCGCGCAGATCAACGCTGAAGGCGGCCGGGCGATTGCCATCGGCGGTGATGTGTCAAAGGAGGCCGACGTGGAGCGGCTGTTCGCCCAGACCCTCGATGCCTTCGGCCACCTGGACATCTTGGTGGCCAACTCCGGCTTGCAAAAAGATGCCAATCTGGTGGACATGAGCCTGGACGACTGGAACGCCGTGATCGGCGTCAACCTCACCGGCCAGTTCCTGTGTGCACGTGCGGCGGTGCGCATCTTCAATCGTCAGGGCGTGCGGGAAGGCGTGTCACGGGCAGCGGGAAAAATCATCCACATGAGCTCGGTGCATCAGTTGATCCCTTGGGCCGGGCATGTGAATTACGCCGCGTCCAAAGGCGGTGTCGAGATGCTCATGCGCACCCTCGCGCAGGAGGTCAGCGAGCAACGCATCCGCATCAACGGCATCGCGCCGGGGGCAATCCGCACGGCGATCAACCGCGACGCCACCGAAGGCGACGCGGCCGAAAAGCTACTCGAATTGATTCCTTACGGCCGCATCGGTGACGTTGAAGATGTGGCCAATGCCGTAGTGTGGCTGGCCAGTGACGCCTCCGACTACGTGGTAGGCAGCACCCTGTTCATCGATGGCGGCATGAGCCTGTATCCGGAGTTTCGTGGCAATGGTTGATTTGAAAAACGAACGACAAAGCGCCATCGATGCCCACGGCATCATCGGCGACATGCGCAGTGCGGCACTGGTGAATGACAACGGCAGCATCGACTTTTTCTGCTGGCCGGAATTCGACAGCCCGTCGATCTTCTGCGCCCTGCTGGACAGCCCCGACGCGGGCATATTCCAGCTCACCCCCGACTTGCCCAACGCTCGTCGCGAGCAGATCTACCTGCCCGACACCAACGTGCTGCAAACCCGCTGGCTGAGCGATGAGGCCGTGGTTGAAATCACCGACCTGCTCAGCATCAGTGACGAAATCGACGACCTGCCGCTGCTGATCCGCCGCGTGCGCGTGGTCAGTGGCAAGGCCGATATCCACCTGCGCTGCGCCGTGCGCCACGACTACGCGCGCGCGCCGACACACGCCACTCTCGACAACGGCACAGTGTGCTTCAGCGCTGAAGACCAGCCCGGCCTGCGCTTGTCCGGCAGCCACCCGCTGCATGTCAAGGACGGCGCTGCGTGGGCGAACTTCACATTGAATCAGGAAGAAGACGCCGAGTTTGTCCTCGGCGGCCGGGACGATGAACGTGTCGACAGCGGCTGCACCGACCTGGCACTGGCGCACACCCTGAAGTTCTGGCGCGGCTGGATCGCGCAGTCCAATTACCGCGGCCGCTGGCGTGAAATGGTCAACCGCTCGGCCCTTGCGCTGAAGCTTTTGACCTCACGCAAACACGGCGCAATCATCGCCGCCGCAACCTTCGGCCTGCCGGAAACCGCTGGCGGCGAGCGCAACTGGGACTACCGCTACACCTGGATCCGCGACGCCTCGTTTACCGTCTACGCCTTCATGCGCCTGGGTTTTATCGAAGAGGCCAACGCCTACATGCGCTGGCTCAAGGGCAGGGTCAGCGACTGCTGCGGGCAGCCGACCAAGATCAACATCCTCTACGGCATCGACGGTCGCCAGGAATTGCCCGAGACTCATTTGGACCACCTCGGCGGCCATGGTGGGGCCCGGCCGGTGCGGATCGGCAATGAGGCGGTCGACCAGATCCAGCTGGATATCTATGGCGAGTTGATGGACGCGGTGTACCTGGTCAACAAGTACGGCGAAGCCATCTCCCACGAAGGTTGGAAACACACGGTGGAAGTCGCCGATCAGGTATGTGAGATCTGGAATACCAAGGACGTAGGCATCTGGGAAATGCGCGGCGAGCAGCACCACTTTTTGCACTCGCGGTTGATGTGCTGGGTGGCGCTGGACCGTGCGATCCGCCTGGCGTCCAAGCGCTCACTGCCGGCACCGTTCGTGCGCTGGGACCAGACCCGCCAGGCGATCTATGCCGACATCTGGGAAAATTTCTGGAACGAAGAGCGCGGGCATTTTGTACAGCACATCGGCAGCACTGCGCTGGACGGTTCGATGCTGTTGATGCCGCTGGTGCGCTTCGTCGCGGCCACTGATCCGCGCTGGCTGAGCACCCTTGAAGCGATCCAGAAAAGCCTGGTGCGCGACGGCATGGTCTACCGCTACCGCAACGACGACAGCCAGATCGATGGCCTGCAGGGCACCGAAGGCGCATTTGCCGCGTGCTCGTTCTGGTACATCGAATGCCTGGCTCGCGCTGGGCAGGTGGAGAAAGCCCACTTGGAATTCGAACAGCTGCTGCGCTACGCCAACCCCTTGGGCCTGTACGCGGAAGAATTCGACAGTCAGGCGCGCCATTTGGGTAACACCCCCCAGGCGTTGAGTCACCTGGCGTTGATCAGCGCCGCGACCTTCCTCGACCGCAAGCTCAGCGGGGAGAAGACCACCTGGCAACCCTAGCCAAAGGCCACGCCTCTACCAGTGGCTTGAAAGACGGGGGGTATTTTTCCAGATGCCTCAGGTCACCGGCGCGAATCGCTCGCGGTAGGCCTGCGGCGTCACTGCCAGGGCCCGCAGGAAACTGCGGCGCAAGGTCTCTTCACTGCCAAATCCACACTGCATGGCGATGCGTTTGATCGACGCGTTGCTGTCGGCCAATTGCCGGCGTGCGGTTTCGACGCGGATCAACTCGACGGCGCGCGCCGGGGTCTGGCCGGTTTCGGCGCGGTAATGGCGCACGAAGCTGCGTTCGCTCATGCCGGCCTGGGCGGCCAGCGTCGGGATGCTCAATTCCAGGCTGAGGTTTTCGGCCATCCAGGCGTGGAGCTCGGCGAAACGGCTGTCACCCTTCTGCAGGGAGAGCGTCACGCTGAATTGCGACTGCCCACCCGGGCGTTTGAGGAACACCACCAGGTGCCGGGCGACCTCCAGGGCGAC
Organism: Pseudomonas sp. MYb60; assembly: GCF_002979555.1. Lineage (GTDB taxonomy): Bacteria > Pseudomonadota > Gammaproteobacteria > Pseudomonadales > Pseudomonadaceae > Aquipseudomonas. The sequence continues at coordinate 27,301 of NZ_PCOZ01000022.1, read as the reverse complement.
ATCGCGGCCCAGGTCTTCCTCCACGAGGGCCAGGCACAGGTCAATGCCGGCGGTGACGCCGGCGGACGTCCAGACCCGGCCTTGCTGGATGAAAATCGGGTTGGCCTCCACTGTCAGCGACGGAAACTTGCGCGCCAGTTCTTCGCAGCGCGTCCAGTGGGTGGCCACGCGGCAGCCGTCGAGCATGCCGCTGGCGGCGAGCAGGAAGGCGCCGGTGCACACCGAAGTCATGCGTCGGGTATGACGGGCTTTTTCGCGTACCCAGTCCACCAGTGTCGGGTCCTCGGCGGCGCCGTACACCCCCCAGCCGCCGGCGATCACCAGGGTGTCACAGGCGGCTTTGGCGGCGGGTAGCGGCTCGGCCACCAGCGCCAGGCCCGCCGAGGTCATCACCGGGTCTTTTTGCGCGGCAATAACTGAGACGCTATAGGGCAGCGGCAAGCCGCGCTGGCGCGCCAGGTCATTTGTGGAGGCAAACACCTGCAACGGCCCGGTCACGTCGAGTACCTGGGCGTTATCAAAAGCGAGGACGTGGACAATTCTGGGCATGATTGGCGTGATTCGTGGGCTCAATGGCGTATTCGCCAAAGCCTAGGCCTCTAAAGTGAAGCCGTCCACCCCTTTATCGGAGCGCTATCCATGACCTTGCAGATCGGCTTTGTGTTGTTTCCCGGCATCCAGCAACTGGACCTGACCGGCCCTTATGACGTACTGGGTTCATTGCCGGACGTGAAGTTGCACCTGGTGTGGAAGGACCTCGCGCCGATTACTTCCAGCACCGGGCTGGTGTTCACCCCTACCATCACCTACGCCGATTGCCCACCGCTGGATGTGATCTGTGTGCCTGGCGGTTCCGGCGTCGGCCCGCTGATGGAAGATGAGCAGACCCTGGATTTTCTCAAGGACCAGGCGCAGACCGCACGTTACGTGACCTCGGTGTGCACCGGCTCGCTGGTACTGGGTGCGGCGGGGTTGCTGCGTGGGCGCAAGGCCACGACGCACTGGGCGTATCACGACATGCTTGCGCCCCTGGGCGCCACGCCGGTGAAGGATCGTGTGGTGCGTGACGGCAACCTGTTGACGGGCGGCGGGATTACCGCCGGGATCGACTTTGCCCTGACGCTGGCAGCGGAGTTGTATGGCGAGGCGACGGCGCAGTTGGTGCAGTTGCAGATTGAATACGCGCCGGCGCCACCGTTTGATTCGGGCAGTCCGGAGACTGCGCCGCACGCGGTGTTGGAGGAGGCGCGTAAACGGACGGTGGAGTCGCGCAGGATGCGCGGGGAGATTACGGCGCGGGCGGCGGCGCGGTTGGGGTGAGTTGGGTGAGTACATATCCGTTATTTGGGTGATGGCGGGTATTGGTTCCGCTCTTACAGCGGGTCACTTTTGGAAAAGAGCCCGGAATGCCGGCCCAGCCAAAAGTAACCAAAAGGGCTCTTGCCCCAACACTCGGCACCTCGCTCACGCTCGGTGTGCCCGTAATTCGCCATGGAGTTGGGGGGCCGCCGCCACGCGCCATCCATGGCGCGAGGCGGCTAACCCGGCGTCCTGCCGGGTTACCCCCCAACTCCATGCCGAATTCCGGCCAGCGTGTTTGACGGGGCGCCTAAGATCAAAATCAAAAACAAAGCCAGAGCCAGAGCCAGAGCCAGAGCCAGAGCCAGAGCCAGAGCCAGAGCCAGATCAGACCACCATCTACCTGATGTATGGGAGCCAAATGTGGGAGGGGGCTTGCCCCCGATAGCGGTGGGTTCGCTACAAATGCAGTGACTGACACTCTGCCATCGGGGGCAAGCCCCCTCCCACCTTTGACCGAGTTCAATCACACAATACCGGTCGGCTCTAAGGCCGCCGCGCTTTTGCTCCTGATCTGGGGCGCCCCGTCAAACACGCTGGCCGAACGCAGGCTTGTGAATCCGTGGGCAACCCGGCAGGACGCCCACGGATTCAAGCCGGAGTGAGGGCACACCGAGCCCAAGCGAGGTGCCGAGTGTTGGGGCGATGTTTGGTTACTTTTTGCGCTTTTAAAAAGTGACCCGCTGTAAGAGCGGAACCCTAAGCCGCCGTTACCCAAATAACGGATATGTACACCGACAACCCGCCAGCCCCGCCCACAACAACCTGTCTGATACCCCCCCCTGCAACACCATCAACACCGCTCCCTGAGACAACTTTTACGGTGAACCGCGAAATTTTACAGTTAGTTCGAAAGTTAACTTCCAACTGGACTAAACCCCAAGCAGCACGGCACTAAGTGCACCTGCCACCCACACTTCACCGGCCTGTCGCGAAAAAGGTTTTACGTTTAAGCAGGCAAAATCCAATATTTGTTCCTACACTCAAACGCACAGCCCAGCACCGAGTGTCCAGACAAGGAACGTCAACAAAATGTCGCACACAACCTTTGATAAATCGCCAAGCTTGACACCTCCGCACCACCGTCAATTCATTGACTGAGCATTACCAGGGAAACACTCCTTTACTCACTACCCCGCAAATTCCCTTCAAATGGATAGCAACACTGGCGTTATGCATTTGGATTGATAGTTGCGTTTTAACCAGCACCACTAGTTGTAAATTGCCACTAACGCGGCATCGCCGCCTTATTGAACGAGCAATCAACTGTGGAGTATGGCGTGCAATGAGGGATGTTTTATGCGAGAGAAGTCGTCCGTCGACAGCCTGTTTCTGACACGCGCCGGATTTGTTGAATTTTTTGTTGTTTTCGTCAAGTTTATCCATGGCCTCACTGCCATTTTTCCCGCCCTGGTCCTGGTATTCATCCTGGACCCGGTCGACCCCGCGCAGCGTCCGCACTTTATCGGGCTGCTGCTGTTTTTCGCAGTTTTGACAATCATCCTGTTCCAGGCCCTGGGCATTTATTCCGAAGAATTGTTCAGCAACGGCCTGCGCCTCAAGGCCAAGATCAAGGCATGGACCGCCGCGTTCTGCATCCTGCTGTTCATGTACCAGATCCTGCAGATGTTTCCCCAATTGAGCCCCAACGACCTGGTCACCTGGTACTTCAGCAGCCTGGGCCTGTTGTGCCTGGAGCGCCTGATGATGCTGCGCCTGTATCGCAACCTGATGCGCAGGGGTAAATACCTGCAACGCACAGTGATCCTGGGCTTTACCGACACCGCCGTGCACGTCGCCGACCACCTGCAACGCAACGGCGACATACGCTCCGGCCTGATCGGTTTCATCGATGACCGTACCGAGCGCATCCCCAAGGAGCTGAGCAAGTTGCCTCTGCTGGGCAACACCCGCGACCTGGAAAAGCTGATCCGCGCCCAGCAGGTCAATCAGGTGATGATCTGCCTGCCGTGGGCCGCCGAGCAGCGTATCCACGGGCTGGTCAACCGCCTGCGCCAGATGTCGGTGAACGTGATGCTGGTGCCGGACATGGCAGCCCTGCGCTACGGCCACAGCAAGATCACCGACGTGGGGGGCATCCTGATGTTCAACACCTCGCAGTTGCCGCTGCGGGGTTGGTCGCCGGTGATCAAGCGCCTGGAAGACCTGGTGCTGGCCAGCCTTGCGCTGGTGGCGTTGTCGCCATTGATGGTGGCGACGGCCATTGCGATCAAGCTCGACTCCAAGGGCCCGGTGCTGTTCCGCCAGAACCGTTACGGCTACAACGACAACGAGATCCGCGTGTTCAAGTTCCGCTCGATGTTCACCGACCAGAGCGACTTCACTGCCGAACGCCAGACCACCCGCCAAGACCCGCGCATCACCCGTGTCGGGCGGATCATCCGCAAGACCAGCATCGACGAGCTACCGCAGCTGTTCAACGTGCTGCTGGGCAACATGTCCATGGTCGGCCCGCGCCCGCATGCCACTGCGACCAAGGCGGCCGGCGTTCCCTTTGAGGTGGCGGTGAGCGAATACAGTTCGCGCCACCGCGTGAAGCCGGGCATTACCGGCTGGGCGCAAATCAACGGTTACCGGGGTGAAACCGACACCCTGTTCAAGATCCAGAAACGTGTCGAGTACGACCTGGAGTACATCTCCAAGTGGTCGGTGTGGTTTGACTTGTACATCGTCTTCATGACGGTCCCGGCCGTCCTGTCCACCAAGGAGGTCTATTGATGAATACCCTCAACGGATTGATTCCCTGCATCATTTCCGGTGGCTCGGGCACACGGCTGTGGCCGGTGTCGCGACAGAACATGCCCAAGCCTTTCATGCGCATGCGTGACGGCCAGAGCCTGCTGCAAAAGACCTTCCAGCGCGCGGCCAAATTGCCGGGCGTGGAAAGCGTGCTGACGGTGACCAACCGCGACCTGCTGTTCCGCACCCTGGATGACTACCGTGGGGTCAACAAGGGCCGACTGCCCCTGGACCTGCTGCTGGAGCCCTTCGGCCGCAACACCGCAGCGGCCATCGCCATGGCGGCGCTGCATGTGCAGGAGCACTTCGGCGGCGAGGCCCAGTTGCTGGTGATGCCGGCCGACCATTTGATCCTCAACGAAGTCGCATTCGCCGACGCTGTGACCCAGGCCCGCGAGCTGGCGGAGGCCGGCTACCTGGTGACCTTCGGCATCCAGCCCGACCACCCGGAAACCGGCTTCGGCTACATCGAACAAGGCGAAGCGCTGGGCACCGGCCACCGGGTCAAGCGCTTCGTCGAAAAACCCGACCTGGCCACCGCCCAGGCCTACCTCGCCGGTGGCCAGCACCTGTGGAACGCCGGCATGTTCTGCTTCAAGGCCAGCACACTGGTGGACGAACTGGCGGCCTACGCGCCGGACGTGCTCAGCGCCGCCAGAGCTGCGCTGGAGCACAGCCAGAGCCTGCAAAACCCCACCTCGCGCCAGCGTGAACTGGACGCGGACGCCTTTGGCAGCGCACCGGACATTTCCATCGATGTGGCGCTGATGGAAAAGTCCCGGCAAGTGGCGGTAGTGCCCTGCGACATCGGCTGGAGCGACATTGGCTCGTGGGAGGCGCTGCGCCAGCTCACGCCCAGCGATGCCCATGGCAACCAGGTCAACGGCGAAGCGATACTGCATGACGTGCACAACTGCTACATCGACTCGCCCAAACGCGTGCTCGGCGCAGTCGGCGTGCGCGACCTGATCATCGTCGACACCCCCGATGCCCTGCTGATCGCCGACGCCCATCGCAGCCAGGATGTGCGCTACATCGTTGCCGAACTCAAGCGCCTCAATCACCCGGCGTACAGCCTGCACCGCACCGTTACCCGGCCGTGGGGCACCTACACCGTGCTGGAGGAAAGCAGCCGCTTCAAGATCAAGCGCATCGTGGTCAAGCCACTGGCATCGCTGTCGTTGCAGATGCACCACCACCGCAGCGAACACTGGGTGGTGGTCAGCGGCGCGGCGCAGATCACCAACGGCGAGCGTGAATTCCTGATCAACGCCAACGAATCCACCTACATCCCTGCCGGGCACAAACACCGGCTGACCAACCCCGGCATCATCGACCTGGTGATGATCGAGGTGCAGAGCGGCGAGTACCTGGGCGAAGACGACATCGTGCGCTTCGATGACATCTACGGCCGCGCCCCGGCCGAAGTGAAAAAATGACATGCGCACCTCGCTGATCATCCCGACCCGCAACGCCGCCAGCCATCTGGATCGGCTGCTGCCGGCGCTGGCCCGGCAAACCCTGCAACCGGACGAGATGCTGGTGGTGGACAGCGCGTCCAGCGATGACACGGTGGCGCGTTTTCGTGCCTACGGCGCGCGGGTCGAGGTGATCGACGCCCGTGACTTCAACCACGGTGGTACGCGGCGCTGGGCCAGCGAACAGGTGGGTGGCGACGCCTTGATCGTGATGACCCAGGACGCCATCCCCGCCGACACCGAGACCTTCGCCAACCTGATCGACGAATTGCAGCAGGACCCGCTCAACGGCGTGGCCTACGGGCGCCAGTTGCCCCACCCCGACGCCGGCGTGCTGGGCGCGCAGTCGCGGCATTTCAACTACCCGGCCCACAGTCGTAGCAAGAGCCTGGCCGATGCACCGGAACTGGGAATCAAGACCTGCTTCAGCTCGGACTCGTTCTCGGTCTACCGGCGCAGCGCCCTGGCGGCAGTGGGCGGTTTTCCCATCGATGTGATCGGCAGCGAAGACGCCTACGTCGCCGCCCGCCTGCTGCTCGACGGCTACAAGGTGCGCTACGCCGCGACGGCACGGGTGCACCACTCCCACGATTACAGCCTGATGGATGAGTTTCACCGCTACTTCGACATTGGCGTGTTCTACGGTCGCGAGCCGTGGATCCGCGAGGCCTTCGGCGATGCCGGTGGCGAAGGCAAGCGCTACGTGCTGGCGGAACTGGCGGCCCTGCGCACCGCTGGCGCCCTGCACCGCGTTCCCGAAGTGCTGGTGCGCAGCGCATTCAAATTGCTCGGCTACCGCCTGGGCCATCTGGAGCGCCACCTGCCGCTGACGCTCAAGCGGCGCATCAGCATGTTTCCCGGTTATTGGAGGTAAGCAGCATGATCGACAGCAAGTCCCCCGTGTTAAGACGCAGCGTATTGGTCATCGCCCTGCTGGCCCTGGCCGCCTGCAATACGCCGGCGCGCATCGAAACGCCGGACGACCAGGCGATTGAAGACGGCAAGCGCGCCCTCGACCAGTTGGCGCTGCTGCCGCCGGCGGTGGAACGCATCCGCATCGGCGATCAGTTGCGGATCGTGCGCGATGCCGGCGAAATGCCGACGCTGTCGGCGTTCAACGTCAGCACCATCTATGAGCTGACGCTGTACACGGTGCAGAACGACGGCAAGATCAACTACCCGTTCCTGGGCCCGATCCAGGTAGCACGGCGGACCCCGGCCGAGGTCGCGGCGGACCTGAGCAAGAGCCTCGCCCCGGTGTACCGCGAGCCGCGCGTGACCGTGAATATCAACCAGGCACCGGGCAATTCGGTGATTGTCGGCGGCGCGGTGAACAACCCCACGGCGGTGCAGATCGCCACGGCCAACACCCTGGAGCAGGCCATCATCGGTGCCGGCGGCGTCAGCCAGGTCGGCAATGCGAGCACGGTCGCGCTGCTGCGCGAAGATGCCCAGGGCGCCTACCACGCGTACTTCCTGGACTTCAGCCAGTTCCTCAAGACCGGCGCCAGCGGGCGCAAACCGGTGCCCCTGCAACGGGGTGATGTGGTGTTCGTACCCAAGTCCAACGTGGGCGAGCGCATCCAGGGAGTGGATACCTACATGAACCAATTGATCCCGTTCACCAAGTCCATCGGGGTGGGCTACAACTACACCCGAACCAGCGGCGGAACCAACTGAAGGAGCGACATCCCATGATCGAGATCCGTTCTTTTCGTGATCTGCTGCGCCTGTTTTTCATCTTCCGGCGTGAGTTCAAACTGGCGGCGCTGGCGGCGCTGGTGATCATCGTGCTGGGCGCGTTCCTGCTGCCGGCCAAATACGAGTCCACCGCGCGCCTGCTGGTCAAACCGGGCCGCGATTCGACGCTGCCGATCGAGATCAGCAACCGCCAGGCCCTGGTGATGCCCAGCACCCAGCGCGACCCGATTGTCGACGAAGAGCGCCTGCTCACCGGTCGCCCGATTGTGCGCGCAGTGGCCGAGCACTACCTGGACGTGATCAACAACGCGCCGCCGCCGGAAGGCTTCTGGAACCGCACCAAGCACTACCTCAAGAGCGCTGTCGGTGCAGTCTTCGATGGCCTGCGCGTGGTCCTGGAAAGCGTCGGCGTGATCGAAGAAAGCACGCCAGTGGAGCGCCTGGCGGCAGGCCTGGAAAAGAGTTTTGACGTAAGCCACGCCGCCGGGTCCACGGTCATGGACATCAGCTTCACCTGGAGCGACCCGCAAATCGCCCAGGCGGTGGTCAAGGACTGGGTGCAGACCTACATCAACGAACGCACCCAGGCGCTGGGGCGCAAGAGCCTGTACGCCTTTTACGAAGGCCAGGTGAACACCAGCGCCAAGGAGATCGACGGCTTCAAGCAGCAGATCCTTACTCACCTCAATGAAATCGGCGCGGCGAGTATCACCGACCGCCTGGAAGATTTGTCCGAGCGCATCAACGTGTTGCGCGGCGAGACCTTCAACACCACACGGCTGATCGCCTCATCCGACAGCGCCATTGCCAGCACCCGCGAGCAGCTCAAGGGCCAGCCCAAGGAAGTCACCACGGTGCGCCAGATCGCACTCAACCCACAGCAACAGGACTTGCGTCGCCTGCTTAACCAGAAGCTGCTGGAACGCGCCGACATGATGCGCACCTACACCGACAATGCGCCGCCGGTCAAAGCCCTGGACGCGTCGATCCGGGCGATGCAGGCCCAGGTCGCCAGCGAAAGCAACACGGTGCAGGCTTCGGAAAACCGCGCGCCGAACACCCTGGAAATCCACTTGCAGCGGGTGCTGCTGGATGAATCGAGCAACAACCAGGCGCTGCGCACCCAACTGGTCCAGCAGCAAAAACAACTGCTGAACCTGGAAGCCCAGCGCAAGCAGGCCCTGGAGATCGAACCGGAGCTGTCGCGCCTGGCCCGTGAGCTGAATGCGACCGAGCGCAATTACGCGCTGTATGCCGACAACCTGGAAAAATCGCGCATTGACCGCGAGCTGGACAACAGCCAGATCAGCAACATTTCGGTGATCGAAGAAGCCACGCTCAACAACGGGCGCATCTTCCCGAAAACCCTGCTGATGCTGTTGCTGGCCATTCCGTTTTCCATCGTCGTCGGCCTGCTGGTGATCTACCTGTGCTACCTGATGGACCAGCGCATCCACGATGGCGGCCTGGTGGAACGCAAGTTCGGCCTGCGCCTGTGGACCACCCTGCCGGAGCTGGACAACACCACCGCGCAGAGTGCCAACGCATTCAACGCGAGCATCTACCGGCTGTACAACCTGCTCAAGCCCGACCGCATCGCCGAGCACGGCCTGACCTTGGGGCTGACCTCGGCGCGCCACGGCGAAGGCGTGACCTTCGTGGTGGAGCAACTGCGCCATCTGCTGTTGGAAAACGGCGTGAACGTGCGTGTCGGCGGCCTGGCCCCGGCGGAGCCAGGCGAAGTGGTCCTGCTCGATGCCTCGGCGCTGCTGGATAACCGTGAGGCCTTTGTCACCTTGCGCCGCGCCGACCTGATCGCACTGGTGGTCGAAGCCCACAAAAGCACGATACCGGTGGTGGAGCATGCGCTGTCGATCCTCACCACTGCGTTCGGCAAGGTGGATGGCATCATCATCAACCGTCGCAAACTGTTGGTGCCGAGCAAGGTGCTGGAAACCCTCGCCAAATACCGGGGAGCGTTCTGATGCGTATCGCGTTGCTCGCCCCCCTGCCTCCGGAGAAGAACGGCATCGCCGACTACGCCAACCACTTTCGCACGGCGTTGCAGCAGCTCGGTGTGACCGTGGAGACGCCCCTGGCCGGGGTGGCGGGCAACACGCCAGCCATCCAGCAGGCGATCGCGGGGTTCGACTGGCAGTCTGTAGACCTCGTCCATGCTGAACTGGGCGGCGGCCGCCTGGGGGAATTCCTGGCCCTGCGCGAGCTGCGCAAAACCAGGCCCGCGCTGCCACTGACCGCCACCGTGCACGACCCGGAACGCATGGTCTGGCGCCGCGAGCAACTGCCCTTCCCGCTCAACCTGCTGGAACGCCTGCCCAGCCCGCTGCCACAGGCGGCGGTGGTGCTGGCCGACCCGCTGACCCTGCGCGAAGAACGGCGCGTGGCCCAGGGCCTGAACCGGCTGATCACCCTGACGCGCCTGGGCGCCGACTGCCTGAGCCAACGGATGCAACTGGCGCCCGGCCAAGTGACCGTCATCCACCATGCGAACCTGGCCATTGCACCGGCCCCCTTGCCCGCCCTTGAGCCGTTGCGCCTGCTGTACTTCGGGTTTATCTACCGAGGCAAAGGGATCGAGGACCTGGTGCAGGCCTTGGCCGAGGTGTTCAAACAAGCTCCCGAACTGCGCGACCGCGTGCGCCTGACCCTGGCCGGCGGCACCGCGGCCGAAATGGCCTTCGGTGCAGGCGGCAATTACCTGGAGCAATTGAACAGCCAGATTGCCGCCTTGGGCCTGACCGGCTCCATCGACTGGCGCCTGAACCTGCCTGCCGAAGAGATCGCCCAGACCATCCAGGCCCACCACGTGATGGTGCTGCCTTACCGCGAATCGAAAAAACTCGGCCTGCTGGGGCGCCAGCGCGGCACCAGCGGCGCGCTGTCCTGGGCCACGGCGTGCGGGCGCGGCGCGATTACCTCAGACGCGCGGGCGTTTGCCGAGGAAGTCGCCAGCGGCAACGGTGCCATCTACCCCGAAGGCGATGTCGCCGCGCTGAGCGCGCAACTGCTCCGCCTGGCACGCACGCCGCTGCTGGCGCGGGACTGGGCCGAACGCGCCGGAGAAATCGGCCGCGAACGCCTGTGGCCGCTGACCGCGCAGCAGTTCGTCAAGGTGTTTGAGCAGGCTATCGCCGGAGTTCGCCATGGCGCGTAGACACGTGGTTCTGGTCAGCATGGCAGTGGTCGTGGCCTTGGGCCTCAGCAGCTTCTTGTGGGGGCGCCAGCCGGATGCGCAGAGCCATGTGCTCAAGGCCAGCAAGGCGGTGGTGTGGAAGGATTTCCTGGGGGTGAACGCACAGTTTTTGTGGTTCGACCCTGCGCTGTACCAGTTGCAGATCGATCGCCTGAAGGCACTGGGGCTGGAGTGGGTGCGCCTGGATCTGCATTGGGACCAGTTGGAGCCGGTGCAGGACCAGTATCAGGTCGCGGCCCTCGATCAGCTCGTCGGCAAGCTGCAACAGAGCCAGCTCAAATCGGTGTTCTACCTGGTAGGGTCGGCGCCGTTTGCCACCACCGCGCCGGTGGGTGCGCCCTATCAGGACCAGTACCCGCCCAAGGACCCGAATACCTTTGCCATTCGCATGGCGCTGTTGGCCCAGCGTTATCCCAGCGTGAACGCGTGGCAAGTGTGGAACGAGCCGAACCTGCTGGGCTTCTGGCGCCCCGTTGCCGACCCGGCCGGCTTTGCCAACCTGCTGACGGCCAGCGCCGCCGCATTGCGCGCTGTAAACCCCGGTACCCCGGTGGTGGCCGCCGGCATGGCGTTCTTCAGCGAGATGCCCAACGGCCAGACCATGTTCGACGCCCTCGGCGCACTCGGGGTGGCCAACCTGAACACGGTGATCAGCTACCACCCCTATACCCAGCTGCCGGAGGGCAACGACCCGGCGAACCTGGACTTTGTCGCCAAGACCACCCAGCTCAACCAGGCCCTGCGCTACGGCGGCGTGAACACGCTGTGGAGCACCGAGTGGGGCTGGTCCACCTACCCCGGCCCCAAGGAGGCTCAGGACCTGATCACCCCGCAGCAACAGGCCGACTACATCCTGCGTCGCCTGGCGTTGATGAGTGCGCTGGATTTCGAGCGGATCTTTCTGTTCACCTTGAGCGACCTCGACCAGCGCGCCAGCGTGCGCGACCAGTTCTATGGCCTGCTGGACCTCAACGCCAACCCCAAGCCGTCCTACACCGCGTTGAAAAATTTCCTCGAGGTCAGCGGAGCGACACTCACCCCCGCCGACCCGCCTGCTGCCGACCAGGCGCCCGACGGTCTGTTCAGCATCGGTTGGCGCCGCGAAGACGGCAAAAAACTCTGGTTGTTCTGGTCAGCCCTGGGCGGCAATGCGCACTTGCCGGGGCTCGCCGCCGCCACGCTGTATGACCCGCTGCTGGGCACGCAAACCCCGTTGAGCGGCACCCACGGGCTGACTGTCGCGGTCAAGTCCAACCTGCAAATGCTGATATGGGAGTAGTGAGCGCCATGCGCATCCTGTGGATCCTGCCCTACTCGCCCTGGCCCGCCACCAGCGGCGGCAAGACGCGCCAGTTTCACCTGTTGCGCAGCCTGGCCGCGCGCGGGCATCGCATCACCTTGTTGCTGCATGACAAACAATCGGTGGCGGCGGCCGACCGCCAGGTGCTGGAAGCCATTGCAGAAAAACTCATCGTGCTGCCGCGTCGCCCGCTGCGCAGCGCCAAGACCCTGCTCGCCGGGCTGTTCGCGCCCTATCCGCTGCTGGCCAGTGTGAATGGACTGTCGAGTGGCTTGCAGGATACGTTCGAGCAGTTGCTCAGCGAACCCTGGGACGTGGTGCAGATCGAACACACCTACAGCTTCCAACCCTACGAGCAGGCACTGGCACGCAAGGGCCAGCCGTTCGTGCTCACCGAACACAATGTGGAATCAGCCCTCGGCGCCGCGACCTATGACCGTTTGCCGGGTTGGGCGCTGCCGTTCATTCGCTACGATCAATGGCGCTACCGCCGCTGGGAACGCCGGGTGATGCGCCAGGCCACTCAGGTCGTGGCGGTCACCGACAGCGACGCGCAAACCCTGGAAACCATTGCCGGCAAACCCGTGCCGGTGGTGGTCAACGGCGTGGACTGTGATCACTTCGCCGCTGCCCGCCCCGACCCGTCCGCCCAGCGCGTGCTGTTCCTCGGCAACTATGAATATGCACCCAACGTCGATGCGATCGAATGGGCCCTGGATGACATTCTGCCCAAGGTCTGGGAGCGCTGCCCGCAGGCCCGCATGAGCGTGTGCGGCTTCGGCATGCCGGGCAGTTGGCGCGAACGCTGGAAGGACCCGCGCATCGAATGGCAGGGTTTCGTGCCGAATCTACTGGCCCTGCAGTCGAGCAGTTCGGTGTTTCTCGCCCCGTTGCGCCATGGCGGTGGCTCCAAGCTCAAGGTCCTCGAAGCCCTGGCCGCCGGCCTGCCGCTGGCCAGCACCGCGCAAGGCGTGTCGGGACTGGACCTGGTGGAAGGCCTGGACTACCTCGGCGGCCAGACCGCCGCCAGCCTTGCCGATGCCGTGGTGCGCCTGCTGCAATTTCCCGACGCCGCCACACCCATGGGCGAAGCCGGCCGCGCCTACGTGCGCCGCGCTCATGACTGGAGCGTCGCCGCCAGCCAGTTGGAGCAGGTCTACGCCAGCCTTGCGCCGCTCGATCAAAAGGAGCCTGTATGCGTGTAGGCCTGGATTACCGCACTGTCGGCACCTCGCCCCAATCGGGAATCAGCCGCCAGGTCTACGCCCTTGAAGAGGGCCTGCGCGCCCTGCCGGGCGTCGAGCTGGAACGCTTCGGCGTGGCGCCTCTGGGCGATGAAGCCCGCTTGCAGGCCCACTGCCCGGCCTGGGGCTGCGCGAAAACGGCGATGCACCAGCCGCACAATCGCCTGCGTTTCGAAGCCGGTTTTTTGCCTCGCGCCTTGCGCGAGCAGCACATCGACCTGTACATCAGCACCTTCAATATGGGCCTGCCCCTGCCGCCAAAACCCAAGGGGTTGCGCACCGTGGTGCTGTTGCATGACCTGTTCCAGATCACCCTGGACAACTATCACGCCAACCGCCTCAAGGCGCTGATCTACAAGACCAGCGATCGCTTGTCGATTGCCTGGGCGGTGCATAGTGCCGACCGCGTGTGGACACCGTCGCAGTACAGCGCCGATGAAACCGCCCGGTTGTTTCCCAAGGCGGCAGGCAAGATTCGCGTACTGCCCAATCAGGTGAACGGTTTTGTCGAACCGGCGGCGGACCTCGGCGCACGCCAGTTGCCTGAGCGTTACTGGTTGCTGGTGGGCACCCGCGAGTTGCGCAAGAACGTGCCGTTCCTGGTGGACGCCTGGCAGCAGGCACGCCGTCAGTCGACCGACGTGCCGGAGTTGGTGCTGGTGGGCAGCCTTGAACACTTGCCCGAAGCCCAGCGGACCTTGCCGGGCATCCGCGCCCTCAGCGGCGTGTCGGATGCTGAACTGCACGCGCTGTACCGCCAGGCGGCGCGCCTGTGGCAGCCGTCGTATGCCGAGGGCTTCGGCCTGCCAGTGATCGAAGCGCTGAGCGTCGGCACGCCGGTAGCCGTGGCCAGTGGCACCTCGCTGGACGAAATCACCCCGCCGCTGGCCCCGCGTTTTTCGCCCACTGATGGCCCGGCGCTGGCGCAGTTGATGGTAGGCCTGGCCACGCGGCCGGAGGCTGAATCCGCCGAGCAGCGTCGCCTGTGGGCGCAGCGTTTCAACCAGCAAGCCTACCGCCAGCGCCTGGCCGAACTGATCGAGGAGCTTACGTGAGAGTGAACCTGGCAAGCCTCGTCGCGATCCTGCTCGGCCTGCTGTTTGGCGCCGCTGCGTTGCTGCTGTCGCCGGCCAAGGCGTTTGTCGCGGTGGTCGGCCTGGCAGGGGCGGTGACCATCCTGCGGTTTCCATTCTGGGGGCTGTTGCTGTTTGCCGGGGTGGCCACGTTCATGCCGTTTTCCACGGTCAACCTGGGCATTCGCAGTACGGTCAGCGAAGCGATCCTGGCGCTGACCTGGGGCGCGATCCTGTGGCAGCATTTTCTTTCGCGGTTGCCCGACGCTCCCCGTTTCGCACTGCGCCCCACCGACCAGATGCTGCTGTGGCTGATGCTGTTCAGCGTGTTCCCGTTTGTCGTCGGCCAGGTCATCACTCACGCTGACAGCAGCGGCGTAGCCAACTGGCTGCGCTGGTTGCTGAACCTGTCCGGGGTGTTCCTGGCCGCCAAATTGCTGGTGGAGCAAAAACACCGCGAGTCCCTGGTGATCGCCCTTTTGTTGGGGACCCTGGCCATGTTGGTGCTGTCGATCGGCGTGTTCGTGCGCACCCGCTCCGGCGCCGGAATTGCACCGATCCTGGGGATGTTCAACTACGCCAACTTCGACATGTTGAAATTCGGCCTGGAGGCGATGTCATCGCGCATGGGCTCGCCCTGGACCCACCCGAATGCCATCGGCGGGATCATGGCGTTGCTGCTGCCGTTGGCGTTCTGCTTCGGCATGACCGAACAAGGCTGGAAACGCGCACTGGGCCTGAGTGTGGCGTGCCTGGGCGCCGCTGCGTTGCTGCTGGCCAGCAGCCGTGGCGCGATGGTCAGCCTGGCGTTGGTGTTGCTGTGGATGGCCTTGCGCGGCGTGCCGTACACCGGCCGCCTGCTGATGATCGGCGCGGCGCTGACCGTGGCGCTGGTGATGGCGTATCCGCCGCTGCAGGAGCGCCTGGCGACGATCTTCTCGTCGGACAATGCCAGTACCGAAGTGCGCTTCGACGAATACCGCATGTTCCCCCAGGCGGTGGCGGCGTATCCGTTCGGCATCGGCTTCAAGGTCGACCCGCCGGTGCCGGGCACGCAGTTGTTGGGGATCTCCAACCTGTGGCTGAACTACGTGTACAAGATCGGCATCCTCGGCATGCTGCTGTTTGTGGCCGTGACCGTGCGCTGGTGGCGTGAGGCGCGCCCGCAACCCGGGCCGATCCGCCTGACCAAGGACACCGCGCTGTGGCTGGGGACCACGGCGGGCATTCTGTCGGCGCTGGTCAGCGGTTTGTTCGACCACTACTTCAGTTTTGCCGTGGTGATGGTGGCGCTGTTCTGGTTGATGGTGGGGATCAATGTGCTGGAGGCGCGGCGGTTGTTTCCGGCGCGGGTGCCGCAGGTCAAGCGTGTGGCGGCAGATGAACCGCTGCTTGATGGCGTGGGGCGCTGATGCTCGGTTCGGCCGTGTGGCTGACCCTGGCGACCCTGCTCGGCCTGTGCCTGGGCTTTGCGCGGGAGTGGTTGCTGGTGGCGGCCTGGGGGGCCGGTGAACGCAGTGATGCATTCCTGATAGCGTTGTTTTTACCTGAGGCACTGCGCATGTCCCTGGCCGGAGGCGTGCTGAGTGCCGCTGCGCTGCCGCTGTATTTGGCACGCAAGGATAATGAGCGCTTGGGTTGGCTGGCGGTGCTGTTCCCGGCGTTGCTGGTGGTCGCACTGGTGACGAGCCTGGTGCTGACGCTGCTGGCGCCGTGGCTGGTGCAGGTGCTCGGCCCCGGGTTGGCAGCCAGTGCCACGGTGCTGGCGGCGAGCAACTTGCAGGTGGTCGCCTGGTGCGTGCCGGGGCTGATGTTGCATGCGCTGTTCAGCATTCCGTTGCAGGCCAGTGAACGCTTTGTGCTGGCGGGCCTCGGTTCGCTGTTGTTCAACCTGCCGCCGGTGATGTACCTGGCCCTGGCGGGTACCGCAACGCAGCCGCACACCCTGGCCCTGGCGTGCCTGGCCGGCAGCCTGTTGATGCCGCTGGCGTTGTTGCCGTCGGTGTGGCGCCAGGGTTGGCGGCCGTGGCACTGGCAACGCTCGATGACGCCCCTGCGGGAATTGGGCCAGCGCATCGGCCCGCTGCTGCTGAGTAATGGCGCGAGCCAGGGGCTGGCATTGATCGAACGTTTGGTGGCGTCGCTGCTGGGAGAAGGCGCGGTGACTTGGGTGAACCTGGCGCGGAAACTGATGAACCTGCCACTGATTGCGTTGATGAGCCTTAATCAGGTGCTGCTGGGCATGATGAGCCGCCGCCAGGGCGACGAGCGCCTGGCCCTGCTCAAGCGGGGCCTGGAAACCGCCAGCGTGCTGACCCTGCCCGCAGGGGTCGGGCTGGTGGCCGCGGCGCCGAGCCTGGTGGCACTGCTGCTGCCCAGGCAATCGGCGGATTCGCCGCTGCCGCTGCTGCTGGCGTGGTTTGCCGTACCGCTGGTGTTCGGCGCCTGGAATGCGTTGCTGGCGCGCTACGCCTACGCCGCCGGCGATACCCGCCAGCCGTTGCGTTGTGAACTCCTGGGCAGTCTGGTGAATGTGCTGTTGCTGGGTGCACTGCCGTTTGTGTTCGGCCTGGCGGGCATACCGTTGGCGGCGCTGGCGGGCGTGATGTGCACCGCGTTGTTGTTGATGCAGCGCCAGGCGTTGCTCGACACCCTGCCGTGGCTGCGCCAGTGGCTGCTCAGTGCGGGAACGATGGGCGTCGCGGCGCTGGTCCTGTTTCACATTGACGCTGTATGGCTGCAACTGGGGTTGAGCACTTTGGCCGGTGCCGTCGTGTTGGTGGGGATGGGGTTGTGGCTGAAGCCGTGGCGCAAGGCATGAACGGGTTATGGGGAGTGGTCGGGTGAAAAATCGCTGGATTCAGATGGATATCGCCAAGGGCATCGGCATCCTGGTGATCGTGTACGCCCACGGTTGGTTCGTGGCCACGTCGCCGGACGTGTTGTACCCGATCCTGGCATCGTTCGTGTTGCCGCTGTTCTTCTTTTTGTCCGGGGTGTTGTTCAAGCCTGAACAGCCCTTTGGCGAGATGGCGGTGCGCAAGGCCGATGGGCTGCTCAAGCCATTCTTCTTCACCATGCTGCTCTACGTGATCGTGCGCGATGTGCTGCGCGGCCAGCCGTTGCTGCCGGATATCGGCGGCGTGCTGTATGCCTCGGTGGACACCATCCCGTGGCAGGCGCTGTGGTTCCTGCCGCATTTCTGGGTGGCGATCCTGTTCAGTTGGGCGGTGTTGCGCGTGATTCAGCGCCTGCCGCTGGCGGTGAACTGCGCCCTGATGGCAGTGCAGTTGTTGATCGGCATCTGGCTGTTGCCGTTGTTCTGGCAACTGCCAGTGACCATTGGCGGGCAGACCTGGGTCCTGCCGGGGCTGCCGTTCAGCCTGGACATCACCTTGATCAGCAGCGCCTGCTTCATCCTCGGCTACTTGCTGCGTGACTGGCTGCGCCGCCATGAAGGTTCACTGCTGACCCTGGTGGTCTCGGTGGCGCTGTTCACCGCAGTGTTCATCTACAGCCACGAAAGCATGGACCTGGCACAACGGCGCTACGGCCACTGGTTGTGGTCCAGCGTGCTGGCAGTGCTGGGGGTGTATGTGAGCTGGGCGCTGGCGCGGGTGATCATGGCCTCGGCGGTGCTGACACGAGTGATGACCTATATCGGCCAGTCCACCTTGATCTTGCTGATCTTCCACGGGGAGATCCAGCACAAGACCTTTGACTTGATGGAGCGCCTGGGGCTGCCGGCGTTTGCGGCGGCGAGCGTGGGGTTGGTGGTGGCGGTGGCGGCACCGTTGCTGATCGGGGAAGTGATCAAGCGGGTGGCGTTTTTGCGGTTTTTCTACTTTCCGTTTCCGGTGCGAAAAACATCAGAGGCTCGCCACTGAGCCGGCCTGCCTACGTGACGCGCCTGCTTGCCCCCGCACGGGGCTGCAGAGCAGCCCTAGAGCCTATGAACGCGGTTTGACTGGAAAAATGCGCTGCCGGGTGAATCAATCATCCAGTTGCTGCGGGGCGGGTTTGCTGCCGGCCTTGACGGGTTTTGCGCCCTTGGCTGGCGCGGGCGCGGCAGGCTCGGGTTCTGCGGCGGCGGCGGCTTCTTTTTCTGCCATGGGCATGGCATCGATGGTGCTGAAGAAGGCTTTCAGGTCGAGCGTATCCGGTGGCACGGTCTTCTCGAGTTTCTTCTCGCCGTCCTTGCCCACCAGGATCACCTTGGTACCACTGCCAGCGCCGAGCTTGAGGGCACGGATAAGCGCATTGGTTTCGGGCGGCGTGAGTTTTTTGTTGTCCTTGGGGTCCTTGGCGAACTTCTCGCCTTCGGCGCCAATGCTGCCGAACTTCACGGTGTAGAACACCATGGCGCGCTCTTCAAACGCCTGCTTGGTGGCGGGTTCGTCGAGCTGTTTTTTCAGCTCCGTCAGCGTGGCGTTTCCGGAATCAAGCTCCACCACCACCAGCGGCCGGGCCTTGCCCAAGTCCTGCTTGAGCGGGTTGATATCGTCAGCAGCCAACAGCGGCCCCGTAAAAGCCATCAAGGTAGCCAGGGTCAGCGACCGGATGAGCATGCGCACCTCCTTTGAATTCCATGCAGGGTTCTTGAGTTTCATGTCTGCGACAGTCAAATTCAAGGATGATTCCTACACCACTTTAAGAAAGCGTAGGTCAGGACGCCCGCTACGCAAGGGGTTGGAGCCACTCTGCCATCATTGTTTCCACTGATTGCGGAAACATCAGGATACCTCCCACGCCGGCCAATGCCGTGCGAACACGGGGGCCACGATGGGGTCTGCGTCTACGTGCGTCAGGCTTTGGGCAAAGCTTGGGGCCAGGCTGTGCAACGCCTCCCGCGCATCATCCCATCGCGACACTGCTGCGGCCATCAGGCCCAGCGCGTTCGGTGCCAGGCTTGGTGCAAACAGCTGGTCGGCAAACTGATCGGCAAACACCACCCAGGCCTGGTGCAGATAACGCCGGGTTCCCATGACCAGTTGGGTGTGCACCGCCTCATTCACGTCGCCCAGCCAGCGTTGCGGGTAGTCGATGATGCCGATGGCCGAGTAGCAATTGGCGGCGATGTACACCAGGCCTCGCAGGATCTGCGCGCGGTTGCCGGCCAGCAGTTCGGAGGCGGGAAACTCAAGGCCCAAGTGAATGAGGATGGCCGCGCTTTCGGTCAGCACCTGGCCGTCCGGGGTGACCAGGGTGGGCACCTGTTTGAGCGGGTTGATGCGCGCCAGCTCGTCGCTGCCCTCGCCCTCGGCCCAAGACGCGGCGTCGACGCGCTGCCACGGCACCGCGCAACGCTGCAGGGCGATTTCGATCATGCAGGAGCCGGATTCGTCGATGCCGTAGAGCGTGTACATAGCGGTGTTCTCCTGACGCTGCACTTGGGGTCTTCACCTGCGGCCATGTCTAATCAATGAAGCGCAAGCGTATGCTCGAATAGTGGTCAGCGTGCAGGCTCGATGCGGGTCGGATCAAGCGTTTTAAAACAAGCCCATTTGCCCGCCCACCAGCGTGCTGAAGTCGTCATCCACGAACGGCAGGATCGCGTCGGCCACCGGCTGCAATTGGCGGGTCACGTAGTGGTCGTAGTCGATGGGAGCCTGGCGCACTTCCAAGGGTTCCGGACCGTTGACGCTGATCACATAGCTGATCCAGCCACCGCGCTGGTACTGACGCGGGCGCCCCAGGCGATCGTTGTAGTCATCGGCCAGGCGCGCGGCGCGCACGTGGGGCGGCACGTTGCGTTCGTAGTCGTCCAGGCGCCGGCGCAGGCGCTTGCGGTAGATCAGCAACTCATCGAACTCACCGCTGAGGGTGCGGCGCACATAGTCGCGGACATAGTCTTGATGCGGCTGACGATGGAAGATGCGCTGGTAGAGTTCCTGCTGGAATCGACGGGCCAGGGGCGACCAGTCGCTGCGTACCGTTTCCAGGCCTTTGTAGACCATTTCTTCAGTGCCATCGCTGCGCACCACCAGGCCGGCATAGCGCTTTTTGCTGCCCTCCTCCGCGCCTCGGATAGTGGGCATGAGAAAGCGTTTGAAGTGAGTTTCGTATTGCAGCTCCAGGGCGCTGTGCAGGCCGAGTTCGTTCTGCAGGTGCGCTCGCCACCAGTCGTTGACGTGCTGCACCAGCGCGCGGCCGATGCGGCTGGCGTCGTCCTGGGAATGCTGGCTGCCGAGCCAGACGAACGTGGAGTCGGTGTCGCCGTAGATCACCTCATAACCCTGGGCCTCAACCAGCTCGCGGGTCTGGCGCATGATCTGGTGGCCACGCATGGTGATCGACGAGGCCAGCCGCGTGTCGAAAAACCGGCAACCGCTGGAGCCGAGCACGCCGTAGAAAGCGTTCATGATGATTTTCAGCGCCTGGGACAGCGGCGCGTTGTGTTCGCGCTTGGCTTCTTCACGGCCTTCGGACACGCGGGCGACGATGGCGGGCAAACAATGCCGGGTGCGGGAAAAGCGCGCACCGCGAAAGCCTTCCACCGAGGCGCTGTCCTCGGGGTGCTTGAGGCCTTCGATCAGGCCGACCGGGTCGATGAGGAAGCTGCGGATGATCGACGGGTAGAGGCTTTTGTAATCGAGGACCAGCACCGATTCGTAGAGGCCGGGCCGCGAGTCCATGACGAACCCGCCGGGGCTGGCCTGCGGCGGCTTGTCCCCCAGGTTTGGGGCAACGAACCCTTGGCGATGCATCAGCGGCATGTACAGGTGGGTAAAGGCCGCGACCGAACCGCCGTTGCGGTCCGCGGGCAGCCCGGTGACGCTGGCCCGCTCCAGCAGGAACGTGAGCAGCTGGGTCTTGGCGAAGATCCGCGTGACCAGCTCGCAATCCTTGAGGTTGTAGCGCGCCAGGGCGGGCTTGTCCTCGGCGAACATGCGGTTGATTTCGTCCATGCGCTGGTACGGCGTGGAGATGTCCTTGCCTTCGCCCAGCAGGGTTTGCGCGACGTTTTCCAGGCTGAAGGATTCGAAGCTCCAGGTGGCCGAGCGCAAGGCCTCGATGCCGTCGATGATCAAGCGCCCTGCAGCGGCGGCGAAGTAGTGGTTGCGGCTGCCGTGTTCGCGCCAGGTCATCGGCTCGTCACCCCGGCCAAGCATCAGCGGCACGTTGAGCCGCTGGGCGTGTTCGTGCAGGACCCGCAGGTCGAATTGCACCACGTTCCAGCCGATGATCGCGTCCGGGTCGTGCAGGGCGAGCCACTGGTTGAGACGTTCGATCAATTGGGCACGGGTGTCGCAGTAGTCGAGCTTGAAGTCGACGGTATCGGGCTTGTTCGGCGGGCCGAGCATGTACACCTGGCGCTCGCCACAGCCTTCGAGGCCGATGGAATACAAGTCGCCCTGGGCGGTGGTTTCGATGTCGAGGGACACCAGCTTCAGTGGCGGGCGGTAGTCGGGCGCCGGTTTCATCTGGGCGTCGGACAGCACGCCGGATGCGTCGAGGCTGCCGCCGAACCACACGGGCGCGGTGATGAAGCGTTCCATCATGTAGCGTTCGGGCGGGCGTACATCGCCCTCGTAGACGTCGACACCGGCCGTGCGCAGACGTTTTTCCACGTCCATGGCCTGGCGGTGCTGGCGGGTGTAGAGGCCCAGCACCGGACGGTGATGGAAGTCGCAGAGCTGCAGCGGGCGCAACTCGATGTCGCGCTCGCCTTTGAGCAGCCAGTCGAGGTGCTTGCGGTGGTCCTCGGGGATGAACATCACCGAGGTCTGCACGGGGAGACGGACGAATCGGGGGCCTTGGTCGGTAGCCAGCCAGAAGCTGACCTCGGTGCCCGCCGGGGTGTCACGCCAATGCCGGGTCAGGACAAAACCCTGCTGTAGATCCACCGTGCCGCACCTCAGTCATAACGTTCAGGGCGTGATTCTACCCGGCATCTGCAGCGGCCGACCTGAATCTCACATTTTTGTTGCAAGACGTTAATAATAATTACTATCATTCGCGCCCGGAGTCGTATCCGCGCAGTGAGGACGCGCAACGTTGTTGCCCTTTTCCTCACCAATGACGCCCTGCCGTCAGGATCGACCATGCCCACCCTGTCCACCGTGCCGTTTCGTCCGACGCTGCTCACCCTGTGCTGCGCCCTGAGCCTCAGCGCTCACGCCGCAACCCCAGCCACCTCGCAGGATGCGAACACCCGTCAGGACGACGCCACGCTGGAACTGGGCGCCACCAATATCAACGCCGAAGCCCCCGCGCCCAGCGCCCTGCCCCCGGTGTACGCCGGCGGCCAGGTGGCACGCGGTGGCCAACTCGGTGTGCTGGGCAACCAGGACATCATGGACGTGCCCTTCAGCATGGCCGCCTACACCGAACAACTGATTCGTGACCAGCAGGCCGAAACCGTCGGCGACGTACTGCTTAACGACTCGTCCGTGCGCCAGGCGTCCGGGTACGCGAACCAAGCGCAGACTTTCATGATTCGGGGCCTTCCGCTGAACGGCGACGATATTTCCTACAACGGTTTGTACGGCATCCTGCCACGCCAGATCATCTCCACGGACGCGCTGGAACGGGTCGAAGTGTTCAAGGGGCCGAATGCCTTCATCAACGGCGTCAGCCCTACCGGCTCGGGAATTGGCGGCGGCGTGAACCTGCAACCCAAGCGCGCCGATGACGTGCCGTTGCGGCGCTTCAGCACCGATATCAGCAGCGATGGTCGGGTTGGCGAGCACCTGGACGTGGGCCAGCGGTTTGGCGAGGACAATCGTTTTGGCGCGCGGGTGAACCTGTCCCAGCGCGAAGGTGATACCGGCATCGATGACGAGAATCAACGCTCGAAACTGTTCGCCGTGGGGCTGGACTACCGTGGCGATGCGTTGCGACTGTCCAGCGACTTCGTGTACCAGAAGCAAAGGATCAACGGCGGGCGCAACTCGGTGTTCCTGGGCACGGCGACCCAAGTCCCGAATGCGCCTTCGGCCGACACCAACTACGCGCCAAGCTGGAGCAGCACCAACCTGGAAGACACCCTGGGGATGTTGCGTGCCGAGTATGACCTGAACGAAAACTGGACGGCCTACGCCGCCGCCGGGGCCAAACACAGCCGTGAAATGGGACGCTACTCGTCGGTCACGCTCACCGACAACCTGGGCAATGCCCAAGCCAGCGGCTCGACCATTGCCCACGAGGAAGACAATCGCAGCTTGATGACCGGGCTCAATGGCAAGTTCCAGACCGGCGCCGTCAGCCACCGCTTGAACGTCGGCCTGGCCGGCATCTGGACACAGGCACGCAACGCCTATGTGTTCGCCAGCGCAACCACGGCGACCTCTCTCTATAACCCCGTGACAGGGGCACCACCGGCCTTGAACAATCCACGCAACACGCCGGGCACAGAGTTCAGCGATCCCAAGATTACCGCCAAGACATTCGTGCGCAGCGCAGCGGTGTCCGACACCCTGGGGTTCTTCGATGATCGCCTGCTGGTGACCGTCGGCGCACGTCGACAGCAGATGGTGGTGCAGGGTTACAGCTATACGAGCGGCAGCCGCACGGCCAATTATGACGAGTCGATCACCACGCCGGTCTACGGCATCGTGTTCAAGCCGTGGGACCATGTGTCGCTGTATGCCAACCGCATCGAAGGCCTGGCCCAGGGCCCGACCTCTCCCCTCCAGGCTGGCGTGCGCACCATCATCGGCGGTGGCCAGGCCTTCGCACCGGCGCGTTCCAAACAGATCGAGGCTGGCGTGAAGGTGGACATGGGCACCTATGGCGCAACGCTGGGGGTGTACCGCATCGAGCAACCGGGTGCTGGGTACTCCGAGGTGATCGACGCGACCACGGCGCGCTACGTGCGTGAAGGTCTGCAGATCAACAAGGGCGTTGAACTCAATGTCTTTGGCGAACCGCTGGAGGGCCTACGCCTGCTGGGCGGTATCACGCTGATGAAGACTGAACTCAAGGACACGCAGAACGGCGCCAATGACGGTAACCGCGCGATTGGCGTGCCTTCATTCCAGCTCAACGCCGGCGTGGACTGGGATGTGCCGGGCCTGCAAGGCGTGAGCCTCAATGGGCGCATGCTGCGCACGGGTGGCCAATATGCCGACGCGGCCAACAACCTCAGCCTGCCCGCCTGGAATCGCTTCGATGTGGGTGCACGCTATGCCTTCAAGGTGGCTGAACACGACGTGAACCTCGGACTCACCGTAGAAAACGTCGCCAACGAGAAGTACTGGGAATCGGCCCAGGGCGGTTTCCTGAGCCAGGGTGACCCGCGTGTGGCCAAGGTGTCAGCGTCGGTAGACTTCTAAGCCTGCTAACGAGCATCAAGCCTGCCGGGCCTGTGCCAGGTAGGCTTCGATGTTGCTCATCTGCTCATCCCAACCACGGGAATTCATCTTGAAGGCCTTTTGTCGGCGGGCTTCGGGCACCGCGTCAAAACCGGATTCGACGACTCGCAGCAGAATGCCCGGCGCGTGGTCTTCAAGGGTGAATTCCACCAGGGTCGGGGTTTCGTTGTCATAGTCGACGCCCTCCTCCACCGCGAAGGGATGCCACCAGAATGAAAACAGGGTTTGTGGCAAGACCCGTTCGATCCTGGCCTTCCACACTACGTGTTCGTAACCCGGATAAGTGATCGGCGCTTCGAGGGTTTCCCCCGCAACAAAATGCTTGCCCTCAAGGGCGATGCCAAACCAGCTGCCGAATTGCTCGGCATTCGTCAGTGCTTCCCAGACTTCCGTGCGCGGAGCGTTGAGCAGGGCTTTTCGTTCGATGCGATCCAGTACGTGCATAGGTCACCTCCTCCATTGACAGTAGGCGACATCGACCAATGCGCAACCTCTTCGGCCCTGCATTGGTGTTGCTACTTGTCTCATGGTTTCCAGTGGTCCGCCCACGATGTGCCATGGCTGGCACATGAGGGCTTGGAGCAGTGGGAGTAATGGAAGGTGTGACTTAAACGCGGGGGTCGCCGGGGGCTTTCGACGGCGTCGCGTACTGCGGTTTCAAATGACCCTCCTGGTCGAGCAACCAGGCGTCCATGATCTGGCGCACGACGGGGCCTGCCACGCGGCCTCCGGCTTCACCGTTTTCGATCATCACCGAGATCACGATTTTAGGGTGTTCCGCAGGCGCGAAACCGACGAACAACGCGTTATCCCGGTGACGCTCCAGGGTCTTGTTACGGTTGTAACGCTCGCCCTGTTTGATCGCGACCACCTGCGCGGTACCACTTTTGCCGGCGATGCGGTATTGCGCGCCTTGCGCGGCTGCACGGGCAATGCCGCGCGGGTCGTGCATCACCAATTGCATGCCGTGGTTGACCTGTTCCCAATCACGCGGATCTTTGAGGACCACATTGGGCATTGGGTTTTCATCCACGGGTGCTACGCCGTTGATGGTCTTGGCCAAGTGCGGTCGGTTCCACACCCCCTTGTTGGCGATCAGCGCGGTGGCCTGGGCCAGTTGCAGCGGGGTGACCTGCATGTAGCCCTGGCCGATACCGAGGATCACGGTTTCGCCAGGGAACCACGGCTGGCGTCGGGTGGCGCGCTTCCAGGCCTGGGACGGCATCAGGCCGGCTGACTCCTCGAACATGTCGAGGGAGACCTTCTGGCCAAGGCCGAACTCGGCCAGATAGTCGTGCAGGCGGTCGATGCCGAGCTTGTGGGCCAGGTCATAGAAGTAGGTGTCGTTGGAACGCATGATGGCGGCGTCCATGTCGACCCAGCCATCGCCGCTGTGGTTCCAGTTGCGGTATTTATGATCGAAGTCAGGCAATTGGTAGTAGCCGGGGTCGAACACGCGGGTTTGCGCGGTGACGACACCGCTGTCGAGACCGGCGATGGCGACTTCGGGCTTGATCGTCGAGCCTGGTGCGTAAAGCCCTCTGAGCACGCGGTTGAACAGTGGCCGGTCGATGGAATCGTGCAGCGCGGCGTACTCCTTGAAGCTGATGCCCGTTACGAACAGGTTCGGGTCGAAGCTCGGCTTGCTGACCATGGCCAACACTTCGCCGGTTTGCGGGTCGAGCGCAACGACCGAGCCGCGGCGGTCACCGAGGGCTTCTTCGGCGGCTTCCTGAAGGTGTATGTCGAGGCTCAGGACGATATTTTTGCCGGGAATCGGGTCGGTGTGCTTGAGCACACGCAGTACACGGCCTTGGGCGTTGGTCTCGACTTCTTCGTAGCCAACGTGACCGTGCAGCTCGGATTC
Organism: Pseudomonas sp. MYb60; assembly: GCF_002979555.1. Lineage (GTDB taxonomy): Bacteria > Pseudomonadota > Gammaproteobacteria > Pseudomonadales > Pseudomonadaceae > Aquipseudomonas. The sequence goes on along the minus strand of NZ_PCOZ01000022.1, from coordinate 989 downwards.
GTAGAAGCGCTCGATGCCGGTCTTGCCGATAGACTGTGTGCCGCGGTATTCCACCGAGTCGAGGGCCTTGGATTCTTTCTCGTTGATACGCCCCACGTAGCCTATGGAGTGGGCAAAGTGCGCACCCAGCGGGTAATGACGGACAAATTGCGGCTCGACATCCACACCCGGCAGGCGAAATTCATTGACGGCCAGCAGCGCGATTTGCTCTTCGGTCAGTTCGTAAAACAATGTCACGGGGACAAAGGGATGGCGGGCCTGCTTGAGCGCCTTGTCAAAGACCGCGCGATCTTCAGCCGGCAGATGCAGCAGATTGACGATGGCGTCCAGCTCACCGTTGAGGTCGGTGGTACGCTCGCGGGTGATCGTCAGGTTGTAGCTTGGGCGGTTGTCGGCCAAAACCACACCATTGCGGTCATAGATCAGCCCGCGTGTAGGCGTGATGGGCAGGACGTGGACCCGGTTGTTTTCAGAAATGGTGGAGTGGTAGTCGAACTGGACGACCTGCAGGAAATACATCCGCCCCACCAGGGCGCAGGTAATACCCATCACCAACAATGCACACGCAAGCAGGCGCTTGTTGACCAGGCGGTTTTCTTTTTCGTGATCCTTGATCGGTATCGCTTCAGGCATTTCTACAGCATCTCGTTGAAGAAGATCGACGCCGCTTCCTGCGAATGAAAGATCAGTCCTTGTGAAAAGGTGCTGCACCATACCAAAAATGCAGAAACACTTTGTATCGAATTGCCCCAATGGCAATCGATTAAGTGCTTAGGGGTGTGCCCAGATGCGAGATGAATTTTCTCGCGCCCAAAACAAAACCCCATCTGCTTTCGCAAATGGGGTTTCGGAATTTAATCTTGACGATGACCTACTCTCACATGGGGAAACCCCACACTACCATCGGCGATGCATCGTTTCACTGCTGAGTTCGGGATGGGATCAGGTGGTTCCAATGCTCTATGGTCGTCAAGAAATTCGGGTACTGA
>NZ_PCOZ01000021.1 GCF_002979555.1 Pseudomonas sp. MYb60 | reverse complement strand
TCGCTGGTTGCTCATGGCACCTCCTAATGGGCCTCATTTTAAGGCTTGGAGGTGTCTACGAAACTAGGGGCGATTCAGCTTGATAGCCGAAGTTGACCACACCCTCGTTCCGTAGCGTTGTCCAGATACTCAGCAGCGAGTAACCATTCTGAATAGCTTCTAGGATTTCCTGTTTATGTATTACGACCACTGCTCGATGCGCAGAGGGGCTACTAGGGTCGGCACTTTTGATTACCCGCTCTGCGATTCGAAGGCTTAGGGTTTTCATCGTTGTCTCCCGAGATTATTAACTTTATTTGAAGGACCTTTCGGTGTCGCACGGTGGTGAAGTCGTCAATTAGGCCTACAGATCTGTTTCTTTAATTTCTTCAAACTTTCTAACGCTACACTCGACCGCTCTGCTGACTTGACAGTTGAGGTGTCGACAGATGGAGCGGGTGAGACGGTATCCGGTGAGCGGGCTGCGTGTGATGTCGAAACTAGTACTGGAGGCAGCGGTTTAAAGTTGTACTCGCCGTTTCGGTAGCGTTTTATCACCCCGTGAAGCCAGCCGAGTTGGGATTTATTTATGACTCCAGACCTGACGGCAGCGCAAAAATCGTCGAGCATTCTCTGGCGGTCGCACGGTGCTACCTGCTCCAGGGCCTTGCGGACCTTAATCTGTGTCTCAGCGAGCATCGTGGCCGAAAACCTCAGGTCCTCAAGGACTTCGTCGCTTTTCTGAATCGTGGCAGTAGTAGTTTTTTTGCTTTTTGAGTTTTTTGTTTTGTATGTATTTATAAGGCCATGCTTTCCCGAAGGCGGCTGATCCGAGTTCGGGTTTTCCACATCCGGTATTTCGTTCGACTTTGCCAGGTTCTCAAATCCACAGGGCGTGTCCCTCAGGTTCCATTCAACCCCGTCATACTGCCCACGCGCGTTGTATGCTTGCTGGATATCTAGATACCCAGCGGCCTTCAATTCATCTATTCCCGAGCGAACAGCCGTAATGCCGTCTTTGCAATGCTTGGCCAGGAATTCGATGCTGAGATACCTTGGGTTGGGCGGTAGCGAGAGCAATAGCGACAAAATCCCTTTCGCTTTAAACGTGATGCTCTTTTCCTTAAGAATATGGTTTGGAATTATGGTGTAGCCTTTTTCAGGCTTTGACCTGTCCACTTTCAGCGTGATGCCCATGACATCAATCCTGGTCTAAGGCTTTTGCTACTTCCGAGGTGCGGAAGTAAACCCTTCTTCCTATCTTTAACTTGCAAGGTAAAAACTTGCGAGAGACCTCATTGTCTCCGCAAAGGCTAAGGCGCAAACCATCTTTGCTTCTCAGCAGAATTTCGGCTAGCTGCTCAATGGAGAGCAGAGGTGCTCCATGGTACTTGTCTTTAATGTCTTGTTCGGTGCTCATAAGAGTGTTCCAGGTTCATAGGTTTAAAATAATCCTAAAGAAGTTTCGAAGAGCTTGGAAGAGGTTTTAGTTGGTTGCTGGCATAAAAAATAAAATCTCTTTAATTTCAAAGTGTTAATAATTGGTATTTCGATATATCGGTTGTGTTTTGCTGCGGCTTTATTGTTTTTTAAGTGGTGAGTTAGATGTGTTTTTGTAAGTTTCCGGTTGGCTGTAGATTTTAGCCGCTAAAATTATCGATGCTTGTGTTCGATATATCGAAATTTAGGCTTGCGATGAGCTGTGTTTAGAATTGGTTTAGCTAAACTTTTAGCGTTGGGCGTTTTTTAATTTTATCGATTTTCTTTACTAGGTCTTCGGATCGGAGGTGCGTGTATCGCTTTAGCATTTGCATGGATTTATGTCCGCTTATTGCAGATACTTCTTGGTCGGATAAGCCGCCCTCAACTAACCGGCTCACTGCCTCATGCCTCAAGTCGTGAAATCTAAAGTCTGACAACTTGAGCTCTTTAACCAGCAGTCCCCATATCTTGGTAAAAGCATAAGGCCGACGTTTTCCGTCCTTGCCTGGCTCGCCAAAGAACACCAGATGGCAATCGCTTGGCCTGGCTGGGTTAGCCATAGCGGCCTTGAACAGCTCTGTAGCGCGTCTGCTCAGGGGGACCGTTCGCTGGCCATCGTTCTTTGTATCGACGAGTTTCACAATGCGTCGTTCTAGATCGACCATAGGCTTGCGGAGTGTGCTGATCTCAGCGGAGCGCATGCCCGTCTCCAAGGCGATGCCCACGATCCAGCCCAGCATCGGATTGCTGTGTTTGTTCACTACGGTTATCAACCGCCTTTCCTCATCGGCAGATAGTCGACGATTGCGGCCTTCTCCGGGGCTTGGTTTCCGAATGTTCAGGACTGGGTTGAAGGTAAGGCCCAAGCCCCACTCTTGGATAGCTACGGTGAACAGGTGGCTCAGCAAAGCAAGCTCCAGGCGCACGGTATTGTTGCTGGTGGTTCCAGCGCGCCCTTTCTCGTTTAGACGCTTGTCGCGGTAATTAGCAATGATTTCAGCAGAGAGGGCCGCAAGCGAATACTTGCCCAGATGCTCTGTAAGCTTCTTGGCTTTTGAAATCTCTCCGCGTTGGGTGGTGGGCTTCTTGGTAGGGGTAATGTCGTTGAGGTAGCGCTTAAGGGCCGTTTCCAGCGTCATGCGCTCGGAGCCGCTGCGCTGGATATACACACCTCTGACCATTTCGTCTTCGGTACGTCGCGACCAGTCCTCCGCATCACGCTTGGTACGGAAGGTTTTGGCGACTGTTGGCCAGCCGGTTTTGCGGATCAAAGCCTTCCAGGTGCCGGAAGGAGTTTTGACTAATGTTGCCATCTGAAAGGACTCCAAAGGTGTACTGGCGAACCAGCACTGTACCGATTTTGTACCTTTGGACCATAGGACTGTATTTGTGACGAACCACCCAGAAACGCGAAAGCCGCGCAATGCGCGGCTTTCTTGTTTGGTGGGCCCACACGGACTTGAACCGTGGACCAAAGGATTATGAGTCCTCTGCTCTGACCAACTGAGCTATAGGCCCTTAACAGGTCGCGGATTATAACGATGGTTTCCCAGCTGTGCCATCCGAAAAGTCTGAAACCTGCATGCGAAGGAACGTCGCTGCGAAAAGCTCCGGCGGCAGGGGTAGGCTGACGATGTAGCCTTGCATCTGTTCGCAGCCTTCGTCGGCGAGGAACGCTTGTTGGGCGGGGTTCTCCACGCCTTCGGCGATGATGGTGAATTGCATGCTGTGGCCCAAGGCGATGATGGCGCGGACGATGGCGGCGTCGTGGGGGTCGTCGGGCAGGCCGCGGACGAAGGATTGGTCGATTTTCAGGAAATCCAACGGCAGGCGCTTGAGGTAGCTGAGGGAGGAGTAGCCGGTGCCGAAGTCGTCGATCGCCAGTTGCACGCCCAGGTGTTTGAGCTGATGCAGCACCTCCAGCGCTTCTTCGGCCTGGCTCATGATGAAGTTTTCGGTGATTTCCAGTTGCAGGCAGCCGGGCTCGAGGCGGTAGTCGCGCAGGAGTTGTTCGATACGGCCGAGCAGGCTGGGGTGGCGCAGTTGGGCGCCGGCGAGGTTCACCGACAGCGGGCCAAAGTCCTCGAAGGCGCCTTGCCAGGCGTGCATTTGCCGGCATGCCTGTTCCAGCACCCAGTCGCCAATCTGCAGGATCATGCCGTTCTCTTCCGCCAGGGCGATGAAGTGTTCGGGCGGTACGTCACCAAAGGTGGGATGGCGCCAGCGGATCAGGGCTTCGGCGCCGATCAGTTCTTGGGTCACCAGGCTCAGCTTTGGCTGGTAGTAGAGAAACAACTCGTCACGCTCGATGGCGCGGCGCAGTTCATGCTCCAGTGCGACGCGTTCGTTGGCCTGGGCCGTGAGGTCCTGGGTGTAGCTTTCGACGCGGTTGCGGCCTTTGGCCTTGGAGCGGTACATCGCGGCGTCGGCGTTCTTGACCAGGGTGGCGACGTCGGTGCCGTCCTGGGGATACAGGCTGGTGCCGATACTGGCACTGATGAAAAATTCATGTTCGCCAGCCTGGAACGGCGGGGTGAAACACGCCAGTAGCTTATTCGCCAAGTGTTCGGCATCGCCGGGGTGTTGCAGGCCGGGGAGCAGGATGATGAATTCGTCGCCGCCCAAGCGAGCGACGGTATCAATGTCACGCAATTGCTCCTTGAGGCGCACGGCGATGTCCTTGAGCAGCAGGTCGCCGACGGGGTGGCCGAGACTGTCGTTGATGTGCTTGAAGCGGTCCAGGTCGAGGAACAGCACGGCGCCCTGCTTGCCGGTTTCCTGCTGGCCGTTGAGTGCCGATTGCAGGCGGCTTTCAAACAGCGTGCGGTTGGGCAGGCCGGTCAGCGGGTCGTGGTGCGCTTGGTAGTCGAGGCGGGCCTGGGCCAGCTTGAGGCTGGAGATGTCGGCAAATACCGCGACGAAGTGGGTGATCAACTGCTCGCGGTTGCGCACCGCGCTGATGGTCAGCCAACTGGGGTACACCTCGCCACTCTTGCGGCGGTTGGAAATCTCGCCCTGCCAGTGGCCGTGGGCGGTCAACTGGTGCCACATGGCTGCGTAGAAGGCGCTGTCGTGCAAGCCTGAGGCAAGCAGGCGAGGGGTCTGACCGAGGGCTTCGGCTTCGCTGTAGCCAGTGATTTCGCTGAAGGCGCGGTTGACCGCGCTGATGTTCTGCTGCGTATCGGTGATCAATACCCCTTCGGCAGTGCTCTCGAAGACGGTGGCAGCCTGTTGCAGCTTTTCCTGCATCAGTTGGCGGTCGGTGATGTCCCGGGCGATAGTCAGCATGCAGTCGTCGTCGCCGATGGGCAGCGGACGGCTGGACAGTTCGCACAGGCGGATCAGGCCGTCGGCGCGACGGATGTGGCAGATGAAGTCGCGCACAAAACCATCGCGTTGCATCAGTTCCAGCATGTGCTGGCGCTCGTTGAGGTCTACCCAGATCCCCAGGTCCAGGGCCGTCTGGTCGATGGACGTCGCGCTGGTGAACCCGGTCAGGCGGCTGAAACCTTCGTTGACTTCGATGAGCAGGCCATCGCGCTGGCGGCTCAGCAACAAGCCATCAGGGGAGGCATGGAAGGCTTTGGCGAACTTCTCTTCGGAGGTCTGCAGCTGTTGCTGGGTTTCTTTGAGCTGGGTGATGTCACGTACCACCACCACGATGGCTTCCACCGTATCCAATTGAAACGGCTCGGCGGATATCAGCCCGGTAAACGCTTGGCCATTGCTGCGCAGAAATGGCATCTCGAGGTTGCGGATACTGGTGGTCTGCACGCGTTTCAGCAGCTCGGGGCCGCTGCCGGGAATGCCCCATATATCCAGCTCGGTCCCGGTTTTGCCCACCACGTCTTCGGCGCGCAGCCCGATCTGATCCTCGAATGCCTTGTTGACCTCCAGCAAGCAACCGTCGGATAGCCGGGCGATCACCAGGATGTCCGGGCATTGCTGGAACACCGAGGCAAATTTCTGCTCGGACAATTGCAGCGCTTCCTCGGTACGTTTGGCCTCGCTGATGTCGATCATCAAGCCGCGCAGCACCGGCTCATGCCCATGCTCGATCAGGCTGACGATATCGCGCACCCAGAGGCAGCGGCCATCGGCGGTGATCACGCGGTAGTCGATGCTGTGGTCGCGGTTGGCGCGGGTCTCGCGGAAACAATAGGCTTCAGTGCGCGTAAGGTCGGCGGGGTGGATGATGTTGCGCCAGAAGCCCGGGATCAGCCAGTGGGCACGGGGGTAGCCCAACAGGTCTTCGGCGTGGGGCGAGACGTAGCTGTAGGTGAAGTCCGCGACGCTGGCTTCCCACGCGATGGCGGACAGGCTCTCCACCAGCCCGCGATAGTGGTACTCGCTGCTGCGCAGTTCCTGTTCCAGAGCGACCCTGCGGGAAATTTCCGAACTGAGCCGACGATTGATCCGAATCACGATGGCCAATACGGTGCTCAGCAGCAGCACGGCTGGCAAACCGTACAGCAGCAGATCGGTCCAGAAGGTGCGGTGATCGGTGAGGCTGCCCACCCAATGCTGCTGGATAGCGCTGGTTTCGTCCGGGCTGAGGTCGGCGAGGACCTTGTCCAGAATGCCCACCAATACTTTGTCGTCGCGCGGTACACCCATTGCCAGTTGATAGCGGTAGGGCGTTTCGCCGCTGACGTACAAGCCATCGAGCTTGAGTTCACGCAGGCTCCAGACGCTGGAGGCGAGGTCGCTGACCACGGCGTCCACTTCGCCCGTTGCCAGCGCCTGCAAGGTTGAGCTGACGTTGGGCAGGGCGACCAGGTTCAGGTCCGGGTGGTGGGTGCGCAGCAGTTCGTGGGGCGCATAGTTTTCTACCACGGCGATCTTGAGCCCGTACAAGTCCTTGAGGTTGCGGGGGCGTGCGCCGCCTTCGTGGGCAAGGATCACCATGGGAAAGTCGATGTAAGGGCGGGTGAAGGCCAGGTAATTCTGGCGTTCCGGCGTCGACATGATGCTGGGAATCAGGTTGAGCTGATTTTCGCGTGCCATTTCCAGCACGGCACCCCAGCTGGGCGGCTCGATCAGATTGACCCGCACACCCAGGCGGTCCTGGATCAGGCGCATGTAATCGGCTGCCAAACCCTGGTAGCGGCCATCGGCATCACGGTATTCGAAGGGTGGCCACGAGGCGTCCACCCCCAGCCGCAGCTCCTGATGGTCCGCCAACCAGCTCCGCTCATCATCAGTAAGCGTCAACGCGCCAGCCGTTGCGGTCCAGGTCAGCAGCGACAGCAGTAGCACGGTCGGCAATCTGGGCATAACGGTCTCGTTATGGCACGGGGAATGGTTCGAGTGTAGACGGGCATTGCGGGGGAGGGGTGTTGCGCGGGCAGTTAATCTACAGAAAGAAATCCATAGAAAACAAAACCCCCGGCCTGGGCCGGGGGTTCTGGTATCACTCGTCGAGGAAGGAGCGCAGATGCTCGCTTCGCGTCGGGTGGCGCAACTTGCGCAGCGCCTTGGCTTCGATCTGACGGATCCGCTCGCGGGTCACGTCAAACTGCTTACCGACTTCCTCAAGGGTGTGGTCGGTATTCATGTCGATGCCGAAACGCATGCGCAGTACCTTGGCTTCACGGGCAGTGAGGCCGGAGAGTACGTCGCGAGTCGCTTCTTTGAGGCTCTCAACAGTGGCGACATCGATTGGCGACTGCATGGTCGAGTCTTCGATGAAGTCACCCAGATGGGAGTCTTCGTCATCACCAATCGGGGTTTCCATGGAGATCGGCTCTTTAGCGATCTTCAATACCTTGCGGATTTTATCCTCAGGCATTTCCATGCGTTCGCCCAGCTCTTCCGGGGTCGGTTCGCGACCCATTTCCTGCAACATCTGCCGGGAAATACGGTTGAGCTTGTTGATGGTCTCGATCATGTGCACCGGAATACGGATGGTGCGGGCCTGGTCGGCGATCGAGCGAGTGATCGCCTGACGGATCCACCAGGTGGCATAAGTCGAGAACTTGTAGCCGCGACGGTATTCGAACTTGTCCACAGCCTTCATCAAGCCGATGTTGCCTTCCTGGATCAGGTCGAGGAATTGCAGGCCACGGTTGGTGTACTTCTTGGCGATGGAGATCACCAGACGCAAGTTTGCTTCAACCATCTCTTTCTTCGCGCGGCGGGCCTTGGCCTCACCGATCGACATGCGACGGTTGATGTCCTTGATCTCGGCAATCGTCAGACCGGTTTCGGTCTCCAATGCTTGCAGCTTCTGCTGGCAACGGATGATGTCCGGTTGCAAGCGGCCAATGGCTTCGGCGTATTTCGCCTTGCCCTTGGCTAGGGCGTCAGTCCAGCTTTCGTCAACTTCGTTGCCCGGGAACTGGCGCAGGAAGTCGGTACGCGGCATGCGCGCATCACGGACACAGAGCTGCATGATCGCACGCTCTTGTGCACGCAGACGCTCAAGGGCGCTACGAACGCGTTCAACCAGGCCTTCGAATTGCTTCGGGACCAGCTTGATCGGCATGAACAGCTCAGCCAGGGCCAGCAGCTCGGCGATTGCCTGCTTGTTGGCGCGACCGTGCTTCTTCAGGGCCTTGCGGGTGATTTCCATTTGATCGGAAACCGCACCGAAACGCTGGGCGGCGATGATCGGGTCTGGACCGCTTTCGGCTTCTTCTTCGTCGTCACTGCTTTCGGCATCGTCGTCGTCGGAATCGTCGTCCGCTTTCGCGGCCTTGGCATCGACAGGCGGTGGCACTTCGGCAGCAGGCGGCGCAATGCCGTCGTCCGGGTCGATATAACCGCTCAAGACGTCGGACAGGCGGCCACCTTCGGTGGTGACGCGAGTGTACTCGGAGAGAATGTGGTCAACCGTGCCAGGGAAGTGCGCGATTGCGCCCATCACTTCACGGATGCCCTCTTCGATACGCTTGGCGATTTCGATTTCGCCTTCGCGTGTCAGCAACTCGACGGTACCCATTTCACGCATATACATGCGCACAGGGTCAGTCGTGCGACCGATGTCGGTCTCCACCGCGGCCAGCGCTGCAGCGGCTTCTTCAGCGGCTGCCTCGTCGGTATCGGCGTCGGCCAACATAAGGGCGTCCGCATCCGGAGCACTCTCGTGTACGGGGATCCCCATGTCATTAATCATGCGGATGATGTCTTCCACCTGCTCTGGATCTGAAATATCCTCAGGCAGGTGATCGTTGACCTCTGCGTAAGTCAGATACTTCTGCTCACGACCAAGGGTGATCAACTCTTTGATACGAGACTGCTGTTGCGCTTTTCCGGACATAACACCCTATCCACTGAAGGTCTTGGCGGGCAAAAAACAAGCCGAGGATTATACCCGAGCTATGACCTCACACGCCAGCTGAGGTCGGGTTTGATGCGCAAACGTTCTGTTTTAAGAGGTCGCGCATCTGTTTTGCTATCTGAATTTGCTCTTCAGCCGTCAATCCCGGCTGCCTTGCTCTCTTGATCAGTTCATCGAGGGTCTGCGTGTGCTGGCCCGCGGATAACCTAGTAATGGTGTCTAAAAACTGTTGTTCAAGGTTGTCGCCGTCAATTAGCCACTCCTTTTCCGCCAGCGCTTTGAGCAGTCGGCCTTGTTCTGTGCCGTGCCAGCGCGCCATCAGCTGGATTGAGTTTAGCTTAGGATTTTTCTGCACGGCCTCGATCAGGGCAATCAGCACCTGAGCATAGGTGTTGCTCGCATTGGCAAAATGATCGGCGCTCTCCACCTTGCCCGCCAATTGCGGGTGATGAATCAGTGTGCGCAGGGCAATCAATGTGGGCGCTTCGACGGCGACCGGGGTTCGCGGAGCGTAGGCTTCGTCGCGATCGCCGCGCTTGCCATTCTTGTTCCACGGTTTCTTGTCCCACTTCTTGCCGCCGGCGCCGGGTTTTTTCGGCGTCCACTCCTGCTGGGGCGCATAGGCGTCATGCGGTTGGTGGAAGTCGGAATAGTCCGGCATGGCGTCGTAATCCATGCCCGGATCGTAGGCTGGGGGCGGTGCATCCTGTGGGGCGCTGTGTACCAGCTGGCTGACGGCTTCGCCGCTTAATCCGGTGATCTCCAGCAGGCGCTGGCGCATCAGGGTGCGCAGGTTGGCCCCGGGTACTTTGTCGATCAGCGGCGCCGCGAGCGTGGCCATGTGGGCCTTGCCTTCGAGGGAGCGCGGGTCAGCCTCTTCGGTCAGTTGCTGGAAGAAGTAGTCCGCCAGCGGCTGAGCGTGTTGATTGATGCGGGCGCGGAAGGCGTCGGTGCCTTCGGAGCGCACCAGGGTGTCCGGGTCTTCGCCTTCGGGCAGGAACAGAAATCGCGCACGGCGACCATCCTGCAGGCTCGACAGCGTGGCTTCGAGTGCGCGCCAGGCGGCGTTGCGGCCAGCCTGGTCGCCGTCGAAACAGAACAGCACGCTGGGCACGACGCGGAACAGGCGCTTCAGGTGTTCTTCACTGGTCGCGGTGCCGAGCGTGGCCACGGCATTGCGCAAGCCTTGCTGGGCCAGGGCGATCACGTCCATATAGCCTTCAACCACAATGATCTCGTCGAGGTTGCGGTTGTTCTTGCGCGCCTCGAATAGCCCGTAGAGTTCCTGGCCCTTGTGGAATACCGGCGTTTCCGGGGAGTTCAAGTACTTGGGCTTGTCGTCGCCCAGTACGCGCCCACCGAAGGCGATGATGCGGCCACGGCTGTCGCGGATCGGAAACATCACGCGGTCGCGGAAGCGGTCATAACGCTTGCCGGTCTCGGCGTTCTCCACCAGCAGGCCGGCGTCGATCATGGCCTTTTGCTGCAAGGTGTCGCTGCTCAGGTGCTTGTACAGGTTGTCCCAACCGGGCGGCGCGAAACCCAGGCCGAAGTCGCGGGCGATTTCGCCGGTGAGGCCGCGGCCTTTGAGGTAGTCGACAGCGGCCTTGCGCTGCGGATGGCTTTTAAGTGCCTGGCGATAGAAGTCGGCAGCGGCCGTCAGCAGCGGGTACAGCGGCGAATCGGTGGGCTGGCGCGGTTTGTGCGGGCGGCCACTTTCTTCGCGGGGGATTTCCATGCCGGCGGCTTTGGCCAGTTCCTCGACGGCCTGGGGGAAGTCCAGGTTGTCGTGGTCCATGATGAAGCCGAGGGCATTGCCGCCCGCGCCGCAGCCGAAGCAGTAGTAGAACTGCTTGTCGGGGCTGACGCTGAACGACGGGGTCTTTTCCTTGTGGAACGGGCAGCAGGCGGTGTAGTTCTTGCCGGCCTTCTTCATTTGCACGCGCGAGCTGACAACATCGACGATGTCGGTGCGGTTCAGCAGGTCGTCAATAAAGCTCTGGGGAATCAGCCCGGCCATGGCGTTCTCGTCATCACTGCGTGTAAATGAGGGCCCGTGAAATGCTCAAGCGCACCTGGTGAGTGGCTCGATGGGCTGCATGGAAGTGTATCTGCCGAACATTCACTGACGTTAATTTCTATTCAGTCTTTGGCATAGAAAGGGTGCCCGGGCGTCCGATACAGGCCAACGGCGGGCCTTGGAGCTCGATGGGCGCAGTCGACCGGTTTGGTCGCCTGTTTATAGAATGAGTGTGCTCGTCAGTAGCCTTGTTAGGCTCGTCAGGAGAGACGTGCACGCTGGCAGAAAAGCCAGTTCTGACGTGTGAAGCAGTTGTATCGGTCGCGTGTGCGGCGTCAACAGTGAAGCATCAAGCGATATCCGCAAATGCCAATAGCCCGGCTGAGGGCCGGGCTTGGCAGAAGCTTGCTACGAACGTCTGTGTATTAGTACAGACGAACGGCGCGGCGCTGTTCGCGCTGAACTTTCTTGGCGTGACGCTTAACAGCGGCTGCTGCTTTGCGCTTACGCTCAGAAGTTGGCTTCTCGTAAAATTCGCGGCTACGAACTTCAGCCAGTACACCGGCTTTTTCGCAGGAGCGCTTGAAACGACGCAGAGCTACGTCGAAGGGTTCGTTCTCTTTAACTTTGACGGCTGGCATCCAGAGCTACCTTCTTTCATTACCGGGATCAACGTTCTCGTCGCAAACAATTCGCGGCTGAGGTCGTCGGTTTTTAAGGGTTGCGGATGTTAACCCCTCATTGCCCGGAATGCAAAGCCTCTGATCGAAAACCGCTAGTCGGGAGGTGGAGTGGCGACTATTATGCGCGCCTTCGAATTCAGCCTCTACAAGGCGCAAACCCATGCTAGTACTGGGACTTGAAACCTCCTGCGACGAAACCGGTGTCGCACTTTACGACAGTGAACGCGGGCTTTTGGCCGATGCACTGTTCAGTCAGATCGACCTGCATCGTGCCTACGGCGGCGTGGTGCCGGAGCTTGCCAGCCGCGATCACGTCAAGCGCATGCTGCCGTTGATTCGCCAGGTGCTGGACGAGGCCGGCTGCGTGGCCACCGAGATCGACGCCATTGCCTACACCGCCGGCCCCGGATTGGTGGGAGCCCTTCTGGTTGGGGCCTCTTGCGCCCAGGCACTGGCGTTTGCCTGGGGCATTCCGGCCTTGGGTGTGCACCACATGGAAGGCCATTTATTGGCGCCCATGCTGGAAAAAACACCCCCTGAGTTTCCGTTCGTCGCTTTGTTGGTTTCCGGCGGCCATACGCAGCTGGTTCAGGTCGATGGCATCGGCCAATACACCCTGTTGGGTGAGTCGCTCGACGACGCCGCCGGCGAAGCCTTCGACAAAACCGCGAAGATGATGGGCCTCAATTATCCAGGCGGCCCGGAAATCGCTCGCCTGGCCGAAAAAGGCACGGCCGGGCGCTACACGTTCCCTCGCCCGATGTGCGATCGCCCGGGGCTGATGTTCAGCTTCAGCGGCCTGAAGACCTCGGCGCTCAATACCTGGCAGCAGAGCGTCAGCGCCGGGGACGACAGTGAGCAAGCCCGTTGCGACATCGCGCTGGCGTTCCAGCAGGCCGTGGTGGAGACTTTGACCATCAAGTGCAAGCGCGCCCTTAAACAGGCGGGCATGAAGCGCCTGGTGATCGCTGGCGGTGTCAGCGCCAACAAGGCGTTGCGCGTTTCACTGGAAAAAATGCTCGGCGACATGAAGGGCGATGTGTTCTACGCGCGCCCCGAGTTCTGCACCGACAATGGCGCGATGATCGCCTACGCCGGCTGCCAGCGCCTGCAAGCCGGCCAGCACGAAAGCCTGGCGATCAGCGTGCAGGCGCGCTGGCCTATGGAGCAGTTGTCGCCGTTGTGAGGGCTGACGTGAGCCAGGCTCATCGAACGGATTTAAAAATGCCGTTCGCGCCCGGCAAACAGGTCGCGTAAATTGCCCCGGTGGCGCCAGACGATCAGCAGAGTCAGCACGCTCATCGGCAACAGCGCCGCCGGTTCCTGCCAGGCCAGCAACGGCAGGGTCAGTGGCGTTGCGATCAACGCGGCGAGTGAGCTGGTGCGGGTCAGGTAGAAGGTCAGCAGCCAGGCGATAACGGCCAGCAGCGCTGCCGGTGGGTAAATCCCCAGCAGCATGCCGGCCGCCGTAGCGACACCTTTGCCACCGCGAAAGCGGAAGTACAGGGGAAACAGATGGCCGAGGACGGCACACACGCCAACCCAGGCCTGCTGTTGCAGGGTAAGGCCGGCGAGGCTGGCGATGAGTACGGGCAACAGGCCCTTGCACAGATCGCCCAGCAGCGTCAGCACGGCGAGTTTCTTGCCGGCCAGGCGCAGCATATTGGTGGCGCCGGCATTGCCTGAGCCACTCATTCGCGGGTCGGGATTTCCCGTCAGGCGGCTGAGCAAAATGGCGAAGGACAGCGAGCCGAGCAGGTAGGCGAAAATCGCCAGTGACCAAAACATGCTAACTATTCCGGGCGAGGACGCCCTGATTCTAACGGGGCATCGCGCCCTTGTCGTGCTGCGGAGAAGAGTGCTTGGACAGAGTGTTTATCGAAGGCCTGGAAGTGGACACCGTGATCGGAGCCTACGACTGGGAACGCGGAATCCGCCAATGCCTGCGCCTGGACCTGAGCTTTGCCTGGGACAACCGCCCGGCAGCGGCCGGTGACGACCTGACCCTGGCGCTGGATTACGCCAGTGTGTCCGCACGCATCCAGGCGTTTGCCGAGCAATCCCAGTACCAACTGGTCGAGACCTTCGCCGAGCGCCTGGCCGAAGTCCTGATGAGCGAGTTCCAGATTCCCTGGCTGCACCTCAAGTTGACCAAGCCGGGCGCCTTGCCAGCTGCCAAAGGCGTGGGCGTGGAGATCGAGCGCGGATGTCGCTAACTCAGGTTTACCTTGGCCTTGGCAGCAATATCGAGCGCCACACCCACCTGTGCGCCGGCCTTGACGCGTTGGCGGTGTTTTTGACCGACATGCGCTGCTCGGCGGTGTTTGAAAGCCAGCCGGTGGGGATCAAGAGCGGGCCATTCTTCAACCTGGTGGTGTCGGGTTGCACCGACCTGCCGTTGATGGAACTGGATCGCCGGCTGAAATTCATCGAGGCCGACAATGGTCGTTATGCACCCGATCGCAAGGGCTTGCCGTTGGACATCGACGTGCTGCTGTATGGCGACTTGGTCGGTAACTTCGACGGCCTTATCCTGCCGCGCGCAGAGATCCTGAAGAATGCTTTCGTGCTGTGGCCGCTGTCGCTGATGGCTCCGCAGCGCGTGCACCCGGAAGCGGGCAAGACCTTGGCTGAACTGTGGTGCGATGCGCAGATCGACCAGGTGCTGGCGCCCGTCGCGTTTGAGTGGCAGGGCCAGCAACTCACCCCGAACGCCGCCCTGTAGGAGCGAGCTTGCTCGCGAAAAATCTGAGGGCGCCGCGTATCGTCAGGCTGCCCGCGTTATCGTTGACGATCTTCGCGGGCAAGCCCGCTCCTACAGGGGGTTGTGTTCCTTGTAGGCTTTTAGCGCCTTGAGCCGTTCGCGCTTGAGTGCCTCGCCCAGTTCCGGGCCTTTGAAACCCTTCTCCAGTAACGGTGCAACGGCCACTTCGCGTGCCGCCTTCGCTGCGCCGCGCAAATAGTCCGCCTGTGGATAACTTCGCTGCTCAAAACCCTTGCGGCCCCGCGCATCCATTTCACAGGCGACCACAAACTCTTCAAACCGCTGCGGCCGGCGATACACGTCAAAACTCTGCAGCAAGTCCAGCAGCGTCGAGGCTTTCAGCTCCAGAGCGCGATGGCCGTGCGTGTGATACTGGCCCACCAGCAGGGCCAATTCCTGGCAATCCTTCGGCACTTTGAAGCGTTCGTTGACCGCCTTTATCAGCTTCAGCCCTTTGAATTCGTGGGCAATATGCTGCGGCAACTTATCCACAGGCGTCAGGCCCTTGCCCAGGTCATGCAGCAGGCAAGCCCAGCGCACAGTCAGCGGCTGTTTATGCACAGCGCTTTGTTCCAGCACGCTCAGGGTGTGTACGCCCGTGTCGATTTCGGGGTGATGGGCCTCGGGCTGTGGCACGCCGAATAGAGCGTCCACTTCCGGCATCAGGGTCTTCAGGGCGCCGCAGTCACGCAGCACCTGGATGAACACCTGGGGCTGGTCTTCCATCAGTGCACGGGAGATTTCCTTCCAGCTGCGCTCCGGCGTCAACGCTTCCAGCTCTCCCGATTCGCTGAGTTGGCGCATCAGCTCCAACGTTTCAGGCGCCACGCGAAAGCCCAGCGAGGCGTAACGTGCGGCAAAGCGGGCAACACGCAGGACCCGTAGAGGATCTTCGGCGAACGCGGGCGAAACGTGGCGCAAAATGCGCGCCTCGAGATCGCGTTGGCCGTGGTAGGGGTCGGTCAGGTTGCCGTCGTCGTCTTCCGCCATGGCATTGATGGTGAGGTCGCGGCGGATCAGGTCTTCTTCCAGCGTGACGTCCGGACTGGCATGGAACACAAAACCGCCGTAACCCCGGCCACTTTTGCGTTCAGTCCGGGCGAGCGCGTATTCATCGCCGTTTTTGGGGTCGAGGAATACTGGAAAGTCAGCGCCCACCGGCTTGTAGCCCTTGGCGAGCATCTCTTCGGCCGTTGCGCCCACGACAACGCGGTCGATATCGGTGACCGGGATGCCCAGGAGGCGGTCCCGTACCGCGCCGCCGACTGTATAGATTTTCATGAAAAAGCCTCCATTAGCGGCACAGGATACCGCCTGCGCCTGACCAATGGAGGCTTTGCTGTTTCAGAGGTGAACGACGGCCAGGTCCAGGCGGCCGTAGTCGTTGTCGTTGTGATCGCTGCGCGGGGGAACGTGATGGGTTTTCATCACTTGATCGCCCTGCAAGGTTTCCAGGTGTATGTCGAAGCCCCACAGCCGGTGCAGGTGCTTGAGCACTTCTTCAGTGGATTCGCCCAGCGGTTTGCGGTCGTGCTGCTGGTGACGCAACGTCAGCGAGCGGTCGCCCCGCACGTCGATGCTGTAGATCTGCACGTTGGGTTCGCGGTTGCCGAGGTTGTACTGGGCCGCCAGGGTTTCGCGGATGGTGCGATAGCCCGGCTCATCATGGATTGCCGGGACCACAAGGTCGTCCTTGAGGTCGTCGTCGAGGATGCTGAACAGCTTGAGGTCACGGATCACCTGGGGTGACAGGTACTGCAGGATGAAACTCTCATCCTTGAAGCTGCTCATGGCGAACTTGATCGTCGACAGCCAGTCGCTGCCGGCAATCTCCGGGAACCAGCGGCGATCTTCTTCGGTGGGGTGTTCGCACATCCGCCGGATGTCTCGGTACATGGCAAAGCCCAGCGCGTAAGGGTTGATGCCGTTGTAGTAGGGGCTGTCGAAGCCGGGCTGGAAAACCACGCTGGTGTGGGAAGTGAGGAACTCCATCATGAAGCCGTCGGTGACCAGGCCCTCGTCGTAGAGGTCGTTCATCAGCGTGTAATGCCAGAACGTTGCCCAGCCTTCGTTCATCACCTGGGTCTGGCGCTGTGGATAAAAATACTGAGCGATCTTGCGCACGATACGCACGATTTCCCGTTGCCACGGCTCCAATAACGGTGCGTGCTTTTCCAGAAAATACAGGATGTTTTCCTGAGGTTCGGCGGGGAAGCGCGCATTGTCCTTGTCGCTGTTCTTGCCGGCTTTTTTCGGAATGGTGCGCCACAGGTCGTTGATCTGTTTCTGCAGGTGCTCCTCACGCTCCTTTTGGCGCAGGCGTTCTTCCTCGGCAGAGATCGGGTAGGGGCGCTTGTAGCGGTCCACACCGTAGTTCATCAGGGCGTGGCAGGAGTCGAGCAGGTCTTCCACTGCATCGATGCCATGGCGCTCCTCGCACTGCATGATGTACTGCTTGGCGAACACCAGGTAATCAATGATCGAACTGGCATCGGTCCAGGTACGGAACAGGTAATTGCCCTTGAAAAAGCTGTTATGGCCATAGCACGCGTGAGCCACGACCAGTGCCTGCATGCAGATGGTGTTTTCTTCCATCAGGTACGCGATGCATGGGTCTGAATTGATCACGATCTCATAGGCCAGGCCCATCTGGCCACGGCTGTAGGATTTCTCGGTACTGAGGAAGTGCTTGCCGTAGGACCAGTGGTGATAGCCCAGGGGCATGCCCACTGACGCATAGGCATCCATCATCTGTTCGGCCGTGATCACTTCGATCTGGTTGGGGTAGGTGTCCAGGGCATAACCCGCCGCAATGCGGCTGATTTCCCGGTCATAGGCCTGGATCAGTTCGAAGGTCCACTCGGACCCCGTGGAAATCGGTTGGCGTCTTTGCTCTTTTTTGGCGGTCATGTCACTAACCTGCGCTGGAAGAGTTCACGGAAGACCGGGTAGATATCGCCGGCCGAGACCAATTGCTGTTGGGCGAACGTGTCGGCAAAGGCTTCGCCGATGCGCTCGTATTCGAACCACAGGGCCTGGTGCTCACGGGGGGTGATCTCGACGTACGTGTAGTACTGCACGAACGGCATGATCTGGTTGATCAGGATGTCACGGCAGATAGGCGAATCGTCGTTCCAGTTGTCGCCGTCCGAAGCCTGGGCGGCGTAGATATTCCATTCATTGGCCGGGTAGCGCTCGGCCATGATTTCCTGCATCAGCTTCAAGGCGCTGGAGACGATGGTGCCGCCGGTTTCCCGTGAGTAGAAGAACTCTTCTTCGTCGACTTCCCGGGCGCTGGTGTGATGGCGGATGAAAACAACGTCGATCTTGTCGTAGTTGCGCTTCAGGAACAGGTACAACAGGATGAAGAAACGCTTGGCAATGTCCTTGGTGGCCTGGGTCATGGAGCCGGAAACGTCCATCAGGCAGAACATCACTGCCTTGGAGCTGGGGTTGGGCTGTTTGACCAGCAGGTTGTATTTCAAGTCGAACGTATCGAGGAAGGGCACACGGTGAATGCGCGCGCTGAGCTTCTCGATTTCCGCTTCGATGTCCTGAATGTCGCCGAAGTTGTCTGGTTCTTCGCGCTTCAGCCGCGCCAACTCTTCCTTCGCCTCCTTGAGTTTGGCACGACTGCTGCCGGACAGTGCAATACGCCGTGCGTGCGCTGAGCGCAGGGTACGAATGATGTTGATGCGGGACGGATTGCCCTCGTTGCTGATGCCCGCGCGTACCGTCTTGAAGGTGTCGGTGCCAGTGAGGTTGCGTTTGACCAGGTTGGGCAGTTCCAGGTCTTCGAACATGAATTCGAGGAATTCCTCCTGGGTGATCTGGAACACGAACTCGTCCATGCCCTCGCCGGAGTTGCCGGCCTTGCCCGGGCCTTTGCCGCCGCCACCCCCTTGAGGGCGCTGGATATGTTCGCCGGTGGTGAATTCCTTGTTGCCAGGGTGAACGACGGTCTGCTTGCCGCCCCGACCGTGATGCAGCACCGGCTCGTCGATGTCGCGTCCGGGAATACTGATCTGTTCGCCATGCTCCATATCGGTGATGGAACGGCGGCTGACGGCTTCTTCCACCGCCTTTTTAATGTGGTCACGGTAACGCCGCAGGAAACGCTGGCGGTTTACCGTGCTCTTGTTCTTGCCATTGAGGCGTCGGTCGATCACATAGCTCATGGGCCCCTCCGGGGAGCTTCAAGTCGTAAGCATCAAGCTGCAAGCAAGAGCGGGAAGGCTGTTACTTGCAGCTTGTCGCTAGATGCTTGCAGCTGCGCTCTTACTGCGATTTCCGGACCCGTAGGTACCATTCCGACAGAAGCCGTACCTGTTTGTCGGTGTAGCCACGCTCGACCATTCGTGTGACGAAGTCGTTGTGTTTTTGCTGATCCTCCTTGCTGGCCTTGGCGTTGAAGCTGATGACCGGCAGCAGATCCTCGGTGTTGGAGAACATTTTCTTCTCGATGACCACCCGCAGCTTCTCGTAGCTGAGCCAAGTGGGGTTCTTGCCATTGTTGTTGGCACGCGCACGCAGCACGAAGTTGACGATTTCGTTACGGAAATCCTTCGGATTGCTGATGCCGGCGGGTTTCTCGATTTTCTCCAGTTCCTCGTTGAGGGCCACGCGGTTGAGGATCTCGCCGGTTTCCGGGTCGCGGTATTCCTGATCCTGGATCCAGAAGTCGGCGTAAAGCACGTAGCGGTCGAAGATGTTCTGGCCGTATTCGCTGTAGGACTCCAGGTACGCGGTCTGGATTTCCTTGCCAATGAACTCGATGTAGCGCGGCGCCAGGTATTCCTTGAGGAAGCGCAGGTAGCGCTCGCGGGTCTCGGCCTGGAATTGTTCCTGTTCGATCTGCTGTTCCAGCACATACAGCAAGTGCACCGGGTTGGCGGCGATCTCGTGAGGGTCGAAGTTGAAGACCTTGGACAGGATCTTGAACGCGAACCGCGTCGACAGACCGTTCATGCCCTCATCAACGCCCGCCGTGTCGCGGTATTCCTGGATCGACTTGGCCTTCGGATCGGTGTCTTTGAGGTTTTCACCGTCGTACACGCGCATCTTCGAATAGATGTTCGAGTTCTCCGGCTCCTTGAGGCGCGAAAGCACGGTGAACTGCGCCAGCATTTTCAAGGTGTCAGGCGCGCAATGGGCCTTGGCCAGGGAGCTGTTGAACAGCAGCTTGTCGTAGATCTTGATTTCATCGCTGACCCGCAGGCAGTACGGCACCTTGACTATGTAGATCCGGTCGATGAAGGCTTCGTTGTTCTTGTTGTTGCGGAAAGTGTGCCATTCCGATTCGTTGGAGTGAGCCAGCAGGATCCCGGTGAACGGAATCGCGCCCAGGCCCTCGGTGCTGTTGTAGTTGCCTTCCTGGGTCGCGGTGAGCAGTGGGTGCAGCACCTTGATCGGTGCCTTGAACATCTCCACGAATTCCATCAGGCCCTGGTTGGCCCGGCAAAGCGCGCCCGAGTAGCTGTAGGCGTCGGCGTCGTTCTGCGGGAATTCTTCCAGTTTGCGGATATCGACCTTGCCCACGAGCGCCGAGATATCCTGGTTGTTCTCATCCCCCGGTTCGGTCTTGGCCACGCCAATCTGGTTGAGGATGGACGGGTAGAGCTTGACCACGCGGAACTGGCTGATATCACCACCGAACTCGGCCAGGCGCTTGGTGGCCCAGGGCGACATGATGGTGTTGAGGTAGCGGCGTGGGATGCCGAAGTCTTCTTCGAGGATCGCGCCATCTTCGGTGGCGTTGAACAGGCCCAGAGGCGACTCGAAGACAGGTGATCCCTTGATCGCGTAGAAGGGCACCTTCTCGATCAGCTGTTTGAGTTTTTCGGCCAGGGACGATTTACCACCCCCGACGGGGCCGAGCAGGTAGAGGATCTGTTTCTTCTCTTCCAGGCCTTGGGCGGCATGGCGGAAGTAGGAGACGATCTGGTCGATGCATTCTTCCATTCCATGGAAGTCTTCAAAGGCCGGATAGCGGCGAATCACCTTGTTGGAAAATATTCGCGACAGGCGCGAGTTGTTCGAGGTGTCTACCAGCTCCGGCTCACCAATTGCCAATAGCAGGCGTTCGGCGGCAGACGCATAGGTACTGCGGTCCTGTTTGCACAGCTCGAGATACTCTTGCAGCGTGAGTTCTTCCTGCTGTGTGGACTCGAAGCGTTGTTGGAAGTGGCTAAAAATACTCATGACGTCGTCACCTCGCTCGATACGTGGAGCCGACGCCGGATCAATCAGTCGATGCTGGCAGTCATTGACGATCGCCAATGGCCGTTTTCCCCCCAGAACACCCTAAACGCTACCGATGACCCGCACGCCGGTGTACCGGCTCTCCCCTGATTCGGATGGCCTGCGCTTAAGGATAGTTCGGAATCCGGGAGGTCAAGGCGGGATGCGCAATTAGTTTGGCTGCGCCGTTCGTCAGAAACGGCGCGAGCCCAAGCGTCACGCGGGATAGCGGGGAGTGAAAAAAATTATTGCGAATCGCCTGAGGAAATTTCCGAAGGGTAGCTCGCACGCCAGAGTTCGAAGCCGCCGTCCAGACTGTAGACGTCCGAGAAGCCCTGGCTGATCAGGTAGGCAGCCGCACTCTGGCTGGAGTTGCCGTGGTAGCAGGCGACGATGACGGGCGCATCGAGGTCGGCGGCACGGATGAAATCGGCGATATTGTGGTTGTCCAGGTGCTGGGCGCCACTGATATGGGCCGCTGCATACGTTGGCTGGTCGCGGATGTCGACCACCACTGCGCCTTGCTCGCGCAGCGCCTGGGCTTGTTCGGGGGGAATGCGTTTGAATTCGCTCATGGGGGCTCCTAGGGCTTGGCGGCCGGCAAGGTGACGGAAAGGGGGGATTCGCACTGGCAGCTATGGCGCTCGCCGGTGTCGATGTTCATCAGGGTCATGGCACCGCCCCATACGCAACCGGTGTCGAGGGCGTGGACGCCGGGCTCAGAGCACTTGCCCTCGAGCGCTGCCCAGTGGCCGAAGATGATCTGGGTGTCGCGGGTCTTGCGATCCTTGTGCGCGAACCACGGCTTGTAGCCTGGCAGTGCGGTGTCGACGCCTTCCTTGCTCTTGAGGTCCAGCTTGCCTTCGGCGGTGCAGAAACGCATGCGCGTGAAGTAGTTGGTGATCACCCGCAGGCGCGTGACGCCAGTCAGGTCATTGTCCCACTTGGCCGGTTCGTTGCCGTACATGCCGTCGAGGTACGCGGTGTAGAGTTTGTCGTCGGCCAGGGCGGTTTCAACTTCGGCAGCACACTTGAGGGCTTTCTTCAGCGACCACTGAGGCGGGATACCGGCGTGGACCAGGGCGATGTCGCGGGCTTCGTCGTAATGCATGAGCTTTTGCCGACGTACCCAGTCGAGCAATTGCGAGCGGTCCGGGGCCTCGAGGATTTCCCTCAGCGTATCACCCTTTTTCAGACGCTCGATGTTATTGCCGGCCGCCAGCAGGTGCAGGTCATGGTTGCCCAATACGCACACCAGGGATTCGCGCAGGCTATATAAGTAGCGCAATGTTGCCAGCGAGGCCGGGCCGCGGTTGACGAGGTCTCCCACCAGCCAGAGACGATCCGTTGCCGGGTCGAAGGCCACGCGTTCGAGAAGGCACTTGAGGGGTTCCAGGCAGCCTTGCAAGTCGCCGACGGCATACGTCGCCATCAGTGCAGGGCTCCCGGCACGGCGAGACGGAAGGGGGCGATGATGGCGTCGAACGCATGGCCGTCGGTGGCCTTCATCTGATACGAGCCTTGCATGGTGCCGACCTTGGAGGTCATCACGGTGCCACTGCTGTAGGTGTGGCTGGCACCGCTGTCGATCAGGGGTTGCTGGCCGACCACGCCTGCGCCACGCACTTCCTCGACCTGGCCGTCACCGTCGGTGATCACCCAGTGGCGGGACAACAGTTTGGCCGGCACCAGCCCGTTGTTCTTCACCGTGATGGTGTAGGCGAAGGCGAAACGGTTCTGTTCAGGTTGGGATTGGTCCGCCAGGAAGCGGGTGACGACGCTGACGTCGATCTGATAGCGGGGATCGGACATGCGAGAGGCCTTAAAAAGCAAAAGCGGAGGACAGCAGATGCGGGTCAGTCTAGGCCAAGAGCAGGGCACTAGGCCAGACATGTGTCTGGCCTCTGTAGGAGCAAGCACGCTCCCGCAGGTTATTCCGCGGCAGGGGCGGGCTGGATGGCGAGCTGATCGGCCAGGCGCACGAAGGCGGCCAGGTCCAGTTGCTCGGGGCGCAGGCTGCCATCGACGCCGGCGGCTTCGATTTCAGCAGTGCTCAGCAGGGCCTTGAGGGTGTTGCGCAAGGTCTTGCGGCGCTGATTGAAGGCTTCGCGCACGACGCGCTCCAGCAACTTGTGATCTTTGGCCGGGTGCGGCAGTACGGCGTGGGGCACCAGGCGCACGATGGCCGAATCGACCTTCGGCGGCGGGTTGAACGCACCCGGGCCGACGTTGAACAGGTGTTCTACGCGGCAGTGGTACTGAACCATGATCGACAGACGGCCCCAATCACCCCCCCCCGGGCCCGCAGCCAGACGCTCCACCACTTCCTTCTGCAGCATGAAGTGCATGTCGCGGATGATCCCGGCGTTGTTCAGCAGGTGGAAAATCAGCGGCGTGGAAATGTTGTATGGCAGGTTGCCCACCACCCGCAGGCTGTTGGGCGCTGCGTTGAGGCTGTTGAAGTCGAACTTCAGCGCGTCGCCCTGGTGCAGGTTGAAGTTCGACTTGCCGGCGAACTGCTGGTTGAGGATCGGGATCAGGTCCTTGTCCAGCTCAACCACGTCCAGCTGACCGCCACTGGCCAGCAGGCCTTGGGTCAGTGCGCCCTGGCCCGGGCCGATTTCCAGCAGGCGGTCTTCAGGCTTGGCGTGGATGGAGCGCAGGATGCGGTCGATCACGCCGGCGTCGTGCAGGAAGTTCTGCCCGAAACGCTTGCGCGCCCGGTGTTGGTAATGCTCGGTCATATACGGGTCTCGGCCATCTGATAGGCGGTTTCCAGGGCCACGTGCAGGCTGCCGGTATCGATCTTGCCGCTGCCCGCCAGGTCCAGGGCAGTGCCATGGTCGACGGAAGTGCGGATGATCGGCAAGCCCAGTGTCACGTTGACTGCGGCGCCGAAGCCTTTGTATTTAAGCACCGGCAGCCCCTGGTCGTGGTACATCGCCAGCACTGCGTCGCAGTGCTCCAGATATTTGGGGGTAAACAGAGTGTCTGCAGGCAACGGGCCACGCAGGTCCATGCCTTCTAGGCGCAGACGCTCCAGGGTTGGTTCGATGATGTCGATTTCTTCATGGCCCAGGTGCCCGCCTTCACCGGCGTGGGGGTTGAGCCCGCAGACCAGGATACGCGGTTGGGCAATGCCGAATTTGTCTCGCAGGTCGGCATGCAGAATGCGCGTTACGCGCTCAACGCGCTCAACGGTGATGGCATCCGCAATGTCGCGCAGCGGCAGGTGCGTGGTCACCAGGGCAACCCGTAGGCCGCGCGTGGCCAGCATCATCACGACTTGTTCGGTACGGGTCAGCTCGGCGAGGAATTCGGTATGCCCGGAAAAGGCGATGCCGGATTCGTTGATCACGCCCTTGTGCACCGGCGCTGTGATCATGCCGGCAAAGTCGCCGTCGATGCAGCCTTGCCCGGCACGGGTCAGGGTGTTCAGCACGAACGCGGCGTTGGCCTTGTCCAGTTGCCCGGCGACTACCTTGGCGGCCAGCGGAGTGTCCCACACGTACAGGCTGCCGGCAGGGGCCGGCAGGTCGGGCCAGTTGCCTGGCGCTACGTCCAGCAAATTGACAGCCACGCCCAGTTGCGCGGCCCGCTCGAGGAGCAGGTCGCGGCTGGTAATGGCGATCAGAGGGTGTGGCTGGGGGAGCGAGGCGAGCAGCAGGCACAGGTCTGGACCAATGCCGGCTGGCTCGCCGGGTGTCACCGCGAAACGCTGGGGTTTCACTGAACTGCCTGGTCGGTGCCTGTTTGCTCGGCGCCTGGCAGCTTGTTCTCTACGTAGGCTTCGTCACGGATCTGACGCAACCAGGTTTGCAGCTCTTCGTCGTATTTGCGGTTACGCAGTACGTTCAGGGCCTGTTG
The DNA here is from genome assembly GCF_002979555.1 of Pseudomonas sp. MYb60. Classification (GTDB taxonomy): domain Bacteria; phylum Pseudomonadota; class Gammaproteobacteria; order Pseudomonadales; family Pseudomonadaceae; genus Aquipseudomonas. Next base: position 40,151 of record NZ_PCOZ01000021.1, on the reverse strand, counting down.
CTCGCGGGCCTGGTTGGTGTTGTCGGTGGCGCGACGGCCAAGGACTTCCAGTACGTGCCAGCCATATTGGGTCTTGAACGGCTTGGACAGCACGCCTTGCGGGGTGTCGGCCATGACCTGCTGGAACTCCGGCACCAGGGCTTTTGGGTCGATCCAGTTCAGGTCGCCGCCGTTGAGGGCAGAACCCGGATCTTCCGAAAAGCTCTTGGCCAGGGTCGCGAAGTCTTCACCGCCTTCAATGCGGTCGTAGATCTTCTGGGCCAGTTCCTTGGTTTGGGCTTCAGTACGGATTTCGCTCGGTTTGACCAGGATGTGACGAACATGCACTTCGTCTTTCAGCGAGGTCTCGCCGCCACGGCGCTCGAGCAATTTCAGGATGATGAAACCACCGGGGGTACGTGCTGGCTGGGTGATGCCGCCGACTTCCATGGCGCTCAGTTCGCGATCGAACGGAGGTGGCAGTTGAGCGGCTTTACGCCAGCCCATGTCACCGCCTTCGAGCGCGTTGTCGCTGCCGGATTGGGCAATGGCCATCTGGGCGAAGTCAGCACCGGCCTTTAGGCGATCATAGATTGCCTGGGTCTTGGCCGCCGCTGCGTTGAGCTGCTCGGAGTTGGCGCTGTCCGGCGTCGGGATCAGGATGTTGGCCAGGTGCAGTTCTTCGGAAAGCTGCATCTTGCCAAGGTCCGATGCCAGGAAGTTCTTCACTTCCTGTTCCGAGACCTGAACACGCTCGGCCACACGGCGCTGACGCACACGGCTGATGATCATTTCGCGGCGGATCTGGTCACGGGCGTCCTCGTAGGACAACCCATCGTGGGCCAGGGCGGCGCGGAACTGGTCGACGCTCATGTTGTTGCGCTGGGCAATGGTGCCCACGGCCTGGTTCAGTTCTTCGTCCGAAATACGGATGCCGGAACGGTCGCCGATCTGCAGTTGCAGGTTTTCGACGATCAGGCGCTCCAGCACCTGTTGGTCCAGGACGCTGGTAGGTGGCACGCCACCGCCACGCTTGGCGATGGTTTGCTGGACTTCCTTGACGCGTTGGTCCAGTTGGCTCTGCATGATCACGTCGTTATCGACGATGGCCACTACCTTATCCAGTTCTTGAACCGCAGCGTGTGCCGATGCGGTACCCAGGAACAGCGCGCCCAGCACGAGCGGGCGCAGACAATCAGAAAGCTTGGTCTTCACGTTCACGATAACCTTCAATGCCTTTGTCGAGGAAGCTCTCTACCTTGGCGCCGGTCAGGCCGCCGAGTCCTTTGAGGACGATCTGCAGGAAGAGCCCGTGGTCACCCTTTTCGTTAAGCGGGGCGATCTGGCTGTATTCGTCGTTGGAAACCCAGTAACGGTTGATGACGCGCAGTTTCCAGCAGCAGTTGTCGTACTCGAAACCACCGAAGGCTTCCAGGGTACGGTTGCGTGCATAGTCGTACTGCCAGCGGGTGATCAGGTTCCACTGTGGAATGATCGGCCACATCATCGAGAAATCGTGTTGTTGGATTTTGTAGTAATCCTTCACGTAGTTCGCGTCGCCTGGCTTGCCGTAGTCACCACCGAACTGCCATTTACCGGTCAGCTGGTTGTAGACCACCTGGTCGTTACGATAGCGGTAACCAACGTTGATGATCTTGTTCGGGTTGTCTTCCGGCTGGTAGTGCAACATCGCGCTACCGGAACGAGGGGCGTGCTCCTCGGTGTCCCAGTTGTAATCTGCGGTGGCACGCCAGTCGCGGTTGAAGCGGAACTCGTAGTCCAGGGCGGCCGGTGACACGTCGGAACGTGCATCGGCACGGTCGGCGGCCAGGATGCCCGGCAGTTGAACTTCACGATCCTTGAAGTACAGCGCCTGGCCGACGGAGACGCGCTGACGCTCGAAACCGTTCTCTTCGATCCAGCGGCTGGTCAAGCCCAGGGACAGCTTGTTCTCGTCGCCGATACGGTCCGCGCCGCTGAAGCGGTTGTCGCGGAACAGCGAGGCGTAGCTGAACGAGTATTCGCTGGTGTCGAATACCGGGATATCAGCCTGGTCCTTGTTCGGTACGTAAAGGTAGAACGCACGCGGTTCAAGGGTCTGGCGATAGTCTTTGCCGAACCAGTTGGTGTTGCGGTCGAAGTACAGGCCGCTGTCGATGCTGGCGACCGGAACCGCACGGTCCTGGGAGCTCTTGAACGTGCCGCCCGCGTAAGGGTTGGCAGCGGTTGCGGCAGCCTGGTCAGCAATGATCTGGTTCTTGCCGATGCTGTCCAGGTCCAGGTCGTACTTGGTGTAGACGTACTTGAGCGACGGCGTCACGAAGCCGTAGGTCCAGTTCATCGGGTACTCGACCTTCGGTGCCAGGTTCAGACGGGTGCCGTTGGCGCGGGTCAGGCCACGGACGTAGGTGTCCAGGCGAGGCTCGATCTGGCCGTCTTCATTGGTGAAGGTGCCGTTCTCCAAGTCACGTTCGAAGCGCACGGCCTCGGTTTCGTAACTGAAGTCAAAACCACCTGGATGGTACGGCAGTGTGCCGTTGAAGGTGATCTGCGGCAGTCGGTTGTACGGGGTGACCTGGGAAATCGTCGCCAGCTGGTAGGCCTGAAGGTTCAGGCGTGCCTGGAAGGTGTCACCGCGATACGTCACGGCGCCTTGCTGGTTCACGTAGTCGCGGCTCTCTACGCCTTCCTGGTTGGACTTGAGGTCCTGGAAGAAGTAAGGGTCGCTGATCGTGGTGTAGTCGACCTCGGTGAGTACGCGCGAATCCAGCCCGCCGCGGTGCTGCCAGTTGAGCATGTAGCGGGTTTTTTCGTAGTCGGACTGACGCTTGCGCTCGTCACTGTCGTCGTTCAGGTACGCGCCGCCTACCTGACCTTCGCTGGACTTGGTGAGGTAGCGGAATTCGCCTTCCATCATCAGGCCGCGCTTGGTCATGTATTGCGGGTACAACGTGGCATCGTAGTTCGGTGCCAGGTTGAAGTAGTACGGCGTGACCAGGGTGAAACCGGACTCGCCGCCGGAGCTGAAGCTCGGTGGCAGGAAGCCGGATTGACGACGGTCGTCGATCGGGAAATAGATGTAGGGGGTGTACAGGATCGGAATGTTCTTGATCCGCAACGTCGCGTTGGTGGCGGTACCGAAACCGGTGGCCGGGTTCAACGTGATGTTGTTGCCCTTGAGCTGCCAGGCGTTGCTGTCCGGCTCGCAGGTGGTGTACGTACCGTCCTTGAGACGGATGATCGCGTTTTCGGCACGCTTGGCGTACAGCGCGTTACCGCGGATGCGCGACTTGTGCAGCACGTATTCGGCGTTGTCGATCTGCGCCGCACCGGTGTCCAGCTGAACCTGGGCGTGGTCGCCGACGATCAGTGCACCGTTGTCACGCATGCGCACGTTGCCGTTCAGCTCGCCGCGGCTTTCGGCCTGGTACAGGCTGGCCTCTTCGGCCTCGAGCTGCATGCTGCCCTGGCGCATGACGACGTCACCGGCCAGCGTCGCGACCTGTTGCTCCTGCTCGTAGCGAGAGGCCTTGGCGCCGATGAAGGTCGGTGCATCGCTTTTGTTCGTCTTGTCGTTCATGCCAGGACGAATCGGCTCGATGTACGCACCACCGCAATACGGGCCGGTCTCGGCCAGTTGGGCGGCGGTCAGCTTGTCGCGAGGCACCCAGTCCAGGTGGCTGTAGTCGGCGCTGCGCGAACGCAGGCCACGGCCCTTGGATTCGGTGACCAGTGGCGTCTGCGGGCCGGCCTCGGCTTTGCCGCCAGCATCGGCTTGCGCCGTGCTTTCGGTGGAGCTGACGGCAGCGCCATCATGCACCGGGCGTGGTGGCAACGGGGTAGCGGCGGTTTTCGGCGCGCAATCCCAGGCACCCGAAGCAGAGACTGAGCAGTCATACTGTTCCGCGGCGACCACGAATGAGGTGGCGAAGGGTTGCATGGCCAGCAGACTGCCGGTTACCAGCAACGGAAATTTTCTACGAAACGCGGGGGATTTCAATGCCATCTTATTAGTCCGGGCTTCCTGCGTGCCATCTGCCCGCGGTTTGGGCCGCACGCCTCTCGATGGTCTGAAAAAGATGCGTGATAATAAAGCATGCCCCGCTTGACGGCTAGCGCCGTCGGAGACCCTTGTAATGCCCGAGCAAGATCTACGTTTACAACAGCTGGAAGTCTGGCTGGATGAGCAGTTGCCGATCCTTTTCAACGCTCAAGGCTGGGGTGCCGTACCCCCGGCCACATTGACCGCGGCCAGCAGCGACGCGAGTTTCAGGCGCTACTTCCGTTGGGAAGGAGGGGGTCGCACTTTCGTCGTGATGGACGCGCCGCCGCCCCAGGAAAACTGCAAACCTTTCGTCGATATCGCTCATTTGCTGGCGAAATCCGGGATAAATGTTCCGCAAATTTATGCAGAAGACCTGCCGCGAGGCTTTCTTTTGCTCAATGACCTGGGCAGAAAAACCTATCTCGACGTGATTGACGAACACAACGCCGATCAATTGTTCGCCGACGCCATCGATGCGTTGCTGGCTTTCCAGCAGTTGCCGATGGAGGCGCCGCTGCCCAGCTATGACGTCGCCTTGCTGCGCCGCGAGCTGGAATTGTTTCCCGAGTGGTACGTGCGTCGGCACCTGGGTGTCGAGCTGGATGCACAGCAACAAGCGCTCTGGCAACGTGCCAGTGACCTGCTGATCAACAGTGCCCTCGCGCAGCCCAAAGTGCTGGTGCACCGCGACTACATGCCGCGCAACCTGATGATCAGTGCGCCGAACCCTGGCGTGCTGGACTTCCAGGACGCGGTCTACGGCCCGGTGACCTACGACATCACCTGCCTGTTCAAGGACGCGTTCCTCAGCTGGCCGCAGGCTCGCGTGCGGGAATGGCAGCGCGGTTATTGGGCGCGGGCCACGCAAGCTGGCATTCCTGTGCAGGCGCAGTTTGACGATTTCCTGCAGGCCAGCGACCTGATGGGCGTGCAGCGCCACCTCAAGGTCATCGGCATCTTTGCGCGCATCTGCCACCGCGATGGCAAGCCGCGCTACCTGGCCGACGTGCCGCGTTTCTTCGCCTATATAGAAGCCGTGCTGGCCGAGCGTCCGGAACTGGCCGAGCTGGGTGAATTGCTGGCTACCTTGCGCCAGCCCGCCGAGGCGAATGTATGAAGGCCATGATCCTGGCCGCCGGCAAGGGCGAGCGGATGCGTCCGCTCACCCTGCACACGCCCAAGCCGCTGGTGCAGGCCGGCGGCAAGCGCTTGATCGAGTATCACCTGGAGGCGCTGGCCAAGGCCGGGTTCACCGATATCGTGATCAACCATGCCTGGCTCGGCCAGCAGATCGAACGCTACCTGGGGGATGGCGCCCAGTTCGGCTTGCGTATTCGCTACTCCCCGGAGGGCGAGCCGCTGGAAACCGGCGGCGGGATCTTCCAGGCCTTGCCGCTGTTGGGGGATGAGCCGTTCCTGGTGGTCAATGGCGATATCTGGACCGACTATGACTTCACCCAGCTCAAGCAGCCGCTGCAAGGGCTGGCCCATCTGGTGATGGTCGACAACCCGGCGCATCACCCTTCGGGCGGTGATTTCCACCTCGACCAGGGTTTGCTTCATGATGCCGCGGCCGGTGCCGATAACCTGACCTTCAGTGGCATCTCAGTGCTCGACCCGCAATTGTTCGCGGGTTGCAGCGCCGGTGCCTTCAAGTTGGCGCCGCTGCTGCGGGCGGCCATGGCCAAGGGTCAGGTAACGGGGGAACACATGACGGGACGCTGGATCGATGTCGGCACGCTGGAGCGTCTGGCGCAAGTCGAAACCTTGCTGGCAGCGGGTCAGTAACATGTGGTGGCCAGGGACGCTGATCGGCGCCGGGGCGGGCTTTGCCATTGCCAGCATTCCGGGGGCTTTGTTGGGCGCGCTGTTGGGCCAGGCGCTGGATCGTCGCCTGCAACTGCACAGTTGGGCGCAGTTGCGCGAGCGCCTGGGTGGGCGTCCGGCGTTGCGCAATGACGAACTGTTGTTTGTGTTGCTGGGTCGCCTGGCCAAGAGCAATGGCCGGGTGGCAGATGGGCATATCCAGCAGGCGCGCCACGAGATGCGCGCACTGGACATGACCGCCTCGGCCCAGCGTCGGGCGATTGCGGCGTTCAATCGCGGCAAATCCGGTTCCGACCGGGTGCGCGGTTATCTGCGTGTGCTCAAGGCACAGCCGCATGCTGCGGAGGGTGTGCTGCGTGCGTGCTGGCGGATGGTTTGGGCGGACGGCAAGGCCGATGATGCCGAGCGCGACCTGATCGACCAGTGGGGCAAGTGGCTGGGCTGGACACCGCAACAACTGAAAGCGCTGGCCGCGGATTTCACCCCGGAACGCAAGCCGCTGGTCAACCGAGCGGCTTCCTATCAAGACGCCATGCGCTTGCTTGGCGTGACGGCCACCACCGAACCCTCGGTGATCAAGCGCGCTTATCGTCGCTTGCTCAGCCGCCACCACCCGGACAAGATCGCCGGCAGTGGCGCGACCCCGGCGCAAGTGCGCGAGGCCACCGAGCGAACCCGCGAGCTGCACAACGCCTATGCCTTGATTCGCGAGCGCCGGGACTTTCGTTAGCGTTCACTTCTTCACGTTGATAACCCGCTCCCGTGAGGGAGCGGGCATCAGTATCTATGCGCTGACTGGCCCACCGCTCAGTCGGCGCTTGCTTGTGGGCTCAGCCAGCCGCGAATGCGTCGATACAGCTGCTCCTGCTCGGCATTGCTGTTGCCAGGCACGGTTTTGAGCGACACCTGCTTGTAACCCTCATTCTTCAACCGCTTGGCCGCCTGGGCGCGGTCCAAGGCGTTTTTGCGTGCCTGGGCGTTGTCCTGGTAGAAGACGTCGGCCGTGGGCAGCTTCAGGCCAGGCGCCAACTGTTGCACGTCGGGGTGGCGTCCGGCTGGCGTCTGCGCCGCGACCATGACCAGCTTCTGCACTTGGGACGGTTGCTTCTCGGTCAGGTAACGCGTCGCCCACCAGGCACCGGTGCCATGGCCGAGCAGCACCACGCTGCGTGCGCCCTGGGTCTGGGCGAAGGCTACGGCGGCGTCGATACGGTCGAAGATGCGCGAAGCGTCGGTCTTGTCCTGTTCATCCACCCCGGGTACCACCGAAGGATCGGTGCCCTCAGCCTCGGCGCTGGCGGCCTGCTCGATAGGTTTGTCAGCGGTGCTCGCCTCTTTGCTGCTGGTGTCGACGGTGGCCTGGGGGGCTTCCATCACGCGCGGCGGCAGGGTGTCTACGCTCACATCCGGCAGCGACAGGCTGAGGCTGCCCCAGTTGGCGTCCGGCAGCTTGCGCCGCAACGGGCCGATGGCTTGCGGCCAGTCAGCATTTTCGCCGGCGCCCGGTACGATGATCACCACGCCCTCGGGTTCGGCGCTGTTGGCCGGTTTCCACAGGGCAAGAAAAGAGTCGCTACCGGCCTGCAATTGTTGCTGTTCCTGCTGCGGGATCTTGCGCTCCAGGGCGCTGGCCTCTGCCTGGCTGCGTTCCAGCAAAGGCTGGCGTTCGACAGGTTTTTCAGCGGCCGGCGCAGGTTCATCGGCGGCCCGTACAGAAAAGGCACTGGTCAACAGCAGGGACAGGCACAATGCTGAGAGTGCCGAACGGTGATAAAAGGGCATCGTTGATTTCCGGCCAGAAGTGATTCCAGCAGCCTAATGGGTTGGTCAGTATTTGTCAGTGATGTGGGACGTGGATCATGGGTTTTCGCTGTCTGCTGGTTATCGGCTGTCTGTGCTTCGCCTTGATCGCGAATGCCACCGCTGCGCCCGCTGCCCCGCAGGCGCAGCTCAATGCATCGCAACGCGACTGGCTGGCACGTCACCCGGAACTGCGGGTGGGCGTGGTGTTGCAGGCGCCTTACGCGCAATACGACCGGCGCTTGCAGCGCTTGTCCGGGGCCAATGTGGAATTGATGCAGTGGTTGGCCAAAGCGTTGAACATCGAACCGAGCTGGCGCAATTTCCCCTCTCAGGAGCAATTGGAGGCGGCGCTGCGTGAGGGCGAGGTGGACATCGCCCCAGGTCTGCAGCAAACCCCGGCGGGGCTGCGGCTGTGGATGTTCACCGACCCCTACATGCGTGTGCCGCAACATATTGTCGGTATCCGTGAAGGCGGTGGCGCCGTGGAGCTGGAGAAACTCGACGAGCAATCCCGCGTCGCCGTGCGCATGCCCAGCGCGGTGGCCGACTACCTGCGCAGTACGTATCCGGGCCTGAACCTGCAAGGCGTGCCGATGGAGCGTCAGGCGCTGCAGTTGCTGGTGAGCCAACAAGCGCGTTATGCGGTGGTGGACGAAGCCCAACTGAGCCGGTTGTCCAGCGAGCCGGAGTTCGCCGGGCTGGCGGTGGTGGGGGATATCGGCCTGCCGCAGTTGTTGCGAGTGGCCACACGCCGGGATTGGCCGGAGCTGAGCGGCATCATGGAAAGTGCCCTGCGGGCCATCCCTGCCAAAGACCTGGACCAGTTGCACACGCGCTGGCTGCAACCCAAGTACCCACGCCTGACCGAGTCCCCTGGCCTGTGGCAGAACATCAGCCTGCTGCTGGGCCTGATGCTGCTCGCCAGCCTGGCCGTGGTGCTGTTCCAGCGGCGCCAGCAGCGGGTGCTCGAGCATGGCCTGCTGGCCGCCCGTGAAGAAAGCGCGGCCCGCGCGGCCGGTGCAGAAGCACTGCGGTTGACGCAGTTTTCCATCGACCAGAGCACCGTCGGCATTCTTTGGGTCAATTGGGACAGCCATGTGCGCTACGCCAACCGTGCCGCCGAAAGCATGCTCGGCTACGCGCCTGGAGCGCTGATCGAGCGGCCGTTGGTGGACCTGGACCCGACGCTGGACATGGACCGTTGGCTCAACCTGTGGAAACGTGCGCGCGCCAGTGACGACGGCCCGCAGAATTTCGCCACCGATTGCCGGCGCGCCGACGGCAGCATCTTGCCGGCCAACGTGTCCTTGAGTTTCCTGCGCTTTGCCGAGGCCGAGTACCTGGTGGTCTACCTCAATGATGTCACCGAGTTGCGTCGCACCCTGGCTGCGCTGCTGCAAAGTGAAGCGCAGTTGCGTGAATTGTCCGCGCACCTGGAGACCGTGCGCGAAGAAGAAAAGGCCCGCATTGCCCGGGAAGTGCACGACGAACTCGGGCAGATGCTCACCGTGCTCAAGCTGGAAACTTCCATGTGCGAACTGGCCTACGCACAGTTGGATCCCGGCCTGCACGAACGCTTGAACAGCATGAAGCGCCTGATCGCCCAACTGTTCCAACTGGTGCGCGATGTGGCCACTGCGCTGCGCCCGCCGATTCTGGACGCCGGCATCGCCTCGGCCATTGAATGGCAGGCACGACGTTTCGAAGCGCGCACGCAGATTCCCTGCCTGGTGCAGGTTCCGGACAACCTGCCGGCCTTGAGCGACGCCAAGGCCATTGGCCTGTTCCGTATCCTGCAGGAAGCGTTGACCAATGTGATGCGCCACGCCCAGGCGCATACTGTCGAACTGACCCTGACCTTGGAAGGCGCGGATCTGCGCCTGACCATCAGCGACGACGGCGTCGGCTTCGTCCAGCCAGAAGGCCGCGCTGTCTCGTTCGGCCTGGTGGGCATGCGCGAGCGGGTGCTGATCATGGGCGGGCAACTGCGCCTGCACAGCGAGTTGGGGGAGGGCACGACCCTGAGTGTGACGGTGCCGTTGGATGCTTAACACCAAGAGGAAATCCCTGTGATCCGTGTACTGGTAGCCGAAGACCACACCATCGTTCGTGAAGGCATCAAGCAATTGATCGGACTGGCCAAGGACCTGCTGGTGGTCGGCGAGGCGAGCAATGGCGAGCAGTTACTGGAGACGTTGCGCCACGTGCCCTGCGAGGTGGTGCTGCTGGATATCTCCATGCCCGGCGTCAACGGTCTGGAAGCGATCGCGCGGATTCGTGCGCTGAGCAGTCCGCCGGCGATCCTGGTGTTGTCGATGCACGACGAAGCGCAAATGGCCGCCCGCGCCTTGAAGGTAGGCGCTGCCGGTTATGCCACCAAGGACAGCGACCCGGCACTGTTGCTCACGGCGATTCGCAAGGTCGCGGCGGGCGGGCGCTACATTGATCCGGACCTGGCAGACCGCATGGTCTTTGAAGTGGGCCTCACCGATGCGCGACCGCTGCATTCGCTGCTGTCGGAGCGTGAGTTCTCGGTGTTCGAGCGCCTGGCCCAGGGCGCGAACGTCAACGATATCGCCCAGCAACTGGCGCTGAGCAGCAAGACCATCAGCACCCACAAGGCGCGGCTGATGCAAAAGCTCAATATCACCTCGTTGGCGGAGCTGGTGAAGTACGCCATGGAGCACAAGTTGCTCTAAGCACCTGTCTAATAACGACACCTGTAAAAACACGACCAAGCCCATTCCTGCCGCGTGCAGCTCACCCCTTGCGGCTGCACCGTCCCGTGCGCGCCATCCGTGTAGGGCGATCCCTACCCCCAGCCTTCCATCCGGCTGATGCAATTCTCTCTCAGCCCCCGATTTCCGGGGTGTCCGGCCTGGACTACGCTTGTGCCACAGCAGTCCAAAACACAAAGGTGCGGGTATGAGCGAGGTGGATTCAAATGAGGTCCTGGTCAGCTTTCGTGGCGTGCAGAAGAGCTACGACGGCGAGAACCTGATCGTCAAAGACCTCAACCTGGAGATTCGCAAGGGCGAGTTCCTCACCTTGCTCGGGCCTTCCGGGTCGGGCAAGACCACCAGCCTGATGATGCTTGCCGGCTTTGAAACGCCGACCGCCGGCGAAATCCAGCTGGCCGGGCGTTCCATCAACAACGTGCCGCCGCACAAGCGCGACATCGGCATGGTGTTCCAGAACTACGCGCTGTTCCCGCACATGACTGTCGCCGAGAACCTGGCGTTCCCCCTGTCGGTGCGTGGCTTGAGCAAGACCGACATCAGCGAGCGGGTCAAGCGTGTGCTGAGCATGGTCCAGCTCGACGCCTTCGCCCAGCGCTACCCGGCGCAACTCTCCGGCGGCCAGCAACAGCGTGTGGCGCTGGCCCGTGCGTTGGTGTTCGAACCGCAGCTGGTGCTGATGGACGAACCGCTCGGCGCCCTCGACAAGCAATTGCGCGAACACATGCAGATGGAGATCAAGCACCTGCACCAACGCCTCGGCGTCACCGTGGTGTACGTGACTCACGACCAGGGCGAGGCGCTGACCATGTCTGACCGGGTGGCGGTGTTCCACCAGGGCGAGATCCAGCAGATCGCCGCGCCGCGCACCCTGTACGAAGAGCCGAAGAACACCTTCGTCGCCAACTTCATCGGCGAAAACAATCGCCTCAACGGTCGCCTGCACAGCCACACCGGCGAACGGTGCGTGGTCGAGCTGGCGCGCGGTGAAAAAGTCGAAGCGCTGGCGGTCAACGTCGGCCAGGTCGGCGGCCCGGTGACTCTGTCGGTGCGTCCGGAGCGCGTCAGTCTCAATGGTTCCAGCGAAAGCTGTGTCAACCGCTTCTCCGGGCGGGTGGCGGAATTCATCTACTTGGGCGACCACGTGCGTGTGCGCCTGGAAGTCTGCGGCAAGGCCGATTTTTTTGTGAAACAACCGATTGCCGAGCTGGACCCAGCCCTGGCGGTCGGCGACGTGGTACCGATTGGCTGGCAAGTCGAGCACGTTCGCGCACTCGACCCACTTCTAGAGGCGAATTGATCGCCCCATGGCTTCACCAACCCTGCACGTGGAGAGAACAACAATGTTGAAATCCTTGAAGTATTCAGCGCTGGCCCTCGGTTTGATAGGCGCGACCCAGGCCATGGCGGGCCCGGACCTGACGGTCGTGTCCTTCGGTGGCGCGAACAAGGCGGCCCAGGTCAAGGCGTTCTACGCACCGTGGGAAAGCGCGGGCCACGGCAAGATCGTCGCCGGCGAGTACAACGGTGAAATGGCCAAGGTCAAGGCCATGGTCGATACCAAGAGCGTGTCCTGGGACCTGGTGGAAGTGGAATCCCCGGAACTGTCCCGTGGCTGCGACGAAGACATGTTCGAGGAACTCGACCCGAAACTGTTCGGCGACACCGCCAATTACGTAAAGGGTGCGATCCAGCCGTGCGGCGTGGGTTTCTTCGTGTGGTCCACGGTACTGGCCTACAACGCCGACAAGCTCACCAGCGCACCGACCAGTTGGGTGGATTTCTGGGACACCAAGAAATTCCCGGGCAAGCGCGGCCTGCGTAAAGGCGCCAAGTACACCCTGGAATTCGCCTTGATGGCCGACGGCGTCGCGCCGAAGGACGTGTACAAAGTATTGGCCGGCAAAGATGGCCAGGACCGTGCGTTCAAGAAACTCGACGAGCTCAAGCCATCGATCCAGTGGTGGGAAGCCGGCGCACAACCACCACAGTACCTGGCCTCGGGTGACGTGGTGATGAGTTCGGCGTACAACGGCCGCATCGCCGCCGTGCAGAAAGAAAGCAACCTGAAAGTGGTGTGGAACGGCGGTATCTACGACTTCGACGCGTGGGCCATCCCCAAAGGTCTGGCGAAAGAGCGAGCCGAAGCGGCGAAAAAATTCATCGCCTTCTCGGTGCAACCGCAGCAGCAGAAGATCTACTCGGAAAACATCGCCTACGGCCCGGCCAACACCCAAGCCGTCCCGTTGCTGGCCAAGGACATCCTCAAGGACATGCCGACCACACCGGAAAACATCGCCAACCAGGTGCAGATCGACGTGAGCTTCTGGGCGGATAACGGCGAGCAGTTGGAGCAACGCTTCAACTCGTGGGCTGCCAAGTAACAGCGCATAACCCTCGGGCGAAACCGGCTCATGCAGGAGCTGGCTTGCCTGCGATGCAGACACCTCGGTGCAACTGATGCACCGAGGCGATGCCATCGCAGGCAAGCCAGCTCCCACAGGGACCGTGTTCACCAAGGTCCCAACCGTAGATTTTCGGAGTTTGCCATGGCCATCGCCGTTCCCTCGAACGAGGTCAACAGCCCCACCCTCAAGCAGCGCCTGGCGCGTGCCGAGCGGGTCAATCGCTGGAAGGCCCAGGCCTTGATTGCGCCGCTGGTACTGTTTTTACTGCTGGTGTTCCTGGTGCCTATCGTTGCGCTGCTGTTCAAGAGCGTCGGCAACCCGGAAGTGGTGGGCGGTTTGCCGCGCACCGTGGTGGCGGTGACGGCTTGGGATGGGCGCGGCCTGCCGGGCGAACCGGTGTACCAGGCGCTCAGCGAGGACCTGGGTGAAGCGCGCAAAAACCAGACCCTGGGTGATCTGTCCAAACGCTTGAACATGGAACTGGCCGGTTATCGCAGCCTGCTGACCAAGACCGCGCGGGCGCTGCCCTTCAGCGAAACGCCCGCCTCTTATAAAGAAGCGTTGGAAAACCTCGACGAACGCTGGGGCGACCCTGCGTACTGGCAGGCGATCCGGCGCAATACCAGCAGCCTGACGCCGTTCTACCTGCTGGCGGCCGTCGATCACCGTATCGATGACCTCGGTGAAGTGGCTCCGGCCACGCCGGACCAGGCGATCTACCTGGACATCTTCGCGCGCACCTTCTGGATGGGACTGGTGATCACGGCGATCTGCCTGCTGCTGGCCTATCCCCTGGCGTACCTGCTGGCCAATTTACCGGCACGCAAGAGCAACCTGCTGATGATCCTGGTGTTGTTGCCGTTCTGGACCTCGATCCTGGTACGGGTGGCGGCATGGATCGTATTGCTGCAATCGGGCGGGTTGATCAACAGCGCACTGCTGGGCATGGGCTTGATCGACAAGCCGCTGGAACTGGTATTCAACCGCACCGGGGTGTACATCTCCATGGTGCACATCCTGCTGCCGTTCATGATTCTGCCGATCTACAGCGTGATGAAGGGCATCTCGCCCACCTACATGCGCGCGGCGATTTCCCTGGGTTGCCACCCGTTCACCAGTTTCTGGCGCGTGTACTTCCCGCAGACCTACGCTGGCGTGGGCGCCGGGTGCCTGTTGGTGTTCATCCTGGCGATTGGTTACTACATCACCCCGGCCTTGCTGGGCAGCCCCAACGACCAGATGGTCAGCTACTTCGTGGCGTTCTACACCAACACCAGCATCAACTGGGGCATGGCCACGGCACTCGGCGGCTTGTTGCTGCTGGCCACGGTGGTGCTGTACCTGATCTACAACCGGCTGGTAGGCGCCAGCCGCCTGCGCCTGAGCTAAGGAGACCGTTGCGATGCTGAGCCCTTATATGTCGCCCGTTGAGCGGGTGTGGTTCTACAGCTTGCGGATCCTCTGCGGCTTGATCCTGCTGTTCCTGATTTTGCCGGTGCTGGTGATCATCCCGCTGTCATTCAACAGCGGCAGCTTCCTCGTCTATCCACTGCAAGGCTTCTCGCTGCAGTGGTACCAGGACTTCTTCGCCTCGGCCGAATGGATGCGGGCGTTGAAGAACAGCATTATCGTCGCCCCGGCGGCCACGGTGCTGGCGATGGTGTTTGGCACCCTGGCGGCGATTGGCCTGACACGCGGTCATTTCCGCGGCAAGGCGCTGGTCATGGCGCTGGTGATTTCGCCCATGGTGGTGCCGGTGGTGATCATCGGCGTGGCCAGTTACCTGTTCTTTGCGCCGCTGGGCCTGGGCAACAGCTTCTTCTCGTTGATCGTGGTGCATGCGGTGCTTGGCGTGCCGTTCGTGATCATCACCGTGTCGGCGACCTTGCAGGGCTTCAACCACAACCTGGTGCGGGCGGCGGCAAGCCTGGGGGCTTCGCCACTCACCGCCTTCCGCCGGGTGACCTTGCCGCTGATCGCACCGGGTGTGATCTCCGGCGCGCTGTTTGCCTTTGCCACTTCATTCGATGAAGTGGTGGTGACGCTGTTCCTCGCCGGCCCCGAACAAGCAACGTTGCCGCGCCAGATGTTCAGCGGCATCCGCGAAAACCTCAGCCCCACCATCGCCGCCGCCGCGACGTTGCTGATTGCCTTCTCGGTGCTGCTGTTGCTGACCCTGGAATGGTTGCGCGGCCGTAGCGAAAAGCTGCGTACCGCCCACGTCTGAAGCCAATCCAGGGGTCAACCTGTGGGAGGGGGGGCTTGCCTCCTCCCACAGTGGTTTCGTGTTGTTTCAAAGAGCGTCTGCCTAGCCATTGAGCCAGGTCACGGTGCGCTGGGCAAAGCATGCGGTATACAATGCGCGCCATCGTGATTTAGCTCAAAAAAGGTGCGTCATGCAGCCCTTCGTCATTGCTCCATCGATTCTCTCCGCCGACTTTGCCCGCCTGGGCGAAGAAGTGGACAAGGTGTTGGCCGCCGGTGCCGACTTCGTGCACTTCGATGTCATGGACAACCACTACGTGCCCAACCTGACCATCGGCCCGATGGTGTGCGCCGCATTGCGCAAGTACGGCATCACCGCGCCAATCGACGCGCACCTGATGGTCAGCCCGGTGGACCGCATCATCGGCGACTTCATCGACGCCGGCGCCACCTACATCACCTTCCACCCGGAAGCCACCCTGCACGTTGACCGCACCCTGCAATTGATCCGCGAAGGCGGCTGCAAGGCCGGCCTGGTGTTCAACCCGGCGACCCCGCTGGACGTGCTCAAGTACGTGATGGACAAGGTCGACATGGTGCTGCTGATGAGCGTCAACCCAGGTTTTGGCGGGCAGAAGTTCATCCCCGGCACCCTCGACAAGCTGCGTGAAGCCCGCGCGCTGATCGACGCGTCGGGCCGTGAGATCCGCCTGGAAATCGACGGTGGGGTCAACGTCAATAACATCCGCGAAATCGCCGCCGCCGGCGCCGACACCTTTGTGGCCGGCTCGGCGATCTTCAACGCCCCGGACTACCAGGAAGTCATCGAAAAGATGCGTTCCGAGCTGGCGCTGGCACGTCCATGAGCGGCTTTGAGCAGCTGTTCTCCGGCAAACTGCCACGGCTGGTGATGTTCGATCTGGACGGTACCTTGATCGACTCGGTGCCTGACCTGGCGGCGGCAGTGGACGAGATGCTGCTCAAGCTGGGGCGCGCGCCTGCGGGGCTCGAGTCGGTGCGCGACTGGGTGGGCAACGGCGCGCAGATGCTGGTGCGCCGGGCGTTGGCCAATCACATCGACGCCGAAGGGGTGGACGACGTAGAAGCCGAGCACGCCCTGGAGTTGTTCAATGCCGCCTATGAAGGCGGCCACGAACTGACCGTGGTCTATCCCGGCGTGCGCGACACCCTCAAATGGCTGAGCAAGCAGGGCGTGGAAATGGCCCTGATCACCAACAAACCGGAGCGCTTCGTCGCGCCGCTGTTGGACCAGATGAAAATCGGCCGGTATTTTCGCTGGATCATCGGCGGCGATACCCTGCCGCAGAAGAAACCCGACCCGGCGGCGCTGTTTTTCGTGATGAAAATGGCCAATATCCCGGCCTCGCAGTCGCTGTTTGTCGGTGATTCGCGCAGTGACGTGCAGGCTGCCAAGGCCGCCGGCGTGCAGTGCGTGGCCCTCAGCTACGGCTACAACCATGGCCGGCCGATTGCCGAAGAGTCGCCGTCGATGGTCATAGATGACCTGCGACTGCTAATCCCCGGTTGCTTGGGAACCGGCGCTGAGATAACGTTGCCCGACACCGATCCGTCCCCTTCTGGAAATTCCATCGTGGTGGTCACTCGCAAACTCTGGATGAAAGTCATCAAGGCCCTGGCCCGCTGGCGTTGGCGCGCCTGACTGATCCTGGCCGCGCTGCGGCACGTTTGCATACCTGACTGTTAGACCCTCACGCCACGAGGCACACATGATCCGCGAAGAATTCCTGCGTTTGGCCGCTGCCGGCTATAACCGTATCCCCCTGGCCTGCGAAACCCTGGCCGACTTCGACACACCGCTGTCGATCTACCTGAAACTGGCCGACGAGCCTAACTCCTACCTGCTGGAGTCGGTCCAGGGCGGCGAAAAATGGGGCCGCTATTCGATCATTGGCCTGCCGTGCCGCACAGTGATGCGTGTCTACGACCACCATGTGAGCATCACCCATGATGGCGTCGAGATCGAAAGCCACGACGTAGACGACCCACTGGCCTTTGTCGAGACCTTCAAGGCGCGCTACAACGTGCCGACCATCCCGGGCCTGCCGCGTTTCAACGGTGGTTTGGTGGGTTACTTTGGTTACGACTGCGTGCGTTATGTGGAAAAGCGCTTGGGCAAGTGCCCGAACCCGGACCCGCTGGGAGTGCCGGACATTCTGTTGATGGTCTCCGACGCGGTCGTGGTGTTCGACAACCTCGCCGGCAAGATGCACGCGATTGTCCTTGCCGATCCGTCCCAGCCGGAGGCGTTCGAGCAGGGCCAGGCCAGCCTCCAGGCGCTGTTGGAAAAGCTGCGCCAGCCGATCACTCCGCGTCGTGGCCTGGACCTCAGCCGTCCGCCCGCCGCCGACCCGATCTTCCGTTCCAGCTTTACCCAGGATGATTACGAGCGCGCCGTCGATACCATCAAGGAGTACATCCTCGCTGGCGACTGCATGCAGGTGGTGCCGTCGCAACGCATGTCCATCGACTTCAAGGCCGCGCCGATCGATCTGTATCGTGCGCTGCGCTGCTTCAACCCGACGCCCTACATGTACTTCTTCAACTTCGGCGACTTCCACGTAGTGGGCAGTTCGCCGGAAGTGCTGGTGCGTGTCGAAGACAACCTGATCACCGTGCGCCCGATCGCCGGTACCCGCCCACGTGGCGCGACCGAAGAAGAGGACGTGGCGCTGGAACAGGACCTGCTCAGCGACGACAAGGAAATCGCCGAGCACCTCATGCTCATCGACCTGGGCCGTAACGACACCGGGCGAGTCTCGGAAATCGGCTCGGTGAAGCTCACCGAGAAAATGGTCATCGAGCGTTATTCCAACGTGATGCACATCGTCTCCAACGTCACGGGTGAGCTGAAGGCTGGCCTGACCGCGATGGACGCGCTGCGGGCGATTTTGCCTGCGGGTACGTTGTCGGGTGCGCCGAAGATCCGGGCGATGGAAATCATCGACGAGCTGGAACCGGTCAAGCGCGGTGTCTACGGCGGCGCCGTGGGGTATTTCGCCTGGAACGGCAACATGGACACGGCGATCGCGATCCGCACCGCCGTGATCAAGGACGGGGAGCTGCACGTGCAGGCCGGTGGCGGGATCGTCGCCGACTCGGTGCCGGCCCTCGAATGGGAAGAAACCCTGAACAAGCGCCGCGCGATGTTCCGCGCCGTTGCGCTGGCTGAACAGACCCCCAATTCCTGAGGTTTCCCCATGTTGCTGATGATTGATAACTACGATTCTTTTACCTACAACGTTGTGCAGTACCTGGGTGAACTCGGTGCCGAGGTCAAGGTGGTGCGCAACGACGAACTGACCGTGGCCGAAATCGCCGCGCTGAACCCTGAGCGCATCGTGGTTTCACCGGGGCCGTGCACGCCGACCGAGGCGGGTATTTCCCTCGAAGCGATCAAATATTTCGCCGGCAAGCTGCCGATCCTGGGCGTGTGCCTGGGCCACCAGTCCATCGGCCAGGCCTTTGGCGGTGACGTGGTGCGCGCGCGCCAGGTAATGCACGGCAAGACCAGCCCGGTGTTCCATAAGGACTTGGGTGTCTTCCAGGCCCTCAACAACCCGGTCACCGTGACCCGTTACCACTCGCTGGTGGTCAAGCGCGAAACACTGCCCGACTGCCTGGAATTGACCGCCTGGACCCAGCTGGAAGACGGCTCGGTCGACGAAATCATGGGCCTGCGCCACAAGACATTGAACATCGAAGGGGTGCAATTCCACCCTGAATCGATTCTCACCGAGCAGGGCTACGAGCTGTTCGCCAACTTTCTCAAGCAGACCGGCGGCACGCGCTAAGGACTTTCCATGGATATCAAGACTGCCCTGAGCCGTATCGTCGGCCACCTGGACCTGACCACCGCTGAAATGAGCGATGTGATGCGCGAGATCATGACCGGTCAATGCACCGACGCGCAGATCGGCGCCTTCATGATGGCGATGCGCATGAAGAGCGAGAGCATCGACGAAATCGTCGGCGCCGTCTCGGTGATGCGCGAGCTGGCGGACAAGGTCGAGCTCAAGACCCTCGACGGCGTCGTGGATGTGGTCGGCACCGGTGGTGACGGCGCGAACATCTTCAACGTATCGACGGCGTCGTCCTTTGTGGTCGCGGCGGCGGGTTGCACCGTGGCCAAGCACGGTAACCGTGCGGTATCCGGCAAGAGCGGCAGCGCCGACCTGCTGGAGGCAGCCGGCATTTACCTGAACCTGACGCCGGTACAAGTGGCGCGCTGCATCGACAACGTCGGCATCGGCTTCATGTTTGCCCAGACCCACCACAGCGCGATGAAGCACGCCGCTGGCCCGCGCAAGGACCTCGGCCTGCGTACCCTGTTCAACATGCTCGGCCCGCTTACGAATCCGGCCGGTGTGAAGCACCAGGTGGTCGGCGTGTTCAGCCAGGCGCTGTGCCGGCCTTTGGCCGAAGTGTTACAACGGTTGGGCAGCAGACACGTGCTGGTGGTGCACTCCAAGGATGGCCTGGACGAATTCAGCCTGGCGGCGCCGACCTTTGTGGCGGAGCTGAAGAATGACCAGATCACTGAATACTGGGTCGAGCCGGAAGACCTCGGGATGAAGAGCCAGAGCCTGCACGGCCTGGCGGTGGAAAGCCCGGCGGCATCCCTTGAGTTGATTCGCGATGCCCTCGGGCGGCGCAAGACCGAGAACGGCCAAAAAGCGGCAGAAATGATTGTTCTGAATGCTGGCGCGGCACTTTACGCAGCCGACCACGCCTATAGTCTGAAGGAAGGTGTGGCATTGGCCCACGATGCGCTGCACACCGGTCTGGCTCGCGAAAAGCTCGAAGAGCTGGGAGCATTCACCGCAGTATTCAAGATGGAGAATGAAGGATGAGTGTGCCGACCGTTCTGGAAAAAATCCTCGCCCGCAAGGCCGAAGAAGTCGCTGAGCGTCGTGCACGCGTCAGCCTGGCCGAGCTGGAAGCCCAGGCGAAAGCCGCCGATGCACCGCGTGGCTTTGCCAATGCGCTGATCAAGCAAGCCAAGGAAAAGCAACCCGCCGTCATTGCTGAAATCAAGAAAGCTTCGCCTAGCAAGGGCGTGATTCGTGAAGTCTTCATTCCTGAAGACATTGCCAAGAGCTATGAGAAGGGCGGGGCGACCTGCCTGTCGGTGCTGACCGATATCGACTACTTCCAGGGCTCCGACCTGTTCTTGCAGCAGGCCCGCGCCGCGTGCAAGTTGCCAGTGATCCGCAAGGACTTCATGGTTGACCCGTACCAGATCGTCGAAGCCCGTGCCCTGGGCGCCGACTGTGTGCTGTTGATCGTCTCCGCCCTGGATGACGTGAAGATGGCCGAGCTGGCGGCCGTGGCCAAAAGCGTTGGCCTGGATGTGTTGGTGGAAGTGCACGACGGCGATGAGCTGGAACGCGCCCTGAAAACCCTCGACACCCCGTTGGTAGGCGTCAACAACCGTAACCTGCACACCTTCGAAGTCAGCCTGGAAAACACCCTCGACCTGCTGCCGCGCATCCCGCGCGACCGCTTGGTGATTACCGAGAGTGGCATCGTCAACCGTGCTGATGTGGAGCTGATGGAGATCAGCGGGGTTTACTCGTTCCTGGTGGGTGAGACCTTCATGCGCGCCGAGAACCCGGGGGCCGAATTGCAGCGCCTGTTCTTCCCGGAGCGTGGTGTGGCAGTGAGTGGTTCGACCCTGGATTGATTTGAAACGCGCCAGCTCCCACATTTGGTTCTGTATTTATCCAGATAGGTCGGTGTTCGATGATCAAGCCCATGTCGATGACTGTTGAAGCCGGCCTCGCCGCCGAGCAAGACCTGCTGGCGGCTGTTTGCGCGGGTGAGCGGGACTTTGGGTTGCTGTTCTGGCAACCCGGCGACCAAGCCTTGGTCATGCCTCGTCGCTTGAGCCGCTTGCCGGCATTTGAGACAGCCAGCCAAGTCTCGGCCGACGCTGGTTGGCCAGTATTGCTGCGTGAAACCGGCGGAGAGCCCGTGCCGCAGTCGAATGCCACGGTCAATATCGCCTTGGTCTACGCCCCGCCGCGCAGTGAAGGCGACCAGAATCGTATCGAAACCGGCTACTTGCGTTTATGCCAACCCATCTGCGATTTGCTGATCGAGTTGGGTGGTGATGCGTCCGTCGGTGAGGTCGACGGCGCGTTTTGCGACGGTCGCTACAACGTCAACCTCAACGGCCGCAAGATGGTCGGCACCGCCCAGCGCTGGCGACAAAGTGCTGGCCGCCCGGTGGGGTTGGTGCACGGTGCGCTATTACTGGAAAACAATCGCGAAGAACTGATCGCGGCGGTCAACCGCTTCAATGAGGCGTGCGGCCTGGACCAGCGGGTCCGCGCCGACAGCCATATCGCGCTGCACGAAGCATTCCCGGCGCCGGACGCCATCAGTCGCCTGGATACCCTGTACCGTCAGATGCTGGCCGCGTTCCTGCCGGTTTAGCGGGTACCGAATACCACCATCGTCTTGCCTTTGACGTGCACGAGGTTGCGCTCCTCGAGGTCCTTGAGCACGCGCCCGACCATTTCCCTTGAACAACCGACAATCCGCCCGATCTCCTGGCGGGTGACCTTGATCTGCATGCCGTCGGGGTGGGTCATGGCGTCAGGTTGCTTGCACAGGTCCAGCAGGCAACGCGCAACTCGACCGGTGACATCGAAAAACGCCAGGTCGCCGACTTTGCGCGTGGTGTCGCGCAGGCGCTGGGCAATCTGGCCGCTGAGGGCGTAAAGGATGTCAGGATCCTGCTGGGACAACTCGCGAAACTTGGCGTAACTGATCTCGGCGACTTCGCACTCGACCTTGGCGCGTACCCAGGCGCTGCGTTCCTGTTCCTTGCCCGGTTGTTCGAACAAGCCCAGCTCCCCAAAGAAATCCCCGGTATTGAGGTAGGCGATGATCATTTCACGGCCGTCTTCATCCTCGATCAGGATGGTGACCGAGCCTTTGATAATGAAGTACAGGGTTTCAGAACGCTCACCGGCACAGATGATGTTGTGTTTGGCCGGGTAACGGCGACGCTGGCAGTGCGCCAGCAGTTTGTCGAGATTCTTGATCTTGGGGGTGGGACTAAGGGCAGCCATGGGTGTATCCCGAAGAGACAGCGCGAAGAGGTCGGAGTTATGTCGGTATCGGCATTGATACACGTTGTATGAATGGTAGCAATACGCCACTGATTTGGCGCCAGCTTACCAGACACATTCTGACTCGATTCGCCAATGTGTCGGCTAACGCCTTCATTGATCGGCTTGGATGGGAGCGCTGTGGTGCTCGGACCCTGTGCTAAGCTGGCGACCCTTTTTTTACAGTGGAGTCTGGGCGATGAAGGCACGCATCCAATGGGCGGGCGAAGCCATGTTCCTCGGTGAGTCGGGCAGTGGCCACGTGGTGGTCATGGACGGCCCGCCGGAAGCCGGTGGCCGTAACCTGGGCGTACGCCCGATGGAAATGCTGCTGCTGGGTGTCGGCGGTTGCAGCAATTTCGACGTGGTCAGCATCCTGAAGAAATCCCGCCAGGCCGTGGAAAGCTGCGAAGCCTTCCTGGAAGCCGAGCGAGCCACGGAAGATCCCAAGGTGTTCACCAAGATCCACATGCATTTCGTGGTAAAGGGGCGGGCGCTGAAGGAAGCTCAGGTCAAGCGGGCCATCGAGCTGTCGGCTGAGAAGTACTGCTCGGCGTCAATCATGCTCGGCGCGGCCGGTGTGGCCATCACTCATGATTACGAAATCATCGAGCTGGGCTGATCGCTGCACTACCCCTGCAGGGCGGGCTTGCTCGCGAAAAACGTCCAGGCAACGCGTTTATCCACTGGGTACGCGTCATCGTTGACGACCTTCGCGAGCAGGCTCGATCCTACACGCGGTAGGTGCTTTTGGTCATGACCTTGGCCAACACGCTCATGCCAAACCGCACCGGCGCCGGAAAACGGAAGCCGCCGGCATCCAGCGCGCTTTCTGCGTGGTGTTCCTCGTCAATGCGCATCTGTTCAAGAATCGCCCGCGACTTTTGGTCTTCGGCTGGCAGTTGCTCAAGGTGCTCATCCAGGTGCTTGCACACTTGGTGTTCGGTCGCCGCGACAAAGCCCAGGCTGACCTTGTCACTGATCAAGCCTGCAGCGGCGCCGATCCCGAACGACAAACCGTAGAACAACGGATTCAACACGCTGGGGTGGCTACCCAGTTGGCGGATACGTTGCTCGCACCAGGCCAGGTGGTCGATCTCTTCCTCGGCAGCGTGTTCCATGGCTGCGCGCACTTGCGGCAGCTTGGCAGTCAGCGCCTGGCCCTGGTAGAGCGCCTGGGCACAGACTTCACCGGTATGGTTGATGCGCATCAGGCCGGCGACGTGGCGAGTCTCGGTCTCGCTCATCGGTGCGTCGGGCTGCACGATGGCGGGGGATGGGCGGTACGGTTGGCCGCTGAACGGCAACAGCGTACGCATCGCCATGTCGGCTTGCAGCAACAGACGGTCAATCGGCGAGTAGTGACGTTGGGTAGTCATGCTGACCTCCGGGAAGAATCTCGGCGGTCAGTTTACCGCAAGACAAGGCGAAGCGTTTGCGCTGAGTCAATTTGCCCCTGGAGGCAGCGACCTTGCACCCGCAAACGCCGGCTGCACTTCAGCCCGGTGGCCAGTTCATCTGGCGCTGACCCAGCACATGCATATGAATGTGATAAACGGTCTGCCCGCCTTCTTCGTTGCAGTTCATGACCACGCGAAAACCTTTTTCACACCCTTGCTCCACGGCCAGCCGCTGGGCAGTGAACAGGATATGACCGGCCAGTGCCTTGTCGTCCTCGGTGAGGTCATTCAAGGTGCGGATGGGTTTCTTCGGGATCACCAGGAAATGCACCGGCGCCTGCGGGGCAATGTCGTGAAAGGCCAGGACCTGGTCATCTTCGTAGATGATGTTGGCGGGTATTTCCCTGTTGATGATCTTGGTGAACAGAGTATCCACAGCTGTTTCTCCATTGGTAGAGGGGCAGGGGGAGTGTACGCAGGCAGTCCGGGTGCGCCAAGCGGTACCGGGACTGCCTGGTTTCTCCTGGCATGCGCCACGAAGTGCCGAGGTTCAGGTCTTCTCTGAATACCTGGAAAGCCTTGCGCGAAGACATCGCAGGAATATGACGAACGGGAACAGGGCTTTGTGCAGGCGCCGCCGGCGCTTGATCGCTTCCTTGAGTGCAGAAAATGCAACGCTGCGGTGATACCTGAAAAGCGCCGCGGCTTCGTCTCGGAACACGCGTGCTTTAGTGCTTGGCAGGCCCGTCGCGGGGAAATGCGAGTAACGGCGTTCGCCATTTTTTGCATCCAGGGTCGCCTGGAGGAAACCGTTTGCGAAGGTGCGATCCGGTTCAAGGTGGCAACCTTCCGCCCATTCATTCCAGGCGTTGATGAAAACCAGTTGGTCGCCCTGTTTCTGTTGGGCCCTGTCGATGACGGATGCCAGCCAGAATTCATAGTTGTCGGGTGTGCCGTTGATAACGATCAGGGCTCGCTCTTTGGTTCGAGCGGTATTGTCCCAGGAGGGAAAGACTGTTTTGAACACATCGCCGCTGTCCGGTCCGTCAGTGCGATCAAGGTAGTGCTGGGCAACGGTGGCGTACTGGAAAACATTCCCTTTGAACGCACTGTGAAAACTGATGTGGTCGTTGATGTTCGAAGGGCCGAGGTTATGTGGCGGGAATTCGACGCCGCTATCAAACCCGTAAGCCTTGTAGTTTTGGTTGCCGTGGGTCAGCGCTGCGCAGAGGTGGATCTCACCCATGCCGGCAGCGCGACAATAGTGTCGCCAGTTATTCAATGTTTGGCAGGCGTCGGGCAGGTGTTGAGGGCGATACACAATCAGCAAAGGCTTCCCATCGACGCGGATATAACGTGCATCGTTAAAGAACGGCACGAGGGATTTTATGAAGTTGATATCGTCATCAGGCAGGTATTGTTGTGCGATCAGGACTTCATGCTCGGCGGCATCCCAGCGGCGCGTCCAGTTTTCATTCGCCCAGCATAAGCAGAATGGCATGTCACTGTCGGGGTCCGACAGCATGTCGTCCAGAGGGGCATTTAATATTCGTTGTCCGGAAAACCAGTAATAGTGGTAACAGAAGCCATCAATGCCATATTGCTTTGCCGTCGTAATCTGATCATGCCGTGTGGCCCTGACGCGCAGGTCGTAGAAGCCAAAGTCGGTGGGCAAGTGTGGCTGCAAATGGCCTTCGAATTGTGGCGTTGCCTTGGTGACGTTGGTCCACTCAGTGAAACCCTTGCCCCACCATCGGTCATTTTCGGGCGTGGGATGAAACTGGGAAAGGTAAAAGGCAATGAGTCTCGGATTATTGTTAGGGGTCGCTTGAGCCATGTGTTTTCAGTCCTGTCAGCAGCCGTTGGATGGTCGCCAAAAACTCAATAGCGAATCTAAACGCTCGGGGTGGTTGTTCAGGTGCGTGTCATATTTTTATGCCTAGTTTTCCTAGTGAAGTGCGCAAGGTCTGTTTGAACTGTGGGGACAGGTATGAGCCGACGAGACGCTTTGCAGACGATGCGAAGAGGGGATGAATAATCTGAAGCTTATGTGTGGCGTCAGCGTCAGCCTTTAATCTCAAGGGGGCGCCTGGCCTGTCCATCGGCACGGCTTTAACCACTACTTGATAGGTGGTTGCGTGGGGGCTCAGTCGCAGGCATTGCTGGGTGGCGGATGGCAGTTCAAGCCACTGCGCGGCGAACTCTGTTTCTTCAGGTTGTTTGATGACATAGGCGACCTCCAGGATTTTCAGGTCGGCCTGGGCAAACAAGTCTTCGATGTTTTTCAGGCAAAAAAAGCGTATATGCGTGCGGTCGAGCAAGCCCCAGTCGCGGTATTCGAAGTTGCCGTTGATCAAACAAGCAATGACCGCGGCATGCCCTGCATGGGGGAGGGAGATCACCAGATAACCGTCGTTGCCAGTCAACGGGACCATTCGCTTCAATGTGGTCCAGGGGTCGTAGAGGTGCTCAAGTACATCGGCGGCGACGACCACATCAAACGGTTCCTCGCCGTCCAGCAGTGTCGGCCAATCCTCAGTGTTGAGGTCGGCTTGAAACAGGCGCTCGCAGAAGGGCAATGCTTTTTTTATTGCATCACCGTCCCGTTCAAGCCCTGTGACGGTGCACTGGTTTTCGGTGACGAGAATTTTGGTGATTGAGCCCGGTCCGCAGCCCACTTCCAATACGCGTTTCCTGGCACCCACCATCCGCACCACGTTAGCAGGCGCCGTGGCGGAACGGCTGTCTACATCATATTCATAGGTGTGACGCTGATTCATATAACGATCCCCTGGGTCGATAACTGCGCCATTGAAAAATACCGGCGAGTTCAGGTCATGTTTATCGCAGGCATCAATTACGGGACTTGCCAATAAATGCCGACACCGTCAATTTCCTTTAACTCGGGGTTTAAGGCGCGGGATGTCAGGAAGTCGTTCACCGCTTGCTTGCAGGCCGGGACGACGTGATAGTCATCGATGATGACGAAGCCGCCCGGCGAAACCTTGTCATATAAAGCCTCCAAGGCGTCCATTGTTGACTCGTACATATCGCCGTCCAGGCGCAGCAACGCCAATTGTTGGATAGGTGCAGTTGGGAGGGTGTCCTTGAACCAGCCCTTGAGAAAAACAACTTGCTCGTCAAGCAAGCCATATTTGCTGAAGTTACCCATGACGTGTTCCATGGACACGCTGAGTTCGTCATACGTGTGGAACGTGTCGCCTGTGTCGGCCGGGTACTTTTCCTGGTTGGGCGGCGGCAGCCCCTCGAATGAGTCGGCCACCCACACACGGCGGTCAGTGACGCCGTAGGCATCGAGTACTGCGCGCATCATGATGCAGGCGCCGCCGCGCCAGACACCGGTTTCGATCAAGTCTCCCGGGACCTTGTTGCCCAGGACACTTTCGGTCAGGGCCCGCACGTTGGCCAGGCGCTTTTTTCCTATCATGGTGTGGGCCATGGAGGGCCAGTCCCAACCATATTCCCGGGTTTGAAGATCGAACGGGGCGTTGCCCAAGACCTTGAGCGGAGCGTCCTCATGTATTAGTCCACAGATGCAGTCTTGTATTAATTCCAAGTGTTTATTGATAAGTCGATTACGCTCTGTGGTCAGGTAGGTATCGTCAGTGCGCTTCATGAATAGTTTGCAGGGGGAGCGTAAAAGTGAAAGTCGTGTTTCTGGTCGCTGCTCATTCATAGGATTGCTACCTTGGTTGAGGATGCTGTGCGCCTATTCATTCGTTCGGCTGCTCACTTGTATTAACCAGTTCAATGGCATCGAAAGGTATGCCAATAAGCCCACTGCTGATGCTCGAGCTTGTTGACTCGATAACGAAGGCGTCATTTATCCACTGCAACTGCGTTGCTTCGCTGGGCGAACCCTCTGCGATGGCGACGTCGACTGTGTAATGTCCAACTTTCAATACAGGGAAACGGAAGGTGAATACGCCGCGCACTCGGTCCCCAGAGATGGCGGAAATGGGAGCCAGGCATGTTTCCACGTAGGTATTTTGACCAATCAGTACCTGGCCGAGTCTGTCCTTCAGGTTAAAGCCGATGATCAGGCTCTGGCTTGGCTGTAGAACCGTCGCCTCAATGACGATTTGGACCCTTTCTCCCCCGACGACCCAAGACAACTGACGGCCCTGCAGGTCTTGAATACCTGCATGGGTAATGATTGCGCCGTCGTTGCCGAAGGTTGTTGTTTCAGCGGAAAAGTTGAAGACCTGGAGGTCATTGCGCAGGTTTGAGTGGTTGATGAAGGCACTGCGCATATCGTGTCTTGAGGCGGACGGGGGCGTGAACTCGATGGGTTTGTCCGATGGGCGTTTATCGACCAGCGTTGAGTGGTACCGTTTTGCCAAGAACTGTTCACAGATGTCTTTTGCCGAGCCAATGGCCTTTAACTGGCCTTTTTCCAACCACAGCGCACGATCGCACAAGTTGATGACCGCGCCGGCGTCATGGCTGACGAAAAAAACGGTCCCTGACTTTTTGAAGTCGTGAAGGAAACGCATGCATTTTTGCGCAAACAGTACGTCGCCCACGGCAAGGGCTTCGTCGATCACGAGGATGTCTGCATTGACATTGGCGATGACGGCAAACGCGAGGCGCACATACATGCCTGACGAGTAGCGCTGCACCGGCTGATTGATAAAGTCACCGATGTCGGCAAACGCGATGATAGAGGCGTATTTGCTGTCTATTTCTGCTTTGGTCAGGCCAAGAATCGAACCGTTGAGGTAGATGTTTTCCTTGCCGGTAAATTCCGGATTGAAGCCTGTTCCCAGTTCGAGCAACGCGACGATTTTCCCGTGTGTTTGAATCGAGCCCCGGGTCGCTGAGAGTGTTCCGCAAATCAGCTTGAGCAGCGTGGATTTCCCCGAACCGTTCAATCCCACTATCCCGATGGTCTCGCCTTTCTTTACCTCGAAGCTGATGTTGTTGAGCGCCCAGAATTCGCAAAAGTAGCTTTTCACCGGCAGCCCCAGGGTCCGTTGGAGCCTTGGAAAAAGCATCTGCTTCAGTCGGTCCTGCGGGTGTGCATACATCTCATAACGCTTGCTGAGATGGTCGACCTTTATGATGATTTCAGAGCACATCGGCAAACCCCTTGCGTGTGGTTTGAAAGCAAGCGAACCCCGCCCAGGCCATGGCGGCGCCGATGATGAACAGCAGCGTCAGGGCTGTGAAGTCGGGGGGGTGGCCGATCAGCAGTACGTTTCTGGCCTCTTGAATCACTACCGCAAGGGGATTGAGATGCAGCCAGAATTGGTAACGTTCCGGCAGCGCCGAGATAGGAAAGAACACGGCGGATACAAACAGCATGACGGTGGTGAACAGTTGCGTGACTTGAGCCATGTCTCTGACGTAGACGCCCACTGCTGCAATGGCCCAAGTCAGTCCCAGGGTGCCCAGGAACAGCGGGAAGATAACCAACGGGAAGTAGACGGCCGTGAGGGGAATATGTTGGTGAATGATGAGTTTGGCGATCAATAAGACACTGAAGCTGACCGCCATATGGAACAGTGCGGAGCCAAAGGCGACCCAAGCCAGGATCTCCAGGGGGAAGACCACTTTTTTTACATAGTTTGCGTTGGACAGGATGAGTCCCGGCGCGCGGTTAATGCACTCGGCAAATAGCCCGTGGACCATCAGTCCGACAAACAGAATGATCGCGAAATCGACACCCTCTTCCTGGCCGTTCGATCCCCAGCGTGCTTTGAACACGCCGGAGAATACCAGGGTGTAGATGATCAGCATGAGTATCGGATTAAAGAACGACCAGGCCAGCCCCATCATTGAGCCGCGGTAGCGTCCTACCACTTCTCGTTTGATAAGTGCGGTTATAAGTTTTCGATTACGCCAAAAACTGTCGATAAGCTCGGTGGGGGCAATTGAGTGACGTTGCATCAGCCCGGCACCTCATCATGCAGTGGGCGCCTGTCAGGCTTGAAGTTGTTGCGCGTGCTCGAAGTATTCATCGGCTATAGTTTCTTCAATGCAGCTGCGGCGATCAGGCCCAGATTGCCGAGCAGGGTTTGTCGATACAAATGAGAGCGGAATAGATTGATTAGCCTGAAGGGTAAGGCTTGAGTTCGAAAACGCATGAAGAACGTCAACGTATTTTGATTTTCGCTACTCAAGTGCTCGCGCATGCTCTCCAGCGCGAGAATGTTCTGCGTGTTCCATTCATAGAAGCGCCCACGGAATAACATTCGAATACGATGCAGACGGGCCCGCCAGCTGGAATTGCTTCCCACCAGATTATCGCCATGTTGGCGGTATAAGAGTTGTGGTGCTGAGTCGTAATACACGGTACCGCCTGCACCGGATATCAGGAGGTAGGCCCACCAGTCGTGGGAGGGGATGATCAAAGACGAGTGGGTCTCTTGAATCAAGCGCCGTGCTGCCTGATTGAAGACCATGGTGTTGCCACCCCCGATATTCTGTACCAATGCGTTGGTGAAATGAGGGGAGCGCGAAAAGCAGGGAGAGTAACCGATCGGTGCACCCCTCTCGGAGATGAGTTGGGTGCGGCCGCAGTACAACGCTGGAATGCCAGGGGCAATGGTGTCCAGCCAGGCGATCGCGGTTTTTAGTTTATCGTTGCCCCATATGTCATCTTGATCGGACCATGCATAAATATCCGCTTCAATGTCTGACCTGCGCGTCAAAGAAAGAAAGTTCTTAACATAGCCCTGCTTGGGCCCCGGAATGATCCTGATACACTCACTGCCCCAGCGTCGATGAAAGTCTTGCAGGATCTTCAGGGTACTGTCGGCAGAGCCGTCGTCCGAGACCACCAGCTTCCAGCGTGTGTGAGTTTGTTGTTTGAATGACTCCAGTTGTTCCGTTAAAAAAGACTCGCCGTTGTAGGTGCACATGAGTATTGCAACAGACGATAAGGCGGGCATAGTGAACACCTCCCCTGAATTGAGCGCTTTGGTAGGAGGCAGCCAAATTCATCCATTCAGTGGAGTGTCTCAGAACGCATACTACGAGATGTGCTGAAGGTATCAGAGCTGATACGTGCCCCCGTGTTATTGAAACGTAGCAGATGATTGCCATGTTTCCTAGTGTGCGCAGATGATTTGATGCGTGGGTTTTATTGGGAGGGAAGTGGTTTTGATTAAAGAATGTAAAAAACTGTTTGTTGGCATATTGCCAGTAGTCTAATTCCTTCGGATATAGGCAGTGCTAGTTAGTGGTTAAGACGCTATAACGGTTGTGGCGGTGCGGCTGATATTGTTATATGTAAACTTCCTACAGTCATAGGTCATTCGTTTTTTTCAGGCGCAGTTCCCCGCTCTGGAAACTGCTGGTGTTAGTCGAGCGGGGCAGGGCGCAGGGGAGCAAACTTCAGCGCAAGAGGTAAGCCTTGTTGATGGCGCCCGCAATCTTGCGCGTCAGCCAGCGCGGGCTCAGGCGTGGACTGAAAGTGATCCAGCGGTTGCGTCGGCCAGGAACAATGATGGCTTTGTTCTTTTCCAGGGCGCGGACGGTGTAGAGCGCCACTTCTTCCGGGCTCATCAGCTTGTCGCTGCGCTCGAGCTTGGCGGTATCCATCTGGGCGGTGCCGAAGAATGCCGTGCGTGTCGGGCCAGGGCAGAGGACCGAGACCTTGATGCCGCAGGTTTTCAGCTCTTCACGCAAACCTTCCGAGAAGTGCAGCACATAGGCCTTGCTGGCGTAGTAACTGCTCATCCACGGGCCGGGCTGAAAGGCGGCGATCGACGCGACGTTGAGAATCTGCCCGCCGCCTTGCAAGGCCATGGTGTTGCCGAGTGCGTGGCACATGCGCGTCAGGGCCAGGATGTTGACTTCGATGAGGTCTTGTTCAGTCATCCAATCCTGGGCCAGGAACGGCCCGCTGGTGCCGATGCCGGCGCAATTGACCAGCAGATCAATTTGCCGCTCGCCTTCTTCAAGCTCCAGCAGGAACCCGGACAAGCGCAACGGCTCGCCCAGGTCGCAGGCGCGGAACAGCACTTCGACGCCAAAGCGCTGGGTCAATTCGAGTGCAATGCTTTCCAACTGATCACGCTGGCGGGCCACCAGAATCAAGCTGCGGCCTCGACGGGCCAAGGCTTCGGCCAAGGCCAGGCCGATGCCGCTGGAGGCGCCGGTGATCAGAGCGTAACGGGTCATGCGTTTCTCCATCGCAACGCCGCGAAGCCTGTGATAACGGCATCACAGGCGGCGGGCGTTTCTTCACTGTTCTGGAGAGTCTACAGGTTCGGCTGCGTCGTCAGCACTTTGCGCATCGTCTTCCTCGACGGTGGCGGCCTCGTCTGCGCTCATGGCGCTGGTTTCGTAGCCGCTGTCCACGCTGTCTTCCAACTGGTCCAGGTAGCCGGTCATGTTTAGGATGACCCCGGAGGCGATGACCACTGGAATGAATGCCAGCCACAAGAACGCGAGGACCTTGACCGCGGTGGAGTTGCGCGGCGGTGGCGCGCCGTACTGGTTGGCGCCCGCGTTGCCCGGTAGCACTATCAGCAGCAGCGGGAAGATGCTGCCTATGATGGGCACCAGGTTCAGGAACCACAACCATCCGGACCAGCCGAGGTCATGCAGGCGTTGCACCGTAATCAGGATACTGACCCACAGGAACGCGACGAAAACCGCAATGCCCACCAGCGAGCCGATGACGAGTGCGACCGTTGGCGATCCGACGGAAATGGCCAGGGTGATGGGGAACACCGCGCCGATCACGGCAAAGAGTGCCAGGCTCAGCACCAGCGTCCAGGCCAGGAAGCGCAGGCGGCCGATACGCCCGTGGATGGTCAGTACCTTGAGGGGAGCAAACTCCGGCAGCTCATCGCCAACGGCAGCCCGCGGCGGAGCGTAAGGGGAGGCGGCAGGGTGTGATGAATCGGACGCACCGGAATCGGTTTCGTGGGTTTCGGCGAGGTTGAATGCCAAGGGTTGTTCGGCTTCGATACGAGCATCGACACCGGCGTTCTTGAGTGCCGCGAGGTAGGTTTCGGCATCCGGGTGTGACAGGTCACGTTTGAGCGCAACCGGGCGGCCGGTGAAGAGACTCTCGATGGCGTTGACGTCACTCTTGAACAGTTCGGCCAGGTTCAGTTTTGCCGTGGTGCTTTCAACACCTGGGAGCAGGGCCCCATCAAATACAATCTTGAAACGGTTGTCGCTCATGCGGGCATCCTTGTCACGTCATTTAAAGGTTGGCTCAGCGCGGCCAGCGCAACCGGGTTGCCTGCACATGCGCCTTGCGGTATTCGTCATCCAGGCGAGCGACGAGTTCATCAACGCTGGGCAAATCGTCAATTTCGCCTACGCCTTGGCCGGCGGACCACACGGTTTTCCAGGCCTTGGCTTCGTCGCCCAAAGGCTTGAGCTTGGAGCCGGCGCCTGCTTCGCCCTTGACCTGCAGGGCACTGAGATCGACCCCGGCGTTTTCCAGGCTCTGGCGCATGAAGCTGGCGGGCACGCCGGATACTGCAGGAGTGTGCACGATGTCGGCGGCCCGCGATGTGAGCAGCATCTGTTTATAGGCTTGTGGCGCGTGGCTTTCGGTGGTGCCGATAAAGCGCGTGCCGAAATAGGCAAGGTCTGCCCCCAGCAACTGGGCGGCGAGAATTTCGTGACCATGGTTCAGGCAACCGGCCAGCAGCAGGGTTTTATCGAAGAACTGTCGAATCTCGGCGATGAGCGCGAACGGGCTCCAAGTCCCCGTATGGCCGCCGGCCCCTGCTGCCACCGCAATCAGGCCATCCACACCGGCCTCGGCGGCTTTTTCCGCATGGCGCCGAGTAGTGACGTCATGGAAGACCAGCCCGCCATAGCTGTGCACCGCATCGACCAATTCTTTTACCGCCCCCAGGCTGGTGATGACGATGGGCACTTTGTGCTCGACGCAGATCGCGAGGTCAGCCTCCAGCCGGGGATTGCTGTTATGCACGATCAAGTTGACGGCATACGGCGCGGGGTTTTCCAGTTGCGCCAGGCCCGCTTCGATTTCTTCCAGCCAGGCCTTGAAGCCACTGCTCTCACGCTGGTTCAGTGCCGGGAAGCTCCCGACGACACCATTGCGGCAGCACGCCAGGACCAGTTGCGGGTTGGAAATCAGGAACATCGGCGCCACCACCACGGGCAGGCGCAGACGTTGTTCAAGCAAAGCGGGCAGCGACATTTCAGGTACCCCGAGTGATTGAAGTTAGAACGGTTTGACCACGACCAAAATTACGATAGCCAGCAATAACAGCACCGGGACTTCATTGAACCAGCGATAAAAGACATGGCTGCGGGTGTTTTCGCCACGGGCAAAGCGTTTCACCTGGGCGCCGCACATATGGTGGTAGCCGATGAGCAACACGACCAGCGTCAGTTTGGCGTGGATCCAGGCGCCCGATTGAAAGATGGCAGGGTTGAGGTAAATCAGCCAGCCACCGAATAACAAGGTGGCGATCATTGCTGGCCCCATGATGCCGCGGTACAGCTTGCGCTCCATGACGCTGAAACGCTCTTTGCTGACGGTGTCCTCGCTTTGGGCGTGGTAGACGAACAGGCGCGGCAGGTAGAACAGCCCGGCAAACCAGCAGACGATGCTGACGATGTGGAAGGCTTTGATCCATAGATAGAGCATTTCTAGTTATTCCCAGGTTCACGGTAACTGAAGATAGTAGTGGCTCATTAGCCCGTACGTCACGTTGACGGTTGTCGCAGGACGATACGGCCCCTATTATCGACGGCTTTCCAGTGGGTTCGTTGAGGGCAGGTTTATGGTCAAGGTCGGTATCGTCGGCGGCACGGGTTACACCGGTGTCGAATTGCTGCGTCTGTTGGCTCAGCATCCGCAAGCTGAGGTGGTGGTCATCACTTCCCGATCCGAGGCCGGGCTGGCCGTGGCCGATATGTACCCGAACCTGCGAGGCCACTATGACGGCCTGGCATTCAGTGTTCCGGACATCAAGACCCTGGGCGCTTGCGACGTAGTGTTTTTTGCCACGCCTCATGGTGTTGCCCATGCGCTGGCCGGCGAATTGCTGGCAGCCGGTACCAAGGTCATCGACCTGTCGGCAGACTTCCGTCTGCAGGACGCCGATGAGTGGGCCAAGTGGTACGGCCAGCCGCACGGTGCCCCAGAGTTGCTGGAGGAGGCGGTCTATGGCCTGCCGGAAGTCAATCGTGAGCAGATCAAGCAAGCGCGCCTGATTGCGGTGCCGGGTTGCTATCCGACCGCAACGCAGCTGGGTTTCCTGCCGCTGCTCGAGGCCGGGCTGGCGGATGCGTCGCGTTTGATCGCTGACTGCAAATCGGGTGTCAGTGGCGCTGGTCGTGGTGCGGCGGTAGGTTCGCTGTACTCCGAGACGTCGGAAAGCATGAAGGCCTATGCGGTTAAAGGGCACCGTCACTTGCCGGAAATCCGCCAGGGGCTGCGTCGCGCGGCAGGCAAGGATGTGGGCCTGACGTTCGTGCCGCACCTGACGCCGATGATCCGCGGTATTCACTCCACGTTGTACGCAACCGTGGTTGACCGCTCGATAGACCTGCAAGCGTTGTTTGAAAAGCGTTACGCCAATGAGCCGTTCGTCGACGTGATGCCTGCTGGCAGCCACCCGGAAACTCGCAGCGTGCGCGGTGCCAATGTGTGCCGGATTGCCGTACATCGTCCCCAGGATGGCGACCTGGTCGTGGTGCTATCGGTGATCGACAACCTGGTCAAGGGTGCGTCGGGCCAGGCGGTGCAGAACATGAACATCCTGTTCGGCCTGGATGAGAAGTTGGGCCTGTCCCACGCGGGCATGCTGCCTTGAGCCTGCGCGGCTGATGTGCAAAAGGCCCGTCGATCGGGCCTTTTGTGTTTTTGATGGCGGCTGGGCAGATTGATATACCGTAACAATAGTTGACCGCTTTTCTAGGAGAAGCGGATAATGCCCGGCATTACGCATAGGGCGGCGCTACGCCGGGAGATTATCAGCATGAGCGTTGAATCCTTCACCCCCACGGCTTTGCAATTCACCCACGGTGCTGCGCACAAGGTGAAGAGCCTGGTCGATGAAGAGGGTAATGATCGCTTGAAGCTGCGCGTATTTGTTACGGGCGGCGGTTGTTCAGGGTTTCAGTACGGTTTTACCTTCGATGAAGATGTGGCGGATGACGACACCATCGTCGAACGCGAGGGCGTGAGCCTGGTCGTCGACCCAATGAGTTTCCAATACCTGGCAGGCGCCGAGGTGGACTACCAGGAAGGTCTGGAAGGCTCGCGTTTCGTGATCAAGAACCCGAATGCCACGACGACGTGTGGTTGCGGGTCTTCGTTCTCGATCTGATCGAGCGCGCAGACGAAAACGCCGCTTGGCTGTGACAGGCCAAGCGGCGTTTTGCTGTCAGCTGATTTGATGGCGGGTCAGGCGGGGTAGATTGCGCCGAGTACTCGAAGCCCGCGTGCGCCGGTAACGCTGGGCCGGTTGGCGGCAATGCCTTCAAGGCAGCAATGGGCCAGCCATGCAAAAGCCATGGCTTCGACCCAGTCCGGGTCCACGCCGTGAGTAGCGGTGCTGCTCACCTGAGTGGGTGCAAGCAAGCTGGCCAGTCGGCTCATCAGTGCGCCGTTGTGGGCACCGCCACCGCAGACCAGCAGGGTTTCGGTCTGGGGCTGAGCGGTTTGCAGCGACTCGACGATGGTCAGGGCGGTCAATTCCAGGAGTGTCGCCTGGATATCCTGAGGTCGATAGGTCGGCATTGGGGCAAGATGCTGTTGCAGCCAAGCCAGGTTGAAGACTTCACGACCGGTGCTTTTCGGGCCTTTGGTCGAGAAGAACGAATCGCTGAGCAGGGTATTGAGCAACTGAGGCTCGACCCTGCCGCTGGCTGCCCACTGACCATCGCGATCAAAGTGCTCACCCCGTTGCAGGTGGATCCAGGCGTCCAGCAGCACATTGCCGGGTCCGCAGTCGAAACCGGATACAGGCTTGCCTGTCTCGATCAGGCTCAGGTTGCTGAACCCTCCTACGTTCAATACCGCTCGATTGCCGGTGCTTTCACCAAACAGTGCTTCGTGGAATGCCGGTACCAGCGGCGCGCCCTGACCGCCGGCAGCGACGTCGCGACTGCGAAAGTCGCTCACAACGCTGATGCCGGTGAGTTCGGTGAGCAGCGCCGGGTTGCCGATTTGCACGGTGAAGCCACGCGCGGGTTCATGGCGGATGGTCTGGCCATGACTGCCAATCGCCCGGATGTCCTGAGGCTTGAGGTTATGCTGGTCCAGCAAGGTGTGAATGCCCTGGGCGGCGAGGGTTACCCAGTTCTGTTGGGCGATCGCCGAGCGAGCGATCTCATCCGGACCGCTGGCGCACAAGCCCAGTAGCTCAGTGCGTAAAGCATCAGGCATGGGGGTGTAGTGCGTGGCGATCAGTCTGATCGCCGTGTCTTGTTCGATCAGGGCAATGTCCAGGCCATCAAGGCTGGTCCCGGACATCACGCCTATATAGAGCGGCATGGTTTAGCGTTTCGCCGAGGCAAGCAGGGTAGAACGTTCCTGATCCATGCGGGCCATCAGTGGCTGGCTCTGTTGCATGAAGCGCGCGCGTTCGGCCTTGGCGATCGGGTCGGCCATCGGCAGTTTCTGGCCCAGCGGGTCGACGTGCACGCCATTGACCTGGAACTCATAGTGCAAGTGCGGGCCGGTAGACAGACCAGTGGTGCCGATGTAACCGATGACCTGGCCCTGCTTGACGTTGCCGCCGGTCTTCACGCCCTTGGCAAAGCCTTGCATGTGGCCATAGAGCGTGCGGTACGTGTTGCCGTGCTGGATGATCACGGTATTCCCGTAGCCACCACGACGCCCGGCCAGCAGCACCTTGCCGTCACCGGCGGCCTTGATCGGGGTGCCGCGGGGGGCGGCGTAGTCGACGCCTTTGTGGGCGCGGATTTTGTTCAGAATTGGATGCTTGCGACCCATGGAGAAACGCGAGCTAATGCGTGCGAAGTCCACCGGCGTGCGGATGAAGGCCTTGCGCATACTGTTACCGTCGGCGGTGTAGTAGCTGCTGTTACCTTGCTTGTTGGTGTAGCGCACGGCGGTGTAGGTCTTGCCGCGATTGGTGAACCGTGCGGAAAGAATATTGCCGGTGCCGACCACCTTGCCGTTGGCGACTTTCTGTTCATAGATCACGTCGAATTCGTCGCCCTGGCGGATGTCCTGGGCGAAGTCGATGTCGTAGCCGAACACGCTGGCCATGTCCATGGTCATGCTGTGGGACAAGCCCGCGCGGGCCGCCGATTGCGACAGGGAGCTATTGATCACGCCGTGTACGTAGGCAGAGCGCATCACTGGCTTGGTGGTGATGCGATTGAACGCGAAGCCTTTGGCGCCCTTGGTGAGGCTGATGCTTTCAAGGTCGCTGACATTGGTGTGCAGGGTGTTCAACTGGCCGTCGGGAGACAGTTCGAATTCAAGTTTCTGGCCGCGTTTCAACTGGGTGAATTGCTTGGCTTGTTTGTCGCTGGCCAGCACTTCGTTAACAGTCGCGGTGGGGAGGCCTACCTTCTCGAACAGCGTGGAGAGCGTGTCTCCTTTCGTCACGAGGACTTCGCGATGTTGCGGGCTCTTTGCGGCGGCGGGTGCCGGCTGGGCCTGGGCAGCTTGTTGGGTATCTTCGGGCGTGCTTTCTATTTGGGCGAACGGTGATTCGGTTGAAGCATTTGTGGCTTGCTGCGTGTCGGAAGCGTCTTGATCTTGTGTGAGTTGTTCAACGGGACTTTCCAGGTCAAGGCTCAGGGATGTCCGTTTGGCTTCTACGTCACTGGAAGGGAATACCAGGAGTGCCAGGCTGAGAAGGGCGGCGATACCACTTGCGGCGAGCAGGTGGGTCTTCGGGTAAAGCGGCGGCGCTTTAGACGGTTCAGTGGTCATAGGTAATTTTGACTTTGAAGATGAAATGGAAAAGATGAATGACATGATGAAGATGAAATAACTGTATAAAATATAACCAAATCATCTG
Source organism: Pseudomonas sp. MYb60 (assembly GCF_002979555.1). Taxonomy (GTDB): domain Bacteria; phylum Pseudomonadota; class Gammaproteobacteria; order Pseudomonadales; family Pseudomonadaceae; genus Aquipseudomonas. Next base: position 1,611 of record NZ_PCOZ01000021.1, on the reverse strand, counting down.
TGGTGCAAGCTTGCGAACGCTGGGCTTGCTGAACGGTGTCCGTGCGCAGGGCAAAACTTGTAATTAGTCCCTGATCTTGTATGGTTGGTTCCCTTTTGAATCTGAGCCTTGCGGGTCTGTTATGAAGTCGGTTGAAGAGCAGCTAGCGCTGATAAAACGTGGTGCGGAAGAACTGTTGGTCGAAGCTGAGCTGATCGAGAAGCTCAAGCGTGGCCAGCCCCTGCGTATCAAGGCTGGCTTTGATCCGACCGCGCCGGATCTGCACCTGGGTCACACCGTGCTTATTAATAAGCTGCGTCAGTTCCAGGAGCTGGGGCATCAGGTCATCTTCCTTATAGGTGACTTCACCGGCATGATCGGTGACCCGAGCGGCAAGAGCGCCACGCGCCCGCCGTTGACCCGTGAGCAGGTGCTCGATAACGCCGAGACCTACAAGACCCAGGTCTTCAAGATTCTCGACCCGGCCAAGACCGAGGTGGCGTTCAACTCCACCTGGATGGATCAAATGGGGCCGGCAGACTTCATTCGCCTGACGTCCCAGTACACCGTGGCGCGGATGCTGGAGCGTGACGACTTCGACAAGCGCTACTCCACCAATCAGCCAATCGCGATTCATGAGTTTCTCTATCCGCTGGTTCAGGGCTATGACTCTGTGGCGTTGCGTGCAGATGTGGAGCTCGGAGGTACCGATCAGAAGTTCAACCTGCTGATGGGGCGGGAGTTGCAGCGCGCCTATGGGCAGGAAGCTCAGTGCATTCTCACCATGCCGTTGCTGGAAGGGCTGGATGGCGTCAAGAAGATGTCCAAGTCGTTGGGCAACTATGTTGGTATTCAGGAAGCGCCAGGTGTGATGTACGGCAAGCTGGTTTCCATTCCTGACGCGCTGATGTGGCGCTACTTCGAGCTGTTGAGCTTCCGCTCGATGGATGAGATCAATGCGCTGCGTGCTGATGTGGCAGCGGGCGCGAATCCGCGTGATGTGAAGATTCTGCTGGCGGAAGAGATTGTGGCGCGCTTTCACGGTGAAGAGGCTGCGGCCAATGCTCACCGCGCGGCCGGTAATCGTATGAAGGACGGTGAGCTGCCTGACGATCTGCCTGAAATCGAGCTGTCTGCTGCCGAGGCAATGCCCATTGCGGCTGTGCTCAATAAGGCCGGCCTGGTCAAGAACTCGGCGGTTGCTCGCGATCTGTTGGGTTCCGGTGGTGTACGTATAGATGGTGAGGTCGTGGATCGCACCTTTATATACGAGCTGGGCGCTACCCACGTTTGTCAGGCGGGCAAGAAGGCATTTGCGCGTATTACGCTCAAATCCGAATAAAACGGAAATCAGGTGTTGACGGCGAATTATATCTGTCTATAATTCGCCCCACTTCCGGCGCAGTCGAAGCGGAAAACTCCTTGGTAAACAATGAGTTATGTAGGTTTCGGCAGCAGGTTGCTTCAGTTCATCGAAGTGATCAGGAAGTTGAAAAAGAGGTGTTGACAGCAGCGTGTAACGCTGTAGAATTCGCCTCCCGCTAACGAGTGATCGGAAGCGCAAGTGGTTGAAGTTGTTGAAGAATTCTTCGAAAACTTCTGAAAATAATCACTTGACAGCAAATGAGGCTG
>NZ_PCOZ01000020.1 GCF_002979555.1 Pseudomonas sp. MYb60 | reverse complement strand
TGCGGGAATAGCTCAGTTGGTAGAGCACGACCTTGCCAAGGTCGGGGTCGCGAGTTCGAGTCTCGTTTCCCGCTCCATATTCAACGAAAACGCCGATCAGCGATGATCGGCGTTTTTGTGTGCGCGTGATGTATGCCGGCCGAAAAAAACCGCCAGGTCGGCGGTTTTTTCAGCGGCGATCAGAGCTTCGGCAACTGCCCGACGCGACCCATCATTTCGGTGACGATCTGCAGGTCCAGCAGGAACTGGTCAACGGTCTTGAACTCACTGTCGGTGTGCCCGGTGTATTTCACTTCCGGGCGCGCCAGGCCGAATTGCACACCGTTGGGCAGTTCATGCACCGAGGTCGCACCGGCCGAGGTGCCGAACGTGTGCTCCATGCCCAGGTTTTCAGTGGCCACCGCCAACAGCGCTTTCACCCACTCGCCTTCGGGATTGCGGTACATGGGTTCGGCCACGGAGTAGGTGAAGTCCACCTTGACCTTGGTTTTCTGATCCCAGGCGTTCAATTTGTCGGCGATTTCGGCTTTCAGTTTGTCTGGCGACTTGCCCTTCGGCACACGCAGGTTCACCGCCAGCTTGAAGGCCTTGTCATCCAGCCCGACAAAGGTCAGCGAGGTGGTCAGCGGCCCCATGAAATCATCCGCGAAGCCCACACCCAATTTGCCGCCCAGGTAATCCAGGCCCCAGTTGTCGGCGGCATAGCGCGCGGCATCGGTGATGTGGTTGTGCTTGAGGGCGATTTTGCCGTCGACGCTGTGGATCAGTTCCAGCATGCGCGCCACCGGGTTGATGCCCGACTCTGGCTCGGAGGAGTGCGCCGACACGCCCGTCACCGTCAGCTTGACCTCCTTGCCGACCACCTTGGCCGCCACGTCGAAATCAGCGCCGTTGGCCTTGGCATACGCGGCGCCGGCCTGTTGCAGGCTGGCCGCCAGTTGGGCAGGTGTGTCGCTGACAAAGGTGGCCACCGATGCCGACGGAATCTGATTGGTGGCCATGCCGCCGGTCATCGCGATGATTTCCGCGCCGTTGCCTTCGCCCTTGCGGCGGGGGAAGGTGGCCATGACCGTGCCGTAGCCTTTCTCCGCGATCACCACCGGGTAGCCGCCATCCAGCGCCAGGTTGTACTGGGGCGTCGGGTTTTTCTCGAAGTAGTACGGAATCGCGTCGCCGGAGGTTTCCTCGGTGGTGTCCACCAGCAGCTTGAATGTGCGCGCCAGCGGCAGTTTTTCTTCCTTGATCACTTTCATGGCGTACATCGCTACCACGATGCCGTTCTTGTCATCCTCGGTGCCACGGCCGTACATGCGGTCGCCGATCAGCGTGACCTTGAACGGGTCAAGCTGGGTGCCGTCCTTGAGCACCCAGTTTTCCGGCGTCACCGGCACCACGTCGGCGTGGGCGTGGATGCCGACGACTTCCTCGCCATTGCCTTCCAGGGAAATTTCGTACACGCGGCCATCGATGTTGCGGAAGTTCAGGTTGAACGCCTTGGCCAGGTCCTGGATCTTGCCGGCGATCTTGATGAATTCCGGGTTTTTGTATTGGGGCAGACCGTCGACGTTGAAGGTCGGGATTTCCACCAGTTCGCGCAGGGTTTCGGTGGCGGCTTTGCCGTACTTCACTCGCGTATAGAGGCCCAGCAGGCGATTGATCTCGTTCTGCTGATCGGCACTCAGGGGTTTGTTGTCGAGAAACGCAGTGATCGCCGGACTCACGTCGGTGGTCTTACCCAGGTCGCTCTTGTTCAGGGCGCCGAGGAAACCACGAAAATCAGTGACGGACGTTTCGTTGAAGTGCTTGAGAATCGCCGCGCTTTGCTCTGGGGTGACAGTGGCAAACGCAGGCGTGGCAATGGCCGACAGGCTCGCCGCGAACAGGGTGGCGGCCGCCAGTTGCTTGAGTGGAAAGTGCATTGCTGGAGCATTCCTTTGCAGGTAGTCAGTTGGGAGTTTCTGACCAAATCGTCAGAAACATTTCCACACACTACCATTAGTCAGGTGCGCATCGTCAATGCTGGCCCGGATGCGGCTCGGGGTAGTCGTCCATGACATTCAAGGCCTTGGCGTAGGGCCCGTCCCACAGTTGCTCATGAAGTTGCCCTACACGCTGGGCCATCGCTTCGCTGTGCATCACGACTTCCAGGTTGCGCGAATTATCCAGGTAACCGCCTAGCCAGTTGCTGGTGCCGACCCATGCCACTTGCCCGTCGACCTCCATTGTCTTGCTGTGAATCACCCGTGCGTAAGGGATAAAGCCTTGCTTGGCCTCGGGCAGGGTGACGATCTTGATGTGTACGTTGGGCAATACTGCCAGGCTCTTGAGATAGGGCAGTTCAAGCTTGTCGGTGTTCCAATTGGAGACCATCAACTTGATCGACACGCCACGCGCCGCCGCTGCGCGCACGGCGTTGTCGATGACAGCGTAATACGGACGCGTTCGATCGGGCCCGTAGGACAGCGGCGCATAGTCCAGCAGTTGCACGCGCACGTGTTTTTTCGCTTCGCCCAGCAGGCGCGGCAGCTCCAGCTGTGAGTCGCCCACCCCGGGTGGGTTGTAGCGCTGCGGGCTGGCGACCAGATAATTGCCGCTACGTGCAGGTTGCTTGCTGGTGGCAGGTAACGGCACGGGCGTGTTGTCGGCGAGGGCGGCTTGGGCTTGCCAGTCTTGATTGAAGATCGCTTGCACCTGGCCAACCACCGTTGCATCGCTGATGCGCAGCCCGGTCTCATGGATGTGTTCCAGGGAGCGCCAATCAAAATTCTGGCTGCCGACAAACGCCTGCTTGCCGTCCACCACCATATATTTGGCGTGGATGATTCCACCGCTCAATTGCCCGTACGCGAGCACGCGCAAGGTCAGGTTGGGGATCGCACGCAAACGTTCCAGGGTGGATGCTTCCGACAACTTGATGCCTTTTTCTTCCAGCAAAAAGCGAATCTTCACACCGCGTTTACCGGCGGCTTCGAGGTGCTCTATCACGCTGTCCATCACCGAGCCGGGATGGTCGGCGGCGTAGAACTGGCCAATATCGATGCTGCTTTTCGCCCCGTCGAACAGTTCGATCCACACCGGGCCGGGTTGGCGCAAATCCGCGGTACCCAGGGCAGTGTCCACCGGCACCGTATGCACCAGTTCGAAGCCCGGAATCGAAAAGTCCGCCTGGGCAAGCGGACTGAGGAGCAAGCCAGCGAGGGCTGCACGGTGCAACTTCAAGGCGACGGCCATAAGTATCCCTATCACAAAAGAACGCGGGCGCATTGCGCGCCCGCTGGGGCGATTACGCCGTGCGGCTGTGCAGCGGCGTGGGTACCAGGTGCGGCACTTCGCCTTGCACCCGGGCACCCGTGGCAGCACGGATCAGCAGAATCTTCAGCTGGTCGTTGATGCGCTCCAGGCTGTCCTGGAAGAAGTTGTGGAACACCACGCAGAACAGCGCGATGGCGATCCCCAAACCGGTCGCGAAGAGCGCCATACCGATGCCACCGGAAATCTGGCCCGGGTCGGACACGCCGGCCGTGGCCAGCGCCTTGAAGGTGTCGATGATGCCGAGGATGGTCCCCAGCAGGCCCAACAGCGGCGCGGCGGTGGTAATGGTTTCGATGATCCACAGGCTGCGGGCCAGTGGCGCACGGGTTGTCAGGTACTGGGTTTCAATCACGTCATCCAGGTCTTTGCGCGAGCCGTGGGACGCTTTCTGTTCCAGTACCGGACGCACCATGTTCAGCGGCAGGCTGTCGCGGCGGGTCAGGCTTTCTGGCAAGTCACGTTCGCTGTGCACGTGGGCGCCGAGCACCGCGTTGAGCGCGCGGGCCTGGCGGCGGACGTAAGCGAAGTAGATGCCGCGCTCGATGGTGATAAAGATCGCGATGGCCATCGCGGCATACATCACATAAAAGGTGATGTCGTGGAGCAGGTTCATGTCCATGTTCAGTTACCTCACGCTTAGAAATTGGCTTCCAGGGAAACCGTTACGGTGCGTTCCAGGCCCACGATGTACGCCGGGTCGCCGTCGCGGAAGCCGCTGTAGCTGGCCGCGTTTGTCTTGGTGGTGTAGACGCCGTCCAGGTACTTCTTGTCGAACAGGTTGTCGACGTTCAGGCGCAGGGTTGCGTCCTTGACGATCTTTTTGTCCACCGGCAGGTAGATGCCGGCACCGGCGTTGAACACGGTGCGCCCGGAGATGGCTTCATCGTTGGTCAGGTCGCCGTAGAGTTTGCTGGTGTACTTGCCGCCGAAGGTGCCGTAGAAGCGCCCGTCGTCATAACCGATGTTGGCCGCCAGCATGTTCTTGGGCACGTTGGCGAACTGCTTGCCGCTGGTGGGCAGGTCGATGGCACGGCCGGCGTTGTACACGCGCAGGTCGTCTTGTTGCTCGGCCTTGGTGTAGGTGTAGGAGGTGTAGTAGTTGAAGTGGTTGGGCAGCAGGCCGCTCCACTCCAGTTCCAGGCCGCTGTTGTTGACGGAGCCGGCGTTGATGTCGGCAAAGTCGCCGTTGATATCGCGGGACGACACCTGGCGATCCTTGAACTGCATGTAGAACAGCGTGGCCGCGACGGTCATGTCGTCATCGGTGTAGCGCCAACCCAGTTCGTGGTTCCAGCTGGTTTCCGGCTTGGCGTCGATGGAGCCGGCGCCCTTGTCGTACAGCACGTAGTTCTGTGGGATGCGCATGTTGCGTGACAGGCTGTAGAACAGTTGGTCACGCTCGTCCACTTGGTACTTGATGCCGACGTTGGGCAGCAATTTGTTGTAGGTCTGGTTACGTTTTTCGGCCTGCTCGGTGAGGCTGCCGTGGTTGGTGCCGTCACGCTTGACGTTCATGTAGGCCAGGCCGGCCACCAAGGTCCAGTCCGGGTTGACGTACCAGGTGTCCTGGGCCCAGACCTTTTGGGCCGGGGTCACGGTGAAGCGGTCGCGACCCTGCACGGTGTTGCCGTTGGCGTCGACCACGGCGTCGCCGTCCGGCCAGGTGTCACTCGGCTTACCGCTGTTTTTCAGCGCAATGAACGGCTGGGTCTGGCTTTGGCGCGCACGTTCGTACCAGTAGCCGAATTGCAGGCTGTGCTCGCCCAGGTCCCAGTTCAGTTTGGTGGTAATGCCCGGACGCCAGGTCTGGGTGCGCGAAGGGCGATAGTAGACGCCCGTGGTAGAGGAACCGTCAGCGTTGTACTGCGGGCCGGTAGGCAAATTGCTCAGGTCGAACACGCCGCCGACGTTGGAGCCGCGGTTGAGCGGGTAGCTGGACGAACCCACGCCGCTGCCGTTGCCCCAGTAGTAGTAAGGGATGACCGACAGGGCCAGGTTGTCGGCCAGTTTGAACTGGGTGTTGAGCACGCCGGTGAAGGTCTGGAACGGGTTCTGCGCCAGGGCGTAGTAGCTGTTGACCTTGCCATTGCTGCCCAGGGTCGGGTTGGCGGGGTAGGGGTCGTACTTGCGGCCGTTCTGCTGGTACTGGGCCTTGGTCAACTGGCTGTAACTGTTGTTGTCCTGCTCGTGGTACTTGAGGATCAGGTTCGCCGTGTTGCCATTGCCGGCGTCGAAGAAGCTGTTCCATTCCACCTTGTTCGCCCGCACCGCGCCCGAGCCGCGCCACATGTCCCCTTCGGTGTGGGACACCGACAACCAGTTGCTCAGGCCGTTGATCTCGCCGGTGTTGAGGCGCGCAAAGCTCTTGCGCGTGGCGTTGCTGCCCATGATCTGTTTGACGAACGCCCCGGTTTCCTTGGTCGGGCGGATGGTTACGATGCCAATGTTGCCGCCGCTGGAGCCGATGTGTGGGCCGTCAGCCTCGGCCGCGCCCTGGGTGACGAAGATCTGCTCGATGTTTTCCGGATCGCCCAGCAGGTTGGAATACAGCGCGTAGTTGCCCGAGTCGTTGATCGGCATGCCGTCCACCGACATGCCGACCTGGTCGGAGTTGAGCCCGCGCATGGTGAAGCGAAAGCCCGACAGGCCCGTGTTGTCTTCGCTGGAAATGTTCAGGCCTGGGGTGTACTTGAGCTTGTCCACGGCGTTGCCGGTGGCGGTCTGTTTATCCAGCGCCTCCTTGGTCACGGTGGAGCGGCCCTTGATGCTTTCTTCCTGCACCATGTAACCGCCACCGGCCGTGGCCTTGCCTTGCACGCCGATAGTGCCGACGTCGCTCTCGGCAGTGTCGGCCATGACCATTCCATGGCCCATGCTTGCGGCAACGAGTGCCAGATGAATCCGTGTGAACCTCATCAGTGTCGTCCTGGTGTCGGGTGCTTATTGCACGCTGTAGTTGAAGGTGGCGGTGAAGCGATGCTCGTTGCGTCCGCCGAAGGCTTGCTCCGGGAACGGCTTGACTTGCTTGATGCGCCGCAAGCTGTTGGCCGCGGCCCGGTTAAGCAACATGCTTGATGCCGGGGTCTGCACGCCGGAGTCGAGCACCCGGCCCTGGCGGTCCACCAGCAGCCACACCACCACGTCGCCGGTGGGGCGTTCGAGGGAAGCCTGGCGTCCGGTGGGGTATTGCTTGTAGGTGTCCAACTCGTTGCGCAAACCTTTGAGGTAGCCGCCTTCCAGCGCCTGCCCGTCGACCTTGGGCGGCGCGGGAGGAGCGGGTGTCGGCGCAACCTGGGCCACGGGCGCCGGTTTGGCAGGTACCGGTGGCGGAGTCGGCGTGGGCGTTGGTTTTGCCGCGACCGGCTTGGGCACCGGTTTGGGCTTGGGCTCGGGTTTGGGTTTGGGCAGCGGCTTGGGCGGTGGTGGCGGCGGGGCCGGCTCGGCCTCTTCGTCCTCGATCACCGGTGGGGGCGGCTCTTGCTCCACCACGGGCTCGGGGACCACTTCCGGCTCCGGCTCGACCAAGGCCAGCTCGACCGCCGACTCGTCGTACACCGGCTCGACCTTCAATGTTTGGGACTGGATACCCATCGCAATCAGCACCAAGGCGATCACGGCCGGGACACTGCCCAGCAGCTGACGCGCACGAAACAATACGTACATGATCAGGACTTGCGCGTGGCGATGGACACGGAGGTGAAGCCACCCAGGCGCAGGGTGTCCATCACTTCCACCAGGCGCGAAACCTCCACGCCCTTGTCACTGTTGACGATGATTGTCGACTTGGTGTCCGGCTTCTCTGCCGCCTTCAAGGTGGGCACCAGGGCGTCGACACTGAGGTCCTTGCCGTCCAGTTGCAGTTGGCCTTCGAGGCCCAGGGTGAGGATGAATTTGTTCTGTGGTTTCAGTTGCTGCGAACTGCTGGCGCTGGGCAGTTGCGTCTTCATGCCGAGGGCCGGAATCACGTTCAGGCTCACGAGTACGAAAAACACCAGGAGGAACATCATCACGTCGATCATCGGGATCAGTTCGATGTGCGCCTTGCGTTTTTTCGGTTCGTCCCAGGTTCTCATTCCGTTACCCCGTTATTGAATTAGGGGCGACACGCTAACAACCAAAAATGACCGAACGGTTAACTTTAATTTACGTTTTGAAGGCTCTAGGACGTGTCTTTCTGGTGACTTCCGGGTCACTTTTGTGACGTAACGAAACTGAAACGAGGGAGGGCCATTCTCAAAAACTTTACATCGAGGGTCCTGAGGAATGAGTCGCGAGCTGCCCCACCTGTCCACCCCGCGCCTGCGGTTGCGCCCCCTGGAAAAGCACCAGGCCGAAACGCTATGCGCCCTCGCCAACGGCCCGAAGATCGCCGACAACACAGCGACGATTCCGTCGCCCTACACCTTGCAGACCGCATTGGATTTCATCGACGGCATGCAGGAGAAATACCGCACGGCGAACCTGTTGAGCCTCGGCGCGCATCTGCGCGACAGCGGTGAGCTGATTGGCGTGGTCAGCCTGCGCATCAACCCGGCAAACCTCTATGGGCACCTGGGGGGCTGGGTGGCCGCGGACGCACGTAACCGTGGTTATGCAGCCGAAGCGGCGACGGTACTGATGGACTACGGCTTTGCCGACTTGGGCCTGTACCGTGTCGGCAGCCAGTGCTTCAGCCGTAATAAAGAGTCGGCGCGGGTGATGGAAAAAATCGGCCTGCGTTACGAGGGCTGCCTGCGCGGTGCGTTTCTCAAAAATGGCGTGCACGAAGACATGCTGGTGTTCGCCGCCCTGCGCGAAGACTGGGAGTACCGGCTGTGAGCGGTGCGATCGACCTTGGCCGGCGTCGGGTCCTCGCCGGGCTGGCGGTGGCGACGACCTTTTCGATCCTCAGCCCGTTCGCCCGTAGCGCCGGGATGGACTATCCCTTCACGCTGGGCGTGGCCTCTGGCGATCCGCTGCCGGATGGGTTTGTGATCTGGACGCGCCTGGCGCCGTTATTCAGCGCGGCGGACGGGCGTGGTGGCTTGAACCGTGCAGTACCGGTGCGCTGGCGGGTGGCCAGTGATTCGGCGATGACACGGATTGTGCGCCAGGGCGAGGTGATTGCCAGCGCGCACCTTGCCCATTCGGTGCATGTGGAAGTGGCGGGGTTGGAGGCGGGGCGGCCGTACTGGTATCAGTTCGAAGGCCTGGGCGCACAGAGCCCGGTGGGGCAATCGCGCACGGCGCCGGCGTGGCACAGCATGACGTCGGCGCGGTTGGGGTTTGTCTCCTGTTCCCATTGGGAACGCGGTTATTTCAGTGCCTACCGGCACCTGGCGGCGGAACAGCCTGACCTGGTGTTTTTCCTCGGTGACTATATCTACGACAGTTCCTACGCCGCAGACTCCCTTAAGGTGTTTCGTTCCCACGGCAGTGGCAATGCGACGAGCCTGAGTGATTACCGCAACCGCTATGCGCTGTACAAAACCGACCCAGACTTGCAGGCCCTGCACGCCGCGGCTCCCAGCGTGGTGACGTGGGACGATCACGAAGTGCAAAACGACTACGCCAACCGCTGGTCCCAGGACCCGAAGATTGCTGTGGGGCAATTCCTCCAGCAACGTGCGGCGGCTTACCAAGCGTATTACGAACACATGCCACTGCGCGTCAGCAGTTTGCCCAAGGGCGCAGATATGCGCCTTTACCGGCGTTTGGACTACGGCCGATTGGCGCGCTTCCATGTGTTGGATGGTCGGCAATACCGCTCCGAGCAACCGTGCATCCTGCCCAACGGCAGTCATCAGGGCCACATCGCCGACAACCTTTGCCACGACCTGCGCGATCCCGGTCGCACAATGCTCGGTTGGCAGCAGGAGGCGTGGCTCGACCAAGGCTTTGCCCAGTCGCAGGCGCAATGGAATGTGATCGCACAGGATTTGCTGGTGGCGCCGCTGACCCAGCGCGATCTCACCAACCACAAGCCCGGTCGCTGGACCGATGGCTGGGATGGTTACCAGGCCAACCGCTCGCGGATGCTGGCCTCGATCCAGCGCAACCGGGTGAAGAACCCGGTGTTCTGGGGCGGCGACATTCACTCGTTCTGGACCACCGACCTGCATGCCGATGGCAATGACCTGGATTCGCCGATTGTCGCCACCGAGTTCGTCGGCACCTCGGTGACATCGGACGGGCCGCCGTTCGAGGCGTTCAGCAAGATTCTGCCGCTCAACCCCCACGTCAAATTCTTCGACAGTCGCCAGCGGGGGTATGTGTCGGTGGAGGTGAGTGAACAGCAGATGCGCACGCATTTTCGCGTCATCAGCGACCCGCGCGACCCGGCGGCCACGGTGTCGACCCTCAAGTCATTTGTCGTTGAGCCGGGGCGGCCAGGCGCGATTGCGGTGTAGCGAGCGCCCTCAGCACATAGTACGGATGCTTGCTTCAGGTGATCTCGTAGCGCACCGACAGCGCGCCCTTCTTTTCCGACAGGGCCAGGATCGTCACTTGGCCCAGTTCGCCCAAGGCTTGCACGTGGGTGCCGCCGCACGCGTAGGCGGGTAACTCGCCGAAGCCGACTGCTCGGCTGCCGTCTTCCAGGGCCAAGTGGCGTGGGTAATCGGCAGCGATCCATTGATCGATCTGCCGTTGAATCGCCTCGGCCTCCATGGCTTGTGCCGCTTCACCACGGATAAAAGTGATCTTGCCTTCGCCCGGCCAGTGGTGGGCCTTGATCGGCATCCAGCCCAGGGTTTCGCCGACATTGCCGATCAAGTGCCCGGCTGAATGCAAGCGGCTATTCAGGGTGCGCCGCTGTTCATCAATCTGTGCGATCACCGGGCCAGTTGCCACCGGTTGGTCGACGTAATGCACTACACAACCAGCTTCTTGCGTCACGCGCAGTACCTGGCTTTTTCCTAGCCAACCGGTGTCACACGGCTGCCCGCCGCCCTGGGGGTGGAAGATCGTGGATTGCAGGGTCACGGCGAATTGCGCTTCATGGGGTGTGCACGTGAGCACTTCCAGCTCAGCCGTCAGGTGGTCGTGGGTAAAAAACAGGCGCTCGGTCATCAGGCACATCCGCATCAGGGGTCTGCGGGCAGTATAAATAGTGCGTGAGTGGGTGATAATCCGTTCAACTATCAATGGACTTGTGCGTCATGAGCATCAATCTTCCCTTGCCGCTGCTGGGTGAAATGGCGATTTTCGTCAAGGTGGTGGAAACCGGCAGTTTCTCCGAGGCCGCTCGGCAGATGGGCGCTTCGCCGTCATCGGTGAGCCGCAGCATCTCGCGCCTGGAAAAGGCCCTGGCTACTCGTCTGCTGCAACGCACTACGCGCAAGTTGCGCTTGAGTGAAGGCGGCGAAGAAGTGTTCAAGCGTTGCCAGGAGATGGTCAACGCGGCGCGCTCGGTCATGGAGATCAGCGGCCAGTACACCCATGAAGCAGAAGGCCTGGTGCGGGTCAGCGTGCCCAAGGCGGTGGGGCGGTTCGTGGTGCACCCCCATATGCCGGCATTTTTGCGCCGTTATCCCAAGGTGGATGTGCAGTTGATCCTGGAAGACCGGCCGGTGGACCTGATCGATGACAACCTGGACCTGATCCTGCGCATCTCCGAAAGTCCCCCTCCCGGGCTGGTGGGGCGGCCGTTGTTTCCCATCGAGCATTTGTTGTGCGCCACGCCTGAGTACCTGGCCGAACACGGAACGCCCCAACATCCCCATGACCTGCTGGGACACAGCTGCATTTACCTGGGCGAGACCCCGGCGGACGCGCGCTGGAAATTCCGCCAGGCCGGCAAGACGGTGACGGTGGGCGTGCGTGGGCGTTATGCGGCGAACCATACCGGCGTGCGCCTGGATGCCGTGTTGCAGCATGTCGGGATTGGCAGCTTGCCGTATTTCACGGCGCGCCATGCGCTGGAGGCGGGGACGGTGGTGCAGGTGCTGGCGCAGTGGGATTTCATTGCGTCGTACCACGGCGAAGTGTGGCTGCTGCACTCGCCTACACGCTACTTGCCGCCGAAGTTGCGGGTGTTTATTGATTACTTGGTGGAGTGCATGGTCAAGGAGCCAACACTGCGCCAGCGGTAGGAATAGGGTGAAAATGTGGGAGGGGGCAAGCCCCCTCCTACATTTAGATCCACAGTGTCCGTCAGGATCAGTGCTTGCTTTGGTCGTCGGGCATGGCCAGCAGCTGCTTTTCCTGGTTCCAGTCGAACGGCTCGTCGTTCTGTTCGGCTTCATAGCGACGTTCTTCCAGCGCCTGGTACATGTCCAGTTCTTCGTCGGGCATGAAGTGCAGGCAATCGCCACCGAAGAACCACAGCAGGTCGCGGGGTACCAGGTGGGCAATTTGTGGGTAACGCAGGATGACCTGGCTCATCAGGTCCTGGCCCAGGTACTGACTTTCGATCGGGTCGATAGGCAGCAGGGCGCGCAATTCGTCGAAACGCTCCAGGAACAGCGAATGACTTTCCTCGGGCACCTGTTCGGCTTCGCCGACGGCAACCAGGATGCTGCGCAGGTGGTCGAGCAAGACGAGATGATCGGCAACGACGTTGGACACGAGATAAGTCCTCTAAAGCAAAAACGGGCGCGAGAGTATATAGCCCTCGCGCCCGTTTTTATATGACCGACAGGATCAGCGGACTTTCCCCTCGGTGTGCATCAACTCTTCCTTGCTGAAGTCATCCACGTCGATCACCTTGCGTCGCGCCGCTTCGGCATCACGCAGCGTTTGCGCTTCGGCCGGTTGCAGCACGCCAGCTTCCAGCGCAGCATCGATGGCGTGTTCGCCGGCAGCCGGTTTGACCTGGCCGCTCTTGAGCGCGCTGTGCAGCTTTTTCTGCAGCGGGTGGCTCGCGCCCAGCAAGTCGTAGGCATGTTGCAGGGCGCCCACCGGATCTTCCGCCGACTGCGGGCGGTAGCAGCCCGCCAGCAGTTCTTCCAGGGTCGGGTCGCCTTTCGCACGACCAATGACCGCAGCCACTTCGGCATCCAGCGCATCGGACGGCCCGGTATGCCGGCGACCGAAGGGGAACACGATCACCCGCAGCAGGCAACCCAGCACCTTGTTCGGGAAATTGCTCAGCAGTTCATCCAGCGCACGTTCCGACTCGCCGAGGCTTTCTTCCATGGCCCAGGCGAACAGCGGTTCGAGGTGGTCCGGCGAGTCCAGGTCGTGATAGCGCTTGAGGGCAGCCGAACCCAGGTACATGTGGCTCAGTACATCGCCCAGTCGCGCAGACAGGCGTTCGCGGCGCTTCAACTCGCCGCCCAGCAGCATCATGCTCAGGTCGGCGAGCAGCGCGAACGCGGCAGCCTGGCGGTTCAGCGCTCGGAAGTACCCCTGGCTCAAACGGTTGCCCGGGGCTTTCTCGAAGCGACCGACGCCGAGGTTCAGCATCAGGGTGCTGGCGGCATTGCTGACGGCGAAGCCGATATGCTGCATCAGCAGACCGTCGAACTCTTTCAGCGCCTGGTCATGATCCTCACGGCCAGCCAGCGCCATTTCCTTGAGCACGAACGGGTGGCAGCGGATCGCGCCCTGGCCGAAGATCATCAGGTTGCGCGAGAGGATATTCGCGCCTTCCACGGTGATGAAGATTGGCGCCCCTTGCCAGCTGCGGCCCAGGTAGTTGTTGGGGCCCATGATGATGCCCTTGCCACCGTGAACGTCCATGGCGTGGCCGATGCACTCGCGGCCGCGCTCGGTGAGGTGGTACTTGAGGATCGCCGACAGCACCGAGGGTTTTTCCCCGAGGTCGACGGCGTTGGCGGTGAGCATGCGCGCGCTGTCCATCAGCCAGGCGTTGCCGCCGATGCGCGCCAGGGCTTCCTGGATGCCTTCGAACGCCGACAGCGGCACGTTGAATTGCTCGCGCACCTGGGCGTATTGGCCGGTCACCAGGCTGGTGTACTTGGCGGCGCCGGTGCCGACTGCCGGCAGGGAGATCGAACGCCCGACCGACAGGCAGTTCATCAGCATCATCCAGCCCTTGCCGAGCATCTCCTGCCCGCCGATCAGGAATTCCAGCGGGATGAACACATCCTTGCCGGCGTTGGGGCCGTTCATGAAGGCGGCGCCGAGGGGGAGGTGGCGACGGCCGATTTCCACGCCGGGCGTATCGGTAGGAATCAACGCCAGGCTGATGCCCAGGTCTTCTTCGTCACCCAACAGGTGGTCCGGGTCATGGGCCTTGAAGGCCAACCCCAGCAAAGTCGCGACCGGGCCCAGGGTGATGTAGCGTTTTTCCCAGTTCAAGCGCAGGCCGAGGGTTTCCTTGCCTTCCCATTCACCTTTGCACACCACACCGGTGTCGGGCATCGCGCCGGCGTCGGAACCCGCCAACGGGCCGGTCAATGCAAAGCAGGGGATGTCATCACCACGGGCGAGGCGGGGCAGGTAATGGTTGCGTTGTTCGTCGGTGCCGTAGTGCAGCAGCAGCTCGGCGGGGCCGAGGGAGTTGGGCACCATCACGGTGGACGCCAGGTCGCCGCTGCGGGTGGCGAGTTTCATCGCGACCTGGGAGTGAGCGTAGGCGGAGAAACCTTTGCCGCCGTACTCCTTGGGGATGATCAGTGCGAAGAAACCGTGGGTCTTGATGTGTTCCCAGGCGGCGGGCGGCAGGTCCATGGCCTGGCCGATTTCCCAGTCGCTGACCATCGCGCAGAGTTCTTCGGTGGGGCCGTCGATAAAGGCCTGCTCTTCTTCGGTCAGTCGGACCTTCGGATAGGCCAGCAATTTGTCCCAATCCGGGCGACCGCTGAACAGTTCGCCGTCCCACCACACGGTGCCGGCGTCGATGGCATCACGCTCGGTTTCGGACATCGGCGGCAGGACTTTCTGGAACCAGCTGAACAGCGGTTTGGTGAAGTATTGGCGGCGCAGGTCAGGCAGCAGAAGGGGCGCTGCGACGGCGGCCAGCAGCACCCAGAAGATCAGCAGCAACCAGCCCGGCGCGTGACTCCACACGCCCATCGCCAACAGGTAGACCGCCACCACGCCCAACGCGGGCAGGGGGGCGGTGCGGCGGTGTGCCAGGTAGGCAATGCCAAGCACCAGAACCAGTATCCACAACAACAGCATATTCAATCCTCCGTGAAACCAGGGGCGAAACCACCGAGAAGCTTAGTCGGCATCCGAGCAAGTGCGGCGGTGAGGGTGTAACGAGTTGTACCTCAGGCGCTTCATCGGTAGTGACCTCTCGGCGCGGGGGGAGTTCGCCTGGAAACCGGCCGGTCACCGTGCGCCGCGATTCAAGCAGTGGAGGAACCGGCGTATGCTGGCGGGCTCACCAAACAATAAGGCACGGTCATGCTGAAGATCTGGGGTCGTAAAAATTCATCGAACGTGAGGAAAGCCCTGTGGTGCGCCGAAGAACTCGGCCTGGACTACGAGGCGATTGACGCGGGCGGGGCGTTTGGGGTGGTTGATACGCCGCAATACCGGGCGCTGAATCCCAACGGCCGGGTGCCGATGATCGAGGACGGTGATTTCGTGTTGTGGGAGTCCAATACCATCGTGCGCTACCTCTGCGCCAAGCAGGCCTCGAGCTGGTATCCGACTGACCTGCAAGCGCGAGCCAACGCCGAAAAGTGGATGGACTGGACCACCTCGACCTTCGCCGATCCTTTCAAGACCGTGTTCTGGGGCGTACTGCGCACCCCGGCGGAAAAACAGAACTGGGACGCCATCCACGCCGGTCGCCAGGCATGTATCAGCGTGCTCGAGACCGTCGAACAGCAACTCGCCACCCAGCCGTACCTGTCGGGCAACGCGATCGGCATGGGCGATATTCCCCTGGGCAGCTTTATCTACGCCTGGTTCGAAATGCCCATCGAACGCCCGGCCATGCCCCATCTGGAGGCGTGGTACCAGCGCTTGAAGGCGCGTCCGGCCTACCGCAAAGCCGTCATGACCGCGTTGACCTGATAAAGACTATTAACACGCGTGACTGTACTTGTGCGGCGCGGGCAGCCACCATGGTTGTCATGCGCCGCCGTTGAACCTTGCACGGTGTGCCCTCATCTATTCTTTCTGTTCCCTTCTTTGGTGCGTATTCCGATATGAGTTCCGCTCTGTCCATCCGGCAGCTAACCAAAACCTACGGCAACGGTTTCCAGGCCCTGAGTGGTATCGATCTGGACGTTGCCGAAGGTGATTTCTTCGCCTTGCTCGGCCCCAACGGGGCCGGCAAATCCACCACCATCGGTATCCTCTCGACCCTGGTCAACAAGACCAGCGGCACCGTGAATATCTTCGGGCATGACCTGGACAAATCCCCGGCGGCGCTCAAGCGTTCCATCGGCGTGGTGCCCCAGGAATTCAACTTCAACCAGTTCGAAAAGACCTTCGACATCGTCGTGACCCAGGCCGGTTACTACGGCATTCCGGCGAAGATCGCCAAGGAACGCGCCGAGCAGTACCTGACCCAACTGGGCCTGTGGGACAAGCGCGACGTGCCGTCACGTTCGTTGTCCGGCGGCATGAAGCGTCGCTTGATGATTGCCCGCGCGCTGGTGCACGAACCGCGCCTGCTGATCCTCGATGAACCCACCGCCGGCGTGGACATCGAGCTGCGCCGTTCGATGTGGACCTTCCTCACCGAGCTGAACGAGAAGGGCATCACCATCATCCTCACCACCCATTACCTGGAAGAGGCTGAGCAGCTGTGCCGCAACATCGGCATCATCGACCACGGCACCATCGTCGAGAACACCAGCATGCGTAATCTGCTGGGCCAACTGCACGTGGAAACGTTCCTGCTCGACCTGAAGAACAACCTGTCGGCACCGCCGCAACTGCTCGGCTACCCCAGCCGCCTGGTGGACAGCCACACCCTGGAAGTGCAGGTGGACAAAGCCATGGGTATCACCGCGTTGTTCACGCAGCTGGCGACCCAGAACATCGACGTGCTGAGCCTGCGCAATAAAACCAATCGCCTGGAGGAGTTGTTCGTGTCCCTGGTGGAGAAAAACCTGGCCAAGGTGGCGTTATGAGTTCCGAACTGCAACCCAACCTCGTCGCACTGCAGACCATCGTCTACCGCGAAGTGAAGCGCTTTACCCGCATCTGGCCGCAGACCCTGCTGCCGCCGGCGATCACCATGGTCTTGTACTTCGTGATCTTCGGTAACCTGATCGGTCGGCAGATCGGCGACATGGGTGGCTTCACCTACATGGAGTACATCGTGCCGGGGCTGATCATGATGTCGGTGATCACCAACTCCTACGGCAACGTGGTGTCGAGTTTCTTCGGCAGCAAGTTCCAGCGCTCCATCGAAGAGTTGATGGTGTCGCCGGTGTCACCGCACACCATCCTGATCGGTTACACCCTGGGCGGCGTGCTGCGCGGGTTGATGGTGGGGGTGATCGTGACCCTGCTGTCGCTGTTCTTCACGCACCTGCAAGTGCATCACTTGGGCGTCACCGTCCTGGTGGTGGTGCTGACGGCGACGATCTTCTCGCTGCTCGGTTTTATCAACGCCGTGTTTGCGCGCAACTTCGATGATATTTCGATCATCCCGACGTTTGTGCTGACGCCGTTGACCTACCTGGGCGGGGTGTTCTACTCCATCACCTTGCTGCCGCCGTTCTGGCAGACCGTGTCCCTGGCCAACCCGGTGCTGCACATGGTCAACGCGTTCCGCTACGGCATCCTCGGGGTGTCGGATATCAAGATCAGCGTGGCGATCACGTTCATGATCGTAGCGACCGTGGTGCTGTACATCGGCTGCGCGCGGTTGCTGGTGAGTGGGCGCGGGATGCGTACGTAACGTACTGAATGCATGCAGGTATAAATGTGGGAGGGGGCTTGCCCCCTCCCACATTTGGTTTTATGCAAGGCTTTATTACTTCAAGGCCAATTCGATCAGATCGTGAAGCGCTTCAAGCTGTAAGGGCTCACTTGCAAACAAAATCCTGAACACTGTCGGCGCTGCCAACAGGTTTATCAGCCGGTCCACACTGGGCGGCGTGTCGTCGGGGTAGCGCTCAACAATCGTCTGCAACTGCCCCCCAATCAACGCCACGCAATACCCCGGTGTCTGGCTGCATTGCACGTCGCGCATCATGTTGCGGCCCGGCTCGGAACTCATCTCATCCAGGTACTGCTCGGCCCAGGCTTGCAGGTCGCCGCGCAGGCTGCCGGTATCGGCGGGCTCGCTGTCTGGGCGCATGCGCGCCAGGGCCACGTCGGCGAGCAGGGCGGAAAGGTCGCCCCAGCGCCGGTAGATGGTGGACGGCGTGACGCCCGCCCGTGCGGCGATCATCGGCACGGTGACGCTGGAGCGCTCATGGGCTTCCAGTAAATCGCGCACCGCCGAATGGACGGATTCTTGTACCCGGGCACTGCGGCCCCCCGGGCGGAGGCCTTCTTTTATCGCCATGTCCGCGACCTTAACACAAAGAATTTGCTTTAAGCGCAAGCCGGTAGCACACTGCACAAAAGCAAAATATTAGCTTTAGCGGAGCGTGCCCATGTCCAGCAACACTTCCCAACGTTCCAGCCTGGTGTTCCTGGCGCTCACCTTGTTGACCTTCCTCGCCGCTTCCAGCGCGCCGACGCCGTTGTATCACCTGTATCAAGAAGGCCTGCATTTTTCCGCTGGCATGCTCACGCTGATCTTTGGCGTCTACGCCATCAGCCTGCTTGCAGCGCTGTTGACGGTAGGTTCGCTGTCCGACCATCTGGGGCGCAAGCCGGTGATTTTCGCCGCGCTGGTCCTGGATATGTTGGCGATGGTGCTGTTTATCAATGAAGGCAGCGTGGCCTGGTTGATCGCCGCGCGCACCCTGCAGGGGTTTGCGACCGGCATGGCCACTGCGGTGCTCGGTGCGGCGCTGCTCGACACCGATCGCCAGCACGGCCCGCTGGTCAACAGCCTGGCGCCGTTGCTCGGCATGGCCTGCGGTGCAATGGGCAGCAGTTTGCTGGTGGAATTCGCGCCACGGCCGACGCAGTTGATCTACTGGACGTTGTTTGTGCTGATGCTGTTACAGGCCGCGTACGTGTGGCGCCTGCCGGAAACCGTCAGCCGCATCCCCGGCGCGTTGGCGTCGCTGCGCCCGACCTTGCATGTGCCGCCCCAGGCGCGCAGGGCGTTGTGGGTGTCGTTGCCGGTGGATATCGCCGTGTGGGCGATGGGCGGTTTCTACCTGTCCCTCGCACCTTCATTGGTGCGCGCGGCCACCGGCTCTACCTCGAACCTGATCGGCGGTGCGCTGGTGGCGGTGTTGACCCTGAGCGGGGCGCTGATGATCTTCAGCCTGCGTCATCGTGCGGCGGATAAAGTCTTGCGGCTGGGCGCGAGCCTGTTGGCCATCGGTGTGGCGCTGATCCTCACCGCGGTGCACAGCGCCAGTCTGCCGCTGTTCTTTATCGCCACCTTGATCGCCGGCAGCGGTTTTGGCGCGGGGTTTCTCGGCGCGTTGCGCAGCGTAGTGCCCCTGGCGTTGCCCCATGAGCGTGCCGGGTTGATGTCGGCGTTCTATGTGTTGAGCTACCTGGCGTTCTGCCTGCCGTCGTTGCTGGCGGGCAATCTGATCCGCAGCTTCGGCCTGATCGCCACCACCGACGGCTATGGCGCAGTATTGATCCTGCTGTCCCTCGGCGCATTGGCCGGCTTGATCTGGCAAGACTCCGCACGGCGTGCATATAGGTAAAACAGATAACAGTTAGAGAAATTACCCGTTATATAGATATTCGATCAGGTTCTATGATGGTTTCAACCTCATGCGAGGAAGAGGATAACCATCATGACCTGCTTGCATACCATCAGTTACAAACCCTTCAGTCACCTGGCCCGTCCACGGGAAGTGATTCGCCAGTTCACCCCCAACTGGTTCGCCGCCACCATGGGCACCGGGGTGCTGGCGCTGGCGTTGGCCCAACTGCCGCTCGATCTGCCCGGCCTGCACGCCGTTGGCGAAGGGCTGTGGTGGGTCACCATCGGCCTGTTTGTGTTGTTCAGCGTGCTGTACGCGGCGCGTTGGGTGATGTTCTTTGACGAAGCGCGGCGGATCTTCGGGCATTCCACGGTTTCAATGTTCTTCGGCACCATCCCCATGGGGCTCGCGACCATTCTCAACGGCTTGCTGCTGTTCGGCCTGCCGCGCTGGGGCAACGAAGTGATCGCCTTGGCCCAGGCACTCTGGTGGCTGGACGTGGCGATGGCCCTGGCCTGTGGCGTGTTGATCCCGTTCATGATGTTCACTCGCCAGGAACACAGCATCGACCAGATGACCGCCGTGTGGCTGTTGCCCGTCGTTGCCGCCGAAGTCGCCGCGGCCAGTGGTGGGTTGTTGGCGCCGCATCTGGCAGACGCCCACTCGCAACTGGTGATGCTGGTGACCAGCTATGTGCTGTGGGCATTTTCCCTGCCGGTGGCGTTCAGCATCCTGACCATCCTGATGTTGCGCATGGCCCTGCATAAGCTGCCCCACGCCAATATGGCGGCGTCGAGCTGGCTGGCCCTTGGGCCCATCGGCACCGGCGCACTCGGCATGTTGCTGTTGGGGGCGGACGCGCCGGCAATCTTCGCCGCCAATGGCCTGCCCGGTGTCGGTGAGATGGCCAACGGTATCGGCCTGGTCGCGGGGATCACTCTCTGGGGCTTCGGTTTGTGGTGGATGCTGATCGCGGTGCTGATCACCCTGCGTTACCTGCGCGCCGGTATCCCGTTCAACCTCGGCTGGTGGGGCTTTACCTTTCCACTGGGGGTGTACGCCCTGGCGACCTTAAAGCTGGGAAGCCTGTTGCACCTGGGTTTCTTCAAGGTGTTCGGTTGCGTGCTGGTGGTGGCGTTGGCGCTGATGTGGCTGATCGTTGCCAAGCGCACGGTGCAGGGCGCTTATAAAGGTGAGCTTTTTGTTTCTCCCTGTATTGCAGGACTAGGGAATAAGTAAGCGGGATTAGGTAAAGTCGTGGCCTGACACCTATAACAGGCCACGCAGGAACACGGACGATGAGCCACCCCTCGCAATTCACCTTGCTGCGCACACGGCGTTTCCTGCCGTTTTTCATTACCCAACTGCTGGGTGCGTTCAACGACAACATCTTCAAGCAATCGCTGATCCTCGCCATTCTCTACAAGCTCAGTATCGAGGGTGATCGCTCCATCTGGGTCAACCTGTGTGCATTGCTGTTCATCTTGCCGTTCTTCCTGTTTTCGGCGCTGGCCGGGCAGTTTGGCGAGAAATTCAACAAGGACGCGTTGATCCGTGCGATCAAGATCGGCGAGATCGTGATCATGGCCGTGGGCGCAACAGGCTTCCTGACCAACCACCTGGAAATGATGCTGCTGGCGCTGTTTGCCATGGGCACCCATTCGGCGCTGTTCGGCCCGGTGAAGTATTCGATCATGCCCCAGGCGCTGCGCGATGATGAGCTGGTGGGCGGCAACGGCCTGGTGGAAATGGGCACGTTCCTGGCGATCCTGGCCGGCACCATCGGCGCCGGGATCATGATGTCGTCCACCCATTACGCACCGGTGGTTGCGGTGGCGATTGTCGGCGTGGCGGTGCTGGGTTACCTGGCCAGCCGCAGCATCCCGCGTGCGGCGGCGTCCACCCCGGCGTTGCGCCTGAACTGGAACATCTTCAGCGAGTCCTGGGCCACGCTGCGCCTGGGCCTGGGGCAGACGCCGGCCGTGTCGCGCTCCATCGTCGGCAACTCGTGGTTCTGGTTTGTCGGAGCGATCTACCTGACGCAGATCCCGGCCTACGCCAAGGAATGGTTGTACGGCGACGAAACCGTGGTGACGCTGATCCTCACGGTGTTCTCGGTGGGCATCGCCCTGGGCTCGATGCTCTGCGAAAAGCTCTCGGGGCGTAAGGTTGAGATCGGCCTGGTACCGTTTGGCTCGTTCGGGCTGACGGTGTTCGGCCTGCTGCTGTGGTGGCATTCCGGCGGTTTCCCGCAGAACGTGCAGGCCAACGATTGGCTCGCGGTGCTCGGCTATGGCCAGGCGTGGTGGGTGTTGCTGGACATCCTCGGCCTGGGCGTGTTCGGCGGCTTTTATATCGTGCCGCTGTATGCGCTGATTCAGTCGCGCACCGCCGAGAACGAACGTGCACGGGTGATTGCCGCCAACAATATTCTCAATGCGTTGTTCATGGTGGTCTCGGCCATCGTATCGATCCTGCTGCTCAGCGTGGCCAAGCTGTCGATCCCCGAACTGTTCCTGGTGGTGTCGCTGCTCAATATTGCGGTGAACACCTACATCTTCAAAATCGTTCCTGAGTTCACCATGCGCTTCATGATCTGGCTGCTCAGCCATTCCATGTACCGCGTGGAACATCGCAACCTCGAGGCGATTCCGGACGAAGGCGCGGCGCTGCTGGTGTGCAACCACGTGTCATTTGTCGATGCGCTGTTGATTGGCGGAGCGGTTCGTCGGCCGATTCGCTTTGTCATGTACTACAAGATCTACCGTCTGCCGGTGCTGAACTTCATCTTCCGCACCGCCGGTGCGATTCCGATCGCCGGGCGAAATGAAGACATTCAGATCTACGAACAGGCCTTCACGCGCATTGCGCATTACCTGAAGGAAGGCGAGTTGGTGTGCATCTTCCCGGAAGGCAAATTGACCGCCGATGGAGAGATGAACGACTTTCGGGGTGGCGTGACGCGGATTCTGGAGGAAACGCCAGTGCCGGTGATTCCGATGGCGTTGCAGGGGTTGTGGGGGAGCTTCTTCAGTCGCGATCCGAACAAGGGGTTCTTTCATCGCATCTGGTCGCGGGTGGTGCTGGTGGCGGGGGAGTCGGTGGAGGAGCCGACGCCTGCGAGGTTGCAGGAAGTGGTAGGCGGGTTGCGGGGGAGTGTCAGATAGTTTTGGTTCTGGCTGTACCGGCCTCATCCGGGGCAAACCCCCTCCCACATTTTGACTGTGTTCACAAATCAAAGGTGGGAGGGGGCTTGCCCCCGATGAGGATAGTGGCTCAGGTGCTGATCTTGAGGCCAATCAGCCCGCAGATGATCAACGCCACACTCGCCAAGCGAAACAGCGCCATGGATTCGCCGAACAGGATAATCCCGGCAATCACCGTACCCACGGCGCCCACTCCGGTCCAGACGGCGTAGGCGGTGCCCAGCGGCAGTTCCTTCACGGCCAGCCCCAGCAGACCCAGGCTGATGGCCATGGCGACAATCGTCAGGGCGGTGGGCAGTGGCTTGCTGAAACCGTCGGTGTACTTCAGGCCGACGGCCCAGCCGACCTCAAACAATCCGGCAAAAAACAGAATGATCCAGGACATGCTGACCTTCCTTTTCGAGGTGGGGTCGTCCCCGGATTAAACGCTTGAGTGCGTCACGGGGTCGTCCCCGTGATGCTCCGTAGAGTGCCGAAAATGCCTCAGGCGATCAAGGTTGCGTGGCGTCCTGAGCGGCGCGCAGGTCGTCTTTTTCGCTCATGCGGCGGAAGTAAGTCGACAGCAAGGCCCCCGAAATATTGTGCCAGACGCTGAACAGCGCACTCGGCACCGCCGCCAGTGGCGAGAAGTGCGCGCTGGCCAGTGCAGCCCCGAGCCCGGAGTTCTGCATGCCCACTTCCAGCGCCAGCGACTTGCGCTGCGCCAGCGGCAGCTTGAACACGCGGCCGGTGAAATAGCCCAGCAGGTAGCCAAAGCTGTTGTGCAGCATTACCACGGCCATGATCAACAGGCCCGACTCGGCAATCTTCGCCTGGCTGGCGGCAACCACTGCCGCGACGATGATCACGATGCTGACCACCGACACCAGCGGCAGCACATCCACCGCATGCCGAACCTTGTCGCCCAGCACCCGTTGCGCCAGCACGCCCAGCACGATGGGCAGCAGCACCACTTGCAGGATCGACCAGAACAGCTCCATGAACGACACCGGCAACCAGGCCGAGGCCAGCAGCCAGATCAGCGCCGGCGTGAGCAGCGGGGCGAGGAGGGTGGTGACCGCAGCGATGGCTACCGACAGCGCCAGGTCGCCACGGGCCAGCCAGGTCATGACGTTGGACGAGGTGCCGCTTGGGCAGCAACCGACCAGGATCACGCCGACGGCAATTTCCGGCGGCAGGTGAAACGCCTGGCACAGCAACCAGGCCACGCCTGGCATGATCACGAAGTGCGCGACCACGCCCAGTGCCACACGCCACGGATGGCGGGCGACTTCGGCGAAGTCATCCATCTTGAGGGTCAGCCCCATGCCGAACATCACCAGGCCCAGCAGCGGCACGATGGCGCTTTTCAGACCGATGAACCAGCCAGGTTCGAGGAACGCGAGGACCGCGAAAATCAGCACCCAGTAGGCGAAGGTATTGCCGACGAAGCGGCTGAGGGCGGCGAGAGCTCGCATGGGGGTGTCCTTGTTATTAGGCTTTCGAAGTGGCAATACAATCAAGTGTGGGAGGGGGGCTTGCCCCCTCCCACATTTTGATCTTCACATGGCTTAAATACCTTGCGGGGTCTCTTCACCGCCCAGTGCTTCAACCAGCGCCGGGATAAAGTCGCCAAACGTCAGCATCATCAATGTGAAGCTCGCATCCAGTTGGCCCAACGCTTCGTCGCCGCCGTCCTGTTCGGCCTGGTCTTGCAGCAGGTCTTCGAACTTCAGGCGCTTGACGGTCATCTTGTCGTCGAGCATGAAGGACAACTTGTCCTGCCAGGCCAGGGACAGTTGGGTCACGACCTTGCCGGTGGTGAGGTGCAGCTGGATCTCTTCGCCGGTCAGGTCCTGACGCTTGCAACGCACGATGCCGCCGTCTTCGTGGGTGTCGCGCAGTTCGCATTCGTCGAGGACGAAGAAGTCATCGGCCGGTTTCTGGGTGGTGACCCAGTCGGTCATGATCGCGGTTGGCGCGGTTTTCACGGTCAGCGGGCGAACGGGCAGGGTGCCGATTACTTCACGCAGGGTGGAGAGCAAATCTTCGGCGCGTTTCGGGCTGGCCGAGTTCACCAGGATCAGGCCCTGTTTCGGCGCGATGGCGGCGAAGGTCGACGAACGACGGATAAAGGCGCGCGGCAGGAAGGCCTGGATGATCTCATCCTTGATCTGGTCGCGTTCTTTCTTGTAGACCTTGCGCATTTGCTCGGCCTCGATCTCTTCGACTTTCTCCTTAAGTGCATCACGCACCACGCTGCCCGGCAGGATGCGTTCTTCCTTGCGTGCAGCGATCAACAGGAAGTCACCGCTGACGTGGACCAGGGGAGCGTCTTCACCTTTACCGAAAGGGGCGACGAAACCGTAAGTGGTCAACTCCTGGCTGGCGCAAGGGCGCGCCAGTTTGGTGGCCATGGCCGCTTCCAACGCCTCGGCATCAACAGGCAGATCTTGGGTCAGGCGATAGATAAGCAGGTTCTTGAACCACATGGGGGGAGTCTCTCCTTTATACAAAGGGGGGCATTATTCTCTTGATAGCGCCTGAGGCCAACCCTGCCTAAGCCATTGGAAGGGCTCAAAAAAAAGATTTAAGAAAGTGCTTGCCAGACCTTGGGTCGCTCCGTAGAATGCGCGCCACACCGAGACGAAGGGTGATTAGCTCAGCTGGGAGAGCATCTGCCTTACAAGCAGAGGGTCGGCGGTTCGATCCCGTCATCACCCACCATTCGCCTCATGTGTTACGCGCAGCGGTAGTTCAGTCGGTTAGAATACCGGCCTGTCACGCCGGGGGTCGCGGGTTCGAGTCCCGTCCGCTGCGCCATATTCGGTAACCTGGAACACTGAACGCCAGGTCACCACAGAAAGCCCGCTTAATCGCGGGCTTTTCTTTGTCCGAAATATGGCAAGAAATCGCGATTCAAACTTTTTTTAAATAAATTGCATTTAAATCAAGACATTACGATTTTTTGGTGTATGATGCGCCCACACCGAAACGAAGGGTGATTAGCTCAGCTGGGAGAGCATCTGCCTTACAAGCAGAGGGTCGGCGGTTCGATCCCGTCATCACCCACCATTCGCTTCAAGTGTTACGCGCAGCGGTAGTTCAGTCGGTTAGAATACCGGCCTGTCACGCCGGGGGTCGCGGGTTCGAGTCCCGTCCGCTGCGCCATATTCGGCAACCTGGAACACTGAACGCCAGGTCGCCACAAGAAGCCCGCTCAATTGAGCGGGCTTTTTTTATGGCTGCGATTTACCCGTCGAACGCCTCGCCGTTGTGCACCTGCTGTTTATCCTCTTCAGGAGGTGACGCACTCTTCGGGTACCGCGGGCGCGTTGACCTCGCGCCCGAGGAACAGGTACACGATCAACGCCGTCACCAGTGTGAACAATGCGAGTAGCTGCAGCAGGGTATTGAAGCCTGCAAGGTAAGCGCTGCGCAGTTCAGCCAAGGGGATATGGCCGGCGAACGGCAGGTCGCCCATGACCAGGTGTTGGGCGATACGCGACAGGTCGGCGGGGGCCAGCGCGAGGCTGCTGGTGACGCTCAGGTGGTGGGCGACCAATGCACCCAGCACCGCGAGGGTGATCGCCAGCGCCACGCCTTCGCTGGCCACGCGGGTGGTGTTGAAAATTCCCGCCGCCATGCCGGCCCGCTCACGAGGCACCACGCTGATCGACAGGCCATCCATCAAGCCCCACGGCACCGCCGTGCCCAGCCCGAGCACCAGCAGGGCGGCGATGATCGGCCCATGGGCATTGGCGTCCAGCGTGCTGAGCCCATACAGGCCCGCCGCCGCAATCAAGAAGCCCAGGGCGCACAACCGGCCTGCGGACACCCAGCGGGTTAGCGACGCGGCCAGCATCGGCACCACCAGCATCGGCGCGGACAAGGCCAGCATCTTGAGCCCTGCCTGGAACGCACTATCGCCTTCCACGCCGATAAAGCGGATCGGCAGCAACACCACCAGCACGATGAAGCAGTAGCAGGTGCCAATCGGCAGGATCTGCACGCCCACGAAACGCGCGAAACGAAACAGGCGCAGCTCCAGCATCGGCTGTTGGGTGTGGGTTTCCACGTAGATGAACACGCCTGCAAGCACGGCAGCCATGCCGAACAGCGTGTGAATCAGCGTCGAGTTCCAGCCCTGTTGCGGCGCCAGGATCACCGCGCTGGTGAAGGCGATCAACAGGCCGGAAAACGTCACTGCACCCAGGACGTCCAGGCGCTGGGCATCGGGATTGCGGCTTTCACGCAGGGTCGGCGCGGCGAAGATCAGGGACAGCAGCGCCAGCGCGGCGGTGAACAGAAAGATCCCGCGCCAACCCAGCCACTCGATCAATGCCCCCGCCAACAACGGCCCGAACGCCAGGCCCACGCCAAAGGTGGTGCCCAACACACTGAACGCCCGTGTGCGGGCGTGGCCTTCGAATTCCTGGGCCAGCGCCGCGCTGCCACCGGCCAGCGCAGCGGCGGCGGCTACGCCCTGGGCGCCGCGCAGCAAGTCCAGCCACAGCACATCCGGCGCCACTGCCAACAGCAGGGAGACCAGCGCAAACAGGCCCATGCCGCCGATGAACAAACGCTTGCGCCCATAGCGATCAGCCAGGGTGCCGGCCGCCATCAGCAGGCTGCCGAAGCTGAGCAGGAAGGCATTGGTGATCCAGGCCAACTCGGTCGGCGACGCGTCAAATGCCCGGCCAATGAACGGCGTAGCCACGGCCCCACCGGTGAAACTCATGGGCAGTGCCAGAGCGGCCAGGCAAATGGCGGCGAGAATGGTGTAGCGGTGTGTGTTCATCGCGGGGAGTCCTTGCTTGTCGTGTGGGTGCGCCGTTTAATCTATGCAGGATGCAATCGTAGATAAACAGGCTTTGCTTCCAGTGATAACGGACAAAAGGGCTCTAATGGACAATCTAAGCGGTGTCATCGCCTTCGTGAAAACGGCAGAAGCCCTGAGTTTTGTCACGGCGGCGCGCGGCTTGGGCATTTCCGCGTCGGCGGTGGGCAAGAATGTTGCCAAGCTGGAAGCGTCGCTGAATGTGCGCTTGCTGCATCGCAGTACGCGCAGGGTCAGCCTGACGGCCGAGGGCCAGTTGTTTTACGAACGCTGCCGCAAAATCCTCGATGACCTGCATGACGCACGGGCCATGCTGTCGCATGTGGCCCAGGCGCCCCGTGGCAAGTTGAGAGTGAGCCTGCCCACCATCGGTTATCGCTTCCTTATGCCGCATATGCTGGCGTTCCGCAGCGCCTACCCGGAGATCGAACTGGAACTGGATTTCAACGACCTGCTGGTGGATGTGATCGAAGAGGGCATCGACGTGGCGATTCGCAGTGGCGGCCTGGCCGACTCGAAATTGATGTCGCGCCGGTTGGGCCCGTTCAGGTTTTTGCTGTGCGCCGCGCCAGCGTATTTTCAGCGTCACGGGCGGCCGCTGGCGGTGCTGGACCTGGAGCAACACCAATGCCTGCGTTACCGCTTTGCGACCACCGGCAAGATCATGGACTGGACGTTGGCCGCCAACCCGGCGTTTACCCAGCTACGCCTGCCTACCGCAATGACGCTGAACAATATGGAGGCCATGCTTACCGCCGCCATCGACGGGCATGGCATCGCTTTTGTCCCGGACTTTCTCGCCCGCGAAGCGGTGGCCCAAGGGCGCCTGGAAACGGTGCTCGACGAGCACTGCAGCGACCAGGGCCAGTTCTGGGCGTTGTGGCCATCGAGCCGGCACTTGTCGCCGAAAATCCGCGTGTTCGTGGACTTCATTGCCGAGCATCTGTTTACCTGACCCTACGGCGCGTTTCGGCTGTGGCGGTAGTCGCTGACCGCTTCGTACACCGCCTTGCGCAAGCGGTTGATGCCGCCGATGGGGCGGTGTTCCGCCACGCCGAACCAGGGGTTGAACGACTGGTTGTCGCAGGCCAGATTCTGTTCAGGCGTGTCGAAATCCTGCGCAGGGATGCGTACCTTCGCCACGCTTTCGAAAGGCGCATCGCTTTCCTTCCATCCGATGCTGGTGTCTTCGATCGGCATGAACTTCTGCGGGTTCTGCCGCTGGATCTGCAACACGAAACACGCCGGCACGCGGTCGGTGGACAGCTGTTGGTTCAAGGCGCTGCGCAGAAAGTTGGGCAGGTCCTGATTCTGTTTGGGCAGGGTGTATTCCGGGCAGCTCTGCGGGTCCGGCGCGACGCGGAACTTGGCGTTGGCCGCACCAAACTTGTAGGGCGATACGGAAAAATACGTCGTCTGCGTCGGGCTGGCGGGTGCCGGTGCCAGGGTCGCCAGGGCGATAAACAGGTGGCGTATCTGCCAGCTGCGCGGGTCCACCTTGGGGAAGAACGCCAGCACTTTCTTGCCATCCGCCTGGGCGCCGATGTTCTGCGCGTATTCCGCCACATCGCTGACAAAAAAGTTCGGGTGGCTGAACATCACAAAGTCCTGTTCTCTGCGTGCCTGCTGGTCGGCCAACAGTTGCTTGCCTGGCACATCCAGCAACTTGATCGCCATGCCCCGGGCGTCGCGGATGCTGTCGAACTGCGGATACGCATTGCCGTTGGACAGGCGCATCACGGCCTGCCAGGTCTTGCCCGGCTCGGCAAACACGCCCTGGCGCAACGCCGGGTCGAGGTCCGCCAGCACGCTGACTTCGGCCTTCACGCAGCCGTGGGCCTTGGCATGGGCATCGCGCAGGTAGCGGGTGCCTTCGCGGTGTTGGTCGACGATGCGCACCGCTGTCTGGATGATGCCCTGGGTCATGGCCGCTTCACCCGCAGGAATCTGCTCTTGCGGGGACACCGGGCCGCTGTGGTGCCAGGCGAACCAGGCCGTTGCGATCAGCCAGCCGAGCAGGCCGAGACCGACCAGCCACAGCAGGGTTTTGCCGAGGAACGCTCCGATTCGCAGCCACAGGCGGGAGAGGAGGGAAGGTCGGTCGTAAGGGGATCGAATCATCATGGCAATTGTTGCTCCAGCGGGCCGCCCAGCACTTTGAGGTATTCCAGCAATGCCCAGCGCTCCTGGGGCAGCAAGCCACGGCCGATTACGCCATTGCCCTGCTTGCCGGCACGGAATTCGTGGCCGCTGTTGTGGTTGCCGGTGATGGTGGTATCGAACAGGAAGGCATTCTTGAACGCGCCCGTTTCATACCCGAGGTGACGCGGGTCGTAATTGAACGTGCCTTTATAGAAGGTGGTACTGCGCTCGTCCTGGGGCGAGAGCAGTTGGTAGATCGTCGGCACCGAGCCGTTGTGCAGGAACGGCGGCGTGGCCCACACGCCGGCCAGCGGGCGGGCCTTGTAGGCGCGCAACTCGCGCACGCCGATGGGCAGGCCAAAACCGTCCAGGCGCGGGCGTTCGGCCGGGGTGACGCCGGCAGCGCGGTAGGCGTGCTCTTCGACGAACGCGGTGACGTAGGCCAGGCCCTTGGCCACCGAGATTTTTTTCAGGTCCAGGGGCTCGGCGGGGGTGGGGTGCAACTGCACGTTGAGCTGGGCCAATTCGGCCAGGTCCCATTGCAAGGCGCTGAGGTCATAGCGCTGGTCAGCAATGTTGTTGGCCGTACCGGGGTCGGTGCCGATGTAATCCACCGGCAGCATCTTGAGAGGGTTTACCGGGCGCCCATTCTCCTGGGAGACGCTTGGCACATGGCAGCCGGCGCAGTTCTCGCTGAACAATGCGCGGCCCTGGGCGGCGAGGACTTTGTCCACTGGGCCGAACAGGTCTTCGGGCCAGGTCGGGGGCTTGAGGCGTTGCAGGGTTTCTTCGATCAGGTTGAGGTCGCGCACCCGCACGCTGGAGGGGTAGCGTGCATCGCCCTGCAGCGGTTGGCCGGCGCTGTCGAAGAAGGACAGCGTGGCCCCGACACCGAGGGCTTCGCCGATGTTGCGCGCCATCGGCTGTTGGGCCGAACCGTTCCATTGCACCCAGTCGAAGGTCCACATATCCCACAGTTGCGGGTAGTCCACGGGGGCGTTGGCAACGCGGTAGTTTTCCGGGGAAATCGCGTCGCCGAAGCTGGCGTTGGCGATGCGGCCGAAGGCGTCGGTGCGGCCCGGGCCCTCTTCGGTAGGGTAGAGACCGCGGTGGGTGTCGTTCCAGGCGACCTTGAGGAACCGGTTCAACGATTGCTTGAAATCCTGGCGCAGTTGGCTGTGCTCGGACTCGTAACGGTCGCCCAGCACCTTGTGGGCGAAGCGTTCGAATTTCCACGGGTTGTAGTAGGTGGCGGCGAGGCTGGCGACCAGGGCCTGGCCGAAGCTGCCGCCGCGCAGGGTGGGCACACTCGAGGGCAGCACGTGCTGAGCCGAACCGCCGTCGATGCGCAGGGCCTGGCCTTTGAAATGCAGCTCGCCGGTGTGGCAGGCGGCGCAGGTGATGTCCAGGTACTCGGCGTTGTCACCGGCGTTCTGGTGACGGGCGAAACCCACCGGCAGGTTGCCGGGGTTTTGCGCGCTGGGCACCTGTTTGGGATCGACCAGGAAACCAAAGCGCGCGAGGTATTCCGGCGTGGCAAAACGCTGCTCGAAGAACGGCAGCTCCAGGGCGGTGAACCAATCGTAGTGCAGGCCTTTTACCTGGGTGCCCTGGGGCGTGAAGTAGTAGGTCTGGCGGTCGGCGGCGCTCCATTGGTCTTGGTAGTGCACCTGCTGCACAGGCACATGATCCGGGAGCCTGGGGTTAACGGTGTAGTAGAGCACCACCGCCAGGATCAGGCCCAATGCGAGCAGTATCAGGAGTAACACACGGGAAAAAATGCGCAAGATAACTATCCTTGTCTAGTCGTAGCGCTGTTATGCCACCACGCCACAGGTGCGGCAAGTGGCCATGAGGCTCGAGTGAGGTCGTTCCATCCTCCGTCGTGGGCCTTCGTGAAGAATGAAAATGCTTTTAAACACGTGAACTTATCGGAAGTTTCCTGCTCACATGCCGGTAGCCATTGGTCGTGGCCGCCTGATAAG
This sequence comes from Pseudomonas sp. MYb60, assembly GCF_002979555.1. Taxonomy (GTDB): domain Bacteria; phylum Pseudomonadota; class Gammaproteobacteria; order Pseudomonadales; family Pseudomonadaceae; genus Aquipseudomonas. The sequence goes on along the minus strand of NZ_PCOZ01000020.1, from coordinate 33,927 downwards.
CTCGCGACTTTATTCGAATGCCCTATTGGCGCATGAACAAGGAAATAGCATGAAACAGCATCGGTTGGCGGCGGCGGTGGCCCTGGTTAGCCTGGTACTTGCGGGTTGTGATTCGCAGACCAGCGTAGAGCTGAAAACCCCGGCGCAGAAAGCTTCCTACGGCATTGGCCTGAACATGGGCAAAAGCCTTGCCCAGGAAGGCATGGATGACCTGGATTCCAAGGCAGTCGCCCAGGGCATCGAAGATGCCGTCGGCAAGAAAGAGCAGAAGCTCAAGGACGACGAACTGGTCGAGGCGTTTGCCGCACTGCAGAAGCGTGCTGAAGAACGCATGACCAAGATGAGCGAAGAGTCGGCAACGGCCGGCAAGAAATTCCTCGAAGACAACGCCAAGAAAGACGGCGTCGTTACCACCGCTTCCGGTCTGCAGTACAAGATCACCAAGAAAGCCGACGGCGCCCAGCCCAAGCCGACTGACGTGGTGACTGTGCACTACACCGGCAAACTCACCAACGGCACCACCTTTGACAGCTCCGTGGATCGCGGCAGCCCGATTGACCTGCCGGTCAGCGGCGTGATCCCGGGTTGGGTCGAAGGCCTGCAACTGATGCACGTGGGCGAGAAGGTCGAGCTGTACATTCCTTCGGACCTGGCCTACGGCGCACAGAGCCCGAGCCCGGCGATTCCAGCCAACTCCGTGCTGGTTTTCGACCTCGAGCTGCTGGCCATCAAGGACCCAGCCAAGGCTGAAGCCCCTGAGGCGCCTGAAGCACCGGCTGCCAAGAAGTAAGCAACGCCTGAACACACAGCGCCCCGTTTCGACGGGGCGTTGTTGTTTCCGGGGTTTGCACATTTTTGAGTGCGGGAGCTGGCCTGAACAGATCCGACCGAACGTCTGCAGCAGGCAACAGTCTGATATAAGACTCGAGTACGGGTAGCCGCACATCAACGCCAAGTCAATGAAATCTTGGGTTTTTTTTCAGTGCGCAAAAAACGCCCGATCTGACTGCAAGCCTTGTAATACGTGGCTTTCAGCGCGGAAAATAGGCTCTGTTCACAAGGTTATCCACAATTTGTGTGGATAACCTTTTATGTCGCCTGGAACTGGAGTGACAAATGAAACCACCCTTCAATTTCACCCGTTTCCTGCCCATGGCCGCACGCCTTCTGGGGCGTGGACGTTTGCCGACGCTGCTGTTCGCGGTCGCAGCCAAGGGCTCCAGCCAAGGTAATCGCCTGGGTAAACTCAAGGATGACTTCAAATTGCTCCAGGCCCTGTGCCTGGCGTACTGGCGCGGTGAGTACCGCGCGATCAGCCCCAAGGCATTGATCTCGGTAGTGGCGGGGTTGATGTACTTCCTGAGCCCCATCGATGCAATCCCTGACTTTATCCCTATGTTTGGCATGCTCGACGATATCGCTGTGCTGGCATGGGTCATGAAAACCCTGGACGGCGAGCTGAGCGCTTTTCGCGCCTGGCGTGAGGCGCAACGTCCGGAGAAGCTTGCCGTGGTAGAGCGGCTGCCTGCGACGCCGGCCTTGCTGGCCAAGGAAAATCCGCAAAAAAACCCATGACGTGGACATCCCCCTGCGACCTTTAAGGCTGTTAGGATTACACTCCTAAGGAAAGAGCTTACTCAGTAAGTGCAGTTATCCTACGGGGCAGTCATGGATATTCAGATAATTTCACGCGATGGCGCACCCGAATACGCGGTGTTGCCATGGGATCAGTACCAGGCGCTGCTAAAAGCTGCCGGTCAGCAACAACCTTCATCACCCCCTGCACCCTCTGCCCAAGCCGCACCTGTCCAGGACCTGCGTCCGCTTGCAGACCTGCGTGGCTTGCGCGAAGCCAAGGGCCTGGCTATCGAGGCCCTGGCCCGTACCGTGGGCATCAGCCCTTCGTACCTGAATTTGATTGAAAGTGGTGAACGCCAACCGGATGCCGCGATCCGTCGCAGCCTGGCTTGGGAATTGGGCGTTGCAGGTTGGAGGGATGAATCTTGAGCCTACGTATCAGCCGTCAACACTGGGATGGGTTGCTCAACGAGCTGGATCAGGCCCGTCGCCAGCGCCACCTGCTGACGTACCGCGCGTTGCTGGAGCGTCTGCAGTTCCCCACACCCGCCATGCAAACCCTGGCTGCCGCCCTGGAACACCTCGCTGCGATGGACGCCAAGGCCGAGCAGCCATTGCGCAGCTCGTTGGTGATCAGCCAGGGAGCCAGCCGTTTGCCGCGCACCGGCTTCTTTGAATGCGCCGAGCGCCTGGGCCGCTTCAGTGGACCTTCCGACGGCGTGGCCGCCGCGTCGTGGCACGCGTCGGAAGTGGTGCGGGTGTTCGAGTACGAGTACCCGGAGTCTGCCGAGGCTTAAATCGCCTCGGGCTGTGTGTCCATGCTGTCGATCACATGGATGCTGTAGCCGGCCACGTTCTTGGCATGGTGCTTGGCCTGCGAGGCCAGTTCCGCCAATTGGCTGGCATCGAGTTGTCCACAGGCCTGTGGATATAAATGCACCACGCCAATGGACAGCGACAGCAGCGCAAATTCCTGGCGTACACCCTGGCGGTTCAACGCGACAAAGCAGCCGGCCTCAAGGTGTTCGGCGCGGTAGAAGCGTCGGCATTGGGTGTGGAAGTCATCCAGCAGTTGATTGAGGCGCTTGCGCCACTCCTGCGGGCCCAGCACCAGCAAAAAGTCATCGCCGCCGATATGCCCGACAAAGTCGCGGCTGGGGTCGACCCGGTCGTTCAGGCACTGCGCCAGGCACAGCAACACCTCATCCCCGCGCCCGTAGCCGTAGATATCGTTGAACGGCTTGAAGCTGTCGATATCCACGTAGCAGATCACCGATTCGCGCTGCTGCTGCAACAACCGCGTCAGGCATTGCTGGATCGGCACGTTGCCGGGCAGCAGCGTCAAGGGGTTGGCATACCGTGCCTGCTGGATTTTCAGCTCGGTGATCAACTTGAGCACATCGATCACCCGTCCCAAGCCCAGGTAATCGCCGTTCAGGGTGATGATGAAGTCTTCTTCGATGCGTTGCCGCGCGCGGCTGGTGAGCAGGCGACTCACCTGTTGCAGCGACTGGCTCAGCTCCACCGCGAGAAAGTCGGTGCTCATCAGGCGGCTGATGGGCTTGCGCGCAAACAGGTCGGTGGCAAAGGGTTTGAGCAGCGCGTCCGACAGCGAATGCCGGTGCACGATGCCGACCGGTTGGCCACGCCCATCCAGGACCGCCAGCGAGTTGAGGTTGGCCTGGCGCCGGAAGGCTTCCAGCACCTTGGCGGTGGCGGTGTCCTGGTCCATCGCCGGTTGTTCGTTGAGCAGCGCGCTGAGGTCGCTGCCTTCTTCGTTCAGGGCGACACTGGCGCTGTCGAGCTTGGGCAGCATCAGTCGTGCTTCCTGCGGCGGTTGTTCCTGCGGACGACAAAGCAGGTAGCCCTGGACCAGGTCCACGCCCATCTCCGTCAACACCGCCAACTCCTCGGGCAATTCGATGCCCTCGGCGATGACCTGGGCGCGTGAGGCTTTGGCGATTTGCAGGATCGAACCGACAAATTCGCGCTTGAGCGCATCCTGGTGAATGCCATCGATAAAGTGCCGGTCGATCTTCACGTAGTCCGGGCGCAGCTCCGACCACAAACGCAGGCTGGAATACCCGGCGCCGAGGTCATCCAGGGCAATCGAAAAGCCCATGTCGCGGTAGTGGTGCAGCGCGGTTTGCAGCAGATCGAAATCGTCGGTAGGGGTTTGCTCGGTGAGTTCGATCACCACCTGGCTCGGCGGAATGCCGTAGTCATGCAGCAATTGCAGGGTGCGGCCTGGCTGGTGCGCGGTGTCCATCAAGGACTCCGGCGAAACGTTGAGGAACAGCATGCCGGGCAGCTTCTGTTCGCTGAAGCGCCGGCATGCGCTTTCGCGGCAGGCCATCTCGAGTTCGCTCAGGCGCCCGGCCTGGCCGGCCACGGCGAACAGGGAGATGGGAGAGTGCAGCGGGCTGTTGGACGGGCCGCGACTCAACGCCTCATAGCCGAGGATGCGCCGCTCGGAGAGGCTGATGATCGGTTGGAACAGGCTGTGCAAATTGCCTTGAGCCAGGATTGAGCCCAGTGCATTCAGCTGTTCGGTCATGGTCATGGCGATCTCGATCGAAAAAAAAGGACCGCTGGCTTGAATCCAGCGGTCCTTCATTTCACGACAGAATGATGTCTATATGATGACACTCCGAGGAGCGATCACATTAATTTGCCATCATTTACTGCTTGGCCACCTGCTTGGTGATCTTCAGGTAGTCCAGCAGGATCCGGCCCGTCTCGGCCAGGTAGGCGTCGTCTTCCGGCTTGGTTTTCTCTGCCTCGGTTGGCAGCGCATCTTCATCTTCTTTCTTCAGCTCCTTGAGTGGATCTTCACCCTTGGCCTTGCGGCGGATGTTTTCCAGGGCAAGTTGCTTGTTCTCGATGTCGGTGTGCTGCGCGCGACGGTCCACTTCGTTGAGGCTGACGGTTTTTTCTTCCATCAGCTTCTTGGCCAGGGCCAGCTTGTCGCGGATGAACACGAACTCGGCATCCTTGGCGGAGCGGGTGTCGTGGTCAGCCTTGAGCTGGGCCAGGAACGGTTTGAACGGGTCCGACGCGGGTTTGATCGCAGGGCGGATGGTGTCCCACGGCATGGCTTCCGGCAGGGCGCTTTCGCCGATTTCCTTGGTGTCGATGATCGACGGGAAATCAATGTCCGGCAGCACGCCCTGATGCTGGGTGCTCTGCCCGGAAACCCGGTAGAACTTGGCCAGGGTCAGTTTCAGCTCGCCATGGTTCAGCGGCTGGATGGTCTGCACGGTGCCTTTGCCGAAGGTCTGGCCGCCGATGATCAGCGCGCGGTGGTAGTCCTGCATGGCGCCGGCGAAAATCTCCGAAGCCGAGGCCGAGAGGCGGTTGACCAGCAACGCCATCGGGCCTTTGTAGAAGGCGCCCGGGTTCTCGTCTTCCAGCACGTCGACACGGCCGTCAGCATTGCGTACCAACACGGTCGGGCCCTTGTCGATAAACAGGCTGGTCAGCTCGGTCGCTTCCTGCAGGGAACCGCCGCCGTTGTTGCGCAGGTCGATGACCACGCCGTCGACTTTTTCCTTTTGCAGCTCGGTGAGGATTTTCTTCACGTCGCGGGTCGTGGACTTGTAGTCCGGATCACCGGCACGGAAGGCCTTGAAGTCCAAGTAGAACGCCGGAATCTCGATCACGCCCAGCTTGTAGTCCTTGCCATCCTGCTTGAGGTTGAGGACTTTCTTCTGCACGGCCTGGTCTTCGAGCTTCACCGCTTCACGGGTGATGGACACGATCTTGCTGGTCTGGTCATTCGGTGCGTTGGTGTGCGGAATCACTTCCAGGCGCACCACACTGCCTTTTGGCCCACGGATCAGCTTGACCACTTCGTCCAGGCGCCAGCCGACCACGTCGACCATCTCTTTGTCGGCCTGGGCCACACCGATGATCTTGTCTGCCGGGGCGACCTGCTTGGTCTTGTCGGCAGGACCTGCGGGTACCAGGCGTACAATCTTGACCTGGTCATTGTCGCTTTGCAGGACGGCACCGATGCCTTCCAGCGACAGACTCATGTTGATATCAAAATTTTCCGCGTTATCTGGCGACAGATAATTGGTGTGCGGGTCGTAGGACATCGCGAAGGTGTTGATGTAGGCCTGGAAGATATCTTCCGCACGGGTCTGGTCCAGACGCGCCAGCTGATTCTTGTAGCGCTTGGTCAACAGTTCCTGGATGGCCTTGGGTTCTTTGCCGGCGATCTTCAGCCGCAGCACTTCATCCTTGACGCGTTTGCGCCACAGGTCATCCAGTTCGGCAGTGCTCTTGAGCCACGGCGCGTCCTTGCGATCCACCAGGAGGGTTTCCTTCTGGGTGAAATCGAGCTTGTCCGTGCCTTTGTTCAGCTCGGCCAGGGCAAAGTCCAGGCGTGCCTTGACGCGGTCCAGGTAGCGCTTGTAGATGGTGAAGCCGGGCTGCAGGTCGCCGCTCTTGAGGAGGTCGTCGAACTGGGTTTTCCACTTGTCGAACTCAGCGATATCGCTGGCCAGGAAGTAGCTGCGCGACGGGTCCAGCAGCTTGAGGTAGCTGTCGTAGATGATCACCGAGCGCGCGTCGTCCAGCGGCGGCTTGCTGTAGTGATGGCGCTTGAGCAGCTCGACGACGTTGAGGCTGGCAATCACCTCGTCGCGATCCGGCTGAAGGTTGTCCCAGCTGTTGGCTGCGAACGTATTGGTCGACATCGACGCGAAGCCGAGACCAATGAAAAGTGCGAGGGCGGTACTGGGGAACAAATGCTTCATGCTGATTCGACGCGGGGGCAATTGATAACGCATATTAGGCCGTCTTTGAGGGAGCCGGTTCCATATGGTCCGGTCGCATAATGCAAAAAGCCCGGCGCTACTGCTACGGGCTCAGTCCAGACTCACTATGGAGGCACTGTGAAAGCATTGCAAGGCGTTGACGGTCACGTGGAGTGGTTGGAAGAACCCAGTCCTACATGCGATGTAGGCCAAGTTCGCATTCGCGTGGCGGCTTCAGGCCTGAATCGCGCCGATTTATTGCAGCGTGCTGGGCTTTACCCGCCACCACCGGGTGCCAGCGCGGTGCTGGGCCTGGAGTGTTCCGGGGTGATCAGCGAAGTCGGCGCGGGCTCGTCCTGGCAGGTCGGTGACCGCGTCTGCGCGCTGCTGGCCGGCGGCGGCATGGCCGAAGAAGTGGTGGTGGATGCGCGCCATGTGCTGCCGGTGCCGGAAGGGCTGTCGCTGATCGAGGCGGCGGCATTGCCTGAAGTGTATGCCACGGCGTGGCTAAACCTGTTCCAGTTGGCCGGGCTCAAGCCCGGTGAAAAAGTCTTGTTGCACGCCGGCGCCAGTGGTGTGGGCTCGGCAGCCATCCAGCTGTGCAAGGCGTTTGGTAGCCCGTGCTGGGTCAGCGTCGGCTCGCCTGAGCGCTTGGCCTACTGTGAGGCGCTGGGAGCCCAGGGCGGCGTGGTTCGTACCGACGGCATTGAGGCGTTGCGGGACTTTGGGCCCTTCGACGTGATTCTCGACCCGGTCGGCGGCGACTATGCGGCGCTGGACCTCAAGCTGCTGGCGTTGGATGGTCGTTGGGTATTGATTGGTTTGATGGGTGGCCGGGAGGCAAAACTGGATCTGGCGCAAGTGCTTGGCAAGCGCATTCAGCTGTTGGGCTCGACCCTGCGCAGCCGCAGTGATCAGTTCAAGGCTGACTTGTTCAGCGATTTGAGCCAGCACGTTTGGCCGTTGTTTGTTGAAGGGCGACTGAGCCCGCAACTGGCCAAGACCTTCCCGATCAAGGATGCCGAGTCGGCGTTTGCCGAGCTGGCGACCAATCAGGTTTCCGGGAAGCTGGTGTTGGTGATCGACGAAAGCCTCAACTGATCTCAAATTGGAATGGGGTCAAGGTGGGAGGGGGCAAGCCCCCTCCCACATTTGGATCTAGGTTGAATCAGGTCCAATGGTGAATCGGCCAGCCGGCTTGTTCAGCATGGGCACGCAGTGCGGGATCCGGGTTTACCACCTGCGGATGATCCACCTTCAACAGCAACGGCAAATCATTGCGCGAATCCGAATAGAAATACGCGCCCTCCAATGTCTCGCCTTCCTGCTCCAACCATTCCAGCAACCGCGTGATCTTGCCTTCGCGATAGGTCAGTACACCGACCGTACGCCCGCTGTACACGCCATGGCTGACCTCAAGTTCGATCCCTAGCACTTCATCGATACCGATTCGCGCCGCAATCGGTTTGACCAGATGAGCACCGGACGCGGAAATCACCAGGATCCGGTCGCCATTGGCCCGGTGGCGGGCGACGGTCTTGGTGGCGTCGCTGTAGATCAGCGGCTCGATGATGTCCTCCACCCACGGCTCGACAAGGTGCTCGATTTCTTCCGGGGTGCGGCCAATCATCGGTTCCAGGCTGAAGTCCATGAAGTCTTCCATCTTCAGCTTGCCCTGGCTGTAGGCGTCCATCAGCTCGAGGTTCCTGCGCATGAACGACGCGGGGTCGACCCAGCCCAGGCGGCCCATCTGCTCACTCCACAGGGTGGCGCAGTCGCCGTGGATCAGGGTGTCGTCCAGATCAAAAATTGCCAGTGCCATCGGTCGTGCTCTCTCGGGAAATCGTGGCGTCAGGCTACTTCACACAACGCACTCGGGTCGATGGAAAGTGCCAGGCGTTGGCCGTCAGGATGCAGGTCATCGGCCGAGCGGTTGAGTACATCCACCACCAATTCCACGCCTCGCGCTTCGACGCGGTAGCGGATCACGTTGCCCAGCAGGCTGTGGCTGCGTACCAAGGCATCGAGTTCACCGTTGCGGCTCAGCGCGATGGCTTCCGGGCGAATCGCGATGCGGCTGTTGATCGGGCGTTGCAGCAGCTGGCTGGCCTTGTCCGCGTCCAGCAGATTGTAGTTGCCGATGAACCCGGCGGCGAACACATCCACCGGCGCGGTGTAGAGGGTCTCGGCATCGCCGCTCTGCACGATCTTGCCCTGGTTCATCAGGAAGATGCGGTCGGACATGGTCAGGGCTTCTTCCTGGTCATGGGTGACGAAAATCGTGGTCAGGCCCAGTTCGCGCTGGATCTGGCGGATCTGCTCGCGCAAGTGTTTGCGGATGCGTGCGTCCAGCGCCGACAGCGGCTCGTCCAGCAGCAACAGGCGCGGGCGCGTTACCAGGGAGCGGGCGAGGGCCACGCGCTGGCACTGGCCGCCGGACATCTGGTGCGGATAGCGGCCGGCGAGGTCCTTGAGTTCCACCAGTTGCAGCACGTCCTGCACACGCTTGTGGCTGTCGTCGGCGTTGACCTTTTGCATGCGCAGGCCGAAGGCGACGTTCTGCTCCACGGTCATGTTGGGGAACAGTGCGTAGCTCTGGAACACCATGCCAATGTTGCGTTTCTGCGGGCTCAGCGGAACGATGTCCTGGCCATCCAGCAGGATTTTGCCACTGTCCACCGCGGTCAGGCCGGCGATGCAGCGCAGCAGCGTGGACTTGCCACAACCGGACGGGCCGAGCAGGGTGACGAATTCACCCTGGGCGATTTCGCAGTTGATATCACTGAACACCGGGGTCCCGGCGTAGCCTTTTTGCAGGTGTTGGACGCTGACGAAGCTCATTGGCTTTTGTCCTTGTTCAAGATGTTGGCGGCCCAGGTCAGCACCAGCACAAAGAAGAAGTAGGAAATCACGACGGCACTGGTGAAGTGACCGCTGCTGTTGCGCATGTTGTTGAGGTACACCTGCAGGGTCTCGTAACGAGTGCCGACGAGGATGTTGGCAAACACGAACTCACCAAACAGGAACGAGAACGACAGCAGCAGCGCCACCATCAGGCCCTTGCGCAGGTTGGGCAGCACCACCAGGATCGCCGCCTGCCAGGTGCTGGCGCCGAGCAGTTGGGACGCGTCCATCAGGTCGCGCAGGTTGATGGCCTGCAGGTTGTTGGTGATCGCCCGGTACATGAACGGCAGGGCCACGGTGAAGTAGCAGCCGATCAGGATCCACGGCGTGCCCACCATCGCCAGCGGCCCGGAACCGTAGAGTTGCAGCAGGCCCACCGAGGACACCACCGGCGGTACCGCGAAGGGCAGCAGGATCAGGATGTTCATCAATGCGTCGAGCCTGGGGAAGTGGTAATGCACCACGAACAGCAGCGGCAGGATCAGCACGACCGACAGGATCAGCGCGCCCACGCACACCAGCAATGACTGCCCGAAGGCCATCAGGAAGCGCGGGTCGCTCCACAGCTGCACGTACCACTTCACGGTAAAGCCCGCCGGCAGGATGGTCGCCGACCAACTGCTGGCAATCGAATAGACGAAGGTGCCGATCAGCGGCAACACCAGGATCGCAAACAATAACCACACCACCACGCGGTGGTAGAGGGAGGCCGGGCCGGCTTCAGCGCGAGACATGGTAGCTCCTCTTGAGCAGCAGTTGATGGGCCACCGTGACCACTGTCATCAGGGCCACCAGCACCACGGCCAGGGCGCTGGCCATGTTCGGGTCGAGGGATACGTCGCCGGAAACCAGCCCCGCGATGCGGATCGGCAGCACGTTGAAATTACCGGTGGTCAGTGCGTACACCGTCGCGTAGGCCCCGAGGGCGTTGGCCAGCAGGATCACGAAGGTGCCCAGCAATGCCGGCGTCAGTACCGGCAAGCCGATGTGCCGCCAGAATTGCCAGCCGTTCGCGCCGAGCAGGGCGGCCGACTCGCGCCAATCTTCGCGCAGGGCGTCAAAGGCCGGGTACAGCAGCAACACGCCCAGAGGAATCTGGAAGTAGGTGTAGAGGATGATCAGCCCCGTTTTCGAATACAGGTTGAAATCCTGGATGATCCCGGCCTGTTTGAGCATGAGGGTGATGCTGCCGTTGAAGCCCAGCAGGATGATGAACGCGAAGGCCAAGGGCACGCCGGCGAAGTTGCTGGTCATGTTGGCGAAGGCGGTGACGAAGTTGCGCAGTGGCGAATCCACCCGGCGCAACGAGTAACTGCCCAGCGTGGCAATGACGATGCCGAATACACTCGAGTAGAAACTGATCTCGAGGCTGAGCTGGATCGCTTGGCGGTAGAACTTCGAGCTGAAGATGCGGATGAAATTGTCCACGCCCCAGCCGGCCTCTTCGGTTTGCAGGCTGTTGATCAGCACCCACACCAGCGGCGCGATTTCAAAGACGATAAAAAACAGTGCGAACGGCACCAGACACAGCAGCGCCAGCCATTTACCACGGATCATTTCAACAGCTCCCGGCACACAGGTTTGTCGTGAGGCACGCCCAGCAGTTCGCAGAGGGTGCCGCACAGCTCGGTCTGTTTCGGCGCGGCGTTGGCGTCGAGGCTGAAGGCATCACCGAGCACGAACAGCGGCACTTCCCGTTCTTCCGGCAGCAGGCCGTTGTGGGAGCGGTCGTTGTTCATGCCGTGGTCGGCGGTCACCAGTACCTGGTAGCCGGCGTCGAGCCAGGTGTGCAGGTAGTCGGCGAGGATGATGTCGGCCGAGCGCGCACTGTTGCGGTACTGCGGCGTGTCGAGGCCGTGCTTGTGGCCGGCGTCGTCGATGTTCATCGGGTGCACCACCAAAAGGTCGGGCGCGTGCTTGAGGCGCAGGCTTTCGGCGTCGGCGAACAGATGGGAATCGGGGTAGTGGTCATTCCAGTAGAAATGGCCGTGCTGGATGGCCAGGGACGCGTCGTCGGTATGACGATCGCGCGCGGCCTCAAAGGGCGAGCGGTTATATAACTCGCTGACCCAGTGGTAAGCCGCCGCTGCGGTAACAAGGCCCGCGTCGGTGGCGTAATGGAAAATACTGCGCTGGTTGGACAGGCGCGAAACGTGGTTGTGCACGATACCGCTCTGGATCGGCGGCACGCCGGTGAGGATGCATTCATACAGCGGGCGGGACAGGGCGGGCAATTCGCATTCCAGTTTGTAGAGCGCTGCGCGTCCTGCGCCGACATAGGCCTGCAAGTGCCCCATGGCGTGCCGGGCAACCTCGAAGTTGAGGCCGTCGAGCACGACGAGGATGACAGTGTGCTTCATGGGGGGAGGGCGCTCCGCAACGGATGGACTTGAATCTCTTTATCTGCAGAAACAGGGATCAAGTGTGGGAGGGGGCAAGCCCCCTCCCACATTGGATTTCCAGTGGATTTCCAATGTGGGCGACAGCCTTACTGCATCTCTACGATCACCTGCTCGTTCCACAGCTGCGGCAGTTTCTTGGACGTCGCTTCCCAGGCATCGGCATCCTTGATCGGCTGCGGGTTGGCCTTGGTGTACTGCTCGCCCGGGATCAGGTTTTTGGCAATGTCGGCCGGCAGTTTCAGGTCGGTTTCCGCGCGGATCGGACGTGCATTGCCCTTCGCCAGGTTGAGTTGGCCGGCATCGCTGAAGATGTATTCGCGGGTCAGCTTGGCGGCGTTCGGGTGCTTGGCGTATTTGTTGATGATGGTGGTGTAGCCGGACTTCACCGAGCCGTCCGACGGGATCAGTACCACGTAGTCATCCGGGTTGGCCATCTTGGCCTTGTAGCTCAGGCCGTTGAAGTCCCAGACGATGCCCACTTCGACTTCGCCTTTTTCCATGGTGGCGATGGTCGGGTTGGACAGCGACAGGCGACCTTGCTGGGCGATCTTGGTGAAAAACTGCAGGCCCGGGGCGATGTTCTTTTCGTCGCCTTTGTTGGCGATGGCAGCGGCCAGAACGCCATTGGCTGCCTGGGCTGCGGTGCTGACGTCACCGATGGAAACCTTGTATTTTCCGCCTTGCAGGTCTTTCCAGCTGGTCGGCACTTCGGAACCGTGCAGCAGCTTCTTGTTGACGATAAACGCGATGGTGCCGGTGTAGGCCAGCGCCCAGTGACCGTCCTTGTCCTTCGCCCAATCCGGTACGTGCGCCCACGTGGAAGGCTTGTACGGCTGGGTCACTTCCTGCTTCACGGCAATCGGGCCAAAGGCCGCGCCCACGTCGCCGATGTCAGCGCTGGCATTGTCTTTTTCGGCTTTGAACTTGGCAATTTCCTGGGCCGAGCTCATGTCGGTGTCGATGTGCTTGAGGCCATAGGTCTTGGCCAGGTCTTCCCAGGTGCCTTTCCAGTTGGCCCAGTCATCCGGCATGCCGACGCTGTTCACGGCGCCTTCTGCCTTGGCGGCGGCTTCCAGGGTTTTTAGATCGGTATCAGCGGCCATGGCGGCGGTGCACATGGCAATGGTCGAGCCTAACAGTGATGCCAGGAAAAGCTGTTTCATCCGAAGCTCCTATGGGCGTTTTCAACGCTGCGTTTTTATCGACGTTTGCGATGGTGTTGGTCTAGGTCAGAGCAATACCTGAGCCAATCTAGGCTCGATGGATGACAGTTTCGTGTCGATGTCGTTTTTATCGTGCGGATGTCGCTCTGCGCAGACTGAGCGTAGACCATGGGAAAATCCCCGTCTGGCTTGGACTTGGCCGATGTATTGCAGCGTGTTCTGCGACGCTCGGACAGCCGCTGTCATCTGTCGGTCATCTGCAATGCCTAGGCTGGCACCCAACGGCAGAGGCCCGAATTCAGCGCGGTTTGTGCACCTGAACGGTGCTGGTCTAGTCCAGATAGGTAACGTTGATGCGTGATGAGGCAATCAAGGCGGTGACCTCCATTGGCCTGGCGCTGCAGGAGCAGATTGACCACGGCTTGCTGGCACCTGGCAGCAAACTGCCCGCCGAACGCAAGCTCAGCGAGTTGTTTGGTACCACCCGGATTACGGTGCGGGAAGCCTTGTTACAACTGGAGGCTCAGGGGCAGATCTATCGCGAGGAGCGGCGCGGCTGGTTTGTGTCGCCGCCACGGCTGGCCTACAACTTGATGCAGCGCAGTCATTTTCACGCGATGGTCGGCGATCAGGGGCGGGTGGCGTCCACCGAGGTGATTTCTGCACGGCTGAAACCGGCCTCGGCGGCGGTGTGTGCCTGGTTGCAACTGCCGGCATTGTCGAGCGTGATTCAGATCTGTCGGAGCCGGCGCATCGATGGGCGCCTGGTGTTGTACGTGGAGCACTACCTGAACCCGCACTATTTTCCGGGGATCCTGGCGTGTGACTTGAATCAGTCGATGACCGAGTTGTATGCGCGCAACTACGACGTGCACTATGGGCGGGTACGCTTTGAAATTGTGCCGACATCACTGCCGGTGGAAGCTGCCGCCGCATTGCGTGTGTCGGTGGGCAGCCCGGGCTTGCGTATCGCCCGGGTCAACTATGACCAGCATCAGCGGTTGATCGACTGCGACCTGGAATTCTGGCGGCATGATGCCATCCATGTGGGTGTGGATGTCACGGGCTCAGCGCCTTGATCACCTGGTCCACATTGGTTTCCAGTTCAGCTACCGGGTCGGCACCGTCCACATTCATTACCAGCAACTGCGAACCGCCGGCCGTCACGGCGGCCTTCACCGCCTCACTCGGCTGGCGATGATGCAGCACCACGGCCACGTCGTTGTCCTTCAACTCGGCGCTGAGCTTGTGCAACGCCTCGGGCGTCCAGTCGGCATCCGGCCGCGCATCCGTGCTGACCACGTCCAGGTTCAAGCCGCTGACCAGATAGGCAAAGTGATCACTCAGGCTGACCACACTCAAGTTATCCGCCTTGGCCAGCCGCGCTTCGCTGTCGGCGGTGAGCTTGAGCAGGCGCTGCTTGAGGCCGGCGAGGTTGGCGTCGATCTTCGGCTTGGCGCTCGGCGCCAGGCGGCCTAGGTCTGCGGCCAGTACATCGGCCATGCGCCCCAGGTTGTTGCTGGATTGCCAGGGTTGGCTGTTCAGCCCGTCACTGACGCCCGGCTGTACGGCAATGCCGGGCAGGCCGCCGTCCACCGGGCGCGCGGCGTCGACTTCAACGATGCGGATATTGCTGCGCCGCGCCACCGGGTACAGCGGGTCATCGGCCCACAGCGAGCGCAGGCCAATGGCGGCGTCGGCGTCCTGGGCCAGCTTGCCCAGCGCCGGCGCGCCACGGCCGGTGAAGTAGGACACTTGCCGCGAACCGGGCAGGTTGGCCGGCGCGGCGCGTTCAAGCTGCACGGCCGTGCCGTTGAGCAGTACTTCAGCCAAGCCATAGGTGATGGGCAGCGAGGCCAGCACTTTGACCGGTTTTGCCGCGTGGGCAGCCGGCTTGGCTGCCTCAGCCGCCATCAACGGTGGGGTGAACAGACAGGCGATGGCCAGGGCCAGGGGATGAAGAACAGAGCGCATTATCCAAGATTCCCTTTCAGGCTGGGCACGATGCCGCGCGCGATGGCGGCGAGGGCGAAGGCGATACCGGCCATCAGGATGATCGCGGCACCGGACGGGATGGGCAGGTCGAAGATGATCGGCAGGAGGATGCCGCACAGGGTGCTCACCGTAGCGATCACCACCGAGACCCAGAAAAAGCCCTTGAGCGACTGGCTCAGCAGGCGCGCGGCCGCGGCCGGAATCACCAGCAGTGCGCCCACCAGAATGGCGCCGATGACCTTGACCGCCGCCACGGTGATCAGCGTCACCAGGATCACGAACAGATAATCCAGGGTCTTCACCGCCACCCCGCGCACCGCCGCCAGTTGCGGGTTGAAACTGGCGAGCATAATGCGGTTGTACAGCGGCAACGCCAAGGCCATCACCAACGAACCGACAATCGCCAGCACCAGCAGGTCGTTGCCGTTGACCGTCAACACCGAGCCGAACAATACGTTTTCGAGGATGTGCACGTTGATCTTGCCCGCCAGAATCAACAGCAGGCTCGCGCCCAGCGCCAGGGATACCGAGAGGAATACGCCGATCAAGGTGTCCGGCGCCAGGCCGGTGCGGTTGCGCAGGTAGTTGAGCAGGATGCCGAACAGCAGGCAGTACCCGAACAGCGCGCCATACGGCCCGGTGTAGGGTTCGCCGAGCAGGATGCCGACGGCCACGCCGGTCAGTGCCGCATGGCCGACGGCCTCGGAGAAAAAGGCAAAGCGCTTGACCACCACCAAGGTGCCCAGGCCGCCCAGCACCGGGCCGATCAGCAAGCCGGCGAGCAGGGCGTTGACCACAAACCCGTAGGCGAGCGCTTCTGGCAGGTACCCGGAAGAGGCCCAGCCCTGGACCATCAAGCGAAAGGCTTCATAACTCATTGCGCCGTGCTCCGAGGGTGGGTGGAGAACAGGGTCAGCAGGCGATCCGGTGTGAGCGCCTCCTGGGGCGTGGCGTCGAACAGCACGCGGCGGTTGAGCCCGGTGACGCGGTCGGCCAGGCGACCCACGGCGTCCAGGTCATGCTCGATCCACAGCACGGTGATCCCGGCCAGGCGCCAGTCATTGAGCAGGCGTTCGAACACCTGGATACCGGCCTCGTCGAGGGCCGACATCGGTTCATCCAGCACTAGCAGTTGTGGCGCCGGGATCAGGCCTTGGGCCAGCAGCACGCGCTGGCGTTCGCCACCGGACAGTGCGCCCATCCGGCGCTTGCGTTTGTCCTGCATGCCGACGCGTTCCAGCGCATCGCCAATCGCCCCGGCGTAATGCCGGGACAGGCCGAGGAATGCCGGACGGCGCTGGCACATTGCGGCCATGAAATCATCCACGGTCATCGGCAGGCCGCGGTCGAATTCCAGCGCCTGCGGCACATAGCCGATGGTGCCCACCGTGGTCGGCCATTGCAGGCGCAGTTGCCCCTGGTGCGGGGTTTGCCCCAGCAGCGTCTTGATCAGCGAGCTTTTGCCGCCGCCGTTGGGGCCGACCAGCGCATGGATGCTGCCCGGCTGCACCTGGAAACTCACTTCCGCCAGGATCGGGGTGCGGCCCAGCGTCAGTGAAACCTTGTCGAACTCGATCGTCGGGCCAACACTGGCAACCTTCAATTGCTCTGCCGCCGTCATGCCCCCGACTCCTGGATCGCGCGGACCACTGTGTCGAGGTTGCCGGTCATTTCCACTTCGTATTTCTCGGGGCTGTATTCGCCGTAGGAAATATGCGACAGCGGGTACAGCTTGACCCCGGATTCACGCTGGATGGTCTCGACGTAGGTGGACGGGAAGTCCATCTCCGAGAAGATCACTTTCACGTCGAGGGCGCGCAGTTCATCAATGGTCTTCTTCAGCTGGCTCGGGCTGGGCTCGATGCCGTGGGCTGGCTCGACCACGGCGGTGACTTCCAGGCCGAATTCGCGCAGCAGGTAGTCGTAGGCGGCGTGCACGGTGGCCACGCGCAGGTCCGGGTTAGGGGCGCTGGTCAACTTGGCCAGCGCATCGGCGCGCATCTGGCGCAGGCGCTTGCCGTAGGCGCGGGCGTTCTGGGTGTAGGTTTTGGCGTTGTCCGGGTCGAGCTTGCCCAGCTCGCGGGCGATGTTGTTGACCTGGGCAATCGACGCACTGATCGACAGGAACGTGTGTGGGTTGACCACCTTGCCCGCACCGCGCGCGGCGTTGCCGGTGGCGGCCAGCAGGGGCACATTGGCGTTGGCTTCGATCACCGGGATATCGGGGCGCTCGCTGGTGGCGATCATCCGGTCGGCGAAGTCGTCGTGTCCGACGCCGTTGAGCACGATCACGTCCAGGCTGCCGATGCGCTTGATGTCGTCGGCCCGAGGCTCGTAGGCGTGGGGGTTGAAACCGGCGGGAATCAGCGGCACCACCTCGGCCTTGTCGCCGACGATGTTGCTTACATAGCTGTAATAAGGGTGCAGGGTGATGCCGATACGCAGGCGCTTGGCCGCCTCGGCACTGGCCAGCGGGGCGAACATCAGGCTGAGCAGGCTGACCAGCAACAGGCGCAACAGGGGCGATGACTTAGACATGGGCAATCGGTCTTCTCGTTCAGTGACGGTGCTGGCGGGTGACGCCGGCATCGAATTGCGCAACCACCTGCTGCCAGCCGGCCGCGATCAGCGCCTGGTCAGAGAGGTCGGAGGGGGCGGCCAGGTTGGCGCTGCGGTTGAGCCAGATATCCGGCTCGGCACCGTGCACGCGCATCAGCAGCGAGCCGGCGGTACGGGGAGCCTGGCTCAAGCCGAGGTAGGCAGCAGGCGCCTGGAGTTGCCAGCGGTGGTCGCCACGGCTGACCGAGCTGGCGTCCTGGGCGAAGGGCGCGAAGCCCTCTTCAGCCAATTGTGCCGGCGTCGGCAGCTCGCTGTGTTCCTGTTGCAACAGCTGGATTTCATCCAGGGTCACCCGCAGGTCGGCGTAGATGCCTTGCTCGGCGGCGCTCAAGTCGCGGCGGGCGTCCAGTTGATGGCTCGGCACGGCCGCAACTTCCTGGGTTTCGCCGTGCAGGGCAATCACCGAACCGGCTACCGCGAGGATGATCAGGCACAGCAGCAGCACGTAGAGGGTTTCATGACCCGCCCCGGCGGGGCGGACGACCTGTGTGGTACTCATTGCGGCTGGATATCCGCTTGGTCGATCTCAACCACATGGCCGGGGCCCGCGTCGAACAGCACGTAGAACTCGGCGGAGGGTTTCTTGAAGGTCAGCTTGGAGTCCTCGCCCAGCTTGCCGGGCACCAGGATGGTCTCGTCGTAGCCGATCACGTCCAGGGTCACCCCTGGAGCGCCGCTGCCGTCGGAGAAACCGCCGGTGCACTGGATCTGCTCACCGGGGATTTCCTTGCATTCGCACATCGGGTTGTGGGCCAGGGCAACGGTACTGAAACCGGCACCGATCAGCAGTGCAGCGCAGGCGTGAGTCAGGCGCTTGAATGTCATGGTTTAACTCCTTGCTTGTTCAGCCAGGCAATGGTGGCAGGCGAGGCCTGGCTCAGCGGGATGGAACCCTGGTGCATGGTGCCGTCCCAGCCTTCCATGGTGACCCACAGCTCGGCATCCGCCGGCGTGCGTTCCGGCACCGGCAGGCCAGCGCCCATGCGGTACGGCGTGCCAAAGAAGATCACCCCGGCGGCGCGCAGGCTGCGGGGCTTGCCGATGCGCAGGTAGGTGGCCTTGACCTGGTCGGCGCAGGCGGCGCACAGGGCAGCATTGAAAAACTTCATCGGGCCGGCCGGGTTGGGGCGCGGGCCCTCGTTGCGGAATTCGGCTAGCGTGAGGCTCCAGGGGCCGACCTGCACGTCGCCGGCGACCCGTTCACCAATCCCCGTATCCCCGCGGAACAGCGCGGCGTCGGCGAAGTATTTGGGCATGAAACCCAAGGGCACCAGCAGCAACAGCACATTGATATGAAAGCGCCATTTGAGCCAAAAGGCGCGAAGCGGCGACGGGGTTGCAACAGCGACCTTGCTCATCGGCTGGCCTCCGGGGTTTCAGCCTGCATGGCGGGGACGGCAGCCGGTGTGCGCTGGGTCTTGGCTTCACGTTTCAGGGCATTGAGGGTGGCCAGCGCGGTGCGCTTGGTCCAGATCAGCAGCCCGCTGAGCACCATCATGCTCATGATCAGGCCGAAGAATGCCCAGATCAGCTTGATCCACAGGCCACCAAAGTCGCCGGTGTGCAGGGGGCGCATGGATTCGGTGACGAACTCCAGCTTCGAGCGGTCGGAAAGCAGGTGCGCCGCAGCCACTTCACCGTCATAGGGGTTGATCTGTGCGGTCTGGTACATCAGCGGGTACCAGCCCCGCCCGCCAATCTGCAAATGGCTGTAGGCATTGAGCGGCAGGCTGATGAAGCTGGCCTCCAGGCCGGGGATGCGCTGGGTGGCGACCTTGATGGCCTCGTCCACGGGAATCATGGGCGCCGGTACGCCAGGGGCCGACATCGGCACCTTGTCGCGGGCAATCACCGGGACGACCTGTTCGGTGGAAATCGAAATCTGGTTATCCCCCAGGATCGCCCGGATCAGGAACCAGATACCGGTCACGGCGATCACCAGAATGAACCAGATCGACCAGATACCGCTCAGGCGGTGGAAGTCACCCCAGAAGATACGCGCGCCGTGGCGCACACGCAGGGTAGGGCGCAGGAAGCCCTTCCAGAATTTCTTGTACACCACAAGCCCGGTCACCAGCGACGCCAGCAGCGGTATGCCGAGCGCCGACACCAGGTACCAGCCCCAGCTGTAGCCATTGGTGAACGGCACCAGCCACCAGCCGTGCAGCGCGCGGGTAAACGCCTGGAAGTCGAAAGACGGGCTGATGCCCTGGATGGCCCCGGTGTAGGGGTTGACGTACACCTCGACGGAGCGCCCGTCCGGGTAGCTGAGGTCGACGCTCAGGGCGAAATGCGATTCGTCCGGACGGCTGATGGACTGGACGAAGACCTTGGGTTCATCGCGCTTGATGGCGGCGATGACCTGGTCGTAACTCAGCGGCTCTGCATCATCGGAGGGCTTGCTGGCGCGGATATCCGGGTTGGCCAGCCAGACGAGTTCCTGGCTGACCACTGCCAGCGTGCCAGTGACGCAGACGATCAGTACAAAGAACCAGATGGGCAATGCCAACCAGCTATGTACGAGAAACCAGAGTTTGGAGCGTGACTTCTTCGACATGTGAATGAGGGTCTTGATCGGAGGGGGGCGAT
This sequence comes from Pseudomonas sp. MYb60, assembly GCF_002979555.1. GTDB lineage: Bacteria > Pseudomonadota > Gammaproteobacteria > Pseudomonadales > Pseudomonadaceae > Aquipseudomonas. The sequence continues at coordinate 13,914 of NZ_PCOZ01000020.1, read as the reverse complement.
GGAGGCCCGGGAAAGGCCGGTCGTAGCTTTTGCTTACGCGACAGGCTGTATCTAGATTAAGACGGATGAGAATGAGAAATCCCTAATGCGGAAATGAAAGCAAATGTTTCAGGTTCCCATTCAGGGTGCTTTCAATGCATCGAGGACCGCTGCGACGAGCGGCCAGTCCTTCTTTATAGACACCGGCAGAGGGCCGCCGCCGAAATGTTCGCCAGGCAACAGTGAATGGGCAGATTGCTGCGCCAAAGGTACGTCTGGATCACTTTTTTGCCGGCAAACCGCCTGTTTCAGCGCTCGGCACAGAAGCTGCACTGGCTCTGGCAAACCATTCGCCCGAGAGCGTTGTATATCTGTACTGCCTGTATCTGCCGATTACCCGATCCATACCCCCGATGCCGAACGGATCCGCGACGAAGCCGAGGCGATTGCGGTGGCACACCGCGTTGCCGCTGTCCTGCTGGAGCAAGACGCCGAGCGTGATCGCACCCGCCAGGTGCCCGCCGAGGTGGTCGACCTGTATTCCAACAGCGGCCTGTGGGGCATCAGCGTGCCGCGCGAGTTTGGCGGTGCGCAGGTTTCCTATGCGGTGCTGGCCCAGGTGATTGCGATTATCTCGGCAGCAGATCCGTCCCTGGGGCAGATTCCGCAGAACCACTATTGCCTGCTGGAGGACATCCGCTTGCAGGGCACTCCCGAGCAACAGGCGCACTTCTTCGGCCTGGCGTTGCAGGGCCATCGATTTGCCAATGCATTGTCGGAGACCGGCGGCAAGAACGTGCAGGACATTCAGGCAACCCTGCGCCGTGACGGCGATGGCTATGTGATCGAAGGGCGCAAGGGCTACTGCACGGGTTCGTTGTACGCCCATTGGCTGGCGGTGCTGGCGCTGGACGAACAGCAGAATGCCCAGTTGGCCTTTGTGCCGCGCGGCACTCCCGGGCTGGTGGTGATTGATGATTGGGACAGCATGGGCCAGCGCACCACATCCAGCGGAACCGTGCTGGCACAGGGGTTGCGGGTGCCGGCGTTCAATCTGTTTCCCACACATAAATCCTATGACTCGCCGACCCTGGCCGGACCTTTCGCACAGCTGACCACGGCCGCCATCGACGCCGGCATCGCGCGCGCGGCGCTGCGTGACACGGTAGCGTTCGTCCAGCAGTTCGCCCGCCCGTGGATCGATGCCGGGGTGGAAAAAGCCAGCGAGGACCCGCTGACCATCATCCAGGTCGGGGCGCTGGATATCCGTCTCGAAGCCGCTGAAGCGCTCCTGGATCGCGCCGGTTTGGCACTCGACGCCGCCCGCCCGGCGCCAAATGAAGAGAATGTCGCACACGCCTCCCTGGCCGTTGCACGGGCCAAGGTCCTCACCACCGAAATCGCCATCGAAGCCAGCAACAAACTGTTCGAGTTGGGCGGCACGCGCTCGACGCTGAAGAAGCACAACTTCGACCGCCACTGGCGCAACGCGCGGGTGCATACCCTGCATGACCCGGTGCGCTGGAAATATCACGTGGTGGGCAACTGGTTGCTCAACGGCGCCAAGCCACCCCGCCACGACTGGTCGTGATGCATGGCCGAATTGTTCAAGAACATCTATTGGGCCGACATCGGCCAAGCCTGCCTGGAAACCCTGAGCATGCTCGCGGCTGCGCTGGGCTTTACCGTGTTGCTGGGATTGCCGCTGGGTGTGCTGCTGTTTCTCACTGGCAAGCGCCAGTTGCATGAAGCGTTGATGGTGTATCGGGTGTTGTCGGTGGTCGTCAACGTGTTGCGCTCGTTGCCGTTCATCATCCTGCTGATCGTGCTGATCCCACTGACCACCTTACTGGTGGGCACGTCCCTCGGCGTGCCCGGCACCATCCCGCCGTTGGTGGTGGGCTGTACGCCGTTTTTTGCGCGGCTGGTGGAAACCGCGCTGCGCGAGGTGGACCGCGGCGTCGTCGAGGCCACCCAGTCCATGGGCGCCAGCACCTGGCAGGTGATCCGCCACACGTTGCTGCCGGAGGCCCGGGGCGGGCTGCTGGCAGCGGTGACCGTGACGGCGATTGTGCTGGTGGACTACACCGCCATGGCGGGTGTGATCGGTGGCGGAGGCTTGGGTGACCTGGCCATTCGCTACGGCTACCAGCGGTTCCAGACCGACGTGATGGTCGTCACCGTGCTGCTGCTGTTAGTGCTGGTGCAAGCGCTGCAAATGACCGGTGACCGTTTGGTGGCGCGTTACAGCCGCCGTTGATTCCCACAATAACTGCCTTCGGAGCACGTATGAAAAAATCCCTGGCCATTCTGGCCGCTGTCCTGTCCCTGAATGCCTTTGCCAACGAAAAGCTGGTGGTCGGCGCTACGCCTGTGCCCCACGCGGAAATCCTCGAGTTCGTCAAACCGGCGCTGGCCAAGGAGGGCGTGGACTTGCAGATCAAGGTCTTCACCGACTTCATCCAGCCGAACCAGCAATTGGCGTTGAAGAATATCGATGCCAACTATTACCAGTACCGTCCTTTCCTCGATGACTACAACAAGACCCGTCACACTGACCTGGTGCCGGTGGTCGGGGTGCATATCGAACCGTTTGGTGCGTATTCGACCCGGATCAAGAACCTGTCGGAACTCAAGGACGGCGCCACCGTGGCGATCCCCAACGACCCGGTCAACACCGGCCGCGCCCTGGTGCTGCTGCATGAAGCCGGCCTGATCAAGCTCAAGGACCCGAGCAATACCCTGAGCACCCCGCGCGATATCGCGGATAACCCCAAGCACCTGAAAATCCGTGAGTTGGAAGGCGCCTTGCTGGCCCGTTCGGTGAGCCAGGTGGACCTGGCGTTTGTGTTCGCCAACTACGCCCTGGAGGCGGGCATCGACACCAACAGTGCGTTGATTGTGGAGAAGGGCAAGTCCTTGTACGTCGAGTACTTGGTGGCGCGGCCGGATAACATCAACGACCCGCGCGTTCAGAAACTGGCCAAGGCGCTGAACTCCGAAGAGGTGCGCCAGTTCATCCTGACCCGTTACAAAGGCCAGATCGCTCCTGGTTTCTAAGTTCTGCACGCATCAAGTGTGGGAGGGGGCTTGCTCCCACCGACACTTGTTGAGTTTTCACTTCAGGATCTCAAGTGGGCTCCAGCAGTTGGGCTCCCGGGCCACGTTCGCCAAGTTGATCATCCCTGTTACGCAACGGACACGCCTCCATCGACAAACAGCCACACCCGATACAGCCACTGAGCTTGTCCCGCAGCAACATCAGTTTGTTGATGCGTTCGTCCAGCTCTTCCCGCCAATGTGCTGACAAGTCCTCCCAATCCTTGGCGTTGGGCGTGCGTCCATCCGGCAGCGCCTGCAACGCCTCGCCAATCGTCGCCAGCGGAATGCCCAAACGCTGGGCGATTTTGATCACCACGACACGCCGCAACACATCCCGTGGATAACGGCGCTGGTTGCCGGCGTTGCGATTGCTCTTGATCAGCCCCTTGGCTTCATAGAAATGCAGGGCCGTGACCGCGACGCCGCTGCGGGCGGCGAGTTGGCCAACGGTGAGCTCTTTGTTGAGCATGACAAAACTCCCAAACAGCGCTTGACCTTGACTTAACTAGAGGTTTTACCCTGCGTGGCATCGAATCGCAAGATTCTGCCTACAGAGTAAGGGAAGTGTTCATGCCGGTATCAGAGAAAAGTCGCAGCTTCACTCAACTGATTGAGTTTCAGATCGAACCCCGGCAACAGCGGGCCCTGGTGGCGGCCTTGACCACCCAGAGCGAGCGCCTGGCCCAGGGGCATGGCGGTTTTATCAATGCGAGTGTGCAAGTCAGCGAGGACGGTCGGCGGGTGCTCAATTACCTGCAATGGCGCTCGCGCGAAGAGGGCGAGGCGGCCTTCAAATGTTTTGAACAGGGCGAGGAAGATTTCTGGACGCTGATTCGCGCCCACCAGGCCACGGCCGTGACCTTCGGTTCGTTCCAGGTGCTACGCAGTTTCGAGCGCAGCCATGACAATGCGTTGCACTGCCGGCTAGATGGATAGGTGCAGCATGCGCTCGCCCTGCACGTTTTCGCCGGGACGTCGTTTGTTGACGGCCAGCTCGCCAATCTTGATCAGCCGGGTACGCGTAACGTTGCGACTCAGGCCCAGCAGGTTGGCGGTGTGCACCTGGTTGTAATGGCTGAAACGGTAGGCGGCGCGCAGCAAGGCGTCCTCGACTTTTTCGTGCAGGGCGCCGGCCTGTTCTTCGAACAACTTCTCGAAGGCACGCGCCAGCAGGGCTTCTGCGCTGTTGTCGGTTCCGTGCTGGCTGTCGTCCTGACGCTCGATGCGCATGTTCGACAGGCGCAGGTCGTCCCGTTCGATCACGCCGTTGCGGCAGATCAGCAAGGTGTGGTGAATCACGTTTTCCAGCTCGCGAATGTTGCCCGGCCAGCTGTAGCTCTTGAGTTTGTGCTCGGCCTCGCGGCTGATGGTGATCGGGCCGTAGCCCAGGCGCTGACTGTAGGCTTCGATGAAATGCCGCGTCAGGGGCAGGATGTCGCCGGGGCGATCGCGCAGCGGGCTGAGTTCCAGGCTGACGACGTCGAGGCGGTAGTAGAGGTCTTCGCGGAAATGCCCGGCGTTGATGGCTTTCTCCAATTGCACATTGGTTGCCGCCAATACACGCACGTCAATCGGAATACTCTTGCGCGAGCCAAGGCGCACGACTTCGCGTTCCTGTAGGACGCGCAGCAATTTGACCTGGATCGCCATCGGCAGGTCGCCGATCTCATCAAGGAACAAGGTGCCGCCGTCGGCCTCTTCGAACCAGCCAGCCTTGGCGCTGAGGGCGCCGGTAAAGGCGCCTTTCTCATGGCCGAACAGTTCGGCTTCCACCAGCGATTCGGAAAACGCCCCGCAGTTCACCGCCACGAAGGGCCGGTTACGCCGCGCGCTGAGGTTGTGGATGTGCCGCGCGACCAGTTCTTTACCGGTTCCGGTCTCACCGATGATCAACACGCTGGCTTCGCTGGGCGCCACTTGCTGGATGTGGTCAAGGAGCGCCTGTGATTTTGGATCCTCGAAGACCTGAGCGGTGGCGCGAATCGACGTCGCGAGGGCGGGTGATGGCGGTAGGGTCAAAAGCTGCATGGGCACCTCTCTTAGGAGTAGAACGTCGGGATCGGCAGGGACTGGTTCAACGCCCAGTCCCCCAGTTCGTGGAGTTTGTAGTCCACCGGGTCATGCAGGGTCTGGGTGCGCAGGTTGCGCCAGTGGCGGTCCAGACGCAGCGATGCGTGAGTGGAACGCGCGCCGGTGACTTCGAACAGGCGGCTGCACAGGTCCAAGCCTTGGCGGGTGGCGGCGACTTTGGCCGTGGCGATGGCGATAGCCAGTTGGCCACGCTCATGCTCGCTGAGGTTGGGACCCTTGGCCCAGGCCTGGTCCAGCAACTGCGTTGCACGGTCCACCAGCAGGCGCACGCCTTCCAGTGCTACCCAAAATTCGCCGTAGTGGTGCAGCACGTAGGGGTCCTGACGCACATCGTCGGCGGCAGACTTATGCCAGGAACGGGTTTCGGTCAGCGTGTAGTTGCGTGCCTCTTCGAAGGCGCCTTCGGCAATGCCGAGAAACATGTGGGTAAAGGTCAACTGGGCGATCAGCGGGCGCAGGCAGGCGAAGGGTGTGCTGAGCGGGCCGGGATCCAGCAGCAACTCGGACTCCTCGACGCGCACGCGCTCGAAGCTGGCGCTGCCGCTGTCGGTCTGGCGCTGGCCGATGTTGTTCCAGTCATTGTGCAAGGTAATGCCGCTGCGGCCGCTGGGGATCGCGGCGATCACCAGCTTGCCGCCGGCAGTTTCATCCACCGCCGAGGCAATCAGCATCTCCGAGTCGCTGGCACCCGAGCAAAAACTCTTTTTGCCGGAAAACTCGCGCCAGCCGCCGAAAGCCTTGACCACGGTGCGCGTGTCCAGCGGGTTGAGTGCGTTGCCCCAGAACCAGTTCTTGCGCGCGGTCTGTTCAAACCAGGGCTGCCATTGATCCGGGCGCGAAAACAGGCGCACGGTGGCGAGCATCAGGTGGTGAAAACCGAAGACATGGGCGATGGAGCTGTCGACTTTGGCGAACTCGCGGACGATCCCCAGGGTGTCGCTCCAGCGCGCGCCGAGTCCGCCGTATTGGGTGGGAATACTCAGGGCCAGCAGGCCGCTCTGGCGCAAGGCGTCACGCTCGGCCTTGGGGGTGCCGCCACGTTCATCGCGCTCGACTGCGGTGAGGGCAAATTCGGCGGCCAGCAATTTGGCAGTCTGCAAGGGGGAAGGCAGGAGGCTGTGGGGGGTGGCGGTCACACGGTGTTCCTCAATGTCTATGGGGGCAGTCGAGGCCAAAGGTGGGAGTTGGCTTGCCTGCGATAGCATCACCTCGCTATGCCTGACACGCCGAGGTGCCTGCATCGCGGGCAAGCCCGGCTCCCACATAAAGCCGATTCCGGCGTTCCTAGGCCTTGGCTGGCAATACATCGTTGGCAATCATTTCGCCGAACGGGCCCGTGAGGTTGGTCACACCGCGCCCCGCGAGGCTCGCGTAGGGTTCCGGCAGCAACGGGAACACCAACTCGGCAAAGCGATACGCCTCTTCCAGGTGGGGGTAGCCCGAGAAGATGAAGCTTTCTATCCCCAGATCGGCGTATTCCTTGATGCGCTCGGCGACTTGGTGCGGGTTGCCTACCAGTGCCGTGCCGGCGCCGCCGCGCACCAGGCCGACGCCGGCCCACAGGTTGGGTGCGATTTCCAGGTTGTCGCGGCGCCCGTCGTGCAGGGCGGCCATGCGGCGCTGGCCTTCGGAGTCAAAGCGCGAGAACGACTTCTGCGCAGCGGCGATGGTGTCGTCGCTGATGTGTTCGATCAATTTGTCGGCGGCCTTCCAGGCGTCCTCTTCGGTTTCGCGCACAATCACGTGCAGGCGGATGCCGAATTTCACGGTGCGTCCCCGGCGGGCGGCGCGTTCACGCACATCCGCGAGTTTTTCCGCGACAGCGGCGGGCGGCTCGCCCCAGGTCAGGTACACGTCCACCTGTTCAGCGGCAAGGTCATGAGCAGCGTCGGAAGAACCGCCAAAGTACAGGGGTGGATAAGGCTTTTGCACGGGCGGGTACAGCGCCTTGGCGTTCTGTACGCGCAGGTGCTTGCCCTCAAAGTCCACGGATTCGCCCTGCAATACGCGGCGCCAGATCTGTAGGAACTCATCAGAGACTTCGTAACGCTCACTGTGGTCGAGGAAGCTGCCGTCGCCGCGGTTCTCATCCGGGTCGCCGCCGGTGACCACGTTGATCAGCAGCCGCCCGTTGGACAAACGGTCCAGTGTGGCGGCCATGCGCGCCGATACAGTGGGTGAAATGATGCCCGGGCGAATCGCCACCAGGTAACGCAGGCGCTCGGTCAGCGGCACCAGGGCCGAAGCAATTACCCAGGAGTCTTCGCACGAGCGTCCGGTCGGAATCAGCACGCCGTGGTAGCCGAGGTTGTCAGCTGCCTGGGCGACTTGTTTGAGGTAGTTAAGGGTGACCGGGCGAGCGCCCTGGGTGGTGCCCAGGTAATGACCGTCGCCGTGGGTCGGCAGAAACCAGAAAACATCCATGACAAATCCTTATGCGATTTTCAGCAGAGAGGGGGAGTGCGCTGCAAACAATGGCGCTGCGCGTTCGGCCGCCAGTTGAATGCGGGCTTTGAGCAACTCGCTGGTGATCTGGTAGTCGGTGAAGTCGGCTTCGGTGGCGTACACGCCGATCGGCAGGGTCAATGCCTGGAAGAAGCTGAACAGCGGGCGCAGTTGGTGATCGAGGACCAGTGCGTGGCGTTCGCTGCCGCCGGTGGCAGCGAGCAGTACTGGCGTATTCACCAAGGCATTCAGGCCCACCAGGTCGAACAGATGCTTGAGCAGGCCAGGGTAGGAGCCTCGGTAGACCGGCGCGGCGACGATCAGCAGGTCGGCCTGTTCAATGGCCAACAGTTGTGATTCGACGTCAGCGGGCAATTCATCGCGGGACAGCGCCCCACCCAATGGCCGAGCGATATCGCCCAGCTCGATCACGGTGGCCTGGATCGGCAACAGTGTCGCCAACTCAGCCAGCACGGCCTGGGTCAGCACCAGGGTACGAGACGGACGCCAGGTTCCGCCGGAGAGGGCAACGACATTCAGGGGACGGGTCATGAACAGTTCCTTTTTCAACAGTGGTTCTGGGCAGGTGTGTGAGCTGTTGAGCAAGAGCTGTACCAATGGCCTTAAGCGTTGATTGGCGTGGCCTGCGCACTCCCTGCTGAAAAATGCTGCTGTTGTCTGTCTCTTGATTTGTTGAATGACTGTTGCCAGAGCAACAGTTGCGTGGTGAACAGTTCGGTTCGGTGTGCGGTTATTTATAGAGGGTCTCGGTTATTCCGTAAACGAACGTATTTCCATATTTATAGATTGGAAAAGAATATGCGGATGACGCTATCGAAGGTGCCTTGGCGGTTGATAGCAACTATCACGGGAGGTGATTTTTCACTGGGTAGGGCGGGGAGTAGCCTGTGTTCATTGACTCGACACCTACTTCCCAGGGCTACCACCATGAACCGATTTCTTGCCATATCCTTGATGCTTGTCACCGCTGTCCTCGCCGGTTGTGCGAATCATCCCTCGCCGGAACTGCGTCCCTACACAGCAGAAGAAACCAGACAGTTGGCCCTGGAGGCGCTGGGCCGTCGCGGCCTGTCGTTTGATGACTATCAACAGCAACGCGCTGCCTTGATGGGCCAGCCGCAACCGTCCTACGGCTTTGATAGCCAGGGTGAAATGAACGCCGAGCGCAGTGTGGCGTTGCATGGCCGTCCCAGTTGAGCTCGCGTTCAGCGGCAAAAAGCCCGAGGTTTCCCTTAAGGAATCTCGGGCTTTTGTTTTCCATAGGACTACATCAGCCTGTTAAGCTGAATTTTGGGAGCGTTCCTACGCACATTTACTTAAAGTTGGCCTTCTTTAACGGCATCCAATCGGTTAAACCTGACGACCTCTGTCCCGGTCGATGCCCCTGAGACGCTGATCTCGGGAACCTGCTCTGCGAGTCTTTAACGTCATGAATAAACGTCCGCTGTATTTCGACTACGCCGCCACAACCCCGGTGGATGAGCGAGTCATTCAGGTGATGGTCGAGTGTCTGGGCTATAACGCCAACTTCGGTAACCCTGCATCCAGTTCCCACGCGTTTGGCCAGGAGGCCCGGCAAACGGTTGAACAGGCACGTCGCCAGGTGGCCGAGTTGGTGGGGGCACAGGCTGAGCAAATCGTCTGGACGTCCGGTGCCACCGAGTCCAACAACCTTGCGATCAAGGGCGTCGCCCAGGCGCGCGGTGTGGCGGGTGGGCATATCATCACCAGCCAGATCGAACACAAGGCCACGCTGGATACTGCGCGGCAACTGCAGGAGGCCGGCGTGGCCGTGACCTACCTGGTGCCGGACGCTGAAGGTTTGATCAGCGCCGATGCGGTCAGCGAAGCGCTGCGCGAAGACACCTTCCTGGTGTCGCTTATGCTGGTCAACAACGAGCTGGGCACGCTCAACGACATCCAGGCCATTGGCGCGCGGGTGCGTGATCACGGCGCGTTGTTGCATGTGGATGCGGCGCAGGGCGCGGGCAAGGTCGTGATCGACCTGGCTGAATGGCCGGTGGACTTGATGTCGCTTTCGGCCCACAAGCTGTATGGCCCCAAGGGCATCGGCGCGTTGTACGTAGGGCCGCGGGCGCAGCAAAAAGTGCTGGCCCAGATTCACGGCGGTGGGCATGAGGGCGGCCTGCGCTCGGGCACCCTGGCAACCCATCAGATTGCTGGCATGGGCACAGCGTTTGCGCTGGCGGCAGCGTCTTTCATTGAAGAGAAGGCAGTCATCGAGGCTTTGCGCCAGCGCCTGCTTGACCAGTTGGCGTCGGTGGCTGGCGTGCGTTTGAACGGTAGCGCCACGCAACGCATTCCTCACACGCTCAGCCTGACCTTTGGAGAAGGCGAATTCAATTCCGCGGCCTTGAGTGCGGGCATCGCCTTTTCCGCGACTTCGGCGTGCAATTCCGCGAGCAATGCGCCTTCCCACGTGCTGCTTGCGCTGGGCCATGATGCGCGCAGCGCCGGGCGCACGATTCGCTTGAGCCTGGGTCGGTTTACCACCGAGCAGGACATCGACCAGGCCGTGCAGTTGATCAAGGCTTCCCTTGCCAGTGCACCGGCGTTCTGGGCGGTCTGAGTGACTTTTCTCAACACATAATAATTATTCGTGGTTAGCAGGAGACACAATGAGTACGCAGCCTTTGACCCATGGACCGGTACCGGAGCGCCTGGCGCAGACCCGTGAACTGATGCGCCGCGAAGGCATCCACGCCTTGCTGGTACCGTCGGCCGACCCGCACTTGTCGGAATACCTGCCGGGCTACTGGCAGGGCCGGCAATGGTTGTCGGGCTTTCATGGGTCGGTCGGTACGTTGATTGTTACTGCCAATTTCGCCGGTGTGTGGGCCGATAGCCGTTACTGGGAACAGGCCACCAAGGAACTCAAGGGCAGCGGCATCGACCTGGTGAAACTGCAACCGGGCCAGCCCGGCCCGCTGGAGTGGTTGGCCGAGCAGACGCCTGAAGGTGCAGTGGTGGCGGTGGACGGTGCGGTGATGGCCGTGGCCTCGGCGCGCACGTTGGGCGGCAAGTTGGCTGAGCGCGGTGCGCGCCTGCGCACTGACCTCGACGTGCTGGATGGGGTCTGGCGCGATCGACCCGGCCTGCCGAACCAGCCGATTTATCAGCACCTGCCGCCGCAAGCCACGGTCAGTCGTGGGGATAAGCTCACCGCGCTGCGTGCCAATCTTAAAGAGAAGGGTGCCGACTGGCATTTCATCGCGACCCTGGATGACATCGCCTGGCTGTTCAACCTGCGCGGTGGTGATGTTTCGTTCAACCCGGTGTTTGTGTCCTTTGCCTTGGTCAATCAACAGCAGGCGACATTGTTTGTGGCGCTGAGCAAAGTCGATGCCGAATTGAAGACCGTATTGGAGCGCGATGGCGTCACGTTGCGTGACTACAGCGAAGTGGCGGATGCGCTGCGCTCAGTACCGGCGGGTGCCAGTCTGCAGGTTGATCCGGCCCGAGTCACGGCAGGCCTGCTGGAAAACCTCGATGCGGGCGTCAAGCTGGTCGAGGGGCTGAACCCGACCACGCTGGCCAAGTCGCGCAAGAGCCTGGCGGATGCCGAGCATATTCGTCAGGCGATGGAGCAGGACGGTGCCGCCCTGTGCGAATTTTTTACCTGGCTTGAGAGTGCCTGGGGGCGTGAGCGCATCACCGAGTTGAGCATTGATGAGCACCTGACGGCTGCGCGTACCCGTCGTCCGGGATATGTGTCGCTGAGCTTCAACACCATTGCGGCCTTCAACGCCAATGGCGCGATGCCGCATTACCACGCCACCGAAGCGGAGCATGCGCTGATCGAAGGTGACGGTTTGCTGTTGATCGATTCGGGCGGGCAATACCTGGGCGGCACTACTGATATCACACGAATGGTGCCGGTGGGTACGCCGAGCGAGGAGCAGAAACGCGACTGCACGCGGGTGTTGAAGGGGGTGATTGCCTTGTCCCGCGCGCATTTCCCGAAAGGCATCCTGTCGCCCTTGCTGGACTCTATCGCGCGCGCGCCGATCTGGGCCGAAGGTGTGGACTACGGCCACGGCACCGGGCACGGTGTTGGTTACTTTCTCAATGTGCATGAAGGGCCGCAGGTGATCGCCTACCAGGCTGCGCCTGCGCCCCAGACGGCCATGCAGCCAGGCATGATCACTTCCATTGAACCGGGCACTTATCGTCCGGGGCGCTGGGGCGTGCGTATCGAGAACCTGGTGTTGAATCGCGAGGCGGGCAAGACCGAGTTTGGCGAGTTTCTCAAGTTTGAAACCCTGACACTGTGCCCGATCGACACGCGTTGCCTGGAGCCTTCGCTGTTGACGGCGGATGAGCGCGAGTGGTTCAACGCCTACCACGCTGAGGTGCGTGAGCGCTTGAGCCCACTGCTCAGTGGTGCAAGTCTGGAGTGGTTGCAGGTTCGCACTGCAGCAATCTGATGAAGTGCGGCCGGCGTCTCTTCCCTGTTGCCTGGGGAGACGTCGGCCTGCTGCTTATTTGCAGATGACGATCATGCTGCGGCTGGTGTAGCCGGCGGGGTTGAGGCCGAAGGGGTAGTCCCCTGGTTCCTCGGAATTGTCACCGGATTTGGCGATGACGCGATAGCCCTTTGCGCCGCAGGAGTTGGTGGCGCTGGTGTAGCACTGGTCCCATGAGGAAGACAGGCCAGAGCAGTTGATGTGCAGCCCTTTTTTGCCCCGCTTTACTTCGGTTCTCGTGGTGGCAGCACAGCCAGCAATGGCTAAGACCATCAGCAGTATCAAGATTCGCTTCATTCCTATCCTTAATAGCCGCTTCACAACAATGCTTGAAGCAGGCTCTACTCGCTCTCGAGTGTAGCGTTCGCGCTGTCCCTGTCGAAATTCTCCATGAATGACATTCGTTTACCGGCTAAACATGGCCTAAATGAGCAGCAAATGCCAGAGCTACATTCAAACATCCTTCAATCCGACGGAACCAGCGGTTTTGACTCCTTGCTCAGGGTCAGCGTGGCGCCTATGGAGGCAGTAATGATGCAGGTGATGGCCAGCCATTGCGCCAGGGACAAGTGCTCTTGGAGGAACAACAGGCCGGAGAGTGCGCCGAACACCGGCTCGACGCTCATCAAGGTGCTGAAGGTGCGGGCGGGCAGTCGTGTCAGTGCGACCATCTCAAGGGTATAGGGCAGGGCAGTGGACAGAATGGCGACGCCAAGGGCGACCGGGATAAGCGCGGGGGTGAGCAGCGCGGCGCCGGCGTGGGCGATGCCGATAGGCGCGACGAACAACGCGGCGATCATCACACCCAGAGCTGCGGTCTGGACGCCGTTGTCATTGCCAGCTTTTTGCCCGAACAGGATATAGAGCGCCCAGCACACACCGGCGCCCAGCGCGTAGGCCGCGCCCAGCAAGTCGATGCCGGTATTGGCTTCGCCGATGGGAATCAGGAGCAGCAAGCCGATGATTGCGAGGGCGATCCATAAAAAGTCCACGGCCCTGCGGGATGAGTAGATCGCGACCGCAAGAGGCCCCGTGAACTCAAGCGCTACGGCGATGCCAAGGGGAACGCTGCGCAGCGACATATAGAAGAGCAGGTTCATGCCGCCCAGTGCCAGCCCATAGACCACCACGGTGCGCAGGGATTTGGCCGTCAGCTTGGCGCGCCAGGGGCGCAATAGAAGCAGCATGATCACACTGGCAAAGATCAGGCGCAGGGCTGTGGTGCCTTGTGCGCCGACAACGGGAAACATTGTCTTTGCAAGGGAAGCGCCGGATTGGACGGAGGCCATGGCGATCAGCAGCAGGCCGATAGGGAACAGGGCAGGCGCCAGGCTGCGGGGGGTGGTGGTCATTGAGGGGGCTGTCCGAGAATGTAGTAAGTAGAAGCATCCGGCGCCATGATGCTTAAGTGTGCAGAAATGAGCAATATAGTGCTCAATGCTTTATGGTTACCTCTGTATTTGGCAAAGGAGTGCTGGTTTTCAGCCTTGTTGATAGAAATACAAAATTAAAGGTTGACGGCGAATTATATCTGTCTATAATTCGCCCCACTTCCGGAGCAGTCGAAACGGAAAACTCCTTGTTAAACAATGAGTTATGTAGGTTTCGGCAGTAGGTTGCTTCAGTTCATCGAAGTGATCAGGAAGTTGAAAAAGAGGTGTTGACAGCAGCGTGTAACGCTGTAGAATTCGCCTCCCGCTAACGAGTGATCGGAAGCGCAAGTGGTTGAAGTTGTTGAAGAATTCTTCGAAAACTTCTGAAAATAATCACTTGACAGCAAATGAGGCTG
>NZ_PCOZ01000002.1 GCF_002979555.1 Pseudomonas sp. MYb60 | reverse complement strand
CAGCCTCATTTGCTGTCAAGTGATTATTTTTCAGAAGTTTTCGAAGAATTCTTCAACAACTTCAACCACTTGCGCTTCCGATCACTCGTTAGCGGGAGGCGAATTCTACAGCGTTACACGCTGCTGTCAACACCTCTTTTTCAACTTCCTGATCACTTCGATGAACTGAAGCAACCTGCTGCCGAACCTACATAACTCATTGTTTACCAAGGAGTTTTCCGTTTCGACTGCGCCGGAAGTGGGGCGAATTATAGACCTCCAGAATCTGCCGTCAACCCTTAATTCTGTTTTTCTATCAGACAGTTGCAGTCGATTAAAAAACAACCAGCCGAGCACCGCAAACCGCCCTCTATATAGAAGAAGGCAATCAGATAACGCCCGCCTTCTTCAAAGCAGCCAGATTCGCCACCCCCAACCCCAACACATTCGTGAGCACCTTCACCGTATGCTCCCCTAATAGAGGAGGCGCGCTTCGGTACTCCACGGGCGTCTTGGACAGCCGAATCGGGCTGGCAACCTGAGGCACCATCCCCGCCAACGCATGGGGCAGGGCCATTGCCAATCCTCGCGCCTTGACCTGAGGGTCCGCAAACACCTGCTCCAGATCATTGATCGGGCCACACGGCACACCCACTTGCTCCAGCTGCGACACCCACTCAGCCGTCGTCTTGTACACCGTCGCCTGACGAATCAGCGGAATGAGCTCAGAGCGGTTTGACACTCTTGCCTTATTGGTAGAGAACCGCGGGTCAGCCGCCCATTGCGGCTGCCCAGCCACTTCGGCGAATTTCCGAAACTGCCCGTCATTACCCACCGTCAGGATGAAGTCGCCATCCGCCGTTGGAAAATCCTGATAAGGCACGATGTTTGGGTGAGCATTGCCCAGACGCTTTGGCGCCACGCCCGTCGTCAGATAATTCATTGCCTGGTTGGCCAGGCATGCGACCTGGACATCCAGCAGAGCCATGTCGATGTGCTGACCACCCCCGTCGTGATCACGATGGGCCAGCGCCGCCAGGATCGCCACCGTCGAGTAAAGTCCGGTAAGGATGTCGGTCAACGCCACACCGACCTTCACGGGCCCAGCCCCCTCATCACCTTCAGGCCGACCGGTCAGACTCATGAGCCCGCCCAGCCCCTGAATCATGAAGTCGTACCCCGCACGGGCCGCATAAGGCCCCGTCTGGCCGAACCCCGTAATGGAGCAGTAGATCAATTCCGGATTGATCTCCTTGAGCGACTCATAGTCCAGCCCATACGCCGCCAGCCCACCCACCTTGAAGTTCTCGATCAATATGTCGGACTTGGCCGCCAGGTCGCGTATCAGCTTCTGACCCTCCGGCCGCGTAAAGTCGATGGTCACCGACTCTTTATTGCGATTGGCCGACAGGTAGTACGCCGCCTCGCTGGTGCTCTCACCATAGGCGTCTTTCAAGAAGGGGGGCCCCCAGGCGCGTGTGTCGTCACCGCTGCCCGGACGCTCGACTTTGATCACCTCCGCGCCAAGGTCCGCCAGAATCTGCCCGGACCAGGGCCCTGCCAGCACTCGCGATAAATCCAGCACCCGCAGATGAGAAAGCGCACCCATGTCGTTCTCCTATTAATAGAACGCCTGGAGACCGGTCTGCGCACGCCCCAGAATCAAGGCGTGCACGTCGTGGGTACCTTCATACGTGTTGACCACTTCCAGGTTGACCAGATGACGAGCCACCCCGAACTCGTCGGAAATACCGTTGCCGCCCAGCATGTCCCGCGCCATGCGCGCGATGTCCAAGGACTTGCCACACGAGTTGCGCTTCATGATCGACGTGATCTCGACCGCTGCCGTCCCCTCATCCTTCATGCGCCCTAGACGCAGGCAGCCCTGGAGCGCCAAGCTGATCTCGGTCTGCATATCCGCCAGCTTCTTCTGGATCAACTGCGTCGCCGCCAGCGGACGTCCGAACTGCTGCCGATCGAGGGTGTATTGGCGAGCGGTATGCCAGCAGAACTCAGCAGCCCCCAAGGCCCCCCATGAAATCCCGTAACGCGCCGAGTTAAGGCAAGTGAAGGGCCCCTTCAAGCCACGCACATCAGGAAAAATGTTCTCTTCAGGCACGAACACATTGTCCATGACGATTTCGCCGGTGATCGATGCCCGCAGGCCGACCTTGCCGTGGATCGCCGGGGCACTCAGGCCCTTCCAGCCTTTCTCCAGCACAAACCCACGGATATCACCGGCGTCGTCCTTGCCCCACACCACGAACACATCGGCGATCGGGCTATTGGTGATCCACATCTTCGCGCCCGTCAGGCTGTAGCCACCTTCCACCTTGCGCGCACGGGTAATCATCGCACCCGGGTCAGAACCATGGTTGGGCTCGGTCAGGCCAAAACAGCCAATCCACTCACCCGACGCCAGCTTCGGCAGATACTTCTGCTTCTGCGCCTCAGTCCCGAACTCATTGATCGGCACCATGACCAGGGACGACTGCACACTCATCATCGAGCGATAGCCGGAATCAACACGCTCCACTTCGCGAGCGATCAGCCCGTAGCTGACGTAGTTCAAGCCGCTGCCACCGTACTGCTCGGGGATCGTCGCGCCCAACAGCCCGATTTCACCCATTTCACGGAAAATCGCGGGATCGGTCTTTTCATGACGGAAAGCTTCAAGCACTCGCGGTGCCAGCTTGTCCTGGGCAAATTGCTCGGCGCTGTGACGCACCATGCGCTCTTCTTCGGTGAGCTGTTGATCCAGCAGCAGTGGATCGATCCAGTTGAAGCTTGCCTTGCCAGCCATGAATAAGTCCTCGCGGAAAAAATCAGAAGTCGTGGATTCAGCCTAGGCCGGGCAGGCATGAAGGGCAAACGAGGATTCCGCATAGGGTTGTGCTAATTTCTCACTTCGTAACGTAAAAAAGCGCCACATCCGCGCCTTAAGTGTGAGCACAACGTATATGCGCAGGAAAATTCCCAGCACCACAGCCCTGGTCAGTTTTGAAGCGGCGGCTCGCCACGAGAGCTTTACCAAGGCGGCCCACGAGCTTTCCATCACCCAGGGGGCTATCTGCCGACAGATCGCCAGCCTCGAGGAGTTTTTAAGTGTCGAGCTGTTTCGACGCTCGCGACGCGGGGTGAAGCTGACCGAAGCGGGGCTTTCCTATAGCCGTCGCGTCGCCACCCAACTGGATGCCGTAGAGCGCGATACGCTGTCTGTGATGGGGCAACAAGGCACCAACGTCATCGAACTGGCCGTGGTCCCGACATTTGGCACCCAATGGCTGATTCCCCGCCTCAAGGACTTCCAGCGCCAGCACCCCGAAGTCACCGTCAACCTGACCAACCGCACTCGCCCTTTTCTGTTCGCCGATACCGAATTCGATGCCGCAATCTACTTCGGCGATGCCGACTGGTCCGGTACCGAGTCCCATCGGCTCATGGGAGAAAACCCTGTCCCTGTCTGCAGCCCGCGCCTGCTGGCGGGCCGTACAGAGTTCAGCCCCGAAGACATGGCGGACCTGCCCCTGCTGCAACAGACCACACGACCCTACGCCTGGCGCCAGTGGTTCAACGCCCAGCAATTGAACATCCCCCGCGACATGACAGGCCCCCGTTACGAGCTATTCTCGATGCTGTCGCAGGCAGCCATGCATGACATGGGCGTTGCGCTGATTCCGCCATTCCTCATTCAACGCGAGCTGGAGGAGCAGCGGCTGATGATTGCGAGCCCTCGGGTACTGACGAGTTCGAAGGCGTATTACCTGATGATTCCTGACAGAAAAGTCGAATCGGCATCCCTGCATGCGTTCAAGGACTGGCTGATCGACCAATCGCAGCGCTACAACCCCAGCGTTTAAAGGCCAAAGATAGATATTGACCCTGTAGTCAGATAAATATTGATCCTACAGATATACGTATATGTCGCATTTCAGCAGACTGTACCTATCGATTGAAAATAACGCTCAACGCCATGATTTTCATGGCTTGTAGCGACTATCACGGGCCAATGCGCGACCATTCACAGCGACAATGCAAAAACCGGTGATAATCAGCTGCAAGCCTTTAAATCCCTGTATTTGAAGAGGTTATTTCAGAGTGTTGCGACAATCAGTCACAGGGTGACTTGTAGTTAATTTTTCGTCACCCGTCATAATCCCTTGAAGGCCGTAAAGTTCGCCTGCAAAATGCCGCGCCCCGCTGTCATTTAAGCGGGATCGTGCTGATCGGCCGCCCCAGATGCGCCACTCGCGGTGCACTGGCCTTTTTACAAAAAGATCAAAAGCAAAAAGATCATGCAGGAGATTTGACGTGCACATTGGTGTTCCTCTCGAAACCCAGACCGGTGAAACACGGGTGGCTGCCACCCCGGAAACCATCAAGAAGCTGATCGGCCAGGGCCATAAGGTCACTGTACAAAGCGGAGCCGGCATCAATGCCAGCGTCGTCGACAGTGCCTATGAAGCGGCAGGCGCGACCATTGGCAGCGCCAACGACGCCTTTGGTGCCGAGCTGATTCTGAAGGTGGTGGCCCCCAGCGACAGCGAACTTACGCTGATCAAGAGCGGCACCGTGTTGGTGGGCATGCTCAACCCGTTCAGCAACGAAACCATCGCCAAGCTCGCCGAGCGCGGTATCACCGCCTTCGCCCTCGAAGCTGCGCCGCGTACCTCGCGGGCCCAGAGCCTCGACGTGCTGTCGTCCCAGGCCAACATCGCCGGCTACAAGGCCGTGCTGCTTGCCGCTCATCACTACCCGCGCTTCATGCCGATGCTGATGACCGCCGCCGGCACCGTCAAGGCCGCTCGCGTACTGATCCTCGGTGCCGGCGTTGCTGGCCTGCAGGCCATCGCCACGGCGAAACGCCTGGGTGCAGTGATCGAAGCGTCTGACGTGCGTCCCGCCGTGAAAGAGCAGATCGAATCCCTCGGCGCCAAGTTCGTCGACGTGCCGTATGAAACCGATGAAGAGCGCGAATGCGCTGTCGGTGTCGGCGGCTATGCCCGTCCAATGCCCACCAGTTGGATGCAGCGCCAGGCCCTGGCCGTGCACGAACGCGCCAAGCAGGCCGACATCGTCATCACCACCGCCCTGATCCCGGGCCGCAAGGCGCCGACCCTGCTCAGCGCCGACACCGTCGCGCAAATGAAGCCAGGCTCAGTGGTCATCGACCTCGCCGCGGCACAGGGTGGCAATTGCCCCCTGACCGTCGCAGACCAGGTCGTCGTGGAAAACGGCGTGATCATTTGTGGCCCGACCAACCTCGCCGGCGCTGTCGCCGCCGACGCCTCGGCCCTGTACGCGCGCAATTTGCTGGACTTCCTGAAGCTGGTCTTCACCAAGGAAGGGCAGTTTGAAATCAACCTCGAAGACGACATCGTCGCCGCGTGCCTGATGTGCCGCGACGGCCAAGTCATCCGCAAAAACGCCTAAGCAGGGATTCAGACGATGGAAGAGCTTATCTCCCCCGGTATCTACAACCTGATCATCTTTGTGCTGGCGATTTATGTCGGTTACCACGTGGTCTGGAACGTCACCCCCGCGTTGCACACGCCGTTGATGGCGGTGACCAACGCAATTTCCGCGATCGTGATCGTCGGCGCCATGCTCGCTGCCGCCCTCACCGTGACCCCATTGGGCAAGACCATGGGCACCTTGGCCGTGGCGCTGGCAGCCGTGAACGTGTTCGGCGGCTTCCTGGTCACCCGCAGGATGCTTGAGATGTTCAAGAAGAAAGCCCCGAAAGTAAAAGAAGAGGCGCCGAAGTAATGAGCATGAATCTGGTAACGACGCTCTACCTGATCGCGTCGATCTGCTTCATCCAGGCCCTCAAGGGCCTGTCGCACCCAACCACGTCGCGTCGCGGCAACCTGTTCGGCATGCTCGGCATGGCGCTGGCGGTGCTCACCACCGTGGGCCTCATCTATAAGCTCGGCGCTGAGCTGGCAACGGCTGGCATCGGCTACGTCATCGTTGGCCTGCTGGTCGGCGGCACCGCCGGCTCGATCATGGCCAAGCGCGTTGAAATGACCAAGATGCCGGAACTGGTGGCGTTCATGCACAGCATGATCGGCCTGGCAGCGGTATTCATCGCCATCGCCGCGGTGGTTGAGCCGCAGTCCCTGGGCATCGTTAAACACCTGGGCGACTCGATTCCTGCCGGTAACCGCCTGGAATTGTTCCTCGGTGCAGCCATCGGTGCCATCACGTTCTCCGGTTCGGTGATCGCGTTCGGCAAGCTGTCGGGCAAGTACAAGTTCCGCCTGTTCCAGGGCGCGCCGGTACAGTTCGGCGGCCAGCACAAGATCAACCTGGTGCTTGGCCTCGCGACCCTGGGCCTGGGCCTGGCGTTCATGTTCACCGGCAACCTCACCGCGTTTGCGCTGATGCTGGCCCTGGCCTTCGTGCTTGGCGTGCTGATCATCATCCCGATTGGCGGTGCCGACATGCCCGTTGTCGTGTCGATGCTCAACAGCTATTCGGGTTGGGCCGCAGCGGGCATTGGTTTTTCGCTGAACAACTCGATGCTGATCATCGCCGGCTCCCTGGTGGGGTCCAGCGGCGCGATCCTGTCGTACATCATGTGCAAGGCGATGAACCGTTCCTTCTTCAATGTACTGCTCGGCGGTTTCGGCAATGCACCGGATGCCAGTGCCGCAGCGGGCTCCAAAGAAGCACGCCCGGTCAAATCCGGCTCGGCCGATGACGCCACCTTCCTGCTGACCAATGCCGACACCGTTATCATCGTCCCGGGTTATGGCCTGGCCGTGGCGCGCGCGCAGCATGCGCTCAAGGAACTGACCGAGAAGCTGACCCACCATGGCGTGACCGTGAAATACGCGATCCACCCGGTGGCAGGTCGCATGCCAGGCCACATGAACGTCCTGCTCGCCGAGGCCGAAGTGCCTTACGACCAGGTGTTCGAGATGGAAGACATCAACTCCGAGTTCGGCCAGGCCGACGTGGTGCTGGTGTTGGGCGCCAATGACGTGGTCAACCCGGCCGCCAAGAACGACCCGAACTCGCCGATTGCCGGCATGCCGATCCTCGAAGCGTTCAAGGCCAAGACAATCATCGTCAACAAACGCTCAATGGCCAGCGGTTATGCCGGCCTGGATAACGAGCTGTTCTACCTCGACAAGACCATGATGGTCTTTGGTGACGCCAAGAAAGTCATCGAAGACATGGTCAAGGCCGTCGAGTAACACTGCTGCAGCGCAATACTCGAAACCCCGGCTTCTTGTAGGCTGGGGTTTTTTATTACCGCATGAAACCCGACCAAAGGCTCTAAATCGCTGCCTGGCATTCGACCATGGTAGCGGGCCGAATTTTTTTGAAATCACTAAACTGCGCACCTTGCTTCCGTAGCCTGAGATAAAAATCCATGTACCGTGATCGCATCCGCTTGCCTTCGTTGTTGAACAAGGTCATGAGCGCGGCCGACGCCGCCGCACTGATCGAGGACGGCATGACCGTCGGCATGAGCGGCTTCACCCGCGCCGGCGAAGCCAAGGCCGTCCCCCACGCCCTGGCCGAACGGGCCAAGACCTCGCCACTGAAAATCACCCTGATGACCGGCGCCAGCCTGGGCAACGACCTGGACAAACAACTGACCGAGGCCGGCGTGCTGTCCCGACGCATGCCATTCCAGGTCGACAGCACCCTGCGCAAGGCGATCAACGCCGGCCAAGTGATGTTTATCGACCAGCATCTGTCGGAAACGGTTGAGCAGTTGCGCAATAACCAGCTCAAGTTGCCGGACATCGCGGTGATTGAGGCGGTGGCGATCACCGAGCAAGGCCACATCGTGCCGACCACTTCCGTGGGCAACTCGGCCAGCTTTGCGATTTTCGCCAAGCAAGTGATCGTCGAGATCAACATGGCCCACAACCCGAACCTGGAAGGCTTGCACGACATCTATATTCCGACCTACCGGCCGACCCGCACGCCGATCCCATTGGTGAAGGTCGATGACCGTATCGGCAGCACCGCGATCCCGATCCCGCCGGAGAAGATCGTCGGCATCGTGATCACCCATCAGGCCGATTCCGCCTCCACCGTGACACCGCCTGACAGCGACACCCAAGGCATCGCCAATCACCTGATCAACTTCCTCAAGCAGGAAGTCGACGCCGGGCGCATGACCAACAAGCTCGGCCCGTTGCAGGCCGGCATCGGCAACATCGCCAACGCGGTGATGTGCGGCTTGATCGAGTCGCCTTTCGAAGACCTGACCATGTATTCGGAAGTGTTGCAGGACTCCACCTTCGACTTGATCGACGCTGGCAAGCTGAGCTTCGCCTCGGGCAGTTCGATCACCTTGTCGGAGCGGCGCAATGCCGACGTGTTCGGCAACCTGGAGCACTACAAAGACAAACTGGTGCTGCGCCCACAGGAAATCTCCAACCACCCGGAAGTGGTGCGGCGCCTGGGCATCATCGGTATCAACACAGCGCTGGAGTTCGACATCTACGGTAACGTCAACTCCACCCACGTCTGCGGTACACGGATGATGAACGGCATCGGCGGCTCCGGCGACTTCGCGCGCAACGCGCACTTGGCGATCTTCGTCACCAAATCGATTGCCAAGGCCGGTGCGATTTCCAGCGTGGTGCCGATGGTCAGCCACGTTGACCATACCGAGCATGACGTCGACATCCTGGTAACCGAAGTGGGGCTGGCCGACCTTCGTGGCCTGGCGCCACGGGAACGGGCACGCGTGATCATCGACAACTGTGTACACCCGGCGTACCGCGATGCGCTGAACCGTTACTTCGATGCCGCCTGCGCCGTCGGCGGGCACACGCCGCACATCCTGCGTGAAGCACTGAGTTGGCACATCAACTTGGAAGAAACCGGGCATATGCTCAAGGCTTGATGGGTACAGGTTCGGGCTGATGCAAACACAGTTTCATCAGCTCGACGGTTCCACCCCTGAATCTGAGAAAAACTGTACTGCTGTACCGGTCGATTCCTACCGAAATATCCTACCCCACTAGTCGAAACTGCTCATTTCGCACTCTTTTAGTGCGGACAGGTACAGTTGCCCCAATTACGGACAGTACAGCACCCTTAAACAGTTAACTGGCCCCTCACAATACAGGTGAACTGTATCTAGAGAGTCTTGCGCTGAGAGAGGATCATTGGCATCAGTTAAACCACTACCTAATCCCGCCACAAGCGGAAGGATGTCATCATGGAACGTACACTCAGTTCCGATCTGTTCTCTGAAAAAGCTGTAAACACCGAAGCCGCTCTGCCTTTGCGCGTTCTGGCTAACCTGATGTTGTGGCAGCGCCGCATCTCCAGCCGCCACCAACTGGCTCGCCTGGATTCGCGTCTGCTGGCTGACGCTGGTATCAGCGAAGCTCAACGCTACGAAGAGCTGAGCAAGCCGTTCTGGCGCTAACTTAGCGCTCGCTGGCCCTGACCTGCCGGGTCCACTGCCAGCAACCAGATTTGTCAAAACAAAGCCCGCCCCGGGAGACCGGAGGCGGGCTTTGTTGTTTCTGTGGGACGGTTAAAACCGCCAATCAGTACAGTTCATGTAATTCATAAAATAACCGTAACACTTTTAAATCAGATACCGCCCGTTGTCACAGCGGCTTACTATCCGCTCATCACCAGAGCGCCTGATGATCAATACTCGTCTCTGAACCCTGTGTTTCCCCTTGAAGGAGTCATTCCATGTCCCGTCTTCGCCTGTTGAGCGCTGCTGCCCTGCTGACCCTGGCTGCCAACGCCCACGCCACCAGCTTCATCGTGACCACCGATTCCCTGGTCGGCGCGCTGAAAGCCACTTCCGACGCCACGTCCGATGCCACCTCGTCCCTGCGTGACAACAAGGTCGTGCGCGCCGCCCGTGACGATGCTGCGAGCTTCGTCGCCAGCGAAGGTGCCATCCGTGGCGTGAAACTGGAGAGCGCCCTGGCCCAGATCCGTCAACAAGCGCCGCAACTCAATGCCGCTACCGATGCACAACTGGCCCAGGCGATCCTGGCGATCTGAAACAACGCGCAAAGGGAGCGCCCGCCGCTCCCTGATACCGCCGCACTGGCTCTCGCCCGGGCATTGCGCTAGCCTTGGCGCTCGCTTTCAACTGTCGAGTCCCATGGCTTTTTCATACCGCCTGTTAATAGTCCCTGTGTTGTTTTCCGCTGCCTGGTCGCCATTGGCTTCGGCCTTTGACCTGACCACCCAAGGCACCGTCGCGAGCGCGTACGCCACCAGCAAGGTGACCTCTGCGCCTTTCGACCGCAAAGTGATCATCGCCGCCCAGGATGACGCCGCAGCGTTCATCGCCACCGATGGCCAATGGCGCGGTGCGCGGCTGGAGTCTGCGCTGGATTACCTGCGCCACAGCCGGCCGAAACTTAACGCCAGCGACCTTGAACTGGCGCAGGCAATTCTCGTCCAATAACCATCTGTGTATTTCGGAGTCATCCCATGCGTAGCCCGCTGATCGCCGCCACCCTTGGCCTGCTGCTGTTGGCCGACATTGCCCAGGCACAAACCCTGGTGGCCACCAGTAACATCATTGTTCGCGCCTCCGGCCGCACCATCGATTTCACGTCGGACACCACCACGTCCATCCGCGACTCCAAAATCGTGCGCGACGCCCACGACGACGCCGCCAGTTTCGTCGCCACCAAAGGCGAGATCCGCGGCGCACAGCTCGAAGCCGCCTTTGACACCCTGCGTACCCGCGTACCGGAAGCCCGCGACGCCAGTGACCAGACCCTCGCTGAAGCTATCCTCGCTCTGTGAGGCGCCTCGCCGCCTGGCTCCTGGCCGGGGCAGTGCTGGTGTGCGCCAGCGCAGCCCAGGCCAGCCTGCAACTGCGACTCAAGACTGAAGGCCTGAGCGCGGCGCAACAGCAGGCCAGCCAGGCATTGCTCGATGACGCGATGCGCGCACTGCCACCGCGTTTCATCGAACAGCTGGATCGCCGCATCGACGTCGGCTGGACCGACAAGATGCCGGAAAACGCCTACGGCCAGGCTTCGCTGGTGTCCGAGTTGGACCTCAATAGCAACCTGCTCGACAGCCTCACCGACGGCAGCGCCGCCACGCAAAAAACCCATCGCCCCCACGGCACCGTGCGCCGGGAAATGCTCGCCACCGTGCTGCATGAACTGACCCACATCTATGACCGTGCGCGCCTGTGGCCCAAGGATGAGCGCGCGCTGATCCAGCGTTGCAGCCGCCAGAACAGCATCACCGGCGTCATCGGCCTGCCCGATCAATGCCGTGGCCAGAACGATCGTCGCTTCACCCTCAGCGATGACCCGCGCCTGCTGGACCTCGCCGGATGGCCACAATACGTGGGCCGGCGCGGCGAGCGCGAACAGCACAACCGCCAAGTGGTGCGCAGCCCGGATATCTACGAAACCACCAGCCCGCTTGAATTCGTCGCGGTCAACATGGAGTACTTCCTCCTCGACCCGAGCTATGCCTGCCGACGCCCCGCGCTGTTCCGCTATTACAAGGAACACTTTGGCTGGGCGCCGCCGGAGCAGGACGCGTGCGCCCCGTCCTATCCTTTCCTCAATGCCGGCAATGATTTCGCCAAGACTCCGCTCGGCCATGTCGACCCTGAGCGCGTCTACGAGATCGATTACCTGCTGGCCGAAGCCAACCAGAACCTGGTCAGCCGCTGGGGCCACAGCATGCTGCGCCTGGTGATCTGTGCGCCTGGCCGCCCCCGTGGACCGGATTGCCGGCTCGACCTGGACCAGCACCTGGTGTTGTCCTACCGCGCCTTTGTCGGTGACGTGCAGTTGTCGAGCTGGGACGGGCTGGTGGGCAAATACCCATCGCGGCTGTTCGTGCTGCCACTCGCGCAGGTGATCGACGAGTACACCAAGACCGAACTGCGCGGCCTGGCCTCGGTGCCGCTGAAACTCACGCGCCAGGAAATCAACGACACCGTCGAGCATGCCGCCGAAATGCACTGGAGCTACGACGGCAACTACTACTTCCTGTCCAACAACTGCGCGGTCGAGAGCCTGAAACTGTTGCGCAGCGGCAGCGCCAACCCGCAACTGACCGGCCTGGACAACATCACCCCCAACGGCCTGCTGGAAGTCCTGCAAGCCCGCGGCCTGGCGGATACCAGTGTGTTGGACGACAAGCGCAACGCCCTGCGCCTGGGCTATCACTTCGACTCCTTCCGCGAACGCTATCAGGCGATGTTCGACGTGCTGCGCAAACACTTGCCGATCAAGCAGACCCAGGTCGAAGACTGGCTGGCCCTGAGTGCCGCCGAACGCCGCCAGTGGTTTGACCAGGCCGACCTGCGTACCAGTGCCGCGCTGTTGCTGCTGGAACAGGCGAGCTTTCGAAAGCAGTTGATGCTGGCCCAGGACGAAGTCAAACAACGCTACCTAGGCGCCCGCGAGCTGAAAAACGGTGGCATGGAGAAAGCCAACGCCACCCTGCAACAGATTCTCGCCAACAGCGGCTTCCTCAGCCGCCCGGCGGAACTGCTCGACAGTGGCGGCTACGGCCTGCCGCAGCCATCCGAAGCCAAGCGCCTGGAATCGGAAAGCGCCGAGCGCCAGAAACAGCTGCAATCGCTGACTGGCGAGTTGGACAAAGAGGTGAGGGCGCTGCTGGAACCATCCCGCGCGGCCGAAATCGCCGCGTGCGAAGCCAACCTCAAGCAGGTGGGTGAGCATTTGCGCACGCTGCACAAAGCCGCCGGCGGTCTCGAACTGCCGTAGAGCATCACTGCCCTCCCACATTTTGATCTGCATAAACCTCAACACTGCGTACTGCCCTTCATCCCCTGTTTTCCCAGCGAAAGCTGGCTGAAAGCTTTCCCGTCTAGGATCGCCTCCAACTGCCGGCAACAGACCGGCTGTACACAACAACAATGGTGATTCCCGATGTCCGCCCGTACCCGCCTGTTCGCCCCGACTCCCCCCGTAAGCCTCGTGCCTTTCGTTCTGCGCTGACCCAACCGGTTCGCTATTTCCCTAGCCGCGCTACGCCTGGAGTATTCCTATGCTGACTTTCCTTGGCTTCGCCATGGTCATCACGTTCATGTTCCTGATCATGACCAAGCGCCTGTCCGCGCTGATCGCCCTGATCATCGTGCCCATCCTGTTCGCGCTGTTCGGCGGTTTCGCGCCGAAGATCGGCCCGATGATGCTCGAAGGCATCACCAAGCTTGCGCCGACCGGCGTGATGTTGATGTTCGCCATCCTCTATTTTGCCCTGATGATCGACTCCGGCCTGTTCGACCCGGCCGTGCGCAAGATCCTCAAGATGGTCAAGGGCGACCCGCTCAAGGTCTCGGTCGGCACCGCCGTGCTGGCGCTGGTGGTTTCCCTCGACGGTGACGGCGCCACCACCTACATGATCTGCGTGGCCGCCATGCTGCCGCTGTACCAGCGCATCGGCATGAGCCCGCGGATCATGGCCGGCCTGATCATCCTCGCCGGCGGCGTGATGAACATGACCCCCTGGGGCGGCCCGACCGCCCGCGCCGCCAGTGCGCTGCACGTGGACCCTTCGGACATCTTCGTACCGATGATCCCCGCCATGGCCGCCGGCGTCATCGCCATCCTGGTGATCGCCTATATGTACGGCAAGCGCGAGCGTGCGCGCCTGGGTGAACTGCACCTGGCCGGCGACGAGATCGACCACAGCGAGATCAGCGTGTCGCAATTCCCGGACGCTCGCCGTCCCAAGCTGATCTGGTTCAACGGCGCCCTGACCCTGCTGCTGATGTGCACACTGATTGCCGGTCTGTTGCCGCTGCCCGTGCTGTTCATGGTGGCGTTCAGTATCGCGATGATCGTCAACTACCCATGCCTGCAACAGCAGAAAGACCGCGTCGCGGCCCACGCCGGCAGCGTGTTGGCGGTGGTCGGGCTGATCTTCGCCGCGGGTATCTTCACCGGCATCCTGTCGGGTACCGGCATGGTCGACGCCATGTCCAAGAGCCTGCTGGCGGTCATTCCCGAAGCCATGGGCCCGTACCTGGCAGTGATCACCGCACTGGTGAGCATGCCGTTCACCTTCTTCATGTCCAACGATGCGTTCTACTACGGCGTCCTGCCGGTGCTGGCCGAAGCCGCCAGCCACTACGGCATCAGCGCCGTGGAAATGGCCCGCGCCTCGATCGTTGGCCAGCCGGTGCACTTGCTCAGCCCGCTGGTACCGTCCACCTACCTGCTGGTGGCCCTGGCCGGTATCGAATTCGGCGACCACCAGCGCTTCACCCTGAAGTGGGCAGTGCTGGTCTGCCTGTGCATAATGTTCGCCGCATTGCTGATGGGGATTTTTCCGCTGTTCAGCACTCTATAATCGTACCGACTCACACTTACCGCGCGGCGCTGCAGCTTGCGCGGTTTAACACTTGCTCAAAGGAATACACATGGAATGGCTGACCAATCCGGAAATCTGGATTGCCTTCTTCACCTTGACGGCCCTCGAGATCGTCCTGGGTATCGATAACATCATCATGATTTCGATCCTGGTCAGCCGCATGCCCAAGCATATGCAGGCGCGCACCCGGATCTTCGGCCTCGCCCTGGCGATGGTCACGCGCATTCTGCTGCTGCTGTCGATCACCTGGGTAATGCAACTGACCGCCGACCTGTTCGTGGTCTTCGGCCAAGGCATTTCCGGTCGCGACCTGATCCTGTTCTTCGGTGGCCTGTTCCTGCTGTGGAAAAGCTCCCAGGAGATGTACCACGCGCTGGAAGGTGAAGACGAAACCAACGAAGAACCGAGCGGCAAGGGTGGCAAGTTCATCTACACCATCGTGCAGATCGCCATCATCGACATCGTGTTCTCCCTGGACTCGGTCATCACCGCCGTTGGCATGGTTTCCCATGTTCCGGTCATGGTCGCCGCGATCATCGTTGCAGTACTGGTGATGATGCTGGCAGCCGGCACCATCAGCGAATTCATCGACAAGCACCCGTCGCTGAAAATGCTCGCGCTGTCGTTCCTGCTGGTCGTCGGTACCGTGCTGATCGCCGAATCCTTCGACGTGCACGTGCCAAAAGGCTACGTCTACTTCGCCATGGCGTTCTCGCTGGCAGTGGAAGCGGTGAACATCAAGATGCGTACCGCCATCGCGAAAAAGAAGAAACAGCAGGATCCGGTGAAACTGCGCAAAGACATTCCGGGTCAATAACCGGAACGCCGCATCGCCGTCACTGTAGGAGTGAGCTTGCTCGCGAAAAACTCAAGGGCACCGCGTTCTTTCAAAATGAACGCGTTATCGTTGACGTTCTTCGCGAGCAAGCTCGCTTCTACATGTGACAGTTTTGTTTCAATCGTCACTTTAGCTATGCGATGCTGGCGCGCAGGCCATTCGCCAACTACAGCTTAAGTACAAGACGTAGAGCGGCACGCGGCAAACTTCCTACGCTCCCTTTGGAGCGCACCCACACGGGGGGCCGAGCATGCTGACCTTGCTCAATCTGCTTTCCGCCGTGACCCTGCTGATCTGGGGCACGCACATCGTCCGGACCGGCATCCTGCGGGTCTACGGCTCCAACTTGCGCCAAGTCATCGGGCACAACATGTCCAAGCGCTGGCTGGCGTTTATCGCCGGTATCCTGGTGACGGCCATGGTGCAGAGCAGCAACGCCACGGCGATGCTGGTCACCTCGTTTGTGGGCCAAGGCCTGATGGGGCTGATGCCTGCATTGGCGACCATGCTTGGTGCCGACGTCGGTACGGCGCTCATGGCGCGGGTGCTGACGTTCGACCTGTCCTGGCTGTCGCCGCTGCTGATCTTCCTCGGGGTGATTTTCTTCCTGTCGCGCAAACAGACGCGGGCCGGGCAGTTGGGCCGGGTGGGCATCGGCCTCGGGTTGATCATCCTCGCGCTGCAACTGATCGTCGAAGCCGCCGGGCCTATCACCCACGCTCAGGGCGTGAAAGTGCTGTTCGCCTCGTTGACAGGCGACATCCTGCTCGACGCCCTGGTCGGCGCGTTGTTCGCGATGATTTCCTACTCGAGCCTGGCCGCTGTGCTGCTCACCGCCACCCTGGCCGGCGCCGGCGTAATCGGCTTGCACGTGGCCATCGGCCTGGTGATCGGAGCCAACATCGGCAGCGGCGTGCTGGCCTTCCTCAGCACCAGCATGCAGAACGCCGCCGGACGCCAGGTGGCACTGGGCAGCCTGTTGTACAAGTTGATCGGGCTGTTGCTGATCATCCCGGTACTCGATCCCCTTGTCCTGTGGATGGACGGTTTGGACTACAGCGCCCAAGGCATGGTCATCACCTTCCACCTGCTCTACAACGTCAGCCGCTGCCTGATCCTGCTGCCAACCATCGGGCCCATGGCGCGCCTGTGCGCCTGGCTGCTGCCGGAGCGGGAAGACACCAACGGCAAGGCCAAGCCGCGCCACTTGGACCCCACCGCCTTGACCACCCCGAGCCTGGCGCTGGCCAACGCTGCCCGCGAAACCCTGCGCCTGGGCGACCTGATCGACAACATGCTAATGTCCATGCAGGAAGTGCTGCGTGGCAAACAAACCGCCATCACCCAGGAAATGCGCAGCCTCAGCGATGATGTCGAATCGCTCTACAGCGCGATCAAACTCTACCTGGCGCAGATGCCCCGCGAAGACCTCAGCGAGCAGGACAGCCGGCGCTGGGCCGAAATCATCGAACTGTCGATCAACCTGAAGCTGGCCGGCGACCTGATCGAACGCATGCTGCGCAAGGTCCAGCAGCAGAAAACCTCTCAGCGCCGGCAGTTTTCCGAAGTCGGCCTGGAAGAACTCAGCGGCCTGCACAGCCAGTTGATCGCCAACCTGCGCCTGGGCCTGTCGGTATTTCTCAGTGCCGACCCAGAGAGCGCCCGCCAGTTGCTGCGCGAAAAACGCCGCTTCCGCGCCCAGGAACGGCGCTTGGCTCACGCCCATGTCAGCCGCCTGCAACGCAAGATCGTACAGAGCCTGGAGACCAGCTCCCTGCACCTCGAGCTGATCGCCGACATGAAACGCTTGAATTCACTGTTTTGCAGCAGCGCCTATGTCGTGCTGGAAACGTCCGACACCGGCGCGCTCTCCGCCGACGATATTGCCGACATCACACATTCGCCCTGAACGTAAGATGGCCCGTGAAGTCAGTTAAAACTGACCTCACTCGCCAGGAAGCCAGTTATGCGTCGCCTGCTATTCGCCTGCCTGTTGCTCGGTTCTGCCCACGCCTTCGCCTTTGACCGCCTGCAAGTCGAGGGCTACACCCTGCCCAACGGCCTGCAATTGCTGCTCAAGCCTGGCACCGAACGCGGGCATGTGGCGATTCGCCTGGTGGTCGGCGTCGGCCTGGATGACTTCGGTTGCGATGACAAGGAATTACCGCACCTGCTTGAACACCTGCTGTTCAGCGGTATCGACGGCGGCAGCGAAGGCGACCTGGAAGACCGCATGCAAGCCCTGGGCGGCGAGTGGAACGCCTACACCAGCAATGCCGACACCACCTTC
This sequence comes from Pseudomonas sp. MYb60, assembly GCF_002979555.1. Taxonomy (GTDB): domain Bacteria; phylum Pseudomonadota; class Gammaproteobacteria; order Pseudomonadales; family Pseudomonadaceae; genus Aquipseudomonas. Next base: position 572,033 of record NZ_PCOZ01000002.1, on the reverse strand, counting down.
GTGATCGAAGCCCCCGCGCGCAACCAGCGCAAAGTGCTCGACCTGTTGCTGGCGATCATCACCCGCACCGAGCTGAGCGAGGCCAATATCGCTGCCGCCAAGCAGGTGGTGGAGCGCGAAGACGGCGGCCATTACTCGCACCTGCAACGCCTGCTCGACCGCCAGGACCTGGGCCACACCGCCAGCAACCAACTGGCGGTCGAACTGGGGCTCAAATGCGCCGAACGCGCCGAAGTCGGCCACTTGACCCGCGCCCAACTGGAGGACCTGCGCAAAAACTGGTACGCCCCCAACAACATGACCCTGATCATCGTCGGCGACCTCGACAAACTGCTGCCGGCGTACCTCGAACGCACCTTCGGCCAGCTCGACCCGGTCGAGCCCACCGATCACCCGGAACTGCCGCAGATCCAGCAAGCCGCCGCCAGCCATCGCGAGCTGATCCACGGCTGGGTCGGTAACAGCGCCAAGCTGCACTGGCTGTTCCCCGAGCCAGTGCTGGACGATCAGTACGATGAAACCTACGACCTGCTCAAGGACTATCTCGACTGGGCGCTGTACCGCGAGCTGCGACTCAAGCACGGTTTATCCTACGGCCCCTGGAGCGAACGGGAAGTACTCGGCGGCGTTGGGTTCCTCAGCATCAATGCCGACCTTGAGCGGGAAAACCTCGCCGACGCCGAACAGCTGCTGCAGGACCTCAAGGCCCAGTTGCTCAAGAACGGCTTGGACCCTGCCGTATTCGCCCGCCTGCAACACGCTGCCATCGCCCGCCAGGCGTGGGCCGTGCAGGGCAACAGCGCCCTGGCGGACTATTACTGGAGCGCCTCCGGCGATTACAACAATGGCCACTTCAGCGACCCGGTCAAGCGCATCAAGTCGGTGAGCCTGGACCAGGCCAACCAGGCCATGCACCAGGTGTTCAAGCAGCCGGGCTACTGGCGTATCGAGAAACCGCTGTTGAGCTACGACGCCCTTGGTTGGATAGGCGCCGGCGTACTCGGGTTGATTGCGATTGTGTTGATCGGCGTGCGGGTTTATCGCAAACGGATCGCGTAATCGGGCACCGGTAAGCGGGCCAAGACGTTATCCTGTCAGGGATTTTTCCCACGAAGACTGCGAACCGCCGAATGCAAAACCTGACCCAATTTATCCAGCGCGTACTCGTCCTGATGAAGCGCTACCCAGGGGTGATCGCACTCGGTGGCTTCATTTCGGGGGTATGCAGCTTCATTCTGGTAGACCGCCAGCAGGGCATGGCCAGTTGGATCGCGGTAATTATGTTGGTGAGCTGGTTGTGGCTGATGCTGGAAAACAGCTTTACGCAGCTGTTCACCAAACTCTTCAAGCGCGAAATTCCCGAGCCCCTGCTGCGTTATGCGACCCAGATGATCCACCAGGAAAGTCTGTTTTTCGTGCTGCCCTTCTTTTTCGTCACCACCGCCTGGAACAGCGGTCAGTCAGTGTTTACCGGCCTGCTCGGCGCGGCAGCACTGGTGTCGATTGTCGACCCGCTGTACTACAAATGGCTGGCGCCCAAGCGTTCGCTGTTCCTGGCGCTGCACACCCTGACCCTGTTTGCCGCGTTGCTTACCGCACTGCCGATCATCCTGCACCTGACCACCGCCGAGAGCTACAAGCTGGCCCTCGGCGTGGCCATGGCCCTGTCGATTCCGAGCCTGGCGGTCAGCCTGCCGCTGCGCAGCCTCAAGGGCTGGGCCATGCTGCTGGGGGTGACCGCCGCCATTGGTTGCGCCGGTTGGTTCCTGCGCAGTTGGGTGCCGCCGGCCACGCTGTGGATGACCGAAGTGGCCATCAGCACTCAGCTGCAAGACCGCACCCCCGGCGACGACCTAAAGGAAGTCAACGCCGCCCAACTGCGCAGCACCGGCCTGTACGCCTACACCGCGATCAACGCGCCGCGTGGCCTGGATGAACGCATCTATCACGTGTGGAAATTCAACGGCAAGGAAGTCGACCGCATCGCCCTGGACATCCACGGCGGGCGCAAGGAAGGCTACCGCGCCTGGACCCACAAGCAGAACTTCCCCGCCGACGCCGTGGGCCGCTGGCAGGTGCGCGTGCTGACCGAAGATGGCCAAGTGATCGGCGTGTTGCGCTTCAAAGTGACCGACACAGCACAAACGGACAACCCAAAGTAGGATGGATCGTGCTATTACGTAGGAATTGTGGATAGCCAAACAAGCTCGGAGCTTATGACCAGTAGTACCACCGCCGGCTCAGCCCACCTCGACACGTCCACGTCTCCGCCTCAACTGAGGATTACGGGGGACTGGACGCTTGCGCACTACGCCAGCCTGAAGAAGCTGTCGGACACCCTCGACGGCCAATATGACGCCGGCGCGCGCATCGACCTCAATGGCCTCGGTGCCCTGGACACCGCCGGCGCTTCATTACTGGTGGAGCTGCTGGGCCCGGTGCGCATCGAACAATCCGCCGAACAGACCGATTGCAGCCTGTCCGCCGCCGACCGTGCACTGCTCAAGACGGTCTACCGCTCCCTGCATGACTTTTGCGTGCCGGACAAAGCGGCGGAAGAAGGCACCGGCATCCAGGTGTTGGCCCGCATCGGACGCGCGGTGGATAAGGTCTGGCAGGACAGCAAGCAACTGCTGGGCTTCATCGGCCTGATCCTGGAGACCTTCGCCCGTGGCATTTTCCGGCCCAAGCGCTGGCGCATCACGCCGATGGTGTCGCACATTGAACAAACCGGCCTCGACGCCGCGCCCATCGTTGCGCTGCTGACGTTCCTGGTCGGTGCCGTGGTGGCGTTTCTCGGTGCGACGGTGCTCAAGAGCTTTGGTGCGACGATTTTCACCGTGGACCTGGTGGCGTTTTCATTTCTGCGCGAATTTGGCGTATTGCTCACCGCGATCCTGATCGCCGGCCGCACCGCCAGTGCCTTTACCGCGCAAATCGGCTCGATGAAGGCCAACGAAGAAATCGACGCCATCCGCACCCTGGGCCTGGACCCGATGGAGCTGCTGGTGCTGCCGCGCGTACTGTCGCTGTTGGTGGCGCTGCCGATGCTGACCTTCGTGGCGATGCTCTCGGGGATCGTCGGCGGCGGGGTGGTGTGCGCCGTGGCCCTGGATATTTCGCCGGCGATGTTCCTGTCGCTGCTGCAGTCGGACATTGGCGTGCAGCACTTCCTGGTGGGCATGGTGAAGGCGCCGGTCTTCGCTTTCCTGATCGCCGCGATCGGCTGCCTGGAAGGCTTCAAGGTCAGCGGCAGCGCCGAGTCTGTTGGCGCCCACACCACCTCGAGCGTGGTGCAATCGATCTTTGTGGTGATCGTGCTGGATGCGGTGGCCGCGTTGTTCTTCATGGAGATGGGCTGGTGAGTCGTCTACACCGAGCGCCCAGTGAGGCGGTGATTGAAGTGCGCGGCCTGTGCAATCGCTTTGGCAGCCAGAGCGTGCACGAGAACCTCGACCTGGATTTGTACAGAGGCGAGATCCTCGCTGTGGTCGGCGGCTCCGGCAGCGGCAAATCGGTGCTGCTGCGCAGCATTGTCGGCCTGCGCCAGCCCAGCGAAGGCGAGGTGCGGGTGTTCGGCAAGAACCTGCCCAGCCTGCCCGAGCACGAGCGTTCGCTGGTGGAACGGCGCTTTGGCGTGCTGTTCCAGAAGGGCGCGCTGTTTTCCTCGCTGACCGTGACCGAGAACGTCGCGCTGCCGCTGATCGAACACGCCGGCCTCAGCCGCCGCGACGCCGAGCACCTGGCGGCGGTCAAACTGGCCCTGGCCGGGCTGCCGCTGTCAGCGGCGGATAAGTACCCGGCGTCGCTGTCCGGCGGCATGATCAAGCGCGCCGCCCTGGCTCGCGCGCTGGCGCTGGACCCGGATATCCTGTTCCTCGACGAACCCACCGCCGGCCTCGACCCGATTGGCGCGGCACAATTCGACCAACTGATCCTGACCCTGCGCGACGCGTTGGGCCTGAGCGTGTTCCTGGTCACCCACGACCTGGACACGCTGTACACCATCACCGACCGCGTGGCGGTACTGGCACAGAAGAAAGTGCTGGTGGCCGATGCCATCGATGTCGTCTCGGAGACGGACGACGCGTGGATCCACGAATATTTCCACGGCCCTCGTGGCCGCGCGGCGTTGGACGCCGCTCAATCGCTCAACGAGGTATGACATGGAAACCCGCGCCCATCATGTGATGATCGGTCTATTCAGCGTGATCGTGGTGGTCGGCGCGATGCTGTTCGGGCTGTGGCTGGCCAAGTCCAGCGTCGACAGTGCCTTCCAGGATTACGAGGTGGTGTTCAACGAAGCGGTCAGCGGCCTGTCCCAGGGCAGCGCGGTGCAGTACAGCGGGATCAAGGTGGGCGACGTGATCAGCCTGCGCCTGGACCCTAAAGACCCGCGCCGCGTACTGGCGCGCATCCGCCTGGCCGGGCAGACGCCGATCAAGGTCGACACCCAGGCCAAGCTGGCCCTGACCGGCATCACCGGCACTTCGATCATCCAGCTCAGCGGCGGCACGCCCCAGAGCCCGGAGCTCAAGGGCAAGGACGGCAACCTGCCGGAAATCATCGCCTCGCCATCGCCCATCGCGCGCCTGCTCAATAACAGCAACGACCTGATGACCAGCATCAACCTGCTGCTGCACAACGCCAACGCGTTGTTCTCCCGTGAGAACGTCGAGCGCTTGAGCAACACCCTGGACAACCTGCAACAAACCACCGGCGCCATCGCCGACCAGCGCGGCGATATCAAGGTGGTGATGCAGCAACTGATGCAGGTGAGCAAACAGGCCAGCGGCGCACTGGAGCAAACCACCGTGCTGATGCGCAATGCCAATGGCTTGCTCAACGATCAAGGCAAACAGGCGTTCGGCAGCGCCGAGCAGGCGATGAAATCCCTCGAGCAAAGCACCGCCACCATCAATACCTTGCTGGCCAACAACAAGGATTCGGTAAACAGCGGCATGCAGGGCCTCAACGAACTGGCGCCGGCCGTGCGCGAACTGCGCGAAACCCTCGGTTCGCTGCGCGCCATCTCCCGCCGCCTGGAAGCCAACCCCAGCGGCTACCTGCTGGGCAGCGACAAGAACAAGGAGTTCACGCCATGAAGCGTAATTATCAACTGATCGTCCCCGTTGCCCTGGCACTGGTCAGCGCCTGCTCGATCCTGCCCAAGCCAGACCCTTCGGATGTGTACCGCCTGGCAGGCAGCCAGACGGCCAGCCAGGGTTCGCCAGTGGCGTGGTCGCTGCGCCTCACCAAGCCCCAGTCCAGCGAATTTCTCGACAGCCCGCGCATTGCCGTGGTGCCCAACGGTGACCTGATCAGCAGCTACGCCAACGCGCGCTGGAGCGACCCGTCGCCGGTGCTGCTGCGCAATCGCCTGCTGGATGGGTTCCAACGCGATGGCCGGGTGACACTGCTGAGCACCGATGACACCAACCTGCAGGCCGACTATGAGTTGGGCGGGCAGTTGCAGGCGTTCCAGAGTGAGTACCGGGGCAGTGCGGTGGAGGTCGTGATTCGCCTGGACGCGCGGCTGGTGCGCGGCAGTGATCAGCGGATCATTGCCAGTCGGCGGTTTGAGGTGCGTCAGCCTGTAAGTGAAACCCAGGTGCCGGCGGTGGTGGCCGGGTTTGTGCAGGCGGGGGACCAATTGAACAAGCAGGTGGTGGATTGGGTTGTGCAGCAGGGCAACGGTGCTGTGAAACAGTGAGGGCCCTATCGGGGGCGGTGCGACGATTCGACTTGCCCACGATAGCAATCTCAGCCTCAGCCAAAGAACCAGTAGCACACCGCAATAGCCGCCACGACACCCGCAAACTCCGCCAGCAACGCGCAGCCCACGGCATGCCTGGCCCGCTGGATGCCTACCGAGCCAAAGTACACCGCCAACACATAAAAGGTGGTTTCCGTACTGCCCTGGATCGTCGCGGCCACCAATGCCGGGAAGCTGTCGACGCCTTGGGTCTGCATGGTCTCGATCAACATCGCCCGCGCAGCGCTGCCGGAAAACGGCTTGACCATCGCGGTCGGCAAGGCATCGACGAAGCGGGTGTCCATGCCCGTCCAGGCGACCAGGTGGCGGATGCCTTCAAGGCCGAAATCCAGTGCCCCCGAGGCCCGCAGCACGCCCACGGCACATAACATCGCCACCAGGTATGGCAGCAAATTCTTCGCGACATCGAAGCCTTCTTTGGCACCTTCGACAAAAGCCTCATACACCTTCACCTTGCGCAGCGCGCCGATCACCAGGAACAGCATGATCAGGCCAAACAACGTGAGGTTGCCGAGGATCGACGACAGGCCCGCCAGCGCCGTGGCCGACAACGTCGCCAGCAGCGCCATGAAGCCGCCGAGCACCAGTGCGCCGGGGATCAGGTACGCCAGCACCACTGGGTCCCACAGCCGCAACCGCTGCATGATCGCCACCGAGAGCAGGCCCACCAGCGTCGATGCACTGGTGGCCAGCAGGATCGGCAGGAACACCAGCGTCGGGTCCGCTGCGCCTTGCTGCGCGCGGTACATGAAGATCGTCACCGGCAACAGCGTCAGCGAGGACGCGTTGAGCACCAGAAACAGGATCTGCGCATTGCTCGCGGTGTTAGGGATGGGGTTGAGTTCCTGCAGCGCCTTCATTGCCTTCAGGCCGATGGGCGTTGCGGCGTTGTCCAGCCCCAGGCCGTTGGCGGCGAAGTTGAGCGTGATCAGGCCGATGGCCGGATGGCCAGCCGGCACTTCCGGCATCAGGCGGCGGAACAGCGGGCCCAGCGCCTTGGCCAGCCAATCAACGATCCCGGCCTTTTCGGCGATACGCAGAAAGCCCAGCCACAGCGTCAGGGTGCCGAACAGCAGCACCATGACTTCCACCGACAGTTTGGCCATGGCGAAAATGCTTTCGACCATCGCCGCAAAGATCCCGGCATTGCCGCCGACAAGCCATTGCGCCAGCGCCGACACCATTGCCACGACAAAGAAGCCAAGCCACAGGCCATTGAGCATCAGTTGAATCCCCCGAAGAATGGGGCGAATGATAGCGGGGCTGGCAGAAACGACAAACCCCGGATTTCCCGGGGTTTGTCTTAAAGCGCTGGCGCTATCAGCTGCGGGTCGCCTGAGCGACCGGCGCGGCTTCCTTGCTGCGCCAGTGCGGCAGGGAGTTCCAGTAGCGCTCGCCCTTGGCGTCGTCGTACATGCCTTCCCAACGCGAGATAACCAGCACGGCCAGGGCATTGCCGATCACGTTCAGGGCGGTACGCGCCATGTCCATGATGCGGTCGACACCGGCAATGAACGCCAGGCCTTCCAATGGGATACCCACGCTGCCCAAGGTGGCCAACAGCACCACGAAGGACACACCCGGTACGCCGGCGATGCCTTTGGAGGTGACCATCAGGGTCAGCACCAGCATCAATTGCTGGCCGACCGACAGGTCGATGCCGTACAGCTGGGCAATGAAGATGGCCGCGATGCTCTGGTACAGGGTCGAACCGTCGAGGTTGAAGGAGTAACCGGTCGGCACCACGAAGCTGCAGATCGCCTTCGGCGCGCCGTAGGCTTCCATCTTCTCGATCACACGCGGCAGCACGGTTTCGGAGCTGGCGGTGGAGTAGGCCAGCACCAGCTCATCCTTGAAGATGCGCATCAGCTTGATCACCGAGAAGCCGAACAGGCGAGCAATCAGGCCCAGCACCACGAACGCGAAGAACAGGATGGCGACGTAAACCAGGATCACCAGCTTGGCCAGCGGCAGCAGCGAGGCGAAGCCGAAGTTGGCCACGGTCACCGCGATCAGTGCGAATACGCCGATCGGGGCGTACTTCATGATCATGTGGGTGACTTTGAACATGCTCTCGGACACGCCCTGGAACATGGTCACCAGCGGCTCGCGCAGCTCAGGCTTGAGGCTCGACAGGCCGAGGCCGAACAGCACCGAGAAGAAGATGATCGGCAGCATTTCGCCACGGGCAACGGCGGCGAAGATGTTCGACGGGATCAGGTTGAGGATGGTCTGGATAAACGCATGCTCATGCTGCACTTCGGCGGCAGTGGCGGTGTACTTGGAGATATCGACGGTACCCAGGGTACTCATGTCGATGCCGGCACCCGGGTGGAACAGGTTTGCCAGCAGCAGGCCGACCACGATCGCGACGGTGGTGACGATTTCGAAGTAAAGGATGGTTTTGACGCCGATGCGCCCGAGTTTCTTCGCGTCACCGACACCGGCGATGCCGACGATCAGCGAGGAGATCACAATCGGGATCACGATCATCTTGATCAGGCGGATAAAGATATCGCCCGCTGGCTGCAACACATTGCTGATCCACCAGGCCTTTTCAGCACTGAAATGGTTGAGCACTGCACCGATTGCGATCCCGAGCACCAAACCGATGAGGATCTGCCAGGCGAGGCTTAGCTTTGCCTTCTTCATGTCATTACCCTTACTTCAAGTGAACTTAAGGCAAATGCGCCAGCTGCAACGCTCGAGAGCGAAAAAGTGTGTGCATCTGCCTCCATGGAAGGTCACCGCAGCGTGGCCGAAATGGCTTACTGGCAGGCGAAAAAAGGCGCAACTATTCCGATGCAAGGGAGCGGCGTCTAATGCCGTAAACGCCTACCCTATGCCGAATCGGCATGGCTTTTTTCCATGATAACTGTCCGAACGGTCAGTTCAAATGCGACATATTGCCCGGTGAATATGCCGTGAACCTGCCAAACCCGGCTCGCTCAGGGATTCAGCACGTGTTTGGGGCACAGGCGTAGATGCCTGAGAAATTCAGGGCTTGGTGTCAGAAATGTCTTATGGACGGGGCAAAACTTTATCGATAGATGGTCATCTCGACACACCAGGTAATGGTTGTGACCAGGCAAAATCGAAATTTGCAACTAAGGGCGGTATGAGGGGAGATTTGAGAGGGGTCAGCCCGTCGCAAGTTCAACAAGCCGTGAGCTTGTGAACCTGCGTCGCAGCTTTTCGCCTGACCCGGCCCTTGCGCAGGCACTCCCTGTACCCGTAGGTCACGCCGATCTCGATTGATCAGAGCAACCCGGCCCCTTGGTCATGCACCGCCCTTGGCGAGCGGTACAGACAGAAGCAAGCGAATGGGCTGGCTTCTATGGACGCTGGTCCCGTCTTCGACAGATACGTCAGACGAAACCTAGTACCAATTCGGATCTTTCTTCAGTTGTTCCATCAACAGTTTCTGCATGCCTTCGTCCGGCTTACCGATAAAACGGTAATCGGCGTGCCGTGTCGGCGACTTGTCCGCCGGCAGGCCGGCCGGGACTTCCACCAACATGGCGTAGGCATCTTCCTTATCGAGGCTGAACGCAACGATCAGGCGCTTGTTCAGACAGGTATCGGCAGTTTCGCAGAGCGGCCCCACCAGATACTTGTCGCCATCCTCTTCCACACCATTCATTTGCTCGGCCGCGCCCGACAGGTTGATCACCCAGTCCGGCAGACGCTCTTCACTCTTCACCACGTCTTGCCACGTCTCGCGCAACTGCGGATCCGCGCTGAGCATTTGGTTGGCTCGGGATTGGCCGTCATTGGCGGCCATCGCCAGGCCGCTGCCGCCCAGGATCAGGGCGGCAGCCATGGCTTTAAAGGACAGGGAGGTCATATTCAGCCTCGGCCGCGACGACCAAAGAAGAACGACGCAATGAACATCACCAGGAAGACCACAAACAGGATCTTGGCGATACCCGTGGCGGTGCCCGCGATACCACCGAAGCCCAGGACTGCAGCCACAATGGCGATGATCAGAAATGTGATTGCCCAACTCAACATGGTGATTCTCCTTACGCTTCTATAGAGGTAACAGCGGTAGTGCCGTACGGTCGCTCACAATGAACAACCGCTTTGTTGCCTAGAACACCCAACGCTCTTGCACAGGCAGCTCACCCAGAGTTGAATCCTGGTCGGCTACACGCAACTGCGGGGCGGTTGCATCGGCAGAAACGCTACCGATGGAACTGAAGTGGGTCTGGCCCATGGCCGGACGGTCAAAGTGCAGGGTTTGCTGCTGACTCTGCTGCCATTGCTGCAGCTGCTGGCCCGCAATCAAGGTGATCATCAACGCCAGGCTGGCAAGCAGACCTTGTTGCAGGCGCTGGGGAGATACACACAATGGGCTGAGGCTTTGGCGAGTCATGCTGCTGTTCTCCCGCATTCTGATTATTCGTTGGGAGGGATATTGCAGGGTGCATGCCAGCTTTTTTCAAAAATAAAACTCAATAAAATCAATGAGTTAAAGTTTTTAAAATCACTTGGGGGCCAGCATCCTGCACGATACCCCCCGAGGGGCCGTGCGAAATGCACGATGGCCAGCGGTCGGGCCGATGGATAGAACGCGATAAAGGCATTGCCGAAGTGGCTAGACGGCATGAAAACGCCATCAGGGAGGGTGTTTCGTAGGATGTCATGAAGATACCTGCGCGACGCTTCCTTTTATCGATCAGAATGAACCATGCAACTTGCCCGATTTTTCCGGGACTAATCACCATCATTCATAGTTAAGGAGCGCGGAACAGATGGAATCAGCCAAGGAACTTCAAGGCCGTATTCTTTTAGTGGATGACGAATCCGCGATCCTGCGCACCTTCCGCTACTGCCTGGAAGACGAAGGCTATACCGTGGCCACCGCCAACAGTGCCGCTCAGGCCGATGCGCTGATGCAGCGCCAAGTGTTCGACCTGTGCTTCCTGGACCTGCGGCTGGGCGAAGACAATGGCTTGGACGTTTTGGCGCAGATGCGCATCCAGGCGCCGTGGATGCGCGTGGTTATCGTCACAGCCCATTCGGCGGTCGACACTGCCGTGGATGCCATTCAAGCCGGCGCGGCGGATTACCTCGTGAAGCCCTGCAGCCCCGACCAACTGCGCCTGGCCACCGCCAAGCAGTTGGAGGTCCGCCAGTTGTCGGCGCGCCTTGAAGCACTGGAAGGCGCCGTGCGTCAGCCGAAGGACGGCCTCGACTCCCACAGCCCGGCAATGATGGTGGTGCTGGAAACCGCACGCCAGGTGGCCGGGACCGACGCCAACATCCTCATTCTCGGTGAGTCCGGCACCGGTAAAGGTGAACTCGCCCGCGCCATACACGGCTGGAGCAAGCGCGCGAAGAAATCCTGCGTGACCATCAACTGCCCATCGCTGACGGCCGAGTTGATGGAAAGTGAGTTGTTCGGCCACAGCCGTGGCGCTTTCACCGGCGCCAGCGAAAGCACCCTGGGGCGGGTCAACCAGGCGGATGGCGGCACCCTGTTCCTCGACGAGATCGGCGACTTTCCCCTCACGTTGCAACCCAAGTTACTGCGATTTATCCAGGACAAGGAATACGAGCGCGTCGGCGACCCGGTCACTCGCCGTGCCGATGTTCGCATCCTCGCGGCCACCAACCTGAACCTGGAAGACATGGTGCGCGACGGGCGTTTCCGCGAAGACTTGCTCTACCGCCTCAACGTCATCACCTTGCACCTGCCACCGCTGCGCGAGCGCAGTGAGGATATCCTGACCTTGGCCGATCGCTTCCTGGCGCGCTTCGTCAAGGAATATGCGCGACCGGCGCGGGGCTTCAGCGATGAAGCGCGTGAGGCGCTGCTCAACTACCGCTGGCCGGGCAATATCCGTGAATTGCGCAACGTGGTGGAGCGCGCGAGCATCATCTGCCCGCAGGAAAAAGTCGAAATCAGCCACCTGGGTATGGCCGACCAGCCGACCAGCAACGCGCCGCGCATTGGCGCAGCCCTGAGCCTGGATCAGTTGGAAAAGGCGCATATCGGCGCAGTGCTTGCCACCAGCGATACCCTGGATCAGGCGGCCCGCACCCTCGGCATCGACGCCTCGACCCTGTACCGTAAACGTAAACAGTACAACCTGTGAGCGGTACCTTATGAAGCTTGCGATGAAACTGCGCACTCGGTTGTTCCTGAGTATTTCAGCGCTGATTACCGTCGCCCTGCTGGGATTGATCCTGGGCCTGGTCAGCGTCATGCAAATGGCCAAGACCCAGGAGTCATTGATTCGCAGCAACTTCGTGACCCTGGACCTGGGGCTCAAGCTGCGCCAGAGCCTGGGCGACCAATTGGTCATGATGCTGGAACCACGCCCGGACCCCCAGGCGCTGCAGGCCTCGAAGCAACAGTATCTGGACTTGCTTGAGCAAGGCATTGCCCATGAACGCCACGATAACCAAGGCCACGGATTCGTCCAGGCGCGGGCCGATTACCAGAAGCTGCTGGAAGCGTTTGAGCAATCCCAGCAACCTTCAACCCCGCCAGGCAGCAAGCAAAAGCTCACCGAGAGCTTCAACGTACTGCGTAACGGCCTGATCACCGAGCACAAGCAAGCACTGCAAAACATCAGTAACAGCGAACACACGTCACGCGAGCGCGCGCTGTTGGTCGCGGGATTATTGGGATTGGTGGGGCTGGCCGTGCTGATCATCGGGTTCGTCACCGCCCATGGCATCGCCCGCCGCTTTGGCGGGCCGATTGAAGCGCTGGCCAAGGCGGCGGATAAAATCGGGCAGGGCGACTTTGAAGTCACGCTACCGATCTCGTCAGCAGCGGAAATGAACCAGCTGACCCGCCGTTTCGGCATCATGGCCGAAGCCTTGCGCCAACACCAGGCGACCAATGTGGACGAACTCCTGGCCGGTCAGCAGCGCCTGCAGGCCGTGCTCGACAGCATTGACGATGGCTTGCTGATGATCGACCGCCAGGGCCACCTGGAGCATCTGAACCCCGTTGCCCAGCGCCAGCTTGGCTGGGACGAGGAACGCCTCGGCCAAGGCCTGGGCGAGGCGCTGGCGCGCCCGGAACTGGATGAACAGCTGCAACTGGTCCTGCGCGGCGGCAACCTGGAGCGTGCGCCGGATGATCTTGAAGTGGAAGTGGAAGGCGAGTTGCGCCTGCTCACTTACAGCCTCACGCCCGTCAGCCACACCCAGGGGCATATCCTCGGTGCCGTGATGGTGCTGCACGACGTGACCGAACAGCGCGCATTCGAAAGGGTGCGCAGTGAGTTCGTGTTGCGTGCCTCCCATGAACTGCGCACGCCCGTCACCGGTATGCATATGGCGTTCGGCCTGTTCCGTGAACGGGCGAAGTTCCCCGCTGAATCCCGTGAAGCGGACCTGCTGGATACCGTTAACGAAGAAATGCAACGCTTGATGCAACTGATCAACGACCTGCTCAACTTCTCGCGCTATCAGAACGGCCTGCAGAAACTCACCCTGGGGCCTTGTGACATTAACGACCTGCTTGAACACGCCCACGCGCGGTTTGTAGAGCCGGCCAAGGCACAGAACATTGAACTGGTGGTGGAAGCCCAAACCGACTTGCCCCGGTTGTATGCCGATCAGGCCCAGTTGGAGCGCGTCCTCGACAACCTGCTGGGCAATGCGCTGCGGCACACCGCCGACGGCGGACAGATTCGCCTGCAGGCACGCCGCCATGGTGAGCGGGTCATCATCAGTGTGGAAGACAATGGCGAAGGCATCGCCTATGGCCAGCAAGGGCGAATTTTCGAACCCTTCGTCCAGGTGGGCCGCAAGAAGGGCGGCGCGGGCCTGGGCCTGGCCCTGTGCAAGGAGATCGTGCAACTGCACGGTGGCCGCATGGGCGTCTATTCGCGCCCCGGCCAGGGCACCCAGTTCTACATGGCACTTCCGTTGTAGGCGCCGGCGCTTGTGGCGAAGGGGCTGCGCCCTGTACTCACCACACCAGGCGAACCCAATCCTTCAACGGTGGTTGAGCGCCCGCAAGATCGCTGCACTCTCCGCGTCCGGCGTACCGTCATACCGTGATGGCCGGAAATGCATCTGGAACGCCGCGATCACATGGCGGGTGGCAACATCCAACTCCCCGGTCTGCGGTGTCTGGTAACCCAGACGGGCCAGTTCCTGCTGGAACCAGATGATGCTGGGCAACTCGCCAGCGTACTGCACCTGGAAGCGCGCGACGGCCTGCGCATCCGGCCACACCCCCAACCCTTCAGCCGCCAGGCGCTTCCAGGGGAACAATGGCCCTGGATCCAACTTGCGCAGCGGTGCTATATCGCTGTGGCCAATGATGTTCTTGGGATCGATGCCATTACGCTTGCTGATGTCCTTGAGCAGGATCACCAGCGACTGCACCTGTGCTTCGGAGTACGGATACCAGACTCGCCCGGTCGGCGTGTCCCGATAGCCTGGATTGACGATCTCGATGCCGATGGAGCTGGAGTTGAGCCAGGTGCGGCCCATCCATTCACTTTCGCCGGCGTGCCAGGCCCGCTGGCTTTCGTCCACCAGCTTGTAGATTGTGCCGGAGGCGTCGTCGCCAATCAGGTAATGACTGCTGACCTGCCCGTGGGTGAGCAGGGCCAGTGAGCGCTCGAGGTCGGTGGAGGTGTAGTGAACCACAACGAACTGCACGCGGTTGTCGTGGTTCACCGAAGGGTGGCTGGTGTCAAGCCGAGGGCCGCTGGCGCAGCCCGCGAGCAGGAGAAACACAAAGGCGAAGGACAGGAATTTCATGGCGGATAACGTTACGCTGAAGACGGTAATGCAACAGTGTAACGTACCGCTCAGGGCCCGGCGGTCAAATCACAAAATGGAACATTTTTTACGCCGCCTGTACCTGGTTGCGACCGGCCGCCTTGGCCCGATACAACGCCGCATCGGCGCGCTTGAGCACCAGGTCGCTGCGCTCGCCCGGTTGGAACTGCGCCACTCCCATGGACACCGTGATGGTCACCGGCTCGCCCTTGAAGTGGAACGGGCACGCCTCGACGGCAGCGCGCAGTGCATTGCCGACCGCCAGGGCATCGGCCAGCGAAGAGTCGGGCATCAGCAGCACAAACTCTTCACCGCCGAACCGCGCGATAAAATCGCTCGGGCGCAACCGCTTGCGCAGCACGCTGGCAATGATCTTCAACACTTTGTCACCGGCCAGGTGGCCGTAGCCATCGTTGATGCGCTTGAAGTGGTCCAGGTCGAGCATGGCCAGCGACAGGTTGTTGCCGTGCTGCTGCCAGGCGTTGACCTCATGGTCCAGACGCTCACTCCAGGCTGCACGGTTGGGCAGGCCGGTGAGCGGATCGATCAGGGCTTTCTGGCGCTGCACCTCAAGGTGTTCACGGTAACCCTGGGCTTCCTGCTCCATGCTGGCGACACGCTCGGCCAGACCTTTGAGACGCGCCGCCACTTCCTGCTCACGCTGGTCGCGTTGCTGTTGGTGCTCATCCATCGTGCCCAGCAAGCCTTCAAGGTGGCTTTCCAGAACGTGCTTGAGGCTGCTGAGATCAGCCGCTTCCTGGACGCTGCTTTGCAGGCCGTCCACTTGCTTACGAATCTGCGTATCCAGTTCACGGGCAGCCGACCGGCTGTCGGCATGGCCGTCGCTGGCCACTTGCAGGTGCCCCTGAAAAGCTTCGAGACGTTCGTTGAGTTGCTTGAGATAGGCCTCGAACTCATGCTGGCCGCTGTCGGTAATCGCCAGCATCAGCACCGCCAGGTCATCGAGAATCGGCAGTAGCTCGTACCAGTTCAACCCGTGCGCCAGGCGTTCGCGCATGGCTTCGGCCTGAGGACGGTGATGTTCGGGCAGGGACAGCTCGTCCAGCAGGCCGAGCAGGGTGTCTTCGATATGCTTGGCGACGGAACTGTAGGACGGCTCTGGCGAGTCCGGCAGGGAAAAAGGGCTGTCCGGTTGCAGCTCGTCGGGGTCGGGCTCTTCGGTTTCCAATACGGGGGGCAGGGACAGGCTGCCAATCGCCGTTTCATCCGGGGTTTGAACCGGCGCCTCTGGCATCTCGATAAACGCGGCCAGGGCGCTTTCAGACGCGCTCTCGGACTCTTCTGGCTCGGACGCGCCGGGCTCGATGCGTGCCGCAGGTGCTTCAGGCAACGGCGCGGGAACCATCCCCTCGCGAACGACGGCTTCAGCGGTGTCGACCTCGGCCGCCTTCACCGGTGCCGGCGGCTCAGCCGATGGCAAAGGCGCCTGGGGCTCGGCCGCAGGTGGAGCACTGACAGGCTGAAGTGCCGGGACGGGTGCAGGCTCACTGGTTGTCGCCTCGGTTGCACCGTCCTTCGTTCCAAACAGACGCTGCAGCAAGCCCGGCCCAGGGCGCGAGGCTTCGGCGTCCGGGTCCAGATTACTCAGTGCCTGCCCTTGCAGGCCACTCAGCTCACTGAGCAGCAGCGGGATTTCACGTGCCTGGCTGACCCGTCCATCCAATTGCTTGGCAAAGGTTTTCAGCGGGCGGGCCACCTCACGGGGCAGCGGCAGTTTTTGCAACTGCGCGACCAGTGAGGTCAGCGCGGTGCCGATCTGGTCCACTCGGGTTTCGCGGCGCTGCTCGGAGTCGAGCACGGCTTTTTCCAGGCGCGGCAACAGGGCGGCGAGGGCGGCGTCCATGTCGTCGGTGCGGACCACGTCGCGCATTTCCTTCATGCACTGGTCCACTGCGCGGTCAGTGCCTTCGGCGGCCAGGGTGCTGCGCACCAGCCCTCGACGCAGCAGGTCGAGGCGGGCGGCCCAGCGACGCTCCAGCTTTTCCTGCTGCTCGATGCTCTTCAGGTATTTTTCTTTCCAACGCTCGGCGTCGTCGCTCATGCAAGGGGTCCGCTGGTGCCTGGGCTCAACGCGGGGAATGCATCAGCCGTGAGCGAACCCGGTAGACGAATCTCTACCGCGACCGGCAGGTGATCGGAGATGGGCTGCGCCAGCACCTGCACACTCTCGAGCGTGAGGGTAGGGCTGAGCAGGATATGGTCAAGACAGCGCTGCGGACGCCAGCTGGGGAACGTGGCTTCGACTTGCGGCGCCAATAGCCCCAGGTCCCGCAGCGGAGAATTTAGTAGCAAGTCGTTGGCATGGGTGTTCATGTCACCCATCAGCACTTGGTGCTTGTAGTTGCCAATCAGCTCGCGGATATAGGCCAGCTGCAGGGTGCGGGTACGGGCACCCAGCGCCAGGTGCATCATCACCACCACCAGCGCCTCTGGACCCTCGCCAAAACGCACGAGTATCGCGCCACGGCCCTTGGGGCCCGGCAGCGGGTGATCTTCGATGGCGGAAGGTTTCAAGCGGCTGAGCACGCCATTGCTGTGCTGCGCCAGGCGCCCGAGGTTGCGATTGAGTTGCTGGTACCAGTAGGGAAATGCGCCAAGCTGGGCCAGGTGTTCCACCTGGTTGATATAGCCGGAGCGCAAGCTGCCGCCGTCGGCTTCCTGCAAGGCAACCAGGTCGAAATCACTCAACAGGCTGCCGATCTTCTGCAGGTTGCCGGCACGCCCGTTGTGGGGCAGCAGGTGCTGCCAGCCACGGGTGAGGTAGTGCCGGTATTTCTCGGTGCTGATCCCCACCTGGATATTGAAGCTGAGCAGGCGCAGCCGGCTGTCTGCCGGCAAACCCGTGGATTCCAGGTGATGCTCGTTGACCTGCGGGTCATGCAGGCCAACGACACGTTCAGTACCCCAGCGACGCATGACGGGCCCCTTACTTGGCTGCGCGTTCTTTGGCGATCAACTGGTCGGCGACATTGAGAACCGCCTCAGGACCACCGGCGGTACCCAGGTCAAAGCGGTACTTGCCGTTGACGATGAGGGTCGGTACGCCTTGCACGCCATACTTCTGCGCCAGTTCGCGGGCTTGTTTGATCTGGCCCTGGATAGCGAAGGAGTTGAAGGTAGCCAGGAACTTGTCCTTGTCGACGCCCTGGGTAGCCACGAAGTCAGCCATTTCGTCCGGTTTGGTCAGACGCTTGCCTTGTTTCTGGATCGCATCGAATACCGCGTTGTGCACCTTGTGCTCCACGCCCATGGCTTCAAGGGTCAGGAACAGTTGGCCGTGGGCATCCCATGGGCCGCCGAACATGGCGGGAATGCGCTTGAAGTTCACGTCCTTGGGCAACTTTTCAACCCATGGGTTGATGGTCGGCTCAAAAGCGTAGCAATGCGGGCAGCCGTACCAGAACAGCTCCACTACTTCGATCTTGCCAGGCTCGGAAACCGGAACAGGGTTGGCCAATTCAACATAGGTCTTACCGGCTTCAAGCGGCACGTCGGCAGCTTGTGCGGTCATGCCGAACAGGCTGGCCGTGACGAGAGCGGCGCTGAGGATCAGATTACGCATGCTTTACTCCTGGACAAATAAAGTCGCCTCACGCGACCTTTGTTGTGACAGGCCTGCGCGGGCATGAGTTCGTTAGTGTAACGGCACCGGCCACAAAAAAGGGCGGCCTGGGCCACCCTTTTTATGCTTGCATCGCGGGATTAATCGAGTGTTAACGCAAGGCCCCGAATCAGTGCAGGCCTTGAATGTAACTGGACACCGCGGCGATGTCCTCGTCACTGAGCTTGCGCGCAATCGTGCGCATGATCATCGCGTCGCCATCATTGGCGCGACCCGCTTCTTCCTTGCGGAAATCGGTCAGTTGCTTGGCGATGTATTGCGCGTGCTGGCCGCTCAGGTGCGGGAAGCCTGCGGCGGCAATGCCAGCGCCGTTTGGCGAGTGGCAGCCCGTGCAGGCCGGCAGGCCCTTGTCCAGGTCACCGCCGCGGAACAGCTTCTCGCCCCGGGCTACCAGCTTCGGATCGGCAGCTCCCACACTGCCTTTCTGGCTGGCGTAATAGGCCGCGATGTCCGCCAGGTCCTGATCGCTGAGGTTGGTCAGCAAGCCGGTCATTTCCAGCACCGTGCGCTTGCCGTCCTTGATGTCGTGCAGCTGCTTGGTCAGGTAACGTTCACCCTGGCCGGCCAGCTTGGGGAAGTTCGGCGCCGGGCTGTTGCCATCCGGTCCGTGGCAAGCACCACATACGGCGGCTTTCGCCTGGCCCGCTGTAGCGTCGCCTGCAGCATGGGCAACACCGGTGATGCCCAGGGTCAACAGCAGACTCACGATCAGTTTGTTCATCAGCTAATCCAACTACGGCTAAGGGTTTAAGAGTTATCTACCGGGTTTACTCACCATCAATTGAATGACGGCCTGGTAATCCTCAGTACTGCAGTCCATGCACAAACCACGCGGCGGCATTGCCTTGAAACCCTGGGTCACGTGTTGGACCAGCGTGTCCATGCCCTGCGCCAGTCTTGGCGCCCAGGCCGCCTGATCACCCCGCTTGGGGGCACCTGGCAGCTGGCCGGCATGGCAAGCCACGCAAACTCGGTTGTACACCGCTTCCGGATCCTGTGTAGCCTGAGCGCCGTAAAGCGGAATCAGGAGACCGATCGCGAGCAACCACTTGGTCATACGTCGACCAATTCAGGGTTTGAGAGCGTTTTGCGTTCTAATGCGCAATAAAGGTCTTTCGCTCCCGTGAACCTCATCCTTCGCTGGGACAAAGCACACACAAAATCTGCGGCATTATATACTGGCGCTACTGAAACGGAAACGACACCGCTTGCCGCACCTTTTCTCGGCACCGCCCACATCGGAAATCTCATGCAACTCAAGAATCCCATCCTCGGCCTGTGCCAACAGTCCACGTTCATGCTCAGCGCCGCCAAAGTTGACCAATGCCCCGATGACGAAGGTTTTGAAGTCGCCTTTGCCGGTCGTTCCAACGCTGGTAAATCCAGCGCGCTGAACACCCTGACCCACGCCAGCCTGGCGCGCACCTCGAAAACCCCGGGCCGCACGCAACTCCTCAATTTCTTCAAGCTAGACGATGATCGGCGTCTGGTCGACCTGCCGGGCTACGGTTACGCAAAAGTCCCTATCCCATTGAAGCTTCACTGGCAGCGTCACCTCGAGGCTTACCTGGGTGGCCGCGAGAGTTTGAAGGGCTTGATCCTGATGATGGACATCCGTCATCCAATGACCGACTTCGACCTGCTGATGCTCGATTGGGCAGTCGCCAGCGGCATGCCGATGCACATCCTGCTGACCAAGGCTGACAAGCTGACCTACGGCGCCGCCAAGAACACCCTGCTCAAGGTGCAGTCGGAAATCCGCAAGGGCTGGGGTGACGCAATCACTATCCAGCTGTTCTCGGCGCCAAAACGCCTGGGCCTTGAAGAGGCCTACACGGTACTGGCCGACTGGATGGAACTGGCAGACAAGGGCGCGGAACTCGCCGAGTAACTTTTCTGCAGGCAAAAAAAACCCCGGACTTCGTATGGGGAGGGGAAGTTCGGGGTTCAAGTACTGGACCGCTAGGGCGGGGTCCAGATATCTGCCAACACTTAACACAACATAGGAGCATTGAAGGGCTTCACCACCCATTCAGTAACTCTGAGTAGCAGTTCACGGGTTAAGTTCCGGCAGGTTGGAAAAACTATTTGAAATAACCGACGGCGATTTCCGCACTAAAGCACTCTGCCACCACGCAAGGTGATGGCAGAGCCCCGGACTCAGTGCGCTTCGTCCCAGTTATTCCCCACGCCCACTTCCACCAGCAGCGGCACATCCAGCGCCGCAGCAGCGCTCATGTGCTCGCGAATCTTCTCGCTGACTTCGGCCACCAGGTCCTCGCGCACCTCGAGCACCAGTTCATCGTGCACCTGCAGGATCACCTTGGCATCCAGGCCCGAGTCGGTCAGCCAATTGTCCACCCGCACCATGGCTTTCTTGATGATGTCCGCAGCAGTGCCCTGCATCGGCGCATTGATCGCCGTACGTTCTGCGGCGGCGCGCTCCTGAGGCTTATTGGAATTGATGTCCGGCAAGTACAAGCGGCGGCCGAAGAAGGTCTCGACGTAACCCTGATCTGCCGCCTGGGCGCGCGTGCGCTCCATGTATTCGCGCACGCCGGGGTAGCGGGCGAAATACACGTCGATATACGCCTTGGCCGTCTTGGTATCGACGCCGATGTCTTTGCCCAGCTTCTGGGCGCCCATGCCGTAGATGAGGCCGAAGTTGATCGCCTTGGCGCTGCGGCGCTGGTCGGACGAGACCTCGCCCAACTCAACCTTGAACACTTCGGCCGCCGTGGCCGTGTGCACATCCAGGTTGTCGCGGAAGGCGTTCATCAGCCCTTCGTCCTTGGACAGGTGCGCCATGATCCGCAGCTCGATCTGCGAATAGTCCGCCGCCAGCAGCTTGTAGCCCTTTGGCGCGACAAATGCCTGGCGAATCCGTCGGCCTTCCGCCGTGCGCACCGGAATGTTCTGCAGGTTCGGGTCACTGGAAGACAGACGCCCGGTCGCGGCCACGGCCTGGTGATAAGACGTGTGGATCCGCCCGGTACGCGGGTTGATCTGCTCTGGCAGGCGGTCGGTGTAGGTGCTTTTCAGCTTGCTCATGCTGCGGTACTGCATCAGCACCTTGGGCAACGGATAATCATCTTCGGCCAGCTTGGCCAGCACTTCTTCAGCCGTGGAGGCCTGGCCTTTGCCGGTCTTTTTCAAAACGGGCAAGCCCAGTTTTTCATACAGGATTGCGCCGAGCTGCTTGGGCGAGCCCAGGTTGAATGCCTCACCGGCGATCTCGAACGCCTGGCGCTCCAGCTCGACCATCTTGTTGCCCAGCTCGATGCTCTGGATGCCCAGCAATTCCTTGTCGACCAACGCGCCCTGGCGCTCGATACGGGCCAACACCGGCACCAGCGGGATTTCGATATCCGTGAGCACGCTCGCCAGACTTGGGATGGCAGACAGTTGTGCAAACAGCGCCTGGTGCAGACACAAGGTGATATCGGCGTCTTCCGCGGCGTAAGGGCCAGCCTGCTCCAAAGCGATCTGGTCGAACGTCAGCTGCTTGGCACCCTTGCCGGCGATGTCCTGGAAGGCGACGGTGTCGTAGTCCAGGTACTTCTTGGCCAGGCTGTCCATGTCATGGCGGGTGGCCGTGGAATTGAGCACGTAGGATTCGAGCATGGTGTCGAAGGCAATACCGCGCACGGTAATTCCATTCGCCGCGTCGCCACCGATGGCACAGTTGGCCAGGATGTTCATGTCGAACTTGGCATGCTGGCCGACCTTCAGCTTGGCCGGGTCTTCCAGCAACGGTTTCAGTGCCAGCAGCACCGTGTCGCGGTCCAGCTGTTGCGGCGCGTCGATGTAGGAGTGGGTCAGCGGAATGTAGGCCGCCTCGTGGGGCTGCACGGCAAAGGAGATGCCAACCAATTGCGCCTGTTGGGCGTCGATACCCGTGGTTTCGGTGTCAAACGCGAACAGCTTCGCGTCGTTGAGCTTTTTCAGCCAGGTATCAAACGTGGCCTGGTCCAGTACCGTGGTGTAGGACGCTTCCACAGGCTCGACGGCTTCGACAACGGCTTCAACCGCCGGCGCTGCCTTGAGCTCGACGCGTTTGACGTCGCGCTGGATCTCGTCGATCCAGCTCTTGAACTCCAGCAGCGCGTACAACTCCATCAGTTTTTCGCGATCCGGCTCGGCCAGATGCAGATCATCCAGGCCTACGTCCAGCGGCACATCGACCTTGATCGTCGCCAATTGGTAGGAAAGGAACGCCATTTCACGGTGTTCTTCCAACTTGGCCGGCAGGGTTTTCGCCCCACGGATCGGCAAGGTCGGCACGATGTCGAGTTGCTCGTAAAGCTCCTTGAGGCCGCCGTTCACGCCCACCAGCAAGCCGGAAGCCGTCTTGGGACCGATGCCCGGAACGCCCGGAATGTTGTCGGACGAATCGCCCATCAACGCCAGATAGTCGATGATCTGCTCCGGAGCGACGCCAAATTTCTCCTTTACGCCTTCGATGTCCATCGAGCTACCGGTCATGGTGTTGACCAAGGTAATGTGCCCGTCCACCAGCTGCGCCATGTCTTTATCGCCGGTAGAAATCACCACCGGCCGGTCGGCGGCCGCACTGCTGCGGGCCAGGGTGCCGATCACGTCATCGGCCTCGACGCCTTCGACGCACAGCAACGGGAAGCCCAGGGCCATGACGCTCTGGTGCAGCGGCTCGATCTGCACGCGCATGTCATCGGGCATGCTCGGACGATTGGCCTTGTATTCGGCGTACATGTCATCGCGAAAGGTCCCACCCTTAGCGTCGAACACGACCGCGAACGGGCTGTCCGGGTACTGCCTGCGCAGGCTCTTGAGCATGTTCAACACGCCCTTGACCGCACCGGTCGGCAGGCCTTTGGAGGTGGTCAGCGGTGGCAGCGCGTGGAAGGCGCGGTACAGATATGAAGAACCGTCCACCAGGACGAGGGGGGCTTGGCTCATGAGCAGGATCAACCTTTTCGGCGGGTCAGGCGCTAGAATAGCCGGACCAATGACGACAAAGGGACAAGGTTATCATGCGTACATTCAATCGCCTGCTGTTCACTGGCTTGATTGCACTCGCTCCGATGGCTGCCATGGCGGCAGACACCGCCCCTTCGGGCGATCCGGAAGTTACCATTCGCACGGAAGGCGACAAGACTATCCAGGAGTACCGCCAAAACGGGTTCCTGTATGCAATCAAGGTCACCCCGAAAGGCGCGCCACCGTACTTTCTGGTGCGGGCGGACGGCACTGATGCAAACTTCATCCGCTCTGACCAGCCGGATATGCTGATCCCGTCATGGAAGATTTTCGAATGGAAATGATTTCTTAACTTCAATTGGCGCCGTGCACTGCGGCGCCCGTACTGGCAGTTTTAACCATGTCTGTGTTTACTCCCCTGGCTCGGCCCGAGCTGGAAACCTTTCTCGCCCCTTACGGGCTCGGCCGCCTGTTGGATTTCCAGGGAATTGCCGCCGGTAGCGAAAACACCAACTTCTTCATCAGCCTGGAACACGGCGAATTCGTCCTGACCCTGGTTGAACGCGGCCCCGTCGCCGAAATGCCGTTCTTCATCGAACTGCTCGACGTCCTCCACGATGCCGACCTGCCCGTACCCTACGCGCTGCGCACCACCGACGGCGTCGCCCTGCGCGAACTGAAAGGCAAGCCGGCGCTGCTGCAACCGCGCCTGGCCGGCAAGCACATCAAGGACGCCAACGCCCAGCACTGCGCCCAGGTCGGCGAGCTGCTCGGCCATCTGCACCAGGCGACCCAGGGCGAGAAGGTACTGGAGCGCAAGACCGATCGCGGCCTCGATTGGATGCTCAGCGAAGGCACACAGCTGATTTCGCACCTGCAAGCGGCGCCAAAGCGCTTGCTGCAGGAGGCCCTGGATGAAATCGCGGCGCACCAGGCACAGATCCTGGCTCTGCCACGCGCGAACCTTCATGGCGACCTGTTTCGCGACAACGCCATGTTCGAAGGCACTCACCTGACAGGCCTGATCGACTTCTACAACGCCTGCTCCGGCCCGATGCTGTACGACGTGGCCATCGCCCTGAATGACTGGTGTTCGGACGCCGACGGCGTCATCGACGGGCCCCGCGCCCGCGCACTGCTGGGCGCCTACGCCGGCCTGCGGCCGTTCACGGCCAAGGAAGCCGAATTGTGGCCGACGATGTTACGGGTGGCGTGCGTGCGGTTCTGGCTGTCGCGTTTGATCGCCGCCGAGTCGTTTGCCGGCCAGGATGTGCTGATCCACGACCCGGCGGAGTTTGAGCATCGACTGGCACAACGTCAGCAGGTCACGATCCAACTGCCGTTCGCCCTCTAAAGCCCAACCCGGTCATTGTGGGAGCTGGCAAGCCTGCTCCCACATTCGATCGGCGCCGCCTGTTACAACGAGTTCAGGCACCCGGCCAGGTCGTTACCAAGCTTCTCCAACACCTGCTCATAACCTTGAGCGGTCGCCGGGGTATAACCGCCCAACGCATCCAATTCCGCCAGCTTTACCGGCAAGCCTGCCACCAGGGTTTCAGCCAACCGCGGACGCAGCGGCGGCTCGCTGAATACGCATGTCTTGCCCACTTCCTGCAATCGTGTACGCATCGCTGCCACATGCTGAGCGCCAGGCTGCACTTCGGCGGCCACGCTGAATACCCCGGCGTGCTTGAGCCCGTAGGCTTCTTCGAAATAATCGAACGCTTCGTGGAACACGAAGTAGGGCTTATCGCCAATGGTCGCCAGGCGCGCTTTCAAGCGCGCATCCAATGCATCCAGCCGCTCGGTAAAGGCCTTCACATTGCTCTGATAACGTGCGGCATTAGCCGGGTCGGCGGCGCTGAGGTCAGACGCCATACGCGCGGCGATCACCCGGGCGTTAACCGTCGACAACCACAAATGTGCATCCAGGCTGCCTGGGCGGTGATCGTGATCGTGATCGTCGGCTTCATCGGCGTGGGAGTGGCTATCTTCGGCGAAACGGCGCAGCTTCATGCCGGGCAGATCCTGCACGGCGACCGTCGGGGCTGTACGACCTTTCAGCACGCGCGGCAGGAAAGTCTCCATATCTGGACCGATCCAATACAACAGGTCCACCGACTGCACGCGCCGTACGTCGGATGGGCGCAGCGCATAGTTATGCGGCGACGCGCCCGGCGGCAACAACACCTCCGGAACGGCCACGCCGTCCTGCACGGCAGCGGCAATCAACTGCAACGGCTTGATGCTGGTCAGCACCTTCACGTCGGCCTGAGCGATGCCGGTCATGAACAAACTGGCGACAAATACGACAAAAACGGGAAAAAGTCTGGGCACGATGACCACTCAATGGCGTAGGAACGGGTAACATAATAACGTCTCTATCAAATATCGTCGCCGCTCATGCCTAAAACACCGCTTGCCAGCCGTCCCCACGACCACTCTCACTGCGTGCACACCGCGCTGTCGGAGGCCGACACCCTCTGCGCGCAGAAAGGGTTGCGCCTGACCGCCCTGCGTCGCCGCGTGCTGGAGTTGGTGTGGCAGAGCCACAAGCCGCTGGGCGCCTACGACATCCTCGGCGTGCTCAGTGAGCAGGATGGCCGTCGCGCCGCACCGCCGACCGTGTACCGCGCGCTGGATTTCCTGCTGGAAAACGGCCTGGTACACCGCATCGCCTCGCTCAACGCCTTTGTCGGCTGCAACCACCCGGAACATGCGCACCAAGGCCAGTTCCTGATCTGCCGCGAATGCCACGCCGCCATCGAGCTTGAACAAAAAAGCATCAGCGACGCCATTATCAAGAGT
This sequence comes from Pseudomonas sp. MYb60, assembly GCF_002979555.1. Lineage (GTDB taxonomy): Bacteria > Pseudomonadota > Gammaproteobacteria > Pseudomonadales > Pseudomonadaceae > Aquipseudomonas. Next base: position 546,084 of record NZ_PCOZ01000002.1, on the reverse strand, counting down.
TCTGCCGACGTCGGTTTCCGGGTCGAAGGGCAAACGGTCGAAGTGGTCGGCCTGTGCTCGGGTTGCCAGGGGGCTTGATGAGCAATGCGTTGATTCGCCTGGAGCAAGTGGGCGTCACGTTCGCCGGGCAAGCGGTGCTGGATAACATCGCACTGAGCGTCGAACCGGGGCAGATCGTTACCCTGATCGGCCCCAACGGCGCCGGCAAGACCACCCTGGTACGCGCCGTGCTCGGCCTGCTCAAGCCCGACAGCGGCAGCGTGTGGCGCAAGCCCAGGCTGCGCGTCGGCTACATGCCGCAGAAGCTGCACGTCGACCCGACCCTGCCCTTGTCCGTGCTGCGTTTTTTGCGCCTGGTCCCCGGTGTCGACCGCGACCGCGCCCAGGCCGCACTCAGGGAAGTGGGCGCCGAACAGGTGATCGACAGCCCCGTGCAAAGCATCTCCGGCGGTGAAATGCAGCGCGTGCTGCTGGCCCGCGCCCTGTTGCGCGAGCCGGAACTGCTGGTGCTGGATGAGCCGGTGCAAGGCGTGGACGTCGCCGGCCAGGCCGAGCTGTACAGCCTGATCACGCGCCTGCGCGACCGTCATGGCTGCGGCGTGCTGATGGTCTCCCACGACCTGCACCTGGTGATGAGCACGACCGACCAGGTGGTGTGCCTCAACCGCCACGTATGCTGCTCCGGCCACCCGGAACAGGTCAGCGGCGACCCGGCCTTCGTCGAGCTGTTCGGCAAGAACGCCCAGAGCCTGGCGATCTACCACCACCATCACGACCACGCCCATGACCTGCATGGCGAAGTCGTCGATGACCCCACCGCACCCCATACCCACGTTCATGGAGATAGCTGCAAGCATGGCTGATTTTCTGCTCTACGCCCTGCTGGCAGGCCTGGCCTTGGCGTTGGTGGCGGGCCCATTGGGCTCGTTTGTGGTCTGGCGACGCATGGCCTATTTTGGCGACACCTTGTCCCACGCGGCGCTCTTGGGGGTGGCCATGGGCTTCCTGCTGGATGTCAGCCCGACCATCGCCGTGACCGTGGGCTGCCTGTTGCTGGCCGTGCTGCTGGTGACCCTGCAACAGCGCCAGCCGCTGGCGTCGGACACCCTGCTGGGCATCCTCGCGCCGAGTACCCTGTCCCTGGGCCTGGTGGTGCTGAGCTTCATGCACGAAGTGCGCATCGACCTGATGGCGTACCTGTTTGGCGACCTGCTGGCGATCAGCCCAACCGACCTTGCGTGGATTCTCGGCGGCAGCGCCATTGTGCTGGTGTTGCTGATTGCCCTGTGGCGCCCGCTGCTGGCGATCACCGTGCACGAGGAACTGGCCACCGTCGAAGGCCTGCCGGTGCCGACGCTGCGCATGGCCTTGATGCTGTTGATCGCCGTGGTGATTGCTGTCGCGATGAAGATAGTCGGCGTATTGTTGATCACGTCGCTGCTGATCATTCCCGCCGCAGCCGCCCAGCGCCATGCCCGCTCACCGGAGCAGATGGCGATCGGCGCCAGCCTGCTGGGGATGCTTGCAGTGTGCGGAGGGCTGTCGCTGTCCTGGTTCAAGGACACCCCGGCCGGGCCATCGATTGTGGTCACGGCCGCCGCCCTGTTTCTGCTGAGTTTTGTCCTGCCCCGTCGAGGGGTGTAGACTTGCTCGCTTTTTGCGCAAATAGAGAGTCGCAGGAATGAAGCCGTTCACCTCCCGTTATCTGCTCCTTGCCGCATTTTCCCTGCTGCTGGGCGCCTGTCAAAGCACACCGCCCGCGGCCCCAGAGGTCCCGGATGCGCGTGCTGCTGCCATCGCACAGCTGGAGCAAAACCTCGCTAGCAGCGAGTTGGCTACCGCCGAAGACCAGTTGGCCGCCTTGCAGGCCCAGTCGCCCAACGACCCGGCGCTCGAGGCCCACCAGCGCCAATTGGCCGAAGCCTACTTGCAGCGCAGCCAGATCGTGCTGCAAAAAGGTGATGTCAACGCTGCAGCCACCGCCCTGAGCCGTGCCCGCGCCTTGATGCCCAAGGCCCCGGCGCTCACCGGTGGCGTCAACAGCGCCATCAGCCACGCCCGCAAGGCCGAGCTGGATCAAGCCGAGGCCGCCCTCAAGGCCGCGGAATCCAAGCCCGCCGCAAAGGTCATCGACCCGGCGGCGCCCAGCACCACGGTCGCGCTGAACCTCACCGATATCGAAGCGCTGCGTCATCAGTTGGATGCGATTGCGACCGACGTGGTGAATTACCAGTGTGACGTGAGTATCCAGGCACCGCGCACCGAGGATTACCCGTGGCTGGCCACATTGCTGACCAAACGGGTGAAACGAATTGATTCGGCCTATGAGCTGAAGATTCACCGGCAGATCTTGAAGAAGATTCCGGCGCAGGTTGTTTTGATTCCGCGTAAGGCTGAGTAAAACCATCGGGGGCAAGCCCCCTCCCACATTCTGATCTGTGAATACATTCAACGTGTGGGAGGGGGCTTGCCCCCGATAGCCATCTAACAAACAACCAAAAGCTTAAGCCGGAATAGCTTTAGCCTTGGGCTCACGATCCCACACCCGATGCTGGCCAATCGCGGCAAAGAACGCCTTGAACGCCTTGGCGTCCGAACCCACGATCAACCCCGCATCCGCCTCGAGCTTGAGCACGTCCAGCAACGGCTTGGCATCATCGGCAACCGTAATCGCCTTCAGGTGCTTGTACGCTTCCAGCACGTAATGCAGTGCCACACCGTCGCCGCTCAACGCCTTGACCGACTCTTTGCCGCCGGGAACAAATACCGCGTCAAACGCAATGGACGGCATGCCTTCCATCGACGCATCCACCGGCAGGCTCTTGCCATCCGCCGTCTTCACCGGCGCCGACGTCGGCCCCAACAGCTTGGCGTGAGCACCCTCGGCTTCCAGCGCCGCCTTCAACGCGGCAATCGCCGCACCGTCCACGCCATTGGCCGCCAGAATCGCCACCTTGCGGGTCTTGATATCGCCCGGCAACAAATTCGCCTGACTCAATGCAGGGGAGCGCTCGGGTTTGGTCTTGAGCTCCGCTACCGTGCCTTTTGTCGGTGCCGGCAGCCCCAGGTTCTGCGCCACGCGTTTGGCCAGTTCCAGATCGATGTTGGCCAGAATCTCGTTGACCTGGCGCGCGCGGATAAACTCACGCTCCACCTTGCCCAACTCAAAGCTGTACGCCGCAATGATGTGCTCTTGCTCATGCGCACTCATGCTGCGGAAGAACAGGCGCGCCTGGGAGAAGTGATCCCCGAACGACTCGCTGCGCTCGCGCACTTTGTTGGCGTCGACGCGCTCGTAATAGGATTCGAAACCACCATCCTCGGCAGCCGGCGCTGTCTCGCTGGGCCAGCCGCCGTCGATGGAGTTTGGCTCATAGGCCGCACGCCCCTTGTCGATGGTGGTGCGGTGCATCGCATCACGCTGGCCGTTATGGAAGGGGGCGACCGGTCGATTAATCGGCAATTCGTGAAAGTTCGGACCACCGAGTCGGCTGATCTGCGTATCGGTGTAGGAAAACAACCGACCTTGCAGCAGCGGGTCATTGGAGAAGTCGATCCCGGGCACGATGTGGCCAGGGCAGAACGCCACCTGTTCAACTTCGGCAAAAAAGTTGTCCGGGTTGCGGTTGAGCACCATCTTGCCCAGCGGCGTGATGGGCACCAATTCCTCGGGTATCAGCTTGGTGGGATCGAGGATGTCGAAATCGAACGCGTGTTCCTTGTCTTCTGGAATCACCTGCACACCCAGTTCCCACTCTGGGTAATCGCCCATTTCAATGGCTTCCCACAGGTCGCGACGGTGGTAGTCGGTATCTTTACCGGCAAGCTTTTGCGCTTCGTCCCACACCAGCGAACAGGTACCCGCCGTAGGACGCCAGTGGAATTTGACAAAGTTGGACACGCCTTCGGCATTGATAAAACGGAAGGTGTGCACGCCAAAGCCCTGCATGCTGCGTAGGCTTTTTGGAATGGCACGGTCAGACATGGCCCAAATGACCATGTGCGCAGACTCAGGCTGCAGCGAGACAAAATCCCAGAACGTGTCATGGGCCGAACCGCCGGTTGGAATTTCGTTGTGCGGTTCAGGCTTCACCGCGTGGACGAAGTCGGGAAACTTGATTGCGTCCTGGATAAAAAACACCGGTATGTTGTTGCCCACCAGGTCGAAGTTGCCCTCGTCGGTGAAGAACTTCACGGCGAAACCACGCACGTCTCGCACGGTATCGCCTGAACCTCGAGGGCCCTGCACGGTGGAGAATCGGGTGAATACCGGGGTTTTATGGCCTGGGTCGCGCAGGAACCCTGCCTTGGTCAGAGCCGAGTGGTTCTCGTAGCTCTGGAAATACCCGTGGGCGCCGGTGCCACGAGCATGCACGATGCGCTCCGGGATGCGCTCATGGTCAAAGTGCGTGATTTTTTCACGCATGATGAAGTCTTCCAGCAGCGACGGCCCGCGTGCGCCGGCCTTCAAGCTGTTCTGGTTATCGGAAATCTTGACGCCTTGGTTAGTGCGCAGCGCCTGGCCGGTTGCGTCGGAACGGAACGCCTCCAAGGCCTGCAACTTGGCGTTGGTATTGCCACGGTCCAGGGTATCGGTACCCGCGAGTTCACTCTTCGGCGGGGTAGCTGGCTTTTTGGTGCTCATCAGACATGACTCCTTATTCAAAGTGGCCAGAGCAATCCCCGGCTCGTTTGAGCAAAACCCCAGGCACGGCACCTGGGAAATCGAGTTGCTTAAGTAGTGACTGATGGGGTTGGGGGCCGTTCCTTTTATATGACCTTTGATCGCGTTATTGCCAAATCGCTGGATGGATGCGAAATAAATGCTAAGAAACACTAGTTGGACAGGCTAAAATGCGCGCCCGGCTAACCGCTGATCCCTTTTCCATGCGCCCCACAAGGTTCGCTACGTGATCGAGTTTCATAACGTCCATAAAACCTACCGTGTCGACGGTAAGGATATCCCCGCGCTGCACCCCACCAGCCTGACCGTCGAGAACGGCCAGGTGTTTGGCCTCATCGGCCATTCGGGTGCCGGCAAAAGTACCCTGCTGCGCCTGATCAATCGCCTCGAAGAACCGAGCGGCGGGCAGATCAGCGTCGACGGTGAAGAAGTGACTGCCCTGGACGCCAACGGCCTGCGCCGTTTTCGCCAGCAAGTCGGGATGATTTTCCAGCACTTCAACCTGCTGGCCTCCAAGACCGTCGCCGACAACGTGGCGCTGCCGCTGACCCTGGCGGGCGAATTGTCCCGCAAGGACATCGACCTGCGCGTCGCACAACTGCTCGCACGGGTTGGCCTGTCAGATCACGCCAAAAAGTACCCGGCGCAATTGTCCGGGGGCCAGAAGCAGCGCGTCGGCATCGCCCGCGCGCTGGCGACCAAGCCAAAAATCTTGCTGTGCGACGAGGCCACCAGCGCCCTCGACCCGCAGACCACCGCCTCGGTGCTGCAACTGCTGGCCGAAATCAACCGCGAGCTCAAACTGACCATCGTCTTGATCACCCATGAAATGGATGTGATCCGCCGCGTCTGCGACCAGGTGGCGGTAATGGACGCCGGCGTGATCGTCGAGCAAGGCTCGGTGGCCGATGTGTTCCTGCACCCCCAGCACCCGACCACCAAGCGCTTCGTGCAAGAGTCCGAACAGGTCGACGAAAACGAACAACGCGACGATTTCGCCCATGTGCCGGGCCGTATCGTGCGCCTGACGTTCCAGGGCGAAGCGACCTACGCGCCGCTGCTGGGTACCGTCGCCCGCGAAACGGGAGTGGACTACAGCATTCTTGCCGGCCGTATCGACCGCATCAAAGACATCCCTTACGGGCAACTGACCCTCGCCGTCACGGGTGGTGACATGGAGGCCGCCTTCGCGCGCTTCACCGCCGCCGACGTCCACATGGAGGTCCTGCGCTAATGGAAGTCCTGTTGAGTTTCTTCGCCAATATCGACTGGTCCGAAATCTGGCTCGCCACTGGCGACACCATGACCATGCTGTTCGGCTCGCTGTTCTTTACCGTGGTACTGGGCCTGCCGCTGGGCGTGCTGCTGTTCCTGACCAGCCCGCGCCAACTGTTCGAACAAAAGGGCCTGTACGCGCTGCTGTCGCTGATCGTGAACATCCTGCGTTCGCTGCCGTTCATCATCCTGTTGATCGTGATGATCCCGTTCACCGTGTTGATCACCGGGACTTCGCTGGGTGTGGCGGGGGCGATTCCGCCGTTGGTCGTCGGTGCGACGCCATTCTTCGCACGCCTGGTGGAAACCGCCCTGCGTGAAGTGGACCGCGGCATTATCGAAGCCACCCAATCCATGGGCGCCAGCACGCGCCAGATCATCACCAACGCCTTGTTGCCCGAAGCACGCCCCGGCATTTTCGCGGCGATTACGGTGACGGCGATTACACTGGTGTCCTACACGGCGATGGCCGGTGTGGTCGGTGCCGGTGGCCTGGGTGACCTGGCGATCCGCTTCGGTTACCAGCGTTTCCAGACCGATGTGATGGTGGTCACCGTGGTGATGCTGCTGATCCTGGTGCAAATTCTGCAAACCGTCGGCGACAAGCTGGTGGTGCATTTTTCTCGAAAATAACGGCCACTGCCGGCCCAAAAGCCGGCACCTGCCCGAACAAGGAGCTTGTTGGATGAAAAAACTACTGGTTGCTTTCGCCGCCGTTGCCGCGTTTTCCGCCCACGCCGAAACCATTACCGTCGCTGCGTCGCCGGTGCCGCATGCGGAAATCCTGGAGTTCGTGAAACCTGCACTCGCCAAAGAAGGCGTGGACCTGCAGGTCAAAGTCTTCACCGACTACGTGCAGCCGAACGTACAAGTGGCTGAAAAGCGCCTGGACGCCAACTTCTTCCAGCACCAGCCGTACCTGGATGAATTCAACAAGGCCAAGGGCACTCACCTGGTGAGCGTCGGTGCCGTGCACCTGGAGCCCCTGGGCGCCTACTCCAGCAAGTACAAGAAGCTCGACGAGCTGCCAAGCGGCGCCAACGTGGTGATTCCGAACGACGCCACCAACGGCGGCCGCGCACTGTTGCTGCTGGCCAAGAACGGCCTGATCACCTTGAAGGACCCGAGCAACATCCTGTCGACCATCAAGGACATCACTGCCAACCCGAAAAACCTGAAGTTCCGTGAACTGGAAGCCGCGACCCTGCCGCGCGTGCTGACCCAGGTCGACCTGGCGCTGATCAACACCAACTATGCGCTGGAAGCCAAGCTGGACCCGTCCAAGGACGCCCTGGTCATTGAAGGCAGCGACTCGCCTTACGTGAACATTCTGGTGACCCGCGAAGACAACAAGGACGCGGACGCGGTGAAGAAGCTGGTGGCAGCCCTGCACACGCCTGAAGTGAAGAAGTTCATCGAAGAGAAGTACAAAGGCGCGATCAAGCCGGCGTTCTGATCCGACTCGATCTCCCAACTACCGGAGATCAAAAGGTGGGAGGGGGCTGGCCCCCTCCCACCGTTGTTTTGTGGCGTTAGTTATTTTCGCTGCAACAGGCCAGGCAGTTGCGCGATTAGCTTCTGGTTGTTCAACGGCGCCCGGATAAACCCACGCTGGGTCCCGTCCGGCCCGATCAACGCCAGGTTGCCACTGTGGTCCACGGTGTAATTCGGCTTGCTGGTATCGGCCGGAATAAACGGAATGCTCACCGCATTCGACACCTTCTGCACGTCCTCCACGTTCGCACCAGTCAAGCCCACGAACTGCGGATCGAAGTACCCCAGGTACTGCTTGAGCTGAGCCGGCGTATCGCGGTGCGGATCGACACTCACCAGGATCACCTGCAACTTGTCCACGACGTCCTTGGGCAGCTCGCTCTTGATCTGGCGCAACTGGGCGAGAGTGGTAGGACAGATATCCGGGCAGAACGTGTAGCCAAAGAACAGCAGGCTCCACTTGCCCTTCAACTCATTGACCAGCACCGGCTGGCCGTCCTGGTTGCTCATACTGACGGGGGGCAACTGACGGCTTTGCGGCAGCAGGATGATCCCTGCGTCGATCAGCGCAGTGGGGTCGCCCTGGCCTTTGCCATTGAGCACCTTGTTGACGGTCAGGCCCATGATCAGCGCGACGATGGCGACCAGGATGAAGACGGTTTTCTGAGTTCGGGTCATAGGTTCAACAGTAGGTAGTGGTCTACGAGCAGGGCGATGAACAGCAGCAGCAAGTACCAGATAGAGTACTTGAAGGTGTTGATCGCCGCGTGCGGCCGACCGCCACGGTACAACACCCAGGCCCATTGCAGAAAGCGCGCACCCAATAGCAGTGCGCAGGCCAGGTAGAGCGGGCCGCTCATATGGATCACATAAGGCATCAGGCTCACCGCCAGCAGGGCGAAGGTGTAGAGCAGGATATGCACCTTGGTGTACTGCTCGCCGTGGGTCACCGGCAGCATCGGAATATCGGCCTTCGCGTATTCCTCTTTGCGATGGATGGCCAGGGCCCAGAAGTGCGGCGGGGTCCAGGCGAAGATGATCAGCACCAGCAACAAGGGCTCGGCGCTGATATGCCCGGTGACGGCCACCCAGCCCAACAGCGGCGGTGCCGCCCCGGCGAGGCCGCCGATGACGATATTCTGCGGTGTCGCGCGCTTGAGGAATCCGGTGTAGATCACCGCATAGCCCAGCAGCGAAGCCAAGGTCAGCCACGCCGCCAAGGGGTTGGTAAACGCCAGCAGCAGGGCTAAACCTGCAACAGCCAGAAACAATGCAAAGGCCAACGCTGCCCCTGGCGCCACACGTCCCTGGGCCAGCGGCCGTTTATGCGTACGCGCCATGACTGCATCGATACGCCGGTCCACCACATGGTTCACCGCCGCCGCGCCGCCCGCGCACAGGGCAATCCCGAGGTTGCCGAACACCAGCACCGTCCACGGCACGCCGGCACGCGTCGCCAGGAACATCCCCACCAGCGAGGTGATGAGCATCAACACCACCACTTTCGGCTTGGTCAGCTCCAGGTAATCACGCCAGAGCGCCTGGTCGTGACGCGCACCGATCAAGGACGCCATGGCATCTCTCCTTTGAGGGTGATGAGGCCCGACACCTGTTTGCGCGGGATAAATCGCCAGCCGAAGGGCTGCTGGTTACGCACCCGAACGAGGCTGGTGCGTGCGTGGTAGTTGACCAGCACCAGCGTCAGCAACAAGGCCGCGCCGCCGGCGTTATGGGCGACCGCCACCGGCAGTGGCAGATGAAAATACACGTTGCTCAGGCCCAGGCAGAGTTGCGCCGCCAATGCGATCAGCAGCAGGCCAGCCAGACGCGTCATGCCCACCAGCCGCAACTGCCAGGCCAGGCCCAGCAGCGCCAGCGTGACCACCACAGCGCCAAGACGATGGGTCAGATGAATCGCCGTGCGCGCCTCGCTGTCCAGCTGCCCGCCCAAATAGTTGGGGCCGATGTGCTGGGTGAGGTGAAAGCCGTTGGCAAAGTCCGCCGCAGGCCACCACTGGCCATGACAGGTCGGCAGGTCGATACAGGCCACCGCCGCGTAGTTGGAGCTGACCCAACCGCCCAACGCAATCTGGCCGATCACCAGCACCAGCCCCGCCGTGGCCCAGTATTGCAGGCGTTTGGGCACAATCAGCGCCGGCAGCACGCCGGACAATCGCAAGGTCAGCAGGAACAGCAGGCTCAAGGTCGCAAAGCCCCCCAGCAGATGCCCCGTCACCACCTGGGGCCAGAGCTTCAACGTGACCGTCCACATGCCAAACGCCGCCTGAGCGACGACTACCGCGAGCACAAACAGCGGCAACTTCACCGGTTGGCCTGGGTCACGCCGATGGCTCCACGAGCGCGCCGCCAGCAGTGCGATCAACAGCCCCAGGGTACCGGCGAAGTAGCGATGAATCATCTCGCTCCAGCCCTTGTCCGCTTCCACCGGAGCGTCGGGAAAATGCAGTTCGGCATGGGCCAGTTGGGCTTCGCTCTGCGGCACGCTGATAAACCCATAGCAACCGGGCCAGTCCGGGCAGCCCAGGCCGGCATGGGTCAAGCGGGTATAGGCCCCGAGCAGCACCACGATCAGCGCCAGCAGGGTGGCAAACAACGCAAGGCGAAATCCAGGCTTGGCCATGACGATGCCCTTATCCGATGTTCGACAGTTTCAGCAGGTGTCGCAGGTCATTGAGCAAGTCCTTGCCCTTGACCCCGGCGTCGTAGCGCAGCACCAGGTTGCCGTGGGGGTCGACGATCCACAATTGCGCATCGCCTGGTGCAGTGGCGCCCTTGGTGAAGGTCGACAGGTCCAGTGGGTAGCGTTGCAGCTGCGGGTATTCGACTTTCAATTTGGCCTCGTACTCGGCGCCGACCGGCTGCGCACTGGCCAACGCATGGCTGGCGCGTGACGCATCGCGGCCCAGGCTGATTTGCAGTTGGCGCGCCAGGTACACCAACTGCTGGCAATCGGCAGCACAGGCAGCGGGCGCCGTGACCAACAACTGCCAGCGCTGCTCATCCGCCTGCACGCCGATCTCCGCGCGCGTCTGGCCGTTGCCGATCATCTCGCCGTGATAGCTGCGGCTGTCCGGCACCCAGAACTGCAGCTTGTACATGAAGGTGGCCAGCGCCATCGGGCCGATCACCATCATCAGGATCAGGATCAACTGCCAGCGACCTTTGCGCCGGTCCGGCAGCTCAGATGCGCTGGGTGGATTCATGGCCGCTCCCATGGGACTTCTCCTGTGTGTTGTGCCGTCCGAGATAGACGTAAAGCGCCATCAGCGCCAAGGCCATGGCGAACCACTGCACCGCATACGCCAAGTGTTTTTCCGGGCCCATCGCGACAATCGGCCAGGTGGTTTCATACGTGCCGGGGCCGGCTTCGGCACGCAGCTCATAGGCAAAACCACTGCGCCCCAACTCGGCCCAGAGCGCGGCAGGATGCAAGGCGGTCAGTAGACGCGGCCATTGGGCATTGGCCGGGTCGGCGTGCAGTTGGAAGGTTTCGCCGGGGGCGACGTAGACCCAGGCGTCCAGGTTCAACGGCTGGTCGGGGGTGGTGAATGCCGGCGGCAGGCGCCGATCCGGCCACGGCAGCCAGCCGCGATTGAGCAATAGCCACAGGCCGCTGGCCTGGTCATGGAAGGGTTGCAGCAGCTCGACGCCGGCCTTGCCGTCGCGCATGCGGTTGTCGAGCAGCACCGTGTGCGCGGCATCGAATTGGCCGCGCAGGCGGACGCGACGGAAGGCCGGGTCGGTGAGCTCGTTGAGCTGCACGCTGCTGATCGGCTCAGCCGCGCGCCGCTCGGCATAACTGTCCACCAGCTGTTGTTTTTCCTGGCCGCGGGACAGCTGCCAAAGCCCCATCCCCACCATCACGGGCAGCAACACCAGCACCACCAACGTCGGTGCGATGCCTGGATGAAAGCCTTTTGCGGCGCTGGCTATACTTGTTTTCATTGCCCGCCCATCCCATTGGAGCCGCCCCATGCTCAAAGCTGCCATCGCCCTGATGCTGATCGCGACCGTTGTGAGCCTGCTCAGTGGCCTGTTTTTCCTGGTCAAGGACGGCGGCCACTCCAACCGCCTCGTCAACGCCCTGACCGTGCGCGTGATCTTGGCCGTGATCACCCTGGGGTTGATCACCTGGGGCTTTTTCAGCGGCCAGTTGGTTTCCCATGCGCCTTGGTAACGCTCCTCACAGCACGTAGACGAAGAAGAACAGCCCGATCCACACCACATCCACAAAGTGCCAATACCAGCTGGCCGCCTCGAACCCGAACTGGTGCTCGGCGTTGAAGTGCCCGCGCATCACACGCATCAGCATCACGAACAAAATAATCGTGCCGATGGTCACGTGGGCGCCATGAAACCCCGTCAACATGAAGAACGTCGCGCCGTACACGCCGGAACCCAGTGTGAGGCCCAGTTCTTTGTACGCATGGATGTATTCCTCGGCCTGAAACCCCAGGAACGCCAGGCCCAGCAGCACGGTGATCGCCAGCCAGATCTTCAACGCGCCGCGATGACCCTTGCGCAGGGCATGGTGGGCGATGGTGATGGTCACGCTGGAACTCACCAGCAGGATGGTATTGACCAGCGGCAGGCCCCACGGGCTGATGGTGCCTTCGGGTGCGGGATACAGTTTGGGGTCAGGGTTGTTGAGCAGCGGCCAGGCAAACTCGAAGTTCGGCCAGAGCATGTGCGCGATGCCTTTTGAACCTTCGCCCGCCAACCAGGGCGCCGACATGTGTCGCACGTAAAACAGTGCGCCGAAGAACGCGATGAAGAACATCACCTCGGAAAAGATGAACCACGACATGCCCCAGCGAAACGAGCGGTCCATCTGCGCGCTGTACAACCCGGCGCGACTTTCCTTGATCACCGCGCCGAACCAGCCGAACAGCATGTAGGCCAGCAACAGCCCGCCGACGAAAAAAATCCACGGCCCGTGGGACTCCGCTCGCGCCGCCTTGAGGTCGTTGAACCACAAACCCAGGCCGTACACCGTGATCAACAGGCCAAACGTCGCAATTATTGGCCATTTACTTTGCGCTGGTACGTAGTACGTATCATGAGACGACATGTATTCGCTCTCCTGATTGAGGGGGCAAACAGTAGCTAGCCGCCGCTGTGGGCAGCCACCGGCGGTTGGCGGGCAGTGATATCAAATAGCGTGTACGCCAGGGTCAAATGCTTCACATCCTTGGGCATGTCGCGATCGACGATAAAACGCACCGGCATTTCGATGCGCTCACCGGGCTGCAGCACCTGCTGGGTGAAGCAAAAACATTCGGTCTTGTGGAAATACATCGCCGCTTCGGCCGGGGAAATACTCGGTACCGCCTGGGCGGTCATCGCCTTGTCCGTGGGGTTATGGGCCACAAACAGCATCTCGGTCACTGCACCGGGATTGACCACTACCTCGTCAGCCTTGGAATGGAATTCCCAGACCATGTCGATGGCATTGGTGGACAGAAACTGCACCCGCACCTGGCGCGATACATCCACCACCTGCGAGCCTTCGTACTGCCCGGCAGTCTTGCCATTGATGCCGAATGCCTTGCACATCACGTCGTAGATCGGCACCAGCGCAAAGCCGAAGGCGAACATGGCGACCACCAAAATGAGCAGGCGGGTGACCAGCCGCCTGATGGGCACGGACTCAGCCATGACGCCCCCCAAAGTGAACTCGATCAAGGTGGCTCCCACAGGGGATTTGGGGTGACTTGGCGAGCGGCCTGTTCATTTGACCTCCGGCGGCGTGGTGAAGGTGTGATAGGGCGCTGGTGAAGGGACGCTCCACTCCAGCCCTTCAGCCCCATCCCACGGCTTGGCCGGCGCCGGCGGGCCACCACGGATGCACTTGATCACGATGAACAGGAAGAAGATCTGCGTGGCGCCAAACATGAATGCGCCAATCGACGACACCATGTTGAAGTCGGCGAATTGCAGGTTGTAGTCCGGCACCCGGCGCGGCATGCCGGCCAGCCCCACGAAGTGCATCGGGAAGAACGCCATGTTCATGCCCACGAAAGACAGCCAGAAGTGCAGCTTGCCCAAGGTTTCGTCGTACATGTGGCCGGTCCATTTCGGCAGCCAGTAGTACGCCGAGGCAAAGATGCCGAAGATCGCGCCGGGCACCAGTACGTAATGGAAGTGCGCCACCACAAAGTAGGTGTCGTGGTACTGGAAGTCAGCCGGCGCAATCGCCAGCATCAGCCCCGAAAACCCACCGATGGTGAACAGGATCACGAAGGCCACGGCGAACAACATCGGCGTCTCGAACGTCAGCGAGCCTTGCCACATGGTGCTGACCCAGTTGAACACCTTCACGCCCGTCGGCACGGCGATCAGCAGCGTGGCGTACATGAAGAACAGTTCGCCCACCAATGGAATGCCGACCACGAACATGTGGTGCGCCCATACGATGAACGACAGGAACGCGATGCTCGCGGTGGCGTAGACCATTGAGGTGTAGCCGAACAACGGTTTGCGCGAGAACGTAGGGATGATCGAGCTGACGGCGCCAAAGGCCGGCAGGATCATGATGTACACCTCGGGATGGCCGAAGAACCAGAACACATGCTGGAACAACACCGGATCACCGCCGCCCGCCGCACTGAAGAAGCTGGTGCCGAAGTGGATGTCCATCAGCATCATGGTCACGCAGCCTGCCAGTACGGGCATGACCGCAATCAGCAGGAAGGCGGTGATCAGCCAGGTCCACACGAACAATGGCATTTTCATCAACGTCATGCCCGGTGCGCGCAGGTTGAGGATGGTGGCGACTACGTTGATCGCGCCCATGATCGAGCTGATGCCCATCAAGTGAATGGCGAAGATAAAGAACGTCACGCTTTCCGGCGCGTAGGTGGTGGAGAGCGGGGCGTAGAAGGTCCAGCCGAAATTCGGCCCGCCACCCGGGCTGAACAGGGTCGATACCAGCAGCAGGAATGCCGCCGGCAACAGCCAGAAGCTGAAGTTGTTCATGCGCGGCAGGGCCATGTCCGGCGCGCCGATCATCAGCGGGATCATCCAGTTGGCCAGCCCGACGAACGCCGGCATGACCGCGCCAAATACCATGATCAGGCCGTGCATGGTGGTCATCTGGTTGAAGAACGCTGGCTCGACGATCTGCAAGCCCGGCTGAAACAGCTCGGCACGGATCACCATGGCGAATGAACCGCCGAGCAAGAACATGGCGAATGCGAACCACAGGTACATCGTGCCGATGTCTTTGTGGTTGGTGGTCAGCACCCAGCGCATCAAGCCTTTGGCGGGGCCGTGGGCATGGTCGGCGTGACCATGGTCATCGATCACAGTGCTCATGGCCGTTCTCCTGCAAGCGAGTGGGCGCGGCGGGTCGAGTTAAACGCCTTGGAATAGGTCATTTGCTTTCCGCCTGCTTGATGGCCAGCACGTCTTTAGGCGTGACCATGTCGCCTTTGTTGTTGCCCCAGGCATTGCGCTCGTAAGTGACCACGGCGGCGATATCGACTTCAGAAAGCTGTTTGCCGAAGGCCGCCATCGCGGTGCCCGGCTTGCCGTGATAGACGATGCCCAGGTGATCGGCCGCAGGCCCGGTGGCGATTTTCGAGCCCTTGAGCGCCGGGAACATCGGCGGCAGGCCCTGGCCCTCGGCCTGGTGACAGGCCACGCAGGTGGTGTGGTAGACCTTGTCGCCACGGGCCACCAGTTCTTCAAGCGTCCACTCCTTGGAGGTCAATTCCTTGAGTTTGGCGGCTTCTTCCTTGCGCTCGCCAAGCCAGGTTTCGTAGTCGGCCTTGGACTTGACCTCAACCACGATCGGCATGAAGCCGTGGTCCTTGCCGCACAGCTCGGCGCACTGGCCACGGTAGATGCCGGGCTTCTCGACCCGAGTCCAGGCTTCGTTGACGAAGCCGGGTATGGCGTCGCGCTTGACCGCAAACGCCGGCACCCACCAGGAATGGATCACGTCGGCGGCGGTCACCAGGAAGCGCACCTTGGCGCCCACCGGCAGCACCAGCGGCTGGTCGACTTCCAGCAAGTAGTGTTCGCCCTTGGTGGCCTGGTTATGAATCTGCTCGGCGGGGGTGGCCAGGTTGCTGAAGAACTCGACGTCCTGGCCCAGGTATTTGTAGTGCCATTTCCACTGGTAGCCGGTGACCTGAATATCGATATCCGACTCACTGCTGTCGTAGATATTGATCAGGGTCTTGGTCGCCGGGATGGCCATCGCCACAAGGATCAACAAGGGCACCACGGTCCAGAGGATTTCCACGGTCGTGCTCTCGTGGAACCGGGCAGCGACCTGGCCGGTGGAGCGTCGGTGCACCATCATCGACCAGAACATCGCGCCAAACACGATGATGCCGATCACCACACAGATCCAGAAAATGGTCATGTGCAGGTCAAACACAGCGTGACTGACTTCAGTCGCCCCTGGCGCCATATTCGTTGTCCAGGCGGCGTGCGCCTGGCCGAATACCGACCACAACAGGAGGCCCATCCAAACGTGTGGATGTCGCATCATTGCGGGTTCCCCTTATCGTTCTTGTTATCCCGCCGGTTTGCACCTGCGTCGAAGGGAGCGGCTCTCCATACTGCTAACAACCGCTTAGCCTTGCCTGCTTATGCAGTCTGGCGTCATCAGCTAATCGCGTACAAATCCGAGTATAGACAGGGACTGCAACCCCGCAATGTGTAGGGTCAAATCAGCAAAAATGAAGGTTTTCAGCTAATAAAACCGGGTGCGGAATCGTTTATCCGACGAACGATGGCGTTTCGATATAACGCACACGCATAACCATGAAATAATTATGACAAATGCGTCTGAGGCGCTCGTTTAAACGAGCTACCTTATCGTCTTCCTTTTCTTACGCCTGTTTCACTGGAGCCCTCATGAACACCGCCGCATTGCGCGAGCAGATTTCCCGTGCCCATCAACACGAAGCCAGCACGGGCCAGCTTGCCCAGCAACTGGAATCCCAATTGCCGCACCTGCATTCGGCCATCTCCCTGGCTGACGGTGATCGCAACATTGTCATGACTCGCTTCGTGACCGCCTACATCGACCTCGTACCGGACCTGCTGGACGCTGCCAACGACGTGGCCCGCGAGGCCGGCATCGAAAGCCAGATCAAGCCGGTGCTGAAGATTGCCGAGCAATTCTTCCTGCAACCGCCCGCGATCCTGGCCGGGCATGAAGGGCTCGACGGCCTGCTGGATGAGGCCTACCTGGCCCATCGTCTGGTGGAAGAAGTGAACGATCTGTACATCAAGCATTTCGGCCAGCCACTGATTCCAGCTGATACCACTGTGGCCAACGTGATTGCCCACCAACTGATCGGTGAAGATTTCGCCAATCAGCTGGATGAGGCGGTGCACCACGCGGTCGATGAAATGCTCAACGAAGACAGCTTTGCGCTGGAATCGGTGGAGGCTTACCGCGAACAGTTGAAGAGCCCGGACACGGAAGCGGCGTGGAAGCGCTGGCCGTGCCTGTCGCGCCAGTTGGGGGTTGAGTTGGCGCTGGATCAGCCTGCCTGACGCTCGAGCGATCGGCAGAACCAATGTGGGAGCCGGGCTTGCCCGCTTCCACATTGTTGATCCGGTTCCGTCAGGTGGTGGATGGCGCGGAACCTATCCCCGTCGTCGTCCGCACCCGACCTTCCAGACGGCGCTTCAACCCACGCGCTTCGATCACCAACGTCGAGCCCTTCGCCGCATTGGCACGCCCCCACTCCTCCAGCAACTCCAGGCAGGAATGGTCGATATAGCTCAAGTTGCTCAACGGCACATGCACGGTACTCCCCGCCGGCACCGTCGACAGCACCTGGGTCAATGCCGGTACTTTCAGGAACGTCGCCGCACCGGTCAGGCGCAACTCCATCTCTCCGTCTTGAGGCAGGTCGATCAGGCTGACTTTCAGCCGCGAAGCCTTGAAGGCCAGCTTGAGCAGCGTCAGCCCGAAGCCCACCAGCACGCCCGTCAGCAAGTCGGTGAAGATGATCGCCAAGGCTGTGGCCGCATAAGTGAACATCGGCATCCGCCCGTAACGCCCCAGCGCCTTGAATGCCTTGAGGTCCACCAGCTTGATACCGGTGTACACCAGCACGCCGGCCAGGCTCGCCACCGGGATGCTTTGCAGCACACTCGACAGCAACAGCACGAACGCCAGCAACCACAAGCCGTGGAACATCGCCGACAGCCGCGTGGTGGCACCGGCCTGCACGTTAGCCGAACTGCGTACGATCACGCCGGTCATCGGCAGTGCACCGACCAGACCACAGAGCATGTTGCCTACACCTTGGGCGGACAATTCCTTGTCGAAATCAGAACGCTGGCCGCTGTGCATACGGTCCACCGCGGCGGCCGAGAGCAAGGTTTCGGCGCTGGCGATAAAGGCCACGGCGAAGGCGGCGATCAGCAGTTGTGGGTCGGCCAGGTTCAGCAAGTCACTGGGCCGCAGCCAATCGATGGCGTCGGCCAGGTTTTCCGGGACCTCCACGCGCTTGACCTGCAAGGCCAGCACCAGGCTGACCACCGTGGTCAGGCCCACGCCCAACAACGCGCCAGGCACGAAGCGCAAGCTGTGCGGGCGCAACTTGTCCCACAGGTACATGACCAGCATGGTCGATAGCCCGAGCAAGCCGGCCTGCCAGCCCAGGCTTGGAATGGCTTGCGCCACCGCCGCCGGGAACCCGGCCAGGTTATCGAGCCCCGAAGGCTTGGGCGCGCCGTCGAGCATCACGTGGATCTGCGACAGCACGATCAGCACGCCAATCCCCGCGAGCATGCCGTACACCACTGCCGGTGCCGTGACGCGAAACCAGCAGCCCAGTCGCAGACGCCCGGCCACCAGTTGCAGAAAGCCCGCCAGCAACAGGATCGGGCCAAGCATCAGCATGCCGTGTTGACGCACCAGCTCGAACACCAGCACCGCCAAACCGGCCGCCGGACCGCTGACCTGCAGCGGCGACCCCGCCAACCAGCCCACCACCAGGCCACCGATGATCCCGGTGATCAAGCCCTTCGCCGGCGGCATCCCGGATGCGATTGCGATCCCCATGCACAAGGGCAGGGCGACCAGAAACACAACCACCGAGGCGAGCAGCTCCCGTGGCAATACAGCTTTCAATTGAGCAGCACGCATGATGACTCTCCCGAGGCATTCGCCGGGCGCGGCAAAGCCTGGCTGCATCCATGGCAGCCACCGCTTTACCCGGCAGGGAAGTGTTTTAGAAGCGCGCTTTAGGCGTCGCCGAAGGGATCGGGCCTTCGCCGCCCAGCGGTCGGAATGCCGATTGATCCGCGTCATAGGCACGGATTTCGCTGGTCTCGATGTTGTAGATCCACCCATGGATAAACAACTGACCATTAGCCATGCGCGAAGCCACAGAAGGGTGGGTGCGCAAATGTTGCAACTGGGCGATGACGTTTTCTTCGGTCAGCACCTTCATGCTCTCGCCTTCGTTGGCGCAGTCGCAGTTGTCATGGACCATGGCCTTGGCGACCTCGGCGTGACGCAACCAGGCCTTGACCGTCGGCATCTTCTCCAGGCTGTCCGGGTTGAGCACCGCACGCATGGCGCCGCAATCGGAGTGCCCGCAGACGATAATGTGCTGCACGCCCAAGGCGAGTACCGCGTACTCGATGGCTGTGGATACACCGCCGTTCATCTGGCCGTAGGGCGGGACCACGTTGCCGACGTTACGGGTCACGAACAGATCACCCGGCGAGCTCTGGGTGATCAGCTCTGGCACGATGCGCGAGTCGGCACAGGTAATGAACATCGCACGCGGGCTTTGGGCCGTAGCGAGTTTCTTGAACAGTTCTTCCTGCTGAGGGAAGACGTCGTGATGGAAATGCAAAAAACCGTCAACGATATGCTGCAGCGCTGCATCGGCGCTTTCCGCCACCTGAGGGGCTGGAGCCGACGCAGCCAACGGCTGTTTATCCTTATCACTCATGGATTCATCCTCTTGAATTATGCAGGGGAGTTTTCAGGTCAGTTCGACGCCAGGCCAGTGGAATAGTTGTAAAAACCACAGACCCGGTTACCGACTCGTCAGTCACTCGCTGAACAAAGTAACCGTCGAAACTTAACTCAAACTGAATGAACCGCTCTAGATCGCGGGTTTCAGTGATGTCAAAACGCGACTACTCCTACAAGAAAGGTGCGCACGCCCCATCAGTTTACAACAATGCCATCTGTCTGCCCGGTGGACAGAATGCCGTGCAATCCAGGTTGAACCCCTCCCGCCGATCCATCCCCAGCCGCTTGATCGCCTTGCTGAAGCGCTGGGCCAGCAGATCGGCAAACGGCCCTTCACCGCGCATGCGCACGCCGAAGCGGCTGTCGTATACCTCGCCACCCCGTACCTGGCGTACCAGGCTCATCACATGGGCGGCACGTTGCGGGTAATGCGCCGCCAGCCACTCCTCGAACAACGGCGCCACTTCCAGGGGCAGGCGCAACATCATGTACGCCGCACTCTGCGCACCCGCAGCGTGGGCCTCGGTGAGCAGGCTTTCCAGTTCGCTGTCGTTGATCATCGGGATCATCGGCGAGCACAGCACGCCCACTGGAATGCCTGCTTCGCGCATCACCCGGATCGCCCGCAACCGCGCCTTGGGCGCTGCCGTGCGCGGTTCCAGAATGCGCTTGAGCTCGTCGTCCAGGCTGGTGAGGCTGATCATCACGGCCACCAGCTTTTGACTCGCCAGCTCCGTGAGCAAATCCAGGTCACGCAGGATCAGCGAACCCTTGGTGATGATGGTCACCGGGTGCCGATACCGCAGCAGCACTTGCAGGGTTTGCCGGGTGATCTTGTAATCGCGCTCGATCGGCTGGTACGGGTCGGTATTGGAGCCCAGGTTGATCGGCGCACACACATAGCCCGGCTTCGACAACTGCTGCTCCAGCACATTGGCGGCGTTGGTCTTGGCGATCAGTCTGGTCTCGAAATCCAGTCCCGGCGACATGTCCCAATAGGCATGGCTGGGCCGCGCATAGCAGTAGATGCAACCGTGCTCGCAGCCGCGATAGGGATTGATCGAACGGTCGAAGGGCAGGTCGGGCGAGTTGTTGCGGGTGATGATGGTCTTGGCCGTCTCTATGCGCACCTCGGTGCCCTGGGTCGGCGGCACTTCCTGGAACCATCCGTCGTCCTCGACCACGCTGACCGTGGGCGCGAAACGGTTGTGCAGATTGGTGGCCGTGCCCCGGCCACGGGGCGGCAGCGGAGTAGACATGAAAATGCCTCGATACTGTTTTTATATACAGTATCGAGGCGCAGGGTTTTTGACCAGTGCCGTTCAGCGGTCAGCCGGGATCAGTGCTTCTGTGTCACTTGCCCGAGGTCATCACCCGAGGTCGTGCGCAGATCGCTCTTGCGCAAGTCCGCCACATCACTGGCCTTGACCGGCTCGCCCTTATTGCCCCAGCTGCCACGGATGAAGCTGACCACATCCGCCACTTCCTGATCCGACAGACGCCAGGCGAACGCCGGCATGGTAAAGGTGGACGGCGCTGCATGGGTGGCCGGCAAGGTGCCACCGTTCAACACGATGTTGATCAACGACGTAGCATCCGCCGTCTGCAGCACCGGGTTACCTGCCAGCGCCGGGAACACCCGCGTGTAGCCATGCCCATCGGTACGGTGGCAGGCCGCGCAGTTATCGATATACACCGACGCCCCCGGCTTGCTGTCATCGCCTTTCCACAACGCCTCGGCCACCTGCTTGTCGTACTGGTGAGGCTGATCCTTGGGGTCTACCGCCGGCAGGCTCTTGAGGTATCGGGCGATAGCCGTCAGGTCTTTTTCCGACATGTACTGCATGCTGTGGACGACAACATCGCTCATGCCACCAAACACCGCGCTGCGGTCACTGCGGCCGGTCTTGAGGAACTGCACCAACTGCTCCTCGCTCCAACTGCCGAGGCCGTCCTTGTGGTCGCCGCGCAGGCTTTTGGCGATCCAGCCTTCCAGCGGCGCACTGCCGGACAGGAACGTGTTGCCGTCCGCGGCGCTCAGGGATTTTTCCTGCATGGTCAGGGCACGGGGGGTGTGGCACGCGCCGCAGTGGCCGAGGCCTTCCACCAGGTAGGCACCCCGGCTGATCACCGGATCGGCACCCGCCGCTGCCTGGTAGTCCGCGACCTCAGGTGCAAACATCCAGCGCCACGCCGCCAGCGGCCAGCGCATGCTCAGCGGCCAGGGAATATCGCTGGGCTTGTTCTCTTGGGCGACGGGCTCCACGCCCTTCATGAAGTACGCATACAGCGCCTGCATGTCGCTTTCGCTGACACGTGCGTAAGACGGGTAGGGCATCGCCGGGTAAAGCGTACTACCGCTTTTGGCGACGCCATGGCGCACGGCCTTGTCGAAGTCTTCGAAGCTGTAGTCGCCCAGGCCGGTCTTGTCCGGGGTAATGTTGGTGGAATAGATCACGCCAATCGGCGTTTCCATTGGCAAGCCACCGGCAAACGGCTTGCCGCCCTTGGCGGTGTGGCAGGCCACGCAGTCACCGGCGCGGGCCAGGTATTCGCCCTGCTTGACCAGGTCGGTTTCAGCCGCGCTTACCGAGCAACTGCTGAAGAATGCCAGGGAGGCGATAACAAATGCTTTCATGGTCATCGCTCCTTATGCCTGAACCAGTGGGCCGGGGTTTTTCAGGTACTGCTCGCGGATCGCCCGCGCCGACCAATAGGTCAACGCCGCCACCAGGCCCGTAGGGTTGTAGCCCAAGCCTTGCGGGAACGCGGATGCGCCTGGAACAAACACGTTGTGTACGTCCCAGCACTGCAAATAGCGGTTCAACGCGCTGGTCTTCGGGTCGGTGCCCATGATCGCGCCGCCGTTGAGGTGGGTGGTCTGGTACGACGCGGTGTTGAAGTGCTCGCCGACTTTTTTGCCGAGTACGGCAATCGCCTTGGGGTTCATCGCCTCGGCGACCTTGCCCATTTTCTCGACCATGAAGCGGTTCATCTTGATGTCGTTTTCCTGCCAGTCGAAGGTCATCCGCAGCAGAGGCAGACCGTAGGAATCACGGTACACCGGATCCAGATCAAGGTAGTTGCCCCGGTAGGACTGATGGGCGCCGTGGGCATCCATCGACACCTGGTGGGTGTAGTAATCAGCCGTGGCGCGCTTCCAGGCGCTGCCCCACGCCGGCGTGCCCGGCGGGTTGGACGTGCCGGCAATCGGCCGACTGCCGGCCTGGTTGACCCACATCGGCGAGCCGCCCACAAAGCCATGGGGCCCGTGATCGAAGTTGTCGGCGTTGAAGTCATCCATCGCCACGCCGTTGCCGCCCGCGCCGATGAAGTTGTTGGTGTGGGTGTCCTTGTCGAAGAACGCCTTGATGGTCGCCATGTTCTGGTAGGCAAAGTTGCGCCCCACCACACCTTCGTTGGTGACCGGGTCGTAGGGTTTGCCGATGCCCGACAGCAGCATCAAGCGCACGTTGTGGAACTGGAACGCACCGAGGATCACCAGGTCCGCCGGCTGCTCGCACTCACGGCCCTGGGCATCGATGTAGGTCACACCGGTGGCCTTGCTCTTGGTGCTGTCGAGGTTGACCTTGAGCACGTGGGAGTTGGGCCGCAGTTCAAAATTCGGCACCTGGCGCAGCGCCGGCAGGATGTTCACGTTCGGCGACGCCTTGGAATACATGTAGCACACGTAGCCGCTGCAAAAGCCGCAGAAGTTGCACGGGCCCATCTGCGCGCCATAGGGGTTGGTGTACGGCCCCGAGGTATTCGCCGACGGCAGGTTGTAGGGTTTGTAGCCGACTTCCGCAGCCGCTTTCTGAAACAGCTGTGCGGACACGGTATTTTTCTGTGCTTCCAGTGGAAACGGGTTGGAGCGATCCGGCGCATACGGGTTGCCGCCACGGCCTTCGCCCACCAACTGGCCTTTGACGGTCCAGGCCTGGCCGGAGGTGCCGAAGACTTTTTCGGCATAGTCGAAGAACGGTTCCAGCTCTTCATAGCTGACGCCGAAGTCCTGGATGGTCATGTCCTTGGGGATGAAGTGCTTGCCGTAGCGCTCTTCGTAATGGCTGCGCATGCGCAATTCGATCGGGTCGACCCGGAAATGCACACCCGACCAGTGCAGGCCGGCACCGCCGACGCCATTGCCCGGCAGGAACGCACCCAACTGACGGTTGGGCAGAGCGACGTCCTTCACACTGTGGCGAATAGTCACCGTTTCCTTGGAGATGTCCTGGAAGAGTTTTTTACGCACGCTGTAGGTCAGTTCGTCGATGACCTGGGGATAGTTGCCGTCCGGGTAAGTGTCCTGCATCGGGCCGCGCTCCAGCGCTACCACGTTCAGGCCGGCTTCCGTCAGTTCCTTGGCCATGATCGCGCCGGTCCAGCCGAAGCCGACAATCACCGCGTCTACTTTCTTCATGATGGTCGCCACGTTTATGCCCTCTCGCCGCGGATGGAAACTGCCGGGAAGGGGTATTGCTCGTTGCGTTCAACCCAGTCCATGAAGTCGGCGCGGGCGCCGGGAAAGCCGATCATGGTCCAGCCGACCATGCCTTTGTTGCCGCCGTGGATAGGGTCGCAGAAGAACCCTTCCTTGGTGTTTTGCAGCAGCAAGTTAAAGAATATTTTCGGCGGCACGGCATCGAAGTGTGTGGCCACTTCACCGCCACCGGCCTCTAAACGACGCAAGATATCGTCTCGGGTAGCGCTGTCTTGAGCAGAAAAAACCTTACCATTGAACGCTTTCGACCAGGCATCCGTCGCGGCGATGCCGAGGCGGTAGATATCCTTGGGCACCAACTTGCTTTGCCAGCCCATCTCCGGCGGTGCATCAGCGTTGAATGGGCCTTGCATGAACCACAGCGCACCACTGGCGTAGGGCGTGTTCATCTGACGGTCGATGTATTCCGGCACACCCGCTTCCAGGGCGCCAGGGCCTTGGGCATCGGCGGGGATCAACTGCGCGACGGCGGCGTTGATAAACGCCCACTCTTCTGCAGTGAAGTAGGTGGGTTCGTAGGCTTTTCCATCAGCGGCAGGCTTGGGCGTGGCGGCCTGCGCCGGCTCAGGTGTCGCCATCAGCATCGAGCCGCCAAGGCCGGTGCTGGCGACCGTGACCACGGGGATCAAGGTCAAGGATTTGCGCAAAAAGTCACGCCGGGGGTTGTCTTGATCTTGATCAGACATGGGGGCACCTCATCATGTGGTCACGGGCTCGCCAGCCGCTTCTCGGGAGCGGCTTGGCAATCAATGGTTACAAATGATAGCAGGCTAAGGAAGTAAGCAATCGATTCAGCGACCTAAGTCGCATAAATGCGGGCAAAAAAAATGGGAGGGGGCTTGCTCCCGATGCTGGTTTACCACTGCCAGATACGCTGGCTGATAGACCGCTATCGGGGGCAAGCCCCCTCCCACCTCTGGTCTGCGTAAGACGGCTAGTCTTTTTTCAGCTTCGGATTAGGAAAGAACTGCACCGCCTGCACCTTAGGGTCGGCAGGGGCTTTCAGCGCGGAGGTATTGACCCGCGTCCCCAGTTCCTTAGGCACCGACAAACCCTGGTCATTCAGGGTGTCGGTATACCCGCAAGCCACACACTCACGGTGCGGCACGCTGTCTTCGGTCCACATCTTCAACTTGTCCGGCTCGCTGCACGCCGGGCAGACCGCCCCGGCGATGAACTGCTTCTTGGTAATCACAGGCCCTTCACTCATGCTGCCGCGTCCTCACTCAGGCCGCTGTGGCGCAAGAGTGCGTCAATCGACGGCGTACGTCCGCGGAAGTCGACGAACAGCACCATCGGCGCCTGGGAACCGCCACGCGCCAGGATCGCTTCGCGGAAAGCACGGCCGGTTTCGGCATTGAGCACGCCATCTTCTTCAAACTTGGAGAAGGCATCGGCGGACAGCACTTCGGCCCACTTGTAGCTGTAATACCCTGCTGCATAACCGCCGGCAAAGATGTGCGCAAAGCTGTTCGGGAAGCGGTTGTAGGCCGGCGGACGCATCACCGAGACTTCATCGCGAACGCCTTCCAGCACTTGGGCGACGCTGCGACCATCACCGTGGGTAGCGTGCAGTTCGAAGTCGAACAACGAGAATTCCAACTGGCGCACCATCATCAGGCCAGACTGGAAGTTCTTCGCCGCGAGCATTTTTTCCAGCAGGTCCTGGGGCAGCGGTTCACCGGTTTCATAGTGGCCGGAGATCAACGCCAGGCCTTCCGGCTCCCAGCACCAGTTCTCCATGAACTGGCTCGGCAATTCCACCGCATCCCAGGCGACGCCGTTGATACCGGATACGCCAGCATGCTCTACACGGGTGAGCAGGTGATGCAGGCCGTGGCCAAACTCGTGGAACAGGGTGGTCACTTCGTCGTGGGTCAGCAGCGCAGGCTTGCCGCTGTCGGCCGGGGTGAAGTTGCACACCAGGTTGGCCACCGGGCTTTGCAGCACGCCGTCGATTTTGCGGCGACGGTCGCGCGCGCCGTCCATCCAGGCGCCACCACGCTTGTTGGCGCGGGCGTACAGGTCGAAGAAGAAGCGGCCGACATGTTCGCCGTTTTCCTTGATTTCGAACAGGCGTACATCCGGGTGCCAGGTGTCGAAGCCCTTTTGCTCGGCGATTTCGATGCCGTACAGGCGTTGCACGATGGCAAACAGGCCGCCCAGCACCTTGTCGATCGGAAAGTAGGCGCGCAGCGCTTCCTGGGACACGCTGTAGCGCTGCTCGCGGAGTTTTTCGCCGAAGAAACCGCTGTCCCAGCTTTGCAGGTCGGTGCAGCCTTGTTCGGCGGCGTAGGCCTTGAGCTGTTGCAGGTCCTGGGCGGCAAACGGCTTGCTGCGCTTGGCCAGGTCGCGAAGGAAGCTCAGCACCTGGTCGCTGGACTCGGCCATCTTGGTGGCCAGGCTCAGCTCGGAGAAGGAGGCATAGCCCAAGAGCCTGGCCAGTTCCTGACGCAGGTCGAGGATCTGTTCCATCACCGGGCCATTGTCGTTCTGACCGGCATTCGGGCCTTGGTCCGACGCACGGGTGCAGTAGGCCGCGTAGACTTCTTCACGCAGCGCGCGGTCCTGGGCGTAGGTCATAACTGCGTAGTAGCTGGGAAACTCGAGGGTGATCAGCCAACCGTCGAGGCCTTTGGACTGGGCGGCCGCAGCCATCTGCGCCTTGGCCGAGTCGGTCAGGCCGGCGAGGGTGGTCTCATCGGTGACGTGTTTGGTCCAGGCCTGGGTGGCGTCGAGCAGTTGGTTGGAGAACTTGCTGCCCAGTTCGGAGAGCTTGCTTTGCACCTCGGCGTAGCGCTTCTGCTGCTCCGGCGGCAAATCGATGCCCGACAGGCGGAAGTCGCGCAGGGAGTGTTCCAGAATGGTTTTTTGCGCCACGTCGAAACCGGCGGCTTCCGGGCTGTTGGCCAGGGCTTCGAAAGCCTGGAACAACGCGCGGTTCTGGCCCATCTCGGTGGAGTAGGCGCTCAACGCCGGCAGGCAGCCTTCGTAGGCTTCACGCAGTTCGGCGCTGTTGCACACGGCGTTGAGGTGGCTGACCGGGCTCCAGGCGGCGCCCAGGCGGTCATTCAGTTCGTCCATGGCCAGCACCAGCCCGGCCCACGTCGGATTTTTCCCCTGGCTTTGCAGGATGCCTTCGATGGCGACACGGTTGTCGGCGAGAATCTGTTCGATGGCCGGCTGGACGTGCTCGGCACGGATCGCCGAGAACGGCGGCAGGTCATAGGGCTGCAGAAGAGGGTTGTTCGCGCTCACGGTTGGCACCTTGGCTGAAGAAACATGTAAGAACAAAGATGGGGCCATCTTAATTACAATCAACGCCCACCGCAGCTATCAGCAGAAGAGAGAGAGGCTATCGTGACCCTTCGCACCTATCAGAACCATACGCCAACCCTTGGCGCCGGGGCTTTTGTCGATGTTTCGGCGGTGGTGATCGGCGACGTGGAAATTGGCGCCGACAGCTCCGTATGGCCGCTGACCGTGATTCGCGGCGACATGCACCGTATCCGTATCGGTGCGCGCACCAGCGTGCAGGATGGCTGCGTGCTGCACATTACCCATGCCGGCCCCTTCAATCCTGATGGTTTCCCGCTGCTGGTCGGCGACGATGTGACCATCGCCCACAAGGTCATGCTGCATGGCTGCTCGGTTGGCAACCGCATCCTGATCGGCATGGGCAGCATCGTGATGGATGGCGCCGTGGTGGAGGACGACGTGATCATCGGCGCTGGCAGCCTGGTGCCCCCCGGCAAGAAACTTGAAAGCGGCTTCTTGTACGTGGGCAGCCCGGTTAAACAGATCCGCCCGTTGACTGACAAGGAACGCGCCTTTTTCACCTACAGCGCCGCGAACTACGTGAAGCTCAAAGACCTGCACCTGGCTGAAGGATTCGACCGATGACCCTGCATTACCACACCGTGCTGTTCGACCTGGACGGCACCCTCACCGACCCGCGTGAAGGCATCACCCGCTCGATCCAGTACGCGCTCGCCAAGCTCGGCATTGACGAGCCGGACCTGACCAAACTCGAGCATTTTATCGGCCCGCCATTGCTGCAAGCCTTCATGCAGTTCTATGGCTTCGATGAAGCCAAGGCCTGGCAAGCGGTGAATTTCTATCGCGAGCGCTTCAAGGTCACCGGCCTGTATGAAAACCGCGTGTTTGACGGTGTGATACCGCTGTTGGAAGCGCTGAACAGCCAGGGTCGCCAGCTCTATGTGGCCACCTCCAAACCGTGGGAATTTGCCCGCGAGATCGCCAGGCATTTCGATTTCGCCAAATACTTCAAGGTGATCTACGGCAGCGAACTGGATGGCACGCGCACCAACAAGGTCGAGTTGATCGCCCACCTGATGCAGGAAGAAGGCCTGGACCCGGCCGGCACGCTGATGATCGGCGACCGTAAGCACGACCTGATCGGCGCACGCAGCAATGGGCTGGATTCAGCGGCGGTAGGGTATGGGTTTGGCAGTTTTGAAGAGTTGAATGCCGAGGCGCCGACCTGGCACTTTGAAACATTGGATGAGATGCATCAGGCTTTTTTGCGGCGGCCGTAAAATAGCTATCGCAGGCAAGCCCCTTGCAACTGCCTCAACGCCGCTTTGCGTTGCGCCTCCGGCATCCCGCCCATCTTCTCCACCGCTTTATAAAACTTCGCCCAATCCCCACCTTCCTGCGCGAACAATGCTGCAAACGCCGGCACCCACTGGTCATACAGCCCGAACGGCAGCAGCCGCGCGTTGTTCATGGGCTGGTTGACCCAGGCGTCATAGCGGTTATCTCCACCCCACTGGCTGTCGCGTAGTTGTCGGTATTCGCTGCGCAAACGCTCAAACTGCGCAGCCTTGGCCTGGCGCATCGCATCAGCGGTTAACGGCTGGGCGTAGAGTGTTCCCAAGCGTTGCCGAGCATCGAGGACCAACTGAATAAACTGGTCGCGCTGCTTCGACGCCGACAGGCTCTGCGGCGCCAAGCCCCGCGCAGCACGCCACTGTCGCGTGCCTTCCTGCTCGACAAAACTCGCAAATGACTCGTTGAACGCCGTATCGTCCTTCACATAAAAGCGCTGGTGCGCCAGTTCATGAAATATCAGCGTAGCCAGCCGCTCATCGCCCCAGTGCAGCATGGAATTCATGATCGGATCGTTGAACCAGCCCAGGGTTGAGTACGCCTCCACGCCACCGATCGACACATCCATGCCACGCTGGCGCAACACCGCCGCCTCACCGCGCGCAGCGCCCTGGTTGTAATAGCCGCGGTAGGCGACACAACCGGCGATGGGGAAGCAATGGGTCTCAGGGGAAAGGGAAAATTCCTGCGTGGCGAAGACGTTCCAGACTACGTATGAGCGGCCGATGTCCGCATATAAGCGATAACTTTTGTTGTCTGGCAGACGTAGGTGCTCAGAGGCAAAGGTGCGTGCTTTTTGCGACTGCTCCAAATGCTCACGCAATGCCTGAGGCCGGGAGGTGTCGGCGATCACCTTGGCGACCGGCTCCCGCGCCCGCAGCAACTGCACCTGGCCTGCCGCGAGCTGGCTGTAATACTGCACACTGGAACAGCCACTGAGCAGCACCACCAGCAAACCTGGAAAAAAACCCCTGACCATGCCCCAACCGCTCCTGGGTGATGTGTTCGCCAGGGAATTTTTCCATGGCGTGCGGTGTTTATACTCAGAGAGGGTCTGGCTTGTCAGGCTCAATTCTTTTCTTTCATCGAGTGCCCGCCATGCGCCAGCTCTTGCTACCCGTCATCGCCCTGTCCCTCAGTGCCTGCGTTTCGACCCCCTTGCCAGCGGTAGACCCGCAACAGGCCTGGGTCGACTTCGCCACGCCGACGCCGGGTGCAAAGCTCGTCATGGCCCAACGCCTGGACGGCAAGAACCTGAATGACGGGCGTTTCTTCCAACTGCCGCCAGGGCCCCACGAATTGATGGTGCGCTTTGATTTCGAAGTGCCGACCGGCGGGGGGTTTGGCGGGATGGGACAGACGACCGAACGCACCTGCTTCATGACGCTGCAGTACGACCACTTCAAGGCCGGTGAGCGCTATGTGCTGGAGGGACGCTCGCTGGCATTCACGCCGAACATCCGCCTGTATGACTCTGCACGCCAATTGCTGGCAGAAGAACGCAGCGTCAATTGCATCTGATCAGTCGTTGTTCTTCTGATAGATGATGGCCTTGGTACCGTTCTCACAGCTGCCGACGACCATGGCCACATCGTGCTTGTCGGCTTCTTCCTTGGACACAATCTCCAGGGTGTAGGACGGCACGGCGTTCGCCTGAATCTTGACCTCGATTTCCTTGCGCAACTCCTCACAATCTTTTGGCGCGGCCACGGCCGAAGTGGCCAACACACCGCAGATGATCGCCAAGGCAAAACGTTTCATAGGTGAAGCTCCCTGAATGCACCGCGCACGGATGTGCGCCTAGGCTGCCTGTGTATAGGACCACAATTCCTGAACACTGGTTCTGACTTAACGCAAAACCAAATGCAGGAAGGGGCTTGCTCCCGATGGCGGTGGTTCAGCCAGCTGTGCACTGACTGTTTCTCCGCTATCGGGGGCAAGCCCCCTCCCACATTTTTTTGAGCAGCGGGGTCAGTTGACCAGCGTCGCATCCAGGCTGATTTGGGCATTCAGTACCTTGGACACCGGGCACCCTTCCTTGGCCTTTTTGCTCAATTCATCGAACTGCGCCTGGCTCGCGCCCGGGATCTTGGCCTTGAGAATCAAGTGCACCGCGGTAATCGCAAAACCGCCCTCCACCTGATCCAGGGTCACTTCAGCCTGGGTGTCGATACTGTCAGCCTTGAGCCCGGCATCACCGAGAATCATGGAGAAGGCCATGGAGAAACAACCAGCATGGGCCGCACCGATCAGCTCTTCCGGATTGGTGCCCTTGCCGCCTTCGAAACGTGCCTTGAAGCCGTAGGGCGCTTCGCGCAGTACGCCGGTTTCCGTGGAAATGGAGCCCAGGCCAGTCTTCAGGTCGCCTTCCCAATGCGCGGATGCTTTTTTCACGATACTCATAGCGGTCTCCTCGAACGGTGGTTTTGCGTAAGTAAGGGTTCTGAGGATAGTCGGACCAGCAAAGTTCACACTGTAAGAGAAACCCAGCAATTCAGTAGGAAATTTTCCAGCCGACTCTTGAATCTCGGGTATATGCCCTCATTGCATAGAACATGCACATGAAGCGGCAGGTTTTGATTCGTCTTGACAGCCTGCGCGCCCCCTTTGGAGAAGCAGGCTTATGAAATCGCTGTCCGACGTAAAGTTCTCGACCCTCGACCTGGTGCCCGTGCGCGCCAACGGCAGTCCCGCGCAGTCGCTGCGCAATTCCTTGGACCTGGCCCAGCACGTGGAAAAATTCGGCTACAACCGTTTCTGGGTAGCGGAACACCACAACATGGACGGTATCGCCAGCTCGGCGACTTCGGTGTTGCTGGGTTACCTGGCCGGCGGCACCTCGACCATTCGTGTAGGCTCCGGCGGTGTGATGCTGCCCAACCATGCACCGCTGGTGATCGCCGAGCAGTTTGGCACCCTGGAAAGCCTCTATCCCGGGCGTATTGACCTGGGCCTGGGCCGCGCCCCCGGTTCCGATCAAATGACCGCCCGCGCCCTGCGCCGCGAGCGCTCCGGCAGCGCCGACGAATTCCCTGAAGATGTCGCCGAACTGATGGCCTACCTCGGCCCACGCACTCCCGACCAGCGCATCATCGCGGTGCCGGGCACTGGCACTAATGTGCCCGTGTGGTTGCTGGGCTCCAGCCTGTTCAGCGCGCAGTTGGCGGGGGAACGCGGGTTGCCTTACGCATTCGCTTCCCACTTCGCACCGCGCCTGATGCATGAGGCGATTCGCGTCTACCGCAATCACTTCAAGCCTTCAGCCGTGCTGGACAAGCCCTACGTGATGCTCGGGATTCCGCTGGTGGCCGCCGACACCGACGAACAGGCCGAGTACCTGGCCACCTCGGTGTACCAGCGCATCCTCGCGTTGATGCGCGGCCAAAGCCTGGTGCAGCGCCCACCGGTCAAGACCATGGACGGCCTGTGGCTGCCCCATGAGAAGGACGCGGTGGGTAGCTTCCTGGGATTGGCGATGGTCGGCAGTCCGGCGAAGATTCGCGCCAAACTGGAGGTGTTGGTGGAGCAAACCGGCGCCGACGAGTTGATCTTCACCTGCGACCTGTATGAACACGCCGATCGGATTCATTCCTACGAGCTGCTGGCGAATTTGATGAAGAGCTGAATCCTTCAGGCAAAAAAAACCGACGCATTGCGTCGGTTTTTTTGTCCGCACCACGGGATTAACCGCGCTTGTAGGCAATTTCCTTGGTGTCACCTTCGCAGGTGCCAACCACTGTGTGATCACTCGGCGCTGCGCCTTTGTCCACCACTTCCAGCGAATAACCCGAAGCACCCTTGGCGTCGATTTTCGCCGCAATCTCGCTTTTCAGCTCTTCACAAGGCTTGCCCGCCGCCAGCGTGGTGCCGGCAATGCTCAACAAACCTACCGCAAACAGGAACTTCTTCATCCGTTACTTCCTTGCGCTGATCAAATAAAGCGTGCCGACGCAAAGCATCGGCACCCATTGGTTGTAGCGCAGGTTATGGCAATCGGCCAGTTAGCAAAGTTCAACCGATGCGATCAACTGCTGGCGATGCGGAACCCCACTTTGAGGGTCACTTGGAAGTGCGCCGCCTTGCCGTCCTTGATGTGCCCGCGGGTTTCAGTCACCTCAAACCACTCCAAGTGCTTGATGCTCTTGTTGGCTTCAGCCAGGGCATTGTTGATGGCGTCTTCGATGCTGGTGGTGGACGAGCCCACCAGTTCGACTTTCTTGTAGGTGTGATGATCACTCATGGCAGTTCTCCTAAGGGTCGTTAAGCAAGCGTAGCAGTCAATGTTCGTACTGCTTCTGGCGACTGTTCCTACTGGAAAGTTCAGAATTACTGCACTTTCTGAAAGTGGCGCAGTCGGTATCTACACATGCCACTCAATCACTTCAGGAGAGTCCACATGGCCAACACTTCTTTACGCAAAGCGTCGCTGGAAAGCATGGAAGCCGAGATTTCGAGCCTGCTCAAATCCCTTGAAAGCCTCAAGGACGATGCGTCCGATGAGTCGCGCAAAACGTTGAAGGCCCTGAAAAGCAATGCCGAGAATGCCCTCAAGCATTCCCGCCACCTGATCAGCGACGCCTACGAAGAAAGCAAAGTCAAAATCCGCGAAACCAGTGTTGCAACCCGGGACTACGCACAAGAGCACCCATGGACTACAGCCGGTGTCGCTGTAGGTGCACTGGGCCTGCTGGCGGCTTACCTGCTGTGCAAACGCGGTGATTAAAGGGGCGGGTGCTCAAGCTCAGCCTTGAGCCACTGCGCCAGTTGCCCGGCGCGCCCGTCTGCGGCGCGCTTGGGCAGCCACAGCGCCAGGTGCGCCGAGGTTTCGCTGAAACCCCAAGGCGCCACCAGGCGACCAGCCCGCACATCCTCGGCCACCAGCGGCTCCGGCGCAATCGCCACTCCCAGCCCGGCCACCGCCGCTTCCAGCAAATAATACAAATGCTCAAACCCTTGGCCGTGTTTCAACGTGTCGGGCGCGATGCCGTGTTGCTGCGCCCAACTGGGCCAGGCTTGCGGGCGTGAGGTGGTGTGCAGCAACGCTTCGCCGCACAAGGCTGAAGCCGGGGCCTGGCGCAGGCGTTCATAGCCGGCGAAACGCGGGCTGAGCACCGGCCCGATGCGCTCGCTGGCCAGCTCAAACACCTGCATGTCGGCTGGCCACGGGGGTTCGGCGAAGACCAGCAATGCGTCCAGACCGGGCCGGCGGGGATCCAGATCTCCATCGCCCGCCGACAAATGCAGACGCAGAGCCGGTAGGTCCGCATTCAAACGGCCCAGGCGCGGGATCAGCCAGCGCGCCAGCAAACTGCCGGAACAGCCGAGAACAAATGGCGCGTCGGCACTGGCCTGGGTCAGCTCTGCGCACACATCCCGCAACCGCTCGAACGCATCGGCACTGGCATCCCGCAATCGCACGCCCGAATCTGTGAGTTTAAGGCCACGCCCATCCTTGACGAAGAGACTCACGCCGAGGTGTTCTTCAAGCAGCTTCAACTGCCGACTCACCGCGCCGTGGGTCACGTGCAGTTGCTCTGCCGCCTGACTGACACTGTTCAGCCGCGCAGTGGCCTCAAAGGCGCGCAGGGCATTAAGCGGTGGAAGGTCTCGGCTCATCTGTGAGTTTTCCTGACAGGTTGCGGCGATCTTATCGGTTTTCAGCCTACACCGTGAAGGGTAGAGTGGCTCTCATTGTTTCCTACACCTTTTCTTTCCTGGAGCGTCCCATGACTCAGTCCCAGACCGATCTACGCAACGGCCCAGACGCCAGCGGCCTGTTTGGCGCGTTCGGCGGCCGCTACGTCGCTGAAACCCTGATGCCGTTGATCCTCGAACTGGCCCGCGAATACGAAGCGGCCAAGGAAGATCCTGCATTCAAGGAAGAACTGGCCTACTTCCAGCGCGACTACGTGGGCCGTCCAAGCCCGTTGTACTTCGCCGAGCGCCTGACCGAGTTCTGCGGCGGTGCCAAGATCTACCTCAAGCGCGAAGAGCTGAACCACACCGGCGCGCACAAGATCAACAACTGCATCGGCCAGATCCTGCTGGCGCGGCGCATGGGCAAAAAACGCATCATCGCCGAGACCGGCGCCGGCATGCACGGCGTGGCGACTGCCACCGTGGCGGCGCGCTTCGGCCTGCAATGTGTGATCTACATGGGCACCACCGACATCGAGCGCCAGCAGGCCAACGTGTTCCGCATGAAGTTGCTGGGCGCCGAAGTCATCCCGGTGGTTGCCGGCACCGGCACCCTGAAAGACGCGATGAACGAAGCCCTGCGTGACTGGGTGACCAACGTCGACAGTACCTTCTACCTGATCGGCACCGTCGCCGGCCCGCACCCGTACCCTGCCATGGTGCGCGACTTCCAGGCCGTGATCGGCAAGGAAACCCGCGACCAACTGCAAGCCCAGGAAGGCCGCCTGCCGGACAGCCTGGTCGCATGCATCGGCGGCGGTTCCAACGCCATGGGTCTGTTCCACCCGTTCCTGGATGACAAGAGCGTGGAAATCATCGGCGTTGAAGCGGCCGGCCATGGCATCGAAACCGGCAAGCACGCTGCGAGCCTCAACGGCGGCGTTCCGGGCGTACTCCACGGCAACCGTACCTTCCTGTTGCAGGACGACGACGGCCAGATCATCGACGCCCACTCGATCTCCGCCGGCCTTGATTACCCCGGCATCGGCCCGGAACACGCCTGGTTGCATGATATCGGCCGCGTCCAGTACACCTCGGTGACCGACGACGAAGCCCTCGACGCCTTCCACAAATGCTGCCGCCTGGAAGGGATCATTCCTGCACTGGAAAGCGCCCACGCCCTGGCCGAGGTATTCAAACGCGCACCGACCTTGCCGAAAGATCACCTGATGGTGGTCAACCTGTCCGGCCGTGGCGACAAAGACATGCAGACCGTCATGCACCACATGGAACAGTCCCAGCAGGAGAAACACTGATGAGCCGCCTGCAAACCCGCTTTGCCCAGCTCAAGGAACAAAACCGTGCCGCCCTGGTAACCTTCGTTACCGCCGGCGACCCGGGCTACGACACGTCCCTAGCAATCCTCAAAGGCTTGCCTGCGGCCGGCGCCGATGTGATCGAACTGGGCATGCCCTTCACCGATCCGATGGCCGACGGCCCGGCGATCCAACTGGCCAACATCCGCGCGTTGGAAGCCAAGCAGAACCTGCTGAAAACCCTGCAGATGGTCCGCGAGTTCCGCAAGGACAACAACGAAACGCCGCTGGTGCTGATGGGTTATTTCAACCCGATCCACAAATACGGCGTGCCGGCCTTCATCGCCGACGCGAAAGAAGCCGGCGTCGACGGCCTGATCGTCGTGGACATGCCGCCTGAGCACAACGGCGAGCTGTGCGACCCGGCCCAGGCTGCGGGCATCGACTTCATCCGCCTGACCACGCCGACCACCGATGACGCGCGCCTGCCGACTGTACTCAACGGCAGTTCCGGCTTTGTGTACTACGTGTCGGTGGCTGGCGTGACCGGTGCCGGTGCTGCGACCCTGGAACATGTCGAGGAAGCCGTGGCCCGCCTGCGTCGGCATACCGACCTGCCCATCAGCATCGGCTTTGGTATCCGCACCCCGGAACAAGCGGCGGCCATCGCCCGTCTGGCTGACGGCGTGGTAGTGGGTTCGGCGCTGATCGACCACATCGCCACTGCGAAAAACGATCAGCAAGCCATTGATGGCGTGCTGGGCTTGTGTGCAGCGCTATCTGAAGGCGTCCGCAGCGCGCGTAAGTAAGCGCCTCGTAAGCAGTAGGTAAAGTTCCTGATACAGAGGAATCAAACGGGCAATCCAGTACCTAAACTGACAAGACCAAGGGATTTCGAACCTCGTTCGAGATCCCTTTTTTGTTTGTGTGCCCTGAGGAATACCCGATGAAAATACCTAAATCCGTGATTGCCGGTCTTGGCGTGCTGGTGCTGGGTGCCAGCGCCCTGGTGCAGGCCGCGCCGAATGACCCGCACGGCCCTGACCGTGGCGGTCCGCAAGGCCAACATGAGCAGCCGCGTGGCGATGACCATCGCGCGCCCCAGGCCAACCGTCGCGGCGGCCCACCCCAGGACTTCGGCCCCGTGCGCCAAGTCATCCGCGACAACCACGGCCAATTCTCCCGTGGCGCACCGCCGCCGCCGAATGTGCGCCTGGTACGCGGGCAGCCGCTGCCCCACGGTTACTACGGCGAACGCCTCGACCGCCGCGCCCTGGAACGGCTGCCGGTGTACCCGGGTTACGAATGGCGCCGCTCCGGGCCGGATATTGTGCTGATCGCCGTAGGCTCCGGCATCGTCTACGAAATCCTCGACGGCGTCCTCAATTAACCCCGGCTCCATGCAACAGGGCGGGTTGTGGCGAAGGCGCTTGTTCCTTCGCCACAGGTTATTCGTCAAGTTCGATGCGTTCGACTTTGCCCACCAACAACACGTAGGAAAGGGCCCCGAGCAACGCCAGCACTGCAATGTAGGTAATCGCCGGCGCAAACGAGTCACCGCTGGCCAGGAAGCCGATCACGATGGGTGTGGCGATGGCCGACAAGTTGCCGATGAAGTTGAACACCCCACCGGTCAAGCCCAGCAGCCGAGCGGGTGCCAGGGTCGAGACCAGCGACCAGGTGATCGACGCCAAACCATTGCCAAAGAATGCCACCGCCAGGAATGCAATCACCCACGCGGTGGAGTCCACGTAATTGGCGCCGATTATTGCGGTGGAAATCAACAGCCCGCCAATGATCGGCAACTTGCGCGCGAAACCCACCGAGGCACCGCGACGAATCAGCCAGTCGGAAAATATCCCGCTGCACAGCACGCCCACAAACGCAGCGAGGAACGGCAGCGATGCCAGCAGGCCGGACTTGATGAAGTCCATGCCGCGATATTTCACCAGGTAGGTCGGGAACCAGGTCAGGAAAAACCACAGTGTGGAATTCAGGCAGAACTGCCCCAGGTAGATGCCCCACAGCTTGCGCTTGCTCAGCACAATCCCGAGGTCGACCCAGCTGAACGGCGCCTTGGCGGCTTTTTCCTGCATGTCCACCAGGCCACCGCCTTCGCGGATCAGCTCGATTTCCGCTGCGTTGACGCCTTTGAAATCCTTGGGTTCGCGGTACACCGCGTACCAGATCGCCGCCCACAGGATGCCCACGCCACCGGTGACGACAAACACCATGTGCCAACCGAAGGCATGCTGCAGCCACGCCAGCACCGGCGTGAGAAACGCCAGCCCGACAAATTGCCCGGACGTGTAAAAGCCAATCGCCGTGGCGCGCTCACGCTCGGGAAACCAGGTGGTGACCACGCGGCTGTTGATCGGGTAAGCCGGCGCTTCCAGCGCGCCCACTGCCATGCGCAGCACGAACAGCGCGATAAAGCTGGCGGCAAAACCCAGCATCACCGTGGCGATGGACCACAGCAGCAGGGCGGCGGTGTAGAGAATCCGCGGCGGCACGCGGTCTACCAGCCAGCCGCCGGGGATCTGCATCGCGGCGTAGGTCCAGCCGAACGCGGAGAAGATCAGGCCGACGTGCACCGGGTCGATGCCCAGTTCACTGGTCAGCGCCGGGGCGGCAATCGACAGGTTGCTGCGGTCGAGATAATTGATGACCACGGTGATGAACAGCAGCACCATGATGAAAAAACGCTTTCGCGTAGGCGTGACTAAAGAAGCCTGCCCGGTGAGGGATTCAGGATGCATGAGGGGGTGCCTCTTCTTATGTTTATTGAGGTCTGCAGCGGATTTGACTGAAAAAACCAGGTTAAAAAATGTGGGAGGGGGGTTGCCCCTCCCACATTCTGACCGCGCTCCTTCAGTCAGGAATCACCACTCGGCAAAGCTGCCGTCGGCATGGCGCCAGATCGGATTGCGCCAGCGATGGCCGATGGCCGCGCGTTCGATCACGTATTCCTCGTTGATCTCGATGCCCAGGCCCGGGCCATTGGGGATCTTCACGAAGCCCTGGTCGTAGTCGAACACGCCCGGGTCGCGCACGTAGTCGAGCAGGTCGTTGCTCTCGTTGTAGTGAATGCCCAGGCTTTGCTCCTGGATAAACGCGTTGTAGCAAACCGCGTCCAGTTGCAGGCACGCGGCCAACGCAATCGGGCCCAGCGGGCAGTGCAGGGCCAGGGCCACGTCGTAGGCTTCGGCCATGTTGGCGATCTTGCGGGTTTCGGTGATGCCGCCGGCGTGGGAGGCATCCGGCTGGATGATGTCGACGTAACCTTCGCTGAGCACGCGCTTGAAGTCCCAGCGCGAGAACAGCCGCTCGCCCAGGGCAATCGGCGTGCTGGTGAGTGGCGCCAGCTCTTTCAAGGCCTCGTAGTTTTCGCTGAGCACGGGCTCTTCGATAAACATCAGCTTGTACGGATCCAGCTCCTTCATCAGCACCTTGGCCATGGGCTTGTGCACGCGACCATGGAAGTCGACGCCGATACCGACATTCGGGCCCACCGCATCACGCACGGCCGCGACGTTGGCCAGCGCCAGGTCGACTTTTTCGAAGCTGTCGACGAACTGCAGTTCTTCGGTGCCGTTCATCTTCACCGCGGTAAACCCACGGGCCACGGCCTCTTTGGCCGCGCGGGCAGTGTCGGCAGGGCGGTCGCCACCGATCCACGAGTACACGCGGATCTTGTCGCGCACCTGGCCGCCGAGCAGGTCGCTGACCGACACACCGAGGGCCTTGCCCTTGATGTCCCACAGCGCCTGGTCGATGCCGGCGAGGGCGCTCATGTGCACGGCGCCGCCACGGTAGAAGCCGCCGCGATAGAGCACGGTCCAGATATCTTCGATATTGCGTGGGTCTTTGCCGATCAGGTAGTCGGACAATTCTTCAACGGCAGCCGCCACGGTGTGGGCGCGGCCTTCGACCACGGGCTCACCCCAGCCGGTCACACCCTGGTCGGTTTCGACTTTCAGGAAGCACCAGCGCGGCGGGACGATAAAGGTCGTCAGTTTGGTGATTTTCATCTGTTATCTCTCTTATAGATGCGGCGCCTGTGGGCGCGGAACTTGAAATCAGCTCAGGGCTTTCCAGGCGGCGACATAAGCCTGGGCACGGCTCGCGACCTGATCCACTGTCATGCCCGGCTTGAACAAACCGGAACCCAGACCGAACCCTTTGGCGCCGGCGTCGATAAACACCTGCATGTTGTCCGGGGTAATGCCGCCCACCGGCAGCAAAAGGGTGCCGGCCGGCAACACGGCCAACCACGCCTTGATGACCGCCGGGCCCATTTGCTCGGCGGGAAACAGTTTCAAGACGTCGGCGCCTTCGGCCAGGGCGGCGAAGGCTTCAGTGGGCGTCGCCACGCCTGGCGACAACAGCAGGCCCGCCGCTTTGGCGGCGCGCAGCACCTTGGCATCACTGTGGGGCATGACGATCACTTGGCCGCCCGCGGCTTTTACCTGCTCGACCTGTTCGGGCGTCAGCACTGTGCCGGCCCCGATCAGGCAATCGGCAGGCAGGCTGTCACGCAGGGTGCGAATGCTGGTGTAAGGGTCCGGCGAATTCAGCGGGACTTCGATCACACGAAAACCCGCCTGGTACAGCACCTGGCCAACAGCCTCGGCTTCGTCTGGGCGGATGCCGCGCAGGATGGCGATCAAGCCATTTTGCGCGAGTGCTTGCTTGAGCATGTCAGGCCTCCAATACAGGTTGAGTGAGCCCGGCCGCGACGGCCAGTTGCCACAGTCCGCGCTCGCTGGCTTCCGGCGCCAGGCTGACCTGGGCGAAGCCGCACAGGGCAAGGGCGCGTTGGTAGCGCGTGCAGAGCGCGGCGGCGCCGACCAGGATGATCGGCTGGTGTTTGGCGCGCGCCGGCAGGCCGGCGAGTTCGTGGCCGATGAGCAGCCCGGAGAGATAATCCGGTTGCTGCTCCGGCGCCAATTCGCCCGTGAGTCCCAAGGTGCGGGCGCTGAACAAGGTCGAGAGCACGCCGCGCTGGCCATCTTGCGAAAGCGCGACGTGCACACCGCGCTCAAAGGCTTCGGCATGGAAATGTTCGGCTGTTTTTTGGGTACGGCCAAGGATGCTGTGCTTGCTCAGCACCGCGAACACCTCGCCCGTCATGAACGTGTCGAAGTGCGTGATGCAGCCATCCACCACCTCGACCCATTTGGAATGGCTGCCCGGCAAGCCGATCAACACCTCGGCACCCAGCCCTTGCAACACGCCGAGCACCTGGGTTTCTTCGCCGCGCATCACGTTGGGGAGACCGGTCTGCTCGATCACGCCGGGCACGATGTGCACGTCCACGCCACGCAGGCTGCGCACGCGGTGCAGGGCCTGGCCGAGACTGGCGACGTCGACGGGGGTGTTGCGATAAGCCGCCTCGCTCCAGCCCTGGGCGCTGCCAACCATGCCGCAGGCGATCACCGGTAAACCGGGCTGGGCGTCGAGCCAGTCGCCGCATGCCGCATCGAACGCCAACTCGAAACCATCGCTGCAACGCAGGCCGGCGATGTCCCGGGGTTCGTTGGGCAAATGCATGATCCCGCAGGCCAGCGCGCGCTGTTCCAGCACCACGCCGGCCGGGCCGAGTTTGTAAGCACGAAGGGAGCTGGTCCCCCAATCGAGCGCGATCAATTGCGCCTGCATCGCTTCACCTGAGTTTTGAGCGGATGCGGCGAATATAAACCTACGGGCGAGCAAGTCTCAATATATAAATATCAATCCCATATTTAGGGATGCACTTTAGGAAAATACCGACAGGTTCAACGGCCGCATGGCGCCCATCCAGATGGCGTAGTCGGTGTGGTCCTTGAGGTCATCGCCGGTATTGGGATGCAGGAACACCACCAGACCGTTGCGATGGATCACCAGCCACGGCAGCACCACGCCGATGTATTCGGCGTCGAACGCCAATTGGCAGCTCCAGTCCGGGTGCGGACCCACCGGTTTTTCGTGGACACGGCCCATGCGCAGGGGGAAGAGTTTCGCCGCGTCCTCACACAGGGTGCGCGCCTGGTCGAGGGTGCTGGCGTCGAAGTAGATATGGGCGTGATAGCCCTTGATACGTTGCATGTCGCACTCCGGATTCGATGTGCGCCAAATCCTAGACCGCAATCGAGGGCAGGGCCAGCCCGGTCAGCGACTGCGCACTGCTGGCCTGCTCGGCCACCAGCCAGTCGACAAAGCGCTCCACCAGTTGCCCCCGGCGTTTGCGCTGGGGCTGCACCACGTAATAGCCGAAACGCGAGGTCACCGTGTCGTTGAACGGTCGGCACAACCAGCCCTGCTCCAGCAAGTTATCCACCAGGTGGCGCCAGCCGATGGCCACGCCCTGGCCGGCAATCGCGGCCTGGATCAGCAACGTGTAGTTGTCAAAGCGCAACTGCCCGGGTGTCGGCGCAGCGCTGATGCCCAGCTCACGGAACACACCGCTCCAGTCGAACCACTGGCTGTTGTTTTCCTGGCGCAGGTGCAGCAACGGGAAATCGTGCAGATTTTGTACAGTCAATGGCGTGGGCTGCGCCTTGAGCCACAGTGGACTGCACACGGGAAACACTTCCTCATTGAACAACCACAGGCTTTCACCCTGTTTGAAACGGCCGTCGCCAAACAGCACTGCCACGTCAATGTCGCTGCGCAGGGTGGCGTGATTGCGCTCGCTGGTCACCAGGCTGACGTCCACCTGGGGGTTGGCCTGGTGGAACCGGTGCAAGCGCGGCATGAGCCAATAAGCGGCGAAGGCGAAGTCGGTGGCCACTTGCAGCACTTCGTGCTGGTCCTGTTGGGTGATCAGGCCCAACCCCTGGTTGATACCCTGCAACCCGCCTTGCACATGCTCGAACAGCAGCGCGCCGGCGTCCGTCAGCTCGATGCCACGGTAGATGCGATCAAACAGCCGGATCACCAGTCGTTCTTCAAGGCGCTTGATCTGCTGGCTGATGGCCGGCTGAGTGGTGCCCAGCTCCATCGCCGCAGCGGTAAAGCTGCGATGACGTGCGGCGGCTTCAAACGCGCGCAGCAGGTCGAGGGACAGGTCACCGAGGGCTTCATACATAAGCTGTGCTTATCCTAGACATTGCGTTACATGGGCTTTACCCCAATTTTCATGGGCTGCATGCTCATTCGCATAAACACCGCCTATGGAATGCCGAGAACCCATGAAGCGCAAGAACATTCTTTTCATCATGGCCGATCAAATGGCCGCACCGTTGCTTCCGTTCTACGGTTCTTCGCCTATCAAACTGCCGAACCTGAGCCGCCTCGCCGAACAAGGCGTGGTGTTCGACGCTGCCTACTGCAACAGCCCGTTGTGTGCGCCCTCACGTTTCACGTTGGTGAGTGGCCAGTTGCCGAGCAAGATCGGCGCCTACGACAATGCCGCCGACTTCCCCGCCGATGTGCCGACCTATGCCCACTACCTGCGGCGCCTCGGCTACCGCACTGCACTGTCGGGCAAGATGCACTTCTGCGGCCCCGATCAACTGCACGGCTACGAAGAACGCCTGACCAGCGACATCTACCCCGCCGACTACGGCTGGGCGGTGAACTGGGATGAGCCGGACGTCCGCCCCAGCTGGTTTCACAA
Organism: Pseudomonas sp. MYb60; assembly: GCF_002979555.1. Lineage (GTDB taxonomy): Bacteria > Pseudomonadota > Gammaproteobacteria > Pseudomonadales > Pseudomonadaceae > Aquipseudomonas. Next base: position 502,953 of record NZ_PCOZ01000002.1, on the reverse strand, counting down.
CATGTCCTCAGTGTTGCAAGCCGGCCCGTGCGTGCGCACCAACCAGCTGGATTTCGACGAAGAGGTGGTCTTCAAGGCCCAGCAATATCTGTTCGACCATATCCGCGAGGACGGCGACCAGCCGTTCTGCCTGACCGTGTCGATGACCCATCCCCACGACCCGTACACCATTCCCAAGCCGTTCTGGGACCTGTACGACGATGCCGATATCCCTTTGCCTACGACGCCTGCACAAGAGGATCTCGACCCGCACTCCCAGCGCCTGCTCAAGGTCTATGACCTGTGGGACAAACCGCTGCCCGTGAACAAGATCCGCGATGCGCGCCGGGCCTATTTCGGTGCGTGCAGCTACATCGACAGCAATGTCGGAAAACTGCTGCAGACCCTGGAAGACACCGGCCTGGCCGACGACACCATCATCGTATTCTCCGGCGACCACGGCGACATGCTCGGCGAGCGTGGCCTCTGGTACAAAATGCACTGGTTTGAAATGTCCGCCCGTGTGCCGCTGCTGGTCAGTGCACCAGGGCAGTTTGCAGCGGGACGGGTGGGCAAGGCCGTGTCCACCGCCGACCTGCTACCCACCCTGGTGGAACTGGCCGGCGGCGAGCTGGACCCGCGCCTGCCGCTGGACGGCCGCTCGCTGGTCCCGCACTTGCAAGGGCAGGGCGGGCACGACGAAGTGTTTGGCGAGTACATGGCCGAAGGCACCATCAGCCCGCTGATGATGATTCGCCGGGGCGCCTACAAATTCATCTACAGCGAAGACGACCCTTGTCTACTGTTCGATGTGCACAACGACCCGCACGAGCGGGAGAACCTCAGCCAGTCACCGGAACACCGGCCACTGTTCGAGGCGTTCTTGAGTGAGGCGCGGGCCAAATGGGACATCCCGGCGATCCACCAACAGGTGCTCGCCAGCCAACGCCGTCGTCGCCTGGTGTTCGAAGCATTGACCCAAGGCAAACTGAAGAGCTGGGATCACCAGCCACGGGTGGACGCCAGTCAGCAGTACATGCGCAACCATATCGACCTCGACGACCTGGAGCGCAAGGCACGTTATCCACAACCCTGCCAAAACCAATAAATAGACAGAGGGAAGGCCATGCAAAAGTTGACTGTGGTGCTGGGCATCCTGGCGCTGGGTAGCGCCAATGTTTACGCAGACGCCAGTTGTGAGACGGTAAAGATGGCTGACCCCGGCTGGAGCGATATCGCCGCGACCAATGCCATCACCGGTTTTCTGCTGACGGGCATGGGCTACAAGGCCAAGGTCGACACCCTGGCGGTGCCGATCACGTTTGGCGGGCTCAAGGACGGCCAGGTGGATGTGTTCATGGGCAACTGGATGCCGGCGCAGCAGGGGTTCTACGACAAGTTCGTGGCCAATGGCGATGTGGTGCAATTGGCCAAGAACCTCGACGGCACCGAGTTCACCCTCGCGGTGCCGGACTACGTGTGGGACGCCGGGGTGCATGACTTCGCCGACCTGAACGCATTTGCCGATAAATTCGACAAGAAGATCTACGGCATCGGCTCCGGGGCGCCGGCGAATATCTCGTTGCAGGAGATCATCAAGAAGAACGACTTCGATCTCGGCCAGTGGAAACTGGTGGAGTCCAGCGAACAGGCGATGCTCGCCGAAGTGTCCCGCGCGGTTAAGAAACAGAAGTTCGTGACCTTCCTCGGCTGGACCCCGCACCCGATGAACGTGCAGTTGAAAATGCGCTACCTCAAGGGTGGCGAGAAGTACTTCGGTGACACGGGCAGCGTCTACACCCTGACCCGCAAAGGTTATGCACAGGCCTGCCCGAACGTCGGGAAACTGCTGACCAACCTGAGTTTCACCCAGGAAATGGAGAACGCAATCATGGCCGAGGCGGCCAACAACAAGGTCAGCAATGCCGAGGCGGCGAAGGCGTGGATCAAGGCGAACCCGGCGGTGTTGGATAAGTGGCTCGAGGGCGTGAAAACCTTGGATGGCAAGGACGCACTGCCCGCCGTAAAAGCCAAACTCTAAGGCGTGATGCAATCCAAATGTGGGAGGGGGCTTGCCCCCGATAGCGGTGTGTCAGCCAACCTATTGATAGCTGGCAGACTGCAAACGGGGCCAAGCCCCCTCCCACAGTGTTCTGTATGTACTGATATTCTGCGGCAAACCTTCAAACCGAGACCCTGATGCCCCGGCCCAACCGCCACACACTTTTCCCCTTTCTCAACTGGCTCCCGCGCCAAACCCGCGCCAGCGTCGGGCGCGATGCAATCGTCGGCCTAAGCGGCGCTGTTCTGGCGTTGCCGCAATCCATTGCCTACGCGCTGATCGCCGGTCTCCCACCCGAGTACGGGCTGTACGCTGCGATTATCCCTGTGCTGATCGCCTGCCTGTGGGGCTCATCGTGGCACCTGATCTGCGGTCCTACGGCGGCAATTTCCATCGTGCTGTACGCCAGTGTCAGCCCACTGGCTGTACCGGGTTCACAGGACTACATCACCCTGATCCTCTTACTCACCTTCCTTGCGGGTGTTTTCCAGTGGTTGCTGGGCATGCTGCGCTTCGGCGCGCTGGTGAATTTCGTCTCCCATTCGGTGGTGCTGGGCTTCACCCTGGGCGCCGCCGTGGTGATCGCGTTGGGGCAAGTGCCTAACCTGCTGGGGTTGGACCTGCCCAGCCAGGCCACGGCGATCAAGAGTTTGCTGGCCCTTGCCGACCACGCCGGTGAATGGGACCACGCCTCCCTCGCCCTCGGGCTGGGTACGTTGCTGATAGGCGCGCTGCTTAAATACCTCGTCCCGCGTTGGCCGACCCTGTTGATCGCCCTCGCGCTGGGCAGCCTGGCGGCCTGGCTGTGGCCGGCGATGTTCGGGCATGTGGCGCTGGTCAGTTCGTTTGTCGGCAAGTTGCCGCCGTTCAGCCCGCTGCCGTTGGACTTGGACATGATCCTGCGCCTGCTGCCCAGTGCGGTTGCGGTGGGCATGCTGGGCCTGGTGACCAGCCTGTCGATTGCCCGCTCGCTGTCGGCCCGCTCGCAGCAACTGCTGGACGCCAACCAGGAAGTTCGCGCGCAGGGCTTATCCAATATCGTCGGCGGATTTTTCTCCGGTTACCTGTCAGCCGGTTCCTTTACCCGCTCCGGTCTCAGCTACGAAGCGGGCGCCTGCTCACCGTTGGCCGGGGTATTCTCGGCGCTGTGGGTGGCGCTGTTTGCACTGTTTGGCGCGGCGTTGATCGCCCACATCCCGATCCCCAGCATGGCCGCGAGCATCCTGCTGATCAGTTGGGGGTTGGTGGACCGTCGCGGCATTCGCGCGTTGTTCCGGGTCAGCCGCGCCGAATTCCTGGTGATGGCGCTGACGTGCGTTGCCACCCTGCTATTGGAGTTGCAGACGGCGATCTATGCAGGGGTGCTGGCGTCGCTGTTTTTCTACCTCAAGCGCACATCGCAGCCGCGGGTGCAGCATTGGCGAGATGGCGACGAGGATGTGCTGCGGGTGGGCGGGTCGATCTTCTTCGGTGCCAGCCATTACCTGCAGGTGCGCCTGCAACGGCTGCAGGGCGAGCGCGTGGTGATCGAAGCGCAGCAGATCAACTTTATCGACTATTCAGGGGTAGAGATGCTGCACCAGGAGGCGCGCAGATTGCGGGGGTTAGGGAGGAGCTTGACGTTGCGGCGGGCCAGGCCGCACGTTGTTGATGAGCTGAAAAAGCTGGAAGGACCTGACAACTGCCCCCTCCATTTCGAAGACTGAAATGCGGTTAAAACTGTGGGAGGGGGCAAGGCCCTCCCACCGTTGGATGTGTGTCAGATCAGTTGGCGACGCAGTTCGGCCAACACCGGCGCCGACTCCGGGCGCACCCCACGCCACAGGAAGAACGCTTCCGCCGCCTGCTCGACCAGCATGCCCAATCCATCCATCGCCACGGATGCGCCCTGTTCGGTTGCCCAGCGGCAGAACGCCGTCGGCGCCTTGGCATACATCATGTCGTAGCAAAACGTCCTGCCCGGTTCGATCAGGCTGCCGGCAATCGGCGGTACATCGCCTGACAGGCTGGCGGAGGTGGCGTTGATGATCACGTCCACCGGCTCACGCAGCCAGTCGAAGCCGCTGGCAGACACCGGCCCGAGGTCGTCGAACAACTCGGCGAGCCGCTCGGCTTTTTCCACGGTGCGGTTGGCGATGATCAGCGAGGCCGGCCTTTCCGCCAGCAACGGCTCCAGCGCGCCACGCACCGCGCCACCTGCGCCCAGCAGCAGGATGCGCTTGCCTTGCAGGCTCAACCCGGCGTTGACCGTGAGATCGCGCACCAGGCCAGCGCCATCGGTGTTATCCCCCAGCAGGCTGCCATCAGCGAGCTTGCTCAAGGTGTTCACCGCACCCGCGCGCTCGGCGCGTGGGGTAAGGCTGTTGGCTAGGCGGAAGGCGTCTTCCTTGAAGGGCACGGTGACATTGGCGCCACGGCCGTGTTGAAAGAACTCACGGGCACAGCCGGTAAAATCCTCCAGCGGGGCGAGGAAGGTGCTGTAGTCCAGTTGCTCGCCGGTCTGCTCGGCGAACATCCGGTGGATCAGCGGCGACTTGCTGTGGCCGATGGGGTTGCCGAAGACGACATAACGGTCCATCAGACCACCGCCTTGGGCGCAGCCAGGCCCAGCCAGTCGCGGTCCTGCAGGAAGTAGTCGGTAAGGCGCGCTTCGTCGCTGCCGGCCTCGGCTTTCCAGTCATAGCTCCAGCGCACCTGGGGCGGCAGCGACATCAGGATCGACTCGGTACGCCCACCCGATTGCAGGCCGAACAGGGTGCCACGGTCGTAGACCAGGTTGAACTCGACGTAGCGGCCACGGCGAAATTCCTGGAATTCGCGCTGCTGCTCGGTGTAGGCGGTGGCCTTGCGGCGCTGCACGATGGGCAGGTAGGCGTCGATGTAGGCATCGCCGATGGCGCGGATGAAGGCGAAGCAGGTATCAAAGTCCCACTCGTTCAAGTCATCGAAGAACAGGCCGCCGATGCCGCGCGGTTCATTGCGGTGCTTGATGTGGAAGTAGGTGTCGCACCAGGCTTTGTAGCGCGAGTAAACGTCTGCACCGAACGGCGCACAGGCCTGCTCGGCGACGCGGTGCCAGTGCACGCAGTCCTCTTCGTTGCCGTAATACGGCGTGAGGTCGAAGCCGCCGCCGAACCACCAGACCGGCTCTTCACCGTCTTTTTCGGCGATGAAAAAGCGCACGTTGGCGTGGGAAGTCGGCACATGCGGGTTGTGCGGATGGATCACCAGCGACACGCCCAGGGCTTCAAAGCCGCGGCCGGCCAGTTCAGGCCGGTGGGCACTGGCGGACGGTGGGAGACCGCTGCCGAACACGTGGGAAAAGTTGACGCCGCCTTTTTCGATCACCGTACCGTTTTCGATCACACGGGTGCGACCGCCGCCGCCGGCAGGCCGGGTCCAGGCGTCTTCGATAAAGCGAGTATCCGGCTCGAAGGTTTCCAGGGCGCTGCAAATGCGGTCTTGCAGGTCGAGCAGGTAGGCCTTTACAGCCTCGGTGCGGGTAGTCATGGCATCACCTTGAATCGGGCAAAGCTACACGAGGCCGGTGGGCGTCGGCGGCAAATGGGCGCACAGGATACCACTGCACCCCGGTGCTTCGCAGTTGACGAAGATCAAGCTTAGGAGGACCTTGGCAGGCCCGACCTGAGGAGAAGGCAGATGGCAAAACGTATCCAGTTCAGCGCCCATGGCGGCCCCGAAGTGCTTGAGTATGTGGACTACACACCGGCAGAGCCGGGCCCGCAGCAAGTGCGCGTGCGCAACGAGGCCATTGGCCTGAACTTCATCGACACCTATTTCCGCAGCGGCCTGTACGCACCGCCCGCCTTGCCGTCGGGGCTGGGTGCGGAAGGCGCGGGCGTGGTTGATGCGGTGGGCAGCGAAGTCACCCAGTTCAAGGTCGGCGACCGTGTGGCCTACGGCAGTGGCCCGCTGGGGGCTTACAGCCAGTTGCACGTGCTACCCGCCGCCAACCTGGTGCACTTGCCGGACGAGATCAGTTTCGAGCAAGCCGCCGGTGCCATGCTCAAGGGCCTGACCGTGCAATACCTGCTGCGCCAGACCTATGAATTGAAGGGCGGCGAAACCATCCTGTTCCACGCCGCTGCCGGTGGCGTGGGCTCCCTGGCCTGCCAATGGGCCAAAGCCCTCGGTGTGAAGCTGATCGGTACAGTGAGCTCGGCCGAAAAGGCCGCCCTGGCCAAATCCCTCGGTGCCTGGGAAACCATCGACTACAGCAAGGAAAATGTCGCACAGCGCGTGCTGGAATTGACCGACGGCAAAAAGGTACCAGTGGTGTACGACGGTGTCGGCAAGGATACCTGGCTGACCTCACTGGACAGCGTGGCGCCGCGCGGGTTGGTGGTGAGTTTCGGCAATGCGTCGGGCGCAGTGGATGGGGTGAACCTGGGGATTCTGTCGGCGAAAGGCTCGCTGTACGTCACCCGCCCGACCTTGGCCACCTACGCCAACAACCCGCAGAACCTGCAGGCGATGGCGGATGACCTGTTCTCGATGATCAACAGCGGCAAAGTGCGCATTGATATCAACCAGCGGTTTGCGCTGGCGGATGCGGCGAGAGCGCAGACCGAGTTGTCGGGCCGCAGGACGACGGGGTCGACCATTCTACTGCCGTAAGGCGTTAGCGTTGCAGTGGCTGTAACGCAAGCGCGCTCCCACCGTTGGAATGCATTCCTCCTGTGGGAGCGGTCTTCCCCGCGATAGCTGTGGTGCGGTCTTATGAAGGCCGCACCACCTCACCCGTCGCAAGATCACGGATCAGGCTCGGATTCCTGCGCCCACCCAACGCACTGCCTACCACCAAGTCCACCTGACCACGGAAATACTGTTCCACCCGCAACCGCGAGCGCGCCGCCGGCCGGCCTTGAGGGTTCGCCGAGGTGGAAATCAACGGCCCCACTTCCGCGCACAGGTCCCGCACCAGCGGATGATCACTGACCCGCAGCGCCACCGTGTCATGCACCCCGGTGACCCATTCCGGCAACAACCCCTGATGCGGCACCAGCCAGGTATTCGGCCCCGGCCAGGTGCTGGCCATGCGGTCGATCCAGGTGTCCGGGAAGTCTTCGAACAGGAAGTCGAACTGGCGAATATTGTCCGCCACCACGATGAGGCCTTTGTCCACCGAACGATTCTTGATCGCCAGCAGACGGTCCACCGCCTCTTCGTTCCAAGGGTCGCAACCCAGGCCCCAGACCGCCTCGGTCGGATAGGCAATCACCGCGCCTGCGCGAATTTCTCGTGCGGCTTCCAGCACACGCCACCTACTGACCATTGCTCACTCTCCAGACTATTGCTCTGCGCAGTGTACCGATCTTCGTTACAAAACCCAGTTACAAAAGCGCGCCACGCGCCAGCCAGCGTCCGCTTTCGCAGATGACCTGGCCCTCCAATTCCAGTTCAGTGAGCGCCGCCAGTACCTGGGACAATGGCCGCCCGCTGGCAATCGCCAAGGCTTCGCTGGTGTGGGGCGCAGCGTGCAGCAGCGCCACCAGCGGGTGGGTCACGGGCAGTGGCGCCGGACGCGACAGCGCTTGCCAGCCGCGCAGCCCCTCAAGGATATGCTCGATGCTTTCCACCAATGTGGCGCCCTCACGGATCAACTGATGACAGCCCTTGGCGCCGGGGTGATGGATCGAGCCCGGGATCGCATACACCTCACGCCCTTGTTCGGCGGCCAGCTTTGCAGTGATCAGCGAACCGCTGGCCGTGCTGGCTTCCACCACCAGTACGCCCAGGGACAGCCCGCTGATGATCCGATTGCGCCGGGGAAAATTGCCGGCCTGGGGCGCAGCGTCCAGCGGAAATTCGGAAATGACGGCACTGCCCTGGGCAATCATCGCCTCAGCCAGCTTTTTATGTCGCTGTGGATAAAAGTTTTCCAGGCCTGTGCCCAGCACGCCGATTGTCTGACCACCGACATCCAATGCCGCCTGGTGCGCCGCACCGTCTATGCCCAACGCCAAACCGCTGGTGATGACAAATCCGGCGCTCGCCAGGCTGCGGGAAAATGCGGCGGCGGTGTCCATGCCAGGGCGAGAAGCGCGGCGGCTGCCCACCATCGCCAACTGCGGTTTTTCCAGGATTGCGGGGGCTCCCGCGACGAATAGCAGCGGCGGCGCATCGTCGATCTGGGCGAGCAAGGCGGGGTAGTCCGGTTGGTCCCACATCAGCAAATGCTGGGCCGGGTGCGCCAGCCAGGCCAATGCGGCGCTGGCCCCGTCGCGAATTTCATGACTGCGCCGGGCATCGGCGCTTACGGCAGGCAAGCCGAGCGAGCGCCAGGCACCGGCCGGCGCGCTGATGGCTTTGGAGGCGCTACCGAACGCTTCCATCAACAAGCGAAATCGCTTGGGACCGAGTTCCGGCAGCCTGTGCAAGCGTAGTCGAGCTTCCAGTTCTGACGGGGATATTTCGTGGATATTTGTCGGATACATCGGATCATCCTTGACCGGAACAAGCTGTGGATAACTCTGTTGGTAACTTATTTAGCAGGCTATTTATTGTGATTCACCGACGCTCTCGAAACGGTCCATCACCGCCAGCGCACGCGAGGCGCTGAGAACCAGGGCGTAACTGAGTTTTTCGTAGGAACGAAACACCAACAGGGTGCCAGCGCGTTCATCGGGGAGCTTCACGGGTGCGCCGCTGAGGATGTCGCGCACCGTGGCGCCGGTCTTGATGACGCTGAGCCGTTGGCCGTCGAGCAGTCCGTCGCGGCGACCTTTATTGAGCGTCACGGCATCAAGCACGCCGATCTGCGTGACGCCACGGGGGATATCGATGATGTGGCCTTGAACGAAGGGCGCGGCGGATGGCATCTCAAGGGCTGCAACATCCACCGACGATGCCACGCGCAGCAGACGGTCGCCTGGGCGTATCTCCTGAGTGACGCGCTGAACGGCCAGGGTGCTCAGGTCCCCAGCCGTCACAAAGCGCGCGGTACCGATGTCGTCGGCATTGATACCCAGCAGCTCTTGGGTTTGCGGGTCTGTGTAGACCTTGCCGCGTCGAAATATTGCGTAGTCCGGCTGCGAAGGGTCCAGGTTGCCCCGGGCATGCACCCGCTCGGCATTGGACCCCAGTACCCGGCCGGCATCGGCCGCGACAATATAGGGGGCGGTGTCCAGGTCCTGGGGTGAATCCAGGATGCGGTTGTGCAGTAAAAAGCGCTGGATGGCCTGTTGCGTCGCGTGATCGAGACGCTGGCCGGGCGGGGGCAGCAGGGCCATGGCGATCGGGGCCCACAGCAGCAAGACGAGTAGCGATTTCCTCATGGGGTGAATCTCCTTTATTATGTGCGTTCGCGTGAAATGCCTGGGCCTTCGCGGCTTTCAAGGGTTTCACATCGGCCGTTTGGGTCCGTCCCAACGCCGATTTGCCTTTACCTCACATGTGCAGCAATTACGCTTATGGCTATTTTGAACATCCTCGAATTCCCCGACTCGCGCCTGCGCACTGTCGCCAAGCCGGTGGCCGTAGTGGACGACAAGGTTCGTCAGTTGGTCGATGACATGTTTGAAACAATGTATGAAGCCCCGGGGATCGGCCTCGCTGCCACCCAGGTCAACGTGCATCAGCGCGTCGTGGTCATGGACCTGTCGGAAGACCGCACCGCGCCGATGGTGTACATCAACCCGGAGTTCGAACCGCTGACCGACGAGATGGGCGAATACCAGGAAGGCTGCCTGTCGGTGCCGGAGTTCTACGAGAACGTCGAGCGCCCGCTGCGCGTGAAGATCAAGGCGCTGGACCGCGATGGCAAGCCGTTCGAACTGATCGCCGAAGGCCTGCTGGCCGTGTGTATCCAGCACGAGTGCGACCACCTCAACGGCAAGCTGTTTGTCGATTACCTGTCCACGCTCAAACGCGACCGGATCAAGAAGAAGCTGGAAAAAAAGCATCGCCAGCAGGCTTGATTCCCTTCTTCCAAAGGCTTGCTGCGGCAAGCCTTTTTCTTTTGTGACTGCTTTTAACCGAGACCTCCCATGACCGAGCCACTGCGCATTGTTTTTGCCGGTACACCCGAATTCGCCGCCGAACACCTCAAGGCGCTGCTCGCCAGCCCTTACGACATCGTCGCGGTGTACACCCAGCCGGATCGCCCGGCCGGTCGCGGGCAAAAACTGATGCCAAGCCCGGTCAAGCAACTGGCGCTGGAGCACAACATTCCTGTGCTACAGCCGCCGACCTTGCGCAATGCCGAGGCCCAGGCTGAACTGGCCGCGTTGAAACCAGACCTGCTGGTGGTCGTGGCCTACGGCTTGATCCTGCCCCAGGTGGTGCTGGATATCCCACGCCTGGGCTGCATCAACAGCCACGCCTCGCTGCTGCCACGCTGGCGCGGTGCCGCGCCGATCCAGCGCGCCGTCGAGGCAGGCGACAGCGAAAGCGGTGTGACCGTGATGCGCATGGAGCTGGGCTTGGACACCGGACCGATGCTGCTCAAGGTCACCACCCCGATCACTGCCCAGGACACCGGCGGCAGCCTGCACGACCGCCTCGCCGAACTGGGCCCGCCCGCCGTGCTCCAGGCCATCGCCGGCTTGGCCGCTGGCACGCTGCAAGGCGACGTGCAGGACGACAACCTGGCCACCTACGCCCACAAACTGAACAAAGACGAAGCGCGCATCGACTGGAGCCGCCCGGCCGTGGAGCTGGAGCGCCTGGTGCGTGCGTTCAACCCGTGGCCGATCTGTCACAGCACCCTCAACGGCGAAGCCTTGAAAGTGCTGGCCGCCACCTTGGCCGAAGGCAACGGCGCGCCCGGTGAAATCATCGGCGCGAGCAAGGACGGCCTGTTGGTCGCCTGCGGTGAACAGGCGCTGTGCCTGACCCGTCTGCAATTGCCCGGTGGCAAGGCGCTGAAATTCAGCGATTTGTTCAACAGCCGTCGTGAGAAATTTGCCGTAGGCACTCTCCTCGGGGGCGCTCAATGAACCCACGTCTGGCCGCCGCCAAGGCTCTCGCCGCCGTGCTCAACGGCAAGGCTTCGCTGAACAGTTCGTTGCCGACCCAATTGGACAAGGTCGAAGACCGTGATCGCGGTTTCACCCAGGACCTGGCCTTCGGCACGGCGCGCTGGCAGCCACGCTTGTCGGCACTGGCGGCCAAGTTGCTGCAGAAGCCATTCAAAGCGGCCGATGCGGATGTCGAGGCGCTGCTGCTGGTCGGTCTCTATCAACTGCTCTACACCCGCGTGCCCGCCCACGCCGCTATCGGCGAGACGGTTGGTTGCGCCGACAAGCTGAAAAAGCCCTGGGCCAAGGCCCTGCTCAACGCGGTGCTGCGCCGCGCCCAACGTGAAAGCGAGGCGCTGCTGGCCGAGCTGGAGCATGACCCGGTGGTGCGCACGGCTCACCCGCGCTGGCTGCAAAAGTCCCTGAAAGCCTTCTGGCCTGAGCAGTGGGAAGCGATTTGCGCGGCGAACAATGCACACCCGCCAATGATCCTGCGGGTCAACCGCCGCCATCACACCCGTGACGCGTACCTGCAATTGCTCACCGCTGCCGGCATCAACGCTGCGCCGTGCGTGTACAGCGTCGACGGCATCGTGCTCGAGGCCGCCACCGACGTGCGCAGCCTGCCGGGCTTTGCCGACGGGTGGATCAGCGTGCAGGACGAAGCCGCGCAACTGGCCGCCGACCTGCTGGACCTGGCGCCGGGCCAACGGGTGCTCGACGCCTGCTGCGCCCCTGGCGGTAAGACGTGTCACATCCTGGAGGTGGAAAAAGACCTCGCCGGTGTGGTCGCTGTCGACCTCGAAGCCAAGCGCCTGGTGCGCGTGCGCGAGAACCTGGCGCGCTTGGGCCTGAGTGCCGAGCTGATCGCCGCCGACGGCCGCGACACCGCCACCTGGTGGGACGGCAAGCCGTTCCAGCGCATCCTGCTCGACGCACCATGCTCCGCCACCGGAGTGATCCGCCGCCATCCGGACATCAAGCTCACCCGCCAACCCGATGACATCGCCGCGCTGGCCGTGCTGCAAGGCGAGCTGCTCGATGCGATGTGGCCAACCCTGGAGGTCGGCGGCATCCTGCTCTACGCCACCTGCTCCACCTTGCCGACCGAAAACACCGAGGTGATCGAAGCCTTTCTCGCCCGCACCAGCGGCGCACGGGAACTGGACCTCGCCACCTCGGCCGGCATCAAGCAGCCTCACGGTCGCCAGTTGCTCGCGCAAGAAGGCGGACACGATGGCTTCTACTACGCCAAACTGATCAAGATCGCCGCCGCGCGCGGCTGAATGATTTAAGGGAGTGACCGGATGAAAATCATCATCCTTGGGGCAGGGCAGGTAGGTGGCACGCTGGCCGAACATTTGGCCAGCGAAGCCAACGATATCACTGTGGTCGACACCGACAGCGAGCGCCTGCGCGACCTCGGCGACCGCCTGGACATCCGCACCGTGCAAGGCCGCGCGTCGTTCCCGACGGTGCTGCGCCAGGCCGGCGCCGACGATGCCGACATGCTGGTGGCGGTGACCAACAGCGACGAGACCAACATGGTCGCCTGCCAGGTCGCCCACACCCTGTTCCACACCCCGACCAAGATCGCCCGGGTGCGTGAAGCCGCCTACCTGACCCGCGCCGGGTTGTTCGACAACGACGCGATCCCGGTGGACGTGCTGATCAGCCCGGAGCAGGTGGTAACCCACTACATCAAGCGCCTGATCGAGATCCCCGGCGCCTTGCAGGTGATCGACTTCGCCGGGGGCAAGGCCCAACTGGTGGCGGTGAAGGCTTACTACGGCGGGCCGCTGGTGGGCCAGCAACTGCGCCAATTGCGCGAGCACATGCCGAACGTGGAAACCCGCGTCGCGGCGATTTTCCGTCGTGACCGGCCGATCCTGCCCCAGGGCGACACGGTGATCGAAGCCGACGATGAGGTGTTTTTCATCGCCGCCAAAGCGAACATTCGTGCAGTGATGAGCGAAATGCGCCGCCTGGATGAGAGCTATAAACGCATCGTGATCGCCGGTGGCGGCCAGATTGGCGAGCGCCTTGCCGAGGCCATCGAGAGCCGCTACCAGGTGAAGATCATCGAGATGAATACGGCGCGTTGCCGGCATTTGTCCGACACCCTCGACAGCACGGTCGTACTGCAAGGCAGCGCGTCGGACCGCGACCTCTTGCTGGAAGAGAACATTGCCGACGCCGATATCTTCCTCGCCCTGACCAACGACGACGAGGCCAACATCATGTCCTCGCTGCTGGCCAAGCGGCTGGGGGCGAAGAAGGTGATGACCATCATCAACAACCCCGCCTATGTGGACCTGATCCAAGGTGGCGACATCGACATCGCCATCAGCCCGCAGCTCGCCACCATCGGCACCTTGCTGGCCCACGTGCGCCGTGGCGATATCGTCAGCGTGCACTCATTGCGCCGGGGCGCGGCAGAGGCCATCGAGGCGATTGCCCACGGCGACTCCAAATCGAGCAAGGTGATCGGCAAGGCCATCCGCGACATCGGCTTGCCGCCGGGGACGACCATTGGCGCGATCATTCGCGATGAAGAAGTGATCATTGCCCACGACGATACGGTGATTGCCACCGGGGACCATGTGATCCTTTTCCTTGTGGATAAAAAACATATCCGCGACGTGGAGAAACTGTTCCACGTGGGCCTGAGCTTTTTCTGATTAAACGGAGTACGCCTGCATGCTCGAATCCCTGGAAAAAATGCTGGCCAAGGGTGTGGATAATTCCCTGCTGCGCTTTGGTTTGGGCAAGGGTTATCTGGACCTGAAGGACAACGTCAAGGCGGCGGAGCATTTGCAGAAATGCGTGGAGTTCGACCCGAAGTACTCGGCGGCGTGGAAACTTTTGGGTAAGGCGCAGGCAGGATCAGGTGATGTAGCTGCGGCGCGGCTAGCGTGGGAGAAGGGGATTGAAGCGGCCCAGGCCCATGGCGATAAGCAAGCCGAGAAAGAAATGACGGTATTCCTGAAAAAACTCGACCGCCAGGGCTGAGTGGGATTCAAATGTGGGAGGGGGCAAGCCCCCTCCCACCTTCAGCCTTGAGTTGTTTTTGAGCCAGTGGTCAGTACCACCGCTCTTCACCCGGCGGGCGTTTCTTGAAGCGCTTCATGCTCCACATGTACTGGCTCGGATAGGCGCCGACATAACGCTCCACCACCTTGCTCATCGCCGCGCAGGACGTGGCGGTGTCGGTGCTGTACATGTCTTCCGGCGCCGCTTCCAGGATCACTTTGTAACCCGAACCGTCCGGCAGCCGCAGCGCGTGCAGGAACACGCCGACGGCCTTGTGGCCGGCGAGCATGTTCGGCACGAATTTGCTGGTCAGCGCCTGGGTGGCGAAGAACGGCACGAAGATCCCGGCGGATTCCGCCGGCTCCGGGTCGGCGGGAATGCCCACCTGGCCACCTTTGCGCACTTCCTTGATCACGCTGAGGATGCCTTCCTTGGTCGACGCCGCCACGCGATTGCCCAACTGCACGCGTTGTTTGCGCAGCAGTTCGTCCACCGCCTTGAGCTTGGGCGGGCGGTAGAAGATGATCGGCTTGCACTGGCTGCAATAGAAGTGGTTCAGCACTTCCCAGTTACCCAGGTGGCTGGTGATGCCCACCACGCCTTTGCCCGAGGCCAGGGCTTGGTGCAGCACGTCCAGGCCTTCGACTTCACGCACCAGATCGATGGAGCGCTGGGCTGGCCAGATCCAGGCGCAGGCGCTTTCGGTCAGGGACTTGCCGATGTCCATCAAGCTCTGGCCAACCAGACGCTCGCGGGCGGCCGGGTCCATGTCCGGGAAGCATTTGGACAGGTTGATCCGCACCGTGTCGCGGGAACGGTTGGGGGTTTTCCACATGATCCAGCCAATCGCGGTGCCGACGGCCTGGACAGCGCGCCAGGGCAGCAGGGCGAATAACCGGAGAGCGCCTACCAGCAAGGCGCCTTTAAACTTTTCCACGGGTCACTCCTGATCGTGTGTGGTGCGCAAAGCGCGCATTCTAACCGGCGTTGGCCAGGTCCGCGTAACGGTCGCAGTCCTGGGTGTGGTCCATGACCATGCCGCTGGCCTGCATGAACGCGTAGCAAATGGTCGGCCCGACAAAAGTGAAGCCGGCCTTTTTCAACGCTTTGCTCATGGCCTCGGCCTCGACGGTGATCGCCGGGACTTCGCTGCGGTCCTTGAAATGATTGACCTTGGGCACGCCGCCGACGAACGACCACAGCCAGGTCACCGGGTCTTCCAGCGCCAGCCAGGCGAGCGCGTTGCGGCGGGTGGCGTTGAGCTTCAAGCGATTGCGCACAATGCCGGGGTCGAGCATCAGCGCGTCGATTTCGGCATCGGTGAGCCGCGCCAGCCGCTGTGCATCAAAACCGAACAAGACCTTCCGATAATGCTCGCGTTTGCGTAAAACGGTGATCCAGGACAAGCCCGCCTGGAACCCTTCGAGCAATAACAACTCGAACAAACCCTGCGCATCGCGCAGCGGCGTTCCCCACTCCTGATCGTGATAAGCCATGTACAGCGGATCTTCAGAACACCAAAAGCAGCGTGGCATAAGGCTCCAGGGAGTGGTGGCAGGGCCGAATCGGGTATACTCCCGCTCTTTAAATCGCAGCCCAAGTAACAGGTGAATTTCGTGAGCCAGCCTACGCCAGCCGTGCGTACCTTCCAAGACTTGATCCTCGCCCTCCAGCAATACTGGGCCGAGCAAGGTTGTGTGGTACTTCAGCCCTACGATATGGAAGTAGGCGCCGGCACTTTCCACACCGCCACATTCCTGCGGGCCATTGGCCCGGAAACCTGGAACGCCGCTTATGTGCAGCCCAGTCGTCGCCCGACTGACGGCCGCTACGGCGAAAACCCGAACCGTCTGCAGCATTACTACCAGTTCCAGGTGGTATTGAAGCCGAACCCGGACAACTTCCAGGAACTGTACCTGGGCTCGCTGAAGCACGTCGGCCTGGACCCGCTGGTCCACGACATCCGTTTCGTCGAAGACAACTGGGAATCGCCGACGCTCGGCGCCTGGGGCCTGGGCTGGGAAGTCTGGCTCAACGGCATGGAAGTGACGCAGTTCACTTACTTCCAGCAAGCGGGTGGCATCGAGTGCTACCCGGTGACTGGCGAAATCACCTACGGCCTTGAGCGCCTGGCCATGTACCTGCAAGGCGTGGACTCGGTCTACGACCTGGTGTGGGCAGACGGCCCGTTCGGCAAAGTGACCTACGGCGACGTGTTCCACCAGAACGAAGTGGAGCAGTCCACCTATAACTTCGAACACGCCAACGTCGACAAGCTGTTCGAACTGTTCGATTTCTATGAAAGCGAAGCCAAGCGCCTGATCGAACTCGACCAGCCGCTGCCGTTGCCAAGCTATGAAATGGTGTTGAAGGCGTCCCATACCTTCAACCTGCTGGACGCCCGCCGTGCCATCTCGGTAACCGCGCGCCAGCAATACATCCTGCGTGTACGCACCCTGGCGCGTTCCGTCGCCCAAGCCTACCTGCTGGCCCGCGCCAAGCTGGGCTTCCCGATGGCAACCCCGGACCTGCGTGATGAAGTGTTGGCTAAGCTGGAGGCTGCACAATGAGTGCTCAAGATTTCCTGGTTGAACTGGGCACCGAAGAGCTGCCACCCAAGGCACTGAACACCCTGGCCGATGCGTTCCTGGCCGGTATCGAAAAAGGCCTGCAAGCCGCTGGCCTGAAGTTCGAAGCGAAGAAAGTCTACGCCGCGCCACGTCGCCTGGCGGTGTTGCTGACCGCGCTGGAAACCCAGCAACCGGACCGCAGCATCAACCTCGACGGCCCACCGCGCCAGGCGGCTTTCGACGCCGAAGGCAACCCGACTCAAGCCGCCCTTGGTTTTGCCAAGAAGTGCGGCGTCGAGCTGAGCGAGATCGACCAGAGCGGCCCGAAACTGCGCTTCAGCCAGGTCATCACCGGCAAGCCGACCGCCAGCCTGCTGCCGACCATCGTCGAAGATTCCCTGAACGACCTGCCGATCCCCAAGCGCATGCGCTGGGGCGCGCGCAAGGAAGAGTTCGTGCGTCCAACCCAATGGCTGGTGATGCTGCTCGGTGACCAGGTCATCGACTGCACCCTGCTCGCCCAGAAAGCCGGTCGTGAATCCCGTGGCCACCGCTTCCATCATCCTGAAGCCGTGCGCATCACCTCGCCGGCCAATTACGCCGCCGACCTGCGTGCCGCTTACGTGCTGGCCGACGCCAACGAGCGCCGCGAGCTGATCAGCAAACGCACTGAAGAGCTGGCCCGCCTGCAGGAAGGCACCGCCATCGTGCCGCCAAACCTGCTCGACGAAGTGACCGCCCTGGTTGAATGGCCGGTGCCGCTGGTATGTTCGTTCGAAGAACGCTTCCTCGATGTGCCGCAAGAAGCCCTGATCACCACCATGCAGGACAACCAGAAGTATTTCTGCCTGCTGGACGTGGATGGCAAGTTGCTGCCGCGTTTCATCACCGTAGCCAACATCGAGAGCAAGGACCCGCAGCAGATCATCGCCGGTAACGAAAAAGTCGTTCGCCCGCGCCTGACCGACGCCGAGTTCTTCTTCAAGCAAGACAAGAAGCAGAAGCTGGAAGACTTCAACCTGCGCCTGCAGAACGTGGTGTTCCAGGAAAAGCTCGGCAGCGTCTACGACAAGGCCGTGCGTGTTTCCAAGCTGGCCGCCTACATCGCGCCACGCATCGGTGGTGATTCCGCCTGGGCTGCGCGCGCAGGCCTGCTGTCCAAGTGCGACCTGGCCACCGAGATGGTCGGCGAGTTCCCGGAAATGCAAGGTGTGGCCGGCTACTACTACGCCCTCAACGACGGCGAGCCGGACGATGTGGCTTTGGCGCTGAACGAGCAGTACATGCCTCGCGGTGCGGGTGCCGAGCTGCCAAGTACGCTGACCGGTGCGGCCGTGGCCATCGCCGACAAGCTGGATACGCTCGTGGGTATCTTCGGTATCGGCATGCTGCCGACCGGTAGCAAAGACCCCTACGCCCTGCGTCGTGCGGCACTGGGCGTGCTGCGTATCCTGATCGACAAAAAGCTGGACCTCGACCTGACCCAGGCGGTGGTGTTTGCTGTCGGCCAGTTTGGTGCCAAGGTCAAGCAAGCCGGCCTGGCCGAGCAAGTGCTGGAGTTCGTGTTCGACCGCCTGCGTGCGCGTTATGAAGACGAAGGCGTGGACGTTTCCGTCTACCTGGCAGTACGTGCCCTGCAACCGGGTTCGGCGCTGGACTTCGACCAGCGCGTACAAGCCGTGCAGGCCTTCCGCAAGTTGCCGGAAGCCGATGCCCTGGCCTCCGTGAACAAGCGCGTGTCGAACCTGCTGAGCAAGGCCGAGGGCATGGGCAGCGCTGACGTCGACCCCGGCCTGTTTGCCGATGCCAAGGAGTTCTCGCTGAACTCGGCCATCGCCAAAGCGGAAACGGCGGTGAAACCGTTGATCGCCGAGCGTAACTACGCCGAAGCGCTGGCGCGATTGGCCACCCTGCGCGAGCCGGTGGATGCGTACTTCGAAGCCGTGATGATCAACGCCGAAGATGCCAACGTGCGTAAAAACCGCTACGCCATGCTGGCGCGCCTGCGTGGTCTGTTCGTCAATATCGCCGACATTTCGACGCTGAGCTGACCATGGTGAAACTGCTGATTCTCGATCGGGACGGGGTGATCAATCATGACTCCGACGCTTACATCAAGTCGGTGGAGGAGTGGATTCCACTGCCCGGGTCGATCGAGGCCATTGCGCAGTTGAGCAACGCCGGCTGGACGGTGGCGATCGCCACCAACCAGTCCGGTATCGCCCGCGGCTATTACGACATTGCCACCCTGGACGCCATGCACGCACGCTTGCGCACGTTGGTGGCCGAGCAGGGCGGTGAGGTGGGGCTGGTGGTTTATTGCCCCCACGGGCCGGATGAGGGCTGCGATTGCCGCAAGCCCAAACCGGGAATGTTGAAAACCATTGCAGAATATTACAAGGTGCCGTTGGCCGGGATATGGTTCGTGGGGGACAGCCTCAGTGACCTGGAGGCGGCCAAGGCCGTCGACTCTCAGCCAGTTTTGGTTAAAACCGGGAAAGGCGAAAAGACCCAGGCGAAAAACCTGCCGGTGGGCACCTTGATTTTTGACGATCTGGCGGCGATTGCCGCAGAACTTATCAACAACTAGCCGCCCTCGACTTCCTGACCAAGGATTGTTCGGGAGTGCGCTTTTAACAGGCGGGCCAAGCCCCGCAACGGTAAATGCCGCCATGTCGATTTTGCAGGCCATCAGAACCTTCTTCTTTTACCTGCTGCTGGGCACCAGTTCGTTTCTCTGGTGCACCCTGAGCTTTTTTATCGCGCCCTTTTTGCCATTCAAGGCGCGCTATCGCTTTATCAACGTTTATTGGTGCCGCTGTGCGTTGTGGCTGTCCAAGGTATTCCTGGGCATTCGCTTCGAGATCAAAGGTGCTGAAAACGTCCCGGACCAGCCTTGCGTGATTCTCTCGAACCATCAGAGCACCTGGGAGACGTTCTTTCTGTCGGCGTACTTCTCGCCCTTGAGCCAAGTGCTCAAGCGTGAATTGCTGTACGTGCCGTTCTTCGGCTGGGCCATGGCCATGTTGCGTCCGATCGCGATCGACCGGGACAACCCCAAGGCAGCGCTCAAGCACGTGGCCAAGAAGGGCGACGAGCTGCTCAAGGACGGTGTTTGGGTGCTGATCTTCCCCGAGGGTACGCGTGTGCCTTACGGCACCGTGGGCAAGTTCTCACGCGGCGGTACGGCATTGGCAGTCAATGCCAACCTGCCGGTACTGCCGATTGCCCACAACGCCGGCAGGTTCTGGCCGAAGACAGGCTGGGCCAAACGCGCCGGTACCATCACCGTGGTGATCGGCGAACCGATGTATGCCGAAGGCGAAGGACCACGCGCCATTGCTGCACTGAATGACCGTGCAGCGGCCTGGAATGAAGCTCAGCAGCGCGCCATGGGCTCGCTGCCGCCAGAACCGGTTGTCGTAGACACTCCGGTCATCTGACCATCTGTGGATAACCTGTGTACGGTTTGTTGGCGATTCACGATTTTAAGATCATAACTACTTGATCTAGCTAGATATTTCTTAATCGGGAAATTACACAAAAAAAGTGCATAAGTTTTACGCTGAGTCAGGATGATGATCGAACCCCGCGCCTCTGACTGCGTGAGCCCATGAATGAAAAATGCCCCACATCAATGATGTGGGGCATTTTTTTAGTGCCGAAACGCGGTGACAGACGCGGGTTATCTCTCTTGCGCGGTCTTATTGGCATCCACCATCGCCCGCGTCAGCAGCAAGTAACTGCTTTCGTCCAACACCCCTTTAGTGACCTTTTCCGCGAGCTGACTCAGCGCACCGGTAAATTGATCCTTGAAGCGCAAATCCAGTGCAGCCACATAGCCTCGCGCTTCATCCTGGCTATTGATGGTGAGTCGAGGAGGTGCTGATGGCGTCGACTGGCCGGAGGTGTCAGTGACAGGGATGGACGGTTGGGCATTTACACGGTGCATGGTTAGCTCCTAATTTCAGGGGAGCTATTGAGTGGAAACATTCTGCACGTCAGTTCCCTGAGCTTTCGTCCAGTAACGGTAATTTCAGCCTGAACGTGGTGCCTTTACCTACAACGCTTTCACAACTGATCTGGCCATTGTGACGTTCAACGACGGCCTTGACCATGGTCAGCCCCAACCCCAGACCTTCACTGCCTTGGGCTGAATCGAAGCGTCGGTATTGGCGGAACACGTCAGGCAAATCGGCAGCAGCAATCCCCGGGCCCTGGTCGCTGATTCGGCATTCGAGCCAGCCCTCGCCAGTGCTCAGGCTCAGTCGCACCGTGGTCCCGGAAGAGGAATATTTGATCGCGTTTTCCAGCACATTGAACAGGGCTCGGGTCAGTAGGGACTGGTCAGCCAGCACCATGCCTTCGTCCGCTTCGTCCAGGTCATGCTCCAGGTGAATACTCTTGAGCTGGGCGAGCAACGCCACCTGGTCGAACGCATCCATCACCAGCATGGCGAACAGCGTGGGCTGGAAGCGATAGCCGTCCGCCTCGGCTTTGGCCAATTGCACAAACGATTCGGTGAGACTTAATGCGCGGCGCACTTGTTGCTCGATCTGGCCGAAAATCGGCGATTGGTCATTGTGTACGTCCAGCAGTGCGAGGATTGCCGAGTGCGGCGCACGCAGATCGTGGGTGAGAAATCGCAACATGGTTTCTCGGTGCTGCTGGGCATTACGTTCTTCGGTCAGGTCGGTAAAGCTCAGTAGCCAACCGAGGGCGATATCACCGTCGGCTGGCAGCATAGGTGCCAGTTCCATGCGCAGGCTGCGTTGATGGATATCGCGAAATTCCACCAGTTCCAACGCCGAAAGGGCAGGGCGCACGCCATTGTGCAGCGGCGGATAACCCAAATCTGCCAGTTGCTCCAGCAGGTTCTGATTGACCAAGTCATTGCCGAACACGTCGCGGGCAATGCGGTTGGCCAGCAGAATATTGCCCTTGGGGTCGCTGATCAGTGTCGCCACCGGCAGACACTCCAGGCCATCGGCCATGAAGCGCCGGGTGTCGCGTGTACGGCTGACGGCCTGCTCCAGGGCAAAGATGCGCGACTGGAGAACATCGCCGTTACTGGAGGGCGCACGGCGGCGCTCCGGCAGCACCTTCGGTTCGTTGTCCAAACGTGCCAGCTCCCAACCGAAGTAGGCCAGGATCACGCTGAGTCGCCGCCAGTTCCAGATCAGGTAGCTGAGCAACAACCCAACCAAGCTCGCCGCCGGGGACCACCAATGCCCCAGCCGTAACAATGCCCAGGAGCCGACCAGCGCGACGGCCATACAACCCAGTGTCATCCACAGCGCATAACGGGGCCGATAAAGCAGCAGCCCCAGCAGCAGTGCAACGAGGGAGGTCGCCATGACGGCGGCCATCCAACCTGGGAGGTCGACAATGCTGCGATTTTGCAGCAACCCGTTGAGCACGTTGGCCTGGATTTCAACGCCGGCCGCATTGGCCTGGGGCGTGGCAAAACGGTCTCCGGACGCCGTCGACCCGACCAGAATCAATCGGTCGCGCAACAGCTCAGGGCGCACTTCACCTTGCAGCACACTGGCGTAGGACACCCGCGGGAAATCGCCATGGGCATCAATGAAAGGAATACGGATTGAGTGGTCACGCAGCCAATCTACGGTGCTTCCCTCCCCAGGCACGCCGGGCATCTCGGCTGTGGGCTCCATCATTTGGTAGACCAGCCAAGCCAGGTTCACTGCAGTCGCATCAGGCGGACCTTCACGCAAATAGAGGCTACGAACGACGCTATCGCTGTCCGCTTCTACGTTGATATGGCCCGTGCCGTTGGCACATTTGAACAACGGCAGCAATTGAGCAGCCGGTGGGTTGTAGCCTGTGGCTCCATCACGCGCCAGAGGCAACACAACATTGCCGGCGCTGCAGACGGCATCGGCCAGACGCTGGTCATTGGCAGGGTCTCCGGGCTCTCTGAAGGTGACGTCGAATATGATCGCAGCGGGGCGTGCTGCCTGTATGCGGTCGATCAAATCGGCATGCAGATTGCGAGGCCAGGGCCATCGACCCAATTTCTTGATGCTTGAATCATCGATGGTCACCAGCAAGATGCGAGGGTCGACCGGCAGGGGTGTAAGGCGGCGCAGGCTATCGTAGAGCGAGGTGTTCAAGGCCAGTCCCGGACTCATCGAGAGATAGGCTGTCATAGGCAGGATCAACAAACCTATCCATAGCCACTCGCGAACCAGGCCATGAAACAAACGTTGGGCATGGGTAGGTTGGCGCTTTTCAGCCTTGCCCCAGAGCATCATCAGGGATTACATCCTGGCCGCAGGCGAGTAGTAAACGATGTCATGGTCCCTGATTTCTCCCAATTGGCCAGATCGTCGCAGGCCGATATCCCTGCGAGATGAACGATAGCGCTGAGCCCAGTGAAGCTCATTTTAGTGGCGTTGGAACAGTTTATCCTTCTGGAGGTCCGTACGTGTGTGGCAGCACAGGTATCGGCTGATCCTTTTCCTCAGGGCCAGGAGCCGGTATCTTTCTGTCATAGGTAGCAGGACGCTCAATGGGTCAACCGCTGATGGGTCCCAGCGTACCGAGAGATCCAGGGGGTCAATGAATCTGACCACAATTCTTCAGATTCAGGAACCGGTATCCAGGCAGTACGGCCAGTGACCCAGATTGGCCGTATTCTTCAAGCAGAAAGGACCCACTCAATGCGTGTCGCAATACTGGATGATGAACCCGCCGAATTGCGACGGGTGGAACAGACACTGCGACAAATCCCAAGCACCTGCGAGCAAACCTGGACCCTGCATTGTTTCGAGCGCGGCGAAGACCTGCTGCGCCAGTTGCGCCGTGAAACGTTCGACCTGCTCATCCTCGACTGGCAGTTGCCCGACATCACTGGCATCGCACTGTTGCGTTGGACCCGTGAACACCTGGAGTCGCCACCGGCGGTCATCATGCTGACCAGCCGTGATGCCGAGAGCGACATCGTCACGGCATTGAACAGCGGCGCCGATGACTACGTCAGCAAACCCTTCCGGCCCAATGAGTTGAAAGCGCGGGTCACTGCGGTGCTGCGACGGCATGGGCTGCAGAAGTCAGCGACTCATGAAGTGCAGAGCTTCAATGACCTGACCTTCGATGACGCGGAATTAACGGTGACCCGCGCGGGTAAACCGATCAACCTCACCGAACGAGAGTACCGGCTGGCCAGCTGCCTGTTTGCCAACCTGGCCCGCCCACTGTCTCGCGAATACCTGTACGAGCGGTTCTGGACCCACGAAGAAATGGTCTCGTCGCGGCCGTTGGACACCCACATTTATCGCTTGCGCAATAAACTGGGGCTAACGGCGGATAGAGGTTGGCAGTTGTTGACGATCTACGGGTACGGGTATCGGTTGGAGAGTGTGGCGGTTGCATCCGAAGGATGATGTTCCACGTGGAGCATTTATAAAGTCTGTAGCTTTTACCCAATAAAAAAGGCCAACGCTTAGCGTTGGCCTTTTTAGTTTCAGCGATTGAACAGGATCAGAAATCCAGGTTGGAAACCGCCAAGGCATTGCTTTCGATGAAGTCACGGCGAGGTTCGACCGCATCACCCATCAGGGTGTTGAAGATCTGGTCTGCGCCAATGGCGTCTTCGATGGTCACGCGCAGCATGCGACGCTGGCTTGGGTCCATGGTGGTTTCCCACAGCTGATCCGGGTTCATTTCGCCCAGACCTTTGTATCGCTGAATGGTGTGGCGCTTGGTGCTTTCAGCCATCAGCCAATCCAGGGCTTCCTTGAACTCCTTGACCTGCTTCTTGCGTTCGCCACGCTGGATGTAAGCGCCGTCGTCCAGCAGGGTGCTGAGTTGCGCGCCCAAGGTCACCACGGTTTTGTAGTCGTTGCTGCCGAAGAAATCACGGTTGAAGGTGACGTAGTTCGACAGGCCGTGGGAGATCAGTTCGACCTCTGGCAGCCAGACATTACGTTCACGGTCTTCACGCAGGCTGGCTTTGTACACCAGGCCAGACTTCTCGACGGTGCGCAGGCGGACTTCGTACTGGGCCAACCAATCCTGCATCGCTGCGTGATCGCTCAGCTGCTCCAGGCTCACGGCTGGCAAATAAATGAAGTGCTCGGTCAGCTCCTGAGGATACAGGCGCGACAGACGCTTGAGGGTCTTCATCACCATGCGGAAGTCGTTGACCAGGCGCTCCAGCGCCTCACCGGAGATACCCGGGGCTTCATCGTTCAAGTGCAGGCTGGCATCTTCCAGGGCCGACTGCGTCATGTACTCTTCCATGGCGTCGTCGTCTTTGATGTACTGCTCTTGCTTGCCCTTTTTCACTTTGTACAACGGCGGCTGGGCGATGTAGATATAGCCGCGCTCGATCAGCTCTGGCAACTGACGGAAGAAGAAGGTCAGCAGCAGGGTACGGATGTGCGAACCGTCGACGTCAGCATCGGTCATGATGATGATGTTGTGATAACGCAGTTTGTCGATGTTGTACTCGTCACGGCCGATACCGCAGCCCAACGCTGTGATCAAGGTGCCGACTTCCTGGGAGGAAATCATCTTGTCAAAACGGGCCTTCTCAACGTTGAGGATTTTACCCTTCAACGGCAGGATGGCCTGGGTGCGGCGGTTACGACCCTGCTTGGCGGAACCGCCAGCAGAGTCACCTTCCACCAGGTACAGTTCGGAGAGGGCAGGGTCCTTCTCCTGGCAGTCAGCCAATTTGCCCGGCAGGCCGGCGATGTCCAACGCGCCTTTACGGCGAGTCATCTCACGGGCTTTCCGCGCAGCTTCACGCGCACGCGCGGCGTCGATCATCTTGCCGACCACCAGCTTGGCTTCGTTCGGGTTCTCCAGCAAGAAGTCGGAGAAGTATTTGCCCATCTCCTGTTCCACAGCAGTCTTCACTTCGGAAGACACCAACTTGTCTTTGGTCTGGGAGCTGAACTTCGGATCCGGTACTTTCACCGAGATAATCGCGGTCAAGCCTTCACGGGCATCGTCACCGGTGGTGGCGACCTTGTGCTTCTTGGCCAAGCCTTCAGCTTCGATGTAGGTGTTCAGGTTACGCGTCAGCGCAGAACGGAAACCCACCAAGTGAGTACCGCCGTCGCGCTGTGGAATGTTGTTGGTGAAACACAACAGGTTCTCGTTGAAGCTGTCGTTCCACTGCAGGGCGATTTCCACGCCGATGCCGTCTTCACGCTGGATGTTGAAGTGGAACACCTGGTTGACTGCTGTCTTGTTGGTGTTCAGGTACTCAACGAACGCACGCAAACCGCCTTCGTACTTGAACAGCTCCTCTTTACCGCTGCGCTCGTCCTTGAGGACGATACCCACGCCGGAGTTGAGGAAAGACAGTTCACGAATACGCTTGGCCAGGATGTCCCAGCTGAAGTGAATGTTCTTGAAGGTCTCGCTGGAGGCCTTGAAGTGGATCTGGGTACCGGTGGTTTCACTGTCGCCTACGATCGCCATGGGTGCTTGAGGCACGCCGTGAACGTAGGTTTGCTCCCAGATCTTGCCGCTGCGGCGAACGGTCAACACCAGCTCTTCCGACAGGGCGTTTACAACCGACACACCTACACCGTGCAGACCGCCGGAAACTTTATAGGAGTTGTCATCGAACTTACCGCCGGCGTGGAGCACGGTCATGATGACCTCAGCCGCCGAAACGCCTTCCTCTTTATGCACATCGACCGGGATGCCACGACCGTTGTCGCGCACGGTGATGGATTCATCCGGGTGGATGATGATGCTGATATCGTCGCAGTAGCCGGCCAGCGCTTCGTCGATGGAGTTATCGACCACCTCGAACACCATGTGGTGCAGACCGCTACCATCATCGGTGTCGCCGATGTACATACCGGGACGTTTGCGTACGGCATCCAAACCTTTCAGCACTTTAATGCTGGTCGAGTCGTACGTTTGTTCTTCGCTCATGCCTTCACTCCCGATGGTCGTGGGTCTGGGTGATACGGCCTTGTTCCACGTGGAACAAAGCGACTGGCGTTTCCGTCTGCCAGCCTTCCCTCAATAATTCGTGATCTACACAGGTGATAAATACCTGGCAGCGTAATTCTTCCAACAAGCGGCATAACGCGCGGCGGTGTTGCTCGTCGAGTTCAGACGGCAGGTCATCCACTAGATAAATACACTGACCGCGCCGAGCCTGGCTAACCAAATGGCCCTGAGCGATACGCAGCGCGCACACCACCAACTTCTGCTGGCCACGGGACAAGATGTCCGCAGCATTATGAGCGCCTAATCTAAGACGCAAATCTGCGCGTTGGGGTCCGGCCTGGGTATGACCAATTTGCTGATCGCGTTGCAAGGACGTGGCGAGCACTGCACTGAGTTCTCGCTCTTTATCCCAACCACGGTAGTAGCTCAGCGTCAGCCCCTCGAGATCCAACAACTCACTCAGGGTCTGCTCAAAGACCGGTTTCAAGGCTTTGATATAGGCACGGCGGTATTCATCGATTTCATCGCTGGCCAGGCACAATTCCCGGTCCCAGGCCGCTTGTGAAGCGGCGTCAAGTGTACCATGCCGCAGCCACGAGTTCCGCTGCCGCAGGGCCTTCTGCAGGCGCTGCCAAGTGGCCATAAAGCGCGGTTCCACGTGGAACACTCCCCAATCGAGGAATTGCCGGCGGATCTTGGGAGCGCCTTCCAACAAACGGAAACTGTCGGGGTTGATCAGCTGCAGCGGCAGGATTTCTGCCAACTGCGCAGCGCTGCGAGCATTCTGCCCATCAATGCGAATTTGAAACTCGCCGCCGCGATCACGGGATATCCCCAGGCTGCTGTGCCCACCTTCGGCCAGTTCAACTTGGCCAAATACCGTGCACGCCAGTTGTTCGTACTGGATGACGGGCAACAGGCGAGCGCTACGAAACGAGCGTGCAAGCCCCAACAGGTGGATGGCTTCCAGCACGCTGGTTTTGCCACTGCCATTGGCGCCGTGGAGGATATTGATGCGGGGGGAGGGGGAGAAGGTCACCGGGTGCAGATTACGCACCGCGGTGACTGAGACACGACTGAGGGACATCTAGCGTCTATTACAGGCGCATCGGCATAACAACGTAAGCCGAGTCGTCGTTGTCGGATTCCTGCACCAATGCGCTGCTGTTGGAGTCCGACAGAATCAGGCGAACCTGTTCAGTGGTCATCACGCCCAGCACATCCAGCAGGTAACTCACGTTGAAGCCAATTTCCAGCGAGCCGCCGTTGTAGTCAACGCCCACTTCTTCTTCCGCCTCTTCCTGCTCCGGGTTATTGGCCTGAATTTTCAGCTGACCATTGGCCAGTTGCAGACGAATACCGCGGTACTTCTCGTTCGACAGGATCGCAGTACGGCTGAACGCTTCGCGCAGGGCCTGACGATCACCAATCACGACCTTGTCACCGCCTTTGGGCAGCACGCGCTCGTAGTCCGGGAACTTGCCGTCGACCAGCTTGGAGGTGAAGGTGAACTCACCGGTGGTCGCCCGAATGTGATGCTGGCCCAGCACGATGCTGACATTGCCGTCCGGCTCGGTGAGCAGACGCGCCAATTCGAGAATACCTTTGCGCGGCACGATCACCTGGTGACGGTCCGGCTGGCCGATATCGGCACGCATCGAGCACATCGCAAGGCGGTGACCGTCGGTGGCCACGGCACGGATGATGCCCTCTGACACTTCCAGCAGCATGCCATTGAGGTAATAACGCACGTCCTGCTGGGCCATGGCGAAGCTGGTGCGCTCGATCAAGCGACGCAGCTTGCTCTGCTCGAGGCTGCAGGTCAGCGAACCCGGGCCTTCTTCCACCGTCGGGAAATCGTTGGCGGGCAAGGTCGACAGCGTAAAGCGACTGCGACCCGCCTTGACCACCAACTTGGCTTCATCAACCTTGATGTCGATCAGCGCGTCGTTCGGCAAGCTCTTGCAGATGTCCATCAGCTTGCGCGCTGGAACGGTGATCTCGCCAGGTTCGGCGGGCTCTTCCAGCTGAACGCGACCCACTAGTTCGACTTCCAGGTCGGTACCCGTCAGGGACAATTGCTGGCCTTCGACCACCAGCAATACGTTGGAGAGCACCGGCAAGGTCTGTCGGCGCTCGACGACGCCTGCGACCAGTTGCAGGGGTTTCAACAGGGCTTCGCGTTGAATGGTGAAATGCATGGTCTAGTCCCTTGCCTTAATAAGCTGCGTTGGTGTCATCACGTAGTCAGTGTGCGCAGCAGGTTCTTGTAGTCCTCGCGAATATCCGCGTCGGATTCCTTGAGTTCGTTGATCTTGCGGCAGGCGTGCAAAACGGTGGTGTGGTCACGACCGCCGAACACATCACCGATTTCCGGCAGGCTGTGGTTGGTCAACTCCTTGGAGAGTGCCATGGCCACCTGACGCGGACGAGCCACCGAGCGCGAACGGCGCTTGGACAGCAGGTCGGAAATCTTGATCTTGTAGTACTCGGCGACAGTGCGCTGGATGTTATCCACACTCACCAATTTATCTTGCAAGGCCAGCAGGTCTTTCAGGGATTCGCGAATCAGCTCGATGGTGATGTCGCGGCCCATGAAGTGCGAGTGAGCGATGACCCGCTTGAGCGCGCCTTCCAGCTCACGCACGTTGGAGCGAATGCGTTGGGCAATGAAGAATGCGGCGTCGTGGGGCAGCTCGACCTTGGCCTGGTCGGCCTTTTTCATCAGAATCGCTACGCGGGTTTCCAGCTCTGGCGGTTCGACCGCCACGGTCAGGCCCCAGCCGAAGCGGGACTTGAGACGTTCTTCCAGGCCTTCGATTTCCTTCGGATAACGGTCACTGGTCAAGATGACCTGTTGGCCGCCTTCAAGCAGGGCGTTGAAGGTGTGGAAAAACTCTTCCTGGGATCGTTCCTTGCGCGCAAAGAATTGAATGTCATCGATCAGCAAGGCATCAACGGAGCGGTAGAACCGCTTGAACTCGTTGATTGCATTGAGTTGCAAGGCCTTGACCATATCAGCGACGAAGCGCTCCGAGTGCAGGTACACGACCTTGGCATTCGGGTTCTTCTTTAATAGGTGGTTACCCACAGCGTGCATCAAGTGGGTTTTACCCAAGCCAACGCCGCCATAAAGAAAGAGCGGGTTGTAACCATGCTTGGGGTTGTCCGCGACCTGCCAGGCAGCCGCACGGGCCAACTGGTTGGATTTACCTTCGACGAAGTTCTCGAACGTGAAGGTACGGTTCAGGTAACTGGTGTGCTTGAGCGCACCTTCGACCTGCACCGTGCGCTGCTCGGCACGAACCGGGGCTTGCTGGGAGCTCGCACCCGCCATCGGGTCGAAGCTGTCGCGAGACGGCTCTTCGCTTTCCGGCGCACTTTTCTGCGCGGAGGACTTCGATGGCGAGGCAGCTGGAGCAGGCGCAGCCGGTTGCGTTGCGGCCTGGGCTTGCGAAGCAGCCGCCGCCAACGGCGCATTGGGTGCAGCACGGGGTGCCGAGCTACGTTTGCTGCCTATTAATAAGGAGAGCACGGGCGCGAGGCCGTTGCCATGTTCATCGAGCAATTCGAGAACGCGACTCAGGTACTTCTCGTTGACCCAGTCGAGAACAAAACGATTGGGTGCATAGACGCGCAACTCGTCGCCTTCGGCTTCGACCTGTAGCGGACGGATCCAGGTGTTGAATTGCTGGGCAGGCAGCTCTTCGCGCAAAAGCTCCACGCACTGCTGCCAAAGTTCCACTGACACGGATATCCCCTAAGTTGAAAGCCGGTGAGGCAAAAACAGCCGCCATTGTAGCGGCGAGCCGCCCACTTATCCACATGTAGGTTGCTCACAGGCCACCCAAAATCAACGCGTTAACCGTAAAAAAAGCGACCGATGGTCTGTGCATAAGCTCTGTGGATAAGCGCCCCTGAGCTCGTTGTACAAGTGGGGTCGAAAGTCTGTGGGTAACTGGCCTGTGGATAACAAGCCATTCCACCCACAGCTTATCCGACACCGCAGCACAGGCAGAGCACCGCTTCTCCCCCGTGTTGTCATTCGCTGTACATCAGGTGGAATATGGCCTCAAGGCAGTTATCCACAGATGAACGCGGCCCTAGCTTTTATAAGCTTTACAGAAAAGCTTTAAATAACTTCCTTCTTTATTTCTATATCTAGGACTTGCTCAAAAAAGCCGGGAGGATGGAAATGGACCCTCGACCCGCCAGATATCTAATTAAAGGAAAAGCTGGTTGGAAATTGACCTAGAGGCTTGCTTTCTCTAGAATCGCCGGTCTCTTAAAACGGGGGCCATTCCGGCCCGTTGTGGACGAACCAGGTAACAACGCCATGAAACGTACTTTCCAACCAAGCACCATCAAACGCGCCCGCACTCACGGTTTCCGTGCTCGCATGGCTACCAAGAACGGCCGTGCTGTCCTGTCGCGTCGTCGCGCCAAAGGTCGCGCACGTCTGGCAGTTTGATAATCCGGTACTGGTGGTGAGTCAGGACTTCAGTCGGGAAAAGCGTCTGCTAACCCCCCGGCATTTCAAGGCAGTCTTTGACTCCCCCACCGGCAAGGTTCCGGGGAAAAATCTCCTGCTCCTTGCGCGTAACAACGATCTGGATCACCCCCGTCTCGGGTTAGTGATCGGCAAGAAGAGCGTAAAGCTCTCCGTTGAGCGCAATCGCCTCAAGCGTCTGATGCGCGAATCGTTTCGCCTCCACCAGGACACTCTGGTTGGTTGGGATATTGTTATCGTCGCGCGCAAAGGCTTGGGTGATGTAGAAAACCCCGAATTGATTCAGCATTTCGGCAAGCTCTGGAAACGTCTGGCGCGTACCAACAAACCAGCTCCAGCTGTCAGCACCGAAACTGTAGGGGTAGACAGTACCGATGCGTAAACTGGCACTCGTTCCGATCCAGTTTTATCGCTATGCCATTAGTCCACTGATGGCCAGTCACTGTCGTTTCTACCCCAGTTGTTCCTGCTACGCGTTAGAGGCCATAGAAAGTCATGGTCTTCTGCGCGGTGGCTGGCTGACCTTTCGTCGTTTAGGTCGCTGTCATCCGTGGAATCCCGGTGGTTATGACCCGGTTCCACCTATCCCTACCTCCCGTTCTTCTTCGATGGCCGAGTAATCATGGATATTAAACGCACGATCCTGATCGTCGCCCTGGCAATCGTGTCCTACGTCATGGTTCTTAAGTGGAACCAGGACTATGGCCAGGCTGCCCTGCCGACTCAGAATGTTGCTACCAATCAGGCTGCGCCGGCTATTCCGGACACCCCGTTGGGTAACAATGCGTCCGCGAGTGCCGATGTTCCCAGCGCGAATGGCGAGACAAGCGCCCCTTTAGAAACGCCAGTGGTCACCAATAAAGACCTCATCCACGTAAAAACGGATGTGCTCGACCTGGCTATCGATCCACAAGGTGGTGATATCGCACAGCTGAAGCTGCCGCTGTATCCACGTCGCCAGGACCATCCGGATGTTCCGTTCCAACTGTTCGATAACGGTGGTGAGCGTACCTATCTGGCACAAAGTGGCCTGACCGGTACCAACGGTCCGGATGCGCGCGCTACCGGTCGTCCGGTTTATTCGACCGAACAGAAGACTTATCAACTGGCTAATGGCCAGGACCAGTTGAACGTCGACCTGAAATTCAGCCTCGATGGCGTCAACTACATCAAGCGCTTCAGCTTCACCCGTGGTTTGTACGACTTGAAGGTCACTTACCTGATCGACAACACCAGTGACAAACCATGGAGCGGCAACCTGTTTGCCCAGCTCAAGCGTGACGCCAGTTCCGATCCTTCTTCCAGCACCGCCACCGGCACCGCCACTTACCTGGGCGCAGCCCTGTGGACAAGTAACGAGCCGTACAAAAAAGTGTCGATGAAAGATATCGACAAGGGCTCGCTGAAAGAAACCGTTCAAGGTGGCTGGGTCGCTTGGCTGCAGCACTACTTCGTGACGGCCTGGATCCCGAACAAGGGTGAAGCCAACCTGGTTCAGACCCGCAAGGACAGCCAGGGCAACTACATCATCGGTTTCACTGGCCCGGCGCTGACCGTTGCACCCGGTGCCAAGGCTGAAACCACCGCTACGCTGTACGCGGGTCCGAAAAGCCAGGCAGTGCTCAAAGAGTTGTCCCCAGGTCTGGAACTGACTGTGGATTACGGCTTTCTGTGGTTCATTGCCCAGCCGATCTTCTGGCTGCTGCAACATATCCACAGCCTGGTCGGCAACTGGGGCTGGTCGATCATCTTCCTGACCATGCTGATCAAGGGTCTGTTCTTCCCTCTGTCGGCCGCCAGCTACAAGTCGATGGCGCGCATGCGTGCCGTGGCACCTAAACTGGCCGCGCTGAAAGAGCAACATGGTGATGACCGGCAGAAAATGTCGCAGGCCATGATGGAGCTGTACAAGAAAGAGAAGATCAACCCGCTGGGTGGATGCTTGCCGATTCTGGTGCAGATGCCGGTATTCCTCTCGCTGTACTGGGTACTCCTGGAAAGCGTGGAAATGCGTCAGGCGCCGTTCATGCTGTGGATCACCGACCTGTCGATCAAGGATCCGTTCTTCATCCTGCCGATCATCATGGGCGCGACCATGTTTATCCAGCAGCGCCTGAACCCGACTCCGCCGGATCCGATGCAGGCCAAGGTAATGAAAATGATGCCAATCATCTTCACCTTCTTCTTCCTGTGGTTCCCAGCTGGCCTGGTGCTGTACTGGGTGGTCAACAACGTGTTGTCGATCTCTCAACAGTGGTACATCACGCGTAAAATCGAAGCGGCTACCGCAAAAGCCGCTGCGTAATTTACTCTGTGGATAACCACTCAAGACGCCCCCTAGTGGGGCGTTTTGCTTTCCGTCACTTTATTCTGGATCCTGTTGATGAGTGCTCCTCGTGAAACCATCGCTGCTGTCGCTACCGCTCAAGGTCGCGGCGGTGTCGGCATCGTTCGAATTTCCGGGCCGCTCGCCGGCGTTGCAGCCAAGGCCATCAGTGGCCGTGAATTAAAGCCACGCTATGCCCATTACGGGCAGTTCCTGGACGCCGACAACAGCGTGCTGGACGAAGGCCTGGCGCTCTATTTCCCAGGGCCGAACTCATTCACCGGCGAAGACGTCCTTGAGTTGCAGGGCCACGGTGGCCCGGTGGTGTTGGATATGTTGCTGCAGCGGTGCCTGCAATTGGGTTGCCGGCTGGCACGACCTGGCGAATTCAGCGAGCGGGCATTCCTTAATGACAAACTCGACCTGGCCCAGGCCGAAGCGATTGCCGACCTGATCGAGGCGAGTTCTGCACAGGCTGCGCGCAACGCATTGCGTTCGTTGCAAGGGGCGTTCTCGCTGCGTGTGCATAACCTGACCGAGCAACTGATCAGCCTGCGTATCTACGTCGAGGCGGCAATTGATTTTCCGGAAGAGGAAATCGACTTTCTGGCCGATGGCCACGTGCTGGCAATGCTGGATAAAGTCCGCGAGGAGTTATCCACAGTGCTGCGTGAAGCCGGGCAGGGCGCATTGCTGCGTGACGGCATGACCGTAGTGATCGCCGGTCGGCCCAATGCGGGCAAGTCGAGCCTGCTCAACGCACTGGCGGGGCGAGAAGCGGCCATTGTTACCGAGATTGCCGGCACCACCCGGGATATCTTGCGCGAACATATCCACATTGATGGTATGCCGCTGCACGTGGTCGACACCGCAGGCTTGCGGAACACTGAAGACCAGGTCGAAAAAATCGGCGTCGAGCGGGCGCTCAAGGCCATTGGCGAAGCTGACCGTGTGCTATTGGTAGTGGATGCCACCGCTCCCGAGGCTGTGGATCCTTTTGCCTTATGGCCGGAATTCCTGGAACAGCGGCCGGACCCGGCCAAGGTCACCCTGATCCGTAACAAGGCAGACCTGACGGGTGAAGCCATCGGGATGCAAACCAGCGCTGACGGCCATGTGACCATCAGCCTGAGCGCCAAGTCGGCGGGCGATGGCCTGGAACTGCTGCGCGAACACCTCAAGGCCTGCATGGGCTACGAGCAGACCTCGGAAAGCAGCTTCAGCGCACGCCGCCGGCATCTGGAGGCGTTGCGTCACGCCAGCGCGGCGTTGGAACATGGCCGGGCACAGCTGACACTGGCGGGGGCAGGGGAGTTGCTGGCTGAGGATTTGCGTCAGGCGCAGCAACTGTTGGGGGAAATCACCGGGGCATTCAGTTCCGATGATTTGCTGGGGCGGATCTTTTCCAGCTTTTGTATCGGCAAATAACCGAGTTATCCACAGCACGCTACCAGTTGTAAGACACCGTACCGAGCAAAGTGCGGCTGTCGCCCCAGTAGCAGCGACCGGCATCGTTGCAACCAGATACATATTCCTTGTCGAACAGGTTCTTGGCGTTCAGATCCACCGACCAGTGCGTATCGATCTGGTAACCAATGGCGGCATCCACCAGGGTGACGCTGCCAGGGTCGAGTTTCCCGTAGAGCGTCGGCCTGGTGTAGGAATAGGCGCTGTCGAAGTAACGCACCCCACCCGCCAGGGACAGCCCTTTGAGTTGGCCATCCAGGAACCGGTATTTGCCCCACAGCGATGCCTGGTTGCGCGGTACCCCTGTCATCTGGCGCCCCTCGACCAATGAACCGGCCGTGTCCTTGGTGATCCGTGCATCGGTATAGGTGTAGGCGGCCGTCAGGTTCAGGTTCGGCGTGAGGTTGCTGTTGATCTCGAGCTCTGCGCCTTTGGCGCGGCTTTCACCCACTTGGCGATAGGTATTGGTGGTGCTGTCGAGGTAGGTATCGTCCTTCTTGAGCAAGTCATACACCGACAGGGTCATCGCCGTGTCCCAACCGATGGGCTCGTACTTCAGGCCCACTTCATATTGGCGGCTGGTGATGGGCTTGAGCGGTGAGCCCGTCACCGCGATCTGCTGCACCGGGACGAACGCCGTGGAGTAGCTGACATACGGCGTCAGGCCGTTGTCGAACTGATACATCACGCCACCCTGGTAGGTGAATTTCTGCTCAGTGTTGCTGGAGTTCGAGGCGCTTTTCACCTTGTCGCGAAAATCACTGTCGACCCAATCCTGACGACCGCCCAGCAGGAATAACCAGCGGTCATACTTGCTCTGGATCTGTGCATAAACACCTTTCATCTGCTGCTCGAGCAAGGTGTTTTGCACGGCGATCGGTGTGACCGGATCGCGTAGATACACGGGGTTATACACATTGATGGCACCGATCAGCCCTCCATCCCAATCCTGATTGAACGAGGTGCGATCGTAGCTCGCGCCGAACAATACGGTGTTTTCCAGGCTGCCCAGCTGGAACTTGCCTTCCAGTTGGTTATCCAGGGAATAGACCATCGACTTGTTGTAGCGGTCGTAGGCACTCATGTTCAGTCGGGTGCCAAAGCCCTGGTTATTCAAGTCGCCGGGCCAGGTTTCATGCCGGGTGATACGTGACTGCATGTAGCGCGAATTCTGGCGGAACTGCCAATCGTCATTGAAGCTGTGGCTGAATTCATAACCGGTGTTCCAGGCTTCACGCTCAAAGGTGTTCCAGTCCGGGTCGCCGAGCATGGTGTGTTTGGACAACTGGCCGTTGGGGTTTGTGAGCAACGTGCCGGCCGCCGGTAGGCCGAGTTCCAGGTTGGTGTGGTCTTTCTGGTAATTGGCGAGCAGGGTCAGGGTGTTGTAGTCGTCGAAGTTCAGGGTCAGGGACGGTGCGATATAGAGGCGGTCATCCGGCACATGGTCGGTCTGGGTGTCTGACGTGCGTCCGAGCATCACGACCCGGCCAAGGACATTGCCGCTGTCGTTGAGTGGTCCGGAGATATCCATACCCAGTTGGCGGCGGTTATTGGAGCCGTAGCCCAGCTGCACCTCACCCTGCGGGGTTGCGGTGGGGTGTTTGCTGACTAGGTTCACCAGCCCCCCCGGGGCATTTTCGCCATAAAGCAGGGATGAGGGCCCACGGAAAATTTCCACGCGTTCCAAACCATAGGGCTCGCTGGTGGTGTCATACCGGTTGCCTTGAACGCGCAGGCCGTCTCGCAAGAGGCCGTAGCCGTAGTCCGTGGCGTTGAAGCCGCGAATGAAGAACAGGTCCCCGGCCAAGCCGTCACCGGCGGCGAAGGGGGGGGCGAAGATCCCCGGCACGTAGCCAAGCACTTCCGTCAGGCTCTGAGACTTCTGGTCCTTGATGCGTTGGCCGGTGACCACCGATACCGAACGTGGGGTTTCTGACAAAGGGGTACTGGTCTTGGTGCCGATTCGGCTGTTCTGCGCTTTGTAGCCCACATCCCCAGCGATGTCCTGGTTGAAGCCGGCCTGTTGATAAGTGCTGACGGTGGTCGGCCCGAGTGTGAGTTGGCCGCTGGGCGCAGGTTGCAACACGTAGCTCCCCGGTGCCTGGGCCACCGCTTGCAAGCCAGAGTCCTGAAGCAACAGAGCAAAACCCTGGTCTACCGAATAGTCACCGTCCAGACCCGGCGTGTTCAATCCCGCCGTTTGCTGGGGTGAAAAAGACAGAATCACATTGGCCCCGGCAGCAAATTGGCTCAAGGCACCGTCCAGCGCACCGGGTGCAATGCTGTAGCGCTGGACTGCGCTGGCGGCCATCACACCCGTCGAGAGCAGCATGCTGCTGGCGGCGGCCGTGAGCAGCAAACCGTAGCTGAAACCGTGGCAAGAGAGTCGCAGGCGAAGCTTGGCGGGGAGGTGCATAGGTGGGTTAGCCCTGAAGGTAGCGTCGTGATTACCTGTAGGGCCGTTACAGGTTTAAAAAAGATAACCCTTTGTGGATTATTTTTCGCAATCAGCCGATTTGTTTCACCGACACCCAATAGCGGGTGAAATACTTCACCTGAATCGGCAGCGTCGCTTGCAGGTTGGCCAATACCGCGTCGGTGGAATCCAAGCGGAAAGTCCCGGAGACACGCAGTCGCGCCGAAGCCAGGTCGCATTGCAGGACACCCGGTCGATAGCGGGCCAGCTCCTCGATCACATCCCCAAGCCGCGCATCCAGCACGATCAGTTGGCCATGGGTCCAGGCGATGCAATTGCCGTTGTAGGCTTGCTTGAGTCCCACATGCATCCGGTCAAAATCAACGCTTTCGCCCGCCGTGAGCTGCCGGGCGTGGTTCGGGCTGTCTGCCGGCGACACGTTGACACGATCTTCCAGCACCCCGACCCGAGTGGCATCCGGCAATTGGCGCACGGAAAACCGTGTACCCAATGCCTGGACTCGACCCTGATGGGTTTCAACGTAAAACGGCGTCTGCGCGCCGAGCGTGCCGGTGTGGATAAGTACCTCCCCTTGGTGCAGCCGAATCAGACGCTGGCGTCCGTCGAACTGCACATCGATTGCCGTGTGGGTGTTGAGGTCGATGCGCGTGCCATCGGCCAGCTCGATACGCCGCCGCTCTCCCACCGCTGTGCGGTAATCCGCCCAGAGAGTGCCCAGGGCCGTGTGCTCCTTGACGTTCCAGCCCAGGTATCCACTACCGCCGAGAACCAGCATCCACTTGAGCACCTGGCGTCGTTGTTGCGTGCTCGACAACGCGCGACGTGTCAGGCCCTGAGGCATTGAGCCGAGGTTGCGTTGCAATTGCTCCATCTGGTTCCAGGCAGTCTGATGGGACGGATCCCCGTTGAGCCAGTGCTGCCAGGCTTGGCGCTCTTCGGGGGTGGGCGGCTGGGACTGGAATTGCACGTACCAACTGGCGGCAGTCTCGAAGGCCTTGCGGTCAGGCACGGCCATTACAGGCTGGCCATGATCAGGGCGCATTCGGTCAAGGCACGGATCATGTGTTTTTTAACCGTGGTCAGCGACACCTGCAGCTGATCGGCGATCTGTTGATAAGTCAGGCCATCAATGTGCGACAGGATGAAAATGGTGCGGGCACGTTCCCCGAGTCCGGCCAGCGCTTTATCCACTGCCACCAGCGTTTCGATGATGATTGCCCGGTCTTCTTCACTGATCGCGGTGGCTTGCGGGCGTTCAGCCAGGGTCTGTGCATAAGCCTGCTCGATGGCATGCCGGCGATACCGATCAATCACCAGTCCACGTGCAATGGTCGCCAGGTAATCCCGGGGCTCCAGGATCTGCGCCGCATGGCGACCACTGAGGATGCGCACGAACGTATCGTGCGCCACATCGGCGGCATCGCAGGCGTTATGCAATTTGCCCTTGAGCCATCCATGCAGCCACGAATGATGCTGCTCATAGATGTGCTGAACCGTGGCCGTGTGAGAAGGAGGGGACATAGGGCATGACAGACTGGTTAATGATAATCGCTATTATTAACTGCGCTGTAGATTTCTCACAATAGGCCTGCCTCGATAGAACCAAGCACTGAGTCGAAAGAGTTCAGTGGCGTCGACGTGGGCAATTTAACGCGTTTGTGTGGATTAAGCCCTGTGAATAACCGCCCCTGTGCCCAGTTGATAACAGGGCCTGAAACCTGAGCAAAACCCCGCCTGTGGATAACAGCCTGTTTAATCCACAGGCTTAAAGCACTTATCCAATGGTCTCATTGGCACATGAACACAGACTTTTGAATCTCTGTACACGACGTATATAAAGGCCTGTAGCGATCTGTCCACAGAAAGGTTGATCAGTATAAATAAACATAAAAACAAAGATTTAATAAATTTCTCTCTTTTAATTTCTATTGTCTGTGATTCATCCACAGCTGGTTAAATTTTGTCCAAAGGGTTCTTTAGGAAGGGCTAAGTCCCTATACTTGCCGCCATAGCTCCAAAACTCTTTCAACAGACAATTCCTGATTACCTACATAAGCAGGCACGAGGTGCGTGGTGGATTTCCCTTCCCGTTTTGAAGTGATCGTCATCGGCGGCGGTCATGCCGGTACCGAGGCAGCACTGGCGTCAGCACGCATGGGCGTTAAAACCCTGTTGCTCACGCACAACGTGGAAACCCTCGGTGCGATGAGTTGCAACCCCGCGATTGGCGGGATCGGCAAAAGCCACCTGGTCAAAGAAATCGACGCCCTTGGCGGCGTGATGGCCATGGCGACCGATAAGGGTGGTATTCAATTTCGCGTGCTCAACAGCCGCAAAGGCCCGGCCGTGCGTGCTACGCGGGCCCAGGCTGATCGCATCCTGTACAAGGCGGCCGTTCGCGAAACCCTGGAAAACCAGCCGAACCTGTGGATATTTCAGCAGGCAGCCGATGACCTGATCGTCGAACAAGACCAGGTACGCGGTGTAGTTACCCAGATGGGCCTGCGGTTCTTCGCAGAGTCCGTGGTGTTGACCACCGGTACTTTCCTCGGCGGACTTATCCACATCGGTATGCAGAACTATTCGGGTGGTCGCGCCGGTGATCCGCCGTCGATTGCCCTGGCCAAGCGCTTGCGTGAATTGCCGCTGCGTGTCGGTCGCCTGAAAACCGGTACCCCACCGCGTATCGACGGTCGTTCCGTGGATTTCTCGGTGATGACCGAACAAGCCGGTGATACGCCGATCCCGGTGATGTCGTTCATGGGTTCCAAGGAACAGCATCCGAAACAGGTCAGCTGCTGGATTACCCACACCAACGCCCGCACCCACGAAATCATCGCGGCGAACCTCGACCGTTCGCCGATGTATTCCGGCGTGATCGAAGGCATTGGCCCGCGTTATTGCCCGTCGATTGAAGACAAGATCCACCGCTTTGCCGACAAGGAAAGCCACCAGGTCTTCATCGAGCCGGAGGGCTTGACCACCCACGAGCTGTACCCGAACGGGATTTCCACGTCCTTGCCGTTCGACGTGCAAATCCAGATCGTGCAATCGATCCGCGGGATGGAAAACGCGCACATCGTGCGTCCTGGCTACGCCATCGAGTACGACTACTTCGACCCGCGTGACCTCAAGTACAGCCTGGAAACCAAGGTCATCGGCGGTTTGTTCTTCGCCGGGCAAATCAATGGCACCACCGGTTACGAAGAAGCCGGCGCCCAAGGTTTGCTGGCCGGGACCAATGCCGCGTTGCGTGCACAAGGCAAAGACAGCTGGTGCCCGCGTCGCGACGAGGCGTATATCGGTGTGTTGGTCGATGACCTGATTACGCTGGGTACCCAGGAACCGTACCGGATGTTCACATCGCGGGCGGAATATCGCCTGATCCTGCGCGAAGACAATGCCGACCTACGCTTGACCGAAAAAGGTCGCGAACTCGGCCTGGTCGATGATGTGCGTTGGGAAGCCTTCTGCAAAAAGCGCGAAAGCATTGCGCTCGAAGAACAACGCCTGAAAAGCACCTGGGTTCGCCCGGGCACCGAGCAGGGCGACGCGATTGCCGAGAAATTCGGCACGCCGCTGACCCACGAATACAATTTGCTGAACCTGCTGTCGCGTCCGGAAATCGACTACGCTGGCCTGGTTGAAGTGACGGGCGGCGGTGCAGAAGATCCACAGGTCGCCGAGCAGGTCGAAATCAAGACCAAATACGCCGGCTACATTGACCGCCAGCAGGACGAGATCGCTCGCCTGCGCGCCAGTGAAGACACCAAGCTGCCTGTGGATATCGACTACACCGGGATTTCCGGCTTGTCGAAAGAAATCCAAAGCAAGCTGGGGATAACGCGTCCCGAGACATTGGGCCAGGCTTCACGTATTCCCGGCGTCACCCCGGCAGCCATTTCGCTGTTGATGATTCATTTGAAAAAACGCGGCGCGGGCCGTCAGTTGGAGCAAAGCGCTTGAGTTCGTTGGTCACCTCGCAACATGCCGAAGAGTTATCCACAGGCGCACGCCAGTTGGGTGTCGACCTGACCCCGGCCCAGCACGAATTGCTGCTCGGCTACCTGGCCCTGTTGATCAAGTGGAACAAGGCCTACAACCTGACCGCAGTACGTGATCCCAACGAAATGGTCTCGCGCCATCTGCTCGACAGTTTGAGCGTGATGCCATTCATCGAGAACGGTCGCTGGCTGGATGTGGGCAGTGGCGGCGGCATGCCTGGCATTCCGTTGGCTATCCTGTTCCCGAAGTCGCAAGTGACCTGCCTGGACAGCAACGGCAAGAAAACCCGCTTCCTGACCCAGGTCAAACTCGAGCTCAAGTTGGATAATCTGAACGTTATCCACAGTCGCGTCGAAGCCTTCACGCCTGAACAGCCCTTCAACGGAATTGTTTCGCGGGCGTTCAGCAGCATGGAGAACTTCAGCAACTGGACTCGCCACCTCGGCGACCGTGATACCCGCTGGCTGGCAATGAAGGGCGTCCATCCAAGCGACGAGCTGTTAGCATTGCCGGCAGACTTCCACCTCGATAGCGAACACGCCTTGGCCGTACCCGGTTGCCAAGGCCAACGCCATCTGCTGATACTGCGCCGCACGGCATGATTGGGAACACAAGCAAGAATGGCTAAGGTATTCGCGATAGCGAACCAGAAAGGTGGCGTGGGTAAAACCACCACCTGCATCAACCTCGCAGCATCCCTGGTCGCGACCAAGCGTCGGGTGCTGTTGATCGATCTCGATCCACAGGGCAACGCCACCATGGGTAGCGGTGTGGATAAACACGGCCTGGAAAACTCGGTCTACGACTTGCTGATTGGCGAGTGCGACCTGGCCCAGGCCATGCATTACTCCGAACACGGTGGTTATCAACTGCTGCCGGCCAACCGTGATTTGACCGCGGCGGAAGTGGTGCTGCTGGAAATGCAGATGAAGGAAAGCCGTCTGCGCAGCGCGCTGGCGCCGATCCGCGAGAATTACGATTACATTTTGATCGACTGCCCGCCGTCGCTGTCGATGCTCACGCTGAACGCGCTGGTCGCCGCCGATGGGGTGATTATCCCCATGCAGTGCGAGTACTACGCGCTGGAAGGCTTGAGCGACCTTGTGGATAACATCAAGCGCATCGCCGAGCTGCTCAACCCGAACCTGCAGATCGAAGGTTTGCTGCGGACCATGTTCGATCCGCGCCTGAGCCTGATGAACGATGTGTCGGCGCAGCTCAAGGAACACTTCGGCGATCAGCTGTATGACACTGTGATCCCGCGCAACATCCGTCTGGCCGAAGCGCCCAGCTACGGCATGCCCGCGCTGGCGTACGACAAGTCCTCCCGTGGTGCCATTGCCTACCTGGCCCTGGCCGGCGAGATGGTTCGTCGCCAACGCCGCAACTCTCGCACCGCTGCAGCCCAGCCAACTTAAGGAATCCCCATGGCCGTCAAGAAACGAGGTCTCGGACGTGGACTGGATGCACTGTTGAGTGGTCCGACCGTCACATCGCTTGAAGAACAAGCGGTGCAGGCCGACGAGCGTGAGCTGCAGCACCTGCCCCTGGACCTGATCCAGCGCGGCAAATACCAGCCTCGCCGGGACATGGACCCGCAGGCGCTGGAAGAACTGGCCAACTCGATCAAGGCCCAAGGCGTGATGCAGCCGATCGTGGTACGCCCGATTGGCGGTGGACGCTTTGAGATCATTGCCGGTGAGCGCCGCTGGCGTGCCAGCCAGCAGGCTGGCAAGGAAACCATCCCGGCGATGGTGCGCGATGTGCCGGATGAAACCGCCATTGCCATGGCGTTGATCGAGAACATCCAGCGTGAAGACCTCAACCCGGTCGAAGAAGCGATTGCGTTGCAGCGCTTGCAGCAGGAGTTCCAACTGACTCAGCAACAAGTGGCTGACGCTGTAGGCAAGTCCCGCGTGACGGTGTCTAACTTGCTGCGCCTGATCTCGCTGCCGGAAGTCATCAAGACCATGTTGTCCCACGGCGACCTGGAAATGGGTCACGCCCGTGCGCTGCTCGGTTTGCCGGAAAATCAACAGGTTGAAGGGGCGCGACACGTTGTCGCACGAGGGCTCACCGTTCGTCAGACCGAGGCCCTGGTTCGCCAGTGGCTCAGCGGCAAACCTGCACCGGTTGAAACCGTCAAACCTGATCCGGATATCGCGCGCCTCGAGCAGCGCCTGGCCGAGCGCCTAGGCTCTGCGGTGCAGATTCGCCATGGCAAGAAGGGCAAAGGCCAATTGGTCATCGGATATAACTCTCTCGATGAGCTTCAGGGCGTCCTTGCCCACATCCGCTGAAACATTTACTCATGTAGCGTGTGATCGGAAATCACTACCCGGCAGTTGAATAGGGGCAGAACCGCCCCTATACTCTGCGCGCATTTTGTCGGCACAAATTATGCCAAG
This sequence comes from Pseudomonas sp. MYb60, assembly GCF_002979555.1. Taxonomy (GTDB): domain Bacteria; phylum Pseudomonadota; class Gammaproteobacteria; order Pseudomonadales; family Pseudomonadaceae; genus Aquipseudomonas. Next base: position 459,233 of record NZ_PCOZ01000002.1, on the reverse strand, counting down.
TTATTGATTTCCGGCAGCCGACCATTGAGGAGCAAGAGTGATGGAAACCCGCACGCCAAACACGTTGCCGTTCCATCGCTTGGCCGTTTTCCCGGTTTTATTGGCTCAATTTGTCATCTTGCTGATCGCCGCTTTGGCGCTTTGGTATTGGCATGGAGTCGTAGCCGGGTATTCAGGACTCTGCGGAGGCCTGATAGCCTTGCTGCCCAATATGTATTTTGCTCACAGGGCCTTTCGGTTTTCCGGCGCCCGAGCAGCCCAGGCTATCGTCCGGTCTTTTTATGCTGGCGAGGCAGGGAAACTGATTTTGACGGCAGTGCTGTTTGCACTGACCTTTGCAGGTGTGAAGCCATTGGCGCCGCTGGCTGTATTCGGCGTCTTCGTGTTGACCCAACTGGTCAGCTGGTTCGCTCCCCTGCTAATGAAAACAAGACTTTCGAAACCTTAGGGCGTTTGAGGCAACCATGGCAGAAACAACCGCTTCGGGCTATATCCAGCACCACTTGCAGAACCTGACCTTCGGTCAGCTTCCTAATGGCGGCTGGGGCTTTGCCCACTCCGCAGCAGAGGCCAAAGAAATGGGCTTCTGGGCTTTCCACCTGGATACTCTGGGTTGGTCGGTCGCATTGGGTCTGATCTTCGTCTTCATTTTCCGCATGGCGGCGAAGAAGGCGACTTCGGGTCAACCAGGTGCTTTGCAGAACTTCGTTGAAGTATTGGTCGAATTCGTCGATGGCAGCGTGAAAGACAGCTTCCATGGCCGTAGCCCGGTGATTGCACCGCTGGCACTGACCATCTTCGTCTGGGTGTTCCTGATGAACGCAGTCGACCTGATCCCGGTCGACTGGATTCCTCAACTGGCCATCCTGATCTCTGGCGATCCGCACATTCCATTCCGTGCCGTATCGACCACTGACCCGAACGCTACCCTGGGCATGGCCCTGTCGGTGTTCGCGTTGATCATTTTCTACAGCATCAAGATCAAGGGCATCGGCGGCTTCATCGGCGAACTGACCCTGCACCCGTTCGGCAGCAAGAACATTTTCGTTCAGGCCCTGCTGATCCCGGTGAACTTCCTGCTGGAATTCGTGACCCTGATCGCCAAGCCGATTTCCCTGGCTCTGCGACTGTTCGGCAACATGTATGCCGGCGAGCTGGTGTTCATTCTGATCGCTGTGATGTTCGGCAGCGGCCTGCTCTGGCTTAGCGGCCTGGGCATTGTTCTGCAGTGGGCGTGGGCTGTGTTCCACATCCTGATCATCACCCTGCAGGCCTTCATCTTCATGATGCTGACCATCGTCTACCTGTCGATGGCGCACGAAGAGAACCATTAAGACCAGTCTCGACTAGTCTGATGTCCTTCCCGGTAACACGGGAAGGTAGGCCCTACCGGGCTATGAAACGATTTGTTTTACCGCTTTAAAATCTAAAAAACCTAAACCATACGACGTAAAAGTCGGGAGGAAAGATGGAAACTGTAGTTGGTCTAACCGCTATCGCTGTTGCACTGTTGATCGGCCTGGGCGCCCTGGGTACTGCCATTGGTTTCGGCCTGCTGGGCGGCAAGTTCCTGGAAGGCGCAGCGCGTCAGCCAGAAATGGTCCCAATGCTGCAAGTTAAAATGTTCATCGTCGCCGGCCTGCTCGACGCCGTGACCATGATCGGTGTTGGTATCGCTCTGTTCTTCACCTTCGCGAACCCCTTCGTTGGTCAACTCGCCGGTTAATCACTCGTTTTTCGAGTGATTGGTGTGTTGTGCAACGAATGAGCGAGGTATTGGCGTGAACATTAATGCAACCATTATTGGTCAGTCCTTAGCGTTCTTGATTTTTGTCGTTTTCTGCATGAAGTTCGTATGGCCTCCGGTCATCGCAGCTCTGCACGAACGTCAGAAGAAGATCGCGGATGGACTGGACGCTGCAGCACGAGCAGCTCGCGACCTGGAGTTGGCCCAAGATAAAGCGGGTCAACAACTGCGCGAAGCGAAAGCTCAGGCAGCCGAAATCATTGAGCAAGCCAAGAAACGCGGTAACCAGATCGTTGAAGAGGCTGTTGAAAAAGCCCGTATCGACGCTGACCGTGTGAAGGTTCAGGCTCAGGCCGAGATCGAGCAGGAACTGAATAGTGTCAAAGATGCGCTGCGTACCCAACTGGGTGCTCTGGCCGTCGGCGGTGCTGAGAAGATCCTGGGTGCCACAATCGATCAAAACGCGCACGCGGAGCTGGTTAACAAACTGGCTGCTGAAATTTAAGCGAGGGCGATCATGGCAGAATTGACCACGTTGGCCCGACCTTACGCTAAGGCAGCCTTCGAGCACGCCCAGGCCCACCAGCAGCTGGCCTCTTGGTCAGCCATGCTCGGCCTGGCTGCAGCAGTGTCGCAAGACGACACCATGCAGCGCGTGCTCAAGGCCCCGCGACTGACGAGCGCACAAAAGGCCGCCACGTTTATTGACGTGTGCGGCGACAAGTTTGATGTGAAGGCACAGAACTTCATCAATGTCGTTGCCGAAAACGACCGTCTCCTGCTTTTGCCGGAGATCGCCGCTCAGTTCGACCTGTACAAGGCCGAGCAAGAGAAATCGGTAGACGTTGAAGTGACCAGTGCTTTCGCATTGAACCAAGAACAGCAAGACAAACTCGCCAAGGTTCTCAGTGCACGACTCGACCGGGAAGTGCGCCTGCAAGTTGCGGAAGACCCATCCCTCATTGGGGGTGTTGTCATTCGCGCCGGCGACCTGGTTATCGATGGCTCGATTCGCGGCAAACTCGCGAATCTTGCCGAAGCATTGAAATCTTGAGTTTGAAGGGGCAGCAGAGCAATGCAGCAACTCAATCCTTCCGAAATAAGTGAAATTATCAAGGGCCGCATCGACAAGCTCGATGTGACCTCCCAAGCCCGTAACGAAGGCACTGTCGTCAGCGTATCTGACGGCATCGTGCGGATTCACGGTCTGGCCGACGTAATGTACGGCGAGATGATCGAGTTTCCGGGCGGCGTCTACGGTATGGCCCTCAACCTGGAGCAAGACTCCGTAGGTGCCGTTGTATTGGGCGCTTACACCAGTCTGGCTGAAGGCATGAGCGCCAAGTGCACAGGCCGCATCCTCGAAGTTCCGGTTGGTAAGGAACTGCTGGGTCGCGTTGTCGACGCACTGGGTAACCCTGTTGACGGCAAAGGTCCACTGGGCAACACCGAGACCGACGCGGTCGAGAAAGTTGCTCCAGGCGTGATCTGGCGTAAGTCGGTAGACCAGCCTGTACAGACTGGCTACAAGGCTGTCGATGCCATGATCCCTGTCGGCCGTGGCCAGCGTGAGCTGATCATCGGCGACCGTCAGATCGGTAAAACCGCTCTGGCCATCGACGCGATCATCAACCAGAAAGACAGCGGCATTTTCTGCGTCTACGTAGCAATCGGTCAGAAACAATCGACCATCGCCAACGTGGTTCGCAAGCTGGAAGAGAACGGCGCCCTGGCCAACACGATCATCGTGGCTGCCAGTGCTTCGGAATCTCCTGCGCTGCAATTCCTGGCACCGTACTCCGGTTGCACCATGGGTGAATTCTTCCGCGACCGCGGTGAAGACGCGCTGATCGTTTATGACGATCTGTCCAAGCAAGCAGTGGCTTACCGCCAGATTTCCCTGCTGCTGCGCCGTCCACCAGGCCGTGAAGCCTACCCAGGCGACGTGTTCTATCTCCACTCCCGTCTGCTGGAGCGCGCATCCCGCGTTTCGGAAGAATACGTAGAGAAGTTCACCAACGGCGCAGTGACCGGCAAAACCGGTTCCCTGACCGCACTGCCGATCATCGAAACCCAGGCTGGCGACGTTTCCGCGTTCGTTCCGACCAACGTGATTTCCATCACCGACGGTCAGATCTTCCTGGAATCGGCCATGTTCAACTCGGGCATCCGCCCTGCAGTGAACGCCGGTGTTTCGGTATCCCGTGTGGGTGGTGCCGCTCAGACCAAGATCATCAAGAAGCTCTCCGGTGGTATCCGTACCGCTCTGGCTCAGTACCGTGAACTGGCGGCATTCGCCCAGTTCGCCTCTGACCTGGACGAAGCGACCCGTAAGCAACTTGAGCATGGTCAGCGCGTTACCGAGCTGATGAAGCAGAAGCAATACGCCCCAATGTCGATCGCTGACATGGCGTTGTCGCTGTATGCCGCTGAGCGTGGGTTCCTGACTGACGTCGAAATCGCCAAGGTCGGCAGCTTTGAACAAGCGCTGATTGCTTACTTCAACCGCGATCACGCCGACTTGTTGGCCAAGATCAACGTGAAGGGTGACTTCAATGACGAAATCGACGCTGGCCTCAAAGCCGGTATCGAGAAGTTCAAGGCCACCCAAACCTGGTAAGCCGCAGCGGGAGCCGCAAGGCTCCCGCTTGCTAACCTGATAGGTGTTACATGGCAGGCGCAAAAGAGATTCGCAGTAAGATTGCGAGCATCAAAAGCACGCAAAAAATTACCAGCGCCATGGAAAAAGTGGCGGTCAGCAAAATGCGCAAGGCACAAATGCGCATGGCTGCTAGCCGTCCTTATGCGGAGCGTATCCGCCAGGTAATTGGGCATCTGGCCAACGCCAACCCGGAATACCGCCACCCATTCATGATCGACCGCGAAGTTAAGCGTGTGGGTTATGTGGTTGTGAGCAGTGACCGTGGTTTGTGCGGTGGTTTGAATACCAACCTGTTCAAGGCCCTGGTCAAGGACATGGCGGTAAACCGCGAAAACGGCGTCGAGATCGATCTGTGTGTTGTTGGTAGCAAGGGTGCGGCCTTTTTCCGCAACTTCGGCGGCAACGTCGTAGCAGCTATCAGCCACCTGGGTGAAGAGCCGTCGATCAATGACTTGATCGGCAGCGTGAAGGTGATGCTGGATGCGTACCTGGAAGGCCGGATTGACCGCCTCTCCGTGGTATCCAACAAGTTCATCAACACCATGACCCAGCAGCCAACCGTGGAGCAATTGATTCCACTGGTGGCGACCCCGGATCAGGAACTCAAGCACCACTGGGACTACCTCTACGAACCAGACGCCAAAGAGCTGCTTGACGGCTTGATGGTGCGCTACGTGGAGTCGCAGGTGTACCAGGCGGTGGTCGAGAACAACGCAGCTGAACAAGCGGCGCGGATGATCGCGATGAAAAACGCTACCGATAACGCCGGTGATCTGATCAGCGATTTGCAGCTGATCTACAACAAGGCGCGTCAGGCTGCGATCACCCAAGAGATCTCGGAAATCGTCGGCGGCGCTGCCGCGGTTTAACGGTTCAAATATTCAGAGGATCCAGCTATGAGTAGCGGACGTATCGTTCAAATCATCGGCGCCGTTATCGACGTGGAATTTCCACGCGACAGCGTACCGAGCATCTACAACGCGCTGAAAGTACAAGGCGCGGACACTACTCTGGAAGTTCAGCAGCAGCTGGGCGACGGCGTAGTTCGTACCATTGCGATGGGTTCCACCGAAGGCTTGAAGCGCGGTCTGGACGTAGTCGACTCTGGCGCAGCCATCTCCGTACCGGTCGGTAAAGCGACCCTGGGCCGGATCATGGACGTACTGGGCAACCCAATCGACGAAGCTGGCCCGATCGACACCGAAGAGCGTTGGGGCATTCACCGCCCAGCACCTTCGTTCGCCGAACAAGCTGGCGGCAACGACCTGCTGGAAACCGGTATCAAGGTTATCGACCTTGTCTGCCCGTTCGCCAAAGGCGGTAAAGTGGGTCTGTTCGGTGGTGCCGGTGTAGGCAAGACCGTAAACATGATGGAACTGATCCGTAACATCGCCATCGAGCACAGCGGTTATTCCGTGTTCGCCGGTGTGGGCGAGCGTACTCGTGAGGGTAACGACTTCTACCACGAGATGAAGGACTCCAACGTTCTGGACAAAGTGGCACTGGTTTACGGTCAGATGAACGAGCCGCCGGGTAACCGTCTGCGCGTAGCACTGACTGGCCTGACCATGGCCGAGAAGTTCCGTGACGAAGGTAACGACGTTCTGCTGTTCGTCGACAACATCTACCGTTACACCCTGGCCGGTACTGAAGTATCCGCACTGCTGGGCCGTATGCCTTCCGCAGTAGGTTACCAGCCGACCCTGGCTGAAGAGATGGGCGTTCTGCAAGAACGTATCACTTCGACCAAGGAAGGTTCGATCACTTCGATCCAAGCGGTATACGTACCTGCGGATGACTTGACCGACCCGTCGCCAGCGACCACCTTCGCCCACTTGGACGCCACCGTCGTACTGTCCCGTGACATCGCTTCCCTGGGTATCTACCCAGCGGTCGATCCACTCGACTCGACTTCGCGCCAGCTGGACCCGAACGTGATCGGCCAGGAGCACTACGACACCGCTCGCGGCGTTCAGTACGTGCTGCAGCGTTACAAAGAGCTGAAGGACATCATTGCGATCCTGGGTATGGACGAGCTGTCGGAAGCCGACAAGCAGTTGGTAAACCGTGCTCGTAAGATCCAGCGCTTCTTGTCGCAGCCGTTCTTCGTGGCTGAAGTCTTCACCGGTGCCTCGGGTAAATACGTTTCCCTGAAAGACACCATTGCTGGCTTCAAAGGCATCCTCAACGGTGACTACGACCACCTGCCAGAACAAGCGTTCTACATGGTCGGCGGCATCGAAGAAGCGATCGAGAAAGCCAAGAAACTGTAATCCAGGCGCCCGGAAACGGGCGCTCATCAGGTTGAGGCAATCAGATGGCTATGACAGTCCATTGCGATATCGTCAGCGCGGAAGGGGAAATCTTCTCCGGTCTGGTAGAGATGGTGATTGCACACGGCGAACTCGGTGACCTTGGTATTGCCATGGGTCACGCGCCGTTGATCACGAGCTTGAAGCCAGGTCCGATCACTCTGACCAAGCAAGGCGGGGAACGTGAGGTGTTTTACATCTCCGGCGGTTTCCTCGAGGTTCAGCCGAACATGGTCAAGGTACTTGCCGACACTGTGCAACGTGCTGGTGACCTGGATGAAGCCTCCGCTCAGGAAGCCGTCAAGGCTGCCGAGAAGGCCCTGAATGAAAAGGGTGCGGACTTTGACTACAGCGCTGCTGCTGTACGTCTGGCCGAGGCTGCAGCCCAGCTGCGCACGCTCCAGCAGATCCGCAAAAAGTAAGCGGCCATGCCGTCATGCTTGATGCGCGATTGATTAAAAAGGGTAGCCTCGGCTACCCTTTTTCTTTTTTTGCAAAACACTTCTCAGGTCTAAGCCGGACCGCCCAGGATTGGTAGCCACTCATGTCTCTAGAAATCGTAATTCTTGCCGCAGGCCAGGGCACCCGTATGCGATCGGCCCTGCCCAAGGTGCTGCACCCGGTTGCGGGCAATTCCATGCTGGGCCACGTTATCCACAGCGCTCGGCAATTGCAGCCTCAGCGCATCCACGTGGTCATCGGCCACGGTGCCGATGCGGTACGTGAGCGCCTGGCGGCCGACGACCTGAATTTCGTATTGCAAGACAAGCAACTGGGCACGGGCCACGCCACTGCGCAGGCCGTGCCGTTCATCACGTCCGATACCGTGCTGATTCTCTACGGCGATGTGCCGCTGATCGAAGTCGAAACCCTGCAGCGCCTGCTCAAGCATGTCGTGCCCGGTCAGATGGGCCTGCTCACCGTTGAGCTGGACGATCCCACCGGTTATGGCCGCATTGTGCGCAACGCCGATGGCAAGGTGGCGGCCATCGTCGAGCACAAGGACGCCAGCGAAGCCCAGCGCGCTATCACCGAAGGCAACACCGGCATTCTGGCGGTGCCTGCCAGCAAGCTCGCCGATTGGATGAGCCGTCTGTCCAACAACAATGCCCAGGGCGAGTATTACCTCACCGACGTCATCGAGATGGCCGTGAGCGATGGCCTGCTGGTCGCCACCGAGCAGCCCCACGACCCGATGGAAGTGCAGGGCGCCAACGACCGCAAGCAACTCGCCGAATTGGAGCGCCACTACCAACTGCGCGAAGGCCGCCGCCTGATGGCGCAGGGCGTGACCTTGCGTGACCCGGCACGCTTCGATGTCCGCGGTGAAGTCACCGTGGGCCGCGACGTGCTCATCGACATCAACGTGATCTTGGAAGGTCGCGTGATCATCGAAGACAACGTGGTCATCGGCCCTAACTGTGTGATCAAGGACAGCACCCTGCGCAACGGCGTTGTGGTCAAGGCCAATAGCCATCTGGAAGGCGCAGTGATGGGCGAGGGCAGCGACGCCGGCCCATTCGCTCGCCTGCGCCCTGGCAGCGTGCTGGAGGCCAAGGCCCATGTGGGTAACTTCGTCGAACTGAAAAACGCCCATCTGGGTGAAGGCGCCAAGGCCGGTCACCTGACTTATCTGGGCGACGCGGTAATCGGTGCGCGTACCAACATTGGAGCGGGCACCATCACCTGCAACTACGACGGCGCGAACAAGCACGTCACGGTATTGGGCGAAGACGTGTTCATCGGTTCCAACAACTCGCTGGTTGCCCCGGTGAGCGTGGGCGACGGTGCCACTACTGCCGCAGGCTCCACCATCAACCAGGATGTGGATAACTTGCAGCTCGGCGTTGCCCGTGCCCGACAGCGCAACATCGACGGTTGGAAACGCCCGGTCAAAATCAAAAAGACCTGAGTTATCCACAGTCTCCTCAGCGACAAGTATTCAATGTGGGAGGGGGCTCGCCCCCTCCCACATTCGATCTGCGTCGTATAAAAATTTGCTCCGCCCGCTTGACGATCTTTCGCCAATAGGTTTTGATTGCCTTCGTTATCTTTCGAAACGAAACTTATCATCACCATGTCGAAACGAAATACCCCCCAACGCCGTCACAACATCCTCACGTTGCTCACTGAACAGGGCGAAGTGAGCGTGGACGAGTTGGCCAAGCGTTTCGAAACTTCGGAAGTCACCATTCGCAAGGATTTGGCTGCCTTGGAGAGCAACGGCCTGTTGCTGCGTCGCTACGGCGGTGCCATCACCATGCCCCATGAGCTCGTGGGCGACGCCACCCAGCCGGTGTCGGTCTACAAGCGCGCCATCGCCCGTGCGGCCGTGCTGCGCCTGCGTGAACATGCGCGCATCATCATCGACAGCGGCAGTACCACCGCCGCGATGATTCCCGAACTGGGCCATCAGCCCGGCTTGGTGGTGATGACCAACTCCCTGCATGTCGCCCGCGCCTTGAGCGAACTGGAACACGAGCCTGTGCTGCTGATGACCGGTGGCACCTGGGACCCGCATTCGGATTCGTTCCAAGGCCAAGTCGCCGAACAGGTGCTACGTTCCTATGACTTTGATCAACTGTTCATCGGCGCCGACGGCATCGATTTGCAGCGCGGTACCACCACCTTCAACGAATTGCTCGGCCTCAGCCGCGTGATGGCTGATGTCGCCCGCGAAGTGGTGGTGATGGTCGAATCCGACAAGATCGGCCGCAAGATTCCCAACCTGGAACTGCCCTGGAGCAGTGTCCATACCCTGATTACCGATGATCGCCTGCCGCTTGAGGCCCGCGACCAGATCCAAGCCCGTGGCATTACGCTGATATGCGCGGCAATCATCTAGGAGAAGCACCATGTGTGGCATTGTTGGCGCAGTCGCTGAACGTAACATTACTCCCATCCTGATCGAAGGCCTCAAGCGCCTTGAATACCGTGGCTATGACAGCGCCGGTGTGGCCGTTTTCACCAACGGCGGCAAACTGGAGCGCATGCGTCGCCCGGGCAAGGTCAGTGAGTTGGAGCAAGCACTGGCCGGCGAGCCACTGGTTGGCCGCCTCGGCATCGCCCACACCCGCTGGGCCACCCACGGTGCACCGTGCGAGCGTAACGCTCACCCGCACTTTTCCGGCGACCTGGCGGTGGTGCACAACGGCATCATCGAAAACCACGAAGTGCTGCGCGAACAACTCAAGGGCCTGGGCTACGTGTTCACCTCGGACACCGACACCGAAGTGATCGCTCACCTGCTCAACCACAAGCTCAAGGACCACAGCGACCTGACCACCGCCCTCAAGGCGACGGTCAAGGAATTGCACGGCGCCTACGGCCTGGCCGTGGTCAGCGCCAGCCAACCCGACCGCGTGGTTGCTGCCCGCAGTGGCAGCCCACTGGTGATCGGCCTGGGCCTGGGCGAGAACTTCCTCGCGTCCGACCAACTCGCCCTGCGTCAGGTGACCGACCGCTTCATGTACCTTGAAGAGGGCGATATCGCCGACATTCGCCGTGAAAGCGTGCAAATCTGGGACGTCAATGGTCAGTCGGTCGAGCGCGAAGCCGTGCAATACCGCGATGGCGCCGAAGCCGCCGACAAGGGCGAGTACCGCCACTTCATGCTCAAGGAGATCCACGAGCAGCCGTCCGTGGTACAGCGCACCCTCGAGGGTCGCCTCAGCCAGAACCAGGTACTGGTCAACGCCTTCGGCCCACAGGCCGCAGAGCTGTTCGCCAAGGTGCGTAACGTACAGATCGTGGCGTGCGGCACCAGCTACCACGCCGGCATGGTTGCCCGTTACTGGCTGGAAGAGCTGGCCGGTATCCCGTGCCAGGTCGAAGTCGCCAGCGAGTTCCGTTACCGCAAGGTGGTGGTGCAGCCTGATACGCTGTTCGTGACCATCTCCCAGTCCGGCGAAACCGCCGACACCCTGGCCGCCCTGCGCAATGCCAAGGAACTGGGTTTCCTCGCCAGCCTGGCGATTTGCAACGTGAGCATCAGCTCCCTGGTCCGCGAATCCGACCTGACCCTGCTGACCCAGGCCGGTCGCGAAATCGGCGTGGCCTCCACCAAAGCCTTTACCACCCAGTTGGTGGGCCTGTTGTTGCTGACCCTGTCCCTTGGCCAAGTGCGCGGCACCCTCGCCGACGGCGTCGAAGCCACCCTGGTGGAAGAGCTGCGTCGCCTGCCAACCCGCCTCGGCGAAGCCCTGGCCATGGACAGCATTGTGGAAAAAGTCGCCGAACTGTTCGCCGACAAGAACCACACCCTGTTCCTCGGCCGTGGCGCCCAGTACCCGGTGGCGATGGAAGGTTCGCTCAAGCTTAAGGAAATTTCGTACATCCACGCCGAAGCCTACCCGGCTGGCGAGCTGAAACACGGCCCGCTGGCGCTGGTGGATGACGACATGCCGGTGGTCACTGTCGCGCCAAACAACGAACTGCTGGAGAAGCTCAAGTCCAACCTGCAGGAAGTCCGCGCCCGTGGCGGCCAACTGGTGGTGTTCGCCGACGAGAAAGCCGGCATGACCAACGGTGAAGGCACCCACGTCATCAACATGCCGCACATCCACGACATCCTGTCGCCGATCCTCTACACCATCCCGCTGCAACTGCTGTCGTACTACGTGGCCGTGCTCAAAGGCACCGACGTCGACCAGCCGCGCAACCTGGCCAAGTCGGTGACGGTGGAATAACCCGCCGTGCCCTGGAGGCCCGCGGGTCTCCAGGGTGCTGCTCGACGAAAGGAAGCGTCCTCCATGCAATCCCCTCTCTTCTCACTCGGCGATCGCCTGCACGATCGCCGATTTGTGGTCGCCAACAATGCCCAGGGGCTCTCCGGCAGTGGCACGGTGTTTCATTACCGGGTCGACGGGGACGCCATCTCGAGTACCTACCAAGGTGGCCGGATCCTCACCGGTCAACAGGTCGGACGCGTTACCGGATCAGACACCTTCGAATTGCTCTATCAGTGCCTGACCACTGAGGGCGAGCTGTTGGCCGGGTGGTCTCGTGGCACGGTCGGGGTTGATGACGCGGGTCGCACCACCCTGAGCTTCGTGTGGGGCTGGCTGTCAGGGGCCACCGGCGGTGGTGAATCCAGCTACACCCAACTCGTCACTGAACCCCTGTGGGAGGGGGCTCCCACCTTCTGATTATCATCGGGTTCGAGTGTGGTGGCGTCAGGTCCACCAGTACCGCACCAGGTGAAAGAAGATCGGCGCGGCAAAACACACCGAATCCAGCCGATCCAGCATGCCGCCGTGCCCTTCGATCATGTGCCCCCAGTCCTTCACGCCCCGGTCGCGCTTGATGGCTGACATCACGATGCCGCCAGCGAAGCCCAGCAAGTTGATCAACAGCGCAATCAAGAATGACTGCCACGGGTTGAACGGCGTGGTCCACCACAGTGCCGCGCCGATCAGGGACGACAACAGGATGCCGCCGACGAAGCCTTCCACGGTTTTCGACGGTGACAGGTTGGGCGCAATCTTATGTTTGCCGAACAATTTCCCACACACGTACTGGAGCACGTCCGACAGTTGCACCACGATCACCAGGTAGGCGATCAGCAGCAGGTTACGGCCTTCATAGCCCGGGATGTCGAGGGTGAGCAGGGCCGGCACGAAAGACACGCAAAACACTGCGATCATCAGGCCCCATTGCACTTTCGAGGCGCGCTCGAGGAAGTGTGTGCTGTCGCCGCCCAGCGAGGCGAGGATCGGCAACAGCAGGAACACGTATACCGGGATAAAGATCGAGAACAGCCCGTACCAGTCCGCGTAGATCAGCAGGTACTGCAGCGGCAATGCCAGGTAGAACGCGGCCACCAGTGCCGGGTAATCGCTGCGGCGGGTGGGCGTGAGGGTGAGGAATTCGCGCAGGGCATAGAACGACACGGCGTAGAACAGCAGGATTACCGCGCCGGTGCCAAGCCAGAAGGCGATGCCGATCACGACCACCATCACCCACCATGCATTGATGCGCGCGTTGAGGTTGTCGATCACCGCGTTGGGCGTGCCGCGGGTACGCAGCTTGAGAATCAGCCCGATCAGCGAAGCGAGCACCAGGATCGCGCCGATGCCGCCGAACAGCATTATGGTCTGGCTGTGCATGTCAGGAATGCTCCGGGGCAAGGGCGAGCAGGGCGTCGCGGGTGCGGGCGAGGAAGGCGGCTTTGTCCTCGCCGTCCTCCAGCTGCAACGGCGCGCCGAAACTGGTGGTGCACAACAGGGGCAACGGCAGCACGCGGCCCTTGGGCATGACGCGGTTGAGGTTGGCTATCCACACGGGCACCAGTTCGGCCTGTGGGTAACTTTTTGCCAAATGGTACAGGCCACTTTTGAATGGCAGCAGGCCATCCTCGAGGTTACGTGTGCCTTCAGGGAAGATGATCAGCGAGTCGCCACCCTCCAGCGCATTGAGCATCGGCTGCAAAGGGTTATCCACAGGGTCCTTGCGCTCCCGGTCGATAAGCACGCCGTTGAACACGCGGTTGATGATGTAGCGGCGCAGGGCGCTGGTGTTCCAGTAGTCGCTGCCGGCCACCGGGCGCGTGAATTTGCGCAGGTTTTGCGGCAATGATGCCCACAGCAATACGAAGTCGCCGTGGCTGCTGTGATTGGCAAAGTAGATGCGTTGCACCGGCACGGGTGCACACCCCAGCCAGAGGCTGCGGGCGCCGGTGACGGTGCGGGCCATCGAGGTAATCAACGTGGCGACCACGGGTTCGAACATGGGAATTCCTTATCCGGCGAAAGGCAGCCAAGGGCTGGCGAGGATCACGGCCAGCGTCAGCAGCGCTTGCGCGCCCAGCAGCCAGGCTTGTTTGCGCAGCAATTTAAGGGCGCCACGGCGGCGCTCGGTCCATGGCCGGCCGGCGCGCTTCGCCGATTGCAGTCCGAGGCTTTGCAGGGCCTCGTCAAGGTCGGCGGTGCGCTCGATGTCACGGGCGAGCAGGGTGAACAGGTCGGCGTCGAAGGCGACGCGCAGCGCCCAGTACTTTTGCAGCAGCCCGAGGATAATCATCCACAGGCTGAGCAGCAGGCAGATCGGCGCAATATTGGCCATCAGCAGTTGCGCCAGGCCGAACAACACGCCGACCAGCGTCAGGCCTGTGGATAATTGATCCAGCGAACGGCCACGGCGCAGCAGGCTGGCGACGACCTGGAGTTCCATATCAGCGGGCATGGGGCAACCCCTCCAACGCTTCACGGTGAGCGGGATGCAGGACCACATCGGTCCGCGCTGTACGAATGATAGTCAGCGCAGCCTCTACCGTCGCGGCGCGCCCGGTGTGCAGAAGCCAGGCGGCGACGGCAGTGGCGCTGCGTGAGTACCCCAGGGCGCAGCACACCAGCAATGGCCCATTCGTTCGCAGGCGCTCGATGGATTGGGCAGCTTGCAGGCATTCGTCGGGCGTGGGCGCGACCAGGTCCAGTACGGGGATGCATTCATAGGCACGTCCCTGTGGATGAATCGGCAATTCGGCACAGAGATCGACGATGGCCTGGAAGGGTTGCTGTTCGCGTGCCGCAGGCATCCGCCCGAGCCAGACGTTATCCACAATCAGGTCCGGCTGTGGGTGTTTGCGTGTCCACAGGCGCGAATTGACCCACGCCGCAGCTAGATAAGGTGCATACAGCCAGCGTGCCGCGGGCGTCAGTCGACCATCGGCGCGCTTCTGAAAGCCGGCGGCGCCCAGCATGACGTAGTTGGCCATGACCAATGCCAGCGAAAACGCCGGCCAAAGTATCCACAGCCAGGCGCCGCCCATTGCCAAGGCGATGATCGCCAGCGCCAAAGCGCCCAGGCCGTATCGCACGCCGAGGCGCCAGCGCTTGGGATCTCCCGTCAGCCTCGCATTCAGCGGTGGACTCGGGTGCTCCACCGGCCACAGCCACACGCAGATCCAGCCGGCGAGGGCGCCTGTGGGTAAGTCGATAAAGTGATGTTGATAAGTGGTCAGCACTGAAATACCGATCAACGCGAACCAGCCATGTACCAGCCAGCGCCAGAAGCCCCGGGTATGGCGCTGGTACATGACCCACAGGATCACGAGCAGCGCGATATGCAGCGAGGGCGCCTGGTTGAACGGTTTGTCGAAACCCGCCAACACCGCGAACAGCCAGCCGAACACGCCGTCCATTGCCGGGCGCTCGAAGGTGAAGCGCAGTGGCCAGATCAAGAAGCAGCTCACGGCGATGACCTGCGCACTCAGCAGCCGTAGCGCGTGTTGTTTCAGTTCATGCCGGGTGTTGGGCAGCAGCAGGGAAAACCCGTAGAGCAGGTCGATGGACCAGTAGGGCACGATGGTCCAGGCCCAGAACGGCATGTGGGTTTCCCAGCCGAACACCAGGGTGCCGACGTCGTTGCGCTGGCTGGTGACCCAGGTGGCAAAGCCATAGGTGCTGAAAAACAGCGGCGCCAACAGCAGCAGCCACAAGACCGCTGGTTTCAATAAACCGAGTTCGCGCATGTTCAGATCTTCTGTGCCAGGGACACGGTGAAAATGCCCCACTCATCCACACGCTGAGTGATCTTGCGAAATCCTGCGGCCTCCACCAATTGATCCATTTCCGCCTGGCTGCGCCGACGCATCACCCAGGCCTGGCCCTGGCGATGGCTGGTCAGGGCGCGGGCAATCAGCTCCAGTTGCGGATGCCACGGCTGGCCGGTGTAGACCAGGTACCCACCGGGCTCGACGGCTTCAGCCAGACCGGCGAGAGAACCGCCGACCATGGCGTTGTCGGCAAACAACTCGTACAACCCGGACACCACCGCCAGGGTCGGCTTGGGTTCCAGCGCGGCCAGGTCGGCACGGTCAAAGGCGTCGCCTTTGACGAATTGCGCGATATCCCCCAGGCCCTTCTCGCGAATCAACGCGCCACCGTCGCGTACATTGATGTCGCTGTAGTCGCGCAACAGGATCGATTCCGGCAGCGGTGATACGCCTTGCAACGCTTCGAGAATGTAGCGACCGTGACCGGCGGCGATATCCACAATGCGCACGTCGCGATCCTCTCCGCGCAACGAGGCCATGGCCAGACGCAGCAGTTCCTCGACGTTCACCTTGCGCTGGCGAATACCGCGCCAGCCGATGGAATTGAGGTAGTTGGCGTCGATCATCCGCCCCAGCCCGCCCTTGCCGGTGGGTGTGTTGCGGTACACGTAGTCCAGGGTGCTGCCGGAATCGAAGCCGGTGTCGAAGCCCAGCTTCACGCCCTCCGACAGGCGCTTGCCCAGGCCCATGCTGGCGCGGGTCAGGCGCCAATAGAGGTCGCGCAGGGAGTTGCGCGGCAATGGCGCGGCGAGGGCTTCGGATTCGGCGCAGGTGGCGCCGATCTTGTCCGCATCCAGCAACGAGGCGCGGTCCAGCGGGTGTTCGAAATTCTGCAGGATAAAGCGCTTGGCGCTGTTTACGGCGGTGGCGCGGTCACGTTCGCCGAGGGTGTCGTGGAAAAAGCCGGGCAGGATGTGCAGCTCTTTTTTCAGGCTGCCGAGGCGGTCGAAAAACTGCTGCTGGGGTTTGCGGTGCACCACAAAGTCCGATCCCGACACCAGTACCTGGGTCGGCACCTGGATCGCCTGGGCATCGGCGACTACCCGGTCAGCGGCTTCGTACAGGCCGAGCAGCACATTCACCGAGATCGCCTTGGTGATCAACGGGTCGCTGTCGTAGGACGCTACCCGTTCAGGGTCATGGCTGAGGAACTTGGCTTTTACATAGCTGTTGACGAAAAAGTTGCCGCGAAACTTGCGCAGCAGCGCCAGGCCAGGCCGCGCGAACGGCACGTACAGCTTGACCTTGAATGCCGGGGAGGCGAGCACCAGGGCGCGGATCTTAGGCGCGTAGTCGTGCACCCAAGTGGCGGCAATCACCGCGCCGACGCTTTGCGCGATCACCGCGAAGTTTTCTTCCTCGATGCCATGGGTGGCGCCGATGTGGTCGCAGAACGTCTGCACATCTCGGGCGCTGGTGGCGAAGCTGGGGCTGTCGCCGCGTTCGCCGGGGGACTGGCCGTGGCCGCGGGCGTCCCAGGCGAAAAAGTCGAATTGGGGCAGGTCCAACTCGTCCACCAGGTGCGCGATGCGTCCCGAATGTTCATGGCCGCGATGGAACAACACGATGGCCTGGCGCTGCCCGGCAGGTGCCATGGCTGGCCAGTGCCGGTAGAAAAGCTCGACGCCATCATGGGCAGTGAAGGTGTGTGCCTGTTGTTCACGCATCGCAAAATCCTTATGCAGAAGGGGAAATGTGTGCTTCTTTGAGGCCTTGGCGCACCCGGTTGACCAGGGTATAGGCGAGCAGGGCGGCGACCAGCCACATCACGCCCTCCACCCAGCCGGCGCCGAGCCAGCCCAGCGCCACGCCGGTGGCCAGCACGCCAAGCACGAACGCGCGATCGCTCTTACCCATCGGCCCGTCATAACGGCGCGATGCGCCCACCATCGGCCCCAGCACCCCGGCGTATTCACTGAACACCGCCAGCAATGTCACCAGCAGCACCGGCGCCAGGCTTACGCCAGGGATGAGCGCGAAGGGCAGGATCAGCGCACTGTCGGCGATCACGTCGCACAGCTCATTGAGGTACGCGCCCAAGCGCGATTGCTGGCCGAATTCCCGGGCGAGCATGCCGTCGATGGCGTTGAGGGCCATGCGCAGGATCATCCACAGCGGGATCAGTGCGAACAGCCACAGGTGCTGGGCAAAGCTGGCGATCAGCAGGCCCACCAACAGCGAAACCCCGCCGGCAAGCACGGTGATCTGATTGGCGGTGGTGCCGTTGTCATAGAGGCGCTGCACGAGAGGACGCAGCAGGTTTTGAAAGCGCGGCTTGAGCTGATAGATCGAAATCATGGGGGTAACGCTTCCTTGTCCGTGGACCCGCGAAAAACTGGTTGGGAGTGTGCCGATTATTCGGGGTATGCACCAGTGATGGTGCGTGTTTATGGGGTGTTGGTCACGCTCGCGAGGACAACGAGCAGAAGAAGTGGGAGCGGGTGTGGGTGGAATGAAAGCAGCGGTTATCGGACAAAAATTTCACGCGGCGTGTTATATCGTAACCAATTGTGAGTGAATGGGCGTGTTGGGGATGCAAGTGGATCTGGAAGCTGACGGCGCTTCGGTGCAAGGCCTGCCGCGTTTTCAACAAGGGCAGTTTCATGCCCGTCGATTGCGACTGGCCGGTATCAGCCTGACGTCCCTGGCCGTGTGCGGCTGGGTGCTGGCATTGTTCGTCGCACTGTTTGCGCCGCTGTCGATCTGGCCGGTGGTGCTGATCAACTGCGCCTGCGCCTTGATGTTGCTGGTGGCCGGATTGCAATCGGCCTGGTGGGTGGCGGATTGGCGTGCCCAGGCGCTGGAAGCACCGGCGGTTGAAACGCCGGTTGAAGACACGGGTCGGTACGCGCGCGTGGTCGAGCGTCTGGGCCAGCAAATCGGCGCGCCAGTAATGTGGCTTGGCGGTTGGTCGTTGCTGGCGCTGGTCAGCATTGTCGAGTTCTGGAACCTGGCCCTGCCTGCCGCACCGGTGGGTCAGTCGGCCAGTATCGGCGCCGCTTTGGCGTTGGCCTTGGCGTTTGGTTTGCTGGTGTTCGAACGTCGCCTGGCTCAGGAAACCGCCGCACAATGGCCGGAAGCGTTGCAGCTCGCACCCTTGAGCCGGGTGGCGATTATCAGCCTGGTGCTCAGCGCGATCTGCCTGCTGTTTGCCGACCCCGAATCGGTCTGGCCGTTAAGGCTCGCGGTATTGATCGGCCTGCTGCCCGCACTGGTCGCAGTGGAATTTCTGTTGAGGGCCGTGCTGTCGCTGTTCAGCCCGCGCCAGCCACGCGTCGAACCGCGCCTGATGGCGCAGAGCTTTATCGCCGGGCTGCTGCGCTGGCCGCCTCAACCGCTGCTCGCCTTGCAGCATGAATTGCACAACCGCTTTGGCATCGACCTGCGCCAGATCTGGGCGTTTACCTACATGCGCCGGGCATTCTTGCCGGTGCTGCTGGTGGTGCTGGCGGTCGGTTGGGCGCTGACCGGCGTGCACGAAGTGGCCCTGCAAGGTCGTGGGATCTACGAGCGTTTTGGCAAGCCTGTCGACGTCTTCGGCCCCGGCCTGCACGTCGGGCTGCCGTGGCCGCTGGGCCGTGTCATCCGGGTGGAAAATGGCGTGGTACATGAACTGGCCACCAGCGTCAGCGACGCCGCCGCCCCGGAGCTGGCGCCCGCCGAAGGCCCGCCGCCGTTGGTGGCCAACCGCTTGTGGGACGCCAGCCATGTGAATGACAAATCCCAGGTCATCGCCAGCAGCAGCGGCGACAAGCAGAGCTTCCAGATCGTCAACATGGACGTGCGCTTCGTCTACCGTATCGGCCTCACCGACCAGGCCGCGCTGGCGGCCACCTACCACAGCGCGGACGTGCCGACCCTGATCCGCAGCACCGCCAGCCGCATTCTGGTCCACGATTTTGCCTCGCGCACCCTTGATGAATTGCTCGGGGAACAACGCACGCGCCTTGCCGACGAAATCGGCCGCGCCGTGCAAGCCGACCTGCACGCCCTCGACAGCGGCGTGGAAATTCTCGCCACCGTGGTGGAGGCCATCCACCCACCCGCCGGCGCTGCCAATGCCTATCACGGCGTACAAGCGGCGCAGATTGGCGCCCAGGCGCTAATCGCCCGCGAACGCGGCGCCGCCAGCGAACAGACCAACCACGCGCTGCTGCAAGCCAGCATGGCCCGCGACCAGGCCACCGCCACCGCCCGCGAAGTGAGCGCCGGTGCCCAGGCGGCCGACCTGCGGTTTGCCGCCGAACAAAAGGCCTACGCCACGGCCGGCAAGGCGTTCGTGCTGGAGCAGTACCTCGGCCAACTGGCCCAAGGCCTGGCGCATGCCAAATTGCTGATTCTGGATCACCGCCTGGGCGCCGACGGCGCACCGACGATCGATCTGCGTTCTTTTACCTTGCCGGCCGACCCCCCCGTGCCGCGTAAAGCCGTTCAATAAGGAGTCTGTCTGTTGAGCGCTCATTCCCACGATCACGGTCATCATCACGGCCATCACCACCACCATCATCATCACGGTGACGCACCCGCCGCCGGCCCGTTCCCGTGGCGGCGCATGGCCTGGGCACTGTTGCTGGTGCTGTTTGCGGTGGCGGCGGCAAGCCTGGTGCAGGTGCGTTCCGGCGAGGCCACGGTGATTACTCGCTTCGGTAACCCGGCGCGGGTGTTGCTCGAACCGGGCCTGCGCTGGCGCTGGCCGGCGCCATTCGAAGCGGCGATTCCGGTGGACTTGCGCCTGCGCACGACCTCCAGTGGCTTGCAGGACGTGGGCACCCGCGATGGCCTGCGCATCATTGTGCAGGCTTACGTGGCGTGGCAGGTGCAGGGCGACGCCGACAATGTGCAGCGCTTCATGCGCGCGGTGCAGAACCAGCCGGATGAAGCCGCGCGGCAGATTCGAACGTTCGTTGGCTCGGCGCTGGAAACCACGGCGGCCAGTTTCGACCTGTCCAGCCTGATCAACACCGAGGCCAGCCAGGTGCGCATTGCCGATTTCGAGGCGCAGCTGCGCCAGCAGATTGATCAACAATTGCTGACCACCTACGGCGTGCGCGTGGCGCAAGTCGGCATCGAACGGCTGACCCTGCCATCGGTGACCCTCACCGCCACCGTTGATCGCATGCGCGCCGAGCGCGAAACCATCGCCACTGAACGCACCGCCGTGGGCAAGCGCGAAGCGGCGCAGATCCGTTCCGCTGCCGAGCGAGATGCGCGGATCGTGCAGGCCGATGCCACGGTCAAAGCCGCCGACATCGAAGCCCAATCGCGGGTAGAAGCCGCGCAGATTTATGGGCGCGCCTACGCTGGCAATCCCCAGTTGTATAACCTGCTGCGTTCACTGGACACCCTGGGCACCGTGGTGACGCCGGGCACCAAGATTATCCTGCGCACTGACGCCGCGCCGTTCCGCGCGCTGGTGGACGGGCCGAAGGACGTCCAGCCATGAGCGAGCGAGACAGCCCGTGGATTCAGGCCGGGCGCCTGACGTTCCTGGCGCTGTACGGGGTGACCGTCCTGGCCGCGTTGGCCTGGGCGTTCTCCAATGTGCGCCAGATCGACCCGCAGAACCGCGCCGTGGTTTTGCACTTCGGCGCGCTGGACCGTGTCCAGAATGCCGGGCTGTTGCTGGCTTGGCCGCAGCCGTTCGAGCAAGTGGTGCTGTTGCCGGCGGCCGACCGCGTGATCGAGCGCCGGGTGGAAAACCTGCTGCGCTCCGACGCGGCGATCCAGGCCGACCGCGTGGCCAGTTTTGCCACGCCGCTCAGCGATGCACTGGCCGGCTCCGGTTACCTGCTGACCGGCGACGCCGGTGTGGTGCAACTGGATGTGCGGGTGTTCTATAAAGTCACCGAGCCCTATGCATTCGTGTTGCAGGGCACCCATGTAGTGCCGGCGCTGGATCGGCTGGTGACGCGCAGCGCTGTGGCACTGACGGCGGCGCGGGATCTGGACACCATTCTGGTGGCGCGCCCCGAACTGATCGGCACCGACAATGGCGCCGCCGAACGTCGCGAACGGCTGCGCGGCGACCTGGTGCAAGGCATCAACCAACGCCTCGCAGCGCTGACCGCCAGCGGCCTGGGCCTGGGCATCGAAGTCACCCGCGTGGATGTGCAGTCGAGCCTGCCAGGCCCGGCAGTCAACGCCTTCAACGCAGTGCTCACCGCCAGCCAGCAAGCCGACAAAGCCGTGGCCAACGCCCGCACCGACGCAGAAAAACTCACCCAGACTGCCAACCAGCAGGCAGACCGCCTGGTTCAGGTGGCTCACGCCCAGGCCAGCGAACGCCTTGCCCATGCCCAGGCGCAAACCGCGACTGTCGCCAGCCTGGCCCAGGTGAAAGACCCGGGCTTGCTGCTGCGCCTGTACCGCGAACGCTTGCCGAAGATCCTCGGTCAGGCTGGCGCTGTGACCACGGTCGATCCGAAAGACGACTCCCGCTTGATCATCCAGGGAGCCGAACAATGAGCGCACCCATGCTGACGTCCGCCGAGCAGCGCAGTGCCGCGCGGCAATTGACCCTGGCCATGTTGGCGCTCGGGTTGCTGATGCTGGGCCTGGTATGGCGCTGGCTGGCGCCGGACCAAACCGGTGTCAGTCAATTGCTGCTGGGCGTTGCATCACTGTTGGTGGCGGTACCGGTGATGCGCTCGGCCTGGTACAGCCTGCGATTTCCCAGCCTGCATGGCATTACCGACCAGTTGATCGCCCTCGCGATGATGGGGGCCTGGGCCACTGGCGACCTGCTCACGGCTGCGTTGCTGCCGATCATCATGATCTTCGGGCATGTGCTGGAAGAGCGCAGTGTGATCGGCTCCCAGGAAGCCATTCACGCGCTGGGCAAACTGACCCGCAGCCATGCGCGGCGGGTGCAGGCGGACGGCAGCATCATTGAAGTGGACAACGGCACGCTGAACACCGGGGACATTGTTGAAGTGCGCGCCGGCGACCGTGTGCCCGCCGACGGTGTGGTGCTGTCCGGCCAGGCGAGCCTGGACACGGCGCCGATCACCGGCGAATCGGTGCCGCTCGAGGCGAGCGCGGGCGTGCAGGTGTTTGGCGGGGCGATCAACCTGGATGGCTTGCTGCGCCTGCAAGTGACACGCACCGGCAACGAATCCACCTTGGGTAAAGTCATTGCGCTGATGCAGAACGCCGAGCGCTCCAAACCGCCGATCACGCGGCTGCTGGAGCGTTACGCCGGCAGTTATATGGTGCTGGTGCTGTTGCTGGCGGCCGTGACCTGGTTTGTGACCCATGACGCCCAGGCGATGTTGGCCGTGCTGGTGGCGGCGTGTCCGTGTGCGTTGGTGTTGTCGGCGCCGGCGACCGCGATTGCCGGCATCGCCGTGGCGGCGCGCCATGGGATTCTGATTCGCAGCTCGGCGTTCCTGGAGGAGTTGGCGGACCTGACGTCGCTGGTGGTCGACAAGACCGGCACCCTGACTTTTGGCACCCTGCGTTTGCACGCCATCCAGTCCACGGCGCCGGACCGGCAAGTGCTGCTCAACCTGGCGGCCAGCCTGGGCGCCGCCAGCAGCCACCCGGTCAGCCGTGCGCTGGCGGGGTTGGCGACGCAGGAACCACGGCTGGCGTTGACCGAGATTCGCGAGCGTCAGGGCCTGGGCGTTGTGGCCCGGACCGCGCAGGGTGAAGCCGCGTTGGGACGGCCGGAATTGTTCGCGCAACTGGGCATCGCGACCACCCCGGTGCCGAGCCATGACGGCCCGATTGCCGGGTTGGCGCTGAACGAGCAATTTCTCGCCTGGTTGCTGCTGGCTGATAGTGTCAAACCCGAGGCGCGCCAGGCCCTGCAAGAATTGCGTGACCTGGGCCTGGGTCGCCAACTGCTGCTGACCGGCGATCGGCAAAGTGTCGCCGACAGCCTGGCGCTGGACGTGGGCATCAGCGATGTCCAAGCCCAGGCGTTGCCTGAAGACAAGCTCAACCGGGTGCTGGGTGAAATCGGCAGCGGCTTCCGCCCGATGGTGGTGGGCGATGGCATCAACGATTCGCTGGCGCTCAAGGCCGGAGTGGTCGGCGTGGCGATGGGGGCGGGCGGGGCGGATATCGCCCTGGCGTCGGCGGACGTGGTGCTGATTGGCAGTGACCTGCGGCGCCTGGGCACCTGCGTGCGCTTGAGTCGCCAGTGCCGGCAGACCTTGCAGGTCAATGTGATCATCGGCCTGGGCTGGACGCTGGCCATCGTGGTGTTTGCCGCATTTGGCTGGCTGGGCGCGGCCGGGGCGATGATTGCAGCGGTGCTGCACAACCTCAGCACCCTGCTGGTGCTGGGCAATGCCGGGCGGTTGCTGCGGTTTCACGAGCCGCTTGCCAAGCTTGAAGAAAAATCGTGAGCACGCTGTAACGCCGAGAGAGGGTCTCACTCTAGTGGTGTGTCGAGACCGGGCAATCCGCCCGGACCGGCACCCTACTGATCTTCTAAGGACTCTAACAATGAACATCAAAAAAGCCGTTTCCGGTGCTGCCCTGGCGATCGCTGCCGCCTCCCTGTTTGCCGGTGTCGCCACCCAGGTGCAGGCCGCCGACGCGACTGTTCACTGCTACGGCGTGACTTCCTGCAAAGGCATGAACGATTGCAAGACCGCAGAAAACGCCTGCAAAGGCCAGGCGGTCTGCAAGGGCCACGGCTTCAAGTCGATGACCAAGGCTGCCTGCGACGCCGCCGGCGGTAAAGTCGGCGAGTAAACGAGTGCACCCGCAGCGGCTGCCTGGCGCCGCTGCGGACACTTTGCCTAGGAGTGTCTGATGGCTACCTCCCTTCCCAACCTGGGTTACGGCCTGGGCCTGCGCAACGAGTACTACCAGCAGATCCTTGATCAATCACCTGCCGTGGATTGGTTTGAAGTGATCTCCGAAAATTATCTGGTGCAGGGCGGCAAAGCCTTGTACTACCTGGATGCGATTGCCGAGCAATACCCGCTGGTGATGCACGGTGTGTCCTTGTCCATCGGCGGGCCCCATGCCCTCGACATGGACTACCTTAAACAGCTCAAGCAACTCGCCGCGCGCATTCAGCCGGCCTGGATCTCCGACCACCTGTGCTGGAGCCGTGGCAACGCCCATCAATTGCACGACCTGCTGCCGCTGCCTTACACCGAAGAAAGCCTCTACCACGTAGCTGCTCGTGTGTGCCAAGTGCAGGACGTGTTGCAGCGCCCTTTGGTGCTGGAAAATGTCTCCAGCTATGTGCGCGCCAAGGCGGACGAGTTCACCGAGTGGGAATTTCTCAACGCGCTGGTTCATGTGTCGGGATGCCAGTTACTGCTGGACGTCAACAATGTGTATGTCAGCTCACGCAACCATGGGTTTGACGCGTGGACGTTCATTCGCAACCTGCCGCCCCATAGCATTCGCCAGTTGCACCTGGCGGGGCATAGGGACTACGGCGACTACGTGGTCGACACCCATGACCATCCGGTGTGTGATCCGGTGTGGGCGCTGTATCAGCAGACGCTGCAACATGTCGGGCCCGTGTCGACGTTGCTGGAGCGTGACGATCATTTCCCGCCCTTCGAAGAACTGCTCGCCGAACTGGGCAAGGCCCGCCAATTGGGTGCTGCGGCATTGGCCGGGAGTTCGTCATGCGTCTGACGGATTGGCAGCTGGCGTTTGAACAGCATGTGACCGCCGAGACGCTGGCGCTCAGCGATGGCTTCGCCGCGACCCTGCTGGGCGGGCCGACGTTGGAGGTGGGCACGGGGCTGGCGATTTATCACAACGCCTATAGGGCGCGGTTGCAGGAGGTCTTGCAGCATGACTTCAGCGCCATCCACTACTGGCTTGGGGATGAAGAGTTTGCGTCACTGTCGCAGGCCTATGTACGTCGCTATCCGTCCACTCATTTCAGCCTGCGTTGGCTGGGGCAGCGCTTTCCTGCATTTATCCTCGAGCATCTGGTGGCCGAACAGAGCGCGCCACTGGCTGAGCTGGCGCGACTGGAGTGGGCCTTTACCCTCGCGTTCGATGCACCCGCGGGTGAGCCGCTGACCCTGGAGCGCATGGCATTGTTGCCGCCCGAGGATTGGCCAGGCTTGCAGGTCACTTTGGCCGCTTCCGTGCAGCAGTTGCTTTGCCACTTCAATACGGTGGCGATCTGGCGGGCCAGCAAGTACGAAGAGCCTTTCCCCGGCAGCCAGGCCTTGGAGTCGACCCGTATCTGCTTGGTCTGGCGCCATCAGCAGGTATGCCGGTACCGCAGTCTGGAGGCCGCCGAGGCCTGTGCGTTGGCAGGGATGGTGACCACCGGTTGGAATTTTTCAGAGCTGTGCGGGGAGTTGGCGGCCATCTACGCAGAGGGGGCGCCCCTGCAAGCCGTTACATGGCTGAAACAGTGGGTGCAGGAGGGTTTGCTGGAAGGCCGGGTGTCCTAGAAATGGTCTATTAAATCGATAGCCTCCTACTTGTGTAGGGATGGTCTACCCTCATTTCAGACGTCTGAAACAAGGGGGGACTACTCATGCTCGCGCAACTTCCACCGGCCTTACAGAATCTTCAGCTACCGCTGCGTCTTCGACTCTGGGACGGCCACGAATTCAACTTGGGCCCAGAGCCCAGTGTGACCATCGTGGTGAAGGACCCCACGGTCGTGCCACAACTGACCCACCCCACGCTGGACTCACTCGGCACCGCCTTTATCGAGGGCAAACTGGAGCTCGAAGGCTCCATCACCGAAGTGATCCGGGTGTGTGACGAGCTCAGCCACGCCTTGATCGAGGGCGACGAGGACAGTCATCCGGTGCGCTTGATCCACGACAAGGCCACTGACGCAGCGGCGATTTCCTACCACTACGACCTCTCCAACGCGTTCTACCAGCTGTGGCTGGACCAGGACATGGCGTACTCCTGCGGCTATTTTGAAACCGGCAGCGAATCCATCGACCAGGCCCAACAAGACAAATTTCGCCACCTGTGCCGCAAGTTGCGCCTGCAGCCGGGGGAGTACCTGCTGGATGTCGGTTGTGGCTGGGGCGGGCTGGCACGGTTTGCGGCGCGGGAATTCGGGGTGAAGGTGTTCGGCATCACCTTGAGCAAGGAACAGCTGGCATTGGCTCGTGAACGGGTCACCGCCGAGGGCCTCGAAGACCAGGTGGACCTGCAATTGCTCGACTACCGAGACCTGCCGCAGGACGGACGGTTCGACAAGGTGGTGAGCGTGGGCATGTTCGAACACGTCGGTCACGCCAATCTGGCCGAGTACTGCAAGACGCTGTTCGGCGCGGTGCGTGAGGGCGGCCTGGTGATGAACCATGGCATCACCGCCAAGCACACCGACGGTCGCCCAGTGGGTCGCGGTGCCGGGGAGTTTATCGAGCGTTATGTGTTCCCCAACGGCGAGCTGCCGCACCTGGCGATGATGACCGCCGAACTCAGTGAGGTGGGGTTGGAAGTGGTCGACGTCGAAAGCCTGCGCCTGCATTACGCGCGCACGCTGGACCATTGGAGCGAGCGTCTGGAAGACAACCTGGAAGCGGCGGCGAAGATGGTGCCGGAGCAGGCGCTGCGCATTTGGCGGCTGTACCTGGCCGGGTGTGCCTATGCGTTTGCGCGGGGCTGGATCAACCTGCACCAGATACTGGCGGTGAAACCTCACGCCGATGGCAGCCATGAACTGCCGTGGACGCGGGAAGATATCTACCGCTGATCTGCTGAACACACTGACGATCCAAAGGTGGGAGCAGGCAAGCCAGCTCCTACCGTTTTTACCGCGTTGCTTGTCAGAGGATCGGTGAGATCAGGCGCGCTACCCGCATGCCCAGTTGTTGCAGGCGTCGCGTCTCGCGGCTCTCTTCCTGGCTGACTTCATGGGCCAGCTCAAAATCCGCCAGCAGCATCTGCTCGACCTGGCCGGCAAAGGTGTCATCCACCGTCAGCAACATCACCTCGAAATTCAGCCGGAACGAGCGGTTGTCCATGTTCGCACTGCCGATGGCGCTGATTTCGCTGTCCACCAACACCACCTTCTGATGCAGGAACCCCGGCGTGTAACGGAATACCCGCACCCCGGCGCGCACCGCTTCAATCGCGTACAGGCTGGACGCGGCGTAGACGATGCGGTGGTCCGGGCGTGACGGCAGCAGCAGGCGCACGTCGACTCCGCGCAACACCGCCAGGCGCAGGGCGGAGAACACCGCTTCGTCAGGGACGAAATACGGGCTGGTGATCCAGATGCGTTCGCGCGCGGCGTGGATCGCCTCGACAAAAAACAGCGAGCAGGTTTCATACGGGTCGGCAGGGCCGCTGGCGAGCAATTGGCAGAGCACGCCATCTTCAGGGTAGGCGTCTGGCAGGATCAGCGGCGGCAACTCGCGCGCAGCCCAGAACCAGTCTTCGGCAAACGATTCCTGCAGACAGGCAACGACTGGCCCAACGACTTGCACATGGGTATCGCGCCAGGGGGCCAGGGGTGGTTTTTTGCCGAGGTATTCGTCGCCCACGTTATGCCCGCCGACGAACCCGGTGAGGCCATCCACCACCACGATCTTGCGATGGTTGCGGAAGTTGACCTGGAAGCGATTGAGCCACCCGCTGCGGGTGGCGAATGCCTTGACCTTGACCCCGGCGTCACGCAGGGATTGCACATAGTGATGGGGCAGGGCGTGGCTGCCGATGCGGTCGTACAGCACGTAAATGTCGACGCCTTGGGCGGACTTTTCCTTCAGCAGGGCATGCAACTGCCTACCCAGTTCGTCGTCGTGAATGATGAAGAACTGGAACAGTACGGCCGTCCTGGCACCACGGATGGCGTCGAAGATCGCGCTGAAAGTGGCGTCGCCATTTACCAGCAGGCGCACTTCATTGTTCGCCAGGCACGGCATGCGGCCCAGTTTGGGCATGGCGCGCAACGAGGTGTAGGCACTGGAGTTACGCGCAGCAAGGGCCTCCTCGACCCAGGGCCGCCAGTTCAGTTCGGCGATGGCGGTGCGCATTTCCTGGTTGGCCTGGCGCCGGGCCTGGATGTAGGCGTCGAAGGTGCTGCGGCCGAAGATCAGGTAGGGGATCAGCGTGAGGTAGGGCATGAACATCAGCGACAAGGCCCAGGCGATCGAGCCTTGGGCGGTCCTGACGGTCAGCACCGCGTGGAGCGCGGCGAGGGTCCCGAAAAAGTGCAGCGTGGCGATGAAGTAGGCGAGCAGGTGCGGGCCAAAGAAATCCATGGACGACGATACTCCAGGCAATCCAATGCCTAACAGACCATGTCTGGTGCCGAATGTCGCTATTTTATTTGCCGTGCAACACTGGCGGCTTTGCAGCGTCTAACCCCCAACATTACCCAGGAGTTACCCGATGAATGCTCGTTTGCTCTGTTTAGCCATGGTGACTGGTTTGGCGCTGCCCGTTGCAGCACAGGCGCAGATGCTGGCGCCGGGCTTGTGGGAATTGACCACCAGCAATATGAAAGTGGATAACCAGGACCTGCCGGATTTGTCGCTGATCCTCGGTCAGCTCAAGCAGCAGATGACCCCTGAACAGCGCGCCATGCTGGAAAAGCAAGGCATCACCATGGCCGGCAAAGGCGTGCAGGTGTGCCTCACACCGGCTCAGGTTGCCTCCGACTCCATCCCGCTGACCGACCCGCAATCGGGCTGCAAGCAGGAAGTGACCGACAAGACCGGCAACCAGTGGAAATTCCGCTTCAGTTGCCCGAAAGCCCAGGGCACGGGCGTCGCCACTTTCCAGAGCCAGAAGGAATTCACCACCACCGTCAACGGCACCTTCAATGCCACCGGCATTCAGCAAAAGGGCAGCCTCGACAGCCACGCGCAGTGGCTGGGCAACGATTGCGGTACGGTCAAACCCCGCGCTTAACGCAGGAAATGCAGGGGCAAACCCTGGCAACTGTCGACCACCTGGCCGTTGTGCCACGCCAGGTGGCCGGACACCAACGTGGTGCTGACGCTGTGGCGAAACCGTCGTTCGGCAAAGGGCGTCCAACCACAGCGGGACAGCACCGGCTCGTCGCTTACCGCTTTGCCTTCAGGCTCAGGCTGGATCAGTACCAGGTCCGCCCAATACCCCTCACGTAGATAACCACGATCAGGAATGGCAAACAGGTCCGCCACCCGGTGACTGGTTTTTGCCACCACTGTCGTCAGCGGCAAATGCCCATCCGCCACCAGTTCCATCAACGCTGGCAGCGCATGTTGCACCAGTGGCAGCCCTGACGGCGCTTCGCGATAGCCCAACTGTTTCTGCGCCCAGGTATGCGGCGCATGGTCGGTGCCGATCACATCCAGACGGTCACTCAACAACGCCCGGCGCAACGCGTCGCGGTCGGCACGGGTCTTGATCGCCGGGTTGCATTTGATCTGGTGACCGAGACGGTGGTAGTCGCGGTCATCAAAGAGCAGATGGTGGATGCAGACTTCAGCGGTAATGCGTTTTTCCGACAGCGGCTTGTCTTCGAACAGCGACAGTTCGCGCGCGCTGGTCAGGTGCAGCACATGCAGGCGCGTGCCGTGGCGCTTGGCCAATTCCACGGCAAAGGATGACGAGCGATAGCAGGCCTCGGCATCGCGGATCAGCGGGTGAGCGACGGCGGGGATGTGCTCGCCGAAACGTTCGCGCAGGCGCTGTTCATTGGCCTGGATGCTCGGCGTATGTTCGCAATGGGCCAACAGGAGAGTCGGCACTTCGGCGAACAAGCGCTCGAGAATGCGCGGGTCGTCCACCAGCATGTTGCCGGTGGACGCGCCCATGAACACTTTGACCCCCGCCACGCTGCCCGGGTCGAGGGCGGCGACCGTGTCGAGGTTGTCGTTGCTCACGCCAAAGTGAAAGCCATAGTTGGCCACCGAGTGCAGGGCGGCGCGGCGTTTTTTGTCGGCCAGGGCTTCCAGGTCGAGGGTGGCGGGTTGGGTGTTGGGCATGTCCATGAAGCTGGTGATGCCGCCGGCCACTGCCGCCCGGGATTCGCTGTAGAAACTGCCCTTGTCCGGCGCGCCGGGTTCGCGAAAGTGCACCTGGTCGTCGATCATGCCCGGCAGCAGCCATTGGCCGCTGGCGTCGATTTCCACTGGCGCGTTGCAGCCGTCGATGCTGCTGGCGATTTTGTCGATGCGGCCATTGGCGACCAGCACATCGGCGTCGAATTCCCGACCTTCATTGACCAGGCGGGCATTGCGGATCAGCAGGCGGCTCATGGTTCAGAACTCGTTTTGCAGGGCTTTGTAGCCGCGCACCAGGTCGACGTTAGTGCGCGCTACGTCTTCGGAAAACTCCGAGGCGCTGACACTCACCGGGGGGAATTGCGACAGGTCGGTGTTCGGTCCGATGCGCGTCGTGGAGGGCACGTAGAACGCGTCCGGCAAGTCGCGACCGTCGACCACCGAGTTGTGCCGCACTACGCAACCATGGCCCACGGCGCAGTTGAACAGCACGCTGTTGAAGCCGATGAACACACGATCGCCAACCGTGCACGGGCCGTGGACGATGGAGCGGTGCGCGATGGACGTGAATTCACCAATCGTCACTGCGGCGCCGGACTTGGAGTGGATGACCACGCCGTCCTGAATGTTGGAATTGGCGCCAATCATGATCGGGTCCATGGCACCGTTGGCGTCGACCTCGTCGGCGCGGATCACTGCGTAGGGGCCGACGAAGACATTTTCGCCGATGACGACCTTGCCGCAGATGATGGCAGTCTTGTCGACGTAGGCTGATTCGGCGATCACCGGCAGGTCGCCGGACGGGTTCTTGCGGATCATGGCTTGCCCAACGCGGCGCAGAGGGTGTTGAGGTTGTATTCGAACAACCCGATGAACGTACTGGCCTGCCCTTCGGCGGCAAGGGCATCGGAGTACAGCGTGCCGCCGAGCTGGGCGCCGCTTTCGTCGGCAATCTGCTTGAGCAGGCGCGCGTCCTTGATGTTTTCCATGAACACGGCCTTGACCTTGTCGGTGCGAATTTGCGTGATCAGCGCGGCGACTTCGGCGGCCGAAGGTTCACGTTCGGTGGACAGGCCCTGGGGAGCGAGAAACTGAATGCCGTAAGCCTGGCCCAGGTAACCAAAGGCGTCGTGGGAGGTGACGATGCGGCGGTTGCCGGCGGGCAGCGCCCCGAACTTGGCCTTGGCTTCGACCAGCACCCGGTGGATGTCCTTGAGATAGGCCTGGCTGTTGCGCTGGTAGTTGGCAGTGTTGGCGGGATCTGCAGCGATCAGGGCCTTGGTGATGTTGTTCACGTAGATTTCAGCATTGGCCAGGTTGTGCCAGGCGTGCGGGTCCGGGATGGTTTCGCCGTCCTCATCCATGGTGTGGGAAATCACGCCTTTGCTGGCGGTGACGACAGTGGCTTTGGTTTCGGTGCTGGTCACCAGGCGGTCCAGCCAGGGTTCGAAGCCCAGACCGTTCTTGATGATGACCTTGGCCTTGAGCAGTGCCTTGGCGTCGTCGGGACTCGGCTCGTAGGTATGGGCATCGGCGTCGGGGCCGACCATGTTGCTGATCTGGATATGGTCGCCACCAATCTGGTGGGTGATGTCTTCAAGGATGCTGAAGCTGGTGACCACCTGGAGTTTGTCGGCGGCCTGGGCAGTCGACAGTGACAGCACCAGACTGAACAGCACGAGTAGAACACGCATCGGGAAACACCTCATTGGGACGTAAGCAAAGGCGGGCGGCGCAGCAAGCCGTGCACCGGCCCGAAGACCACGGACAGCAGGTAGCCGGCACCGGCCACCAATACGATGGCCGGGCCGCTGGGCAGCGAGTAGTAGAACGACAGCAACAGGCCGAGCCACACCGACAGGCAGCCCAGCAACGCTGATACCGCAATCAGCACCGGCAGCCGTCGGCTCCAGAAGCGCGACGCGATGGCCGGCAACATCATCAGGCCTACCACCATCAGGGCACCGATGGCCTGGAAGCCGATGACCAGGTTCAGCACCACCAGGGTCAGGAACAGCCCGTGGGCCAGCGGCCCGAGGCGGCTGACGGTTTGCAGGAACAAGGGGTCGAGCGTGTCCAGCAGCAGCGGTTTGTAGATCACCGCCATCGCGATCAGGCTGAAGCCGGTGACCCAGAGCATGCCGGTGAGGGTGGTTTGATCCACCGCCAGGGCGGAGCCGAACAGCAGGTGCAGCAGGTCCAGGCGTTTGCCGGCAAGGCCGAGGATCAATACGCCGGCAGCGAGAGAGATGGGGTAGATGGCCGCAAGGCTGGCGTCTTCCCGCAGGCCGGTGCGGCGAGTGATCCATGCGGAAAGCCCCGCCATGCCCAGGCCGGCACCGAGTCCGCCGAGGGTCAGGGCGGGCAGGCTGAGGCCGGCAAACCAGAAGCCCAGCGCGGCACCGGGCAGGATGCCGTGGGCGACCGCGTCACCGATCAGGCTCATGCGCCGCAGGATCAAAAACACGCCGAGCGGCGCGGTGCTGCACGCCAGCACGAGCCCGCCGATCAGGGCACGGCGCATGAAAACGAAGTCGACAAAGGGCATCCACAGGTGGGCGGCGAAGTGCATCAGGCCACCTGCAGGTGGGGTTGTGGGCGGATCAACCGTTTGCTGTCGCCGAACACGCAGCCGCTGCTTTTGAGCTGCAGCACTTGCTGGGTGTGCTGGCGGACGGAGGCAAGGTCATGACAGACCACGATCAGCGTGCGGCCCTGGGCGTGCCAAGCGTGGATGTGTTTCCAGCACAGGGCCTGGCCCTCTTCGTCGAGGGCGGCGTGCGGTTCGTCGAGCAACAGCACCGGCGACTCGGCCAGGCTCATGCGGGCGAGCAGGGCACGTTGCAGCTCGCCGCCCGACAGCGCCATCAATGGGCGATGTTGCAAGCCGCGCAGGCACCAGTCTTCCAGAACGGCTTCAAGGCGTTCGCTGCGTTGTGGCGCCGTGAGCTGACTGCCCCAGAAGCCGGCGGCAACCAGCTCTTGCAGGCTGATCGGGAACTGTCGATCAAGGTGCTGTTGCTGAGGCAGGAATGACAGGCCGCCTCGGCGTGGAACCTCTACGGCCACCTTGCCCGCCAAGGGCTTTTGCAGGCCGGCGATGACTTTCAGCAGGCTGCTTTTACCGGTGCCGTTGGCGCCGATGATACCGGTGAGGCTGCCGCGTTCCAGGGTGAGGTCCAGCGCAGGCGTCAGCGGTTGGCCGGGAGCGCCCCAGCGCAAGGCGGTGCAGGTGATCATGCAGGGTGTCTCGTCCAGCGGCTTTCAGCCACGGCATCATGCGCGTGCAGGCTTTCGGCGTGGATCACTTTGAGGTGGAAGGCTTTGACGGCATCCGAGCGTTTCAAGGCGAGGTTCAGGCGGCGGGCGGCGTCTTCGCAGAACATCAAGTTCTGCCCGTTGGCCAGGGCAAAGGCTTGTTCGTCCGCGCGTTTCACTGCGGTTTGTACGGCCGTGCCGAGGGCGGCTTCGGCGGTGTTGATCAGTTCGGCCAGAGGCAAGTCTGCACCCTGTAACTGAATAGTGAGCTGCGCGGTGCTGCGCTGGCTGTGAGGCGTGGCGACGATGCCGTTGGCACTGCCAAGCCACGTCAATACGTCTTCATGTTGTAGCGCTGTGTTGGCGAAATCTTCGAGAAACTGCTGCTGAATCAACTGCCTGGCGAGGGCGGCTGAGCATGGGCACGTTGAGGAGTAAGCCACGTCAATTTTTAGTTCCACGTGGAACATCTGGTTTTCCAAGCGCGCTTCGATGCTCACCGGGTAGGCCTTCCAGCCAGCCAGAGGGCTGATGAGTGCCGGGCGCTTGCGCAACAAATCGGTATGGATGCGCAGGTAGGCGTTCTTAGATAAACCTTCATGAGTGTCGAGGAAACGCTGCAGTACATTACGCAGAAGTGCCGGCGTGAGGGTCTGCTGGTCGAGCATTTCCAGCGCCAGGTAAAGGCGCGACATATGGATACCACGGGCTTCGCCATCATCCAGGCTGACGCCGGCGTCGGCGGTGGCAGTCAGACGTTGGCCGTCGATGACAATGGGCAGGGCAATTCCACACATGCCCACCCAGTCGAGTGGCAAGGCTTGGCGTGAAGCCTGCGCGGCGATATCCGGCAGAGTCAGCGCATTCATGAGCAGGTCCATCGTTGGAAATAAAAAGACATGTTATATTATAACGATTGAGTCGACGATGGTTTTTCTGCCCCAATCTTTTTTCAGTCATGTCGAGTAGGGACGCTCCTTCTATCTGCGATATTTTTCATGCACAGACGTCAGCTCCTTAACCTGCTGCTGGTCAGCCCTTTCTTCACATTGCCGTTTGCCGCCCACGCCACACAGATCCGCAATGCGCGACTGTGGCGCTCGGATGACAAGCTGCGGCTGGTGTTCGACCTCAGCGGCCCAGTGCAGTACAAGACCTTTTCCCTGACGGCACCGGAGCGCTTGATCATCGACCTCAGTGGTGCAGGGCTCAGTGGTGATTTCTCCCAGTTGGCCTTGAAGAACAGCGGCATTACCGCGATCCGTTCGGGGCATTTTGGCAAAAACGACACGCGTATCGTGCTGGACCTGGCGGCGCCGATGCAGCTCAACAGCTTTGTCTTGCCACCGCAGGATGGGCAGGGGCATCGCCTGGTATTGGACCTGAGCAGCGCCACCCAGGCGCCACGTCAGATTGCGGCTGAACCCAAGCCTGCGCACCTCAAGCGCGACATCATCGTGGTGGTCGACCCCGGCCACGGCGGTAAAGACCCCGGCGCGGTGGGCGCCAAAGGCCAGCGCGAAAAAGACGTGGTGCTGTCCATCGCCCAGTTGCTGGCCAAGCGCTTGAAGCGTGAAAAGGGTTTTGACGTGAAACTGGTGCGCAACGACGACTTCTTCGTGCCGCTGCGCAAGCGCGTGGACATCGCCCGCCAACACAAGGCCGATATGTTCATCTCGGTACATGCCGACGCCGCCCCACGGCTCACGGCCTCCGGCGCTTCGGTGTATGCGTTGTCCGAAGGCGGCGCCACATCCGCTACCGCGCGTTTCATGGCCCAGCGCGAAAACGGTGCCGACCTGCTGGGGGCGACGACCTTGCTCAATCTCAAGGACAAGGACCCGATGCTGGCCGGCGTTATCCTGGACATGTCGATGAATGCCACTATCGCCTCCAGCCTCCAGTTGGGCAGTTCGATCCTCGGCAGCCTGGAAGGCATCACCACCCTGCATCAAAAACGCGTGGAACAGGCCGGGTTCGCGGTGCTCAAGTCACCGGACGTGCCGTCGATTTTGGTGGAGACCGGATTTATCTCCAATGCCCGGGACGCCGAGCGCCTGGTCACCGCGCGCCATCAACAGGCCGTAGCGGATGGCCTGTTCGAAGGGTTGAAAACCTATTTCGAAAAGAACCCGCCAATGAACAGCTACATGGCTTGGGCGCAGGAACAGCAACGTGGCCAGGTCTAACAGCCCGTCAGACGATTGCAGGTGAACGTGGCGCTGGCTCCGCCCGAACTGGAAAACCGGTTGATCGTGGTCCAGCCCACCCGCCGTGTGTAACCCACCCAGGCCTCGCCGTCCGATGCCAGGCCGGTAAAGAACGTCAGTTGCCCATAACGGCTGTTGGTCTGTGCCCAATAGCGTTTGCCGATCACTTCAACGCCGCGCAGATACGTGGTGTTGCCCACCGTCGCCACGCTGTAGGCATTGCCTTGCGGGTCCACGCAGGCCAGCAGGTTAGCGCTGCGCGTGCACTTGGCCAACAGGCTCGGTGCCTGGGCGCAGGCAGGGCCTGCCATTGCCAGCAGGAGGGCGCATACCAGGGGTTTCATGAGGTTTCTCGGGGCGGGGAGGGGCTCAAGCATTGCGCCCTTCGTCATGTGGAGCAAGAGGGATTGGCTTATTTGCATTGTTATACTATAACATTAAAAATCAGCCTGACCCGTGAACTGCTCTCCATGACTGAACAAGACCTGCTGGCCCAACCGCCCGCCGACTACATGAACGAAGCCCAGCAGGGCTTCTTCCGCGACTTGCTGCTGACCCAGCGCAACGAACTGCAAGCGCGCATCGACGCCGAGTTCATGGTGTTGCGCGAGCAGGAACCCAACAGCGACCCGGCCGACGTCGGCAGCGCCGAAGAGCAGCGCCAATGGCAACTGCGCCTGCTGGAGCGGGAAAAGAAGCTGCTGGACAAGATTGACGACGCCTTCGAGTTGCTGGCTCGCGGCGAATACGGCTGGTGCCGCGAAACCGGCGAACCCATCGGCCTACAGCGTTTGTTGCTGCGTCCTACCGCCACCCTGTGTATCGAAGCCAAAGAACGTGAAGAGCTGCGCGAACGCCACAAACGGGCGATTTGACCGGCCAACCTGATGAGGAATACCTGATGCCCAATCGTCTCCCCGTTACTGTGTTGTCCGGTTTTCTCGGCGCCGGTAAAAGCACGTTGCTCAACTACGTCCTGCGCAACCGCGAAAACTTGCGAGTGGCGGTGATCGTCAACGACATGAGCGAAATCAACATCGACGGCAGCGAAGTCCAGCGCGATGTGACCCTCAACCGTTCCGAAGAAAAACTGGTGGAGATGAGCAACGGCTGCATTTGCTGCACCCTGCGTGAAGACCTGCTGGAAGAAGTAGGAAAACTCGCCAAGGAAGGTCGCTTTGATTACCTGCTGATCGAATCCACCGGCATTTCCGAGCCGTTGCCTGTGGCCGAAACCTTCACCTTTCGCGATGAAAACGAGCAAAGCCTGGCCGACATCGCGCGCCTGGACACCATGGTCACTGTGGTCGACGGCATGAATTTCCTGCTCGACTATCAGGCCGCCGAAAGCCTGGCCTCACGCGGTGAAACCTTAGGTGAGGAAGACGAGCGCTCGATTACCGACCTGCTCATCGAGCAGATCGAATTCGCCGATGTGATCCTGATCAGCAAGATCGACCTGATCAGCAGTCGCGAACGCGAAGAGCTGATGGCGATCCTCGAACGCCTCAACGCCCAGGCGGAAATCATCCCTATGGTCATGGGCGAAGTGCCGTTGCACAAGATCCTCAACACCGGCCGTTTTGACTTCGAGCGCGCCGCCCAAGCGCCGGGCTGGCTGCAGGATTTGCGCGGTGAGCATGTGCCGGAAACCGAAGAGTACGGCATCGCCTCCACGGTTTACCGCGGGCGCCGTCCGTTTCATCCGCAGCGGTTTTTCGACTTTATCGACCGGCCGTGGGTCAACGGCAAACTGCTGCGCTCCAAGGGCTTCTTCTGGCTGGCCAGCAAGCACCAGGACGCCGGCAGTTGGTCCCAGGCCGGCGGCTTGATGCGCCATGGGTTTGCCGGACGCTGGTGGCGGTTTGTGCCGAAAAGCCAATGGCCCCAGGACGAAGAAAGCGTCGCGGCGATCATGGGCAACTGGCAACTGAGCACCGGCGACTGTCGCCAGGAACTGGTGTTTATTGGCCAGAACATCGACTTCACCCGCCTGCGGGCCGAACTGGATGCGTGCTTGCTCAACGATGAAGAAATGGCCGTGGGCGTCGAAGGTTGGCGCCTGCTGGCGGATCCCTTTGGCCCTTGGTATGAGGAGGCAGCCGCCTGATGCTGGCCCCGGTGATTCCCCTGCGCCCCGTGATCCGCCAGACCGCCGGCGAGACCCCGCTGGCGCTTTCCGAAATCCTTGAAGACGGCGTGAACCTGGCGCTCTGGCAACGCCAGTTGCCCCTGCATATCGCCGAGTTCGGCGCCTTGCTGGTGGCGTTGAATGAGCCGCTGGCCGACGCCCTGGTGATTGAACTGGCCAACGAAGATGCCGTCCCCAACTTGCAGGGTTTGGCGGCCAGTTGTCGCGATCTTGAAGGCTATGAAGGGTTTATCGCCGATGTGGCGTGGCTGGTCAGCGCATTTGCCTGCCTGCTCGGCGCCAAGCGAATCGGCGTGCGCCTGCGCCTGCTCGACAAGGCCATGTGCCCGCGTTTTCACGTCGATCACGTGCCGGTGCGGCTGATCACCACCTACGCCGGGATCGGCAGCCAATGGTTGCGGGAAGGGGTGATGGACCGGCGCAAATTGAGCCAGGCGCAAGCCGAACCCCACGAGCGCATCGAGCAGATTCACTGCGGTGAAGTGGCGCTGCTCAAGGGCACCCAATGGCACGGCAATGAGGCCTATGGCCTGATCCACCGCTCGCCTGCGCTCAAGGCTGATGAGCGCCGCTTGATCCTGACGCTGGATTGGCTCGCATAACCGCGTAGGATCAAACGCTCTACACGGTCTGAACGATGCCACTCATGCTGCAGAACATTCCTACCCACGTGATTGCCGGGCCCTTGGGCGCCGGCAAGACCA
This sequence comes from Pseudomonas sp. MYb60, assembly GCF_002979555.1. Taxonomy (GTDB): domain Bacteria; phylum Pseudomonadota; class Gammaproteobacteria; order Pseudomonadales; family Pseudomonadaceae; genus Aquipseudomonas. The sequence goes on along the minus strand of NZ_PCOZ01000002.1, from coordinate 420,728 downwards.
GCCTGATCAAGCACCTGCTCGCCCAACGTCCGATTAACGAGCGCTGGGCGGTGCTGATCAACGAGTTCGGGCAGATTGGCCTGGACGCTGCGCTGTTGACCCAGGATGACGACGGCATTGCCCTCGGCGAAGTCGCCGGCGGCTGTTTGTGCTGTGTGAACGGTGCACCGTTTCAGGTAGGACTGGGCCGCTTGTTGCGTAAGGCCAAGCCGGATCGTTTGTTCATCGAACCGTCCGGGCTGGGGCATCCTGCGCAGTTGATCCACCAACTCAAGCAAGCACCCTGGCAGGACGTGCTGGCCGTGCAGCCCTGCGTTCTGGTGCTGGACGCCCAAGCCCTCGCGGCGGGCAAACCCTTGCCCCAGTCCCAGCAAGAGGCGTTGGCCAGTGCCGGTCTGCTGGTATTGAACAAGGATGAATCACTGCAAGCTTCCCAGCGCCAGGCGATCGAGCGCCAATTGCCGGATTGCCCGCTTTACTGGACGCGCCAGGCGCAATTGCCGTTGGCGCAGTTGCCTGGCCTGCAGCAAAAAGCCAGCGTCGCTGTAGACGAGGTCGACGTGCCCAAAGGGCTCGCGCAGATGCCGGCGATCTGGACCGATCCCGCGCTCCCCATCTGTTTGAGCCAAGGCCAGGAGGACGGTTGGAGTATTGGCTGGCGCTGGCACCCGAGCCAGCAATTCGATACCCGACGCCTGCACGCATGGCTCGCAAGCCTTGCGTGGCGCCGCGCCAAACTGGTTATCCACAGCACCGACGGCTGGGTCAGCGCCAACGCTGTGGATAACAGCCTGCTCGCCTGGCAACCCAGCGAATGGCGCCGTGACTCTCGGATTGAGTTGATTTTCAGCACGCCACAGGACGTGGCCGGGTTGCAAACGGCGTTGGCCGCCTGCCGTCAGTGACGGTTCTTGCTTGCGTGGTCCTGACGCCACTGGCTGAGTTCGATCACGTCGGCGCTGGGCAGCGGCGTCTTGATCTCGAACGGGTAGGGCGCCAATTCGATGTGCGCGCTGTGGGCGCCGAACTGGGTGATGGTGCCCGGATGACGGGCCTCGCCGGTGACGGTGAACTCGAAGTTATAGATGCGCGCCAGACGACGCCGACCCTGGCCATCCTTCACAAACCCGATGCGCTTGAGCGCCACTGCGCCATCGAGCAGCTCGATGTCGAGCTTGGCGCAATGCTGCTTGACCCGCTCCAGCGCGCGCTCGCGCAAGCCGTGGTTGTGCCACACCCACGCGGCAGCGGTCGCCAGCAGCATCAACACGAAGATATTTCCCAGGGTCAGCATGCGAAAAACTCCAACTAAGTGAGAGCAGCTTAACTGTGTCGCTGGTCTGTCGTACAGGCTGCGTTTAGTCGCATACTGCGCGGCCAGAATTTCAACGGCTTTACGGAAATCCCCTGCATGAAACGCACACCTCATCTGCTTGCGATCCAGTCCCATGTGGTCTTCGGCCACGCCGGAAACAGCGCCGCCGTGTTCCCCATGCAGCGGGTCGGGGTAAATGTCTGGCCGTTGAACACGGTGCAGTTCTCCAACCACACCCAGTATGGACACTGGGCCGGCGAAGTGTTGGCGCCGCAGCAAATTCCCGCGCTGGTAGAAGGGATTGCCGCGATTGGCGAGTTGGGCAACTGCGACGCCGTGCTCTCGGGCTACCTGGGCAGTGCGGATCAGGGCCGTGCGATCCTCACTGGCGTGGCGCGTATCAAGGCCATCAACCCCAAGGCGCTTTACCTGTGCGACCCGGTCATGGGTCATCCGGAAAAAGGCTGCATCGTGCCCCAGGAAGTCAGCGACTTCCTATTGGATGAAGCGGTCGCCATGGCCGATTTCCTGTGCCCCAACCAACTGGAGCTGGACAGTTTTTCTGGTCGCAAGCCGCAATCGCTGTTCGATTGCCTGGCGATGGCCAAGGCGCTGCTGGCACGTGGGCCCAAGGCGGTGTTGGTCAAGCATCTGGATTACCCGGGCAAGTTGCCGGATGGCTTTGAGATGTTGCTGGTGACCGCTGAAGGCAGTTGGCACCTGCGCCGCCCGTTGCTGGCGTTTCCACGGCAGCCGGTGGGGGTGGGGGATTTGACGTCAGGGCTGTTCCTGGCGCGGGTGCTGCTGGGGGACAGCCTCGTGGCGGCCTTTGAGTTCACCGCCGCGGCAGTGCACGAAGTACTGCTGGAAACCCAGGCGTGCGCGAGTTACGAACTTGAACTGGTGCGCGCTCAGGATCGCATTGCCCATCCGCGCGTGAGGTTCGACGCTACCCCGATAGATCTCTGAGCACACGGATCTAGCCGCAGGCACAACCATGTGGGAGGGGGCAAACCCCCTCCCACATTTGATCCAGTTTCAATCCTGGGATTCAGGCGCCTCAGCCCTTGATCTCCTGATAGCGCTTTTCCAGTTCCTGACGAATCTGCCGGCGTTGCTGGGCCTGCACGAACCGGCGCTTGTCTTCGCTGTTGTGCGGCTGCAGCGGCGGCACGGCGGCGGGTTTGCGCTGGTCGTCCACCGCCACCATGGTGAAGAAGCAACTGTTGGTGTGGCGCACCGAGCGCTCGCGGATGTTCTCGGTCACCACCTTGATGCCCACCTCCATCGAGGTGTTGCCGGTGTAGTTGACCGATGCGAGGAAGGTCACCAGCTCGCCGACGTGGATGGGTTCGCGAAAAATCACCTGGTCCACGGACAGCGTCACGACGTAGCGACCGGCATAACGGCTCGCGCAGGCGTAGGCGACTTCATCGAGGTACTTGAGCAGGGTGCCGCCGTGGACATTGCCGGAGAAGTTGGCCATATCAGGGGTCATCAGCACTGTCATCGACAGCTGGGCGTTTCCGGGTTCCATAGCACACTCACGGGTTGTAGGCATTGGTTGGGGGGCACCTCTGCGGGTGCTGCACTCTTTGCATCGCCATCTCTAACGGGACGCCGGCGGGCGGCTTGCCGTCACGCGGGCGCCGATCTGTTTCCATATATTGCACCGGCTTTCTGTCACAAGTCGCGGTGTTAACCTTCAAAAGCCCATCTCAGGGCATTTCTTACGATCAAGGCCGACTTTTCCTTCCGCACTTCGCGATATTTCAACGGAGCGGGCGGAAGTGGGAAAAGCGCCAGTACCCTCAAGGAGCCCCTCGCCATGCACGCCATCAGCTTTATCCAGGACTTGGCCGTGATCATGCTGGTGGCAGGGGTTGTCACCATCCTGTTTCACCGCCTCAAGCAGCCGGTGGTGCTGGGTTACATCGTCGCCGGCTTCATCATCGGCCCCCATACCCCTCCGTTTGGCCTGATCCACGACGAAGACACCATCAAGACCCTCGCCGAACTGGGGGTGATCTTCCTGATGTTCTGCCTGGGCCTGGAATTCAGCCTGCGCAAGTTGTTCAAGGTCGGCGCCACGGCGTTCATCGCGGCCTTCCTCGAGATCATCCTGATGATCTGGATCGGCTACGAAATCGGCCAGTGGTTCGACTGGAATACCATGGACTCGCTGTTCCTCGGCGCGATCCTGGCGATTTCCTCCACCACCATCATCGTCAAGGCCCTCAATGACCTGAAGATGAAAAACCAGCGCTTCGCCCAATTGATTTTCGGCGTGCTGATCGTCGAGGACATCCTGGGCATCGGCATCATCGCCTTGCTGTCGAGCATCGCCGTGAGTGGCACGGTCAGCTCCGGCGAGGTGTTTTCCACGGTCGGCAAGCTCTCGCTGTTCATGATTGTCGCGCTGGTGATCGGCATTCTGCTGGTGCCCCGCCTGCTGGCCTACGTGGCCAAGTTCGAAAGCAACGAGATGCTGCTGATCACGGTATTGGGCTTGTGCTTTGGTTTCTGCCTGCTGGTGGTCAAGCTGGAATACAGCATGGTGCTGGGCGCGTTCCTGATCGGCGCAATCATGGCCGAATCCCGGCAGTTGATTAAGATCGAGCGCCTGATCGAGCCGGTTCGCGACATGTTCAGCGCGATCTTCTTTGTGGCGATCGGCCTGATGATCGACCCGCAGATCCTGTTGCAATACGCCTGGCCGATTGCGGTGATCACCGTGGCCGTGGTGCTGGGCAAGATGCTGTCCTGCGGCCTGGGGGCGTTTATCGCTGGCAACGACGGCCGTACTTCACTGCGGGTGGGAATGGGGCTGTCACAGATTGGCGAATTCTCCTTTATCATCGCGGCGCTGGGGATGACGCTGCAAGTGACCAGCGACTTCCTGTACCCAGTGGCGGTGGCGGTTTCAGCGATCACCACCTTGTTGACCCCTTATTTGATTCGCGGCGCCGACCCGCTGTCGCTCAAGATCGCCTCGATCATGCCCCAGCGCATGAGCCGGGTGTTCGGCATGTATGGCGAATGGCTGCGCAGCATCCAGCCTCAGGGCGAGGGCGCGATGCTGGCGTCGATGATCCGCAAGATCATCCTGCAAGTGGGGGTGAACCTGGCGCTGGTGGTGGCGATCTTCTTCACGGGCAGCTTTTTCGCGACACGCATCGGCGGGTATCTGGAGGGCTGGATCAGCGATCCAAGCTGGCAGAAGGCGTTGATCTGGGGCGGGGCGTTGCTAGTGTCGCTGCCGTTTTTGATTGCGGCGTACCGCAAGCTCAAGGCGCTGTCGATGCTGTTGGCGGAGATGAGCGTGAAACCGGAAATGGCCGGGCGGCATACCCAGCGTGTGCGGCGGGTGATTGCGGAGCTGATCCCGATCCTGTCGCTGCTGGTGATCTTCCTGCTGCTGGCGGCGCTGTCGGCCAGTATCCTGCCGACCAACAAGCTGCTGGTGCTGATTGCGGTGGTGACGGCGGCGGTAGCGGCGGTGCTCTGGCGGTGGTTCATCCGCGTGCATACACGCATGCAGGTCGCCTTGCTGGAGACCCTGGATAACCACAAAGATACGCCAGAACACTGATTAGCTGTCTGGAGCCGGCCAGCCGGCTCCTGGGCGGTCAGCTTTCCAGCCAGACGTCTCGCGCCCAGTGCCACACCGATTCCCAGGACTCTTCAGTGACGAGTTCTTCTTCGCCGGACCACAGCACCACGGTGCCGTCTTCCTCGACGCAGTAATAGTCGTCGCCGTCCTGGCAGATCGGGATCAGCTCGCGAGGTACGCCGATGTCCCAGGCATTGGCCGCGACTTCCGGCAGGTAGGTGTGCGAGCCAGGATCGGTGATGGTGACTGGCTCCAGGCTGCCGTACACCACATCGCTGACAGTCAGCAGGAATTCCTTGAACACGAACGGGATGTTGATGAACAGCTGTTCCTCGACTTCCACCAACTGATCTTCGTCAGGCAGTTCCAGAGGAACCGGCACCGGTTCGTTGGCTTCACGCAATTGTTCGATGATTTCTTCCACGGCCGGGATCCTCTTGCTGATGGCGCGGTTAATAGGGGCGTTTTATACAGTAGCTCGCTATAAGTGCAACCGTGAAATAGAAAACCCCGGAACATGTCCGGGGTTTTTGTTACTGCTTGTTCAGGCGTGCGGTGTTCAGCCGTTCTGGCGGATACCGGCAACCAGCCAAGGCTGGTTCTCGCCTGGGGCGCGTTCCATGTTCCAGCTTTCGCTGAACACTTCGCCCTGGTCGAAGCGCGAGGTCTTCGACACACCGCTGAAAGTCAGGGTGGCGATGGTCTTGTCGGCGCGGTCATCCACACCTTCAAGCTGCACGCGCAGGTCGTCGATGTAGGTCGACTGGAAGCCGTCGCCCAGGTCGGCACGTTCGCGCTTGAGGAACTCCAGCAGTTGCGGGGTCACGAACTCGGAGATCTTGTCCATTTCGTTGGCGTCCCAGTGCTGTTGCAGGGACTGGAAGTGGTTGCGGGCCGCTTCGACGAAACGCTCTTCGTTGAACCAGGCTGGCGCATTGATCACCGGACGAGCAGCGGCAGGTGCTGCCGAACCACCGCCAAAGATCGAGCCCATGGCAGGCTTCTGCTCGAACACTTCACGCTGCATCGGCGCGCCGGCGGGAGCCATATGCTCCTGCTGCTTGCGACGACGGGCGGCGATAAAGCGGAAGATCACAAAGGCGATGACCGCCAGGATCAGGATGTCGAAGATTTGCATGCCCTGGAAGCCGCCGCCCATGAACATGGAAGCGAGCAGGCCACCGGCGGCGATACCGGCCAGAGGGCCCAACCAGCGCGAAGCACCGCCGGCCTTGGCAGCGGCGCCGGCAGCACCGGCTGCGCCTGCGGTCGCGGCTGCACCGCCCATGCCGCCTGCGGATGGAGCCATCTGGCTGGTCTGGTGAGACGGCGCTGCGCCCGAGCTTTTGCCGCCACCGAAGCGTTTGGCGTTGGCGTCGAGGCTCATCGTCAGGCCGATGCACAACGCCATGGCGATGCTAAGAAAACGTTTCATATAGGGAATTCCCATTTGTGGATTGCACGCGCGCCATGTTGCACAGGTGGAGTGACAGTGGCTAGCGACATAATGTTTCGGGCTTTTGCGTAGGACCGATTCAGAAGGGTCTGTAGGACTAAATACAGATATTGGCCCGGCGGATGAAAAAACAAGGGATGACCGACGGCCTGTGTGGCTAACCGGTCTTTGCAGGCGCGAACATGCTCGCGAAATGTGCCCAGCCAACGCGTATATCCAGCATGCCCGCGTTATCGTTGGCGATCTTCGCGAGCACGCTGGCTCCTGCAAGGGGAGGGGCCTCAGATGGCTTCGAGCTTGGCGTAGCCCATCATCAGCCACTTGCTGCCTTCGGCAAAATTCACCTGCACCCGCGCCTGGGCGCCCGCGCCTTCGAAGTTGAGGATCACCCCCTCGCCGAAAATCGCATGCTTGACCTGCTGGCCCAGGCTGAACGCCGTTTCCGGAATCTCGGAACCGGCAAACAGGGTGCTGGCGCTCTGCTGCTGGCCACCACCGAACGGACGGCTGACACTGTTGGACAGGCGCACTTCCTGGATCAGGCCTTTTGGCACCTCACGCACGAAGCGTGACACCTTGTTATAGGTCTCGCTGCCATACAGGCGTCGGGTCTCGGCATAGGTCATGACCAGGTTCTGCATCGCCCGGGTGATGCCCACGTAGGCCAGGCGACGTTCTTCCTCAAGGCGGCCGGGCTCTTCCAGGCTCATCTTGTGGGGGAACAGGCCTTCTTCCATGCCCACCAGGAACACATACGGGAATTCCAGGCCCTTGGCACTGTGCAAGGTCATCAGCTGGATGCTGTCTTCATGCTCATCGGCCTGGGTATCCCCGGCCTCCAGCGATGCGTGGCCGAGGAACGCGGCGAGCGGCGTCAGCTCTTCGTCTTCCTCGGTGTTTTCGAACGCACGGGCGGCGCTGACCAGTTCCTCAAGGTTTTCGACCCGGGCCTGGCCTTTCTCGCCTTTTTCCGCTTCGTGGTAGGCGATCAGTCCGGACTGTTCGATCACCGTCTGAGTCATCAGGTGCAGCGGCATTTCTGCGCATTTGGCGGCAAGGTTCTCGATCAGCTCGACAAACACCCCCAGCGCCCCGGCTGCACGGCCGGTCAGGCCTTTATTGACGATGAGCAAGCGCATGGCTTCCCACATCGACACATCGGCATGGCGGGCGTGGTCGCGAATGGCTTCGACGGTTTTCTCACCGATGCCACGGGCCGGGATATTGATCACCCGCTCCAGCGCCGCATCGTTGCCACGGCCTTCGAGCAAGCGCAGGTAGGCCATGGCGTTCTTGATCTCGGCACGCTCGAAAAAGCGCTGGCCGCCATAGATGCGGTACGGGATGCGCTCGCGCAGCAGGGCCTCTTCCAGCACCCGCGATTGGGCGTTGGAGCGGTACAGGATCGCGATATCACTGCGCGCCAGGCCGGTTTTCAGCGCGCTTTCGATGGTTTCCACCACATAGCGCGCTTCATCGTGCTCGTTGAACGCGGCATAGAGGTTGATGGCTTCGCCTTCGCTGCCGTCGGTCCACAGTTCTTTGCCCAGGCGCCCGGTGTTGTTGGCGATCAAGGCGTTGGCGGCCTTGAGGATCCCGGCGGTGGAGCGGTAGTTCTGCTCCAGGCGGATGGTTTCCGCGTCCGGGAAGTCCTCGGAATACTGGTAGATGTTCTCGATCTTCGCGCCACGCCAGCCGTAGATCGACTGGTCGTCGTCGCCCACCACCATCAGGCTGTCGCCGCCTTTGGCCAGCAGGCGCAACCAGGCGTACTGCACGGCGTTGGTGTCCTGGAATTCGTCCACCAGGATGTGGCGGAAGCGCTTCTGGTAATGGGCCAGCAAGCCTGGGTTGTCTCGCCACAGATCGAGGGCACGCAGCAGCAATTCGGAGAAGTCGATCACGCCGGCTCGCACGCAGGCGGCCTCGTAGGCTTCATAGATGCTGCGCATGGTGGCCAGGAACAGGTCACCGCTGGCCTGGATGTGTTGCGGGCGCAGGCCTTCGTCTTTCTGGCCGTTGATGAACCACTGCGCCTGGCGCGCCGGCCAGCGTTGTTCGTCGAGGCCCAGCTCGCGGATCACCCGCTTGACCAGGCGTTGCTGGTCGTCGCTGTCCAGGATCTGGAAGGTCTGGGCCAGGCCCGCTTCCTGCCAGTGCGCCCGCAACAGGCGGTGCGCCAGGCCGTGGAAGGTGCCCACCCACATGCCGGCCGGGCTGATGCCCATCAACTGCTCGATGCGGTGGCGCATCTCGGCAGCGGCCTTGTTGGTGAAGGTCACCGACAGGATGGAATGCGGGGACGCGTTCTCGACCTGGATCAGCCAGGCGATACGGTGCACCAGCACTCGGGTTTTACCGGAGCCAGCACCGGCCAGGACCAACTGACGGCCAACGGGGGCCGCTACGGCCTGGCGTTGGGCATCGTTGAGGGAGTTCAGCAAAAGAGAGAGATCATCGCGCATCGGCGCATTCTATGGCCCCCGAGGGAGTGGGGCAAATGCCAATGCCGGGCGGTCGATGCAAAACGGTCGGGGTGATGACCGGTCGGTCAATGGCCGCAGGCCGCGCAGCGTCTCGCTCAAGCCGTCTGGCGCGATGATCTGCGCTGCATGACCGGGCGGTTTTAATAACCGGGACCAGTTTGGCCCGGGCGTTCGCTTGTGTATGCTCCGTCGACGTTTCGGGCTCACCATTATAAGAACACTGCCTATGACCCTCAGTCCCGACCTGCTCGGCCCCGCGACGGCGCCCGCGCAGGTTCTTCGCAAACACTACGCCACCGAGATGGCGGTAGAACGTACACGCCTGCTGTATCAGGGCTCGTTGCTCCCCACATTATTGATGCTGGTCAACGGCCTGGTGTGTGCCTGGTTGCTGTGGAACCCCAGGCAATACCTGTTGGACAGCGTCTGGCTGGTGTGGCTGCTGGCCCTGGTGGCGATGCGAGTGATCCAGGTCGCGGCGTTCGATTCCGCCATGCCCAGCCGTCAGGCGCAGCCCGTGTGGCGGCGCATGTTCATGCTGGGATCGGCGGTCAGCGGCCTTACATTGGCCATGGCCGCCATCGCTCTGGTGCCGGTGGACAGTTTCATGCAGCAGGCCTGGGTGTTCGGCCTGATCGGCGCAGCCACGCTGTCGGCCAGCGTGGCCTATGCCGTGAGCCTGCCAGCATTCCTGTCGTTTGCCTTGCCGTGCCTGGTGCCGGCCATCGTCTACCTGTTCTGGGACGGTGCCCCGCAGCAGCAGGGTTGGGGCGTGCTGGGCCTGATCCTGCTGGCGTCCCTGAGCCTGGTGGCGTGGCAGGTCAACCGCCTGATCCAGCGCGGGTTATTGCGGCGCTTCCAGAACCAGGCGCTGATCGAGCATCTGCAGCAGGCGCAGCAGCGCAGCGAGCAACTGAATGCGCAGTTGATGGGCGAAGTCGAGCAACGTCGCCTGGTTGAACAGGAACTGCGCGAGGCGCAGATCGGCCTGCAGGACCGCGTGGCCCAGCGCAGCCAGGAGCTGGACGCTGCCAGCCTGGCCCTGAATAAAAGCGAGGCGCGCCTGGCCATGGCGCTGCAGGCCAGCGAACTGGGGCTGTGGGACTGGAACCTGCAGACCGACGAAGTGCACCACACTCAACTCAAGGAGCTGTTCGGTCTGGAACCCGAATACGTCACGGCCATGCTCAGCCATCTCAAGCCGCGCCTGCACCCCGACGACTTGCCGCTGCTCAAGCGTGCACTGGTGGAGCACCTCAAGGGCCGCAGCGAGGACTATCAGGTTGAATACCGCGTGCGTCATGGTGCGGGCCACTGGGTCTGGATCGAAGACCGCGGCCGCGCCGTCGAACGTGCCCCCAGCGGGCGGGTCACGCGCATGTTGGGTACCCGCCGTGATATCAGCGCCGGCAAGGCCCTGGAAGAACAGCAGCGCCTGGCATCGACGGTCTTCGAGGCCGCCAGCGAAGGCATCGTGATCCTCGACCCGAATTACTCGCTGATTGCCGTCAACCAGGCCTTCAGCCGCGTGACCGGTTTTGACATCGACGACATGCTTGGCCGCAACGTGGTGGAGCTGCCCAGCAGTCGCGATGCGCGCCGCCATTTCCCGGTGATTCGCCAGGCGCTGCTCAGCCACGGCACCTGGCAGGGCGAATTGGTGGAGACTCGCAAGAACGGTGAGTTGTACCCGCAGTGGTTGCAACTGAATGTCGTGCGCGATATTCGGGGCAATGTCAGCCATATCGTGGGTTTCTTCGCCGATCTGTCGGCGCGGCGTGAGTCCGAGGAACGCATGCGCTACCTCACGCACTATGACGAGTTGACCGGCCTCGCCAACCGTTCGCTGTTCCGCGAGCGGCTGCGCGAAGCGCACACCCGCGTGCGCCAGGGCGGGCGCAGCCTGGCGTTGCTGCATATCAACCTGGACCGTTTCAAGCTGCTCAATGACAGCCTCGGCCATGAAGTCGCCGACCAACTGTTGCAGAAAATGGCGCGCCGCCTGATCAACGCCTTGCCCGAGGCCGACACCATTGCGCGGCTGTCGGGGGATGAGTTTGCGGTGTTGTTCGATGCCTACGCCAACCTGTCGAGCCTGGCGCGGGTGGCCACGCGGTTGCTGGCCAAATTGCGGGTGCCGGTGACGGTGGACGGGCATGAGCTGGTGGTCAGCGCTTCGATGGGGGTCAGCCTGTTGCCGGATAACGCGCGGGAAATTTCCGCGCTGGTCAGCCAATCCAACATGGCCATGCAACACGCCAAGCACCTGGGCGGCAATAATTTCCAGTTTTATACCGACAGCCTGCAAGCCAGCAACCTGGAGCGCCTGCAGCTGGAAAACCACCTGCGCAAGGCCATCGACGAACGCCAGCTCACGGTGTTCTACCAACCCAAACTGTGCCTGGCCAGTGGCAAGCTGAATGCCGCAGAAGCCTTGATCCGCTGGGAGCATCCGCAGTGGGGCATGGTGCCGCCGTGCGACTTCATCGGCCTGGCCGAAGAGACCGGCCTGATCGTGCCGCTGGGGGAATTCGTGCTGCGCCAGGCCTGCTGGCAGGCGTGCGAGTGGCAGCGCCAGGGGCTGGCGCCGATCCGGGTGTCGGTGAACCTGTCGGTGCACCAGTTGCGCCAGGGCAAGCTGGTCAGCCTGGTGCGCCAAGTGCTCGAAGAGACCGGGCTGGACCCGCAATACCTGGAGCTGGAGCTGACCGAAAGTCAGCTGCTCGACAGCGTTGAACACATCATCGCCAATTTCCAGCAACTGCGGGACCTGGGGGTGAAGCTGGCCATCGACGACTTTGGTACCGGTTATTCGTCCCTGAGCTACCTCAAGCGCATCCCGGTGGATTACGTGAAGATCGACCAGACCTTTATCCGTGGCCTCGGCCAGGGTCGGGAAGACGCGGCCATCACCCGAGCGATCATCGCCATGGCCCATGGGCTGGCGCTCAAAGTGGTGGCCGAAGGCGTGGAAGATCAGCAGCAACTGGACTTCCTGCGGGTGGAGCGTTGCGACGAAGTGCAGGGCTACCTGGTCAGTCGGCCGATGCCCGCCGAAGGGCTGGCAGATTTGTTACGGGAAAATGCAGATTTTCCCTAGTGTGGCCTGCGGCGCCCATGGGGCTACACGGCGGCTGTCCTTGGAATCAAAGGCCAGCAGGGCGATTTAGTGATGCGTCAGACGGGCAAAACGACAATTCTTGTAGTATAACTACAAGCTTGCTACATCCCTGGCCCTGCCCATAACAAGAGTCCTGCCCTTTGAACCTGTTGCAACATATCGCCCAGTCGCGCCACCTGTTACGCAAATCGGAACTCAAGGTTGCCGATCACGTGCTGCTTGACCCTGCGGCCGTGATGCACAGTTCCATGGCCGACCTGGCCCACAGTGTGGGCATCAGCGAGCCGACCATCGTGCGTTTTTGCCGTGCCATCGGTTGCTCCGGGTTCCAGGACCTCAAGCTCAAGCTGGCCCAGAGCCTGGCGGCCGGTGCGAGCTTCGGGCAGTTTGCGATCCATGAAGACGACTCCGTCGCCGACTACAGCCTGAAAATCTTCGACACCACGCTGCACACCCTGATGGAGGTGCGCGAAAAGCTCGACCCGATCGAGCTGCAAAAAGCCGTGACGGCCATGTCCCAGGCCCAGCGCGTGGAGTTCTATGGCTTTGGCGCTTCCGGCGCGGTGGCGGCCGACGCCCAGCACAAATTCTTCCGACTGCTGCTGACGGCAGCGGCCTACAGCGACCCGCACATGCAGGCGATGTCGGCGGTGACGTTGAAGCCTACCGACGTGGCAATCTGCATTTCCCAGTCCGGCCGCTCCAAGGACCTGCTGATCACCGCCAACCTGGTGCGTGAAAGCGGCGCGACGCTGATCACCCTGTGCCCGAGCCAGACGCCACTGGCGGAGCTGTCCACGGTCAACCTGGCGATCGACGTGCATGAAGACACCGAGATCTACACGCCACTGACCTCGCGGATCGCCCATCTGGTGGTGATCGACGTGCTGGCAATGGGCGTGGCCATGGCGCGCGGCCCGAGCCTGGTCAACCACCTCAAGAGCGTGAAGCGCAGCTTGCGCAGCCTGCGTCTGTCGCCCAAGTCCGTCAAAGCCCTCGACGACTGATCCCAGGGCAACATGTGGGAGGGGGCAAGCCCCCTCCCACATTTGGATTTCCAACAGGTCAGGAATATTCATCGTCCTGTCATCCCCGCGCCGCTAAACCGTCATCGCCCAAGCCCATCCTGAACTCCCGTACTCGCATTGGGAGACTCGAAATGGCCCGTCCCTACGAAGACAGCAACAGCGCCGTAAAAACCCGTCGTCAGCAGGAAGACCAGCGCCGTATGGCGTTCCGTCGCGCAATCGAAGACCGTTGCGAGGAGCGCCAATTGCTCCAGAGCATCAGTGACTATCCGGAACTGCATTGGCAGGCACCCGTGGCTGCCCAGCGAAACGCTCAGCCAGCGCGCTGATCTGCACCCGTTCGCTGCGGATAAAGCCCAGGAACGCGTGAGCCACCGGTGACAGGCGCTTGGCCTTGGCCTGTACCAGGCACCAACTGCGGTACAGCGGCAGTTCCTCCACCGGCAGCTCTTTGAGCCCGCCGGTGGCCAGCTCCATGTTGACCGCGTGGCGAGTCAGCAAAGCTACGCCCAGTCCTGCGCACACACATTCACGCTGCGCCTCGGCCGAGGCCACTTCCACCGTCTGGGTGAAGTGCACGCGCTTCTCTTTGAAATATTCCTCGCAGGCCAGCCGCGTGCCGGAGCCCGGCTCGCGCAGCAGCAGCGTGTAGGGTTCCAGGTCCTGCAGGCGCAGCGGACCTTGCAGGCTCAGCGGGTGATCGGGTGGCGCCACGGCGACGATCGGATTGTTGAGGAATGGCAGGAATTCCAGGCCCATGTCCTGGGGCACCATGGACATGATCACCAGGTCATCGCGGTTGTCCGAGAGCCGGCGAATCACCTGGGCGCGGTTGACCACCGTCAGGTGCAGTTGCACTTCGGGATGCTGGCGCTTGAAGGCGGCAAACAGGTGCGGCACGAAATACTTGGCGCTGGACTCGATCGCCAGCTTCAACTGGCCTTGCAGCGAACCCTGCATGTCCGATAACTGCATGTCGAGGTTTTCCAGGCGCCCGAAGATATCGCGGCTGGCCCGCTGCAGGGCTTCAGCGGCCTCGGTCATGTAGAGCTTTTTGCCGACATAGTCGAACAATGGCTGGCCAATCAGCTCTTCCAACTGACGAATTTGCAGGCTGACGGCCGGTTGCGTGAGCGACATTTCCTCGGCAGCGCGGCTGTAGGAGCGCAAATCGCACACTTCATTGAAGATCTGCAATTGACGCAATGTCATACGCATCAATGACTTACGCATTTTTAGACCGCTCCCGCCAAACCTGAAGGGCCAACTATAAGTCTTTACTTATGCACGACCCAATAATTATTGATTTTTGTTAATCCCTCGGCCGGCTTAGTGTGTGTCTCGCGACTGTCATGAAACATTTGGTCACGCGCCGACCCGGGTCTAGCGGGTCGAAGAACGCAGCAATCGGCTCAAGGGAATTTCCAAGTGATAAAAAAGATCCTGATCGCCAACCGTGGTGAAATTGCCGTACGAATCGTGCGTGCCTGCGCCGAGATGGGCATTCGCTCGGTCGCGGTCTACTCCGACGCCGACCGGCACGCGTTGCACGTCAAACGTGCCGACGAAGCCCACAGCATTGGTGCCGAGCCCCTGGCCGGTTACCTGAACCCGCGCAAGCTGGTGAACCTGGCGGTGGAAACCGGTTGTGATGCATTGCACCCCGGCTACGGTTTCCTGTCGGAAAACGCCGAACTGGCAGACATCTGTGCCGAACGCGGGATCAAATTCATCGGTCCTGCCGCTGAAGTGATCCGCCGCATGGGCGACAAGACCGAAGCTCGCCGCAGCATGATCAAGGCTGGCGTACCGGTTACTCCCGGCACCGAAGGCAACGTCGCCGACATCGCCGAGGCCCTCACCGAAGGCGACCGCATTGGTTACCCGGTGATGCTCAAGGCCACCTCCGGTGGTGGCGGTCGCGGTATACGTCGTTGCAACAGCCGCGAAGAACTTGAACAAGCCTTCCCTCGCGTGATTTCCGAGGCCACCAAGGCCTTCGGGTCGGCGGAAGTGTTCCTGGAAAAATGCATCGTCAATCCCAAGCACATCGAGGCGCAGATCCTCGGTGACAGCTTTGGCAACGTGGTGCATTTGTTCGAGCGCGATTGCTCGATCCAGCGCCGTAACCAGAAGCTCATCGAAATCGCCCCAAGCCCGCAACTGACCCCTGAACAGCGCGCCTACATCGGCGACCTGTCGGTGCGTGCGGCCAAGGCCGTGGGCTACGAGAACGCCGGGACCGTGGAGTTCCTGCTCGCCGAGGGCGAGGTGTACTTCATGGAGATGAACACTCGGGTGCAGGTGGAACACACCATCACCGAGGAAATCACCGGGATCGACATCGTCCGTGAGCAGATCCGCATCGCTTCGGGCCTGCCGCTGTCGGTCAAACAGGAAGACATCCACCACCGTGGTTTCGCGTTGCAGTTCCGTATCAACGCCGAAGACCCGAAGAACAACTTCCTGCCGAGCTTCGGCAAGATCACCCGTTACTACGCGCCCGGCGGGCCCGGTGTGCGTACCGACACGGCGATCTACACCGGTTACACCATCCCACCGTTCTACGACTCCATGTGCCTGAAGCTGGTGGTGTGGGCGTTGACCTGGGAAGAAGCCATGGACCGCGGCCTGCGTGCCCTGGACGACATGCGCCTGCAAGGCGTGAAGACCACCGCCGCTTACTACCAGGAAATCCTGCGCAACCCGGAATTCCGCAGCGGCCAGTTCAACACCAGTTTCGTGGAAAGCCATCCTGAGCTGACCAACTACTCGATCAAGCGCAAACCCGAAGAGCTGGCCCTGGCCATCGCCGCCGCCATCGCCGCCCACGCAGGCCTGTGAGGAATACAACAATGTCCAAGAAAATCTTTGTCACCGACACCATCCTGCGCGACGCCCACCAATCGCTGCTCGCCACCCGCATGCGCACCGAGGACATGCTGCCGATCTGCGACAAGCTAGACAAAGTCGGCTACTGGTCCCTGGAAGTCTGGGGCGGCGCAACCTTCGACGCCTGCGTCCGCTTCCTCAAGGAAGACCCGTGGGAGCGCCTGCGCCAACTGCGCGCTGCGCTGCCCAACACACGCCTGCAAATGCTGTTGCGTGGCCAGAACCTGCTGGGCTACCGCCACTACAGCGACGACGTGGTCAAAGCTTTTGTCGCCAAGGCTGCCGTGAACGGCATCGACGTGTTCCGCATCTTCGACGCCATGAACGACGTGCGTAACCTGCGCGTGGCCATCGAAGCGGTGAAAGCCGCCGGCAAGCACGCCCAGGGCACCATCGCCTACACCACCAGCCCGGTGCACACCGTCGAAGCGTTCGTGGCTCAGGCCAAGCAGTTGGAAGCCATGGGTTGCGACTCCATCGCGGTCAAGGACATGGCCGGCCTGCTGACGCCGTTCGCCACCGGCGAGTTGGTCAAGGCGCTGAAAGCCGAGCAGAACCTGCCGGTGTTCATCCACTCCCACGACACCGCCGGCCTCGCCGCGATGTGCCAGCTCAAGGCTATCGAGAACGGTGCCGATCACATCGATACCGCCATCTCCAGCTTCGCCTGGGGTACCAGCCACCCGGGAACCGAGTCGATGGTTGCCGCCCTTAAAGGCAGCGAGTTCGACACCGGCCTGAGCCTGGAATTGCTGCAGGAGATCGGCCTGTACTTCTACGCCGTGCGCAAGAAGTACCACCAGTTCGAAAGCGAATTCACTGCGGTCGATACCCGTGTGCAAGTCAACCAGGTACCGGGCGGGATGATTTCCAACCTGGCCAACCAGCTGAAAGAGCAGGGCGCCCTCAACCGCATGAGCGAAGTGCTGGCCGAAATCCCGCGTGTGCGTGAAGACCTCGGCTTCCCGCCGCTGGTCACTCCGACCTCGCAGATTGTCGGCACCCAGGCGTTCTTCAACGTGCTGGCCGGCGAGCGCTACAAGACCATCACCAACGAGGTGAAGCTCTACCTGCAAGGCGGCTATGGCAAGGCGCCGGGCACCGTGAACGAGCAACTGCGTCGCCAGGCCATCGGCAGCGAAGACGTCATCGACGTGCGCCCGGCCGACCTGCTCAAGCCGGAAATGACCAAGCTGCGCGGTGAGATCGGCGCGCTGGCCAAGTCTGAAGAAGACGTGCTGACCTACGCCATGTTCCCGGACATCGGCCGCAAGTTCCTCGAAGAACGCGACGCTGGCACCCTCGCGCCGGAAGTGTTGCTGCCTATCCCAGAAGCCGGCGGCGTTGCCCGTGCCGGTGGCGAAGGTGTGCCGACCGAGTTCGTCATCGACGTGCACGGCGAAAGCTACCGCGTGGACATCACCGGTGTCGGCGTGAAGGCCGAAGGCAAGCGTCACTTCTACCTCTCCATCGATGGCATGCCCGAAGAAGTGGTGTTCGAACCGCTCAACGAGTTCGTCGGCGGCGGCAGCAGCAAGCGCAAGCAAGCCAGCGAGCCGGGCCATGTGAGCACTGCGATGCCCGGCAATATCGTCGACGTGCTGGTCAAGGAAGGCGATGTGGTCAAGGCCGGCCAGGCCGTGCTGATCACCGAGGCGATGAAGATGGAGACCGAAGTTCAGGCCTCCATCGCCGGCAAAGTGGTCGCCGTGCATGTGGTCAAGGGCGACCGGGTGAACCCTGGCGAAATCCTGATTGAAATCGAAGGCTGATCCGGCCTTCGACACTACCGCTTAATCCTCGGGGGGGCAGGTGCCCCCCTTTTTTTTCGCCTGGCATTTGATCCGGGTCAGAACGTCATTCGCCATTGGCCCATCAGGCCCTGATTGCTGGCGTGGGTGCCGGTTTCAGCCGTGTAGGCCAGGCCGACGGCGTGGCGAGGTGTGAGTGTCAGGTCCAGCCCTGTCACCAGGTTGAGGCTGTTGCGGTCCAGGGATGTACCCCGGACGCTGAAGTCTTCGACCGCGCCCGCGCGGAAGGACTGGCGCACGCTGCTTTCAACATCACCGTAGAGGTGCTTCCATCCGGCACTCAGGTGCGGGGTGAGGATCACCTGATTGTCGAACCGAACCGCTTTGGCCAGGCGCAGGCCCAGGGTGCTGCTCAGGTTCTGCTGAGTTTGAGCGTGCACCTTCAGCGCGGCCGCCCCGCCGTGTTCCTTGAAGCTGTCACGCTGGTAGCGCTGGTAGCCCAGGCCGGCAAACGGCTCGATGCTGTAGTCCTCGCCTCCCAGTTGGTACCCCGCTTCGGCGAACGCGTTCTGGCTCGTCGCGTCGTAGCGGCCCTGGAGTGTCTGCTTGCGGCCCGCGAGATCGATCGTGCGTTGGTTCTTGCCCGCGTGGCTGCTGTAGATCGCCCCCAGGCGCAGGGCCAGGGGGCCGTCCTGGCGCACGGCATAAGCGCCCAAGTGCCAGTTGTCCAGATCAGCCGAAAACCGTTGGGCATCCAGGCGGCCGGTGGATTTTGCCCCCAGCACGCCAACCCGCCAGGCGTGATCGATTGCCCAGTCAGCCCCCAACAGCAGGCCCTGAGTAGCGGTGTCGAGCCCGGTGCTGCCGCGCTGGCCATCCACGTCGCCCTCATTGCCCAGGTTCTTCACCCAGAAATGCCCGGCGTCGTCGCTGGGCAGTGCGCGCAGGGTGTCGAGCAACCGGTTGCCGAGGTGTTGCGTAGTGCCTTGGGTGGCGGCGGCGAGGTTGGCGTTGTGGCTACCGGCCAATTGTTCGAGGGCCGCGCCGAGGCCGCCGGGTTGGGCAGCCAATTGCGCCGCATATTGTTCCATCGCCTTGATCTGCTCCGACGTCAGCTGGCCCGATTGCAGCAGTCTGCCCAGCGCAGGGTCCAGCACGCGGGCGACCTGCTGGCCGTTGTGGGTGGTGGCTTGCCGGGTGAAGTAGTTATCGATGGGTGAAGCGGTGGGCTGAGGCGTGTACCCGGTAGCACTGCGTGCCTGGGCGGGTTGCAGGCTGGCGGCCATGGCAAGGCTGATGAGAAGTATGATTCTGCGGGGTGTCATGGGCATGGATTCCCAACCTCTTGTGAATGAGGTCCGAAATTTAGCGAGGGGGCAGGGGGATAACTGTCAGCCCTTGGGCTGCCGGCTTGCAGGAGGTGTCTCTATCGCGAGGCGATGGGAGTGGTCTGCATTTTATTGCGTTCAAACGAGCCGCGAAGCCAATTTTATGCATTTTAATGCATTTTCAGGCCATGCAATTGACAGGTATCTGCACTATATTGCGTTAACTCAGCTCATTTGAATGTTGAGAATGCATTAAATTGCGGGTGCACTGATGCTCAACCTGACGTTGCAAATATACCTACAAGGAAAATGGCACGACGCAATGCTGCTGACCTTCGATACCCCGCAGCAGGGCTTCGATAGCCGGTGCAGTTTTGGGTATGAACAAGGCTATCTGGTGGATCACCTTGAGGACCTCACCACGCCTTTTGCGACGGCTGTGAGTGCCAGGCTTCCCCTGCAGTGGGAGGGTTGTCGAACCCAGGGTGCCCCGGCTTTTCTGCATGACATTGCACCGGCAGGTGCCGCCAAGCGGTTTCTCATGGCGCATGTTGGCCGGGACAAACCAGACGATATCAGCGCAGACCTGTTCCTGCTGATGCGCAGCACACCGGCCCCAATCGGTCATATGCGCATCAAGGAATCGCTGGGCACGCTGGACAGCCGCCGGCCCATGGGGTTTGCGCGCCAGGACGTGATCCAGCGTGACAATCGCTTCCTCGAATATGCCTACGAGCAGGGCGCAGCCATCGGTGGTGCCACGGGCGCGGGAGGCGAGGCACCGAAGTTGCTGCTGACCGAAAACCAGGATGGCCTACTGTTCCCCGATGCGGTGCTGGATGATGAGCAGGTTCGCCAACACTGGTTCGTGAAGTTCGCCCGGAACAGGGGCACGCAACTTGACCAAGACATCCTGCGCAGCGAATACCACTACTACAAGGCCCTGCAGGCCTTGGGCATCGACACCGTCGCAGCGCAGGGCCTGGCCCTGGAAGAGGCCAGCAAACCGAGCCTGTGGATGCAGCGTTTTGACCGGCATGTCAGCCCGCAGGGCGTCGAGCGTCATGCGGTGGAGTCGATCTACTCCGTGGCGGGTGTGACGGTTCCCGGCAGCGTCATGAGCCATCGTGACGTTATCCAGCAACTGGTCGAATTGTGGAAAGAGGCCGGCCAATCCGATGACGTCCCGGCATTGGTGGCGGAGTACCTCAAGCGTGATTTGCTGAATAAAATCCTGGGCAACTCGGACAACCACGGGCGCAACACCTCGATCATTCGACAAGCCAACGGGTTGCGCCTGGCCCCCATCTACGACTTGGCCCCCATGGTGATGGATGACGAAGGGATCACGCGTACCACCAAATGGCCGAGGGCGCTGGAGCGGGCGGGCGACGTGGATTGGCGCGGTGTGTGTGACTCGTTGGGTGAGCTCGTCGACAGCCAGGCGCTGTTCGAAAGCCTGCGTGAGGCGGCGCAGCAGCTATCGGCGTTGCCCGACATCCTGAGTGCCAGTGGCCTGCCAGCCATCACACTGAACCATCCCGCCATTGCCTTGAAAAACCTGCCACAGCGCCTGAAAGAATGGGGATTGAAATGAGCCTGACCATTGAAGAGCGCACCCAGCTGATCGACAGCATCCAGGCCGCGCTGGCCGACGGTACGCTGCCAATCGGCGAGGCCGTGCGTCGCTTGCGCACCGAGGTCACTGGCCTGCACCAAAGCCAGTTCGCCAAAATGTGCAAAATCTCGGTACGCACCCTGGTGCATATCGAGCATGGCGAGGGCAATCAGACCCTCAAGTCGCTGAACGCCGTATTCAGGCCGTTCGGCATGCAAATGGGGGTGGTCAAGCTGCGCCGCCAGTGGCGCTGAGCCTCAGCTTCGGCGTACATACCCCTTGCCGTAATGGCGCTCCATCCGTGCCTGGATCAGCTCCAGTCCCAATGACATCACCCAATAGATGATCGCCGCCGTGGTGAGCATCTCGATGTAGCGGTAGCTCGAGCGGCCATAGGATTGCGCCAGGAACATCACTTCCCACACGCCCATCACCGAGATCAGCGACGAGTCCTTGAGCATCGAGATGAACTGGTTGGTGGCCGGCGGGATGATGGTGCGCATGGCCTGAGGCAGGGTGACGTGCCAGAAGATCGCACTGTCACGCATGCCCAAGGCGAGGGCGGCTTCCCGTTGACCGTGGGCGACCCCGAGGATGCCGGCGCGGAAGATCTCGCTCAAGTAGGCGCCGTAGTTCAGCGACAGCGCGATGATCCCGGCAACGATGGCGCCCGGCACCAGGCCCAATTGCGGCAGGCCGAGGTAGATCAGCAGGATCTGGATCAGCAGCGGCGTGCCGCGAAAGAACGAGGCGTAGAAGCTCGCGATGCCAAACGCCACCGCGCTGTTCGACAAGCGCCCCAGCGCGGTGACAAAGCCCAGTACCGACGACGCCACGATCGAGCACAGGCACAGGAACACCGTCAGTGCGGCGCCTTGCAGGAAACCATTGGGCGCCAGGTGCACGCCCACCAGGTTGGGCAGCTTGTCGAGGATGATCGAGAACTTCAGGTCAAAGCTCAGGAAAAAGCTGGCGAACAGGCAAAACAGCGCGGCCCAGGTCAAGTACAGGCGGGTGCGAAAACCAAACAGCCGCTGTACGCGTGACGTGCTGACGTTGGGAGGTGTAGGGAACGCAGTCATTGGCTGATATCGGCGCCGATCCATTTTTGCGACAGCTTGCTCAGGGTGCCGTCCTGTTTCAGCTGGGCGAAGACTTCACGCACCTTGCTGTCCCACTGCGGGTCGCCTTTTTCGATGGCCACCGAGTTGGGTTCCGAGTACAGCGGCTCGCCCGCCAGTTTGAAGCGCTTGTCCTGGGTCAGTCGCGGCTGGGCGGTGACCAGGTTGGTGAGGATCGCATCCAGGCGCTTGCCGGCGCCCAGGCCGAGGTCCTGGAAGGCCACGTTGTCGGTGTCATACGGTGCGATTTGGACGTTGTCGAACGGGTACTGCAACTGGGTGTCTTCGGCGCCTTCGATCACCAGGTTCTTGTTCAGGTAGCTTTCGTAGCTCGACGCGCTGGTGAGGCCGACTTTCTTGCCGCTCAAGTCCTTGGCGCTGTGGATACGATCGTCCGTGGCGTTGACGACGATCACTGCCGGCGACGCGTAGTACTCCACCGGGAAGTCGAACACTTCGGCGCGGGCCTTGCTCGGGGTCATCGAGCAGATGCAGATGTCGTAGCGCCCGCTCCAGCGGCCGGCGGCGATCACGTCCCAGGACGGGGTTTCCAGGCGCAGCTTCACGCCGAGCTTTTCCGCGACGGCCTTGGCGACGTCCACGTCGAAGCCGTCGAGCTGGTTTTGCTCATTCAGGAACGAGAACGGCGGGTAGCTTTCCATCAAGACGCCCACCAGTTCTTTCTTTTGTTCGACACGGTCCAGCGTGGTGCCGCCGAAGGCTTGGGTGGAGGCAGCCAGAATCGTCAGGCCCAGGGCCAGCAGCGGTTTGAGTTTCATCAAGAACACCGTTAGAAAAAAGAGTTGTTATGTACCGAATTGAACGTATTAAATAGTTATAAGAACGACTCTCATAGTGAGTTATTTTCATAAGCTTATGAGTAAAAAGCATATGGCCACAGCAACAGTAATTCTCGATGGCGGCATGGGCCGTGAACTGCAGCGCCGTGGCGCACCGTTCCGGCAGCCGGAGTGGTCAGCCTTGGCGTTGAGCGAGGCCCCGGAGGCAGTGGAAGCGGTGCATGCGGCTTATATCCAGAGCGGCGCCAACGTCATCACCAGCAACAGCTACGCGGTGGTGCCGTTTCATATTGGCGAGGAGCGGTTTGCGCGAGAGGGCCAGGCCCTGGCAGCACTGGCCGGGACCCTGGCACGACGGGCGGTGGAAGCGTCAGGGCAGGCCGTGCGTGTGGCGGGCTCGCTGCCGCCGCTGTTTGGTTCCTACCGACCCGACCTGTTCGAGCCGCAGCGCGTGTCTGAATTGCTGACGCCGCTGGTGCAGGGCCTGGCACCCTTTGTCGACCTGTGGCTGGCGGAAACCCAGAGCTCGATCGCTGAAGCGCAAGCGATCCAAGCGGGGTTGCCTGAGGACGGCAAGCCGTTCTGGCTGTCGTTCACGCTCAAGGATGAAGACACCGATGATGTCCCGCGCCTGCGCTCCGGCGAACCGGTGGTGGACGCGGCCGAGGCGGCTGCCAAGCTGGGTGTCGAGGTGTTGCTGTTCAATTGCAGCCAGCCTGAAGTGATCGGCGATGCGATCGACGCGGCACGCCAGACCTTCGAGCGCCTTGGCGTGCAGATCCAGGTCGGTGCCTACGCCAACGCTTTCCCGCCGCAACCCAAGGAAGCCACGGCCAACGATGGCCTGGACCCCTTGCGCGACGACCTCGACCCACCGGGTTACCTGCAATGGGCCGCCGATTGGCAGGCGCGCGGTGCCAGCCATTTGGGCGGGTGCTGCGGGATTGGGCCGGAGCATATTGCGGTGTTGGCCCAGAAACTGCCGTAGTAGAACCCATACCCATCCAAATGTGGGAGCAGGCTTGCCCGCTCCCACACGGGTTATGTGTTGTCTGCGGGTCGGCACTCGGTCAGGGTTTTCAGCTGGCCCGAAGCTGTCTGATTGCCTTCCGACAGCCATTGCTCAAACCCCACCCCAATCGCCGGCCATTCGCCGTCGATGATCGAGTACCACGCCGTATCCCGGTTCTGCCCCTTCACCACCATGTGCTGGCGGAAAACACCTTCAAAGCTGAACCCCAACCGCTCGGCTGCGTATTTGGAGCGGGCGTTGCCGTTGTTGCACTTCCATTCCAGGCGGCGATAACCCTGGTCAAACGCAAACCTGGCCAGCAGGTACACCGCCTCGGTGCTTTTCGGTGAACGCTGCATCGGCGCGCCGAAGGTGACGTGGCCGATCTCGATGCGCCCCTGGGCCGGCACGATGGACATCAGGCTGAGGAGGCCTTGCGCCTGGCCGCTTGCGCGGTCGATCACGCTGAAAAAGTACGGATCGCTGTGGGCCGCATGATTGTTCAGCCAGGCATCAAACGTGCTGCGCTCGGGAAACGGACCATAGGGCAAATAGTCCCATAGCTTCGGATCGGCGTTGTGGCCCTGGAAGGCCTGGAACAGATCGTCACCATGGCGGGCCGGGTCGAGTTTTTCCAGGCGGATAAAACGCCCTTCCAGCGATTGCACGGTGGGTGCCGGGACGCCTTTCCAGTCGGCGAGGGAAGTGGACATGCTGCGCTCCTTAAAGGCCTTTGCGAAATTGGATGAAACCGGGGCGTTCGGCGATGCGTTCGTACAGCTGGATCGCGGTGGCGTTGGTCTCGTGGGTCAGCCAGTGCACTTTGCAGCATCCGTCGGCCTTGGCGGTGGCGTAGACGAACTCGATCAGTTGACGGCCCACGCCAGTGCCGCGTTGGTCGGGGTCCACCAGCAAGTCTTGCAGGTAGCAGGAGTTTTCGATGCTCCAGTTCGAGCGATGGTAGATGAAGTTGACCATGCCCACCGCCTTGCCGTCCTGCCAGGCCAATGCCGAATGGGTCGGCTCGCCAGCGTCGATCAGGCGTTGCCAGGTGCTCTGGCTGACGGCGTCCGGCAGCTCGGTGTTGTAGAACTTCAGGTACGCCTGCCACAGCGGGAGCCAGGCGGCGTGGTCGGCGGCGGTGACCTGGCGAATCTCGATTGAACTCATTCTGCGACTCCTTGGGGAATAAAGCGGGCGAGGGTCTGGTCGCGCACGTCCGCGCTGGCGGCCAGGCCGTCACGCACACCGGCGACATCGGCGGGGCTGCGGTTCTGGCTGAGTTTGCGCTTGCCGATCAAACGCTCGATGGGCAGCGCAAAGCCGACGATGGCCTTGAGCATGCCGTCAATGTAGTCGGTGGGGGCATCGCTGACCTTCCAGGGCTGGGCGCGGCCGTGTTCATGGCGGTCTGTCAGTGCAGTGACCACCCCAAGCAAACGCTGCGCATCGTTGAACACCTCGGCTTTGCCATAGGCATGCACCGCGATGTAGTTCCAGGTCGGCACGACTTTGCCGTGCTCGGCTTTCGTCGGGTAGAACGCCGGGCTGACATACGCCTCGGCGCCGGCAAAAATCACCAAGGCTTCGCCGCCGTCTTGCAGGTCGCGCCACTGCGGATTGGCTTTGGCCAAATGCCCATAGAGCGTGCCGTTCGGGCCCTCGTCGGGGTTGAGCAGCAACGGCAGGTGGCTGGCCAGCAGGCCTTGCTCGCCAACGGTCACCAACTGTGCCAGGCGGGTGTGCTGGATCAGGTGATGAAGTTCGGGCACGTCATCGAGGGCAAAAGCTCGGGGTGTGTACATGCAAATTTTCCTTGGCGAATACCTGCATCCTAGGCAGGCTAATGGTTCGTTGTAAGGGCCATCTATGGCCAATTTCATAGGTCCAATATGCCGTCGATCACGCCGCCGCTGTCGTTCAACCCCGCAGGTATCGAGTTGGACCGCCGCCAGGGCCTCACTCGCCAGCTCTACGAAGCCCTGCGTCAGCGCGTCTTGGACGGGCGGCTCGCCGGCGGCACACGCTTGCCCGCAAGCCGCGACCTGGCGGGTGCGTTGTCGATTTCGCGCAACAGCGTGGTGAGGGCCTACGATCAGTTGTACGCCGAGGGGTTTATCGAGGGCCGGGTCGGTGACGGCACTTATGTAGCATCACTCCCGACGCCGAAAAAACTATCCACAAATGTATCCACAGGGTTACCAACAGGCTTATCCCCAACCTTATCCACAAACTGGCTGGATTTACCGGTCAATTCCTCCGGCGAAGTTATCCACAGCGCTGCGTTGGAGCGCGTGGAAAACAACTATTTGCCTCAACCTCCGGCAGGACCACCCAAGGCGTTTCGCGTGGGTGTCCCGGCATTCGATCTATTCCCCTTCGAGGTGTGGGCCAAGCTGAACGGGGCTTTCTGGCGTAAACCGGACCTCGAGCAACTCTGCTATGGCGACCCGGCGGGCGATGCGCGCCTGCGGAGTTTGATCGCGGCCTACCTGCGCAGCTCTCGAGGCCTGCAATGCAGCGCTGAACAAATTGTGATCACCAGTGGGGCGCAGCAGGCGATCAGCCTTTGTGCACAGCTGCTGGTGGAGCCCGGAGACGGGGTGGCCGTGGAAAACCCGGGCTATCGCGCAGCCGGGCATGCGTTTGCGCTGGCGGGCGGGAAATTGCACGGCGTGCCGGTGGACAGCGAAGGCATCGATTGCCAGGTGCTCGCTGCGTTGAATGACTGCCGTGTGGCGTACGTCACCCCGTCGCATCAATACCCGTTGGGTGTGGTGATGAGCCTGGCGCGGCGTCTGGAGCTGCTGGCCTGGGCTGAGCGCAGCGGAGGCTGGATCATCGAAGACGACTACGACGGTGAATACCGCTACAGCGGCGCACCGTTGTCGCCCTTGGCGGCTCTGGACCGGGGCGGGCGCGTGCTCTACGTCGGCACGTTCGGCAAAGTCGCGTTTCCCGCCTTGCGCCTCGGCTACCTGGTGTTGCCGCCGGGCCTGGTGGATGCCTTTTCTCGCCGGCGCGCCGTGGACGTGCGTCACTCAGAGATCAGCACCCAGGCGGTGATGGCCGAATTCATGGCAGCCGGGCATTTCCAGCGGCATATCCGGCGCATGCGGCGGGCAGCGTTGAGTCGGCGCAATGCCTTGCTTGCCGATTGGCCGCATGGCCTGCAAGGCGTGGCCGAACTGCCCAATGTCGCGGCAGGCCTGCACCTCACCGTGCGGGTGCACAGCCTGGCCCGGGAGCAGCAATTGCTCGAACAGGCCCGTACCGTGGGCGTGGAGGTCAATGGGTTGAGCAGCTACTGGCTGACGAACTCCAGCACGCCGGTGGATCAGCGCGCCGGCCTGGTGCTGGGTTTCGCCGCCGTGCCCGAGGCCGATATCGCCGTGGCACTCAAGCGCTTACGCGTCGCCTGGCGGGGCTCCACTGTCGAAAAACAATGATTTGGCCAGTGTTGAGCTGATTTCGCTGCGATAGATCGCTATCTGCTCTCGGTCATTGGTACTTTTACGTTCAAACGCCCCGCCCAATTTCTGCTGGTCGCGGGTCTTCAGGTGCGCGGCGCTGAACTCTTCAACCGCGGCCAAGAGTGAAGGGTAGTGAAAATGCGCGTACCACAGCACCGCTTTGTTCTCGGTGTCGCGAATTTCGTATTCATCCAGGTAGTCCTTGCCGGGACCTTTGAGTCGCCGGCGGGCGCCGACTTTCTTTATCGTCACGTGTCCCTCATTGCGTAGCCACTCCAGCCGTGCGGCGGTGGGCGGTTGTTGCTTGGTCATGCTGATACGCGTGCTATTGCCGAGCTCGGTGAGTCGCGTGGCGGCGTCCGTGAGTTTTTTGTTGAGGGCCGCAGCCCTCGGACGATCGACTGCGGTGAGATTGCGCTGGGTCAGTGCGGCGTCGACGTTGTTCGCGGCGTGCTCCAGCCGCGCTGCCTGCTGTTGGAGCATCTCCTGGATTTCCGTCGGGATGCGCCCGGCCTTGCGTGAGTGGGCAAGCACGCGACGGGTCAAGGCTGGCTCTTCATCCAACAGGGCCTGGCCGGCGTTTACGCTGATATCCAGGTCGATTTTCTTGACGGTGGGCGCGGGTAGGCTCGGCTTGACGCGCTCGACCCAGACCCCGGGTGTTTTTTCGTGGAACGTGGCAATGATCTTGCCCGTCATGGGTGCCTTGACGTCTACCAGGCTGCTGTCGGAGGTTCGGGTTTCTCCCACCACCATCCCTTGAGAGCGCGTCTTGATGACTTTGCGCTGGAGCGTCGATGGGGGGGCGGAAGGACCTGGCTTGGGCTCCAGAGCCTTTCGTTCGCGTAGCAACTGCACCAGGTTTTGCGTGGCGCGCTGATTGAATTCTTCGATATGCCGGCGCAGCTTTTCCAGCGGCTCGCGCAGCAGGTGTTCGGGGTAATCTGCATGCAAGTCCAGAAGACGCTGATCGCCAAGGGTGAGTTGTTCGACCTGGCTGTTCAACAGTTCGATGCGCTCCTCCAGAGGGCTCTCGTCGACCTTGTCCATCACCTCGATAAAACTCTGCACACTGAGGTCTACGGCGTCGAGGATAACGTTCAGCCTCGTGCGAGCATCGTTTTGCGCCTCGCCTTCGCTGGTGGCGCTGCACAGGTACCGAGCAATGGTGATTTGCAGCGCCTTGAGGTCGGTCACCCGAATGTGCGGCAAGGCCTTCATGGTGCTCTGGATGACGAGCGCGCCCGCTTCGCCCAGCCCGTCGAGCTCGCGAAAGCGTGACTCGACGTATTCCATGCGCTTGATCATCTCCACGTTCATGGTCGACATTCTCTGCGCATAGTCGGCCTGGGCCTGGGGTTCGACAGGTACCTCGGATTCCAGTGCGTCCACTGTGGTCAACAGCAAGTCGCGGAAAGGGCCGATACGTTCTTCGACGGCCGTCCGGGTCAGCAGCAATTGTTTGCTCAAGTATCCGATCATCACGCTTTGATAGTTGGGAACGTTGGCGATGATGCTCAAGGCCCGGAGCTGGCGAATGGGCACGTCATAGGCTTCAAGACGCTCATCCACTTGGGTGATGAAGGCTTCGCGGCGCAAGACGGTGGAAGGGCCCGGCTGCGAGCCAATTTCTGCCGATGCCGAAGACAGTTGTGCCTGAGCGTCGCTCTCGGCGGCGTCAAAGGCGTTGAGTTCGTCACGCAGGGTCTGGATCCGTGAAGGCTTGAGCGCATTGGCCAAACGACGACGGTTGCGAAATCCGCCGCCTCTAAGGCGCAGGCGTGTGTCGATGAACCACTGTCCTGCCAGGTTGTTTATCAGCAGTGGGCCGGTCCGGGACGCAGTATCGGGGTCGACGATCATCACACTGTCGTTGAGATCCAGCGTGACTTCGAACCAACGCTTGGCGACCGGGGCGTACCATTTTTTGCCCAGCGGATAGAGGTGCAGGTGCACGCCGGTTTCTTTGCTCTGCTCGCCCAGCTTCGCCGGCTTGGTCACGGCGAAGCTGTCCAGCACGGTGCCCAGGCCGGCCGGTGACCGGTTCAAGGCGCCGCTGACGTGCAACGGGCCCTGATGCAGGGGCGGCAACTGGGTGTCGGTGATGTCCGGCAATTTTCTTACCGTGATGGGGCTGGGCTCGGCTGCGGGCTTTTTCGGCAATTGCTCCAGCACATCAAGGGCGTCTTCGCTCATAGGCATGAGGGCTTCGACCCGCACTTCTTCGGGCGGATGGCGCAGTGCGACGTGCAGGGCCAGGGCCATTCCCAGGTTGAGGAACATATCTACGAGGGCCGTCCAGGGGGCCAGGGCCTGGGGTTGGTCTACAACGTTTTCGGCTTCCTGCAAGTCGTCCATGATTTGCCAGATCCAGGCGGCGATGCCGACGGTACGCCCCAGGAACGGCAACACCGCGTTGAATATCTGCCAACCGGTGCGGCGCAATGTGTCCCAGCGCTTTTGCGCATTCGACACCGACTGCCGCGTAGCGAGTTCGATCAGGGCATCGGCATTGGCCTTGAACAGCGCATCCAGGACCTCACCGACCAGGGGTTCATCGCTCAGCTCGACCGGACCGCTCATGTACAGCACGGTAGCGGGTTCGATCAGCACCCGTACCGCGGTCCATGGCGAGGGCAAGGTATCCGGGAAAACGTATTGGCCATAGTTGAAGCGCACGTCTTCGGGCAACCAGGCCAACACCGCCTCGCGCAGTGCGGGGTCCTGCTTGATGGCGTACAGCAGGTTTTGTCGTGAAGGAAACTGCAGCAGCATCGGCCGCATCATCGGGCAGTACAACACGCAGGGGCCGGCGGTGTGATCCAGGGGGCCGATCACGAACATATTGGTGACCACGTCCCGGCTATGGCCTGGGCGCAGGGTGGGCATGAATGCCAGGGGCCGGATCACTGCGGGTTGGCCGTCCACGTGACGCTCATGCGCTTCGATCTGCATCGCGGCCGCCACGTAGAGAAAGCCGCGTTCATCCAGCCCATGGCGTTGCTGCATCTTCAATTGCAGCGCCAGCAAGGGCAATTGCACGCGCAGGTGCGAGGTGTACAGCGTGCGGCGGCGTACAGACTCCAGCGGGTCATCCAGCAGTGTTTGCTTGATCAGGACGGGGTAGTGCGCGCCGATATCCAGGCGTTCGATCACGCTTTTGAGGTAGTCATACGTCAGCCACTCAGGCGCGTCGTCACCGTTGGCGGTCACGCTTGCAACGCCGCTTGGCAACCCGGTGAGGTTTTCCAGGGCCAGGTCGATGAGGTTGCGGCGGGTAATGTCCACGGCGCCCGGAACCACAAAGGTGCCCCAGATAACCGGGGTCTGGATGACCACTTCGACTTTGTCCAGGTTCAGGTTCGCCCCTTTGGGGTGAGCCTTGATCTGGCTGGCCAGTTGCGTGCGTGCGTAGTCGCGGATGGCGGGGATACCTTCGTCAAAGGTGCGACCGTGGTAATGCGTGTGCAGTTGGGCGAGGTCGATCATGCACCGGCTGTAGGCTGCGATTTCAAGGTCCGAGGCGGCCGTCAGCCAAGGCGGCAGGTGCAGATGGACTTCGCGGATGGTCGACAGGCGATGAGCGCTCAGGTCTTCAATGCTGGGCAGGATCCTGGCAGCGTTCGAGCGCCGCAATGTCAGCGCTCGCGGGTTTTCGGTGACTTCATCACCCAAGGCGCCGATGGCCTCGATCTGCAGGCCGACTAGTGTGCAGGCCAGGCTGTCGAAATAGTTGTTGGCGCGCTCGTAAAGCCGCCAATGCATCTCGGTGTCCGGGCTCAGGTGATTGAGCTTGCCGGGCAGTGCCGCGCCCAGTTGCTCCATGGAATCGAAGCGTTCATAACCGCCAATCAACGAGTAGGCCAAGATGATTTGCCGGGCCTTGTGGGTGCCGACCAACACGGCAATGTCCATCAGCCCCATATGTTCTTGGCGATCCGCAAGCACGATGTCGACATCAATCAGGTAAGCATGACTCTTGTAGGGGTCCTTGGCTGCACGCTCGGACAGCACCGGGTTGTGGTAAAGCGTGCGAGCCAGCGCGCAGTCATCTTGGTCCCAGCCGTCAACCGTGGTGACGTCCCAGGCCTTGCGCAGTGCGCTGGCGAATGCTTTCCAGCGCAGGCCAGTGCTGTTGTAGGAGGCGTTCCAGTAGTCCAGTTGTTGTTCCTGGAATGCGGTGTACAGCAGGGATGACAGTTCGTTGATCAACCGCGCTATGACATCGATTTTGACCGGCAAATGCAGCGCAGGGTTGGCGTTCGGCTGGAGCGTGAGGTAGTGCTCGCCCTCCACGAAGATCAAGAGCCCGGGTGCCAGGGCCTGTCGCGCCAGGATACTGGTGAGGGATTCGACCCGCGGTTCATCGGGTTCAATGGCGTCCTTGCTCACTTGCCAGTGCGGGGTGACGACCATCGCCAGGTCCGGGTTGAGGTTAAGCGTCGGGAACTGTTCAAGCAGTGCTGCGCGCAACATGACCGCGGCAACCTCTCGGCTGGACGGTCCGGTGGTCAACTGCGTCAGCAACCCGTAGGCGGTGGAAGAGTGATTGTTGAGGAGGGTTGGATCGGTGGCATCGCTGGGCACTTTCAGTTCCTTTGCATGGGTCAGCCCGGTCGAACTGCGACAGGCTGGTAAACCGCAAAGTAGTCAGGCAAAGCGCGTTGCAGACGGTAAATAGATAGGTGACCCGCTCCTGGCGAAGGAGCGGGTAACAGGCTTAGCCCAGTTCACCGCACAGATTGGTTTCTACCAGGCGACGCACCTCGGCATTGCCCAGCCCTGCACCGAGCAGGGCATTGAGCTTGCCGAACGCCGCTTCACGGGTCATGCCGCCGCCCGACAATACGCCCACGCCACGCAGGCGGCTGCCGGCTTCATAGACATCCAGCTCCACGCCGCCTTCATGGCATTGGGTGATTGCCACCACGACCACGCCTTGGGCCTGAGCACGCTCAAGGCTGGCGAGGAACGCGGGGTTGTCGCTGGGGCCGGTGCCGCTGCCGAAGCATTCGAGGATCAGCGCCTGTAGGCCGCTGTCGATCATGGCGTCCAACAGCGCAGCGTCGATACCCGGTACCAGCGGCAGCACGCCGACGTTGGCCTGGGCTTTGGGCTGGCGATAGTCCAACGCTGCGGGGATGGACTCGGCACGGGCCACGCCACCCTGGCGATTCAAGGCGGCGAACGGGTTGCGGCCGAAGCTGCGAATCTTCGCGCAGGCGGTGGGCGCCATCAATGCGCCGTGGAAGTGCAGGTGCACACCCGCTGGCAGGCCAGCGCCCAAGGCTTGCAGCGCGCCGCTGACGTTTTCCCAGGCATCGCTGTCCGGCACGCCGGCCGGCAACATCGAGCCGGTGAACACCACGGGCGCCGGCAGGCCCAGCAATTGGAAGCTCATCGCGGCCGCGCTGTAGGCCAGGGTGTCGGTGCCGTGCAGGATCAGCACGCCGTCACAACCGCCATCCACTGCTTCAATTACAGCGGCACGCAGACGCTGCCAGTAGGCCGGGTTCATGTTGGCGCTGTCGATCAGCGGGGCCATTTCCTGGAAGCGCCACGTGGGCAATGCGCTACCGTCGAGCTGTTCGCGCATGCGCGCTTCGAAGCCGGACGCCGGGGCCAGCCCGTTGGCGCTGGCCTGCATGCCAATGGTGCCACCGGTGTAGAGCACCATGACGTTGTTAGCTGCTTGAGAGCGAGAGAGGGGCATCGAAAATTCTCCTGAACGAAAAACGCCGCACGGCCCCGAGCATGCCCAAGGTCGTGCGGCGTGTCATCTGTCGACGCTTAGCGCTGGGCTTGAGCGTGCAGTTCAGCCGATGGAGCGGCCTCGGATTTTACCGGGTTGGCCGGCCAGGCGCTGCGGTCCAGGTCCAGGTCGGGGAACTGGCTGGAATCGAACACCGGGGTCTTGATGCCGGCGGCGCGCTGGTTGTCGTAGTCGTTCAGGATGCGCATGGCAATCTTGAACAGGAACGCCAGGGCGAACAGGTTGACGAAGGCCAGCATCGTCATGGTGATGTCGGCAAAGGCGAACACGGTGCCGAGGTTCTCGATGGAACCCCAGAAGATCAGCACCAGCACCAGGGCACGGTAGCCCATCAGCACCTTGCGGTTGTTGCCCACCAGGAAGCGCAGGTTGCTCTCGCCGAGGTAGTAGTTGTACATGATCGAGGTGAACACGAACAACGCCAGGGCCACGGAGATGAACATGCGGCCCCAATCACCGACTACAGCGGCCAGCGAGTTCTGGGTCAGGGCAATGCCGTCGCCTTCGAAGCCTGGGGTGTAGAAGCCGGAGAGCAGGATCAGCAGCGCGGTGCAGGTGCAGATCACGAAGGTGTCGAGGAACACGCTGAACGCCTGGACCACGCCCTGGGCGATCGGGTGCTCTACGGAAGCCACGGCTGCTACGTTGGGCGCACTGCCCAGGCCGGCTTCGTTGGCGAACACGCCGCGTTTCACACCCATGATGATCGCGCTGCCCACCAGGCCACCGAAGGCCTGGTCGAGGCCGAAAGCGCTCTTGACGATGGTCGCGAGCATGGCCGGTACGTGGTCGAATTGCAGCACGATCACGTACAGGGTCACGGCGATGTAGACCAGGGTCTTGACCGGTACCAGCAGGTCGGCGATCGAGGCGATGCGCTTGATCCCGCCGATGAACACCAGGCCCAGCAGCACCGCCAGCGCGAGGCCGGTGTAGGTGGTGTCGAGGCCGAAGGCGTTGTTCAGCGAGTGGGTCACGGCGTGGGCTTGCAGGCCGTTGAAGGCGAAGCCGAAGGTCACCAGCAGCAGGAACGCCATGAGCATGCCCAGCCAGCGCTTCTGCAAGCCGTGCTGGATGTAATAGGCCGGGCCGCCACGGTAGGTGCCTTCCACGTCGGTGCGCTTGTACAACTGGCCGAGGGAGCACTCGATGAAGCTCGACGACATGCCCACCAGTGCGGTGACCCACATCCAGAACACGGCACCCGGGCCACCCAAGGTCACGGCGATGCCGACGCCTGCGATGTTACCGGCACCCACGCGGCCGGCCAGGCTGAGCATCAGCGCCTGGAACGAGCTGAGTTGGCCGGAGCTGCTCTTGAGGCTGTCTTTGAACACCGAGAACATGTGGAAAAAATGGCGCAACTGTACGAAACGCGAGCGAATCGTGAAATAACCGCCGAGCCCGACAATGAGCACGATCAGTACTTTCCCTGAGAGGAAGTCGTTGATGACTTCGAGCATGGAGTGTTCCTCGCTGATTTTTCTAATGGCAAACGCAGGACGGTCCGATCACGCCGCATGGCACCAGGCAGTGCGCGGCAGTTCGACCCCAATCCTTTTGCGGGTTGTTATTCATGCGGTTTCGCGCTGTATCCGGGCCTCGTTACCGACGGCCGCAGACGCGAAGAGGGGCGGCACTATACCTAGGCGAACGTGATCCGTCTGCCCGGGGTGATTAAAGGTTTGTAGGAGCGAGCTTGCTCGCGAAGGTCGTGAACGATAATGCGTACCTCCTGGATGGACGTGGTGTCTTGCCGTTTTTCGCGAGCAAGCTCGCGCCTACAAGCAAAAAAAAGGGCCTGAAGATCGAGCCTTCAGGCCCTCAAAAGGTGAGAGGTGTCTAGTCCCTCAACCTGGTGAGCGGTGCAACAAACGCTTAGGCCTTCAGCGGGACCAAACGTGGGGCAATCATGTTTTCGGGGCGCAGGATGTCGTCGAGCATGGCGTCGTCGAGCAAGCCTTCTTCACGCACCAGTTCCAGCACGCCACGGCCGCTTTCGAGGGCGATACGGGCGATGCGGGTGGCGTTTTCATAGCCGATGTAGGGGTTCAGCGCGGTGACCAGGCCGATGGAATGCTCCACCAGTTCGCGGCAGCGCGCTTCGTTGGCGGTGATGCCGACGATGCAGTGTTCGCGGAGCATGTCCATGGCGCGTTGCAGCAGGCGGATCGAGTCGAAGATCTTGAAGGCGATCAATGGCTCCATCACGTTCAACTGCAGTTGGCCGCCTTCGGCTGCCATGGTCAGCGCCAAGTCATTGCCGATCACTTGGAAGGCGACCTGGTTGACGGCTTCCGGGATCACCGGGTTGACCTTGCCGGGCATGATCGAGCTGCCTGGCTGGCGCGCTGGCAGATTGATCTCGTTGATGCCGGTGCGTGGGCCGCTGGACAGCAGGCGCAGGTCGTTGCAGATTTTCGACAGCTTCACGGCGGTACGCTTGAGCATGCCGGAGAACAGCACGAAGGCGCCCATGTCGGAAGTGGCTTCGATCAGGTCGGCAGCCGGTACGACCGGTTGGCCGCTGATCACCGCCAGGCGTTCTACGGCCAGGGCCTGGTAGCGTGGGTCGGCGTTGATGCCGGTGCCGATGGCGGTGCCGCCCAGGTTCACTTCGGTCAACAGCTCCGGCGCCAGGGTTTTCAGGCGGGCCAGGTCTTCACCGAGGGTGGTGGCGAAGGCGCGGAATTCCTGGCCGAGGGTCATCGGCACGGCGTCTTGCAATTGGGTGCGGCCCATTTTCAGCACATGGCTGAACTCGATGCCCTTGGCGGCGAAGGCCTGGATCAGGCTGTCGAGGCTGGCCAGCAGCGCGTCATGGCCCAGCAGCAGACCCAGGCGGATCGCAGTCGGGTAGGCGTCGTTGGTCGACTGCGCCATGTTCACGTCGTTGTTGGGGTGCAGGTACTGGTATTCGCCCTTCTGGTGACCCATGGCCTCCAGCGCGATGTTGGCGATGACTTCGTTGGCATTCATGTTGGTTGAAGTGCCGGCGCCGCCTTGAATCATGTCCACCACGAATTCTTCGTGGAAATCGCCGCGGATCAGACGGGCACAGGCTTCGCTGATGGCAGCGTGCTTGGCTTCACTGAGCTGACCCAGCTCGCGGTTGGCGTCGGCCGCCGCTTGCTTGACCATTGCCAGACCGACCACCAATTTCGGGTAATGCGAAATCGGAACGCCCGAGAGGCGGAAGTTGTTCACCGCTCGCAGGGTCTGGATGCCGTAGTACGCTTGAGCCGGTACTTCAAGTACGCCAAGCAGGTCTTTTTCGGTACGGAAAGATGCAGCGGAGGACATGACGGAGATCATCTCGATTAGGACCCGGAATTGGCCGGAACGCTGCGAATGCTAGGCTTGTGTGTGTTTTTGGGCCAATGCTGTTCAGCACTGGCCTATGCATAAACGGCATAATGCAGGTGTGACCCGGCTATCATGGCGGGCGTGTGTACCAAAATGGTGCGGACTCGTGGGAGGAAGTGATGAACCTTGAGAGCAAATGGCTGGAAGACTTCAGCGCCCTGGCGGCCACCCGCAGCTTTTCCCAGGCGGCGGAGCGGCGCTTTGTGACCCAGCCGGCGTTCAGCCGACGGATCCGCAGCCTGGAAGCGGCGTTGGGCCTGACGCTGGTCAACCGTTCGCGCACCCCAGTGGAATTGACGGCAGCGGGGCAGTTGTTCCTGGTGACTGCACGCACGGTGGTCGAACAGCTCGGTGAAGTGCTGCGCCATTTGCACCACCTTGAAGGCGGGCAGGGTGAAGTCATGCAAGTGGCAGCGGCTCACTCCCTGGCTCTGGGGTTCTTCCCGCGCTGGATCGCACAACTGCGCAATGAGGGGTTGAACATTGCCACACGGCTGGTCGCCACTAACGTCGGTGATGCGGTGCATGCGTTGCGTGAGGGCGGTTGCGATCTGATGCTGGCGTTCTACGACCCGGACGCCGCGATGCAGATGGACGCCGAGATCTTCCCGTCGCTGCATCTGGGCAATACCGAAATGCTCCCGGTGTGCGCCGCCGATGCCGACGGCAAGCCGCTGTTCGACCTGGAAGGCGAGGGCAGCGTGCCACTCCTGGCCTACAGCGCCGGCGCATTCCTTGGTCGTTCGGTGCACCTGCTGCTGCGCCAGCGCGCGTTGCGCTTCACCACTGTCTACGAAACCGCCATGGCAGACAGCCTCAAAAGCATGGCGCTGGAAGGCCTGGGGATCGCCTGGGTGCCGCAACTGAGCGTGCGCGCGGAATTGGCGCGTGGTGAATTGGTGGTGTGCGGCGGTCCGCAGTGGCACGTGCCGTTGGAGATTCGGCTGTATCGCTGCGCGTTGGTGCGCAAGGCGAACGTGCGCTTGTTGTGGCGCAAGCTGGAGGGTGGGGCGGCGCAGAATACTTGAACCTGACACCAGGAAAAGGTGGGAGGGGGCTTGCCCCCTCCTACAGGGTTTTGTGGTGATTTGGCTGACTCTCAAGTCAATAAAACCGCCACTTTGCGCCGCTAGACAGATGGTCATCCAAGGGGCTGTTTATCTTGATTATTACGGTATACTGCGCGGCCTTCGGCCGGTCCAACCGGCCTTAATTCGTACAACAAGCCACGCCGGATTTCCCGCGTGGCTTGTTGTTTTTTGACGCGCCTGCGGGCGCCCAGAGAGAAGAGGCACGACGATGAGTGCATTGGTTGGCGTGATCATGGGCTCCAAGTCCGATTGGTCCACCCTTAGCCACACCGCCGATATGCTGGAAAAACTCGGCATTCCGTATGAAGTGAAGGTGGTCTCTGCCCACCGCACCCCGGATTTGCTGTTCCAGTATGCCGATGAAGCAGAATCCCGTGGCATCGAGGTGATCATCGCCGGTGCCGGCGGTGCAGCGCACCTGCCAGGCATGTGTGCAGCCAAGACCCACCTGCCGGTGCTTGGCGTGCCGGTGCAGTCGGCGATGCTCTCGGGCGTGGATTCGCTGTTGTCCATCGTGCAGATGCCGGCCGGCATCCCGGTGGCGACCCTGGCAATCGGCAAGGCCGGCGCGATCAACGCCGCTCTGCTGTCCGCCAGTATCCTGGGCGCCAAGCACCCGCAGTTCCACGCGGTGCTGAAAAAATTCCGTGCCGAGCAGACAGACAGCGTGCTGGACAATCCAGACCCACGCATCGCCTGAGGTTGTTGACGATGAAGATCGGTGTAATCGGTGGCGGCCAGCTGGGTCGCATGCTGGCCTTGGCGGGAACCCCGCTGGGGATGAACTTCGCTTTCCTGGACCCGGCGCCGGACGCTTGCGCCGCCGCCCTGGGTGAACACCTGCGCGCTGACTACAGCGACCCGGACCACCTGCGCCAACTGGCAGATGAAGTCGACCTGGTGACCTTCGAATTCGAAAGCGTCCCGGCCGAGACCGTGGCCTTCCTGTCGCAATTCGTGCCGGTGTACCCGAGTGCCGAAGCCCTGCGCATCGCTCGCGACCGCTGGTTCGAGAAAAGCATGTTCAAGGACCTGGGCATTCCGACCCCGGCCTTCGCCGACATCCAGTCCCAGGCGGACCTGGATGCCGCCGTCGCGAGCATCGGCCTGCCAGCCGTGCTGAAAACCCGCACCCTGGGTTACGACGGCAAGGGCCAGAAAGTCCTGCGCACTGCCGACGATGTGGTCGGCACTTTCGCCGAGCTGGGCAGCGTCGCCTGCCTGCTGGAAGGCTTTGTGCCGTTCACCGGCGAAGTCTCGCTGATCGCCGTGCGTGCCCGTGATGGTGAAACCCGCTTCTACCCGTTGGTGCACAACACCCACGACAGCGGCATCCTCAAGCTGTCCGTGGCCAGCACCGACCACCCGTTGCAGGCCCTGGCGGAAGACTATTCCAGCCGTGTGCTCAAGCAGCTGGATTACGTCGGCGTGATGGCGTTCGAGTTCTTTGAAGTTGACGGCGGCCTCAAGGCCAACGAAATCGCCCCGCGCGTGCACAACTCCGGGCACTGGACCACCGAAGGTGCCGAGTGCAGCCAGTTCGAAAACCACCTGCGGGCGGTGGCGGGCTTGCCGCTGGGTTCTACGGCCAAGGTCGGTGAGAGCGCCATGCTCAACTTCATCGGTGTGGTGCCAGCAGTGGAAAAAGTCATCGCCATCGACGACTGCCACCTGCATCACTACGGCAAGGCCTTCAAGGCCGGGCGCAAGGTCGGCCATGCCAACCTGCGTTGCAAGGACCGCGCGACGCTGCAAACGCAAATCGCCAAGGTCCAAGCGCTGATCGCCGAGCAATAACCCTGGGATCGGCGGGAACCATTGGTCGCCGCCGTCTCTCTGATTGCAGGATGACAAAGCCTGTCTAGGCTTTGTCATGACTCACATTCAATCAGAGGAAAATGCCATGGGTATCATCGGAACCATCTTCATCGGCCTGATCGTCGGTCTGCTCGCGCGTTTCCTCAAGCCAGGCGACGACAGCATGGGCTGGATCATGACCATCCTGCTGGGTATCGCCGGCTCCCTCGCCGCGACCTACGGTGGCCAGGCGCTGGGCATCTACCAGGCGGGTCAAGGCGCAGGCTTCCTCGGTGCCCTGGTAGGCGCCATCGTGCTGCTGGTGATCTACGGCCTGATCAAAAAGAAGTAATCAGCCGACAAAGTCCTCTGCGCTGCGCAGGCGCAGGGGGCTAGAATGCTCGGCACTTGTACTTGCCGAGCTTCTTCATGCGCCGTCTTCTGTTGACTTTCCTTTTTCTGGGCGCTGGCCTGGCGCACGCCGGTGAACTGCCGGAGACCGACTGGCTCGACCTGATGCCGCTGTCGGATCAAAAAGCCCTCGAAGCCATGCCCGAGATCGACCACAACTCCCCCGAAGCCCAAGGCACGTTCACCGACAAAGGTGGCTTGAAGCAGAGCAAAGGCTTGCCAGCGGTGATGTACTCGACCAAGACCGTGGCGGCCATGAACGGCAAGGCCATCCGCATTGGCGGCTATCCAGTGCCACTCGAAACCGACGCCAAGGGCCGCAGCACCTTGTTCTTCCTGGTGCCGTACCCAGGCGCCTGCATCCACGTGCCGCCACCGCCGCCTAACCAGTTGGTGCTGGTGCGGTATCCCAAGGGGCTGAAGTTGGACGATATCTACACGCCGCTGTGGGTCACGGGCACGTTGAAGGTGGAGAAGGTCAATAATGACCTGGCCGATGCGGCCTATGCGTTGGATGCGGGCAAAGTGCGGGTCGTAAAGGAATCAGATCTCTAAAGCCCAGTACAAAACCAGTGTGGGAGGGGGCTTGCCCCCTCACACAGTTAGACCGGGTTTACAGGGCGATATTGGTGATGCTCACGCCGAGGGTATGGCTTTGGCCCGGTGTCAGGCTCACTACGTCGTCGAGCACATTCGCCGTCTCGATGCACAGCATGCCCGTCCAGCCATCATCCGCCATGTCATCGAACGCCTTGGCGCGTTCGGTCCATGGGTTCCAGATCACAGTCGACTTCGACCCTTCGGCAATGAGCTGAATACGGCGCTGCCAGTCTTTGTCGACGATGTTCAGGTGCGACGGCGTGTCGAGGTAGATGCGATCGGTCTCGGCGGTGAAGTGCAGCAGGCCCGATTGTGTCTTCTCGGTCCAGCCATCGGCCGTATCGATATACGCCCCACCGTCCAGCCCGTCGACCTGCACATTACGCACGTCGCTCACGGCGAAGTAGGTGTGCAGCGCCTGGCTGAGTGTCACCGTGTCGGTGCCACGGTTGTGGCTGGTCAGGCGGATGTGCAACTGGTCATCCAGCAGCAGGCTCAGGGTCAGGTCGACTTGATGAGGCCAGCCGGGGAACCCGCCGGTAGGAACAGGCAGCACCAGATCAACGCGCAATGTGTTGCCTTCAAGCTCGGTTGAGGCCAATTCCCACAGCGCGGTACGCACAAACCCGTGGGCCCCGGCAGGTTGCTCGCTTTGGCGCATGGCCTTGACGCTCTGCGGGTTGCGGTCAAACACGCCAAACCACGGCCAGCAAACCGGCACGCCGGTGCGGATACCTTTACCCTGCTTGAACACTGCCGCAGGGTTCGGCCAGATCAGCGGGTGTTCGCCCTCGCGGCCGTAACTGACGATATGCGCGCCCTGCCGGGCCACCACCAGCTCGGCGCCGTCGTGGCGAATGCGCCAGCAGTCCAGCTCGTCCAGTTTCACGGTTTCAACGTGGGGCGTAGGCATAACGACACTCTCTCATGGCAGGCAATGGGGCAATTGACCGTCAAAACCCGGCGAGGTTTAACGTGCGCGCGATGGAACCGAGCGCGTACGGCCGCTGCCGTCGATGGCGACGAACACGAATACCGCCTCGGTGACCTTGCGCCATTCGCTGGACAACGGGTCGTCGCTCCACACTTCGACCATCATCTGGATCGAGCTACGGCCGATTTCCAGGGCCTGGGTATAGAAGGACAACTGTGCGCCCACGGCCACAGGCACCAGGAACGCCATGCGATCGATGGCTACCGTGGCAACACGCCCGCCTGCGACCTTGCTGGCCATGGCGGTGCCGGCCAAGTCCATCTGCGCGACCAGCCAGCCGCCGAAAATATCGCCAAAGCCGTTGGTTTCACGCGGAAGCGCGGTGATTTGCAGGGCGAGATCGCCTTGCGGGATAGGGTCTTCTTGTTCGAGTTCGATCATGCCGGAGATGCCTCTCAAGACTGCGGGTTCTTGCGCGTGCGTGGGCCGAGTATATCGACACCCTCGCGCCGCGACGACCGTCTGTGGCTGATTTGGTCGGCAATTGGCCGCTGTATCGCGGCTTTTTGCCGCAACTGTGCTTGTGATGTGCTTTTGCAAGCGATTTGCTATCTTGCCCAACCCGTCCTGGCGCAGCCAGCACCCTTGATCTGCCGTTCTGACTAATAAGAGAAGCCTTGCCATGTCATCCGTGCCCGCAAGCAGTGCGCAACCGTCGCGCCCGCTGACCCGCAACGACTATAAAACCCTGTCGCTGTCTGCCTTGGGCGGGGCGCTGGAATTTTATGATTTCATCATTTTCGTGTTTTTCGCCACCGTGGTCGGAAAACTCTTCTTCCCCGTCGACATGCCGGAATGGCTGCGCATGATGCAAACCTTCGGCATCTTTGCCGCCGGTTACCTCGCTCGCCCGCTGGGCGGCATCATCATGGCGCACTTCGGCGACCTGCTGGGCCGCAAGAAGATGTTCACCCTGAGCATCTTCATGATGGCCGTGCCGACGCTGATAATGGGCCTGCTGCCGACCTACGCGCAGATCGGCCTGTGGGCGCCGGTGTTGTTGCTGCTGATGCGCATTATCCAGGGCGCGGCGATTGGCGGCGAAGTACCGGGCGCCTGGGTGTTCGTCTCTGAACACGTGCCACCGCGCCACGTCGGCTACGCCTGCGGCACCCTGACCAGCGGCCTTACCGCCGGCATCCTGCTGGGTTCGCTGGTGGCGACGGCCATCAACACGCTATACACACCGGTTGAAGTTTCGGACTACGCCTGGCGTATCCCGTTCCTGCTGGGCGGGGTGTTCGGCCTGCTGTCGGTGTACCTGCGTCGCTGGCTGCATGAAACGCCGATCTTCGCCGAGATGCAGCAACGCAAGACCCTGGCCGCCGAGCTGCCGCTGCGCGCCGTATTGCGCGACCACCGTGGCGCCATCGTGCTGTCGATGCTGCTGACCTGGTTGCTGTCGGCCGGCATCGTCGTGGTCATCCTGATGACCCCGACCGTGCTGCAGACCGTCTACCACTTCAGCGCGACCATCGCTCTGCAGGCCAACAGCCTGGCCATCGTTACCCTGAGTCTGGGTTGCATCGCGTCCGGCGCATTGGCCGACCGCTTTGGCGCTGGCCGCGTGCTGGTGGCCGGTTGCGCGCTGCTGCTGGCGACCTCCTGGACGCTCTACCACAGCCTGATCACCCACCCGGACTGGCTATTCCCGCTGTACGCCCTGACCGGTTTGTTTGTAGGCACCATTGGCGTAGTGCCGTATGTAATGGTGAAGGCTTTCCCACCGGTGGTGCGTTTCAGCGGATTGTCGTTCTCCTACAACGTCGCCTACGCCATCTTCGGCGGCCTGACGCCGCTGGCGGTGTCGCTGCTGCTCAAGGAAAGCCCGATGGGCCCTGCTTACTACGTCGCCGTGCTGTGTGTGATGGGGATGGTGGTGGGTGGGTACCTGTGGAAGCGTTCCCGCTAAGTTTCAACGAGGACCACTCCCGTGCCCTGCGCGGGAGTGATGGCAACGCCTCGCATTCCCCCGCCTTTCGCCGATAGTGGCCTTTCATCTAACTGTCACATTGCAGACATAGAGTGTTCACACGGCCTCCCGATACTTGGCCCCGATCCAATTATCCCTATCTGCTAGGAGCAAGGCATGAAACTGAAGCGTTTGATGGCGGCCATGACTTTTGTCGCCGCTGGCGTTGCGACTGCTAACGCAGTGGCCGCTGTTGACCCGGCTATCCCGAGCTACACCAAGACCACCGGTGTCTCGGGCAACTTGTCCAGCGTTGGTTCCGACACCCTGGCCAACCTGATGACCCTGTGGGCCGAGGCCTATAAAAAGGAATACCCGAACGTCAACATCCAGATCCAGGCTGCCGGCTCTGCCACTGCACCTCCTGCGCTGACCGAAGGCACCTCCAACCTGGGCCCGATGAGCCGCAAGATGAAGGACACCGAACTGGCGGCCTTCGAGCAGAAGTACGGCTACAAGCCAACCGCTATTCCGGTTGCCGTGGATGCCCTGGCCGTGTTTGTGCACAAGGACAACCCGATCCAGCACCTGACCATGGAGCAAGTCGACGCGGTGTTCTCCTCGACTCGCCTGTGCGGTGGCAAAGCTGACGTGAAAACCTGGGGCGACCTGGGCGTGACCGGCGACCTGGCCAACAAGCCGGTGCAACTGTTCGGTCGTAACTCGGTGTCTGGCACCTACGGCTACTTCAAGGAAGAAGCCCTGTGCAAAGGCGACTACAAGCCCAACGTGAACGAACAGCCTGGCTCGGCTTCGGTCGTGCAGTCGATCAGCTCCTCGCTGAACGGCATCGGTTACTCGGGCATCGGCTACAAGACCGCCAGCGTGAAGACCGTGGCCCTGGCCAAGAAAGGCAGCACTGACTTCATCGAAGACAGCGAAGAAAACGCCCTGAACGGCAAATACCCGCTGTCGCGTTTCCTCTACGTGTACGTCAACAAAGCCCCGAACAAGCCTCTGGCGCCGCTGGAAGCCGAGTTCGTGAAGCTGGTGCTGTCCAAGCAGGGCCAGGAAGTTGTCGTCAAAGACGGTTACATCCCGCTGCCAGCCAAGGTGTCCGCCAAGGCCCTGGCTGACCTGGGTCTGAAAGAAGGCAACTAAGCTGCCTGCGCGGGGCCGGTAAATCGGCCTCGCCTCTCAAGTTTTTCGCTCCGCTGCCAGCTCTGCTTCGCGGCGGCTTTGTTGCGTCACTGCACTGTCATCTTTCTGTCATACAGGATCGCTAGGGTGTGCGCATGAATGATCTGGCCAATTCCACCATGACGACGACTTCCCCCCCCAAGCGCATTGATTTCAATACGCCTGAGCTGCAACGCAAGCGCCGCATACGCGCGCTCAAGGACCGCCTGACCCGCTGGTACGTCCTCGTTGGCGGCCTCGCTGTCCTCGGCGCGATCACCCTGATCTTCTTCTTCCTCGCCTATGTCGTCGCGCCCCTGTTCCAGGGTGCTTCGCTGACCAAGGCTGACGCGTTGACGCCGGCCTGGATCCAGGACGCCGGCAAGCCGCTGATGATCTCGCTCGAAGAGCAAAACCAGGTCGCGATGCGGGTTTCCGACAAGGGCCAGGCGCTGTTCTTCGCCGTCGATACCGGTGCCGAACTCAAGCGCGTCGACCTGCCGCTGCCGGCCGGCGCAACCGTGGTGTCCATTGGTCAGGACCAGCCGGGCACCCCGTTGGTGATCCTCGGCTTGTCGAACGGCCAGTCCCTGGTGTTCCGCCACACCTATAAAGTGTCGTACCCGGACGGCAAGAAGACCATTTCGCCAGCCATTGAATACCCCTACGGCGAAACGCCGATCGTGCTCGATGAAGCCGGTCGTCCGCTGGAGCACGTTTCTCTCAACGCCACCGACTCGACCTTGATC
Organism: Pseudomonas sp. MYb60; assembly: GCF_002979555.1. GTDB lineage: Bacteria > Pseudomonadota > Gammaproteobacteria > Pseudomonadales > Pseudomonadaceae > Aquipseudomonas. The sequence continues at coordinate 375,842 of NZ_PCOZ01000002.1, read as the reverse complement.
GTCGCCGGTTCCGCCGGTTCGCACCTGAACGTGCTGTCCCTGAGCCGCGAAGAAAACATGATGACCGGCGAAGTCACCAGCGAGCAGAAGCGCATCGAGCTGCCGCAAATGACCGAACCGGTGAAGGCGATCTTCGTCGACCCTCGCCAGCAGTGGCTGTATGTGATCAACGGCCGTGCCCTGGCCGATGTGTTCAACCTGCGCGACAACAGCCTCAACGGGCGCTACAAACTGCTCGAAGACGGCAACGCCGAAATCACCGCCAGCACCCAATTGGTGGGCGGCATTTCGCTGATCGTCGGTAACTCCAAGGGCGGCCTGGCCCAATGGTTCATGGCCCGCGACCCGGATGGCGAGCAGCACCTCAAGCAGATTCGCACGTTCCAGATGGGCACCGCGCCTATCGTTGAAATCACCGCCGAGCAGCGTCGCAAGGGCTTCACTGCCCTCGACGCCGCCGGCCAGTTCGGCGTGTTCCACAGCACCGCCCACCGCACGCTGCTGGTGGACCCGGTGGTGGATGGCCAGGGCGTGTTCGGCCTGTCGCCGCGGGCCAACCACGTGATTGTCGAAGCTGGCGGCAAGCTGCAACCGCTGCTGCTGGACAATCCGCACCCGGAAGTCTCGTGGGGCGCGCTGTGGAGCAAGGTCTGGTACGAAAACTACGACGAACCCAAGTACGTCTGGCAATCCACCGCGGCCAACACCGACTTCGAACCGAAAATGAGCCTGGCGCCGCTGACCTTCGGCACCCTGAAGGCCGCGTTCTACGCCATGTTGCTGGCCGCGCCGCTGGCCGTTGCCGCTGCCATCTACACCGCTTACTTCATGGCCCCGAGCCTGCGCCGCAAGGTCAAGCCGGTGATCGAACTGATGGAAGCGATGCCGACGGTGATCCTCGGCTTCTTCGCCGGCCTGTTCCTGGCGCCGTATGTGGAAGGGCACCTGCCGGGCATCTTCAGCCTGCTGATGCTGTTGCCGATTGGCATCCTGGTGGCTGGCTTTGCCTTCAGTCGCTTGCCTGAATCCCTGCGCCTGCGCGTACCGGATGGCTGGGAAAGCGCGATCCTGATCCCGGTGATCCTGTTCGTGGGCTGGCTCTCGCTGTACATGAGCCCGTACCTGGAAACCTGGTTCTTCGGCGGCGACATGCGCATGTGGATCTCCCACGACCTGGGCATCACCTACGACCAGCGCAACGCCCTGGTGGTCGGCCTGGCCATGGGTTTCGCGGTGATCCCGAACATCTACTCCATCGCCGAAGACGCCGTGTTCAGCGTGCCGCGTGGCCTGACCCTGGGCTCCCTGGCCCTGGGCGCGACGCCGTGGCAGACCATGACGCGCGTCGTGCTGCTCACCGCCAGCCCGGGGATTTTCTCGGCGTTGATGATCGGCATGGGCCGCGCCGTCGGCGAGACCATGATCGTGCTGATGGCCACCGGCAACACCCCGGTGATGGAGATGAACCTGTTCGAAGGCCTGCGCACCCTGGCGGCCAACGTCGCGGTGGAGATGCCCGAGTCGGAAGTGGGCGGCAGTCACTACCGCGTGCTGTTCCTCTCGGCGCTGGTGCTGCTGCTGTTCACGTTCATCATGAACACCCTCGCCGAGCTGATCCGTCAGCGTCTGCGCAAGAAATACTCGTCGCTTTAAGAAAGGTAGAAGTCTGTGAAACAGAACTCCCTGAATGGATGGTTCAAGAGCGGCGCACCGGGCGTCTGGATCAGCGGTGGCGCGGTCGCCATCGCGGTCATCATGACCATTGGACTGCTGGCTGTGATTGCGGTGCGCGGCTTGGGCCACTTCTGGCCAGCCGACCTGATCCAGGCCAACTACAGCGTGCCCGGCCAGGCAAACCATGTCGTCATCGGCGAAGTGGTGCAGAAGGAAGAAGTGCCGCGCGAGCGCCTCAAAAGCGCGGGCTTGCCGGTGCCGGACCAGGGTCCGGAATTCATGACCCGCGAGCTGATCAAGGTCGGTAACCGCGACCTCAACGGCAACGACTTCACCTGGATCGTCGGCGAGTGGCTCAAGGACCAGACCAAGCCCGTCAACCTCATGGCCATCGAACGCCGTGAGTGGGGCAACTTCTACGGCACCTTGGTCAACGTCAAGCAGGATGGCAAGGTGATTGCCGAGGGCGAGGCCGCGTGGCCGGAGCTGCAAGCCCGTGTCGAGCGCGTCAACAAACTCGCCGCCCAGCTCAAGAGCCTGGAAAAATCCGATATCGGCGCGATCAATGCCGGGCTGGAGCGCATCCGCCTGCACGGTCGCAAACTGGAGCTGGAAGGCAAGCTTGACGCTGCTGCCCAGGCCGACATGGACGCCGACCGCGCCGAGCTGAACGCCCGCTACCAGGACATCGAGGCGCGCCTGGCCGATCTGCACACCCAGTTCAACCGCGACGCGCTGACGGCCCGTGATGGTAACGGCAAGGAAGTCGAAATCGGCATCGGCAAAGTGGTGCATGCCTACCAGCCGAATGGCATGGGCACGCTCACCAAGATCGGTTTCTATTTCAGCAAAGTCTGGGAATTCCTCAGCGACGACCCACGGGAAGCCAACACCGAAGGCGGGATTTTCCCGGCCATTTTCGGCACCGTGATGATGACCCTGATCATGGCGATGATCGTGACCCCGTTCGGCGTGCTGGCGGCGGTGTACCTGCGTGAATACGCCAAGCAGAACACCCTGACGCGCATCATCCGTATCGCCGTGAATAACCTGGCCGGCGTACCGGCCATCGTCTACGGCGTATTCGGCCTGGGCTTCTTCGTTTATGTGCTGGGGGGGTCGGTTGACCGCCTGTTCTTCGCCGAAGCCCTGCCGGCGCCGACCTTCGGTACGCCGGGCCTGCTGTGGGCCTCGCTGACCCTGGCGCTGCTGGCGGTGCCGGTGGTGATCGTGGCCACTGAGGAAGGCCTGGCGCGGATTCCCCGCACCGTGCGTGAAGGCTCCCTGGCCCTCGGCGCAACCAAGGCGGAAACGCTGTGGAAAATCGTGCTGCCGATGGCCAGCCCGGCGATGATGACCGGCATGATCCTCGCCGTGGCCCGGGCCGCGGGTGAAGTGGCGCCGCTGATGCTGGTGGGCGTGGTGAAACTGGCGCCGTCGCTGCCGCTGGACGGCAACTACCCGTACTTGCACCTGGACCAGAAGATCATGCACCTGGGCTTCCATATTTATGACGTCGGCTTCCAGAGCCCCAACGTCGAAGCCGCACGACCGCTGGTGTACGCCACCGCGTTGCTGCTGGTGGTGGTGATTGCCACGCTCAACCTGTCGGCGGTGTGGATTCGTAACCACCTGCGCGAAAAATACAAAGCGTTGGATAGCTGATCTGAACTTGGACTCAATGTGGGAGGGGCAAGCCCCCTCCCACGCAATGAATTGGTAGCACAGGGAGCATCCCATGCAACAAGACACCCACACCCACGGCATCAACATGTCTGCCCTGGGTCGCGACAAGCAGAGCCTGAGCCTGGCCCAGGAAACCGTGGCCATCGAAGTCCCGGGCCTGAGCCTGTACTACGGTGAAAAGCAGGCACTGTTCGACGTCAGCATGAACATCCCCAAGCAGCGCGTTACGGCCTTCATCGGCCCGTCCGGCTGCGGCAAGTCCACGCTGCTGCGCACCTTCAACCGCATGAACGACCTGGTGGACGGTTGCCGTGTTGACGGTGCCATCAACCTCTACGGCACCAACATCTACCGCAAGGGCGAAGACGTGGCCGAACTGCGTCGTCGCGTGGGCATGGTGTTCCAGAAGCCCAACCCGTTCCCCAAGACCATCTATGAAAACGTGGTCTACGGCCTGCGCATCCAGGGCATCAACAAGAAGCGTGTGCTCGACGAAGCGGTTGAATGGGCGTTGAAAGGCGCGGCGCTGTGGGACGAAGTGAAGGACCGTCTGCACGAGTCGGCCCTCGGCCTGTCCGGCGGTCAGCAACAGCGTTTGGTCATTGCCCGCACCATCGCCGTTGAGCCGGAAGTACTGCTGCTCGACGAACCCTGCTCGGCACTCGACCCAATCTCCACGCTGAAAGTCGAAGAACTGATCTACGAGCTCAAGTCCAAGTTCACCATCGTCATCGTGACCCACAACATGCAACAGGCGGCCCGGGTTTCCGACTACACCGCGTTCATGTACATGGGCAAACTGGTGGAGTTCGGCGACACCGACACCCTGTTCACCAATCCGGCGAAGAAGCAGACCGAAGACTACATCACCGGTCGCTACGGCTAGGATGCCGGGGTTTTCCTCGCACTGACGCTGCGGTTCTCCGCACCTTACCGGACGCTCCAAGGACGCCAACATGATCAGCAAAGAAGGCCTTACCCATCACATCTCCGCGCAGTTCAACGCCGAGCTCGAGGAAGTGCGCAGCCACCTCCTGGCGATGGGCGGGCTGGTGGAGAAACAAGTCAACGACGCCGTCACTGCGCTGATCGAGGCCGACTCGGGCCTGGCCCAGCAAGTGCGTGAGATCGACGACCAGATCAACCAGATGGAACGCAACATCGACGAAGAATGCCTGCGCATCCTGGCCCGTCGCCAGCCGGCGGCCTCCGACCTGCGTTTGATCATCAGCATCTCCAAGTCGGTGATCGACCTCGAGCGTATCGGCGACGAGGCCACCAAGATCGCCCGTCGCGCCATCCAGCTGTGTGAAGAAGGCGAAGCGCCGCGCGGCTACGTGGAAGTGCGCCACATTGGCGACCAGGTGCGCAACATGGTGCGCGATGCGTTGGACGCGTTCGCCCGTTTCGACGCCGACCTGGCCCTGTCGGTGGCCCAATACGACAAGGTCATCGACCGCGAATACAAGACCGCCCTGCGCGAGCTGGCCACCTACATGATGGAAGACCCGCGCTCGATCTCGCGGGTCTTGAGCATCATCTGGGTGCTGCGTTCGCTGGAGCGTATCGGCGACCACGCGCGAAACATCTCGGAGCTGGTGATCTACCTGGTACGCGGCACCGATGTGCGGCACATGGGCCTCAAGCGCATGAAGGCCGAAGTTGAAGGTTCCGCCGATCAAACCCCTAATGTTCCGGGCGAAACTGACGATAAGTAAGGTTGCCCGAGAAATTAACGCCCGGCCTCTGGTCGGGCGTTTTCGTTTGCGGCAACCGAATTTATAGCGCGTGGGGCGAAATAAAGTCTCAACGTGACTGCAGGGTTTTGGCAAAATGCCATCAGTCGGGCGTCTTGCGTGCCAGCGTTTTTATAGGATGAAGGGTCGATGAGTAAAGTCAGTGTATTGGTGGTGGATGACGCCTCGTTTATCCGCGATCTGGTGAAGAAGTGCCTGCGCAACTACTTCCCCGGGATCAAGCTGGAAGACGCGGTGAACGGCAAAAAGGCCCAGGCCATCCTGATGCGCGAGACGTTCGACCTGGTGCTGTGTGACTGGGAAATGCCGGAGATGTCCGGGCTTGAACTGCTGACCTGGTGCCGCGAGCAACCTCACCTCAAGGCCATGCCGTTCGTGATGGTGACCAGCCGGGGCGACAAGGAAAACGTGGTCCAGGCGATCCAGGCCGGGGTTTCCGGCTATGTCAGCAAGCCGTTCACCAACGAACAGCTGCTGAACAAGGTCAAGCAGGCCCTGCACAAGGTAGGCCGCCTCGACGCGCTGGTGGCCAGCGCGCCCACCAAGATGAACTCGGCCTTTGGCAACGATTCTCTCAGCGCCCTCACCGGCGGCAAACCCGAAGCCGTGCGTGCGGCCCCGGCAGCGGCGGCAGCACCCGCGCCGAGCAAAGGGCTGCTCAACAGCCCGCCGGTCAAGGCACCAGCAGCGGCGCCGGCGGGCGGTCGTGGCCAAGGCCAGTTGCGCCTGTCCAGCGGCAACCAGCAATGCGTGATCAAGGCGCTGAGCATCAAGGAAGCGCTGCTGGTCGTGCGTCGGGGTGAAGTGCTGCCTCAGGTACTGGAAAGCGCCGTTCTCGACCTCGAGCAAGGCGACAACGCCGAAGTGGCACGCCTCAACGGCTACCTGCACGCCATCGTCGCCCACGAGCCCCGCCCGGACAGCGACTGGTTGCAACTGACCTTCCGGTTTATCGACCAGGACGCGCAGAAAATGGACTACATCTCCCGCCTGATCGCCCGCGGCACCGCGCAGAAGCATTTTGTGCCGGGTGCGTAGGCACAGACTCTGTGGCGAGGGAGCAAGCTCCCTCGCCACAAAAGATGCCTTGCTGTTAGTCGAGTAGTAGAACCTTGGCCAGCACGATCTTCGGCCCTTTCATCTTCTTGATGATGATGCGCAAGCCTTCCACTTCCAGCACTTCTTCCTCTTCCGGCACTCGCTTGAGGGTCTCGTAGATCAGGCCGGCGAGGGTTTCGGCTTCGATGTGGTCCAGGTCGATGCCCAGCAGGCGTTCAACCTTGAACAACGGCGTGTCGCCGCGCACCAGCAGCTTGCCCGGCTGGTAGGCCAGGATGCCGCGCTCGGCCTTGCGGTGTTCGTCCTGGATGTCGCCCACCAGTACTTCCAGCACGTCTTCCATGGTGAGGTAGCCGATGATCTTGCCGTCGGCCTCTTCCACCAGGGCAAAGTGCGCGCCGCCCTTGCGGAACTGCTCCAGCAACTGCGACAGCGGCATGTGCCGCGACACGCGCTCCAGTGGGCGGGTCAGCTCGGCCAGGTTGAACGACTCGGGGATGTGGTCCAGGGCCGCCAGTTCCAGCAGCAGATCCTTGATGTGCAGCAGGCCGACGAACTCGTTGCGCACCGCGTCGTACACCGGGTAACGGCTGAATTTGTGGCGGCGGAACAGCGCGAGGATTTCCTTGAGCGGGGCGTTGAAGTCCAGGGTCACCAGGTCTTCACGGGAGTTGGCCCAGTCCACCACTTCCAGCTCGCCCATTTCCACGGCGGAAGCCAGGACGCGCATGCCTTGGTCGCTTGGGTCCTGGCCACGGCTGGAGTGCAGGATCAGCTTGAGTTCTTCGCGGCTGTAATGGTGCTCGTGGTGCGGGCCGGGCTCGCCTTGGCCGGCGATGCGCAGGATCGCGTTGGCGCTGGCGTTGAGCAGGTAGATCGCCGGGTACATCGCCCAGTAGAACAGGTACAGCGGCACCGCCGTCCACAGCGACAGCAGCTCGGGTTTGCGGATCGCCCAGGACTTGGGCGCCAGCTCGCCGACCACGATGTGCAGGTAGGAAATCACGAAGAACGCGGCGAAGAACGACACGCCCTTGATCACTTCCGGCGACTCGACGCCCGCGGCGCCCAGCAGCGGCTCGAGGATGTGCGCGAAGGCCGGTTCGCCGACCCAGCCCAGGCCCAGGGAGGCGAGGGTGATACCCAGCTGGCAGGCCGACAGGTAGGCGTCGAGCTGGCTGTGCACGGTGCGCAGGATCTGCCCGCGCCAGCCGTTGGTGTCGGCAATGGCCTCGACCCGGGTGGAGCGCAGTTTGACCATGGCGAATTCCGCCGCAACGAAGAAACCGTTGAGCAGTACCAGGACCAGTGCAAAAAGAATCATGCCGAAGTCGGCGAAGAGTGTCGCGAGGGTGATGCCAGGGGAAGGGTCCATGATGGGGTTTTGCAGGTTCCGTGTGTTCGATAAGGGGTGGCAGACAGGCCGCAATCGCAGGCGCAAGTCGGCCAATGTAGCGGCTGATGGGGCGCTTGCCTAGTGCCCGCTGCCGGGTGGGGCGTGGAATACTCGCTCTACAACCACGCAATTCAATGTGGGAGGGGGCTTGCCCCCGATGGCAGCGTGTCAGTCAACACATTCATACCTGACTCACCGCCATCGGGGGCAAGCCCCCTCCCACAGTTAACAGCTGTGGTGTTTTCGGGTCATTCGTCGGTGCCGAGCGCCTGTGCGCGGGCCACTTGGGCCGGCGGGAAATGGCAGGTAAACGTACTGCCATGGCCCAGCACACTGCTGATTTCCAGGCGGGCCCGATGGCGCAGCAGCACATGCTTGACGATCGCCAGGCCCAGGCCTGTGCCGCCGGTGTTGGAGTTGCGGCTGGAGTCGACGCGGTAGAAACGCTCGGTCAGGCGCGGCAGGTGCTTGGCATCGATGCCGATGCCGGAGTCCTGCACGCTCAGGTGTGCGCCTTGCTCGTCGGCCCACCAGCGAATACGGATGGTGCCCTTGTCCTGGGTGTACTTCACGGCGTTGAACACCAGGTTGGAAAACGCGCTGCGCAACTCGCCCTCGCTGCCCTTGAGCAACACGCTCGGGTCGGCCTCCAGGGTGATCTGCTGGCCGCGCTGGCCGGAGAGGGCCTGGGCGTCGTTCTTGATGGTCTGCAGCAGGCTCTGGACAGCCACCGGGTGATTGTCCGACGGGTAGTCCGTGGCTTCCAGCTTGGCCAGCAGCAGCAGGTCGTTGAGCAAGGTCTGCATGCGCGAGCCTTGCTGCTGCATCTGTTGCAGGGCACGGCTCCAGCGCGGGTTGATCTCGTCGACGTTGTCCAGCAGCGTCTCCAGGTAACCGCAAATCACCGTCAACGGCGTGCGCAGTTCGTGGGAGACGTTGGCAACGAAGTCTTTGCGCATCTGTTCCAACTGGTGGATTCGGGTGACGTCGCGCACCAGCATCAGGTGCTCATTGTTGCCATAGCGCGTGAGGTACAACTGGATGCGGATGCGGTCGTTGGTGGGCGAGGGGATTTCCAGGGCTTCTTCGTAGTTGTCCTGCTCGAAGTATTCCTTGAAGCGCGGATGCCGCACCAGGTTGGTCACCGGTTGGCCGCTGTCTTGGGGCGTCTTGAGGCCTAGCAGGGTCTCGGCAGCGCGGTTCCACCATTCCAGGTTGCCGTCGCTGTCGAGCATGATCACCGCGTCTTTCAGCGCGGCGGTGGACTCCTGCACCCGGTCGATCACCGCTTGCAGGCGCCCGCGCACCCGCTGGTCGCGGCGTTGCAGGTGGTAGATGCTGTCGAACACCTCGCCCCACAGGCCGTAGCCGTCGGGAGGGGCTTCATCGGGTTTGTGCTGGCGCAGCCATTCATGAAGGCGTAGCAGTTGCTTGAGGGTCCACCCCAGGTACAGGCCAATGCCGATGGCCAGGCTCCAGCCGTAATAGCCACTGACCAACCCCACCAACAGGCAGCCGGTGATCAGCAAAAGCATGTGGCGGATCAGCGTGCCATGCCAGTTTTGGTTCACTTGAACATGCGTCCTTGTCAGCTGTTTAAGTCAAGAGGCGGCGGGTTCAGCCCTTGGTGGAAAACCGGTAACCCGTGCCACGCACGGTTTGTACCAGATTCTCGTAGGCATCGCCCAAGGCTTTGCGCAGGCGACGGATATGCACGTCCACGGTGCGCTCTTCCACATACACATTGCCGCCCCAGACCTGGTCGAGCAACTGGCCGCGGGTGTAGGCGCGTTCCTGGTGGGTCATGAAGAATTGCAGCAGGCGGTATTCGGTGGGGCCCATCTCGGCGGGTGTGCCGTCGATGGTCACGCGGTGGCTGATCGGGTCGAGGATCAGGCCGCCCACTTCAATTGGCGCTTCGCCATCGGTCGGGCCGGCGCGGCGCAATACGGCCTTCAGACGCGCGACCAGCTCCCGTGGGGAAAAGGGCTTGGTGATGTAGTCATCGGCGCCGACTTCCAGGCCCTGGATCTTGTTGTCCTCTTCGCCCTTGGCGGTGAGCATGATGATCGGGATATCCCCGGTCAGCTCGTCACGCTTGAGGCGGCGAGCCAACTCGATGCCAGAGGTGCCGGGCAGCATCCAGTCCAACAGGATCAGGTCGGGCTTGCGGTCGACGATAATGGCATGGGCCTGCTGGGAGTTTTCCGCCTCCAGGCAGTCATAGCCGGCCATTTCCAACGCGACGGCGATCATCTCGCGGATGGGCGCTTCGTCGTCAACGATCAGAATGCTCCTGCCTACCATGCTCAAAAATCCTCTTGTCATTTAACTGTCTTGCGCCGCATTAGATAACGGAATTATTGCAGTCGTGTGACAGTAATTTAGTCGCTTGGGCAATTCGCGGCACTCTGGACTACGCTGTGGGTCCGAATCCTGACAACCAAAATAGGAAGGTTCCGATGACTTACAGCACTGTTTCCTGGAAAGCCCTGCTGGTAACGGCAGCGTTGACGCTACCGACCCTGGCGTTCGCGGCGGAACCGGCGATGACCCATGATGGCTTGCTGGTGGATCACAAGGGCCTGACCCTCTACACCTTCGACAAGGACGCTGGCGGCAAATCCGTGTGCAAGGACCAGTGCGCGACCAACTGGCCGCCGCTGAAGGCCGAGTCCACCGACAAACCGACGGGCGACTGGACCGTGATCACTCGCGATGACCAGACCAGCCAGTGGGCCTACAAAGGCAAGCCGGTGTACACCTACAAGGATGACCACAAGGCCGGTGACAAAACCGGTGATGGCAAGGGTGGCGCGTGGCACGTCATCAAGCCCTGAACCTGCGGCGCCGCTGAAAGCATCGGGGGCAAGCGCCCTCCCACAGTTGGAATGCGCACCGCTGTGGGAGGGCGCTTGCCCTCGATGGCGCCGGTACAGCCACCATCAAATCCTCAGTGCAACGCGTAATCCGCCACAATCCCCGCGAAAATCGCCAGCCCTGCCCAGTGGTTGTGCAAAAACGCCTTGAAGCACTTCAACCGGTCTCTGTCCCGCGTGTACCAGAACTCCCACGCAAAACACCCCGCCGCCGCCAGCAACCCGAGGTGGAACCAGCCCCCCAGCTCAAACCGCGAACCCGCCAGCAACAGGCAGCCCAGCGCCAGCCCTTGCAGGGTCAGGATGATCACCCGATCAGCCTCGCCAAACAGGATGGCGGTGGATTTCACGCCGATCTTCAAGTCGTCGTCACGGTCGGTCATCGCGTAATAGGTGTCGTAACCCACCGTCCACAGCAGGTTGGCGATGTACAGCAGCCACGCCGCCGCCGGCAGGTTGCCGGTCTCGGCCGTGAACGCCATCGGCATGCCCCAGGAGAACGCTGCGCCCAGCACCACCTGCGGGTAATAGGTGTAGCGCTTCATGAACGGGTAGCTCGCCGCCAGGGCCAGGCCGCCGAGGGACAGCAGGATGGTGGTGGCGTTGGTCAGCAGTACCAGCAGGAAACTCACCCCCATCAGCAGCGCAAAGAACACCAATGCTTCTTTCGAGGTGATCTTGCCGCTCACCAGCGGGCGCTGCTCGGTGCGTTTCACATGGCCGTCGACTTTGCGGTCGGCCCAGTCATTGATCACGCAGCCGCCGGCACGGGTCAGCACCACGCCCAGCACGAAAATCACGATATTGAGCAGGGACGGCGCGCCCTCGCCGGCAATCCACAGCGCCCACAATGTCGGCCATAACAGCAGGTAGATGCCGATGGGCTTGTCCATGCGGGTCAACTGAATGAAATCCCAGGCCCGGGGATTCAGGCGGTTCAAGGACTTGAGCAGACGCTGGTACATCAGCAGTTCTCCGGGTGGGCATGCAGTGCGTGCCAGAATCTGGGCAGGAAGACTTCCGCCACCAATATGCTCAGCGCCCCGCGATCAAAGCGCGAGCGGCGGGCCCACAGGTTGTCGACCTGGTCTGCCGTGGGCAGCCATTGCGGTGGGTAATGGCACACTTCGATGGCCTGGCGGGCGAAGGCGTGGTCACAGAACAACAGTTCGCCGAGCGAGCGGCTGCCCAGCTCGTCCATGTGCAAGCCATCGCCCTGCAAGGCACTGCGGGCCGCGACGCTGCGGGCGAATACCCAGGGCTGACCCTGGCCGCGCAAATACACTTCGCGCACCCAGCCGACGGTGGCCGGGGCCAGCCCAAGGGCGGCGCATTCGTCGTCGCGCAACGGCTGCCAGCCTTCGAACAGCGGCGTTACGCTGAACCCGTCGTCCGACAGCCACGTCAGGCGCCGCGTCAGCGAGCCTTCGTCGAACAGCCAGTCAAGGGTCAGGGGCGCGGGCACAGGGGCCAGGAGGCTCTGGGTCAGCCACTGGCAAGCATCGGAAGGGGCGATTGAGTGCGGCACGGTGCGTCAGTTTTGGCAGCAAAATAGGCGGCGAGCTTACCATGGGGGCCCGGGCTTTTGCCGGGTCGAACCGGCCGTTTGCACCGATCATGCTTGCATCTGCCGGCTTCGATCAGTACAAAACGCCCTGAGCCGGACGGCAACGCTGGATCAATCGACCGTCGGCCGAGATGCCTGGACCCTGAGGAAGCACGTAATGAAGAAGTGGCAATGTATCGTCTGTGGCCTTATCTACAACGAAGCAGACGGCTGGCCGGATGACGGAATTCTGCCCGGCACCCGTTGGGAAGACGTCCCGGAAGACTGGCTGTGCCCGGACTGCGGCGTCGGCAAGATGGATTTCGAAATGATCGAAATCGGCTGATCTGAACATTTAAGAAACGTACTACAAGGAGAAAGGAATGAACGCACCTGTCGTGATCATCGGCACAGGGCTGGCCGGTTACAACGTGGCCCGAGAGTTTCGCAAGCTCGACAGCGAAACCCCATTGCTGCTGATCACTGCGGATGACGGACGCTCCTACTCCAAGCCCATGCTCTCCACCGGCTTTGGCAAGAACAAGGAAGCCGATGGCCTGAGCATGGCTGAACCCGGCGCCATGGCCGAGCAGCTCAAGGCCGAAGTGCGCACCCACACCCGCGTCAGCGGCATCGACCCTGGCCACAAGCGCCTGTGGATCGGCGAGGAAGCGGTGGCCTACCGCGACTTGATCCTGGCCTGGGGCGCAGAAACCGTGCGTGTGCCGGTGGAGGGCGACGCTGCCGAACTGATTTTCCCGATCAACGACCTGGAAGACTACGCGCGCTTTCGCACCGCTGCGGCCGGCAAGCGCCGGGTGTTGCTGCTCGGCGCTGGATTGATCGGATGTGAATTTGCCAACGACCTGATCCTGGGCGGCTACGAAATCGACCTGGTGGCGCCGTGCGAACAAGTCATGCCAACCCTGTTGCACCCGGCCGCCGCCGCGGCGGTGCAGGCCGGGCTTGAGGGCCTGGGCGCGCGGTTCCACCTGGGCCCGGTGCTCAATCGCCTGCAGCGCACGGCTGATGGCCTGGAGGCGCACCTGTCGGACGGTGAAGTGATCCCGTGCGACCTGGTGGTCTCGGCCATCGGCCTGCGCCCGCGTGTCGACCTGGCTGCCGCCGCCGGCCTGCAGACCAACCGTGGCGTGATGGTAGACCGCCACCTCAAGACCTCTCACGCCAACATCTACGCCCTGGGCGACTGCGCCGAGGTCGATGGCTTGAACCTGCTCTACGTCATGCCGCTGATGAGTTGCGCGCGCGCCCTGGCCCAGACCCTGGCCGGCAACGCCACGGCCGTCAGTTACGGGCCGATGCCCGTTACCGTGAAGACCCCGGTCTGCCCGCTGGTGGTATCGCCACCGCCCAGGGGCACCGAAGGGGTGTGGAGCGTTGAAGGGCAGGGCGCTGATATCAAGGCCCTGTGCCGCGACAGTAGCGGGCGCCTGCTGGGTTACGCACTGACCGGGACTGCGGTGATGGAAAAACTCGCCCTTAACAAAGAACTTCCGCCGTTGCTGGCGTAAATACCGGTCGTTCTGTCGGAATAAGCACGTTCTTGCCCGCAGAAAGGCCTCCGCGAGACTGGCGGAGCGTGCGTGGGCATGCCATCCTCACTCCCGTCTGCCGCAGAGTAGAGCCTGCGGCGCTTTGGGCGCTGCTCCGTCAGAGAGCAGCACGGACATAACAACAAAAAACCGTCAAAGAGGCTTCACTCATGCGTAAACCAGAACTCGCAGCCGCCATCGCTGAAAAAGCGGATCTCACCAAAGAACAGGCCAACCGCGTCCTCAACGCCGTTCTCGAAGAAATCACCGGCGCGCTGCACCGCAAGGACAGCGTCACCCTGGTTGGCTTCGGCACCTTCCTGCAACGCCATCGCGGCGCCCGCACCGGTAAAAACCCGCAAACCGGCGAGCCGGTGAAAATCAAGGCGAGCAACACCGTTGCGTTCAAGCCGGGCAAGTCGCTCAAAGACACCGTCAACGCATAATCGGTCGTACCGCCTCGAAGGGGCGGGGTGGTAGGAAAAATGGGCACGCCGACTGGGTCGGGTGCCCATTTTTTGTGCGACATGAAACGGCGTGACCCAGCAGCGCTGGGCGGTTTCATCCAGGTTGAAACGCTTTGCCAGGCTCAAGCTCATGTTCGCACCCAATGCATTTTCCGGCAGTGGGCACAAACGCGTCGTCGTCGATTGAAAGGCGGCGTGCTGCGCCAGGTTGACCTCGCCCGAAGTCCAAGCAACATGCTGCTATAAGTGTCAAACGCCAGCCGATCTTCCGCTAATGCGCAAGATCGATGGCGTTCTTTTGGCAAATCGTTACACTGCGCCGGCCACTCAATAATTACACGAGGCCGTGTGCATGAAATTTCGTCTCCTCCTGTGGGTGCTGGGCCTGATGATGGGCAAAGCCAGCCGCACCAATCCTGCCTTTCAGCAACAGCTAGGCGATAAAGACCTGGCCTTCCAGTTGCAGACCCTCGACGGCAAGGTTGCTCGTCACTTCATCGTCAAAGACCAGCGCATCACCAGCCGTTCGGGTGTCCATCCGTCCCCGGCGTTTGCGATTGCGTTCAAGGATGCCGCCTACGGCTTCGCCACGATGCAGGCGAAGAACAAGCAACTGGCGTTCATGACGGGGATTCAGGACAAGTCGATCCAGATCAAGGGCAACCCGGCGCTGGTGATCTGGTTCCAGGGGCTGACCAAGTATTTGAAGCCGAAGAAAAAGAAGTAGGGTTTTCAGGTCGACCGAGGTGGATTCATCGGGGGCAAGCCCCCTCCCACGGTGTGATGTGTGAACACAGTCAAATGTGGGAGGGGGCTTGCCCCCGATAGCCATCCAAAGGTCTACACACTCAGTTCTGACTGAACTGGGACGCCAGTTCGCGCAACAGCACCTCGGCATCCAGTACCTTGCTGACCACGTCCTCGGCCTTGTCGCGACTCAACCCCAAACGTTCGATCAGCGCATCCGGGATCGCTTCATCCGGCCCGGAGCCGATGCCACGGCTGCGCAGCAAGCGCACGGCCAGGCACACCAGGTTCGGGTATTCGGCGTACTGGCCGTCGTAGGTCGGGTCGTGCTGGAAGCGCAGGGCCGTGGACAGTTCGTCCGGCATGTCCCAATAGCGCATCAGCCACGCGCCAATCTGCTCGCGGCTGATACCCAGCAGGTGCTGTTCCACATAGCTGTGGCACAGGTGCGGGTTGACCTCCAGGTGGCGGCAGATCAGCGAGAAGTGCGGCGGAAACACGTGGGCCAGCAGCAGGTAGCCGAAGTTGTGCAGCAGGCCGGCCAGGTAGGTCAAGCCGGCTTCCGGGCGCTGGGCACGGGGCATGGCGCGGGTCAGGCCTTCGATGACGGCAGCGGTGTAGATCGACTGGTGCCAGTACGGCGTGGCCTGGTGCGGGTGGTCCTTGGGCAGGCTCAAGGTCTTGCCCAGGGCGAGGCCCAACGCCAGGTTGATCACCAGGTCGAAGCCCAGCACACGCACGATGGCGTCTTCCACGGAGCGAATCTTGCCCGGCGACGCGTAATACGGCGACGCCGCCCAACTGACCACTTGCGCAGCCAGGGCCGGGTCGGTTTCCACTACGCCGGTGATGTCATCGATGGTGGCGTTGGGGTCGACGCGCAGCTTGATGATCTTCTGCGCGGTGTCGGCCAGCGGCGGGATCTCGATGGTCGCTTCCAGGCGCTGTTGGATACGGCGGGCGGTGAACGCCTGCATCGCCTGGGTGATTTCCTCGCGGTCATCATTCGGGCGGTCGAGGTTGGGGCGGATATTGCTCAGCGGCTCGCCGAACTGAGCGGCGCTGGCCTTGTTGAGCAGGGCCTTGAACTCGGCGCTGGAAATTTCCAGCAGCAGCCCGGCTTCGCCCGAATGCACCAGCAGGCTCGGTTCGTCGAGCAGGCGGCCTTCGTACAGGCACGGCGAGGACGTGAGTGGCGGCAGGCCTGGCAGCAGCTTCAGGTCGTGTTTGCTCAACATGCGCTCGACACGGTCCGGCGACACCGCGGTGAGACGCCGGCCAGTGAGTTCGGCGAGGCGGTTGAGATCCAGCAGGTGGTTCTGCGGGAACAGCACCATCAGCGCGCCCACGGCATCTTCCAGCAACACCGCCTGAACCTTTTGCGCAGGGTTCAGGCCAGGTTGGTCGGCGACTTCCTTGTAGTTGATGGCGAGCTTGGCGAGCAGAGCCCGAATCACCGGCGGCGCGGTGATTGGGGCTGTGGCGAGGGCTACTTCTGACATGGCCGGATCCAATTTCTTACAGTCCACGAAGTATAACCAGCTTGATACCTATGTTGGTCGCCTAACTGTGGTTTGTGACGTGGTTGGCGACAAACCCTCCAAGGGTCAGACCTGGCCGTATTGCTGGCCGTGGCGCAGCCAGCGGTCGAGGAGCGGGCTGACGTGGTCCGGCCAGCGCTCGAGCAGGGCCTGCGCGGCATCGCGCACGGCGGGGAGCAGGTCGGCGTCGCGCATCAGGTCGGCGACCTTGAATTGCAGCAAGCCGGTCTGGCGGGTGCCGAGCATTTCGCCGGGGCCGCGCAGTTCCAGGTCCTTTTCGGCGATGACAAAACCGTCGTTGGTTTCGCGCATGATGCCCAGGCGCTGGCGACCGATCTGGGACAGTGGCGGGTGGTACAGCAGCACGCAATGGCTGGCGGCACTGCCCCGTCCTACGCGGCCGCGCAGTTGGTGCAATTGGGCCAGGCCCAGGCGCTCGGGGTTTTCGATGATCATCAGGCTGGCGTTGGGAACGTCCACGCCGACTTCGATCACCGTCGTAGCCACCAGCAGTTGCAGGTTGCCGGCCTTGAACTCGGCCATCACCGCAGCTTTTTCCACCGGTTTCATGCGCCCGTGGATCAGCCCGACCTTGAGCTCGCCGAGGGCGCTGGTGAGGTCTTCATACGTGGTTTCGGCGGCCTGGCAGGTCAGCTCTTCGGATTCTTCGATCAGCGTGCACACCCAGTACGCCTGGCGGCCTTCGGCGCAGGCACCGCGTACCCGCTCGATCACTTCGACACGCCGGGTGTCGGTGACCAACACCGTATTGACCGGGGTGCGGCCGGGCGGCAGTTCGTCGAGGATCGAGGTGTCGAGGTCGGCATAGGCGCTCATCGCCAGGGTGCGCGGGATCGGTGTGGCAGTCATGATCAACTGGTGCGGGTTCATGCGCCCGCCCACACCTTTCTGACGCAGGGCCAGGCGTTGTTGCACGCCGAAGCGATGTTGTTCGTCGATGATCACCAGCGCGAGATTCTTGAACTTCACTTCGTCCTGGAACAGCGCGTGGGTGCCCACCACCATCGGTGCGCCGCCGGCAATCTGCTCCAGCGCCGAAATGCGGTTCTTGCCCTTGAGCTTGCCTGCCAGCCACGCCACTTCAAGGCCCAGGGGTTCGAGCCAGCGCTTGAAGGTGATGAAGTGTTGCTCGGCGAGGATCTCGGTGGGCGCCATCAGCGCCACCTGGTATCCGGCTTCCAGTGCCTGCAGGGCAGCAAGGGCGGCGACCACGGTCTTGCCCGCGCCCACGTCGCCCTGGATCAGGCGCAACATCGGCTCTTGCTGACTGAGGTCGTAGGCAATTTCGTTGCCGACGCGCTGCTGGGCACCGGTCGGCGCGAAGCCGAGGTTGGCCAGGTATTGCGCCGGCAGCTGGGTGGCCTTGGGCATCGCCGGTGCGCGCAGAGAACGCATGCTTTCGCGCAGGCGCTGCTGGGACAGTTGGTGGGTCAGCAGTTCTTCAAAGGCCAGGCGGTGCTGGGCCCAGTGATGACCCAGCGCCAGTTCGTCCACATCGGCATCGGCCGGCGGGTGATGCAGGTAGCGGATCGCATCGTCCAGCGGCGCCAGTTGGTAATCGCGGGCCAGCTCCAGGGGCAGCCAGTCGGGCAGGCTTTGCGGGCCGAGCATTGTCAGGGTCTGGGTGCACAGCTGGCGCAGGCGCTGTTGGGTCAGGCCTTCGGTGAGCGGGTAGATCGGCGTGAGGGTGGTGTCCACCGGCGGCGGCTCGTCGCCGGTGATGGCGCGGTATTCCGGGTGGTAGATCTCCAGGCCGGAGGCACCGGGGCGTGCTTCGCCGTAGCACCGCACGCGGGTGCCACGCTTGAGGCCGTCCTTTTGCGCATTGCTGAAATGGTAGAAACGCAAGCTCAGGCCGCCAGTGCCGTCCTGCAGGCGCACCACCAGGCTGCGGCGCTTGCCCATCACCACGTCGGCGCCGCTGACGGTGCCTTCGACCACCGCGTCCTGTCCTGGCCGCAATTGGCCGATGGGCACCACGCGGGTGCGGTCCTGATAACGCAGGGGCAGGTGAAACAATACGTCCTGGAGATTCTCCAGGCCGACCTTGGCCAACTTCTCGGCCATGGCTTCACCGACACCCTTGAGTGCCGTCACCGACACCTGCGACAGCTCAGTCATACCGGTACTTAGCTCGCAGCAGGCGGCTTGGCCACCGAGCACAAACGGATCGAGTCGGCGAGGATCTCAATGGCTTTCGGCCGAGGGAAGCTGGCACGCCAGGCAATCGCCACGGTACGGAAGGGCACCGGCGGGGTGAGCGGGCGTACTTCGATCACGCCGGGGGCGTAGTGATGGCTGTCTACGGCCGACAGCGGCAGGATCGAGATGCCCAGGCCGGACGCGACCATGTGCCGAATGGTTTCCAGGGAGCTGGATTCCACCGTGGTGTGCTTGGCGCCGTCGTTGCCCTTGGTGAGGGTCGGGCAGGCTTCAAGCACTTGATCGCGGAAGCAGTGGCCTTCGCCGAGCAGCAGCAGGCTCTTGTCGTTGAGCAGGGCGGCGTCGATGGTGTCCTTTTTGGTCCACGGGTGGTCGGCGGGCATCAGCACCTGGAACGGCTCATCGTAGAGCGGCAGGGTGAGTACGTCGGCCTCGTTGAACGGCAGGGCGATGATGATCGCGTCCAGCTCGCCGTTGCGCAGTTTGTCGCGCAGTACGTGGGTGAAGTTTTCTTCGATGTAGAGCGGCATCTGTGGCGCAACGCGGTGCAGTTGCGGGATCAGATGCGGAAACAGGTAGGGGCCGACGGTATAGATGGCGCCGACTTTCAGCGGGGCGGTCAGCTGGTTCTTGCCGGCCTGCGCCAGTTCGCGAATGCTTTGGGCCTGTTCCAGCACCTTCTGGGCCTGGGCCACGATGCCTTCGCCCACCGGAGTTAGGCGCACGGCGCTCTTGCTGCGCTCGAAAATCAGCACACCGAGTTCGTCTTCAAGCTTTTTCACACCCACCGACAGCGTCGGCTGGCTGACGTGGCAACGCTCAGCCGCGTGGCCAAAGTGCTGCTCTTGGGCGAGGGTAACGATGTAGCGTAATTCTGTGAGAGTCATAGCGAGCGTCCATGAGGTTGCGGGCCAAGCATACCGGCTGCAATCGATAGACGCACGTTATCAGAACTTTGTTGGGGATTGAGCGAGGAATGTGCGAAGTTTTTCCGGGCCGGTGAAACCAAATGTGGGAGGGAGGCTTGCCCCCTCCCGCATTGGTCCCTGCTTGCCTTTACCGGCGACGTTTCTCGATGTTGTACACGAACGGTGCAACGATCTCGATACTGCCACCCTTGAGCATGTCCGCCGGCGGTTTCGGCAGCGGCTGGGCACGACGAATCATGTCCAGGGTCGCGCGGTCCAGGTCGGCGTTGCCGGAGCGGCCCACCAACTCGTAGGACAGCACGTTGCCGTCTGCATCGACCACGAACTTCAGGCGGTTCAGGCCTTCCTTGCCACGGGCCTGGGCGCCGGGCGGGTACTTCTTGTACTTCTGCAAGTGCGCCAGCAGGGAGCCTTCCCAGGAGGCCTTCGCTGCGATTTGCTGCGGAGACGGGCCGGGTACGGGCTGGGCAGATTTTTCAGCCGGTGCCTGAGTCGGCGGAGCGTCGCTCGGCGGGTCCTCGGAGGGCTTCTCCTTGGGCGGCTCGACCTTCTTCTCTACCGGTTTTGGCGGTTGCGGCTTGGGTTTTGGCTTGACCGGCTTTGGCACCTGGATCGTCGGCTTGGGCGCCTCGGCCAGTTTCGGCAGCGGCAGCTCCTCGACCGGCGCAGGCGGTTGCGGCGGCGTTACCACCTTGGGCGGTGCCGGCGGCGGTGGGGCTGGCATCGGTGCCAGGTCGATGACCATGGCAGCCGGTGGCAACTGCACCGTATGCGGCGCCGACCAGTGAAGCGCGATGGCAATCGCGACGGCATGCACGCCCAGCACGACGGCGAGGCTGGTGCCATAACGCGTCAGTTTGTGGCGCGTCGTGATCATTTTTTGGCTGCCGTCTCAAGTCCGACCAGGCCTACCTTGAGGTAACCGGCTGCCCGCAGGGCATCCATCACGCTCATCAGGTCGCCGTAGTCCACGCCTTTGTCAGCCTGGAAGAAGATCGTCGTGTCCTTCTTGCCTTGGGTCTTGGCGTCGAGCACCGGCCCCAGGGTTTCAGCCTTGACTTCTTCTTCGCCCAGGAACAGACGCTGGTCTGCCTTGACGCTGAGGAATACCGGCTTCTCCGGTCGCGGCGCCGGCTTGGCGCTGGAGGCAGGCAGGTCAACCTTGATGTCCACGGTGGCCAAGGGTGCCGCCACCATGAAGATGATCAGCAGCACCAGCATCACGTCGATGAACGGCGTAACGTTGATTTCGTGGTTCTCGACGAGTTCGTCGTCGCCTTGATTCAAATGCAGGCCCATGGCCGATTACCCCACTTTCACCATGTGCGGTTGCGAGCTGCGCTCGGTAGGCAGGTGATCGAGGTCGCGGCTGACCAGCAGCAGGACTTCCGCCGACGCGTCCGATACCTGGGCCTTGTAGCCGGCAATCGAACGGGCGAAGACGTTGTAGATCACTACCGCAGGAATCGCGGCAACCAGGCCCAGGGCGGTGGCCAGCAGGGCTTCGGCGATACCAGGGGCAACGACGGCGAGGTTGGTGGTCTGGGTTTTGGCGATGCCGATGAAGCTGTTCATGATGCCCCACACGGTACCGAACAGGCCGACGAACGGCGCGGTGGAACCGATGGTCGCCAGCACGCCGGTGCCGCTGCTCATGTTACGGCCGCAGGCGGCAACCAGGCGCTCGAGGCGGAAAGCCACACGTTCCTTGATGCCTTCTTTTTCGCGGGTGTTGGCCGACAGGCGCATTTCTTCCAGCGCGTCGTGCACCAGTGTGTTGGCCAGGGTGCCCTTCTTGGTCGCGCTTTCGCTGGCTTCCTTGAGGGTGGTGGCCTTTTTGAGGTGGACGATCTCGGTGCGCAGGCGACGCTTGGCGCCCAGCAGTTCGAAGCCTTTGGCGATCCAGATGGTCCAGGTGATGATCGAGGCGATAGCCAGGCCGATCATCACGGCTTTCACCACCACGTCAGCGTTCTGATACATGCCCCATGGGGACAGGTCGTGTGCCATGCCCAGGGTGTTGTCTTCTTCTAGGACCACACCGGTTTCATCGGCGCCCGCCGGGTCGGCAGCCAGGGCCGGGTCGGTGGCCGCTGGAGCCGCAGTGGATTGCTCAGCCGCCGCCGGGGTGGCAGGGGCGGTGGCATCAGCGAATGCAGCGGTCGGTGCCAGCAATACGCTGAACACCAGCGCTGCAATCGCGCGCCAGGCGCGGGATGTGGTAGGCGAAGCGGGGGTTGTATTACGTGTCATGCTGGCCGGACCTGAGAGAAAAAATGAGTGATCGTCCTTCCAAACCCAAAGGGGTCGAGGACAAATGGGCGGTTATTATTGCAAGTAATTCTTGTTAACAGAAGTAATACAGTAACTTTATTTGTGCTTTTTCTGGCCGCCGGTCTGCTGCGAGGGCTAACCTAGACCTTTCAGTACGGAGTTTTGTGATGTCTGCGCCTTCTGTTGTGATTGCCGGATGCGGTGACGTGGGTAGTCGGTTGGCTAGGCAATTGCTTGCCTCGGAATGGGAGGTTCACGGCCTGCGGCGTGATGTTTCGCGCCTTCCCGAAGGCGTGATTGGCATTGCCGGAGACCTCTTCAACAAGGAGTGCCCGGACACCTGGCCGATTGGCGGGGTGGATTACCTGGTGTACTGCGCGGCTGCGACGGACCACGATGAGGCCGGGTATCGCGCCGCTTACGTTGAAGGTTTGAAACATGTGCTGGAGTGGCTGGATGACTACGGCCAGGCACCGAAACACCTGCTGTTTGTCTCCAGCAGCAGTGTGTATGGGCAGCAGAATGGTGAATGGGTCGACGAAACATCCGACACCCAGGCCCTGGGGTATTCCGGGCAGGTGATGCTGGAAGCCGAGCAGGTCGCGCTCAACAGCGGCATTCCCGCCAGTGTGGTGCGGTTGACCGGCATTTATGGCCCGGGTCGCGAATGGCTGCTGACCCAGGTGCGGCAAGGCTATCGCGTGGCCATCGACCCTCCTTTATATGGCAACCGTATTCACGCGGAAGATGCCGCCGGGTTGCTGGCGTTTTTGCTGCACCATGTGGAGAAGGGCGGTTCGCTGGACAAGGTTTACATCGGCGTCGACGATGCGCCGGCGCCGCTGGCCGAGGTGGTGGGCTGGTTGCGGGAGTATCTGGGTGTGACCGAGTGGGCGGATGACGCCAGCGTGCGGCGTGCGGGGAGTAAGCAGTGCAGCAACGCGCGAGCCAAGGCGCTGGGGTGGACGCCGACCTACCCGACCTACCGTGAAGGTTACGCGGCAATACTCAAAGGCTGAGTTCGGTCCCACCTTCATTTTCGTGAGGCGGTTTACTGTTTTTCCAGCAGCCATTGGCGGGGGCCGGGGGTGAGCTGAGGCACCTCGTCCGCCTGTGCGGTGTTCACGGCCTGGAAGATTTCCAGCTGCTTGCCCTTGCGGACGAAAATCCAGGTATCACCTTGGGCTTCAGTGCTCAGATACATCGTGTCATGGCCTGCCCCTTGGGAGGCGCAGTCACCGTCGAGGCAGAGTTCATAGCTGACGGTGTCAGGCAGCCCTGAAACGCGCCCATCCGCTGTGAAAACGAGGGCATCACCTGTGCCTGGGCCCTGCGTAATGCGCCACTGGCCGCCCAGATAGGCCGTGTTCAGGGCTTTTCGGAAGGTGCTCCCCCATTTCGCTCCCGCGGTGGGCACTTCGATCGGCCGATGAAATGTCTGTTGGGGGGTATGCGCCTGGGCCAGTTGAATCAGTTGCTCGCCTTCCAGGCGCAGCGTGTTGATGCTGTGGCCGTCGTAATCGACGGTCCAGGTATCGGGGCTGGTCTGCCGCAACTGGCCTTCGCCGGTTTCGAAGCCATTGCTGACGCGCGCCATGGCGTTGCGGGTGTCGATCTCCCATTCGAGGTGCGCGCCTGCGGTATTCAATGGGCCGCCTTGAGCCGCGGCATCGATCAAGGCTCGGTTGACCCAGATACCGTTGATATCGGGGGCTGCCTGGGCGTGGCTAATCAGTAACGATAATCCGAGGGCGAGCAGTTTGAGCATGAGGCTGTCCTGAGGCAGTTTCCAACCACGCGCAGGCTAAAGAAAAAGGAGCCTTTCGGCTCCTTTGTTCTGTATCACTGTTTTTCCAGCAGCCATTGGCGGGGGCCGGGGGTGAACTGGGGTACCTCGTCCGCCTGTGCGGTGTTCACGGCCTGGAAGATTTCCAGTTGCTTGTCCTTGCGGACGAAAATCCAGGGGTTGCCCTGGCCATTCAGCTGCAGCCAGATGCTGTCATAGCCACCGCTCATGGACGCGCAATCGCCCGCCAGGCATAGCGAGTACTGATCAACATTGGGCAGGCCGGCCACTTTGCCGTTGGCCTGGAATTGGACGATGGCGCCGCTGCCGAAGCCGTCGAGGATTTTCCAGTCACCGCCCATATAGGCGGCATACAGCGCACGCTCGAAGTTGGCGCCCAAGGGCGCGCCGTCCGGTGCGGGCTCTTTGGGACGGGCGAACAGTTGCTCAGGCTCATTGTCGTTGGCCACTTGCTGTAGTTGCTTGCCTTTGCGCTTGAGTTCGGTGGCGGAGCTGCCGTAGAAGTCCACGCTCCAGGCGCCGGATTTTTCGCCGAGCAGCTTGCCTTCTGCGACTTCAAAGCCGTTGTAGTAGCGCGCCTGCGCAGCTTTGGTGTTGACCTCCCATTCGAGGGTCGGGCCGAAGCTTTGCAGGGCTTCACGCAAAGGGCCGCCTTTGGCAGCCGCATCGATGGCGACCTGGTTGATCCAGGTGCCGCTCACATCCAGGTCCGCGGGGTTGCTGGCGCAGCCGCCGAGCAGCAGGGTGAGCAATGATGTGGCCAGGAGCGCTTTGCGCATGACGAAATCCTTCTGAAACAAAGTCGGCGCAGCCTGGGGGAGGCTGCGCCGGGTGTTTTACTCGATGACCAGGATCGCGTCCATTTCAACCTGCGCGCCCTTTGGCAGGGCGGCAACGCCGATGGCGGCGCGGGCTGGGTACGGCTGTTCGAAGTACTTGCCCATGATCTCGTTGACCTTGGCGAAGTGGCTCAAGTCGGTCAGGAAGATGTTCAGCTTGACGATGTCCTTGAAGGAACCGCCAGCCGCTTCGGCCACCGACTTGAGGTTCTCGAAGACCTGGACGGTCTGGGCTTCGAAGCCTTCCACCAGCTCCATGGTCTTCGGGTCCAGCGGGATCTGGCCGGACATGTAGACGGTATTGCCCGCCTTGATGGCCTGGGAGTAGGTGCCGATGGCGGCCGGGGCCTTGTCGCTGGTGATAACGGTCTTGGTCATGAATGACTCCTTGTAATGGATCGGCTATGCACGCATGCGGGTGATGCGGATCACACCGGTCAAGGCGCGCAGTTTCTTGATCACGCGGGCCAGGTGCACACGGTCGTGCACGCTGACGACCAGTTGGACCACGCTGATGCGACCATCGCGTTCGTCCATGCTGATCTTCTCGATGTTGCCGTCGGCCGCGTTGACGCTGCTGGCCAGCAGGGCAATCAGGCCGCGCTGGTGTTCCAGCTCCACGCGCAGCTCGACGTTGAATTCGCCGGTGACATCCTTGGCCCACGAGAGCTGGATGCATTTTTCCGGGTTGTGGCGGATTTCGGTGATGTTGCGGCAGTTGTCCAGGTGCACGACCATGCCTTTGCCCGCCGACAAATGGCCGACAATCGGGTCGCCCGGGATCGGCGTGCAGCACTTGGCGTAGCTGAGCACCAGGCCCTCGGTGCCGCGAATCGCCAGCGGGCCTTCCGGGCTTGGCAGCTGTTCGCCTTCGCCGAGCAGGCGGCGGGCGACCACATAGGCCATGCGGTTGCCCAGGCCGATGTCTTCCAGCAGGTCCTCGATGGTTTCCTGGCGATACTCGTGAAGCATGGCTTGCACGCGCTCTTGCGGGATCTTGTCGAGGGCGCTGTCGAAACCGTTGAGCACCTTGTTCAGCAGGCGCTCGCCCAGGCTGATGGACTCGGAGCGACGCTGCAGCTTCAGGGCGTGACGGATGTGTGTGCGCGCCTTGCCAGTGACCACGAAGTTGAGCCACGCCGGGTTCGGACGGGCGCCGGGCGCGCTGACGATCTCCACCGTGGAGCCGCTTTGCAGCGGTTCGGACAGCGGTGCGAGACGACGGTTGATCCGACAGGCGATGCAGCTGTTGCCCACGTCGGTGTGCACGGCGTAGGCAAAGTCGACCGCCGTGGAGCCTTTTGGCAGCTCCATGATCCGGCCTTTGGGCGTGAACACGTAGACCTCGTCCGGGAACAGGTCGATTTTCACGCTTTCAATGAATTCGAGGGAGTTGCCGGCGCGTTGCTGCATTTCCAGCACGCCTTTGACCCACTGGCGCGCACGGGCGTGAGTGCCTTTGGGCTGCTCGTCGCCGCTGGACTTGTACAGCCAGTGGGCGGCGATGCCGTTGTTGGCCATCTCTTCCATTTCGCGGGTGCGGATCTGAATCTCGATTGGAACGCCATGCATACCAAACAGCGTGGTGTGCAACGACTGGTAGCCGTTGGCCTTGGGAATCGCGATGTAGTCCTTGAACCGGCCTGGCAGTGGTTTGTACAAATTATGAACAGCGCCCAGCACGCGGTAGCAGGTGTCGACCTTGTCCACGATGATGCGGAACGCGTAGACGTCCATGATCTCGTTGAAGGCCCGGCGCTTGCCGCGCATCTTTTTATAGATGCCGTAGATGTGTTTCTGCCGGCCACTGACCTCGCCTTCGATCTCGTCGATCGCCAGGCAATGGCTCAGGGACTCTTCGATCTTGTTGACGATTTCCTTGCGGTTGCCGCGGGCGCGCTTGACCGCCTGGTAGATGCGCGCCGAACGCATCGGGTGCATGGCCTTGAAACCGAGGTCTTCGAATTCGATACGAATGGCATGCATGCCCAGCCGGTTGGCGATGGGCGCGTAGATTTCCAGGGTTTCCTTGGCGATGCGCCGGCGTTTTTCGCCGGACAGCACTTCCAGCGTGCGCATGTTGTGCAGCCGGTCGGCCAGCTTGACCAGGATCACCCGGATATCCCGGGCCATGGCCATGGCCATCTTCTGGAAGTTTTCCGCCTGGGCTTCGGCCTTGGTCTCGAAGTTCATCTGGGTCAGTTTGCTGACCCCGTCGACCAGTTCGGCGACGGTTTCGCCAAATTGGGCGCTGAGCGCTTCCTTGGCGATGCCGGTGTCTTCGATCACGTCATGCAGCATCGCGGCCATCAGGCTCTGATGGTCCATGTGCATGTCGGCAAGAATATTGGCCACCGCAAGAGGATGGGTGACGTACGCCTCGCCACTGCGGCGGCGTTGGCCGTCGTGGGCTTGTTCGGCGTAGAAATACGCTCGGCGGACCAGGTTGACCTGGTCTGGGCCGAGGTAGGCCGATAAGCGATCGGCGAGGGCGTCTATGCTCGGCAAAGTGTTAACTCCTGCCGATGGCTGTGACCCCGCGCCGTGCTACGTCGACCAGGCATAGGCTTAGACGGCCTCGTTGGACTCGTCCTCGAACGCTGCAAACAGCGGTTCGTCTTGAACGATTTCCTGTTCGGCGATGAACTCGTAGCTCATCAGGCCTTCAGCGATTTCGCGCAGGGCGACAACGGTAGGCTTGTCGTTTTCCCACTGGACCAGGGGCTCTTTGCCGCCAGTGGCCAGTTGACGGGCACGCTTGGTAGAGAGCATGACCAGCTCAAAGCGGTTATCCACGTGTTCTAGGCAGTCTTCAACGGTTACGCGGGCCATGGTATTCCTCGGAGCGAATGCAAGATGCGCGCTGCCCGGTTGGGCGAGCGGACTGAGCAGTTTAAAAAATCACCAGCGTTTAGGGAAGCGCTGATTTTTCGCGAGCCATCGTAAAACCGCTGCAAGCACCAATGTAAAGCCCTTGCAGCCGTTTTGGGAAGAGCCAATCAGCCGAGCAGTTCGGCGAGCAATTTGCCGAAACGCTGCTGTTGACGCTTTTGCTGGAGCTGATTGGTGCGGAAAATCGCCTTCAAATCCTCCAGTGCGTGGGAAAAGTCGTCGTTGATGATCAGGTAGTCGTAGTCGAC
Organism: Pseudomonas sp. MYb60; assembly: GCF_002979555.1. Taxonomy (GTDB): domain Bacteria; phylum Pseudomonadota; class Gammaproteobacteria; order Pseudomonadales; family Pseudomonadaceae; genus Aquipseudomonas. The sequence continues at coordinate 348,364 of NZ_PCOZ01000002.1, read as the reverse complement.
GTAGTGGCTCATTTCACTCACGGCTTCACGCATGCGGCCTTCGATGATTTCGTCGCTGTCCTGGCCACGGTTGGTCAGGCGCTGGTGCAAGGCTTCCAGGGACGGCGGCAGGATGAAGATCGAGCGGGCCTGCGGCATCAGCTTGCGCACTTGCTCGGCGCCCTGCCAGTCGATTTCCAGGATCAGGTCGTGGCCTTCGTCCAGGGTCTGCTGCAGGTGGCTTTGCGAGGTGCCGTAGAGGTTGCCGAACACTTCGGCGCGCTCCAGGAAGTCGCCGTGCTCGATCATCTTGACGAACTCGGTGCGCTCGACGAAGTGATAGTGCACGCCGTTCTCCTCGCCCGGGCGCATGGCGCGGGTGGTGTGGGAGACGGAGATGCGGATCTGCTCGTCAGCGTCGGTCAGGGCCTTGACCAGGCTGCTTTTGCCCGCGCCCGAAGGGGCGGAAATGATGTAGAGGGTGCCGGTGCTGTGGGTCATGGAGGTTGCCTTACTCAATATTCTGTACTTGTTCGCGCATCTGCTCGATCAACACCTTGAGGTTGACCGCAGCCTGGGTGCTGCGCGGATCGAACGCCTTGGAGCCCAGTGTATTGGCTTCGCGGTTGAGTTCCTGCATCAGGAAGTCCAGGCGCCGACCGGCGGCACCGGCGGATTTGAGCACGCGGCGCACTTCGAGGATGTGGGTGCTCAGGCGATCCAATTCTTCGGCGACGTCGCTTTTCTGTGCCAGCAGGACCATTTCCTGCTCAAGGCGGGTCGGGTCGAGATCGGCCTTCATGTCGGCGAAGCGGTCGAGGACCTTCTGGCGCTGGGTGGCGAGCATCTGCGGGACCAGCTCGCGCAGGGTCACCACGTCTTCTTCGATGGCGGTCAGGCGGTCGTTGATCAGGCGCGCCAGTTCGGCGCCTTCGCGCTCGCGGCCGGCCTTGAGTTCCTTCAAACCCTGGGTGAACAGTGCGAGGGCTTCGGCGTTGAGGGCTTGCGGGTCGGTGGCGTCGGCCACCAGCACGCCGGGCCAGGCCAGCACTTCCAGCGGGTTGAGGGCCGCGGGTTGCTTGATCAGGCCAGCGATGGTCTCGGCGGCAGCCACCAGTTGCGCGGCGCGGTCGCGATCAACCTGCAGCGGCTTGCCGGTGGTTTCTTCGGTGAAGCGCAGGGTGCATTCCAGCTTGCCGCGGGAAATGCCCTGGCGCAGCGCTTCACGCACGGCCCCTTCGAGGTCGCGGAATGATTCCGGCAGGCGCAGGTGCGGCTCCAGGTAGCGGCTGTTGACCGAGCGCAGTTCCCAGCTCAGGGTGCCCTGGACGCCGGCTTTTTCGACGCGGGCGAAGGCGGTCATGCTGTGCACCATGGAGGTACCTCGCGTTGCAGCCCGCAAACACGGGCTGATGATTAAGAAGGCGCAGGATTGTAGCGCAGTGGGGCGAGCGCGCCCAAACCCGAGCATTCGTAACCGGATTTTTTAGCAGTGCCCCGAATCGGCTCGCGGCTCTATAATGCTCGGCAGTTTTTCGTCCTCAGTACAGGTATCCCCTATGAAACGTCCAAGTGGTCGCGCTGCCGATCAGCTCCGCTCGATCCGCATCACCCGCAACTACACCAAACACGCCGAGGGTTCTGTACTGGTCGAGTTTGGCGATACCAAGGTGATCTGCACCGTCAGCGTCGAAAACGGCGTGCCGCGTTTCCTCAAGGGCCAGGGCCAGGGTTGGCTGACCGCCGAGTACGGCATGCTGCCGCGCGCGACTGGCGAGCGTAACCAGCGTGAAGCCAGCCGTGGCAAGCAAGGCGGCCGCACCCTGGAAATCCAGCGCCTCATCGGCCGTTCCCTGCGCGCTGCGCTGGACATGTCCAAGTTGGGCGACGTGACCCTGTACGTCGACTGCGACGTGATCCAGGCCGACGGCGGCACCCGCACCGCGTCCATCACCGGCGCCATGGTGGCCTTGGTCGACGCACTCAAAGTGATCAAGAAGCGTGGCGGCCTGAAGGGCGGTGACCCGCTCAAGCAGATGATCGCTGCCGTATCGGTCGGCATGTACCAGGGCGAACCTGTGCTGGACCTGGACTACCTGGAAGACTCGGCTGCCGAGACCGACCTGAATGTGGTCATGACCAGCACCGGTGGTTTCATCGAAGTGCAGGGCACCGCCGAAGGCGCGCCATTCCAGCCAGCCGAGCTGAACGCCATGCTGGCCCTGGCCCAGAAAGGCATGACCGAGATCTTCGAACTGCAGAACGCCGCACTGGCTGACTGAGACCGCTTCCGGGAGACACGCCATGAGTGACAGCCAGGTACCCGTGCCAACGCCTTCCTACGAGGCGCGTCAGAGTGCGATGTTGTGTCATCTCGCGGCGTTCCTGGGGTTTGTCTTTCCGTTCGGCAGCGTCGTGGGGCCGTTGATCCTGTGGCAGTTGAAGCGCGAAAAGGATGGTTTCATCGATGATCAGGGCAAGGAAGCCTTGAACTTCCAGATCACAGTGGCCATCGCCTGGATCGTCTGCATGGTGCTGGCGTTCGCGGTGATCGGCTTTTTCCTGATGATCGCGCTGGCGGTGGCGACGGTGGTGCTGACGATCATTGGCAGCATCAAGGCCAACAAGGGCATCGCGTACCGCTACCCGTTGACCTGGCGTCTGGTCAAATAATGATCGCCCACAAAAAAAACCGACAGCGATGTCGGTTTTTTTGTACCTGGAAAAAGACCTTAGATGGTCAGTGTCCAGTCGTAGTCCACGATCAGCGGCGCGTGTTGCGAGAAGCGAGGCTGACGCGGCAAGCGTGCGCTGCGAACGAACCGGCGCAGACCCGGGGTCAGCAACTGGTAGTCGAAACGCCAGCCCAGGTTGAGCATTTCAGCCTGTTCGTTGTCCGGCCACCAGCTGTACTGGTCGCCTTCGCGGCTGACTTCGCGCAGGGCATCCACATAGCCCATGTTGCCGACAATCTCGTCCATCCAGGCCCGTTCCGGCGCCAGGAAGCCCGGGGATTGCTGGCTGTCGCGCCAGTTCTTGATATCCAGCTTCTGTTGCGCCACATACAGCGAGCCACAATAAATGTACTCGCGACGTTTGCGTCGCTGTTTATCCAAATAACGGGCGAAGTCGTCCATTAGCTTGAACTTCTGGTTCAAGTCTTCATCGCCGTTCTGCCCCGAAGGGAGCAGCAAGGTCGCGATGCTGACCTTATCGAAATCGGCTTGCAGGTAGCGCCCGTAGCGGTCGGCTGTCTCGAAGCCGAGGCCGCTGATGACCGCCTTGGGTTGCAACCGCGAATACAAAGCCACGCCACCTTGGGTGGGCACTTCGGCATCGCAGGCATAAAGGAAGTAGCCATCCAGTTGGAAGGCTGGGTCGTCCAGTTCAAAGGCGGAGGCACGGGTATCCTGCAGGCAGATGACGTCGGCATTCTGGGCTTGCAGCCAACTGAGCAAACCACGCTCGACTGCAGCCTGAATACCATTAACGTTCACACTGATGATCCGCATAAATGGCCCCAAAAATCGCGTGCGTGTATGATACACGCCGTCCACCTAATTAGCTAAATCCGTGGTATCTGAGGCTTTTTTCATGCAGGCGTATCAACGCGATTTCATTCGTTTTGCCATCGATCGCGGCGTTTTGCGCTTCGGTGAGTTCACTTTGAAGTCCGGACGCACCAGTCCGTACTTCTTCAATGCTGGCTTGTTCAACACCGGTTCCGCCCTGGCCCAGCTGGGTCGTTTCTACGCGGCAGCCATCGTTGAGAGCGGTATTTCCTTCGACGTGCTGTTTGGCCCGGCCTACAAGGGCATTCCCCTGGCGGCCGCGACGGCCGTGGCGTTGGCCGAACACCATGGGCAGGATCTGCCGTGGTGTTTCAACCGTAAAGAGGCCAAGGCCCACGGTGAAGGTGGCAGCCTGGTCGGTGCCCCGCTCAAGGGCGATGTGCTGATCATCGACGACGTGATCACTGCCGGTACTGCGATCCGTGAAGTGATGCAGATCATCGCTTCCCAGGACGGCGCCAAGGCCGCCGGCGTGCTGATCGCGCTGAACCGTCAGGAGCGTGGCAATGGAGAATTGTCGGCCATCCAGGAAGTCGAGCGTGACTTCGGCATTCCGGTGGTGAGCATTGTGTCGCTGAACCAGGTGCTGCAGTTCCTGGAAGACGACCCGCAGCTCAAGCAACACCTGCCGGCGGTGCAGGCGTACCGCGAGCAGTTCGGCGTCTGATATCGGACGTATTGCAGGCGCAAGCAAATGTGGGAGGGGGCAAGCCCCCTCCCACATTTTGTTTTGTGCTGCTTAAGGACGCTTGCGGTTACTGATCAGCGTACCTACACCGGTATCCGTGAAGATTTCCAGCAGGATTGCGTTTGGCACCCGGCCGTCAAGGATCAGCGAGCTGCCCACGCCACCTTGCACGGCTTCCAGCGCGCAACGGATCTTCGGCAGCATGCCGCCGTAGATGGTGCCATCGGCAATCAGGTCGTCCACTTGTTGAGTGGTCAAGCCGGTCAACACCTTGCCTTCCTTGTCCATCAGGCCCGCGATGTTGGTCAGCAGCATCAGCTTTTCAGCCTTCAATGCCTCGGCCACTTTGCCTGCCACCAGGTCGGCGTTGATGTTGTAGGACTCACCGTTGGCGCCCACGCCGATGGGCGCGATCACCGGGATGAAATCGCCTTTCACCAGCAGGTTGAGCAAATCGGTGTTGATACCGATCACTTCACCCACCTGGCCGATATCGATGATTTCCGGCTGGGTCATTTCCGGCGTCTGACGTGTCACCGTCAGTTTTTTCGCGCGGATCAGCTCGGCGTCCTTGCCGGTCAGGCCAATGGCGCTGCCGCCGTGGCGGTTGATCAGGTTGACGATATCTTTGTTGACCTGGCCGCCGAGGACCATCTCCACCACGTCCATGGTCTGCGCGTCAGTGACGCGCATGCCATCGATGAAGTGACTCTCGATCGACAAGCGCTTGAGCAGGTCGCCGATTTGCGGGCCGCCGCCGTGCACCACCACGGGGTTGATCCCCACGGCTTTCATCAACACGATGTCTCGGGCAAAGCCGGTTTTCAGCTCTTCGCTTTCCATGGCATTGCCGCCGTACTTGATCACCAGCGTCTTACCGACGTAGCGTCGAATGTAAGGCAACGCTTCGGAAAGGACCTTGGCGGTATTGGCAGCGGCTTCGCGTTCGAGGGTCATTCAGGGCTCCGGTAAAAAATCAGAACGGTAATTGGAGATCAGGGGCAACACGTTTCAACTGGGCGTGGAACACGTCCTTGATGCGCTGCAACTCAGCCTCGGTATCCGCCTCGAAGCGCAGCACCAGCACCGGTGTGGTGTTGGACGCGCGCACCAGGCCCCAGCCTTTGGCGTAATCGACACGCACACCATCGATGGTGGTCAGGTTGGCGCCTTCGCCCCATTGCGCATCGTGCAGTGCGTCAATGATGCTGAATTTGCTCTCCTCGGTCACATGGATATTGATCTCTGGCGTAGAAATATCGTTCGGGAAGGTCTGAAACAGCTCTTCGGCCGAGGATTTTTCCTTGCTGAGGATCTCCAGCAGGCGAGCGGCGCTGTAAATACCGTCATCAAAGCCGAACCAGCGCTCCTTGAAGAACACGTGGCCGCTCATTTCGCCGGCCAACAGCGCACCGGTTTCCTTCATTTTCTTTTTGATCAACGAGTGACCGGTCTTCCACATTAGTGGGCGACCGCCATATTCCTTGATCAGTGGCGTGAGGCGGCGGGTGCACTTCACGTCGAAGATGATCTCGGCGTTGGGGTTGCGTGCAACCACGTCACGGGCGAACAGCATCAGCAGGCGGTCGGCGAACACGTTGCTGCCGGTGTTGGTCACCACGCCCACTCGGTCGCCATCGCCGTCGAAGGCCAGGCCCACGTCGGCGCCGGTTTCCTTGACCTTGGCAATCAGGTCCACCAGGTTCTCAGGCTTGCCCGGGTCCGGGTGGTGGTTGGGGAAGTTGCCGTCGACGTCGCAGAACAGCGGGACCACTTCGCAATTCAGCGCTTCGAGCAGTTGCGGGGCGATCACGCCAGCTGCACCGTTGCCGCAATCCACTACCACTTTGAGGCGGCGCGCGAGCTTCACGTCACGGGTGATTTCGTCGGCGTAGCGCTGCAGGATATCGACCTTGGTGATGCTGCCCTGGCCGCTGGTCAGGTCATTGGTCTTGAGGCGGGTGTGCAGGGCCTGGATCTGTTCGTTGGCCAGGGTATCGCCAGCGATGACGATTTTGAAACCGTTGTAGTCCGACGGGTTGTGGCTGCCGGTGAGCATTACCCCGGACTTGCCGGCCAGTACGTTGGCCGCGTAGTACAGCGCCGGGGTTGGCACCAGGCCGACGTCGCTGACATGGCAGCCGCTGTCGGCCAGGCCCTGGATCAACTGCTCGACCAACTCGGGACCGGACAGGCGACCGTCACGGCCGACCGAGACGTTCGGTTCTTCCTGGGCCAGGCTCTGGGCGCCGATGGCGCGGCCGATCCAGTAGGCGGTTTCGGCGGTCAGGGTCTTGGGCACCACGCCACGAATGTCATAGGCGCGAAAGATGCTGTCGGGGAAGGTCGGGGCTACGCGGGCTGCGTTACTCATCGCGGGGGAAACTCCATCTGAAAGGGGCAAGGCTGGCCGTAAAGCGGCTGACCGGCAGGCTCAAACTGAAGGGTATGACGGCGTTTTCGGCGTAGAGTTCGTAGTGCAAAAGTGCCATCGGCGCAGTGGCTTTCTGCTTTCTTCTGCGTAATACGTTGATTCCACTGGGGAAATCTCGCTGATCAAGTCCGCGCATTCTTCATCCTGAAAAGCCATGCGGTGGCGTCTGGCCGGGCTTGGGGTGCCCGGCCTGATTCAGCGTAGTCAGTGGCTGCCGGAATGGCCAAAGCCACCTGCGCCGCGTTGTGTTTCATCAAATTCCTGGACCAGTTCGAAGTGCGCCTGCACCACTGGTACCAGCACCAGTTGGGCGATACGCTCGCCGATGGCGATGTTGAACGCGGTCTGGCCGCGGTTCCAGCACGACACCATCAGCTCGCCCTGGTAGTCCGAGTCGATCAGGCCGACCAGGTTGCCCAGCACGATGCCGTGTTTGTGGCCCAGGCCCGAGCGCGGCAGGATCAGCGCCGCCAGGCCAGGGTCGCCCACGTAGATCGACAGGCCGGTAGGGATCAGGATCGTCTGGCCGGGCTCAAGGACAGTGTCTTCCTTGAGCATGGCCCGCAGATCCAGGCCGGCGGAGCCCGGGGTGGCATAGGCCGGCAGCGGGAAATCGGTGCCGAGGCGTGGGTCGAGAATCTTGGCTTGCAAAGCGTGCATGTAAATTAAACCTGGTTCAGCCGTTGGGCGATAAAAGAGATCAGTTGGCGGGCAATCTTGCCCTTGCTGGTCTGGGCGAAAACGGTGGCGTGCAACTCGCGGTCGATCACGCTGATGGCATTTTCCTCACTGTTGAAGCCGATGCTCGGGTTGGCGACATCGTTGGCAACGATCAGGTCGAGGTTTTTGTCTTTCAATTTGCGTGCGGCGTAGTCGAGCAAATGTTCGGTCTCGGCAGCGAAACCGACGCTGAACGGACGGTCCGCCCGGGTGGCGATGGTGGCCAAAATATCCGGGTTGCGCACCATTTGCAGGAGCAGGCCGTCACCGCTTGTAGGGTCTTTCTTGAGCTTTTGCGGGGCGACTACTTCGGGGCGGTAGTCCGCAACCGCTGCCGAGGCGATAAACAGGTCGCAGGGAATGGCCGCTTCACAGGCTGCAAGCATGTCGCGGGCGCTGACTACGTCGATTCGCGTGACCCGATCCGGCGTCGGCAAATGCACCGGGCCGGTGATCAGGGTGACCCGCGCACCTGCCTCGACCGCCGCTTCGGCCAGCGCAAAGCCCATTTTTCCTGAGCTATGGTTGGTGATGTAGCGCACCGGATCGATGTTTTCCTGGGTCGGGCCGGCGGTGATCAGCACGTGCTTGCCGGTGAGGGCCAGGTGCTGGAAACACTCGGCGGCGCACAGTGCCAGGTCGGTGGCTTCGAGCATGCGGCCCAGGCCGACGTCGCCGCAGGCCTGGCTGCCGGACGCCGGGCCGAACACTTTGAGGCCGCGACTTTGCAGCAGCTCGGTGTTGGCCTGAGTGGCCGGGTCGCGCCACATGGCCTGGTTCATGGCCGGTGCGATGGCGACCGTGGCGTCGGTGGCCAGCACCAGGGTGGTCAGCAGGTCATCGGCGAGGCCTTGGGCCAGGCGGGCGATCAGGTCGGCGGTGGCCGGAGCGATCAGCACCAGGTCGGCCCATTTGGCCAGCTCGATATGGCCCATGGCGGCTTCGGCTGCCGGGTCCAGCAGGTCCAGGTGAACCGGGTGGCCGGACAGGGCCTGCATGGTCAGCGGGGTGATGAACTCACTGCCGCCGCGGGTCATGACCACGCGCACTTCGGCGCCCTGGTCCAGGAGCCTGCGAACCAGTTCTGCGCTCTTGTAGGCGGCAATGCCGCCGCCGACGCCGAGAACGATGCGTTTCCGATACAGACGCTGCATTGGTTTGCCTTTCCAGTTCAGTGATGCCAGTTCAGTGACGCCTGCGATGACCCCTCCCCAGGTGAAATCGCATGCAAAAAAGAGGGCCTACGATAACACAGCGCCCGTCAGGCTACAGCGGCGCACACACAGGGAGGCGGGATGAGTATTCGTGATTGGCCGGCGACGGAGCGGCCACGGGAGAAGCTTTTGGAGTGGGGCGCGCAGAGTCTGTCCGACGCCGAGTTGCTGGCGATTTTCCTGCGCACCGGGGTGTCGGGCAAGAGCGCAGTGGACCTGGCCCGCCATCTTCTGGCGCAGTTCGGCGGTCTGCGTCCATTGCTGGAGGCGAGTCAGATGCTGTTCAGCCAACAGTTGGGGCTGGGGCCGGCGAAGTTTGCCCAGTTGCAGGCCGTGCTGGAGATGTCCCGGCGGCATATGGCCGAGCGGCTGCGCAAGGAGTCGGTGCTGGAAAGCCCGGTGGCCGTGCGCGACTACCTCAAGGCCCTGCTGCGCCACGAGCCCCACGAGACGTTTGGTTGCCTGTTTCTGGACTCTAAGCATCGGGTGCTGGGTTTCGAGGCGTTGTCTCAGGGCACCATCGATGCGGCCATGGTTTACTCGCGCCAGGTGGTCAAGCGGGCGCTGGCGTACAACGCGGCGGCGTTGATCCTGTGCCACAACCATCCATCCGGCAGCCTTGAGCCTAGCGCGGCTGATCGAAAATTGACCAAATTGCTGCAAAAGGCCCTGGAAGTGGTGGATGTACGTGTGCTCGATCACATCATCGTGGGGGACGGTGACCCGTTGTCGATGGCCGAATATGGCTGGATGTAGGCGGGGCAATTGCAGGCGCGAGCAAGCTCGCGCCTACAGGGGGCGTGGGGTCACGGCTTGACGCTGACGTTCGAGAAGTCCTGGCGCCCGAACGGGCTCACCTGGTAACCCTCGACATTCTTGCGGGCCAGGGCGAATGCCGTCGGATGCGCCAGGGGCAGCCAAAGCGCTTGTTGCTGAATCTGCGCCTGGGCCTGTTGGTAGAGCTTGCTGCGCACGCCTTGCTCGCTGGTGGTCTTGCCGGCGCTGATCAACTTGTCCAGCGCCGGGTCGCAGTAGCGGGCGAAGTTGGTACCGGATTTCACCGCCGCGCAGGAGAACTGCGGGGTCAGGAAGTTATCCGGGTCGCCGTTGTCGCCGGCCCAGCCCATGAACAGCAGGTCATGTTCGCCGGCCTTGGCGCGACGAATCAGTTCGCCCCATTCGATCACGCGGATCTCCGCCTGGATGCCGATCTTGGCGAGGTCCGCCTGCAGCAATTGCGCGCCCAGGTTGGGGTTGGGATTCAGCAGGCTGCCGGTTGGACGAGTCCAGATGGTGGTCTTGAAACCGTCCTTGAGTCCGGCGCGACCCAGCAAGGCCTTAGCTTTGGCGAGGTCCTGTGGATAACCCGGCAGGTCCTTGGCGTAGCTCCAGGTATTGGGCGGGAAAGGTCCGTTTGCGGCTTCGGCGGTCCCTTCGAATACGGCCTTGAGGTAGCTGGCCTTATCGAAGGCCAGGTTGATCGCCTGGCGTACCTCAGGCTTGTCCAGCGGCGGGTGCTGGCTGTTGATCGCCACGAAGGCGGTCATGAACGCCGCGGTTTTCTCGACCTTGAGTGCCGGGTCTTTCTCGGCCTCGCCCACATCCAGTGGTTTGGGCGACAGGGCAATCTGGCACTCATTGCGGTGCAGTTTCTGCAGGCGCACGTTGGCATCGGGGGTGATGGCGAAGATCAAGTTATCCACAGACGGTTTGCCGGCGAAGTAATCCGGGTTGGCCTTGTAGCGCACCACGGCGTCTTTCTGGAAACGACCGAAGATGAACGGTCCGGTGCCGATTGGCTGGCTGTTGAGCTTCTCTGGCGTGCCGGCCTTGAGCAGTTTGTCGGCGTATTCAGCCGGGTAGATCGAGGCGAAACCCATGCTCAGGGCCGCAAGGAAGGTGGAGTCGGCGTGATCCAGGGTGAAGCGCACGGTCAGCGGGTCGAGCGCGTCGATCTTCTTCACCAGCGTCGGCAATTGCAGCGACTGGGCGTGAGGGAAGCCGCTCTGGGCAATCTTGTGCCATGGGTTGGCCGGGTCGAGCATGCGTTCGAAGCTGAAGCGCACGTCTTCGGCGGTCAGGGTGCGGCTTGGGGTGAAGTACTCGGTGCGATGGAATTTCACATCCGGGTGCAGCTTGAAGGTGTAGGTGAGACCGTCCGGTGACACCTCCCAACTGTCCGCCAGGCTGGGCACCAGCTTGCCGCTGGCGGCGTCGTAGTCCACCAAACGGTTCATCAGCACGTCGGCCGAGGCGTTGGTGGTGGTCAGCGAGTTGTATTGCACCACGTCGAACCCTTCGGGGCTGGCCTCGGTACAGACGCTCAGGTTGCTGGCGGCGGTGGCCAGTGGAGCAATGAATAGAGGGGCGAGCAAGAGCGGTAGGGCAGCGAGGCGCATGTTCGGTTTCCTTTGCAGATCGAAGGCCCATCTGCGAGTGCAGTCTGGAAAAGTCCTACCGTAGTGCTCAGATTGATAAATGACTAGCTCATTTTTGCCTGTGCTTTTGCCCCAAATGCTGTTTTGATGGCGCTTCTGTACGTTTCGCCGAGCGCTTTGCCGTGCGCAGGAGCGCTGCCGATCATTCTGTGCGACGAGCGGTCGCCGGTGACAGCGGCCCCTCCTGGCAACGGTTCACGTGTGTTTTACCGAGATTTACGCCGGTAAAAACACACGGGCTGTTGTTGCACTGGGGTCTTTCTGGTATAAAGCAGCGCTCTTTTCTAGGGGCCCGGTTCCTTCGCTTGTAGGTGTAGCCGGTAAGACCCTAAAGAAACGCGGCGCCTGGCGCCAAATGACTGAGAGATTAAGCGGCCAACCCATGCCGGGTTGGGCATGTGGTTTTAGAGGGCTGAGGCATGTCGAGAGTCTGTCAAGTTACCGGTAAGGGTCCGGTGACTGGGAATAACATTTCCCACGCAAATAACAAAACCCGTCGTCGTTTCCTGCCGAACCTGCAGCATCACCGCTTCTGGGTTGAAGAAGAGAAACGTTTTGTTCGCCTGCGTGTATCTGCCAAAGGCATGCGCATCATCGACAAGCGTGGCATCACTGTCGTGCTGGCCGAAATCCGCCGCGCTGGCAAGATCTAAGGAGCTCTATCATGCGTGAATTGATTCGAATGATCTCTAGCGCCGGTACTGGTCACTTCTACACTACCGACAAGAACAAGCGTACTACCCCGGACAAGCTCGAAAAGAAAATGTTCGACCCGCGCGTTCGTAAGCACGTGATCTACAAAGAAGGCAAAATCAAGTAATTGATTTTCCTCCTTGTGAAAAAAAGCCCGTATCTCACGATACGGGCTTTTTTTTGCCTGGAATCTGCTGTTCAGGCCTTGTGCTCGAACACCACGTAGATCTTGCGGCACGGCTCCAGCACTTCCCAGGTGCCGCTGAAGCCGGCCGGGATCACGAAGCGGTCGCCGGCGCGCAGGGTCTTGGCGTTGCCGTCGGTATCACGCAACACGGAAACGCCCTGCACAATCTCGCAGTACTCATGCTCGGTGTAGTTGACCTTCCACTGCCCGACTTCACCTTCCCACACGCCCGCACTCATCTGCCCACACGGGCTGTTGTAGTGGTTGTAGATCGTTTGCTCGGGGTCGCCCTTGAGGATTTTCTCGGCGGCGGGGCGGTAGCGGTCGGGGGCGGTGTTGGCTTGGCTGAAGTCGACGATGTCCTGGATGCTCATGTGCGTGTCCCGTCTGGCCTGCGGTTGGAGAGCCCAAAGTCTATGTTTATTAAAATGAACGTCGCAAGGGCGTTTGCCGCGCATATGTCAAATATATTGAAACATCCCTGGCCGCTGGTTTAGGGTGGCAGCTGCCTTGAGGCTGCCGGCGGACACCGCCAGGCCCTTGTATTCAACAAGAGGAGGACGCTCGCATGACCACCCTGACCCGTGCCGACTGGGAACAACGCGCCAAGGATCTGAAGATCGAAGGCCGCGCCTACATCAATGGCGAATACACCGACGCTGCTTCCGGTGACACTTTCGAATGCATCAGTCCGGTCGATGGCCGCCTGCTCGGCAAGGTCGCCAGCTGTGACGTCGCCGATGCCCAGCGCGCCGTGGAAAATGCGCGTGCTGCCTTCAATTCCGGTGCCTGGTCGCGCCTCGCGCCGGCCAAGCGCAAAGCGACCATGATCCGTTTTGCAGCCTTGCTCAAGGAGAACGCCGAAGAGCTGGCGCTGCTCGAAACCCTGGACATGGGCAAGCCGATCAGCGATTCGCTCAATGTCGACGTGGCCGGTGCGGCCAATGCGCTGAGCTGGAGCGGCGAGGCCATCGACAAGATCTACGACGAAGTCGCAGCAACGCCGCACAACCAACTGGGTCTGGTGACTCGCGAGCCTGTGGGGGTTGTGGCGGCCATCGTGCCGTGGAACTTCCCGCTGATGATGGCCTGCTGGAAACTGGGACCTGCGCTGTCGACCGGTAACTCGGTGATCCTCAAGCCGTCCGAAAAATCTCCACTGACCGCCATCCGCATCGCTGCCCTGGCCGTTGAAGCGGGTATCCCCAAAGGGGTGTTCAACGTGCTGCCGGGCTACGGCCATACCGTGGGCAATGCGCTGGCGCTGCACATGGACGTCGACACCCTGGTGTTCACCGGTTCCACTAAAATTGCCAAGCAACTGTTGATCCGCTCCGGCGAGTCGAACATGAAGCGTGTGTGGCTGGAAGCGGGTGGCAAGAGCCCCAACATCGTCTTCGCCGATGCGCCTGACCTGCAGGCCGCCGCCGAATCCGCCGCTGGCGCCATCGCCTTCAACCAGGGTGAAGTCTGCACTGCCGGTTCGCGTCTGTTGGTCGAGCGCTCGATCAAAGATACATTCCTGCCGCTGGTGATCGAGGCCCTCAAGGGCTGGAAACCGGGCAACCCGCTGGACCCGGCGACCAATGTCGGCGCGCTGGTGGACACCCAACAGATGAACACCGTGCTGTCCTACATCGAAGCGGGCCATGCCGATGGCGCCAAGCTGGTGGCCGGCGGCAAGCGCACGCTGGAAGAGACCGGTGGCACCTACGTCGAGCCAACGATTTTCGACGGTGTGACCAACGCCATGAAGATCGCCCAGGAAGAGATCTTCGGGCCCGTGCTGTCGGTGATCACCTTCGACACTGCGGAGGAGGCGGTCAAGATCGCCAACGACACCGTTTACGGCCTGGCGGCGGCGGTGTGGACCGCGGATATCTCCAAGGCGCACCTGACCGCCAAGGCGCTGCGCGCCGGTAGCGTGTGGGTCAACCAATACGACGGCGGCGACATGACCGCACCGTTTGGTGGTTTCAAGCAATCGGGCAACGGTCGCGACAAGTCGCTGCATGCGTTCGACAAGTACACCGAGCTGAAGGCGACCTGGATCAAGCTCTAAGCAACACCGCTGATCCCATGTAGGAGCCAGCTGGTGTGGGAGCTGGCTTGCCTGCGATAGCATCACCGAGGTGTGCCTGACACGCCGAGGTATCTGCATCGCGGGCAAGCCCGGCTCCCACACTTGCTCGCTCCTACAGTTCGTTTTGCACACCGGAAAACTTATCCACAGGAGCGTGGCAATGCGTTGGGCGACTTACTTCGCCGTGTTGGCCTCGGTGCTCAGTGTCGGCTTGGCGCTGGGCGTCAGCATGCCGCTGGTGTCCCTGCGCCTGGAGGGCTGGGGCTACGGCAGTTTCGCCATCGGCGTCATGGCGGCGATGCCGGCGTTCGGGGTGCTATTGGGGGCCAAGGTTTCCAGCCGTCTGGCGGCGAAGTTCGGCACTGCCAACCTGATGCGCCTGTGCCTGTGGGGCGGTGCGGTGTCCATCGGGTTGCTGGCGATCTTGCCCAGCTATCCGGTGTGGCTGGTGCTGCGCTTGATGATCGGGGTGATCCTGACCATAGTGTTTATCCTCGGCGAAAGCTGGATCAACCAGTTGGTGGTGGAGCAATGGCGTGGCCGGTTGGTGGCGCTGTATGGCTGCAGCTATGCCTTGAGCCAACTGTCGGGCCCGTTGTTGCTGGGGGTCATCGGTACCGACCATGATTACGGCTTCTGGGTCGGCGTCGGCCTGTTGGTGGTGGCCCCCGTCCTGTTGCTGGGCCGCTCCGGTGCGCCTACCGCCGATTCCTTCAGCGTGACCTTCGGCGATCTCTGGCGCTTCTGCCTGAGCCTGCCCGCGATTGCCTGGGCAGTGGCGCTGTTCGCCGCGTTCGAAGCGATGATTCTGACGTTGTTGCCGGTGTATTGCCTGCAACAAGGCTTCACCGCCGAGATTGCCTTGGCGATGGTCAGCACCGTCGTGGTCGGCGACGCGCTGCTGCAACTGCCCATTGGCGCCCTTGCCGATTATTTGCCGCGTCGCACGCTGTTCCTGGCGTGTGCCGTACTCTTGCTGGTGTCGAGCCTAGCGATCCCGGTGGTGTTGCATACCGTGCTGGTCTGGCCCGTGTGGGTGCTGTTCGGTGCCAGCGCGGGCGGCTTGTTCACCCTGTCGCTGATCCTGATCGGCGAACGTTACCGCGATGATGCGTTGGTACGTGCGAATGCCCACGTGGCCCAACTGTGGGGTATCGGTTGCCTGATCGGCCCACTCGCGGCAGGTGCGGGCAGCCAGTGGATCAGCGGGCACGCATTGCCGTTGCTGATGGCGGCCGGCGCGCTGGGCTTGGTGCTGTTGTTGCTGCGCCAGGGCGCATTCGGGGTGGCGCAACCGGCCTAGAGCATGCGCTCCAGGCCAACACGTGTGGCAAACCACGCATTGAACCGCCGCCACCAACTCCCTGGCTCACGGTCCAGGGTGTGCAGTTGGCCGTCATCCTCGGTCACCCATACTAGCTGACCATCCTGCAACTTCGCCTCGTAACTCAGCGCTGGCGCCATGCCCTGCAATGCCAGGTTGCGCACGTGTTCCGCCAATTCCGGGCTGTCTACCAGCACGCCGACCTCGGTGTTCCACAGCACTGAGCGCGGGTCGAAGTTGAACGAGCCGATAAACGACTTTTGCCGATCAAAGATCATCGCCTTGCTGTGCAGGCTGGAGTCCGAGCCGCGGAAGGTACCGCGCCGGAACAGATGGGGCCCGCTGCCGCCGCCATCCCCTGGCTGGCGACGCAGCTCGTAGAGTTTTACGCCATGCTCCAGCAGCGCCTTGCGATACGGCGCATAGCCGCCGTGCACGGCCGGGACGTCGGTGGCTTCCAGGGCGTTGGTCAGCAGGCTCACGGACACGCCGGCGTCGGCACGGCCGGTCAGGTACACCAGCCCCGGTTGCCCCGGCACGAAGTACGCCGAGATCATCATCAGCTCCTTGTGCACCCCTTCCAGCTCCGGCGCCAGCCGCGTGGTGAGCAGCAAGCGAGGGGCCGGGTCGGCCTTGGCCAGCACTTTGCTCGGTGCATCCCATAGTGCCTGATTCCAGGCCCAGATCAGCTCGCGTCGCCAAATGTCCATGCGTGGCTCGGTCTGGTAGGTCCGCAGTCTGTTGTAGAGCGCGTGATTCTGTTGGCGCGACTCGGCCAGGGACGCTTGCAGGCGCGCGCGTACAGCGGTCAGGTCGCTGTATGACGGCGGGATGGACACGAAGTCATCGATGGGTTTGCTCAGGGCACTGTTCCAATACTGGTCGAAGCTGTGGCCCAGTTGCTCAGCCACCGGCCCCACGCTGAGCATGTCGATATCGGTGAAGTTGAGGTTGGGCTCGGCGTCGAAGTATTCATCGCCCAGGTTGCGCCCGCCAACGATGGCCACACTGTTGTCCGCCAGCCACAGTTTGTTGTGCATGCGCCGGTGTTGCAGCGAGAGGTTGAACAGGCGGCCCATGGCCCGCGTCACGCTCGTGCTGCGCCCCAGGTGCAGGGGGTTGAACAGGCGGATCTCGATCTTGGGGTGGGCGGCCAGGGTGGCGATGATCTGGTCGAGGCCGTCGCTGGTGGTGTCGTCCAGCAGGATGCGCACGCGCACGCCACGGTCGGCGGCCTTGAGCAGTTCATCCACCAGCATGCGCGTGCTGATGCCGTCGTGGACGATGTAGTACTGCAGGTCGAGACTGGTCTGGGCATTGCGGATCAGCTCGGCGCGGGCCATGAAGGCCTCGCTGCTGTTGGGCAACAGGCGAAAACCCGAGCGTCCCTGGTAAGGCGCAGCCTGGGCCTGGATCGAGCGGCCGAACGACGATTGTGCGGCGGGCAGGGCATCGCTGGGGATGCGCGGCGTGCTCACGCTGGCGCAGCCTCCCAAGGCCAGCGCCCCCAACAGGAAAAACGGTAAAAGCCGTTGCATCATCAAGGGAGTCGCTTCCAGATCAGGGCGGTTGTCGGCATATGACGGCGATTTCGCGCGAAAGGTCAGTCCGCCATCTCTGCCAGCATCCTGATCGCAGCGGCGCCGACCTTGCGCACGGCTTCTTCAACAGCCGGTGTTGGCTTGGCAGCGTAGTTCATGCGCAGGCAGTTCCGGTACTTGCCCGAGGCAGAAAAGATGCTTCCTACCGCCACCTGTACGCCTTGCTCCACCAGCACGCGGTTGAGCTTGAGCGTATCGAAGCCTTCCGGCAGCTCGATCCACAGCATGAAACTGCCTTGGGGCCGGCTGGCGCGGGTGCCTGCCGGGAAGTAGCGAGTGACCCAATCGAGCATCAGGTCGCGATGGCGCTGGTATTGGGTGCGCATCCGCCGCAAATGGGGTTCGAAGTGACCGTTCTTGAGAAATTCCGCAATGGCAATCTGTGGCTGGGTGGCCGTCGATCCTGTGCTGATGTATTTCATGTGCAGCACCCGCTCCAGATACCGTCCGGGCGCTACCCAGCCGATGCGCAAACCGGGTGCCAGGGTTTTCGAGAACGAACTGCAGAGCAGCACGCGGCCGTCTTCGTCGAAGGACTTGATGGTGCGCGGGCGTGGGTAGCTGTAGGCCAATTCGCCATACACATCGTCTTCGATGATTGCCACGTCAAAGCGCTGGGCCAAGGTCAGCAGCGCCCGTTTGCGGGCTTCCGGCATGATGTAGCCCAAGGGGTTGTTGCAGTTGGGGGTCAGCTGGATGACCTTGATCGGCCACTGTTCCAGCGCCAGTTCCAAGGCTTCCAGGCTGATGCCGGTGAGCGGGTCCGTGGGGATTTCCAAGGCTTTCATGCCCAGGCCCTTGAGGGTCTGCATGGCACCGTGAAAACTGGGCGAGTCTACCGCGACGATATCGCCAGGCTCACAGATGGCATGGATGCTGGCGGACAGCGCTTCATGGCAGCCCGTGGTGATCACGATGTCGTCGGCAGTGAGTTGGCAGCCCGAATCCAATGACAGTCGCGCAATTTGCTCACGCAGCTCCATACAGCCAAGGATGTTGTCGTAATACAGCCCCGGCAGATCCTGGCGACGGCTCACGCGGGCGAGGCTGCGCAATAGGGGCTTGATAGTGGGTGAGAGCACATCCGGCATACCACGGCCCAGCTGTACGACATCTTTGCGGGGCACCGCACGAATCAATTCCAGGACCTGGTCCCACTGCGAGATTTCCACCGGGCGCTGCGCCGGGCGGCCCGCTTCGGGCAAGGCGGGCAACTCACGACCGACCGGCACAAAGTAACCGGATTTGGGCTTGGGCATTGCCAGGCCGTTGTCTTCCAGCACGCGATACGCCTGCTGCACGGTGCTCAGGCTCACCCCATGCTCGACGCTCAAGGCCCGTACAGACGGCAGTCGATCTCCGGGGCGATAGAAACCCTGTTCGATGCGGGTGCCCAGTAATTCGGCGAGATTCACGTAGAGGGTCATGTGGTCGCTCCCAAGGACCAGTACAGATGGGGTGAAAATACAGGATTCAGCCCTCCGGTGGCAGTATCTGTATGGATTTAATAAGGGGTGGTTGAATCTGTCATGGTTTCGCGCGTTCCCCCATGCTGTTCACTCAAGGCAACAAGCCAACGAGGGGCAGCAAAATGAACGGCATGAGCGATGTGCGGCTGGCGTTACACAGTCTGGAACTGCAAGCAGGGCAGGCGCGTGGGATGGCGGTGCCCACCGACAGCCGCTGGGGCCTGTTCTGGCACCGTCGCCATACCCGCAAGGCCTTGCTGGACCTGAGCCCGGAGCAATTGCGCGACATTGGGCTGACCGCCGAACAAGCACGCCAGGAGGGGCTGAAACCCTTCTGGCGCAGCTGATTCATACCCATTCTTTCAGGCGGTGCCAGAGCATTCCCAAGGCCAGCAGCGGCGAGCGCAAATGTTTGCCGCCGGGGAACGTGATGTGCGGCACCTGGGCGAACAGATCGAAACGGCCCTGTTGCTGGCCACTGATGGCTTCGGCCAGCAACCTGCCCGCCAGGTGCGTGGCGTTGAGGCCGTGGCCGGCGTAGGCCTGGGCGTAGTACACGTTAGGTTGATCGGCCAGGCGGCCAATTTGCGGCAGGCGGTTGGCGCCGATGCCGATCATGCCGCCCCACTGGAAATCGATGTTTACGTTGGCCAATTGCGGGAACACCTGCAGCATTTTCGGACGCATGTAGGCGCCGATGTCCTGCGGATCGCGTCCAGAGTAATGACAGGCCCCACCGAACAGCAGGCGGCGGTCGGCAGACAGTCGGAAGTAATCCACGGTCACCCGTTGGTCGCACACGGCCATGTTCTGCGGCAGCAGGCTGGCAGCTAGCGCTTCATTCAAGGGTTCGGTGGCGATGATGTAGCTGCCGGCGGGCAGCACCTTGCCGCTCAGGTGCGGGTTGAGGCCGTTGAGGTAGGCGTTGCAGGCCAGCACGAGGGTCTTGGCGCGCACGTTGCCCTGGGCGGTGTGCACATTGACTTGCGGGCCATAGTCGATTCGCGTGACGTCTGACTGTTCAAATACCTTCACACCCAATTGCTGGGCTGCGGCGGCTTCGCCAAGGGCGAGGTTCAGCGGGTGCAGGTGCCCGGAGCCCATGTCGATCATGCCGCCCACGTAGCGGTCGGAACCGATCACGCTGCTCATCTCGCCGGCTTGCAACAGGCGCACTTCGTGGCGATAGCCGAGGCTGCGCAATTCTTCGGCGTCTTCGGCCAGGCCGTGCAGGTCGCGGGGTTTGTTGGCGAGGTCGCAGTAGCCCCAGGTCAGGTCACACGGAATCTGATGGCGCTCGACGCGCTCGCGCACGATCTCCACCGCTTCCAGGCCCATCAGCTTCATCTGGCGCACACCGTCGGTGCCGATCACGTTGGTGAACTGCTCCAGGCCATGGCCAACGCCGCGAATCAACTGGCCGCCGTTGCGACCGCTGGCGCCCCAGGCGACCTTGCGCGCCTCCAGCAGCACCACGCTGAAACCCCGCTCGGCCAGCTCCAGCGCCGTGTTCAGCCCGGAAAAACCACCCCCCACTACGCACACGTCGGCGGTCACTTCGCCCGTCAGCGCCGGATAATCCGGTTGCGGTACGCTGCTGGCGGCGTAGTAGGACGCTGTGTGTCGGGCGCTGGCGGTCATGGGGAGCCTCCCTGTTTGGAAAATTTGACGCAGGATACAACGGTCGGACGAAGCTGTCTGCGCAAGGCGTTTTGCGGCAGAATCCACGTCTATTCGCCGTTCGGTATGGGTTTCGATGAGCTGCAACAGTCAGAAAATCAGCGCGCTGCGTCGCCAGATTCCTTCATTCGAGTGTGTGCCTGGCTGTCACGATTGCTGTGGGCCGGTCACCACCTCGCCCGAAGAAATGTCGCGCCTGCCGCGCAAGACCGCCGCCGAGCAGGACGCGGCCATGGATGAACTGAACTGCGTGCACCTGGGACCCAACGGCTGCACCGTGTACGAGGAGCGCCCGCTGATCTGCAGGTTGTTCGGCACTACCAAGACTTTGCCGTGCCCGAATGGGCGGCGCCCGGTGGAGCTGATTCATCCGCGGGTGGAAAAGCAGATCCATGAATACATGGCGAGCACGCGGCAGGTACTGGTCTAACAGGTGTGCGCAGCTCAAATGTGGGAGGGGCAAGCTCCCTCCCACACAGACCTGATTTCTCCCGTTAGTCAGGAATAGGCAAATTCAGGCTCTCCTTCACCTCTTCCATCACGATATAGCTCTTGGACTCCCGCACATGGGGCAGCTTGAGCAGGATATCGCCCAGCAATTTTCGGTACGACGCCATCTCGGAGATGCGCGCCTTCACCAGATAGTCGAAGTCCCCAGACACCAGGTGGCACTCCAGCACATGGGGCAGCTTCAGCACGGCGCGGCGGAATTCTTCAAAGGTGTCGCCAGACTTGTAATCCAGGCTGATCTCGACAAATACCAGCAAACTCCCCTTCAAATGCTGGGGATTGAGCCGCGCGTTGTAGCCCATGATGATCCCTTCACGTTCCAGCCGGCGCACGCGTTCAGTGCACGGCGTGGTCGACAACCCGACCTTTTCCCCCAGTTCCGTGAACGAAATTCGCCCGTCGGTTTGCAGGATGCGCAGGATGTTGCGGTCGATCTTGTCCAGCTCCCGCTTGGTCTGGGTGTTGGTACGCATAGGGGATACGCCTCTGTAAAAAGGGTTTTTGCCGAGAATTGTCGCCAAATATAGGCATTTATATAGTGAAATGCACTGGTCATTGTTTTTTACACTGCGCTCATCATTGCTCGAATAACACACGTCAGCGGCCATGCCCGCGATGAGGATATAAAAATGCGCGTTCTGGTCTTGGGTAGCGGCGTCATTGGTGTGACCAGTGCCTACTATTTGGCGCGGGCCGGCTTTGAAGTGGTGGTTGTCGACCGCCAGCCCGCCGCTGCCATGGAAACCAGTTTCGCCAACGCCGGTCAGGTGTCTCCCGGCTATGCGTCGCCATGGGCCGCACCGGGCGTGCCGCTCAAGGCCATCAAGTGGCTGCTGCAACGCCACGCGCCGCTGGCCATCAAGGCCACTGCCGATATCGACCAGTACCTGTGGATGGCGCAGATGCTGCGCAACTGCACCGCCAGCCGCTACGCCGTCAACAAAGAGCGCATGGTGCGCCTGTCCGAGTACAGCCGCGATTGCCTTGATGAACTGCGTGCCGAGACCGGTATTGCCTACGAAGGTCGCAGCCTGGGCACGACCCAGCTGTTCCGTACCCAGGCCCAGCTCGACGGCGCCGCCAAGGACATCGCCGTGCTGAAAGAGTCCGGTGTGCCCTTTGAATTGCTCGACCGCGCTGGCATCGCCCGCGTTGAGCCGGCACTGGCCAGCGTGACCGATATCCTCGCCGGTGCGCTGCGCCTGCCGAATGACCAGACCGGCGACTGCCAGATGTTCACCACCCGCCTGGTCGACATGTGCAGGCAGTTGGGCGTGGAATTTCGCTTCGAACAAGACATTCAGCGCCTCGACCACGCGGGCGAGCGCATCAATGGCGTCTGGATCGATGGCAAGCTCGAAACCGCCGACCGTTATGTGCTGGCCCTCGGCAGCTACTCGCCGCAGCTGCTCAAGCCGCTGGGGATCAAGGCGCCGGTGTATCCGCTCAAGGGTTACTCGCTGACGGTGCCGATCACCAACCCGGCCATGGCGCCGACGTCGACCATTCTCGACGAGACCTACAAGGTCGCGATCACCCGTTTCGACAACCGCATCCGCGTCGGCGGCATGGCGGAAATCGCCGGTTTTGACCTGTCGTTGAACCCGCGTCGGCGCGAAACCCTGGAGATGATCGTCAACGACCTTTATCCTCAGGGCGGTAACCTGGCCGAAGCGAGCTTCTGGACTGGCCTGCGCCCAACCACACCCGATGGCACGCCGATTGTCGGTGCCACACCGTTCAAGAACCTGTTCCTGAACACCGGCCACGGCACCCTCGGTTGGACCATGGCCTGTGGCTCCGGTCGCTTGCTGGCGGACCTTATCGCGAAAAAGACCCCGCAGATCAGCGCCGCCGGCCTCGATATTTCCCGCTATGGCTACCCTCGAGAGTCGGCGAGACCGGTCAGCACAGCGCCCGCTCACCCATCAGGTCGCGCGTGAATTGACCTTGTACAATGCTCTCGGAATGACCGTAGTGGTTGTCTTGCGTTAAACCTGGACCCCTTGCCTGGTGCCGACAGTGTTGGTTGGCACCAGGATTTATTCACCCTGCCGCCTAGAAGCCTGCCGCCATGCGTCCTGCCCGTGCCCTGATCGACCTCCAAGCCCTGCGCCACAATTACCAATTGGCCCGTGAAGTCACGGGGGCCAAGGCCCTTGCCGTGGTCAAGGCCGATGCCTACGGCCACGGTGCCGTGCGTGTGGCCCAGGCGTTGGAAGCCGAGGCAGACGGGTTTGCCGTGGCGTGCGTCGAAGAGGCACTGGAGCTGCGCGCTGCCGGGATTCGTGCGCCGGTGTTGCTGTTGGAAGGTTTTTTCGAAGCCAGCGAATTGCCGCTGATCAACGAGCATGACTTGTGGTGCGTGGTGCATTCGCTGTGGCAGCTGGACGCGATCGAGCACGCCAGCGTGAGTAAGCAGCTGACTGTCTGGCTCAAGCTCGATTCCGGCATGCATCGTGTTGGCCTGCATCCCAAGGATTATCAACAGGCGTATCAGCGCCTGCTGGCCAGTGGCAAAGTCGCCAGGATCGTTTTGATGAGCCACTTCGCCCGTGCCGATGAACTCGACTGCGTGCGCAGTGATGAGCAAGTGGCGGTATTCGAAGCGGCGCGCCAGGGTTTGGCGGCTGAAGTCAGCTTGCGCAACTCGCCGTCGGTGATGGGCTGGCCGACGGTGGCCAGTGACTGGGTGCGCCCCGGCATCATGGTGTACGGCGCTACGCCGTTCGGCGAAGACCAGGCCGTGGCTGCGCGCTTGCAGCCCGTCATGACCCTGGAATCCAAGGTCATCTGCGTGCGCGAACTGCCGGCCGGTGAGCCAGTGGGTTACGGCGCCCGGTTCATCACGCCCAAGCCGATGCGCATCGGTGTGGTAGCCATGGGTTACGCCGACGGTTACCCGCGTCACGCACCGACGGGCACGCCGGTGCTCGTCGCCGGGCAGCGCAGCCAGTTGCTCGGTCGGGTGTCCATGGACATGCTGTGCATCGACCTGACGGACGTGCCACAGGCCGGCCTGGGTTCCACAGTCGAACTGTGGGGCAAAAACATCCTCGCCAGCGACATCGCGGTTGCTGCTGACACCATCCCCTACCAGATCTTCTGCAACCTGCGCCGGGTGCCAAGGCTCTATTCCGGCGACTGACCGGCCGCCACGAATACCGCCGTCCGGGATTTAGGCCCAAGTGTTGTAAATACTGAACGCTGTCGCCATGATAACGCTCAACTACAACAAGCCTGAAACCCAGGAGGCACCTGCATTGGACGTCGGCGAACGACTGCAATCCATCCGTAAACTGAAGGGTCTTTCCCAGCGTGAGCTCGCCAAGCGCGCGGGTGTCACCAACAGCACCATTTCGATGATCGAAAAAAACAGCGTCAGCCCCTCGATCAGCTCCTTGCGCAAGGTGCTGGGCGGCATCCCCATGTCCATGGTCGAGTTCTTTTCCGAAGAGATCCTCCAGGAAATACCGACGCAGATCGTCTATAAAGCCAATGAGCTGATCGACATCTCTGACGGCGCCGTCACCATGAAACTGGTAGGCCGGGCGCACCCAAGCCGGGCGATTGCGTTCCTCAACGAGATCTACCCGCCGGGCGCCGACACGGGCGAAGAAATGCTCACTCATGACGGTGAAGAAACCGGGATTCTTGTGGAAGGGCGCCTGGAATTGGTGGTGGGCCTTGAAACTTTTGTGCTCGAAGCCGGCGATAGCTACTACTTTGAAAGCACCAAGCCCCACCGTTTTCGCAATCCGTTCGACGTGCCAGCGCGGCTAATCAGCGCAGCGACACCGGCGAACTTCTAAGAAAAGAGGCGTCCTGCCAGCGTTGCAGAGGCGCCCGTGGCTGTAGCCGCGAGCCCTAATCTCCCTTTATTTAATAGGGTTGTTTCGGCCCGGCGGGCTAACCGTTATACTTTCGCCGCCTGCGAAACCGTGGCCGCAGGCGTGAATAGCCACCATTGAGGGTGAACGCGTGAACCTAATTATGAAAATGCTGGCTGCACCAGCAACCGTACTGGCTCTATGGGCTGTGACCGCCCAGGCTGCGACCAATGACGACATTGCCAAGCGCCTCGAGCCTGTCGGCCAGGTCTGCGTCCAGGGGCAGGAATGCAAGGGCATGGAAGTCGCCGTGACGGCGGGCGGTGGTGGTGGCGCCAAGACGCCGGATGAAATCATCGCCAAGCACTGCAACGCGTGTCACGGTACCGGCCTGCTGAATGCTCCGAAAATCGGCGACACCGCCGCCTGGAAAGAGCGCGCCGACCACCAGGGCGGCCTCGACGGAATTCTGGCCAAGGCAATCACCGGCATCAACGCCATGCCGCCCAAGGGCACCTGTGCGGATTGTTCGGATGAAGAGCTGAAAGGCGCTATCAAGAAGATGTCCGGGCTTTAATCTGCCGATCTTCGCGAAAAAGCCGCTTACGAGCGGCTTTTTTGTGCTCGTTGTAGTGTTTCAATACTGTTCTTTGCAGCAAACACCGGCCACTCTCTGTCCAACCCCTAATCACGGAACGTTCAGGAGGGTCGGATGGTGCAGTTGTGTTCAATCGAGCAGGCAGTTGACGATGTACTGGCGCGTTTGCCGGCGCATATCCACATGGGCATGCCGCTGGGGCTGGGCAAGCCGAATCTGTTCGTCAATGCGCTGTATCGGCGTGTCGCGCAGTTGCCCGAGCGCTCGCTGACGATCTACACCGCGCTGGCCCTGGGGCGTCCACCCTTTGGTGATGGGTTGCAGAAGCGTTTTCTCGAACCCTTTATCGAGCGGGTGTTCGGCGATTACCCCGAGCTGGATTTTCTCGCCGACCTTCATAAAGACACCCTGCCGACGAACATCCATGTGCAGCAGTTCTTCATGCAACCCGGCAGCCTGTTGCACAGCCCCTCGGCCCAGCAGGATTACGTGAGCAGCAACTACAGCCACGCCGCACGGGATATCAATGCCGCCGGCCTGAACCTGGTGGCGCAACTGGTGGCCAGTAGCAGCGAGCATCCGGATCGTCTCAGCCTGAGCTGCAACCCGGATATCACCCTTGATCTCCTGCCCATGATCGCCAAGCGCCGCGAGGCGGGGGAGACCATCCTGGTGGTCGGTCAGGTGCATACCGATCTGCCGTACATGCCCGGTGATTCAGAGCTGGGGATGAACGATTTTGACTACCTGATTGACGAAAAAGACAGCACTACGTTGTTTTCCACGCCGAATATGCCGGTGGGGTTCCAGGACCATTTCATCGGCCTGCACGCCAGCACGCTGGTGCGCGATGGCGGCACCTTGCAGATCGGCATTGGCTCGATGGGCGATGCGCTGACCTGCGCATTGCTGGCCCGCCAGGCCGACAACGAGGCCTATCGCCTGCTACTTACCGACCTTGATGTGTATCAATGGGCGCCGTTGATCAGCCGAGAGGGCGGTGTCGACCCATTCGCCTCCGGCCTGTACGGCTGCAGCGAAATGTTCGTCAACGGCCTGCTGGTGCTCGCCGATGCGGGGATTGTGCGGCGCAAGGTGTATCCCGACGTGGCGACTCAGGAGCAGGCGAATGCCGGCACCCTGGACCACGCCGCGCAGCCGGACGGTGTCTCGATCCACGGCGGTTTCTTCCTGGGCCCGGGGAGCTTTTACCAGCGCCTGCAGGAAATGACCCACGCCAAGCGCCTCGAATTCAACATGACCCGTATCAGCTACATCAACGAGCTGTACGGCCAGGAAGAACTCAAGCGCCTGCAACGGCTGGATGCGCGGTTTATCAACAGCGCGATCATGGTGACGTTACTGGGGGCGGGTGTTGCCGATCAGTTGGAAGATGGCCGCGTGCTCAGCGGCGTGGGCGGTCAGTACAATTTTGTGGCCCAGGGCCATGCGCTGGAAGGTGCGCGCTCGATCCTGATTTTGCGCAGTTGGCGCGAGTCGGCGGGGGAGGTCAGTTCCAATATTGTCTGGGACTATGGCCACTGCACTATTCCCCGGCACCTGCGGGACATTGTCATTACGGAGTACGGAATCGCTGACCTGCGTGGTCAGACGGATGCCAAGGTGATCGAGGCATTGCTCAATATTACCGACTCACGTTTCCAGGCCGACCTGATCGAGCAGGCGCAGAAGGCCGGCAAGTTGCCCAAGCATTTCCAGCTCGATCCACGCTTTGCCGACAACACGCCGGAGCGGCTCAAAGGCATTCAGGCGCGGCATCGCCGGTTGTTCCCGGAGTATCCACTGGGCACTGATTTCACGGCTGAAGAGCAGGATTTGTTGCGGGCGTTGAACTGGCTCAAGAGCAAATTCAAGCTGACGGAGATTCTGGAACTGGGCAAGGCAGCACTGGATGCGCCGGAGCAGGAGGTGTTTCCCAAGCATCTGGAGCGGATGCGGTTGGACAAGCCCGATGGGCTGAAAGAAGATTTGTATCAGCGGTTGTTGCTGGCGGGCCTACAGGCGACCGCCCATTAGAAAGCTCCCCAAGGCAAATGTGGGAGGGGGCAAACCCCCTCCCACATGTTTGATCACCGTCAGGCAGTGATTATTCGATGAAGGTCACGACGCCGCCGGCCAGCGATTTCACGCGCGCCAGCGATTCAACTCGATAACCCTGTGCATCCAATTCCGCACGGCCACCCTGAAACGACTTCTCGATCACGATCCCCAAGCCGGCAACGGTCGCGCCTGCCTGTTTGATGATCGAGATCAGCGCCTGGGACGCCTTGCCATTGGCCAGAAAGTCATCGATCACCAACACGCGGTCGCTGCTGGTCAGGTGGCGCGGAGAGATCGCCACGGTGCTTTCGACCTTCTTGGTGAAGGAATAGACAGTCGCCGACAGCAGGTTTTCCGTGAGGGTCAACGATTGCTGCTTGCGAGCGAAGATCACCGGGACACCCAGGTTCAAGCCGGTCATGATCGCCGGCGCGATGCCCGAGGCCTCAATGGTGACGATCTTGGTGATGCCCGAGTCCTTGAACAGGGCGGCAAATTCGTCGCCGATCAACTTCATCAGTGCCGGGTCGATCTGGTGGTTCAAGAAGGCGTCGACCTTCAGTACCTGATCGGAAAGCACGATGCCTTCTTCGCGAATTTTCTTGTGCAGTGCTTCCACGGAAAGCGTCCTCTGTTGGCGCAACGCGCGCCGAAAGTAGATTGAAAAGTAGTCGAATCTAGCGCTTTAGCATCGCGCGTATGTCCGCCAGGGCGGTGTTGCCGCGAACGGCCTTCACCTCGGTCGGGGTGTCGTCATTGCCTTCCCAGGCCAGGTCGTCCGGCGGCAGTTCATCCAGGAACCGGCTGGGGGCACAATCGATGATCTCGCCGTATTGCTTGCGCTTGGCGGCAAAGGTAAAGGCCAAAGTCTGACGCGCGCGGGTAATGCCCACGTAGGCCAGGCGGCGTTCTTCTTCGATGGTGTCGGCTTCGATACTGGAGCGGTGGGGGAGGATTTCCTCCTCCATGCCCATGATGAACACGTAGGGGAATTCCAGTCCTTTGGACGCATGCAAGGTCATCATCTGCACGCCTTCGGCGCCGTCTTCCTCTTCCTGCTGGCGTTCGAGCATGTCGCGCAGCACCAGCTTGCCGATGGCGTCTTCGACGGTCATTTCGCCGTCTTCGTCTTTTTCCAGGGTGTTTTTCAACGCTTCGATCAGGAACCAGACGTTACCCATGCGGTAGTCCGCAGCCTTGTCGCTGGAGCTGTTGGTGCGCAGCCAGTTCTCGTAGTCGATGTCCATGACCATGCTGCGCAGCGCGCTGATCGGGTCTTCGCCGGCGCACTGTTCGCGGACCTTGTCCATGAAACGCTTGAAGCGCGACAGGCGATCGGTGAAGCGCGTGTCCAGGTGTTCACCCAGGCCGATTTCATCGGTGGCGGCATACATCGAAATCTTGCGTTCGGTGGCGTAGTTACCGAGCTTTTCCAGCGTAGTGGAGCCGATCTCGCGGCGCGGCACGTTGATCACGCGCAGGAAGGCGTTGTCGTCGTCCGGGTTCACGATCAACCGGAAGTAGGCCATCAGGTCTTTTACTTCCTGGCGTCCGAAAAAGCTGTTGCCACCCGACAGACGATACGGCACCTGGTGGTGCTGCAATTTCAGCTCGATCAGCTTGGCCTGGTAGTTGCCGCGATAGAGGATCGCAAAATCGCTGTAAGGCCGGTCGGTGCGCAGGTGCAGGCTGAGGATTTCCACGGCCACGCGTTCGGCTTCGGCGTCTTCGTTGCGGCAGCGGATCACGCGGATTTCGTCGCCGTGGCCCATCTCGCTCCACAGTTGTTTTTCAAACTCGTGGGGGTTGTTCGAGATCAACACGTTGGCGCAACGCAGGATGCGGCTGGTGGAGCGGTAATTCTGCTCCAGCATCACCACTTTCAAGGACGGATAGTCGTCCTTGAGCAGCATCAGGTTTTCCGGACGGGCGCCGCGCCAGGCGTAGATCGACTGGTCGTCGTCGCCTACCACGGTGAACTGGTTGCGCTTGCCGATGAGCATTTTCACCAGCAGGTACTGGCTGGCGTTGGTGTCCTGGTATTCATCTACCAGCAAGTAGCGCACCTTGTTCTGCCATTTTTCGAGGATGTCGGCGTGTTCCTCGAACAGCTTCACCGGCAGCAGGATCAGGTCGTCGAAGTCCACCGCGTTGAACGCCTTGAGCGTGCGCTGGTAGTGGGTGTAGACGATGGCGGCGGTCTGTTCCTTGGGATTGCGCGCGTTTTCCAGGGCCTGGGCGGGCAGGATCAGGTCGTTCTTCCAGGCGCCGATCATGTTCTTGATCTCGTCCACGCCGTCGTCGCCTGCGTATTCCTTCTGCATGATGTCGGTCATCAGCGACTTCACATCGGTCTCGTCAAAGATCGAGAAGCCTGGCTTGTAGCCCAGGCGAACATGCTCCTTGCGGATGATGTTCAAGCCCAGGTTGTGGAAGGTACACACGGTGAGGCCACGGCCTTCGCCACCCTTGAGCAGGGTGCCGACGCGCTCTTTCATTTCCCGCGCCGCCTTGTTGGTAAAGGTCATGGCGACGATGTACTGGGCGCGGATGCCGCACTGCTGGATCAAGTGCGCGATCTTGCGGGTGATCACGCTGGTCTTGCCGGAGCCTGCGCCGGCGAGCACCAATAGAGGGCCGCCGACGTAGTTCACGGCTTCTTGCTGCCGGGGGTTGAGTCGGGACATACAGAATTCAGGGAGTCGTTGTTCAAAAGGGCGGGCATTTTAACAGGCTGACAGGATTCTGCTCTGTCAGAACGACAGTGTGACGTACCACTCGATCTAAATTTGCCGGTTTTGATACTTTGCCGCAGGATGTGAGGGCATTTGCGACTATCTTGCTGCTAATGTTTACGGCCTGTGTGTCCGATACCCCATATCATTGGTCATTATCAGGCTGCACGTCATAATGCCCGCCGCCAACGAATTTTGCAGAGTCTAGGGAGCTAGCTTGTCTACGCCTGTCGAACCCTTGCGTTTGCTGCTATTGGCCGATATGCCTGAGTGGGCAGCGCTGTTGCGCGAGTGCCTGGCGCCGATGGGCGACGGAGCCGTGCTGATCAGCGCGCCAAACTGGGACTCGGTGAGTCGTCTGTTCGATGACGACCACAGCGCCGTGCTGTTGACCACGCCCAGCCTGCAACCCGGCCCTGGACGCTGCAGTCTGCCGTGCGTGTTGTTGCTGGACCAGGAGCCGCTGGTCTCTCCCCTGGGTGTCAGTGACTGGCTGGTGCGCGATGTGCTGGACGCCGAGACCCTGCGTCGCTGCCTGCGCCATGTGCGCGAACGCGGCCTGCTGGAAAATACCCTGCAACGCCTGGCCGAACAGGACCCGCTCACCGGCATCGCCAACCGCCAGGGTTTCCAGACCCTGTTGGCCGCGCGACTGGCCGAGAATGAAGGCCGCGGCCTGGCCCTGGGGCACCTGGACCTCGACAACTTCCGTCACGCCAACGACGCCCTTGGTCACCAGGCCGGCGACCGGTTGATCCTGCAAGTGGTGTCGCGGCTCAAGAGCCAGCTCGAAGTGGGCGACCAATTGGCTCGCCTGGGCAGCGACGAATTTGCCCTGTTGATCGACACCCGCCGTGCGCCCCAACGGGCCGAGTGGATGGCCGAACGCATCACCGAAGTCATGGCCGAACCCTATTGGGTCGACGGCGAGAGCCTGTTGATCGGTTGCAGCCTGGGTGTGGCCCATGCTCGCGCCCGTGCAGGCGCCGACCCGTTGATGTGGCACGCCCACATCGCCATGCAGCAAGCCAAGAGCACCCAAGGCTGCACCTTTCACATCTTCAACGAACGCATCAATCGCAACGCGCGCAGCCTCGCCGACCTGGAAAGCGAACTGCGCCGTGCCCTGCGTCGTGACGAACTGGAATTGCATTACCAGCCGCGCCTGGACCTGGACGACGGGCATATCGTCGGCCTCGAAGCCTTGGTGCGCTGGCGTCACGGCGAACGCGGGCTGTTGCCGCCGAGCGAATTCGTGCCCCTGGCCGAGCAGAGTGGCCTGATCGTGCCACTGGGCTACTGGGTGATCTCCCGGGCCCTGCGCGATATGCAGGCGTTGCGCGAACGCGGCCTGCCGCCGCTGCACATGGCGGTGAACCTGTCGTTCCGCCAGTTCCAGGACAGCCAGTTGCTCTCGACCCTCAGCCGGCTGATTGCCGAACGTGGCGTGGAAGCGCAGTGGCTGGAATTCGAACTCACCGAAACCGCCGTGATGCGCCGCAGCGACCTGGTCAAGCAGACCATGGACGCCCTCGGCCGTCTGGGTGTGCGGTTTTCCCTGGATGACTTCGGCACCGGCTTTTCATCGTTCGTGCACCTCAACAGCCTGCCGATTGCCTTGTTGAAGATCGACAAGAGCTTCGTCGGCGGCATGGAGGAGCGCGAAGAGAACCGCAAGCTGGTGCACGCCATGATCAACCTGGCGCACAACCTCAATCTGGAAGTGGTCGCCGAAGGCGTGGAAACCCCCGAGCAACTGGCGTTGCTGCGTTTGTTCGGTTGCGACCAGGCCCAGGGCTACCTGATCAGCAAACCGCTGCCGTTGCCGGAGTTGGTAGAGTATTTGACGTTCAGTAACGGCCAGCAGGCGCTGCTGGGTTGAGGTGTAAACCCGATCAACTGTGGGAGCCGGCCTACCTCCCACAATGATCTTGTGTAGCCTCTAGTCTGGCTGCATGGCCTGAAACTCAGTGCGAACGTCAGGCTCCTGCCGAATCATGCGCTTCATCTTCGCTTCGAATGCCCACGTCAGGCTCACGGCCGCGCAGGCCAGGCCCAGCGCCAGGCCCCACCAGACGCCGGTCGGCCCCCAGCCCAACGTGAACGCCATCAGCCAGGCTGACGGTGCACCGATCAACCAATAGCAGCCTGCGCCGATCAGGAACGTGGTCTTGGCGTCCTTGAGCCCGCGAATGCAGCCCATGGCGATGGTTTGCACGCCGTCGAACAGCTCGAACCAGGCCGCCACGGCCAGCAGGCTGACCGCCAGGACGATGACGTCGTGAAAGGCGGGGTCGTTACGGTCGATGAGCAGTCCGATCAATTGTTCGGAAAACAGCCACAGCATGACAGCAAATCCCAACATCACCGTGGCCCCGAAACCGATGCCGACGCGACCGGCCAGGCGAGCCCGCTGCAACTGCCCGGCGCCATAGTGCTGGCCGATGCGCATGGTCACCGCGTAGGACATTCCCGCCGGCACCATGAAGGCCACCGAGACGATTTGCAGGGCGATCTGATGGGACGCCAATTGCGTACTGCCCATGGTGCCCATGCACAGCGCGGCAAACGCAAACAGCCCGACTTCCACCGCATAGGTACCGCCAATGGGCAGACCCAGGCGCCACAGCTCGCGCAGGTACTGAGTGTTGAGACGCAACAGGCCGGCGCCTAGCGGGTAGGCAGCGTAAGCGCGGTTGCTGCGGATGTACCAGAGCAACGCCAGCGCCATGCCGTTGGCGACGATCGCGGTGACCAGGCCGATGCCCACCAACCCCATCTTGGGCAGGCCGAACATACCTTCGATCAAGGCGTGGTTGAGCAGGTAATTGAGCACGGTGCCGCACAGGCTGATCACCATCACCGGGGTGGCCTTGCCAATGGCACTGGTGAAGCCGCGCAAGGCCATGAAGCTCAGGTAGCCAGGCAGGGCGAAGGGCAGGATCGTCAGGAACTGCCCCGCTGAATGCACGTTGGTTTCGGTCTGGCCGAACATCAGCAGCACCGGCTTGAGGTTCCACAGCAGCAGCCCGGCCGCCAGGGCCATCAACCAGGCGAGCCACAGGCCGGCCTGGGTCAGGCGGGTGGCGCCTTCTATGTCGCCCGCACCATGACGAATCGCCACCAGGGTGCCCACGGCCGCGATCACGCCGATGCAGAAGATCGACACGAACGAATAGCTGGCCGCCCCCAGGCCGCCGCCGGCCAATGCCTCGGGACTCAGGCGGGCCATCATCAGGGTGTCGGTGAGCACCATCAGCATGTGCGCCAACTGTGAGGCAATCAGCGGCCCCGACAGCCGCAGAATGGCCCAGAGTTCGGTACGTGCAGGATGCTGCATGATCATCACGCTCAACTAATCGTAATAGTGGGGAAGGGTTGATTCTCGGCGCTCCCAACCGATTGCACAAAAGGATAAAAGCGATCACGAGCATGACTAAAACTCATGTCGGATGAATCTGCTAGGTTACGGCATCACCCTGTAGGAATATTCCAGATGTCACGTCGTCTTCCTCCGCTTTACGCCTTGCGTGCATTTGAAGCCGCGTCCCGGCACAACTCGTTCACCCGGGCGGCGGAGGAGTTGTCGATCACCCAAAGTGCCGTAAGCCGGCATATCCGTACCCTGGAGGAGCATTTCGCCTGCCGCCTGTTCCAGCGCAGCGGCCGCACCCTGCAGCTCACCGAAGCCGCGCGCTTGTTGCTGCCCGGCGTGCGCGAGGGTTTCGCGGCGCTGGAGCGGGCCTGCCACACCCTGAACGCCGAAGATGACATCCTGCGCATGAAGGCGCCGTCGACCTTGACCATGCGCTGGCTGCTGGCGCGGCTCAGCCGCTTCCGCGCCTTGCAGCCGGGCAACGAGGTACAACTCACCAGCGCCTGGATGAGCGTGGATGAGGTGGACTTCAATCAGGAACCGTTCGACTGCGCCGTGCTGCTCAGCTTTGGGCACTTTCCGGCGGATTGGGAGGCCTGCTACCTGTTCCCCGAGCTGTTGATCCCGGTAGGCGCGCCGAACCTGTTGGATGACGGGCCCTGGGACGCCGAACGGTTGGCCACCGCCGAGTTGCTGCACCCCACGCCGGACCGTCGGGACTGGCGCAACTGGCTGGAGCGCATGGGATTGGCGTCCCAGGTGTCACTCAAGGGCGGGCAGGTATTCGATACCCTCGAACTGGGCATGATTGCCGCTGCCAGGGGTTACGGTGTGTCCATGGGCGACCTGCTGATGGTCGCCGAAGACGTGGCACAAGGACGCTTGAGCCTGCCGTGGCCGACCGCCGTGGCCAGCGGGGAGAATTACTACCTCGTGTGGCCGAAAACCCGTCCCGGTGGTGAGCGTTTGCGGCGCCTGGCGGACTTTCTGCAGGGCGAGGTCAAGGCCATGGAATTACCTGCGGTCGAGCACCTGTAACGGCTCGTTGCGCATCCGCTGTGCAATCGTTTGCGAGATACCCCTGCGCAGCGCTCAAGTATTGCTCTTGGCCGCCGAAGTAGGTGTGTTGGAACCATCGTGCCCAACGCTACCCACTAGATAATCTGCCGAGCAACGCTAAGAGATCAGGATGATCCTGGCCTCGGCCAGGAGCTGTCATGTCTCAACCTCGTGCCCGGATTGCCTCCCAGTTAGGTCTCGCGCTAGCCGTGATCCTGGCTGTCGCCATTGGCGGCAGCACCGTGTTTGCCTTGCGTTCTCTGGACTCTGCCAACCTCGATACCCGTGAAGAGCATCTGGCCAGTGAAGCGCGCCTGCTCGCCGACCAGCTCAACACGTTCCACAGCACGCTGCGTGAGAGCACGCAGCGGCTGACCGGGTTGTTCGAAAAGCGTTTCGGCGCCGGCTTGAAGGTACATGCCGACCAGCCTGTGACCGTGGCTGGCGTGCAGACCCCGAGCCTGTACCTGGGCAGCGAGGTGCTGAACAACAACTTTGATGAAGTCGACGAGTTCAAGCAGATGTCCGGCGGCGTGGCCACGGTATTCGTGCGCAGCGGCGACGACTTTATCCGTATCAGCACCTCCCTCACCAAGCAGGACGGCAACCGCGCCATCGGCACCGTGCTGGACCGCCAGGGCCCTGCGTATCAGCGTGTGCTCAGTGGGCAGACCTACATCGGCAGGGCGGTGCTGTTCGATCGCTCCTACATGACCCAATACAGCCCGGTGCGTGACAGCAGCGGGCAAGTCATCGCGGTGTTGTTCATCGGTTTTGACTACACCGATGCGCAGAACGCCCAGTTCGATAACCTCAAGCGCTTCCGTATCGGCCAGACCGGCTCCCTGGCGTTGCTCGACGAGCAAAAACGCTGGCTGGTGCCGCCGGCTGGCGTGCAGGCGCCGGACCAGGCGGTGCCGGTGATGCTGGACTTGGCCAAGGCGCCCGGCAAAGGTCGCTTCTGGACTGACAAGAACGAAGATTTCTACAGCGTGTCGGTGCCGTTCGATGGCGGTCCGTGGGCGGTCGTTGCCAGCATGCCCAAGGCCGAGATTCGTTCGGTCACCTGGGATGTCGGCATCCGCCTGGTGATCGGCAGCGTGCTGGCGATGCTGCTGGCGGTGGGCGCGACGGTATGGCTGCTGCGCAGCAAATTGGCGCCGCTGGGTGATTTGGTGCGCCAGGCCGAAGCCCTTGGCGCCGGCGACTTGAGCGCCAGGCTGAACGTCTCCAGCCATGACGAGATCGGCCAACTGGCCCGCAGCTTCAACCAGATGGGCGAAGCGCTGTCGACCATGGTCTCTCATATCCGCAACGCGGCCGAACAGGTCAACAGCCGCGCCCAGGCGCTGTCCGGGTTGTCTGGCGGTGCCTACGAGGGCATGGAGCAGCAGTCCGGCGAAATCACCAGCATGGCCGGCGCAGTGGAAGAGTTCAGCGCGACGTCGCTGAACATCGCCGACAACATGGGCAACACCGAGCGCCTGGCTCAGGAAAACGCCCAGCAGACCCGCATCGGGCGCAACTCGATGCAGGAAGCGTCGTCTTCCCTGGAACACATCGCCACCGCGCTGAACAGCACGGCCACGGTCATCAATACCCTGGGCCAGCGCTCCCAGGAAATTGGCGGGATCGTCGGCGTGATTACCTCCATCGCCGAACAAACCAACCTGCTGGCGCTCAATGCCGCCATCGAGGCGGCACGCGCCGGTGAGCAGGGCCGTGGTTTTGCCGTGGTCGCCGACGAGGTACGCAACCTGGCGTCGCGCACCCGCGAGGCCACCGATGAAATCTCCGGGATGATCCAGAGCATCCAGCAGGAAACCGGCAACGCCATCAGCACCATGGAGCGCGGCAACGTGCTGATGCAGGAAGGCCTGTCGCGCAATGCCGACGTGGCGTCGGCGCTGGCGCGCATCGACGAGCAAAGCCGCTCGGCCGGTCAGCAGTTTGCGGCCATCACCACCGCCACCCAGGAGCAGAGCAGCACCGCGACCTTGCTCAGCAGCAACCTGCAAAGCATTGCGCTGGCCAACAGCGAGCAGCGCGAAGTGGTATCGAACCTCGCGATCACCGCCAAGGAGTTGGAGACGCTGGCGGCGGGCTTGCGGCATGAGGTAGATCGCTTCCGCTGAGGCTCAGTTGATGGAGGCCGGGCGATATTGCAAGGCCTCCTTCAGATGCTCACGGGTGATGTCATTTATCTGCTCCAGGTCGGCCAGGGTGCGCGCTACTTTCAATAAACGATGCGCCGCCCTCAGCGACAGTGTCAGCCGCTCGCAGGCGGTCTCCAGCCAGCCTTCATCGACTTTCGTCAACGCGCAGTGCGTGCGTAGGCCGGGCAGATCGAGGAAGGCATTCGCACAACCCTGGCGCCGTAATTGTCGCTCTCGGGCCTCGGCAACCTCGGCCGAAGCCTTGGCTGTGTT
The DNA here is from genome assembly GCF_002979555.1 of Pseudomonas sp. MYb60. GTDB lineage: Bacteria > Pseudomonadota > Gammaproteobacteria > Pseudomonadales > Pseudomonadaceae > Aquipseudomonas. Next base: position 311,684 of record NZ_PCOZ01000002.1, on the reverse strand, counting down.
ATCGCCTGGCTGTTGGATCGGGTTCAGCGCAGTTGTTTCCCGCGCGACGGTCAGGTGCAGGTCGATACGGTCAAGCAATGGCCCCGAGAGCTTGTTGCGGTAGCGCTGGATCTGTTCCGGGGTGCAACGACAGCGGCCGGTAGGGTCGCCCAGGTAGCCGCAGGGGCAGGGGTTCATGGCGGCCACCAGTTGGAAGCGGGCCGGGAAACTCACGCGGTCGCGGGCGCGGGAAATGACGATTTGCCCCGATTCCAGGGGTTCGCGCAGGACTTCCAGGACCTTGCGATCGAACTCCGGCAGTTCGTCCAGGAACAGCACGCCATGGTGGGCGAGGGTGATTTCCCCTGGCTGCGGCTTTGACCCGCCGCCGACCAATGCCGGGCCGGATGCAGAATGGTGCGGCTGGCGGAACGGACGGTGCGGCCAATGGCTCAGCGGCGCCAGGCTGACCACCGACTGGATGGCCGCCACTTCCAACGCTTCCTGCTCACTCAGCGGTGGCAACAAACCCGGCAGGCGACTGGCGAGCAAGGTCTTGCCCGTACCGGGTGGCCCGCTGAACAGCAGGTTATGCGCCCCCGCTGCTGCAATCAGCAGTGCGCGCTTGGCGGCGAGCTGACCCTGTACTTCGCTCAAGTCCGGGTAAGGCTTGTTGAGGTACAGCAGGCCATCGGATTTGTACGGCTCGATGGGCTGATGCCCATTCAAGTGCGCCACCACCTGCAGCAAGTGGTCCACTGCGAACACCTTCAAGCCTGATGCCAGGCAGGCTTCTTCGGCATTCGCCCGCGGCACTATCACGGTGCGCCCGGCTTTGCGTGCCGCCAGGGCTGCCGGTAATACGCCTTTCACTGCCCGCACTTCACCGGACAGCGCCAGTTCCCCCAGGCACTCCACCTCGTCGAGCATCAACGCGGGCACTTGCACGCTGGCCGCGAGGATCCCTAGCGCAATCGCCAGGTCAAAACGCCCGCCGTCCTTGGGCAGGTCGGCGGGCGCGAGGTTGAGGGTGATGCGTCGGGATGGGTATTGCAGCGAGGAGTTGAGAATGGCGCTGCGCACCCGGTCCTTGCTTTCCTTGACCGCCGTTTCCGGCAAGCCGACCAGCGTCAGGGACGGCAAACCATTGGCCATATGCACTTCGACGGTGACGGCAGGCGCTTCGACGCCGACCTGGGCGCGGCTATGGACAATGGCGAGGGACATGCTCGTTCCTTGAAAAGTAGAGGCCGCATCCTGCGGTTTTTCAAGGGTAGACGAGGTGGGGAGGAGCGTGCCTCGGACGTTTTACAGAACGTATCCAGAGAGCAACGCTGAGCAAATGTGAGACCGCGTTTATTCAGCCGACGCAGGCGTCAACCGCGCTTCCAGTTCCGCGACTTTGGCTTCCAGGCTCTCCAGCCGCGCACGGGTGCGGGCCAGTACGACCATCTGGCTATCAAACTCTTCCCGGCTCACCAGGTCGAGTTTGCTGAAACCGCTTTGCAGCAATGCCTTGAATTGGCTTTCGATTTCATTGCGGGGCAACGGTGTGTCGCCGCTGAACAGGCGAGAGGCGTGGCCGCTCAGGGCATCGAGGAGATCTTTGGGCGCGAGCATGGGAAATATTCCGGAAAACTGTTGGCGGGCAGTGTATCACGCAGCGTCTATAGTCTTTTTTCACGTGGGCCAGCGCACGCTTTTCGCGCAAGGGGCCAGGCAGTCACGCACCGTTTTTGTGCGCATTAGGTTGATCAAAACGCCCGGCAGGTGGGCATCAGTGGGCAAAGGACTGATTTCAGTGATTTTTACGGAGCTGGCAAGGTTTCTGCTTAGACGATCATGACCCATGCACTGATGCAGTCGCTGTGACGAATGCAGTGCGCCGACGGATCAGGGGTACAGGTTTCGTCACCAGTGGTTTGCTGGCGTCGCAAAGGCACATGCCCAAGCGACGACGCGTTACAAAGCCAGGCACTGCGCTTAGACTTGAGACGGGTTTGTTTTCCTGGGGCAAGTCCACCAATTCGGGAGAGAGTTTTCATGAAGCTAGTCACTGCCATCATCAAGCCGTTCAAGTTGGACGACGTACGCGAATCGTTGTCCGAGATCGGCGTGCAGGGCATTACCGTTACTGAGGTCAAAGGCTTCGGTCGGCAGAAGGGTCACACCGAGCTGTACCGCGGCGCGGAATACGTGGTCGATTTCCTGCCGAAGGTGAAGATTGATGTCGCCATTGACGACAAGGATCTTGATCGGGTTATCGAGGCGATAACCAAGGCCGCCAACACCGGCAAGATCGGTGACGGCAAGATCTTCGTGGTCAATCTGGAACAGGCTATTCGCATCCGTACCGGCGAAACCGATACCGACGCAATCTAAGCCGCCAAACCCCAACGCCCCAGGAGAAAACAATATGACTCTGCGTAAATTCGCAGGGCTAGGAGCCCTGTTGTCCATCGTAATGCCAAGCCTGGCCATGGCGGCAGACGAAGTGGCTGCTCCAGTCCTCAACTCCGGCGACACCGCCTGGATGCTGACCGCCACCGCACTGGTGCTGTTCATGACCATCCCGGGCCTGGCGCTTTTCTACGGCGGCATGGTTCGCTCCAAAAATATTCTGTCGGTGATGATGCAGTGCTTTGCCATCACTGGCCTGATCAGCATCCTGTGGGTCGTCTACGGCTACAGCATCGCGTTCGATACCACCGGCATGGAACAGGGTGTCGTCAACTTCAACTCCTTCTTCGGCGGCATGGGCAAGGCGTTCCTGGCCGGTGTCACCCCGGACAGCATCACTGGCTCAGCGGCGCTGTTCCCGGAAGCCGTGTTCATCACCTTCCAGATGACGTTCGCCATCATCACCCCGGCGCTGATCGTCGGTGCCTTCGCCGAGCGCATGAAGTTCTCCGCGATGCTGATCTTCATGGCCATCTGGTTCACCCTGGTCTATGCACCGATCGCGCACATGGTCTGGAGCGGCAACGGTGGCCTGATGTGGGACTGGGGCGTGCTGGACTTCGCTGGCGGCACCGTGGTGCACATCAACGCCGGTGTGGCTGGCCTGGTGGCGTGCATCGTGCTCGGCAAGCGTAAAGGCTTCCCGACCACCCCGATGGCCCCGCACAATCTGGGTTACACCCTGATCGGCGCGGCGATGCTGTGGATCGGCTGGTTCGGCTTCAACGCCGGTTCCGCTGCTGCCGCCAACGGCACTGCGGGCATGGCGATGCTGGTCACCCAGATCGCTACAGCTGCTGCGGCGCTGGGCTGGATGTTCGCCGAGTGGATCACTCACGGCAAACCAAGCGCACTGGGCATTGCCTCGGGTGTGGTTGCTGGCCTGGTGGCAATCACCCCGGCCGCTGGCACCGTAGGCCCGATGGGCGCGCTGGTGATCGGCCTGGTAGCCGGTGTGATCTGCTTCTTCTGCGCCACCAGCCTCAAGCGCAAGCTGGGCTATGACGACTCCCTGGACGCATTCGGCGTGCACGGTATCGGCGGTATCGTCGGTGCGATCCTCACCGGTGTGTTCGCTGCACCGGCCCTGGGTGGCTTCGGCACCGTGACTGACGTGGCTGCGCAAGTCTGGATCCAGTGCAAAGGCGTCGGCTTCACCGTGATCTACACGGGTATCGTGACCTACGTCATCCTCAAGGTGCTGGACATGGTCATTGGCCTGCGAGTCACCGAAGAAGAAGAGGCGGTCGGCCTCGACCTGGCACAACACAACGAACGCGGCTACAACTTGTAAGTACGCGAAAAAAAATGCCCGGCTTGCCGGGCATTTTTTTGTCTGGCGTTTGTCAGTCATTGAGCGCTGTACCGGTTTTTGCGCCCAGTTTGTGATGGGCCGCACACGGTACTTTTCAGCCTGCGAATGTCTTACAGGCATGTAGGCGTATTCGGCACTTTGTTTTTTCCCAGAGCGCGCTAGAATGCGCGCCGATGGGCACATAACTGTATTTATCCGGGCGAGCACCGCGATCTTGGCGGTGCTCGTGAAGTCCTCGCCATCGTGCACGGTGATGGGGCATAAGCCACTGGTTATCTGGTGGATGTGATTTTTTTCCAGCGGCCTCGACAGGGGATGAAGCTGGGCTATAACTAATCTGCTTTTCGCAAGTCATGAGGTAGAACATGAGCGACGATGATCTGGAAAACGACGAACTCGAAGTAGGTGATGACGACGAGACCGAAGACAGCCTTGATGCAGCAGCCGTTGATGACGGCGCTGATGAGGCCGACGACGGTGGCGACGACGCCGCTGCTCCCAAGGCCAAAGGCAAGGCCAAGGCTGCCGTTTCGGTAGACGAACTGCCGAGCGTTGAAGCCAAGAACAAAGAGCGCGATGCCCTGGCCCGAGCGATGGAAGAATTCCTCGCCAAAGGCGGCAAAGTGCAGGAAGTCGAGGCCAACGTGGTGGCGGATCCACCGAAGAAGCCGGACAACAAGTACGGCAGCCGACCTATCTGAGGTCAGTACCTGCTTGTAGGAAAAAGCCCGCCGTCGCTGCGGGCTTTTTCATGCCTGGTGATTTACTTAAACCTTGTGGCGATCCTGATGTGAGAGGGTGCAAGCCCCCTCCCACATTTTGATTCTCAGTATTGTTTATACCGTGTCACTGCCAGTTGCGAAGCAAATTCGGCAACTCCGTCAGGCTTCGAATCTCGGCATCCGGACGCTTATCCGCATCCCACACCTTGCCCGTCGGGTTAAACCACACCGCTCGAAGCCCCGCCTGCTGCGCACCGGCAATGTCATCCCCCGGATGATCGCCCACATGCACCGCCGCACTGGCATCGACCCCGCCGCGCTGCAACGCTTCTTGAAACAACCGCGCATCCGGCTTCGCAATGCCGATATCTTCGGCGCGCAGGGCGAAGTGGAAGTAGTGCGCCAGGCCGACACGCTGGACATCCGCATTGCCATTGGTGATCACCCCCAACAGGAAGTGCTCGCGCAAGGTCTGCAACATGGGCTCGGCTTCCGGAAACGGTGTGAGCTGGTGACGTGCGTGAATGAATGCCTCAAAGCACACGTCAGCCATTTGCGTGGCTTCGGGCTGTGGATAACCGGCCTCTTCAAATGCCAGGGCCAGCACCCGGTGGCGCAACAGGCTGATGCGATGCTTGAGCTCGGGATGACGCTCCAGCACTTGCTGGCGCAGGCTGGCGAAATGCTCCAGCGGCAATTCGCCGACCTTGGAGGCATGGGTGGCCAGCCAGTCGCGCATCGACGCTTCGGCGCTGATGATGACGGGTACGTTGTCCCAGAGTGTGTCGTCCAGGTCGAAGGTGATCAGCTTGATGCTCATGAGTCGCCGCCCTTGATGCGTTTGGCCCGTGGATGGGCGCTGTCATACACCGTTGCCAGGTGTTGGAAGTCCAGATGGGTGTAGATCTGCGTGGTCTTGATGTCGGAGTGGCCGAGCAGTTCCTGCACCGCGCGCAGGTCCTGGGAGGACTCGAGCAGGTGGCTGGCGAAGGAGTGGCGCAGCATATGCGGATGCAGGTTCTGCCCCAGCTCACGCTCGCCCGCTGCCTTGACCCGCACCTGTATCGCCCTGGGTCCCAGGCGCCGCCCTTGCTGGCTGACAAACACCGCGTCGTCCGCCGGGTTGGTCAGCAGGCGCAGCGGCAGCCACAGTTGCAAGGCTTCGCGGGCTTTACGGCCCACCGGCAACACGCGGGTCTTGCTGCCTTTGCCGAGCACTTGCACCAGGCCATCGGCGAGGTCCAGTTGATCGAGGTTCAGGCTGGTCAGCTCTGACAGGCGCAAGCCCGAGGAATAAAACAGTTCCAGGATCGCCTGGTCGCGATGGGCCAGGAAATCATCCTCGACCGCGCCATCCAGCAATTGCAGGGCGCGATCGGTGTCGAGGGTCTTGGGCAGGCGCCGTTCGCCCTTGGGCGGGGACAGGCCGTTGGCCGGGTCGTGATCGCACAGGCCTTCCCGGTTCAGGTAGTGATACAAGCCGCGCACCGCCGAGAGCAGGCGCGACAGGCTGCGTGAAGATTGCCCCGCCTGGTGCAGGCGCGCGACGAGGCTGCGCAGGCTCTGGATATCCAGGGCCTTCCAGCTGCCGATGTGGTTTTTTTCGCAGTACGCCAGGACCTTGTTCAGGTCCCGCCGATAGGCTTCCAGGGTATGGGGCGACACCTGTCGCTCGTTGCGCAGGTGTGCGCAATAAGCGTCCAGTTGCCGTTCCATGACTAGCGCACCGCGCGCAGGGCGGTGGTGAAGCGCGGCAACTCGCGGCTCAGCACTTCAGCGATGTAGGTCAGGAAGAGTGTCCCTACCGAACTCTTGTAGTGCCCGGGGTCACGACTGGCAATGGCCAGCACGCCATGCAAGCCCTGATGGTTGAGGGCGACCACGGCGGTAGAGCCGATCTGCTTGCGTTGTTCTGCCCCGAAGAGGAAGTCCAGCTCATGCTCGCGCAACGTGCCGCTGACGCTCTTGCCTTCGGACAGCAAGCCGCCGATGGCAGTGTGAGCGTCGGCGCCGCTGACCCAGCGACCCACGGGCATCGGGTTGTCGCTGAACAGGATCAGGCTGACAAAGGGCACCTGGAAGTCCTGCCGCAGGCTGTCTTCCACGGCGATCACGGTTTCTTCCAGGCTGGTGGCGTCGAGCAGGGCAAGGATCAGGCGGCGGGTCTTCTCGAACAGACGGTCGTTGTCACGGGCCACGTCCATCAGGTGCGAGAGCTTGTGGCGCATCTCGATGTTGCGCTCGCGAAGAATCTTCATCTGCCGCTCCACCAGCGACACGGTGTCGCCACGCTGGTGAGGGATGCGCAACGCCGGCAGCAGTTCCTCGTGCTCGACGAAGAAGTCCGGATTAGCCTCAAGGTACGCCGCGACGGCAGCGGCCTCCAGACTGTCGCTCGGGGATGCGTGTGCGGGTACTTGAGGCTTATCGGTCATTGGATTGGCTCACTCATAGACGGACCTGTCCTTCGTATACGCGCGAAGCCGGCCCGGTCATCATTACCGGGTGGCCCGGGCCTGCCCACTCGATGGACAAGCGTCCGCCGGGCAGGTCGATCAACAGTGGCGAATCCATCCACCCCTGGCTGATCGCGGCCACGGCAGCGGCGCAGGCACCGGTGCCGCACGCCTGGGTTTCACCGGCGCCGCGTTCCCAGACGCGCAGTTGTGCGCGGGTACGGTCGATCACCTGCAGGAACCCTACGTTGACCCGTGCGGGGAAACGCGGATGGTGTTCGATCTTCGGCCCCAGCTCATGCACGGGCGCATTGTTGATGTCGTTGACCCGCAGCACGGCATGGGGGTTGCCCATGGACACGGCCGCCAGGTCGACAATCGTGCCGTCGACGTCAACCGCATAGCGGGTCGCCTGCTCGGTGGCCTGGAACGGAATGTCCGCTGGCACCAGACGTGGCGCGCCCATGTTGACGCTGATCTGGCCGTCGCTGCGGATGTCCAGTTCGATCACGCCGCTCTTGGTCTCGACACGAATCTGGCGCTTGGCGGTCAGGCGCTTGTCCAGCACGAAGCGGGCGAAGCAGCGCGCACCGTTGCCGCACTGTTCGACTTCGGAGCCGTCGGAGTTGAAGATCCGGTAGCGGAAATCCACCTCCGGATTGCTTGGCGCTTCGACGAGCAGCAACTGGTCGAAACCAATCCCGGTATGCCGGTCGCCCCACTGTTTGGCGTGCTTGGGCAGGATGTGCGCGTGCTGGCTGACCAGGTCGAGAACCATGAAATCATTGCCCAGCCCGTGCATTTTGGTAAAACGCAGCAGCATGGCTTACTCCGGCAGCAGGCTTTCGCCAGCATACAACTCGGCTACCGTCTCGCGGCGACGCACTTCAAACGCTTGATCACCGTCCACCAGCACCTCGGCGGTACGGCCGCGGGTGTTGTAGTTGGAACTCATGACAAACCCATAGGCACCGGCCGAATGCACGGCCAGCAGGTCGCCTTCTTCCAGGGCCAGCTGACGATCCTTGGCCAGGAAGTCGCCGGTTTCGCAGATCGGGCCGACGATGTCATAGGCGCGGGCTTCGCTGTCGCGAGGCGTCACCGCGGTAACATTCATCCAGGCCTGGTACAGCGCCGGGCGGATCAGGTCGTTCATCGCCGCGTCGACGATGGCGAAATCCTTGTGCTCGGTGTGCTTGAGGTATTCAACCTGAGTCAGCAGCACGCCGGCATTGGCGACGATATAGCGGCCCGGCTCGAACAGCAGCGCCAGGCCACGGCCTTCGATGCGCTCGCGCACGGCCTTGATGTAGTCGGCGATCGCCGGTGGCTCTTCATCGCGATACCGCACGCCCACGCCACCACCGAGGTCGATGTGGTGCAGGTAGATGCCACACTCGCCCAAGCGGTCGACCAATGCCAGCAGGCGGTCGAGGGCATCGAGGAATGGTGGCAGCGTGGTCAGTTGCGAGCCGATATGGCAGTCGACACCCAGCACTTCCAGGTTCGGCAGTTGGGCGGCGCGGATGTACACGTCCTCGGCGTCGGCAATGGCGATGCCGAACTTGTTCTCTTTGAGACCGGTGGAAATGTACGGGTGAGTGCCCGCATCGACGTCCGGGTTGACGCGCAGGGAGATCGGCGCGCGAACACCCATCTCGGCGGCCACCACCTGCAGGCGCTCCAGCTCGTCGGTGGATTCGACGTTGAAGCAATGCACGCCGACTTCGAGGGCGCGGCGCATGTCGTCGCGGCTCTTGCCGACGCCGGAAAATACAATCTTGTCAGCCTGGCCACCGGCGGCCAGTACGCGTTCCAGCTCGCCACGGGAGACGATGTCAAAACCGGCACCGAGGCGCGCCAGGACATTCAATACACCCAGGTTGGAGTTGGCCTTGACCGCGTAGCACACCAGGCTCGGCGTGCCTTCCAGCGCATCGGCGAAGCTGCGGTACTGGGCCTCGATGTGAGCACGGGAATACACGTAGGTCGGGGTGCCGAAACGTTCGGCAATCGCGGACAGCGCCACGCCTTCCGCGAACAGCTCGCCGTCCCGGTAGTTAAAAGCGTCCATGAAATTCCCTTAGTAGGTGTCGTGCTTATGCGCTTTTGCAGGTTTTTGCGACGATTGCGCCTGCTCATTCGGGTCTTTGCTGTCATCGGGCAGGTACAGCGGGCCTTTTTGACCACAGGCACTAACGAGGCAAGCGACCGCGACGAGCGCAGCAAGGGAAGAGATCAGGCGCTTCATGGCGAAATCCTTGAATATGCATTAATTGCGCCCGAGTATACCGACCACCCGCCAGCTTGCCTATGCGCTGAAATACCCGTCCGGCGGGGGTTTGCCGAGAGGGTTGCGAAGCGGGCTACGCTGGCCGGGGATTTTTCGTACCGCCAATCGCGATGGAATCGGTATCCTTTGCAATCGGCGGGGCTCGCCCGTATCGTGCGGCGCTTGAGCAAAACCAGACATTTTTGAGGTTGCCACAATGAGTTTGACCGAAGCCCGTTTTCACGACCTGGTGGATGCGACCCAGCAGGCGCTGGAAGATATTTTCGACGACAGCGGCCTGGACGTGGACCTGGAAAACTCGGCCGGCGTGCTGACCGTCAAGTTCGAGAGCGGTCAGCAGTTGATCTTCAGTCGCCAGGAGCCGCTGCGTCAGCTCTGGCTGGCGGCGCGTTCCGGTGGTGTTCACTTCGACTACGACGAAGAAAGCGGCAAATGGCAGTGCGACAAGAGTGAAGAACTGTTGGGCGAGATGCTCGCGCGCCTGGTCGAAGAATACACCGGCGAAACGCTGGATTTCGACGAGATCTGACAGTGACCGAGCCTGCAGTTGTACGCCCACCCAAGCCGCTGTTCAGCAATGTCAGCCCGGCGGTGCCGTCACCTTGTATCAGCTTGTGTCGCCTGGACGAGCAAAAAGTCTGCCTCGGCTGCTTTCGCCACGTCGAAGACATCCGCGAATGGCGCTCTGCCGACGATGCCCGGCGCCGGGTGATCTGCGCCCAGGCCGAGCGACGTCGAGCCGGCGCCTGAGGTCGTCTTGTTTATTTGTGACGCTGTGGTAGTGTCCGGCTACGCCTCAACTCATCGAGGCCCGTGAGAACCCCGCCTTTTTCTGGCGGGGTTTTGCTTTTTTGTGCAGAAAAAAGGAGTCTGCCCGAATCATGACCACCGCACCGTCCATCATCCTCACCCGTCTTGACGTGCAGCGTCTGGAGCAACTGATCGACCGCCTGGGCGACGACTCCCCCGGTGTCGAAGCGTTGCAAGCCGAACTCGACCGCGCCGAAGACGTGGTTGGCCACGATGAAGTACCTGCGGGTGTCGTGACCATGAATTCCAACGTGCATTGCCGTGAGCAAGGCAGCGGCAAGGACTACCACCTCACCCTGGTCTATCCCAAGGACGCGAATGCCGACGAAGGCAAGATCTCTATCCTGGCGCCAGTCGGCAGTGCCTTGCTCGGCTTGCAGGTAGGCCAGCACATCGACTGGCCGGCGCCGGGTGGAAAGACGCTCAAACTGGAGTTGCTCAGTGTTGACGAGCAGCCGAAGGACGGCGGTCCCTTCCCGCTTTAAATCTGGCTCAACGCCTCGTTGAGCGACAGTTCCAGCTCAGCCTTGTAGCGCAGGTACAGGTTGCTCGGGCTTTGTACATCACCGAGCAGGCCGGACAGGTCCAGGTCGGTGATGTAGCAGCGGTAGCGTTCGGTTTCCTGGCGCTGGCCGACGATCTGCCGGGCGACCACCGCAAAGAGTTGGTCGCCAAACTCCAGTTCGGAAAACTCCCGCTGATTGCAGTACAGGGTCACGCTCACCTGGCCCGGTGCGCCTTTGCCGATAATCGCCTGCACGTCATAAAACCCTTTGTTCGCCGGGTGCTGCGGGGCTGGCCGCGGTTCAATTGTGCGTGCGCGGTTGTGGCCTGAGGGCAACAGTTGGTAGTAAAGGATTTGCAGCCCGCCCGGTGTCAGCTGCGGGTCGACCGGCGACAGCGCGTCGCGGCGATAAATGATCGACTGGAAAAAGCGCTGCAACGGCACCAGCAGGCTCTGTTCGTCATGGAACGGTAGGCGTTGTTGCCACAGTGCGTTGAATTCATCCAGCACATAGACGTCGGCGAAACCCTCGTTGACCCGATAGAACACCTGCACGCAATCGGCCATGCCCATGGGCAGCAGCAGTGCCAGGTCGTGACCTTCCAGGGCCATGGCGTCCAGGTGCAACGGGCTGTAGCTGGCCAGTTCTTCGCAGAGGTAGGCGAGCAGCGCATCCTGGGTCATCAAGGGCACATGGGTGGCCTGGCCTAGGGTCAGTTCCATCACGTGGTAGTGCTGTTGCACCTGCAGCAGGTAGCGGTGATTGGACTGGCCGAGCAGCAGGTTCTGCGCGGTATCGAAGATCTCCTCTACACGCTGGGCAATGAATTGCGCGCGGTTGTGACAGAAGCAGCGCACCCGCAGCCGGGGCAGGTGATTGGGCGGTAGCTGGTTGAGGTAGTCACGCAGGCAATCGAGCAGGGCATGGGGACCGTCATAGCGGCTGACCAGCACCTCGTTCCAGCTGTTGAGGGTGACCTGGTCGAGGGTCAGCACCAGGTTGTCGCGCACACCGGCATAACTCAGGGAATCGGTGCGCTCGGTGGTCATCAGGATATTCAGGTCGCGATGGTGCTTGAGCGGGTCGACGCCGACGTTGACCAGCAGCAGCACGTCCTCGGGCACCGCCGAGCGCAGCAGGCGCTCTTCATCGACGCTGGCCAGGGGCAGGGCAATGGTCTGCTGCAGGCTGCCCAGCAGGTTGAACAGCTCGAATTCGGTCATGTCGCTGTCGCCGGGGTGCAGGGCCAGGCGGGTGCTGCTGTCGATCACGCCGTTGCGATGACACCAGGTGAGCATTTCCAGCAGGTCACGGCTGCGTTTGATCGGCGCGAAGTGTTCGGATTCCAGCGCGGTAAGGCTGCCGTTGTACAGCCCCCAATAGTGCTGGCCGGGCTCCTTGCGGTTGGGCGCTTGCACCAGGGTCAGGGTGTCCTCGGCCAAATCCGGGGCGATGCCGGGGTTGATGAACTCGACCTTGCCGGCCTTGCGTTCAAACGCTGCGTACAGGCGCCGGCCCAGCACATTGAGGTCGCGCTTGTTGATCAGGCTGGCGGTCTGCTCGGTGCGGGCGAACTGGGTCAGGAAGCGGTAGCTGTAGTTGAGCTCATTGACCAGCGCGCGGCGTTCGGTGGCCACCTGGCGGACTTTCCACTGGCTGCGGCTGTCCAGCAGGGCCAGTTGGCGATGGTCCCAGCCCCACTCGTGGGCCAGGCGCTCCAACAACAGGCGTTGCCAACTGGTGGTGCGCTGACCGGCGCTGAGTTTGCGGTTGACCTTCAGGTACAGCGCGCGCCGCACCAGTTCCAGGCGGTCCGGCTCGTTGCGCGCCGTGAGGTATTCCTCGATACGCCGGTAGACCACGATGTACGGGTCCAGCTCGTCCAGGTCCATCTGGTTGGCGAACACAGCGCGCTTGAAGCGCAGGCTCAGGCAATGCACGTTCGGGTGCTCGCTGGCGTAGACCTCGGTGAGCAGCAGCTTGAGCACCGACTTGTAGGGCGACTCGATGCCCTTGAACAGTTGCCACAGCCCGGCGCCGATGAACTCCCCCGGAGGAATGTGTGCCAGATGGCCAAGGTCGAGGGTTTCGTCGGCGCGGATGAAACGCTTTGAAATCAGCGTGTGGGTGAACTCGGCATAGCGCTTTTCTTCATACACCGGCACCAGCCACCAGATCGGCGTACGTCCGGCTAGCCAGATGGCGGTGCGGTAGAACTCGTCCAGCAGCAGGTAGTGCTGGGTGGTGCCGCAGTCGTCGGAGCTGAGCTGGGTGTCGCGTTCGCCGAGTACAAAGCGCGTGGGGTCGATGAGGAAGAAGTGGGCTTCGGCGCCCATGGTCAAGGCCCAGGTTTCCAGCAGGTGGCACTTCTTGCGCAGCTCGGCCAACTCGGATTCACCGAGGTCCGGCGCGTGGCAGACCCACACGTCCATGTCGCTTTGGTCGGCTTGGGCCAGGGTGCCGAGGCTACCCATCAGGAACAGGCCATGGATCGGCCGGGGTGGGTTGCCGTGGCGTGTCTTGTAGGAGAACGAACGGGTCAGGCGCTGGGCTTCGGTCAGGGCCTGCGCATCGGGTTCGAAGTTCGACAACCCGGCGGGTGTGCTGCCGGAAACATAGCCGGGCAACAGCGGATGATTGACGTGAAAAAACAGCGGCAACAGGCTCAGCACCGTCTGTTGGCGTGGGGTCAGCCCTTCGACGGCCCGGGCCATGCGGCCTTCGTTCAGTGCCATGAAACGTGCACGCAGCTGGGCCAGCACCTTGCGGTCGATGCCTTCGTCCAGGTCAGGGCGGATTTCATGGGTGCGGGTCATGTCGGACTCAGTGGCTCGCAGGGCCCGACGCGGGCGGCCATGTAGGAGTTTACAGCCAGTCGCCTGGGAGGTTTAGCGGGAAATGGTTTTTGGCGCCAAAATTTTGTGCGGCCCACGGCAGCGCCCTCGGAATCCGCAGATCGCGGATCCCATGGGCGGTATCAGGTGTCAGGCAGCTTCTTTGGTACTGGCAGTGGTCAGAATGGTCAGCAGGGTTTGCGCCTGCTCGGCAGCATCGCGCCCCAGGCTCGTCAGGTAGCCCCCGTCCGGCTGGTCGATAAGGCCTTTGGCGTGGAGGCGCTTGGCGGCGGCAATGGCAGTGGGGGCGGCGGTCTGGTGGACTTTCAGACCTTCCTTGGTGCTGTCTAATGGGAAGAGTACAAGGATTTCCAGTTCGGCAACCAACTCAGGGGTATACGACATAAGGACTCCAGACTTTCTAAGAATTTATTAGAGGCTAGCAGGCCATAAGGTGAACGCACTTTGCCGAACTGTCCAGTGTGTTGCCGCGTGTTGAAATTATTGTTTTTCGGGCGGCAGTGTCGGCAACGCGCGCAGTGCAGTTTCATACCATTCGGTATTGAACGCGCGGTCTTCTTCCAGCAGTGCATCGATCTCGACGGCCAGCACGTGGGCCATCAATTGCAGGATTTCTTCACGCTCATAGCCGACCAGGGTCAACTTGTTGAACGTGGCCTTGGCGGCCGGCGGGTTATCGCTTTCGATCTGGTTTTCGATGGCGTCGATCAGTGTGGTCTCGGCGAATTCTTCTTCGTCGTTGTCGATATCGGTCGGCTCGCTCATGGCAGGCTCCTCAAGGAAAGGTCGCCAGTCTACCCCCATTCAGCCGGCTGATGCTGCTGGTCAGAACGCGCGCAGGGATCTATAAATCCTGCAGCCAACCCCTCACTCGGCCTGGAGGAATCTGCCATGCTCAAGCTCTACGGTTTTTCAGTCAGCAACTACTACAACATGGTCAAGCTGGCGTTGCTGGAGAAGGGCCTGCCCTTTGAAGAAGTGCCTTTCTACGCGGGCCAGACGCCCGAAGCCCTGGCCGTGAGTCCCCGAGGCAAGGTGCCGGTGCTCGGCGTCAAACAGGGTTTCATCAATGAGACCAGCGTGATCCTTGAGTACATCGAGCAAACCCAGGAAGGTCTCGCGCTATTGCCGGCGGATCCCTACCAGCGCGCCCAGGTGCTGGCGCTGTGCCGGGAAATCGAGCTGTACATCGAGTTGCCGGCGCGGGCGTGTTATGCCGAGGCGTTTTTTGGCATGTCGCTACCCGAGGCGATCAAGGAAAAGTCCAAGGCTGATCTGTTGCTGGGGATGGCCGCGTTGGGGCGACACGGGAAGTTTGCGCCGTATGTGGCAGGGGAGAGTTTTACGATTGCCGACCTGTACTTCATGTACAGCGTGAACCTGGCCTGCGGGGTGGGCGAGAAGCTGTTTGGCGTGGATTTGCTGGATGGGTTGCCAGCGGCCAAGGCGTTGCTGGAGAAGCTGCACGCAATGCCCAACGCGCAAAAAGTGGCGGCTGACCGGGAGGCGGCGATGCCGGCGTTCATGGCGATGATTGCGGCAAAAAAATAGAGCGTTGGTGTCTGTGGTGAGGCTTTCGCGGGCAAGTCCGCTCCCACACTTGACCGAGTTCCAACCCTGGAATGCAGTCGAATGTGAAAGCGGGTTTGCCCGCGATGCGTTTTAGCGGCTTGCCAACAGTGCCTGGCCGCGTGCAACGGCTGCCTTGACCTGCGCCGGCGCAGTGCCGCCCACGTGGTTACGGGCATTGACCGAGCCTTCCAGCGTCAGCACGGCGAACACGTCCTGCTCGATCTGGTCGCTGAACTGGCGCAGCTCTTCCAGGCTCATTTCCGCCAGGTCCTTGCCAGTGTCCACGCCGTATTTCACGGCGTGGCCGACGATTTCGTGGCAGTCACGGAACGGCAGGCCACGGCGCACCAGGTAGTCCGCCAGGTCGGTCGCGGTGGAGAACCCGCGCAGCGCCGCTTCACGCATGATCGCGTGCTTGGGCTTGATCGCCGGGATCATGTCGGCAAAGGCACGCAGCGAGTCGCGCAGGGTGTCGGCGGCGTCGAACAGCGGTTCCTTGTCTTCCTGGTTGTCCTTGTTATAGGCCAGCGGTTGGCCTTTCATCAGGGTCAGCAGGCCCATCAGCGCGCCGAATACGCGGCCGCTCTTGCCCCGCACCAGTTCCGGCACGTCAGGGTTTTTCTTTTGCGGCATGATCGAGCTGCCGGTGCAGAAACGGTCTGGCAGGTCGATGAACTGGAATTGCGCGCTGGTCCACAGCACCAGCTCTTCGGAGAAACGCGACAGGTGCATCATCGCGATGCTGGCCGCGGCGCAGAATTCGATGGCGAAGTCCCGGTCGGACACGCCATCCAGCGAGTTGCCGCCCACGGCGTCGAAGCCCAGCAGTTGTGCGGTGTATTCGCGGTCGATCGGGTAGGTGGTGCCGGCCAGCGCGGCGCTGCCCAAGGGCATGCGGTTGGCGCGCTTGCGGCAGTCCACGAGACGCTCGTAGTCGCGGCTGAGCATTTCGAACCAGGCCAGCAGGTGGTGGCCGAAAGTCACCGGCTGCGCGGTCTGCAGGTGGGTGAAGCCGGGCATGATGGTGTCTGATTCACGCTCGGCCTGTTCCAGCAAACCTTTTTGCAGGCGGGTGATCTCGGACAGGATCAGGTCGATTTCATCACGTATCCACAGGCGGATATCGGTCGCGACCTGGTCGTTACGGCTACGGCCGGTGTGCAGTTTCTTGCCGGTCACACCGATACGGTCGGTGAGGCGGGCCTCGATGTTCATGTGCACGTCTTCCAGGTCGACGCGCCAGTCGAACGTGCCGGCTTCGATCTCGCCCTGAATGGTGTGCAGGCCGTCGATGATGGCGTCGCGCTCGGCGTCAGTCAGCACGCCGACCTTGGCCAGCATCGTCGCGTGGGCGATTGAGCCCATGATGTCGTGGCGGTACAGGCGCTGGTCAAAGGTGACGGAGGCGGTGAAGCGGGCGACGAAGGCGTCGACGGGTTCACTGAAGCGGCCGCCCCAGGACTGGTTGGTCTTGTCGGTGCTCATGGATTCGCTCGTGATCTGCTTAATAGAGGCATGGAAGTGTGCCCGCGATAATAACAGGGTTGCCGTTGGAGGCGGTGCTGTGGGTCGTCGGCATTTTTATTTGTGCAAAGGTGGCTAAGTGCCTTGCCGTCGACCGCGTCCCGGACGAGACTGGAGACAGGGGCATATTGAAACGATATTTGACGATTGAGCAATGTCGTTCCAGTGAGCGTCTACAGTTGGACTGATAGTGTGTGAATGCACCAAAGTCGGGTGATGCGGTCAGAGCCCAGACTAACCATTTAAACGGGGGGTATTCGGATTGTGTATCAGCAAACCCTATGACGATGCCCAAAGGCAGCAGGTCTTGGGCGCTCTTGAACAGGTCCGGGTAAATATGGGTGCCGCTTCCACGGCACTTTTTGCCGCTCGCGCTAGTCTTAGCGTGGATCGCAGTGACGCAAGTCACCGCACCTGTCTACGCTATCCTTGTGCGAGACTCACGCAGGAATCCAGTGCAATATGAATGTCCTGATCGTTGATGACGAACCCCAAGCCCGCGAGCGACTGAGCCGTCTGGTCAGTGAGCTCGAGGGTTATACAGTCCTTGAACCGAGCGCCACCAACGGTGAGGAGGCGTTGACGCTGATCGACAGCCTCAAGCCGGATGTGGTGCTGCTTGATATCCACATGTCAGGGCTTGATGGCCTGCAGGTTGCTGCCCGCTTGAGCGAGCGTGAATCGCCGCCTGCGGTGGTGTTGTGCGCGGCCCAGGAAGAGTTTCCCTCGCAGACGCTGGAAGCCAGCGGCGTCAGTTTTGTCGTCAAGCCGGTGACGGCCGAAGCGCTGCTCAAGGCGCTGAAAAAAGCCGAGCGCCCCAATCGCGCCCAACTCGCCGCGCTCACGCAGCCCGCTGCCCAGAGTGGCAATGGACCACGCAGCCATATCAGTGCGCGTACGCGCAAAGGCATCGAGTTGATCCCCTTGAATCAAGTGGTCTACTTCATTGCCGATCACAAATACGTGACCCTGCGCCATGAGGGCGGTGAGGTGTTGCTCGACGAGCCACTCAAGGCCCTCGAGGATGAATTCGGCGAGCGCTTCGTGCGTATCCACCGCAACGCGCTGGTAGCCCGCGAGCGCATAGAGCGTTTGCAGCGCACGCCTCTGGGACACTTTCAGCTGTTCCTGAAAGGGCTCAATGGCGACGCGCTGATCGTCAGCCGACGCCATGTCGCCGGTGTGCGCAAGATGATGCAGCAGCTTTAGCCCGAGGGCGGCAGTCCTGATCCCGGTGCGGCGTAGCCAGGAAGGCCCCGCACTTGCTGATTCAAATCAAAGCGTATTTGCCTGAGCTGTTATTATCTGCCGTATCTATTCAGTACGGATTGATCCATGTCCTCTCGCGAAATCCGCATCGCCACCCGTAAAAGCGCCCTGGCCTTGTGGCAGGCCGAATACGTCAAAGCACGCCTCGAGCAGGCCCATCCCGGCCTCACGGTGTCCCTGGTCCCGATGGTCAGTCGCGGCGACAAGCTGCTGGACTCGCCGCTGTCGAAAATCGGCGGCAAGGGCCTGTTCGTCAAGGAATTGGAAACGGCGCTGCTGGAAAACGAAGCCGACATTGCCGTGCATTCGATGAAGGATGTGCCCATGGACTTCCCTGAAGGCCTGGGCCTTTTTTGTATCTGTGAGCGCGAAGACCCGCGCGACGCCTTCGTTTCCAATACTTATGCATCCCTGGATGATTTGCCCCTGGGCAGCATCGTCGGCACGTCGAGCCTACGGCGTCAGGCCCAATTGCTGACGCGCCGCCCGGACTTGCAGATCCGCTTTCTGCGCGGCAACGTCAACACCCGCCTGGCCAAGCTCGACGCCGGTGAATACGACGCGATCATCCTGGCGGCAGCCGGCCTGATCCGCCTCGGTTTCGAAGACCGCATCACCTCGGCCATCAGTGTCGAGGACAGCTTGCCGGCTGGCGGGCAGGGCGCCGTGGGCATCGAATGCCGTACCGCCGACAGCGAGATCCACGCCCTGCTCAAACCGCTTGATCACCACGATACCGAGGTTCGCGTCACCGCCGAGCGCGCCCTGAACAAACACCTCAACGGCGGCTGCCAGGTACCGATCGCCTGCTACGCCGTGCTTGAAGGTGACAACCTGTGGCTGCGTGGCCTGGTGGGCGATCCGGATGGCGGCACCTTGCTGACCGCCGACGTGCGTGGCCCGCAGGGTGATGCCACGGCGCTGGGCATTCAGGTGGCCGAAGCGCTGCTGGACAAGGGCGCCGGCGCCATCCTGCAAAAAGTCTACGGCGAGGCCGGGCCGCAGTGACCCCATGGCGAGTGCTGCTGACGCGGCCTGCCGAGGAGTCGACGGCCCTGGCGGCAGCGTTGTCCGACGCGGGCATTTTCAGCAGCAGCCTGCCTTTGCTGGAAACCGCACCGTTGGCGCTCACGGGCGAACAACAGGCGGTGTTTCGTGACTTGGGCCGCTATTGCGCGGTGATCGTCGTGAGCAAGCCCGCCGCGCGCCTTGCTGTACAGCTGTTGGATCAGCCTTGGCCGCAACTGCCCTGGTTCAGCGTGGGCGCAGCCACTGCACAGGTGCTGGCTGACCACGGCCTGGACGTGCACTACCCCAAAACCGGTGACGACAGCGAAGCCTTGCTTGAGTTGGCGGCCTTGCGCGAGGCTGTCGCACGGCCTGGTGCCCGGGTCTTGATCCTTCGCGGGGAGGGCGGGCGAGAGTTGCTGGCGCAGCGTTTGCGCGAGCAAGGTGCTAGTGTCGACTACCTGGAACTGTATCGTCGTTTCCTCCCGGCCTATGCCGTGGGTGAACTGGCCCGGCGCATCCAGTTGGAACGCTTGAACGGCCTGGTGGTCAGCAGTGGGCAGGGTTTGTTGCACCTGCACGCCCTGGCCGGCCCCGATTGGCCCCGGATGGCACAGTTGCCGTTGTTCGTGCCCAGCCCGCGAGTCCTGGAGATGGCGCGGGACGCTGGCGCAGAAAAAGTTGTGGATTGTCGCGGTGCGAGTGCCGCGGCTTTGTTAGTGGCGTTGCGCAGTCATGACGCCGCCACTCTCTGATACGCAAAGGACGGATACGTGAGCGAAACAGCCTTGCCTAAAGAAGAAGTCCAACCCGCCATTGATGCGCCGGTTGAGTCGCCTGTCCCTGCGCCGCGCCGTGGCAATGGCCTGGCAATCGTCGCGCTGCTGCTGGGCGCCGCCGGTGTTGCCGCCGGGGGGTGGGGGATTTGGCAGGTTCGTGCCCTGCAAGCCAGCAGCCAGCAACAGTTGGGGCAGGTACAGACCCTCGACGATCAATCCCAGTCCCTCAAGCAGAGCCAGCAGCAACTGGCTGCACGCCTGGCGCAACTGCCGGGGGCGGATGAACTCGAAGAGCGCCGTCGGTTGGTCGCGCAGTTACAAGGTGATCAGCAGCGTTTGAGCCAGCGCCTGGAAACGGTACTGGGCTCAAGCCGCAAGGACTGGCGTTTGGCCGAGGCCGAGCATTTGATCCGCCTGGCGAGCCTGCGCCTGTCTGCCCTGCAGGATATCAACAGCGCCCAAGCGTTGGTGCAGGGCGCCGACGAGATCCTGCGCGAGCAGAGCGATCCAGGTTCCTACGCTGCCCGCGAGCAATTGGCCAAGAGCCTCGCCGCGTTGCGCAGTACCGAGCAACCGGATCGCACCGGGCTGTATCTGCAATTGGCAGCGTTGCGTGATCAAGTCGTGCAACTGTCGGCCATCGCGCCGGAATACCAGCTCACCGAGCCGGGTTCCGAAGGTCGCCCGACCACCGATACCGATAGCCGCTGGCGCCAGTGGTGGGAGCAGATTTCCCGTTATTTCCGCATTGACTTCAACCCCGACGACAACATTCGTCCGTTGCTCGCCGGCCAAGGCCTGAACCAGGTACGCCTGGCGTTGAGCCTGGCCCTGGAGCAAGCGCAGTGGGCGGCGCTCAATGGCGAGTCGGCGGTGTACAGCCGCTCGTTGGGCGAGGCGCGCAGCGTGCTGCAGGACAACTTCAACCAGGACAACCCGCAGAGCAAGGCCATGCTGGCGCGTATCGCCGAACTTGAGCCCAAGGCCGTGTCGGTGGTGACGCCGGACCTGGCCGCGAGCCTGGCTGCAGTGCAGGCTTATCTGGAGCGTCGTCACTTGTCTGCCGATGAAGCCAAGGCCGCGGCCGCGCCGGCGAAGCAGGAGTAGAGCCGATGAAACGTTTCTATGTGATCCTGGTGCTGGCGATCGCGATCGCCCTGGCACTCGCCGTGGGCATCTCGAAACACACCGGCTATGTGCTGATTACCTATCCGCATGTGCTGCATTACGAGTCGAGCCTGTGGGCCACCGTGGTGGCGGTATTTGTCATTGGCCTGGCGATCTACCTCGTGCGCGTGCTGCTGGGCCTGCTTACCACCTCCGGTGGGGTGGTCAATCCTTGGTCGCGACGCAACCGCAGCCGCCGCGTGCAGATCGCCATCGAGCAGGGCCAGATGGACCTCGCCGAGGGCCGCTGGGCCAGCGCTGAGCGCCACCTGCACCGAGCCGCTGAAGCCGAGCGCCAACCTTTGCTCTATTACCTCGGAGCGGCCCGTGCCGCCAACGAGTTGGGCCGTTACGAAGAGTCTGACGGCTTGCTGGAACGTGCCCTGGAGCGTCAGCCCCAGGCCGAGTTGGCGGTGGCCTTGAGTCACGCGCAACTGCAGCAGGATCGTGGCGACACGGAGGGTGCGTTGACGACGTTGCAGGCGATGCATGAGCGTCATCCGCACAACGCCCAGGTTCTGCGTCAGTTGCAGCGCTTGCATCAGCAACGCGGCGACTGGTCGGCGGTGATCCGCCTGCTGCCGGAGTTGCGCAAGGACAAGGTTCTGCCTGCCAGCGAACTGGCCGAGCTGGAGCGTCGCGCCTGGGGTGAAAACCTGAGCCTGGCGGCCCAACGCGAAGAGCAAGGCGAGGCGGGCCTGCAGTCGCTGGAGCGTGCCTGGCAGCAACTCACCTCTGCCCAGCGCCAGGAGCCGCAGTTGGTGCTGGCCTATGCCGAGCAGTTGCGCCAGCTGGGCGCCGACGTCCAGGCTGAAGAGGCACTGCGTGGCGCCATCAAGCGCAGTTACGACAGTCACCTGGTCCGTCTTTATGGCCTGCTGCGTGGCAGCGACCCTGCACGGCAATTGAAGTTTGCCGAAGGCTGGCTCAAGGACCATCCCGGCGATGCGAGCCTGTTGCTGACCCTGGGCCGTCTGAGCCTGCAAAACAGCCTGTGGGGCAAGGCGCGGGACTACCTGGAAAGCAGCCTTCAGGTGCAGCGCAACCCTGAGGCTTGCGCCGAGTTGGCGCGACTGCTGGCCCAACTGGGTGATACCGAGCGCAGCAATCAGTTGTTCCAAGAAGGCCTGGGGTTGCTGGACAACCGCCTGCTGGCTTCGCCGCTGCCGGCTCCCGCCAGGGTTTGACGTAGGAAATAAGCCGAGGGTTGGCGCAGATGTATCCGAGAGCCAACCCGTCGAAGTCGTGTGTTTGCCGGGCCTAACGGCTTCTTAGGCGCAGTCCTACGTCGAAAGGCTTGAGGTCTTCCATGTTCTGACGGGAAGTCTGCAAGTGCCCTCGGAATTGTCTGCCTTGGCGTGTATTGAAAGCGTTCAGTCCTTTCCTCTACCGTAGCGACCTATCTTTCGCGATGCGGATAAAGCATGTCTTTGGCCCCTTCACGTTCTTTGTGTTTCATCGCGTTCATGGCCGGTGCGCTGACCCTGGGTGCATCCTTTTACCTTGAGTTTGGAGCGTCGTTGCGCCCCTGTTTCCTGTGCCAGATGCAACGGATATTCCTGGCGGCCTTCACCTTGATCAATCTGGTCGCCGCTCTTCACAACCCCAAGCGGCCCATTTTCAACCTGTATTGGCTGGCTAGCATGGGATGTGCGTTGTTTGGCGCCGTTACCGCCGCGCGTCAAGTGTTGCTGCAGAAAGCTGCACTGGATCAAGCGGCCGATTGCTGGCCGAGCCTGCACTCCATGATCGACAACCTGTCGCTGTGGCAGGCGCTGCAATCGACGGTCAAAGGCACCGTCGACTGCGTGGAAATCAACTGGACACTGTTTGACTTGAGCCTCCCCGAGTGGAGCCTGTTGTTCTTTCTGGGTATGTTGATACTGGGGGGCATGCAGTTTTCACCGCTGTTGCCGGGCCATCGTTTACGCTCGGCCAGGCGCTGAAAATGGGTCGTAGTGTGTCGGGGGGGATTAAACACTTGTATGAACTTTCTCTCCTGCGTACCTTGAAGCCATAGTCGTGCGGGCATAATCTGGCCCGCACGCGTTAATGAAACCGTTTGTCAGATGCGGCCTTGTCCCGCTGGCGCTTTTATCCTTGAAGTGTTGCGCGGGCACTCGGCGGCAGCGCCCCTATAGGGAAGAGAGATCATCATGCTGGAAAGTTGTCAGAATGCTCAGGAACGCTGGGGTGGTGTGCACAAGCTGATCGACAGCTGGTTGAAGGCACGTCACGAACTGGTTCGGGACTTTGACGCTCTCGGCGATAAACCCGAGGCGCTCGCTGAAAACCGCAAGCCGTTGCAGGAGTTCTGCGGCTCATTGGTCGACTACGTGTCGGCCGGCCATTTTGGTGTCTATGAGCAACTGACCAAGGAGGCAGAAGCCTTCGACGATCAGCGTGGCCTGGACTTGGCCGAGACGATCTACCCGCGCATCGATGTCATTACCGAGAAGCTGCTGGCGTTCAACGACCTGTGTGATGCCGGTAAGTGCGTCGCTGAAGAATTCAAGAAGCTGGGCGGGTTGCTCCACGAGCGCTTCGAACTGGAAGACTGCCTGATCGAAGTGCTGCACAACGCTCACAAGGAAGAACCTGCGACCCAGGCGTGAAGCCCGGGAGCGGTATAAAAACGGTGCGCATGGCGCGCCGTTTTTTTATGCGGTCATGGTCGGGTATCGAGCAATTCGATCTCGAACACCAGCGGTGTGTAGGGTGGGATCAGCTCACCTGCGCCCTCAGTACCATAGGCCTGCGCCGATGGGATCACCAGGCGCCATTTCGCACCCACCGGCATCTGTTGCAAGGCGCTGCTCCAACCGCTGATCACGCTGTTCAGGCGGAACCATTGGGGTTGTGTGCTTTGGTCGAACACGGTGCCGTCGGGTAGCCGTCCCACGTATTTCACCTGCACCTGATCGTTGGCTGACGGCTTCTTGCCTGTGCCGGGGGAGAGTTCGGTGAGCAGGATTCCGTCGGCCAGTTCGCGCACACCCTTGAGTGTTTTTTCCTGGGCGAGAAATGCCTGTTCGGCGGCCAGGGATTTCTCGCTGTCGGGTGCCTGCGAGTTGGCTTCATGCTGCGCAAGAATCTGTTCGATACGTGCGTTGTCGAGTGCCAATCGCTTGCCCTGATAGGACTGTTTTAGGCCGTCGATCAAGGCCTGGATCTGCAGGTCGGGCACTTCTTGGCGCAGGCGTTCACCAAGGCTGGCACCGAGGCTGTAGGCGAGGTCATGCTGGTCTTGCGCAGTGGTTTTTGGCGACGATTGCTCGCTCGCGTTCGCCATGGAAATCGCAAGGCCCAGCACAAGAAAAAGGTAACGCGACATGGGCATTCTCCTGCCGAAAGTGCGAAGGATTATGCCAGTGCGCGAGGCCAAAAAGTGCCGCGTGTTTTCGTTATATCAATAAGAATTTTCGTACGTTGCAACGCCAGGCAATCGATACTGTCAACATGCCCTAGCGGCGGTAAGAGCAGAGGGCTAGTATGAGCCGCACCCACGTCAGCCAGGAGGTAAACCATGTCGGCCAAACAGAAGCCTGTTAATACCCCGTTGCATTTACTCCAACAACTTTCGGGCAGCTTGCTCGAACACCTGGAAAGCGCCTGTTCCCAAGCGTTGGCCGATGCAGAAAAGCTGCTCGCCAAGCTGGAGAAACAACGCGGTAAAGCGCAAGAGAAGCTGCACAAATCCCGCACCAAACTGCAAGACGCCGCCACTGCCGGCAAGGCCAAGGCACAAGCCAAAGCGAAAGACGCTGTGAAAGAACTTGAGGACTTGCTGGACGCTCTCAAGGATCGCCAGGCTGAAACCCGCGCCTACATTTCCCAACTCAAAAAAGACGCCCAGGAAAGCTTGAAGCTGGCCCAGGGTGTTGGCCGTGTGAAAGAAGCCGTGGCTAAAGTGCTGGGTGCTCGTACCCCTGCAAAGGCGGTTGCTAAAACCGCTGCTGCAAAACCAGCGGCCAAGCCAGCTGCTAAAACGGCTGCTGCAAAACCAGCGGCCAAGCCAGCTGCCAAAACGGCTGCTGCAAAACCAGCGGCCAAGCCAACTGCCAAAACGGCTGCTGCAAAACCAGCGGCCAAGCCAGCTGCTAAAACGGCTGCTGCAAAACCGGCGGCCAAGCCAGCTGCCAAAACGGCTGCTGCAAAACCAGCGGCCAAGCCAGCTGCCAAAACGGCTGCTGCGAAACCCGCGGCCAAGCCAGCTGCCAAAACGGCTGCTGCAAAACCCGCGGCCAAACCAGCTGCTAGAACGGCTGCTGCAAAACCAGCGGCCAAGCCAGCTGCTAGAACGGCTGCTGCAAAACCCGCGGCCAAGCCAGCTGCCAGGACCGCTGCTGCGAAACCAGCCGCCAAGCCAGCTGCCAAACCTGCTGCTGCGAAACCAGCCGCCAAGCCAACTGCCAAACCTGCTGCTGCAAAACCCGCCGCTAAACCAGCTGCCAAACCTGCTGCAGCAAAACCGGCCGCCAAGCCAGCTGCTGCAAAGCCAGCACCGGCCAAGCCAGCCGCAACGCCGGCAGCGTCGACCGCTCCAGCCGCCCCGGCCAGCAGCGCGCCTGCACCCGTAGCGCCAGGCACCACCCCAACCAGCGCTTCCTAAGTGCCGGTGGCCACGACGCGCAGCCGATGCAGCGCGTCGTGGTCAAGGTTGGCGGCATCCTCAGCCGCCAGTCCTTCCAGCCACGGTTGTTGATCGGTCGCTTCCCCCGTCGGCCACGCCTGCACCAGTGCATCCAGGCGCGTCAGCAAGGCTCGTTCGGCATCCAGCTCCAAGGCCTTGAGCCGCTCCCGCAACACTCTCAATTGCGCATCCTGCTGCGCCATGGCGCGCCATTGCGTGCGCACCTGTCGCAACGGCTCCACGACTTGCGTCTGCCAAGGCCTGGCGATCTGTCGCAGCGCCTGCACACGCTCAAGTTTCAGCACCACGCCCCGCTGCTCCAGCCATGCACCGCAGAGCAACAGGCACACGTCCGCCCCTTGTTCCTGCAAGCGCAGACAGTCGGCTTCGACGCCCGGACGGGCGTAGAGCGAGAGGGCAAAGCTCCACAGGTCAGCGCACATATTCACACCCAAGCCAGCGGGCAACGAAGCTGGTAGACTCCGCCGCCATTATGATCCGACTTCAAAGCCTAACATTACAGCGTGGCCCGCAGCGTCTTCTTGAAGACGCCGAGCTGACGCTGCACGCCGGTCACAAAGCCGGCCTGATCGGTGCCAACGGTGCCGGCAAATCCACGTTGTTTGCCCTGTTGCTGGGTGAGCTGACCCCGGATTCCGGGGACTGCCTGCTGCCGGCCGACTGGCGCATCGCCCACATGCGCCAGGAAATCGACACCCTGGACCGCATTGCGATCGACTACGTGCTCGACGGCGACCTGCGCCTGCGTCAGGTGCAGCGCGACCTCGCCGAGGCCGAGAACGCCCAGGATGGCGCTGCCCAGGCGCGCCTGCACGCCGAACTCGACAGCGCCGACGGCTACACCGCCGACGCCCGCGCCCGCAAGATGCTCGCTGGCCTTGGCTTTACCAACGAACAGATGGACCGCCCGGTCGCTGACTTCTCCGGCGGCTGGCGCATGCGCCTGAACCTGGCACAGGCGCTGATGTGCCCGTCGGACCTGTTGCTGCTCGACGAACCGACCAACCACTTGGACCTCGATGCGATCCTGTGGCTGGAAGACTTCCTCAAGAGCTACCAGGGCACCTTGCTGCTGATCTCCCACGACCGGGACTTCCTCGACGCCGTGGTCGACAACATCGCCCACGTCGAACAGAAGAAAATCACCCTCTACCGTGGCGGCTACACCGCGTTCGAGCGCGCCCGTGCCGAGCGCCTGGCCCAGCAGCAACAGGCCTACGAGAAGCAGCAGGCGCAACGTGCGCACATGGAAAGCTACATTGCCCGGTTCAAGGCCCAGGCCACCAAGGCTCGCCAGGCCCAAAGCCGGATCAAGGCGCTGGAGCGCATGGAAGAGCTGTCGGCGGCCCACGTCGATTCGCCGTTCGACTTCGTATTCCGCGAGTCGGTGAAAATCTCCAGCCCGTTGCTGGACCTTTCGGATGCGCGCTTGGGTTATGGCGACAAAACCATCCTTGAGAAGGTCAAGCTGCAGCTCACGCCGGGCGCGCGCATCGGTTTGCTCGGCCCCAACGGCGCGGGCAAGTCGACGCTGATCAAAAACCTGTCGGGTGAGCTTTCGCCCCTGGCCGGCCGCCTGACCCGAGGCGAGAACACGGTGGTGGGCTATTTTGCCCAGCATCAGTTGGACTCTCTAGACTCGAAGGCCAGCCCATTGCTGCACTTGCAGCGCCTGGCGCCGACTGAGCGCGAGCAAACCCTGCGCGACTTCCTTGGCGGTTTCGACTTCCGTGGCGCGCGCATCGACGAGCCGGTGCTGAATTTCTCCGGCGGTGAAAAAGCCCGTCTGGCCCTGGCGTTGATCGCCTGGGATCGCCCGAACCTGCTGCTGCTCGACGAACCTACCAACCACCTGGACCTGGAAATGCGCCTGGCGCTGACCATGGCCCTGCAGGAATTCAGCGGTGCGGTACTGGTGGTGTCTCACGACCGGCACTTGCTCAAGAGCACCACCGACAACTTCCTGCTGGTGGCTGACGGCAAAGTCGAAGAGTTCGACGGCGACCTGGACGACTACGCGCGCTGGCTGACGGACTATCGCCTGCGCAACGCGCCGATCAGCAACACGCCGGTCAATCCCGACAAGACCGACAAGAAAGCCCAGCGCCAGGCTGCCGCAGCACTTCGCCAACAACTGGCGCCGCACAAGCGTGAAGCCGACAAGCTGGAAGCCGAATTGGGCAAGGTGCACGAGCGCCTGGCCAAGATCGAAGCCAGCCTGGGCGACAGCGCCGTGTACGAAGCGGCGCGCAAGGATGAATTGCGTGACTTGCTGGCCGAGCAGGCCAGGCTCAAGGTGCGTGAAGGGCAATTGGAGGAAACCTGGATGGAAGCCCTCGAATTGCTCGAGTCCCTGCAGGCAGAGCTGGAGGCGCTGTCCTGATGGAAGCCCTGCAACTGCCGTTGCCGGCGCAGTGGATCGAGCCCCTCTGGATTGGCGTGCAGATCCTGCTGATCCTGCTGGCCGGCTATCTCGCCCAACGCTTTGTCGCCAAGGGCCTGACGCGCCTGGGTGAGCGCTACCCGCTGCCGCCGCAACTGTTGATGCCGCTGCGCGGTGGCTTGCGCTGGTTGATCATGGGCAGTGCGCTGATCTTTGTGCTCGGACGCCTGGGCGTGTCTGCCACTGTGCTGTGGACAGCGTTGTCAGGGTTTGTCGCGGTTGCGGCCGTGGCGTTCTTTGCCATGTGGTCGGTGCTGTCGAACCTGCTGTGCGCGATCTTGATCTTCACCGTTGGGCCGTTTCGTATCGGCGATGTGGTCGAACTGGTGGACACCGTCGACAAGCCGGGCGTGAAGGGGCGAGTCGTGGCGATCAACCTGCTGTACACCACGCTGATCGAAGTGGCCGAAGCCGGTA
Source organism: Pseudomonas sp. MYb60 (assembly GCF_002979555.1). Lineage (GTDB taxonomy): Bacteria > Pseudomonadota > Gammaproteobacteria > Pseudomonadales > Pseudomonadaceae > Aquipseudomonas. The sequence continues at coordinate 283,455 of NZ_PCOZ01000002.1, read as the reverse complement.
CCGACAGCGCGATGGTGCAGGTTCCCAACAGCCTGTTCTTCCAACGCTCAGTGCGACGCTGGATTACGCCCGTCTAAAAAATTCTATAGCCAGGCCTCGTTGGTCGGAGTTAGCTTATCGCTCACGACGAATTTGAAACGAGGTGTGTAATGGCGCTCGATACATGGCTGGCCTTTTTCCTGGCCAGTTGGATCATCTCCCTTTCCCCCGGTGCCGGTGCCATCGCCTCGATGTCCAGCGGCCTGCAGTACGGTTTTGTCCGCGGCTACTGGAACGCCATCGGCCTGCAACTGGGCCTGGCAATGCAGATCGCCGTGGTTGCGGGTGGCTTGGGCGCCATTCTGGCGGCATCGTCCACCGCGTTTTATGCGATCAAATGGTTTGGCGTGGCGTACCTGGTGTACCTGGCCGTGAAACAGTGGCGCGCTTTGCCCATGGACATGACCGATGACGCGACCGTACGCCCGATCGGCAAGCCGATGGCGATGATGTTCCGTGGCTTTTTGGTCAATGCCAGCAACCCCAAGGCTCTGGTGTTCATGCTGGCGGTGCTGCCGCAGTTCGTGAACCCACAGGCGCCGTTGCTGATCCAGTATGTGATCCTGGGAGCGACGATGATCGTCGTCGATATGATCGTGATGGCGGGGTATACAGGGCTGGCGTCGAAGGTATTGCGGCTGCTTCGCACGCCTAAGCAGCAGAAGCGGATGAATCGGACGTTTGCGGGGTTGTTCGTCGGCGCGGCGGGTTTCCTCGCCAGCCTGCATCGCGCGACGGCATAACTGACGAAACGGGGTTAAACGTGTGGGAGGGGCAAGCCCCCTCCCACATTGGTTTTGTGTTGCTTGATCTAACGAGCGTCAGCGCAAGATCTTCGGTGCTTCATCCCTTGGCAGGTTGTTGCGCAACGCAGGTGCGCCTGGCTCTTGATAGCCGCCACCCAACTGCTCTGCCAACTGCCGCGCCACATCCTCACCCAGCGCTTTCGACACTTCCTTCACCACCCGTGGGCGGTTCAGGCTTACGCGAACGTCGCGGTTGTTTACCAGCTTGGTGTCCTGGCCTTCGCCCATGGCGGTAAACGCCGAAGTGATTTCGTAGGTGCGGGTGTTGATCAAGCTGAAATCCGCCACCAGTGTCAGGCCCAGCACCGCCGAGTAGCTGTTGGTGTGGTCCAGCGCATTGATGTCCTGGGTGAAGTCGATATCCGACAGCGTACCGAACAGCACATAGTCCGCGCCCTTGAAGTTGCCAGCCTTGATGCGCTTGATCACGTCGTACACGTCACCCTTGGCGTCTGCCGTGTAGGGCGTGCCCTGCACCAGCTGGAACTGACGGGACTTGAGGATCTCGCCCTTGATATCACCGCTGAATTTACGCAGTTCGGTCTGTTCGATGTAGCTGGTACGGCTTTCGTACTCGCTGTAGTTCGACGCGCCGCTGGCGTGGTAGGCGCTGGCCTGGAAGTTGTTGCTGGCCGAAACCTGGTGGATGTATTCCTCGACCCGGGCCTCATAGGCCAGGTCGGTCACCGCGATTTTCGGGGCGGCCGAGGCGCCAAAGGCGCACAGCAGGCCGATCATGCCGATCCATGCACGCATTGATTAGCGCTCCGTGGTCTTGCGGATTTCTTTTTCGTCCATCCATTCGGCCAGGCCGCTCTCGACGTCGATCAGTTGCAGGCTGAACTTGTAGAACACGTCCTTGTAGTCCGAGCTGCGCTTGACGATGGAGCTGATGGAGCCTTCCAGGCGGTACTTGGCGGCCACCATGTTGCCGGTCTTGCTGACAGTGGACTTCTTGTACAGGCCGCTCTGGTTCTGCAGCTTGAGCTGGTCGACCTGGCTCTGCATGTCGGTGTTGTCGCTGGCGAAGCGCGCGGTGCCGGTCTTCATCAACTGTGTCTTGATCGACGTGGTGATCTCGCGGGTGTCGATGTACTCGCTGGTCTTGTTCTTCACGTCATACACCTGCACCACCGGGCGCCCCTGCAGGATCCCGGACTGGGCCAGGGAGCGGGTCATGCTTTCGGCGATCATCTGCAGGTCGGTGGAACCGAACTCGTTGGTGACCGTTTCCACGGCCTTGGTATCGCCGTAGCTGATGTTCTTGCTGCCGAGTACTGGCGAGGTATTGGCGCAACCGCTGGCCAGGACGGCAACCACGGCGAGAATCGAAAAGCGTGCAAACATGGGGAAATCTCTCAACAACTGAAGGGGGTGGGCTTCAAGGCGTTTTCACTTCAAGGCGGAAGTCCGCCGCCTGAGGCAGGTTGGCGATGGCCGGGAGGAAGGTCGCCTGGTTGGCATACAGGTTCAGCACCTTCCAGGTGTCTTCGTCGCCCACCGGGAAGCCATCGGCGCCCAGCCAGGCGAAGCGGTAATACATGACCTGGTTGCTGCTGGTGATGTTGCTCAACTGCACCTTGGCGGTGAGGAAGCCGTTCTCGCGCGCCACGCGAATGGCGCCGACAGCGATGCCCTTGAACTTGCCCATCACCACGACTTTGCTCGCGGCGCTGCCGGGCTCCGGTGGCGGCGGGGTGGCGCAGCCGGCGAGGAAGATGAGCGCCAGGGCGCCGAGGATGAAATGACGCATAGCGTGCTCCTTAAGGTTGTTTGAGGGTGGCGATGGCCTGGGGTGGCGTGCTCGGCACGACGTGAGCGGCAAGGCCGCCTGCGAACACCTGATTACCCACAACACGCAGGGTGATCACCTGGTAGCGTTGGTCGGCCTTCACCGTCACCAGCGTGCCGCCCAGGGCATTGGGCAGGCTGACCTGGTGCTCGCCCTGCTTGAGGCGCAAGCGGGTGACCTGTGTCATGTCCGGCAGGGTGCGCCAGGTGCGGGTGTCGGCGCCTTCGGTGACGGCCGAGGCGATGCCCAGCACCAAACCGGCCATGGGGCTGGTCTTGTTCAGGTTGTTCTGCGCAACCCCACGGGTGACCGCACGCACGGTGGTGCGCAGGATGATGCCCGGCATGTCGTCGCGCAGGGCGCGACGGGACATCGCACTGGTGCTGTTGAGGGCCGTGAGGTTCTGCTGCTGACCGTCGACGCCGATCTGCGCGAAGGTGGCGGTGGAATTGTCGGCCTTGATTACCGGAAACGACAGCGGGGTGATCACCAGGTTGCCGTTGATCGGGATCGGCAGTGGCAGGCGGATCGAGTCGCGGGCCGGGGCCAGGCCGCTCTGGACCACAATCAGCACTTCGCTTTCATCGGCGCCGACCTTGGATATGTCCAGGTTCAACAGGGCCTGTTCCAGCAATGGGGTGTTGGGGCGCAGTTCGGCGGCCTTGCGGTAACCAGGCGCGGCCAGGTCTTTTTCGCCGAGGGCTTCGTAGACGAAACCTGCCAGGTAATGGCTGAACGCACTCTGGTAGCTGTTTTTCAGGCCGACCACTTCCGGCGCGTCCAGGGCTTCAACCGGATAGCCGCGCAAGTCTTTCATCTGGGTGGTCACCCCTTCGCGCTGGGCTTCGTCCTCGCGCTTGAGGTATTCCTTGTCCCGCAGGTCGGCGATCACGGCTTCGCGTTCGTGGGTCTTCTTGATTTCGGTGCGGGCGCCGTCGAAGTCGTTCAAGGCCAGCAGGTTCAGTGCCATCTGGGTGGTAAGCATGACTTTTTCGTAGTCATAGCCTTCGTAGCGGCGCACCTTGTCGTTGACCAGGAAGCTGCCGAACTGGGAGAGGTACTTTTCGCTGTCGAATTTGACCGACTCTTCCCACTTGTAGACTTGCAGGTCGGCGCTGCGCCAGGCGGTCTGGCTGCCGGTGAGGTCACCCTTGGCGCGCAGCAATTCGCCCTTTTCGAAGAAATAGAGCAGGTCCTTGTCGTCGCCGGTGTTGTTTTTTTCCAGCAGTGTCAGGGCTGCGTCGACGTTGCCCGTGACCAATTGCTGGTTGGTGGCTTGCAGCTCGCTATCGTAGCTGCGGAACATCGAACAACCGGATAACAAGGTCACCGCGGCGAGCGCGAGCGGAGTTAAGGCGCGAAATGCCATGCAAACTTCTTCCCTGAAAGTGTTCAACCTATGTAGTCATTCCTCATGAAAACGAGGATTGAAATTCCCTTTCGCACTGACAGGGCGCGGCATTATAAGCGCCATTACTGGCAAAACAATGGCTTTTTGCTGTGATGTAATCGACAAAAATGCCACTACTCAAACCCGAAACGCCTTGCACTCGGTCACGCCAAAGCACTTACACCTTGAGTCAAACGGCTTAAACCTCAACAATATGTAACTTCGTATTTCCCTTGAGATTCATCCATGACTGCCCCCTTTCGTTTTCTCGCCTGGCTGGTGTTGCCGGCGTTGATGTCGTGCAGCTTCAACCTGTTGGCCGCGACTGCCGAGGGTGCCCCGCAGGCCCTGCATTTGCTGGACTACATTGGCGCTGACTACCCTGCCACGGTGGCGGCGGGCAAGGTTATCGACGAATCGGAATACCGCGAACAACTGGAATTTCTCGGCGTGTTGCAAGGCTTGGTCGCTGACCTGCCGCAGAGGCCTGAGCACGCGGCTTTGGTGACAGGCGTCGACGAACTGTCAGCGGCTGTAGCCGCGCATCAGGACGGCGCAGCGGTAGCCCGCCAGGCCCGTCAGTTGGGAGCTCAACTGGCCGTAGCCTATGAAGTCAGCCAGGCCCCGGTCATCACGCCCGACCCAACCCGCGGCGCGCCGCTGTACGCCCAGCACTGCTCGGTCTGCCATGGCGCAACGGGCGCCGGTGACGGCCCGGCCGGCGTGGGCCTGACGCCGCCGCCCGCCAACCTGCGGGATGCGTCACGCCTCGACCACTTGAGCCTCTACGCGATCTACAACACCCTGGGCCTGGGTGTCGAAGGCACCGATATGCCGTCGTTTGCCGATCAATTGGACGACCGCCAACGCTGGGACCTGGCCACCTACATTGCCGGTTTCACCGCTGACCCTGCTGCGGCACCGAGCGAGCAACCCTTCAACCTCGCCGACCTGGCCCGTCAGACCCCTGCCGAAGTGCTGGCGGCCAATGGCCCGGCTGCTGCGGCCACCTTCCGCGCCCAGCGGGCACAGCCGCCGCAGGTCAAGCGTGGTCCGGCGCAGTTGCTTGAGTATACGGCAACCACCCTGGACAAGAGCCTCGCGGCATACCGTAACGGCGATCACGAACAGGCCTATGACCTGTCGGTGGCGGCGTACCTGGAAGGCTTCGAGCTGGTGGAAAGCTCCCTGGATAACGTCGACGCCAACGTGCGCAAAGACACCGAGAAGGCCCTGATGGCCTACCGGCAGTCGTTGCAGGACGGCTTGCCGGTCGAGCAGGTGCAGCAACGCCTGGACGTGGCCAAGGGCAAGTTGACGGAGTCGGCAGGCTTGCTCGGCAGCGATGGCCTGAGCTGGTCGTTGAGTTACATCTCGGGTTTGCTGATCCTGCTGCGTGAAGGCCTGGAAGCCATTCTGGTGCTGGCGGCGATCCTGGCGTTCCTGCGGAATACCGGCCAGCAGTCGGCGGTGCGCAGCGTCAACGTCGGTTGGGGCCTGGCGTTGGTAGCCGGCTTGGCGACCTGGGCACTGGCGGCTTACGTGATTGACGTCAGCGGTGCCCAGCGCGAGCTACTTGAAGGTTGCACGGCATTGTTTGCCAGTGTGATGGTGCTGTGGCTGGGGGTGTGGATGCACGACCGCCGGCATGCAGCCGCCTGGCAGGACTACATCAAGAGCAGCCTGGTAGGCGGCGGCGGGCGCTTCGGGTTTGCGATGCTGGCGTTCTTTTCGGTGTATCGCGAGTTGTTCGAAGTGATCCTGTTTTATGAAACCCTGTGGCTGCAAGCCGGACCTGCCGGGCACAACGCCGTGCTGGCAGGGGGCGCCACGGCGCTGGTGCTGCTGATGGGCTTGGCGTGGATCATTCTGCGCGGTTCGGCGAAGCTGCCGTTGGCGTTGTTCTTTGGCATCAACGCGGCGTTGCTGTGTGCACTGTCGGTGGTATTTGCCGGGCATGGCGTGAAGGCGTTGCAGGAAGCCGGCATTTTCGGCACACGGCCGGTGGCGTTCTTTGACTTCGACTGGTTGGGCATCCATGCCGACGCGTATTCGCTGAGTGCGCAGGCCGTGGCCATCCTGGCGATTGTGGTTTTGTATGGCCGCAGCCGCTTGGCCGAAAAGCGTCGAGTGGCGGCCTGACATGCGCGTCTGGATCGATGCCGATGCCTGCCCCCGCGCGGCCAAGGACCAGGTGGTGAAGTTCGCCCTCAAGCGTCAGTTCGACGTGGTGCTGGTGGCTGGCCAGAGTCAGATCAAGCCGAGCTTTTCCTGCGTGAAGCTGATCGTGGTGCCCAGCGGCCCGGATGCGGCGGATGATTATCTGGTCGAGCATGCGGTGCCCGGTGAGCTGGTGATCTGCAGCGACGTGCCACTGGCCGATCGGCTGGTAAAAAAGGGTGTGACGGCGCTTGATCCGCGGGGCAAAGAGTTCAGCCCGGCGAACATGAGTGAACGCCTGGCAGTGCGCAACCTGTTCACCGATTTGCGTGAGCAAGGCCAGATGGGCGGTGGACCACCGCCCCATGGCGAGAAGGACAAGCAGGCGTTTGCCAATGCGCTGGATCGCATCCTGACCCGGTTGATGCGCCAATCCTGACCTGTTTAGTGTGGGGTTGGCTGATCAGTCGTTCTCGTGTGTGAGTTCCAGCACCCGGTCCACCAACTTGTTGATCCCCGAAGCAACCTCGCTGATGTTCTTGCCCAGCATGTAAGCGGGTGTGCTCACCAACTTGCGCGCCTTGTCTTCGACGATGTCTTCCACCGTGCATTCCTGATGGGTAGCGCCCATCTTGTCCAGGGCCGCTGCGGTGTCGGCGCAGTTGCCGATGGTGCAGGTCACGCCCGGGCCGTAGATCTTGGCGGCCAGGGCCGGTGAGATACAGATCAGTCCAACGGGCTTGCCCGCTTCGGCAAAAGCCTCGGCCAACGCCAATACCTGTGGATTGACGCTGCAGCCAGCCCCTTCCACGGCAAAGTTGGACAGGTTCTTCGCCGCCCCAAACCCGCCAGGCACGATCAGCGCATCGAAGTCTTCGGCGTTGGCCTCGCGCAGGTCCTTCACCTCGCCCCGGGCGATGCGTGCCGACTCCACCAGCACATTGCGCGACTCGGGCATCTCCTCGCCGGTGAGGTGGTTGATGACATGCATCTGCGCCACGTCAGGGGCAAAGCATTGAACCTGAGCGCCGCGCTGGTCCAGGCGCAGCAGGGTGATCACGCTTTCGTGAATCTCTGCGCCGTCGTACACGCCACAGCCGGAAAGGATCACTGCAACTTTTTTGCTCATGGGCATTTCTCCTGGATTCTTGGCGTTAAATGTCTACTAATTTGTCACCTGTTGCCAATGGGGCAGGGCGCCGCTACACCTACTCTAGATGTAACAAAAACAAACCGGACCAGACCATGGACTTCGTGCCTTACGCGGTACCGTTTTTCATCGCCTTGATCGTGGTGGAACTGCTCGCCGACCGCTGGCGTGGCGAGCGCAACTACCGGGTGGCGGATGCCATCAACAGCCTCAGCACCGGCGTGCTGTCCACCACCACGGGCCTGTTGACCAAAGGCGTGGGAATCCTCACCTACGCCTTCGCCCTCAAGCACCTGGCGTTGTTCGACGTGCCTGCCCAGAACGTCTGGACCTGGGTATTTGCCTTCGTGTTCTACGACTTCTGCTACTACTGGCTGCATCGCATGGGCCACGAGCGCAATATCCTCTGGGCTGCCCACTCGGTGCATCACCAGAGCGAGGACTACAACCTCAGCACCGCCCTGCGCCAGACCAGTACCGGCTTCTTGCTGAGCTGGATCTTCTACCTGCCGCTGGCCGTGGTCGGCGTGCCGCTGGTGGTGTTCATCAGTGTGGCGTCCCTCAACCTGCTGTACCAATTCTGGGTGCATACGCGCCACGTGCCCAAGCTCGGCTGGTACGAGTGGTTCTTCGTCACGCCGTCCAATCATCGGGCCCACCATGCACAGAACGCTCTCTACATGGATCGCAATTACGGCGGGGTGTTCATTCTTTGGGACCGCCTGTTCGGCACATTCCAGGAAGAAGACGACAACGAGCCGGTGATCTTCGGCGTGACCACCCCCCTGGCCAGTTGGAATCCACTGTGGGCCAACCTGCAGTTTTATGCCCAGTTGTGGAGTGATGCGCGGCGTACCGAGCGTTGGTGGGACAAGTTGCGCATCTGGTTCATGCGCACCGGCTGGCGGCCTGCGGACGTCAAGGCCAACTACCCGTTGGCCAAACACGATTTGAGCCAGTTCCGAAAGTTCGAGGTGCCGCTGGACGTGCGCCAGCAACGCTATGTCGCGTTGCAATTTGCAGCTTATGTAGGGTTTGGCAGCTATTTGATGAACGTCGGCGAAGGGATGCCTACGTCAGCGTTGATCCTGGGCTGGGGGTCGATGGCGTTGGGGTTGTTTAGCCTGGGCGTGGTGCTGGAGAACCGTCCGTGGGCAATGAAAGCCGAGTTGTTGCGCCTGGCGCTGAATGTGCCGTTGATAGCGCTGGCGCCGCTGGTCGGGCTGTGGCCGACCAGCCAACTGGCCTGGCTGGGGCTGTTGAGTTACAGCCTGATCAGCGTGATCGGCCTCTATTGCTGCAGAGGCCGCTCTACTCGACTGGTGTCTTAGGCGTTTCGACCGGCACCGGCTCGGCAGCGAGTCGGGCCTTGGCCTCGGCCTCGGCGCAGGCCTCGCGGGCGATGCGTGCATTCTTGAACCGGCGGCGTAGCCACAGGCCGAAGCCCAGTACCAGCAATGCGCCCAGCACCCACAACTCGTATTTCTTGACGCTGCCGAGCATGCCTTCGAGCACGGCGCCGAAGTGATACGCCGCCGCACCCAGGGCGGCGGCCCAGATCGCTGCGCCTATGCCGTTGAGGATCAGGTAACGCAGTGGCGGATAGCCTGAAAGACCGATCGCCACCGGCATGACCGTGCGCAGTCCGTAGACGAAGCGGAAGCTCAGCACCCAGATGTCCGGATGCTTGCGGATATGTCCCAGGGCCTTGTCGCCCATCAGTTGCCAGCGCGGCTTGCGCGCCAACAGCTTGCGCCCGTGCTTGCGACCCATGTAGTACCACAACTGGTCGCCGGCGTAGCTGCCAAAAAAGGCAACGACCACCACCAGGTTGATATCCATGTAGCCACGGAACGCCAGGAAGCCTGCGAGAACCAGAATCGTCTCGCCTTCAAAGAAGGTGCCTAGGAAGAGGGCAAAGTAGCCGAAGTCATGCAGAAATTGTTGAAGCATGGTCTGGGTGCTGGCGAAATGAACGCGCAGCCTACGCCTTCATGAACATTCATGAAAGTATCGAGATGTGTCACGAAGTGAACAATTCCTACATAAACGACGAATGCGGCTACAGGTCGCATCCATAAGCACAACTGTAATACCTTCGTCATAATGGCCGCTTATAACTGCAACGCTCGCCCGTGATTGCGGGCTCAGGAGTCTGTCGTGAGCTTTACCCCTGCCAACCGCCTGTTCCCCGCAACCCGTCTGCGCCGCAATCGTCGTGATGATTTCTCTCGCCGCCTGGTGCGTGAAAACGTCCTGACGACGAACGATCTGATCCTTCCAGTGTTTGTGCTGGACGGGGAAAACCGCCGGGAAGCGGTGGCGTCGATGCCGGGTGTGGAGCGCTTGACCATTGATCAGTTGCTGATCGAGGCGGCAGGGTGGGTCGAGCTGGGGATCCCGGCGCTGGCGCTGTTCCCGGTCACGCCGCCCGGGCTCAAGTCCCTGGATGCGGCCGAGGCCTGGAATCCGGACGGCATCGCCCAGCGCGCCACCCGCGCCCTGCGTGAGCGCTTTCCGGAACTGGGGGTGATCACTGACGTGGCGCTGGACCCATTCACCACCCACGGCCAGGATGGCATTCTTGATGAAGACGGCTATGTTCAAAACGACATCACCGTCGATGCGCTGGTCAAGCAAGCCTTGTCCCACGCAGCAGCGGGCGCGCAGGTGGTTGCGCCGTCGGACATGATGGACGGCCGCATCCAGGCGATCCGCGAAGCCCTCGAGCTGGCCGGCCACGTCAATGTGCGGATCATGGCTTACTCGGCCAAGTACGCCAGCGCCTATTACGGCCCGTTCCGCGATGCGGTGGGTTCGGCGCTGAACCTGGGCAAGGCCGACAAGGCCTCGTACCAGATGGACCCGGCCAACAGCGAGGAAGCCCTGCACGAAGTGGCGGCCGACCTGGCTGAAGGCGCCGACATGGTGATGGTCAAGCCCGGGATGCCGTACCTCGACATCCTTTACCGGGTCAAAGACGAATTCAAGGTGCCGACCTTTGTCTATCAGGTCAGTGGCGAATACGCCATGCACATGGCTGCAATACAGAATGGATGGCTGAGCGAAGGGGTGATCCTTGAATCCCTCACAGCCTTTAAACGCGCCGGGGCTGATGGCATCCTGACCTACTTCGCCGCCCGCGCCGCCCAATTGCTTAGAGAGCAACAATAGCCCTCACAGGAACACTCGATGAATACCGAAGGACTCACAGAAGTTGCCGTAAAAGACGCTCACCCGGTGGTTGAACAGGTGACCGAGACGCCGCCGGAGCATGAGCCCGCCGCGCCTGCGGTCGTGGCCGAAGTGCCCGTGGCGGCCCCGGTGGTGGTGACCAACCTGGATGACAGCAGCCTGTATATCCATCGCGAGTTGTCACAACTGCAATTCAACATCCGCGTGCTTGAGCAGGCATTGGATGAGTCCTACCCCTTGCTGGAGCGGCTCAAATTCCTGCTGATCTTCTCCAGCAACCTGGACGAGTTCTTCGAAATCCGCGTGGCCGGCCTGAAGAAGCAGATTACCTTCGCCCGCGAGCAAGCCGGTGCTGACGGCCTGCAACCGCACCAGGCCCTGGCGCGCATCAGCGAGCTGGTACACGGCCATGTGGACCGCCAGTACGCGATCCTCAACGACATCCTGTTGCCGGAACTGGAAAAACATCAGGTCCGCTTCATCCGTCGCCGTCAATGGACCACCAAGATCAAGACCTGGGTGCGCCGTTACTTCCGTGACGAGATCTCGCCAATCATCACCCCGATAGGTCTCGACCCGACGCACCCGTTCCCGTTGCTGGTCAACAAGAGCCTGAACTTCATCGTCGAGCTGGAGGGCATCGATGCCTTCGGTCGCGACTCGGGCCTGGCGATCATCCCGGCACCGCGCTTGCTGCCACGGATCATCAAGGTACCCGAAGAGGTGGGGGGGGCTGGCGACAACTATGTATTCCTCTCCTCGATGATTCATGCTCATGCGGACGACCTGTTCCAGGGCATGAAGGTGAAGGGCTGCTACCAGTTCCGCCTGACCCGAAACGCCGACCTGGCGCTGGACTCCGAAGACGTCGAAGACTTGGCCCGTGCCCTGCGCGGCGAGCTGTTCTCGCGGCGCTACGGCGATGCAGTGCGCCTGGAAGTCGCTGATACCTGCCCGAAACACCTGTCGGACTACCTGCTCAAGCAGTTCAACCTGGCCGAGTCCGAGTTGTACCAGGTCAATGGCCCCGTGAACCTGACGCGCCTGTTCAGCATCACCGGCCTGGACAGTCATCCGGAGCTGCAGTACAAGCCGTTCACCCCGCAGATCCCGAAACTGCTGCAAAACAGCGAGAACATCTTCAGCGTCGTGAGCAAGCAGGACATCCTGCTGCTGCACCCGTTCGAGTCGTTCACGCCGGTGGTCGACCTGCTGCGGCAGGCCGCCAAGGACCCGCATGTATTGGCGGTGCGCCAGACCCTGTACCGTTCCGGCGCCAACTCGGAAATCGTCGATGCCCTGGTGGACGCTGCGCGTAACGGCAAGGAAGTGACGGCGGTGATCGAGCTGCGTGCGCGCTTCGACGAAGAGTCCAACCTGCAACTGGCCAGCCGCCTGCAAGCGGCCGGCGCGGTGGTGATCTACGGCGTGGTGGGCTTCAAGACCCACGCCAAGATGATGCTGATCCTGCGCCGCGAGGCCGGGGAGATCGTGCGCTACGCCCACCTCGGTACCGGCAACTATCACGCTGGCAACGCCAAGCTTTACACCGACTACAGCCTGCTGACCTCCGACGACGCCCTGTGTGAAGACGTCGGCAAATTGTTCAGCCAGTTGATCGGCATGGGCAAGACGCTGCGCATGAAGAAACTGCTGCACGCGCCGTTCACCCTGAAGAAGGGCATGCTCGACATGATTGCCCGCGAGACCCAGTTCGCCCTCGATGGCAAACCGGCGCACATCATTGCCAAGTTCAACTCGCTGACCGATCCGAAAATCATCCGCGCGCTGTACAAGGCCAGCCAGTCCGGCGTGCGTATCGACCTGGTGGTGCGTGGCATGTGCTGCCTGCGTCCGGGGATTGTCGGGGTGTCGCACAACATCCATGTGCGTTCGATCATCGGCCGCTTCCTGGAGCACACGCGGGTGTTCTACTTCCTCAATGGTGGCGAAGAGCAGATGTTCCTCTCCAGTGCCGACTGGATGGAGCGCAACCTCGACAAGCGCGTGGAGACTTGCTTCCCGGTGGAAGGCAAGAAGCTGATCATGCGGGTCAAAAAGGAGCTGGAAAGCTACCTCACCGACAACACCCACAGCTGGAGCCTGCAGTCGGACGGGCGCTACGTGCGCAACACGCCAACCGGCAACCAGAACCCGCGCAGCGCGCAGGCGACGTTGCTGGAGAGGTTGGGTAGCCCGATCCTGACCGTGAACTGACCGTCAACACAGGTCTGAAAATGTGGGAGGGGGCTTGCCCCCGATAGCGGTGTGCCAGTCACTGGAAACTTTGACTGATCCACTGCCATCGGGGGCAAGCCCCCTCCCACATTGGGTTGTGCCGGGTCAGCGCACGTTGAGGGTGAACCCTACCCGCGTCAGCCACTCCGCTTCCAGGGCGAAGTCCGCCTGGGTCAGTTGGTTCTCGTCCAGCCAGCCTTTCGGGAACATCACTTCCAGGCTGTCGCCATCGGCACGCAGTTTGACCTGGGGCATTTCCTGGGTACCACGGATGTGGTGGAACAGGATCGCAAAGCGCAGCAGCACACACAGGCGAATCAGCTTGATGCCGTCGTCACCGAACTCGGCAAACTTGTCCTTGGGGATGTTGCGGCGATGGCCGCGGACCAGCAGGGCGAGCATTTGCTGGTCTTCGCGGGAGAAACCGGCCAGGTCCGAGTGCTCGATCAGGTAGGCGCCGTGCTTGTGGTAATGATAGTGGGCGATGTCCAGGCCCACTTCATGCACCTTGGCCGCCCAGCCCAGCAGTTCACGCCAGACGCCATCTTCGAGGTCCCAGTCCTCGGCCACTTGGTCGAAGGCGTGCAGGGCCTTGCGCTCCACGCGGGCAGCTTGTTCCAGGTCGACGTGATAACGCTCCATCAGCGAGCTGAGGGTGCGCTCACGCACGTCTTCGTGGTGATGGCGACCCAGCAGGTCGTAGAGCACGCCTTCGCGCAGGGCGCCGTCACAGTGGTCCATGCGTTGCAGTTCGAGTGCGTCGAAGATCGCTTCGAGAATCGCCAGGCCTGCCGGGAAAATCGCCCGGCGATCGGGCTTGATGCCGTCGAAATCGATCTTCTCGGCGTCACCCAGCTTGAACAGCTTGCGCTTGAGCCACGCCAGGCCCTCGGCGTTGACCTCGCCGGTGCCATGGCCGCCGGCCTTGAGGGCCAGGCCGATGGCGCGGATGGTGCCGGACGAGCCGATGGCTTCATCCCAGGTCAGGCGATGCAGGGCATGCTCGATGCTCATGATCTCCAGCCGCGCGGCCGTGTAGGCCTGGGCGTAGCGCGCCGGGGTGATCTTGCCGTCCTTGAAATAGCGCTGGGTAAAGCTGACACAGCCCATTTGCAGGCTTTCACGCAACAATGGCTCGAATCGCTGCCCGATGATGAATTCGGTACTGCCGCCGCCGATGTCCGCCACCAGGCGTTTGCCGGGGGTGTCGGCCAGGGTGTGGGACACGCCCAGGTAGATCAGGCGCGCTTCTTCACGGCCGGAGATGACTTCTACCGGGTGCCCGAGGATCTCCTCGGCGCGGCGGATGAACTCGCCACGGTTGCGCGCTTCGCGCAGGGCGTTGGTGCCGACGATCCGCACGGCGCCCAGGGGCATGCCGTTGATCAATTGGGCAAAACGCTTGAGGCAATCAAGCCCGCGCTGCATGGATTCTTCGTTGAGCTTGCGCTCGTCGTCGATCCCGGCAGCCAATTGTACTTTCTCGCCGAGCCGCTCAAGGATGCGGATCTCACCGTTCTGGGCCTTGGCCACGACCATGTGAAAGCTGTTGGAGCCCAGGTCGATGGCGGCGATCAGGGACAGATTCTTGGCTTGGGATTGCGGCATGGTTTGGGGGTCTCGGTCGATAACCCGACCATCGTGCCACGATCGACCTTTGGTGCCAACGCGTACTGCTTGGGTAATTTTCCTGCGGGTGTCTGCCGGGAATATTTGTCGGAAATGTAGGGCGTTTTTTTGAGTTTGCAAAGCATGAGGTTTTATATTTGTAGGACGTATTAACGTGTTGTATTGATCGTCCTGTTTTTGATTTTGCCTACACGGCAGAGGCTATTGGCTTAGGCGCGTTGTAGTTCAGCCTACTCGATAGTTAACGGTTGCCCACTTTTTATATCAACGCCTCTCACAATGGTTGGCGTGTTCTCTGATTCATTGATCCTGTGCCTAAACCGCAGACTGTCATCCGGCAATCTCGCCGTGGTGTTATTTATTTATGGTCGCAATTCCTGGCCATCATAAATACACCTGCTCATTCCACATGACAGGTTGATTATGAGAAAAATGTTTGGTGTTACAGTCGGTGCCCTTTGTCTGATCGTCAGTGTCGGAGCTCATGCAACTAATGTTGCCGAACTGATTGTACGAGGAACTATCAAACCTGTGGCTTGCAACCTTAGCCTCACCGGTAATGGCCTTGTCGACTACCAGACGATTGCCGCCTCAAGCTTGTCCCCGACGCAGTTCACGCCGCTTGTAGCGAAACCGGTCAGTTTGACCATCAATTGCGGTCGGGCTGCGCAGTTCCGAGTGTCGCTGAGTGACCTTCAATCTGCCAGTAAGGTGCCAGGCATCCTCGGTGCCGGGTTCACCGAGGCACAGAACTACGGCTTAGGGCTCGCCAATGGCAGGCGTACCGGCGGGTACTCCGTGACCCTCAAGAATCTGAGTGCGAGCAGCGGTGTCCTGAACCCAATCATGCGGACCAGTCCGGCGTCGGCCTGGCAGCACAGTGACGGTAAAGTCGCACAATCACCTGCCCAATATTCCTGGCGTAGCGGTACCACTGCGGTACCGGCATCCATCACCAGTCTTACAGGCACGCTTGAAGTAAAAGCCGTTATCAACCGCACGCAGGATTTGGACCTGACCCGCGATGTAACGTTGGATGGTCGCACCAGTCTGTCAGTGGATTACATCTAAGTACGTCGTTAATAGTCGGCATGAATGCACTGTCACTTAGCTGGCTTTGTTGAATGTCGGCTTTTTAAACCTGCATTTTTTTTATGTTTGGCTGGGGTAAGTCGGTGAATGTTCCAACAGTAATCCTGAGGTCGCTGATGCGGTATATAAGCGCGTGTCTTTTTTTTTGTGGCATGGCCGTGGCGGACGGAATGCAGCCCGAGACAACCGTTGTCATTCTGAATGAAGAAGAGGGTGAGACGACACTTAATGTTAAAAACACCGACTCGGGCCCTGCGTTACTGCACTCGGTCATTCAAGACATACCGGAAGACCTGGAGCCATTGTTGATCGTAACGCCCCCGATTACGCGGGTCGAAGCGGGCGACACCCAACTTGTCCGTTTCATCAGTACCACGAAGGCACCGCTCAAGACCCAGCGCCTTAAGCGTGTTTCCTTTGAAGGTATTCCAGAAGCACGTGCACCCGGCGGTGCGACCATTGGTATTACCCTGCGCCAGAGTCTGCCAGTGATCCTGCACCCCAAAGGCTTGCCCAGACATGACGCTCCCTGGCAGTTGCTGACATGGACGCGTGTAGGGGGCCAGTTGAGGGTCCATAACGACAGCGCCTATGTCGTGCGGCTGGGGATGGAAGTAGAGCTGCATCCGCAGGCAGGCGTGGCAACTTTGCCACGGACCTACGTTCTGCCGGGTGAAGCGCTGACGCTGGTGTCGGCAGGCCCAGTAACGGGAGTAGTGGCTGTGGGGATTCAACCGGCCACCGTCTACGGGTTTACGGTGGACAGTTATCGCGCGCCGGTTACGGCTGATGCGGATTGACTGGCCTATGAAAAAGATCAGGCAACCCCGTCGCTCGGCCAATAGCGTACCAAGCAATGTTTCCCAGGCCCGTTCCAGAATTCTGCTGGGCCTTGCAACGCTGTGGAGTCTGCCAGGTACCAGTGCAGCGGTTGGGCTGGGGGAAGGTTTTGATCTGGCCGCGCTGACCGCCCTTGGGATTGATCCGCAGGTGTCCGAATACTTTCGCAGCGCAGCACGCTTTCGTGAAGGTGTCCACGTTGTCGGGCTACGGGTCAATGGCACGCCGTTGGGGTTGGTTGACGCCCGTTTCGACTACCAGGGCCAGTTATGCTTCACCCCCGCATTGTTGGCAAAGGCCGGTCTGGTCACCCCTTCCCGCCTTTTGCGCGAGGGCATCACCCCTGACCAGGCCTGCCATGATTTCGTGGGGGAATATCCCGCGACCCTGGTGAGGCTGCGCCCCAGCAGCGACGAGGTCACGCTGGTGGTGCCGACCCAGTCCATGCGTGCGCCGGAGTGGGAGGGCGGGAGTTTCTCCGAGGGTGGCGCGGCCGCCATCTTCAACTACGACGTATTGGGTTTCGATACTCACTCGCGCAGCGGGCCGAGTCGCTTCGTATCGGCCTACACCGAGGCGGGATTCAACCTGGGAAACTGGATTGTTCGCAGCCGTCAGTTTTATGTTTCCGACAATGGCAAGACACGCACAGAACAGGTAAACGCCTATGCCCAGCGTGATATCGCGGCGTTGCGGTCGACTTTCCAGGTGGGGCAGATTTCCAGCAACAACCCGATTTTTGGCGGTGTACAGCTGACCGGCTTGCAGTTCTCCCCGGACGGCCAGCAGCGCAGCGGTGCGGGCGACAGCAATGTCGTGGTTGAAGGGCTGGCACAAAGCCAGTCGCGGGTCGAAGTTCGTCAATCGGGCGCACTGATCCATTCCACCCTGGTGCCGGAAGGTCCGTTCAGACTGACCGGCTTACCGTTGCTGAACAGCACCAGCGACCTCGACGTGAGCGTGATTGACGTGCGTGGGGCAACGCGCAGTTTTGTGGTGCCTGCTGCTTCCTTTCGGGGTGGGGCTCCAGTGGAGCCGGGGTACTATTTTTCCCTCGGTAAAGTGCGCGGGACAGCCATCGACCACCAGGAATCCCCTGTGGTCGCCATGGGCAGCGGCACCTGGGGGCTGGGTCAGCGCTCGTCGTTGGGTTTCGGTCTGCTGAGTACCGATGAGTACCAGTCGGCAGGCGGATCCCTGAGCAGCGTGTTTTTCCATCAGATGACCGTGGGGGTGCGTCATAACCTGTCCCGCGATGCTCAAGATGAGGTGAGCGGCGCGCGTAGCGCACTGTCTATAGGGACTCCGTTATTCGCCAATCTTGATATCAACCTGAGCGCCTCGGCACAGAGTCGCGGCTACCGGGAGGTACTGGACGCTGGCCAGGCGTCGCGGGGGTACAGCGTCGATGCGCGTTTCAAGCGCCAGTACACGGCAGGTTTGAGCTGGGCGGACCCGTCCCTGGGTGGCTTCTCTCTCGGTTTTACCCGGGGCTCGCAGTTTGACGGGCAATCCAACGACCACCTTTTTGTCTCATGGAACAACACGTTCAACGGTGTGGGCGTCGCACTGATTGCCGATGCCCAGGTAGGGAGGACCGAGCCTCGGCGCCTGGACCCTGTTCGCGGTAGCCGCCGCGACGAGCGGCTGGACGAGGGCACTTCTGTCAGGCTGCAGGTCACGATGCCGCTGGGTGCTGAACGGCGTGTGAACGCTTATGTCAGCCGTCGCGGTAACCGGTTGGATGCCGGGACCGCCCTCAGTGAGCGGGTCAACGACTATGTGCACTACGAGGTCGGTGTTGAGCGGGATGTGAAACAGCGAGAGCAAAGCGTGCGCGCACGTGTGGATGTCCTACCGCTCTATACCCGCGTCAGTCTGGGCGTCAGCCGTGATCCGACGAACATCAACTACTCCGGCCAACTGCAAGGCGGCATCGTGGCTCATGAAAACGGAGTGACGTTTTCGCCGTATGCGGTGCAGGACACTTTTGGGATTGTCTCTGTAGGCGACATTGGCGCGGCCAAGGTTTCGACGCCCCAAGGGCCGGTTTGGACCGATTTCACTGGCCAAGCGGTGATCCCCGGTTTGCAGGCCTACAGCAACAACCATTTGCAAGTGCAGACCCAATCGCTGCCCAAACGCGTCGACTTGAAGAACGGTACCAAGGTGCTAGCCGCCGGTCGTGGCTCGGTCAACATCCCCGACTTTGATGTGGTGAAAGTGCGCCGACTGTTGCTTGAGTCCCGGGACGAACAGGGTCGGCACTTGCCTCAAGGCGCAGCGGTGTTTGGCGAGGACAACAGCTTTATGACCAGTGTGGTGGGTGAAGGCATGGTGTTCCTGAGCAATATCGACGGGCCGCAAACCTTGAGGGTCTTATTGCCGGACTCCAAGTCGTGCCTGCTGCACGTCAATCCTGAGCGAGAGCCTGACGATGACAAATTCTACGAAACCGCTCCGGCGGTCTGCCATGTTCGTTGAACGCAGGAGTCTGTGGCTGCTGTGGGCGGCTCTGGTTGCGACCCAGGCTCAGGCTGAGAATTGCCGGATGACCCTGAGCGAGCCAAGGGTCGACTACGGCGTGATTCGCCCTTCGCAAGTTTCATCCGGCAGGGCGACAGTGACGCTGGATACGCCGCGCACGCTGCACCTGAGCGTTCTTTGTACGGCCCCCTCGGCGATGGCGTTGCGTTTCAGCGGGGTGGCCGCCGATTCCAAAGGCTTCCAGTTTGGTCGACAGGGACGTTTTACCTTGAGTCTGAGGCAGGCTCAGGTCGACGGCAGGCCGGTGTCGTGGCTGCCCGACGAAGCCTCCAGCGGGCAGCTTTTACCGGGTCATACGCTGTCTGCAAGCGCAGGCGGTGTGCCGATCACAGGCCATCGATTGGCAGCACAGGTGGAGATAGCGGTTCAGTTGCCGGCCGACGCCCTCTCGGTGCGTCGGGAGATACTGCTGGAAGGGCATGGCCAGTTCGAACTGGTCAGCCCGGCTGTTCCGTAGAACCAATGAAGTTGGCGAGCTCGGCAGTTCGCGGGCTGGCGAACAACACTTTCGGATCGCCGACTTCATGCACCTTGCCTTGGTGCATGAACACCAGCTTGTCGCCCACTTCCCGGGCAAACCGCATTTCGTGGGTCACCATGATCAGGGTCATGCCGTCCTTGGCCAGTTGGCGCACCACGCTGAGCACTTCGTTGACCAACTCCGGGTCCAGGGCCGAGGTGATTTCATCGCACAGCAAGACCTTGGGCGACATCGCCAGCGCGCGGGCAATCGCCACGCGTTGCTGCTGGCCGCCAGACAAGCGATCGGGGAAGGCGTCGAATTTTTCGCCCAGCCCGACACGCTCCAGCATCTGCCGGGCCAATTGCGCGGCCTTGGCCTTGGGCACCTTCTGCACCACTTGCGGCGCAAGCATGACGTTTTCACCCACCGTCAGGTGCGGGAACAGGTTGAATTGCTGGAACACCATGCCGACTTTCTGCCGCAGGCTGCGCAGGTCGGCGCGGGCGGCGTCGAGGTAGTCGCCGTCGACTTCGATCACACCGTCATTGATCGACTCCAGGCCATTGAGGGTGCGCAGCAATGTGGACTTGCCCGAGCCGCTGCGGCCGATGATCGCCACCACCTGGCCTTCTTCGACAGTCAGGTCGATGCCCTTGAGCACATGGTGATCGCCGTAATACTTATGCAGGGCGGAAATTCTAAGCAGAGGCATGCAGTCTCCTTTCCAGGTAGCGCGCACTGAGGGACAGTGGGTAGCAGAGCAAAAAGTAACCAAGGGCCACCAGTCCGTAGACCATGAAGGGTTCGAAGGTGGCGTTGGCGAGCATGCCGCCGGTCTTGGTCAATTCGGTGAAACCGATGATCGAGGTCACGGCGGTGCCCTTGACCACCTGCACCGAGAAGCCCACGGTGGGCGCCACGGCAATTCGCAGGGCCTGGGGCAGGATCACGTAACGCAGTTGCTCCAGCGGGTTGAGCGCCAGGCTGGCCGAGGCTTCCCATTGCCCATGGGCGATGGAGTCGACGCAGCCGCGCCAGATTTCGGCGAGGTAGGCGCTGGTGAACAGGGTCAGGGCAATTGCCGCGGCCAGCCACGGCGAGATATCCACACCCAGCAGGGCGATGCCGAAAAACACCAGGAACAGCTGCATCAGCAGCGGCGTGCCCTGGAACAGCTCGATGTAGGTACGCGCCACGTTGCGCGGGAAGGCCTTGTGGCTGATACGCATCGTCATCACCAGCAAACCGATCAGGCCGCCGCCGATAAACGCCACCAGTGACAGCAGCAAGGTCCACTGCAGGCCGGTGAGCAGGTTGCGCACGATGTCCCAGAAGGAAAAATCACTCATCGGCTATTCCTCATCACAAAGCGTCGGCCGATCCAGTTGAGCAACTGACGAATCATCAGCGCCATGCACAGGTACACCAGGGTGGTCAGGGCGTAGGTTTCAAATGCGCGGAAGTTGCGCGACTGGATGAAGTTGGCGGCAAAGCTCAGCTCCTCGGTGGCGATCTGCGAACATACCGCCGAGCCGAGCATCACGATGATGATCTGGCTGCTCAGGGCCGGCCACACCTTGCCCAGCGCCGGCAGCAGCACCACGTGGCGGAACGCTTCGAAGCGCGTCATCGCCAGCGCGGCGGCGGCTTCCAGTTGCCCGCGCGGGATCGCCTGGATGCCGGCGCGGATGATCTCGGTGGAGTAGGCCCCCAGGTTGATCACCATCGCCAGCACGGCGGCTTGCCACTCGGTGATCTTCAGCCCCAGGGACGGCAGGCCGAAGAAGATGAAGAACAACTGCACCAGGAACGGCGTGTTGCGGATCAACTCGACATACACCCCGAAGAACCAGGCGAACGGCTGGATCTTCCACGCCCGCACCACGGCGCCCACGGTGCCCAGGGCGACGCCGAGGATCGCGCCGATGGCCGTCAGCTCAAGGGTGAACAGCGCGCCGCGCAACAGCAGGTCGGTATTGGCCAGCACCGGCACAAAGTCAAATTGATACGCCATGAGTCAGCTCCGCGTTCAGAGGTCGGCCGGCAGGGGTTCTTTGAGCCATTGCAGCGCGTTCTTTTCCAGGCTGCCGTCAGCCTTGCCCGCGATGAGGATCTGGTTGACCTTCTCCAGCAGCGCCGGCTCGTTCTTGTTCACGCCCACGTACACTGGCGAATCCTTGAGTTTTACTTTCAGGGCCGGCACGCGTTTAGGGTTGCGTTCGCTGATCGCCACCATCACCACGTTGCCGCTGGCGATCAGGTCGACCTGGCCGGCCAGGTAGGCGGCGATGGTGGAATTGTTGTCCTCGAAGCGCTTGATCGTGGCTTCCTTGGGCGCGACGGCGGTGAGCTCGATGTCTTCGATGGCGCCACGGGTCACACTGATGGTCTTGCCCTTGAGGTCGTCAAGGCCGGTGATCGCTGCATCAGGCGGGCCGAACACCGCCAGGTAGAACGGCGCGTAGGCCTTGGAGAAGTCGATGACTTTTTCGCGCTCTGGGTTCTTGCCCAGGCTGGAGATCACCAGGTCGACCTTGCCGGTGGTGAGGTACGGGATCCGGTTGGTGCTGTTGACCGGTGTCAGCTCCAGCTTGACCTTGAGTTGGTCGGCCAGCAGCTTGGCGGTGTCGATGTCCAGGCCGCGCGGCTTCATGTCCGGGCCGACCGAGCCGAACGGCGGGAAGTCCTGGGGGACCGCGACCTTGAGGGTGCCACGGGCGACGATGTCGTCCAGACCATTGGCCTGGGCGGGTGCCTGGCTCAGCATCAGGCTGGCAAACAGGGCAGTGAGCAGGGCGCTGTAGCGCTTGGTCATGGCAACTCTCCGAGAAGGGCGAAGGGAATTTCTGTTTTTGCCCAGTGCACAGCCCATGCCATCGTCCTTGGGATCGCCCGCAAGCCACGGGTTTACTGCGCGCTGGCGGTCTTACTGGTCTGAACAGTTGGCGAGTTTTTCGCACCCTTTTCGAGCGTCGGCAAAACCCGGCGAGCCCCTTTGGGGCGTGGCTTGCCGGCAGCTTCGAATAGCTTTACAACTAGCCGATCAGTTGTCTGGAACCTCGAGTTTTTTATGAATTCCATTGCCCAAGCCGTACCGGAAGCGGCCCTGCAGGCCATCCGCAAACTGATCAAGGAACGAGGCTTCGAGCCGGGCGATGCATTGCCGTCCCAACGTGACCTGGCGTTGCAATTGGGGGTGAGCCGGGCGTCGCTGCGCGAGGCGTTGTCGTCGCTGAGCGCCTTGGGCGTGGTCAGCGTGCAGCCGGGCAAAGGCGTGTTTGTGCAGGCGGCGGAGGAGGCGCCGGGGTTTGCCTGGCCGTTCGCCGCCCAGGCCACGCCGTTGGATATCTTCCAGTTGCGCTATGCCCTTGAGGGGTTTGCAGCGGGGTTGGCAGCCGTGACGCTGACCGTCGATGAACTGGACCGCCTGGAAGATAACGTCGAGGCCATGCGCGCGGTGCTCAAGGCAGGCGACTTCGACGCGGCCGCACGGCTGGACTTCGAATTTCACCAGCGCATCCTGCTGGCCAGCGGCAACCAGGCGATGGTGAGCATCCTGAGCGCCAGCGCCGAGGTCTTCCTGGAGAGTCAGAAACTACCGTTCATCCGGCCGGAGCGTGCCATGGAAACCTGGCAGGAGCATCGCAAGATCCTGCGGGCACTGGCCCGTCGCGCCAGTGCGGCGGCGCAGAAAACCATGCAGGAACATGTACGCAACGCGGCATTGCGCACCGGCATTGCCTTCGTGACTCCCGTGGCGCCCTGAGTTGGGCTATACCCAAACTCATGCACCACCATAGCAAGACTCAATCAGACGCGGCTTCCTGAACGGGGGAAGGGCGGCTATGATGGGCCACGTTTTTTTTGCTTACAATCCGGAGACATCCATGAGCAACGATCTTATCAAGCACGTCACCGACGCGACCTTTGAGGCCGAAGTACTCAAGGCTCAAGGCCCGGTGCTGGTTGACTACTGGGCTGAATGGTGCGGCCCTTGCAAAATGATCGCTCCTGTTCTGGACGACATTGCAACCACCTACGAAGGCAAGCTGACCATTGCCAAGCTGAACATCGACGACAACCAGGAAACCCCGGCCAAGCACGGCGTGCGTGGTATCCCGACGCTGATGCTGTTCAAGAACGGCAACGTCGAAGCCACCAAAGTGGGCGCGCTGTCGAAGTCCCAGCTGCAAGCTTTCCTCGACGCGAACATCTAAGCGTCGTCAAAAAAGCCCCGCAAATAGCGGGGCTTTTTCGTGAAACAGGGCTAGACGCTCAGAAAGTCAGGTGGTACATTCGGCCCCGCACTGGTTTCTCCACTGCCCCCTGCAAGCCGTCGCCGACGCATTCCTTTTCGATTAGTACGCGATCCTGTCGCCTTCTCCGCGGCGCGGCCTCATTAAGCCAAAAGCTTAATTTCCCCCCCTCCATAAATGATTACGTCATTCCTATATGAATCTGACTGAACTCAAGCAAAAGCCGATTACCGACCTGCTCCAACTGGCCGAAGAAATGGGCATAGAAAATATGGCCCGTTCGCGCAAGCAGGACGTGATTTTCTCCCTGCTGAAAAAGCACGCGAAAAGCGGCGAGGAAATCTCCGGTGATGGCGTGCTGGAGATTCTCCAGGACGGCTTCGGCTTCCTCCGCTCTGCAGACGCCTCCTATCTCGCCGGCCCAGACGATATCTACGTCTCGCCGAGCCAGATCCGTCGCTTCAACTTGCGCACCGGTGACACCATCGTTGGCAAGATCCGACCGCCGAAGGAAGGCGAGCGTTATTTCGCCCTGCTCAAGGTCGACACGATCAACTTCGATCGTCCTGAGAACGCGAAGAACAAGATTCTCTTCGAGAACCTGACCCCGCTGTTCCCGACCGTGCGCATGAAGATGGAAGCCGGCAACGGTTCCACCGAAGACTTGACTGGTCGTGTGATCGACCTGTGCGCCCCGATCGGCAAAGGCCAGCGTGGCCTGATCGTCGCGCCGCCGAAAGCCGGCAAGACCATCATGCTGCAGAACATCGCAGCGAACATCGCGCGTAACAATCCTGAAGTTCACCTGATCGTATTGCTGATCGACGAGCGTCCGGAAGAAGTGACCGAAATGCAGCGCACCGTGCGCGGCGAAGTGGTTGCCTCGACGTTCGACGAGCCGCCGACCCGCCACGTGCAGGTTGCCGAAATGGTGATCGAGAAGGCCAAGCGCCTGGTCGAACACAAGAAGGACGTGGTGATCCTGCTCGACTCCATCACCCGTTTGGCCCGTGCCTACAACACCGTGATTCCGAGCTCCGGCAAGGTATTGACCGGTGGTGTCGATGCTCACGCCCTGGAGAAACCGAAACGTTTCTTCGGTGCTGCGCGGAACATCGAAGAAGGCGGCTCGCTGACCATCATCGCCACCGCACTGGTTGAAACCGGTTCGAAAATGGACGAAGTGATCTACGAAGAGTTCAAGGGTACCGGCAACATGGAACTGCCCCTGGACCGTCGCATCGCGGAAAAACGCGTGTTCCCGGCGATCAACATCAACCGTTCCGGCACCCGCCGCGAGGAGTTGCTGACGGCCGACGACGAACTGCAGCGCATGTGGATCCTGCGCAAGCTGCTGCACCCGATGGACGAAGTCGCCGCCATCGAGTTCCTGGTCGACAAGCTGAAGACCACCAAGACCAACGACGAGTTCTTCTTGTCGATGAAGCGCAAGTGATACGACGCTTATGGTCCTGAAAAATGGCGCCCTTTGAGGCGCCATTTTTTTTTGCGGCGAAAAAGGAAGGTTCGTGCCACATAAGTGTCAGTTAACAAACAAAAAAGATGAGTGCAGCTACGCTCATTACTAACCGTGACAGACTGACAAGACTATCTATGACCGTGCTTGCGTATCGAAGAGACATTGACGGCCTGCGAGCCGTCGCAGTAATCGCAGTGGTGCTGTTTCATTTCGGGGTTCCGGGCGTTACGGGCGGCTTTGTCGGCGTAGATGTGTTCTTCGTGATTTCAGGTTTCCTGATCACCTCGATCATCTGGCGCGAGCGCGAGGCTGGGCGTTTCAGTTTCGTGGACTTCTGGGCACGGCGGGCGCGGCGCATCTTGCCGGCGCTGTTTGTGATGATGGCGGCCACGCTGGCGGTGGGCTGGTTCCTGCTGGCGCCCAAGGATTACGAAGAGCTCGGGCGCTCGGCGCGTTATCAGGTGGTGTTTACGTCCAACCTGCTGTTTGCGCGGCAGGACGGTTATTTCGATGCGGCGTCCGATATCAAGCCGTTGCTGCATACCTGGTCGCTGGCGGTGGAGGAGCAGTTCTACATCCTGTTCCCGCTGGTTCTGGCCGTGCTGTCCAGCCGTTTGAAACACTGGCGTCTGGTGCTGTTCGGGCTGTTGCTGGTGTCGTTTGGCATGAGTGCCTGGGCAGTCTTCCATCAACCGCAAAAAGCCTTCTTCCTCTTGCACATGCGCGCCTGGGAACTGCTGGCAGGCGCGATGCTGGCAGTGATGCCCAAAACCGCCTGGCGTGCATCGCCGGCCCTGGCCCAGGGCGTCAGCCTGGTGTCCATGGGGCTGATCCTGGTTGCAGTGTTCGGCTTCGATTCAGTCACCCCGTTTCCCGGCATCGCGGCATTGCTGCCCGTGCTGGGGGTGGTGGGGTTGATCTGGGCCAACGGGCAGCAACACACCTGGGTCGGGCGCCTGCTCAGCACGCGGGTGATGGTGGGGCTGGGGCTGGTGTCGTACTCGTGGTACCTGTGGCATTGGCCGGTCTTCGTCTATTCCAGCTACGCGGCCATCGATGGCTTGAATGCCTTCGAGTGGGCCGCAGTCCTGCTGGCTACCCTGCTGTTGGGTTACCTCTCGTGGCGGTTCGTCGAGGCTCCGTTTCGTGAGAAGCGCCTGTTGGCAGGGCGCAAGGCGATCCTGCTGGGCGCCGGCGTCGGCATGCTCTGCCTGGGCCTGGCGGGCCAGGTGTTGCGCTGGACCGACGGCTTGCCGTGGCGCCTGCCCGAGCAGGCGCTGCGCTATGCCCAGGCCAAGCAGTGGGGCCCGGAGCTGCTGGCATGCATCGCGGACCGCAAGACCCAAGATGACCGGTTGTTCTGCCACTTCGGCCCGCGCGACAGCGCCAGGTCTGCGCTGGTGTGGGGCGACAGCCACGCCGCTGCCTTGATCCCCGCACTCGAGGCGGGTGCCGACCGCCATCACATCAGCCTGGTCCAGGCCAGCTTCGCCGGGTGCCTGCCGTTGGATGGGCTGGAGAATGTCAGCCAGTGCGCGCGGTTCAATCAGCGTGTCGAACAGGCCATGAGCCAACAGTCATTCACGGACGTGGTGCTGGTGGCGCGTTGGAGCCTGTATCTGTACGGGCAATTATCGGGTGACCTGGGCCCCGCGCTCAAGGATCCTGACACCGGCCACTATGTGCGTGCCGTTGCCGAGCAGCGCTTTGCCGCAGGCCTGCGCCAGCGCGTGGCTGGCTTGCGGGCCGCCGGGCACCGGGTATGGCTGGTCAAGGAAGTGCCCTTGCAGGAGATGGTGGTGCCTTATCGGCTCAGTCGCCTGGCCATGCTGAACCGTTCGGTGGAAGGTGAGGGGCTTGACGTGGCTCATCATGTGAGGCGCCAGGTGTTCATCACCCAGCTGTTTGATCAACTGGCGGCCGCCGACGACGGCGTGCAGGTGCTGGATCCTGCGCCGCAACTGTGTGATGCCGCGGGCCTGTGCCGGGTCGAACTCGACGGGCGCGCGCTGTATACCGACGATAATCACCTTTCAGACGCCGGGGCGCGGTACATCGAAGCGTTCCTGGAACCGCTGTTCAGTTCGTTGCAATCACGTGGTCTGACGGCCAATTAAGCTGCCAGCGGCACGCAGAGCAGGTAGGATGTACGCCTATTTTACGGGTGGCATGGTTAATGAAATTCAAGGATCTTCGGGATTTCGTGCAGCAACTTGAGCAGCGCGGAGAGTTGAAACGTATCCAGATGCCGATTTCCCCGGTACTGGAAATG
Organism: Pseudomonas sp. MYb60; assembly: GCF_002979555.1. Lineage (GTDB taxonomy): Bacteria > Pseudomonadota > Gammaproteobacteria > Pseudomonadales > Pseudomonadaceae > Aquipseudomonas. Next base: position 256,106 of record NZ_PCOZ01000002.1, on the reverse strand, counting down.
ACTGAGATTTGCGACCGTACCTTGCGCAACAAGGGCCCGGCGCTGCTGTTCGAGAACCCGACCGGCTATGACATTCCGGTGCTCGGCAACCTGTTCGGCACGCCTGAGCGCGTGGCGTTTGGCATGGGCGCCGAGTCGGTCAGCGAGCTGCGCGAGATCGGCAAGCTGCTGGCGTTCCTCAAGGAGCCCGAGCCGCCGAAGGGCTTGAAGGATGCGTGGTCGAAGCTGCCGATCTTCCGCAAGATCATTGCCATGGCGCCAAAAGTGGTCAAGGACGCGGTGTGCCAGGAAGTGGTCATCGAAGGCGATGACGTCGACCTGGCCATGCTTCCGGTGCAGACCTGCTGGCCCGGCGACGTCGGCCCGCTGATCACCTGGGGCCTGACCGTCACAAAAGGCCCGAACAAGGACCGTCAGAACCTCGGTATCTACCGCCAGCAAGTGATCGGCCGCAACAAGGTGATCATGCGCTGGCTGAGCCACCGTGGCGGTGCGCTGGATTACCGCGAGTGGTGCGAAAAACACCCCGGCCAGCCGTTCCCGGTCTCCGTGGCACTGGGCGCAGACCCGGCGACCATCCTCGGCGCGGTCACCCCGGTGCCCGACAGCCTGTCCGAATACGCCTTCGCCGGTCTGTTGCGCGGTAACCGTACCGAGCTGGTGAAGTGCCGTGGCAACGACCTGCAAGTGCCGGCCACCGCCGAGATCATCCTCGAAGGCGTGATTCACCCAGGTGAAATGGCCGATGAAGGTCCTTACGGCGACCACACCGGTTATTACAACGAAGTCGACAGTTTCCCGGTGTTCACCGTCGAGCGCATCACCCACCGTATCAAACCGATCTACCACAGCACCTACACCGGCCGTCCGCCGGATGAGCCGGCGATCCTTGGCGTGGCGCTCAACGAAGTGTTCGTGCCGATCCTGCAAAAGCAGTTCCCGGAAATCACCGACTTCTACCTGCCGCCCGAGGGCTGCTCGTACCGCATGGCCATCGTGACCATGAAGAAGTCGTACCCGGGCCACGCCAAGCGGGTCATGCTGGGTGTGTGGTCGTTTTTGCGACAGTTCATGTACACCAAGTTCGTTATTGTCACCGACGACGACATCAATGCCCGCGACTGGAACGACGTGATCTGGGCCATCACCACGCGCATGGACCCCAAGCGCGACACGGTGATGATCGACAACACGCCGATCGACTACCTCGACTTCGCCTCGCCGGTGTCGGGCCTGGGTTCGAAGATGGGCCTGGACGCCACGCACAAATGGCCGGGTGAAACCACGCGAGAGTGGGGCCGGGTGATCGTCAAGGATGAAGCCATCACCGCACGTGTCGATGCGATCTGGAAAGAATTGGGAATAGATTGATGCGTGTAACCCTGCAACCGTCCGGCGCCGTGCTGGAGCTGGTCCCTGGCGAGCGAATCCTTGAAGGGGCGCGTCGCCTGGGCTATGAATGCCCTCAGGCCTGCCGCAACGGGGTCTGCCATGTGTGCGCCGCGCTGTTGGTGGAAGGCCGGGTGCAGCAAGCCGGTGAAGTGCGTGACCACGGTGAGTTCTACACGTGCATTGCCGAGCCGCTGGAAGATTGCGTAGTGCTGTGGGATGGCGTGTTGGCGCCGGGAGAGTTGCCGTTGCGCAAGTTGTCGTGCCAATTGAGCGAGTGTGTGGACGTCGGCGGCGACGTGTGGCGCGTGCGTTTACGCGCGCCAGCGGGCAAGGCCGTGCGTTACCACGCCGGGCAATACCTGATGATCGAGCGGGAGAACGGCGAGAAGTCAGCGTTTTCCCTGGCGTCCGCGCCCCACGCCGGGCGCGAGTTGGAACTGCACGTACTGGCCCGCGAAGACAGCGCCCGCAGCCTGCTGGAGCAGTTGCAGCGTAACCAGATGGCGCGCGTCGAGCTGCCGTTTGGCGACACCCACCTGGCCGAGCTGCCCGAGGGGCCGCTGGTACTCATCGCTGCCGGCACCGGCATGGCGCAGATGCACAGCCTGATCGAACATTGCCGCGCCTCCGGCTTCAAGCATCCGGTGCACCTGTACTGGGGCGTGCGTCGTCCGGAAGATTTCTACGCCATCGAGCACTGGGAGCAATGGAAGCAACTGCCCAACCTGTTCCTGCACAAGGTCGTCAGCGACCTGTGTGGCTGGGAAGGCCGTTGCGGGCTGCTGCATGAAGCGGTGTGCGAAGACATCAGCGACCTCAAGGCCGTGCATGTTTACGCCAGCGGGTCGCCGGCGATGATCTACGGCACGCTGGATGCCTTGGTGGACGCTGGCATGGATGCGCACCAGATGCGTGCTGACGTGTTTGCCTACGCCCCACGGCCCTGACACTGACCCTATCGTGGAGCGGGGCTTGTGTGGCAGGGGGCTTGCCCCCTCCCACATTTGGATTGTGCTCACTCAGAACCATGTCAGGGTTAGAACCGCACGCCCGTCGTCACCATCGCTGCATTGAACCCCAGCAATACCAGTTCCGCCGCTACCGGCCCGTAATGGGTGCCCACTGACGGAATGATTACCGGCGCCACGCCGAAGCGATTCAACGGGATTTTGTCGCGGTACTTTCCGCGATAACCCTGGATCGCCCCGCCGGTCAGCTTCAGGTACACCGGGTAGTCCGTCATGTCGTAGCGCTTGCCCGCATAGGCATAGTACGAACGTTGGCTGAATGAATTGCGAAACGTCGCCCCGCCATACACCCAGCCTGAGGCGTCATTGCGCTCCAGGCCGATCAGGTCCTGATTGTTGTTGTGTGCCGGGTCGGGCGAAAAGTGCCGGGTGTACACGCTGGTCTGGGCGTACCAGAAGCCTTTGTCCTCTGTGCCCCCTGGCGCTTCGTTTGCCAGCGCTGTGGTGGCCTGGGCCAGGAACAACAGGCCAGGCAGGCGAAATGTCTTCATGGGTGCGACCTCGATAGTCGGTTTGACGGGCGGCTAAGTGGGTCGTGGTGTACGCGCCATTTTGACGTCGAGCGGCGTGCCCAGGCTGAACCAGGGCTGAAGGTAACGGGGTTGGCAGGGTAAATCCTGACGAACGGGGGCCAGGCTTATACTTTTACTTATGCTTTTAAGGTATTTAATTCAGGCGCAGCAGTGTGTTCCATTACGCTAGAGTTACACGCAACCTGTACCAGTTTCCCGCAGACACACAGGAGACCTCAGCGATCTGCCATGACCGTTATTGAATCCGATCTTATGCAATTGGCTTACCCTCCGCGGCTCGATCTAGGCCCGCAACTCACTCACGAACAATTGATGAGCTCGATGCAGGCCACCATGGGTCGGCACAAGGGTGGGCCGGTCTGGCTGTTTGCCTACGGATCATTGATCTGGCGCCCGGAGTGTTCTTCGACGCAGCGGGTGCGGGCGCGGGTCCACGGCTATCACCGAGGGTTGTACCTGTGGTCCCACGAGCATCGGGGCACGCCGGAGTTGCCGGGGTTGGTTTTTGGCCTGGATCGCGGTGGCTCCTGCAGCGGGTTTGCCTACCGTCTGCCGGAAGATCAGCTGGAGGCTTCGCTCTACGCGTTGTGGTGCCGCGAAATGCCTTACCCCTCGTATCGGCCACACTGGCTCAGTTGCCGTCTTGAAGATGGCACTCAGGTGCAGGCCTTGGGGTTTGTATTGGAGCGGCACTTGCCCAGTTATGCGGGGAATCTTCCCGACGCCATCCTGAACCACGTGCTGGAAAGCGCTTGCGGGCGCTACGGCACTACGCGCGATTATGTCGAGCAGACCGTCAACGCCCTGCGTAGCCACGCCATGCCAGATAAAAACCTGGAGGCGCGGCTCAAGCGTTGTGCGAAGGACTGTTCAGGCGGTTAACGCGCCGAACTGACGCTGTTGGTGTGCCATAGCGTAGGGATCAGGAACGCGATGGCCAACACGCACGCGCCGATCAGCAGCACGAAGCCACCGTCCCAGCCGAAGTGGTCCACGGTGTAGCCCATGGCTGCACTCGCCGCCACCGAACCGCCCAGGTAACCAAACAGGCCCGTGAAGCCCGCGGCCGTGCCGGCGGCTTTCTTCGGCGCCAGTTCCAGTGCCTGCAGGCCGATCAGCATGACCGGGCCGTAGATCAGGAAGCCGATGGACACCAGCGCGATCATGTCGACCATCGGGTTGCCTGGCGGGTTGAGCCAGTACACCAGGGTCGCCACGGTCACCAGCGCCATGAACACAATGCCGGTGAGGCCACGGTTGCCGCGGAAGATCTTGTCCGACATCCAGCCGCACAGCAGGGTGCCTGGAATGCCCGCCCACTCGTAGAAGAAGTACGCCCACGACGATTTGTCGACGGTGAAGTGCTTGGCTTCTTTCAGGTAGGTCGGTGCCCAGTCCAGCACGCCGTAGCGCAACAGGTAGACGAACACGTTGGCGAAGGCGATGTACCACAGCATCTTGTTGCGCAGCACGTACTTGACGAAGATTTCCCTGGCGCTGAATTCGTCTTCGTGGCTGGCGTCGTAGCCTTCCGGGTAGTCGTTCTTGTACTTCTCGATAGGCGGCAGGCCCACCGATTGCGGGGTGTCGCGCATGGTGATGAAGGCAAATGCCGCCACCAGCAGGGCCACGGTGGCCGGGACGTAGAACGCTGCGTGCCAGTCGTTGAACCAGGCCATGCCCAGCAGGAACAGCGGGCCGATCAGGCCACCGCCGACGTTATGCGCCACGTTCCACACCGACACCACGCCGCCGCGTTCCTTCTGCGACCACCAGTGCACCATGGTCCGCCCACTTGGCGGCCAGCCCATGCCTTGGGCCCAGCCGTTGATGAACAGCAAAATGAACATCATGGTCACGCTGGACGTCGCCCAAGGTGCGAAACCGAAAATGAACATCACACCGGCTGAAACCAGCAGGCCGAAGGGCAGGAAGTAGCGCGGGTTGGAGCGGTCGGACACTAGGCCCATGAGGAACTTGGACAGGCCGTAGGCAATCGCGATGGCCGACATCGCCAGGCCCAGTTCACCACGGGTGTAACCCTCGTCGATCAGGTAGGGCATGGCCAGGGAGAAGTTTTTGCGCAGCAGGTAGTAGCCTGCGTAGCCAAAGAAAATACCGGCGAAGATCTGCCAGCGCAGGCGTCGGTAGGTACTGTCTATTTTTTCTTCAGGCAGGGGCGCCTGATGTGCGGCAGGACGAAAGAAAGCAAACATTCAAGAGCTCCAGATTTCTTGTTTTGACTGCGGATGCGAATGTTACAGTTTCGTTACCGAAAATAGCATTGCCTCTTATCTGCAAACAACAAGAAATGAGCGCTAATGAATGTTCCCTTACGAACACCGGAGATCAAAATGTGGAAGGGGGCTTGCCCCCTCCCACATTGACCCTGTTTCAAATTTTTTATCGAGTCTGGACGACCACTTTACCGACAGCCTTGCGCTGCACCAGATCGTTGATCGCCTGGGCCGCCTGGTCCAGTGGATACACCTGCGACACCAGCGGTTTCAACCGGCCCTCGGCAAACCACCCGAACAACTGCTGGAAATTCGCCGCGTTATCCTGCGGCTGGCGCTGGGCAAACGAGCCCCAGAACACGCCGACCACCGCCGCGCCCTTGAGCAGCGCGAGGTTCACCGGCAGCTCCGGAATGCGCCCGCTGGCGAACCCCACCACCAGCAGGCGGCCATTCCAGGCGATGCTGCGGATGGCCTGGTCAAACAGGTCGCCGCCCACCGGGTCGTAGATCACATCGGCGCCGTTGCCGTCGGTGAGGCGCTTGACCTCATCCTTCAGGCTGGTTTCGCTGTAGTTGATCAACTCATCGGCGCCTGCGGCCTTGGCCACGGCGAGTTTGTCGGCGCTGCTCGCCGCGGCGATCACGCGGGCCCCCATGGCCTTGCCGATTTCCACGGCGGCCAGGCCCACGCCGCCCGAGGCGCCAAGCACCAACAGGGTTTCGCCGGGTTGCAGATGGGCGCGTTGTTTCAGCGCGTGCATCGAGGTGCCGTAAGTCATGCTGAAGGCTGCGGCGGTGGTGAAGTCCATGCTTGGCGGGATCGGCAGTACGTTGTAGCCCGGCACCGCGACCTGTTCGGCAAAGCTGCCCCAGCCGGTCAGCGCCATGACGCGGTCGCCGACCTTGAGGTGGCTGACCTTTTCCCCGACTTCACGGACCACACCCGCCGCCTCGCCACCCGGCGAGAACGGAAATGGCGGCTTGAACTGGTACTTGCCTTCGATGATCAGGGTGTCCGGGAAATTGACCCCGGCGGCGTGCACGTCCAGCAGGATTTCGTTCTTCTTGATCGCCGGGCTTTCGACATCTTCCAGCACGAGGTTTTCGGCGGGGCCGAAGGCTTTGCACAGCACAGCTTTCATCGGACTATTCCTTTGGGGGTCGTGGCCGATAAGTGTAGGAGGGTAACCGGGTGGGTCAACGAGCATGCCCGGGCCTGATAAGTCGCCATAAGCTTGTGCTCTGCCTGGCTAGCGTTATGCTACCTGCCACCGAATGTGAGGAATGAATTGTGAAAGCGTGGATCCTGTTGATGCTGGCCCTGACCTTGCCGATGGCAGCCCAGGCCGAAGAAGCCAAAGAGGGCGAGGCGCCGAAAGTCAGCTATATCAGCCTGAGCCCGCCGTTCGTGGGCAACTATGGCCTGGATGGCACGGCCAAGCTCAAGGTCTACAAGGCCGACATCGCCCTGCGCGTGACCGGCACCGAAGCCGCCGCCGCGGTCAAAGCCAATGACGCGTTGATCCGCAACCAATTGGTGGCGCTGTTTACCCAACAGACCAACGAGACCATGAGCACCGTGGAAGGCAAAGAGAAGTTGCGTCAGGAAGCCCTGAAGCAGACTCAGCAAGTGATGAACGACGAGACCGGCAAGCCGGTGGTGGAAGACCTGTTGTTCAACAACCTCATCATCCAGTAACGCCTCAGCGCAACCCGAGGACCGCCACCCATTGCTCGGCGGTCACCGGCATTACCGATAGCCGGCTGCCTTTTTGCACCAGCGGCAGTTCGGCAAGGGCGGCTTGCTGCTTTAGATAGCCAAGGCCCAGCACGCGGGGAAACGTCTCGACGTGGGCCACGTCGATAGCGCTCCACGGGTTTTTTTCCGTGCTGGCCTTGGCATCGAAATAGTGACTTTGCGGATCGAGTGCGGTGGGGTCTGGATACGCCGCCTTGATGATTTTGCCGATGCCGGCAATCCCCGGCTCCGGGCAACTGGAGTGGTAGAAGAAGAACGTGTCACCCTCGGCCATGGCGCGCAGGAAGTTGCGCGCCTGATAGTTGCGTACCCCGTCCCAACGGGCCTCGCCGAGCTTTTCCAAGCCCTTGATCGAGAGCTCGTCGGGCTCGGATTTCATCAGCCAATAGGCCATTTTTGCGCTCCTGAAAATGGGATTGGGCAAGTTGTCGGGCAATTTAATGACAAACCGACAGTCGGTTGGCGCCAAGGTTTGCGTGTTGGTTCACGTTACCGCAGAATGCCGGCTTTTAAGCTTGACGCCGCTGCAACGGACTACTTTGGAACGTTGTTGTCATCGTGTACGAGGTGCCTGAAGGGGGGCAATCGATGCAACGTAAACCGGATTTACTATGGATTTTGGTGATTTTGTTTGGTCTGGGCGTCGTGACCACCGGGTATGCGCAAAGCTTGTGGTCGAACAAGACCGATGCGCCCATCGAGTTGACTCAGCAACAGCCGCAACCGTTCAAGCGCTGACCCTTCCTCAAGGCACTGCTGACTCCAGTGGTGCCTCTGCGATATACCATCTTTTGTCCGTCACCGTGCCAGCCAGCGGCACATCCCAACTTGCCTGCGTCAGGCGTTCGACCTTCTGACATTCATGGGCCAGGCCCAGCAGCGTCGGTGCGCGCCAGTTCTGGCGCCGGGCGAGATAGGCGAGGCTACGGTCGTAGAATCCTCCGCCCATGCCCAGGCGCCCGCCAGTTTCATCGAAGCCTACCAAGGGCAGCAATACCAGGTTCAGTGCCCACACCGCGCGTTGTTGGCCGAGGTTGATGCGCGGCTCCAGGATCCGGAAGCGATTGGGCCGCAGCTTTTCGCCGGGCCGCACGCGCTGGAACACCATCTTGGTCCGTGGCCAGGCGCTGAGCACCGGCAGGTAGGTGGCCTTGCCCCGACGCTGGGCAGCGCGCAGCAGCAGGCGCGGATCGATTTCACCGTCCGTCGGTAAATACAGGGAGATATGCCTGGAGCGGCGAAACAGCGGGTGCTGTGCCAGTTGCCGAAACAGGCCTTGGGCGGCCTTGCGCTGCTCGCTCGGCGTGAGTTCGCGACGGGCTTTGCGCAACATGCGTCGAAGTTGCGGACGAGAGAGCGGCGCAGGTTCGGTCATGGGTTCCGGCTCATAAAACAATGCCAGTCCGAAGACTGGCATTGAGTTTGGGAATTCAGGCTCCCCGACAGAGCCGCTGTCGACTTAGCCCTTGAACCCGAAAGTTCAAGGTGGAAGAAGCAGTAGGCTTTCAGGCTTTCCGTCTAGCGGACATGCACACCAGCCCAACGTGCAACTTCCAGGGTAGTGCGAATCGGCTCAGGGACATCGCCGACTGGCAAACACGCCAGGGAGTGGGGCGAGTATACCTTAAACCGACTCGGCAATCAGCCCTTGGATGCGTCTGTGTCGCTGGACAGCACCAGATCAACGCGTTCCAGCAGGTCACGCACCTGCTCGCGGGTCGACCCGCTGGCCTGCACATCGGGGCGCTCCTGCTTGTGCAGCAGGTCGTGAGTGATGTTCAGCGCGGCCATCACGGCGATACGGTCGGCACCGATGACTTTGCCGCTGCTGCGGATCTCACGCATCTTGCCATCCAGGTAGCGGGCAGCGCTCACCAGGTTGTTGCGCTCTTCCTGGGGGCAGATGATCGAATATTCTTTATCCAGGATCTGCACGGTGACGCTATTGCTTGAACTCATGAGTCTTGCTCCAGGGCCTTCAGGCGCGAAATCATCGATTCGACCTTACGCCGGGCGATTTCGTTTTTTTCAATGAGGTGAGCGCGTTCCTCGCGCCAGGTTTTTTCCTGAGCTAGTAGGAGTCCATTTTGACTCTTAAGTTGCTCGACCCGATCAATTAGCAGTTCGAGTCTGGCCATCAGCGCTTGCAGGTCGGTGTCTTCCATTGGGTTCCACTGGATTTGTCTGATGAATGGCAACTGCAGGATAAACGATCTGACGCCCTTGATAGTCTTGGTACGTCTGCCGGTGCTAGGATACAGCGCTCCATTCTAGACATTGCGCCGTCTGGCGCCTAGCTCACCATGCCCATTCAGAACTCCCCGTACGACGCTTTTTCCAAACTGCTGAGCACCAGCGGCCACCCTTGCTCGCCTGCCGAACTGCACGGCGTGTTGCTGGGCCGCAGCTGCACCGGCGTAGGCTTCGATGCCGACAACTGGCTGGCCGATGTGGCCGAACTGCTGGAAAAAGAACCCGAAGACAACGTGCGTAACGCACTGATCGGCCTGCAGGAAATGGTCAAGGGCGAGCTGACCGGTGATGACGTCACCGTGGTCCTGCTGCTGCCGACCGACGACGCGCCGCTCACCGAGCGCGCTGCCGCGCTGGGCCAATGGTGCCAGGGCTTCCTTCACGGTTTCGGCGTCAACGCCGGCGGCCTGGAACTGAGCACCGACGCCAAGGAAGTATTGCAGGACCTGGCGGCCATCTCCCAGGTGCAAGACGCCCTGGAAGAGTCCGAAGACGGCGAAGGCGACTACATGGAAGTCATGGAGTACCTGCGCGTCGCGCCGCTGCTGCTGTTCACCGAGACCCGCAAGTCCGCTGAACCGGCCGCACCCAAGCCGTCGCTGCACTGAGAAAGGAAGCCCATCTGCCCATGATTCATATCCCCAGAGCGGAATACACCCGGCGTCGCAAGGCGCTCATGGCGCAGATGGAACCCAACAGCATCGCGATCCTGCCGGCCGCCGCCGTGGCCATTCGCAACCGTGATGTCGAGCACGTGTACCGCCAGGACAGCGACTTCCAGTACCTGAGCGGTTTCCCCGAGCCGGAAGCGGTGATCGTGCTGATGCCCGGTCGCCAGCACGGCGAGTACGTGGTGTTCTGCCGCGAGCGCAACGCCGAACGCGAACTGTGGGACGGCCTGCGCGCCGGCACCGAAGGCGCGATCCGTGACTTCGGCGCAGACGACGCATTCCCCATCACCGATATCGACGACATCCTGCCCGGCCTGATCGAAGGCCGCGACCGGGTGTATTCGGCCATGGGCAGCAATGCCGAATTCGACCGCCACCTGATGGAGTGGATCAACGTGATCCGTTCCAAGGCGCACCTCGGCGCCCAGCCGCCGAACGAGTTCGTTGCCCTGGATCATCTGCTCCACGACATGCGCCTGTATAAATCGGCGGCAGAAGTGAAGGTGATGCGTGAAGCCGCGCGAATTTCCTGCGCCGCCCATATCCGGGCGATGCAGGCCAGTCGCGCCGGGTTGCACGAATTCAGCCTCGAAGCCGAACTGGATTACGAATTTCGCAAGGGCGGCGCGAAGATGCCCGCCTACGGCTCCATCGTCGCCGCCGGGCGCAACAGCTGCATCCTGCATTACCAGCAGAATGACGCCGTGCTCAAGGACGGCGACCTGGTGCTGATCGACGCCGGTTGCGAGATCGACTGCTACGCCAGCGACATCACCCGCACCTGGCCGGTCAACGGCCGGTTTTCGCCCGAACAGAAGGCGATCTACGAGATCGTGCTGGCGTCCCAGGAAGCCGCGTTTGCCGAGATCGCCCCGAACAAGCATTGGAACCAGGCCCATGAGGCTACGGTGCGAGTGATCACCAGCGGCCTGGTGGCGTTGGGATTGTTGCAAGGTGACGTCGACGAGTTGATCGCCAGCGAAGCCTATAAGGCGTTCTACATGCACCGCGCCGGCCATTGGCTGGGCATGGATGTGCATGATGTGGGCGAGTACAAGGTGGGCGGTGAATGGCGTGTGCTGGAAGTCGGTATGGCGTTGACCGTTGAGCCGGGCATCTACATCGCGCCGGATCACCCGAACGTGGCAAAGAAATGGCGTGGCATTGGCGTACGCATCGAGGACGACGTGGTAGTGACCAAGCAAGGCTGTGAAATCCTGACCGGCGGCGTGCCCAAGGCCGTCGCCGACATCGAAGCGCTGATGGCGGCTGCCCGATGAGCCGGGTCAACCTGGCCATCATCGGTGGCGGTCTGGTGGGCGCCAGCCTGGCGCTGGCGTTGCAGGCCGGGGCCAAGGCGCGGGGCTGGAAGATCGTGCTGATCGAGCCCTTCGCTCCGGGCGACAGCTACCAGCCGAGCTACGATGCGCGTTCTTCGGCGTTGTCCTATGGTGCGCGGCAGATTTATCAGCGGCTGGGGCTGTGGCAGGACATTTCCCGCCGCGCCGAGCCGATCAAGCAGATTCACGTATCGGACCGGGGCCGCTTCTCCACCGCGCGCTTGTCTGCCATGGAGGAGGGCGTGCCGGCCTTGGGCTACGTGGTCGAAAATGCCTGGCTGGGCCAATGCCTGTGGCAGGGCCTGGACAAGGACGTGGTCAGCTGGCGTTGCCCGGCCGAAGTCACGCGCATGGAGCCGCTTGCCGATGGCTATCGCCTGACCCTCAACGATGAAACCGTGCTGGAGTGCGACCTCGCGGTCCTGGCCGACGGTGGCCGCTCTGGTCTGCGCGAACAGCTGGGCATTGGCGTGAAAACCCGCCCGTACAACCAGAGCGCGCTCATCGCCAACATCACACCGAGCGAAGCCCATAACGGCGAGGCCTTCGAACGTTTCACCGACGAAGGCCCGATGGCCCTGTTGCCGTTGCCGGACAACCGCTGCGCACTGGTATGGACGCGCATCGGCATGGACGCCCAGCGCCTGGCCAACCTCGACGAGCGCAGTTTCCTCAGCGAATTGCAGGGCGTTTTCGGTTACCGCCTGGGCACCCTGAAACAAGTGGGGGTGCGTCATCTGTATCCGCTGACGCTGGTGGAAGCCGAGGAGCAAGTGCGTTCCCACCTGGCGATCCTCGGCAATGCCGCCCACAGCCTGCACCCGATTGCCGGGCAGGGGTTCAACCTGTCCCTGCGCGATGCGGTGGCCCTGGCCGAGGCCTTGCTGGCAGGGCCGCAGGTGCCGGGCGACCTGGCCACGTTGCAGGGTTACCGCGAGCGCCAACGCCTGGACCAGAGCCTCACCGTAGGCTTCTCCGACCAGGTCACGCGTCTGTTTGGCAGTGCCCAACCGCTGGTGGCCCTCGGGCGCAACATGGGCCTGCTCGGGCTGGACCTGCTGCCGCCGGCCAAGCGCTGGTTCGCTCGTCAAGCCATGGGCCTGGGCACGCGGCCCGATGCGTAAGTGGCTGATTGCGCGCATCGGTAAAGCGCGGCTGCTGCGCTGGGTCATGAGCCTGTATCCGCCGTACCTGGGCGCGGGTGTCAGCGTGCAACACATGAGCGCTGATTTTCGCCACGTCAAAGTGCGCATGGGCCTGGGCTGGTACAACCGCAACTACGTCGGCACGCAGTTTGGCGGCAGCCTGTATTCGATGGTCGATCCGTTCTACATGCTGCTCTTGATGGAGAACCTCGGCCGCGACTACATCGTGTGGGACAAGGCAGCGAGCATCGATTTCATCTCGCCGGGCAAAGGCCCGGTGTACGCCGAATTTTCCATCGACGACGCGTTGCTCGATGAGATTCGTCGGCAGACCGAAGGGGGCGAGAAATACTTGCCCCACCTCAAGGTCGAGATTCATGACGGCTCCGGCACCCTGGTGGCGCGGGTCGATAAAACCCTTTACGTGCGGCGCAAGCCGCGAGCGAGACAGGCTTAAACCATGGACATGCGCGCAGATGTGCTGATTGTCGGGGCCGGAATGGTCGGAAGCGCCCTGGCGCTGGCGTTGCAAGGCAGTGGCCTGCAAGTGCTGTTGCTCGACGGCAGCCCGCTGAGCGTCAAGCCGTTCGACCGGGACGCGGCCTTCGAGCCCCGGGTGAGCGCCTTGTCGGCCGCCAGCCAGAGGATCCTCGAACGCCTGGGCGTGTGGGACGGCATTGTCTCGCGCCGCGCCAGCCCTTACGGTGACATGCAGGTGTGGGACGGCAGCGGCACCGGCCAGATCCACTTTTCGGCCGCCAGCGTGCACGCCGAGGTGCTCGGGCATATCGTCGAGAACCGCGTGGTCCAGGACGCCTTGCTCGACCGCCTGCACGACTGCGACCTCGGCCTGCTGGCCAATGCGCGCCTGGAGCAGATGCGCCGCTCCGGCGATGACTGGCTGCTGACCCTGGCCGATGGCCGCACCTTGCGTGCGCCGCTGGTGGTGGCGGCCGATGGCGCCCACTCCGCGGTGCGCCGCCTGACCGGCACCGCCACCCGCGAATGGGATTACCTGCATAACGCCATTGTCACCAGCGTGCGCAGCAGCCAGCCGCACCAGCGCACGGCCTGGCAACGTTTCACCGACACCGGCCCGCTGGCGTTCTTGCCGCTGGTGCGGGATGGGCAGGAGGACTGGTGTTCGATTGTCTGGTCGACCACGCCGGCTGAGTCCGAACGCCTGATGGCGCTGGACGATGAACGTTTCTGCCGTGAACTGGAGCGTGCCTTCGAAGGGCGTCTCGGTACGGTGGTCAGCGCCGACCCGCGTGTCTGCGTGCCGCTGCGCCAGCGTCATGCCAAGCGCTACGTGGCCGAAGGCCTGGCGTTGATCGGCGATGCTGCCCACGTGATTCATCCGTTGGCGGGGCAGGGCGTGAACCTGGGTTTCCTCGATGCAGCGACACTCGCCGAAGTGCTCCTGGCAGCCACCGAACGCGGCGAGCGCCTGGCCGATGTGAAGGTGTTGAGCCGCTACGAGCGTCGGCGCATGCCGCACAACCTGGCGTTGATGGCGGCGATGGAAGGTTTTGAGCGACTGTTCCAGGCCGATCAACTGCCGCTGCGCTGGTTGCGCAACGCCGGGTTGAAGATGGTCGACCAGATGCCCGAAGCCAAGGCCGTCTTCGTGCGCCAGGCCCTTGGCCTGACCGGCGACCTCCCGGAGCTTGCGAAACCCTTAGGTTGAAATGCGACCCCCTGTGGGAGCCGGACTTGCCCGCGATGAGGCCATAAGCCGCACTGCCAATCCCGGCCATGCAACATCTGGTAACGCCTCCACCAAGCATCACCAAATGTGAGTCCTTATCATTTGCCCTCTTTTTGCAAATGAGAGACTGCCCCCATGTTGGCACCCAAGCGCCTCCTGACTGCCCTGGCACTCACCCTGATCGGCAGCACCACCGTGCAGGCCGCCGACGAAGTGGTGGTCTACTCCTCGCGCATCGACGAACTGATCAAACCGGTATTCGACGCCTACACCCAGAAGACCGGCGTGCAGGTGAAGTTCATCACCGACAAGGAAGCGCCGCTGATGCAGCGCATCAAGGCCGAAGGCGAAAATGCCACCGCCGACCTGCTGCTCACCGTCGATGCCGGCAACCTCTGGCAGGCTGAGCAGATGGGCATTCTGCAACCGTTCACGTCACCGGTGATCGACAAGAACATTCCCCTGCAATACCGCTCCTCAAACCATGCCTGGACCGGCTTGAGCCTGCGTGCGCGCACCATCGCCTATTCCACCGACCGGGTAAAACCAGCGGACCTCACCACCTACGAAGCGCTCGCCGACAAGCAGTGGGAAGGCCGCCTGTGCCTGCGTACCGCAAAAAAGGTCTACAACCAGTCGCTGACCGCCACCCTGATCGAAACCCATGGCGCGGCCAAGACCGAAGAGATCGTCAAGGGCTGGGTCAACAACCTGTCCACCGATGTGTTCTCCGATGACATCGCGGTGCTGGAGGCGATCAACGCCGGGCAATGCGACGTGGGTATCGTCAACACCTACTACTACGGCCGCCTGCACAAGCAGAACCCGAAGCTGGCCGTGCAGCTGTTCTGGCCGAACCAGGGCGATCGCGGCGTGCATGTGAACCTGTCGGGCATCGGCCTGACCAAGCACGCGCCGCACCCGGAAGCGGCCAAGGCCCTGGTGGAATGGATGACCACCGCCGAGGCGCAGAAGATCTTTGCCGACGTGAACCAGGAGTTCCCGGCCAACCCGGCGGTACCGCCATCGGCCGAAGTGGCGAGCTGGGGCAAATTCGTGGCAGACACCTTGCCGGTGGAAGTGGCGGGTAAGCGTCAGGCCGAGGCGATCCGCCTGATGGATAGGGCTGGCTGGAACTGACACACTGCAAATCAACATGTGGGAGGGGGCTTGCCCCGATAGCGGAGTGTCAGTCTACTCATCAGTGACTGATCCACCGCCATCGGGGGCAAGCCCCCTCCCACATTGGATTGTGGTGGTTTAAACCTATTCATCAATTGAGAATACGCTTTTGGCTCACCCCGCCCAACGCCGCTGGTACCTGCCGGTCTTCACCGTCGCTGCCCTGGTGCTGCTGCCGCTGAGCGTGCTGTTGCTGTCCTGGCAAAGCATCGACACACAAATCTGGTCCCATCTCTGGGAAACCCAGATGCCACGCCTGTTGAGCAACACCTTGACCCTGGTGCTGGGCGTTGGCGTCGGTGTAACCCTGCTGGGTGTGAGCCTGGCCTGGCTGACCAGCCTCTGCGAATTCCCCGGACGACGCTGGCTGGATTGGGCACTGATGCTGCCATTCGCCATTCCTGCCTACGTGCTGGCGTTTGTGTTTGTAGGGCTGCTGGATTTTGCCGGCCCGGTGCAAACCCTGTTGCGCGAATGGTTCGGTAGCGGCCTGCGCCTGCCGCGGGTGCGCTCCACCAGCGGCGTGATCATCGTATTGGTGCTGGTGTTCTATCCCTACGTCTACCTGCTGGCGCGCACCGCGTTCCTGGCCCAGGGCAAAGGCCTGATGGAAGCCGCGCGGGTGCTGGGACAATCGCCTTGGCAGGCGTTCTGGCGCGTGGCTCTGCCCATGGCGCGCCCGGCGATCGGTGCGGGTGTGGCGTTGGCACTGATGGAAACCCTGGCGGATTTCGGCGCGGTCTCGGTGTTCAACTTCGATACCTTCACCACCGCTATCTATAAAACCTGGTATGGCTTCTTCAGCCTGTCCAGTGCGGCACAACTGGCCAGCCTGTTGCTGTTGGTGGTGATGCTGGTGCTGTACGGCGAACGGCGTGCCCGCGGGGCCAGCCGGCCGAGCAATGAGCGCCCGCGGGGCAAGGCGCTGTATCACTTGCACGGGTTCAAGGCTGCCGCGGCGAGCACTTGGTGCGGGTTGGTATTTGCCTGTGCCTTTGTCATCCCGATGATTCAGCTGGTCGCCTGGTTCTGGCAGCGCGGCCGCTTTGACCTGGACGAGCGCTACACCGGTCTGATCATCCACACCCTCTACCTGGGCGGCATCGCAGCGCTGATCACCGTCAGCGTGGCATTGGTGCTGGCCTTCGCCAACCGGCTGGCGCCGACCCGGGCGATCCGCTCCGGCATCAGCCTGGCCAACGTTGGCTATGCGTTGCCGGGCTCGGTGCTGGCGGTGTCAATCATGTTGGCGTTCAGCTACCTGGACCGTGAACTGGTGGTGCCGCTCTCCGGCTGGCTGGGTGGTGCGGGCAAGCCGTTGTTGCTGGGCAGCCTGTCGGCGCTGGTGCTGGCTTATCTGGTGCGCTTCCTGGCCGTGGCTTACGGGCCGCTGGAAAACAGCCTGGCGCGCATTCGCCCCTCGTTGCCCGAAGCCGCGCGCAGCCTTGGCGTGAGCGGGCCGCGACTGTTTTGCAAAGTGTATCTGCCGTTGCTGCTGCCGGGCACGCTCAGCGCAGCGCTGCTGGTATTCGTCGATGTGCTCAAGGAAATGCCCGCGACCCTGCTGATGCGCCCGTTCGGCTGGGACACCCTCGCTGTTCGCATCTTTGAAATGACCAGCGAAGGGGAGTGGGCGCGGGCGTCATTGCCGGCGCTGACCCTGGTGCTGGTCGGCCTGTTGCCGGTCATCGGGCTGATCCGACGCTCGGCCCGGCAAATCGCTTAGGTGCCAGTCCTACGGCTTGCGGCTACAATGCGCGGCATTCGGTGCGCTTCGTCTTTCGGAGCGGGTCGCTGGGCGCGGCTGCAAGCCTTGTGAATCAAGGCGTTCAGGTGCAAACGGCAGCTCCGCGCACCTTCGCCAAGCCCGGAAGGAGAAACCCATGGGACAGCGTACGCCTCTGTATGACCTGCATCTCGCCCTAGGCGCGAAAATGGTCGATTTTGGCGGTTGGGATATGCCTCTGCATTACGGCTCGCAAGTTGAAGAACACCATCAGGTGCGACGCGACTGCGGGGTGTTCGATGTATCTCACATGACCGTGATCGATGTCGCCGGCCCACAGGCCAAGGAATGGCTCCAGCACCTGCTGGCCAATGACGTCGAGCGTCTGCACGCCTGTGGTCGTGCGTTGTACAGCGCCATGCTCAACGAAAAGGGCGGCGTGGTGGATGACATGATCGTCTACCGCACCGAAGCCGGTTACCGCCTGGTGGTCAACGCCGCCACCCGCGACCAGGACATGGCCTGGATGCAAGCGCAACTGGGCCGCTATCAGGTCCAGCTGAGTGAGCGTGCCGAGCTGGCGATGCTGGCGATTCAAGGGCCGCACGCCCGGCACAAGATCGCCGAACTGGTGACCCAGTCCCGCAGCACCCTCATTCACCAACTCAAGCCGTTCGAAGGCCAGGCCGATGGCGACTGGTTTATCGCTCGCACCGGCTACACCGGCGAAGACGGGTTGGAAATTGTGCTGCCGGCCGACCAGGCACCGGGCTTTTTCAACGACCTGGTGGGTGCGGGTATTTCACCCATCGGCCTGGGCGCCCGCGACACCTTGCGCCTTGAAGCCGGGATGAACCTCTACGGCCAGGACATTCACCAGGACGTTTCGCCCTTGGCGGCGAACATGGCCTGGAGCATTGCGTGGGAGCCTGCCGAGCGCGATTTCATCGGCCGTGCCGCGCTGGAGGCCGAGCAGGCTGCCGGTGTGCAGTTCAAGCTGGTAGGGCTGGTACTGGAAGAACGCGGGGTTTTACGCGCTCATCAGGTGGTTCGTATCGCCAATGTTGGCGAAGGGGAGATCACCAGTGGTAGTTTCTCTCCTACGCTGAGCAAATCCATTGCCCTGGCGCGTGTGCCGACGGCGACGGCTGATCGGGCCGAAGTGGAAATTCGCGGCAAGTGGTACCCGGTTCGAGTGGTCAAGCCGACCTTCGTGCGCCATGGCAAAACCTTGATCTAACCTATTTCCGGCAGGCCAAAGGCCGCTGACATTACTTCTTGAGGACACAGACTATGAGCAATATCCCGGCCGACCTGCGTTTTGCCGAGAGTCATGAATGGGCACGCCTGGAAGCTGACGGCACCGTGACCGTCGGCATCTCCGACCATGCCCAGGAAGCGTTGGGCGATGTGGTGTTCGTTGAGTTGGCGGAAGTGGGCGCGCAGTTTGAAGCGCAAGGCCAGGCAGGTGTGGTTGAATCGGTAAAGGCCGCCTCGGATATCTACGCCCCGGTCGCCGGCGAAGTGATCGCCGTCAACGAAGAGCTGAGTGGTAGCCCGGAGCTGCTGAACTCCGACCCGTATGGCGCATGGATCTTCAAGCTCAAGCCAAGCAACCCGGCGGATGTGGAAAAACTGCTGGATGCTGCTGGCTACAAAGCCGCCATCGGCGAATAAATAGGTTCAAATGTGGGAGGGGGGGAAAGCCACCTCCCACCTTTTGATCGGCGCCAGCCTTTAGGGTTTAGCGCGCTTCAAGACGGCTTTGACCGCCGCTACCGACCGCTCCACATCCGCCTCTGTCATCGCCGTAAACATCGGCAACGACACGATCAAGCGCCCCACCTTTTCCGCCACCGGGAACATGCCTTCCGTGAACCCCTGCGCCCGATAAAGGCTCAGCAGGTGGATCGGCGGGTAGTGATAGCCAATGCCTAC
Source organism: Pseudomonas sp. MYb60 (assembly GCF_002979555.1). Classification (GTDB taxonomy): domain Bacteria; phylum Pseudomonadota; class Gammaproteobacteria; order Pseudomonadales; family Pseudomonadaceae; genus Aquipseudomonas. Next base: position 237,189 of record NZ_PCOZ01000002.1, on the reverse strand, counting down.
GCCGTGAGCCTGCATCTGCTCCATGAACGTGGCGCGGGCGGGCAGGCCGTCTGTGCGCTCCGCAAGCACCAGTTGAAACAAGTGCCAGTTGCTGTTCTCGAAGTCAGCGGGCGGTAGCTGGGCGCCGTATTGCGCTTCAAAGTCGGCACCGAAATATTTGAAGTAGTGCCGCGCCAGGTTCTGGCGGTGAGCAGTGATCTGCTCGATATGGGCAAATTGCCCCAGGCCAATGGCGGCAGCGATGTCGGTCATGTTGAACTTGCCGCCCAATACATCCACGTCCAGTCCGTCGAAGCCAGTGCGCGTGACGCCTTGCAGGCGATACTTCTCGGCCAGGCGTGCCTCTTCGGGAGTGTTCAACACCAGGCACCCGCCTTCGGAAGACGTGATGTTCTTATTGGCCTGGAAGCTGAACGACACGAAATCGCCGGTAGCGCCAATGCGCTCGCCGTCCCAGCTGGAACCCAGTGCCTGGGCGGCGTCTTCGATGATGCGCAGGTTGTACTTGTTGGCCAGCGCGTAAAGCATCGGCATGTCCAGCGGCAGGCCGGCCAGGTACACCGGGATGATCGCCTTGGTGCGCGGGGTGATTGCCGCTTCCACCTGGCTGAGGTCGATATTGCGGGTCACCGGGTCAATGTCGGCAAACACCGGAGTGGCGCCCACTTCGAGAATCACGTTGGCCGTGGCGACCCAGGAGATCGGTGTGGTGATGACTTCATCCCCCGGCCCGACGCCCGCAATGCGCAAGGCAATCTCCATGGTGCAGGTGCCCGAGTTGAACGTGCGCACCGGCCTGCCGCCAAAGTATTCCGACAACTGCGCCTCGAACGCCTGGACTTTTGGACCACTGGTAATCCAGCCCGAGCGCAATACATCGCCCACGGCCGAGATGGTGGCTTCGTCGATGGTGGGTTTGGAGAACGGCAGGAAGGGCAGTGAGCTCATGACGACGAAGGCATCCGTTTCAGATTGGCGATGAGTGGCGAGGTACCAGCAGCGGCATGGTTGCACGGTTCGACTGAATATAGCCTGTCGCCTGTGAATGAATCGTCACCGAGCAGGCAAAAAAATGCCGCTACGAGAGCGGCATTTTTCAGAGTGAGGGGGTCACTCGGTAACGGCGTTTTTCGCAAGGATGGCGTTCGCCAGTTCCATGTCCGTGGCTTGCAGGCCAGGGTTGTCGGCGCGGACTTTCTGCATCGCGGCTTCCAGGTAGGGGCCACGGATACCGCCGTCGCTGGCAACAAAGCTGCCTGCGTCGTCTTGAGCGGCGACCACCAACTTGTGGTCCTTGAAGGTCAGGTACGTCGAGCCAGTGGTGGCGCCCGACGAGATGACGTTGCGCCAGAAACTGTCGGCCATCGCTGAACCGACAGGAAGGGAAAGCACAGCAAGGGTTGCGACAGCATATTTGAGACGCATGGTGGGTGACTCCGGGTGGGGTATCTGTTCTGTATGATTGTAGTTGGCCCGTCCGAGTTCCGTGAGCGACTAAACAGTTTCAACTTTCAACACCACCCCTTCCTGGGCTATCACCCGTACCTGGGCGCCCACAGGGCTGTCCGGGCCGGTCACCATCCACACGCCATCACCGACTTTTACCTTGCCCCGGCCGTCCACGATTGCCTGGTGCACCATGAAGGTTCGGCCTATCAGCTCGGAGCCGCGCTCATTCAGACCCGGCTGGTCGCTGGCCTTGGCGCTGCTGCGCTGGCGTTTCCACCAATACACCGCGGTCAGTATCGACAACACGGCGAACAGCAGCAGTTGCCATTCCAGCGCCAGGGGCGGCACCAGAAACTTGATCACACCCACGGCCGCCGCAGCGATACCCATCCACAACAGGTAACCGCCGGCGCCGAAGACCTCAAGGATCAGCAGTACGGTGCCCAGTGCCAGCCAATCCCAGAACGACAGATGCTGCAGGAATTCCCACATGATCTCAGCCTTTCTTGCTGTCGAAGGTGGCCTTGACGATCTCGCCGATACCACCGACCGCGCCGATCACCTGGCTCGCTTCCAGCGGCATCAGAATGACCTTGCTGTTGTTGGCCGATGCCAGCTTGCCCAGGGCGTCGATGTATTTTTGCGCGACGAAGTAATTGACCGCCTGCACGTTGCCCGACGCAATCGCTTCCGACACCACTTGGGTGGCGCGGGCCTCGGCTTCGGCCTGACGCTCGCGGGCTTCGGACTCCAGGAATGCGGCCTGACGGCTACCCTCGGCTTCGAGGATCTGCGCCTGCTTCTTGCCTTCGGCGGTGAGGATCGCCGACGCTCGCAGGCCTTCGGCTTCAAGGATCTGCGCACGCTTGATCCGCTCGGCTTTCATCTGGCCGGACATGGCTGCCATCAGGTCGGCGGGCGGGCTGATGTCCTTGATCTCGATACGGGTGATCTTGATGCCCCAGGGTGCGGTGGCTTCATCCACGGTTCGCAGGAGCTTTTCGTTGATGCCGTCGCGCTGGCTGAGCATGGCGTCCAGTTCCATGGAGCCGAGCACGGTACGGATATTGGTTTGCAGCAGGTTGCGGATGGCATGTTCGAGGTTGTTCACCTCGTAGGCGGCCTGGGCGGTGTTGACCACCTGGAAGAAGCACACGGCATCGATCTGCACAGTGGCGTTGTCGGCGGTGATGACTTCCTGGGGCGGGATGTCCAGCACGCTTTCCATCACATTGATCTTGCGACCGATGCGGTCCATCACCGGGATGATGATGTTCAGGCCAGGCTTGAGGGTGTTGGTGTAGCGGCCGAAGCGCTCGACGGTCCACTGGTATCCCTGGGGGACTACCTTGAAGCCCATGAACAGGATGGCGACGGCCAGCCCCACGAAAAGAAGCAGTACGGTTCCGATCTGCATAGCGATTCCCTATCTGATGGTGTCAGTCGAACGGTGTTCGACGGATTGTAACGGTGTCGTCACCGATAAGGACGGTTTCACGGCGCAACAATCAAAGCATTTGTTACTGAATCCCCAGGGGTGACCCGCAATACTTCCTCCAGCGTGGTCAGGCCGGCCTCGACCTTTTGCATACCCGCCATGCGCAGGCTGCACATCCCCTGTGCCATGGCCCGCTGTCGCAGGGCCTGCACATCGGTGCCGGGGGTGATCAGCGCCTTGAGCTCTTCCTCCAGAGGCATGATTTCGTAAACCCCGGCGCGGCCCCGATAGCCGCTGTTTCGGCATTCAACGCACCCCACGGCTTCATGGACGCCCCCCAGCGAGCGCTTGCAGTGGGCACACAAAACCCGCACCAGTCTTTGCGCCATCACCCCCAACAACGTGGCCTTGATCAAATAATGAGCAATACCCAGTTCCTGTAAGCGACTGATGGCACTCGGTGCGTCGTTGGTGTGCAGGGTCGACAGCACCAGGTGCCCGGTCAAGGCAGCCTGGATCGCCATCTCGGCAGTTTCCTGGTCACGAATCTCGCCGATCATGATGATGTCCGGATCCTGGCGCAGCAGGGCGCGGATGCCGCTGGCGAAGGTCAGGTCGATGTTGGGCTGCACCTGCATCTGGTTAAACGCGGGCTCGGCCATTTCGATGGGGTCTTCCACCGTGCACAGGTTGATCTCCCGCGTGGCCATCTGTTTGAGCGTGGTGTAGAGCGTGCTGGTCTTGCCTGAGCCGGTGGGGCCGGTGACCAGGATGATGCCGTTGGCCTGGCGGGTCATGGCCTGCCAGCGCTGTTGGTCCTCGGCGGACAGGCCCAACTGGTCAAAGTCCTTGAGCAGAACCTGGGGGTCAAAGATCCGCATCACCAGTTTTTCGCCAAAAACCGTCGGCAGCGTGGAAAGCCGCAACTCGACTTCAGCACCCGTCGGGCTCTTGGTCTTGATCCTGCCGTCCTGGGGACGACGTTTCTCCGCCACGTTCATGCGGCCCAGGCTTTTCAGGCGGCTGACCACTGCCATCGTGACCTGGGGCGGAAACTGGTAGGCATCATGCAGCAGCCCGTCAATGCGAAAGCGCACGCGGCCTTGCTCCTGGCCGGGTTCAATGTGGATATCGCTGGCCCGCTGGGCAAATGCGTACTGCAGCAGCCAGTCGACGATATTGACGATATGCGCATCGTTGGCGTCCGGTTCCTGGTCGCTGGCGCCGAGGTTGAGCAGTTCGAAATTACCCGGTGCCAGCGCTTTTTGATCGGCCCCGCCGACGGATTTCACCAGCCGGTAGAACTCGCCGATACAACGCCGGATAGCCTGGGGGTTGGCGACCACCCGCCTGATCGAACGTTGAAGGACCTGGGCCAGCCCTGCCTCCCAGCCGGTAATGAACGGCTGGGCGCTGGCAATGGTGACGGTGTGCGCATCCACGGCAACGGCCAGGATGGCGTGGCGTTGGGCGAAGGCATGGGACATCAGCGGCACGACGGTCGCGACGTCGATCTTCAGCGGGTCGATACGCAGGTAATCCTGCCCTGCGTGCCGGGCCAGCCAGTGTATGAGGGTTTCCAGGCAGGGACCCTGTTCGGCAACGCGCTCAAGCGGATGGCTGTGAACGTCGGCCCCCAACGTCGATAAGCGTTTCGCTACATCGGTCGTCACCAGGCCTGCATCGAGCAGGTCGGGTATCAACTGCTGCAAATCCAATTGCTGATCAACGGGCATGGAGGGGTTCCTGAGTGGAGGCCGGGTGTGAATCCCAGCCTAGTCAGCCCCGATGTTTCTTCCTCCGTGTGTGTATTGCAGGGCTTTACCGAGCGGCGGCCACCACGTCTGCAGGCGCCACCGCATCGACTTCCCATACCTGCAGCGAGTACACGCTGATCAGGTTTCGAATCTTTTCGGCGATCACCTGTGCGCGATGCCAGCTCAGGCCATCCATTACGATGTCGAGGTGCAGCAGGTCGTCCACGCGGTTTGCCGTGACCTGGCTGGGGGTCAGGAACTGCAACGCGAAAAGGTTGAGCACCCGGCACAGCAGATCCGGTTCCGCCTCGGCGACGATCCGGTAGTGCGCCTGGCAATGCACGCTGTTGACCGCCCACGCATCGACGCGGGTAACGGGGTGGGTGGTTTCGACAACATGCATGGGAAATCTCCTGATTCGACAGGAGGAATTTTTACATTCGACACGGGAGATTTCTTATCTAAGATGGGCTGAATCCAGCATTGATCGAATTGATCAATTCAATAAACGCACTCTGGAAGGTATTTATATGCACAGCGAGTTGGACACCTACGACCGCCGTATCCTGGCCCTGCTGCAAGAGGACGCGTCGTTGTCCAGCGCGCAGATTGCCGAACAGGTCGGCCTGTCTCAGTCGCCGTGCTGGCGGCGCATCCAGCGGTTGAAAGAGGAGGGAGTGATTCGCGGGCAGGTGACCCTGCTGGACCGTAAGAAGATCGGCCTCAACACGCAGATTTTCGCCGAGGTGAAACTCAACGCCCACGGTCGGTCGAACTTCACCGAGTTCACCGAGGCGATTCGCGGCTTTCCGCAAGTGTTGGAATGTTATGTGCTGATGGGCGCGGTGGATTTTCTATTGCGCATCGTGACGGCGGATATCGAGGCTTACGAGCGGTTCTTCTTCGAGAAGCTGTCGATGGTGCCGGGGATCCAGGAGGTCAACTCGATTGTGGCGTTGTCGGAGATCAAGTCCACCACCAGCCTGCCAGTATTGCGCTGACAGTGCTGGCCTCACCCGGGGCAAGCCCCCTCCCAGACTGACTGCATTCACCAATGGAACGCTGTGAGCCCGGGGCAATGTGGGAGGGGGGGCTTGCCCCCGATGGCTTCTTTACAGACGCAGCAGCGTTTTCCAGGCCCGGTTCTGATACACCGCAATCGCCTGATGCATGCGCGCATCCAGCGACTCATCGGTGATCGGCTGGTTGGCCAGTTGCGCGAGTTTGTTCAACTCGCCATACAGACGGTCCAGTTCCGGGATGTCCACCACTTGGCGGGCATGGTGCAGCCAGGCTTGGATGCGTTCGATGCGCGGCAGTTGCTCGGCGAGGTCTTCCGGCTGCTGCTGGTAACGCGGCAGTTGCAGGGCGACGGCGTCGTCGGCCAACAGGCGTGGCAGCCAGTTGGTGATTTGCGCAGCGCCCTGGCGGTTGCCGCGCACGTTGCGGTCGGCGGTCCAGGTACGAGCCAGCAGCCAGCGCGAAGCGTTCAGCGAGAACAGGCCCCACCGCACGTCTTCAAGTTCTTCGACGAACTGTTCCGGTGCAGCTTTGCGAATGTCTTCATCGTCGTCGCCGGCTTGGACCAGCGGGCGCCAGTCTTCCAGCAGGGCATCCAGTGCGCTGCGCAGTTCGCTGGTGGATTGACGCGGTGCGGCCTGGCCGAGGCTGCCGATCAGGGCGCGCATTTCGCCGAGGTTGTCGACCCAGTCTTGCAGCAGGCGCCAGTGGCCATTGAAACGGTATTGCTCGGCCAGGCGCTGGCTGCTGCCCAGCAGGTGCCACAGGACTGCGGCGAAAGCGTCGTCCAACGGCATTTCGGCGTGCAGCTGCGGCGCCGGCAGGCTCAGGGAGTAGCTGCTGGCATCGTGCAGGCGGTAGCCGCGTTCGGCCTTGCTGATGTCACAGGGCATCAGCGCCAGCGTGGCGGCCAATTCAGCGGCCAGCTCCAGCAGGGCAGCCGGTTCGCCTTCGCGCAGTTCCAGTTCCAGTTCGCAGATTTCTTCTTTCTGCTTGCCGACTACCACGTGGCCCAAATCCAGGGCGGCTTCGATCACCACCTTGGCCTTGCCGCGGCCCCAGGCGATTTCCGCGCGCTCACGGACGAAGTCGGTGGTGAAGATCGGCTTGAGGGTTTTCTTGTCCAGCTCGGCCAGTTGCTCGGGCCAGCATTCGCCGTCGAGTTTCTTCACGTCGAGCTTGGCTTTGGGCAGGTCCCAGTTGTACTCGTTGCGTTCCGACAAGCCGGCGACGCTCTGGCCACGGGTCTTGAGGGTCTGGATGATGGCGTCACCGTCCTTGCGCAGGCGCAGGGCGACTTTGGCCTGGGCCAGGTCGCGCTCGGGGGTGTCGAAGTACTGGTTCATCAACTCAAGGCGTTCCCAGCCACTTTTGTTGCGTTTTTTCAGTAGCGGGTGCTCACGTAGCGCGGCGAGTGTTTCGCGGCTGACGCGGAGCTTGATTTCGGTTTCTTTCTGCATGGCCGGAAAATCCAGGATCGGGAGCGCAGCCGGGGAAAAGAGTGGCTGCCAAGGCCGTGCAGTGTACAGGACTGAGCCCGGCAACGTGCCGCAACGGTTTATTGTGTCGTACAGATGGCTCTATAGTGGGGCTCATCCGGGAAGTTGAGAGACCGCGCATGCCATTGCCCACGCTGAAAGAACAGTTCGCCGCGCTGATCGCCGCACCGTCCGTCAGTTGCACCCAGGCGTCTCTCGACCAGACCAACCGGCCGGTCATCGATTTGCTCGCCGATTGGCTGGGCGACCTGGGTTTTGCCATCGATATCCAGCCAGTCAGCCCCGGAAAATTCAACCTGCTCGCCACCTTTGGCAGCGGCCCGGGTGGCCTGGTGTTGGCGGGGCACAGCGATACCGTTCCCTATGACGCTGCACTGTGGAAGACCGATCCGCTCAAGCTGACGGAAGTTGACGGCCGCTGGGTAGGATTGGGTAGCTGCGACATGAAGGGCTTTTTCGCCCTGGCGATTGAGGCCGTGCTGCCGCTGCTGGACCAGCCGTTCAAGCAGCCGCTACTGATCCTCGCCACCTGCGATGAAGAAAGCTCCATGTCCGGTGCCCGTGCGCTGGCCGAAGCCGGTCGCCCGCTGGGCCGTGCAGCGGTGATCGGTGAGCCCACCGGCCTCAAGCCGATCCGCCTGCACAAAGGCGTGATGATGGAGCGTATCGACATCCTTGGGCAAAGCGGCCATTCGTCGGACCCGAAGCTGGGTCACAGCGCCCTGGAGGCCATGCACGACGCCATCGGCGAGCTGCGGGGCCTGCGCCTGGCCTGGCAGCGCGAATACCGCAACCCGCAATTCAGTGTGCCGCAGCCGACGATGAACTTCGGCTGCATCCACGGCGGCGACAACCCCAACCGCATCTGCGGCCAGTGCTCCCTGGAGTTCGACCTGCGGCCCTTGCCGGGCATGGACCCCGAGGTGCTGCGCGCGGCCATCCGCCAGAAGCTGCAACCCCTGGCCGAGCGCCATCAGGTCAAGATCGACTATGCGCCGCTGTTTCCCGAAGTGCCGCCATTCGAGCAGTCTGAAGACGCCGAGTTGGTACGGGTAGCGGAACGATTGACCGGCCACCGTGCCGAAGCAGTAGCGTTCGGCACCGAAGCGCCTTATCTTCAGCGCCTTGGGTGCGAAACCCTGGTGCTGGGCCCCGGCGACATTGCCTGCGCCCACCAGCCGGGCGAATACCTCGAAATGTCACGCTTGACGCCTACAGTGCGTCTATTGCGGGAACTGATCGAACATTACTGCCTCAAGCCTGCATAAATTAACCCCTGACTGTTCGTACATAGAAGGAGAGTGAGCGTGTCGCCAAGCCTGTTCCGACGATAACCATCAGCCCGCTGTGCGTTTTCACGACTCATCCTTTTTTGGCTGCTTTTTATTACAGGCCCAGGTGTTATGCCCGACTACGTTAATTGGCTTCGTCACGCTTCCCCTTACATCAATGCCCACCGGGACTGCACCTTCGTGGTCATGCTGCCCGGCGACGGTGTGGAACATCCCAACTTCGGCAATATCGTCCACGACCTGGTGCTGCTCCACAGCCTGGGGGTGCGCCTGGTGCTGGTGCACGGTTCGCGCCCGCAGATCGAAGCGCGCCTTGAAGCACGCGGTCTCACCCCGGCCTACCACGAAGGCCTGCGCATCACCGATGCGACGACGCTGGAATGCGTGATCGACGCGGTTGGCCAGTTGCGTATCGCCATCGAAGCGCGCTTGTCGATGGACATGGCGTCATCGCCAATGCAGGGCTCGCGCCTGCGGGTGGCCAGCGGCAACCTGGTGACCGCACGGCCGATCGGCGTGCTCGAAGGCGTCGACTACCACCACACCGGCGAAGTGCGCCGCGTCGATCGCAAAGGCATCAACCGTCTGTTGGACGAGCGCTCCATCGTATTGCTGTCGCCGCTGGGGTATTCACCGACTGGCGAGATCTTCAACCTGGCCTGCGAAGACGTCGCCACCCGCGCCGCCATCGACCTGGGCGCCGACAAGCTGCTGCTGTTCGGCGCCGACATGGGCCTGATCGATGAAAACGGTCGTCTGGTACGTGAGCTGCGTCCGCAACAAGTGCCGGCGCACTTGCAACGTCTGGGCAGCAGCAACTACCAGGCCGAGTTGCTCGATGCCGCCGCCGAAGCCTGCCGTGGCGGCGTTGGCCGTAGCCATATCGTCAGCTACGCCGAAGACGGAGCGCTGCTGACCGAGCTGTTCACCCGCGATGGCGGCGGTACGCTGGTGGCCCAGGAGCAGTTCGAGCTGGTGCGCGAAGCGGCGATTGAGGACGTGGGCGGTTTGCTGGACTTGATCAGCCCGCTGGAAGAGCAGGGCATCCTGGTGCGTCGCTCGCGGGAAGTGCTGGAGCGTGAGATCGAGCAGTTCAGCGTGGTGGAGCGCGAAGGCATGATCATCGCCTGTGCGGCGCTGTATCAGATTGCGGATTCGGATGCCGGTGAGCTGGCGTGCCTGGCGGTGAATCCGGAATACCGCCATGGCGCGCGGGGCGATGTGTTACTCGAACGCATCCAGACCCGTGCCCGGGCGCAGGGCTTGAAGACCCTGTTCGTCCTCACCACCCGCACGGCCCACTGGTTCCGTGAGCGTGGCTTCGTGCCGAGCAGCGTCGACCGCCTGCCGTCGGCGCGGGCGTCGCTGTACAACTACCAGCGCAATTCGAAAATCTTCGAAAAGGCCCTCTGATTCAACGCAACGCTGGCTTGCGTGGAAGCGGGCTTGCCTGCGATGGCAGCACCTCGGTACGACGACAGACCGGGGTGCCTGCATCGCAGGCAAGCCAGTTCCCACAAGGAACTGCCGTTATTGCTTGATGAATTTATCGGTGACGAACGCCGAGTAATCCGGCAGCACCGATTCAACCTTGCCCTGTTCCTTCAAGAACTTCGCCGTCTCCCCAATCGCCTTCGCCGTGCCGCCCTGGAGCAGCGCGTCGGTTTGCTGCGCCTTCGCGTCAGGGAAGGTCGTGCCGGCGAGCAATTCAGGAATGTCGGCAGCGTTCGAGCCTGTCAGTTTGGCGATTTTCTGCACCGGCTCCGACTCGACCGTCCAGCTGTCTTTGTGCGCCGCGTAGTCAGCGAACGAGTCCAGGGTGACCTTGGCAAACTTGGCCACGACTTCAGGATGTTTCTCCGCGAAGTCCTTGCGGGCGACCCACACTTCGAACGTCGGCGCGCCCCATTGGCCGACCTGCGCTGCGTCTGTCAGGGTCTTGCCGGTCTTGCGGATCTCGCCCAGGGCGGGCGACCACACGAAGGCGCCGTCGATGTCGCCGCGCTTCCAGGCGGCGGCGATTTCGGCCGGTTGCAGGTTCACCACTTTGACTTTCCGGGTATCCAAGCCCCAGTGCTTCAGCGCACCGAGCAGGCTGTAATGAGAGGTTGAAACGAAAGGTGTGGCGATGGTCTTGCCGATCAGGTCTTCGGGTTTGTCGATGCCGCTGCCGTTGCGGACCACCAGGGCTTCAGAACTGTTGATCTGCGCCGATACGATAAACGCCACGATTGGCAGGTTGCGTGAAGCGGCGGCGGCAAGGGGGCTGGAACCCAGGTTGCCGATCTGCACATCGCCGGACGCAATGGCGGTGACGACTTCCGGCCCGCTGTTGAACCGGCGCCACGCGATCTTCTCGCCAATGGCTTTCTCATAGAGGCCGTCCGCTTGAGGAACCTTGCTGGGGTCGATGCCGGTTTGATAGCCCACCGTCAAATCGGCGGCTTTGACACCAAAAGAAAGTATTAGTGACACAAAAACTGTAACAAATTGACGGGAGGATGTGCGTTTGGCCATGATGGCGTCGCCTTTTTGATCGTGAGTGACGTATGCAACCTTGCGTCGACACTAAACGATCTAAAAAAGCCGCAATAAATACCTTTTAGGAATTAGCTTATGGAGCGGGTGGTCTTTCGTGACTGATCGCGCTATGGGAAGGCTTATTCCTAAATGGTATGAAAAAGGATGAAACAATTCTTTTTGGGTGTATGAAAAACTCATTACCCTGCAAGGACCAAATCAACTGTGATTAGACGAAGGTAGTAGACACACAAGGTTACGATTGACTTGGTGGTCACTATCCGGTGCTAATCGCGCATCTGTGGATCGAGGGCGTCAGACCCGAGACCAAAGAACTACAAAAATTAGAAATGAGAGGAGCGGTACATGAAGAAGTCCACCCTGGCGTTGGCTGTAGCCGTCGCTGGCATTGCCCAGCAGGTAAGCGCCGCTGGTTTCATCGAAGACAGCAAGGCCACTCTGGGCCTGCGTAACTTCTACATCAACACTGATAACCGTGATGGCGCGCCTGGCGCTACCACGCGTAACAAAAACGCTGAATGGGGCCAAGGCTTCGATCTGCGTTTCATTTCTGGTTACACCCAAGGCACCGTTCAATTTGGTGTTGATGCCATTGGCCTGTACGGCGTGCGTTTGGATTCGAGCCGAGCTAACCATGGTAACTATAGTGGCACCGCTTCGGGCGGCACCGTGTTCCCAAGCGATGGCAACGAAGCTGTCCATGATTTCGCTAGCCTGGGCGTGACCGGCAAGGTCAAGATCTCCCAAACCGAACTGAAGCTGGGCACCCTGCAGCCTAAGCTGCCAGTTATCGTGACCAACGATGGTCGCTTGCTGCCGCAAACGTTCCAAGGTGGTCAGATCACTACCAACGACATCAAGGATTTGACTCTGGTCGCTGGCCAGGTTGAAAAAACCAAAGGTCGTAACTCCAGCAACAACGAAAACCTGTCGATCGCAGGCGCCAACGCCAGCTCGAACTACAAGACAGGCAAATTCAGCAATAAGTTTTACTACGCTGGTGGCGACTATAAAATCACCAAAGACCTGACTGCCCAGTACTACTACGGCAATCTGGAAGACTTCTACAAACAGCACTTCCTGGGTCTGACCCACAACTGGGCCATCGGTCCGGGCGTGTTGAAATCCGACCTGCGTTATTTCAACAGTTCTGACGATGGTAAAAACGGCGACACCGCAGCTTACTTCACCAACGGCAACTACAACACGTTCAACGCCGGCAAAGGCAAGGTTGACAACAACCTGTACAGCGGCCTGTTCCTGTACACCCTGGGTGGTCACACCTTCGGTGGTGGTTATCAGGTCAGCAACGGCAGCAGCGATTTCCCTTGGTTGAACCAGGGTGATGGTTCGTCGGCTTACATCACTACCGACATGCAAATCCAGAAGTTCGCCCGCGCTGGCGAGCGTACCTGGCAAGCTCGCTACTCCTATGACTTCGCCAAGGTTGGCGTACCTGGCCTGACCGCTGGCGTCGTGTACCTGAAAGGTACTGACATCGACACCATCGCCAACAACAATGGCCGTGCCGAAACCACCGGCCAGTCCGAGTGGGAGCGTGACATCACTGTTGCCTACGTGATTCCGGAAGGTCCGCTGAAAAACCTGGGCGTAGCCTGGAAAAACGCTATGTGGCGCACCGACCTGGCGAGCACCCGCTCCCAGGACGAAAACCGTGTGATCGTCAGCTACTCGATCCCACTGTTCTAGTAGTGTGAAGTTGTTGTAAGACTGTAAAACCTTGCCCGGCGCAAAGCCGGGCAAGGTGTCTTGCTTTCAAGTCGGGCTCAACCCCCGCAAGCCCTTCCTGAATTCCCTCTTTTTACAGCGTCTCAAGGCCTTCTCGAACCTCGAAGCCGATGTTGGCTTTCGCGCGTCGCCAGGTCCAGTGAACACAATTTTAATATTCCTTTATCGTCTAGATAAATCGATATTTATTCTTTTTAAATAACAGCAATTCCATGCACAGTGGGCTCCATAAGCACTCACCAGGAGCCATACCCATGAGCCTAAGACTGGGCGATATCGCCCCCGACTTCGAACAGGATTCCAGCGCCGGCACGATTCGTTTCCACGAATGGCTGGGCGATAGCTGGGGTGTGTTGTTCTCCCACCCTGCGGACTTCACGCCCGTGTGCACCACCGAGCTGGGCTTCACCGCCAAGCTCAAGGACGAGTTCGCCCAGCGCGGCGTCAAGGCCATCGCACTGTCGGTAGACCCGGTGGATTCGCACCACAAGTGGATCGAAGATATCAACGAAACCCAGAACACCACCGTCAATTTCCCGATCCTGGCCGACGCCGACCGCAAGGTTTCGGACCTGTATGACCTGATCCACCCGAATGCCAGCGACACCCTCACCGTGCGTTCCCTGTTCGTGATCGACCCGAACAAGAAGGTGCGGCTGACCATCACCTACCCGGCGAGCACCGGGCGCAACTTCCACGAAATCCTGCGGGTCATCGACTCGTTGCAATTGACCGACAGCCACAAGGTCGCCACTCCGGCCAACTGGCAGGACGGTGATGACGTGGTGATCGTGCCGTCGCTCAAGGACGAGGAAGAGATCAAGAAACGCTTTCCAAAGGGCTATCGCGCGGTGAAGCCTTACCTGCGCCTGACTCCCCAGCCTAATCGTTGATACCGATATCGCCATCGCGGGCAAGCCCGGCTCCCACAGTTGACCGCATTCCCCGGTGGGAGCCGGGCGTGCCCGCGATGGCGTCACCACAGGCTTTGAGTGAGAACCGAATCACACAGCAAGGGTTTTCAGGCCGTATCAGCGGCCTTTTTTTTCGCCTGGAGAAAAATAGCCCTCATATGCAATTTAAGAATAAACAAATGAAAAAATAAGATTTATAGATATATAAATCTGCTGATATGGTCTGTTCCATCTTGGCGCCATCGCCACACAGCGAACCGCCGGCACTAGCTCAAGGAATTCCTGCATGTTGGTCGTAACACTTGGAGGCAGCCCCAGCCAGCGCTCCCGCTCCGGGGTCTTGCTGGAAAAAACCCGTCAGTGGTTGCAAGACAAAGGTGTGGAAGTGGTGAGTTACCAGGTACGGGACTTCCCGGCCGAAGACTTGCTGCACGCCCGCTTCGACAGCCCAAAGGTCATCGACCTGTTGCAACAAGTGGCCAACGCAGATGGCCTGGTAATCGCCACGCCGGTGTACAAGGCATCGTTTTCCGGTGCGCTGAAGACCGTGCTGGACCTGCTGCCCGAGCGCGCCCTGGCTCACAAGATCGTGTTGCCAATGGCTACCGGCGGCAGCATCGCCCACATGCTGGCGGTGGACTACGCCCTGAAGCCTGTGTTGTCGGCGCTCAAGGCCCAGGAATTGCTCCACGGTATCTTTGCCGAAGACAGCCAGATCGCCTACGGCGAAGGCAGCGTCCAGGCGCAGTTGGTGCCGGTACTTGAACACCGTTTGCACGAGGCCCTGGAAACGCTCTACGGCGCAATGGCCCGTCGCCCGAAACCGCTGGACCCCACTGTGTTGAACGAACGTTTGTTGAGTGCTCGCTGGAGCATTTGAGCCACACCGATTCTTCGAAGTACTCACCTTACTCAGCCGCCAACGGCCAAGCAGGTGCAGCCAACCCCCTCATCGCATTTTTGGAGAGAGCGCCATGCGCACTGTCATCTTGCGTCGTGGTCTGGTCGCACTGTTTGCTGCGGCTGTGTCCTTCGGCGCCATTGTTCAAGCTCAAGCCGCCGAGACCCTGCGGATCGGTTATCAGAAGTACGGCACCCTGGTGCTGCTCAAGGCCAAGGGCACGCTGGAAAAGCGCCTCGCTGCACAAGGCGTGAACGTGCAATGGACTGAGTTCCCCGGTGGCCCGCAGTTGCTCGAAGGCCTCAACGTCGGCTCCATCGACTTCGGTGTCACCGGTGAAACCCCGCCGGTTTTCGCCCAGGCCGCCGGTGCCGACTTGCTCTACGTCGCCTACGAGCCACCCGCGCCGACCAGCGAAGCGATCCTGGTGCCGAAGGATTCGACGATCAAGTCCGTGGCCGAGCTCAAGGGCAAGAAAATCGTCCTCAACAAAGGCTCCAACGTGCATTACCTGCTGGTGCGTGCGCTGGAAGACGCCGGCCTCAAATACACCGACGTGCAGACCGTGTTCCTGCCGCCCGCCGATGCCCGTGCCGCGTTCGAGCGTGGCAGCGTGGATGCCTGGGTGATCTGGGACCCGTATCAGGCCGCCGCCGAGAAACAGCTGCAAGCGCGCACCCTGCGTGACGGTACCGGCATCGCCGACAACCACCAGTTCTACCTGGCCACCAAGCCGTACACCGAACAGCATCCGCAAGTGATCACGGCGCTGATCGAAGAAGTGCGCGCGGTGGGCGAGTGGTCCAAGGCCAACCCGCAGGAAGTCACTGAGCAAGTGGCACCGCTGCTTGGCCTGCCGGCTGACATCACCCTGACCTCGGTGAAACGCCAAGGCTACGGCGCGTTGTTCCTGACCCCGGAGGTCGTCGCGGCCCAGCAGAAAATCGCCGACAGCTTCTACCAACTCAAATTGATCCCCAAACCCTTGAGCATCAAGGACGTGATCTGGACACCACCCGCCGCCGTTGCCAAAGCGCCGTAATCTGATTTCTTCAGGAGACAACTCCATGAGCCTCAATATTTTCTGGTTTCTACCTACCCACGGCGACGGCCATTACCTTGGCACCGCCGAAGGCGCTCGCGCCGTTGACCACGGTTATCTGCAGCAAGTGGCCCAGGCCGCTGACCGGCTGGGCTTCGGCGGTGTGCTGATCCCCACCGGCCGCTCCTGCGAAGATTCGTGGCTGGTGGCGGCGTCGCTGATTCCGGTGACCCAGCGTTTGAAATTCCTTGTCGCCCTGCGCCCCGGGATCATTTCCCCGACGGTGGCCGCGCGTCAGGCCGCGACCCTCGATCGCCTGTCCGGCGGCCGGGCGTTGTTCAATCTGGTGACCGGTGGTGATCCGGACGAATTGGCAGGCGACGGTTTGTTCCTGAGCCACGAAGAGCGCTACCAGGCGTCGGTGGAGTTCACCCGCATCTGGCGCCGCGTACTGGAAGGCGAAACCGTGGATTACGACGGCGAGCACATCAGCGTCAAAGGCGCCAAGTTGCTCTACCCGCCCATCCAGCAACCGCGTCCGCCGCTGTACTTCGGCGGTTCCTCCGAGGCGGCCCAGGACCTGGCGGCCGAACAGGTGGAAATGGTGCTGACCTGGGGCGAGCCGCCCGCGGCCGTTGCCGAGAAAATCGAACAGGTGCGGGCCAAGGCCGCCAAGCTGGGGCGCACCGTGCGCTTTGGCATTCGCCTGCATGTGATTGTGCGTGAAACCAACGCCGAAGCCTGGCAAGCCGCCGACAAACTGATCTCCCACGTGGACAATGACACCATCGCCCGCGCCCAGGCATCGCTGTCGCGCTTCGACTCGGTGGGCCAGCAACGCATGGCCGCCTTGCACGGCGGCAGCCGCGACAACCTCGAAGTCAGCCCCAACCTGTGGGCTGGCGTCGGCCTGGTGCGTGGCGGCGCGGGCACGGCGCTGGTGGGCGATGGCCCAACCGTGGCTGCGCGCGTGAAGGAGTACGCGGCGCTGGGCATCGACACCTTTATCTTCTCCGGCTACCCACACCTGGAGGAATCGTATCGGGTCGCCGAGTTGCTGTTCCCCCATCTGGATGTCGAGCGTCCCGAGGTGCCCAAGGGCGCCGGATATGTCAGCCCGTTCGGCGAGATGGTCGCCAACGATATCCTTCCCAAAGCTGCGTCGGCGAGCTGAGGCAGCCTATGAACTATGAAAAATTAAGCCATCGCGTCGCGCCTTGGGTGCTGCCGATTCTGTTGCTCGCGGTGTGGCAGTTGTCGGTGTCGGCGGGCTGGTTGTCGACCCGCATCCTGCCGGCGCCGAGCGCGGTGATCGAAGCCGGTGTCAACCTGATCGCCAGCGGTGAAATCTGGACACACCTGGCCATCAGCGGCTGGCGTGCCGGCCTGGGCTTTGTGATCGGTGGCAGCATCGGCCTGGCCCTGGGCTTTATCACCGGCCTGTCGAAATGGGGCGAGCGGCTGTTGGACAGCTCGGTGCAGATGATCCGCAACGTGCCGCACCTGGCGCTGATTCCGCTGGTGATCCTGTGGTTCGGCATCGACGAGACCGCGAAGATTTTCCTGGTGGCCCTCGGCACGCTGTTCCCGATCTACCTGAACACTTACCACGGTATCCGCAACGTCGACCCGGCGCTGGTGGAAATGTCCCGCAGCTATGGCTTGTCCGGCTTCAGCCTGTTCCGCCAGGTCATCCTGCCGGGCGCACTGCCGTCGATCCTGGTGGGCGTGCGCTTTGCCCTGGGCTTCATGTGGTTGACGCTGATCGTGGCCGAAACCATTTCCGCCAGCTCGGGCATCGGCTACCTGGCGATGAACGCGCGTGAGTTCCTGCAAACCGACGTGGTGGTACTGGCCATCGTCATGTACGCGATCCTCGGCAAACTTGCCGACCTCGCCGCCCGCGGCCTGGAGCGTGTGTGGCTGCGCTGGCACCCGGCTTATCAAGTGACTAAAGGAGGTGCGGCATGACGGCTCAACAACCTCCGCGCCTGCGTAAAGGCATTCCGCTGGCGGTGCGCAAGTTGCGCAAGGCCTTCGGCGCGCGTGAAGTACTCAAAGAAATTGATCTGCATATCCCCGCCGGCCAGTTCGTGGCCGTGGTCGGTCGCAGCGGTTGCGGCAAAAGTACCCTGTTGCGCCTGCTTGCGGGTCTGGACAAGGCCAGCGGTGGCGAGCTGCTGGCGGGTTCAGCGCCGCTGAGCGAAGCGCTGGAAGACACGCGGCTGATGTTCCAGGAAGCGCGCCTGCTGCCGTGGAAAAAGATCATCGATAACGTGGGGCTCGGCCTGAAAGGCAATTGGCGCCCCAAAGCGCTGGAAGCCCTGGAGGCGGTCGGCCTGGCTGAGCGCGCCAATGAGTGGCCAGCGGCCTTGTCCGGTGGCCAGAAGCAGCGCGTGGCCCTGGCGCGCGCGTTGATCCATCAGCCGCGTTTGCTGTTGCTTGACGAGCCACTGGGCGCCCTGGATGCCCTGACGCGCATCGAGATGCAGCAATTGATCGAAAATCTCTGGCAAAAGCACGGCTTTACCGTGTTGCTGGTGACCCACGATGTCAGCGAAGCCGTGGCGATTGCCGACCGGGTGATCCTGATCGAAGACGGCGAAATCGGCCTCGACCTGCACGTCGACCTGCCTCGCCCGCGGGCCCGTGGCTCGTACCGCCTGGCCGCGCTGGAAGCTGAAGTGCTCAACCGTGTGCTGTCGCTGCCGGGGACTCCACCGGACCCTGAACCTGTTTCACCGCTGCCTACGCAATTGCGTTGGGCTCAATAACTCACTTGTCCCATACAGGAAGAAGACCATGACTATTAAAGCCATCAACGTGCGTAACCAGTTCAAAGGCACCATCAAGGAAATCGTCGAAGGCGACGTGCTGTCGGAAATCGACGTGCAGACGGCGTCCGGCATCGTCACCTCGGTGATCACGACGCGCTCGGTCAAAGAGCTGGAATTGGTGATCGGCAGTGAAGTGATTGCCTTCGTTAAATCGACTGAGGTGTCGATCGCCAAGTTGTGATTGCGTTTGAGGCCACCATCGGGGGCAAGCCCCCTTCCACAGTTGATTGCATTCCACAGTGAGAATTCGGTCAAAGGTGGGAGGGGGCTTGCCCCCGATGAGGCCGGGCCAGCGGTCAGCGTTTGGGTAAATAGGCTGGCAGGTAGAGCCCCACATACGCATCAAATACCCGCATCCCTTCCTCCGCCATGCGCGGTGTGATCAGCCCATGCTGATGCACCGAGCGTGCATACACGCGGTCGCTCAGTTCCAGCGCCAGCGCAAACACATCCACATCCTTCGGCAAGGTCGGCACTTCAAAATGACGGTTGAACACGGCGAGCATCAGGTCGCCCAGTTCGAGGTCGTGCTGGCGGTCGGCCTGGGTCACCTCGGTCAGCCCGTGCTGCGCCAGGATCAGTTGGCGTGCAGCAGCGTCGTGGTCGTAGATGGCAAGCATGCGTTGCTCGACGATGCAGGACAGGTCGCGCCAGTGCTTGAGTGCGTCATGCTCGATGGGCGCCTCGATGGCCGCGCGGAATGCGGCATGGACATCCGCTGTCAGCGCTTCCAGGAGCGCCGGCACGCTGGCGAAAAAATGGTAGACCGAGGACGGCGGGATCTGCGCCCGCTCGGCCACGCTGTAGATCGACAACCCGGCCACGCCGTCGGCGGCCAGCAAGGTGCGGGCGGCATCGAGAATCGCGTCGATCCGCGCCTGGCTGCGGGCGCGGGGTTTGCGAGGCGTGGCGGGGCGGGTGGGCATGGAAGTCTCCTACAAGGCAGCGGGCATTGTATGAGCAGGAATCGGTGTTGTCTTCAAGGCCGCCATCGGGAGCAGGCGCCCTCCCACCCTTGACCGAATTCCGACTTTGGAATGCAGTCACGTGTGGGAGGGCGCTTGCCCCCGATAAGGCCACCTCGGTTTCCCGGAAAAAACCATAAAAAAACGCCACAGACAAAAGCCTGCAGCGTTCTTTCAATGCAGCCGCCATTTAGACGGTATGCAGGTACCAGTTGTACTCAAGGTCGGAGATGGAGTGTTCAAACTCCTCCAGCTCGCTTTCCTTGCAGGCGACGAAGATATCGATGTATTTGGGATCGATGTACTTGGCCATCACCTCGCTGTCGTCCAACTCGCGCAGGGCATCGCGCAGGTTGTTCGGCAGGCTCTGTTCGTTCTGTTCGTAGCTGTTGCCTTCCACTGGTGCGTTTGGCTCGATCTTGTTGGTCAGGCCATGGTGCACGCCTGCCAGGACCGAAGCCATCAGCAGGTAAGGGTTGGCGTCGGCGCCGGCCACGCGGTGTTCGATACGCACCGCGTCGGACGAGCCGGTCGGTACGCGAATCGCCACGGTGCGGTTGTCCAGGCCCCAGCACGGCGAGTTCGGCACGTAGAACTGTGCGCCGAAACGACGGTAGGAGTTGACGTTGGGGCACAGGAACGCCATTTGGGCGGGCAGGGTCTCGAGCACACCGCCGATCGCGTGACGCAATGCGGCGTTCTGCTCGGGATCCTCGCTGGCAAAGATGTTCTTGCCGTCTTTGTCCAGGATCGAAATGTGCACGTGCAACCCGTTGCCTGCCTGGCCCGGGTAAGGCTTGGCCATGAAGGTGGTGTCCATCTCATGGTCGTAGGCGATGTTCTTGATCAGGCGCTTGAGCAGTACGGCGTAGTCGCAGGCCTTGATCGGGTCGGCGACGTGGTGCAGGTTCACTTCGAACTGCGCCGGGGCGCTTTCCTTGACGATGGCGTCGGCCGGGATGCCTTGCTCCTTGGCACCTTCCAGAATGTCCTGGAGGCAGTCGACGTATTCGTCGAGGTCGTCGATCAGGTAGACCTGTGTCGAGTGCGGGCGTTTGCCGGAGATCGGCGAGCGGGGCGGTTGTGGGCGGCCGTTCACGTTCTCCTGGTCGATCAGGTAGAACTCGAGTTCGAAAGCGGCGCAGATGGTCAGGCCCAGGTCGTCAAACTTGGTAACAACTTGACGGAGGACTTCGCGTGGATCGGCGAAGAAAGGTTCACCTTCGAGTTCGTGCATGGTCATCAGCAGTTGCGCGGTAGGGCGCTTTTGCCAGGGTTCATTGCACAGGGTGTCGGGGATCGGATAACAGATTCGGTCAGCATCACCGATGTCCAGGCCCAGGCCGGTGCTTTCCACCGTCGAGCCGTTGATATCCAGGGCAAATAGAGAGGCAGGCAGGTTAATGCCCTTCTCGTAAACCTTGTGGAGGCTGGTACGTTCAATGCGCTTGCCGCGCACCACACCATTCATATCCGCAATTAGAAGGTCTACGTACAGAACCTCAGGATGATCCTTAAGGAACGCGTTCGCTTCGTTAAGCTGAACGGCACGCGGGGGTACCGACATGATGCAACACCTTTGTTGTTAAAAATATCAATCATTGATCTTTTCTGGTTTCAGTCAACCCGAACGGCATGCCGAAGTCAAGCGAGGCCTTTTTTGCCCTAAAAAAGCGCTGCTGCGGCTTTTTTGGGGCTTTTTGGGGCGGTTTTTCCGCTTTGAAGCGCAGGGGACTCGCGGGCTTGAGCGGGCCGTGTTGTATTTTTTACGGGGGTGTTGTGTAAAAAAATGAACAAGGCTAAGCTCGATTCAAACCCATAACAGCAATAATACCGGGGTGCTTCATGTGTCGCCTGCCTCCACTTGGCGTCGTTGCCTGCGTTCGACAGGCCCGTTCCACTACCCACATTTCCTATGCCCTTGCGGGTGTACCGGTCAATATTCTTGACGGTTCAACAGCCTGCGTCTTGACCGCCTCGCGACTCCCTTGCCTGCCCGAAGAAGCGTTCCTCAAAAGGTGCCGCTCATGATTCTGCACGGCTTTTGCTTGAGTAATGCTACAGCGCCACAAATGGCAGGTAAGCTCTTGCCCTGAATGAACAAACGACGCGGATGCTGCGTCCACCAACGCCTGGTCTTTAATGGATGCCAGGAAACCCAGCCCAGAGGCATTTATGAGTAACAACCTCGACCAGCTCACCGATTGGTTGAAAGACCACAAGATCACAGAAGTCGAATGCATGATTGGCGACCTCACCGGTATCACCCGGGGCAAGATCTCGCCGACCAACAAGTTCATCGCCGAAAAAGGCATGCGCCTGCCCGAAAGCGTTCTGTTGCAGACCGTGACCGGCGACTATGTCGAAGACGACATCTACTACGAATTGCTCGACCCGGCCGACATCGACATGATCTGCCGCCCCGATCAGAACGCGGTATTCCTGGTGCCCTGGGCCATCGAGCCCACCGCCCAGGTGATCCACGACACCTACGACAAGCAAGGCAACCCCATCGAGCTGTCGCCGCGCAACGTGCTCAAGAAAGTCCTCAAGCTCTACGCCGATCGCGGCTGGCAGCCTATCGTGGCGCCGGAGATGGAGTTCTACCTGACCAAGCGCTGCGAAGACCCTGACTTTCCGCTGCAACCGCCGATTGGTCGTTCCGGGCGCCCTGAGACCGGTCGCCAGTCCTTCTCTATAGAGGCGGCCAACGAGTTCGACCCGTTGTTCGAAGACGTCTACGACTGGTGCGAGCTGCAGGAGCTGGACCTCGACACCCTGATCCACGAAGACGGCACCGCGCAGATGGAAATCAACTTCCGTCACGGCGACGCGCTGTCCCTGGCCGACCAGATTCTGGTGTTCAAGCGCACCATGCGTGAAGCCGCGCTCAAGCATGACGTGGCCGCCACGTTCATGGCCAAGCCCATGACCGGCGAGCCCGGCAGCGCGATGCACCTGCACCAGAGCATCATCGACATCGCCACCGGCAAGAACGTCTTCTCCAATGAAGACGGGAGCATGAGCCAGCTGTTCCTCAACCACATTGGCGGCCTGCAGAAATTCATCCCTGAATTGCTGCCGCTGTTCGCCCCCAACGTGAACTCCTTCCGCCGCTTCCTGCCGGATACCTCGGCGCCCGTGAACGTGGAGTGGGGCGAAGAAAACCGCACCGTCGGCCTGCGTGTACCGGATGCCGGCCCGCAGAACCGTCGCGTGGAAAACCGCCTGCCGGGCGCCGACGCCAACCCGTACCTGGCGATCGCCGCCAGCTTGCTGTGCGGTTTCATCGGCATGGTCGAGGGCCACAACCCGAGCGCGCCGGTGGTCGGCCGTGGTTACGAGCGACGCAACCTGCGCCTGCCGTTGACCATCGAAGACGCCCTGGAACGCATGGAAAACAGCAAGACCATCGAGAAATACCTGGGTCAGAAATTCATCACAGGCTACGTCGCGGTCAAGCGGGCCGAGCATGAAAACTTCAAGCGCGTGATCAGTTCGTGGGAGCGGGAATTCCTGCTCTTCGCCGTCTGATGCGCCGGGCGCACGGGGCAACCCGCGCGCCCTTTACTGAAAAGTCTAGGAGATTGGTATGTCCAGCAACAACCCGCACACCCGTGAATGGCAAGCCTTGAGCAATGATCACCACCTGGCGCCGTTCAGCGACTTCAAGCAGTTGAAAGAGAAAGGCCCTCGGATCATCACCAAAGCCCACGGCGTTTACCTGTGGGACAGCGAAGGCAACAAGATCCTCGACGGCATGGCCGGCCTGTGGTGCGTGGCGATCGGCTACGGTCGCGACGAACTGGCTGACGCCGCCGCCAAGCAGATGAAAGAACTGCCGTACTACAACCTGTTCTTCCAGACCGCTCACCCGCCGGTGCTGGAGTTGGCCAAGGCCATTTCCGACATCGCACCCGCCGGTATGAACCACGTGTTCTTCACCGGCTCCGGCTCCGAAGGCAACGACACCATGTTGCGCATGGTCCGCCACTACTGGGCGATCAAGGGCCAGCCGAACAAGAAAACCATCATCAGCCGCAAGAATGGCTACCACGGCTCCACCGTGGCCGGCGCCAGCCTGGGCGGCATGACCTATATGCACGAGCAAGGTGACTTGCCGATCCCGGGCATCACCCACATCGCCCAGCCGTACTGGTTCGGCGAAGGCGGCGACATGAGCCCTGAAGAATTCGGCGTGTGGGCCGCCAACCAGTTGGAAGAAAAGATTCTGGAACTGGGCGTGGACAACGTCGGTGCCTTCATTGCCGAGCCGATCCAGGGCGCTGGCGGTGTCATCGTGCCGCCGGCCACTTACTGGCCGCGCATCAAGGAAATCCTCGCCAAGTACGACATCCTGTTTGTCGCCGACGAAGTGATCTGCGGTTTCGGCCGTACCGGTGAGTGGTTCGGTAGCGACTTCTACGACCTCAAGCCCCACATGATGACCATTGCCAAGGGCCTGACTTCGGGCTACGTGCCCATGGGCGGCCTGATCGTGCGCGATGAGGTGGTGGAGGTGCTCAACGAAGGCGGCGATTTCAACCACGGTTTCACCTACTCCGGTCACCCGGTGGCCGCGGCGGTGGCGCTGGAAAACATCCGCATCATGCGCGACGAAAAAATCGTTGAGCGTGTGCACGACGAAACGGCACCGTATTTGCAGAAACGTCTGCGCGAGCTGGCGGATCACCCGTTGGTGGGTGAAGTGCGCGGCCTGGGCATGCTGGGGGCGATCGAGCTGGTACAGGACAAAGCCACCCGCAAGCGTTATGAAGGCAAGGGCGTGGGCATGATCTGCCGCAACTTCTGTTTCAACAATGGCCTGATCATGCGCGCCGTGGGCGATACCATGATCATTTCGCCGCCGCTGGTGATCAGCAAGGCTGAAATCGACGAGTTGGTCACCAAGGCTCGCCACTGTCTGGACCTGACTTTGGCAGCGCTGCAGGGCTAAGTGCTAGGCTCTGGGGGCAGTGGCTGTCGGCGCTGACTCCGGGCGGTTATAAATAGGGGGGCTTTGGTTGAAAGCCGGCCCCTTAACTTGCCAGACTGTCGCCCTGTTTTGTTGCCCTTTGGAAGGGCCCCGGAACAACAAAGAACTGCGGCCCAAAAAGAAAAAATTGGAGCATCACCAAATGAAGGCATTAGGTTTGAAGAACGCTGGCAAGACCCTCCTTGCCTTGTCCCTCATGGGCGCAATGGCGGGCGCGGCCCAGGCAGACGATAAAGTGCTGCACGTGTACAACTGGTCCGACTATATCGCCCCGGACACCATCGCCAACTTTGAAAAAGAGTCGGGCATCAAGGTGGTGTACGACGTTTTCGACAGCAACGAAACCCTGGAAGCCAAGTTGCTGGCAGGCAAGTCCGGCTACGACGTGGTCGTGCCGTCGAACAACTTCCTCGCCAAGCAGATCAAGGCCGGTGTGTACCAGGAGCTGGATACGTCCAAGCTGTCCAACTACAGCAACCTGAACAAATCCCTGCTCAAGGCCGTGTCGGTCAGCGACCCGGACAACAAGCACGCCTTCCCGTACATGTGGGGCTCGATCGGCATCGGCTACAACCCGGAGAAGGTCAAGGCCGCGCTGGGCGTGGACAAGATCGATTCCTGGGACGTGCTGCTCAAGCCTGAGAACATCGCCAAGCTCAAGAGCTGCGGTGTGAGCTTCCTCGATTCGCCCACCGAAATGCTGCCGATTGCCCTGCATTACCTGGGCCTGCCGACCGACACCCAGAAGAAAGACGAGCTGAAGAAAGCCGAAGAGCTGTTCCTCAAGATCCGTCCTTCGATCGGCTATTTCCACTCCTCCAAGTACATCTCGGACCTGGCCAACGGCAACATCTGCGTCGCCGTGGGTTACTCGGGTGACATCCAGCAGGCCAAGTCCCGCGCGGCTGAAGCCGGTGGCAAGGTCAAGGTGGCCTATGACATTCCGAAAGAAGGTGCGGGCAGCTTCTTCGACATGCTCGCCATCCCTAAAGATGCCGAAAACGTCGACGCCGCCTACAAGTTCCTGAACTACCTGCTCAAGCCGGAAGTGATGGCCAGCATCACCAACGCCGTGCGTTTCCCTAACGGCAACAGCGCGGCGACGTCCCTGGTCGACAAAGACATCACCAACGACCCGGGCATCTACCCGCCAGCGGATGTGCAGGCCAAGCTGTACGCGATTGCCGACCTGCCAGCCGCGACCCAGCGTGAAATGACACGCAGCTGGACCAAGATCAAATCCGGCAAATAACCCTAGGAACCTGTAGGAGCGAGCTCGCTCGCGAAAATCGTCAACGATAACGCGGGGCCTCGGATAGCCCGCGTTGCCTGTGAGTTCTTCGCGAGCAAGCTCGCTCCTACAAACAGCGGCAACCGTGCAGAAAATAAATGACAAAAGTTTTGCCGGATCGGTTTATCGAAGGTAAGTTGCGCGCCGGTTTTGTTGCCCGGCAACAACTCCAAGGCCCAACTATTTAAGAGGACCTCCACTTGCCAATTTCTTTATTTCGCAAAGCCATGCTGGTGGGTGCAGGTATCACGCTGACAGTGAGCGTGCAGGCCGCACCGACGGTGCATATTTATAACTGGTCGGACTACATCGGCCCGGACACCCTGGCCAACTTTGAAAAGGCCAGCGGCATCAAGCCCGTGTATGACGTGTTCGACTCCAATGAAACCCTGGAAGGCAAGTTGCTGGCCGGGCGCACGGGCTACGACGTGGTCGTGCCGTCCAACCACTTCCTCGGCAAGCAGATCAAGGCCGGGGCGTTCCAGAAGATCGACAAGTCGCTGCTGACGAACTACGCCAACCTTGACCCGGCGCTGCTCAAGCGCCTGGAAAAGAATGACCCGGGCAACCAGTACGCCGTGCCGTACCTGTGGGGCACCAACGGGATTGGTTACAACGTCGACAAGGTCAAGGAAGTGCTGGGTGTCGACAAGATCGACTCCTGGGCCATGCTGTTCGAGCCGGAGAACATGAAGAAACTCGCGACCTGCGGCGTATCGTTCATGGACTCTGCGGACGAAATGCTGCCGGCGGTGCTCAACTACATGGGCCTGGACCCTAACAGCGAGAACCCCGAAGACTACAAGAAGGCCGAAGCCAAGCTGCTCAAGGTGCGGCCTTACGTGACCTACTTCCACTCCTCCAAATACATCTCCGACCTGGCCAACGGCAACATCTGCGTGGCCGCCGGGTTCTCTGGCGACGTGTTCCAGGCCAAGGCCCGCGCGGCGGAGGCGGGCAAGGGTGTGAACATCGCCTACGCCATTCCGAAAGAAGGCGGCAACCTGTGGTTTGACGTGCTGGCGATCCCCAAGGATGCCGTCAATGTCAATGAAGCCCACGCCTTCATCAATTATTTGCTGCAACCTGAGGTGATCGCCCAGGTCAGTGATTACGTCGGTTATGCCAATCCCAATCCAGGGTCGGACAAACTGATGGAGCAATCGATACGCACCGACGAAGCGGTGTACCCACCGCAGGCGGTTCTCGACCGGACATTCGTCAACTTCGAGCTACCCCCGAAAGTGCAGCGCTTGATGACCCGTAGCTGGACCAAGGTCAAGACGGGCAAGTAAAGCCCAAACTATCCAAGGTTCGCCTGCCTCGGGCGAACAGACATTTTTGTTGGGAGTTTCGTAAATGGCAGTTGCCTCCGGCGCCTATAAGAAAGCCCTCGAAGGGGACCAGACACCGAAGAAGGTGCTGGTCAAGATCGATCGGGTCACGAAGAAGTTCGACGAGACGATTGCCGTGGACGACGTGTCCCTGGAAATCAAGAAAGGCGAGATCTTCGCCTTGCTCGGCGGCTCGGGTTCGGGCAAGTCCACCTTGCTGCGCATGCTCGCAGGGTTCGAGCGCCCGACCGAAGGGCGCATCTACCTCGACGGTGTGGACATCACCGACATGCCGCCTTACGAGCGGCCGATCAACATGATGTTCCAGTCCTACGCCCTGTTCCCGCACATGACCGTGGCGCAGAATATCGCGTTTGGCCTGCAGCAGGACAAGATCCCCAAGGCCGAGGTCGACGCCCGTGTGGCCGAGATGCTCAAGCTGGTGCAGATGAGCCAGTACGCCAAGCGCAAGCCGCACCAGTTGTCCGGCGGCCAGCGTCAACGCGTGGCCCTGGCTCGCTCCCTGGCCAAGCGCCCGAAACTGCTGCTGCTCGATGAGCCCATGGGCGCCCTCGACAAGAAGCTGCGTTCGCAGATGCAGCTGGAACTGGTGGAGATCATCGAGCGCGTCGGCGTGACCTGCGTGATGGTGACCCACGACCAGGAAGAGGCCATGACCATGGCCGAGCGCATTGCGATCATGCACCTGGGCTGGATCGCCCAGATCGGCAGCCCGGTGGACATCTACGAGACGCCGACCAGCCGCCTGGTGTGCGAGTTCATCGGCAACGTCAACATCTTCGAAACCCAGGTGGTGGATGACGCCGAAGGCCACGCGGTGCTCAAGTGCCCGGACCTGGACCGCGACATCTACGTGGGCTACGGCATCGCGACCTCGGTGGAAGACAAGTCGGTGACCTACGCGATCCGCCCGGAAAAACTGTTGGTCACCTCCGAGATGCCGACCTGCGAGCACAACTGGTCCAGCGGCAAGGTCCACGACATTGCCTACCTCGGCGGCCACTCGGTGTTCTACGTGGAGCTGCCGAGCGGCAAGCTGGTGCAGTCTTTCGTCGCCAACGCCGAGCGCCGTGGCCAGCGTCCGACCTGGGGTGACCAGGTCTACGTGTGGTGGGAAGACGACAGCGGCGTGGTACTGCGCTCATGAACACAAAAAAGCTCAAGCGCCGCTTGCAGCGCATCGTCCCCAGCGGCAAGCAGGTGGTCATCGGGATTCCGTTCCTGTGGCTGTTCCTGTTTTTTGCGTTGCCGTTCTTCATCGTGCTCAAGATCAGCTTCGCCGAAGCCGACGTGGCGATCCCGCCGTATACCGAGATCTACACCTACGTCGAGCAGAAGCTGCAAGTGGTGCTGAACCTGGCCAACTACCAGTTGCTGGCCGGCGACGACCTCTACATCTCCGCGTACCTGGGCTCGCTGAAGATGGCGTTCTTCAGCACGCTGCTGTGCCTGTTGATCGGCTACCCGATGGCCTATGCCATTGCCAGTGCGCGCAAGGAAATGCAGACCGTGCTGGTGCTGCTGATCATGATGCCGACCTGGACTGCGATCCTGATCCGCGTGTATGCGTGGATGGGCATTCTCAGCAACAACGGGTTGCTCAATGGCTTCCTGATGTCCATGGGGCTGATCAGCGAGCCGTTGCAGATCCTCAACACCAACATTGCGGTGTACATCGGCGTGGTCTATTCGTACCTGCCGTTCATGATCCTGCCGCTGTACGCCAACCTGGTGAAGCACGACCAGAGCCTGCTGGAAGCTGCGTCTGACCTGGGCTCGAGTACCTTCAACAGCTTCTGGAAAATCACCGTGCCGTTGTCCAAGAACGGCATCATCGCCGGCTGCATGCTGGTGTTCATTCCGGTAGTGGGCGAGTTCGTGATCCCGGAACTGCTGGGCGGCCCGGAAACCCTGATGATCGGTAAAGTGTTGTGGCAAGAATTCTTCAACAACCGTGACTGGCCGGTGGCGTCTGCCCTGGCGGTGGTGATGCTGGCGATCCTGATCGTGCCGATCATCCTGTTCAACCGCAGCCAAGCCAAAGAATTGGAGGGCAAGATATGAAGCGCTTCAGTTTCTCGAGTTTCATGCTGGTGGTGGGGTTGTTGTTCATCTACCTGCCGATGCTGATCCTGGTGATCTACTCGTTCAACGAATCCAAACTGGTGACGGTGTGGGGCGGTTGGTCGATCAAGTGGTACGTGGGCCTGCTGGACAACACCCAGCTGATGGGCTCGGTGGCGCGCTCCCTGGAAATCGCCTGCTACACGGCGGTGGCGGCGGTGGCGCTGGGTACCTTGGCGGCGTTCGTGCTGACGCGCATCAGCCAGTTCAAGGGCCGCACGCTATTCGGCGGCCTGGTGACCGCGCCGTTGGTGATGCCTGAAGTGATCACCGGCCTGTCGCTGTTGCTGCTGTTCGTGGCCATGGCGCAGCTGATCGGCTGGCCGCAGGAGCGGGGCATTGTCACCATCTGGATCGCCCACACTACGTTCTGTGCGGCGTATGTGGCGGTGGTGGTGTCGGCGCGCTTGCGTGAGCTGGACCTGTCGATCGAAGAAGCCGCGATGGACCTGGGCGCACGGCCGTGGAAGGTGTTCTTCCTGATCACCATCCCGATGATCGCGCCGTCGCTGGCGGCGGGCGGCATGATGTCGTTCGCGTTGTCACTGGACGACCTGGTACTGGCCAGCTTCGTGTCCGGGCCTGGCTCCACGACGTTGCCGATGGAAGTGTTCTCTGCGGTACGCCTGGGGGTCAAACCCGAGATCAATGCCGTGGCCAGCCTGATTCTGCTGGCGGTGTCGCTGGTGACCTTCCTGGTGTGGTTCTTCAGCCGTCGCGCTGAAGAGCACCGCAAGAAAGCCATTCAGCAAGCGATTGAAGAAGCCGCTGCCGATGGCTGGCAGCAGCCGGACAAGCGCCGGGCAGCTGCACCGGTCTAAAACCGTGTGCGGTCCAAATGTGGGAGGGGGCTTGCCCCCGATGACAGTGTGTCAGCCAATGGATATGTGGCTGATGCTCCGCTATCGGGGGCACGCCCCCTCCCACATGTGATTGCATTTCAAGTCAACTATGCGACCCACGGCGATTTGCGGATCACTTCAACAAAATTCATCGGCCTGAACCCCGGCTCCTGATCCGCCAGCACATCGGTCTTCACGTTGCCGAACGTGGTCTGCGGGCGATGGCGCAAGCCGTCGGCAAACGCACAGATAATGCACTCCTTGAACCCTTCCCCCCGTGGATGCGCATGCACCACCGCTTCGCGCTGCACGCTGGAAAACGCGGCGTAGTCCATGCCCAGCACGTCCATCTCCACGCCAGCAGTGACCAGCGCGACGGTCGGGCGCAGATGCTGCGGTACGCCTGGCGTGGTGTGCAGGGCGATGGACAACCACACCTGTTCGATATCGTCATCGCTCAGCCCGTAAGGCTTGAGAAACGCCGCGGCGGCATTGGCGCCGTCCACTTCAAATCGCTCATTGTCACTGCGATGGCCTGCTACCAGGCCGAGGTCGTGGAACATCGCGCCGACGTAGAGCAGCTCCGGGTTATAGGCGAGCTGTTGGCGTTCACCGCTCAATGCGCCGAACAGGAACACCCGGCGAGAATGGTGATAGAGCAGGTCGGATTCGACGTCGCGGATGTAGTCGGTGGTGGCCTTGGCGAGGGCGCTGTCGGGAATCTTGATGCCGGCGATGCTGGTGGTCATGGGAGTGCTCCTTGGGAAAGGTTCCAGTCTGGTCGCGCGCCCGCGAAGGGGCTATGGCGGCGAGGGAGCGATCCCGGCCAATGTGCCTTCACATCGTGCCAGCCCCAGGCACGGTCTAATGTGGCTGACTTGTCGGATCGCCGCATCGCTGCGATATCATCACCTCGGTATGCCTGATGAACCGAGTCGCTTGCATCGCAGCGATGCGGCGATCCGACACGCCAGCGCCCACAGGGTTTTTTTGCGTTCACCCGGACATAAAGGTTTACCCATGCATAAAACCGTCGCCATCCTGATCTTCCCCGGCGTCCAGTCACTGGACGTGACCGGGCCCATGGACGTGTTCTGCGAGGCCAACCGGTTTCTGCCGCCGCAAGACCATTACCGGCTGGACGTGATCGGCTCCGGCCACGGTAATATCGCCGCCTCCAATGGCTTGGCATTGCAGGCCCACCGGCACTACAGCGATGCCCTGCAAGCCTACGACCTGCTGCTGGTGGCCGGCGGCCCGCAGCTGCCGTTCGAGGACTTCGGCGCCTCGTTCGATGACTGGCTACGCGGCGCGACGCAGCGCGCGCAACGCTTTGGCTCCATCTGCAATGGCGCCTTCATGCTCGCGAGAGCCGGCCTGCTGGATGGCAAGACCGTCACCACCCACTGGAGCGACGCCGCCGACCTGGCGCGCCTGTGCCCATCGGCCCGGGTCGACGCCGACCGCCTCTACGTGCAGGACGGCAACCTCTACACCTCGGCCGGGGTCACGGCGGGTATTGATCTGTCGCTGTATTTGCTGGCCCAGGATCACGGCCCGGAAGTCGCCCTGAGCGTGGCCAAGCGCCTGGTGGTGTTCACCCAGCGTTCAGGCGGTCAGTCGCAGTTCAGCCCGTTTCTTACGCCTCACGCCGAAAGCACCTCCGCGGTGGCGCTGGTGCAGATGTACGTGTTGGCGAACCTGACGGGGGATTTGGGCATTGCCGACCTGGCCAGGGCGGCCAACATGAGCGCGCGCAACTTCTCTCGGGTGTTTGCCCGGGAGGCGCGGATCACGCCGGCGGAATTCGTCGAGCGGGCGCGTGTGGACGCGGCGCGGGTGATGCTCGAAAGCAGCGCTGCACCGCTCAAGACCGTGGCCTGGCAATGCGGCTTTCGCGACGCCCAGCACATGCGCAGTGTGTTCAACCGCCGGCTGGGCGTAACACCGCAACAGTTCCGGCTCAATTTCGCTGCGCCGATCTAAGGCATGCAATCAGTGCTATTTTCGCGATGGCAGTAACGTCAGCGTGCCGCGTGTATTGGCCGTCACTTCCTCTTCGCTGAAATGTGCCTGTTCATAACCGCCTTCGATGTACGTCTGCGCCTGATCGCCGTAGTGCCGGTCAAACGGCACGCCGCTTTGGCCGACCGGGTTGATGGTCAGGGCGTGGGCGGCATCGGCGAAGTCGATCAGGCGTCGCGTCGAGGGCCCATAAGTCACCGGCCACGGCGCCGGGCCGATGTTGGCCGATTGGTTGTTCGGCACTTCGTGGCTGCCGGGCGCCGGGAACGGGCCGACGTTGAACACCCTGTCCAAGGGTTTCTGCATGCCCAGCGGATGGCCGTGGGTCAGGGTGTGCGCCTGGCCCCACTGCCATTGTGTCGGGTCGTCGCCGAAGGTGACCTTGAGGTGGGCGAGGCTGTTGTCCCAGGCCAGCTTGACGGTGTCGGCGCGCTTGCCGTCCCACCACAGTGACTCCGGCGTGGCGGCCAGCCGTGGCAGGGCGGCGTCGATCACCCGGGTGCTAAGCAGGGTCTTGAACAGGGCATCGCCGAGTTTGGGGCGGAACGCCGCGTCGGCCAGGTTGAAGAGGAACTGGTTGAACAGCGTGGCACTGGTGGAATCCAGTGGGTAATCGCCTTTCCACGCCGCCAATTGCTCCAGCAGCTTCAACTGCGCCGGGTCCTTGACCTCTTCGCGCAGCACCGGCAACAACGGCGCCAGCAGGCGTGGACCAAACGCGGTGGTGGTGCCCAGCTGCAGGGCCTGGCTGTTGTTCACGTCCCACTTCACGCTGTTGTCGCTCAGTTGCAGGTTCAACTGCTGGCCACGGTCGGCCAGGTTGTAATAACCGGGGACCTCCATGCCGGTGGGCGACACGGGCTGGGCATTGGCCGAGACCACATAGCCACGCGCGGGATTCTCTTCCTGGGGGTTGGCGCTGAATGGGTAGAAACCTAACTTGTCCGCCTGGGTGCTGCTGCCGTCGAGGATGAAACCGGCATTGACCCCCGCAGGACGAATCGGCAACTGCGCCGCCGCCCACCAGCCGATATCGCCCTTGGCATTGGCCCACACGATGTTCAGCCCCGGCGCCGACACCTTGGACGCCGCGGCTCGGGCCTTGACCAGGGTGTCG
The DNA here is from genome assembly GCF_002979555.1 of Pseudomonas sp. MYb60. Lineage (GTDB taxonomy): Bacteria > Pseudomonadota > Gammaproteobacteria > Pseudomonadales > Pseudomonadaceae > Aquipseudomonas. The sequence continues at coordinate 204,035 of NZ_PCOZ01000002.1, read as the reverse complement.
GCGCGGTTGAGCTGGTAGAAGCCTTCGAGGATCGGGTTTTGCGTGTCGAGAAACGCCCACCACATCGCAATCGGCGTGGTGCCAGCGTTGCCACCGAGCACGTCATTGACGATCGGGCCGTGGGGCGATTGGCGCAGGGTCAGGCTGACCGGTGCCTGGCCCTTGACCTGAATCTGTTGCTCGCTGCGTGTCATGTCCACCCACTGGCCGCGATACCAGACCTGGTTGGGGTTGTCCGGGTTGACCTTCTCGGCGATCAGGTCGAGGTCGTCGTTCTGGAACATGGTCAGGCTCCAGCCGAAATCCAGGTTGTGCCCCAGGAACGCCACCGGTACCAGCGCGTTGTGATAGCCATACAGCTCGAAGCCGGGTGCCGACAGCTGCGCCTCGTACCACACCGACGGCACCGAGAAGCGGATATGCGGGTCACCCGCCAGCAACGGCTTGCCGCTCTGGGTGCGATTGCCACTGATGGCCCAGGCGTTGCTGCCTTCGAACTGTGGCAGACCGTTGTCGGCCAGCGCCTGCTCGCTCAGGGAGGCGAGGGCACCAAGGGTTTGCCAGTCGCTGGCGGCCAGGTTGAGGGCGCCCTTGGGTTGCCAGTCCAGGTCGAAGACCTTCAGGTAGTCGCTGCCCAGTTGGTCGCGGACGAACGTCAGCAAAGGTTCTGTACGAAATGCGGCGGCGAAGCTGTAGGCCATGTACCCGGCGACGCTGATGGTGTCCTCGGCGGTAAACGGCCGCTTGGGGATCCCCAGCACGTCGAACTCCATCGGGCTGGCGTGGCTGTCCTGATACTGGTTGATACCGCCCAGATAGGCTTGCAGGGCTTTCCAGTGCGCCGACTCGCGGTCAAGTTGCGCCACGTAGGTCGCGGCGCGGTCGCGGATGCGCAGGCTGCGGAACAGTTTGTCGGTTTCCAGCACCTTGGGCCCCAGTACCTCGGCCAGTTCGCCACGGGCCAGGCGGCGCATGATTTCCATCTGGAACAACCGATCCTGGGCATGCACGTAGCCGAGCGCGCGGTACAGGTCGGCCTCGTTCTCGGCGCGGATGTGCGGCACGCCACGGTCGTCGTAGCGCACGGTGACCGAGCTTTGCAGGTTGGCCAGCGTCACCGTGCCCTGGCGGCTCGGTTGCTTGCTGTAGACGTACACGCCGGCGCCCAGGGCGACCAGCACCAGCAGCACCGCGAGAACCTGCAAGACGCGCTTCATGAACTTTCCTTAGCCGGGGTTACGAACCTGTAGGCCACGAACAATAGCAGCCCACCGCCAGGGTGTGCGTGGCATTCACGTCGCGGCCGGCTTCAAGGGCCTTCAGGATCGGTTCGATGAAACTGTTGCTCGCGTTGCACGTGAGGCCTTCGCTGTAGGGCCCGAAATACGCGAGCTTGCCGTTGCGGTCCCAGATACCTACGGCGGGGCTGGCGGGTACCTGAGTAGAGCCGGGCAGGGCGCTGAGGGTTTTCATCTGGCGCAGGTTGTCGGGCAACTGGCCGTGGCTGCCGGGTTTTTGCAGGGCATAGAACGCCACGCCCTTGGGCGCGTACTGCTCGATCAGTTCGCCCAGGTGCTGCTGGTTGCCGACGTTGCAGGGGCAGGCCGGGTCCCAGAAGTGCACCAGGCGGATTGGTCCGGGGCCACTGAGTTCAGCTGGCAGGCGCAGGGCGTCGCCGGAAAACACCGCCGTATGTTCGCTGAAGGCCCGCAGGTAGCGGCCCTGGAACCAGTCATATGCCGCCCACAGCACGCTGGCGCAGATGACCAGGATCAGGCTGGCGATGAGGGCGGTGCGGTGCGGCTGTCGCATTCTGATCAATCCTCGAAGGTCGCGTAGCTTGCCATGCTTGTCCTGACAGATGAATATCGCAGCTCGATATTCATCTTCACCGCAAGTCTGGAAGCCTTTATGCCCGTCACCTTTGACCCCGATCACCTGCGCGACAGTCTGCGTGCCCTGGTGGATGCGCAACCGCTCAGCGCCGAAGCGCGGGTCTACCAGCGTTTCTACGGGCTGGACCAGGGCGTCAGCCGGCTGGGACGTTTCGAGGTGGGTGGCTTCGACGTGGTCGCGCAGGTGTGGTGGCCGCCTGCGCCGGTGGCGACGATGTTCATGTTCCATGGCTTCTATGACCACATGGGGCTGTACCGTCATGTGGTGGAGTGGGCCTTGGCGCAGGGCTTCGTGGTGATTGCCTGCGACTTGCCCGGCCACGGCCTGTCCAGCGGCGCACGGGCCAGCATCGATGACTTTGCGGTGTACCAGCAGGTGGTGCAGGCGCTGTTCGCCCAGGCGCAGTCGCTGCATTTGCCACAGCCCTGGCACCTGTTCGGGCAAAGCACCGGCGGGGCGGTGGTGGTGGACCACGTGCTCCACCATGGCGCCGACAGCCCGGCGCAGGGCAAGACGTTCCTGCTCTCGCCGCTGGTGCGGCCGCGGGCGTGGAACTGGTCGCAGGCCAGCTATTACTTGCTGCGCCCATTCGTCAAAGGCATCGCCCGGCGGTTCAGCGAGAACACCCACGACCCTGAATTCAAGCCGTTCCTTGAAGCCGACCCACTGCAGCCGCGCCAACTGCCCACCGCCTGGGTCGGCGCGCTGGCGCGCTGGATCAAGCGCGTCGAAGCCGCTCCGCGCAGCGCGCGGCGGCCGGTGATTGTGCAGGGTGAGGAGGACATGACGGTGGACTGGCAGCACAACTTGAACGTGCTGCGGGGCAAGTTCGATCAGCCTGAGGTGTTGATGCTCAAGCGGGGCAGGCATCACCTGGCGAATGAGATTCCGGAGATTCGCCAGGAATACTTCAAGTATTTGACGGACCATCTGTAGGAGCCAGCTTGCTCGCGAAAAACGCAAGTGCACCGCGTTGACTCAGGTGCCCCGCGTAATCGTTGACGGTCTTCGCGAGCAAGCTCGCTCCTACAGGGTTTGGCCGACCGCAAGACCTGCGCGAATGGCCGCCAGCGCCGCCTGGTAATACGCCTTGCCTTCAGCGGATTCGGCAAACGTCGCGAACTCCTCCAGCTCCGGGTCAGACAACTCCCGATAGACATACAGCAAGGTGTTGTTCAGGTCCTTGTCGATCTGCTGCATCAGCCGCTCACGCTGGCCATTGAGCATGCCTTGCGCCTGACCGCCGCCGAGCAGGCCGGGGATCATCTGGCTAAGGCTGTCGGCCGCCACGCCGGCAATCGCCAGGCTGACTTCCGCGCCCGCTTCACGCGCGGGCAATGCCTGGGCCAAGTGACCAATGATCAAGCTGCGGGTGGCGTCGGCCTGAATTTTTGGCAAGCCCTGGGCATTCTTTGCCAACTGATCGCGGCGGGTGGCCAGCAACTCGGCAGCGACGATCTTGCGGCCAAGCGGCGACTGGAAAAACGCCAGCGCGGGTTTCGGGTCGGCCAGGTTCTTGCGCAACTGCGCCTCGGCACGCTGGTCCATGGCCTGGGCGGCAAAGCGCTTGTTGCTGTTGTCCACCAAGGCCTGGAACACCGCCGGGGGCAGGCTGTTGCGGTAGCGTTGCTGGGCGGCGCTGAGGGCGTCATTGAAATGCGCACGTTGTTCGGCCCAGCCGGCGACCTTGTACAACTGGTCATGGCCGTCTGCCCAGGCGGGCAAAACGCAGAACATCAGCAAGGATAAAAACAAACGACGCATTGGGGACTCCTGTCAGTCGGCCACTATTGTCCGTGTCGGGCGTAGGATTTGTCGAGAAGTCCTATCAGTCACCTGACTAAAGTGTATTCAGACGCTCGACGGCGCTGTCGGATTTGGAGACGTATGGATACTATGCGCGGCATGCAAATACCCCTCGATCACCCGCTGCTGCAACGTATTGTCGACGACCTGGCCGAAAAGGGCTGGTCCCGGCAAAACGGCTTCCTGCCCCAGGCTCTGACCCTGGAACTGGCGGCTGAGTGCCGTAAACGTGCAGCCGAAGGGGAACTGGCGCCGGCGGCGGTCGGGCGCGGGCCGGCCCAGGAGATTCGCGAGGGCATTCGCGGTGACCATATCCAGTGGCTGGAAGAAGGCGATGCGCCGGTCTGCGAGACGTACATGGCGTTGATGGACGGCCTGCGCCTGGCGATGAACCGCAGCCTGTTCCTGGGCCTGGAAGACTTCGAAAGCCATTTCGCGATGTACCCGCCGGGGGCGTTCTACCTCAAGCACCTCGACCGTTTTCGCGACGACGACCGGCGCATGGTCTCGGCGGTGGTCTACCTGAATGACGCCTGGCTGCCTGAGCATGGCGGCCAGTTGCGCATGTACCTCAAGGACGGCGTCGAATACGATGTGGACCCCGCCGGCGGTTGCCTGGTGGTGTTCCTGTCGGGCGAAGTGCCCCACGAAGTCATGCCCGCCACGCGCGAACGCCTGTCCCTGACCGGCTGGTTTCGCCGACGAGGCAACGAGCCGTTTTAAACATGGAAAAGATTCTGATCAGCCGCTGCCTGCTCGGCCACAAGGTGCGCTACGACGGTGGGGCCAGCGGGCCGTTCGATCAATTGGCAGTGTGGCAGGCCGAGGGCCGGGTGGTTGCGATTTGCCCGGAAGTCGCGGGCGGCTTGCCGACGCCACGCCCACCCGCCGAAATCCCGGGCGGGCAGGGCGGGCAGGGCGTGGAGGTATGGGAGGGCCGCGCCAGGGTACTGACCGCCGAGGGCGAAGACGTCAGCGCCGCCTTCCTCGACGGCGCCCGTCAGGCCTTGGCGCTGGTGCAGCGCCACGGCATCCGCATCGCCGTGCTCAAGGCCCATAGCCCGTCCTGCGGCAACCTGCTGACTTATGACGGCACGTTCACCGGCGTAAAGGTCAGCGGCGAAGGCGTGACGGCGGCGCTGCTCAAACGCCACGGCGTGCAGGTGTTCAGTGAGCTGGAATTGGTGCAGGCAGCTCACGCATTGAACACTGGCGATTATTGAGCCTGAGCCGTCGGACGGTTGGGGTAATCGACCAGCCACTTCTGCAACAGCTGCCTGAATCGATCGTCGGACTTGAGCCGTTGCAGTGCGTTGTTCAGGCTAGTCTTGAACGCCGGGTTGCCTTTCTGCATCGGCATTGCATAGAGGGTCGACGGGCCTGTCATGCGCCCACGGGATTCGCCGTAAGGCTCACTGAAATCGAACCGATCCTGCAATTCGGGAGTCACAGCGATATGGTTCATCGCCACGTCGTACTTGCCGGTTTCCACTCCCGGCAGCAGGTCAGCCGCATCGGTGGTGATGAACGATGCGCGCACGTCCATCTCCTTGGCCAGTTGCTCGCCGAGTTCCACTTCCAAGCCGGTGAGTTTGTTACCTTCCTTGAAACTGTAGGGCGGGTTTTCGGCCACGAGTGCGATGCGCAATTCGCCTCGGTCAAATACATCATCGAGCAGTTCGGCATGCGCCATGGGGCTCAGAAGGGGAAGCAGCAGTAACAGGCCAGGCGAAAAGCGCATGGTCACTCCTAAAGAATTTTTATGTGCGAGGCGCCGTTCAGCATCGCTTTGCTATGGTGTCGAGTGCCTTGGACAGCAATTTATCGCGAAGTTGTCATAACCCTACAGATTTCATCGAAAAACTGGAGAAGTGAATGAAAGCCTTTTTGTCCCGTGCAACGATTGCCAGCCTGCTGCTGGGTACCTCGCTGTTGGCCAGCGCCGCCGACCTGCCACGCACCCCGGCGCCTCAAGGCGCCGAAGTATTTATCGTCTCGCCTAAAGACGGCGCGACCGTCGACAAGACCTTCACCGTCAAATTCGGCGTCAAGGGCCTGGACCTGGAACCGATCGACAAACAAGTGGCCGGCGCGGGTCACCACCATCTGTTGGTAGACCGGGACGTGCAGTCGCTCAAAGCCGACGAAGCCATTCCGGCTGATGCCACGTCGATCCACTTCGGCAAGGCGCAAACCGAAACCGAGCTGACCCTGACCCCGGGCAAGCACACGCTGCAATTGGTGGCCGGCGACAATATGCACCGCCAATTCGAGCCTACTGTAGCCTCGAAAGTGATCACGGTTAACGTCAAGTAAGCGTTGTTCAGGTGCAAAAAAGGGAGCCCTTGAGGGGCTCCCTTTTTCGTGGTGCAGTGGAAACCTTAGAACAGTACGCGGCTACGAATCGTGCCTTTGATGTGCTGCAGCTTCTCTTGCGCCAGGTCCGAGTACTCGGCGTCGACGTCGATTACCACGTAGCCGACCTTCTCGTTGGTCTGCAGGAACTGACCGGAGATGTTGATGCCGTTTTCCGCGAAGACCTTGTTGATCTCCATCATCACGCCAGGGATGTTCTGGTGGATGTGCAGCAGACGGTGCTTGCCAGGGTGAGCTGGCAGGGCCACTTCCGGGAAGTTCACGGACGATACCGAGGTACCGTTGTCGCTGTACTTGACCAGCTTCTCCGACACTTCCAGGCCGATGTTGGCTTGGGCTTCAGCGGTGGAGCCGCCGATGTGCGGGGTCAGGATTACGTTGTCCAGGCCACGCAGCGGGCTTTCGAAGATGTCGTCGTTGGAGCGCGGCTCTACCGGGAACACATCGATGGCGGCGCCGATCAGGTGCTTGTCCTTGATCGCGTCGGCCAGGGCGTCCAGCTCGACCACGGTGCCGCGTGCAGCGTTGATCAGGATGCCGCCTTTCTTGATGGCGCGGATTTCCTTCTCGCCGATCATCCACTGGGTCTCAGCGGTTTCCGGCACGTGCAGGGTCACGATGTCGGACATGCCCAGCAGCTCGGTCAGGCTGGCCACTTGGGTGGCGTTGCCCAATGGCAGCTTGGTCAGGGTGTCGTAGAAGAACACCTGCATGCCCAGGCCTTCAGCCAGTACCGACAGCTGGGTACCAATGGAGCCGTAACCGACGATGCCCAGCTTTTTGCCGCGGATTTCGAAGGAGTTGGCTGCGCTCTTGATCCAGCCGCCACGGTGGCAGGAAGCGTTCTTCTCTGGAATGCCGCGCAACAGCAGGATCGCCTCGGCCAGCACCAGCTCCGCAACGGAACGGGTGTTGGAGTACGGAGCGTTGAACACCGCGATACCGCGCTCGCGCGCTGCGTTGAGGTCGACCTGGTTGGTGCCGATGCAGAAACAGCCGACTGCCACGAGCTTCTTGGCGTGATCGAAGATTTCTTCGGTCAGCTGAGTGCGGGAGCGAATGCCGATGAAGTGCGCGTCGGCGATCTTTTCCTTGAGCTGGGCTTCCGGCAGAGAACTGGTGATGTACTCAATGCTGGTGTACCCGGCGGCTTTCAGAACGTCGACAGCCGATGGGTGGACGCCTTCCAGAAGAAGGAACTTGATCTTGCTCTTATCGAGAGAAGTCTTGCTCATCTGCGTAAACCTGTATCCCGGAGAAAAATGGCAGGGAATCGGATCACCTAAGCTGACCCGGACGGCAGGAAAGCCGTCGCCGCAGAAACGCCTTTGGGCTCTGTCCTGCGGGGGCGGTATGCTAGCATACGCGCCCCGCAAACACTCATTCCTGCGACGTGAAGCGTTCTCAGGATGACCATGAATTGTTCGAGAGTTCTGTCGATGACCCATCCTGCCCTGATTGATGAGCTAAAGACCCTGGTTGAGCCTGGCAAAGTCCTGACCGATGCAGACTCCCTGGAGGCTTACGGCAAGGACTGGACCAAGCATTTCGCGCCTGCGCCGACCGCCATTGTCTTCCCCAAGACCATCGAGCAGGTCCAGGCCATTGTGCGTTGGGCCAACACCCACAAGGTCGCACTGGTGCCTTCGGGCGGGCGCACCGGCCTGTCGGCAGCCGCCGTGGCCGCCAATGGCGAAGTGGTGGTGTCGTTCGACTATATGAACCAGATCCTCGACGTGAACCTCACCGACCGCACTGCCGTGTGCCAGCCGGGCGTGGTCACCAAGCAATTGCAGAACGTCGCCGAAGAAAAAGGCCTGTACTACCCGGTGGACTTCGCCTCATCCGGTTCGAGCCAGATTGGCGGCAATATCGGCACCAATGCCGGCGGGATCAAGGTGATTCGCTACGGCATGACCCGTAACTGGGTGGCTGGCATGAAAGTCGTCACCGGCAAGGGCGATGTGCTGGAGCTGAACCGCGACCTGATCAAGAACGCCACCGGCTATGACATGCGCCAGCTGTTCATCGGCGCCGAAGGCACCCTGGGCTTTGTGGTCGAAGCCACCATGCGCCTGGACCGTGCGCCGAAAAACCTCACCGCGATGGTGCTGGGCACCACCGATTTCGACTCGATCATGCCGGTGTTGCACGCGTTCCAGAGCAAGCTCGACCTGACCGCCTTCGAGTTCTTCTCCGACAAGGCCCTGGCCAAGGTCATGGGGCGTGGCGACGTGCCGGCGCCATTCGAAACCGAGTGCCCGTTCTACGCACTGCTGGAATTCGAAGCCACCACCGAAGAAGTCGCCAACCACGCGCTGGAAACCTTCGAGCACTGCGTCGAGCAGGGCTGGGTGCTGGACGGCGTGATGAGCCAGAGCGAAACCCAACTGCACAACCTGTGGAAACTGCGCGAGTACATCTCCGAGACCATTTCCCACTGGACCCCGTACAAGAACGACATTTCGGTCACTGTCTCCAAAGTGCCGGCGTTCTTGAAAGAAATCGACGCCATTGTCGGCGAACACTACCCGGATTTCGAAATCGTCTGGTTCGGCCACATCGGCGACGGCAACCTGCACTTGAACATCCTCAAGCCGGAAGACCTGAGCAAGGACGAGTTCTTCGCCAAGTGCGCCACCGTGAACAAGTGGGTGTTCGAAACCGTCGAGAAGTACAACGGCTCGATCTCCGCCGAACACGGGGTGGGTATGACCAAGCGCGATTACCTGACCTACAGCCGCTCGCCGGTCGAAATCGAATACATGAAAGCAGTGAAGGCGGTGTTCGACCCCAACGGGATCATGAACCCAGGCAAGATCTTCGCTGTTTAATTGCCCCCTGAAGGAGTCGGTCCATGAGCTACCAGCACAAGTATGTAGACGGCACCCACATTCACTTTCCGGTAGGGAAAGTGGTGTGCATTGGGCGTAACTACGCCGAACATGCCAAGGAACTCGACAACCCGGTGCCGACCGAGCCGTTGCTGTTCATCAAGCCAGGCAGTTGCGTGGTGGCGCTGGAAGGTGGTTTCGCCATTCCGACCGAACGCGGTTCGGTGCACTACGAGGCGGAAATCGCGGTATTGATCGGCAAGCCGTTGTCGACCAAGCCGAGCCGTGAAGAAGTGCTGGACGCCATCTCCGGCTTCGCCCCGGCCCTGGACCTGACGCTGCGCGACAAGCAGGCCGAGTTGAAAGCCAAGGGCTTGCCGTGGGAAATCGCCAAGTCGTTCGACGGCGCCGCCGTGATCGCTCCGTTCGTGGTGAGCAGCACCTTCCCGGACGTGACCGACATCGGCATCCGCCTGACCATCAACGGCGAAGTGCGCCAGGACGGCAACAGCGCGATCATGCTCAACCCGATCGTTCCGATGATCCAGTACATGGCCGGCTGCTTCTCGCTGCAGGCGGGCGACGTGATCCTCACCGGCACCCCGGCCGGCGTGGGCCCGCTGAACGTGGGCGACGAGTTGGTGCTGGAACTGTCGGGCGTGAACCGCTTCGAAAGCAGCGTGCGCTAAACCCGGCTTGAAAGGCTGCACGCCATCCAAATGTGGGCGCTGGCACGCCAGCGCCCACAGGGGTTCGTGTGTATCTCCAAGTATCGGGTTTTGCATTTTTTTCACACACCATCCGGATAATCCCCAGCCTCAAGCACACAGGCATGCCCTTCCTGTGCTATCAACTACCGCTGACTTCCCGGAAAAAGCGCCCCATGGCCGTGTCCCTGCCTTCCACTACCCCCAAGCCGCGTTCCCGCTTTGCCCTGCGTTGGTACTCCTGGCTGTTGTTGGCCGGCGTGATTGTGTACGGCGTCGCCTGGGCCATGCATTGGGATGATCGCGGCGCGCTGTGGATCGCGGAGCGCTTCGAAAGCCCTGCTGAACGCCAGGAGAGCGTGTGGTTGCCGGACTACCATGCGGTCATCGATGGCAAGCGCTTGCCCGGCATGGAAAAGGACGAAGCCTCGGACGTCTCCTACAACCCGCAGAGCAAAACCCTGTTTTCCGTGATGGGCAAAAACCCGTTTCTCGTCGAGTTGAGCCTGCAGGGTGATGTACTGCGCAAGATGCCGCTCAAGGGCTGGAGCAACCCGGAGGGGGTGACGGTGCTGGAAAATGGGCTGCTGGCGGTGGTGGATGAGCGTGAGCACACACTGACCATGGTCAAGGTGGACGCCGCCACCCAGGAATTGAACCGCGCCGATTTCCCTGAATACGACCTGGGGCCGTCCAAGGACCAGAACAAAGCCTTCGAGGCCGTCGCCTGGGACAAGCGCAACCAGCAGATCGTATTGGGCGAAGAGCGCCCACCGGCGTTGTTCACCTGGAAAAGCGACGGCAGCCAGGCCCTCACCGGTAACAAGCAGAAACTCACCAGCACCGAGTTGGACATGCGCAACCTCTCAGCCTTGGCGGTGGACCCTCGCACCGGCCACCTGCTGGCGCTGTCGGCCGACTCTCACCTGCTGCTGGAACTGGATGAAAAGGGCGAGCAAGTCAGCTTCATGACCCTACTCGGCGGCTTCAACGGCCTCAAGGACACCATTCCACGAGCGGAAGGGGTGACCATGGACGAGAACGGCACGCTGTATATCGTCAGTGAGCCCAACTTGTTCTATCGTTTTGAAAAGCAGAAGTAACTGACCGATTACGTCGGATTTGTCTCTATGAGCGGCATTCGCCAGACAACAGGGCGCGTTTAAGTTTAAATTCAGACAGGCGTGATATTCATTCGCCACTTTTGATTTTGAGCCCGCCCGATGCGACGAATAGCCCGTCCCAAACCCATGCTGTTGATTCTTGCGCTGATCGCCCTGATCGGTGCTGGCGCCGTTGCGCAGCACTTCCGCCTGTTCGAGCGCGCCTGGTTCAACTTCCAGACCTGGCGTCAGCCCGCCGATGAACGCTCCATTGGCCTGGGGGACTACCAGGTTGTGCTGGAAGCCAAGGTGATCGAGGGGTTGGACGATGACGTCTCGGCGCTCACCTACGACCCGGTGCGCAAAAGCCTGTTCACGGTCACCAATAAAAACGCCGAGCTGATCGAGTTGTCCCTTGAGGGCAAGATCCTGCGGCGCATTCCCTTGATAGGGTTCGGCGATGCCGAAGCGGTGGAATTCATCAGCGACAACATCTATGTCATCACCGACGAACGCCAGCAGCGGTTGATCAAGGTGCATGTGGACGACCAGACCACCTTCCTCGATGCCGCCGACGCCGAGCAAATGACCCTGGGCCTGCACGTGGGAGGGAACAAGGGCTTTGAGGGCCTGGCCTACGACTCGGTGGGCAAACGCCTGTTCGTGGCCAAGGAGCGCGACCCGATGCTGATCTACGAGGTCCATGGCTTTCCACACTACAAACCGGAAAAAACCTACTCGGTGCACGTGATCAACAACCCCAAGCGCGATGCCGGGTTGTTCGTGCGTGACCTCTCGAGCTTGCAGTACGACGAACGCAGCGGCCATTTGCTGGCGCTGTCGGATGAGTCGTTTCTGGTGTTGGAACTGGATATCAACGGTCGGCCATTGAGCAGCCTGTCACTGCTCAACGGCCGCCATGGCCTGACCAAGCGGGTGCCGCAGGCCGAAGGGATCGCGATGGATGACGAGGGCGCGTTGTACCTCGTCAGCGAGCCCAACCTGTTCTATGTCTTCAAGAAGCCTTCAGGGTCTTGACGCCTTCCGGGGTGCCCAGCAACAGCACATCCGCCGGGCGCGCCGCGAACAAACCATTGGTCACCACGCCAACGATGGCATTGATCTGGGTTTCCAGTTCGACCGGGTTGGTAATCTGCATGTTGAACACATCCAGGATGATGTTGCCGTTGTCGGTCAGCACGCCTTCACGGTAGACCGGGTCGCCGCCCAGCTTCACCAGCTCGCGGGCCACGTGGCTGCGGGCCATCGGGATCACTTCCACCGGCAGCGGGAATGCGCCGAGCACCGGTACCAGCTTGCTGGCGTCGGCGATGCAGATGAAGGTCTTGGCCACGGCCGCGACGATCTTCTCGCGGGTCAGGGCTGCGCCGCCGCCCTTGATCAGGTTCAGGTGTTCGTCGCTTTCATCGGCGCCGTCGATGTAGAACTCCAGATCGCTCACGGTGTTGAGCTCATACACCGGGATGCCGTGGCCCTTGAGGCGCGCGGCAGTGGCCTCGGAGCTGGCCACGGCGCCGTCGAATGCGCCCTTGTGCAGCGCCAGCGCGTCGATAAAGCAGTTGGCAGTGGAGCCGGTGCCGACACCGACGATGCTTTTATCGTCGAGTTTAGGAAGGATTAAATCGACGGCGGCCTGGGCCACTGCCTGTTTGAGTTGATCCTGGGTCATGCGGGCTCCGGAACGGGCGGGGAGTAAAGAGGGGCGCGAGTATAACCCAACAAAACCTCTGGATTCGTGTGGTCGCCCGGCCAAACGCTGGGTTAGACTCCTTGGCCCTGCCCAAACCGCCCGGTGATTTGCGAAGATGCTCGAACAGTACGTCAAAAAGATCCTCACCTCGCGCGTTTACGACGTTGCCGTAGAAACCCCCTTGCAGACCGCCCGCCAGCTCTCCGAGCGGCTGGGCAACAACGTCTGGCTCAAGCGTGAAGACTTGCAGCCGGTGTTCTCGTTCAAGATCCGCGGCGCCTACAACAAGCTGACGCAGCTGACCGCAGAAGAACGTGCGCGGGGCGTCGTCACGGCGTCGGCGGGCAACCACGCCCAGGGCCTGGCCCTGGCGGCGAAGGTGCTGGGGGTGAAAGCCACCATCGTGATGCCCAAGACCACCCCGGAAATCAAGGTCGAGGGCGTGCGCTCCCGTGGCGGCAAAGTCGTGCTGCACGGCGACTCCTTCCCGGAAGCGTTGGCGTATTCGCTGAAGCTGGTCGACGAGAAAGGCTACGTCTATATCCACCCCTACGATGATCCGCACACCATTGCCGGGCAGGGCACCGTGGCGATGGAAATCCTGCGCCAGCACCCGGGGCCGCTGGACGCGATCTTCGTACCGGTAGGCGGCGGCGGGCTGATCGCGGGTATTGCGGCGTATGTGAAATACCTGCGCCCGGAGATCAAGATCATTGGCGTCGAACCGGATGACTCCAACTGCCTGCAAGCTGCCATGGCGGCGGGCGAGCGCGTCGTGCTGCCGGCTGTCGGGATCTTTGCCGATGGCGTGGCGGTGGCGCAGATCGGCCAGCATACCTTCGACATCTGCAAGCACTATGTGGATGAAGTGATCACCGTCAGCACCGATGAAATCTGTGCGGCGATCAAGGACATCTACGACGACACCCGCTCCATCACCGAGCCGGCAGGCGCGTTGGGCGTGGCGGGCATCAAGAAATATGTGGAGACCCGAGGCGTCACCGGGCAGACCCTGGTGGCCATCGATTCCGGCGCCAACGTCAACTTCGACCGCCTGCGCCACGTGGCCGAGCGCGCCGAGCTGGGTGAGGGCCGCGAAGCCATCATCGCCGTGACCATTCCGGAGAAGCCGGGCAGCTTCAAGGCGTTCTGCGAGGCCGTGGGGAAGCGCCAGATCACCGAGTTCAATTACCGCTTCCACTCCGGCAGCGAGGCGCACATCTTTGTCGGTGTGCAGACCCACCCCGACACCGACCCGCGCAGCGCCTTGATCGCCAGCCTGACCGAGCAGGGTTTCCCGGTGCTGGACCTGACCGAAAACGAACTGGCCAAGTTGCACATCCGTCATATGGTCGGCGGCCACGCGGCGCAGGTGAGCAATGAAGTGGTGTTTCGCTTCGAGTTCCCCGAGCGCCCGGGGGCTTTGTTCAACTTTCTTAACAAATTGGGCGGGCGCTGGAACATCTCCATGTTCCACTATCGCAACCACGGCGCCGCTGACGGTCGTGTTGTCGCCGGCCTGCAAGTGCCGGCGAACGAGCGTCACCTGGTGCCCGCCGCCCTGGAAGCCATTGGCTACCCGTACTGGGATGAAAGCGATAACCCGGCCTACACACTGTTCCTCGGTTGAGCGACTACGCTGATGGGGCGGCCTTTGAGGAATACGAAGCATGGAAACCCTGATCACCCTGAAAGTCATCCACATCGCGGCCACAGTGGTGCTGCTGCTCAGCGGCTTGGGCATGGCGCTGTTGGCCTGGCGCAAACGCAGCGCCGGGCCGGCGGTCACCGTGCAGCGCCCGTGGGTGTTTGTGTGGTTGCTGATGGGGGTTTGCGTGGTGAGCATGCCCTTTACCGGCTGGTGGCTGGTGCACCTGGTCGGCTGGCCGTTGGGGCAGACCTGGATTCTGGGCTCCAGCATCCTCTACACCGTGGCGGCGCTGGCCTGGTTCTGGCTGGTGGCGCGGCTCAATCGCCTGCGCAAGGGCGAGGGCGGTAGCCTGAACTTCACCTTGGTGCTCGCGGTAGTGAGCCTGATGGGGTTTGTGGCGATTGCGGGGCTCATGGGTGCCAAGCCAGTGTAGAGCTTTAGACCGAGTCGTCTGCATCGGGGGCAAGCCCCCTCCCACATTTTGACCGTGTGAACCCGGGCAAGTGTGGGAGGGGGCTTGCCCCCGATAGCTTTCTCAGCCGCGCAGTGTAATCACCGGCCAGCCACGCTTCTCGGCTTCAGCCCGCAGATTCGGATCCGGATCCACCGCCACCGGGTGAGTCACTTGCTCCAACAGCGGCAAATCATTCATCGAATCGCTATAGAAGTAGCTGTCTTCCAGGCTATACCCCGTCTCTTCCAGCCAACGGTTCAAGCGCGTCACCTTGCCCTCACGGAAGCACGGCACATCTGTGCTACGCCCGGTGTAGCGGCCGTTTTCCATCTCGCATTCGGTCGCGATCAGGGTTTCCACCCCCAGGCGCTCGGCAATCGGCCCGGTGACGAAGCGGTTGGTGGCCGTGATGATCACCAGCTTGTCGCCAGCGGCACGGTGCTTGGCCAGCAATTCCACGGCCAGCGGCAGCATCAGCGGTTCGATGCAGTCGCGCATGAAGTCGCGGTGCCATTCGTCCAACTGGGCCATCTCGGTGCGGCCGAGGATTTCCAGGCAGAAGTTCAGGTAGGCAGCGTTATCGAGCTTGCCAGCCAGGTAGTCCTGGTAGAACTCGTCGTTGCGAGCCTTGTAGGCCACCGGGTCGAGAATCTCGCGTTCACAGAGGTAATCGCCCCAGGCGTGATCGCTGTCACCGCCGAGGAGGGTGTTGTCCAAGTCGAATAAAGCCAGGCGCATTGCAGTTACTCGCTGAAAAGTCTGTAAAAAGGCGTCCAGAATACGGTCTTTTCACAAGAGTGCACATAAGGTAAGAAGCCTCGTTGCCGCTTGCGCAAGCTTTGTGGAACAATGCGACGACATGCGTTTGCGAGGTTGTTGCCGTGATCGACCCCGATGGTTTCCGTCCTAATGTCGGGATTATTCTTACGAATGATGCCGGACAGGTGCTATGGGCTCGCCGAATCAACCAAGATGCCTGGCAGTTTCCTCAAGGCGGGATCAACCCCGATGAAACCCCTGAAGACGCCTTGTACCGTGAGTTGAACGAAGAAGTCGGCCTTGAGCGCGAAGATGTGCAGATTCTGGCCTGTACCCGTGGCTGGTTGCGCTATCGTTTGCCGCAACGCCTGGTGCGTACCCACAGCCAACCGCTGTGCATCGGCCAGAAACAGAAATGGTTTCTCCTGCGCCTGATCTCCAACGAGCAGCGGGTGCGGATGGATTTGACCGGTAAACCGGAGTTCGATGGTTGGCGCTGGGTCAGCTATTGGTACCCGTTGGGCCAGGTGGTGACATTCAAGCGCGAGGTTTATCGTCGCGCGCTCAAAGAGCTTGCCCCGCGCCTTTTAGCGCGCGACTGACGACGGAGTTCGACCCCGAGCCATGCTCAATACGCTGCGCAAGATCGTCCAGGAAGTTAACTCCGCCAAGGATCTCAAGGCGGCGTTGGGGATTATTGTGTTGCGCGTCAAGGAAGCCATGGGCAGCCAGGTCTGCTCGGTTTACCTGCTGGACCCCGAGACCAACCGTTTTGTGCTGATGGCCACCGAGGGCTTGAACAAGCGCTCCATCGGCAAGGTCAGCATGGCGCCCAATGAAGGTCTGGTGGGCCTGGTGGGGACGCGTGAAGAACCCCTCAACCTCGAAAATGCGGCCGATCACCCGCGTTATCGCTACTTTGCCGAAACCGGTGAAGAGCGTTATGCCTCGTTCCTCGGTGCGCCGATCATTCACCACCGCCGCGTCGTCGGCGTGTTGGTCATCCAGCAAAAAGAACGCCGTCAGTTCGATGAGGGCGAAGAAGCCTTCCTCGTGACCATGAGCGCGCAGCTCGCCGGGGTTATTGCCCACGCTGAAGCCACGGGCTCGATCCGCGGCCTGGGGCGTGAAGGCAAGGGCATCCAGGAAGCCAAGTTCGTCGGCGTGCCGGGCTCACCGGGCGCTGCGGTCGGTACGGCGGTGGTCATGTTGCCGCCGGCGGATCTGGATGTGGTGCCGGACAAGACCGTCAGCGACATCGACGCTGAAATCAAACTGTTCAAGACGGCCCTCGAAGGCGTGCGCGCCGACATGCGCAACCTGTCGAACAAGCTGGCCACGCAGTTGCGCCCTGAAGAGCGCGCGCTGTTCGACGTTTACCAGATGATGCTCGATGACGCGTCTCTGGGTAACGAAGTCAAGACCGTGATCAAGACCGGCCAGTGGGCCCAGGGCGCGCTGCGCCAGGTGGTCACCGATCACGTCAATCGCTTCGAAATGATGGATGACGACTACCTGCGTGAGCGGGCCTCGGATGTGCGCGACCTTGGTCGCCGTCTGCTGGCCAAGCTGCAGGAAGACCGCACCACCAACCTGGTTTATCCCGACAACACCATCCTGATCAGTGAAGAACTGACCGCCACCATGCTCGGCGAAGTGCCAGAGGGCAAGTTGGTGGGCCTGGTTTCGGTACTGGGTTCGGGCAACTCCCACGTCGCGATCCTGGCCCGCGCCATGGGCATCCCGACGGTGATGGGCCTGGTCGACCTGCCATACGCCAAGGTCGACGGCATCGGCATGATCGTCGATGGCCATCGCGGTGAAGTGTTCACCAACCCCAGCGAAGTACTGCGCAAGCAATACGCCGAGGTGGTTGAAGAAGAGAAACAACTGGCGCTGGGCCTGGATTCCTTGCGCGAGCTGCCGTGCGTGACCACCGATGGTCACCGTGTGCCGCTGTTGGTCAACACCGGCCTGCTGGCCGACGTGGCCCGTGCACAACAGCGCGGTGCTGAGGGTGTGGGGCTGTATCGCACCGAAGTGCCGTTCATGATCAACCAGCGTTTCCCGAGCGAGAAGGAGCAACTGGCGATTTATCGCGAGCAACTGCAGGCCTTCCACCCGCTGCCGGTGACCATGCGCAGCCTCGACATCGGCGGCGACAAGTCACTGTCGTATTTCCCGATCAAGGAAGATAACCCCTTCCTTGGCTGGCGCGGTATCCGCGTGACCCTCGACCATCCCGAGATTTTCCTGGTGCAGACCCGCGCCATGCTCAAGGCCAGCGAGGGCCTGAACAACCTGCGCATTCTGCTGCCGATGATCTCCGGCACCCATGAGCTGGAAGAGGCGCTGCACCTGATTCACCGTGCGTGGGGCGAAGTGCGTGACGAAGGCGCCGACGTGCCGATGCCGCCGATTGGCGTGATGATCGAAATCCCGGCGGCGGTGTACCAGGCCAAAGAGCTGGCGCGGCAGGTGGACTTCCTGTCGGTGGGCTCCAACGACCTGACCCAATACCTGCTGGCCGTGGACCGCAACAACCCACGGGTGGCCGACCTCTACGACTACCTGCACCCGGCAGTGTTGCAAGCGCTGCAACACGTGGTGCGCGACGCCCATGCCGAAGGCAAGCCGGTGAGTATCTGCGGCGAAATGGCCGGCGACCCGGCGGCGGCGGTGCTGCTGATGGCGATGGGCTTTGACAGCCTGTCGATGAACGCCACCAACTTGCCAAAGGTGAAGTGGATGTTGCGCCAGGTGGACCTGGGCATGGCCAAGGATCTGCTGGCGCAGTTGATGACCATCGACAACCCGCAAGTTATCCACAGCTCGCTGCAGCTGGCGCTGAAAAACCTGGGGCTGACGCGGATGATCAACCCGGCCTCCGCCAAAACCTTGTAGGAGCGAGGTTGCTCGCGAAAAACGTTAACGATAACGCGGGGTATCTGGTTCCCCGCAGCGCTCTCAGGTTTTTCGCGAGCAAGCTCGCTCCTACAGGTTGAGTTCGACCTCACCCAACCGCCCACCATGGGGCCCAAAACTGCGCTCCACCATCCGCCGCGTTCCATCCGCATTCACAATCAATGCCGTACTCGCCCGCGTTCCATAACTGGGGCTGGCGATAAACACGCTCGATAGCAGACTCTCCGTCGCCAACCCCACCCCGGTATCCGGCAGGTCTGCAAACGGCGCCGTCTGCGGGTCACTCAGAATCGCCAACAACGCCTCCGGCTGCGGATCCTCCAGCGCCGCGCTCAATGCCGCCTTGGCCTTGAGCAATTTGGGCCACGGCGTATCCAGCCCGGCGTTGGATAACCCATACACCCCGGCAGCCAATCGCGTCGGCTCGGTGTGGTTGGCGTTGTAATGCCATAGCTCATCCCCCGTGCCCAGCAACAGGTTGAACCCGGCATACTCAATCGATCGGCCGTTAACGTCGGCCAAATACTGGTCAATCGGCAGCGAACCGTTGAGAAAACGCGCGACCAATTCGCCTCGGGACTTGCGCGCCGGCGGTTGGTGCGGGTCGCGAATATTGGTCAGCGCGGCAAAGCGCCCTCCGGCATTCACCCCCAGCCAGGTGCCGCCGGCTTCCTGATCGCGGCCCGCGTAGACCTCGGGCGCATCCAGCCACTGGGCCAATGGCAGGCTAGGGCGGGCGTAGAATTCATCGCGGTTGGCCGCAACGATCAGCGGCTGGGCATGCCCCGGCCGCCAGGCGAAAACAATCAGGCACATCAGGCGATCCCTTTTGTGGTTTTCCCCACTCTACCCACTCGGGCAGGCACGTTCCATCGTCTCCAGTTGGGTCGCATGCCTTCCATCCGTTAACATGCCGGACTTGATTCGGGGGCTGCCATGGAATTTCTGCTGTATTTGCTGCTGGGCGCGTGTGCGGGTGTGCTCGCCGGGCTGTTCGGCGTGGGCGGCGGGATCATCATCGTGCCGGTGCTGGTGTTCAGCTTCACCCTGCAAGGCTTCGACCCGCAGGTACTGACGCACCTGGCCGTGGGCACCTCCCTGGCGACCATCATCTTTACCTCGATCAACGCCGTGCGCGAGCACCACCGGCGTGGCGCAGTGCGGTGGCCGATCTTTGTGTGGATGACCGTGGGTATCCTGATCGGCGCCGGTTTCGGCGCGCTGACCGCCGAGGCCATCTCCGGCCCGCATCTGCAGAAAGTCATCGGTGTGTTTGCCCTGCTGATTGCCGTGCAGCTGGCCCTGGAGGTCAAGCCCAAGGCCAGTCGCACCGTGCCGGGCAAGGTCGGCCTGACACTGGCCGGCAGCGTGATCGGCTGGGCCTCGGCGATTTTCGGCATCGGCGGCGGCTCGCTGACTGTGCCGTTCCTGACCTGGCGCAGTGTGCCGATGCAGCAGGCGGTGGCCACTTCATCTGCCTGCGGCTTGCCGATTGCGCTGGCCAGTGCATTAAGTTTCATGATTCTGGGCTGGCATGACCCGCTGCTACCCGCTCATAGTCTAGGGTTCGTGTATTTGCCGGCGCTGCTGGGCATCGCCCTTACCAGCATGGTGTTTGCCCGATTTGGTGCACGGCTGGCGCACAGGTTGTCGCCGCGCTTGCTCAAGCGGTTGTTTGCCGCCTTGCTGTTTTGCGTCGGTTTGAATTTTTTACTGTAATGCAGCCTTAATCGCGCCCCGGCATGGTCCGGTCGCTATAACGAATGATTTAACGAGGAGTCGCAATGCTGCCTTACCCGCAGATCGACCCGGTGGCCCTGGCCATCGGTCCGCTGAAAATCCACTGGTACGGGTTGATGTACCTGATCGGCATCGGCGGCGCCTGGCTGCTGGCCTCCCGGCGCTTGAACCGTTTCGACCCGACCTGGACCAAGGAGAAACTCTCCGACATGGTCTTCTGGCTGTCGATGGGGGTGATCGTCGGCGGGCGACTCGGCTACGTGCTGTTCTACGATCTGTCGGCGTACATCGCCAACCCGACGCTGATCTTCGAAGTGTGGAAGGGCGGCATGGCGTTCCACGGTGGCTTTATCGGCGTGATGGTCGCGGCCTGGTGGTTCGGCCGTCGCAACGGCAAGTCGTTCTTCCAACTGATGGACTTCGTGGCGCCTCTGGTGCCGATCGGCCTGGGCGCCGGTCGCATCGGCAACTTCATCAATGCCGAGCTGTGGGGCAAGCCGACCGACGTGCCGTGGGCCATGGTGTTCCCGCCATTCAGCGACCCGGCGCAACTGCCGCGCCATCCGTCGCAGCTCTACCAGTTTGCGTTGGAAGGCGTGGCGCTGTTCCTTATCCTTTACCTCTTCTCGCGCAAGCCACGCCCCACCATGGCGGTGTCAGGCATGTTCGCGTTGTTCTATGGGATCTTCCGCTTCATCGTCGAGTTCGTGCGCGTGCCGGATGCACAGCTGGGTTACCTGGCGTGGGGTTGGGTGACCATGGGTCAGATCCTCAGTATTCCGATGATTCTCGTGGGCCTGGGCCTGTTGTGGTGGGCGTACAATCGCCCGCAGCCGCTGAAGAACACCGCGCTTTAAATACGAATGCCGAGGCCTGCGCGCCTCGGCTTCAACGATACGGGTAAAAAAATGAAGCAATATCTCGAACTACTGAACGACGTCGTGACCAATGGATTGACCAAGGGCGATCGCACCGGCACCGGCACCAAGGCTGTGTTTGCCCGTCAGTATCGGCATAACTTGGCCGACGGCTTCCCGCTGCTCACCACCAAGAAGCTTCATTTCAAGAGCATCGCCAACGAATTGATCTGGATGTTGAGTGGCAACACCAACATCAAGTGGCTGAATGAAAACGGGGTGAAGATCTGGGACGAATGGGCCACTGAAGACGGTGACCTGGGCCCGGTGTACGGCGAGCAGTGGACCGCCTGGCCGACCAAGGACGGCGGCACGATCAACCAGATCGACTACATGGTCCACACGCTCAAGACCAACCCCAACAGCCGCCGCATCCTGTTCCACGGCTGGAACGTCGAGTACCTGCCCGACGAAACCAAGAGCCCCCAGCAAAACGCCCGCGACGGCAAGCAAGCCCTGCCACCGTGCCACCTGCTGTACCAGGCGTTCGTGCATGATGGTCACCTGTCGATGCAGTTGTATATCCGCAGCTCCGACGTGTTCCTCGGCCTGCCTTACAACACCGCGGCGCTTGCGCTGCTCACCCATATGCTGGCGCAGCAGTGCGACCTGATCCCTCACGAGATCATCGTCACCACAGGCGACACCCATGCGTACAGCAACCATATGGAACAGATCCAGACCCAGTTGGCGCGCACGCCCAAGAAGCTGCCGGAGTTGGTGATCAAGCGTAAGCCTGAGTCGATCTACGACTACAAGTTCGAAGACTTCGAAATCGTGGGCTACGACGCCGACCCAAGCATCAAGGCCGACGTTGCCATCTAAAGATCGCCTCAGGACTAGAGGTGTGGGCTTGTATGGGAGGGGGCAAGTCCCCTCCCACAGTTAGTCCATGTTCGCTTGGGTTAATGGCCGTGGCTTCTGCCCACGTGTGAAGGCTCGGCATCATGGGTCACACTCCCGCTGACCTCCAACCGCTGCAGAATCCCGCATTCCGGCCCGCCACCACAGCGCTGGCGCAGGTCCAGCAATTGTTCCTGCAACGCCAGCAACCCATCGATCCGCGCTTTCACATGGTGGATATGCTCGTCGATCAACGCATTCACGCTTTCGCACTGGTCCTGGGGGCTGTCGCGCAACCCCAGCAGGCTGCGAATCTCTTCGAGCGTCATGTCCAGGCTGCGGCAATTGCGGATAAAGATCAGCCGCTCGGTATGTGTCTGGGTGTATACGCGGTAATTGGCCTCGGTGCGTGCCGGGGGTGGCAGCAGGCCCTCCTTCTCGTAATACCGGATGGTTTCCACCTGACAGTCGGTCAGTTTCGCCAATTCGCCGATCTTCATCGCAGCAATCTCCAAATGGGTGCTTGACCCTATAGTGGCTACAGGGTCTTTACTTGGCAACAGGCACCTTACGGACGCGACCTGATGAGTGATTCCCCGCTAAAACTGACCCCTGTGCATAACCACTGCCACGCGGGCTCCTGCTGTTCCGGCAGCCCGACCCCTGCGGTGGTGCAACTGAGCGAAGCCCCGACCGCCGGCTCGCGCGTGAGCACCTTTCGCATCGACGCCATGGATTGCCCCACCGAACAGACGCTGATCCAGAACAAACTGGGCAAGCTCGCCGGTATCCAGCAGCTGGAATTCAACCTGATCAACCGCATCCTCGGCGTCACCCACGACCTGCCGAGCACCGCGCCGATCATCGAAGCGATCAAGTCCATCGGCATGCAAGCCGATCCTCTTGAAGAAGGCGCTCCAGCCGCCGCGTCACCCGCCAAGAAACACGTGTGGCCGCTGGTGCTGTCCGGTGTCGGTGCGTTGGTCGCCGAAGTGCTGCACTTCACCGATGCGGCGCCGACCTGGGTGATTGCCCTGGTGGCACTGGTGTCGATCCTCAGCGGTGGCCTCACCACCTATAAAAAGGGCTGGATTGCCCTGAAAAACCTCAACCTGAACATCAATGCGCTGATGAGCATCGCGGTGACCGGCGCTGTGTTGATTGGCCAATGGCCGGAAGCCGCGATGGTGATGTTCCTGTTCACCGTCGCCGAATTGATCGAAGCCAAATCCCTGGACCGCGCGCGCAATGCCATCAGCGGTCTGATGCAGATGACGCCCGAGCAAGCCACGGTGAAGCAGGCCGATGGGTCGTGGAGCGAAGTTGAAGTCAAAAACATCGATATTGGCGCCATCGTCCGAGTCAGGCCCGGCGAGCGCATCGGCCTGGACGGCGAAGTCAGTGCCGGCCAGTCCACTATCGACCAGGCGCCGATCACCGGTGAAAGCCTGCCGATTGAAAAGACCCTGGGCGATAAAGTCTTCGCCGGTACGATCAATCAGTCGGGCTCCCTGGAATTCAAAGTGACCGCGGCGGCCAACCATTCCACCTTGGCCCGGATCATCCACGCGGTGGAACAGGCCCAAGGCGCACGCGCCCCGACCCAGCGTTTTGTCGACAGTTTCTCGAAAATCTACACCCCGGCGGTGTTCCTGTTTGCCCTCGGCGTGGCCGTGATCCCGCCGCTGTTCATGGCTGGCGCATGGTTTGACTGGATCTACCGCGCCCTGGTGTTGCTGGTGGTTGCATGCCCCTGTGCGCTGGTGATTTCCACCCCGGTGACCATCGTCAGCGGCCTCGCGGCGGCGGCGCGCAAAGGTATTCTGATCAAGGGTGGCGTGTACCTGGAAGGGGGTTACAAGCTCGACTACCTGGCCCTCGACAAGACCGGCACCCTGACCCACGGCAAGCCGGTGCAAACCGATTACCTGGCACTGTTCCCCAACGTGCAAGACAGCGCGCCGGCCCTGGCCGCCAGTTTGGCCGGGCGTTCCGATCACCCGGTGTCCGTGGCGATTGCCAACGCGGCTGTGGATAAAAACCTGGCTGACCACGCTGTGGATAACTTCGAGGCGTTGCCCGGCCGTGGTGTGCGTGGCGACATCAACGGCGACACCTACTACCTGGGTAATCACCGCTTGGTGGAAGACCTCGGCCTGTGCTCGCCGGCGCTGGAAGACAAGCTCTTCGCCCTGGAGAAACAGGGCAAGTCCGTGGTGCTGCTGCTCGACAAATCCGGCCCGCTGGCGCTGTTCGCCGTGGCCGACACGGTCAAGGACAGCAGCCGCGAAGCCATCGCACAATTGCATGAGTTGGGGATCAAGACCCTGATGCTCACCGGCGACAACACCCACACCGCCGAGGCGATTGCGGCCCAGGTCGGTATCGATCAGGCCCGGGGCGACCTGCT
This sequence comes from Pseudomonas sp. MYb60, assembly GCF_002979555.1. Taxonomy (GTDB): domain Bacteria; phylum Pseudomonadota; class Gammaproteobacteria; order Pseudomonadales; family Pseudomonadaceae; genus Aquipseudomonas. The sequence goes on along the minus strand of NZ_PCOZ01000002.1, from coordinate 179,903 downwards.
GCCCGCCGACAAGCTGCAAGCCATCGAAAGCCTCTACGCCCAGGGCTACCGCGTCGGCATGGTGGGCGACGGCATCAACGACGCCCCGGCCCTGGCCCGCGCCGAGATCGGGTTTGCCATGGCTGCGGCCGGTACCGACACCGCCATCGAGACCGCTGACGTCGCGCTGATGGACGATGATTTGCGCAAGATCCCGGCATTCATTCGGCTGTCGCGGCAAACGTCGAGTATCCTCAAGCAGAACATCGCCCTGGCGCTGGTGATCAAGGCGATCTTCCTGGCCGTCACCTTTCTGGGCATGGCCACCATGTGGATGGCGGTGTTTGCGGACATGGGCGTGAGCCTGTTGGTGGTGTTCAATGGCCTGCGCCTGTTGCGCAAATAGACGATGAGGAACGGGTGTGCTGAGTGCCGAGTTGAAGGCTTTTTTCATGGTCGCGCGCCTGGGCAGCATTACCCAGGCGGCGAAAAAACTCGGCCTCAGCCAGCCCACGGTCACTACCCAGATTCGCAACCTCGAAAGCCAGTACGGGGTTGAATTGTTCTACCGTGGCGGACGCCGCCTCACCGTCAGCGACGAAGGCGCGCGGCTGCTGCCGATGGTCAAGGCACTGTTGCAGCAGGAAGCGGACATCGAGTTTTTCCTGCGCAACAACGGCCAGGTCCAGGGCGCATTGAGGATTGCCGCGACGGCGCCGTATTACATCCTCGACCTGGTCAAAGCCTTCCGCGAGCGCCTGCCGCAGGTGGAAGTGTCGGTGGAAATCGGCAACTCCCAGCAGGTGCTCGAGGCGCTGGACGATTATCGCGTCGATGTCGCCGCGTCCTCCCAACTGCTGGAAGACCCGCGCTTGATCCGCCGTGTATTAGGCACCGATCCCCTGGTGCTGGCGGTGCACCGCAATCACCCGTTGGCCAAGCTGGATCACGTGCCGCTGGGGGCGCTGGCCGGGCACACCCTGCTGATGCGCGAAGCAGGCTCAACCACGCGACGCCTGACCGAAGAGCTCTTGCAAAGCGCCAACGTGAGCTACGGCCCGTTGCTGGAAATCGGCAGCCGCGAGTCAATCCGTGAGGCGGTTTTGCGCAACATAGGGATCAGCATCATCGCCCGCCAGGAAGTGCCCCATGACCCACAGTTAAGGGTGTTGACCATCGAAAATGCGCCGCAGATTGCGGAATATCTGTACTGCTTGAAAGAACGAAAGTCGGCGCGGCTGCCAGCGGCGTTTCTGGGGTTGGCGCAGGAAATGTCGCCGATCTGAAGGGGTGGGTGGCCTTCCGGGCCTCATCGGGGGCAAGCCCCCTCCCACCTTTTGACCCCATTCCCCTGTGGGAACTCGGTCAAATGTGGGAGGGGGCTTGCCCCCGATAGCGGTAGTCCACACACCACACCTTTGTGACCTCAACCCAAATCCACAAATACCACTATCACTGCCTTTTGCCTTCCTGCCACACCCTCGACGCATTCCCTCCCTAGCATGGCCCTCATTCGTTTGATGAGGTGTCCCCATGAACACAGCCCTGACCCAACCCGGCGCGCCGATGAAGGTGCGCAACGTGCAGAAGCGCTTCGGCGCCTTCACTGCGCTGGACAACGTGTCCCTGGACGTCGCCGCCGGCGAGTTGGTGTGCCTGCTGGGTCCGTCCGGCTGTGGCAAGACCACCTTGTTGCGCTGCATTGCCGGCCTGGAGCGCCAGGACAGCGGTGAGCTGTACTTGGGCAACCGCGACGTTTCCCGACTGCCACCCCAGGCGCGGGACTACGGCATTCTGTTCCAGTCCTACGCGCTGTTTCCCAACCTGAGCGTCGAAGCGAACATCGCCTACGGCCTCATCGGCAACGGTCGCGATGAAGTACGCCAGCGTGTCGGCCAGATGCTGGAACTGGTCGGCCTGGTCGGCAGCGAAAAGAAGTACCCCGGCCAACTCTCCGGCGGCCAGCAGCAACGGGTCGCCCTGGCCCGCGCACTGGCGCCCGCGCCGTCGTTGTTGCTGCTGGATGAACCGATGTCGGCCCTCGACGCCCGCGTGCGTGAGCACCTGTGTACCGAACTGCGCCAACTGCAACGTCGCCTGGGCATTACCACGCTGATGGTCACCCACAACCAGGACGAAGCCATGTTGATGGCCGACCGTATTGCGGTGATGAACAACGGCAAGGTCGAGCAATATGCCACGCCCCAGGAAATCTACGACCGCCCAGCCACACCGTTCGTGGCCGAGTTTGTCGGCCAGGGCAATTGGTTGCCGTTCAGCCGCAACAGTGCCAGTCACGCCCAGGTCGGCGGGATGAACATGCGCCTGGCCGACGATGCCGGCGTGGCCAGCTCCGGGCGTCTCTTTTGCCGCCCGGAAGCCATCAGCGTCAACCCGCCGGTGCATGAGGAAAACCTGTTCCCGGCCAAGGTCCGCGAGATCACCTTTCTCGGCAACCGCTGCCGCATGAGTTTTGAGCTGGAGCACCTGCCCGGTCACGCGCTGTTGGCCGAACTGGCCCCGGAAGCCATGCCACGCCTGGGCGCCCAGGACATCTGGGTGGCCCTGCCGCCGCGCAGCCTGCAGGTGTTTGCCTGAGATGGCCGCGGTCATGACATTGCCTGCCGCACGTCCGGTGTCCCGCGCTGAATGGGGCGACCGCGTGTTCGTGGTCGGTGGCAAAGTGCTCTGGCTGTTGTTGCTGGGCCTTGCGGTGTTGCTGCCTTTGCTGGCGATCTTCTGGCGCGGCTTCAGCAGTGAAGCCGGGCAGGGCGGAGGGCTGGTCGCCGCACAGGCATTGATCACCAGCGCCAACTTCCACTGGCTGCTCGGCAACAGCCTGAAAGTGTCCCTCAGCGTCGCGGCCATCGTCGTACCGCTGGCCTACCTGTTCGCCTACGCCTTGCAGCGCACGCTGATCCCCGGCAAGCCTATCTGGCGTGGCCTGTCGTTGTTGCCGTTGATGGCGCCGTCGATGTTGCCGGGCATTGCGCTGGTCTACCTGTTCGGCAACCAGGGCATGCTGCGCGGGCTGCTTTCGGAGAATATCTACGGCTTCTGGGGCATTGTGCTGGGTGAGGTGATCTACACCTTCCCACACGCCTTGATGATTCTGCTGTCGGCGCTGTCCCTGGCGGATGCGCGATTGTTCGACGCGGCCTCAAGCATGGGCGCCAGCCCGGCCCGAGCGTTTCGCAGCATCACCTGGCCGGCCACGCGCCAGGCGGTATTCGCCGCGTTTTGCCTGGTGTTTACCCTGACCATCACCGACTTCGGCGTGCCCGTGGTGGTCGGCGGTGATTACCAGGTGCTGGCGCTCGAAGCCTATAAAGCCGTGGTGGGCCAGCAACAGTTCGGCCGCGGTGCGTTGATCGGCATGGTCTTGCTGCTACCGGCGCTGTTCAGCTTTGGCGTGGATGCGTGGTTGCGCCGCCGCCAGGGCGGTTCGATGAGCGGCCGTGCCCAGGTCTTCCAACCGCTGCCGTCGCGGTCGAGGGACGCCTGCTACCTGGCCATCGTGCTGTTGATCTGCGCGGTGTTGCTGCTGGTGTTCGGCATGGCGGTGTATTCCTCGCTGGTGAAGTTCTGGCCGTACAACCTGTCGCTGTCGCTGAACCACTATCAGTTTGAAGACACCGCCGGCGGCGGTTGGTTGGCCTATCGCAACAGCCTGACGCTGGCCGTGTGCACCGCGTTGATCGGCAGCGTGCTGATCTTCACCGGCGCCTACCTGATGGAGAAGACCAAGGGCCAGAAAGGCCTCAACCTGGCGTTGCGCCTGCTCAGTTTCGTGCCGATGGCCGTGCCGGGGTTGGTGCTGGGGTTGGGCTACGTGTTCTTTTTCAACCTCAACGGCAACCCGCTGCACGTGTTCTACGGGAGCATGACCCTGCTGGTTGTGTGCACCATTGCTCACTATTTGACCACCGCGCAGATGACCGCCACCACCGCCCTGCGCCAGCTGGACGCCGAGTTCGAAGCCGCTGCGCTGTCCCTCAAGGCGCCGCTTTACCGGCATTTCCTGAAGGTGACGGTGCCGATTTGCCTGCCGGCGCTGCTGGACATCCTGCGCTACCTGTTCGTGTCGGCGATGACCACCGTGTCCGCCGCGATCTTCCTCTACAGCCCCGACACCATCCTCGCCGCCGTCGCCGTGCTGAACATGGACGACGCCGGCAACGTCGGCGGCGCGGCGGCCATGTCGACCCTGATCCTGTTCACATCGGCCGGCGTCTCGCTGCTGCTGGCGTGGGCCTCACGTGGCGCGCTGCGCCGCTCCCAAGCCTGGCGCCAGAGCGCGCCAGGCCAATAAATCATCCTTGAAGGAGGTGTTAGATGTTCAAGCCCCTGGCGCTGGTCGCTGCCGTACTCACCGCATTCAGCCTGAATGCCTTCGCCAAGACCGAGCTCACCGTGTACACGGCCCTCGAAGCCGAGCAGTTGAAGAGCTACAAAAAGGCTTTCGAACAAGCCAACCCGAACATCGAGATCAAGTGGGTGCGTGACTCCACCGGCATCATCACCGCCAAGCTGCTGGCCGAGAAAGACCGTCCGCAGGCCGACGCGGTGTGGGGGCTGGCCGCTTCCAGCCTGGCGATCCTCGATCAGCAAGGCATGTTGGACAACTACGCCCCCAAGGATCTGGACAAGATCGGCAAGAACTACCGTGACCCTGCCAACCCCCCGGCCTGGGTCGGCATGGACGTGTGGGCCGCGACCATCTGCTTCAACACCGTCGAAGCCGAAAAACAGGGCCTGACCAAGCCGGTGAGCTGGCAGGACCTGACCAAGCCTGAGTACAAGGGCAAGATCGTGATGCCCAACCCGGCTTCGTCCGGCACCGGTTTCCTGGACGTCAGCGCCTGGTTGCAGACCTACGGCGAAAAGCAGGGCTGGCAGTACATGGACGACCTGCACCAGAACATCGGCCAGTACGTGCATTCCGGTTCCAAGCCGTGCAAGTTGGCGGCGTCGGGCGAGTTCCCGATCGGGATTTCGTTCGAATACCCGGCCGTACAGCTCAAGCGCCAGGGCGCGCCGCTGGACATCATCCTGCCGAAGGAAGGCCTGGGTTGGGATATCGAAGCGACGGCGGTGATGAAAGGCACCGCCCACGTCGACGCAGCGAAAAAACTCGCGGACTTCTCCGCCAGCGCCGCCGCGATGGACCTGTACAAGGACAACTTTGCCGTGCTCGCCCAGCCGGGCATCGCCAAGCCGCAGACCGAATTGCCGGCGGACTATGAGCAGCGCCTGATCAAGAACGACTTTGCCTGGGCCTCGAAGAACCGCGACAGCATTCTGGCTGAGTGGCGCAAGCGCTATGACGGCAAGTCGGAAAAACAATAACCTTCATCACCGTCACTGTAGGAGCGAGCTTGCTCGCGAAAAACGTCAACGATAACGCGTGCTGTCTGGTTAAACGCGGTGTTCTTGAGTGCTTCGCGAGCAAGCTCGCTCCTACAGGGGAGAGCATCAATCCATGACGCAACAGAGTGACCTACTGATCATCGGCGCCGGCATCCTCGGCCTGTCCCACGCCTTTGCCGCCGCCAAACGCGGCCTCAAGGTCAAGGTCTTCGAACGCAGCGCCACGCCGCTCGGCGCCTCGGTCCGCAACTTCGGCCAGGCCCTGGTCACCGGCCAGCCACCGGGACCCATGCTCGACCTGGCGCGTGAAAGCCGTGCCATCTGGGGCCATTGGGCCCAGGTCGCCGGCCTGCAGCTCAAGCGTAATGGTGCCTACCTGTTCGCGCGCACCGAAGCCGAAGAGCACCTGCTCGAAGCATTCTGCGCCGGTCGCGCCCAAGAGCACGGCTACAACGTCGAGCTGCTGCAAGGCGCGGCGATGAAGGATCTGTATGGCGGCCAGTTCCGCCATCATCGCGCTGCGTTGCACGGCAAGGACGACCAGCAGCTGTATTCGCGCGAAGCGATCCCGGCGCTGATCAGCTACCTGAGCAGTGAATTGAACGTGGAGTTTCATTTCTCCACCCTGGTGCGCGACGTCGAGCCGGGCCTGGTGCACAGCACGGCGGGCAGCTTTCGCGGCGGGCAAATCATCGTGTGCTCCGGCCACGACTATCAAACCCTGCTGGCCGAGGCGATGGCCGAACTCAACCCGAGTATTTGTCGCCTGCAAATGCTGCGTGCGCGGCCCACCGTCAACTTGAACCTGCAACACGCCTTGCTCACCGGTCTCAGCTGCGTGCATTACGGCGCGTTCGCCGATTTGCCCGAGGCTGCACCGGTGCAGGCACAGATCCTGCGCGAAGCCCCGCACCTGCACGAACACGGCATTCACCTGCTGATCAGCCCGACGCCCCATGGCGATCTGATCATCGGCGATTCCCACGATTACGGCCGCGATGCGTCGCCGTTCAACGCCGAGCACGTCGATGACTGGATGATCGAACTGGCCGAGCAGACCCTGGGTTGCAACATTCAGGTCGTTGAGCGCTGGCAGGGTGTGTACGGCTCACGCGGGCCGGGGCCGTTTTCGTTCCTGCGTGTCGCGCCGGGGGTGAGCGCGGCGTTGATGCACACCGGCGTGGGCATGAGCGTCGGGCCGGCGCTGGCCGAGCGCAATATCAACGCATTGTGGGGCGCGGCATGATCAGCCCCGAGCACGCGATTGCCGAGGTGTTCGGCCTGTACGAGCGCTACGGGGCGGCGGATTACATCGGCGAGCCGGTGTCGCAGATCGAGCACATGTCCCAGGCCGCGCAGTGCGCGATGGCCGAGGGCTTTGACGATGAAGTGGTGCTGGCGGCATTCTTCCACGATATCGGGCATCTGTGCGGCGATGGCCACGAGAACATGGGCGGTTATGGCGTGGTCAGCCATGAACGCCTGGGGGCCGATTATCTGCGCCGCGCAGGTTTCAGCGAGCGTGTGGCCAGGCTGGTGGAATATCACGTGCAAGCCAAGCGCTACCTGACGTTCTGCCAGCCGGACTACTACGCGCGTTTGAGCGAAGCCAGCCGCCGCACCTTGGGCTATCAGGGCGGCGTGATGAGCGCCGAAGAAGCCCACGCCTTCGAACAGGACCCGCTGTGTGCGGTGAGCCTGCGCCTGCGTCATTGGGACGAGCAGGCCAAGGCTATGCACGTGCCGCTGCTCGACCTGGAGGTCCTCAAGGCCAAGGCGCGGCAGGTGTTGGCGGCTTAGGTTTCGTCGAGGCGCTGGGCCAGGGCTTCGACCTGTTCCTGGCGCTCGGCCTGGCTCAACCTGGCGTGAGGGTTGAGGGACGACCATTGCGGATGGGCGCGGGCCTTGTGCAGGGCGTCCGGCAACTTGCCTTCGCGCCAGGTCTTGTCCTGCGGCGTGTCGACCTTGATGCTGTGCATCGCCGCATGCCCGCGCAGGTTCAGGGCCTTGAGCAACTGGCGCTGGCGCAGGGCAAGCAGGCGCAACACGCTGTCGTCGACTGTCAACTCTCGCTGGCCTTTGATTTTGCCCAGCAACCGGCTGCCGTAACTGCGGGCGGTTTGCAGCGCGCCACCGGCAATCGCACCGGCGATGGCGGCGGCGCCCAGCGTTAATCCACCGACCAGCAAATCCACCCCCGCACCGGCCGCTGCGCCTGCGGCGATGCCGCCGCCAACGCGCACGCCGAGTTGCTTGAGGGTTTCCGGGTTGAACAGGTCATCGCCCCAACGCCCGTCGAGCAAAGGCAGGTCGCTGGCGGCGGCGTCCTGGGGGCGGAAGCCGAAGAGTTTGAGCAGGGCTTCCACGCATTTCTGTTCGCGTTGACGCACGGCTTTGCGCAGGTCGCCGATGGCGTGTTGTTCATCTTCGGTGAGCACACTGCGGCGGCAGGCAGCGCAGTCGATCAACAGCTCGGCGATCAACCGCGCGGCGCTGTGCTGGCGGGCCTGGCGCTGAGCCTCCTGATCGAGAATCAGCCGTTCCAACTGCGGCCGGGCATTTTCCAGCAACAGCGCAAGGCTTTCATACAGCCGGCGTTCGCCATCTTCCGGCGGCGCGACGCTGTCGAAGCGCACCAGCGCGTGCAGGCCCAGGCGCGCCAGGGCTTCGCGCCAGTCCGGCTCGCGGTGGTCGCTGCTGCTGACGAAATTGAGCACCGGCAGCAACGGTTTGCCGCAACTGGCCAGCACTTGCAGCTCGTCGCGGTATTTGGCCAGCACCGGCTCGCGGGCGTCGATCACATACAGGCCCGCATCCGACGCCAGCAACTGGCGCAGCACCTTCGCCTCCTGTTCGAAACGCTGGCGTGCTTCGCTGCCGTCGAGGAACCGTGCCAAGCGGGCCGGGCCGTCGAGGCGTTCGCCAGGGCGGTCCAGGCGCTCGAGGTAATCGAGCAGGGCGATGGCATCTTCAAGTCCCGGCGTGTCGTACAGCTCCAGCAAGGCTTCGCCGTCCACGGATAACCGGGCGCCCTCTACATGCCGCGTGGTGCTGGGGCGATGGGAGACTTCGCCGAAGCCCACGTCGCGGGTCAGGGTGCGCAGCAGCGAGGTCTTGCCCACATTGGTATGGCCGACCACAGCGAGTTTCAGCGGTTTAGTCATGACCGGTCTCCAGCCAGTTCAGCGGCGCGCAGTCGGCGAAAGGCAATTCCAGCTGTTGCAGCGCGGTGTGCCAATCCCCCAGGCGTTCGGCGTCCAGCGCCTGGCCGGGCGGCGCTTGCAGCAGCCACACGCGAGTGGCGGTGGCGCTGCGGGCCAGTTCGGCGATCAGCGCGAGGCTGCCGCGATCCGGCGAGCGGCGCGGGTCGCAGGCGATCAACAGGCGTGCCGGTGGGAAGCGGGTGAGTTGTTCCAGCAGCCTGTTGCGCGATTCGCGGCTGTCGAGGACGCCAGCGTTGTTGACGCCGGCCGGCAATTTCGGTGGCCAGGGGTGTTGGTCGTCCAGCTCGATAGCGACCAGCAATGCGCCGTCGCTGTGCAATTCGCTGACGCCGCCCGTGACGTGGTGCAACTGTTCGGGTGCGGCGTCGTTGACTCCAAGGCGTTCGCTGCTGGGCATCAGGCGTTCGCGCAAGGGGCTGTAGCCGGGAAGGTTGAGGTCCAGGCGCAGGGCGGCGCGCCCGCGTTTCCAGCGCCACAGGCACAACAGCGCGAGGATCAGGCGCGGCAGCAGGCCGTACACCAGCAGCACGCCTACCAGCCAGGCAGCCCATGCCTGGCGGGCGCTTTCGATATTCAGCGCGGCGTCGCCGCTGGCGCGGATCATGTCGACGGTCGGCACGCTGAAGCCCAGCAGCGCCGGCAGGCTGCCCAGTGCCTGGGTCGCGGCGACAAACGTGTCTGCGCTGAGGATGGTGGTTTCCCACACAAAGCCGTAGCGGTGCGTGGCGAGCAGCGTCAGCAGAATCACGAGGGCACTGAGCAATGCGAGCAGCCACAGGCCGTTTACCAGCACGCCGACGGCCCAGCGGTTGAGCTTCTGGCGTTGCAGCAAGACTAAAAGTGCCGGTGCCAGTTGGGCCGCCTTGGCGTCGCGGGCGAGCTTTTCGCTGAGCCACAACCACAGGCGTCCCAGGCTGGCGCTGTGTTCCCCGGCGAACAGCAGGCCCAGGGCCCAGCTGATCAGCAGGATCAGGTTCAGGCCGAGCAGGCTGCCCAATGCCCAGAACACATTCACTGGGGTCAGGCCGTTGCCCAGCGCAGCCAATGCCAGGCCGGCGCCGCTGAACACCGCCACGATCGCCAGCAGCACCAGTGCCAGTCGCGCACCTTGCAGCCAGCGGGTGAGGGCGGCAGTGAGACCATCGCGCTCGGCCAGGTGCAGGGCACGCTGCTGGATGCGCGTGGGCAAGTCGCCACCAGCGGCGCGGGCCAGGCGGTTGGCTTCCAGGTCTTCCAGAGGGCCTGCGTGTTCTTCGCGCAGGCGCACGGTTTCCGTCAGCCAGAGTCTGTGCAAGGGGTTCAGTGCAGTCACGCGCCGTCCTGTTGTGTTTGTGAGCCTGGAGCATAACCCCTGGCTCGGGGCTCTGGTATTCTCGTCGGCATGAAAAAAACTCTCCCTTTAAGCCTGATCGCAGCCCTCGGTGAAAACCGCGTGATCGGCGTCGACAACAGCATGCCCTGGCATTTGCCGGGGGATTTCAAATATTTCAAGGCCACCACGCTTGGCAAGCCGATCATCATGGGGCGCAAGACCTGGGATTCCCTGGGCCGACCGCTGCCGGGGCGCTTGAACATCGTGGTCAGCCGTCAGACCCATCTTGTGCTGGAAGGTGCGGAAGTTTTTCCGTCGCTGGAGGCCGCCGTTGAGCGAGCCGAAGCATGGGCGCGGGGGCAGGGCGTGGATGAGCTGATGCTGATCGGCGGCGCGCAGTTGTATGCGCAGGGGTTGGAACAGGCGGATCGCCTGTATTTGACGCGGGTGGCGTTGAGTCCGGAAGGGGATGCGTGGTTTCCGGAGTTTGATCGGGGCCAGTGGAAGCTGGTTTCCAATCTGGAGAATCCAGCTGAAGGTGACAAGCCGGCGTACCACTTCGAAGTCTGGGAACGGAACTGATTGTAGGAGCGAGCTTGCTCGCGAAAAACCTGAGGGCGCCGCGTTCATTCAGCATGCCCGCGTCATCGTTGACGTTCTTCGCGAGCAAGCTCGCTCCTACAGTTGATTCGGCTTCAGGCCTGCGCTAATTCAGCATGCTCATCGGCATCCAACAACGCCTTATCCGTCTGCCCCATGACCTGGCTGGTAATTGCCCCGGCCGTCATCGAACCGTTCACGTTCAGCGCCGTGCGGCCCATGTCGATCAGCGGCTCCACGGAAATCAGCAACGCCACCAGTGACACCGGCAAGCCCATCGCCGGCAGCACGATCAGCGCGGCAAAGGTCGCACCGCCGCCCACACCAGCCACACCGGCCGAACTCAAAGTCACAATCGCTACCAGGGTCGCGATCCACAGCGGGTCCAGCGGGTTGATGCCCACGGTGGGCGCCACCATCACCGCCAACATGGCCGGGTAGAGACCGGCGCAACCGTTCTGGCCGATGGTCGCGCCAAACGAGGCGGCGAAACCGGCGATGGACTGCGGGATACCCAGGCGACGGGTCTGCGCTTCAATGCTCAGCGGAATCGCCGCCGCGCTGGAGCGGCTGGTGAAGGCAAACGTCAGCACTGGCCACACCTTGCGGAAGAAGCGCAGCGGGTTGATCCCGGCCAGCGACAGCAGCAGGCCGTGCACCATAAACATCAGGCCCAGGGCCAGGTACGACACCACCACGAAACTGCCGAGCTTGATGATGTCCTGCAGGTTGGAACCGGCGACTACCTTGGTCATCAGCGCCAATACGCCGTAGGGCGTGAGCTTCATCACCAGGCGCACCAGGCGCATCACCCAGGCTTGCAGGGTATCGATGGCGTTAAGGACTTTCTGGCCTTTTTCCACGTCATCCTTGAGCAGTTGCAGCGCGGCAACCCCCAGGAAGGCGGCGAAAATCACCACGCTGATGATCGACGTTGGCTTGGCGCGCGCCAGGTCGGCAAACGGGTTGGCCGGCACGAACGACAGCAGCAACTGCGGGATATTCAGGTCGGCGACCTTGCCCGCGTAATCATTCTGGATCACTTGCAGGCGCGCCATTTCCTGAGTGCCGGCCACCAGGCCTTCGGCGGTGAGGCCGAACAGGTTGGTCAGGCCGATGCCGATCAGCGCCGCAATTGCCGTCGTGAACAGCAGCGTGCCGATGGTCAGGAAGCTGATCTTGCCCAAGGACGAGGCGTTATGCAGGCGGGCCACGGCACTTAGGATCGAGGCAAATACCAGCGGGATGACGATCATTTGCAGCAATTGCACATAGCCGTTGCCGACCAGGTCGAACCAAGCGATGGAGGCCTTGAGCACCGGGTTGCCAGCGCCGTAGAGGGTATGCAGGGCTACGCCAAATGCGACACCCAGGACCAGAGCGAACAAGACCTTCTTGGCGAGGCTCCAGTTTGTGTGGCGAGTTTGTGCCAGGCCCAGTAACAGGGCCGCGAACACCAGTAAGTTGAGAATCAGGGGCAGATTCATTGAAGCTCCGTCAGAGGCTGCCAATCGCGTGAGCCGGCGATTGCGAACCGGAAAGCCTAACAGCTTGATATCTAATGAATTAATAACAAGATGGAATGGTGACCGTCGTTTTTGGAATAAGCGACTGGCGCCCAGGCGTATGACATTGGCGTTATCACGATGCAAGCGGTCGCGCTCGGGAGGTCATGGTCATCCAGATTTGTTAGCGTCGGTGTCTTTCACTCAGGGAGAAACGCTGATGAAGCTCGCTTCGAAACTGTTCACCGCCGCGCTGTGCCTGGGCCTTGCCGGTCAAACCATGGCCGCCACCGAGTTGAAACACTGGCCAGCGCCGGCCGCCAAGCAACTGAACGCGATGATCGCCGCCAACGCCAACAAGGGTAACTTCGCGGTGTTCGACATGGACAACACCAGTTACCGCTACGACCTCGAAGAATCCCTGCTGCCCTTCATGGAAAACAAGGGCCTGATCACCCGCGACAGCCTCGACCCTTCGCTCAAGCTGATGCCGTTCAAAGACACCGCCGACCATAAAGAAAGCCTGTTCAGCTATTACTATCGCCTGTGCGAAGTGGACGACATGGTCTGCTATCCGTGGGTCGCCCAGGTGTTTTCCGGTTTCACCCTCAAGGAGCTCAAGGTCCAGGTGGATGAGCTGATGGCGTCCGGCAAGCCGGTGCCGGTCAGCTATTACGAAGGCGATGCGGTGAAGAAATCCGAAGTGCAGCCGCCGAAAATTTTCACGGGCCAGCAGGAGCTGTACAACAAGCTGATGGAAAACGGCATCGAGGTGTACGTAATGACCGCCGCGTCGGAAGAGCTGGTGCGCATGGTCGCCGCCGACCCGAAGTACGGCTATAACGTCAAACCCGAAAACGTCATCGGCGTGACCACCCTGCTCAAGGACCGCACCACCGGCGAACTGACCACCGCGCGCAAGCAAATCAGCGTCGGCAAGTATGACGAAAAGGCCAACCTCGGCCTGGAACTCACCCCGTACCTGTGGACCCCGGCGACCTGGATGGCCGGCAAGCACGCGGCAATCCTCACCTACATCGACGAATGGAAAAAACCAGTGATTGTCGGCGGCGATACCCCCACCAGTGACGGCTACATGCTGTTCCACGATGTGGACGTGGCCAAGGGCGGCGTGCACCTGTGGATCAACCGCAAAGACAAATACATGACCCAGCTCAACGGCATGATGGCCAAGCACGCGGCAGCGCAGGCCAAGGAAGGGTTGCCGGTGACGGCGGACAAGAACTGGGTGATCGTCAAGCCAGAGGATATTCAGTAACACCGCATCGGGGGCAAGCCCCCTCCCACAGCGACCGCGTTCACAGATACAAATGTGTGAACCCAGCCAACTGTGGGAGGGGGCTTGCCCCCGATGGCGGTGTATCAGCACATGATTAGTTGGCTGACACATTGCTATCGTGGGCAAGTCGAAACGTCGCACCGCCCCTCCCACATTTGACTTCAGTGTTCCAGGGGGTTGGGCCAGGCAAAAAAATGCCCCGCACAGGGCGGGGCATTTTTATGGGCGGGGCTTACAGGCCGTCGAGCATGGCCTTGTTACGCACCGCACCCTTGTCGGCACTGGTGGCCAGCAGGGCGTAGGCTTTCAGCGCGGTGGTGACTTTGCGCGGACGCTTCTCCACCGGTTTCCAGCCTTTCTTGTCCTGCTCGACCCGGCGCGCAGCCAGTTCTTCGTCGCTGATCAACAGGTTGATCGAGCGGTTCGGAATGTCGATCAGCACCTTGTCGCCATCCTGTACCAGGCCAATCGCGCCGCCGGCAGCGGCTTCTGGCGAAGCGTGGCCGATGGACAGGCCCGACGTACCGCCGGAGAAACGGCCGTCGGTCAGCAGCGCGCAGGCTTTGCCCAGACCCTTGGATTTCAGGTAGGACGTCGGGTAGAGCATCTCCTGCATACCCGGGCCGCCTTTCGGGCCTTCGTAGCGGATGATCACGATGTCGCCTTCCTTCACTTCGTCGGCGAGGATGCCGCGAACCGAGCTGTCCTGGCTTTCGTAGATCTTGGCACGACCTTCGAAGACGTGGATGGATTCATCCACACCGGCGGTTTTCACCACGCAGCCGTCGAGGGCGATGTTGCCGTACAGCACGGCAAGGCCGCCTTCTTGCGAGTAGGCATGCTCAACGCTGCGGATGCAGCCGTTTTCACGGTCGTCGTCCAGGGTGTCCCAACGGGTCGACTGGCTGAACGCGGTTTGCGTCGGGATGCCCGCCGGGCCGGCCTTGAAGAAGGTGTGCACGGCTTCATCGTCAGTCTGGGTGATGTCCCACTTGGCGATGCCTTCGGCGATGGACTTGCTGTGCACGGTCGGCAGGTCGGTGTGCAGCAGGCCGCCACGGGCCAGGGAGCCGAGGATCGAGAAGATCCCGCCGGCGCGGTGCACGTCTTCCATGTGGTACTTCTGGATGTTCGGCGCGACTTTGCACAGTTGCGGTACGTGACGGGACAGACGGTCGATGTCGCGCAGGTCGAAATCGATCTCGGCTTCCTGGGCGGCAGCCAGCAAGTGCAGGATGGTGTTGGTGGAACCGCCCATGGCGATGTCCAGGGTCATGGCGTTTTCGAACGCCTTGAAGTTGGCGATGTTGCGCGGCAACACCGACTCATCGTTCTCGGTGTAGTAACGCTTGCACAGCTCGACGATGGTGCGGCCAGCCTGCAGGAACAACTGCTCGCGGTCGCTGTGGGTGGCCAGGGTGGAACCGTTGCCTGGCAATGCCAGGCCCAGGGCTTCCACCAGGCAGTTCATCGAGTTGGCGGTGAACATGCCGGAGCACGAACCGCAGGTCGGGCAGGCGCTGCGCTCGTATTCCGCGACCTTCTCGTCAGAAGCGCTGGAATCGGCGGCGATGACCATGGCGTCGACCAGGTCGAGGCCGTGGGAGGCGAGCTTGGTCTTGCCGGCTTCCATCGGGCCGCCGGAGACGAAGATCACCGGGATGTTCAGGCGCAGAGCGGCCATCAGCATGCCGGGGGTGATCTTGTCGCAGTTCGAGATGCACACGATGGCGTCGGCGCAGTGGGCGTTGACCATGTATTCCACGGAGTCGGCGATGATCTCGCGGCTCGGCAGGGAATACAGCATGCCGTCATGGCCCATGGCGATGCCGTCATCCACGGCGATGGTGTTGAATTCCTTGGCGACGCCGCCAGCGCGTTCGATCTCGCGGGCTACCAGTTGGCCCAGGTCCTTGAGGTGGACGTGGCCCGGTACGAACTGGGTGAACGAGTTGGCAATCGCGATGATCGGCTTCTTGAAGTCGTCATCTTTCATCCCCGTGGCACGCCACAGTGCGCGCGCGCCGGCCATGTTGCGGCCGTGGGTGGATGTTTTCGAGCGGTAATCTGGCATGGAGCACTCCGGGCGGCTAATCACTTACTAATCAGGTGCAAAGGGGAGTGAGCTTCTATTGACGTCTGGAGCACCCGAAAAATGGCCCTGGTGTCCGGAAGTTGCCGCAAACGTTACGGGATCGCCGTGCGCATTGGCCTTGAGCTCATAAACCCGCCGGGGGATGACTGGCGATGAATAGCCCGATTCTACACCGTCTTCCTGTAGGAGCGAGCTTGCTCGCGAAGATCGTCAACGATAACGCAGTGCTATCAGGTAGCCCGCGTTGCCTGTGAGTGCTTCGCGAGCAAGCTCGCTCCTACAGCCAGCTTGCGTCCCACAGCGGGTATTGGCCGATATGCTCCACCAGGCCGGCTCGCAACGGGTTGGCCACGATATAGCGGGCCATGGCCTTCAAGTCATCCTCTTTGCGTAGTGCTTGGTCGAAGTAGCCTTTTTGCCAAATAGTCCCGAAGGAGTGCCTCGCCTGGTTGATGGCACGAGCACTTCGTGACTTGGTGATTCGCATTAGCCTTGGCAGATCGCCGTTATGCAATTGCACCAGCCAGTGGAAATGGTCTGGCATGACCACCCAGGCCAAAGACGTTGCCTCGCCTTCTTCCTGGGCATTTTTGAATTGGCTGACAAGCAGGCGCCCGGTACGCCAATCCTTGAAGA
Organism: Pseudomonas sp. MYb60; assembly: GCF_002979555.1. Lineage (GTDB taxonomy): Bacteria > Pseudomonadota > Gammaproteobacteria > Pseudomonadales > Pseudomonadaceae > Aquipseudomonas. The sequence continues at coordinate 163,882 of NZ_PCOZ01000002.1, read as the reverse complement.
TTGGCAGGCGTTGATGAGTGACGGCGGTGAGTAGGTAAATCCGGTCCGTCTCGGAGTAACGTCCGGTACGGAGCCGATGCGCGTTTTGCTGGCTGGACATTCCTTCGTCCCCTTCTTCTGATGGAAGAAGAACGGTAGAAGTCTTAGGCGTTTATAGGCGCTTAAACAGTGTTTTCAGCTATGTCCCGAACACTGGTTGTAGGAGCGAGCTTGCTCGCGAAAATCGCCAACGATGACGCAGCGCTGTCAGTTAGCCCGAGTCGTCGATACGTTTTTCGCGAGCAAGCTCGCTCCTACAGGTGTCGGTTAGCTATTGGGCAGCAGACGGCACGTAATGCTCTTGATGTAGCGCGTCTCGGCAATCGCCGGGTGCACCGGATGATCCGGGCCCTGGCCGCCACGCTCCAGCATCTGGATGTTGCGGTCCAGGTGGCGGGCGCTGGTCAGCAGGATGTTTTGCAGGTCGTCTTCCGGCAGGTGCATGGAGCACGACGCGCTGACCAGGATGCCGTCCTTGCTGAGCAGGCGCATGGCTTGCTCGTTCAGGCGGCGGTAGGCGCCTTCGCCGTTCTTCATGTCTTTCTTGCGCTTGATGAAGGCCGGTGGGTCGGCGACGATCACGTCGAAGCGTTCTTCGCTGGCTTTGAGCTCTTTGAGCGCTTCGAACACGTCGCCTTCGATGCAGGTCATCTTCTCGGCAAAGCCGTTCAGCGCGGCGTTGCGCTCGACGCCGTCGAGGGCGAAGGCGGAGGCGTCGACGCAGAACACTTCACTGGCGCCGAAGGCAGCAGCCTGCACGCCCCAGCCGCCAATGTAGCTGTACAGGTCGAGCACGCGCTTGCCTTTGGCATACGGGGCCAGGCGGGCGCGGTTCATGCGGTGGTCGTAGAACCAGCCGGTCTTCTGGCCCTGGATCACCGGGGCTTCGAATTTCACGCCGTTTTCTTCCAGTGCAACCCACTCCGGCACCAGGCCGAACACGGTCTCGACGTAGCGGTTGAGGCCTTCGGCGTCGCGCGCGGCGGAGTCGTTCTTGAACAGGATGCCGCTTGGCTTGAGCACCTGGGTCAGCGCTGCGATCACGTCTTCTTTATGGGCTTCCATGGTCGCCGAGGCGATCTGCACCACCAGGATGTCGCCGAAACGGTCGACCACCAGGCCTGGCAACAGGTCGGAATCACCGTAGACCAGGCGGTAGAACGGCTTGTCGAACAGGCGATCACGCAGGGACAGGGCGACGTTCAGGCGATGCACCAGCAGCGACTTGTCCAGCGGCAACTTGATGTCGCGCGACAGCAGGCGCGCGCAGATCAGGTTGTTCGGGCTCATGGCCACGATGCCCAGGGTCTTGCCGCCGGCCGCTTCCAGGATAGCCTGGTCGCCCGCCTGGAAGCCGTGGAGTGGGGTGGCGGCCACGTCGATTTCGTTGCTGTAGACCCACAGGTGGCCGTTGCGCAAACGACGATCGGCGTTGGCTTTGAGACGCAGGCTTGGCAGGGACATGACGTCGCTCCGGAAAAAAGAGCGGGAGTATACCTGTTGCGGCGCGGTTCATGTGGGAGCGGACTTGCCCGCGATGCAGACGGCGCGGTGTATCAGACGTACGGCGGTGATGCTGTTGCAGGCAAGCCCGCTTCCACATTTGATCCTATTTCGTTCGGGTTTTTGAGGTGTCGGTCAGGTTTGCTAAGAGGGTAGAATCGCACCCTAGTCCAGAGTAAGTACTTATGTCCCAAGAGCTATCCGCCGAACAGATCCAACAGGCCCTGCAAGGCATCAGCGTGCCGCCCCAACCGCAAATCATGGTGGATTTGCAGATGGAGCAGTACATGCCCGATCCGGACCTGGAAGTGATCGCGCGGCTGATCGCCCAGGACCCGGGCCTGTCCGGCGCGTTGCTGAAGATCGTCAACTCGCCGTACTACGGCCTGAGCAACAAGATCGCCTCGATCCAGCGCGCCGTGAACCTGTTAGGCAGCCGCTCGATCATCAACCTGATCAACGCGCAGTCGATCAAGGGCGAGATGAGCGACGACACCATCGTCACCCTCAACCGCTTCTGGGACACCGCCCAGGATGTGGCCATGACCTGCCTCACCCTGGCCAAGCGCACCGGCTCCCAGGCCGTGGACGAAGCCTATGCCTTGGGCCTGTTCCACGACTGCGGCGTGCCGCTGATGCTCAAGCGCTTCCCCAATTACATGGCGGTGCTCGAAGAAGCCTACGCCAATGCCGGCCCTGACTGCCGGGTGGTCGACACCGAGAACCGCGCGTTCAACACCAACCATGCGGTGGTCGGCTACTACACCGCCAAGTCCTGGCGCCTGCCGGAACACGTGACCGACGCCATCGCCAACCACCACAACGCCCTGGCGATCTTCAGCGATGAATCGTCGCGCAACCCGCAGCTGAAAAACCTGCTGGCGATGCTGAAAATGGCCGAGCATATCTGCTCGTCCTACCGCGTACTGGGCAACCAGGCGGTGGACCATGAGTGGAACGCCATCAGCCATCTGGTGCTGGACTACGTGGGCCTGTCGGATTACGACTTCGAAAGCATGAAGCTGTCGATCCGCGAACTGGGCGCCCACTGACCCTTCCTACACGAGGTATGCATGCCCGAGTTACCCGAAGTCGAAACCACCCGACGCGGCATTGCCCCGCATCTGGAAGGCCAGCGCGTCAGCCGCGTGGTGGTGCGAGAGCGGCGCCTGCGCTGGCCGATCCCGGAAGACCTGGATGTGCGCCTGTCCGGGCAGCGCATCGTGCTGGTGGAGCGGCGGGCCAAGTATTTGTTGATCAATGCCGAAGTGGGCACCTTGATCAGCCACTTGGGCATGTCCGGCAACCTGCGCCTGGTGGAAGCCGGGTTGCCGGCGGCCAAGCATGAGCATGTGGACATCGAACTGGAGTCGGGCCTGGCCCTGCGCTACACCGACCCGCGACGCTTTGGCGCGATGCTCTGGAGCCAGGACCCGCACAACCATGAGCTGCTGATTCGCCTGGGGCCGGAGCCGTTGACCGACCTATTCGATGGCGAGCGGCTGTTCCAGCTGTCCCGTGGGAAGTCGATGGCGGTGAAACCATTCATCATGGACAACGCGGTGGTGGTGGGCGTGGGCAATATCTACGCGACCGAAGCCCTGTTTGCGGCGGGGATCGACCCACGTCGCGCAGCAGGCGGCATTTCACGGGCGCGTTATTTGAAGCTGGCGATCGAGATCAAACGGGTACTGGCGGCGGCCATTGAGCGTGGCGGTACCACGTTGCGGGACTTTATCGGTGGCGACGGGCAGCCGGGATACTTCCAGCAGGAGCTGTTCGTGTACGGCCGTGGGGGCGATGGCTGCAAGGTCTGCGGGACTGAACTGCGCAATGTGGTGCTGGGGCAGCGGGCGAGTGTGTTTTGCCCCAAGTGCCAGCGCTGATTGCTGTGTGAGGGCTGAGATTGCTACCGGGGCAAGCCCCTCCCACACTGACTGTATTCACCAACAGCTAGCTGTGAACCCGGTCAAATGTGGGAGGGGGCTTGCCCCCGATGAGGCCCTCAAGCCTTGCCAGTAATCTTGCGGTACTTCTCCATCAGTTGCTCTTCCGACTCCGGATGGGCTTCGTCCAGCGGAATGCAATCCACCGGGCAGACCTGCTGGCACTGAGGTTCGTCGTAGTGGCCCACGCACTGGGTGCACAGGTTCGGGTCGATCACATAGATCTCCTCACCTTGGGAAATCGCAGCGTTCGGGCACTCGGGTTCGCAGACGTCGCAGTTGATGCAATCGTCGGTGATGATCAGGGACATGGAAACTCCTGCCAGGGCTGTCAGCCAAGGCATCTGGAAAACTAATGCGCGCAATTGTGCCGCATTGGCGCCCGCAGTGCGAGCGGGCGCCGATCGAGCGGGGTTACTTCTTGAAGCGCAGGGTCAGCGCATCCGCCACAGCCGGGTGCACGAACTTGGTGATATCGCCGCCCAAAGCGGCAATTTCACGCACCAACGTCGAGGAAATGAACGAATAACGCTCCGACGGAGTAAGGAACAGGCTTTCCACGTCCGGCGCCAGTTGGCGGTTCATGTTGGCCAGCTGGAACTCGTATTCGAAGTCCGACACCGCGCGCAGCCCGCGCAGGAACACATTGGCATTCTGTTCCTTGGCAAAGTGGGCGAGCAGCGTGGAAAACCCCACCACCTCCACGTTGGGCAGGTGCTTGGTGACCTCTCGCGCCAGCTCCACGCGCTGTTCCAGTGGAAACAGCGGGTTTTTCTTGGGGCTGGCCGCGACCGCGATGATCACATGGTCGAACAAGCGAGAGGCGCGTTCGACCAAATCGCCATGGCCTTTGGTAATCGGGTCGAAGGTACCTGGGTACAACACTCGGTTCATCGCGTCGTCCTGGCGGAGTCCGTTGGGGAACCGGATGGTATCGCAGCCATCCCTGTCGGCCAAGTCAACTTATGCAGAAGAAGCCTCGATAGACCGGGTTTTTTCATGCCGTTTTCAGACGTTCGGCCAATGCTGTCGCCAGTTGGGCGGTTAATCCATACACGGATAATTGTGGGTTGGCGCCAATACTGGTGGGGAACAGGGAGCCATCGTGGATCGACAGGTTGCGTAACTGGTGATGACGACCCAGGCTGTCGGCCACCGCATTTTTGGGGTCTTCACCCATCGCACAACCGCCCATCACATGAGCACTGCCCAGGCAGGTTCGATGCAGCTCAAGGTTCAGGCCATCGATCATCGCGCGGGCCTCACCCAGGGTTTTCACGTAGCGCGCGTCGTGGTGCAGTGGCTTGACTGACTGCGCGCCAGCGGCGAACTGGATCTCGGCCATGCTGTGGAAGGCGCGACGCAGGCCGTCCCAGGCGTAAGCCGAGACCTGATAGTCGAGCACCGGCGTGCCATCGCCACGCAGTTCCACAGTGCCGCCGACGCTGTCCGGGTGAAAGCCATCGCGCAGCAGGGCCAGCATGGCGTGGGTGTTGGGCAATTGGCTCATGTCCAGGGCGTTCTGCGCGCCGTATCCGCCGAGCAAGGTGCTGGCCAGCGCTGGATGTAAGGGCGGAGCCTCCAGCTTGTAAGACATTTTTCCGGTGGTGCCGTCTTGCCATTGGAAATGGTCCGAATAGATCGACTGCGGCGCGCCGTAGAACGGGTTGATGACCTCGTCGAACAGTCCGGCGGAGAAATTCACCAGGTGCAGGAAGGTGCGCTTGCCAACGCGCGAGTGCGGGTCGGGGGCGTCCGAACGCATCAGCAACGCCGGGCTGTTGATGCCGCCGCCGGAGAGTACGTAATGCTTGGCCTTTACCGTGATCTTGCGACCGGTGGGCGCTACACATCGTTCGTCCATCGCCACGCATTCGAGGCTACTGATGGTGTCGCCGCTGTACCTGAGGCGATCAGCGCGGGCGAGGTAAAGCAGCTCGCCGCCTTTTTCCAGGGTGGAGGGAATGGTGGTCACCAGCATCGACTGTTTGGCATTGACCGGGCAGCCCATGCCGCAATACCCCAGGTTGAAGCAGCCACGCACGTTGCGCGGGATCACGTGCCAGCTGTAGCCGAGCTGTTCGCAGCCTTTGCGGATGACATCGTTGTTGGGGTTGGGTGGCAGGGCCCAGGGCGCGATGCCGAGGCGTTGCTCCATCTTTTCGAACCAGGGGGCCATTTCGGCACTGCTATGGCCTTTCACCGCGTATTCGCTGGCCCAGTGGGAAAGGGTGGCGTCGGGCGTGCGAAAGCTCGACGTCCAGTTGATCAAGGTGGTGCCGCCCACCGCCCTGCCTTGCAGGATGGTAATCGCACCGTCCTTGCTCATGCGCCCGATACCCTCCTGATAGAGGCTGGTGTAGGCCTCGTCTTCGAGCAGTTTGAAGTCGCTGCTGGTCTTGAGCGGGCCTTCTTCGATCAGCAGCACCTTGTAGCCAGCGGCGCTGAGGATTTCAGCCGTTGTACCGCCACCCGCGCCACTGCCAATGATGGCAACGTCGGCTTCCAGGGTCAGGTCGCTGTCGAGGGCGGCGCCGTTGTGGGTTTTCCAGCCGCGGGCCAGGCCCTCGCGGAACAGATCGGGTACGGGCATAGGTGTGCACTCTTGTTGTTATAGGCAGCCAATGTGGGAGGGGGGTTGCCCCCGAAAGCGGAGGGTCAGGCAATAAATTTTTTCTGATACACCGCCATCCGGGGCAAGCCCCCTCCCACATTTGATTAGGTTTTCAAGGCTAGATCTTCGGTGGGCCGGGATAGCCACAGTGGGCCCACGATGCCGGCTGGAAATACCACGCCATGATCACCAGCTTGAGCAGCGAGCCCTGGCCCATGCGCAGCAGGTTCAGGTAGCTGTTCTCCCAGCGGTGCAGGAAGTTGCGGATCTGCTCGGGCTCGGCGTTTTCCCAGCTGCCCCAGATCCCGGTCAACGGGCCTCGGGTAATGCCCATGCCGAGCACGTCAAACAATTGCTGGGTAAGCTTGAACATTTCTGGCGACAGGTGCTGCAGGCTGAAGTCGAGTTTTTTCAGCGTGCCCTCGATTCCGCTGGCGACTGCCTCGGTGCTCGCGACACCTTCCAGCAGCACCGGGATCACCGCGCGCAGGAACGGCAGGTCACTGCTGCGCAACATCGCAAATCCGCTGGCCGGCGTGCTGCTGGAACAGCCGCTGAGGCTGGCGCCCAACCCGGCGGTGGCCAGGAAGGCGCTGGCGCACAGGCCGATTTTCAGGACGCCGCGCCGTGACAGCGCGGGTGTATCAGTCAGGCTGGGGTTCATTGTTTTTATTGTCCCGAGAGTGGCGATATCAACGGATAAACAGCTTCTGGATCAGCTTCTGGATCGATTTTCCGTAGGGCGGGTAGATCAACTTCGCCGCATTCAAGCGCTGCTTGACCAGCACACCCTTGGCCTTGCTGAAAGTGAGAAAGCCTTCATGCCCGTGGTAGTGGCCCATGCCTGAAGGGCCGATACCGCCGAAAGGCATATCGTCCTGGGCCACGTGCAGCAGCGTGTCGTTCAGGCATACGCCGCCGGAATGGGTCTCGTGCAGCACGCGGTTCTGCTCGCCCTTGTTGTAGCCGAAGTAGTAAAGGGCCAACGGGCGAGGGCGCTGGTTGACGTAGGCAAACGCCTGGTCGATGCCGCGATAGGGCACGATGGGCAGCACCGGGCCGAAGATCTCGTCCTGCATCACCGTCATGTCATCGCTGACATTCAGCAGCAGGCTGTGGGCCATGCGCCGGGCCTGGCCTTGATCGTATAGCGGAACCAGCGTGGCGCCTTTGTCGATGGCGTCCTTGATGTAGGCATTCAGGCGCGCCAATTGCCGCTCGTTGATGATGGCCGTGTAGTCCGGGTTGTCGGCGAGCGTGGGGTAAAACCCGCGCACGGCCTGGGTGTAGGCCTCGACGAAGGCGTCCACGCGCTCTTCCGGCACCAACACATAGTCCGGCGCCACACAGGTTTGCCCGGCGTTCAGCGCTTTACCGAAGGCGATGCGTTCGGCGGCGTCCTTGAGGGGCACATCGGCCGAGACGATGGCCGGCGACTTGCCGCCCAATTCCAGGGTGACCGGGGTCAAGTGCTCGGCCGCCGCGCGCATCACATGTTTGCCAATGCTGGTAGCGCCGGTGAAGAGCAGATGGTCGAAACGCAGTCTGGAAAACGCCATGCCCACTTCGGCTTCGCCCAAGACCACGCACACCAGGTCTTCGGGGAAGATCTTTGCCAGCAGCTTTTTAAGCAATTCGCCGGTGGCCGGGGTGGATTCGCTGAGCTTGAGCATCACCCGGTTACCCGCCGCCAACGCACCGACCAGCGGGCCGATGGCCAGGTACAGCGGGTAGTTCCATGGCACGATCACGCCGACCACGCCCAACGGCTGATAGATGACCTTGGCGGACGCCGGCTGGAAGGCAATGCCTACAGCGCGGCGCGAAGGTTTCATCCAGCCCTTGAGGTGTTTGCTGGCGTAGTGGATGCCATGCAGGCTCGGCATCAGTTCGGCGAACAGCGTTTCGTCGGCGCTGCGGTGGCTGAAGTCCTGGCTGATCGCGCTGATGAGTGCCTGGCGTTCATCGCTGAGCAATTCGCGCAGCGCCTTGAGCCATTGCTGGCGCTGGGCTGCAGGCGGCATGGGATTGGCCGCGTAGGCGTGGCGCTGGGCGTCGAACAGGTCCTGGAGTTGATCCAGCGCCTGGGAATCTTGCAGGTAGGCAATGTTGGCAGACATGGCGCAGTTCCCGATTGTTATAGGTCTGCCTGGATTTTTAGAGTTATTACTCTAAGTTGTCAAATATCATTGCAGCAACATGCTGTTTTATCCCGGCCGGGATAGGCCGTAAGATGCCCCTTCACGTGTATAGAAGCTGATTCCCCTATGGCACCACGAGTAAAGACCAGCGAGCGCATTGTGCAAACCAGCCTGGAGCTTTTTAACCAGCAGGGAGAGCGCAGTGTGAGCACCAACCATATCGCTGCCCATATGGAAATTTCACCGGGCAACCTGTACTACCACTTCCCCAACAAGCAGGCGATCATCGCCGTGCTGTTCCGTGAATACGAAGCCTTGGTGGACAGTTTCCTGCGCCCACCCGAGGGGCGTGCAGCCACGGTCCAGGACAAGCGTTTCTACCTGCAGGCCCTGCTGGCGGGCATGTGGCGCTATCGCTTCCTGCACCGCGATCTCGAACACTTGCTGGAGAGCGACCCGGAACTGGCCACCGGCTACCGGCGTTTTTCCCAGCGCTGCCTGACCCAGGGCAATGCCATTTATCGAGGTTTTGTCGATGCGGGCATCCTCAATATGGACCCGATCCAAACCGAAGCCCTCACCCTCAACGCGTGGATCATCCTCACCTCGTGGGTGCGCTTTTTGTGCACCACCAATGAAAACTCCGCGCACTTGAGCGCCGAAGCGATCAAGCGCGGGGTGTATCAGGTCCTCGTGCTGGAAGCGGGGTTTGTCACCCCCCAGGCCAAGGACGCAGTTGACGCGCTGTTCAAAGAGTTTTACGTGCCGTTGAGTCAGGCACTGGAAGAAGTGAAGTAGGACCTTTCCCGAATTTATCCACAGGAGTCCGTCATGCCGCTTGCCCAACTGATCAGCCCTACGCAATTGGCCGAACGCCAGAAGGCCGGCGGGTTGGTGATCCTGGATTGCCGATTTGCCTTGGAAGACCCGGACTACGGGCGTTGCAGCTATGCCGAAGGGCATATTGACGGTGCGCAATACGCCGACCTGGAGCGACATCTCAGTGGACCAGTGACCAAAGGCGTGACCGGTCGTCATCCGTTGCCGGCGGCAGATACCTTGGTTCAGCAATTGCGGGCGTGGGGCATCAGCGACGATACCGACGTGGTGTTGTATGACGATGGCCCCGGCGCGTTTGCCGCCCGGGCGTGGTGGTTGCTGGCGTGGCTGGGCAAGCGGGAGGGCGTGTTTATCCTCGATGGCGGCCTCAAGGCCTGGCATGCCGCAGGTTTCCCGTTAAGCCTGGACGCGCCGCTGGTGGAGGTCGGTACCTTGGCGGGTACACCGGACAACCACCTGCTGCTGGACGCGGAGCACCTGCAAAAGCGCTTGGGCCAGCCGGGGCTGACGCTGATCGATGCTCGCGCCCAGCCGCGTTTTCGCGGCGAAGTGGAGCCGATTGATCCAGTCGCCGGGCATATCCCCGGGGCGCAATGTGCGGCGTTCAACGAGAACCTGGGCAGCGACGGGCGATTCTTGCCGGCCGATCAGCTCAAGCAGCGTTTCGCCGCTCACTTGCAAGGGCGCTCGCCGGATGAACTGGTGGCGTACTGCGGCTCGGGCGTGACCGCGTGCCACAACCTCTTTGCCCTGAGCTTGGCGGGTTATCCGTTGGGCAAGTTGTATGCGGGGTCGTGGAGTGAGTGGATTACCGATCCCGCGCGGGCCATCGCTACCGGTGACTGAGCAACCACGCGGGAATGCGGCGCTCCAGGTAATAACCGGGGCGCTTTAAGGTTCCATCGACAAACCCGACATGTCCGCCCTTGGCTGTCAGCTCAAATTCAGTGCACTCCGACAACTCAACTGGCTCAGGCAGGCTGTGGGCGAACACGAACGGGTCATCGGCGGCGTGGATGATCAGGGTGGGCGTGCGGATACTGCCCAGGTAATAGCGGCTGGACGCACGGCGGTAATAGTCTTCGGCATTGAGGAAACCGTGCAGCGGCGCTGTCACCCTCCCATCGAAATCCCAGAACGTGCGCATTTTCTCCAGCGAGCCCAGAGCTTCCAGCGTTTTTAGCCCGTCCGCGCGGCCGTCCTGTAGGAAACGGCTCTGCTTGACGCGGATATACGCCAGCATCTCACGCATGAAGTGCTTCTGATAAACCCGCGAAAAGCCCAGCCCGATGCGGTCCGCGCACTGATCCAGACGAAACGGCACCGACACTGCCGCCGCACCTTGCAACCCCGATGCCGCCCCGGTTTCACCCAGGTGTTTGAGCAGCACATTGCCGCCCAGCGAGTAACCCACGGCATACAGCGGCGCCAACGGCCGCTTGGCACGCAGATGGGCAATCGCTGACGCCAGGTCTTCGCTGGCGCCCGAGTGATAGCTGCGTGCCAACAGGTTCGGTTCGCCCGAACAGCCCCGCCAGTTCAGCGCAGCACTGGCCCAACCCTGGGCGGCGAGGGCTTTTTGCAGGCCGGCGACATAGGGCGAGTTGGAAGAGCCGGTCAGCCCGTGCAGCACCAGCACCAACGGCGCTTGCGCATCGTGAGGACCGTGCCAGTCGAGGTCGAGGAAATCGCCGTCGTCCAGCCACAGGCGTTCACGCTGGCGCTCGAGGTGGGTGGTCGCGCGCCACAGCGGCCCCCACAGTGTTTGCAGGTGGGGGTTGCCGAGGCCGAAGGCCGGAGTGAACAGCGGGGTGGAGGGCTTCATGTAACTCTCGGTGCTATGGCGGGCCTGTCGTGGTGAGCGGGCTTGTCCCGCGCTGGTGGCGCAGCGGCCCCAGCGGGAGCACGTTCCCTCACCACAGGTTAAGCGGCGCTTTCGACCGAGCGCTGCCACAGCGCGTAATACACTCGCCCGGACTTCTGTTCCCGATGCAGGCGCCATGTTGCCGGGAGGCCGAGGGTGGACGGGGCGGTCTCGCTTTCAGTGTAGATCCACGAGTCGGGCGCCAGCCATTGGCGTTCTTCCAGCAGGGCACACACGGTGGGGAGCAGGTTCTGGTTGAACGGTGGGTCCAGGAACACCACGTCGAACTCACTGGCCGGCTGGGTTTCCAGGTAGCGCAGCGCGTCGGCGGTCTGTACCTGGCCGGTGGTGCAACGCAGCGTGCCCAAGTGTTCCTTGAGGCTGGAAACCGCCACGTTGCTGGCGTCCAGCGCCTGTCCCAGGGCGGCGCCACGGGACAGCGCCTCCAGGAACAGCGCGCCGCTGCCCGCGAACGGGTCCAGCACCTTGGCGCCGGCGATGTAGGGCGCGAGCCAGTTGAACAGGGTTTCACGCACGCGGTCTGGCGTCGGGCGCAGGCCCACTACGTCGGGGAAGCTCAGCTTGCGGCTGCGCCATTCGCCGCCAATGATGCGCAGCTGGCCCACACCGTTGTGGACGTTGTGGACGGGTTTTTTCGGGCGAGATGAACTGGCCATTAATGCTCCGGAACCCCGAGCGGCTGCTCGGCGGGTTTATCAGTGGGGGGCGGTAGTGGCTTTTGCGCAGTCGTCGGGCCGGCGGTCACGATGACCATCTTGTCGGCGCTCAAGTGTTTGTTCAAGGCAGCCTTGACCTGCTCTACGGTCAGGGCCTGGGATTGTTTCATGAAATCTTCCAGATAGGTCAGCGGAAGGTTGTAGAACCCCATCGCCCCCAACTGCCCGACGATATCGGCGTTGCTCGCCGTGGACAGCGGGAAGCTGCCGGCCAGTTCGCGCTTGGCGTCATCCAGTTCCTTTTGCGTCGGGCCAGTCTTGAGGTAGTCGGCCACCACGTCTTCCACCAGGCGCAGGGTGCCGCCGCTCATTTCCGCGCGGGTCTGCAACTGGACCATGAACGGGCCACGCACCTGCATCGGCGAGAAACCGGAGTACACGCCGTAGGTCAGGCCGCGTTTCTCGCGCACTTCACTCATCAGGCGCGTGCCGAAACCGCCGCCGCCGAGGATCTGGTTGCCCAGGGACAAGGCTGCGTAGTCGGGGTCGGCGCGGTCGATACCCAGTTGGGCAAACAGCAGGTGCGTCTGCTTGGACGGAAACTCGATATGGCTCAGGCCGGCTTTCGGTTCGGTCGGTTGGGCGATCTTCGCCAGTGCCGGGCCCTTGGGCAGCGATGCCGACACCTTGGCCGTCATGGCCTCGGCTTCGGCGCGGCTGAGGTCACCCACCACCGCAATGACCGCGTTACCGGCGGCATAGGCTTTGGCATGAAACGCCTGCATCTGCGCGAGGGAGATCTTCGGCACACTTTCTGGCGTGCCTTCGCTCGGGTGCGCGTAAGGATGATCGCCGTACAAGCGCTTGAACAACTCGAGGCTGGCCAGCTTGCCCGGGTTCTGCTTCTGGTATTCGAAACCGGCGAGGATCTGGTTCTTGATCCGCGCGAGCGAGTCGGCGGGGAAGGTCGGCTTGCCGATCACCTCGTCAAACAGCTTCAGGGCCGCGTCGCGCTTGTCGCCGGCGCTCAGGCTGCGCAGGGACACCAGCGCCATGTCGCGGTAGGCGCCATTGCCGAAATCCGCGCCCAGGCCTTCGAAGTCGCGGGCGATCTGGCTCACGTCCTTGCCCGGTACACCTTCGTTGAGCATGGCGTTGGTCATCAGCGCCAGGCCGGGCACGTCGCCGTCCTGGCTGCTGCCGGCGGCGAACAGGATGCGCATGTCGAACATCGGCAGCTCGTGGGCTTCGACGAACAGCACCTTGGCGCCTTCGGCGGTGGTCCAGGTCTGCACGTCGAGCTTGCGGTTGGTCGGCGCCTTGCCGTCCAGCTCCGCGAGGGATTGCAGTTTATTGGCCTTGTCCAGCGCCGGGCTGGCGACGGACTCGCTCGGGCGCAGGAAATACACGGCGCTGGCGGCCATCAGGGTCACGGCGATGAGACCGGGGAAAATCAGGCGGCTGCTGTTGCGATCACTCATGAGCGGTCTCCTGGGGCAGGACATGGGCGACGCTGAGACGTTCGCGGGTAAAGTAGGTGCGCGCGGCCTTCTGAATATCTTCCGGAGTCACGCTTTGCAGGTCGGCGAGCTCGGTGTCCATCAGCTTCCAGGACAGGCCGACCGTTTCCAGCGAGCCGATGGCCGTGGCCTGGCTGGTGATGGAATCACGCTGGTAGACCAGGCCGGCGATGACCTGGGCGCGGATGCGTTCCAGTTCTTCGGCCGTTGGCGGCTTGGCTTTCAGCTCATCCAGCAGGCGCCACAGGCCGGCTTCGGCTTGGGCGATGGTTTTCTTTTTCTGCTGGTTGGGGGTGGCGCTGAGCATGAACAGCGTGTCGCCACGGGTGTAGGCGTCGTAGTTGGTGGAGGCGGCGGAAACCAGCTCTTCACCGCGTTCGAGTTGCTCGGAGATGCGCGCGCTGTAGCCGCCGTCCAGCAACGCCGAGAGCAGGCGCAGGGCCTGGACCGAGCGTTTGTCTTCGGCGGTCGCGAGGCCCGGCACGTTGAAGCCCAGGATCACGCTCGGCAATTGGGTCTGCACGTGCAGGGTCAGCAGGCGCTCGCCGGGCTCGGCCAGTTCCATCGGAATCTTGGCGGGTGGGACGTCACGCTTCTGGATCGGGCCAAAGTAGCGCTGGGCCAGGGTTTTCACCTCGTCCGGGGTGACGTCGCCGACCACCACCAGGGTGGCGTTGTTGGGCACGTACCAGGATTGGTACCAGTGGCGCAGTTCTTCGACCTTCATGCGGTCCAGGTCGGCCATCCAGCCGATGGTCGGCGTGTGGTAACCGCTGGCCGGGAACGCCATGGCCTTGAAGCGCTCGTAGGCCTTGGACATGGGGTTGTCGTCGGTGCGCAGGCGGCGTTCTTCCTTGATGACCTCGATTTCGCGGCTGAACTCGTCGGCCGGCAGGCGCAGGCTGGCCATGCGGTCGGCTTCCAGCTCGAAGGCCACGCCCAGGCGGTCTCGGGCCAGCACCTGATAATAGGCGGTGTAGTCGTCGCTGGTGAAGGCGTTCTCTTCGGCGCCGAGGTCGCGCAGGATCAGCGAGGCTTCGCCGGGCCCGACCTTGGCGCTGCCCTTGAACATCATGTGCTCCAGGGCGTGGGACAAACCGGTCTGGCCCGGGGTTTCGTAGCTCGACCCGACCTTGTACCACACCTGTGAAACCACCACCGGCGCGCGATGGTCTTCGCGCACGACCACCTTGAGGCCGTTGTCGAGGGTGAATTCATGGGTGGGTTGTGGGTCGGCAGCCAAAGCTGAAAGAGGCAGACAAACTGTGCTGAACAGCAGGCCTGCGGCGCGGCGGGCTAGAGCATTCATTCGTTTTTTAACCTGTTGGGCTGCCCGCTTGGTCTTAGCGTAGGCGGGCGAGGAGGTGCTAGGATACTGGTCGGATTTACGGACGGCCACTGCGGCAGTCTTGTCGGGGCCCTATTTAGGCCTTACAAAATGTTGCGCATGAACGAGCTGGCTAAAAAACAGTCTGTTACGCATCGAATTTTATTTACCGACGCGCCTGCTGGCGCGTCGCTACCTTGAGATAGCCGTCTCCATGTTTGGTTCCAACGACGACAAGAAGACCCCAGCTGCGGCTGGCGAGAAAAAAGGCCTGTTCGGATGGCTGCGCAAAAAGCCGCAGGAAACCGTCGAGGAACAGCCGCCGGTTCAGCCTGAGCCGACGCCTGAGCCAATAGTAGAAGCCGAACCGGTTGCCGAAACCCCGGCCCCGGTGGTGTTGCCGATGGCCGAGCCGGTGTTGCAGCCGGTGGTCGAGGCTGTGCCAGAGCCAGAGCCAGAGCCAGAAATCGAGCAAGCACCAGAACCAGAACCTAAACCATGGCTGGAACTGCCAGTGGCCGAAGAGCCGGTGGCGCTGGTTGAAGACGTGCAGGCCGAGCATATCGCCCCGCCGATTCCTGCCTTGGTCGAGCCGGTGGCCGTGGTGACCGAAGCCCCTGTGCCGGCGGTTATCGAGCCCGAGCCCGAGCCTGTTGCCGTTGCGGCGGTCGAAACCAGCAAGACCGGCTTCTTCGCCCGCCTCAAGCAAGGCCTGAGCAAGACCAGCGCCAGCATCGGCGAAGGCATGGCCAGCCTGTTCCTCGGCAAGAAAGTCATCGATGACGAACTGCTGGAAGACATCGAAACCCGCCTGCTCACCGCCGACGTGGGCGTCGAAGCCACCGCCGTGATCATCCAGAGCCTGACCCAGAAGGTCGCGCGTAAGCAACTGACCGACGCCGATGCGCTCTACAAATCCCTGCAGGCCGAACTGGCCGCGATGCTCAAGCCCGTGGAAGCGCCGCTGGTGATCACCCCGAACAAGCCGTTCGTGATCCTGGTAGTGGGCGTCAACGGCGCCGGCAAGACCACCACCATCGGCAAGCTGGCCAAGAAGCTGCAGTCCGAGGGCAAGAAAGTCATGCTGGCCGCCGGCGACACCTTCCGCGCCGCTGCGGTTGAGCAGTTGCAGGTCTGGGGCGAGCGCAACAAGATCCCGGTGATCGCCCAGCACACCGGCGCCGATTCCGCTTCGGTGATCTTCGACGCCGTGCAAGCCGCCAAGGCCCGTAACATCGACGTACTGATCGCCGATACCGCCGGTCGCCTGCACACCAAAGACAATCTGATGGAAGAGCTGAAGAAAGTCCGCCGCGTGATCGGCAAGCTTGACGCAGACGCCCCGCATGAGGTTCTGCTGGTGCTGGATGCCGGCACCGGCCAGAACGCCATCAGCCAGGCCAAGCAATTCAACCAGACGGTGCAACTCACCGGCCTGGCATTGACTAAGCTCGACGGCACGGCCAAGGGCGGCGTGATCTTCGCCCTGGCCAAACAGTTCGGGTTGCCGATTCGTTACATCGGTGTGGGTGAAGGCATCGACGACTTGCGCACCTTTGAAGCCGAACCCTTTGTACAGGCACTTTTCGCCGAGCGGGAGCGTTCATGATTCGATTCGAACAGGTCGGTAAACGCTATGCCAACGGGCATGTGGGCTTGCATGAGCTGAGCTTTCGAGTGCGTCGCGGCGAATTCTTGTTCGTAACCGGCCACTCCGGGGCTGGCAAAAGTACCTTGTTGCGCCTGCTGCTGGCCATGGAGCGCCCAACCACCGGCAAATTGCTGCTGGCGGGCCAGGACCTGGCCACCATCAGCAATGCGCAGATTCCTTACCTGCGCCGCCAGATCGGCGTGGTGTTCCAGAACCATCAGTTGCTGTTCGATCGCACCGTGTTCAATAACGTCGCCCTGCCGCTGCAGATCCTCGGGCTGTCCAAGGCCGAGATCGCCAAGCGTGTCGATTCTGCCCTGGAGCGCGTGGCGCTGTCGGACAAGACCGATCTCTACCCCGGCGACCTGTCCACCGGCCAGCAACAGCGCGTCGGCATCGCCCGCGCCATCGTGCACCGCCCGGCCCTGCTGCTGGCGGACGAACCCACCGGTAACCTCGACCCGCGCCTGGCGGCCGAGATCATGGGGGTGTTTGAAGACATCAACCGGCTCGGTACCAGCGTATTGATCGCCAGTCACGACCTGGCGCTGATCGCCCGCATGCGCCACCGCATGCTGACCCTGCAACGCGGCCGCCTGATCGGTGACGGGGAGGCCGGGGTATGAGTGCGACACGCAGCCCTAAAGTCTCCGAACGCGTGGCGCCGAAACCGGCCGACCCGCAACCGCAGAAGAAAAAACACGATCACGATGACGATGGCCCGGACTTCAGCACCCTGTTGCGCGCCTGGATCGAAAGCCATCGCGCCAGCCTGCTCGACAGCCTGCGTCGCCTGGGCAAGCAGCCCATCGGCAGCTTTTTCACCTGCCTGGTGATGGCTGTCGCGCTGAGCTTGCCGATGGGCTTGTCGTTGCTGCTCAATAATGTCGAGCGCCTGGGCGGTTCCTGGCAGCGCGCGGCGCAGATTTCCCTGTACCTGAACATCGACGCCAGCGCCAAGGACGGTGAGTCGCTGCGCGATGACATCAAGAACCTGCCGGGCGTGGCCGATGCCGAGTACATCAGCCGCGACCAGGCCCTTGAAGAGTTCCAGCAGCAATCCGGCCTGGGCGAAGCGCTCAAGGAGTTGCCAGAGAACCCACTGCCGGGCGTGGTGCTGGTGACCCCGAATGAAGTCGACAAGCCCGCACTGGAAGCCCTGCGTCAAAAACTCGCAGAGATGCCCAAGGTGCAACAGGCCCAGTTGGACCTCGTCTGGGTGGAGCGCCTGGCGGCGATCCTCAAGCTCGGCGACCGCTTCGTGTTCGGGTTGACGGTGCTGTTGGTGTCTGCATTACTTTTGGTGATAGGCAATACCATTCGTCTTCATATTGAAAACCGCCGCACCGAGATAGAAGTGATTAAACTGGTCGGCGGCACGGACAGCTATGTGCGTAGGCCCTTTCTCTACATGGGCGCGCTCTATGGCTTCGGTGCAGGGATTTTGTCCTGGGGAGTGCTGGCGTTTGGCCTTGATTGGCTGAACGATGCGGTGGTCGGGCTGGCCGGGCTCTACGGCAGTGATTTTGCCCTGGCCGGCGTGCCGGTAGCCGATGGTCTGAGTCTCTTGCTTGGCGCGGTATTGTTGGGTTATATCGGTGCCTGGATTGCGGTGGCACGTCATTTACGTGAGTTGGCGCCGAAGTAGTTAATGTCAGTTTAATGTGGTTTCGTTTGTATTGACCGTATCAGTGGTTTAGGGAACTTGTCCTACGGTTCCCGGTCAATTTTCGCAGTGCTGAACTGCACGAGTTATGTAAGTCGGAGGTTTCGTATGACCACTTCTTTGCAACCTGCTTATGCTCTGGTCCCGGGTGCAAACCTGGAGGCGTATGTGCACACGGTCAACAGCATTCCATTGCTGACGCCCGAGCAGGAGCGTGAACTGGCCGAGAGTCTCTATTATGAGCAGGATTTGGGGGCGGCTCGGCAGATGGTGCTCGCCCACCTGCGTTTTGTCGTACACATTGCCCGTAGCTATAGCGGCTACGGCTTGGCGCAGGCTGACCTGATCCAGGAAGGCAACGTTGGCCTGATGAAGGCCGTTAAACGCTTCAACCCTGAGATGGGTGTGCGTTTGGTGTCGTTTGCCGTGCACTGGATCAAGGCGGAAATCCACGAGTTCATCCTGCGCAACTGGCGCATCGTGAAAGTGGCGACCACCAAGGCCCAGCGCAAACTGTTCTTCAACCTGCGCAGCCAGAAAAAACGCCTGGCGTGGCTGAACAACGAGGAAGTCCACCGCGTGGCCGAAAGCCTCGGCGTGGAGCCCCGTGAAGTGCGCGAGATGGAAAGCCGCCTGACCGGCCATGACATGGCCTTCGACCCGGCCGCCGAAGCGGACGACGACAGCGCCTTCCAATCGCCAGCCAATTACCTGGAAGACCACCGGTATGACCCGGCGCGTCAACTGGAGGATGCGGACTGGAGCGACAACTCCAACCACAACCTGCACGAAGCGCTGGAAGTGCTGGACGACCGCAGCCGTGACATTCTCTACCAGCGCTGGCTGGCGGAAGAAAAAGCCACGCTGCACGACCTGGCGCAGAAGTACAACGTGTCGGCCGAGCGGATTCGTCAGCTTGAGAAAAGCGCGATGAACAAGCTGAAGTTGTCGATCGCTGCCTGACCCAACCGGCAACACTGGGTCAAACATGTGGGAGGGGGCTTGCCCCCTCCCACATTTGTTTCTGCGTTGTTTCAGTCTGACCAGGGCGCTTTGCGGGTGTTGTTCAGTTCGACGAGATAGCCATCCCCACCGAGTTGACTCATCTGCTGGCGAATCCACGCCGCGCGCCGCGCCACATACGCGGTGGGATGACTGGCACTCCATACCCGAGGGTTAGGCAACACCGCCGCCAGGTAACTCGCCTGCTGCCGCGAAAGCCCCTTGGCACTCACCCCGAAGTGATGCCGCGCCGCCGCTTCTGCGCCAAACACGCCTTCGTCCCATTCCACGCTATTGAGGTACACCTCAAGAATCCGCTGCTTGGGCCACAACACCTCGATCAAACCGGTAAACCAGGCTTCCAGCCCTTTGCGCAAATAACTGCGGCCGGCCCACAGGAAGAGGTTTTTCGACACCTGCTGGCTTAACGTACTGGCACCGCGAATCGACCCACCGCGCTCGTTGTGCAGGATGGCTGCCTGGATCGCGCCGAAATCAAAGCCCCAGTGTTGCGGAAAGCGCTGGTCTTCACCGGCCATCACCGCCACCTTGAGGTCGTCGGAGATCTGGTCCCACGGCACCCAGCTGCGTTGCAGGTCGATGGGCTCGCCGTCGAACCAGGATTCGACCTTGCGTTCCACCATCAGCGCCGTGAACGGCGGCGGGACGACACGCAATAGCAGCACCAGCAGCACACTGCCGATGGCAAACCATTTCACGACGTTGAGAAAGCGTTTGAAGAGGAGACGCAGCATAGAGATGGCTTGGCCGAACCCGTTGAGCGGGCCATTATACAGACCCGGCCCCTTGAGTCTGACTGGAGTTCCTTATGTTGCGTGGCTTTCTGATGTTGGCGGCCTTTTTCGGCTTCACCGGCGTGGCCCTTGGCGCGTTCGCCGCCCATGGCCTGAAAAACCGCCTGAGCGCCGACTATCTGGCGATCTTCCACACCGGCGTCACTTATCAACTGGTGCACGCCCTGGCGCTGTTCGGCGTGGCGCTGCTGGCGGCCCATATTCCTGGCCGGTTGGTCAATTGGGCGGGTATTTCGTTTGCCGTCGGTATCCTGCTGTTCTCCGGCAGCCTGTATGTGTTGACGCTGACAGGTTTCAGCAAGCTCGGGATCATCACACCCTTCGGCGGGCTGGCGTTCCTGCTGGGTTGGTTTTTCCTCGGCCTGGCGGCATGGCGCCTGCAGGCTGCCTGACCAAGGGGCTTGGGCCGGCAACGTCAATCGGGCTAGAATGCGGGCCCCTAAAAACGATGGCGGCCCGTGGCATGCGCATTCAGTTGAACGGCGAATCCTTTGAACTGCCCGACGGTGAAACCGTTGCGGCCCTGCTGACCCGTCTGGACCTGACCGGGCGTCGCGTCGCAGTGGAACTCAACCTGGATATCGTCCCGCGTAGCCTGCATGCACAGACCGCGCTCACCGAAGGCGACCAGGTCGAAGTGGTCCACGCCATCGGCGGCGGCTAGTCGCGCAGCTTTCTGAATTCTGCAGAACCTCACCCCATTTCGAGGATTTCCCATGAGCATCGTTCGTAGCGACAAGCCCTTCGTCCTGGCCGGTCGTACCTACCAGTCCCGTCTGCTGGTCGGCACTGGCAAGTACCGCGACATGGAAGAAACCCGCCTGGCCATCGAAGCCTCGGGCGCCGAGATCGTCACCTTCGCCGTGCGCCGCACCAACCTGGGCCAGATCGAAGGCGAACCGAACCTGCTCGAAGTGTTGTCGCCGGACCGCTACACCTTCCTGCCGAACACCGCTGGTTGCTACGACGCCATCGAAGCCGTGCGCACCTGCCGCCTGGCCCGTGAGCTGCTCGACGGCCACAACCTGGTGAAGCTGGAAGTGCTGGCCGACCAGAAAACCCTGTTCCCCAACGTGATCGAAACCCTCAAGGCCGCCGAAACCCTGGTCAAGGAAGGCTTCGACGTGATGGTCTACACCAGCGATGACCCGATCATCGCCCGCCAGTTGGCGGAAATCGGCTGCATCGCGGTCATGCCGCTGGCCGGTCTGATCGGTTCCGGCCTGGGTATCTGCAATCCGTACAACCTGCAGATCATCCTCGAAGAAGCCAAGATTCCGGTGCTGGTGGATGCGGGCGTGGGCACGGCCTCCGACGCGACCATCGCGATGGAACTGGGCTGCGACGCGGTGCTGATGAACTCGGCCATTGCCCATGCCCAACAGCCGGTCATGATGGCCCAAGCCATGCAACATGCCATCGTCGCGGGCCGCCTCGCGTACCTCGCCGGTCGCATGCCGAAAAAACTCTATGCCAGCGCCTCTTCGCCGCTGGATGGTCTGATCAAGTAAGAGCTATTGATGACTGAATCAAACGAAACGCCGAACACCGTAGAAGAAGGCGACGAGTCCAAGCACCGCCGCATCAAGAGTTTTGTGATGCGCGCCGGTCGCATGACCGAAGGCCAGCAAAAAGGCCTGGAGCAAGGTACGCCGCTGTTCGTGCTGCCCCTGGCTGATGCGCCGGTGGACTACGACCAGGTGTTCGGCCGTTCGGCCCCGCGTTCCCTGGAAATTGGCTTCGGCATGGGCCACTCCCTGCTGGAGATGGCTGCCGCTGCGCCGGAGCAGGATTTCATCGGCGTGGAAGTGCACCGCCCAGGTGTGGGTGCGCTGCTCAACGGCGTGCTGACCCAAGGCCTGACCAACCTGCGCGTGTACGACTGCGACGCGATCGAAGTGCTCAACCGCTGCATCGCCGACAATAGCCTCGACCGCCTGATGCTGTTCTTCCCCGACCCGTGGCACAAAGCCCGTCACCACAAGCGCCGCATCGTCCAGGCCTCCTTCGCGGAACTGGTACGCAGCAAGCTGAAGGTGGGCGGTATCCTGCACATGGCCACCGACTGGGAACCGTATGCCGAGTACATGCTGGAAGTGATGAACGTCGCTCCTGGTTACCGCAACCTGGCCGAAGACGGCCAATGCGTACCACGCCCGGCAGAGCGCCCGATCACCAAGTTCGAACGTCGTGGCGAGCGACTCGGGCACGGGGTGTGGGATTTGAAATTCGAGAAAGTCGACTGACAGTACGCGGTCAAAAATGTGGGAGGGGGCTTGCCCCCTCCCACATTTGTTTTGTGGTGTAGTTGGGGTTAGCGGCGGTCTGCTACTACGCCAATCAGTACCAATACGACCACCAACACCGGCGCCAGGCTGTAGTTATTGAATTGGCTCAACCCGCGCACAATCCACGGCGTGGCGTAGATCAGCGCCGCGCCGCTGCCAATCATGCACACCAGCGCCATCAGCGGTACGCGCAACGCACCCGCGATGCTGCCCAGGCGCGCTTCCACCCAGCCCTTGATGTCGGCGCCAAACAGCACCAGCAGGCAGCCCACGAGTGCCAGTGAGATTTCCGACAGGTTGCTACGGCTCCAGCGGGATACGGTGGCGAGCAGGTCGAGTACCAAATCCATTCGATTTCCTTAGAGCGATCAGCTCAAAAACTTCTGCAACAGGTCATTGAGAAAGAGTTGCCCGCGGTCGGTCGCCGCCAGGCGTGACGGTTCGACCTGCATCAAGCCACTTTGTTCTGCGTCGCGGCGGCCTTCGTCCAGGCTGGCCAGGTCCAGCCCGGTGCGTTCGGCGTACAGCGTGGCGTCAACGCCATCGGTGAGGCGCAGGGCATTCATCAGGAACTCAAACGGCAGTTCTTCGTTGGTCAGCGCCTTCGCACCGGCCTGAAAGCTTTTGGCCGGGTTGAGGTAGTCCTTCGGTGCCCGTGTCTTCCAGGAGCGCACGATGCGCCCGTCCGGGTGGCTGAGCTTGCCGTGGGCGCCGGCACCGATGCCGATGAAGTCGCCGAAGCTCCAGTAGTTCAGGTTATGCCGCGCCGGGCGACCGGGCTGGGCGTAGGCCGACACTTCGTATTGCGCGTAACCGTGCTCGGCCAGCAGCGCTTGCCCGGCTTCCTGGATGTCCCACAAGGTGTCGTCCTCCGGCAGCGCCGGCGGCTGGTTCCAGAACACGGTGTTGGGTTCCAGGGTCAGTTGATACCACGACAAGTGCGTCGGCTTGAGTGCGATGGCCTGGCGCAGGTCGCTCAGAGCGTCGTCCAGGGACTGATCGGGCAAGCCGTGCATCAAGTCCAGGTTGAAGTTGTCGAACCCGGCCTGGCGTGCCATGCCGGCAGCACGCACGGCTTCGTCGCCATTGTGGATACGCCCCAGGGCTTCAAGCTTCTGCTGCTGGAAGCTCTGGATGCCGATGGACAGGCGGTTGATCCCCAGCTTGCGGTACGCCACGAACTTCTCTTGCTCGAACGTACCGGGGTTGGCTTCCAGGGTGATCTCGATATCACTGGCAAACGGGATGCGCGCTTCCACACCCTTGAGCAGGCGGCCCAGGGCAGCGGCGCTGAACAGGCTCGGCGTGCCGCCACCGAAGAAGATCGAACTCAGCTCGCGGCCATACACCGCATGCAGGTCCTGATCGAGGTCGGCCAGCAATGCGTCCACATACTCGTCTTCCGGCAGCACCTTGCTGGCGGTATGGGAGTTGAAGTCGCAGTAAGGGCATTTACGCACACACCACGGGATGTGGATGTACAGCGCCAGGGGCGGCAACACAGTCAGGGGCGCCCGCGGCGTTTGCGCGCCGCCGTGGATCAGCGGCTGCGCAGAGGTGTTCTGGGTCATTTCAGGCTCAGGCGTTGGCGCAGCAAATCCATTGCGCGGGCGCGGTGGCTGATCTGGTTCTTGTCGGCCGGGCTCAGTTCGGCGCTGGACACATTGCGCTCAGGCACCCAGAACAGCGGGTCATAGCCAAAGCCATGCTCACCGCTGGCCGCATGCAGGATGCGCCCGTGCCACAGGCCTTCGCAGAGGATTGGCAACGGGTCATCGGCATGCCTCACCAATGCCAGCACGCAGACGAACTGCGCGCCGCGCTCGGCGTCCGGCACGTCCTTGAGGGCCTCCAGCAACTTGGCGTTGTTGGCCGCGTCGCCTTTGCCGTCGGCATAACGCGCCGAATAGATGCCAGGGGCGCCGCCAAGGAAGTCCACCGCCAGGCCCGAGTCGTCCGCCAGCGCCGGCAGGCCGGAGATGCGTGCGGCATTGCGCGCCTTGAGGATGGCGTTCTCGACGAACGACAGGCCGGTCTCTTCCGGCTCGACCTGGCTGAACTCGCCAATCGAGCGCAGTTGCACGGAGTCGCCGAGCATGGCCTGGAGTTCTTTGAGTTTGCCGGCGTTATGGCTGGCCAATACGAGTTGGGTGAGGTTCATTATTCGGCCGGGAACAGTTCTTGGTTGAATTGGAAGCTATGGGCTTTGCCGCCGGTTTCAACGTTGATGGTAAACGTCTTGTATTCACGCTGCGTGACGGAGTAGGGCGCGAGGTAATTGATCCCGCCTTTCTCGTTGATCTGCTTGAAGGTCAGGATCTCGCTCTTGCCGCCCAGGTCCTTGATGGTGCCGGTCACTTGCGCGGCCACCGGAGTGACGCCCTTGATCACCGTCACGTTGATCAACCCCTTGTTCTTGCTGCGCACCACGCCGACGGCCTGGGCGGTTTCCGGTTGCAGGAAGCTGGACGTGAAGGTGTTGTAGTGAACGGTGATGTCGCCGAAGTCTTTCTTGCGATTAGCGTCGATAGTGTCCGCGGCCATGGCGCTTGCGCCCAGGCAGGCAGTCAGTAGAAAAATAGCCAAACGACTCATGAACGTCCCTCGTGAAGATGATTAGACGGCAATCTTGTGGTCGGTCAGGCCAGGACTGCTGACCCGGTAAATCCCGATTTCGCCCAACAGGTTGGGCCATAGTTTACTCGCCCAGCCGTGGCGGTGCTGCTGATCGACGGCGAGGCGGTTGATCACCTTGGCTTCACGCTCGCCACACAGCGCTTCGAAGTCTTCGAAGGTGCAGAAGTGGATGTTCGGCGTGTTGTACCAGGTGTACGGCAGGAAGTCCGACACCGGCATGCGACCCTTGGTCGCCAGGTACCAGCGGCAGCGCCAGTGCCCGAAGTTCGGGAAGGTAATGATGCACTGGCGGCCGACGCGCAGCATTTCGTCGAGAATCCGGTCCGGGTAGTGCACCGCTTGCAGGGCCTGGGTCATCACCACGATGTCGAAGCTGTTGCTGGCAAAGTTGCCCAAGCCCTTGTCCAGGTCCTGTTCGATCACGTTGATGCCCTTGGCCACGCACTGGGCGATGTTGTCCGGGTCGTTTTCCAGGCCATAGCCGGTGACTTGCTTGTTGTCCCGCAGCCAGCTCAGCAGTTCGCCATCGCCGCAGCCCAGGTCGAGCACGCGGCTGCCGGCGGGGATCCATTCTTGGATGATGTCCAGGTCGGCTCTCATGGCGTTCTCACAAAGTAATTCGGTTCATGTAGTTGCTGAACGCTTGCAGGTAGCGCGGGATCGGGATCAGGAAGGCATCGTGGCCCTGCGGAGCGTCGATCTCCAGGTAGCAGACGTCTTTGCGTGCAGCCATCAGCGCATCCACCAGTTCGCGCGAACGCGCCGGCGAGAAGCGCCAGTCGGTGGTGAAGGACATCACGCAGAACTTGGCCGTGGCGCCTTCGAAAGTCTTGGCCAGGTCGTCGTTGTGGTTGGCGGCCGGGTCGAAGTAGTCCAGGGCCTTGGTCATCAGCAGGTAGGTATTGGCATCGAAACGCCCGGAGAACTCCTCACCCTGATAGCGCAAGTAGCTTTCCACCTGGAACTCGACGCTGTGGAAATCGTAGTTGAGCTTTTCGCTCTTGAGCCCACGGCCGAATTTCTCGCCCATGGAGTCATCGGACAGGTAGGTGATATGCCCCACCATCCGCGCCAGCATCAGGCCGCGCTTGGGGATCACCCCGGCTTCCTGGAACGAACCGCCGTGGAACTCGGGATCGGTGAGGATCGCCTGGCGCGCCACTTCGTTGAAGGCGATGTTCTGCGCCGACAGCTTCGGCGCCGAGGCGATGGCCAGGCAATGACGCACGCGGTCCGGGTAGGTGATGGTCCATTGCAGCGCTTGCATGCCGCCCAGGCTGCCACCGATCACGGCAGCCCATTGGTTGATGCCCAGCAGATCGGCGAGACGCGCCTGGCTGTGCACCCAGTCTTCCACGGTGAGCACCGGGAAGTCGGCGCCGAACGGCTTGCCGGTTTCCGGGTTGAGGCTGCTGGGACCGGTGGAACCGTTGCAACCGCCAAGGTTGTTGAGGCTGACCACAAAGAACCTGTTGGTGTCGATGGGCTTGCCGGGGCCGATGCAGCTGTCCCACCAACCGGGCTTGCGGTCGTCGGCCGAGTGGAAACCGGCGGCGTGATGATGGCCGGAGAGGGCGTGACAGATCAGCACGGCGTT
Organism: Pseudomonas sp. MYb60; assembly: GCF_002979555.1. Taxonomy (GTDB): domain Bacteria; phylum Pseudomonadota; class Gammaproteobacteria; order Pseudomonadales; family Pseudomonadaceae; genus Aquipseudomonas. The sequence goes on along the minus strand of NZ_PCOZ01000002.1, from coordinate 137,755 downwards.
GCTCGCCGTGGCGTTCAGTTGGCCGTAGGTTTCGTAAATCAGGTCATAGGCAGGCAGCGAACGGCCGCAGGCCAGGGCCAGCGGTTCGCTGAAGTGCGCCACGTGGGGCACGACCAGTCCAACAGAATCGGGGGGAAAGGCAGCTGGCATCGACCCTGCTCTCGTTTAAATGAGGCGTAAGTCTAAAGAGCGGGGCCGCTAGCGGCAAGCAAAGGCCTGCTTCAGTGAGCAGATACAAAATGTGGGAGGAGGCTTGCCCCCCCTCCCACATTTTTACCGCGGTGAATCAGATCAGGCCAAACAGTTCTTTTGGCATGAACGCATAGAACGCCAGTCGCGGAATCACCCAGCTCTGCACCAACTGGATCGCTATGAACGCGAAGATCGGCGAAATATCCAGGCCGCCCAGATTGGGGATCAGGCGACGGAACGGTGCCAGCACCGGCTCGGTAATCTGGTAGACCAGTTCGGCGCCAGGGCTGCGGCTGCCGGGGGCGACCCAGGACAGGATCACGCTGATGATCATCGACCAGAAAATGATCTTCAGGAACAGCGAGAAGATCCCGATCAGCGCCCATGGCAACAGCAGCACGGTGAAGGCCTGGTAGCCGTTGAGCATCAGGATCACCACGAACAACAGGATCTGCAGCAGCAGCGCCAGTACCAGCGACGACATGTCCAGGCCAAACAGGCTCGGGATCACGCGGCGCAGTGGCTTGAGCAGTGGCTGGGTGGCCTTGACCACGAACTGGCACAGCGGGTTGTAGAAGTTCGCCCGCACCAATTGCAGGATAAAGCGCATCAGCACGATCAGCAGGTACAGGCTGCCCAGGGTCTGGATGATGAATACGGCAGCGTCATTGATTCCAAGCATGTTTGATTCCTTGTAGGGACGACTATTTGCCCAACTGCTCAGCCATTTCGGCCGAACGATGCGCCGCGGCACTCAGTGCGGTTTCCACCAGGGCTTCAAAGCCCCCGGCCTGGAACGATTCGATGGCGGCCTGGGTGGTGCCGCCCGGGGAGGTTACGCGACGGCGCAGCTCGGCCGCATCCACCTCACTGGACACCGCCATGTGCGCGGCGCCCAGGGCGGTTTGCTCGGCCAGTTGCTCGGCGACGTCCTTGGACAGGCCCAGCTTTACGCCGGCGGCGGTCATGGCCTCGATCAGCAGGAAGAAATATGCCGGGCCGCTGCCCGACACCGCGGTGACCGCGTCCAGTTGCTGTTCCTGTTCCAGCCACAGGGCGATACCCACGGCGGACAGCAGCTCCTGAGCCTGATCACGTTGTGCGGCGCTGACCTGCTCAGTCGCGAACAGGCCGCTCACACCCTTGCGCAGCAGCGACGGGGTGTTGGGCATGCAGCGCACGATTGGCTGGGCGCCGAGCCAGTTGTTCATGCTGGCACAGGTAATGCCGGCGGCGATGGACACCACCAACTGGTGCGGCTGCAGGCTCGGGCGCAGGCTTTCGCACACGGCCTTCATGGCCTGGGGCTTCACCGCCAGCACGATCACATCGACGCCCTGGATGGCCTCGGCGTTGTCGGCAAAGGTTTCAATGCCGTGCTCGGCGCTGACGCGGGCACGGGTCTCGGCGCCCGGGTCGCTGGCGCGGATCTGCGCGGCGTCCAGGCCCTTGGCCCGCAGGCCGCCGATCAGGCTGGCCGCCATGTTACCGGCGCCGATAAAGGCAATACGCGTGTTGCTCATGACAGGTCCTTATTCAGTGAAAAGTCAGCCATTTGCTGGCTGGCCGTAATCGCGGGCGCCAAACAGCGCGGTACCGATCCGCACCCACGTGGCGCCTTGGGCAATGGCCGACTCAAGGTCATGGCTCATGCCCATGGAAAGTGTGTCCAGCGGCAGGTTCAAACCGGCTTGCAACACGCGCACCGTGGCGAACGCTGCATCTTGCTCGGCGCGATCGTCCGTTGGCTCGGGGATTGCCATCAGGCCACGCAGCGTCAGGCGCGGCAGGGCGCTGATGGCATCGGCCAAGGCCGGCAGGTCGGCGGGTGAGCAGCCGGACTTGCTGGCTTCGCCACTGACGTTGACCTGGATGCAGATGTTCAGCGGTGGCAGGTCGGCCGGGCGTTGCTCGGACAGGCGTTGTGCAATTTTGAGGCGATCCACGGAATGCACCCAGTCGAAGTTCTCGGCGATAGCGCGCGTCTTGTTCGATTGAATGGGGCCGATAAAGTGCCAACTCAAGGGCAGGTCGGTTAATTCGGCCTGTTTGCCCAAGGCTTCCTGCAGGTAGTTTTCGCCAAAGTCACGGGCCCCTGCGGCGAAGGCTTCTCGCACGGCCTGTGCAGGCTTGGTCTTGCTCACGGCCAGCAGGTGGATGCTGCTGGCGTCACGTTGCACGGCGTCGGCTGCGGCGCGGATGCGCTGGCTAACCAGGTCGATGTTGTCTGCTATCGTCGACATTCAAGATGCGCCCGTGGATATGGAGTCCGCGGCATTCTACTGGAAATGGAAAGCCCTATGGATATCACTGAACTGCTGACGGCCAGCGTGCGCCGTGGCGCCTCCGACCTGCATTTATCTGCCGGTCTGGCGCCGATGCTGCGGGTCGATGGCGAGGTCTGGCCGCTGGATTGGCCGGTGCTTTCAGCACCGCAAGTGGCGGACTTGTTGAGCCCTTTGCTCAATCAGCACCAGCAAAAGGATTTCGAAACATCTCTTGATACAGACTTTGCCTTCGAACTGCCGGGTGTGGGGCGGTTCCGCGCGAATGTCTTCCGTCAGGACCGCGGCATGGGGGCGGTGTTCCGCACGATCCCCTCCGAGGTCCAAAGCCTCGAAAACCTGGGACTGGGCGAGGTGTTCCAGCGTATCGCGCAACTGCCCCGCGGCCTGGTGCTGGTCACCGGGCCGACCGGTTCGGGCAAGTCCACCACGCTCGCGGCGATGATCGACCATCTCAACCAACACCGGCGCCAGCACATCCTCACCCTGGAAGACCCCATCGAATTTATCCACAGGCCGAAAACCGCACTGGTCAACCAGCGCCAGGTGTACCGCGACACCCATAGTTTTGCCACCGCCCTGCGCTCGGCGCTGCGGGAAGACCCGGATGTGATCCTGGTGGGCGAGTTACGTGACCTGGATACCATCCGCCTGGCGCTGACGGCGGCAGAAACCGGTCATCTGGTGTTCGGTACGCTGCACACTTCATCGGCAGCCAAAACCGTGGACCGGTTGGTGGATGTGTTTGCGGCGGGGGAAAAAGCGATGGTCCGCTCAATGTTGTCGGAGTCGTTGCAGGCGGTGGTATCGCAGGTACTGGTGAAGAAGATCGGCGGCGGAAGGGTGGCGGCCCATGAAATCATGCTGGGCACGCCGGCCATTCGGAATCTGATTCGCGAGGACAAGGTGGCGCAGATGGTCACGGCGATCCAGACCGGCGGGGCGCTGGGGATGAAGACGTTGGATATGAGTTTGAAGGGCTTGGTCGGGGCGGGGGTGGTCAGTCGGGAGGACGCCCTGGAGAAGGCGAGGGTGCCGGGTGATCTATAACGCTCAAGAACCCTGCAATTAAATGTGGGAGGGGGCTTGCCTCCTCCCATATTTTTACCGCATTACAGCTTGGAATCAGCGCTGGACTACTCGCAGGTTATTCTGCTCTTTAGGCAGTACCCGCTTGGCAATCACGTAGTTCTTGTCCCAGAACGGCTTCTTCAGCGTGTCGATGCTCACCGACTTGCCACGGCGCGGTGCGTGGATGAAGCGGTCGTTGCCCAGGTAGATAGCAACGTGATTCACCTGGCGGCTCTTCAGTTTGAAGAACAACAGGTCGCCCGGCTTCAGATCCTTGCGATCAACCTTCTGCCCGTGGCCGGCAGCCATGGCGTTGGAGGTGCGTGGCAGGTCTACTGCTGCAACATCATTAAACGCATATTTTACCAAGCCGCTGCAATCGAACCCTTTACTTGGGCTGCTGCCGCCCCAACGATAAGGAGTACCGAGCACGTTGACGGCGCGGCTGAGGACGTTGCTGCTTTGCTTGGTGTTGACGCCGACCAGGCTGGAAACTGCTTTGCCGTTGTGGGCCTTGCTCAGTTGAGTCGGGCGGTTGACGGTCAGCTTCACCGCTTTGGCGGTGCCTGGGGTGCTGTGAACCTTGGGGGTGAAACCGTTGACGTTTGGAAGTCGTTGCTCACGATTGGTGGCGTGGGCGGCCAGTGGCATTAATAGGCAAATGGTTAGCCATGTCTTGAAAAATGGTCGCATTAGGCGTGGCTCTTGTGGGTTGCGCGCAACTTTATAACAGCTTTTTGTGTCGTTCTCAGGCCGTTTGTCGACTGAACCTTGACGTCAAAATCAGGAAAAACGCGACGAATCGCCGGAATTGTCCTACACAAGTCAGGTGGCATAAGGCTTTCAGGGCAGGGAAGATACCATTTGCCGTACGTCGGGCGCCCGTAAAAAAGTCACAAAGAAAGTGAAAAAATTTATCTATCGAGGCAAAAGAGGTACGCGATGAACACCTATCAGCAGATTGGTCCGCAGCAAGACACTCACAGCAAGGTGATCGGTTACCTGCTCTGGATTTTCGGTTTTACCGGGGCGCATCGCTTCTATTACGGCAAGCCCGTCACCGGCACGATCTGGTTCTTCACGCTGGGTTTGCTGGGTATTGGCTGGTTGATCGACTTTTTCCTGATCCCGGCCATGGACCGTGAAGCCGACCTGCGTTTTACCGCCGGGCCCATTGAATACAACGTGGCCTGGGTCTTGTTGGCATTTCTCGGTGTGTTTGGCGTGCACCGCATGTACCAAGGCAAATGGATCACCGGCCTGATCTACCTGCTGACCGGCGGTTTGTTCCTGGTGGGGGTGCTGTATGACTTCTGGACGTTGAATACGCAGATTTCGATCCGCAATGCCGAGCGCAATAACGGGCGGTAAATAACCTGTAGGAGCGAGCTTGCTCGCGAAGAACGTTAACGATAACGCAGCGCTATCAGGTAGCCCGCGTTGCCTATCCGTTCTTCGCGAGCAAGCTCGCTCCTACAGTGTTGATAGCATCAGGCCTGGTAGCTGATGCGTCCGTCGACCAAGGTGTAGCGTACCGTCGCCGGCAGGCTATGCCCGATGAACGGGCAGTTCTCACCTTTGGACAGCCACTGCTCTCCGGCAACCGTGGAGCTGGCCGGGTCAAACAGCACCAGATCCGCCGCCGCACCCACCGCCAATTTACCCGCCGGCAGACGCAGGGCCTCGGCCGGGCCGGCGCTCAGGCGTGCCAGCAACGTTGGCAAGTCGAGCAAACCATCTTCCACCAACGTCATCGCCAGCGGCAGCAACAGTTCGACACTGCTGATGCCCGGCTCTGTCGCGCCAAACGGTGCCAGCTTGGCATCGCGTTCATGGGGCTGGTGATGGCTGGAAATCGCCGAGACCACACCGGACTTGACCGCCGCACGCAAACCGTCGCGGTCGCCCAGGGTGCGCAGCGGCGGCTGCACGTGGTACAGGCTGGAAAAGTCGATCAGCGCTTCATCCGTCAGAATCAGCTGATACAACGCCACATCCGCCGTCACCGGCAGACCACGGGCTTGAGCCTGGGCGATCAGGGCGACACCGCGTGCGCTGGTCAACTGGCTGAAGTGCGCGCGCACGCCGCTTTGTTCCACCAGCAGCAGGTCGCGGGCCAGGGCCACGGTCTCGGCGGTTTCCGGAATGCCCGGCAAACCGAGGAAGCTGGCCACGGCGCCTTCATGGGCCAGGCCACCTTCGGCCAGGTCGCGGTCCTGGGAATTGAAGATTACTGTCAGGTCGAACGTGGCTGCGTATTCCAGCGCGCGCAACAACGTGCGGGTGCTGCGAAAGCTTTCCAGGCCGTTGCCGAACGCTACGCAGCCCGCGTCACGCAAGGCGATCAGTTCGGCGAGTTGTTCGCCTTCCAGGCCTTTGCTCAGGGCGCCGATGGGGAACACCTTGCAGTTGCCGGCTTCACGGGCGCGGTCTAGGATCAGCTCGGTCACGGCCGAGGTGTCCAGGATCGGCTTGGTGTGCGGCGGGCAGCACAGGCTGGTCACGCCACCGGCGGCAGCGGCGCGGGTTTCGCTGGTGATGCTGCCTTTGCGGCTGTAGCCCGGCTCGCGCAGGGCGACGTTCAGGTCCACCAGCCCGGGCGCGGCCACCAGGCCTTGGGCGTCGATGGTGTCCAGCGCGCTGAAACCAACGGGTGCAGCGCCGAGGGCGATGATCTTGCCGGCTTCCAGATGCAGATCGGTGACGTGGTCCAGGCCACTGGCCGGATCGATAACGCGGGCGCCGAGGATGCTGAGCTTCACTGGGCGTTCTCCTGCTCGAATTGACGTTGGGCGGTTTGCCCGCTCATGGCCATGGACAATACGGCCATGCGGACGGCGATGCCGTAGGTAACCTGGTTGAGAATCACCGACTGGCTGCCGTCGGCCACCGCCGACTCAATCTCCACGCCACGGTTGATCGGGCCCGGGTGCATGACGATGGCGTCCGGCTTGGCGCCGGCCAGGCGCGCGGTGGTCAGGCCGAACAGGCGGTAGAACTCGCCCTCGCTCGGCAACAGGCCTCCGGCCATGCGCTCGCGTTGCAGGCGCAGCATGATCACCACGTCCACATCCTTGAGGCCTTCAGCCATGTCGGTGTAGACCTTCACGCCGTACTGCTCGATGCCGATCGGCAGCAGGGTTTTCGGTGCGATCACTCGGATGTCCGGGCAACCCAGGGTTTTCAGGGCCAGCATGTTCGAGCGCGCAACCCGCGAATGCAGGATGTCGCCGACAATGGCCACCGAGAGGTTTTCGAAGCTGCCCTTGTGCCGACGGATGGTGAGCATGTCGAGCATGCCCTGGGTCGGGTGGGCGTGACGGCCGTCGCCGCCGTTGATGATCGCCACCTGCGGGCACACGTGCTCGGCGATGAAGTGCGCGGCGCCAGAGTCGCCGTGACGCACCACGAACATGTCGGCGGCCATGGCTTCCAGGTTGCGCAGGGTGTCGAGCAGGGTCTCGCCCTTGCTCGCCGACGACGTGGACACGTTCAACGTGATCACGTCGGCCGACAGCCGCTGGGCAGCGAGCTCAAAGGTGGTGCGGGTGCGGGTGGAGTTCTCGAAGAACACATTGCAGATGGTCTTGCCGCGCAGCAGCGGGACCTTCTTCACCGCGCGGCCACCGACTTCCAGGAACGAGTCGGCGGTGTCGAGGATTTCGGTGAGCAGTTCGCGGGGCAAACCGTCGAGGGACAAGAAGTGTTGCAACTGACCCTGAGCATTGAGCTGCAGCGGGCGCTTGGCATCTAGAGGCGTCATCGCGGGGACTCTTTACAAGGCGGTTTAAAGGGCGAGGTCTTGCAGTTCGAGTACGAGCGGCGTGGGACCGGACAATTTTACCCGCTGGTGGGGCGCAAGCGACAGCGTTGCGCCGACCACATCCGGGCTGATCGGCAATTCGCCGGCGTCCAGGTCCAGCAGGCACACCAGGGTCACGCTGGCCGGACGGCCGTAGTCGAACAGTTCGTTCAGGGCGGCGCGGATGGTGCGGCCGCTCATCAGCACGTCGTCGATCAGTACCAGGTGCTGGCCTTCGATCTCGAACGGCAGGGCCGAGGGGCGCACTTGCGGATGCAGGCCGTTCTGGCTGAAATCGTCACGGTAAAAGGACACGTCGAGGGTGCCGAGGGGCGAATCGCTGCCCAATGCTTCCAGCAGCGCCTGGGCGACCCACACACCGCCGGTGCGAATGCCGATGAAGCGCGGCTCGCTGATGTTGCGGTGTTGCAGATGGGCCGTGAGGCGGGTGGCCATCTGGCTGATCAGTTCGGCGGGGTTCGGCAGGCTCATGGTGGCTCCTTCAGGACCTTGGCGCAGGCAAGGTCCGGGCTCAAACGTAAAAGACACTGCAGGAGCGAGCTTGCTCGCGAAGAACTCACAGGCGCCGCGTGCATCACTGGATGCGCGCGTAATCGTTGACGTTTTTCGCGAGCAAGCTCGCTCCTGCAAAAAGCAATGCGGCAATTCAGGATTCAAATAAAGCGGTGTTTTCATCCAGCCATCCCTGCAACAACAGGGCGGCGGCGATGGCGTCCACAGGATTGTCGCGGTAGCTGCCTTTCTGCCCGCCCCGGTCACGGCGCTCACCTTTGGCTTCAAAGGTGGTGAGGCGCTCGTCGTGGGTATAGAAGGGCAGGTTGTAGCGGCCATTGAGGCGGCGGGCGAACTTTTCAGCGCGCAGGCACATGTCGCTGGGGGTGCCGTCCATGTTCAGCGGCAGGCCGACCACGACGGCGTCGGGTTTCCACTCTTTAATGAGGGCCTCGACCTGGTTCCAGTCCGGAATGCCGTTCTGGGCTTTCAAGGTGCACAACTCGCGGGCCTGGCCGGTGATGACCTGGCCAACTGCTACGCCGATCTGTTTGGTGCCGTAGTCAAAACCCAATATCAGACGCAAAGCCATCAGGCGTGCCCCGCCTGGCTGGTCAACAGACTGAGGTTGACCCGCAGCTTGGCGGCGGCCGCTTCCAGGCGCTGTTCACTGGCGGTATTGAAGAGGATGTCGGCATCGAATGGGCACGTCAGCCAGGCATTGCTGGCCAGTTCGGCCTCCAGCTGGCCTGCTTCCCAACCGGCGTAGCCGAGGGTGATTACGCTTTGCTCGGGCCCCACGCCGTCGGCGATGGCGAACAGCACGTCCTGGGAGGTGGACAGCGACACGCCCTCCAGGTCAACCGTGGCCTGGAACTTCGGCCCGGTGGGGTGCAGCACAAACCCGCGATCGGTCTGTACCGGCCCGCCTATATAGATGGGCACGCCCTGGCAACGGGCCGGTGGGTCGATTTCGGGGCGCAGCTGCTCAAGGATATCCGCCAGGCTCAGCTCTTGCGGGCGGTTGACCACCAACCCCATGGCACCGTTGGCAGTGTGCTCGACGATGTAGGTCAAGGTCTGCGCAAAGTTCGGGTCGGCCATATGGGGCATGGCGATCAGGAATTGGTGCTTGAGGTAGGTCGGGCTGACGTTTTTCATGTCCGCTAGTGTGGCGTTGGAGGGGCGAACTGACAAGCTGGGGATGTGCTGCCCCGGGCAAATTGTCATCAATTGCTGGAAAGCCGATCACCCTTGGCGAATTTCCAGGTGCGGATGATTTCCAGGCGGTCGACGTCGTTCAGGTCACCGGTGAACGGCGCAAAAGGCGCGGCCAGGCGCACGATGCGCTGGGCGGCCTGGTCCAGCAGCGGCTGGCCGGATGACTCGAGTACCAGCACCTCATATAACGAACCATCGCGGTTGATCGACACCAACAGGCGCAAATTGCCATAGATCTGTTGGCGCCGTGCCTCTTCGGGGTAGTTGAGGTTACCGATGCGCTCGACCTTTTTGCGCCACTCGTCCTTATACCAGGCGCCTTTGTCGCGCATGGTGGAGGCCGCGTTCAGCCGGTAGATGCGCGGGCGCTTGGCATAGAGCTGTTGTTCCTGGGCCAGTTCGGCCTCCAGGCTGGAAATTTCATCGGTCAGTGTCGAACTGTCGAAGGTCGGCGCCGGCTTGACCGGCTCGGGTTTGGGTTCGGTCTTGGTCTTTTCGCGCTGGGTCGGGGCTTTCTGCGGCTTGGGCGCGACGGTGGTCACGGCAGCCTTGGGCGCGGCCTGCCGGACTTCGGGCTTGGGTGCTGGCGGCGGAGTGACCTTGTTGACCTTGTTGTCCTGGAACGGCGCCACTTCGGTGGTCTTGGGCACGGCCTTCTTGTCCAGGGTGCCGCTGCCCTGCTGGTTTTCCTGGGCAAGGAAATCCGCCTTCTCGGGCTTCTTCTCGCTCTTGAAGGTGGCCAGGGTGATTTCCAGGGTTTTGCTGATCTGCTTGGGCTCGACCATGGTGAAGCCCAGGCCGAGAATCAAGGCCAGGTGAACCAGTGCGGCCAGGAACAGGGTAAATCCGAGCCGATCAGCCGGGCGCACGCCGCTGTGGGAGAGTTCGGGGGGCAGATCGGACGGGAGTGTCATGACAAAGGAACCAACATCGCGCGTTTCACAGGTGGCGCATGATAACGCAATGTTGGTTTGTGTCCGGCTGTTCTATGTCACTTGGCTTGTAGCTTGCGCTCGATGGCCGCCATCAGCATGTCGCCGATGTTGGTGCCAAACGCGTTGTCTATCTCGCGGATGCAAGTAGGGCTGGTGACGTTGATTTCGGTGAGGTGCTCACCAATTACATCAAGTCCTACAAACAACAAGCCCTTTTCCCGCAGGGTCGGGCCAACCTGAGCGGCAATCCAGCGGTCTTTCTCCGACAAGGGGCGCGCTTCACCGCGACCACCGGCCGCCAGGTTGCCCCGGGTCTCGCCCGCCGCCGGGATACGTGCCAGGCAGTAATCCACCGGCTCGCCGTCGATCATCAGGATGCGCTTGTCGCCGTCCTTGATCGCTGGCAGGTAGGCCTGGCCCATGATCTGCTGGGTGCCCAGTGCGGTCAGGGTTTCCAGGATCACCGACAGGTTCGGGTCGCCGGCGCGGTGACGGAAGATCGAGGTGCCGCCCATGCCGTCCAGCGGCTTGAGGATCACGTCACCGTGCTTGGCGGCGAATTCACGCAGCACATCGGCGCGGCGGCTGACCACGGTCGGCGGCGTGCACTGTGGGAACAGGGTGGCGAACAGCTTTTCGTTGCAGTCGCGCAGGCTTTGCGGCTTGTTGACGATCAGTACACCAGCGGCTTCGGCTTGCTCCAGCAGGTAGGTGGAGTAGACGAACTCCATGTCGAATGGCGGATCCTTGCGCATCAGGATCACATCGAGGTCGCTCAACGGGCTGTCGATTTCATCCTGCAGTTCAAACCATTTCTCAGGGTTGGCGAACACCTGCAGCGGGCGCATGCGCGCGCGGGCCTGGCCTTCGCCCTGGTACAGGTCGCGCTGTTCCATGTAGAACAGGCTCCAGCCACGGGCCTGGGCGGCCAGGAGCATGGCCAGCGAACTGTCCTTTTTATAGGAAATGCTGGCGATAGGGTCCATGACAATGCCGACGCGAACGCTCATGGGGGATTTCCTCTAGCAAATTGGGGCGCATAAAAGTGGCGTCAGAGTGGCGCTGCGGCTGTTGTGGGTCAAGGAAAAACCACCGGGCGGGTGCCTCGATAGATTGCTCCCCGAGACTGTGCTAAAAAGACTGCCACGGCGCAGCAGCCTTTGAATTCCAAGGCTTGCGGGCTCGTCCCGGGCAACATCAGGCAGTACACACCGAAAACCGATTCGCTGTGGCGATGGTAGAGCAGATATGGAACAGCATTCCAACGCCTTGAGGGTGATGGTGATCGACGACTCAAAGACGATCCGCCGCACCGCCGAGACCTTGTTGAAGAACGTGGGGTGCGACGTCATCACGGCCATCGACGGTTTCGATGCCCTGGCCCGTATCGTTGACCATCACCCGCACATTATCTTTGTCGACATCATGATGCCGCGCCTGGATGGCTATCAGACCTGCGCGCTGGTGAAGAACAACCCGGCGTTCAAGTCGATCCCGGTGATCATGCTGTCCTCCAAGGACGGCCTGTTCGACAAGGCCAAGGGCCGAATCGTGGGTGTCGATCAGTTTTTGACCAAGCCTTTCAGCAAGGAAGAACTGCTGGGCGCGATCAAGGCCTACGTGCCTGCGTTCGCCGCAGCAGAACAAGCACACTGACGCCGCCTCACAAGGGCCGGCGTTTACCAAAGTAGTGGGGAAAACCATGGCACGTGTTCTGATCGTCGACGATTCGCCGACCGAAATGTACAAACTCACCGGCATGCTGGAAAAGCATGGCCACCAGGTCCTCAAGGCCGAAAACGGCGCAGACGGCGTGGCCCTGGCCCGTCAGGAAAAACCCGATGCCGTGCTGATGGACATCGTGATGCCGGGCCTCAATGGCTTCCAGGCTACCCGTCAGCTGTCCAAGGAACCGGAAACCAACGGTATCCCGATCATCATCATCACCACCAAGGACCAGGAAACCGACAAGATCTGGGGCGCGCGCCAGGGCGCCAAGGACTACCTGACCAAACCGGTGGACGAAGACACCCTGATCGCCACGCTGAACAAGGTGCTGGCCGGCTGACGGCAGGCCATCATGAGCGAGTCGCAGACCGCCTTCGAGTTGCTGCTGGATATCGACCGCCGCTGTCGCCTGCTGGCCGCCGACCTGCCGTCCCAGGAAACCCGCCAGCAACGCTGGAGCGGCATCGGTTTTCGCCTGGGCCAGCATTGGTACGTGGCGCCCATGGGCGAAGTCGCCGAAGTCCTGCATGAACCGCATTGCACCTTGATGCCGGGGGTCAAGGCCTGGGTCAAGGGCGTGGCCAACCTGCGCGGGCGCCTGCTGCCGGTGATGGACCTGGGTGCGTTCCTCGGCCTGGCATTGTCCCGCGCGCGCAAGCAACGGCGCGTGCTGGTGGTGGAATACAACGACTTGTTTGTCGGGCTGCTGGTGGATGAGGTGATGGGCATGCAGCATTTTGCACAAGACGCACTGTTGCCCAGCGACGCCCCAGCCGCGCCGTTTATCCAGGGCTGCTTCGACGGTGACCCGCAATGGCAGGTCTTCAGCCCCTTCGCCCTGGCCCAGGCTCCAGGCTTCATGGATGTCGCCGCATGACCACTGTCACCCCGTCCAAGACCCAGGCGGGCTCGCGCAGCCGCTCGCAGATCATCGTGCTGTTCATTGCGTTGATTGTGTTCATCATGCTGCTGTTCGCCAACTTCGCGTACCTCAACACCCAGTCCACCTACGACAAGCAGTACATCGGCCACGCCGGTGAGTTGCGTGTGCTGTCCCAGCGCATCGCCAAGAACGCCACCGAAGCCGCCGCCGGCAAGGCCGCCGCCTTCAAGTTGCTGGGGGACGCGCGCAATGACTTCGCCCAGCGCTGGGGCTACCTGAAAAAAGGTGACTCGCAAACCGGGCTGCCGGCCGCACCCAGTGCCGTGCGCGCGGAAATGCGCGCGGTGCAGACCGACTGGGAAGCCCTGCTGAAAAACACCGACGCCATCCTTGCCAGCGAACAGACCGTGTTGTCGCTGCACCAAGTGGCTGCGACCCTCGCCGAAACCGTGCCGCAATTGCAGTTGGAGTCGGAGAAGGTCGTCGACATCCTGCTGCAACGCGGCGCGCCGGCCAGCCAGGTGGCGTTGGCCCAGCGCCAGTCGTTGCTGGCCGAGCGAATTCTGGGCGCGGTGAACACCGTGCTGGCCGGCGACGAAACCGCCGTGCAAGCCGCCGATGCCTTTGGCCGCGACGCCAACCGCTTTGGCCAGGTGCTCAACGGCATGCTCAACGGCAACCCTGGGCTGCGCATCACTCAGGTCGAGGACCGCGACGCCCGCGCACGGCTGGCGGAAATCGCCGAGCTGTTCGAGTTTGTCTCAGGCTCCGTGGATGAAATCCTCGAAACCTCGCCGCAGCTGTTCCAGGTGCGGGCGTCGGCGAGCAATATCTTCAACCTGTCGCAAACCCTGTTGGACGAAGCCTCGCACCTGGCCACCGGGTTCGAGAACCTCGCCAGCGGGCGCAGCCTGGATACCATTGGCGGCTACGTGCTGGGCCTGCTGGCGCTGGCGTCGATCATCCTGATCGGCCTGGTGATGGTGCGCGAGACCAATCGTCAACTGCACGAAACCGCCGAGAAGAACGAGCGTAACCAGAACGCGATCATGCGCCTGCTGGATGAAATCGAAGACCTGGCCGACGGCGACCTGACGGTCACGGCCTCGGTGACCGAAGACTTCACCGGCACCATCGCCGACTCCATCAACTATTCCGTCGACCAGTTGCGCGACCTGGTCGCCACGATCAACCTCACCGCCGGGCAAGTCGCCGGTGCGGTGCAGGACACCCAGGCCACCGCGATGCACCTGGCGCAGGCCTCGGAGCATCAGGCGCAGCAGATTGCCGAAGCGTCCACCGCGATCAACCAGATGGCCCAGTCCATCGACCAGGTGTCGGCCAATGCGGCCGAATCCTCGGCGGTGGCGGAGCGTTCGGTGGAGATTGCCAACAAGGGCAACGAGGTGGTGCACAACACCATCCACGGCATGGACAACATTCGCGAGCAGATCCAGGACACCGCCAAGCGCATCAAGCGCCTGGGCGAGTCATCCCAGGAGATCGGTGACATCGTCAGCCTGATCGACGACATCGCCGACCAGACCAATATCCTCGCTCTCAACGCAGCGATCCAGGCCAGCATGGCCGGGGACGCCGGCCGCGGCTTTGCGGTGGTGGCCGACGAGGTGCAACGCCTGGCCGAGCGCTCGTCGGCGGCCACGCGGCAGATCGAAACCCTGGTGCGGGCGATCCAGGCCGACACCAATGAAGCCGTGATTTCGATGGAGCAGACCACCACCGAAGTGGTACGCGGCGCACGGTTGGCGCAGGATGCAGGCGTGGCGCTGGAAGAAATCGAAGGCGTATCGAAGACATTGGCGGCGCTGATCCAGAGCATCTCGAATGCGGCGCAGCAACAGACGTCTTCGGCGGGGCAGATCTCCCTGACCATGAACGTGATCCAGCAGATCACCACGCAGACCTCGTCGGGCTCTACGGCCACCGCAGAAAGCATCGGCAACCTGGCGAAAATGGCCAGCCAGTTGCGCAGGTCGGTGTCGGGGTTCACCTTGCCAGCGGTTAAACAGGCTGATGATTGAAATGCAGTCCACCTGTGGGAGGTGGCTTGCCCCCGATAGCAGTAGGTCAGTCACCCAATCGTTGACTGATGCACCGCCATCGGGGGCAAGCCCCCTCCCACATTTGACCTCTATCTGTCTTGATATCTCGCACCACCAGCAACCCACGAATTCCAAGCGGAGCAGTTATGGTTGACCGGCACGACTACGTGGCCCTCGAATGGGTCAAGGGCGACATTGCCGAAACCCTGAAACAGGCCCGTTCGGCGCTCGATGCGTATGTCGAAACCTCAGACGGCGATGCCATCGGCGAGTGCCTGGCGTGTGTCCATCAAGTGCATGGCGCGCTGCAAATGGTCGAGTTCTATGGCGCAGCCCTGCTGGCTGAGGAAATCGAAGAGCTGGCGCAGGCCCTGCAAGCCGGCGGCGTCAGCCAGCGCGACGAAGGCATCCGCCTGCTGCAACAGGCCCTCAACCAACTGCCGCTGTACCTGGACCGCGTGCACAGCGCCCGCCGTGACCTGCCGCTGGTGGTGCTGCCGCTGCTCAACGACCTGCGCAGCGCGCGCGGCGAAAGCCTGCTGTCGGAAACCAGCCTGTTCAGCCCGCAATTGCTGTCCATTGCGCCGCTGCCCGATGAAGCCCTGGCCCAGCGCGCCACGCGCGACCTGCACGAACAGTTGCGTCTGTGGCACACGCTCTTGCAACAGGCCCTGGCCGGGTTGCTGCGTGAAGACCACGGCCCCAGCAACCTCGAAGACATGGCACGGGTGTTCGCACGTCTCGAGGCCCTGTGCCAGGGCGCGCCGTTATTGCCGCTGTGGCAAGTCACCTCGGCGCTGGTCGAAGGCATGCTCACCGGCGTGATCGCCAACAGTCCGGCGCTGCGCAGTTTGCTCAAGGCCAGTGGCAAGCAGCTCAAACGCCTGTTGGCCCAAGGCATTGGCGGGATCAACCAAGCGGCGCCGGATGAGTTGCTCAAGAGCCTGCTGTTCTACGTCGCCAAGGTCACCCGCCCGACACCGCGCATGCAAAGTTTGAAAGAGCGCTACGGCCTGGACGAAGCCTTGCCCGACAGCGCGGTGGTCGACGCCGAGCGCGCGCGGCTGGCCGGGCCGGATCGCAATGCCATGGGCTCGGTGCTGGGCGCATTATGTGAGGAGCTGGTGCGGGTCAAGGAGCGCCTCGACCTGTTCGTGCGCAGCGACCGCCAGCACACCCGCGACCTGGAAACCCTGCTCGCGCCGCTGCGGCAGATCGCCGATACCCTGGCGGTGCTGGGCTTTGGCCAGCCGCGCAAGGTCATCATCGATCAGCTCGCCGTGGTGCTGAGCCTGGCCCAGGGCCAGCGCGAACCCAACGACGCGGTGCTGATGGACGTGGCCGGGGCCTTGCTCTACGTCGAAGCCACGCTGGCGGGGATGGTCGGCACCGTCGAACCGGAAAGTCGCGAAGACAGTCGCTTGCCCACCACCGACCTGACCCAGATTCATCAGTTGGTGATCCGCGAATCCTGCCAGTGCTTGAAGCAGGCCAAGGAATTGGTCATCGACTGCCTCGAAGCCGACTGGGACCGCCAGCGCCTGGAGTCCCTGCCCGAGCTGCTGAGCCAGGTTCGCGGCGCGTTGGCGATGATCCCGCTGCCCCGCGCAGCGAGCCTGATGCGCGGGTGCACCGACTACGTCGATGACGTGTTGATGGTCGACGATGTGCCGCCTTCGCAGATGCACCTGGCGCACTTCGCCGATGTGATCTGCAGCCTGGAATACTACCTGGAGCGCATGCTCCAGGACCCGGACGCGGTGGGCGAGCGGGTGTTGGAACGGGCTACCCAAGGCCTGGCAGCGCTGGGCTACCTGCCTGCCGAGAAACCCTGGCGCCAGGCGCTGGTGGCCCCGGACGGCGCGCTGTCCGGTGAGACCGCGCCCAGCCAATCCCAGTTCGATGCCCTGGCCAGCCCGACCTCGCGCCTGAACCCGCCGGCCCTGCAACGCCCCGGCAGCCTGCTGCCGCCACCGGCGGACGAAGCGCCCATCGACGACGAGTTGCGCGAAGTCTTCCTTGAAGAAACCGACGAAGTCCTCGACGTCCTGCGTCGCTACCTGCCTGACAGCGCCGACAAGACCGCCCAGGGCGAAATGCGCCGGGCCTTTCACACCCTCAAGGGCAGCGGCCGCATGGTGCGCGCGTTGGTGCTGGCCGAGCTGGCCTGGGCGGTGGAAAACCTGCTCAACCGGGTGCTGGAACGCAGCGTCACCCCAGGCCCTGAGGTGCAGCAGGTGCTGGATGAGGCCGTGGCGCTGTTGCCGGAACTGATCGCCGATTTCGCCACCGACGACCAGCGCCAGCGGGACGAAGTCGATGCCCTGGCCGCCCGCGCCCATGCCCTGGCCAGCGGCGCCGAACCCCACGACCCGATGCTGCTGGAGATCTTCCGCAATGAAGCCCAGAGCCACCTGGACAGCCTCAACCACTTCCTGCAGCAGGCTGCCGAACACGTGCCGCTGCACGTCAGCGATGAACTGCAACGCGCCCTGCACACCCTCAAGGGCAGTGCCTACATGGCCGGCGTGTTGCCCATCGCCGAGCTGGCGCGGCCACTCGATCACCTGACCCGCGAGTACAAGGCGCACCGCCTGGCACTGGACCTGGACGAACTGGAGGTGTTGCTGGAAGCCGAAGCGCTGTTCCAGCGCGGTCTGCGGCAGCTGGACAGCGACCCCCTGGCGCCTATCGACGGCGCGAAAGACCTGATCAACCGCGCCCAGACCCTGCTGGATCAGCAGTTGGCCATGCTGCTCGACGCGCCCAACACCGGCCTGCGGGTCAAGCGCGACCCGCAACTGATCGCCAACTTCCTGGCCCAGGGCATGGATATCCTGCTCGACGCCGACAGCCTGCTGCATCGTTGGCAACAGCACCCCGGCGAGCGCCAGGAACTCACCGCACTGCTGGATGAACTGACCACCCTGGGGGAGGGCGCGCACATCGCCGACCTGCTCCCCATCGACGAGCTCTGTGAAGCCCTGCTTGACCTGTATGGCGCTGTCGAAGAAAGCAGCCTGGCGGTGAGCGAACGTTTCTTCCATGAGGCCGAACAGGCCCATGAAGCACTCATCAACATGCTCGACCAACTGGCCGCCGGCCAGGAAATCAGCCCGGCGCCAACGCGGGTCGAAGCCCTGCGCGAGCTGCTGGACGAAGCGCTGGACCCCTCCGCCACCGGCCTGATCAAGAGTGACGGCAGCCGCGCGTTGAGTATTTCCGAGCTAGGCGCGGCCACGGCGCAGTTGGGTCACGAAACGGCGATGGACGATGAGATCGTCGAGATCTTCCTCGAAGAAGCCGTGGACATCCTCGACAGCGCCGGGCAGTCCCTCAAACGCTGGTTGCTGGAGCCCGAAAACGCGGCGCCGCTGTCGTCGCTGCAGCGCGATCTGCACACCCTCAAGGGCGGCGCGCGCATGGCTGAAATTGGCCCGGTGGCGGCGTTGGCCCATGAATTGGAGTGCCTGTACGAGGGCTTGGTCGACCGGCGTTTCAGCTACTCCGCCGAGTTGTCCCAGGTGCTGATGGCCAGCCATGAACAACTGGCCCTGCAGCTCGAAGAACTGCAGAACCAGCAGCCCCTCAGCGACAGCGCCGAACTGGTCGCCAAGGTGCGAGCCCTGCGCCAGAACACCACGCCGGCTGCCCCGGCTGCGCCCGCACACACCCAAGGCGCCGACCCCGAGTTGCTGGATATCTTCCTGGAAGAAGCCGCCGACATTCTCGACAGCTCCAGTGCCGCGCTGGCGCGTTGGCAGGCCGAGCCCGGCAACCGCCAGGAAGTCGAAACCCTGCTGCGCGACCTGCACACCCTCAAGGGCGGCGCGCGCATGGTGGAAATCGGGCCGATTGGCGACCTGGCGCATGAACTGGAGTTTCTCTACGAGGGGTTGTCCGCTGGCTTGCTGGCGCCGTCCGCCGAACTGTTCGCGCTGTTGCAGGGCTGTCACGACCGCCTCGCGCAGATGATCGACGCGGTGGCGGAGGGTGTGCCGGTAGGGTCGGTGGACAAGCTGATCGAGCGCATCAAAAGCCTGGTGCACCCCAGCGACGAGGCGGTGTTGCCGGTGGCGTTGCCAGCGGGCAAGGCGGACACGGTGGTCGACCCGGCTGCCGACATGGTCAAGATTTCCGCCGAGCTGCTGGACGACCTGGTCAACCTGGCCGGTGAAACCTCGATCTTCCGTGGCCGTATCGAGCAGCAAGTCAACGACGCACGCATCGCCCTCAGCGAGATGGAAACCACGCTCGAACGCATGCGCGACCAACTGCGTCGCCTCGACAGCGAAACCCAGGGCCGCATCCTCAGCCGCCAGCAGGCCGAGGCCGAGCGCCTGGGGTATGAAGAATTCGACCCGCTGGAAATGGACCGCCATTCCCAGTTGCAGCAACTGTCTCGCGCCTTGTCCGAATCGGTGTCGGACCTTTTGGACCTCAAGGACACGCTAGACAGCCGCAACCAGGCTGCCCACGACCTGATGCAGCAACAGGCACGAATCAATACTGAATTGCAGCAAGGCTTGATGCGCACGCGCATGGTGCCGTTCGAACGCATGCTGCCGCGCCTCAAGCGCATCGTGCGGCAAGTGGCGGGTGAGCTGGGCAAGGACGTCGAGTTCATCGTCGGCAACGCCGAAGGCGAGATGGACCGCAATGTGCTGGAGCGCATGGCGGCGCCGCTGGAGCACATGCTGCGCAACGCCGTCGACCACGGCCTGGAGTCCCGCGAGGCGCGGCTGCTGGCGGGCAAGCCGGAGAAGGGCCGCATCACCCTGGACCTGACCCACGAAGGCGGCGACATCGTCTTCGACATGCGTGACGACGGCGCCGGTGTACCGCTGGACGCGGTGCGGCGCAAGGCGATCAAGCGCGGTTTGCTCGACCCCAATCAAGAGATCAGCGACCGCGACGTGCTGCAGTTCATCCTGCAGCCGGGGTTTTCCACGGCGGAAAAAATCACTCAGATTTCCGGGCGCGGCGTGGGCATGGATGTGGTGCACGAAGAGGTGCGCCAGCTCGGCGGCTCGATGTTTATCGACTCGACGCCGGGCGCCGGCGTGCATTTTCGCATTCGCCTGCCGTTTACCGTGTCGGTCAACCGTGCGTTGATGGTGCAGTGCGCGGATGATCAATACGCGATTCCTCTCAACACCATCGAAGGACTGGTGCGGGTGCTGCCCCATGAGTTGGCCGGGCATTATCAGCAGGACCCGCCGTGTTACGAGTACGCCGGCCAGCGTTATGAATTGTTTTATCTGGGCGATTTGCTGCACACCGTGAGCCGGCCGAAATTGCTCGGCCAGTACCAGCCGGTGCCGGTGCCGGTGCTGCTGGTGCAGTGCAACGAACGCCGCGTGGCGGTGCATGTGGATGGCATGGCGGGGACGCGGGAGATTGTGGTCAAGGGCCTGGGGCCGCAGTTTGCCGGGGTGCAGGGGCTGTCGGGCGCGACCATCCTGGGGGATGGGCGCGTGGTGTTGATCATCGACTTGCTGGCGCATATCCGTGCGCGCCAACCCGCCTTGCCAGCCCAGTTGGCCGATGCGCCGCTGATCCTCAACGACCCGCTGAAGAAGCGTCCGCTGCTGGTATTGGTGGTGGACGATTCGGTCACCGTGCGCAAAGTCACCAGCCGCCTGCTGGAGCGCAACGGCATGAACGTGCTCACCGCCAAGGACGGCATCGACGCCCTTGCCGTGCTGGAAGAACACACGCCGGACCTGATGCTGCTCGACATCGAGATGCCGCGCATGGATGGCTTTGAAGTCGCCACGCAAATCCGCAACGACCCCCGGCTGATGCGGCTGCCGATCATCATGATCACCTCGCGCACCGGCCAGAAACACCGTGACCGCGCCATGGCCATTGGTGTGAATGACTACCTCGGCAAGCCGTATCAAGAGTCGGTGCTGCTGGAAAGCATCGCCTACTGGAGCAAGTCCCATGCTTGACCACCGCACCAGCCAACTCACCGGCCTGCTGCTGCCGCTGGCCGACCGCCACCTGGTGCTGCCCAACGTGGCCATCGCCGAGCTGATCGACTTCCAGCGCGGCGAGCCGGCCAGCGATGCACCGCCGTGGTATTTGCGGCAGGTGACGTGGCGCGATCGGCAAATCCCGCTGATCAGCTTTGAAGCGGTGTGCGGCGAGGCCAGCGTGACCGGCGAGCGCTCTCGCATCGTGGTGCTGAATGCATTGGGTGGACGGTCGACGTTGAAGTTTATTGCGCTGGTGATTCAGGGGATTCCCCGGTCGTACAAGCTCGACAGTGAGTTGAGTTATGTCGACGTGCCGCTGTGCCCGCTGGAACTGGCGGCGGTGCAGGTGGGGGAGCATGTGGCGAAGGTGCCGGACCTGATGGGGCTGGAAGCGCTATTGGTCGAATCCGGCCTGGCCTGACCCCTCATGCTCAATCCCAGTGACTATCAAGATGTGGGAGGGGGCTTGCCCCCGATGGCTGACTGTCAGTTGATACTTCTATACCTGAACCACCGCAATCGGGGGCAAGCCCCCTCCCACAATCCGTAAACCTCAATCAATCCGCGCGAACCGCTCAATCACCGGCTGCTCCTGCTGGTCAACGCCAGCGAAACCCTGTCCTCCCTCAACGCACTGACCTGCAATCTCGCGTTCGACCTGGACACCTCCCAGCGCGCGATCATGCTCGGGATTCAGCAAATGGCGGAGTTGGGGCAGCTATTAGTGGATCGGGCCCTGGAACAGATTTCCCCTTCACCAGTGGCTTAAAACTTGATCGTCCCCTGAAGACTGGATCGGCAAATGGAATGCCGGGAACAGTTTTGTGCAGCGGGTCGTGCAGCAGGACAAGATCAACCTGATGGGGAGCGACCCCCTGGAATCCACGGATGGACAACAAGACAAACCTGGAGAATCTGCAACGTAGCGGCGGCTTGAAGGCTGAGCCGCCGGATCGCAAGAGTGGAAAATTTGTTTGCTGTTCATGAGTGAAGATAGCTCGGCTGGTTTGAACACCACGCTCCCACATTTTGATCTTCATTCGGTCAAAACCAGCATTTGCTGGTGTTCTGTTACTCCAGCCGTAACGATCCACCGCCCAGCTTGATTGATGGCCCCCTCAATCACTCCTAAGGTAAGCCCCACGACAGCAAACCCGTGGAGCGACCATGACAACAACAATCACCCCCGACTCTCGCTGGACGCGGCGGCGCGACGAGAAGCAGCGGCGGCTCGGGCTGGTCAAGCAGTATGCCGACGGGGCGGTGTTGCCCAGTGACAAGATCGTCGAGGCGCTTGAGGCGCTGATCCTGCCCGGCGACCGTGTCGTACTGGAAGGCAACAACCAGAAACAGGCGGATTTTCTCTCCCGCTCCCTGGCCAACATCGACCCCGCCAAGCTTCACGATTTGCACATGATCATGCCCAGTGTCGGCCGTTCCGAGCACCTGGACCTGTTTGAAAAAGGCATCGCGCGCAAGTTGGACTTTTCCTTCGCCGGCACTCAATCCCTGCGCATCAGCCAGTTGCTCGAAGACGGCCTGCTGGAAATCGGTGCGATCCACACCTACATCGAACTCTATGCGCGGCTGGTGGTGGACCTGATCCCCAACGTGGTGCTTTCCGCCGGTTTCATGGCCGACCGCGCCGGCAATATCTACACCGGCGCGAGCACCGAAGACACCCCGGCGCTGATCGAGCCTGCCGCGTTCAGCGATGGCATCGTGATCGTGCAGGTCAACCAGTTGGTGGGCGACGTCACCGATTTGCCCCGCGTGGACATCCCGGCGAGTTGGGTGGACTTCGTGGTGGTGGCCGACAAACCGTTCTACATCGAGCCGTTGTTCACCCGCGATCCGCGCCATATCAAGCCGGTGCATGTGTTGATGGCGATGATGGCGATCCGTGGCATCTACGAAAAACACAACGTGCAGTCGCTCAACCATGGCATCGGTTTCAACACCGCCGCCATCGAATTGATCCTGCCCACCTACGGCGAGTCCCTCGGCCTCAAGGGCAAGATCTGCCGCAACTGGACCCTCAACCCACACCCCACGCTGATCCCTGCCATCGAAAGCGGCTGGGTCGAAAGCGTGCATTGCTTCGGTACCGAACTGGGGATGGAGAACTACATCGCCGCACGGCCCGATGTGTTCTTCACCGGCCGCGACGGCTCGATGCGTTCCAACCGGATGTTCTGCCAGCTTGCCGGCCAGTACGCGGTGGACCTGTTTATCGGTGCCACGCTGCAGGTGGACGGCGATGGCCATTCCTCCACCGTGACCCGCGGTCGCCTCGCCGGTTTCGGCGGTGCACCGAACATGGGGCATGACCCCCGCGGTCGTCGCCATGGCACGCCGGCCTGGCTGGATATGCGCCACGACGATGCGCCGCAGGCTCTGCTTGAACGCGGTAAAAAGCTCGTGGTGCAGATGGTCGAGACCTTCCAGGAAGGCGGCAAACCCACCTTCGTCGACACCCTCGACGCCGTGGAAGTCGCACGCAAAAGCGGCATGCCGCTGGCGCCGATCATGATCTACGGCGACGACGTCACCCACTTGCTCACCGAAGAAGGCATCGCCTACCTGTACAAGGCGCGCTCCCTGGAAGAGCGCCAGGCGATGATCGCCGCTGTCGCCGGGGTGACCGCCATCGGCCTGCGTCATAACCCCAAGGACACTGCGCGCATGCGCCGCGAAGGCTTGATCGCTTTGCCCGAAGACTTGGGCATTCGCCGGACCGACGCCACCCGCGAATGGTTGGCCGCTAAAAGCGTGGCCGACCTGGTGGACTGGTCCGATGGCTTGTACAACCCGCCCGCCAAATTCAGGAGCTGGTAAATGCGCGCCCTCAAACTGCATGAACTCACCCTCGCAGATCGCCTGGCGGACATGGCCGTCGATGCGCTGATCGACGAGGCGGACTTGTCGCCAAAACCGGCGTTGGTCGACCGACGGGGCAGCGGCGCCCATAGCGATTTGCACCTGGGCCTGATGCACGCCTCGGCGCTGTCGCTGTGGCCGATGTTCAAGGAGATGGCCGAGGCGGCGATTGAATTCGGTGAAGTCGGCCTGCCCCTGCGCGAAGCGCTGGGGCGCATAGGCCGTGAAGGTGAGCAAACAATGCTCGTCACCACCCACGGCGTGAATACCCATCGCGGCGCGATCTGGGCCCTTGGCTTGCTGACCGCTGCCGCCGCCCTGGAGCCGCGGGCCGTCACGCTGAATGCAGCCAGGTTGGCGCTGCTCAACGACCGCTACGCGCCACAGCCCATGAGCCACGGCGCTCAGGTTGCACAACGTTATGGTGCTCGTGGTGCTCGTGAGGAAGCCCAGCTTGGCTTCCCTTCGGTGGTGCAACGCGGCCTGCCGCAGTTGCACAGAAGCCGCCAGCAAAACGCCGGTGAGCAGAACGCACGCCTGGATGCCTTGCTGGCCATCATGACTGAGCTGGCCGACACCTGCGTGCTTTACCGCGCCGGTCCCGAAGGGTTGCTGGCGATGCAGCAGGGCGCTCAAGCGGTACTCGATGCCGGTGGCAGCGCAACGCTGGCCGGGCGTCGCCAACTGCATGCGTTAGACCTTCAACTGCTGGCCCTGAATGCCTCCCCCGGCGGCGCCGCCGACCTGTTGGCCGCCTGCCTGTTTATCGACCGCCTCGACGGAGCGTTGTGATGGAAACCTTATCCTTTGAATTCCCCGCCGGGCAGCCGCCAAGAGGCCGTGCGCTGGTGGGTTGCGTTGGCTCGGGTGACCTGGAAGTGCTGCTGGAACCGGGCACGCCGGGCACGCTGACCATTCGGGTGCAGACCTCGGTGAATGGCGCCGAACAACGCTGGCAGCATCTGTTCGAGCGGATCTTCCAGGAGCAGACCCCACCGGCCTTGAACATTGATATCCACGACTTCGGCGCCACCCCCGGCGTGGTGCGCTTGCGTCTGGAACAGGGTTTCGAGGAGATCGGCCATGACTGACTTACTCGCCAGGCACAGCTTCGTTGAATTGGGCGCGCGGCAACGGGCCAAGGCCTTGCTGGACGCCGGTTCCTACCGCGAATTGATCGACCCGTTCCAGCGCGTCATGTCGCCGTGGCTAAGCCGCCAGGGCGTGGTGCCCCAGGCCGATGACGGTGTGGTGATTGCCAAGGGCAGCATCGATGCAAAGCCTGTGGTGATTGCCGCCATCGAAGGCAACTTCCAGGGCGGCAGCCTGGGTGAAGTTGGCGGTGCAAAAATCGCCGGCGCCCTGGAGTTGGCGGCCGAAGACAACCGTAACGGCATTGCCACCCGCGCCGTCTTGCTGTTGGAGACCGGCGGTGTGCGCCTGCAAGAAGCCAACCTGGGCCTGGCGGCCATCGCTGATATTCATGCGGCGATTGTCGATCTGCGCCAGTACCAGCCAGTGATCGGTGTGGTGGCGGGCAGTGTCGGCTGCTTTGGTGGCATGTCCATCGCGGCAGGTTTGTGCAGTTACCTTGTCGTCACCCGCGAAGCACGCCTGGGGTTGAACGGCCCGCAAGTGATCGAGCAAGAGGCTGGCCTGGAAGAGTACGACTCCCGCGACCGCCCTTTCATCTGGAGCCTCACCGGCGGCGAGCAACGTTTCAACAGCGGCTTGGCCGACCGCTATGTGGCTGATGATGTGGCCGAGATTCAACAGACCGTCGGCGCATTGTTGGAGCAGGGCTTGCCCACTCAACAACGCAGCCGTCAGGCCGACCACTATCTGGCGCGCCTGGCCGAACTGGACGCTACGCCACAAATTGACCCGGCAACGGTACGCGAGCTGTATCAAGGAGAACGCTCATGAGAGGTTTGCAGTGGTTCAATGCGTTGAGCGGCGGAGCGACAGCCGTTGAGGGTTTGCCAAACTCGCTGAAGGCCGCTGATGGTGTGCTGGGTGAACAGCCCGTGCGCTATATCGCCGTGGTCACCGACGCGCAAAACCGCTTCCCCCGCGCACGCCATGGCGAAGTCGGCCTGCTGGAAGGTTGGGGTCTGGCGAAAGCCGTCGATGAAGCCATCGCCCGTGGCGACAAGCGCCCGATCATCGCCATCGTCGATGTGCCGAGCCAAGCCTATGGCCGTCGCGAAGAAGCACTCGGTATCCACCAGGCACTGGCCGCCGCCGCCGACAGCTACGCCCGTGCTCGACTGGCCGGGCACCCGGTGATCGCCCTGTTGGTCGGCAAGGCGATGTCTGGCGCGTTTCTCGCGCATGGGTATCAAGCCAACCGCCTGATCGCCCTGCGCGACCCCGGCGTGATGGTGCATGCCATGGGCAAAGCCTCCGCCGCGCGGGTGACCCTGCGCAGCGTCGAAGAATTGGAAGCCCTGGCCGCCAGCGTGCCGCCCATGGCCTATGACATCGACAGCTACGCCAGCCTGGGCTTGTTGTGGGAAACCTTGTCGGTGAGCCAGATTGAACAACCCACGCCGGAGGATGTGGCGCGGGTCAGCGATTGCCTGGTCAGTGCGATCAAGGATATTGGCAGCACCGACTTGAGCAGCCGCCTGGGTGCGACCCATCGCGCCGCTTCCAGCCATGTGCGCCAACTGCTGCGGGAACAGTGGTGAACGCCCACGACCTGCTCTGGGGCATGACCCCGGCGCATCTGCCTGCTGACGCTCCGGCGTGGGCGGTGGAGGCGATTGGCACGGTGGTGGTGCGACGCGCAATCGTCGCGCCGGGCCAGGTCGCGGTGGGCGTGCGCGGGCGTTTTCGCGAGCAGCGTTTAGCCGTCCAAATGCCGATTGCCGCTGTGCAGCGGCGAGTCATACCGCAAGCGCTGCGTGACGTGGTCTCGATGCGCGATCTACCGGCTTTGCAGGCACTCGAACAGTTGCGCCCAGTGCTGGCGGCATTGAACTGGGGCGTCACCGGCAGCGCGGGTTTTGAGCTGGCAACGGGCATCGAAGCGCTGCACGCCCAGAGCGATCTGGACCTGATTCTGCACACGCCCGGGCCGCTGGATCGCAACGATTCACGCGACTTGCTGGCAACCTTGGACAAAGCCGCGTGCGCCGTGGATATGCAACTGCAAACCCCTTTCGGCGCTATCGCCCTGCGCGAATGGGCCGGTCCATCGCGGCGGGTGCTATTGAAAACCGCCAGCGGTGCGCACCTCGTTGTTGATCCTTGGCAGGCGGTGGCATGAGCAGCCTTCTGGTGTTCCCGGGGCAGGGCGCCCAGCGGCCGGGCATGCTCCAGGCGTTGCCGGCCGATGTGTTGGAACACGCCAGCGATGCCTTGGGTGAAGACGTTCGCGCGTTGGATTCGGCGCACGCCCTGGCGAGCACCCGCGCCGTACAGCTTTGCCTGTTGATCGCCGGCGTGGCCCACGCCCGCCTGCTGCAACACCGCCCGGATTACGTCGCGGGATTGTCCATCGGTGCCTACCCGGCGGCAGTGATTGCCGGTGCGCTGGATTTCGCCGACGCCGTCAAACTGGTCAGTCTGCGCGGCGAGCTGATGCAAAATGCTTATCCACAGGGCTACGGTATGACCGCGATCATCGGCCCGGAGTTATCCACCGTCGAAAGCCTACTGGCCGAAATCCACAGCCCCGAAACTCCGGTGTACCTGGCCAATATCAACGCCGACAACCAGACCGTGATCGCCGGCAGCGATCAGGCCATGAAGCTCATCGCCCACCGCATCAAGGGCAATGGCATCGCCAAGCGCCTGGCCGTCAGCGTGCCGTCCCACTGCGCATTGCTGGAGCAACCGGCCCAGGCGCTGGCGCAAGCCTTCGTCTCGCTCAAGGCGCCGCGTATCACCTACCTGAGCAGCACCCGTGCGCGGCCGATCCACAACCCTGAACAATTGCGCGACGACCTGGCCTTCAACATGTGCCGCATCGTCGACTGGCGCGGCACCGTGCAAAGCGCCTACGAGCGCGGTGTGCGCCTGCAGATCGAACTGCCACCCGGCGCCGTGCTCACCGGCCTGTCACGCCGGGTGTTTGAACACGGCACGGTGATCGCCTGTGAAGGCGCACGCCTGGATACCTTGCAGGCCCTGCTGCAAGAGGAGGAAAACCGCCACCGATAGAGCTTCACCCAAGGCTTTCGAAGCACAAAAACAACAATTTCGATCGAGCACTTTGAGGACAACAACAATGATAATTTACGGTGTGGCATTGCTAGCGATCTGCACGCTCGCGGGCGTGATCATGGGCGACATGCTCGGTGTGTTGCTGGGCGTAAAGTCCAACGTGGGCGGGGTGGGGATCGCGATGATCCTGCTGATCTGCGCGCGGCTGTGGATGCAAAAGCGCGGCGGCATGACCAAGGAATGCGAAATGGGTGTGGGCTTCTGGGGTGCGATGTACATTCCCGTGGTGGTCGCCATGGCTGCGCAGCAGAACGTGGTAACCGCGCTGCACGGTGGCCCGGTGGCGGTGCTCGCCGCGATTGGTTCGGTGGTCGTGTGTGGTTGCACCATCGCCCTGATCAGCCGCACTCACAGGGGTGAACCGTTGCCCGATGAAGAGCCGCTGATTGCCCCAGTGGGAGGTCGCTGATATGTGGGCGCTCATCGAAAAAGGTTTGGAACATAACGGCCTGATCACCGCGTTTGCCTTCGTGGGCGTGGTCATGTGGATTTCCGTGGTGCTGTCCAAACGCCTGACCTTCGGGCGCATCCACGGTTCGGCGATTGCGATCGTTATCGGCCTGGTATTGGCCTGGGTCGGCGGCACCGTGACGGGAGGCCAGAAAGGCCTGGCAGACCTGGCGCTGTTCTCCGGCATCGGCCTGATGGGCGGCGCGATGTTGCGCGACTTCGCCATTGTCGCCACGGCGTTCGAAGTGCAAGCCACCGAGGCGCGCAAGGCCGGCATGATTGGCGTGATTGCGCTGCTGCTGGGCACGATCCTGCCGTTTATCGTCGGCGCGTGCATGGCCTGGGCGTTCGGTTATCGCGATGCAATCAGCATGACCACCATCGGTGCCGGCGCCGTGACCTACATCGTCGGCCCCGTGACCGGCGCAGCCATCGGCGCGACGTCGGACGTGATGGCGCTGTCCATTGCCACCGGGTTGATCAAGGCGATCCTGGTGATGGTCGGCACACCGGTCGCTGCGCGCTGGATGGGCCTGGATAACCCGCGTTCGGCGATGGTGTTTGGCGGGTTGGCCGGCACGGTGAGCGGCGTGACTGCTGGCTTGGCTGCGACGGATCGGCGGTTGGTGCCGTATGGCGCGCTGACGGCGACGTTCCATACCGGGTTGGGTTGCTTGCTCGGGCCTTCGTTGCTCTATTTCATCGTGCGCGGGTTGGTCGGTTAGTTTTCGCGGTGCTTGGTCTGACGCTATCGGGGGCAAGCCCCTCCCACATTTGACTGCATTCCAAATGCAGGCGTGGAATCGTATCCAGTGTGGGAGGGGGCTTGCCCCCGATGGCGGTGTGTCAGGCTTGCACCTGCCGATTGGCATACATCCGGCACTCCGCCAACAACGCCAGCAAGTTGGGATCACGCTCCTTGGCCTTCAAGAACACCACGCCAATGTGCTGCTGCAACCGATACCTGGGTTGCAGCGGTATCAACTTCACGCGGTTCTCATACACCGCCGCGATCCTGCCCGGCAGCAGCGCATAGCCCACGCCTGAGCTGACCATGCTCAGCAGCGTGAAAATGTCGTTCACCTGCATCGCCACCTTCGGCTCGAACCCCGCCTGCTTGAACACGCGATTGCCATCCTGGTGAGTGGCGAAGCCCTGGGTGAGGGTGATGAAGGTCGCGTCGCGTACGTCCGCCAGATCAATTTGCTGATCGCGGTCAAACGGTGAATCCGCCGGTGTGGCGAGGAAGATGTCATCGGAGAACAAGGCAATCTGTTCGCAGTCCGGGTCGTTGGCGTGCTCGTCGAGGGAGATGAGGATCGCGTCCACCTCCATGTTCTTGAGCTTGTAGAGCAGGTCGAAGTTGGAGCCCAGGATGAGGTCGATGTTGAGCTCGCTGCGGCGGATCTTCAGGCCCATGATCAACTGCGGTACGGTCTTTACCGTGAGCGAATACAGCGAGCCGAGCTTGAAGCGTTCGGCGGAGAAGCCGGCCGCTTCGCGGGTGAGGCGTACACTGTCGACCACATCAGCCACCAGCTTCTGCGCGCGTTCTTCCAACACGTAGGCGCTTTCCAGCGGCGTGAGGTTGCGCCCTTCGTGTTTGAACAGCGGGCAGCGCAGCGCGTTTTCCAGAGAATGAATGGCGCGGTGCACGCTGACGTTACTGGTTTGCAACTCGGCGGCAGCGCGGCCCAGGTTACCGGTGCGCATGAACGCCAGGAAGATTTCGAGCTTCTTGAGGGTGAACTCTTCGTCGATCAGCATGGCCGTGGGCTCTTGTTCGAAGGCTGTCGATTGTGCCCGCAAAACCGCCCGGCGTCCTCGGAACGTCATAAGCCCCTTGCACTCTTATGCGCAAGGCGGGACGCTTACCCGCCCGCCCATGTCGGACACAGGAGGTCGAGGAAAGATGTACCACGGGGAACGATTCAACGCCTGGAGCCACTTGCTCGGGGCCGTCGCAGCCTTTGCGGGCGCGGTGTGGATGCTGGTGGTGGCGAGCCTGGATGGCAGCCCCTGGAAGATCGTCAGCGTGGCGATTTATGGTTTTACGCTGCTGGTGCTGTACAGCGCGTCCACGGTGTACCACAGCGTGCGTGGGCGCCGAAAAGAGATCATGCAGAAGGTCGACCACTTTTCAATCTACCTGCTGATCGCCGGCAGCTACACGCCGTTTTGCCTGGTGAGCCTGCGCGGGCCTTGGGGCTGGACGCTGTTCGGGATCGTGTGGGGGCTGGCGGTGATCGGCATATTGCAGGAAATCAAACCGCGTTCCGAGGCGCGCATCCTGTCCATCGTGATCTATGCGGTGATGGGTTGGATCGTGCTGGTGGCGGTCAAGCCGCTGATGGCTGCGCTGGGCACCGCCGGGTTCACCTGGCTGGCGGCCGGCGGGGTCCTGTATACCGTGGGCATCATCTTCTTCGCACTGGAAGATCGGTTGCGGCATTCCCACGGGATCTGGCATTTGTTTGTGATCGGCGGGAGTTTGCTGCACTTTGTGGCAGTCATGCATTACGTGCTGTAACCCTGTGTGGCTTGCCTGCGAGGCAAGCGACTCGATGTTTCTGCAGAACCGAGGCGATGCTATCGCAGGCAAGCCAGCTCCCGCCTATAAACGCTCCAGCAGCTCTCGTGCGCGCTGCCCGAGGATTTGCAGCAACGTTGCAAGCATATGCGGCGGTGGCTCGTCCGCGCGGGTCAGGGCGTACAGGGTGATTGGCAGTGGCGGCGTGAGCGTGCGAATGCACGTGGTGGCTGTCGAGGCGCCGAGGGCGGTGAAGGGGTCGATCACTGTGAGGCCGGCGCCGGACTCCACCATCGCACGAGCCAGGGAGTAGGTTTGTACGCTGATGGTCACTCGGGGCGCAGGGTCGACGTTTTCCAGGTAGCTGTCGAGCTTGGCGGCCAAGGGGTCGGCGCTGGAGAGGCCGATCAATGGCGCGCCCGCCAGCTCGCTCAGGGCCAAGGGCTTGCTCAGGTCCGGGTCGGGCCAATAACCCTTCGAGGCTAGCGCCACCAGCACGCCGTCGGCCAGCACTTGGGTGGTCAAGCCCGGGTGGCCGGAGAGGCTGAGGGTCAGTGCGAGGTCGATCTCGCGCATCAACAGTTTGTGCACCAGCTCGCGGCTGTGATCGCTGGAGAGCTCGCAGGCCATGTCCGGGTAATCGCGTTTCCACTCCAGGATCGCCGGCGGCAGCAGCGACAACGCCAGGGCCGGGATCGCGCCGATGCGCACGCTTTGGCCCGGCGCGCGGCGCAAACTCTTGGCCAGGCGCCGCACACCTTGCAGGCTCTCGGTCACTTTCTCGACTTCGCTTTCCAGCGCCAGGGCTTCCGGCGTGGGCTGCAATTTGCCGCGCACCCGCAGGAACAGCGGAAAGCCCAGCTGTAACTCGGCATGCTGCAACACTTTGGTCACTGCCGGCTGGGAGACGTGCAGCAACTGCGCCGCAGCGCTGATGGAGCCGGTCTGGCGAATGGCCTGGAAGATTTCGATATGACGCAAGCGCATGGCAAGTCCATAACCTTTGTTTATGGGTGAGCCATCTTTATTCATTGTCGTCGGCCTGTCACCTGCCCCTAGGCTGGAGCCCTCTCAATGGAACGGCGGTGGCGGCGATGGTGTGCATCATTGGCGGTGGGGTGATCGGGTTGACCAGCGCCTATGCGTTGGTGCGGGCCGGCCATGAGGTGACGGTGATCGATGCGCGCGACAGCCTGGGCAGTGAAACCAGCTTCGCCAATGGCGGGCAATTGTCGTACCGCTACGTCGCGCCGTTGGCCGATGCAGGTGTGCCGCTGCAAGCGATTGGCTGGCTGCTGCGCGGTGAGTCGCCGCTCAAGTTGCGCCCTCGGCTGGACCCTCGGCAGTGGCGCTGGATGGCGGCTTTCGTCGGCGCCTGCCGTGGCTCGGTGAACCAGCGCAATGCCGCCCACTTGCTGCGCCTGGCCGCCTTGAGCCAGCACACCTTGCAGCAATGGCGCGAGGACGATCACCTCGACGGCTTCGACTGGCGCCGCAACGGCAAGTTGGTGACCTTTCGCAGCGCGGGCACGTTCGCGCGGGCGCGCAGCAAAGTGACCGATTTTGTGCAGCAGCAGGTGCTGACGGCGGCAGATTGCGCGGGCCTTGAACCGGCGCTGGCGCAGGATGGTTTTGTCGGCGGCATCTACACACCCAATGAAGAAGTGGCCGACTGTCACGCCTTCTGCCAACGCCTGGCGGCGCGCCTCGCGTCTTCAGGGCGTTGCACCTTTTTACTGGGGCGGCAGGTTACCGGTATTCATCACCTCGACGGTGCGGTACGGGCCATCGCGCTGGGGGATGACGTAATGCCGGTCGAGCAGTTGGTCCTGGCGGCTGGCTATCGCAGTGCCGAGTTGGGCGTGTCGCTGCCGTTGTACCCGCTCAAAGGCTACAGCCTCAGCGTGCCGGTGAGCACGCCGCATCAGGCGCCGAACGTGAGCATCACCGATTACGATCGCAAGATCGTCTACGCGCGCATCGGCGAGCAGCTGCGGGTGGCCGCGATGGTGGACATCGTCGGCTACGACGCCAGCCTTGACCCCAAGCGCCTGGCGCTGATGAAGCGCCAGGCGCTGGAGACATTTCCTGCGGCTGGCGACTACGCCCAGGCCGTGGAATGGGCCGGCATGCGGCCTGCGACCCCCACCGGTGTGCCGTTGATCGGCGCCAGTGTGTATCGCAACCTGTGGCTGAACCTGGGCCACGGCGCCCTCGGCTTTACCCTGGCCTGCGGCAGTGGCCAACTGTTGGCCGAGCTGATCGGCCAGCGCGCACCTTCCATCGATATGCAGGGCCTGTCGCCCCGCGCTGCTTGAAGCGTCATCAACCAACGGAGCATAACAATGAAAAAAATCCTGTTGACTGGCTGCACCCTGGGGCTTCTGTTGGGGGCTCAGGCCCATGCGACGGAAGGCGTGTTGGGCAAGATCGCCAGCACGAAGTCCATCACCCTGGGCTACCGCGATGCGTCGGTGCCATTTTCCTACGTGGGCGACCACAGCGGCAAGCCCATGGGCTATTCGGTGGACCTGGCGAACAAGATCGTCGAGCGCATCCAGCAGAAAACCGGGGTGGCCAACCTGCGGGTGAAGTACAACCTGGTGACCTCCCAGACGCGTATCCCGCTGGTGCAGAACGGCACCGTGGACCTGGAATGCGGCTCCACCGGGGTGACCGCCGAGCGGCAGAAGCAGGTGGCGTTTTCCTACGGATTCATCTACGTGAAAGGCCAGTTGCTGACGGCCAAAGGCAGCGGTGTCCAAGGCTTTAGTGATCTCAACGGCAAGACCGTGGTAACCACCGCTGGCACCACCAATGAGCGTTATCTCAAAAGCTACAACGTGGAGCAAAAGGCCAACATCTCGGTGATCAGTGCCAAGGATCACGGCGAGGCCTTCAAGATGCTGGAGACCGGCCGCGCAGTGGCGTTCTACATGGACGATGCGCTGCTCTACGGCGAACGCGCCAAGGCCCGCGACCCGCACAACTGGGTGGTGGTGGGTCAGGAGCAGTCGCGGGAAATCTACAGCTGCATGCTGCGCAAGGATGACCCGCAGTTCCTGGCGGTGGTTAACGAGACGCTCGGCGACCTGTATCGCACTGGAGAGATCAATGGGATCTACCAGCGCTGGTTTGAATCACCGATTCCACCCAAGGGGCTGAACCTGGAATTCCCGATGACCAGCGAGTTGAAGGCGATCATTGCCGAGCCGACGAGCGACCCGGTCGAGTAATGAAATCATCACCCCATTCAACAAGTGGGAGCAGGCAAGCCAGCTCCCTCAGTGTCGATTGGGGTTGCAGCGGAAGGGCGTTAGAAATCGCCCCACAACTGTTGGGCGACTGCCAACGCTACCACCGGCGCTGTCTCGGTGCGCAACACGCGCGGACCAAGGCGGGCGGCGTGGTAGCCGGCGGCTTGGGCGGTGTCGACTTCGTTGTCGGTCAGCCCGCCTTCAGGGCCGATCAGAAACGCCAGGCTGGAAGGCTTGGCGTGACTGACCATGGGCTCGGCCACCGGGTGCAGCACCAGCTTCAAGTCCGCTTCGGTCTGCTTCAACCACTCCGCCAGCAGCAGCGGCGGGTGAATCACCGGTACCGTTGAACGCCCGCATTGCTCGCACGCGCTGATCGCTACCTGGCGCCAGTGCAGCAGGCGTTTGTCGGCGCGTTCGTCTTTCAGGCGCACTTCGCAGCGGTCGCTGAAAATCGGTGTGATCGCGTTGACCCCCAGCTCTGTGGCTTTCTGGATCGCCCAGTCCATGCGCTCGCCCCGGGACAGGCCCTGGCCGAGGTGGATGTGCAGTAGCGACTCGGCCTGGCCGGCAAAGCTTTCGGTCAGTTGCACGGTGACGCGTTTCTTGCCGACCTCCAGCAGACTGCCGAGAAACTCCTGGCCGGAGCCGTCGAACAATTGCACGGCGTCACCTTCGGCCATGCGCAATACGCGGCTGATGTAGTGTGCCTGGGCTTCGGGCAATTCGTGATCGCCAATGCTCAGCGGGGTGTCGGTGAAAAAACGGGACAATCTCATTTCTGTTCTCTGAAAAAAGGGTGCGGGCCATCAGCCCGGATCACGAAAGCCTGGGTGGAAATCTTTCGGCACGGCAACGCTGACACTGCTGTGGGTGGCGATATCGATGCCTTCGCTGGCCACGTCGGCGAGGAAGTCGATCTGCTCCGGCGTAATCACATAAGGCGGCAGGAAATACACCACGCTGCCCAGCGGCCGCAACAGTGCGCCACGCGCCAAGGCGTGCTCGAACACCTTCAGGCCCCTGCGTTCCTGCCACGGGTAGGCGGTCTTGGTGGCCTTGTCCTGGACCATCTCGATAGCCAGCACCATGCCGGTCTGGCGCACTTCCGAGACGTGGGGATGGTCCACCAGGTGTGCGGTGGCCGTCGCCATGCGCTGGGCCAGGGCCTTGTTGTTCTCGATGACGTTGTCTTCTTCGAAGATATCCAGGGTCGCCAATGCCGCCGCGCACGCCAGCGGGTTGCCGGTGTAGCTGTGGGAATGCAGGAAGGCACGCAGGGTCGGGTAGTCGTCGTAGAAGGCGTTGTAGACGTCATCGGTGGTGACTACCGCCGCCAGCGGCAGGTAGCCGCCGGTGAGGGCTTTGGACAGGCACAGGAAGTCCGGGCGGATGCCGGCCTGTTCGCAGGCGAACATGCTGCCGGTGCGACCGAAGCCCACGGCGATTTCGTCGTGGATCAGGTGCACGCCGTAGCGATCGCAGGCGTCGCGCAGCAACTTGAGGTACACCGGGTGGTACATGCGCATGCCGCCGGCGCCCTGGATCAACGGCTCGATGATCACAGCGGCGACCGTGTCGTGGTTTTCCGCCAGGGTCTGCTCCATGGCCAGGAACATGTTGCGCGAATGTTCTTCCCAGCTCATGCCCTCGGGGCGCAGGTAGCAGTCCGGGCTTGGCACCTTGAGGGTGTCGAGCAGCAGCGCCTTGTAGGTTTCGGTAAACAGCGGCACGTCGCCCACCGACATCGCGGCGATGGTTTCGCCGTGGTAGCTGTTGGTCAGGGTGACGAAGCGCTTCTTGTTCGGCAGGCCACGGTTGAGCCAATAGTGAAAGCTCATTTTCAGCGCGACTTCGATGCAGGACGACCCGTTATCGGCGTAGAAACACCGCGTCAGGCCTTCGGGCGTCATCTGCACCAGGCGCTCGGACAACTCGATGACCGGCTGGTGGCTGAAGCCGGCGAGGATCACGTGCTCCAACTGGTCGACCTGGTCTTTGATGCGCTGGTTGATGCGCGGGTTGGCGTGGCCGAAGACGTTGACCCACCAGGAACTGACAGCGTCGAGGTAGCGCTTGCCTTCGAAATCTTCCAGCCACACGCCTTCGCCGCGCTTGATCGGCACCAGCGGCAGTTGCTGGTGGTCTTTCATCTGGGTGCAGGGATGCCACAGCACCGCCAGGTCGCGCTGCATCCACTGGTTGTTCAGGCCCATCGGTTCTCTCCTCGAAGCGGTCCTGCGGCGGGGCGCAGGTAAAACAATCGCGCAAGCCTATGCAATGGTGGGCTGTGTCACAAGCTATTACCGGTGAATGGGGGTAAAGGCAGGACGGTCTGTCACGTTTCCAGGGAATAGTCCTTAATCCTTGGTTAACTTATTGTGCATAGTCTCTTGATCATATTTCTCGATATTTCAAAGCGAAAATTTGCGCTTTAATTCGATAGGTAAATCGCTAGTCTTGGGCGCAGTTCTTACGGGATTTGGAACATGCAATTACGAAATTCGTCGGCCCGCTATGGTTGGGTCAGCATCGTCTTGCACTGGGGCGTGGCCCTGGTGGTGTTTGGGTTGTTCGCCCTGGGGCTGTGGATGGTCGGCCTCGACTACTACAGCGCGTGGCGCAAAGACGCGCCGGACCTGCACAAGAGCATTGGCATCACGCTGTTCGCCATCATGCTGGTGCGTATTGTCTGGCGCCTGCTCAGCCCGCCGCCGCCGCCGCTGGCGAGCTACAGCCGCATGACCCGACTGGGGGCTGCGTTGGGCCACGGGTTCCTGTATCTCGGGCTGTTCGCCGTGATGATCGCCGGTTACCTGATTTCCACCGCAGACGGTGTCGGTATCCCGGTATTTGGTCTGTTCGATATTCCTGCCGTGGTTTCCGGGCTACCGGACCAGGCAGACAACGCGGGCCTGGTGCACCTGTACCTGGCCTGGGTGTTGGTGGTCTTCGCCGGCTTGCACGGCGTGGCTGCGTTGAAACACCACTTCATTGATCGTGATGTGACCCTGCTGCGAATGCTGGGGCGCAAAGCCTGATGTTCAACCTCGACTCACAAGGAATAGAAAGCATGTTGAAAAAGACCCTCGCCGCTCTGGCAATCGGTACGGCCCTGCTGTCTGCAGGTCAGGTAATGGCGGCTGACTACAAGATCGACAAGGAAGGCCAGCACGCCTTCATCGACTGGAAAATCAGCCACCTGGGCTACAGCTTCATCCACGGTACCTTCAAGGACTGGGATGGCTCGTTCAGCTGGGATGCCGCCAAGCCTGAGGCCAGCAAAATCGCGGTCGACGTGAAAACCGCCAGCCTGTGGTCCAACCACGCAGAGCGTGACAAGCACATCGCCAGCAAAGACTTCCTGGACGTTGCCAAGTTTGCCGACGCCAAGTTCGTCTCCACCGCGGTTAAATCCACCGGTAAAGACACCGCTGACGTGACCGGCGACCTGACCTTCCACGGCGTGACCAAGCCAGTGGTCTTCAAGGCTACCTTCAACGGTGAAGGCAAGGATCCATGGGGTGGCGAACGTGCTGGCTTCAACGCCAAGACCACCGTCAACCTGAACGATTTCGGCGTCAAAGGCCCAGGCCCGACGTCGCAGACCGTTGACCTGGACATCTCGCTGGAAGGCGTCAAGCAGAAGTAATTTGTGTTGAGTCAAAAAAAATGCCCCGGCTCGAAAGAGGCGGGGCATTTTTTATGGGCTACAAAGACTCAGCGGTTGCGGGTCAGCAACGCTGGTTTTTCACCACGAGGACGGCCTGGCAACTGATCCAGTTGCTCAGGTGTCGGGAAGCGATCAGCCTTCGACTCCTTGTGGATGATCTTCGGCGCCGGGCCGCCACGCGGGTTTTGCACCGCTGGCTCGGACGAACGCGGCTGGTCATCGCGGGCTGGGCGACGATTGTTGCTGCGCGAGTCTTCGCGGCGGGCCTGGCCATCACGTGGTGCACCACTGCGCGGGCCGTTGCGCTTGGCAGGCGGGGTACCGGTGGTGCCGCCGCTGCTGTTGCGTGGACCATTCTGACGACCACCTTGTGGCTGACCGCCACGTGGAGCGCCTGCGCCTGCGCCCTGTGCCGGGGCACCTGGACGACGGCCACGGCCTTGAGCCGGTTTGGCCTGCGGCACATAGTCGACGCGGTTACCGAAGTTATCCACGTCGTCGTCGAGGAACTCGTCCGGCGCGCGGTCGGCAGCAGCGCGTGGCGGCTGGCTCGGCTGGCGCTGTTCGCGGGCCGGGGTGCCTTCACGGGGTTTCTGCTCGCGGGCCGGGCGTTCGCCACGACCGTTGGTAGGCGCTTTTTCCTTGCCGCCTTTGTCTTTGCCCTTGTCGCGACGACCACCGCCACCACCGCCGCCGTTCGGGCCATCGCCCTTCGGACCACGTGGGTTGCGCGGGTTGCGCACGTCCGGACGCTCGCGCGCTTCTGGCTTCTCGGCCTCCACGGCGCTGGCATCGAAGCCCATCAGGTCGCCGTCGGCGATTTTCTGCTTGGTCATGCGCTCGATGCTTTTCAGCAGTTTTTCTTCGTCCGGTGCAACCAGGGAGATGGCTTCACCCGAACGACCGGCACGACCGGTACGGCCGATACGGTGCACGTAGTCTTCATCGACGTTAGGCAGCTCGAAGTTGACCACGTGTGGCAACTGGTCGATATCCAGGCCGCGGGCGGCGATATCGGTGGCGACCAGGATGCGTACAGTGCCGGCTTTGAAGTCAGCCAGGGCCTTGGTGCGTGCGTTCTGGCTCTTGTTGCCGTGGATGGCGACGGCGGTGAGGCCGTGCTTGTCCAGGTACTCGGCCAGGCGGTTGGCGCCGTGCTTGGTGCGGGTGAACACCAGCACTTGTTCCCAGGCGCCGGCGGTGATCAGGTGCGCCAGCAGCGCACGCTTGTGGCTGGCCGCCAGGCGGAACACGCGCTGCTCGATACGCTCGACCGTGGTGTTCGGCGGCGTGACTTCGATACGTTCCGGGTTATGCAGCAGCTTGCCAGCCAGGGCGGTGATGTCCTGGGAGAACGTTGCCGAGAACAGCAGGTTCTGACGTTTGGCCGGCAGGCGCGCGAGGACCTTTTTCACGTCATGGACAAAGCCCATGTCGAGCATGCGGTCGGCTTCGTCCAGCACGAGGATTTCTACGTGGGACAGATCGACGCTGCCTTGGCCGCACAGGTCGAGCAAACGGCCAGGGCATGCCACCAGTACGTCGACGCCACGGGACATGGCCTGAACCTGTGGGTTCATGCCAACGCCGCCGAAGATGCAGGCACTGACGAACTTCAAGTCGCGGGCATACAGCTTGAAGCTGTCGTGCACCTGGGCGGCGAGTTCGCGGGTGGGGGTCAGGACCAGTACGCGCGGTTGGCGCGGGCCGTGACGCTGGGATTTGTCCGGGTGACCGTTGGGGAACAACCGCTCCAGAATCGGGAGGGCGAAGCCGCCGGTTTTACCAGTACCTGTCTGTGCCGCAACCATCAGGTCGCGACCTTGCAACACGGCGGGAATGGCCCGCTGTTGCACCGGAGTAGGCTCGGTATAGCCCGCTGCCTCGATGGCGCGGACTAAAGCCTCGGAGAGACCGAGGGAAGCAAAGGACATGAGTAATCCTGTTTTAGTTAGGGCTTGGCCCAAAGGGATAATCTTGCCGGGCGTGAATGGCGCTTAGGGGAGCGCAACCCCGTCCGGTCCTGCTGCGTCTGGCGGGCACTCCACCGGCTCGCGCGGGCTGAAAGCTGCGCTGTAGCGGGGTTGGGTGCCTTTTTCAAGACCTCAGCGGCCGGGCGTGAGCCTGGCGGAAAGGCCGGAGTATAACAGAGCAATCACTGCGCGCTGCTTTCGTGGTGCTCAACGGTGCCTCCCGAGGCCGTATTTGCCTGGATTCCACCATATTTGGCGCTCAATGCGGTGTAGGCCGGTTCCTGTTTGAAGCGCTTGAGCTCGGCAGCAAAGCGCTGCACCAGCAGGTCCATGCCCGCCCCACGGCGCACCGCGAGGAACTGCTGTTGGCGGCTGACCACCGCCGGCGCCTGGCTGACCTTGCCTTCCAGGCCCATTGCCTTGATCACGTGCTGGCCCACCCGGCGGTCGGTGATCACCAGGTCGACGCGGCCCAGCAGCAATTTGCCGAAGTTGGCGTCGTGGCTGGGCGCCGGTTCGCGCTTGAACAGGGGTGAATTGCTGAATTCGGGGCCATACAGGTAGCCCGGCGAGGTGCCAACGGTGAGGCCGCGGGCGTCGTCCAGGGTCTGGGCCGGGTGCGGGCGCTCATTGGCGTAGAACAGCACGAACTCCACATCCGACAAGGGTTCGCTGGGGTACAGCAGCAGGGCATCGCGGTCGTGGCTGTGGAAAATATCCAGTGCTCCATCGGCCTGGCCCTGGTCGAGCATGGCCAGGCAGCGTTTCCACGGCAGGAATTGCCATTGCACTTCCACGCCCAGGCGTTCGAACACGATCACCGTGGTTTCATAGTCGAGGCCGCGCATGACGCCCTGTTCTTCATACACATAGGGTGCCCAGGGCTCGGTGACAATGCGCAACTTCTCGCCGTGAGCGGCCAGGCTCAGGCAAGCAAAGAGGGCGGCAGTCAACAGCTTCAGGAGGACGGGCATGCCCTGAGGTTACGATGCTCGTGCCTTAAAGAGAAGCTCTGGCACGCGCCTTGGAAACGAAAAGGCCCGCGCACGGGCGAGGGCCTTGGTACCGCAAGTGACGCGTTAGCGTGGCAGCTTGAGGTTGTTCCAGATAGCCAGGCTCGGCTCGGACTGGTTCAAGGTATAGAAGTGCAACCCTGGCGCGCCGCCTTGCAGCAGGCGTTCGCACATTTCGCTGATGACCTGCTCGCCGAACGCCTGAATGCTCTTGACGTCGTCGCCGTAAGCTTCCAGTTGCTTGCGCACCCAGCGTGGGATCTCGGCGCCGCAGGCGTCGGAGAAGCGCGCCAGCTTGCTGTAGTTGGTGATCGGCATGATGCCCGGCACGATCGGGATGTTCACGCCCATCGCCCGTACACGCTCGACGAAGTAGAAGTAGCTGTCGGCGTTGAAGAAGTACTGGGTGATCGCGCTGTCGGCACCGGCGTTGGCCTTGTGCACGAAGTTCTGCAGGTCGTGCTCGAAATTGCGCGCCTGGGGGTGCATTTCCGGGTAGGCCGCGACTTCGATGTGGAAATGATCGCCGCTTTCTTCGCGGATGAAGCTCACCAGGTCGCTGGCGTAGCGCAGCTCACCGCTGGCCATGCCCATGCCGGATGGCAGGTCGCCGCGCAGGGCGACGATGCGCTTGATGCCGGCTTGCTTGTATTGAGTCAGCAGGCCGCGCAGGTCGTCCTTGCTGTCGCCCACGCACGACAAGTGCGGAGCGGCGGGAACTTTGACTTCGCTTTCCAGCTGCAACACGGTGTTGATCGTGCGGTCACGGGTCGAGCCGCCGGCGCCGTAGGTGCAGGAGAAGAAGTCGGGGTTGTAGCTGGCCAACTGCTTGGCAGTCGCCATCAGTTTTTCATGCCCAGCATCGGTCTTGGTGGGGAAGAACTCGAAGCTGTAGCGACGGTCTTGGGACATGGTCATACCCTTTGAAACTCAAAAGCCTGGAAGGCATACACAATCGATGCAGTTGCCGGCTCCCACAGAAGCCGGCAACTGCAGGTCGATCAGTAGCGGTAAGCGTGCGGCTTGAACGGACCTTCGACGGTCACGCCGATGTAGTCGGCCTGGGTCTTGGTCAGTTGAGTCACCACGCCGCCGAAGCCGCGGACCATTTCCAGGGCCACTTCTTCGTCGAGTTTCTTCGGCAGTACTTCAACGGTCAGGCGCTCGGCTTTCTGGGCAGGCGACAGGTCGGCGTATTTCTGCTCGAACAGGAAGATCTGCGCCAGTACCTGGTTGGCGAACGAGCCGTCCATGATGCGGCTTGGGTGGCCGGTGGCGTTGCCCAGGTTTACCAGGCGGCCTTCGGCCAGCAGGATCAGGTAGTCATCGTTCTGCGGGTCAAAATCGCCTGCGCCGGTGCGGTGAACCTTGTGCACCTGTGGCTTCACTTCTTCCCATGCCCAGTTTTTGCGCATGAAAGCGGTGTCGATCTCGTTGTCGAAGTGGCCGATGTTGCAGACAACAGCGCGCTTCTTCAGGGCCTTGAGCATGTTCGCATCACAGACATTCACGTTGCCGGTGGTGGTCACGATCAGGTCGATCTTGCCCAGCAGCGCTTTGTCGATGCTCGCTTCGGTGCCGTCGTTCTGGCCGTCGATGAACGGCGAAACCACTTCGAAACCGTCCATGCAGGCTTGCATGGCGCAGATCGGGTCAACTTCGGAGACTTTAACAATCATGCCTTCCTGACGCAGGGACTGGGACGAACCCTTACCCACGTCACCGTAGCCGATCACCAGCGCTTGCTTGCCCGACAGCAGGTGGTCGGTGCCGCGCTTGATGGCGTCGTTCAGGCTGTGACGGCAGCCGTACTTGTTGTCGTTCTTGCTCTTGGTCACCGAGTCGTTGACGTTGATGGCCGGGATTTTCAGCTCGCCCTTGGCCAACATGTCCAGCAGACGGTGCACGCCGGTGGTGGTTTCTTCGGTCACGCCGTGGACGCGGTCGAGGATCGCTGGGTATTTCTTGTGCAGCAGCTCG
Source organism: Pseudomonas sp. MYb60 (assembly GCF_002979555.1). GTDB lineage: Bacteria > Pseudomonadota > Gammaproteobacteria > Pseudomonadales > Pseudomonadaceae > Aquipseudomonas. Next base: position 95,089 of record NZ_PCOZ01000002.1, on the reverse strand, counting down.
GTCAGGTCGCCGCCGTCGTCGAGGATCATGTTGGCATCCCAAGGCGCGCCGTCCTTCAGGATAGTTTGCTCCAGGCACCACTCGTACTCTTCTTCGGTCTCGCCTTTCCAGGCGAATACCGGGATACCGGCAGCAGCGATTGCGGCAGCGGCCTGGTCTTGAGTCGAGAAGATGTTGCAGGACGACCAACGCACTTCGGCACCCAGGGCAACCAGGGTTTCGATCAGCACGGCGGTCTGGATGGTCATGTGGATGCAGCCGAGGATCTTCGCGCCCTTGAGCGGTTGCTCAGCCGAATACTTGCGACGCAGGCCCATCAGGGCTGGCATTTCGGATTCGGCGATAAAGGTTTCGCGACGGCCCCAGGCAGCGAGGGACATGTCGGCGACTTTGTAGTCGTTGAAATCTGCAGGCGTGTTGACAGCGCTCATGAAGAGCCTCCATTCGTAGTGTGCGAATGGGCGCCGTTGTGCGTTTAGTATCAGGCCAGGTGGACCAGGCCGGACAACGCCCCATCCGAGCCTGACAGGTTGAACCTGCTGCAGCGCCCCTCGGACAGGTGGCGGGAAAACGGTAACAAGTGGATATGACCGTTTTGAAACGGCGCCGATTATAGCCGTGTGCGGCACACATCCCAAGCCTTTCTGTCGGCCAGATGAAGATCGTTCATGGGGCTGATAGGCAATGCCGCATAGAGCTTGGGCCCGGGCTCTGCCATGATGTTGCCCATCATTCGGCAAGACGCTTTGGAGTGACCATGAACTTCCACACCCGCAAATGGGTAAAACCTGAAGACCTCAACCCCAACGGCACCCTGTTCGGCGGCAGCCTGCTGCGCTGGATCGACGAAGAAGCGGCGATCTACGCGATTGTCCAGTTGGGCAACCAGCGCGTTGTTACCAAGTACATCTCCGAGATCAACTTCGTCAGCGCCTCGCGCCAGGGCGACATCATCGAGCTGGGCATTACCGCCACTGAGTTCGGCCGCACCTCCATCACCCTGACGTGTGAAGTGCGCAACAAAATCACCCGCAAAAGCATCCTCACCGTGGAAAAAATGGTCTTCGTCAATCTCGGCGAAGACGGCCTGCCGGCGCCACACGGGCGTACCGAGATCAAGTACGTGAAGGACCAGTTCCAAGAGGAATAACCGGCGCCGCAGGATGATTTGCATTGCCAAATCATTCTGCGTGGATCTTTCCGAGGTTCTCTCATCACTCAGGATTACGTCCTGTAGAGAGCGCCTCGCCAATGAAAATAACAAGTTCGGTTGTTCAGGGTCTTTCACGGCCACCGCAAACTGCCCCCCAGGACGTGAACACGCCTCTGGTCGCAGGTGTGGGCCCGCGAAAGTTGAGCCTGCAGCGCAATAGCGATGGGCGCGTGGAGGTGACCCTGTCGCCGCCGCCGCCCCATCACCTGGTGCTCAGCGGCGGTGGTGCCAAGGGCATTGCCTTTCCTGGCGTGGTGCAGGCGCTGGAGGAGGGCGAGAAACTGCAGGGCGTGAAGGTTATTTCCGGCTCGTCCGCCGGGGCGATTTCTGCCGCGTTGCTGGCCAGTGGACTGGGGGCCAAATCGTTTGGCGAACTGTCCAACAGCATCGACATGCCAGCGTTGCTCAACAGCAAAGACCCGGTGACAGCCTGGCTGCAAACGATCAGCGCCCAGCTCGGCCAGCTGGCCGGGCACCTGCCAGGTCAAGCCGGCAGTGTCTCGCAATTATTGTTGACGCTATTGCCGCGCTTGCAGACCGAGGCGACGCTCCTCGAAGAGATGATGAGCAACGAGTCGCGCCAATCGATCCTTGCCCATATTGCGGACACGCCCAGGGCCCGCCGGCCCGCCGACGTCATGAACATTGCCGACAAGCTGAGCGCTGGAGCGGCACCGACGTTTCGTGACCTTGAGGTGTTAAGTCGACATATCCCTGCGATCAAGCAACTCAACATCACCGGTACAGGCATGTTCGATGGCCGTCCGCAGTTGGTGGTGTTCAATGCCAGCCTGACCCCTGATATGGACATCGCCCGTGCTGCGCGTATTTCAAGTTCACTGCCGGTGTTGTTCAAGAGCCCGCAGGAGCAAGGCTTAGGGTTTCAGGCGCTGGCCGAAGTCACGGGCTTCCAGGACGGTGGGTTGTTCGCGAATACGCCTGCACCGGGTGCGATTGAGCGCTCGTTTGTGCCGAGCCCGCTAAGCCGGCCAGAGGCGCTGATCGTCCAGTTCGAGGCGGAGCAGGGAACGTCGAAGGCAAGCGGCGATTTTTTCAGCGCCATTGTCGACACCCTTACCGGTACACCGCACTCGGCGGCCAATGCCTATCAAACGCAGCGGCTCGAAGCGTTGAGCGACCAGAAGGTGACTTTGCCGCTGAACACGGAAAAAGGTGATTTTCGCGGCATGCTTAACGGCACCCTCAATTTCTCCATGACCGCCGAGCAGAAACTGCATTTGCAGGCACAAGCCCAGAAAACCGTGGCGACCCACTTGAGTGCGCGCAGTCAGGCGCTTGAAAGCCACCCGTTTGACTCCCTGGATGCAGCGGTGCTGGCCATGGACGATGAACTGCTCGCCGGCGTGCAGGACCCGCTGCGCAAAGACCCGGCTGCGGCGGACGTGCTGATGTTTCGCAGGGATGCGCTGCACGCGCTGAAGGCCCTGGACGCTGCGATTGCCGATGCCAATCAAGCCAGCGATTCACTGACAATCACACCGAAACTCGCCGCAGCACTGCGCAACCTGGACGCACTCGCCCGCAGTCCTGAGCGGATCGAGTGGCTGGGGCGACGTCTCAATGCGGCGGGATTTCCCAATTTCCAGCAATTGCTGCAGGTGGCGGCCAAGGAGGCGGAGGCTTTGCCTCTGTCCAGGGTAATGGCCAGCGGCGTGGCGGAAATGAAACGGCGCGACATTGCTGTGAAGGCCGAGAATTTCACCCGCGAGGTGATTTATCCGTCGCTTTTCCGGCCGGGCCAGCCGGCATCCAACGTGGAGTTGTTGCAACATGTCGAGCGCAAGCTGGCCGCAGCCACCACGCCAGACGCGTTCAATGCCGGGCTTGACCACCTCATTCAACACTACAAGGCGCGCAATAAACCGTGGAACACCGCGTTCAGCTCCACGACTGTGGAAATGGCCAAGGCTTGGCGCATTCCGGTTTAAATACGTGGCCATTGAACAGCTAATGTCGCGGCGTGTCGTAGCTACAGGCACCTCTCGGACTCTGATCAATCATGGCCACTCAAGAAGACGGCAAGACCCCCAACCTGTCGCAGGAAGAGCAACAGGATGTGGACAAGAATCAGCCACCCCGTGCGGCCGTGCTGCATGAAATCATCCGCACCCAGGGCGATCAGGAGCTGGAGCGCAGTGTCGCTGCGCTGTGGTGGTCGGCACTGGCGGCCGGGCTGACCATGGGCCTGTCGTTGATGGCGATGGGGTTGCTCAACTCCAGGTTGCCGGAGGGCGAAGGGTTCAAAGTGATTGCCAGCTTCGGGTACTGCGCGGGCTTTCTGGCGGTGATCCTCGCGCGCCAGCAACTGTTCACCGAAAACACCCTGACCGCCGTGCTGCCGGTCATGAGCAAACCCACCCTGAACAATGCGGGGCGACTGCTGCGGTTATGGTCGGTGGTGCTGGTGGGTAACCTTTGCGGCACCTTGCTGGTGGCCTATGTGATGTTGCACCTGCCGATCTTCGACACCAAGACCGACCTGGCCTTTCTGGAGATCGGACGCAAGATCATGGAAAACGACGCCGGCCAGATGTTCGCCAAAGGCATCATTTCCGGCTGGATGATTGCCACCATGGTGTGGATGATCCCGTCCATGGAGAGCGCCAAGATGTGGATCATTATCCTCATCACCTACCTGATGGCGCTGGGGGATTTCACCCACATCGTCGTCGGTTCGGCGGAAGTGTCCTACCTGGTGTTTGCCGGCGAGTTGCCGTGGAAGGATTTCTGGCTGGTGTTCGCCGGGCCGACCCTGGCGGGCAATATCATCGGCGGCAGTTTTATCTTCGCGTTGATCAGCCACGCGCAGATTCGCAGCGAAAGCAGCCTGCCGGGCAAGAAGACTGCGGACCCACGGCATCCGCAGTCCCTCGACAAGGATCAGTGAGGTTCAGGTGCGGCCTGGGGCTCGTCCCGGGTCACACGCTTGACCAGCTTGCCGATACTCAACCCCTGCAACAGGATCGACGACAGCACCACGATGTAGGTGATGCTCAGCAGCAGGTCACGTTCCGGGCCCAATGGCAGTGCCAAGGCGAGCGCCACAGACACCCCGCCCCGCAAACCGCCCCAGGTGAGGATGCGGATGGTGCCGCGCGGCACCGTCCGCCAGCGGCGCAGCAACAGGATCGCCGGGGCTACCGTCAGCAGGCGTGACAACAGGATGGCGACCGCCAGCAGGCTGGCGGCGAACACGTGCAGCCAGTTGAACGGCAACAGCAGCAGTTCCATGCCGATCAGCGCGAACAGCAGGGCGTTGAGCATGTCATCGAGCAACTCCCAGAAACCGTCCAGGTAGCGGCGGGTCATGTCGTTCATCGCCAGCTTGCGGCCCAGGTTGCCGATGATCAGGCCCGCGACCACCATCGCAATCGGCGCCGAGACATGCAGCTCGGTGGCCATCGCCGAGCCGCCGATCACCAGGGCAAGGGTCAGCATCACTTCGATCTGGTGCTGCTCGATGCTCTTGATCATCAGGTACACCAGGTAGCCGATGAGCCCGCCGAACACCACGCCACCAATGGCTTCATGGGCGAACAGCATGGCGGTTGCGCCGACGGTGGGGGTTTCACCCAGCTGGGCGATACCCAGCAAGACGGTAAACACCACCACGGCGGTGCCGTCGTTGAACAGCGACTCGCCCACGATGGTGGTCTTCAATGGCTTGGAGGCGTTGGCAGTACGCAGCACGCCGAGTACTGCGATGGGGTCGGTGGGCGAGATCAGCGCGCCGAACAACAGGCAGTACAGGAAGCTTACATGCCAGCCGAACAGGGCAAAGATGTAATACGCCAGGCTGCCGATCACCACGGTGGCGATCAACACGCCAAAGGTCGCCAGCAGGCCGATCGGCCAGCGGTAGCTGCGCAGGTCATTGAGGTTGACGTGCAAGGCGCCGGCGAATAACAGGAACGACAGCATCCAGTTCATCAGCAGGTCGCCGAAGTCGATCTGGCCGATCAATTGCTGGATGCGCTCTTCCAGGCCCGGGTAACCGAGCACGCTCAAGCCTTGCAGGATCAGGGAAAACACCAGGGCCGTGACCATCACGCCGATGGTGGGTGGCAGGCCGATGAAACGGAAGTTCACATAGGTGAGCAGGGTGGTGAGGCAGATGAAAGCGGCGACAAGTTCAAGCATCCGGGGTCCTTGGAAGTTGGGGGGGGATGGATCATTAACGGGTGGGTGGACCGCAGCCACGGCGCGAGGTTGCAGGGCGCAGGGCAAAAGACCGGTAGAACCTTTGGGCGTGCAGCGGTTCATAGCGGTGGGTGCGGCGTGTGAGGTTTAGTGCTAAAACTCTAATTTCTGTTTAAAAACTAAAAAAGGAATCAGTGATGACGGTGGCCTTCTGGTGTGTGTTGATCGCAATTTTCCTGCCTTACCTGTGCACAGGTCTGGCCAAGTTCAGCGGCGGCAAGTTCGGGCCCCGGCAGAATCATGACCCGCGGGCATTCCTGGACAACCTCGACGGGTTCGCCCGCCGTGCGCACAACGCCCAGCTCAACAGCTTCGAGGTCACCCCAGCCTTTGCGGCGGCGGTGATTATCGCGCACCTGGCCGGTGAAGCCGAACTGGTGACCATCAATGTGTTGGCCGTGCTGTTTATCACCAGCCGCCTGTTGTACATCATCTGTTACGTGGCCGATTGGGCGATCCTGCGGTCGCTGGTGTGGTTCGCGGGCATGGTGTTGATTGCGAGTTTCTTCTTCGTCTCGATCTGAAGGTTGTCGAGCCGGCTCCCACACCCGCTCGACATTATTCTTCAGCTTCCTACAGGTGCATCCGGCACTTGCGGCAATGCCGTGCCTTTTGGCCACAGCATCCAGATCTGGCCTTGTTGCTTCATGTTCCCCGCCAGTTCTCCCGCGGCATTGCCGGTGCCCCAGAACAAGTCCGCGCGGACTTCGCCGGTGATGGCGCCGCCGGTGTCCTGCGCCGCGACGGGCCGTGCAATCGGTGAACCATCAGGTTTGGTCGTGGACAACCACAACAGGCTGCCCAATGGGATTACCTTGCGATCCACCGCCACGCTGTAGCCGGCCGTCAGTGGCACGTTCAGCGAGCCGCGCGGGCCTTCGTTGCTGTCGGGGCGCGCGCTGAAAAATACATAGCTGGGGTTGCTCGCCAACAGTTCCGGGATGCGTTGCGGGTGCGCCTTGGCCCAGGCGCTGATGGCGCCCATGGTCACGTCTTCTTTCTTCAGTTCGCCTTGTTCCACCAGCCAGCGGCCGATAGGGCGATAGGGGTGGCCGTTCTGGTCGCCATATCCGACGCGCAGTTGGCGCCCGCCGGCCAGTTGAATGCGGCCCGAGCCCTGGATTTGCAGGAACTGCAGGTCCATCGGGTCGGTGAGCCAGGCAATCGGTTTGGCGCTGGAGCCCTGGCCGTTGATGGTGCCGGCGTCATCGTAGGGCTTGAGTACACGACCTTCCAGGCGACCGCGCAGGCGCTTGCCCTTGAGTTCTGGGTAAATGCTTTCCAGGTTGACGATGATCATGTCGTCCGGCACGCCGTACACCGGCACATTGGCTTTGGCGGTGCGGGTCAGGCTGCCGGGGTAGACAGGTTCGTAGTAACCGGTGATCAGGCCGTTCGGCGTGTTGTCGGCCGAGCGCAGGCCAAACACATCCAGGCGCTCCTTGAGAAACCCACGCACGGCGGGAGCATTGGCCGGCACCGTGGCCGCGGCGGCACAGGTCGCGCCCCAGACTGGATCGGCCTTGAGGCGCTGGCAGGCGCTGCGCCAGGAACCGAAGCCGGCCAGCAGGTCGGCGTCGGACACTGCCGGCAAGGCTTCCCATGGCGCGCTCACGTAGGTGGCGACGGCGTGGGGTTTCTCTGGTTCGGGCTTGAGTGCCGGTGTGTCGGCATCCTTGCCCGCGTCACAACCGGCCAGCAGCGCGATCATCGGCAGCGCCCAGACCAGGCGGCGGCTCCAGTGTTTCGAGATGACATTCATGCAAGCATTTCCTGAAGCGATTGCCCGCGCCGTAGCGTCTGCAGGCAATCCTTATTATTAATAGGGCTATTGGTCTTTGCGGGCGGGGCGAGGATACTGGCCGCCGTTTCCCGTGACCTCGAAGCCACCATGACTTTCAAACGACTCACCGTTGTACTGCTGGCCTGCCTGACCCTGTCCGCCTGTGGCGGTGTTGACCCGAATTCGCCCCTGGGCCAGCGCAAGGCGATCTTCAAGCAAATGCTCAAGACCGGCGAAGACCTGGGCGGCATGTTGCGCGGGCGTATCCCGTTCGACGGCGCTAGATTCGCCGAAGGCGCGGTCAAGCTGGACGCGTTGTCCCACGAGCCGTGGAAGCATTTTCCGAGTGTGCGCGAAGAGGATCACACCAGCGCCAAGGATGATGTCTGGCAGAAACAGGCGCAATTCCAGCAATTGGCGCGCAACCTGGAAGCGGCCACCGCGCAATTGGTGACCGCCAGCCAGGTCCAGCCCTACACGGCCAGCAACCTGGGGCCTGCGGTGCAGAACGTTGAAGATGCCTGCAGCGCCTGCCATAAACAGTTCCGGGACCACTGACCGGTTTTACTGGTCGAGTTCTTCCACGGCTTCCTGCAGCTCCTTGCGGGACTCGGCGAGCTTGTCTTTACGCTTGTTGATCTTCTCGGCGTCACCTTTTTTCATCGCCTTGTCGAGGTCGGCCTGACGGCGGCTGACTTCGTGCTTGGCGTCGAGCACCTTGTTTTCACGCTCTTTTTTCAAGGACGCGTCGGTGCAGTGGGTGGTGACTTCGCTGAGGGCTTTTTCCAGGCCGGCTTGCTGGGCACTGTTGCCGTGGGCCTTGGCCTGCTCGATCTGAAGGCTGATGGCCTGGCGCTTGGCGGCGCAGCCTGTGAGTTGGGGCGCCTGCTCGTCGGCCAGCAGGGGGGTGGCCATGAAGCTTGCGACGGTCAGCAGGGCAAAAGGGGCTAGAAATTTCATGTGGGGCTCCAGGGTCGCAATCTGATGGTGGGGGCGAAGGGGTCAAAATCCGTCGATGCCCGCCACGTGTAAAGTTTCAGCCAGGGCCTGTACTTGCGGGTCGCGGAAAAAAGCGCTGAGGTGCGCCGCGCGTCCCGGGCCAATGCCATCGATGGCCAGCCAGGCCTGGGTGTCTCGAGCGACCAGCGCCTGCCAGTCACCTTCCAGGTTGTTACGTGCCGCAGGCGGAACGCCCAAGGCCTTGAGCCATTGTGCAAAGGGTCGTTGCCGAGCGCTTTGGAGGCTGGCTAGCACTCGATCCCGGCTGCGGTCACCCAAGCCATCAATGGTAGCAAGCTCTGCCGCATCCAGGGTCAACCAATCGAGCAAGCCCGCGATTAGACCGGCCTGGATCAATTCGTTCCAGGTTTCTCGGCCCATATGGGGCAGGGCCAGGCCCTGGTTGCCGCTCAGCCAGGTAAGACGTGCCAGTAGCTGGTCTTCGCAATCGGGGTCCAGTTGCCAGCAACTCAGCGCGTGGAAGTTGCGCGGGTCGGGTTCCTGTACGTCCTGCCGGGTGGAGTTGCGCAGGATGACCTCGTCCAGACGGGGGATCACTTGTCCTGCCAGGCTGATGGACACTTGGTCACCAGGGCGGATGTCCAGCGTTTGCCAGCGCTTCAAGGAGCCGACGCTGACGCGGCTGATCTGGCGGTCGTCCAGCCGCACCGGCGCAAGCTCCAGCATCGGCGTGATACGCCCGGTGCGGCCGATCGTGAACGTCACCTTGCGTACCAGCGCCAGGGCGCTGGCGGCCGGGTACTTCCACGCCGCCGCCCAATACGGCGCGCCGACCTGCCAGCGTGTGGCGGGCGTGCGTGAGGCCTGGTGCAGCACCACCCCGTCGCTGGCGAACGGCAGCGGATGGGTGTACCAATACGTGCGCCAGTGGGCGGCTTCGCTGAGGGTCTGGATGGGCTGGCTGAAACGTTGGCTGTCTGCGAAGCCCCAACCTGCCAGGGTGGCCAGACGCTCGGTGAACCCCCCGGGGCCGTCGGGCCAGGCCCATACGAACAGGCCGATGCCGGCGGCGTCGTGGTCGTCCAGGCGCTTGCGATTCATCAGCCCGGCCACCTTGCCGCGGGCATTGAGCCCGCCGTGTGCCGATTGCACATGATCATCGAGGCGCCAGTACAGCTCGCCTTGCAGCACCAGGTCGATGGCCTCAGGCAACTGCTGGACGATGCCGGGAATCTTGCGCGCCGAGGCGGACCAGTCCTGGCCCAGCAAACCGTCGCCGCGGCTGATCACCTGGCTCAGGCGACCCTGGCGATACACCAGGGTCACGGCCACGCCGTCGACCTTGGGCTGAATCCATACGTCCTGACGGGTGCCCAGCCAGGCCGCGACCGCCGGCTCGTCCAGCAGTTTTTCCAGGCCGGTGTGGGCGACCGGATGAGGCAGGGTACCCCGTGACGTCGCCAGTGGGTTGTCTGGTGCTTCAATGAGGGTTGGCACGCATTCGCGCCAATGCGCCAGGCGTTGGCGGGCCTGGTCGTAGAGTTCGTCGCTGACCGGCGACTGGCCGAGACGGTGGTAGGTGTCGTCCCACTGGCTGATGTGCGCGGCCAGGGTGGCGACTTGCGTGCGGGCCTCGTCGGGGCAGTTTTCAGCCCATGAGAAAGGCGCGAGTGTACTGAGTAAAAGGACCAGGCATAAACGCATCATGAGCATCCTTGCTCGGAAAGGATGCCCAGCCTAAAGGATCCATGCGGCCACAAAAAAGCCCCGGCATGGCGGGGCTTTTTACCGGGTGTTTCGGCTTACTTGAACAGACCGCCCAACGCTTTCACCGCGTCAGGTTTATCGGCCTTGGCCTCCTGGGTGTCGGCCTTGGCCTGGGACTCGGCAAGTTTGTTACAGCCTTTGTTGATCTGGTCTTGTGCGGCTTTATAGGCCTTCACTTTCAACGTGTCTTTCTCGGCCTCGGCTGCATCGATCTTGGCTTGCAGGTCGCTGGCCTGCTTCTGGCAGTCGCCGGCGTTGCCGCCACCCAGTTTGGAGCTCAGGGCACCACTCAATGCGCTCAGGTCGGCCGCGTGGGCTGGCAGGGCAAACAGGCTGAGCAGAAGGGCGGCAGGGGCGAGCGTGGAGATACGCATTAAAAACCTCAATGTTCGATTGCCTGCGCGCTTGTGGCTCCCGGGCTGGCGCAGGGCAATATCCAAGTAGGTGACGGGCCCGAGAGGGCGCGGATTCTAGAGGGCCATCATTTTGCCTGCAAGGTTTGGATCCAAAAAACGTGAAGGTTGTCGCGCAAAAAAACGCGGGCATTAAAAAGCCCTGCCGGGCGGACCCGGCAGGGCTTTGGGTGTTGCGCGCGATTACAGGCCGGCAGCGATACGCAGGTCGTTGGCGCGGTCGGTTTTTTCCCAGGTGAAGGTGGTGAAGGTGTCGTCGCCGACGGTCTTCTGCGCAGGGGTACGGCCGAAGTGGCCGTAGGCTGCGGTTTCCTGGTACATCGGGTGCAGCAGGTCGAGCATGGTGGTGATGGCGTAGGGACGCAGGTCGAACACTTCACGCACCAGTTTCACGATCTTGTCATCGCTGATCTTGCCGGTGCCGAAGGTATTCAGCGAGATCGACGTAGGCTGAGCCACACCGATTGCGTAGGAAACCTGGATCTCGCAACGCTCGGCCAGGCCAGCCGCGACGATGTTCTTGGCCACGTAACGACCGGCGTAGGCGGCCGAACGGTCAACCTTGGACGGGTCTTTGCCCGAGAATGCGCCGCCGCCGTGACGGGCCATGCCGCCGTAGCTGTCGACGATGATCTTGCGGCCAGTCAGGCCGCAGTCGCCCACTGGGCCACCGATGATGAACTGGCCGGTCGGGTTGATGTGGAACTGGGTGTCCTTGCTCAGCAGTTCGGCCGGCAGCACGTGCTTGACGATCAGCTCCATCACGCCTTCACGCAGGTCGGCGTAGGACACGTCCGGGTTGTGCTGGGTCGACAGCACAACGGCGTCGATACCAACGACCTTGCCGCCTTCGTAACGGCAGGTCACCTGGGACTTGGCGTCCGGGCGCAGCCACGGCAACAGGCCGGACTTGCGTGCTTCGGCCTGACGCTGCACCAACTGGTGCGAGAAGGTGATCGGCGCTGGCATCAGCACGTCGGTTTCGTTGCTGGCGTAGCCGAACATCAGGCCCTGGTCGCCGGCGCCCTGGTCTTCCGGCTTGGCGCGGTCCACACCCTGGTTGATGTCGGGGGACTGCTTGCCGATGATGTTCATCACGCCGCAGGTGGCGCCGTCGAAGCCGACGTCGGAGCTGGTGTAGCCGATGTCGGTGATCACGTCACGGACGATCTGCTCCAGGTCAACCCAGGCAGTCGTGGTCACTTCGCCAGCGATGATCGCTACACCGGTTTTCACCAGAGTCTCGCACGCCACGCGGGCGAACTTGTCTTCAGCAATGATGGCGTCCAGCACCGCATCAGAAATCTGGTCGGCGATTTTGTCCGGATGCCCTTCAGACACGGACTCGGAGGTGAAAAGGGAGTATTCGCTCATCTCGATGTTTTCCTGATTTTACCGATGGTGAGTGTCGCCAGCCGGTCGCTGAAAATGGCGGACCTGGATCTGGAAACCATTACGTAAACCTACATAGAGGCTTTCCCCGGGAACGAGTCCCGCAGCGGTGGCCCAACGGGCCAGATCGTCCTGTTCAAAACCCAACCAGAGATCACCGCAGGCCTCCCTGGCCCAATTCTGGTTATGGCTGCATAAATCTGTAACCAACAGGCTACCGCCGGGGTGCAGCAACCCGGCCATGTGTTTGAGGGCGTCGGCAGGGGCGGCGAAATGGTGCAAGACCATGTTCAGCACCACGCAGTCGGCCTGCACAGGCGTGCCATTGAGCGCGTCGGCCAACTGCAGGCGCACGTTGCCCAAGGCTTCGCGCTCGCAGAGCTGGCGCGCCAGTTCGAGCATCGCCGGGCTGTTGTCCAGCGCGATGACCTGATGAAAACGCCGTGCCAGGTCCGGGAGGAAGCCGCCGTCGCCCGGCCCGATTTCCAGGGCCGTGGCCTGATCACTGAAGCTCAGCTTGTCCAGCAGGGCCAATACGCTGTCGCGGTACTGGGCCAGCCCGGCGATCAGGTCCTGCTGGGCGCGAAACTTCTCGGCGACCCGTGCGAAGAAATCCTGGCTTGCCGCCGCACGTTGCCCGTGGACCTGGCCGATGCGCGCTTGCACAGCATTGGGCAGGGCCAGGCCGTCGACTTCTTCAAGCAGCGCGGCGTGCAGCTTGCCGCCCAGCAGCTCGGTGTGGGGCAGGGCGCGGCGATAGAAAATCGCGTTGCCTTCGCGGCGGGTAGCCACCAGGTCGGCCTGGGCCAATACCTTCAAATGGTGGCTCATGCCGGACTGGCCGATGGCGAAGATCTGCGCCAGTTCCAGTACGCCAAACGAGTCGTTGGCCAGTGCGCGCAATACGTTCAAGCGCAACGGATCGCCAGCGGCCTTGCACAAGGCTGCCAGTTCATCGCCGTCGTCGGGACGCAGGGAGGGCACGGGTAAGTTCATAAGGCCAGCAGTCTAGAGACGGGTGGGAGCCATCGCAAGGCCAATATCAAAAAGTTTTGATATTGATCGATAAGTGGCGGTTATAAGCAGCGGCTATAACCTTTAGACGAACTCGTTGGCCTTATCTGCAAGGCATTGCGCCGCAAACGGCAGGAAAAACACCTCCGAGTGACTATCTGTCATTGCCCGCAGGCGGTGGCTGAGGGAAAATGCCGGTCCTTTTTTCCGTTTCTTTTAAGCAACCCCCAGGAGATCAGCGATGCCCAGCCGTCGTGAGCGTGCCAACGCCATTCGTGCCCTCAGCATGGATGCCGTGCAAAAAGCCAACAGCGGCCATCCCGGTGCCCCGATGGGCATGGCGGATATCGCCGAGGTGCTTTGGCGTGACTACCTGAAACACAACCCGACCAATCCATCGTTCGCCGACCGTGACCGCTTCGTGCTGTCCAACGGCCACGGCTCGATGTTGATCTATTCGCTGCTGCACCTGACCGGCTACGACGTCACCATCGACGACCTGAAAAGCTTCCGTCAGTTGCACAGCCGTACCCCGGGCCACCCGGAATTCGGCTACACCCCAGGCGTCGAGACCACCACCGGTCCCCTGGGCCAAGGCCTGGCCAACGCCGTGGGCTTCGCGCTGGCTGAAAAAGTCCTGGGCGCGCAGTTCAACCGTCCTGGCCACGACATCGTCGATCACTACACCTACGTATTCCTGGGTGATGGCTGCATGATGGAAGGCATTTCCCACGAAGTCGCTTCCCTGGCCGGTACCCTGGGCCTGGGCAAGCTGATCGCCTTCTACGATGACAACGGCATCTCCATCGACGGCGAAGTCGAAGGCTGGTTCACCGATGACACCCCGAAGCGTTTCGAAGCCTACAACTGGCAGGTGATCCGCAACGTCGACGGCCACGATCCTGAAGAGATCAAGACCGCCATCGAGACCGCCCGCAAGAGCGCGCAGCCGACCCTGATCTGCTGCAAGACCACCATCGGCTTCGGTTCGCCGAACAAGCAGGGCAAAGAAGACTGCCACGGCGCCCCACTGGGTGACGCGGAAATCGCCCTGACCCGTGAAGCGCTGAAGTGGACCTACGGCCCGTTCGAAATCCCGGCCGACATCTATGCCGAGTGGGATGCCAAGGAAAAAGGCCTGGCCGCCGAAGCCGAGTGGGACCAGCGTTTCGCGGCCTACTCCGCCGAGTTCCCGGAGCTGGCCAACGAGCTGGTCCGTCGTCTGGCCGGTGACCTGCCTGCCGACTTCTCGGAAAAAGCCTCGGCCTACATCGCCGAAGTCGCGGCCAAGGGCGAGACCATCGCCAGCCGTAAAGCCAGCCAGAACACCCTGAACGCCTTCGGCCCGCTGTTGCCGGAAGTGCTGGGCGGCTCGGCTGACCTGGCCGGTTCCAACCTGACCCTGTGGAAAGGCTGCAAAGGCGTCACCGCCGAAGACGCCAGCGGCAACTACATGTACTACGGTGTCCGTGAGTTCGGCATGAGCGCCATCATGAACGGCGTGTCCCTGCACGGCGGCCTGGTGCCTTACGGCGCGACCTTCCTGATGTTCATGGAATACGCACGCAACGCCGTGCGCATGGCCGCGCTGATGAAGAAGCGTGTGATCCATGTCTACACCCACGACTCCATCGGCCTCGGTGAAGACGGCCCGACGCACCAGCCGGTCGAGCAACTGACCAGCCTGCGTACCACGCCGAACCTGGATACCTGGCGCCCAGCCGACGCGGTGGAATCCGCCGTGGCCTGGAAACATGCGATCGAGCGCAAGGACGGCCCTTCGGCGCTGATCTTCTCGCGTCAGAACCTGCAGCACCAAGTGCGCACCGATGCGCAGATCGCCGACATCGCCCGTGGCGGTTACGTGCTCAAAGACTGCGACGGCGAGCCGGAGCTGATCCTGATCTCCACCGGTTCCGAAGTCGGCCTGACCGTTCAGGCCTACGACAAGCTGACCGAGCAAGGCCGCAAGGTGCGTGTGGTGTCGATCCCGTGCACCAGCGTGTTCGAAGCCCAGGACGCCAGCTACAAGCAATCGGTGCTGCCGCTGCAGGTCAGCGCGCGGATTGCCATCGAAGCGGCTCACGCGGACTACTGGTACAAGTACGTGGGCCTGGAAGGCCGCGTGATCGGCATGACCACCTACGGTGAGTCGGCGCCGGCGCCAGCGTTGTTCGAAGAGTTCGGTTTCACCCTGGAAAACATCCTGGGTCAGGCTGAAGAGCTGCTGGAAGACTAAAGCGCGAACGCGGTGGTCAACTGGCCGCCGCATGCCTTGTAGGAGCTGGCTTGCCAGCGATGGCGTCCGTCCAGCCAACATCCCTGTTGAAGCTGATGGCCTCATCGCTGGCAAGCCAGCTCCTACAATGGTTTGTGTCGCCCATAATGCGAGAACCCCATGCCTCAACCCCGTCCCTTCAAAGTTGCACTCAACGGCTACGGCCGCATTGGTCGTTGCGTCTTGCGTGCTCTGTTCGAGCGAGGGGCGGCGGCCGGGTTTGAAATTGTCGCGATCAATGATTTGGCCGACATGGCCAGCATCGAATACCTGACACGCTTTGACTCCACCCACGGCCGGTTCCCCGGCGAAGTGCGGGTCGAGGGCGATTGTCTGCATATCAATGGCAACTGCGTGCACGTGTTGCGCAGTGCCACCCCCGAAGGCATCGACTGGCAGGCACTGGGCGTCGACCTGGTGCTGGAATGTTCCGGTGTCTACCACACCCGTGCCGATGGCCAGCGTTTTCTCGACGCCGGTGCACCGCGTGTGCTGTTTTCCCAACCGATGGCCAGCGAGGCGGACGTCGACGCCACCATCGTCTATGGCATCAACCAGAACTGCCTGACCGGCGATGAGCTGCTGGTGTCCAATGCTTCCTGTACCACCAACTGCAGCGTGCCGCTGTTGCGCCTGCTCGATCAGGCGATCGGCCTGGACTACGTGTCGATCACCACGATTCACTCGGCCATGAACGACCAGCCGGTGATCGACGCCTACCACCACGAAGACCTGCGCCGTACACGCTCGGCGTTCCAGTCCGTGATTCCGGTGTCCACGGGCCTGGCGCGGGGTATCGAGCGACTGTTGCCGGAACTTGCCGGGCGAATCCAGGCCAAAGCGGTACGGGTGCCGACGGTGAACGTGTCCTGCCTGGACATCACCATGCAGACCGTCAGCGACACCGACGCGGTGGAGGTCAACCGGATTTTGCGCGACGCCGCCACCCACGGCCCGCTCAAAGGCCTGCTGGCCTACACCGAGTTGCCGCACGCCAGTTGCGATTTCAACCATGACCCGCATTCGGCGATCGTCGATGCCAGCCAGACCCGCGTATCCGGCCCTCGGCTGGTGAACATCCTGGCCTGGTTCGACAACGAATGGGGTTTTGCCAACCGAATGCTGGATGTTGCGGAACATTATCTGCACATCGCCTCTAAACAACCTCAACAGTAATTCAGGAACTGCGACCCATGACCGTGTTGAAGAT
Source organism: Pseudomonas sp. MYb60 (assembly GCF_002979555.1). Lineage (GTDB taxonomy): Bacteria > Pseudomonadota > Gammaproteobacteria > Pseudomonadales > Pseudomonadaceae > Aquipseudomonas. The sequence goes on along the minus strand of NZ_PCOZ01000002.1, from coordinate 78,838 downwards.
GACCGACCTCGATCTGCAAGGTAAGCGCGTACTGATCCGCGAAGACCTCAACGTCCCAGTCAAGGACGGTGTTGTCACCAGCGATGCGCGAATCCTGGCCTCGCTGCCGACCATCAAGCTGGCCCTGGAAAAAGGCGCGGCCGTGATGGTCTGCTCCCACCTGGGTCGTCCGACCGAAGGTGAGTTCTCCGCCGAAAACAGCCTCAAGCCTGTGGCCGATTACCTCAGCAAGGCCCTGGGCCGCGACGTGCCGCTGGTGGCTGACTACCTGGGCGGTGTTGACGTGAAAGCGGGCGACATCGTGCTGTTTGAAAACGTGCGTTTCAACAAAGGCGAGAAAAAGAACAGCGACGAATTGGCCCAGCAATACGCTGCGCTGTGCGACGTGTTCGTGATGGACGCGTTCGGCACCGCCCACCGCGCTGAAGGCTCCACCCATGGCGTAGCCAAGTTCGCCAAGGTTGCCGCCGCTGGCCCGCTGCTGGCCGCTGAACTGGACGCACTGGGCAAGGCCCTGGGTGCTCCGGCCCAACCGATGGCCGCCATCGTGGCCGGTTCCAAGGTGTCCACCAAACTCGACGTGCTCAACAGCCTCAGCCAGATCTGCAACCAGCTGATCGTCGGCGGCGGCATTGCCAACACCTTCCTGGCCGCAGCTGGCCACCCGGTGGGCAAGTCCCTGTACGAACCGGACCTGCTGGACACTGCTCGCGCCATTGCCGCCAAGGTCAGCGTGCCATTGCCGGTGGACGTGGTGGTGGCCAAGGAATTTGCCGAGAGTGCCGAGGCCACCGTCAAGCTGATCGCTGATGTGGCGGCGGACGACATGATCCTCGACATTGGCCCGCAAACTGCAGCCAACTTCGCCGAACTGCTGAAGGCCTCCCAGACCATCCTGTGGAACGGCCCGGTCGGCGTGTTTGAATTCGACCAGTTCGGCAACGGCACCAAAGTGCTGGCCAAGGCCATCGCTGACAGCTCGGCGTTCTCCATCGCCGGCGGTGGCGACACCCTGGCAGCCATCGATAAATATGGCGTGGCTGATCAGATCTCCTACATTTCTACCGGTGGCGGCGCGTTCCTCGAGTTCGTCGAGGGCAAAGTGCTGCCCGCCGTTGAAGTGTTGGAAAGCCGAGCCAAGGGCTGAGGCTCGCGATGATCAGGAAAAGGAGCATTCCCATGATCAAGTCGTTGGCACTGGTGATTGCAGCGGGCCTGCTGGCCGGCTGCGGCAGCACGCCAAGCGCGACGCCGGAACCTGGAAAGCCTGGGGTGCAGCAGAAAAAAAGCTGCTATCAGGCTGACTGGCAAGCCGAGACCATGCCGGTGATCAACAAGCGCATCGGCAATGAGCGGCTGGAGAAATACGACGCCGCGCCCAACGGTCAGGAACAGGGTTGCCCTTGACGGGTCTGATCAACTGGCGGCCACGGGCCGCCTCACGAGGATTGGCAATGAAAGGCGTTTTCGCCCTGGCTGCATTGGCTCTGTTGGCCGGTTGCAGCAGCATGAACATGTTTAGTCGCCAGGCAGAGCCTGCCGACAAGTGGACCACCTGGACCTGCGACAGCAAGGCCGAGGTCAACTGGCGCTTTGCCAACCCGGCCAAATCGGAGGTGGATGTGCGCCTCGGCGGTTCCGACCAGGTTTACCGGCTTAAGCAAGAGGTGGCCGCCTCCGGTGTGCTGTACGCCAACGACCAATTGGCGTTTCACACAAAAGGCGAGGAAGGCCTGGTTTACTGGGTGGCCACCGACGACCTGATTGGCCGTGGCTGCAAAGCCCAGTGAGACGAACACGATCTCGAGATAAACGAGATCCAAATGTGGGAGAGGGCTTGCTCCCGATAGCGGTCTGTCAGACACCTGTGTACTGGCTGATTCACTGTCATCGGGGGCAAGCCCCCTCCCACATGAAATCGGGCTCCAAAGTGACATAAGTTTTGAGCCGGATACTGCAATAACGATTCAGCAAGCCAGGTAAGCATCACCTGGCTTGCAATAACTTGAATAGCAGCCGCCGCTACGGCAGGCTTGCACGATTAACGACCCTCGACCGGGAGAGACAACACAATGGCACTTATCAGCATGCGTCAAATGCTGGACCACGCAGCCGAGTTCGGCTACGGCGTTCCAGCCTTTAACGTCAACAACCTTGAGCAGATGCGCGCCATCATGGAAGCCGCTGACAAGACCGACTCCCCCGTGATCGTTCAGGCTTCGGCCGGTGCCCGCAAATACGCTGGCGCCCCTTTCCTGCGTCACCTGATCCTCGCGGCAATCGAAGAATTCCCGCACATCCCGGTGTGCATGCACCAGGACCACGGTACCAGCCCTGACGTGTGCCAGCGCTCCATCCAACTGGGCTTCAGCTCGGTGATGATGGACGGCTCCCTCGGCGAAGACGGCAAGACGCCGACCGACTACGAGTACAACGTCCGCGTAACCCAGCAAACTGTCGCCCTGGCGCACGCCTGCGGCGTGTCGGTTGAAGGCGAACTGGGCTGCCTGGGCTCGCTGGAAACCGGTATGGCCGGTGAAGAAGACGGTATCGGCGCAGAAGGCGTGCTCGACCACAGCCAGATGCTGACCGACCCTGAAGAAGCCGCCGACTTCGTCAAGAAGACCCAGGTTGACGCACTGGCCATCGCCATCGGCACCAGCCACGGCGCCTACAAGTTCACCAAGCCACCGACCGGCGACGTGCTGGCCATCGACCGCATCAAGGAAATCCACAAGCGCATCCCCAACACTCACCTGGTGATGCACGGTTCTTCCTCGGTACCGCAAGAGTGGCTGGCGATCATCAACCAGTACGGCGGCGACATCAAAGAAACCTACGGCGTACCGGTTGAAGAAATCGTCGAAGGCATCAAGCACGGCGTGCGCAAGGTCAACATCGACACCGACCTGCGCCTGGCGTCCACCGGCGCAATGCGTCGCCTGATGGCCACCAACCCAAGCGAATTCGACCCGCGTAAATTCTTCGGCGCCACCGTAACGGCCATGCGCGACGTGTGCATCGCGCGTTACGAAGCGTTCGGCACTGCCGGTAACGGTTCGAAGATCAAGCCGATCTCGCTGGAAGCGATGTACCAGCGCTACCTGAAAGGTGAGTTGAACGCCAAGGTCAACTAAGGCCCTGGCTGTTCAAACAAGAAGCCCGCAGAGATGCGGGCTTTTTTGTGTGTGGGGTTTGATCAGGCGGCGTTGGGCGTATCAAAACCTCGGTGTTCAATCGCGGGCAAGCCCTACACGATGTTCAATCGTGATCAATATCCAACTTGGCAAACGTCACCCGCGCGCCTTCCTTGGTATTCCCGCTGTTGTCCTGCACATACGCCCCGGCCTTGAAATACAGCGGTTTGGCGCCCCACGCCGCGCCGATGCGCTCGTTCCATTCGCCGTCCGCGGCATAGACGCTCAGCAGCCCGGCTTTGTTGAGGTTGATGACATAGGTGAAGCGCTTCTCCAGCGGCACATTGGAGGCGACGATGATCACCCGGCTTTCACTGTCGTCGGGGCGCATGCGGACCTTGGCGACGAGGTTGCCGGTCTGGGTTTTTTCCTTGAACTGATACTCGAGCTTGATCAACGGTTTCTGGCTGTCGTAGGCGTGGATCTGGCCGATCACGATCTTGCCGGTGGACGGCACTTGATTGACCGCCAGGGTCGCCCGCAGAAAGTTGTCTGCGTCCGGATACGTCCAATTGCGCAGGCGACCATCTGCGTAGGTTTCGCGCAATTCGCTGCGCGGGTAAATGGCGTTTTCGGTGCGGGTGCCGGTGACGGGGGTCCAGAACTGTACGTCGCTGCCTTCGGCCTGGAAGTATTGGTCGTTGAAGCCGCTCAGCAGCCTGGGGGTGTCGATGGTTGCCGGGGGCGAGCCAACGGGGATGCTCAGGTTCCAGGTGGAAAGGTCGATCATGGCAGGTGCCTTTTTTACAGAAGGTGAAGGCTTTGGCCCGTGGGCCAGACAGGTTCTTTATAGGGGGTGTTAACTGTCTTGTTAAATATTTGCTGGCAATTTCTTGGCGCCAAATGAATGTCAAAAAGCCATGTTGCCCGTGAATCGTGGGCTGTAGAGACTGACCGTTAGTCGGCTTCCTGAAGTTTGGCGTGATGATGGCATCGACGTGACTTCTGATTTTCAAGAAGCAGGGCTAGAGTGTTGCCTCAGAGTTTGGCCGGATTTTCTCCCAAAAGTGACCGGTAACTCCCAAGGAAGAGACGTAGCATGGAATGCGCTCCACACAACGGCGATGGCAGATCGGTTCTTCTGGTGGTTGATGACTACCCGGAAAACCTGCTCAGCATGCGCGCGCTTTTGCAGCGCGAAGACTGGCACGTGGTCACCGCCGGCTCAGGGCTGGAGGCCCTCGACCTGCTGCTCCAGCATGAAGTCGACCTGGTTCTGCTGGACGTGAAGATGCCCGGCATGGACGGCTTTGAAGTGGCCCGACTGATGCGCGGCAGCCAACGCACGCGAATGACGCCAATCATTTTTCTCAGTGCCAACGCCCAATCGCCCGCTGCCGTGCTGGAAGGCTATGCCAGCGGCGCCATCGATTACCTGTTCAAGCCCTTCGACCCGCATATTCTCAAGCCCAAGGTCCAGGCATTGCTGGAGCATCAGCGCAATCGCCGAGCCTTGCAGCGCTTGAGCCATGACCTGGAGTCGGCCCGCGCCTTCAACGCTTCGGTGCTGGACAACGCGGCCGAAGGCATCCTGGTGGTGGGCGAAGATGGGGTGATCCAGTACGCCAACCCAGCAATCTCGCGCCTGCTCAATGCCACGACGGACGAGTTGCAGGGTCAGGAATTCCTCGGTTTCCTGCAGAAGCCCCACGTGCCGGTGTGGCTGGATTCACAGATGTACGCGAGTTACCGCCAGACTGAAACCTGGCGCCTGCATGACGCGATCTTGCGCACCGGGCGTGGCCAGCAGGTCCCGGTGGCCTTGTCCTGTGCTCCTTTGCCGTCCGAGCAGAAGGCGATGGTGGTGACCGTGCTGGACATGTCCGAAGTGCGCCACCTGCATCAGCAACTGGAGTTCCAGGCGGTCACCGACCCATTGACGGGCTTGCTCAATCGACGCGGGTTCTACCAGGCGGTGGAGAACACTTTGCTGCGCAGCGAGCGGGGTGAGCAGTCTTGGGTGCTGCTGTATCTGGACCTGGATGGCTTCAAACGGGTCAACGATTCCCTGGGGCATGACGCCGGTGACCGGGTGTTGCGGTGGGTCTCGGACCAATTGCAGGGTTGTCTGGGCTCGGGTGACATTCTCGGGCGCATGGGCGGCGATGAATTCACTGCGTTGCTGGAGCTGGAATTCCCGGAGCAGGCAGCGAAGATTTCGGAAAAACTGATCGAACGCGTGTCGGTTTGCCAGCAGGTAGACGGTCTGGATGTGGTGCTCGGCGTCAGCATCGGCATCGCCACCTTTCCCGATTGCGGCGCGGATTTGAACGGTTTGCTGCGCGCAGCTGACATCGCCATGTACGAAGCCAAGCGCGCCGGCCGTCAGCAGTATCGCTATTACGACCAGGAAATGAACGGCCGCGCCCGTTCACGTCTGATGCTCGAAGACAGCGTGCGCACGGCGATCCAGAACAAGGATTTCACGCTCGTGTACCAGCCACAGATCGCCCTGGACGACGGCAGCCTGCGCGGCGTCGAGGCGCTGTTGCGCTGGCAGCACCCCAGTGTGGGGGACGTGCCGCCGGGGTTGTTCTTGCCGTTGCTGGAGGAAGCGCGGCTGATCAGCCAGTTGAGCACCTGGATCTACCAGCAGGCCGCGGCTCAGCGGCAGGCATGGTGTGGCACCTTTGATGAAGATTGGGTGTTGAGCGTGAGCCTGAGCAGCAACCAGTTCACGATGCCCAACCTCGTCTACCAACTGCAGCAGGTGCTTGAGCGACATGGGTTGCAGGGGCGCCAGTTGGAAGTGGAGATCAGCGAAGACAGCCTGATGAGCAACCTGGAAGAGTCCGCCAAGCAGCTCAAGCTGTTGCGCGAGATCGGCGTGCGGATTGCCCTGGATGACTTTGGTTCGGGCAACTGCTCCCTCGCTCATCTGCGTGACCTGGCGTTCGACACGCTCAAGCTCGACCCGCAACTGGTGGCACGCCTGCCGGGCTCGCCAAGGGACGCAGCGATGGCGCGCAGCATCATCGAATTGTGCGGGCATTTTGAGGTTCAGGTAGTGGCCGAGGGTGTGCAAACACCCGAGCAGGCCCAGTGGCTCAAGGCCAATGGTTGCGCGTTCATCCAGGGGCCGTTGGCGTCATCGCCGCTGACCGCCGAGGAAATGGGCGACTGGGCCCGCGCCCGGGTGCGTTGAATTCGCTACACTGGCGCCCATCCAAACCCTGTTGCAGACCCCATGACCGCGCTGAAATACCTCCAGGCCTATCCCGCTGCCCTTCAGGAACAAGTGCGCCAACTGATCGCCAAGGACCAGTTGGGTGCCTACCTGGAGCAGCGCTACCCCGAACGCCACGCCGTGCAGAGTGACAAGGCGCTGTATGCCTATGCCCTGGCCCTGAAGCAGGAGCACCTGCGCAATGCGCCGGCCATCGACAAAGTGCTGTTCGACAACCGCCTGGACTTGACCCACCGCGCCCTCGGCCTGCACACCACGATCTCGCGGGTGCAGGGTGGCAACCTCAAGTCCAAGAAAGAGATCCGCATTGCGGCGCTGTTCAAGGAAGCCGCACCGCAATTTCTGCGCATGATCGTGGTGCACGAACTGGCGCACTTCAAGGAGTCGGACCACAACAAGGCGTTCTACAAACTCTGCGAATACATGATGCCGGGCTACCATCAGGTGGAATTCGACCTGCGGGTGTACCTCACGTATCGCGACCTGCAGGGCAAACCCTGATCGCACAAGGCCAATGACCATGGATGTGAGCAAGACCAAGAGCAGCTTCTACCGCCGACTGTACGTGGCCTACCTGATCGACAGCGGCCAGGCCAGCAGCGTGCCGGCGCTGACCGACGCCACCGGCATGCCCCGGCGCACGGCGCAGGACACGATTGCGGCGTTGGCTGACCTGGATATCGTCTGTGAGTTCGAGCAAGAGGACGGTGCCCGCAACCATGCCGGGCATTATCAGATTCGCAATTGGGGGGCGATTGATCGGAGGTGGATCGAGGCAAACCTGGCGTCGATCAAGCAGGTGTTGGGGTACCCCTGAACGGGGTGGGTGCCAGCCGCCTCCCACTTTTGATGGGTAAACGCATCGAGTGTGGGAGGGGGCTTGCCCCCGATGACGGTCTCAAGCCCGACGCATACCGATGTGTGGAATATCGTCTTCCAGGTATTCCTCGCCCTCAACCGTAAACCCATACCGCCCGTAATAGCCTTGCAGATGCGCCTGGGCTGACAGGAATATCGGCGTCTCTGGCCAGATGTCTGCAATCTGCCGCAGCGTTTCTTCCATCATCTGATGCCCCAGCCCGGTGCCGCGCGCAGCCGGAGCGACGATCACGCGGCCAACTACCACGTCACCGCCCTGGGTGTCCGGGTCCAGCAGGCGCAGGTAAGCCACCAGTTCGTCGCCTTGCCAGGCCATCAGGTGGTGGGTATCGCCTGCCAGGTCTTGGCCGTCGATGTCCTGGTAGACGCATTTCTGCTCGACGACAAACACCTCGCCGCGCAAGCGCAGGATGGCATAGAGCTGTTCCTTGCCCAGGTCCGTGTGGTGTTTGCAGACCCATTCAACTGTCATGGTGTGTTCTCTTCTGAATGCCGGTGCTGGATAGTAAGCCCGGCCGGTGCTGGTGTCTAAAGTGGTAAATTGTGTGACTGAAGTCAATTTGCCATCATTGGCTGCAGGCACCGCCCGATTCTTTGTGTAATCTGGACTACTGTTAGAGCCTCGGTGCCCGCCAAGGATATTAAGCATGCCGCGATTTGCTCGTGCCGTTGCTTTGATTGGAGTGTTGCTGCTGTCCCAGCCTGCCCTTGCACAGCGCTTGCGCCTGGTCGCGGATGCATGGCCACCGTTTACCGATGCCACCCTGGTCAACGGTGGCCTGGCCACCGACATTGTCAGCACCGCCCTGGCCCGCGCGGGCTATGCCAGTGATTTCGAGCAGGTGCCCTGGGCCCGTGCGCTGATGGGCGTGGGCGACGGGCGTTATGACGTGCTGGTCAATGCCTGGTTCGATGACGCGCGCACCCAGCTGGGGCAATTTTCCGGCGAGTACCTGCTCAATCGCGTGCGCTTCATCAAGCGCCGCGACGACCCCATCGAGTTTCAGAACCTGCAGCAACTGCACGAATACCCCATCGCCGTGGTGCGCGGCTATGTGTACTCGCCACCGTTCGATGCCGACACGCAGTTGCAGAAAGTCCCGGTGCACAGCTTCGCCATGGCCGTGCGCATGCTGGCGGCGCAGCGGGTGCGGCTGACGGTGGAGGATGAATACGTGGCGCGTTATTACCTGGCGCGGGAATCACCCCACGTGCGCAATGCGGTCGAGTTCCTGCCCAAGCCGTTGAGCGAGAACAGCCTGCACATTCTGGTGAGCCTCAAGAACCCGGAGCATGCGCAGATTGTGGCCGGCTTTGATCGGGAGATTGGCCGGATGAAGGCGGATGGCAGTTATGCGCGGTTGCTGAAACAGCACGGTTTGTAGCGGTCTTGCGGGCCTCATCGCGGGCAAGCCCCCTCCTACAATTAGACAGTGTTCACACATCCAGAATGGGGGAGGGTGCTTGCCCCCGATAGCGATCTATCCAGCGCTGGTATCTTTGATCAGATGGGCCGCCAACGTCCGTAACGGCCCCAGCTGCCGGCAAATCAACGCCAACTGCGTCTGCACCAGGCGCTGCCCCTCATCGATCTCATCGGGCATCTGCTCCAGGTCCGCTGCCAACGCTTCCTCGGCATCACTCTGGATCGCGATCGACTGTTTGTTCGCCAAGCCGCTGGCGATCTCGTCGATACTCGCCGCCAACGTGTTGCCCGCGCCGTCGATCAAGTGCTCGCGCACTTCGGCCGGCAGTTGGGTATCGCGGTGTGCGCCGAGCCCGGACAAGTAGCTGAGCAAGGTGTGCGACAGCACCAGGAAGCGGAAGCCCACATCGGCCTCCTTACGGAAGTGCCCCGGCTCCATCAGCATGTTCGCCAGGGTGGTCGACAGCGCTGCATCGGCGTTGTGCGCATTGCGCCGGGCGAGGCGGTAGGCCAGGTCGTCGCTCTTGCCGGCGGCGTATTGCTGCATGATCTGGCGCAGGTAGATGCTGTTGCAGGTCAGGGTATTGGCCAGCACCTTGTTCAGGCGTCGGCCTTGCCAGTCCGGCAGGAACAGGAACACCGCCAGGCCGGCAATCAGGCTGCCCAGCAAGGTATCGAACAGGCGTGGCAGGAATAGCCCGTAGCCATCGCCGACCTGATTGAAGCAGAACAGCACCATCAGGGTGATGGCGGCCGTGGCCAGGGTGTAGCGGGTGGTACGGTTGATAAAGAACACCATGCCGGCGGCGATGGCGAACATCGACTGCACCAGCGGGCTCGGGAACAGGTCGAACAACGCCCACGCCACGGTGAGGCCAATCGCCGTGCCGATGATCCGCTGGCCGAGCTTGCGGCGGGTGGCGCCGTAGTTGGGCTGGCACACGAACAGCGTGGTCAGGATGATCCAGTAGCCCTGGGACGCGTGAATCGCATGCAAGGTGGCGTAGCCGACGGTCAGCGCCAGGGACAGGCGCAAGGCGTGGCGGAACAGCAGCGAGGTTGGCGTCAGTTGGGTCCGCAGGCGCGACCACATTTCCCTGAGGTTGCGCGGGGCGCGGTCCAGCAGGTTGCTGTCGGTGGCATCGGCCAGGCTGTCGGGGTTGCTGGCGTCACCCAGCAGGCGGTCGAGGGTCGACAGGTTGGCCGCCAGGGCGCGCAACGAACGCAGCAGGCCCCGCCACGCCGGGTTGCTCTGGATGCGCAGGTGTTCCAGGGACGCGTTCAGGTCACCCAGGGCTTCGGCAAAACTGTCGTCATAGATGAACGGCTGGCGCAGTTGGATCGACTCGGCCAGCGCCTGGCAGGCCTTGCCTTGCTGGCGCAGCAGGCGCTGGCAGCGGAACAGCACGTCGCTGTGGAAGAACGCGTCGGCGAGGGCGTTGTAGGGGTAGTGGGACGAACTGGCCCGCTCGTGGATGTCCTGCGCCAGGAAGTACAGCTTGAGGTAGCGGCTGACCTTCGAGCCTGGCCGGCCATTGCCCACGCGGTGCAGGATGATTTCCTTCGCGGCGTTCAGCGCGGCGACCACCCGGCCGTTTTGCTGGGCCAGTTCCAGGCGGCGCGCTTCCACGTCCAACTGGCGGATCGGCTCGAACAGCGAGGATTTAAGCTTGAGGTAGCGCCCCAACTCCCGGAACAACCGCGCCAGACTCTGTTGCACCGGCTGGTTGGAAAACAGCGCCTGCCACAGCACCGACAGCACGCCGTACCAGGCGGCGCCGGCTACCAGCAGCAGCGGTTCGTGCCAGAAATCGCTGACCGCGCCGCCGCGCTGGTCCACGCCGATCATGGTGTACACCGACAGGATCAGGGTCGCCGAGGCAATCGCCCCATAACGTTCGCCGAGGGCGCCGAGCATGGTCAGGCAGAAGGTGGCCAGGGCCAGGGAGATCGCAAAGATCCAGGGGTAGGGAAACAGCAGTTCCACCGACAATGCGGCAATGCTGAAACACACCAGCGTCACCGCCAGGGCGTTGAGGCGGCCTTGCCAACTGTCATCGGTCTCGGCCAGCGCGCTGGCGATAATCCCCAGGAACAGCGGGATCAGCAGGGTCATCTCATCCTGATACCAGCACAGCGCCATGCTGCCGGTGAGGGCGATGAACACCCGAATGCTGTAGCTGAACTTGTCCAGCGCCCAGAGGCGGCGCAGGGACTGCTTGAACGAGGTCGATGACATGAAGGCTGGAGTCTTCCGGGACGATGCCGCTAAATTGAGCTATCAAGGACGCCACGGCAAGGGTGGTGATCACATCAATTCGCAAAATATCGCCCAGATACACCCCAAACCAACTGTGGGAGGGGGCGTGCCCTCTCCCACATTTTGACCGGGTGCATCCTTCAGTCAGGCATATTGCGCGGCCGCGTAGCCTGAGGCCCACGCCCACTGGAAGTTGAAGCCGCCCAGGTGACCGGTCACATCCAGCACCTCGCCGATAAAGTACAAGCCCGGGCTTTTCAGCGACTCCATGGTCTTGGACGACACTTCTCGCGTGTCCACTCCGCCCAGCGTCACCTCTGCCGTGCGATAGCCCTCGGTCCCCGCCGGCACCAATTGCCAGTTGCCCAGCTTGGAAGCGATGTCGGCGATTTCGGCATGGGTGTACTGCTTCATCGGCTTGGACGCGAACCAGGTGTCCGCCAGCAGATTGGCCATCTTCTTGGTGAAGATCTCACCCAGCAGGGTTTTCAACTCGCTGTTGGGGCGTTCGGCCTGTTGCTGTTGCAGCCATTCGTGGGCGTCATGGTCGGGCAGCAGGTTGATCTCCACCGTGTCGCCGGATTCCCAATACGACGAAATCTGCAAGATCGCCGGCCCGCTCAGGCCGCGATGGGTAAACAGGATGTTCTCGCGAAAGCTCTGGCCGTTGCAGCTCACCAGGCAATCCACCGAAGTGCCGGACAGTTCGCCGCACAAATCCTTGAGCTGGTCGGTGATGGTGAACGGCACCAGCCCGGCGCGGGTTGGCAGCAGTTCATGGCCGAATTGCCTGGCCACTTGATAGCCAAATCCGGTGGCACCCAGGGTTGGGATCGACAGGCCGCCGGTGGCGATCACCAGGGATTCACAGCGCAGTTCACCCAAGGTGGTCTGCAGCTGGTAGCCGCCATCGACTTTGGCGATTTCCTGGATCGAGGTGTCCAGGTGCAGGCTCACACCGCTCTGGATGCACTCGTCGAGCAGCATCCCAAGAATGTCGCTGGACTTGTTGTCGCAGAACAGCTGGCCGAGTTTCTTCTCGTGGTACGGCACGCCGTGCTTGGCCACCAGCCCGATAAAGTCCCACTGGGTATAGCGGGCCAGGGCGGATTTGCAGAAGTGCGCGTTGTGCGACAGGAAGTTGGCCGGCTCGGTGTACATATTGGTGAAATTGCAGCGGCCACCGCCGGACATCAGGATCTTCTTGCCGGCCTTGTTCGCGTGGTCGATCAACATCACCTTGCGCCCACGCCCGGCAGCAGTCAGTGCGCACATCAAGCCTGCGGCGCCGGCGCCAATGATCACAACTTCGGTCGAGCGCAAAACGGTGTCCTCACAAAAATATTGATCTGAAATGCAATCAAATGTGGGAGGGGGCTTGCCCCCGATAGCAGTGTGTCAGTCAGTACACCTGTTACTGATACACCGCTATCGGGGGCAAGCCCCCTCCCACATGGGATCTCCGATGAATTGGAGATCGTGTTACAGGATACGTACCCGCAACGACCGGCCTTTGATCTTGCCGTCGTTCAAGCGCTGCAGCGCCTGCTTGGCGATGCCACGCTCAACCGCCACAAACGCCTGGAAGTCGAAGATCGCAATCTTGCCGACCTGGGCGCCCGGAATTCCGGCTTCACCCGTCAGTGCGCCGAGGATGTCACCCGGGCGAACCTTGTCCTTGCGGCCAGCCGCGATGCACAGGGTGCTCATCTGCGGCAGCAGCGGGCCGCCACCTTGTGGCTTGAGGTTGTCCAGTTGGTCCCAGTTCAGCGGGGTCTTCTGCAACTGCTCGATCGCCTGGGCGCGGTGCGCTTCGGACGGTGCGACCAGGCTGATCGCCAAGCCGGTCTCGCCGGCACGGCCGGTACGGCCCACGCGGTGGATGTGGATTTCCGAGTCGCGGGCCAATTCGACGTTGATCACCATGTCCAGCGAGTCGATGTCGAGGCCGCGGGCCGCCACGTCGGTCGCTACCAGCACCGACGTACTGCGGTTGGCAAACATCGCCAGCACCTGGTCACGGTCGCGCTGTTCCAGATCGCCATGCAGGCCGACGGCGGAAATGCCTTTGGCGGTCAGGTGATCGACGGTTTCCTGCACTTGCTGCTTGGTAAAGCAGAACGCCACGCAGGAGGCCGGGCGGAAGTGCGCCAGTACTTTGGTCACTGCGGCCATGCGCTCGTCCGGCGAGATCTCGTAGAAACGCTGCTCGATCTGGTCGTCGGAGTGGAACGCTTCGGCCTTCACCTGCTGCGGCGCACGCATGAATTTGGACGCCAGCTGCTTGATGCTCACCGGGTAGGTGGCCGAGAACAGCAGGGTCTGGCGGCGTGGCGGGGTCTTGCTGATGATGTCTTCGATAGCGTCGTAGAAGCCCATGTCGAGCATGCGGTCGGCTTCGTCGAGGATCAGCGTGTTCAAGCCATCCAGCACCAGCGAACCCTTGCGCAGGTGCTGCTGGATGCGGCCCGGGGTGCCGACGATGACGTGCGCGCCGTGTTCCAGCGAGGCGATCTGCGGGCCAAGGGACACGCCGCCGCACAGGGTCAGTACCTTGATGTTGTCTTCGGCACGGGCCAGGCGACGGATTTCCTTGGCGACCTGGTCAGCCAGCTCACGGGTCGGGCACATCACCAGGGCCTGGCAGCCGAAGTAACGCGGGTTGATCGGGTTCAACAGGCCGATGCCGAAGGCGGCAGTCTTGCCGCTGCCGGTCTTGGCCTGGGCGATCAGGTCCAGCCCCTTGAGGATCACCGGCAAGCTTTGCGCCTGGATCTGCGTCATCTCGACATAACCCAGCGAGTCGAGGTTAGCCAGCATGGCGGCGGACAGGGGCAAAGTATTAAAAGCGGTGGCGATGGTAGTCACGGGACTGGCTCTGCAAAACAAAATGTTGCGCAGTGTACCAGTCTCGCAGGACTTTCCTTGCAAGTTCTAGACGGGAAGCCGCCTCAGTGCTCGATATCGTGCTCGCGGCTGACCACCCGTTTGCCGTCTTTTGGCGACAATTGCAGGAAGATCGCTGCCGCCAGCATGGCCATGATGCCCACGGTAAGAAACGTCAGCTGGAACGCGCCGAGGATGCTTTCCACGCCATCGTTGCCGGTTTGCGCAGTGAACCCGCCCAGCAGCGCACCAGCGCAGGCCACCCCGAGGCTCAAGGACAATTGCGCCACCACCGACAGCAAACTGTTGCCGCTGCTGGCCTGGGCGTCGTCCAGGTCGATGAGGGTCACGGTGTTCATCGCCGTAAATTGCAGGGAGTTGATCGCCCCCAGCACCGCGAGCATGCCCAGCAGCAGCGGGTAGGGCGTGTGCTCCGTGACCAGCCCCATGCTGGCCAGCATGAGGCCCAGGGCCAAGGTGTTGCCGGTGAGCACGACGCGATAGCCGAGGCGCTCGATCAACGGCCTTGCCACGGACTTGGCAAACATCGCCGCCGCCGCCAGCGGCAGCATGCTCATCCCGGCTTCCGACGGTGAATAGCCCAGCGCCACCTGCAACAGCAGCGGCACCAGGAACGGCAATGCGCCGCTGCCCAAGCGCGCGAACAGGTTGCCGAGGATGCCCACGGCAAAGGTGCGGGTCTTGAACAGCACCGGCGAAAACAGCGGGTTATCGATATGCCCGGCCCGCAGCCAGTACGCCGCGAGACACGCCAACCCGCCAAACAGCAGCAACATCACCCGCAGGTGCGGCAGATGCAACTCGCCCAGGCCTTCCATGGCGATGGTGATCAGCACCATCGCCGCGCCAAACAGCAGGAAGCCGACGCTGTCAAATCGCGTGCGCTCGCTGCCGCGCAGGTCGGGGATGAGTTTCCACACGGCGTAGCAACCGACCATGCCCACCGGCAGGTTGATCAGGAAGATCCAGTGCCAGGTCAGGTATTGCACCATCCAGCCGCCCATGGTCGGGCCGAGCAGCGGGCCGAGCAGGCCGGGGATGGTGATGAAGCCCATGATGCGCACCAGCTCCGAACGCGGGTAGGCGCGCAGTACCACCAGTCGCCCGACCGGCAGCATCAACGCACCGCCCAGGCCCTGCACCACCCGCGCGCCGATCAGCATGCTCAGGCTGCTGGACAGCGCACACAGCAGCGACCCGATGCTGAACAGCATGATCGCGCCGAAAAAGATTTTCTTGGTGCCGAAGCGGTCGGCGATCCAGCCCGACGCCGGGATCAGCAGGGCGACGGTGAGCATGTAGGCAATCACCACGCCTTGCATGCGCAGCGGGTTTTCCGCGAGGTCTCGGGCCATGGCCGGCAATGCGGTGTTGAGGATCGTCCCGTCCAGCGACTGCATGAAGAAGGCAATCGCCACCACCCAAGGGAGCCAGCGGGCGGTTTTGGCATCGAGCGGGACGCGATTCGGCATGGAAACCCTTTTGGTTAGCAGGCTATGTGTTGGCGATTATGCGCCAACCGCCGTGCCTTTTCCCACCAGGTAATCCAGCAATTCACGGTGCACCGCGTCGGCGGCGGCAGTGCCCAACGTGTCTTGGGAGGGGGCAAGCTCCCTCCCACATTGGATTTAGAGTTAGAGGGTCAGTGTCAGGCGTTTGATCAGGGCGCCGGGGAGCAGATTGGACGAGGTATTGCGCTGCCCATACGTACTGGCCGACAGCAGCAACTCCCGCTCCGCCGTCAGCGCTTCGAGCTGCGAACCCAGCAGGCTGTACACGCTGTCATCAAAGCGCATCGTGCTGACTGGCGCTTTGATCACGCCATCCTCCACCCAGAATGTGGCAAACCGCGTCATGCCGGTGAGGCGTGCGGCTGGCAGGTCGGAGTAGTTCAGGTACCACAGGTTGCTGATGTACAGCCCGGTGCCCAACTGCTTGAGGATATCGGCCTGGGCCAGGCTGCCTGCGGCCATCTGCAGCGCGCTCGGCGCTTCGTCACTGCTGGCGCCGTTGGTGCTCAAGCCGTATTCGGCGGCGCTGCGGGAGTTGATCAACTCGCCCGCTGCCTTGCCCGCGTCGATCAGCGTGACGTCGCCGCGTGGGTAACCTTCGCCGGAAAACGCTTCGCTCAGCGAGCCGCTGACCTGCTCGCTGACCGTTACCAAGGGGCTCAGGGACTGCTCGCCGGCATACAGTTTTTGCAGCGAACTGCCTTTGCTCGCGATGGCTTGGGCGGAAAATCCGCCCCACGTGATGATGCTGATGATTTCTTCCATTGCCGCCGGGGCGAGGTAGGCGCGGTACTGCCCCGGCGCCAATGGGTGCAGCGCACGGCCGAGGAACTCCAGCTGCTCGCGGGCCTGCTGGAAACGCGTGGCGAATTCGGCGCTGTCCCACGTGCTCCCGGCGTAGCTGGCCTTGACCGCTTCGCCGTTGGCGTGGAACAGGCTGAAATCAAAGTTGAAGCTGTTGGCCTGGTGCCAGCCAAACGCCCCCGACGAACTGGCAAACCCACGGCTGATCGGCCCGGCGGCGTAGAAGCCGACCAGGTCCACGCCAGCGGCGGCCTGGCTGATGTCTTCGAGTACTCGGGACAGTTCCGGCAGCGGCTGCGCCTGTTCGTTGTTGCTCTGCCAGGCGTTGTGATTGAGCAGCAGGTACGGGTCCTGGGGCAGCAGCGGCAAGGTTTCGCGCAACTGTTGCAGGCCGTCGGCCAGGCGCTGGCGGTCCAGTTCCGGCTCGCCGGCCAGGGTGATGCTCAGGTCGGCGTGGCGCCCTTCGTTGATCAGCTTGAGGGTGAGGCTGGCCTGCTGCACCTGCCCGGCCTGGCGCACCCGGGCGTGGTTGAAGCGCACGAATTCCGATGATTCCGCCGCATAGCCCAGGTGAAATTGTTCACTGTCGGTGATGGCCTGCTTGAGCCACTCCACCAATGCCTTGAAGGTGTTCATCAGGCATCTCCCCCGAATACATCCACGTTGCTGAACACACAGGCCGGCGACGCATGGCCGACCCGGATCACTTGGTTGGGTTCGCCTTTGCCGCAGTTTGGCGTGCCCAGTACCTTGAAGGTGCTGGCATCGCCGACCGCGCTGAGGTTGCGCCAGAACTGCGCGGAAATAGCCCGGTAGTTGGGGTTCTTGACCACGCCTTTGAGCTCGCCGTTCTCGATCAACTGGCCCCATTCGCAGCCGAACTGGAACTTGTTGCGCGCATCGTCGATGGACCACGAACGGTTGGTGGACATCAGGACGCCGCGTTCGATGCCGCCAATCAGTTGATCGAGGCGTTTGTCGCCGGCCTCGATATTCAGGTTGGCCATGCGGTCGATGGGCGCGCGGTTCCAACTGCTGGCACGGCTGTTGGCCACGCCGCTCATGCCCGAACGAAACTGCGACAACGCCCCGCCCAGCGGCTTGAGCAGCCGCCCTTCGCGGATCAGGAATTGCTTGCTGGCGGCGGTGCCATCGTCGTCATGGCTGTAGCTGGCGAGCTGCTCCGGGATCTCCGGGTCGAAGGTCACGTTGAGCAGCGGCGAGCCGTATTGCAGGTGGCCAAAGTCGCTGGCCTTCACGAAGCTGGTGCCGGCGTAGTTGCGTTCGTCACCGAGGATGCGGTCCAGCTCCAGGGGATGGCCGATGGACTCGTGGATCTGCAGGATCATCTGGTCGGGCATCAGCAACAGGTCGCGCGGGCCGTTCGGGGTATTTGGCGCGAGCAGCAGTTGCAGGGCTTCGTCGGCAACGCGCGGCGCGGCACCGGCCAGGCCGAAACGGCTGAGCACATCGAAACCGCCTTGCTGGCCGAAATTGCTGCCGCCCAGGGTGCGGGTCTGGCTGTCGTTGCCGTCGTAGGCCGTGACATTGACACCGGGGAACACAAAGCGCTGGGCCTGGCGCAGTTCTGCGCCGGCGGTGTTGAAGTAGATTTGCTCGACGTGGGTCAGGCCCAGGCTGACTTCCCAGTTCACCAGGCGCTCGTCCTTGGGCACGGCGGCCGATTCGCTGCCGAGCAACTGGTAGCAGTCGCTCAAGGACGGGAAGGGCTGCTCGAGGTTGGGCGACAGGTAATCGGCCACATCGCTGGAAACGGGCTGGTCGCGCAGGTCGAGGAGGGCGTGGGGCAAGATCTGCCGGGCTTGCTGCTCGGCGCGCTCGAGGGCGGCTTGCAGGCCGGCAAGGGAAATATCGTGGGTCGCGGCGTAGGCTTCCACACCGTTGAGGCGCACGGTGAGCATGGCGCCTTCGTCGTGGCTCAGGTGCGGCGGTTCGGCGACGTTCTTGCGTACGGCCAGGTGTTGGCCGGATTCGCGCACGTAGCGCAGGGAGAAGAATTCGGCGCGGGTGCGCAGGGCACTGAAGTGCTGTTTGAGGATGGAGTGTTTATCGAACATGGGGCCTTCCTTGTGGGCGGCTCGTCGCGGGCAGGCGGACAGAGTAGCTGATCAAGGAGGGATTTTGCATTGACTGCTCGGGCCTCATCGGGGGCAAGCCCCCTCCCACATTTTTGACCGTGTGAACCCGATCAAGTGTCGGAGGGGGCTTGCCCCCGATGGCGGTCTATCAGTTACTGCGCGGTCGGGCCCACTTCACGCAGCGGCTTGCCACGCACTGGCGCGGTGCCTGCCACGTAGTAGTCGGCGGTGCTGCGCGGCAGCGGCTGGCGGCCACGGATCTTGTCGGCGATTTTCTCGGCGATCATGATCGTCGGCGCGTTCAGGTTACCCGTGGTGATGATCGGCATGATCGACGCATCCACAACGCGCAGCCCCTGCATGCCATGCACGCGGCCTTCAGCGTCCACTACCGCCATCTCGTCGGTGCCCATCTTGCACGAGCAGGACGGGTGGAACGCGGTCTCGGCGTGCTCGCGGATGAACGTGTCGAGCTGCTCATCGGTTTGCACTTCAATACCTGGGCTGATTTCGCGGCCACGGTACGGGTCCAGGGCCGGCTGTTGCATGATTTCACGGGTCAGGCGAATGCCGTCGCGGAATTCCTGCCAGTCCTGCTCGGAGGCCATGTAGTTGAAGAGGATGCTCGGGTAGTCCCGCGGGTTCTTCGACTTGAGTTGGATGCGACCACGGCTCGGCGAGCGCATGGAGCCCATGTGCGCCTGGAAACCGTGCTCTTTCACACCGTTGCTGCCGTTGTAGTTAATCGCCACTGGCAGGAAGTGGTACTGGATGTTCGGCCACTCGAACTCTTCACGGGTACGGATAAAACCGCCCGCTTCGAACTGGTTGCTGGCGCCGATGCCGGTGCCATTGAACAGCCACTCTGCACCAATGGCCGGCTGGTTGTACCAGAGCAGCGACGGGTACAGCGACACCGGTTGGGTGCACGCATATTGCAGGTACAGCTCAAGGTGATCCTGCAGGTTTTCACCGACGCCGGGCAGGTCGTGGACCACCGGGATGTCGAGGCTTTCCAGCAGTTTGGCCGGGCCGACACCGGAACGTTGCAGCAGTTGCGGCGAAGCGATTGCGCCGCTGCACACCAGTACTTCCTTGCGGGCACGGGCTTCAACGCGCTCTTCGGCAGCGCCGATCAGGTAACGCACGCCAACCGCACGCTTGCCTTCGAACAGCACTTTGTCGGTGAGGGCGTGGGTGACGATGGTCAGCGTCGAGCGCTTCTTGGCAGTGTCCAGGTAACCGCGCGCGGTGCTGGCGCGACGGCCATTCGGCGTGACGGTACGGTCCATCGGGCCGAAGCCTTCCTGCTGGTAGCCGTTCAAGTCTTCGGTGCGCGGGTAACCGGCCTGTACGCCGGCTTCCACCATGGCGTGGAACAGCGGGTTGTTGCCGGCTTTAGGCGTGGTCACGCTGACCGGGCCATCGCCGCCGTGCCAATCGTTGGGGCCGATGTCCCGGGTTTCAGCTTTTCTGAAATAGGGCAGGCAATCCAGGTAGGTCCAGTCTTCCAGGCCTGGCAGTTTCGACCAGCCGTCGTAGTCCATCGCGTTGCCACGGATGTAGCACATGCCGTTGATCAGCGAGGAACCGCCCAGGCCCTTGCCACGACCACATTCCATGCGGCGGCCGTCCATGTGTGGCTCTGGATCGGTCTCGTAGGCCCAGTTGTAGCGGCGCCCTTGCAGCGGGAAGGCCAGTGCGGCGGGCATCTGGGTACGGAAATCGAGACGGTAGTCCGGGCCGCCGGCTTCCAGCAGCAAAACGGTGACGCCTTCGTCTTCGGTCAGACGGGTCGCCAGGGTGTTACCGGCGGAGCCGGCACCCACAATGATGTAATCGTATTCTTGGGACATTGGATGCACCCTCTTTGAAGTGTGGTCAGGTAGGGCCTCATCGGGGGCAAGCCCCCTCCCACATTTGATCGGGTTCACACAGTCAAATGTGGGAGCTGGCTTGCCTGCGATAGGGCACTCACAGGCAATACAAGACTCGGCTCTTAGAACACCGAGGCGTAATCGCCCAGCTCAACCTGTACCGATTTGATGCGAGTGAAGTTGTTCAGCGAGCTGATACCGTTCTCACGACCTACACCCGATTGCTTGTAGCCACCGACCGGCATCTTCGCGTCGGATTCGCCCCAGGCGTTGATCCAGCAGATACCGGCTTCCAGCTGATGAATCACGCGGTGGGCGCGGTTCAGGTCCTTGGTCACCAGGCCGGCAGCCAGGCCGAAGTCGGTGTCGTTGGCGCGGCGGATCACTTCTTCTTCGGTTTCGTAGGTCAGGATCGCCATGACTGGACCGAAGATTTCTTCACGCACGATGACCATGTCGTCGGTGCAGTCGGTGAACACGGTCGGGGCCACGAAGGCACCGTTGGCGAAGTCGCCATCGGTCAGGCGGTCGCCGCCGCACAGCAGGCGGGCGCCTTGCTCTTTGCCCTTGGCGATGTAGCCGAGCACGCTTTCCATGTGGGCGAAGCTGACCAGCGGGCCGAAGTTGGTGTTTTCGTCTTCCGGGTTGCCGATGCGAATACGCGCGACACGCTCGACGATCTTGGCTTCGAACGCCGCTTGCAGGTGCTTGGGCACGAACACGCGGGTGCCGTTGGTGCAGACCTGGCCGGAGCTGTAGAAGTTGGCCATCATCGCGGTGTCGGCGGCGCGATCCAGGTCGGCGTCGTCGAAGATGATCAGCGGGGACTTGCCGCCCAGTTCCATGGTCACGTCTTTGAGCGAGGAGCTCGAGGCGCTGGCCATGACTTTCTTGCCGGTGTCGGTGCCGCCGGTGAACGAGATTTTCTCGATGCGCGGGTGCTCGGTCAGCCAGGTGCCGACTTCACGGCCGCTGCCGGTCAATACGTTGAACACGCCTGCTGGTACGCCGGCTTCGGTGTAGATCTCGGCCAGTTTCAGAGTGGTCAGCGAGGTGACTTCGCTTGGCTTGAAGATCATCGCGTTACCCGCGGCCAGGGCCGGTGCGGATTTCCACAGGGCGATCTGGATCGGGTAGTTCCACGCGCCGATACCGGCGACCACACCCAGCGGCTCGCGGCGGGTGTAGACGAACGACGTGTCGCGCAGCGGGATCTGCTCGCCTTCGATGGCCGGCACCAGGCCGGCGTAGTATTCCAGCACGTCGGCGCCGGTGACGATGTCGACGTATTTGGTTTCGGAGAAGGCTTTACCGGTGTCCAGGGTTTCCAGGGCCGCCAGCTCGTCGTTGCGCTCGCGCAGGATGTCGACGGCACGACGCAGGATGCGCGAACGCTCCATGGCGGTCATGGCGGCCCAGATTTTCTGGCCTTTTTCAGCGCTGACCACGGCACGTTCAACGTCTTCTTTCGTAGCGCGTTGCACTTGGGCGAGAACTTCACCGTTAGCCGGGTTGATGGCTTCGAAGGTGGCATCGCTGCCAGCGTCGCTGTAGCCGCCGTCAATGTAGAGTTTTTGCAGTTCGAAACGGGCCATAAAGTCCTCGCAAGTGCATAAGTGGTTGGCGTTGACCGCCGAACAGTGGGCCATAAGGGTGTGGCAACACTGAGCGACAGCAGTTCAGGGGTTGAGCGGTTATGTGTGCTCTAACTCACCTGCTTGGCCAATTGGAAATCCATGTATTCGTAAGCGATCCGTTGCGCCTGCGCCGTGTCGAAAGCGTCTCCCGACAGGGCGCCGCGCAACCACAAACCGTCGATCAGGGCCGCCAGGCCTCGGGCTGCTTTGCGTGCGTGCGGCAGCGGCAGCACTCGGCGGAACTGGCAGCACAGGTTGGAATACAGACGTTGATCGTTGATCCGCTGCAACCTGTGCAATGACGGGTGGTGCATGCTGGTGGCCCAGAAGGCCAGCCAGGTTTTCATTGCCGGTCCGTTGACCTGGCTGGCGTCGAAGTTGCCCTCGATGATCACCTGAAGATGTGCCCGTGGGCTGTCGTCCGTCAGCGCACGCCTGCGTTCGTGGACGTTGTCGATCAGCGCGTTCATCAAATAGCGCATCGTCGCTGCAATAAGGCCGTTCTTGTCCTTGAAGTAGTGACTGATGATGCCGTTCGAGACGCCGGCCAAACGGGCGATCAGCGCAATGCTGGCATCTCCCATCCCGACCTGATCGATGGCCGTCATCGTGGCTTCGATCAACTGCTGGCGGCGTATGGGTTGCATACCGACCTTGGGCATGTAGCACCTCTCCTTAGGCCATCCGACTGGCGTAAACGTCCGTCGGCTTGATGGCCAGTCTATTTTGTTTTGATTGAACGTTCAATCAACAAAGAATAAGCTCTGCGACAAATGGTCGCTGCCTACAGGTATTTCCTACAAATAGGCGGTGGCATCTGACACCTGCAAAAACCCTTGAAACCCCCCGTGTACCGCTTGCGTCGGGGCCCAAGGATTTTCGGGGTGTCTTTATAACACCCGTCCGTCGACTGCCGAAAAATCGATGTCCCGGGATAACCGTTGCCTTGTGTTTCTCTTTCGCACTGCCCGGAGCATCTGCGCCATGAGTTCTGCCTCTCTCATAAAGACCCCGCCAGAAAAGGTGCGGGTCAACGGTTGGGTGTTCTACACCTCCACCGCGTTGATTCTGTTGTTGACCGCCATCCTGATCATCGCCCCGCAGGAGGCCGGGCGCCTGCTCGGTGTCGCGCAAGCCTGGCTGTCGAAAAGCTTTGGCTGGTACTACATGGTGGTCATTGCCGCCTACCTGGTGTTCGTGGTGGGCCTGGCGTTTTCGTCCTACGGCAAGTTGAAGCTGGGCAGCAAGGACGACACCCCGGACTTCAGCTACGGCGCCTGGGCCGGCATGCTGTTCTCGTCGGGTATCGGCATCTCGCTGTTGTATTTCGGCGCCTCGGAGCCGTTGGACCACTACTTCAACCCGCCCGAAGGCGCCGCCGCCAGCAACATGGCTGCACGCCAGGCGCTGCAACTGACGTTCCTGCACTGGGGCCTGCACGGCTGGGCGATCTACGCCTTGGTCGGCCTGGCCGTGGCGTACTTCGCCTACCGTCACAACCAGCCGCTGGCCTTGCGTTCGGCGCTGTACCCGCTGGTGGGCGAGCGCTGGGTGAAGGGCGCGGCCGGCCACGCGGTGGACGGTTTTGGCATGTTCGTGACCCTGCTGGGCCTGGTGACCAACCTGGGGATTGGCGCGATGCAAGTGTCGTCCGGGCTGGAAAACCTGTTCGGCATGGCGCACAACAACACCAACCTGCTGATCGTGATCATCGTGATGAGCACCGTGGCAACCATCGCCGCCGTGTCGGGTGTGGAGAACGGCATTCGTCGCCTGTCCAACCTCAACATTGTGCTGTTCAGTGGCTTGCTGATCTTCGTGCTGTTGTTTGGCCCGACCCTGCACCTGCTCAACGGCCTGGTGCAGAACACCGGTGACTACCTCAACGGTATCGTGCTGAAGACCTTCGACCTGTATGTGTATGAAGGCGATGCGGCCAAGACCGAAGGCTGGATGGGCCTGTGGACCCTGTTCTACTGGGCCTGGTGGATTTCCTGGGCGCCATTCGTGGGCATGTTCATCGCGCGTATTTCCCGTGGCCGTTCGGTGCGTGAACTGGTGGCCGGCGTACTGCTGATCCCGCTGGGCTTTACCCTGGCGTGGCTGTCGATCTTCGGTAACTCGGCGCTGGACCTGGTGCTGAACCAGGGCGCGGTGGAGTTGGGCAAGACGGCACTGGAACAACCGTCGATGGCCATCTACCAATTGCTTGAGTACTACCCGGCGTCGAAAATCGTCATCGGGGTGTCGATCTTTGTGGGCTTCGTGCTGTTCCTGACCCCGGCGGATTCCGGCGCGGTGATGATGGCCAACCTTTCCTGCAAGGGCGGCAACGTGGATGAAGATGCGCCGCACTGGCTGCGGATCTTCTGGTCGGCGGTGATCACGCTGGTGACCATCGGCCTGCTGTTCGCGGGTAACTTCCAGGCCATGCAAACTATGGTGGTGTTGGCAGGGCTGCCGTTCTCGGTGGTGCTGGTGTGCTTCATGTTCGGCCTGCACAAGGCCATGCGCCAGGATGCGGCGATCGAACAGGAGCAGGCGCAATTGGCCGAGCGTGGCCGTCGTGGGTTCAGCGAGCGCTTGACTGCACTGGACCTGCAACCGAGCCAGGGCACGGTGCAGCGTTTCATGGACAAGCACGTAACGCCGGCGTTGGAAGAAGCAGCGGTGACGCTGCGGGACCAAGGGCTGGAAGTGCAGACCTTGCTCGGTAAGTCCAAGCGCTGCATCGGCGTGCGGATCGAGATGGAAGAGGGTAACCCGTTTGTCTACGAAGTGAGCCTGGATGCCTACTCGTCGGCACCGAGCGACCTGCCCGAGGAAGAGCGCACCCGTTACTACCGCGCTGAGGTCTACCTGCACAACGGTCCTCAGGAATACGACCTGATGGGCTTCACCCAGGAACAGATCACCCGGGATGTGCTCGATCAGTTTGAAAGCCATCGGCAGCTCCTTGGCCGGGTCTATAGCTGAAGCCTGGTAGTGCTTTAAGTGTGGGAGGGGGCAAGCCCTCTCCCACATTTGATTTGCAGTGTCTGTCAGCCCAGGTTCTTGCCTAGAAGGGCATGGTAGAGCTCGCTGTCGCCCAAGATCCCCACCACCTTGTTGTTGTCATGCAACACCAGCTTGTTGCCGGTGTGATAACGAATCTGCAGCGCATCGCGCATGCCGATATTGGAGTCCACCAGTGTCGGTACCCGGCCCAAACCTTCCACCGCTTGCCCCGGTGCCCAGTTCTGCAGGTTCATCACCACGCCATTCTGGCGCGCGCCCTGGATGGTGTTGCCTTCGGCCAGGTCCAGCCACGAGTCGCCACCTGGGTCCAGGCACACCGAACCGTTCACGCGCTTGCAGTTGTCCAGGGTGCGCATCAGGCTGCGGCCGCACAGTACGTTCAGCGGGTTGGTGTGGGCGACGAAGGTGCGCACATAGTCGTCTGCCGGGTTCAGCACGATTTCTTCCGGCACGCTGTACTGGATGATCTTGCCGTCTTTCATGATCGCGATACGGCTGCCCAGTTTGAGCGCCTCGTCGAGGTCGTGGCTCACGAACACGATGGTCTTGCTGAGCTTGCGCTGCAGCTCCAGCAACTCATCCTGAAGGCCCTGGCGGATCAGCGGATCGAGGGCGGAAAAGGGTTCGTCCATCAGCAGGATATCGGCGTCCATCGCCAACGCACGGGCCAGGCCGACGCGCTGCTGCATGCCGCCGGAAAGTTCGTCCGGCTTCTTGTTGCGCCATTGGGTCAGGCCCACCAGCTCGAGTTTTTCATCCACCAGCTTGCGTCGGTCTTTCTCCGGGCGGCCCTGCATCTCCAGGCCGAAGCTGATGTTTTCGCGCACCGTTAGCCAAGGCATCAGGGCGAACTTCTGGAACACCATGGCGATGCGCTTGGTGCGCATCATTTTCAGTTCGGCCGGCGTGCACGAAGCGATATCGATCTGGCGACCTTCATGCTCCACGAACAACTGGCCACGGCTGACAGTGTTGAGGCCGTTGATGCAGCGCAGCAGGCTCGACTTGCCCGAGCCCGACAGGCCCATCAGCACGCAGATCTCGCCTTTCTCAATGTCCAGGCTGGCCTTCTCGACGCCGACAATCTGCCCGGTCTTTTTCAGGATCTCGTTACGGCTCATGCCCTGGTCCAGCAGCTTGAGTGCTTCGCGTGGGTCTTTGGAGAAGATTACGTCGACATTGTCGAATCGGATAATGCTCATGCATCACCCCCTACTTTGGCGTCGGGTTGTTTGCAGATGCGGTCGAGCATGATGGCCAGCAATACGATTGCCAGGCCGGCTTCAAAGCCCAGGGCAATGTCGGCGGTGTTGAGTGCGTTGACCACGGGTTTGCCGAGGCCGTCGGCGCCCACCAGGGCCGCGATCACCACCATCGACAACGACAGCATGATGCATTGGGTAATGCCGGCGGCGATGCTCGGCATGGCGTGGGGCAGTTCGATGCGCGAGAGCAACTGACGGCGCGAGCAGCCAAAGGCCTTGCCGGCGTCCATCAACTCTTGCGGTACATCGCGGATACCCAGGTAAGTCAGGCGGATCGGCGCGGCAATCGCGAACACCACCGTGGAAATCAGCCCAGGCACCACACCCAGCCCGAAGAGGGTCAGGGTAGGGATGAGGTAGACGAAGGTCGGTACGGTCTGCATCAGGTCGAGCACCGGCCGCATCATGGTGTAGAACATCGGCTTGTGCGCGGCAACAATGCCCAGCGGCACGCCGATGACCACGCAGACCAGGGTGGCGAACATTACCTGCGCCAGGGTCTCCATGGTTTCCTGCCAGTACCCCAGGTTGAGGATCAGCAGGAAGGAGGCGATGACAAACACCGTCAGGCCCCATTTGCGTTGAATGAAGTGAGCCAGCAGCGCAATCAGACCGATCAATGCCAGCGGATTGAACCAGGTCAGCGCGAACGTCACGCCGTGGATCATCGTTTCCAGGGTCGATGCGATTGCGTCGAAGTAGTTGGCACCGTGTTGGGTCAACCAATCGACGAAGGCAGCGATGTACTGGCCTAGTGGGATTTTCTGTTCAGTCAGCATGGTAGTGAATGTCCACATGCGAAGAGGGAAAACATCCCGGGGCAGCGCACCGCCCCGGGGATAGCGGATTACTTGGCGAGGTAGGCTTTAACGGCGTCGATTCCTGGTTTGCCATCAACGGTGGTGACACCGGCGAGCCAGGTGTCGAGGACTTGCGGGTTGGCTTTCAGCCAGGCTTTGGCGGCGGCGTCCGGCTTCTGTTTGTCGTCCAGGACTTTGCCCATCAGGGTGCTTTCCATGTCGAGGGTGAACACCAGGTTTTTCAGCAACTGGCCCACGTTGCTGCATTCCTGGGTGTAGCCCTTGCGGGTGTTGGTGTAGATGGTGGCCTGGCCGTAGTTGGGGCCGAACGAGTCGTCACCGCCAGTCAGGTACTTCATCTTGAAGCGGGTGTTCATCGGGTGCGGTTCCCAGCCGAGGAACACGATGGCCTGGTTGCGCTTGGAGGCGCGTTCGACTTGGGAGAGCATCCCCGCTTCGCTGGATTCGACCACTTTGAAACCAGCGGTTTTGAGGCCGAAGGCGTCTTTGTCGATCAGCGTCTGGATGGTGCGGTTACCGTCATTGCCCGGCTCGATGCCGTAGATCTTGCCGCCCAGCTCATCCTTGAATTTGGCGATGTCGGCGAAGTCTTTCAGGCCTTTGTCATACAGTGCCTCGGGCACTGCCAGGGTGTATTTGGCGTTCTCCAGGTTGGCGCGAATGGTTTCCACGGTGCCGGCATCTCGGTACTGCTTGATGTCGTTTTCCATGGTCGGCATCCAGTTGCCGAGGAAGATGTCCATGTTCTTGCCGTCAGCCAGGGACTTGTAGGTCACCGGTACCGAGATCATCGTGGTGCGTGGCTTGTAGCCCAGGCCCTTGAGGATCTCACTGGTGGTTGCGGTAGTGACGGTGATGTCGGTCCAGCCAACATCGGAGAAATTGACGGTCTTGCATTGTTCCGGTTCAGCAGCGTGTGCCAGGGCTGGCAGACTCAGCATGGCGGCCAACAACAACGAGGATGAAGCTTTCATGGGGCTAGACTCCTGTGTTTTTTCTGGCGGCATTCGCCGCGCTTTATGCGTGTTGCGGTTGGAGCGTGCGATCAAGCGGCGGCACGGTGCCTTGCAAACGAGTCGGGACTGATCATGTACCAGTGAAAATCTGACGCCTACAGGGGGCGTCGTAACCAGTACAGGGATGGTCGTATCCAGTGTTGGTGACGTCGCTTACAGATTTCCTGACGCTTAAATCGCGTGTTTCACGCGATCTGCACCGCAAAAAACGGCCGAAACGCCTCATCGCACGGGAGCGACGCTGGTGAGCATGGGTGCGTCGGTGTGAGACGCCGGGAGGGCCGCCAAAAGCTAGATGATGCGGCCATCTGGGCGATCTGAGCGTAGCACCTCGTTCAAGCCTGGCCGTGCTTATCGAGGAGTTCTACCGCAATGGCTATCAGCGTTTTCGACCTGTTCAAGATCGGCATCGGGCCTTCGAGTTCTCACACCGTCGGCCCCATGCGCGCCGCGGCGTTGTTCGTTCAAGGGTTGCGTGAACGCGAATTGTTGGAGCAAGTGCGGCGCGTCGAAGTTCAGCTCTACGGCTCTCTGTCCGCCACCGGCATCGGTCACGGCAGCGACACCGCGACCATCATGGGCCTGATGGGCGAATGGCCCGACGCGATCGATCCGTCGCAGATCGGTATCCGCATCAGCACCCTGCGCGAAACCGACACGTTGCTGCTGGACGGGCGTTTGCCGGTGCCGTTTGTCTGGGCGCGGGACATGCGCCTGCTCGACGAAAACCTGCCCTTTCACCCCAACGCCATGACCCTGGTGGTGTTCGGCGATGACGGTGAGGTGTACCGCTACACCTACTATTCGGTCGGCGGCGGTTTTGTGGTGGATGAGGCCCAGGCGCAAAGCGGTGTGGCTGACATGGACCGCACCGAGCTGCCCTATGATTTTTCCAGCGCTGCCGAGCTGTTGCAGCTGTGCAAGACCCACAACCTGCGCGTGGCCGAGTTGATGCTGGCCAATGAAAAGGTCTGGCGCAGCGAAGAAGAAATCCGCAGCGGCCTGCTCACACTCTGGCACGCCATGCAGGATTGTGTGGAGCAGGGGCTCAAGCACGAAGGCATCCTGCCCGGCGGCCTCAACGTGCGGCGCCGGGCGGCCAAGTTGCACCGCAGCCTGCAGGAGCTGAACAAGCCTAACGTGATTGGCTCGACCTTGAGCGCGATGGAATGGGTGAACCTGTTCGCCCTGGCGGTCAACGAAGAAAACGCCGCCGGTGGGCGCATGGTCACTGCGCCCACCAATGGTGCGGCGGGGATCATTCCGGCGGTGCTGCATTACTTCATGAAGTTCAGCGAAGACGTTACCGAAGCCAACGTGGTCGACTACCTGCTCGGCGCAGCGGCGGTAGGCATCCTGTGCAAGAAGAACGCATCGATCTCGGGTGCCGAAGTCGGTTGCCAGGGTGAGGTGGGGTCAGCCTGTGCCATGGCGGCTGCCGGACTGGCAGAGATCCTTGGTGCCACGCCGGAACAACTGTGCAACGCCGCCGAGATTGGCCTGGAACATAACCTGGGCCTTACCTGCGACCCGGTGGGCGGGTTGGTGCAGGTGCCCTGTATTGAGCGCAACGCTATCGCAGCAGTGAAGGCGATCAACGCGGCGCAGATGGCGTTGCGTGGCGATGGCCAGCACTTTATCTCGCTGGACCGGGTGATTCGCACCATGCGCGATACCGGGGCGGATATGCATGACAAGTACAAAGAGACATCGCGGGGTGGGTTGGCGGTGAGTGCCGTGGAGTGTTGAGTCAGTGACACCGCTATCGGGGGCAAGCCCCCTCCCACACTTGACCGAGTTCCAGCATGAGAGAGCGGTCAAAATGTAGGAGGGGGCAAGCCCCCTCCCATACTTGACCGAGTTCCAGCATGAGAGAGCGGTCAAAATGTAGGAGGGGGCAAGCCCCCTCCCATACTTGACCGAGTTCCAGCATGAGAGAGCGGTCAAAATGTAGGAGGGGGCAAGCCCCCTCCCATACTTGACCGAGTTCCAGCATGAG
The DNA here is from genome assembly GCF_002979555.1 of Pseudomonas sp. MYb60. Taxonomy (GTDB): domain Bacteria; phylum Pseudomonadota; class Gammaproteobacteria; order Pseudomonadales; family Pseudomonadaceae; genus Aquipseudomonas. Next base: position 48,935 of record NZ_PCOZ01000002.1, on the reverse strand, counting down.
AGAGCGGTCAAAATGTAGGAGGGGGCAAGCCCCCTCCCATACTTGACCGAGTTCCAGCATGAGAGTGCGGTCAAAATGTGGGAGGGGGCTTGCCCCCGATAGCAATTGCCCAGTCACCACTGCTCATAAAATGCACACCAAAACCAAAAGCGCCACCTTTTAGCGCGTCGCAAACAGATAAGTAGCTCCCAAACGATTTTCCGCCTGACCTTCCGTCGCCCGTGCGCTGGGTGACAGACTTCTCCTACATCCGCAAAGCGCCTTCCCACAAGTGCTACCGTTCTGCTCACACCCCGCGAGCGGTGCGATTCCTACGTCTGATTCCGGGCCTGTCCGCGCGACTCTTGCGCGCACAGATAGACAGCCCAATAGGTCGTTTTCAGGATTTATTGATTGGCCATTCAATTTTAGGCATGGCAATTGCTCTATCAATTCAAAGCCTCTCGCTCAGCGTTTTCACAGGCAGGGATGAAGAGCGCAATAACAAGAGCCTCGCCTGAGGCCATCACCCGCTTGTGTGAGGAGATACCGCGATGACGTCGTTCAACTCCGGGGCCCAACCCCAGAACCGTGCGCCTCAATCCATCGGCTTTTTGCTGCTGGACAATTTCACGCTGATTTCCCTGGCGTCCGCTGTTGAACCCCTGCGGATGGCCAACCAGCTGTCCGGCCGCGAGCTGTATCGCTGGACCACGCTGAGCGTCGACGGCAATCAGGTATGGGCCAGCGACGGTCTGCAAATCACCCCCGATGCTTCCATGCACAAGGCCCCGGTCCTGGACACGGTGATCGTGTGCGGCGGCGTGGGCATCCAGCGTACCGTCACCCGTGAACATGTGTCGTGGCTGCAAAGCCAGGCGCGCCAGTCCCGTCGCCTCGGCGCGGTGTGCACTGGCAGCTGGGCCCTGGCGTGCGCCGGTTTGCTCGATGGGTTCGATTGCAGCGTGCACTGGGAATGCCTGGCGTCGATGCAGGAAGCCTTCCCGCGCGTGGCGATGAGCACACGCTTGTTCACCCTCGACCGCAACCGCTTCACCAGCTCCGGTGGCACCGCGCCGCTGGACATGATGCTGCACCTGATCAGCCGCGATCACGGGCGTGAGCTGTCCGCCGCGATCTCCGAGATGTTTGTGTACGAACGCATCCGCAATGAACAGGATCACCAGCGCGTGCCGCTCAAGCACATGCTCGGCACCAACCAGCCCAAGTTGCAGGAAATCGTCGCGCTGATGGAGGCCAACCTGGAAGAGCCGATCGACCTGGACGAACTGGCGGTGTACGTCGCCGTGTCCCGTCGCCAGCTGGAGCGTTTGTTCCAGAAATACCTGCATTGTTCGCCGTCGCGCTACTACCTCAAGTTGCGCCTTATCCGTGCACGGCAATTGCTCAAGCAAACGCCGATGTCGATCATCGAAGTGGCGTCGGTGTGCGGGTTCGTCTCCACACCGCACTTCTCCAAATGCTACCGCGAATACTTCGGCATTCCGCCACGGGATGAGCGCGTCGGGTCCAACACCACGCAACAAGTGGCGATGATGCCGATTCCGCAGGCGTTGGTGTTGTCACCGTTGGCGGGGCCGCTGTCCGCGTTGAGCCAGGCGCGCAATGAGTCGACTTTTGCCAGTGTGAGGCTCTAGACCGAGTCGGCTGCATCGGGGGCAAGCCCCCTCCCACCGTTGACCGAGTGTCAACATGAGAACGCGGTCAAACTGTGGGAGGGGGCTTGCCCCCGATAGCACTCTATCAGGCGCCAGAGCTCTGCTTGAACTGCACCAACGCCGGCAACAGCTGCTTATCGATCGCCTGCCTTACCGCCGGCAAAATCGTCGCGCTGCCGGTGTACATCTGCTCCACCATGCCCTTGAGCGCCTTGGCCCGCGCCGCGCTCAAGCCGCGTACCGCGCACTCGCAAGCCTGCTCGGCCGTGGCGCCGCTGGATACTTCGAAACCCAGGGAGCGCAGCTGGCTCAGCAGGTCGTCCTGGTCAATCAAATCCGCGTGCATCATGACGTTTATCCTTGTTAGGGAAGCGGGGTTTGATCTGGATTCTGGTAGCCGCCCGAGCGGTCGGCAAGAGCCGATCGCCGGAATGCCTCAGATGGCTATGGGCATGTCGTTTTCGGGCCATTTACGTGCCTCGCGAATGGGCACACTGAACACCAGCAAGCGACCTGAAGGTTTGGTCACCCTCACGAAGCAAGGCTCACACAACCTCCTCTGCCCCGATCCTGTCACGGCTTGATCGGGGCTTTTTTTATGCCGATGACGCGGCCGAGCAGGGCGGGGCGCGGCAGGTCGGTTTGTTCGGCCGTGATGGCGTCGAGCCGTTGCAGGGTCGCCTCGGTAAACGGTGCCGACTGCGGCCCCGCCAGGTCCACATGCAGCAGCATCTGTTCATTGCCCGCCAGTTCCTTCTCGCCGCCAGCCAGGTGCAAGCTGTGATAGAGGTGCAGGCGCTTGGCATCATGGGCGATGAGTTGGGTGCGCACCTCGACCTCGGCACCCAGTTTCACCTCGTGCAGGTAGTTGAGGTGCAGCTCCAGGGTAAACAGCGAATGGCCGCTGGCTTCGCGGTTCTGGCTGTCCAGGCCGAGCGTGTCCATCAGCGCGTCGGTGGCGTAGCTGAAGATCAGCAAGTAGAACGCATCGCGCAGATGACCGTTGTAGTCGACCCAGTCGGGGTGGATGTTGGTGGTGTAAGTAGTCAATGCAGGCATGGCGTGTACTCGGTCAAAAATGAGGGAGGGGGCTTGCCCCTCCCTCATTGGTTCATTCGGCGAACGTCATACCGTGTTTTTCCTTGGTGGTCTTTACCGCTTCCAGCACCGCCAACAGGCAATCATCACGATAGCGCTCAAGCGCCGAAATGCTGTGTGTACCCAACTGATCGCTCGTGCCATCCACCACATCATCAATCAATTTTTCAGTCAGCTCCGGCGCTGGCAGATACGTCCACGGCAACTGCAGTGCCGGGCCGAACTGGGCCATGAAGTGGCGCATGCCGGCATCGCCGCCTGCCAGGGTGTAGGTGAGGAAAGTGCCCATGAACGACCAGCGCAGCCCCGCGCCAAAGCGGATGGCGTCGTCGATTTCGCCGGTGGTGGCCACGCCGTCGTTGACCAGGTGCAGCGCTTCACGCCACAGCGCTTCGAGCAGGCGGTCGGCGATAAAACCGGGGACTTCCTTGCGTACATGCAGTGGGCGCATGCCGAGGGATTCGTACACGTTGATCGCTGCTTGAATGGCCTCTGGCGCAGTGTTTTTGCCGCCGACGACTTCCACCAGCGGCAGCAGGTAGACCGGGTTGAACGGGTGGCCGACCACGCAGCGTTCCGGGTGGGTTGAGCTCTCGTAGAACTCACTGGGCAGCAGGCCCGAAGTGCTTGAGCCGATCAGTGCGTTGGGCTTGGCAGCGGCGCTGATCTTGCTGTGCAATTCCAGTTTCACTTCCAGGCGTTCCGGCGCGCTTTCCTGGATGAAGTCGGCGTCTTTCACGCACTCTTCAATGGTGGCGACAAAGCGCAGGCGGTCCTGCGACGCACCTGGCGCCAGGCCTTGTTTTTCCAGGGCGCCCCAGGCGTTGGCAACCCGTTTGCGCAGCGCGGCTTCGGCGCCGGGGGCCGGGTCCCAGGCGACCACATCCAGGCCATGGGCGAGGGCGCGGGATACCCAGCCGCTGCCGATGACACCGCTGCCGAGGGCGGCGAAGGTTTTGATTTCGGTGATAAAGCTCATTGGCGAAAATCCTGAATAATGTGATGTACCCCTGTGGGAGGAGGTTTGCGCCCTCCCACCTGTTGATCAGCGGCGTTGGGTCAGGCCCATCTTTGCCCGGCCCTCTGCGGGGGTCATGACCCGTGCACCCAGGCGGCTGAGGATTTCGCTGGCGCGCTCCACCAGTTGGCCGTTGGTGGCCAGCACGCCCTTGTCCAGCCACAGGTTGTCTTCCAGCCCGACCCGCACGTTGCCCCCCAGCAGCACCGCCTGCGCGGCCATCGGCATCTGCATGCGCCCAATGCCGAAGCCGGCCCACACCGCATCGGCAGGCAGGTTGTCGACCATGGCCTTCATGGTAGTGGTATCTGCCGGCGCGCCCCACGGGATGCCCAAGCACAGTTGGAACAGCGGGTTGTCCAGCAGGCCTTCCTTGATCATCTGCTTGGCGAACCACAGGTGGCCGGTGTCGAAGATTTCCAGTTCGGCCTTCACACCCAGTTCCTGGATGCGCTTGGCGCCGGCGCGCAGCTGGGCTGGGGTGGACACGTAAATGGTGTCGCCATCGCCAAAGTTCAGGGTGCCGCAATCGAGCGTGCAGATTTCCGGCAGCAGCGCTTCGACGTGGGCCAGGCGGGTCAGGGGGCCGACCAGGTCAGTGTTGGGACCGAACGCCATCGGGTTCTCGCCGCCGCCGATCTCCAGGTCGCCACCCATGCCGGCGGTGAGGTTGACGATGATGTCGATGTCGGCCTCGCGGATGCGCTCCATCACTTCGCGGTACAGGGCCACGTCGCGGCTGAACTTGCCGGTTTCGGGATCACGCACGTGGCAGTGCACCACGGTGGCACCGGCCTTGGCGGCTTCCACCGCGGCGGCGGCGATTTGCTTGGGGGTGACCGGCACGTGTGGGCTGCGGCTGGTCGTGTCGCCAGCACCGGTGAGTGCGCAGGTGATGATGACGTCATGGTTCATGGGGCGGTTCCTTACAGGCGTGGTGATGCCGTTCGCGGTCGACAGCGACCGCGAAACGGTGGTTGGAAGTGGGTTACTTGCGGGTCAGTTGCAGGTTGGCCGCCGCGGGCTTGCCGTCAAAGGTGGTCACCCCTTCGAGCCAGCGCGCCTGGTCTTGCGGGTGGTCCTTGAGCCACTGCCTGGCGGACTCGAGGGCGTCCTTGTGATCCAGCAGCGGTTGCATCATCCGGCTCTCGTCAGCAGCAGTGAAGGTGAGGTTGGTCAGCAACTTGTGCACGTTGGGGCACTGTTCGGCGTAGGTCGGCGCGGTGACAGTCCATACGGTCGCCATGCCTTCGTTCGGGCCCAGGGCGTCCTCGCTGCCGCCGAGGTAGGTCATGGCGACGTTGACGTTCATCGGGTGTGGCGCCCAGCCGAAGAACACCACGGCCTCTTTGCGGCGCACAGCGCGGTCAACGGCGGCGAGCATGCCGGCTTCGCTGGACTCGACGAGCTGGAATTTGCCCAGGCCGAATTGGTTCTTGGCGATCATCGCCTTGATCTGGGTATTGGCGCCCGAGCCTGGCTCAATGCCGTAGATCTTGCCGCCCAGTTCCTTTTCGAACTTGGCGATGTCGGCGAAATTTTTCAGGCCCTTGTCCGCCAGGTAAGTCGGCACGGCGAGGGTAGCGCGTGCATCTTCCAGGCTCGGTTTGTCGAGAACCTTGACCTGCTTGGCGTCGACGAACGGCGTGATCGTCTGGGTCATCAGCGGGTTCCAGTAGCCCAGGAACAAGTCCAGGCGCTGGTCGCGAATGCCGGCGAAGATGATCTGCTGGGAGGCGCTGGTCTGTTTGGTCTTGTAGCCGAGGCCGTCGAGCAACACTTGGGTCATGGCGCTGGTGGCGATGACGTCGGTCCAATTCACCACGCCCATGCGCACGTTCTGGCAGGACGCCGCGTCGGCCGCCATCGCGTTGGTGCTCAAGAGTGCGCTGGCGCTGAGTGCGAGCATCAGTCGTTTCATGGTGGTTCCCTCGGCAGGTCGTTATTGTGGGGTGCCGGTGTCTTTGTGCACCGTGCAGCCAAGGTACGCAGCTTGAGCGGCGACAAAACGCACGGCGGCGACCGACTCTTGCACTGCAGCGACCTGTCCTCTTGAATCCACCCGCGAACGGGAGTATCACAGTGCCACGCTGCCCGCCCGACGAGAGCGCCACCATGTCCCAGGATTTCTACTTCTTGCTGATGCCGGGGTTCTCGGCCATCGGCTTCATCTCTGCGCTGGAGCCGCTGCGCGTGGCCAACCGCTTTCGCGGCGAGCTGTATCGCTGGCATGTGCTGAGTGCCGATGGCGGCGCAGTGCTGGCAAGCAATGGCATGTCAGTGAATGCCGACGCGGCGCTGGAGCCGTTGAAGAAGGGGGCGACGTTATTGGTGGTCGCCGGTTTCGAGCCGTTGAAGTTCACCACGCCCGCGCTGGAACACTGGTTGCGCCGCCTCGATCACGATGGCGTCACCCTCGGCGCCATCGACACTGGCGCCTGTGTGCTGGCGGAAGCGGGCCTGCTCGACGGTCATCGCCTGACCCTGCACTGGGAAGCCATCGACGCGTTCAAGGAATCTTATCCACAGCTCACCGTGACCCAGGAGCTGTTCGAGATCGACCGCCGCCGCATCACCTGCGCCGGCGGCACCGCCTCCATCGACCTGATGCTCGACCTGATCGCTCAGGCCCACGGTGCCGAACTGGCGGTGCAGGTTTCCGAACAATTCGTGCTCGGCCGCATCCGTCCACGCAAAGACCACCAGCGCATGCAGATCGCCACGCGCTACGGCATCAGCAACAAGAAACTCGTGCACGTGATCGGCGAGATGGAACAACACACCGAACCACCCCTGACCACCCTGGCCCTGGCCGAAGCGATCAAGGTGACGCGCCGCCAACTGGAGCGCCTGTTTCGCCTGCACCTGAACGACACCCCGAGCAACTTCTACCTCGGCCTGCGCCTGGAAAAGGCCCGGCAGCTGTTGCGCCAGAGCGACATGAGCGTGCTGGAAGTGAGTATTGCGTGCGGGTTTGAATCGCCGTCGTATTTCACCCGCAGCTATCGGGCGAGGTTTGCGAAGTGTCCGCGGGAGGACCGGCGACGGGAGCTGGTTTGATCGGCTTTCCCCAATTGCGGTGGGTCAGCTACACCTATATCAGCTGACAGTCCGCCATCGGGGCAAGCCCCCTCCCACATAGGGTTGCAGCGTGGCTTATTTTTTCAGCAGGGCCGAGCAGGCGGCTTTGTAGGCTTCATGCTGGTACTTGTTCAGCGTCGCCGGCAGTTCGAAGTTGTGCTTCTTGTTCTGCGCATTGATGGTCTGCGGCGACAGCAGCGTCACCTCCACACCTTCAAGCAGCTGAAACACACCCTCGATTTTGAACGTGGTCGGCCCACCGGCGAACTCGCCTTTCTTGCTGCGCTTCTTGATCGCGATACGCTCGATGGCGTTGGCCTGCACAAACGCCTTCACCTGCGCGGCGAAGGCTTTGACGTTGGCCGCTTCGTCGTCGTCTTCGAGGGCGATTTTCTTGGTGGCCAGGGCGACGTGGGTCAGCGCCTGGTTGTCCAGGGAGGCAAGGGCGATGATGGCTTCGCTGCCTTTGATTTCGATGCCGCAGATAGTCATGAGTGGCCTTGGTTCAAAAAGAAAGTGCCCGGGATTGTCGCTTATTCCTGCCCGATCGACTCCAAAAACTCCGACCGCTCATCACTCATCCGCGCCAGGCAATCATTCTGCGCAATCGCATAGGCCTTGGTGCCATTCACCGCCGGGAAGGTGTCGACGGCGCAATCGGCATCGCGCAGTTTTTCCCACTTCTGCTGGGCATCCTTCAGACGGGCGGTAATGTCCGCCAGTTGGGTCTTGTCGCTGCCGTAGGTGGACGCCATTCGCTCAAGCAGGCCTTGGTAGTTGTCCTTGAGCAGCTGCTCAGCGGTGGTTTTGTTGTAAGAGGCGCATTCCAGGGTTTGCTTGTCGTTTTCAATGCCGTCGCACGGCGTGCTGTCGGTGTCTTCGGCCGCATGGGCGCCGGTTGCGATGAGTGCCAAAGCCAGGAAAATCGATTTCATTGCGCCGTCTCATATCAGGTGATGGCCGAATTCTGGCTCAAGAGTAGGACAAAGAACAGCCACGAGTCAGACCTGTCTTAACAGCCTTTGTCGTGGATTGACGCTTTCGGCAATTCCCTTGTCGTTTTTGCACCCGGCTCGGGATGTCCCTGGGCATATGCTGGCCCCAAAGCGCCGGCAGACGATTCGGCGCATGAATCGCCAATAAGGGGACGCCTGATGAGCCCAGCCGAATTGCACGCCGACAGCATCGTTATCGACGGGCTGATTATTGCCAAGTGGAACCGCGACCTGTTCGAGGACATGCGCAAAGGCGGCCTCACCGCTGCCAACTGCACCGTGTCGGTGTGGGAAGGGTTCCAGGCCACCATCAATAACATCGTGGCCAGCCAGACCCTGATCCGTGAAAACAGCGACCTGGTGATCCCGGTGAAAACCACCGCCGACATCCGTCGCGCCAAAGAGCAGGGCAAGACCGGCATCATCTTCGGTTTCCAGAATGCCCACGCGTTCGAAGACCAGCTTGGCTACGTCGAGATCTTCAAGCAGCTCGGCGTCGGTGTGGTGCAGATGTGCTACAACACCCAGAACCTGGTCGGCACCGGCTGCTACGAGCGCGATGGCGGCCTGTCGGGGTTTGGCCGTGAGATCGTCGGCGAGATGAACCGTGTCGGGATCATGTGCGACCTGTCCCACGTCGGCTCCAAGACCTCCGAAGAAGTCATCCTCGAATCGAAAAAGCCGGTGTGCTACTCCCACTGCCTGCCGTCCGGCCTGAAAGAGCACCCGCGCAACAAGTCCGATGAAGAACTCAAGTTCATTGCCGACCACGGCGGTTTTGTCGGCGTGACCATGTTCGCGCCGTTCCTGGCCAAGGGCATCGATTCGACCATCGACGACTACGCCGAAGCCATCGAATACACCATGAACATCGTCGGCGAAGACGCCATCGGCATCGGTACCGACTTTACCCAGGGCCATGGCCAGGATTTCTTTGAAATGCTGACCCATGACAAGGGCTACGCCCGCCGCCTGACCAGCTTCGGCAAGATCATCAACCCGCTGGGCATCCGCACCGTGGGCGAGTTCCCCAACCTCACCGAGACCCTGCTCAAGCGCGGCCACAGCGAGCGCGTGGTGCGCAAGATCATGGGTGAGAACTGGGTCAACGTCCTCAAGGACGTCTGGGGCGAGTAAGTCACCGCCACCGCATCTTCCACCCTGGCCTGACGGGCCGGGGCATTACCAAGAATTTTTCTGGAGTTAAGTTTCCATGGCCAAGATCGCCCCGCAATTGCCTATCGAAGTCGACAGCGAAACCGGTATCTGGACCTCCGACGCCCTGCCGATGCTGTACGTGCCGCGCCATTTCTTCGTCAACAACCACATGGGGATTGAAGACGTATTGGGCGCCGACGCCTACGCCGAGATCCTTTACAAGGCCGGCTACAAATCCGCCTGGCACTGGTGCGAGAAAGAAGCTGAATGCCACGGCCTGGAAGGTGTCGCGGTATTCGAACACTACATGAAGCGTCTGTCGCAACGCGGCTGGGGCCTGTTCAAGATCCAGGACATCGACCTCGACAAAGGCACCGCCAGCGTCAAGCTCGAGCACTCGGCTTTTGTGTACGTGTACGGCAAGGTCGGGCGCAAGGTGGACTACATGTTCACCGGCTGGTTCGCCGGCGCCATGGACCAGATTCTTGAGGCGCGTGGAAGCCAGATCCGCACCGTCGCCGAACAAGTCTACGGAGGCTCCGAAGAGGGCCACGATGACGGTTTGTTCACCGTCAAGCCGTTGTAAGCCGAGGACCGTGCCATGGCTTTCGAAGCAATGTTCCAGCCGATCCAGATCGGCAAACTGACCATTCGCAACCGCGTGCTCAGTACCGCTCACGCCGAGGTGTATGCCACCGACGGCGGGATGACCACTGACCGCTACGTGAAGTACTACGAAGAGAAAGCCAAGGGCGGCATTGGCCTGGCAATCTGTGGCGGCTCCTCGGTGGTGGCCATCGACAGCCCGCAGGAATGGTGGAGCTCGGTGAACCTGTCCACCGACCGCATCATCCCGCACTTCCAGAACCTGGCCGACGCCATGCACAAGCATGGCGCCAAGATCATGATCCAGATTACCCACATGGGCCGTCGCTCGCGCTGGGACGGCTTCAACTGGCCGACGCTGATGTCGCCGTCCGGCGTGCGTGAGCCGGTGCACCGCGCCACCTGCAAGACCATCGAACCGGAAGAAATCTGGCGGGTTATCGGCAACTACGCCAGCGCCGCTGCGCGTGCCAAGGCCGGTGGCCTGGACGGCGTGGAACTGTCGGCGGTGCACCAGCACATGATCGACCAGTTCTGGAGCCCGCGGGTCAACAAGCGGACTGACGAATGGGGCGGCAGCTTCGAAAACCGCATGCGTTTCGGCCTGGAAGTGCTCAAGGCCGTGCGCAAGGAAGTCGGCCCGGATTTCTGCGTGGGCATCCGCCTGTGCGGCGACGAGTTCCACCCGGACGGCCTGTCCCACGAGGACATGAAGCAGATCGCCAAGTACTACGACGACACCGGCATGCTCGATTTCATCGGCGTCGTGGGTTCAGGCTGTGATACCCACAACACCCTGGCCAACGTTATCCCGAACATGAGTTACCCACCGGAGCCGTTCCTGCATTTGGCCGCCGGTATCAAGGAAGTGGTCAAGGCCCCGGTGCTGCACGCGCAGAACATCAAGGACCCGAACCAGGCCACGCGCATTCTGGAAGGCGGCTACGTGGACATGGTCGGCATGACCCGTGCCCACATGGCCGACCCGCACCTGATCGCCAAGATCAAGATGGGCCAGATCGATCAGATCAAACAGTGCGTCGGCGCCAACTACTGCATCGACCGCCAGTACCAGGGGCTGGATGTGCTGTGCATCCAGAACGCCGCAACCTCCCGTGAATACATGGGCGTGCCGCACATCATCGAAAAGACCACCGGGGTCAAACGCAAGGTCGTGGTGGTGGGGGCCGGCCCGGCCGGGATGGAAGCCGCACGCGTGGCCGCCGAACGTGGCCACGATGTGACCCTGTTCGAAAAGAAGGAATTTATCGGCGGGCAGATCACCACGGCGTCCAAGGCGCCGCAGCGTGACCAGATCGCCGGCATCACCCGCTGGTTCCAGCTGGAACTGGCACGCCTGAACGTCGACCTGCGCCTGGGCGTGGCCGCCGATGCCGCCACTGTCCTGGACCTGCGTCCGGACGTCGTGGTGCTGGCTGTAGGCGGGCATCCGTTCCTGGAGCAGAACGAACACTGGGGCGCGGCTGAAGGCCTGGTGGTCAGCAGCTGGGACGTGCTCGACGGCAAGGTGGCGCCGGGCAAGAACGTGCTGGTGTACGACACCATCTGCGAATTCACCGGCATGTCGGTGGCGGATTTCCTTGCGGACAAAGGCAGCCAGGTCGAGATCGTCACCGACGACATCAAGCCCGGCGTGGCCATCGGCGGTACGTCGTTCCCGACTTACTACCGCAGCATGTACCCGAAAGAAGTGATCATGACCGGCGACATGATGCTGGAAAAGGTCTACCGCGAAGGCGACAAGCTGGTGGCGGTGCTGGAGAACGAATACACCGGCGCCAAAGAGGAGCGGGTGGTGGATCAGGTCGTGGTCGAGAACGGTGTGCGTCCTGACGAAGCGATCTACTACGCCCTCAAGGAAGGCTCGCGCAACAAGGGCCAGATGGACGTTGAAGCGCTGTTCGCGATCAAGCCACAACCGTGCCTGAGCGAGGCGGGTGACGGCTACTTGCTGTTCCGCATCGGCGACTGCGTGGCGCAGCGCAACACCCACGCCGCGATCTATGACGCCCTGCGCCTGTGCAAGGATTTCTGACTCAGCCTTGAACCAATGTGTACTCGGTCCAAATGTGGGAGGGGGCTTGCCCCCGATAGCGGTGGGTCAGCTACAGCTGTATCAACTGACACTCAGCCATCGGGGGCAAGCCCCCTCCCACATGTTCTGGCCAGTTTCACAGTAGACCTGTGTGGTCTGTGGGAGCTTCACCATGTTGAACACCTTGCTGCCTATTCTCCTGTTTGCCGCCTTGGGCCTTGCCGTCCTTGGCGCACTGCGACGTGTCGCCATGTGGCGCCGTGGCCGCGCGTCCAAGGTCGACCTGCTGGGCGGCCTGCTGGCCATGCCCAAGCGCTACATGGTCGACCTGCACCACGTGGTCGCCCGCGACAAATACATCGCCAACACCCACGTCGCTACGGCGCTGGGCTTTGTGCTGTCGGCGGCGCTCGCCATCCTGGTCCACGGCTTCGGCCTGCAAAGCCGCATCCTCGGCTACGCCTTGCTGCTGGCCTCGGTGTTGATGTTTGTCGGCGCCACGTTCGTCTACCTGCGCCGTCGCAACCCACCGTCACGCCTGTCCAAAGGCCCGTGGATGCGCCTGCCGAAAAGCCTGATGGCGTTTTCGGTGAGCTTCTTCCTGGTGACCCTGCCGGTGGCCGGGATCCTGCCGGCGGACTTCGGCGGCTGGTTGCTCGCTGCACTACTGGGCGTGGGCGTGCTGTGGGGCGTCAGCGAAATGTTCTTCGGCATGACCTGGGGCGGGCCGATGAAGCACGCCTTCGCCGGTGCCCTGCACCTGGCCTGGCACCGTCGCGCCGAGCGCTTTGGCGGCGGTCGTTCCACCGGGTTGAAACCGCTGGACCTCAGCGACAAGACCGCGCCGCTGGGTGTTGAAAAACCCAAGGATTTCACCTGGAACCAACTGCTCGGGTTTGACGCCTGCGTGCAGTGCGGCAAATGCGAAGCCGCGTGCCCGGCGTTTGCCGCCGGCCAGCCGCTGAACCCGAAAAAGCTGATCCAGGACATGGTTGTCGGCCTGGCCGGTGGCACCGATGCCAAGTTCGCCGGCAGCCCCTATCCAGGCAAACCGATCGGCGAGCACAGCGGGAACCCGCATCAGCCCATCGTCAACGGCCTGGTGGACGCCGAGACCCTGTGGTCGTGCACCACCTGCCGCGCCTGCGTGGAAGAGTGTCCGATGATGATCGAGCACGTGGACGCCATCGTCGACATGCGTCGCCATCTGACCCTGGAAAAAGGCGCCACCCCGAACAAGGGCGCCGAAGTCCTCGAAAACCTGATCGCCACCGACAACCCCGGCGGTTTCGCACCGGGCGGGCGCTTGAACTGGGCGGCGGACTTGAACCTGCCGTTGCTCAGCGACAAGGGCAGCACCGACGTGCTGTTCTGGGTCGGCGACGGCGCGTTCGACATGCGCAACCAACGCACCCTGCGCGCGTTCGTCAAAGTACTCAAGGCCGCCGGTGTGGACTTCGCGGTGCTTGGCCTGGAAGAACGCGACAGCGGTGACGTGGCCCGTCGCCTGGGCGATGAAGCCACGTTCCAGCTGTTGGCCTCGCGCAATATCCAGACCCTGGCCAAGTACAGTTTCAAACGCATCGTGACCTGCGATCCCCACAGCTTCCATGTGTTGAAAAACGAGTACGGCGCCTTCAACGGCAACTACCTCGTGCAGCATCACAGCACCTTCATGGCCGAGCTGATCGACGAGGGCGCGCTGAACCTGGGCCAGCACAAGGGCAGCAGCGTGACCTATCACGACCCGTGCTACCTGGGCCGCTACAACGGCGAGTACGAGGCGCCGCGCCACGTGCTGCGGGCGTTGGGCATCGAGGTCAAGGAGATGCAACGTTCGGGCTTCCGTTCACGCTGCTGCGGCGGTGGCGGCGGGGCGCCGATCACCGACATTCCCGGCAAGCAGCGGATCCCGGACATGCGCATGGAAGACATCCGCGAAACCGGCGCCGAGCTGGTAGCCGTGGGTTGTCCGCAGTGCACGGCGATGCTCGAAGGCGTGGTTGAGCCGCGTCCGTTGATCAAGGACATCGCCGAGCTGGTGGCCGACGCGTTGCTTGAAGACGCTGCGCCCGCCAAGGCCCCGACCCAACGTGAACCTGCGGAGGTGCACTGATGAGCGACATTATCCGCCGCGATCCCCGCGCCGAGTGGATCGCCCGTAACCGCTTGCACCCGCTGCATGCGGCCATGCAACCGGTGCAACACAGCTGGATGGGCCCCAACGGCGTCATCCGCAAGAACGTGCATGGCGTTGGTTTTATCGGCCCCAACGGCATCAAGCGCATCGACCGCAGCGGCGCCCAGCAGGGTGGCGCGGCCAAGCGCACGGCAGCGGTGGACGTGCAGCTGCCGCTGCACCAGGTGCCTGCGCCGGCGTTCTACATCAATGTGGTACCGGACATGGTCGGCGGCCGTTTGAGCAGTCACGACCGCGACCTGCTCGGCCTGGCCCGGCAACTGGCCGGCAGCGACGGCGCGGTGCTGGCGGTGGTGTTCGGCGAGCATAAGGAAAGCGCGTTTGCCACGGCCGGCGTCGATCGCCTGCTGGTGCTGGAAGGCCAGGCATTCGACGGTTATTCACCGGAGCAACGCGTGCAAGGTTTGCGGGCGGTGGATCAGCAGTTCAACCCGCGCCACTGGCTGCTGCCGGACAGCCGCAGCGGTGGCGGTGAGTTGGGGCGGCGCTTCGCCGCAAGCCTCAAGGAGCGCCCGGCCACCCGTGTATGGCAGATCAAGGGTGACGAGTGCATCGGCCGTGCCGGCGCCGGTCAGCAAGACTTGGCGCGGCCGTTGTCGCGCCTGATCCTTGCCGCCGCAGAGTGCGCCGAGCCGGTCAGCGACACCCGACACGAAGTCCTGCCGGTGGAGTTATCCACACCCCTGGCCCGCAGTTTGCCGCGTATCGAGGACCTCGGCGCAGTGGCCGTGGACCCGGCGGCGATTCCGATGGCCGAGGCCGAGTTCATTTTCTCCGGCGGCAATGGCGTGAAGGACTGGGCGCTGTTCCACCAGACGGCTGCTGCGTTGGGCGCCACTGAAGGCGCCTCGCGGGTGGCGGTGGACGATGGCTTCATGGCCCGTGATCGCCAGGTCGGCGCCAGCGGTATCTGGGTCACGGCGCGGGTCTATGTGGCCGTTGGCATTTCCGGGGCGATTCAGCACCTGCAAGGTATCGGTGCCTGCGACAAGGTGGTGGCGATCAACCTCGACCCGGGTTGCGACATGATCAAGCGTGCCGACCTGTCGGTGATCGGCGACAGCGCCGAGATTCTGCAAGCCCTGATCGCGGCGGTCGAGACCTTCCGCCACGGCGCCAAGCGCGATGCCGCCTGAGGAGATGGCCATGACCACGAATGTAATCAGCTTGGTGTCCATCGGCGCCCACCCGACTTCTGGTCGCCCGCGCCGCGCCGAACAGGACGCGCGCGCCGTCGAGTTGGGTTTGCAGATGGCCGGGGACAGGTTGCAGGTGCTGCACGCCGGCAACATCGCCGAGCCGACCCTGCGCAGCTATTTGGGCATGGGCCTGCCGCAACTGCATGTGCTGGAGCAACCGGCAGGCAGCGATGCGTTGCCGGTGCTCAGTGAGTACCTGCGTGACGCCGGCGCCCAGGTGGTGCTCGCCGGCAGCCAGGCGGAAACCGGCGAAGGTTCGGGCATGTTGCCGTACCTGCTGGCCGAACAACTGGGTTGGCCGTTGGTGGTCGGGCTGGCGCAGGTGGAGTCCATCGATGCGGGCGTGGCCCAGGTGCTGCAAGCCTTGCCACGTGGGCAGCGACGGCGCTTGAAGGTGCGTCTGCCGTTTCTGGCGACGGTGGACAACGCCGCGCCCAAGCCACGGCAAAGTGCCTACGGCCCTGGGCAGCGCGGTGAGTTGGCGGCCCACGAGGTGGAGGTCGAAGAGGATGAGTTATTCACCGGCGCCGTGCTGCAACCGGCCAAGCCTCGGCCCAAGCGTTTGAAGGTGATCAAGGCCAAGAGTGGCGCGGACCGGATGAAGGCGGCGACGGCCAAGGCCAGTGGCGGTGGTGGGCAGGTGCTCAAGGGTGTGAGCCCGGAGGAGGGCGCGCAGGCGATTCTCAAGTTATTGGTTGAGGAAGGCGTAGTGCGCTGACTCAAAAACCACCACAAAACCTAACTGTGGGAGGTGGCTTCATTGTGTCTGGGGTGTCTGGGTTGACGCTGCGGGCGCAGGCTTTGGCACCAAATCCGGTAGCGGCGGTGGCAGCGGGTCCCATTGCCCGGTTGGGTTCATTGGCGGTGGTATCGCTGGCGTCGGGTCGCCGCCGGTGGGCTTGAGGATCATCTTCTCGGTCGTATCGCGCAAAATCATACCCTCGGTCGAACTACGTGCCTCGGTGCCGCTGTGGAAGGTGCTGATCTGCGAAATCGGCAAGTCCAGGTTGCGTTCGATCCTTGGCGTCAGCAGCAGGATAATTTCGGTTTTCTGCTGAGTGCTTTGCTGGGTGCCGAACAGTTTCTTGCCGATCCACGGAATCTTGCTCAGCCACGGCAGCCCGGAACCTTCCTCTATGTCGGCCGTGCGGATCAGCCCTGAGACAATTTGAGTCTCATTGTTCCTCGCGGTGAGCAAGGTATCGGTGGACCGTGTTCCCAGCTCAAACGTGGCGGGCACGTTTTCTGTGCCGGGAATCCGCTTGGTGATGTGGCTCATCTCCACCTTCAACTTCATATTGACTTCATCACTGAGACTGATCGTGGGCTGGACGATGATCTTCAGGCCCACATCGTAAAAATCAACTGCCGAGGAGGTTACCTGGTTGGCGGTGGTGGTCTTGACCACCGGTATCTTGTCACCAATATTGACCTGGGCTTCTTCGCGATTGCGCACCCGCACCCGTGGGTTGGCGAGCGTCACGGTATTGCCGCTGCGTTGCAGGATGTTGATGCGTGCCGAGGTGCTGCCTGTATCCAGCAGGATGTTGTCGCCGTTGATTCCGCGCAATGCACTGATCGGGGTGCCCGCAATCCCAGGGCCGAGATTACCCACCGACACACCGATGCTTTCCGGGAGCTGAATCCCGAGATTTTGTTCGTCTGCCAGGCTGACCTCCAGCACCTGAATATCAATGGTCACTTCTGATTGCGCAATATCAATGGCTTCGACCATTTTTTCCACGGCGCTCAAGGTGCTCAACCCATCACGCACGAGCACTGCATTGAGGCGCTCGTCCACCAGCACTTCCTTGGGTTTGAGCATCTGCTTGATCTCGGCGGCCACGATCTTGGCGTCGCCATGGCTAAGGTAAAACGTGCGCACCGCCAGTTCGCGGTACTCGCGCTCTTTGTCCGGACGCCGGGGGTAGATCAGAATGGTGTTCTGGTTGAGGATTTTCTTGTCCAGTCCCTGGGTGGTCAATAGCAGGTTCAGCGCATCCTCAGCCGTGGTACGGCTTGCCGTCATGCTGGCGGCGGCACTGGGATTGACGTCCTTGTCGATGACAAAATTGACCCCCGACAAGCGCGCGATGGTCTCGAAGATGGTGCTCAGGCTTTGGGCGCTGAACTCCAGGCTCAAGGGTTTGCGCATGGCATCGGAAAGGTCCGCGCTGAGGTAGTCGGCACTCACCAGTTCGCGGGTCAACGTGTTGCGAAAGTCCAGGGCCTCCCGGTAGTTGGGTTTCTGGGCGATGATCTGGCGCACCAGGTTCAGCGCTTCCACCGGGTGGGTGCGTTTCATTTCGTAGGCCCGCGCCAGCTGTGGGCGCAATTGCTTCATTGCCTGGATGCTCTGGATTTCCTGGCGGGCACCGAGGTTGCTGGGGTCGTATTTGAGGATGATTTCCAAGGCGCGGATGGCGGCAGCATCGTCACCGCGCATCAGTGCGGTACTGGCTTCACGGCTGTATTGGGCGACCAGCAGCTCGAGCTTGCTGAACTGGGCGGTGCGCAATTGAACATCATCAGGATCGTCCTTGGCTTCGGCTTGCAGCACCTCCACCGAACGCACGATGTCGCCTTTGAGGCGCAGTTCATCACTCTCCTGGATCGCCCGTTGGGTTTCGCATCCGCTGGCCGTCAGCAGGACGAGGCTCAGGGGCATCAGCGTGCGTAGCGTCATGATCCTGTCCTTCCTGCGTCAGCGTTTGTCGAGGCGCAGGGTGCTGGCATGCTTGAGCGGCATGTAGGTCAGCACCACGGCGGTGTCGGTGAGTTTGTCCAGGCGGTAATGAGCGTCGAGCATCTTGCCCGGGACGATGCGGCCGGGCACCGAGCAGCGGTTGCACAGGGTGTACTGGCGGCCGTTACCGTTGAGCACCACGATGTTGGCCTGGTGCTCGTAGCGCCATTGCGCGCTGACGGTGAAGGGCAGCGGCGGTGGTTTTGGCGGCGAATTATCCACCGGTGCTGGTGGCGGTGGAGGTGTCCAGGTTTGCGCGGGAAACAGGTCGGTCACGGCGACCGGTGCGGGTTCGGGCGTCGCCCTCGGTGCGGGCGGATCGGGTTTGGCGATCGCCGGCGTGGGCAGAGGGGTGGGGCTTTCGGGTGTGTCTTGCCAGAACAGCCAGCCGCAACCGATCAGGGTGACCAGCAACAACACGCGCAAGTACAAGGGCAGCTTCATTCCACCACCCCCAGTACGCTCAGTTTGAGGTTGATGGTCAGCATGCCACTGGTGATGTCCTTGCGCTCCAGCGTCAGGCTTTCGATGCGCACGGCTGGTTCTGGCGCGGCATCGGTCAAAGCGTCGCGCAACAGCACGTAGGGCCCGGCGAGTGGGATCTCTACATCCAGTCGCTGCAGGCCGGTATCGGCCGGCGCGGAGTAGGTGAGGGTGGTCTGCTCAATGATGAAACCACGCCGAGTCAAAACGGCGAGCAGCTTTTCCAGGCGTGCCGGGAAGTCGTGCGCGGCCGGAAGGTTTTCCACCATGGCCGGCTCGGTCACGTGCACGTCCTGCGGCTGTTCGCCAATGCCCGTTTCCAGTTCAAGGCGGCGCTGATGGTCGGCGACCTTGGCGGGGTGGATCACCGCCACTTCAACGAGCAACGCTAGCGCCATCGCCCCCAACGCCAGCAGGCCCCAGAAACCCAGGCGCTGTTGCCATTGCATCAGTTGCCAACGCAAACGGGGCACGTGACGAGTGAAGGTGTCCAATTTCGGCTACCCCGCGCCAACGGTGAGTGTGACGTGCACCGGGTGCTGCGGGTCGTTGGCCTTGCGGGCGCTTTGTTGCAGGTTCACGTGCACGCCGGGTTGGGCCTTGAGCCGCTCCACGAAGCGAAACGCGTCACCCAGTTGCTTGGCCTCCAGCTCCAGTTGCAGCCGCCCGGCCAGGGTGTTCACCTCGACGCGCGTCAGCGCGACTTCGCCAGACCACGCCCTACCCACGGCGTCCATCAACGAAAAAGGCGTGGCTGTTTGCTGGGCGAAAGCGGCCATCTGTTGTTTTTGATGGGGCGATAGTCGGATGGCGGCCTGGATCAGTTGTTCCTGACGGCGGGTCAGTTGGATAAATTGCTGCTCAAGCACATCGGTCTGCTGTTGCTGGTGCTCCATGCGCTGCCAGTGCTGCCAGGTGATGAACAACACCCCGACGGCGATCGCCCACAGCGCGGCCACCAACGGGCGATGAGCCTTGCCGGGGTGCTGCAGATCCACGGCAGGTGCACGAGGTGCGCGCAGCTGGCGCCAGGCGAATGTCATACCGGCGTCTCCCCCAGCCACGGATGCAGTGGGCCGAGCCAGTGCTCGGTCTGGCGATTGGCGACAATCAGGGTGGTGGGCGAACATTGCTGCGCCAGCAGGTCGGCGGTGAACAAATTGTCGTCCAGATCACTACCGGGTTGGGTGGGTAACACACAGACTCGATGGGGCTGCCCGTGTTGCTGGTAGAGGCAACTGAGGCCTTCCGTTTCCAGTACGGCCAGTACGCACTCCTCAGGCAAGTGACGCCAGTACCGCTGTGCCACAGCGGTCAGTAGCGGCTCGCACGTCACCAGTGGCAGGTGGTGCAGCTTGAACAGCTCACGCAGGTCCTGCAGCAGTTCGCGTGAGACCGCCACCGCCAGGCGTTCGTGGCCGAAGCGGCTGTTGGCGATCTGCACGTGGTACTGGTCTGGGTCGACGCCGGCCTGGTCACTGAACGTGGCCTCGGCAAAGCCTTGCCAGTCAGCGGCGTGGTTCAGGCCGCCCTGCCACGGCAGCATCAGGTAGTGCACATGGGGAAAACCCAGCAACACCGTGGCCCGGTCGAGAAAACCCACGCGGCCCCGAGGCGCCTGTTCCAGCAGTTGGGCACACGCGCCCAAGGGGGCGCCGGATTGCTGCGCTTGCCACACCGTTGCCCCGCGCCAACGCTGGCGTGCCGCCCATTCGGCACCGCTGCTGTGCAGCCACACCACATGCTCAATAAAGGGAAATGACACGGTGGACCTCCTTGAGGGTGGTGTGGCCCTTGATCACTTCGTCCAGGGCGATGTCACGCATGAATCGATGACCGCTTCCCAACGCAATCGCGCGCAGGGCTGCAGCGGAACTGCGGTTGATTAACCCTTCCTTCATCGCGTCGTTGACGCTGAGCACTTCCGCCAACGCCAGTCGGCCCTTGTAACCGGTGTTGCGGCAGGCATCACAACCGGTGCCCAGACGCAAACGCGCCTGTTTGAACAGGGCGTCAGGCAGGTTGGCCAACCGGACGATTTGCGGGTCGGGCGGGGCGTCGACCGCACAGTCCGGGCACACCCGCCGGACCAGGCGCTGGGCAACCACGCCTATCAAGGCTTCGACAAAACTGCGGGGGTCGACCTCCATGTGAAGGAAGCGCGCCATCACACTGAACACATCGTTGGCATGCAGCGTTGACAGCACTAAATGCCCGGTCAACGCGGCCTGTACGGCAATGCCTGCGGTCTCGGCGTCACGGATTTCGCCCACCAGGATCGTGTCCGGGTCATGGCGAAGGATCGAGCGCAGGCCGCGGGCGAAGGTCAGGCCTTTTTTGTCGTTGACTGGGATTTGAAGCACCCCCGGCAGTTCGTATTCCACCGGGTCTTCTATGGTGATGATTTTTTTCTCACCGGTGTTGGTCTCCGACAGGGCGGCGTACAACGTGGTGGATTTGCCGCTACCGGTGGGGCCGGTCACCAGCAGCATGCCGTGAGGCTCGCCGGCCAAGACACGAATCTGCTCGATGACACCCGCGCTCAGCCCCAGGTTCATCAGGCTCAGGGACTCGCCCCGTTGGGACTTGTCGAGAATCCGCAGCACCGCATCTTCACCATGGATGCTGGGCATGATCGATACGCGAAAATCCACCTCGCGTCCCTGGATCTTCATTTTGAAACGCCCATCCTGCGGCACCCGACGTTCGCCGATGTCCAGCTCAGACAACACTTTGATGCGCGACAGTGCCTGTTCGGCCATGTCCAGGCCATTGGCCTTGCCCATCTTCTGCAAGACACCGTCAATGCGGTACTTGATCTCCAGGCCTTCCGGGTTGGTCTCTACGTGAATATCACTGGCGCGACTCTGCAACGCATCGAACAGCATGGAGTTGACCAGGCGCACCACCGGGTTGTCGTCGCGGGCGATGCTGCTCAGGGAAATTTCCTGGGCGCTGTGGCCGACACGGGCGTTTTCGTCTTCTTCACCAAAGGGTTGCATGACCCGCTGACTGGCTTCGGCCAGGCTCAATTGGGCCTTGACTGCATCCGGCAGGCTCATCGCCAGCGGTAGCGGGCGCAAGAGCTTGGACGATTGCAGCCAGTAGCGGCTGGCCAAGGTAAAGGGATCGCCCAGCACGAGGCACGCCTGGCCCCGGTGCTCCACGGGCAGCACGTTATGGATCAAGGCCTGGGGCAGGGGCAGCAGGTCGAACCGCCAGTGCTCGCCCAGGTATTCGGGGGCGATGGCGATCAGGCCCAACGGCTGGGCGATGATGCCCAATTGCTCGGGTGCCTTGCGCAGAACCTCCAGCAAATACTCGGGAAGGCTCATGCCCCGTTGCGCTGCCAGCGCCTGCCACTGGCGTGTCTGCTCGCTCATGTGCTACCCCTGGATAGACCCCGCCAGCTCGAAAATCGGCATGTACAACATGAACACGATCAAGCCGATCAACCCGCCCACCACCAGCATCAGCACGGGCTCGAAGACCTTGCTGAACAGCTCGATGGCCCGCTCCAACGCTTCATCATGAAACTGCGCGATGCGCTCGCACATGGCCGCCAGTTCGCCGCTTTGCTCGCCGACCCGCAGCAGGCGTTCGGCGACTGCGGTGGTCAGTTGATAGCGGGCCAGGGACGTCGACAGCGGCTGGCCGGCCTGGATATCAGTCATGGCGCGATGCAGGTCGGCTTGACGCTCGGGCGGCAGCAACGCGCCGGACAACTCCACCGCCGTGACCACCGGCATCCCGCCCATCAGCAGCATCCCGGCGGTGCGGTAGAACCGCGCGAGAATAAACAAGGTGCGCTGGGTGCCC
Source organism: Pseudomonas sp. MYb60 (assembly GCF_002979555.1). GTDB lineage: Bacteria > Pseudomonadota > Gammaproteobacteria > Pseudomonadales > Pseudomonadaceae > Aquipseudomonas. Next base: position 26,818 of record NZ_PCOZ01000002.1, on the reverse strand, counting down.
AGGCTGGGAATTTTCCAGAACAGGTCGGCGGCGCGTCGCTTGAACCCTGCGCTGCGAAACAGCAGGACCAGGGCGACAATCGCCAGTACCAGGCCGATCAGCAGCTCGGTGCCGCGAATGTCCACCAGCGCGCCCCACCACACCATGAACCGCGCGGTGGCGGGCAACTCGGCCACGGCATCGAAGACCGAGGCGAAGCGCGGGATCACGAAAAACAGCAGGAACAGCAAGATCACCGCGCCGACGCTGAGCACCACCATGGGGTACATCAGCGCGCCGCTGACGCGTTTTTTCACCGCTTCCAGATGCGTTTCGAAATGGTGGTAGCGACGCAGGGCCACCGCCAGTTGACCGCTGTGTTCGGAGGAGGCCACGGTGGCGATCAGCAGCGACGGGAAGGTCTGCGGCTTGAGCTGCATGGCCCTGGACAGTGAGTTGCCTTCGTACATCGACACCAGCAAGTCGCTCATGACTTGCCGGTTGATACCGGGAGGCGCCTTGTCGCGCAGGGTTTCCACGGCCTCCACCAGCACCAGGCCGGCGTCCAGCAACACCACCAGTTCCTGGATGAACAGGCCCAGCGCGAACGTGGCGCGGCGGCTGGGCAACCTGAACTGGCGGCGTGCCTTCAGCGAGATTATTTGGGCACCGTCGGCCATCAGCTGTTGGCGCGCCTGTGTGAGGTCCGATGCTTGCAAGCGCAGGGTTTGCAGGTGACCGTCGCGGATAATGCGGGCATCGATGTCGATCATGGGGTTTGCCTTGCCAGCCGCTGACGCTGTTGCAGTAACTCGCCGTAGTAGCGCCACACCGCCCTCGCATAACGTGCGCGGCGTTGGTCCCGCCCCGGTTTTGCCCCAGCGTTGTAGGCGCCGACTGCTTGCCAGCCGTAGCCCTTTTCCCGAATGAACCCGGCAAGAATCCACGCGCCCACCATCACGCTGGTACAGGGCTGGGTCATCAGGTGCTGTTCGGTGATGCCGAATTGGGCAAGGGCGGGCAAGTGGCGGCTGTTGATCTGCATCAGGCCGATGTCCTGGCTGCCATCGCTGTTGATATTGCGTGCGTGGGGGTAGAGGTTCGATTCGACCTTGGCAATGGCATATAGCAACAGCGGGTCGATGTGATAGCGGTTGGCCGCCGACTGCCAGCACGTTGCCTGCACGGTGCCCGAAAGGCACAACAGGGTCAGGGCCAGCCGCAGGGTGTGCACGTCAGAGTCCGTAGACGATGTCGGCGTAGGTGTTCACTCCGCCGGCCTTGCCGTCACGGCCCAGGGAAATGATGTCTGCGTCATTGGGCGGTGCACCGGGGTTTTTGAACAGATACGGGTTGCCCCAGGGGTCTGGCGGCAGGGACTTCAGGTAGGGGCCCTGCCAGTTGCCGGCGTTGGCGGGGCGGGCGATGAGGGCGTTCAGCCCGAGGGTTTCGTCGGGGTAGTTGCCGTTGTCCAGGCGGTACTGGTTCAAGGCATCCGCGAGGGATTTCATCTGGCCCTGAGCGGTTTGGACTTTGGCCAGTTCGAGGCGATCGAACATCTTGGGGCCGACGTAGCCGGCAAGGAGGGCGATGATGAGCAGAACGACCAGCAGCTCCAGCAAGGTGAAGCCGCGTTGAGTGCTGTGGACAAGTGTACGAGCGCGCATGGAAATACCCTGTGGGAGTGCCAAGGTAAGGCGGTTGTGTATAACTCTCCCGGCCCGCTGTTTAGACGGGCACCGCCGGTAGAACTGCGTTGGAACCAGTACCTCTTCAACTGTAGCGTTGCTCGATATAAGGCGCCGTAAGGCGCCCTATAACGTTTGGCGCTAACGCACATCCACTAAGTGAATATGCGTGGGTACATCATTGTTTCAGGGCACCAGCTCCCAGGCTTGTTGCCACGCAGTCCCTGCGCCAGGGGCATAGGCCCACGCCGCACCGCTGCACCAGGCGGTGAAAGGGTGAGGTTTGCATTTATAGTTCTTGCCGTTGTGGGTGACGATATCGCCGTCTTTGTAGGGGGCGCCTTCTTCGTAGTCGGGGTGGGTTCCACCGCTGGCAGGCGTCACGGTGAACTCAAACGCTGCTTGATCGGTTTTACCGTTTTTCGGATCACGCACATTGAGGCGTGCCTGGAATTTGGTGGGCGCGTTGACCGTCAAAGCAGTACCGCTCGCGGTAGTTCCGTCTTGCGGACCTTGTAGTACTGGGAACGTCCATTGAAACAACGGCGTGCCATTTTTCGCGGACGATCCAGCCCCGCTAAAGGTAATGGCCTGTCCGGATTTAACAGACGTTGGCCCCGTGATATGAGCGGTGGGCGGTGTTGGATCAATTGGGCTCGGGCCTCCTCCTGCAATAATCGACATTGCATCGGTGTAACTCGGGCTCGTGGCATAGACGGTATTCATCAACGCATTTACAGCGTTGAACTTTACAGTCCCATCAGATTGCAACTCGCCTACTTGTGCGATTGAACGATCGACCTTTTCGGCAAGTTCTTTGCCCCATTGGCCTGGGCCCAAATTTTTGTCGGTGATCAAATGAGTGATATCGACAAGCTCGGTTCTGGCACCGCCACCGTCAAAGATTCGGTAGTGCACCTTGTCGTCCGGTTTAAGCGCTTGCATCTCTGTGCCGATGAATTGACCGATGGGCGTGAGCGGATCGGGCGTCCCTCCGCCTTGGAATTTCGAATCAGAGCAGCCGATGAAGAACTCTCCATCCGGGTCGCTCCTGACCCAGATAGTCACGATCAGACCGTTGCCCGAAAGGCCACTCGGGATGGTTCTCGTGATTTCAAAGTAGCCCCAGGCCCCAGAGATTTTAGGAGGGTTATTGGGTGGATAGACTGTCTTGGCGACGGTGAGTGATTCCGCGCCCCCCAAGGGCACCAGATCGCTCCATTTCAACGTGTCCGTGGCGGTGTTGAAACCCGGCCTGGTTATGAATGCGAAAAGCTTGCTGGGCACGTGGGGCGCTGTCCCGATGAGCCGCATAGTCAGCGGCTGGCCCGAAATCACGGAGGTTTTTGTCCAGTCAGGTAACGCGAGATCCAAACTGGCCTTTTTGGGGTCGTTGGCGGAGCAAATCTGGCCGTCTTTGATGATTGCTTGTATCTGTGTCAGCGTTGGATTGTTAATAAAGGGAATGTGGGCGACCTCATTCCATTGTTGTGCGGGGTAGGATTTTTCGGCATCGGTAGTAAATATTTTTGCCGACTCTCGGCAACCTTTATCGACAATCGGAGGGTTCCAGTAGCCGCCGGTTACCTGGCAATTCACCGCGCGGGTTGGCGGGAAGTCCAATGCCCCATGTGCCCATCCCAAGGCAGGGCTCAGGAGCATCGCCGCCAGCATCCCAGTGATCAAGTTTTTCACATACAACTGTAAGTTCTTCATGCTCTAGTCCACCTTCAATTCAGATAAACAAGTTCCGAACTGCTGGAACGATCAGGGTGATTATTCAATTGCCGTCATTGGTCAGTTGATCTCCCACGGGAGCGATGCGGGTTGCAGGATTACTCTGCACAGAGCCATGCAGAAACACCCACCCTTGATAACTGCCTTGCCCTGTAAATCCTTGATTGATGACGGCAAAGTTGCCTTGTTTGAATGGCGTGCCCTTGGCTTTGCTGAACACACCCATGAAGGTTTCACCCGGCCCTGCGACCACGCCCCAATCGGCGGTGCCGGTGAGCGGGTCGTCGTAGACTTTGCGCAGGTAGCGCTTGATCGTCGGTTTGCGCCGATCGAGCACCAGGTCTTCGAGTTTCTTGGGAAAGGTGTTGCCCTCTGCGTAATAAAGCCCGATCGCCCGGCGAATCTCATTGCCCCGCGCCAACAACTCCAGTTCACGCTCGCGCTGCAGCACGCTGGACCACAGTGTGCCTGCTTCCATCAGCATCACGGCCACCACGGCCACGGTCACCAACATGCCCATGAACACCGAGCCGTGCTGGCATTGTTTACCAGTCTGCATAGGCGCTCCCGTCACGGGCATTTCCAGGTGCGCCACTGCGTATGTCGCCCAGGCCTTGTTCGTCGGAAGCTTGCAGTTGCCAGGTGTCACGGCTGCCGGTGACCGGATCTTTTGGTACTTCGCGCAGATAACGTTTATCTACCAGGGTTTGAAGGGACTCGGGGTTGGCGCCATGGTCTTCGCGGTATTGGTCCAGTGCCTGGCGAATGGTCGAGAGGTTATGACGCAGCACGGTTTCCTGAGCCTTGCTGTGCTGGCGAAAGTATTGTGGGGTGACCAGGGTCATGAGGGTGGCGATAATGGCCATGACCACCAGCAACTCGATCAGGGTAAAACCCCGATTACCAGTGGCTGTATAACGTTCCATTCAAACTCTCCCGGGGGCTGCGGGATGAAACGTCGAATACATCTTCTCCCTCTTGTGGGTTGTCGGCAGTGCTCTTGTAGCTGCGCAGTTGCCAGGTCTTTTCGGACGCACGTTCAGGGCACTCGCATACCGGATCGCGAGGGATGCGCCGTAGAAAATAGAGTTTGTTGCCTTGCAGGTCGGTCTTATCCGTCACGCCCTCCACTAGGCTTTTCAAGTTGGGTGGATAACCGCTGTCGGTAACGCTCTTTTCGATGCGACCGTCGTCGGAGGCTTCTTTGTAGGCATCAATGGCGCGACGGATCTCCCGCAACGAGCGTTGCAAGTCGAGTTCCCGATCGCGTTTACCCATCAGCGCTGTCAGCGGATAAGCGACTGTCGCGAGTGTGGCCAGCAGGGCCAGCGTCAGTAGCAATTCAATCAGCGTAAAACCTTTGGCGCAGTGATGGCTGGGGTTGGCCGGCCACATCACCTTTTTATCTCCTGTCATCCCGCCAAGGACTTCCGCATTAACCCAGGCTAGTGAAATTGATTGCAAAGGTGAGTGTAGATGCAGGTTGTTTTTTGTACAGTCGTTGGTGTTACCCACATTCGCTGTGAGCCAGGCTGTGGATAAGGTGTTCGTGGTTGTCCACAGGCCACGTGTTTACAGGCTCGCGCAGCCTTGTACGAAAAACAACCAGGCTAAGTCACGGTTTTCACGCGAGTTTTCGTGTGGATAAGGGGTTGGTGTGAGGCAAAGTTGCCCCCAAAGTCTGTTGGCGCTTCTGTGGATAAGATGTTTGCTATCGTCTGCAGGCCACGTTAATTAAGGCTTGCAAAGGATTGATCAAAAATTAATCAAATCACCCTGAAAACAGCATAAAGGCGCTGAAACCCCCGGTTTGTGAAGGTTTGACTGGGTTTTCCACAGCGCTGGCGAAGTTACACCCAAACTCTGTTGGCGGTTCTGTGGATAAGGTGTTTGCGTACCGCTGCAGGCCACGAAACACATGGTGTGTAGAGATGTGGTCAATAATTGATCAGGTATAGGTCAAATCGGTGAAGTTGAATAAGTCACGGATTTTCTTGGTTTAATTTCGACACGGCAGCGTACTTGCCCACATTTGCTGTGGGTGGCTTTGTGGATAAGTTGTTGGGGAAAGGCTGGAGGGCAGGGGTTTGGAGGGTTGGGTGGCAGTTGCTCAAATTTTGAACAGTGTGCAGCTCTAAATGTGGGAGGGGGCAAGCCCCCTCCCACACACACCTGCATTTACCGTTTGATTGAAGCGGGCATTTATTCGTGCGCAGCCACACCCTTGAGGTACGGCGCTGGCGCGGCACCGAGGTTGTTGAGCATGCGCTCGCTGTACCAGTCAACGAAGTTCACCACGCCGAACTCATAGGTCTTGGAGTACGGGCCCGGCTGGTAGGCCGTGGAGTTGATGCCGCGCTGGTTTTCTTCGGCCAGGCGACGGTCCTGGTCGTTGGTGGCGTCCCACACCTGGCGCATGCGCTCGACGTCGTAGTCCACGCCTTCGACGGCGTCCTTGTGCACCAGCCACTTGGTGGTGACCATGGTCTCCTGCGCGCTGATCGGCCACACGGTGAACACGATGATGTGGTCGCCCATGCAGTGGTTCCACGAGTGGGGCAGGTGCAGGATGCGCATCGAGCCCAGGTCCGGGTTCTTGATGCGGCCCATCAGTTTGGCGCAGCCTTGCTTGCCGTCCAGGGTCATCGACACGGTGCCCTTGAGCAGCGGCATGCGCACGATGCGGTTACGCAGGCCAAAGCTGGCGTGGGCATACGGGATCTTCTCGGCATCCCAGGCGGCAGCGGACGCCGCCACGTGGTCCTTGAACGCCTGGTCGGCACGCGGGTCGGTGACATCGTCCCATTCCAGCAGGGTTTTCAGCAGCTCCGGGTGGGAGGCGTTGCAGTGGTAGCACTCGCGGTTGTTTTCCAGCACCAGCTTCCAGTTGGCTTTCTCCATCAAGGTGGTAGTAATCGCCACCTTGGTGTTCTCCATGTCGTAGGGTTCCATGTAATGGTTCAGCGTCGACAGGAAATCATCGATGGCTGGCGGGTTCTCAGCCAGGCTGATGAAGATGTAGCCGCCCGCGGTCTTCACGTTAACCGGCTTGAGGCCGTACTGCTTCATGTCGAAGTCGGCGCCCATCTCGGTGCCGGCGAACAGCAGGCGACCGTCTAGCTCGTAGGTCCACTGGTGGTAATGGCAGACCAGTTTGGCCACCTTGCCCTTGTCGCTGGTGCACAGGCGCGAGCCACGGTGGCGGCAGACGTTGTGGAACGCATGCACCACGCCGTCGGCACCACGGATCACGATGATCGGGTTCTTGCCGATTTGCAGGGTGATGTAGTTGCCCTTGGTGGGGATCTCGCAGGTCATGCCGGCGATCAACCACTCTTTCTGGAAGATTTCCTGCATATCGATATCAAACAGCCGCTCATCAGAGTAGAACGGCTGCGGCAGCGAAAAGGTACGCTCGCGCTCTTGCAGCATTTGCGCGGTGGCCTTGCGTGCGGGTTCCAGCGGATCGCCCAAGCTTAAGGTTGCGGTGACGTCCATCGTGTGTGTCCTCATGGCCATTCTGTGTGGCCGAGATAAGTGGCTAATCAGGTTTGCAGCAAGGCGTAAAGAAAGCGTCTGTGTTGGGAGCGAGTGTGGGGCCGCCGATGCGCCGAACCTTATCCATGGGCGACATGGCCCAATCTGTTCCCGACGCCCAACCCTATGTCCCTGGGGGCTGGTCGCGATAAGTATGTGAATGTCGCAGATAGGTAAATGGGCGTTTGCGGCGTTACGCAGAATCGCCACCATAAAGCCGAACATCGGCAGTGGAGAACCAGCATGTCCAACAGCTTCCTGAATCCGGTAACCACCCAGACCTGGGCCAATGGTCGGCACATCGTCCGTTGCGTCAAAGTCATCCAGGAAACCTGGGACGTGCGCACCTTTTGTTTCATGGCCGACCAACCCATCCTGTTCTTTTTCAAGCCCGGGCAGTTCGTCACCCTGGAGCTGGAAATCGAAGGCCAGCCGATCATGCGCTCGTACACCATCTCCAGTTCGCCGTCGGTACCGTACAGCTTCTCGGTGACCATCAAGCGCGTGCCGGGCGGCAAGGTGTCCAACTGGTTGCACGACACGCTGCACGAAGGCCAGGAACTGGCGGTGCACGGGCCGGTGGGGCTGTTCAATGCCATCGACTTCCCAAGCCCGAAGGTGCTGTACCTCAGCGGCGGCGTCGGCATCACGCCGGTGATGTCCATGGCGCGTTGGTTCTACGACACCAACGCCAATGTCGACATGACGTTCATCCACAGCGCCCGCTCACCCAAGGACATCATCTACCACCGCGAGCTGGAACACATGGCGTCGCGGATCGACAACTTCAGCTTGCACCTGATCTGCGAGAAGCACGGCCTGGGCGAACCTTGGGCAGGCTATCGCGGCTACCTGAACCACAAGATGCTCGAACTGATGGTGCCGGACTTCCTCGAGCGCGAAGTGTTCTGCTGCGGCCCGACACCCTACATGAATGCCGTGAAGCGCCTGCTGGAAGTGGCAGGGTTCGACATGACGCGTTATCACGAAGAATCCTTCGGTGCGACGCCACCAGAAGCCCGTGCCGATGCGGTGGAGCAAGCCGAACAAGCGGCGGATGCGCCTGAAGTCGACCTGGCGGATTTGCATCAAGTGGAATTCATTGCCTCGGGCAAAAGCATCCGCGTGGTACCGGGCGAAACCGTGCACGCAGCAGCAGCCAAGCTCGGCTTGATGATCCCGAAAGCCTGCGGCATGGGCATCTGTGGCACGTGCAAGGTGATGAAGCTGGGCGGGGAGGTGGAGATGGAACACAACGGCGGCATTACCGAAGAGGACGAAGCCGAGGGCTACATCCTGTCGTGCTGCAGCGTGCCGAAGGGTGATGTGCGCATCGAGTTCTGACTAACAGCGCCGATCTAAATGTGGGAGGGGGCAAGCCCCTCCCACATTCACTGCTTAGCGCACAAACAGGTTGATGATGTACGCGCCGGATGCTGTCATTTCAAACTCTTTGCCGGTGACGGTAAAGAGCCTGGAAGGCTCGACGATGGTGTCGCCGACATTTGCCAGCTTCCTCAGGTCGTCCAGGTTGACGAGTGTGGCGTTGGTGTCGTCCCGGAGTTGCGAATCAGTGGTATAGCGCTGAATTTCCATAGTGTTGCCCTCTATAGGATGTCCTTTTCCAGCCGACAATTCGGCAGGCAGTCAGCCCCGAACAAACGCGTCCGTGTGTTCGGGGTGACGAGATCCTATCCAAGGCAGGGGGTAGATAGATACTGTCAGAAATACGTACAAACAGTCTCTGAAAATGCGCTGGAAGGCCCGTGTTTTCAGGCTTCCATCACTTTCCGAATATCCGCCGCCAACTCTCTTACACGTTCTTCCTCGGTGTCCCACGCACACATGAAGCGTGCGCCGCCTTTGCCGATAAAGGTATAGAAACGCCAGCCCTTGGCGGTCAGCGCGGCAATCGCCGGTTCCGAGAGTTGCAGGAACACGCCGTTGGCCTGCACCGGGAACATCAACTCCACGCCAGGAATATCCGCCACCAGGCTGCTCAGCAACTGCGCGCAGTGGTTGGCGTGGCGTGCGTGCTTGAGCCAGGCGTCGTTCTCCAATAGCCCGACCCAGGGGGCAGAGAGGAAGCGCATTTTCGACGCCAGCTGGCCGGCCTGTTTGCAGCGGTAGTCGAAGTCTTCGGCCAGCTTGTGGTTGAAGAACAGGATGGCTTCACCCACGGCCATGCCGTTCTTGGTGCCGCCAAAGCACAGCACGTCTACGCCGGCTTTCCAGGTCAGGTCGGCGGGCGAGCAGCCCAGGAACGCGCAGGCGTTGGAGAAACGCGCGCCGTCCATGTGCAGGTTCAAGCCCAACTCCTTGCACGTGACGCTGATGGCGCGGATTTCATCCGGGGTGTACACGCTGCCGACTTCGGTGGCCTGGGTCAGGGTGACTACGCGCGGCTTGGGGTAGTGGATGTCCTGGCGCTTGAGGGCGATCTCGCGGATCGACTCCGGGGTGAGCTTGCCGTTCTCGGTCCGGGCCACGAGCAGCTTGGAACCGTTGGAGAAAAACTCCGGCGCGCCGCATTCGTCGGTCTCGACGTGGGCGGTTTCCGAGCAAATCACGCTATGGTAGCTCTGGCACAAGGACGACAATGCCAGGGAGTTGGCGGCGGTACCGTTGAAGGCGAAGAACACTTCGCAGTCGGTTTCGAACAGATTGCGGAAACCGTCGGCGGCGCGGTGGGTCCATTCATCATCGCCGTAGGCGCGTTGATGGCCCTGATTGGCTTGTTCCATGGCGGCCCAGGCTTCCGGGCAGATACCGGAATAGTTGTCACTGGCGAATTGTTGGCTCTTGTCGGTCATGGCCCGTTCCTGTGGTCGATATTGGTGCGCACTGTAACCAAGAATGTTGGCCCTGCGCACGTACTGTAAATGCAAAGTCGTTGAGGAATTATGCACGGGACTCACACCTTGCCTGTCGGACCTGTCCGAGACGGCGCCCTGGACTTGCTCAAGTGGCTGGCGCTGTTGTGCATGGTGCTCGATCACCTGCGTTACGTCGGTTTGAGCCTGGATGGCCTGTACGTGCCGGGGCGCCTGGCGTTTCCCTGGTTTTGCCTGGCAATCGCGGCGAATCTGCACCGGGTGGGCAAGACCCCGTTCAACGGACGTTACCTGGGCTGGTTGCTGCTGTTCAGTGTGATCAGCGAAGTGCCCTATCGGCTGTTTATCGAGGATGCCGATACGTTGAATGTGTTGCCGACCTTGGCGCTGGGGCTGCTGGTTGCGCGAGGATGGCAGCAGAAGGCCGCGGTTGATCGGGGGTTGGCGTTGATTGCTGTCACTGTCGCCGCTGTTTTTTCTTCGCATTTGATGTTCGGGTTTTTTGGTGTGTTGTTGCCGTTGGCGATGCTGCTGGTGTTCACAAGGCCCTGGTATTTCAGCCTGTTGCCTGGGCTGGTCTGTGTGGCTGCCAACCAGTGGCAGATTCTGCTCAATAACGACACGCTGGTGGCTCGGTTGGGCCTGGCGACATGCCTGATCGCGCCATTGGCCGGCCTTGTCTTACTGCGACATGCCAAAAACGTCTCTCCACTACCTATGCGCCGATGGGCCTATACCTTGTACCCCCTGCATTTCCTGCTGTTGCTACTCGTCCGACAGGCCATCCCCTAAACCCCCTCCCACATTTATCCAGTGTTGTTCCTGCTATGTCGTAAACGCACCTTTGCGTGGCGTGCGTAGGCATTTGATCCAGCGGCGCCAGCCCTACCATCGCATCAAAGGGCCCTGCACGGGCCTTAACAATACGAAAGGCTGGGAGAGACGCGATGTTCAGCAAACAAGACCAGATTCAGGGATATGACGACGCACTGCTGGCGGCCATGAATGCCGAAGAGCAGCGTCAGGAAGACCATATCGAGCTGATCGCGTCAGAGAACTACACCAGCAAGCGTGTGATGGAAGCTCAAGGCAGCGGCCTCACCAACAAATACGCCGAAGGCTACCCGGGCAAGCGCTACTACGGTGGCTGCGAGCACGTCGACAAGGTTGAAGCCCTGGCCATCGAGCGCGCCAAGCAATTGTTCGGTGCCGATTACGCCAACGTGCAGCCGCACTCCGGTTCGTCCGCCAACAGCGCGGTGTACCTGGCCCTGCTGCAAGCCGGCGACACCATCCTGGGCATGAGCCTGGCCCACGGCGGCCACCTGACCCACGGCGCCAAGGTGTCGTCCTCGGGCAAGCTGTACAACGCGGTGCAATACGGCATCAACACCGACACCGGCCTGATCGACTACGACGAAGTCGAGCGCCTGGCGGTGGAGCACAAGCCGAAAATGGTGGTGGCCGGTTTCTCCGCCTACTCCAAGACCCTGGATTTCCCACGTTTCCGCGCTATCGCCGATAAGGTCGGTGCGCTGCTGTTCGTCGACATGGCTCACGTCGCCGGTCTGGTTGCTGCTGGCTTGTACCCGAACCCGCTGCCGTACGCCGATGTGGTCACCACCACCACCCACAAGACCCTGCGCGGTCCACGGGGCGGCCTGATCCTGGCCAGGTCCAACGAAGAAATCGAAAAGAAACTCAACGCTGCTGTGTTCCCGGGCGCCCAGGGCGGCCCGCTGATGCACGTCATCGCCGGCAAGGCCGTGTGCTTCAAGGAAGCGCTGGAGCCAGGCTTCAAGGCGTACCAGCAACAAGTGATCGACAATGCCCAGGCGATGGCCGAGGTGTTCATCAAGCGCGGCTACGACGTGGTGTCCGGCGGCACCGATAACCACCTGTTCCTGGTCAGCCTGATCCGTCAGGGCCTCACCGGCAAAGAGGCGGACGCCGCTTTGGGCCGCGCCCACATCACCGTCAACAAGAACGCCGTGCCGAATGACCCACAGTCGCCGTTTGTGACCTCGGGCCTGCGCATCGGTACCCCGGCGGTGACCACCCGTGGTTTCAAAGTGCCGCAGTGCATCGAACTGGCCGGCTGGATCTGCGACATCCTCGACAACCTCGGCGACGCCGATGTCGAGGCCAACGTCGCCAAGCACGTGTCTGCCCTGTGCGCTGATTTCCCGGTTTATCGCTGAGCGCGGTTTTGGAGTAAATGACTATGCAACGCTACTCAGGCTTCGGCCTCTTCAAGCACTCCCTCAGCCACCACGAAAACTGGCAGAAAATGTGGCGCACGCCCACGCCTAAGAAGGTCTACGACGTGGTCATCGTCGGCGGCGGCGGGCATGGTCTCGCGACCGCCTACTACCTGGCCAAGGAACACGGCATCACCAATGTGGCCGTGGTCGAGAAAGGCTGGCTGGGCGGCGGTAACACTGCGCGCAACACCACTATCGTGCGTTCCAACTACCTGTGGGACGAGTCGGCGCACCTGTATGAACACGCGATGAAACTGTGGGAAGGCCTGTCCCAGGACCTGAACTACAACGTGATGTTCTCCCAGCGCGGCGTCTACAACCTGTGCCATACCCTGCAAGACATCCGTGACTCCGAGCGTCGTGTCAGCGCCAACCGCCTCAACGGCGTGGACGGCGAGCTGCTCAACGCCCAGCAGGTGGCCGACGAGATCCCGTACCTCGACTGCTCGAAAAACACCCGCTACCCGGTACTCGGCGCCACTGTGCAACGTCGCGGCGGCGTCGCCCGTCACGATGCCGTGGCCTGGGGCTTTGCCCGCGCCGCCGATGCCCTTGGTGTGGACTTGATCCAGCAGACCGAAGTGATCGGCTTCCGCAAGGAAAACGGCGTGTGCATCGGTGTGGAAACCAACAAGGGCTTTATCGGCGCCAAGCGCGTCGGTGTGGTCACCGCCGGTAACTCCGGCCACATGGCCTCGCTGGCTGGTTTCCGCCTGCCGGTCGAATCCCACCCGCTGCAAGCGTTGGTGTCTGAGCCGATCAAGCCGATTATCGACAGCGTGATCATGTCCAACGCCGTGCACGGCTACATCAGCCAGTCCGACAAGGGCGACCTGGTGATCGGCGCCGGTATCGACGGCTACAACGGCTACGGCCAGCGTGGTTCGTACCCGGTGATCGAGCACACCATCCAGGCCATCGTCGAGATGTTCCCGGTGCTGTCGCGCGTGCGCATGAACCGCCAGTGGGGCGGCATCGTCGACACCACGCCGGATGCGTGCCCGATCATCTCCAAGACCCCGGTACCGAACATGTTCTTCAACTGCGGTTGGGGCACCGGTGGCTTCAAGGCCACGCCGGGCTCAGGCAACGTGTTTGCCGCCAGCCTGGCCAAGGGTGAAATGCACCCATTGGCCGCTCCTTTCTCCATCGACCGTTTCCACAACGGTGCGTTGATCGATGAACACGGCGCTGCGGCCGTCGCCCACTAACAGGAGAAATTTCCTATGTTGCATATCTTCTGTCCTCACTGTGGCGAACTGCGCTCCGAAGAGGAATTCCATGCATCCGGCCAAGCGCACATCCCGCGCCCGCTGGACCCGAATACCTGCACCGACGAACAGTGGGGCGACTACATGTTCTTCCGCGACAACCCACGCGGCCTGCACCACGAATTGTGGATTCACGCCGCCGGTTGCCGCCAGTACTTCAACGCGACCCGCGACACCCTGACCTACGAAATTCTTGAAACCTACAAGATCGGCGAGAAGCCGCAATTCACCGCCAAGGCTGCTGGAGAGAAGGTATGAGCCAGACCAATCGCCTGTCCAACGGTGGCCGGATCGACCGTAACAAAGTCCTCACGTTCACCTTCAACGGCCAGAGCTACAAGGGCTTCGAAGGCGACACCCTGGCCGCAGCCCTGCTGGCCAACGGCGTTGACGTGATCGGCCGCAGCTTCAAGTATTCGCGTCCGCGCGGCATCTTCGCCGCCGGTGCCGAAGAGCCCAACGCGGTGCTGCAGATCGGCGCCACCGAAGCGACCCAGATTCCCAACGTGCGTGCCACCCAACAGGCGCTGTACCAAGGCCTGGTCGCCACCAGCACCAACGGCTGGCCGAACGTCAACACCGACGTGATGGGCATTCTCGGCAAGGTGGGCGGCAAACTGATGCCGCCGGGTTTCTACTACAAAACCTTCATGTACCCGCAATCGTTCTGGATGACCTACGAGAAGTACATTCGCAAGGCCGCCGGTCTTGGCCGCTCGCCGACCGAGAACGATCCGGACACCTACGACAACTTCAACCGTCACTGCGATGTGCTGGTGGTCGGCGCAGGCCCAGCGGGTCTCGCCGCGGCATTGGCGGCTGCACGCAGCGGTGCCCGTGTGATCATTGCCGACGAGCAGGAAGAGTTCGGCGGTTCGTTGCTCGATTCCCGTGAGAGCCTCGACGGGAAACCGGCCGCGGAATGGGTCGCCAGCGTGATCGCTGAACTCAAGGCCCTGCCTGACGTGGTGCTGCTGCCCCGCGCCACCGTCAACGGCTACCACGACCATAACTTCCTGACCATCCACGAGCGTCTCACCGATCACCTCGGTGACCGTGCGCCGATCGGCGTGGTGCGCCAGCGTATCCACCGTGTGCGCGCCAAGCGTGTGGTGCTGGCCACCGGCGCGTGCGAGCGCCCGCTGGTCTACGGCAACAACGATGTGCCGGGCAACATGCTGGCGGGCGCGGTCTCCACCTACGTGCGCCGCTATGGCGTGGCACCGGGCAAGAAACTGGTGCTCTCCACCAATAACGACCACGCCTACCGCGTTGCGCTGGACTGGCTCGATGCCGGCCTGCAAGTCGTGGCCGTGGCCGATGTACGCCACAACCCACGCGGCGCGCTGGTTGAAGAGGCTCGCGCCAAAGGCATTCGCATCCTCACCGGCAGCGCCGTGATCGAGGCCCGTGGCAGCAAGCACGTCACCGCTGCCCGTGTGGCGGCGGTCGATCTGAAAGCGCACAAAGTCACCAGCCCGGGCGAGTGGCTGGACTGCGACTTGGTGGCCAGCTCCGGCGGCTACAGCCCGGTGGTCCACTTGGCCTCGCACCTGGGCGGCAAGCCTACCTGGCGCGAAGACATCCTCGGGTTTGTACCGGGTGAAGCGCCGCAGAAACGCGTGTGTGTCGGTGGCATCAACGGCGTCTACAGCCTGGGTGATTCCCTGGCCGATGGTTTTGAAGGTGGCGTGCGCGCCGCCAGCGAAGCCGGTTTTGCACCGGTGGAAGGCACCTTGCCAAAAGCCTTGAGCCGCCTGGAAGAGCCGACGCTGGCGGTGTATCAGGTGCCCCACGACAAACCAACCGCACGGGCGCCGAAGCAGTTCGTCGACCTGCAGAACGACGTCACCGCGGCAGCCATCGAACTGGCCACCCGCGAAGGTTTCGAGTCGGTCGAGCACGTCAAGCGCTACACCGCGCTGGGCTTCGGCACTGATCAGGGCAAGCTTGGCAACGTCAACGGCCTGGCGATTGCCGCCCGTTCGCTGAACGTGACCATCCCGCAGATGGGCACCACCATGTTCCGCCCCAACTACACGCCGGTGACCTTCGGCGCGATTGCGGGCCGTCACGTTGGGCACATCTTCGAGCCGGTGCGCTACACCGCTTTGCAAGCCTGGCACGTGAAGAACGGTGCCGAATTTGAAGACGTCGGCCAGTGGAAACGCCCGTGGTATTTCCCACGCAACGGTGAAGACCTGCACGCCGCGGTGAAACGTGAATGCCTGGCCGTGCGCGACAGCGTCGGCCTGCTGGACGCGTCCACCCTCGGCAAGATCGACATCCAGGGCCCGGACGCCCGTGAGTTCCTCAACCGCATCTACACCAACGCCTGGACCAAGCTCGACGTGGGCAAGGCGCGCTACGGCCTGATGTGCAAGGAAGACGGCATGGTCTTCGATGACGGCGTAACCGCCTGCCTCGCCGACAACCACTTCCTGATGACCACCACCACCGGCGGCGCCGCGCGTGTGCTGCAGTGGCTGGAAATCTACCAGCAGACCGAATGGCCTGACCTCAAGGTGTATTTCACCTCGGTCACCGACCACTGGGCCACGATGACCCTGTCCGGCCCCAACAGCCGCAAGCTGCTGGCGGAAGTCACCGACATCGACCTGGACAAGGACGGCTTCCCGTTCATGACCTGGAAAGAAGGCCTGGTGGGCGGCGTACCGGCCCGTGTGTTCCGGATTTCGTTTACGGGTGAGCTGTCTTACGAAGTCAACGTGCAGGCCGACTACGCCATGGGCGTGCTGGAAAAAATCGTCGACGCCGGCAAGCAGTACAACCTGACCCCGTATGGCACCGAAACCATGCACGTGCTGCGGGCCGAGAAGGGCTTCATCATCGTCGGCCAGGACACCGACGGCTCGATGACCCCGGACGACCTGAATATGGGCTGGTGCGTCGGTCGTACCAAGCCGTTCTCGTGGATCGGCTGGCGCGGCATGAACCGTGAAGACTGCGTGCGTGAAGAACGCAAGCAACTGGTGGGCTTGAAGCCGATCGATCCGAAGGTGTGGCTGCCGGAGGGTGCGCAGTTGGTACTGGATCCGAAGCAGTCGATCCCGATGAAGATGGTCGGTCACGTCACGTCCAGCTATGCCCACAACTCCCTCGGCTATTCATTTGCGATGGGCGTGGTGAAGGGTGGCTTGAAGCGCATCGGCGAGCGGGTGTTTTCACCGCAAGCGGATGGCAGCGTGATCGAGGCGGAGATTGTGTCCTCGGTGTTCTTTGACCCGAAAGGCGATCGCCAGAACATCTGATGGACCGAGTCGCCTGCATCGGGGGCAAGCCCCTCCCACACTTGAATGTGTTCACAAATCAACATGTGTAAATGCAGTCAATGTGGGAGGGGACTTGCCCCCGATGAGGCCAGAACAGACACCACCGAATTCAGAACAGGTGCTTTATGACAGCAGCCAATGTTTACCAACAACGCCCAACCACCGGCGCCAAGGCCGAGTCGTCGCTGCACCATGCCGACCTCGCCAGCCTGGTCGGCAAGGGCCGCAAGAACGCCGGCGTGACCGTGCGTGAAAAGAAACTCCTCGGCCACCTGACCCTTCGGGGTGACGGCCATGACGCGGCGTTCGCCGCCGGCGTGCACAAGGCGCTGGGCATCGAACTGCCGGGCGCTTTGCAAGTGATCGTCAAGGGTGAAACCAGCCTGCAGTGGCTTGGCCCGGATGAGTGGTTGCTGATCGTGCCGAGCGGTGAAGAATTCGCCGCCGAGAAAAGCCTGCGCGAAGCCCTGGGTGAGTTGCATATCCAGGTCGTCAATGTAAGCGGCGGCCAGCAGATTCTCGAACTCAGCGGCCCGAACGTGCGCGACGTGCTGATGAAATCCACCAGCTACGACGTGCACCCCGACAACTTCCCGGTGGGCAAGGCCGTGGGCACGGTGTTCGCCAAGTCGCAACTGGTGATCCGCCACACGGCTGAAGACACCTGGGAACTGCTGATTCGTCGCAGCTTCTCGGACTACTGGTGGTTGTGGTTGCAGGATGCGTCTGCCGAATTCGGCCTGAGTGTCCAAGCCTGAGGAGTGACCCATGAGCCGCGCACCCGATACATGGATTTTGACCGCCGACTGCCCCAGCGTGCTCGGCACGGTGGACGCGGTCACCCGCTACCTGTTCGAGCAGGGCTGCTACGTCACCGAACACCACTCGTTCGATGATCGGCTGTCCGGCCGGTTTTTCATCCGCGTGGAATTCCGTCAGCCCGACGGTTTCGACGAGCAAGGTTTCCGCGATGGCCTGGCCACGCGCGGAGAAGCCTTTGGCATGATCTTCGAACTGACGGCGCCGAACTACCGGCCAAAAGTGGTGATCATGGTCTCCAAGGCCGATCACTGCCTCAACGACCTGCTGTACCGCCAGCGCATCGGGCAACTGTCGATGGACGTGGTCGCGGTGGTGTCCAACCACCCCGATTTGAAACCGTTGGCCGACTGGCACCAGATTCCCTACTACCATTTCCCCCTCGACCCCAATGACAAACCGGCGCAAGAGCGTCAGGTGTGGCAGGTGGTGGAAGACACCGGTGCGGAACTGGTGATCCTTGCGCGTTACATGCAAGTGCTGTCGCCGGAGTTGTGCCGCAAGCTGGATGGCAAGGCCATCAATATTCACCACTCGCTGTTGCCAGGGTTCAAGGGCGCCAAGCCGTATCACCAGGCGTACAACAAGGGTGTGAAACTGGTCGGCGCCACGGCGCATTACATCAACAACGACCTGGACGAAGGCCCGATCATCGCCCAGGGCGTGGAGGTGGTGGATCACAGCCACTACCCCGAGGATTTGATTGCCAAGGGGCGCGATATCGAAGGGCTGACACTGGCCCGGGCGGTGGGGTATCACATTGAGCGAAGGGTGTTCCTGAACGCCAATAGAACGGTGGTGCTCTGACTGACGTGACGCCATCGGGGGCAAGCCCCCTCCCACACGTGATTGGCGGCGCGGTCAAAATGTGGGAGGGGGCTTACCCCCGATGAGGCCCTGACAAACAACACAAGAAACAGCATCTGTACCCGAGCATTTAACGCGCTACCCACCCAAGGGCAGCGCGGGTCCATAAAAACAACAGCGAGGTGAAAGCATGTCTGGTAATCGTGGTGTCGTGTATCTCGGCAACGGCAAGGTCGAAGTACAGAAAATCGACTATCCCAAAATGCAGGACCCCCGTGGCAGGAAGATCGAGCACGGCGTCATCCTGCGCGTGGTCTCCACCAACATCTGCGGCTCCGACCAACACATGGTGCGCGGCCGTACCACTGCCCAGACCGGCCTGGTGCTCGGTCACGAAATTACCGGTGAGGTGATCGAGAAGGGCAGCGACGTCGAGAACCTGAAGATCGGCGATCTGGTTTCCGTCCCTTTCAACGTCGCCTGCGGCCGCTGCCGCTCGTGCAAGGAGCAACACACCGGCGTGTGCCTGACCGTCAACCCGGCGCGTGCCGGTGGCGCCTACGGCTACGTCGACATGGGCGACTGGACCGGCGGCCAGGCCGAATACGTGCTGGTGCCCTACGCCGACTTCAACCTGCTCAAGCTGCCGGACCGCGACAAGGCCATGGAGAAAATCCGTGACCTGACCTGCCTCTCGGACATTCTCCCAACCGGTTACCACGGCGCCGTCACGGCGGGCGTTGGCCCTGGCAGCACGGTGTACATCGCGGGTGCGGGCCCGGTCGGCCTGGCAGCGGCGGCTTCGGCACGCCTGTTGGGCGCGGCGGTGGTGATCATCGGCGACGTCAACACGGTCCGCCTGGCCCACGCCAAGGCCCAGGGTTTCGAGGTGGTCGACCTGTCCCAGGACACGCCGCTGCACGAACAGATCGCTGCACTGCTGGGCGAGCCTGAAGTGGACTGCGCAGTTGACTGCGTAGGTTTCGAAGCTCGCGGTCACGGGCACGACGGCGTCAAGGCCGAAGCCCCGGCCACCGTACTCAACTCGTTGATGGGGGTGGTGCGTGTTGCAGGCAAGATCGGTATTCCGGGCCTCTACGTCACCGAAGACCCGGGCGCCGTCGACGCTGCCGCCAAGATGGGTAGCCTGAGCATCCGCTTCGGCCTTGGCTGGGCCAAATCCCACAGCTTCCACACCGGCCAGACCCCGGTAATGAAATACAACCGCGCGCTGATGCAAGCGATCATGTGGGACCGTATCAACATCGCCGAGATCGTGGGCGTGCAAGTGATCAGCCTGGACGATGCGCCAAAAGGCTACGGCGAGTTCGATGCCGGCGTGCCGAAGAAATTTGTGATCGATCCGCACAAGCTCTTCAGCGCTGCATAAATCCCGGATACACAGAGATCCAAGTGTGGGAGTGGGCTTGCCCCCCTCCCACATTGTTTTTTGGCGTCTGGAGGATCAACGGTAGGCCAGCGCGCCTTGATACACCGTCGGCCCCGTCGGTTGCTTGCTCACCGACCCACCCTTGGTTTCCGAACTCACCATCAACTCCACCGGCTTGCTGATGGATTCCTGCTGGCGCGGGTTCAAACCGATGATGCCTTTGCCGTCCTCCGGCAACAGTCCCAGTGACACCGGCGCCTTGCCTTCGGGCATTGCCCACAGTTCCAGGCTGCGATCCGGCTCTGGCGCAGTGGTCGCAATAGGTTCAACTTCCAGGTAATCCTTGTGCGCCATCAACTGCGCGGCCGGTTGCTGGGCGGTTGTCACCAGCGTCGCGGCGGACTTGACGTTGTCTTGGGTGTAGAGCGCACCGCCGAGGCCGGCGACGATGGCGAGGCACACCCCGATGAATACGCGGGGCGGGTTCCAGAACGGCGGCTTTGGCTCGGGCACGGTGTGGCGGGTGGCGCTCATGGGGTGGTTCCTGGCAGAAATTGAAAGCCTTTCATGGACTGCGACCCGGGCATCGGGTTCCTCGCAAGCCCCGGAACAATGTGCTGGATACTCAGTCCAACGCCTGCTTTCGCACCTATTCCCAGAGGTTGTTCCAATGAAGATTTCACGCGGTTTCGCCCTTTCCTGCCTGATGACCCTGGCGGCCGGCCCGGCGTTCGCCGCAGGTTTCAGCCTTGGCGACGCCGCCAATGCCATCTCCGGCATGCAGGGTGGCAGCAACAAAGCCGCTGCCGCCGCGCCGTCGTCAGAGACGGCCGGCCTGCTAGGCGCGCTGACCTCACAACTCAATATCACCCCAGAGCAAGCCATTGGCGGCACCGGCGCCATGTTGGGCCTGGCCAAGAACAAGCTGAGCGGCAATGACTACTCGCAACTGGGCAACAGCGTGCCGGGCCTCGACCAATTGTCGGGCAACAACGCGTTGGGCAGCCTCGGCGCCTTGAGCGGCATGCTCGGCCAGACCGGCGGCAGCAAGACCAGCGGCCTGGACGGCCTGCTGGGTAACGTAAAGGACACCAATGATTTGAACACCGCGTTCAGTGCCCTGGGCATGGACAGCGGCATGATCGGCCAGTTTGCGCCGGTGATCCTGCAATACCTGGGCGGCGAGGGGGCCAGCAGTTCGGTGCTGGGCAAATTGGCCCAGGCCTGGGGCACCGGCAGCTAAGCCTGCTCTGCGCGCAGGTGTTCGATGCGCGCATCTTTCTCCATCCAGAGCTGGTTGACCCAGTTCTGGACGGTCTGGCGAAACGCCGGATCGTTCTCGTAATCCCCCCGCCACAACGCCGGGTCCAGCTCGCGGGTGCGGATATCGATGATCACCTTCGGCACCGCGCCGCTGATCAAGTCCCAGAAGCCCGGAATCCTCGCCTGTGGATACACCACGGTGACATCCAGGATCGCATCCAGCTGTTCACCCATCGCCGCCAATACAAACGCCACGCCACCCGCCTTGGGCCTGAGCAACCGTGAGAACGGTGACTGCTGCTGCGTGCGTTTGGCCTCGCTGAACCGTGTGCCTTCCAGGTAGTTCACCACCGTCACGGGCTGGCGCTTGAACAGTTCGCAGGCTTGCCGGGTGATCTTCAGATCCTGCCCCGCCAGCTCCGGGTGCTTGGCCAGGAACGCCTTGGTGTAGCGCTTCATGAACGGGTAATCCAGCGCCCACCACGCCAGGCCGAGGAACGGCACCCAGATCAGCTCTTTTTTCAGGAAGAACTTGAAGAACGGCGTGCGCCGGTTGAGCGCCTGGATCAGCGCGGGAATGTCGACCCAGGATTGGTGGTTGCTGATCACCAGGTAGGAGGTGTCGCCGCGCAGGTCTTCGCCGCCGCGAATGTCCCACTGGGTGGGGATACACAGGGCAAAGATGAGCTTGTCGATCTCGGCCCAGGTCTCGGCGATCCACATCACCGCCCAGGACATGTAGTCACGGTACCGTCCGGGCGCGACCAGCTTGAGCAGGGCAAACACCATCAACGGCCCGATCAGGACCAGGGTGTTGAGCAACAATAGCAGTGAGACAAAACAGCCGGTGAGCAGGCGGCGCATAAGTAACTCTTGGAATCCTGTGGGCGGGTCATGATAAGCAGCTTGAGTCTAGAGGCCAAATCCGAATTCGCCGGACGAATGTTTCACAATGTGCCGGTTATGCTGGGGTGAGCTAACTAAGCGCTGCCTTTGCGGTCTAGAATCCGCCTACTTCTTTCCGAGGAAATCACTTCGTGAAACTGCTATTAGCCTCCCTCGCCCTGGCTGCCTTGCCCGTCATGGCCGCCGAGCCGACCCTCTACGGTCGCTATGAATACATCCAGTTGCCGGAGATCGGCGAAACCTTCAAGGCCAAGATGGACACCGGCGCCCTCACGGCCTCGCTGTCGGCCCGCGACATCGAGACGTTCACCCGTGACGGCGACGACTGGGTGCGCTTCCGCCTTGGCGGCAAGGACGCGTCCAACAAGGTCTACGAACACAAGGTGGCGCGCATCAGCAAGATCAAGAGCCGCGCCGACGAAGACGACGAGAAGGACGAACCCGCCGTGGCCAAGCGCCCAGTGATCGACCTGGAGATGTGCCTGGGCGACGTCAAGCGCACCGTCGAGGTCAACCTCACCGACCGCAGCAGCTTCAACTACCCGTTGTTGATCGGCGCCAAGGCCCTGCGTGAATTCGGCGCAGCGGTAAACCCGGCCCGCCGTTACACTGCCGACAAACCGGACTGCTGACAGAGCCCCATGCCCCACATCCTGATTGTCGAAGACGAAGCGGCCATCGCCGACACGCTGATATTCGCCCTGCAAGGCGAAGGCTTCACCACCACCTGGCTGAGTCTTGGCCAGGAGGCGCTGGCCCATCAGCGCCAGACGCCGGCCGATTTGATCATCCTCGACATCGGCCTGCCGGACATCACCGGGTTTGAAACCTGCAAGCAGCTGCGCCGGTTCAGCGAAGTGCCGGTGATGTTCCTCAGCGCCCGCGATGGCGAGATCGACCGCGTGGTGGGGCTGGAGATCGGCGCCGACGACTATGTGGTCAAGCCGTTCAGCCCACGGGAAGTGACGGCGCGGGTGCGGGCGATCCTCAAGCGCATTGGCCCGGGCGTTGCCCCTTCGGTGTTCCAGGTGGACCTGGAGCGCATGCAGATCACCTATCGCGGCCAGCCCCTGAGCCTCACGCGTCACGAATTCCGCTTGCTGCAAAACCTGCTGGAGCAGCCCGAGCGTGTCTTCAGCCGCGAGCAACTGCTGGATGCGGTGGGGGTGGCGGCGGATGCCGGCTACGAGCGCAATATCGATAGCCATATCAAGAGCCTGCGCGCCAAGTTACGCAGCGTGGCCGCCGATGCCGAGCCCATCCAGACCCATCGCGGCCTCGGCTACAGCTACAGCCCGGGCAGCAGCTGATGCGCCTGGGGCTGCGGATCTTCCTGGTGTACGCGCTGTTTATCGGCCTCACCGGCTATTTCGTGCTCAGCACCGTGATGAAGGAGATCCGCCCCGGCGTGCGCCAGTCCACTGAAGAAACCCTGGTGGACACTGCCAACCTGCTGGCCGAGATCCTGCGCGATGACGTGAAGAACAACACGCTGGGCCAAAGCCACTGGCCCGAACTGCTCAAGGCCTACGGCAATCGCCAGCCAGGCGCGACCATCTGGGGCCTGCCCAAGAACCAGGTCAACCACCGCATCTACGTGACCGACGCCAAGGGCACCGTATTGCTCGACTCCACGGGCGAAGCAGTGGGCCAGGACTATTCGAAGTGGAACGACGTGTACCTGACGTTGCGCGGCGAATACGGCGCCCGCTCTACCCGCAGCGATGCCGAGGATGCCACCTCCTCGGTGATGCACGTGGGCGCGCCGATCCGTGACAACGGCCAGATCATCGGCGTGGTCACCGTGGCCAAGCCCAACAGTTCGTTGCAGCCTTACGTCGACCGCACCGAGCGGCGCCTGCTGTGGTACGGCGCTGGGCTGGTGGTGCTGGGCCTGTTGCTCGGCGCCTTGTTGTCGTGGTGGTTGAGCGTGGCGCTGCGCAGGCTCACGGCCTACGCCGAGGCCGTCAGCGAAGGGCGGCGCGCCGAGTTGCCGCATTACCGGGGCGGCGAGCTGAAGCAGTTGTCCACCGCCGTGGAGCACATGCGCACGCAGTTGGAAGGGAAGGCTTACGTCGAGCATTACGTGCACACCCTGACCCACGAATTGAAAAGCCCGCTGGCGGCGATTCGCGGCGCGGCAGAATTGTTGCAAGGCGACATGAGCCACGAGCAACAGCAGCGATTCGTCGGCAATATCGACAGCGAAAGCGCGCGCCTGCAGCAATTGATCGAACGCCTGCTGAACCTGGCGCAAGTGGAGCAACGTCAGGGCCTGGAAGAGCAGGTGAGCATCCCGCTGGCGGCGCTGGTCGAGGATGTGCTCAAGGCTCAGTGCGCGAGGGTCGAGGGCGCAGGCTTGCACGTCGAACAGGCGATCGGTGCTGAAGTGCAGGTGTTCGGCGAGCCGTTCCTGCTGCGCCAGGCCCTGGGCAATCTGCTCGACAACGCATTGGATTTCACTCCGCCCGGCGGCACCTTGACGTTCAGCGCGCACACGCAGCACAACGACGTTGAGGTGACCCTGTTCAACCAGGCCTCACCGATTCCCGACTACGCCCTGCCGCGCCTGAGCGAGCGCTTCTACTCGCTGCCACGGCCGGCCAGCGGGCGCAAAAGCACGGGGCTGGGCCTCAATTTTGTCGAGGAAGTGGCCAAGCTGCATGGCGGTACATTGCGTATCGGCAACGTGCCGGGCGGTGTGCAAGTGGTGCTGCTTCTCCACACAGTCTCCACATTGCCCACATAAACCGCCCACACAGGCTGCCCAGACTCTCTGCAACCAAACAGGGAGAGTCCCATGAACCGCAGTCTGCTTTTCAAACTTGGCGCAATTGCGCTGTTGATTGTGTTGTTGCTGATTCCATTGTTGATGATCAACGGCATCATCAGCGACCGTCAGGCCCTGCGCGACGGCGTATTGATGGACATCGCCCGCAGCTCCAGTTACGCCCAGCGCCTCACCGGCCCGGTGATGGTGGTGCCGTACCGCAAGACGGTGCGCGAGTGGAAGCTCAATGAAAAGCTCAACAAACGCTATGAAGTCACCCGTGAAGAGCGCGGCCGTCTGTACTTCCTGCCGGACAGTTTTGCCCTCGACGGCAAGGTGCAGACCGAACTGCGGGCACGGGGCATCTACCAGGCGCGGCTGTTCCATGCCGACAACCGCATCAGCGGGCATTTCGAGTTGCCGGCGCAACTGGGCATTACCGAAGACTTTGCCGACTACCGTTTCGAACCGGCGTTCCTCGCAGTGGGCATCAGCGATATTCGCGGCATCGAGAACGCGTTGAAGCTGGAACTGGGCGGCCAGCAGTTGGACTTCGAACCGGGTTCCCAGGTGGACTGGCTGGGGGAGGGCGTGCACGTGGCGCTGCCGGTACAGGACAGCAAAAAACCTTACGTCGTGAACTTCGCGTTCGACCTGCGCCTGCAAGGCACCGAACAGCTGCAAGTGGTGCCGGTGGGCAAGACCAGCCAGGTGTCACTGGCCTCCAACTGGCCGCATCCGAGCTTTATCGGCAACTTCCTGCCGGCCAAGCGTGAAATCACCGACAGCGGTTTTACCGCTAACTGGCAGACCTCGTTCTTTTCCACCAACCTCGAACAGGCGCTGCAGACCTGCCTCGATGGGCAAGGCTGCAACGACTTCAACAACCGCAGCTTCGGCGTCAATTTCATCGACCCGGTGGACCAGTACCTCAAGAGCGACCGCGCGATCAAATACGCGCTGCTGTTCATCGCCCTGACGTTTGCCGGCTTCTTCCTGTTCGAAGTGCTCAAGAACCTGGCGGTGCACCCGGTGCAGTACGCCCTGGTGGGTTTTGCGCTGGCGTTCTTCTACCTGCTGCTGTTGTCGCTGTCCGAGCACATCGGGTTTGCCCTGGCCTATCTGATTTCCGCCAGTGCCTGTGTGTTGTTGATTGGCTTCTATGTGTGCCACGTGCTGCGCAGCGTCCGCCACGGGCTAGGGTTTTCGGCGGGGTTGGCAGCGTTGTATGGCTTGTTGTATGGGCTGTTGAGTGCCGAGGATTACGCGTTGCTGATGGGCTCGCTGCTGCTGTTCGGTTTGCTCGGCACGGTGATGGTGCTGACGCGCAAACTGGATTGGTATGGCGTGGGCAAGCGCAAGGCGGTGGAGCCGTTGCAGTTTGATCTGGAGGCGGTGCAATGATCGGGTTGCGCGAGGATCAGCAGATGAAGGCCAGTCTTGTCGACTATCTCAACCACATCGTTGGCCACTGTGGGAGGGGCAAGCCCCCTCCCACAGTGGACAGTGGTGGACTTCAGGCCGGGGGTTGGGTCTGCTGCATCGAAGGACGTTCGCTGACCTCGGCATACCAGGCCGCAAGCTGGGGGTTATCCAACCGCCATTGCATATCCGGATGGCGAAAATCTAGATAACCCAACGCACACGCCACGCTGATGGCGGCGATGTCGAAGTGGCTGGTCAGCTCGGCAATCGCATCCGCTTCCAACTCGGCGAGGGCGCGACGGATCTTGTTGCGCTGCTCATCGAGCCACAGGTCCCAATGCTTCTCCACCGGACGCATGGCGGTCTCGTAGCGCACCAGTACGGCGGCGTCCATGATGCCGTCGGCCAGTGAAGCCAGGGTCAGGCGCCGCCAGCGGGCCGAGCCGTCGCGGGGGATCAGCGGGTTGCCGACGTGCTGGTGGTCGAGGTAGTCGAGGATCACCCGGCTGTCGTGCAGCATCGAGCCGTCGGCCAGGCGCAGGGCCGGAATCTTGCCCACAGGGTTGCCTTGCACCACCTGCTGGTCGGGCTGGATCGGCGTCGGCAGGGAAGCTTGAAGCACCACGCGGTCCTGCTGGCCGGTTTCGATCAGCAGGACGCGAACCTTGCGCACGAAGGGTGAGGCGGGGTTGTGGAACAGGGTCATGGTGGACATGGGCATTCCTCAAGATGGGCTGGGGCTAGCCTAGAGGCATTGGTGGTGTTTTTGAAGGCCTCATCGCTTGAACAACCCCCACACGCCGGCGGCCATTGGCGTGGGGGGGTTGTTCAAGCG
>NZ_PCOZ01000019.1 GCF_002979555.1 Pseudomonas sp. MYb60 | reverse complement strand
TCGGCCGCTGGCTGTCGATGCCGATGAAAGTACTGTTGCTGGATGAACCGACGCGGGGCATCGATATCGGCGCCAAGGCCGAGATCTACCAGATCATCCATAACCTCGCAGCCCAAGGCATCGCGGTAATCGTGGTGTCCAGCGACCTGATGGAAGTGATGGGCATCAGCGACCGCATCCTGGTGTTGTGCGAAGGCGCGATGCGCGGCGAACAACGGCGCGAACACGCCACTGAATCCAACCTGCTGCAACTGGCCCTGCCGCGCAGCGTGGCGAACTGAGAGACGACTATGACCATTCAACAAAATGCGCTGCCCACCGCACGCAAACCCCTGGACGTACGTGCACTGCTGGATAACTGGGCGATGTTGATGGCAGCGGTGAGCATCTTTTTGCTGTGCGCCTTGCTGATCGACAACTTCCTCTCGCCCTTGAACATGCGCGGGTTGGGCCTGGCGATTTCCACCGTCGGCATTGCCGCCTGCACCATGCTGTTCTGCCTGGCGTCGGGGCATTTCGACCTGTCGGTGGGTTCGGTGATTGCCTGTGCCGGGGTGGTCGCGGCCATCGTGATGCGCGATACCGACAGCGTCATGCTCGGCATTGGCGCGGCGCTCCTGATGGGCCTGGTGGTGGGGCTGATCAACGGCATCGTCATCGCCAAGCTGCGGGTCAATGCGTTGATCACCACCTTGGCGACCATGCAGATCGTGCGCGGCCTGGCGTATATCTTTGCCAACGGCAAGGCGGTAGGGGTTTCGCAAGAGCAGTTTTTTGTGTTCGGCAACGGCCAGTTGCTGGGCGTACCGGTGCCGATCCTGATCACCATCCTGTGCTTCCTGTTCTTCGGCTGGCTGCTCAATTACACCACCTACGGGCGCAACACCATGGCCATCGGCGGCAATCCGGAAGCGGCGTTGCTGGCGGGCGTCAACGTGGACCGCACCAAGATCCTGATCTTCGCCGTGCACGGTCTGATCGGCGCGTTGGCCGGTGTGATCCTCGCGTCGCGCATGACCTCGGGCCAGCCGATGATCGGCCAGGGGTTTGAACTGACGGTGATCTCGGCCTGCGTGCTGGGCGGGGTGTCGTTGAGTGGTGGGGTGGGCATGATCCGGCACGTGATTGCCGGGGTGTTGATCCTGGCAATCATCGAGAATGCGATGAACCTGAAGAACATCGACACGTTCTACCAGTACGTCATCCGCGGCTCGATCCTGCTGCTGGCGGTGGTCATCGACCGCATGAAGCAACGCTGATTTCCATCCATGTGAAGATCAGACTGTGTGCGGGCTTGCCCGCGAAGGCGGTGGATCAGTCAAATCCTGTATCGACTGGACCACCGCTATCGCGGATAAGCCCGCTTCCACATTTTTAGTCGGCGATGAATTTGAAGAGGGTGTGCTGGGTGTAAGTCTGGCCTGGATTCAGGCGCGTCGACGCAAAGTTCGGCTGGTTGGGCGCATCTGGAAAGTGCTGGGTCTCCAGTGTGAACCCACTCCAATGCTGATACGTCTTCCCTGCCTTGCCCTTCACCGACCCGTCGAGGAAGTTACTGGTATAAAACTGCACGCCTGGCTCGCTGGTGTACAGCTGCAAACGCCGCCCCGATTCAGGGTCATGCACCTCGGCCGCAAGCTGCTTCACATCACCTTTGGCATCCAGCGCCCAGTTGAAATCAAATCCACCCTGTTTCGGCTCGGCAAACTTGAGCTGCGGGTGATCGTCTTTGATGTGCTGGCCGATGGGTGTCGGTTTCAGGAAGTCCATCGGCGTGCCCTTGACGGGCGCCAGTTCGCCGGTAGGGATCAGGGTGGCATTCACCGGCGTGTAATGACTGGCGTGCAAGGTGGCGACTTGCTTGAGAATGTCACCGTTACCCGCACCGGCCAGGTTGAAGTAGCTGTGGTTGGTCAGGTTGAGCACCGTCGGTTTGTCGGTGGTGGCCGTGTAGTCGATGTGCAGTTCGTTGTTGTCGTTGAGGCGGTAGGTGACTTCGGTTTTCAGGTTGCCAGGGAAGCCCATCTCACCGTCCTTGGACAGGTAGGTGAGGGTCACGCCCACTGAGTCCTTGGCCTTGACCTGCGTGGCTTTCCACACCTGCTTGTCGAAGCCCTGGGCGCCGCCGTGCAGGGAGTTGGGGCCGTCGTTGAGCGGGACCTGGTAGCGTTTGCCGTCGAGTTCAAAGGCGCCACCGGCCAGGCGGTTGCCGAAACGCCCGATGGTCGCACCGAAAAACGCCGTGCCGGCCTGGTAACCCTGTACGTCGTCGAAGCCGAGCACCACGTCCTCGACCTTGCCGTTTTTGTCCGGCACTTTCAGGGACTGCAGCACGCCGCCATACGTGATGACCGTGGCTTGCATGCCATGGCTGTTACGCAGGATGTATTGTTCGACGGCCGTGCCGTCATTGGTTTTACCGAAAGGTTTGTGTTCGCTGGTGAGCCCTGCAGCCTGGGCGCCGCCACTGGCGATCAGCATGGACATCGCCAAGCCCGAAAGCAGGTATCGAGGGTGCTTCATGATCGAACTTCCTTTTGTTGTTTTGAGTGGAATAGTTCTACTAATGTGCGATATTTTGTCGGTTGGACAGCGAATTTATAGCCTTTAAAGCCGTTTTTGCAAAATAAAATAAGACTAATTAAACGAGGCAGCATGTTATGAGTACCCAGCACGCGGTGTACCCCGATCTCGAAGGCAAGACCGTACTGATCTCCGGCGGCGCGTCAGGCATTGGCGAATTCATGGTCCGGGCGTTCGCCGCCCAAGGCGCCAAGGTGGGGTTTGTCGACCGCGCGCAGAGCCAGGGTGAGCGCCTGGCGGCGTTGTTGAGTTCGGCGGGGCATACCGTTGAATTCGTGTGTTGCGACATTACCGATGAGATCGCCTTCAAGGCCGCCATCGGCCGTTTCGAACATTCCCTCGGCCCGATCACCGTGCTGGTGAACAACGCCGCCAATGATGTGCGCCACACTTTGGATGAAGTCGATTCGGACACCTTTGACAAGCTCATCTCGGTCAACCTCAAGCACGCCTTCTTCGCCGCCAAGGCGGTGGTGCCGATGATGAAAAGCGCCGGCGGCGGGGCGATCATCAACCTGGGCTCGGTGGGCTGGATGATGGCGTCGGCCGGCTACCCGGTATACGCCGCCAGCAAGGCCGCCGCCCATGGCATGACCCGCGCCCTGGCCCGGGAACTGGGGCCGAGCCACATCCGCGTCAACACCTTGGTGCCGGGTTGGGTGATGACTGAAAAACAACTGGCGATGTGGGTCGATGACGCCGCCAGGGAACTGATCAGCCGCAGCCAGTGCCTGCCGGGCAGCGTGCTGCCGGAACACATCGCCAACATGGCGTTGTTCCTGGCCTCGGATGCCTCGGCGATGTGTTCGGCGCAGAACTTCATCGTCGACGGTGGCTGGGTCTGAGCCGGCACGCTCCAGAATCGCCTCGCGTGGTTCAGGTAAGATGACGTTCGAATTCGCTGATCGCTAACGCCTCTGGAGCAGTAAGCATGACCGACTACGTACCCCCGAAAGTCTGGACCTGGGACACCGAAAACGGTGGCAGTTTCGCCAGTATCAACCGGCCCATCGCCGGCGCGACCCACGAAAAACACCTGCCGGTGGGCAAGCACCCGTTGCAGCTGTATTCGTTGGCCACGCCCAATGGGCAGAAGGTCACGATCCTGCTCGAAGAACTGTTGGCCCTGGGGCACAGCGGTGCCGAATACGACGCGTGGCTGATCAAGATCGGCGATGGCGACCAGTTCGGCAGTGGGTTTGTCGGGGTCAACCCGAACTCGAAGATCCCCGCACTGATGGACCACAGTGGCCCTACGCCGATTCGTGTGTTCGAGTCAGGCGCGATCCTGCAGTACCTGGCGGAGAAATTCGGCGCGTTCTTCCCCACCGAGCCAGCGGCGCGCGCGGAGTGCCTGTCGTGGTTATTCTGGCAGATGGGCAGCGCGCCTTACCTGGGCGGCGGTTTCGGGCATTTCTATGCCTATGCGCCGAGCAAGATGGAGTACCCGATCAACCGCTTCGCCATGGAGGCCAAGCGTCAGTTGGACGTGCTGGACCAGCGCCTGGCGGTGAGCGAGTACATCGCCGGGGATGACTACACCATCGCCGACATCGCCATCTGGCCCTGGTACGGTGGCTTGGTCAAAGGCCGTTTGTACGGCGCGGCGGAGTTTTTGTCGGTGCATGAGTACACGCATGTGCAGCGTTGGGCGGATGCGATTGATGCTCGCCCGGCGGTGCAGCGCGGGCGGCGGGTGAACCGGGTGTCCGGCGAGCCTCATGAGCAACTCGCCGAACGCCACGACGCCAGCGACCTGGACTAATGGTTTGGTGAGATCAAATGTGCGAGGGGCGGTGCGACGATTCGACTTGCCCCTCCCACAGTTTGAACTGCACTGGGCAGTTTATCGGTAGCGTTGCTCGTAGGTCGCCACCTGCTCAGGCTTGATCAGTTCGAACGGCACCCACACCTCCGCTTCAATCGGTTCCCCCTTGATCATCTTGATCGCCGACTCCACGGCTTTCGCCGCCTGGGCTTTCGGGTCCTGGAACACCGATGCCGCCAGCAACCCACGCTTCACCGCTGCCAGCCCATCCGGCAACCCATCAATCCCCACAATGGCTACTTCCCCCTTGGCCTTGCCCGCCTGCTGCAAGGCCATCCCGGCGCCAATCGCCATTTCGTCGTTATTGGCGACGATGGCATCGAACTGCGTCCCCGCCAGCAGCCAGTTGCTGGTCAGGTCCATGCCCTTGCTGCGCTGCCATTCGGCGCTTTGCTGCTCCACCACGTTGATCCCGGGATAGTCCTTGAGCACCTGCTTGGCGCCCTCGGTGCGGTCGTGGGTGGCGTTTTGCGCGAGGTCGCCCATGATGATCGCCACATTGCCCTTGCCACCGAGTTTTTCCGCCAGGAAGCGCATCTGCAACTGCCCGGCCTCGATGTCGTTGGAGGCCACGGTGACCACGCCCTTGGGCAGGGTGCGTTCATCCGGGTGGCGGTTGACGTACACCAGTGGCGTCTTGGCCGCCACGGCAGCGCGGGTCATATTGGCGGTGGCGGAAGTGTCCACCGGCAACACGATCACCGCGTCGACCTTCTGGTTGAGAAAACCGTCGACCTGATTGAGTTGGCGCACCACATCGCCCTGGGCGTCTTCGAACTGGATCTTCACGCCTTGCTCCCGGGCGGCGGTTTCCAGGCCGCTGCGCACGTAGGTCATGAAGTTGTCGTCCACCCGGGCGATGCTCACGCCGATGCGGTAATCGGCGAACGCCCATTGGCTGAGCAGCAGTAACAGCGAGGCAAGCATCATTGAATAGCGGTTCATGTGGCGGTTCCTTTTATTGTTATAGGGTGAAGGCTTGGCGGAAGCGCTCCAGGGCCAGTTCGCTGTCGCCGCTGGCCCAGCCTTCGAGACCGACCACGCCGCGGTAGCCCATGGCATGCAGGGCCCTGGCAATGGCAGGGTAGTGGATTTCACCGGTGCCGGGCTCTTTGCGTCCGGGCACGTCGGCCACCTGGATTTCACCGATGGCGCTGCCGGCGCGCTGGATCAGTTCGATCAAATTACCTTCGCCGATCTGCGCGTGGTACAGGTCCAGGTTCATCTTCAGGTGCGGGCTGCCCACCGCCTCGATCAGCGCCAGGGTGTCGTCGGCGCGGGCGAACGGGGTGCCGGGGTGGTCGACGTCGGTGTTGAGGTTTTCCAGCAGGAACACGCGACCGGCGTCTTCCCCCAGGCGCGCGATTTTTTCCAGGGTCTTGCACGCACTCAACCACATGCGCCCGGTGGTGTGGCTCACCGGCTGCACCGGCAGGCCGCCTTCGCCCAGGCCGGTGCCGTGCAGGTTGAGGCTGGGGCAGTTCAGTTGTTCGGCGATGCCCAGCGACTCACGGGCGCTGTCGAGCAAGTGGCGGATGCCGTCCGGGTCAGTGAGGGTGCCGGTGATGTAGCCGGTCATCGAGGTGAAGTCCGCGCCCGTAGCGGCAAGGGCGCCGATGTCCTTGTCGGTCCAGTTCCAGATTTCTGCACTGAAGCCCAGCGCGTGAATGCGTTTGACCCGCTCGATAAAGGGCAGGTCGAGAAACACCATCTCGGCGCTGATCGCCAGCGTGAACGGGCTCATACGGCCACCGCCCGGCCTTGTTGGAAGGAATCGATGCACGCACGGGCAATCGCGAGGGCGGCGCGGGCGTCCTCGCCGCTGGCCAGGGGCTTGGCGCCAGTGCGCAGGCAGTCGGCAAAGTGGTTGAGCTCGGCGACGTAGGCGTCGCGCAACAGGTCGGTGTCCAGGCGCTGGGTGTCGGCCTGGATGCCTTGGGCCAGGTAACGCAATAGATCGGATTCAGCCACGCCGCCCATGGTCAGCATGCCGGCGCTGCCGAAGACTTCGCCGCGCACGTCGTAGCCGTACACTGCCTGGAAGTTGGCTTCGGCGGTGGCAATCGCACCGTTGTCGAAACGGATCGTGACCACGGCGGTGTCGAGGAAACCTTTGCTTTTGTAGTCCGGCGCGATCAACGCGTCGGCCATTACGTGAACCTGCACGGCTTCTGCGCCGGGGTTGAGGTAGCGCAGGGTGTCGAAGTCGTGGATCAGGGTTTCGAGAAAGATCACCCATTGCGGCGAGTTGGCCGGGTTGTTCAAGGCCGGGTCGCGGGTCAGCGAGCGCAACAGCTGCGGAGTGCCGATGCGGCCGGCAACGACGTCGAGGTGGGCGGTGCGGAAGCTCTTGGCGAAACGACGGTTGAAACCGACCTGCAACGGCACACGGGCATCGGCTGCGGCGGCGATCGCGCGGTCGGCTTCGTCGAGGGTGATTGCCATGGGTTTTTCGCAGAAGACCCCCTTGCCGGCGCGGGCGGCACTGATCACCAGTTCGGCGTGGCTGCGGGCAGGGGCGGCGATGATCACGCCGTCGATATCCGGGTCATCCAGCAACTGTTGCGGGTCGGTGTACACCTTGCTCACCCCCAGTTCATCGGCGAGGCGCGCGGCCTGGCCTGGGGTGGGGTCGGCAATCGCCGCCAGGCTGGCGCCGGGGATGTGCCGCGCGGCGGTCAGGCCGTGAAAGCTGCCCATGCGACCGGCGCCGATCAAACCCAGGCGGATGTTCTGTGTACTCATGAAGTGACCCCTTTTTATTGTTGGCCTCAGGGCGGTCCTGAGGATAAAGGGGTAAGAGCAAAGGTTGTGCCAATTATCAAGCTATTGATAATTATAGGTTTATTTTTAATTCCAATCAGAAAGTGTTCATTCAGATGACATGTCTATACTGACATGTCAAAAACGTGAACATGGAAACGCCCTGATGAGCATGGCATTCAGCGTGCAAGACCTCGACTACCTCACCGCCCTCGGGCCTGCCGCATTGAATGACGGCCCTGTCGACGCGTTGGAACAGGCGTGGCGCGCTTGCCTGGCGGGCCAGGTTGAACGGCCGATCGACGTGCGGCAGGTGATCTGGGAATCCTGGCGGCGCAGCGTCGACGCCGGCATTGACCCCGCGGACAACGCTTATCGCTTTGTGACGCCTGATACGCTGGCCGCGACATTGGCCACCCACCGCGTGCTGATCGCCGCCGCTGCACAGGTGATGCACGGGCTGTTGGCCTACAACCCGCGCGGGCATATCAACCTCACCGATGCCGACGGTACCACCCTGTATTTCTGCGGGCTGGACATCACCCCGGTGGGCAGCCGTTTGCTCGAGTCCGTGCAGGGCACCAACTGCACCGGTTTGGCCCTGGCCGAGGATCATCTGGTCTACGTGCTGGCCGAAGAAAACTTCGGCAATGGCCTGCGCCAACGCCGCATGCACTGCGCCGCCGCGCCGATCAAAAATGCCCAGGGCGAGACGCTGGCGATGCTGACCCTCACCGCCGAACCCGGCTGGTTCCACTTTCACACCCTTGGCACCGTCCAGGCGGCGGCCGACGCGGTGTCGCGCCAGATGGCGCTGCAAGGCTTGTTGGAAGAACAGCAGACCGTGCTCGAGGTGCTTAACGAAGGCTTGGTGGTGCTCGACGAGCGGGGCTGCATCAAGGCGCTCAACGGGTACGCGCGGCACCTGTTCCGGGTCGGGCTGGAGCTGATCGGCAGGCCCTTCCAGCAACTGGGCCGCAGTGAATTGAGCAATGCCCTCAGCGATCCCGTGCGCGACCTCGACTGTACCTTCCTCCTGCACGACCGCAGCCAACTCGCCTGCCTGGTGTCGGTGTGCCCGCTGGAGCAGGGCGGGGTGATCGTGTCGCTGCGCGAAAACCGTCGTATCCGCGAAATCACCCGGCGTCTGGTCGGCACCCAGGCCAGCTACACCTTCGACACCATCCAGGGCCAATCGCGGGCGATCCAGGACGCGTTGCACCTGGGGCGCATTGCCAGTCGCAGCGACTCCACCACCTTGATCCTCGGCGAGAGCGGCACCGGCAAAGAGTTGTTCGCCCAGGCCATCCACAATGGCAGCGAGCGCCACAAAGGGCCGTTCGTGGCGGTCAACTGCGGCGCGATTCCACGGGAGTTGGTGCAGAGCGAACTGTTCGGGCATGTCGAAGGGGCGTTCACCGGCGCCACCCGAGGCGGCTCGGCGGGCAAGTTTGAACTGGCGGATGGCGGCACGATTTTTCTCGATGAGATTGGCGACATGGCCTTCGACGCCCAGGTCAGCCTGCTGCGGGTGTTGCAGGAAGGTGAAGTGACCCGCGTCGGCGCGAAGAACTCGCGGCGCGTGGATGTGCGCATCATTGCCGCGACACACCGCAACTTGAGCCAGGCGGTGGCCGAGGGCGCGTTTCGTGAGGATCTTTACTACCGCCTCAATGTCTTGAACCTGACCGTGCCGCCGCTGCGCATGCGCCGTGAAGACATACCGCTGCTGGCGCGGCACTTCCTCGCGCGTTACGCCCGTTCGCTGCGCAAGGCGGTGGAGGGCTTTGCGCCGGAAGCGCTGGCGTTGCTGTGTGCCTACCCGTGGCCGGGCAATGTGCGCGAGCTGGAAAACAGCATCGAGCGGGCGACCAACCTGGCGATGGGGGCGTTGATCCAGCCGCTTGATTTGCCGCTGGACACCAAGCCGCGCACGCCGCTGCGCGTGTATGAGCCGCAGCCTGCACAAGATCTCAGTAGCCATGAAATGAATGCGATTGTTGCCGCGCTGGAAAGTACCGGCGGCAATATTCGTTTGGCCGCGCGGCAGCTGAACGTGTCGCGGGGCGGGCTGTACAACAAGATGAGCCGGTTTGGCTTGAGTGCCGGGGACTATCGCAATAACTGAGCCTCACGCCGATCAACCTTGATCTCCGTGTATCAGGTGCAGATGTTTTCTGAGGTGACGATCTGTGGCGGCACATACACCCGATGCCTGACCGGATCGAACGCCTCGGCGCGCTGTAATTCAACCGACAACTCAATCAACGCCACCGCCGTCTGCCGTGGCTGCGAGTCCATCACCACATCCACTAGTCCCTGGCTCAATGCCTGGCGCGACAGCTCGGTGGACTCTTGCAGGATGCAACACAACGCCGGCCGCTTGGGCAACTGCGCCAGGGCGCTGATGATGCCGTCGCCACCGCCGCCCACCACACACAGGCCGCGCAGGTCGGCGTGGCGGGTGATGAGGTCGAGGGTGGCTTCTTCGGTGATGTCGCAGTTGTCGAGGTTGATCAGCGGCTCCAGCGGCTTGAGCCCCGGCGCATGTTCCGCCAGGTAGCTGTGCAAGCCTTCGACCCGGGCCTGGTGGCCGAGGAAGCGGTGACCGCCGAGCAGGATGCCGACGCTGCCCTTGCGTGCGCCGCAGGTACGGGCGAGCAGCCAGCCCATGGTGCGGCCGACCACGTGGTTGTCCTGGCCGACATAGGGTTCGAGGGCGTGCTCGTGGATATCGGACAGCAGCGCCACCACCGGCACACCGGCTTCACGGATCTGCTTGAGGGTGGCGTTGATCAAGGGGTGGGCGAAACTCACCACGGCGAGGCCGTCGCACTGCACGGCCAGTTGTTCGATCTGTGCGGCAATCATGGCGGGCGAACGGTCGACGATGTACTCGAACTGACACGTCAGGTTGGCCCCGGGGTGTTGCTCGGCAGCGTCGCTGATCGCTTGCGCCAGGCTGGCATAGAACGCCTGGGCGGTGGCCAGCAGCAGGATGCCGAAGCGGTACGTGGGCCGGCGCTCGCGAATGCGCTGGCCGATCAGCCGCGCGGCGAAATAGCCCACGGCTTCGGCGGCCTGGAACACCTGCTCGGCGGTTTGCGGGTTGACCGGCGCGCGCGCGTTCAGCACCCGGTCGACGGTGGCCACGCTGAGCCCGGCATGGGCGGCAACGGTGGCGATGGTTGGGCGTTTATGGTTATTCATGGCAAGCCCTTGATGCGTCTTGATAGAAAACTATCAAGCCCCGCTGGGCCTGGATGATAGCTTGATAGGGAATGGATTCAAGCCCTTGAGGGTGATTTGCCCGCTCTCTATATTTTCTCCAGCAAAGCACCTGAACCTCACGCTTGCGGAGAACAATAACAATGCCTGAACACACCGCTAACCCCGTGCGCCGCGACTACAGCCTCACCGGCCCTGAAGCCGCGCGCGCCCTCGAGAAAGGCCTGGTCTCGGCCAGTTGGTACCAGTCGCCGATTTCCCGCAAACGCATGAAAGAACTGATGCAGCGCCGCGACGGCCCGGCCTTGCGCGACACCGCCCTGTGGTTCGCAGCGTTGTTCGCCACTGGCTTTGGCGGCTACTGGTTTTGGGGCTCCTGGGCCTGCGTCCCGTTTTTCATCGCCTATGGCGTGCTCTACGGCACTGCGTCCAACCCGCGCTGGCACGAGACCGGCCACGGCACCGCGTTCAAGACCCGCTGGATGAACGACGTGCTCTACCAGGTCGCCAGCTTCATGTGCATCTTCGAACCCCATGTGTGGCGCTGGAGCCATGCGCGGCACCACACCGACACCATCGTGGTAGGTCGTGATCCGGAGATCGTCGAGCCGCGTCCGCCGAGTTTCCTGATGATGGTCTTGAGCGTGTTCAACCTGCCGCTGGCGTGGAAAACCTTCAGTGGCGTGGCGCGTCATGCCGTGGGCCGGATGAGTGCCGAGGAAGCGGACTTCATCCCCGAATCCGAATGGCCCAAGGTGTTCCGCGCCGCACGTATCTGGGTGGGGGTCTATGCCGTGGTCATCGGCCTCGCGTTGTACCTGCACAGCGGGTTGCCGCTGATGCTGGTGGGCCTGCCGAGCCTTTATGGTGCGTGGCTCGGCTACCTGTTCGGCCTTACCCAGCACGTGGGCCTGGCTGAAGACGTGCTGGACCACCGCAGCAACTGCCGCACCATCTACATGAACCGCGTGCTGCGCTTTATCTACATGGACATGAACTACCACCTCGAACACCACATGTACCCGATGGTGCCGTACCACGCCCTGGCGCAACTGCATGAAGAGATTCGCGGCGACTGCCCGCCGCCATACGCGAATATTTTCGACGCGTACAAGGAGATCCTGCCGACTATCTGGAAGCAGCGCAGCGATCCGAACTACTTCATCCAGCGCCCGATTCCCGGGATGAGCGAGCCTGGTGTGCAGAGCCAGCCTGCTTGCGCTGAGGGACGCGGCAGCGCCAATCAGGCCACCGCGTTTTTCCAGACAAATCCGGACAGCTGAGCGAGGGGCTGCTTCGCGGCCCAGCGCGAGCCAGCTCGCTCACCACAGAAAAGCTCGCTCACCACACAAAAGCGGGCTCACCCCAGCTAAGCCTGTCACTTGGAGACAACTGCCATGAACGATCAATGGATCGACGTCTGCGCCGTGGGCGAAATAGACGAGGAAGACGTGCTGCGCTTCGATCACGGGGCCCACACCTATGCCGTGTACCGCTCGGCCGAGAATGAATTCTTTGCCACCGCCGGCCTGTGCACCCACGAGAAAATCCACCTCGCCGCTGGCCTGGTGATGGACCACGTGATCGAGTGCCCCAAGCACAACGGCCGCTTCGATTACCGCACCGGCAAGGCGATGGGCGCGCCGGTGTGCGTCAACCTCAAGACTTACCCGGTGCGGGTTGAAGCGGGGCGGGTGTTGCTCGCCGTCACGGCCTGAACATGAACGCACCTATCCTCATCGTCGGCGCCGGGCATGCCGGCGGCCGTGCAGCGCTGACCCTGCGCGAAGAAGGCTACACCGGGCGGCTGATCCTGATCGGCGACGAACCTCACGTGCCCTACGAACGTCCACCCTTGTCCAAGGGCTTGCTGCAAGGCTCGGCGGACCTGGCGTCGTGCAGCCTGTGCGATCACGAGCGGCTGAATGCGCTGGGCATCGAACACATCGCCGGTAATC
This sequence comes from Pseudomonas sp. MYb60, assembly GCF_002979555.1. Taxonomy (GTDB): domain Bacteria; phylum Pseudomonadota; class Gammaproteobacteria; order Pseudomonadales; family Pseudomonadaceae; genus Aquipseudomonas. Next base: position 66,150 of record NZ_PCOZ01000019.1, on the reverse strand, counting down.
CCGTGACCCGGCTGGAGCCGCAACAACAGCGCCTGCAACTGGCCGATGGGCAATGGCTGCCCTACGCCGGGTTGCTGCTGGCCACGGGCGGTCGGGCGCGGCGCCTGCCTCAGGAGCAGGCCAATGTGCTGTACCTGCGCACCCACGACGAAGCGTTGGCCCTGCGCGATTCGTTGACCCCCGGCACCCGGCTGGTGGTGGTGGGCGGCGGGTTTATCGGCCTGGAAGTCGCAGCGACGGCGCGTGGCCTCGGCTGTGAGGTGACGCTGCTGGAAGCCGGGCCGCGCTTGGCCGGCCGGGTGTTGCCGCCGGTCATCTCCGAGGCGTTACTGGATTTGCACCGCCAACAGGGTGTGGACGTGCGGGTGAACGTCGCACTGGCGTCGATCCAGGCCGACGGCGTACTGCTGGTGGATGGGCAACGGCTGCCGTGCGACTGGGTGGTGGTGGGGATCGGCATGCAGCCCAACATCGAACTGGCCACGGCGGCGGGGTTGGCGGTGGGGCAGGGGATTCGGGTGGACGCCCACCTGCGTACCAGCGCGCCGAATATCTACGCCGCCGGGGATGTGTGTGAGTTCCAGCTCGATGGCCAGTACCAGCGCCAGGAAACCTGGCGCAACGCCGAGGCCCAGGGCCGGCACGCGGCGCTGAACCTGCTGGGGCGTGAGGTGCCGTTCGAGGCGCTCCCCGGTTTCTGGTCCGATCAATACGACTGGGGTTTGCAGACCGTTGGCGGGATGACCGCGTTCAGCGTCACACGCGCCTTGCCGGACGGCGGCCTGCTGCTGTTCTTCCTCGACACCGAGCGGCGTCTGCAGGGTGCCTGCGGCTGGGCTCGCGGCAATGGCGTGGCCAAGGACATCAAGCTCTGCGAACGCCTGATCAGCGCCGGTATTGCGCTCGACACGGCCAACCTGATCAACCCCGATCTGTCACTCAAACAGCTGCTGCGAGGCTGATATGCGCGAACTGCTGGTATTCCAATCCCTGTGGGCCATGCAAACCGAACCCGGCCCGCTGGAGGTTCAACTCGACCGCATCAAGGCCGCCGGTTTCGACGGCATCACCGACCATTACTGGAAGCCCGCCGATGTCGCGCGCCTGCATGCTGCCGCTACTGCAAGGGGCCTGCAGATTGAAGGGCAATTGTTCCCGCAGACGGTAGACGACCTGGCGGCCGCACTGGATGTGATCAGCCGCTATGGCTGCCATCACCTCACCCTGCAGGCCGACGTGCGCCCGCGCACCCAACGTGAAGCGGCACGCCTGGTGGAAGGCTGGCAGCGCCTGGCCGAGCAGGTGGATTTCCCGGTGTTGCTGGAGACGCATCGTTACCGGCTGACCAGCGACCTGCTGTTCACCCTCGACCTGATTGCGCAAATGCCGGATTTGAAGCTGCTCGCCGATTTGTCCCATTACGTGGTCGGGCGTGAGCTGCCCGAGCCGGGTGCGCTGGAAGACGACGAGCAGATCCGCACCGTCCTGCGCCACAGCTGGGGGTTCCATGGCCGCGTGGCCAGCAGTGAACAGGTGCAGGTCTCGCTGGACTTCCCCCAGCACCAGCCCTGGGTACAGCGTTTCACCGAATGGTGGCGCTACGGAATTGAAGACTGGCTGGCCCGCCCGCACACGCCACAAAGCCTGTCCTTCACCTGCGAACTGGGGCCGCCGCCGTATGCGATCACCGGTGCGGATGGCCGCGAGCTCAGCGATCGCTGGGCCGAAGCGTTAAAGCTGCAGGGCCTGATCCGCGACCTGTGGCAGGCCAGCGCCGGTTCAGCTCAGTAACCCGGTGCTGACGGCCACGATCAGGAAGATTCCCAGCAACGCACGGTAGATCACGAATGGCCAGGTGGAGAACCGCTCCAGGTACTTCATCAGGCCCCAGATGGCAAAGAACGCCGAGACACTCGCCACCACCAGGCCAAACAGCAAATGCGGCCAGGCATGGGCCGGCAGGTCGGCGCGCAGCAGTACCCACAGTTCCTTGAGGCCGGCGAGGGCGATGGCTGGCAGGCCCAGCAGGAAGGAAAACCGTGCCGCCTCCTCACGCTTGAAGTTCAGGAACAACGCTGCGGTCAGGGTGGAGCCGCTGCGCGACACCCCGGGGATCAACGCGCCTATCTGCGCAAGGCCCACGATCAACGCATCGCGCAGGCGCATCTGGCCTATTTCCCGGCTGTGGCGCGCGCGCACTTCGGCCACGGCCAACAGCACCGCCATCACCACGCAGGAAATCCCGATCACCAGCAGCCCGCGCAGCGGCGAGTTGCACGTATTCAGGGTCGAGGACAATGCCAGGCCGGCAAAGCCGATGGGCAGGGTCGCCAGCACGATCGCCACGGCCAGCTTGAACCAGCGATCATTGAAATCACCCCGACGCACCGCGCCGATGCTGCCGGTGGTGACCTGGCGCACATCGCGCCAGAAATAACTGACCACTGCCGCCAATGCGGCCAACTGCATCGCCGCCGAAAACGCCGAGCCAGGGTCCTGCCAGCCGAGCAGGGTAGGGACGACACGCATATGGGCAGTGGACGACACCGGGAGCAGTTCGGTGATGCCCTGGATCACGCCCAGGATAAAAATCTGCAGGTAATCCAGGGACGCGAAACCCACGTCCAGGCCGGCGGAACAGACGTTCGTCACGATACGAATCCTTGAGACAGCGCGGTAAGTCGGCGGAGTCTATGCGAAATATGTGCGGGTTTCGGGCGGGGCAGGGGCTATTTGCAATCGGTTCAGCAAGTAGAAAGGTTAGTGGACTGCACACCTGTTTTGTGAACAATGGCGCCCTGCGTTTTTGCACCGAGAGTCCCATGCCCGAAACCACCGTTGAATTGATCCAGACCGGCCCCGATGAGGCCGAGCTGATCCGCAATCTCTACCAGTATTACGCCTACGAGTCGTCTGACTGGGAACAGGAAGATGTCGAAGGGGACGGCCGTTTCTACATTCACGACGAACACCTGTCGCGCTACTGGCAAGACCCGCAGTGGAGCGCCAACCTGTTGCTGGTGGACGGCTATATCGCCGGCTTCCTGTTGATCGAAGGCAGTGAGCTACCGGGCATCGACGCGCTGGAGCTGGCCGACCTGTTCATCCTCAAGCGCTACCGGCGCAAAGGCATCGGCCGGGCGATCGCCAGCCAGGTGCTGTGCAGCGGCGAGGCCAATTGGCTGGTGCGCTTCTATGACCAGGATGAAGTGTCCCAGGCGTTCTGGCGCACGGTCCTCGACACCCTGCCGCGCCCGGTGCAGACCCTTGAGCTGGACGATGACCCGCAGTTGGTGACCTACCTGATCACGCGGGCAGCGTTGCATTAAACGCCTGCTGCATCACCTGCGGCGGTTGCCCGAAGGCGCGCAGGAAGGCCTGGCGCATGCGCTCGCGATCACCGAAGCCGGTTTCGCGGGCGACCACTTCCACCGGGTGGCGACTGGTTTCCATCATCAGGCGCGCGGCTTCTACGCGTAGCAGTTCGATGGCCTTGGCCGGCGTCTGCCCGGTTTCCTCGCGAAACACCCGGCTGAACTGGCGCGGGCTTAGCCGCGCCACGTCGGCCAGGGCTTCCACCGATAAATCGTGGGTGAGGTTCTCGCGGGCGTAGGCCATGGCCAGTTGTACGCGGTCTGACTTGGGGTCCAGTTCCAGCAGCGCCGACAACTGCGACTGCTCGCTGCCCCGACGCTGGGCGATCACCAACTTGCGCGCGATGCGCCGCGCCAGGTCGCTGCCCAGGTCGTTCTCCACCATGGCCAGCGCCAGGTCCACACCGGCGCTCATGCCGGCGCCGGTCCATATCTGGCCGTCCACCACGAACAGTTTGTCTTCTTCCAGTTGGATATGAGGGTAGCGCTTGCGAAACGCCGGCGCATGGATCCAATGGGTGGTGGTGCGCTTGCCTTCCAGCAAACCGGCCTCTGCCAGCACGAAGATGCCCATGCACAACGAGGCCACGCGCCGCGACTGCGCCGAAGCGGCCTTGACCTGTTCGAGCAGGTTGGCTTCCGGCAGACGGAACTCCATGTAGCCGCCGACGATCAATGTGTCATAGCCGTCGGCGCGAATCGGCGTGGTGTTTACCGAGAAACCCTGGGACGTCATCACTGCGCCGCCGCTCTCCGACACCAGGTGGAATTCATAGGCCGGTTCGCCGCGCAGCAGGTTCGCGCACTCGAACACCGAGCCCACGCTGAGGCTCAGGCATTCGAAATTTGGGTAAACCAGCAGCGCAACGCTGTGCATGGTGTTTCTCCAGCAGGGTGAGGAGTGGATTGTCGGCGGCTGGCAGGCAAACGGCAACTGTCATCGGGGCATGTCCGAAAACCTTGCGGATATGACGTTGTGACGCGATGCCCAGGCTCCTAAGATTCAACCCACAGTCATTCATCCAAAGGCACTCGACAATGAAAGTATTGATGGTATTGACCTCTCACGATCAGTTGGGCAACACCGGCCGCAAGACCGGCTTCTGGCTTGAAGAGTTTGCCGCACCTTATTACGCGTTCAAGGACGCTGGCGCCGAGGTCGTGCTGGCATCCCCGGCCGGCGGCCAGCCACCCCTGGACCCGGTCAGCGATTTGCCGGATTTCCAGACCGAGCAAACCCATCGCTTCGCCGCCGACCCGGCTGCGCAGCAGGCCTTGGCCACCACCCTGAAGCTGGACACGGTCAATGCCAGTGACTTCGACACCGTGTTCTACCCAGGCGGCCATGGCCCGCTGTGGGACCTGGCGGAGTCGCAGACTTCCATCGCGCTGATCGAGGCCTTCGAGCGGGCCGGCAAGCCCATCGGCTTTGTCTGCCATGCGCCGGGCGTGCTGCGTCACGTCAAGGCGGTCAATGGTGAGCCGCTGGTCAAGGGCCGTCGCGTCACCGGGTTCTCCAACTCGGAAGAAGCCGCAGTGGAGTTGACCGATGTGGTGCCGTTTCTGATTGAAGATGAATTCAAGCAGCTTGGCGGCACCTACGAGAAGGGCGCCGACTGGCAATCCTTCGTGATCGTCGATGGCTTGCTGGTCACCGGGCAGAACCCCGGCAGCTCCAGCGACGTGGCCAAGGCGCTGCTCAAACTCACCGCGTAACTCAATCAACGGCCGTATCGATTGGCGACTCTCCGGAGTCGCCATGCTTTTGCTCGTCCCGAATTTGGAAAACCCCATGACAGCTACCGTTCTAAGCACCCCGATTACGCTGGGCCATCACACCCTGGGCAACCGTATCGTGCTGCCACCCTTGACACGTCAACGCAGTGCCCAACCCGGTGACATCGCCACCGACCTCATGGCCGAGTACTACCGCCAGCGCGCCACGGCCGGTTTCATGGTCAGTGAAGGCACGCAGATCGAGCCCCGTGGCCAGGGTTACGCGTGGACGCCGGGCATCTACAGCGCGGCGCAGGTCGACGGTTGGCGCAAGGTGACCGATGCGGTGCATGCCGAAGGCGGGGTGATCTTTGCTCAGCTGTGGCATGTTGGGCGCGTCTCTCATCACGCGTTGCAGCCAGACGGCGCAGCGCCGGTCGCGCCGTCTGCGATCCAGCCGACGCAGGTCAAGGCCTTCATCGAAACCGCCCCGGGTACCGGTGAGTTGGTACAGCCGCCGGTACCACGGGCGTTGAGCACGCGGGAGGTCAAGGATTTGGTCGGGTTTTATGCCGAGGCTGCGCGTAACGCGATGGCCGCCGGGTTTGACGGTGTGGAGATTCACTCGGCCAACGGCTACCTGGTCAACCAGTTCATCTCGGCCCATGCCAACCAGCGCGATGACGAATACGGTGGGTCGCTGGACAACCGCCTGCGGTTCCTGCGGGAAATCGTCGAGGCGGTGAGCGATGCCGTGGGCTCGCAGCGCCTGGGCGTGCGCTTTTCACCGCTGTTCAGCGGCACCGACCAGGACCGCGTCTACATCGGCCTGGTGGAGGAAGACCCGCATCACACCTACATCGAAGCCATCAAGGTGCTGGAAGCGGCGAACATTGCCTACGTGTCGATCGCCGAAGCCGACTGGGACAATGCACCTGAACTGCCGGAAACCTTCCGCCGTGCCGTGCGCGAAACATTCAGCGGGCGGGTTATCTACGCCGGGCGCTACACCGCCGAGCGTGGCGAGAAACTGGTGAACGCGGGTCTGGCGGATTTGATCGCCTTTGGCCGACCGTTCATTGCCAACCCGGACCTGCCCCAGCGGATTTTCAACGGCTGGCCGCTGAACCCGCTGCGACCCGAGGGCATGTACGGTGGTTCGGAGCAGGGGTATACCGACTACCCTGCCTACGGCTGAGAACACAGATGGATCAGTGTTGTTGATCAAGTGTGGGCAGGGGCATGCTCGCGAAGGCGGTGTATCCATCAGTGCATCCGGTGCCTGACCCACCGCTTTAGCAGGCAAGCCAGCCCCCACACTGGATTGTCGGTGTGTTGAAAATCGTGGCATGCCGCCGGGTCGATGATTGGCCAATCAGGGCATCTGAAGCGGGCACGATTCGAATATGGGTTTGCACCTGCCTTCGCGGGTGTGTCTAGGACACGCGCAACACAATCTTGCCGATATGCTCCCCACCTTCCATCCGCGCATGGGCCTTGTCCGCTTCGGTGTAGTCGAACACCTGGTCGATCATCGGCAGGCAGCGCCCGGCTGACAGCGCCGGCCATACGTGTTCGCGCAGTTGTTCGGCGATCTGTGCCTTTTCCTCTTTGGTGCGCGCGCGCAGCAGCGAGCCGGTGACGATGGCGCGCTTGCCGAGAATGGTGAGCAAATCCACCTCGTTGGCCTTGGCGCCGCCCAGGAAACCCAGCATCACCAGGCGGCCGTCCATGCTCAGGGCCTTGAGGTTGTTGTTGAGGTAGGAGCCACCCATGATGTCGAGGATCACATTCACGCCCTGGCTGCCGATGACCTCGGCGAAATCCTGCTCGCGATAATTGATCGCCTCGGCGCCCAGGCCGCGGATGGCGGCGCATTTGTCTTCACTGCCGGCAGTGGCGAAGGCCTGGATGCCGAACTCGCGGCATAGCATCAGCGCGGTGGTGCCGATGCCGCTGGTACCGCCGTGGACCAGCACGCGCTGGCCCTTGTGGGCGCCGCCGATGCTGAACAGGTTGGCCCAGACAGTGAAGAAGGTTTCCGGAATCGCCGCCGCTTGAATCCATGACAGGCCGTCGGGAATCGGCAATGCCTGGCCGGCGGGCACTGCGCAATATTGCGCGTAACCGCCACCGTTGGTCAGCGCACACACCTTGTCGCCGACGGCGAAGTCGCTGACGCCCTCGCCGAGTGCCGCCACTTCACCGGCCACTTCCAGGCCGGGGTAGGGGCTCATGCCGGGTTTCATCGGGTACTTGCCGGCACGTTGCAGGGCGTCGGGGCGGTTGACGCCGGCCGCGTGCACGCGGATCAGGATCTCGCCGGGCGCCGGGGAGGGCAGCGGCACCTGGCGCGGCTTGAGCACCTCGGGGCCGCCGGGGGTGGTGATTTCGATCAGGGTCATGTCGGTGGGCAGGGTCATTGTGCAAGTCCTGTAGCGGTAAGCGTATGGGTTGGGACCGTCGCGACGGGCCGGCGGTTCACCGCAAGCATGCCCAGTTCCAGCAGCAGCGCGACCACGATCGCTCCGGCCGCGATCACGAACAGCAGCGCATGGTGGCCGCCGCTGCCGTTGAACAGCGCCGAGTAGGCAAACCCGGACAGCGCCTGGAACGTGGCGAAGGATACCGTGGCCCGGCTCCATGCCCGCTGTTGCTGATGGTGGTTGGGCAGCAGTTCATGCACGCGGGCCAGCGCCAGTGGCACGATGCCCGGCGGGAACGAGCCGAGGAGTACGGCCAGCACCGCCAGTGCGGTGAACGAGTGGGCCAGTGGCAGCAGGCCGACGGCAATGGCCTGCGCCACCAGCACCAGGCGAATGCTCGAGCGGGCACCGAGTTTGTCCGCGAGGAAGCCGTAGGTCACCGGCCCGACAATCGAGCCCAGGCCATACATCACCCAGATCATCGCGCCGACATGGGCGCCATCACCCAGGCCTCGCGCCACGTAGTCCACCAGGAACACCATGGCGGGTACGAGGCCCGCGGCCATGAAGGCGTACTGGGCGAACAGCAGGTAGACGCCCGCAGGTGTGGGCGCTGCAGTGCCCGTCTGAAGCGGTGCTTCATGCACGCTGGCGTGGGGCCAGGCGAACCAACTGGCTGCCGTCAGCACCAGCGCCAACAGGCCGAGGCCGAACCACGTCTGTTGCAGGCCCAGGCTCAACAGCGGCGGGACCAGGGTGCCCGAGGCGGCAATGCCCAGGCCGATGCCGAGGAAGATCGCCCCGCTGGCCAGGCCACGACGCGCCGCCGGTACATGGGGCAGCACGGTCGCGGCCACCAGCACCATGATCGCGCCCCCGGCGATGCCCGAGAGCAGGCGCCAGCCGAAGAACCACGCCACCGACAACGGGAAACCACAGGCAAAGAACGCCAGCGTCACCGCCACCATCATCAGGCGCAGGGCGCTGGTGTTGGAGGTGCGCTGGGCGAGGGGGCGACCGATCAGCGCGCCGATCAGGTAACCCACCAGGTTGGCGGCGCCGAGGTACACCACGTCGTAGGCGGAGAACCACTGGGCCTGGATCAGGGTGGGGATCAACGGTGTATAGGCGAACCGCGCCAGGCCGATGCTGACCAAGCTGGCGCAGAGGCCGGCGAAAATGGGCAGCCAGATCGAGCTGCGGGGAGACGCGTGAGTGTCGAGCATGGTGGCTGTCCTGGGTATTTTTTCTGGTGGCCAGCATATCCAGCTATGATGATGCAATAATGCTGCGAATTGGCGTCACACTGATGCATAAACGCAGCATGGAGAACACTATGAACTGGGACGATGCCCGGGTATTCCTGGCGGTGTGTCGCGAATCCAGCTTGCGCGGCGCAGCGCGGGTGTTGGGAGTGGACCAGGCCACGGTCGGGCGGCGGGTGAATGCGCTGGAGAAATCCCTCAGTGCAACGTTGTTCCTGCGCACCTCCGAGGGTTACGCACTGACCGCCGTGGGTGAGGCCGCGTTGCTTTCGGTGGAGAAAATGGAGCGCTCGGCCCTGGACCTCGAGCGCCAGATCCAGGGCCTGGACGACCGCCTCACCGGCACCGTGCGGGTGAGTACCACCGACTCCCTCGCCATCGATTTCCTGATCCCGGCCATCGCGTGCCTGCACGCCAGGCACCCGGACGTGCGCGTGCAACTGGACGCCTCCACCCAGATCCTCAGCCTGGCCAAGCGTGAAGCCGACATCGCCGTGCGCAACACCCGCCCGGACAACCCGGACCTGATCGCCCGCCGCCTCGCGCGCTGGCCGGTGGGGTTGTTTGCCGCCCAGTCCTACATTGACCGCCACGGCATGCCGACGCCGGGCAGCCTGTTCGAAGGCCACGACCTGGTGGTGTACCAACCCTATCTGCAAAGCCAGAAGGACCTGACGCTGGTCTCCGAACCCTTGGGCCGTGGGCGCATAGTCGCGGCCTTGAGTTCCAGTCTGCTGGTGCGCCGCTCGCTCGCTGCCGGCCTGGGCATTGGTGAAATCCCGGTGCACAGCGGTGAGCTGGACGGCCTGGTGCGCCTATGGCCCGAGCGCACACGGCCGCTGCCTTACGATGTGTGGTTGGTGACCCACGCCGACCTGCGCCACACCGCGCGGGTACGGGCGGTGATCGATGAGATCGTCGCAGTGTTTGCCGGCACCGGCGACTGAGGTCAGCACAGGCTTGCAAGCGTTGATGCGTGCGTGTGGACACAATCGATCCCGATCGATTCTCGACGCACATGGAGCGCATATGAACGAAGCAAGACGTCAGGACCTGGGGCTGTTGTTTCTGCGGGTCAGTGGGGCGCTGTTCCTGCTGTGGGTGCATGGCTTGCCCAAGTTGCTCAACTACAGCGAGCAATTGAAGCTGATCGAAGACCCGTTTCACCTGGGGGCGACGATCACGTTGCTGTTGGCGATTTTTGCCGAGGTGCTGTGCCCGCTGCTGATCATCGCCGGGGTGCTGGTGCGCCTGGCGTGCTTGCCGATCCTGAGCGTGCTGCTGATTGCGCTGGTGGTGGTGCACCCGGAGTGGACGCTGTTTGAAGCGCAGTTTGGCTGGTTGTTGCTGATCATCTTCACGACGTTGCTGATCAGCGGGCCGGGGCGGTGGGTGGTGGGTAAACCGGCTGTGTGAGGAAGCTTTTGTAGTGAGCGGGCTTGCCCCGCTCACCACAATGACCGCGTCTGCCGATCAGCGTTGCAGGAACGCCAGCAGGTCTTCGTTCAGTTGCTGCGTGTGGGTCGCGGCAAAACCGTGCGGCGCGTCCTTGTAGACTTTCAGCTCGGCGCCCTTGATCAACTGGGCGGCCACCTTGCCGGTGGTTTCGAACGGCACGATCTGGTCACCATCACCGTGGATCACCAGGGTCGGTACGTCGATCTTGGCCATGTCCGGGCGGAAGTCGGTGTCGGCGAACGCACCGACGCAATCGACGGTGGCCTTGAGCGATGCCAGCAGGGCGATTTGCAGGGTCTGGGTCAGCACGCCTTCGGAGACGACCTGGCCTTTGTTGAGGCCAAAGAACGGCGTATTGAAATCGGCGATGAACTGCGCGCGGTCCTTGAGCAGGCCGGCCTTGATACCGTCGAACACTTCGGCGGGCACGCCTTGCGGGTAGTCGGCGGTCTGGCCGAAGATCGGCGTGACGGCGCCCAGCAGCACCAGGCCGGCGACACGGGCACTGCCGTGGCGTGCAATGTAGCGCGACACGTCACCGCCACCCATGGAGAAGCCGACCAGAGTCACGTCCTGGAGGTCCAGGTGTTCGATCAACTGGGCGATGTCGTCGGCGAAGGTATTGTAGTCGTTGCCGGTCCACGGCTGGTTCGAGCGGCCAAAACCGCGACGGTCGAACGCGATGGTGCGGTAGCCGCGGCTGCTCAGGTATTCCATCTGGTATTCCCACATGTCCGCGTCCAGTGGCCAGCCGTGGCTGAACAGCACGGGCTTGCCGCTGCCCCAATCCTTGAAATAAATCTGGGTTCCGTCTTTGGCAACAAAAGTGCTCATGGATAACTCCTGGTTGGGGGCAAAAGGCCTCCAGCTCACTATTGCGGCAAACCGGACGAAGGGCTTGTACGGGTGTGCTCGGTTGAACGGTTCAGCGTCTATGCTGGTCCACTGACCTCTCATGTCCGATCACACAGGTGAACGAAATGGCCAAGACCTACAGCTACGCCGCCCAGAACGCCAAGGATGCCCTCAAGCCCTTTACCTTCGAGCGGCGCGCGCCGGGGGCGGATGACGTGCAGCTCGACATTCTGTATTGCGGCGTATGCCACTCCGACCTGCACACCGCGCGCAACGAGTGGCACAACACCCTTTACCCGTCGGTACCCGGCCACGAAATCGTCGGCCGCGTCACGGCGGTGGGCGCCAATGTGAAGGCATTCAAGGTGGGTGATTTGGCGGGCGTCGGTTGCATGGTCGACAGCTGCCAGCATTGCGCTTCCTGCGCCGAGGGCGAGGAACAGTATTGCGAGAACGGCTTTACCGGCACCTACAACGGGCCGGTGTTCGGCGGTGAAAACACCTATGGCGGCTATTCCGACAGCATCGTGGTCAAGGAGAAGTTCGTATTGCGCATCTCCCACGACGACGCCAACCTGGCGGCCGTGGCGCCGCTGCTGTGTGCGGGGATTACCACGTATTCGCCGCTGCACCACTGGAAGGTCGGGCCCGGCAAGAAGGTCGGTGTGGTCGGCCTCGGAGGCCTGGGCCATATGGCGGTGAAAATCGCCCACGCCATGGGCGCCCATGTGACGCTGTTCACCACCTCGCCCAACAAACGTGAAGACGGCCTGCGCCTGGGCGCAGACCAGGTGGTGGTGTCGAAAAACCCTGATGAAATGGCCAAGGTCGCCAACAGCCTGGACTTCATCCTCAACACCGTCGCCGCGCCCCACGACCTGGATGCATTCCTCAACCTGCTCAAGCGCGACGGCACGATGACTCTGGTCGGCGCCCCCGACAGCCCGCACCCGTCGCCCAACGTGTTCAACCTGATCTTCAAGCGCCGCACCCTGGCCGGCTCGTTGATCGGCGGCATCCAGGAGACCCAGGACATGCTGGACTTCTGCGCCCGGCACGGGATTGTATCGGATGTGGAGATGATCGATATCCAGGGCATCAACGAGGCGTATGAACGGATGCTCAAAGGCGATGTGAAGTACCGCTTCGTGATCGACATGGCCAGCCTCAAGAAAGAAACCCACGCGGCCTGATGCCCTGTGGCGTTGCGTCATGGGGATAAGTGCGCCAACCTTGGTGGCCTCATCCCCACGACCAAAGCCCGCCATGCAAGCCACCCGCCTGACCCTCATCTGCCACGCCGTCACGCCCCTGCAAAAACAGGGGCGGTTTTGCGATGACGAGGCAGTGGCCATGGATGGGCAGGGGGCGCCACTGTCACTGGCCATGCGCTACAAAAAGAGCCGGCGTCTGCTGTGTGGCCCTGAGGCGCGCACCCGGCAGACGGCGGGCTTGTTCGGCGCTGACGCGCTGATCGAGCCCGCTTTGCGCGATGCCGATCTGGGCCGATGGAAAGGCCAGGACATCGCTCGGCTGGATGCTGACGAGTTGGACGCCTGGCTGACCGACAGCCGCAGCGCGCCCCATGGCGGCGAGTCGCTGGAGCAGCTGTGCACACGCGTGAGCCAGTGGATGCAGACGCTGGAAGGCCAGCCCGGCCATGTCGTTGCCATCACCCACCCCTTGGTGATCCGCGCCGCGATGCTCTACGTGATGCGGTTTCCGTTCGCGATGTTCTACCGCATCGACGTCGAACCGTTGTCCGCCACCGAGCTGCGCTTCAATAACCTGTGGCGCCTGCGCCTGGAAACTCACGCCTGACCCCGTGAACATGGCAAAATCCACGCCCCGCAATGAGAGCAACCCATGAAACGCATCCTGATCATCGGCATCGGCGCCGGCAACCCTGACTACATCACGATGCAGGCCGTGAAGGCGCTGAACCGCACCGACGTGTTTTTCCTGATGGACAAGGGTCAGAGCAAGGACAAGCTGATCGACCTGCGTCGTGAAATCTGCGAGACCTACATCACCGAACCCGGCTACCGCTTCGTCGAGGCCGACTGCCCTGAGCGCGTGCGCGGTGACATCGACTACACCACCGCCGTGCAGGACTTGAATCGCGACAAGCAGCAAACCTTCGAGCGCATGATCAACGAGGAAATGGCTGACGGTGAGGTGGGTGCATTCCTGGCCTGGGGCGACCCGGCGCTGTACGACAGCACCCTCCGTATCCTGCAGGCGATTCTGGCCAGCGGTCGCTGCGAGTTTGAGTTCGAGGTGATCCCCGGCATCACCAGCGTGCAGGCCCTGGCGGCCCAACATAAAGTGGCGCTGAACCGCATCGGCAAGTCGGTTGAAATCACCACCGGACGCCGGCTGGCGGCAGGGCAGGCGAGTGATGCGGACACCCTGGTGGTGATGCTCGACGCGGAAGATTCCTACCGCACCGTGGCGGATCAGGACCTGGACATCTACTGGGGCGCCTACCTGGGCACGCCGGATGAAATCCTCATCAGCGGCAAGGTGAGCGACGTGGCGGGTGAAATCGAACAGGTCCGCAAGGCCGCGCGCCAGGCCAATGGCTGGATCATGGACACTTACTTGCTGCGTAAACCCTGATTCTGCAGGCGCCGGCAAGCCGGCGCCTGCATAAGGGGATTATTTGCTGCCGGTGATCTGCTTGACCAGCAGCGCATGGCCTTTCACATCATCGGCACGGGAAATCGCCTGGATCACCAGCAGGTGGTTACCCGAACCGCCAAGGAACGTGGAATTCAGCGTCTTGCCACCGCCCTGGGTCGCCGTGCTGTCCACCTGGCGAAGGCCCAGGCCCTTGAAATCGAGTTTTTTCTCGCCGGTTTTCTTGAAGTCGGGCAGGGCGGCGCCCTGGTCCTTGACGAAGCCAGCCACGGCGCCGTCGAGAAACTGCGGGTCATTGTCCTTGATGGTGACGCCGTCACTGCGCACGGTTTCGGCGACGATCACCACGCTTTTGGTGGTCTGGTTGGCGTAGAGCGTGCCCTGGGTCGCGGCAGTGCCATCTTCGGCAGCGCCAACCGGCAGGGTATCTACGGTGTAGGCCTTGGGCAGGTCAAAGGTGAACTTGCCGCCCAGGGTGGAGATGGTCTGCGTGGTGGGCTTGCTGGCGGCGAATGCGCTGCCGGTGGCCAGTACGAGGGCCAGCAGGGCTGCGGTCTTGGTGAAGGTGGCCATGAAGCGCTCCAGGGGTAAACGAAATTGCGGAACATTCTGTCAGAAAATTCGCAATCTCGTTCACCGCCAGCCTCACACTCTGTCGGACTCTTCCTCAAGACGATCCATTTCAAACAGCCGCGCCAGTTCGCTACGGGCTTCCTGGGCGCTTTGCAGCACCTTGGCCGCGTCGTCGTACACCGCGTGTTGGGCGGCGAGCAATTGCAGGTCGTGGTTCTTGAAACGGGTGATGCGTGCGTCTGCCTGGGTTTCGCTCAAGCCCAGGCCCACCAGGGTGCGGCGGCTCATTTCCAGGCTGGAGTAGAAGGTCTCGCGCACCGGTGACGCATCCAGGTCCACCAGACGGTGCACGTGCTGGCGGTTACGGGCGCGGGCGATGATCTTCATGTGCGGGTAGAGGTTGCGCACCAACTCGGCAGTCTTGATGTTGATCTCCGGGTCGTCCATGGCGATCACGAAGAATTCCGCCTGGTCGACCTTGGCCGCGTGCAGGATCTCGGGGCGCTGCGGATCGCCGTAGAACACCGGCATGCCACCAAAGCTGCGGGTCAGTTCGATGGTTTCCACCGAGGTGTCCAGGGCAATGAACGAGATGTTCTGCGCACGCAGAATCCGCGCGACGATCTGGCCCATGCGGCCCATGCCGGCGATCACCACGCGCGGTGCGTCGGTTTCGATGGTGCGGTATTCCTCCGGCACTTCCACCGGCTTGACCTTGGGCTTGAACAGCTTCGGACACACCAGCAGCAACAGCGGCGTCACCGCCATCGACAGGGTGATGGTCAGCACCAGCACGTCGTACAGGTGCGGTTCGAACAGGCCCTGGTCGCGGCCGATCTTGAACACCACGAAGGCAAATTCGCCCCCGGCGGCCAGCACCACGCCCAGGCGCAGCGCGCTTTCGCGGTTGAGGTCGCCCACCATGCGGCCCACGGCGTACAGCAATGGCAACTTCAAGCCGATCAGCAGCAGGGTCAGGCCGATCACCAGCAGCGGTGCGCTGAGCAGCAGGCTGAGGTTGGCGCCCATGCCCACGCTGATGAAGAACAGGCCCAGCAGCAGGCCCTTGAACGGTTCGATCTGGGACTCCAGTTCGTGGCGGTATTCCGAGTCCGCCAGCAGCAGGCCGGCGAGGAAGGCGCCGAGGGCCATGGACACACCCACCAGTTCCATCAGCCAGGCGGTGCCAATCACTACCAGCAACGCGGTGGCCGTCGACACTTCACGCAGCCCGGTCTTGGCGACGATGCGAAACACCGGACGCAACAGATAGCGCCCGCCGATGATCACCACGGTGATGCTGCCCAGGATCTGCAGCACATGTTGCAGGCCCTGGGCCTCGGTGGTGGGGTGATCGCTGCCGGCCAGCAGGGGCACCATGGCGATCAGCGGGATCGCGGCGATGTCCTGGAACAGCAGCACCGCGAACGCCAGGCGCCCGTGGGGCTGGTTCAGCTCCTTGCGTTCCGCCAGGCTTTGCAGGCCAAACGCGGTTGACGACAACGCCAGGCCCAGGCCCAGCACGATGGCGCTGTTCCACGACTGGCCAAACAGCCATAGGGCCACTACCCCCATGACCAGGCCGGTGAGCAACACCTGCGCCAGGCCGACGCCAAACACCGCCTTGCGCATGACCCACAAACGTTTCGGCGACAACTCCAGGCCGATGATGAACAGCAGCAACACCACCCCCAGCTCGGAAAACTGCGCCACGCTCTGCGGGTTGCCCACCAGCCCCAGTACCGATGGGCCGATGATCACACCGGCGAACAGATAGCCCAGCACGGCGCCCAATTGCAGGCGCTTGGCCAGGGGCACGGTCAGCACGGCGGCGAGCAGGAACACCACGGCTGCTTGTAACAGGTTGCCTTCATGGGGCATTGAGAACTCCAGGATCTTTAAAACCAATCAACAGGCAGGTATTAGAGCGCTTTTTACGTTTCGAAAATTGTGTTTTTGCGGGGTCCGGGTGCGGTGGAACACCTTTTTTGCACGGGGCCGTAGGCATTGCGGGGTCATTGGAAGGATGTTCAAACACTTTCCCGAGGGTGGCGGGTGCCATCCTCCGCCCGGCGATATAACCCCACCGCCAACCCCACGATGATCACCGCAATCGAAACCAGCTCTGGCGTGGACACGCGCTCGCCGAGGATCAGCAACGAGCTGGCGATGCCGAACACCGGTATCAGCAGCGACAGCGGCGCCACGGTGGAGACGGGGTACAGCTTGAGCAGTGAGTTCCAGCCCCAGTAGGCGAAATGGGTCGCCAGGCAGACCTGGAACAGGATCGACAACAGGGCCGTCAGGTCCAGGCTGGCGTGCAGGTTTTCGAACGGGGCGCTGCCGTGCAGCAGCCAGGCGACGAGAAACAGTGGGATCGGCGGGATCAGGCTGGTCCACACCATGAACGCGAAGATCTCCTTGACCCCCGATAGCTTGATGATCACGTTGCCGACGCTCCAGGCCAGCGCGCTGAACACGATCAGCATCACCCCCAGCACGGCGTGGCTGCCGTGCTGGCTGGCGATGATGCCCGCCAGGCCGATCAAGGCCAGCACTGCGCCCACGCGCTGGGTGCGTCGAATCGTCTCGTGGAAGAGCACCACGCCCCAGCCCAGGGTGAAAAACACGCTCAGTTGAATGATCAACGAGGCGATGCCCGGGCTCACGCCCACCTGGATTGCGTAATTGATCACGCCCCACATGCCCAGCCCGAAAATAAGGCCATAGGCGGCCACATAGCGGAATGGCACAGCCGGGCGCTTGACGAAGAACACCAGCGGCAGGGCGGCAAGGGCAAAGCGGATACCGGTGAGGACAAACGGGTCGAGGGCGCGCAGGCCCAGTTTGGTGATGGGGAAATTGACGCCCCAGACCAGGGTGACCAGCACGGCCAGGGCGAGGTGTTTCTTCAGCATGGGATTTCCTTTGGGCAGTGCGTCAAAGGCGTCGATGGTAGGGCGCGGGTCGGTGGCCCGCTTGCAATGCCGGGTCATGGTTTGACAATATCGGGCCATGATTCCAGTTTTCGATGCCGATAGCCCTGATGCCGTGGTGACCCTGCGTGAATTCCCGTCCGGCACGGTGTTCGCGCGGCACTCGCACCCTCGCGGCCAGTTCGCATATGCCGCCACCGGGGCGCTGAAAATGTTCACCGACCTCGGCAACTGGGTGGTGCCGCCCCAGCGCGCCATCTGGGTGCCCGCCGGTGTGCCCCATGAAATGCACATGCGCGGCGATGTGCTGATGCTCAATACCTACCTGGAGGCTGACGCCGCTGCCGGTGCCGGGTTGCAGGCGCGTTGCCAGGTGTTTGCCGTGTCGTCCCTGCTCAGGCATTTGCTTGAGGCTGCGCTGGCGATTGAGCCTGCGGCGCCGCCCACGGTTCGACACCAATGCGTACTGACATTGCTGATGGACGAAATCGGCGCCATGCCGGAGCTGCCCCTCAGCGTGCCTTTGCCCGACGAACCGCGGCTGGCGCGAGCCTGCCAGCGCTTTATGGACGCACCTACGCAGCAAATCTGCCTGGATACCATGGCCGGTTGGGCGAACATGAGCCGGCGCACCTTCACGCGGCAGTTCCAGGCCAGTACCGGGATGACGTTCGTGGCCTGGCGCCAACAGGTGTGCCTGCTCGAAGCAACGGCACGCCTCAGTCAGGCCAGCTCGATCACCGAGGTGGCGTTGCAATTGGGCTTCAGCAGCTCCAGCGCCTTCACCTCGGTATTCCGCCGGCATCTGGGCGACTCGCCGGCGCGCTACCTGGCCAGATCCCGGGCAGCAGCGCTGTTCTGACCCACGCCGGTCAGGATTCACTTCGCAGCAGGGCGTGCTTTGTTACTATCGCCGTCCACCGTCACCAGGAGTCACCGGTCCATGCAGCACCAGTGGGATGAAATGCACCGCACCCGCAAGCCCACCTTTGTGCTGTGTGGCGAGCCCCAGGGGGATGTGCTCAATCTCTACGTCCACGGGTATTCGGCGTTCTTCAACCAGCAGCAGCTGGGCAGCTTCAAGGCGCAACTCGCGGGTATCGAAGGCTCCACCAACTTGATGCTGTTCTGGCCGGCGGGGCATTTCCTCGAGAACCTCTTCGCGCCGTTCAAGGACGTGATCAGCGCGATGCTCGGCGGCGGCAACCTGGGCGCGGCGACGGTGGGCGTGGGCAAGGCGATTGCATATTTTCTCGACCACTACAAAAGCGTCGAGGCCCGGGTGGACGAAGTGGCCAGGACCTTGCTCCCGGAGCTCGCCAGCTACTTGCACGGTGAATCCCTTGAGGTACGACGTATCAACCTGATCGGCCATTCCCTGGGCGCGCGCATTCTGGTCAAGAGCCTGCTGGCCAGCCCCGAGACCGCCCGCGAACTGCCGTTGGACAACGTGCTGCTGATGGGCGGCGCCATTTGTACCTCGAGTCCTTGGGATGAGGTGTCGGCGCCGCTCAAGGGCCGGGTGATCAACTGCCATTCCAGCAAGGACTGGGCCCTGGCCATCAAGCCGGACACCGAGCGCTGCATCGGTCGTTATGCCATCCCACTGACCCCGGCGCTCAAGGCCAAGGTCACCAATGTGCACCTGGCGACCTTTGACCACGCGGCCTATTGGCCGCAGTTGCAGACGGTGGTGCAGTACACCGACTTGCTGCACGAACGGCGCGGCATGATCCGTTCCGACCAGCGCAGCAGCGAGGTACGATTTGCCGAGGAAGACAATGAGCTGTTCCCGGCACTGGTGCAGGCGCGGCCGGACGAACTCAGGTTCCTCGCCGAACTGATGGCGCAAAAGCGCAGCGCGACGATCGATGCCACCGTGCGTGAACCCCTCAAGCTCGCGATTGAATTGCAGCGCATGGGCGGCGACAGCTTCATGAATATTGCCCGGGGCCATGGCGTGAGTTATCGCCAGATGGCCGAAGACGTGGCGCAGCGCCTGGGCATCAAGTTTGACCAGGCGCTGGAGCGCGTTGCGCTCGCCGACATCGAGGCCCAGGTCGCGGAAACCCTCATCGCGCAGTACAAGGACAAACTCAGCAACGCCGACCGCCAGGTATTCGAGGCTGAGCTGAAGGCGGCGGCGCAAAAAGAGCAGGGCATCTTCAATCGGTTCGATGTGGGGCGCTCGGCCACGACGGCCTTGAGCGGCACGGCGCTGGCGGGGTTGACCGGCTTCATATTGCGCCGGGGCGCGGCGACGGCGATTCCGGTGGTGGGGCAGGCGTTGGCGGCGGCCATGTTGCTGGTCACTGGGGTGCGTGCGTTTTCCGGCCCGGCGTACTCCATCACCACCTTGGCAGTGTTGGTGATCGGGGTGATTCGCCAACGCATGGAGCGCGAAGCGCTGAACCAGGAGATGGACCTGGTGGTGCAGGTGGTGGACGCCTTTGATTTGCCCCGGGACACGGTAATGCGCACGGTTGCATCCGACTGTTAAGCTGCGCCCCTGTCTAAGTGTGTTTGCCTGGAATGCCGCGTGAAATTCAGTCTGCCGAAAATCGCTACTGCCCCGTTCTGCCCGCCGGAAGTGGCCGGCTCCGTCGCCGTCGACCCCAAGGCGTCGTTCTTCAAGCGGGCATTGATGTTTGCCGGCCCCGGCCTGTTGATTTCCATCGGCTACATGGACCCTGGCAATTGGGCCACCGCCATCGAAGCCGGCTCGCGTTATGGCTATAACCTGTTGTTCGTGGTGTTGCTCGCCAGCCTGGCGGGGATGGCGGTGCAATGCCTGTGCTCACGGTTGGGCATTGCCACCGGCAAAGACCTGGCTCAACTGTGCCGCGAGCGCTACAGCAAACGCTCGGCCCGCACGCAATGGCTGCTGGCGGAAATATCCATCATCGCCACCGACCTCGCCGAAGTGCTGGGCTGTGCCCTGGCGTTTCACCTGTTGCTGGGGGTCTCGCTGACCACCGGGATAGTCATCACCGCCTTCGACACCTTGCTGATCCTGGCCCTGCAAAACCGCGGTTTCCGCCGCCTGGAAGCGATCATGCTGGCGCTGGTGGCGACCATCGGCGTGTGCTTCTTCATCGAACTGGTGTTGATCAAACCGTACTGGCCGGACGTTTTCAGCGGCTTCACGCCTTCACTGTCGGCCATCAGCGACGCTGCGCCGTTGTACCTGGCGATCGGCATTCTGGGCGCCACGGTCATGCCCCATAATCTCTATTTGCACAGCTCCATCGTGCAAACCCGCCTGATCGGCAAGGACCTGGCCAGCAAGCAGGATGCGGTCAAGCTGGCGCGCATCGACACCATCGGCTCGCTGGCCCTGGCCTTGCTGGTGAATGCCGCCATCCTGGTGCTCGCCGCCGCGGCGTTCCACAAGACCGGCCACACCGACGTGGTCGAGATCCAGGATGCCTACCACTTGCTTGACCCCCTGGTGGGTGGCGCCTTCGCCAGCATCCTGTTCGGTATCGCGTTGCTGGCCTCCGGGCAAAGCTCCACGTTCACCGGCACCATTGCCGGCCAGGTGATCATGGAAGGCTACCTCAACCTGCGCATTCCCTGCTGGCAACGCCGCCTGATTACCCGCGGGCTGGCGCTGATTCCCGCGTTCCTCGGCGTGTGGCTGATGGGCGACGACGCCATTGGCAAACTGCTGATCCTCAGCCAAGTGGTGCTCAGCCTGCAATTGCCTTTCGCGTTGTACCCGTTGATCCGCATGACCGGCGACAAACAGCTGATGGGCCCGTTCGTGAACCGGTTGCCGACGCGGATACTGGCGTGGTTGCTGTTTGCGGTGATCAGTGGGGCGAACGGGTGGTTGATCGGGCAGTGGGTGTTTTGAGTGACCTGTCCCAATACGGCACCGTGCCGAAACACTCCACAAAATAATCGATCACCGTGCGCACCTTCAGCGACAGCCGCCGACTTCCCGGCCATAGCGCCGCGATCTGCTGTGGCTCGAGTGTGGTCGCCACCTCGTATTCCGTGAGGACTGCCTGCAAGGTGCCGGCGCGCAGGCTTTCGCCGATCAGCCAGGAAGGGAACACCACCAGCCCCAGGCCCTGTTCGGCGGCGTGGGTGAGGGTGTCGGCGTGGTTGCCGGTGATGGGGCCCTTGACGCTGTAGGGCGTCCAGTCGCTGCCCGCACGGCGGAAGAACCAGCGTTGCTGGCCGGTGACGCCTTTATAGGCCAGGCATTGGTGGTGGGCCAGCTCATCGGGGTGTCCGGGCGTGCCGTGTCGCGCCAGGTAGCCGGGGCTCGCGGCGATGCGAAAGCGCTGCGGCGCGAAGATCCGCGCCTGCATGCTGGAGTCGTTGAGCACGCCGATGCGGAACAGCAGGTCAGTACCGTCCTGCAATGGGTCGACGTAGGTGTCGGTCTGCTGGATATCCAATTGCAGCTTGGGGTAGCGACGGCACAGCTCTCCAAGCCACGGCGACAGGTGACGCTGGCCGAACACCATCGGCGCATTGATGCGCACCAGGCCGCTCGGCTCGCTGTCCTGCTCCTGCAGGGCCTGGCCCGCAGCTTCCAGTTGTTCGAGCATCAGTCGCGCATGCCGGCCCAGCAGGCGTCCGGCCTCGGTGGGGCTGACCGCACGGGTGTGGCGGTACAGCAACTGTTGGCCGAGGGCCTGCTCCATCAGTTGGATCTGCCGGGAAATGGAGGAGGGCGCCAACCCTTCGCGGCGCGCCACTTCGGAAAAGCTGCCATGGTCGAGCACGGCGACGAACAGGCGCAGCGCCTTGAAACTCAGTTCATTCAAACCCTGCATCGTGACTCCTTGCTGTGCGTTTTGCGCAAAGGTGTTATCGGCATCATCCCATTTATTGCACAGCACGGCCACTGGATAATGCGCGCCATGTTTCCTTTCTTGAAATGCGGGTGATGTATGCAGGCAAGTTCGATCGAGGGTGTGGCCCAGGCGACGCCGAAGAAAAACCTTTTACGGTTGCTGTTGTTGCCGCTGGTGATCCTGGCGGGCATGGGCCTGTCGGTGGAGGCGGGCCTGCTCGGCCCGCTGGGTGAGCAGGTCGGGCATTTGTGGGCGACCTTGAGCATCTTTGGCGTGGGCTCGGCGATCCTGTTCTTGCTGCTGTTGTTCAGCGGCCCGAAAAAGGGCCCGGCGCTCACCGACCTGCCGCGCTGGCAGTTGATTGGCGGCTTTCTCGGGCCGATGTACGTGGTGGTGCTGACCCTCGCCACCCCCCATATCGGCATCGCCATGACCATGATCGCGATTCTGTCCGGCCAGGTGGGCAAGAGCGTGTTGATCGACCATTTCGGCTGGTTTGGCACCGCGCGCAAGCGGGTGAATGGCGAGCGCTGGATCGCGCTGGTGTTGATTGTGGCGGCACTTGTTCTGATTGCACGAGGGTAAGACGATGAATCTGATTCTGTTGTTGGTACTGGTGATTGCCGCCGGTGCGGTATTGAGCGTGCAGGCCGCGATCAACGGGCGTCTCGGCCAGTCGGTAGGCGTATTGCGCAGCAGCTTGCTGACCTTCGCCGTGGGCGCACTCACCACCGCGCTGCTGATTTTCTTCTTCGAGCCCGCCCAGGCGGTCAGCCTGCTGGACGTGCCGAAATGGCAACTCACCGGCGCACTGTTCGGCGTGGTGTACATGATCGTGATGGTGGGCGCGGTGCCTGTCGTCGGCACGGCAGTGGCCACGGTGGCGGTGATCGTCGGGCAATTGGGCATGGGCATGTTGATCGACAATTTCGGCTGGCTGGGCAACCCGGCCATCGAGCTGTCGGGCAGCCGGATCCTGGCGATGCTCTGCCTGGCGCTGGCGCTGGTGTTCATGTATCGCAGCAATACCCGTCAGGTCGATTAGCGATGACACGCCCTGCGCGCGCGTTTGGATTTGTGTTGTTTCAGTGAGCGGGGGCTTATTACCATAGGGGTTCACCTTTGATTGATGTGCTCCCCCATGGCCCTCGCCGCGCCCCCCGACCTGAGTGACCCCGCCGTCCCCGTGCAGCCGCTGGCGCGCACTTATCCCCGTGGTCTGTTCGTGGAGCCCCACAGCCACGATTGGGGCCAGTTGCTCTACGCCATGAGCGGCGTGATGTGGGTCGAGACCCCGCGCGAAGCCCTGGTGGTGCCGCCCCAGCGTGCGGTGTGGTTGCCGCCGGGGGTGGAGCATGGGATCCGCGTAGTGTCGGACCTGCAAATGCGCAATATCTACCTGCGACCGGCGCTGGCGGCAACGCTGGACAGGCAGGTGCAGGTGATCGAGGTCGGCGGCCTGCTGCGCGAGTTGATCGTCACGCTGGTGGACGAGGGCGATGGTGCTGACGGCGGCTATTACGACGCCGTGGTCAGCCTGGCCCTGCTGGAACTGCAACGGGCTCGCCGCTCGCAGATCCGCATCGCCATGCCGGTCGACGCCGACCGGCGCTTGATCAATGCCTGCCAGGCAGTCATGGCCGCGCCGTCGCTGGACATATCCTTCGAACACCACGCCGAAACCGCCGGTGCCAGCGTGCGCACGCTCGCGCGGTTGTATCAGCACCACCTGGGCATGGGGTTCGCCCAATGGCGGCGTCAGGTGCAGTTGGCCACGGCGGTGGCGGAGTTGATCCAGGGCCAATCCGTCAGCGGTATTGCACGTTCCCTCGGCTATTCCCCCAGCAGTTTCAGCGACATGTTCCGGCGCGAGCTGGGCGTGGCGCCATCGCATTACACCGGCTGAGGTTTGGCCGAAATCCTGAAGCACTTGGCCGATGCTTCAGGAATGGGCGCTCTACACTGCGTCCATCAACCTACACGGCGTCAACCTCATGAACTACCTGATCTCCCTCGCCATTGGCCTGTTTGTCGGCGTGATCTACGGCGCCCTGGATTTCCGCTCGCCTGCGCCGCCAGCCATTGCCCTGATCGGGCTGATGGGCATGCTGCTGGGTGAAAAACTCTGGCCCATGGGCCGGCAACTGGTGAGCGGTTGGTTGACCTGATTCCTATTTTCCCTTCAATGGAGATTGGCCATGAAAGCCCTGCAATTTTCTGCCACCGGTGACCTTGCTGCCCTGCGCTTCGTTGACGTCGCCACCCCGGTGCCCGCGACCGGTGAAGTACTGGTCGAGATCAAGGCCGCCGGCCTTAACCCCAGCGATGTGAAAAACGTGCTGGGGCGCTTTCCCTACACGACCTTGCCACGCATCCCCGGCCGTGATTTCGCCGGCGTGGTGGTGGAAGGCCCGCAGGCGCTGCTCGGCCAGGAAGTCTGGGGCACCGGGCGTGACCTCGGTTTTTTTGCCGACGGCTCCCACGCCCAGTTCCTGACAGTCTCGGCCAAGGGCGTGGCGCGCAAGCCCAGCCATTTAAGCTTCGCCCAGGCTGCCAGCCTCGGCGTTCCCTACACCACTGCGTGGGATGCCTTGGAGCGTAGCGGTGTGAGCAACGGCACGCGCCTGCTGGTGATTGGCGCCAATGGCGCCGTGGGCAGCGCGACCCTGGCCCTGGCAAAAACCCGCGGCGCCCAGGTACTGGCGGCGGTGCGTCGGCCGGAGCAGGTCGAGGTGTTGCAGCGCCAGGGCATCGAGACCATTGCCCTGGGCGCGCCCGAAGCGCTGGGCGCGCAGGTCAATGCGGTGTTCAAGGGCGGTGCCGACGTGATCTTCGACACCACCGGTTTCTGGTTGCCGGCAGCAGTGGCAGGTTTGGCGCCGTTCGGACGCATCGCGATCATTGCCGCGCCGGTGGACGGCCAGGTGCAACTGCCGGCCCTGAACCTGTACCGCAAGGGTGGCTCGGTGGTGGGGATCAATTCGTTGCTCTACAACTGCGAACAATGTGCGGTGATGCTTGAGCAGTTCGGGCGCTTCTTCGATGACGGCGCGCTGCCCCTGCCCGAAGGCTTGCGTGAGGTAGCGCTGGCCGATGGCGTGCAGAGCTACGCCCAGGTCAATGAAGGCAGTGCAGACAAAATCATCTTCCTGCCCTGACCGTGCAGGCGCCGGCAAACCGGCGCCTACAGTGAGTGTGCCTGGCGGTATTCGGTAGGGGTCTGGTGCATTTCGATGCGGAAGTGGCGATTGAAGTTGGACAGGTTGGCGTAGCCCACTTCAAAGCAGATATCCGACACTGACATTTCGCTTTGCAGCAATAACCGGCACGCGCGCTGCACGCGAAACTTGCGCATCAGGTCGATGAAACCATGGCCGGTGTTGCGCTTGAAGAACCGTGAGAAGCCCGGCTCGCTCATCTCCAGTTGCCGGGCAATGTCCGACAGGCGCACGTCGCCGGTGAGTTCGCGCATCAGGTAGTCGAACGCCTTGCTGATGCGTTCGGCGCTGCGCGCGTCCAGGCTGGGGGCGTAGTAGGGGCTGGCCAAGGCCTTGGCATGCGGGGGTGGGGCGTTTTTCAGGGTATTGAGCAACTGCAGGAACAGGACCAGCCGCTGCAAACCCTGGGCGTGACCGATGTCTTCCATCAAGCGCGCCGCCTGTACGGCGGTGTCGCCGCCAAACTCGAGGCCGCGCCGTGCCCGTTCGAACAACGGCTGCAAGTCGCCCAGCTCCGGCAGGACCTTGCGCAGGCCGAGCAGGGCGGTGCCGTCGAATTGCAGCACCACATCACGACCGCGCTGGTACTCGCCGGGTGCCAGTTCGCCGATCCAGTCGTGGGGCAGGTCCGGACCAATCAAGGCCACATGGCCTGCGCTGAAGGGGCCGATGTAGTCGCCTGCCACCAGCTTGCCGCAACCTTGGCGGATCAAGTGGATTTCGAACTCGGGATGATGGTTCCAGCGCGCCAGGTCATAGGGGTAGTCGTGCTCGAACCAGCGAAAGCAATGGTCGGGTTCGGGCAGGATCACTTCACGTTCGGCGGGACGGTGCTCGAACAGCTGGGCGCGGCTGGCAGGCATGGCAGGGCTTCTTGTGATTCTTGTAATCCGCTCAAAATACGCGCCCCGGCGGGGTGCGCGCTACCCCTTGTGTCACAGGGCACTGATACTTTTTTAACTGCGCTGCCCAGGTTAAAAAAGTATCAGCCGGGCATCCGCCATGGGTTTGTGAGGCCAGGGCCAAGCTGCTGTAATCGGCCCTCAACAACAAAAACAACAGGTGGATACCGCCATGCTCAAGCTCCCGCAAGTGCTGTTCCTGCTGTCCGGCCTGGCGCTGGCCATGCCCAGTCACGCTGCCGACACTGTCACCATCGCCACGGTCAACAACAGCGACATGATCCGCATGCAGCGCCTGTCCAAGGTGTTCGAAGCGCAGCACCCGGACATCAAGCTCAACTGGGTGGTGCTGGAAGAAAACGTCCTGCGTCAGCGCCTTACCACCGATATCGCCACCCAGGGCGGGCAGTTCGATGTGCTGACCATCGGCACCTACGAAACCCCGTTGTGGGGCGCCAAGCAATGGCTGGAACCGCTGACCCAACTGCCGGCCGACTATGACGTCGACGATATTTTCCCCTCCGTGCGTCAGGGCCTGTCGGTCAACAACACCTTGTACGCCTTGCCGTTCTACGGCGAGAGCACCGTCACTTACTACCGCACTGACTTGTTCCAGCAGGCCGGGCTGAGCATGCCCGCACACCCGACGTGGACGCAGTTGGGTGAGTTTGCCGCCAAGCTGACGGTGAAAGACAAGGGCCAGTACGGCCTGTGCCTGCGCGGCAAGGCTGGCTGGGGCGAGAACATTGCCCTGCTGAGCACCATGGCCAATGCCTTCGGCGCACGCTGGTTCGATGAACAGTGGAAGCCCGAACTGACCAGCCCGGAGTGGACCGCCGCGGCCAATTTCTACGTCGACACGTTGAAAAAATATGGCCCACCAGGGGTGTCCAGCAACGGCTTCAATGAAACCCTGGCGCTGTTCAACAGCGGCAAGTGCGCGATCTGGGTGGATGCCAGCGTCGCCGGCTCCTTCACCACCGACAAGAGCCAGAGCAAGGTGGCCGACAGCGTCGGGTTCGCCGCCGCACCCACCGAAGTCACCGACAAGGGCTCGTCGTGGCTGTACGCCTGGTCCCTGGCCATTCCGGCCACCTCCCAGCACAAGGAGGCGGCCAAGGCGTTCATTGCCTGGGCCACCTCCAAGGCGTACATCCAACTGGTCGCCGACAAGGACGGCATCACCAACGTACCGCCAGGCACCCGCCAATCCACTTACAGCGAGGCGTACCTCAAGGCCGCGCCGTTCGCCCAGGTGACCCTGGAGATGATGAAGCACGCCGACCCCGCGCACCCGTCGGCCAAGCCCGTGCCATACGTGGGCATCCAATACGTGACCATTCCCGAGTTTCAGGCCATCGGCACTTCGGTGGGCAAGCTGTTCTCGGCCGCGCTGACTGGTGGCATGTCGGTCGAGCAGGCGTTGCAGCAAGCCCAGTCCACCACCGAGCGCGAGATGAAACGCGCCGGCTACCCCAAATGATTGTCAACGGACCCGCACCCATGAAACGACTCGAAGGTAAAAGCGCGCTGATCACCGGATCGGCGCGCGGGATAGGTCGCGCCTTTGCCCAGGCCTACATCGCCGAGGGCGCCACCGTTGCCATCGCCGATATCGACCTGCAACGGGCCCAGGCCACGGCCAGTGAGCTTGGCCCGCAGGCCTACGCCGTGCAGATGGATGTCACCGATCAAGCCTCCATCGACAACGCGATTGCCGCCGTGGTGGGCACGGCTGGCAAGCTGGACATCCTGGTCAACAACGCCGCGCTGTTCGACCTGGCGCCCATCGTCGACATCACCCGCGACAGCGTCGAGCGACTCTTCTCGATCAACGTCGCCGGCACCCTGTTCACCTTGCAGGCCGCCGCGCGCCAGATGATCAGCCAGGGTCACGGCGGTAAGATCATCAACATGGCCAGCCAGGCCGGGCGCCGTGGCGAGCCACTGGTGGCGGTGTACTGCGCGACCAAGGCCGCCGTGATCAGCCTCACGCAATCGGCGGGGTTGAACCTGATCGGGCAGGGCATCAACGTCAACGCCATCGCCCCGGGCGTGGTGGACGGCGAGCATTGGGATGGGGTGGACGCGCTGTTCGCCAAACATGAAGGCCTGGCGCCGGGAGAGAAGAAAAAACGGGTAGGGGCCGAGGTGCCGTTTGGGCGGATGGGCACGGCGGAGGACCTGACCGGAATGGCGATTTTCCTCGCGTCCAAAGAGGCCGATTATGTGGTCGCGCAAACCTACAATGTCGATGGCGGCAACTGGATGAGCTGACGTTCGTCCAGACCAAGACGATTGACGGTGGGAGCTGGCGAGCCAGCGCCCACCTTTAGTTTCATTGATCCTTGAATCAGGCCTGCTCTGCAAAGCTGCGATCAAAAAAGTACACCGCCCCAGGCTTCAACACCTCCACCGTCGCCTGCGGCCTGCCACCCTCGCCATTCTTCTTGCGCCCGGTCTCGCGCAAATACCCGGCCTCGGTCAGTTTCAGCAAGCGCTGGCGGATGCTGGTCTTCAATACCGGTCGCGAGAGCACAACGGAAAAAATCGTGGTCGCTTCCGGCGCGCTGAACTCATCGCCCAGGAACATCAGCGGCAAGCTGCTGTACAGCGACTTGGACAACAAGCGCTCGTGCACCGCCGCGACGATCAGGTTGTGATCGAACGGCAGCCGGATGCTGCCGTCGGCCACCGCGTTCAGCGCAAACCAGGCTTGATGCTCGTCCAGCGCCACTGCATCCGCGACAATCGCCAGGTAAAAAGTCGACGACGACCAGCAGCGCGGATCGCGAAATGCATCCCCCACGGTGCCTACTTGTTCGCTCCAGGCCAGGTCGAACCCCACCTTGTCACTGGCGCGCAGCCGCTCTACCGCATCCTTGAGGCTCAGGTCCTGCACGCCGCCGTTGACCACCACACCCGGCAACGCCCAATGGCCGGCGAACGGCTCGGCTTCACGTTTGTTCAGCAACAGCTTCAACTCCCCGGAGGCGCGGCAGTAGAACAGCACGCACAGGTCGACGGTGTGGAGGTAGGCGCTGAGTGACATGGGCAATCCTTGTGAGCAGTGGCGGGGCATAGTCTAACGGATCGAACAGATATGTCATGTACTGGCACAAGGATAGAGAACTAAATGTTTGTTGCAATGAAAGTACATGACGTGTACTTTTGTTGTCAGGCCACAGGAGAACCGCCATGACCCTTGCGAACACTGCCATTGCTTCCTTCGACGTCGATGCCCAGAAGAGTTTCACGCCGCTCTGCCCGAATGAATTGCCGGTGGTTGGCGGTGACCAGATCGGCGCCGAACTCAACTATATGGCCAGCCTGGCCGGCCACCGTGTCGGCAGCAAGGACGCCCACACGCCCCAGGCACCCTGGGTGGTGGCGCAACACAGCGAGATGCTCCAGCCCACTGGCCTGGAACATGCGGATGTCACGTGGGTCAGCCACTGCGTGCCGGGTACTGAGGGTTTCACGCTGCTGGATGAGCTGCCCACGCCCTACGACTACGATTACTTCATCTGGAAAGGCGTCGAACCCGACCTGCACCCCTACGGCGCCTGCTTCCACGACCTTCACGACAAGCTGTCCACCGGTGTCATCGAGTACCTGAACGCCCATGGGGTTGTTCGGGTGATCGTCGGCGGCCTGGCCCTGGACTACTGCGTCAAGACCACCGCGCTGCAACTGCTCAAGGCCGGTTTCGACGTGGTGCTGCACCTGCCAGCCTGCCGAGGCATTACCGAAGAGGGTGGCATCCAGGCGGTGAAGGATTTGCTCGAGGCCGGTGCCGCCATCAGCCGCACCCGCGAAGAACTGGCCGCGATGGCCGCGCGTTAAGGAGACACCCCATGGAAAGTGCCTACGACTTCGACGCCCCGGTGATCCAGGGCCTGCTCGATACCGACTACTACACCTTCACCATGATGCAGGCCGTGCTGCACCAGCACCCCAACGTCGATGTGGAGTACAACTTCATCGTCCGCTCGAAAGAAAAGCTCGGCCACCTGATTCCGCAACTGCGCGACGAACTTGAAAAGCTCGCCGGCCTGCACATGCGTGAAGGCGAGCTGCGTTTTCTGTTCAACCCGCGTTTTCGCGAATACCTCACCCCGGACTACGAGCGCTTCCTCGGGTTGTTCCGCTTCAACCTGCGCTACATCCATGTCAGCGAAATCGACGGTCAGCTGAACATCCGCGTGGTCGGCCCGATGCTGCACTGCATCATGTTCGAACAGCCGGTGCTGGCGCTGGTGAGCGAGTTGCGCAACCGCGACAAATACCCCGACGTGACCCTCGAAGACGTCACCCGCAAGCTCTACCAGAAGTTTGACTGGCTGGAAAAAAACCTCAGCCGAGAAGAACTGGCCGACCTGCGGGTGTCGGATTTTTCCACCCGTCGGCGCCTGTCCTTCAAGGCCCAGCGCGAAGTGATCGACATCATGCGCCGCGACTTCCCCGGCCAGTTCGTCGGCACCAGCAACGCGCACCTGGCCTATGAGTTCGACTTGCCGCTGATCGGCACCATGGCCCACCAATGGCTGATGGTTCACCAGCAACTGGGGCGCCTGCGCGAGAGCCAGAACGCCGCCCTGGAGAACTGGGTGCGTGAATACCGCGGGCGACTTGGCATTGCCTTGACCGACTGCATCAGCACCGACTTTTTCCTCAAGGACTTCGACCTGTACTTCGCCAAACTGTATGACGGCCTGCGCCAGGACTCCGGCGACCCCATCGCCTGGGCCGACAAGGTGCTGGCCCGCTACCAGCAACTGGGCATCGACCCGATGACCAAAGACCTGATGTTCTCCGATGGCCTGAACTTCGAAAAATGCCTGCCGATCCTGCGGCACGTGCGCGGCAAGGCCAGGTTCGGATTCGGCATGGGCACCAGCCTGGCCTGCGATGTGGAGGGCGTGGAGCCGCTGAGCATCGTGATGAAACTGGTGCGGGTGCACGGTGAGCCGGTGGTGAAATTCTCCGATGACCCGATCAAGAATGTCTGCGAAGACGCCTCGTTTTTGCAGTACGCCGCTCAAGTCTTCAATGTCGGCAGTAGGGAGGTGTGACATGCAAGCACGTATCGCCCAGGAACTGAACATCGATCGGCAACTCGTTAAAGGCGGTGAGGCCACGGAGATTCAACGGCGCATCGATTTCATCAAGACCACCTTGCGTGGCTCAGGCTGCACGGCCCTGGTGCTGGGCATCAGTGGCGGGGTCGACTCCCTGACGGCGGGCCGCCTGTGCCAACTGGCCGTGGAGCAACTGCGCGACGAACACTACGCCGCGCGCTTCATCGCCATGCGCCTGCCCTACAAGACCCAGGCCGACGAGCGTGACGCCCAGGCCTCCCTGGCCTTCATCACCCCGGACCAGACCGACACCCTCGACATCGCCGCCAGCGTCGACGGCCTGATGGCCAGCCTCACCGCCACCGAGGCCGGTGCCGCCCATGTCGACTTCATCAAGGGCAACGTCAAGGCGCGCACGCGGATGATCGCGCAGTACGCTGTGGCC
Organism: Pseudomonas sp. MYb60; assembly: GCF_002979555.1. GTDB lineage: Bacteria > Pseudomonadota > Gammaproteobacteria > Pseudomonadales > Pseudomonadaceae > Aquipseudomonas. Next base: position 34,444 of record NZ_PCOZ01000019.1, on the reverse strand, counting down.
AACCTGCACAATGGTCTAGTGGTGGGCACTGACCACGGTGCCGAGGCGTTGATGGGGTTTTTCACCAAGTTTGGTGACGGCGCCTGCGACCTGGCACCGCTGTCGGGCCTGACCAAGACCCAGGTGCGGCTGCTGGCGGCTGCCCTCGGCGCGCCGGACGATCTTGTGCACAAACACCCGACTGCCGACCTGGAAGAATTGGCGCCGGGCAAGTTGGACGAGCACGCCTATGGTTGCACCTATGCCGAGATCGACGCCTACCTGATGGGCGAACCGGTCAGTGAGCGGGTGAGGGCGATAGTGGAAGGGGCATACGCCAAGACCGGTCACAAGCGTGCGCTGCCCATCGCGCCGCGCTAACAGACATCCGTTGTCCCGCACCCCCACCGCTTCAGATTGCGGCAAGGGCGACCGATGTCGCGGCGGTGCGGGTCTCGACGCCGAGCTTCACATACACATGCTCCAAATGCTTGTTCACCGTCCTCGGGCTCAAGCCGAGAATATCGCCAATGTCCCGATTGGTTTTCCCGCACGCCACCCAGCGCAATACCTCCACCTCGCGCTCGGTCAACGCAAACCGCGCCGACAACAAGCGCTGCGCCGGTTCATCCTCCAGTGTCAGCACGCTCGGCTGCTTGGCCTCCCGCGCCGACAGCAAGATCCGCGATGTACGCAAATGCGCCGCCACCCGCGCCAGCACTTCGTCGGTCTGGATCGGCTTGGTCACGTAGTCGCTGCCGCCCACCTCGAAGCCCTGCACCACATGGCGCGTATCGGTGAGCCCGGTCATGAACACCACCGGGATGTCCGCACTGGCCGGCTGTGCCTTGAGCCGACGGCAGGTTTCGAAGCCGTCCAGGCCGGGCATCATGGCGTCCAGCAGGATCAAGTCCGGGCGCCGGCGTTGCACGCGGTTCAATGCGCTGAGGCCGTCCAGCGCTACCAGCACCATGTAACCGGCATCGTCGAGGGCGTCGGAGAGCATGGCCAGGTTGTCCGGGGTATCGTCCACGATCAACACCACGCCGGGTTCAGTGCTGCGGGTGAGTGCATTCATCTTCGGCCTCCTTGAGGGTTCGGTTGAGTTCATCCAGGCGAAAGCTCTTGAGCAGCCCACGCACCTTGCCGATGAACGGCGCGGTGTCGGGCTGCTGCTCGAGGATGCTGTCGAGTTTGGCGTGCAAGCCACGGACATAGCCGATGGCGCTCAGTTCGGCGAGTTCCGCGAGGTCCTCGGCGCTCGGCACGACGCTGGGCGGCGGCGGTGGCACGCGGGTTTGTGTGCGGCGCAGCCACTGCAGGCCCAGGTGCTGATGCACGCGGCCCAGCAGCTCCGGGGTGCGTACCGGCTTGGCCAGGTAGTCATTGCAGGCAGCGGCAATGCTGCGCTCGCGGTCGTCGGTGAACGCGTTGGCGGAGATCACGATGATCGGCGCAGTGGACAGCGCATTGCGCCGGATCAAGCGGCTGGTCTCGTAGCCGTCCAGCGTGGGCATCGACAGGTCCATCAATATCAGGTCCGGCGCCAGCAGCGCCACCTGGCGAATCGCGTCCTGGCCGTTGCTCGCCTGGATCACCTCGAAACCCAACGGCGTGAGCATGCCGCTGAGCACCTTGCGATGGTCCACGTGGTCGTCCACCACCAGGATGCGCCGCCGTGTACCTTCGTAGCCGATGATGTCGTGCTCCACATGCACCACGGCCTGGGGGGCGCGCACCTGGGAGAGGAACAGTCGCACCTGGAAGCAGGTGCCCTTGTCCAGCTCGCTGGTGACCCGCAGCTCGCCGCCCATCAGCGCAGTGAGCATGCGCGTGATGGTCAGGCCGAGGCCGACGCCGTTGTCCTGGCGCATCAGGTCGCCGCGCTCGAAGGGCTGGAATATCCGCTCCAGTTGCCCGGGGTCGATGCCGATGCCGGTGTCGATGATCTCGAAGGTGGCGGTCTCGCGCCTGTAACTGACCCGCAGGCGCACCTCGCCGCTGTCGGTGAAGTTCACCGCGTTGCCCAGCAGGTTGATCAGGATCTGGCGCACGCGTTTCTCGTCACCGCGCACCACGGCGGGGATCTTGCCCACGCAGTCCAGGCGAAAGCGCAGGCCCTTGTCCCGGGCCTGGGGCGTGAACATCTGCTCCAGGTCGTGGAGCAGTTCGGGGAAGGGGATTTCGGTGAGTTCCAGGCGTAACTTGCCGGCTTCGATCTTGGCCACATCCAGCAAGCCGTCGATCAGTGACACCAGGTGCGAACCGCTGCGCAAGATCGTCGCCAGCGCGTCTTGATGCTGCTCGGGCATGGCGCTGTCGCGCTGCAGGATCTGGGTGAAACCGAGAATACTGTTGAGCGGCGTGCGCAGTTCGTGGGACAGCCCGGTGACGTAGCGGCTCTTGGCGGCATTCGCGGCCTCCGAGGCCTCCTTGGCCTGTTGCAGGGCCTGGTCGGTCAGGCTGTGGGCGGCGATTTCCTGCATCAGCAGCAGGGTCTGGCGGTCGGATTCTTCCTGGGCCACGCCGCGGCTTTCGCGGGTCAGCACCACCCACCAGGCGAGCACGGCGGCCAGTACGCAGAGGGTCAGGAACGCCTTGAAAAACGCCTGGTACAGGGTTTCCGAGTGGGGTTGCCCCTGGGCCGCCTGCATATAGATCAGCGCCAGGGCGCCGGCGAGCATCAGCACCAGCGCGAGCAACAAACCCAGGTAATGCGCCAGCCGGGTGTGCAGGCGCGGCATCAGGGTGTTGGGCAGCAACCAGCGCAGCACGCCTTCGAACTGACTGACCAACCGCCCATGAGGTTTGCAGCGATCACCGCAGCGGGCGTCCAGCGAACAACACAACGAACAGATTGGCGTGCTGTAGGCCGGGCAGAACGCCATGTCCGCCGTTTCGAACGGGTTGCTGCACAGGCCGCACACCACCAGGTGGTCGGGGACTACCGGGTGGATCAGTTGGGCGTCGCTGGTGCGTGCGATGTAGTACTTGCCCCGCGTCAACCTGGCCAGCAGCGGTGCCATGACCAAGGCCGTACCCAGCGCAACGAGCGGCGGTGCGGCCTGTGCCAGCGCGCCAAACAGGCCGAAATGGGCGAGGATCGACAGCAACGACGCGATCAGCATCGAGCCGACGCCCACCGGGTTGATGTCATAAAGGTGTGCGCGCTTGAACTCGATGTGCCGGGGCGACAATCCCAGTGGCTTGTTGATCACCAGGTCTGCCACCAGCGTGCCGATCCAGGCAATCGCGATATTGGCGTAAAGCCCCAGCACCTGGTCGATCACATCAAAGACGCCCAGCTCCATCAGCATCAGCGCGATGGCTACGTTGAACACCAGCCACACCACGCGGCCCGGGTGGCTGTGGGTGACGCGGGCAAAGAAGTTCGACCAGGCCAGTGAGCCGGCGTAGGCGTTGGTGAGGTTGATCTTCATCTGCGAGATGACCACGAACAGCACCATGGCGCCGAGGGCCCATTCCGGTGAGCTGAACACGTAGCGGAACGCCACCAGGTACATCTGGGTCGGTTCGGCGGCCCGTTCCATGGGGATTTCGTGTTGCAGGGCGAGAAACGCCAGGAAGGCGCCGGCAAACATCTTCAAGGCACCGGGGATGATCCAGCCGGGGCCGGCGCAGAGCAGGGCGGCCCACCAGCGCTTGCGGTTGGCGGCGGTCTTTTCCGGCAGGAAGCGCAGGTAGTCCACTTGCTCGCCGATTTGGGTCACCAGCGACAAGGCCACCGTGCACGCCGCGCAGAACGCCAGCAGGTTGAACTCGCCACCGTCGCCGCTGCGCCCCACGAAGCTGGTCCAGTCGCTGAAGGCGTCTGGGTTTTTCCAGGCCACGAAGCCATAGGGCAACACCAGCAACAACAACCAGATCGGTTGTGTCCACAATTGCAGCCGGCTGATCAGCGTGACGCCATATGCCACGAGCGGGATCACCAGCAATGAGCAGATCACATAAGCGAAGGCCAGCGGGATATGGAAGTACAGCTCCAGAGCCAGGGCCATGATCGCCGCTTCGAGGGCGAAGAACAGGAAGGTGAAACTCGCGTAGATCAGCGAGGTAATGGTCGAGCCGATGTAGCCGAAGCCGGCGCCACGGGTGAGCAAATCCATGTCCACGCCGTAGCGCGCCGCGTAGTAGCTGATGGGCAGGCCGGTGAGGAAGATCACCAGGCTGATGGCCAGGATCGCCCACAACGTGTTGGTGAAACCGTAATTGAGGACCAGCACACCGCCGATGGCTTCCAATGCGAGGAACGACACGGCGGCTAGGGCAGTGTTGGCAATGCGCAGCTCCGACCATTTGCGAAACGACTTGGGGGTATAGCGCAGGGCGTAGTCTTCCATGGTCTCGTCGGCGACCCAGGAGTTGTAGTCGCGGCGGATCTTGACGATGCGCTGGGTGCCGGGAGGAGGGTGCACGGTGGAAGGCTCCGTAGGGATGGCGGATGTGAGTGAGCAAGTTCCATGCCCTTGATCACCCTGAGATCCAAATGTGGGAGGGGGCTTGCCCACGATGGCGGTGGGTCAGTCACTTGATGTACGGCTGACGGACCGCCATCGGGGGCAAGCCCCTCCCACAAGGGACCTCCAGTGTCTGGGGGAGCGCGATCCTGCGCGAAAATGGTGCGCAGCGGCATACGTCAAATGACGTATGCCGTTACGTCAGGCTGCGTATACCCGCGCTGACCCCTTGCCGCCATGCTGGCCCCCTCATTGCAGAGGAGTCGCCCCATGGCACAAAGATTGATCCGCTCCAAACCGCTGTTGGCCCTGTCACTGTTGGCCGCCGCGCTGTTCAGCCAGGGCGTGCTGGCCGATAACGAGGGCCTGGCCGTGACCCCGACCGAAGTCACCGTCGGCCAGTTGCACTCGGCCACGGGCACCATGGCGATTTCCGAGACCGGCTCGATCCAGGCCGAGCGCCTGGCCATCGAGCAGATCAACGCCTCCGGCGGGATTTTGGGGCGCCAGATCAAAGTGATCCAGGAAGACGGCGCCTCCGACTGGCCGACCTTCGCCGAAAAAGCCAAGAAGTTGCTGGTCAACGACAAGGTTGCCGCCGTCTTCGGCTGCTGGACCTCGGCCTCGCGCAAGGCCGTGCTGCCGATCTTCGAAAAAGAAAACGGCCTGCTCTACTACCCGACCTTCTACGAAGGCCTGGAACAGTCGAAAAACGTGATCTACACCGGCCAGGAAGCCACCCAGCAGATCCTCGCCAGCCTCGATTGGATCGCCAAGACCAAAGGCGCCAAGACCTTCTACCTGGTGGGCTCGGACTACATCTGGCCGCGCACCTCGATGAAGATCGCGCGCAAGCACATCGAAAACGTGTTGCACGGCACCGTGGTCGGCGAGGACTACTACCCGCTGGGCAACACCCAGTTCGGCTCGCTGATCAACAAGGTCAAGCTGAAGAAGCCTGACGTAGTCTTCGCGGCTGTCGTGGGCGGCTCCAACGTGGCCTTTTACAAACAACTCAACGCCGCCGGTGTGAACTCGGCCAAGCAGACCCTGCTGACCCTGTCGGTGACCGAAGACGAACTGCTGGGCATCGGTGGCGAGAACATGGCCGGCTTCTATGCCTCCATGAAGTACTTCCAGAGCCTGGACAACCCCAACAACAAAGCCTTCGTAGAGGCGTTCAAGGCCAAGTACGGCAAGGACGCAGTGATCGGCGACGTGACCCAGGCAGCCTACCTCGGTCCATGGCTGTGGAAAGCGGCGGTCGAGAAGGCTGGCAGTTTCGACGTGGACAAAGTGGTCGCGGCATCGCCGGGCATCGAGCTGAAAACCGCGCCGGAAGGCTATGTGAAGGTCCACGAGAACCATCACCTGTGGAGCAAGTCGCGCATCGGTGAAGTGCAGCCGGACGGCCAGTTCAAGGTGATCTACGAGTCGGATCTGGTCGAGCCGAACCCGTTTCCGAAGGGTTACCAGTAACCCCCGGGCACACTGGGTTTCAACATGTGGGAGGGGGCTTGCCCCCGATGACGGTACGTCAGCAAGGCATCCGTTGACTGACCCACCGCTATCGGGGGCAAGCCCACGCCCACACAGAGCAAAAGCGGGCCGCATTTCATCTCTCTGTAGGAGACCATCATCATGGAATGGCTATCGGAATTTGGAGCCATCGCGGCAATGCAGGGGTTCAACGGTTTGTCCGTGTTCTGCGTGCTGTTGCTGATGGCATTGGGGTTGGCAATCATCTTTGGCCAGATGGGCGTGATCAACATGGCCCACGGTGAGTTCCTGACCATCGGCGCCTACACCACCTACGTGTGTTCCAGCCTCACCGCGCACTTTGCGCCGAGCTTCCAACCCTATTACTTTTTCTTCGCCATCGCGCTGTCATTCCTCGTCGCCGGCGCCGTCGGCTGGCTGGTGGAGTGGGCGATGATCAGTCGCTTGTACAAGCGCCCCCTGGACACCTTGCTCGCCACGTGGGGCCTGTCGCTGGTGATGCAGCAAACCTTCCGCTCGGTGTTCGGCGCCCGTGAAGTCAGCGCCGAGCCACCGGCCTGGCTGATGGGCTCGGTGAACGTCACCGACGCCATCGAGATTCCGCGCAACGGCCTGTTCATGATGGGCCTGACCCTGCTGCTGACAGCGGCGATCTTCCTGATGCTCTACCGCTCGCGCTGGGGCCTGCACGTGCGCGCCACCGTGCAGAACCGCCTGATGAGCCGCGCGGTGGGCATCAATACGCGCAAGGTCGACCGCATGACCTTTGCCCTCGGCTGTGGCGTGGCCGGGGTCGCTGGCGCGGCGTTCACCACCATTGGCTCCACTGGGCCGACGGCGGGTTCGCAATACATCGTCGACACCTTCCTGGTGGTGGTGTTTGGCGGTGCGCAGAGCCTGTTCGGCACGATTGCCTCGGCGTTCGTGATCGCCCAGACCCAATCGCTGTCGGAGTTTTTCCTCAGTGGCTCGATGGCCAAGGTGCTCACCTTGTCCTCGGTGATTCTGATCCTGATGCTGCGCCCGCAAGGGTTGTTCTCCATCAAAGTGCGCAAGTAGAGGCGACCGGATGAAGGCTTTAGACAAGCTGCTGGGCGGCCAGCAAAACCTGATCGGCATCGTCTTGCTGGCGCTGTTGATCCTGGTGATATTCCCGCTGACCCTGGATGCATTCCGCCTGAACATGGTGGGCAAGTACCTGACCTACGCGTTCGTCGCGGTGGGCCTGGTGTTGTGCTGGGGCTATGGCGGCATCCTCAGCCTGGGGCAGGGCGTGTTCTTCGGCGTCGGCGGCTACTGCATGGCGATGTTCCTCAAGCTCGAAGCGTCCGACCCGCAGAGCACCAAGATCCAATCCACACCGGGCATTCCGGACTTCATGGACTGGAACCAGATCACCGAGCTGCCGCTGTTGTGGCAGCCCTTCCACAGTTTCAGCTTCACCCTGGTGGCGGTGATCGCCGTGCCGGTGCTGCTGGCATTCATCATCGGCATGGCGCTGTTCAAGCGCCGCGTGGGCGATGTGTATTTCTCCATCGTCACCCAGGCGATTGCGCTGATTCTCACGGTGTTGATCGTCGGCCAGCAAGGCCTCACTGGCGGCGTCAACGGCATCACCGACCTCAGGACCCTGCTGGGCTGGGACCTGCGCACCGACAGCGCGAAGCTGATCCTGTACTTCATCAACGCCGGCCTGTTGTTTGGCTGCATCTTCATTGGCCGCTTTATCCTCGCGTCCAAGCTCGGCCGCTTGCTGATGGCCATGCGTGACAAGGAAGAGCGCGTGCGGTTCTCCGGCTATGACGTGGCCAGTTTCAAGATCTTCGTGTTCTGCGTGGCGGCGGCGTTTTCCGCGATTGGCGGGGCGATGTTCGCCTTGCAGGTGGGCTTCATGTCGCCGTCGTTCGTGGGCATCGTGCCGTCCATCGAGATGGTGATCTTCGCGGCGGTGGGCGGGCGCATGTCGCTGCTCGGCGCGGTGTATGGCGCGTTGCTGGTGAACTACGGCAAGACCTATTTCTCCGAGTCTTTCCCGGAGCTGTGGCTGTACCTGATGGGCGGGTTGTTCATCGCGGTGGTCATGTATTTCCCCAACGGCCTTGCCGGTTTGTGGGAGAGCCATGGACGCCAGGCGTTGGCAAAACTGTTGCGGCGCCAGCCTGTCGTGAACGCTCCGGTCAAGGCAAAGGCCAAGACTAAAATCCTGGAGACTCAACCATGACCGCCGTCGGCTTCGAAATGAAAAAACCGGTGCTGGCCATCGAAGGCCTCACCGTGTCGTTCGACGGCTTCAAGGCTGTCGACAACCTCAACCTGTATATCGACCGCAACGAAGTGCGCGTGGTGATCGGCCCCAACGGTGCCGGCAAGACCACGGTGCTCGACCTGATCTGCGGCAAGACTCGCGCCACCAGCGGCAGCATCCAGTTCGACGGGCAGGAACTGACGAAGATGCGCGAGTACAACATCGTCCGTGCCGGTGTAGGGCGTAAGTTCCAGAACCCGTCGATCTACGAAAACCTCACCGTATTCGAAAACCTGGAGATGTCCTACCCCGCGGGCCGCAAGGTATGGGGTGCGCTGTTCTTCAAACGCAATGCCCAGGTGATCGCACGGGTGGAGGCGGTGGCACGGGAGATCTTCCTCGGCGACCTGCTGCAACAACAGGCCGACTTGCTGTCCCACGGGCAAAAACAGTGGCTGGAGATCGGCATGCTGCTGATGCAAGACCCGGAGCTGCTGATGCTGGACGAGCCGGTGGCCGGCATGAGCGTCAACGAGCGCGCGCAAACCGCCGAGTTGCTCAACCGCATCAGCCAGGGGCGCTCGGTGCTGGTGATCGAGCACGACATGGAATTCGTCAAAAGCATCGCCCACAAGGTCACCGTGCTGCACCAGGGCAAGGTGCTGGCCGAGGGCAGCATGGAGTCGGTGCAAAGCAATCCTAAAGTCATTGAAGTGTATTTGGGCCACTGAGGAAGCAGGCATGTTCAAGATCGACCAGTTGTCCTGCGGCTACGGCCAGAGCCAGATTCTCCACGACCTGGACCTCAACGTGGCCAAGCGCGAGATCGTTGCGGTGATGGGCCGCAATGGCATGGGCAAGACCACCCTGTTCAAGAGCCTGATGGGCATCCTGCCGCAATGGCACGGCCAGGTGAGTGTGGATGGCCAGGACGTTTCGGCGCTGGAAACCCATGAGCGGGTGGAGCGGGGCATTGCCTACGTGCCCCAGGGCCGCATGATTTTTCCCAGCATGAGCGTCCTGGAAAACATCCAGACCGGCCTGCCGGCCTCGGCACGCGGCAAGGTGCCCGACGATTTGTACGCGCTGTTCCCGGTGCTCTACGACATGCAATCGCGCAAGGGCGGCAACCTCTCCGGCGGCCAGCAACAGCAATTGGCGATTGCCCGCGCGCTGGCCACCAACCCCAAGGTGCTGCTGCTGGACGAACCCACCGAAGGCATCCAGCCGTCGATCATCAAGGACATTGCCCGCACGCTCAAAGAAATCCGCACCCTGCGGGACTTGACCATCGTCGTCTCAGAGCAGGTGCTGTCCTTCACGCTGGAAATCGCCGATCGGTTCCTGGTGATCGAGAAGGGGCGATTTGTGATCGAGGAAACCCGGGACCGGGTGGATGAGGCGACGATCAGCCGCTATCTGTCGGTGTGACTGGGAAAAATTCCTGCGGTAAAGAGTACCTTCACTGATAACTGCAGGAACCGTTCTACTACTCGCAACCACAGACGGAGGGCTAGCCCTACTCGCTTTTGAGACGGGCTGGCAGTGATTCATTCCAACGTCTGAGGATTAACCATGACCTGTGTAGATTTTCGTCAGCCGGCGCTGTGTCGCGGTGATTTCAATCAATATAAGCAGCAGTCCAGCAACTTCGCGAACCACGGACTGATGAAACCTTCCGACTTGGCAGTGTCTGAGGAGTTATACAATCATTTCAAAGACATTCAGGACCGATGCGGTGGTGCGGTGACGCCGTATGGACTTCAGCAAATGGCCGAAGGCCCAGCCTATGATGCGTTCGATCATCACATGAAGGAGTTGGCGCACAGGCTGCTCCAGCGTCCTGAGCTGTTGAAGTCTATGGATGGCGCCCAGCACGGAGGGCGAACAGACGGCTTCATCAGTCGGGACGACGTCGGGCTGACGATAGACCGCTTGCGAGATCAAGAAAGTCAAAGAATGAGCCGGTTTCCTGGTCAACAGAACGGCTATATGTCGCAAATGCGCTTGGACAGTAATTACGCGCCCTCGGTCGACTGGCGACAGCCGGCTTACGGCGCCAATACGCCTGCGCCAGCGCCGCGATTTGCCGGCGTGGGTCAGTTCAACGGTCCAATGAACGGTTCCGGGGAACGCCCGTATTCCAACCACACCGATCAATCGCTGGTCGACAAGCTGCATGCGCAGTTCAGCACGTTCGAGGACCCTGCGAATCCAGGCAACATCACTGACCGAAGCTTGGCCATGGTTGCTGGAGGGGTTCGCCCTGACGGTTCTGCTGCTTTACCGGAGGAGGTGGCCTTGGCCATGGAGCTGCGCGAGCGCGGCGGGCTGTTCAAAGTCATGGACAAGGACGCTACGGGCAAGTACGACGGTGCTGTGTCGCGGGACGATCTGGAAACCGCATCCTACCGGCTTAAGTCTGACGACGAAATCACCCAGACCATCAGCGACAACTTCAAGATATACACCAAGGGAGCGGATGATGAATACGTCAATGAAGACGAATTGAAAGCAGCCGCAAACTCGCTCCCTTCGGATTCCAAGTACACGGTGGAAGCGAGGGAGGCTGCCAAGGTACTGCTCGACCGGCGGCAGCTGTTCCGAAAAATTGACATAGGCGAGAAGAAAGAAAGCGGCAAACCCGGGGCGGAAGATGGCCGGTTCGACCAACATAACCTCAACCATACCCTCAATAAAAATCGAGCACCGGCCGCTTGATACCCCTAGGGCATGAGCCGGCCATCCGGCTCATGCCCATTGTCAGCCGGCCGGTCGAAGCATCGCGTCAGGCCGCACATGGCGCTGGTATTCCTCGGCCGTGATCAGCCCAAGCTGCACCGCAGCCTCCTGGGGTGATAGCCCTTCATCCGCCGCCTTGCGGGTGATCTGCGCCACACGGTCATAGCCCAGCAGCGGGTTGAGCACCGTTGCCATCAGCAAGGACTGCTCTACGTTACGCGCCAATTGAGGGCGATTGAGCTCAAGGCCATGCAACAGTTTCTGGTTGAACAGGCTGACGCAGTCGGACAGTACCTCGATCGATTGCAGCAGGGTATGGATCAGTACCGGCTTGGCCACGTTCAATTCGAATGCACTGGATGCCCCGGCAAGCGTAATGGTGACGTGGTTGCCCATCACTTGCATCGCCGCTTGTACCAGCACCTCCGCGATGGTCGGGTTGCGCTTTCCAGGCATGATCGAAGAGGTCAGGCCATCGTCCGGCACCACCAATTCCGTTAGGCCACAGCGCGGGCCCGAGCCCAGCCAGCGGATGTCATTGGCGATCTTGGTCAACGACACCGCGAGTACGTTCAAGGCACCGGACGCCTCCACCAGCGCATCGTGGGTGCCCATGCCCTCGAACTTGCAGGGATTGGTTTCAAAGGGCACACCGGTCAGTTGGCTGATTTCCTCGCAGAACGCCACATCGAACCCCACCGGCGAGTTCAGCCCGGTGCCCACTGCCGTGCCCCCCTGGGGTAACAGGCGCAGACGCGGCATGCACGCCTCGATACGGGCGATGCCGTGCTCGATCTGCTGGGCAAACGCGCCGAACGCCTGGCCCTGGCTCATCGGCACCGCATCCATGAGGTGGGTACGACCGATTTTCAACGCGTCACGCCAGGCCTCGGCCTTGGCGTTCAGGCCCGCGCACAGCTGAGCGAGTGCCGGCAGCAGGTGACCGCGCAGTGCCAGCACGGTGGTCACGTGCATCACCGTGGGGAAGCTGTCGTTGGACGACTGCGAGCGGTTCACATGGTCGTTGGGATGCACCGGCGACTTGCTGCCCAGCTCACCCCCAAGCTTGAGATTGGCGCAGTTGGCGATCACCTCGTTGGCGTTCATGTTGGTCTGGGTGCCGGAGCCGGTTTGCCAGATCGACAACGGGAAGTGCGCGTCAAAGGCGCCGTCGGCCACTTGCGCCGCGGCTTGCTCGATGGCCTGCGCCAGCTCCGGCGCCAATACGCCGAGCCGGGCGTTGGCGCGGGCGCACGCGCGTTTTTGCTGGCCGAAGGCGCGGATCAGGCTGACAGTGAACGGCTGCTTGCTGCCGAACACCTCCAGGGCTCGCTGAGTCTGTGCGCCCCAGTAGCGGTCGGCCGGGATGGATACCGGCCCGAACGCGTCATGTTCGATTCGTAGTGTGGTCATCGGCGGCCTCGGCTACAGTGCCGCGCCGGCCGGACGGCCGAGCACACGTTGGTATTCGACCTTGGCGGTCTGCTCGGAAAACTCCCCCGACCACTTCGACACCACCACGGTGGCCACGCTGTTGCCAATGGTGTTGCAGGTGGCAATGGCCATCGACATGAAGCGGTACACGCCAAACAGCAGTGCCAGGCCTTCGGTCGGCAACACGCCGATGGCGGTGACCGTCGCCGCAAACACCACGAAGCTGCCGCCCGAGACCGCCGCCGCGCCCTTGGACGTCACCAGCATGATCGCGATGATGCCCAGCTGTTGCTCCCAGCTCAGCGGCACGCCGTAGGCATTGGCAATAAACAGCACGCACAGCGACATGTAGATCGACGTACCGTCGAGGTTGAATGCATAGCCCGTGGGCAGCACCAGGCCGACGCTTTGTTTGGAGCAGCCGAACTTCTCAAGCTTTTGCAGCAGGCGCGGCAGTGCGCTTTCCGACGAGGCGGTGCCGAGCACGATGAAGATTTCATCCTTGATGTAGGTGAGGAAGCGCCACAGGCTGAACCCGCTCAAACGGCATACCGCGCCCAGCACCACGAAGATAAAGAACGCGATGCCCACGTAGAACATCAGCACCAGGTTGGCCAGCGACATCAGCACCGCCGTGCCATTGCTGCCCACGGCGTAGGCCACCGAACCGAAGGCACCCAGGGGCGCGAACTTCATGATCAGGTTGATGAATTCAAAGAAGCATTCCGAGATACGGTTCAGACCGTCCTCGATCACCTCACGGCGCTCAGGCTTCAACGCCAGCAGGGCGAAGCCGAACAGCACCGAGATCACCAGCACTTGCAGCAATTGACCACCGGCGAAGGCACCGACGAAGTTGTCGGGAAAGATGCCGTAGATGAAGTCCATGGTCGACGCCGGCGCGTGGCCTTTGGCAACCGCGGCATTGGCAGCGGCAGCGGCGGCGCTGCTCGGATGGGCGTCGTGCATGCCGGAGCCGATCTGCAGCAGGTTGCCCCACAGTAAGCCGATGGCCAGGGCGAGGGTGGACACCACTTCGAAGTAGATGAGTGCGCGCAGACCTACCTTGCCGACCCGCTTGATATCACCGGCCGAGGCAATGCCGTGGACCACGGTGAAAAACACCAGCGGCGCAACGGCGGTCTTGATCAGCTTGAGGAAAATATCACCAAGGATCTTGAAACTGGCGGCCAGCTCGGGGGCGATAAAGCCGAAGGCAATCCCCAGGAACATGGCGGCAACGACCTGGAAGGTCAGGTCCTTGTACAGCGGTTTTTTAGCAGGGGTGGATGACATGTCTGTGATCTCATTGTTTTTATGGTTATGAAAACGCTGGAGATCCCCTGTGGGAGAGGCCGTGCGACGATTCGACTTGCCCCTCCCACATTAGATCTCCATCAGGTCCGAGGCTCAGCGTTTCACTGCGCCTTGGCGCGCCAGCGCGATATCCACCATCTGCGGCGCGAGCCCCAGGTAGTTCGCCGGGTCGGTCAGGCGTTGCAGCTCAGCCACGTCCAACTGCGCCGTGGCTTCACCCTGGGCGAGCAGGGCGTCGAGCAGGCTGGTGCCCTGATCGTTGGCCATGCGGCACGCGGCGTAGACCACATCGTGGGCCACCTGGCGGCCGAGGGCAGGCGCAAGGCCCATCATTACCGCTTCGGCCACGATCAACCCTTGGGTCATGTCGAGGTTCTTGCGCATGCGCTCCGGTCGCACTTCCAGGCCGGCGAGCATGAACGTCGCCTGGCCCAGCGACGCTGCGCTGAGGGCGAAGGCTTCCGGGATGGCGATCCATTCGGCCTGCCAAGGGCCGGTGGAGCGCTCGAAATCCTGGATCATCGCATCCAGCATCAGCCCGGCGTGTTGGCGCACGCCCTTGGCAGCGGCGTACATCAGTTCGCACGAAATCGGGTTGCGCTTCTGCGGCATGGTGCTGCTGGCGCCACGGCCCTTGACGAATGGCTCGTACACTTCGCCCAGCTCGCTGGTCATCATCATCATGATGTCCAGGGCGATCTTGCCCAGCGACCCGGTGACCAGGCCGAGGAAGTTCAGGGTTTCTGCCAGCCCGTCACGGGCCACGTGCCAGGTGGCTTGTGGTACGCCGAGGCCGAGTTCGGCCATCAACGCCTCCTGCACCTCCAAGCCCTTGTCGCCCAGGGAGGCGAGGGTGCCCGCAGCCCCGGCGAACTGGCCGATCTCCACCCGCGGGCGCAGTTCCACCAGGCGCTCGGCGTGGCGGTCGAACATGCTCAGCCACACCGCGCACTTGTAGCCGAAGGTGATCGGCAGCGCGTGTTGCAAATGCGTGCGGCCGGCCATTGGCGTGTCGCGATAACGCGCGGCGAGGCCGGCGAGCAGGCCGCGCACGGCCTGGATATCGCGCTCGACGATGGCCAGGGCAGCGCGCACCTGCAGGACCACAGCGGTGTCCATGATGTCCTGGGTGGTCGCGCCCCAGTGCACATAGCGGCCGGCGTCGCCGCAGATCTTCGACAGTTGCTCCACCAGCGGCAGGATCGGGTAGCCGACGATTTCGGTCTCGTGCTGCATCAGCGCCAGGTCCAGCGCCTCGTACTGCGACAGCGCGGCAATCTGCTCCGCGGCCTCAGCGGGGATCACGCCGCATCGGGCTTCGGCGCGGGCCAGGGCCACTTCCACTTCGATGTAGCGCTCGATCAGCGCTTTATCGGAGAACACTCCGCGCATTTCGGCGGTGCCGAACATGTCGCGGAACAGGGCGGAATCAAAAACGGTACTCGACATGGGAAAATCCTAATTGTTATTTTTAAACCATACATATTTAATATGTCCGTACATTATGATTACGCCTGTGCTGATACACTGTCAACTCGACAACGAGGGTAAAAATGGAAAGCGTGAGCCAGAGGCGTTATGCGGCGGTTGCCAGGGACTTGATCGAGCAGATCGGCAGTGGTCGTTATCCGGTGGGGTCGTTGTTGCCCACTGAATTCGAGCTGTGTTCGCTGTACGCCGTGAGCCGCCACACTGTGCGCGCGGCCATCGACCAGTTGCAGGGCCAGGGCATGGTCTCGCGGCGCAAGCGCGTGGGTACGCGGGTCGAGGCAGCGGCGCCGCAGGGCGGCTATTCCCAGGCGATGGCCTCGGTGGCCGACCTGGTGCAGGTGGCCGAAACCCATATCCGCGATATCCAGGACGTGCGCGAATTCGTCGCCGACATTGCCCTGGCGCGGCGCCTGGGCCTGGAGCCGGGCGGGCATTACTTCTGCGTGTCGAGCATCAAGGTGGATGCCGGCAACGGCAACGCGCCGTTGTGCTGGACCGACGTCTATGCAGAACAGGCCTTTGCCGACATCATCCCGCAAGCCCGCAAACACCCGGGCGAACTGATCGCCGCGCTGATCGGCAAGGCCAGCTCGCGGCACATCGACCTGGTCGACCAACAGGTGCGTCCGGTGCAACTGAGCGCCGAGTTGGCCGTCCGGCTCAAGGCGCAGAACGGCGCACTGGGCCTGACGATCGTCCGCCAGTACCGCGATGACGACGGCGCGCTGATTGCGGTGGCGGAATCGGTGTACCCCGCCGACCGTTTCACCCTGACCATGCAGATGAAACGCGACAAGCGCTGACCCCATACGTCATCCAACGTATTCCCCGTTTCCGCTGGCTCCACGAGACTGGATCGAACGCAACCCGTCGTCCGTCCAGGAGCCAGTCCATGACCGAAACGCTGATCAAAGTCGACCTCAACCAGCCTGTCACCGAGAACGAGCAAATCCATAACCGCTGGCACCCAGACATTCCGATGGCCTGCTGGGTCAAGCCGGGCGATGACTTCATCCTCGAAACCTACGACTGGACCGCCGGCGCGATCAAGAACAACGACGACGCCAGCGATGTGCGCGACGTGGACCTGTCCACCGTGCACTACCTCTCCGGCCCGGTGGGTGTGCACGGCGCCGAGCCGGGTGACTTGCTGGTGGTGGACTTGCTGGATATCGGCGCCAAGGCCGAATCCCAGTGGGGCTTCAACGGCTTCTTCTCGCGCCAGAACGGTGGCGGCTTTCTGACCGATCACTTCCCGAGCGCCCAAAAAGCGATCTGGGATTTCAAGGGCATGTTCACCAGTTCCCGCCATATTCCCGGGGTTAACTTCGCCGGCCTGATACACCCCGGCCTGATCGGCTGCCTGCCCGACCCAGTGATGCTCGCCGACTGGAACCGGCGCGAGCAGGAACTGATCGACACCAACCCGACCCGCGTCCCGCCTCTGGCCAACGCGCCGCTGGCTGCCACCGCGCACATGGGCAAGATGCAGGGCCAGGCCCGCGACGATGCCGCCGCCACCGGCGCGCGCACCGTACCGCCGCGCGAGCATGGCGGTAACTGCGATATCAAGGATTTGTCCCGCGGTTCGAAGATCTTTTTCCCGGTCTACGTCAACGGCGCCGGCCTGTCGGTGGGCGACTTGCACTTCAGCCAGGGCGACGGCGAAATCACCTTTTGCGGCGCCATCGAAATGGCCGGCTGGGTGCACATGAAAGTCGAGCTGATCAAGGGCGGCATGGCCAAGTATGGGATCAAAAACCCGGTGTTCAAGCCCAGCCCGATCACCCCGAACTACAAGAACTACCTGATCTTCGAAGGCATCTCCGTAGACGAACAGGGCCAACAGCACTACCTGGACGTCAACGTCGCTTACCGCCAGGCGTGCCTGAATGCGATCAACTACCTGACCAAGTTCGGCTACTCGCCGGCCCAGGGCTACGCGCTGCTCGGCTCGGCGCCGGTGCAAGGGCATATCAGCGGCGTGGTGGATATTCCGAACGCCTGCGCGACATTGTGGTTGCCCACGGAGATCTTCGAATTCGACATCAACCCCAACGCCAACGGCCCGACCAAATTCCTCGACGGCAGCATCGACCTGCCCATCGCCCCGGACCTGTAGCCATGCCGACCTATGAATACGCCTGCGCGGCGTGCGGCACCTTCACGATGCTGCGCCCCATGGCGCAGCGCCACGAATCGAGCGAGTGCCCGTATTGCGCAGGGCCGGGCGGCCAGCTGCGGGTGTCCGCCCCGGCGCTGCAAACCCTGTCGGCCAACCAGCGCAAGGCCATCGCCGGCAACGAGCGCAGCGCCAACGCTCCGCAAACCGTCGGCGAGTACCAGGACAGTCGCCGGCACCCGGCCGGTTGCGGCTGTTGCGGTACGAGCAAAAAGGTCGTGCCGAGCAAGGCCAACCCTTTGGGCCTGAAGACCCGGACCGGCCCACGGCCGTGGATGATCAGTCACTAGAACAGGAGCGTTGCAATGCGCCATGGCGACATTTCCAGCACCCCGGACACCCTCGGTGTAGCGGTGGTGAACTACGCCAGCGCTTTGCCCAGGGCAGGCGCTTGCGCGTCGAATTGGAACCGGCGCTTGCCGAATGCCTGCTGCAGGGCAATGCCCGGCACCTGAGCGCGACGGTGCGCAACGCGCGTCTGGTGGTGGAACCCGAAAGCACGGGAAGATGGGATCCACTTGCGGTATAACCCTCGGACGCTTTAGTGATCCGAGGCCCCGTTTTTCATGCAAAGCCCTTTGCAACGTCCGCTGTGGCAGGTCTACCTGATCTTTCTAGCACCGATGGTGCTGTCCAACTTCCTGCAAAGTTTTTCCGGCACCCTGAATGGCATCTATGTCGGACAAATGCTCGGCACCCAGGCGCTGGCGGCGGTGTCGGGCATGTTCCCCATCGTGTTTTTCTTCATTGCCTTGGTGATCGGTCTGGGGGCGGGCGCCTCGGTGCTGATCGGGCAGGCCTGGGGCGCGCAGGAAACCTCGATGGTCAAGGTGATCACCGGTGCCACCCTGACGCTGGGCGCGCTGGTGGGGGTGATCGCGGCGGTGCTGGGCAGTCTGTTTGCGCGTCCGGCGTTGCAGGCGTTGGGCACGCCGATTGACGTGCTGGACGATGCGGTGGGCTATGCCCAGAAGATGATGCTGATCATGCCGCTGCTGCTGGTGTTCATTCTCTATACCCAGTTGCTGCGCGGCGTCAGTGACACGGTCTCGCCGTTGCTGGCGCTGATGGTGTCGACCCTGGTTGGCCTGTTGCTGACGCCGGCACTGATCGGCGGCTGGATCGGCCTGCCGCCCATGGGCATCCAGAGCGCGGTGTATGCCGGACTCGTGGGCAACGCCTTGGCCATGCTGTTTCTGACCATGCGCCTGCGCCACAAGCGTCATGTGATGGCGCCGGATCGCGAGCTGCTCGCGGCCTTGCGCCTGGATCCTGTGGTGCTCGGCAAAGTCCTGCGTATCGGTTTGCCCACCGGCTTGCAGATGGTGGTGCTGTCGCTCTCCGAGCTGGTCATCCTCGCCCTGGTCAACGGCCACGGCTCCCAGGCCACGGCGGCGTATGGCGCGGTGACACAGATCGTCAACTACGTGCAATTCCCGGCGTTGTCGATTGCCATCACCGCCTCGATCCTGGGTGCACAGGCGATTGGCGCCGGACGGCTGGAGCGTATCGGGCCGATCTTGCGCACGGGTTTGTTGATCAACCTGTGCCTGACCGGTGGCCTGATTGTGCTCGGTTATGGGTTGTCCCACTGGTTGCTCGGCCTGTTCATCACTGACGATGGGGCACGGGTCAACGCCGAACACCTGTTGCACATCATGCTCTGGAGCATTCTGGTGTTCGGCTTCCAGGCGGTGGTGGGCGGGATCATGCGTGCCAGCGGCGTGGTGCTGATGCCGGTAGTGATTTCGATTTTCTGCGTGCTCTGCGTGGAACTGCCGATGGCCTACCTGTTCAACGCGCATTTTGGCCTGGAGGGCGTTTGGATGGCGTTTCCGGTGACCTACCTGGCAATGCTGGTCCTGCAGACCGCCTATTACCGCTTGGTATGGCGGCACAAACAGATCAAACGGTTGGTGTGATGCAAGGTTGCGCACCGGTCGTGGACGCTATTAATCGACCTGTGTTGAAAGGTGGTGTGTCCAACAGTTGCTCAAGCCGGCTGTATTCGGTGGGATGGGGACCGTAGCGGGTGTCTACATACGCCTCGAGCAATCGGATGAAATCCTGGGCAATATCGGGACCCTTCAAGGTCAGGGTCCGCTTGCCATCGATATACACGGGGGCGCTAGGGTGTTCTCCTGCACCCGGCAGTGAGACACCTATGTCGGCCAGCCTGCTCTCGCCTGGGCCATTGACCACGCATCCCATCACGGCGACGTGCATCCGCTCAACCCCAGGGTAGCGGTCGCGCCATCGCGGCATTTGTGTTGTCAGAAAGGCTTCGATCTGTTGTGCCATCGCCTGGAAGAACACACTGGTAGTCCGGCCACACCCCGGGCACGCCACCACCTGTGGGGTAAAAGCGCGCAGGCCCATGGTTTGCATAATTTGCTGGGCGACCTGGACTTCTCGGTTACGCTCGCCGCCGGGGTCTGGGGTCAGTGAAATTCGCAAGGTATCGCCAATGCCTTCCTGCAACAACACGGCAAGGGCCGCGGTTGAGGCGACGATACCTTTGGAGCCCATGCCGGCTTCGGTCAGCCCCAGGTGCAGCGGGAAGTCACAACGTGCAGCCAGGGTGCGGTAGACAGCGATGAGGTCTTGAACGTGGCTGACCTTGGCGGATAACACGATATGGTCCGGCGGCAGGCCGACGTCCATGGCCCTCTGGGCATTTTCCAGGGCCGACACGACCAGCGCCTCGCGCATGACGGTGTCGGCCGCGAGCGGCGTAGTGAGGATGGCGTTGGCGTCCATCATTCTGGCAAGCAAGTCGGGATCGAGGCTGCCCCAGTTGACACCGATACGCACGGGCTTGTCGTAGCGGCAGGCGACTTCGATCATCTGGCAGAACTGTTCGTCGCGCCGCGCACCTTTGCCGACGTTACCGGGGTTGATCCGGTACTTGGCCAAGGCTTCTGCGCACTGAGGATACGCCGCCAGCAGCCGATGGCCGTTGAAGTGGAAATCCCCCACGAGGGGCACGTGGATGTTGCGCCGGTCCAACAGCTCCCGGATCGTTGCGACCTGGGCTGCGGCCTCATGACTATTGACTGTGATGCGCACCAGTTCGGCCCCGGCGACGGCCAGGCTTTCCACCTGTGCCGCCGTGGCGCGGGCATCGGCGGTGTCGGTGTTGGTCATCGCCTGCACCACAATCGGCGCGTCGCTGCCCAAGGGCACCAGGCCGACGTTCACACGCTGGGTAACGCGACGTGCAGGCAAGGCGTGCATGATGCGACTCCTCTGTTCTATTGCCGGGTAATCAACCCGGGCAGGGGCAGAAACCGTACCTGTTCCTCACGACCTGGCAAGGTCTGGATCTGCAACGGGGCAATCAGTGCCAACGCAGCGATGACGTCCTTCACCGACGTTTCCGGGGTTGAGGCGCCTGCGGTAATACCCACAGTCATGTCAGGCGTGAACCATTGGTGGTCGACCTCACTGCCATCGGCAACCAGATGACTCGGCACGCCGAGGTCATTGCCCAGCACACACAAGGTCACGGCGTTGGCGCTGTTGGCATTGCCCACAACCAACAATGCGTGCACCCGCGCGCAAAGTTCGCGCACGGCTTGTTGACGGTTTTGCACCGCGTAGCAGATATCGCGGCTGGCGGGCCCGACGATCTGCGGGTAGCGCCGTGTCAACGCCTGCACCACTGCACGAGTAGCGTCCACGCTCAGGGTGGTCTGGGTCAGGTAGGCCAACGGCGTATCCTCGGCAAATGTCAGCTCACCGACCTGTTTGACGGTCTGGATCAACGTGATCGGCGCATCAACCTGGCCTTGGATGCCGATGACTTCAGGGTGGTCGGGCTCGCCGATCAAAATCAGTCTGTAACCCTTGGCCGCGTACTGGCGCCCATGGTTATGCACCTTGGTCACCAGTGGGCAGGTGGCATCGAATACCTGAAGCTGACGCTGCCGAGCGTTGCGCTCCACCTCACGGGTCACGCCGTGGGCGCTGAAAATGGTCACCGCGCCCACTGGCACTTGATCCAGCTCATCCACAAAGGTCGCGCCTTGGTCACTCAACGCCTGCACGACATGGCGGTTATGCACGATTTCATGACGTACATACACCGGTGCGCCGAACTGCTTCAGGGCTTGTTCCACCGTATCAATGGCACGTTCAACGCCGGCGCAGAACCCTCGTGGCTGGGCAATGATCACGTTCATGCTCAGGCGCTCGCCTGACGCGCCGCAGCATTGGGCGTAATGCCGGGAGCCGCGTAGCCAAGTCCGAACGTGTAGGCGAATTCACGCATGGAACGGGCGATCCCGCCCGCATCCAGGCCGTAGTAGCTCAATAGCTGCTCAGGGGCGCCGTGCTCGATGAACTGGTCGGGTAGCCCCAGACACAGCAGCGCCGACCGCTGATTCTGACTGGCCAGGGATTCCAGGCAAGCCGAGCCTGCGCCACCCATGATGCTCCCTTCTTCCACGGTCACCAGCCAATCATGATCCCGTGCCATCGCCAGGATGAGTTCATTGTCCAAGGGCTTGATGAAACGCATGTTGGCTACCGTGGCATCGATCAGGTTTGCCGCCTCCATTGCTCTTTGTGTCATTGAACCAAAGGCTAGAATGGCGACGCGATGTCCTCGTGCCTGCGTACAGGTACGGCGAATTTCACCTTTGCCCAGTGCCAGTGTGGTCAGGTCCGGTGAGGGCGCACTACCGCTTGCGCCACCGCGTGGGTAACGCACCGCACAGGGGCCATCTTGTTGCAAGGCGGTGTGCAGCATCTGTCTGCATTCCTTTTCATCTGCGGGTGCCATGATCGTCAGGTTGGGGATGCAGCGCAGGTAGGCGATATCGAAGGCGCCATTGTGTGTAGCGCCGTCGGCACCGACTATCCCCGCCCGGTCGATGGCAAACACCACCGACAGGTTCTGGAGTGCGATGTCATGAATGAGCTGGTCATACCCGCGTTGCAGGAAGGTCGAATAGATCGCGACCACTGGCCGCATGCCTTCGGTGGCAAGGCCGGCGGCGAAGGTGAGGGCATGCTGTTCGGCGATGCCCACGTCGAAGTAGCGCCCGGCAAACTGCTGTTCGAATGCTGACAGGCCGGAACCTTCGCGCATGGCCGGGGTGATCGCGACGACGCGTGAATCGCGCTGCGCTTCATCCGCCAACCACTGGCTGAACACGTGTGTGTAGGTCTGGGGGCCTGGGGTCGAGGGACAGATCCCCTGGACGGGATCAAATTTGCCGGGGCCGTGATACAGCACCGGATCAGCAGCCGCTGGCGAGTAACCGTGGCCTTTCTCTGTGATGATATGCAGCAACTGCGGCCCTTTGCGGGACCTGAGCGTGCGCAGTGTTTTCACCAGTTGCGCGAGGTCATGCCCGTCGATGGTGCCGGTGTAGGTCAAACCCATCGCCTTGAACAGGTTCACCTCATGGCTTGCGCGATGATCGGCGGTCAATGCACCCAGATGCTCGCGCAGCATGCCCACCGAGGGCGAAATGGACATATCGTTATCGTTGAGGACTACGAGGAACCGAAGGTCGGGGTAGCGGCCCGCATTGTTCAGGGCCTCGAAGGCCATGCCACCACTCAGGGCTCCGTCGCCCATCACGGCGATGCAGTGGCGGGGGCTACCGAGGTTTCGGGCGGCCAACGCCATACCCAGCGCCGCCGAGATCGACGTGCTGGAATGGCCAGTGCCAAAACAGTCGTAGGTCGATTCGCATCGGCGTGGAAATCCAGATATGCCGCCAAACTGGCGAATACCGGCCATTTCTTCGCGGCGCCCTGTAAGAATCTTATGAGCATAGGCTTGGTGGCCGACATCCCAAACGATCCTGTCGTCTGGCGTGTTGAACACGTAATGCAAGGCGAGGGTCAATTCGACGGTGCCCAGGTTGGCGGAAAGGTGGCCGCCTGTTGCACTCACGCTTTGCAGGATGAAGGCTCGCAATTCGTCGGCGAGCGGCCCGAGTGCCCCAGGGTGCAGAGTGCGCAGGTGGGCAGGCGTATCCAGTGTCTCGAGGAGTTCGAACATGGAAGGGGTCCTCAGGTCTCAAGGTGGCAAGACGCTTTCAGGTCGTCTACGTATTGGCGCGTTGCTGCCACTTCCTGCGCGCTTGACCCATAGTCAAAGCCTTGAATAGACGGCCTGGCGCCGGGAGGGGCGCGAAGCTCACGGTCATTGCGCAACCGGTGGTCGTCTGCCCATTCAATGACCTGCTTTTCGACCGCCCGCGCATGCGGTGAGCAAGCACTTTGCCAATCAAAAGAGAAGAGGGGGGGATACAAATGATTCGGTGTGTTCATAGCAAGACTCGACAGTGTCTATGCCATTGGACGGTACGACGGACCAAGGATAAGCGTTAAAAAAGTGTGGGCGGAAGTTGTTTAATCTAGAAGGCGCTGAATGAAACGCAATGGGCGGAATAGTTTATTTTGGAATCGGCAAGATTATTAAATGCGATAGGCGCAACGATATAATTAAAGGTGTTCTGTTTAATCGCCAGTGGGTATGACGTGCACGTTGTAAAACATTGAGAGGGGCCTAGTATTGTTTCGCACTACAACTTAAATACGGATGGCAAGATCATGTTGCAGCGCCTGCTCGTTCTCGGGTCAACCGGGTCGATTGGCGACAGTGTTCTGGATGTAGTCGCGCGTCACCCTGAGACATTGAAAGTACAAGGGCTCACGGCCCATCGGAACATGGAAAAGTTGTACCAGCAATGCGTGAAGTTTCGCCCTCCATTCGCCGTGGTCATTGAACCTCAGCACGCTATCGAGTTGCAGGCCCACCTGCTGGCGGCAGACCTGCCTACCGAAGTGTTGTGTGGTGTCGATGCCCTGTGCGCAGCGGCGGCGGCGCCGGATGTGGACACGGTGGTGGCCGGTATCGTCGGCGCGGCTGGCTTGTTGCCAACCCTCAGTGCCGCCCAGGCAGGCAAGAAAATCCTGTTGGCCAACAAGGAAGCCTTGATCATGGCAGGCGTCTTGTTCGTCGAAACCGTGGCCAGCGGCGCAGCGACGGTGATACCGCTCGACAGTGAGCACAACGCGATTTTCCAGTGCTTGCAAGGCTGCCAAGGTTCGCTGGATGACGTGGATCATCTGATCCTGACGGCCTCTGGCGGACCTTTCAGGGAGCGTCCGCTCGACAGCCTGGACGACGTGACTCCCGACCAGGCATGCGCCCATCCCAATTGGTCGATGGGCCGCAAAATTTCCGTGGATTGCGCCACTATGATGAACAAGGGCCTGGAAATCATTGAAGCCCATTGGTTGTTCGATCTACCCGCCGAACGCATACGTGCCTTGATCCATCCGCAAAGCGTGGTGCATTCATTGGTGGTGTTTCGCGATCAGTCCGTGCTGGCCCAACTGGGTAACCCGGACATGCGGATGCCGGTAGCTCATGCCCTCGCGTACCCGCAACGCATCGAGTCCGGGGTGTCGCCGCTGGACCTGACACGCACCGGCGGGCTGACGTTCGAATATCCCGACCTGCAGCGTTTTCCCTGCCTCGGCCTGGCTCTGCAGGTGCTTGCCGAGGGCACCCAAGCCAGTGCTGCGTTGAACGCGGCCAATGAAGTGGCGGTCGAGGCGTTTCTGGGCGGGCGCATTCGGTTCACCCAGATTCCGCGTGTGGTCGATCACACCTTGCAGCATATAAACCTGCAGACGCTCTCCAGCCTGGACGATATTTTCGAGCAGGATCACCAGGCTCGACGATTGGCACGTGAAGAGGTCCGGGTCTGCAGTTCAAAGGGTTGAAACCGACTTCAGCCAATCACCGGCGTCGGCTCACTGCGGTGGTGCTGCAGGCATGCGGCTGCGCACCTCCATCCCCCCGCTAATTTTTCGCTTCCCGGTTCGTTTTATAGGGACGACGTGCCTCTGTGCCTCCTGCCTATCGCTGCGGACTCCAAGAAATGAATGCTGAAGACTCCTTGAAACTTGCTCGCCGGTTTATCGGGCTGCCCCTGGAAAAACGCCAGTTGTTCCTGCAGGCATTGCAGAAAGAAGGGGTGGACTTTTCAAGGTTTCCGATTCCGGCCGGGGTCGAGGTGGAGGATCGCCAGGCGCTGTCCTACGCACAACAGCGCATGTGGTTTTTGTGGCAATTGGACCCGGCCAGCGGCGCCTATAACCTGCCGGGGGCGGTGCGGCTCAAGGGGGCGTTGAACCTGGCGGTGCTGGAGCAGGCTTTCGCCAGCCTGGTGGCACGGCACGAAACCCTGCGCACGGTGTTCCAGCGCCAGGCCGATGACCGCCTGGCACAGGTCGCCCTGCAGTCGGCGCTGGCCGTCGAACACACTGACCTCAGCGCGTTGCCGCACGCCGAGCGCGAGCTGGCCGTCATCGACGCCGCCACCCGCCAGTCGCTGCAGCCGTTCGACCTGGAACACGGCCCGCTGCTGCGCGTGCAACTGCTCAAGCTTGATGAGCGCGAACATGTGCTGCTGCTGACCCTGCACCACATCGTCTCCGATGGCTGGTCGATGAACGTGCTGATCGACGAATTCATCCGCTGCTACGACGCCCATGCACGCAACGAAACCCCGCAACTGCCGGCGCTGCCGATCCAGTACAGCGATTATGCCCTGTGGCAGCGCCGCTGGCTGGAAGCCGGCGAGCAGGCGCGCCAGCTCGATTATTGGCAGGCGCGCCTGGGTGATGAGCACCCGGTGCTGGAGTTGCCCACCGACCACCCGCGCCCGGCCATGCCCAGCTATCAGGGCACCCGTCATGAGTTCGCGATTGCGCCGCAGCTGGCCGCACAACTGCGCAGCTGCGCGCAACAGCACAACGTCACCTTGTTCATGCTGCTGCTCGGTGCCTTCAACGTGCTGCTGCATCGCTACAGTGGCCAGGGCGATATCCGCGTCGGCGTGCCGATTGCCAACCGCAACCGCAATGAAGTCGAAGGGCTGATCGGTTTCTTCGTCAACACCCAGGTACTGCGCACCGAGCTGACCGGGCAGACCCGCGTCACCGAACTGCTGCAAGGCATCAAGGAGCATGCCCTGGGTGCCCAGGCCCATCAGGAGCTGCCCTTCGAACGCCTGGTGGAAGCCCTCAAGGTCGAGCGCAGCCTCAGCCATACGCCGCTGTTCCAGGTGATGTACAACCACCAGCCGGTGGTGGCGGACATTGCCAGCGTCAGCACCGCGTCGGGACTGGAACTGGCCCTGGTGCAATGGCAGGGCCGCACCACGCAGTTCGACCTGACCCTCGACACCTACGAAAAGTCCGGCACCCTGCACGCCGCGCTGACTTACGCCAACGACCTGTTCGACGCCCCGACCATCGCGCGCATGGCCCGCCACTGGATTCGCCTGTTGCAGGCGATGGCAGCGGACGGCGAGCAGCGTATCGGCGAGTTGCCGATGCTGGCCGACGACGAGCGCCAGGTGCTGGTGCATGACTGGAACCAGACCGCGCAGGCTTATCCGACCGAGTGCGCGCTGCACCAGCTCATCGAGGATCAGGTGCAGCGCAGCCCGCACGCACCGGCCTTGGTGTTCGGCGCTACCGCATTGACCTACGCCCAGCTTGACGCCCGCGCCAACCAACTGGCCCACGCGTTGGTGGCGCGGGGCGTTGGCCCCGACAGCCTGGTGGGCATCTGCGTCGAGCGTTCCATCGAAATGGTGGTGGGCCTGCTGGCGATCCTCAAGGCCGGCGGCGGCTACGTGCCGCTGGACCCTGAATACCCCCGCGAACGCCTGGCCTACATGGTCGAGGACAGCGGCATCCAATGGCTGCTCAGCCAGCACCACGTGTTGGGGTCGCTGCCCACCGAGGGCCTCCAGGTGATTGCCCTCGACGGGCCTGCCGATTGGCTGGACGCCTATGAGACCACGGCGCCCGATGTCGCCGTGCACGCCTTGAACCTCGCGTATGTGATCTACACCTCCGGCTCCACCGGCAAACCCAAGGGCGCCGGCAATAGCCATCGTGCGCTGGTCAATCGCCTGTGCTGGATGCAACAGGCTTATGGCCTCGACGCCAGCGACGCGGTGTTGCAGAAGACCCCGTTCAGCTTCGACGTATCGGTGTGGGAGTTCTTCTGGCCGCTGATGACCGGCGCGCGCCTGGTGGTCGCAGCCCCCGGCGAACACCGCGAACCGGCGCGCCTGATCGAGACCATCGGCCGGCAGGCCATCACCACCTTGCACTTCGTACCCTCCATGCTCCAGGCGTTCATCCACGAGCCGGGCGTGTACGCCTGCGCGAGCCTCAAACGCATCGTGTGCAGCGGCGAAGCCCTGCCGCTGGATGCGCAATTGCAGGTGTTCGCCAAGCTGCCGAACGCTGGCCTGTTCAACCTCTATGGGCCCACCGAAGCGGCCATCGACGTGACCCACTGGACCTGCATCGACGAAGGCGCCGACAGCGTGCCCATCGGGCGGCCCATCGCCAACCTCGGCACCTGGGTGCTGGACGCCCAGCTCAACCCGGTGCCGGCGGGTGTCGCCGGCGAGCTGTACCTGGGCGGTACCGGCCTGGCCCGCAGCTATCACCGGCGCCCGGCCCTGACCGCCGAACGCTTTGTGCCGAGCCCGTTTGGCGACGGCGCGCGGCTGTACCGCACCGGCGACCGTGTGCGCCAGCGTGCCGACGGGGTGATTGAATACCTCGGCCGCCTCGACCACCAGGTCAAGCTGCGCGGGCTGCGCATCGAACTGGGCGAAATCGAGACCCGCCTGATGCAACACGCCGCCGTGCGCGAAGCCGTGGTGCTGGTACAGGGCGGCAAACAGTTGGTCGCCTACCTGGTGCTGGAAACGAGCGAACCCTCGGACCTCAAGGCATGGCTCTTGAGCAGCCTGCCGGAATACATGGTGCCGAGCCACTTCGTGACGCTGGAAAAATTGCCGGTGACCGCCAATGGCAAGCTCGACCGCAAGGCCTTGCCAATGCCCGACGCGGCGCCGCGACAGGCCTACGCCGCGCCGGAAAACGCGCTGCAACAAGCCCTCGCACAGGTCTGGAGCGATGTGCTCGGCATTGCGCAGGTGGGCCTGGACGACAACTTCTTCGAACTGGGCGGTGACTCGATCATCTCCATCCAGGTGGTCAGTCGCGCTCGGCAGGCGGGCATACGCCTGAGCCCGCGCGACCTGTTCCAGTACCAGAGCGTGCGCAGCCTGGCACGGGTGGCCAGCGCTGAACAGGCCATCGTCATTGACCAGGGCCCGGTCAGCGGCGACGTGCTGCTGACGCCGGTGCAACAGCAATTTTTTGCCGAAGCGATCCCTGCACGCCAGCATTGGAACCAATCCCTGTTGCTGGCCCCGCGTGAGGCGCTGCAACCCGCGCGCCTTGAAGCGGCGCTGACGCGGTTGATCAACCACCACGACGCCCTGCGCCTGCGTTTTGCGCAGCGGGCCGGCGCCTGGCAGCAAACCCATGCGGTGCCCGTGAGCGAGCCGGGGTTGTGGCAAGCCCAGGCGGCCAACGACGACGCCTTGGCCGTGCTTTGCGACGAAGCCCAGCGCAGCCTCGATCTGGAACACGGCCCACTGTTGCGCGCGGTGCTGGTCAACCTGGCTGACGGCCGCCAGCGCCTGCTACTGGTCGTTCATCACCTGGTGGTGGACGGCGTGTCCTGGCGCATCCTGCTCGAAGACCTGCAACAGGCCTATCGCAATGCACCGCTGCCGGCCAAGACCAGCGCCTATCAGCAGTGGGCGCTGCAGTTGCAGGCCCATGCGCAAACGCTGGGCACCCAACTGCCGTACTGGCAGGCCCAGGTCGCCGACGCCGAATTGCCCTGCGACCACCCCGGGGGCGGCCTGCAAAATCGCCTGGGCACCAAGCTCGATAGTCGTCTCAGCGTCGAACAGACCCGGCAGTTGTTGCAGGACGCGCCAGCGGCCTACCGCACCCAGGTCAACGACCTGCTGCTGACTGCGCTCGCACGGGTCGTCAGCCGCTGGAGCGGCCAGTCGGCGGCGCTCATCCAGTTGGAAGGCCATGGCCGCGAAGACCTGTTCGATGACGTTGACCTGAGCCGCACCGTTGGCTGGTTTACCAGCCTGTTCCCGCTGCGCCTGCACGCCGAGGGCGAGTTGGCCGGCGCGATCAAGTCGGTCAAGGAGCAACTGCGCGCGGTGCCCGACAAAGGCATCGGCTACGGCCTGCTGCGCTACCTCGGTACACCGCAGGCTTTGAGCAGCCTTGCCGTGCCGCGCATCACCTTCAACTACCTGGGGCAGTTCGACCGTCAGTTCGACGACTCGGCACTCTGGGTGCCTGCCAGCGAGGGCAGTGGGCAAGCCCAGGATCCCGAGGCGCCGCTTGCCAATTGGCTGACGGTGGAAGGGCAGGTGTACGGCGGCGAGCTGACACTGCAATGGGGCTTTAGCCGTGAGATGTTCGAAGCGTCCACCATCCAGCAACTGGCTGACGATTATCGCGAGGAACTGCTGGCGCTGATCGCCCATTGCCTCGACCCGCAGCACGGCGGCCTCACCCCGGCCGACGTGCGTCTGGCGCAACTGAGCCAGGCCCAGCTCGACGCCCTGGCCCTGCCGGCGCGTGACGTGCAGGACCTGTACCCGCTGTCGCCGATGCAACAGGGCATGTTGTTCCACAGCCTCTACCAGCAGGGTGAGGATGACGTCTACGTCAGCCAGTTGCGCGCCGATGTGCAGGGCGTGGACGTGGCCCGGTTCCAGCATGCCTGGGCCCAGGTATTGGCACGGCACGACATGCTGCGCACCGGGTTTGTCTGGCAGGACGATCAGGGCCAGGCCCTGCAAGTGGTGCATCGCCACGTCGACCTGCCATTCAGCGAGCACGACTGGCGCGGGCGCCAGGACCTTGCCACCGCCCTCGACGAGCTGGCTGCCGAACACCATCGCCAGGGCTTCGAACTGGCGAGCCCGCCGTTGCTGCGGGTGGCGCTGGTGCGTCTTGATGAAGCGCGCTGGCACCTGATCTACACCAGTCACCACATCCTGATGGATGGCTGGAGCAACGCGCTGGTACTCAACGAAGTGCTGCAGGCGTGCAAAGGGCAGGCATTGCCGCCGGCCAGTGCGGCGTTCTCGCAACATATCGCCTGGCTGCAACAACAAGACCCGGCGCTGGGTGAAGCTTTCTGGCGTGAGCGCCTGATGCTGCTGGAGGAGCCGACGCACCTGGCCCGCAGCGTAGCGGGGAGTCCTGCGCAGGCGGGCGGTGAATACGCTGAAGTCCTCTGTGAACTGGATGCAACCCAGACCGCGCGCCTGAGCGCTTTCGCGCGAGCCCACCAAGTGACACTCAATACCCTGGTGCAATCGGCGTGGCTGTTGCTGCTGCAACGCTATACCGGCCAGGCCAGCGTCGCTTGCGGGGTGACGGTGTCGGGGCGTCCGGCGCAGTTGCCGGACGTCGAGCAGCAAGTCGGCCTGTTCATCAACACCTTGCCGCTGATCGCCGCGCCGGGCCCGGCGCAAAGCGTCGGCGACTGGGTGCGTGGCGTGCAGGCGCTGAACCTGCAAATGCGCGATCACGAGCACACGCCGCTGTTCGATATCCAGCGCTGGGCCGGGTCGGCCGGTGAAGTGCTGTTCGACACCCTGGTGGTGTTCGAAAACTTTCCGGTCGCCAAGAGCCTGGAGCAGGCGGGCGAGGGTGGACTGCAGTTCAGCAACGTTCGCCATCAGGAGCGCACCAACTACCCGCTGACCCTGACCGTACACGGCGGCCACCACCTGAACCTGCACCTGGAATACCTGCGGGAAGCATTTGCCGCCGACGCGGTGCAGCACATCGCCGCGTACTTGCAGGCGTTGTTGCAACGCTTTGCCGAGGGGCCAGAGCAAGCGTTGGGCGCGATCCCCACGCTGCTGGCCCATGAGCACCAGCGCGTGCTGCACGACTGGAACCCCGCCAATGTTGCACAGCCGGCCGGTGCCAGCGTGCTGCAACGTTTTGAGCAACAAGCCGCGCTGCACCCGGACAGCCTCGCGTTGATCCTCGATGAGCAGCGCATGGGCTACGCCGAACTCAACCGACGCGCCAACCGTCTGGCTCACCGTCTGATCGAACTGGGCGTGAGTGCCGACACCCTGGTGGGCGTGGCGGTGGACCGTTCGCTGGAGATGATCGTCGGCCTGCTGGCGGTGCTCAAGGCCGGCGGTGCCTACGTACCGCTGGACCCGAAATACCCCGCCGATCGCCTGCAATGCATGATCGAGGACAGTGGCCTGCACGTCCTGTTGACCCAGCAGGCATTGCTTGAACAGCAGCCGATCACGGCGGACCTCACCCTGGTGTGCCTGGACAGCGACGCCGGTTGGCTGGCCGACTACAGCGGCGAGAACCCGGCACCCCGGGCGTTGCCGACCAACCTGGCCTACTTGATGTTCACGTCCGGTTCTACAGGCCGGCCCAAAGGCGTGGGCATCGACCAGGCCTCCCTGGCACGGCATGTGGAGGTGTTTACCGGGCTGTTCGCACTGTGCGCCGATGACCGCGTGCTGCAATTCGGCACGTTCAACTTCGATGGTTTCGTCGAGCAACTCTACCCGGCGCTGTGCTGCGGCGCGGCGGTGGTGGTGCGGGGCGGCGACCTGTGGGACAGCGACACCTTCTACCAGCAGCTTATAGAACACCAGATTTCCGTGGTCGACCTGACCACCGCCTATTGGCTGTTGCTGGTGCGCGATTTCGCCGACCACGGCCCGCGCGACTACGGGCGCCTGCGCCAACTGCACATCGGTGGCGAAGCCATGCCGCCCGAAGGCCTGAACGCCTGGCGTGCCGCAGGATTGCAGCACGTGCGCCTGCTGAATACCTACGGCCCCACCGAGGCCACGGTGACTGCCACCGCCCTGGACTGCGCCGCCTACGTGGACGGGCGCGAAGCCTTGCCATCAATGATGCCCATCGGCCGCGTGCTGGAAGGTCGGGCCATTTACCTGCTGGACGCCAACCTCAACCCGGTGCCGGTGGGGGTGGCCGGTGAGCTGGTGATCGGCGGGCCGCTGCTGGCGCGGGGTTACTTCAATCGCCCCGAGCTGACTGCGCATCGCTTCATTCCCGATCCTTTCTGCAGCCAGGGCGCGGGGCGGCTGTACCGCACCGGCGACCTGGCGCGCTACCGTGCCGATGGCATGATCGAATACGTAGGGCGCATTGACCACCAGGTGAAAGTGCGCGGCTTCCGCATCGAACTGGGGGAAATTGAAACGCGCCTGCTGGCCCAGGCCGGCGTGCGCGAAGCCTTGGTGCTCGCCGCCGACAGCCAATTGATCGGCTACGTGGTCGCCAGCCAGCCGCTGTCCGACACCGAGCAGGCGCAGTTGCGCTCGCAGCTCAAGGCCACCTTGCGCGATGAATTGCCGGACTACATGGTGCCCGCACATCTACTGCTGCTGGACGCGCTGCCGCTGAGCCCCAACGGCAAGCTGGACCGCGCGGCATTGCCCACGCCGGACGCCAGCCACTCCCTTATTGAATGGGTGGCGCCGGTCACCGCGCTGGAGCAGCAGGTCGCCGCCATCTGGTCCCAGGTGTTGGGCGCCGAGCGGGTAGGGCTTACAGATCACTTCTTCGAACTGGGCGGGCATTCGCTGCTTGCCACCCAGACCGTCTCCCGCGTGCGCCACAGCCTTGGGGTGGAAGTAAGTCTCAAGTTACTGTTCGAGCAGCCCTTGCTGGGCGACTTCGTGCGTGGCCTGGGCAGTGAACGTGACCGTACCCCGGCGCTGGCGGCGGAGGGGCGCGACCAGCCACTCCTGTTGTCCTACGCCCAGGAGCGCCAGTGGTTTCTCTGGCAACTGGATCCCCACAGCGCGGCCTACCACGTGCCGAGTGCCTTGCGCCTCGGCGGTCACCTGGACCAGCCCGCCTTGCAACGCGCCTTCGATACCCTGGTGGCGCGTCACGAAAGCCTGCGCATTCACCTGCAACAGGAGGGCGAGCGCACCGTGCAGGTGATCAACCCGTCGGCGCGGATCAAGCTGGAAACCCAGCCGATTGTCGAGGAGGCGTTGAAGGTCCGGCTCGAAGCCTTGATCGCCCAGCCGTTCGATCTGCGCCAGGGCCCACTGATGCGCGTCAACCTGCTGCGCCTGGCCGAAGACCAGCATGTGCTGGTGCTGGTGCAGCACCACATCATCTCCGATGGCTGGTCGATGCAGGTGCTGGTCGATGAACTCGTCCAGCTCTACAGCGCCTACAGCCAGGGCCGGTCGCTGCACTTGCCGGCGCTGCCGATCCAGTACGTCGACTATGCCCTGTGGCAACGCCGCTGGATGGAGGCCGGGGAAAAAGCCCGCCAGCTCGATTACTGGCGCGAGCAATTGGGTGGCGAGCAACCGGTGCTGGAACTGCCGTTTGACTATCAGCGCCCGGCGGCACCGACTCATCGCGGCGCGCGCCTGAACATCCCGTTGGCGCTGCCGCTGTTGGACTCACTCAAAGCCCTGGCCCAGCGCGAAGGCGTGACCCTGTTCATGTTGCTGCTGGCCTCCTATCAAGTGCTGTTGCACCGCTACAGCGGCCAGCACGACATCCGCGTCGGCGTGCCGATTGCCAACCGCAACCGGGTCGAGACCGAGCGTCTGATCGGCTTCTTCGTCAACACCCAGGTGCTCAAGGCCGAGATCGACGGGCACACCACCGTGCGTGAGGTTCTGGCCCAGGTCAAACAACGCGCATTGGAGGCCCAGGCCCACCAGGACCTGCCGTTCGAGCAATTGGTGGAGGCCCTGCAACCCGAGCGCAGCCTGAGCCTGAGCCCATTGTTCCAGGTGGCGTTCAACCACCATGTGAGCCTGGCCGGCCACCATCTGCAGCGCCTGGCAGGGTTGCAGATGAGCCCGGTCACGTGGGATGAAACCGTCGCCCAGTTCGACCTGACCCTGGATATCGAAGAGTCACAGGACCTGCTGCGTGCATCCCTGAGCTACGCCACCGACCTGTTCGCACCCGCCACCATCGAGCGCATGGCGCGCCACTGGCAGAACCTGTTGCAGGCGATGGTTGCCGATCAACAGCAGACCGTCGGTGAACTGAACCTGCTGGACGCGGATGAGCAGCAACACATCCTGCACCTGTGGAACCAGGCTGACGCCGGCTTCCCGAACCAGC
>NZ_PCOZ01000018.1 GCF_002979555.1 Pseudomonas sp. MYb60 | reverse complement strand
ACTTGAAGAAAGAGAAAAACTTCTTTGAGACCCGCGTGATCGAGTATCAGACCGGTGGCGCGTTGAGCTGGGATTGAACGTGTGGGAGCAGGCAAGCCTGCTCCCACATTGGTTTCTGGTGTTTATTGGATTTTTCAAACAAACCTTTTATGTCCAACCAAACCATCAAGACCCCTTGCGTCGGCCTGTGTTCTACCGTCTACGGTGACCTGGTCTGCCGGGGCTGCAAGCGCTATCACCACGAAGTCATCCAGTGGAATGGCTACAACGCCGAGGAAAAACAGGCGGTGTGGCTGCGACTGGAACACCTGCTGGTGCAGGTGATGACCAGCAAGCTCGAAGTGTTCGATGCACACCTGCTGCGCCAGCAGCTTGAAACCCGCAAGATCCGCTTTATGCCGCACCAGTCGCCGTATTGCTGGGCGTACCAATTGATTGCTCGCGGTGCGCGGGTGATTTCCAAGCTGGATGCCTATGGCTTGGCGTTGTTACCCGAGTTCCGCGAACGCCACCTGGCAGACCTGCGCGACGCGATTGACCGCGAGTTTTTCCTGCTGTCCGAGGCCCACTACGAACGCTACATCGCGCCGGGATTCCTGAAGGACGCGTTCGGCCCAGCCCTGATCGCCACCCTCTGACCAACGCCACATGCTGAAGGCAAATTGTGTTTAAAATGCCGCCCGCTCAATGACCGACGCCCGACCGATGACCCCCGACGCACTCGCCACCCTGCACGCCCACCTGCTCACGGCCCTGGCCAACCCGCCCAGCGAAACCCGGCGCCTGTTCCATGGCCGTGGCCGCTGCTGGCCGGGCCTGGAGCAGTTGACGGTCGACTGGCTACAAGGCGTGGTGCTGGTGGCGCTGTTCAAGGAACCCGAAGCCGCACAGCTCGAAGCCCTGAAACAGCTGCTGACCGAGTTCCCCTGGGGTCAATCCGGCGCTCACACGGTTGCCCTGCAACACCGCTACCTGCCGCACAGCACCACCGAATGGCTGGTGGGCGAGCCCATCGATGAGCTGACCATCACTGAAGGCGGCCTGCGTTACCTGATCGACCTGGGCAAAAAGCAGAACACCGGGTTGTTCCTCGACATGCGCTACGGCCGCAATTGGGTGCGCGAGCAGGCCAAGGGCCAGCGTGTGCTCAACCTCTTCGCCTACACCTGCGGGTTTTCCGTGGCGGCCATCGAAGGCGGTGCCGACCATGTGGTGAACCTGGACATGGCCCGCGGCGCCCTCAGCCGTGGCCGCGACAACCATCGCCTGAACGGTCACGACCTGGGCAAGGTCACCTTCCTTGGCCACGACCTGTTCAAGTCCTGGGCCAAAGTCACCAACAGTGGCCCCTACGACCTGGTGATCATCGATCCCCCTTCGTTCCAGAAAGGCAGCTTCCTGCTGACCAAGGACTATCAGCGCGTGCTGCGCCGCCTGCCGGACCTGCTTACGTCCCAGGGCACGGTGCTGGCATGCATGAACGATCCGGCCTTTGGCGAAGACTTCCTGATCGACGGCGTAACCCAGGAAGCTCCGGGGCTGCGCTTTGTCGAACGTCTGCAAAATCCCGCTGAATTTCCGGATATCGATGCACAAAGTGGCTTGAAGGCGCTGGTGTTCCGTCAAGGCTAATGCCGAAACGTCTTGCGCTTGCTACGCTAAGTGATACGCCGGGGCGGTGAACCTTCTTACCCCCTTCCCGGTCGATACCTGCATTCCCCCGGCCAGACCCGACAGCGTCACGTTGTCGGCTGCCCTGTTTCACCTTTTGGAGAACCGCCCGTGATATCGACCCTGCATGTAGCCAGACTCAAAGCCTGGGGCGCCCACGGCTTCACCGCCACCGGTGTGGTGCTGGCCTTCCTGGCCACGCTGGCACTGCTGGAAAATTCGCCCAAGGCCTGCCTGCTGTGGCTCGGCCTGGCACTGGTAGTGGACGGCGTCGACGGTTCACTGGCGCGACGCCTCAATGTGAGCACGGTGTTGCCAAGCTTCGATGGCTCGGTGCTGGACCTGGTGATCGATTACCTCACCTACGTGTTTATCCCGGCGCTGTTTATCTACCGATATATCGATCTGCCGGACTTCACCCATCTGTTCACCGTGTCGGTGATTCTGGTGTCGTCGCTGTTCTGTTTCTGCAACGTCAACATGAAGAGCAAGGACAACTACT
Organism: Pseudomonas sp. MYb60; assembly: GCF_002979555.1. Taxonomy (GTDB): domain Bacteria; phylum Pseudomonadota; class Gammaproteobacteria; order Pseudomonadales; family Pseudomonadaceae; genus Aquipseudomonas. Next base: position 81,577 of record NZ_PCOZ01000018.1, on the reverse strand, counting down.
TTGTCGGCTTCCCCGCCGCCTGGAACGTCGTGGCCCTGTGCGTTTACATCATCCAGCCAGAAGCCTGGGTAACCTTGCTCACAGTGATCGGCCTGGCGCTGCTGACGGTGACGCCGATGAAGTTCCTGCACCCGTTCCGGGTCAAGCGCTTCATGCCGATCAATATTGCAGTGACCACCATCTGGTTGCTGTGCAGCTTCCTGATGGTGATGGATTATCCCAACACCAACCCGTGGACGTTTGGGTTGTGGTCGCTGATGTCGGCGTACTTCCTGGGGATCTGCATCTGGCGCACGGCGCTGGAGTGGTTGGGCAGCCACAAATAATCTAATAAACACCGTTCAACTGTGGGAGGAGGCTCGCCCCTTCCACATTGGGTTCTGCATACATTTGGATCTGGGTACATCTGGCAGGTAAGATGGCGGCCGCCCTGCCAACCATAAGCCCTGCCCATGCCCTTCGAACTCAGCGTTGACCTCACCACCCTCGCCATTCTCGCTGCCGTGGCCTTCGTGGCCGGCTTCATCGATGCCATCGCCGGTGGCGGCGGGTTGCTCACCACCCCCGCCCTGCTCACCGCCGGCATGCCGCCGCACATGGTCCTGGGCACCAACAAGCTCAGCTCCACCTTCGGCTCGGCCACCGCCAGTTTCACCTTCTTTCGTCGCAAGCTGTTCCACCCGCGCCAGTGGGTGCACGCCATCGTCGGCACCTTTATCGGGGCGTTGACCGGCGCCGTGGTCGCCCACTACCTGCCCGCCGAAACCCTCAACAAAATGCTCCCGGTGATCGTTTTTGGCTGTGGCCTGTACCTGCTGTTCGGCGGCACGCCCAAGGCGCCGCTGGATGCCGATGCACCGATCAAGAAGAAATGGCAATCCACCCAGGGCTTCGGCCTGGGCTTCTATGATGGCGTGGCCGGCCCGGGCACCGGGGCGTTCTGGACCGTCAGCACGCTGCTGATGTACCCCGTCGACCTGGTCAAGGCCAGCGGCGTGGCGCGCAGCATGAACTTCGTCAGCAACGCGGCCGCGCTGTCGGTGTTTATCTTCAACGGCACGGTGGATTGGGTGGTCGGCCTGACCATGGGCATCTGCGTGATGTTCGGCGCCTTCTTTGGCGCACGCAGCGCGATCAGCGGCGGCGCCAAATTCATTCGCCCGGTGTTCATCACCGTGGTGCTGGGGCTGACCGTGCGCCTAGCCTGGCAGCACTGGTTCAGCGTGGCCTAAGCGGCGGGCCAGATACAGGTCGATGAGGTAACGCGCAATCGAACGTGTCGCCGGCAACGGCGGCAGGTCGTGGATGTTGAACCACTGCGCGTCTTCGATCTCGTCGGGCTGGGGCACGATGTCGCCGCCGGCGTACTCGGCATGGAAACCCAGCATCATCGAATGGGGGAACGGCCAGCATTGGCTGCCCATGTACTGGATGTTCTTGACCTCCACCTGCACTTCCTCGCGAACCTCGCGAATCAGGCAGTCTTCGGCCGACTCGCCCGGCTCGGCAAATCCCGCCAGCGTGCTGTACACCCCGGTGACAAACCGTGGCGAGCGCGCCAGCAGGATCTCGTCGCCCCGGGTCACCAGCACGATCATGCTCGGCGAAATCCGTGGATAGCTGCGCAGGTCGCATGCCGGGCAGTGCATCGCGCGCTCCCGCGGCACCTGGACCATTGCCTGGCCGCAACTGCCGCAGAACCGGTGCTCCCGCGCCCAGGTGCCGATCTGCGCGGCGTAGCCCAGCACTTTGTAAAGGGTGTGGTCGCCTTGCAGCATGAAGGCGCGCAGGCCCTGCCAACTGCAACCCTGCACGTCAGCGGGCGCGTTCAGTTCCAGCAGGTAGACCGGCTCGCCGTCGAGGTGGCCGATGCCGTGTTCGGCGAACACCGACAGGTCCTGGCGCTTGAGCCATTCACGCGGAAACAGCGGGCCGTTGGCGTCTTGCAGGAAACCCTCGCGGCTGCGGGCAACCGCCCAGCCGCCGGAGGTTTCAGTGTCCAGCAGTGTTGTCGTAATCCAGCCTGGGGTCATGTCAGTCAATCCACGAATTCGGGTTTCTGCTTGCTCATGTGGGCCGCGATGGCCACACGCAGGTCGTTGGATTGCAACATAGCCGAGTTCCAGGTGGCAACGTATTCCAGGCCGTCATTGACCGTGTGGTCACGCATGTAGCTGATCATGGCCTTGGTGCCAGTCACGGCAATCGGGGACTTGGCGGCGATTTCCCGGGCGATTTCCAGGACGCCGGCCAACAGGCTCGCGTGGTCGGCATACACCCGGTTGACCAGGCCAATACGGCGCGCTTCCTCGGCGTCGAACGCACGACCGGTGTAGGCCAACTCGCGCAGCATGCCATCGCCGATGATGCGTGGCAGGCGTTGCAGGGTACCGACGTCGGCGGCCATGCCGATGTCGATTTCCTTGATCGAAAACTGTGCATCCTCGGCGGCGTAGCGCATGTCACAGGCGCTGATCAGGTCGATGGCACCTCCGATGCAGTAACCCTGGATCGCCGCCAGCACCGGCTTGCGGCAGTTGTCGACAGCGTTGAACGAGGCTTGCAGTTCGAGGATCTTGCGCCGCAGCAGGCGCGCATTGCGGCCGACGTCCTTGCCCAGGTCATTGGCCACCGAGGCCAGCATCATCAGGTCGATGCCGGAGGAGAAATGCTTGCCGGCACCGCTGAGGACGACGGCGCGCACTTCGTCGGTGTCTTCGATCCATTGGAAGATGGCGATGATCTCGGTCCAGAACGCGGCGTTCATCGCGTTGATCTTTTCCGGGCGGTTGATCTGCACATGGGCAACGTTGCCGGTGAGTTCGACGACGAAAGCTTGGTATTCGGACATGGCAGTGATCCCTGACTGGCGAGTGATAAGGGCCAGACTATAACAAGGGTGCGCCACGGCACATCAGCCAAAAACGGGACGGGCAAACGTAATGAAATGTTGTAGGCGCAGGGTTCGGCGCAGGCCGATACATTTCATCCAGAAGCCGCGAATGATCGGCGATACACTCTCGGCCACAGCCTGGAGCCGTTTATGCCGTCCACCTTGCGTTCATCATTGATTCTGGCCCTGGTGGTCGTCCTCACCGGCATTGGCGCCGGCCTCGGCGGGATGTTGCTGGCGCTGCTGCTGCATGGCATTCAGCACCTGGCCTACGGCTACAGCCTCGACAGCCTTGTCAGCCATGAAACCTTCCTGTGGGGCGTGACCGCCGCCGCGCCCGAACGACGCTTGGCGGTGCTGGTGGCGTGCGGCCTGGTGGCCGGCTTGGGCTGGTGGGCGGTGTACCGCTATGGGCGACCGCTGGTGAGCATCAAGCAGGCCGTATCGGGCCCGATGCCGATCATGCCGCCCAAGACCACCCTCGCCCACGCCTTGCTGCAGATCATCACCGTGGCCTTGGGCTCGCCCCTGGGCCGCGAAGTGGCGCCACGGGAAGTCGGCGCGCTGGCTGGCAGCTGGCTGTCCCAACGCGCCCGGCTGACCCCGGAGCAGCATCGCTTGATCGTCGCCTGCGGTGCCGGTGCAGGCCTCGCGGCGGTGTATAACGTGCCGTTGGGCGGCGCGGTGTTTGTGCTGGAAGTGCTGGTGGGCGCGTTCAGTTGGCCAGCGGCGCTGATTGCGCTGGCCACCTCGGCGATTGGCGCGTCGGTGGCGTGGATCGGCCTGGGGGCGGAATCGCAATACGTCGTGCCGCATTTTGTCCTGAGCCCGGCGTTGATCACCTGGGCGGTGGTGTGCGGCCCGGTGTTTGGCCTGGCCGCCTATGGTTTTACCCGCCTGACCGGGGCTGCGCGAGCACACGCCCCGCGTGACTGGCGACTGCCGGTACTGGCATTGATCAACTTCACCGTGATCGGCGGCCTGGCGATGCTGTTGCCGCAAATCCTCGGCAATGGCAAAGGCCCGGCGCAGTTGGGGTTCGACAACGAATTGAGCATCGGCCTGGCCGCGCTGCTGTTGGTGGTCAAGGTGTTGATCACCACCAGCAGCCTGCGCGCTGGCGCCGAAGGCGGGCTGCTTACCCCCGGCCTGGCCAATGGCGCATTGCTGGCGATCATCCTCGGCGGCGCCTGGAGCCTGGCCTGGCCCGGCGTGCCGCTGGGCGCCTTTGCGATCATCGGCGCCGCGGCCTTCCTCGCCGCCAGCATGAGCATGCCGCTGACCGCGATTGTGCTGGTGGCGGAGTTCACACGCATCGACCACGACTTCCTGGTGCCGATCATCCTTGCAGTGGTCGGCGCAGTCTGCGTTAGCAAGCTGTGCCAGCGGAGCCGGTAAAAACCCTGCAAATCACTGGATAAAACCCTGCACACACGCCATCCTTCGCGCTTTAAGCCGCCCTCACTGCGGCGCTCGACGTTTAAAGGATATGCCCATGCACGCCCAACCCCTCACCTGCGCCGAATTCGAATTCATCGAAAACACCCTGCTCAAGTACGGTGACGACCATTCGGTACTGAACCTGGCCGAACTCGACGGCTACTTCACCGCGCTGGTGTCCAGCCCGGTCCAGGTGGACGTGGCAGAGTGGTTCCCGGCCATCTGGGGCGGCCAGAACCCCGAATGGGACAACATGGACGAAGCCCAGCGGTTCCTCGAACTGTGCGTGCGCCACATCAACACTCTGGCAAGCCAACTGGCCAGCAACGACGAGACGTTCGAAGCCCGCTTCGACGAAACCGAACACCAGGGCCAGAACGTCACCCTGGCGGAAGAATGGTGCTTTGGCTATATCCGCGGCGCCGCCATCGGCAACTGGCCGCAATTGCCGGCAGAACAGGCCGCACTGCTGGATAAAATCTCGTGGTGCGCCGAACAGGACAACTTCGAACTGCCCGCCGACCTCGACGTCAACGCCCATCAACAACGCGTCAGCGACATCGAGCCGGCAGCGCGGGCGTTGCATGATTATTGGCTGGCAAAGCGATAACGGATAGCAGCCACCACGACCCCAGGCTCGACAAGCACCACATCTATACCCGATTATTCGAGTCCGCCCGCCGGCCACTCCATATCACCTTGCCTTGAATCAGGAGCCTTGTACCTTGAGTTCGCAGAAAACCGTGACCGTTACACCGCCCAACGCCCCCCTCAACGGCAAGGTCGCCCCTCCCGGTTCCAAGTCCATCACCAACCGCGCCCTGCTGCTGGCCGCCCTGGCCAAAGGCACCAGCCGCCTCAGCGGCGCCCTGAAGAGCGACGACACCCGCCATATGTCGGTGGCCCTGCGCCAAATGGGCGTCACCATCGAAGAACCTGACGACACCACGTTCGTCGTCACCGGCCAAGGCAAACTGCACCTGCCGTCGCAGCCCCTGTTCCTCGGCAATGCGGGCACCGCCATGCGCTTCCTCACCGCTGCCGTGGCCACCGTTGAAGGCACCGTGGTGCTGACCGGCGATGACTACATGCAAAAACGCCCGATCGGCCCACTGCTGGCCACCCTCGGGCAGAACGGCATCCAGGTCGACAGCCCCACCGGTTGCCCGCCGGTCACCGTGCACGGCGTGGGCAAGATCAAGGCCAAGCGCTTCGAGATCGACGGCGGCCTGTCCAGCCAATACGTATCGGCCCTGCTGATGCTCGCGGCCTGCGGCGAAGCACCGATTGAAGTCGCGCTGACCGGCAAAGACATCGGCGCCCGTGGCTACGTAGACCTGACCCTCGATTGCATGCGCGCGTTCGGTGCCCAGGTGGACGCCGTCAACGACACCACCTGGCGCGTCGCCCCGACCGGCTACACCGCCCACGATTACCTGATCGAACCCGACGCCTCCGCCGCCACCTACCTGTGGGCCGCAGAAGTGCTGACCGGCGGACGCATCGACATCGGCGTCGCCGCACAGGATTTCACCCAGCCGGACGCCAAGGCCCAAGCCGTGATCGCCCAGTTCCCGAACATGCAGGCCACGGTCGTCGGCTCGCAGATGCAGGACGCCATCCCGACCCTGGCAGTGCTCGCCGCGTTCAACAACACCCCGGTGCGCTTCACCGAATTGGCCAACCTGCGGGTCAAGGAATGTGACCGTGTGCAGGCCCTGCATGATGGCCTGAACGAGATCCGCCCAGGCCTGGCGACCATCGAAGGCGACGACCTGCTGGTGGCCAGCGATCCTGCGCTGGCGGGGACGTCGTGCAACGCGTTGATCGACACCCACGCCGACCACCGCATCGCCATGTGCTTTGCGCTGGCGGGACTGAAAGTGTCGGGCATCCGCATCCAGGACCCGGACTGCGTGGCCAAGACCTATCCTGAATACTGGAAGGCCCTGGGCAGTCTCGGGGTTCAGTTGAGCTATTGATTACGACGGTGGGAGCGAGCAAGCTCGCGCCTGCACCTGGCCTGCGCAGGGAGGGTAAATGACCATTCGCCAACCCTGCCCACCCGGCGCCTGCGTCTGCGACCGTGAACAACTGCTGCAAGCCCCCGGCGCCGACCTGCGGATCCTCAACCTCACGCGCCAGGAAGAGAAAAAACTGCTCGACCGGCTTGAGGACCTCAAGAGCCTGCAAGACCTGGAGCGCATGCAGCAGCTGATGTACCAGCAATTGGGCATCCGCGTGCATGTCGCACCCGGTCACACCGAGGTCAAGAGCATGCGCGGGATCCAGATCCTGATCGACGAACTGCCGGGCCTGTGCCGCAAGACCCGCCAATCCATCCCGGCAGCCATTCGCCGGGGCATGGAAAAACGCCCGGAAATCGCCTACCGCCTGCTGGACGCCCACGACCTGTTTCGCGAAGAGTGAGTTGCTCCTGGCGAACACGCTCACCACAGAGGTGTGCCTGTCGCCGGATCAGGCCCGATTTTGCAGAAAAAGCTGCACTTTGCGTGTCAACTGGTCCAGATGCCGGTCGCGCTGCTTCTCGGCATCCACCATCGCGCGCTTGCCGTGTTTTTGCAGGAGGTAGGTGTGAATCTGCCGCACTTCCAGTGACTGGTAGATCGACGCCACGTCCAGCACGCCCATCAGCCCGTCGGTGCCATGGTCACGGCTGTTCATCAGCACTTGGGTGCCGCGCGCACCACGCACTTGAAAGCCCATGGCCTCGAACGCGGGTACCTTGTCCACCGAGCAGGCCAGTTCGGCGTGCGGGTAACGGCCTACTACGTCCGCCATCATGCCCCGTGCCACGCCTTGGCGTCGTTGACCGGCGAGCACTGCCATGAATGCGATGCCGCATGCCTCGGGGTCGTCCTTGACCGGCAGGTACAGCACAAAGCCGACGACCTTCTCCGGGTCCTGCGCGTCGGTGGCGACCACCAACTCCACGGCAATCCCCTTCGAGCCATTCAATGCTTCCAGGTAGAGGTGGACTTCAAAGCCGATGGCGTACTGATAGATGTTGTACAGCAGGTTGCTCGGCGGCAGCGCCACGCTGCTGATGTCGGTGAGGTTGTCCACCACCATTTGCAGGATCTGGCCATTGATAGGCTCCGGGCACGGTGTGGTGTAGCGGGTAAGGCTGTACATGCAAATTCCTGGGGTTCAGCGTCAAGGCAATGCGGATTGTACCTGCTCGGCGCACACCTCGCGCAAACAGCCGCGCAGCCAGCGATGAGCCAGGTCGGCATCCAGCCTCGGGTGCCAGAGCATCGCCACGGTGAAGGTCGGCAGTGACAGCGGCAGTGCAAAGCTGTGCAGACCTTCACGGGGGTGGGCGGTGTAGCGTTCGGGCACGCTGGCGATCAGGTCGGTGGCGCGGGCCAGGGCGATCGCCGTGGCAAAACCCGCGACCGTCGTGGTGATCTGTCGGGTGAAGCCTAGGGACTCAAGGGCATCGTCGATCTGGCCACGAGCCTGTCCGCGACGCGACACATAAACGTGCTGGCCTTCGGCATAGCGACGGACGTCGACGTCGCCCTGGCCGAGGGGGTGGCCGCTGCGCACCACGCCCACCAGACGGTCACGAAACAGCGCCTGGGTCAGCACTTCCGGGCTGGCTGTGGGGTCGACGACGCCGGTTTCCAGGTCGACACTGCCTTCGCGCAGCAGCGTGCTGTCCTTGTCCGTCTTGTTGATGAACCGCAGGCGCACACCGGGCGCTTCCCGGGCTATCCGCGCCAACAAGGCCGGGGCGAACCGCTCGACGAACTCTTCGCTGGTACGCAGGGTAAAGGTGCGCTCGACCCGGGCCATGTCCAGCGACTGCACAGGGCGCAATATGATGTTGGCGTCCTGCACCAGGCGGCTGACCTGTTCGCGCAACGCCACTGCCCGGGGCGTGGGCACCAGGCCACGGCCGGCGCGTACCAGCAGCGGGTCGCCGGTGGTTTCGCGCAGACGCGCCAACGCGCGGCTCATCGCCGAAGGGCTCAGGCCCAGGCGTTTGGCCGCGCCGGCCACACTGCCTTCAGCGAGTAACACATCCAGGGTGGTCAGCAGGTTGAGATCGGGCATCGGCATTCCTTATCAGGCGTGACACGCATGTATTTACTGCAACTCATGCGCCTACCGCCATATTAGGCGACGTCGTAGAGTTGTGACAGTTGCCTTCACCCAAGGATTTCCCATGCGGCGCACCTCACGCGGCGGCCTTGTCAGCCTGTCCCTCTCCATGTTGCTGGCCTCTCTGGGCACCAGCATCGCCAATGTCGGCCTGCCCAGCCTGGCGCGGGCGTTTGATGCCTCGTTTCAGGCGGTGCAGTGGGTGGTCCTGGCCTACTTGATGGCAATCACGGCGGTGATTGTGAGTGCCGGACGCCTGGGTGATCGCCTGGGCCGTCGGCGATTATTGCTTGCCGGGCTATTGCTGTTCACCATGGCGTGCGGGCTTTGCGGTATGGCACCCACGCTTGAATGGCTGATCGCCGCGCGCATCCTGCAAGGCCTGGGCGCGGCGGTCATGATGGCCATGGCCCTGGGCATGGTCGGTGATACGGTTTCCAAGGCACGTATCGGCCGGGTCATGGGCTTGCTGGGCACGATGTCGGCAGTCGGCACCGCCATGGGCCCAAGCGTGGGCGGCGTGTTGCTCGGCCTGTGGGGCTGGCGCGCAATTTTCCTGGTCGCCCTACCGCTCGGTTTGGTGGCCGCCGCCCTCGCCTATCAGTATCTGCCGCTTGATCGCCCTTGTGCGCCATCGTCCACTGGCCCGGGGTTCTGGTCATCCTTGAAGCCGCCAGCATTGCGCGCCAGTTTGTTCATGAGCGCCCTGGTGGCTGCGGTGATCATGGCCACCTTCGTGGTTGGGCCGTTTTATCTGTCCCGCGGTCTGGGCCTCGACCCGAAGTGGATGGGCCTGGCGATGGCGGTCGGCCCCTGTGTTGCGGCTTTGACCGGCGTACCGGCCGGCCGCCTCACCGACCGCTTCGGAAGCCCGCGCATGACACTCATCGGCCTCGGCGTGCTGGCCGGCGGTGCGCTGTTGTTGTCGCTGGCGTCTGGACTGGTCGCCTACCTGGCCTCGCTGGTCATTTTGACGACGGGTTATAGCCTGTTCCAGGCCGCCAACAACACGGCGGTAATGAGCGATGTGGACAGCGCGCGGCGAGGCACCGTATCGGGGCTGCTGAACCTGTCGCGCAACCTCGGGCTGATCTTCGGCGCGTCCGTGCTGGGTGCGGTCTTCGCCTGGAGCACCCCGGACGTGACCCGCGCCCTGCCCCAATCCGTGGCCTATGGCCTGCATGCAACGTTCGGCGTTGCGCTGGGTTTGATCCTGCTGGCCAGTGTGATGGCATGGCGCCGCTTTGGCGCCTGTCACCGTCTCCCGAACACCCCTTAAGGCAAAAAAAACAAAAAAGGCGTTGCGCCAGACCGGGTTACATCGCGCATCATGGGCACTTTCAAGCTCAAGGGTAACGTCCATGCGCGTTCTGTCATTGATGATGGGTCTTACGACGCTGGCCGCCACTACGGTGTTCTGCGCCAGCGCGATGGCGAATGAAGAAAGTCAGTTGGTGCAACAGATCAACCAATACCGCAGCCAGGTACAACGCTGCGGCGACCAGGGTTCTCAGGAACTGCCACCCCTGGCCAGCGACACGCGGCTGGTGCTGCCCGCCAACAATGTCGGCGACCTGCAGCAGGCGCTGGCCCGTGCCGCCTACCCGATGGTGAATGTGCAGGCCATCAGCCTGTCCGGGCCCAAAGACGCGCAAGCGGCCATGAAAGCGGTGCGCGAGAGTTTCTGCCGGGTGGTGCTGGACCCGCAGTTTGTCGACATCGGCGTCAGCAACAGCGGCCAGGACTGGCGGATCGTGCTCGCCCGTCCCTTGTTGTCCAGCGGCCTGGGCGACTGGCAGACCGAAGGCAGGCAGTTGCTCAACCTGATCAATACCGCCCGCGCCCAATCGCGTCAGTGCGGCACCCAGGCATTCAGCCCGACCACGCCGCTGTCGTGGAATGACGACCTGGCCGGTGCCGCCAACAGCCATACGCGCAATATGGCCAACGGCAACTTCTTCGACCACCTGGACCCTGACGGCCGCACCCCCGGTGACCGTGCCGAATTGGCCGGTTACATCGCGAAGAATATCGGTGAAAACATCGCCGCCGGCCTGGACACCCCGCGCAAGGTGGTGGACGGTTGGCTCGCCAGCCCCGGTCATTGCGCCAACCTGATGAACCCCCAGTTTCGCGAATTGGGCGCCGCTTACGCGATGGACCCCAAGAGCGATGCCGGCATCTACTGGACAGGGGTTTTTGCGGCGCAATAGTTGACCCAAAGCGCCCTTCATTTGGAGAGAGCATCATTTCGCCATCTCATGGATAATCGCGCTGAACTGGCGGTGGCCATTTCGGTCTGTAGTTAATCGGTCCCTCTCGCGGGCCATTCACAGACCGTGGCAAACAAGCGAACAAGGTGTTCTCCCAATGATGAATTGGCTGCAAAGCAGCAGCGAGATGGCTGAGCGCGTTCGCCAGCATGATTGGGCCAACACGCCTCTGGGGCCTGCCGAACACTGGCCGGACGTACTCAAGATCACGGTGGCGCTGTGTTTTGCCTCGAGTTTCCCCCAGGCCATCGTGTGGGGGCCACAGTTGACCATGCTGTACAACGACGCCTTCATTCCGATTTTGGGGGACAAGCCCTACGCGCTGGGGCGGCCCTTCAGTGAGGTGTGGCGCGAAGTCTGGCCCGAGATCGCCCCCATTGCCAACGCGGCGTTTGAAGGGCATGCCACCTATATCGAGAACTTCGCGCTGCTGATTGAACGCGGCCAAGGCCCCGAACAGGCGTTTTTCACCTTTTGCTACAGCCCGATCAGAGACCCCCAGGGCCGAGTGGTCGGCATGCTCGATACCGTCACCGAAACCACCACGACTGTGTTTCTCACCCGTCGCCTGGCGGTACTCGATGCAGTGGGCAGCGCGGTGGCCAATGCCCTCGATGCCGAAGCCATCATGACCACCACCACGCGCCTGTTGGCCGAACACCTGCAGGTGTCCAACTGCGCTTATGCCGACATGGATGCCGATGAAGACGGCTTTACCATTCGTGGCAACTGGGCGGCGCCAGGCTCGCCGAGCATTGTCGGGCATTACAGCCTGGCCTCGTTCGGCGAACGCGCCGTCAAAAGCCTGCGTGCCGGTGAACCCCTGGTGGTCCGAGACAACCGCGTCGAATTCACCCTAAAGGATGCAGCCAGTTACCAGGCCCTCGGTGCACTCGCGACGGTGTGTTTCCCATTGATCAAGGACGGCCGCCTGACCGCGCTGATGGCCGTGCACGACAAAGCGGCGCGGGTCTGGTCGCCTTATGAGCTTGCGCTGGTGGGCGAAGTCACCGAGCGCTCCTGGGCGCATATCGAGCGAGTCCGGGCCGACGCGGCGGTGCGTGAGGGCCTTGCGGCGTTCACCGAACTCAACGCGACCCTCGAGCAGCGCGTGGAAGAACGCACCACCGCCCTCACCGAGGCCGAAGCAGCGTTGCGCCAATCGCAGAAACTGGAAGCCATTGGCCAACTCACCGGAGGCGTGGCCCACGACTTCAACAACCTGCTGACGATCATCCGCTCCTCCGTGGACTTCCTGCGCCAGCCCGGGCTGTCCGAACAGCGCCGTCAGCGTTACATGGCTGCGGTGTCGGATACGGTCGAGCGTGCCAGCAAGCTCACCAGCCAGTTGCTCGCCTTCGCCCGCCGCCAGCCGCTGAACCCGGAAGTCTTCGACGTGTGCCAGCGCGTGCGGACGATCGGCGAGATGCTCGAAAGCGTCACCGGTGCACGTATTCAGGTACACGTCGACCTCCCCGCTCAGCCTTGCCACGTGCGGGTAGACGCCAGCCAGTTTGAAACCGCTCTGATCAATATTGCCCTGAATGCCCGTGACGCAATGGACGGCCAGGGCACGCTGAGCCTCAAGGTTGCCACTGCAACAGCGATGCCGAGCATCCGTGGCGATGCACAAGTGACCCAACCTTTTGTCAGCGTGTCCCTGGCGGACACCGGCAGCGGGATTGCCAGTGAAACCCTCGAACGCATTTTCGAGCCGTTCTTCACGACCAAGGCCGTGGGCAAAGGCACCGGGCTCGGGTTGTCACAGGTATTCGGGTTTGCCAAGCAGTCTGGTGGCAATGTCGACGTGTCCAGCACCCTGGGCCGAGGCACGGTGTTCACCCTGTACCTGCCGCAGGTGCCGCCGCAAACCGCGCAACACCCCACCCCTCACGAAGACCCTGCCCCGGTTCATGCCGTTGCTATGCGCCACATCCTGATCGTGGAAGACAACCTGGACGTCGGCCGCTTCGCCAACCAGATCCTGCAAGACCTTGGCTACCAGACCACCTGGGCCACCGATGCGGAGCAAGCGCTGGCCCTTGCCGGGGCCGACGCCCTGCCCTTCGACGCAATCTTCTCGGACGTGGTGATGCCCGGCATGACCGGGGTGGCCATGGCGCGGATCCTGCGCGAACGGCGCCCTGCGCTGCCGATCGTGCTGACTTCCGGCTACAGCGAAGAACTGGCAGACAGCGGCTACGACGGCTTCGAATTCCTCCCCAAGCCCTACTCCGCCGACCAGATTGCGCGAGCGCTGGCCAAGGCGATGTTCAAGGACTGAGCCCTACTCCGCCACCGCCACCTGATTACGCCCCTGGGCCTTGGCACGGTACAGCGCCTTGTCAGCGGTATTCATCAGGCCGTGCAGGTCCTGGTCCACCGCATGGGTGGACGCCACGCCCAGGCTGGCCGTCAGGCCGTGCACCGGTTCGGCGGCCAGGCCGGAAATCGCCTTGACCAGTTGCTCGGCAATGGCCCGCGCGGTTTCCAGCGACGTGTTGGGCAGCAGCACCGCAAATTCCTCGCCCCCCAGGCGGCCATACACGTCGGCTTGTCGGAAAGAGGCGCTGATCACCCCGCCAATCTGACGCAGCACCTGGTCACCGGCCTGATGGCCGTAGGTGTCGTTGATGGCCTTGAAGTGGTCCATGTCCAGCATCAGCGCACACAGCGGCTGCTGATTGTGCCGGCACTGGGCGTAGAGCAACTGGGCGTGTTCGAAGAACGCACGGCGGTTCATCAGGCCGGTGAGTTCATCGGTCTGCGCAGCGCGGGTGGAAATGTTGTGCGCACGTTCCATCTGGCGCGTGAGGCGAAAGGCTTTTTCCAGGGCATCCGATAATTTGCGCGTGGCGCTGACCACGAACGAGGAGAACACCAGCACCGCGATGGCCACCCCCACCTGCATCGACGACGGCTGGAACAACAACCAAAGGGTACAAGGCAGTAACACCAGGGCCATGGAGGCCAGGGTCATGTAGCGATACGCCGAATAGCAAGACACCGCACTCACTGACATGCCCACCGTGAACAACATCACCAACGCCTGGGACAACCGGTCGTCGGTGGGCATCACCGCCAGGGCACCGGCGCCCCAGATGCCGGCGGACAGCATCAGCGTGACCCAGTAGCGCCGCTCCCAACGCTCAGGCGTGCGCTCGCTGTTGGGACAGCGAAACCAGTCCATGAACATCTTCAGCCGCAGCACGGTGGAGGCTGCCAGCAGCGTCAACCAGATCAGGATGACCTGGTGATCGAACCGGTCCCAACATAGCCAGCACAGCATGATCGCGCCGAGATAGCTGCCAAAGGTCGCGGAAAACGATTGGCGAAACAGCTGGTGCAAGCGATCGGTGCGCACCTGCTCTTCTATAAAACAATCCTGGTCCTGCTCACGCCCAAGGCCATTCATGAAATCCGCCTGATTCTGCTGCCACGACAAAGGTGCCATTGTGGCATCCTGCCAGTAGCGTGGACAACAGAATCCCGCACCGTAGAGCCGTTATCCTGCTTCCGGCCGCAAAATCAGCACCCCCAGCGGCGGCAGATTCAACGACAACGACACCGGTTGGCCATGACGCGGCTCATCCTGGGTAAAGACGTCACCACCGTTGCCGAAATTGGACCCTGCGTAAGTATCCGCATCGGTGTTGATCACCTCGCTCCAGCGCCCGGAGAATGGCACGCCCACGGCATAGGCCTCACGGGGCACCGGGGTGAAGTTGGCGACCACCAGCACCGGTTTGCCGTCCTTGCTCCAGCGCAGCCAGGCATAGACGCTGTTGATTGCATCGTCGCCGATCAACCACTGGAACCCCTGGGGTGCGTCGTCCTGTTCATGCAGGGCGGTCTCATCGCGGTACAGGCGGTTCAAGTCACCTACCAGCTTCTGCACACCCTTGTGCTCGGCGTACTGCAGCAGGTACCAGTCCAGTTGCTGATCGTGGTTCCACTCGCGCCATTGGCCAAATTCACAGCCCATGAACAATAGTTTCTTGCCCGGATGGGTCCACATGAACGCCAGGTAGGCCCGCAGGTTGGCGAACTTCTGCCAGCGGTCGCCGGGCATCTTGTCGATCAGTGAATGTTTGCCGTGCACCACTTCATCATGGGAGATCGGCAGGATAAAACGCTCGGACCAGGCGTAGACCAGGCCGAAGCTCAGTTCGTTGTGATGATGGGCGCGGTACACCGGGTCCTGCTGGATGTAATGCAACGAATCGTGCATCCACCCCATGTTCCACTTGTAGTTGAAACCCAGGCCGCCCTGTTGCGTGGGTTGACTCACGCCAGGCCAGGCCGTGGACTCTTCGGCGATCACCAAGGCACCCGGCGCTTCCAGGGCTACCACGTCGTTGAGGTGACGCAAGAAGTCGATGGCTTCCAGGTTCTCGCGACCGCCATGGCGGTTGGGCACCCACTCGCCGGCCTTGCGCGAGTAGTCGCGGTACAGCATCGACGCCACGGCATCCACCCGCAGGCCGTCGATGTGGAAATGCTTGAGCCAGTGCAGGGCCGAAGCCAGCATGAAGCCGTGCACTTCAGTGCGCCCGAGGTTGTAGATCAGGGTGTCCCAATCCTGGTGAAAACCTTCCAGCGGGTTGGCGTATTCATACAGTGCGGTGCCGTCGAATTGGGCCAGGCCGTGGGTATCGGTCGGAAAATGCGCCGGCACCCAATCGAGGATCACGCCGATATCGGCCTGGTGCAGGGCGTTGACGAAATAGCCGAAGTCATCCGGCGAGCCGAACCGTGCCGTGGGCGCGAACTGCGACAACGCCTGGTAACCCCAGGAGCCGCCGAACGGGTGCTCCATGATCGGCATCAGCTCCACATGGGTAAAGCCCAACTGCTGCACGTAGGGAATCAGGCGGTCAGCCAGTTCGCGCCAGCCGTACTGACGCGACACTTCGCCCGCCTCGTCCAGCTCGCATTGCCAGGACCCCACGTGCAATTCGTAGATCGACAGCGGCGCGCTGGGCTTGTGCCGCTCTACCCGCGATTGCATCCACGCGTCGTCCTGCCAATCCACATGCAAGGGCGCGGCGACCTTGGACGCGGTGTCGGGTGGCAGCTGGGTGGCCAGCGCCATCGGATCAGCCTTGAGCGGCAGGATGCCGTTGGCGCCGAGGATCTCGTACTTGTAGGCCGCGCCCGGTTGCAGGCGCGGGATAAAGATTTCCCACACACCGGAGGGATGGCGCAGGCGCATCGGATGACGGCGACCGTCCCAGATATTGAAGTCACCGACCACCGAAACACGCCGCGCATTCGGCGCCCAGACCGCGAAACGCACACCTTGCACGCCATCGATGCTGGTGACCTGGGCACCCAGGCAGCTGCTCAGGTCGCGGTGGTTGCCCTCGGCAAACAGGTAGAGGTCCATCTCCCCCAGCAACAACTGGCTGAAGCTGTAGGGATCTTCAGTGATCTGCTCACCGCCGGCCCACTGAATCTTCAACAGGTAGGGCTCACGGGTCGAGAAATGCCCGACGAACAGCCCCGGCACCTGGCTCGCGTCCAGGCTGCCGATCGGCTCGCCGCTGTCGCGTGCCAGCACCTGCACGCTCAAGGCTTCAGGCAGAAACGCGCGGATGAACTGGCCACCCTGCTCATCATCATGGGGCCCAAGGATCGAAAATGGGTCATGGTGCTCGGCGCGTACCAGCGCCTCGACATCCCTGGATGCCGGCAATGCCGTCAACTTCGGTTGCAGCGGTTCTTTATGTGTAAAGCTCATGACATGTCCCTACCGCGTGCAGTTTTCGATATAGGTCCCAGCCCACTGAGCAAGCCGTGCAACCCTTGCAGGGGCACCGGCAGCCAGGTCGGGCGATTTTCTGCTTCGTAGGCCACTTCGTACGCGGCCTTTTCCAGACTGAATAACGTCAGCGCTGCGTCCTGCCCGTTGGCATCCTGCCAGTCATGCGCCAGTGTAGACGTAGCTGACTGATAAGCCTGGATAAATGCCTCGCGCGCTTCACTCAGGTAACGGTCCGTGACGCGCCTGCGCGCCAGGTCCGCTTCGGGCGAGTGATCCACCCCTTGCACATTCAGGGCCATGGCCGCCGCGTAATCAAAGGAACGCAGCACGCCGCTCACATCTTTATACGGGCTGTGCTTGCCGCGCCGTTCGTGCAGTGGGCGCGCCGGTTCACCTTCGAAGTCGATCAGGTAAGCATCGCCTTTCACCACCAGTACTTGCCCCAGGTGCAGGTCACCGTGAACGCGAATGCGCAATCCGCCTGCGGTGGCTTTGGCCAAGGCCTGGACGTGACCGGCGATGGCTTTTTTCTGCGCCAGCAAGTCACTGACCAGCGTCTGATCCGCCGGGTTCAATTGGTTTTGATGCAGCTCAAGCAAGTGCAAGGCGCGGTCGAGTTGCGCACCCACATCCTTGGCCCAGGCTTGGGTGTCTTTGGTGGTGGTGACTTCGGGCTTGAAATCCTTGTTGGCGGTTTTCGCCCCCAATACCAAGTGCATCTCGCCCAGGCGCTGACCGAGCAACCCGGCAAAATCCTTCAGCTCGCCGAGCGCGTTGTAGTGTTGCTCCTGTTCGGACATGGCCTCGGCCAGTTCATCGCGAATCGCCCGTTCCAGGCTGTTCTGGGTCCAGGCCCAGGCATCCCCCTGATTGCTCAAGTAGCCTTGGGCAATCATCAGCAGGTTGTCCTGCCCTGCTCCGTCGCGGCGCACGACCGCGCCCAGCAACGGCGAGATGTTCGGGTAATCGGCGGCCGTCAGGTAGGCGCTCATTTCCAGCTCAGGGTGCACGCCGGAGGCGACTTTGCGGATCAGCTTGAGTACCAGCCGCTCGCCGACCACCACCGAGCTGTTGGATTGCTCGGCGGACAGGTAACGCACCTCGGTCTGGTCGGTCAGCTGCAACCCCTCCAGGTGCGGCGTGGCGTCGAAGTGCAAATCGCCATCCTCGGTGTTCAATACCGTCCCGGCCTGCAGGCCCTGGATCACCGCGCGAATGAAAGGCTCCAGGCTGAAGGCGTCCGTCACCAACCCCACCTGGCGCACACGCCGTACCCGCGCCATGGCCAGCTGCTGCGGCAAGGCACTGGTGAACTGATCTTCACCGAGAAAACCAAACGGCAGTTGATAGCGACTGGTCTGCCCGCCGCTGGTCACATCGAGTTCGCTGAGCAATACCGGGTGCTGAGGGTCGCCAAACCGCACGCCATAGGCGATGCGCACGCTGTCGATCGCCGTGTCCTTGCCGGCAAACCAGCGGCGTTTGGGCAGCCACGCTGGCAGCGACGTCTGTTCGAGGCTGGTGCGGCACGGTTCTTCGAGCAATTCTTCCATACGTTTTTTCAATACCAGGGTGGTGAAGTCCGGCATGCTTTGCGCCGGTTCCACGTGCCAGCTGGGCATCTGGTTTTCCGCCGCCAGCACGAACCAATAGAAGCCATAGGGGGCCAGGGTCAGCAGGAAATTCAGCTGGCCGATGGGCGGGAAGGCGTTACCGCCGAGCATCTCCACTGGCACCATGCCGGCGAACGCCGACAAGTCCAGTTCGGCAGCCTGGGCACTGCGGGACACGTTGGCCACGCACAAGATGATCTCGTTGCGGCCGTCTTCGGCGGTGAACTCGCGGGTATACGCCAGGATGCGGCGGTTGCTCGGCGAGAGCATCTTCAAGCTGCCCCGGCCGAACGCCTTGGACTGCTTGCGCACCGCCAGCATGCGCCGGGTCCAGTTGAGCAGCGAATGCGGATCCTGGGTCTGGGTCTCGACATTCACCGACTGATACCCGTACTGGGGGTCCATGATCGGCGGCAGCACCAGGCTGGCCGGGTCGGCGCGGGAAAAGCCGCCGTTTCGGTCGATGGACCACTGCATCGGGGTGCGCACCCCGTCACGGTCGCCGAGGTAGATATTGTCGCCCATGCCGATTTCATCGCCGTAATACAGGGTCGGCGTGCCCGGCATCGACAACAGCAGGCTGTTGAGCAGCTCGACGCGGCGGCGGTCACGTTCCATCAGCGGCGCCAGGCGCCGGCGAATGCCCAGGTTGATGCGCGCGCGGCGGTCGGCGGCATAGTAGTTCCACAGGTAATCGCGCTCTTTGTCGGTGACCATCTCGAGGGTCAATTCATCGTGGTTGCGCAGGAAAATCGCCCATTGGCAATTGGCGGGAATCTCCGGGGTCTGGCGCAGAATGTCGGTGATGGGGAAGCGATCTTCCTGGGCCAGGGCCATGTACATGCGCGGCATCAGGGGGAAATGGAAAGCCATGTGGCATTCATCGCCGTCGTCGCCCTTCTGGTCACCGAAATACAGCTGCGTGTCCTCCGGCCATTGGTTGGCCTCGGCGAGCAACATGCGGTCGGGGTAGTGGGCGTCGATCTCGGCGCGGATCTGCTTGAGCACGCCATGGGTTTCCGGGAGGTTCTCGTTGTTGGTGCCGTCGCGCTCGATCAGATACGGAATGGCGTCCAGACGCAGGCCGTCGATGCCCATGTCCAGCCAGTAGCGCATCACCGACAGCACGGCTTCCATGACCTTGGGGTTGTCGAAGTTGAGGTCGGGCTGGTGGGAATAGAAGCGGTGCCAGAAGTACTGGCCAGCTACCGGGTCCCAGGTCCAGTTGGACTTTTCGGTGTCGAGGAAAATGATGCGGGTGCCATCGTACTTCTGGTCATCATCACTCCACACGTAGAAGTCCCGCGCCGCCGAGCCCGGCTTGGCCTTGCGCGCCCGCTGGAACCAGGGGTGCTGGTCGGACGTGTGGTTGATGACCAGTTCGGTGATCACCCGCAGCCCGCGCTTGTGGGCCTCGGCGATGAAGCGCTTGGCGTCGGCCATGGTCCCGTAGTCGCTGTGTACGCCGCGGTATTCCGCGATGTCGTAACCATCATCGCGACGTGGCGAAGGGTAGAACGGCAACAGCCAGATGGTGTTCACGCCCAGGTCGGCGATGTAGTCGAGTTTGGCAATCAGGCCGGGAAAGTCGCCGATACCGTCGTTATTCGAATCGAAATAGGATTTGACATGAACTTGGTAGATCACCGCGTCCTTGTACCAGAGCGGGTCCTTGATAAAGGTCGCTGGGGTGGGTTTCTTCGCCATTGGAAACTCCTGGAAAACTTGAATGCCTACCTGAATAAATGCAACCCCGAACGTTTGGCGTCCTCAAGCGTGACGCGAAGCGTCACCAGGGGCGTTCCCACGCGGCGCGTGGGAACGATCAACTCAAGGGGTCGTGATGCGCCAGATGCCAAATGGAGTGTGGGGCTCCAGGCGCATCCACTGGGTCTTGCCATACCAGGTCCAACGGTGGCCATTCATCAGGTCTTCGCCCTGGGTATGGGCGTCATCGGGCAAGCCGAGCTCCCATAGCGGCAGTTCGAAGTTGGCTTCCTGAGCGTTGTAGGGGTCGAGGTTCACCGCCACCAGAATGAAGTTGCTGCCATCCTCGGTACGCTTGCCGAAATACAGGATGTTGTCGTTCCAGGCGTTGTACAGCTTCAAGCCCAAATGAGTCTGCAACGCCGGGTTTTGCCGGCGAATGCGGTTGAGTTGGGCGATTTCGGCGATGATGTTTCCTGGCGCAGTGAAATCTCGGACGCGGATCTGGTATTTTTCCGAATCCAGGTACTCCTCTTTGCCCGGCACGGGCGCGGCCTCGCACAGCTCGTACCCCGAATACATGCCCCAAAGCCCCGAGCCCATGGTGGCCAGCGCGGCGCGGATCAGAAATCCCGGGCGGCCGGACTCGTGCAGGAACGCGGGGTTGATATCCGGCGTATTGACGAAGAAATTCGGCCGGAAGCATTCGCGCAACGGCGACTCATTGAGCTGGGTGAAGTACTCGCTCAACTCGGCCTTGGTGTTGCGCCAAGTGAAGTAGGTGTAGCTCTGGGAGTAACCGACCTTGCCCAGGCGCGCCATCATCGCCGGGGTGGTAAAGGCTTCGGCGAGGAAGATTACATCGGGGTATTTGGCCCGCACGTCGCTGATCAACCATTGCCAGAATGGCAAGGGCTTGGTGTGAGGGTTGTCGACGCGAAAGGTCTTCACGCCCTCTTCCACCCAACCCACCACGACGTCGCGCAGTTCGGTCCACAGGCTGGGGATCGCATCGGCGGCATAGAAGTCGACGTTGACGATGTCCTGATATTTCTTCGGCGGGTTCTCGGCGTACTTGATCGTGCCGTCCGGGCGCCAGTTGAACCAGCCGGGGTGCTGCTTGAGCCACGGGTGGTCCTGGGAGCACTGAATGGCAAAGTCCAGGGCGATTTCAAGGCCGTGGTCGGCGGCGGCCTTGACCAGCCGGCGGAAATCATCGCGGCTGCCCAACTGCGGATGGATTGCCTCGTGGCCACCGTCTTCGCTGCCGATGGCATACGGGCTGCCGGGATCGTCAGGGCCGGCGGTCAGGGCGTTATTCGGCCCCTTGCGATGGCTGCGACCAATGGGATGGATCGGCGGGAAGTACAGCACGTCGAAGCCCATGTCGTGGATCATCGACAAGCGCGAGTGCACATCATTGAAGGTGCCGTGGCGCGCCGGGTCGTCCGTGATCGAGCGGGGAAACAGCTCGTACCAACTGGCAAACAGCGCGGCCGTGCGCTCCACATCGATCGGATACGCAGGGCTGATGCTCAAATACGCACGGTGATCGGCCTGGGTCATCAGGTGCGCACTGTCTTCGTGCAGGAATTGCGCAACCTGCTCGGTTTCCAGCAGGCCCGACAGTTCGTGATGCAGCAGCATCAAGCGATCGCGCAATTCGTTATCGCTGCGCTCGGCGGCCTGCAGCACCAGGCTGCGGCCCTCCTGCAATTCAAGGCTGACCGGCACCCCGGCCTCGTGTTTCTTGCGCAATTCATAGCAGAAGCTGGCGAAGGTATCGATCCAGGCTTCGATGCAGTATTCATGGGGGCCCTGGGTAATGACGGTAAATGCGCCTTCCCAGCCATTGTTGCCCACATCGCTCATCACCACGCTGTGCCAGCTCTCTTCATGCAAGGCACGCCAGCGGATCAGCACCGCGAGCTTGTCATGGCCATCGGCGAACACTTTGCTGGTGACATTGACCCGCTGGCCGACCACGGCCTTGACGGCAAATTCGCCGCCGTCGATAACGGGCGAGGTGTTTTCGATGGCGATCCTGGGCAGCAACAACGCCTGGGACAACGGTAACAAGGATTGATCTTGAGCCTGTACTTCAGCAGTCATCGAGCATCTTCCCCTTACGCCCTGTGGACGCTCTTTGCGTGATCCGAATTCCGATACGGCCGCGCTTTCCCTGAGCAGGCCGTCATAGGTCCGAGCCCGGGGCCGCGCGAAAAGTTCAGGTGGATGTGCCGCCATTGGGCGGGGAATCAATTCCCCCTGACGGCTGTCCACCGATAGAGCCAAGCACAAAGGAGGCCACACCCATGAATATCCCGATCCCTGCAGAAACCCCGGACCCGAACATCGACAAACCCGTGCTGCCGCCCGGCCCGGAAGAAATTCCCGAGGAAGAACCGCCGCAGGAAAAGCCTGTCGTGGAGGAGCCTCCGACCACCATGCCGCCAGTGATCGTCAATCTTTCTCGAAGCGTTTGACGATTTTCGGCATCACACTGAACACCGCCAATGCCAGCAAGGTACTCAGCACCGCTGTCGATTCCCGACCGAGTCCGGCCGAGACCCCAATCGCAGCGGTCATCCACAAGCCGGCGGCGGTGGTCAGCCCCTTGACGTGCCCCTCTTCATCATCCTTGCCCTTGATGATAGTGCCCGCCCCCAAAAAGCCGATTCCGGCAATCACGCCCTGCACCACCCGACTCATGGCATCCGCCTGGCTGCCGGACATCTGCGGCACCATCACGAACAACGCTGCGCCCAGCGCCACCAGCATATGGGTACGGACGCCCGCCGCCTTGCCCTTGCTCTCGCGTTCGAAGCCCAGAATGCCGCCCAGGATGGCCGCGATCAGCAGGCGCACCGTGATCTGGGTCAGTTGCCTGGCATCGCCGATATCGGCGAACTCGGCTTGCAGGGTTTGCCACACTTCGTGCCACCAGGCGTCCATGGAAGCTGTCCTTTTAATTGTCGATAAAGGATGGACAGCAGCGACCGCCAGTCAGTTGCCTTGAACCCGCGGGGCGGTCCCCGCCCTAATGTTCATAATCCTATGGGAAGGAGATCGGCATGACCGTACGTATCGAACATCAAATGTGCTACTTCAAGCTTGCCGAGGATGGCCAGGAACAAAGCCTGCCCGCCACCCGAGTGACCGTACTGACCGACGATGACAAGTCCATGTCTTACGTGGAATTGGCCGCCCAGAAAATCTACATCACCGAGGCGGAGGCCGATGCCCTCACCGTGGCTGGCGCTAGCGATGGTCGCAATCATGTAAAGGCCGAGGAGCCTGGTTCGCTGATTTGATTGATCTGTGTCAGCACCCACCGAATAAAGCTGCGCCCCTTTGCCTGCGGGGTGCAGCTGATTGTCGCAGCGCTTGCCCGGCCGCTCATCTGATCCGCTTTTTATCGCCCTAGCTGAGTCTGTTCTGCAAACAGACCGGCGCGCATAGTTCATCGGCCTGATGGAGGCTGTTGAGCGAACGACCATGAGCGAACGAATCCCCACCGTGGAAACCTTTGTGCCCATCCACCCGACGAAGGTGAAGGCCACATCCAGCGATACCCTGATTCACACCCGAAGTTTTACCGGCATGTTCCGCACCTTGCGCGTGAGCGGTGCCGGCTTCCTGTTCCTGGCATTCTTCGGCACGGTGTGGCTGAACTGGGGTGGTCGCCAGGCCGTGCTGTGGGACCTGGCTGAAAGCAAATTCCACATCTTTGGCGCGACCTTCTGGCCGCAGGATTTCATCCTGCTGTCAGCGCTGCTGATCATCTGCGCCTTCGGGCTGTTCGCCATCACCGTCTTCGCCGGCCGCGTGTGGTGCGGCTACACCTGCCCGCAGAGCTCATTCACTTGGTTGTTCATGTGGTGCGAAAAGGTCACCGAGGGCGAGCGCAACCAACGCATCAAACTGCACGCGGCCCCCTGGAACCTGAACAAGCTGGCGCGACGCTCAGCCAAACACACCCTATGGCTGGGCATCAGCGTGCTGACGGGGCTGACCTTTGTCGGCTACTTCACGCCGATCCGCCCCCTGGCCACCGACCTGCTGACCTGGCAAGTGGGCGGTGTGAGCCTGTTCTGGGTGCTGTTTTTCACTGCGGCCACGTACCTGAACGCCGGCTGGCTGCGCGAAGCGGTGTGCATGCACATGTGCCCGTACGCGCGCTTCCAGAGCGTGATGTTCGACAAGGACACCCTGACCATTGCCTACAACGCCGCCCGTGGCGAACGCCGGGGCCCGCGTAAACGCGAGACCCTCCCCGCCGACGCCGGCCTGGGTGACTGCATCGATTGCACATTGTGCGTGCAGGTGTGCCCTACCGGCATCGACATCCGCGACGGCCTGCAAATGGAATGCATTGGTTGTGCAGCGTGCATCGATGCCTGCGATTCGATCATGGACAAGATGGGTTATCCCCGTGGCCTGGTGAGCTATACCAGCGAGCATCAACTGCAAGGCGGCAACACCCGGCTGCTACGACCGCGCCTGATCGGCTACAGTGCGGTGCTGCTGATGATGATTGCCGCACTGGTGGTGGCATTGGTGGAGCGGCCGATGGTGTCGCTGGACGTGACCAAGGACCGGGGTCTTTTCCGTGAGAACGCCCAGGGCCAGATCGAAAACATCTACAGCCTCAAGGTCATCAACAAGACCCAGCAGCCCCAGGAATACCGCGTGGAACTGGTGGACGCGCAAGGCTTCGAACTGCACGGCAACACCCAGGTACGCCTGGCCCCCGGGGAAATCATCGACGTACCGGTGTCAGTCGCGATGCTGGCGGATAAACCCGCGAGCAGCTCGCAGACCGTGCGTTTCAGGGTCACGGACGTGGATGAGCCGTGGGTCTACAGCGCGGCCGATAGCCGCTTCGTGGCGCCGTTGAATCGCTGACACCCGGCACTGACGTTGATCGGTGCCTGTACCCAAAAATTGTTTAAGGCTGCCATGAAACGCTACGAAAAATTCGCCGACGACATCGCAGAACTGATCCGCTCCGGCGTCCTAGGTCCCGGCCAGCGCGTGCCCTCGGTGCGCTATGCCAGCCAGACCTACGGCGTCAGCCCGTCCACGGTGTTCCAGGCGTACTACCTGCTGGAGCGCCGCGGCCTGATCCGCGCGCGGCCGCGCTCCGGCTACTTCGTCAACACCCATGCACCCAGCCCGTTTTCCGAGCCGGTGGTGAGCGAAACGGTGCACGAATCCACCGAGGTTGACGTGAGCGAGCTGGTGTTCTCGGTGCTCGACTCGATCAAGGACCCCAACACGGTGCCGTTCGGCTCGGCGTTCCCCAGCCCGATGCTGTTCCCGCTGCCGCGACTGGCCCGCTCCCTGGCAAGCGCCAGCCGCGAAATGGACCCGCGCCTGGTGGTCACCGACATGTCGCCGGGCAACCCCCAACTGCGGCGGCAGATCGCCCTGCGCTACATGGTCGGCGGGCTGATGCTGCCGATGGAGGAGCTGCTGATCACCAACGGCGCACTCGAGGCCCTCAACCTCTGCCTGCAAGCCGTCACTGAACCTGGCGACCTGGTGGCCATCGAAGCGCCGGCGTTCTACGCCTGCCTGCAAGTGCTGGAGCGTTTGAAACTCAAGGCGGTGGAAATCCCCGTGCACCCTCGTGATGGCATCGACCTCGGCGCCCTGGCGCAAGCGCTCGAGCGTTATCCGATCAAGGCCTGCTGGAGCATGACCACCTTCCAGAACCCCATGGGCGCCACCGTGCCCGAGGCAAAGAAACAGGCGCTGGTGGAATTGCTGCGCGGCCATCAGGTGCCCCTGATCGAAGACGATGTCTACGCCGAGTTGTATTACGGACAACACGCGCCAAAACCGGCCAAGGCCTTCGACACCGAGGGCCTGGTGATGCACTGCGGCTCGTTCGCCAAGAGCCTGGCGCCGGGCTATCGAGTCGGCTGGGTGGCCGCCGGGCGCTTTGCGCAGAAGGTCGAGCGGTTAAAGCTGATGACCTCACTGTGCCCGTCCATGCCGGCCCAGGCGGCGATTGCCGATTACCTGCAACACGGCGGCTACGACCGCCACCTGCGCAAATTGCGCTACGCCCTGGAGGAACAGCAAAGCGCCATGCTGGCGGCGATTGCGCGCTACTTCCCGGCGCAGACCCGCGTCAGCCAGCCCGCAGGCGGCTACTTCCTGTGGCTTGAGCTGCCAGAGGCGATCGATTCGCTCAAGCTGTTCCAGATGGCCTTGGCCCAAGGCATCAGCATCGCGCCGGGGCCGATCTTCTCGGCCACCCAGCGTTTCAGGAATTGCATTCGCTTGAACTACGGCAGCCCGTGGACCGAGACGTCGGAAAAAGCCATGGAAACGCTAGGAAGAATCGTGCGTTCGTTTTGAACCGGAACCAAACTCGCCAGGATGTCACACAGGGCAAACCTTTTCCCTGTTCAACCTGGAGACTTTCCATGAAGACGACGAGCATTTCTTCCCACACACCGCCGCGCGTGCCCCCCCACTACATGCGCGATGACGAGCAGAAGCAGGTGCGCGAAATGAACGGCCCCATGGGCCGCCCTGACGGCGACCATCGCTCTGCCGACAGCATCATCGAAAAAAGCTCCCTGCTGAAGAGCTTCCTTGACAACCGCGACAACTACCACATGATCGATGATCTGCGACGGCAGGTGGGCGATTGGACCCATGCCAACCCCGACCCTGAGGCCCGGGCAAACGCGGCCTACGACCTGGATAAAGTCTTGCGATTTATCGACAACCTCGACGACCGCCACTTGAACGCCATCCACAGCCGCAACGGCAACATTGACGGCTTTGCCAGCAACGGCTATGGCACGCTGGATAACTCGGAAGCCAGCGTACTCAAGGCGTTTTCCGAAAAGGGTTATTCGGTGCTGAAGCATTTACGCACCTGAACCCATGCCTAGCGACCACCACCCAGGTCCAGAAACGTGCCCGTGGCGTAGGACGCTTTATCCGACAACAGCCAGATAATCGCCTCAGCCACTTCATCCGGGCGCCCGCCACGGGCCATGGGAATACCCGACTCGAGCTTGCTGACCCGGTCCGGATCGCCACTCAAGGCATGAAAGTCTGTGAAGATGTAACCAGGCCGCACCGCATTGACGCGAATGCCCTCGCCCGCGACTTCCTTGGACAAGCCCAGGGTGAAGGTGTCGAGTGCGCCCTTGGACGCCGCGTAATCGACATATTCTCCCGGCGACCCGAGGCGCGCGGCCACCGAGACACGTTGACGATGCTGCCGCCCTGCCCGCCATGGCGCGGCGACATGCGCAGCACTGCGTGCTTGGCGCACAGGATCGGCCCCAGCACATTGGTTTTCATGATGTCGAGGATACGCAGCTCGGACATCTCATCGACCCGCGACTTGGGCCCCACCGTACCCGCATTGTTGACCAGCGCGGTGACCCGGCCCAACTCAGCGTCGACACGCTTGAACAACCCGATCACCTCATCTTCGCGGCTTACGTCGGCACGCACGGCGATGGCCTGGGCACCCAGGCCGCGCACCTGTTCGAGCACGCGCAGGGCGGCGTCCTCGTTGGCATGGTAGTTGATGCAGATACGATAACCCTGGCGAGCGGCCAGCAAGGCCGTCTCGGCGCCAATCCCACGGCTGCCCCCGGTGATGATGACCACTTTGTCCATGTGCGCGCGCTCCTGACTCAACCTGATGTTTATGGCTGGCTCAGAGAATACCCGTCACCCGTGGCTTTTGTCAGGCACCAGGGCAAGCTCGGCGCGCTGGATGTCGGCCATGAAGCCGTCCGCCGGCAACGGATGCCCCAGCAGAAAGCCTTGCAGCGAATTACAGCCCAGGCGTGTCAGGAAGTTTTGCTGCACATCGGTTTCCACGCCTTCGGCGACAATGCGCAGGCCGAGTGCCTGGCCGAGGGCGACGATGGCCGACACGATGGCCGCGTCGTCACTGTCGTGTTCGAGGTCGCGCACAAAGCCACGGTCGATCTTCAGCTCGTTGGCCGGCAGGCGCTTGAGGTACATCAGGCTGGAATAACCCGTACCGAAGTCATCGATGGACAGGTCGACGCCCATGTCCGACAACTGCTGGAGCACCGTCATGCTCGCGTCGGCGTCGCTCATGGCCGTGGTTTCGGTGATTTCCAAGGTCAGGCTGTTGGCGGGTAACTGGTGGCGTTCCAATGCCGCCGCCACACTGTTGACCAGCCCCGCGTGGCAGAACTGCAACGCCGACAGGTTCACCGCAATGCGCCAATCCTCATACCCTTCGGTGTACCACACGCGCATCTGACGGCAGGCCTCGTTGAGCACCCACTCACCCATCGGAATGATCAGCCCGGTTTTTTCCGCCAACTCGATAAACATCGCTGGCAGCAACAGGCCTTGCTGCGGATGCTCCCAACGCAGCAGCGCCTCCGCGCCGACTGCAATGCCGGTGACGGCGTCGAACTTGGGCTGGTAATACAAGCGAAATTGCTCGTGTTCGATGGCGTTGCGCAGGTCCTGCAGCAGTTGAAGTTGCTTGCGCGCGTTGGTGTTCATCGACACGTCGAAGAAGCTGTAGCCGTTCTTGCCCATGCCCTTGGCGTGGTACATGGCGGCGTCGGCGTTCATCAGCAGCTCGTGGGGGTTGCCGCCGTTGCCCGGGAAAAGGGCAATGCCGATGCTGGCCGAAATTTTCAGCTCATGCTCCGCCACATGGAACGCCTGGTTGATCAGCCCCACCTGGCGCTCGGCCAGACGCAGCGCGTCGTCAGGCTGGGCCAGTTGCACCAGTAAGACAAATTCGTCACCGCCGATGCGGGCCAGGGTGTCATGGCTGCGCAAGTCTTCGCGCAGGCGCAGGCCGACTTCCCGCAGCAACTGGTCGCCCATGTAGTGGCCGAAGGCATCGTTGACCGGTTTGAAGCCGTCCAGGTCGATAAACATCAGCGCAAAGCACCCCCCTTGCTCCTTGACCGCCTGCATGGCTTGTTGAATGCGGTCGGCCAGCAAGGTGCGATTGGGCAGCCCGGTGAGCATGTCGTGCAGGGCCAGGTGGGTCAGCTCCTGGTTGGCGAGGCTGAGAGAGTCGGCCAGCACCGCCGTGCGGGCTTCCAGGCGCGCGTCCAACAGCGAGGTCAGCAGCGCGATGGCGAGTACCGCAAGGGTGGTGACCAGCACCAGGTTATCCAGGCCCTTGCCGCTCAAGCCATTGAGCGCGGCACCGCAGAAACTCTCATCGGCAAAGCGGGCCGCAGCCATCCCGGTGTAGTGCATGCCGACAATGGCAAACCCCATCACGACCGCCGCTGCGCCCCGCAGCAGGCGCACATATGGCGTGTTGCGACGCAGGTTGTGGGCGATCCACAGTGCCGCGCCGGACGCAGCCACCGCGATCAGCAGCGAGGCGCCGAACAGGCTCGGGTCGTAGTCGATGCCCGGGGTCATGCGCATTGCCGCCATCCCGGTGTAATGCATGGCCGCGATGCCAGTGCCCATGACCAGCGCGCCAAACCCCACTTGCCAGGCCGGCAATTGCGGCTGGCTGACCAGCCACAGGGCGAAGCCGCTGGACAACACGGCCACCAGCAACGAGAACGCGGTAATGCCTAAATCGAAACCCAAGGCAAACGGCAAGCGCAGCGCCAGCATGCCGATGAAGTGCATCGACCACACACCGATGCCCATTGCGATCGCGCCGCCCGCGATCCACAAATACACCGCCCGCCCCCGGGCGGTGGCGATGCGGCCGGACAAGTCCAGCGCAGTGTAGGAAGCCAGGATCGCGACGAACAGGGAGATCACGACCAGAGAAGGTGAATAACTGCCGATGAGCATGGAATTTCTCGCTACAGACAGGCGGGATCAGCCTGTGCCGGGGGTGCAAAGCGGCCGATTGTAGCGAGAATAATTCTTGTACAGTTGATTAATTATCGTATAGCCATCATTGTCTTTTTGACGTCAATCTTACGTCTATAAAAACCATATAAATCAGTTGGTTGGAGAGAAGATCAGCGTCTCACGGTTTGTTCTCGATGGGCATCTGCCCGTCCCAGCCACCGCCCAGAGCCGCGATCAACTGGACACTGGCCACCAGGCGCGTTTGCAGCAGGGTCAGCACCGTGCGCTCATTGCTCAAGGCGGTCGCCTGTACCTGCACAACGTCCAGATAAGCGATCAAGCCCGCTTTGTATTGGTTCTGGGTCAGACGCAGGGATTCACGCGCGGCGTCCAGCGCTTCGTTGCTGACCACCGCCTCGTCCTCCAGCACCTTGAGCTGCACCATATAGTTTTCCACTTCGCGGAAACCATCCAGCACGGTCTGGCGGTACTTGGCCACGGTTTCATCGTAGCTGGCCACGGTGCGATCGACTTCCGCCGAGCGCTGGCCGCCGTCGAACAGAGTCATCGCGAGCTTGGGCCCCACCGACCAGAAACGGTTCGGCAGGCTGATCCAGTTGGCGTAGGTGCTGCTGGAATAACCCCCCGCCAGGCTCAGGCTCAGGTCCGGGTAATAGGCCGCCTTGGCCACGCCGATATTGGCGTTGGCAGCAATGACCGAGCGTTCTGCCGAGGCGATGTCCGGGCGGCGTTCCAGCAATTGCGACGGCAGGCTCAGCGGAATCTGTGGCAGTGCCGGTATGTCCTGGCTCACCGCCAGGTTGAAGTTGGCCGGCGCTTCGCCGATCAGCACGGCGATCGCGTTTTCCAGTTGGGCACGCTGCCAGATCAGATCGATCAGGCTGGCCTGGGTGCTCTTGAGCTGGGTCTGCGCCTGGGCAACCGCGTCCTTGCCGGAGACGCCGGCGCGGTACTGGTTCTGGGTCATTTGCAAGGAGCGCTGATAGGTGTCCAGGGTGGCTTGCAACAAGCGGGTCTGTTCGTCCATCACCCGCAGTTGCAGGTAGCTCTGGACCAACTCCGATTGCTGGCTCAAGCGCATGGCGGCAAGGTCCGCCGAACTGGCCTCGGCGCTGGCTTCATTGGCTTCCAGGCCACGGCGCAGCTTGCCCCAGATATCCGCCTCCCAGCTCACGCCCAACTGGGCGTTGAGGGTATCGCGGATACCGCTGCTGGAGCTGCTCAGGCTCGCACTGCTGCTGCCGGTGCCCTGGCTGGCGCGGGTCTTGCCGGCGCTGAGGTCCACGGTGGGGTAAAACGCGCCACGGGAACTGCGCACCAGGGCCTGTGCCTGGCGAAAACGCGCTTCGGCCTGGGCCACGGTCTGGTTGGAGGTGTTCAGGCGTGTGACCAGGTCGTTGAGCTGGCGGTCGCCGTACAGCTCCCACCAGGCGCCACGGGCCAGGGCGTCGCTGGGCGCGGCCTGGCGCCAGCCCTGGGCTTCCTTGAATTGCACCGGCTCGACCACCTCCGGGCGCTTGTAATCGGGGCCGATGGCGCACGCGCTGAGCAAGAGCGCCAAACCCACGGTAGGCGCGAGCTTGCTCGCGAAAACCGTCAACGATGACGCGCCGAGCCTGGAAGCACGCGCTGCCTTTGAGTGTCTCGCCGGCAAGCCAGCGCCTGCAGAGGATCGCGGAACGTTGGCGTTAATTGAATCGGTCATAGCGCAGTGTCCAGGGCAGCATCGGTACGCACGCCGCGCCAGGCGTTGAAGCGATGGCGCGCGCGGTCGAGATAGAGGTAGACCACCGGGGTGGTGTAGAGGGTCAGGACCTGGCTGAACACCAGGCCGCCAATAATCGTCAGGCCCAGGGGCTGGCGCATTTCCGCGCCGTCGCCGGAGCCGAGCAGCAGCGGCAAGGCGCCAAGGATGGCTGCCAGCGTGGTCATCAGGATCGGCCGCAGACGCAGCAGGCAGGCGCTGCGGATCGACTCCAGCGGCGTCATGCGCTCGTGGCGCTCCAGTTGCAACGCCAGGTCGATCATCAGGATCGCGTTTTTCTTCACCACGCCAATCAGCAGGAACAAGCCCAGCAGGGAAATCAGGCTGAACTCCCCGCCCAGCAGGTAGATCGACAGCAACGCGCCAACGCCCGCCGACGGCAGCGTCGAGAGGATGGTCAGCGGGTGAATGTAGCTCTCATACAGAATGCCCAGCACCAGGTACACCGCCACCAGCGCGCCGAGGATCATGAACGGCTGGCCCTTCTGGGTCGCGGCAAATGCATCGGCGGTGCCGGCCATCTTGGCGATCACGTCCTCCGGCAAGCCGACCTTGGCAATCGCTCGCTCGATAGCGGCCGTGCCCTGCTCCACCGTGACGCCGGGCGCCATGTCGAACGCGATGGTTTCCGACGCGAACTGGCCTTCATGGCTGACACGGTCGTCCGCCAGGCTGTTCTCATAATGGGCAATGGTGGACAACGGCACCCGCGCGCCATCGGCAGTGATCACCTGCATCTGGTTGAGGGTGATCGGGTCCTGGGCGTATTTCGGGTTGACCTCCATCACCACCTGGTACTGGTTGAGGCTGTCGTAGATGGTTGAAATCTGCCGTTGGCTGTAGGCGTTGTTGAGCACCGAGGTGACCATGTCCATGTCGATCCCCAAGCGCTTGGCCTGGTCACGGTCGACCACCAGCGTGACCTGCGCCGCACCCCGGCCTTCACGGGCATCGATGGCGGTCAGCTCCGGCAGCTCGCGCATGGCTGCCACCACTTTCGGGTACCACAGGCGCAACGCGGCCAGGTCTGCGCTTTGCAGAATGTACGAATACTGTGCGCTGCTCTGCCCGCGGCTGCCGCCAAATTGCAGGTCTTGGTCGGCCATCAGGAACAGCCGCCCACCGGGCACCGGCGGTACGCTTTTGCGCAGCCGCTCGATCACCGCCTGGGCAGAAACCTTGCGTTCGCTGATGGGCTTGAGGCGCACCAGCATGGTCGCGTTGTTGGTCCCGTTGTTACCGCCAATGAAGCCCGCCACGCTCTGCACCGCAGGGTCTTTGAGCACTGCCTGGCGGAAAATCTCCATCTTGGGCTGCATCACGTTGAACGACAGGCCGTCATCGCCACGGGCAAAACCGATCAACTGGCCGGTGTCCTGCTGGGGCATGAAGGTCTTCGGCACCACCACGTACAGCGCAATGTTGACGCCGACGGTGATCAACAGGCTGAGCAAGGTCAGGCGACGATGGCGCAGCACCCAGTCCAGGCTGGTGGCATAACCGGCCACCATGCGGTCGTTGATTTTCTGGCTCCAGCGCTGCACGCCAGTCATGTGCCCTTTGACGTGGGGCTTGAGCCAGCGCGCGCAGAGCATCGGCGTGAGGGTCAGCGACACCACCAGCGAGACGATGATCGCCGCCGACAGGGTGATGGAAAACTCGCGGAACAGGTTGGTGACGATCCCGCCCATGAACAGGATGGACAGGAACACCGCCACCAGCGACACGTTCATCGACAGCAAGGTGAAGCCGACTTCCTGGGCCCCCAGGTAGGCCGCCTTCATCGGTGGCACGCCGTCGTCGATATGCCGAGAGATGTTTTCCAGCACCACGATGGCATCGTCCACCACCAGTCCGGTGGCGAGGATCAGCGCCATCAGCGAGAAGTTGTTCAACGAGAAGCCGTAGAGGTACATCACCGCAAAGGTGCCCACCAGCGACACGGGCACGGCCAGGGTCGGGATCAGCGACGCACGGAAATTGCCGAGGAACAGGTACACCACGAGGATCACCAGGGCCACGGCGATCAGCAAGGTCATCTCGGCTTCATGCAAGGTCGCGGTGATCACCGGCGAACGGTCCATGGCCAGGTTGAGCTTGACGCTGGACGGCAGCACCGCCTGCAACGCCGGCAACTGTTCCTTGATCTGCCGCACGGTCTCGATGATGTTGGCCCCGGACTGGCGGTTGATCACCAGCAGCACCGCCGGTTCGTTGTTGAAGAAGCCGCTGTTGTAGCGGTCCTCCACCCCATCGCTGATCTTGGCCACATCACCCAGGCGCAGGGCGGCGCCGTTCTGGTAGCGGATCAGCAGGGGCTCGTAGTCCTTGGCCTTTTCCAACTGGTCGTTGGCCTGGATCTGCCAGTTGCGTTCGGCGTCTTCCAGCGACCCCTTGGGCCGCCGCTGGTTGGCGTTCGCGATGGTGTTGCGCACATCGTCCAGGGCCACGCCGTATTGGTCCAGGGCCTTGGGCTCCAACTCGATGCGCACCGCCGGCAGGGAGCTGCCGCCAATCTGCACTTCGCCCACGCCCGGCACCTGGGACAGGCTCTGAGACAGGATGGTCGAGGCCAGGTCGTACAACTGGCCTTTCTGCAACACGTCCGAAGTCAGCGACAGCACCATGATCGGCGCCTGGGACGGGTTGATCTTCTTGTAGGTGGGCATGCTGCGCATGCCGCTGGGCAACAGGTTGCGAGAGGCGTTGATCGCGGCCTGCACTTCGCGCGCCGCACCGTTGATGTCGCGGTCGGAGTCGAACGCGAGGATCACCCGTGTCGAGCCCTGGCTCGACGAACTGCTCAGGGTGGTGACGCCGGCAATCGCACCAAACGAGCGCTCCAGCGGCGTTGCCACCGTAGACGCCATCACCTCGGGGCTGGCGCCCGGCAGGCTGGCCGACACCACGATCACCGGGAAGTCGATCTGCGGCAGCGGCGACACCGGCAGCAGGTTGAAACTCACCCCGCCCAGCAACATGATCGCCAGGCTCAGCAGCATGGTCGCTACCGGCCGGCGAATGAAAGGTCCGGACAGGTTCATGACTCAACCGGCTCCAGGCTTTGCGGCTCTTTGCGCCAGCGGCGACCGAGGCGGTCGAAATACAGGTAGATCACCGGAGTGGTGAACAGGGTCAGCACCTGGCTCACCAGCAGGCCGCCCACCATCACCAGGCCCAACGGCTGACGCAACTCGGCGCCAGAGCCGCTGGCGAGCATCAAGGGCACCGCGCCAAACAGCGCGGCCAGGGTGGTCATCAGGATCGGACGGAAGCGCAGCAGCGCCGCCTGGTAAATGGCCGTCTGCGGATCAAGGCCCTGGTTGCGTTCGGCGTCGAGGGCGAAGTCGATCATCATGATCGCGTTCTTCTTGACGATACCGATCAGCAGGATGATGCCGATGATCGCGATCATGCCCAGGTCATTGCCGCTGAGCAGCAACGCCAGCAAGGCCCCTACCGCTGCCGACGGCAAGGTGGACAGGATGGTGATCGGGTGGATGTAGCTCTCGTAGAGCACGCCGAGCACGATGTACATGGTCACCACGGCCGCCAGGATCAGCAGCAAGGTGCTCGACAGCGACGCTTCGAACGCCTGCGCCGCGCCCTGGAACTGGGTCTGCACGCCCACCGGCATGCCGATGTCCTGCTGCGTCTGGTTGATCAGCTCCACGCCCTTGCCCAGCGCCACGCCGGGGGCCAGGTTGAACGACATCATGACCGCCGGGAACTGGCCGATGTGGGCAATCGCCAACTGCGCCTGGCGCTGTTCCACACGAGCCAGGCTGGACAGGCGCACCTGGCCGCCATCGGTGGTTTTGACATGGATCTGGTTCAGCGCATCCGGCCCCAGGGTTTCACCGGACTGAGCCTGCAACACCACGCGGTACTGGCTGGCCTGGGTGTAGATGGTGGAAATCTGCCGTTGGCCAAAGGCGTCGTACAACGCGTCGGTGATGGTCGACACACTGACGCCCAGGCGCGAGGCCGCATCACGGTCGATCACCAGAAACACCTGCAACCCCTTGTCCTGCAGGTCGCTGGCCACATCGGTGAGTTCCGGCAACTGAGCCAGGGCGTGTACCAGCTTGTCGCTCCACAGCGCCAGCAGCTCGGCGTCCGGCGAGGACATGCTGAACTGGTACTGGGTGCGGCTCACACGGTCTTCGATGGTCAGGTCCTGCACCGGTTGCATGAACAGGCGGATCCCCACCAGCTTGTCCATTTGCGGTTGCAGGCGGTTGATCACTTCGACGGCGCTCAAGTCACGCTGGGCGTGGGGCTTGAGATTGATCAGCAGGCGACCGCTGTTGAGGGTGGCGTTGTCGCCGTCCACACCGATGTAGGACGACAGGCTTTCCACCGCCGGGTCGGCCAGGATGATCTTGGCCAACGCCTGCTGGCGTTGGCTCATGGCGGCAAAGGAGATCGACTGCGGCGCTTCGGAAATGCCCTGGATCACCCCGGTGTCCTGCACCGGGAAAAAGCCCTTGGGCACGATCAGGTACAGGAACACGGTAAGGGCCAGCGTGGCGATGGCCACCAGCAACGTCAGCGGCTGGTGCCTGAGCACCCACTGCAACAGGCTGCCGTACCGTGCAACCAACCAATCGATCCACGCACCGCTGGCTCGGTAGAAACGGCTCTGCTCTTCTTCCTTGGGTTCACGCTTGAGCAAGCGCGCGCACATCATCGGCGTGAGGGTCAGGGACACCACCAGGGAAATCAGGATGGCCACCGCCAGGGTGATGGCGAATTCGCGGAACAGGCGTCCCACGACGTCAGCCATGAACAGCAGCGGGATCAACACCGCGATCAGCGACAGCGTCAGGGAAATCAAGGTGAAACCGATCTGCTTGGCGCCCTTGAGCGCTGCCGCCATCGGCGTTTCGCCCTCCTCGATATAGCGGGAAATGTTCTCCAGCATCACGATGGCATCGTCTACCACAAAGCCGGTGGCAATGGTCAGCGCCATCAGCGTCAGGTTGTTGATGGAGAAACCCGCCAGGTACATCACGCCGAAGGTGCCCACCAGTGACAGCGGCACGGCGATGGAAGGAATGATCGTGGCGCTGACCCGGCGCAGGAACAGGAAGGTCACCATCACCACCAGGGCAATGGCGATCAGCAGCTCGTGCTGTACGTCGGTCACCGAGGCGCGGATGGTCTGGGTGCGGTCGGTGAGTACCGTCACGTCGATACCGGCCGGGAGGTTATCGGTGATGCTCGGCAGCAGCGCCTTGATGCGGTCCACCACATCGATCACGTTGGCGCCCGGCTGGCGCTGGATGTTGAGCAGCACGGCCTGGTTTTCGTTGGCCCAGGCGGCGAGGCGTTCGTTTTCGGCGCCATCGACGATCTGCGCTACATCCTTCAGGCGCAACGGTGCACCGTTGTTGTAGGCCAGGATCAGTTCGGCGTACTGCTGGGGCGAAACCAATTGGTCGTTTGCGTCGAGCATCGACACCCGCGTGGGGCCGTCGAAGTTGCCCTTGGGCTGGTTGACGTTGGACGCGGCGATCAGGGTGCGTACATCCGACAGGTTCAAGCCATTCGCCGCCAGGGCCTCGGGGTTGACCTTGATGCGCACGGCCTGGCGCTGGCCGCCGGCAATGCTGACCATGCCAACGCCGCTGATCTGGGCGATTTTCTGCGCCATGCGCGTGTCGACCAGGTCATTGAGCTTGGGCAACAGCATGGTCTTGGAGGTGATGGCCAGGGTCAGTACCGGGGTGTCCGCCGGGTTGACCTTGTTGTACACCGGCGGCGCCGGCAAATCATTGGGCAACAGGTTGGTGGCAGCGTTGATCGCGGCCTGCACCTGTTGCTCGGCGACATCCATGTTGATGTCGAGGTTGAAGCGCAGGGTCAGCACCGACGCGCCGCCGGAACTGGTGGACGCCATCTGCGTGAGGCCGGGCATTTGCCCGAACTGGCGCTCCAACGGCGCGGTGACCGCGCTGGTCATCACGTCCGGGCTCGCGCCGGGGTACAGGGTCATCACGCGGATGGTCGGGTAATCCACCTGGGGCAAGGCCGAAACCGGCAACAGGCGGTAGGCAATGATGCCGGCCAGAACAATGGCCAGCATGCTCAGCGTGGTGGCGACCGGGCGAAGGATAAACAGCCGCGACAGGTTCATGAACCGACCTTTTGCGCCTTGCCGGCGGTGGTGCCGGTCTCCCCTTTGGCCGCTGGTTTGCCTTGCAGGTGCTCAGTCGGCGTGGTCGGCACTTCGCTGCTGTCGTTGACCACTTCAATCTCGCTGCCGTCCTTGAGACGGTCGGTGCCTTCCAGCACCACACGGTCACCCGCCTTGAGGCCCTGCTTGATCACGGTATTGTCGCCATCGGTATCACCCACCACCAGCGGCTGTACCTTGACCTTCTTGTCGCCGTCCAGCACGTAGACGAAGGTGCCGGCATTGCCAAACTGAATCGCCGCCGAGGGCGCCAGCACGACGTTGTGCAGGGTGTCGGCCAGCAGGTGCACGTTGACGAACTGGTTGGGGAACAGCGCCTGGTCCTTGTTATCGAAGCGCGCCTTGAATTTCAGCGTGCCGGTGGTGACGTCAATCTGGTTGTCCAGGCTCTGCAGCACGCCGGCGGCCTGCTGCTTCGCGTCACCACGGTCCCAGGCTTCCACGGGCATCTGGTTGCCGGCGTGGTAGCGGGTGAGCACGGTTTCCAGGGAGTTTTCCGGCAGGGTGAACGCGACGCTGATCGGCTGGGTCTGGGTGATCACGGCAATGAACGTGGTGTCGTTGGCCGAGACCAGGTTGCCGACGTCGATCTGGCGCAAGCCCACACGACCGCTGATGGGTGCACGGATCTTGGTGAACTCGAGGTTGAGCTTGGCGTCATCCACCGCGCCCTGGTTGGTCTTGACCGTGCCCTGGTATTGCAAAACCAGCGCTTCGGCGGTGTCCAGGGTCTGCTTGGCGATACTGTCCTGGGCATAAAGGTCGCGATAGCGCTGCACATCGACCTGGGCGTTTTTCAACTGGGCCTGGTTCTGCAGCAACGTGCCCTGGGCCTGGAGCAAGGCGTTCTGATAGCTGCGTGGGTCGATCTCGGCCAACAGGTCGCCGGCCTTGACCCGCTGCCCCTCTTCAAAGGCGATCTTGACCAACTCGCCGCCCACCCGGCTGCGCACATTGATGGTGTTGAGCGCGGTCACTGTGCCCAGGGCCTTGTAGTACACCGGGAATTCCCCCAGCACCACCGGCGCAACGCGCACCGGCACCGGCTCGGTGGAGCCGCCGAAGCCCGGGCGCATCATCCCCGACTTACCGGCACGCCCGGCCTGCTTCTGCGCGGCGGCGTCGGTGTGGCTGGCGGGCCAGAATTTCCAGCACAGGCCGGCGATAACCAGCAGCACAAGCAGGCCGAACAGCCAGCGACGGGAATTGCGGGGGGACGATTGCATGGAGTGATCAACCATTGGGCGCGAGAGCTTCTTCTTCGGGAGGCTGAAAGATAAGCACTGGAGCGCGTTTAGAAAAGCGGCTTTACCGGCTATTTACCTTGGGCTTACAACTTTTAACGTCTGACCTTAGTCCATTGGCTAATTCAGCTAAGCATTTGACCCTTAAATGAAAACGGCCTGGACTAGGCCAGGCCGCAATCATGTAGCACGCGTGTTACTGCCAGGCGACAGTCATGCGTTGAAACAGTTACTTCAAGACTGCCAGGGCAGCTTCGTAGTTTGGCTCTTGGCCGATTTCGGCAACCAGTTCGCTGTGCAGGACTTTATCGTTTTCGTCCAGCACGACAACGGCGCGGGCAGTCAGGCTGCGCAGTGGGCCGTCAACGATGTTTACACCGTAATCTTCCGAGAACGCAGCACTGCGGAAGTCCGACAGGCTTTTGACGTTCTCCAGGCCTTCCGAACCGCAGAAGCGCGCCTGGGCAAACGGCAGGTCCGAGGAAATGCACAGCACAACAGTGTTGTCCAGCTCGTTGGCCTGGGCATTGAACTTGCGAACCGATGTGGCGCAGGTCGGGGTATCAACGCTTGGGAAGATGTTCAGCACTTTGCGCTTGCCGGCGAAGGTCGCCAGGGTTGCGTCCGACAGATCGCCGGCGGTCAGGGTGAAATCAGCGGCCTGGCTGCCGACTTGCGGCAATTGGCCTTCAACCTGGACAGGGTTACCACGGAGGGTGACTTGAGCCATGAACGGAATCCTTCTGCTGTATTGGGTTAAACGAATTCGAGAGGCCGAAGTTAACCACAAAGTACGGTGGCTACCTATGCCCAGTCGCAAATTGTCATGCCTTCGGGTTGTGGTTTAATTGCGCGTTTTTCACCTGCCCTCCAAGGAAACCGCTGTCGATGAATCTGCCCGCCACCAAAGTCCTGGTCATTGGTTACGTCTGGCCGGAACCCCGCTCCTCGGCCGCCGGCGGACATATGATGCAGATCTTAGAGAGTTTTCTTACAGCAGGTTGGGAGATTACCTTCAGCAGCCCGGCAACCACCGGCGAACACAAGGCCGACCTGCCCGCCCTGGGCATTGCCGAATGCGCAATCGAGCTCAATAACAGCAGTTTCGACGACTTTATTCGCGAACTGGCCCCGGACATCGTGTTGTTCGACCGCTTCATGATGGAAGAGCAATTCGGCTGGCGCGTGGAAAAACACTGCCCCACCGCCTTGCGCGTACTGGAGACCAGCGACCTGCAAAGCCTGCGCGACGCCCGCCAGCAACGCTTGAAGGAGCGCCTCAAGGCCGCCCCGGACAGCGACGACTTCAGCCCGCTGTTTGCCCCGGCCCTGGAAGAAGCATTCCAGCGGATGGCCGACACCGACGTTGCCAAGCGTGAAATCGCGGCCATCTACCGCTGTGACATCAGCCTGATGATCTCCGACGTGGAGATCCGCCTGCTCACCGAGCAATTCAAGGTGCCGGCCGCCCTGCTCCACTGGTGCCCGCTGATGATCGAGCCACCCGCCCAGGCCTTTGTACCGTTCGACGACCGCGCGCACTTCCTCAGCATCGGCAACTTCCGCCACGCCCCCAACTGGGATGCCGTGCTGTGGATGAAGAACAGCCTGTGGCCGTTGATCCGCCAGCAACTGCCGGGCGTCCAGCTACATATCTATGGTGCCTACACGCCGCCGAAGGCCACCGCCCTGCACAATCCGGCCCAAGGCTTTCATGTGATGAACTGGGCCGAAGATGCCTTGCAGGTGATGACCGCGGCTCGCATCTGCCTGGCACCGCTACGTTTCGGCGCCGGGATCAAGGGCAAGTTGGTGGACGCAATGCTCTGTGGCACGCCCAGCGTCACCACGCCGGTCGGCGCCGAAGCCATGGGCGATGCGCAGCCGTGGCCGGGCGCCATCGAGCAGAGCGCACAGGCATTGGCCGACGCCGCCGTGGCGTTGTACCAGGACTGCGCGCGCTGGACCCAGGCCCAGGCGCGCGGGCGCCAACTGCTGGCGGGGCGTTATGACAAGACCCTGCACGGCCCGACGCTGGTGGACTGCCTCGAACAATGCCGTCGCCGGCTAGCCGACCATCGCCGGGACAACTTCACCGGCAGCATGCTGCGTCACCACGCGCATAAAAGTACGCAGTACATGTCCCAGTGGATCGAGGCGAAAAACCGCATCGTATAAACATCGGCGCTGGCAGGCTTACACGCATAGGGGCATTATTCGGGTCGCAACCAACAATAAAGCGACGGCAGCATGACCCGAGCAGCGCGCATCACCGACCCTTCCTACGAGTTGATGGACGACCACAACGGCCTGTCCATCATCTATCGCCAGCACGGTTTCCCCTGCCCGCTGGTGCGCTGGCACTTCCACAAGGAATACGAGCTGCACCTGATCGTCGCCAGCTCCGGCAAGGTGTTCATCGGTGACTACATCGGCAATTTCTACCCGGAAAGCCTGTTCCTCACCGGCCCCAACTTGCCCCACAACTGGATCAGCCAGGTGGACGAAGACGAAGTGGTGCCCAAGCGCGACATGCTGGTGAACTTCACCGATGAGCTGTTCGAGCAAGGCAGCCACATCTTCACCGAGCTCAAAAGCCTCGCCCCGTTGCTGGAACGCGCGCAGTACGGCATCGAGTTTCGCTGTAAAAAGACCATCGCCCAGGCCATGGCCCTGATGCAACGTATCGAGGACGCCCAGGGCATGGCGCGGCTGGGGCACTTTTTTATCCTGCTGGAAGTGTTGAGTGCGTGCGAGGACTACCAGCTGCTCTCAGGCGTCACCACGCCGCAATTGGCCGACGAGCACAGCATCGACCGCACCAACCGCGCGGTGGACTACATCTTTGCCCACTACGCGCGGGAATTGCCGCTGGAAGAAGTGGCGGAACACCTGGGGATGAAGCCCACGTACTTCTCCCGCGTGTTCAAGCAGGCTACCGGGCGCACGTTCATCGAATTTGTAAACCGGCTGCGCATCAGCAAGTCCTGCGAACTCCTGGCAGACGGCGACAAAGCCGTGACCGATGTGTGTTTCGAGTCGGGATTCAACAATATCTCCAACTTCAACCGGCGCTTCCAGCAACTCAAGGGCATGACCCCATCCCACTACCGCCGCCTGGCGGTGCAGCGCCTGACCGAACAAAACCTGGCCTGAACTCAACACCCACCGGTTTGATCGTTCCCATGCACGGCGTGGCAGCGATCATGAAGCAGTGCAAAAAAGTATCAGTCCCAGTGCTCCCAAGGATTTGTCACATTGCCATTTCAAGGCTGTAATCGACGCACACTCTTCCTGACTGCTTGTAGGAAGACACAACAACAATAACTGTCCTTCTGTAGCCCCCTGGGCGCGGAAATGGAGTGCGCGATGAAGTTCACAGCAAAAGTACTGCTTGCATCCACCTGCTTGACTATCAGCGCCGTCAGCCTTGGCGCGCAGACCCTGACCATTGCCACCGTCAACAACAGCGACATGATCCGCATGCAGAAGCTCTCGAAAACCTTCGAGGCCGAGCATCCGGAGATCAAGCTGAACTGGGTGGTGCTCGAAGAAAACGTGCTGCGCCAGCGCCTGACCACCGACATCGCCACCCAGGGCGGGCAGTTTGATGTGTTGACCATCGGCATGTACGAAGCTGCACTGTGGGGCGCCAAGGGTTGGCTGGAGCCGATGAAGGATCTGCCGGCGTCCTACGACCTTGATGATGTCTTCCCTTCTGTACGTGACGGTTTGTCCGTCAAGGGTTCGCTGTACGCCCTGCCGTTCTACGCCGAAAGCTCGATCACCTATTACCGCACCGACCTGTTCAAGGACGCCGGGCTGACCATGCCCGAGCACCCGACCTGGACGCAGATCGGCGAATTCGCCAGCAAGCTCACCGACAAGACCAAGGAGCAATACGGCCTGTGCCTGCGCGGCAAAGCCGGCTGGGGCGAGAACATGGCGCTGATCACCACCCTGGCCAACGGCTACGGTGCGCGCTGGTTCGATGAAAAGTGGCAACCAGAATTCAACGGACCTGAATGGAAAGATGCGCTGAACTTCTACGTCGACAACATGAAGAAATCCGGCCCGCCGGGTGCGTCGAGTAACGGCTTCAACGAAAACCTGGCGCTGTTCAACAGCGGCAAGTGTGCGATCTGGGTCGATGCCAGCGTGGCCGGCTCGTTTGTCACCGACAAGACCCAGAGCAAAGTGGCTGACCATGTGGGCTTCACCTTCGCCCCGCACGAGAAGACCGACAAGGGCACGTCGTGGCTGTATTCCTGGAGCCTGGCAATCCCTACCAGCTCCAAGGCCAAGGACGCCGCCAAGGTGTTCACCAGTTGGGCCACGTCCAAGGAATACGGCGCTTTGGTCGCCAAGACCGACGGCGTTGCCAACGTGCCGCCAGGCACGCGCAAATCGACCTACAGCGACGAGTACATGAAGGCCGCGCCGTTTGCCAAGGTGACGCTGGAATCGCTGAAAGTCGCGGACCCAACCAAGCCGACGCTCAAGCCGGTGCCGTACATCGGCATCCAGTTGGTGACCATTCCTGAGTTCCAGGCGATTGGGACCCAGGTCGGCAAGTTCTTCTCGGGTGCGCTGACTGGCCAGCAAACGGTCGACGCGGCACTCACCGCTGCGCAGACCACCACCGAGCGTGAGATGAAGCGGGCCGGTTACCCCAAATAAAGCAGGCCACCCACAGTCAAATGTGGGAGGGGGCCTGCCCCCGATGACGGTGTATCAGGCAAAGACTCATCAACTGGTAGATCGCTATCGGGGGCAACCCCCCTCCCACATTGACCGCACTCCGATTCTTGCTCTGTACCGGTCGTGAATACCATGAATACACCCGCCAAAAACCGTCTGGCCAACCCCGGCTGGTTCCTTGTCAGCCCTTCGGTGGCCCTGCTGCTGCTGTGGATGATCGTGCCGCTGGGCATGACCCTGTACTTTTCGCTGATCCGCTACAACCTGCTCTACCCCGGTGAAAACGAGTTCGTCGGGCTGGAGAACTTCGCCTACTTCGTCACCGATTCGGGCTTCCTGCCCGGCGCCACCAACACCCTCTTGCTGGTGGGCAGCGTGCTGCTGATCAGCGTGGTCTTCGGCGTCTTGATCAGTGCCTTGCTCGAAGCCAGCGAGTTTCTCGGTCGCGGCCTGGTGCGGGTGCTGTTGATCTCGCCGTTCTTCATCATGCCCACCGTCGGTGCGCTGATCTGGAAGAACCTGATTTTCCACCCGGTGTCCGGCGTGCTCGCCGCCGTGTGGAAGTTTTTCGGTGCCGAGCCGGTGGACTGGCTGGCGCACTACCCGTTGCTGTCGATCATCATCATTGTGTCCTGGCAATGGCTGCCCTTCGCGATCCTGTTGCTGATGACCGCCATGCAGTCCCTCGACCAGGAACAAAAGGAAGCCGCACGCCTGGACGGTGCCGGCGCCATCGCGATCTTCTGGCACCTCACCCTGCCCCACCTGGCCAGGCCGATTGCCGTGGTGGTGATGATCGAGACGATCTTTCTGCTCTCGGTGTTCGCCGAAATCTTCAC
The DNA here is from genome assembly GCF_002979555.1 of Pseudomonas sp. MYb60. Classification (GTDB taxonomy): domain Bacteria; phylum Pseudomonadota; class Gammaproteobacteria; order Pseudomonadales; family Pseudomonadaceae; genus Aquipseudomonas. Next base: position 37,168 of record NZ_PCOZ01000018.1, on the reverse strand, counting down.
CACCACCAACGGTGGTCCGGGCTACGCCTCGACCAACCTCGCGTACCTGATCTACAACCAGGCGCTGGTGCAGTTCGACGTGGGCATGGCCTCGGCGGGCGGCTTGATTGCCGTGGTCATCGCCAATATCGCGGCGATCATCCTGGTGCGGATGATCGGCAAAAACCTGACTGACAAGCCTTGAGGGCCGCGCCATGACGCTTCAACAATCCCGCCGGCTGCAAAGCCTGTTGCTCGGCACATTGGCCTGGGCCATCGCGATCCTGATCTTCTTCCCGATCTTCTGGATGGTGCTGACCAGCTTCAAGACCGAAATCGACGCGTTCGCCACGCCGCCGCAGTTCATCTTCACGCCGACGCTGGAGAACTACCTGCACATCAACGAGCGCAGCAACTACTTCAGCTACGCGTGGAACTCGGTGCTGATTTCCTTCAGCGCCACCGCCCTGTGCCTGCTGATTTCGGTGCCCGCGGCCTACTCCATGGCGTTCTACGAAACCCAGCGCACCAAAGGTACGTTGCTGTGGATGCTGTCCACCAAGATGCTCCCGCCGGTGGGCGTGCTGATGCCGATCTACCTGCTGGCCAAGAGCATGGGCCTTCTGGATACGCGCATTGCGCTGATCATCATCTACACCCTGATCAACCTGCCGATTGTGGTCTGGATGGTTTACACCTACTTCAAGGACATCCCCAAAGACATCCTCGAAGCGGCCCGCCTCGATGGTGCGACCCTGTGGCAGGAAATGGTCCGCGTCCTGCTGCCGATCGCCAAGGGCGGCCTGGCGTCCACGGTATTGCTGTCGCTGATCCTGTGCTGGAACGAGGCGTTCTGGTCGCTGAACCTGACCTCGTCGAATGCCGCGCCACTGACCGCGTTGATCGCGTCCTACTCCAGCCCTGAAGGCTTGTTCTGGGCCAAATTGTCTGCCGTCTCGACCCTGGCCTGCGCGCCGATCCTGATCTTTGGCTGGATCAGCCAGAAACAGTTGGTGCGCGGTTTGTCCTTCGGCGCCGTTAAATAATAATTCCAAGCGGAGGCCCATCATGGCCAACCTGAAAATCAAGAATCTGCAAAAAGGCTTCGAAGGTTTCTCGATCATCAAAGGCATCGACCTGGAAGTGAACGACAAGGAGTTCGTGGTGTTCGTCGGCCCGTCGGGCTGCGGCAAGTCCACCCTGCTGCGCCTGATCGCCGGCCTGGAAGAAGTCAGCGAAGGCACCATCGAACTGGATGGCCGCGACATCACCGAAGTGACCCCGGCCAAGCGCGACCTGGCGATGGTGTTCCAGACCTACGCCCTGTACCCGCACATGAGCGTGCGCAAAAACATGTCGTTTGCCCTGGATCTGGCCGGCGTCGATAAAAAACTGGTGGAGAGCAAGGTCAACGAAGCGGCGCGCATCCTGGAGCTGGGCCCGTTGCTGGAGCGCAAGCCCAAGCAATTGTCGGGCGGACAGCGTCAACGCGTGGCGATTGGCCGCGCGATTGTGCGCAACCCGAAAATCTTCCTGTTCGACGAACCGCTGTCCAACCTCGACGCCGCCCTGCGCGTGCAGATGCGCCTGGAACTCGCGCGCCTGCACAAAGAACTGCAGGCGACCATGATTTACGTGACCCACGACCAGGTCGAAGCCATGACGCTGGCCGATAAAGTGGTGGTGCTCAACAGTGGCCGTATCGAACAGGTCGGCTCGCCGCTGGAGCTGTACCACCAGCCGGCCAACCTGTTTGTGGCGGGCTTTCTGGGCACGCCGAAAATGGGCTTTCTCAAGGGCAAGGTCACCCGCGTCGACAGCCAGGGCTGCGACGTGCAGCTGGACGCCGGCACCCTGATCAGCCTGCCGCTCAGCGGCTCTACCTTGAGCGTGGGCAGCGCCGTGACCCTGGGCATCCGCCCGGAACACCTGGAAATCGCCAGCCCTGGCCAGACCCCCCTCACCGTCACCGCCGACGTTGGCGAGCGTCTGGGCAGCGACACCTTCTGCCACGTCAACACCGCCAACGGCGAGCCGTTGACCATGCGGATTCGCGGCGACATGGCCAGCCAGTACGGCGAAACCCTGCAGTTGCACCTCGACCCGGCGCACTGCCACCTGTTCGACACCGACGGCGTGGCCGTGGCCCGCCCACTGCGCGCTGCCGCCTGATCTGCGAGATTTGTGATGAAACTGAATAAACAGAACCTCAGCCAACTGGCACCGCAGGTGCAACTGCCCACGTATACCCACACGTCCCAGGGCATCGCCCACATCGGCGTCGGTGGTTTCCACCGCGCGCATCAGGCGTATTACACCGATGCGCTGATGAACACTGGCGAAGGGCTGGACTGGAGCATCTGTGGCGTCGGCCTGCGCAGTGAAGACCGCAAGGCCCGCGACGACCTGGCCGGCCAGGACTACCTGTTCACCCTGTATGAACTGGGTGACACCGACGACACCGAAGTGCGCGTGATCGGCGCCATCAGCGACATGCTGCTGGCCGAGGACAGCGCCCAGGCGCTGATCGACAAACTGGCCAGCCCTGAGATCCGTATCGTCTCGCTGACCATCACCGAAGGCGGCTACTGCATCGACGACAGCAACGGCGAGTTCATGGCCCACCTGCCGCAGATCCAGCACGACCTGGCCCACCCGAAGGCACCGAAAACCGTGTTCGGCTTCATCTGTGCGGCGCTGACCCAACGTCGCGCCGCCGGCATCCCGGCGTTCACCGTGATGTCCTGCGATAACCTGCCGCATAACGGCGCGGTGACCCGCAAGGCCTTGCTGGCATTCGCGGCGCTGCACGACGCCGAGCTGCATGACTGGATCAAGGCCAACGTGAGCTTCCCCAATGCCATGGTCGACCGCATCACGCCGATGACCAGCACCGCCCACCGCCTGCAATTGCACGACGAGCACGGCATCGACGATGCGTGGCCAGTGGTGTGCGAGCCGTTTGTGCAGTGGGTGCTGGAAGATAAATTCGTCAACGGCCGTCCGGCCTGGGAAAACGTCGGGGTGCAGTTCACCGACGACGTGACGCCCTATGAAGAGATGAAGATCGGCCTGCTCAACGGCAGCCATCTGGCGCTGACGTACCTGGGTTTTCTCAAGGGTTATCGGTTTGTGCACGAGACCATGAATGACCCGGTGTTTGTCGCCTACATGCGCGCCTATATGGACCTGGACGTCACCCCGAACCTCGCTCCGGTGCCGGGCATCGATCTTAGCGACTATAAACAGACGCTGGTGGATCGCTTTTCCAACCAGGCCATCGCGGACCAGTTGGAGCGGGTATGTTCCGATGGTTCGTCGAAGTTTCCCAAGTTCACCGTGCCGACCATCAACCGCTTGATCGCCGATGGCCGCGAGACCGAGCGTGCAGCGCTGGTCGTGGCGGCGTGGGCGCTGTACTTGAAGGGCGTGGATGAGAACGGCGTGAGTTACAAGATCCCCGACCCGCGTGCCGAGTTCTGCCAGGACCTCGTGCGCGATGAGGCCTTGATCAGCAAGCGCTTGCTGGGGGTGGAAGAGATTTTCGGCACGGCTATTCCCAATTCGCCTGAGTTTGTGGCAGCGTTCGAGCGGTGTTATGTAAGCCTGCGCGACAACGGCGTCACAGCGACCCTGCAAAACCTGCTGAAGAAACTGGCTTAACCATGGGGGAGCGAGCAATCCCGCTCCCACATTTGACCGAGTTTCCAACCCAAAAAAATAATACTGCTGAGCACTCCACCATGACCCAGCAAAACCTCTACCTCGGCATCGACTGCGGTACCCAGGGCACCAAGGCCATCGTCCTCGACGCCACCAGCGGCAAGGTACTCGGCCTGGGCGCTGCCGCGCACACCTTGATCAGTGGCGCCAACGGCCGGCGCGAACAACACACCGAAGAATGGCTCGACGCCTTCACCGACGCCACCCACCGCGCCCTGCAACAGGCCGGCGTAGAGGGTCAGGACATCCTCGGCATCGGCGTGTCCGGCCAGCAGCATGGCCTGGTCCTGCTGGATGACAACGGCCAGGTCCTGCGCCCGGCCAAGCTGTGGTGCGACACCGAGACCGCGCCGGAAAACGACCGCCTGCTGGCCTACCTGGGCGGTGAAAGCGGCTCGCTGGAACGCCTCGGCGTGGCGATTGCGCCGGGCTATACGGTCTCCAAGCTGCTGTGGACCCTGGAGCAACACCCGCAGGTGTTCGCACGCATTGCCCATATCCTGCTGCCCCATGACTACCTCAACTACTGGCTCACCGGCCGTGCCGTCGCCGAATACGGCGATGCGTCGGGCACCGGTTATTTCAATGTACGCACGCGTGAATGGGACGTGGCGCTGCTCCAGCACATCGACCCCAGTGGTCGGCTGGAACGTGCCTTGCCGGCCCTGATCGAGGCTGACGAAAACGTCGGCACGCTGCTGCCCGCCATTGCCGAACGCCTGGGCATCAACCCCAATGCCCAGGTGTCCAGCGGCGGCGGCGACAACATGATGGGCGCCATCGGCACCGGCAATATTGCGCCAGGGGTGATCACCATGAGCCTGGGCTCATCGGGCACGGTGTATGCGTTTGCCGATCAGGCCAATGTGAGCCCGCAAGCGTCCGTGGCCACGTTCTGTTCGTCCAGCGGCGGCTGGTTGCCGCTGATCTGCACCATGAACCTGACCAACGCCACCGGGGTGATGCGCGAGCTGTTCGAGCTGGACCTGGAGGCCTTCAACGCCTTGGTCGAACAGGCCCCCATCGGCGCGGACGGGGTGAGCATGCTGCCCTTCCTCAACGGCGAACGCGTGCCCGCCCTGCCCCACGCCACCGGCAGCCTGCACGGCCTGAACATGTCCAACCTGACCCGCGCCAACCTGTGCCGCGCGGTGGTCGAAGGCACCACCTTCGGCCTGCGTTATGGCCTCGACCTGTTGCGCCAGACCGGCCTGCAAAGCCAGAGCATTCGCCTGATCGGCGGCGGCTCGAAAAGCCCGGTATGGCGGCAGATGGTCGCCGATATCATGAACACCGAAGTGGTCTGCACCGAACAGCCGGAAGCAGCCGCCCTGGGCGCTGCGATCCAGGCCGCGTGGAGCCGGTCCGGCGAGTCGCTGACCCGCCTGTGCGACAAATGCGTGAGCGTCGACTCCGCCAGCCGCACCTTGCCGGTGGCGGCCAACGTCGGTGCCTATCAACAGGCTTACGAGCGCTACCAGCGGCTCGTGGCAACCCTTTAAGAGCGAACGATTATGTATCTGGTGTGTGGCGAAGCGCTGTTCGATTTTTTCAGCGAGGAGGGTGCCAGCGGGCAGGCTTCCACGGTCAATTACAAGGCAATCGCCGGTGGTTCGCCCTTCAACGTCGCAGTGGGGCTGCGCCGCCTGGGCATCAACGCCGGGCTGTTTGGCGGGTTGTCCACGGATTTTCTCGGGCGGCGCCTGCTGCAGGTGCTCAGGGATGAAGGCGTGAGCGAGCAGTTCCTGGTGGAGTTTGCGGCGCCGACCACCCTGTCGATGGTGGCCGTGGGTGCCGACGGTTCGCCGCAGTACAACTTTCGCGGCGAAGGCTGCGCCGACCGACTGCTGGAAGTCGCACACTTGCCGGCGCTGGGCGAAGACATTCGCGGGCTGCATGTGGGCTCGTTTTCCCTGGTGGTGCAGCCAATCGGCGACACCTTGTTGCAGTTGGTCCGGCGCGAAAGTGGCAAACGCCTGATCAGCCTCGACCCCAACGTGCGCCTTAACCCGCAGCCGGATATCCAGCAGTGGCGGGACCGCGTGGCGGAACTGGTCAAGCATGCCGACCTGATCAAGGTCAGCGACGAAGACCTGCACCTGCTCTACCCCGACCAATCGCCGGAAAGCGTGCTGCAGGGCTGGTTGCAGCACCGTTGCCAATTGGTGTTTCTGACCCGGGGCGGCGATGGCGCCAGCGTATTCAGCCGTCAGCACGGCACGTGGTCGGCACCCGCCGTCACCATCGCCATGGCCGATACGGTGGGGGCTGGCGATACCTTCCAGGCGGCCTTGATTGCCTGGTTGACCGAGCAGCAGCTGGATTCCGTGCAGGGCCTGCAACAACTGACGCGGGCGCAGATCGACAGCATGCTGGGCTTTGCTGTTCGTGCTGCTGCACTGACCTGCACCAAGACCGGTCCGGACCTGCCCTATCGCGATCAACTGTAGGAATCGGGGAAAAGGGAGTAGGCTTGCGCGCTTGTCATACGGCCGAAAGGATTCGCCATGCTGAGTTTTCGCTCCCTCGCCACGTTTACCGCCCTGCTCTGCTTCGCCCTCGCCATGGCCTGGGGCCTGCGTCCCAACCTGTTGCTGTGGATGTGGAGCGTGGAGTACTCCAGCGCCACCGGGCTGGTGTCCCGCCGCAATGCCGCGCTGTTCCTGGCCATCGGTGTGATGTTCTACCGCGCTCGCCACGCGCCACCCTCAGACACACGACGCGCCATGACCGCAGGGTTCAGCACCGGCTGCCTGATGTTGGGCATATTGGGATTCAGTGACTGGCTCAGCGGCAATGCCGGACCCGGCATCCTGCTGGCAGTGGCAACAGAGGCGATGTTGGGCCTGGCATTTCTCCAGGCCCACCGCTCTACCGCCGCTCAAGCGCACACTTCGGTCTAATGCAAGGCCCGACCTGCCGTTCTTTGCAGGACGGGCGGATGGTTGTGCTTGAGGTCTTCACGCAACCCGGTTATCAGGTTGCAGATGGCTCGACTGCTGTCGAGTTTGTCAGCGTTTATACCTTTGACTTCCAAATCAACTCGGTCACGGTCAATGTCGTCATAGACTTTGATCGTCAGCGAAGCGTCTTCGGCTTTGATGCATTCGCACCGTTTGGGCAGGAAACTTCCTTCAATAATGCTGCGAAGTTCGAGTTCTGAAAGCATGGACAACCTCTCCTTTGATGAGACCGCCAATCAGGGGTTGAGACAGCGCCTCGCCAACCTTGGCAGGCGCTTGTAGTGCCCAAGATTACTCGGCAGGATTCGCTGCCGTTGTAACTTTTCCTCATAAGTAAACACTGTTGTTATATAACTCACGGCGCATTAAACATGGACAGGTTTAATCGTCGTCGAACGGCCAGGATTAAACGTTTAACCCCGCCCGTTTAATCATGCAGCCGTGTAAGCCGCCACTCTTTCTGCAACATGTCGCAAACTATCAAAGTTGATGTTGGCGCCTGAATTGATCGCCACCAGCGTCTTTCCACGTACCCCATGACGAGCGACATACGTGCGAACCCCGGCCACCGCCAACGCGCCCGACGGTTCGGTGATGGAACGGGTGTCGTCGTAGATCAGCTTGATCGCGCTGCACAGCTCGTCATTGCTGACGGTGAGCACCTCATCCACCCAGTCCCGGCAGATATCAAAGCCATGGGCGCCCACCTGCGCGACTGCCGTGCCGTCGGCAAACCCGTCGACACTCGGCAGCACCACTCGCTCACCCGCCTGCAGAGCCGCCAACAGGCAACTGGAACCTTCGGGTTCGACACCAATGATGCGCACCTCAGGCCGAAGGTACTTGACGTAGGCGGCGATACCGGCGATCAGGCCACCCCCGCCCACCGGCACGAAGATAGCTTCCAGCGGCCCTTGCTGCTGGCGCAGGATCTCCATCGCCACGGTGCCCTGGCCTGCGATCACCTCCGGGTCATCGAACGGCGACACAAAGGTGCAACCCGTGGCTTCGGCCAGTTGCAACGCATGGGCCAGGGCAAACGGGAAACTCTCGCCGTGCAACACCGCTTCGGCCCCCCGCGACCGCACCCCCAGTACCTTCAACTCCGGTGTGGTAGCGGGCATGACGATCCGCGCGCTGATCCCCAGCTCCCGCGCCGCCAGCGCCACGCCCTGGGCATGGTTGCCGGCCGAAGCCGTGACCACGCCCCGGGCTTTCTGCGCTTCGCTCAGTTGCACCAGCTTGTTGTAGGCCCCGCGGATCTTGAAGGAAAAGGTCGGTTGCAGGTCCTCGCGCTTGAGCAGCACCGTGTTGCCCAGCAGCGCCGACAGGGCCGGTGCCGCTTGCAGGGGCGTGCGCACCGCCAGGTCGTAGACCGGCGCAGCGAGGATCTTTTTCACATAGTGTTCAAGCAGGGCCGTGTCGAGGGTGCGGGTGTTCATGGGTGTCTCCTGGCTTTGCAAAAAGGGCGCTGGAGACGGAAAAACAAAACCCGCCTCTAGGGCGGGTTTGGGTGCAGCCGTGTGCTATCCCGCCATATGAGGAATGGCGGTAATAATGCTTGGCTGGCTGCGAAAGGCTTGGAAAGTCATGCACCGAACTTACCCGGCGGCAACCAATGACGTCAACAAAATGTTTACTCTCGGCATACGAAACGTATACGCTTCATCTATCAATCCAGCACAGTGAACCTCATGGGCATCGTCAAGATCACCGACCAACTGCACGAACAACTGCGCATGGCAAGCGCCGCCATGGACCGCTCGATCAACGCCCAGGCCGAGTTCTGGATCAAGATCGGCCTGCTCGCCGAGCTGAACCCAAGCCTGCCCTACCACGAATTGATCAACAAACTGTTGCTGGACAAGCCCGACCTGATCCGGGGGCGCAGCTGATGATCAAGAACACGGCGCAGCTGGCGCTGATGCGTGAATCCGGGCGCCTGCTGGCCCAGGTCTTTACCATGCTCGACGGGTTCGTCGCCGCTGGCCGCTCCACCCTGGAGCTGGACAGCGCCGTGGAAGCCTTCATCCGCAACGAACTCAAGGCCCGCCCGGCCAGCCTGGGGCAATACGACTACCCGTTTTGCATCAACACCTCGATCAACGAGGTGGTGTGCCACGGCATGCCAAGCGCGAAGGAAGTCCTCAAGGACGGCGACATCATCAACATCGACATCACCCTGGAAAAAGGCGGCTACATCGCCGATTCCAGCAAGATGTACATGATCGGCACCGTGGCCCCCAAAGCCCGGCGTTTGGTCGAACAGACCTTCGAGGCGATGTGGGCCGGTATCCGCCAGGTCAAGCCCGGCGCCCGCCTGGGTGATATCGGCCATGCGATCCAGAGCCACGCCCAGGCCAATGGCTACAGCGTGGTGCGCGACTATTGTGGCCACGGCATTGGCCGGCAGATGCATGAAGAACCGCAGATCCTTCACTTCGGCCGGCCCGGCACCGGCCTGGAGTTGCGCGAAGGCATGGTGTTCACGGTGGAGCCGATGCTCAACCAGGGCAGCTCGAAAGTGCGCAGCCTCAAGGATGGCTGGACGGTGGTGACCAAGGACAACAGCCTGTCGGCACAGTGGGAGCACACCGTGGCAGTGACGGCGGATGGCTTTGAAGTGCTGACCTTGCAACCCCCCTCCTCGTAGCCGCGCACCACAAAAACTGGCGCCTGCCCGTCAGGCGACCTGCTGGGTCGAGGCGCTGGCCTCCAACTCCCGCACCAACGGCAATACGCGCTGGCCGAAATATTCGACCTCCTCCTGAAAGTGCAGGAACCCCGCCAGGATCAGGTCCACCCCCACCGCCTTCAGCGCCACGATGCGCTCGGCAATCTGCCGGGGTGTACCGATCAAATTGGTCTTGAACCCGTCGTTGTACTGCACCAGGTCCTCAAAGCTGGATTTGGCCCAGTTGCCCTCGCCTTCCGGTGAGGCCTTGCCGGCCTGCCGCGCCGCATCGCCAAACGCATTCACCGCGTCCGGGTCGGCCTTGTCGATGATCTCGGCCAGCACCGCGCGGGCTTCTTCTTCGGTGTCGCGGGCGATCACGAAAGCGTTCACCCCGACCTTGACCCGGTGATTGTTCGCCGCCGCTTTGGCGCGGATGTCATCGACCTGGGCCTTGATGCCCTCCGGGGTGTTGCCGTTGGTGAAGTACCAGTCCGACACCCGCGCCGCCATGTCGCGCGCGGCCCGTGAACTGCCGCCCTGGAACACTTCCGGCTGGCCCAAGGGCTTGGGCTTGAGGGTGTAGTTGTTGAAACGATAGAAGTCACCCTTGAAGGTGAAGTCGTCCTGGGTCCAGATGCCCTTCAACGCGCGGATGAACTCTTCGGAGCGTCGATAGCGCTCGTCATGCTCCAGCCAGTGCTCGCCAATCGCCTGGAATTCACCCTTGAACCAGCCGCTGACGATGTTCACCGCGATACGTCCGTGGGTGAGCTGGTCGATGGTCGCCAGTTGCTTGGCTGCCAGGGCTGGTTGCCAGGGGCCGGGCAGGATCGCGGCGATCACCTTGAGTGTGGTGGTCGCCGCCAGCAATGCATGGCTGAACGCCACGGATTCATGCTGGTTCTCGGCACCGTAGCCGGCGGTGAAGCGGATCTGGGTCAGGCCATATTCAAAGCCGGCGGCTTCGGCCAGTTGCGCCAGTTTGCGGTTGTAGTCGATGCCCCAGTGGGTGCGCTGTTCGATTTTGCTCACCACCAGCCCACCGCTGACGTTGGGCACCCAATAGGCAAATTTCACGGCTTGCTGACTCATCGGACGGTACCTCATGCACAGGGATGTACCGAGCGTGGAGCAGCAAGCGTGCCAGGCATGGGAAAACGCCGGTGCCAGCGGCCTCGCCGGAAACAGCGCAACCGCACGCAGCTGTCGCAGACCGCGCCGGTTTGTCGATGTGCTGTTGCTGGGGCAACAGTCGCGAGCGCCAAACGCCAATGAATACAGGCCCTGGCACCCGGCACGGAGTGTGCAATCACCTCCGTTAATGATCACTGCCTCGGAGCCGTCCGCCCATGACCGAACAACACGTCATCAATCCGCTGTCCCTCGGCGTCGATTACCCTGCCCTGGCCGCTCGTTTCCGGCCGATCTTCCAACGCATCGCCGACGGCGCCGTGGCGCGGGAACAGAGCCGCGAGCTGCCCCATGCGCCGATCCAGTGGCTCAAGGAGGCCGGTTTCGGCGCCGTGCGGGTGCCGGTGGAATACGGCGGTGGCGGGGCTTCGTTGCCGCAACTGTTCGAGTTGCTGATCGAACTGGCCGAAGCCGACTCCAACGTGCCCCAGGCCCTGCGCGGGCATTTCGCATTTGTCGAAGATCGCCTCAACGCTGCGCCGAGTGCAGGCCGCGACCTGTGGTTCAAGCGCTTCGTCGACGGCGACATCGTCGGTTGCGCCTGGACCGAAGTGGGCGCGATTGCCATCGGCGATGTGATCACCAAAGTCAGCCCGGACGGCGACCAGTGGACACTCAACGGTGAAAAGTTCTACAGCACCGGCAGCATTTTCGCCGACTGGATCGACGTCTACGCCCAGCGCAGCGACACCGGCGGCGACGTCATCGCCGCGACGCGCGCGCGCCAGCCCGGCGTGGAGCACAGCGATGACTGGGACGGCTTCGGCCAGCGCACCACCGGCAGCGGCACCTCGCGGTTTACCAACGCCGTGGTGGAGGCGGAAAACATCATTGATTTCGCCACCCGGTTCAAATACCAGACCGCGTTCTACCAGTTGGTGCTGTTGGCCAGCCTGGCCGGTATCGGCCGGGCCGCTTTGCGCGACGTGGCCCACCAGGTGCGCAGCCGCCAACGCATTTACAGCCATGGCAATGCCAGCCATGTCAGCCAGGACTCACAGGTTCAGCAGGTGGTGGGCGAAGTCGCCGCCCTGGTCTACGCGGCCGAAGCCAGCGCATTGAAGGCCACGCTGCCGGCGCAGCGCGCGTATGTGGCGCGGTTTGGCGGGGATGAGGGGCTGGAGCGTGAAGCCAACGTGGCCGCCGAAATTGAATCGGCAACGGCGCAGGTGGTGGTGTCCGGGTTGATCCAGCGTGCCACCAGTGAATTGTTCAATGCACTGGGGGCATCGGATGTGCGCCAGGGCAAGGCCCTCGACCGGCACTGGCGCAATGCACGGACGGTGTCGTCGCACAATCCGGTGATCTACAAGGCGCGCATTGTCGGGGACTGGGTGGTCAATGGCGCCGAGCCGCCGTTTGTGTGGCAGATCGGCAATGGCCCGGCAAAAACCTGAGATTGACTGGGGGGCGGCTTAGAAAGCGAGTTTGTAGCCGATGGCCATCAGCATCACGGCCAGGCACGGGCGCAGCACGCCGTCCGGGAGTTTGCCGGTCATGTGGCTGCCGATGTAGATGCCCGGCAACGAGCCCATCAACAGGAAGCCCAGCAAGTGCCAGTCCATGTTGCCCATGCTGGCGTGGCCCAGGCCTGCCACCAGGGTCAAGGGCACGGCGTGGGCGATTTCGGTACCCACCAGGCGGCGAGTGGCAAGGAACGGATACAGGATAAACAGCGCCACCGTGCCCAGGGCGCCGGCGCCGATGGAGGTCAGGGCCACCATGGTGCCGAGGATCGCGCCGGTCACCACCGTGAGCGCGTTCAGGTTGCGCGGGCTCATGTGGTAGTCGTCGCCCGCATGCCGCTGGGCGAAGGCCAGCAGGCTTTTCTTGAACAGGATCGCCAGGGCGGTCAGCAGCAACACCACGCCCAGCGCCTGCTTGATCACCGCGTTCATGGCGCTGGGGTCGGTGTGCAGGCTGGCGAGGAACCACAGGGTCAGCAACACCGCCGGGACGCTGCCCAGCGTGAGCCAACCGGTAATGGTCCAATCGATGTTCTTGTTCTTGCTGTGAACCAGCACCCCACCGGACTTGGTGATGGCGGCGTAGAGCAAGTCGGTGCCCACGGCGGTGGCCGGGTTGATACCGAACCACAACAGGATCGGCGTCATCAACGAGCCTCCTCCAACACCGGTCATGCCTACGATAAATCCAACGATCAGGCCAGCAACCACGAAACCAACATTACCCACATCCATTACAGCTACCTGCGGCCTTATAAATTTCTGGCGGCAGGATAGCGATTTTTCTTATAACGACTTATATCAATATGGTCTTACTTTAGATCTTTTTGTCTTTACGCGATTTTATTTGCAATCCCGTGCATCCGTTTCCCAGGCTCCCGCGTAGTACCAGCAGCAACCCTGCTGTTCTATCCAATGGAGAAACACCCATGAACGCTAAAGCATTGCTCTGCCTGACCGCCCTCCTCGCTGCCCCGGCCGCTTTCGCCCAGACGGGCCTGCCCGACACCGTCAAGGTGCCGGACGGCAACAAGGTTGCACTGGAGACTACAGGCGTGGGCGAAATCACCTACGAGTGCAAAGACAAAGCCAACGCCGCCGGTCAGACCGAATGGACCTTCGTCGGCCCGAAGGCCGTGCTCAATGATCGCAGCGGTAAACAAGTCGGCACCTACTTCGGCCCACCGGCGACCTGGCAGGCACAGGACGGTTCGAAAGTCACCGGCACCCAACTGGCCGTGGCGCCGTCGAGTGCCGGCAACCTGCCGTATCAATTGGTCAAGGCCAATCCGGCTGAAGGCAAAGGCGCGATGACGGGCGTGACCTACATCCAGCGGGTTGCCCTCAAGGGTGGCGTGGCACCGAGCAGCGAATGCACGGCAGCCAACAAGGGCAAGCAGGAAGTGGTGAAGTATCAGGCCGATTACATCTTCTGGGCCGCCAAGTAAGCTACGCTGCCCTTCTGTATGCAGGAGCGGGCTTGCTCGCGAAAATCCTCTACGACGACGCGCCTATGCTGGATAACGGCGGCGTCTGTGAGAGCTTCGCGAGCAAACTCGCTCCTACACAGTCCTGGGGAGAGGTTTGCGACGGTGTTTGATTATGAAGCGTGTTTGCTGGCGTGCGCCCGTGGCGATCAACGTGCGTTGCGCCAGTTGTATGAAGAAGACAGCAGCCGCCTGCTCGGGGTGGCCTTGCGCATCATCCGCGACAAGGCCCTGGCCGAAGACATTGTGCATGACGCCTTTCTGAAGATCTGGCGCGGCGCTGGCAGTTTTGACCCTGCCCGTGGTTCAGCACGCGGTTGGATCTACAGCGTTACCCGCCACCAGGCCCTCAATTTCGTGCGCAACCATTACCGCGAAGTGGCACTGGGCGATGAACACGAACAACTCGCTGCCCCCGCCGAAGCCTTTGAATTCAGCGCGCGCACCGGGCAGATCCACACTTGCCTGGAACAGCTCGACCCGGCCCGTCGCACTTGCATCCTGCATGCCTATGTCGACGGTTTTTCCCACAGTGAAATCGCGCAGAAACTGGACACGCCCCTGGGCACCGTCAAAGCCTGGATCAAACGTAGCCTCGCCGCGCTGCGGGAGTGCATGGCATGAGTGACACCCTCGACGAACTGGCCAGTGAATACGTACTGGGCACCCTCCCCGCCGAACAGCGGGCCGAGGTGGAACGACGCCTCACGCAGGATGCCGAACTGCGCGCGGCGGTGGATGCGTGGGAGCAACGCCTGCTGCCGCTGACCGCGCTGGCCGCACCGGTGCAACCGTCTGCTCAACTGTGGCCGCGGATTGAAAGCCATCTCGTCGGCGTCCGCACGCCGTGGTGGAACCTGCTGGCCCTGTGGCGCGGCCTGGCCGGTGCCGGACTGGTGACCAGCCTGGCGCTCGCCGTGCTGTTGCTGACGCGTCCGCCCAGCGCCGAGCCGACTTTCGTGGTGGTGCTGGTGGCCCCGCAAAGCCAGGCGCCGGGCTGGGTGATCCAGGCCAGCAACGACCAGCAGATACAGTTGATCCCGTTGGGCGTGATGGAAGTGCCGGCGGACAAGGCCCTGGAGTTCTGGACCAAGGGTGATGGCTGGCAGGGACCGGTGTCCCTAGGCCTGGTCAAACCGGGGCAGACCCTGTCGGTCCCGCTCGACCAGTTGCCGCCGCTGGCGCCCAATCAACTGTTCGAGCTGACGCTGGAAGGTCCGCAAGGCTCGCCTACCGGTAAACCAACGGGGCCGATCCAGGCCATCGGCCGTGCAGTCAAGGTGCTTTGATCAGACGGCGCCAGGCAACCATAGCCGGAACCGCGCACCGCCCAAGGGCGAGGCCAATGCCGTCAAGGTGCCGCCCTGGGCTTCCAGGGCGCGCCGGCTGATGGCCAGGCCCAGGCCGAAACCGCCGGTGGCGCGATCGCGGCTACGGTCGAGGCGGTAGAACGGCTCGAAGATACGCTCGCGCTGGTCCACGGGAATGCCGATGCCGTCATCGTCCACCCAGATCTCACAGCCATCGGCACCGACCTTCACCCCCACTTGAATGCGCTTGTCGCAGTAGCGCGTGGCGTTGCGCAGCAGGTTCTGCAGGGCACGGGCCGTCAGCCGCGGGTCGAGGCTGAAGCGTTCGACGGCGCAGTCCAGCACCACGTCGATCACAATCTCGGGGTTTTCCAGTTCGTCGTCGACGCTGCCCAGCACGCTGTCGATGAATTCGTCGAGCACCACCTCCACCCGCTCCGGCAATTGCGCCGGGTTTTGCAGACGGCTGTAGGACAACAGTTCCAGCACCAGCTCATCCAGCTCGCGAATATGCGCCACCAGGCTTTGCAGACGCTCGCGACTGGCCGCAGGCAAGTCTTCGGACAGCGCCAGCGCGAGGCCGAAGTCCAGGCGGGTCAGTGGCGTGCGCAGTTCGTGGGACACGGCGTTGAGCAGGTCGCGTTGCTGGTTGAGCAGGTGTTCGATGTCGTTGGCCATGGTGTCGAACACCGACGCCAGGCTGCCGATGTTGGAACTGGCGGGAATGCCAGTGCGCTCAGCCAGGTTGCCCTTGCCCAGTTGCGCAGCGGTGTTTTTCAGTCGCTCCAGGTCACGCCAGTGCGGCCGTAGCCACACCAGCAGACACGCCAGCAAGGCGGCGCCGATCAGCACGTTCATCGACCAGTACAGCAGGTTCATGTCCAGCGGGTCTGGGGGGATAGTCAGCTTGACCACGAATCGCTCGTTGATCGGCGAGCTGATGTCCTCCATCCAGCCCCACTCCCCCAGGCGGATCACCGGTTTGCCCTGCGCCAACAGCTGTTCTTCGGCGGTTGAATAGCTGGCGTCCTGGCGCAGCAGCAGTTTGACCTTGAGCGGCGCGAAATCCTGGTTCAGGTGCTCGGTCACCTCGGACCAATGCTCCACGGGTGCACGCAGGTACTGCTTGACGATCAGCTTCTGCATACCGCGCGACTGCTCGATGTTGTAGTCGAGGTAGCGATGTTCGAACAGTTGGATCACCAGCTTGGGAATCAGGAAGATCGCCGCGCTGTAGGTGACGATGGTGATGAGGTAAAGCCGCAGGAGTACACGAAACATGGGTCAGCATTCCCACTCGGAGCGGCTGAACAGGTAACCCTTGCCCCATACGGTCTTGATCTTGCGCGCTTCGCCGGCGTGGTCGTCGAACTTGCGGCGCAGCTTGGAGATGGCCACGTCCACCGAACGGTCGGTGCCGTTGAACTCGATGCCACGCAGGCGTTGCAGGATCTGGTCACGGCTGAGTACCTCGCCGGCATGCCGCGCCAGCACCACCAGCAGGTTGTATTCACCGCTGGACAGTTCCACCGCCTGGCCGCGCCAGGTCACGCTGCGCTCCGACAGGTCGATGCACAGGTTGCCCATCTGGATCTGGTCATTGGCCACTTGCGGTTCGGACAGGCTGCTGCGGCGCAGCAAGGTGCGCACACGGGCCAGCAACACGCGGGGCTCGCAGGGTTTGGTGACGTAGTCGTCGGCGCCCATTTCCAGGCCCAACACCTGGTCGTGACTGTCGTCGCGGGCGGTCAGCATCAGGATCGGCAGGCAGGCCGAATCGGCGCGCAACAGCCGACACACTTGCAAGCCGTCGAGGCCGGGCAGCATCAGGTCGAGGATCACCAGGTCCGGCGGGTTCTGGCGCGCTCGTTCGCGCACCAGGTCGCCACGGCTGAGCACGCTGACTTGATAGCCATTGCGCTCCAGGTAGCTGGCAATCAACTCGGAGAGCGCGGCGTCGTCTTCCACCAGCAGAATGTTGGGCATGACAGTGTTTCCAGAAAAAATACAGTGATGGGTGGCAGATAAATCCCAGGTGGGAGCAAGCCCCCTCCCACAGGGGATCTCGAGTGTTGCAGGATATACGTCCTCAGTAGCGTATGTGCCGCACCTTACACTTCTTCACACACCCCCTACATTGCTTCACAGCACGGCCACCCCAGTGACCTTAGGATGCAGCGGTCATTATTGGGATACGAGCATGTCGAAGAATCTGTTTGCGCCATTTTGCCTCCTCGCCCTGACCCTCGCCCTCAGCGCCTGTGGCGATTCCGCCGCCGAAGCGCCAGAGGCGCCCCTGGCCAAGGTGCGTATCGAAACCCTGCACGCCAAGCCCCTGTCCTTGAGCAGCGAGCTGAGTGGGCGCATCGCCGCGCCGCGTATTGCCGAGGTGCGTGCGCGGGTGGCGGGCGTGGTGATGCAGCGAGTGTTCAAGGAAGGTCGCGACGTCAAACAGGGCGACGTGCTGTTTCGAATCGACCCCGCGCCGTTCAAGGCCGACCTCGACAGCGCCCAGGCCAACCTGAGCAAGGCCGAGGCCGAGGCATTCAAGGCGCGCCTGCAAGAGCAGCGCTACCGCCAGTTGGTGGAAGGCAACGCGATCAGCGGCCAGGACTACGACAACGCCCGCGCCGCCGTACGCCAGACCAACGCCGACGTCGCCGCCAACAAGGCCGCCGTCGAGCGCGCCCGGTTGAACCTGGGCTACGCCACCGTGACTGCGCCGATCTCCGGGCGCATCGGCCGCGCCCTGGTGACCGAGGGCGCGCTGGTGGGCCTCAACGAAGCCACGCCGCTGGCGATCATCCAGCAATTGGACCCGATCCACGCCGACCTGACGCAATCCACCCGCGAACTCAACGACCTGCGCCGCGCCTTCCGCGCCGGCAGCCTCAAGCAGGTCGGCGAGGACCAGGCCAAGGCCACGCTGGTGCAGGATGACGGCAGCCTGTATCCGCTGCCCGGCAAGCTGCTGTTCGCCGAGATCAGCGTCGACCCCGGCACCGGCCAGATCATCCTGCGCAGCGAGTTCCCCAACCCCGACCTCGACCTGCTGCCCGGCAGCTTCGTGCGGGTGCGCCTGGAGCAGGCCGTCGACCAGCAAGGCATCAGCGTGCCGCAACGCGCCATCACCCGTGACAGCGCCGGCATCCCCATGGTGTTGCTGCTGGACGCCGAGCAGACCGTCAGCCTGCAGCCGGTGGAGCTGGGCGCGGTGATCGAGGACCGATGGGTGGTCAGCAGCGGCCTCAAGCCCGGCGACCGCATTGTCGTCGAAGGTCTGCAACACGCCCGTCCCGGGGAAAAAGTCGAGGTGGACGCCAGCCCCGCCTCCGGCCCGCTCGCAAAGGAATAATCCGACATGCCGCAGTTCTTTATTGACCGCCCGATCTTCGCTTGGGTGGTCGCCCTGTTTATCCTGCTGGCCGGCTTGTTGGCCATCCCGCAGTTGCCTGTGGCCCAGTACCCCGACGTGGCGCCGCCGAAAGTCGAAATCTACGCGGTGTACCCCGGAGCCTCGGCGCAGACCCTGGACGAGAGCGTGGTCAGCCTGATCGAGCAGGAGCTCAACGGCGCCGATCACCTGCTGTATTTCGAGTCCCAGAGCAGCCTCGGTTCGGCCACCATCACCGCCACCTTCCAGCCGGGCACCAACCCGGAGATGGCCCAGGTCGATGTGCAAAACCGCCTCAAGGCCGTCGAACCACGCCTGCCCCAGGCGGTAACCCAACAGGGCTTGCAGGTGGAAAAAGTCTCCGCCGGGTTCCTGTTGCTGGTCACCCTGACCTCCAACGACGGCAAGCTCGATGACGTGGCGCTCAGCGACTACCTGGCGCGCAACGTGATGAACGAGCTCAAGCGCCTCGACGGGGTCGGCAAGGCCCAGCTATACGGCGCCGAGCGTGCAATGCGCATCTGGATCGATCCGCAGAAGCTGATCGGTTTCAACCTCACGCCAGCCGACGTCAACGCCGCGATCAGCGCACAGAACGCCCAGGTCTCGGCCGGCAGCATCGGTGACTTGCCGGGGACCAAGACCCAGGAAATCACCGCGGCGATCCTGGTGAAGGGCCAGCTGTCGACCCCGGCGGAGTTCGCCGACATCGTGCTCAAGGCCAATCCGGACGGCTCCACCGTGCGGGTCGGCGATGTGGCGCGGGTGGAAATCGGTAGCCAGGAATACCAGTTTTCCACGCGCCTGAACGGCAAGCCGTCGACCGCCGTCAGCGTGCAACTGGCACCCGGCGCCAACGCCCTGAACACCGCGACCCTGGTGCGGGCGAAGATGGACGAGCTGTCGCGCTACTTCCCGGCCAACGTGGAGTACAAGATTCCCTACGACACCTCACCGTTCGTGAAGGTCTCGATCACCAAGGTGGTCTACACCTTGCTGGAGGCGATGGCGCTGGTGTTTGCGGTGATGTTCCTGTTCCTGCAGAACGTGCGTTACACCCTGATCCCCACGCTGGTGGTGCCGATTGCGCTGATGGGCACGTTCGCCACCATGTTGTTGCTGGGCTTCTCGATCAACGTGCTGACCATGTTCGGCATGGTGCTGGCCATCGGCATCCTGGTGGACGATGCGATTGTGGTGGTGGAGAACGTCGAGCGCATCATGGTCACCGAGGGCCTGTCGCCCAAGGAGGCGACGCGCAAAGCCATGGGTCAGATTACCGGGGCCATCATCGGCATCACCCTGGTGCTGGTTGCGGTGTTCCTGCCGATGGCCTTCATGGCGGGCTCGGTGGGGGTGATCTACCAGCAGTTTTCGCTGTCGATGGCCACGTCGATCCTGTTCTCGGCGTTCCTGGCCCTGACCTTGACCCCGGCCCTGTGCGCCACCTTGCTCAAGCCGATTGCCAAGGATGCACACCACGCCAAGGGCGGGTTCTTCGGCGGTTTCAACCGGCGCTTCGAGCAGCTCACCGACGGCTATGAAGGCTGGGTGGCCTACGCCCTCAAGCGCAGCGGCCGCTACCTGCTGGTCTACCTGGTGTTGCTGGTGGCCCTGGGGTGGCTGTTCACGCGCCTGCCCTCCTCGTTCCTGCCGGTGGAAGACCAGGGTTTCACCATCACCGATATCCAGCTGCCGCCAGGTGCGAGCAAAAACCGCACGGTGCAGGTGGCCGAGCAGATCGAGGCGCACAACGCCAGCGAGCCTGGGGTGGGCGATACCACCATGATCATGGGCTTCAGCTTCTCCGGCTCAGGGCAGAACGCGGCGCTGGCGTTTACCACGCTCAAGGATTGGTCCGAGCGCAGCGGCGACGACTCGGCCGCGTCGATTGCCGAGCGCGCCAACATGGCCTTCAGCGAGCTCAAGGATGCGATTGCCTACGCGATCCTGCCGCCGCCGGTGGATGGCCTGGGCACGTCCAGCGGGTTCGAATTCCGCCTGCAGGACCGCGGCGGTGTCGGCCACGCCGCGCTGATGGCAGCACGCACCGAATTGCTCGCGGCGGCGGAGAAAAGCCCGATCCTCGCCAACGTGCGCGAAAGCGCCCTGGCCGAAGCGCCGCAGGTGCAGTTGGTGGTGGATCGCAAGCAGGCCAATGCGCTGGGCGTGTCATTCGCGGACGTGGGCAACGTGTTGTCTTCGGCCATCGGTTCGGCCTATGTCAACGACTTCCCCAACCAGGGCCGTATGCAGCGGGTGGTGGTGCAGGCGGAAGGCGACCAGCGCAGTCAGGTCGCGGACTTGATGAAGATCAACGTGCGTAACAACGCCGGAAACATGGTGCCGCTGTCGTCCTTCGTCGAGGCCAAGTGGACCCAGGGCCCGGCGCAGTTGACCCGCTACAACGGCTACCCCGCCATCGCCATCAGCGGTGAAGCGGCGCCGGGCCACAGTACCGGTGAGGCGATGAATGAAATCCAGCGCCTGGTCAGCCTGTTGCCGGCTGGCCTTGGTCAGGAATGGACCGGGCTGTCGTTGCAGGAACGCCTGTCGGGTGCCCAGGCGCCGATGTTGCTGGGGCTGTCGCTGCTGATCGTGTTCCTGTGCCTGGCGGCGCTGTATGAAAGCTGGTCGATCCCCACCTCGGTGTTGCTGGTGGTGCCGCTGGGGGTACTCGGTGCCGTGATGGCCGTGAGCCTGCGCGGCATGCCCAATGACGTGTTCTTCAAGGTGGGGTTGATCACCATCATTGGCCTGTCGGCGAAAAACGCGATCCTGATCATCGAGTTTGCCAAGGACCTGTATGACCAGGGTGAAGACCTGATCAGCGCAACGTTGAAGGCGGCGCGCCTGCGCTTGCGGCCGATCATCATGACGTCGCTGGCGTTCATCCTCGGCGTGGTGCCGCTGGCGATTGCCACCGGGGCCAGTTCGGCGAGCCAGCAGGCGATCGGCACCGGGGTGATCGGCGGGATGATCACGGCCACACTGGCGGTGGTGTTTGTGCCGGTGTTCTTTGTGGTGGTAATGAAACTGGTGAAGAAAAAGCCTCGATAGCACGAACGTTGCAGCCCCCCTTGTGGGGGCGGGCAAGGCTGACACATTTAAATCGTGCCCACTTCAGATGCCCTGCTCGGCCAACATCGCCAGGCCTGCATGCTCCACAATCTTAAACCCACCGACCATCCAGTGCGGGAGCTGGCTTGCCTGCGAAGGCGGTGGGTCAGCCACCGGATGCGCAGACGGGTGCACCGCCCTCGCGCGGAAATCTGCTACCACAGGGGGGTTAGTTGCCCCATTCACATTCCTGTACAGTCGGCTCACACGCTGCCAGCTGTGAGTCCACATGCCCTTCCTCGCCCGCACCCACCCTCGCCTTTCCGCCGCCGCCGTGCTGGGCATTGCCGTGGGCCTGCTGGTCCCTGTCGAGGGGGTTGTGAGCAAAATCCTGATTGGCTGGAACGCCGGGGTCTGGACCTACCTGGTGTTGATGCTGTGGCTGACCATCCGCGCCAAGGCCCCGGACGTCAAACGCATTGCCGACGTCGAGGACGAAAACGCCGGCCTGGTGCTGTTCACGGTGTGCATCGCCGCCATTGCCAGCCTGGCGACCATCACCTTCGAACTGGTGGGCAGCAAGGACCTGGCCAGCGCCGAACGCCTGCTGCATTACGGCTTCACCGGGCTGACGGTGATCGGTTCGTGGCTGCTGATCGGGGTGATTTTCAGCGTGCACTACGCCCGTCTCTACTACACCTGGGATGGCGAGGAACCGGCGCTGCGCTTTGCCGAAGGCCTGACCACGCCCAATTACTGGGACTTCCTCTACTTCTCCTTCACCATCGGCGTGGCGGTGCAAACCTCCGATGTGGGGGTGGCCACACGGGGCATGCGCAAGGTGGTGCTGGGACAGTCGTTGATCGGGTTTCTGTTCAATACGGCAATCCTGGGGTTCTCGATCAATATCGCCGCCGGGCTGTTTGGCTGAGGCTGCACAAACCTTCTAGACGCTTAGCACGCTGTGCGCGCTAATAGCCTCACTTAGTCCGCCTCGGTGTCTTATGGCCGCGCACAACTGGATCGACCTGTCTCAGGATGCCGACACCGGCATCGAGACCTTGCGCGCGCATTTTGAAGGCCACGCCTACGACCCGCATTGGCATGACAGCTACCTGGTGGGGGTTACCGAACAAGGCGTGCAGCAATTCAACTGTCGCCGCACTCGCCATCACAGCGTACCCGGCCAAGTGTTCCTGGTGGAGCCCGGCGAGTTGCACGACGGCGACGCGCCCACGGCAGAGGGGTTCACCTACCACATGCTCTACCTCGACCCGCATTGGTTGGCGCGAGAAGTCAGTGCGGTGTTCGAAGAGGCGCCGCAAGGTAGCCAACTCAGTTTCGCCAGCACCTTGACCAGCAACCCACGCCTGGCCCTGGCCACCAGCCACGCCTTCCAGACCTTGCACAGCGGTGAACTGCGCATCGTGCGGCAACGCGCCATGGACCAGTTGCTGGAGCACCTCACCGGCCAGCTCTATTGGCGTATGCGCTACCGCAACGACCCACGACTGCCCTCGGTGGCAAACAAGGCGCGGGAATACCTGCATGCCCACTTGCACCATGACGTGGGTATGGACGAAGTGGCCCTGGCATGCGGCGTTGATCGCTTTCGCTTGAGTCGCGCTTTCAAGAGCGCCTTTGGCCTTGCGCCCCACGCCTACCTGGTGCAACTGCGCCTGGCCCGCGCCCGGCACTTGCTGGCCAAGGGCGAGCCACCGGCGGATGTCGCCATTACCCTGGGCTTTGCCGATCAAAGCCACCTTGGCCGCTGGTTCGTGCGCGCCTACGGCCTGACACCCGCTACGTACCGCAAGCGCTGCTCAAATCTTCCAGACGTGTAACGTGCAGAGCCGAGAAGATCGACTCCACCGATTGGTTTTGCGGAGTCACCGAGCATGCTGTCCACATTGTTGCCATTTATGTTGTTCGCTTTCGTTGCGTCTATCACCCCCGGTCCCACCAACATTCTGGTGCTGAGCAACAGCGCTCGACATGGTTTCAAAGCCGCCTTACGGATCATTCTCGGCGCCTGCGCCGGGGCCGCGGGCCTCGTGTTGTTAGTGGGCAGCGGATTTGGCCAGTCCCTGGTGCAGTGGCCAAAGGTGCAATTGGCCATGCAATGGACCGGCGTCGCCTGGCTCAATTACCTGGCGTGGCAGCTCTTCAGCGCACCCGCTCAAGCCATTGACGTGAGTTCAACCGAAAAGCCCCTGGGCCTGATCGGCGCCGCTGGCCTGCAGTTGATCAACCCGAAAACCTGGATGATGGCACTCGCGGTAGTGAGTGTATTTGCAGGCGAGGGTGAGGAGCGCCAACGTCAGGTGGTGTACCTGTCACTGGTATTTTTCGTGATTTCGCTGCCCTGCCTGATGACGTGGGCGCTGCTGGGCATTGGATCGACACGCGTGTTCCGTTCGGCCAAGGCCATGCAGCGTTTCAACCGTGGCATGGCGCTGTTGTTGCTACTCGCGACCTGGCTGGGTGTGGTGGTTTGACGCACCGGCTATCTGACTTTGTCCTACAACGGCTTGACGACTTTCTTGGTTTAATGTTTTCCTGAAACCGGTTTCAGTCATTCCAATAAAAACAGAAGGTCGATGACCGTGAACAATTTTTCTGCCGCCCAGCGCAGCCGCGTGACCATGCTTGATGTGGCCGAGCACGCCGGTGTGTCCAAGGCCAGCGTCTCGCGTTTTATCGGCGACGACCGCGCCCTGCTCTCCGACGCCATCGCGCTGCGCATCGAGCACGCCATCGAGCAACTCGGCTACCGCCCCAACCAGATGGCCCGTGGCCTCAAACGTGGGCGTACCCGCCTGATCGGCATGTTGGTGGCAGACATTCGCAACCCCTACTCCATTGCGGTGATGCACGGCGTCGAAACCGCCTGCCGCCAGCACGGCTACAGCCTGGTGGTGTGCAACACCGACCGTGATGACGAGCAGGAACGCCAGCATTTGGCGGCGCTGCGTTCGTACAACATCGAAGGGTTGATCGTGAACACCCTCGGCCACCATCTCGACCAATTGCTCGAACTGCAACGGGAGATGCCCCTGGTGCTGGTGGACCGCAAGGTCGAGCCGCTGCACAGCGACCTGGTCGGCCTGGACAACCCGGCAGCGGTGCGCATGGCAGTGGAGCATCTGGAGCAGCAGGGTTACCGCGATCTGTTGCTGGTCAGCGAAGCGCCGGATGGCACCAGTTCGCGGCTGGAGCGCTTGCACAGTTTCCAGGCCGAGATCGCCAACCGCCCGCGGTTGACCGGCGCGGTGCTGGAGTTGGATGACGCCCTGCAAGACCACCTGCACACCTTCCTTGCCAAGCCCGGCGCCAAGGCGCTGTTCTGCGCCAATGGCGTCGCCGCGCTGGCCTGCACCCGCGCGCTGAAAAATCTGGGCTGCGACCTGTTTGGCGACGTCGGGCTTATCGCTCTGGATGACTTGGACTGGTACCCGCTGGTCGGCAATGGCATCACCGCCCTCGCCCAACCCACCGATGCCATCGGTGCGACCGCATTCAATTGCCTGCTCAAGCGCCTGCGCGGGGACACCGAACCCACCCGTACCCAGGATTTCTTGCCCCAACTGATCGTCCGAGGCTCCACCACCCCTTGCAGGAGCGAGCTTGCGCGCGAAAAACGCCAATGATCACGCGGTCATCCGGGTTATCGCGGCGCACGTGAGTTTTTCGCAAGCACGCTCGCGCCTACACACGCAGTGTTTTTTTCAGAAAAAATGAAACCGGTTTCAGAGGTAAACAACAATGCATAAATACCCCGTCTCCATCAGCCTTTCCAGCTACGGCGCCGAGCTGGTCCGCCAGCACACCCAGTTGAGTTTTGTGGATGTGCTCAAGGCCGCCGGTGCACAGCGCATCGAATGGCGCGAAGAGCTGCTGACCACCGAACAACCCGCCGAACTCGCCCAGGCGGCCGCACAGCAACAGCTGGAATCGGTGTTCTCATCGCCCCTGGAGCTGTGGGTGGCTGGACGCGCCCAGCCGAACGCGGAACTGGTCTCCACACTGGATCGCGCCCAGGCGTTTGGCGCGCGCTGGCTCAAAGTGTCGCTGGGTTATTTCACCGACACCAACGACCTGGAAAGCCTGCACGCCCTGCTCGCCCGCCACCCCGTGCACCTGTTGGTCGAAAACGACCAGACCCTGCACGGCGGGCGCATCGAGCCGATGCAGCGTTTCTTCACTGAAGTCGAACGCCTGGGCCTGCCGGTGAAGATGACATTCGACATCGGCAACTGGCAGTGGCAAGACCAGTCCGCGCTCACCGCCGCACGCCTGTTGGGCCGACATGTGGATTACCTGCACTGCAAGGCCGTGGCCCGTCGCGCCGACGGCAAGCTCGTCGCCCAGCCACCCACCGCCACCGACCTGCATCTGTGGGAACAATTGCTCAGGCACATGCCCCAAAGCATTACCCGGGCCGTGGAATTCCCACTGCAAGGCGATGACCTGATCGACGTCACCGCACAGCACGTCGCCACCCTCGCCCTGCTGGGCCAACCCCGCGTGGAGAATGCCCATGTCTGAGATCGATATCCTCTCGTTCGGTGAAACCATGGCGATGTTTGTCGCCGAGCAGACGGGCGACCTGGCCCAGGTCGCGCAGTTTCACAAGCGTATTGCCGGCGCCGACAGCAACGTCGCCATTGGCTTGTCGCGCCTGGGTTTCAACGTCGCGTGGCTGAGCCGGGTAGGCGATGATTCCCTCGGGCGTTATGTGGTCGATACGTTGAAAAACGAAGGCCTGGATTGCCGGCATGTGGCAGTGGACCCGCTGCACCCCACCGGTTTCCAGTTCAAGTCCCGCGAAGAGACCGGCGCCGACCCGCAGGTGGAGTACTTCCGCAAAGGTTCGGCGGCCAGTCATTTGTCTATCGCTGCGCTCAGCCCTGCGCTGTTGCAAGCCCGCCACGTGCACGCCACCGGCATTCCGCCGGCGTTGTCCGAGGCCACCCGCGAGTTGTCCGTCGAGCTGATGACGCAAATGCGCAAAGCCGGGCGCAGCGTGTCGTTCGACCCCAATCTGCGCCCGTCGCTGTGGCGCAACCAGCAGACGATGATCCGTGAAATCAATGCGCTCGCCGGCCTGGCCGACTGGGTCTTGCCTGGCCTGGGCGAAGGCCGCCTGCTCACCGGCTTCGATGATCCGGCGGACATTGCCGCGTTCTACCTCGACCTGGGCGCCGAAGCGGTGGCGATCAAGCTCGGCGCAGACGGCGCTTATTACCGCACCCAGATGGACCACGGCTTTGTCGCCGCCATTCCCGTGGACAACGTCGTCGACACCGTCGGTGCCGGCGACGGCTTCGCCGTAGGCATGATCAGCGCCCTGTTGGAAAACCTCAGCTTTCCCGAGGCAGTGCAGCGCGGCAACTGGATCGGCAGCCGCGCCGTGCAGAGCCGTGGCGACATGGAAGGCTTGCCCACCCGTTCAGAGCTACCCGTTAAATCCGTTGCATGACCCACACCCTGTTGCCACAACTACAACAAGCTCAGGAGCAACCCCATGGAAACCGTGAAACTCGCCACCCGTCGTTGGTGGTACATCATGCCCATCGTCTTCATCACCTACAGCCTGGCGTACCTGGATCGCGCCAACTACGGCTTTGCCGCCGCCTCCGGGATGGCGGAAGACCTGATGATCACCCCCGGCATGTCGTCGTTGCTGGGCGCGCTGTTCTTCCTCGGTTACTTTTTCTTCCAGGTGCCGGGCGCGATCTATGCGCAAAAGCGCAGCGTCAAGAAACTGATCTTCGTCAGCCTGATCCTCTGGGGCGGCCTGGCGACGCTGACCGGCGTGGTCTCCAATGCCTACATGCTGATTGCGATCCGCTTCATGCTCGGGGTGGTCGAAGCCGCCGTGATGCCGGCCATGCTGGTGTACCTGTGCCACTGGTTCACCCGCGCCGAACGCTCGCGCGCCAATACGTTCCTGATCCTCGGCAACCCGGTGACCATGCTGTGGATGTCGGTGGTGTCGGGCTACCTGGTGCAGCATTACAGCTGGCGCTGGATGTTTATCGTCGAAGGCCTGCCGGCCGTGTTCTGGGCGTTTATCTGGTGGCGCCTGGCCGATGAGCGGCCCAAGGATGCCAAGTGGCTCAGCGACAGCGAAAAGCACAGCCTGGAAACCGCCCTCGCCGCCGAACAGGTGGGCCTCAAGGCGGTGAAGAACTACGGCGAGGCGTTCCGTTCGCCCAAGGTCATCATTCTCGCGCTGCAGTTCTTTTGCTGGAGCATCGGCGTCTACGGCTTCGTGCTGTGGCTGCCGTCGATCCTCAAGGCCGGGTTGCAGATGAACATGGTCGAGGCCGGCTGGCTGTCGGCATTGCCCTACCTGGCGGCGGTGATCGCTATGCTGGTGGTGTCGTGGGGCTCGGACAAGCTGCAAAAACGCAAGCGCTTCGTGTGGCCGCCGCTGCTGATCGCCTCCATCGCCTTCTACGCCTCCTACGTGCTCGGCGCCGAACACTTCTGGTGGTCCTACACCCTGCTGGTGATTGCCGGCGCGTGCATGTATGCGCCGTATGGGCCGTTTTTTGCGATCGTCCCGGAAATCCTCCCCGCCAACGTTGCCGGCGGTGCCATGGCGCTGATCAACAGCATGGGCGCCCTGGGTTCGTTTGGCGGCTCGTACCTGGTGGGCTACCTCAATAGCAGCACCGGTTCGCCGGGGGCCTCGTACCTGCTGATGAGCGGCGCGTTGCTGCTGTCGGTGGTGCTGACCATTTCCCTCAAGCCCGAGGCCCGCGAACGCGCGCCGCGGCCAACCCTGGAATTGAAGGTAAAGACCTCATGAAAAAATCTGTCGTGCTGTACAAGAAGCTCTCCGCCCCGTTGATGGCGCGCCTGCATGAACAGGCCGACGTCACGCTGATCGAAAGCCTGGACGAGACCGGCCTGGCCCAACTGCGCGACGCGCTGCCCACCGCCCATGGCCTGCTGGGTGCGAGCCTGCGCCTGGACGCCAGGCTGCTGGACCTGGCGCCACAGTTGGAAGCGGTCGCGAGCGTCTCGGTGGGCGTCGACAACTATGACATCGACTACCTGACCCAACGCGGCATCCTGCTCAGCAACACCCCGGACGTGCTGACTGAAACCACCGCCGACACCGGCTTCGCGCTGATCCTGGCCACCGCCCGCCGTGTGGTCGAACTGGCCGACATGGTGCGCGCCGGCCAGTGGAACAAGAACATCGGCCCGGCGCATTTCGGCAGCGACGTGCACGGCAAGACCTTGGGCATCATCGGCATGGGCCGCATCGGCGAAGCCCTGGCCCAGCGCGGCCACTTTGGCTTTGGCATGCCGGTGATCTACCACAGCCATTCCCCCAAGCCGGCGGTGGAGGCGCGGTTTGGCGCGCAGTTCCGCAGCCTGGATGCGCTGCTGGAAGAGGCCGACTTCGTCTGCCTGACCTTGCCGCTGACGGCCGAAACCGAAAAGCTGATCGGCGCCGAACAATTCGCGCGAATGGGCCCGGAGACGATCTTTATCAATATCTCGCGGGGCAAGGTGGTGGATGAGGCAGCGCTGGTGGAAGCGCTGCAACAGCGCACCCTTCGCGCTGCCGGCCTGGATGTGTTCGAGAAAGAACCGCTGGACCACCATTCACCGTTGTTGCGCCTCAACAATGTGGTCGCCACGCCCCATATCGGTTCGGCGACCCATGAGACGCGGGAGGCGATGGCGACCTGTGCGGTGGATAATCTGTTGCAAGCGTTGGCAGGTGAAAAGCCCAAAAACCTGGTGAACCCGGCCGCCTGGAAGCACTGATTTCCTGACACACCACAAACCCAATGTGGGAGGGGGCTTGCCACACAGTTGATGCGATCAACTGCGCCACCCTCCCGTCCAAATCCACCGCCGGTTATCGGTGGAATATGGGCCTATACGAGGCGTCGGCACGCACGTTGGATAGGCGTAGGGGTTTTATAAATATATTTTTACACTTCTGACGTCAGGCAGTTTCTGGCATTCTGCGCCTCCATTTTCTGACCCGAGCCCGCATTTTGTCTGACGCTCAAGCCCCTCGCCCCCGCTATAAATCCGACCTGATCTATGGCCTCGAAGACCGCCCGCACTTCACCGCCGCGATTTTCGCGGCGTTGCAGCATGTGCTGGCCAGTTTTGTCGGCATCATCACCCCGACCCTGATTGTTGGGGGCGTACTCGGCCTGGAAAGCGAAGTGCCGTACCTGGTGAGCATGGCGTTGTTCGTGTCGGGGCTCGGCACCTTTGTACAAGCGCGCAAGTTCGGCCCTATCGGTTCAGGGCTGTTGTGCCTGCAGGGCACCAGTTTTTCTTTTATCAGCGTGATTCTCAGCGCCGGCTTCATGGTCAAGGCGCGGGGCGGCGGCACCGATGAAATCCTCTCGACGATCTTTGGCATCTGCTTTTTCGCCGCGTTTATCGAAGTGGTGCTCAGCCAGTTCATCGGCAAATTGCGCAAGCTGATCACGCCGGTGGTGACCGGTACCATCATCACCCTGATGGGCCTGTCGCTGATCAAGGTAGCGGTCACCGACATGGCCGGCGGCTTCGGCGCCAGCGACCTGGGTGCCGCGAGCAACATGGGGCTGGCGGCCCTGGTGTTGCTGACCATCGTGGTGCTCAACCGCTTCGACAACCCGTTCCTGCGCCTGGGTTCGATCGTGATCGGCCTGACCCTGGGCTTCGTGGTGGCATGGCTGATGGGCCGCGTCGACATGGCCGCGTTGCCACAGGTGCCACTGATCAGCGTGCCCGTGCCGTTCAAATACGGTTTCTCGTTCGACTGGGTGGCGTTTATCCCGGTGGCCGTCATCTTCCTGATTTCGCCGTTGGAAGCGGCCGGTGACCTGACGGCCAACTCGATGATTTCCCAGCAGCCGGTCAAGGGTCCGCTGTACATCAAGCGCATCAAGTCCGGCCTGTTGGCCGACGGCCTCAATTCGGCGATGGCCGCCACGTTCAATAGCCTGCCGATGGTGACCTTCGCCCAGAACAACGGCGTGATCCAACTGACCGGCGTGGCCAGCCGCTACGTGGCGTATTTCATCGCCGGCCTGCTGGTGCTGCTGGGGCTGTTCCCGATGATCGGTGCGGTGCTGCAACTGATGCCCAAGCCCGTGCTGGGCGGCGCTACCCTGATCATGTTTGGCACCGTGGCGGTGGCCGGCATCAAGATCCTCGCCGAAGCCGGTTTGCATCGACGCAATGTGCTGATCGTGGCGATCTCCCTCGGCATGGGCCTGGGCGTGGCGGCGGTGCCGGAAGTGTTGCGCGACCTGCCCAAGGCGCTGCACAACATCTTCGAATCGCCGATTACCGTGGGCGCTTTCTGTGCAATCCTGCTGAACATTTTCCTGCCCGAGGAGTTCATAGAGCTGGAAGAAGATGAATTTGATCCGGAGTCCTCTACCCTCAAGGTGATGCAGGACCCGGACGTCACGAAATAGGAGCACTTACCGATGCGCAAGCTCATGGTTCTATCGCTACTGCTGCTGACCTTGAGCGCCTGCGCGCTGTTTCCCAACCATGACCCGGTGAACATCAATGTAGTGGGCATCGAGCCGCTGCAAAGCCAGGAACTGGAAGTGCGCTTTGCCGTGAAGCTGCGGGTGCAAAACCCCAACGAGACGGCGATCGACTACAACGGCGTGGCCCTGGACCTGGAGGTCAATGGCCGGCCGTTGGCGTCGGGGGTGAGTGATCAGAGCGGCAGCATTCCACGCTTTTCCGAGACCGTGCTGTCGGTGCCAGTGAGTGTTTCGGCGTTCTCGGTATTGCGCCAGACCCTCGGCCTGAGCCAGACCCAGAGCTTGAACAACCTGCCCTACGTACTACGGGGCAAGCTGGCGGGCGGGCTGTTTGGCACGATGCGTTTTGTGGACCGCGGGACGCTGGACTTGCCCAACACTGCCACCTGGTAATCCGTCGATCCTGCTGCCGGTGCAGGTTCAATGGGGGGGGCGCCCCTCCTACCGTTTCAACCGGGCGCTTGGCGCCAGGCAGGGGGGCGTGATGCGATTGTTGCGCGCTTTATTTGCTAGCGGCCATCAGCTTGTTGACTTCGCTGCGCACCATGTTCGAGAACTCGGGCGGCGACATGCCGTCGAGTTCTGCACGGACCCATTCAGCCCACTTGCCCTTGCGTTTGGCACGCTCACCGAACAAGCGTGCCGCTTCGCCCTTGGCCTTGCCCAGATTGGTTTGCCACAGGTCGTAGAGGCGGGACTTTTCATCTTCCAGCTCGGCGCGTTCGGCGAGGGTCTTGTTGGCCAGATTGAAGCTCATGTTGAATTACCTGCTGCACAAATAGGCGACATCTTACACTGTAGGTCGAAATGTCCGGGCTCGGATTTGGCACGAGCCCCGGCGAAGGCAAAAAAACTGCAACTTTTGATGCTGCCCGACACTCCATTGTTCACTGTCACATTTACCCGCAAGGAGTCACACAATGGCCCGTAAATCTGCTGCCCAAGCTGTCGAAGACCAAATCAAGGACCAGGCTTTCAGTGAACTGACCGCGCTGATCGAAGAATCGGACAAACTGCTCAAAAGCAGCGCCTCCCTGGTGGGTGAAGAAGGTGAAACCCTACGCGAACAGGTGGCGATCAAGCTCAAGCAAGCCCTGGACTCGGTGTCCAACGTGCGTGAGCGCAGCAAGCCTGTCGTCGATGCCACCGAAACCTACATTGGCGGCCATCCGTGGCAGACCGTAGCCATTTCCGCAGGTTTTGGCCTGGTGGTCGGCCTGTTGCTGTGTCGCCGTAACTGATTCGATGGGCGCACCGGCGATGATGCCATCGCCGGTGCGCCGGTCTTTAGAGGCTCAACTGGCGTATGTGCGACAACGCCGCTGCGTCCACTGCTATTCCCCGCTCATCCGAGCGTTCCCGCGTGCGATGACGCCGATCCCCCGGCAGACGCCGCAATCCCGCTGCATGCATCTGTCGCACCAACTCCTGACTGCGCTCGGCGAACGACTGCCCGGCAGTCTTGCTCGGGTCGATCACGATCAGCAGTTGGCCCGTCCACGGTGTTCTCGCGCCAGGATGGTCGGCCCAATTGAATTCAAACGAAAAATTACCGCCCGTCAGTGCCGCTGCGAGCAACTCGACCATCATCGACAGGGCCGAGCCCTTGTGCCCGCCGAACGGCAACAGTGCGCCACCTTCGAGGATGGCCTTGGGGTCCTGGGTCGGCTGCCCCAGGCCATCGACGCCCATGCCGGGCGGCAAGCGCTCGCCATTGCGCGCGGCAATCTGCACGTCACCGTGGGCAATTGCGCTGGTGGCCAGGTCGAACACGATGGGCAGGCCATCCGCACGGGGCGCGGCGAAGGCAATGGGGTTGGTGCCGAACAGGGGGCGGTCGGCACCATGGGGCACCACGCAGGTCATGCTGTTGACCACGCTCAGCGCCACCAGGCCTTCTTCGGCGAAGGGTTCGACGTCCGGCCACAGCGCGGCGAAATGATGGGAGTTGTGGATCGCCAGCAAGGCAATTCCGGCGCTGCGGGCTTTTTCCACCAGTAACCCACGGGCGGCTTCGAGGGCCGGTTGGGCAAAGCCATTGCCGGCGTCTACCCGCACGAACCCCGATGCCACGTCTGTTACCTCGGGCACCGCCTTGCCGTTGACCCAGCCGCTGGTCAAGGTGCTGACGTAACCGGGAATACGGAAAATGCCGTGACTGTGCGCGCCGTCACGCTCGGCAGTGGCACAGTTGCGCGCCAGGATTGCAGCGACCTGCGGCGAGGTACCGTGGCGCACAAACACCTGATGAAGCAACGCCACCAGTTCGCTAAAGCCGATGCAGGTCAACGCCTGCTCTTGGACCTGTGACATCTGCAGCTCCGTTCTTATGATTGGAAGAGGCAACAAACCGGGCATCCTGACCGACGATTAACACCGCGGTACAAGCCTGCTGTCAACCTGCGTTTTTCCTGCCCGCCCGCCCGGCAGCAGTTATCTAACGCAGGCGCCGTTGGGCACAAATCTACCCTGTCGTAACGTTCACCCGCGACAGGGATTGCCCATGACACTGTTAACGCCGCCGTATTTTTTCGACGAATTCCTGCTGCCCGTCAAACGGGTCAAGCCTTCTGATCGTGAGCGCACCCTGGGGCTGACGCTAATGGACCTCGATTGGATGCTCACGTTGTACTACGCCACTGATCAGGCGCGTCAGAACCCGCGCATGCGAGAGGCCCCGATGGTCGTCGAAACACTGATGATCGACCTGGACAAGCAGCCTTCAATACCGCTGGCAGGTGTTTTCTTGATGAGCCCCAGCCCGGATGGCAGCAAGGCGTTGCTCTACACGCCCTACGGAGGCCTGGAGGTCTTCGATACCCGCGCTGATTTGCTGACACAGATTACGCAGCGCTTGAACGACCCACCGCAGCGGCTGGAGCTCGTGCGGTTCCTGTCTATTTCCGAGCGTGACGCGCTGCGGACGGCGTCCTCCTTACCCGTTACAACTCAACTGATCAGCGGCGCCGTGATGGAAAACCAGGAGCGGCAACTTCACGCGGCGCATCTGCAGAATCTCAATGCAATCCTGGCGCAATTGCGCAAGACCCCCTCCCTGCCATGGATGCTCGACACATTACTGTCCATCATGGGGCGTTCGTACTTTCCAGACCTGGACCAGCGCGATACGCGCATGGACAGTTTTGTCGTCGGCGCACAGTCAACGCTGGACAAGCGCCTGGTGGCCTCTGTGCCCTTGAGTGAAGCGCTGTTGCAGTTCTACGTGCAGCAAGACTGGCCTGCTGATCAGTCGCGTCGCTTTTACAATCTGCGCCAGGCCGGCGGCGACGCACGGCCTGAAAAAACCCTACAGCATTGGGAAAGCCTGGTCACACAAACCGCTGGCATCCTGTCTAAACTGCTCAGCAGCCTGCTGCTGACCTACTGGAACGAAGACGTCGAAAACGGCCGGTCCCGCCTGGAGTTATTTGCCCAGTTCATGAGTGACACGTTCCGCCTGGACCTGTTGCTAAAGCGCCAGAGCGGTATCCTTTCCGTAACCGAAAGCACCCAGCTGCTCGCCCTGTTCCTTCCCGACCAGGCTGCCCGCACTGCCTATGCCACCAGGCTGCGCATCGAGAGAGTGCGCATCCAGGCGCCTTATCAACACTATGTGGACCTGGCTGGCACGCTGATGATCAGCGCCGGCTGCGCCTACTTGTACAGCCAGTCCCGTGGGCTGCAAGTACTTAAAGATAAGGACGACCTGACGGACACCCTGCGCTCGATGCTCAAGGCGTCCGGGCATGAGGATGAATTGCTCAATTTAGTATCGATCAACGAACGCAGCCTGCTCATCGGGTTGGACGAGGTCGAATTCATCGGCCTGCCCATCGCCAACGGCGTTTTCATGGCAATGATGAAAGACATCGTGCTCAAGCAATCGAGCAATATGGATTATGCACTGGGCCTGTTTCGGCGCAGTGAAGGCGTGGTCGACCTGGATGCCCTGCTCGACCAGGCCCTGGACGTGCGAAACATGCTCGACAACCGCTTACTGGCACTGGATGCCGAAGGGCGCTGGAGCCTGCACCCGGTGAGCAGCGGCAACGGACGCCCCTCAACCGTACAGGCAGAGAGGGCCAAGCAACATCTTTTACCCTTGCAGGCGGCAGAAGCGGCCCTGACCGCACAGCGCGACCACGCGCCTACCCTGCGCCGCCTGGCGGCCCAGGCCCTGAATGCAGAGCTGGAAAAGCGCCAGCTGGACCTTGATGCCAACGATATCTACATCAATACCTACGCCACTTCAGCCCTGGAGCAAGAGCATCGCCTGGCCCAGCATTCAGTGAACATGGTCGATCATCTGATCGAACGCCTGGCAGACCAGGGAGAATTGCTCACCGATACCGCACGAACCGGGCTGTACGGCAAACACCAGGCGGGCGCCAGTTACAGGATCGAGAGCCTGACCGTGGGCGCCTTCAACGCGATCATTGCGGCGGTGACGCCCGCCTTTGCACGCCATGACGTGCGCACCTTGCCCCACCTGTTTTTCGAGACCCGGCAAAGCCAGTTGAGCCAGAGCCTGATGATGGGCCTGCGCAAGGAAGCTGAGCTGCGTGTGCTGAACAAAACCATGGCCCCTCGCGCCCATGCCATTCTCGACACCGTCCTGCGCCCTGACAGCCTTAGGCGCCTTACGCGCCACGCACTGAACGGTTTTCTGCCAGACGCATTCAGATTGACCGTCAGCGTTGGAGATGACCCGACCCCCTGCCCCCTGGCCCATTGCTTCGTGCTGACCGAGCGCGGTGGCATCGATCCTGAGCGCTCCGGTCAAGCCGTGCTCTGGACTCCCCGTCTTGGCCACGAAACCTTTACCTCGATCCAGGCGTTGCGTAGGGCCTTGCAGCGTCGCCTGGACGACGCGCAAGCACGTTTGCCGCTGCTCGAAAACCTGTCCATTTCCCGGCGCACACCGCACCAGGCCTATCAGCTCGGCCCGTTACAAAGGATCGATGACGATCTGATACAAGACCGCCAGCAAAGCCACCGAGATTTCCTGCTCGACGGCGTTGACCACCTGCTGGCACTTCACCTCAACGCCCTTCCCTTGCAAGACTGCCTGGATACGCTGATGCAGCAGGCGGCCCCCACCAATGTGCCGCGAGCCCTGGCGCTGGCCCGCGCGATCACCTTGCAGCAGGGACTTCCGGTATGGCTGGGCATGGCCACACCCGCCGAGCAGCGCGTTCATGCTGAACTGCTTGAACAACAACGCCTCAGCGCCCTGGACGGCGAAGATTATCTGCACGGCATACCGGCATTGCGCGAGCAGGTTGCCAAGCGCCTGACAGCATTGCTCGACAAGCGTTATCCCGGACAGGCGCTCAATTGCGAACACATCCTGATTCCTGGCCGCCGGGCGCTCGACGGCGATGTACAAACCTTGACCGACTTTGCGCTGCAGCATCACCCCGACCTGCAAAGCCGGCTTCTGGAGCCGCGTTCGCGCAATGCCACACCACTGCCGGACACGCTCAACGCCAGTGCGGTGATCCAGATTATCCAGCAGTTGGAGCTGGAGACCACCTACGGCGACTGGCTGCGCAAACACCTTGGAGCCGACTCTGACGATGCACGCCAGCGCCGCACGCGTTTCTGTCGGCAACTGCCGTGGCAACTGCTGCGCCATGCCCACGAGGAAAAACTTGAAGAGCGCCTGTCAGCGACGGCCTGGAGCTTGATCCAGCAGGTGCTCGATATGCCCGACGGCCTGGCGCGTAAAGGCGTCAGGGGTGCCTGCGCAACCATCCGGCCCCTGGAACTGATCTCCACCGAAGGCGCCACGCCGGCAGCGGCTCGCGGCATCTATGTGATCGGATCGTCCGACCCCAGCGATGGGCCGCTGGTCCTGTACGCCCCCTATAGCCCCCATCACACGCTCAGGGAATATCAACGCGAAGAAGACTTGGTCGGTCAGATCAGTGCGCCGGGGGCCTTGCAGGAGTGGGTCCTGCGACGCCTGCAGGATCCCGATGCAGCCACCTACCGTAACTTGTTGCAAGCCCCCTCTCATCCGCAGGGTTCGGAAATTCGCCTAGGCAACACCCCTATCGAGGGGAATCTGCTGACCCGCATCTTTGACGACAACATCCACTTACTCGGTAAGATGCTCACCTGCCAATTCGTCAACGACGCAGCAGACGACTGGCACAGCCTGACGGGATTGCTCAAGGACGGATTTCAGACGGCGCTTAACTTTTTGCAGGGAAAACTCAGGTACCCTCTGGTGGTGTGGCGCAGCTACAAGTTGCTGAAAATATCCGCCGAGCACTTTCAGCAACAGCGATTCAGCCCCGCAATCAAAACGTTCGTCAGCGCCATTACGCAACTAGCCTCGCTGCGTGAGGACCTCACCCCCCTGCCTGACCCT
>NZ_PCOZ01000017.1 GCF_002979555.1 Pseudomonas sp. MYb60 | reverse complement strand
GCAACCCCACCCCCAACAGCAAACACAACGGCGAATAAAAATACGTGTCCCATCGCGCAAACCGGGACCCGCCGACCTTCTTGAAGAACCCTACCAACTCCGAATCCCCAATTGCGCGGGCAAACATGACCAGTGCAATCGCGCTGATCCCCCACTGCAACGCCCCGTGGGACACCGCCGAGAAATACAGCCCGGCGCGCAGGCACACCAGTAAAGCGATCGCGACCAAACCCATCGCTACCAGAAAGGTGCCCAGCGCCGAGGGCTTGAACGCGGGACGGGGGCCGCTGGCGAATTCGCCGGGGAGTTGGGGGATGGCGGCCTGGAAGCCGAGTTTGCCGCCGGCCGCCCAGTACAGGTGCACCATGCTGATGCAGGCAACTATGCCGACTATCCATCTCGCGATGACAAAGCTCATGGCTGGCTCTCCCTGAAAAGTCCGACAGAGGATAGTCGCCCCGTGATTTTTTGCAGGCATTCCGTCGGCGGCTGATGGTAAAGTGCCGCCCCATGAAATTCGCCCGTGCCGACCGCTCGCTCATTGCCTGGATGCTCTACTGCTGCGTCCTGTTCAATGTGTTCGCCTGCAGTATCGGTCATGGGCAGATGGTGGGGATGCAGCTCAATGGCATCGGCGGCCAGTTCTGTACGGTGGACCCGCGCACCCAGGCGCCAACGCCATCCAACTCCACCGATGAAAGCCTGCCAACGCTCTCCAAGGCCTTCGGTTGCCCGCTGTGCTCCACCGGCGGCATGGGGCCGGCGCTCAATTCCAGCCTGAACGTCGCTGTACTGCCCCAGCCCCATGCGCCGCCCCCGGCCATCATCGTCACCGCCGATATTCCCGCCCGCTTCACCTGGCCCACGGCTCACCCGCGTGCGCCGCCCGCCGCTGCCTGATTCCTTCGCTTTCTGATCTGCACCGACCACCGCTTCCCCAGGGTTTGCGCGCGGCCGTGCGTTGTTTTCGAGCCAAGTTTTTCAGGATTCAACCATGAAACATCTACCCTTGTTGGCGGGCCTGTTCGGCTGCCTGCCTGTCTGTGCCTGGGCCATCGAACTGGCCCCCACCACCATCGATGGCGAACAAACCGCCGAACCCGGCCTGGCCCTGGACCAATCCAGCGGCATGGCATCGCGGCTCGGGCTGAGTGTGCGGGAGACCCCGGCGTCAGTGGCCATTGCCAACCGCAACGATATAGAGCGCCGGGGCGCCAGGACCTTTCGCGAGGCGGCCAACACACTGCCGGGTGTCAACGCCAGCGCGCCACCGGGGTTCGGCGGTTTTGTCTCGTATCGCGGATTCACCAGCAGCCAGATCACCCAGATGTTCAACGGGATCAATGTCGCCACCGGCCTGGCCCGTCCGGTGGATGCCTGGATCTATGACCGGGTGGAACTGGTAGGCGGCCCCTCCTCCCTGATCAACGGGGCCGGTTCCGTGGGCGGTTCGCTCAATTACGTGACGAAACTCGCCACCCGCGAGGAACAGGCCGCCGAGGGCCAACTGACCTACGGCAGCTACGACACGGCTGGCATGGCCTTCGGCGTCAACCACGCCCTCACCCAGCCCGGCGCCGAGGTGCAGCACTACGCCCGCGTGGACGTCAGCCGCAACACCAACCACAGCTACATCGAACGCGACCAGCGCGAAGCCTGGAGCCTGGCATTTTCACTGCTCAGCGACCTCACCCCCAACCTGTCCCACACCCTGGCGTTGGAATACCAGGATGAACACGAAGACAGCCCCTATTGGGGTACGCCGGTCCTGAACCCCAAGGTCGGCGAACTGAAAATCGACAAGCACAACCGCTTCAACAACTACAACGTCGCCGACGGTCGCTATGAACAGCGCACGATCTGGGCACGCTCGATCATCGACTACCGGCTCGACGACAGCACCACCCTGAAAAACACCCTCTATCACCTGGACAGCCAGCGCGACTACCGCAACCTTGAGACCTACCAGTACAACGCCGCCAACAACGCGGTCAATCGCTCCACCGCGTACCAGGTACGCCATCAGGGCGAACAGAACGGCAACCAGTTCGAGTTGCGACACGACACTACGCTGTTCGGGCTTTCGACCACTTGGTCCGGCGGTTTCGAGTACAAGGTCAACAGCACCACCAACAGCCCATTGAACGTGTCGGGCAACAGCAGCGTGGACCCGAACGGCTACACCCCTGGACATTTCTACGACATCCCCAATACCCGGCCCGGGTTCGTCAAGGACAAGACCAACGAAGTCACCACCAAGGCCCTGTTCGTGGAAAACCGCCTGGGCCTCACCGACAAACTGTCCCTGCTTACCGGCCTGCGTTACGACGCCATTGACCTGGATGTCACCAACCACCGCACGGTCACGGCCACCAATCCGTCTCACTTCAGACGCCATTGGGAGCCGGTGACCGGGCGCGTCGGCCTGACCTACCAGTTCACCCCCACGGCCAATGTGTACGCGCAGTACAGCACGGCCGCCGAACAACCCAATACCACCACGCAGGTGTTCGACGTTTCCACCGGCAAACAATGGGAGGTGGGCAGCAAGTTCGACTATCTGGACGGACGCGGCTCGGCTACCATTGCCGCCTACCGCATCGAGCGCAAGGACTTTGCCGTGACCGACCCGCAGAACCCGACCAACAGCATTCCGGTGGGCGCGCAGTCCTCCCGAGGGATCGAGCTGGCCAGCTCCTTGCGCATCACGCCAAGGCTGTTGGCGGAAGGCAATGTCGCCTGGGTGGATGCCGAATACGATGACTTCAATGAGAGAATCGCCAGTGGTGCAGTGGTTTCCCGCAAGGGTAATACGCCTACCAACGTGCCCAAACGCGTCGGCAACCTGTGGCTGACCTACGACTTTAGCGAAGACTGGCAAGGTGGCGTGGATGCACGGTATGTCGCCGAGGTGTATGCAGACAACGCCAACACCCAGACGGTACCGGCCTACACGTTGCTGGGCACCTTCCTGCGCTACAAGGTAGACGCACATACCTCGGTGACCGGCCGGGTACGCAACCTGACCAATGAGGTGTACGCCGAGTTTGCCCATGTGTCACCGGCCTATTATCTCGGCTCGCCAAGGACCTTCGAGCTGGCACTGAATACGCGATTTTGACCCCTGAACACGATTGAACCTGTAGGAGCGGGCTTGCCCGCGATTGCGGTGGGTCAGCCAGCCGTTGCAGTGACTGACACACCGCCTTCGCGGGCAAGCCCACTCCCACAGGGGACTGGCGGTGGGTCCGGCACACATCCAATGTGGGAGCGAGCAACCCCGCGCCCAAACGTGTTATTTCAGGCTGGCCTCAACCTTTTGCGCCACCTCTTCGGGCAACCACGCCGTCCACACCTCCGGATGCTCCTTGAGAAACGCCTGGGCCACTTCCCGAGGTGGGGTGTGGCGCTCGCTCATGCTCGCCAGCGCCTTGTTCAGCGGGTCGATGGGGAATTCGACTTTTTCGAAGAATTCGGCAATGTCGGGGTGAGCCTTCTGGAACGGCGTGGACACGCCGATGCTCAGCTTGGACGCGAGCGACCGGGTAGGCTTGGGGTTCGGATTATCCGCATCGGTCAAGGTCTTCCAGGCCTCGGCGTCAAAGGCGGGTTCTTCCAGCTGGATCAACTTGTAACGCCCCATCAGCGGCGTCGGCGACCAGTAGTAGAACAACACCGGCTTGCCTCGGCGGATCGACGAAGCGATCTCGGCATCCAGCGCCGCCCCTGACCCGCTGCGGAAGTTCACGTAGCTGTCATCCAGGCCATAGGCCTTGAGCTTTTGCTTATTGACCACCTCCGAGGTCCACCCGATCGGGCTGTTGAGGAAACGTCCCTTGCCCGGCGATTCCGGGTCCTTGAACACGTCCTTGTAGCGCGCCAGGTCCTTCACGCTCTTGAGGTCCGGCGCCAGCGGCTTGATGCCCTTCGCGGGATCGCCCTTGACCACATATTCCGGCACCCACCAGCCTTCGGTCGCCCCTTTGACCGTATCACCCAGGCCCACCACCTTGCCTTCGGCTTCCGCCTTGACCCACACCGGGCTGCGGCCGGCCCACTCTTCGCCAATCACCTGGATGTCGT
Source organism: Pseudomonas sp. MYb60 (assembly GCF_002979555.1). GTDB lineage: Bacteria > Pseudomonadota > Gammaproteobacteria > Pseudomonadales > Pseudomonadaceae > Aquipseudomonas. Next base: position 80,449 of record NZ_PCOZ01000017.1, on the reverse strand, counting down.
TCTTGGCCAGGGCGGTCTCCAAGGTAATGGTCGTGCCCGGCAGCGTGTCGGTGGGCAGGTCGTAGCCCTTCTCGACGATCACCCGCAGTATTTCAGTGATCAGGCTGCCGCTTTCCCAGTTAAGGTCGGCAAAATGCACCGGTGTCTGGGCCGCAGATACCGGCAATGCTGCCATGGACAAGCTCACGCTCGTCACGCACGCAGCCATCAGCGTTCTCAATCCTTTCATCCCTGGTACCTCGCGAAATCGCACCCATTGACGGATGGCTTTGCCGCGTATGCGCGAAGCCTCTGAATAGTTAAGTCCACTCAACTGTAGTAGAGGTTCCGGGAGATACAGGATGTTCGCGGGATGGGTTTATTCGCTGGCCTTGAAAGTGACCAGTTCACCCTTGCGCCATTTGGCGGCTTTACCGGTCACGGCCTTGAGGGTTTTGGTCAGACCGTCCTGCAACTGCTCATTGGCGGCGAACACCAGCATCACACTGTGGCCTTCCTTGAACACGATGCCCTGGCCTTCAGGTGTGGTGACGAAGGCGTAGTCGCCCAGGCCGTACACCGTCAACTTGATATCGCGGAACTTCAATTCAAACTTGCCGCCTTCGCGACTGGGCAATACCGCGGCGCGGAAATGGTCGCCCACTTTAAGTTCCAGGTGCTGCTTGTCATCGACCACCATCGCCGCCTCGGTGTCGATTTCGGCGATATAGATACCTTCCGGCGTCTGTTCGGTGATGTAGACAAAACGGGATTGAAACTGCTTGACCAACTTTGCGCGCAAATCACCCAGCACGAACAACGCGTGCATATCCAGATTACTGACTGCCAAGGAAACGCCCCCACATCGAAAAGAGCGCCGTCCGCCGGAGCGGGCAGCACAAAAAAACGGCCATCACGGCACGATCACACAACTCACTATTGAAAAAACCGCAGAAGACCTGCCGCAAAGCCCGTACAGAGGTGCGCGACGGACCTTGTGCAAGGTCATCAGGCATCGCAGCAAATCACAGGTTCAACGGCCCGAGAATACAGGCCGGCCAACTTCAGAGAATAGCCCGGGCAAAAACGTCGATTTCCGACATTCAACACATAAAAGTACACAGGGGCATGGAACCAGGCACCCGCGACCAGCAACAATACTAAAACAGCAGCACCGATTAAAACCACCCAAAACACTGTAGTCGGGTCAGCCGGATCGATCGGAAGGAGCAGGTTATGCAACGAACACCCTACGATGCCAGGTCTTCGCACACGCGTGACGATGCCCAATACTACCGCTTGCACGGCTGCCATGGGTACATGGATTCGGTTCTATACCAAGTCGTACCGGCGGGACGCAACTTTTTCCACATCCGCGAAGTGATCAGCGGGCGTATCAAAGGCTTTCGCAGCAACCATATCCAGGCCTGCGAACTGGCCAAACAGCTCGAAGCCAGCCTGCACGGCCTGCACGGGGGAATCGTTTCGTCACCTGGATGACTTTACTGCGCCGCCAACCCGCAACAACTGCCATACTGGCCCGTCCACGCAAGCCTGTGCCCGAAAGGTCAGGCTTCACCAGTGCAGTTATCTCCAAGGGAAGGCTATACGTGACGGAATTTGATATCGGCGAATTTTTCATCCATGGCGACGCAAGGGAAGTAGACGGGGAGTTTCAAGCAGTCATCGTGATGCGGGCCAAGCCGCCACTCAAGACAGTCACTACGCACCAGGTGGAAAAAGATCGCTGGTTCAAAACCGCCGACGCCGCAGCCGTCGCAGGCAAGGATGCCGCCCAGGCACTGAAGACCGCGGTGGATGCCGGCGCGCTCAACACCTGACAATCCGATAGAACTCTGCCGCGTCACAACCCTCCCATGCATAACCCCCACCGCATGGAGAACGATATGGACGCGCCAATCCCTACCCTCGAGACCTTGTTTGAACAACTGGGTCTGGATTCAACCCCGGAAGCCATCGACGCCTTTATCGCAGCGCACCCGCTGGCTGAGGACGTCAAACTGGTGGACGCACCTTTCTGGTCCACCCAGCAAGCCCAATTCCTCCAGGAGCAACTGCGTGAAGACGCCGAGTGGGCGATTGCCGTGGATGAGCTGAACCAGCGCCTGCACCAACCCCACTGAAACCTAGCGCGCTGCCTTTGCGCCTTCTGGCTTGTAGCCAAGGCGCAGACCGCCCCAATGCCGCCCGCCCACCATGATCGGCACCGACAAATCATGCATCAATTCGCCCGTATCGCGGGTGTAGGTCTGTAGCAGTACGGGCTGCTGGTGGCTGCCGCAGCGGATGCCCGTGCGGTCATCGAACTTGCGCTTGGTGCGGTTCTGCACGGCATCCGTCTGGGCATCGCCGGTCAACGCGTGGGAAAACGCCTTGTTATGCGTCGGCACGTAGCCCTGGGGCGTGCACGCAATAGCAAAAACCAAGCCTTCATGACGGGGCAACAAGGCTTCCTGAATGGCCGGCAGCACCTGATCGGTGTAGCCGTCAAACCGGGAGTGGTACTTGCACGGCTGCGTGTTGGGGATCGGCGTGTAGCTGCGATCGAACAGGTCATTCAAACTGACGCGGTTGTGCTGCACATCCGCCTCGAACTGCGCGGCAATCCGGCTTGCCCCTTCGCGGGCCAAGTCGTAGATGCGCTGGTGATAGTCGTCCAGGCCGACTTCGGCCAGGCGCTCACTGATGGTTTCGGCCTGCCCTTCCATTTGCACCGCCGCGTCGGCCAACTGGCGTGTCTGCTGGTCGCTGACGGCCAGGTCACTGCGCATCTGCTCCACCGCATGGAACAGGCTATCGAGCTGAGTGCGGTTGGTATCGGTGCCCTCGGCGATGGCATTGACTTGGCCCTCCACATTCGCGGCCAGGCTGGCGATGCTGTGCAGTTGCTCGCCGGCGTGCTCCACCTGCTCGACCCCGGCGTTCAAGTCTGCCGACAACTGACGAATCTGCTCCACCACCTGCGCGGTGCGTTGCTGGATGTCTGCCACCATCACCCCGACTTCATCGGTGGCCGTGGCGGTGCGGCCTGCCAATCCGCGCACTTCATCGGCCACCACCGCGAACCCGCGGCCATGCTCGCCGGCACGGGCGGCCTCGATCGCAGCGTTGAGCGCCAACAGGTTGGTCTGGCTGGCGATGGACTGAATCACCAGGGTGACCCGCTGGATCTCTTCACTGCGCTGGCTCAACGCTTCGATCAGCTCGCGACTGGCATTGGCGCGCTCGCTGAGCTGATGCATGCGGGTGATGGACTGGGCCAGCACTTCACGGCCTTGAGTGCTGCGATGATGCGCCTGGCTGGCGGCGTCGAGGGCTTCACGGCTGAGCTGGGAGGTGAGTTTTTCGGTGTCGATCATCACTTCGGCACTGCTGACGATCTGCTTGGCCGCACCCAATTGCGATTGCACGCGCGCCGCCAGTTGCTTGACCGAGTAGGCCACGCCGGCAGCGGAGAGTGCGTTGTGACTGGTGGTGTAGGACAGATCGCGGGTCAGCTCGCCAATGGCATCGGCGGTGTCGGCTTGGGAGGCAGGCGGCGTGCGATTTTTCAGCCGAGGCAGCCAGACAACCAGCAGTGCCAACGGCAGGCAGAGGTATATCGGCAGGTGGGCAAAGGCCATGCCCAGCAGGACCAGCACCATCGCGATGCTCTGCAAGAGCGGTGTCAACCAACCGGGCAACCCGCGCACCACCGCCTGGGGTGGCACCGCAGCGCCCATCAGAGATCCGTCTCCAGCCATCTTCGTCACCCCACTGCTTGTCATTATTGTCCCTGCATTAAACGCCACTATTGAGCCATTATCCATGGGCCTTTGGTGGGGGGGCTTGCAGTGGATCAATAGACGGGGGTGCAGCGGCCTTTCTCCGGGAAATCGCTCAGGCGATTCCCCGGCTTCACCGCATCAGGCTTGGCGCTGATGCTTGTCGATCTGCTCGTGGCGCTCTTGCGCTTCGATGCAGTACTTGGTGGTCGGGCTGATCAGCAGGCGCTTGAGGCCGATTGGCTCGCCGCTGTCGTCGCACCAGCCAAAGGAATCTTCCTTGATGCGTTCCAGTGCACGCTCAAGCTGCGGCAGCATGCGCTGGTCGCGGTCGATGGCGTTCACCAGCCAGGTACGCTCTTCTTCAACCGAAGCGGCGTCGGCCGGGTCAGCCGGGGTGTCCAGGCTTTCAATGGCGATACGGTTCTGTTCAATGCGCTCGTGGTGTTCCACTTTCATGTCTTGCAGCAACTGCTCGAAAAAAGCGTGCTGTTCGGCATTCATGTAGTCATCCGCCGGCATGGCCAGCAACTTTTCCTTTGTCATTGATTTCTCTATAAAAAATACGTGCATTAAGGCGAATAAGGGAGCGTTCCGCAAGGCCTGTGCAGGTCTCCGAAGGGCGCCGTCCATTTCAAGCGCCACCCGGCACTCAATTTACGAGGGGCGGCAGTCTAAGGCCGACTTGAGGGCGCAGCAACTGAAATGACAGGCATTTTTCCCAGATAACCCCCAAAAGCACCAGGACGGGCTGGGCGAATGGTTATCGGAGTGCGTTTATAGCAAGAAATTCAGTGTTATGGAGCTATATAGAAGACAAACGGTTGAAACCCCTACCCCAACTGTAGGAGCGAGCTTGCTCGCGAAGAACGCAAGGGCAACGCGTTTAACCAGACACCGCGCGTTACCGTTGGCGTTATTCGCGAGCATGCTCGCCTCTACAGGGGCAACGTCAGCGTTTGAGCTTGCGCTTGTTGCGGTATTGGTCGATCACCACCGCCACCACAATGATCAGGCCCTTGATGATGTCCTGGATGTACGCATCCACCCCGACAAAGGTAAAGCCGCTGGCCATTACCCCAAGGATCAGCGCGCCGATCACCGTGCCGGTGATGCGCCCTACCCCGCCCGCCAGGCTGGTACCACCGATCACCGCTGCGGCAATCGCGTCCAGCTCATAGGACATCCCCATGCCAGCCTGACCGGTTGCCGCCCGAGCCGAAGCCACCACGCCCGCCAGGCCTGCCAGCAGACCCGCGATGCTGTAGACGATAATCAAATGACGCTTGACGTTGATGCCCGACGTGCGTGCCGCCTGCATGTTGCCGCCGATGGCGTAGGTGTACTTGCCGTACTTGGTGTAGCGCAGGGCGATGTGGAAGATCACCGCCACCACCAGGAAGATGATCACCGGCATCGCGCCATGGCCGATGGCCGTGTACGAGTCCGAGAGCATGCTCACCGGCTGGCCTTCGGTGTAGTAACGCGCCAGGCCACGGGCCGAGACCATCATGCCCAGGGTGGCAATGAACGGCGGGATACCGGTCACGGCGATGATGCTGCCGTTGATCGCCCCCGCCAGCAGCCCCACCCCCAGGCCCATCGCCACCGGTATCCACACCGGCAAGTCAGTCAGGCTGGGGAACACCGCCCGGGAGAAGTCAGAGGTCTGCGCCAGACTCGCCGCGATCATCGCCGACAGCGCCAGCACCGAGCCCGAGGACAGGTCGATACCGGTGGTGATGATCACCTGGGTGACGCCGATCGCCAGCAGGCCAATGATCGACACTTGCAGGATCATCAGCACCAGGCGCTGGGAGTTCATCAGGAAGCTCTGGTCACGCACGATCCAGCCGAACAGCTCGAACACCAGGCCGATGCCGATCAGCACCAGGAAAATGCTCAATTCGGTCGGCATGCGCCGCCGGCTTTTGGTTGGCGCCGTGGCCGGTTTGTTATCCGTTATCGCGTTCATAACCCATCACCTTTTTTTGTTCTGTACGTCAGTGGACTGCCGTCATCCCGGAGGCCAACTGCATGACTTTTTCCTGGGTCGCTTCGCTGCGGTCCAGGGTGCCCATCAGGTCGCCTTCGTGCATCACCATCACCCGGTCACTCATGCCGAGCACTTCAGGCAGCTCCGAGGAAATCATGATCACCGCCATGCCTTCGCTGGCGAGGAAGGCGATCAAGCGATAGATCTCGGCCTTGGCGCCCACGTCGATGCCACGGGTGGGCTCGTCGAGGATCAGCAGCCGCGGGTTGGTCATCAGCCAGCGTGCGAGCAGGGCCTTTTGCTGGTTGCCGCCGGACAAGGTGTCGATGCATTGTTCAAGGGACGGGGTCTTCACCCGCAGCTTCTTGCACATGTCTTCGCACAGCGCGCGCAAGGCCTTCTGCTGGATGAAACCGTTACCGCTGTAGTGCGGCAACACCGCCATTTCCATGTTTTCCAGCACCGACAGGCACGGAAACAGGCCGCTGAGCTTGCGGTCCTCGGTGAGCAGGGCAAACCCCTTCTCGATGGCCATGTGCGGGTCGGTAATGCGCACGGGTTTGCCGTCCAGGGTGATCTGGCCGCTGCTGCTCGGGGTAATGCCGAAAATGGCTTCCGCCACGTTGGTGCGGCCCGAGCCCATGAGCCCGGCAATGCCGAGGATCTCACCGGCGTGCAGGTCGAAGGACACGTCCTTGAACACACCGTCCAGGGTCAGGTCGCGCACCGACATCAGCAACTCGCCGATGGGCGTCTCGCGCACCGGGAACAATTGGCTCAACTCACGGCCGACCATCATCGAGATCAGGCTGTCGCTGTTCATGCTGTCGGCGCGTTGCAGGCCGATGTAGTGGCCGTCACGGAACACCGCCACTTCGTCAGCGATGGCAAACACTTCGTTCATCTTGTGGGTGATATAGACGATGCCCTTACCCTGGGACTTCAGGTCGGCAATGATCGAAAACAGGTGGGCCACTTCCTTGTCGGTAATGGCCGACGTCGGTTCATCCATGATCAGGATGTCGGAATCGTAGGACACGGCCTTGGCAATCTCGACCATCTGCCGCTCGGCGATGCTCAGGTTGCCCACGTGCTCCTCGGGGTCGAGGTTGATGCGCAGGCGCGCCAGCAGCTCGGCGGTAGCGCGGTGCATTTCGCGGTGGTTGACCATGTGCAGGCTGTTGAGCTGTTCGCGGCCGATCCAGATGTTCTCGGCGATGCTCATGTGCGGCATCAGGTTGAGTTCCTGATGGATCATTGCGATGCCGGCCTTCTGCGCCGCCAGCGGGGTTTCAAACACGATCGGCTTGCCACGCAGACGGATTTCACCGGCGTCGGGCTGGTAGATCCCGGCGATGATTTTCATCAGCGTCGACTTGCCCGCACCGTTCTCGCCCATCAGCGCGAGCACGGAGCCCGGGCGTACCCGCAACTGCACATCGGCCAGGGCCACGACGCCGGGAAAGCCTTTGCTGATGTTAAGGATTTCCAACAGGTAGGGTTCTTCCAACAATGGGGACTGGATGCCGGGAGGCTGCGAGACAGTGGCTTGAGCGAGCATAGGGAGGTACTCCATCTGCAGGGCGACGCTGGCCGCCCTGCCGGATTATTGTTGTTATTTGAAGTCTTTGACGTTTTCCGGCGTGATCAGCTGGAACGGGATGACAATGTTCTGTTCGGTCGGCTCGTTCTTCGCCAACTTGCGGGCTGCCTCCACCGCGCCGACCCCCTGGCCCTTGGCGTCCTGGAACACCGACACGGTCATCTCGCCCTTCTCGATCGCGTTCAGGCCATCGCGCGTACCGTCCACACCCGCAATCAACACACTGCCGGGCTTGGTACCGGCAGACTTGAGGGCCATGGCCGCGCCAATCGCCATCTCGTCGTTGTTGGAGAGCACAGCGTTGAACTCACGGCCCTGGGTGAGCCAGTCGTTGGTCAGGGTCATGCCACGGTCGCGCAGCCAGATCCCGGTCTGCTCCTGCTCGATCTTGATTCCCGGGTATTTGACCAGGACATCCTTGATGCCCTTGGTGCGGTTGGTGGTGGAGTTGTTCGCCAGGTCACCCAGCAGGATCACGACACTGCCTTTACCGCCCAGCTTGTCGGCGATGTACTGCATCTGCAGGCGGCCGGCCTCTTCATCATCGGACGTCACTGCAGCCACACCCTTGGGCAGGGTCTTCTGATCAGGACGACGGTTGACATACACCAGCGGAATTCCCGCTTCGGTCGCTGCCTTGCTGATGCGTGCGGTCGACGCGGTGTCCACCGGCGTGACGATAATGGCATCGACCTTCTGGCTGATGAAACTCTCGACCTGGCTCAGTTGCTTGACCACGTCGGCGCGCGCGTCCTCGAACTGCAGCTGCACGCCATCGCCCTTGGGCAGCGCCTTGACGTGCTGCTCCATGTAGCCGCGCACGCTGGTCAGGTAGTTGTCATCGAAACTCGAAAAGGTCACGCCGACCTTAAGGTCGGCCGCCAGGGCTGCGCCACTGGCCAGCAGCATGGACAGGGCCAGCGCGGTAAAACGGATCGGGGTCTTCATGAACGGTCTGTCTCCACTTTCTTGTTGGTTTTGTTGGACGTTGCGTTGATCAGAGCGGGCCTTGCGACGTCGGCAGTCGAACCACCGGTGCACCTGGAATGCAGCACACCAGCGCGCCTTTGTTTTCGACGCACAGCACATTAAGGAAGGAGAAGTAGAACGGCCGGGCGCGGGGCAGGCCGCGTGGCGCTTGAGTGAGGCGTAAAACTCGCAGTACAGCGTTGAAGATTTTCATCTGACGGTACCTGGTTGTTTTCGATCTTGTTTTTGTTTGAGCCGTGCGGATCGGGTCCGGACGTACTTATTGCAACCTGGAAACGACTTTATTGGAAAATAATTTCCATATCAACATCTTTTAGAATTTTATTCTATTTTTGTTGAAACGACCTGCTGGCGCTCCGCGCTCAGGCGTGCGGCGTCCAATATACGGGTGGTTTCCAGCGCGTCATAGGCGTCCACGGGCAATGGCCCCTGCCCTTGCACGGCACTTTGAAACTGGCGATAGAACTGCGTCCAGCAGCCCTTTTCCGAGGGTACCCGCTCGCGTTCCGGGCCTTGTTCGAACCAGCCCCAGCGCCGGTGTTCTTCAGCGCCCCAGTGCTCGCCCTCGGTTTTCGGGGACTTGCCGGCCAGCAGCAACTCTTCCTGACCGTCCAGCCCATCGACGGTGTAGCAACCCTGGGTGCCACTGACGCGAAAACGCGGGGCCTGGCTGTTTTGCAGGGCATTGCCCCACAGGTGGGAGATGACCCCGTTGGCGTGGGTCAGGGACACGAAGAAACCATGGTCGAGGGTGGGATGCTCGGCACTGAACTGCAATTGGGCGAACACCCGGTCCACCGGGCCGAACAGTTGCAACGCCTGGTCCACCAGATGGCTGCCCAGGTCACGCAGCCAGCCACCGCCGCTGGGGTTGCCCACGGCTTGCGGGGCATAGCGCTCCACGCGGGATTCGAAACGGGTGATGGTACCCAGGGCTCCAGCGTCGATGAGTTTGCGCAGGGTCAGGTAGTCCGAGTCCCAGCGCCGGTTCTGGTAGACGCTGAGCAACGTGCCCTGGCGCTCGGCGGCCGTGATCAGCGCCTGGGCCTGCTCGGCGTTGGCGGCAAACGGTTTGTCACTGACCACCGCGACACCATGTTCGATGGCCTCCAGCACCAGCGCCGGGCGGCCCTTGAGGGTGGTGGAAATGACCAGCGCATCCACGCCCGCTTCGACAATCTGGCCGATGGAGTCGAAGGCTTTTACGCCGGGATGGTCCGTGTTCAATTGTTGTCGGCGCTCGGATGAGCGGGTAACGACGCCAACAAACGTGGCGCCGGGCAATGTTGCAATCAGCGGCGCATGAAAAAAGCGCCCTCCGTGGCCGTAGCCGACCAGTCCGATTCGCATAATCAACTCCCAACTCAAATTGGAAACCCAATCAAATGTGGGAGGGGGCAAGCCCCCTCCCACATTGACCTCATTGCTCCAATGGGTCAGCCGTAGAAGCGCGGGCGATCCGGGAGGCTGACTTTCACGATCTGTTCACTGTTCTGCGCTTCAATGCACGCATCCGCCGCCACCGCAGCGGCAAACCCGTCCCACGCCGACGGCCCGCCGACTTGACCGGCGCGCACACTATCAATGAAGGCCTGCAACTCGACGTCATACGCACCGATGAACCGGTCTTTCCAATCCATCAGGATTGCATTGGACAGCTTCGCCTCACTGCGCAGTTGCACCTGGGACGGCTCCGGCAGTTTGGCAATGCCGGTCTCCCCCACCACCTCGCACTGGATGTCGTAGCCGTATTGGCAGTTCACGAACACTTCCACATCGATGCGCGTGCCTTTGGCGGTTTCCAGCAGCACGATCTGTGGGTCGCGCAGGTGCGCCAGGGCTTTGCTGGATTTGCGCGGGAACACCACTTGTACCGACACGTAGTCGTCGTCGAGCAACCAGCGCAACACATCGAGTTCGTGGATCAGGGTGTCGGTGATCGCCATGTCGGTCTTGTAGTTCTCGCCCACCGTCGGGTTGCGGTGGGCGCAATGCAGCATCAGCGGCTCGCCGATCTGGCCGCTGTCGATCACGGCCTTGAGTGCGCGGTAGCCTTCATCGTAGGGACGCATGAAGCCCACTTGCACCAGGCGCTTGCCGTAGGCCACTTCGGCGTCGACGATCTTGCGGCAGCCGGCCGCAGTGACCGCCAGGGGTTTTTCGCAGAACACCGGTTTGCCGGCAGCGATGGCGGCCAGCACGAATTCTTCATGGCTGGGGCCCCACGAGGTGACCAGCACCGCTTCCACCTCGGGCGCCTTGATCAGCGCGTGGCCGTCGGCATACACCTCGGCGCTGATACCCAGGTCAGCCACCACCTTGGCGGCCTGCTCCAGGTTGATATCGGTCACGGCCACTACCTGGCTGTTGAGCAGGGTCTGGCTGCAACGACGGATATGGTCGCGGCCAATGGCGCCGGTACCGATCACTCCAAGCTTCAAAGACATGTAAAACCCCTCTTGTTATTAGTACTGCCGGGCCTTGGCCAGGTGTTCATTGAGTTTTTTTGCCGCTGCATTCGTGCGCTCGCTGGTGGACACCTGCGCCACGCCCACTCGCCACCACGACAGATAGCCATGCACCATGGTCTTGGGCAGTACCTTGATGTCGATCAGTGTCGAGACCGTCTGGGTCCGCGCGTCGGCCAACGCCGCTTCAAGTTGCTCCACGGTGCTGACCTTGTAAGTCTTGCAGCCATAAGCCGCTGCACTCATGGCGAAATCCACCGGCACCAGGCCGCCGTCGAGCTTGCCGCTCTCGGGGTTGCGATAGCGGAATTCAGTGCCGAAGCTGTCCATGCCGTTGCCGATCTGCAAGTTGTTGATGCAACCGAAGGCCATGTTGTCCAGCAGCACCACGTTGATCTTGCGACGCTCCTGGATCGAGGTGGCCAACTCCGAATGCAGCATCATGTACGAGCCGTCGCCGACCAGGGCGTAGACCTCACGGCTCGGCTCGGCAAGCTTCACCCCCAGCGCGGCGTTGATCTCATAGCCCATGCACGAATAACCGTATTCGACGTGGTAGGTGTTGACGCCCTTGCTGCGCCACACGCGCTGCAGGTCGCCGGGCAGGCTGCCGGCGGCGGCGACGATGATCGCATCGTCGGCCAGGGTCTGGTTGAGCACGCCGAGCACGCGGCTCTGGGTCAGGCACGAACCGGTCAGCTCGATGAATTCGCGCAACACGGCGCGGTCAAGGTGGTCGTCGACTTCGGGTACGAAACCGTCGCCGGTATAGTCCACCTCGTGCACGCGGTCGACTTCGGCGTCCAGTTGCGCCTTGGCCTCGCGGACCTGTTCGCCCCAGCCGGAGCGATAGTCGCCGAGGGCGTCACCCAGTGCACCCAAGGCCAGTTGCGCGTCGGCCAGCACTTGCACCGCGTCGAGTTTCAACACATCGCAGGGGCTGATATTGAGGTTCAGGAACGTCACTTCGCCGTGCTTGAACAGCGATTTTGACGAGGTGGTGAAGTCGGTATAACGGGTGCCGATGCCGATGATCAGGTCCGCTTCCGGCGCCAGCAGGTTGGCTGCCAGGCAGCCGGTCTCACCGATGCCGCCGACGTTCAGCGGATGGCTGGAAACCACCGCGCTCTTGCCAGCCTGGGTTTCGGCGAAAGGAATCTCAAAGCGTTCGGCGAAGGCTTGCAGCGCCGCATGGGCGCCGGAGTATTTCACCCCGCCACCGCAGATGATCAGCGGCTTGCGCTTGCCCTGGAACGCGGCCAGCGCGTCACTGATCATCGCCGGGGTGGCCGGGCGACGGTCGAGGCGGTGCACACGTTTTTGCAGGAAATAATCCGGATAGTCCCAGGCTTCGGCCTGCACATCCTGGGGCAATGCCAGGGTTACCGCGCCGGTTTCCGCGGGGTCGGTCAGCACGCGCATGGCGTGGATCGCAGCCGTCATCAACTGCTCGGGGCGGTTGATACGGTCCCAGTACTTGCTCACGGAGCGGAAGGCATCGTTGGTGCTGATGCTCAGGTCGTGAAACTGCTCGATCTGTTGCAGCACCGGGTCGGGCTGGCGACTTGCGTAGACATCGCCGGGCAGCAACAGCAATGGGATACGGTTGGCGGTGGCGGTCGCCGCCGCGGTGAGCATGTTGGCCGCGCCAGGGCCGACCGACGCGGTGCACGCGTAGATCTTGCGGCGCAGGTGCTGCTTGGCAAACCCGATGGCTGCGTGGGCCATGCCCTGCTCGTTGCGGCCCTGGTGCACCACCAATTCACCGGCGTCCTGCTCCAGTGCCTGGCCCAGGCCCAGCACGTTGCCGTGGCCAAAGATGGTAAACACGCCGGCGACAAACTTGCTCTCTACGCCATCGACTTCGATGTATTGGTTGTCGAGGAACTTCACCAGGGCCTGAGCCATGGTCAGTCGGGTTGTGGTCATGTCGCGCCCCTTAAAGGTCCAGTAGCCAGCTGTGCTGCGGGTCGTTATGGAAGTGCCAGGCACGCTTGGGGCCGGCCATCACGTTGAGGTAATAGGACTCGTAGCCGTAAGGCACGCTGACCGGGTGATACCCCTTGGGCACCACCACCAGGTCGCTGTTTTCCACGGCCATGGCCTGGTCGATGCTGCGGTCGTCGGTGTACACACGCTGGAACACGAAACCTTGGGGCGGGTTGATCTGGTGGTAGTAGGTTTCTTCGAGGAAGCTCTGATGCGGCAGGTCGTCAGTGTCGTGCTTGTGCGGCGGGTAGCTGGACGAATGCCCGGACGGCGTGCGCACTTCCACCACCAACAGCGAATGGGCCGGCTCGGTGTCTGGCAGGATGTCGCACACGTAGCGGGTGTTGGCGCCTTTGCCGCGCACACTGCGCTTGCAGTGTTCCGGGCGAATCAGGCGTGGTTCATAGCCACCGGCGCCGGGGGCGGCACACACGGCAATCTGCACATCACTCAACGCGGTGACCTGCGCCGTAGTGCCCGGCGGCAGGTAGGCGGCGAAGGGCGATTTGTCTTCGAACACTGATTGACGATCACCCAGGTTCTGCCAGTCGAACCCTTCGCCTTCAATATTTACCCGGCCACTGAGCAGCACCAGGCACAATTCCTTGTCACCAGCGCTGACCGGCAGGGTTTCGCCCAGGCTCAGGCGGTAGGCCTTGAAGCCCACGTACTCAAGACGCCCTTCTTCCAGGGCCACCATGGTGTGTCCGCGTTTGTTGCTCTTGACCAGCAGGCTCATGCTTGCGTCCTCTCGTTGAGCAGCGCGCGCAGGGTGTCGTAGCCCTTTTTCGCGTACACGTAGCTCGGTGCGACGGCTGGGTCCTGCTCGGCTTCCACCACCAGCCAGCCTTCGTATTTGGCGGCCAGCAGCACGTCGAGCAGTTCGGCGAAGTCGATATCGCCATCGCCGGGCACAGTGAAGGTGCCGTTGACGATGCAGTCCGGGAAGCTCCACATCTGGTTGCGCGCCAGTTGCACCACGGCTTTGCGCACGTCCTTGAAGTGCACGTGGCAGATGCGGTCGATGTGCTTTTTCAGCACGGCGAGGGGATCTCCGCCGCCCATGTAGCAATGGCCCGAATCAAACAGCAGGCCGACTTCCGGGCCCGTGCGCTGCATGAGTTGGTCGATATCCTCGGGGGATTCGACGTAGGCACCCATATGGTGGTGGTAGGCCAGGCGCACGCCCTGAGACAGGGTGAAACGCGCCAGCTCGGTGAGCTTGTCGGCATAGTCCTGCCAGGCTTGCTCGCTGTGCAAACGCGGGCGTTCGATCAGGCGGATGCGCGAGCCCTGGATCGAGTCGGCGACTTCACCGTAGACCAGCACCGTCGCGCCGTTCTGCTTGAGCAACTCGACGTGACCGGCGATGGCTTGGATTTCCTCAGCCACCGAGCGCCGCGCCAGGCGGCTGGAGTACCAGCCGGACACCAACGCCAGGTCATAGGGGCGCAACACGTCGCCGACGCCCTTGGCGTCCTTGGGGAACTTGCCGTTGAGTTCAAAACCTTCGTAGCCGATCTCCTTGCCTTCGCTGAGCGCAGTGCTCAGCGGCGTTTCTCCGCCCAGGGCCGGCAGGTCGTCGTTGCTCCAGGAAATCGGGTTGATGCCAATTCGGATTGCGGGCATGGCTGCACCTATTGTTTTTATCTAGAGATCGCTCGGATCTGCTTTAAGTGAGAGAGGGTTTGCCCCCGATGGCGGCCGTTCAGTGATAGACGTGCTGCCTGACAGACTGCTATCGGGGTCAAGGCGAATCGTCGCACCGCCCCTCCCACATTTGACTGTATTCCACATTTGGAACGGTTTAGCCGCGGGCACTGCGCCAGGCATTGATCAGCTGTTCGAAGGTCGCCTGCACATGCTGGATCAAGGTCTCGTCATCGATCTCCCCTGCCAGCCACGCACGGCTGGGTTCCTGGAAGATCGTGCGGCCCACGGCAAAGCCACGGCAGGTGGTGCTCTGGCCCGCTTGCTGGAAGCCAGCGGCGAGGCATTCGGCCGACGCGTTCAGGCCCAGCAGTACCACGCCACGGCAATATGGGTCGCGCTCCTGAATCAACGCGTCGAGCTTTTCCCACTCCTCGGCCGGCTGCGCCTCGATCTTCCACCACGCCGGGTAGATCCCCAGGTTGTACAGGCGCTTGAGGCTGCGGTACAGCACATCCGGGTGGCTGGACGGGTGATCCTTGGGCGGGATGACTTCCAGCAACAGTTCATGACCACTCACCAGGGAGGCGTCGTACACCGCCTTGAGTTGGGCTTCCTGTTCCAGGCGCAGCAACGGCTCATCGTCGGGGTGGAATTGCACCAGGCACTTGATGATCTGCTCTTGCGGCCAGGCGATCAGGTTGCTGCCAATCGAGCGCCCGTGTTCGAACGCCAGCGGCCGCGAATTCTGTACTTCCACCGGGCGCGCGATCCACCAGCCACGCCCGCTGGCGGCGTTGAGGGCGTCCTGGCCGAAGCGTTGGTCGGCCAGCAGGCCTACATCGGCGGCAATGCCCTGCTCGGCGAGTTTGCGCTCCACACGTTCGATGGCTTGAATAAACAGTTGCTTGGCATCGCTGATGCGCGAGGTGTCCTGGCCGGCACGCTGGGCCAGGTCGACCAATTGCCAGCGGTGGTCAAAGGCGAAGATGAACAGCTGCTTCCATTGCTTGCGCGGCACTGATACACGATGCAGGCGCTGCAGGGTCACGTCCTGATCCGGTCGGGTGATCGGCACCGGGCTGTTGAACAGGTAGTCCAGTTCGGCGGGGGTCGGCATGGCCGGGGCGCAGGCGTGTCGCGACACCACGAGACCGCCGCAGGCATTCGCCAACTGGCTGCATCGTTCGTCGCTGGCGTCATTGATCCAGCCGCTGAGGAAGCCCGACATGAAGGCATCGCCGGCGCCGAGTACGTTGAGCACTTCAACCCGTACACCGGGGTAGATCGCGCCGTCTTCCAAACGCGCAGGGATCGCGCCATGGATCACTGTGCAACCTTGTGGGCCAAGCTTCACCACCAGCGTGGCCGGGGTCAGTTCGCGCACGGTGCGCAGCGCGGTGAGCAAATCTTCACTGCCGCCTGCAATCAGAAATTCTTCTTCCGTGCCGACGATCAGGTCAAAGCGCGGCAGGATTTTCTGCACATGCGCACTCACATTCTGGTCGGCAACAAACCGGGTTTCACCGTCAGCCTTGCCCGCCAGGCCCCACAGCACCGGGCGGTAGTCAATATCAAGTACGCGCTTCACATTGTGCTTGGCCGCGTAATCCAGCGCCTGGATGCTGGCCTTGTACACGCTGTCGGTGGAGAAATGCGTGCCGGTGATCAGCAAGGCCTTGCTGGAGGCGATGAACGCTTCGCTGATGTCCTCGGCGCGCAGGGCCATGTCGGCGCAATTCTCGCGGTAGAACACCAGGGGAAAGGTTTCGCGGTCCTTGAGTCCCAGCAGCACCAGGGCCGTGAGGCGTTCGGGGTCAACCTTGATGCCGCTGACATCACAGCCTTCACGGGCCAGGGATTCCACCAGGAAGCGCCCCATGTGGTCGTCCCCTACCCGGCTCAACATCGCCGACTTGAGCCCCAGCCGCGCGGTGCCGAACGCGATGTTGGCGGAGGAACCGCCGAGGTACTTGGCGAAGCTGGAAACGTCCTCAAGCCGCGCGCCCACTTGTTGCGCATAGAGGTCGACGCCCAGGCGTCCGAGGCAAATCAGATCCAATTGACGCCCACTGGCAAAACGAGTCTGGCCCATGCTGGCTCCTGTTATTTTTATCAGCCTGCGTTGTGCCGCCGTGGTGACGGCAAACGCCTTTGGTGGGAGCAGACTAGAACGTCCGGCGACGGCAATCAATATTTATTCCATAATTATTTTCAGTGGAATATATTTTCCAATACGTCAGCACAGGAGCACTCCAGCCACCGTGCATCGTTTCAGCAGCCCACGCGGGCCGTGATGCCGGGGTATTTTTTTGCGCCTACCCTGTAGACTTGCGTCACCCATCAGCGCAACAGAACAACACGCCAGAAGGATTGCCCATGCCCGAGACCCCTTCACAAGACGCTCTCGCCAGCCCGCCCATTAATGCCGAACGTCTGTTGCAGCTGATCACCGACGAATACGAAAGCCTGCCGCGCCAACTCAAACGCATCGCCAGCTACATGAGCCAGCAGAGCGACCGCATCATGGTCGACCGCATCAGCGATATTGCCCGTGAATGCGAAGTGCACCCTTCGGCCATCGTGCGGTTCTCTCAGCGCTTTGGTTTCAGTGGGTTCAGTGAGATGCAGGCGCTGTTTCGCGAGGCCTACACCCACAAGACCACGCCGGTGCAGAACTACCAGCAGCGCATCCGCAGCATGATCGCCAATAAGTCGCAGAAAGCCAGCGGCGGTGACCTGGCGCGCGAGTGCGTCAACGCTACATTGTCGGGCATCGAGCGCCTGGGGCTGGAACTGGACGACGTGGCCTTCGACAAGGCCGTCGACCTGGTGGTGAATGCCGACAATATCTACGTGGTCGGCGTGCGCCGCTCGTTTGCGGTGGCCGACTACCTGGTCTACAACCTGCAGCACACGAACAAGCGCATCCACCTGATCTCCGGCCTGGGCGGCAGCTACCGCGAGCAGATGCGCAGCGTGCGCGCCAATGACCTGGTGATTGCCATCAGCTTCACGCCCTACGGCAAAGAGACCCAGCACTGCCTGCGTATTGCCCAGCATCACCAGGCCAAGACGCTGATCATCACCGACAGCAACCTGTCGCCCCTGGCCAAGCGGGCGAACGCGGTGCTGTTGGTGAATGAGGGGTCATCGTTCGCCTTCCGCTCATTGAGTGCCACGTTGTGTTTGTGCCAGGCGCTGTTTATTGCGGTAGCGTATCGCTTGGAATTGAAGGTGGATGAAATTCATGAGCAGGTTGGATTTGAAGATTAATTCAAAGGGAGACTACCTCCCTGCAACCTTAAGCACCGCTGCCCTGAAAACCGAATGACTACCGGACCAGGAATTCTCCGATCACTCGATAATCAGCGGGTGCATTCCCACGCATGTGGCAATCGAAGGAACCTCTCGCTTCCCCCGTTCCTGGGAGAGAACTGAATTTCAAAACACCCGTGAAAGCCGAACCAATAAGAGACTGGCTCTGAATGGTATAACTCATACTCGCTTTTACATCACTGGATAAGTCGTATTCGAGATCGGTTTCACCTTCAAGGAGCGTGATAACGAAGACGCGCGTGACAGCGGGTTGCCCGGCAACCCAAAACCCGCGCATTAGCCAGTAGGCCGGCCGAGTCCCCCACCCGGGTACGTAAATCCGCTCCACCTCAGTGGCTATAAAATCAGAGACACTGTCGGGGCCTCCATCGATAAAACCCGTTATATACCCTTCTCCGATGACTGATCCAGACGGGGTCATTCCACTCGACGGCGCTGCTTCGAAACCTTTCAGATCCATTTCACCCGCTGTGATGGTTACCTCATTACCCGCTCCTGAGTAGGCCTGGCCGGAAAACGTCGCGGTCAAATGATCGCCGCCACTGGCAAGCGAAACCGTCATCGTTCCGGAGGCGAACGTGTGGGGTATATTGGAATTAGAGTTATTGACTGCGTAGACGGCGAACATCTCAGACGGGTTTGAAAAATCTAACTTTACATTAGTTTCTCCGGGGTTTAAGTCGCGAAAACTAAATGTCAAAAAATGACTCGTCATACCATTATGCGAAAGGCTTTGCTGGACACTTACATTGATTTTTCCATTTTGCCTCCACATTCTTGTCAACGTACCATCATCGTTAAACTTATAGTGGGGAGGCAAAATATCAGTATTGTGTATATCCGCCTCTGCCGTTCCGATGGTTTCATTATTCGCCACACTCGCTGAATAAGTCATCTCCGCCTCCGTTGCCGCCGGTCAGTTACCTGTCTGTAGGTGAAATCACGCTACGTCCCATGCTAGTAACGTCCCTTGACAGGTGTCTACTGTGAAACCTGACAGGTATTACAGCAGGTGGTAATGCCGCTTCATGACAGAACTTGCCCAGCGGTTGCAGTGTTAAAACCACCTCGGCGGCACGCGTGCAAAACACGCCCTCCTGCACACGCGTGGGCAACCACAACACTAAGTGCAACCCTGCCTGCTGGCCGGTGACCCTACAATGCTCTGGCAAGCACGCGAGCGGCGCGTTGCCTGGCCAAGCCCTCTGCCGATCACGGTGACCCAAAAAAGCCGCGCCTGCTAATGCAGGCGCGGCTCGAGTGACGCAGTGGATGAGATCACATGAAAATTGCGATCAGGATAATGATCGGGATAGGGATACCCAGGAACCAAAGCAGTAATGAGCGCATGATGTTCTCCTTGAATTAACGTACGAAATGTTCGGTTTCGACATACACCACGGCGTCGCGACGGCGACCGCCAAAGGTGGCAGCGAAGCTGGCGAAAAATGCGCCGATCAGCAGGGCGACGAAGGTCCACAGCGAGGTATAGGCCGCTACTTTCGCAGCGGTATCCGCGGCCTGCTTGGCTTTCAACTTGGCGTCTTCAACGGCTTTGAGGGCATCACCATAGACCTTGTCGATACGTGCTTCGGCATCCGCCTGGCTGAGGTTGGTGCGCTGGCTGATCAACTGGGCCAGGTAGGCACGGTCTTCGGCGGCAAGCTGGCCATCGTTGCTCAGGGTGCGGGTGAAGATGCGCGCAACGACGCCACGAGCGGCGTCATCGCTGACGGCGACTGGGCGATCATCACGGAACAGGCTGTCGACGTAGTAGTCGAAGTCACCGCCATCAACGCCTTTGGCTGCACTGCCCGCCGCTTGCGAGAGACCACTTGCGGCGCCCGCTGCAACGCTGGCACCGGCTTTCACACCGCCGCTCACGACACTGCTGACCGAACCGACCACCAGCACCGCGGTGACCAGGGTGGCAACTGCCCACGCGAGGAAACCATGGGCGGTATCGCGAAAGTACACCTCATCGCCATGCATATTGGCCCACTTCACCCGCAACCGGCCGGCGATGTATCCGCCCAAGCCTGATGCGACGATCTGGGTGAAGGCCAGCCAGATGATCGTGGAAATGCCAAGCCCTTTGGCACTGATACCGCTGTCAGCCCACGGCGATACCGCCGAAAAGCCCAGGCCGAAGCCCAGTAGCACCAGAATCAGGGACAACGCGGCCGCAGCGGCCGCACCGGCAAAAATCGCCCCCCAGGAAACCCCAGAGAGCGAGCTCGACTCTTGCAGCGTGGATGAGGATGTGATCATTGTTGTTGTGCTCCAAGGCAGAAAAATAGTGTTACAAGTCTCAAAAGGGACAGTGCAGGCACCATGCCAGTCGGCACTAAAATTAAATACGTTACAAATCAGCAACTTAAGTAAATTGAACTTACTTGAACCATGCAACTTGCAAGAAAGGGCCACTTCGAGCGGGCGTTATGCATTCCTTTGCCGCCAGTCATGAAACCTGTGTCAGTTTTGCCAACATGAAGTTTTATTTAGGAAGCGTTCAGGCATTTCTTGGCAAAATGCCCGCACTTCTCGTGTGAATCGCTCACCAGGTAATCCTATGACCCGCATTTTGACCATCGAGGATGACGCCGTAACAGCCCGCGAAATCGTCGCCGAGCTGAGTAGCCATGGACTGGACGTAGACTGGGTAGACAACGGCCGCGAAGGCCTGGTGCGTGCCGTGAGTGGTGATTACGACCTGATCACCCTTGACCGCATGCTGCCCGAACTGGATGGCCTGGCCATCGTCACGACCTTGCGCACCATTGGCGTGTCCACGCCTATTCTGATGATCAGCGCCCTTTCCGACGTCGACGAACGCGTGCGCGGCCTGCGCGCAGGCGGCGACGATTACCTGACCAAACCCTTCGCATCCGATGAAATGGCTGCCCGCGTCGAAGTGCTGCTGCGGCGCAAAAGCACGGTCAAGGAGTTCGAAACCGCCCTGCGCGTGGCCGACCTTGAACTGAACCTGATCAGCCGCGAAGCCAGTCGCGCCGAGCAGCCCCTGACCCTGCTGCCCACTGAGTACAAGCTGCTGGAATTCCTGATGCGCAACACCGGGCAGATCCTGTCGCGGATGATGATCTTCGAGGAAGTCTGGGGCTACCACTTCGACCCCGGCACCAACCTGATCGACGTGCACATCGGCCGCCTGCGCAAGAAGATCGATCCCCCGGGCCTCACGCCGCTGATCCGCACGGTACGAGGCTCCGGCTATGTCATTGCTGAACCCCTCTAAGGGCTGGCGCTCTTCCAGCAGCCGCTTGCTGGCGCTCTACAGCTCGTTGTTCGTGGCCTGGAGCTGCATCTTGATGGGGGTGCTGTATTACGAGGTGTCCGGGTACTTGAGCGATCTGTCGCGCCACTCCCTGATGCAACGCCAGCACCTGTTCCAACGTTTCAAGGGCGAAGCGCTGGTGGATGCATTGAGCACCAGCATGACCTTCGACATGAAGGGTGTGGACGCCTACGGCCTGTTCGATGCGCAGTACCGGCCGCTCAGTGGCCCGATCACCGCGATCCCGCCGGACTTGCCGCTAGACGGCAAGATCCACGCACTGGCCAACTGCGTCGACTCCGACGACCCCAAGTTGCCCAAGGACAGCTGCGACGCCGTGGCTACGCACACCGAAGACGGCCGCTGGCTGGTACTCGTGCGTGCCAACGGCTCGTTGTTCGGGGTGACACGGATCATCTGGCATGCGCTGTTGTGGGCGCTGTCCCTGACCATCATCCCCGGCGCGGCCGGCTGGCACCTGTTGCGCCGTCGCCCCCTGCGGCGGATTCGCGGCATCCAGGCCAGTGCCGAAGCCATCGTCGCCGGCGACCTGACCCACCGTCTGCCGCTGTCGAATCGGCGGGATGAGTTGGACATGCTGGCGGCCATCGTCAACGCCATGCTCGACCGTATCGAGAAGCTGATGAATGAGGTCAAGGGCGTGTGCGACAACATCGCCCACGACCTGCGCACCCCATTGACCCGCCTGCGGGCGCAGCTCTACCGTATCAAGCAGCAAGCCGAGGAAGACTCGGCCCACGCGGTGCAACTGGACGATGCGATTGCCGAAACCGACACCCTGATGGCGCGCTTTCGCGGGCTGCTGCGCATTTCGGAACTGGAAGACCACCAGCGCCGTTCCGGCTTTTTGGTGATGGACCCGCTGCCGCTGCTGCGCGAACTGCATGACTTCTACCTGCCGCTGGCCGAGGAAGGCGAGTTGCAGCTGGTGCTCGACACCCCGGAATCCTTGCCGTGGATCACCGGCGATCGCGCGCTGTTGTTCGAAGCCCTGGCCAACCTGCTGAGCAACTCGATCAAGTTCTCCCCGCCGGGCGGCGAAGTGGTTTTGCGCGCGGTGAACGACGCCGGCAGTACGCGCATCGAAGTCCACGATTCGGGACCGGGCATACCGGTGGCCGAACGGGCCGCGGTGTTCCAGCGTTTCTATCGTGTGGATGAAAGCGACCAGCAAGGCGGATTTGGGCTGGGCCTGTCGATTGTGGCAGCGATCATCAACCTGCACGGTTTCAAGCTGGACGTGGGCAGCAGCGCCAGCGGCGGCGCGCGGCTGGTGCTGGAATGCCGCCAGCAACTGATGCCCGAAGCCTGATCCCTGAAGCCAACGGGATCACCATGTGGGAGGGGACAAGCCCCTTCCCACATCAAACCGGGTTAGAAGTTGGCCCGCAGCGCGGCAACACCACCGCTGTAGACACCCGAAAACAACGCTTCCACCGCCTCATCCGTCACCCCCGCCGCCGGCGTGAACACCCCGGACCAGGTGACTTTGGCCGACGAGTCGGTCAGCGCTTCTACCTGCAGCGTCGCCAAGTAGGCACTCACCGGAAACGGCGATTCTTCAATGGTGTAGCTGTAGGTGCGCGCCACGTTATCAAAGGTCTGCAAGCGCTCCACCACCACCCCACCGTCGGCCGTTGCCAGATGGCGCACGCGGCCGCCTTCGCCGGGCTCGCTCTTGACGATCAGCGGCAGCCATTTGGGCAAGTCGTTGAAGCCGCCGACCAATGCCCAGACCTTGTCAGCGGATACCGGGATTTCGATTACTGCGGATGCTGTAGGCACGTTAACTCTCCAGATGTCGTAAACAAACTTCGCCCAGCCTGCCACGCATTGCACATCAATGCATCATTCCTGCAACCGGTACCAATGTGGGCGGGGGCTTGCCCCCCGATAGCGGTGCATCAGTCACATCAGTATTGCTGTCGAGGCGTGATTAAATCGGCGTGCAGGCTGAGACGTACCGTCCCAAGCCGCGAATCATTCTCGCAAACTTGTAAAAGTGCGCACTTATGCCTAGCTTATGCGCCCCCCGCCCTGCGCTTTAAGGCCTGCCCCCATGGTTTTGCGTTTTCGTCCCGTCGTCACCTCACGTTTCGCCCTCGGCTTGCTGCTCAGCGGCGGTATCGGCAGCAGTTTTGCCGCTGAACTGGAACTGCCCGAGGTGAAGATCCAGGGCCAGGACGAGTCCGGCTATCGCAGCGACACCGCCTCGGTGGGGGGCTTGGGCGAGGCCGCGTTGCTGGACACTCCGGCCTCGATCACGGTACTTAACGCCGCACTGATCAAGGACCAGCAAGCGCGTCTGCTCAGTGAAGTCCTGCGCAACGACGCCTCGGTGGGCGACAGCTATGCGCCCATCGGCTACTACGAGAACTTTGTGGTGCGCGGCTTCTCGCTGAATGCAGCGAGCAGCTACAAGATCAACGGGCGCACCATCACCGGCGAGCAGAACGTGGCGCTGGAGAACAAGCAGCAGGTGGAATTGCTCAAGGGCCTGGCCGGTCTGCAAAGCGGCATTTCCGAGCCCAGCGGCGTGATCAACTACGTGACCAAGCGCCCGGAAGATGTGCGCTCGGTGACCGTTTCCACAGACGACTGCGGCAGCGGCTACATCGCCACCGACGTCGGCGGCTGGTTTGGCAGCGAACAGCAATTCGGGCTGCGTGCCAACGTCGCCCATGAAGATTTGAATGCCTACGTCGAGCACGCCAACGGCCAACGCGATTTCCTGTCCCTGGCCTTCGACTGGAACATCAGCCCCGACGCCGTGCTGCAACTGGACGCTGAATACCAGAATAAACAGCAGCGCTCGGTACCCGGCTACCAATTGCTCGGTGGTACCGAAGTGCCCCACGATGCCTCGCCGAAAAAACTGCTGGGCCACCAGAGTGGTTCGAAGCAGGTCGGCATTGATTCGCTGAACCTCAACGGCATGTTCGAGTATCGCTTCAGCGACCAGTGGAAAGGCAACGTCAGCGCGGCGCGCAGCAAGGTGGTGATCGACGACTACAGTGCCTTCGCCTACGGCTGCTTCTACGTCACCGATTGCGGCACCGCCAGCTTCGGCCCCACCGGTGACTATGACGTCTACGACTACCGCAGCCCCGACGACACGCGCCGCGATGACGAACTGCAAGCCGCCATGACCGGGCTGTTCGACACCGCCGGCGTGGGCCATGAGCTGACTTTCGGCACCAGCGCCTTCCGCCGGGTGGTCGACAAGCGCAAGTCGGTGAACGAATACATCGGCAGTTCCAACATCAACGTCGACGCCCCAACCTTCACCCCCACCGACGTGCCGTTGAACGACAAGCACCGGCGCCTCGACAGCCGCCAGTACGGCTTGTTCGTCACCGACCGCATCCGCTTCAACGAGCAGTGGCAAGCCGTCCTCGGCGGCCGCGAAGTGCGCCTGGATGAAAAAGCCTTCGATCAAGACGGCAATCAGCAACGCCACACCCAGAAATATCAATTCCTGCCCAATGCAGCATTGATCTACAAGCCGGTGGACAATGTGTCGTTGTACACCAGCTACAGCAAAGGCCTGTCCCTGGGAGGCGAAGCGCCATGGACCGCCAACAACGACGGCGAAACCCTGGAGCCGACCACCTCACGGCAAATCGAAGCCGGGGTGAAGTACGACTGGCGCCGCATCAGCTTTGCCGCCGCCGTGTTCCAGACCCGCCAGGCGTACCAGTACGCCAAGCCGGATGGCACGGGCCAGTTCAACTACGTGCAGCAGGGTGAGCAGAAGAACACCGGGGTGGAACTGTCGGCCAATGGCTGGGCCACCGAACGTTTGCAGATCGCCACCAGCGTTGCGGCGATCCGCGCACGGGTGACGGGCAGCGGTACGGCGGAGTATGAAGGCCACCAGGCGATCAACGTGCCCACGCTGCGCGCCAGTGTATACGCCGACTATGCGTTGCCGTGGGTGAACGGCCTGGCGGTGCTGGGCGGCGTGCAGTACAGCGCCAAGAAGTACGCCAACCGTACCGGCACCGTGGAGGTGGGCGATTACGCGGTGGTGAATGTGGGCAGCCGCTACACCACGAAGGTGGACGGCTACGAAACGGTGTTTCGCCTCAGCGTCGACAACCTGTTCGACCAGCGCTACTGGCGCGACGTGGGCGAATACATGGGCGATGACTATTTGTTCCAGGGCGCGCCGTTGACGGCGCGCTTAAGCGCCTCCGTCAACTTCTGACGTGCCTATAGACACAGGGGTTATTTCGGCATCTTGCGAAAGCCCACCGCCAGGCGGTTCCAGCTGTTGATGGTGGCAATGGCCACGCTCAGGTCGATCTGTTCCTGAGCGCTGAACTCGGCGGCCAAGGCGTTGAAATCCTCATCCGGTGCGTGGGTCTGGCTGATCAGGGTCAGGCTCTCAGCCCAGGCCAGCGCGGCACGCTCACGCGGGGTGAAGAACGGCGTTTCACGCCAGGCCGACACGGTGTACAGACGGCGCTCGGTTTCGCCACCCTTGCGGGCATCGGCGGTGTGCATGTCCAGGCAGAAAGCACAGCCGTTGATCTGCGAGACGCGCAAGCGCACCAGCTCCAGCAATGGCAGCTCGATTGACAGTTTGCCGACGGCGGCTTCAAGGGCGAGCATGGCTTTCATGGCGTCTGGGGAGGCGGTGTAGAAATCGGTACGGGTTTGCATGGTAATGCTCCAGAACGGTAGGAATTGGTGGCTAGAGTAGTCACCGAGCGGTTCTGTAGAAATAGCCAATTCAGGGGAAGATCAGGTGACCAATCCCCCCACCCTTCAGAGCACTCGCGACATATGCTCGGCAATCCGCCCGCGCAACCAGCGCTCCGCCGGGTCGTTGTCATGCACCCCGCTCCACACCATCGACAGCTCCGCCGCATCGATCGCAAAGGGCGGGTCTTCGGCACGTATCGACGTACCCTCCGTCAACGCGCAGGCGGCGTAATCCGGTACCGTCGCAATGATCTGCGTACCCGCCAGCAATGCCCGCAACCCGCTGAATTGCGGCACCGCCAGCACCACGCGGCGCGCGCGGCCGATGCGGGCCAGGTCGAGGTCGATATTGCCGCTCAAGTCGCCCGAGAACGACACCATCGCATGCGGCCGCTCGCAGTAGTCGTCCAGGGTCAACGGCGCATCGCCGTCGTCCCCGCGCAGCACCTTGCAGGGAATATCGCGCAGCTTCTTGCGCTTGGCATTCGCCGGCAGTTCGGTGGTGTAGCTCACCCCTACGGTGATCTCGCCGCTGGCCAGCAAGGACGACATCAACAGGTAATTGGCGCGACGCACCACCACCACGATCCCCGGTGCCTCTTCGCGCAATTGGCTGAGCAACGGCGGAAACAGGCCGAACTCGGCATCGTCGGACAGGCCGATGCGGAACACCGCACAGCTGGTGGAGGGGTCGAAATCCTTTGCGCGGCTGACCGCGCCTGAAATGATGTCCATGGCCGGTTGCAACTCCTTGAGTATCGCCACGGCACGTGGCGTGGGCTCCATGCCCCGCCCGTTGCGCAACAGCAACGGGTCGTCGAACAGATCGCGCAGACGTCCCAATGCCGCACTCACCGCCGGTTGACCCATGAAGAGTTTTTCGGCGACCCGGGTCAGGTTCTTCTCGAACATCAGCGCTTCGAAAATCACCAACAGGTTCATGTCGACGCGACGCAGGTCGTTGCGGTTCATAGCGATATCCAAACGGTTGGCAAGCTCACAGATAAGCATGGGAAAGGCCGCAGAGATTGCACACCTGTGCTGTCTTTTCGACGACTGCACCTGGCGAAATTAACAACGATTAACTCGTCAGCCGGGCGGTCCGGCAACAAAATGATGGCCGTCTACACTGCATCCATCCACCGGGAACGCTCCCATCGACTGCGGATATTTGTCATGGCCCGACTCGAGCAATATGCTCCCCGTTTATCCGCTACCGGTGGCCTATGCCCCCGGCGCGAGCGTATCGCCAAGCAACTGATTCAAGCCAACCTCGGCGAAAGCCTGGCCATCGCCGACCTGGCGCAGGCCTGTGCGCTGTCGCGCAGTCATTTTTCCCGGGCGTTCAAATGCAGCACCGGGCTGTCGCCCCAGGAATGGATCCGCCAACAACGCATCGAGCGGGCTAAGGAATTGATCACCAGTTCCGCCCTGAGCCTCACGCAAATCAGCCTGGAATGCGGTTTCTGCGACCAGGCGCACTTCTGCCACATGTTCACCCGCAGCGAAGGCGTCAACCCGATGACCTGGCGAAATCACCAATTACGCGAAAAACCCCAAGTGATTGCAGCCTAGTGGTCTGTACCGTCCTGGAATATGCTTGCCCGACCTTTTCCCGAAACCTGGGCAACCATGAGTGACCTCAGCGATCAGGCCGTGCATTTCGGCCCCTACCGGATTCATCCGCAGCAGCGCCTGGTGCTCGAAGCCGGCCGCCCGTTGCGTCTGGGCCGGCGCGCAGTGGACATTCTGCTGATCCTGCTGGAGCAGGCCGGCAACGTGGTGAGCAAGCAGGAACTGATCGCCCGGGTCTGGCCCAAAAGCGTGGTAGAGGACGGCAACCTGCGGGTGCACATGGCGGCGTTGCGCAAGGCCCTTGGCGATGGCCAGGCCGGGCAGCGTTATATCGTCACCGTGGCCCAGCGCGGCTACAGTTTTGTCGCACCTTTGAGCATCG
Organism: Pseudomonas sp. MYb60; assembly: GCF_002979555.1. Classification (GTDB taxonomy): domain Bacteria; phylum Pseudomonadota; class Gammaproteobacteria; order Pseudomonadales; family Pseudomonadaceae; genus Aquipseudomonas. Next base: position 52,667 of record NZ_PCOZ01000017.1, on the reverse strand, counting down.
AACCGATGACCCTGACTACCGACGGTACCCCCCACAGCCAGGGCCACAACCTGCCCCTGCGGCGTACCCGGATGATCGGCCGCCAGGCCCTGATCGACAGCCTGGTGCAGCAATTGCCCGCGCAACGCTTCATCACCCTCACCGGTGCCGGCGGCATCGGCAAGACCACCGTGGCCCTGCGCGTGGCGGAACTGCTGATCGGCCATTACCGCGACGGCATCCGCCTGCTGGACCTCGCGCCGCTCAGCACGCCGTCGTTGATTCTGCCCAACCTCGCCGCCCTGCTGGAGCTCAAGTACGCCGAGCCCGAGCCGCTGGCGACCTTCGCGCGCAGCCTGCAAGAGCGTCAGTTGCTGCTGGTGATCGACAACTGCGAACACCTGCTGGACGACATCGCGCTGATCAGTGAAACCCTGCTGCGCCACGCACCCAAATTGCACATCCTGGCCACCAGCCGCGAGGCTCTGCGTGCCGAAGGCGAATACGTGCAGCGCCTCGAACCGCTGGCCTGCCCGCCCGCCACCGGCAACCGTGCCCAGGCCCTGGGTTATCCGGCCCTGCAATTGTTGGTCGAGCGGGCCATGTCCCAGCAGGACAGCTTTGAACTGAGCGACGCCGAGCTACCACTGGCGATCGATATCTGCCAGCGCCTGGACGGTATCCCCCTGGCGATCGAGCTGGTGGCGGCACAGATCGAACGCTTTGGTCTGCCGGGCCTGCTGGTGCAGATGGAGGACAATTTCCGCCTGCTCACCCGCGGCCGCAACAGCGCCCTGCCCCGCCACCAGACCCTGCGGGCCACCCTGGACTGGAGCTTCGACCTGCTCACCGAATGCGAGCAGATTTGCCTGCGCCGTCTGGCCGTGTTCCGGGGTGGCTTCAGCCTGGCCAGCGCGGCAGCCGTGATTGCCGGGGAGCAGATTGCACCGACTGAAGTACTCGGCTCGATCACCCAATTGGTGGCCAAGTCATTGCTCAACGTCGAGGCCGGCGATGACGAGATGGTCTATCGCCTGCTGGATATCACGCGCACCTACGCCCTGGAAAAACTCGGCGCCGCCGACGAGCTTGACGCGACCCGCGAGCGCCACGCCGAGCGCTGCCTGGCGCTGATGAACCAGGCGCAGCTGGAGTGGGACGTCACGGCGACCCAGCCGTGGATCGACCGCTATGCACCGTTGCGTGAAGACATCCGCGCCGCCCTCGACTGGGGCCTCGGCGACCAGGGCGTACACCCCATCGGCGTGCGCCTGACGGTCAGTGCGATGCCACTGTGGCAAGAGCTGTCGCTGCTGCGCGAGCACGGGTTGTATGTGGGCAAGGCGCTCGCGGTGATGCAGCATTCAGGCACGCACTGCCAGCAGTTGAACATGCAGCTGCAACTGGCCCTGGGCAGCCTGTCCTACCATGCCCAGGGCGGCGCGCCGCAGACAATTGCCGCGTTCGTCAGCGCCCGGCAACTGGCCGAACAGCAGCAGGATCTGGCGGGCCAGTTGCGGGCGGTCTCCGGGCACATGGCGGTGAACCTCTGCGCCGGACACTATCGCGAAGCCCTGGCGCAAAGCGTGCAGTTCGATATCCTCGACCCGCGCACCGAGCCGCTGCCGGACTTCAGCGCCCAGCGCCTGCGCGTACTGGCCCAGCACTACGCCGGCCACCAGGCCCTGGCCTTGCGCAACGCCGAGCAGGTGATCCAGCGCATGGCCCACAGCAGCCACCTCAATCGGTTCACCCAAGGCTTTGGCGTGCAATATGACCAGAGCGTCGCCTCGCTGACCGTACTTGCCCGCATCCTCTGGTTACAAGGCTATCCCGAGCGGGCCTCAAGCATTGCGAGCCAGGCCCTGGAACTGGCGCTGCAAATCCAGCACGGCACCTCTATCTGCTACACCCTGGCGCTGGCCGGCGTGGTGATCGCCCGCTACAACGGCGACACACCCGCGGCCGACTCGATGCAAGCCTTGTTGCAGCAGCATGCTCACAAACATTGCGCACAGCTGTTTCAGACCTGGGCCGGGCACTACGCGGGCGAGCCGCAAGACAACGGTTTGGAGGGCTTGGGCCTGGCCAAGGATATTCTGATTACGCTGGGTGCCGTCGAGCTCGACGACACTTGGTTCGCGCGGGCACGCAATGGTGAAGCCGGTTGGTGTGCGCCTGAGTTGCTGCGGGTACGGGCGCACGCCTGCCTGCATGCGCAGGACGAACGCCAGGCCGAGGCGCTGTTGCTCGAATCGCTCGGCTTGGCGCACCAGCAAGGCGCGCTGGCCTGGGAGCTGCGCTGCGCCACCTCGCTGGCGCGGCTGTGGCAAACACAAGGTCGGGGGCAGAGCGCCAGGGACCTGCTGGGCGCGATCTACAGCCGATTCACCGAAGGGTTTGCCACTCGAGACCTAGTCGACGCACGCGGCCTGCTCGACCAGTTGCAGGACAAACGGCCGGCCTGAAAACGGCCCCAGGTAATGCCCATAACCCGCCTGCAAACGCGCCACCTGCGCCGGATCGCGCAGTTGCGCCAGCGCATGGCTGCGCACGCAGTTGAGCAGGCGGTAGCGTGGCAGGCCCGGGCCAGGTTCGGTCCCCAGCAGGGACAATCCCACCAGGCGCGCCAGCAGGTACGCCAGGTCGGCGTGCTCAAGCTCGGTACCGGCGACCAGCCCGCTCAGCGCCGGCAGGCTCACGCCCATCTTGAACAAGCCCATTTGCAGGTACAGCCAACGCTCCGGCAGGCTTAGTCGCTCGTATGACCAGTCCAGCGCAGCCGCCAGCGACTGATGGCGCTCCACCGCCGTACGTCGACCTCGGGTCAGCACCTGCAACCCTTGGCTCAGCTGGGTTTGCAGGCCGCGCACGCCCAAGGCATCGACTTGGGCGGCGGCCAGTTCCAGGGCCAGGGGAATGCCATCCAGGCGCCGGCAGATGTCCCGCAGCGGCACCAGGTCCTGGGGCCGCAAGACAAAACCCTGCTGGCCCGCGCGCACCCGCGCGGCGAACAGTTGCACCGCCGGATAGGCCAGCGCCTGCTCGACACTGCCCAACGCCGCCAGCCCAGGCACCGCCATGCGCGGCACACGCAGCAGCCACTCGCCGGGCATCTGCAGGGGTTCGCGGCTGGTCACCAGCACGGTGACGCCTGGGGCCGTGTCGCGCAGCACGCGCACGAGGTGGCGGCAGGCACCGAGCAACAAGTCGGCGCCATCGAGAATCAACAGGGATTGGCGGGCAGTCAGCTGGCTGGCCAACTCCAGGGCGCTACCCGCGGGTGGGAGTTCCAAGGCGGCACTCACATGGCGCAGCATTGCCAGCGGTGCCTGTACGGTCGCCAGGTCCACCCACCACACGCCGTCGCAGTAGCGCGGCAGCACCCGTTCGGCCAGGGCCAGGGCCAGCGTGCTTTTGCCAACGCCAGGGCAACCGGTGAGGGTCATCAGGTTCTGGCCGGACAAGCGCCGCACCAACCCGCCCAGCAGTTCATCGCAGCCGATTACCGGGCTCAGTCGCGCCGCCAGGTTGTGCCGGGGCAAGGTCGCCGGCGCAAGGCCATGAACCGCGGCGGCGAAACTGTAACCACGGTGGGGATCGTTGAGGATATAGCGCCGCCCGCTGAGGGCACGGCGCAGCGCGGCGATGTGTACGCGCAGGTTGTTTTCTTCCACCACACTGCTGGGCCAGACCCGTTCGATCAACGTGGCTTTGCTGATGAATTGTCCGGGGATTTCCAGCAGCACGGTGAGGATATCCAGCGCACGTCCACCCAGGGGCACCGGCCAGCCAGCCTTGCTGAGCAGCCGCTGTTGCCGGTGAAAGACATAGGCGCCGAAGCGCACCGTGCCATCAGCGTCAATCGCCTGAGGGTTATGCATGTCTGTCATAGCGCTGAAACACCCGGCCTTGGGCGTTTGCGCATCCTTTTCCGTGGGCTTGTGGCTATCTTGCCAGCTAGTCGTGACAGGGCAATGCTGGCACAGGGAGCGACACGGACAATCGGGTGCGCGAGACGGACATTATGTCGTTAACTGAACTGCTGTCGGTATTGAGTCGGGTTCAGGCCGAGTTTTTCACTGAACAGGAAGCGCATGTAGCGCACGCTGCCAAAGCCGGCGTGGAACGCCACGGTCTTGAGCGGCAGGTCGGTGGTTTCCAGCAGATGGCGGGCGCGGTCGATGCGTGCACCCTGCAGGAACGCCATGGGCGTCATCTGCACGTCCTTGGCAAACACCCGCGCAAAATGGCGGGCGCTCATGCCCGCAAGCTCGGCCATCGACTCGATGGTGAACGTCTGTTCAAGATGCGCCAGCACGTGCTTCTGCACACGCGTGATCGCAGTTTCCTGGGTGCCTACCGCCCCCGTCATCGGGCTGAACTGCGCCTGGCCGCCCTGGCGCTTCATCACCACCAGCAGCACCTTGGCCACTTCCACCGCGACTTCCTTGCCGTGGTCCTGAGCGACAATCGACAGTGCCAGGTCGATCCCGGCAGTGACCCCGCCCGAGGTCAACAAGCGACCGTCCTGCAAGTAGATGCGATCGGTCTCGACGATAGCCTTGGGAAACGCCTTGATCAACCGCTCAGTGTAGTGCCAGTGCGTGGTCACTCGGTGGCCATCCAGCAACCCGGCGTGACCCAGCACGAAGGCGCCGGTGCAGATCGAGCCGTAGCGCCGAGCCCGAGGGGCGACGGCCTTGAGCCAGGGCAACAGCGCCGGGTGGCATTCGTTATAGGCCCCTGGTCCGCCCGGCACCAGCAATACGTCATAGGCGTCGTGGGCTTCGTCCAGCAACAGGTCGGTCTGCACGTCAATGCCATTGGAGGCGCGCAAGGCACCGGGCTCGGTGCCGATGGTGATGATCTGGTAATGCTGCGCCGCCGGCAGGAAGCGGTTGGCAATCGAAAACACTTCGAGCGGCCCGGCCATGTCAAGCAGCAGGAAGTCCGGGAACAGCGCCATGGCCACGGTTTTCATAGGATGAACGTCCATCGTGTGAAGAATTGCAGAAGATCAGGCACGCATTATGACATGACTTTTACTGTCAATCTCAAAGAGACAGTTATTCAGATTACAGCTTCTTAATGAATATCGCAGTAACCATTAACCTTCTTCTCAACGCAAGCGCACTGCATCTCGCAGCCAACGCTCACTTGAGGACAAGACCATGCTGACCCTTCGCAAAGCTTCCGAACGCGGCGCCGCCAATCACGGTTGGTTGAAGTCGTTCCACACCTTCTCGTTCGCCAACTACTGGAACCCGAAGGAACAAGGTTTTTCCGACTTGCTGGTGATCAACGATGACCGCGTCGCCGCCGGCAAAGGCTTTGGCCAGCACCCGCACCGTGACATGGAGATTTTCTCCTATGTGCTCGAAGGCGCCCTGGAACACAAAGACACCCTGGGCACCGGTTCGGTGATCCGCCCCGGTGACGTACAACTGATGAGCGCCGGCAGCGGCGTGGCCCACAGCGAGTTCAACCACAGCCAGACGCGTGGCGTGCACTTCCTGCAAATCTGGATCGTGCCCGCCGTGTCCGGTGCCGAACCGCGCTACCAGCAGGAGCACTTCAGCGAGGCGCAGAAACGTGGTCGCCTGCAGTTGATCATCTCGCCGGACGGCGCCGACGGTTCCCTCAGCGTACGTCAGGACGCCCGTGTGCATGCCGGCCTGTTCAACGGTGCGGAAGCCGCCACCCTTGAGCTGGCACCGGACCGTCACGTGTACATCCATGTGGCCCGGGGCAGCGTCGAGATCAACGGCCAGCGCCTGCAGGAAGGCGACGGGGCGCGAATTCGCGATGAGCGCCAGATCCATGTCAGCCAGGGCGAAGACGCCGAAGTGCTGGTGTTCGACCTGCGCCCCAACGACCTGCCGCAGATGCCATGACCGGCCCTGCGATGGCCCCTGCCAACGGGCCATCGCTGGCATCGATAGTCACCATCAGCGCAATGAAGTTCTCTTAAAAAATGCAACGCGTAACATCAAACCCATACCCGGCAACACCTACTTAAAACACTCGGAGCACACCCTCATGAAACGCCAAACTTTGCTTAGCCTCGCTTTCTCAGTACTCGCTGTCAGTGCATTCACCCAACCTGCTTTCGCTGAAGGCGGTGCAGAACGCCTGCAAGGCAACCGTGTCGCCGAAGGTGGCGCTGAACGCCTGCTGGAACGTCGCGTTGCCGAAGGTGGTGCGGATCGTCTGCTGGAACGTCGTGTAGCTGAAGGTGGTTCGGATCGTCTGCTGGAACGTCGTGTTGCCGAAGGTGGCTCGGATCGTCTGCTGGAGCGTCGCGTTGCCGAAGGTGGCTCGGATCGTCTGCTGGAACGTCGCGTTGCCGAAGGCGGTGCGGATCGCCTGCTGGAAAACCGCGTATAACCCCGCACTGCTTGCGGGACACCCCAAACCGGCCTGATCAGCCGGTTTTTTTTCGCCCGTGATCAGCGCAACGTAGCCTTTTTAAGATTGTCCCGCCCATCGTCCCTGGCGATGTACAGAAAGCTCTTGCCCTCCTGCACTTTCATCAGCACCTTCATCCCGACCAGGCGTTCAAGGTCCGTACGGGCAGTGTTCTCAGAAACGTCATAGTCATGGGTGAGTTCCTTGGGCGTAAAAATTCGCCCCGGATGTTGGAGCACCTTTTTCAGAAGATGGCTCTGCCGGTAATTCAGCCCTCCCTTCAATTCAAGCCTCTGCACCCATGCCGTCAGTTCGAACGCTTCCAGGCGCATATTTTCGAAGTGCTGCATGAAATCCTTGATGGCCCGCTCAATCACCCGCAGTTGATAGATCACAAAATAGGTCAGGTCGAACCCATCGGTTTCCGTCTGTACATAGGAACGTCCATATTGCATGGGCGCCTGCTTGAGCAACGTGCTGATGGAGATGTACTCGAACGGCCAATAACCGCATCTGAGCATGAACCAGTAGAACAGGCAGCGCGCCGTTCGCCCATTGCCGTCGCGAAAGGGGTGCTCATACCCCAGCATGAAATGCAGGATGATCGCCTTGACCAGCGGATGAATGAACGCCCGACCGTCCTGTCCATCATGATGTTCATTGGCAAAGCGGCAAAGCGCTTCAAGCCTGGGGACCAGCAGCGACGCCTTGGGTGGCTGGTGTACCACGTCGTTACCCGGGCCACCGACGAAAATATCGTCGCCGTCCCTGATATGCCCCGGCTGGGCGCTCGCTTCTTCAACACCAGCAGTGGCGATTGCCTGGAACTCGCAGATCAACGCAACACTAAGGTTGTCGGCCTTGGCGTATTTTGCGTGCTTCATCAGTTGGTAGTTGTTGAGGATCATCCGCTCATCATCATTTTGCGGCGTACGCTCCTTGGCCAGCATGTCCTTGGCGATCTTGCGGGTCGTCGAAGCGCCCTCTAATTGAGCGCTGGAGATAGCCTCCTCCATCATCAGTGAATCAACCAGGTACTTGGCATTGTCCCGGTATTGGGGTGAAGACGCGGCCGCCCCGCCCAGGCGCGAGGTCATTTGTTCCACGCCATGGATGGCCGCGGCGCAAAACTCAGTCAGGTAGAGCGAGAACGGACTTGCGCATTCACTGCGTAACTCAAGCGTCTGACTGCCACACGCCCGAGACAACTTGATTGCCGCCCATGCAGCCTCTTTGCTGATGCCATGGGAGGGATACCGACGAAACTCGTCCCAATGCAGGTAACGACCCTTGTCATCCACCGCCTTGAAGGTACGCGCCAGTTCAAAGACCTGCATGCCATATTGCTCGAGCAAGACATTGAAGTCGGTGGGTTTCTGTACCTTGGCCATGACTGAAACTCAATTTCTGTAAATTGAGTTGATCGTTGCGCGCCGGCCTCAGCCTGTCAAGCCGGGTCTTGTTTCAGCCATGCGCAAAGCGTTTCACCCCGAACGCGGCCGGCTTCGTCGCTGGGGCGTCCACGTCTACCCCAAGCAGATTCAACAAACGTGCACGAATCGCCTGGAAACCACCCTGGCCAGTGTCGCGTGCACGGGGCAAGTCGATATTCAGTTGATCGGCGATCTTGCCATCGGCCAGCACAATCACGCGGTCGGCCAGTAAGATCGCCTCGCCGCGCCGCGACAAACCGCTGATCAACGCCGCCACCACACCCATGCTCACGCCGATGCTCAAGCCGAACAAGGCGCGTTGCAGGGACACCGGGGGACTGATCAACCGCAGCACGGCCTCCGGAGTAAGCCATTGGCGTGCTGTGCATGGGGGTACGACGAGCTTGTTGATGGAAAGCGTCTCGGTCATCGGGGGAGCTTCCTTATTCAGACTGCAGCCCATGCTAATCGCATAAAAAACCGTCGTTAAAGTCTTTTCAGGAATAACCTAATGCATACAAAATGCAAATTTCTGATATAGAAAATAGATAATGATTCTACTTTTTAATAATTAGGTTAGAACCAAACGGCATTTTACAGGCCTCGCCCCTGCCCCTACCTTGGACGCGAATAACCGACCCCCTGCCCGGCGGAGGTGCTGATCCCCTACTCGACAAGGACTGACCATGAGCATCGAATTCATCGGCTATATCGGTGGCCACCACGCTTCCGAGATCCACCCGCGCAGCGGCCCTACCCTGCAACCGGACTACGTCGAAACCGTGGCCCGTGCCCACGAAGAAGCCGGTTTCGACCGCGCCCTGGTGGCCTTTCATTCCAATAGCCCGGACAGCACGCTGATCGCCTCCCATGCCGCGAGCGTCACCCAGAAGCTGCAATTTCTGATCGCCCACCGTCCCGGTTTTGCCCAACCGACCTTGGCCGCACGCCAGTTCGCCACCCTGGACGTGTTCAACGGTGGGCGCACCGCGGTGCATATCATCACCGGCGGCGATGACCGCGAACTGCGCGCCGACGGCAGCCACATCGGCAAGGACGAACGCTACGCGCGCACTGACGAATACTTGAGCGTGGTGCGCCAGGAGTGGACCAGCGAACAGCCGTTCGATTTTGCCGGCACCTACTACCAGGTCGAAGGCGCGCACTCGCTGGTGAAATCGCCGCAGCAGCCGCACATCCCGCTGTACTTCGGCGGCTCGTCGGCGGCGGCCATCGAGGTGGCCGGCAAGCACGCTGATGTGTATGCGCTGTGGGGCGAGACCTACGAGCAAGTGCGCGAAATCGTGACCCAGGTACGCGCGGAAGCGGCCAAGCATGGGCGCACGATTCGCTTCAGCCTGTCGCTGCGACCGATCCTGGCCGAAACCGAAGAACGGGCGTGGGCGCGGGCCGACAGCATCCTGCAGCAGGCCACGGCGCTGGCGGAGAAAAACGGTTTTGTCCGTCGCGAACCGCCGAACGAAGGCTCGCGCCGGTTGCTCGCTGCGGCGGCACAAGGCTCGCGCCTGGACAAACGTTTGTGGACCGGCATTGCCGGGCTGCTCGGCGCCCAAGGCAACTCCACCTCGCTGGTAGGCACCGCCGAGCAGGTCGCCGAAGCGCTGGTGGACTACTACGATCTGGGCATCACCACGTTCTTGATCCGTGGGTTTGACCCGCTCAACGACGCCATCGATTACGGCAAGCGCCTGATCCCTCTCACCCGCCAACTCATCGCCGAGCGTGAACAGGCCAAACAGGTGGCGTGATCAAACCCACTGTGGGAGGGGGCTTGCCCCCGATAGCTGGGTGTCAGTCACCAATGAATTGACTGACCCACCGCTATCGGGAGCAAGCTCCCTCCCACCTTTAGATCTCACACTGCCGCACCAGCGCATTCCACTGCCGCGTTGATTCTTGAGCGCGAACAGGCCAAACAGGTCGCGTCATCCAGCACACCATCAAACCCACTGTGGTAGGGGGCTTGCCCCCGATAGCTGGGTGTCAGTCACCAATGAATTGGCTGACCCACCGCTATCGGGAGCAAGCTCCCTCCCACCTTTTGATCTCACACTGCCGCACCAGCGCATTCCACTGCCGCGTTGATTCTTGAGCGCGAACAGGCCAAACAGGTCGCGTGATCCAGCACATCATCAAACCCACTGTGGGAGGGGGCTTGCCCCCGATAGCTGGCTGTCAGTCACCAATGATTTGACTGACCCACCGCCATCGGGAGCAAGCTCCCTCCCACCTTTTGATCTCTACAGAATTTGAGATCAGTTTTTGTAGTCGGTATCGGTGCGCTCCAACTGCCGCACCAGTGCGTTCCAATGCCGCGCCACACCTGGGCCCTCACCGCTGGAATGCGCCTTGGCTTGCTGTTCAACCTTGTCGACCACCTCTTGGGGCGGGAAGATCAATTCCGCATTCCCCGCCGCCTGCGCCGCGACCTGGATGTTGCACGCGCGCTCCAGTTGCTGCAGTTGCTGAAACGCATGTTCAACGCTGATGCCGGCCGTCAACAGCCCATGGTTACGCAGGATCATCACACTCTTGTCGCCCAGGTCGGCCACCAGTCGCTCGCGCTCGTCCAGGTCCAGCGCAATGCCTTCATAGCCGTGATACGCCACGCGCCCGGAGAAACCGATGGAATGCTGGGAGATCGGCAACAGGCCGTCCTTCTGCGCCGACACCGCAATTCCATCACGGGTGTGGGTGTGCAACACGGCTTGCAAGTCGTGGCGCGCACCGTGGATGGCGCTGTGGATCACGTAGCCGGCGTAGTTGATACCCAGGCCAGTCGGGTCGTCGACAATGGTGCCGTCGAGGTCGACCTTGACCAGGTTGGATGCGCTGATTTCATCAAACAGCAGGCCAAAGGCGTTGATAAGGAAATGCTCCTCCGGCCCCGGAACACGGGCGGAGAAGTGGGTGTAGATGTGATCTGTCCACTTATACAAGGCCGCCAGGCGATACGCGGCGGCCAGTTTGACGCGCACCTCCCATTCTTCCGGAGTGACGCGCTGGCGAACATTGTTAGAAACACTGGAAATCGAGGTGACGCTGCTCATGGCAAAACTTCCTGGATGGCCTTAAGGACTTCCAGGCAAGCCTAGGGGATGCAAAAAAATAATAAAAAGCACATTTTAATCTAAGCTAATTATTATTTTTTTTCATATCAGGCGGCCTCTCTGATTTTGTGCAATGAAGCAGCGACCAATTTACCAAACGCATCCACCGGCCCCTGCAAATTGCCCAAAAAGTGTGGGTAGATCAGCCACAAGTCCATCACCGGTTTGAAGTCTTTCAGCGGCATCACCGCCAATTGCTCACGATGGGCGCTGCGCTCCAGCAACGGACGCGGTACCAGCCCAAGCCCCAAACCATCCGCCACCAAGCCCAACTGCAACTCGGTGCCAAAGGTCTCCAGGTTCACCCGCAACGCCAGGCCCTGATCGGACAGCGTGCGCTGCAACCCGGCACGGAAACCGCAGCCATCCGGGTTCAGGATCCAGCCGTTCTGGTACACCTCCGCCAGCTTGCACGGCTTTTTCGGCAACTGTGCCTTGGCGCACACCACCACCAGCTCCATCTTGCCGATGGACTCGCCAATGATGTTGTCCGGGAAGATCTTGCCCGCCGGGAACAATGCCGCCGCCGCGTCCAGCTCGCCGCGTTCGATCTTGCCCACCAGTTGGCTGCCCCAGCCGGTGGCGACCTGGGCACGCAAGTCGGCGTATTCGGTGCGCAGGTGCTTGAGGGCGTCCAGCAGCACGACGTCGCCGATGGTCTGCGGCACGCCCAGGCGCAACAGGCCGGTGGGCGGTGCGTCGGTGGCCACCAGTTCGCGCAGCGCATCCATCTCGCGCAGGATCAACCGGCACTGCTCATACACACGGGTGCCGATCAAGGTGGGTTTGAGGGGCTTGGTGTTGCGGTCGAACAGCTCCACCCCCAACGCCTGCTCGAAGTTCTGCACGCGACGGGTGATGGCCGGCTGGGTCAGTTGCAGCGACTCGGCGGCGTGGCTGATGGACTGGCAACGAATCACTTCGACAAAGGCATCGATATCGTCAATTTTCATTTGGGCCGCACATAGAGAACAGTCATTAAGATGTGCGTGAAGCATAGTTGCAGGAATGCCGTCTGGATAGCCCGCGCTGTGATCGATAACGTCTAACCCTAGTCGGACCGGTTCTAAATTACCTTCAGCTATAAGCTAATCATTAAAAAATAGCATATTAACTATAAACATTATGCTTAGATAAGCTTAACGACACGCACTGATGGAATTGCCATGACCCAGGCCCGACACCCCGAAAGACTCAGAGCCTTTATTGGCGCCCTGGCGGAATTGATCGACGGCAATCCACGCGAAGGCGACCTGTTGCACCGTGGCGGCAAGCTGCTGGCGCAACTGGTCAGCCATGATGACTGGCTGCCCGACGAATTCGCCCAACCCAACCCCGAGCGCTACCAGCAATTCCTGCTGCACGCCGATTCGCGCGAACGCTTCAGCATCGTCAGCTTTGTGTGGGGGCCGGGGCAAAGCACGCCGATTCACGATCACCGCGTGTGGGGGCTGATCGGCATGCTGCGCGGCGCGGAGTTTTCCCAGGGCTTCGAGCGTGCGCCGGATGGCAGCCTCGTCGCCGAAGGCAAGCCGATTGAGCTGCGGCCGGGCCAGGTAGAAGCGGTATCACCCAAGGTCGGCGACATTCACCAGGTCAGCAACGTCCACAGCGACCAAGTGTCCATCAGCATTCATGTGTACGGCGCCAATATCGGTGCCGTGCGCCGCGCCGTGTACCAACCCGACGGCAGCGAGAAACTGTTTATCTCCGGTTACTCCAACGCCTTCCTCCCGAATATCTGGGATTTGTCCAAAGAAAAGAGCCCTGCCCTATGAGCACCGTATCGACCCGCAGCTTTACCCAGATTCGCCAGGCCCTGTTGGACCATCAAGAAGTCGCGCTTGTAGACGTGCGCGAGGAGGCGCCTTTTGCCGAATCCCACCCGTTGTTCGCCGCCAATATCCCGCTGTCCAAGCTGGAATTGGAGGTGTATTCGCGCATACCACGCCGCGACACCGAGGTCACCGTCTACGACCATGGCGAAGGCCTCGCCGCCCGCGCCGCCGAGCGCCTGGTTGCGCTGGGCTATACCCGCGTCGCGTTGCTCGAGGAAGGCCTGGACGGTTGGCGCAAGGCCGGTGGTGAACTGTTTATTGACGTAAACGTGCCGAGCAAAGCCTTTGGCGAACTGGTAGAAAGCGAGCGTCATACCCCTTCCCTGGCCGCCGAAGAAGTCCAGGCCCTGCTCGACAACCAAGCCGACGTGGTGGTGCTCGACGCCCGCCGCTTCGACGAATACCAGACCATGAGCATCCCCACCGGCATCAGCGTACCGGGCGCCGAACTGGTGCTGCGCGCCCGTGAACTGGCGCCGGACCCGGCCACGCGCATCATCGTCAACTGCGCCGGGCGCACCCGCAGCATCATCGGCACCCAGTCGCTGATCAATGCCGGTGTGGCCAACCCGGTATCGGCCCTGCGCAACGGCACCATCGGCTGGACGCTGGCCGGGCAGAAACTCGCCCACGGTCAGTCGCGCCGCTTCGCGCCGACCTCGGAGGAACATCGCCAAATCGCTGCAGCAGACGCGCGCCGGGTCGCCGATAAAGCCCGCGTCGGCCGTGCCAGCCTGGCCGACCTGCAAGGCTGGCAGCAGGAGGTGAACCGCACCACCTACCTGTTCGATGTGCGCACCCCGGAAGAATTCGAAGCCGGCCACCTGCCCGGCGCACGCTCCACACCGGGTGGGCAACTGGTGCAGGAAACCGACCATGTCGCCAGTGTGCGCGGCGCGCGCCTGGTACTGGCCGACGACGACGGTGTGCGCGCCAATATGTCGGCGTCCTGGCTGGCCCAACTGGGCTGGGACGTGCATGTACTGGACGACCTGCAACCGGCGCAGTTCAGTGAAAAAGGCGCCTGGGTCGCCCCGGTCCCGGCGCCGCCACAAGCCGAGCTGATCAGCCCTCACACCCTCGCCGACTGGCTCGGCCATGGCGATACCCTGGTGCTGGACTTCACCGCGAGCGCCAACTACGTCAAACGGCATATCCCCGGCGCCTGGTGGGCGCTGCGTGCGCAGTTGCCGCAAGCACTGGCCAAGGCACCTGCCGCCGAGCGATATGTGCTGACCTGCGGCAGCAGCCAGCTGGCGCGTCTGGCAGTGGCGGAAGTGGAAGCCATCACCGGCAAGCAGGTGTTCCTGCTGCAAGACGGAACCGCCGGCTGGATCAACGCCCAACTGCCGCTGGAAGAAGGCGACACCCATTTGGCCTCGCCGCGTATCGATCGCTATCGCCGGCCATACGAAGGTACCGACAACCCCAAGGAAGCCATGCAGGCTTACCTGGATTGGGAATTCGGCCTGGTCGACCAACTGGCCCGCGACGGCACCCACGGTTTCTACGTGATCTGATCCCCCTGCCTGGAGCATCGCATCTTCGCCCTGGCCCGCAGCGTCGCACCAAATGCAATTAGAGAATAATCAAACAAAAGATAATAAATGTTTTTAATAATTACCATATAACCAAAAAGAACTTCACAGCAGGTTTTTATGGGAATAACGTTAACCCACACACCGACCCCTTCTCCAGGCGGAGGTAAGCGAACCCTTTCCTGATCTGCCTGGAGCCTGCATCCCATGGTCTTTAGCACCCCGTTCAAACGCCTGCTCCTGGGCACCGCCCTCGCCCTCGGGCTGATCGGCACCGCCCACGCCGCCGACCTGCAACCGCTGCGGGTGGCCAACCAGAAATCGACGATCAAGGCGCTGCTGGAAGTCGCCGGCGAGACCAAACATGTGCCGTATGAAATCCAATGGTCGGAATTCCCGTCCGCCTCGCCGCTGGGCGAAGCGCTGAACGCCGGGGCCGTGGACATTGGTGCCCTGGGGGACGCGCCCTACGTATTCGCCCTCGGCGCCGGTGCGTCGCTCAAGGTGGTGAGCATCATCCACGCCGAAGGACGCAACACCACCGCCCTGCTGGTGAACAAGGATTCGCCGATCAAGACCGTCGCCGACCTCAAGGGCAAGAAGATCGTCACCGGTCGCGGCTCCATCGGCCACTACCTGGCGATCAAGGCCCTCGCCACCGCCGGGCTGACCACCCAGGACGTGCAGTTCATCTTCCTGCTGCCCAGCGAATCACGGCTGGTGCTGGACAACGGCTCCGCCGACGCCTGGGCCACCTGGGACCCCTACACCACCGTGGTCACCTCGCAAAGCCAGGCCCGTGTGCTGATCAGTGGCAATAAGTTGCTGAGCAATCACCTGTACCTGGCAGCCACCAGCCAAGCCATCGCCGACAAGCGCGCGCAGCTCGATGACTTCGTCGCACGCCTGGACCGTGCCTACGCCTGGGCCAACGTGCACCCCAACGAATACGCCGCCGCGCAAGCCAAGATCACTGGCCTGCCTCTGGCCGTGCACGAGGCCGTGGCCAAGGACACCCGCCTGACCCCGGTGGCGATCGACGACTCAGTGATCAGCGGCCTGCAAGCGACCGCCGACATCTACCAAAAAGAAGGCCTGCTGACCCGGCACATCGATGTGTCCCAAGGCTTTGACAAGAGCTTTAACGCCAAGCGCGCCCCCCTCAATCAAGCCTCGCGCTAAAAGGAGCAGAACATGAGCAAGCCACGTCAATTGAAGCTGGGCGCCATGGTCCATGGAGTCGGTCACGGTTGGGGCGAATGGCGCCACCCGCAGGCCCAGCCCAACGCCAGCACGGACTTCAAGTTCTACAAGCAGCAGACTGAATTGGCCGAAGCCGCGAAATTCGACTTCGTCTTCATTGCCGACAGCCTGCATATCCACGCCAAGTCCAGCCCGCACTACCTCAACCGTTTCGAGCCGCTGACGATCCTGTCGGCCCTGGCTGCGATCACCACGAATATCGGCCTCGTGGCCACGGTGACCGTCAGCTACACCGAGCCCTACCAGGTGGCGCGCCAGTTCGCGTCCCTGGACCACATCAGCGGCGGCCGAGCCGGTTGGAACGTCGTTACCTCGTGGCTCAGCGGCACCGCCGACAACTTCGGCAAGGCCGAGCATCCGCCGCATGCCGTGCGCTATCGCATCGCCAAGGAGCACGTGAACGCGGTCAAGGGCCTGTGGGATTCCTGGGAAGACGACGCCTTTGCCTACAACAAGCACACCGGTGAGTTCTTCACCCCAAGCAAGCTGCACGCGCTGAACCACAAGGGCGAGTTTTTCTCGGTGAAAGGCCCGCTGAACATCGCCCGCTCACGCCAGGGCCAACCGGTGATTTTCCAGGCGGGCACCTCCGAAGATGGGCGCAACTTTGCCGCCGAACACTCCGACGCCATCTTTGTGCATGTGGAGAGCATCGAGGAAGGCCAGGCCTACGCCACGGACTTGAAACGGCGCGCCAAGGGCTTTGGCCGCAACCCGGACGACCTGTCGATCCTGCCGGGCATCCGCCCGATTGTCGGGCGCGATGAAGCCGAGGTGGAAAGCCGCTACCAGCAGGCTGTCGACTTGGTCACCGTGGAAGATGCGATCGTCGCCCTCGGTCGCCCGTTCAACGATCACGATTTCAGCCAGTACCCGCTGGACGCGCCCTTCCCGGACCTCGGCGACCTCGGTTCCAATAGCCAGCGCGGCGGCTCCGACCGCATCAAGCAACTGGCCAAGGAGGAAGGCCTGACCCTGCGCGAAGTCGCGCTGCGGTTCTCGCGGCCAAAACGTGATTTTGTCGGCACCCCTGAACAGGTCGCCGATGCGATCCAGACCTGGTTCGAAACCGGCGCCAGCGATGGTTTCATCGTCAACTCGGTCTTGCCGGACGGCCTGCAATATTTCACCGAACTGGTAGTGCCGGTATTGCAGCAACGCGGCGTGTTCCGCAGCGAATACAGTGGCCAGACCCTGCGCGACAACCTGGGCCTGGACGTGCCGGCCAACCGCTACAGCGTCGCCGAGGTTGAACACCGGCAGGAGGCGCTGGCATGAGTGAGTCCCTGAACCGTCAACTGGCGGACCTGCACGCCGAGCGCGTGGCCACCTGGGCGCCGGAGTCGCTGCAGGTCAATATCGACCAGCGCCAGCGCCTGGTCGATGAAGCGCGGCCGGATGACTACGTGCAGGTCGGCGATGAGCTGGACCCATTTACCCTGCTCAACGTGGAAGGCGGCGAACTCAACCGCGAGCTGCTGCTGGCCGACGGCCCTGCAGTGTTGATTTTCTTCCGCTTTGCGGGCTGCGCGGCGTGCAACATCGCTCTGCCCTATTACGAGCGCCAGCTCTACCCGCGCCTGCGCGAACGTGGCGTGCCGCTGGTGGCGGTGAGCCCGCAAGTGCCGGAACGGCTTGCCGACATCAAGACCCGCCATAACCTGCAACTGCTGGTGGCCAGCGACAAGGACAACAACCTCGGGCGGCGCCTGGGGATTCTCTACAGCTTTGACGAGGCGTCGCGCAACGCCGCATTGGCCAAGGGCAACAGCATTGGCGAGACCACTGGCACCGGCACCTGGGAGTTGCCGCAACCGACGGTGGTGGTGATTGCCAAGGACGGCACGGTGGCGTTTGTGCAGGTGAGCCCGGATTGGTTGGTGCGCACGGAAGCTGATCCGGTGTTGAAGGCGGTGGAGCAGTTGCTGGGCCAACAGGCAGTACGCCTGGCCATCTAACCCTCCCCCATTTTTGACCGAGTACATCTTTATGACCCAACCGTCTCTGCGCTCTGTGGACGTCGCCAACTTCGAAGCGCTGCTCGAACGCCTCACCACTGAGCTGGCCAGCACCGCGCACCTCTACGACGAGAGCGGCGCCTTCCCCCATGCCAATTTCAAGCGGCTGCACGACCACGGCCTGGTCGCCCTCACCGTGCCCAAGTCCCTCGGCGGTGGCGGTGCCAGCCTGCCCCAGGCGCGCAAGGCCATCAGCGCGATCGCCAAGGGTGAACCTTCCACCGCACTGATCCTGGTGATGCAATACCTGCAACACACACGCCTGCAAGACAGCAAGAGCTGGCCCGCGCACCTGCGTACCCGGGTGGCCGAAGACGCCGTGCGCAATGGCGCATTGATCAACGCGCTGCGCGTCGAGCCTGACCTCGGCACCCCGGCCCGTGGCGGCCTGCCGGCGACGACCGCCGTGCGCACCGCCGAGGGCTGGCGCATCAGCGGCCGCAAGATCTACTCCACCGGCAGCCACGGCCTGAGCTGGTTCAGCGTCTGGGCCCGCAGCGACGACGCCGACCCGCTGGTGGGCGCCTGGCTGGTGCCCAAGGACAGTCCCGGCGTGACCATCATCGATACCTGGGACCACCTGGGCATGCGCGCCACCTGCAGCCATGAAGTGGTGCTCGACAACGTGCTGGTGCCGCTGGATCACGCCGTCAGCGTCAGCCCCTGGAGCGCGCCGTCGGCAGAACTGGACCCCGAGGGGTTCCTGTGGATGGCAGTGTTGCTGTCCTCGGTCTACGACGCCGTGGCCCAGGCCGCCCGGGACTGGCTGGTGAACTGGCTGGAAGAACGCAGGCCATCCAACCTCGGCGCGGCGCTGTCGACCTTGCCGCGCTTTCAGGAAACCATCGGCCATATCGACACCCTGCTGTTTGCCAACCGCAGCCTGCTGGACGCCGCCGCCGATGGCCACACCCCGGCGGCCAACGCCGCGCAGCTCAAATACCTGGTGACCAACAACGCGATCCGTGCCGTGGAACTGGCCATCGAAGCCTCTGGCAACCCCGGCCTGTCGCGACTCAATCCGCTGCAACGGCACTACCGCGACGTGCTGTGCAGCCGCGTGCATACCCCGCAGAACGACGCCGTGTTGCAAGGCGTCGGCAAGGCTGTCTTCACCCAACGTGAGAAGGAACGCACATGACCCAGGTGATTATCGCCAGCCAGCTGGACGAAGATTTCAACGACGTAATCCGCGAGCGACTCGCCTCACGCTATCCCGGCGCCCAGGTGGTCGGCGTACCCGCCGGGGTACCGAGCGACCTGCCGCCGCAGGCGAATATCCTGCTGGCGCGCCCGATCAACGTGCGCGGCTACACCGCCCCGGACACCCCGCCACCCGGCTGGCCCTACGGTACGCAGTGGGTGCACCTGGTGTCTTCAGGCATCGACTTCTACCCATCATGGTTGTTCGACGGCCCGCCGGTGACCACCTCCCGTGGCAGCGCCGCCGACAACCTCGCCGAGTTTGCCTTGGCCGCGATCTTTGCCGCGTCCAAGCACCTGCCGGAAATCTGGGTGAAAGACGCGCAATGGAATTTCACCCCACTGCGGCCCCTCAAGGGCACCACGCTGGGCATCCTGGGCTTTGGCGCGATTGGTGAAAGCCTGGCGCACAAGGCGTTGGCATTGGGCATCAAGGTGATTGCATTGCGTCAAAGCCAGGCACCGTTCAGCGCGGGAGTGGAGGCGGCCAAGGACATCCATGACCTGTTCGCCCGCGCCGATCACTTGGTGGTGGCCGCGCCGCTCACCGACGCCACGCGCAACCTTATCAATCGGGATGTGCTGGGCAGCGCCAAACCGGGGCTGCATCTGATCAACATCGCGCGGGGTGGGTTGTTGGACCAGGAGGCGTTGCTGGAGGCGCTGGATAACGGGCAAATCGGCCTGGCTTCGCTGGACGTGACCGAGCCGGAGCCGTTGCCGGATGGGCACCCCTTGTATACGCATCCACGGGTGCGGTTGTCGCCGCATACGTCGGCGATTTCGACCAATAGCAAGAATGAGATAGCCGATGCGTTTTTGGCAAACCTGGAGCGCTACGTTTCCGGAACCGAGCTCGTGAACCTCGCTAACGCCTGACGCGAGATCAAAATGTGGGAGGGGGCTTCCCCCCTCCCACACGG
This sequence comes from Pseudomonas sp. MYb60, assembly GCF_002979555.1. GTDB lineage: Bacteria > Pseudomonadota > Gammaproteobacteria > Pseudomonadales > Pseudomonadaceae > Aquipseudomonas. Next base: position 32,930 of record NZ_PCOZ01000017.1, on the reverse strand, counting down.
GTTTTGTGTTGGCTGAACGTATTCATTTGATGCGGTAGTGGAAGGTGTTGCGCACTGCCGGGACGGGCACGGGTTTGCCATCGACCACACGCGGCTGATAGCGAAAGGTATTCGCCGCCGCCAATGAAGGCCGCATGAACAACGGATGACAACCGTCCAGCACCCTGGGGTTCTCCACACGGCCTTGGGTGTTGACGGTGTATTCCACTGAGCAATCGCCTTCGATGTTTTTGTCCAGTGCGCGCTCGGGGTAGTCCGGGGCTTCCTTGCTCAAGGGTTGGTACTGGCGGCTGTCGAAGGCCGGTGCGGGCGCGGGCGCAGGTGCCGGTGCCGGTGTGGCCGGGCGAGCGGATTGGGCAGCGGCCTGGCGTTGTTGTTCCAGCTCACGGTTGCGTTGCTCGGTGGCCAGACGCTCCTGTTGCTGCTCGGCTTTCCTTTCCTCGACGCGCTTGCGGGCCAAGGCGGCTTTCTCCAGTTTTTGCGCCTGGATCTGTGGGTCGACCACAGGTTTGGGCGGCACCGGAACGCTGACCGGCTCCGGCGGCGCTGCAACCGCCACGGGTTCCGGCACGGGGGCCGGCGCTGGCGGCAGGATCACCAACTGGGTGTGCATCACCCGAGGCACCTCGACCGGTGGTTGTTCCGTCGACCACCCCAGCATCAACGCCGCCAGCACGCCCACATGCAGGGTCACCGCCAGGCTGGCGGCGACGCTGTTTCTCCAGACCCCGGAGGCTTCCCGAGGCGCCAATACCAGCGCTGGACTGTGCATGATCATCGCCGTCATTGTGGGGCCTCGGTCACCAGCCCCAGGTTGCTCACACCACCCTTCTGCAATACCGCCATGGCCGCGACCACCCGTCCATAGCCGGCGTTGTCGTCGGCGCGGATGTACACCTGGGTGTCGCTGCGGGCCGCCGCCACCTGCATGACCTTGGCGCCCATTTCATCTAGGCTGACGGCGCTGTCGGTCTGGTGACGGGTATCGAGTTCGCCGCCGAGGTTCCAGTAGTAACCGCCGTCGGCCTTCACCGACAGCGTGAGGATCTGCTGGCGCGTGTCGGTGGCCAGCGCCTCGGCGGCGACCTTGGGCAATTCGATCTTCACGCCCTGGGTCAGCATCGGTGCGGTGACCATGAAGATCACCAGCAGCACCAGCATCACGTCGATGTAAGGCACCACGTTCATCTCGGCCTTGGGCCCGTGCTTGCGTTGCGGCCTGGTCAGCATCGTCTTGCTCCTTTCACGCGGCCACGGCCAAGTTGATCGGCGTGCCCCGCAGGCTGCGATGCAGGCGCACTTGCAGTTCATTGCCGAAGGCGTAATAGCGCGTGAGCAAGGTCTGGCCACGGGCAGCAAAACGGTTGTACGCGATCACCGCCGGGATGGCCGCGAACAGGCCGATGGCCGTGGCGATCAACGCCTCGGCAATGCCCGGCGCCACGGTGGACAGCGTGGCCTGCTGCACCTGGGACAGGCCGATGAACGAATTCATGATGCCCCACACGGTGCCAAACAGGCCGATGTACGGGCTGACCGAGCCCACGGTCGCGAGAAATTGCAGGCCCTTTTCCAACTCGATCTCCTGCTCGGTGATCGCCACCTGCAACGCCCGCTCCACCCCTTCAAGCACCGCTGGGTCGTGGTTGTACAGGTGCTGGTATTCCTGCACCCCGGCAATGAAGATCAGCGCAATGCCGCCCTCGCCCGCCTGCACAGTGTCGCGGTACAGCGGCTGCAAGTCCGGTGCGCTGCGAAAGCGCTGCACAAAGTCATTCGCCTGGCGCTCCAGCCGGCGCAGCACCGTGCCGCGCTGGATGATCAGGTACCAGCTGACCAGCGAGGCCAGCAGCAAGGTGATCATCACGGCCTTGACCAGCAGGCTGGCGTCCGTGATCAGGCCCCAGATCGTCATGTGTTCCATCGTCGCGTGCATGGTTGAGCTCCTATTCGATTAAAAAGTCATGACCGGTTGATGACAGGTCACGGCAACTTCAGCGCGCGGGTCACATCAGCCCAGGGCACGAACTTGAAGTTCTGCGCCTGCTCGGGCATGCGCTTGCGCCCGTCCTGAACCACCAGCATGCCCTGGCTCCAGGGCCCGCCGAGGTTGATCGCAGTCACTTCCAGGCCATCGGTTTCCGACGCACCATCGATGCCGGCGGCGGCGTTCAGGCCGACACGGAACGCACCGTGGGGGGCGAACGGCGGCTCGGCATCCACCACCAGGTAGCTGTCATTGCCTTGGCTGGAAATCACCAGGTAGTCGCGTTTATCGCTCTGGTACAACGCAAGCCCCTCGACGTCCGCATGCAACTGGGGGCCCACCTTGATCACGCTCGTGAGCGTGGCCGGCTGATCGGCGCGGGCATCCACCGCCCACACGCCGACGTCTTCCTCGCCGATAAACAGGCGCTGGCGCTGGTCATCGGCGACGCAGCCTTCGGGCTGGCTGTCGACCTTGAACTGGCGCACCAGGTCGCCCTGAACGCGACCATCCGCAGCGCTGAGGCGGTATTGCAGGAAGGTGCCGTCCTTGTCGTTGGCGATTGCATAGATCTCGCCGCTGGCGGGCTGGAACAGGCAGATGCCATAGATCGCCTTGAGCGGCGTCGGCACCTCACCGGCCTCGCGCAACTCGCCGGTGGCGCGGTCGATGCTGAACAGGCTCAGGCTGTTGTGATCGCGGTTGCTGGCAACAGCGAGGTCGACGGTCTGCGCGCCGAGTTTGAAATTCGGGCGCACGTCGACGTTGTTCAGGCGTCCGACTGCCAGTTCTTGCAACAGCTTGCCGTCGAGGTCATAGGCCAGCAGGCCCTGCTTTTTGTTGGTGCCCAGTACGCGGCTTTTGGACGGTTGCTCGGGGTGAATCCAGATCGCCGGGTCATCCGCGGCATCGCCCTGGCGCCCGACCGGATCGGTCTGGCGCACGGCGGCGACTTCCGGGATCACCGCGTCGACCGGCACCGGCGTGGCCTGCCAGTTGAGCGTGCCCTGGTAGAGCGTGCCGCTGTCGTCGTCACGTACCAGCAGTTGCCGGCCGTTGAGGCTCAGTTGTTCCGGCTCTTTCAGGCCGGGCAGGCTCAGGCTGGGCTGCTCGACCCAACGTTCGCCCTGTTGCTGGAACAGATGCAAGTGCGCGGTCTTCGGGTCAAGCGCGACGACTCCACCCGGCACCAGCGCCATGGCACCGGCCTCGCGTTTCGGGTCGTCGAACAGCGCCACCGGGGTGCGCTGCACATCGGCTTCCGGATGCGCCGGGTAGGCCCACCAGCCGACGTTTTCTTCATTCACCACCAGGCGGTTGGCGCCGTCATCCACCTGACAGAACTGTGCCGACGGCGGCAACGGCAAGCCGCGTACACGCTGGGGCTCGCTCAGCAGCGTGGTAGCGTTGCCCACCAGCCATTGCTCACCCTTGCCCTCCTCACCCACCAGGAACACAAACAGGTTGGCGGCCGAGTCGCGGTACAGGCACAGGCCGTTGACGGCATAGTCGCGGGTTGGCAGGTAAAGCGGTTTGCCGAAGGTCTTGGTGGCGGTGTCGAGGCTGATCAGCAGCGCTTGCTGGCGGTCGTTGTCGAGGCTGGCCACCAGGGTCTGGGTGCCGGCAGCGCGGGTGTCGAGGCTGCTGAAGTTGCCGTTGTAACGAGCCAGCTCGGTGCCTTTGGCGTCCACCAGTTGCAGGCCGTCGCGGGTACTGGCGGTGAGGCGCTCGGTAGGGTTCAGGAAAACCATGGCCTCGGCGTTCAAGCTCGGTGCCCATGGAGTAAGGGCCAGGTCGGCGGCCATCGCATGGCTGCAGGTTGCGAGGGCCATCAGCAAATACAGCTTGGAAATTCTCATGAACAAACAAATCCTTCAAATACAGTGAAGATCAGCTGTGGGCGCTGGCGTGGTGCTTAGAAGTGGGTGAAGGTCAGGCCGAGCTTGTAGGTGGGGCCGTATTCTTCGTACTGGCCGTTGTAGCTGCGGTGGCCGGTGTAGACGAAGTACGACTCGTCCGTGAGGTTCTGCGCCTCGAAGCTGACTTGCAGGTTCTTGGTCAGCGAGTACCGCGCGCTGAAATCGACGAAGGTCTGCGCATCGACGTGCAGGTCATGGGCCTTGTCGTTGATCGAGGCCAGCTCATACAGGTAGGCCGACTTGTAATTGGCAGACAGGCGCAGGCTGAGCGTGTCGTCTTCCCAGCCGAGCATCAGGTTGCCGACGGTGTCCGACTGGTTCGGCAGGCTGATGTTGCGCTTGCGTTGGGTGCCGCTGGCGCTGTCGAAGCCTTCGATGTCCGCGCTGGAGCGGCTGAAGGTGGTGTTGGCACCGACCAGCAGGCCATTCCATGGCGCGGGCAGCCAGTCGAACTTCTGCGAATAGGCCAGCTCCAGGCCATAGAGCTTGGCGCTGTCGCCGTTGTCGTAGGTGTGAGCCTCGGCGAAGTTGGTCCAGGCACCGGTGCCGGCCAGGTCGGTGTTGTAGACGAAGTTCTTGATGTCCTTGTAGAACACGAACGCCGACACGGTACCGGCGCGACCCATGAAGTGTTCGATGCCCAGGTCCAGGTTGCTCGACTCCAGGGGCTTGAGGTCCGGGTTGCCGAACGTGGCTTCGTCATCGTCGATCACGAAGCCCGGTGCCAGTTGGCCGAAAGTCGGGCGCACCACGGATTTGGTCCAGGCCGCACGCACCTGGGTGTTCTTGTCGATCTGATAGCGCGCATGCAGGCCCGGCAACCAGTGGTGGTAGCGGCGTTGGGTGTGGCTGTCGGTGAACACCCCATCGGTGGCACCAGTGCCCTTGGCTTCGAACTCGGTGCCTTCGTAGCGCAAGCCGGCGATAAAGCGCCAGTCGTCGATATCGATGGTGTTCATGAAGTAACCGGCGTTGATGTCTTCACGGATGGTGTAGTCGTTGACCCGCGATTCGGTCTCGTCGTAGAAATCCGCCGTGTTGAGCCCGCCGATCAATTGCTTGATACCGCTGGCGCTGATGCCGGGCCCGTAATTGCCCAGGCGGTAGTCGACGCTGCCCTTCTGGAACTGGGTGAGATTGAGCTGGTCGGCGCTGAAGCCCAAGGTGTCGAAGTCTTCGTAGACCCAGGCTTCCAGGTCGTTGGTCTTGTCGCGTCGGCTGATCTTGCCGCCGAACTTGAACTGCGAGGCATAGCCGCTCAGGTCGTAGTCGCGGGCCAGGTCCAGGCGCAGGTTTTTCTCGGTGTCCTGGGTGTTCTGTTTTTCCCAGTCGACCTTGTCGAGGCTGAAGTTGCGGGCGTCGTAGAAGCCGGCGCCGATGATCGGGCGCGGCTTGTCGTTGTCGTAATAGCCGCTGTTCGCCAGGTCGCCGCCGTCGAAGGTGGCGCCGGCGATATGCCCCGGGCTGTCTTCGCTGGACTGGCTGTAGCCGGCCTGGCCGCTGAGGGTCCACAGGCCGAGCATGCGCTCGCCGCCAAACACGTAGGATTGGATTTCCTGGGTCTCGGCGCGGCTCTTGAGCTTGCGGCTGACTTCAGCGTCGCCCAGTTGCCCTGGCGCGAGGGGGTCGGCGAACTCGATGCTGGTGGAGTTGCGCGTCTCGGTGTCCTTGTAGCGGCTGTAGAGGGTGCGCAGGTAGTAGCTGCTGAGGTCGTCGGGCTTGTAGTCGAAGTTCAGCCCGCCGCCGGCGCGTTCGCGGCTGATGTCGTAGTCGCGCTGTTCGAACTCGTTGAGCCGCGCACCGTTGGCGAAATCCCAGGCGCCGCCGGTCTCGACGTTGTCGGAGCCGAAGTCGCGCTTTTGCCAGCTCAGCGCTGCGGCCACGCCGAAGTTGTCGATGCCGTCGCCGAGGCTGAAGCGGTTGCTGGCGGCGCCGGAGAATTTCGGGCTGGTTTGGCGTGTGTTCTTGTCGTAGCTGGCTTCGGAGCTGCCGGTGTAGAACAGGCCCTTGTGGTCGAAGGCCGACAGGCTCTGCACGTCGACAGTGCCGCCGAGGGAGTTGGCGTCCATGTCCGGCGTCAGGGTCTTGATCACCGACAGCGACTGCACCAGCTCAGAGGGCAACACATCGAGCGCCACGGCGCGACGGGCGCTCTCCGGCGCCGGCACCAGCGTGCCGTTGATGGTCACGCTGTTCAGGTCCGGGCCCAGGCCACGCACGCTGACAAAGCGCCCTTCGCCCTGGTCACGCTCCACGCTGATACCCGGCAGGCGCTGCACCGCTTCGGCGACGTTTTCATCCGGCAACTGGGCCACGCCGTCGGCATGCACGACGCTCTTGATGCTGTCGGAGGAGCGTTGTTCCTTCAACGCCTGGTCGATGGCAGCCGCCTGGCCGACCACTTCGACGTGCTCGGTATTGGCCACCTCGGCCGCACTTAGCCGCTCACTGGCAATCGCCAGGGCCAAGGCGGTAAGCGTGAAGCTGACGAGCCCGCTGCGCTTGTACATGCAATCCTCCCCAAGAATCCGTTGGCGCCAGGCAAGAGGCCCGGCAACTGGGAGGGCAAGCTAGGTGCGGGGGATGACGGTTCTGTGACAGGGCTTGGCGCGAAGGCCTGTAAACAAGGGCTCCAAGCCCGGATTCGAGGTGAAATGAGCTGATATGACCTGTGAAGATCAACTGTGGGACGAGGCTTGTCCCCGATGACGGTGGGTCAGTCACCTGATTTTCCACTGACACAGCGCTATCAGGGGCAAGCACCCTCACATATTTTTGATTTTCAGTGCCTGGACGGATGAGCTGATTCGACCCTCCCCCACCGTCACGCAACCGTCACATCCATCTGCTGTGCTGGCGCCCACAACCGAATCATCCAAGGACGCCGGCCCATGTTTTCCGTGCTCAAACCCCACCGTTGGAAGCTCACTGCGCTGCTGATTGCCGCCAACCTCGGGCTGATCCTGCACCTGGCCTGTGGCGACCTGAAAAGCGTCAGCGAATGGGTATGGCTGGACATCTTCGGCGAGGGCGGTTCCGCCCTCCTCGCCCTGGTCTGGCTTGGCCTGGTGCTCAAGAGTCGCCCCGCCGGACGCGTCACCAACTACCTGGCGCTGGGCCTGTCATGCATCTTCTTCTCGTGGTGGATCGACAGCCTCGACGAGTTCATCCGCCTCCCTGACAGCATCACCTGGGACCACTGGCTCGAGTCCGGGCCGATGCCGGTGGGCATGATCCTGCTGACCATCGGCATCTACCACTGGCACCGCGAGCAATTGGCGATCAGTGCGCAGATGGAGAAACGCGAGCGGCTGTTCCGCGAGCACCGCCAGTTCGACAAACTCACCCCGCTGGCCGGCGCCGACTACCTCAAGCGCCAACTGGCCGACAGCCTGCAGGACAGCCGCGACCAGCAGCAACCGCTGTCGCTGCTGGCCCTGGACCTGGACAACTTCGCCGCCATCAACCAGGCCTACGGGCATGCCGAAGGCGACGCGGTGTTGCAGGCCCTCAGCCACTTGCTGCTGCTCAACCTGCGCCGCCAGGACCTGCTCTGCCGCCTGGCCGGCGACCGCTTCGTGGTGCTGCTGCCCAACACCGGCGAACGTCAGGCCCAGGTCATTGCGCTGGAAATGCAACAGGCCGTGCGCGGACTGGCCCACAAGACCCGCCAGCAAGGCGAACGCCTGCAATTGGCGGCGACCACAGCGGTGGTGATGGCCTTGGACGAACCGCCACATGAGCTGCTCAAGCGCCTTAACCTGGCGCTGGCGCGGGCCAAGCAGCCGCTTGCGAAAAGTGCCTGAGATGGCCGTGAAAACCAACTGGTATGAAGCCGACAGCCGCTTCATCCCCGGTCACTTCCAACCCGCCACGCTGATCGACCTGGCCCTGTCCCGGGACATCGACAGCCATCGCCTGCTGCGCGGCACCGGGCTGTTCCATGAGGACATCCTGGCCGGCACCGCGCGGTTGAGCCCGCAACAGTTTCTCGGCTTGATTGGCAACAGTCGCAAGCTGCTCGACGCCGACGACAGCAGCTTCCTGTTCGGCCAACGCCTGCTACCCGGCTATTACGGCGCCGCCAGCCATGCGTTGGGCCATGCGCAGAACCTGCACCAGGCGCTGGAGATCCTGATCCAGCAACAGGTGCTGCTCAGCCCGCTGGTCAGCCTGCAGCTGGAGCTGGACGAGCACCACGCCTACCTTTACTGGCTGGACAGCTGCGGCGCGGGCGAACATTGGCGTTTCCTGCTGGAAGCCGGCATGACCTCACTGGTCGCCATGAGCCAATGGCTGAGTGGCGAGCGCCTGCCGTGGACCGCCAGTTTCAGCCATGAAGAGCCGCGCTACGTCGAGCAGTACTGGGTGCACCTGGGCGAAGAAACACGCTTCGGCCGCCCGCTGGACAGGCTCAGCATCCCCCGCGAGTACCTCGCCCGTGCCTGGCCCGGTGCGTCGGCCACCGCGGGGCAAGTGGCCCGCCAGCAGGCCCGCGAGCAGATCGAGCAGTTGGGGTTTGCCGGCAGTTTTCTCGACTGCCTCTACGACTATCTGCGCGAACAGGTGCGCCAGCCGCCGAGCCTGGAGCAGGCCGCGCTGGCGTTTGCCATGAGCCCGGCGACCCTCAAGCGCAAGCTGCACAAGCATGACACCGGTTTTCAGCAGCAGGTTGACCGGGTGCGCAAACAGGTGGCGTTGCACCTGTATCAGGTCAAGGGCTACAGCAATGAGGAAGTGGCGGCGTACTTGAACTTCAACGACGCGGCGAACTTTCGCCGCTCGTTCAAACGCTGGACTGGCAGCACGCCAAACCTGATCCGCCAGTTGTTCAACAGCCGCTAGCCAGGCGCTCGCGCAGGAACTCCACCAGCGCCTGCACCGGCCGTGAGCTTTGCCGGTGCTGGGGGTAGACCGCGGAGAGGGTCAGGTCTTCGGGCGCGAACTCGTCGAGGACCGTCACCAGGCGACCGTCCTTGAGTGCGTCGCCGACAATGAAGGTTGGCAGGTAGGTCACGCCAAAGCCGGCGATGGCCGTGTCGCGCAGCAAGTCGCCGTTGTTCACCCGCATGCGCCCGCACACGTTCAGCGCCTGCACCTTGCCCTTGAAGCGCCACTGCACCTGGCGGCTGTGGCCGTAAGGCAGGCAATCGTGCTGGGCGAGTTCCTCGGGCTGCTGCGGCGTGCCGCGCAGCGCCAGGTACTCGGGGCTGGCGCAATACACGCGGGGAATGCTGGCGATGCGGCGGGCAATCAGGGTGGAGTCTTCCAGGGTGCCGATGCGCAGCACCAGGTCGTAGCCTTCGCCGATCAGGTCCACGGGGCGGTCGCTCAAGTCGACCTCGACCGCGACGTCCGGATGGCGCTGCAGGAACAGCGGCAACAGGCAGCCCAGGTGGGCTATCGCAAACGACAATGGCGCGCTGAGGCGGATGGTGCCACGCGGCTCGCTGTTCTGGCCGGCGATGCCCTGCTCCACCTGCTCGACTTCACTGAGCAGGCGCAGCGCGGATTCGTAATAACTCTGGCCAAGTGGGGTAACGTCCAGTCGGCGGGTGGAACGGTTGAGCAGGCGCACGCCGAGGCGGTCTTCCAGCTGGATCAGGCGGCGGCTGACGAACTGCTTGGACAGACCCAGCTGTTCGGCGGCGGCGGTGAAACTGCCGGATTCCATGACCTGGCAAAACAGGCGCATGTCTTCGAAGGGGTTCATTGTCGCTTCTCGGTGGACATTTGATGGCTTTATAACGGGTATGTCGCAACACCACAAACCCAATATGGGGATCTAAGCAAATGTGGGAGGGGGCTCGCCCCCGATGGCGGTGGGTCAGCCAAAACATCTGTGACTGACCCACCGCCATCGGGGGCGAGCCCCCTCCCACATGGGATCACCAATTACCTTGAGAGCAGGTTACTTGGCAGTGAAGGCCGAGTAGCTGTTCATCAGGTTGCGGTAGTTCGGGATGCGTGGCGACAGCAGGTTGGCCAGGCCTTCCATGTCGTTGCGCCAGTCAACCTGCAGCTCGCAGGCAACGGAGAACCAGTTCACCAGTTGTGCACCGGCAGCGGTCATGCGCGACCAGGCCGCTTGCTGGACGGTTTCGTTGAAGGTGCCGGAAGCGTCGGTCACCACGAACACTTCGAAACCTTCAGCCAGGGCGCACAGGGTCGGGAACGCTACGCACACGTCGGTCACGACACCCGCAATGATGATCTGCTTGCGGCCGGTAGCCTTGACAGCCTTGACGAAATCTTCGTTGTCCCAGGCGTTGATCTGGCCAGGGCGGGCAATGTACGGCGCGTCCGGGAACAGTTCTTTCAGCTCTGGCACCAGCGGGCCGTTAGGGCCGGCTTCAAAGCTGGTGGTCAGGATGGTCGGCAGGTTGAAGAACTTGGCGACGTCGGCCAGGGCCAGCACGTTGTTCTTGAACTCGTTCGGCGAGAAGTCTTGTACCAGGGAGATCAGGCCAGTCTGGTGATCGACCAACAGTACGACAGCGTCATCTTTGTTCAAACGGTTGTAAGCCATGGGAATATCTCCTAACGGGGGTATGGGTAATCAGAACGCGAAGCACGAGCAGCCGAACGCACCCCAGAAACCCTGGAAGTCGCTGACCGGCACGCTGGATAGGCGCGCTTTTTCGTGGCTGTGGGAATGCACGCCGCACGGGCCGCTGCACTGGTGCACCTGAGCCTGCAGTGGCGAGCTCGGACGCCAGTGACCCGGCACCTTGACCACCGGCGACCAGTCCGGCAGCACCGGTACGCGTGGCGGTGCGTAATCTTCGAAGTCGCCGGCGCCGTAGACCACCTTGCCGCCGACCACCGTCAATACCGATTCGATCCACTTGATGGCTTCTTCATCGACGCTGAAGAAATCGGCCGAGAGTGCGGCGACGTCGGCCAGTTGACCGACCTTGATCTGGCCTTTCTTGCCCTGCTCGGACGAGAACCAGGCGCTGCCGTGGGTGAACAGTTCCAGCGCGGTGAGGCGCGGCAGGCCTTCGGCGTGCAGCTCCAGGCCGCCGACGGTGCGACCGCTGACCATCCAGTACAGCGATGTCCAAGGGTTGTAGCTGGACACGCGAGTGGCGTCGGTGCCCGCGCCCACCGGCACGCCTTCGGCCAGCATGCGCTTGATCGGCGGTGTGGCTTCAGCAGCCTTGGCGCCGTAACGCTCGACGAAGTATTCACCCTGGAACGCCATGCGGTCCTGGATCGCAATGCCGCCGCCGAGGGCGCGAACGCGTTCGATGTTTTTCGGGGTGATGGTTTCGGCGTGGTCGAAGAACCACGGCAGGCCATTGAACGGGATGTCGCGGTTGACCTTCTCGAACACGTCCAGCATGCGCGAGATCGACTCGTCATAGGTGGCGTGCAGGCGGAACGGCCAGCGTTGCTCCACCAGGTGGCGGACCACCGGCTCCAGCTCCTGCTCCATGGTCAACGGCAGGTCCGGACGTGGCTCGAGGAAGTCCTCGAAGTCGGCGGCCGAGAACACCAGCATTTCGCCGGCGCCGTTGTGACGCAGGAAGTCATCGCCCTGGTGCAGCTTGACGCTGCCGGTCCAGTTCTGGAAGTCGCTGAGCTCTTCCTTGGGCTTCTGGGTGAACAGGTTGTAGGCGATGCGCACCGTCAACTGTTCTTCCTTGGCCAACTGCTCGATCACTGCGTAGTCATCGGGGTAGTTCTGAAAACCACCGCCGGCATCGATGGCGCTGGTGAGGCCCAGGCGATTGAGTTCACGCATGAACTGGCGGGTGGAGTTGACCTGGTATTCCAACGGCAGTTTCGGGCCCTTGGCCAGGGTCGAATACAGAATCATCGCGTTAGGACGGGCCACCAGCATGCCGGTAGGGTTGCCGTTGCTGTCACGCACGATCTCGCCACCCGGCGGGTTCGGGGTGTCCTTGGTGTAGCCGGCCACGCGCAGGGCGGCGCGGTTGAGCAAGGCGCGGTCGTACAGGTGCAGCACGAACACCGGGGTGTCGGGTGCGGCCTGGTTCAGCTCTTCCAGGGTGGGCATGCGCTTTTCGGCGAACTGGAATTCGTTCCAGCCACCCACCACGCGCACCCATTGCGGCGTGGGGGTACGGTCGGCCTGGTCCTTGAGCATGCGCAAGGCATCAGCCAGGGATGGCACGCCTTCCCAGCGCAGTTCCAGGTTGTAGTTCAGGCCGCCACGGATCAGGTGCAGGTGTGAGTCGTTGAGGCCGGGGATGACCGTGCGACCCTTGAGGTCGATGACTTGGGTACCACTGCCGCGCAGGGCCATGGCTTCACCGTCGGTGCCCACGGCGACGAAGCGCCCCTGGCTGATGGCGACCGCGGTTGCGCGCGGGTTTTCACGGTCCACAGTGTGGAATTGGCCATTGAACAGAATCAGATCGGCGTTCATAGGGTTTCCTTTACAGAGGCTTCAAGCCAGGGAGCGAACAGGCGGGTGGCCGCCGGCATCATCAGATAGACCACCAGCACAACAATAGTCACGGTGACCAGGAAGGTGCCGACCACGTAGTTGGACAGGAACGGGTGCAGGCGCAGGACCGGGCCCCAGATGATCGGGATCAGCAGCGTCAGCGGGAGGATCACGCACAGCGACACCACCGCCTGCTTCCAGCGCGGCGGCGGGGCGACGCCTTCAGCCAGCGGCGAAAACCAGAATTCGTTGACCGCACCGATCTCGGTCTTGTCGCCGTCGGCCAGCATGGGCGCGGCTTCGGCGATGAGGGTTTGGCGCTCGGAAGAATCGAGCCAGGTTTGCAGATCGTCGGTGGAGCGGTAGCGCAACACGCAGGTGAACAGTGCCAGACCGCCCTGTTTGCTGCGCACCACATCGACACCCAAGTGCCCAGGCCGGCCGCCGGCAATGCGCACGATGCGCCGCAACCAGGCTTCGTAGTCGGCCTCACTGCCCTTTTTGATCAGGTGTTTGACCACCAGGGTGACGACTTCGTCGGGCCCCGTCTGTGTTGCTGGGTCCATGCTATGTCCCTCTGCCTTAGAATTTCAGCGATGAGGGGAGTTTGCCGGCGTGGGGGTGGGGAAAATTGGATGTACGTGCTGTGTATCGGGCCAGACATGTTACGGGGGCTTTCAAGCCCGCCCCTTCACCTTCAAATGCCGCGCATACCAGGGCCGCTTTGGCACGCGCTTGAACAGGCCCTGCAACAGGCCCTCGTCTGCGACAAAGGTGATGCGCAACGCCAGCTTCATGGTCTCCGGGTCCATTTCCATCGACTTGCCCAGCTGCAAACCCGGGGTGGTGCTGCAGCCATGGGTGTCGGGCCCCAGCCAAGGGTCGCCGACCTCGACCCAACGGCCAGGCGCAAACCAGGCCACGCCGTTGACGTCCAGCCGGGTGACTTCGCCGGGATTGAAGCGTTCGTGGGCGCGGTACCAGTCTTCGATGCGGTCGTCGATCCAGCCATGGAAGTGCCAGAACACCGGGTTGACGTGGGAGGAGAACGGGTCACCGAGAAAGTCGTTTTCGGCGGCAAACCAGCGTGGCGCAAAGTCCGAGGGGTCGCGGGCCAGGGGCACGGGGACACCGTTGGAGGGGTCGCGTGGCACCGAAGCCCAGCGCATGTGCAGCCAGTCATGCAGGCCCAGCTCCATTTCCGAGCCGAGCTGGCCGAGGGTCTTGCGGGCGAGGTAGCGCGGGTCGCGGTATTGCGATTCCCAGACCTGGAAGTTGCTGTGGTAGGTCTCGGCGGCCTTGATGTCGCTGACCCACTGGGTGTATTCGCTGTCGTCCGCCGCCGACCAGGTAGGAGGCAGGGCAAAGCCGTCGTGGTTGTCGAAGTAGCGCACGAAGCCCAGACGATCACGCTCCAGTGCCGGTTGCGGTTCGGGAAACGCCGGCCACGACGGCAGATCCTGCAGGGCGCGCGCCGTGCCGAGCATGTGGCGGTGCATGAAGAAAAAGTCGATGCCCGAGCCGTTGCGGTCCTTGTGCTTGCCCCGGGCGTCACGCTCAAGGCCCCGAGGGCCAGGTTGCCAGCCGATACCGCGCAGGGCGTCGCGTTTATCTTCGGAAAGTGTATGCCACTGGTCACGGGTGGCGTGCCAGAGCTGGTGGAACAGGCGGTGCTCAGGGGCGATCAGCCGGGCCAGCAGGGTCGGGGCGAGGCCGATGCGCTGGCGGGCTTCGGGGAACAGCTGTTTGTGAGCGATCACCCGGTTGTCGCGCTCGACCAACGCCAGAGGCCGGTCCAGCTCGAAAATCTGCCCGCTGAGGGTGCCGCTGCCGGCGTTGGCAAAGGCACCCCAGACCTCATCGAGGGTCATCTTGAATTCATAGGCGGGTATGCCATGGGCCGAGTCGCGGTCGACCAACCGCCAGTAGAGCACGGCGCCCTCCCCGGTCAGCAGGTCGCCGAGCACGCGGTAGCGCGGTTCGCCGTCGGTGCGCAGGTTGGCGGCGGTGTCCAGGTAGCCGCGCAGGCCACGACCACGGGGGGCGATGTCCAGCAGCAGCTCCAGACCTTGCAGCGGCAGGCCTTTCAAGCCGGCATCGCGGCCTTCCAGGCGCAGGCTCCACACGCCGCGCAAGGCGTTGGCCAGTTGTTGGCCGGCGGTGTCGGCCAGGTCCACCGTGGCTTCGCCGGGGGTGATGGGGAATTCTTCTTCGCGCGTCAGCTCGCGATGGGCATAGAAAGCGGCCGGCACCGCAGCGCCCGTCAGCGCCAGGCCTGCGATGAACCCACGTCGAGAGATGGTCATTGTCTACCTTAGGAAACGGCTTTATCAGAGCTAGAACGTTTGCCCGCCGGGGAAATTTACCGGGCCGCCCGCGCCACCTAAATTTCCCCGCCCATCGCTCGTTCTTCCCTGATAGCGAAGGCCTCAACTGACTGAGATGGCAATGACGAAACCACGTTCGAAAAAGGCGCTGTACATCGGCCTGCCCCTGGCACTGGCCATCGGCGCCGGGGCCGGCTTCCTGGTCTGGAATCACTGGTTCAAGGGCAACGCCGGCTACCCGCTGGCGGTGATCAAGCAGGCCAACGAGATGCAGGACCGGTTGTTGTCGTTCGACAGCCATATCACCGTGCCCGTGGACTTTGGCACCGCCGGCAATGAAGTCGACAAGGATGGCGAAGGCCAGTTCGACCTGGCCAAGGCCGCACGCGGGCGTTTGTCCGGCGCTGCGCTGACGATATTCGGCTGGCCGGAAATCTGGAACGGGCCCAACGCCCCCCACAAGCCCACCGAAGGTTTTGTCGAGGCCGCGCGCCACGAACAGGAAGTGCGCTTCAAGATCATCAGCGCCATGGTCCGCGACTATCCCAACCAAGTCGCCATCGCCTACACCCCGGAGGATTTCCGGCGCCTGCATGGCGAGGGAAAGTTCGCGATTTTCATCAGCATGCTCAACGC
This sequence comes from Pseudomonas sp. MYb60, assembly GCF_002979555.1. Classification (GTDB taxonomy): domain Bacteria; phylum Pseudomonadota; class Gammaproteobacteria; order Pseudomonadales; family Pseudomonadaceae; genus Aquipseudomonas. The sequence goes on along the minus strand of NZ_PCOZ01000017.1, from coordinate 17,642 downwards.
CTACCCCCTGGGCAACGACCTGAACCAGCTGGACCTGTGGGCCGCACGCGGCATGCGCATGTTCGGTTTCAGCTATGTGGGCAACAATGCCTGGTCGGACTCGTCGCGGCCGCTGCCGTTTTTCAATGATTCGGTGGATGCCCTCGACGGGCTGTCGGACATCGGCAAGCAGGCGGTGCAGCGTCTCAACGACCTGGGGGTGATCATCGATGTGTCGCAGATGTCCACCAAGGCCCTGGAGCAAGTGGCGCAGTTGAGCCGCACGCCGATGGTGGCGTCCCACTCGGCGCCTCGGGCGGCGGTGGATATCCCGCGCAACCTCAGCGACAAGGAACTGCAACTGATCAAGCGCAGCGGTGGCGTGGTGCAGATCGTGGGGTTCTCCGCGTACCTGCGCCCGCTCAGCCAGCCGACCCAGGACAAACTCAACACCCTGCGTGCCCGCTTCGACTTGCCGCCGCTGCCGAACCAGGCGGTGGCGCTGATGCCAGGCGACCCGATCATTGCCGCCTGGCCCGAGCATCGGTTCGGCGAGTACGCCAGCGCGCTGTACGCGATTCTCGATGAAGAACCCAAGGCCACCCTCAAGGACCTGGGCGACGCCATCGACTACACCGTGCGCAAGATCGGCATCGACCATGTCGGCCTGTCGTCGGACTTCAACGACGGCGGCGGCGTGACGGGCTGGAACAATGTGGGCGAGATCCGCAACGTCACCGCCGAACTGATCCAGCGCGGCTACTCCGAGGCTGATATCGCCAAGCTGTGGGGAGGCAACTTCCTGCGGGTGTGGGATCAGGTACAACAATCCGCCAAGCCCTTGGCCAACCGTTAATCATCTGCGAAGCCTGTCCATGACCGACCGCCGTACCTTTCTCAAGCAGGCCGGGGTATTGGCCGCCAGCCTGCCCCTGGGCGCCAGCCTGTTGCCCCAGGCCAGCGCCGCCACTGTCACGAACGACCCATGGACGGGGCTCAAGCAACTGTTCAACCAAGACCCGAACTACCTGCATTTTTCCAACTTCCTCGTGGCCTCGCACCCCAAGCCGGTGCGCGATGCCATCGAACGCTACCGCGCGCAGATCGACCGCAACCCCGGCCTGGCCATGGACTGGGACCTGCAGGAAACCTGGAAGCGCGAAGGCCAGGTGCGCGAATGGGCAGGTCGCTACCTCAAGGCCACCGCGCCGCAGATCGCGCTGACCGGCAGCACCTCCGAAGGCCTGGCGATGATCTATGGCGGCATCCAGGTACGGCCGGACCAGGAGATCCTGACGACGGTGCATGAGCATTACGCCACCCAGAACGTGCTGGATTTTCGGGTGCGCAAGCAAGGCACCCAGGTGCGCCGTATCCCGCTGTTTCAGCGCGCCAACCGGGTGTCCGCCGATGAGGTGCTGGGCAACATCCAGCAGAACATCCGCCCCAATACCCGCGTACTCGGCATGACCTGGGTGCAATCGGGCAGCGGCGTGAAGCTGCCCATCGGCGAGATCGGCACGCTGGTGGCCGAGCACAACCGCAACCGTGATGACAAGGACCGCATCCTCTACGTGGTGGACGGCGTACACGGGTTCGGTGTGGAAAACCTCGATTTTCCGGACATGCGCTGCGACTTTTTTATCGCCGGGACCCACAAGTGGATGTTCGGCCCGCGCGGCACCGGGCTGGTCTGTGCCCGCGACGCCGAGAACCGCTACGTCACGCCGATGGTGCCGACCTTCTCCGAAGACAAGGACTTCGCCACCACCATGACCCCGGGTGGCTACCACGCCTTCGAGCATCGCTGGGCGGTGGACGAAGCGTTCAAGCTGCACCTGCAATTGGGCAAGGCGCAGGTGCAGGCGCGCATCCATCAGCTCAATACCGAGTTGAAAGACCAGTTACTGGCCCGCGCCGACATCGAACTCGTCACCCCGCGCAGCGCGGCGTTGTCCGCTGGCTTCACGTTCTTCCGGGTCAAGGGTCGGCAGAGCGACGCCGTCGCCGCCTACATGCTCAAAAACCGCGTGGTGATCGATGCGGTCGAGCGCGATGCCGGTCCGGTGATCCGCACAGCCCCAGGCCTGCTCAATTCTTCCGATGAAATCCAGCGCTTCATGACGCTGCTGGGTCAGCAGGCATGACGCCCCTTTTTTCCTTTTGAACGCGAGGCTCCGATGAATCCATCTCCGTTAAGACCCCTTAGCACCCTGGCCCTGACCGTCCTGTGCGGCGCGCTGTTGCCCGGCCTGGCCCAGGCGGCCGCGCCGCAACCGGGCAAGGTGTTCAAGGACTGCAAGGACTGCCCGGAAATGGTGGTGTTGCCCGCTGGCACCTTCACCATGGGCACGCCGGACGATGAAGTGGGCCGCGAGCCCGATGAAGGTCCGATGCACGATGTGACCTTCGCCAAGCCGTTTGCCATGAGCCGCTTCCACATCACCGCTGGCGAGTGGGACAGCTACGTGCGCCAGGCCGGGGTAAAGATCGCCAACGGCGACACCCGCCCCGGCCGCGAATGCATCGCCAGCAAGCCCCGCTACCCCCAGGGCTCGCGCCAGCCGGCAGTGTGCATGGACATGGATGACATCAAGCAGTACGTGGCCTGGCTGTCGAAAAAGACTGGCCAGCAGTACCACATGGTCAGCGAATCCCAACGCGAATACGCCGCACGCGCCGGCTCCACCGGGCCGTTTCCGTTCCCGTTCGACGAGGGCAAGGGCTACAGCATCGCCCAGCATGCCAACACCTACGGCCCGGCCGATGGCTACAGCTACTCATCCCCAGTGGGCAGCTACCCGCCGAATGCGTTTGGCATGTACGACATGCACGGCAACGTCTACGAGCGAGTCGCCGACTGCGAACACCCGAACTACCACGGTGCACCTGCCGACGGCAGCGCGTGGGCAGAGCCCGACTGCAAGGGCTACATGATCCGGGGCAACGACTGGGGCGAAGCACCCGTGTTCTCACGCTCGGGCAACCGCAACACCATCTACCCGCAGACGCGCGGGGACTGGATAGGATTCCGTGTGGTGCGCGACCTCTGAAGACGCAGGAACCCCCTATTTTCAACACAGCCGCTATCCAGTGCAGGAGCGGGCTAACCTGCTCCTACACTTGAATCGTGTGCGCTTTAGAGGCCCTTCTGGGCCAGTAAGGCCAGGCCTTCATGCAGCGCCGGGAACAGGCTGTTGTTGAAGTTGTTCCAGCGCAACTCGAGGATGGTGTCGTCGGCTGCGATCTCGGTCTTGAGCACGTCGTGGAACACTTCGCCGGAATCGATGCCGTTGTCCACGTAGTGGAACGACGCGCCAGTCAGGTACAGCGGTTCGGAGGGGACGGTGGCCTTGGTGGCCCAGTCCACCACGGTTTGGCCGCGGGCGCCGTAGAGGGCGTTCCAGGTGGCGTAGGCGCCGCGGCGCTCGTAGGGCGATTCGATGCGGGTGATGCCGGGGTGGATGTTCATGATACGTCGCGCAAACGGCGCACCCGGGCGCACCAGTTCATCGAGGATCACCAGCAGGCCGTCGAGCACCACGATGTCGGCCTTCAATTCCACCAGCGTATCGTGCAGGCGGCGTTCGAAATCCTGCTTACCGGCACGATGTTCCGCACTGCCGCGTGGCAGGCGCCGATAGGTCGACGGCACACTCAGCAGCAGCTCATTGACCAGGCGCCCCTGCACCCGCAGATCGGCCGGGTACAGCCACTGGCGGCCGGGCGTGTAGGCAAATCCATAGTCGGCCACCAACTGCTGGTCGCGCGGGTTCTGCGCGTCATCGTCATACACCACGCCCACCAGGTTGTAGACCTCGCCCAGCGGCGTGTCGTTGAGCGCGCCCGCGAGGGATTCCAGCACCGACATCATGTAGCGCTCATGGTCCTTGTAGGCCACCGGCTGCCCCGCCTTGTCGGCGGCGGCATTGCGCAGCGACCACACGTACACCAGGTTTTTTTTCGTCATTGTCTCGCTCTCACTGGATAGCTCCGGCACGCGCCCATACGCGTGCGCCTACACCACAAGAACGAACCAGGCGCCGCGCAATTTATCCGCCACCGACGCCGCTGGGCACACCGCGCTAAATCGCTGCGCCGGTGCTTCGTTTGTCATGGGTAAGGGTCTGTGTGCCCAGCCCCCGTTTCATTCACTTTCCGGGAAGTATTTATGACCGACCCCAAGCGCGGCGCCTTCAAAGGCCTGCTCGCATTGCTCAGGCCCTTTCGCACCATCATGACGATCTCCGTCACCCTGGGCATGGCCGGCGGCCTGGCGATCACCTTGTTGCTGGCGACCATCAACAAGGCCCTGCACTCCTCCACCGGCATGACCCAGGGTGTGATCCTGACCTTTGCCGCCCTGTGCGTGCTCGCGTTGATCAGCTCCATCGTGTCGGACATCGGCACCAACTATGTGGGCCAGCGCATCATTGCCGCGCTGCGCAAGGAACTCGGCGAAAAAGTGCTGTCGGCACCCATCGAGCAAATCGAGCGCTACCGCACCCACAAACTGATCCCGGTGCTGACACACGACGTCGACACCATCAGCGACTTTTCCTTTTCCTTCACCCCACTGGCCATCGCTTCCACGGTCACCCTGGGTTGCCTTGGCTACCTGGCATACCTGTCCGTGCCGATGTTCCTGATGATGGTCGTGGCCATCGTGATCGGCACGTCCGTGCAGTACGTGGCCCGGTCAGCCGGTATCAAGGGCTTCGAAGCGGCCCGCGACCAGGAAGACGAGCTGCAGCGTTACTACAGCGCCATCGCCTCCGGCGCCAAGGAGCTGCGCATGCACCGGCCGCGCCGCTACCGCATGAACACCCACCGCATCCAGGCCACCGCCGACCGCATCAGCGATATCCAGGTGCGCTCGGTGAACATCTTCATCGTCGCCAAGACCTTCGGCTCGATGCTGTTCTTCGTGGTGATTGGCCTGGCCCTGGCGTTCCAGGCGTACAACCCCAACCCCGACCCGGCGGTGATCACCGGTTTCGTCCTGGTATTGCTGTACATGAAAGGGCCGCTGGAGCACGTGGTGACCGCGCTGCCGATTGTCAGCCGAGCGCAGATCGCCTTCTCGCGGATCGCCGAACTGTCCGAGCGTTTCTCGTCCCCCGAGCCGCACCTGCTGCTCGAAGACAGCGAAGCGCCAAAACCGGTGGTCCACAGCCTGGAACTGCGCGGCGTGAGCTACAGCCCGCCACCGGTGGAAGGCAGCGCGCCGTTCCACCTGGGACCGATCAACCTGAGCATCAAGCAAGGCGATATCGTGTTTATCGTCGGCGAGAACGGCTGTGGCAAAACCACGCTGATCAAGTTGCTGCTGGGGCTTTACCCGCCGCAATCCGGTGAGATCCACCTCAATGGCGACGCCGTGATCGCCCCCACCCGCGACGATTACCGCCAGTTGTTCACCACGGTGTTTGCCGACTACTACCTGTTCGACGACCTGGTGCAGGGCGGCGGCCAACAATCGCTGGACAGCGCCGCGCAGTACCTGGACCGCCTGGAGATCGCGCACAAAGTCACGATCAAGGACGGCGCCTTCAGCACCACCGACCTGTCCACCGGGCAGCGCAAGCGCCTGGCCCTGGTCAACGCGTGGCTGGAAGAACGCCCGGTGCTGGTGTTCGATGAATGGGCCGCCGACCAGGACCCGGCCTTCCGCCGGATCTTCTACACCGAGCTGCTGCCGGACCTCAAGCGCCTGGGCAAGACCATCATCGTCATCAGCCACGACGACCGTTACTTCGACATCGCCGACCAACTCGTGCGCCTGCGCGCGGGCAAGGTGGTGCACGAAATGGAACCTGCGTAAGTTCTCTGCTCCGGTTTGACCCGGCAGCCAGGCTACAGTTGTGTCAATGAGAAACCACCTCAATAAACACCTGTAGACTGTCTGCCTGAAAAACCTCCAAGAGAACGCCTCCATGTCTGTTCGACTCGGTCTCGGTCCCCTGCACAAGGCGCTGTGCATGCGCCAGGCCCTGAGCCTCCACTTGAAGCCGTGCGCGCTGGCCCTGGCAGTCTCGCTGCCGGTGGCCGGGTACGCGCAGGCCCAGGAGATCGAAATCGACATTCCCGCGCAGCCGTTGGGCACGGCGTTGCAGGCGTTCGGCAACCAGGCCAACCTGCAAGTGCTTTACAACCCGGCCGATGTGCAAGGCAAACGCAGCAATGCAGTGAAGGGCAAGCTTGTCCCCACTCAGGCCATCGCCATCTTGCTCAAGGGCAGCGGCATTCACTTCAATCTGGAAGGCAACGCCCTCAGCGTCACGGCGGGCGGTATCGATACATTGGAGCTGGGCGCTACGTCAGTGACGGCCAACCAATTAGGCACGGTGACCGAAGGCTCGGGTTCGTATACACCCGGTACCATCGCCACCGCCACACGGATGGTGCTGACCCCACGGGAGACCCCGCAGTCGATCTCGGTCATCACCCGCCAGCACATGGACGACTTTGCGCTCACCTCCATCGACGATGTGATGCGCCACACGCCGGGCATCACCCTGTCGCGGCTGGACAGCGAGCGCACCGACTACTACGCACGCGGTTTCTTGATCGAGAACTTCCAGTACGACGGCATCCCCACCCTGCGCAACGCCGCTTACTCCTCGGGCCAGACCCTCAGCGACATGGCGATCTACGACCGCGTAGAAGTGCTCAAGGGGGCCACGGGCCTGTTGGCAGGCGCCGGGGCTCCAGGGGCAACGCTCAACCTGATCCGCAAAAAACCTACCCGGGACTTCAGGGCCAGCCTCGACCTGGGGGCCGGCAGCTGGGACAACTACCGCTCCCAGGTCGACGTCAGCGGCCCGCTGACCCCCAGCGGCAACCTGCGCGGGCGGGCGGTCGCTGCGTACCAGGACAAGCACGCGTTCATGGACCGCTACGAGCGCAAGACCCACGTGTACTTTGCCTCGCTCGAAGCCGACCTCAGCGAGGACACCCTGCTGACCCTGGGCTTCGACTACCAGAACAGCAATCCATCCGGCGCGGGCTGGGCCGGCAGCCGCCCGTTGTTCGATCGCAGCGGCAACCGCATCCACGTCAAGCGCTCGTTCAACAATGGCGCCAAGTGGAGCAGCTGGGAGCAATACACCCAAAGCGCATTCGCCACCCTGGAGCACGGTTTTTCCAACGGCTGGGTGCTCAAGGGCCAATACACCCACCAGTTCAGCGGCTATGACGCGCCGCTCGGGGCCATCCAGAACGGGCCGTTCACCGCCACCGGCCTGTCGACGCTCTACGCCAACAAACTCACCGGCGATACCCGCGCCGATGCCGGCGATGTCTACGCCAGCGGGCCGTTCAATCTGGGCGGCCGGGAACACGAACTGGTGGTCGGCGCCTCGGCGTCGAATTCCCACTGGGTGGGCAAAAACTACGAATCACCGATTCACGTCAATGGGCGCGTCATCGACTTCTGGCACTTCGACGGCAACTTCCCGGAACCCAACTGGGGCGCGGTCACCAGCCGGTTCGATGAAACCACCCGGCAAACCGCCGGCTACGCGACGGCGCGCTTCAACCTCACGGATGACCTGAATGTGTTCGTCGGCAGTCGCGTGGCCAATTATTGGCTGACCGGTGACAGCCACTCCACCGAAACCGGGAAGCTGGTGCCTTACCTTGGGGTCACCTACGACCTCGACGACAGCTTCACCGCCTACGCCAACTACACGGCCATCTTTTACCCGCAGACCGCCCGCGACCGCGACAACCAGGTGCTGGAACCGGACGAAGGCAAGAACTACGAGCTGGGAATCAAGGGCGAATTCTTCAATGGCGGGCTGAACACCAGCCTGGCCTATTTCGAGGTGCATGAGAGCAACCGCGCGGAGGCCGATGCCGAATACAACGCCAACCCTACCAACCTGGCGATCACCGAGGCCTCACGGGGCATCAAGGCCAAGACCAAAGGCGTGGAAGCCGAGCTGTCCGGAGAGCTGGCCCCCGGCTGGCAAGCCCAGGCTGGTTATACCCACAAAGTCATTCGCGACGAACACGGTGAAAAAGCCTCGACCCTGGAGCCCCAGGACCAACTGAGTTTTTTTACCTCGTACCGGCTCGCCGGATCCCTGGACCGCCTGACCCTCGGCGGCGGCGCGCGCTGGCAAGGCAACACCTGGCGCCAGGTGTACAACGCCGGCCTGTCACGCTCCGAAGTCATCCATCAGCCCGCCTACTGGCTGTTCGATGCAATGGCCAAATACCAGTTCACCGACCACCTCTCCACGACCCTGAACATCAATAACCTGTTCGACAAGGCCTACCTGACCAACATCGGCTTCTTCAACACCGGCTACTACGGCGACCCGCGCAACCTGATGCTGACGACGCGCTGGGACTTCTGATCCCAGGCGCCTATCGGCACTAGTGCCGGGCCCCCTTGAGGGCTTCGACGAACGACGCCACGAAGTCAGGGTTGTCGACGATCCGGTCATGGCTGGTCTCCACCACCACCGAGGCCGCAACCCCATGGCCAACGCCCGCTTCCAGCGCAGTGCGGATCACCTGGCGATCCGCTTCGGTCTTGCTGAGGGCCGCCCACCAGCAACTGACCGGCGCCACGATGGGCACGTAGGCCGCGTCCTTCAAGCGTTCGTCCAGGGTCAGTTTCAACGCCCACGACACCTCCAGCTCGCCGCCCTGCTGCAACTCGGTGCGCAGGCTCGCGAATGTCTCGCCGAGGGCCGACTCTGCCCATTCGCACAACGCCGGCCAGTGTTGATCGGCCGCCGTGCCTGAGTGCTCGATATCCTCCCAGGCCTGTGCAATCGCCTGTGCAGCATCGGGAAACATCACCGTCAGCAGCTCCACCCGGCGCTCCACAAGACTCTCGGCAACGGTGGCAACCTGCGGTTTTTCCCGCGCCCAAAACGCCGTGACGTGCAGCGGCGGCGGCGCGTCGATACAGCCGACGAACGCCACCTCGGCGCCTCGCGCTTCCAGATAACCGGCCACCTGCAACGCCAGGTTGCCACCCAGCGACCAGCCCCCGAGGTAGTACGGCCCCTGCGGCTGAGCGGCGAGGATCTGCTGCCCGTAGTCTTCGACCATGCGCTCCCAGGCCGGTACTTCGCCCAGCGGGTCGACCAGCGCGCGGCAGATCACGCCGCGTACCGGCATGTCCTGACGCAGCGCCATGGCCAGCGCCTTGTAGCAATGCGCCGAGCCGAAACTGGGGTGGAACAGGAACAACGCAGGGCCGTCCGGATGGCCATTGAGGTCGACGATCAGCGACGGTGCTTGCGGCGCATCGGCGGCCAGCGCCCTGACGGTGGGACGCGTCATCAGTTGGTTGACCGTGAGCGTCAAGCCGCACTGGGTCGCCAGGCGTTCCTTGACCAGCAACAGCAGCAACGAATGCCCACCCAATTCGAAGAAGTTATCGTCAAGGCCCACGCATTCGACACCGAGCACGTCCTGCCAGACCTGGGCGACCTGGCGCTCCAGCGGCGAGTGCGGCGGCGCATACGCGCGTTGTAGGGTGACGGCGTCGGGACGCGGCAGCGCCTTGCGCTCCAGCTTGCCGTTGGGACTCAGCGGCATGCGCTCCAGCACCACCCACTGGGCCGGCACCATAAAGGCCGGCAGCTGCGCCGCCAGATGGGCGCCGAGGCTCTCACGCCAGTGCGCCGGCGCGTCGTCGAGCACCACATAGCCGACCAAGTGCGTGCCATCCACGGCCAATACGGCCGCTTCGCGCACATCAGGGTGCTCCAGCAAGCGCGCCTCGATCTCACCCAATTCGATGCGCAGGCCACGCAGCTTGACCTGATGGTCGATGCGCCCGGCGTACTCGATCACCCCATCCGGCCGATACCGCGCGAGGTCGCCGGTCCGGTACATGCGCTCGCCGCGCGCGAACGGGCTGGCGACAAAACGTTCGGCCGTCAGCAGCGGGCGCCGATGATAACCCCGCGCCAGCCCTTGGCCGGTCAGGTACAGCTCGCCCAATACGCCTACCGGTACCGGTTCCAGGGTGCCGTCGAGGATGTGGCAGCCGAGGTTGGCGATGGGTTTGCCGATCGGCACGGCGTCCTTGCCTTCGTCGACGCAGGTCCAGTGGGTCACGTCGATGGCCGCTTCCGTGGGGCCGTAAAGGTTGTAGAGGTTGGCCTGGGGCAGTTTCGCGAACACCTGTTGCTGCGCGTCCACAGGCAGCGCCTCGCCGCTGCAGACGATGCGCTGCAGACTGGCGCAGCGACTCACCTGGCTGTGTTGCAGGAAGGCTTGCAACATCGACGGCACAAAATGCAGCGTCGTGACGGCTTCACGGGTGATCAGCTCCACCAGTTTCGCCGGGTCACGGTGATCGCCAGGCGCGGCCATCACCAGCCGTGCACCACTGAGCAACGGCCAGAAAAATTCCCACACCGAGACATCGAAACTGAACGGGGTTTTCTGCAGCACCGTGTCGCTGCCGTCGAGGGCATAGGCCTGTTGCATCCAGCACAGGCGGTTGGCCAGCGCCGCGTGGCTGTTGCCGGCGCCCTTGGGTTTGCCGGTGGAACCGGAGGTGTAGATCACATAGGCCAGGTTCGCAGCGCTGAGTTCGACGTCGGGGTTGGCGGCGCTGTAGCCCTGCAGCCAGGCGTCGTCGCGGTCCAGGTCGATGCGCAGCAGGCTGTCGGCGGCCGGCAGGCGCAGGTGCGACTGGCTCAACACCAGGCCGACCCCGCTGTCCTCCAGCATGTAGGCCTGGCGCTCGGCGGGGTATTCCGGGTCGACGGGCACATACGCACCGCCGGCCTTGAGAACCGCCATGAGCGCGACAACCATTTCCACGGAACGCTCCATGGCCACGCCGACCAAACTGTCCGGGCCCACGCCGCGCTCGATCAAGGCATGCGCCAGGCGGTTGGCGCAGGCGTTCAGGGCCGCGTAGCTCAGTTGCGTGGTGCCAAACACCAGCGCCGGCTGCTCCGGGCTGCGCGCGGCGTGGGCTTCAAAAGCACGGTGCACGGGCTGCTCAAGGGGGTAATCGGTGGCGGTGGCGTTCCAATCGTCGACGAGCTGCGCGCGCTCATCGGCGTCCAGTATCGCCAGCGAGTCGATCAACGCCTCGGGCGTCGCCAGCATGCCGCTCAACAGGCGCTGCCAGTGACGGCCCATGCGCTCGACGGTGGCGGCGTCGAACAGGTCGGTGGCGTAGCCGAATGACGCCTGGATACCCGAGGCCTCCTCGGAAACGTTCAAGCTGAGATCAAACTGCGCGGTGCGGCTCTCCCAGTCCAGGCCCTCCAGCACCAGGCTGGATGTTTGCGCTTCACTCGCGTTGCCGGTGCCCCGGTTCTGGTGGTTGAACATCACCTGGAACAATGGGCTGTAGCTCAAGCTGCGCTCCGGGCGCAGCGCTTCCACCAGTTGTTCGAACGGCAAATCCTGATGGGCCTGGGCCTCGAGGACCCGCTGGCGCGCCTGGCGCAATAGCGTCAGCCCAGTGGTGCCCTCGTCCAGATCCGCCTTGAGCACCTGGGTGTTGACGAAGAAGCCGATCAGGCGCTGGGTTTCCACGCGGTTGCGATTGGCGGTCGGTACGCCGACACGGATGTCCTGCTGCCCGCTGTAGCGATACAACAGCGCCTGGAACGATGCCAGCAGCAGCATGAATGAGGTGGCGCCTTCGCGCTGGGCCAGCGCTTTTATCCGGGCCGCCATCGCACCGTCGAGCGTCAGGTCCAGGGAGGCGCCGCGAAAACGCTGAACGGCCGGGCGCGGCCGGTCCAGGGGCAGCTCCAGCACCGGCTGGCTACCGCCGAGCAACTCGCGCCAATAGTGCAGTTGACGCTCCTTTTCACCGGCTTCCATCCAGCTGCGTTGCCACAGGGCGTAGTCCGCGTACTGGATCGGCAAGGCCGGCAGGTCGATCTGATGGCCACGGCTGAGGGCGGTATAGCCCTGCACCACTTCCTCGACCATGACCTGCATCGAGCCGCCGTCCGAGATGATGTGGTGCTGCACCAGCACCAGCACGTGGTCGTGCTCGGCCAGGCGCAACAGGCGAATGCGCAGCAGCGGGCCGCGTTCCAGGTCGAAGGGCCGGGCTATCTCCTGCTCGACCCGCGCCTTCAGCTGGCTTTCTTCAATGGGCTCGGGCATCAATTCCAGCGGGTACGCGGGCAACACCTCCTGTTGCATGCCCTCGCCGACACGAATAAACCGCGTCCGCAGGCTCTCATGCCGAGCGACCAGGTGTTCGAAGCTCCGCTGCAACGCGGCGATGTCCAGGCTGCCCTTGAGCCGCAGGGCGCTGGGGATGTGGTAGGCCGCGCTCTGCGGGTCCAACTGCCAGAGAAACCACTGGCGCTCCTGGGCATAGGACAACGGCAGGGCCTTGGCCTCAAGCCGCACCTCGGGAATGGGCAGGTTGGCCGGCGACACGCCCTCCTGCAGCATCCGTTGCAGATAGACTTTGCGCTGTTCAAGCGGCAGCGCGATAAAGCGCTGCATGATTTTGCGGGCCATCTGGCTATCCATTACACCTCCTCCATTTCGTCGAGGAGCGAATCCAGGAACGACAGTTTTTCCGTGCTGACGCCACTGCCCTGCGCGTGCAGATGGTCCGCCAGTTGCTTGAGCTGCGCATGCTGGAACAGCTCATGCACGCTGATCTTCACGCCCAGCTCCAATTGAATGCGCGACATCACGTTGATCACCAGCAGCGAATGCCCGCCACGTTCGAAGAAGTTGTCGTTCAAGCCCACTTGCCCGACCTCCAGCACGTCCTGCCAGATGGCCGCCAGCTGCTGTTCCAGCGCGCTCTGCGGGGCGAGGTATTCGCCTTGGGCGACCTGCTGCTCAGGCTCCGGCAACGCCTTGCGATCCAGTTTGCCGCTGGGGCTCAGCGGCATCCGGACCAGGCGCACAAAGTGCTTGGGCACCATGTAGTCGGGCAACTGGGCGTGCAGCGCATCGCGCAGTGCCTGGCCGTGCTCGGCGGGCTCCGGTGCCGTTGGATGGGCAACGTAGTAACCGATCAACTGGCCGCCGCCACTGCCGGCGCGCAGGATCACCTCGGCCTGGGCGACATCGGCGTGTTGCAGCAGCAACGCACCGATCTCTTCCAGCTCCACGCGAAAGCCACGAATCTTGATCTGTTGGTCCAGGCGGCCCAGGTACTCCAGGGCGCCATCAGCCGACCAGCGCACGCGGTCGCCGGTGCGGTACAGACGCGCACCCGCAGCGCCCAACGGGTCAGCGACGAAGCGCTCGGCCGACAAGCCTGGGCGCCCGAGATAACCGCGCGCCAGCCCCTCGCCGCCCACATACAACTCGCCGGCAACGCCCGCCGGCACCGGGTTGAGCGCGGCGTCCAGCACTCGGCACACGCCATTGTCCAATGGCTGGCCAATCGGCGAGCGCGCCCCGTCCTCCAGGGAGCACGGCCACCACGTCGCGTTGATCGTGGTTTCAGTCGGCCCGTAGCGGTTGTGCAACACCACGCCGGGCAGGGTCCGCAGGATCTGGTCGCGCAGCTCGGCGCTCAGCGCTTCGCCACCGGAGAACAGGCGCCGCACAGCGGTGCACTGGGCCACGCCGGGGGTGTCCATGAACAATTGCAGCAACGAGGGGATGAAGTGCAGCGTGGTCACGCGATGTGCCTGGATCAACTCCAGCAGGCGCATCGGGTCCCGGTGTTCGCCCGGCGCCGCAATCACCAGTTGGCTGCCGCTGATCAACGGCCAGAAGCATTCCCACACCGACACGTCGAAACTCACCGGGGCCTTTTGCAGCAGCACGTCGTCGGCCTGCAAGCGGTAGGTGTCCTGCATCCACGCCAGGCGCTGGACCAACGCCGCGTGGGTGACCCCCACGCCCTTGGGGTTGCCGGTGGTGCCGGAGGTGTAGATCACGTACATCAGGTTCTCGCCGTCCACGGCCACCTGTGGATCACTGTCGTCGCCCGCCGCCAGCCAGGCCGGGTCTCCTTGCAGGCTCAGGCACTGCACGCCGTCGGGCAGCGGCAGCTGTTGTGGCGACTGGGTCAGCAGCCATTTCACGCCATTGTCCTTGAGCATGTAGGCCAGGCGTTCCTGCGGGTAGTCCGCGTCCAGCGGCACGTAGGCGCCACCGGCCTTGAGGATCGCCAGCAGCCCCGCGAGCATGTCGAACGAACGCTCCATCGCGATGGCCACCAAGGCGTCCGGGCCAACGCCCTGGGCGATCAACCCATGTGCCAGGCGGTTGGCCCGACGGTTCAGCGCGTCGAAGCTCAACCGTTGATCGCCGAAGACCACGGCGGTGGCCTGCGGGGTGCGTCGCACCTGCTGCTCGAACTGTTGCTGCACAGGGCTGAACGGGAAGGAATTGACCACGCCGTTGCCTTGGGCCAGCAGCGCCTGGTGCTCGGGCTCGCTCAACAACGTCAATTGCGCCAGCGGCGCCTGAGGCTTCGCCACCAGCGCCAACAGCAGGTGCAACAGGTGCTGGTTGAGGCGCACGATGGTCGGGGCGTCCACCTCGGCCAGGTCATAGGTGTAGTGCAGGCTCAGCGTCTCGCCGACGCCGACGGCAATCGACAACGGGTAGTGGGTCTGCTCGCGGCTGTTCACATTGCCAAAGCGCACGCCCAGCGGGGCGCCCTGCTCCAGCACCTCGGACACCGGGTAGTTTTCGAACACCAGGATGCTGTCGAACAGCGCTTCACCGCCCAGCCCGGCCCAGCGTTGCAGCTCGAACAAGGGCGTGTGTTCGTGTTCGCGCAAGGCCACGTTCTGCTGCTGGATCTGCTGCAACCACTGCGCCGCGAGCATTTCCGGACGCGGCGTGGCGACCACGGGCAAGGTGTTGATGAACAACCCGACCTGCTGTTCCACACCGCGCAAGTCTGCCGGACGCCCCGAGACCGTGGCGCCGAACGCCACCGTGGTCTGCCCGGTATAGCGTTGCAACAGCAGCAGCCAGGCCGATTGCACCAGGGTGTTGAGGGTGATTTTCTGACCCTGGGCAAAGGCCTTGAGGCGCGCCATGTGTGCAGCATCCAGGTCCAGCGCGTACTCGCCCAGGCCCGACGCCGTGCGGTCCGGGTTGCGAGGCAGCGCCTGGAACAGGCGTGTCGGCTCGTCCAGCAGGGCCAGTTGCGGCTTCCAGAAGGCTTCGCGCAGGGTCTTGTCCTGGCCTTGCAGCCAGGCGATAAAGTCGCGATAACGCGAGACCTGCGGCTGCGGCGCGTGGCCGGCGTAACGCTCCAGCACCTCGCCGAGCAATTGGGAACTGCTCCAGCCGTCCATGAGGATATGGTGGCTGGTGTAGATCAGGTGGCAGCGTTGCGGGCCGGTATGGGCCAGGGCGATTCGGATCAGCGGCGGCCGCTCCAGGTCGAAACCCTGCAGGCGTTGAGTCTCGGCCAGACGGTCCAGGCGCTGTGGCTGCCCGTCGGTTTCTGTGCACTCGACCTCGATGAACGGAAACTGGGCGTGGCGATGCACCACTTGCAGCGGGTGCTCCAGGCTGCCATGCAGGATGAAGCCGGTGCGCAGAATGTCATGGTTGTCCAGCGCAGCCTGCCAGGCATCGCGGAAACGCGGGACGTCCAGGCCTTCGACGTCGACGCGCATCTGGTTCACGTAATCCCCCGCCTGCGGCTCATACAGGGCATGGAACAACATGCCCTGCTGCAACGGCACCAATGGGTAGACATCATCAACGGCTGCCAGCGCAAACTGGTCCAACTGCGCCTGGGTGAGCGCCGCCAGCGGGAAGTCCGACGGCGTCACGCCCTGGTGGGCCGACCGGCAGCAATGTTCGATCAACTGCTCAAGCTCCAGCGCATAGGCATCGGCCAGGCGTTGCACGGTCGCTTCGCTGAACATCTCACGGCTGAAGCTCCAGCTCAGGGTCAGCTCACCGCCGAAGACCTGGCCGTTGATTTCCAGCCAGTTGCCCAACAGCGCATGCTCGCTCTGTTCGGCCCCGGCCTCCTCCCCCGTCGGGGTAAAGAACGCCTGTTCGGCATCATCGGCAAAGGTGCCGTCGAACTGGCCCAGGTAGTTGAAGGTGATGCGCGGTTGCGCCAGCCCGCTCAACACGCGCTGCGCCTGTTCGTCCCCCAGGTAACGCAGTGCACCAAAGCCAATGCCTTTGTCCGGCACGGCGCGCAGTTGCTCCTTGATGCCCTTGATCGAGTCCGCCAGGCTCGCCGCCGGCCGCAGCGCCAGCGGGTACATGCTGGTGAACCAGCCGACGGTGCGGGTCAGGTCCATGTCATCGAACAGGTCTTCACGCCCATGCCCTTCCAGCTTGACCAGCAGTGAATCGCCGCCCGTCCAGCGCGTGATGACGCGGGACAAGGCGGTCAGCAGCAGGTCGTTGACCTGGGTGCGATACGCCGCCGGTGCCTCCTGCAACAGCCGACGGGTGAAAGACGGGTCGAGGTGGGTGTTGACTGAAATGGCCAATGCATTGTGCAGCGCCCCGTGCGGGTTATCACACGGCAGGTCGGCGTCGGCACCGTGCAATTGGGCCTGCCAGAAGCGCAGTTCCTCTTGCAGCGCCGGGCTTTGCGCATGGGCCTGCAAGCGCTTGGCCCACGCGTGGGTCGAGCTGGTCTTGGCCGGCAGTTTGATCGCCTGGCCGTTCTGCAGTTGGGTGTAGGCGGTTTGCAGATCTTCCAGCAGGATCCGCCACGACACGCCGTCCACCACCAGGTGATGGATCACCAACAGCAGCCGCTGGGTCCCGTCCGGCAGCGCCACCAGCACCGCGCGCAGCAAGGGTCCGGCGCCCAGGTCGAGGCTGCGCTGGGCTTGCTGGCCGAGAGGTTCGAGGGCGTCGACACTGTCCACATTGGCTTGCCAGAGCAGGCTGTCGATGGCTTCAACCCCGTGATAGCGGGCCTGCCAGTTGCCCGACGCCTGGCTGAAGCGCAGGCGCAGTGCGTCGTGATGCTCGATCAGCGCCAACAGCGCGGTGTTCAACAGCGGGCCATCCAGGCGCACGCCGGGGCGCAGCACCACGGATTGGTTCCAGTGGTGGCGCTCGGCGATATCTTCCTGGAAAAAGTATTGATGGATCGGCAGCAACAACGCCTCACCGCTGACCAAGCCCTGATCGATGACCAGCCCCTGCCCGCCGAGTGTGGCGACGGCGGCCAGGCTCTGCACGGTCTGATGCTGGAACAGGTCTTTGGGGGTGAAGCGAACACCGGCCTGGCGTGCGCGGCTGACCACCTGGATCGAGATGATGGAGTCGCCACCCAGCTCGAAGAAGTTGTCGTTCAAGCCCACGCGCGGCAGGCGCAGCACATCGGCCCAGATCGCGGCGATCTGCTGTTCCAGCGCATTTTGCGGCGCCACATAGGCCTGTTGCAGTTGGCTGATATCCGGCTGCGGCAGGTTGCGGCGGTCGAGCTTGCCGTTGGGGGTCAGCGGCATCTGCGCGAGGAACATGAAGTGCGCCGGCACCATGTAGTCCGGCAGGCGTGCCTTGAGCGCAATGCGCAGGGCATCACGTAGCCCGGCCTCGTTGACCTGGGCCGCTGCTGGCACCACATAGGCCACCAGTTGCTTGCCACTTGGGCCTTCCTGAGCCACGACGACGGTTTCACCGACGTTGTCCTGCTCACGCAGACGCGCTTCGATCTCGCCCAGTTCGATACGGAAACCACGGATTTTCACCTGGTGGTCGACACGGCCGAGGTAGTCCAC
>NZ_PCOZ01000016.1 GCF_002979555.1 Pseudomonas sp. MYb60 | reverse complement strand
TCAGTACCCGAATTTCTTGACGACCATAGAGCATTGGAACCACCTGATCCCATCCCGAACTCAGCAGTGAAACGATGCATCGCCGATGGTAGTGTGGGGTTTCCCCATGTGAGAGTAGGTCATCGTCAAGATTAAATTCCGAAACCCCATTTGCGAAAGCAGATGGGGTTTTGTTTTGGGCGCGTGAAAAGCGCGAAGCCTGCACACAAATTTGCACAGTTATTTCTGAACCAGACCACTAGAATAGGCACCTAACCTTTTTTAGAGTCCGAGCCCTAACTATGCCCGATCCGGTTGATGCCCTTGAGGTGTCGGATTTACCGCTGGACGACCTGGTGGCCTGCCATGAGTGTGATTTGCTGATGCGCAAACCTGCGCTCGCCGTCGGCGAAAAAGCGCAATGCCCGCGCTGCGGTTATGAGCTGTACGCTCACCGCCATAACGTCGTAGAGCGCAGCCTGGCCTTGGTGCTCGCCGCGCTGTTGCTGTATATCCCAGCGAACTTTTTGCCCATCATGCAGCTCAATCTACTCGGACAGACCTCCGAAGATACGGTGTGGAGCGGGGTGGTCGGCCTGTTCGACACCGGCATGCAGGGCGTCGCTGCCGTCGTGTTCCTGTGCAGCATGGGCATCCCTCTGCTCAAGCTGCTTTGCCAGTTGGCTGTACTGCTCAGTATCCGCTGGAAGATCGGCCGCAGTTATGGACTGTTGCTCTACCGGATTTACCACCACATGAAAGACTGGGGAATGCTGGAGGTCTACCTGATGGGCGTACTGGTTGCGATCGTGAAACTCGCCGACATGGCCTCCATCAACATCGGCCTCGGTCTGGTCTGCTTTATCAGCCTATTGATGGTTCAGGTGCTGCTTGAGGTGGTGATGTCGCCCCACCAGATCTGGCAGGCGCTGTCGGGGGAGGATGAGCATGCGGGCGATTGATGCGGGCATTCTGATCTGTACTGAATGCCACGAGTTGAACAAACAGGAACCGGATACCGACGAGCAACTCTGCACCCGTTGTGGCGCGCTGATCCATGCACGTCGTCCCAACAGCCTCATCCGCACCTGGGCGTTGTTGATCACTGCTGCCATTTTGTACATCCCGGCGAACATGTTGCCGATCATGACGATCAATTCCCTGGGGCAAGGCGATCCCAGCACCATCATGGCCGGCGTGATCCAGCTTGTTCAGCACGGCATGTACCCCATCGCGGCGGTGGTGTTTATCGCAAGTATCCTGGTGCCGACATTCAAGCTGGTCGGCATCGGTCTGCTACTGTTCTCGGTGCAACGTCACCAACCACTGTCTGCGCGACAACGTATCGTGATGTACCGTTTTATCGAATTCATTGGCCGCTGGTCCATGCTGGATATCTTCGTGATCGCCATCCTGGTCGCGGTTGTAAACTTTGGGCGACTTGCCAGTGTCGAGGCCAATCTCGGCGCTGCGGCGTTCGCCAGTGTGGTGATCTTGACGATGCTTGCCGCAGTAACTTTCGATCCCCGACTGATTTGGGATAACACGGAGTCGGACGACGACCATGAGTGATTTGCCTAAAGCTAAAACCCGCCCGGCCTCCAATTGGTCGGCCATTTGGGTGCTCCCCCTGATTGCCCTGATCATCGGCGGCTGGTTGGGCTGGCGCGCCTATTCCCAGCAGGGCATCGAGATCCAGGTACGCTTCGAAAGCGGCGAAGGCATCCAGGTCAACAAGACCGAAGTGGTCTACAAAGGCATGCCCGTGGGCAAGGTCAAGGCCTTGGCCCTGGACGACGAAGGCAATAACCGTGGGGTGATCGCCACCATCGAGATGAACAAGGATGTTGATCAATACCTCAAGACCAATACGCGCTTCTGGTTGGTCAAGCCGAGTGTCAGCCTGGCCGGTATCACTGGTCTGGAGACCTTGGTGTCCGGCAATTACATTGCCGCCAGCCCTGGCGATGGCGAGCCCACACGCAAGTTCAAGGCGCTCTCCGAAGAGCCGCCCCTATCCGACGCCAAGCCCGGCCTGCACCTGACGATCAAGGCTGACCGTCTCGGCTCGCTGAATCGCGGGAGCCCGGTGTTCTACAAGCAGATTCAGGTCGGTCAGGTCAAAAGCTACCTGCTCTCCGAGGACCAAAGTACCGTCGAGATCAAGGTCTACATTGAGCCGACCTATGCCAGCCTGGTGCGCAAACACACACGTTTCTGGAACGCCAGCGGCATCAGTATCGACGCCAACCTCTCTGGCGTGAAAGTGCGCAGCGAATCCCTCTCCAGCATCGTCGCGGGCGGTATCGCCTTCGCCACCCCGGAGAATCGCAAGGACAGCCCACCCACTGATCCAAGCCTGCCTTTCCGGCTATACGAAGATTTCGACGCCGCTGCGGCCGGTATCCGGATCAAGGTCAAGCTGACGGACTTCGAAGGCCTGCAGGCCGGGCGGACCCCGGTCATGTACAAAGGCATCCAGGTCGGCAGTCTGAAAACCCTGAAGATCGACCCGGACCTGTCCAGTGCCAACGCCGAGTTGACCCTCGACCCGCTGGCCGAAGACTACCTGGTGCAGGATACCCAGTTCTGGGTGGTCAAGCCGTCCATTTCCCTGGCAGGTATCACCGGCCTCGAGGCGTTGGTCAAAGGTAACTACATCGCGATCCGCCCGGGTGACAAAGGCAGCACCCCACAGCGCGAGTTTTTCGCACGGGCCAAGGCCCCGCCTCTGGACTTGCGCTCGCCAGGCCTGCACATGGTGCTGTTTACCGACAACCTCGGCTCGCTCGATGTCGGCAGCCCGGTGTTGTACAAACAGGTCAAGGTCGGCTCGGTGCAGAGCTACCAGTTCTCGCGCAAGAACAAGCAATTGGTGATTGGCGTCCACATCGAGAAGGAATACGAAAACCTGGTCAACGGCTCGACGCGGTTCTGGAACGCCAGTGGCGTCACGCTGACCGGCGGCCTCACGGGCGGCATTCAGGTGAAGAGCGAATCCCTCGCCAGCCTGATGGCCGGGGGTATCGCATTCGAAACCCCGGAGCCCAATGTACCGCTGAAAAAACGTATTCCACGTTTCCGCCTGTTCGCCGACCGAGACGCCGCCAACCAACATGGCACCCTGGTCACCATCAAGGTAGACCGTGCCGACGGCATGCGACCTGGCACACCCATCCGTTTCAAAGGCCTGGATGTGGGCAAGATCGAGAGCGTCGACCTCAGCGCCGACATGCAGTCGGTGCTGCTCAGTGCGCGCATCACTCAGGTGGCTGACCGCGTTGCGCGCGTCGGCAGCCAGTTCTGGGTGGTCAAGCCTGAGTTGGGCCTGATGAAAACCGCCAATCTGGAAACCCTGGTTACAGGGCAGTACATCGAAGTGCAACCGGCGGCGAAAAACGCCGGCCCACAAAAGAACTTCGTCGCCCTGGACCAGCCCCCTGAAGCCGCCCATCGTGAGGAGGGACTGAGGCTGACACTCAGCGCAGCCCGTCGCGGCTCGTTGAAGGAAGGCGTGCCGGTCACCTACCGTGAAGTCACTGTGGGCAAAGTCACCGGCTACGAATTGGGCCAGACCGCCGACCGCGTCCTGATCCATATCCTGATCGAGCCCAAGTATGCGCCGCTGGTTCGCGGTGGCAGTCGTTTCTGGAACACCAGCGGTTTCGGCCTCGACTTCGGCCTGTTCAAAGGCGCGACAGTCCGTACAGAGTCCCTGGAAACCCTGGTAGCCGGTGGTATCGCCTTCGCCACGCCAGACGGCGAACGCATGGGCAATGCCGCGCGGCCACAGCAAACCTTCCCGCTGTTCGACAAGTTCGAGGATGAATGGCTGACCTGGGCGCCTAAAATCCCACTCGGCAAATAGACCGAGGCGCCTTCATCGCGGGCAAGCCCGGCTCCCACATTGGCATGCATGTGCCCGTGGGAGCCGGGCTTGCCCGCGATGGGGCCTTTGGAATCACTCCCCATTCCAAGCCCAAAAAAAGGCCGCGATCCAGAAGATCGCGGCCTTTTGCATTTCAGTCGAAAAAATCAGACCTCATCCAACTCCGGCTCATCGGCCTGCACATTCACCGTCGCCTTCACCACATCGTGCCGACGGATGTACTTCCAATCCGCCTCATCGATGTAGATCCCGTTCGGCCCACTGCCACCTTCCAGGTCGATCGCCACCTGGGCCGACACCTGAGGTTTCACACTGGCCAGGATCGGTACAAAACCCAGCTGCAAGCTGGTTTCCAGCAGCGCGGCCTGGTTTTTCTCGTCGATGTCCGCGGCCTCGTCGAGGTAGTACGGCAAACGCACGCGCCCTGCCTGGTCGCGGTCCATCAGGTGCAGCAACAAATACATGTTGGTCAGCGCCTTGATGGTCATGGTGGTGCCATTGGAGGCGGCGCCGTCGATGTCGGTGTGGATCACCGGTTGGCCGTTCACTTTGGTGATCTCGAACGCCAGCTCGAACAAGTCCTTAAGGCCCAACTGGTTATGGTTGGCGGCCACGAGGCGGGCCAGGTATTCCTTGGCCTCTTCGTTCTTGTTGTCTTGCTCGGCGCTGTGGCTGAGATCGAACACCGACAGGGTTTCGCCTTCTTCATACTGGCCAGCGCTGTGGATGATCTGGTCGATATGCTTGAGGGCTTCCTTGTTCGGTGCCAGCACAATGCGGAAGCTCTGCAGGTTGGACACCTGACGCTTGTTGATCTCCCGGTTGAACAACGCCAGCTGATGCTCAAGGCTGTCATAGTCGCTGCGAATATTGCGCAAGGTCCGCGCGATATCGGTGACCGCCGCACGGCGGGCCTTGCCCAGCGTCAGCGCTTCGTCGGTACGGTGCGCGTAGGCGTTGATCAGCAGTTGCAGGCGACGCTCGACGTCATCCTCGCTGTCGAACTTGGCCACGCCCTTGAGTCGTACCTGTGCGTACAGTGCCTCGATCTGGCCATCGGCGCGCAACAGTCCCTGCCAGCTGTCCTGATAGTCGTTGAGCAGCGGCAGCAGGTTGTCCATCGAGTCGTCCACCGGGTCCATGAACGGCGTACCGAACGGCAAGTCCGCCGGCAGCAGCTGGCGACGGCGCAACGCGTCATCCAGCGTGCGTTGCTTGGCTTCCATGTCACCAATCTGGCGACCCACCAATTGCAGCTTGGCCGACAGTTGCTGCACGCGTTCGGTAAATGCATCACTGGAGCGCTTGAGCTCATCCTGGGCCGCTTCCATCTGCGCCAGGTTTTCCAGTTTCTCGCCTTCTTCCGCACTCAGGGTCTGCGCACGGCGGAAGTCTTCCAACGCTTTTTGCGCGTCCAGCACCTGCTGGTACAACGCTTCGGTCTGGGTCTTGCTCGCCGCACGGTCAGCCGCTACCGCCTGCTG
This sequence comes from Pseudomonas sp. MYb60, assembly GCF_002979555.1. GTDB lineage: Bacteria > Pseudomonadota > Gammaproteobacteria > Pseudomonadales > Pseudomonadaceae > Aquipseudomonas. Next base: position 95,260 of record NZ_PCOZ01000016.1, on the reverse strand, counting down.
GGTCTTGAGCTGCTTGAGTTCTTTTTCCAGGCGTTCTTTCTGGTCGCGCAACGCGGCGCGATCCGCCAAGGCCTGAAGTGCAGGTGGCTCGATGTGGGAAATGTCGATGGACAACCCCGGCACTTCAAAACGTTCGCCCTTGAAGCCATCGAGGATCTGCTCCAGCGATTTGACCCACTGGCCGTCCTCGTCCAGGGTGATGCCATGCTCGCCCAATGGCAGGCTGAACAACGTACTGTTGAACAGGCGCATCAGACGCTCGACATCCTGCTGTGAGAATTCTTCCCGCAGCTTGGCGTAGCTGTTGTTGTCCGCGTGATCCAGCTGCTGTCGGACCGACTTCAAGCGTTTTTCCAGGTCGCGCAGGCGCTCGTCCAGGTCCTCGGCGCTGAACTGCCGCGACTGCGCCAAAGCGCCCGCCAGTTCATCGTGGGCGTCCTTGGCCGCGAGCAGTTGCTGCTCCAGTACCTTCACGTCGTCCACCAGCGCAAAGCGATGCTTGAGCACCGACAACTCGCCCAGCCAACGCTGGATTCCGCTGATCTCACGCTCCAGGCGCATCAGTTCCTGGGTGCCGCCACGCTGGTCGTTCTGCAGCGCGTCCTGCTCATTGCGGTAGTGCTCAGCCTGGATGGTCAGCTCTTCCTTGCGTGCACTGGCGTAGTCCGACCAGGTGCCGAGCAACGAGTCCAGCAGAGGCGACAGGCGATGCAACTTGCCGCGCAACACGTCGCGCATGCGCACGCCGTTGGCCAACGCTTCGACCAATGGCCCGGCAGCCACCAGCGAGTTGTAGTCCTGCTCCATGCGCCGCACATCGCGGAAGGCTTCTTCGCACGCAGCAATGTAGTCCACGCTGCCTGAACGCAGGCTGTGTTCGAACGCATCAAGGAACAGCTGCTTGAGCTTGGCGGCAGTGATTTCGCGCATGTGCAGCAGGTTGATAAACAGTGCGCGGAAGGTCTTCAGGCTCTGCTCGCTGGTGGAGCGCAGCGGAATCAACGTCAGGTCCAGCGGGATCGACGTGTGGCCGCCCACGAGCAAACGGCGCAGCTCATCCGGCTTGAGTTCGTAGGCCTTGAGGCCTTCGCGCTCAAGGTTGGTGAACAGCTCTTTCTGCCGCAGGCAGGTGTCGTTCTTCTGATAGTGGGCCAGGTCCAGCTTGCCGGCATAGGCAAAGAACTGGTGACCAAAGCCACCGCCCGGACCGCGACCGACCACGCCGATAACGTGTGGGCCGTGGGGCAGGGAAACTTCCACGAGGATATAGCTGGTGTCGCTGGCAAAGTAGAAGCGCCGCGATTGTTCCAGGGTGTACTTGCCGAAACTCATGTCCGACATGCGCGCCAGAATCGGAAACTGCAAGGCGTTGATCGACGCCGATTTGCCCAGGTTGTTCGCGCCGTACACCGACAGCGGCTCTTCCAGCGGAAACAACCCCAGGCTGTAGCCGGCGGTATTCAATAGGGCGAAGCGGCGGATGCCGTAGCGTTCCTTACTCATGCGTCGGTCTCCTGTTCTTCGGCAATGGCGCGGGCCAGGGCGTCTTCTTCGCTTTCTTCATCGAAGTCGCTCAAGTCCAGCGGGTCATCGGTCTTCAGTAATTTTTCATCGCTGTCTTCATCGATGATCACCGGCGCCGGCAGTGGCAACACGCTGTGCACGCTGGCCGCCAGATCGCGGTCCTGCTGCACCGACAGGCACACGTCGAGGAAGCGGTGCATCGGCGGCAGGAAGCGGTAGACGCCATTGTCTTCGCTGGCAAACCCCAACTGGGTCATGCGGCGCATGATCTTTTCTTCGAGTTCTTCCTGGGTCTGCACTTCGGCCTGGATAAACAGGTCGCGGTACTTCTCCAGCAGCGACGGCAATTCATCCCGGCCCAGGCTGCCACCGTCGAGCACGGCGATCGGGTCGCGGCCCTGGTCGGCCAAATGCTCGACGATGATGAAGGTGAACAATGCCAGGCGCTGCGCGGTCTTGTTCACCTGCGCAGCGGCCACGGCGGTGTCCGGCACGAAGTAGTAGAAGCCTCGCGTGTCGCACACCAGCTCGAAGCCCAGGGCCTTGAACAGGGTGCGGTACTGGTCCTGGAAGTTCGACAATTGCGCGTACAGCTCCGGGTCGCGGCGGCTGACGTGGTAACCCTTGAACAGCTCGCGGAAGATCGGCGCCAGCTGGGACAGTTCGGATAGATCAAGATGCATGAGGTGTACTCGCAGAATGCTCGGCGGCATCAGGCGCAGCCGGGAGCAGGGCGAAGGAGCGCAGGCTGACCTGGTGCTCGGTGGTGTGGTAATCGCGGCGTTCCAGGCGTTCGCGCTTGAAGCGCTTCTCGCGGGACAGGCGCGAGAACCAGTACAGCAATTCGTCGGTGGCGCCTTCCGGTTCCTGCTCCAGCAGCCAGGTCATCAGGTCCGGCATCGGCAGCGCCTCTTCGCAGCGTTCGAGCATTTCCTTGACCGTGCGCGGGGCGCGCTGGGCTTCGCCTTTGTGGGATTTGTGCGCCTTGGGGAATTTCGCCGGTTTCGGCTCGAAATTCGCCAAGGCGTACACATAGGCTTCCACCTGGCTGGCACTGCCGAGGAAGGTGCTCTGCGGGCGGGTGAACATCGGCATCGCGGCTTGCGGCACGGCGTCCAGGCCCTTGCGGCGGATCGCCGACAAAGCCAGCGCTGCGCCACGGGTCACGGCATTGTGCCGGCGCGCTTCTTCACGCAGCGGCAACAGCAGCTCCCGTGCATGACGCAGGGTCAACTGGGCGCTGGTCTGCATTTCGAGGATGCGCGCGTGGGTGCGCAGCAGCATGTCGTCGTCCACCAGGTGGCCGAGGCGCTGTTGCTCGGTGAGCAGGCGCAGCAGCACGTTTTCCACCTTGCGCACGCCCTGTTCGAAGGCACCGTCGGCGTTCACCAGTTGGATCATCGGTTCGACGTATTCGTCCCAGGTTGCCAGTACTTCGGCATAACGCTGGCGCAACGGAATCTGCCGGTCGCTGGTCTTGGCGCGATCGGCCACGGCGGCGAGGGCCTGTTCGTCGTTGGCGAGTTTTTTCAGCACGTCCCGCACGCGCATGTCGAGCAGGCGCAGTTGGCGGGCGAGGTCGTGGCCATCACGGATGTCGAAGGCGTCCTGGATGTAACCAGCCAGGCGCTCGAGGTGGCGCAGGTAGGCTTCGATTTCCAGGCACAGGCCAAGCCGGTGCTCCTTGCGAAGATAGGCCAGGAAGTCGTGGATCTGCGCGTTGAGCTCGAAACGGTTCGGGCTCTTGGCGACAGGCACCAGGATGTCCAGGCGAATCCACACGTCCAACAGGCTGGTGATGTCCTGTGGCGTGCTGTCCAGTTGTTGGGCGGCCAATTGCGCGCGCAGCTCGCCAAGGCTCAGGGTGCCTTGGTCGAAGTGTTCGCACAGTGGCTCAAGCAGTGCCCAGTGTTCGGCGAGGGCGCGTAGGACGCGCTTGGGTTCGATCATGGGAATGGCCGGCTGGTTGGCGATGAAAAGTCGCGATTGTACTGCATCAGGCAGGGGATTTATCCACAGCCGGTCAGTACGCAGTGGGCGATTGTTGCCGAACAACGGTAGAATCGCCGCTCTTTAGTTATCCACAAGTGGCCGAGCTGTGCTTATCGAGTCCCGACGTCGCGCTTACTTGACCGCCATGCAGGTGGTCAACTGGCTGCCCCGCACCGAACTGCCGTTTGCCGCGCCGTCGCGGCCTGAGCTGCTGGAAGCGCTTGAGCCGTATGAGGCCTTCGAGGTTTCGGGTGAGGAAGCGGCTGCGCCGGTTGCCGTGGTCAAGCCGGCGGTGCCCGTGCGCCCCGTGGTGGAGCGGGCGAAGATCGAGGTCCCACGCCCATCGGCGGTGACCAAGGCCGCCGTGGTGGCCGAAGAGGCTGCCGCGGTGGTCAAGGCCCCGGTGGTGCCGCCGCCACGCTTTGCCCTGCAATTGCTGCGCGCCGGTCGCTGCTTGTTGCTGGTGGAATTGCCCACCGGCGAACGCTTCCAGGCCCGCGACCCGGCTTATCTTTTGCTCAAGGACATGCTGCGCGCCGCCGGCCTGCCCGACAGCCCGCAAATCATCGGCGATCCGGTGCGCTGGCCGCTGCTGGTGCGCGGCACCATGGACCAGGGCCCGGAAGCTGCACGGGATTTTGTGCAAGGTTTTGTGTCAGCGCGCCTGGAAGACGAGCCCTGCGTGTGCCTGTGGCTGATTGGCCTCCCCGCCGTGCGTTTTGCCGGCGAGGCCAATGCCGAAGCCTGGTACCGCGAGTTGCAGGTCGACAGCCTGGGCTCGGTGTGGGCCCTGCCGGGCCTGGAATTATTAATGGAAGAGCCACAGCGTAAGGCTGATGTCTGGCAAGCCATGCGCCGGCTGATGGCGCGCTGGAAAACAACCGATGAGTGAGGCTTTATCCTTCCGCCCGATGACCGAGGCCGACCTCGACGCCGTGCTGAAAATTGAATATGCGGCGTTCAGCCATCCGTGGACCCGTGGGATTTTTCTCGATGGGCTGGGCAAGTATCAGATTTGGTTGATGTTCGAAGGCGAGCAACAGGTCGGCCACGGCGTGGTACAGATCATCCTCGACGAAGCGCACCTGTTGAACATCACCGTAAAGCCGGAAAACCAGGGCCGTGGATTGGGCTTGGCGTTGCTCGAGCACTTGATGTCCCGGGCGTATGCCGCCAGCGCGCGGGAGTGTTTTCTGGAAGTTCGCGACAGCAATGCCGGCGCGTTTCGCCTGTATGAGCGTTATGGCTTCAACGAAATCGGGCGCCGCCGGGATTACTACCCCGCCGTGGGTGGTCGTGAAGATGCCGTCGTCATGGCCTGCACCTTGGTGGATTAACCTTGGATCCAGGTGAGAGAGCGGGCTTGCCCGCTCTCTCATGTTGAACCGCGCTTTTTCAGCGCTTTTGGTCTAAAGGATCAATATCCGCCAGTTCCGCCTCATCCAGGCCATTGCCGCCGCCAATCTCATCCTCGTCCACGATGCTCAGATCGTAGTCCGCCGGATTATCCTCGCCTTCTTCCCGTGCATCCCGGGCTCCGTCTTCGTGAATCAAGGTTTCCGGGCTCAAATCATCATCGGTCGGCTCATGATCAGCCGTTGAGGCACCCGTGAATCCCGCTTCACGCACCCGTTCGTCGGGCATCAGGTGTTCACGCTCGCGAGACGGGATCTCATCGCCGATTTCAGCGGTTTGATCGGGCTCGTCAAAATCCAGCTCGCGCATCGAACCCATGCGGTCTTCGTTATCATCGATCGGTTCGGGTTGCGTGGCACCGTAGGGGCGTCGTGATTCAGTCATGGCCAATCCTCATACTGTGGGGCTTATAGTGTGTGGACAGGCTCGGCGCTCCAAAGATTCAAGCTAATTTGCGCGCGGCGTGACCCGGACGCGGGGTTGTCAGTCACAAAACTGCGCATCATTCCTGAGGTTTTCCCTGATGAACGAACTACAAGACCTGCTTGATAACAACGAACGCTGGGCGGATGCGATCAAACAGGAAGATCCTGAATTTTTCGCCAAGCTCGCTCGCCAGCAAACACCGGAATACTTGTGGATCGGCTGTTCCGACGCCCGTGTTCCGGCCAACGAAATCGTCGGCATGTTGCCGGGTGATCTGTTCGTCCACCGCAACGTGGCCAACGTGGTGCTGCACACTGACCTCAATTGCCTGTCGGTGATCCAGTACGCCGTCGACGTGCTCAAGGTCAAACACATTCTCGTCACTGGCCATTACGGTTGCGGTGGTGTGCGTGCCTCGATGCAGGACCGTCAGTTCGGCCTGATCGACGGCTGGCTGCGCACCATCCGCGATCTCTATTACGAGAACCGCGATGTGCTGGCGCAACTGCCGACTGAAGAGGAGCGCGTCGACCGCATGTGCGAATTGAACGTGATCCAGCAAGTGGCCAACGTCGGCCATACCAGCATTGTTCAAAACGCCTGGCACCGGGGCCAGAGCCTGTCGATCCACGGTTGCATCTACGGGATCAAGGACGGTCGCTGGAAGAGCCTGAACACCACCATCAGTGGTTTTGAGCAATTGCCGCCGCAATATCGCTTGCGTCCGCTGGGCGAAGCCTAAGGTCGCTGGAGGTTGCAGCCCTTGGCCATGAACGCCAGCCCTTCGGCGTTCAAGTGCTCGTTGCTCCCGGTGATCCAGCGTCGACAGTTCGGGGCGCCGCACGTGCATTCGAACTGACGGAACAACTGTTCCTCGACGCTGGCGTGATCCACGGTCAGCCAGTCACCCGCAGCAATCCTGTGCAGGGTCCAGAGCTCCAGATACTGAAGGTCGAGAAAGACGTTCGGTTGACACGAGTGTGAGAGCCGGCCGCTGAACCAGCTGTCGTACAGATGAATGCGCGACGACAACTGCAAGGTATACCGGCGACGCTCGCTCAGGGCGTACCCGGAGATCTTGGCGATGCACACGCGACCGTCAAAGGCCACGCGCGCCTTGATGCCCGCGCCGGTACTCTTTTCGCCGTGTACCACTTCGAATTGCCGGCTCGTGGGGTAACCCGTCCCAAGCTGGGACTTGAAGGGATACAGGCACTCACTCACAGCGGTTTTAGCCTTATCCATGGCCTGAGTTTTCATGACTCTCCTGGGTAGGCTGCATCGACCTGCGGGTGGTGCCTGACTACCAGTCTTGCAGCTGATGGGCGCTGCTCAAGACTTACTGATGTTGACGCCGAATTCTACTGTCAAAGTTGACAGTAGAAGCGCCGGATTTTCTGTGCGAGCTACAGCGCTGGCGGGGTGCTCTTCAATCGTTTGAGCTGCGTCCTGACCGACGGTGTCGCGCACTTGGCTTTGGCCTGCTCCACCGGCTGCTCGCGCACTGAGGTGTAGAACAACTCACAGGTTTTTTCCCGGCGGGTGCCTTGCCAGGTATTCATGCACGCCTTGAGCAACACATTCGGGTCGCTCGCGGGGTTTTGTCCCATCCCTGCCTGCCAGCACGCGGCGCTCAGGTCCTGGCCCATGACATTCAAACCGACCTCGTCGGCTTTATCCTCGTTGCCGTCATAGGTCTCGGGGTCGGCGGCGTACCAGATGTAACTGGGATGATTGGCGCCCAGCAACGGTACGGTCTTGCCCTCGGCCGGACTGATCCGGACCAGGCCCAGTACGTTGACGGTTTGCCCGTATTGCTGCTTGATCCAGCTGCGCACCGGCGCGCCGAACGCCACCAACGGCAGGGGGCCGTCAGGGCGCAGGCTCAGTTCGTTGACCATGCGTCGCTGGTAGGGCGAGAAGTAGTCATATACGCCTTCCAGGTCTTTGCCTGCGCTGGCAGGCGCGGCGATGGGGGCGATATCGATGATCGTCTGGTAGGCCGGCGTTTCGCTGGCTGCCACGCCATTGTCGATGAGCAGACTGGCCCAGCGATCGGTGGTGGCGGATTCCAGGTAGTCCTGCGCCTGGGTCAGTGAGTAATCCGGCGGGAAGTGCATCAGCTCGATGCTTTTGCGGTTTTCCAGGGCCATGCCCAGTGGCAGGAACAGGTACCAGTTGTAAGCCCACTTACCGTCGCGGTTGAGCTGGCTGGCGGCTTGCCAGGCGAGATCGGCCGTATCGAGCAGGCGGGTCAGGGGTTGTCCGTAGCTGTCTGGCACGCCACTGAACGTCGCCGTGACCTGCCCGTCGCGGGTCTTGACGCTGACTTTCGCACGGCTGTAGCCATCGCGCTGCAGGCTCTGGGCCAGGTAGTGCTCGGCGGTCTGCTCCAGCGTCCATGGCCGGAAACAGATCACGTTGCAATTATTGGGGTATGCGAACAGCTGAGTGACACGCTGCGTGCTCCCCAACGGCACCTCGATGTCAGCCTGTACGACCGCACTGGCGAGCAGTGCGGTCAGGGTGAAGGACAACCTGGTCGGTTTGGACATCCTGGATTCCTTGTCAGCGAACGCCCGTCTGCGCGGGTTGAAAGGCCACTTTGAAACAGTAGCGGCTGACCAGGGGACACGCGTGTTAAATCGCCAGGTGTGTCGTGATTGGATATGTCCCTCAGGCGTTGAACTGCAACGCGTTGCTCAGATCACCCATGGGCTTCTGGCCGCGAGCGATCATTGCGTCATCACGCTGCTTGAGGCCGTCCAGGGTTTCCAATTGGAACACACGGGTGATCAGGCGCAGGATCGACGCGGTGTCGTAGACCGTATGGTCAACCGTGCCCTTGCGTGCAAACGGCGACACCACAATCGCCGGAATCCGCGTGCCAGGGCCCCAGCGGTCGCCCTTGGGCGGCGCTACATGGTCCCACCAGCCGCCGTTTTCATCGACGGTCACCACCACCACCATGTTTTTCCACTGCGGGCTTTCCTGCAGCACCTTCAAGACCCTTGCGATGTGACGGTCGCCCGAGGCCACGTCGGCGTAACCGGCGTGCATGTTCAGGTTGCCCTGGGGCTTATAGAAACTCACCGCGGGCAAGATGCCGGCCTGGGCGTCGGCGAGGAATCGGTTGGTGCTGGACTCGTCGCCCAGGCCGCCGTCGCGCAAGCGTTTTTCACGCTCGGCACGGTTTTCGGGGCCTTGTTTCTTGAAGTAGTTGAAGGGCTGGTGGTGATACTGGAAATTCGGAATCTTCGGGATCCCGCCAGAGTCCTTGAACTGGTCCAGCGTGGCTTGCCAGGCGCCGGCATACCAGGCCCAGTCGACGTTCTTCTTCGACAGCTTGTCGCCGATGTGTTCGTGGCTTTGCGGCACCAGCACATTGGGCAGGTCGGGCTTGGAGTAATCCGGGTTTTGCGGGTCGCGGATCCAGGTCGGCCAGTAGGGAGGCGCCAGGGTGTTCACGCCGTAACCGTCTGGCGTCAACGCGCTGGGACCGAATTGTGGCGCGCCGGTCATGGCGCTGGCCGGTGACTTGTCCAGCGGCTTGAGGCGTGGGTCGGTGGGGTCATCGCTCTGCAACGTGGCAATCTGGGCCTTGGCCACCGACTGTGCGGCGTTTGGATAAAACGGCGCGGTGGCGCTGATCAGGTACTGGTGGTTAAGGAACGATCCGCCGAAGGCACCCTGGAAGAAGTTGTCGCAAAGCACGAACTCCTTGGCCACGTCCCACAAGCGCAGCGAATAGCGGCTCTGCGCGTAATGCCCCATCACCAGGCCGCCGGAGTCTCCCCAGGCGACGAAACCGTCGTTCTTGCCACCGTTGATCTGCATCTGGTTCTGGTAGAACACGTGCCACAAATCCCGGGTGACCAGGCTCAGGGGCAGGTCTTCAGCGTTCGGGCCTTTGAGCGCGAACGGTGCGTTGGGCAGGTTTTCCTGGAATTGCACGTCGCTGGGGTAGGTGACCCCGTCGACGCTTTGCGGGCCGACTTGCAACACGCCGCCCCAGGTCGGGGGCAGGCTGGCCAACAGGCTGCCGTCGCGGTCGCGTTGTTGGGCGTCAGCGCTGCTCAGGGCCGACAGCGGTTTCTCCAGGCCGGGGAAATCCGCGAACAAGTTGTTGAAGCTACGGTTCTCGGCATAGATCACCACCACGGTCTTCACCTGGTCGTGCAGGGCCTTGTCCAATGCCTGCGGCGTGAGCGGTTGCGCTGCGGGCTTGCCCGGTGCCTGGCTGGTATTGCCGCATGCACTCAAGGTCGCGCCCACCCCCAACACCGCCGCGCCGCCGAGGAAGCGTCGGCGGCTCGTGTCTACCGGTGCCTGGGTTGCGGAGTCGGTGGAGGGGCGGTCTTCGTGCTCGTCATTCATTGCGGGAGTCCGTGGCGATTTGTTGCAAGATATTTCGCCAGGACGGTAACAACGCAATGTGACGGAACGAAGACAAGGGGGTGGGTAAGGACGTTACAACAGCCGCAGCGCCAACTGGCTTCCAGCACGCAGGTATTCCACCTGAGCCGTCACCGCGTCCTTGACGATAGCCTCGCCCGTGTCGGTGAGCTTGGCCTTCTTCGCGTCAATCACGCTGGTCTGCAGCAGTTGCATGGCCACGTCCACGGCTTTCTGGAACGCGGTCACGTTGTTGTGCAGGCCAAATTCTTTGACGACGGCCGCCATACGGCGATCGGCATCATCTCGCAACGTTCGGTACTCCGTGACCGAAACGTTGTCGTCCTGGTAAATATCGGTGATCAGCGTTTCCAGTGATTTGGAGAGTGGCGTCATCGGATGTCCTCGGTGTGTTGTGGGTAGCAATCCGAGTCAGGTTAATCAAAGGCGCTGGCGGCGTGAGTCAGGGGTTGCCGTTGCCTGGAGTAGGACAACCCCACGCGCTTGATCAGACAGTGCTTTCAAGGCATCACCGGCGGCAAATACTTCAACGTCGTTCCCAGCGCCCACAGCAGGAACAACACCAGCGGCGTGTGCACCAGCAGCTGCACAAACGAAAACCCGATCAGATCCCGCGCCTTCAACCCCAGCACCCCCAGCAGCGGCAGCATGTAGAACGGGTTGATCAGGTTCGGCAGCGCTTCAGCCGCGTTGTAGATCTGCACCGCCCAGCCCAGGTGGTATTGCAGGTCATTGGCCACTTGCATCACGTAGGGCGCTTCGATGATCCACTTGCCTCCGCCCGACGGGATAAAGAACCCCAGCACCGCCGAGTAAACGCCCATCAGCAGCGCGTAGGTGTCATGGGACGCGATGGAGGTAAAGAACGTGGAGATGTGGTGCGCGAGGGTCTGGCCGTCGTCGCCCTTGACCACGGTCATCAGCGCGGCAATCGAGCCGTACAGCGGGAACTGGATCAGCACGCCAGTGGTGGTCGGCACCGCACGGGCCACCGCATCGAGGAAGCTGCGCGGGCGCCAGTGCAGCAGGGCGCCGACCATGATGAACAGGAAGTTATAAGTGTTCAGGCCCGAGATCGCGCTGATCGCCGGTTTGGTCGAAAACTCATGAAACAGCCATCCCGCCGCCAGCAGTGCAAGCAAAATGGTCAGCAACGGGCTGTGCTCCAGCCATTCACCGGGCCGGGTCGGCGCTTGGGGTTTGGGCAGGTTGAAGGCTGGGTCGACCCCGCATGCCTTGGCATCGCGGGCACTGTTGGGCCCGGGGGCGGTCGAGTAGGCGATGATCAGCGAGACCACGATCAGCGCCAGCAGCAATACGCCGGATTGCCACAGGAAGATGGTGTCGGTAAACGGGATGACGCCCGTGATCGAGAGGATCGACGGTGGCAGACTCCCCGGATTGGCCTGCAACTGCGCAGCCGACGAGGACAGCCCCAGCGCCCACACCGCACCCAGCCCCAGGTACGCTGCAGCGCCGGCCGCACGGTAATCCATGCGCAAATCCGTCCGCCGTGCCAGCGCGCGTACCAACAAACCGCCGAACACCAGGGACAAACCCCAGTTCAACAGTGACGCAACCATCGAGATCAACGCGACCCAAGCCACGGCCGAGCGGCCGTTCTTCGGAATGCGCGCCAGGCGGTCGATCAACTTCACCGCCGGCGGCGAACTGGCGACCACGTAACCACCGATCACCACAAAGGCCATCTGCATGGTGAACGGGATCAGGCTCCAGAACCCGTCGCCAAAGGCCTTGGCGGCATCGGTCGGCGCAGCGCCCATACCCAGGGCCGCCACGGCGACGATGATCACGGCGAGGGCGGCGAATACCCAGGAGTCAGGGAACCAGCGCTCGGCAAAATTGGAGCAGCGCAGGGCAAATCGGGCATAGCGGCTTTCTTCGATAGCATCGGCCACGAGTCTTTCCTCTTGTATTTATTATGGGCAGGCAGTTTTTCCGGCATGTTCCGCCATGGCCATTGATATGGGAATGCAGTTATCTTCATCGATCCATGAGGAAAACAAATATATCCGTCGCGATTGCCATGATCCGGCCCAGCTCATAACCTGCACGCCATTTTGTCTGTCTGCCGAGCCTCACATGACTGCCACCTCTTCTCCACAGGCGCAGCGTTTTTCCCGCTCCGACTACAAAACCCTGGGCCTGGCTGCCCTGGGCGGTGCCCTGGAAATCTACGATTTCATCATCTTCGTGTTCTTCGCGCTGACCTTGAGCCAGCTGTTTTTTCCACCGGAAATGCCCGAGTGGCTGCGCCTGCTGCAAAGCTTCGGGATCTTCGTGACGGGTTATCTGGCGCGTCCGTTGGGCGGCATCCTGATGGCGCACTTTGCCGACCACCTTGGGCGCAAGCGTGTTTTCAGCCTGAGCATATTGATGATGGCGCTGCCGTGCCTGCTGATCGGGATCATGCCGACCTATGCGCAAATCGGTTATTTCGCACCGCTGATCCTGCTGTTCCTGCGTGTTCTACAGGGGGCTGCGGTGGGCGGCGAAGTGCCCAGCGCCTGGACCTTCGTCGCCGAACACGCGCCGACTCATCACCGGGGTTATGCGCTGGGTTTCCTACAGGCAGGCCTGACCTTCGGCTACCTGCTGGGTGCACTCACCGCCACGCTGCTGGCGCAGATCTTCACGCCTGCCGAGATTCTCGATTACGCCTGGCGTTTGCCGTTCCTGCTCGGCGGTGTGTTCGGCGTGATCGGCGTCTGGCTGCGCCGCTGGCTCAGCGAAACCCCGGTATTCCTCGAAATGCAGGCCCGCCGTCAGGCCGCCGCCGAACTGCCATTGCGCACCGTATTGCGCGACCACCGCGCCGTCTTGCTGCCGGCGATGATCCTCACCTGCGTGCTCACCTCCGCCGTGGTGGTGCTGGTGGTCATCACTCCGACCATGATGCAGAAAACCTTCGGCATGACGCCCAGCCACACCTTCGCCCTGAGCGCCCTGGGCATCGTGTTCCTGAACATCGGCTGCGTCCTCGCCGGCCTGCTGGTAGACCGCATCGGCGCCTGGCGCGCGGTGTTGGTCTACAGCGTGTTGCTGCCGGTGGGCATTGCGCTGCTCTACGCCAGCCTGATCAGCGGCGGTATCTGGCTGGGCGCGGCCTATGCCGTGGCGGGCTTGAGCTGTGGCGTGGTCGGCGCGGTGCCGTCGGTGATGGTCGGGCTGTTTCCGGCCCAGGTGCGGGTGTCGGGGATATCCTTCACCTACAACATTGCCTACGCGTTGTGGGCGAGTACCACGCCGTTATTGTTGATTGCGCTGATGCCGACCAGTCCATGGATTTGCGTGGGGTATTGTGTGGTGATGGGGGCGGTGGGCGTGGGGAGTGTGGCGCTGTTTGGCAAGCGCCACACCTTGACAGCCTGAGGCTCAGGTCAAGAAGTGCCACAACACCAACGTGCCGACCAGCCCGACGACTGAAACGATGGTCTGCAAGACCGACCACACCCAAATCGTCTGTTTCAGTTGCAAGCCAAAGTATTCACGCACCATCCAGAAGCCAGCGTCGTTGACGTGGCAGAAGAATACCGAGCCGGCGCCGATTGCCAGGGCCACGAGTGAACTCTGCGTTGCTGCCAGCCCGGCCATCATCGGCGCGAGGATACCGGCTGTCGTGGTGGTGGCCACGGTGGCCGAGCCGGTGGCCTGGCGCAACGCAACCGCAATCAACCACGCCAGCAACAGGTATGGCATGTGAGCGCCTTCGGCGACCTTGCTGATGGTCTGGCTCACGCCTGCATCCAGCAATGTCTGCTTGAGGCCGCCGCCGGCGCCGATGGTCAGCAGCAATACGGCGATGGGGGCGAGGGCCTTGCGCAGGGTGTTGCCGACTTCGGTGCGCGGCATGCCGGCTGACCAGCCCAGGCAGATCACGGCAGCCATTACGGCGAGGCCGAGCGCAATCAAGGGTTCGCCGAGAAATTTGAGGGTCAGGCCCAGGGTGTTTTCCGCCGGCAGCGCGACTTTGGCCAAGGTGCTGCCCAGCATCAGGATCACCGGCAACAAAATGATCAGCAGCGACATCGCGAAACTCGGCTGGCGCGGGGCCTTGGGCGGTGCGCTGAACAGTGCACCGATGTCGGCAGGTTCATCCACCTGCAGGCGTTTGGACAGCCAATTACCGTAGAGCGGCCCGGCCAGGATCACGGCCGGCACCGCCAGGCAGAAGCCCAGCAACATGGTCAGGCCCAGGTCGGCGTGCAACGCGCCCACCGCAATCAGCGGCCCCGGGTGCGGTGGCATCAGGGCGTGCAGGGTGGTCATGCCCGCCAGCGCCGGGATCGCGATTTTCAGCAGCGGCTGGTTCGAGCGTTTAGCCATCACAAAGATGATCGGCACCATCATCACCAGGCCGACTTCGAAGAACAGGGGCAGGCCGATCACCATGGCCACCAGCGCCATGACCCACGGCAATGACTTGCCCTTGCCAAGCCCCAGCAGGGTGGTAGCGATGCGGTCCGCCGCGCCGGATTCGGCCATCAGCGCGCCGAGCATTGCGCCCAAGGCAATGATGATCCCGGCTTCACCGAGGATCGCCCCGGCGCCTTTGCTGAATGCCTTGGCGACCTCTTCCGGGGGCAAGCCGGCGCCGACACCTGCGATAAAGGTACCGATCAAGATCGACAGAAACGGTGGCAATTTGGTCGCGCTGATCAGCACGATGATGCTGGCGATGGCCAGCAGTACGCAAAGCATGAGGCGGGTGTCGTGAACCATCCACGCGGCAGTCGATAACTCCAAGACGGGACTCCTTATCGAACAGGTTGGGGGAAATTGTTTCTTTTTGTTTCCTGTTCGAAAAGCATACCTGATAAGGCTGTACCAGAGCGTTCTTGTGCCTTTTTGGTGCGGCACGCAAAAAAAATCGGAGGTGGCCGCCGATCGCACTTCAGAAATCGCCAGCAGCGCCGATGCAGCACAGATTCGTCCCTCCTCATGACCATCGGTGCGCAATGTTCAACACCCGTTTGAAACAAGAGCTGTCGGCTCTTCGCGAAGAGTTGTCCAGCCTGCAGCAGGTCAAGGAGAGCCTGGAAAGTGAAATGCTGTGCCTGACGCTGGACGCCGAAGGTCGGGTGGAGTGGGCCAATGGCAACTTCCTGCAGGAGTTGGCCTATCAGGCAGGGCAGTTGGAAGGGCGCCCGATCGAAGACCTGGTGCCCGCCTATGTGCGCACGGATGATCACCAGCAGCGCTTCAAGAACGCGCTGGTACGCGGCGAACACTTTGCCGGCACCGTGCGCCTGATGCGCGGCAATGGCCACGAGGCGTGGCTGCGCTCGATCATGCAACCGGTGCGTGGCAGTGACGGGCGAATCCAGCGTTTTTCGATTTACGCCAGCGACCTTACCCGCACCATCGAGGCGTCGCGCGAGCATGAAAACCTGATCACGGCGCTGGTGCGCTCCACGGCGGTGATCGAGTTCGACCTCGGCGGCCATGTGCTCACCGCCAATGAGCGTTTCCTGGGGGGAATGGGTTACAGCCTGGCGCAGATCCAGGGCAAACATCACCGTATGTTCTGTGAGGCGCAGGAGTACAACAGTGCAGAGTACGAGCATTTCTGGAAGCGCCTGAACAACGGCGAGTTCGTCGCGGCGCGTTTCAAACGCGTGGACAGCCGTGGTCGCGTGGTGTGGTTGGAAGCCACCTACAACCCGGTGGTGGATGCCACCGACCGCCTGTACAAAGTGGTGAAGTTCGCCACGGTGATCACCGACCAGGTGAACCAGGAGCAAGCCGTCGCGGACGCGGCCAACATCGCCTACAGCACCTCGTTGCAAACCGACAGCAGCGCCCAGCGCGGTACCACCGTGGTGACGCAGGCGGTGGACGTGATGCGCGACCTGGCCAAGCACATGCAACAGGCGGGTGAGGGTATCGAGGCGTTGAATGCCCAGTCCCAGGTGATCGGCACCATCGTCAAGACCATCAGCGGCATCGCCGAGCAGACCAACTTGCTGGCGCTCAACGCGGCCATCGAAGCGGCGCGTGCCGGCGAACAGGGTCGGGGTTTCGCAGTGGTGGCCGATGAAGTGCGGCAACTGGCTTCTCGCACCAGCAAGGCCACCGAAGAGATCGTCGGCGTGGTGCGGGAGAACCAGGACATGGCACGCGAAGCCGTCGCGCTGATGACCGATGGCCGCCAGCAAGCCGAACAGGGTCTGGCCCTGGCCGCAGAAGCGGGCACGGTGATTGTGGAGATCCAGGACGGTGCGCAGAAAGTGGTCAGCGCGGTGGGGCAATTCGCCAATCAACTGTCGAGCTGACCCGTAGGGCGCGGGCATGCGGTATCGTAGGGTTTTACGTTTGAAGAGCTGACCGCCCATGCGCCCTGCCCACTGCCGCCCCGTTCCACTGCCCAAGGCCTACCGTTTACTCAACCACGGGCCGACCGTATTGGTGAGCGCTGCTCACAACGGCCAGCGCAATATCATGGCGGCCGCCTGGGCCATGCCGCTGGATTTCGAGCCCCCCAAGGTTGCCGTGGTGTTGGACAAGTCCACCTGGACCCGCCAGCTGCTGGAAGGCAGCGGCACGTTCGTGCTCCAGGTGCCGTGCGTGGCCCAGGCCGACCTGGTGCAGACCGTCGGCAATACCACCGGCGCCGAAACGGATAAATTCACCCGCTACGGTGTGCAGGTTTTCGCCGGCGAACACACCGAGGCGCCGTTGCTGGAAGGCTGTGTGGCTTGGTTGGAATGCCGCCTGCTGCCTGAGCCGCACACCCAGCAGACCTACGATCTGTTCCTCGGCGAAGTGGTGGCCGCCTATGCCGACGAGCGTGTGTTCAGCGAAGGGCATTGGCACTTTGAAGGGCAGGACGCATTGCGCACGCTGCACCATGTGGCGGGCGGGCACTTTCTCACGGTTGGCCAGCCTGTCGTCGGCAAAACCTTACCGCTGTAGGCGCGGGCTTACCAACGCGCGTTTGCGAGGGCGTCGGCGAACGCCATCAGCTTCGGTGAGTACTGACGGGACGGCGGGTAGACCAGCGAGATGGCGCGGCTGCGTCCGGCGACGTCCTCCAGTATCGGCACCAGCCGCCCGGCAGCGAGGTCGTCGCGCACGGCAAAATCCATCACCTGGGCGATGCCAAACCCGCCCACCGCTCCGTCCACCAGCGCGTCGCCGATGTCAAAGATCAGCCGCCCTTCGACGCTCACGTCCCGCACCTTGCCATCGTGCATGAACTGCCAATCGACCATGCGTGCGCTGCGCAAATTGCGCACGGTGAGGCAATGGTGGTCCTTGAGTTCGTCGACGTGCTGCGGCGTGCCGAAACGAGCGAGGTAGGCGGGGGCGGCGACGGTCACCCAGCGCAGCGGCGGCAAGGCGCGGGCGATCAGGCGCTGGTCGTGGATCTCGCCAGTGCGCAGCAGGGCGTCGAAGCCTTCGTCGACGATATCCACCAGGCGGTCGGTCATCACCGCTTCGATGCGCAACTCGGGGTAGCGCAGCGTCAGGTCGCCGATCACCGGCATCACCACTTTGCGTCCAAACAACGACGGCGTGCTGATTTTCAACAGGCCCGAAGGGCTGCCGCGCCGGTCGAGCATCAGCTTCTCGGCTTCGGCCAATTCCGCCAGCAGCGGGGCGCTGCGCTCGTAGAGCATCTGCCCGTCGGGGGTCAGGCTTACGCTGCGGGTGTTGCGTTGCAGCAGGCGCACGCCCAGTTGCTGTTCCAGCCGCGAAATGGCACGGGAGAGGCCCGATTGGGTCAGCCCCAGGTCCCCGGCTGCGCGGGTGAAACTGCGGGTTTCGGCGACGCGCACCAGCAAGCGGACGGCGTTCAGATCCATGATTAAAGTCATTACTGAAAGAGTGATATGGCTATTTATCATCTGCTGGGCATAAAAGACACTGAGGGCTCTCATTTTCGGACAGGACGCTGTGATGTCTTCCTCTAAACCTTCCGGCTGGATGCTCGCGTTGCTGGCCACCGCCCAACTGATCATCGCCCTCGATGCCACCATCGTGTTTGTCGCCTTGCCGCAGATCGGCAGCCACCTGGGTTTTTCCGCTCAGCAGTTGCAGTGGGTTGTGAGTGCCTACAGCGTGGCGTTTGGCGGTTTCCTGCTGCTGGGGGGGCGAGCCACGGATTTGCTCGGCAAGCGCCGCTTGTACCGGCTGGGGCAGTCTTTGTATGCGTTGTCGTCGTTGGCGGCGGTGCTCGGCGGCAGTGCGCTGTTACTGGTGCTGGCGCGAGCGGTGCAAGGCGTCGGCGGGGCGCTGTTGTTCCCGGCGACCCTGGCGTTGATCAACACCCATTACGCCCAGGGGCCTGAGCGCAACCGCGCCTTTGCGGTGTGGAGCGCCGCATCGGCGGCGGGCCTGGCGCTGGGGGCGTTGCTGGGGGGAGTGTTGACCCAGGCGTGGGGCTGGGAAGCGGTGTTCCTGGTGAACGTGCCGCTGGCCGGTGGTTGCGCCTGGGCGGCGCGTTACTGGATCCCGGCCGATGGCGAGCGGGCGCGGGGCCGCAACTTTGATATCAGTGGCGCGCTGACCGTGACGGTCGGCGGCACCCTGCTGGTGTTTTCCCTGGTCCAGGGGCCGGAGTGGGGGTGGGCGGCACCGTCGACGCTTGGTTGCCTGGGCTTTGCCGTCGGGCTGCTCGGACTGTTCGTCTGGATCGAACACCGTGGCCGCGACCCGCTGATGCCCTTGCGATTGTTCGCCTATCGCGAGTTGCGCATGGCCATGGTGCTCACGGCCGTGTTCATGAGCAGCTTTGGCGTGCAGTACTACTTCCTGGCGCTGTATTACCAGCAGGTTTATGGCTACAGCGTGTTGCAGGCAGGGCTCGCGTTTTTGCCGGCGACGCTGGTGTGTACGTTCGGGATCTGGCTGGCGGAACGTTCGCTGGCCAGCATCGGCCTGCGCAACACCTTGGTCAGCGGGCAACTGGCGGGCGCGGTAGGGATTGGATTGTTGTGCTGGGCGTTGCCGACGGGCGCGGGGTTCTGGTCACTGCTGCCGGGGATTTTCATCTTGAGTGTCGGCCAGGGCATGACCTGGACGGCGATGTGGGTCGCGGCCGGCCTGGGTATCCGGCCGGGCGAGCAGGGTGTGGCGGCGGGGATGGCGTCCACCAGCCAGCAGATTGGCGGGGCGCTGGGGCTGGCGTTGCTGGTGTCGGTGGCCAATGCCGGGGGCATCGAACTGGCGCTGTGGTGGAGCGCCGCAGTGGCATTGCTGGGGGCAGTGGTGGCGTTGGGGCTGAGCGCGCGCGCGCCCGAGCCGGGCACCGTGCTCAAATCCACTTAGATCAAACGTGGCAGGGGACTGTATTGCCAACGTAGGTTTCAGCGGCCGAGCATCTTTACCCAGCGCGACGGCGGCATGCCGTAGGTGCTGCGAAATTGCCGGGTCATATGGCTCTGGTCGGTGAACCCGGCGGTCATCGCCGCATCTACCAGCGATTGGCCCTGGGCCAGCAAGCCGCGCACCAGGTCCAGCCGGCGCATGGTCAGATAGCGGTAGGGGCTGGTGCCGAACAACAGGCGAAAATCCCGCGACAAGGCCCAGCGGTCGCGGCCGGCGTGGTCGGCCATTTCATCCAGGGTGATGCTGCGGCCCAGTGCGCTGTGGATGAACTCCCGGGCGCGCTCGGCAGCCACGTAGTCGAACGTCTTGCGGCTGATGATCTCCCCGGAGGCAGCACTGAGTGCCTGGGCCAGGTCGAACATCGCGTCTTGTTCCTGCAGTGGGTCGATGGGGCAATCCAGGCCTTGCAACAGTACTTCGCTGGCGCGGAACAGCCGCGGATCGGTGGACAGGCCCGCAGGGATAAACGGCAGCGGCTTGCCACCCAGAATCTGCTGGATCAACGCGGGCTCGACGTAAATCATCCGGTACTTGAAGCCTTCTTCGCTGCCGGCGCGGCCGTCGTGGGTTTCGTCGGGATGAATCACCATAGTGGTGCCGGGCAGGCCGTGGGTCATGCCGCCGCGATAGTGGAAGCTCTGCACGCCGAACAGCGTCCGCCCGATGGCATAGGTGTCATGGCGATGGGGGTCGAAGGCGAAGCCGGCGAAGTACGCCTCGATGCGGTCCAGGCCACTGGCGTGCGGGGCGCGATGCAGCCAATCGAGGGTGGCGGTGGGTTGGCCCATGATCACTTGTCACACAGTAGAGATGGAAACACGTTAACCCAGTCTGTACTGCGTGTCTGCCGAGGTCTTGTACGATTGTGCACGGCGAATCATGACGACAGCGAACGCATGCGCAAGCTGGCGCAGCATGCGGGGCGCAAGGGGTGACGATCAGTCGCTGAGTGCCTTAATCCCCGAGCGCCTCACCTTCACGCCGCGGATCCGCTCCGCCGCTCAGCCTCACCTTTTGCTGGCCATCGCGCGTGAGCACGATGGCCTGGACGCCGCTGGTCATGTCGATCTCGTTCAGCGCATGGCCCTTGTCCACAAGTGCCCTTTTCAAGCCTGGACTGAACAGGCCCTTTTCCAATTCGGTCGCTCCGTTGCGGCTGCCAAAATTGGGCAGATTGATGGCGGCTTGTGGGTCGAGTTTCCAGTCGAGCATGGCCACCAGGGACTTGCTCACGTACTCGATGATCTGTGAGCCGCCTGGTGAGCCTAGGGTGGCCAGCAATTCGCCGCTGTTGCGGTCGAATACCAGGGTGGGCGCCATGGCGGAGCGCGGACGCTTGCCGGGTTCGATGCGGTTGGCCACCGGCTGGCCGTGTTCGTTGGGGATAAACGAGAAGTCGGTCATCTGGTTGTTCAGCAGGAAGCCCTGGACCATCACGTGGGCGCCGAATGCAGCTTCCACCGTGGTGGTCATCGACACGGCGCCACCCAGGTCGTCCACTGCCGTGACGTGTGAGGTGGAGATGCGCAGCGGCGAACGGTCCGGCGCGTACACCACCTGGATGCCCTCAGGATTACCCGGCCTGGCGACCCCCATGCTGCGCTCGCCGATCAGGGCGGCGCGCTTGGCCAGGTAGCCAGGTGCCACGAGGCCGTCGACCGGGACAGGCACGAAGTCGGCGTCGGCGACGTACAGCGCGCGGTCGGCAAAGGCCAGGCGACCGGCTTCGGCCAGCAGGTGCACAGCGTCGGGCGTAGGCTCAAGGCCGGCGGGGGACGCGCTGGGTGTCGGTTGCATCGATGCGATGGCCAAACCAGGACGGCTGGCTTGCACTGCCTGCAAGGTGCCGAGGATCTGCGCGATGGCGATCCCTCCCGACGAGGGTGGCGGCATGCCGCACACCTTCCACTGCCGGTAGTCGGTACACAGCGGCGTGCGCTCTTTGGCGGTGTAGGCCTTGAGGTCGGCCTGGGACAGGCTGCCCGGATTGCGATGGCCCTGGACCTTGCGTGCGATTTCATCGGCAATCGGCCCCTGGTACAGCGCGTCCGGCCCTTCCTTGGCGATGCGTTTGAACACGGCTGCCAGCGCCGGGTTGTGCAACTGAGCGCCGGTGGCCTTGGGCGTGCCATCCGCGTTCAGAAAGTAGGCCGCCATGTCGGGTGATTGCGGGATGTACCGGTCTGCGGCGATCAGGCTGTGTAACCGTGGGGAAATCGCGAAACCTTGCTCTGACAGTCGTATCGCCGGTTCAAACAGCTTGGCCCATGGCAGGCGCCCGGTCTTCTTGTGCGCCATCTCCAATGCCCGCAATACGCCCGGCGTTCCCACGGAGCGCCCGCCAATCTGCGCCTCGGAAAACGCCATTGGCGTGCCGTCGGCCTTCAGGAACATACCTTCGGCTGCCCCGGCCGGTGCGGTTTCACGGCCATCGTACGCGTGCACGTCCTGGCCATCCCACAGCATGATGAACGCACCGCCGCCAATGCCGGAAGACTGCGGCTCCACCAGGGTCAGCACCGCCTGCATCGCAATCGCCGCATCGATCGCCGAACCGCCCTGACGCAACATCTCACGCCCGGCTTCGGCGGCGAGGGGGTTGGCGGCAGCCGCCATGTGGCGCTCGGCGTGGCGGGTGGTCAGGGCGCTGCGGTAGCCCGAGCCCGACTCCGGTGCCGGAGGCTGTTCGGAGATGGCAGGGTGACAGGCAGTGAGCGTGAGCACTGTGGCAAGCACCGACAGGGAACGGCGGGAAATCGAGAACACCTGGAGCACTCCGTGTGGGGAGGCTGGACACTAGCAGCGAGGGCGGTGGGGGTCAAAATACAGCTGGGGCTTTTTGCCAGACAATCACCACACTCTGATTTCCAGGCATAAAAAAACGGCCTACCTTTCGGTAAGCCGTTTTTACTACTTGGTGGCTACACAGGGACTTGAACCCCGGACCCCAGCATTATGAATGCTATGCTCTAACCAACTGAGCTATGTAGCCAAGTGGCGCGCATTATTCGCGGAGAACGACAAAGCGTCAAGCATTTATTTTGAATTTTTTTCTACGCTTTCAACTGTTTAACAAAAACCGGGTGTTGGAGCGACGAGCGGTGGCATCGGTTCGATGCTCTGGAAGGCACGCAAGAAAAGATCATGACCGGATTGGGCGATATCCCTGCCGCCCAACCCGAAGTCTTGCTTACGGATGCATCGAGTTGTGGGTTGCGCGTTTGAGTTGTTCACGTGCCCGTGACAGGCGCGAGCGCACGGTGCCGATCGGGACGTCCAGTACGTCGGCAGTGTCCTGGTAGCTGCCGTCGGTTTCCAGGGAGGCGTACAACGTCCTGCGCATTTCCGTTGGCAGGTGATCGATGGCGTTCAGGGTTTTTTCCAAGCGCCGATTGACCTCGAACTCCCAGTCCAGATTGTGATTGTCATCTTGGCCGTGCCACAGCGACTCATCGAATTCGCAGTGCACGGGTTTGGCATACATACGCCGGAAGTGGTTGCGGATCAGGTTTTGTGCAATGCCGCACATCCAGGTGCTGAGGGTGGCATTGCCGCTGAAACGCTCGCGATTGCGCCAGGCTTCCAGGTAAGTCAATTGCAGGAGATCGTCCGCATCTTCCGGGTTGAGCACACGCTTGTGAATGAAGCGTCGGAGTTTTTTTTGCTGGTCGTCTGTCAGGTGGAGCATGAATTGAGGCGAGCCGCCAACAAGCTGAGCTAAAGCTTCAATAGGGATATTCATGAATTTTTCCTCAGGGTAGACGCAGTCGAAAAGATTTCGACGGAAAGCCCTTTAGCACTGGCTGTGCCAAGCACTATTCACGATTAAGCTATTGATTTTATTGTATAAATATTTTTGTAGAGCGGCGGTTTGCGCGATTTTTTGCAAAAGCCGGTGTATCGCCGTGCAAGTTTTTTCAATAAATGAGTAAACCGGATTTCGATGGAACTGCATCGCCAATGCCTGCCACACAGAGACATAATTTTTCTGTATTGGCCCTCCAATGAAAGTCGAATCCTCCGGCGATGTTCAATCGATTCAGAGCCTGGAACGCCCTACCTTCGATAAACCCGTTGCTCCGGCGGTTTCGAACGGTGTGGACGAGCTCGCTCAGTTGTTCAGCCAGGAAGTGGCGGCCAATAATCGAACGCTTGCTCAACGCGCTATTAGCGTTCGGGTGTCGCCGGCCCAGCAACTCGCGCAGGTCTATGACCAATTGGGTCATCCAGCCCAAGCGACCATGGCGTCCATCGCGCGGCGGATCCGCATGCAGTTGCTGCAGCAGCCTGCTGTCGACAAGTTGCTGGAACTGACCGGCAGTGATCCTGCGCGCACGTTTGTCGTACTCAAATTGGTGGCCGCCGAGGCGCAGGCCGAAGCCCGCAAGATTGAGGCCGCGTTGGCTCGGGATGCGATTGCCAAGCTGGAAATTCGCTTCAAGAAACAGATTCAGGCAGGCCTGAACATCGCCTTGGCCCTGCAGGCCAACTGTGACGACCCGCAGGAGCGCCAGGCGCTGCGATCGCTGTACTACGCCAGCGTGGTCACTCGCCAGTCATTGGCAAGCATGATGCACGCGCTGCTCGGTCTGTACGGGGGCGATCGATTCGCCGCCGGGCTCAAGATCATGCGTGGCGCGCTGGCAGACGATATCGCCGCCAGCACGTCCTCAGTCCCCACCGCGCTGTTACGCACTTTACTGCTCGGCCTGCAAAGCTGTGGGCAACTGAGCGGAGTCCTCGTCAATTGCAAGGACATGATCCAGCGCCTGCAGATCGAGCAGGACGCGGTGGAACTGATGCAGCGCATGCTGGGATACGCCAAAAGCGGTCTCGATGCGGCGGAGGTCCAGCGCCTGGCGAGCGACGTGTGGGGGCGTCGGCCCGCTCACGAACTCGTAGCCCTCAACGCCCTGTATCCGCTCGTGCAGCAATTGCCGCTGGCGGTGTGGCTGGACAGTCGGACGCGTGACGGCGCTCTGCAAAAGATGTTGCTGGTCATGGACGAACTCGCCCGCATCGAACGGGGGCCTGCGCAGTTTGACGCACAGAGGAGCCAGGCGTGACGGCCCTGTCCGCCATCAATGGAGTGCTGCTCAAGATCGCACAGCGCGCCGAAGTACTGGGCGCAGTGGTGGTCATGGCCATCGTGTTCATCTTCATCGTGCCGCTGCCCACCTGGCTGGTGGATATTCTGATCGCGGTCAATATCTGTATCTCCTGCCTGCTGATCGTGCTGGCGTTGTACCTGCCTGGCCCGTTGGCGTTTTCATCGTTTCCGTCGATCCTGCTGTTGACCACCATGTTTCGCCTGTCGCTGTCGATCGCCACCACGCGTCTGATCCTGCTGGAGCAGGACGCCGGTGACATCGTCGAGGCGTTCGGCAACTTCGTGGTGGGGGGCAACCTGGCGGTCGGGATGGTGATCTTCATCATCCTGACGCTGGTCAACTTTCTGGTGATCACCAAGGGCTCCGAGCGTGTGGCCGAAGTGGCGGCGCGGTTCAGCCTGGATGCGATGCCCGGCAAGCAAATGTCCATCGACAGCGACCTGCGGGCCGGCCTGATCGATGGTGCCCAGGCGCGGGACAAACGTGAGCAGTTGTCCCGCGAGAGCCAGTTGTTCGGCGCGATGGACGGCGCGATGAAGTTCGTCAAGGGGGACGCCATTGCTGGCTTGATCATCGTGGTCGTCAACCTGCTGGGCGGGTTCACCACCGGCATGTTCCAACACGGATTGAGTGCCGCCGACTCCATGGCGTTGTATTCGGTACTGACCATCGGCGACGGGCTTATCGCGCAAATTCCCGCGCTGCTCATCTCCCTGACCGCCGGCATGATCATCACCCGTGTTGCGCCCGATGGACGAGCAGGTAGCAATAACATGGGCGCTGAAATTGCCCGGCAAATGACCAGCGAACCCAAGAGCTGGATGATCGCCTCGGTCGGCATGCTGGCCTTCGCTGCCGTGCCTGGCATGCCGACCCTGGTGTTTATCCTGATTGCGATGATGACCGGCGGACTGGGGTATTACCTGCTGCGCCAGCGTCAGCGTGAAGAAAACCCGCCCTCCGAGCCTACCGCCGTCGTGCGCCCGGAAGAGAACGGTGAAGAAGATTTGCGTGGGTTTGATCCTTCCCGGCCTTACCTGCTGCAGTTCAATCCGGCGCTCTACGGGACGCCTGAGGTGATCGCTGTCGTGCAGAAAATCCGCCAGGTCCGGAATACGCTGGTGGCCAACATCGGCTTGACGCTGCCGCCATTCGAAGCCGAGTTCAGTGAGGCGCTGGCCATCGATGAGATGCGTTTTTGCGTGCATGAAGTGCCGGTAATGACCGCGACCCTCAGCGACCGCGTCGCCGTCGAGTTCGACGCATTGGCACACCCTCCCGAGCACGGCGAGCGCGGGCGGGTGGAGCGCGATGAAGCGCATTGGTTATGGCTGGCACCTGACGACGCATTGCTGGATGACTCTCAGGTTGAAAGGGTCACCGCGCAGAACCTGATCATTGAACGCATGCGGCGCGAGATGATGCTCAGCGGGCCGAGGTTCCTGGGGATCCAGGAAAGCAAATCGATCCTCAGCTGGCTTGAACACAACCAGCCGGAGCTGGTGCAGGAACTGCAACGCATCATGCCGCTCTCGCGGTTTTCCTCGGTTTTGCAGCGCTTGGCCAGTGAAGGTGTGCCACTGCGCGCGGTACGGCTGATTGTCGAGTCGCTGGTTGAGTACGGCCAGCATGAGCGTGAGCCGGATGCCTTGGCCGATTACGCGCGTATCGCCCTCAAGTCGCAGATTTTCCACCAGTACAGCGAGCCCGATGGCCTGCATGCCTGGCTGCTCTCTCCCCAGACCGAAAACATTTTTCGCGAAGCCTTGCGCCAGACCCAGAGCGGTGTGTTCTTCGCCCTCGATAACGACAGCAGTGCAGCGCTGGTCAATCTGCTGAACCAGGCATTTACCATACGGGCCAAGACCAAGAGTGTGATGTTGGTAGCTCAGGACTTGCGCAGCCCTTTACGCACCTTGCTGATCGAAGAATTCAACCATGTGCCGGTGTTGTCATTTGCGGAGTTGGGCAGCACCTCCAAGGTCAAGGTGCTGGGGCGTATTGACCTGGGCCAGGATGAGCTGATGCGCGGTACGGTGGCATGAGCCTGCCGGTGTCTCGCGTGCCCGGGAGGGAGCGACCATGTTCGAATTACGAGTCCTGAGTGGCCTGCACCAGGGCGCGGCATTGCCCTTGTTTGGCGAGCAATGGAGCATTGGCGCACACGCGGACGCGGATCTTTTGCTGAGCGATCCGGGGGTTGGCGAACAGCATGCGCGACTGCGCCTGGACGGCGCGAACTGGTCGGTACAGGCCGAAGCCGGGCTCTTGCACGGCGCCGAAGGCCAGGTGCTGGCGCAGATTCCGAGCCTGGTCCCGGGCGTCGCGTTTTCGGTGGGAAGCATTCGATTGTGCCTCGCCCTGGCGGATCAGCCCTGGCCCCAGGCGCCCGTCCCTGAACCCGTTCCACTGGCGCCCGTGCATGAGCCTGCGGGGGCATTGATGTTGTCCTCTATCTCGCCTTCACAGCAAAAGCGCTTGATCAGTCTGGCGCTGGTCGTTGCGGTCTTGATTGTGCTGATCGGCATGGTTTCCAGCGGAGAGCCTGAGGCCCAGGCGTCCTTGATGCCTCCCGAGGTGCGCAAGCACGAACTGGCTTCGCCTTATGAAGTCCGCCAGCAATTATTGAAGATGCTCACTGAGCGTGAGTTGACCCAGCGTGTCAGCGTGCAGGTCGTCAATGAACAGGTGGCCCTCAGCGGCGATGTGTCCCCCGAAGAGGTGGAGTTGGTGGCGCGCATGCTCAGTCGCTTCGGCGAGCAGTTCGACAGCGAAGTGCCGGTGATCAGCCGTGTCCGCGCGCGGGACGCTGCCTTGCCGTTCAAGATTGTGCAGATCGTTGGCGGCCCGAATGGGCATATTGTGCTGGAGGAGGGCAGCCGGTTGTTTCTGGGCGATGAGGTCGATGGCTTGCGCCTGGTGCTGATCGACAACAGCAAAGTGGTCTTTGACGGCGAACAACGCTATGAGGTGCGCTGGTGACCGCCGACCTGCAAGCGCGCCTGGAGGCCTGGCAGGAGCGCCAGGCTCAAGCGTTGATGAGTTTTGCGCCGGTGACGATGCGCGGGCGGATCCAGCGTGTCAACGGCATGTTGCTGCAATGCCGGCTGCCTCAGGCGCGTATCGGCGACCTGTGCCAGGTGGAAAAGAGTCCCGGCGAGAGCATGCTCGCTGAGATCATTGGCTTCGATCAGCAGGATGCGGTGCTCAGTGCCCTTGGCAACCTGGAAGGCGTGCGCGTGGGTGCCAGCGTGGAACGCCTGGGGGTGCCTCATCGGGTGCGGGTCAGTGATCAGTTGCTGGGCCAGGTGCTGGACGGCTTCGGTCGGCCGATAGCGGGCGAAGGCCCCAGTGCATTTGCCGACGCCGATACAGCGGACGCCACCACCGTTTTGTGCGAGGCGCCGCTGCCCACGGAGCGTCCCCGGATCAACCGGGCGCTGGCCACCGGGGTGCGCTCGATTGACGGCCTGATGACCTTGGGGGAGGGGCAGCGCGTTGGCCTGTTCGCCGGTGCCGGTTGCGGCAAGACCACCTTGCTGGCCGAGATCGCCCGTAACGTGGACTGCGATGTGATCGTGTTCGGCCTGATCGGAGAGCGGGGGCGGGAGCTGCGCGAGTTTCTCGACCATGAACTCGATGACCAACTGCGGGCCAAGGCCGTGCTGGTGTGTGCAACGTCTGACCGCTCGAGCATGGAGCGCGCCCGTGCAGCGTTCACGGCCACGGCATTGGCGGAGGGTTTCCGCAGCAAGGGCCAGCGGGTGTTGCTGCTGATCGATTCGCTCACACGCTTTGCCAGGGCCCAGCGTGAAATCGGCCTGGCCGCCGGCGAGCCGCTGGGTCGCGGTGGCCTGCCGCCGTCGGTCTACAGCCTGCTGCCGCGGCTGGTGGAGCGTGCCGGCTTGACTCGCACGGGCGTGATTACCGCGATCTACACGGTGCTGATCGAGCAGGACTCGATGAACGACCCGGTGGCCGACGAAGTTCGCTCGCTGCTCGATGGCCACATCGTGCTGTCTCGCAAACTCGCAGAACGCGGCCACTACCCCGCGGTGGATGTGCTGGCGAGTCTTTCCCGGATCCTCAGCAACGTCGCCGCGCCTGAGGATATCCGCGCCGGTACGGCCTTGCGGCGCTTGTTGTCGGCGTATCAGCAGATCGAGCTGATGCTCAAGCTCGGTGAATACCAGCCGGGCAGCGATGCCCTCACCGATATGGTCGTGGACACCCGCCAGCAGGTCGACAGTTTTCTGCGCCAGGACCTGCGCGAACCCAGTCCGATGCCAAGCACCCTCGACCAACTCAAGGCGCTGACTGCCCATGTCCCTTTCTGAAGGCTTGCTGGGCGAGATCGAGATTCTGCGCCGCCTGCGCCGGCATCGGGCAGACCGCGCAGAACGGGCTTTGCGTGAGGCCAAGCGCGCCCAGCAGACGCTGTTTGCCGATATTCGCCAGGCCGAGGATGCCCTTGAGCAAAGCCGCCAGGAAGAGGTGCGGCAGAGTGCAGACTTGCTTGGCCAGCACACGGGCCAGGTGCTGAGCCTCAAGGAGTTGAAATCCTGGGGTTCCAAGGAGCGCGCCCTGTCCGCCAGCACTCAGCGCGAAGCGGGCCAGTTGCAGACATTGCAGGGCCAGCAGGAGGAGAAACAGCGCCATGTTGGCCGGGCGCAGAAAGACGTCACCGCGTGTTTGCGCCAGGTGGAAAAACTGCAGGAATTATCCCAGCTATTGGTCGAGGAGCCCCTATGAGCCAGGTATCAACCAAGCCTCCCGAACGTCCTCGCGCGCGGGAGCAGCGTGAGGACCGGGAGCCCTCAGGCGCCGGCGTGGTGCCTTGGGAGCACGGGCGCATGTTCGCCCAGCTGTTTGCCCAGGACAACGAAGAGGGTGGCTATGGCACGTCCCTGGACGGGATGAATGCCGCGTCGACTGTGTCCCTGATCGACGCGCTGGCCGAGCAGTTGGCGCCCCGAGTGCTGGCGGCTGCGCAATGGCCACTGCAGGCCACGTTGTACCTGCCACGCCTGGGACGGATCAACGCCAGTGTGCGTCGTGAGCAGAACGCCTGGGGCATCGAACTGGACGCGGAACACGACGCCACCGCGCGTTGGCTCAGCGGGGTGCGGCAGCAGTGCCAGGACCGCTTGTCAGGGGCGCTGGGTCAACCGGTCAGTCTGCATTTGCCTGACACCGGCGCAGCATGATGCTGCCGACGCTCGCGCTGCCGCGACTGGCAGGAAATACGGTGTACGCACGCCGTCGGCTGGGACGCGGCTTGCGCCTGGCCTACGAAGTGGCTGGCCAGGCTGGAGAACTGTTGCTGGAGCCAGGGCGTCCCCCTGCAGCTGCCAAACCGCTGTGCTTTGAAACGGCCTGCGGCGTACTGGGACTCGCAGAGGCCGGGCCGTTGCTGAGCCTGATGGGTGAGTGCCCGGTACCGCTGGCCCAGGCCGGCAATGACCCGGATTCCTGGTTCTGGGCAGTGTTCCAGCACCACCTCAGCCCGCAGCTCCAGGCGTTGCTGGGACACGTGCGATTGCTCGAGACGCAACGTCCGAACGGCTTTGGTTGCCGCCTCACCCTGACGCTGGGCGACGCTCGCGCCTTGGGCTTCGTGTGGCTGGCGCCCGAGACGTTCCTGGCGTTGTGCGATGCCGGCCAGTGGCACTCCACGGCGGCACCGATGCCCCCGCGGTTCCCGCTGGCAATCACCGTAACCCTGGGGCGCGTTCGGTTGGCGAACGCCCAGGTGCGGGGCCTGCGCAGCGGGGATGTAGTGATGCTCGAGCAGGCTTTTTTTCAAGCAGAGGGCAGCGGTCATGTCCAGGTCGGCAGGCAGCGCCTGCAGGGCTGCATCGACGATGACAGCGGTGCCTTGTGCTTCACCCTTGACTCGATAGAGGACACGTCAGTGGACGAAGAAATTTCAATACCCGACTACTCGGACCCTGAGGAGGACCACGCGGTTGTGGACGTCTTCGGCCCGGAGCCTTTCGATGAATTGAGCATGGCCCTGAATGTGCGCTGCGGAACGCTCAACCTCACCCTCGGCGAGCTGCGCAACCTGGCGCCTGGTGCGGTGTTGGGTATCACCGGGTACGCGCCTGGCACGGCGGGTCTGTATTACGGCGATCGGCCCATTGGCCAGGGGCAGTTGGTGGAAGTGGACGGGCGTTTGGGCTTGCAGATGGCGCGAGTGAATTTTTCCCGATGACTTTTCAAGGAATGGACCCGCTCGTCCTCGCGCTGTTTCTTGCCTCGCTGTCGCTGATGCCCATGCTGCTGATCGTGTGCACGGCGTTCTTGAAGATTGTCATTGTGCTGATGATTACCCGCAATGCCATCGGCGTGCAGCAGGTGCCGCCGAGCATGGCGATCAACGGCATCGCGCTGGCGGCGACGCTGTTCATCATGGCGCCGGTGGGCTATGAGATCGCCGAGGGTGTCAAGGCGTCACCCCTGGACATGAGTAATGTACAGACGTTTTTGCAGACAGGCACAGAGGCCATCAAACCCCTGCGCACCTTCATGTTGCGCAACGTTGACCCGGATGTGCTGACCCACCTGCTGGAAAACACTGCCCGTCTGTGGCCGCCGCAAATGGCCCAGGAGGTTCAACGTGAAGACCTGATCCTGCTGGTGCCGGCCTTCGTGCTGTCGCAATTGCAGGCGGGGTTCGAGATCGGTTTCCTGATCTACATTCCCTTTATCGTGATCGACCTGATCGTGTCCAACCTGTTGCTGGCGCTGGGCATGCAGATGGTCTCGCCGATGACCATTTCGCTGCCACTCAAGCTGCTGCTGTTCGTGCTGGTGTCCGGCTGGTCGCGGCTGCTCGACAGCCTGTTCCTGTCCTATCTCTGAGTACCCTATGGAACCGATTGTGCTGTTCAAGCAGGGCATGTTGCTGGTGGTTTTGCTGTCAGCGCCACCGTTGATTGTGGCGGTGGTGGTGGGGGTCATGACGTCGTTGGTGCAGGCGCTGATGCAGGTGCAGGACCAGACGCTGCCCTTCGGTATCAAGCTGGTGGCAGTGGGGATCACATTGATCCTGACGGGCCGCTGGATTGGCGTCGAGTTGATCCAGTTGATCAACCTGACCTTCGACATGATCGGCCGTTCGGCCCTGAACTGAGGCCGACCTTTGCTGCCGTATCTGGAATACCTGCCCAGTCTGATCATCGGCATGGCGCGCATCTACCCCTGCGCGTTCCTGGTGGCGGCATTCTGTTTTCAACACATCCGTGGCATGCCCCGGCACGTCATCGTGATGGTCATGGCGCTGTTGCCGGCGCCTGGGATTCATGCAGCGCTGGCTGGCCAGGAGTTGTCCACGCTGATGGTCAGCGGGCTGATCATCAAGGAGGCGATCCTGGGCGTGTTGCTGGGGGTGCTGCTGTCGATGCCGTTCTGGATGTTCGAGTCGGTGGGCGCACTGCTGGATAACCAGCGCGGTGCCCTGGCCGGTGGTCAGCTCAACCCGTCACTGGGCCCGGATGCAACGCCACTGGGGCATCTGTTCAAGCAGTTGGCGATTTACCTGCTGATGATCACCCTGGGCCTGGGCGCGTTGACCCAGGTGATCTGGGACAGCTACCTGATCTGGCCGCCCACCGTGTGGTTCCCGTTGCCTGGGCCCAACGGGCTTGGTCTGTTCCTGGGATTGCTCAGCGACACCTTCATGCACATGATGCTCTACGCCGCGCCCTTTATCGCGGTGCTGTTGCTGCTGGAATTCGGTATCGCGCTGTTGGGCGTCTACAGCCAGCAACTGCAGGTGAGTACCTTGGCACCGCCGGTCAAATGCCTGGCGGGCATCGGTATCCTGCTGCTGTACTTCGCGCTGCTGCAGGACTTGATCGTCGGCCGCATGGACCTGCTCGGCGATCTCAAGCACTCGCTGGGGCTGATGTTCAAGGGGCCGACGCCATGAGTGATTCAGGCGAAAAAAAGCACCCGGCCTCGGCCAAGAAACTGCGCGATCAACGCAAGAAAGGTCAGATTTCCCAAAGCCAGGATGTAGGCAAGTTGCTGGGCTTGACCGCCATCAGCGAGATCGCCCTGTGGAGCGCCGAGACCAGCCTGCAACGCTTTCAGCAACTGATGACACTGCCAATGTCCCGTCTGTCCCAGCCCTTTGCGCGAGCGTTGGAAGAGGTGCTGGTGGAGGGGCTGACAGTGTTTTTCTCGTTCGCCCTGCTGATGGCAGGCGTAGCGATTGCCATGAAGCTGATCAGCAGCTGGATGCAGTTCGGTTTTCTGTTTGCGCCGGAGGTGTTGAAGCTCGACTTCAACCGCCTCAACCCCATGAGTCAACTCAAGCAGATGTTTTCTGCCCAGTCGGTGATGAACCTGTTGATGAGTATCGCCAAGGCACTGCTCATCGGTTTGATTCTGTTTGTCGTGATCAAGCCATCGTTGGGCACGCTGATCAACCTCGCTACCAGTGACCTGCAAACCTATATCTCGGCCTTGATCGAACTCTTCCGGTACCTGTTGCATGCCTGCCTGGGATTGCTGCTGGTGCTGGCGCTGATCGACATGGCCATGCAAAAGCACTTCTTCGCCAAACGCATGCGCATGACCCAGGTGGAGGTCACCAAGGAGTACAAGGACATGGAGGGCGACCCCCATGTCAAAGGCCAGCGGCGCTCGTTGGCCTATCAACTGGCCAACGAAGAACCCAAGGTCAAGTTGCCCAAGCTGGAGGAGGCCGACATGCTGGTGGTCAACCCCACGCACTTTGCGGTGGCCTTGTATTACCGCCCAGGCAAGACGCCGTTGCCCCTGTTGGTGTGCAAAGGTACCGATGACGACGCGCGCGCGCTGATCCACAGGGCAAAGGTCGCCGACGTGCCCGTGATCCAGTGCGTATGGCTGGCTCGTACCCTGTACACCAAAAAGCTGGGCGCCAGTATTCCGAGGGAAACCCTGCAGGCCGTGGCGATCATCTACCGGACCCTGCGCGAACTGGATGATGAGGCCAAGCGCGAGACGCTGGAGTTGCCGGAGCTCGAACAGCGTTGATCAGCGGCTCGAAAGTGGGATTAGAGCGTCGAGGTTGGCCAGCGATAGCAGGCGGTCCAGCACGTGTTCGAGCGCATCGCGCTGTGTAGGGAGTGCATGCCAGATCACCAGGGTGCCCTCGGCATCGAGGTAGACGTAACAGCCATCGAAGATCACGGCGTGTTCGAAGCGCCGCTCCAACACCCGCTGGAGTTGTCCCGTCTGGACTGATTCCCGGGCAACCTGCAGGGCCAGCCCTGGCCGATTGCCGGCCATCAATGAGCAGGCTTGAATACCGGGGTGGAGCACCTGGCGAGCAGGAATACCGCTCACCAGGTTGTCCAGGAATGCCCCCATGCCATCGTCGGGCAGCCCATGCGGATTCATCGTTCCAGCGACACCGTTTGATAGTCCGCGCGCTCGCCGGCCGGGCCGGGCTCCACGCGCATCTGCGGTGGCCACCAGATCACCAACTTATCCGTGGACGATTGTGGGCGAGAGCAGGAGTCGCCCTTGCAGGTAGGCGTACACCCGACGACCAGCAGCGCTGCGCCCATCAGGGTGATACTCAATAGGCGATGTTTCATGGCGTGGCCTTCTTGGCAGGGGTGATCAGGGAAGGGCGGGGTGTACCGATGTGCTCATCCTTCACGACAGGGCGCATCGCGATAAACACTTCGGCCTCCTCGCCAGGCTTGAGCCACGCCCGTGGCCAGATGCTGACGGCGAGGGTCTGGGCGTTGCTGCATTCCTTTTCGTCGATACGCACATTGCGCTTGAACTGGTTGCGCACCACCACCACGGCCACGTTGTATTGCGGGCCGGCGTACCATTGGCTGCGTTCTGTATTCACCGCCAGCAAGTCGCGGGTGCTGCACAGGGTGTTCAAGCCCAGGGGCATCGGCGCCGACTTGAACGCCTTGGGGACCTCGCCGCTGACCAGGTGAGCCAGGGTGCTGGTGATGTCGCTGCGTTTGATCACCGGCTGATGCGGCTCATAGCGCCTGGCCAGTGGGGCAAGGGCGGCCTGCAGTTCAGCCTGGTCGGCCTGGGGCAGGTAGCGCGATGGGTCTGCCTGGTCGCCGATCACCCGTGGCGTCAGGATGAACAGGCGTTCACGGCGATTGCTCTTGCGTTCGGTGGAGGAAAACAGTGCCTTGCCCAGCAAGGGGATATCGCCCAGCAGAGGCACCTTATTCTGTCGGTCAGTGCTTTCGGTGACGTGGAAACCGCCGACTACCATCGAACGTTTTTCCTCCATCACCGCCTGCGTACTGACCTTGCCTCGGCGGACATCGAGGTTGCCGGGGCTGTTGTTGGAATCGTCGAAATTACCGTCCTCGATGTCGACCACCAAATGAATCTGGTGCCCACCCCGGCTGGTGATGACCCGAGGTACCACCTGGAAACTGGTGCCCACAGTAACGGGCAGGATGGTCGCGTACTCGCTGCCGGCCGTCAGGTATTGGGTGCGGTTGAAGTCGATCACGGCGGGCTGGTTTTCCAGGGTCAGCACCGAAGGGTTGGAGACCATGGTTGCCAACCCTTTGGCTTCCAGTGCCCGGATATCGGCATTGAAGCTTTCGCGCTTTTCGATCGACAACTGTGACGTGCCCGGCGACACATCGGCACCCCCGCTGAAACGGCTGTTCTGGAAGCCCCACTTGATCCCGAACTCGCGTAACTGCGTGCGCTCGATATCGAGGATGATCGCGTCGATTTCCACCAGCTTGCGCGCGACGTCGAGTTGGGTGATCAACTCGCGGTACATCGCCTGACGCTCGGGGAGGTCGTAGATCAGTACGGCGTTGTTGCGTACATCGGCTTCTACGCGTATTCGACTGTTGGATAAGGGGGCGCGTGGGACCGACGTCGAGCCCATGCCCAGCTGGCTTGTATTGCCATTCGCACCGAGCATTTGGCCCAGCAACGGGTTGCCCAGTCGGGGCACGTTCGGTGTAAGGGGTGCAGGTTGGGAGGCGGGTTGTTGGCCCAGCCCAGGGAGTTGCGAAAGGGCGCGTGGCTCCAACAGCTGCCGTAAAATACTGGCGACGCCGGGAACGTTGTATTTTTCTCCGCGGTAATCCACCTGGCGATCCGCAGCATTGGCGAACTTCAGCGGGTAGCTCAGTACGCTCTGCTTTTCATCCTGCGAACGGCGTTTGCTGCTGAACTGCTTGATCTGCTCGATGTAGCGCTTGGGGCCAGAGACCAGTACCACACCGTCCTCCGCCAATTCGCCCCAACCGAAACGGCTGTCGAGCAAGCCGATATCGGTGAGGGCCTGCTTGAGGTCGGCAATGGTATCGGAGGACACCTCAAGGCGTGCTGACTCCTGCTGATCCAGCGTGCTGACATAGAGCGTGTTGTTGTACAGGTACCACTGGAAACGGTGCTCAACGCCCAGCCTGTCCAGCATTGACTGCGGGGTGTTCGCGCGGATTTTACCGTTGACGTTGCCTTCCAGCAGGCCCTCGATTTGCAGTTGGGTGCCGAAAGTCTGGGCGAAGTCTTCAAGTACGTCGCGTAGAGGCTTGTGTTCGGCCTCATAAGCGTAGGCGGTGTTTTTCCATTCGGCGGGGATGGCCGCCAGGCTGCTGTGCAGCGGCAACAGCAGCAAGGGCAGGGCGAGCAGGCTGTGCCAGCGTGCGCGCGTCGTAACGATAACGGGCAGGCTTGAGTGCAAGCCGGAGCGCTGGTGGTTTTGGGTAGAC
Source organism: Pseudomonas sp. MYb60 (assembly GCF_002979555.1). Classification (GTDB taxonomy): domain Bacteria; phylum Pseudomonadota; class Gammaproteobacteria; order Pseudomonadales; family Pseudomonadaceae; genus Aquipseudomonas. Next base: position 59,298 of record NZ_PCOZ01000016.1, on the reverse strand, counting down.
ATGGCAGGATCTCTATTTCAGTGCAGTCGCTGGCGCAACGCGACAGGTTGGAGCTTGCTGGCAGGACTCGCCTGGCGAGCGACGACACTGCGCCAGGTGTCGCGTTGGGTGAGGAGTGCTTCGACGGCGCTCAACGGTTGGTACTGACTGCAGCCCCGTGGCAGGCCTTGCACCAGCCACAGATGGCCTGTCGCGGGACACAGAGCAAGTGCACCCTTGAAATGCGCCAGGCTGGCTTCTCCGAGGCGTTGCCAGACCTGCAAGGGGTAATTTGCAAGACCAGGACGAGTCAGTTGGATACGCAGCAGCAGATGATTTTCATGGCAATGCAGATTCAGTTCGTCGTCGCTTTCACACAGTTGGGCCTGTGGTTGATGGCCATGCAAGCAATCGAGCAAGGGGTTGAGCCAGTCGCTAGCTGCTGTGTGCGAGAACATAGTTGATCGTCTCGTGTTTCAAGCTGTTCCAGGCTGAGGCCATTGATGATTTCCTGGCCATGTCGAGGGATTGCTGGGTCATCTGGCTGAACACCGCTCCCAGCTCTTCCAGGTCTTGCACGTCATTGCCGAGCTTCTTGAAGTTTATTTCGTCCTGGGCCATTTCCCGGTAGAGCCTTGGGAGTAGCCGGTCTTCACCAATCATGGGTTTTCTCCAGTAGGTCGATACCCCATGTGTGGCGGCGAATGTGTAACAGGTTCCATCGTCCGGGGTATTTGGTCGAAAAAACTGCACGCTTCGATATCAGGGGTTACTTGAGGGTGAGACTGGCGGTGGAAGGTGTCAGGTGGTCAAGGGCATCGACCCAATTGATATGAAAACCACCGTCTTCTGTCTCGAGCAACAGTGACTGGGCGCTGACTTCATGTTCGACCCGCAGTGTCCACGGCACATCGTCCAGGCAGGCGAGCCAACGCTCGACGGTTTCCCGGTCTTGGGGATGACACAGCAGGGTCGCCCTGACAGGCGGCAGTTGAGCTGCCAGCAGTTGGTTGAGTAGAGCCCTGACACGTTGAGCGGGCAGGGTCTCATCCAGCAGCCCCCTGATGGCGTTGTTGATCACCGAAGTGGCGACATGCTCCAGGCTGTCATGCATCGCCTGACGTTCCGACTCCCAGCGCTGCAGCAGGGGGGTGGCGCGTTGCCAGAATTGCTGGCCGGCAGCCTCCATTACATGCTCGCACTGGGCTTGAGCTTGTTGAAGGAGCGTGTTTGCCTGGGCTTGAGCGTACTCGATCAACTCGCTGGCCTGGGTGAAGTCGGCAAGCATCTCCCTAGGGATCAACACGGACGGCAGCTGAGTGTTAACGGTATGCAACTCGATTTTCTTGGAGCAGAACATACTGGGTATCTCACGAGGGCTGGCGCAGGGTTTCGCTTCCAATGGATGACGTTGCACGCCACAGCGCGGCTTGCCATATGGTGTCCAGGCGACCGTGGGTATTGAGTAGCCTGGGATGTGATTCCAGCTCAAGCACTCGCTGACGGGCAAAGCTCAGGCGCAACCTCTGCCAGATGGCGGGTGACACCCAGGCGCGCAGGTAATGCAGCGGGTCGTCAACATTCGCCGGGAACAGTACGTCTGTTGTCAGTGCCTTGGTCAGGCGCTGGCACCAGAGGTGCTGCTCCCGGTTCAGGCGGTTGTCGTGGCTGGGATTGTCAATTTCCTTGACCAACAAAAGGGCGAGGTCTTGTTGTGGCGCACTACAGGTCAGCACCCATTGCACTATAGGGTCGCAAGGGCGGGAAGGAAGCTCGGGCTCGATTTCGAACAAAAGGCTCACCCGGTGATGATGAGTGCGTGAAAGCATCGCTGTTTCCACAAAGCCGCTGTGCATGTACCAATCGTGGTGCGCGTCTTTCCATGGAAAAAACCACCATTGAACCCACATGAGATCTTTATTCATGCGGGGAAACGATTGCAGGCTTTGTCGGCTGAATGTGCGTGTCTCGTCGGCGCCAGACTAACCAGGCAATGCCTCCCAGCATTAAGACGACAAAGGGTGCCAGGATACTGTTACGCCAGAATACGAGGTCCTGCTCCGGAACCAGAAAGGGCCCGAGATAGGTCAGTTGCTGCTTTTCTTGATAGGTGGTGGCCGGTACGAAGACGACGGTCAGTTTTTGCGTGTTTTCTATCGCTGACGCCATACCGGGAATACTGCTTGCAACCATCCTTCGCACACGTGGTTGAATGTTGTCAGGTTCCAGTCGCGGATCATGCTTTATGAACACTGAAGCGGACGCCGGTTGTACCGGTTCTCCGGGCGCGACTCGTTCGGGCAGGACAACATGTACCCGAGCAACAATCACGCCATCGATATTCGACAGCGTGGCTTCCAGTTCTTGGGACAATGCATAGATATAGCGTGCCCGTTCTTCCAGCGGGGTTGAAATTACACCCTCCTTGCGAAAGATGTCTCCCAAGGTGGAGCGACCGGCTTTGGGTAGCCCGACAGCCTCCAGCGTGCGAACCGCTCGGCTGATGTCGTTTGTCCGAACGCGCACTACCACACCGTCTTTCGCCGGGATCTTCTGGGCGCGGATCTGCTTGTCGGCCAACTCGGCAATGACCTCGTTGGCTTCCTGCTCTGAGAGCTTGCGATGGAGTTCTACATTATCGCCGCATCCGGCGAGCATCACTGTCGAAAAACACAAGACCGCGAAGTAAAGATAGCGATGCATGTGGCTATCCCAGGTTCGAAACTTTATCGATGCCCTTCACCAGCATGCCAAGCACCTTGACTCGACTCACTACTTCAAAGTTCGCGAGGGCCAATGTTTGTGGCAGTGCGTTGGACTCCTTGGTCGACTTGTTCCGCAGCCTGTCATCTATGCCTCTTCTCACTCTTCTGAACGACGACTCAGGAACGCCCAGGTTGAAGCTGTTGTCAGCTGTCGAAGGGGAGGTTTTTTTGTAGTTCTCTGCGGTGAGATTGAGTTGCGCGCTGAAAAAATTGCTATCGGTCGTATCGTTGAACGCAGCGGGAGATTCAACATCTTCTGCGTTTGACCTTTTTTTCAAGAGTTCTGCATGGGTGATGTACATAGGGAGCTCCCTTGAACCTGACGATAGCAGCACTGGGGATGACAATAGCACCCCCCCAGCACAAGCTGGGGAGGTCAGTATCGATTAAGAGGGATACCGTACTTTGCCGGCTGTTGTTTGTTTCGAGGTATTGCTGTCGATTAGTTGGTTTGTTTTCGCGTCCTGAACGCCCTCAACTAATTTTTGCATAGCAATTTTTTCGTTTTCTTGCCTGGCCCATGCTGCCACAGCGTCTGCCGAACCTGTACCTGATGGAATCATAACGTCACCTTTAAATAGATAAGCGGGTGTTCACAGCCGTTTATTCTGCGACTGCGATGTTTTGATCAGTCGTAACTGCTCGTATCCTAAGTGGCTTAAAGGTTGAGATTCGTTCCAGCCCTAAACAATGTATATGTATGTAGATGTTTCGGGGGTGTTTAAAGTCTCAGGTAACGGCTTCGAATAAATTTACAGTGCTATAGTTGATTTCAACGAAGTAATATTTCCAGCTGATTAATTCGATAGTAAAGCGTGCGGCGGGCCAGTCCGAGATCTGTCGCTGCACTGTCGACGCTATATTCATGACGCTGCAGCGACTCTTCGATCAATGCTTTTTCAATCTGTTGCAGGCGCGCCTTCAAATTCATCTCGGTGTACGGTGCAAGGCTGGTAGTGAGCGGGGTCAGGCCCAAAATGTAGCGTTTGGCAGATGAGCGAAGCTCGCGAACATTACCCAGCCATCGGTGGCAGAGCAGTTGCTGCAGCAATGAGCCTGCGGGCGGCTGTACGGGTAGCTTGAAGGCCTCCGCTTCCTGTCTGATCATATTCAGGAACAGCGGAATGATGAGCTCGCGTCGATCCCGCAGAGGAGGAAGCCGGATATTGACGACATTGAGTCGGAAGTAAAGGTCTCGTCTGAACGTACCCTCTTCGACCATCTTGTCGAGTGAATGCTGTGCCGATGCGATAACACGCATGTCGACCGGGATGAATCGGGTTGAACCTAATCGTTCTACACCTCGGGACTCCAGTGCCCGGAGCAGCTTGGCTTGCAGGACAAGTGGCATGCTGTCGATTTCATCAAGGTAAAGGGTGCCCAAGTGTGCCGCTTCGATAAATCCGGCGCGGGACTGTACGGCGCCAGTGAACGCACCGCTGTTTACACCGAACAACTGGCTTTCTGCGAGGCTCTCTGGGATAGCGGCGCAGTTCACTGCGACAAAGTTTCCACGTCGACCAGACAATCGGTGGAACCGCTCTGCCAGTGTGTCTTTCCCAGTACCGGTTTCTCCGAGCAACAGGACGTCAACATCGAGTGTGGCGGTAGCGTTGAGTGTGCTTTCAACGTCGAGATCCTCAATGAAAAATAGGTCAGCTCTGATGGGTTGATGGCACACGTCCGTCATAAGTATTGCTGCTCGACTATTGCGGGATAAGCGCTTTTGGTGCGGATCAGTAGAGTGAGATTTTTGGGCTTGTCCTCGTGATTGTAAGTAAGGCATGGGGCAAGATGATGTAGGAGAATTTGCTGAGAAACAGCGTTTTTTCAATCCTGTTGTTATTCAGCTAAGTATTCCTGTTTTGATGTAGGCATGGGCTTAATGTTTGGTTTGAACGTAGCGTTAAAAGTGAGCAGGCACAAAAAAGCCGATGCAGGGCATCGGCTTTTTAGCAACTCTAGCGGTTACACGTTAAAACGGAAGTGCATCACATCACCGTCTTTCACGATGTATTCCTTGCCTTCCAAACGCCACTTGCCTGCCTCTTTCGCACCGGCTTCACCCTTGAACTGGATGAAATCGTTATAGGCGATCACTTCTGCACGGATAAAGCCTTTTTCGAAGTCGGTGTGGATCACGCCGGCGGCCTGTGGCGCGGTGGCGCCGACCTTGACGGTCCAGGCGCGAACTTCTTCGACACCGGCGGTGAAGTAGGTCTGCAGGTTGAGCATTTCGTAGCCGGCGCGGATCACGCGGTTCAGGCCAGGCTCTTCCAGGCCCAGGGCCTCGAGGAACATGTCTTTCTCTTCGCCGTCATCGAGCTCGGCAATTTCCGCTTCGATCTTGTTGCACACCGGTACCACGATCGCGCCTTCTTCGTCGGCGATGGCCTTGACCACGTCCAGCAGCGGGTTGTTTTCGAAGCCGTCTTCAGCAACGTTGGCGATGTACATCACCGGCTTGGTGGTCAGCAGGTGGAAGCCCTTGATCACGGCCTTCTCGTCAGCGCCCATGTTCTTCATCAGGCTGCGTGCCGGCTTGCCTTCGGTGAAGTGTGCGATCAACTGCTCCAGCAGGCCTTTCTGGACCACTGCGTCCTTGTCACCGCCCTTGGCGTTGCGTGCGACTTTCTGCAGTTGCTTTTCGCAGCTGTCGAGGTCGGCGAAGATCAGTTCCAGGTCGATGATCTCAATGTCGCGTTTCGGGTCAACGCTGTTGGAGACGTGAATCACGTTCTCGTCTTCAAAGCAGCGGACCACGTGGGCGATGGCATCGGTTTCGCGGATGTTGGCCAGGAACTTGTTGCCCAGGCCTTCACCTTTCGACGCGCCGGCGACTAGGCCCGCGATGTCGACGAATTCCATGGTGGTTGGCAGGATGCGCTTGGGATTGACGATGGCCGCCAGGGCGTCCAGGCGTGGATCCGGCATCGGCACGATACCGCTGTTGGGTTCGATGGTGCAGAAGGGGAAGTTCTCCGCCGCAATACCGGACTTGGTCAGGGCGTTGAACAGGGTGGATTTGCCGACGTTGGGCAGGCCGACGATGCCGCAATTGAATCCCATGGTGTTTCCCCTCGGTAAGAGTCAGGCCTTCTGGCTGTGCAGGTTTTTCATCGCGCGGTTCCATTCACCGGCGAAGATATCCGGCAGCACGCCGAGGGCAAAGTCGATGCTGGCATCGAGTTTTTCCTGTTCGGCGCGTGGCGCACGACCCAGGACGAAATTTGAAACCATACTGGCAACGCCTGGGTGGCCAATGCCGAGCCGCAGACGGTAGAAATTATTCTGATTGCCCAACTGCGCGATGATGTCGCGCAGGCCATTGTGCCCGCCATGCCCGCCGCCGAGCTTGAGCTTGGCTACGCCGGGTGGCAGGTCCAGTTCGTCATGGGCCACCAGGATTTCCTCGGGTTTGATCCGGAAGAAATTCGCAAGCGCCGCGACGGCCTGGCCGCTGCGGTTCATGTAGGTGGTGGGAATCAGCAGACGAACATCCTGACCCTGATGCGAGAAGCGCCCGGTCAGGCCGAAATATTTGCGATCGGCCACAAGGTTCACACCTTGCGCGTGGGCGATGCGCTCAACAAAAAGGGCCCCCGCGTTATGCCGGGTCTGTTCGTATTCGGCGCCTGGATTTCCCAGGCCAACGATCAGTTTAATGGCAGTCACGACAGGGGCCCTTCCTTTGGAGTTGTGGATAACATCGCCGACAAGCGTGCGGCGAAAGTGGACGACTCTACATCATTTACTCAAGAGTAAACGCCGCGTTATCGCCCGCTTTCTCGCTACGTTCCGGTCCGCGATGTTTCCTCAAGCTCCGGCAATACAGAGTGAATTACTCTGCAGCGCCTTCTTCAGCTTCTGGAGCAACGCGTGGAGCGTGTACGTTTGCAACAGCTTTGTCGTCACCGTGAGCCAGTGCAACGAACTCAACGCCTTTAGGCGCTTTGAGGTCGGACAGGTGAACGATCGCGCCGATTTCCAGAGCCGACAGGTCGACTTCGATGAACTCAGGCAGATCTTTCGGCAGGCAAGATACTTCGATTTCGTTCAGGACGTGCGAGATCTCGCCGCCTTTCTTGACCGGAGCTTCTTCACCAACAAAGTGCACAGGCACGATAGCGGTCAGTTTCTGGCCAGCTACGACGCGGACGAAGTCAGCGTGCAGTACGTGACCCTTGGACGGGTGACGTTGCAGAGCCTTGATGATTACGTTCTGCTTCTTGCCGCCAACGTTCAGTTCGATAACGTGGCTGTAGGCAGCATCGTTTTCGAGCAGTTTGGCAACTTCTTTAGCCAGCATGCTGATGGATTCAGGGGCTTTGTCGCCACCGTAAACTACAGCTGGAACCAGGCTTGCGAGACGACGCAGGCGGCGGCTCGCACCTTTCCCCAGGTCGGAACGCACTTCAGCATTCAGAGTAAAATCGTTCATGTTGTATCTCCAAAATAACCACATTCGCCCCAGCGTTTGCGACCAGCGCTAAAGGCGATATGGGCAAAAAAGCCCCGCCCCAACAGAATGCTGGGGCGGGGCGCTTTTCGTCAGTGAGGTGTTCCGAAGGTTTGACCCTTAACGGAACATCGCGCTGATCGATTCTTCATTGCTGATGCGGCGGACCGCTTCGGCAACGACCGGTGCGATATCCAGTTGACGGATACGCGCACAGGCTTGAGCAGCGGCGGACAACGGGATGGTGTTGGTCACCACCAGTTCGTCCAGCACGGAATTCTCGATGTTCTCGATCGCTCGGCCCGACAGCACAGGGTGTGTGCAGTAGGCGAAGACTTTAGCCGCACCGTGCTCTTTCAAGGCTTTTGCCGCGTGGCACAGGGTGCCGGCGGTGTCGACCATGTCATCAACCAGAATACAGGTACGCCCTTCGACATCACCGATGATATGCATCACTTCAGAGTGATTGGCTTTCTCACGGCGTTTGTCGATGATCCCGAGGTCCACGCCCAGGGATTTGGCAACAGCCCGTGCACGCACGACGCCACCAATGTCCGGGGACACGATCATCAGGTTTTCAAAGCGCTGGTCTTCGATGTCATCCACCAATACGGGGGAGCCGTAGATGTTATCTACCGGAATATCGAAGAACCCCTGGATTTGGTCAGCGTGCAGGTCAACCGTGAGAACACGGTCGATGCCTACCACGGTGAGCATGTCAGCAACGACTTTCGCGCTGATAGCCACACGTGCGGAACGCGGACGGCGATCCTGACGGGCATAACCAAAGTAAGGGATTACAGCTGTGATTCGAGTCGCTGAGGAGCGGCGGAAGGCATCAGCCATCACGACGAGTTCCATCAGGTTATCGTTGGTCGGAGCGCAGGTCGGCTGAATAATGAAGACGTCTTTACCGCGGACGTTTTCATTGATCTCGGCTGTAATTTCGCCGTCGGAGAATTTACCGACAGAGATGTCACCGAGAGGGATATGCAGCTGACGTACGACACGCCGAGCCAGATCGGGGTTAGCATTCCCCGTAAAGACCATCATCTTGGACACGCGCAGTACCTAGAGGCTGAGGGTAACCTGGATGAGTATAGAAAATGGCAGGGGCGGCTGGATTCGAACCAACGCATGGCAGGATCAAAACCTGCTGCCTTACCGCTTGGCGACGCCCCTGTATCTGTTGCAACGAGTGCCTAACACTCGGTTCCTTTAGAGCAGACTTTGCAGCTTGCGATGCAACATCGAAACGTTGCTTCCCTTTGCTACAAACCCTGTAAGGGTCTCTGTAAGAAGGGCCGAGACTTTATCAGCTTCAGCTTTGCTTGGGAAGCCCCCAAACACACAACTTCCAGTTCCGGTTAATTTTGCTTCGGTAAATTTACCTAACAAATTCAAAGCGTTACGTACCTCTGGATAACGCCTTGCTACAACCGGTAAGCAGTCATTTCGACTGTTTCCCTTGGGAACGGGGCGCACTTTAATGGGAGAAGAGTTACGTGTCAACAACGGATCTGAAAAAATTTCTGCTGTACTTACAGATACTTGCGGGACAAGCACGACATACCACGGCTCTTCGGGCTCTACAGGGGTCAGTTTCTCGCCGACACCCTCAGCAAATGCGGCGTGTCCGCGCACGAAAACCGGGACATCGGCGCCCAGCGTCAGGCCCAGCGCCGCCAGGCGATCAGCGTCCCAGCCCAGCTGCCACAAGTGATTGAGACCCAGCAAGGTGGTCGCGGCATTCGAGCTGCCGCCGCCGATACCACCGCCCATGGGCAGGATTTTATCGATCCAGATGTCGATGCCCTGCGAACAGCCGGATTGTTCCTGAAGTTTTTTCGCGGCCCTCACGATCAGATTGCTGTCGTGGGGTACGCCTTCGAATTCGGTGTGCAGTTGGATCACGCCATCGTCGCGCACGGCGAACGTGAGTTCATCGCCGTAATCGAGAAATTGAAACAGTGTCTGCAGTTCGTGGTAGCCGTCTTCACGGCGCCCCAGGATGTGCAGCATCAGATTGAGCTTGGCGGGGGAGGGCAGGGTCAGTTTTTGTGCGGACACGTCATTGCCCCAGCTTGCGTGGTTGCCAGTCCTTGATCACCAGGGTGACGTCAAGGTCGGTGCCATGCAGTTTGATGCGCTCGGGCAACCAATAACCCCCTTGCTCCACGTAGCTCAGGTACTCGACCTGCCAACCATCCTGCTCCAGCGTCGCCAGGCGACTGTCGCCGTTGAGGGTCAGCCGACTCTTGCTGTCGGGCGCGGGCAGGCCACGTACCCACCAGACCAGATGGGACACCGGCAATTTCCAGCCAATCTGTTCTTCCAGCAGCGCTTCCGGCGAAGCGGCTTCATAGCGCCCCTGGTTGGCCACTTCGAGGCTGACCTGTCCCGGGCGGCCGGTCAGGCGTGCCGCACCACGGCCCAGTGGGCCCGACAGGCGAATGTCGTAATAGTCCTGGCGTTGCAGCCAGAACAGGGTGCCGCTGCCGGAATCCTTCGGCGCGCGAACCCCGACTTTGCCCTCGATCTGCCAGCCATCGATGCTGGCGAGCTGGTCCTTGTGCTGTTTCCATTGCGCCGGGTTGCCCTGGCCTTCAACGGATTCACGGGAACCGAAGCCCGCGCAACCGGCGAGCAGGGCGATGAGACTGAACACTACAACGTGGCGCAAGAACATATGCTTAAAGGGTCTCGGATCCGGTCAGGCGCTTGATGGTGCTGCGCAGGATGGGGCTTTCGGGTTGTTCCTTGAGGAATTTTTCCCAGATTTGACGGGCCTCGCGCTGCTTGCCATTGGCCCACAGCACTTCGCCCAGGTGCGCGGCGACTTCCTGGTCGGGGAAACGGTCCAGGGCCAGGCGCAGCAAGCGCTCGGCTTCGTCGAGGTTGCCCAGGCGGTAATTCACCCAGCCCAGGCTGTCCAGGACGGCCGGGTCTTCCGGGTTGAGCTTGTGGGCCTGTTCGATCAGGTCCTTGGCTTCGGCATAACGCGTGGTGCGGTCGGACAAGGTGTAACCCAGGGCGTTGAGTGCCATGGCGTTGTCCGGGTCGCGCTTGATGATCAGGCGCAGGTCTTTTTCCATCTGCGTCAGGTCATTGCGCTTTTCCGCCTGCATGGCGCGGGTATAGAGCAGGTTCAAGTCGTCGGGGAACTGCAGCAACGCTTGTTGCAACAGCTTCCAGGCGCGGTCGCCTTGGTTATTGGCCGACAAGGTCTCGGCCTGGATCAGATAAAGCTGGATGGCGTAGTCCGGCTCGGCATCCCGTGCGGCGGTCAGGCGTTTTTCCGCTTCGTCGGTGCGGCCGTTGCTCATCAGGATATCGGCCTGGCGCAACTGCGCCGGCAGATAATCATTGCCGGGGCCGACCTGGGCATATTCAAGCAGGGCGGCCTGCGGGTCGTTGCGTTCCTCGGCGATGCGGCCGAGGTTCAAGTGCGCCGAATCCACATGGCTCTCCCGTGCGATCAGCTCCTCCAGGTAGCCCTTGGCCTCGTCCCAGGCCTTGGCTTCCAGGCACACCAGCGCCAGGGAATAACGCAGTTCGTCATCGTCCGGGTATTGCTGGACCAGATTGGCGAACTGCACCTTGGCGTCCTCCATGCGGTCCTGCTCGACCAGCATGCGCGCGTAGGTCAGGCGCAGGCGTTTGTCGTCCGGGTATTTCTTGATGCTTTTTTCCAGCAGGGGAATCGCTTCCTTGCCGCGATTCAAACTTTGCAGCAGGCGTGCGCGCAACAGGATCGGCGCGATCTCGCCTTCTTCCGGCGGATTTTGCTCCAACAGCTTCAGCGCGGCGTCGGACTCGTCGTCCTGTTGCAGCAGCAAGGCCTTGCCAAAAATCAGCTGGCTGTTCTTCGGATGTTTTTGCAACAGGCGGTCGAAACTCTTCATCAGGCCATTGCGAGTGTCCTGGTCGGTGTCGGCAGCCGACAGCGCGAGGAAGTCGAAATGGGTGTCGCCCTTGCCCTGCAAGACTTTCTCCATATACACCATGGAGTCGTCATAGCGGCCTGCCCGCGCCAACTGCACAGCCGCCGCGCGTTGCGCTTCGAGATCGTCCGGTGCGTTTTTCGCCCAGATCAGCGAGGTATCCAGCGCAGCCTGATCGGCGCCCAGGTACTCGGCAATGCGAAACGCCCGCTCCGAAATCCCTGGATCCTGGGTGTTGATGGCCTGGGTTACGTAGTTATCCAGCGCAATGTCGAAGCGATTACGCTGGCCGGCCAGCTCCGCGCTCAGCAGGCTGAACACCGTTTCTTCACTGAACGAGGAATAAACCTTGGGCTTTTCAGGGGCGGGGGTGCTGTCTTCCACCGGCGGCGTACCGTCCGGCGACACGGGGGCCATAGCCTGGCAGCCGCTGAGGAAGACAAAAGCAAGGAGCAACGCGGAAGATCTATTCATATAGGAAGAGGACGACTAACCTGCGGTCGGATCATCATGACACAAGCCTTCGGCCAAACATAACCGAGTCTCAGTGGGTGCCTTTATAGACACAAGGCATTAGGACAATAGACGACGGTGGTTGTTCTGAATCTTTCGAAGTAGGACAATTGTCGGCTTCCCGACATCATCAGCGATATTGAATGGCCTTCCTCGCACTCGGTATTAACCACAAGACTGCCTCCGTAGACGTACGCGAGCGCGTGGCGTTCACGCCGGAGCAGTTGGTTGAGGCCTTGCAGCAGCTCTGCCGGCTTACCGACAGTCGCGAAGCTGCGATCCTTTCGACCTGCAATCGCAGCGAGCTCTATATAGAGCAGGAGCATCTGTCAGCGGATGTCGTCCTGCGCTGGCTGGCCGATTACCACCATTTGAGCCTCGACGACCTGCGCGCGAGCGCTTATGTGCACGAAGAGGATGCGGCAGTTCGTCACATGATGCGGGTGGCCGCCGGTCTCGACTCGTTGGTGTTGGGCGAACCCCAGATTCTCGGCCAGATGAAATCCGCTTACGCCGTGGCGCGTGAGGCCGGTACCGTCGGCCCGTTGCTGGGCCGGCTATTCCAGGCCACGTTCAACTCCGCCAAGCAGGTGCGCACCGACACCGCCATCGGGGAAAACCCGGTGTCCGTCGCGTTTGCCGCGGTCAGCCTGGCCAAACAGATTTTCAGCGACTTGCAACGCAGCCAGGCCCTGCTGATCGGTGCCGGCGAGACCATCACACTGGTCGCCCGCCATCTGCACGACCTGGGGGTCAAGCGTATCGTGGTCGCCAACCGCACCCTGGAACGCGCCAGCATTCTGGCCGAGCAGTTCGGCGCCCACGCCGTGTTGCTGGCCGATATCCCGGCCGAACTGGTGCGCAGCGATATCGTCATCAGCTCCACCGCCAGCCAATTGCCGATCCTGGGCAAGGGCGCTGTCGAGAGCGCGTTGAAGCTGCGCAAGCACAAACCCATCTTCATGGTGGATATCGCCGTACCACGGGATATCGAGCCTGAAGTCGGCGAGTTGGACGACGTTTACCTCTATAGTGTCGACGACCTGCACGAAGTGGTCGCCGAAAACCTCAAGAGTCGCCAAGGCGCTGCCCAGGCGGCCGAGGAAATGGTCAGCACCGGCGCCGAAGATTTCATGGTGCGCCTGCGGGAACTGGCGGCGGTGGACGTGCTCAAGGCGTATCGTCAGCAAGGCGAGCGCCTGCGCGACGAGGAGCTGCTCAAGGCCCAGCGGCTGCTGGCCAACGGCGGCAGCGCCGACGATGTGCTGATGCAATTGGCCCGCGGCCTGACCAACAAGCTGCTCCACGCGCCCAGCGTACAGCTTAAAAAATTGACTGCCGAAGGCCGCCTCGATGCGCTGGCCATGGCCCAGGAACTCTTTGCCCTCGGTGAGGGCGCGTCAGATAGCTCTTCGGATAAAAAATCGCAATGAAAGCGTCACTGCTCAATAAACTGGACGTGCTCCAGGACCGTTTCGAAGAACTGACCGCCTTGCTCGGCGACGGCGAAGTCATTGCCGATCAGACCAAATTCCGCGCGTATTCCAAGGAATACGCCGAAGTTGAGCCGGTGGTGGCCACTTATAAAAACCTGCTGAAGGTGCAGGCCGACCTGGAAGGCGCCCAGGCGCTGCTCAAGGACAGCGATCCGGACATGCGTGAAATGGCCGTGGAAGAGGTCCGCGAAGCCAAGGAAAAACTCGCCGAGCTCGAAGGCGACCTGCAACGCATGTTGCTGCCCAAGGACCCGAATGACGGGCGCAACGTGTTTCTCGAAATCCGCGCCGGCACTGGCGGTGACGAAGCGGCGATCTTCTCCGGCGACCTGTTCCGCATGTATTCGCGCTACGCCGAGCGTCGCGGCTGGCGTGTGGAAATCCTGTCCGAGAACGAGGGCGAGCACGGCGGCTATAAAGAAGTCATCGCGCGGGTCGAGGGTGACAACGTCTACGGCAAGCTCAAGTTCGAGTCTGGCGCCCATCGAGTCCAGCGTGTTCCGGCTACCGAGTCCCAAGGCCGTATCCATACGTCAGCGTGCACCGTGGCGGTGTTGCCCGAGCCGGACGAACAGGAAGCCATCGAGATCAACCCGGCGGACTTGCGGGTGGACACCTACCGCTCGTCGGGTGCTGGCGGCCAGCACGTCAACAAGACCGACTCCGCAATCCGCATCACTCACTTGCCCACCGGCATTGTGGTGGAGTGCCAGGAAGAGCGTTCCCAGCACAAGAACCGTGCGCGGGCGATGGCCTGGCTGTCAGCCAAGCTCAACGACCAGCAGACCAGCGCCGCCGCCAACGCGATTGCCAGCGAGCGCAAGTTGCTGGTGGGTTCGGGCGACCGTTCCGAGCGTATCCGTACCTACAACTTTGCCCAGGGCCGGGTCACCGACCATCGGGTCAACCTTACCCTGTATTCCCTGGACGAAATCCTCGCCGGTGGCGTCGACGCGGTGATCGAGCCTTTGCTGGCCGAGTACCAGGCCGACCAACTGGCAGCGATAGGTGAATAAATGACCATCATCGCCAGCCTGTTGCGCGCCGCCGACCTGCCCGACTCGCCCACTGCGCGGCTGGACGCCGAATTGCTGCTGGCCGCTGCCCTGGGCAAGTCCCGCAGCTACCTGCACACCTGGCCCGAGAAAATCGTCAGCAGCGAAGACGCGCTGACCTTTGCCAAGTACCTGCAACGCCGTCGTGGCGGCGAGCCGGTGGCCTACATTCTCGGCCAGCAGGGCTTCTGGAAACTCGACCTGGAAGTCGCGCCCCACACGCTGATTCCGCGCCCGGACACCGAGCTGCTGGTGGAGGCCGCGCTGGAATTATTGCCGGCCACGCCGACCACGGTGCTGGACCTGGGCACGGGCAGCGGCGCCATCGCCCTGGCCCTCGCCAGCGAACGTCCGGCCTGGCGGGTCACCGCCGTCGACCGTGTGCTGGAGGCAGTGGCCCTGGCCGAGCGCAATCGCCAGCGCCTGCACCTCAATAACGCCACGGTGTTGAACAGTCACTGGTTCAGCGCCCTTGCCGGTCACACCTATGACCTGATCATCAGCAACCCGCCCTACATCGCCAGCAACGATCCCCATCTGGTCGAAGGCGACGTGCGTTTCGAACCGGCCAGCGCGCTGGTGGCGGGTCACGATGGGCTGGACGATTTGCGCCACATCACTGCCGAGGCGCCCGTGCACCTGAATGCCGGCGGCTGGTTGCTGCTCGAACACGGTTACGACCAGGCCGCGGCCGTGCGTGACCTGTTGCTGAGCCAGGGGTTCGAAGAGGTCCACAGCCGTGTCGACCTCGGCGGCCACGAACGCATTACAGTGGGACGTCGCCCGTGCTGACCGATCAGGAGCTGTTGCGCTATAGCCGCCAGATTCTGTTGCAGCATGTCGACATCGACGGCCAATTGCGCCTCAAACACAGCCGCGCCTTGATCGTCGGTCTGGGCGGCCTGGGTGCGCCGGTTGCGCTGTACCTGGCCGCCGCCGGCGTCGGCGAGTTGCACCTGGCGGACTTCGATACCGTCGACCTGACCAACCTGCAACGCCAGATCATCCACGACACCGACAGCGTCGGGCAGACCAAGGTCGATTCGGCCCTGCGCCGCCTGGGCAGTATCAACCCCGAGGTCACGCTGATCGCCCATCGCACTGCGCTGGATGCCGATTCGCTCGCCGCCGCGGTAGCCGCGGTGGACGTGGTACTCGATTGCAGCGACAACTTTTCCACCCGCGAAGCGGTCAACGCCGCCTGTGTCGCCGCCGCCACGCCGTTGATCAGCGGTGCGGCGATTCGCCTGGAAGGGCAATTGTCGGTATTCGACCCGCGTCGTGCCGAAAGCCCTTGTTACCACTGTCTGTACGGGCACGGCAGCGACACCGAACTGACCTGCAGCGAAGCCGGCGTGGTCGGCCCGCTGGTGGGTCTGATCGGTAGCCTGCAAGCGCTGGAAGCCTTGAAGCTGCTGGCCGGTTTCGGCGAACCCCTGGTGGGCCGCTTGTTGCTGGTGGATGCCTTGACCACCCGCTTCCGCGAACTGCGCGTCAAGCGTGACCCAGGGTGCGGTGTGTGTGGGCCCCGGCATGGTTAAGGACGCGCCCATCGGTGTGTTCGATTCCGGCGTCGGCGGCTTGTCGGTGCTGGATGAAATCAAGCAACTGCTGCCCAACGAATCACTGCTGTACGTGGCCGATTGCGGGCACATTCCCTATGGCGAGAAAACCCCTGCATTCATTCGCGAACGTTCGCGCCGGGTGGCGGAGTTTTTCCGCGAGAAAGGCGCCAAGGCGTTCGTGATTGCCTGCAATACCGCGACCGTCGCGGCGGTCGCCGAGCTGCGCCAGGATTATCCCGACTGGCCGCTGGTGGGCATGGAGCCTGCCGTCAAACCGGCGGCTGCCGCCACGCGCAGCGGCGTGGTTGGTGTGCTGGCCACCACCGGTACCTTGCAAAGCGCCAAGTTCGCCGCCTTGCTCGACCGCTTCGCCACGGACGTCCGGGTGATTACCCAGCCTTGCCCTGGGCTGGTGGAGTTGATCGAAACCGGTGACCTCACCAGCCCGGCCTTGCGCCACTTGCTGCAAGGCTATGTCGAGCCGCTGGTGAGTGCTGGTTGCGACACCATCATCCTCGGCTGCACCCACTATCCCTTCCTCAAGCCCCTGTTGGCAGAGATGCTTGCGCCCAGCATCATCCTCATCGACACCGGCGCCGCCGTGGCGCGCCAGCTCAAGCGCTTGCTGGGCGAGCGCGACCTGCTGGCAAGCGGCAATCCGCAGCTGGCGCAGTTCTGGACCAGCGGCGATCTGTATCACCTACGAAATATCCTACCGACACTCTGGAAATATCCGGGCGTTGTGCAAAGCTTGGGTGCGTGAAAAATTCGTGAAATACCGGCGTTATAAGCTGGAACTTCTGACTACGCGCCAGCTTCTATAGCGAGATAGCCTGTCTATAAACCTATAACTTTGTTGGAAGGGATGTTTCTTATGAAGCGTTTGTTCTGTTTGGCTGCGATTGCGGCCTTCGTGGTAGGGCACTCCGTTTCAACCCAGGCTGCCGGCCTGGAAATGGGGGTGGGGAGCACCAGTGATTCAGACATGACCTTTCGGCTGGGGCTGACATCGGATTGGGACAAAAGCTGGTGGCAGAGCGAAACCGGGCGATTGACCGGTTATTGGAGCGGCGCCTACACCTATTGGGACGGTGACACGCGTTCCAGCGTGAGCAGCCTGTCGTTTTCGCCGGTGTTTGTGTATGAGTTTGCCGGGGAGAGGGTCAAGCCGTATATCGAGGCCGGGATCGGCGTAGCGGTGTTCTCACGCACCAAAGTGGAAAGCAACAACATCGGCCAGGCCTTCCAGTTCGAAGACCGTCTGGGGTTTGGCCTGCGCTTTACCGGCGGGCATGAAGTGGGCATTCGCGCCACGCACTATTCCAACGCGGGGCTGAGCAGCAACAACGACGGTGTGGAAAGCTACTCGCTGCACTACACCCTGCCGTTGTAACGCCGAAGCCCCCTGTGGGAGCGGGTTTGCTCGCTCCCACTGTTAGAACGCCACTCACCTGACTATCAGCGGTAAGCAGTCGCAATCCCTTGCCGCTCTTCCAGGCACTCCGGCGCGCCCATTTCGAACTCGCGGCAGATCAGCGGGCGACGCTCGTAGATCGTGCACATCATGGTGTCCCGGTCCAGCGCCGCGCACCAGCCGTCATCCAGGCGCAGCATCACTTCGCCGCCCCATTCGTCGGTATCGATATAGCGCTCCGGCACGCCGGTGTCGGTGATCAGCATCACTTCCAGCTGACAGCAGCAGGCCGCGCAGGTCGAACAGGTGACCGCGGGTTCGGCGATTTGGGTGTGGGGAATGTTGGTCATAGGCGTGCAGTGTAAGGCAAGCCGGTGCTGGGCGTATGAATGCTCTGACGGACGTCAATGGCTTAACTGGGCGGCGATCCAGTGCAATAACGGAAACACCAGGGCCCACAGCAGGCCCAGGCCGATCATGGTGGGCGTCAGGCCGTAGCCGAACGTCACCCCGGCCAACTGGCTACCGGCGTAATACGACAAGGGCCCGCCCACCGCGCCCAGCAGGCTCGCGCGCCACCAGGGTTGGGCGCTCCACGCCAGGCAGTGGCGTAATGTGGTGGCCAGCACCGCCCACAGCAGCATCAGCCAATACGGGATCAGCGGCCCTGGCAGACTGAAATGGAACACACCAAAGGCCCGCAGCGACGTATCGATCACCGTGCCCAGCAAGGTGACGGCGATAATCGTCTGGCCTTCCCGGGACCAGCTACTGATCCACACAAAGTGGATCGCCAGCACCGCCACGCCCACCAGCAGCCAACGCCCATCGCCTCCCAGTACGCAGGCGAACCAGCCGCACTGGAAGAGCAGGGCATTGGCCAGTGTCTTAAGCATTGAAGCGGCCTAGCAACGGCTCGGTGATGGCCGACGGCTTGGCCAACAGCAACTGCGCGGTGCCGATGGTGCGCTCCATGAAGCCGCCCTCGCAGTAACACAGGTAAAACTCCCAGAGCCGCAGGAAATATTGGTCGTAGCCCAGTTCCGTGAGACGACTGTGGGCGCGGCGAAAATTCTCGTGCCACAGACGCAGGGTCTTCGCGTAATGCAGGCCAAAGTCTTCCATGTGCAGCAGGTTCATGTCGGTGTCGCGGCTGACGATCTCGAGCATCTTCTGCATGCAGGGCAGGGCGCCGCCGGGGAAGATGTAGCGCTGGATGAAGTCGACGTTGGTCTTGGCCTGCTCGTAGCGCTGGTCACGAATGGTGATGGCTTGCAGCAGCATCAGCCCATCGCTCTTGAGCAGGTGCGCGCACTGCTTGAAGTAAGTCGGCAGGAAACGATGACCCACGGCTTCGATCATCTCGATGGACACCAATTTGTCGTACTGGCCGCTGAGGTCGCGGTAGTCCTGCAACAGCAGCGTCACCCGATCGCCAAGGCCCAGTGCGGCGATGCGTTTTTCGGTGTAGGCAAACTGCTCTTTGGAGAGCGTCGTGGTGGTGACGGTGCAACCGTAATGCTGCGCCGCGTACAGCGCCATGCTGCCCCAGCCGGTGCCGATTTCCAGGAGGTGGTCGCTCGGCTTGAGCGCCAGTTTCTGGCAGATCCGCTCCAGTTTGTTCAGTTGCGCCTGTTCCAGGGTGTCGTCGGGGCTCATGAACTGCGCCGCCGAATACATCATGGTCGGGTCGAGGAATTCTTCGAACAGGTCGTTGCCCAGGTCGTAGTGGGCGGCAATGTTTTTCTGCGAGCCCTTGCGCGTATTGCGGTTGAGCCAGTGCAGGCCTTGGGTGACCGGCCGCGCCAGACGGGCGAGGCCGCCCTCCATGGCGTCAAGCACATCGAGGTTGCTGACCATCACGCGCACCACCGCCGTCAGGTCGGGGCTGCTCCAGTAGCCATGGATAAACGCCTCGCCGGCACCGATGGAACCGTTGGCCGCCACCAGGCCCCACACCGCCCCATCGAGGATGTGGATTTCCCCCAGTAGCTGCGCTTCGCGCGCGCCAAACACCCGGCGCTCGCCGTCCTCGATCAGCACCAACTGACCATGACGCAATTGACTGAATTGACGCAGCACGGCCTTGCGCAACAGAGCACTGGTCATGCCGTTGACGTTCAGGCGGCTGGCTTTGACCGATAAGCTAGGGGATTTCATGGCGGCGATCCTTGGTGTAACCGACGGCTGTACGAGAGGCCCCATCGGCGGCCCGGTGGGAAAAAATCGGTGTGCGTTTAATCAATAGGCGCAGCGCCTGCCAATAAATGGCCAGGCAGGTCTTGGCGGTCATCCACGGGAAGCGTCGCAGGTAGCGGTGCAGGCTGGCGCGGTTGAGCGCCTCCCGTTCAAGGTTCAGGGTGGCGTCGAACACTTTGGCGTCGCCCTGCCAGTCGGCCATGTGCACGCCGAGCCTGGCGGCCGGTGGGCTGAAACTCATGCGGTATTCCAGGTCGCGAGGCAGAAACGGCGACACGTGGAACGCCTTGGCCACGGCAAAGTGCTGGTGCTCCTCCGCGCCCAGGTCCTGGGCGGGCAGCACGTAGTGATAGCGCTCGCGCCATGGGGTGTTGGTCACTTCACACAGGATCGCGGCCAGTTGTCCGTCAGCCTCGAAACAGTAGAAGAAACTCACCGGATTAAAAGCCAGGCCCCAACTGCGGGCCTGGGTCAGTAGGCAGATAACGCCCTGGGGTGTACGCCCCAGTGCCTTGCCG
Source organism: Pseudomonas sp. MYb60 (assembly GCF_002979555.1). Classification (GTDB taxonomy): domain Bacteria; phylum Pseudomonadota; class Gammaproteobacteria; order Pseudomonadales; family Pseudomonadaceae; genus Aquipseudomonas. The sequence continues at coordinate 39,391 of NZ_PCOZ01000016.1, read as the reverse complement.
ACTTCCTGGCGCACGGCATCGCTCAAGCTCATGCCGGTACGCGTGAATTCACGCAGGTAATCCTGCTGGCGAAAACCAAAAGGCGCGAAACGGCTGCGCCCGGCCAGGGGCGACAACCCCAGCACGTCGTGTTCTTCGCTCAAGTCCAGGTACAGCAGGCCGATGCGGTAGCGGAAGGCGTGAGCCTTGGGTGCAAAACGGCGATGGGCAATCCAGCCGCTGTACAAGGCGCTGTTCATAGGGTTTCCCCGAACGCCTGGGCCACTCGCAGGGCGCTGACAACACCGTCCTCGTGAAAGCCGTTGGCCCAGTAGGCGCCGCAGTAGAAGGTATTGCGCACGCCGCTGATATCGTCCCAGCGCGCCTGGGCGGCCACCGCTGCCAGGCTGTATTGCGGGTGGGCGTAGGTGTAGCGGGCGAGCACCTTCAGTGGGTTGATCTTCGATGTCTGGTTGAGGCTGACGCAAAACGTGGTGGCGCTGTCGATGCCTTGCAGGATGTTCATGTCATAAGTGACCGCCGCCTGGGCCTGGCCGTTGCCGCTCAGTCGATAATTCCAGCTGGCCCAGGCCAGCTTGCGGTCGGGCAGCAGGCGGGTGTCGGTGTGCAGCACCACGTCGTTGTTGGCGTAGGGCAGGGCGCCGAGGACCTCGCGTTCGGCCTGGCTGGGGTCGGCGAGCAACGCCAGCGCCTGGTCGCTGTGGCACGCGAACACCACACGGTCGAAGATCTCGCGACCGGCTGGGCTGTGGATAACCACGCCGTCATCGCTGCGTTCGACTTTATCCACAGGGCAATCAAGGCGAATGTGCTCACGAAAGCTGCGGGTCAGTGGCTCGATGTAGCGGCTGGAGCCACCCTCGATCACGCACCATTGCGGGCGATTGCTCACCGACAGCAACCCGTGGTTCTTGAAAAACCGCACAAAAAACTGCAGTGGAAAACCCAGCATGTCCGCCAGGGACATCGACCAGATCGCCGCGCCCATCGGCACGATGTAGTGCCGGATAAACCGCTCACCGTAGCCGCCCGCCTCGAGGTAATCGCCCAGGGTCATCTCAACACTGATGCGTTGCTCCTGCAAGTCCAGCGGTGCCTGGCGGTTGAAGCGCAGGATATCGCGCAGCATGCCCCAGAATCCCGGCGACAGAATGTTGCGGCGCTGGGCAAACAGGCTGTTGAGGTTATTGCCGTTGTACTCAAGGCCGGTGCTCTCGTCGCACACCGAAAAGCTCATCTCGGTGGGTTTGAACGTCACCCCGATCTGCCCCAGCAGGCGGATGAAGTTGGGGTAGGTCCAGTCGTTGAACACGATGAAACCGGTGTCCACCGCGTAGCTTTCACCCTCGACACTGACGTTGACCGTGTGGGTATGCCCACCGATGCGGTCGCCGGCTTCGAACAGGGTGATGTCATGGCGCCGGCTGAGCAGGTAGGCGCTGGTCAATCCGGCAATGCCGCTGCCGATAATGGCGATCTTCACAGGTCGTCCTTCTTCGGTGGCGGGCTGCGCAGCATGCGCTTGCCAATGATCAGCTGCGCGCGGCTGGGCAGTTTCGACAGTGGCCACAGGGTGGCGATGAACAGCGCGGGAAAGGCGATTTCCAGCGGGCGTTTTTCCAGCTTGGCGAAGATATGCCGCGCAGCTTTGTCAGCGGGCCAGCTCAGGGGCATCGGGAAGTCATTGCGCTCGGTCAGGGGGGTGTCGACAAAGCCCGGGCTGATCACGGTCACGTCGATGTTTTCCGGTGAGAGGCTGATGCGCAGCGCTTCGAACAGGTAGCGCAAGCCGGCCTTGGACGCGCCGTAGGCTTCGGCGCGTGGCATCGGCAGGTAGGTCACCGCGCTGGCCACGCCCACCAGGTGCGGCGTATTGCCGGCGCGCAACAGCGGCAGTGCGGCCTCGATGCAGTAGCTGCTGGCGAGCAGGTTGGTGCGCACCACATGCTCGATGATCGACGCGTCGAATTGCTTGGCGTCCACATACTCGCAGGTGCCGGCGTTGAGGATCACCGTGTCCACCGCGCCCCAGGCTGCGGCAATCCGTTCGCCGATTTCGCGCACGGTCTGGCTGTCGGTCAGATCCCCAGGGACCACCAGCACTTGCCCGGGATAACGCCGGGCGAAGTCGTCCAGGGGTTCTGTCGAGCGCGAACTGAGCGCCACGTGGGCGCCGCTGTCGAGCAGCTCGATGGCCAGCGCGGCTCCGATGCCACTGCTGGCGCCGGTCAGCCAGTAGCGGCGGGGCAATGTACGGCTCATCCCATTCTCCTTTTCAGCCATTTGACTGCGCTGCCCAGTACGGGCAGGTGTTCGTAGAGCAGGGCGCCGGCGTCGAAGTAGTCGCGATGGCGATACACCTTGTCGTCACGCCACATCAGGTGTGAACAGCCCTCTACGCGGATCTCCTTGCCGTTGGCCAGGCGCGGGTGGCAGAAGCGCATGGTCCAGCGCAGGTAGCCTTCGCCTTCTGCCACGTCGTCAACGCCGTGGAAATCGAAGTTCAACGCGCTCACATTGCTGTACAGCTCGGCGAAGTAGCGGTGCACTTCGCTCAGGCCATGAACGTCATGCAGCGGGTCGGTGAACGCGATGTCCTGGCTGTACAGGCTGTCGAGCAGGTGCAGGTTGTGCTTGTCCAGCGCGGCGAACGACTGGGAGAAGCGCCGCAGGAAATCACTCATGCACGCCTCCCGCCGCTTCCCGCGAAGGCAGGCTGCGGAATGCAGCCAAGGCGCGTTCCCGGGATTTTTTCAGGTCGACGATGGCGCGCGGGTAATCCGCCACGCCGAACAGCCCGCCGGCGGCTTCAGGGTTGTGCACGTCCTTTTTGTTCAGTGCGGCCAGCTCCGGCAGCCAGCGCTTGATGAACACGCCTTCACCGTCGAATTTCTCCGACTGGCTCAAGGGGCTGAAAATCCGGAAGTACGGCGCCGAGTCGGTGCCAGTGGATGAACTCCACTGCCAGCCGCCGTTGTTGGCAGCCAGGTCGCCGTCGATCAGGTGGCGCATGAAGAACCGCTCGCCTTCGCGCCAGTCGATCAGCAGGTTCTTGGTCAGGAACATCGCTACCACCATGCGCAGGCGATTGTGCATCCAGCCGGTTTCCAGCAACTGGCGCATGGCGGCGTCGATGATCGGCAGGCCGGTACGTGCCTCTTGCCAGGCGGCGAGGTCCTTGGGGGCATTGCGCCAGGCCACCGCTTCGGTTTCGGGGCGGAAAGCACGGTGGCGCGAGACCCGGGGGTAACCCACGAGGATGTGTTTGTAGAACTCACGCCACAGCAATTCGTTGATCCAGGTGATCGCGCCGGTGTCGCCGCTTTCGAACTCACCCTGGTTGGTTTGCAGCGCGGCGTGCAGGCACTGACGTGGTGAAATCACACCGGCAGCGAGGTAGGCGGAGAGCTGGCTGGTGCCGGGCTTGGCGGGGAAGTCGCGCTCATCCTTGTAGTAGCTGATCTGCTCGTCGGCGAATGCGTCGAGGCGGCGGCGCGCTTCGTCTTCGCCGGCAGGCCAGAGGGCGCGCAGGCTGTCGCTCGGCGCTTCGAAGCCTTCGACCTGTTGGGGAATCGGGTCACTGTTGAGAGCGAGCGTCGCCTGAGCCTTGGGGGTGGCGACCAGGCGTGGCAGTGAGCTGTGCAGGCGCGTGTAGCACACCTTGCGGAACTGGCTGAACACCTGAAAGTAAGTGCCGGTCTTGGTCAGCACGCTGCCTGGCTGGAAAAACAGTTGGTCCAGGTAGCTGTGGAAGGTCACACCGTCGGCCTCGAGCGCGTCGGCGACGGCAGCATCGCGACGGCTTTCGTGGATGCCGTATTCCTCGTTAACGTGCACCGATTCCACCGACAACTCGCGGCATAGTTTGCCGAGTACGGCCGGCGCCTGGTCCCAAGTGGCGGCGTGGCGGATCAGCAGCGCAATGTTCAACTCGCCCAGCGCGGTGCTCAGTTCCTTCAAGTTGCGCAGCCAGAAATCGACCTTGCACGGCGCATCATCGTGGGCCAGCCACTGCTCCGGGGTGATCAGGAATACCGCCGCCACAGGGCCGCGCTGGCTCGCGGCGGCCAGGGCGGTGTTGTCGTGAACGCGCAAGTCGGTGCGCAGCCAGATCAGGTGCATTTAAAGAAGTCCACGCTGGATCAATAACTGGTGGGCCGCCAACGGGTCTTCGGCGACGAGCAGTTCAGGGATGTCTTGGGTTAATACGGCCAACTCGGCCTGGTGGATGCACACCGTTGGTCCGACGATCAATGTTGGGCAATCGACGCCGCCCACCAGTTTCGCGAAGGCGGACAAGTGCAAGGCCTTGCTGGAGTACAACAGCACCGCGCGCGGTTGCAGGTGCTCCACCGCCAGGGCCAGTTCGCCGGCGGGCAGTGGCCAGTCGAACACTTCCACCGGGCAGTCGGCGCTGCTGGCCAGCCACGCGCTGAGCCACAGGTGCGGCTCCAGCGGCAGGTCGGACTGGTTGACCAGCAACAGTGGCGCACCGTGCAGTTGGCGATTGTTGTGGTAAATGCGTGCGCCAAACTTACTGCGCAGCCAGGACAGGAAGAACACCCGCTCCATCTGCGCGCCAAATTGGCCCTGCCAGCGTTGTTCCAGTTCTTGCAGCAGGGGCAGCAGCAATTGTTCGCACAGCGTGCGCGGCGGGTACAGGGCCATGGCCTGGTTGAAGGCGTCGTCGACGCGCCGTTCGTTCAACTCGCTGATGGCTTGCACCAGGTTCAGGCGCAGGCTGTACCACTCGTTTTCCACCGCGTCGGGGACGGTCAGTGCGGAATCGATCAGGCCTTTGACCTGGCTGACCGGCACGCCGCGATTGAGCCAGGTGAGGATGGTGTGGATGCGTTGGACATGCTCGGCGCTGAACAGCCGATGGCCCTTGGGCGTGCGCTGCGGCACGATCAGGCCATAGCGGCGCTCCCAGGCGCGCAGGGTCACGGCGTTCACGCCGGTCTGGCGCGCCACTTCGCGAATCGGCAGCCAGCCGTCTTCCAGGGCTTGGGCGATGTCTTCGCCGGGGTCGTCTTGCAGGGCAACTTTCATGATTTAGATCGCATTACGCAGGCTGAGATTTTCCGGGTGCGGTTGCAGGTAGGCCTGCTGCGCGATGTAGCGGTCCGGGTGTTGGCGGAAGTGATGCTTGAGCAGGGTCAGCGGCACCACCAATGGCACGATGCCGTGGCGGTATTGGCCGATGACGGTCTGCATTTCCTGCTTGTCGTCGGCGCTGATGACTTGCTTGAGGTAGCCGCTGATGTGCTGCAGCACGTTGGTGTGGGTGCCCCGGGTGGCGCACTTGGTCAGGCCTGTCATCAATTCGCTGAAGTAACAGTCGGCCAGTTCTTCCAGCGCGGTGGCCTTGCCCATGCTGCCCAGCAAGTGGCCGAGGCTTTTGTAGTGCGCGGGGCTGTGGGCCATCAGCAGGTATTTGTAGCGCGAGTGGAAGGCCAGCAGGCGGTGGCGGCTCAAGCCTTCGGCCAGCAACTGTTGCCAGCTGGCGTAGACGAACACCCGGGTGAGGAAATTTTCCCGTAGCACCGGGTCATTCAGCCGACCGTCTTCCTCCACCGGCAGGTTGGGGTGGCGTGCGCAAAACGCCTGGGCGTAGATGCCACGCCCGCCACCGTCCACCGGCGTGCCGTTATCGCGGTACACCTTGACCCGTTCAAGGCCGCAAGACGGTGACTTTTGCATGAAGATGTAACCGCACAGGTCAGTGTGCGCCTCGGCCATCTGTTGGCCGTAATCGTTCAGGGGCTGGGTGACATTCAGCTCGCGGTGCACGGTGCCGACCGCTTGCGGGTGAGCAGGGTCGCCCACCAACCGGATCGGTTCGCGGGGGATTCCCAGGCCGATTGCAACTTCCGGGCACAGCGGCACGAAGTCGAAATAGTCGGCAAGGGTCTGGCTGCACAGCAGGGATTGTTTATGACCGCCGTTGAAGCGCACGTTCTCGCCCAGTAGGCAGGCGCTGATGGCGATCTTCGGTTTGGAGGGGCTGGACATACACGAACCTCAGCAAGATTCCTGTACAAGCTTCATGACTTGTACAACTAAATCTCATCATAGGTTCGATGCTGTACAAGTCAATTTTTTTGTACAGGTTTTTGCGAAAGGGTTATTTCCAGCCGATTTTCCAGCGCTCGGCGTCTTGCAAGGTTTGCCAGGCCAGGCGCTCGACGCGGCGGGTCATGACTGCTTGCAGCTCGATGTCCAGCACCGTGCCTTCGTCGTCACGAAACAGCTCGGTGACGAGGAAGTGTTTTTCCTTGTTGCGAGGGTGCGCTGCTGTCCACTTCGACAGCAGCAATTTGGCGGGGTTGATGCGGTTCATTGCAGGTGCTCGATCAAGCGCCGTGCGGCTTCCTGGCCGCTGAGCCAGGCACCTTCCACCCGGCCCGACAGGCACCAGTCGCCACACACGTACAGGCCCAGGTCGGCATCGGCGAGCACGCCGAACTCGTGGCCGCTGGACGGTCGCGCGTAGAGCCAACGGTGCGCCAGGCTGAACGACGGTGCGGGCATGGCGCTGTGCAGCAATTCGGCAAAGGCGCCGTGCAGGTGTTCGATCACGGCTTCTTTGGGCAGGTCCAGATGGGCCCTGCTCCAGGCGCTGGTGGCGTGCAAGACCCAGGTATCCAGCGTGGTGTCGCGCCCGGGTTTGCTGCGGTTGCGCGCCAGCCAGTCAAGGGGGCTGTCCTGGACGAAGCAGCCTTCCATCGGTGTATCCAGGGGTTTGTCGAAAGCCAGGGCAACCGCCCAGGTCGGGTCCATCTTGACCCCGGCGGCGGCACTCGCCAACTTCGGCGCAGCGGCCAGCAGCGCGGTAGCCTGGGGGGCCGGCGTGGCAATGATCACGTGGCTGAACGGGCCATGGTGCTCGCCATCGGCATCCAGCAGGTTCCAGTGTTGGGTGCCCTGGAACACGTCGGTGATACGGCACCCAAAGTGCACCGGCAGGTCGTCGAGCAAGGCGCGGGTGATGGCGCTCATGCGCGGCGTGCCGACCCAGCGCACTTGCTCGTCGGGGGAGGGCGTGAGTTGGCCGGACTTGAAGTTGTACAGCTGTGGCTTCCACTGCTCGGCCCAGCCGTTGGCTTGCCAGCGCTGCACTTCGTTGACGAAGCGCCGGTCGCGGGCGGTGAAATATTGAGCGCCCATGTCCAGTGAGCCGGCATCGCTGCGCTTGCTGGACATACGGCCACCACTGCCGCGGCTTTTATCGAAGAGTTGTACAACGTGCCCCGCGTCTCGTAACGCTTGGGCGGCGGAGAGACCGGCAATGCCGGTGCCGATGATCGCGATGGGAACAGTCATGGGAGGCCTCGTTTTACCGTTGGGTACAGACTACGCCGACACCAATACCTGTACAATATTGTTTTTTGGTATAAGTTCTTGGGCGCCTGATCCTGTGGCATGACCTATGGTTAAAGCACTGGCTTTAATCAACGTTACGCCCGATTTTCAAATGGCTCCCTGCTAATAAAATAGACCAGTGATCGACGGCGAACGTTACATGAGGAGTGTCCCATGCACATTTTGCTGACCGGCGGTACTGGCCTGATCGGCCGTCAACTTTGCCAACACTGGCTCGCGCAGGGCCATCGCCTGACCGTGTGGAGCCGCCACCCGGAACAGGTCGCCAAGGCATGCGGCGCCCAGGTGTCAGGGGTCGGCCGCCTGCAACAGGTTATCGGCCCGGTGGACGCGGTCATTAATCTCGCCGGTGCGCCAATCGCCGATCGACCCTGGACCCACAAGCGCAAGGCGCTGCTGTGGAGCAGCCGGATCGCGCTGACCGAAACCCTGCTGGCGTGGCTGGAAACGCTGGAGCAAAGACCGGCGGTGCTGGTGTCCGGGTCGGCGGTGGGTTGGTACGGTGACGGCGGCGAGCGTGAACTCACCGAAGCCAGCGGCCCGGTGCAGGACGACTTCCCCAGCCAACTGTGCATCGCCTGGGAAGAGACCGCCCAGCGCGCCGAAGCCTTGGGGCTGCGTGTGGTGCTGGTGCGCACCGGCCTGGTGCTGGCAGCCGAGGGCGGCTTTTTGTCGCGCCTCTTGCTGCCGTTCAAACTGGCGCTGGGCGGGCCTATCGGCAATGGTCGGCAGTGGATGCCGTGGGTACACATCCAGGATCAAATCGCCTTGATTGATTTTCTTCTGCACAAGGAAGACGCCAGCGGTCCTTATAATGCCTGCGCGCCACACCCGGTGCGTAATCGTGAGTTTGCCAAGACGTTGGGTCAGGTGCTGCACCGCCCGGCGTTCATGCCGATGCCGGCCTTTGCCTTGAAGGTCGGGCTGGGCGAATTGTCCGGCCTGTTGCTGGGCGGGCAGAAGGCGGTGCCCGAACGCTTGCTGGCCGCCGGTTTCACTTTCCGGTTCACTGAGTTGCGTGCGGCTCTGGATGACTTGTCCAGCCGCCTCTAGAAATAGGATGTTGCATGACCGATCACGCGTTGTTACTGGTCAACCTGGGCTCACCCAAGTCCACCTCGGTGGCCGATGTGCGCAGTTATCTCAATCAGTTTCTGATGGACCCCTACGTCATTGACCTGCCGTGGCCGGTACGCCGCCTGCTGGTGTCGCTGATCCTGATCAAGCGTCCCGAACAGTCGGCCCATGCCTATGCGTCCATCTGGTGGGACGAGGGGTCGCCGCTGGTGGTGTTGAGTCGTCGCCTGCAACAGCAGATGACCACGCAGTGGACCCACGGCCCGGTGGAATTGGCGATGCGCTACGGCGAGCCGTCCCTCGAAACCGTGCTGACCCGCCTGGCTGCGCAGGGCATTCGCAAGGTCACACTGGCGCCGCTGTACCCGCAGTTTGCCGACAGCACTGTGACCACGGTGATCGAAGAGGCCAAGCGGGTCGTGCGCGACAAGAAGTTGAGCGTGCAATTTTCGACCTTGCAGCCGTTCTACGACCAGCCGGAATACCTGGATGCCCTCGCGGCGAGTGTCCGCGCTTACGTGGAGCAGGATTACGATCACCTGCTGCTGAGTTTCCACGGCCTGCCAGAGCGTCACCTGACCAAGCTCGACCCGACGGGCCAGCATTGCTTCAAGGATGCCGACTGCTGCAAGAACGCATCGCCGCAGGTGCTGAAAACCTGCTACCGCGCGCAATGCTTCAGCGTTGCCCGTGACGTTGCCGCGCGCCTGGGCTTGCCGGACGATAAATGGTCGGTGGCGTTCCAGTCGCGCCTGGGCCGGGCCAAGTGGATCGAACCCTACACCGAAGCCCGTCTGGAAGCCCTGGCCCAGCAAGGCGTGAAAAAGCTGCTGGTGATGTGCCCGGCGTTTGTGGCCGATTGCATCGAGACCCTGGAAGAGATCGGTGACCGCGGGCTGGAGCAGTTCCGCGAGGCCGGGGGCGAGGAGTTGGTGCTGGTGCCGTGCCTGAATGATGATCCGCAGTGGGCGAAGGCACTGAATACCCTGTGCGAGCGGGCGCCGACAGCGCTGTAAGCGGACCCCGTGAAGATCAAACGGTGGGAGTGGACTTGTCGGGTCGCTCCCACATGGTTTGAGCGTATTTACAGGTTCAGCGTCAGGCTGACCGTGAGGTTGCGCGGCTCGCCGGGGCTGATCCAATAGTTGCTGTAGGACCGCTCGTAATACTTCTCATCAAACAGGTTGTTGAGGTTCAGGCCCACGGTGACATTCTCCGTGGCCTTGTAATGGGCCAGCAGGTCGACGGTGTGGTACGCCGGCAGTTCGAACTGCGTGCCCGCTTCACCCGAGCGATCGCCCACATACGTGAACGCGGCCCCCAGGTCCGATCCGCGCAACACGCCATCCTGGAACTCATACACCCCCAACAGGCTGCCGCTGCGCTTGGCCACGCCTAAAATGCGGCTGCCGGCAGGAATGGCTCTATCGCCCTTGGTCACTTCGGCATCGATGTAGGCGAAGGCACCGATCACGCGTATGGCATCGGTCACCTGACCGGTCAGTTGCAGGTCAAGTCCCTGACTGCGCGCCTTGCCCATGGCGCGGCTGGTGTTGGTGGCCGGGTCCAGCGCCAGCACGTTTTCCTTTTCGATATGGAACGCGGCGAGGGTGGTGCTGAGGCGGTCGTCGAACAACTCACTCTTGATCCCCACTTCATAACCCACGCCTTCTTCGGGCTTGAAGGTTTTGCCATTGGCGTCCAGGCCACTGTTGGGCTTGAACGAGGTGGAGGCGTTGGCGAAGACGCCGACCTCGGGCGTGAGCTGGTAGAGCAGCCCGGCGCGCTGGGTGAGGGCGTCGTGGGTCTGGCGGCTCTTGGCGCTGTTGCGGGTGAAGTCTTCGGTGCTCTGTTCGAAGTGCTCGAAGCGTGCGCCCACCATGCCGCGCAGGCGGTCGGTGAAGATGATCTGGTCTTGCAGGTTCAGCGCGTGGCTTTTGGTCTGTTCGAAGAAGTCGGTGCCGGAGCGCGTCCCGTTGGGTTTGGGCTGGCCGTAGACCGGGTTGTAGAGGTCGATGGCGTAGGCGCTGCCTGCGATGGCGGTCACCCGTTCCTTCTTGCGGTAGTCCTCGTATTCGGTGCCGATCAGCAGTTCGTGCTGCCAGCTGCCAATGTCGAACAGACCGCGCAGTTCCAGCTGGGTGATGCTGTCGTGCCAACCCATGGAACGTTCGCGATAGCGGCGGTTGAGGGTATGGCCGTCGGTGTTCAACGCGCGGTTTTCCGACGCGTCGCCCCACAGCGTGCCCTGCTTGTAGTGGCTGGCCAGGCGCAGTTTCCACGCGTCATTCAGGTGATGCTCGAGGGTGGCCTGCAGGCGGTTGTTATGGTTGTCGATATCGCCGTCGTTGGGCTCGCCAAGGAAGGTGGAGCGCGATACACCGGGGGCGTCGACGATTCCGCGGTCGAAGGTGGAGCTGTGGCGCACGAATTCGCTTTCCACCAGCAGGCTGGTGTCGGGGTCCAGTTGCCAGCTGAACGAAGGCGCGACGAACACGCGCTTGCTCTGCACGTGGTCGCGGAAGCTGTGGTTGTCCTCCACGGCCAGGTTGACCCGCGACAGCATGCTGCCTTCGCTGTCCAGCGGAGTGTTGACGTCCAGCGCGGTGCGGTAGCGGTCCCAACTGCCAGCGCTGGTTTGCAGGGTGGTGAAAGCCTCTGGCTGGGGCTTCTTGGTGACGATATTCACCGTGCCGCCTGGATCACCGCGGCCATACAGGCTGGCCGCAGGGCCCTTGAGTACTTCTATGCGTTCGATATTGGCCGCGTCAGGCGTGCTCGGGTAGCCGCGGTTGGCGCTGAAACCGTCCTGGTAGAACTCGGACGTGGTGAAGCCGCGCACGCTGTATTCGTACAGGGTCAGGCCGCCAAAATTGTTTTGTTTGGACACACCGCCGGCGAATTCCAGCGCCCGTTCCACGTTGGTACTGCCCAGGTCTTTCAGGACAGTGGCGGGAATCACGCTGATGGATTGTGGGATGTCGCGAAGTGCGGTGTCCGTCTTGGTCGCGCTGGCAGAGCGGGTGGCGCGGTAGCCGGTGACCGGGCCGGTGGCGGATTCATACGCGTCGGTGGTGACGCTGATGGTGTCCAGTTCCACGGTGTTTTCTTCGGCGAAGGCGGGATCAAGCAGCAGACCCAGGGCCAGGCCAGCCATGGGGGCAATTCTTCGAGACGGCATGATAGAGCGTTCCAATAGCGATATTGAAACAATATAACATGACTAATGAGAATGAATTGCTTGGAAATATAAACTTACAGGTACCCGCGAGCGAGTACCTGCCTGACAGCGTTTATTCCTCTTCTTTCACCGGTGCCGGCGGTGGACGCAAGCCGATTTCGGCCATCAACTTGATCTCCTTGCCGTTGCGCATCACCTGGATCGCCACCTTGTCGGTGGGTTTGATCCGCGCCACCTGGTTCATCGACTTGCGCCCATCACCTGCGGGCTCGCCGTTGATGCTGAGGATCACGTCCCCCAGTTGCAGGCCGGCTTTCTGTGCCGGGCCGTCGCGGAAAATCCCGGCGACCACGATGCCAGGGCGGCCGGTCAAGCCAAACGACTCGGCCAGTTCCTTGGTCAGCGGCTGCACTTCAATCCCCAGCCAGCCACGGATCACCTGGCCGTGCTCGATGATGGACTTCATCACTTCCATTGCCAGCTTCACCGGGATCGCAAAACCGATGCCCTGGGAGCCGCCGGACTTGGAGAAAATCGCCGTGTTGATACCGGTCAGGTTGCCATTGGCATCCACCAGCGCACCGCCGGAGTTGCCTGGGTTGATCGCCGCATCGGTCTGGATGAAGTCTTCGTAACTGTTGAGGCCCAATTGGTTACGCCCGGTGGCGCTGATGATGCCCATGGTCACCGTCTGGCCCACCCCGAACGGGTTGCCGATGGCCAGCGCCACGTCACCTACCCGCAGCCCGTCGGAACGGCCGAGGGTGATCGCGGGCAGGCTTTTGAGGTCGATCTTGAGCACCGCGAGGTCGGTTTCCGGATCGCTGCCCACTACGCGGGCCAAGGTTTCACGACCGTCGCGCAGGGCCACCACAATCTGGTCGGCGCCGGTGGTCACGTGGTTGTTAGTGAGGATGTAGCCTTCCGGGCTCATGATCACGCCGGAACCCAGGCTCGACTCCATGCGGCGCTGCTTGGGCCCGTTATCACCGAAATAGCGACGGAACTGCGGGTCTTCGAACAACGGGTGCGCCGGTTTATTGATGACCTTGGTGGTGTACAGGTTGACCACCGCCGGGGCGGCAATCACCACCGCGTCTGCATACGTCACCGGGCCTTGCACCACCGCGCTGGTTTGCGGGGCCTGTTGCAAGTTCACGTCCAGGCTCGGCAAGCCCACCAACTGGGGATAACGCTGAATAATCAGCATCGCGATCAGCACGCCAGCCAACAATGGCCATCCAAAAAAACGCAGTGCCTTGAGCATCAAGTAAGTCCTGACAGGTTGCAGGGGGCGGGAGAGCGCCCATAATGTCGCGCATTATACGAGGCTGCGAGCGCCTCTGAACGGGATATTTAGGAGTCTTTTATGGCCGTTGCCCTGAGCACCCTCGTCGAGGAAGCGGACCGCTACCTCGGCAGCGCAAAAATTGCCGATTACTGCCCCAACGGCCTGCAAGTGGAGGGGCGCCCGCAAGTGATGCGCATCGTCAGCGGCGTTACCGCCAGCCAGGCGCTGCTGGACGCTGCCGTCGACGCCCAGGCCGATCTGGTGCTGGTGCACCACGGCTATTTCTGGAAAGGCGAAAACCCCTGCATCACCGGCATGAAGCAGCGTCGCCTCAAGACCCTGCTCAAGCACGACATCAGCCTGTTGGCCTACCACTTGCCGCTGGACCTGCACCCGGATGTGGGCAACAACGTGCAACTCGCCCGCCAGTTGGACATCACCGTCGAAGGCCCGCTGGACCCGAGCAACCCCAAGATCGTCGGCCTGGTCGGCTCCCTCGCCGAGCCGTTGTCGCCGCGCGATTTTGCCCGCCGCGTGCAGGAAGTCATGGGGCGCGAACCGCTGCTGATTGAAGGCAGCGAGATGATCCGCCGCGTTGGCTGGTGCACAGGCGGCGGCCAAGGCTACATCGACCATGGCATTGCCGCCGGAGTCGACCTGTTCCTCAGCGGCGAAGCGTCCGAGCAGACCTTCCACAGTGCGCGGGAAAACGACATCAGCTTCATCGCCGCCGGTCATCACGCCACCGAGCGTTATGGCGTGCAGGCCTTGGGTGATTACCTGGCGCGGCGCTTTGCCCTGGAACACCTGTTCATCGATTGCCCCAACCCGATCTGATTAACAATTGGGTTCAAGTGTGGGAGGGGGATTGCCCCCGATAGCCGGCTTTCAGTCGATACATGTGTCGCTGATACAGCGCGATCGGGGGCAAGCCCCTTCCCACAAAGAGCCAAACTCCGAGGCATATTCATATACCGTTTCGATCTAGCCAGCTCCCTGAATAGAAGCAGGTGCTGTGCTAGCATGCCCCGCTCGAACACGGCCCGCTGGCCGTCCATAAGATCGTTTTTCCGTGAGTAACCATGGTCGACAAACTGACGCATCTGAAACAGCTGGAGGCGGAAAGCATCCACATCATCCGCGAGGTCGCCGCCGAGTTCGATAACCCGGTGATGCTCTACTCGATCGGTAAAGACTCCGCCGTGATGCTGCATCTGGCCCGCAAGGCATTTTTCCCGGGCAAGCTGCCATTCCCGGTAATGCATGTCGACACCCGCTGGAAATTCCAGGAGATGTACACGTTCCGCGACAAGATGGTCGAGGAACTGGGCCTGGACCTGATCACCCACGTCAACCCGGACGGCGTTGCGCAGGGCATCAACCCTTTCACCCACGGCAGTGCCAAGCACACCGACATCATGAAGACCGAAGGCCTCAAGCAGGCCCTGGACAAGCATGGTTTCGACGCAGCCTTTGGCGGTGCCCGTCGCGATGAAGAGAAATCCCGCGCCAAAGAGCGCGTTTACTCGTTCCGCGACAGCAAACACCGCTGGGACCCGAAGAACCAGCGCCCGGAGCTGTGGAACGTCTACAACGGCAACGTCAACAAGGGTGAGTCCATCCGTGTGTTCCCGCTCTCCAACTGGACCGAGCTGGACATCTGGCAGTACATCTACCTGGAAGGCATCCCGATCGTGCCGCTGTACTTCGCCGCCGAACGTGAAGTGATCGAGAAGAACGGCACGTTGATCATGATCGACGACGACCGCATCCTCGAGCACTTGTCCGACGAAGACAAAGCCCGAATCGTCAAAAAGAAAGTACGTTTCCGTACCCTTGGCTGCTACCCGTTGACGGGCGCGGTGGAGTCCGAAGCCGAGACGCTGACGGACATCATTCAGGAAATGCTCCTGACGCGAACTTCCGAGCGCCAGGGCCGGGTCATCGACCACGATGGCGCAGGCTCGATGGAAGACAAAAAACGTCAGGGTTATTTCTAAGGGGCTGTCACCAATGTCGCATCAATCTGATTTGATCAGCGAGGACATCCTCGCCTACCTCGGCCAGCACGAGCGCAAGGAAATGTTGCGCTTCCTGACCTGTGGCAACGTCGACGACGGCAAGAGCACCCTGATCGGGCGCCTGCTGCACGACTCCAAGATGATCTACGAAGATCACCTGGAAGCCATCACCCGCGATTCGAAAAAATCCGGCACCACCGGCGATGACATCGACCTGGCCTTGCTGGTCGACGGCCTGCAGGCGGAGCGTGAGCAGGGCATCACCATCGATGTTGCCTACCGCTACTTCTCCACCGCCAAGCGCAAATTCATCATCGCCGACACCCCCGGCCATGAGCAGTACACCCGCAACATGGCCACCGGTGCATCCACGTGTGACCTGGCGATCATCCTGATCGACGCCCGTTACGGCGTGCAGACCCAGACCCGTCGCCACAGCTTCATCGCCTCGTTGCTGGGCATCAAGCACATCGTGGTGGCCGTCAACAAGATGGACATCAACGGCTTTGACCAAAGCGTATTCGAGCAGATCAAGGCCGATTACCTGAAGTTCGCCGACGGTATCGCCTTCAAGCCGAGCACCCTGGCCTTCGTGCCAATGTCCGCACTCAAGGGCGACAACGTGGTGAACAAGAGCGAGCGTTCGCCCTGGTACACCGGGCAGTCGCTGATGGAAATCCTCGAGACCGTCGAGATCGCCAACGACCGCAACTACACCGACCTGCGTTTCCCGGTGCAGTATGTCAACCGCCCGAACCTGAACTTCCGTGGTTTCGCCGGCACCCTGGCCAGCGGCATCGTGCACAAGGGCGACGAAGTCGTGGTGCTGCCGTCGGGCAAGAGCAGCCGCGTCAAATCCATCGTCACCTTCGAGGGTGAACTGGAGCACGCCGGCCCAGGCCAGGCCGTGACCCTGACCATGGAAGACGAGATCGATATCTCCCGTGGCGACCTGCTGGTTCACGCCGACAACGTGCCGCAAGTGACTGACGCCTTCGACGCCATGCTGGTGTGGATGGCTGAAGAACCGATGCTGCCGGGCAAGAAGTACGACATCAAGCGCGCCACCAGCTACGTGCCGGGCTCCATCACCAGCATCGTGCACCGTGTGGACGTGAACACCCTGGCCGAAGGCCCGGCGAGTTCGCTGCAACTGAACGAGATTGGTCGGGTCAAGGTCAGCCTCGACGCCGCCATCGCGCTGGACGGTTACGACAGCAACCGCACCACCGGTGCGTTCATCGTCATCGACCGGTTGACCAATGGTACCGTGGCCGCAGGCATGATCATCGCGCCGCCGGTGACCCACGGCAGTTCGGCGCAGCACGGCAAGCTGGCTCACGTGGCCACTGAAGAGCGTGCCCAGCGTTTCGGCCAGCAGCCGGCCACCGTGCTGTTCAGCGGTCTGTCGGGCGCTGGCAAGAGCACCTTGGCCTACGCGGTTGAGCGCAAGCTGTTCGACATGGGCCGTGCGGTGTTTGTACTGGATGGCCAGAACCTGCGTCATGACCTGAACAAGGGCTTGCCCCAGGACCGTGCCGGGCGCACCGAGAACTGGCGTCGTGCTGCTCACGTGGCGCGTCAGTTCAACGAGGCGGGCCTGCTGACCCTGGCGGCGTTCGTCGCCCCGGACGCCGAAGGCCGTGAACAGGCCAAGGCGCTGATCGGCAGCGATCGTCTGCTGACGGTCTACGTGCAGGCTTCGCCGCTGGTGTGCGCCGAGCGTGACCCGCAAGGCCTGTACGCTGCCGGTGGGGATAACATCCCTGGCGAATCCTTCCCATACGACGTGCCGTTGAATGCCGATCTGGTGATCGACACCCAGGCGCTGTCACTGGAAGAAAGCGTCAAGCAAGTGCTGGAACTGTTGCGTCAGCGCGGCGCGATCTAAAGCCCGTAGCAATCAAATGTGGGAGGGGGCCTGCCCCCTCCCACATTTCGATCATCGTTTGACCGGGAAATCGTTGTGCAACTGCTCTAGCAGCGCATCCTTGTCTTCCCACAACTGGTTGATCCAGCCCTGGAACGCCGTCCGATACTCCCCATCCTGCTCATAATTCTTGCCAATGAACGCGGCCGGGATCTGCACCTCTTCAAACTGCACCACCACGTCCTGCACATTCCCGCACAACAAATCCCAGTACCCAGGCCGCCCGGCAGGGTAGTGGATGGTCACGTTCACCAGTGACTTCAATTGCTCGCCCATGGCGTCCAGCACAAACGCAATCCCACCGGCCTTAGGCCTGAGCAAGTAGCGAAACGGCGACTTCTGCTGTGCGTGTTTGCCGGGGGTAAACCGCGTGCCTTCGGCAAAGTTGAAAATGCCTACCGGATTGTCGCGAAACTTCGCACAGGTCTTGCGGGTGGTTTCCAGGTCCTTGCCTTTCTTCTCCGGGTGCTTTTCCAGGTACGCCTTGGTGTAGCGCTTCATGAACGGAAAGCCCAGGGCCCACCACGCCAGGCCAATCACCGGTACCCAGATCAGCTCTTGCTTGAGGAAGAATTTCAGCGGGCGAATCCGGCGGTTGAGTACGTATTGCAGCACCATGATGTCGACCCAGCTCTGATGGTTGCTGGTCACCAGGTACGAGTGTTGATAATCCAGCCCTTCAAGCCCGGTGATATGCCAGCGCGTGCGGCGCACCAGGTTCATCCAGCCCTTGTTGTTGGTCACCCAGGCTTCGTGGGTGTGGTTCATCAGCCATTCACTGAAGCGCTTGGCGAACGGCAGTGCCTTGAACAGCGCGACGACGAACAGGAACGAACACAGCAGGATCGTGTTGAGCGCCAGCAACAGCGACGCGATGACCCCGCGCACGGCGGCAGGTAGAAAATCCAGCATTTAAATATCCATTGGTCGGTTGGCGGCTTGGATCGCGGTGAGTGCGATGGTGTACACGATGTCGTCCACCTGGGCACCGCGCGGCAGGTCGTTGACCGGTTTGCGCAGGCCTTGGAGCATCGGGCCCAGGCTCACGCAGTCGGCGCTGCGTTGCACGGCCTTGTGGGTGGTGTTGCCGGTGTTCAGGTCGGGGAACACGAACACCGTGGCCTTGCCGGCGACCTGGCTGTCGGGCGCCAACTGGCGGGCCACGGTTTCGTTGGCGGCGGCGTCATATTGCAACGGGCCGTCGATCAGCAGCGAGCTTTGCTGCTCGTGGGCGAGCAGGGTGGCTTCGCGGACTTTCTCGACTTCCTCGCCGCTGGCCGAATCGCCACTGGAATAGCTGATCATCGCCACACGCGGGATGATGCCGAACGCCGCGGCAGAGTCGGCGCTTTGCAGGGCAATCTCTGCCAGTTCGGCGGCGCTCGGGTGCGGGTTCATCACGCAGTCGCCGTACACCAGCACCTGTTCGGGGAACAGCATGAAGAATACCGACGACACCAGGGTGCAGCCCGGCGCGGTCTTGATCAGTTGCAGGGCTGGGCGGATGGTATTGGCGGTGGAATGGATCACCCCGGAAACCAGGCCGTCCACTTCATCCAGCGCCAGCATCATGGTGGCGATCACCACGGTGTCTTCCAGTTGCTGCTCGGCCATGGGCGCGTTGAGGCTCTTGCTCTTGCGCAGGGCCACCATGGGTTCGACGTAGCGTTGGCGAATCAGGTCCGGGTCGAGAATCTCCAGGCCTTCCGGCAATTCGATGCCTTGGGCGCGCGCCACGGCTTCTACATCCGCCGGTTTGGCCAGCAGCACGCAACGGGCGATGCCACGGGCCTGGCAGATCGCGGCGGCCTGCACGGTGAGCGGCTCGCTGCCTTCGGGCAGCACGATGCGCTTGTTGGCGGCCTGCGCGCGCTGGATCAACTGGTAGCGGAACACCGCCGGCGACAGGCGCATCTCCCGAGGCGTGCCGCAGCGCTGGTGCAGCCAGCGTGCGTCCAGGTGGCTGGCGACGAAGTCGGTGATGATCTCCGCGCGCTCGCGGTCATCGATGGGGATTTCTTTATTGAGGCTGTTGAGCAGGTTGGCGGTGTCGTACGAGCCGGTGCTCACCGACAATACCGGCAACCCGGCCTGGAACGCGCCACGGCACAGATCCATGATGCGCGGGTCGGGCAGGGTGTCGCTGGTCAGCAGCAGGCCGGCCAGCGGCACACCGTTGATCGCGGCGAGGCTGACGGCGAGGATGATGTCGTCGCGGTCGCCCGGGGTCACCACCAGCACGCCGGGCTTGAGCAGCTCAACGGTGTTGCGCATGGTGCGGGCGCAAATAATGATGTTGCTCATGCGCCGGGTTTCGTAGTCGCCGGCATTGAGAATTTGCGCGCCCATCAGGTCGGCCACGTCACGGGTGCGCGGGGCGTTGAGTTCGGGGCGGTAGGGGATGCAGCCGAGCAGGCGGAAGTCACCACTGCGCAACAGGGGCGAATGTTCCTTGAGGCGTGCGGCGAAGGCTTCCATGCTTTCGTCAGTGCGCACCTTGTTGAGGATCACGCCGAGGACTTTCGGGTCTTTCGGGCCGCCGAACAACTGGGCCTGCAATTCCACGCGGCCAGAGAGTTCGGTGAGCACTTCGTTTTCCGGGGCCGAGACCAGGATCACTTCAGCATCCAGGCTCTTGGCCAGATGCAGGTTGACCCGTGCCGCATAGCTGGCGTTGCGGGTCGGCACCATGCCCTCGACGATCAGCACGTCCTTGCCCACGGCGGCCTGCTGGTACAGCGTGATGATTTCTTCCAGCAACTCGTCGAGCTGGCCGTCGCCGAGCATGCGCTCCACATGGGCAAGGCCCAGCGGTTGTGGCGGCTTGAGGCCATGGGTGCGCGCCACCAGTTCGGTGGATCGCTCGGGGCCGGTGTCGCCCGGGTGCGGCTGGGCAATCGGCTTGAAAAAACCGACTTTCAGCCCGGCCCGTTCAAGGGTACGCACCAGCCCAAGGCTGATGGAGGTCAGACCCACACCAAAATCGGTGGGCGCGATAAAAAAAGTCTGCATGCGGATTCTCTGGAGGTGCATGGCTTGGGCGGCGCTCTATGGCTGAGCGTCTACCGCGAATCAGGTACCAAGGTTATCGTTATTCGTGGTCTTGCGCACACCAGCCGCAGGCAAAGGGCTGGCCTATTTTTTCCAGGCGCTGTGCGGGGTCCAGTACCCAGGCGCGGGACTGCCAGGGTGGCTGGTGGCGCAGGTGCTGGGTGTGGCCGCAGGACAGCTCGGCGACCCAGTGCTGGTCATCGTCCTGGTGGAAACCGGTGACCGTCGAGTCGCGTGTGCGACCCCGTCTGTCCGGGTTGTGTTCGCTTTCGGGCAAATCCTTGTTTAGACTTGTCCGTTCTTCATTCTTATGCAAAAGGTCTCGCCCCATGACGATCGCCGCTAACAAGGCTGTCTCCATCGACTATACCCTGACCAACGACGCTGGTGAGGTCATCGACAGCTCCGCCGGCGGCGCGCCGCTGGTCTACCTGCAAGGCGCAGGCAACATTATCCCGGGCCTGGAAAAGGCGCTGGAAGGCAAGAACGTCGGTGACGAACTGACGGTCGCCGTAGAACCTGAAGATGCTTACGGCGAGTACTCGGCCGAACTGGTCAGCACCCTGAGCCGCAGCATGTTCGAAGGCGTTGACGAGCTGGAAGTGGGCATGCAGTTCCACGCTTCCGCGCCGGACGGCCAAATGCAGATCGTCACCATCCGTGACCTGGACGGCGACGACGTCACCGTTGACGGCAACCACCCACTGGCTGGCCAGCGCCTGAACTTCCAAGTGAAGATCGTTGCCATCCGCGACGCTTCCCAGGAAGAAGTGGCTCACGGCCACGTTCACGGTGAAGGCGGTCACCAGCACTGATTGATGCACTGATCAGTTGCTAGCAAAAACGCCCCGACTGGTTCGGGGCGTTTTTTTGTGCCCAGAGAATGCATACAGTCTAAATGTGGGAGGGGGCTTGCCCCGGATTGCAGTGTGTCAGTTAGAGTATTTCTCACTGATCCACCCATCGGGGGCAAGCCCCCTCCCACATTTTGATCTGCGTACTCCGAATATTAGACACAAACAAAAATGCCCCGGACCTTTCGGTACGGGGCATTTTTTAACTGTTTCGCAGCCTGGGCTGCTCGGCAGTTGTTACCACTTAGGCTGCAGCAGCGACGCTCAGAGCCTTGATGTGGCCATTCAGACGGCTCTTATGACGAGCGGCCTTGTTCTTGTGGATGATGCCTTTATCGGCCATACGGTCGATAACAGGCACAGCCAGAACGTAAGCTGCTTGAGCTTTTTCAGCGTCTTTGGTGTCGATGGCTTTAACTACATTCTTGATGTAGGTACGAACCATGGAACGCAGGCTGGCGTTGTGGCTGCGACGCTTCTCAGCCTGTTTTGCACGTTTTTTGGCGGAAGGTGTGTTGGCCACCGTCGAGCTCCTCGAAAGACTTTTTAGGAAATAGCAAACAAAATAGGCCGCGAATCATGCCGATGACTTGATGGGTTGTCAAGGGCGGCTGATGCGAACTGCTGAGTGGTCGATCTGAAGAGGCGGGTGATTTATTTCCGGCGCTTGACCTGTAAACTCGCGAGCTTTGGCTCTGTGCTGTTTTGCAGGCGCGCAGTATCGCATAAGTAGGCGCGTTGTTCGCCTGCTGTTTATCTAATAGGCGCAAACTCTTTCAATGAACCTCCTCAAATCGTTGGCCGCCGTCAGCTCTATCACCATGATCTCCCGGGTTTTAGGGTTCGTGCGCGACACCCTGCTGGCGCGTATTTTTGGCGCCAGCATGGCCACGGATGCCTTCTTTATAGCCTTCAAACTGCCCAATCTGCTGCGGCGGATCTTCGCCGAAGGCGCATTTTCCCAGGCGTTCGTGCCGATCCTGGCCGAATACAAGACTCAGCAGGGCGAAGAAGCCACCCGCACCTTTATTGCCTACGTCTCGGGTCTGTTGACCCTTGTTTTGATGCTGGTGACCGTCCTTGGCATGCTCGCCGCGCCCTGGGTGATCTGGGCGACTGCCCCTGGCTTTGCCAATACCCCGGAAAAGTTTGCGCTGACCACCGACCTGCTGCGGGTAACCTTTCCTTATATATTGCTGATCTCCCTCTCATCCCTGGCCGGCGCGATCCTCAATACCTGGAACCGCTTCTCGGTGCCGGCCTTCGTGCCGACCCTGTTGAACGTCAGCATGATTATCTTCGCGCTGTTCCTCACCCCGTACTTCGACCCACCGGTGATGGCGCTGGGCTGGGCCGTTCTGGCCGGCGGGCTGGCGCAGTTGCTCTACCAACTGCCGCACCTGAAAAAGATCGGCATGCTCGTGCTGCCGCGCCTGAACCTCAAGGACACCGGGGTCTGGCGGGTAATGCGCAATATGTTGCCGGCGATCCTCGGCGTCTCCGTCAGCCAGATTTCCCTGATCATCAACACCGCGTTCGCGTCATTGCTGGTCTCCGGCTCGGTGTCGTGGATGTACTACGCGGACCGTTTGATGGAATTGCCGTCCGGCGTACTCGGCGTGGCCCTCGGCACGATCCTGCTGCCAACGCTGTCGCGCACCTACGCCAGCAAGGACCGCCAGGAATACTCGCGCATCCTCGATTGGGGCCTGCGCCTGTGCTTTGTGCTGGTGCTGCCGTGTGCGCTGGCCCTGGGCATCCTGGCCGAGCCATTGACCGTGGCGCTGTTCCAATACGGCCAGTTCAGCGCGTTTGACGCCTCGATGACCCAGCGCGCGCTGATTGCCTATTCAGTGGGCCTGCTCGGCATTATCGTGATCAAAGTGCTGGCACCAGGCTTCTATGCGCAGCAAAACATCCGTACACCAGTGAAAATCGCTATCTTCACGCTGATCGTCACCCAACTCCTCAACCTGGTGTTCATCGGCCCCTTGGCTCACGCCGGTTTGGCCCTGGCAATCAGTGCGGGCGCGTGTATCAACGCCGGCCTGCTGTTTTATCAATTGCGCAAGCAGCAGATGTTCCAGCCGCAGGCAGGCTGGGGGCTGTTCGCACTGAAGTTGCTGGTGGCGGTGGCAATGATGTCCGCCGTATTGCTGGGCCTGATGCACTTCATGCCGGCCTGGGACCAGGGCAACATGCTGGAGCGCTTCCTGCGCCTGGGCGTGTTGGTGGTGGCTGGCGTGGTGGTGTACTTCGGGATGTTGCTGCTACAGGGCTTCCGCCTGCGGGATTTCAATCGCAAGTCGCTGGGTTAGCGAGATTCCAGCGATAAAACCGTTGTTTTATCGATTCGATCCATTTGGCCTGTTCTGTTGCCTGTCGTCCGGGGCCGGGTGTGGTTATAATCGACCACTTTATGAGCAAGAAGCGCGTTATGCAGCTGGTTCGAGGTCTCCACAACCTGCGCCCCGAGCATCGGGGCTGCGTCGCCACTATTGGCAACTTTGACGGTGTTCACCGTGGCCACCAGGCTATCCTGGCCCGGCTGCGCGAGCGTGCGGTCGAGTTGGGCGTGCCCAGCTGCGTGGTGATTTTCGAGCCACAGCCGCGGGAGTACTTTACGCCCGAGACCGCGCCGGCCCGGCTGGCCCGCTTGCGGGACAAGCTGCAGCTGCTGGCGGAAGAGGGCGTGGACCGTGTCCTCTGCCTGGCCTTCAACCAGCGGTTGCAAAGCCTCAGCGCCGCCGAGTTCGTCGACCGTATCCTGGTCGATGGCTTGGGCGTGCAGCATTTGGAGGTCGGTGACGACTTCCGGTTTGGTTGCGACCGCGTCGGGGATTTCGATTTCCTGCAACAGGCCGGCGTCAACCAGGGGTTTACCGTCGAAGCCGCGCAAACCGTCGAACTGGACGGCCTGCGCGTGAGCAGTACCCAGGTGCGTAACGCCCTGGCCGCTGCCGACTTCGCCTTGGCCGAGCGTTTGCTCGGTCGCCCGTTCCGCATTGCCGGGCGGGTCCTGCACGGCCAGAAGCTGGCGCGCCAACTGGGCACGCCAACCGCCAACGTGCAACTCAAGCGCCGTCGTGTGCCGCTGACCGGGGTCTACCTGGTCAGCGTCGACATCGATGGCCAACCGTGGCCGGGAGTCGCCAACATAGGCGTCAGGCCCACGGTTGCAGGTGATGGCAAGGCCCACCTGGAAGTTCACCTTTTGGATTTTGCCGGTGATCTGTATGACCGGCGTTTGACGGTGGTTTTCCACCAGAAGCTGCGTGAAGAGCAGCGTTTCGCCTCCCTCGAGGCGTTGAAAACGGCGATCAATGCGGATGTCGCCGCCGCCCGTGCACTAGCCGCACCTAGCGCCCATCGCTAACCGAAGAGCCTTAAATGACCGACTATAAAGCCACGCTAAACCTTCCGGACACCGCCTTCCCAATGAAGGCCGGCCTGCCACAGCGCGAACCGCAGATTCTGCAGCGCTGGGACAGTATTGGCCTGTACGGAAAGTTGCGCGAAATTGGCAAGGATCGTCCGAAATTCGTCCTGCACGACGGCCCTCCTTATGCCAACGGCACGATTCACATCGGTCATGCGCTGAACAAGATCCTCAAGGACATGATCCTGCGCTCGAAGACCCTGTCGGGCTTCGACGCGCCATACGTGCCGGGTTGGGACTGCCACGGCCTGCCGATCGAACATAAAGTCGAAGTGACCTACGGCAAGAACCTGGGCGCGGATAAAACCCGCGAACTGTGCCGTGCCTACGCCACCGAGCAGATCGAAGGGCAGAAGTCCGAGTTCATCCGCCTGGGCGTGCTCGGCGAGTGGGACAATCCGTACAAGACCATGAACTTCAAGAACGAGGCCGGTGAAATCCGTGCCTTGGCCGAAATCGTCAAGGGCGGTTTCGTGTTCAAGGGCCTCAAGCCCGTGAACTGGTGCTTTGACTGCGGTTCGGCCCTGGCTGAAGCGGAAGTCGAGTACGAAGACAAGAAGTCCTCGACCATCGACGTGGCTTTCCCGATCGCCGACGACGCCAAGCTGGCCGAGGCCTTTGGCCTGGCATCGCTGGCCAAGCCTGCCGCCATCGTGATCTGGACCACCACCCCGTGGACCATCCCGGCCAACCAGGCGCTGAACGTGCACCCGGAGTTCACCTACGCTCTGGTAGACGTCGGCGACCGCCTGCTGGTGCTGGCTGAAGAGATGGTTGAAGCCTGCCTGGCCCGTTATGAGCTGCAAGGTTCGGTCATCGCGACTACCACCGGTAGCGCGCTGGAATTGATCAACTTCCGTCACCCGTTTTATGACCGTCTGTCGCCGGTGTACCTGGCTGACTACGTCGAGCTGGGCTCGGGTACCGGCATCGTTCACTGCTCGCCTGCCTACGGCGTAGACGACTTTGTCATCTGCAAAAAGTACGGCCTGGTCAACGATGACATCATCAATCCAGTGCAGAGCAACGGCGTCTACGTGCCGTCGCTGGAATTCTTCGGTGGCCAGTTCATTTTCAAGGCCGACCAGCCGATCATCGAAAAGCTGCGTGAAGTCGGTGCGTTGATGCAAACCGCCGCCATCCAGCACAGCTACATGCACTGCTGGCGCCACAAGACCCCGCTGATCTACCGCGCCACCGCGCAGTGGTTCATCGGCATGGACAAAGAGCCAACCCGTGGCGACACCCTGCGCAACCGCGCGATCAAAGCCATCGAAGACACCAAGTTCGTCCCGGCCTGGGGCCAGGCGCGCTTGCACTCGATGATCGCCAACCGCCCGGACTGGTGCATCTCCCGCCAGCGTAACTGGGGCGTGCCGATCCCGTTCTTCCTGAACAAGGAAAGCGGCGAGCTGCACCCACGTACCGTCGAACTGATGGAAGAAGTGGCCCTGCGCGTTGAGCAGGAAGGCATCGAGGCCTGGTTCAAGCTGGACGCCGCCGAACTGCTCGGCGATGAGGCGCCGCAGTACGACAAGATCAGCGACACCCTCGACGTGTGGTTCGACTCGGGCACCACCCACTGGCACGTCCTGCGCGGCTCGCACCCGATGGGCCATGAGACCGGCCCGCGTGCCGACCTGTACCTTGAAGGTTCGGACCAACACCGTGGCTGGTTCCACTCGTCCCTGCTGACCGGTTGCGCCATCGATGACCACGCGCCGTACCGCGAACTGCTGACCCACGGCTTTACCGTCGATGAGACGGGCCGCAAGATGTCCAAGTCGCTGAAAAACGTGATCGAGCCGAAAAAGATCAATGACACCCTGGGCGCCGACATCATGCGTCTGTGGGTCGCGTCGACCGACTATTCGGGTGAAATCGCCGTCTCGGACCAGATCCTGGCCCGCAGCGCCGATGCCTACCGCCGTATCCGCAATACCGCACGCTTCCTGCTGTCGAACCTGACCGGTTTCAACCCGGCCACCGACATCCTGCCAGCCGAGGACATGCTTGCCCTCGACCGCTGGGCCGTGGACCGGACCCTGTTGCTGCAACGCGAGTTGCAGGAAAACTACGGTGAGTACCGCTTCTGGAACGTGTACTCGAAGATCCACAACTTCTGCGTGCAGGAGCTGGGTGGTTTCTACCTCGACATCATCAAGGACCGCCAGTACACCACCGGCGCCAACAGCAAGGCACGCCGTTCGGCGCAGACCGCGCTGTACCACATCTCCGAAGCGCTGGTGCGCTGGATCGCTCCGATCCTGGCGTTCACCGCCGACGAACTGTGGGAATACCTGCCGGGCGAGCGCAACGAGTCGGTGATGCTCAACACCTGGTACGAAAACCTGGCCGAACTGCCGGCCGACTTCGAACTGGGCCGCGAGTACTGGGAAGGCGTGATGGCCGTCAAGGTAGCGGTGAACAAGGAGCTGGAAGTGCAGCGGGCGGCCAAGGCCGTCGGTGGCAACCTGCAAGCCGAAGTCACCCTGTTTGCCGAGGAAGGCCTGACCGCCGACCTGGCCAAGCTGAGCAACGAACTGCGTTTCGTGCTGATCACCTCCACCGCGAGCCTGGCACCGTTTGCCCAGGCCCCGGCGGACGCCGTTGCCACCGAAGTACCGGGCTTGAAGCTCAAAGTGGTCAAGTCGGCCTTCCCCAAGTGCGCCCGTTGCTGGCACTGCCGTGAAGATGTTGGCGTGAACCCTGAGCATCCGGAAATCTGTGGTCGTTGCGTCGACAACATCAGCGGTGCCGGTGAGGTTCGCCACTATGCCTAATGCCGGCCGTTTCGGACGTCTGGGCTGGCTCGTGCTGAGTGTGCTGGTCCTGGTCATCGACCAGGTCAGCAAGGCTCATTTCGAAGGCTCCTTGCAGATGTTCCAGCAGATCGTGGTAATCCCGGATTACTTCAGCTGGACCCTGGCTTATAACACCGGCGCCGCTTTCAGCTTTTTGGCTGATGGCGGTGGCTGGCAGCGCTGGCTGTTCGCCCTGATCGCCGTGGTGGTCAGTGCGGTGCTGGTGGTGTGGCTCAAGCGCCTTGGCCGCGATGACACCTGGTTGGCTGTCGCCCTCGCCCTGGTACTGGGCGGCGCGCTGGGCAACCTGTACGACCGCATTGCCTTGGGCCATGTGATCGATTTCATTCTGGTGCATTGGCAGAACCGCTGGTATTTCCCGGCGTTCAACTTTGCCGACAGCGCCATCACCATCGGTGCAATCATGCTGGCGCTGGATATGTTCAAGAGCAAGAAAACCGGAGAGACCGTCAATGACTGATCAGGTATTGGCTGAGCAACGCATCGGCCAGAACACGGAAGTCACTTTGCACTTTGCACTGCGCCTGGAGAATGGCGACACGGTCGACAGCACGTTCGACAAGGCCCCAGCCACCTTCAAGGTCGGCGACGGCAATTTGCTGCCGGGTTTCGAAGCGGCCCTGTTCGGCTTCAAGGCCGGCGACAAGCGCAAACTGCAGATCCTGCCGGAAAACGCCTTTGGCCAGCCCAACCCGCAAAACGTGCAGATCATCCCGCGCTCGCAATTCGA
This sequence comes from Pseudomonas sp. MYb60, assembly GCF_002979555.1. GTDB lineage: Bacteria > Pseudomonadota > Gammaproteobacteria > Pseudomonadales > Pseudomonadaceae > Aquipseudomonas. The sequence goes on along the minus strand of NZ_PCOZ01000016.1, from coordinate 11,606 downwards.
AGGCATGGACCTTTCGGAAGGCCTGCTGGTGATCTTCAATGATGCCGCGAACACCGAACTGCCCGGTGTGGTGAAAACCTTCGATGACACCCAGGTGACCATCGACTTCAACCACCCGTTGGCCGGTAAAACCTTGACCTTTGATGTCGAAATCATCGACGTTAAAGCGCTCTGATCAACGACACACGATCAATTGTGTGAAGTGGGCTTGTGTGGGAGGGGGCTTGCCCCTCCCACCTTTGATCTTCATTGTCAGTTGGGTTGGCGTCACGCCTGACCCAGATAGCTGCAAGACACGAGGCACAGCATGCAAATCAAACTCGCCAACCCCCGTGGCTTCTGCGCCGGCGTGGATCGGGCGATCGAAATCGTCAACCGCGCCCTGGAGGTCTTCGGGCCGCCGATTTATGTGCGCCATGAAGTCGTCCACAATAAATTCGTGGTTGAAGACCTGCGTGCACGCGGTGCCATCTTTGTCGAAGAGTTGGAGCAGGTGCCGGACGACGTGATCGTCATCTTCAGCGCCCACGGTGTTTCCCAGGCCGTACGCACCGAAGCGGCGGGCCGTGGCCTGAAAGTCTTCGATGCCACCTGCCCGCTGGTCACCAAGGTGCACATCGAAGTTGCGCGCTACAGCCGTGATGGCCGCGAGTGCATCCTGATCGGCCACGCCGGCCATCCGGAAGTCGAAGGCACCATGGGTCAGTACGATGCCAGTAACGGCGGCGCCATTTACCTGGTGGAAGACGAAAAAGACGTTGCCAACCTGCAGGTGAATAACCCTGAGCGCCTAGCATTCGTGACGCAGACCACCTTGTCCATGGACGACACCAGCCGCGTCATCGATGCCTTGCGTACGCGCTTTCCAGCCATCGGTGGCCCGCGCAAGGACGACATCTGCTACGCCACGCAAAACCGCCAGGACGCGGTCAAGCAATTGGCCAACGAGTGTGACGTGGTACTGGTGGTGGGCAGCCCTAACAGTTCCAATTCCAACCGCCTGCGCGAGTTGGCCGAGCGCATGGACACCCCGGCGTACCTGATCGACGGTGCCGAAGACATGCAGCGCAGTTGGTTCGACGGCGTGGAACGGATCGGCATCACTGCCGGGGCCTCGGCTCCGGAAGTGTTGGTACGTGGCGTCATCCAGCAGTTGCACGCCTGGGGCGCTACCGGTGCCGATGAGTTGGCCGGTCGTGAAGAGAACATCACGTTTTCCATGCCCAAGGAGCTGCGGGTCCGCTCGCTGCTCTGAGCCCCTGTGTGCCGGAGCCGCTCCGGCACAGCGCCTGCTCGGCACTCTCGCTGCGCAGGCTGATGCGTCCGCTGGGCGCCAGCACAATCTGATACAGGCTCTGCGCCTGGTCCGTGGCGCACACATGCACGGTGCCCGCGCGGAAACCGCCGCCTGAAAACACCGGTTCGCCCAACCCGCTGAAGCGCACCTGGGTCTTGACCGGCCCGTTACCCATGATGGGGACCCGGCCACTGTCCGGGTGCTCCAGCAGTACGGGATTGTCATCGTCCAGGTGACCGCGACCGCTGACATCCACAATGACCCGCCAACCCTGGCTCCAGTTGTCGCCCAGAGCATGAATGATCACTGCGCGGTTGCGTGCGATGGCTTCGAGGCGGGCAAAGCGCAGCCCGCCGGCGAGGGCCTGTGCCGCATTCTGTCGGCTCTGTGACTCCAGCAATTGCTTGAAGCCAGGTACGGCCAGGTGCGCCAGGATGGCGCTCACGATCAGTCCCAGCAGCAGTTCTATCAGGGTGAAACCTCGTTGATGCATGCCTTGTTCCTCCTTGGATGCAGGCCAATGTCCGGGGGTGTCCCTAGGTATAGCGTCCAGGCAGGGGGGGCGATTGATGGCCTTTATGTCCAAAGTATTTCCCTTTGTTCCGGGAGCAGCGCGCAGTAAAAACCGGCGCTAGTCTTGGCTCGCACAGCAGATGACATCTGCTTTTTTCGGCCTTCGACACGGATGACGACGGGAATGCCTGCTTGCCCGAACACCTGCTTTTCCCTCCCGTTGACACCACCGCAAACCGGCATGACGTTCGTTGAGGTGCTGGTGGCGGTGCTGGTTCTATCCGTCGGCCTGTTGGGCGCGGCGATGCTCCAGCTCAATGCGCTCAAGTACACCGACAGCTCCAGGATCACCAGCCAGGCGAGCTTCATCGCCTATGACATGCTGGACCGGATACGTGCCAGCACCACGGTGCGCGACCTGGACCTGCACGATTTTCACGCCAATGTCCGCAGTTTTGCCGGGGCGCACGCCAAGGGATCGGTCGTGCTCAGTGCCGAGGAGGTGACCGTCAGCATCAGCTGGGACGACAGCCGTGGCAGCAACACGGCGGATGCCCGTGAAACCTTCACCCTGACCAGCCGTATCGGCCATGAGCCGGGAGCATTGCAATGAGGGGGCGTGTGCAAGGCTTCAGCCTGCTGGAGGTCTTGCTGGCCCTGGCTGTCGGGCTTGTGCTGGTGCTTGGCGCCGGCCAGGTACTGATCAGCGCCCGCGCAACCCAGGCCAGCCAGCAGTCAGCGATGCTGCTGCAGGATGACGCGCGATTTGTGCTGGGCAAGATGCTCCAGGATATCCGCCAGGCCGGGATGTTCGGGTGTCTGTCCACGGCGGTTATCGAAAACGCCCCACCCGCGTTCGATCAGCCTGTGAGTTGGAATGCGTCGTCAAAGGCACTGACGCTGATGACGGCGGATGTCGGGGACGCAGGCGGCAAACCAGACTGGACGGTGCTGTCCGACTGCACCGGTACCGCACAGGCGTATGCCGGCAGCGTACCGGCCTTATCGCCGGGCCAGGTTCGTTTTGCTGTACGCCGAGTCACCTACACCTTCGAGGCCGGGCAGTTGAAGGTCAGCACCCCGGCTGCTCCGGCCAAGGCGGTGCTGGCGGACAACGTGCAGGCTTTCGATATCAGTTTCGGCGTGGCGGCCGTGCCAGGGTCACCCGAGGTGGTGCGCTACGACGCCAACCCGGCCAATGAGGCGTTGATCCGCAGTGTGCGCATCCAGATGACGCTGCAAGATCCGGCCAGTCGGGTCAAGGCGCAAACCTACAGCGTCGTGGCGGCGCTGCGAAATCGGTTGGAGTAGTCGGTCATGGAAATGGCACGAGGATTCTACGCAAGGCAGGCAGGCATGGTGCTGCTGGTCAGCCTGGTGTTTCTGCTGCTGTTGTCGTGGGTGGGTGTGTCGTCGATGCAGGGGGCGGTGGCTCAGCAGAAGATTGCCAGCAGCCTGTGGCACCGAAACCAATCGTTTCAACGCGCTGAAAACGGTTTGCAGCTTGGCGAGCAACGCATTCAGCGCACCTTCGCGGCTTTGCCGCTGTGCCGCTCGATTGCGACCTGTGCACCGCCTGAGGAAGCGTTTTCGGTATCGGGGCCTGGAACCAACCCGGTTCCGGCCGTTACCTGGGTGGCCTTCGAGGACGGAGTCTTCGGCATTCAGTCATTAGGGCCAGCCATGGGGGTGGCTCATTTACCGCCACACACCCCGGCGGCGTTGTACCGCGTGACCGCGGTCGGGTTGAGCGGCCAGTTGCGCACGGTGCTGGAGAGCGTCTATGCGCGGGTGGAGGAGGGAGGCTCGCCTTTCAGGCGGGTGGTTTGGCGACAACTTCAATAAGGAGCAATGGGATGGGCAAGGATAGCCGAGGTTTTACCCTGATCGAGTTACTGATCGCTGTGGCGATCATCGCGGTGCTGGCTGGAATCGCCTACCCGGGTTATGCCGGGCAGATGAAAAAAGTGCACCGCGCGCAAATCGTCGCGCTGCTGAACGAGCAGGCGCAGTACCTGGAGCGGTTTTATACCCGGAACGGAAGTTTTATTGACGCCAGTGGCGTCAGTGAGGGCAATGATCACTATAGAATCTCCCCTGCACTGAACCCTCAGGATTTCCAGCTGGTGGCCACGCCTGCCGTCGATTCGGTCATGGCCGGCGACCCGTGTGGCGACTTCAGCCTGACCAGCACCGGCACGCGAACCAATCCGGGAGCGGCCCCCGGCATGTCGCGCAAGCTGTGCTGGGGGCAATGATGGGGGTGCTGGATGATTGGGCGCCGGGCGCGCTTGTCCCTATTTATCGGCTGGATCGAATAATGGCAAAGCAACAGCAGGTAGTGATTGTCGGTGGCGGAGTCATCGGCTTGTTGACGGCGTTCAACCTGGCGAGCGAGGGGCGCAACGTTGTACTGCTGGAGAGGGCAGGGGTAGGGCAAGAGTCTTCGTGGGCTGGCGGCGGTATTGTTTCGCCGCTGTACCCGTGGCGCTACAGTCCGGCAGTCACGGCGCTGGCCCACTGGTCCCAGGACTTCTATCCACAGCTGGCAGAGCGCTTGTTTGCCGCCACCGGTGTCGACCCCGAAGTCCACACCACTGGCCTGTACTGGCTGGACCTGGACGACGAAGCCGAGGCGCTGGCCTGGGCGAAGCGTGAGGGAAGGCCCCTGAGCAAGGTGGATGTGTCGGCGGCACACGACGCGGTGCCGGTGCTCGGCGGCGGTTACTCGCAGGCGATCTACATGGCCGATGTGGCCAATGTGCGTAACCCGCGCCTGGTCAAGTCCCTCAAGGCTGCGTTGCTGGCTTTGCCAGGCGTGACCCTTCGCGAGCAGTGTGAAGTGCGCGGATTCATCCTTGAGGCTGGCACTGTGGTGGGCGTAAATACGACTGAAGGCCCGATTCATGGTGACCAGGTGGTGCTGGCGGCCGGCGCATGGAGCGGCGAGTTGCTGGGGAGCCTGGGCTTGTCATTGCCGGTAGAGCCGGTCAAGGGGCAGATGATCCTGTACAAATGCGCCTCGGACTTCCTGTCGAGCATGGTGCTGGCCAAGGGGCGTTACGCGATTCCCCGGCGAGACGGTCACATCCTGATCGGCAGTACCCTGGAGCATGAAGGTTTCGACAAGACCCCTACTGAATCAGCGCTGGAAAGTCTCAAGGCGTCGGCGGTCGAGTTGATCCCCGCGCTGGCGGACGCTGAAGTGGTGGGGCATTGGGCTGGCCTGCGCCCAGGCTCGCCCGAGGGTATTCCCTATATTGGCGAAGTGCCGGGTTTCAGGGGGTTGTGGCTGAACTGCGGGCATTACCGCAATGGCCTGGTACTGGCGCCGGCTTCCTGCCAGTTGTTTGCCGACCTGCTCCTGGCGCGCGCACCGATCATTGACCCTACGCCGTATGCGCCCGCGGGGCGGATCAACGCTGGATAGATTTCGGGCCTTGCTCGAGGTGCGCCTGGGTGCAATACCACTCCTGGCGTGAACTCAACGCTCGATCCTGCGGCAAGTGCACGCCGCAGTGGGCGCAACGTACCATCAGCGCTGCACCGGGTTCGCTGGTGCGGTGCTGCTTGGCGGCCGGGCTTTTGAATTTGCGCCAGAACCATACTGCGGCGGCAATGACGGCAATCCAGAACAATAGACGAAGCATGATGGGTGGTTTCTCGACAAGGAATGCGCCAGTTTAGCCAAGGTCATGCCAGGCGCACAGCGCAATAATGCTTGCCCATGAAAAAGGGAGCCCCGTGGGGCTCCCTTTTTTGCGATGCGCCGACAGGTCAGTCGAACACGCCGAAGGTCATGTAGCTGAACCACGAACGGTCCTGGTTGTTGCCCAGGGCTTGCGGTTCTTCCTCTTCGATCACGTCGCCGTTCTCATCGTGAGGCTTGAGCTCCGATGGAATGGCTTCCTTGGCGTCCTGGAACTGCTTGATCACGTCCTGGTTGGCGCGGGTTTCGCCCGGCGGCAGTGGTGGACGGGACTCGATCAGGCCCAGGGTGTACTTGCTCAGCCACGAACGGTTGTCGGCTTCGGCCACCTGAGGCACGAACTGGCCGTCTTTGAGGCTTGGGTGATCCGGGTAGTTGAGCTTCAGGGTTTCCAGGCTGGTGCTGGCCAGTTCGTCCAGGTGCAGGCGCTGGTACGCTTCGGTCATCACGGCCAGGCCGTCACCCACGGAAGGGGTTTCCTGGAAGTTTTCCACCACATAGCGACCACGGTTGGCGGCCGCTACATAGGCCTGACGGGTCAGGTAGTAGTGGGCCACGTGGATCTCGTAGGACGCCAGCAGGTTGCGCAGGTAGATCATGCGCTGCTTGGCATCGGGCGCGTAGCGGCTGTTGGGGTAGCGGCTGGTCAGCTGGGCGAACTCGTTGTAGGAGTCGCGGGCAGCGCCCGGGTCACGCTTGGTCATGTCCAGCGGCAGGAAGCGCGCCAGCAGGCCGACGTCCTGGTCGAACGAGGTCAGGCCCTTCATGTAGTAGGCGTAGTCGACGTTCGGATGCTGCGGATGCAGGCGGATGAAACGCTCGGCGGCGGACTTGGCAGCTTCCGGCTCGGCGTTCTTGTAGTTGGCGTAGATCAGCTCAAGCTGTGCCTGGTCAGCGTAGCGACCGAACGGATAGCGCGACTCCAGGGCCTTCAGCTTCGCTGTGGCGCTGGTGTAGCTATTATTGTCCAGGTCTTTCTGAGCCAGTTGGTACAACTCGACTTCGCTCAGGTTTTCGTCGACGACGTCCTTTGTTGACGAGCAAGCAGCAGTCATGGCGAGGATGGCGATCAGCAGCAGGTGTTTCACTTGCATGGCGGCTTGCGTCCCTATGACGGCCGCTGTCTTGGGCGGGGCCGTCCTGTTATGATGAGCGCCCCGTTGAAAGCCTCGGGGCAAAAGACGCCGTATTTAACCACAAGCGCGCAGCCGAAACCAAAGGCTGTGCCACGCCTAGTCTGAGCATGTCCGATAAAATTGAACTTCGCGCAGAGGTGCCGTCCGAATTGGGCGGCCAACGCCTCGATCAAGTCGCCGCACAATTATTCGCTGAGCACTCGCGCTCGCGCCTTTCCGCCTGGATCAAAGACGGCCGCCTGACTGTGGATGGAGCGGTTATCCGCCCGCGAGACATAGTCCATGGTGGTGCGATTCTTGAGCTGACTGCCGAGCAGGAATCCCAGGGAGAGTGGGTCGCCCAAGACATCGAGCTGGATATCGTCTACGAAGACGACGACATCCTGGTGATCAACAAACCCGCAGGCCTGGTAGTTCACCCGGCGGCCGGGCACGCTGATGGCACCTTGCTCAATGCCTTGCTGCACCACGTGCCGGACATCATCAATGTCCCGCGCTGCGGCATCGTGCACCGTCTGGACAAGGACACCACCGGTCTGATGGTGGTGGCCAAGACCATTCAGGCGCAGACACAACTGGTTACGCAGTTGCAGAGCCGCAGCGTCAGCCGTATCTACGAATGCATCGTGATCGGTGTGGTAGTGGCCGGCGGCAAGATCAACGCGCCGATCGGTCGTCACGGCCAGCAGCGCCAGCGCATGGCGGTGATGGAGGGTGGCAAGCAGGCCGTCAGCCATTACCGTGTACTGGAGCGTTTCCGTTCCCACACCCATGTGCGGGTCAAGCTGGAAACCGGGCGTACCCACCAGATTCGTGTGCACATGGCCCACATCAACTTCCCGTTGGTCGGCGATCCGGCCTACGGTGGTCGTTTCCGCATTCCGCCGGCGGCGAGTGTGACCATGGTCGAATCGCTGAAGAGCTTTCCGCGCCAGGCACTGCACGCGCGCTTCCTGGAGTTGGATCATCCGACGAGCGGTAAGCGCATGAGCTGGGAATCGCCTCTGCCAGACGATCTGGTCTGGCTGCTGTCGCTGCTCAAGCAAGATCGCGAGGCGTTCATCGGATGAGTGACTGGCTGATGCCTGACTGGCCCGCGCCGGCTCGGGTTAAAGCCTGTGTCACCACCCGTGCGGGCGGCGTCAGTGTGGCGCCGTTCGACAGCCTCAACCTCGGTGATCATGTCGAGGACAGCTTGGAGGCGGTGCTTGAAAATCGCCGTCGTCTCAGCGATGCCTTCGATATCCAGCCGGCCTGGCTGCGCCAGGTCCATGGTGTGACTGTGGTCGAGGCTGACCCAGACCGTATCGCCGAAGCCGACGCCAGCTGGACCAGCACCCCTGGCATCGCATGTACCGCAATGACTGCCGATTGCCTGCCCGCGTTGTTTTGCAACCGGGCTGGCACCCGCGTCGCAGCGGCCCATGCCGGCTGGCGTGGATTGGCAGCGGGCGTGCTGGAGGCGGCGTTTGAAAGTCTGGATACGGCGCCTGGCGAAGTGCTCGTCTGGCTCGGCCCGGCCATCGGCCCGCAAGCCTTTGAAGTCGGCCCGGAAGTGCGTGAAGCCTTCATGCAGCAACTGCCGATCACCGTCGAAGCCTTCATGCCCAGCCGCAACCCCGGCAAGTTCATGGCCGACATCTATCAGTTGGCCCGTCTGCGCCTTGCCGCACGGGGCGTCACGGCTGTGTATGGTGGCGGTTTCTGCACCGTGAGCGATCCGCGCTTCTTTTCCTACCGCCGCAGTCCTCGCACCGGTCGGTTTGCCTCCCTTATCTGGCTGGAACGCTAGACTCTCCTGACTTGGGTCAACTGTCCGACGCTTGAAACTTCCAGAATCCACCCCATCTATAAGGGTATCTGGCAGGTTTCTTCATTCAGGATGTTTTATAGCTCCGGCCTGCTCAAAAGGAAGGTGACTAATGCGTATTGATCGTTTAACCAGCAAATTACAGTTGGCATTGTCTGACTCTCAATCGTTGGCGGTGGGCCTCGACCATCCGGCCATCGAGCCTGCGCACTTGATGCAGGCGCTCCTGGAACAGCAAGGTGGTTCTATCAAGCCCTTGCTGATGCAGGTGGGCTTTGACGTCAACAGCCTGCGCAAGGAGTTGAGCAAAGAGCTCGACCAACTGCCAAAAATCCAAAACCCGACCGGCGACGTGAACATGTCCCAGGACCTGGCGCGCCTGCTTAATCAAGCAGACCGCCTGGCCCAGCAAAAGGGCGACCAGTTCATCTCCAGCGAACTGGTGTTGCTCGCCGCCATGGACGAGAACAGCAAGCTCGGCAAGTTGTTGCTGGGGCAGGGCGTGAGCAAGAAAGCCCTGGAAAATGCCATCAACAACCTGCGTGGCGGCGATGCGGTCAACGACCCCAACCATGAGGAGTCGCGCCAGGCCCTGGATAAATACACCGTCGACCTGACCAAGCGTGCCGAAGACGGCAAACTTGACCCGGTGATCGGCCGTGACGATGAAATTCGTCGCACCATCCAGGTGCTGCAACGTCGCACCAAGAACAACCCGGTGCTGATCGGTGAGCCTGGCGTGGGTAAAACCGCGATTGCCGAAGGCCTCGCCCAGCGCATCATCAATGGCGAAGTGCCGGACGGCCTTAAAGGCAAGCGCCTGTTGTCCCTGGACATGGGGGCGTTGATCGCCGGCGCCAAGTTCCGTGGCGAGTTCGAAGAACGCCTGAAATCCCTGCTTAATGAATTGTCGAAGCAGGAGGGGCAGATCATTCTGTTTATCGACGAACTGCACACCATGGTCGGCGCCGGTAAAGGCGAAGGCTCGATGGATGCGGGCAACATGCTCAAGCCTGCGTTGGCACGGGGCGAGTTGCACTGCGTCGGTGCCACCACGCTCAATGAGTATCGCCAGTACATTGAGAAGGACGCGGCTCTTGAGCGGCGCTTCCAGAAAGTGTTGGTGGAAGAACCGAGCGAAGAAGACACCATCGCGATCCTGCGTGGCCTGAAAGAGCGTTATGAGGTCCACCATAAAGTGGCGATCACTGACGGCGCGATCATTGCGGCGGCCAAATTGAGCCATCGCTATATTACTGACCGTCAGTTGCCCGACAAGGCCATCGACTTGATCGACGAAGCGGCCAGCCGCATCCGCATGGAGATCGACTCCAAGCCGGAAGTGCTCGACCGTCTGGACCGTCGCCTGATTCAGTTGAAAGTGGAGTCCCAGGCTCTTAAGAAGGAAGAAGACGACGCGGCGAAGAAACGCCTGGAAAAACTCCAGGAAGAAATCGTCCGTCTGGAACGCGAGTATTCGGACCTGGAAGAAATCTGGACTTCGGAAAAAGCCGAAGTGCAGGGTTCTGCGCAGATCCAGCAAAAGATCGAGCAGTCCCGCCAGGAACTGGAAGCCGCGCGCCGTAAAGGCGACCTGAACCGCATGGCCGAGTTGCAGTACGGGGTGATCCCGGACCTGGAGCGCAGCCTGCAGATGGTCGACCAGCACGGCAAGCCGGAAAACCAGTTGCTGCGCAGCAAGGTGACCGAGGAAGAAATCGCCGAAGTCGTCTCGAAGTGGACCGGTATTCCGGTGTCGAAAATGCTCGAGGGCGAGCGCGACAAGCTGCTGAAGATGGAAAGCCTGTTGCACCAACGTGTGATTGGCCAGGAAGAAGCCGTGGTGGCCGTGTCCAACGCCGTGCGGCGTTCGCGGGCCGGGTTGTCCGACCCGAACCGTCCGAGCGGCTCGTTCATGTTCCTCGGCCCGACCGGTGTGGGTAAGACCGAGCTGTGCAAGGCCTTGGCCGAGTTCCTCTTTGATACTGAAGAGGCGATGGTGCGGATCGACATGTCCGAGTTCATGGAGAAACACTCGGTGGCGCGCCTGATTGGCGCACCACCAGGCTATGTGGGCTACGAGGAGGGCGGTTACCTGACCGAAGCCGTGCGGCGCAAGCCTTACTCGGTGATCCTGCTGGATGAGGTCGAGAAGGCGCACCCGGATGTGTTCAACATCCTGTTGCAAGTGCTGGAAGACGGCCGCCTGACGGACAGCCACGGGCGCACCGTGGACTTCCGCAACACGGTGATCGTGATGACCTCCAACCTGGGCTCGGCGCAGATACAGGAGTTGGTGGGCGACCGTGAAGGCCAGCGCGCTGCTGTGATGGATGCGCTGACCAGCCACTTCCGTCCGGAGTTCATCAACCGGGTCGATGAAGTGGTGATCTTCGAGCCCCTGGCGCGGGATCAGATCGCGGGCATCACCGAGATCCAGCTGGGCCGCCTGCGCAGCCGCCTGGCCGAGCGCGAGCTTGACCTGGTGCTGAGTAGCGAGGCGTTGGACAAGCTGATCGCGGTCGGCTACGACCCGGTGTATGGCGCACGCCCTCTGAAGCGTGCAATCCAGCGCTGGATCGAGAACCCGCTGGCACAGCTGATCCTGTCGGGCAGCTTCATGCCTGGCACCAGCGTCGAAGCAACCGTGGAAAACGACGAAATCGTCTTCCACTGAGCCCCGACACTGGCGTAATAAAAGAGGGCCCCGCACTGCGGGGCCTTTTTTTTTTCGATAGGGCGTTGAACTGTAAGGAAAAGGCTTGTAAAGTGCGCCCCGCAACAACGTCAGCCCACGGGTTTCTTCTCCCCAAGAAGAAATCAGAAACAAGCGCAAATCATTGTCTTAAAAGCAATTTAAAGGGTTGACAGGGGTTTTTAAGATTGTAGAATAGCGCGCCTCAGACATGACAACGTAGCGATACGGAAGACTCGAAGAGAAGGTTGCACCGCAGTAGAAGTTGTACTTTGAAATATGTAGTTCCGTGATAGCTCAGTCGGTAGAGCAAATGACTGTTAATCATTGGGTCCCAGGTTCGAGTCCTGGTCACGGAGCCAATTTCAAACCGGGGTATAGCGCAGTCCGGTAGCGCGCCTGCTTTGGGAGCAGGATGTCGGGAGTTCGAATCCCCCTACCCCGAC
>NZ_PCOZ01000015.1 GCF_002979555.1 Pseudomonas sp. MYb60 | reverse complement strand
TCAGTACCCGAATTTCTTGACGACCATAGAGCATTGGAACCACCTGATCCCATCCCGAACTCAGCAGTGAAACGATGCATCGCCGATGGTAGTGTGGGGTTTCCCCATGTGAGAGTAGGTCATCGTCAAGATTAAATTCCGAAACCCCATTTGCGAAAGCAGATGGGGTTTTGTTTTGGGCGCGAGAAAATACCGCCCAGATCTCCACTCCGCCAAAATCCCCCACAGTGCTAAAGTCGCACCCTCGATTTTGCTTTTCCCAAGGAAGCCGTTATGCCGGATGCGACGTCCCTCAGTGCTGGATTCATGGTGGTTCATGGCAATCGCCTGGATGAACTGCGCAGCCTGGTGGTGAGCTGGATGCGGCGTTACCCCCTGGCGCCGCTGGAAAACGAAATTGCCCTTGTGCAGAGCAACGGCATCGCACAGTGGCTCAAGCTTGCTTTGGCCGAAGATCCGGAAGACGACGACATGGGTGGCTGCGGCATTGCTGCCGCAATCGACGTGCAACTCCCCGGCAGCTTCATGTGGCAGCTCTATCGCATGGTCCTTGGCCGCGACGAAATTCCGGCCAAATCCTTACTGGATAAGGCTCCCCTGACCTGGCGCCTGATGCGCCTGCTGCCTGAGCTTATCGACCAACCACACTTCGAGCCGCTGCAGCGTTTTCTCACCGACGATACGGACCTGCGAAAACGCTACCAATTGGCCGAACGCCTGGCCGACCTGTTCGACCAATACCAGGTTTACCGTGCCGACTGGCTGGAGGATTGGGCCGCCGGCCGCCACCAATTGCGCAACGGTCGTGGCGAGTCAAAGCCCCTCGATCCTGCCAACTGCTGGCAAGCGGAACTATGGCGTGCACTGTTGTTAGACGTCGGTGAAGAAGGCATGGCCGAAAGTCGTGCCGGTGTTCACCAGCGTTTTATCGACCGAATCAACAGCCTGGAGAGCGCACCCTCAGGTCTGCCCCCTCGAGTGATCGTTTTCGGGATTTCCTCGTTACCTGCGCAAGCACTCGAAGCGCTCGCCGGCCTCGCCCGATTCAGCCAGGTCCTGCTGTGTGTGCACAATCCGTGTCGTCACCATTGGGCCGACATCGTCGCCGATAAAGACCTGCTGCGTAACGAATACAAACGCCAGGTGCGCAAAGCCGGCATGCCTGTTGCCATCGATCCCCAAACCCTGCACCAGCACGCCCATCCGTTGTTGGCGGCCTGGGGCAAGCAAGGTCGTGACTACATCAGCCTGTTGGACAGCTACGATGACCCCAACAGCTACCGCGCCGCCTTCCGTGATGGCCGCATCGACCTGTTCAGCGACAGCCAACCCACCACGCTGCTCAACCAGCTTCAGGACGACATTCTCGAACTGCGCCCACTCAACGAAACGCGCGCACTCTGGCCTGCCGTCGACCTGGAACAGGACGCCTCCATCCGTTTCCATATAGCCCACAGCGCCCAACGCGAAGTGGAAATCCTCCACGACCAACTGCTCCATCGCTTCAGCGCCGACCCCACGTTGCGCCCCCGGGACATCATCGTCATGGTTCCCGACGTCGACAGTTATGCGCCGCACATCCGCGCGGTGTTCGGCCAAATGGACAGAAGCGATCCACGCTTTATCCCCTTCACCCTGACCGACCAGGGCCAGCGCGGCCGCGACCCGTTGCTGATCGCCGTCGAGCACTTGCTTAAACTGCCCGACAGCCGCTTCCCCGTCAGCGAAATCCTCGACTTGCTCGACGTTCCTGCCCTGCGCGAACGCTTCGCCATCAAGGAACGCGACCTGCCCACGCTGCATCGCTGGATTGAAGGCGCGGGCATCCGTTGGGGCCTCGACGCGGAGCAGCGCGCGGGCCTCGGCCTACCCAAGGCGCTTGAGCAAAATAGCTGGCGATTCGGCCTGCGGCGTATGTTGCTGGGTTACGCCGTTGGTACCGGCGTCGCGTGCGAGGGGATCGAGCCCTACGATGAAATCGGTGGCCTGGATGCGGCGCTGATTGGCCCACTGGTTGCCTTGCTCGACGCACTCAATGACGCCCACCACGCCCTTTCGCAACCGGCCCCGGCCCAACAGTGGGGCGAACGCCTGCAACGCCTGATGCAACGGTTTTTCCTGGCCAGCAGCGAGCACGATGACTACCTGCTCGGCCAACTCGAACAACTTCGCGAAACCTGGCTGGAGACCTGTGAGTCCGTCGGCCTGCAGGACGAGTTACCGCTCACCGTAGTCCGTGAAGCCTGGTTGGCGGGGCTGGACCAAGGCCGGTTGTCCCAACGCTTCCTCGCCGGTGCGGTCAATTTCTGCACATTGATGCCCATGCGTGCCATCCCGTTCAAACTCGTCTGCCTGCTCGGCATGAATGATGGCGATTACCCGCGTGCCCAGCCGCCGCTGGACTTCGACCTGATGGGCAGCGACTACCGCCCCGGCGACCGCTCGCGCCGTGAGGACGACCGTTACCTGCTGCTCGAAGCCTTGTTGTCGGCCCGCGACCAGCTCTATATCAGCTGGGTAGGCCGCAGCATCCGTGACAACAGCGACCGCCCGGCCTCGGTGCTGATCGGCCAGTTGCGCGACCACCTCACCAGCGGCTGGCACCACGCCGACAGCGAGACCCCGTTGCTCGATGCCATGACCCAAGCGCATCCACTGCAACCCTTCAGCGCCCGCTATTTCCATGCAGGCGACCCGTTGTTCAGCTACGCCCGCGAATGGCAGTTGCTGCATGAAACGCCGGAGGTCGGCTTGGTTGCTCCCGAACTCACTCCGCACCCACAGGAAGAGCCGTTGAGCCTGGGCCAGTTGCAGGATTTCCTGCGCAATCCAGTAAAACATTTCTTCAGCCAGCGTCTGAAAGTGTTCTTTGAGGCCGCCGAAGTCCCGCTGGCCGACGAAGAACCTTTCGTGCTCGACGCCCTGCAGCGCTACAGCCTCAGCGACAGCCTGCTGAATGCCGCCCTGGCCCAGCCGGATCAGCTTGATCAAGCGCTCGGCGCCCAGGCTCAACGCCTGCAGGGCAGTGGCTTGTTGCCCATGGTCGGCTTTGGCGAATGCCTGCGCAACGAACTGATCGAGCCATTGCCCGATCTTATACAGCGCTACCAACACGTGCTGGCCCTCTGGCCCACCCCGCACACTGCGGCCGAGCCGGTCAGTTTTGAACACCAAGGCATTCAGCTGGATGGCTGGATCAGTGGGCTGCATCAGCGCAGTGACGGCGGCCTGCTGAGCGTGACCACCATCCCCAACAGCATCGGGTCGATCAAGACGCGCAAGTGGCACCGCTTGATCCGCCCCTGGGTCAACCACGTCGTCGCCTGCGCCTGTGGCCTGCCGCTCACCACCGGCCTGGTGGCCAGTGATGACACCCTGTTACTGCCGCCCTTGGAAAAACACACCGCCCGGGAAATCCTCGGCAACCTGTTACTGGCCTGGCACACCGGCATGCGCAAACCGCTTCCTGTGGCGGTCAAGACCGCTTTCGCCTGGCTCGGCCAGACCGATTCTGCCAAGGCCCAAGCGGCCGCCCAAAAAGCCTACGAAGGCGACGGCATGACCACCGACGGCGAGCGCCGCGAATCCCCGGCACTCACCCGACAATTTCCCGACTACGCCGCACTCGTCGCCAGCGAAGAGTTCGAAGGCTGGTGCGAAACCCTCTATCGCCCGCTGATCAACGCGCCATGGCGATCACTGTCCAGCGAGGAGGGCCGCACATGAGCAGCAAACCCTTGGCCCTGGCTTTCCCGCTAAAGGGCAGCCAACTGATCGAAGCCAGTGCCGGCACCGGCAAGACCTTCACCATTTCTGCCCTTTACCTGCGTCTGGTGTTGGGCAATGGCGACGCTGAGTCCGGCTTTGGCCGCGAGCTGCTGCCGCCACAGATCCTGGTCGTGACCTTTACCGACGCCGCCACCAAAGAGCTGCGCGAGCGCATCCGGATCCGTCTGGCCGAAGCCGCGCGGTTCTTCCGCGGCGAAATCGAGCAACTCGACCCGCTGATCACCGACCTGCGCGACCAATACCCCCCCGAACAATGGCCGGCTTGCGCCAATCGCCTGGACATCGCCGCGCAATGGATGGACGAGGCCGCCGTCTCCACCATCCACAGCTGGTGCCAACGGATGTTGCGCGAGCACGCGTTCGACAGCGGCAGCCTGTTCACCCAGACCCTGGAAACCGACCACAGTGATCTGCTGGGCGAAGTCCTGCGCGATTATTGGCGGTTGTTCTGCTACCCGATGCAAGGCGACGCGCTCACCTGGGTGCGCAGCCATTGGGGCGGCCCTGCGGCCTTGCTGCCACGGGTGCGTGCGCTGTTCGGCAGCGAGCGGTCTCAAGGCGAGACCCGCGACCCTGCCGAGTTGATCAACGCCTGCCTGCATGAGCGTCGTGAAGCCCTCAAGGAACTCAAGGCACCCTGGCTTCTGTGGTCCGCCGAGCTACGGGATATCTGCCTGCAAGCCGTGGCCGCCAAAGTGGTCGACGGGCGCAAGATGCAAGCGCGCTACTTTGAGCCCTGGTTCGAAAAAATCAGCGCCTGGGCCGCCGACGAGTCCCTCGAACAATTGGATATCGGCACCGGCTTCACGCGGCTGACACCAGACGGCATGGCCGAAGCCTGGAAGGGCGAGCCACCTCTGCACCCGGGCATCGACGCCATGGCTGGCCTCAAGGCGGCCCTCGACGCACTGCCCACCCCCGACGCTGCCGTGTTGCAACACGCCGCCGCCTGGGTCGGTAAGCGCTTCGAAGAGGAAAAACGCCGCCGCGCCGAAATGGGCTTCGACGATATGCTCACCCGCCTCAATATGGCCCTGCACGCCGACGGCGGCGAACGCCTGGCCAGCGTGATTCGCGAGCAGTTCCCGGTGGCGCTGATCGATGAATTCCAGGACACCGACCCAGTGCAGTACAGCATCTTCGACAGCATTTACCGCATCGAAGAAAACCATCTGGACAGCGGCCTGTTCTTGATCGGCGATCCCAAGCAAGCGATTTATGCGTTCCGTGGCGCTGACATCTACACCTACCTGCGCGCGCGCGAATCCACCACCGGTCGCCATCACACCCTGGGCACCAACTTCCGCTCCAGCGACGCGATGGTCGAGGCGGTCAACCATGTGTTCCATCGCGCCGAAAGTGGCCGTGGCGCGTTTCTGTTCCGCGAGGCGGATGGCAAAAACCCGGTGCCTTTCCAGCCGGTACTGTCCCAGGGCCGCAAGGAGCACTTGCAGGTCAAGGGTCAAACGCTGCCGGCGATGAATCTTTGGCACTTGCCTACCGACCAGCCGATCTCTAACGCGGTGTATCGCCAGCAACTGGCCGCCGCCTGCGCTACGCATATTGTCGAGTTGCTCAACGGCGGGCAGCAGGACAGTGCCGGTTTCCTGCAGCCCGATGGCCGCTTCACGGGCGTGCTGCCGTCAGACATCGCCATCCTTGTGCGCGACGGCAAGGAAGCCCAAGCGGTTCGCGCCGAACTGGCCGCCCGTGGGGTTCGCAGTGTCTACCTCTCGGACAAGGACTCTGTCTTCGCCGCCCAGGAAGCCCACGACCTGCTGGCGTGGCTCAAGGCCTGCGCCGAGCCGGACGTCGAGCGCCCGCTGCGTGCGGCCTTGGCCTGTGTGACGTTGAACCTGTCCCTGGCGGAGCTGGAGCGTCTGAACCAGGACGAGTTGGCGTGGGAAAGTCGCGTCATGCAGTTCCGTGGCTACCGTGCCATCTGGCGCACCCAAGGCGTACTGCCGATGCTGCGCCGCCTGCTGCACGACTTCAAATTGCCTCAAACCCTGATCGCCCGCAGTGACGGCGAACGGGTGCTGACCAACCTGTTGCACCTCAGCGAGTTGCTGCAACAGGCTGCGTCGGAGCTTGACGGCGAGCAGGCGCTGATCCGGCATTTGGCCGAACATCTGGCACTCTCGGGTCAAGCGGGCGAAGAACAGATCCTGCGTCTGGAAAGCGACGAGCAACTGGTCAAGGTCGTGACCATCCACAAGTCCAAGGGCCTGGAATATGACCTGGTGTTCCTGCCCTTCATCTGCTCGGCCAAGCCGGTGGATGGCAGTCGATTGCCGCTGCACTACCACGATGAGCAGCACAAGCCGCAGGTCAGCCTGCGTCCCACCGCCGAGTTGATCGCCCTGGCCGACGATGAGCGCCTGGCCGAAGACCTGCGCTTGCTCTATGTCGCCCTGACGCGTGCCAAGCATGCCTGCTGGCTCGGCATTGCCGACCTCAAACGCGGCAACAGCAGCAGCTCCGTGCTGCACCTTTCGGCACTGGGCTACCTGCTCGGCGGCGGTGCCTCCCTGGGTGAGTCCGCCGGCCTGGCGCGCTGGCTGCTGGATCTACAGGACGGCTGCCCTGCCATCCACTACGCCCAGGTGCCCGAAGCACAGGACATCCTCTTCCACCCACCGCGCAACGTAGCGACCCTGCTCGCGCCCTTGCTGCCCAAGCGCAAGGCGGCGGAAAACTGGTGGATCGCCTCCTACAGTGCCTTGCGCATTGGCGACAGCATGAGCGCTGCGACGCTCGAAGCACCGGAAAGCCCACAGGCCCAGAAGCTGTTCGACGACGAACGCCTGGACCCCGACGCACCCCGCGAAGTGGCGGCGTCCGGCGGCGATATTCACCGTTTCCCACGCGGCCCCAATCCAGGGACCTTCCTCCACGGGCTGCTCGAGTGGGCCGGTGAAGAGGGTTTCAATGTCACCGCGCAGGCGATCGAAAGCGCCGTGGGTGCGCGTTGCAACCGCCGTAACTGGGAGGGTTGGATCCCCACCCTCAGCGGGTGGCTGGGCCACCTGTTGCAAGTGCCGTTGCCGGTGGATAACGACCGCGTTGCCCTCAGCAGCCTGCAGCACTATCAGATTGAAATGGAGTTCTGGTTCGCCAGCCACAAGGTCGATGTGCTCGCCCTCGACAAGCTGGTGTGCCAGTACACCCACGGCGGCGTCTCCCGCGTTGCCGCCGAACCGGTGTTGCTCAATGGCATGTTCAAGGGGTTCATCGACCTCACGTTCGAGCGCGACGGCCGCTATTACGTGGCCGACTACAAATCCAACTGGCTCGGTCCTGACGATTCGGCCTACACCCAGGAGGCCATGGAACAGTCGATCCTCGATCACCGGTACGACCTGCAATACGTCCTTTACCTGCTCGCCCTGCATCGCCAACTCAAGGCGCGCCTGCCGGACTACGACTACGACCGCCATGTCGGCGGCGCACTGTATGTGTTCTTGCGCGGAACCCAGGCCGCGAGCCAGGGCGGGTATTTTACCCGGCCACCCCGTGAGCTGATCGAAGGGCTGGACCTGTTGTTCCAAGGCAACCCCATCCCGCCCAACGTTGAACCCGCCTGGGAACAAGGAGTGCTGCTATGAGCCTGTCGCCTTTGCCACTGGAGGCGCTGGCCCCCCTCGAACACGCTGCCGACCTGGTGCAATTGCTGGAACGTTGGGTGGATCGAGGCTGGTTGCGCGCCCTGGACAAAGCCTTCGTCGGCTTTCTGCACGAACTCGACCCGCAGGCCGATCCCCTGGTGCTGCTGGCGGCGGCATTGACCAGCCACCAACTGGGCCACGGCCATGTGTGTCTCGACCTGTTCGAGACCCTCAAGGCGCCGGACTTCGCGTTGTCCTTGCCGCCCGAAGGCGACCTGCAAACCGGCGCCATGCTGTTGCCCTCCCAGTTGTTGAATGGCCTGGAGGGCGCCCACTGGTGTCATGCACTGGCGGGCAGTCAGTTGGTCGCCCTGGCCGTGGATGGCAACGAGGCCGCACAGAGTCGCCCACTGGTGTTGTCCGGCACACGCCTTTACCTGCGCCGTTACTGGACCTACGAACGGCGTATCGACACGGCATTGCGCTTGCGGCTGGCCACCCAGGAGGCGGTCGCCGCCGATTTGCCTCGACGCCTCGATGGTTTGTTCGATCAGCCACCGCCGGATGGCGTGATTGATTGGCAGAAGCTCGCCTGTGCCCTGGCCACTCGCGGTGCGTTCAGCATCGTCACCGGTGGCCCCGGTACCGGCAAGACCACCACCGTGGTGCGTCTGCTGGCGCTGCTGCAGGCCCCGGCGGTGGAAGCCGGCAGCGCGTTGCGCATCCGCCTCGCCGCGCCCACGGGCAAAGCTGCCGCACGACTGACCGAGTCCATCAGCCAGCAAGTGCTGTCGTTGAAAGTGCCGGACAGTGTGAAGGAAAAAATCCCGACCCAGGTCACCACCGTGCACCGCTTGCTGGGTAGCCGCCCCGGTACGCGGCACTTTCGCCATCACCTCGGCAACCCGTTGCCGCTGGATGTGCTGGTGGTGGACGAAGCCTCGATGATCGACCTGGAAATGATGGCTAACCTGCTGGACGCCTTGCCGCCCCATGCGCGGCTGGTATTGCTGGGTGACAAGGACCAGTTGGCGTCGGTCGAGGCGGGCGCCGTACTCGGTGATTTGTGCCGCGATGCCGAAGCCGGCTGGTACAGCGCCGACACGCGCCAATGGCTGCAAGCGGTCAGCGGCGAAGACCTCGGTGCCAGTGGCCTGCAGGAAGACCTCGACGGCAGTCATCCCCTGGCCCAGCAAGTGGTCATGCTGCGTTATTCCCGGCGTTTCGGCGAAGGCAGCGGCATCGGCCAACTGGCGCGCTGGGTCAACCAGCAGAACGCCGACGAGGCCCGCAAACTGCTCGCCGCCCGCAGCCACCCCGACCTGTTCTGCGTCAGCCTCAAAGGCGAGCATGACCACGCCTTGGAACGCCTGGTGCTGGACGGGCAGGGCAGCGAGGGCGCCCAAGGCTACCGTTATTACCTTGACCTGCTGCACAGCGCCCGTCCGCGTCTTGATACGCCGAGAGAAAGCGACGCCTGGACCCATTGGGCACAACAACTGCTGCAAGCTTTCGACGCCTTTCAACTGCTCTGCGCTGTACGCAAAGGCCCTTGGGGTGTGGAAGGGCTGAACCTGCGCATCACCGCGGCCCTGCGCAAGGTGCGCCTGATTGAAGGGGACGAGCAATGGTACGAAGGCCGTCCGGTGCTGATGACGCGCAACGATTACGGCCTGGGCCTGATGAACGGCGATATCGGTATTGCGCTGAAACTGCCGGAGAGCGACGGCGGGCCCCACGTACTGCGCGTAGCCTTCCCACGCAACGATGGGCAGGGCGGCGTAAGATTCGTGCTGCCCAGCCGCTTGAATGACGTCGAAACCGTGTACGCCATGACGGTGCATAAATCCCAGGGCTCGGAGTTCACGCACACTGCGCTGATCTTGCCGGATGCGCTGAATCCGGTGCTTACCAAAGAGCTGATCTACACCGGTATCACCCGGGCCAAACGCTGGTTCAGCCTGATCGAACCCCGAGGCGGCGTGTTCGAGGAGGCGGTGCGACGCAAGGTCAAACGCCTGAGTGGGTTGATGCTGGGGCTGGGTCAGGAGTCAGAAATGTCTGACGCTGTGCTATCGTTGCGGCATCATCCTGAAATCACCTGAGAGAAGTGCGGCATGAAGGTGGCTGTCTCGTCCACGGAACGGAGCTTGAGCTGCAAACGCCTGCTGCTGCAGGCGTTTCTGTGTCTGTTTGCACCGGGCGCATTCGCTCAGGCGTCCGATCCCGTAGGGGTTGCCGACCACCGTGCCCAAGCCGTCACCCAGGTGGTTTTGGGCATCCTCAGTTATGCCCGCTGGCCGGTGGAACCTGCGCAATTGCGCCTGTGCATCGTTGGCCCCACTCAATACACCGACGATCTGGTCAAGGGCACCACCCAGGCCACCGGGCGACCGGTGGTGGTCAAACGCTTGCTGGCGGACCATCCCGATATCGTCAACGCGTGCGACGCGGTGTACATCGGCAAACTCACCGGCAATGAACGAAGCGACTTGTTCACTGCGCTGATGGGCCACCCGGTGCTCAGCATCAGCGAAGGCGGCGACCAGTGCACCGTCGGCAGCCTGTTTTGCCTGCGGGTCGGTGATGAGCAGGTCTCGTTCGAGGTCAATCTTGATTCTGTGGCCCGCAGCGGCGTGCGCATTCATCCCAGCGTGCTGCAACTGTCCCGTCGCCGGGCGCCTGCGTCATGAAGGCCGTGAAAGCGCGACCGACCCTGCGCTCCGTCATTGGCCGCGGGCACCTGGTCCTGGCCCTTGTCGCCGTGACGCTGGCCAGCGTGTCTCTGACCCTGCTCGGTGTACTGGCCCTGCGTGTCTACGCCGAGCACAACCTGCACCTGATTGCGCGTTCGATCAACTACACCGTGGAAGCGGCCGTGGTGTTCAACGACAGCGCCGCGGCCACCGAGGCGCTCAGCGTGATTGCGTCCACCGAAGAGGTGGCCCAGGCCGAAGTCTTCAACACCAACGGGCGCCTGCTGGCCCAGTGGAAGCGCCCCGAAAATGGCGTGTTGTCGCGGCTTGAGTTGCAACTGGCGCATGCCCTGCTCGAACAACCCATCAGCCAGCCGATCCTGCACCAGGGCCGTTCCATCGGCAGCATCCACCTGACGGGCCACGGCGGCAGCCTGTTGCGCTTCCTGCTCAGCGGCCTGGCCGGCATCCTGATCTGCACCGCCCTCAGCGCCTGGGTAGCCTTGCACTTGGCACGGCGTCTGTTGCGGGGCATCACGGTGCCGCTGCAAAGTCTGGCCGATGTGGCCCACGCCGCGCGCAGCCAGCGCGACTTCGACCGCCGCGTACCGCCGGCGCAAATCGCCGAGCTGCACAGCCTGGGCAGCGACTTCAATGCCTTGCTCGGTGAGATGGCCGCGTGGCAAAGCCACCTGCAAAGCGAAAACGAAACCCTCGCCCACCAGGCCAGCCACGACAGCCTCACCGGACTGCCCAACCGTGCGTTTTTCGAAGGCCGCTTGATCCGTGCCCTGCGCAATGCGGCCAAGCTCAACGAAAGGGTCGCGGTGCTGTTCCTCGACAGTGACCGCTTCAAGGACATCAACGACACCTTCGGCCACGCCGCCGGCGATGCCGTGTTGGTGGCCGTCGCCGATCGGGTACGCGCGCAACTGCGTGACGATGACCTGGTGGCGCGCCTGGGGGGAGACGAGTTCGCCGTCCTGCTGGCGCCGTTGCACAAGGTGGAAGACGCCCAGCGCATTGCCGACAAGATCATCGCCAGCATGGACATGCCGATTGCTGTCCCTGGCAACACCGAGGTTCATACGTCACTGAGTATCGGTATTTCGATGTATCCCGATCATGGTGCTACGCCCGGCACCTTGCTCAATGCCGCTGATACGGCGATGTACCAGGCCAAGCGCCAGACCCTGGGCGGCCAGCAAACGGCGGAGTCGGAGCCCGCTGCCGTTAACGTTCATCACAGGAGTTGACCCCTTGTTCTCGACCGCACGCATTCTGTTCATCACCTTGTTCGTCGCACTGCTGGCCTTGACCGGCTGCCAGACCGCGCCCCCCAAGGGGCTGACCCCGGCGCAGGTCGCCGTGCTCAAACAACAAGGCTTTGAACTCACTGACGAAGGCTGGGCATTTGGCCTGTCGGGCAAAGTGTTGTTCGGCAGCGACGTCGAGACCCTCAACCCGCCCAGCACTCAGATCGTCGAGCGTATCGGCAAGGCCTTGGTGGGCGTCGGCATCGACCGTGTACGCGTGGACGGGCACACCGATGCCTCGGGCAAGGAAACCTATAACGAGCAATTATCCCTGCGCCGTGCCCAAAGCGTGGGCAAGGTGCTGACGGGCGTGGGCATGAAAGAACAAAACATCCAGCTGCGCGGCCTGGGCAGCAGCGAGCCTGTGGCGCCCAACACCACCGTAGCAGGCCGTACGGAGAATCGGCGGGTGTCGATCGTCGTCATCGCCGACTGAGCCAGCCCCTCCTTCAATGTGAAACCCAATCAACGGTGGGAGCTGGCAAGCCAGCTCCCACCGTACTGTTGGTAGCCCGTTAATCCGCGAACCGCATCTGCCGCGTCTCCCCCATCAACAACCCCTGATTCTGCTCCGTCACTTCCCTGATGTAGTCCCACAACAACGTAATCCGCTTCAGCTTGCGCAGATCCTCCCGGCAATACATCCAGAACTGGCGAGTGATGGAAATCTGCTCTCCCAGCACCGGCAACAACCGCGGATCCTGGGCCGCCAGAAAACACGGCAATATCGCCATCGACCGCCCCTGCTGCGCCGCCACGTACTGCGCGATCACGCTGGTACTGCGCAAACTGGCGCTGGCGCCCGGCACTACGTTTGCCAGATAGAGCAGCTGCGAACTGAACGCCAAATCGTCCACATAGCTGATAAATGGATGCTCGGCCAAATCCGCCGGTGTGCGGATGGGCGGGTGTTGGTCCAGGTATTCCTGGGTCGCGTACAGCTGCAATTTGTAGTCGCACAATTTGCAGCACACATAGGGCCCATGTTCCGGCCGTTCCAGGGCGATCACGATGTCGGCTTCGCGCTTTGACAGGCTGATGAAGTGGGGCAGGGGCAGGATGTCCACCGAGATGGCCGGGTAGGTGTCGACGAAGTGGCTCAATTGCGGGGTGACGAAAAAGCTGCCAAAGCCTTCGGTGCAGCCCATGCGCACGTGGCCCGACAGCGCCACGCCGGAGCCGGAGACCTGTTCGCAGGCCATGTGCAGGGTGCTTTCGATGGACTCGGCATAGCCCAGCAGGCGCTGGCCCTCGGGGGTGAGGACGAAGCCGTTGGTCCGGGACTTTTCAAACAGCAAGGTGCCCAGCGATACCTCCAGTGAACTGATGCGCCGCGACACCGTGGTGTAGTCCACCGCCAGGCGCTTGGCGGCGACGCTGGCCTTGCGGGTGCGGGCCACTTCGAGGAAAAACTTCAGGTCATCCCAGTTCAGGGAGCCCAACGACGTGATGTTTTTTTGCATATTGGACCGGCTTTTATGTGCGTTCTTATTAGAGATTTGCACATCTATACTCCAAAAACAGTCCGAACGCCTCATTCTTCAAGGCGATTCAACGCCTTGGTTCTCTGCATACCAATAAGAATTGGAGACCACATGAACGCATCTGCCGATATTTCCGTGCAACAGGTCAAGTTGCTGATCAACGGTGAGTGGGTCGAGTCCAAGACCACCGAATGGCACGACATCGTCAACCCCGCGACCCAGGAGGTGTTGGCCAAAGTCCCGTTCGCTACCGCCGATGAAGTCAATGCCGCCATCGATGCCGCCCATCGCGCCTTCCAGACCTGGAAGCTGACCCCGATCGGCGCACGCATGCGCATCATGCTCAAGCTGCAAGCCTTGATCCGCGAACATTCCAAGCGCATTGCCGCCGTCCTCAGCGCCGAGCAGGGCAAGACCATCGCCGATGCCGAAGGCGATATTTTCCGGGGCCTGGAAGTGGTCGAGCACGCCTGTTCCATCGGCACGTTGCAAATGGGCGAGTTCGCCGAGAACGTCGCCGGTGGCGTCGACACCTACACCCTGCGCCAACCCATCGGTGTGTGTGCCGGCATTACTCCGTTCAACTTCCCGGCGATGATTCCGCTGTGGATGTTCCCGATGGCCATCGCCTGCGGCAACACGTTCGTCCTCAAACCGTCGGAGCAGGATCCGCTGTCGACCGTGCTGCTGGTGGAACTGGCGCTGGAAGCCGGTGTGCCGGCGGGTGTGCTGAACGTGGTGCACGGTGGCAAGGATGTCGTGGATGCGCTGTGCACCCACAAGGACATCAAGGCGGTGTCCTTCGTCGGCTCCACCGCCGTAGGGACTCACGTGTATGACCTGGCCGGCAAGCACGGCAAGCGCGTGCAGTCGATGATGGGCGCCAAGAATCACGCCGTGGTGCTGCCCGACGCCAATCGCGAACACACCCTCAACGCGCTGGTCGGTGCCGGTTTCGGCGCAGCCGGCCAACGGTGCATGGCCACGTCGGTGGTGGTGCTGGTGGGCGCGTCCAAGCAATGGCTGCCGGACCTCAAGGCGCTGGCACAGAAGCTCAAGGTCAATGCCGGCAGCGAAGCCGGTACGGACGTCGGTCCAGTGATTTCCAAGCGCGCCAAGGCTCGCATCCTGGACCTGATCGAAAGCGGCGTAAAAGAAGGTGCCAAGCTGGAACTGGACGGCCGCGACATCAAGGTGCCGGGCTACGAGCAAGGCAACTTCGTCGGCCCGACGTTGTTCTCGGGCGTGACCACCGACATGCAGATCTACACCCAGGAAATCTTCGGCCCGGTGCTGGTGGTGATCGAAGTGGCAACCCTTGATGAAGCCATCGCGCTGGTCAACGCCAACCCATTCGGCAATGGCACCGGTTTGTTCACCCAGAGCGGTGCGGCGGCGCGTAAATTCCAGAGCGAAATCGACGTGGGCCAGGTGGGCATCAACATCCCGATCCCGGTGCCGGTACCGTTCTTCAGCTTCACCGGTTCCCGTGGCTCCAAGCTCGGCGACCTCGGCCCGTATGGCAAGCAAGTGGTGCAGTTCTACACCCAGACCAAAACCGTCACCAGCCGCTGGTTCGATGACGACACGGTCAACGATGGCGTCAACACCACCATCAACCTGCGCTGATTCCGGGAGACGACCATGAAGATTGCATTTATCGGCTTGGGCAACATGGGCGCCCCCATGGCCCGCAACCTGATCAAGGCCGGCCACGCGCTGAACCTGTTCGACTTGAACCAGACGGTACTCAAGGAATTGGCCGAACTGGGCGGCAGCATCAGCGACTCGCCGCGTGATGCGGCCAGCGGCGCTGAACTGGTGATTACCATGTTGCCGGCGGCGGCCCATGTGCGCAGCGTCTGGCTGAATGAAGACGGTGTACTCGCCGGCATCGGCCAAGGCGTGCCGGCGGTGGATTGCAGCACCATCGACCCGCAAACCGCGCGTGACGTCGCGGCGGCTGCGGCCAGGCAAGGCGTGGTGATGGCCGATGCGCCCGTGTCCGGGGGTACCGGCGGCGCCCAGGCCGGGACGTTGACCTTCATGGTCGGCGCTACCCCGGATCTGTTCGCCACCCTGCAACCGGTACTGGCGCAGATGGGCCGCAACATCGTGCACTGCGGCGATGTGGGCACCGGGCAGATCGCCAAGATCTGCAATAACCTGCTGCTGGGGATCAGTATGGTCGGTGTCAGCGAGGCGATGGCGCTGGGGGATGCGCTGGGCATCGACACCCAGGTGTTGGCGGGGATCATCAACAGCTCAACCGGGCGGTGCTGGAGTTCGGATACCTACAACCCGTGGCCGGGAGTGATTGAAACAGCGCCATCGTCCCGGGGTTATACCGGCGGGTTTGGTGCGGACCTGATGCTCAAGGATCTGGGCCTGGCTACCGAGGCTGCACGTCAGGCCAGGCAGCCCGTCATTCTGGGCGCTGTGGCCCAGCAGTTGTATCAATCGATGAGCCAGCGTGGTGACGGCGGCAAGGATTTCTCGGCGATCATCAACAGCTATCGTAAACCTGAATAGGGTGGTGAGCGGGCTTGCCCAGCGCGGGGCAAGCCCGCTCACTACAAAAAATCAGGCGAAGACGAAATACTTACGCACTGTCTCGACCACTTCCCACGTGCCTTTCATCCCAGGCTCAACCACGAAGATATCCCCAGCCCGCAAGTGAATCGGCGCCAGGCCTTCCGGGGTGATGATGCAGTAGCCTTCCTGGAAGTGGCAGTATTCCCACTTCACGTAGTCCACGTACCACTTGCCGGGTGTGCAGATCCAGGTGCCCATGATCTTGCTGCCGTCTTCACTGGTGTAGGCATTGAGGTTGACGGTGTGCGGGTCACCTTCGAGCTTTTCCCATTTGCAGGCGTCCAGGACCGGCAGTGGGTGGGTGTCGCGCAGTACGGTGATGGGCTTGGACATGGTGTCTCCGAGGCAGGGAATTCAAAGATGCACCCTACGGCCTCGGGCATGGCAACAGTGGTCTGAACTCGACATCGGGATGCCCAGAAGCGCAAAGCCGACTCACTGGGATTCTGTACTTGGAATGCAAACCCATGTGGGAGGGGGCAAGCCCCCTCCCACAAATTACTGGGTATTCCTGATCCGCAAGCGATAGGCAATGTAGATCACGCCCACCCACACCGGCATCGCAAACACCGAGTTGCGAATCCCCGGAATCGCCAGCATCACGCTGATGATCACCACCATGAACGCCAGGCACAGGTAGTTGCTGAACGGGAACCAGAAGGTCTTGAACGACGGCGTCACGCCTTGTTCGCCCATGGCTTTGCGGAACTTGATGTGGGTGAGGCTGATCAGTGCCCAGTTGATCATCAGCGAGGCAACCACCAGCGCGAACAGCAACTCCAGCGCGCTGTGGGGCGCCACGTAGTTGACCACCACACACAGCAGCGTCACCAGTGCCGACACCGCCAGCGCCCGCAGCGGCACGCCCTGCTTGTTGAGCTTCATCAGCGCCTTGGGTGCATCGCCTTGCTCGGCCAGGCCGAACAGCATGCGGCTGTTGCAGTACACGCCGCTGTTGTACACCGACAGCGCCGCGGTCAGCACCACGAAGTTGAGGATGTGCGCCGCCGTGTCATTGCCGATCAGCGAGAAGATCTGCACGAACGGGCTGCCGCTGTAGGCATCGCCCGACGCGCCGAGGGTTTGCAGCAACTGGTCCCACGGGTACAGCGACAACAGCACGGCCAGCGCGCCCACGTAGAAAATCAGGATGCGATACACCACCTGGTTGATCGCCTTCGGGATCACCTTGCGCGGCTCGCTGGCCTCGGCGGCCGTGATGCCCACCAGCTCCAGGCCGCCGAACGAGAACATGATGAACGCCATGGACATCAGCAAGCCCATGCCGCCGTTGGGGAAGAACCCGCCGTGGCTCCACAGGTTGCTGATGGATGCCTGGGGACCGCCGCTGCCGCTGAACAGCAGGTAGCAACCGAGCAGGATCATGCCGATGATCGCGACCACCTTGATGATCGCGAACCAGAACTCGGCCTCACCGAAGAACTTCACGTTCAGGGTGTTGATCAGGTTCACCGCGACGAAGAACACCAGCGCGCTGACCCAAGTCGGCACCTCCGGCCACCAGAACTGGATGTACTTGCCCACCGCCGTCAGTTCGGCCATGCCGACCAATACGTAGAGCACCCAGTAGTTCCAGCCTGCCAGGAAACCCGCGTAACCGCCCCAGTACTTGTGGGCGAAGTGGCTGAAGGAGCCTGCCACCGGCTCTTCGACGATCATCTCGCCGAGCTGGCGCATCATCAGGAACGCGATGAAGCCGGCGATCGCGTAACCCAGGATCATCGACGGTCCCGCCGACTTGAGTACGCCCGCCGAGCCGAGGAACAGCCCCGTACCAATCGCCCCTCCCAAGGCGATCAGCTGAATATGCCGGTTCTTCAGGCCCCGCTTGAGGCCCACCGGGTTAACCATGTCATCCGCCATTCACCTTACCTTCTACTTTTTTCGCGAGGGTGACGCACAGCGCATCGGCCCCTGAAACTGCTGAGGGGGCGATATTACTCTGGGTGACCTGTTCGTAACACCGGGGAGCAGGGTGTTTTGCCCAATGCCGTCAACAGCGCGGCGGCGTAGGCCGGCAACTGTTCGAACGAGCGTGCGCACAGCAGCAGCGTCCGGCAGGCCCAATCCTCGCCCAATGGCTGAGCGTTGAAGCGGCGCTGCAACGGCCAGCGTTCCAATGCGGCCAGGGGCACGATGCCCAGGCCGGCACCGCCGGCGACCATGCGGATCAAGCCATCGAAGCCTTCGGCGCGGATCCGCGTCTGCAGGCGAAAGCCCGCATGCAGCGCTTGTTCCTCCAGGTACACCGAGAGTGCGCTGTGGGCGGTGAGGCCTACGTAATCGTGTTGCAGGCTGTCGATGAAGCTGGCGTTTCGCCCAGTCAGCGGGTGATCCAGCGGCATGATCAGCACCAACGGATCCTCGCGAAACGGCAAGGTCTGTAAGCCGTGAGTGTCAACGGCGTCGGAAATAATCCCGAGGTCTGCCGTACCCTGGCGCAAGGCTTGGGTGATGCGCAGGCTGGGCAACTCTTGCAGGTCGATGTCCAGGTTGGGATGCCCGCGCAAAAAGTCGGCGAGCAGTTCAGGCAGGTATTCGCTGAGGGCCGTGGTGTTGCAGAGCAGGCGCACCTGGCCTTTGACGCCATTGCCGTATTCCGCCAGGTCCTGTTGCAGGTGCTCGGCTTGTTGCAGCAGCAGGCGGGCGTGACGGGCCAGCGCCGTGCCGGCCGGCGTTGGCGTGACGCCACGGCGCCCGCGTTCAAGGAACGCGATACCCAGCGACGCCTCCATCGCCCGGATGCGCGCACTGGCGGCGGCCAGGGACAAATGGCTGCGGGCCGCGCCGGCGGTGATATTGCCGGTGTCGAGGACGTGCAGGTAGAGGCGCAGGTCAATGAGGTCAAAGTGCATGGCGGGGGTTCTCGGGTGACTGGGCTTGCTCGCGACAGCGGCATCAGCCTCACACAAAACAAGAGGCTGCCTCAGTATATGGCGAATTTTCCAGCTCGCCGCAAAGCGCCACAATCGCCCTATGACTACCTTCCTCGCGTTCTACCAAGACATCGGCCTCGCCTTGACCCTGCTGGTGTTCGGCACCTTTGTGCTGGCCGGCACCGTCAAGGGCGTGATCGGCCTTGGCCTGCCCACCGTCGCCATGGGGCTGCTCGGCCTGGCTATGTTGCCGGCGCAGGCTGCGGCACTGCTGATCATCCCATCAATCATCACCAACCTGTGGCAACTGGCATTCGGCGGTCACCTGGGCGCGTTGCTCAAGCGCCTGTGGCCGATGTTGCTGCTGATCTTCCTCGGCACCGGGCTGGGTACCCTGTGGCTGGGGATCAACGGCGGCGGCTGGGTGGTGCACGCCTTGGGCGGGGCCCTGCTGCTGTATGCGTTGAGTGGGCTGTTCTTGCCGACATTCCGTGTAAAGCCCCAGTCCGAGCGCTGGCTGGGCCCGTTGTGCGGCCTGATCACGGGCGTCATCACCTCGGCCACCGGCGTGTTTGTGATTCCGGCGGTGCCGTATCTGCAAGCCTTGGGTTTGAATCGCGATCAACTGGTGCAGGCGCTGGGCCTGTCGTTCAGCGTGTCGACCCTGGCCCTGGCCGCCGGGCTGGCCTGGCGGGGCAGCCTGGGTGGCGGTGAAATCAATGCATCGCTGCTGGCGCTTGTTCCCGCGCTGCTGGGTATGTGGCTGGGCCAGAGGGTGCGGCAGCGCATCAGTGCGGTGCTGTTCAAGCGCGTATTTTTCATTGGCATGGTGTTGTTGGGCGGGCATCTACTGATAAGCGGTTAACAATGACGCGCCATTCGTGCATCAAGGTCAAAAGTATTTTGCCGCTTGGCCGCTTATTCCGAGGCGCCGATGCCGATAGTCTGCATCCATACCTTTTCAACCTCTGGATGCCCTCCCATGAAAAAAGTCCTCCTGCTCAACGGCGGTAAACAGTTCGCCCACTCCGATGGCCGCTATAACAACACCCTGCATGACGCCGCCCTGGCGGTGCTGGACCGTGGCGGTATCGACGTAAAAGTGACCCACATCGACGCAGGCTACGACGTGGCTGAAGAAGTCGCCAAGTTCCTCTGGGCCGATGTGATCATCTATCAGATGCCCGGTTGGTGGATGGGTGCGCCGTGGATCGTCAAGAAGTACATCGACGAAGTGTTCACCGAAGGCCACGGCAGCCTCTACGCCAGCGATGGCCGCACGCGCTCCGATGCCTCGCAGAAATACGGCAGCGGCGGCCTGATCCAGGGCAAGCAATACATGCTGTCGCTGACCTGGAACGCACCGCAGCAAGCCTTCGACGACCCGGCTGACTTCTTCGAAGCCAAGGGCGTGGACGCGGTGTACTTCCCGTTCCACAAAGCCAATGAGTTTCTCGGCATGACCGCGTTGCCGACCTTCCTCTGCGTCGACGTGATGAAACGCCCGGCCATTGAAGCCGACGTGGCGCGCTACGAGCAGCATCTCGCGCAGGTGTTCAACCTCTCGGTGTAAGCTGCTGCGAACCGATAGCGAGGACACCCTGTGAAAGCCCGATCCGACGAGCTACAAATCTTCGTCAGCGTCATCGAGTGCGGCTCGATTTCCGCCGCGGCGGAGCAGGTCGGGCAGACGCCGTCGGCGGTCAGCCGCACCTTGTCGCGCCTGGAAGCCAAGCTCGACACCACGCTGATCAACCGCACCACCCGGCGCATGGACCTGACCGAAGAGGGCAAGTACTTCTTCGAGCAGGCCAAGGTGATCCTTGCGCAGATGGATGAGCTGGAAGAGCGCCTGTCGTCCCGCCAGAAAAAACCGGCGGGGCGCCTGCGGATCAATGCGGCGGTGCCGTTCATGCTGCATGGGATCGTGCCGTACATTGCCGAATTTCGCAGCCTGTACCCGGACATCCAGCTGGAACTGAACAGTGATGACTTGATCATCGACCTGCTGGAGCAGAGCACCGATATTGCGATCCGCATCGGCGCCCTGGCCGATTCCACCCTGCATGCCCGTTCGCTGGGCTGCACGCCGCTGCATATCCTCGCCAGCCCCGATTACCTTGAACGCTACGGCGCGCCCACCTCAGTGGCCGAGTTGGCGGACCATACCCTGCTCGGGTTCTCCCAGACCGAAAGCCTCAACCACTGGCCGCTGCGGCATGTGGAAGGTGACCGCTGGCTGATCCAGCCGAGCATCGCAGCGTCCAGCGGTGAAACCGTGCGCGGGCTCGCGCTGGAGGGTCTGGGTATTTGTTGTCTGTCCAACTTCATGACCGCCGACGACATCGACGCCGGCCGCCTGGTGCCCGTGCTGGACGCCTTCTACAGCGGTTATCGCCAGCCGATCCACGCGGTCTTCTATCGCAACTCGCAATTGGCGTTGCGCATCCAGTGCTTCCTGGATTTCATCCAGACCAAGCTGGAACGGTATGCCTGTTAGGCGTTGGCTTGCCTGCGAAGGGGGCGACCCGGTCCCGAGACTAGCCCTGAAACCCTCAATTCCGTACCATTCCCCGCCTTATCCCCCGCATTACCCTGGTACCTCATGAACCTCACCCGTCTGCGCGCCGATGCCCTGGCCGGCCTCACCACGTCGTTCGCGCTGTTGCCCGAATGCATCGCCTTTGCCTTGGTGGCCCACCTCAACCCGCTGATGGGGCTCTACGGCGCCTTTATCATCTGCACCCTCACCGCGCTGTTTGGCGGCCGGCCCGGCATGGTGTCCGGTGCGGCGGGGTCGATGGCGGTGGTGATCGTCGCGCTGGTGGTGCAGCACGGCGTGGAGTATCTGCTGGCCACGGTGCTGCTGGGCGGGTTGATCATGATCGCGTTCGGCCTGCTGCGCCTGGGCAAGCTGGTGCGCATGGTGCCGCACCCGGTGATGCTCGGCTTCGTCAACGGCTTGGCGATCATCATCGCACTGGCGCAGTTGGAGCACTTCAAGAGCGGCGAGCACTGGCTCAGCGGCACACCGTTGTACGTGATGGTCGGCCTGGTAGTGGTGACCATGGCCATCGTCTACCTGCTGCCGCGCGTCACCCGCGCGGTGCCGCCAGCGTTGGTGGCTATCCTCGGCGTAGGCCTGGCGGTGTACCTGCTCGGCCTGCCGACCCGCACCCTCGGCGACATGGCCCACATCGCCGGTGGCCTGCCGAGCTTCGCATTGCCGCAGATCCCCTGGACCCTGGAAACCCTCGGCATCATCGCACCCTACGCGTTCCTGATGGCCATGGTCGGCCTGCTGGAAACCCTGCTCACCCTCAACCTCACCGACGAAATCACCGAGACCCGTGGCTACCCCGACCGCGAAAGCGTCGCCCTGGGCGCGGCGAACATGGTCTCGGGTGTGTTCGGTGGCATGGGCGGTTGCGCGATGATCGGGCAAACCGTGATCAACCTCAGCTCCGGCGGGCGCGGGCGCTTCTCCGGGTTGTTTGCCGGGGTGATGATTCTGTTGTTCATTCTGTTCCTGTCGCCGTTTATCGAGCGCATTCCGCTGGCGGCACTGGTGGGGGTGATGTTCGTGGTGTCCCAGCAGACCTTCGCCTGGGCCTCCTTGCGGGTGATCAACAAGGTGCCGCTGAACGATGTGCTGGTGATCGTCGCGGTGACGGTGATTACCGTGTTCACCGACCTGGCCACGGCGGTGCTGTGCGGGATCGTGATTGCGGCGCTGAACTTCGCCTGGCAACAGGCCCGCGAACTGTATGCGGACGCGCATCTGGAGGCCGATGGCAGCAAGCTCTATCGCCTGCACGGTACCCTGTTCTTTGCCTCGACCACGCCGTTCCTGAACCAGTTCGACCCCGCCAACGACCCGGAGCACGTGACGCTGGATTGCCGGCACCTGAGCTTCGTCGACTATTCGGCGATTGCTGCGTTGATGACCCTGCGCGAGCGCTACACCAAGGCCGGCAAGCACCTGCGGGTGCTGCACTTGTCGGAACGCTGCAAGAAACTGCTCAAGCGCGCCAAAGTCCACCCGGACTGATCGGGTGGCCGGCCCTGTGTGGTGAGGGCGCTCATTCCGACAGGATCATGGCCCCACCAGGTTTTCCAGCTCCTGGGCGCGGGTCTGGGTCATGTCCAGCACGCACGCGGCGCCGTTGACCTGGTCGATGCTGCCGCCGCTGGCGCTGCCCGCGAACGCGCAATTGGCATCACGGTACTTTATCCACAGGCGCTGCACGTCTTGCAGCTTTTGCTTGCGCGCGCCTTGCTGGGCGGCGAGGGCGGTCTTGTACGCCTTGTTCAGCCGCGCGTCCTGCACCTTGGTTTCGTTGGCATTGCACTTGACCATGTCGACGGTACTGTTGGCGGTGTCCAGGCATTTTTTCAGCGCCGGGTTATCGGCGGCCGAAGCCGTGCCGCTCAGGGTGATCAGCAAGGCACTGGCGACTAGCGTTGTTCGAATCATGGTCGGTTTTCCTGGGCGAGAGTGAGTGCGCAGTGTAAGACTCGAAGCCGTAGGATGAGTTTCCATCGTCGTCCGAACTTCATGTAAAAACACCCCCCGAATTTTCATCCACAGCCGTCGGGCATGTCCCGATGCGACAGCGCGTGTCTGTGGGCGAAAGTTAGTTTCATGAAAATTGAAAAAACTCCCCGGTAATGATTTATGAGTTTCACAACCAATTCGACGTGACCCTTTCCGAGGAGTACCGCATGGCCGCATCACCGGGCTTCGGGCTATTGGCATACGCTGCCATCGCCATCATTGCTTTGATCGTGCTGATTGCACGCTACCGACTCAACCCGTTTATCGTGATCACCCTGGTGTCCATCGGCCTTGCGCTGATGGCCGGCATGCCGGCGGACACCATCATGGGCTCCTACGAGGCAGGTGTCGGCAAGACGCTGGGGCACATCGCCCTGGTCGTGGCGCTGGGCACCATGCTCGGCAAGATGATGGCTGAATCCGGCGGCGCCGAGCAGGTGGCGCGCACGCTGATCAACCGGTTTGGCGAGCGCAATGCCCACTGGGCGATGGTGTGTATCGCCTTCCTGGTGGGGCTGCCGCTGTTTTTCGAAGTGGGCTTTGTATTGCTGGTGCCGATTGCGTTTACCGTGGCGCGGCGGGTCGGGGTGTCGATCCTGATGGTCGG
Organism: Pseudomonas sp. MYb60; assembly: GCF_002979555.1. Lineage (GTDB taxonomy): Bacteria > Pseudomonadota > Gammaproteobacteria > Pseudomonadales > Pseudomonadaceae > Aquipseudomonas. The sequence goes on along the minus strand of NZ_PCOZ01000015.1, from coordinate 79,489 downwards.
CCTGCCCATGGTCGCCGGTCTGTCGGTGGTGCACGCACTGGTACCGCCGCACCCCGCAGCGATGATGGCCGTGCTGGCGTACAACGCGTCGGTGGGGCAGACCGTGCTTTACGCCATCCTGATCGGCATTCCTACGGCGATCATCGCCGGCCCCGTGTACGCCAAATACATCGTGCCGCGTATTCACCTGCCGGCGGAAAACCCGCTGGAGCGTCAGTTCATCGACCGCGAACCGCGCACCCGACTGCCGAGTTTTGCACTGACCATGGGCACCATCCTGTTGCCAGTGGTGCTGATGATGATCGGCGGCTGGGCCAACGTGATGTCCACGCCGGGCAGCGGCTTCAACCAGTTCCTGCTGTTTATCGGCAACTCGGTGATCGCGCTGCTGGTGGCGACGCTGGTGAGTTTCTGGACCCTGGGTATCGCTCAGGGCTTCAACCGCGAGTCGATCCTCAAGTTCACCAACGAATGCCTGGCGCCGACCGCGAGCATCACGTTGTTGGTAGGCGCGGGCGGCGGCTTGAATCGCATCCTCGTGGACGCGGGCGTGACCCACGAAATCCTCGGCCTGGCCAACGCGTTTCATCTGTCGCCGCTGGTGATGGGCTGGCTGTTCGCCGCGTTGATGCGCATTGCGACAGGCTCGGCCACCGTCGCCATGACCACCGCGTCCGGCGTGGTGGCACCGGTTGCAATGGGCCTGGGTTATCCACACCCCGAGTTGTTGGTGCTGGCCACCGGCGCGGGCTCGGTGATCTTTTCCCACGTCAACGACGGCGGCTTCTGGCTGATCAAGGAATACTTCAATATGACGGTGATCCAGACCTTCAAGACCTGGACCGTGCTGGAGACCCTGATCTCGGTGGTCGCCTTCGGTCTGACTTACGGTCTGTCCTGCCTGCTGTAAACCTGGAGCCGTTATGGACATCCTCTACCAGATCCGTGCCCGTCAAGACTCGTTCAGCGCTGGCGAAGGGCGTATCGCCAAGCTGATGCTCGAGGATGTGGGCTTTGCCGCGTCGGCCAGCCTGGAGGCGTTGTCGCAACGGGCCGAGGTCAGCACGGCCACGCTGTCGCGCTTCGCCCGCAGTGTCGGGTGTCGTGACCTGCGTGATCTGCGCTTGCAACTGGCCCAGGCCAGCGGGGTGGGCAGCCGCTTCCTGGACCCGGCGGGTTTGCCGGAACAGTCGGCGTTTCATCGGCAGATCCTCGGCGACATCGAGGCCACCCTGCGTCAGCATTTGTCGGGCTTCAGCCAATCGAGCTTCGCCGATGCGGTCCGCCTGCTGGGCAGCGCGCGGATGATCCATGCATTCGGCATGGGCGGCCCTTCGAGCCTGTGCAGCGATGAGTTACAGGTGCGCCTGGTGCGCCTGGGTTACCCGATTGCCGCGTGCCATGACCCGGTGATGATGCGCGTCACCGCCGCCACCCTGGGCGCGGAACATGCGGTGATCGTCTGTTCCTTGACGGGCCGCACGCCCGAGCTGCTGGACGTGGTGGCGCTGGCGCGCAACTACGATGCCCGCGTCATTGCCATTACCCTGTCCGACTCCCCCCTGGCCCGATTGGCGGACGTCGTGCTGCCACTGCAACCGGCCGAAACTAGCTTCATCTATAAACCCACCGCCGCGCGCTACGGCATGCTGCTGGCCATCGACCTGCTTGCCACCGAATTGGCGCTGGCCATGCCGGATGCCAACCAGGAACGCCTGCGCCGGATCAAGCTGGCACTGGACGATTATCGCGGCGGCCCTGACAGCCTGCCGCTTGGAGACTGATATGAAGTACGACACGTTGATTCGCCAGGCGCTGATCATTGACGGCACCGACACCCCGGGCTACATCGCCGACGTGGGCCTGCGCGACGGACGCATCGAGACGATCGGCGATTTGTCCGCGGCGACTGCCGCACATGAGATCGACGCCGCTGGCCGCGTGCTGGCGCCGGGTTTCATCGACGTGCACACCCACGATGACACGGTGGTGATCCGCCAGCCGCAGATGCTGCCCAAGCTCAGCCAGGGCGTGACCACGGTGATCGTCGGCAACTGCGGCATCAGCGCGTCGCCAGTGAGTCTGCGCCGTGATCCGCCGGACCCGATGAACCTGCTGGGCACGCGCGAGGCGTTCGTGTATCCGCGGTTTGCCGATTACCGTGCGGCGGTAGAGACCGCGCACCCGGCGGTCAACGTCGCGGCGTTGATCGGCCACACCGCGCTGCGCAGCAACCACATGGATGACCTGCACCGCACGGCCACGCCGGATGAAATCACCGCCATGCGCGTGCAATTGCAAGAGAGCCTCGAGGCCGGTGCGCTTGGGTTATCCACAGGCCTGGCCTACGCCAGCGCGTTCAATGCCAAGACCGACGAAGTGCTGCAACTGAGCGAGGAGCTGACGGCGTTCGGCGCGGTGTACACCACCCATTTGCGCAGTGAGTTCGAACCGGTACTGGAAGCGATGGACGAAGCCTTTCTGATCGGTCGGCATGCACAGGCGCCGGTGATCATTTCCCACCTCAAATGTGCCGGCGCCGGTAACTGGGGCCGTAGCCCGCAGCTGTTGGCATCGCTGGAGCGGGCGGCGCAAAGCCACCCTGTGGGCTGCGATTGTTATCCCTATGCGGCGAGCTCTTCGACCCTGGACCTCAAGCAGGTCACCGACGCGTTTCGTATCACCATCACCTGGTCGACGCCGCACCCGGAAGTCAGCGGGCGCGACCTGCAGGACATCGCCGCCGAGTGGGACGTTTCGCTGATGGACGCTGCACGTCGCCTGCAACCGGCGGGGGCGGTGTACTACGGGATGGATGAGGCGGATGTACGCCGCATCCTCGCGCATCCGCTGACGATGGTCGGCTCGGACGGGCTGCCGGAAGACCCGTTCCCCCATCCGCGTTTGTGGGGCGCATTCCCACGGGTGCTGGGGCATTTCAGCCGGGACGTGGGGTTGTTCCCGTTGCACACGGCGGTGCACAAGATGACCGGGCTGTCGGCCGCGCGGTTTGGCCTGCACGGGCGGGGTGAGATTCGTGAAGGGCACTGGGCCGACCTGGTGTTGTTCGACCCGTTGACGGTGCGCGATGTGGCGGATTTCAAGCAGCCCCAGCGGGCCGCGGAGGGCATTGATGCGGTGTGGGTCAACGGAGTGTTGAGCTACAGCGAGGGGCAAGCCAATGGTCAACGCCCCGGCCGTTTCCTGGCGCGCAGTGGGGATTTGCGTCGCGGATTTTCGCCACTATAGTGGGCGATCTCATCAACGGAGCGGTTGCCATGCACTTAGGAAAAGTTATCCCCATCCTGCGGATTTTCGACGAGACCAAGGCGTTGGAGTTCTACGTCGAGTTCCTCGGGTTCAAGGTGGATTGGCAGCACCGCTTCGAAGCCAATTATCCCTTGTACCTGCAGGTTTCCCTGGGCGAATGCGTGTTGCATCTGACTGAGCACCATGGCGATGCGTCACCGGGCTCGGCGGTGCGGATTCAGGCGCAAGGGGTGGACGCGTACCAGCAGCAATTGCAGGGCAAGGACTACCGTTACGCCAAGCCGGCAGTAGAGCAAACCCCCTGGGGCTCGCGGGAGATGAGTATCAAGGACCCGTTTGGGAACCGGGTGGTGTTTGTCGAGGACGTTCAAGATTAAGGGCGCAAAGGTATACCACCCCAGACCGGAGCCCGCTGCGTAGGCTGGTGGCTCCATTGGTTTTCAACAGGTCATGGGGCTATGTCTACATTGCATCACCACACACCGACGTTGACGGTCCGCGACCCCCGCGGTTTGGCCGTACGCACGGTGGCTTATCACCGGCGCAGCGTAAGGGAACGACCGCAGGCGCGGATCACGCGTCAGGTGTACGACGCTCGCGGGTTTCTGCGCCAGCAGTGGGATCCGCGCTTGTTCGCGTTGCAGGCAGGCGACCCTGAAACAGCGCCCAATGCAAAGTACTGTTACAGCCTTGCCGGGCAAGTCTTGAGCACTGACAGTGTCGATTCGGGGCAACGCAGTCATCTGCTGGGCAGTGGGGGGCAGGTGCTGGCGAATTGGGATGGGCAAGGCGCCTGGCAGCGTCAGCAATATGATGGTTTGCTGCGCCCGGTGGCGGTGTTTGAGCAGGCCGGGGATGAAGCGTCCGAACGTTGCGTCGAGCGCCTTACCTATGCGGGTATGTCCTCTGAATACGCGGCGCGCAATGCCTGTGGGCGCCTTGTCCGGCATGATGACCCGGCAGGGACGCTGCTTCATGAACATTACGATACGCGTGGGTATCTGACTGAACAGCGGCGTGCATTGCGCCAGGATGCTCAAACCCGCCACTGGCCGGAGGCCGTCGCTGAACGGGACGCGCAACTTCAGTCGCAGGCGTTCATCACCACGTGGCAGTACGACGCAATGGGGCGTGTGCTGGAACAGACCGACGCACAGGGTAACCGTCACCTGTCGCGCTATGGTGAGGACGGCGTGCTGACTCAAAGCGCGCTGGTGCTCAATAACGGCGTGCGCAAAATCTTGCTGCATCAGCGCATCTTCAATGCGCTTGGCCAAGTCACCCAGGAGCGGGCGGGCAATGGGGTGATAAGTGCGGCGCAGTATTCGCCGGTGGATGGTCGTTTGCAGCGCCTGACTACTTATCGCGAGGGCCAGGTGGATATGCCGCTGCAGGACCTGTCCTACCGTTACGACCGGGTCGGCAATCTGCTTCAGGTCAGCGACGGCGCTCAGCCGACGCGCTGGGCGAGCAATACCCAGGTGAACCCCACTTGCACCTACGCTTACGACAGCCTGTCACAATTGATCAATGCCACCGGCCGCGAAAATGCGCGGCATCAGGACCAGACGGCGTTGCCGTCGAACATGCTGTTCGGTTCGACCCAGGATGACCTTTGGCGCCATTACACCCGCGAGTATGAGTACGATGCAGGCGGTAACCTCAGCGTGATGCGGCACCTGCCCAGCACGGGCACCGGCTTTACCCAACGCATGCGTGTGGGCGTGAGCAGCAATCATGCACTGCAGGACAGCGAGCGCCTGGGGCCGGGTCTGGGAGTGGGTTTTGATCACAGCGGTAACTTGCAGGCATTGGCACGCGGTCAGGTGCTCAGCTGGAATCTGCGCAATCAACTGGTGGCAGTTACGCAGGTGCAGCGCGTCAATGGCGAGCATGACGATGAGCGTTATGTCTACGACAGTGCTGGACAGCGCATCCTCAAGCGCCGTGTGCAACGTCACGGCTCACGGGCGCACACCCATGAAGTGATCTACCTGCCCGGCCTGGAGCTGCATCGCAATCACGTCAGCGGCGAGTGGCGCAATGTGGTGGTGGCCAGGGTCGGGCGTGCGACGGTCCGAGTGTTGCAATGGCAGCGTAATCGGCCTGCGGAGCAGGAGGATCATGCGTTGCGATTCAGCGTGTGCGATCACTTGGGCAGCAGCACCCTGGAGCTGGACGAAAACGCCGCGCTGTTGACGCAGGAAGCGTTCTATCCGTTCGGCGGTACGGCTTGGAGGGCTGCCAGAAATACGGTGGAAGCCAGGTACAGGACGGTGCGTTATTCGGGCCGCGAGCGCGACGCAACGGGCCTGTATTACTACGGCCTGCGTTACTACGCGCCATGGTTATTGCGATGGGTCAGTGCCGACCCGGGCGGGGAGGTCGATGGATTGAACCTGTATGCGATGGTCGGCAACAACCCTGTAAACCTGATTGACGTCGACGGATCTCAAGCACACGCAGCCCTGCAAGCGGCGGCGTTGCTGGCCATCTTCACACTGGTTGGCTTCGGCATGGGGGAGGCGCTAGGGTTTGCCGAAGTCGGTGCGGGCGTTGGCTTCATTGCGGCTGTCGTGTTGTTTGTGGTTTCCGGGTATCAGTACGTTGAACAGGAGCGTCGCGCTCAAGTGGGCCGCGCTGCCGTTCGCCGAGCCAGGCAAGCACAGGCATCAGGCATGGCCAAGACTTATGCGCAGTGGCTGACAGATGATGAAGTGGCGGGTCTTGCCGAGTTCTTCTCAGAGCAACTGGCATCCGTCCAGTCCGCCGAGTTTGCTTTTACCATCAAGACCTCGGTGCGAGGCGGGATTTATGCCTCATTTGGTTCTGCTGATGAAATGCAGCGCGCGCAACAAGTGATTGATCATCAGCCCAACCCCGGGCGCTTCCTGAGGAAGCTCGGATATTCCTCTTACACGGTGCGTGAGCCGCCAGCCAGACGCGGATCGGGCCCCCGCCCGCTCGGCGGCGTCCCGGAGACGCAAACGCATCCCGTGACCCGAGCGACGAGTGTCGCTCACAGGCGCGCGCCCATCGCGGCTGAACAGCCCGTTGCGCCTGCGGCGGGCCCATCATCAACGCTGGCGTCGGTGTTGAATATCGATACCGACGCAATCGTCAACGAACTGCAGGCGCAGGGCGGTCAAATCATCCGCCGCGTTCTCGACGACTTGATCCAGGGCATACGCAAAATGGCCAGTGGTCACCTCTATCACGCTGCACTGAAAACCCGCAGTTTTGACTTGCCCGGCTATCGCGGTCAAACGGGACGGGGTGCGTACCGGCTTCTCGTCCAGCACCAGGGTGGCCGGCAATATCGCGCCACGGGCATTCTTAATCCGCATCGGGGCTGACCCTTGACCTGGCCGGTGCAATACCGGCCAGGTGCTCGTTGACTGTCAGAGCCCTTGAGTGTCGTTTTCATCCTCACTGACCGTGTACCAGGCCTGATAGGTTTGGCGGCAGGTGTCTGCGCCAGCAGATAAGGTACGAATAAGACGACCCAAGGGGTCATAAAACCTGTGATCAACCGAAAGAACCGCCTTGATCGATGCGTCGGTGACAAATAGCGGACGAGTGACAAAGTACGGGCGCCAGGTGCGCACCACCAGGCCCTTGTTGTTGTATTCAACGGGCGCTTCAACACGCCATCGCGCCGCACTGTGCAGGATCTGGGGTGTCTGCTCGGCATTGCGCACCGGCATTCCCCGGGCATCGATGTTGAAGGCATCGCCCGCCTGGGTTTTCTGTAGCGTTTGCACGACGCGGCTGAAACCATCAGTGAACGCCAGCGCCACGTGTACGTTTTTATCGGGTGCCGCATCCGCGCCCTGCAGATGGTCGGTTTGGAGGACGACGACGTGCACGGGGTCCCGCCTGGCCGTATCGATCAGGTGCTTGAGCTGTTGTTCAGATGCGCTCAGCACAGATTTGGTTTTCAGCCGGGCGCGGGCTGATGCGCGGATATGCCCGCTGGGCAGCAAGTAACCCTGACTGACCCAGGCCTCGTTGAGAACTGTCGGTGCAATGTGCCCCATCCAACTGAGCGACGCGTAGATGCAGGCGCTTTGGGCACTGCCCAATGTCACGTGAGGGACGTCGAGCGCTTCGGCTGGTGTGACGCCACGCAGGCGCGCGTCGATGCCCTGGACGTCGGTGCCCACGGCGTTGCCCTTTTCCTGACCCGAGAGGCCGCTGGCGCACAGTTGCCCAAATGCGGTGTAGCGCGCGAACAGGCGCGTGCGTTGAGCATCAATGAAGGTCAGGGGCAAGCCGAGCCGGTAGTCGTAGTGCACTTCGGTGCGGCAGCCGTCAGGACTTTTCAGCGCTGTGAGTCGCAAGGTGTAGGTGTCGTAGTCGAGAAGGGTGTCGCCATGGCTATGGCTCGCCTGGAAGCGTCGAACACGGTAAAACAGCTCGGGGCCCGCATAGCTGCTGAGGTTTTGCTCGACCGACCAAAGCATTGCCGGCAATTGATCCTTGTCGTCGCTTGGGAGAAATGACGTCATGCGCCGGTAGTGCTGATCCTGCAGCCATGAAGGAAGGTTCGAGACCAAACCCAACGGAAGCGTTTCATAGGCCGCCAGCGCTTGTTCATCGAGGATCGCGACCTCGGTATGGCTCATCAGCGCCTGGAAGCTGGCCTTGCCGGCAGGCAACGGTGAAGTACTACCGGGCGTGCAGTAATGATGCTGCGACAAACCACTCAGTTGGCGCCGTTGATGCAGCGGATTGTGGGCGAAGTGACTGGCGAAATGTTCATGGCTTAAATGCCCTTCGGCAAGGGCTGACTTAGCCAGTTCCAAAGTATTGTTGCGTTGGCGCCAAGGCAGGTGCAGCCGCCAGCGTTGTGGCTGGTCGAGGTGAATGTACTGGGCCCGCGATTCGCTCAGGTAGCCGATTTGTTGCGCCGGGTCGTGCGCGTCGCGCCACCATTGCTGTTCATGGGGGGCGTTGAAGGGTGGGGTGTCTGCAGCCGTAGTGCGTCTGGGGTAGTTGAACGTGATGCTGTGGACAAGTGCACCGTACTTGTCGCGGCGCAGGTTGATGACCTGATGGCAGACGGGGTCATCCGCTTGGCGCTCGTAGACACAGGTCAGCGTTTCCAATGGCATTGCGAGTGCACTCGATCGTGCTTGAGGGTGGCGCGAAGGCCTTGTCAGGCGCACCTGGTAGCGATGCTGTTGCACCGAGTAGGGAACTGCGTCTTCGGGAGGATCGGCGGTGGCGTAGGTTTCCTCGCGCAGCAGTACACCCTTCAGCGCGAGGCTCACCACGCGGCGTTCGGCGGCGTTAAGTGGAACGTGGCGCAGATCCAGGCCGCTTGCTTCGTCCCAGTAGGTGGTCAGAGCCGATTTGAGCGTGGGCGCCTGCGCGTCGCCTCTGAAAAAGTCGGCTGTGGGCCCGCCCGGTTTCGCGGTGTAAAACCAGCGCTTGGTCACTTGAGCCGCCGGGTCGGTTGCCGATAAGGGGTCGACGCGGGGCGTGCTGTCGGTTTCCAATAAATGCGCAAATCCGACAAATTGACGTTCATCAGAATCGTAGAAGCCTTCACGGTATTGCCAGTGACGGGACAGCAGGTTGCCGCTGACCTGATCCTGCTGGACATGCCCAACGACCACCGGCAGCGGGAACGGCAGCCCGCTGGACACGCTCTGGCCCGATAGCGAGCGTTGCTGTTTTTCGTCCAGCCATTCCTGGGCACTGCTGCGGTACTCAATTTTTGCCAGCAGCCCCATATTATTGGCCAGCCCGGTTAGCAGGTAGGGCTTTTGCGGGGTGAAGTCATATCGCCAATGCTGTGGCGTCATGTGCGGCACGGTCAGCACCAGGCTGGCACAGCCAAGGCCTTGTAGATCGGCGAAGCTTACCTGGCACGTGGCGTCGTGGCGCACGCCGTCGGGCCAGGGCAGTTTGATGGGCGTCGGTTCAAGGCCCTGGCCGTTGCGGTTCATGAAGATCAGCAGGTGTTCGGTGTCAACATACAGCAGGTCGACAGCCCCGCATCCCTTGAGGTCCGCCAGGCGTACATTGGCCGCATCAAAGTGCTCGTGTGCAAACGGCAAGTTGGCCCACACAAACCCCTTGCCGAAGCGGCCCCGGCCCAGGTTCGGCCAGCATTTGAGTTCGTCGTGGCGAATGCGTACCAAGTGTTGTTGCCCGCTGCCGAGTACATCGCAGAAGGCCACCCGCTCACTGGGTCCATTGCTTGGCAGGGGAAGGCTATCGTCCAGCGCAGCGTGAGGCACTTCCAGGGCCGGGCCGAACCCCTGAGTTTGACGGTTGGCATATAGGCGCACGCTCCGGCTGCCGATCAAGGCCAGATCGTAGAGGCCCGCCCCCATCAGGTCGGCCAGTTGGCCCTGAGGGTGGAAGAACTCCAGCGGCAGCGCGGCGAAGGGCGTAAAGCTCGACCATTCGCGGCGGTCGTCGAGGGTAAAGGTGCCGCTGAGGCCTGGTTGGGTCGTGACCCAATCCAGGCGTCCATTGCCGTCCATGTCCACCAGAGCCTGATGGGCACCGGGGCCATTGACCGGTATTCGCTCGAGTGGTTTCCAGGAGCCGTACGTCACGGCATTGCCATCGTGGGCTGAGACGCCCCGTTGTGGTTCGCGGTAGTACCAGCTCTTGGCGTCGCGCAGCAGGATGCCAGGTAAACCATCATTGTAGAGGTCTACCAATTGATAGCGCTGGCCGTCGTTGAGCCCGGCCATCGCAGCAAAAGACTGGTAGCGCCGGCTGTCTGCGAGCAGCTTGAATGAGCGGTACGACAACTCCAGTGGAGGACAGGAAAATTGGGCGCCGTCAGCGTCATAGGCGTGTTGATGGATGGCGCGCAGTTGGCAACCTGCCAGCCTGCCGCTGGTGTATTCCAGCAGCATGCGCCGGGTCAGCACGGGCACCTCTCCCATACCGGCCTCGGCCGGGAAAAAGTGATACATCAGGATTTGCCGGCACAGGCGCCGTGTGCCCAACTCGAAACCGAAGGCATAGTTTGAGAAGGCATCGTTGCGCACAGTCCACGACTGTTCTTCGTTGTAGGTGGGCGCCAGGTTCAGCTCGGCGGTACGTTCCCCGTAGTCCAATAGCATCTGGAAATGCCACTGCTCGCCGCTCGGCTCGGTTCCTTCCCACAACGACAGGTGCGCGCGCGGCGTCAGGTTGGCGTAGTAGACGCGTGCCAGGTAGGACTGGGCGCGATAGTCATGTGGGGCGGTCGGTGCCTGATCTTCCTTTTTGTAGTGGTAGTAAATCTGCTCACCCAGCGGGTTGAGGCTTTCCTGCAGCAACCACTGCGCAACCTGTTCCGGCCGCTGCGGGTCGCCAATACGGGCACTGGCAGTCCTGCCGTAAAGGTGCACGCAACCGTCTGCACTCTGGACCAGCCAGAACCCGGCGATATCCACCGGGTTTGACCAATGTTCTATCCGGCCATGGTCACTCTCTATCACCGGCACGTAGCGAACCACCCGGTATGTCTGAGTCAACTTCAGGTCGTTGAAGTGATCCCAGGATGTGCTGTGCAGGCGGCCTTGGGGATCGCGCTCAGGAATCAGTTCCACGCCGGTGGGACCGACGTACACGTCATCTTCGCCATAGGACGGGACACCCCTGCGCGTATCTCGCCCGATGCTTGCACAGGAAATATCCCAGCCACGGCCGAAGGCGCTGTTACCTCGGCTGCTGCGATAGCTCAGGCTCAGCGCCGGATCAAAGCCGCGTCCGGCAGACAGCGGGAGTGGCACGTCCAGGCGGGCTTCGCCCGTCATGCCGACCTGCCCCCATTGGAGTCCAGGGCCCTGCAATGCGCCGCCGGTCTGGGGCAGGGTGGGCAGCCGAGGGGCCGCGTGGGAGGTCTGCTCGGCACTCATGAAAGGCCTCCGCCGTTTTTGGCGGTGTAGCGCAGGTGCACGATGATGTCAGTCAGGGCTTCCAGCACGTCGGCCTGACGTGTCGGATTGGGAAACGACAACTGCCAGGACGACACCGCGCCTGTGTATTCGAACGGCAGATAACGTTCGTCCTGCTCGAAATTCAAGGTAAACAGGCCGCTGTCGTTGAGTCCGCTGGACAGCGCCACTTCCTGGCGCACGCGCAGGTCTTTGAGCACATTGTTCGCATCATCGCCCTCTCCGGGCGACAGCCAGGTGGAATGCGCGGTCTGGCTCAAGATCGCACGGATATCTTCGTAGGGCCCCAGGGTGGTAGGCAGGGACACGCTGACGCTCTTGATCCTGCGCAAGTAATGGTTCGGATAATCCTCGTCGAGTAGCGCGCGGGTCAGTTCAAAGCGCAGCGTTCCACCGCTGACCAAGGCGGCTTTCATCGTCGGCCAGTTCTGGTCATAGGTAGACAGCGGGTCCTGGTCGTGCAGATGGCGCAATGAAAATGTCTTGGTGATTTCCAGACTGCGCTCATCTAGATCAATGTACGCGCTGTCCATGGCCAGCAGATTGGCCTTAAGTGTTTCCCCGGCGCTCAGGCCTCGGCATTGCGGATTCCAGGGTGAGGAGTGAATGAAGGTTTTGTGCCATTGCGCGCGCTCATGCCGCCAACTGGCCTCGGCGTTCAGGCAAAGTGTCAGCGTTGCGTCATACGCTTGGTTATAGACGCTGGTGAGCTGGGTTTTGAGCCAGTCGTAGAGCTGTTCCTTGGCGAAGCGTTTGCCAAGGACTTCGTACAAGGTGCGAGTCTGCTCCAGCGTAGTCTGTGCCAAGTGCAACTGCAGGCGCGTCTGCTCCTGCTGCTGGCTGAACGCGGCGAGTTGGGCGTCGACGTGTGCCAACTCCAGGCGCGCCTGTTCCAGTGCATGTGTCCATTCCTGAGCGCGCCTGCCGAACTGCTCCGCGCGGTCCAGGTGCTGGGCGGTGACGCGCTGTTCATTGGCCACGCCTTGAGCGGCGGCTTGCAGGGCGACAAACGCGCCTTCGTAGCGGATGCCACCGTTGGACGTACCAAAAATGTTGGGGAGCAGCATGGCAAGCCCGCTACCGGCTTGTGCGGCGAAGGCGGCCGCGTCCCACTTGCCGGCATCTTGAAGGCGCTGGCCGGCTTGGGCCTCGCTGGAGGAGATACCCTGACGGAGCAGGGTCTGGTAGAAGCGCTGGCGGTCTTCAACAAGCTGGCGACCAGCCTGCAAGGCGTGTTGGGCCTTGAGGTCCATGTGCATGGCTTGGGTTTGCTGTTCTATGGCAATTGCCGCCAGGTTCAGGGCCTGAAACTGCTGGGTTTCGAGGAAATGCGCCTGTTCCTTTCGCTCATAAAGCGCCAATAACGCCGCGCCCAGTTGGGACAGGTTATCGACGGCCCGCAAGGCGTGGCCGAGCACTACCTGAAAACGATAGTGGCCTACGTGTGCCCGTTTCAACAACGCGCGCGGGCCGTTGGTGGCGAGGCCCTGAGCGTACGCGGCCACCAGGGTGTGCGGTGCCAACAGGGCCGCGTAGAGTGGCAGGTTCAGGGGCTTGCCGCTCAGGTCGAGGTGATGCCGCAGGTTATGCAGGCGACTCTCGATCCGGTCCCACCGGGCCAACAGGGTGGCGCTCACTGTGCGGCACCCGTAAGTGCTGTCCGGGCTGAGCGCCGAGGCGGGCTTTTGGTCCTGGGCAAGACTTGCCAGTGTCCTTTGGGTCCAGGGCTCCACCGCGTTGATCGGGGGTCTGGGTCCCAACAGGTTTTTGGCTCGCACATACCAAAGCTTGGCCTCATTGAGCCCGTCACGGGTCATTTGGCGATAGGCGCTGTCTCCCGCGTTGTGCAGGATGTCCACGTACAGTAAATACAGTGCTTGACGCAGGTACACAGGTTTACTGAGCGCGAGCTGATGGGGGTCATGGGGCAACAGGGCGGCATAACTCGGATCGGCCTGGTCAGGCACCAAGGCGGGTACGCGCCAATGGGCCGGGAGGCCGGTGGGCGGGTCAGCCTTGCGCAGCGGATCGAATAGGTAGCGTACCCAGGTATGCGCCTGTTCATGCTGTTGTTCCTGGTCAAGACGATGGGCCAGCAGCCACGGCAGGTAAACGAACAGCTCCCAATATGACTTGCCGTGGGCACCATGGAAGTCCAGTGCGCTGCTGGGTTGCCCGTCTCCCAGGGGCGGTTCTCGCCAGGTACTCAGGGGCATGTCAAACAATGCACTGAGGCTGACATTGGCATGTTTAGCCAGCAGGTAGGCAATCGAGGTATTGGTGCGTATCGCACTCAACGTGCGCGAACCAGGCTCGACACTGGTAGCACTGAACTGGATAAATTCGGCGCTCCCCTGAGCGTTGGATAGATAGCGTCGGATGCCTGGGGCCTCGGGGATCGCGGGCTTGTTTTGGCGCAGGTCGAGGCTGAATGTTGCAGCTTTCAAGGCGTAACCCAGGACCACGACGTCGGTGTGATACACATCGGCTTCCAGAATCAGCACGCCGTATATCAAGGTCAGGGTACTGGTGCGGCCCTGGCCAAGTTCGCCCAGCGGTCGCAGTGTGTCGGGGTTCAGGTCGATTTGCGCGCGATGGGTATGCGCGGCGCCAAGCTCACGCTCACTGGCGTGCAAGACGCGCCGTGAGCGCTCCGCCATCCCCACCAGGAACGTGTTGGCGCGGTTGGGGCTCGACGGGGTGGGGTTGTCGGCGTTAAGCGGGTGCATGACCACGGGACGGTACATGCGTTGGCGTTGGGTGGTTCGCAAGGTGTCGATGACGACGGTGTTCAGCAGGCGGGTGCAGGAGAGGTCATAGACACTCAGGGTCACGGTGTAGTCGCAGTGACGATTATTGAAGTAATAGTCGAACGCTTCTGCGTCGACGTTCGCTTGGTCGAGGCTGAGAACGATCCCATCGCTAGGCCTGTTCCCCTGCGACGCAGCAGGCCACGCCAGATACGGTGTGGCCGATTCACGTCGGATGAAATCCTCGTAAATGATGTTTGTCCGGTTACACAGCACCTTGAGTTTGATCAGGTTGTCGGGCAATGCCAGTAAGAAAGGTGCGTGAAACTCTATCGACGAGTGTGCGTCCAGCGTGAGGCTGCCTAGTGTGTTCGGTTCACTGGTACTGAGGGTTATCTTCAACCGGGTCGAGGATTGTCCGTTTTCGAAGATGACGGTCCGGTGGTGGGTGAATTCCTGCGCCAGTCTTACGTTGACCTCCAGCTGCGAGGTGGTGACGTTGAGCAGCACACCTGTCTTTGGGTCGAGCTCCAGTACCCTGGCCTGGGTCCCTTCAAAATCCCATTGGCGGGTGCCCGTATGGGGAGCCTGATGGGAGATGGGACTGACGTGCTGCTGCCCGGTCTGAGGCAGCATGAATTGAAAGTTCGTGTGGTTGTGCTGGCAGAACAGGGCCCAGCACCGCTCTGTCAGTTTGGCGTCAGCATCATCAAAGGCCCGGGCCCACGGACCGCCTTTGGAAAACAGCGTCTGTACCGTCAGATGCTGGTCGAGACGCGCCGCTTCGAGGAACAGTGCCGTAGATGGAGCCGCGCTGGAGGGGCTGTGGTGATTGAGGCCTGCGCTCAGGCTCAGGAACAACGTGGGAGGTGTGGTCTGCGCATTCAGGGCGGCAATGGTGCGGATCGCGTTTTTCAGATTGTCCTGATTGAGGTCGTACAAGGCTTTCATGACGCAGTATTCCTGGATACAGGCCTGAGGCACGCTCCAACTGCCGTCGAATTTCTTGTAGGAATAATTTAATCGCAGTTGCAGGTAATGGCTTTTCAGGCGTTGCTCAAGTCGCTGCTGGTAAGCCTGCGTCGACTCGTCGTCGGCCTGGGTTTCAAAGGCCACCGTGTCAGCGAAAGAACTGACAGGCCGCAGGCACTGCGCCCAAATGACGAACAGGCGACCATTGAAAAGCACCGGCCTGATAGTGTGCTCCGGCACATCCTCGCTGATCGAGAGGGGTATTTTTTGCCAGTCGCTCCAGGCCGTCGGGCAAGGCCGGTGATGTTGTGCATCGCCCACTGATGCGCGTTCCCGCATGTCCAGCGAGCGCCAATAGTAGGAGTTTTCAGAGCTGGATTTGCCGACAAAATAATACACGCTGCGAGTCAGGTGATCGTTGTCACCGTCGATGTAGCCGTTGAGGGTTTTCAGATTGGCCAGTTCTTCGAACCGGTTGAGGTAGGCCTGCACGGCGCTCAGTACATCGTCGGCTTGCAGTTGGGTTTGATTGAGGTCTTGCTCCAACTGTTTGAAGCTTGCACTTTTACCTTGGCGCAGGGCAGGGTCGAGGAAGCTGACCGGGTCGTTGTGCACTTGCTGGTGTGCGCGCCACAGCGAGTAGGACTGCAGACGGTCACGCCACTGGGCTTCGTCGGCCGCACTGGGGCCGCGCGTTTCATACCCGGGCTCCAGCCCTTGGAGCAGGTTGTGCAGGTACTGCTGCACACTGGCAATTGCGCAGGCAATGCGGGTGGTGGTAACGACCGGGCTGACGTGCGGGTCCAGCAGCCAATGGGTGTAGAGATGGTCTGCGGTTACCGGCGCGTGGTTGGAACGGTTGAGGGGCATGACCTTGGCCAGGTAGAACGCCACCATTGCGTCGCGCTGACGTTCAGCAAGAATTTGATTGAGTGCAGGAGACATGGTCATTCCTTGAGCCTGTCGAGAGAAACGGAGTTATTGAGCGGCGGCGATCAGGGCGCCTGCCACTTGATCCCAGGCGTTGCTGGAGACCTGGCCACTCAGGTCGGTGGCCAAGAGCAGGGTGCTGGCTGAGAGGCCGGTGGCCCGGGCGTTTTCCTGGCAGCGCATCAGCCAGTCCAGGTGTGCCACGGTGCAGGCTTCGCGCGTGGGGGTGCGCTGTATCAATACGTCGACTTCGCTGGCGGCCCAGCCGAGCAGGGCTGCCAAGCGATCGGTCGCCTGGGGCCGAAGGTCAGCGTCAGCAGCGCTGATGGCGGCTTTATTGGCCAGATGCAGATAGTCGAGCAAGGCCTCTTCGTCGAGGCCATAGGTTCTGCGCGCGTGCTGGAAACGTTGCAACAGGTACAGCGTTTTCACGCTCAAAGGCAGCGGCGCGCCAGCTTTCAAGTCGCTGTCCAGCCAATGCGGGTTGAGCAGAAAACGATGCAACACGTCCCGCCCCACGGGCAGCTCCAGCAGGGTTTCGGCGTCGGGCAGCATCAGCATCAAGGTGCCAAGCAGTGGGCCAGGTGTTGCGGCTTCGCTGGCCTGGGCGAGCAGGCGCGACGTGTGCTTGAGCAACAGGCTCAGAAGCTCGGGGTCATAGGACGAAGCCGAATCATTGAACAGCGCAGCGAACTTTGCCTTGAGGGGACTCAACTGTTGATAGAACTCAGCCAGCTTTTTGTTCAATGCCGTCTTGGCGTCATGCTTGAGCTCCGCGTCGGTGTTGGGGTCGAGGCTCAGGACGAGGCTGTCAAGCTGGTTGACCATGCGTGCAGGCATTTCACGCGGAATTTTATTTTCTGGAAGCTGGGGATAACTGTGGAGCAAGCCCTTAACGATAAAGGCGTGCCAGCGGATGGGTGACTTCGCGGTTTGAGGTTCGGGTTGCGGCAGTTGCAGGTCCTCGATGTCTGACGGCATGAGCAGGCCACTGCCGATCAGCTCCACCAGTGAGTGAAGGTGTTCTAGCCTGATTCGCACCTTCGGCGTCTGTGCGTGGTCATCCATGAGCAAACGCCGGCGCAGATCTGCCACCGACTGCTGGCTGTGTTTGAGCCAACGGGTCAGCCAGTCCATTTGCATGAGTACGTCCAGCAGGTCTGGCGGAGCATTCGAACCACTATCGCGCAGGGTCGGCGCGACCAACTGACGGGTGTAGGCTTCGCCAGCCAGTAAGTGCGCGACAAAATGGCTGTCGCGTATCGACAGATTGAACAGCGCAGCGATGCGCGCCTGGCGGTACAGCGAAGAAAGCACTGTCAGGGTCGCAGGGGCGCCCGGCAGGTAGTGATTTGCTTGAGTGATCAGCCACTGCAAGGCGTCGGGCGCATCCTGAACGTGCAACCCGGCGCACAACCATTGTCGAAGTGAGGCCTGCTCTGGGTCATCGACTGTCAGCGTCAGAGGCGTGCGGCTATCGAGTAGAGGTGCAGTGACCAGTTCGGATACGTTGAACACCAGATCGTAAAGCGATAAACGATGACTCGGTGCGTCTGTCGGCAGTTCGTGCAGGATCGCCGCGAATGCCTCGATGGGCAGTCCATGGTGTCGATCCAGGTAGCGCCAGACACCGAGTGCCCGCAGGCTGTTGGGAGTGATCGCAAACTCCCCGTCGCCGGGTTGTTCCCGTTGCATGACACTCCATAACAGGGTGTCCAGTTCATCGAACGGCACTTGCAACCAGCGCTGTAGGCGGATCATCCGGTGCAGGCGCTCGAAACGGTTGAACGAGGTATTGAGCAGGCGAACCCCGGCACTCGGTGGCGAGCTAAAGTCCAGTTGGCCCTCAGGCTGAGCGTGGCCGTTGACATAGCGCGCGCCGAGTAGAACTGAGCCGTTGGCGATGTTGTGTGACCGTCGAGGCAGATACTGCCCGCGCGCGATGAGTGCCTGGGCTTGGTCCGTCGATAATTGCGTGTGCGCCAGCCAAGTCTTGAGGGGGTGCAAAGCGCTTTCTTCGGCGCCATAGAATTGTCTGAAAAAACCGGCGCGCTGTGGCGACCCCCTTGTGTGCGGCCCCTCAAAGGAGGCTGTCAGCAAAGCCTGCTGAGACGGGCTGAGCCCCGACAGCAGCAACTGCGCCTCCTTGGCTTCCTGCAAGACCACGCCGTATTTATTCTGGGCATTTTGGCTGAGCGGTAGCGTCAAACTGATGCGGTAGTTGAGTTCGCCCAGGACAGGCTTGTCGGCAACCAGGCACAACTGACATTGCAGGTGAGCCCGATCGAAAGGCAGCAAGTATGGATAATAGTGGTGCTTGAGCGCTTCATTGATCGACAGCCCTTTGAATGCATCGGGGGCCGTTGCCAAGTGGTTTTCCAGCTGATGGGTCAGGGTTTCATTGAGTATCGACAGTTGGGAAACCAGCGCAGTGAGGCTTTGGGCATCAATCTGCATCGTCTTGAGGTCGGGCCGCCGACTGTCGAGGGTCACTTTATCCCGATCGCCCTTGCCGCTGGACTCCAGGCTCAAGGCGAACTGATAGAGCGTGTGCAGATAGGCGACCGGGCCGTCGATTGCCGCGATGGAAGACGGTGTACACAGACTGTTCCAGTCTTCCTCGAACAAAGTGGTATAGGCGGTGCCATGGCCCGAGTCGTCGCGGGTCGGGTCGGTGAGTGTGAGTGGTTGCTTTGAAGAAGGGGGCTGTTGCAGCTCCATAGTGCTGGATCTCCTGAATATCCGCAGCCATTGCCGAGGCGTAGCTCACGCTAGCATGGGCAATACTGGGCGCTCGGTCGGCCAGGAGGACTGTGCCGCTCGGGAGAGTTCGACAGGTATGGGGGGAAAAGCGACAGGCCTGCGAACGAGGCCTGTCGGTATGAACGGGTGAGTATTACACCCGGAAGTGGCTGACCATCTGCTGCAACTGGCTGCCCAGGCGCGCCAGCTCAACGCTGGATTTAGCCGTCTCGTCACTGGCCGTAGCCGTTTGCTCCGACACATCGCGCACATTCACGATACTGCGGCTGATCTCTTCGGCGACGGCGCTTTGTTGCTCTGCCGCCGCTGCAATCTGCTGGTTCATCGACTGGATATTCGACACGGTACGGGTGATGTTTTCCAGTGAGGTCCCGGCCTTGCGTGTCAGCTCGACGCTGCTGTCGGTGAGGCTGCGGCTGTTGTTCATCACATTGGCCACTTGCTGGGTGCCATTTTGCAGACCGGCCACCAGGCCTTCGATTTCTTCGGTGGATTTCTGCGTACGCTGGGCCAGGCCGCGCACTTCATCGGCCACCACGGCAAACCCGCGACCGGCTTCACCGGCACGTGCTGCTTCGATGGCCGCGTTGAGGGCCAGCAAGTTGGTCTGCTCGGCCACGGCCTTGATCACGTCCATCACGCTGCCGATCTTGTTGCTCTCTTGTTGCAGGTGGCTCATCGCGTCGGTGGAGCGCGCCACTTCAGCGGCCAGACGCTCGATCTGGGCGATGGCTTCGGCGACCACTTTGTCACCGGCGCGGGCTTGGCCGTCGGCGTCGGCAGCGGCCTGGGAGGCCTGCTCGGCGTTGCGCGCCACTTCCTGCACGGTGGCGGTCATTTCGTGCATCGCGGTGGCGACCTGATCGGTTTCGATCTTCTGGCTGTTCACGCCGGCGCTGGTCTGCTCGGTCACGGCCGACAGCTCTTCGGCGGCGCTGGCGATCTGCGTCACGCCATCGCGAATACCGCTGATCAATTCACGCAAGGTGGTGCCCATGCGCTGGATGCCTTGTTGCAACACGCCCAGTTCATCGCGACGCGTGACCTGAATGTTATGGCTCAAATCGCCGGAGGCAATGCGTTCCACCACGGCCAGGGTTTCCTGGATCGGGCGGGTGATCTGGCGCGTGATGACCCAGGCAGCGATGACACCCACCAGCAGCGCCAGCAAGGTGCTGATCAATTGCAGGCTGCGGGCCTGGGCGCTTTCGGCGTCGCGGCGTTCAAGCTGGATTTCGTAAAGCTTGTCGCTGATGGTGACGATGTCGGCACCCTGGGTGGTCATTTCGGCGCGGGCGGCAACGATGTTGGCGTTGGCGGCTTTGTAGTTCTGCACGGCCGTGCGGTAGGCACCCAGTGCCGATTCCAGCGCAGTCAGTGCGCTTTGCTGGCTGGTGCCGAAGGCGGCGCTGAGTTTTTTCAATCCATCGATGGTTTTTTCGATTTGTGCGGCAGCGCGGGCTTCAGTGTCCGGGCTGACGTTGCCGGTGTAACCGCGCACTTCGTAGCGCGCCAGCTGGAATTGCATCTTGGCGTCAGCCACGGCCTGGAACTGGGCCAGGTGCTCGGCACTGTCAGGCATTTGCTTCACGCTGTTTTCCAGCGCGTCAATCTGAGCGTTGGCGATGTCAGCCTTGTCGCCCATCAACAGGCGCGAGGCATTGCCGTTGCGGTAGGCCTCACGCATTTTGTTCAGTGATTGCTGGTAAGCACCGATGACCGCTTTCTGCTCGTTGAGCAGCTTCAGGTTCTCCGGGCTCTTGAAGGTGTCCAGCAGTTTTTGTTGCTGGGCCGCGAAGGCATCCAGGTTGGTCTGTACGTTCTGCGCCACGGCTTCGTCGCCGTTGGCGAGCATGTACTGCAGGCGCACGATGCGCAGTTTGGTCAGCGACGCGTTGAGCTGGGTGATATCGCTCATCCAGTTGCTGCGATCGATCAGGCCGCCCAGGCTGGTCCAGCCGGTGAGGGCCAGGATTGAAGTGAGGACCAGCACCAGACCGAAGCCCAGGCCAAGCTTGAGGTTGACGCTGATGTTACCGAACCAGCTGTTCATCGAATGCTCCGCAATAAAATGATGGTGATGTGCTGGGCGATAGTTGTTTTTGAGGCCAGCCTGAAGGTGTGGGTGTTTATCGGCGGGGGGGCAGCATTCTGAAGTGGGATGCGCCGAGGTCCGATGAACGGGCCTCGGTGCGACAACCGCTGGCGTCAGTTGAGTTGCTTCATACCCATGCCCCTGGGCACGGGTGCTTCCAGGGCGGACGTCAATTGCGACAGATAGATGAAACGCTGCGCTTTCATGAAGTCCCATCGATCAACGAAAAACTGGCCTTGCTCGTCAATCTGAATCGGTGTTGTGACGATCTCCCCTGTATTGGAGTGGTGCACGAGCAGAGTCTGCGTGCTTGAAGGGCGCTCGATCAGAAAATGCCCTTTGAGGCGCAGGCGCGTGCGGTCCGGCACGGGGGCGGCAGGTTGTGCGCGCAGGCGTGAACTGGCGACTTCGATCTTGAAGTCGCTGCGCAGGGCCAGCCCGCCGGAAATGTCTGCCCTTTCCCACGTGTTGCGGTGCAGCGAGCGCGCCTGGCTGGGGACGACGTCGCGCACATGCAGGCTCACCGCATCCTGCATTTGCGCAATGCCTGGCACCAGACGATGCAGGTCGGTGTGGCCGCTGCCCATGAACGCCACCCATTTGTGGGCGCCTTGTGCGAGTTGGTCGGCGTTGATCACGTGATGGGCGAAGTAGCTGAAGAGGGTGAAGCGACCGTCAAGGCCTCGAATGCCTTTGACATGGTAGCTGGCGGCGCAATCCAGCGCCCGGATACGCAAGCCGTATTTGTTCGCTGCGATCAGCACATTGGTGTAGGTATTGGTGCCTGTGTACTCGAACATATGACCCTTGTCCTGCACGCGCAGGTAGGCTCGAAGGTTTCTCGGCATCTGGGTGGTGCGGTGGAACGTATCCAGGTCGGCCTGGTGCAGGTCGGTGAACAGGTGTTCCACGTACAGCGTTTTCACGCCTTGGTCGCGCAGCAGCTCCATGTGCTTGATCAAAAATTGCTTGCTGAACTCATCAGCGTGGGATTCGCCGAGCACCAGGCCCGACCGGTGCCGATACAACGTTTCGATGAACGCTTTTTCGCTGGTGACTGAGTCGAGCATCGAAAGGGAGGAACGCGCCCCCGGCAGGTAATCGGCGAAAAACGCGTCGGCGGCGTCGTGCAGGCGCTTGCGGGTGGCGACGAAGGCGCTGAAGGCCGGGCGTCGCGGGTCATTGCCCGTGGGTCCGTAACGGGTGTCCAGGCCACGGTGGCTGTCTGCCAGTTGCATGAGGTGCAAGCGCAGTTCCGGGTCGATATCGAACTCGCTGAAGTGCGCCACAGTGGGGGCAGGGGCTGACGCGGGCGTGGCACGGGTGTAGTAGAGCGTCTGCATCGTCAGCCTGTAGTCACCACGCGACTGTGCGCCGCCGCTGGTATCGGGCCTGACGCCCAGCGCTTGCCCCGGCGCGGCGTCCTCGACCCGTAATGCCGGGGCGTTTTGCAGCGCCGCAAGCCCTGGCGTCTGTTCGTAAGTGCCAAGGCGCGTGTGATCCACCAGCGCAATCCAGCCT
Source organism: Pseudomonas sp. MYb60 (assembly GCF_002979555.1). Lineage (GTDB taxonomy): Bacteria > Pseudomonadota > Gammaproteobacteria > Pseudomonadales > Pseudomonadaceae > Aquipseudomonas. The sequence continues at coordinate 57,275 of NZ_PCOZ01000015.1, read as the reverse complement.
TCATCGGGGTGACTGGCGCGTGTGTGCTCAATGGCCGTGTGCGAGTAAACGTTACGCAGTTTGCTGCTGCGCGGGATCAGGCGCGGCTCGCTGCCAAGGTTCAGTACATGCTCCAGATGGTAGGAGCATGCTGCGTCCAGGCCATCGATCTTGATGTTCAGACGCTGTGTCTCATCCAGCAGTTTTTTGTAGCTGAACGGTGCATTCGGTGCAAACCCCAGTGCCTGATCCACCTGCTCAAGGTGTTGCTCCAGCCGTCGCAAGGCCTGGGCTTTATTGCCGGCAGCGGTGTTGTTGAGAATATTCAGTTTGCGTTGGAACAGGTCGCGGGGCAGGTTCTCGATGTACAACCGCTTGAGCCCCAGTTCGACGAGTGTCGGCAGTTGCTCGATCAACAACTGTTTGCTCGCAATGGAGTCGTTGACGGCCCCTATGATCAAGCGTCTTTGGCCACCAAAGAGAGCCTTGAGCAGGTCGCTGTGGGTGGCATCGACCGCCAGTTCGGGCAGCGCCGACCTGGGTACGGGTGGTTGCAGGGCCTGGTAGAACGCGTCAGCGCTGCGGGTCAACGCTTCGACGTTGCGGGTATAGGCGTCCCGCAGTGGGGCGGCCTGTAAAAACGCGCTGTGTCGGGCGCTGTCGCCGAAGCCGGCGCCTCTGTCCGAGAGTGTTTTGCCAAAGTCCGGTTCGAGCATCGCACGAAAGTTGCGGGCGGGCTCAGGGGCTATCTCGAACACGGTAAGGGGGCTGCTCTCATCGGGCTGTAACGGTTCATATTTCCTGCCGCCGCCCGGGACACTGAAGCGCACCCACTGGCCGTCGGCTGTGCGATAGACCAGGCGCGCAGTGGAGTGCAACTGGCCAGAAAGTGGGTCACGGCGGTAAAGCACATACTGGCCCCTGGCATCCGGAGCCGATGGGGCCCAATAGTGCTGCCCCTGGAACAGCACGGGTTGCATGTTTTGCGCGGGGGTCGCATCGAGATGCTTGAGCGCGTCCGCGTCGATGGCCTGCTCGCCCGTCTTGATGGACGGGCGCACCGCAGTCGAGCGGGCGAGACCCTTGAGTGCCGGGCGAAAATCGAACAGCACGGCGCCCCCCAGGTTGGCCAGGTAGCCGATGTAGTGTTGCAAGGCGCTGTCCTTGTCGCCTTGCCGGTAGGCGCTAAGGGCGAGCATCGCATCCTTGAACGCCAGCAACCCGCCCAGGCTGAGGCTGAGCACCGGGAAGGGCGCGGTGGCGATGGCGGTCACCCATTCGACACAGGTCCAGAGTAGGCCGGTGATCATTTGCGTGCGATTGATGGTCGTGGCGTGGACGTCGTCGATCTTGCGCTGCAGGCTCATGTTGTAGCACTCGCGGTGCAGGTCGATCAGTGGCGTGACGTGGTCGATCACATCATGGCGTGCGGGGCTGGGTGTGGTGCGGTTGATCGTGTCGGGCAGGCCTTCGCGTGCTGCCTGCAGAAATGCCCTGATGCGGGGCTGGGACTGTACGGCAACCCGTTCGCAGAAATACTCCTGCATGCCCTCGATTTTTTTCAGCAAGTAGTTGAACAACTTCGCTTCGCGAAAGCCGATACCGTCCGGCGCATTCGGGGTGTAGAGCAAGACCGGGTCGTCGTCGTGACTGAACAGGTAGTTGCCGATGACCCACTCGCCGTCGATGCACAGACGATGCACCTTGTAAGTCGTGCGCGTTGAACTGGCGCTCTGCGCCAGGCTGTCGATTGCCCGCTCCAGCCAGGCCAGGTCGACGCTGGCGATGTGGCCTTGCAGGCGCGCTTCCAGGGCTGCGGCTTGCATCTGTAGCTGCACAATCGCCAGCGTGGCATTGCGCCGGGCGGCGTAGCCAGGGTGATCGGCTTGCAGGCGCTTGCGCACTTCATCGGTGTAGCGTTCGCCGATCCAGGTACCGGTTACCGAGCGCGCAACGTTCTGTGGCGTGAGCTTGCTCAGGTCAACGCCTGGAGGCCCTCGAAAGCTGGCACTGGCGGAGAATTTTTCGTCGAGAAAACCGATCCCGTCGGCATAGCCATCACGGTACAGCCGGGTATAGGAGAGTGGCGCCGAGGGGGTGCCCAACAGTGGTTTGGGTGAGTAGGCGAACACGCTGTCGGGGTCGACGTCTTTCTGCTTGCGGCCGAGCAGGGCATTGAGGCTGAGCCTGGCGTGTGTATGCACGTAGTCGGTGAACGTCGTGAGGTTGGCTTCGGCATCGGGGCGTTGGTTGTAGGTGTGCAGCGCGCCGGCGGTATCTTCAGTCAGGCGGGTCAGGCGAGCTCTGTCGGGTGCGGTCGCCGAGCGATACCACAGCGGTGTGCCGTGTTGGTAATCGTCCACTCGTTCGGCATCGAGCAGATGCACCACCATGGCATCCAGGCAGTCGGTGTGGGCGCAGGATGGGCCGAATGTCACTTCGGCGTGTTCCTGGTCCGCGGGCTTGAAGCCGAGTCGCTTTAGGAATGCTGCCATTTTCGGGCGAAAGCGCAGAGGAACCTGCTCGATCAGGTAGTCGCTCATCGTGCGACCTTTCAGCCGAGTTCGAGTGTCCGCCCAGCCCAGGATGTGGGCCTGGCATGCCTGCACGCTGTCAAAGCCGATGAAGTGCTGGTTGCCGGGGGCTTCCGGCGTACACAGCAGCAGGCGGGCCACCTGGCCATTGGCATGTTCTGCGCGCAACACCCAGAGGTCTTTGAGCTGCGCGCCATGCAGCAGGACCGTTTGAGCCCGCAGATGGGGGTGATGGTTGGCGCGAAGCTGTTCGAAACGCTGGTGATCGGCGGCATTTAGATGACCTTGCAGCGTGGCGATGCGGGCCAGCAGTACCAGGCGCGCATCGAGCATTTCGCGCGCGGCCTGTTTGATTTCAGGGGTGCCCAGGTGTTGTTCCTGCACCACGGCGAAATCCACCCGCGGCTGCAGGTCCTGGATCAGCGTGAGCAGGCTCTGTGGCGTCAGCCCGGCATGTCGCCCCGTCAGTGCGGTGCCCGCGTAAGTCAGGGTCGTGTTGGCCAGGAATGCCGAGCCGGCCTGTTCGTCGCCACTGTGCAACCCCCGCAGGGCCAACTCAACCAGGCTGCGTGCCTGTTCATAGCGACCGACATTGGCCACCTGACGGTGGGTGAGGACATGCAGTTGGTCCGGTTCCAGGTCATGAATGTCCAGCTCATCGGCCAGGCGTTCCACCAGCGCCAGGCGTGCCAGGGCATGCGGGGTCGCGGCTGGACCGATCAGGTCGATGAATGCTTGACGCGCCTGGTTGTAGGCCTGGGCCTGCTCGCCCAGCAGTTGCCGTTGTGCGAGTGCGGCATTGCGGTACCAGTCCGGCAGGCTGTTGTACACCGCCTGTTCCAGCAGGCGCTGGGCGCGCAGGTCCAGCCGGGCAGCCAGGTCGGGGAGGGCAGCGCCGATGGCGCTGTCCAGGGCTTGCTGCAATTGGTGGGCGTTGCAGTGCCCCTCATCGGCCCGGTTCAAGGCCAGGTCAATATCGAGCCGACGCTTGTCGAGCAGCGCCTGGTAACTGTGTTCGAACAGCGGCAGGCCCTCAATGGCTTGCAACGTCAACGGCCAGATGCCGGCCACGTCGAGGTGTTGGTAATTTACGGGCAAGTGCCGCGTGAACTCTTCGCGGCCGGCTGGTTGCGCCATGAGCGTCTTCAGGCCTTGGTCAAGGTCGCGCAGCGTCTCGAACGCTTCGATGCCTCGGGAGGGACTGAACAGCAATACTGGCCCGACCTTTTCGTCGCCGCTCATGTGATCAACCCGCGGGATGGCCTGGCGAGTCAGTACGAACGCGCCGGCAAACACGACGTTCTGCGCCTGGTAGCTGAACGACAGTGCATACATACCGGGTCGCAGCGAGGGCCCCAGGGAGCAATCCTCGATCATGCGTTGATCGGCAGGCGACAGCAGCAGGTCTCGCACCTTCAGCTGCGCCTCCTGTTCCAGCGCCCTGATACCTGCGGTGTAGGTTAGAAAATGCTTGCGGCCCTGGTCGCCGACTTTGCGGGTGTCGTCCAGGTCCTGCAGTTGGGTATTCAGGTTGGTCTTGAGGCGGGCGAGCAGCGCTTTGCCGTCGATTGTCGTGAGGTCTGACTCGGTCAGTGCCTGATACAGCGTGCGTGCCTGGTTGAAGAAGTGAGTATTTGCGGTCGCCAGCGTGGTGCTGAGGTTTTCCAGTGCTATCGAGAGGGACGAACGAACGATCGGCGGTTGGCTTTGGGAGCTCAGGCCAGGGTCGATCTCGAACAGTTGATTGCGTAATTGCTCTAGCGTGGGTTGCGTCGTGCTCATCGGCATCGTCTCCAGGGTGAAGGAATGAACCTTCAGCATGGAGGGCGAAACCCACGGCCCAGCGGTAGATACGTAGGCGTTGGCCGGCCTGTACGGGGGCTCATCAGCGCCCGGTATTCTGTGCTAGTCTGCTGGCCCTTTTAGTTCTGGACGGTACCGGGGGCTCGGTATTCATGCCGGTTTTTCAGTGCCGTTCTACAGCGGAGCCTTTCATGTCCGAAGTTAACCTGTCCACCGACGAAACCCGCGTCAGCTACGGTATTGGCCGTCAACTGGGCGACCAACTGCGCGACAACCCGCCACCGGGCGTGAGCCTGGACGCGATCCTGGCCGGCCTGACCGACGCCTTCGCGGGCAAGCCAAGCCGTGTTGACCAGGAACAAATGGCTGCCAGCTTCAAGGTCATCCGCGAAATCATGCAAGCCGAAGCGGCTGCCAAGGCTGAAGCGGCTGCTGGCGCTGGCCTGGCCTTCCTGGCTGAAAACGCCAAGCGTGATGGCATCACCACTCTGGCTTCCGGCCTGCAGTTCGAAGTACTGACTGCCGGTGAAGGCGCCAAGCCGACCCGTGAAGATCAAGTGCGTACTCACTACCACGGCACCCTGATCGACGGCACTGTGTTCGACAGCTCCTACGAGCGCGGCCAGCCTGCAGAATTCCCGGTTGGCGGCGTGATCGCCGGCTGGACCGAAGCCCTGCAACTGATGAATGCCGGCAGCAAATGGCGCCTGTACGTGCCGAGCGAACTGGCTTACGGCGCTCAAGGCGTTGGCAGCATTCCGCCGCACAGCGTGCTGGTGTTTGACGTCGAGCTGCTCGACGTTCTGTAAGACCTGTTTTTGATTACCTGTAGGAGCGAGCTTGCTCGCGAAAAACGTCAACGATAACGCAGCGTGTTTGGATTAACGCAGCGGTTTCAAGTTCTTCGCGAGCAAGCTCGCTCCTACAGTGTTTTGCGTGGTGGCTCATGGATGGAACTTGCCATGCAGCTCCGTGGCCGGGCGCAACGCTCGGGCATAGCAGAACAGAAACAGATTGCGCACCACTTCCTTCAGCACCCCGGGTTCACTTGAACTCAGCCCGTTGACGTCCAGGTCGCCCTGGTCCTGCAGTTCATTCAGCGCTTCTTCTTCCAGCACCGCACAGACTTCACCGGTTTCCCGGTGCAGGATCCGCAGGTAAGGGTGTGGGCGATCCAGCCAGGCATCTATCAAATAAGTCATGGTCGTTCTCCTTGATGGGTTCAATGAGAATAATTCTTATTCGTAGAATAGCAAGTGCCTATTGGCGGTTTCTGGTTTTTTCTGTGTGGCGAGTGCGGGGGGATCAAACGAGAGGGCGAAACGCCATCCCGCGGCGGGCGCGGGATGGAGGCAGCAGGTTCAGACTTTGCGCACGAACTCGGACTTGAGCTTCATCGGGCCGATACCGTCGATCTTGCAATCGATATCGTGGTCGCCGTCGCACAGGCGGATGTTCTTGACCTTGGTGCCGACCTTGACCACCAGGGAGGTGCCCTTGACCTTGAGGTCCTTGATCACCGTAATGGTGTCGCCGTCCTGCAGCACATTGCCCACAGAATCTTTCTTCACGCTTTCATCACTGGCCGCTTCGGGCTCGCCACTGGCAGACCATTCGTGGGCGCATTCCGGGCAGACCAGCTGGGCGCCGTCTTCGTAGGTGTATTCGGAATTGCATTTCGGGCAGGGTGGCAACGTGCTCACTAAAGCTCCTTGGGAGTCAGGGATGGCTAAAAGTCGCACATTATATAGGGTTTTGTGGTCTTGCACGTTGTATGGGATCCAAATATGGGAGGGGGCAAGCCCCCTGCCACATTGGTTCGCGTCGTTTTAGTGAGTGCGGGCGACCGCAAACTCACTCAGCTCAACCAGGGCGTCCCGGTATTCGCTGGCCGGCAGCGCTTCCAGGCACTTGATCGCACGGGCCACGTAGTCACGCGCCAGCTGCGCGGTGTAGTCCAGGGAGCCCGAGGCCTCGACGGCTTCGCGGATGCTCTCCAGGTCTTCGATCCCGCCTTTCTGGATCGCCTTGCGCACCAGGGCCGCCTGTTCTGGCGTACCTTCGCGCATGGTGTAGATCAAAGGCAGCGTCGGCTTGCCTTCGGCCAGGTCGTCACCGACGTTCTTGCCCAGGGTCTCCGCGTCGCCCTTGTAGTCGAGCAGGTCGTCCACCAGTTGGAACGCCACGCCCAGGTGATCGCCAAAGGTGCGCAGGGCCTCGGCCTGTTCGGCGGTGGCACCGCACAGCGCAGCGGCACTGTGGGTGGAGGCTTCGAAGAGCATCGCGGTCTTGCCGCGAATCACTTCCATGTAGGTTTCTTCGGTGGTGCTGGCGTCGCGTACCTTCGACAGTTGCAACACTTCGCCTTCAGCGATGATGCGCGTGGCCTGTGAAAGGATCTTCATCACGGGCATCGAGCCCAGTTCGACCATCATTTCGAACGAGCGCGAGTACAGGAAATCGCCGACCAACACGCTGGGCGCGTTGCCCCACATGGCATTGGCGGTCTCGCGGCCACGGCGCATGCCGGACATGTCGACCACGTCGTCGTGCAGCAGGGTCGCGGTGTGCAGGAATTCGATGGTGGCGGCCAGCAGGCGCAGGTCGTCGCCCTCACGGCCCAAGGCCTTGCCGCACAGCAACACTAATAAAGGACGCAGGCGCTTGCCGCCCGCCGAGGTAATATAGTCGCCAATTTTGGAGACCAACGGCACTTTGGACGTCAATTGCTGCTTGATGATGCCGTCGACGGCGCTAAAATCGTCCGCTACCGCGCGGTAGAAAGCTTGGGGTTGCATCAGCGACAGTCGCTCCAGAAGGGTTGCGCGGCATGCTAGGACCCTGACCCCCGGGTGTCAAGGCACGATGGGCGGCCACTTGCAACGTGCCAAAGCCTTGCGTACAATCGCGCACCCTGAACTTCCTGGGCAGCACCTGCCTTACGCAATTGCATTCGGGACGTCCATCCCATGCAGCCATGCCAGCCAATACCTTTTCTTATAAAGCGCTGGGTGAGCAGGATTATCGGAGAAATACCATGTCGTATGCAGTAATTGTTACTGGTGGCAAGCAATACAAAGTCGCCCCAGGTGAATACCTGAAGATCGAAAAACTGGAAATCGCTACCGGCGAATCCGTTACTTTTGATCGCGTTCTGTTGGTCGCCAATGGCGATGACGTGAACATCGGCGCTCCAGTTGTTGCTGGCGCTACCGTTGTGGCTGAAGTGATCTCCCAAGGTCGTCACGATAAAGTCCGCATCATCAAGTTCCGTCGTCGTAAGCACCACATGAAGCGTATGGGCCACCGCCAGTGGTACACCGAGATCAAAATCACCGGTATTCAGGCTTAATTTCAGCCTAATTCCTCACTAGGAGAATTGACTCATGGCACACAAAAAAGCTGGTGGTAGTACCCGTAACGGTCGCGATTCAGAAGCCAAACGCCTTGGCGTCAAGATGTATGGCGGCCAGAAAATCATTCCGGGCAACATCATCGTGCGTCAGCGCGGCACCCAATTCCACGCCGGTTACGGTGTAGGCATGGGTAAAGATCACACCCTCTTCGCGAAAATCGAAGGCGTGATCAAGTTTGAAGTAAAAGGCGCGTTCAACCGCCGTTACGTGAGCGTTGTCGCAGCTTAATTGCGAGATCGCTGGAAAAGCCCTGTCTTGCGACGGGGCTTTTTCGTTTGTGGGGTGAGTCTCTTGCAAAGCTGTTTGTGATGGGCTCCAGCGTGGATTTGCGGTCGCTGATTGAGGTCGCTACGCTCATTTTTGCAAGAGTCTTATGTCTTGGTTTTTTAAGCTCGTCCGTGCGGCGAGAGGCGTTTTGTTATGAAGTTCGTTGATGAAGTTTCCATCCGAGTAAAAGCAGGCGACGGCGGTAACGGTTGCATGAGTTTCCGTCGCGAAAAATTCATCGAAAACGGTGGCCCCAACGGCGGTGACGGCGGTGACGGCGGTTCCATCTACATGATGGCCGACGAAAACCTCAACACCCTGGTGGACTACCGTTACACCCGGCACTTCGATGCCGAGCGTGGCTCCAACGGCGGCAGCACCGACTGCACCGGCAAAAAAGGCGAAGACCTGGTACTGCGCGTACCGGTCGGCACCACCATTATCGACTCCGCTACTCAGGAAGTGATTGGTGACCTGACCAAGGCCGGCCAGAAACTGATGGTTGTGCAGGGCGGCTGGCACGGTCTGGGTAACACCCGATTCAAGTCCAGTACCAACCGTGCACCGCGCCAGACCACGCCAGGCAAGCCGGGCGAGCAGCGTGATCTCAAGTTGGAAATGAAAGTACTGGCTGACGTCGGCCTGCTGGGCCTGCCGAACGCCGGCAAAAGTACCTTTATCCGCTCGGTCTCGGCCGCCAAGCCGAAAGTCGCCGACTACCCGTTCACCACCCTGGTGCCGAACCTGGGTGTGGTCAGCGTTGACCGCTGGAAAAGCTTCGTGATCGCCGACATTCCCGGCCTGATCGAAGGTGCTTCCGACGGCGCAGGCCTGGGCATTCGCTTCCTCAAGCACTTGTCCCGTACCCGTTTGCTGCTGCACCTCGTCGACATGGCGCCACTGGATGAAACCAGCGCACCGGACGCCGCCGAAGTGATCGTCAGCGAGCTGACCAAGTTCAGCCCGTCCCTGGCCGAACGTGATCGCTGGCTGGTGCTGAACAAGTGCGACCAGATCCTCGAAGAAGAGCACGAGGAGCGCGTCAAGGAAATCGTCGAGCGCCTGGAGTGGGAAGGTCCGGTCTACGTGATCTCGGCCATCGCCAAAGAAGGCACCGAGCGCCTGACCCGCGACATCATGCGCTACCTGGAAGACCGCGCCGACCGCCTGGCGGCCGACCCGGTGTTCAAGGCCGAACTGGCCGAACTCGACCAGCGCATCGAAGACGAAGCCCGCGCCCAGCTGCAGGCTCTGGACGACCAGCGTGCCCTGCGCCGCAGCGGCGTGAAGTCGGTCCATGACATCGGCGACGACGATTGGGACGAAGAAGACGTGGATGATGAAGACGGTCCGGAAATCATTTACGTGCGCGACTGATTCGTTGCAGTAAACTTGAACGCCGCTCCTTTTGGAGCGGCGTTTTAGTATCCGGGTTTAACGTTATGGGCCGCGCTGGGTCGCGCAGCCCTCAATCTAAGGTTGAAGATGATGCGGAGCAAAGTGACAGGTGCGCAGCGCTGGGTCGTAAAGATCGGCAGTGCGTTGCTGACGGCAGATGGCAAGGGGCTCGATCGCGCAGCCATGAGCGTTTGGGTGGAGCAGATGGTGGCCTTGCATGAGGCCGGTGTGGAGCTGGTGTTGGTGTCGTCCGGGGCGGTTGCCGCCGGGATGAGCCGCCTCGGCTGGACCGCGCGACCCAGCGCGATGCATGAGCTGCAAGCCGCCGCCGCCATCGGCCAGATGGGCCTGGTGCAAGCCTGGGAGTCCAGCTTTGCCGAGCACGGCCGCCACACGGCGCAGATCCTGCTGACCCACGACGACCTGTCCGACCGCAAGCGCTACCTCAACGCCCGCAGCACCTTGCGCGCGCTGGTCGAGCTGAAAGTCATCCCGGTGATCAATGAAAACGACACGGTGGTCACCGACGAAATCCGCTTCGGCGACAACGACACCCTGGCCGCCCTGGTGGCCAACCTGGTGGAAGCCGACCTGCTGGTGATCCTCACCGACCGCGACGGCATGTTCGATGCCGACCCCCGCAACAACCCCGACGCCCAGTTGATCTACGAAGCGCGCGCCGACGACCCGGCGCTGGATGCCGTGGCCGGCAGTGTCGGCGGTGCCCTGGGCCGTGGCGGCATGCAGACCAAGCTGCGTGCGGCGCGTCTGGCTGCACGTTCCGGTGCCCACACCATCATCGTCGGCGGGCGCATCGAGCGCGTGCTGGACCGTCTCAAGGCGGGCGAGCGTATCGGTACGTTGCTGTCGCCTGAGCGCGGCATGCTCGCGGCGCGCAAGCAGTGGCTGGCCGGCCATCTGCAAACCCGCGGCACGCTGGTGCTGGACGCGGGCGCCGTGTCGGCGTTGTCTCAAGGCAACAAGAGCCTGCTGCCGGTGGGCGTCAAGTTGGTGCAGGGCAGTTTCCGCCGTGGTGAGATGGTGGTGTGCGTCGCGCCCGACGGTCGCGAGATCGCCCGTGGCCTGGCCAATTACAGCGCCCTGGAAGCACAGAAGATCATCGGCCAGTCGTCTGATGCGATTGTGAGTCTGTTGGGTTACATGGCGGAGCCCGAATTGGTGCACCGCGACAACCTGATTCTGGTTTAACCAAAGGAATACACGATGCGCGTAATGAAGGGTTTGCTCGGCCTGTTGTTGGCCATGCCGTTGTTGGCCTCGGCCGAAGAAGTCGGCCAAGTGTCGACGGTCTTCAAGTTCGTCGGCCCCAACGACCGGATCGTCGTCGAGGCCTTCGATGACCCCAAGGTCGACGGTGTGACCTGCTACCTGTCCCGCGCCAAGACGGGCGGCGTCAAAGGTGGCCTGGGCCTGGCCGAAGACCGCGCCGAAGCCTCGATTGCCTGCCGCCAAGTGGGCCCGATCCACTTCAAGGGTGAGCTCAAGGATGGCGACGAAGTGTTCAAGGAACGCACGTCCCTGGTGTTCAAGACCATGCAGGTGGTGCGCTTCCTCGACAAGAAGCGCAACACGCTGGTTTACCTGGTGTACAGCGACCGCCTGATCGAAGGCAGCCCGCAGAACGCCGTGACCGCGATCCCGATTTTGCCCTGGCCGACCGCTCAGTAACCGGCGGGCGAGTTTTGCAATCGGCGTCTATGATTGCAGGCTTGTGGCCTGTAATCTCGAACAGCCGCTTTGCTAAGAACATGGGAAATCTGGAGTTCGTCATGAGTGCTTTCCACGACCTGAAACTCAAAGCTTTGGACGGACACGAGCTGCCGCTGGCGCCTTTCAAGGGGCATGTTGTGCTGGTGGTCAATGTCGCCTCCAAGTGTGGCCTGACCCCGCAATATGCGGCCCTGGAAAACCTCTACCAGCAATTCAAGGACCAGGGGTTTACCGTGCTCGGCCTGCCTTGTAACCAGTTTGCCGGGCAGGAACCGGGTTCCGAGGATGAGATCCGCGAGTTCTGCAGCCTTAACTACGGCGTGACCTTCCCTTTGGGAGGCAAGCTCGACGTGAACGGCCCGGACCGTCACCAGCTCTACCGCCTGCTGGCGGGCGAGGGCGCCGAGTTTCCTGGGGACATCACCTGGAATTTCGAGAAATTCCTGCTGGGCAAGGATGGCCGTGTGCTTGCGCGTTTCTCGCCCCGCACGGCGCCGGATGACCCCACCATTGTCCAGGCCATCGAAAAAGCCCTGAGCTGAAAACAGCTCCCGTGTAGGCGCGAGCTTGCTCGCGAAAAACCTGAGAGCGCCGCATTCCTCCAGAATGCCCGCGTTATCGTTGGTCACTTTCGCGAGCAAGCCCGCCCCACATTTAACCGGTCGCTTTTATCTCTTGATCATTCAAATCAATAGTGCTGTTAAGTCCTCTGAGCGACCAATATTATCCACGTCATAAACCCGCCTTACGTGGAGCACACCCATGCCTGTCCAAGCCTTGTTCAAACCCTTCCAGCTCGGTGCACTGCAATTGTCGACCCGCGTAGTCATGGCACCCATGACCCGCTCGTTCTCGCCGGGCGGCGTGCCCAATTCCAAAGTTATCGAATACTACCGCCGTCGCGCCGCCGCCGGTGTGGGCTTGATCATTACCGAAGGCACCGTGGTCGGCCACCAGGCTTCCAACGGCTATCCCAACGTTCCGCACTTCTACGGTGAAGCGGCCCTGGCCGGCTGGAAGAAGGTTGTCGATGCCGTGCATGCCGAGGGCGGCAAGATCGTCCCCCAGCTGTGGCACGTGGGCAGCGTTCGCCGTATCGGCACCGAGCCGGATGCCAGCGTGCCGGCCTACGGCCCGATGGAAAAGCTCAAGGACGGCAACGTGGTCGTGCACGGCATGACCCATCAAGACATCAAGGACGTGATCAACGCCTTCGCCCAGGCCGCCAAGGATGCCCAAGCCATCGGTATGGACGGCGTTGAAATCCACGGTGCCCACGGCTATCTGGTGGACCAGTTTTTCTGGGAAGGCAGCAACCAGCGCACTGACGAATACGGCGGCAGCCTGGCCAACCGCTCGCGTTTCGCCATTGAATTGATCCAGGCGACCCGCGCTGCCGTGGGCCCGGACTTCCCGATCATCTTCCGTTTCTCACAGTGGAAGCAGCAGGACTACACCGCGCGCCTGGTAAACACCTCCGAGGCGCTGGGTGAATTCCTCAAGCCGTTGTCCGACGCCGGCGTGGATATTTTCCACTGCTCCACTCGCCGTTTCTGGGAGCCGGAGTTTGAAGGTTCCGACCTCAACCTGGCCGGGTGGACTCGGCAGCTCACCGGCAAACCGACCATCACCGTGGGCAGCGTCGGGCTGGATGGCGAGTTCCTGCAGTTCATGGTCAACACCGATAAAGTCGCGCAACCGGCCAGCCTGGAAAACCTGCTGGAGCGCTTGAACAACGACGAGTTCGACCTGGTCGCCGTGGGCCGAGCCCTGCTGGTGGATCCGGAGTGGGCGGTTAAAGTGCGTGACGGCCGTGAGGGTGACATCCTGCCGTTCAGCCGAGAGGCGTTGACGAGCCTTGTATAAGGCAGGCTTGGAGCCCCGGATCGCCGTGTCCGGGGCCCCGCCTGTGTCGAGGAAGGCTTAAAAGGTGAGATGAGAAGGGTTTTGAGGGTAGTGTCCGGATGGAGGCAAGTTCGGATTGTTTTTCTGTTGTTCTAGAAATTTGGCCTCTTCGTCAGGTGTGGAGGCTCTGAAATTATCGGCTTGGAACCGGTTGTCCACGTTTGGAACCAGACCGGAGGCACTCGAGCAGTTGGTTTGCATAAGACGTTATTTCCTTGGGTAAAAAGTGCTTTGCACTTCCCTTCACGGGCCGACTGAACTGTCAGGACAAAACCGTACAGGTCCCTTTGAGTGTCTCTGAGCGGTAGTCAGGTCCAACTGGACGTTTACCAGACATGTCTCCCGCCCCATGCCCCGATGTGTTCAGATCAACCGGGACTGCTTGTCCGCCACAGGCTCGTCTTCGCAGGCACCCCGTAACTGTTGCTCGAATTGCTCGATGATCGCGGGCCAACCTTGGCGGCTGGCATGTTGGCGGGCATTCAAGCGGGCCCTGCGTAGATGCTCGCGCTCCTCCAGTAGCCAGTTGGCTGCATCGCAAAACGCAGCCTCATCCCCAGGCATCGCCAGCACGCCGCTGTAGCCATGGCGGATATGCTGGGTCGCGGCGGCCTGATCGTAAGCGACCACGCCGAGCCCTGACGCCATGGCCTCCAACACCACATTGCCGAAGGTTTCGGTGAGGCTGGGAAACAGGAACACGTCGCCTGATGCGTAGTGTCGCGCCAGTTCCTCACCCCGCTGGGTGCCGCAGAAGATGGCTTCGGGCAGGTCGCGCTCCAGCGCCGCGCGCTGTGGCCCATCCCCTACAATCACCAGTTGCAGCCGACGCTGTGGATAAGTGGCGCGCAAGGCGTCAAAGCTGCGCTTGAGCATCCCCAAATTCTTTTCCTGAGCCAGACGGCCTACGTGCAACACGGCAATATCGTCATTGCCCAGGCCCCAACGCTCACGCAGCGTGTTGTCGCGCCTCGCGGGGTGGAACAACTGGCTGTCAACGCCGCGCGCCAGCATGCCCAAACGCTCGAAATGCCTGCGCTCCAGCTCCAGGCGTTGGCTCACGCTGGGCACCAGCGTCAGGGTGGAGCGGTTGTGAAACCAGCGCAGGTAATGGGTGACCATCCGGCTCAGCAGGCTCAGGCCGTACTGGTTCGAATACTGCTGGAAATTGGTGTGGAAGCCGCTGACCACACTTATCCCCAGGCGCCGCGCCGCGCGCAGGGCGGACAAGCCCAGCGGGCCTTCGGTGGCGATGTACAGCACGTCCGGGCGCTGCCGGGTCCAGCGCCGCAGCAATTTGTGCATCGACGATTGGCCCCATTGCAGGCCCGGGTAGCCCGGCAGCGGCCAGCCGCGGCACAGCAGCAATTCGTCGTCGCTGGTGCGGCTCTGGTCAGCGTTCTGGCGCGGGCGCACCAATTCGACCTGATGGCCGCGCGCGCGCAAGCCGTCGCAGAGGCGGCCGAGGGTATTGGCCACCCCGTTGATTTCTGGCGGGAAGGTTTCGGTGATCAGGGTGATGTGAAGCGAGGCTGTCGTCATGACCCACAGTCTCGCTGTGGGCCATGTCGTCATTGTGTCACTGGCATGATGGATTTATGACGGAGTCAGGGTTTCGGCCCCTTGTTCGCGCACCCAGAACAACGTGGCACCGGCCACTGCCGCCGGCATCATCAGCAGGTTGACCACCGGCACCAGCAGCACCAGGTAAACGATGCCGCCGAAGCTCATGCTCTGCCAGCGTTTCTGGCGCAGCCAGGCGAGCATTTCGTTCCAGCCCAGCTTGTGGTTATCCGCCGGGTAGTCGATGTACTGGATCGCCATCATCCACACGCCAAACAACAGCCACAACGGCGCCGCAATCAGGTTGACCACCGGAATGAACGAAAGGATGAACAGCCCGATGGCCCGTGGCAGGAAGTAACCGAGCTTGCGCATTTCCCGCGCCAGGGTCCGCGGTACCATGGCGAACAATTCGCCCCAGCTGAAGGCCGGGAAGTCATCGGTGCCGCGCACCACCACTTCGACTTTCTCCGCAAGAAAACCGTTGAACGGCGCCGCGATGATATTGGCCAGCATGGTGAAGGTGAAAAACACCATCAGCACCACCAGCACCACAAACAGCGGCCACAGCAGGTAATTCAGAAAGCTCAGCCAGTTCGGCAATGTAGGCATCAGATGGTCGACCCACAGGCTGAACTGATGGCCGGCAAAGTAGATCAAGACGACGAACAGCACCACGTTGACCGCCAGCGGCAGCAGCACGAACAGGCGCAGGCCGGGGCTCAACACCAGTTTGAGACCTTCGCGCAGGTATTGCGGGCCAGAAAGAGCAGGGGCGGGCATGGAAAACTCCGGGCATAGGGGACGAACGCGCCGACCTTACCGGCTTTGCCTCTTGGGCGAAAGCTGCGACATTTGCGGTAACAAAGCGGTCGATCAGTCGGCTCAACTGCATAGAGACCGCCTATGAGCTGGATTGTTATTGCGTATTTCCTTAATCTTGCCCCCCTCTATACGCTGCACCCATTATTTTCAGGGCCTGCGAGTTCAAGCCTTCCCCAAGTGCTTCGTGGTCCCTTTTTTATTCCAGCCGCCTTGTTGTCCGGGCGGTCGACAGGAGTGAGTCATGTCTGATACCCGTCATTCGCGAGTGATTATTCTCGGTTCCGGCCCTGCCGGTTACAGCGCTGCCGTCTACGCTGCCCGGGCCAACCTCAAGCCGCTGCTGATCACCGGCATGCAGGCGGGCGGTCAGTTGACCACCACCACTGAAGTCGACAACTGGCCGGGCGACGTCCACGGCCTGACCGGCCCGGTGCTGATGGAGCGTATGAAAGAACACGCCGAGCGCTTTGAAACCGAGATCGTCTTTGACCACATCAACCAGGTCGACTTCTCCAAGAAGCCTTACAGCCTGACCGGTGACAGTGGCGTTTACACCTGCGACGCACTGATCATCGCCACTGGCGCCAGCGCGCGTTACCTGGGCCTGCCGTCGGAAGAAGCGTTCATGGGCAAGGGCGTTTCGGCCTGCGCGACCTGCGACGGCTTCTTCTACCGCAACAAGCCAGTGGCTGTGGTCGGTGGCGGCAACACCGCCGTCGAAGAAGCGCTGTACCTGGCCAACATCGCCAGCACCGTGACTCTGGTTCACCGCCGCGAGACCTTCCGCGCCGAGAAGATCCTGATCGACAAGCTCCACGCCCGGGTGGCTGAAGGCAAGATCATCCTCAAGCTCAATGCCACCCTGGACGAAGTCCTGGGCGACAACATGGGCGTGACCGGTGCGCGCCTGAAGAACAACGACGGCAGCTTCGACGAGCTGAAAGTCGACGGCGTGTTCATCGCCATCGGCCACACGCCAAACACGTCGTTGTTCGAAGGCGTGCTGGAAGCCAAAGATGGCTACCTGGTGGTGCAGGGCGGCCGTGAAGGCAACGCGACTGCGACCAACATCGAAGGTATCTTCGCTGCCGGTGACGTGGCTGACCACGTTTACCGCCAGGCCATCACCTCGGCCGGCGCCGGCTGCATGGCGGCCCTGGATGCCGAGCGTTACCTCGACGGCCTGCAGAACGCTTCGTTCTAAGTAACACCGCAAAACAAATGTGGGAGTGGGCTTGCCCCCTCCCACATTTGGTTCTACGTCTGACTCAGGATTTGCGGGCCAGCGGCTGTGCAGTGAACTTCACGCCGGCCAAACCGTGTGCAATCAGCGCCCGGATGTTGCCATGGTCGCTACCCTCTGGCGTCGCCACCACCGAGCGGTAATGCTCCCCAAACGCCAACAGCGCTTCCTGATCGCTCAATCCTTCCAGCAGCGCCAGACCGAGGGTCTTGCACGATCCTTCGTTCTGCCCGGCTGCGTTTTCCACATCGCCATTGCTGAAGGCTTGCGGCTGGTAGTCGTAACCGGCGGCCACGAAGGCCAGCGTGTCGGCAAACACATGTTCGCCGCTGTTGAGGCTGGTACGCAGGGTGTTCAGGTCAGTCATGGGTTTTTCCTTTGGCGAACGCGGCCTGTTGGTCGGCGCTGGCTTCTTTCTGGTATTGGGCTTTCCACTCGGTGTACGGCATGCCGTACACCACTTCACGGGCGTCATCGAGGCTCAGCTCGATGTGGCGCTCGTCGGCCTCGGCCTTGTACCACTTGGACAAGCAGTTACGGCAGAAGCCCGAGAGGTTCATCAGGTCGATGTTCTGCACATCCTTGCGGCTGTCCAGGTGCGCCACCAGCCGGCGGAAGGCGGCGGCTTCAAGTTCGAGGCGTTGTTGGTCGTTCATAGGGCTCACTGAAAATCCAGGTTTAGCGGCTGGCCGCCAGGGTAATTGAAACTGATTCGGCAAAACGCAGTGCGTGGGGCTTGTCCACTTCGACCTCGGCGTACAGCACCGATTCATTGCTCATCACCAGGTCCAGCAGCTCCTGGGTCAGGCGCTCCAGCAGGGCAAAGCGATTGCCTTCCACATGGGCAATGATGGCCTTGGTGATGGTGCGGTAGTTCAGCGCGTGGTCGATGTCGTTGTCGCGCACGGCTTCCTGGGCGGCATACAGGATGGTCAGGTTGATCAGCACGTCCTGCTTGTTGAGGATCTCATCCTCATTGATGCCGATATAGGTGCGCAGGCACAGGTCCTTGACCCGGATGCGCGCCATGCCTGGTTGAAGTTGTGGCATTGCTACTTGCTCCGTCCAATCAGTTGCAGGAACTCCATGCGCGTGGTGTTCGATTCGCGGAACGCGCCGAGCATCACCGAGGTGTTCATGGTTGAATTCTGTTTTTCCACGCCGCGCATCATCATGCACATGTGGCGGGCCTCGATCACCACCGCCACGCCGGCGGCCTGGGTCACGCTCTGGATGGCGTCGGCGATTTGCCGCGTGAGGTTTTCCTGGATCTGCAGGCGCCGCGCATACATATCGACGATGCGTGCCAGCTTCGACAGGCCCAGCACCTTGCCGGTGGGAATATAGGCCACATGGGCCTTGCCGATAAAGGGCAGCAGGTGATGCTCGCACAGCGAGTACAGCTCGATGTCCTTGAGGATCACCATCTCGTCATTGTCGGAGGTAAACAGCGCGCCGTTGACGATGTCTTCCAGGTTTTGCTCATAGCCATGACACAGGTACTGCATTGCCTTGGCGGCGCGCTTGGGGGTGTCTAGCAACCCTTCGCGCTCCGGGTTTTCGCCCAGGCCTTTGAGGATCTCGCGGTAGTGGTGGGGCAGGGTCATACAACATCCTCACAAACGGCTTACTTGATATGCCGCCCGCCGTTGACGGTCAGGGTGGTACCGGTCACATAGGGGTTGTCCAGCAGGTAGCGCACGCTCTGGTAGATCACCTCGGGCCCGGGCTCGATGCCCAGTGCCGACTTGGCCAGCACCTTGGCGCGGTAGGTGGCATCGTCGCCTTCGTTGAACATCACCATCGCCGGTGCGATGCCGTTGACCTTGATCAGCGGCGCAAACTGCGCGGCAAACGACAACGTCAGGCTGTCGAGCCCTGCCTTGGTGGCGCAGTAGGCGATGTGCTGGCGGCTGCCTTTGCGCACCACGTCATCGCTGATGTGCACGATGTCGGCGGGCGTCGAGCGTTGCAGCAAGGGTGAACAATGCAGGTTGATCAGATACGGCGCAAGCATGTGCACGCTGAACATATCGGTAAAAGCGTGGCTTTCGTCGTCGGGCGTTTCCGCGATCCAGGCCGAAGCGTTGTGGATGATCGCGCGCAGGCTTTGGGTGTGGGTGTGCAGCTGCGCGATAAACGCCAGGATGCCGGCTTCGCTGGAGAAGTCGGCAAACAGGCCGATGGCGCCCTGTTCGCGCAGGGCCTGTACGCCGGGGCGCTCGCTGCGATACGTGAAAATCACCCGGTGGCCGTCGTCCAGCAAACGCTGGGCGCAATGCAGGCCGACGCGCTGGCCGGCGCCGGTGATCAGGATCGGGGCGTCAGGTGCAATCATGGGGGGCTCGATTCGCTGGCAGGTTCAAATCATACCAGCGAGCGGCCCCCCTGTACTCATGCGGCCGCTTCAGTGGCCTTGCGGGGTGCGGGCGCAGGATGCAGCCAATTGGCCAGCAGGTGCGTCGACAGCGGGATGAACAGGTACACCATCAGCGGCGTGAGCGCCAGGGTGCTGACCATGACGCGCGGCACCAGCTCCAGCTCGCCGAGCAGCGGGCCCAGTACAAAGTTGAAAATCAACGACACCGGGAAAAATGCCAGCCAGATCGCCACCGCCTGTTTCCAGCGCGGCGGGCGTGCACCCACCGCACCGAACCAGCCATCGATGCCTTGCACGCGGTGCTCGGACGGGTCGGCAAACAGTTCGCTGCCACGGCTCAGCCAGGCACTGCGGGAGGCGGAAAACTCCCACGCATGCAGGGTCTGCTCATCGGCAAAGCGGAAAATAATCTGGAATTCATCATCGTTGGGCGGCGGGGCGAGTACGCCTGAGCCCAGGTAGCCGGGAAAGTCCGTGGCCAGCTGTTCGCCTTCGCGCAGCCAGGCCATCAACTCTTCGTAGCGCCCTTTGGCCACGCGGCGCGCAACCATCAAGGTGACGGGGGAGGTAGACATTGTGTATCTCCAAATGTACGGGTGCGCTGGACCGGGTAGGCGGCGCACGTGCGAGGCTGCGGGGTGTTGCAGCGACGCAGAAAAAACAGGCAAGGATTATTCCTGTTTCAACGAAATACGCCAGATACTTTTATCGGATAGCTGTGCAACTTGAATCGATCCACCGAATAAGCGTTAAATAAGGTCCAATCGACACGGACGTTTTTGACCTCTGATGCCCGAAACTCTTGCTCCTCAGCGTGAAGTTGCCGCTGCCTCCCTGCGCCCGGCCGATGATCTGTTTCCGATCCGCGAAGTCGCTCGGCTGACCGGTGTCAACCCGGTTACCCTGCGTGCCTGGGAGCGCCGCTATGGTCTTATTCAGCCAACGCGCACCGAAAGCGGGCACCGGCTGTATTCGAGCACCGACATCGACACCGTGCACCGCATACTCGACTGGATCGAACGCGGCGTGGCGGTCAGCAAGGTGGGCAAGATCCTTTCCCGCGAAAACCGCCACGGCGCGTCTTCATCCGGCGTAGCGGTTGAGGATGAGTGGGCGCAGTGGCAAACCCAGCTGCGCATGGCCGTCAACGCCTTCGATGATCGCCAGTTGGACCGGATCTACGCGCAGGTGTTGTCTGCGTACCCGCTCGTGGTGGTGTTTCAAGACATTCTCATGCCGCTGTGGCAGCAATTGTTGCGGCACCAGGGAAGCTTTGGCCAAGCCAGCGAATGGCTATTTTTCGACAGCTTCATGCGGGCACGCACCGCACAACGCTTGCAGATGGCATCCCCGCCATCACTGCCACGCGTGCTGTTGGCGGCCATTGCGGGGGAGTGCCGTGAGTTGGAGCTGCTGGTGGCGGGTCTGTTGATCGCGGGCGAAAAGCTCACCGTGAAGATACTCGGCGTGGGCCAGCCCTTCGACGAACTGACACTGGTCTGCGAGAAAACTCGGCCCGAGGCGCTGGTGTTGTTTTCCAATCGCGCGCCCACCAGCGAACTGCCGCTGCGGCTCAAGCGACTGGCGTTGACGCTCGACTGCCCGCTGCTTTTTGCAGGCGATGCTTCGGAACTGGCGGAAGAGAAACTGGCAGGCTCGCCCATCGGTTGCCTGGGCAATGAAGGGCGCCTGATGCAGAGCCGCTTGCAGCAATTCCTGTGCGGCAGTCTGGATACCTGACCTCAGGTGTGAACTTCGGGGTGCACCAATCGATGCTGGTGCAGGATGAACTGGCGCAAGCGCTCGGTTTCGTCCGCATCGCTCTGGCTCAACCTGTAGGCAAACAGGCCGCGCGCCGTCTCGCGCTCGAACGTCCCGCGCACCGCGATGCGCTCGTAGCCTGAAGGGCTGAACCACAACGAAAAGGTCTTCGGCGGTTTGACCCGGCCGCGAATTTCCACCAGCAACCCTTTGAACGACACTTCGTGCACCCATAACGCGCTGGTGTGGCCCTTGACGTTCTCCAATGCCACCGGCATTTCAAGCGCCAGGCGCCACGGGCGGATCATCGGCCCGTCTTCGAAAATCGTCGGGACACCCAGACGAAGGTGCACGGCATGGAATTCATCTTCAACCAGGTGCAGGGGGAAGGTCAGTTTCTGATTATCGAAGTTGGCCTGGATGGTCACATGATCATGGGCCGCCAACCGTGTGAGCAAATCACGGATCTGCGCGCCACCATTGACGGTCAGGCTCGAGGATGCATCCCGCAGGTTGAGCTGGGGGTTATGGTGCATCATCTGGATGAAATCCAGTTCGTCCTGGGTCAAGAGTGCGTCGCGTTGCATGCGGCTTGCTCGTCGAGTAGGTGTTAAAACGCCATTATCCCCCTAAAGACCGTTTTTCCTAAATTTTGTTAGATCCGCTCGTCGCCTTGAGCACGGCCAACTGCGCCTTGAGCTCAGCGACCTGGGTTTCCAATTGGGCCACGCGTTGCTGTGCCTTGACCTGAACGCTCACATCTTTTTGCACGCCGACGAAGTAGGTCTGTTTGTCGGCGGGGTTGTAGACGGTCGATAACGACAGCTCATTCCAGAACGGCGTGCCGTCCTTGCGATAATTGCGCAGGGTTTCACGGCAACTGCCGCCATTGCTCAGTGCGTCGCGAATGGCAATCAGCGCTGGCTGGTCGCGGTCGCCGGATTGCAGGAAACGGCAATCCTGGTAAAGCACTTCATCGCGGGTGTAGCCGGTCAGGCGCTCGAACGCCGGGTTGACGTAGATCAGCGGGAGGTCCTTGTCTTCGCGTTCTGCGATGACAATGCCGTCGTTGGAGGCATCGATGACTATTTGCAACAGTTGAGCGTTGATCATTGCAGGGGTTTGCCCATCCATTGGAGTTGTCGCAAGTCTAAGTCAATGTGCTGATCTGTCCATGTGACTGCGAGGTTTTTTCGTATGGCAGGGCGCAGCTGCTAAAATCCCACGCTTTCACTCAACTACAGGATCAGATTGATGAAAGTCGCCATCCTTTCCGGCTCGGTCTACGGCACGGCTGAAGAAGTTGCCCGTCATGCCGCCGGTATCCTCAACGCCGCCGGTTTCGAGGCCTGGCACAACCCCCGCGCCACCTTGGCGGACGTGCAGACCTTCGCGCCGGATGCCTTCCTGGCAGTGACCTCCACCACCGGCATGGGCGAATTGCCCGACAATCTGCAACCCCTGTATTCGAGCATTCGCGACCAGTTGCCGGCCGCCTGGCGCGGGCTGCCGGGTGCCGTGATCGGCCTGGGCGACGCCAGCTATGGCGACACCTTCTGCGGGGGCGGCGAGCAGTTGCGTGAGCTGTTCGGCGAGTTGGGGGTGCGTGAAGTGCTGCCGATGCTGCGCCTGGATGCCAGTGAAAGCGTCACCCCGGAAGCCGACGCCGAGCCGTGGCTGGCCGAGCTGGTCACCGCACTGCGCGGTTGACCGGAAACGTGCCCGACAACGCCTGCTCAGTCCGATCGCCGCGTCTTTATTGGCGGCGCTTCTCTGACGCTGTTTGCACAGACTTGAACTATTCTTGAAGCTGACTCGCAAGGCCATCAGGCTGGCTGCCAAGGCAACTACGGCAGTCGGGGTGTCTGACTAGACTGGCCCCATATTCCAGAAAAACAAGAATAAAGTCTGCCAAGGAGGTCGTTGCCGTGAGCCTAGCCCCCGTTCCATCGCCACAATGTGTCAAAGACCAGGTCAGCGCTGCCGAGTGGCAAACCCGTGTCGACCTGGCGGCCTGTTATCGCCTGGTGGCGATGCATGGCTGGGACGACCTGATCTTCACCCACATCTCGGCGAAGGTGCCGGGCACCGACGATTTCCTGATCAACCCTTACGGGCTGATGTTCCACGAGATCACCGCCTCGAGCCTGGTCAAGGTCGACCCGGCCGGCAACAAGCTGATGGACAGTCCCTACGAGATCAACCCGGCGGGCTACACCATCCACAGCGCTATCCATGAAGTGCGCCATGACGTCACCTGCGTGCTGCACACCCACACCGCCGCCGGTGTGGCGGTGGCGGCGCAGAAGCAGGGCGTGTTGCCCATCAGCCAGCAATCGATTTTCGTGCTGGCCAGCCTGGCCTATCACGCCTACGAGGGCGTGGCGCTGAATCACGAAGAAAAGGCGCGCTTGCAGGCCGACCTGGGCGAAAACAACTTCCTGATGCTGCATAACCACGGTTTGCTGACCTGCGCCAGTACCATCGCCGACACCTTCCTGATGATGTTCACCTTCCAGCGGGCCTGCGATATCCAGGTGCTGGCGCAAAACGGCGGTGCCGAGTTGATCCCGATCGGGCCGCAGATTCTCGCGGGGGCCAAGGCCATGGTGGCGGCGGTCACCAAAAGTGCACAAGGAATGGGGGGCGCGCTGGCCTGGCCGGCGTTGCTGCGCAAATTGGACACGCTCGATCCTGGGTACAAAACCTGATGCCACTCTCCGAGATTCCACTCAGCGCCTGGCGCAAACGCAGCATGAGCTTCGACTTTCGCGGCCGCACCCTGCGTTACTGGGTGGCGGGGCAGGGTGAGCCGCTGCTGCTGATCCACGGCTTTCCCACCGCCAGTTGGGATTGGCATTACCTGTGGCAGCCCCTGGCCCAGCGCAACCTGGTGATCGCCTGCGACATGCTCGGCTTCGGCGATTCGGACAAGCCGCTCGATCACGGTTATTGCCTGTTGGAGCAGGCGGATGTGCAGCAGGCGCTGCTGGAGCACTTGCGGGTGGATCAGCCGGTGCACGTGCTGGCGCATGACTACGGTGACAGCGTCGCCCAGGAACTGCTGGCCCGGCATGGCGAGGGGCGATTCCAGATGGCCAGTTGTGTGTTTCTCAACGGCGGGCTGTTCCCCGAAACCCATCGCCCGGCGCTGGTGCAAAAACTGCTGCTCAGCCCGCTGGGCTGGATGATCGGCCGCGCATTCGGGCGCAACGCCCTTGCCAACAGTTTCAGCCAGATCTTCGGCCCTGACACTCGCCCCAGCGAAAGCGCACTGGATGACTTCTGGAGCCTGATCGACCGCAACGATGGCCCCCGCATTCTGCACAAACTGATCGCCTACATCCCCCAGCGCCGGCGCTTGCGTGAGCGTTGGGTGGCGGCCATGCAGCACGGCGAAGTGCCGCTGCGGTTGATCAATGGCGAGGTCGATCCGATCTCGGGCGCCCACATGGTGGAGCGTTACCAGCAACTGGTGCCCCATGCGGACACGGTGCAGCTGGCCAATATCGGCCACTACCCGCAGATAGAAGCACCGGTGCAAGTGCTCAAGCACTACCTGGCGTTCCGAGAGCGCATTGCCGGACCGGTGTGGGAGCTGGCGTGCCTGCGATAGCAGCGCTGCTGTTCATTTGAAACGCCGAGGCGCTTGCATCCCAGGCACGCCAGTTCCCACCTGATCATCCCTCTGCCTTATCGAGCACTATTCAGGCTCAACCGTGGTTATTGTGACCCTGGCCCCTGTGCCTGACACTCACCCCATCCCCATTGTCCCTTTTTGGAGTTTGGTATGAGTGAGTCAGTGCAGTTTCAGGATAAGGTCGTGATCGTCACCGGTGCCGGCGGCGGATTGGGCCGGGCCCATGCGCTGTTGTTCGCCCGGCATGGGGCCAAAGTACTGGTCAACGACCTCGGCGGCTCCACCCAGGGTGAAGGCGCCAACGCCTCGGCGGCCGACCGGGTGGTCGCCGAGATACGCGAAGCCGGCGGTATCGCCGAGGCCAACCATGACTCTGTCACCGATGGTGACAAGATCGTGCAGCACGCCCTCGACGTGTTCGGCCGCATCGACGTGGTGGTCAATAACGCCGGCATCCTGCGCGACAAGACCTTCCACAAGATGGACGACAGCGACTGGGACCTGGTTTACCGGGTGCACGTCGAAGGCGCCTGGAAAGTCACCCGCGCCGCCTGGCCGCACATGCGTGAGCAAGGTTATGGTCGCGTGATCTTTACTTCGTCCACTTCAGGCATCTACGGCAACTTCGGCCAGTCCAACTACGGCATGGCCAAGCTGGGCCTGTATGGCTTGACCCGCACCCTGGCAATCGAGGGGCGCAAAAACAATATCCTGGTCAACGCCATCGCGCCCACCGGCGGCACGCGCATGACCGAAGGCTTGATTCCGCCACAGGTGTTCGAGCGCCTCAAGCCGGAACTGGTCAGCCCTCTGGTGGTGTACCTGGGCAGTGAAGCCTGCCAGGAAACCTCAGGACTGTTCGAAGTGGGTGGCGGCTGGATCGGCAAGACCCGCTGGGAGCGCAGCCTGGGTGTGGGCTTCGACCCCGAGGCGGGGTTCTCGCCGGACGATGTGGCCGCGCACTGGCAGCAGATCTGCGATTTCGATGGCGCCGCGCACCCCAAGGACACCATCGAGGCGCTCAAGCAGATGATGGACAACCTGCAGAAATACAGCCTGTAATCATTGCTGGAACGACATCCAATACAACGGGGCGCCTTGAGCGCCCCCTTTTATGCCGGGCATAAAAAAGGCCGCTGCATAGGCAGCGGCCGAAGTAAGACGTTTGATCAAGGAGCAATAAATCAACGTCAGTGAACACCGGTAACAGATTGAAAACAGGCATCAATCCATCTGAATCTGGCTGTTCTTCCAATTGGGAAGCGGGCGGTTTGCCCTGAGAGCCCGGTAAGAATAGTCGCTTGTAACAAGATGAGTAATCCCGGTTCATGACAAGGACTGTTGCTGAATCGGCAACAGTGGTGCCCGTCTCATCCATTCCCCTGATAACCCGCCATCCACCCCGCGCATGCACTGCGCCCAGACCCGGCCCAGAGCAGGTCGTCATCCTTTCGAGCGACAACACGAATCCCTCCTTGGTGCGCTTATCGCTCCCCATGCGCGGCAGTAGGGTGAGGCCTTCTGTCACTCACCGGGGAAGACGCATGACAAAAACAACAATGCGCGCCATCTTCAGGCCACAGGCGCTGGCCGCTGCGGTTGCATTGGGTTGCTGTGCCCAGGCACAAGCTGTTTCGTTCAACATTGGCGAGATCGAGGGTCAATTCGATTCCTCGCTGTCGGTAGGCGCCAGTTGGGGCACACGCGATGCCGACAAGAAGTTGGTGAGCACCGTCAACGGCGGCACCGGCCAGGCGTCCACCGGTGACGACGGACGCCTGAACTTCAAGAAGGGCGAAACCTTCTCCAAGATCTTCAAGGGCCTGCACGACCTGGAGCTCAAGTACGGTGACACCGGCGTGTTCGTGCGGGGCAAGTACTGGTATGACTTTGAACTGCAGGACGAAGACCGCGAGTTCAAACCCATCAGCAATCGCAACCGCAAGGAAGGCGCCAAGTCCAGCGGTGCGCAGATCCTCGATGCGTTCGTCTACCACAACTACTCGCTGGGCGACCTGCCGGGCACCGTGCGTGCCGGCAAGCAGGTGGTGAGCTGGGGCGAAAGTACCTTCATCGGCAACTCGATCAACAGCATCAACCCCATCGACGTCTCGGCGTTTCGCCGTCCCGGTGCCGAGATCAAGGAAGGCCTGATTCCGGTGAACATGCTGTTTGCGTCACAAGGCCTGACCAACCAACTGACCGTGGAAGGTTTCTACCAACTGGAGTGGGACCAGACGGTGCTGGATAACTGCGGCACGTTCTTTGGCGGGGATGTGGCGGCGGATGGCTGTAACAACAATTACACCGTAGGCGATCCGGCGATTGCGCCCTTGCAGGGGATTGCAGCGTCGCGGGGCCAGGGGTTCACGGTGCTCAGGGAAGGCGTGGTGGTGCAGCGGGCAGGGGACCGCGACGCCCGTGATTCCGGGCAGTTCGGCGCGGCCCTGCGTTGGTTGGGGGACGACACCGAGTACGGCCTGTACTTCATGAACTACCACAGCCGCACACCCACCGTGGGTACCATCACCAACAACACCACGCTGACCACCATTGGCGGGATCAGTGCCGCAGTCGGTGGCGGTGCGGCGGGCGCGGGCCTGGCGCGCAGCGTGATGCTCGGCCGTGGCCAGTACTACCTCGATTACCCGGAAGACATTCGTCTCTTCGGCGCAAGCTTCTCCACCACCTTGCCCACCGGCACGGCCTGGACTGGCGAAATCAGCTACCGTCCCAACGCACCGGTGCAACTCAACACCACCGACTTGACCCTGGCCCTGCTCAACCCTATCGCCGGCCAGACAGCGTCGCCGATCCGCAGCAACTTTGGCGACGACAACAAAGGGTACCGCCGCAAGGAGATCACCCAGATCCAGAGCTCCATGACCCAGTTTTTCGACCAGGTGCTGGGCTCTGAACGCCTGACCCTGGTAGGTGAAGCGGCCATCGTCCACGTCGGCGGGCTGGAAGACAAATCCAAGCTGCGTTATGGCCGTGATTCGGTGTACGGCGCCTACGGGTTCCAGGGGGATACCGACGGTTTCGTCACTTCCACCTCCTGGGGCTACCGCGCCCGGGCGATCCTGGACTACAACAACGTGATCGCCGGGATCAACCTCAAGCCCAACCTGTCCTGGTCCCATGACGTCGCCGGCTACGGCCCCAACGGCCTGTTCAACAAAGGCGCCAAAGCCATCAGCCTCGGTGTGGATGCGGACTACCGCAACACCTACACCGCCAGCCTCAGCTACACCGACTTTTTCGGCGGCGACTACAACACCCTGACCGACCGCGACTTCCTCGCCCTCAGCTTCGGCGTGAACTTCTGATCTGGCTAAAAGAAGGACAAGAATCCATGCGTAAGACACTCGCTGTATTGGCTCTGAGTTTACTGGCTGCGCCTGTCATGGCCGCCGTGTCACCCGATGAAGCCGCCAAGCTCGGCACCAGCCTGACCCCTGTCGGCGCTGAAAAAGCCGGCAACGCCGACGGCTCGATCCCGGCCTGGACCGGTGGCATTCCGAAAAACGCCGGTGCGGTAGACAGCAAAGGCTTTCTCGCCGACCCGTTCGCCAATGAAAAACCACTGTTTGTGATCACCGCCGCCACGGTCGACAAATACAAGGACAAACTCTCCGACGGCCAGGTGGCGATGTTCAAGCGCTACCCCGAGACCTACAAGATTCCGGTCTATCCGACCCACCGCACGGTCAACCTGCCGGCGGACATCTACGAGTCGATCAAGCGCAGCGCGCTGAACGTCAAGCCGATCAACGACGGTAACGGCCTGGAAAACTTCACCGGCAACCGCTACTACGCGTTCCCGATCCCCAGGAATGGCGTGGAAGTGCTGTGGAACCACATCACCCGCTACCACGGTGGCAACCTGCGCCGCATCATCACCCAGGCCACCCCGCAGACCAACGGCAGCTACACGCCGATCCGCTTCGAGGAAGAGGTGGCAGTGCCGCAACTGATCCCGGACATGGACCCGGCCAAGGCGGCCAACGTGCTGACCTTCTTCAAACAGTCGGTGACCGCGCCAGCGCGCCTGGCGGGCAACGTGCTGCTGGTGCACGAAACCCTCGACCAGGTGAAGGAGCCGCGCCTGGCGTGGATCTACAACGCGGGCCAGCGCCGTGTACGGCGTGCGCCGCAAGTGGCGTATGACGGGCCGGGCACGGCGTCCGACGGTCTGCGCACCTCCGACAACTTCGACATGTTCTCCGGCGCGCCCGACCGCTACGACTGGAAGCTGGTGGGCAAGAAGGAGATGTACATTCCCTACAACAGCTACAAACTGGACCAGCCGACGCTCAAGTACGACGACATCATCAAGGCCGGCCACATCAACCAGGACCTGACCCGCTACGAGCTGCACCGCGTGTGGGAAGTGGTGGGCACGGTCAAGCCGAGCGAGCGGCACATCTACGCCAAGCGCCACATGTACATCGACGAAGACAGCTGGCAAGTGGCGCTGGCCGACCACTACGACGGTCGTGGCCAACTGTGGCGCGTCGCCGAGGGTCATGCGCAGTTCTACTATGACCACCAGACCCCGGCCTATACCGTGGAAACCCTGTACGACCTCATCGCCGGGCGCTACATCGCCCTGGGCATGAAGAACGAAGAGAAGAGCAGCTTCGTGTTTGGTTTCAAGGCCAAGGCGGCAGACTACACCCCGGCCGCGTTGAGGGCTGAAGGCGTACGCTGACCACCCTCTGAAATACGGCTCGAACGGTGGGCGCTGGCTTGCTTGCGATGACGGCGGTGAATTCGCCACCGCCATCGCAGACAAGCCAGCGCCCACATTTGGTTTTATGCATGTCCGCCAATCACCCCGCTGAATCTTTCTTCAACAACCCCCAGCCACAGGACTAGGGTACGGCTCAGGTTGCATAACAATAAAAACGCAGGATGCAGCAATGACCGCCATGACTCGCTGCCTGGACCGTCCTGGATTCATGCCCCGGCTGTCCGCCCACCATGTGCTGCGCCCGCGGCTGACCGTGCCGTTGCTGACGGCGCAGGCTCGGGTCAGGTTGCTGTGCGCGCCCGGTGGCAGTGGCAAGAGCGCGCTGCTCGCCGAATGTGCATTGCAGGCGCCAGTGAGTTGCCGGGTGTACTGGCTGGCGCTCAATGGCGGGGCCCTGAGCCCCCTCGATTTATGCCAGCGCCTGGCACAGAACCTGGGCCTGGCGTTTCGCGATGAAGCGTCGTTGCTGCTGGACCTGGGTCGCTGGGAAACCCCGGCCTGGTTGTTCCTCGATGACTTCTGCCGCTTCGCCGCGCCCGACACCGACGCCTTGCTCGATCGCCTGCTCACGGCCAGCAGCCCGGCCCTGACCTGGTGGCTCGGTGCGCGGCGACGTCCGGCGTGCAACTGGCCGCGCCTGTTGTTGGACGATGAGCTGCTGGAATGTGGCGCCGACCTGGCGTTTACCCCGGCGGAGATCCAGCCACTGCTCAACCACGCGCCGGCGCAGAGCGTCGACAGCGTGCTGCAGTTCAGCGGCGGTTGGTGCGCCGGTGTACGCATCGCCCTGCTGGGCGACGGCCATCCGGAAAAGACCCTGCTCGATTACCTGCAGCATGAACTCTTCAGCACGCTGCCGGCCGAACTCGCTGAAGCCTGGCGCGTACTGGCTCACTTGCCACGCTTCAACATCGGCCTGTGCGAGCACCTGTTCGGTTTCGGCGATGGCGTTGAACACCTGCGAGACTTGCAGGCCCTGGGCGCGTTCGTCCAGCCCTGGGAAGACACCGACTGGTTGCAGGTTTTCCCGCCGTTGGCGCGGTTGCTGCGCGATGAACCCTGGCCGGCCAAACGCTCTTGGCACCGGCGCGCCTGCCAATGGTTCACCGCCGAAGAAGACTGGCAGGCCGCCTTTGAACAGGCACTGCTGGCCGAAGAATACGAAGTCGCCGTCAGCCTCTTGCAGCACTTCAGTTTCGAGGACCTGTTTCGCCAACAGAACGCCGCACTGCTGCTGCGTCTGCATGAGCAGCAGGGCGATGAGTTGCTGCTCGGCTCTGCGCAACGGGTCGGGCTGGTCACGGCGGCACTGTTGTTTGCCGGGCGTTTCGACCAGGCCGCGTCGTGCATCGACCAGTTGGCTCGGTTTACCCCGCAACCCACCGCTGCCTTGCAGCGCCATTTGCTCGCGCGCTGGCAGGCGCAGTGGGGGTGGCTGCTGCATTTGGGTGGTCAGGCCGAGCGCTCCCGCGAGCATTTCCTCGAAGCGCTGCAAGCCTTGCCCGAGAGCGCGTGGACGTCACGGCTGATGTGCCTGTCGGGGCTGACCCAGCAAGCCTTGCTGCGCGGTGAACTGGACGTGGCCCAAGGGCTGAGCCGCGAGGCGCTGTGCCTGGCCCGCGCCCATGGCTCGTTGCTGCTGGAGGCGTTGCTGGAGCTGGACCATGCCCAGTTGCTGGAACAGCGCGGCGCTCCTTATCGGGCGCAAAGCCTGTTGGAGCAGGTGCAGGGCATCTTGCTCAAGCAGCGCGTCAAGGCGGGGCCGCTCGTAGGCCGAATCGCCTTGCGTCGTGGGCATCTGGCGTTGCGCCAGGGGCAGGACAGCCTGGCCGCCGAATGCTTTGAAACCGGCCTGGCGATGTGCCTGCACAGCCAGGATAAACGCGTGCTCTACGGGTTTCTCGGCCTGGCCCTGCTGGCCGCCAACCGGGGTGATTATGCCCAGGCGTTTATCCAACTGCGCGAGGCCGAGCGCCTGATGCAGCAGCGCCAGGTACCCGACAGTGTGTACCGCGCGGTGCTGCTGCTGGTCAGTGGGCATTTCTGGCTGCAGCAGGGGCGCGCCGACTTGACGGCCCACGCGGTGCGCCGTGTGCTCCGGCATTTTCGCGGGCCCGAGGCCAAGCAAGCACCCCCAGCCACCCTGGAGCTGATCCCGCGCCTGGAATACCTGCTGGTGCTGGCGGAGGTGAAACTGGGCGTTGCCGAGCACCCCGTCGCTCGGCTCCAGGCGTTGCTCGAGGCCACCCATCAGCGCGGCATGCTGTGCCTGGAAACCGAATTGCAATTGGTGCTGGGGGAGGTGGCGTGGCAGCTGGGAGATTCAGTCCTGGCCCGTCGCGCGCTGCAAACCGGGCTGGAACTGGCGGCGCGATGCCAGGTGCAGCAAGCGATCCGCGAGCTGCGCTTGCGCTCACCGGGGCTGCTCAGCGAAGTGGGCCTGGAGCCACAGGCCTCAACCCCGGGCGCGGTGGAAAACCCCTTGAGCCACCGCGAACTGGAAGTGCTGCAATTAATCGCCTTAGGCAACTCCAACCTGGAAATCGCCGATCGCCTGTTCATCTCGCTGCACACCGTCAAGACCCACGCGCGGCGCATCCACAGCAAGCTCGGCGTGGAGCGGCGCACCCAGGCAGTGGCCAAGGCGAAGACATTGGGCTTGATGACCTAGGCGCAGAACGCCTGGCGGTATTCGCCGGGTGTGGCGCCCATGGCCTGGCGGAAACGGTGGGTAAAGTGGCTGGCGCTGGAGAACCCGCACATCAGCGCGATTTCGCCGAGGGGCAGGGCGCCGCTGCGCAGCAGGTGTTGTGCGCGGCTCAAGCGGCGTGCCAGCAGGTACTGGTGCGGCGGCAGGCCAAAGGTTGCGCGAAACATTCGCGCAAAATGGTATTCCGACAGTGCGCACAACCCCGCCAGTTGCCCCAGGCTGATGGGGTCGTCCAGGTGCTGGTCGATGAACTCCACCAGCAGCCGTCGCTGGTGCGCGGCCAACCCACCTTTCAACCGCAGCCCGTCACGCGCGCCGACCTGGCTGAGCAGGGCGTGGCTGAGCATCTCGTGGGCCAGGCTGCTGGTGAGCAAGCGTTCGGCGGGCTCGTGCCAGTTGAGGGCGATCAACTGGTGGAAGCGTTGCGCCTGGCTGGCGTCCTCCAGGAAAGTGCTTTCACGCAGTTGCAGCGTGCGCGGTTCGCGGTCGAGCAGGGTCACGCAGCCCAGGGCAAATTGCTCCGGGCTGAAATACACGTGGGCCAGGCGGATCTCGCCGTTGATCACCCAGGCTGACTGGTGCTCGGCCGGCAGGATGCACAATTTGTCGGGCCCGCCTTTGTTGCCCGGCTGTTCGCGGCGAAACGTACCGGTGCCACCGCCGATGTAGCACGATAACGTGTGATGGCTCGGTGCCTGGTAATCCTGCGCGTCGTGATGGTTGCTCCACACGGCCGCCGACAAGCCGTCACCGAGCTCGGCGCAGGCTTCAAGGCGTGCGTGGGGCGAGCGGTTAAGGGCTTGAAAGACGTGTAGGGATTCCAGTTCTGGCATTTTTCTCACTCTCCGACGCTTTGCATCCTACTCCGCGACGCGGGCGCTGTGATCCCACCCGCCGACAAAAGCGCAAGATTGTGCAAGCGGCTTGCACGGGGGTGGGACAACACTGTGGCTCAATCGATGGAGCCCGCTATGAACCTTTCCCTGTACTTACTCACCGTGCTGATCTGGGGCACCACCTGGATCGCCCTCAAGTGGCAGTTGGGTGTGGTGGCGATTCCGGTGTCCATCGTCTATCGCTTTGGCTTGGCGGCGCTGGTGCTCTTTGTGTTGCTGCTGCTGAGCCGCAAATTGCAGGTGATGAATCGGCGCGGGCACTTGATTTGCCTGGCTCAGGGGCTGTGCCTGTTTTGCGTGAATTTCATGTGCTTCCTCACGGCCAGCCAGTGGATTCCCAGCGGCCTGGTGGCCGTGGTGTTTTCCACGGCCACCCTGTGGAATGCGCTGAACGCTCGGGTGTTTTTCGGCCAGCGCGTGGCGCGCAATGTGTTGATGGGCGGCGGCCTTGGCCTGCTGGGGCTGGGCTTCCTGTTCTGGCCGGAGCTGGCGGGGCACACCGCCAGCCCGCAAACCCTGCTCGGCTTGGGCTTGGCGCTGCTGGGGACGATGTGTTTCTCGGCCGGCAATATGCTCTCGAGCCTGCAACAGAAGGCCGGGCTCAAGCCGCTGACCACCAATGCCTGGGGCATGGCATACGGTGCGGCGATGCTGGCGACCTGGTGCGTGGTGCGTGGCATTCCCTTCGAGATGGATTGGAGCGCACGGTACATCGGCGCACTGTGGTACCTGGTGATTCCGGGCTCGGTGATCGGCTTTACCGCCTACCTGACCCTGGTCGGGCGCATGGGGCCGGAGCGCGCGGCGTATTGCACGGTGCTGTTCCCGGTGGTGGCGCTGAACGTGTCGGCGTTGGCCGAGGGCTACCAGTGGACCGGCCCGGCGTTGGTGGGGCTGGTGCTGGTGATGCTGGGGAATGTGTTGGTGTTTCGAAAGCCCAAGCCACTGACCCCGGTCCTCAAGGCACAGCATAGCTGACCGAGTTGGCCTTTCTACTTGAGGCCAAGCCGCTTGGCCATGCGCCCCAGGTTGGCGCGGTCCAGGCCGAGCTCGCGGGCGGCGCTGGCCCAGTTGTGAGCGTGGCGTTCCAGGCAGGCACTGATGAGCTGACGCTGATAGTGTTCGGTGGCCTGGCGCAGGTCACCGGTCACCAGAGGGAGCGCCACCTCGGCTGCTTCGATCACCGGCGCGCTCACGTCCGGCAAGTCCAGGTCATGGGCGCTCAAGCTGAGAATCCTGGGCCGCTCGCGGCAGTTGCCCAGCGCCTTCAGCGCGCTGCGCCCGATCAGATGTTCCAGCTCCCGTACATTGCCCGGCCAGTTGTAGGCCAGCAACGCCGCCTGCGCATCGCTGGTCAGGCGCAGGCTGCCCAGGCCCATGCGTGAGCGGTTCTGTTCGAGGAAATACCCCGCCAGCAGCAACACGTCGCGGCCCCGTTCACGCAGGGCCGGCACTTGCAGCGGATACACGCTGAGGCGATGGTAAAAGTCGGCGCGGTAGCGGCCGTTGCGCACCTCCTCGGCGAGGTCGCGGTTGGTGGCGGCGATCAGGCGCACGTCCACCCGATGTTCCTTGTCCGAGCCCAAGCGCTGCAACTGGCCGCTTTGCAGCACCCGCAGCAGCTTGGCCTGTACGCTCAGTGACAACTCACCCACTTCATCGAGAAACAAGGTACCGCCATGGGCCAGTTCGAATTTGCCCCGGCGCTCATTCATCGCGCCCGTAAAGGCCCCTCGCACATGGCCGAACAGTTCGCTTTCCACCAGGGTTTCCGGCAGGGCTGCGCAGTTGAGGCTGATCAGTGGCTTGTCCGCCCGAGGCGATGCCGCATGGATGGCCTGGGCCACCAATTCCTTGCCCACCCCGGTTTCGCCGGTGATCAGCACCGTGAGGTCACTGCCGCCCACCAGCTTGATCTCTTCCAGCAGACGCTTGTGCGGCTTGCTCTGGCCGATCATCTCCTTGTGCTGCTGGCCGCTGGCCTCGCGGTAGATTTCGGCGCGCAGGGTCAGGCGTTCGATACGCTCAGCCACGTTGACGGTGGCGGCGGCCAGGCTGGCGAAGGCTTGCAGAGCGTCCAGCTCGACGCGTTCGAAGCGCTCGGTGTCGAGGGCGTCCAGGGTCAGCAGGCCCCAGGGCCGATCGTCGACGAACAGCGGGCAGCCCATGCAGTCATGCACTTCCAACTCGCCGTGTACGCCGGCGACCAGACCGTCGTAAGGGTCGGGCAGTTGGCTGTCACTGTCGAAGCGGGTCGGGCCGGGACTGCTGAGCAGCACCTCGAAACGCGGATGTTCGCTGACTTTGAAGCGCCGGCCCAGGGTATCGGGGCTCAAGCCGTCCACGGCCAGCGGCACCAGCCACGCCCCGTCCAGGCGCAGCAAGGCCGCGGCGTCGCAGGGCAGCAGGGCGCGCATGGCCTGCAGCAGCCGGCGGTAGCGTTCGCCTTCGGGCAGCTCGCGCGACAGGTCGGCGACCAGGGGCAGCAGCGTGGTGAGCAGGGATTGTGCAGTCATAACGACTCCTTGTAGTCGGTATGACTATAAGGTGTAGGAAGTCATACTGACTACATAATGTGTAAGCTGCTGAAATATAACGATAAATAAGTTGGCACGATAACTGACTAACTAAAGGCAATCAGTTAAAACACCCAGGAGTCTGCCATGCTTAGTGCCCAAGACCGTGCCATCGTCAAATCCACTGTGCCCCTGCTGGAAAGCGGCGGTGAAGCGCTGATCACCCATTTCTACCGCATGATGCTCTCCGAGTACCCTGAGGTGCGTCCGTTGTTCAACCAGGCCCACCAGGCCAGCGGCGACCAGCCACGCGCCCTGGCCAATGGCGTGCTGATGTACGCGCGGCATATCGACCAGTTGGACCAATTGGGCGACTTGGTGGCCAAGATCATCAACAAGCACGTGGCCCTGCAGATCCTGCCGGAGCACTACCCGATCGTGGGTGCCTGCCTGCTGCGGGCTATCTCCGAGGTGCTGGGCAGCGAGATCGCCACGCCCGAAGTGATGAACGCCTGGGGCGCAGCCTACGGGCAACTGGCGGATATCCTGATCGGTGCCGAAGCGGCCATCTATGACGAGAAGGCCCAGGCCATCGGCGGCTGGCGCGGTGCGCGGGCGTTCACGCTGGTGAAACGGGTGGAGGAGAGCGCCGAGATCATCTCCTTCTACTTTGCCCCTGTGGATAACGGCCCGATCCTCGCTGCCGCGCCAGGTCAATACATCGGCATGAAACTGGTGCTCGATGGCGAAGAAGTGCGCCGCAATTATTCCCTGTCGGCCCTGAGCGATGCGGGCCAGTACCGGATCAGCGTCAAGCGCGAAGCCGGTGGGCGGGTGTCGAACTATTTACATGACCAACTGCACGTCGGCGCGCCGATTGACCTGTTTCCGCCGTCGGGCGAGTTCACCCTCATCGACAGCGACAAGCCACTGGTACTGATCAGTGGCGGCGTGGGCATCACTCCGACCTTGCCGATGCTGGAAGCGGCGCTGGCCACCCAGCGGCCGGTGCACTTCATACACTGCGCGCGCAACGGCGGGGTGCATGCGTTCCGCGACTGGGTGGATGGCCTGGCGGCCAAGCACCCGCAGCTCAAGCGCTTCTACTGCTATGCCGAGGACGATGGCGTGAGCCCGGCGGCGGACAAGGTGGGTTTGCTCAGTCAGGAACAGTTGGCGGCGTGGTTGCCCGAGCAGCGTGATGTGGATGCCTACTTCCTCGGTCCCAAAGGCTTCATGGGCGCGATCAAGCGCCACCTCAAGGCCCTGGGCGTGCCGGAGAAACAAAGCCGCTATGAGTTCTTCGGCCCGGCGGCGGCATTGGAATAATTTCGACGATACGCCCCAGGTCAAATGTGGGAGGGGACTTCCCCCTTCCACATTTGATCCCGTATTCCTCCCGATTAATCTCCTGTTAACCCCTTTCTGTTTAAACCTCTCTCTGTGTGTAAACTTGCGGCCATTGGCACGACCAGACAAAGGGAAACAGAGATGAGTGACGAATTGCGTTTGGGCAGGGAGCGGCGCTTTCTGGTGTTGCTGGGCATCATCTGCCTGTCGCTGATCGGCGGTGCGTTGTACATGCAAGTGGTACTGGGCGAAGCGCCGTGCCCGCTGTGCATCCTGCAGCGTTATGCGTTGCTGTTGATCGCGATCTTCGCGTTCATCGGTGCCGCCATGCGTCGCAAAGGCGCGATCACGCTGTTCGAAGGCCTGGTGGTGCTCAGTGCCCTCGGTGGGGCCGCAGCCGCTGGCCATCATGTGTACACCCAGTTTTATCCACAGGTCAGCTGCGGCATCGATGTGCTGCAACCGATCGTCGACGACCTGCCGTTGGCCAAGGTGTTTCCCCTGGGCTTCCAGGTCGATGGTTTCTGCAGCACGCCGTACCCGCCGGTCCTGGGCTTGTCGCTGGCGCAATGGGCGCTGGTGGCGTTCGTGCTGACGGTGATCCTGGTGCCTCTGGGCATCTATCGCAATCGCCAGCGCAACGCCTGAGCGGATCACACAATCGCCCCGGCCCTTCTTCGTGGAGGCCGGGGCATTTTTATGCGTAGGGATTTGTGAAAGGGCTGTGACGAGGAGCAACTTTGGGTGCGCGCAGTGTGCGACATGTTGTCACACGGAGGCTGTCGCAGGACGATTTTCACCCGGCTGAACGCCGCAGAAATTTGCATCTGCCGGCTAAATTGTGCTGTCAGTTCGTCGTTTGGGGCGGGCGTTGAACCGTGCGCCAGGCGTGCGATCCGGTGATGTCCCAATGCCTTGTTTTATGGGGGGTTCGATGGGTTTTGCAAGCCCTTACGCTGTGTAAGGGATGGCCCGCGCACCCGAATATCAGGGCAATTTTTGTGGTTTTTGTTGGGAATCGAACGCGATAAGATCGCGAACCTTTGCGATTTTGGTGAAGGATTATTGCTGTAATCGATAAAAATTATTTCTTTATAAGACATGGTTTATACATCGCTAGCTAACTACAATCGCCCGCACTGAATGTCCGGTGCTGTTCAATATTTGAGCACTGGAGCGGTCGAGGGGCAGATGGATGGCTCTGTGCGACCCCAAGGTTCCGGCAGCCTTTCAACTACCCGCACCAAATGGAATTGGTCTGTAACAAGGCCTTTAACCACGAAATCGAATAAGAACTCACCGCAGGTCCGTGAAACGTACAGTGATGGCGTGATGGACAGGCTCTTATTCAATCGAAGAGAAATGCCAACCCTTGGCAGGGTGAAGTGTTGGCGATCAAAACCCAACTGCATTGCGCAAGCTGCTTTAGAGGTCGTGAGATGAGTAAAAACAGGTACCCCCGATTACTAGGCTTTTTGCCGCTGCTTGGCATGATGTTAATGCTGGGAGGCTGCAAGTGGACCTTGATGGACCCTAAAGGACAGATCGGTCTGGATCAACGAAACCTGATCATCACCGCTACCCTGCTGATGCTGTTGGTCGTGGTGCCTGTGATCATCATGACCTTCGCCTTCGCCTGGAAATACCGCGCGTCGAACACCAGCGCGACCTACGCGCCGAAGTGGTCGCACTCGACCAAGATCGAAATCGCGGTGTGGCTGGTTCCGGTCCTCATCATTATCGCCCTGGGTTACATCACCTATAAGTCGACCCACGAGCTGGACCCGTACCGTCCGCTGGAATCCGACGTCAAGCCGATCAACATCGAAGTGGTCGCGCTGGACTGGAAGTGGCTGTTCATCTACCCGGACCTGGGTATCGCCACTGTCAACGAGATCCAGTTCCCGGAGAACACCCCGCTTAACTTCCGGATCACCTCCGACGCCGTGATGAACTCGTTCTTCATCCCTGCTCTGGGCGGCCAGATCTACGCGATGGCAGGCATGCAGACCCGCCTGCACCTGATCGCCAACGAAAAAGCTGAAATGGAAGGCATCTCCGCTAACTACAGCGGCGCTGGCTTCACCGGCATGAAATTCAAAGCGATCTCGACGAGCCAGGAAGATTTCAACGCCTGGGTAGCCGAAGTCAAGGCCGCACCTAAACAGCTTGATCAAGCTGAATACGACGCCCTGACCAAACCAAGCCAGAACAACCCAGTCGCCCTGTACTCCACGTACGAGCCGAACCTGTTTCAGAAAATCGTCGACAAGTACGAAGGTATGAAGCCAGGCAAGCCGGTCAAGCACGAGAAGAAAGAAGTGGCCGCGGTTGAAGGTTCTGACACGGGCTCGCATTCAACTGCTGGGGCAGAGGAGTAAACGATGTTTGGTAAATTAAGTTGGGATGCGGTCCCGTTCCACGAGCCGATCGTGATGGTGACCATCGCCATGATCGCGCTGGGTGGTCTGGGCCTGTTTGCGGCAATCACGTATTTCAAGAAATGGACCTACCTGTGGACCGAGTGGCTGACGTCTGTCGACCACAAGAAAATCGGTGTCATGTACGTCATCGTTGCCATGGTCATGCTGCTGCGTGGCTTTGCCGACGCCATCATGATGCGTACCCAGTTGGCCATGGCCACCGAGGGTTCGCCTGGCTACCTGCCGCCTGAACACTATGACCAGATCTTCACCGCTCACGGTGTGATCATGATCATCTTCATGGCGATGCCATTCTTCACCGGCTTGATGAACCTTGCCTTGCCGCTGCAGATCGGCGCGCGTGACGTGGCTTATCCGTTCCTGAACTCCCTGAGCTTCTGGCTGCTGGTTTCCGGCGTCGTGCTGATCAACGTTTCCCTGGGCGTCGGCGAATTCGCCAAGACCGGTTGGGTTGCGTATCCGCCATTGTCGGGCCTGCAATACAGCCCGGGCGTGGGTGTGGACTACTACATCTGGGCGCTACAGTTATCAGGACTCGGGACGACATTGACGGGGGTCAACTTCCTGGCCACCGTCCTGAAAATGCGCGCCCCTGGCATGAAACTGATGGACATGCCGATCTTCACCTGGACCTGCACCTGGGCCAACGTCCTGATCGTGGCTTCGTTCCCGATCCTGGCCGCTACCATGGCGCTGCTGTCGCTTGACCGTTACCTGGATTTCCACATTTTCACCAATGAACTTGGTGGCAATCCAATGATGTACGTGAACCTGTTCTGGGCATGGGGTCACCCTGAGGTGTACATCCTGATCCTGCCAGCGTTCGGTATCTTCTCTGAAGTGATCTCGACCTTTACCGGCAAGCGCCTGTTCGGTCACCACTCGATGGTTTACGCATCGGGCGCGATCTCTGTACTGGGCTTCATGGTGTGGCTGCACCACTTCTTCACCATGGGTTCGGGTGCCAGCGTCAACGCCTTCTTCGGCCTGGCGACGATGCTGATTTCCATCCCGACGGGGGTGAAGCTATTCAACTGGCTGTTCACCATCTACCACGGCCGTCTGCGTATCACCAGCCAGGTTCTGTGGACCCTGGGCTTCATGGTGACCTTCGCCATCGGCGGCATGACCGGCGTACTGCTGGCCATCCCGGGTGCTGACTTCGTGTTGCACAACAGCCTGTTCGTGATCGCTCACT
The DNA here is from genome assembly GCF_002979555.1 of Pseudomonas sp. MYb60. Classification (GTDB taxonomy): domain Bacteria; phylum Pseudomonadota; class Gammaproteobacteria; order Pseudomonadales; family Pseudomonadaceae; genus Aquipseudomonas. The sequence goes on along the minus strand of NZ_PCOZ01000015.1, from coordinate 16,960 downwards.
TCCACAACGTGATCATCGGTGGTGCTGTATTCGGTTACATCGCTGGTTTCAGCTTCTACTTCCCGAAAGCGTTCGGCTTCAAGCTGCACGAAGGTTGGGGCAAGGCTGCATTCTGGTTCTGGATCTCGGGCTTCTTCGTCGCGTTCATGCCGCTCTATGCACTGGGCTTCATGGGCATGACCCGTCGTCTGAACGCCACGACCAACCCTGAGTGGGTGCCGTACCTGTACGTCGCCATGTTCGGTGCGATCATGATTGCTGTGGGTATCGCCTGCCAGCTGATCCAGTTGTACGTGAGTATCCGTGACCGCAAGCAAAACGCGTGCGACTCCGGCGACCCATGGAATGGCCACACCCTGGAATGGTCGACCTCGTCGCCACCTCCGTTCTACAACTTCGCCGTGATCCCTACTGCGAACACCATTGATGCGTTCACCGAAGCCAAGGAAGACGGTACTGCGTACCAGAAGCCGGCTAAATATGAACCGATCCACATGCCGAACAACACCGCCACTGGCGTGGTGATGGGCGCGCTGTTGACCGTGTTCGGTTTCGCGATGATCTGGCACATCTGGTGGCTGGCAATCGTTAGCCTGGTGGGCACCATCGGCTACTTCATTGTCCACGCTGCACGTGATGATCAAGGCTACATGGTGCCGGTCGAAACGATCGAGCGCATCGAAGCCGAGCAGCACGCTCGCCTGGTCGCCGAGAAGAAAATCCCGGCCAACCGTGTAGAAACCTCGTTGGAACAGGCTTAAACCATGTCGAACTTAGTGACCAATGCTGGACACGCCCATGTCGATGATCATGGGCACGATGACCATCACCACGACTCGGGGCCGATGACCGTTTTCGGTTTCTGGCTCTACCTGATGACCGACTGCATCTTGTTTGCGTCGATCTTCGCGGTGTACGCGGTACTGGTAAACAACGTAGCGGGTGGCCCGTCGGGCCACGACATCTTCGAACTGCCTTACGTGCTCGGCGAAACCGCCTTGCTGTTGTTCAGTTCGATCACCTACGGCTTCGCCATGTTGGCCTTCTACAAGGGCAACAAGAAAGGCGTACTGAGCTGGTTGGGCCTGACCTTCCTGTTCGGCCTGGGCTTCATCGGCATGGAGATCAACGAGTTCCACCTGCTGATCTCCGAAGGCTACGGCCCGCACCGTAGTGGTTTCCTGTCCGCGTTCTTCACGCTGGTAGGCACCCACGGTCTGCACGTGACTGCCGGCCTGCTGTGGATGGCGGTGATGATGTATCAGGTCAATAAACACGGCCTGACCAACACCAACAAGACTCGCCTGAGCTGCCTGAGCCTGTTCTGGCACTTCCTGGACGTGGTCTGGATCTGCGTCTTCACCGTTGTTTACCTGATGGGGACTCTGTAATGGCTAATGCACACTCCCATGACCATGACAGCCATGATGCGAGCCACGGTAGCGTCAAGTCATACGCCATCGGCTTCATCCTGTCGGTAATCCTGACGCTCATCCCGTTTGGTCTGGTGATGTACCCGACCCTGCCTAAGTCGATCACCTTGATGATCGTGCTGGCATTCGCGGTGATTCAGGTACTGGTTCACCTGGTGTACTTCCTGCACCTGGACCGTTCCAAAGAGCAGCGCGACAACGTGATTGCGTTCGTGTTCGCAGGGTTGGTAATCCTGCTGTTGGTTGGCCTGTCGATATGGATCATGTTCAGCATCCATACGTTCATGATGGCGAAGTGAGGTAAGACCCGATGTCGCTTAAGCACTTTATCCAAATCACCAAACCGGGGATCATTTTCGGTAACGTGCTTTCTGTGGCGGGCGGTTTCTTCCTGGCCTCCAAGGGACATGTCGATCTGGCCATCTTCCTGGCTGCGATGATCGGCACCTCCCTGGTGGTTGCTTCCGGTTGTGTCTTCAACAACTGCATCGACCGTGACATCGATATCAAGATGGAGCGCACCAAGAACCGCGTGCTGGTCCAGGGCCTCATCTCCCTGAAACTGGCACTGGTCTACGCGACCATCCTCGGTGTTGCCGGTGTGGCGTTGTTGTACAAGGTGGCCAATCCGTTGGCGGCGCTGTTTGCCGTGATCGGCTTTGTCATCTACGTCGGTCTCTACAGCCTGTACCTCAAGCGCAAGTCGGTTCACGGCACGCTGGTGGGCAGTCTGTCGGGGGCGATGCCGCCGGTGATTGGTTATGTGGCTGTAACCAACAGCTTCGACATGGCCGCGCTGACGCTACTGGTGATGTTCAGCCTGTGGCAGATGCCGCACTCCTACGCCATTGCGATCTTCCGCTTCAATGACTACCTGGCTGCGTCGATTCCGGTATTGCCGGTCAAGCGTGGCATCCAGGTGGCCAAGAAACACATCCTGCTGTACATCCTGGCCTTCCTCGTGGCGACCTTGATGTTGACCTTCAGTGGCTACGCCGGCATGAGCTACCTCGCCGTCGCTGCCGCCATGGGCATGTACTGGTTGTACATGGCCTGGACCGGCTACAAGGCGGTGGATGACACCGTCTGGGCGCGTAAGCTGTTCGTGTTCTCGATCTTCACCATCACCGCGCTGAGCGTGATGATGTCCCTGGATTTCCAAGTGCCGAAAGAGCTGTTGCTGACCTACGCTCACTGAGTGGTCCCGCAGTGAAAAAGCCCCGCCTTCGAGAGAAGCGCGGGGCTTTTTCTTGGGCGGTTGTTTAAATCAACCGGTGCCTTTCTCGTCATACCCCTGTGTACCTGCTGTACGAATCCATCACCCGCCCTGTAACAAGGAGTTGTCATATGGTCAGCGTGAGCCGTCGGTCCCTTCTCGCCGTGGGCGCTGCACTGCCGTTGCTGGGACGTCTGGATTGGGCGGTTGCGGCGCCCGCGCCGGCAGCGTCCGACAAGGTGCTGCTCAACTACAACGAAAGCCCCTACGGCCCCTCACAGGCCGCCCGCACCGCGATGCAGGCGGGCATCGCGAGTACCGGGCGTTATCCCTACGAACACATGTACGCGTTGGCGGCGTTGTTTGCCCAGCAGCAAGGCATTGCCGAAGAACAGGTGGCGGTGTTTTCCGGCTCCATGGCCGCGCTGCGCTACGCGGTGCTGGCCTTCACCAGCCAAACCCGTGGCCTGGTGATGGCCACGCCATCCTACGAAGTGCCGCGCCAGGCCGCCGAGTCACACAAGGCCCCGGTACGGGAAGTCGATCTCAACGCCGACCACGCCCACGACGTCCCCGCCATGCTCGCGGCGGACCCCAACGCCGGCATGCTCTACCTGTGCAACCCCAACAACCCCACCGGCACCGTCACCCCGGTGGAGGCAATCCGCCAAGCCTTGGCCAATAAGCCCAAGGGCAGTGTGCTGGTGGTGGACGAGGCCTACATCGATTTTGCCGACGTACCCAGCGTAGTCGGTTGGGTCAAGGACCACGACGACCTGCTGGTGCTGCGCACCTTCTCGAAAATCTACGGCATGGCCGGTGCCCGCCTGGGCCTGGCAATCGGTCACCCTGCGCTGCTGGAACGCCTGGCGGTGTTCGGTGGCGATAACGTCCCGGCTGGCACCAGCCTGCTCGGCGGCCTTGCCAGCCTGGAAGACGTGAAGCTGCTGCCACAACGCAAGGCGCTCAACCAGCAATTGCGCGACGAGACCACCGGCTGGCTGAAAAGCCGCGGGTTTACCTGCACGGTTTCCCAGGCCAACTGCTTCATGATCGATGTGAAGCAACCGGCCGAGCAGGTGATCGAGAAACTGGCGACGCAGGGCGTGATGATCGGCCGGGTGTTCAAACGCTGGCCGCAGTGGGTACGGGTGACCGTGGGGGATAAGCAGGAGATGGCGCGGTTTCGCGAGGTGTTTGCGGCACAGGTCAGTTGATGCGACGCAGACCCTGTGTGGAAGCTGGCTTGCTTGCAATGCAGACGCCTCGGTACACCCGGGATACCGAGGTCATGCTATCGCAGGCGAGCCAGCTCCTACACTCAGGTGTGCGGTGTTTAGGTTACTGCTGCGCGATGCTGTAACCATCAAACGCCGTCTGCTGCTGCAGCGCAGTAATCACGCTTTTGCGGCTCAGCGGCTGCTCGGCACCTGAGTGATCCACAAAGCTTTCGACTTCCAGTTCGGCCTCATCGCCTTCACCCACAAAGCTGAAGCCCAGGAACTCAAACGCCTCACGGTCCACATTCAGCTTCGAGCGCGGCGTGCGCAGGGGCAGCGTGACGCTGATGCCGTCCTTGCTGATCACAAACACTTCGGCTTCTTTTTTCGGGCGCGAGGCTTTGCTCTTGCCGGCGCTCGGGTTGCTGATGGCCTGATGACTCTGGTTCAGCACTTTGAGGGCCAGGCCGTAGACCAGCTCCTGGAACTCGGGGTCGTCCTTGAAGCTGGACAGGATGCGGCTGATGGAGAACTTGCTGCTCAGGTCTTCCAGCGCGAGGCTGTCGGCGGCTTCGGCGTCCTTGAGTTGCTTGAGCTGGCCCATCAGGTCGTAGGCCTTGTCGTCGTCGAACGCATCGTGGGCCTGGCGGATGGCGACGCGCAGTTCGCGGATCTGATCGCTCTCCTTGGAGGTGTGGAAGGCGTCCAGCACCATCTCGCTGATGATCTTGGCGGCGGGCACGTGCTGTGAAAGATTGATGGCGTTTTCGTATTCAGCTTTGGAGCGCAAGGTGACTACGGATTCTTCGGCGGACTCTGCGGTGTAGGAATCGGACATTGAAATTTCACTACTTCAGTAAACGGGACAAAAAAGCGTCGGGCATTTTCAGGGGGGAGGGGGATCAGGTCAAGGCAGCACTCTGCCCCCATCGCTTTGTCCGTTTGTCACTCAAGCTGTCAGCTGTTTGAAACACGCCTCCAGGATATCCAGCCCCTCTTCAAACACGGCAGGTTCGGTGGTCAGCGGTGCCAGCAAGCGGATGATATGCCGCGATTTACCGCTGGGCATCAGCAGCAGGCCGGCGTTACGCGCCAGCTCCAACAGGTGCGCCAGTTGCCGGGGGGCAGGAGTGCCGTCGGCGTTGGCCAGCTCGATGCCGCGCATGGCGCCGACGCCGGTCAGGCGGCCCAGGTAAGGCGACAGGCCTTGCGTGCGCCAGGTTTCGTAGCGAGCGACAATCGCCTGTTCCTGCTGCGCGCCCCAGGTTCGCAGGTGGCTGTCGCTCATCGCCTCCAGCGTCGCCAAGGCGGCCGCGCAGGCAATGGGGTTACCGGAATAGGTGCCGCCGAGGCCGCCCTTGGGCAAGTTGTCCATCAGCGTCTTGCGCCCGACCACTGCGCCCAGCGGTACGCCGCCGGCGATGCTTTTGCCCAGCAGGATCACGTCCGGCTCGATGCCCAGCCGCGAGAAGGCGAAACGTTGGCCGGTGCGACCAAAGCCGGACTGGATTTCATCAGCAATCAGCAGGATGGCGTGCTCGTCGCAGAAGCGCCGCAGTGCCTGGGCGAAATCGATATCCAGGGCGAGGAAACCGCCTTCGCCCTGCACCGGTTCGATGATGAAACAAGCGACGTCGTTCACGTCGATTTCCACGCTGAACAGGCGGTCCATGGCTTTCAGTGCTTCGGCGCAGGACACGCCGTTGTCGGCACTGGGGTAGGGCAGGTGATACACAGGGCCGGGCAGTACGCCGACTTTTTGCTTGTAGGGCGCGACCTTGCCGTTCAGGTTCAAGGTGGCGAGGGTACGCCCATGGAAGGCCCCGTCGAAGGCGATCACTGCCGTGCGGCCCGTGGCGCCGCGCACAATCTTCAACGCGTTCTCCGCCGCTTCCGCGCCACTGTTGGTGAGCATGCCGCTGACGGGGTAGTCCACCGGGATGAACGCGGTCAGGCGCTCCATCAGTTCGATGTAGGGCCCATGCGGGGCGGCGTTGAAGGCGTAGTGGGTGAGCCGGGTTGCCTGTTCACGGATGGCGTCCACCACGCCGGGATGGCAATGGCCCAGGTTGAGTACGCCGATGCCGCCGACAAAGTCGATATAGCGTTTACCTGCAGTGTCCCAGACCTCGGCGTTCCTGCCGTGGCTGAGGCTGATGGGGTGGACGATGGAGATCGACTGGCTGATGGTTTCGCGGCTCATGAATCCTGGACTCGGCAGTGGCGGGCGTCTGCGCATCTAAGCGGCTGGCCGGGGCGCGTCGCAAACGAAATAAAGTCTTCGGGTCATTCCAATTCGGAAGGAGTTGTTGCCGAAAGGTCGTTTGTGGCCAGGCGCCCTATCTGTCAATACTGCCGCGCAGCATCAATAAAACCGGCGCGGGCTGTGTGGCGTCGAATAAAAAGGATCGACAAGGAGCGCCTCCCATGACCCCATTCAAATCCACCCTGGCCGTTATCAGTGCCGTCGCCGCACTGGGCTTGGCCAGCACCGCCCACGCCGGGGCGACCCTGGACGCGATCCAGAAAAAAGGCTTCATTCAGTGCGGCGTCAGCGACGGCTTGCCGGGCTTTGGCGTGCCGGACAGCACCGGCAAGATGACCGGCATCGATGTGGACGTCTGCCACGCCGTCGCCGCTGCGGTGTTTGGTGATGCATCGAAAGTGAAGTTCACCCAGTTGACCGCCAAGGAGCGCTTTACCGCGCTGCAATCCGGCGAGATCGACCTGATCTCGCGCAACACCACCTGGACCAGCTCGCGGGATTCGGGCATGGGCCTGGTGTTCACCGGCGTCACCTACTACGACGGCATCGGCTTTCTGGTGAACAACAAACTCGGCGTTACCGGCGCCAAGCAACTGGACGGCGCGACCGTGTGCATCCAGGCCGGCACCACCACCGAACTCAACGTGTCCGATTACTTCCGCACCCATGGCATGAAATACACCCCCATCACCTTCGACACCGCCGACGAAAGTGCCAAGGGCCTCGAAGCCGGGCGCTGCGACGTGCTTACCACCGACCAGTCCGGCCTGTATGCGCAACGCATCAAGATGGCCCATCCTGAAGAGTTCGTGGTGCTGCCGGAGGTGATCTCCAAGGAACCCCTGGGGCCGCTGGTTCGCAAGGGCGATGACGAGTGGTTCAGCATCGTCAAATGGACCCTGTTCGCCATGCTCAATGCCGAAGAAATGGGCATCACTTCGCAGAACGTCGAAGAACAGGCCAAGACCAGCAAGAGCCCGGATGTTGCGCGGCTGCTGGGCAGCGACGGCGAGTACGGCAAGGATCTGAAACTGCGCAAGGACTGGGTGGTGCAGATCGTCAAGCAGGTGGGCAACTATGGCGAGGTGTTCGAGCGCAACATTGGCCAGGGCAGCGTGCTGAAGATCAAGCGCGGGCTCAATGCGTTGTGGAGCAATGGCGGTATCCAGTACGCGCCGCCAGTGCGGTGACCTCACAGGCGCAGGCCTGCTGACGAAAATCGGGTTGGCGACGCGTTAGCCCTGGTTTGGCGCGTTATCGTTCACGATCATCGTCGGCACGCCGGCTCCTGCATCGGGGGCCAGCATTTTGGTGCGTGCATGACCGTCCGCATTGTGCTGGTAAATCGCTGCGGGCTGGCCCTGTTCATTGAAATACACTTGGCCGATCCCCGCCGAGTTCCACAAGCGCTCTCCGGCTTCGGCATGTTCCGGAATGTGCGGCACCACCTGCATGGTGCGTCGGCGGGTGAACCAGTTGAGGGGCGAGCGGGGTGAGTAGAGCCAGCGGTTGAGGCGGTCGAACCACTCCAGCAGGCGGGGCGGGAATTCATTCTTGATGCCGCTGCTGGTGATCTGCCAGATGCGCGGGCCGGCATTGCGGTGGCGGATCAGTACTTCGTAGACGAACGAATAATGCACGTCACCCGACAGGATCACGTAGTTACCTGGCGTACGCGAGTGCCGGAAAATGTTCAGGATCACCTGGGCGGCGCCGCGATGGGCCATCCAGTTTTCCGCGTCTACCAGCAAGGGGTGCCCGCACCAACTGAAGACTTTCTGCACGGTTTCGATCAGCTTCACGCCAAAGATCGGCGCCGGGGAGACAATGATCGCCGAGGGGTGATCCAACAGCGCTTGTTGCAGTTCGCTCAAGGCTTCCCAATCCAGCAGGCCGGACGGCTGCTTGAGGGTGAACTCACTGCGCCAACGCCGGGTGCGGGTGTCGAGCACCACGAGGGCAGGGGTCGTGGGTAGCACGTAATGCCATTGCTGGAATTTGAGCAGGGTTTCTATCAACCCGTCCTGGGTGGCGGCGTTGAGGTGATTGTCCTGCTCGCGCTGGGTAAGGGCCTGGGCCTGGCTGACCAGTTCGCCGAATGCATCCGGCTGGTTACCCCAGCCCTGGCACAGCAGGTACGCGAGCAGGGCATTGCCGATGATGCGTTTGGAGAACGGATGCCCGTAGGCGGTTTCTTCCCATTGGGCGCTGAGGTTCCAGTCGTCAGTGATGTCATGGTCGTCGAAAATCATCAGCGTGGACAGGTGCGCAAACACGCGCGCAACCCCCGGCAGGCCGGCGCGGAACCGTTCGATCTGAACCTGCTCGCGGGCATAGCGCCGTTGTTCTTCATCACTCAAGGCGGGCGGCTGCGGGTCGATCAGGCTCCAGGGTGTCGGTGACCAGACCAGCAGGTACATCGCGACCACTTCGGCGAAGGTCACCAAATGGTTGTCCGCTGTGCTGCTGGTGAAAATCGGTTTTTTCACCCCGCCAAAAAAACGCTCGCGCAGGGTTTTGTTGCTGTCCAGCGCCGGCAACAGATCGGCGCGATGGTAGTAGCTGGCGCGATGCCCATAGAGGCTGGCGCTGTCGGTGATCACGGCGCCTTCGAGGTACTCGTCGAACAGGCCCAGGCGCTCGATCAGCGCGTGAATCGCGCGCAACATCGGCCCGGCCACATCGTCGGCGTAGACCTGATCGCCACTCATCATCAGCAAGGCGGGGCGATCGGCGGGCGTGTTGGCGGCTGCCAGCAGGCGATCGACACACAGCAGGCCTTCGTCGGCACTGTGATGGGGCTTGCGGCAGGAGCCATGGACCAGTTGGTGGATGCGGCTGTGCAGGATGAAATTCGGGGTTGCGGTGTACAGCAGGTGCGGCGCCCAGTCGGCGATCCCGTTGCCATCAATCAACAGGTCGTAATCGATGACCACATCCTGGGGCAGGACGTCGTCCAGGTGCACGTCGATCAGATGAATAAAGGCGTGACGTCCCACCGGCACCACTTGGCACTGGCGCTGGTCGAGGGGGATCGTGCGGGTCTGCCCGGCAACCTGCAGCGTCAGTGTCATCGCCAGTTCGCGGGTGCCCACCAGCCACATCGCCAGACGATGGGGTTCCAGGCGACGTAGCAACGGGCCGACCAGAACGGCGGGCAGTGAGTCAGGGTGTGGCATGCAGGCAGACGCTCCAGACAGGATGTAACCGGCGAGCTTAGCCTAATGAATGTGAGTGTTTTGTTAAGGCGCGGCCCTGAAGGCGACAGAGGGCAGCGCAAGTGTTGCCCTCTGTTGCGTCGGCATCGATGCCGGTTCGATCAGGTATGCGAATCCCCAATCACCTTGGGCACCGTAAACCGGAACTCACTGCCACGGCCCACCTCACTTTCGGCCACGATCTTGCCGCCGTGGGCCTGGATGATGCCTTGGGTGATGTACAAGCCCAGGCCGCTGCCGGTGGGATTGTTTTCGGTCTGGGTCCAGTAGCGATCAAACACGTGGGGCAGTTGTTCGGGCGCAATGCCCTCGCCGGAATCGCGCACCGAGAACACGATCTCTTCGCCATTGCTCATGGCGCTGATGCCGATATTGCCCTGGCGTGGCGTGAACTTGATGGCGTTGCCGATGAGGTTGGACAGCACCTGGAACAGCCGCTCCGGGTCAGCGTTGATCAACAGGCCGGGCTCGGCGTTGAACGACAGGTCGATGCCTTTCTCCATCGCCAACGGTGCCAGCAGCGAATACGCCTCTTCAAAAATCTGGGTCACATCGAGTGCCACCGGCTTGACCACATAACGCCCGGCTTCGATCTTGGAGGTGTCGAGCAAGTCTTCCAGCAACACGTTCATGCGCCCGGCGGCCTGTTGCATGGTGTCGATGGCCGAGGAAATCCGCCGCGAGGTGTGCGGGCCATCGGAGCTGAAGGCTTTTTGCATCATGCCGCAGAGCATGGAGATGACGGTCATCGGGTTGCGCAGGTCGTGGGACACCACGGCCACCAGCTCATCACGCGCACGCACGGCCTGTTGCTCGCGCAGCACCTGGCGCGCCAGGTCGTTTTCCAGGGCCGAGCGACGCAGGTCGTTGGCGGCAAAGCGGTCGCCATGGCTCCACTTGGTGGAAATGCCGGCCATTTCAACCTTCCAGATTTCAAACGAAGTGCGTGGGCGAAGGCGCAAGCCTGCGTCGGAATTTTCCAGGTCTAGCGGCTTGGTCGGGTCGCCGCTCCAATTGATGTTCTCTTTCACTTCCGGACGGAACCACAGCACGCCGTTATCCACAGGCTTTGGCAGGCTCATCGCCAATACACCGCTGGCCACGTGCTGGAACTCGCTGGCCGGCGCATACACCGCCGACAGGTTATGGCTGGAAAATACCGGCTCGCCACTTTCCTGCAGCCATTTGTGCAACGCACGAATCTGCGCCGGCTCCGGGCAGTTGCCGTAGCGGTGCAGTTGCTTGTCTTCGATGATTGCCACGCCGCCGGACAGGGTCAGGTCCATCAGCACCTGCGGTTGCTGAGACAGGCCGTCAAATACGTTTTCTTCCGAGGCCTTCATGGCGCGGGTCAGAACGGCCAGGGCTTCGACTTTTTCTTCGCGTTGGCGGCTCAGGTCCAGGGCTTCCATGGCGCTGATCTGAAGCGACAGTACCTGGCCGATGGTCTGACAGGCTGTGCGCAGATCGTTGGGCACCAGCAGCGGTTCGCGGTTGCCGCAACTGATCAGGCCCCAGAGCTTGTCGCCCTTCATCAGCGAAATGCTCATGGACGACAGCACGCCCATGTTCTGCATGTACTGGCAGTGAATCGGCGACACGCTGCGCAGGGTGGCGAAGCTCAAGTCCAGCGGTTGGCCGGTGTCCGGGCGCAGCTTGGGCAACAGTGGCACCGGTTCGTAGGCTGCGTTCGGAATGATGCGTAGCCAGTTGGTGCGATACAGCTCGCGCGCCTGCTCGGGGATGTCGGACGCGGGGAAGAACAGCCCGTTGAAAAGCTCCATGGACGGCGCCGATGCTTCGGCAATTACCTGACCGTGGCCTTCCTCTTCGAAGCGGTAAATAAGCACGCGGTCGTAGCCGGTCATGGCCTGAATTTCATTCACACTGATTTCGTACAGCGCTTGCAGGGTTTTCGCCGATTGCAAACGCTGCAGCATCTTGCCCAAGTCGCTGGTGCGACCATTCAGCGCCCGTGGGCGAAAATCCTTGAGCAGCGGTTCGAACTCCAGCACCAGCACGTTCTGGTGGCGGTGCAACAGGCCTTCGAATTCAGCGCCGTTAAACGCAACGTGCAGCGGCGGGGCGTCAAAAAATGAATGGTTGTCGGCCATGGTCGCCACGGCGTGGGCATGCTCGGCGCCTACCAGGGTGTGCAGTGGCTGGCCCAGCAGCGCCTCGGGGGCGTGGCCAAACAAGGTGCCGACGTTGGCGCTGACCTGGATGATCGTCAGGTCCGGTTCCGACAAGGTCAGCAGCACGCCGTGGGGCTGGATCGCCCCCGGAAAGCGGATCGGCTCGTCGGCACAGTTGGCAAGCAGCTCTTCAAAATCGTCGGGTTTCATAGCAGTACCTCCTGGCTGTCGAGCCATTGCTCAAAGCAGCTGAATGTTGAACGGGCCGCATCTACCGCGTGCTGTCTAGCATGAGCATCCAGCGGCATACGGCCAAGGTAATCGAGAAAATCCTTCCAGCGACGGCCGGTCTCGGCGCCATAAATATCGAGAAATGCACCACCGTTGCGGGCATCGATGCCCAGGCGTTGGGCCATTTCCCGGCGCAGCACCTGGCCACCCAAGGTCGCGCCTTCGAGCACATACAGGGCGCCCAGGCAGGCGGCGGGCGTTTCTAAAGTGGGCAGTTCGGTGCAGCGGGGGAGGGCCTTGACCGTCGTCTCGCTGAGACCGAGGGCGTACAGGTCATTCAGCAGCGTAGGTGTTTTCACACGCAGTACCCGGTCAAACCCTTCAGGAATCAGATCGCAGTCGTACAGCGCAGCTTCCATCGGCTGATAAAAACCGTAATACGCCTGGAGCAGACGCTGGTACCAATCGGCATTCAGGTCGTCGGAGAAAAACGGCAGGCGTTTTTCCAACGCTACGTGCAGCAGGGCAGTGCCTGTGCGCAAGGCTTCCAGTAGGGAAGGTGCGCCAACGTCAGGGGCCTGTGAATGCATTCAGTAAGCTCGAACTGTGGGCCTATCGGCCATGAATGACGCGTGGAAATGGGCGACGATTCTACACATATCAAAGCTGACAGCCGCACACACAAGGCGAAAAGGCTGACCAGCGGATCAGAAAAGTCGCTCCGTGCTTCATAAATGACCGCAGGGCGTGTGGCTAAGTTCGATTTCGGTGATATCGCGACGCTATCAATGCATGGACAAACCTTGCTGGATCAACGCCGTTTGCACACATTCAAGCAGGTGCTCGGTGCTCCAGGGTTTTGGCAAAAAACGCACCGAGCCTCCCAACTGCGCGGCCAGTTTGGAATTGCCTGATGTCAGCACCACCGGCACCGAGGGCCAGCGATGGGCCACCACCCGGCTCAAGTCATACCCATTGAGCAAACCCGGCATCTGGATATCGCTGACAATCAAGTCCACCGGATCATCAGCCCGCTCCAGATAAATCATCCCTTCATCCGCTGAAGGAAACGACGTCACCACTGCGCCGAAATCCTCCAGTACATCCACCATCAACGACCGAATGATCTCGTCGTCTTCCAACACTAAAATCGATGGCTGAGCCATGATCCTTACTCCACCATCTGGGTTCACTAGGGTGGAGTAGAACACACTTGTTTAGGTTCGATTGGATGTGGCTCAAGCGATGGATGGTCATAAAAAAGGGTCTAGCACATGGGTTCGCGTCAAACAGGCATAATTGCCCCGCACTCAATGTGGAGACTTTCATGAAGTATGCACTGCTCGCCCTCACGCTCATCTTCAGTACCGCACAGGCCTATGCCGCCGGCGATGCCGAAGCGGGTGGCAAACTCTTCACCAAGACCTGCGGCGGCTGCCACAGCATCGGCGAGGGGGCTCGCGGCGGCTTCGGACCAGAGCTTAATGGGATCATCGGTCGGCCCGCCGGGACCACCACCGACTATCAGTATTCAGATGCTATGAAAAACTCCGGCGTGGTCTGGACCCGGGACAAACTCGCTGCCTATATAGAAGCGCCGAAAAAAGTCGTGAGTGGTACACGCATGATCTTCTGGGGCATCAGTGACCAGGAGAAGATCGAGAACATCCTGGCGTACCTCGAAACCTTCCAGCCCAAATAATTCGAATGGATGTACGCAGGGCAGATGCGGGAGTTGCAGAATCCCGGCGAGGCTGTGAAGGCATCGCGGTATTTCGCCCCGTTGAGGAACATTTCGTTCAGAACCAGGTCCAGTCATCACCCCACATATCGATAAGGACATCCTCGTTGTGAAGCGAATCGCACTGCTTTCCCTCATCACCCTGGCGCTCTGCGCCTGCAACTCCAACCAACGCGACTCCTCCCCCTCGCTGTTCAAGGACGGCGTGCAGTTGCGCCAGAAAACCGTAGCCGTCGACGCCGACCACGCCAAAGTCATCATGAAAGCCAACGGCGGCACCAACCCTGTGGAGTTCGCCATCCGCCGCGAAGGCGACCCTGACCAACGCCTGGAAACCCTCGGTACCGTGATGGACACCGGCGAAGGCAAAGTCTTCAACTGGATCGCCAAGCTTAACCAGACCGTCGCCAGTGCTGGGTTCAAGCGCTTCCCCCAATTGGAAATCCAGGCAGACCCTGGCAAGAAACTCACCGTGTCCAGCTCGGCGAGAAGCCAGGGCACCGGCGCTTACTACAGCTGCGGGCCGGTGATGAGCACGTTCAGCCCGGAGAAGGCGAAGGTGTATCTGGTGGAGTTTCAGTTCAAGCAAAACAGTTCGACGTGTGGGCAGCAGGTGTTTGATGTAACAGACCCTGCTCAACGCATTCCGGTTGAGGGGGTGGGGAGTGGTGTGACGCCGGGCTGATCAGCCATCGCGGAATAATTGCACCACACCGAGCAACGTGTGGGAGGGGCCCCCGATTGCGGTGGCTCCGCCGACATCAATGAGACTGTCGGCGTTTTTTTCTGGCGATCAGCTCAACAAATGCTTGGAAATCAACCGGGAGATTTCCACAATCGAGGTCTTGCCGGTGAATTCAAACTTCACCTGCCCCAGCGACGAAAAGTAGATCTCCAACTCTGAATCCAGGTCGAATGTCCCGGATGTCTCCACCGAGTACGCCACGATGTTTTTGTACGGCAGGGAGGTGAAGTCCTTCTTGCTACCGGTGATCCCCTGCACGTTCACCGCGATGATGCGCTTGGTGGTGAACACCACGCCGTCGCGCATGGCCTTGTACGCATCCACCACTTCCTCACCGTCCAGCAGCAGGGCGCTTACGCGCTCGGCGTATTCGTTGTTTTGCTTGAGTTTGAAGAAGCCTTTGTTGTTGAAGTCGATCATGTGCCTGCCTCGTGGGTGTATGCCGATTTGCTCGCGGATCTGTATCTAACGCGGGCATTTTGAACGCCTTACCATGACGGCCAACCTTACAACCTTGGCCAGATGTTTCAACGAACGGAGCCGAATCATGCCTGAACTGTCCAGCTGGCTTGCCTATGCGCTGATTTCCCTCGGCATGGTGCTCACTCCCGGCCCGAACATGATTTACCTGATTTCCCGTTCAATTTGCCAAGGCCGGACCGCTGGGTTGATTTCCCTGGGCGGCGTGGCGTTGGGGTTCCTGGTGTATATGCTGTGCGCGGCGTTAGGCATCACCGCGTTGGTGATGGCGGTGCCGTTTGCCTATGACGCGCTGCGGTTTGGTGGGGCGTTGTACTTGGCATACATGGCCTGGCAAGCGATCCGGCCGGGTGGACGCTCGCCGTTTCAGGTGCGGGACTTGCCAGCGGACAGCCCGCGCAAGCTGTTCACCATGGGTTTGGTGACCAACCTGCTGAACCCCAAGGTGGCGGTGATGTACCTGTCATTGTTGCCCCAGTTCATCGACCTGAACGGCCATGGCAGTGTGCTGACGCAATCGTTGGTGCTGGGTTTTACGCAGATTTTTATCAGCGTGAGTGTCAATGCGGTAATCGCTACCCTGGCTGGCTCCATCGCAGTGTTCTTCGTCACTCGGCCGGGTTGGCAGGTGGTGCAGCGCTGGATGATGGGTTCAGTGTTGATGGGGTTGGCGGTGCGTATGGCGGTGGAAGGGCGGCGATAGGACGCCTCACTGAATGTCGTGCAAGTAATCCTTAAGCATGCCTAACCGTCTTGGCAGTTCATCAAGTTGCTCAACGCACTGCACGTCCACCGCCAGGCGCTGCAATTCACGTCCCAGTACGCTTTCAGCCCCGCCCACGGCCACCAGTACCTGGTCCACGCATTGATCAACCTTTAACAGAACGGCGGCCAAATCCCCCTGCCGCACGAGCAACCCAAACACCTCTCGGTCATACCCGACCATCACCGGATCATCTCGCAAAACCGGGCTGCCACCGTCGACTTCGTGCACCAGTTTCAGTGCATAAAGCGCCACAGCTTCCAGCGTCAATTCCATGGTTTCGGTTCCTCAACAGTAGGGGGAGGGCGATGATCCCTGTTCCTTGGCGCAAAAGACAAGCCCGACGGAGAGCCCCGCGCCTATCGCGTTCGTGGCGCTCATGTCACCCACACATTGTGTTTGATGAGTGATGGCAAAATGCCGTATTTTTGGCGCCGGAAATTCACAGACAGAACGGACGTTATGCACTCTTTATTAAAACTGGCGGCAGTCGTGACGGCGGCTACCTTGCTTGCAGGCTGTGGTGGCGAAGATTTCAGCGGTGCTTACCGCTTCAAGGTGCCGGGTGCCGACAGGATCATGGTGCTCAACGTGCACGGTGATGAAGCCGAGATTTTTGCCGAGGAGAATCGCGGCGCACGGATCAAACCCCTGGTGAAGATGAAGGCGTCGGTCAAAGGCGAGAAGCTGCTGCTGGACGACCTCAACAGCTCCGAGCGTCTGGCCCTGCAACGCAATGTGGATGAGCGCAGCCTGGATTGCCTTAACTGCAAGGTGCTCAACATTAAGGACGGCGCGCTCTGGAAGTACGACCCCAAGGGGCCGTATGACGTTGCCCAGTTGCT
The DNA here is from genome assembly GCF_002979555.1 of Pseudomonas sp. MYb60. Lineage (GTDB taxonomy): Bacteria > Pseudomonadota > Gammaproteobacteria > Pseudomonadales > Pseudomonadaceae > Aquipseudomonas. The sequence goes on along the minus strand of NZ_PCOZ01000015.1, from coordinate 667 downwards.
CAAGGATCAGGCGCGCAAGGATGAAGCAGCCCTGAATGCGCAGATGGAGCGCATGCAGCAGCAGATCATCGACAACGTGAACCGCGAGAAGGAGGCTGCCAAGCTCACGCCGTATGAGGGCGAGTGGGTGTACCAGCGTATGTCGAAGCGCGACTCGCTGAGCATCATGACGATCTGGCGTAAAAGCCAGGTCAAGCAATGGGCCTTCAATTTTGAGAGCATGGACCGCCTGGGGCACGACCTGCCGGTATTCGAAGTGACGGAGGCGGGGCTGAAGATTGGCCAGCCGGGTGAGGCCCGTCTGTATACCTTAAGTGCGGACAAGCAAATCCTGACCTGCGTGGATTGCGCAAAGACTGAGCGTTGGGTGAAGGCGGATCCGAAGAAGGATCTGAGTGATCGTCATTACGCGCGCCAACTGGCCGGCAATCCTTCAGCTATATAGGAAGGGGCTTGGCGAAAGAGCAGTATCAGGGGATGGCGTGGGCGTCCTTGGCAACCTGTTCACCTGTAAGGGAAAAGAATTGCCAAAGGGGGGTTGACCACGTTTTCGGATACTGTATTATTCGCCTCCCGCTGACGAGAGATCTGAAGCGCAAGTGGTTGAAGTTGTTGAAGAATTCTTCGAAAACTTCTGAAAATAATCACTTGACAGCAAATGAGGCTG
>NZ_PCOZ01000014.1 GCF_002979555.1 Pseudomonas sp. MYb60 | reverse complement strand
TTGGGTCCTTCCTCGGCCCCCAGCCCCATGCGGGTAATTCGGGCCCCGCGCGCCAAATATCTATGACCTTTTTCCCACGGTTGGTTGTTGTTTAATCATGGCCAAAAACGAAACAACCAAACAGCGCGGATGGTTGAACAAATCCGAGATGGCTTCGAGCCTCGGGATTTCCCCGCAAGCCTTTGACAAATGGGGAGTTGCGCCCGTCGCACGCATCGGTCGAGAGGCGTTCTACACCGTGCAGAACGTGGTGGAAAACCGCGTTGAACATGCGCAGCGGAAACAACAACCGACGGGGGATGGAACCGAAGGTCTCGATCCGCTGATCGAGTACAAGCTGCTCGAAGAGCGCCGCGGCCTCACCGCCGCTCAGCGCATCGCCCAGGAGAAGAAGAACCTGGTGCTCGACAAGCTGCTCGTACCTGTTCCATTCGCCACATTTGCCCTGGCAAAAATCGCCGCTCAGATCGGCTCGAAACTGGACACCGTCGGCAAGACCGTCACTCGACGCCACCCGGAGGTTGACCCTCGCATCATCGAGTCGGTCGAGCGGGAGATTGCGCTTGCTCGAAATATTGCCGCCAGCTTTGGCGAGCAACTTCCGGAATTATTAGATGAGTACGCTGAGTCCGTGGCTGAATGATCTGCGCAAGTCGATCAAGCTAGGACTCCAGGCGCTCTACAAAGAACCACCGCAAACCGCCGTCGAGTGGGCGGACAAGAATTTCTACATGTCGGCTGAGTCCTCCTACAACGAGGGCAAGTGGACGACCGAGCCGTTCCAGGTTGCGATCCTGAACAGCATGGGCAATGACCTGATCAACGTCGTCAACTTCATCAAGTCGGCGCGGATCGGTTACACCAAGTTGTTGATGGCGAACATCGGCTACAAGATTCAGCACAAGCGCCGCAACGTGATGATGTGGAGTCCGACGGACCCAGACGCCGAGGACATCAGCAAGAGCCATGTCAACGGCATGATCCGCGACGTCCCGGCGGTGGGCGACCTGGCCCCGTGGTTCGGGCGCAAGCACAGCGATAACACCCTCGACCAGAAGATTTTCGCCAACCGCCGCACGCTCTGGATTCGCGGCGGCAAGGCTTCGCGCAACTACCGCGAGAAGTCAGCCGACGAGGTGATCTACGACGAGTTGTCCAACTTCGACGAGAGCGTCGAAGGTGAGGGCTCGCCGATCACCCTGGGTGACAAGCGCCTCAATGGTGCGATCTACCCTAAGTCGATTCGTGGCTCAACGCCAAAGCGTGTCGGCTCCTGCCAGATCACCAAGGCGGTCGAGGAGTCGCCATACCTGCTGAAGTTTCACATCGACTGCCCGCACTGCCACCAAGAGCAGACGCTCAAGTGGGGCGGCAAGGATTGCGAATTCGGCCTGAAGTGGGAAAAGAACGCACTCGGCGAGGCGGAAAAAGCTTGGTACTTGTGCGAGCACGCAGCCTGCGTGATCTGGCACAACGAGATGGTAGAGGCGTCGAAGACCGGTCGCTGGATCTGCGAGCACACGGGCATCTGGACCCGTGACGGGATGGACTGGTTTGGGGTTGACGGCGAAATTATGCGCACCCCGCGTTCTGTCAGCTTCAGCATCTGGGCGATTTACAGCACCTGGAGTACCTGGCTCAGTCTGGCGGAAGAGTGGCTGAAGGTGAAAGGCGATGTCTCAAAGCTGATCACCTTCATGAACACCACGCGCGGCGAAACGTGGGACGACGACCAGGGCGAGAAGCTCGACTCCGAAGTTCTGTACGGGCGCCGCGAAGTCTATCCGCAGGTCCCGGCCCTTGGCCTTGTTCTTGTTGGTGGCATCGATACCCAGGACGACCGTTTCGAGGGGCGTGTCTGGGCGTTCGGCCCAGGCGAGGAGGCATGGCTGGTCCATCGCTTCATTCTGATGGGCGACCCGGCCAGCGAAGAGCTTCGCCGCAAGGTGGGGCTGGAGTTGCACCGGCAATTCACCCGGGTTGACGGCACCGTCATGAAGGTTGAGCGCTGGACGTGGGACGCCGGCGGCCACTATGCCGACGAGGTGTACGCCGAAAGCCGTAAGCATGGCGTGCACTGGGTCGTGCCAATCCGTGGTGCGACCATCTACGGCAAGCCGATCGCGAACTTCCCGCGCACGAAGAACAAGGTGCACAAGGTCTTCCTCACCGAGGTGGGTACCGACAACGCCAAAGAGTTGCTCTACAGCCGTATGGGTTTGCCGGTCGATACCGCTGCCTCTCAGGCTGGCGTGTCTCAGCCTGGGGTGGTTCACCTGCCGGCCAACGATGTGATCTGCGACGAGTCGGAGGTCAAGCAGCTCACCTCCGAAAAGAAAAAAGCGGCCATCTCCAAAGGCAAGCGTGTGATGCGCTGGGACAGCGGCGGACGCCGAAACGAGGCGCTTGATTGCTTCGTGTATGCGCTCGCCGCCCTGCGCATCTGCCAGCAACGGTTCGGGCTTGACCTGGATCTGCTGGTTGCTGCTGTCACCGGCGGCAACGAGCCAAATGCGGAAGAACGACCGCGGAAGAAATCCTCTCACTGGAATAAAAACTGATGGCCTACACGATCGAGCAATACAACGCCCTGCAGGCGGCAATCGCTGAAGGGGCGTTGTCGGTCCGGTACGCCGACAAGAGCGTCACCTATCGGTCACTCGACGAGATGATGCGGATCCTCAAGCACATGTCCACCGAACTGGGGCTGAACGCCTGCAACGACGGCGGGCGCCGTTACACCTCATTCTCCAAAGGATATTGCCCATGAGCATGCTCGACAGCTTGTTCCCTGGGTATGCGGCAAAGCGCTCCGAGATGCGGCTGAAGAAGGCGCGCACGGACATGGCGCTGAAGATGATCGAACGGCGGTTTGAGGGTGCAGCAGGTGGCCGGCGCAATGATGGATGGCGGGCCACCGGTGCCGATGCGAACGTTGAGAACGCTCCAGCCCTGGCCAAGCTGCGCAACCGCGCTCGGGACCAGCGGCGCAACAATCCGTTCGGCGAGCGCGGCATCACCGGGATAGCTGACAACGCTGTGGGCGCCGGCATTGTGCCGTTGCCGTTGGCGAAGCGGGATCGCGATGGCCTGCGGCTTATGGATCTGTGGAAGGCATGGGCCGAAACGACTGAATGCGATGCCGACGGTTTGGACAACTTCTACGGACTGCAGCACATGATCATGGAGGCTGTCGCCGAAAGCGGCGAATGCTTGATTCGTCGCCGGCGGCGCTTCAGCTCTGACGGCTTGCCGGTTCCCGTTCAACTGCAGGTGCTTGAGGCTGACTTCCTCGACGAGTCGAAGGCGGACATTGTCGGGCTGAACCGGATTATCCAGGGCGTCGAGTTCGACGCGCTCGGCCGCCGGGTTGCGTATTGGCTGTTCGATGAGCACCCGGGTGCCAATGCAGTTTGGGGATCCCTACAATCGCGCCGGGTGCCCGCCGAGGATGTGATTCATGTCTTTCTGCGTAAACGGCCCGGCCAAGCCCGCGGCTATAGCTGGCTGGCTCCTGTCATCCAGCGCATGCGCAACTTCGACGAAATGGAAGACGCGGTGATGGAGCAGGCGAAGATCGCCTCCTGCTTCGCCGCATTCGTCACCAAGGACGAAAACAGCGGCACCTCTACCGGCAAGACGCCGCCACTGATTGACCGAGTAGAGCCGGGAATTGTCCAGGAGCTCGGATTCGGAGAAAGCGTCAGTTTCGGCACTCCCCCGACCTTCAATGGTTACACGGCCTACTCCTGGCAGCAGCTGCACGCCATGGCGGTCGGCCTGGGTGTTCCTTATGAGTTGCTCACCGGCGACTTAAAGGGCGTCAACTTTTCAAGCGGGCGGATGGGTTGGTTGAACTTCGCACGCCGGGTCGACGTTTGGCAGTGGCGGATGTTGATCCCACAGCTGTGCGATCAGGTATGGCGCTGGTTCATGGAGGCACAGGTGCTTCTCCCTGGTGGGGTCACGGACGACGTGAAGGCCTATTGGGTTCCGCCCCGTCGCGACATGGTCGACCCAAAGGCGGAAACAGAGAACGTCATCACTCGCGTGCGCAACGGCCTGACTACCTGGCCCGACGCGCTCCGCGAACTTGGCATCACTGACCCAAAGCGGCACGCCGAACAAATCAAGAAAGCAAACGACATGATCGACGAGTACGGGCTGGTGCTGGACTGCGACCCGCGCCGAGTAGCGGCCGCAGGTTCGCCGAGTCAGCCACCATCAAACGAAGAGAAACCAGACGATGCCAACTCCGAATCAGGTGATGACACGCAAGACACATGAGACGCCGATGCTCAGCCTGCGTGCTGCCGTGCGGCCTGGCTCGGTCGATATTGACGCGCGAACCGTCGAGCTGACCTGGACGACCGGCGCTAAAGGCCGGCGCTGGTCATGGGATGTCGGCAGCTACATGGAAGAGCTTGATGTCAGCGAAGGTGCGGTTCGCCTTGATCGGCTCAACAACGGCGCGCCACTGCTCGACACCCACAACCAGTACCAACTGAGTGCGGTACTCGCCGTGGTAGAGCGCGCCTGGCTCGATGGTGGCGAAGGCCATGCTTTGGTCAGGTTCAGCAAGCGTGAAGACGCTGACGTGGTCTTCAAGGACGTTGTTGACGGCATCCTTCGAAACATCAGCGTCGGCTATGCGGTGCACCGGTACGAAGTCGTGGAGGAGGAAGACGACAAGCTCCCCACTTACCGCGCTGTCGATTGGGAGCCTTTGGAGCTGTCTCTCGTCCCGATCGGTTTCGATGACGGCGCAAAAGTGCGCAGCGCCAAAACCCCGGCCGAGTACGAAGGCCAACGATTCCACACAATTTTTGAAGTTCGGTCGGCAGTTGAGCCGATCGTAGAACCGGCCGCCGTGCCTATTATCCAAGAGGAAGTTGCAATGACCGAAGAAGAGAAGCGCGCGGCCGACGAGAAGCTTCGCCGTGAATCGGCTGAAGAAGAGCGTAAGCGCAGCCTGACGATTCGCACCATGGCCCGCAAGGTTGGTCTCGATGACGAAGCCGTCGTCGAAGACTTGATCGCCCGCGGGGTTTCCGTGAGCGATGCGAGCGCCGCGCTGATCGATGCCGTGGCCGAGCGCCAGAATAAAGATCAGCCGAACACCCGCAACAGCCAGCCTACGAACGTGAATGGCGGCCAAGATGTCACCGTCCTGAACGCCAAACGCTCTGCCATGCAGAACGCGTTGCTGCACCGCTGCGACGCCACCGTCAAGCTGGAAGACGCTGGCCGTGAGTTCCGTGGCATGCGCCTGGTGGACATGGCTCGTGAGTTCGTCGAGATGGCTGGCGGTAACGCGCGGGGCATGACGCCGCAGGAGCTGGCCCGCGCAGCATTGGGCTGTGATCGCCAAGCAGTGCGCGCCGCAGGCATGCACAGCACCAGCGACTTCCCGCTGCTGCTCGGCAGCACTGTTAACCGCACACTGCGTGATGCGTACACCAACGCCCCTCAAACCTGGCGCCCGCTGGGCCGTCCGACCACTGTGCCAGACTTCCGCGCTGTAACTCGCGCAGCCCTGGGCGACATTGCGGCGCTCGAGCAGGTCAAGGAACACGGCGAATACAAGTACGGCACGCTGTCCGAAGACGGTGCCCCGATCAAAGTCGCCAAGTTCGGCAAGATCATCGCCATCACCTGGGAAACCATCGTGAACGATGACCTGGGTGCGCTGACCCGTATCCCGGCAGCGCTCGGTAATGCTGCTGCGGCGACCGAGTCCAACGTGGTCTGGGCCCTGCTGCTGGGCAACCCGACCTTCACCGATGGTGTTCCGTTCTACGATGCGGGCCACGCTAACCTCGCGGCCAGCGGCGGGGCAATCAATACCACAACCTTGGCGGCTGCCCGCGCAGCTATGCGTAAGCAGAAGAGCAAGGCTGGCGAGTTCCTCAACCTGGCTCCCGAGTACCTGGTGGTCGGTCCTGACAAGGAGCTGGAGGCTTACCAGTTCACCAGCTCCAACTATGTGCCAGCGAAGAACGCCGACATCAACGATGTGCGCAACGCCTCGCTGACTGTAATCGTCGATGCCCGCATCACCGGCAACCAGTGGTACCTGTTCGCAGCACCTGGTTCCATCGACACCTTTGAATACGCTTACCTCGAAGGTGAGCAGGGTGTGTTCACCGAAACCCGCGAGGGCTTCGAGGTCGACGGCATGGAAATCAAAGCCCGCCTGGTGTTCGGCGCAGCCTGGATCGATTACCGCGGCGCTTACAAGAACCCGGGCGCGTAAGCCAGGCGTTCGATCCAAACCCAAAAGGGCGCCGTGTGGCGCCCTTTTTGTTTTTCAGTTCTTGTCTCTAAAGGGGACCTTGCATGAAGACTTTCATCCAGCACGGCGACTGCCTGACTGTTCCAGCACCAGCCGGCGGCACTGTTTCGGGCGAGCTCTACAAAGTCGGTTCGATTGTCGGCGTGGCTGCTACTACTGAAGCTGCCGCTGCCCCGGTGGTGCTCAAGCTCGACGGCGTGTTCGGCCTGAACAAGATCAGCGCTCAGGCCTGGGCGATCGGTGACCCGATCTACATGAACACCACCAGCCGCGCCCTGACGAACGTGTCGGCCACCGGCCTGGTGTTGGTGGGTATGGCGACTGAGGTTGCTACTAACCCATCCGCCACGGGTGCCTGCCGCCTGAACGGCGTATCCGCGCCGGCGGCGGTGGCGTAAATGGGCTGGGCCTCAATGGCCCAGCGCATGCTCGGCGTTTCGATCCGCGCCTTCAGTGAGCCGACAGCAGCGCTTGATCCATTGGGCGCTGTTTACTGGCTGACCGATGGTGTTGCGCCTGGTGTGCCGCTGGCACAGGCGGTGTTCGATAGTGCCCACGTTACCGTCGATCCTGAGACTGGCGCGCCGGTGTCCTCTAACAACCCCGTCCTCGGGGTTCGGGTGATTGACTTGCCGAACGAGCCTACGAACCGTGATCGCGTCCAGGCGCGGGGCGTTTTATACAAAATCCATGACGTGCAGGCCGATGGAGTGGCGGGTGTGACGCTGTTCCTTCGCAAGGTTTGAATATGGCTCACCCACGAGAACTGATCCGCAAGCAGGCCGTCGCGGTGCTGCTGGGTGCCACCAATGCGGGGGCAAGCGTTTATGCCAGCCGGGTGGCGCCGCTCATTTCCAACGGCTGGCAGAGCGAGTTGCCGGCGATCATCGTTTACACGATGGACGAAACGGCAGAGATCTTTAACCAGGCTCCCAAGGAATACAGGCGCCGCGTGGAGCTGGTGGTGGAAATACACGCCGAAGGCAACGAAGCGTTGGATGACACCCTCGACACGCTGGCTCGCCAGGTAGAGCGCCTCTTGCTCATGGACGACACGCTCGGCGATACGGTGAATGACCTGCAGTACGTGCGCTCGCGCATGGTTCTGCTGGATCAGTCGGAGCACCTTACGGGCGCGTGCCGCCTCATCTTCGACGCTGAATATTTTGATCGTCACCCTGACGACCTGTTCAACCAAAGCCTGCCACACCTGAAGTCGGTTAAGACCGAATACAGCCTGGGCAACGCGCAGCCGAATCCGGCTGATCGCGCAGAAACCATCATCGAGGACCTGAATCCATGACCACGCGCGTGCTCGTGAAACCGGCCGAGGGCCGTCTGGTGCGTCACCCCGACACCTATGAGCAGATCAAGCCAGAAGGCTTGTCTGTGGAACTCAACAGTTACTGGATCCGCAAGGGAAAGGCCGGTGACGTCGTTATCAAAGAGGCTGTAGTACCGGCCGAAACCAAGGGTGAAAAACAATGACCATCGGAATGGATACGATTCCTGGTGCCGGCGCGCTTCGCAAGCCTGGTGTCTACAGCGAGATCGACAACAGCAAGGCGGTGCGCGGCCCTCAGCCGGTCAGCTACCGTCGCCTGCTGATTGGTCAGAAGCTGGCCGCCGGCGCTGCCGCTGCCAACACCCTGATCCGCATCACCAGCCCGGCCCAGGCAGACGTTCAGTTCGGGAAGGGCTCGATGCTGGCTGGCATGGTTCGCGCGGCGATGGCGATCGATACCTACACCGAGCTACAAGTGATGCCGGTGGTTGATAATCCAGCAGGCGTAGCAGCCGCCGCCACGCTGGCGTTCACCGGCCCCGCCACAGCATCCGGCACCATTGAGCTGATGATCGCCGGGCGTCGCGTTTCTGTCGGCGTGATCAGTGCCGACACCGCAACCGTCATCGCGGCATCTGTGGTCGCGGCAATCACGGCCGCAGATGACATGCCAGTAACGGCCACCGCCGCGACAGGTACCGTTACGCTGACCAGCCGCCATAAAGGCGAGGCCGGAAACAGCTTGAACGCCCGTGTGAACTACTACACCGGCCAGGTACTGCCTAGCGGTGTCGCGGTCACCATCAGCGCTTTCACCGGCGGCTCTGGAAACCCAGACCTTGGTTCGGCGTTGGCGGCTCTGGGTGATGAGTGGTTCCAGGTCTGGGGGCTGGCATATACCGATGCGGCAACCCTTGCGACGGTGAAGACTGAGCTGAACAGCCGCTTTGCCTGGGATCGTGAAATCGAGGCCCACGCCTTCACAGCGGCGCGCGGCACTCAAGGCTCCCTTGGAACCCTCGGCGACAGCCACAATAGTCAGCACCTGGTCGTCATGATGGCCAACGACGAGCCGATGCCGACCTACGAGAAGGCCGCCGAGACCATGGCGATCGCTGCTCTCTACGCCGCCATCGATCCGGCCCGGCCAATCCAAAATCTTCAGTACGCCTGGTGCTTGGCGCCCGCCACCGCGGACAAGTTCACTAACCAGGAACGGAACCTGTTGTTGTTCGACGGTATCGCGACCAGCAAGGTCAACAACGACGGAACCATGGTTGTTGAGCGCCTGATCACCACCTACAAAACCAACACCGCCGGTGGCGCTGACATCAGCTACCTGGACAGCGAAACGCTGTTCACCTTGATGTATATCCGCCATGACTGGCGCGACTACATCCTGCGCAAGTACCCGCGGCACAAGCTTGCCAATGATGGCACGCGCTACGGCGTCGGGCAGCCAGTGGTAACGCCGGTGGTGATGAAGGCCGAGGCGGTCTCGAAGTTCCGTGAGTGGGAGCGTCTGGGTCTGGTGGAGAACATGGAAGACTTCAAGGCCAACCTGATCGCCGAGCGTAACGAGAGCGACCCAAATCGCCTGGATCTGCTGATCCCGCCTGACCTGGTCAACCAGCTGCGAATCGTCGCCAACAAAATTCAGTTCCGCCTGTAACGGCGATTGCCAGGAGAAAGAACATGGCAGGAAAAAACCGTATTGGCGGACTCATCGCCTTGAAGGTCAACGGCGACATTTACTTCGCCAAGGGCGCTTTCACTTACAACCTCGGCAAGCCAAAGCGCGAAGGCGTGGTGGGCTCCGACGTTGTCCACGGCTACAAGGAAACCCCTCAGATTCCATTTATTGAGGGTGAGATCACCGATCGCAACGAGCTGAGCCTTGAAGATCTGGTCACGCTCGATGACGCAACCATCACGCTGGAACTTGCCAACGGCAAGGTCATCACCCTGAGTGAGGCCTGGTACGCAGGTGAGGGCACCGGCAACACCGAAGAAGGCAACATCGCTTGCCGCTTCGAAGGCATCTCTGCCGAGGAAATCTCGTAATGGCAAAGGAAAAAACGATTCAACTCGCCGAGCAAATCACGTTCGGCAAGGACACGTTCACTGAGTTGACCGTGACCCGCAAGCTGAAATACCTGCGCGGCCATGCGTTGCGCATCACTTCGGATGGCAAGGGCAACGGCGGCGCGGACATGGACTTTGCCACGCTGATTGACCTCGGGGCCAAGATGGTTGGCCACCCCCCTGCGTTGCTCGACGAGCTGAGCGAGGACGATCAAGCCGCCGTCATCGGCGAGGCCCGGGATTTTTTGCTGAAGCACCTCGGGGGTGGGAAGGAGGCGTAACCGTCGTCGTCAAAGTTATGAGCGTTCAGCCGTCGGAAGTCATGGAAATGGATTTCGACGAGCTGAACTGGTGGCTTGAGCGCACCGAGGAGTGGGTTGGATGGCAGACAAAGGATACTCCCTAAACGTCATCATCGCGGCCGTGGACAAGATCACGGCGCCGTTGCGTGGGATCTTCGGCAAGGTCAAAGCGGCGAGCGCTGGAATTGCCGGTGCGCTTGATCGTACCGGCCTGCCGATTTTCGCGAACAGCCTGAAGAACGTAGGCGGTGCGATCGGCGGCGTGGGTAGTGCGGTTGCTTCAAGCACCCGGAGGCTGCTGGGGCTCGGGGCCACGCTGGGAATCACAGGCGCTGCGCTGAACATGTTTTTTCAGGGTTTCGCTGATGCAACGGGCGCAATTGGTGATACTGCCGAGCGTACCGGCATCAGCCGCGAGCGATTCCAGGAGCTTAGCTTTGCAGCGAAGCTCAGCGGATCGTCAGCGGAAACACTTGGCGGTGCGCTGCAGAAGATGCAAATCAACATCGGCGCAGCAACGGCGGGCTCGAAAGAGCTTTCGCAAATGTTCAAAGGCCTGGGCATCAACATCAAGGATTCATCCGGCAAGCTGAAGAGCTCCGATGCTCTGTTCGACACCTTCGTTGATCGAATCTCGAAGATCAAAGACCCGTCCCTGCAGGCTCAGGCGGCCGTGAAGATCTTCGGCAAGAGCGCTACAGAGCTTCTGCCGTTGATTCGCGGTGGTAGTGCGGGGCTCAAGGAAATGTCAGACGAGGCGCGTCGTCTGGGCGTGGTCATCTCGGATGATGCTGTCCGTGAGGGCGAGGTATTCGGCGATACCCTAGACACGATACATGCGGCACTGAGTGGCGTCGGTAATACGATTGGTAGCAGCTTGGTACCGCAACTGAACAAGTTGGGCGGCAGGTTGATCGAGACCATCGTCAAATACAGGCCACAGATTGAGGCTTTCGCCACAGCATTTGCCGAAAACCTGCCTGGCAACATCGAACGTGTCACCGGCTTTCTTGGCGACCTGTACGACGGTGTTCAGCCGGTGATCGAGATATTCGGTTCGCTTTCCGACACCTTCGGCACGGCCAACCTGATATTCACGGCACTGGGCTTGTACATCGGTGGCGGCTTCCTGATGGCGGTGCTGAACCTGGCGCTGGCCCTGAAGGGGCTCGGGTTGGCTATCACTCTCACGCCAGTCGGCTGGTTCCTGGCGGCGATCGTGGCAATTGGCGCCGCGGCCTACGTCATCTACAAGAACTGGAACAACATCGTCGGGTTCTTCGAAGAGAAATGGGCGGGCGTTAAGGCGGCCTTCAGTGACGGAATAATCAACGGCATCTGGAAGCTGTGGAAGGAATACAACCCCATCACTTTGATGATGGAGGGCTTCAACGGCCTGATCAAGTACCTGACAGGCTGGGACCTGGGCGCCATCCTCGGCAGCAAGATCACCGAGGCTGTTGCCGCCATCAAGAACGGCTTACCCGATTGGGCCAAGAAATTACTTGGCATTGATGGCGCCGGTGTCGGCGGTGGTACTGAAGGCGGATCGCCCTCTGCATCCACCGGCGGTGCAGATACCGACCTTGGTCGGCGCGCTGCGCAGATCGGCCGGGACGCTGTTCAGCAGATGGCCCCTCCTGAGCAGGCAGTAAGGGTGCAGGTCGACCTGAACAACGTCCCAGCAGGGTCCAAGGTGAAAACCGAGGGCAGCCAGGGAGCGACATTCGATACCGACATCGGTTACTCGATGATGGCCCCGTAACCGGAGTTCCCTATGGCTTGGCGAGACAACTACCGCGCCGCGACCTTTCGCGGCGTGGGCTTTTTTGTGGCTACGGCAGACAGCAGTCACGGCCGGCGCCAGGCAGTACACGAGGCGGCCGAGCGCGATATTCCCTATACAGAAGACCTTGGCCGTAAGTCGCGAGAGTTCAGTATCACCGGCTACCTGCTGGGCAAAGAATACGATGTCGCCCGGGAAGAGCTGATCAAAGTCTGCGAGCAAGCAGGCCCTGGAGTGTTGGTTCACCCGTACCGGGGTGAGTTGACGGTGGTCTGTCGGGGGCTCAATGTCGGCGAATCCTCGGACGAGGGCGGTAAATGCACGATCTCGATGACTTTCCTCGAGGCGGGCGAGGCGTCTTACCCCTCTGCCAAGGTCGACAGCGTAAATGCGATCAGCGCGAAAGCCGGCGAAGTCACCGAGTCGGCTAAAGAAAATTTCGTGGCCGACTTTCTCACGAAGGGCTATCCGGCCTTCGTCGCCGACGCCGCCACTACACAGATAAAGGGCCTGAGCGACTTTCTTAGCTCGCCTGAGTTCATCGTTTCAAGCGACATACAGGCAGTATCCGACTACTACGACAAGGTCAAAGGCATCGGCTCTGATGCGTTCAATCTTATCCAGGCCCCGCTCGAGTTCGCTGGCCAGGTCGTTGACGCTATCAGCAGCATCCGGTCAGCGTTTGGCAGCAGCGCGTTTGGAATGCTGATGAGTCTGTACAGCCAGTATTTCCCAAGCTCCGATGATGCATCATCTTCTGCTACGCCGAGCCGTCAGCAGGTCGTGAGGAACACCAGCGCCGTTTCCGCGCTCGTTCGTCAGGCTGCAATTTCTGAGGCTGCTGTCGCCGCAGTGGTCACGCAGGCAACTGAGGATGTTTCCAACGGCGGCACAAAAACAACCTCCGAACCAACTAAATACGATAGCTACGAGGCGGCCATTGCGGCGCGTACTGAGCTTTCCGACAGGTTGGATGAGGAGAGCGAGTCGACCAGTAACGACCTCGTATATGTCGCGGTTACCGACTTAAGGACCGCGGTGGTTCAGGCCGTTCCGGATCCTGAGCAGGATTTGCCCCGACTCGCGACATTCTCGCCCAGGCAGACGCTGCCGTCTCTCGTTGTTGCTTATCAGCTCTACGGTGACGCCAGCAGGGCCGAGGATATCGTGTTGCGCAACGACCCGCGCCGCCCAGGCTTCCTGATCGGTGGTCAACAGCTTGAGGTTCTTGCAAATGGATGACCTTGAGCTGCTGGTCAACGGCATGAATTACGCGGGATGGACCCAGGTTGGAGTAACGCGCGCGGTTGATGCTTCCTCTGGCGCGTTCACTGTGACCCTTACGGAGCGCTGGGAAGGGCAGGAGGGCAGAGGTGCTCAAGTTGAGCCCTGGCCCATCCTCCCTGGCGATAAGTGCGAAGTCCGTCTCGGCGGAATAACGATGGTGGTTGGCTATGCCGACATCTTCAAGCCTTCGTTCAGTGCGAATGACCACACCATCAATATCCAAGGGCGCGACCGGACATCGGACCTGATCGACTGTAGTGCCGTGCACACGCCGGACGAGTGGAAGAACATTGACCTATTGCGCTTCGCCCAGGTCTTGGCCCAGCCATTCGGCGTCGGCGTTTCGGCTGATGTACCGGTGGGCGCTCCATTCACGGTCTGCAAACTGCAGCAGGGCGAAACAGCGTTCGAAGCAATTGAGCGTTACGCCAAGCAGAGACGCCTATTGCTGACGACGGATGGCGCCGGCGGCCTACTGATCACCAGGGCGGGTAACAAGCGGGCCGCCGTCGGACTGGTTCAGGGTGAAAACATCCTCAGTGCCACCGGCAGCATCGACCATAGCCAGCGGTTCCGTAATTACCTGGTAAAGGGGCAGGCCGCATACAGTCCCAACAGCGAGGGAGGAACAGAGGCACATATCGAGGGCGGCGCCAGTGACAGTGGGATCAGCCGTTATCGGCCCATGCTGATCGTTGCTGAGTCTGGAGGATCGAATGCCAGCGCACAGGAGAGAGCCACGTGGGAGGCCAATAGTCGGCTGGGAAAATCGGCATCAGCTTCTATAACCGTCCAGGGCTGGCGCCAAACACCGGGCGGCCCTATCTGGGAGCCTGGAATGTTGGTCCAGGTCAAGTCGCCATGGTTGCGCATGGACGGGCAAATGATTATCCGCCAGGCCACCTACGAGCGGGGCGAGGGCGGTACCACTACCAAGCTCGACATCGTCAGCCCACAAGCCTTTTCGCCAGAGCCTCCCGATTCGAAGAAAGGCAAATCAGGGAAAAAGGGCGGTCGGAATATTTGGGCGGAAGCAATCGGGGAAGAGGACAAGAAAGATGGGTAACCCAATTCGCGATCTCAGCAACCGCGTAATGATGATGTTTGGCCGTGGCGTCCTGCGCGGCGTCAACGATTCGAATGGCCGGCAACAGCTGCAGATTGAACTGTTGAAGGGCGAGCTGCGCGATGGCGTCGAACATATGCAGAACTACGGCTTCACCAGCCATCCCACCGGCGGTGATGTGGCGGCGGCTTCGGTTGGCGGGAACCGAGAGCAGATCATCGTACTTGTGGTAGATGACCGCCGCTATCGCATCACCCTGAAGGCTGGCGAGGTCGCGATGTACGACGACCTCGGCAACAAAGTTGAGTTGCTGCGCGAAATGGTCAAGGTCACGGCTGTTCAGCATGCAGAGGTTGAGGCCCCGACCATCAAGCTGATCGGCGAGATTGAAATGGTCGGCAACGTGAAGATCCAGGGGAACATTGAATCCACCGGCACAGTTACAAACAACGGGAAAAACATCGGCAGCACCCACCAACATAACGGGGTGTTGGTCGGATCCGCAAACACGGGAGCGCCCATTTAATGGCTGACGCCGCAATGGTAATGACCGAGTTCGGCGGAGACCTGGTGCTGTTTGGTTTCGACCTTGAGCGCGATGACGGCCTTGAAACTGCGGTGATCATCAGCCTATTTACTGATCGCCGCGCCAGTGCTGAGCAGATCCCGCCCGAATATGATCAGGACGATTTACGCGGCTACTGGGGAGATCTTACAAACGCCTCGGCGACCGACCAGACGGGCTCGCTGCTCTGGCTGCTGGCCAGGGAAAAAGAACTGCCGCAAACGTTGAGCCGCGCCGAGCAATATTGCCGAGACGCCCTGGCCTGGATGATTGATGACGTGGTGGCCACGACGATCGAGGTCGCCGCTTCATATCACTCGCGTGGCGTGATGCTGCTCGTTATCGATATCTATCGCCCGACCGGCCCGGCCGTTCGCTACCGATACAACTATGAATGGTCGGCGCAGGCCGGCAAGAGGGCTGCCTGATGCCATTTGCTAGACCAACCTTGCCTGAGCTCATTGACCGGGTTACTACCGACATCAGCGGCCGCGTAACCGGCGTGCAAAGCGCAGTGCTACGCCGCTCGCTGTTGGGGATCCTCGCCCGGTCTGAGGCTGGCGCAGTGCACATGCTCTACGGCTTCCTTGAGTGGGCTGCCAAGCAGGCGATCATCGACACTGCCGAGAAGGAATACCTCGAGCGCTGGGCAGCAATCTGGAAAGTCTTTCGCAAGGCCGCTGATTACTCGACGGGTGCCGGGCTGCTTTCCGGCGCAATCGGGTCGACGCTTCCGGCCGGGACAATCCTACAGCGGCAAGATGGCGTGCAGTACCGCGTCCTGGCTGATGCGGTGTTCACTGATGTCACGCTCCAGCCTACTGTTGTCGCCGTAGAGGCGGGCGCTGACGGCGACGCGCAGGCAGGAACGCCACTGTTTCTGTTATCTCCAGTAGCCGGCGTTCAATCGACCGGGTCTGCGGCCACGGACATAGATGGCGGTCTTGATGTTGAGACGGACGCCCAGCTGCTCAGTCGGCTACTGAAGCGTATCAGGCAGCCGCCGCACGGCGGCGCAGCCTCAGACTATGAGCTTTGGGCTCTTGAGGTGCCAGGCGTCACCCGGGTTTGGGTTTACCCACTTCAGATGGGCGCCGGGACTGTGACGGTCTTGTTCGTATGTGATGGCGAAGACGACATCATCCCGGAAGCGGCAAAGGTCGCAGAGGTTCAGGCCTACATTGATGCACGACGCCCGGTGACCGCAGAGGTGTTTGTCGCAGCTCCTGTGGCGGATCCGCTCAATATGGCGGTGAAGTTGTCGCCGAACACGGCGGCTGTCCAGGCTGCAGTCCGAGCAGAAGTCGCTGACCTGATCGTCCGCGACTCGAAACCGGGCAGTCCGACATTAATCAGCCGCCTGCGCGAGGCCGTTTCTATCGCGGCTGGCGAAGCGGACAACCAGATTACGGCCCCGACTGCGGACGTGGCGCACGCCACCGGACACATGGCAGTGCCCGGCACCATAACCTTCTCCAGCTTTTAAGGAGGCGTAATGCCGACAGCTGCCGACTACCTGGAGCAGCTGAAAACGCTGCTGCCTCCTGGACAAGCTTTCCCGCGAGAATCTGGTACCACGCTTCACGGCCTGCTTGATGGTATGTCGATTGAACTGGCCCGGGTAGATGGCCGGGGTGAAGCGCTTCCAATGGAGGCCAACCCTGCCACCACCAGCGAGATGTTGAGCGACTGGGAGAGGGTTGCAGGGCTCCCCGACAAATGCGCTGGAGTGCTGGAAGAGACACTTCAGGGCCGAAAGAACGCTCTGCTAGCGAAATTATCCAGCACAGGCGGCCAGTCTGCGGGCTACTTCATAGAACTGGCTGGCGTGCTCGGTTACACGGTAACCATCGAGGAGTATCGCCCCTTCCGGGCCGGTCTCTCTCGCGCAGGTGATGCGCTTACGAACGGCGACTGGGTTTTCACCTGGTTGATCCGCGCTCCTGAAACATCAGTTATTTCGTTCCGCGCTGGCGTTTCCGCTGCCGGCGAGAGGCTTCGCACCTGGGGCAACGACACACTGGAATGCAAAATAAATCAATTGAAGCCAGCGCACACGATCGCGCTCTTCGCGTACGGAGATTGACGCATGCACAGAATTGACGGGCCTGGCGCCACGGTCGACGGTAAATTCACCGAGGGGGATCCTGTCGGCGGAGTCCAGGCGACGGTGGTTACGGACGATTTTCTTAACGACGTTCAGGAAGAGCTCATAAGCTTGCTCACTGCTGCGGGTGTATCTCCTGTGAAGGGAACGCAGGACCAGGTGCTTCAAGCAATTTACAAGCTGGCACAAGGTCAGAAGGCTACCGCTTTCACCACTTCTGGTACCTCGACGGCCCTGACGTTGACGCCAACACCCGCAATCCCCTCATACGCGGCCCCTCAGCGTTTTAACGTGAAGTTCAGCGTATCGTCCGGCTTGAATCCAACGCTCAACGTATCTGCCAAAGGGCCCAAGCCTCTCAAGCAGTACGATGCTGCCGGCGCGAAGGTAGCCGCGGTGTTTTTTGCCGATCAGGTCTCAGATGTCATGTATGACGGTGTGGACTTCGTATTGCTAGATCCAATCGCCTCAGTTGGTCAGGCGAGCGAAACGGTAAGCGGCGGCCTGAAGATTGCCACCCTAGCTCTAGTGAACGCCCTAGCCAACGACCTTACTGCAGTAACCCCGCTCAAGTTGGGCAGCGGTTTTTCCACCACCAAAGCAGTTAACGGTTACATCAAATTGCCAGAGTGGCTGGGTAGCCTGATCATTCAGTGGGGTTGGGCGAACGTCGGAGACGACCAGATATTGGATGTGACGCTGCCTATCGCATTTCCCAATACGTTCTATTCGGCCATCGCGACGGCTCAGAGCAGTACCGCTACCTCGGGCACTGGAACCTGGAGTGGTACTGCATTCAGGAAGAGTAATAGCGTGATATCTGTCGGCGCGAACAGTTCATCCGGCACCGGCGTGACCGCCGCCGGTGTTTGCTGGCTTGCCGTTGGCGCCTAATTAATCTGGAGAAGACGATGTTTTATTCGAAAATTGAAGTCTGTTTTTATCCAGCCGAATATCCTGCAGATGATTTACCGGCAGACGCCGTGGAACTGTCTGATAGTGAGTATCTGTCGCTGCTGAGTGCTAAATTTTATGCCACGAGCACCTCAGGCTTTTACTCGATCGAAATGCACGGAAAAAGCATTCCAGGTGATGCTGTCGAAATAACCGATGCAGAGTACCTTTCTCTGCTCGACGGGCAATCTACGGGGCTTTTGATTTCGGCCGATCCTGAGGGTCGCCCAATTTTAGTTGAGCGGCCGCCGAAATCCAAAGAAGAGTTGTCAGCGGCCGCACTATCAAAACGTGACAGCCTCTTGGCCACTGCAGCGGTTCGGATCGCTCCACTCCAGGACGCAGCTGACCTTGGAAGGTCGACTCCTGAGAAGGCCGCGTTGTTGAAGAAATGGAAGGAGTATCGCGTTGACGTCGATGACGTTCCAAGTCAGTCAGGCTTTCCACATAATATTGCTTGGCCTGACCAACCGATTTAGATGACAGTGGCTCAGAGGTCCGAATTTGCGGGCTTCTGAGTGGGTAATTATTTCTGTTTATCGACCTCTGTTACTAGTTTAGCTAATAGGTGCTCTGCGACGTAGTTTGATGCCACTGGCGTAAAGTGTGATTTGTCCCAGGAAGTTAAGCCTTCTTTTTTGTCATTGCCTATGTAGGTCAGGCAGCCGGCGTTGTCGCACATCAAGTTAATGATGTCAGCATAGTTCGCGCCGTAGATGTTAAATCGTTTCCTGAGGTCATCATTTTTTTCGATGAAGTCTTTATTCAGGCCGGTCATTGTTCGGCTAGGAGTATCTTCCCACAGGGACTTAAGGACTATCTTGTGAAGATCTGAACTCCAGTGGGGAACGGGTCCGGTGAAGATAATTCCCTTGACGCCAATTGATTTAAGTTTTTCAGTAATCTCTTGCATTTTTCCAATGTCATGCCCCCAGTCCTGACCGATTAACACAACGTCTGGCTTTGCTTTGCTGATTGCCTGGATTGCAAACCAATTAGATTGCTCGCAGTAGTCGGTGGCGGAAGGCGCCGTCGCGTGAGGATTAGCTGGGCAGGAAGAACTAGCTACCTGAAGTATTTGCCAGTCGCTAGGGAGATTTTTGCTCAGGCCGTAGTATAAGTGCTGAGCGTGGGAATCACCCCAAATGAAAAGCGTCTTAGTGCTAGAACTATTTTTTTCGTAACACGTACTGGGGATGCTGCTAACAGGAATAGTTGTCGCTTTTCCTTCACGAAATCGCGGAATATTGAAAAAGTTGCATTGGTCATTATATTTGCTCAGTAGGTCCGTTCGCTCCATATACGGCCATTCTGGAGAATCGTTTTTGAAATACGCTGAAAACTGGGCGCGGTCATCAAGTCGAGAGACGTAACCTTCGTTCTTAAATATGCTGAATCCAGCCAGTCCTGTTAGTATCATGAAACTGACCAATACTAAAACTATTTTTCTGCTGTTTTCATGTTTTCTAATCGGTTTTTCAATTATCCGGTATGTGGCGTAGGCAAGAGTGATCGCTACTAGCACAGCGATTATGCGAATATTTCTTGAAGGCAAAGCCCCTTCAACAATGTGAGCAAAGGATAATATTGGCCAGTGCCACAGGTATAAAGGGAAGCTGATCAAACCAATCCACACCATCAAACGGTTTGATAAGATTTTTTTGTTCAGCCAGGCTTTTGGCCCGGCCGCGATGATCAATGCGGTGCCTAGCGTTGGGAGCAAGGCCCAGGTACCAGGGAAAGGTCTGCTTTCGCTGATCCGCAAGAAACCAACCGTAAGCATTATAAAGCCAAGCGCAGACAAAACTTCCGTGCCTTTTTCGCGGATCATAGCAGGCATTCTAAGCGTTGTTAGAGCCGCCTCTTTGTTCAAGGTTATATATGCTAGTGCTGATCCAATTAACAGTTCCCAAAATCTAGTTTGTGGTGAGTAGAAAGTGAAAGATCCGCTGGTCCGAACATTGGAAATGTTTAAAGCAAAAGATATTGCGGCCGCAATCACTATGACGGCCAAAGGATTTAGTCTTGCCCTCCAAGCGGTGTACAGTAGTAGTGGCCAAATAATGTAAAATTGCTCTTCGATGCCAAGCGACCAAAGATGTAGTAGTGGTTTTGTTTCAGCCGAGTTGTCGAAATAACCGCTTTCCTGTCTAAGTGCAAAATTAGAAATGAACACTGATCCAGCCGCAAGGTGCTTGCCGAGTTGTTTATATTCATCAGCCAGTAACAGGAACCAGCCTGCGGCGCAGCAAGATATTAAAATAATTAGCAGGGCTGGAAATATTCGTTTTATTCGTCTGGCGTAAAACTCAATAAAGTTGAAGCTTCCTTTGTTGAGGCTGCCAAGAATGATAGTTGTAATTAAAAATCCTGAGATTACAAAAAAGATATCTACGCCAATGAAGCCGCCCTTGAGGTGTGCAGGGAATGCATGGAATATTACTACCGCTAATACCGCTACGGCCCGAAGGCCATCAATGTCCGGCCTATATTTGGGATGGCTTAAATGATGTTCTGTTTTTAGTTCTTTCATCTAACCGCGCTAGCCCCAAAGTAAATAGTGAGTCTCATAAGTAATTCGTTTTTTTCATAAAAATCGAGCGGCGGGATTGTATCCGACTGCGCACCTTACGGTAAGGGCGCTGATACATGGAGTAGCCAGGCCTTGCTGCATTGGTGTTGAGCAGCCTGACGATTTGATCATCCGTACAACCATCAGGCCCGCGGTAAGCGGGCTATCGCAGCCAGGAGAGAAGCATGACCGTATCTGAGAGAGATCGAGACGTCCTAGCTCGAACTTTGTGGGGGGAGGCGCGCGGCGAAGGCCTCGGGGGGCAAATAGCAGTAGCTTGGACAATCCGAAATCGTGTTTTCGATGGGAAGTCGAAGTCTTGGTGGGGAGAGGGTTACGCCGGCGTTTGCCTGAAGCCTTGGCAGTTCAGCTGTTGGAACCAGAATGACCCTAATTACGCGTATCTCAGCGGCGACAAAGCAATCCCTGTTGCACAGTTTGCCCAGGCGCAGTCGGCTGCCGATCAGGTAATGTCCGGCGCAGTGCCGGATCCAACCGGCGGGGCCACGCATTACTACGCGACAACGATGCTGAAGCCACCGATTTGGGCGGGTAAGGCAAAGCAGACACTGACCCTGGGGCGTCATGTTTTTTTCAAGGATGTTCCTTGACATCCATAAACAATGATAAGGCAAGCTGTATGGCCTTTGCATGGGTAGGCATGTAGAATGAAAATCTTCTACGAGGGATTGATTTTACTAATGAAGTATCCAGTTGGTTTCGCAAGAGCAATTTGTTCTATATCTTTGTTATCGGTTTTATTTTGCATTTCTGCATGTCAGCCTAAGAAGGAATTTCAGGCAGTAGAAGCACCTAAAGAACCAGCTCAAACAGATATTGTATTTGTTGGAAATAGCCTAACGTTTCATCCTGCCAGCGCCGCATTAGGCTGGTACGGTTCCCACGGAATGGCCTCTAAGTACGAGTCTACCGACTACGTGCACGTGACGTTAGGAGAGCTTGGTATAAGTACTGATAACGCATATGCGAGGAACTTTTATCCTTTTGAGTCAGACGACGGCGTCACTCAAAGTCATATCGAATCGCTAGCCTCTGTTCTTTCCAAGAATCCGAAATCAGTGATCGTTCAACTCGGCGACAATGTAGATCTGAACAAAAAACAAAAGTTTCAGTCCGTTATTAACCTTTATCACTTCTGGTCTGCTTACGGAGACCTGTTGAGTGACATTAAGAAGAGTCCTGCGCAGATCTACTGCGTATCGACGTGGTGGCAATCGAACTGGAAAGACCGAGTAATTAAGCGGCGCTGTGAATCTGCCGGAGGTACCTACGTGTACATCGGCGACATTTACACAGACCCTAATAATACCGACCGCAAAACAGTTGATTTCGAGCATACCGGCGTTGACTCCCATCCAAAGGATTACGGGATGAAAGCAATCGCGGATCGACTCGTAGCGGCCATCAAGGCCAAATAAATTATTTGCTGTACTTCCTCTCCATGACGCCGACTCAGTCGGCGTTCGCTTTCACCTCCATCAGCAACCGCTGATTCTCCCTGAACAGGTGGTCGCGTTGTTCGGCCACACTCAGCAGGCCGTTTATGCGCCTGTCCATTTCTGAGTTTTCCCGATTCAGCGCGCCGACTTCGGCCAAGGCTTTCTTGAGCGATGCTTCGGCAGCCGATTTTCCGGTGGCCAGGTCATCGCTGAGCCGGACTAATCCTGCAATATTCGCTCGAGCCTTGCGCAGATGGACCTGTGTCTGAGTGAGTTCGTCCTCCAGCAGGGCGCATTGGTGCTTGTACATTTCCAGAGGCGTAGGGCAGCCAAGCCACGCCGCTGTGTCTTCGTCGATGTTCATGGTGGGTTAACTCAAATTCTGTATGCACATACAGTAGTTGAGGTGTATCAGTTTTGGGAGTGGTGTTCGTCGGCAGGACGCCGGAGAGGGGTACTACTGTAGGAATATCCAACGCTAAGTTATTGATTCTTATAGAGCTTATTGTCTGTTTTAGAAGCGCAGAAAAAGGGTATATTTACCTTATAGATCAGATGCTTGAGTCCGTTTCGTGGTCACCTTGACATGGTGGGGGTCGTTGGTTCGAGTCCAATCGCGCCTACCAAACAAAATCCGCTCTGCTGGGCGGTCTAGAAGGGCTCACCGAAAGGTGGGCCCTTTTTTGTTATCTGGGATTTATCCTACGGAAAACCCGACACCCCTCTCAAGTTTCCGCCACCCCGGCCGATGCAAGGAGCACTTCCTTGTTTTCGGACATTTGGCATGCTTATCAACATTGGCGGTCCCGCCGCAGTCGCAAGTACTCAAGGTGTCGCCACTTCCAGCGCGACGTCCACTGATACAGACGCTACCAAAGGCACCGGCAGCACCGGCGGCCTGACCGTCAGTACGAAGGATAATGCCAAAGGCGCTGCCGGCGTCAGTGGCGGCGCTGATGCGTCTTCCAGCTCGCAGGAATCCGATACGATCAAGCAGTTGAAGAAGCAGATCGAGCAGTTGCAGAAGCAGTTGCAACAGCAGCAGCAAGCCTTGCAGAAGGCGCAGTCCAGCAATCAGAGCGAGGACGCCAAGGCCGCAGCGGTTGCCGCGGCGCAATCCCAGATTGCGGCCACTACGGCGGCCCTGCAGACCGTGACGTCGGCGCTGTTGCAGGCTGTCGTGGCCGAGGGTAGGAAGACGGCCGGTTCGATGGTCAGCACCACCGCTTGAGCCCTGGAGGTGTGTTGAGCGGGCTCAGTCGCGCTTCAGCACACGTTCTCCTGCCGTCATCGGCAATCGGTACACGTCTCCCAGCGCGAGCGCGCCCAACAGCGCCACCCCGACAAACGCCACCCGAAAATCCGCGACCTGTGCCTGGGCGTCATGCCCTTGCAGGGTCATGGATGCCCGCAGGAGCAGCGCCGCCACCGTCACACCCAAGCCCATCGCCAGTTGGAAAGACATGCTGAACAGCGCCGAGGCCTCGCTCATGCGCGCCTTGGCGACATCAGCAAAGCCGATGGCGTTGTAGCAGGTGAATTGCATCGAGCGCGACAGCCCGCCCACGAACAGCACCGCTGCAATCACGGCAAATGGCGTCTGTGCGCTGAAGAGCGCGCACGCCATGATGGACGCGACGCCAATCACCCCATTCACCAGCAGCACTTTGCGAAACCCATGGCGCTGCATGATGGCGGTGGTAAACGGTTTCATTGCCAGGTTGCCGGCAAACACCGCGAGCACCAGCAAGCCCGCGTCCACGGGCGAAAGGCTAAAGGCGATCTGGAACAGCAAGGGCAGCAGGAACGGCAAGGCGCTGATGGCCAGGCGAAACAACGAGCCGCCAAAGACGCTCACGCGAAACGTGTTGATAGACAGGGTTTCCAGCGGCAGCAATGGGTCGCTGTGGCGCCGGCAATGCCGCACGGCCCACGCCGCCAGCAGCACCCCTGCGGCCACCACGGCGAAGCCGGCGATAAGGCTCTCGCCCGACTGGCTGCCCAGCCACTCCAGCCCGCCCAACAGCGCAACGCAGGCGCCTGCCAGCAACACAAAACCCTTGGCGTCGAACGTGCGTATGGTCGCCTCGCGACCTTCCGGCACCAGCCACAGTGCAGCGATCAGGGCCAGGGCGCCGAGCGGGAGGTTCACGTAGAAAATCCATGGCCATGAGGCGTGCGTCACGATCAGGCCTCCCGCCAATGGCCCGAGAATCGGCGCCACCAGGCCGGGCCAGGTGATGATCGCGATCATGCTCACCAAGTCTTTTTTATCGGTATTGCGCAGTACCGCCAGTCGCCCGACGGGCACCATCAGCGCGCCGCCGATACCTTGCAGGACCCGGGCAAACACGAACATTTCAAGACTTTGGCTCAGCCCGCACAATAACGAGGCGAGGGTGAACGCAATGATCGCGCCCGCGAATACACGCCGCGCACCAAAGCGATCGGCCACCCAACTGGACAGCGGGATGAAAATCGCCACGGCCAGGATGTAGGCGGTGATGCCGATGTTCATGTCCACCGGCGTCACCCCGAACGCAGCGGCCATGGTGGGCAGCGCGGTGGCGATCACCGTGGCGTCGAGGTTCTCCATGAAGAAGGTCACGGCCACCACCAATGCGATCAGGCGAGTCTGCAGGCTGAGGCCGGATTCGGTGTCGGGTTGTGGAGTGGTCACCGGCGCAGCCCCTGTTTCAGTGTGCAGTCGTCAGCGGACGCTGCTTGAGGTAGTCAACGAACGGCTCGAGATCCGCACTGCACAGCAGGTGCGCCACGCTGCGCACCTCGGCCTCTGGCCAGTCCCACCAGGCGGATTGGTCGAGGAGTTGGCGGGTCGGCTCATCAAAGCGCCAACGGATATGCTTGGCCGGATTGCCGCCGACGATGGAGTAGGGCTCGACGTTTTTTGTCACCACCGACCCGGCCGCCACGACGGCGCCATTACCGATGATGATGCCCGACAGAATGATCGCGTGGGAGGCGATCCAGCAGTCGTTGCCGATGCTGACGTCGCCGTTGCTGCCGCCAAAATCGCTGATGTGGGCCAGTGCCTTGACCTTGGCCGGGAAGGGGTAGCAACTCAGCCAGTCGGTGCGATGATGGCCGCCCAGGTAGATCTCCACGTCCCCCGCAATGGACGTGTAGGCACCGACGCGCAGCGTGGTGCCCTCGTTCCAATCGTGAACTTTTGGCTCCCCATAGGTGCCCAGGCCAAAGCTGTACTGGGGGTAACGGTTTCGCAGTTTCTGGGTAGAGCGTTCCAGCGGGCTCAGCGCTCTCAGCGCCTTGCGTTGCTGATGTTCGCGCCATTTACGCAATAGCTTCATGCCTTGGCCTTTGCAGATCTTCAAATCAGTGCGCCATCCTGAGCAAAGCGGGGGGTTGATGCAAGATCAAAGTGGCCTGATTGCCTGCTGTGTCACCGGTGCGCGCGGTCAACGAATCTGACGGCTGATGCCGACAAAATTTATTGGTGTGCAGCAACAGTTTTTCTTGTTGGACACCTCCTGTCCCAGGCAGCAAAGTTGCCGCCACTGACGCTCGACCTTCCGGGTCAACAATAAAAAAACCGAGCCGATTGCACGCCACTCCTTGCTGTGAACCCTTTGTTCACATCCTGCTCTCATGGCGCCGCATCGCGCATTCCAAGGACCTCTCCGTCATGCAAACTGTTGTGAACCTATGGCCGTTGATCGGCGTACTCGTGATCGTGGTTGGCTTCGTCTTGCGCTTCAATCCGCTGTTGGTGGTCACTGCCGCCGCCATCGCTACCGGGCTTGCCGCCCAGTTTCCGCTGGAGAAAATCCTCGCCACCATGGGCGACGGTTTCCTTCAGACCCGTGCCCTGCAATTGATCCTGTTGTTGCCCCTGGCCGTCATCGGCCTGTTGGAGCGGCATGGGCTGCGCCTGCATGCGCAGAACTGGATCGCACGCTTCGAGCGCGCCACCGTCGGGCGTCTGTTGATCATGTACCTGTTTGTGCGCGAGTCCACGGCAGCGATGGGCTTGACCAGCCTGGGCGGACATCCGCAGATGGTGCGCCCGTTGCTGGCCCCCATGGCGGAAGGCGCGGCGGAAAAACGCTACGGCAAACTCCCGGATAAAGTTCGTCACAAGGTGCTGGCGATGTGCGCGGCGACCGATAATGTCGGGCTGTTTTTCGGCGAGGACATCTTCGTCGCCTTTGGCGCAATTGCACTGATGCACACCTTCCTGCTCGGCTCTGGCATCGATGTTGAACCGTTGCACATCGCGGTCTGGGGCATTCCCACGGCGATCTGTGCGTTCATTGTCCACGCCATCCGGCTGCATCGATTCGACCGCCGCCTCACCCGTGAGCTGACCGCTGCCGCCGCGCCAGTGGAGGCCGTGCAATGATCATTTCCATCCAATACCTGTACTGGCTGGCCGGTGTGTTGCTGGTGATCACCGCCGGCATGATCGTGCTCGACAAGACCCATCCCAAGCGCTGGTCAAGTGCAATGTTCTGGTTGCTGTTTGCGGTGCCGTTCCTGGTAGGCGAGCGTCTGCCGTCGGTGGTGATCGGTTGCGGCGTGGTGGTGATGGCGTTGATTGCCGGCCTGGGCGGCGTGGGTCGCGGCAAGCATGTCGAGTTGCATGACAAGGCGTCTCGCGCCAGCGCCGGGCGCCTGGGGCACAAACTATTTATTCCCGCGCTGGCCATTCCCCTGACCACGGTGATCGGCTCGGTGTTGCTCAAGCACACCGAGATCGGTGGGGTGCCCCTGTTGGACCCCAAGAACACCACCTTCGTCTCCCTTGGCATCGGCTGCCTGATCGCCCTCGGCCTGGCCTGCTGGCTGACCCGCGATACGCCGGTACAAGCCCTGCGCGAATCCCGTCGCCTCACCGAAGCCCTCGGCTGGGCCATGGTGTTGCCGCAGATGCTGGCCATGCTCGGGCTGCTGTTCAATGAAGCAGGCGTCGGCACCGCCGTGGCCCATGTCACGACCACCTATATCAACCTGGACTTCAAGTTGGTCGCCGTGATGGTCTATGTGCTTGGCATGGCCTTGTTCACAGTGATCATGGGTAACGGCTTTGCCGCGTTCCCGGTCATGACCGGCGGTGTCGGCGTACCCGTGCTGGTGGGGATCTACGGCGGCAACCCGGCAGTCATGGCGGCCATCGGCATGTTCTCCGGCTACTGCGGTACGCTGATGACCCCGATGGCGGCCAACTTCAACATCGTGCCGGCGGCGTTATTGGAATTGCCGGACAAGAACGCAGTGATCAAGGCCCAACTGCCGACGGCGCTGATGATGCTGCTGGTCAATATCGTGCTGCTTTACCTGCTGATGTGAGGCGAACATGCAAACCCTGCTGCTGACAGGCTTCGAGCCTTTTGATCAGGACGCGGTCAATCCGTCATGGGAGGCCGTGCGCCAGTTGGACGGCGAGCGATTGGCGGCCGACGTACAGATCGTTGCGCGTTGCTTGCCCTGCGCCTTCGCAACGGCGCCCGACTGCCTGGCCCGGTTGATTGCCGAACTGCGCCCCTCGATGGTCATTGCCACCGGGCTAGGGCCCGGGCGCAGCGATATTTCCATCGAACGGGTGGCGATCAATATCAACGACGCGCGCATCCCCGACAACCTGGGCGAGCAGCCGGTCGATACCCCCGTCGTCCCCGATGGCCCGGCAGCTTACTTCACCACGCTGCCGGCCAAGGCGATGGTCAGGACGATACGCGAGGCCGGCATTGCGGCGTCGGTGTCACAGACGGCGGGCACCTTCGTCTGCAACCAGGTGTTCTATCGATTGCAGCACCTGTTGGCGGGTTCCGGGGTGCGCAGCGGCTTTATCCATGTGCCCAGGCTTCCGGGTACGCGCGAGCCGTCGATGGCACTGGCGAGCCAGGTCGAGGGCTTGCGCGTTGCGGTGGCCGTGGCCTGGCGCACGTCAGTGGATATCCTGGACGTTGGCGGTCAGGTGAGTTGACGGGGGCTTGCGCCGACGATGGCAGCCTGAATCATTTACGAAGTGCTCAACAGTGCGTTCGATTGAGCCGGTGATTCACACCCCGCGTGCCGGGAAAAACAACGCAAAGCGGGTGACGCCCTCGTCGCTGCTGACGCTGTAATGCCCGTTGTGCAATTGCATGATGGTCGCGACAATCGAGAGGCCCAGTCCGTTGGAGTGGGCCGAGCGCTCCCGCGATTGATCCACGCGGTAAAACCGTTCGAACAGGCGTGGCAGATGCTCGGCGGCAATGGTGTCGCCTCGGTTGGTGACCG
Organism: Pseudomonas sp. MYb60; assembly: GCF_002979555.1. Lineage (GTDB taxonomy): Bacteria > Pseudomonadota > Gammaproteobacteria > Pseudomonadales > Pseudomonadaceae > Aquipseudomonas. Next base: position 76,921 of record NZ_PCOZ01000014.1, on the reverse strand, counting down.
TCAGGTGAGTACCCTCAGCCGTTGCAACGGCCTCGAGCAGCAACTCGCTATCCGGCGCACCGTACTTGATGGCATTCGCGCACAGGTTCGCCAGTGCCCGGCGCAGTAGAATCGGCTCGGCCCAGATCACGCCTTCTCCCTGGGCCTGAATGCGCATGTCTGCATCGCCCGCCGGGCCTTCGAAGTAATCGGCAATACGTTCCAGTTCATCGGCGGCGCTCAACGCCTGACGCTGGCTCAGGGCGCTGGCCGGGTCGGTGCGCGCGAGGAACAGCATGTTGTCGAGCATGCGCGCCAGGCGTTCCAGTTCCTCGACATTGGACGCCAACAGGTGCTGGTAGGCTTCAGGGCTGCGGTCCTGCTGCAGGGCGACCTGGGTTTCTCCCAGCAGGTTGTTGATAGGGGTACGCAGCTCGTGGGCCATGTCGGTGGACACCTGGCTCAATTGTGTAAAGCCCTTGCCCAGGCGCTCGAGCATGGTGTTGAACGCGTCGATCATTGGCAGCAGTTCCTTGGGCGCCCTGTCGCTGTCGAGCCGTTCGGTGAGGTTGCTGACGCCAATACCCTGCGCATGGCGCGCCAGGCGTCGCAAGGGCAGCAGCCCGCGGTGCACCAGCAGATAGCCCGCCAGTGCCAGCACTACCGCGGCGACCCCTGCGAGGAGGTAGACGCTCAACCGGTAATTGGCGAGCACGGCGGTGCGCTCGGTCATCAGGCGCCCGGAGGTCACTTGCAGGCTGCCCAAATCGCCCGAGTCGATGGAGGCGGCGACGATGGCGAACGGGACACCGTTCACCCCCGGCAAATGCTGTACGTCACTCAGGCTGAGGATGTGGCCTTTGCGCACCGGCTGTACCGACGGCAAGTCGATGCCCGTGGGGTTCACCAGCAACAGCGGTGTTTGCCCGGGCGTGGCGATGCTCAGTATCGACTCGCGATTGCCCAGCATGTTCTGGAACAGCTCGGGCTTGGTCTTGATCAGGTCCAGGGTGTTGCTGTCGTTGAGCAGGTTGCGCAGTTGATCGACGCGGGAGATCAGCGCGGCATCGTCACGCATGATCAGCTCGCGCTCAAGCTCGCGATACAGCGCTACCCCCAGGGTTGCCATGAGCACGAAGGCGAGCAGCGCGAAGATCAGCGCCAGCTTCAGGGTCAGGGAATGGTGAATCGGCTTGCTCATGGCTGGGTATCAAAGCGGTAGCCGATGCCACGCACGCTGTGGATCAGCTTGAGCTGGAACGGGTCATCGATTTTCAGGCGCAGTCGCCTGACTGCGACGTCGACCACGTTGGTGTCGCTGTCGAAGTTCATGTCCCATACCCGCGAGGCGATCAACGAGCGGGAGAGCACCTGGTCCTGGTGGCTGGCGAACAGGTGCAGCAGCGCGAATTCTTTGTTGGTCAGTGTGATGCGCGTCCCTGCGCGGGTGACGCGACGTTTCAATACATCGATGTGCAGGTCGGCGATCTGCAGTTGCTCTTCTTCCCGGGTCGGCCCGCGACGCGTCAGGGTGCGCAGCCGCGCCACCAGTTCGGCGAACGAGAACGGCTTGATCAGGTAATCATCGGCGCCCAGTTCCAGGCCTTTGATGCGGTCGGCGATGTCATCGCGGGCGGTCAGGAACAGGACTGGCGTGTCCACTTCCTTGCGCAGGCGACGCAGCACTTCCCAGCCGTCCATCCTGGGCATCATTACATCCAGCACGATGACGTCGAACGGCATTTCCAGGGCCAGGTGCAGGCCGTCCACACCGTCACGGGCGAGGCTCACGGAATAGCCCTGTTCCTGAAGGCCATTGAGCAAGTAATTGCCGGCCTTGGGTTCGTCTTCGACTACGAGAATGTTCATGGGAAATGCCTTGGTCCAATTCGTCGCGCAAGTGTAGTCCGATCAGTTGCCACCGGGGCAGCCCGTGGCATAGACCTTGTAGTCCAACACGTGCTCTCGGCCCTGGTGGTCAAGGTAGTCGAAGCGCACGGGGACGAGGCCGCACTGGCCGAAGGTGTCGGTGCTCGACAGCACTTTGGCGACATCCATGTGTACGAAAAATCCCGTCTGGTCGTGGATGACGGGCTCGGCTGCGAGCACGGGGCCCGCGCTGAGAAGCGCGGCAAGGGCGATGATCAAGGCTTTCATGAGGATTACTCGGGTTGTGGGGTGGGTGCCACGTCATGGCAGTCATTTCACGGTAACCAAGCGTCCCGGACAGCCCGCCAACAGAAGGATGACAAGTTTGTAATCAAAGGCCCGTCGTGCTGGCAGCGTTTACAAGCGCGCAGGCGGTCCGTAGATTGCTCCGGCCCTTTGCATCGTTCCCACTCACAAGGAATTCACGCCGTGTCGATCCCTGGTCCAGCCGTAATCGCCCGCCCTTACCGCGCTTTTCTGTTTGATATGGACGGTACTCTGCTCAACTCCATCGCTGCCGCCGAGCGTGTGTGGAGCACCTGGGCCGAGCGGCATGGCCTGGATGTGCCGCGCTTCCTGACCACCATCCACGGCGCTCGCGCGATCGACACGATCACGCGCCAGTCATTGCCCGGTGTTGATCCTGAAGTCGAGGCGCAGTGGATTACCCAGGCCGAGATCGACGATGTCGAGGGGGTCGTGGCGATTGCCGGTGCTATCGAGTTTTTGAACAGCCTGCCGGGTGATCAATGGGCCTTGGTGACCTCCGCTCCTCGGGCACTGGCGTTGCGTCGCTTGCAAGCCGCAGGCATTGCGCCGCCGGCTGCGCTGGTAACGGCAGAAGATGTGGCCCTCGGCAAGCCGAATCCCGCGTGTTATGTGCTGGGGGCCCAACGCCTGGGTGTTCCCGTGCAGGACTGCCTAGTGTTCGAGGATGCGACGGTGGGCATTCGTGCGGGGGAAGCGGCGGGGGCGGATGTGATGGTGGTGACGGCGACACACCACACACCCATGGTGACGCAGCACGCCTCGATTGACGGTTACGAACAGCTCCGGGTGCAGCGCGACGCTGATGGCCTGTTGCACTTGCACAGTCATGCGGGCTGATGCAGATGTGCCGTGGCCTGTGAGTCTTCGCCAGCCGTTACAGTGAACGAAAGGGCTGGCTACTGGGTGCACTTCAAGGCGTCTGGTTTTTGTCCGGAGCAGTCAGGCCGGCCTGGATGCGCTGGTAGATTTCCTCACGATGTACGGCAACGTCTTTCGGAGCATTGATGCCGATTCGTACTTGCTGGCCGCTTACGCCCAGGATGGTGATCGTGATGTCATCACCGATGTTTATGCTTTCACCGACTTTGCGGGTGAGTATAAGCATGGACTTCTCCTTGATTACTTTTAAGGACACATGTTTCAGACAGGGCAGGTGTCGGATGTGTGTAGCTTACTGCTAAGCGCTTCCCTGTGACTGCCTCTTTTAGGACGCATAGAGGCGACATTAATTCCCATGGCGGCATCATACAGGTCTGCGATACATCATTCGCATTGTTTAAGCCAACGTTTATGACGGCCAGAATAGACAGTGAATGATAAAGTCGCCTCTTTATCCTTAAAGGAGCAGGGCAGTGCGTAAAGTAGCGATGGCAATTGCGGTGTTGGCATTGGCCGGTTGCGGTGAAGGCAAGCGCGTAGACGCCCCCAAGGCCAAGCCTGCCGTGGTCGAAAGCCAGCCTCAGGCCGGTGCGATTGCCGCTCAGGAATGGGACGTGCGGGTAGGTCCGCCCGACCATAAGTTGCAGGCGATTACCGACCTGACCGCCTGGTTGCTGGAACATGGTTTCAATTTTTATATCGTCAAAGTCGACGGCAAGGACGAAGTGCTGCTGGGCCCGTTCGCGACCAGGGCCGAAGCCGAGGCCAAGCAAACCCTGCTCAACGAGAAAATGGCCCGCGCCAAGAAAACCGATACCGTGTCCGAAATCATCGAACACACCCCCGCACAGTAACGCTTAGGCTGGGCGGAGTTCCCGCCCGCCTTCAGCCACGGGCCTTGAGATTCACCGGGCCGACAAATTCATTGCCACGCCCCATCACGCAGGCCACCGTCTGGTTGCGCTGGCGCTCCCAGGCTTGCACCGGGTAGGTCCTGTTCCAGGCTTCGTAGAGCTGGCGGTCCTGTTTTGACAGGCGCAGCCCTTATTGCTTGCTCATGTAGAAATAGGTTCGGGCAATCATTCCGCGAATGGACGGACGCGGCATGACCTTCTTGGCCTTGAAATCCACCTGGGTCAGGCATGAGCCGTACTGCCCGCGTTGCACCGGCAGCCAGCCAAAACTGAAGTTGTTTCGACCGCGGTTTACATTCTTATCCGATTGGGCTTCGCATTGAAATTTTAAGATTTTTGCAAAAAATCGTTTAAATTCAATATCTTGATTGATATTTTGCTTGTCGAAGACTCCTATAGAATCGTGTCAATGTTGACATTTTAGGGTGTCGGCAAGGTCGGATCCTTCCCGACGAACGGTATGTTATGAGGCGGGTTTTTGTAACCCCTATTCTCAGGCGCCTCACGTTAATCATTTTCAAATCACCTCAGTTGCTCCTGAAGCTGAACCTTTGGAAAGCTTTCGCATTTCTCTGCGCTTGTTTACCGCGCAGCTTGCTCACACCCCATCTAGGCAGTGAGTGACACGTGATCCAAATACGGGCCTCTTGCCATCTTTTCCTTATATGCTCCGATCACTGCATCTCCCCCAATCCTAGGTTTTCGGGAAAGGTGTCGGCCTCTGCAAGGCTGCAACTGATGCGTAATTGCCGCCTGTATATCCACCGAGGCGAGCCACTCCTGTGCGGGAGGTGGCTACGTGTCTTACCGTATTCCCGTGGGCACGCTGTAGTTGTGCGGTAGCAGTGAGGTTTTGTGCTTGGATAGTGATGTTGAAACGCTTGATACCTTCGCCATGGTGGCCTCAGTGGTGTATTGAACAGGTGTCCCATCCTCGCCAATCACAGATTTGCCGTCATGGAGCAACCCAACAGATATGGTTGAGCCTGCGAGGCCCCTCAAAAAATCGCTGGTGCCATCCTTAGGGTCGACCACCCAACAGAATGGATATCCAGTGAGAACATGGCCTGTTTCCTCGCCCCATCAACCAGTTATGTCACTCAGCCTGGAGCGCATGAGATAGCCGGCAGCAGCCCATCAAACGTTCGAGAGGCTTTCACAGTGCCTCCTACGTCGTTCAGAAACGTGGCGCTGAACTCGCTAGACGAATGGTGTTGAATGACCAATGTATCTATGTATACTAAGATACATTGCGGTTGAGTCCTGTCAAACCGTCCACAGGTGAGAGTGATGGCGATTTCGAAATTTCCGGTTGTAGCCAATGAGCGCTCCCGCACTCTGGGAGACCAGGTGGCTGATTCTATCGTGAGCGCTGCGATTCACGGGCATCTTGCACCTGGTGCTCGCCTTATTGAGGTTGAACTGGCTGAGGCGTTTGGCGTTAGTCGAGTACCTGTCCGTGAAGCCCTCAAGACCCTTGAGAGCCAGGGTATCGTCGTCACCACCAACCGTGAGATATGTCTAATAGATGTAGATCGGGAGTCGCTGGAGCAGATGTTGTCTGTACGAGTGATACTGGAGACTCACGCAGTGGAGTTGGCAATGAGTGCGATTGCTAAAGACAAGAGGCTGTTAGAGCCTTTTGAAGATGCTCTACACAATCTTCAAGGTGCAATACGTAAAGGTTCGGCATTTCTCGCCGCCCAAGCGGATATGGACTTTCATCGTGCCATTTACCTGGCAAGTGGTAACCGTACACTGGTGGATATTTGGGATCGGATGTCTCGCAAGATTCTGATTGCCGTGGGGTTGAGGGTTCCAAACATCAAAGTATATGAAGATCACGAGCGCTTACTGGAAATTTTAAAGACCTACGACCTTGTTCAATTCAAGAAGGCTCTCGTGCCGCATGTGTTGGAAGGTGTGAACGCCGACTCTTCCCTCAAACTTGAGGAAATCACCGCGTAGGTGGTTTTTTTAAGGTAGCAATGTATACATGAGTACAAACCGACAAAAGTACATCTATTAAGGGTTGTGCGAGTTAGGTCATAGTGGTTTGTATGACCGAGCATTCGACTTACGGCTACACCTGTCAGGGATGAGGGGTTGCTGGAAGAGTGGATGAGCTTTTCCTGTCTGATGTTATGCGAATAAGAGATTCGAATGGAAAAACCGGTTTGCAGAGCTGTGCTTTATGAGCCCTGTATCCTTCGGTGCTTCACCTTTGTAACTGCCACCCAACGGTTCCAACAATTTCAATTAATCACGTTAGGTAGGAATTTAGTCATGAACGCTCGCGAACGTGTTTTGACGGCTGTATGTTTCGCCGTGGTCGCAAACTTCTCTATGCCCGCGCTGGCTTACGAGGTATCCCCAACCTACGAAAAGTGTGGTGATAATTCTTTCAGTCAGTACCTCAAGGACGGCGTCACTGTTGGAATTGTTTCAGCGCCTCCTCACTCCTATCTCAATACCACGACCGGCAAGGCCGAGGGTATAGACGTAGAGATCAACGAGGCCGCGTTCAAGTGGATGGGCATCACGTCCGTAAAATATGAAGTTACGCCGGTCGGTCAGTTGGTACCTGGGCTTATCTCCAAAAGAATAGACGTAATCGGCACCAATATCCATGTCACGCCTGATCGCATAAAAGCCATCAGCTTTACCGGCCCATCTTGGTGGTACGGCCCGATAATCGTATTGCCAGCCAATTCCGAACTGCAAATCAGCTCTTATGCCGATCTTAAGGGCAAGAAAGTCGGTGCCGTTGTGGGATCTGCCGCTGATGAGTACCTGCGCAAAATTGGTGCTGAATCAGTTGCCTTCCCTGGTGCCGAGCAGGAGATTGGTGCACTCAGCACCGCACGCGTCGATGCGGTATTGGAAGATGACGTAACCGTTGCCGATTGGGTCAAATCCAATCCGAAACTTCCAATCAAGCAACTCAAAGACGTCCCGGTTCCCGAAGAAATGATTACACGGTACGGGTATGGCTATGCCCGCTATGGTTTGCGCAAAGATGACTGCACATTCCGTGCGGCGTACACCCAGGCGCTGGCTGAGGTGCGAGGAACGGGCGAAGTCGCTGCGATTCTGAAAAAGTACGGCCTTAGCAATCGCAACCTGTTTCTTCACCCGCTTGATAAAGACTGAGAACGCTCGGGGTGACGTATGGACTTATTTAATTTTTCAGTCGTACTCGACTACTGGCCTATGTTTCTCAAGGGCCTTGGACTTACAGTCCTCTTGACGGTAATCGTTTTTAGTTTGAGTGCGGTGCTGGCGATACCGGTCGCACTAGCACAGTTGTCCCGATTCAGGCTCGTGCGTGCTCTGGCCCATGTCTATGTTGAAGTGATGCGGGGCACACCTGTCATCCTGCAACTGATTTATGTGTACTACGTTTTCCCTCTAATGGGTATCAAAGTTGCGCCATTCAGTGCTGCTGTAATCGGCCTCTCAATGAGCATGATTGCTTACCTGAGTGAAGTTTATCGCGGTGGGATCAATGGCATAGCGCAAGGACAGCGAGAGGCGGCAGCGGCTATGGGAATGAGTGAATTCCAAGCCTTTCGCCGAGTTATTCTTCCACAGGCAATACGCTTAACACTTCCATCGCTCGGTAATTATTTGATTGCGCTCTTCAAAGATAGCGCTCTTGCATCGGTTGTTACGTTGCAAGAGTTGATGTTTGCGGGTCAAATTATCGCGGTGCGCAATTATGAATACTTTACTGTTTATACCATCTGTGGCGTGCTCTATCTCGCAGTAAGCTATCCCTGCGCGTTGCTGGTTCGGCGCTTGGAAAAACGCACGCAGGGTGGTTACCGGCGCAAAGTCACGCGTGCTGCACCTGATGCACAAGGATCAGCCGTGGGAGAGATCAATGATTGAGCTCAAGAGTTTGAACAAGGCTTACGGTGATCACGAGGTGTTACGGGGAATCAATCTAAAGATTGAGACCGGTAAGGTAGTGGTCATTATTGGGCCGTCCGGCAGCGGCAAGTCCACGTTACTCAGGTGCATTAACTACCTCGAGCACCCTGACTCCGGACTGATACTTCTAGATGGTCAGCGTATTTTCTTTGATTCAGAATCTGGTATCGCTAAGCCGCATAGCCGTAAGCAAATATCCGCAGTGCGTGCCCGTCTGGGAATGGTGTTTCAGGACTTTAATCTGTTTCCTCATATGAGCGTGCTGCAAAACGTGATGGAAGGCCCTGTAACCGTTAAAGGGTACCGACCCAAAGAGGCCAAAAAATTGGCCCAGGAATTATTGGCCCGAGTGGGGTTGGCGCAGCGGGCTGATTACTTTCCGGATGAAATTTCAGGCGGGCAGAAGCAACGAGTCGCGATTGCGAGAGCATTGGCGATGCGGCCGCATGCAATGCTGTTTGACGAACCGACTAGCGCACTTGATCCTGAACTTGTGGGCGAAGTGTTAAATGTCATGCGTGATCTGGCCAAACAGGGCATGACGATGATTGTGGTCACCCATGAAATGGCTTTCGCCCGTGAAGTGGCCGATGAAGTAGTGTTCATGGATGGGGGCAAAATTATAGAGCAAGGGCCTCCCGAGCAATTGTTTGATCATCCCAAAAACGAACGAACGATTAGGTTTTTGCAGCGTGCTTCTACGGGGTAAAAGCGGGATTTAGTTCGGCATCTGTCGGAATTTCATAGTCCGTATATCGAGCTTGTGGCGTCGCTAACATGGCATGTTTGTCGGTAAGATTTGGTTGCGCTTCTTATTTAAGATTCGTCAAGTTCTGATGTGCTTAAACGTGTTTGATTGACGCTGGTTTAGATGGCGGAAGGTGGCTGTTGTGTTCAATAAATTGGTTGTCGACTTATGAGTTGACGGCGTACTCATACCCAAAAAGAGGGTTTGGTCATGGCTTTGCGATACCAGCATTTCATTACTCCAACCGGTGCTGCGGAATTTCCAAAAGTTGTACGCGGCGAAGGTGTTTACATTTGGGATCATACCGGTAGGCGTTTGTTGGATGGCTCTTCAGGCGCTGTCTCGGTCAACATTGGGCATGGACACCCCAGGGTTCTCGAAGCGATGCGCGAACAGATGAATAAAATCATCTACGCACATAGTATGCGTTGGGATAACGATCCAAGCCAGGCATTGGCCGAGCGTCTGGCTCGATTGAGTGGTTGGAACTTCGAGGCCGCGTTCTTCGTTTCGGGTGGTTCCGAGGCCAATGAATCCGCTATCAAGTTCGCACGCCAGGTCGCCGTCTCTCGGGATCAGGCTAGTCGCTACAAAATCATCAGTAGGGTGCCGTCCTATCACGGTGCCACTACCGCTTTGCTTGGCATCACCGGTGATGCCGATTATGCCCGGGCCTACAAGCCCATGTTTGTCGAAATGCCGAAAGTCGATGCTCCACTGCTGTATCGCAGGGCAGCTCATGAAACTGTTGATGATGTGGTTAATCGCTGCGTCCAACAACTCGAAGACACCATCATCGCCCAGGGCCCAGAGACAGTGCTGGCATTCATGATTGAGCCGGTAGGTGGTGTTTCAACAGGCGCCTTGGTTTCGCCCACGAGCTATTACAACCGGTGCCGCGAGATCTGCGACCGCTACGGCGTCTTGATGATCTACGACGAGATCATGAGTGGCGCCGGCCGTACAGGGAAATTTCTTGCCGGTCATCACTGGCCAGATTGCCGCCCTGACATTGTCACGCTGGCCAAAGGCGTCAGTGGTTCCTACGCACCCCTAGGTGCGGTCATCGCCTCGTCCTCAATGGTTGAAGACGTCCGCCGATCCGGTGGGTTCAAGCACGGTCACACCTACTCTGCCAACCCGCTGGGATGTGCTGCATCAAACATGGTGCTGCAAGTGCTGGAGGATGAAGAGCTGATGCCACGGGCAGCTGTGCTCGGTGAGCGAATCCGTGCCCGCCTGGAGGAGCTCAAGCAAAGAACAAGGGTCATTGGCGACATTCGCGGTATCGGCTTGCACATGGCGATTGAAATCGTAGTGGATAAGGACACCAAAGAAATTTTCCCCGATGAAATGCGTGCCAGTGAGCAAATCGGATTGATCTGCCGAGAGTACGGCTTGCTGCTGTTTTCGCGCCGAACTGCAGGTGCGACCTACGGTGAGTGGCTGATGTTCTGCCCTCCGCTGACCATTTCCGATGTTGAAGTAGAAGAAATGCTCGCGGCTTTCGAACAGGGTGTCATCGCTTTCCAAAACCGGTTGTAAAGCGGGACACGCAGGTCAGAAGGCTATCGCCTCGGTAACGGCGATGGTTCATCGATGTTATGGGCGCGGGTAGAAAAGTTCGCGCCCTGGAGGGGTTCACATGTCTAGGCAGGCGGCGATTGTAGGTTGGGCACATACACCCTTCGGCAAGCTCGATGATCTTGATATCGAGTCTCTGATGTCGCGGGTTTCACGGGCTGCTCTGGAGCATGCGCAAGTGGCTCCCAGTGATGTAGATATGATCTCTGTAGGCGTCTACAACAACGGCCTCACTCCACAAGGATTTGAAGCGGCACTTGTCGCGCTCGGCGAGCCGGCCTTGCGCTTTACTCCGGCTGTTCATGTTGAAAACGCTTGCGCGACGGGCACGGCTGCCATTCATGCGGCCATGGATTACATCGAAAGTGGTCGCGGCCGCATTGCGTTGGTAATCGGCGCGGAAAAGATGACCGCAGTGGACTCCAGTAGCATCCCTGGCATCTTGCTCAGTGGCTGTTACCGTCGTGAAGAAGAAAGCCCAGAGGGCTTTGCTGGAATATTCGGTCGGATCGCCACTGCATACTTCGACCGCTACGGTGATCATCGCGAAGAGCTAGCACTCATCGCGGCGAAGAATCACGCCAATGGGGTTCACAACCCCTATGCACACATCCGCAAGGATCTTGGTTTCCAGTTCTGCAATGAAGTTTCGGAAAGGAACCCTATTGTCGCTGGGCCGCTTCGTCGCACCGACTGCTCGCTTGTTTCGGACGGTGCAGCAGCGATTGTGCTTGCAGATCAAGCAACAGCTGCCCGATTGAAACGGTCTATCCGATTCCGCGCGCGTATTCATGTTAATGATTTCCTGCCGCTTTCGAGACGTGATCCGCTCGTGTTCGAGGGCGCAAGGCACGCATGGGACACAGCGCGAAATACCGCAGGAGTTTCACTGGGAGATATCAGCCTCGTGGAGACCCACGACTGTTTCACCATCGCGGAGATGCTGCAATACGAGGCTATGGGGCTCGCGAAACAAGGTGAGGGCTGGAAGATTGTACGTGAGGGTATTACCCACAAGAAAGGTCGGCTGCCAATCAACGTGTCCGGTGGCTTAAAGGCGAGAGGTCATCCCTTGGGCGCCACTGGCGTGTCGATGCATGTGATGGCAGCTATGCAATTGATGAATGAGGCCGGTGACATGCAAGTTCCAAACACCCAATTGGCGGGCGTATTCAATATGGGGGGGGCGGCAGTGACCAACTATGTCTCTATCTTGGAGCGTACGAAATGACGATGGTTGCGCAGATTTCGGCGGTTTCTGAACGGGTCATGAACCTATCTAACTGGGTCACCCAAAATGCGCGACGCCTTCCCGATCACCCGGCGATTATCTTTGGCGATAGGACATTGACCTGGGCTCAGTTTGACAGTCGTGTCAGCGCATTGGCAGCTTCTCTCGCCGCGCGCGGGGTAGGGCACGGCGATAAAGTGCTGGTGCATTCGAAGAACAGCAGTGAGATGTTTGAGTCGCTGTTCGCCACGCTCCGGCTCGGGGCAATATGGGTGCCCACTAACTTCCGCATAACGCCCGACGAAGTGATCTACATGGCATCAGTCACACAGAGCCGTGTTTTTCTCTGTCAGAGCGACTTTCCTGAGCATGCCGCAGCTGTTTGCAAAACTGAGCCGCAGATGGACTTAATCTGGCTACAAGGGGCGAATCCGGTAGTCGTAGATCAGCGTCCGTTTGCCAACGATCTAATCCTCAAGCACTTGGGTGAGTCCGTACCGAACGCAGCAGTGGGACGGGACAGCCCGTGCTGGTTTCTATTCACATCAGGCACGACAGGCAAGCCTAAGGCGGCAGTGTTGACTCATGGCCAGCTCGCCTTTGTGGTCAATAATCATCTGGCTGATCTCCTGCCGGGTACTACTCATGAAGATGGCTCACTGGTCGTTGCCCCGTTGTCTCATGGCGCCGGCATTCATCAACTGAATATCGTTGCGCGGGGAGCGCCGACGGTGGTCTTGTCTTCTGACCGATTCGATATTGACCTGGCCTTCGAGCTGATCGAAAGACACCGTCTCACGAATATTTTCACAGTGCCTACAGTGCTGAAAATGATGGTCGAACATCCCAGTGTGGACAAATGGAACCATCAGAGTCTGCGCCATGTAATTTATGCCGGCGCTCCCATGTATGAAGCCGACAAAAAACTTGCACTCGAGAAGCTCGGCCCCGTCTTAGTCCAGTATTACGGCCTCGGTGAAGTGACTGGCAATATCACGGTACTGCCTCCTTACGAGCATGAAAACGCTAAACGCCCGTCAACCTGCGGCTATGAACGAACTGGCATGCAGGTATCGATTCAGGACGAAGCTGGTAACGAGTTAGCGGCCGGAGTGACAGGAGAGGTCTGTGTTGTGGGCCCGGCGGTATTCGTCGGCTATTACAACAATCCCGAAGCAAACGCGAAATCGTTCCGCAATGGCTGGTTCTGCACAGGTGATATGGGACACATGGATGCCGAAGGCTACATCTACCTCACCGGACGATCATCAGACATGTACATCTCCGGCGGCTCCAACATCTACCCGCGCGAAATCGAAGAAAAGATCCTCACTCACGAAGACATCAGTGAGGTTGCGGTTCTGGGATTGCCTGACGCTCACTGGGGTGAAATCGGAGTTGCCGTCTGTGTGCGCAGGCAGGGTGTGGTCTTAAGGGAAGAGGAGCTGCTGGAGTGGATGACTGCGCGCATAGCCCGCTACAAGGTGCCCAAACATGTATTTTTTTGGGAGGCTCTTCCGAAGTCGGGTTACGGAAAGGTCACCAAGTTATTGATAAAGGAAGAGCTGAAGAGGCGAGGTGTACCCGTTGAGCTCTAAGCTAGGGTGCTCGTTAACGAGGCAAGCTAAATGCCTTCCTTTGCGTACTGCCTGCGCGCGGTGATAGGCGATAAACCCAGAAAATGACTTGTAAACCTCAATGCTTAACAGGTCATTTTTTTGGTTTACACCCTATCCAGGCTGGAGTGTGGCAAGCCCCATTCGTGGCGTCGTCAACAATGATCAAAGCGCTGACGAAGGTGTTGCTCGGAATCTACCAACGAGACAGGGCGTGTTTACCGGACCCACATCAAATGCCAGCTGTGGGTAACCTGAACGACCGCGCAATGGCCTTGCCACCTCTGAAGGTTCGCTACTCCCCCAAGGTGGCCGTTATTCAGCCGGTCACACACCCAAGTGGTGTTTTCCCGGCAAAACTGTCAACCAGGCTCGCCACCACCATCTCGCCCATTCGCGTTCGGGTCTGCAGAGTCGCGCTGGCGCGGTGTGGCTGCAGCACCACTTGCTCGTTGCCGAACAGCGCCTCGGGAACGTTCGGCTCGTCGACAAACACATCCAGCGCCGCACCTGCGATCTCACCTGCTTCAAGCGCAGACACCAGATCAGCCTCGTTGACGAGTTTGCCGCGAGCCACGTTGATCAAATACCCGCCCTTGCCCAAGGCTTGCAGCACCTGGGCATTGATGATGGCTTCAGCCTTGTCGGCGGCGGCCGCGAGAATCAACGCATCGCTGTTGCTGGCCAGTTGCTGCAGATCGGCGATGAAGGTGTAGTTCACATCGCTCATCGGCTGCAGATCGGTGTAACTGATCGGGCAGCCGAACGCCGCTGCGCGGGTCGCCACTGCCCGCCCGACGCGGCCCATGCCGACGATACCGATGCGCATGCCGGAGACCTGGCGGGCCAACGGCAACGGTGCCAACGGTGTCGCGCTGTGGGGCCATTGGCCCGAGCGCACGTAACGATCACTGGTGCATAACCCACGACATACAGCAATCAACAATCCGATCGCCAGATCGGCGACATCTTCGGTCAGCGCGCCGATCGTCGCGGTCACGCGGATCCCGCGATCCCGGGCGTAGGCCAGATCCACCGCATCGGTGCCCACGCCGTTGACCGCCACCACTTCCAGGTTGGGCAGTTGCGCCATCAGCGCCTGGCTGATGCCGGTATGCCCGCCGGTGATCACGCCGCGAATGCTCACGCCATGCTCCTGCAAATAGGCTGGTTTGTCGGCCTGCTCGAAATAGCGTCTGACCGTAAACAGTTCATTGAGCCGGCTGTTTATTTCAGGGATCAGGATCGGGCTGAGCTGCAAGACTTCTGGCTTCATGTAAACCTCAAATAACGAAATGGAATGGCGGGTTCAACCGCGACCGGCAAACGGCATGGCGGTGGCCATGACCGTCATGTTCAGGACGTTCGCCTCCAGCGGCAGACCGGCGATGTAGCGCACGGCATCGGCCACATGCTTGACGTCCACCATCGGTTCTACCGCGATGGTGCCGTTGGCCTGGCGTACGCCTTTGGTCATGCGCACCGACATTTCAGTCAGGGCGTTGCCGATGTCGATCTGACTGCAGGCAATGTTGAATTCTCGCCCGTCAAGGGCGAGGGATTTGGTCAGTCCCAGCACCGCATGTTTGCTGGCGGTATAAGCGCTGCTCAAAGGTCGTGGAGTATGGGCTGAAATCGAACCGTTGTTGATGATGCGACCGCCTTGTGGCTGTTGCCGGCGCATCAGTGCGAAGGCGCCGCGAGCACAGAGGAAAACGCCGTTGAGGTTGGTGTCGATCACGTTTCGCCACTGCTCGAACGTTAGTTCATCTAGTGGTACGGCGGGGGCATTGACCCCGGCGTTGTTGAATACGACGTCCAGGCGCCCGTACACCTCTGCGATGGTTGCAAACAGCGCGTCGACACTGGCCGGATCGCGCACATCGGTGGGCACTGCTAACGCTTCGTGTCCTTCGTTGACTGCCAAATCGACCAATTCCTGCAAAGGCTCGGGCCGGCGTCCAGCCAATACCAGTTTGAATCCATCGGCCAGCAGGCCGAGGGCCACGGCGCGGCCGATTCCGCTGCCGGCGCCGGTCACCAGGGCTACTTTCAAAGAACTGTTCATGGTGTTTTCTCCTTATTCAATTCGAGGGTGCGAATGCCGGGGTCAAGGACGCTGACTGACGCGCATTTCCAGTTGGCCGATGCCATCGATTCCGGCATTGATAATGTCGCCGGGTTGCAGCACATCGACGCCTGCCGGGCTGCCGGTCATGATCAGGTCGCCGGCTCTGAGAGCGACGTATTGTGAAATACGGCTGATGATTTCACTGACAGACCAGATCTGGCTGTCGAGGCTGTCGCGCTGGCGTTCCTCGCCATTGACGTTCAACCACAACTCCCCATCGGGATGCCCTGTGCGAGTGACCGGCACAATGGCGGTCATCGGTGCGGCGCCGTCGAACACCTTGGCACCTTCCCAAGGCAAACCATTGCATTTGGCCAGACGCTGGACATCACGACGAGTCAGGTCAAGTCCGGCGGCGTAGCCCCAAACATATGCCAAGGCCTGGCTTTCCGGAATGTTCGCGCCACCTTCACCAATCGCCACGACAAGTTCGATTTCGTGGGCGAATTCTTCGGTCAACGACGGGAACGCCACCTCACCCACGGCATCCACCACGTTGTTCGCCGGTTTCATGAAGAACACGGGCGGCTGGCGGGATTGCCCTTGAGTATCTGGCCAGGGGTAATTGCGTCCGACGCAAAATACCCGGCCAACGGGAAAGCGCTGCTGGCTGCCGGCAACCGGCAAGGTCACGGGCAAATCCGGAGTGAAAACGTATTCGGTCATAGTCATTTTTGTCGTTGTCCTGTTGGAAGCATCAGCCTACGGCGGCATCATTTTGCGAAGTTGGACGAAAGCCGCTTCGTGTTGGAGAAAAACGCTTTTCTGAGCTCAGCGCGCCTTGAGTTCAATGCGATACAAGCGGCCGAGCAGCAACGAATAAGACAAGGTGCCAATCAGCGCCACGCCGCCAATGAACCAGAAGGCGTAGGCAAACGTGCCGGTTGCGTGGACGATGCCGCCAATCACGATCGGGGTGACAATTCCGCCGATATTGGCGGCCAGGCTGGTGACCCCGCCGGTCAGGCCGATCAGTTCCTTGGGCGCCACCTCCGATACCGCCGCCCACGAGGACGAGGCGATGCCCTGGGCGAAGAAGGCGATGGTCAGCACGGCAATGCAGATTACGTTCGAGTCGGTGAAGTTCACCAGAACGATAGACATCCCCAGCATCGATCCGACTACCAAGGGCAGCTTGCGAGCGAAAGACATTGAGTAGCCGCGGCGGATAAGTAGGTCGGAGACAATGCCGGCGAGCAAAATTCCTACTGTCGCGCCTACGAACGGCAATACCGCGAAGATCCCGGCCTTGATCATGGTCAGCTTGCGCTCTTCGATCAGGTACGTCGGGAACCAGGTCAGGAAGAAGTACAACGCCGAGGTGCTGGCGAACTTGCCGATGCAAATCGCCCAGATCTGCCGATAGCTGAAAAGCTCTGCGATCTGCCGCCAGTTGAATTTAGTTCGTTCCTGGCTGCTCTTTACCAGGCCACCGCCGGACTCGATGTACCTCAGTTCTTCCTTGCTGACTTTTTTGCAGTTCAATGGATCGCGGTATAGGTATAGCCAGGCCACACCGAAGACAATGCCGAGTGCGCCGGTGCTGTAAAACACATGTCGCCAGTCATAGGTTGTCGCCAGCCATAACAGCACACCGGTAAACAGTGCCGTGCCCAGATACTGGCCGCATACGTAAATGCTGCTGGCCATGCCCCGTTCCCGGGCTGGGAACCACACCGTCACCGCGCGGCTATTGGCCGGAAAGGCTGGAGCCTCCATGGCACCGACCGCCAGGCGCAGCCCGAACAGAGACGCGAAGCCCGTGGCGAAGCCTTGGCACACGGTGACGGTCGACCAACTGATCAGTGATACGCCGTAGGTGAATCGGGATCCGAAGCGATCCGCCACAAACCCAGCGGGCACTAGGGCGAGGGCGTACGTCCATGCAAATGCAGAAAAAATCAGGCCCATTTCGATCTTGTCCAGGCCCAGATCCTTGGCAAGGAACGGTGCCGCAATCGAAATGTTCACCCGGTCGATGTAGTTGATGATGGTTGCGATCAGCAGTAGCGACAGCATTAACCAGCGCCGACGCGTTGGCAGTCGTTGTGGCTGCACGGCGTCCCGGGCACCGACACCCAGCGACGGCGCGGTGGACGAGGTGGTTTGCGAGTTCGACATGAGTAGACCTTTTTATTGTTAGAAGAATCGAGATGTTCGCGCGCAGCCGAAGCCGATGCCTTCGGGGTCGGGGCATAGCAATCGCTACTTGAATAAAAGGCGCGAACAGCTGCTGTCAGGCGATCAGATACGCCTTCGGACAGGGGCATTCGGGGGAGGAGTCGAGAGGGTGAAATGCTGGGTCATGGGTGCGCACCTTTTGATTGTTTTTAGAAGGGTCGGGCTGCATTGGCCATTAAGGTGATCGTACAACCATCTGAAATCAACGGAGGCGTTAGACCGTTTTTTCTCTTGAAAACAGCCGTTAACGCAGGTGTCCAAGAAAAAGCTAATCAGAAGTTTTCTATTTTTCTGTTAGGTTTGATTGTTAACTATATGTTTTATAAGCAATTAAAATTTATATTTGGACGTTGATTTTTTGGACGCTCGACCTGGCACTCGCTCATGCAATTATTTTTATGCGACCCGGTATCATCCTATGACCGGTTGATATTCAACCGTTTACGCCTACACAATCACCCTCGTCGCCGTCGGCATCCCGGCGCGACGACAACCTGTCCATGTACCTATCGAGGATCCTCAGGCGATGTCGTCAACGAGCCGAGTACCCACCTATGTCATGCAGCAGCGCAGCGAACTGACGGACTTCTACATCCGCGACAAGAAAGGACGGCACGCCGAAACCAGCCCGCATCGACATGAGTACTTTCAGATCCAGGTCAACCTGGGTGGCGATACCGTGCAGCACATCGGCAACGTCGTGCGTCCTTTCCCGCGCAACACGCTCGCCTTCATACTGCCGCATCGCGTGCACGTGATTCCGCATCCAGCCGACAGCAATTTCATGGTCATCAATTTTTCCCAGACCTTTCTGCTGCCGCACTTGCAGTGCGATCCGATGGATCTGGAGGAAGTCTCGATTCTCCTGGCGCCCGAGTTGTCGCCGTTCCGCTTTCAGGAGCACCTGGATTTCATTCTTGGTGATGAGGATTTCATCCGCGTTTGTGCCTTGATCGAACAGATGCGAGTGCTGGATGGAAACCGTCAGTTCGGTACTCGCGAGATGCTCAAGGGGCTGCTGCTGCAAATGGTGGGCAGCGTCTGTGCCTTGTACGCCGAGCCGCTTAAACGGTTGGCTGAAGAAAATGCCGCTGAAGCCAGCCGACGCGACGCACTGAGCAGGATGTCCGAATATTTGCGCAAGAATATCGCTGACCCCGATCTCAACCTGATCAAGGTTGCTGCCGCGACGTACCTTTCACCGACGTACCTGACGCACTGGTTACGCAAGGAAATCGGCAAGACGTTCACCGAGCTGGTTCTTGAGCGCAGGATGCACGCGGCGCGCAATTTTTTGCTCAATGGAACACGGCCCGTGGGGGAGGTGGCGAGACTCTGCGGTTTCGCTGATGAAGCTTATTTCTCCCGACGTTTTCGCCAAATACATGGCCAGCCCCCGGGGCAATTCAGACGTCAGCAACTCAATCCTGATACGCCGCAATCGCCGTCCAGTACGTGAAGCGCCATTCGCTTCATAAGGCAAAGCTAATCAGCAGGTTATCTTGCTGTAAATGCGCCAGGGGAAAGAATGTCGACGCGTCTTAAAAACGGGACTCTCTCGGATAAACCTCGCAAATGCTCGGCACCAGGTTGTGCAGGTCTGCTTCTGCACGTTTGAAAACGTCGTCGCGGCGTGTGCAGTCCTTTCGCCCGTCGTCCTGCCAGCACTGGCGCTGATGGCCGACCTACCAGGCGGGAACGATATGCTCCCCCTCGATACGGGCCGCACGGCCAGCGTTCTTGCGCGGGACGTAGCCGCAGGCTTCGAGGTCGACGCGATTGCCGGTGTATTTGCAGCCGCAATAAAACTCGGTGGATTGTGATGCTTAAAGTTTCCAGGCGACTTTCTTGGCTTCGCTGAAGGGTCGGGGCGCCTGGGCATGGACGGTCGCGGCAAACAACAGGCAACACACCGCAATAAAACGGACACTCATTGAATCAATCTTCCTTCGGCACAACCCAGAAAATCTGCACGCCGCCGTCGTCTCGATAAGCGAGGGTCACGTTGTCGTTCTCCGCAATTTCCTCCAGCAAGCGCTGCCATTCATCCTCCGGCTCGTCCGGCAAACGGAAGATCAAGGCGGCCTTGGACTTCTGGGCATTGGTCGAGTTAATGATCTTTTGTACCCGGATGGCCAGGCGTTGGTAGGCATCAGGTGGGGAGGGTGCTGCGGAAGAGGACTTTGCCACGGAGAAATCCTTAATTAGCTGTACGTGCATACAGTATTTAACTGTGAGCGTTTTCGCAACTGTTTAAGGTTCAACGTGTACGTCTGACAGTCGATCAGGCAATTTCCTGCAGGCCGCAAAGGATAAAAATGTAGGAGCGATCTGTTTGCAGTGAGCGGGCTTGCCCCGCTCACCCCACAAGCCAGTTTCAGGTCATGCAGCGGGAATCAATATTCCCAGAAAATGCGTTGCAGCTCTTTGCTGTCCTGGGTCTTGGTCAGGGCGACCATCGCCAGGATGCGGGCTTTCTGCGGGTTCAGGTCGAGCGCGGCGACCCAGTCGTACTTGTCGTCAGGCTGTTCAGCGTTGCGCAGCACCATGCCACCGGCATTCACGTGGGAAGAACGAATGATCTGCACGCCTTGTTTACGCAGTTCGACCAGCGCAGGTACCACTTTGGACGACACGGAGCCGTTACCGGTACCGGCGTGGATGATGGCTTTGGCGCCACCTTGGGCCAAGGCCTTGTAGGCGGTGTCACTCACGTTGCCGTAGCCGTAGGCGATTTCCACGTCAGGCAGGCTCTTGATGGTCTTGATGTCGAATTCCGACCCCGAGGTGTGGCGCTTGGCAGGCAAGCGGAACCAGTAGGATTTGCCTTCAACCACCATGCCCATCGGGCCCCATGGGCTCTTGAACGCTTCGGTCTTGATGTTGATCATCTTGCTGACGTCGCGACCCGACTGGATCTCGTCGTTCATGGTCACCAGCACGCCCTTGCCGCGTGCGTCCTTGCTGCCCGCCACGGCCACGGCGTTGTAGAGGTTGAGCATGCCGTCCGCCGACATGGCGGTGCCTGGGCGCATGGAGCCGACGACCACGATCGGCTTGTCGGTTTTTTCCACGAGGTTCAAGAAGTAGGCGGTTTCTTCCAGGGTGTCGGTACCGTGGGTGATCACGATGCCGTCCACATCCTTGCTGTCGGCCAGTTCGGCGACGCGACGGCCCAGTTGCAGCAGGTTTTCGTTGTTGATGCTCTCGGAAGCAATTTGCATCACTTGCTCGCCGCGCACATTGGCGATCTGGCTAAGCTCAGGAACACCGGCGATCAATTGCTCGATACCGACTTTGGCGGCCTGGTAGGTGGCACTGTTGGCCGCGCTGGCGCCTGCGCCGGCAATGGTGCCGCCCGTGGCGAGGATCACCACATTGGACAGTTTGGTCTTGGTTTCGACGTCCTTTGCCTGGGCGGCAACGGGGAACAGCAGCAGCAGGGCCAATGCGCCCGGTACAAAGTTCTTCAATGCAGATTTCATTATTTTTCTCTCTGGTTTTTGACGAGTGCTGTAGCAGGTTCATCCAGACACCCGGGCGGTGATGTGCGCCGCGAGCCGCTGTGTAGGAGCAGGATTTGTACCAGAGAAGGAGGTAGTAGATAAAACAGGGTAATTTGTTGATATATATGTATTTATGTCTAAATATCGCCAGCTTCTCCCAGGTTTGTGTCCGGCTTTCCGAACAACGGAGGGATTCCCGTTCGGTTGTCCGAAAGCATGACGATCGAGTCGAGCCTGATAAACAAAGACGAAATCCGCGGCAATTTTCTCCCGTTGACAAATTTCGACAAGGTTCTCATAGTTTGAGCAACGCAAACGTTTGCGAGATGTGTCGCTAGGCCCCTGCAACCGCAGCCTGGCGACGCGAACGTTGCTCAAAATAATCATAAGATCGGAGTGAACCCATGAAGCTGCCATTTGCTGGACGTCTTCTTGCTGTCGCTGTGCTTGCTGCCGCATCCGCTGCTTTGCCGCTTTCCTCTGCCTTTGCCGACGCCGCCAAACCCAAGGTCGGCCTGGTCATGAAATCCCTTGCCAATGAATTCTTCGTCACCATGCAAGACGGTGCCAAGACTTATCAAAAAGAACATGCCGCCGACTTCGACATGATCACCAACGGGATCAAGAACGAAACCGACACCAGTGCGCAGATCGATATCGTCAAGCAGATGATCCTGTCCAAGGTCGATGCGATCGTCATTGCGCCCGCAGACTCCAAGGCACTGGTGAAAGTGCTGGAGGATGCTTCCAAGGCCGGCATCAAGATCGTCAATATCGACAACCGCCTCGATCCGGGCGTGCTGAAAGGCAAAAACCTCGACATCCCGTTCGTGGGTCCGGACAACCGCAAGGGCGCCAAGCTGGTGGGCGACTACCTGGCCAAGCAACTGGCCTCGGGTGACAAGGTCGGCATCATCGAAGGCGTGCCGACCACGACCAACGCCCAGCAGCGCACCGCCGGTTTCAAGGATGCAATGGACGCTGCCGGCCTGAAGATCGTGTCCACCCAATCCGGTAACTGGGAAATTGACGAAGGTCGCAAAGTGGCTTCCGCCATGCTGAGCGAGTACCCGGACCTCAAGGCCCTGCTGGCCGGTAACGACAACATGGCGCTGGGCGCGGTCTCCGCCGTGCGTGCGGCAGGCAAGGCTGGCAAAGTGCTGGTCGTAGGCTACGACAACATCGAAGCCATCAAGCCGATGTTGCAGGATGGCCGCGTGCTCGCGACGGCTGACCAGGCTGCTGCCCAGCAAGCCGTATTCGGTATCCAGAACGCGTTGAAGCTGGTCAAGGGTGAAAAAGTCGATGCCAACGACGGCGTGATCGAAACCCCGGTCGAACTCGTCCTCAAGAAGTAATCCTGGCAGCACCCAACAGCGTCCGCTCGTCCTGAGCGGGCGCCTGGAGATTTTCCTATGTCATCTTCCGCCCCGAACGCTGTCCTCTCGGTCAGCGGTATCGGTAAGACCTATGCCCAACCGGTGCTGTCCGACATCACCCTGACCCTCAATCGCGGGGAAGTGCTGGCGCTGACCGGTGAGAACGGCGCTGGCAAAAGTACCCTGTCGAAGATCATCGGCGGGCTGGTCACACCGACCACCGGGCACATGCAATTCAATGGTCAGGACTACCAGCCCGCCAGCCGTACCCAAGCTGAAGCGCTGGGCGTGCGCATGGTCATGCAGGAACTGAACCTGCTGCCGACCCTGACCGTGGCCGAAAACCTGTTTTTGCACAATCTGCCCAGCCGCGGTGGCTGGATCAGCCGCAAGCAGTTGCGCAAGGACGCCATTGAAGCCATGGCCCAGGTCGGCCTGGACGCCATCGACCCGGATACCCTGGTCGGCAGCCTGGGCATCGGCCATCAGCAAATGGTCGAGATCGCCCGCAACCTGATTGGCGACTGTCATGTGCTGATTCTCGACGAACCCACGGCCATGCTGACTGCCCGTGAAGTCGAGATGCTCTTTGAGCAAATCACCCGCCTGCAGGCCCGGGGCGTGGCGATCATTTATATTTCGCACCGGCTCGAAGAACTGGCCCGCGTCGCCCAGCGCATTGCGGTGCTGCGTGACGGCAAGCTGGTGTGTGTCGAACCGATGGCCAACTACAACAGTGAGCAACTGGTGACCCTGATGGTCGGTCGCGAACTGGGTGAACAGATCGATCTGGGCCCGCGCACCATTGGCGGTCCTGCCCTGACGGTCAAAGGACTGAGCCGCTCGGACAAGGTTCGCGATGTGTCCTTTGAAGTGCGTGCCGGCGAGATTTACGGTATCTCCGGCCTGATCGGCGCCGGTCGAACTGAACTGCTGCGGCTGATCTTCGGGGCCGACCTGGCCGACAGCGGCACCGTTGCCCTCGGTTCGCCCGCCCAAGTGGTGAGCATTCGCTCGCCGGTGGATGCGGTGGGCCACGGCATTGCACTGATCACCGAGGATCGCAAGGGCGAAGGCTTGCTGCTGACCCAATCCATCAGCGCCAATATCGCCTTGGGCAATATGCCGGAAATTTCCGGCGGCGGGGTGGTCAATGGCCGCAATGAAACGGCATTGGCCAAGCGTCAGATCGATGCCATGCGCATCCGCAGTTCCGGTCCGGCGCAGTTGGTGTCGGAGCTGTCCGGCGGCAACCAGCAGAAAGTCGTTATTGGCCGCTGGCTGGAGCGCGACTGCTCGGTGATGCTGTTCGATGAGCCCACGCGTGGCATTGACGTCGGCGCCAAGTTCGACATTTATGCCTTGCTCGGCGAATTGACGCGCCAGGGCAAAGCGCTGGTCGTGGTGTCCAGTGACCTGCGTGAACTCATGCTGATCTGCGATCGCATCGGCGTGCTGTCCGCCGGGCGCCTGATCGAGACCTTCGAGCGTGACAGCTGGACCCAGGACGACTTGCTTGCCGCCGCCTTTGCCGGCTACCAGAAACGTGATGCGTTGCTCAACGAAGCAGCGCTTAGGGATACCCCATGAAAACCACCGCTTCCCCCGCTAAAACCGGCGGCAACTTCTATGGCCTGGGCACTTACCTGGGACTGGCAGGCGCGTTGCTGGCAATGATCGCGCTGTTCTCGGTGCTCAGCGATCACTTCCTGTCCTACGACACGTTCAGCACCCTGGCCAACCAGATTCCCGACCTGATGGTGCTGGCGGTCGGCATGACCTTCATTCTGATCATCGGCGGCATCGACTTGTCGGTCGGCTCGGTGCTGGCGTTGGCAGCGTCGGCGGTCAGCGTGGCAATCCTGGGCTGGGGCTGGAGTGTATTGCCGGCCGCATTGCTGGGCATGGGCTGCGCGGCATTGGCCGGCACCCTCACCGGCTCGATCACCGTGGCCTGGCGCATTCCCTCGTTTATCGTGTCCCTCGGTGTGCTCGAAATGGCCCGCGGCGTGGCGTACCAGATGACGGGTTCGCGTACCGCGTATATCGGTGATTCGTTCGCCTGGCTGTCAAACCCGATTGCCTTCGGTATTTCGCCGTCGTTCATCATTGCCTTGCTGGTGATCATTGCTGCGCAGTTGGTGCTCACGCGTACGGTTTTCGGTCGCTACCTCATTGGCATCGGCACCAACGAAGAGGCCGTGCGCCTGGCCGGGATCAATCCCAAGCCCTACAAGATCCTGGTATTCAGCCTCATGGGCCTGTTGGCGGGCGTGGCGGCGTTGTTCCAGATTTCCCGTCTGGAAGCCGCCGACCCGAACGCCGGTTCTGGCCTGGAGCTGCAAGTGATCGCGGCCGTGGTCATCGGTGGTACCAGCCTGATGGGCGGGCGCGGCTCGGTCATCAGCACGTTTTTTGGTGTGCTGATTATTTCGGTGCTGGCCGCCGGGTTGGCGCAGATTGGGGCCACGGAGCCGACCAAGCGCATCATCACCGGTGCGGTGATCGTCATCGCAGTGGTCCTGGATACCTACCGCAGCCAGCGCGCCAGTCGGCGGGCTTGAGTCATGGCTACGATCAAGGATGTGGCGGCGCTCGCGGGTATTTCCTATACCACGGTGTCCCACGTGGTGAATAAATCACGCCCGGTCAGCGAGCCGGTCCGGCTCAAGGTCGAAGCGGCGATCAAGCAGCTCGACTACGTGCCCAGCGCGGTGGCGCGTTCGCTCAAGGCCAAGACCACGGCCACCATCGGCTTGTTGGTGCCCAATAGCCTCAACCCGTACTTTGCGGAGCTGGCCCGGGGCATCGAGGATTATTGCGAGCGTAATGGCTACTGCGTGATCCTCTGCAACTCCGACGACAATGCCGAAAAGCAGCGCAATTATTTACGCGTGTTGCTGGAAAAACGTATCGACGGTCTCATCGTCACGTCAGTGGGCGGCGACGACAGTGGCCTGGCCGCAGGCCTGAGCGCCGTTCGCACGCCCATGGTGATTGTCGACCGGGCGCTGGACGGCATTGATGTCGACCTGGTGCGTATCGATCACGAGGAGGGCGCCTACCTGGCGACCCGGCACCTGCTGGAGTTGGGTCACCGCGACATCGCCTGCATCGGCGGCCCCGCGCGCACCCGCGTTGCGCAGATGCGCCTGGCCGGTTATCAGCGGGCATTGCACGAGGCGGGCGTGTCGGTGGCGCTCAATCGAACCGTCGAAAGCGATTTCACCAGCATCGGCGGTTATGCCGCCGCCGTGCAATTGCTGGCAGACAACCCGCCCAGCGCAATTTTTGCCAGTAACGACATGATCGGCTTTGGCGTCTTGCGCGCGGCAGCGGAGCGCAATATCCGCGTGCCCGGCGAGCTGTCGGTGATCGGTTTCGATGATATTCAGATGAGCCGCTACGTCTACCCGGCGCTGACCACGGTGGGGCAGTCGATCGTGCAACTGGGCGAGACTGCCGCCGAACTTCTGCTGAAACGAATTGCGACACCCCAACTGGCGGTCGATCAACGTATCGTGACGCCGAGCATCGTCTTGCGTGAATCGACGGCGCCCGTCGCCGGCGTCTTCGCCCAATACCGCTGAACCGAATTGATGAGTATTGATGTATGCCAGCAAAAGTAGTGGTAGTAGGCAGCTTGAACATGGACCTGGTCACGCGCGCCAGCCGTTTGCCGCGCGCCGGTGAAACCCTGGTCGGCCAGACGTTTTCCACCGTCTCCGGTGGCAAGGGCGCCAACCAGGCGGTGGCGGCAGCGCGTCTCGGCGCTGACGTGGCGATGGTCGGCTGTGTCGGTACCGACGCCTACGGCACCCAGTTGCGTGAGGCGTTGCGGGTGGAAGGCATTGACTGCCAGGCGGTCGGTACCGTGGAAGGTTCCAGTGGCGTGGCGTTGATCGTGGTGGACGACAGCAGCCAGAACGCGATCGTGATCGTCGCAGGCAGCAACGCCGAGCTGACGCCCACTTCAATGCAGGCCGTTGATGCTGTATTGCAGGGCGCCGATGTGATCATCTGCCAACTGGAAGTGCCGATGGACACGGTGGGCTACACCCTCAAGCGTGGGCGCGAGCTGGGCAAGACGGTGATTCTCAATCCAGCGCCCGCCAGCGCGCCGTTGCCGGCCGAGTGGTATGCCTCGATTGACTACCTGATCCCCAACGAAAGCGAGGCCAGCGCCCTGAGTGGCGTGACGGTCGATTGCCTCGACAGCGCCAGGCTGGCCGCGACGCAACTGATCAAGGCCGGTGCCGGTAAAGTTATCATTACCCTGGGTTCGCAAGGCGCCTTGTTTGCAGACGGCAGCGGTTTCGAGCACCTGCTGGCGCCCAAGGTCAAGGCGGTGGATACCACGGCGGCTGGCGATACTTTTGTAGGTGGCTTTGCAGCGGCCCTGGCCAGCGGCAAAAGTGAAGCCGAGGCCATCCGTTTTGGCCAGGCCGCGGCTGCGCTGTCGGTCACGCGGGCCGGCGCACAACCCTCCATTCCTACGCTTAACGACGTACAAGGTTTTGCACCATGAAAAAGACCCCCTTGCTCAACATCGCGCTGTCGCGGCTCATCGCCTCCCTGGGGCATGGCGACGTGCTGGTGATCGGCGATGCTGGCCTGCCGGTGCCGCCGGGTGTCGAATTGATCGATCTGGCATTGACCCAAGGCATTCCGGATTTCATCAGCACCCTGCGCATCGTGCTCAGCGAGATGCAGGTGGAAAGCCATGTATTGGCCGAAGAAATCCTGCTCAAGCAGCCGCCGGCATTGGCCGAGCTCAACAGCCTGGCCGAACAGGCTGCGCTGGGTGAGCGACGGTTGCTGAGTCATGAACAATTCAAGGCGCTCAGCCGCACCGCACGCGCCGTTGTGCGGACTGGAGAGTGCCAACCGTATTGCAATATCGCGCTGGTGTCCGGCGTAACCTTCTAGAGTGTCCCAACGACAAGGAGTGTTTTATGCAACGTGGTCTCCCAACCTTGAGAAATCTGTTTCGGAGTGTCCTGCTTTTGTCCGCGCTCACCGCTGCAAGCGCCCATGCGGCGGAAAAAATCGACCTGATCATCGACACTGATCCCGGCGCCGATGACGTAGTGGCCTTGCTGTTTGCCATGGCCTCGCCAGACGAGCTCAACATCCGTGCGCTGACCACGGTCGCCGGCAACGTGCGCCTGGACAAGACCTCGCGTAACGCGCGCCTGGCACGAGAATGGGCCGCGCGCGAGGACATTCCGGTCTATGCCGGTGCGCCGGCGCCGCTGCTGCGCAAGCCGATCTATGCCGAGAATATCCACGGCAAGGAGGGCATTTCCGGTGTCACGGTGCACGAGCCCAAGAAGGGCCTTGCGGACGGCAACGCGGTTGACTACCTGATCAAGACCCTGAGCACTGCCAAGCCCCACAGCATCACCATCGCGATGCTCGGCCCGCAGACCAACCTCGCGTTGGCGCTCACCCAGGCGCCGGAAATCACCCAGGGCATCAAGGAAGTGGTGGTGATGGGCGGCGCGCACTTCAACGGCGGCAATATCACGCCGGTGGCCGAGTTCAACCTGTTCGCCGACCCGGTGGCGGCGGAGATCGTGCTCAAGAGTGGGGTCAAGCTCACCTACCTGCCGTTGGATGTGACCCACAAGGTGCTGACCAGCGAGGCGCGCCTGAAAAAGATCGCCGGCCTGAACAACAACGCCAGCCACGTCGTGAGCAGTATTCTCAACGAATACGTGAAGGGCGACATGGAGCACTACGGCATCCCGGGTGGTCCGGTGCATGACGCCACAGTCATCGCGTACCTGCTCAAGCCTTCGCTGTTTACCGGGCGCCAGGCCAATATGGTGGTGGACAGCCGCGAAGGCTCGACCTTCGGCCAGACCATCGTCGATTGGTATGACGGCCTCAAGCAGGACAAGAATGTGTTCTGGGTGGAAAACGGCGACGCTCAGGGCTTCTTCGATCTGTTGACCGAGCGCCTGGCGCGATTGAAGTAGTGCGCGTGCCGGTGGGCATTCGCCGACCGGCCCTTACTCGCGCTCGGGGTTGAACGCGCCCATGTGATCGGCCGGGTATTTCTCGAATATCTGGCCGATGAACGCTTGAGCCGCCTGGGTGCCGAGTTCCTTGACCAGCAGGTCGATACCGATGATCGCCAATTCTTCCGGGCTGCCGGGGCTGTAGGAGCTCTGGCCCTGTGGCCACTTGGCTTTGATGTCGGCTTGGAGCGTTACGGTGGTCATGACTGTCTCGTGGGGCTGAATAAGGCTTGGGGCGTGCGCGGGTGCGCAATCATTGCGCGGGCAGTTAACCATTTTGCAGGCCGCTTGGCACTCCTACTTAGGCATGAGGGGAGGGCTATGCGACACTGTGCGCCTGTTTAATTGCCGGGAACAACCGCGTGCAGATCGATTTGAGCAACCCCGAGAACCTCACGCTGGCCGCCGTGCGCCAACTCCTCGCCAGCGCCAGTGATGATGAACATGCCCAATTGCGGGTCACCCAGGCCGGAATCGCTTACATCTCCAGCGGGAAGATTGTGGGCGGTGTCGACATTGATGGGCTGCTGTTTCGCCTGGAGACCTGGGCCAAGGGTTCAGGTTATGTCGGTAACGTCGCGGCAAGCGATGAAGTGTGGGTGACGCAGATTTTCAATGCATTGCAGCAGAACTGGCCGACGCCCGCGTTTGACTACATTGACGTCTATTGATTACGTTCATATCCGGTCACGATTCACCGGGCGAATGCCAGTCGAGAGTCAGGCAGACTTGCGACGCGACGGTTTACGTCTTGAAACCTATCCTTGTGTTCGCTGTCGCACGAACTCTGTCCATTTTTTATCATAGGAGGCTTCATGCCTTGGAAGCTCGCATCATTCGGTACTTTGTTGGCAGCACTCGCATTGGCGGGTTGCAGCACCCCGGGTGCCTCTGAGCCAGCCAAAGACGCCACCGTGGCCGCCACCGGTCATAGCCGCTGTGAGTCGAAAGCCGCCGAATTCACCATCGGCCAGAAAGCCTCGCCTCAGTTGCTGGAGCAGGCCCGCACTCGCGCCGGTGCGCAGAATGCACGGATCCTCAAGCCCAACGACATGATCACGCTGGAATACCGCTCCGACCGCTTGAACCTGAACACCGATGACAATCTGGTGATCACGCGGGTCAATTGCGGCTAAGTCATTCCTGGCTTTTGCAGCGCCCATAAAAAACCCCGTCACATGGACGGGGTTTTTTTAGCTCAGCGGAGAATTACTCGCCGCGAACCTGTGCAGCTTGCATACCCTTTTGGCCTTTCTCAGCCACGAAGGAAACGGTTTGGCCTTCTTTCAGGCTTTTGAAACCGTCGCTTTCGATAGCTTTGAAGTGTACGAACAGGTCGTCACCGCCACCTTGAGGAGTGATGAAGCCGAAGCCTTTTTCATCGTTGAACCATTTAACGGTGCCGGTTTGGCGATTAGACATGGTGTATCTCCAAGAAACATATATTTTCAGTAGTACTGTGCTGCTCAGGCCAACTGGGCACACCGGGCTATCATAGTCGAAATGTTCGACTTGGGAGCCCCCCCAAGGCACTGTTTGCTAATCAATAGCGTTGCGTTTAGTGCCGTGATCGGCTGAAAGCCCCGATTTACGGGGCTTTGGCGCGAAATGTAAGGCTGTAAAAAAAGCCGTTAAAGCTGCGTAATTTGTGAGAAAAGGCAGTTTTGAGGCGGTTTTTCTGGCAAAACGCGCGCCTGATCAGTGGCCTTTATTACTTTTTCTTCACGACTTTGCAGGACGAAATCGCCGCGACAGCCTTGTTTTTAAGCTCCGGCTTGGCGTTCTGGTTAGTCATGAGTTCCTTGATTTCTGCGGTGGTCAACTCGGCGTTGATTTTGTCGGCGCCACATTCACAGTGGGCTTTGGCAGTTTTGACGTCCACGTTCTGGCTGGCGGCTGCGCTGCAGTCGCTGACGAAGCTGTCGCGGGCGCCCGCTGGCCAGTTCGACGGGGCGGCTGCCTGAGCGCCGAGAGAAAGGAGGGTCAGGGAAGCGGCGAGGGCGAGGGTAGAGGTAAAACGCATCATGAAGTGCTCCTTTGATTCGAGGACGAACAGCGATTCTCAGTGGGTTTGAGGGCCGGCGTACAGCCCAAGTTCACTTTTGCGGCTATAAAGGATGGAATTTCCTGTTACACAGGTGGGGGCGGGCGCGATGACCGTTCATCTGTGCTAGCATCGTTGCCCTGGCTATTTCCAGGCGCGCCCATTGCCGCCTTGCCATGTTCTTTTTAGCTCACTCCAGTCACTCTGGTTCGATTATCGGTTGGCCGAAAGGCTCCTGCCGCTGTAAGGCAGGCGTTCATCATTGGACGGCCTGGTATTGGATCTTGTACTGGCTCATCCCAACCCACGTGACCTTTGGTAGGGGTCACCACTAGGAGAGGAGGCGCCATGCCAACTATTACTCTTCCCGACGGCAGTCAACGTTCATTCGATCATCCGGTTTCCGTAGCCGAGGTCGCCGCATCCATTGGTGCAGGCCTGGCCAAGGCCACCGTGGCCGGCAAGGTCGACGGCAAGCTGGTTGACGCCAGCGACCTGATCACCTCGGACGCCAGCCTGCAAATCATCACGCCCAAGGATCAAGAGGGGCTGGAGATCATTCGCCACTCTTGCGCCCACCTGATTGGCCACGCGGTCAAGCAGCTGTACCCAACGGCGAAAATGGTGATCGGCCCGGTCATCGAAGAAGGTTTCTATTACGACATCGCCTACGAGCGTCCTTTTACACCGGACGACCTGGCCGCCATCGAACAGCGCATGCACCAGCTGATCGAGAAAGATTACGACGTGATCAAGAAAGTCACGCCGCGCGCCGACGTGATCGACGTGTTCACCGCCCGTGGCGAAGACTACAAGCTGCGCCTGGTAGAAGACATGCCGGACGAGCAGGCCATGGGCCTGTACTACCACGAAGAATATGTCGACATGTGCCGTGGCCCGCACGTACCGAACACGCGCTTCCTCAAGTCGTTCAAGCTGACCAAGTTGTCTGGCGCCTACTGGCGGGGTGACGCGAAGAACGAGCAACTGCAACGGATCTACGGCACCGCCTGGGCTGACAAGAAGCAGCTGGCGGCCTACATCCAGCGCATCGAAGAAGCCGAGAAGCGCGACCACCGCAAGATCGGCAAGCGCCTGAACCTGTTTCACCTCCAGGAAGAAGCGCCGGGCATGGTGTTCTGGCACCCGAACGGCTGGACCCTGTACCAGGTGCTCGAGCAGTACATGCGCAAGGTTCAGCGCGACAACGGCTACCTGGAGATCAAGACGCCTCAAGTCGTTGACCGCAGCCTGTGGGAGAAATCCGGGCACTGGGCCAACTACGCCGACAACATGTTCACCACCCAGTCGGAAAACCGCGACTACGCCATCAAGCCGATGAACTGCCCTTGCCACGTGCAGGTGTTCAACCAGGGTCTGAAAAGCTACCGCGAATTGCCGATGCGCCTGGCCGAGTTCGGTGCCTGCCACCGTAACGAGCCATCGGGTGCGCTGCACGGCATCATGCGTGTGCGTGGCTTTACCCAGGACGACGCCCACATTTTCTGCACTGAAGAGCAGATGCAGGCTGAATCCGCCGCGTTCATCAAACTGACCATGGACGTCTATCGCGATTTCGGCTTCACCGATGTCGAGATGAAACTGTCCACTCGTCCGGAAAAACGCGTCGGTTCCGACGAACTGTGGGATCGCGCCGAAGCCGCATTGGCTGCAGCGCTCGACAGCGCGGGCCTTGCGTACGATCTGCAGCCGGGCGAGGGTGCTTTCTACGGTCCGAAGATCGAGTTCTCGCTGAAAGATTGCCTTGGCCGCGTCTGGCAGTGTGGTACCCTGCAGCTCGATTTTAACCTGCCGATCCGTCTGGGAGCCGAATACGTCTCCGAAGACAACAGCCGTAAACACCCGGTTATGCTGCACCGGGCGATCCTCGGCTCGTTCGAACGGTTCGTCGGGATCCTGATCGAGCACTACGAGGGTGCGTTCCCTGCGTGGCTGGCGCCGACCCAGGCAGTGATCATGAATATCACTGATAAACAGGCAGATTTTGCCGCCGAAGTTGAAAAAACTCTCAACGAAAGCGGGTTTCGTGCCAAGTCCGACTTGAGAAATGAAAAGATCGGCTTTAAAATCCGCGAGCATACTTTGCTCAAGGTTCCCTATCTTTTGGTTATCGGAGATCGGGAAGTCGAGATGCAGACTGTCGCTGTGCGTACTCGTGAAGGTGCTGACCTGGGCTCGATTCCCGTCGCCCAGTTCGCTGAGTTCCTCGCGCAAGCGGTTTCCCGGCGTGGTCGCCCAGATTCGGAGTAATTATTATTAAGCGTGAAATGAGACAAGATAAACGAGCTGCACCGAAAGCCCCGATCAACGAGAATATCTCGGCACGCGAGGTTCGGTTAATTGGCGCTGACGGCGAGCAGATTGGCATCGTCTCGATTGATGAAGCGCTTCGTATCGCTGAAGAGTCCAAATTGGACCTGGTGGAAATCTCCGCCGACGCAGTCCCGCCTGTTTGCCGGGTGATGGACTACGGCAAATCGATCTTCGAAAAGAAGAAACAGGTTGCTGCAGCGAAGAAGAATCAGAAGCAGATTCAAGTAAAAGAAATCAAGTTTCGTCCAGGGACGGAGGAAGGGGATTACCAGGTAAAACTGCGCAACCTGGTACGTTTCCTGAGTGATGGGGACAGGGCCAAGGTATCCTTGCGATTCCGCGGCCGTGAGATGGCCCACCAGGAGCTGGGGATGGAACTCCTCAAGCGGGTTGAAGCTGACCTGCTCGAGTACGGTTCGGTCGAACAGCATCCTAAGATGGAAGGACGCCAGCTTATTATGGTCATCGCCCC
Organism: Pseudomonas sp. MYb60; assembly: GCF_002979555.1. Classification (GTDB taxonomy): domain Bacteria; phylum Pseudomonadota; class Gammaproteobacteria; order Pseudomonadales; family Pseudomonadaceae; genus Aquipseudomonas. The sequence goes on along the minus strand of NZ_PCOZ01000014.1, from coordinate 43,762 downwards.
GAAAAAGAAGAAGTAATCAACAGGGCACGGCAGGCCTTCTGATTATGTTTATCAACTGAATGCGGAGTATCCGAACATGCCAAAGATGAAGACTAAAAGTGGTGCTGCTAAGCGGTTTCTGAAAACTGCTAACGGTATCAAGCACAAGCACGCTTTCAAGAGCCACATCCTGACCAAAATGTCGACCAAGCGTAAGCGTCAACTGCGCGGTAGCAGCTTGCTGCATCCGTCTGACGTGGCAAAAGTCGAGCGCATGCTGCGCCTTCGTTAATTTTTGGATCAAGACTAGAGGAAGTAACTCATGGCTCGTGTAAAGCGTGGCGTCATTGCCCGTAAACGTCACAAAAAAATTCTGAAACTTGCTAAAGGCTACTACGGCGCGCGTTCACGCGTATTCCGTGTTGCCAAGCAAGCGGTAATCAAGGCAGGCCAATACGCTTACCGTGACCGTCGTCAGAAAAAACGTCAGTTCCGCGCTCTGTGGATCGCTCGTATCAACGCTGGTGCTCGTGTTAACGGTCTGTCCTACAGCCGTTTCATTGCTGGCCTGAAAAAAGCTTCCATCGAGATCGACCGTAAGGTTCTGGCCGAACTGGCAGTGAACGAAAAAGCGGTGTTTGCTGCGATTGTCGAGAAAGCTAAAGCCACTCTGGCTTAAGTACCCCCGACAATCACCTTGGGCTGCTCCTGCAGCCCAAGGTGGTAAACGTCTTAAATAGGGGAAGAGCCTTCAAGCTCTTCCCCTATTTTGTATCTGGAGTCTGTACATGGAAAACCTGGACGCGCTCGTCGCCCAAGCTCTTGAGGCTGTGCAAAGCGCTGAAGATATCAATGCCCTGGAGCAAATCCGGGTTCACTACCTTGGCAAAAAAGGTGAATTGACTCAGGTGATGAAGACCCTGGGGAATTTGCCGGCTGAAGAGCGTCCGCAAGTCGGTGCGCTGATCAACGTGGCCAAGGAGCGTGTTACAGAGGTGCTCAATGCGCGCAAGGCGACGATGGAGGAGGCCGATCTTGCGGCCAAACTCGCCGCCGAATCCATTGACGTCACCTTGCCTGGTCGTGGCCAGGCCTCGGGCGGCCTGCATCCGATTACCCGGACTCTGGAACGTATCGAGCAGTTCTTCACCCATATCGGCTACGGCATTGCCGAAGGCCCTGAGGTCGAAGACGACTATCACAACTTCGAGGCGCTCAACATCCCAGGCCACCACCCGGCCCGGTCGATGCACGACACCTTCTATTTCAACGCGAACATGCTGTTGCGCACCCATACCTCGCCGGTACAGGTCCGCACCATGGAAGCGAACAAGCCGCCGATCCGCATCGTCTGCCCAGGCCGTGTGTACCGTAGCGACTCCGATATCACTCACTCGCCGATGTTCCACCAGGTCGAAGGCCTGCTGGTTGATCGCGATATCAACTTCGCCGACCTCAAAGGCACCATCGAAGAATTTCTTCGGGTGTTCTTCGAGAAAGAACTGGCAGTGCGTTTCCGTCCATCGTTCTTCCCGTTCACCGAGCCTTCCGCTGAAGTCGACATGGAATGCGTGATGTGCAGTGGCAAAGGCTGCCGCGTCTGCAAGCAGACCGGCTGGCTGGAAGTGATGGGCTGCGGCATGGTTCACCCTAACGTGCTGCGCATGTCCGGGATCGACCCGGAAGAGTTCTCGGGCTTTGCCTTCGGCATGGGCGTCGAGCGTCTGGCCATGCTGCGTTACGGCGTGAACGACCTGCGTCTGTTCTTCGACAACGACTTGCGGTTCCTCGCGCAATTTCGCTAGTCGTAACGAATCTTTAGGAGAGCAGGATGAAATTCAGTGAACAATGGCTGCGTGGCTGGGTAAGCCCGCAGGTAGGTCGCGACGAGCTGGTTGCTCGTCTGTCGATGGCCGGTCTTGAGGTCGATAGCGTCACCCCGGCCGCCGGTGTCTTCAGCGGTGTGGTGGTGGGCGAGGTGCTGAGCACCGAGCAACATCCCGACGCTGACAAGTTGCGTGTTTGCCAAGTCAGCAATGGCGCGGAAACCTTCCAGGTCGTGTGCGGAGCGCCCAACGTGCGCCCGGGCCTGAAGATCCCGTTCGCCATGCTCGGTGCCGAACTGCCGGGCGACTTCAAGATCAAGAAAGCCAAGCTGCGCGGCGCCGAGTCCAACGGCATGCTGTGCTCCCAAGCCGAGCTGCAAGTGGGTGAAGGCAACGATGGCCTGATGGAACTGCCGGCCGACGCGCCAGTGGGCCAGGACATCCGCGTTTACCTGGAGCTGGAAGACGCGAGCATCGAGGTCGACCTGACCCCGAACCGCGGCGACTGCCTCTCCCTGGCCGGCCTGGCCCGTGAAGTGGGCGCGCTGTACAACGCTCCGGTCACACGCCCGGTCGTGGCAGCTGTGCCTGCGGTGCATGACGAAACCCGTCCTGTCGACGTCGTGGCAGCCAGTGCCTGCCCGCGCTACCTGGGTCGTGTGATCCGCAACGTCGACCTGTCCAAGCCAACCCCGCTGTGGATGGTTGAACGCCTGCGCCGCGCCGACGTGCGCAGCATCGATGCTGCCGTCGACATCACCAACTACGTGATGCTGGAGCTGGGTCAGCCCCTGCACGCCTTCGATCTCGCCGAAATCAACGGCGGCATCCGTGTGCGCATGGCCGAAGAAGGCGAGAAACTGGTGCTGCTCGACGGCCAGGAAGTCAGCCTGCGTGCCGACACCCTGGTCATCGCCGACCACTCCCGCGCCCTGGCCATCGCCGGCGTGATGGGTGGCGAGCACAGCGGTGTATCCGCCACCACCCGTGACGTATTCCTTGAAAGCGCGTTTTTCGACCAGATCGCCATCGCTGGCAAGGCGCGTTCCTACGGCCTGCACACCGATGCCTCGCACCGCTACGAGCGTGGCGTGGACTGGAAGCTCGCCCGTGAAGCCATGGAGCGCGCCACTGGCCTGCTGCTGGAAATCACCGGTGGCGAAGCCGGTCCGATCATTGAAACGGTCAACGAGCAGTTCCTGCCGTCCATTGCGCCGATCACCCTGCGCGCCAAAAGCGTTGAGCAGATGCTTGGCCTTGTGATCGCGCCTGCCGAAATCGAGCAACTGTTGTCCGCACTCGGCCTGGCCATTTCCACCAGTGGGGAAGGGCAGTGGCAGGTTGAAGTACCAAGCCATCGTTTCGATATCAGCCTGGAAGTTGACCTGATCGAAGAGCTGGCCCGCTTGTACGGCTACAACCGCCTGCCGGTTCGTTACCCGCAAGCGCGCCTGGCGCCACAGCCCAAGGCCGAAGCGCGTGCGCACCTGCCTGAGCTGCGTCGCCTGCTGGTTGCCCGTGGTTATCAGGAAGCGGTGACCTACAGCTTCATCGACCCACGACAGTTCGAACTGTTCAACCCGGGCGTCGAGCCACTGTTGCTGGCCAACCCGATCTCCAACGACATGGCCGCCATGCGTTCGTCTCTGTGGCCAGGCCTGGTGAAAGCACTTTCCCACAACCTGAACCGTCAGCAAGACCGCGTGCGGATGTTCGAAAGCGGCCTGCGTTTTGTCGGTCAACTCGACGACCTGAAGCAAGAGCCAATGCTGGCGGGTGTGGTCTGCGGTAGTCGTCTGCCGGAAGGCTGGGCGCAAGGTCGCGACGCCGTGGACTTCTTTGACGTCAAGGCTGACGTGGAAGCGGTGCTGGGCTTTGCCGGTGCGTTGGATGCGTTCAGCTTTGTACCGGGCAAGCATCCTGCGTTGCACCCTGGCCAGACGGCGCGCATCGAGCGCGAAGGTCGTCTGGTGGGCTACGTCGGCGCTATTCACCCTGAGCTGTCGAAAACCCTGGGGCTCGACCGCCCGGTATTCGTTTTTGAGCTAGTCTTGGCTGAAGTGGCCTCGGGCAAGATGCCGAAATTCAGCGAGCTGTCGCGCTTCCCCGAGGTACGTCGTGACCTGGCGTTGATCGCTGATCGTGACGTGGCCGCCACTGCTGTTCTGGAGGTAATCCGTGAAAATGCAGGGGAATGGCTGACAGACCTCAGGCTATTTGACGTCTATCAGGGTAAAGGTATTGATCCGCATAGAAAAAGCCTTGCAGTTGGCTTGACCTGGCAGCATCCATCGCGCACTCTTAATGATGATGAGGTGAATACCACGACACAAAATATCCTCACCTCGCTCGAACAAAGGTTGAACGCCACGTTAAGGAAGTGACGTATGGGGGCTTTGACGAAAGCTGAGATGGCGGAACGTCTGTACGAAGAGCTGGGTCTGAACAAACGCGAGGCCAAGGAATTGGTCGAGCTGTTTTTTGAAGAAATCAGACACGCTCTGGAAGACAACGAACAGGTCAAATTGTCCGGTTTCGGCAATTTTGACCTGCGGGACAAACGCCAGCGGCCTGGCCGCAATCCAAAAACGGGAGAAGAAATCCCGATCACGGCTCGCCGTGTGGTCACCTTTCGTCCAGGGCAGAAGTTGAAGGCCCGAGTTGAGGCTTATGCTGGAACCAAGTCATAACGACGAGCTACCCGTCATCCCAGGCAAACGCTACTTCACCATTGGTGAAGTCAGCGAGCTTTGTGCGGTAAAACCGCACGTGCTGCGCTATTGGGAGCAGGAGTTTCCTCAACTCAACCCCGTCAAACGCACCGGGAACCGTCGGTATTATCAGCGCCAGGATGTGCTGATGATCCGACAGATCCGTGCGTTGCTGTACGACCAGGGGTTCACCATCAGCGGCGCGCGCCAGCGTATGTCCGGTGATGAAGCCAAAGACGACACCACCCAATACAAGCAACTGATCCGCCAGATGATCTCCGAACTCGAAGATGTGCTGGTGGTTTTGAAGAAATAAATCCGGCTTTTAAAATACTTCCACATTTCAAAAGCTTGCGGTATATTCTTGATCGCTTCGTTGCGAAGCAAACCCAGTAACACGCCTAGTCGGGGCGTAGCGCAGTCCGGTAGCGCACTAGCATGGGGTGCTAGGGGTCGAGTGTTCGAATCACTCCGTCCCGACCATATTTTTCAGTGACTTAGCCCAATCTGAAAAGGTTGGGCTTTTTCATGCCTTAAAAAATACTCCCACGAATATCCTGGATCTGGGTGGCTGCGAGCTAGCGATAGCGTCGGCTCTGGCACCCCATCAATGCCAGGCAGCGTCAGGTGGGTAGTAAGGGCATCGAATCGCTCGATACAAGATTGGGTAGAGAAGTATTCGCTGCAAGCAAGCAATAGGCTTCTTCGCGGCTCAAAGCCCGGCCCAGCGCCGGGCTTCCTGTGTCTGCGATCAGGCGTGCGTAGCCCGTTCAAACACCTCGTCGGCCCATTGGTTCAGGCTCTTGCCAGCGCTTTGGGCTGCAATCGTTGCAGCAGCATGCACTTCGGGGCGAATTCGCAGCATCACCTTCCCAGACGCAGGCTTCTCGGGGTTGACACCTTGCTCGGCGCAATCCACCAAGTAGTCGTCGATCGCGCTAGCAAGCTCGGCACGCAGTTTAGCCACGGAGTCAGCGTGAAAGCTGATGATGTCACGCACGCCCAGCACTCGACCGACAAAGATGTCGTCACGCTCATCAAATTCAACTCGGGCGGTATAGCCCTTATAAGTCATGGTGTTCATAGTTCAACTCCCGCCCGCTGTAGAAATTCGCGAGCCTCTTCCATTTGATATTTCTTGGCCTCCTTTCCTGGATGGGGCCGATGGCAACGCCAGTGCGCGTCTCCCAATACGAGCTTGACCCGCGAGCCTTCGCGCTCCAGTACCTGGCCGCCCAGGTGGATGATCAATGCCAGCGAACACCACCGACGCGCTTGTTGGCGTACGGTAGATTGCTTCTAAGGTTTTTCGATGCCTGTTCTTCATGGCGGCGATGCTATCAATAAATGATAGCATAATTCGACCTAACGAAATCTGCTGAAATACGATGGGGCCGTTGATGATGGTCAATACATGCTCGGGCATTTGTAGAGGCTGATCGATGAGCTACGAGAGTCCGCACGACACATTCGCAGCGAAGCAGATGTTCTGCATGCTGAATTTGTAGAGGTCGTGCGGCCAGGTCAGGCAATCGTATTTGCCGCCGACGGGGTAGTGAAAAAGGGGGGCACGAGATTTATCTCGCGCCCCCCTTTTTTTGTTCGCACGTTGACAGACTTGTCCAGCGAACTCTTCGTCAGCATCGTAAATGCTGCCGCGCTACGCCCAAACCCTCCTCTATTTTGCTCCCCCCGCTGCGCCCATATAACTCAAGGTCATCCGGCTCAATGCGCGAATTCCCACCGCCAGGCTCGGGTCATCCACCAGGAATCCCGGCGAGTGCGTCGGCCACACGGCCTTGCCCTCCAGCGCCGGCGGCGTCACTCCCATGCGCATGAAGATCCCCGGAATCTGCCGTGCGTACTCGGCAAAATCGTCGGCACCGTAGGTGCCGTTGTCGATGCGCACCGGTGTGGTCGACACCTGTTGCAGCACCGGTATCAATTGGTCCACCAGGGCAGTGTTGTTATAGCCGGCGCGGTAGTTTCCCGGCAGGTATTCGACCTTGGCAGATGCCCCCCGAGGCCTTCGCGATGTTTTCGGCGGTGCGGGTCATGCGCTGCAACACATCGTCGCGCTGTTCATCGCTGACGGTACGGATCGAACCCTCCAGGCGCACCTCGGCGGGAATGATGTTATGCCGGTCGCCGGCTTCGATACGGCCCACGGAAATCACTGGCGCCGGCAGCAGGCTCAGGTTTGACTGGCGGCTGGGAATGGTCTGCCACGCCAGGATCACCTGGGCCGCCACGGGTACCGGGTCGATGCCGGTCCAAGGGAAGGCTGCATGGGTCTGGCGTCCGACGATGTGCGCCACGAAGGTATCCGCCGCCGCGGTGGTGCGTTGGCGGCTGAGGGTGAAGGTACCCGCCGTGCCGGCGGTCACATGAATGCCGAAGATCACCGCCGGCGCCGGGTTTTGCAGGGCGCCTTGCTTGATCATCAAGTGCGCGCCGCCTTGCTCACCCAGCGGCGGGCCTTCCTCGGCGGGCTGGAAAATCAATTTGAGCGTGCCCGGCAACTGCTCGCGATGGCCCGCCAACACCTCGGCCACCCCCAACGCCATCACCATATGCGCATCGTGGCCACAGGCGTGCATCACGCCGACGTCCTTGCCGCGACTGCGAAAATCTCCGCCTTCATCGTTGGCGCGCACGGTGGAGGCATACGGCAGGCCGGTCTGTTCGGTGAGGGGCAGCGCGTCCAGTTCGGCGCGGATCGCCACCACCGGGCCAGGTTTGCCGCCGCGCAAAATACCGATCACTCCGGTGTGGGCAATGCCGCTCTGCACCTCCAGGCCCAACTCGCGCAAGCGTCGAGCGATGCGTTCGCTGGTGTGGAATTCCCGATTGCCCAACTCGGGGTGTTGATGAATGGCGTGGCGCAACTCGATCACACCGGGCAGCACCCGGCTGATCTGCGCGTCGAGGTCCGCCCAAGGCTCGGCGGCCGACGCGGTGCCGGACAGCAGCAAGAAGATCCCTAGCTTGGACATATCCACGGCTCAGTAGGTGAACGCAATCGGTGGTGCTTTGGCATTCAGCAGGTAGTCGCCGATCGCCTTGTACTTGTAGGCCAGCGCGTCATGGGTGGTGTGGGTGCGCGCGTTGCGCCAGTGGCGGTCGAAGTTGTAGCGCGACTGGGTGGTTGCCGCGCCGCCGATTTCATACAGCCGCTCGCACACAAACAGCGCGGCGCGGGTCGAGGCGATCTTGGCTTCGGCCACCGCAATCGAGGATTTCACCAGAATCGCTTCCAGTTCCTCGCCCTCGGCCAAGCCCTGCAACTGCGTGCGTGCCGCCAGGTCCACGGCCCCGGCGGCCTTTTCTACCAACGCCTCGGCGCCGTGAATCCGTGCAGCGAGGTCGCCAAGCGTGTGCAGGATGTAAGGGTCCTGACGCGCGGAATCCACACCGCTCTCGCGCACCGGCCGGGTGCCCGTGCGTGCCCACTCCACCGCGTCGTCCAGCGCCGCCAGGCCGATGCCCACATCCAGCGCGCAATGGATCAACTGCGCGCTGGCGCCGATATAGTTGCGGCGCTGATACCACTGCGCCAACGGAATCACCTGCTCCGCACGCACACTCACGTTCTCCAGCAACGTGCTGCCGCTGGCGGTAACGCGCTGGCCCATGCCATCCCAGTCATCCAGCAAGGTAATGCCGGGCGTATCCTTGGGCAGCATCACGTACACGGCATGACCGTCCTCATCCACTGCCTGGATCTTCAGCAGGTCGGCAAACAGGCAACCGGTGCTGTAGAACTTGCTGCCGTTGAGCACCCGTTGTTCACCACGTCGCTCCAGGCACGTGTGGATTTCACCGCGAAAGGTGCCGCTGCGCTCGGCAATCGCGCCCGATGACAACTGGCGTTCGGCAAAGGCCCCCAGGTACTCGCGTTGCTGCTCGGGATTGGCGATCAGGCGCAGATGCTCGACGGTGGCGAAGTGCGGAAACAGCGCCTGCGCCACGCTTGGATCAGCCTTGGCCAAGGTGATGAAAATCTGCGCCACTTGCAGTTGGCTGACGTCGCCGCCACCCAGCTCGATGGGCACTCGCGCGGCGCCCAGGCCAGACTGGCGGATCAGGTCGAGTTGGGCAAACGGCAAGATTCGGCCCGCGTCACGCTCGGCGGCGCCGGGTTGGATCTGTGCGGCCAGTTGGTGGGCGAGGGCGAGGTAGTCGGTCATGGAAATGTCCATCCAAAAAGGTCAGGAAGCGTCGCGCAGGGCGCTGCGTGGAACGCCAAACAACAGGATCAGGGTGCCAGCCGCCACCAGCGCCGCGACGATATACAGCGCAAGGCTGATACTGCCAGTGGAGGTCTTGATGGCGCCGATCATGATCGGCGTGAGCAGGCTGCTGATTTGCCCGCAGCAATTGACCAGCGCCAGGCCGGCCGCCTTGGCGTGGTCCGACAAGTAGTAAGTAGGGATGGTCCAGAAAATCGCCGTGGCGACCAGGTACCCGCTGGTCATCAGGGTCAGCACGGCAATCGCCGAATACGGGCTGAACAGGAAGTTGGGCAGCACCAGCATCGCCAGCGCTGCGGTCAGCCCACCGAGGGAAAAATGCCAGCGGCGCTCCTGGTTCACATCCGAATGCCGGCACGCCCAAAGCATCACGCACACGCCCACCACGTAGGGCAGGGCGGAGAGCAACCCAAGTTGCCCGAGGTTGCTCACGCCGGACTCGCGGATGATCGACGGCGCCCAGATATTGGTGACGTTGCCGGTGCACATGATGGTCAGGCAGTACGCCAGGGTGATGAACCAGACCTTGCGGTCCTTCAGCGCTTCGACGAAACGCGTGTGCCCCCCCGGTTTGCGCTGCTGGCGTTCATCGGCCAGGGCCTGTTCGATGGCGGCTTTTTCATCTGTGCTCAACCAGTTGGCCAACGCAGGTTTGTCGTCCAGCCAGTACCACGCGAACAAGCCGGCGAGCACCGGCGGAATACCGGTGATCACGAACAGCCATTGCCAGCCGGTAAAGCCGCCGACCCCAGCGAAGTGGCTCATGATACTGGTCGACAACGGCCCGCCGATGATCCCGCACACCGCAATCGCCATGATGAAACGCGAGGTAATGCGCGCCCGGTGGCTGGCCGGGAACCAGTACGTGAGGTAGAGGATCACCCCAGGAAAGAACCCGGCCTCGGCCGCCCCCAACAGCACCCGCAGCACATAGAACTGTGCCGGGGTCTGGGCGAACGCGGTGGCGATGGTCACCAAGCCCCAGAGCACCATGATGCGCATCATGGTTTTTTTCGCGCCGATCTTCTCCAGCAGCAGATTGCTTGGGATCTCGAACAACAGGTAACCGATGGAAAACACCCCGACGATGATGCCGAACGTGGCATCGCTGATGTTCAGGTCGGTCTTGAACTGCAAGTGCGCGAAGCTGATGTTGACCCGGTCCAGCCAGTTGAGCACAAAGCACAGGAACAGGAATGGCATGATCCGCCACGCCAGTTTGCGGTACAGGCGCTGGTCGAAGACGACCACCGGGCGTTCGAAGTTAGTCATCACCAGCTCACGTCGACTTTGGCGAAGTAGTACGCGCCTTCCAGGCCATAGGGCGAATACCAGCTGTACGTCGGGTTGTCGGTGGGGAAGAAGTAGAAGCGCTTGGCTTCGTCATTCAACTGCTCGGGGCGTTTGTCGAAGATGTTCTCGCCGCCCACGGTGATCTTCACCGCATCGCTCAGCCAGTAGCCCACGCTCAGGTCGGTGATGAACGCCGGCTTGATGACCTCATCGCGGCTGGCAGCAATCTGATTGCGGCCGGTGACCTTGGAGTAGCGGGTTTCCTTGAGATTCACCTCGAAGTCTCCCAGTTGCCAGGCGGCATTGAGCGAGGTGGTGTTCTTCGGATACGCCGACGTCAGGTTGCCTTGGCGATCACGGCCCACCGCGCTGACGCCGGTGCCGGCGAGTGCCGACGGCTCCTTGATCTTCTCGATGGTCTGCAGGCTCTGGTTGCTGAGCAGGGTCCACTTGGTCTTGCCGTAGCGGCCCAGGTCATAGCGGTAGTCGGCCACCAGGTCGATGCCGCGGGTGCGGGTGTCGGCCAGGTTGCCGAAGTACGAAACGATCTGGTTCGGGTTCAGGCCGTTGGCTGCCAGCACGTTGGATACGGCGGTGCCCTGCAGGTTACTGGTTTGCAGGATGCGGTCCTTAATGTCGATCTGGTACAGGTCGACGGTCACGTCCAGGTTCTCGGTGGGCGTAGCGACAAAACCGAGGCTGTAGTTCATCGAGCGTTCAGGCTTGAGCTGCTTGGCGCCCAAGGCCTGGCCTGCGGCATCGTTGACGGTGACGTAGCGGGTGGTGGCCTGCTCCAGTTGACCGTTGAGCGGGCTGGTACGCCAGGCGGTCAGCGACGACGAATAGAACTGCTGTTGCAGCGACGGCGCACGGAAACCGTTGCTCACTGTGCCGCGCACGGCGAACTGCGGCGTGAAGGCATAACGGGTGGAGAATTTACCGCTGCCGGTGTCGCCAAAGTCGCTGTAATGCTCGAAACGCCCGGCGAGGCTCACGTCCCATTTGTCGGTGAGGCTCTGGCTGAAGTCCACGTAGCCAGCGGTGTTGGTGCGCGAATAGTTATGCGCATCCGCCGGGGTGAAACCCACCAGCCCAGGCGCACCAGGGTTGGGGCGCTGGCCGGCCAATGGGCTGCCGGCAGGAAACACGTAGCCGCCGTCGGCGTAGGACGCGTATTCGCCGGCCTGGATCTCGAAACCGTCGCGGCGAAACTCAAGGCCGGTGGACACGTTCAGCGGCTTGGCGAACAGGCCGGTGTCGAACGAGCGGGTTAGGTCGAGGTTGTTGGTCCACTGGCTGGCGATCAGATTGCCGCCGTCCATGTCGTGGGGGCTGGTGGGGCCGAGGGACGGGTTCAACGAGCGCTCGTTGCGGGTGTTGGCATTGTTGTAGCCGTAGCTGGTGCTGAGGTCCCAGGCCCAGCCGAGCAGGTCGTCGTTGCGCACGCCGAACACGCTCTGGAAGTCATCTTCTTCCACCACGAAGCGCGGCGAGAAGCCGTCCGGGTACACCGACACAATGTTCTGCGGCGAGTTGGCCGTGCGGTAGGTGCCCCAACTGGTGGAGTTGCGGTGGCTGAGGGTCGAGAACGAGTACAGCGTGTAGTCCTCGTTCAGCGGCAGCTCGGCGTTGTAGCCAAAGTTGTAGGTTTGCGAGCGCGGCTGGCCGAGTTGCTGGCGGTAGCGGCTTTCGCTGGTCTCGCGCGGATCGGGCTGGCCGTTCTGGCGGAAATAGATGCTGGTGCGATCCGGCACCGCGCCGGCCACGTTGGAGCTTTCCTGGATACCGATGTCGGCGCTCAGGCTGAAGAACCCGTCGTTCGGCAACTCGAAGCCCTGGTTGACCTGGCCCTGGCCGCGCGCGCCGTAGTTGCCCTTGCCACCCACCCGGTTGGCGTACTGTCCATATAAAGCGCTGCCACTGCCGCCCGTCGAGTTGCGCTTGAGGATGATGTTGATCACCCCGGCAATCGCGTCCGAACCGTATTGCGCCGCCGCGCCATCGCGCAGCACTTCGACGTGGTCCACGGCCGCGATGGGGATCAAATCGAGGTCGGCCGGCGACTGGCCGCTGGAGGTGGCGGCGGTCTGCACAAAGATCAGCGAGGTGTTGTGACGACGCTTGCCGTTGACCAGCACCAGCACATGGTTGCCGCCCAGGCCGCGCAACGTCGCGGATTTCACCGACAAACCGGTGCCGCCGGTAAAGCCCGCTGCGTTGGTATAGGACGGCACGCTGGCGGCCAGGGCATCCCGCAGGTTCTGCTTGCCGGAACGGGCGAGGTCGTCAGCGCTGATCACATCGATCGGCGCCAGGCTCTTGGCCACGGTGCGGCCGCTGTCCCGGGCGCCGGTGACCACCACGGTTTGCAGCGCGGTGTCGCCGCTCAGGGATTTTTCTTCTGCCTGGGCAACGTGCTGGGCGCACAGCCCGAGGATGCCGACTGTCAGCAGGCTGAGCCTGGGACGCAAGCGGGTGTAAGGGCGAGACATGGTGAGGCTCCAATGTTTAGGTGCCGCTTTCCATTCCTGTGGTGGGAGTTCCTGACAGTACTGGGGAGGCTTATGTGTTGGCTGTTTCTAGTTATGGAAGGGATCAACGTCCCAGCATTACATCCTGTCGGGCCTGGTCGACCAGTGCCATCTGCCGTGCGAGGCGCGCCTTGCGTTCGGCCAGCAGCAGGGTCTTGGTCCACTGCACCGCGTTGCCGGAGTGACTGGCCAGGCGCGCGGCCAATTCCAGTGAGCTGGCGTAGGCGTCATCCACCACCTGGTTGACCAGGCCGAGGGCTAGCGCCTCTTGAGCGCCGAACGTGCGCGCGCTGAGCATGATGTCCAGCGCGGCGGCTTCGCCGATCAGACTCGGAAGGGTGATTGCACTGAAACCCGAGAGCATGCCGTGCTGCACTTCGGGAAAGTGAAAGCGTGTGTCATGGCGCGCGATGCGAAAATCGCAGTGAATTGCCAGGCTGATACCCAGCCCCAGGGTGTGCCCGTGCAATGCGGCGATCACCGGTTTGCTCAGGTCATTGCCGACGCCGGGCAGGGCGCGGGCGAGCACATCGCTGCTGACGGTCTCCCCGGTGGCTTCGATTTCCTTGAGGTCGGACCCGGCGCAGAACGCCCGCTCACCGGCCCCGCGCAACACGATGGCGCGCACGGCCTGATCTTGCTGGGCACGTTGCCAAACCTCGGCCAGTTCGTGCTTGGCCTGGCTGTCCAGCGCGTTGAGACGCTCCTGGCGGTTGAGGGTTACCACCAGAATTCCTTCGCCAATAGGTTGGTACTCGACTGTCATGGGTGCTTTTCATCAAGTGTGAAAGAAAGACGCGATTGCCCCTTGAGGTCCGCGTCAAAGTGAGGAAAACTTAAAGCATGTGCACAATGCAAACAATATGTTTGTTATATGAACATATTCTTATCGGGTCATAAACGGTTATATAAAATGAAAGCCATCGTTCTAAAAGCCTTCGGCGGACCGGAGCAATTGCAGGTGGAAGAGGTGCCTACCCCCCAGGCGGGTGCGGGCGAAGTTCTGGTCAAAGTCGAGGCGGCCGGGGTGTGCCACCATGACGTGCTGCACCGCGCGGGGCAGTTGCCGGGGGCGCACACGGGCGTGGTGCTCGGCCATGAAGTGGCCGGTGAGGTCGTCGAAGTGGGCAGCGGTTTGCACCACTTGGCCGTCGGTGCGCGGGTGGTGGTGTACCAGCGTCGTTTCTGCGGCCAGTGCCGCGACTGCCTGCGCGGCCGCCAGGACCTGTGCCGCGCCCTCGGCCTGCCGTCGGTAGACACCGAAGGCGCCTATGCGCAATTTCTGCGAGTGCCGGCGATTTCCGCCATCGAACTGCCCGACGGCCTCGACTATGTGCAGGCGGCGCTGGCGTCCTGCCCGATTGGTACCAGCGTGCGCGCGCTACTCGGCGAAGCGGCGCTCAAGCCCGGTGAAAGCGTGTTGGTCAACGGCGCCAGCGGTGGCCTGGGGGCTCACCAGATTCAACTGGCCAAGGCGTTCGGTGCACGGGTCATCGCGGTGACCGGCAGCGCCGACAAACGCGAATTTCTCCACCGCCTGGGCGCCGATGAAGTGATCGTCAGCAGCGGACATTACAGCGCCGAAGTGTGGCGACTCACGGGTAAACGTGGCGTCGACGTGGCCATGGAAAACCTCGGCAGCACCCTCGAAGACACCTTGCGCAGCATGACCCTCGGCGGTCGCGTGGTGGTACTGGGCAACGTCGCGCCAGCAGCCGTGCCGGTCAACCCCGGCCTGTTGATCGGCCGACGCCTGCGGGTACAGGGCTCGGGCAGTGCCACGCTGGAAGAAGTGCGCGTGGCGCTTGCGTTGATCAAGGGCGGGCAGGTCAAGCCGCTGATCGACCGCGTGCTGCCCTTTCACCAGGTGGCTGAGGCGCACGCCTTGCTGGAGTCGCGACAGGTCAACGGGCGCATTGTGTTGAGTGGGTGGTAAGCATGGACATCAGCACACTGCTCAGTCAGGCCGCCTATAAATGGCCCGAGCGCATCGCCCTGCACGAAACCGCCAGCGCCCGTAGCCTGACCTTTGCCCAGTTGGACCGGGCGTTGAGCGGCGTCGGCCACGCGCTGGACCAACTGCACGTCCCGACGGGCTCACGGGTAGCCTTGCTCGCCGACGCCAGCCTCGACTACCTGCTCGCCGACTACGGCTGCATGGCCACCGGTCGCGTGCGGGTGCCGCTGGACCCGGCGTTGTCTACCGATGAACTGGCCGCGCAATTGCAGGATGCCGGCGCGGGGTTGCTGCTGTATTCCGAAGCATACGCCGAGGTGGCGCAGGGGCTGGGTATCCGCAGCCTGCCGCTGCACAGCGTCAGCCGCATCACACCCGTCGATACCTCCCCACGCCCGGCGCAATCGCCCCAGTCGTTGGCGTCACTCAACTACACCGGCGGCACCACCGGCACACCCAAGGCGGTGATGCATCGCCACGCCAGTTTGTGCGCGGTGTTGCAGAACATCGTCATGGGCCGTGGTGCGGCCGTGGGCGATGTACTGCTCAACGTGCGTCCGCTGTGGCCGATTGCGGCGGTGGCGGTGTTCGCACATGTGCTCAGCGGTGGGCACGTGGTGCTGGGGGGGCGGTTTGACGGCAAGACCTTCATGGCGCAGCTGCGCGAACATCAGGTGGCCTTCAGTTCCCTGGTGCCCACCCAACTGCTGCGCCTGCTACGTGAAACCGGCAGCGCGCCCGCCGATCTGCCGGCCTTCAAGAGCCTTGACGTGGGCGCGGCGGCCTTGAGCGGTGAAGTGCTGGAGGGCTCGTGCAGCCTGTTCGGTGAACGCATCGGCGTGCTCTACGGCATGACCGAAGCGCCCTGGAGCTGCTACCTCGCACCCGCACAAATGGCTGCCGTGCGCGCGAGCGGCGAGAGTGGCGAAGGTGTGGTGGGCCGTCCGCTGTTCAGCGCCGCGATCCGCATCGACCGGCCGGACGCCAAAGGTATCGGCGAGGTCCTGCTCGGCGGCCCGCAATTGATGGCCGGCTATTGGCAGCTCGAAGCACTCAGTGCCAAGACCCTCGACCAAGGCTGGCTGCGCAGCGGCGACCTGGGACGCATCGGTGCCGATGGTTTGCTGCGTGTACAGGGACGCTGCAAGGACATCATCCGCAGCGGCGGCAAATCCGTGCAGCCCGGCGAGGTCGAGCAACACCTGCTGAGCCATCCCGGCGTGCAGGACGTGCACGTGTTTGGCCTGGCCGATCTGGAATGGGGTGAGCAGGTGTGCGCCGCGGTCGTACTGGACGGTTCGCAGCCACTGTCGGCGCAACAACTCATGGACCACTGCCGCGCCGGGCTGTCGCGCTACAAGGTGCCGCGCCGGGTGTTCTTCATCGACGAGCTGCCGCGTTCCCACTACGGCAAGGTGCAGAAGAACCGCCTCCTCGCCGCGTTGGACCTGCAGCCTTAAAGGTTGCCCAGCTGCGCCGCGATGCCTTCACAGGCGCGGCGCACGTGGCTGGCCAGGGATGAGGCTGGGTGAGTCTCGTCTTCCATGTCCAGGCCGGCGACCACCACCGCGCCAATCGCTTGCGCGCCCTCGACGCGAATCGGAAATGCCACGGAGAACAACCCCGGCTTGAACTCGCCGTGGCCGAAGGCAAAGTCTTGCTCGCTGCGGATCAGCGCCAGCGCCGGCAGCGCCTTGGCATGCCGCGTTTCACCGAGGATCGCCTGCGCCGCGGCATCGCTGTAGGTGGCCAGCACCGCACGCCCGCTGGGGCTGCCGTCGATGGGGAACTGGTCGGCGAGGTCGACGATCACGTTGAGCGGCGTGGTTGGCGTCCACATCCGCTCGATCAGCACAACCTGGTCACCCACCGGCACCGACAGCGACACGATCGCCTGGCGCTCGCCGATCACCCGTTGCAACTCGATGGCATAGGGCAGGGCGATCTTGCGCAGGTTCAGCCGGTTCAAATAGGCCGCCGAATAGATCAGGCTCTCCGGTCCGAGGCGATAGGTGCCGCTCTGGGATTCGATCAGGCTCCAATGGGTGAGGGTCTTGAGCAGGCGGTGGATGGTGGTGCGGTCGATACCGGTCAGGCGCGCCAGGTCCAAGGCACTGGCGCCATGCTTGAGCCCGGCGAGGGTGCGCAGCAGCACGATCGAACGGTCGATGACCTGGACGCGGCCACCCGCATTTTCCTTGTGGCTGGCGGGCGAGGGCGGAGTCGAAGAAATATCCATGAGTGCGCAGGCTTCCGAAATCATTGTGTTCGACAAGCGCAGGTCGCAGGCTTGGCCGGTGGACAAGGTTAGCCGCGATCCGTTGCCGGGTGAAGCCTTTGCACTGCTTTAGGTGATGGAATCGCCGGCAGGGCATACCGTGCTGAAAAAAATAGCTGAACAAGCCTGTCCCTTTTTTTGCCCTCGCCTGTCATTTCAGGCAAGTGAACAAAATCGAGAGCTTCCTCCCATGCCCGTAGTCCGCCCCTTGCTTAAGCTGAGCCTGCTGCTGAGCCTCAGTGCCAGCCCGCTATTCGCCGCCGTCAGCTACGCCGACGATGCCCGCCGCAGCTACCAGGTGCCGGCCGGCAGCCTGAGCGCGGCGCTCACCCGGTTCGCCGGCCTGGCCGGGGTCAACCTGTCGGTGGACCCGGCGCTGGTCAGCGGACGCAGCAGCAGTGGCTTGTCTGGCGAGTTCGGCGTGGAAGAGGGGTTCATGCGCCTGCTGCAAGGTTCCGGGCTGCAACTGCAACCGATGGGCGAGGGCGCCTACATGCTGATCCCCGCGCCGGACGCCAGCACCCTTGAACTGGCGCCGACCTCGATCCTCGGCACCACCGGCCTGTACGACGGCGACACCTATGCCGGTGGTCAAGTGGCGCGCCGCACGGCCCAGGGCATGCTCGGCACGCGGGACTTCATGGAGACCCCGTTCAGCATCACCACGTACACCGCCGACGCGGTGAAGAACCAGCAGGCCCGCACCCTTGGCGACGTGATTGCCGCCGACCCGTCGGTACGCGCCACCAATCCGGCCGGCGGGCGCTACGAGCAGTTCACCATCCGTGGCTTCAGCCTGTTCAACAGCGATGTGGCCTACAACGGCCTGTACGGCGTGCTGCCCACGTACACCATCGACATGGAGATGGCCGACCGCGTCGACATCCTCAAGGGCCCGAGCCAGTTGATCAACGGCATCTCGCCGCGCGGCAGCGTGGGCGGCGGTATCAATGTGGTGCCCAAGCGCGCCACCGACAAGGACATCAACTCGTTCACCGGCACCTGGGCGTCCGACAGCCAGGCCGGCGGCGCCGTGGACGTGGGCCGCCGTTTTGGCGAAGACAATAAGTTCGGCCTGCGCTTCAACGGTGTGAAGCAGTCCGGCGACACCGAGTGGGACCACCAGAGCGTCGACCGCGAGATGGCCGTGCTGGGCCTGGATTTTCGCGGTGAGCGCCTGCGCCTTTCCAGTGACATCGGGCACACCGAGCGCGACACCGATGCGCCCCAGGAGCGCGTGCAAGTCGCCGCCGCCGCACCGGTACCGCGCGCCAGCGATGTGCGCCGCAACTACGCGCAGGCCTGGAGCAAGGCGCGTACCAAGGACACCTTCGGCACCTTCAACGCCGAGTACGACCTCAGCGATAACGTGATGCTTTACGGCGGCATGGGCCTGCGCAAAAGCAACCACGACTTCCTGCGTCACGCCGTGTCGGTGAGCAACGCCGCGGGAGCGTTCAGCGTGCAGCCCCGGGACTTCACCCGCGATGAAAACGTGCGCACCTACACCGCCGGCGTGCGCAACTGGTTCCATACCGGGCCGGTGAGCCACGAGGTCAACCTGGCCGCCAGCTACTTCTACATGGACTTCGAAAATGGCGGCGCGCGCTATACGTCGCCTTCAAGCAACCTCTACAACCCGGTGCAAACCCCGACGCCGTCGCGCCCGACCCGCTATGACGCCAAGGTCTATACCGAGAACCGCTTCAGCGGCCTGGCGCTGTCCGACACCCTGGGCTTTTTCGACGATCGCCTGCTGCTGACCCTCGGCGCACGCTGGCAGCGCGTCAAAGTCGACGACTGGAGTGACAACGTCAAAGGCGCCACCGCCTACGACGAAGAAAAGCTCTCGCCGTCCGGTGGGCTGTTGTTCAAGGCCACCGACAAGCTGTCGCTGTACGCCAACTACATGGAAGGCCTGAGCCAGGGCAAGATCGCGCCATCGACGTCGGTCAACGAAGACCAGATCTTCCCGCCGTTCGTCAGCCGCCAAGTGGAAGTGGGCGCCAAATACGACGCTGGCGCTTTCGCCGTGACCGCTGCGGTGTTCCGCATCAAGCAGCCGGCCTATGAAACCAATGCCACCACGCGGGTGTTCGGCCCCAACGGCAAGCGCGAGAACGCCGGGGTGGAGCTGAGCGTGTTCGGCGAGCCACTCAAGGGTGTGCGCCTGCTGGGCGGGGTGATGTACATCGACAGCAAGCTCAAGGAAACCACCAACGGCGCCTGGGACGGCAACCGCGCACCGGCCACGCCCAAATACAATGTCAACCTCGGTGCCGAATGGGATGTACCGGGGCTGGAAGGCCTGACCCTGACCAGCCGTGGCATCCACTCCAGTTCGCAGTACCTGGACCAGTCCAACGTCAAGGAAATCGACGCCTGGAACCGCATCGACGTCGGCGCGCGCTATGCCTTCAAGGTGGACGACAAGCAGGTGACCCTGCGCGCCAACGTGGAGAACGTCGCCGACAAACGCTACTGGAGCTCCGCGGGTGCCTCGGACGACAGTGAACCAGGCCTGACCCTGGCGACACCGCGCACTTACCTGCTGTCGGCCACGGTCGATTTCTAGGCACCGCTCCCAACATGGATTGGAGCCCCTGTGCGAGGGGGCTTGCCCCCCGATGGCGGTATGTCAGCCAACGATGTGTCAACTGACACGCCCTCATCGGGGGCAAGCCCCTCTCACATTTCCCAGCAGCGTCAGGTGTAGTTTCATCAACTGAATGAGAATGTTTTTTGATCACACCGTCTCGATATGGAATAGTACCCGCCGTTTTCCCAGGCCTGTCTAGCCTGGGTGTTTCACCGTCGAGGTTCTTGTCATGCGATTGCTGCGCTCTATCCCCACCCTGGCCGCCTGCCTGCTGGCGTTTTCCTCAAGCGTATTGAACGCTGCTCCCATCGACGTCAACGACGGCCAGCACACTGTGCACCTGCCGGATGCGCCCAAGCGTGTGGTGGTGCTGGAGTTCTCCTTTCTCGACAGCCTCGCCGCCGTGGACGTGACCCCCGTTGGCGCCGCCGATGATGGCGATGCCAACCGTGTGCTGCCGCGTGTGCGTCAGGCCATCGGCCAGTGGAAATCGGTGGGCCTGCGCTCGCAACCGAGCATCGAGGAAATCGCCCGGCTCAAACCGGACCTGATCGTCGCCGACCTCAACCGTCACCAGGCGTTGTACAGCGACCTGGCGAGCATCGCACCGACGCTGCTGTTGCCATCGCGTGGCGAGGATTACGAGGGCAGCCTCACCTCCGCCGAGCTGATCGGCAAGGCGCTCGGCAAGACCCCAGAGATGCAGGCGCGCATCCAGAAGAACCGCGCACACCTCAAGGCCATCGCCCAGCAGATCCCGACGGGGGCCAGCGTCTTGTTCGGCGTCGCGCGGGAAGACAGCTTCTCCGTTCACGGCCCTGATTCCTACGCCGGCAGCGTGTTGAAAGCCATCGGCCTGAAGGTCCCTTCGGTCCGCGCCAACGCTGCGCCCACCGAATTCGTCAGCCTCGAACAACTGCTCGCCCTGGATCCCGGCTGGCTGCTGGTCGGCCATTATCGCCGCCCGAGCATCGTCGACAGCTGGAGCAAGCAGCCGCTGTGGCAAGTACTGGGTGCCGTTCGCAACCAGCACGTCGCCGAAGTGGACGGCGACAGTTGGGCGCGCAACCGCGGGGTATTGGCCTCGGAGCAGATCGCCGAAGACGCTTTGGCAATCCTCAAAGGCGGCAAAGCCGTATTGAGCCAATAAGCGTGCAGCGCAGTGTCGCCGCCGTTGCCATTGTGCTGCTGGGGGCCGTGTTGTTCTGGTGGTCGCTGTACAGCTGGTCGCCGTTCACCATCACGGCGACGGATGCGTGGAACGGCCTGGTGCATCAAGGCAGCGTGGGCGGCAATATGGCCTACATCGTTGCCCAGTTGCGGGTGCCGCGCGCGGTGTGTGCGGCGTTGGTCGGCGCCTGCCTGGGGCTGGCCGGCGCGTTGATGCAGGGCATCACGCGCAACCGCCTGGCGTCGCCGTCGCTGTTTGGCGTGACCGCCGGCGCGGCGTTGGGGTTGGCGTTGTTCTCCACCGGATTGGTCACGCCGCCCTTTGCCGGTGGTGCGTTGCTGATGACCTGCCTCGGCGGCGGGCTGGCGTGGATCACTGTATTCAGTCTCGGTGGTGCCTGGTCGCCGACCACCGCACAGGGCCGCCTGGTGCTGGCCGGTGTCGCTGTTGCAGCGTTGTGCGCGGCGTTGACCCGGCTCACAGTGATCCTGGTGGAAGCCCAGGCGCAAAGCGTCCTCAACTGGCTGGCCGGTTCCCTCGCCAATGCCGGCGCCGCCCAGGTGCAGTTGCTCTGGCCGTGCGCCCTGATCGGTGGCCTGTGGGCGCTGTGGTGCGCGCCGCGGTTGAACCTGATCAACCTCGGCGAAGACGCCGCACGCTCGTTGGGCGTCGGCATCGCCAGCCTGCGCTTGCAGGTGTTTGTCGCCAGCTTGTTGCTGGTCGGCGCCAGTGTCTGTGCGGTCGGGCCGATCGGCTTTGTCGGGTTGATCGCGCCGAATATCCTGCGCCAGTTCCTCGGCAACGATTACCGCTGGCTGATCCCGCTGAGCGCGGCATTGGGCGCGGTGATCGTACTGGGCGCCGACCTGCTCAGCCGCGCCGTGGCCTTCCCGGTGGAAACCCCTGCGGGCGTCGTCACGGCGTTGATCGGCGCGCCGTTCTTCCTCTTTCTCGCCAGGCGCGCCCTATGATCCGCCCGAATGTGCGCCTGTGGCTGCTGCTCGGTCTATTGCTGCTGGCGACGTTTGTCAGCCTCAGCGCCGGCACGCAGTGGCTCAGCCCTGGCACCGTCCTTGACCGCCTGCTGGCCCACGACGCCCTCGACTTTGAAGTGTGGAACCACCGCCTGCCGCGCAGCCTGATCGCGATCCTTGCCGGTGCGGCTTTCGGCCTGGCCGGGGCGATGGTGCAGGGCGTGATCCGCAACCCGCTGGCCTCCCCCGAAATCCTCGGCGTAACCCAGGGTGCCGGCCTGGCACTGACCGTGGCGATCATCAACTGGCCGCAGATGCCGATTGCCTGGCTGCCGCTGGTGGCCTGCCTCGGGGGGGCTGGCGGTGCATTGCTGTTGGCGCTGTACAACACCGGGGTGAGTTTTTCCGGGGTGCGCTTTGCGCTGTCCGGGGTGGCGATTGCGGTGACCTTGTCCAGCATCACCGAGTTTCTGATCCTGTCCCACCCGCTGGATATCAACACCGCGTTGCTCGCGCTCACCGGCAGCCTGTGGAGCCGCAACTGGCACCATGTGGCGCTGGTGCTGCCGTTCCTGCTGCTGATCCCGCTGGGCCTGTGCCTGGCCAAACCCCTGAACCTGATCGCCCTCGGCGATGAAGCGGCCCACAGCCTCGGCACGGCCTTGAGCCGCACGCGTTGGTTGGCGATGGCCTGCGCGGTGCTGCTGACCAGCCTGGGGGTGGGTGTGATCGGGCCGATTGGCTTTATCGGGCTGGTGGCGCCGCATATGGCACGCAGGCTGGTGGGTGGGCATCACCAATGGCTGTTGCCCGCCGCGATGCTGATCGGCGCGCTGTTGCTGGTGCTGGCCGACACCCTCGGGCGTACGTTGATCGCGCCCAGCGAAATCCCCGCAGGGGTGCTCACCGCGGTGATTGGCGCGCCGTATTTTCTTTGGTTGCTGGCACGGTTCAAGGGCTGATCCCATGAGTATTCTTCAGGCACGACAGCTCGATATCGGTTACGGCGCGACTCGCATCGTGCAAGGGCTTTCGTTCACACCGCCGGCGGGGAAGGTCACCGCGTTGATCGGCCCCAACGGCTGCGGCAAGTCCACCTTGCTCAAGGCGTTTGCGCGGATTCTCAAGCCGACCGAGGGTGAGCTGACCCTGGACGGCCAGGCCTACGCCAGCTTGTCCGCCCGTGAACTGGCGCGGCAGATTGCATTCCTGCCGCAAGTCTTGCCGGTGCCGGAAGGGGTGAGCGTGCGCCAGTTGGTCGCCTATGGGCGCAGCCCGCATAACTCGCTGTGGGGGCGTTTGAGCGGCCGCGATCAGTCCCATGTGACCCAGGCCATGCAGCGCCTGGAACTGGACGTGCTGGCGGACCGCGCATTGGCCGACCTGTCCGGCGGCCAGCGTCAACGTGCATGGCTGGCGATGGTGCTGGCGCAGAACGCGCCGGTGGTATTGCTGGATGAACCCACCACTTACCTCGACATCAGCCATCAGGTTGAACTGATGGACCTGATGCGGGACCTGGCGGCGGAAGGCAAGACGGTGATGACTGTCCTGCACGATATCAACCAGGCTTGCCGCTATGCCGATCATCTGGCAGTGATGCACGGCGGCAAACTGGTGGCTGACGGTGAGCCGGGGGCAGTGATCAGTGCAGCACTGATGCGGCAGGTGTTTGAGGTGCAGGTGCAGGTGATGCAGGAACCGATTGCCGGAACCCCGATGTGCCTGATCGAAAAAAGCACCCGCGCTCAAGCCTGATGCAGTTCAAAGGTGGAGGGGGCTTGCCCCCTTCCACCTTTAAATCTCAGTTGGCTTCGGGTCTCCATACTGCCTGGTTGACGTCGATGGCCTTGGGCAGCAAGCGGTTCTGGTAGAACAAATCCGCGGTAGCCTGTTGGGCCTGGATGATCGTGTCGTCAATCGGCAAAATCGGCGAAGGCGGGCGGTTGTCCATGTAGCGCGCGATCACATCGGCCGGCAGGCCCATGAAGGCGGTCAGCACTTTCAGGCTGTCTTCGCGCTGGCTGCGGGTCAGCGCTTCAGCCGCACTGAGCTCATCCAGCACATCATGCACAAACACCCCGTTGGCTTTTGCATAGTCGCGGCGCGCGGTGTACACCGGGCCGGACAAGCCCAGGCCCTCGCCGTTGGCCAGCACATGGCTCGGGCTCTGGCTCAACGCCAGGGACGAGTAGGGTTCCCAGATCGCCCAGGCATCCACGCTGCCCTGCTCGAATGCCGCGCGAGCATCGGCCGGCGGCAGGTACACCGGTTGGATATCCTTGTAGCTCAAGCCTGCCTTGTTCAGGGCGCGCAGGATCAGGTTGTGGGAGCTGGAGCCTTTCTGGAACGCGACTTTCTTGCCCTTCAGGTCTGCCACCGAATGCAGCGGGCTGTCGTTGCGCACCAGGATCGTTTCGGCGCTGGGCTTGGGCGGCTCGGCGCCGACGTAGACCAGGTCCGCACCCGCCGCCTGGGCGAACAAGGGGGGGATATCACCGGTGGAACCCACGTCCAGTGCACCCACGTTAAGGGCTTCGAGCATCTGCGGGCCGGCGGGGAATTCGATCCACTTCACCTCGGTCTGCGCAAAACGTTTCTCCAGCAGGCCGTGTTCCTTGGCCAGCACCAGGGCGATGGAGCCTTTCTGGTAGCCGATGCGCAGGCTGGCGGGGTCGGCGGCGAGGGCGGTCTGGGTCACGGCCAGCAGGGCCAGGAACAGGGCGGGAATCTTCATGCGTTGTCCTTTTTGAAGCGGTTTTCGGGGCGCGCCAGACCGAGGTTTTCTCGCAGCGTCGTGCCGGTGTATTCGGTGCGGAACAGGCCGCGTCGTTGCAGCTCGGGCACCACCCATTCAGCGAAGTCTTCCAGCCCGCCGGGCAGGTGCGGCACCAGGATGTTGAAGCCATCGGCGGCTCCGTTTTCGAACCAGCGTTGCAGTTCATCGGCCACCTGCACCGGCGTGCCGATCAGGTTGTAATGCCCACGGCCACCGGCAATTCGCCGCCCCAGTTGGGCCAGCGTCAGGTTCTCGCGCAAGGCCAGGTCGCTGAGCAATTGTTGGCGGCTGCGTTGCCCGCTGTCGGTCAACGGCAGCTCCGGCAGCGGGCCGTCCAGCGGATAGCCGGACAAGTCGAAATTACCCAGCATGCGCCCCAGCAAGGCCACACCGACGTGCGGCTCGACCAGATCCTGGAACGCCTCGAATTTGGCTTGCGCCTCGGCGTCGGTGGTCCCGACCACCACAAACACGCCGGGCATGATCTTCAGCGCATCGGCGTCACGGCCGTACTGCCCGAGACGGCCCTTGAGGTCGGCATAAAACGCCTGGGCATTTTCCAGCGAGGTCTGCGCGGTAAACACCACCTCGGCGGTTTGCGCGGCCAAGTCACGCCCGGTTTCCGACGAACCCGCCTGCACGATCACCGGCTGGCCCTGGGGCGAGCGCGCGACGTTGAGCGGGCCCTTGACGCGAAAGTGCTCGCCCACATGCTCCAGCACGTGCAGCTTGGCCGGGTCGTAGTAATTGCCGCTGGCCTTGTCGCGCACAAAAGCATCGTCTTCCCAGCTGTCCCACAGGCCGGTGACCACCTGATGAAATTCGCGGGCGCGGCTGTAGCGCTCGGCATGGCCCAGGTGTTCGTCGCGGCCGAAGTTGTGCGCTTCGGCGGCGGCGTCCGAGGTCACCAGGTTCCAGCCCGCACGCCCGCCGGACAGGTGATCCAGCGAGGCGAATTTTCGCGCCACGTGGTAAGGCTCGTTGTAGGTGGTGGTCGCCGTGGCGATCAGGCCGATATGGTCCGTCACGGCACTCAGCGCCGAGAGCAAGGTGAGCGGCTCGAAGTGATCCGAACGCGCCATGTGGCTGGCAACTTCAACCGTGGGGGCGGCAATGCTGTCGGCCACGAACAAGGCATCAAACCGGGCTGCTTCGGCGACCCGCGCCACGTGCTTGTACTGGGCGAAATCCAGCCCGGCGTTCGCCGGCACATCCGGATGGCGCCAGGCGGCCACGTGGTGCCCGGTGGCCATGAGAAAGGCGCCGAGTGAGAGTTGACGGCTCATGCTAGAAATCCTTGCGCAATTGCACGCCGAAGTAACGCTCATCGTCACGGGGCACGGCGCGGTAGATGTAGTTGCCGCCGCTCGCCAGCATCGGCGAGTAGGACTTGTCGGCGAGGTTCTTGGCCAGCAGCGCTACACGCCAGCCGTTGGTGTAGTCGGCGAGGGCGACGCTGGCGTTCCAGATGCCGTAGGCGCCTTGCTTGGTATCGAAGTTCTGGCTGATGTCGTACTGAACTTCGCTCTGCCAGCTGTAATCGGTGCCCAGTTCGATATCCAGGCCGTTGTCCAGCGGGATGCTGTAGTCGGCGCGCACGTAGCTTTTCCAGTCAGGGCTGTAGGGTAACGGCTTGCCATTGACGTTGCACGTCGCGGCCGCGCCCGCCGGGCAGGCGAATTCGTCGATGCGCGCACGCGTATAGGCCAGCGCGCCGGAAAGCTTGAGTTGCGGAGTAGCCTGCAAGGCGTAATCCAGCTCGACACCTTCGGTGCTGACGCTGCCGGCGTTGATCAACCGAGTCACCACCTGGCCGGCGACGCTGTCAAAGAAGTTGGCCTGGTAGTTGTCGTAGTCGCTGTGGAACACCGCGAGGTTGGTGGTCAGGCGGTTGTTCCAGGCGCTGGCCTTGATCCCTGCCTCCCAGGTGTTGGAGGTTTCCGGCTTGAGCGCGTCGGTGTCACGCGGCTGCATGTTGAAGAACACGTTGTAGGCTGGGCCTTTGTAGCCGCGCGAGTAGGTGAGGTAGCTGGTGACGCTGTCGCTGATGTCGTACTGCACGCCCAGGCGGCCGGACCAGCCGTCTTCATCCACCGAACCGGAACTGGAGGTGGCCGGCTGGATCCCGCTGACCGTGGTGGCCGAGGTGGAGACGCGGCGGTGATCGTATTTCAGTTCGTCATGGGTATAGCGCAGGCCGGCGATGCCGCGAAAGCGCGAGGTGAAGTTCAGCGTGGTTTCGCCGAACACTGCGTAGGTGTCGTTGGTGGTGTTGTAGTCGGCGATGCCACGGTCGGTACGCGTGGTGGTGGTCAGCGTGCGCTGGTAGGTTTCTTCATCCTTGCCGTGCATGTAGAAGAGGCCGCCGACGTACTCCAGGAATTCACCCTTGGGCGAGGCCAGGCGCAGTTCCTGGGAGTATTGGTTGAACGCCAGCTGGCCCTTGTCGGCGGTGCCGGGGAATGCGGCGGTCACGGTGCCGAGACGGTCGCCGTCCTGGTACTGAGTGTTGTCCCAGCCGCGCCAGGCGGTGATCGACGTGAGGGTGTAGTCGCCTAGGTTCCAGTCCAACTGGGCCGACACGCCCTTGTTGGTGTCTTCCACATGGTCGCGGGTATCGGTGTTGATGTCGCGGTTGTCGCTGGAGGCGCGCGCCGGGTTCAGGGCGTTGGCGAACGCGGGCGTCAGCGACTTGCTGACCACGCCGTTCGGCGCGTCGTCGTGGGACTGCATGTAGTCAGCGATCAGCGTCAGCTTCAGGTCATCGTTGGGGGTGAATTCCAGCTTGCCGCGAATGCCTTTGTGGTTGTAGCCATTGACCTCCTGACCGTTGTGCTGGTTGTCGACGTTGCCGTCATAGCTGCCAAACAAGGTGCTGACCGAACCCTTGAGCACATCCGGCACCAGGCTGCCACCGATGCCGAAGCGGGTGCGGCTTTCGTTGCCGCTGTAGTAGGACTGGTCGATATAGCCGTGGGTCTCGGCGGTGGGCGCCTTGCTGGTGATGTTCAGCACGCCGGCCGAGGCGTTCTTGCCAAACAGTGTGCCCTGTGGGCCGCGCAGCACTTCGATGCGCTCCAGGTCGAGCAGGTCGAGGGTGGCCTGGCCCGGGCGGGCGTAGACCACGCCGTCGATCACCGTGGCCACCGTCGGCTCCACGCCGGGGGAGGTGGAGATGGTGCCCACGCCACGCACGAACAGCGAGGTGTCCTTGTTCGAGGCGCCGGT
The DNA here is from genome assembly GCF_002979555.1 of Pseudomonas sp. MYb60. Classification (GTDB taxonomy): domain Bacteria; phylum Pseudomonadota; class Gammaproteobacteria; order Pseudomonadales; family Pseudomonadaceae; genus Aquipseudomonas. Next base: position 16,183 of record NZ_PCOZ01000014.1, on the reverse strand, counting down.
GCGGAAGTTCAGCGACGGCACCTGCTGGGCGATGCTCGCCACGCCGTTGCGATTGTCGCGTTCCAGTTGTTCGCCATCGAGCACCGAAACGGCCACCGGGACTTTCTGCAGCGATTCTTCGCGGCGCGTGGCGGTCACAGTCACGGATTTGAGCGTCGGCTCCTGTTCATCCGCCGCGAAGGCGCCCGGCATCGGGAGCGCGGTGAGGCCGGCGAGAAACAGCAGATGGGTATGGCGTGGAAAGTTGTGCATGGTGTGCCCGCTCGAAAAAAGTGCCCTGAACCGCTGCTGTTCTGCGACACGCAGCGCCTGTAAGTTCGTCTCTGGCATTCGCTCGAGCGAGTAGCAGACAAAGCGCTTTGTTAGCGCTAACATCGGCATTATTGGTGGGTCTGGTTTAGAACGTCAAATACTGAAAAATTAGTCCTATATTCCTTTTTGTTTCTAGCAGGATCTCTCCTTGAGCGAAGACAAACCGCGCAAACGCCGTGGCGCCGGGCGCGTCACCCTCAATACCGTGGCGCGCCAGGCCGGGGTATCGGCGATCACCGTGTCGCGCTACTTCAACCAGCCGGAGCAGGTCTCGCCCGAACGCCGCGAGCGCATTGCCGCCGTGGTGGCCGAGCTGGGTTACGTGCCCAACCTCGTTGCTGGCGGGCTGGCGTCGGCGCGCGGGCGCATTGTGGCAATGGTGATCCCGAACATCTCCGGGCCGATCTTCGCCAACACCATTCAGGGCTTCAGCGATACCCTCAGCCGTCACGGTTATCAGCTGTTGCTGGCGTCGAGTTATTTCAGTGCCGAGCAGGAAGAAAACGCGGTACGCGCCTTCCTCGGCTGGTCGCCGGCGGCCTTGGTGCTGACCAGCCGCTTTCACAGCGCGGCCACCGAAAAGATGATTGCCGACGCCGATATCCCGGTGGTTGAAACCTGGGACTACGTGCCCGAGCGCGCGCCGTTGCAGATTGGCTTTTCCCACTACGAGGTCGGCGTCATGGCGGCGCGTTACCTGCACGGCCAGGGTTATCGTCGCGTCGCGTTTGTGCAGAACAGTGCCGCCGGCGACTTCAGTGCAATGGAGCGGGGCGAGGGTTTCGCCGCCACCCTGACTGAACTGGGCGTGCAACCTTGGCGCTTTGCCCCGGAGGCCGGGCTCGCACCGTTCGAAGCCGGCAAGCAGGCCATGCAGGCGCTGATGAGCCACGCCACGCCGCCCGATGCGATCTTCTTTGCCAACGACAACCTGGCCGCCGGCGGCTTGCTGGCCGGGCAGCGCGCGGGGCTGAAAATCCCGGGTGATTGCGCGGTACTGGGGTTTGGTGACTACCCTTTTGCCGAAATGCTGCTGCCGAGCCTCAGCACCATCAAGCCACCCGCACTGGAGATCGGTGTACTGGCGGCGACCCGTGTGCTGGAAAGCCTTGGCGTGCTGGCGGTGGAGGATGACGTCCAACGGTTGAACCTGTTGGACTGCCGCCTGATCGAACGGGAAAGCTCAAGGATTTGACCATGACCGACGCCCCCCCCAAGACCCGCCGCGCGCCCAAGGGCGAAAAACGCCGCGAAGAGCTGCTCGATGCCGCGTTGCAGGTGTTTTCCCTCGAAGGTTACGGCGGTGCGTCCATGGCCCAGGTGGCGGCGATTGTCGGCATCTCCGTGGCCGGTTTGCTGCATCACTTTCCCAGTAAGATCTCGCTGCTGATGGGGGTATTGCAGCGCCGAGACGAGGTCAACCAGCGGATTGCCGATGAGGTGCGCGCGGAAAAATCCTTGTCCGGCTTGCTCGGCAGCCTGCGGGCGATCAACCGGTCGAATGCCACGGCACCGGGAGTGGTGCGGGCGTTCAGCATCTTGAATGCCGAGAGCCTGGTGGAGACCCACCCGGCATGGAGCTGGTTCCAGGTGCGCTATGCGGCGATTCACCAGCGCATGCAGGGGCAATTTGCGGAGTTGGTGGCAGCGGGAGAGGTGCGCGAGAACGTGGACATCGCCGGGCTGGTGGAAGAGATTCTGGCGATGATGGATGGCCTGCAGATCCAGTGGCTGCGGTTTCCCGAGCGGGTGGATTTGGTTGCGCGCTTCGACACCTATATTGCGCGGGTCGAGGCTGCCATCAGACCTTGAGGCGACGATTCGACTTGTCCCCGATTGGTTTGCGTTGGGCGCTAGAGCTTTTTGGTCCGAGTGCACATCCGTTATTTACGTGAGGGCTGCTATTGGTTTCGCCCTTACGGCGAGTCACTTTTGGAAAAGAGCCCCAAAAGTAACCAAAAGGGCTCTTGCCCCACCACTCGGTGCCTCGCCTAGGCTCGGCATGCCCTCACTCCGGCTTGAATCCGTGGGCCGCCGCCACGCGCCATCCATGGCGCGGGGCGGCTAACCCGGCGTCCTGCCGGGTTGCCCACGGATTCAAGCCTGCGTTCGGCCAGCGTGGTTGACGGGGCGCCTAAGATCAAAAGCCAAATCAAAAGCCAGAGCCAGAGCCGGAGAAACCCACTTTGTATCTGATACATGGAGATCAAAACTGTGGGAGGGGGCTTGCCCCCGATGGCGGTGGGTCAGCCCATGAATACGTTGACTGACACACCGCCATCGCAAGCAAGTCCGCCCACAGACCAGCACTATTACTTACCGGTCAGTTACCGGCAGCACTGCCCTGAGCACTGTCATCACTCAGGTCATAGCCATCACCCGCGCTGGTGCCGCTGTCGCCCTCATTCTGATGCAGCACTCCACCGGTCTTCACCTGCGGCAACTCGCGCAGTGTCGAGTTCAACGCCGAGCGGGGCAGGGGGTTGCTGGTGGTGGTCGACAGTTCCTGGCGGAACGGGTTGACCAGCTTGGCGTTCAGGCGAATGTCCTGCGACGAGGCGCCCACCGACAGGTTGAAGCTGTCGGCATCCACCACCCAGTGCTTGCCCTTGACGTCGTAGTAGGCCAGTGAGCGGTCATTGAGCTCGATGGTCACGCGCTTGCTCTCGCCAGGCTTGAGGAACACTTTCTTGTAGCCTTTGAGTTCCTTGAGCGCCCGCTCGACTTTCGGGTTGGTCTGGCCCACGTACAACTCGGCGACTTCGGCGCCCGCGACCTTGCCGGTGTTGGCCAGGTCGAACGACACCTTGATCGGCGCACCCGCCACCGCGACGCCAGGGGTCACGCTGATGTTGCTGTAGCCGAAGGTGGTGTACGACAAGCCGTACCCGAACGGGTACAGCGGCTTGATGCCTTTCTTCTCGTAACCGCGATAGCCCAGGAACAGGTCGTCCTTGTAGCTCATCGTGTCCAGGGTTTCCTGGTTGTCGAACGTGGGGAACGTCGCGTAGATCGGGTTGTCTTCGATGTTGCGCTCGATGCTGATCGGCAACTTGGCGGACGGGTTGACCTTGCCCAGCAGGATCTCCGCCAACGCCTGGCCGCCGTTTTGCCCAGGGTAGAACGCATGCAGCGCCGCCGGCACCTGGTCAATCCAGTCGCTCATCTTCAAGCCGGTGCCGCCGTGCAGGGTCACCACGGTATTCGGGTTGATCTTGGCGATGCTCTGGATCAACTGGCCCTGGAACTCCGGCAGGTCGAAGCTGTGGTCAAAGCCCTCGCCCTCGTATTCATTGCTGTTGCCGGCTGCCACCAGCACCGCGTCGTACTGCGCCAGATCCTTCGGCGCCACCAGCGAGGCCCAGCTCATCTGCACGCCCACCAGACCGCCCATGGTCGAGAGGTAGCCGTTGCGGCGCGAGTATTCGAGCGTGATGTCCACCGGTTTACCGGCCTCCAGCTTGACCTTGGCGAACACCGGAATGGTCGGCGGAATGCTGTTGTTGGGCAGCGGGTTGCCGTCGCCGTTGTCGAGGATTTTCTTGCCGTCGACGTACAGGCGCACCGCACCGTCGGCGCGGACCTTGAACACCTGCTCACCGCTGACCGTCGGCGTGACCTGGCCGCTGTAGCGGATCGAGGTGGCGGCGGTGTCGCCGTTCACCGGCAGGCTGTCGGTGGACCAGTCCAGGTCGACATGGGTGTCGGTACGGCTGGCGGCGGCATCGCCGGACCAATTGGCGTTGCTGAAGAACTCGGTCTTCAGGCCCTTGGCGCGGTTGCCGGCGCTGTCGGTGTGGGTCCAGGCCGAGGTGCTCGGGTCCAGCGACAGGCCGTCGATAAACTCGACCTTGGCACCCGGTGCCAATTGCTGCAGGCCGCTCAGTTCGCTGATGTAGTTGGCCGCCATCACGTTGGCACTGCCGAAACCGGTCGGCGGCGCGTACTTGGCCAGGTTGCCGACCACGGCGATGCGCTTGGCTTTCTTGGCGTCCAGCGGCAGCAGGTTGTTGTGGTTTTTCAGCAGCACGATGCCTTCGCGTGCGGCATTCAAGGCCACGCGGTTGCTGGTGGCGCTGTTCATGTTGTGGTTGGTCAGCGGGGCCTTGCTGTCGAATTTGTACAGGTAGACCTGCTTGAGGATGCGCCGCACCTTGTCGTCAAGGGTGGCGCTGCTCAGTTCGCCACTGTCGAGGAAGGGCTTGAGCACCGAGCTGTTCATCTGGTAGCCCATCATGTCCAGGTCGGTGCCGGCCTGGGCGGCGGGCAGGCCATGGACCACGGCGTTGTAGTCGCTCTGCACAAAGCCCGGGTAGCCCCATTCGGTCTTGAGGATGTCGTGGATCAGGTGCGAATGCTCGCAGGCGAATTCGCCGTTCACCTTCTGGAAGGCGCACATCATCATCGCCACCTTGCTGTTCTTCGACGCTGACTCGAACGGCGGCAGGGTCATCTCGCGCAGCACGCGCTCACTGATGATTTCGTCGAGGTGGAAGCGGTTGCTTTCCTGGTCGTTGGCCGCGTAGTGCTTGGCGTTGGCCCACACCCCACGGGACTGGATGCCGTTGATCAACGCCGGGCCCAGGCTGGCACCGAGGAAGGGGTCTTCACCCGACAGGTACTCGAACGCTCGCCCGCTGTAGGGCATGCGGTACAGATTCACCCCTGGACCTGTGACGAACTGATAACCGCCGCTGGCGGTGTCGTAGCCCAGAGCGCGACCGATGTCGATGGCCCGGCGCGGGTTCCAACTGGCCGCCACGTTCGGGCCGGACGGGTACACCACGCCCTGGTCGTTGCCTTCGCTGGTGTAGCGCACGCCCACGCCGCCGTCGGCACCGTGGATTTGTGGCACGCCGTACTGGCTCAGCGGCTTCACATCCCAGCCCCCGATGCCGCCGATATAAGCGAGCTTCTCTTCCACGGTCATCTTCGCCAGGGTCTTGTCCGCCGCCTTTTCCGCACGGCTGACCCTGCCTTCATCGAGGGCCGGGCTGGTCGCTGCGTGCGCCTGGGACACGGCCAGTGCCAGCAGGGCAAAAGCCGAATGCGCGGCGATGATCTTGCGTTTACTCATGGGTCTCTCCAACAACTGTTCAATAAACATGGCGCACCAACACGTGCGCGTTCGTCACTTTTCTTCAGGCAATAGTTGGCCTTGATCGCAATTTTTAACCGATGGCTAATTGCAATTACTTGGCGAATTTCGCTGTTTTATAAGTGTAGAAAATGTATTGCTTGTTGTTATAAGTGATGTCTGTGCGATATCACGCGATGGCAATATGATTCGCAAAAACCGAATAATTAAGGCAATTCTTGCGCTTATAAGTCAAACAAAAGCTAATTTTTGCGGAAAATAAGAAATATTTCCTTACTGTTTTGAACTAAGGCTAAACCTACCAGTCGATTGGTTTAACCGAATTCATGCCGGCATGGCTAACTAATGGCTTTGCTCGGTAGTTGTAAAAGGCCATGTTTTATACACGCTGTCATACACATCGCTTTGGTGTAGGGTCTTGGCCCCATCCAAGGCGCCACTTGAGCTGTCCGCTGTTTTTTTGATCTGGAGAAAGTTGATGAAGATTTCATTGTTGAGTGCCGGTGTGGTCCTGGGCGTTGCACTGAGTGGTGCGGCCATGGCGGTCGAGTCCACCGATGCCGATGCGAAATCCGGTGCTGCCGATTCCACGGTGATCAAGCAAGCGCATGACGCCAAGGCAGTCAAAAAGCAAAAGGCCGAAACCACCAAGGGCGGCCGGCCGCTGAAAGAGAGCAAGGCCTCCAACTGATCTGCTGTGGGAGGGGGCAAGCCCCCACCCACACTCGTTCGCTCCCGCAGGTTTTTATTCGTCCCTCAGATTTGTACCTATGTCCCCGCCCCTCGACGCCTGCCAGATGCACATCCCCGACACCGAGCAGGTGTGCGCCTGGCTGATGCAGCACGCCGGCTTGAAAACCGTCGACCTGGATCGCGCCCGGCGCCTGTCCCAGGAGTCCGACGACACCGAATTGCTCGGCCTGCTGACGCGCCTGGGACTGGTCTCCGAAGTCGAACTGGCCAAGGCCTGGGCCGACTTGCTCGGTGCGCCGCTGCTGCTGGCCGATACCGCGCCGCCGCTGCTGGATCCGCTGCCCAACCTGACCGAACGCTTCATGCGTCACTACCAAGTGGTGCCGGTGGGGTGGCGCGACGGCGGCTTGCGGGTGCTGGCGGCCAACCCCGCGCAGGTCTATCCGTTCCAGGCCATGGCCTATGCCTGCGGCGTGCCCGTGTGGCTGGCGATCGGCCCGCGCAACGAAGTCGATACGCTGATCGAGCGCTATTACGGCCAGGGCCGTTCCGCCATGGGCACCCTGATCGAAAACCTCGACGAGCAGGGCGGTGCGCTGGAAGACATCGAACACCTCAAGGACATGGCGTCTGAAGCGCCGGTGATTCGCTTGGTCAACCTCATTTTGCAGCGCGCCGTGGAACACCGTGCCTCGGACATTCACATCGAACCGTTCGAAAGCCAGCTCAAGGTGCGCTACCGCATCGACGGCGTGCTGCACGAAGCCGAAGCACCACCGTCCAGCTCCTCGGCGGCGGTGATCTCGCGGGTAAAGATCATGGCGCGCCTGGACATTGCCGAGCGCCGCCTGCCCCAGGATGGGCGCATCATGCTGCGCATCCAGGGCAAGGAGCTGGACTTGCGGGTGTCCACGGTGCCCACCAGTTTCGGCGAGTCGGTGGTGATGCGTTTGCTCGATCGCCAGACCGTGAGCTTCGACTTTCAGAGCCTGGGTTTCGACGGCCAGCGCCTGGCAACCTTTCTTGAAGTGCTGGAGCGTCCCCACGGCATCCTGCTGGTCACCGGCCCCACCGGATCGGGCAAGACCACCACGCTGTACACCGCGCTGTCGCGGCTCAACACCGCTGAGCGCAAAATCATCACCGTCGAAGACCCGGTGGAATACCAGCTCGAAGGCATCAACCAGATCCAGGTCAAGCCCGCCATCGGCCTGGACTTTGCCGGCGCCCTGCGCTCCATCGTGCGCCAGGACCCGGACGTGATCATGATCGGCGAGATCCGCGATTTGGAAACCTGCCGCATCGCGATCCAGTCATCGCTGACCGGTCACTTGGTGCTGTCGACGTTGCACACCAACAGCGCCTCCGCAAGCATCACGCGGCTGCTGGACATGGGCGTGGAAAGCTACCTGATCGCCTCGACGGTCAACGGCATCCTCGCTCAGCGCCTGGTGCGCCGCCTGGATCCAGCCACTCGCGAAGCCTTCGAAGCACCGCCCGAACTGATTGCCGAACACGGTCTGGACCGCTTCACCGATGAGCGTCCGATCAAACTCTACCGCCCCCGCGCCGACGCCCCCGGCGGCGGTTATCACGGCCGCAGTGCAATCACCGAATTGCTGGTGATGAACGACGAACTGCGCGGCCTGTTGATGCGCCAGGCCGACGCCGCGACGCTTGAACAGGCCGCTCGCCGTGGTGGCCTGCGCACCCTGCATGAAGAAGGCTTGCGCCAGGCCGTGGCGGGCGTGACGTCGCTGGAAGAAGTGCTGCGCGTCACCCGGGGCGAAGGCACATGAGCCTGTTCAAATACCGCGCACTCGACAGCCAGGGCGTTACGCAAAACGGCACCCTGGAAGCCAAGGACCAGGCCGCCGCCGTGGCCACCTTGCACAAGCGCGGGCTGCTGCTGTTGCAGATCGACGCCGCTGGCAGCCAGGGCCTGCGCAACGCCTTGGGCCGAGGCCAATTGAACGGCGCCGCACTGGTGAGTTTTACCCAGCAACTGGCAACCTTGCTGGGCGCCGGCCAACCGCTGGAGCGCTCCCTGGGCATCCTGCTCAAGCAACCGGGCCAGCCGCAGACCCGCGCACTCATCGAGCGCATCCGTGAACACGTCAAGGCCGGCAAACCCTTATCCAAAGCCCTGGAAGAAGAGGGCAGCCAGTTCTCGCCGCTGTACCTGAGCATGGTGCGCGCGGGTGAGGCGGGCGGTGCGCTGGAAAACACCCTGCGCCAGCTCAGCGGTTACCTTGAACGCAGCCAATTGTTGAGGGGCGAAGTGATCAACGCGCTGATCTATCCGGCCTTTTTGGTGGTGGGCGTGCTGGGCTCCCTGGCCTTGTTGCTGGCGTATGTGGTGCCGCAATTCGTACCCATTTTCAAAGACCTCGGCGTGCCGATTCCGCTAATCACCGAAGTGATCCTAGGGCTTGGCCAGTTCCTCGGCGCCTACGGGCTGGCGGTACTGGCCGGCTTGATCGTGACGATCTGGACGCTGGCTGCGCGCCTGCGCAATTCGCAACGCCGCGAACGCTACGACCGCCGCGTGCTGGGCATTCGCATCATCGGCCCGCTGTTGCAGCGGGTCGAAGCGGCGCGACTGGCGCGCACCCTTGGCACCCTGCTCAGCAACGGCGTGGCACTGCTGCAAGCGTTGGTGATCGCCCGTCAGGTCTGCACCAACCGTGCCCTGCAAGCCCAGGTCGCCCAGGCCGCCGAGTCGGTCAAGGGCGGCGGCACCCTGGCCAGTGCCTTTGGCGCCCAGCCGCTGCTGCCGGACCTGGCCCTGCAAATGATTGAAGTCGGCGAACAGGCGGGCGAACTCGACAGCATGCTGCTCAAGGTCGCTGACGTGTTCGATGTGGAAGCCAAGCGCGGTATCGACCGCCTGCTCGCCGCCCTAGTGCCGTCACTGACCGTGGTCATGGCGGTGCTGGTGGCGGTGATCATGCTCGCGATCATGCTGCCGCTGATGAGCCTGACCAGCACTATATGAACCCTCAAGGAAGCAACCCCATGCGCTCAAGACCCGCCCGCCGCCAAGGCGGTTTCACCCTGTTGGAAATGCTCGCCGTGATCGTGCTGCTGGGCATCGTCGCCACCATCGTGGTGCGCCAGGTCGGCGGCAACGTCGACAAAGGCAAGTACGGCGCAGGCAAGGCGCAGTTGGCCAGCCTGGGCATGAAGATCGAAAGCTACGGGCTGGACGTCGGCTCGCCTCCCAAAACCCTGCAGCAACTGGTGGACAAGCCCGCCAACGCAGCCGGCTGGGCCGGCCCCTATGCCAAGCCGTCAGATCTGAAAGACCCGTTTGGGCATGCTTTCGGCTATCGCTTCCCCGGTGAGCACGGCGCGTTCGACCTGATTTTCTACGGCCAGGACGGCCAGCCCGGTGGCGAAGGCTACAGCGCCGACCTGGGCAACTGGGAATAACCCGCGACCATGCCTGACGCCCAACGTGGTTTTACCCTGCTGGAGATGCTGGTGGTGATCGTCTTGATCAGCATCGCCGCCGGGTTGGTGGGGTTTGGCCTGCAACAAGGGCTCAAGGCCGCCAAGCAGCGCCAGGCGGTGGGGGACATCGTCGCCGCCTTGCGCAGCACACGGGCGCGAGCGATTGTCAGCGGCCAGACGGCCAGCACCGTGTTCGACCTGCAGGCCTTGAGCTTCCAGGCGCCGGGTCGTCCTGCCAAACACTGGCCCGCCGACCTGCAAGTGACGTTGCACACCGCCGAACAGGCCGGTTCGGCGGTGGAGTTCTACGCCGACGGCAGTTCCACCGGCGGCAACTTGCTGCTGGCCGATGGCACGCGGCGTTGGCGCATCGACATCGGCTGGCTGACCGGCAGCGTGCAATCCAAGGCCCTGCCATGAAGCCTCAGGCCGGGTTCACCCTGTTGGAAATGCTCGCCGCCCTGATGCTCATGGCGATCTGCAGCACGGTGCTGTTGGTCGCCTTCGGCCAGAGCGCACGCTCATTGGTGCAGGTCAACCACAGTGACCGCCTGACCCACGCGGCCCTCAGTGTGTTGGACCAGGAAGCGGCGGGGCCGTTGGCCAGCGGCGTGCGCCAGGGCCGCGTGGAAAGCATCCAGTGGCAATTGACCATTGCCCGGCAACCGACCCGCCCCGGCCAGCCTCGCCTGTTTCGCCTGGACCTGACGGTACGCGAAGGGTCGCACCAGGCGCAATTCAGCACGCTCAAATTGCGCGCGGCCAACGACAGGGCGGCACTGTGAAGCCGCGTCAACAGGGCTTCACCTTGCTCGAAATCATGATCGTGCTCAGCTTGCTTGGCGTATTGCTGATCCTGGTCGGCGGTGCGTTGCTGGGGGCCAATCGCGCGGTGCTCAAGGCCCAGCACTACACCACCAGTCTTGATGAAATGCGCGCCGCCCAGCAGTTTTTGCGCACGTCCATCAGCGAGGCACTGCCGTTGGACGTGACTGAGGACGACAGCCAGACCCCCGGTTTTTTTGTCGGGGCCGCGCAGCGCCTGCAATTTGTCGCCACTTTGCCCGGCGTGCTCGGCGGTGGGATTCAGCGCTTCACCCTGCAGATGATCGGCAGCGACTTGCAAGTGGCGTTCGCGCAGTTCGAATCCAGCGCACAGGTCAGCGTGCCGGCCTCGCGCAGTGAGCCCCAGGTATTGCTAAGGAACGTCGAAGACCTGCACTTCAGCTATCGCGGCGTGTCGCCCAAGGGGCAATCCACCGGCTGGATCAATGAGTGGCCCTGGACCAAGCGCCTGCCCGCTGCGGTGCGCATCGATGCAAGGGTCAGCGGTCCGGTACCCTGGGTCAGCCAGGTCGTTGCGTTGCGCCTGAACCTGTCCGGCGGAGCGACGGATCAATGAAGCATCAGCGCGGCGTGGCCTTGTTGCTGGTGTTGTGGGTGCTGGCACTGCTCAGCCTGCTGCTCGGTGGCCTGGCCGCCTGGGTGCAGTTGGAAACGCGCCAGGCCGCCTGGCATCGCCAGCACACCCAGGCGTCGCTGGCGGCAGAGGCGGGCGTGGCGTTGACCATGCAGGCGCTGGCCGATCCGCTGCGGCGCAAACAGTGGGTCGCCGATGGGCGCGCCATGCCCTTGGTGTTTGACGACGCCCGCTTGCAGGTGAGCCTGCGCAGTGAGCGCGGCAAGTTGTACCTCAACAGCGCAGAACCGGCTGATTTCGCCCGTGTGGCCCTGGCCTGCGGTGCCACCCAAGCCCAGGCCGCGCGCCTGGGCAAAGACCTTGAAAACCGCCGCAACCAGGGCATGGCGCCGTTCCGCGTGGTTGAAGAGTTGCGGCAATTACCCGGCATGACCCAGGCGTTGTACCGCCGCCTGGTGCCGCAGATCACCTTATGGAGCGGCCTGGATCGGCCCGATGCGGCATTCGCCACCGCGCTGATGCGCAAGGCCCTGAACCTGCCACGTCAGAGCGCAGTGGGCGCCGATCCCGGCGAAGTGCTGGTGATCAGCAGCCGCGCCGAGCGCCCCGGCGGTTATCACGCACAGGTGCACGTCACCGTTTTACTCAGCCCGGCACAGGAGAGCGCGCAACCTTATCGGGTGCTGCGTTGGCAAGAATGAATCGATCGTTATCCAAACCCCTGGCGCAGCTTGAGCAGTGGTTCGAACCGCTCGCACAACGGTGGCGGGGCAGCCTGCTGCAACAAGGCTGGCACCTGTGGCTCAAGGAACTGCACGGCTGTCTGCCGGCGTGGTTGCGCCGGCAGGAGTTGCCCGAGCGTCGCTATCACTGGCCGTTGACCGCGCCACTCGATCCCGTGCCCGACAACCTACGCCAGGTGTTGGTGCTTGCGCCGTCGGCGGTGCTGGTGCAAAGCCTGCAGTTGCCCCTCGCGGCCACGCGCAACCTGACAACGGTGGTCGGCTATGAGCTTGACCGTTTTACCCCGTTCGATGCCGACCAGCTGTATTTCGTCGCGCGTCAGGAGCGGCGCACGCCCACACACCTCAAGGTGACGTTGGTGGCGATCCTGCGCGAGCGCCTCGACCAGATCCTGCACGACTGCGCTGTCCTGGGCCTGCGCCCCCACCAGGTGGATGTGCAGGGCGTGGGCGTCGACCTGCTGCCCGCGCCGTTGCGCCCTCGCCAGCGCACCGCCGGCAAGGGCTTGCAACGCAGCTTGCCGTGGCTGTGTGGAGCACTGTTGATGGCCGCGATGCTGTTGTGGCTCAACGACCGTCAGCGGGTGCTGGATGTGATGCACGCCCGCGTCCAGCAACAAAAGGCCGAGGTCGCCCACGTGCAGCGCCTGCGCCAGCAACTGCTCAACACCCGGGGCGCGGCGCAGTACCTGATCCGGCGCAAATCCGCCCAACCGCCGCTGGCGGCCTTGCTCAATGAACTGACCACCTGCCTGCCCGCTGACACCTGGATCGATCAACTGGAAATCACCGACGGCGCCAGCGTCTCGTTCTCCGGGCAAAGCGCCAAGGCCAGTGCCCTGATCACCCGTATCAAGGCCTGTCACAGCCTGGAAGACGCCCAGTTCGAAGGGGTTATCCAACCCGATGCGCAAACCGGCAAGGATCAGTTTTCCTTGCGCGCCCACCTGCACCAGGAGGCCAATGATGCGCCGACCCCTGACACCCCGTGAACGTCGCGGCGCCGCGCTGTTATTGCTGGGCTTGGTACTGGGGGCGGCGTATTGGCTGTTGATCGACAGCTGGTTCGCCGGCCCCCTGCGCAGCATGGGCGAGCAGGCCGAGCAGCTGCGTGAACAGCAGCAGCGCTATGCCGGCCTGTTGCAGCAGGGCGCGGCATTGCGCGAGCAACTTGAACAGGCCCGGCAGGACCCGGCCAGCAGCACCAGCCTGTTGCCCGGCGATGATCCGAGTGCGGTGGCGGCTGACCTGATGCAACGCGTTGCCGACCTGATCAACAGCCAGGCCAGCGTCGGTGGCGGTTGCAAGCTGACCCAGCGCATGCCCATCACCCCCGAGCAGGACGACAGCGAGCCGTACCGCCAGGTCAAGGTCAGCCTGACCCTGGACTGCGCCATCGAGCCGCTGACCGCGATCCTGCATGCGCTGGAGTACCAGCGGCCGTTCCTGTTCGTGGATGAGATGAGTATCCGCCGCCGACCTGATGCGCCCGCCAACGGGGGCGCCGGGAAACTGGTGGTGCACCTGTTGGTGCGCGGCTACCTGCAACCGGCCGGCGCCAGGCAGGTGAACCGATGATTCCGGTATTGCGTCCCCTCGAATGGGGCTTGCTCGGGTTGTCAGGCGGGTTGGGCCTGCTGATGGCGGTGATCCTCAGCAGCCTCGGCGATGCGCCGCAATGGCTGCCCGCGCCTCAACCATCCAGCGCCAGCACCGCCTCGGCCAAGGTGCTCAGTGCCCCGGATGCCAGCCTCGACAGCCTCGCCGGTACCTGGCAGGCACCGTTGTTCAGCCCCGACCGCAGCCCCGACCGCAGCCCGGATCGCGCAGTCGGCCAGACGCAGGTATCGAGCTTGTCGAGCCTGGTGCTGACCGGCATCGTCCTCGACGGCGACCTGCGTGTCGCACTGCTCAAACCGGCGGATGGACCCGCATTGAAAGTCCATCAGGGCCAGACGCTGCCCAACGGCTGGCACCTGGAGCAACTGACACCCCGCGAAGCGCGCTTCGCCCTCGACGGCCGCACTCAAATCCTGAGCCTCAAAGCCCTGCGTTTACCGCCGCCGTCGACCACCCCCCCGATTACCCTTCCTCACGAGCCCACCCCTTGATCGATACTGTCCCCGGCGCCTTGCGCACCACCGTGTTTTGCCTGGCCACCACCGTTGCCCTTGGCGGCTGCGGCTCACTGCCCGACCACCTCGACGCGGACGACGCACTCATGCACGAGGCCATGCAAGGCACCGGCTCACAGCGCCCGCCCGTGGAGCCCGTCAACGAACCGACGTCCCAGCCCGAAGCCAAGGCCCCGCCGCAGCGCCAACTGATTCGTGGCAACCAGCAATTCGTGCGCCCGCCCGCAGCGGCGGCCGCCGGGGAGCAGGCCGGTGGCGATATCGTGTTCAACTTTGCCGACCAGCCCATCGAAGCGGTGATCAACAGCGTGATGGGCGACCTGCTGCATGAGAACTACAGCATCGCCCAGGGGGTGAAAGGCAACGTCAGCTTCTCCACGTCCAAGCCGGTGAACAAGCAACAGGCGTTGTCGATTCTCGAGACCCTGTTGTCCTGGACCGACAACGCCATGATCAGGCAGGGCAACCGCTACGTGATCCTGCCGGCCAACCAGGCGGTGGCGGGCAAACTGGTGCCGCAGATGCGCGTGGCGCAGCCGTCCAATGGTCTGTCGGCGCGGCTGTTCCCGCTGCGCTACATCTCGGCCACCGAGATGCAGAAACTGCTCAAGCCCTTCGCTCGGGAAAACGCCTTCCTGCTGGTGGACCCGGCGCGCAACGTACTGAGCCTGGCCGGCACCCCGGAAGAACTGGCCAACTACCAGGACACCATCGACACCTTTGACGTGGATTGGCTCAAAGGCATGTCGGTAGGCGTGTTCGGCCTGCAACGCGCTTCGGTGGCCGAATTGATGCCCGAGCTGCAAAAAATGTTCGGCCCCGACAGCGGCATGCCGTTGGCGGGCATGGTGCGTTTCCTGCCCATCGAGCGGACTAACTCGGTGGTGGCGATCTCGTCGCAGCCGCAGTACCTCAGTGAAGTCGGCGACTGGATTCACACCATCGACGAAGGCGGCGGCAACGAGCCGCAGATGTATGTCTATGACGTGCGCAACATGAAGGCTACCGACCTGGCCAAGTACCTGCGGCAGATCTACGGTACCGGCGCCATCAAGGACGACGCCCCGGCCAAGGTCGCCCCAGGCCTGCGCACTGCCACCCTGTCCTCGCCAGGCACCAACAGCACCTCCGGCAGCACGCCGGGGGGCTTGAGTGACAACCTCAACAGCAATGCACCTGCCGCCGAGGATGAAGAACCGGACAGCGAGGCCAGCCAGGACAGCGAAAACCTCGATCAAGGCACCGCGACCAAAAGCCTCGATGCCGGTACCCGCATCACCGCGCAGAAAAGCAGTAACCAGTTGCTGGTACGCACCCGCCCGGTGCAATGGAAGGAGATCGAGTCGGCGATCAAACGCCTCGACAATCCGCCGCTGCAAGTGCAGATCGAGACACGCATCCTCGAGGTCAAACTCAGCGGTGAACTGGACCTTGGCGTGCAGTGGTACCTCGGGCGTTTGGCGGGTAATTCCGCCAGCACCACCGTGGCCAATACGGCCGGCAGCCAGGGCGCCCTGGGCGGTGGCGGGGCAGGGCTGGGGGCGGCGGATTCGTTGTTTTATTCGTTCGTCAGCTCGAACTTGCAGGTGGCCCTGCACGCGTTGGAAACCAATGGGCGTACCCAAGTGCTGTCGGCGCCGTCGCTGGTGGTGATGAACAACCAGCCGGCGCAGATCCAGGTGGGCGACAACATCCCCATCAGCCAGACCACGGTCAACACCGGCACTTCGGACACCACGCTGAGCAGCGTGGAATATGTGCAGACCGGTGTGATCCTCGACGTGGTGCCACGGATCAATCCGGGGGGGCTGGTGTACATGGATATTCAGCAGCAGGTCAGTGACGCCGAGGCGCAGACGGGTAATAGCGAGACGCAGAACAACCCGCGTATTTCCACGCGGTCGGTGTCGACGCAAGTGGCGGTGCAGAGTGGGCAGACGGTGTTGCTGGGGGGGTTGATCAAACAGGACAACGCTGAATCCGTCAGTGCGGTGCCGTACCTGGGCAAAATTCCCGGTTTGCGGTGGTTGTTTGGCAATACCAGCAAGTCCAAGGACCGCACTGAATTGATCGTGCTGATTACGCCGAGGGTGATTACCAGTGGGAGTCAGGCGCGGCAGGTGACGGATGATTATCGGCAGCAGATGCAACTTTTGCGGCCAGCTGACTGAAGGAACACGCTCAAAGCGTGGGAGGGGGCTTGCCCCCGATGGCTATTTTTTTGTGTGCATATCCATTGCTGCGGTAACGGCGGCTTAGGGTTCCGCTCTTACAGCGGGTCACTTTTGGAAAGGCCCAAAAGTAACCAAAAGGCCTTCGCCCCAAC
>NZ_PCOZ01000013.1 GCF_002979555.1 Pseudomonas sp. MYb60 | reverse complement strand
TCGCTGGTTGCTCATGGCACCTCCTAATGGGCCTCATTTTAAGGCTTGGAGGTGTCTACGAAACTAGGGGCGATTCAGAATTCTTTTTTGGAGTTTTCTTTTTGTGTGACGTTCCAGTCGAAATAGACCCGTAGTTTCCCGTTTTTTAGCTTTTTGATTTTTGTCACTGCACAATTGGTCATGAAGCCTGAATGAAATTTTAGTAGGTGCTCGTATAGAGACTCATGTGTGTCGTCGGGTTTGATGAAGAGTAAGGATTCGGCCAGAGATCCAAGGCCTATGTAGTTTGGTTTGTTGAATGCAAGGCCTCTCGAATCCAAGGTTTCGGGATGATCCAGGTAAGGCGACTCCATCGGTGCGCCGTCCGAGTCTACACGCCCGTGGATCAATTGCAGGTGACTGCTGAATCCAAATATAGCCGTCCGCAGAGGGTAAAGCGAACATACATCATAGAATGCTCCCCAACTGCCATCACCGATACCGATAGAGTAGAAAACAGCGGATTCTTGTGCAGTCATACCCATGCCGCCGAAGTTTCCGGCGTCACTAGGGTGCCAGTTATCGATGCGAGGCATTTTTACCAAGTCGCGAAAGGAAATACTTTCATATTTTTTAACTATCGAATGCCACATGTCCTCCCAGCCTTCAGAACCGTAATGTTCGGAGACAATCAACGTCATGCGCTCGGCGAAGGATTTCCATTTTGCGAAAACATTGCCCAGTGTTTGACCTGGAGGTGGCGTTTTTCCATCAGTGTTTTTCCAGATAAGCATGGTGGGTTCAGAGCTACCATCTATGCTTCCTTCTCGAAGAAATATACCTGTGGATCGGACCGCAGGGCTGCCTGGATTGGGGAAGTCTGTGTGGCGCAATTCGAATTCGTTGGCGTAATAGGCCATGAGTGAACGTCCCTCTTTAGGCGGCTCGTCTGATGTGTTGAAGAACGGCATTCTCATTGCGCCCATCTCAAAAGGCGGTCTGCCAACGGTCCTGGTATTATTATTCCCAAGAGCAGTAAGGTGCCTGCCGCCAATACGCGTCGACTTTTCAATTAACGTAATATCTTTGAAGCCGCACCGGTGAAGTTCACGTGCCGTTGTTAAGCCTGTAATGCCAGCGCCAATAACGCATATTTTATGGTGGGGTTTAGTAGCCTGGGCAATTCCGTTGACCTGCTCAACGAGAGCGCGGTAGTCAAAACACAAGTCAGGTGGGTTAGGGAACCTGGCTGCCCATTTGTTCTTGTTGGATCGCTTTTTTCGATGAGGGTGTTGGGTGGTATCTGCGGGGTAATTAAAGTTGGAGCCGATGGTCATTCTGATATTCCCAGTTCAGAGTTAATGGACTCTGAGCAGGATGAATGCGAGTGCTACGCGCCATAAATAGGTTGGGTTTGGGTTTTAGCAAAGGAATTTCGCATTTTTTCGTAGGGGTAGTGGAGTCGACTGAAAGTGTGGAGCATGCCCCCCCATACCCTGAACGACACTGTATTAGATCGGCATGCATGCACTCCAGCGTCCGATCCATCCTCACACCGGCCATGCCCACCAGATGCATGACCGACAGCACCAACGTGCGTGAAGTACCCTCCAGTTGATCCCTTGCTGTTTGCGCCGCAACGGCGGAAAAACTTGATTTGAGCGGCGCAAGCGATTGGGATTCTCTCGGAAACGTCCTGCGAGTTAAAGGGCAAGGTCATCGCAACGACTCTTCCTGCACTTGCCAAATCTACCCGATTCTGGGAAAACCCCACCCTTTGTACCATCAGCGAGCGCCCCATGAACCCCGAAGAACTCCAAATCACCGACATCCGCCCCGGCACCGGCAAAGCCGTGGTCAAAGGCGCGCTGATCACCACGCAATACACCGGCACCCTGGAAGACGGCACAGTGTTCGATTCGTCCTGGGAGCGGGGCAAGCCGTTCCAGTGCGTGATCGGTACTGGGCGTGTGATCAAGGGCTGGGACCAAGGCTTGATGGGCATGCAGGTGGGCGGTGTGCGTAGCGTGTTCGTACCGGCGCATCTGGCTTATGGCGAGCGGTCGATGGGCGCGCATATCAAGCCCAACAGCAACCTGCATTTTGAGATTGAGTTACTGGAAGTGCTGACGCGGGACGATTGAGGGCGGGTAACGGCGCAGGGTGTCGATTCAGGTCAAGGCGCTGGCGGGTGGGCGGGTTGAAGATTACTTGAGGGTGGTGGCGAGAGATCGCCCGGGCACGGTATAGCAACGGATATACGCTAACCCTGGTGGTGCCAGGCAAGCCAGCTCCCGCTTTTGATCTTCTGCGTATCCAGGAAAAGGGCTTCCTGAACCCTTCCTGAAGAATCCTCTTATTCCCCACCGGGATACTTTCCTGCGGTTTACTCTCCGGAAGTCGGGGCGTAAGCTTCGCGCGTTTTCATCAATAGCGGAGACCCTCAGTGGGTACTTGTTCGAGTGACAGTAGTCGGCCGGTTTCGGTAACCGGCACAGGCTTGGCAAGGTAACGCGCATTTTTTCGATGCCGTTGTCTCGCCACTAATAGCGAGAAGCGGCATCCCGGTAGTGGCCAGTCCTGGCACCTGCCCGAATCCCTCTCATCGACGCTGACCAGCACCTGGGTAACCCCGGGATGCTACGGACGCGCCTGCCTTTTCGGCAGGCGGGCCAACCTGGCTGTGCCTAAAAAACGGGCGCGGTGCAGACGGTCGTACCTGCCCGAAGGTTTCCTCGCGCAGGAGTAACACCATGAACTTCACTCTGCTCAAAGAGTTCTTTGCCGGCTTCCTGCGGACCCGGCACATCGCCCGGCATTTCCGCCGACTGGCGATGCTTGAAACCGTGACCGACGCCAGCGTCAGCCGCGAAGTCCCGCCGACCCTGGCGCACACCCTGGTGGTCTCGGCCAGCAGCAGTTCGGTGCAATTGCTCGGCACCCTGGGCAGCCATTCCGAGGGTTTGACGACTCAGGAAGCCGACGCCCTGCGCATGCAGCACGGTCTCAATGAAGTCGAGCACGAGCAGCCCCTGCCGTGGTGGGTGCACCTGTGGCATTGCTATAAGAACCCGTTCAACCTGCTGCTGACCCTGCTGGCGGTAGTCTCCTGGCTGACCGAAGATCTGAAGGCCGCCACGGTGATTTTCTCCATGGTGGTGCTCTCGACCCTGCTGCGCTTCTGGCAGGAGACCAAGTCCAACCAGGCCGCCGATGCGCTGAAGGCGATGGTCAGCAACACCGCCACCGTGCTGCGTCGCGATGGCACCCAGCGCATCGAGTTGCCGATCAGGCAACTGGTGCCGGGCGACCTCATTGTGCTGTCCGCCGGTGACATGATCCCCGCCGACTGCCGTGTCCTGAGTGCCAAGGATCTGTTCGTCAGCCAGTCGGCAATGACCGGTGAGTCGCTGCCGGTGGAGAAGTTCGCCCAGCAGCAGGACACCGCCAGCCGTAACCCGCTCGACCTGGAAAACATCCTGTTCATGGGCACCAACGTGGTGTCGGGCGCGGCGACGGCGGTGATCCTGACCACCGGCAACAACACCTATTTTGGCGCCCTGGCGCAGCGGGTGACCGCCACGGACCGCGCGACCACCTCATTCCAGCAGGGGGTCAACAAGGTCAGTTGGCTGTTGATTCGCTTCATGTTCGTGATGGCGCCGCTGGTGCTGTTCATCAACGGCTTCACCAAGGGCGACTGGACCGAGGCTCTGCTGTTCGCGCTGTCGATCGCTGTGGGCCTGACCCCGGAAATGCTGCCGATGATCGTCACGTCGACATTGGCCAAGGGCGCGGTGTTCCTGTCGCGCAAGAAGGTGATCGTCAAGCGCCTGGACGCGATCCAGAACTTCGGCGCCATGGACGTGCTGTGCACCGACAAGACCGGCACCCTGACCCAGGACAAGATTTTCCTGGCGCGCCATGTGGATGTGTGGGGCGCAGAGTCCGACGACGTATTGGAAATGGCATACCTCAATAGCTTCTACCAGACCGGCCTGAAAAACCTGCTGGACGTCGCAGTGCTGGAGCATGTGGAGGTGCACCGCGAGCTGAAAGTCGGCACCGCGTTCCATAAGGTCGACGAGGTCCCGTTCGACTTCAACCGCCGGCGCATGTCAGTGGTGGTCGCCGAAGCAGGCCGGCCGCATCTGCTGATTTGCAAGGGGGCTGTGGAGGAAATCCTCTCGGTGTGCAACACCGTACGTCACGGTGACACCCTCGAGCCGCTGACCGAAGCGTTGCTGGCAGGTATTCGCCAGGTGACGGCCGCGTTCAACGAAGAAGGCCTGCGGGTGGTGGCCGTGGCGGCGCAACCGATGGCGCCTGGGCGTGACACCTACAGCCTGGCGGATGAACACAACCTCACGCTGATCGGCTACGTCGCTTTCCTTGATCCGCCCAAGGAGAGCACAGCTCCGGCGCTGCAGGCGTTGAAGGCCCATGGCGTGGCGGTCAAAGTGCTGACCGGCGACAACGAACGCGTCACTGCCAAGATCTGTCGCGAAGTGGGCCTGGAGCAACAAGGGCTGCTGATGGGCAACGACATCGAGGACATGACCGACGCCGAGCTGGCCAAGGCTGTGGAAACCACCAATGTTTTTGCCAAGCTGACGCCGTCCCATAAAGAACGCATCGTGCGGTTGCTCAAGGCCAATGGGCATGTGGTGGGCTTCATGGGCGACGGTATCAACGACGCCCCGGCGCTGCGCACCGCGGACATCGGTATTTCGGTGGACAGCGCGGTGGATATTGCCAAGGAAGCCGCCGACATCATCTTGCTGGAAAAAAGCCTGATGATCCTGGAGGAGGGCGTGCTCGAAGGTCGGCGCACCTTCGCCAACATGCTCAAGTACATCAAGATGACCGCCAGCTCCAACTTCGGCAATGTGTTCTCGGTGCTGGTTGCCAGCGCCTTCATCCCGTTCCTGCCGATGCTGCCGATGCATCTGCTGGTGCAGAACCTGCTGTATGACATTTCCCAGATCGCGATCCCGTTCGACAACGTCGACGACGAAATGCTGGCCAAGCCACAACGCTGGCAGCCGGGGGATGTGGGGCGTTTCATGCTGTTTTTCGGGCCGATCAGTTCGATTTTCGACATCACCACGTTTGCCCTCATGTGGTACGTGTTCGACGCCAATACCCCAGACCACCAGACCCTGTTCCAATCCGGTTGGTTTGTGGTGGGGTTGCTGACCCAGACGCTGATCGTGCACATGATTCGCACACCGAAAATCCCATTCCTGCAAAGCCGTGCGGCGATGCCGTTGCTGGTCATGACGGGTGTGATCATGGCGGTGGGCATTTTCCTGCCCATGGGCCCGCTGGCGCATTACTTCAAATTGCAGGCGTTGCCTTCGCTGTACTTCGTGTTCTTGCCAATGATCCTGCTCGCCTACATGGCACTGACCCAGGCGGTGAAGGGCTACTACATCCGCACGTTCGGCTGGCAGTGAACCGTCTAGCCAGCACCGCACACCTTTCAGCCTCGGTGCAGGCTGACGGGTGCTGGCGGTCAATACGCGGCCGCGATCAATTCTGCGGAAATCTGGCTACGCTTTAACTGAGGAAAAGTCCTACAACCATTCGGGAGGATCCCTTCATTTGAAAAAACACGGCGTTGTTAAGGTTGCGCGCTTGTGCCTGCTTGGTACTTCGGGCTCGGCGTTAAGTAGTCACCGTGTTTTTCAAGAGGAGGGGCTTTGACTGCCTGAAGAGTGAAGGGGTAATCAGCACCGTTTGTCGGAACTGTTACTTTTCACAGGTAGAAAGGTCCCGAGTGATATGTAAGCGTACTGACCCTATCAGGGGAGCCTTATGAGCAACAAAGCGTTAGTTGTGGACGATCACCCTTTTATACGCGCCACCGTTATTTACCTCCTCAGAAAGGAGGGCTTCACCGACATTTTTGAGGCAGGCAACGGTGCCGATGCCATGCAAATTGCACGCGAGGAGCGTCCGGATCTGGTCATCCTCGACCTGGCGATGCCCAAACTGGGCGGGCTGGAGGTGATCAGCAGGATTACGGCCTTGGGGCTGCCGTGCAAGATCCTGGTGCTGACGTCGTACCTTGCCGTGTTTTTTTCCTCGCGGTGCATGCGCGCCGGTGCCAAGGGGTTTGTGGCCAAGACCGGCGAACTCGACGAGTTGCAAAAGGCGATCAAGGCTGTGATGTCCAACTACAGCTGCTTCCCCAGCCTTCCCTACAGTTCGGTTCGCCGTGATGATCTGCAGTCTACCGAGAAGGACATGGTCGAAGAGTTGTCGGACCGTGAATTGACCGTGCTGCAAAAGCTGGCCCTGGGCCTGGGCAACAAGGAAATTGCGGAAGATATGCTACTGAGTCACAAGACCATCAGTACGTATAAGACGCGATTAAAGGAGAAACTGCGGATGTCGTCGGTCGTGCACCTGTCCAAATTCGCCCAGCGCAATCATCTGATCTGACATGGCCGCGCGCCGGTTGCTGGCATTCATGGTCATCCTGCTGATGGGGTTGTCGTCCCTGGCGGCGATGGCCCTGGATGAGCCGCACCGACTGCGGCTGTTGGGTCACTCAACCGTTGAAAACCTCAACGTACACCTTCAAGAGGCCGACTGGCGCTGGCTGCGGGAGCGGCGAACCTTGGTGATGGGGGTTTCGGCGCCCGATTACGCGCCGTTTGACTTGACCAACAACAATGATGAACTTGAGGGTATCTCTGCCGATTACGCAGCGATGATCGCTCAAGTATTGCACGTCACGATCGAGGTGCGTCGCTTCGACACCCGTGATGAAGTGATCGAAGCGCTCAAGGTGGGCGCGCTGGATTTCGTCGCGTCGGCGAATGGTTACGAAGCGGCGGACCCCCAGTTGGTGCTGTCCCGATCCTATGCCAATGATCAACCTGTGCTGGTCACCCGTGCCGGCGACAGCCATTCGTTGAGCGCCGACCTGGCCGGCAAGCGCGTGGCGATGCTCTACCACTACATGCAGCCTGGCGTCGTCCAGGCCTTCTATCCTCAGGCGCAGTTGCAATTGTTTGCCTCGACCTTCGAAGCGATCGGTGCCGTGGCATTCGGCCTGGCGGATGTCTACCTGGGTGACGCCATCAGTACCCCTTACCTGATCAATAAGAACCACCTTAATAATGTCCGCATGGCGGACTTTTCGGCGCTGGAGGTCAACCCGTTCGGCTTCGCATTCACGCGGGACAATACCCGCCTGCGCACGATCTTCGACGCCACATTGGCTGCGATTCCGGCCGACCGTCAGATGGAGATCCTGCGTCGCTGGAGTGCCGGCGGCAGCGGTTTTCTGGAAGCCGAGCGGCTGCGCTTGAGTGACAGCGAGCAGCGCTGGCTGGAGAAGCACCCCAGGGTGAAAGTGGCGGTGCTCGACAAATTCGTGCCGCTGTCCTACTTCAACGAGCAAAATCAATTCGAGGGCTTGAGCGCCGAAGTGCTGTCGCGGATCAGTCTGCGCACCGGGCTGAAGTTCGAGGTGGAGCGGGGCAGTTCGCTGCCCCGGCACATCGAGGATGCCGAGGCTGGTCGGGTGGACATGCTGGCGGTCATCACGCCCAGTGTCGAGCGCTCCGAGAAGCTGCGCTTCACCCGGCCCTACTTGTCCAACCCTTATGTGCTGGTGGTGGCCTCCGATGATAAGCGCTTGCTCACGGCCGAAGATCTGCCTGGCAAGCGCGTCGCGTTCATCCGCGGCAACAGCCTGGCCGCGCAAATGGCCCTTGATTATCCCGGCATCGAGTTTGTGGACGTGGAGAACCCCGAGCACGCCATGGAGCTGGTTGCCAGTGGCCGTGTGGATGCGACAGTCGTTTCACTGATTAGCGCGCGTTACATGATCACGCGCAATTTTCGGGAGCGCCTGCGCATCACCAGTACGATCGGTACGGAGCCGGCACGGATCACGTTTGGCGTCAATCGCAGCCAACTGGAGCTGTATTCGATCCTCGATAAGGCTCTGTTGAGCATTTCGCCTGAGGAAATGGATGAGCTGACCAATCATTGGCGCAGCGAAATCATCCTCGAAGACAGCTACTGGATCCGCCATCGCAACGCGATCATCCAGGGCTTTGGCGTGGCTGCGCTGTTGCTGCTCATCACCCTGGGGTGGGTACTCTATTTGCGTAACCTGATCCGCAAGCGCGCGCAGGCGGAGCGAGCCTTGAGTGATCAGATGCGTTTCATGAGCGTGTTGATCGACGGTACACCTCACCCGATCTACGTGCGTGACCGTCAGGGCCGGTTGATGGCGTGCAACAATGCCTACCTCAACGTATTCGGCTTCAAGCTTGAGGATGTGATCGGCAAGACCGTGGTGGAAACCGACACGGGCAACCCCCCGCAGGCCCAGTCGTTCCACGCCGATTACTTGCACTTGATGGCGCGCGGTGAGCCGCAGATTCATGATCGCGTCCTCAAGGTCCCCAATGGCGATGTCCGGACCATTTACCAATGGATGCTGCCTTACCGCGATGGCGACGAAAAAGTCGTCGGCATGATCGCTGGCTGGGTCGATGTCAGCGAGCGCCAGCGTTTGCTTGGCCAGCTGCAGGAGGCCAAGGAGGAGGCCGATGCCGCCAACCGGGCCAAGACCACCTTTCTTGCGACAATGAGCCATGAAATCCGAACGCCGATGAACGCAGTGATCGGCATGATCGAACTGGCCCTGAAGAACGCAGAGCAGGGGCGTGCCGATCGGGATGCGCTGGAAGTGGCGTCGGTAGCGTCCCGGGGCATGCTGGAGTTGATCGGCGATATTCTCGATATCGCGCGCATTGAGTCCGGGCACCTGTCCCTGACCCTTGAGCCGGCCAACCTGCATGAGTTGCTGGTGTCCGTGGCGCGGGTGTTCGAGGGATTGGCGCGGGACAAGGGGTTGGCCTTGCGCGTGGTACTCGACGCCGGCACAGACAATACGGTCCTGATCGACCCGCTGCGTTTCAAGCAAGTGGTCTCCAATTTACTCGGCAACGCCATCAAGTTTACTCACGCCGGGCAGGTGTGCCTGGGGGCGCACTGTGCACCCGCGTCCGGTGGTAATGAGTTGGACCTGCGGTTGTGGGTGGAAGATACCGGTATTGGCATCAGTGCCGAGGATCAACGTCGATTGTTCAATCCGTTTATCCAGGGTAGCAACCATGAGCAATCTGCCCGCAGCGGGTCAGGCCTGGGATTGGTGATCAGCCGGAACCTGTGCGAGATGATGGGCGGTCAGTTGCACTTGAGCAGTGTACTGGGCAAGGGGACGCGGGTGGATGTGACGTTGGCGCTGGCGGTGAGCGCGGCGGTACCGGTGGCCTCAATCGCTGCGCCGCTTCCTGCCGTGCGCGCGCTGAACATTCTGGTGGTGGACGATTACCCGGCCAACCGCCTGCTGTTGTCGCGGCAATTGGGCTTCCTCGGGCATAGCATTGTCACGGCCGAAGACGGCCTCCAGGGCCTTGCGTTGTGGCAGGCCGGGCATTTCGATGGGGTGATCACTGACTGTAATATGCCCGGCAAAAACGGTTATGAACTGGCGCGGGCGATCCGTGCCCACGAACAGCAGCGCGGGTTGGAGCGCTGCCTGTTGCTTGGATTTACCGCCAACGCGCAACCGGAAGAAGCCGAGCGCTGCCGGCAAGCAGGCATGGACGCCTGCCTGTTCAAACCCACGGGGCTTGAAGATTTGCGCCTGGCGCTGGCGCCTCACACGGCACTGGCGGTTGTGGATGAGCCTGGACCGGTCTTCGACCTGAGCGCGCTGGTCGCCTTGACCGGAGACGATGCCTGCGCGCTGGATGAGCTGCTCAAGCCCTTGCTCGGTAGCCTTGAAGAAGATCGTGTGTTGTTACCCGAGCTGCAACGTCAGGGCGATTTTGCACAGCTGCACGACCTGGCCCATCGCGTCAAAGGGGGGGCGAGGATGGTCAGGGCCTCTGTGCTGATCGACGGGTGCGAAGCGTTGGAAGGCGTGTGTGAACGTCGAGACAGCCTTGCATTGGGCGATGCGGTTGAAACCGTCGGCGCTGCCATCAACGGCTTGCATCATGCCTTGAGCCATTACGGCAATAGGCGTTGACTGACGTGACGGCCGTTGGGTCAATTTGGGATAACTCCTACGCTGAAGGGGAACAAGGCTGATTTTGTCCGCCGGATATGTCTGGAAAATGGGCAGCGCTCACTGACGAGCGTTGACTGTCCAGGGGTTTGCCATGCCGAACAAAGCACTGACCATCCTGATTGCCGATGAACTGCACCTGCAACGGTTGTACATCGAGAAAATGCTCAACCAGCTGGGGTACTACCGTATCGTCCCGGTCCAGACCTTCGATGAAGTCCAGCGGCTCACGGCCCGCCCGGCAACACCCTTTGACGTACTGATCATCAATGCCGGGCTCGCGGTGCAAGCCTGCGAGCCACAAGCCCAGGCGCGCCATGTGCTGGTCTATGACCATCTGGACCTGGGCGCAGCCAGCGGCACGTCGCCGGCGGTATTGGTGCGGCTGCCGGGCGTTCCGGACAACGTCAACCTGGAACATTTCATGGACATCATCGACCCGCCCGAGGCCGCAGCTGGCCTGCGGGTATTGCCCTGGTTGCGGGAGTTATCCCGCACACCGGTGGCAGGGGTCTAGTCCCACTGCGGCGCAATGCCTTTTGGGCTGGTCAAGCGAAGGCCGCGTTCCAGGCCGGCGATCCGGGCCATGTCCTCGGCACTCAAGGTCAGTTGCAGGGCCTTGAGGTTGCTCTCCAGGTTGGCGCGTTTGGTTGAAGAGGGGATCACGGCGAAACCTTGCTGCAGGGCCCAGGCCAGGGTGACCTGCGCCGCTGTGGCCTGGTGACTCTCGGCGATCTGCTGGATCACGGGATCCTTGAGCACTTCGCCGTAGGCCAGGGTCATGTACGAGGTGGTCTGGATACCGTGGGCGCTGGCGAACTCCACGACCTTGCGGTTCTGCAGGTACGGGTGCAATTCGACCTGGTTGGTGGCGATATGCTCGGCGCCAACCGCGGCGATGGCTTGCTTCATCAGGTCGATGGTGAAGTTGGAAATGCCGATCTGGCGTGTCAGGCCTTGGCGCTTGGCTTCCAGCAATTGCTCCATGAATTCGGCAACGGGCACCTTGTCTTCCGGGGATGGCCAGTGAATCAAGGTGAGGTCCAGGTAATCGGTCTTCAGTTTGCGCAGGCTTTCCTTGAGGCTGGGGATCAACTGGCCTTCGGCAAAATGGGCGATCCAGATCTTGCTGGTAATGAACAGCTCATCACGTGGAATGCCGCTGTCGGCAATCGCCTGACCTACCTCTGTTTCGTTCTCGTAGACCTGCGCGGTGTCGATGACGCGGTAGCCCAATTCCAGGCCATTGCTGACCGAATCGATCACCACCTTGCCCTGCAAGCGGAACGTGCCGAGGCCAAAGGCCGGAATGGTGTGCGTAGGGGTAGACATCAGTAACTCCGAAAGGGCGTGTGAACAGTGGAGTCGAGTATCCCCGTGGCGTTCCTTCGGAAAAACCGCCGATTCGAGAAAGGTCTTTTTACCCCGCGTCACGAATCGTCGACGACAAACTGTAGGAGGGAGCCTCCCACAGTCTGGTCTTCATCGATCAGATGGGGGCGTTGCTCGCGCGCAACCGCTCGGCCGCACTGCGCAACAAGTGCTCGGTACTTTCCCAACCCAGGCAACCATCGGTCACCGACACACCGTATTTCATCGAGGCGCTCAACGGCTGGCAGCCTTCGAACAGATGGCTTTCCAGCATCATGCCGATCAGCGACGTGTCGCCTTGCAGGCGCTGCTCCAACACCTCGTTGAACACCGCCGGTTGACGCAGCGGGTCCTTGCCACTGTTGGCATGGCTGCAATCGACCATGATGCGCGCCGCGACCTTGGACTTGGCCAGATCGTGCTTCACCTGGGCGACACTCTGCGCATCGTAGTTCGGTCCACGGTGACCGCCGCGCAATACCATGTGGGTATCGGGGTTGCCCGGGGTCTGGATGATCGCCGGATGACCCTGGCTGTCGACGCCGAAGTGGCGGTGCGGATGGGACGCCGAGCGCATGGCGTCACAGGCGATCGCGACGCCACCGTCGGTGCCATTCTTGAAGCCCACGGGCATGCCCAGGCCACTGGCCATTTCGCGGTGGATCTGCGACTCGGTGGTGCGTGCGCCAATCGCAACCCAGCTGAGCACGTCATCAAAGTACCCGGCGGCCATCGGCTGCAGCAGTTCCGTGGCGACTGGCAGACCCAGGCGCAGCATCTCGCGCATCAGTTCACGGGACAGGGTGAGGCCGGCGGCCATGTCATCACTGCCATCCAAGTGCGGGTCGTAGGCCAGGCCTTTCCAGCCGATGGTGGTGCGTGGTTTTTCGACGTAGGCACGGATCACCAGCAACATCTGGTCGCTGACTTCCAGCGCCAGCTTCTTCAGGTTGCGTGCGTATTCCATGGCCGATTCGGGGTCATGGATCGAGCACGGGCCGACAATCACCAGCAAGCGGGAGTCGTCACCGTTGAGGATAGCGCGCACGGCTTGGCGATGGGCATGCACTTGTTCGTTGAGGAACGGGCTGAGAGGCAATTGCTGCTTGAGCTCAAGGGCGCTGGGCAGGCGCTGGGAGAGTGCTTCGTTGGCGCAGGTGAGGGCGCTGTTCAGGGCGGAGCGGGGCAAAACGGCGGTGGCAGAGTTCATGTTCTGGGCTTCCTGGGCAGGCGGCGGGTTGTTCCCGCGCGCGGCCCTACTGGGGTGTTCGACAATTGGCCGTATCGGCTACGTGTGTTGGCTTGCCACCAAGAGGTGACCGATCGGAGGCGGCAGGCTGTCCCGAGCGGAGCTTGCTAAATCGCCATGCAGTGCAAGTGTCGTAGCGGTAATAGGTGGCGTAGTTCATGTCGTGTGTCCTTTAAGTAGTCTTCGAAAAATTCAAGGGCCTGAAAAACAAAACCCCCGGTCGGGGAGCCGACCGGGGGTTAGATTTCTCTGGCAGGCGACCCCTTGAGTAGTGGGCGCCGATTTCAGGTATCAGGCGCGCCAGTGGCTAAACCAATACCCAAAATAAAAGCATGCCTGTGCGCTCGAACCGTTCACACGGGTAGCCGACACCGAGCGCGGGGCGCTGGCAGCAGGGCAGACCTGAGTGTGGGTGAGTTGCAACATGGCGTGTCTCCAAATGATGGAGGGAGCTTACTAGAGGCATGCGGCTGGATTCAATCAGTAATTTCTATGGCGTGCAGGCACTGATGGCTATTGCCGAGATATGCTGAACATACTTTGATACTGATTTGCCAGGACGCGATCATGACTGCCTTGCCCCTTGTTGTTGCGCAACCCCTTTTCATCACCGCGGGTGTCGGTATTCGGTCTTGCGCACGGGTGCTCATCTAAATGACGTTTCACCTGCGCGCAGCGACGGACCAAGACCTGCCATTCGCCCGGAACCTGACCCATGACGCCATGACCCCCTATTACAAGGAGTACGGCTTGTGGTGGTCCGGCGACGGCTTCGACATAGCCTGGGCGGGCCGTGAAAACTGGCTGATCTGCGACGACGACCATGTGATGGGGTTCATCAGCCTGAGCCGCGACAGCCGGGCGTTGTATATCCGCGAGCTGCATCTGCTGGAGCGCTATCGCAAGCAGGGTGCGGGCAGTTGGGTGCTTGAAAGCATGGCCGTCAAGGCGCGGGCGCTGGGGTTGTTGCGCTTGACCGTGTTCAAGACCAACCCGGCACGCCGGCTGTATCAGCGTTCGGGGCTGAGCATCGTCGGGGAGGAGGACTGTTTCTGGCGCATGGAGCGCGAGTGTCCGGCAGCGCTGGGGGAGTAGCGCAAGCACATCGAGCGCACAAGCGTATGCTGCTGTGTGCAAATGGGATCAGCGCGCCCCCTCTTGGGGTGTGCCAAAAAGGATCATGGATCCAAATGAGTGGAATCGGCGCGCGTTTAAGGCAGGAAAGAGAACGTCTTGGCCTGTCACAGAAAATGTTTGGTGAAATCGGCGGTGTTGAAGCCAATGCCCAAGGCAAGTATGAGGGTGGGGCGCGAGCGCCCAAGGCCGATTACTTGTCACGCGTCGCCGGGCGAGGCGTGGATGTATTGTACGTGCTGACGGGTAATCGCACGCCACTCCAACTGGAAAACCTGAACCGGCTGGAAGAAAAGCTCCTTGAGCACTTTCGGGCCCTGTTCAAGGAAGATCAGGACGCTATCCGTCGGTTGACCGCTACGCTGGCCGAGTGCGCCACGTCGCAGAACGGCAAGCCCAAGTCGATCCTTCCAAAGGCCTGAACCGACCCTTGCCCATGCTTGAGCCGGTCGTCTGGCAGGTTTTGGGGGCGCGAAGTGTCTATCTATATGACGCTTGCAACTAGGTCTGCGCCGCTGTTTTTTGCTAAGGTGTCCGGCAACCTATAAGACCATTTCGCGAGGTGTCTGCTTGATTAGGGTGCTAGTAGTCGATGATCATGATCTCGTTCGTACAGGCATTACACGAATGCTGGCTGACATCGATGGCCTGCAAGTGGTCGGCCAGGCTGAGTCCGGGGAAGAATCCCTGGTCAAGGCGCGGGAACTGAAACCCGATGTGGTGCTGATGGACGTCAAGATGCCCGGCATCGGCGGCCTGGGCGCCACCACCAAGTTGCTGCGCAGTCACCCGGACATCAAGGTCGTGGCGGTCACCGTGTGCGAGGAAGACCCGTTTCCGACCCGTCTTCTGCAGGCTGGCGCGGCGGGTTACCTGACCAAGGGCGCCGGCTTGGCCGAAATGGTCCAGGCCATTCGCCTGGTGTTTGCGGGTCAGCGGTATATCAGCCCGCAGATTGCCCAGCAGTTGGCGATCAAATCCTTCCAGCCCACCAGCGAGTCGCCGTTTGATGTGTTGTCGGAGCGGGAAATCCAGATTGCGCTGATGATTGTCGGTTGCCAGAAGGTCCAGACGATTTCCGACAAGCTGTGCCTGTCGCCCAAGACCGTCAACACTTACCGCTATCGCATTTTCGAGAAGCTCGCCATCAGCAGTGATGTTGAATTGACCCTGCTCGCGGTGCGCCATGGCATGGTGGACGCCAGCGCCTGACATGACCACATCGTTTGATCCAAGCGCCTTTCTCTCGACCTGCAGTGGACGCCCCGGCGTGTACCGCATGTTCGACAACGAGGCGCGCCTGCTTTATGTGGGTAAAGCCAAGAACCTGAAGAACCGTCTGGCGAGCTATTTTCGCAAGAGCGGCCTTGCGCCCAAGACGGCCGCACTCGTTGCGCGGATCGCCCAGGTTGAAACCACCATCACCGCGAACGAGACCGAGGCACTGCTGCTTGAGCAGACGCTGATCAAGGAATGGCGCCCGCCCTATAACATCCTGCTGCGTGATGATAAATCCTACCCTTACGTATTCTTGTCCGACGGCCATTTCCCACGCCTTAGCATCCACCGTGGCGCAAAGAAGCAGAAGGGCAAGTATTTCGGGCCTTATCCCAGTGCGGGCGCCATCCGGGAAAGCCTGAGCCTGTTGCAAAAAACCTTTTTTGTGCGCCAGTGCGAAGACAGCTTCTACAAGAACCGCACCCGGCCGTGCCTGCAGTACCAGATCAAACGCTGCAAAGCCCCCTGTGTTGGCCTGGTCGATGCGGCCGAGTATGCCGAAGATGTACGGCATTCGGTGATGTTCCTCGAGGGGCGCAGCAATGCGCTCACCGACGAGCTGTCCAGCGCCATGGAGCAGGCGGCCAGCACCCTGGACTTCGAACGCGCCGCCGAACTGCGTGACCAGATTTCCTTGCTGCGCCGCGTGCAGGACCAGCAGAGCATGGAAGGCGGCACTGGCGACGTCGACGTAATCGCCGCGTTCGTCAACCCGGGTGGCGCCTGCGTGCATTTGATCAGCGTGCGGGGAGGGCGTGTGCTGGGCAGCAAGAACTTCTTCCCGCAAACCGGTATCGACGAAGATGTGTCGGAAGTCATGGCCGCGTTCCTTGGCCAATACTACGTCAGCAGCCCGGAGCGCGACCTGCCTTCGGAATTGATCGTCAACGTCGTCCACGAAGATTTCCCCACGTTGATCGAGGCGATCCACGGGCTGCGCGGCCGCGAACTCGATATCAGTCATCGGGTACGAGGCACCCGCGCGCGCTGGCAGCAACTGGCCGTGACCAACGCCGAGCAGGCCTTGAGTGCACGCCTGGCCAATCGACAGCACGTCGCCGCACGCTTCGACGCCTTGGCCGAGGTGCTCAACCTGGACGAGCCACCGCAGCGTCTGGAGTGCTACGACATCAGTCACTCCAGCGGCGAGGCCACGGTGGCGTCCTGCGTGGTGTTCGGCCCGGAAGGCCCGATCAAAGCCGACTACCGGCGCTACAACATTGAAGGCGTGACCGCCGGCGATGACTACGCCGCGATGCATCAGGCGCTCACGCGCCGCTTCAGCAAGCTGAAGGACGGGGAGGGCAAGTTACCCGATATCCTCCTGGTGGACGGCGGCAAGGGCCAGTTGTCCATGGCCCGCGACGTACTCAACGAACTGGCGGTACCGGACTTGATTCTGCTCGGCGTGGCCAAAGGTGCCACGCGTAAAGCCGGTTTCGAGACGTTGTACTTGAATGATGCGGCCCATGAGTTCACCTTGAAAGGCGACTCACCCGCCCTGCATTTGATTCAACAGATCCGCGACGAAGCTCACCGTTTCGCCATTACCGGCCACCGCGCACGGCGTGGCAAAACCCGGCGAACCTCAACCCTGGAAGGGGTGGCGGGGGTCGGGCCGACACGGCGTCGCGACTTGCTTAAACATTTTGGTGGCTTGCAGGAGCTGTCCCGTGCCAGCATTGACGAGATCGCCAAAGCACCCGGTATCAGTAAAAAGCTCGCTGAGTTGATTTATGCAAACCTGCACAGCGAATAGAATGCCTTTCCACCTCGTAGCCAGTTGTGCCGATGAATATCCCTAATCTGATCACCGTTCTACGCGTCCTGCTCATTCCGATTTTCATTCTGTTGTTCTATTTGCCGTACGAATGGAGCTATGCCGCCTCCAGCTCGGTGTTTGCCTTCGCCGCCGCCACTGACTGGCTGGACGGCTACCTGGCCCGCCGCCTGGAGCAGAGCACGCCCTTCGGTGCGTTCCTGGACCCGGTGGCCGACAAGCTGATGGTGGCCGTTGCGCTGGTCCTGCTGGTTCAGGAACACGGCAACTTGTGGCTGACCCTGCCGGCGGCGGTCATCATCGGCCGCGAAATCGTCGTCTCGGCGCTGCGCGAGTGGATGGCCGAGATCGGCGCCCGTGCCCACGTGGCCGTGTCCAACCTGGGCAAATGGAAAACCGCTGCGCAAATGCTCGCGCTGGTGATCCTACTGGCCAACCCGTCGGACTTTTCCTTCTGGGTCCTCACCGGCTACGCCTTACTGCTGATCGCAGCCGGCCTGACGCTGTGGTCCATGCTTCAGTATCTGCGCGCAGCCTGGCCTCATCTGCGCACCACCGTGGAAAAGAAATAAAACTTTTTTGAATCAAGGGGTTGACGGGTTCTGAGATTCCGATAGAATGCGCATCACCAAGCGGGAATAGCTCAGTTGGTAGAGCACGACCTTGCCAAGGTCGGGGTCGCGAGTTCGAGTCTCGTTTCCCGCTCCAATTATAGATCTACAGAGTTTCATTGAGTTCTGTAAGTCATTGAAAATAGACGCTTAGGCGTCTTTTTTCGTTCCAGTTCGATCTGCCGAAAACCACCCTCAGCCGTGAATTTTAAGTACATTTTTAATGTACATAGAGTCCGGGTGGCGGGCACAGCGGTTTTTGAGTAGAGCGCCCCGGTGCGGCATCGATATACATCTCCTCGACCCTACGAGACGGGAGATGTACTCATGGCCTTGACCGATACTGCCGTTCGCCAGGCGAAACCTTACGGTAAGAACTACGCCCTCAAAGACTCGGGTGGGCTTGCGACATTCGTAGGCCCCAGGGGTGCCAAGCAATGGCACTTCCGCTTCTACTGGTTGGGCAAGCAGGCGCGCATTTCTTTCGGTGTTTACCCGGCAGTCAGCCTCAAAGAGGCGCGCACGGCCCGTGACGAGGCGCGCGCGCTGGTCGCCCAGGGCATCGATCCGCGCGCCAACCGCCGTGAAGCGCGGCTGGCCGCCAGTGCTTCGACCGAGAACTCGATTCGTAGCGTTTTCAAAGACTGGCGCGCGTTCAGGGCATTGAGCCTGAACGCGGGACGCCAAAGCGCCTTGTCGCAGATAGATCGTCACTTCGACAAAGACATCCTGCCCAAACCCAAAGTCCGCCACAATCCTCATCTGCGGATGGACGAACTCCCCTTATTCCTGCACAAGCTGCGCAGCTGCGGTGGCCACCCCAATACGGTGCCGGGTATCCGCTTCCCGTTGCTGACCGGAGTGCGCACGGGCGAGTTGCGCGCGGCCAAGCCTGAGCAGTTCGATCTGGAGCGAGGGTTGTGGATCATCCCGGCCGAGGGGGTCAAGCAATTGCAGGTGCGTGAGCGTCAGGAAAGCGAGGAGATCCCGCCTTACATTGTGCCGCTGTCCCGGCCAGCCGTTGAAATCATCAAAGGCTTGTTGGCGGCCAAGTTGCCGGCACAATCCTTCTTGCTGCCCCATCGTAGCAAGCCGCGGGAAAGCATCAGCGAGAACACGCTCAACAATACGCTCAAGCGCATGGGGTACGAGGCGCAACTGACGGGGCGGGGCCGCGGAGATGTGCCGAGGGCGGTACGCAGTGAGGCAATGAACGAGGTATTTGGCATGATTTTGGCCCTTCATGAGATGAATGGAGACGTGGCCTTCTTGCCCAGAATATCCAAATACATAACGTTTATCGTGGAAATGGGCTCGTTATTTTTCGCGATTGCGAGGTTTTTCGGAACGCACTATCGGAAGTGGCTGGCAGAGGTGTTCAAGCAGTCTTTCGATGGCGGTAAAAAAGACACGTGATTGAGGGGTGCGATCCCGTCAATCCAAGCTTCATCAGGGTGGAGAGAGGAATTTGGCCAAGGGGGCTGGCGTCAAGGGCGGTTCATTCCAGGCAGTAGGCGAAAATGGGGTGTCTGTGGGAAATCTCGCCAATTCGTTATCGAAAGTTCCCTCTCGTGCTTTGGGGGCTGGTCAAGGTTGATTGAGATACTTCATTGTAATGAGGAAGGAAATAAGTGCACGGTATGTAGCACTTTGACCTCATGAAATGGAATTTATGTACTGTGGTCGGTGAGTATGCTGGCGAGTCGGCTAGAGGTATAGGTTCCAGTCTTGCTTTATTTACGGCAGCAACTGCTGTTGAAAAAGTGTCTGGAGGGGAGGGGTCATGGCTTCAAATAGTTTTCAGAATGAAGTGCCCAAGGCGCGAGTCAATATCAAGCTTGATTTGCATACTGGTGGTGCTCAGAAGAAAGTCGAGTTGCCGCTCAAGTTGATGGTCATGGGTGATTACAGCAATGGCAAGGAGCAACGCCCGCTCTCTGAGCGAGGCAAGGTCGACATCAATAAAAACAACTTCGACAGTGTTCTGGGCGAGTTTTCGCCTAGCCTGAAACTCGCAGTCGATAACACATTGGCCGGCGATGCATCTGACACCTCCGTCGAGTTGAATTTCCAGAGCATGAAGGACTTCGAGCCCGAGCAGGTAGCGCGGCAGATTCCGCAACTGCGGGCCTTATTGGCCATGCGCAACCTGTTGCGTGACCTCAAATCGAACCTGTTGGATAACGTGACCTTTCGTCATGAGCTGGAGCGCATCCTTAAGGATGACGCACTTAGTGATGAGCTTCGCGCCGAGTTGGCTGCTTTGGCGCCCAAAGAAGAACGTTAATTCATATCGGTAGTTTTAAAAGGAAGTTCCATCATGCCTGCAGAAAATTCCAACGTGCAATCGCGCGGTGCTACAGTGTTGCCTGAAGAAAACAATGGTGTGTATGCCACTCTGTTTAACAAGATCAACTTAAGTCCAGTTGCTGAGTTGGGAGGTATCGAGGTTTTCCAGAACTCTGAGGCGCTGTCTGAGGTCTCGGCCGATGAGCGGGTAACGGCCGCCGTGAGTGTCTTTTTAAAGTTGCTTAAGCAATCTCCGCAAAAAGTCGAGCGGTTGGACAAGATTCTGCTGGACGAGCATATCGCTTTGTTGGATATGCAGATCAGTCGCCAACTTGACGTGGTCATGCACCATCCTGACTTTCAACGCGTCGAGTCAACGTGGCGTGGCGTGAAATCGCTGATCGACCAGACAGACTTCCGTCAGAACGTTCGTATAGAGCTATTGGATATCAGCAAGGACCACTTGGTGCAGGATTTCGAGGATGCTCCGGAAATCGCCCAGAGTGGCTTGTATCTGCATACCTATACCCAGGAATACGATACCCCAGGGGGTGAGCCGATTGCCTCGGCCATCTCCAACTACGAATTTGACCGGAGTCCTCAGGACATTGCCTTGCTGCGCAATATTTCAAAAGTAGCCGCCGCTGCGCATATGCCGTTTGTGGGTTCCGTAGGTCCGGCTTTCTTTGGCAAAGACTCCATGGAAGATGTAGCCGCGATCAAAGACATCGGCAACTACTTTGACCGTGCCGAATACATCAAGTGGAAGGCATTCCGTGACAGTGATGATGCACGCTACATCGGCCTGGTCATGCCACGCGTTCTGGGTCGGCTGCCTTATGGGCCTGACACCGTTCCCGTACGCAGCTTCAATTACATCGAAAGCGTAAAAGGGCCGGATCACGACAAGTACCTGTGGACCAATGCGTCCTTTGCCTTTGCCGCCAACATGGTCAAGAGCTTCGTCACCAACGGCTGGTGCGTGCAGATTCGTGGGCCGCAATCGGGTGGTGCCGTCACGGAGTTGCCGATCCATCTGTACGACTTGGGCACCGGCAATCAGGTCAAGATCCCTTCCGAAGTGATGATCCCGGAAACGCGCGAGTTCGAATTTGCCAACCTCGGTTTCATTCCGCTTTCGTACTACAAGAACCGCGACTATGCATGCTTCTTCTCAGCCAATTCTGCGCAAAAGCCTGCGTTGTATGACACGGCCGACGCCACCGCCAACAGCCGCATCAACGCGCGCCTGCCTTACATCTTCCTGCTGTCCCGCATAGCCCACTACCTGAAGCTGATCCAGCGCGAAAACATCGGGACCACCAAGGACCGTCGTCTGCTGGAACTTGAGCTGAACAAATGGATCGGCGGGTTGGTGACCGAAATGACTGATCCGGGCGATGACCTGCAAGCTTCGCACCCACTGCGAGATGCGAAGGTCACGGTTGAAGATATCGAGGACAACCCCGGCTTCTTCCGCGTCAAGTTGTATGCCGTGCCGCACTTCCAGGTCGAGGGCATGGATGTGAACCTGTCGCTGGTTTCGCAGATGCCCAAGGCCAAAGCCTGATTCAGTCGTAGGGAAACGATGCCATGAAGATCGATCGCCCTCTATGGGCCGCCGGGGCGTTGCTGTGTCCGCAGCAATTCCAGCAGCAGGCGCGCTGGGAGGCTTG
This sequence comes from Pseudomonas sp. MYb60, assembly GCF_002979555.1. Taxonomy (GTDB): domain Bacteria; phylum Pseudomonadota; class Gammaproteobacteria; order Pseudomonadales; family Pseudomonadaceae; genus Aquipseudomonas. Next base: position 99,241 of record NZ_PCOZ01000013.1, on the reverse strand, counting down.
GACTAACGAGCGACTCGCTCAACTGACCCTGTCGCACCCTTGGGGTGTCCAGGCCGTTGAGTTTGACCCGGAGGCGTTGCGACTGGGCAAACTCAAGGCGACTCAACTGCGCATGCGAATGCCAGATGGCACGTGGATTGACACTGAGCAGGTGGACCGTCTGCCTCCTGCCTTGGAGTTGGCGCAGTTGCTGGCTGACGACGATCAGGAGGCTTTGTTGCTTTTGGCCTTGCCGCTGGAGCAGGCCAACGGCAACAACTGCCTATTTGAGGGTGGCAGAGTTGATCGGCCGATGCGCTATCGCCAGTCGTGGCGCGAGGTACAAGACGTCTATGCAGATGAGGTTCAGTCCATTGGTGTGATGGAGCACGCACTGAGCCTGCGCCTGCATCGCGATGACAATGCCGATTACCTGACCTGCCCAATCGCGCGCCTGGTGCGTGATGGGCAGGGCGCTTGGAGCCTCGATCCGGCCTATGTTCCACCGCTGCTGAGTTTCGCTGCTCATGCGGGGTTGTTGAGCCAGTTGGACAACCTGTTGACACAGCTATCGGCCAAGCGGCAACGGCTTATGGGCATGCGCCGCGAAAGCAACCAGCGCATGGCCGACTTTGCTGTGGCTGATGTATCGCTGTTCTGGTTGCTTAATGCCTTGAATACCTATCAGCCGGTATTGGAGGATCTTCAGGCGTTTCCCGCACGGCACCCCGAGCAGGTCTATCAGCAGTTGATAAAGCTGGCAGGCAGTCTGCTGACGTTCTCACTGGAGCACGATATCGACAAGATTCCAGCCTACCGGCACGAGTCTTTGGGGGCGGTGTTCCCGCCATTGATGCACACCATTTCCTTGCTGCTGGAAGCCAGCCTGCCGTCGCGGGTCATTGCTTTGGAGCTGGAGGAGCATGGCGCCAATCGTTGGCAGGTCACGTTGAATGATCCTCGTCTGCGCGAGCGTGACGGCGCTGACTTTTACCTATCTGTGCGCTGCCGACTACCGGCGGCGCAGTTGCAGGATCAATTCCCACGTCTGTGCAAAATCGGTACGCCGGACGAGGTCAATTACCTGGTCAACGCGGCGCTTGACGGTGTTCCGCTGCAATCCCTAAGCCATGTACCGGCGGCGATTCCATTGCGTCTGGAAAACCAGTATTTCGCGCTGGACCTTGATCACTCCAAGGGGCGGGCGGTGCTGGACGAAGGGGTATGCGCTTTCTATGTGCCAAGTACCTTGGCCGACGTGAAGCTTGAACTGTTTGCGGTGCTGCGCTCATGAACCTGACGGCTTCCAAAGAACACACAGCAAAGGCTGTGGATATTGATGCGCTGTTGCAGGACACCTACCTGTTGGTGGTCGAATTGCGCCAGGGCGCCTCCGTGCCGCGCAGCCAGGACCTGTCGCAACTTTGTGTTGAGCAGGTTGAACACGTTCGGCAGCAGTTGAAACTGGCGGGCCTGAGCCAACGCAGCATAGACCACATCAGTCATGCTCAGTGCGCGTTGTTGGATGAAACCGTACTCACTTGCGCCGACGGTGACGCGCACGCCTCCTGGGCCAGTGAACCATTGCAGACCAAGTTCTTCAATCGCCATCAGGCGGGCGAGTTTCTGTACGAGGACATGCGCGACGTCTTGCGCGAGCCTGCGCCCGATCGGCAGGTGCTGACGGCCTTTCAACGGGTACTGATGTTGGGGTTTCGTGGGCGCTATCGTGATCTGAGTGATCCCGAGCGTGAGCAGTTATTGGTTGACCTCAGTGCACGGATCACCCCACTTCAGGTCAGTCAAAGCCTGATAACGCAGGCGAACGGCCGTGAGCTGATCGCAGGCCTGGCTTGGCTGCGATCACCTCTGGTCCATGTAGTGGCCGTAGGGATGTTGCTTGCGGCCACATGGTGGGGATTGGATTACCTATTGAGCGGCGCAATTGCCTCGCTCTTGCCTGATCAGGTGTGAGGGCCAGATGACCTTCAACCTGTATCGAATACTTTACCTGTGGGCAGGGGCACTGGTCCTTGCTTTGCTGGTCATCATTCCGCTCGCGATATGGCTACGTACCCTCGGCGTGTTCATCGCGGTGTGTTGTGTAGCGTGGGCCTGGCTATCGCTGCGTCGCCGTGTCGAACGCCAGCGCGGGTCGGTGCGGCTGGCCGATAACATGGCCTTGCCTGCGGCGTCGTTCCGTCACCCTGTAGTGCTGGTCTGCGGTGATGGCCTGGAGGGCCTATTTGGCACTGTTCCAGCCGAGCATTTGGCCCTGCGTGTCACCGAGCAAGGTTGCTATGTGCGCGTGCCCAGCCTGAAGCAGCTGCCGACCGTCACCGATAGCGTCCTGGCCTTGCGCCCAGGCTGGGGTGGGCAACTTGGCGTGATGTTCACCGTCAACCCCGGCGCCCATAGCGATGGCGCCGTCCTCGCCGGTCAACTGCGCGCCTTCAATCACCAGTTGGCCTTGGCACGCAAGCGCGGTATTGCGCTGCCGCTGTTGTTGGTGAGCTACCTGCAAACCTTGCAGGGCGAGGAGCCTTGGTTCGGTTGGAACAACGGCCAGGCCGACGTCCGTGTGCGTGATGCGGGTGCTTGCGTCAGCTTGGATGAGTGGCAGCAGCAAACCACTGGCTCGTTCATACAGGCGGCCCGGATGCACGCGAGCATACAGCTGAACAGCGTTGTGGCCTGGCTGCATGACGCCGTGCTGCCACACCTCGGCACTCGCAGCTCTCCAGGTTTGACTACGGCCTGCGCCGTCAAGTTGGTACCGGCATTGCCTCATGCCGTAAAAGGGAGCCTGTGGCAGCAATGGTTGCGCAGTAGAGTGGCGCTCACTGACCACAGGCATCCCGTGACGGATGCGGTCTTACCGTTCCCGGACGCTTTGCTCAGCCTGCTCCCCCTCGGCCCGCTGCGCTCCCCGGTGCACCGCGCAAGCATCGCTGCCCTGTGGTTGTTCACCGTCGCAGGTGTAGTCGCACTCGCAAGCTCGGCGTGGCAGAACACCTTGTTGGTGCGTCAGGTCAGTGACGATGTACGGCGCTATGCGGCCATTCCACAGCCGACCCAGCGTGAGCAGCGCGAGTTTCTTTGGCGTGAAGACGCCGTGACCGTCCTTCGCCAGGACGCCCAGCGCCTGGACGCTTACTACCGGCACGGCGTGCCCTTGGCATTCGGCCTGGGCCTGTACCGCGGCGAACGCCTGCGCGCGCCGCTGCTGGCAGTGCTGGCCGCGCATGTTGAGCCACCGTCGACCACACCGCCCACGCGAATTGCCAACCCCGTACGGCTGGACAGCCTGTCGCTGTTCGCTACCGGCAGTGCCCAGCTCATGCCGGATTCGACCAAAGTCCTGATCAATGCTCTGGTCGGCATTAAGGCGCAGCCAGGCTGGCTGATCGTGATCGCCGGGCATACCGACGCTACCGGCGACTCGCATAACAACCTTCGACTATCTCACGCCCGCGCCGCCGCCGTGCATGCCTGGATGCAGCAGATGGGCGGCATGCCCGACAGCTGTTTTGCGGTGCAGGGCTTCGGCGCCAGCCAGCCGATCGCCAGTAACGACACCGAAGCGGGGCGTGCAGCCAATCGCCGCGTAGATATCCGTCTGGTACCGGAGGCAGGGGCGTGTGTGCTCTCTACCGCGGAGCCGGACAGGCAACCCCCTGTCGCATCCCGCGACAGTTAAATTTCCAGGAAAAGGAGCTTCACATGGCAATTCCCGTTTACCTCTGGCTGCAAGACGACGGCGGCGCAAGCATCAAAGGTTCGGTGGACGTGCAAAAGCGAGAAGGCAGCATCGAAGTGGTTGCCCAGGACCACAGCCTGTACATCCCCACCGACAACAACACCGGCAAGTTGACCGGCACGCGCGTACACACCCCGTTTCTGTTTTCCAAGGAAATCGATTCGTCCAGCCCTTACCTTTACAAGGCGGTGACCACCGGGCAAACCCTCAAGAGTGCTGAGTTCAAGTGGTATCGCATCGACGACGCCGGGGAAGAAGTCGAGTATTTCATCACCAAACTGGAAAACGTCAAGGTGGTGAAAGTCGCACCGAAAATGCACGACGTCAAAGACCCAGCCAAAGAGAAGCACAACCACCTGGAGCAGGTCGAGTTGCGTTACGAGAAGGTCACCTGGACCTACAAGGACGGCAACATCATCCACTCCGATTCGTGGAACGAACGCCAAAGCGCGTGATACGCATGGGGCCGCAGGCGTGCTTTCGCCTGCTGGCTGCCGGTGTGCTGGGTTGAGCGTCCGTTCGCGGGCGTTCAGCCAAACACATCGAGTTGCAGAACCCCGGCTGGTTTTATCGACGACACACCCAGATCCCCGAACAAGGATGTAACCGTATGGCACCCAATTCCACTCGCTTGCTTCGCCGCCTCAACCCCTACTGCGCCCAGGCATTGAGTGCAGCGGCCTCGCTGTGCCAAAACCGGGCGCACGCGCAGATCACCATTGAACCCTGGCTGCTCAAGTTGCTGGGACAGGGGGACGGTGACCTGACCGTGATCGCGCGTCGTTACGAATGGAATATGGAGACGCTGTGGTACGGGCTGCTGGAGCATATCGACCGTCTGCCACGAAGCGTACAGAGCAAGCCGCAGCTGTCGAAGCCATTGCAGCAACTGATCAAAAACGCCTGGTTGCGGGCCTCGCTGGACGACAACAACGACAGCCTGCGTTCCGTACACTTGCTGAGCGCGTTGATGGAAACGCCCAGCTTGCTGGTGTGTGAAGCCGCTTGGCCTTTGCTCAGCCTCAGTGAGGCTCAGTTGCAGCGCCTCTTGGTGCTGTTGGATCAATCGTCCGAGGAACGCCCCGAGGTGCAAGCTTCAGCTGCGTCGGGCAGTCCCGAAACGTCTTCAGGTGAGCTCGCCATACTCCCACCCAGCGCAACGAAAAAAGTGGAGGCGTTGCAGGCGGTATTGGACAGGTTCACCCATGACCTCACAGCCAAGGCAGCGCAAGGGCAGATCGACCCGGTGTTTGGCCGTGACGACGAAGTCCGCCAGGTCATCGACATCCTCAGCCGCCGTCGTAAAAACAACCCGATTCTGGTGGGCGAGCCCGGTGTCGGCAAAACAGCACTGGTCGAAGGCTTGGCGTTGAGCATCGCCCACGGCATGGTGCCGGACAGTCTCAAATCGGTCAGTGTACGCACCCTTGACCTGGGGTTGTTGCAAGCTGGCGCAGGCGTCAAAGGCGAGTTTGAACAACGGCTGAAAAACGTGATCGACGCCGTGCAACAGTCCGAACAACCGGTGCTGTTGTTCATTGACGAAGCCCACACCCTGATCGGCGCCGGCAACCAGGCTGGCGGCGCCGACGCAGCCAACCTGCTCAAGCCCGCCTTGGCCCGTGGTGAATTGCGCACCATCGCTGCGACCACCTGGAGCGAGTACAAGCAGTATTTCGAGCGCGACGCGGCCTTGGAAAGGCGCTTCCAGATGGTCAAGGTCGATGAGCCGGACGATGCCAGCGCCAGCCTGATGTTGCGCGGCCTCAAAGGGCGCTACGCCACCCACCATGGCGTGCACATTCAGGATGCGGCCGTGCAGGCTGCGGTCAGCCTGTCGCGGCGCTACCTCACCGGTCGCCAACTGCCGGACAAAGCCGTCGACCTGCTGGATACCGCCAGCGCCCGAGTGCGTATGAGCCTGGACTGCGAACCGCAGGCGTTGATCCGCCTGAGTGCCCGGCAAGTGGCCCTGGAACTGGAGGGCCAAGCCCTGGAACAGGATCAGCGCCTTGGCGGGCATGGCGCCGATGAGCGTCTGGCGGTGATCGCCGCCCAACATGCCGAGCTGCAACGCCAATACATCGGTCTGGAGCAGCAGTATCGGCAAGAACTTGACCTGACCCAGCAACTGATCGATGCGCGTCAAACGCAGCCGCTGCAGCGGGAGACCTGCGAGGAACTGCAACGACAGTTGAGCGATGTCCAAGGCAACCAGCCGCTCCTGTCGCTGGATGTCGACGCGCGTAGCGTGGCCGAAGTCATTGCCGATTGGACCGGGGTGCCACTGGGCAGCTTGCTCAAGGATGAACAGGCCAATCTGCTGATGCTGGAGCAGCAGTTAGGCGAGCGTGTCATCGGGCAGGCGTCGGCCCTGAGCGCCATGGCCCAGCGCCTGCGGGCGGCCAAAACCGGCCTCACCGATGACAAGGCGCCGCTGGGCGTGTTCCTGCTGGTCGGCACCAGCGGCGTGGGCAAGACCGAAACCGCCCTGGCCCTGGCGGACAGCCTGTTCGGTGGCGAAAAATCGCTGATCACCCTCAACTTTTCCGAGTACCAGGAAGCCCATACCGTCAGCCAACTCAAAGGCTCACCGCCCGGCTATGTCGGTTACGGCCAGGGTGGTGTGCTCACCGAAGCCGTGCGTCAACGGCCCTACAGCGTCGTGCTGCTCGACGAAGTGGAAAAGGCCCATCGTGACGTGCTGAATGTGTTCTACCAGGTCTTCGATCGCGGCTTCATGCGCGATGGTGAAGGGCGCGAGATCGACTTTCGCAACACCATCATTCTCATGACTTCCAACCTCGGCAGCGACCTGCTGCAAACCTGTGTGCATGAACAACCGGATGCACCGGACAGCGTGCTGCATGAACTGCTGCGCCCCATCCTGCGCGAGCATTTCCAACCCGCGTTGCTGGCACGCTTTCAAACCCTGATCTACCGCCCGCTGCAAGCCGATGCACTCAAGTGCATCGTGGCGATCAAACTGGCCCAGGTCGCCAAGCGCCTGCAACGCCATTACGGCCTGGCGTGCCAGATTGACGACGCCCTGAATGACGCACTGGTTGCCGCCTGCCTGCTGCCCGATTCCGGTGCCCGCAACATCGACAGCCTGCTCAACGAGCAAATCCTGCCCGTACTCAGTCAACAGCTGCTGGAACGCCGCGCGGCGCAGCAACGCACCCACGGCGTGAGGCTCGGCTACAGCGACGATGACGGTATCAGCCTGCATTTCACCGATGTTCAAGACACGGCTCAGCCCGTCGCCCTGGAGGTGTGAGCATGTCCAGCGGATTGCAAAACTTCTTCGACCATAGCCGGCACACCCTAAGTGTGCGCAATGTCCAGGCAAGGCTCGATGTTCTGGCCTTTGAGGGTCAAGAACACCTGAGCCAACCCTTCAGCTATCGCGTGGAATTCACCAGCACCGAGCGTGAGCTGGCTGCGGAAAGTATGCTCGGCCAGGGCGCCAGTTTCAGCCTGCACGCCGCACCGCAAAAGCTGCCGGTCGCCGGGCTCAGCGCACCGGAGGTCAAACCGCTGCGCACCCTGCAGGGTGTGGTCACCGGTTTCAAACGCCAGTCTGGCTCCAACGACCAGGCCACCTATGCGATCACCCTGCAGCCACGCCTGGCCCTGCTCGGTCGCGGCCGGCAGTTCCGTATCTACCAGCACCAATCAGTGCCGGAGATAGTCGAGAGCATTCTGCGTAACCGCCACGGTTTGGAAGGCCAGGACTTTCTGTTCAGCCTAAAGCGTGAATACCCCAAGCGCGAACAGGTCATGCAATACGGCGAAAGCGACCTGGCCTTTATTGCCCGCCTGCTGGCCGAGGTTGGCATCTGGTACCGCTTTACCAGCGACGAACGCCTGGGCATTGATGTGGTGGAGTTCTGCGACGATCAACGCCTCTATCAGTTCGACATCGAGCTGCCCCTTCGCCCGCAATCCGGGCTGGGCAGCAGCGGCCAGGATGCGGTTTGGCAACTGCAATCGAGCCACGCCGTGGTCGAACAGCAGGTGCATTTTCGCGCCTACCAGCACCGCGATGCCAGCGCCCACCTGAGTGGTGAAATCGACCAGAGCCGGGGCGCGACCACCACCTACGGCGAGGCTTATCACTATGCCGAACCCTACCGCGTACTCGGCGATGCGCAGTCCCAGGACGAAGACCTGGAAGGCGAAAGTGGCTACTTCTATGCGCGCCTGCGCCACGAACGCTACCTGAACGGGCAGACCCAACTCAGCGGCATCAGCAGCAGCGCCACCCTGGCGCCGGGCCAAGTGCTCAAGGTCTCCGGCGGCGCGCCCCAGGCCTTCACGCCCGGCGCGGTGATCACCGGCCTGACCACCAAAGCTGCCCGCGACCAAAGTTTCGAGGCCACTTTTCAGGCCATGCCCTATTCAGAAACCGTTTGCTTTCGTCCGGCCGTGCCCGCCAAACCACAAATCGCCGGCACCGTCCCAGCGCGCGTCACCAGCCCACAGGCCAACGACCCCTACGCCCATATCGACCTGGAAGGGCGCTACCGGGTGAATTTCCTGTTCGATCGCGACAGCTGGAAGGCCGGTGAAGAAAGCATGTGGCTACGCCTGGCCCGGCCCTACGCCGGCGACACCCATGGCCTGCATTTACCGCTGATTGCAGGCACCGAAGTGGCGGTGGCCTTCGAGCAGGGCGACCCGGACCGGCCCTACATCGCCCATGCCCTGCACGACAGCCAGCATGTGGACCACGTTACCCTGCGCAACGACAAGCGCAACGTGCTGCGCACCCCGGCTAACAACAAACTGCGCATGGACGACACCCGCGGGCAGGAGCACCTCAAGCTCAGCACCGAACACAGCGGCAAGAGCCAGCTCAACCTCGGCCATCTGGTCGATGCCGAGCGCCAACCCCGCGGGGAGGGCGCGGAACTGCGCACCGATGGGCATGCGGCCATTCGTGCCGGGAGAGGGATTTTCATCAGTGCTGATAAACAGTCGAAAGCGCAAGGGGAAATGCTCAGTATGCGTGAGGCCTTGGCGCAATTGGAGGAGGCACTCCAGCGCGTGCGGGGATTGGCGAGCAATGCCGCAGCTGCCGGAGCTCTCGAGGCTGACGTTATGGTGCCGGAGCAACTCAAGGATGTATTAGGGCAACTGAAGGAGTCCGGCCTTCTCGTCTCCGCTCCTGCGGGCATAGCCTTGGTAACTCCGGAAAATTTACAGTTGGCTGCGGGACAGACCTTTAGTGCAGTGAACAACAACACCGACTTTAGTGTGGTTAAGCGTTTTACGATAACAGCAGGCCAAGCTATTGGATTATTCGCCAAAAAGCTGGGGCTGAATTTCGTTGCTAATCAGGGGGCTGTTTCAATCCAGGCGCAGAATGATCGAATGGAGCTGTTGTCTCGCCAAGGGCTGGATATCAGCAGCACCCAAGACGAAATAAGAATTACTGCTAAAAAGAAAATAACTATTAGCTCGGGTGGTAACTACATCACCATCGACCCGTATCGTATTGAAATAGGCTCGCCTGGTGAAGTTGAGATCAAGTCTCCTAACTTTGATTACATTCAAGCAGTAGGGCAGTTGGATGAGACGCTCCCTTTTCTGGCTGGACCTTTAGGTGATGAGCCGAACACGCTGATTTTAAACTTGTACGATAGAGTGGCAAAACCGATAGCAGGCGTGCCTTACGTTGTGACTTTCGAGAACGGCCAGGTCTTGCAAGGAAAGTTGGATGAGCAAGGTCATGCGATACACAGTCCTGTACCGGATAGTCCAGCGAGCGTGCAATACCAGCTTCCTGAGCCCGAGCTCGATCAGCCTTGGCCTTCCTATACGTTGCTTCAGGCGGCACTAGTGCCGGAAGGCACAAATGTAAGCCCACGTGGGGCAGGCAAATGGGTGACTCAAGAAGTCGATTACCACGGTGGGCGTAATGTCGGACAGATGTTCCTTAATCGCTTGACCTCTATGGGAGATACAGGCCGAGTATTTGGTTCGGACGGTAAGGACTATGAGCGCACTAAGCGCACTATGATTCAAGTGTGGCAGCCACTGGGAGAAGAAGAGCAGCACCTTGCCGAGACGTCTGCTATACGCCAGTACGGGGAGCAGCGTCGCATCGAACAAACATATCTGGAAGGTAATGACAGTTGGCAGGCGTCAGGTAAGTCTTGGTATTGGCAGCCACCTACAGCTGATACGGTCTACGAGCAAAATGGAGCGCAATTGTGAGTATCTCGCGAGCAAATGTATTGCGGGTATGGGGTGGTTTGGACATTTTCTATGTGCTCTGGTACAGCTTGAGTAGTTGGAAAGAGGGGCGTCTCCCATACCTGACAGATCTATCTCATGTGATTGGATTGGGCGATCAACTTGGTGGATTACTGATGGGGATGGGGCTTCTTTCTTGGGGACTGCAAATATCAATTGTACTAAGTGGGGTGTTATTTGTTTGCGGCTATAGGTCTGCACGGTATCTCGCATTTGCACAAATCCCGTTTCGCGTTCTCTTTCTCTATCCATCAGTTTGGCTGTTGTTAGTGGTGGCGGGCTATTTGCCCGGTCTGTTGGTAGCTGCTTTTGTGGTTGGGTCTGAAGCGCTTAAAGCCTGGAGTTTGTGGAAGCGAGCCTGATGTACATTAATTTGACGTCCTCAAGTGAATGACGGCGTCAATGTGTTCTATGTCTACTGTGATAGTGGTAAACGCATGAATCAGGAATTGCAAAATGCCTTAGCGTTCTATCAGGCTCCTCCGCAGGATGCGCCTTCAGGTCTCAAGGCGATGTGGCTCTGGTTTTGGGAGACTTTGCAAGGAGATTTTCACGAGAATCCAAGTACTGCACAGGTGGTCACTGGCACTTTGATTTTTATGATTCCACTCGTGGATCAAATAGGTGACGTGCGTGATTTGATTGCGAATTGTCGAAAGGTAAGCAAGGAAAGTGACGACACTTGGGCATGGGTGGCCTTGATACTTACGCTGATTGGCTTGATTCCGTCATTGGGCTCTTTGCTAAAAGGGTGTTTTAAGGTTCTATTTTTGTACCTGCGCAAGTATCTTTTTAAAACACTAAAACCGGTACGGCGCCTGGATGTTTCTGTACTCGATCAGGTGATGGTGTTGCTGAGGCAGCATTTGGATAATCCAGCAGTTCGGAAAACCTTAGCATGGATGAAGATTAATAATCCCTATCACTATCTGGCTGGAAAATTGGATGAAGTTAAATCCAGCCTGACAGTGAAAGAGCTGCTGGCGGGATTGGATGAGATCATGCGCGTCACACGCGAAATGTTTGATTCGGTTGTGAAGTGGGGGCCGGACTCATTAAAGGCGCCAGTAGAACGAATGTGGGCAATGCTCGTTGACGTTCGGGGGAAGGCCTCTGATGGTATAACAAAGGCGTTAGAGCCAGCGCAGAATTATGTAGATCAGATCATCAACCGCTTACGCGTAGAAGGCGATAACGCCTATCGCGCCCGACCGGGAAACAATGCGCATGTGTTAGGGAGTCGTGCGGATGCTGAGCTTGAACTGATGAGGCGGGAACAGCCGGATTGGGTGGATAAAGTTACGAAGGCGAAATACCCTGCCCTTGAAGTATTGCCGCCGGATGCCGTGAATAGGATTAACGCTGGCTGGCCGGATATTAGCGAAACATCCAAGCATAAAGGGTTGGAAAACGCCTTTAGAACTTTCGACGCATCATTGGAAGCATCTGAGATCTTACCAGGAGCCCGTCTATATCGTGTGGTAGACCCCAGTTCCGGCGACAACAGTATTTGCTGGATGCGCGAAGCTGAGTTTCAGGCGTTGAAGACCAAAAGCCAGTGGCGGCGAGAATATGCAGTTTGGAAGCACTGGAACGAGAATGGTGAATACGTCCTTTATACCGTGCCGCCCGGCAAATCCCTCAAGGTTTGGGAGGGGCGAGCAGGAACCCAAGAACTGAAAGCTGACCCCCGCTACAAATTGGAGGGCGGTCGTCAGCAGATCGTTCTGAATCCGTATGAGCTTGATCCAAAATTCGTCAGTGCCCGGAAAAGGACCGGCTGGAGCTACGACGATGGTACTGCCAGCCCCGATCTTGACCCCATAAAACCCTTCTTGGGTTTGCCCGATCTGACCCATAAGTGGCGTATGCCTGAACCCAATAAGGAGCACTGAAATGGCCGTTCTACACCCCCTCGAATGCTACCTGCTGGAAACCTTCAGCTCTGCCGAACACTTCGCAGCTACCCGTGACGCAATCATCGAATGGATTGATGCGCACGAAGCCGCCTACGCTCGTTTACAAAGCAATCTCGACCCCCGCCAGCGTAGCAAGCCGCAATGGCAACAAGGTGATGTGGTCTGGGGTAGCCGTGTGCTGCCCAATATCCGTCCTGATCGTGACTTTTACATCAATGCCTATATCCAGCGCACCCATAACGACCCCTTGGCCTTCAATGCCGGGCGTGCAATGAGGTCCAACACTCGAGGTATTCGTGAATGCTGGTCCGACTGGATGACCGAGGAGGAGGAAAGAATCATTTCACTGACGGAAAAGAGGGCGACCAAACTTGATGAGCGACTTGGGTCCACTGCCAGAGGAGATTGGAGTGAAGGTGCATTGACGTATAACGGTCAAGGTTGCCTGTATCAGGTTGAGGAGTTACCCCGCCGCATTCCTCGTTATGAACTTGACCCACGCGTTCGCTTAGAAATAGATCAACCTGCAGCGCAAATAGGTATTTATTTGCCCGATGTGGAGTTTGCGGCAGCTTGTCTGTTGTACCCAAACAGTTTCGAAGGCGGTATTGAAGCGAGGCAAGGCCTTAGGCGCAGCGATTTTGTGAGTGATACAGGCAAACGTGCCTATGACTGGAAGGAAACTCGTTGGGTCGAAACCGGCTGGACGCTTATCCGCCGTGTGGAAGGTGAATTTATCGAAGTGCCAGAGCGAGGCTTCTTTCCTCGCGGGGAACCGGAGGAGTTGTATTCCTGGCCCGAGCGCGAAGCGCAGTTTATTTGCCGGGATGGCGCTTTTATCACCAGGCTGTCAGGTGAACCTGCGCCATACACGGGTAAATGGTCAATGTTCGGCCGCCAAGGGTTTGAATATATCGATCTGCAACAAGGTCAACATCTGCCACACAAGCACGAACAGTTAGTGACGTGGACGCTGATTTCACGGGCCGATGGTGGGTCGTGCATGGAGTTTCACCAATGAAGGGAGTTATCAGGATCGGCGATACAAACACCGGCGGTGGTACGGTGCTATCCGGTTCCTCAGGGATGCGATTTGGCGGTATCGGTGCCGCACGGGTAGGTGATCCGGTCAGTTGTCCAGTACCTGGCCACGGTCGCACAGTGATTGCCGAGGGGCATCCGACTTTTCGGGACAACGGTGTCTCGGTAGCTTTTCACGGGCATTTATGCGTCTGTGGCTGCGCCTTGATGTCGTCTTTGCCCAATGCGGCAGCGAGCTGAATCGTGCCGGTCAAACTGGACAAAATCCCTCCTCTTATGATCGCACCCGCAGCGCCGCGTGTGTGGCGTTGGCTGCTTTTGCTGGGCCTATTGTTGCTATTGGGACTGGCGCTGACAGTGTGGTTGGCAGGTGACATTTTTACTCATCAGCCAAATAGATTTTGGTTGATAGCATTGGGTGTGCCGTTTGGAATTTGGTGTGCGTTGAGCGTAGTACGTGCTGCGCTATATCTCGGTAAGTGTTCTGTGGTTGATGCTTGGAATGACGAGCGCGAAACGGATCATATGCAAAAAGTGCGTAGGGGACGCCGATCCCAACAAGTGTTGGCGGTTAGCCTGTATACCGCATTGCGTGAGCAGGGGGCAGAAAGCCGCGAGGTGCAGCGGGATGGGTTGCACAAGGGCACGAAAGTGTTGAATGTCCAGCCTGATTGGCTGGTCAGTAAAGAGAGGATTCGCCACAGTCGCTTGCCACCTGAGCAAGGTGAGTCACCTGAAATATTACTGCGCCGAGTCTTGCGGCAGGTGCTGATTGATATCGCCAAGGTGCTGAAGCAACTACCAGAGGATAAGCCGCTGGCGTTGTTGTTGGATATGAGCAGCAGCATTCCCGAAAGAAACTTGAGCGAGCTGTGGCAGGAGGCCTGGTCTGAGTCTGGCATTCGACAGGCAGTCACACGAATTGAAGGCACCGGTTTGTCAGTAGTCGATGCTTGGCTGGATGCACGCGTTAACGATCAGGCGTTATTGCTAGTGGTGGCGTTTCAGGTTGCTCCTGCTGTAGCACAAGACACTGCTGAAGCAGTGGTGGGGTTGTTACTTGGCAATCGTAGAACTCAAACCCTGCTGGAGCCGAAGGCTTATCTGCATCGTCCTGAACAGGAGCGTGAACCAACCTCTGAGAGTTTGCTCTACGCAACCAGCCAAGCTCTTGGTTGGGTTCCGGTTCAGGCATTGTCGATTGGGCATGCCTGGGTTGTGGGAGCCGATCCTGCTCGCAGGGCGGCGATCACGATGGCAATTGCTGCAGCGCCTTTGCTCGCAGAACACAAACAAGGCTTACATGACCTGGATGCCTGTTTGGGTAATCCGCAGTGCGCGGCGCCCTGGGTAGCGATAGCTGTTGCGGTGGAATTAATTCGCGGAGAAGACAAGCCGCACTTCATCTTCAGTGGAGATAGCACCGCCGGATCGCGGCTTTGGTGCTCGGTGGTCATGCCACCCTCTATGAGCTAGGGAAATCTGATGAACAGTCGTCGTTCGAGATGGTGGTGGGGTTTTGTTGGTTTGGTGTTGGTGGTAGCTATATCAGTATGCTTGCTAGTGTGGTGGTCGCCCGAACTGTTAGGTATGCGTCTTGGGCGAGATGAGCAAACTACTTGGTGGTCAGTAACCGTAGGGGTGACTCTTTTAGTACTGGCAATGCTGGGTGGTTTTCAATTGATGGTACGCAGGGTTGTCGGCTCGTCGTATCAGCAAGCCATTGGCGACGATCTGAACACTCCAGCTTTAACGCCTTCAAAAGGAAATGTCCTTCCATGGGAAAAGCTGCTCATAGATCTGAGCGAACACCATGGCTTCTTCTGGCGGCGCAAAGTTCGACTCTTGTTGGTGGTCGGTGAACCAGAGCAGATCGAGGCGATTGCCCCAGGGTTGAGCGAGCAGCGTTGGCTGGAAGGGCAAAACACCGTGCTGCTGTGGGCCGGCAGCGTCCAAGGTGAACCCCAAGACGCGTTGCTTTTGCAGTGGCGTGGCCTGTGCCGCAGGCGTGCACTTAATGGGGTGGTCTGGGCATTGAGCAAAGACCAATGCACCGATGCCGCGGCCATGAGCGCCGGTGCCCGTCGCCTGCAAAACCTGGCCCGTGCGTTGCGTTGGCAGTTGCGGTTGCACCTGTGGCAGGTGGGCGACAGTGCATGGTCTCAGGATGAGCGCGATAGCCAACCCGTGGGCTGCCTGCTGCCGTCACGTGTCACCCCCCTGATTCTAGAAAACAGTCTGGATAGCTTGCTCGACCCCTTGCGCTGCGCGGGCCTGGCGCAAATGCACGTTGCCGTGACCCATGACTTCCTCCTGCGGCTGTCCCGCGATTTGCAGGCTGAGGGCATTGCCCGTTGGCGCCAGGTACTGATGCCGCTATTGGGCGAGTTTTCCAGCGGTGTACCGTTGCGCGGCCTATGGTTCAGTCTCCCGGTGCCGCGTATCGAGAGCACGCTTGAACACTTTTGGCCGGTGAATACGGCCTGGCAAGGCGTTCTCAACGATAAAGCGGCCAGTGGCCGTCGATTGGGCTGGGGCGCACACCGAATCACCTATGCGCTGGCCTTGGGATTGGCCGTGCTGTGGGGCGCCGGACTGCTGCTGTCTTTCGTCAGCAATCGCGCGCAGATCGCCCAGATACATACCTCACTTGCTGCCCTGCAACATTCCTCGCAAGTTGACGAACAACTCCAGGCCCTCAATGAATTGGTTCGCGAGCTGGCGCGCCTGGATGATCGCGTCCAAGGCGGCGCTCCGTGGTACCAACGCTTCGGCTTGAACCAAAATCAAGCACTGCTTGAAACGCTGTGGCCACGTTATGTCGAGGCCAACAACCGCCTGATCCGCGACCCGGCCGCCGCAACACTGAGCCAACAGCTCAACGCGCTGGTCAGGCTGGCCCCGGACAGCCCCGAGCGTGCTGAACGTGCCCGTGATGCCTACGCCCAGCTCAAAGCCTATTTGATGATGGCGCGCCCGGAAAAAGCCGATGCCAGCCTCTTGGTCACAACCCTGAGCGACGTTGAGCCTACACCCACAGGCGTATCACCAGGGCTTTGGCAAAGCCTGGCGCCCAACCTGTGGCGGTTCTATGGCGAACACCTGACCGCAAACCCGGCCTGGCGCATCCAGGCCGACCCCAGGTTGGTCGCGCAAGTTCGGCAGGTACTGCTCGGCCAGTTGGGCCAACGCAATGCTGAGGCCAGCCTGTACCAACAAGTGCTCAATGAGGTCGCCAATCACTACCCGGAGTTGGGCCTTCACCAACTGGTGGGTGACACCGATGCCTTGGCCCTGTTCTCCACCGATGCCAGCGTGCCGGGTGTATTCACCCGCCAGGCCTGGGAGGGCCAGGTGCGCCAAGCCATCGACGAGATCGCCGAGGCCCGCCGCGAGGAAATCGACTGGGTACTCAGCGATAAGCCCACCGACATCGACACCCGCTTGAGCCCGGACCAGCTCCGCGAGCGTCTTACCGAACGGTACTTTCAGGACTACGCCATTGTCTGGCTGGATCTGCTCAACAGCCTGCGCTGGCAGGAGGCCGGGAGCCTCGCCGAAGTGATTGACCAGTTGACGCTGATGAGTGATGTGCGCCAATCCCCACTGATTGCGCTGATGAATACCGTGGCCTATCACGGTAAGGCGGGCACTCGAACCCAGGCGCTGGCCGACTCGCTCATGAAGTCCGCACAAAAGCTGATCGGGCAGGACAAGGCCCCGCTGATCGACCAACTGGCCCACCTACCCAACAGCCCCTTGGACGCGACCTTCGGCCCGTTGCTGGCGCTGCTGGGCAAAGGCCCGGAGGGCAAGAACAGCCCTGAAGGCTTGAGCCTCCAGGCATTCCTCACACGGGTAACACGGGTACGCCTCAAGTTGCAGCAAGTCAGCACGGCGGCCGATCCGCTGGAAATGACCCAGGCACTGGCGCAGACCGTGTTTCAAGGCAAGAGCATCGACCTGACCGACACCCAATCCTACGGCAGCCTGATGGCCGCCAGCCTGGGGGCAGAGTGGGGCGGGGCGGCGCAAACGCTGTTCGTGCAGCCGCTGGAACATGCCTGGCAACGCGTCTTGCAACCGTCTGCCGCTGGGATCAACAGCCAGTGGCAACGCTCGATCGTCAGCCATTGGGACGATGCTTTCGCCAGCCGCTACCCGTTTACAGCCACTGCCAGCGATGCGTCCTTACCGATGCTGGGCCAGATGATCCGCGCAGACTCCGGCCGCATCGAGCAGTTTTTGCAGCGGCAGTTGAGTGGCGTGTTGCGCAAGGAAGGTAACCGTTGGGTGGCCGATCCCCGCCACAGCCAAGGCTTGCGCTTCAACCCGCAATTTCTCACTGCCATCAATCAACTCAGCGACCTGGCCGATGTGCTCTACACCGATGGGGGTATGGGGCTGAGCTTTGAGCTGCAAGGCAAGCCCGTGCGCGATGTGGTGCAAACCACCTTCATCCTCAACGGCGACAAGCACCAGTACTTCAACCAAAAGGAGAGCTGGCAGCGGTTCAACTGGCCGGGGCGTAGTGACTATCCCGGCGTCAGCCTGAGTTGGACCAGCCTGCTGGCCGGCGAGCGGTTGTTCGGCGATTACCCCGGCACCTGGGGTCTGATCCGTTTGCTGGAAAAAGCCAAGGTCACGCCATTGGACGACGGGGACAGCCGCTATCGCATGGTGCTCAAGGCCCCCGACGGCTTGAACCTGATTTGGTACCTGCGGACCGAGTTGAATGCCGGGCCATTGGCGTTGCTCAAACTGAGGGACTTCAAGTTGCCCCCGCAGATATTTCTTAGCGAGAACGCCGCCGAAACGCCTTATGCGCAGAAGGGGAGTTTCCCATGAGCCTGCGCACCGTGATCGCCCGCTGCCTGGGAGAACGCGACGCGCTGTCCGTCGCCCGCGAGCAAGCCGCCCACTGGCAACCCTGGATGCACCCCATCAGCACCGACTCTCCCGTCGGCGAAGACCCTGGCTACGATGATGACTTCCAGCGCATGCGTGAAGAGGTCAACAAGCTCTCCGGTGCCGATGCTGAGCAGGTTGCCCAACTGGCGGAAAAGCTGCTGATTCATAACTGCAAGGACCTGCGCGTTGCCACCTATTACCTGTGGGCACGCTTACACAAGGACGGTGAAGTCGGCTTGGCCGATGGCCTCAGCCTGCTGGCCGCGCTGGTGGAACGCTTCGCCGACGCGGTGCTGCCTATCCGCCCCAACAGCCGCAAGATGGCCCTGGAATGGTTGGCCGGCGGCAAGGTGCTGGACACGCTGTCGCTGTACCCGGAAGTGGTCAAGGCCGAGGCCGAGCGCACTGCCGCAGCACTCGCCTGGCTGGAGCGCGGGCTGGGTGCGTGGCCGCAGGATCAGCGTCCAAATTTGGAACCCCTGTATGCCGCCCTGTCCGCGAGATTGGCGCAGTCCGGTGGCATGGACGCCTTGGTGCCGCAAAATACTGCCAGCCATGAAGCGACTGCACAGGCGCCAGCGCCGCAGATCAAGTCCGGGCGCGACCTGTTGGACAGCGGCCGGGCCTTGGCGGGGTACCTGCGTGACCAACCTTTGGGCTGGCTGGCGGCTCATCGTCTGATGAAGAGCTTGCGTTGGGACACGGTGCATCAGGCCCCACCGCAAGATACGAACAACAATACGCGCCTGACGCCACCGCGCAGTGACTACCGGGCACAGCTCAAACGTTTGTACCTGCAACAGAGCTGGACGGAGTTGATCGAGCAGGTCGAGCGGATCTATGCCGAGGGCGTGAATCATTTCTGGCTAGACTTGCAGTGGTATTTGTATCAGGCGCTGAGCAAACAACCCGCGCCGCAGGATCGCTGGGCCGATATCGCCAAGCGTGACCTGGGCATGTTCCTTGAGCGCCTGCCGGGTCTGGACGTGCTGTGCTGGAGCGACGGCAGCCCCTTCGCCGATGAGACCACCCGCGAGTGGATTGCCCAGCACGTCAGCGGCAACCAGCCCCAGCAATGGTTACCTGTACCCTCGGCGGCACCGGCCACTGGCGATACCGACATCCTGTCCCTGGAAGGCGAGGCCGTGGCCCAGGCTGACAGCGACGGCGTGGATCAGGCACTGGCCTGGCTGGCCGCACGCCCCGGTATCCACACCGGGCGCCAACGCTGGTTGCTGCGCCTGTTGATGGCGCGCGTTGCCGAGCAGTATGCCAAAAGCGATCTGGCCATCCACCTGTTGGCCGAACTGGACGCCACGGCGCAACGCCAGGCCTTGGCCGAGTGGGAGCCCGAGCTGAACTTCGAGGTCAAGGCGCGCCTGCTCAAACTGCTGCGGGCGAAAGCCCAGCGCAATGATGCTGACAAACCCACCCTGGCGCGGCGCATGGAAACCTTGCTGGCGGCGCTGGTAGCCATTGATCCGGTACGCGCCGCAGTGCTTTGCGGCTAACCCTCCTACATCAGGATTCTTTCTGTGAGCATGGACAATCTGACACTGCGCTATTTCGATGCCGAGATGCGCTACCTGCGCGAGGCCGGCAAGGAGTTCGCGGACGCGTTCCCGGATCGGGCCGCGCAGCTCAACCTGGACAAACCGGGCGCACAGGATCCCTATGTGGAGCGCCTGTTCGAGGGCTTCGCATTCCTGATGGGCCGCCTGCGGGAGAAGCTCGACGATGACCTGCCGGAGTTGACCGAGGGGCTGGTCAGCCTGTTGTGGCCGCATTACTTGCGCACCATTCCATCCCTGTCGGTGGTCGAATTGGCGCCTGAACTGGCGCAGATGAAGCGCAGCGAGCTGATCGCCCAGGGCTTTGAGGTGCTGTCGCAACCCATTGGGCCGCAACGCACCCGTTGCCGTTACACCACCACCCAGGACGTGACCCTGCGACCGTTGGCGTTGGAATCGGTGGGGCGCGGTCATGAAATAGATGGTCGCTCGGTGTTGCGCCTGCGCTTTGCCAGTGGGGCGTTGACGGACTGGAGCCTGATCGACCTCAGCCGTTTGCCGCTGTACCTGAATGCCGATGCGCCGCTGGCCAGTGCGTTGCATCAGGCGCTGACCCTGAATGCGCAAGCGATGTATGTGCGCTGGCCCGGCCAGACCGAACGCCAGCCACTGACCGCGCATTTTGCGCCCAAGGGGTTTGCCGATGAAGACCGGCTGTGGCCCAAGGGGGATAGCGCCTTCAGCGGTTACCAGCTGTTGTTGGAGTATTTCAGTTTTCGTGAAAAATTCATGTTCGTGACCTTGTGTGGCTTGGAGCAGTTGAAAATTGCACCCGGTACCGCCTGGTTCGAGCTTGAAGTGGTGTTGCGTGAACCTTGGCCGGCCAACTTCGACTTGAACAGCGAACACATCCGCCTGCACGCCGTACCGGTAATCAATTTGTTTGCGCTGGAGGCCGACCCGCTGACCCTGGCTCCCTTGCAAACCGACTATCTCCTGCGTCCCATGCGCCTGCAGGACGGCCATACCGAGATCTATTCGGTGGACCGGGTCACTGCGTCGAGGAACGCCGAACGCCAGGACTATGTGCCGTTCACCAGCTTTCGCCACAAGGGCGGCATGCTGCGCGACGAGGCCCCGGAACGCTACTTTCATACACGCCTGAAGCGTGCAGCGAATGGCCTGCATGACACCTGGCTGATTCTGGGCGGCGAGGGCTTCGACAAGGACCGCCTGCGCGAGCGTGAAAGCCTGTCGTTGCGCTTGACCGGCACTCACGGCCAGTTGCCGCGCAAGGCGCTGCAAAGCACCTTGCTCGATACGGTGGTGCAGTCCACCCAGTCCGGTTTGCGCGTGCGCAACCTGTGTGCGCCGACCTTGCCGTGCTACCCGCCGAACCGCGACCGCTTTCACTGGCGGGTGCTCAGTCACCTCGGCTCGAACTTCCTGCCGATGCTCGACAATGCCGAGGTGCTGCGAGGCACCTTGGCGCTGTACGACTGGACCGGCAGTGAACTCAATCGCCGTCGCCTGGCGGCGATTGTCGAGGTCAAACATCATTTGGTGCAGCGTTTCGAGAAAGGCTTTCTGCTGCGCGGGGTGGATATCGAAATCACCCTGGATGCCAATGGCTTCTCAGGGGAGGGCGACATCAGCCTGTTCGGCGAGATGCTCAATCGCTTCTTCTCTTTGTATGCCGACATTCATTTGTACACCCAGCTCACGCTGATCCTGCAACCTACTGGAAAGTGCCTGCGATGGAACGAGAACCACAGTCAGCGAATTCCCGGCTGAAAGCCGGCGGTCTGCTCGACGCTCTGCAGGACCAAGTGGCCGAGGCCAACCTGTACCGCTTTTGCCAGTTGCTGGAACAGGCTTTGCCCGGTCACCCGCCCTTGGGCAGCACCGCGCACCCGGCCGATGACGCGGTGCGCTTTCGGCCCGATCCGGGCATGGGCTTTCCGGCCAGCGAGTTGAAGTCGATTGAAACCGATGGCGCTCATCCGGAACGACCGGCGACGATACGCACGCGTCTGCTCGGGTTGTACGGGGTCGACTCGCCGATGCCGACGGTGTTTCTGGATGACATCGCGCAGCGCCGGGAAGGGCATGAAGCGTTGGAAGCCTTCCTGGATATTTTCAACCACCGGATATTCACCCAGTTCTACCGTATCTGGCGCAAGTACTCCTACCCGGCGACGTTCGAAGCCGGCGGCACCGATGCCACCTCGCAATGCCTGTTGGGCCTGATCGGCCTGGGCATTCCGGGCACCGCCCAGCAGATCGCCACGCCGGTCTCGCGCTTTTTGGCCCTGCTCAGTGTGATGCGCCTGCCCACGCGCAATGCTGAAGGCATCACCGCGCTGGTCAATTTGCTGGCCCCCAACACCCAGGCGCAGGTGACCCCGCATTGGCCGCTGAGAATTGCGCTGGAACAGCCGGCCAGCCTTTCCCGCCAACGTCCAGTGAGTTTGTCCCAGGGGACGCCGTTGGGCAGCGTCGGCTTTGATGCCAACAGCCAACTGCGGCTGACGCTCTACACCGAAGACACGCAGGAAGCCGGCGGATGGTTGCCTGGTGGCGAGTTGTACAGCGATCTGCTGGTGCTGCTACGCGTGTACCTCGGGTGGCGCTGCACGGCGAAACTGCAGTTGTCATTGCCATTGCACAGCCTGCCCGCACCGGTGTTGGGGCAAGCACCCATTCGGCTCGGCATGACCGGGGTGCTGGGTTTGGGCAGCGATGCTTGGCAGGTGGCGGAAAACGACACTCTCACGATCAACCTAGGCCGCTACCAAGGCCTTTCGATTAATCCCCACAACAGGGAAACACAGCATGTTGCGTACCCTTTTTAGTCTGGTGATGTTCGCGGCCCTCGGCGGGTGTGGTCTGGCCCAGACCGTCGCGGATGGCACGGCATCCACCGCCAAGGCGATCTTCTACAAGCAGGTGAAAACCCTGCACCTGGATTTCAGTGCACGCACGGCGCTCAACACCGCCGCCACGGACATGAGCGCCTTGTCGGTGCCGACCCTGGTGCGGGTGTACCAATTGCGCGACAGCAAGGCTGTGGAGCAGGCAACCTACGACGGGCTGCTGGGCGATGACAATCAACTGCTGGCGAGCGCGTTGTTGGACAAACGCTCGGTGGTGGTGAAACCCGAAGAGGGCGCACAGTTGAACGTACCGATGGACAAGGACGCGCAGTTCGTCACGGTGGTGGCGTTGTTTCGCAGCCCCGATACCCAATTGAACACCTGGCGCTTGACGTTGACCCGTGATGATCTGGACCCGGACCGGGCGCGGGTCATCGAGCTGGGGGATAACCGCTTGACCCTGCGGCCCTTGGCCAAGGACTGAACCATGACCGAGTACAACCCCTCACTGTACGAAATGCTGCTGCAAAATTTTGACGGTGAGTTGGACCTGCATCGCGTCAGCGAGGAGGACCAGCATGCCCTGTCGGTGCTGGACAACCTGCAGCGCATCCTCAATAGCCGCGCCGGTGCGCTCAGCCATCTGCCCGATTACGGGCTGCCGGACATGGGCCTGATCCTGCAGGGGCTGCCCGCCACAGCCCACGGCTTGATCGGCACCATGAGCGCCACCTTGCTCAAGTACGAACCGCGTCTGGCAGCGGTCGCCATCGAACTGCAGCCGCAGACGCTGCCGGGGCACCTGGAGTATGCGTTGGATGCGCAACTCAAAGATGGGCAGCACGTGAGCTTTGGCACCACGCTGGCGCCCGAAGGAAAAGTGCTGGTACGCCACTTGAAGCGACAGCAGTACCTGACCAAGCCTTGAACCTATAACGGAAGGGAAGCCCGATGACGGCGTTGTTTGAGATGCGTATTCGGGTCGGCGGTGATCCCCGCGGCTTCAGTGAATTTACAGTATTGCGCGATGAGCTGGCCAAGCTCAGCCATCCTGCCTGCCCGGATGTTGACTGGGCCAAGGTGGAGCAAAGCTGCCTGGTGCTGTTCCAACACAATGGCGCCGACCTTCAAACCGCCTGTTTTTCACCTTGGCGCGCGGTCAGCGTCATGGGCTGGAGGGCATCACCCAAGGCGTGGTGTTGCTGGAAGCCCTGAGCCGCGAGTGGGCACGCCTGTGGCCACCGATGGCGTCGGTGCGCCTGGACCTGTTGGGGTGGTTGTTCGATCAACTGCAACTGCTGATGCGCAGCATGGCGATGACCGTCCACAGTGTGCCCGCACTGGTTCAACTGGACACCGAACTGGCGCGTTTGCATGCGCGTTTACTCCCTCAGGGCGCTAATCCTCTGCTGACATTGCAGGCTCTGTGCCACCAGGTGGGCAGCCTGATCCAACGCCTTGAACAGAGCTACGCATCGGGCGAAAGGCTGCTGGCGCCCGCTAGGGTGATAACGCCGACATTTGTCACTCCCGTGGTTATTCTGCCGCCCCCTGACGTGGAGCCACGCAGGCGGCGTCTGGTCTTGTGGCTATTTGCTGGGACGCTGACTATCGCCTTGCTCGCGGGACTCGGTTGGCGGACATGGCTGACAAATCAAGCCCCTCCACCCCTCATGCCCGAACCCGTGCGATTGGACAGCCTGTCGCTGTTCGATGCCGGCAGCGCAATCCTGAAGCCAGGCTCGACCAAAGTACTGATCAATGCCCTGGTCGGCATCAAAGCCCAACCGGGCTGGCTGATCGTGATTGCCGGGCACACCGATGCGACCGGAGTTATGGAGCAAAACTTGGCCCTCTCCCACGCCCGTGCCTCAGCCGTGCGCGACTGGATGCAGCAGATGGGCGACATCGCCGACAGTTGTTTTGCGGTGCAGGGCTTGGCGGCCAATCAGCCCATCGCCAGCAATGGGACCGAGGCTGGGCGTACCGCTAATCGGCGTGTGGATATCCAGCTGGTGCCGCAGGTTGGAGCCTGTGAGCAGACCGCCTTGGCGGGGGAGAGTGGGCAATCATAGAGACCCGGCCAGCTTACGAGCCCGTCCCAGGGGCTTAAGCCCTGAATCTACGCTAGGAGTGGAAGGGGACGAAATTGGCTGGAGACGCGAGGTCAAGTATTTAACTGTGGGAATTGAAATTTTATCTCAGTGACAGCGTGATATGTGCTTCGTGGAATTCGATGTTCGTGCAGCGCTTGCCCCTATCAAGGGTCGCGAGTTGCAATAACCGCAATGCGTCACAGGTCAGGGCGCTTCTCGGTTTACCTCAACCTCAGCCATTTTACCGCTGCAATCAGGGTGGGTTGGGAGCAGTAAACAGAGATCGCCGATTAACAAAATAAAATTGTGTTTGTGAAAAATTTATATTGATTTTTTTTAAGGTGGGGCGGCTTTAGCATGACTCCACGTTCAAAAAATCGCCGGGCAACGAGTGCGGTGTCCGGCATCCCAAACCAATAAAAATTGTTATCGGAGTCCTGATGAGTCTTTCTCCTTTCCACCTCGCAATCCCTGTGTATGACCTGGCCGCCACACGTCACTTCTACGGTGAGGTGTTCGGTCTTTCCGAAGGTCGCTCCAGCAACCAGTGGGTCGACTTCGATTTCTACGGCCATCAGTTGGTCATCCATGAGCACCCCAAGACTGCTTCGCAGGAAAGCGTGCACAGTAACCCCGTGGACGGCCACGACGTGCCGGTTCCGCACTTCGGCATCATCCTGGAGTGGGCGCAATGGGAGGCCTTGGCCGAACGTTTGAAAGCGCGTGAGACCCAGTTTGTGATCGAACCCTACATCCGCTTCCAGGGCCAGGTTGGCGAACAGGCCACCATGTTCTTGTTCGACCCGTGCGGCAACGCGCTGGAGTTCAAGGCGTTCAAGGATATGAGCCAGCTCTTCGCTAAATAATAAACACCTGGCGCACGCCAGAGCGTGCGCCAGGTGCACATCAATGAGCTGGAAGCTCATGAATCTAGCTACTGCTTAAAGCAGCCCTTTCAGTCCAACAAAAAGGCTAGACATGAAACGTATCCCCTTAGTTTGGCAAATCGTTGCCGGGCTGTTGCTTGGCGTGCTCGTGGGTTGGTATTTCAATACCCATCCGGAAAATCAAGTCTGGGTCAGTACCGAAATCCTTAAACCGCTCGGAGATATCTTCATCAAGATGATGAAGATGGTCGTCGTGCCGATTGTTTTCTGCTGCATGATCCTCGGCATTGCCGGGGGCGGTGACAACAAATCGTTTGGGCGCATGGGCGCAAAGTCGTTGATCTACTTCTTTGCAATCACCAGCCTCGCCATCGTGCTTGGCTTGTGCTTCGCCAACCTGTTCGAGCCGGGTAAAGGCACTGAAATCACCGGTATCGCCCACAACGCGGCAGCCGTGCATATGGAACCGTCGAAAGGTGCGCTGATCATCCTGCAGAACATCGTGCCCGATAACGTGATTGTCGCGATGTCGGAAGCGAAGTTGCTGTCGGTGCTGTTCTTTGCCGTGCTGCTGGGAATGGCGTTGAACACCTTGCCCAGGGAAAAAAGCGCACCGGTTATTGCGGTGGTGCAGGGCTTCTCCGATGCCATGTTCAAAGTCGTTTCGTTTGTCATGGCCTACGCACCGATCGGTGTATTCGGCATGATCGGCGCCACGGTGGCAACCTTCGGGTTTGCCTCGCTGCTGCCGTTGCTCAAGTTGATCGGCGTGGTGTACCTGGCGCTGATTACCTTTGCTCTGGTGATGCTCGGCGGTATCTGCTACCTGATCGGCGAAAACGTCTTCAAGTTGATCAAGTACTTCCGTGATGAGCTGATTCTGGCGTTCTCCAGTGCAGCCTCTGCGGCCGTCATGCCGCAGTTGATGACCAAGTTGGAAGCCTATGGCGTGCCTCGGCGCATCGTCAGCTTCGTGGTGCCGGTGGGTTATGCGTTCAACCTGGACGGTGCTTCGATCTTCCTCGGTGTGGCGACGATCTTCATTGCCCAACTCTATGGCATCGACCTGTCACTGACTCAGCAGATTTTGCTGGTGGTCACGATGGTGCTGACGTCCAAGGGCGCGGCGGGTGTACCTGGGTTTGCCATCATCATTCTGTCGGCGACCTTGGCATCTGCCGGGCTGCCGCTGGAAGGTGTCGCGTTGATTGCCGGGATTTTCCGGATCATCGACAGCGGCACCACCACCTTGAATGTGCTGGGTAATGCAATTGCACCCCTGGTCATCGCCAAGTGGGAGAAAGCGCCCCTTGAGCGAAAGCGCTCAGTAGGGGGTGAGCAGAACGCTTGATCAGCGAGACACAAGAGCCCTCCACGTTAACCGCGTCGAGGGCTCTTTTTTGGCTCACAAACCAATAAGACGTTGTTGCGTATTTTCTGCCAGGTAGCGAGTCAATCCGCTCGCCAGCTTAGCGAGCGTTGAACCATTCTGGATGCAGCACTGGAAAGTGTTGCTTCAGCCAATCCACGAACGCATCGACCAACGGGGCCAGATGCGTTCTGCTGGGGTACAGCACGGACACCAGGCGCGGTTTTGGGCGATAGGCCTCCAGCACTTGCACCAGTTGTCCGCTGGCGAGGAACGTCTCAACGGAAATTCCTGGTGCTTGAACAATGCCGAAGTCTGCAACGGCGCATTGAACGTAGGCGTTGGAGTCGTTGACCGTGATACCGCCCTTGGGCATATGCAGACGATCCTGGCCATTCTGCGAAAAATGCCACGGCAGCGTCCTGTTTGTCTGGCCAGAGAGAAAGCTGACGCACTGATGGCCTGGCAGGTCATGCGGGGCAAGGGGTATCCCGTGGACGTTGAGGTAATGTGCAGACGCGCAGGTGACCATTGTCGCGGTGCCGATTTCTCTCGCCACCATGCTCGAGTCCGGAAGGTCACCTATGCGCAATACGCAGTCGACGCCCTCTGCCACAAGATCGACCGTTCGATCAGTTACCCCGACGACAAGCTCGACCTCCCGAAATGCCTCTGTAAACAGCCTCAGGCTTCTCATGAAACTGTGCTGGGAAAAGGCGGTTGGGATGTCGATCCGAAGGCGCCCTCGCAGCGACGCTCCGCTGCGGTCGAACATTGAAGTGGTGTCTGCGACGGTGGCCAGAATCTCTTTGACGCGCTCATAGAACCGCTCGCCTTCAGCCGTCAGTTTTACGCTGCGCGTGGTGCGCTGGAACAGACGTACCCCCAGCGATGCTTCCAGTTCCTGAATGGTCCGTGTGATCCGCGGACGTCCTGCCTGCATCACCTCGGCGACCTTAGTGAAGCTCCCCAACTCTGCCAGCTTGGCGAAGACCTGCATTGATTGGAGTAGCTCCATGAGTCTCGCTCCGAATAGCGCATTAGTCAGCAATTGTTGCTTACAAGGATAACAATCCTGTTGGTTTCTGCGCATTTATCTCATGCCTCAAAGCCTAAACAATGTCTTCGATGCAAAGGAGGAGTGCCCTCCCTTCACAGTCAACGTAGGCGGAGACAGTTAATGAAAGCATGGCTTTTGAACGATTTCGGTTTGGACAACCTGGTGCTCGGAGAGGTGGATACGCCGGTGCCCAAGCCCGGAGAACTGTTGGTGAAAGTCGGGGCTGTATCACTCAACTTTCGCGACAAGGCAATCGTTGACGGAATTTATGAGCCCCACAGGGTACCCAAGCCGCTGATCCCGGTGAGTGATGCAGCAGGCACTGTCGTTGCTGTGGGTGAGGGTGTCAGCCGTTTTGCCGTCGGGGATCGCGTTAACTCACACCTTTACTCCCGCTGGTTGGACGGCCTGCCAGGGCCGGATGAGCCCGACTTCTGCTTCGGCTCGCCACTACCCGGCGGCCTGGCGGAGTACATGATTATTCATGAAGACAGCGCGGTAGCTGCCCCCGACAATATGTCCGATGAAGAGGCGGCGACGCTTCCCATTGCGGCGCTGACCGCCTGGTATGCACTGGTTGACTTTGGCCGTATCGAAGCAGGGCAAACCGTCCTGGTCCAGGGCACAGGCGGTGTTTCTGTCTTCGCTGCACAAATTGCGACGGCCCTTGGCGCCACAGTAATCGTCACCTCCAGCCAGGACGCTAATGTGGCAGCGTTGAAAGATAGGGGGGCAGTGGCCGGTGTGAATTATCTCACCCATCCTGATTGGGCTGAGGAAGTACTGAAGCTTACCGACGGCAAGGGGGTGGACCTGCTGTTGGACGTCGCGGGGGGTGACGGGATCAACCAATCGGTTGCTGCAACGAAGGTAGGCGGGCGCATTGCACAGATTGGCTTCCTGACGGGCCAGACGTCGTCGCTGAACCTGATGCCAATGATCTTCCGGCAAACCACCATTCGGGGCATTGCCGTTGCGCCCCGGTCCTCATTCGACCGCATGAACACGTTCTTGAATGAGCACAGGATTCGCCCGGTGATCGAACACGTTTATTCATTTGATCAGGCTCGTGAGGCTTACGAGCATCTGGCCAGGGGCGCGTTCGGTAAGGTCGTCATCAAGGTGGGTTGAGCGCCACCCCGGCCCAGACGCCATTCGCCCCCTCGTGCTGTTCGCTTCGTGGGTGGGGGCTCTGATATTTCACCGATGTTTGGCGTCTAATACCTCTTCACGGCGTGCTCGATAATCAGCTGAGCCAGTAATTTAACTGGCTCGGTAAGGCTGCGGCGTGCACGATGGATCAGGCCGATGTCTCGATGGAATGTGCGTTGTTTCAGGTCGATCGCACGCACTTCGGCCGGCCATTTTTGATGAGTGGCCGTTTCCGGTATCAGCGCCACACCGACCCCATTTCCAACCAGTTTGATGATCGCGTCCAGTTCGTCGAGCTCGCAGACTTCATGCAACGAAAAATGGGTTTGACGCAAGAACCGGTCAACCTGGCGCCCGCCAAACGATGAGCGGTCATAGCGGATAAAGGGTTGGCTCGATACCAGATCAGCCCAATCCTCGCCTGGCATATCAGCCGGAACAATCAGTCGATACGGTTCGCGGGCCAAGGTCGTCCAGCGTAGATCGCTGTGAAGAGAGAAGGGTGGACGGATGATCGCTGCCATATCGATTTCACCCGAATCGACCTGGTTTACCAATTCCATCGACAACCCAGGCAAGACTCGCGTCCTGCACTGCGGGGACCGTTGGTGAAACTCCGCCAGGGCGTCTGGCAAGAACGAGCGCTGAACCGAGGCAATCGCACCAATGGTCATCAAGACATTGGCCGGAAGACCCGCTGATGTCGTGCCCAGGTCCTTGAACTGGCGCACCAGTTCCTGGCCCTGCAACAGAACTTGTCGACCCATTGGGTTGAGCTGGGCAGAGCGTCCCTTACGGTCGAACAGTTCCACCCCTAGCTCTGCCTCAAGGCGTTGCATCTGGGCGCTGACGGCGGCTTGGGTGAGACCGATTTTGCTGCCGGCGGCCGCAAACGTGCCTTCTCTCGCCACAGCGATGAGTGTTTTCAGTTCTTTGATCATGCTCAAATAATAATGATGTTTATCTGGGAGATGTACTTATATTTTTGTCGCGAAAGCCCTGTGTAAAACGGGCTTCCGGCCTATGTAGACAAGCACCAGGCCCCCCACCCGGCGCCTGCCGCTTGAGCGTTTTTTTTGATAGCATGCGCCGCATTATGAAGAAACCCGCCCATGACATGCGCCAGCACATCATTGATGTCGCCAGGTCGCTGATGACCCAGAAAGGCTACACCGCCGTCGGCCTTACCGAGTTGCTCGGGGCCGCGGGTGTGCCGAAAGGGTCGTTCTACCACTACTTCCGCTCCAAGGATGAGTTTGGCCAAGCGCTGCTCGAAGAGTACTTTGAGCAGTACCTCACCAGGGTCGATGTGCAATTGGCCAGTGAGGGCTGCGGCGCTGAACGTCTGCTGAGCTATCTACGCTACTGGGCCGAGACGCAGGCGTTTGATCACACCGATCAAAAGTGCCTGGTGGTCAAATTGGGTGCAGAGGTATGTGACCTCTCCGAAAACATGCGCGGTGTGCTAGAGAAGGGGACTGCCCTGATCATCGAGCGTATGGTTCGGTGTGTTGAGCAAGGTAAAGCGGACGGTTCCATCAGTGTGGCCGTTGACTCTGCAATCTTGGCTGAGGCGCTTTACCAGATGTGGTTGGGCGCCTCGTTGCTGGTCAAGGTCAACAGAACGCGCGAGCCTTTTGACGCGGCGCTTGAGATGAGCCGACGTTTGTTGGCTTAGGCCCGAGGTCAATCGCGCGCAAAATGCCGGATGGCCTCGTTGACCGGCGTGCTGCCTTGGGTCAGCTCAATGATGACGCGACGCACGCCGGGCTGCTCGATGACCTGCACCAGGGCGCCGGCGACATCCTCGCGCGGCACGTCGCCGTAGGGGATCGCCAGGCCGGCGTGGACGTTGCCAGTGCCTGGCGAGTCCAGCAGCGTGCCCGGACGCAGGATGACCCAGTCGAGATCAGTTGCGGCCAGGTGTACGTCAGCGCGTTTTTTCACGGCCATGTAGTTTTCGAATGTCTCGGAAACCGATTTGCCACGCGATGCTTCGGGAAACGCCGACACCAGTATGAAGCGTCGAATCCCTGCCAACTTCGCTGCGGCCACAGACAACTCCAGGCCCTGACCGTCGATGGCATCCGTCATCTGCGCGCCGCCTTTGCCGCCAGCGCCGGCCGCGAACACCACGCTATCACTGCCCGCCATCAGCTGGGCCAGTGCCGCTGTGTCGAGGTCAAGCAAGTTACCGGCAACGGGCGTGGCGCCCAGTGCTTTGAGCCCCTCGGCCTGTTCCGCGTGGCGGTATAACGAACGGGGTTGATGACCGCGTTCTGCCAGTTGGCGAGCAAGGCTTCGGGCAACCTTACCCGAACCACCGACGATAAAAACTGAGTGCATAGCGCCTCCAGATCAGGCGATGTTTCAAAAATGGCCCGCGCAAGCGAACCTGCAAACGCTCATGGCGAGTGCACGCTGAGGACTATTCTATATTGGTCGCTACAGAAATTGTCAAGCAACCGAGGGGATATGCCCGGGGTCAGTTCCCGTCAAGCTGAGAGCGAAGGGCTCAGCATCGCCACCGCTGTTGCACCGATGCCTTGCAGGTCATCCCGGCTGGCAGCGTCGTGTGCCTGCAGGGACATGCCTTCGAGCAATGTATTCAGGGCTGCGGCGAGCAGGCGGGTGTTGGTATTCGGTTTGAGCTGGCCTTGTTCCACTGCGCGGTCCAGACGCTGCTGCAAGTAGTCGCGGCCCTCTTGTCGCAGGGCCTTGAGGGTGGCGGTGACTTCACCTGCATCGTCGGAGACGTTGACTGCCGCGAGGACGACCATGCAGCCACAGGGCGCCTCGGGTTTGGTCAGGATCGACGCCGAGGTGTGGAAGAAGTCGCTGATGGCGCGCACGATGTCCGGCTCGGTGTCCATGCGCTCCCACGTGGCATCCCAGAACGTCGCTTCGTAATAGGCAACGGCTTCCAGGAACAACTTGGCTTTGTTGCCAAACGCCGCATACAGGCTGGGAGGGCTGATGCTCATGGCGGAACACAATTCCGCCACAGACGCCGGCTCGTAACCACGCTTCCAAAACACTGCCAGTGCCTGCAGCAGCGCCTGATCGCGATCGAACGCGCGCGGGCGGCCTTTTGCGCGTGGGGCAGGGATTGAAGTGGCGTCGGTCATTGAGTGCAGCACCTTGGGGCCTATCGCCAGACGAGCATGCCTGGCAGCAAATTCTGCCCCAATGATACACAAAACGAACTTTTCGGTTGCGCAGCGTCATGTCGAGTTTTCAGTTTGACCCTGTCATCTGTAGTCCTTCGCCGTTGGTCGTTGAGCATGGTGCTATTCTAAAATCGACTAGACGACCGGTCTAGTTTTAATTAGAGTGGCTGCATTATGAAAAAGCAGCATTCTGAAACACGCCAACATATCCTTGATGTCGCCAGGGTGTTGATGACGCACAAAGGCTATACCAGCGTAGGCCTGGCTGAGGTGGTAGCGGCTGCGAGCGTGCCCAAAGGTTCGTTCTACCACTACTTCAAATCCAAGGAAGAATTTGGTCAGGCATTGCTTGAGCAGTATTTTTCCGACTACCTCGCAACAGTCGACACGCTGTTGATGGGCTCTGCACCCGCCGCGCAAAGGTTGCTGGGTTACTTCCAGTATTGGGCGCACACCCAGTGCTCTGATTTGCCTACCGACAAGTGCCTGGTGGTCAAATTGGGCGCCGAGGTCTGTGACCTCTCGGAGGGCATGCGCCTGGTGCTCGACCGAGGCACGCAGGCCGTCCACGCAAAGCTTGAGCGCTGTATTGAGCAGGGGCTTGCCGATGGTTCGATCACGTCCACAGCGCCCAGCGCGACGCTTGCGCAATCGCTCTACCAGGTGTGGCTCGGCGCTTCGCTGATGATGAAGATCGGCAAGCGCGATGACGCCTTTGAAACATCCCTGACGCTGGCAAAGCGACTTTTGTCGTAGCTATTTTTTTACCAACTCACTAGACGACCGGTCTATTTAAATGAGGTCTATCATGACAGACAACGCCACTCGTACAGACTTATTCACGCCCATCAATCTGGGCGCGATGCAACTCGCCAACCGTATTTTGATGGCGCCGGTAACCCGTAGCCGCTATGCCGAAGATGGCATCCCCAACGAGCTGCACGCCGAGTATTACGCTCAACGCGCCACGGCGGGCTTGATCGTCGCCGAGGCCACCAATATTTCCGCGCAGGGTCGCGGTTACGCGGCCACCCCCGGCATCTGGAGCGAGGAGCAGGTTGCGGGCTGGAAGAAGGTCACGGACGCCGTGCATGCCGCCGGCGGCAAGATCGTCAGCCAGCTGTGGCATGTGGGGCGGTTCTCCAGTGTCGAGTTGCAACCTGACGGTGCCGCACCGGTCGCGCCTTCCGCGATCAAGGCCGAAGGCGATACCTACACCACTAAAGGCTTCGTCCCGGTGTCGATGCCACGGGCGCTGGAAACCGATGAGATCCCCGGGATCATCGAGCAGTACAAACGTGCTGCCGAGAATGCCAAGCGTGCTGGTTTTGACGGGGTAGAGGTTCACTCGGCCAACAGCTACCTGCTGGACCAGTTCCTGCGGGACTCGACCAACCATCGCACCGACCAGTACGGCGGCTCCATCGAGAACCGGGCGCGCCTGACCCTGGAAGTGACCGAGGCAATCGTCAAGATCTGGGGCAACGACCGGGTCGGCATCCGCCTGTCGCCGGTGACGCCTGACGCCGGCAACACGCCGCCCGACAGCAACGTGATGGCGATGTACGGCTACCTGATCCAGCAGTTGAACGCCTTCGACCTGGCGTACCTGCACTTCGTTGAAGGCGCGACCGCCACCTCGCGAGAAGTGCCGGAAGGCGTGGACATGGACGCATTGAGCGCGCAGTTCAATGGGCCCTTCATCGGCAACAACAACTACGACCTGGACATGGCTATCGAGCGCCGCGCCCAAGGCAAGATCGACGCCGTAGCGTTTGGCCGCCTGTTTATCTCCAACCCGGACCTGGTCGAGCGCTTGCGTCGTGGGGCCGAACTGACCATCGCACCGCGCGAGTCGTATTACGGCGGCGGCGCGAAGGGCTACACCGACTGGCCTGTCGGCAACTACTGATCCCCTTATATCCGCGATAACCCCAAAAACTGCCCGCACAGACGGGCAGTCACCCACGAGAGGAACGCCCATGAACTATCTGCAGAATAAAACCGCGATCATCACTGGCGCATCGTCCGGCCTGGGTGCTGCATCGGCACGTGCCTTGTCCGAGCAAGGCGTTCGAATTGTCGCAGCAGCCCTGGACCAGCAAGGCCTGGACGCCATCGTCAGCGAGTTGAAAGGCAAGGGCGGTGAAGCGGTAGGTCGCGTCTGCGACGTGACCAACCCTGAGGATATGAAAGCGCTCGCGCAATTCGCCCAGGACGCTTTCGGTTCGGTGGATATCCTGATCAACAACGCCGGCTTGATGCTGTTTTCCAACTGGGTCGACCTGGCCACCGATGATTGGGAAAAGATGATCAACGTGAACATCAAAGGCTACCTGCACGGTATCGCCGCGGTGTTGCCGTTCATGCTGAAACAGCAGTCGGGCCAGATCCTGAATATGGATTCGGTCGCCGGTCACCAGGTCGGGCCTGCTGCGGGTATCTACAGCGCCACCAAATTCTTCGTGCAGGCCATGACTGAGTCGATGCGCAAAGAGCTGGGCGTGCAGCACGGCATCCGTGTCAACACGGTCAGCCCGGGTGTGATCAACACCGGTTGGGCCGATAAAGTGACCGATCCTGCAGGCCGTAAAGCGGCTCAAGAGCTGAATAAAATCGCTATCTCGCCGGACGACATTGGTCGCGCAGTGGTGTATGCACTGAATCAGCCTGAAAACGTCACCGTCAACGACCTGATCATTTCGCCGACCCGTCAGGATTGGTAAGTCTTAAGCGTTGAAATCACCCAGCCCAGGTACCGGCGCAACGCCGTGCCTGGGCGCTGGCGCTTCGGCATTTACGACGCACGCCGAACGCTGCCAGAAAAAATCAAACCCCGTCTCCATGGCTGGAGCGGGGCAGTGCACATTCACGCTGCGGCGGTTGGGTTCAGGTAAGCCTGGAGGCTTTCATGACCACCGACAATCAGCGACTCGATGGTCGAGGTCCATTGCCCCTCGGGATCAGGCTCGCGCGTGTCGAAGGTCGCAGACCACACAATCACGGTTTTTTGCTCGCCGGTCAGCGGGATCAAGCGCACAGTCAACACGTAGTTGTCGACGGGCAGTGGCGCTTCAACGAAGCGGTAGGAGAACTGCATATTGACCGCGTCCACCGACAACAACTGCTCGCGCAAAATGGCGCCGTCCTGCAACGTCAGCCGACGGATGCAGCCAACCAGACCGTCTGGCTGACCGTCTTCGATGACGCTCTGGGGGATTGCCGGGTGCCACTGGCGGATGTTCCCGAAGCGCTTGAGTACCTCCCAAACGCGCTCGGCGCCGCCGTCTACAACGGCGTTGTATTCAACTTTTGCCATGTTTCATCACCCTCAACACCATCATCAGCGGGCTGCTCAAGGAGCAACGTGGGTGTGATAGATCTTGCTGATGACGGTCCACTTTCCATCAACCTTGAGCAGGTTGAAGAAGTCGGTGAAGCAGAAGCCGGAGATGTCATTGGTATCGATACGTGCGCTGGCAGCGGTGCCCACGATGTCGACGTTGACGATGGCACCTTTGGCTTCCGGTGACGGGCGGAAGGCACTGTCGATGATGTCGAACAGACCCTGGATCGGGCCTCCGGTCAGTTGACCGTCGCCGTCCACGCCAAAGATGGTTGCCTGCTCGCTGAAGGCAGGCTTCATCAGGCTGCTGTTGGCGTGCTTGCCACCTTCGTTGTAGTGGTTCAGCACCGTGACGATGGCGTTGTAATCGTCGACGTAAGTGGGGTTGCTCATGGTGTTACTCCTGGTTTGAAGAGGGTGAAGATGGGTTTGGTTGATTGCTGTGCGCCGCTCATTTGCCGCGGTCACCAGCATTCATTTCGGCCGGTCTTGGGGGGAATGGCCGTCCCACAGGTCATGTGAGGATCGTTCTATAGCGAGCGCTACATATTTATCGACATTCTATAGCGATCACTATAGTAAGTGTCAAGAAATGTGCGCACACGGCAGCGCTCGCAGGGCTTGAAGCCAGCGGCAGTCACACGAGCAGGGGCGGTGCAGGGGGAGAACGAGCGAGATGATTCAGAGTGTTTTGAGAAGAATCTCAGGCGTGACACGTGACTGCGCTGTTAACAGTTCTGACGTGAAACCCTCAAATCATGGCTGGGAGGCAGCGTCGGGCCATAGCTCCCAGCGCTGACCCTCAAGCGTTGAAATCACGCTTCACGAATACTGTTCACACTGGATAAATGACCGTTCCAGATCATCTCGTAATGCGCCGTCTGGATGATCGAAGTGACAGGCCGTGGGGTCATCAGAGCCCAGCAGTGGTTGCCGTGCAAACGCACCGAGTTGTAGCGAAGACCGGTATGCCCGGCGTGCTTCACGGCTTTTCCAAGTGCGCGAGCGTGGGTGTAATCGTCGGGGGCATAGACGGGGTCGGTCATCGGCAGCGACGTTGCGTCCTTCATCCGATGGTCGGAGAAGGTGCAGGACAGGCCTCGAAACACGAAGCGCTCATAGTTGAGCCCGCGCACCTTCGACCAATAGGCCGCTTGGTGATGATGCACCTCCGCGAGTGCGGTCTCCAGCGTAGCGGCCAGGTACAGCACGCCGAAGCTGCCATCGCTGAAACGTGAGCCTTGCGGGTTGACGTGGGTGAAGGGCGCCGTGGCATAGGCGCAACCGGTGATGCCGAACGGAATCTCCTGGCGCGGGATCAGCTCGAGTCGACCGATTTCATTTTGCAGCCTGGGGTTGGTCAGTGCCTGGATCTGATAGAGGATTTCAAACTCGTCGGCATCGGCGACATCGTCGAACAGCGCGATTGGCGGGAACTTGGAGTTGACCACGCGATAAGCCTGCACGGTGTTGCCGGGCAGTTGCGCCAGGTGCGCGAGCATCACCATTGCGCTCCACGCAGCACATCGATTCGACGGTAGGTTTCGTACAGCGAGATCATGTCGCCTTGTGACATGACGTCCAACGGCGTGCGACCGTTGAAGAAGTCATTGTCGTTGGGCATTCTCGCGAACCCGTAGACGTTGTCGGGATTGTCGAAAACCAGGCGCAAGGCCGCGTGGATATTGAGGACGAAGCTGATGCGTTGCATCTGGTCGGCGTCCAGGCTCACCGACCAGGCCGTATCGCCCTGCCTGGCGCGGGTGTAGGTGCTGCGGGAGATGCGCAGGATACGGCAGGCCTGTTCACTCGTGGCCTGCCATTTTTCCAGGATGCCTACTGCGGCGCGAAGGCCGGCCACGCACTGGTCTTTGGAAAAGGCGTGTGCTTGAGCCACAACTGTCATGACGCGGGTTCTCCATTTGTGTTCTACAGATACAAAAATAGGCTTTATGGCTCTGTGGATCAAGCATTTCGCGCCTCAAAGCGCCTTTGTCTGATCAATGGCATAATCGCCCGCTTATTTTTTACGGACGCACGGACGCTATGTTCAGACCTCTTTCCCTCCTGCTGCTGGTGGCTGCGCTCGCTGGCTGCCAGAGCATCACCCGTCCCGCGGACTACGACTCCTCGCTGGTGAGCGTGCGCTGCATGCTGTTCGCCGGTAAAAAGCCATTTGACCCTGACAACCTGCGTTACATCGAACGTTTTGCCGACTACGGCAATGCCTCGTGCAAGGCGTGGCTGGGCAAGCTCTATCAGGAGGGCGGACACGGCGTGGACCAGGACTTCAACCAGGCGCGCGCGCTGTTCGTCGAGTCGGCGCGCGTCAATCCGTCCTCCAACATCCTGTTGGGCCAGATGGCCGAACGCGGTGAAGGCGAACCGGTGGATTACGCCAAGGCCCGCGAGTTCTATCGGCTCTCGGGCTCGAATGCGGTGTTGCCCCTGGGCCGCTTGATGGAGGAGGGCAAAGGCGGGCCCAAGGACCCGAAGGGCGCCATGGCGCTGTACCTGGCGTCGAGCGAGCGATATCACGACAACCCCTGGGAGGCGATGATCCGCTTGCACAACCAGGGGCTGGCGTTCGATGAAGCGCAAGCCAAGCGCTACCAGCAACTGTGGCTGGCAGGGTTTGTCCGCGAACAGAACCGTCGCATGGCGGTGCGCGAAGTGTTCGATGCAGTCAATGCCTCAGGCGCCGCCAGGGGCGTGAGGTTGTCCTATCGCTTCAAGGCGGACAGCGGCACGCCGCAGGTAACGCTTGTCACAAGCTCCGGCGACGGCAATGTGGACAGCTGGGTCATGAAGGCCGCAGCACGGATCTCCATGGGTGATTCGCCGCCGCAGACTGATGCGTCGGGCGTGCAGGAGGTGGTGGCACCGCTGATGTTCTCGCCGCAAGACACCGCACGCATGCAGTCGATCTGTGGCAGAAAGCCCTGCACTCAATGAGTACACCCCGGGTGCACGCTTGACTCAGCCAGCGCAGCAGCCACGCAGTAGCGGTCCCTGCCACTCTGTTTGGCCCTGTAGAGCATTTTGTCCGCCGCGTTGATCAGGCTGCCGGGCGTCAGCGGTCGCTCGGCCGGCGTGCCACTGGCGATGCCGGCGCTGGCCGTCACGTGCCCCAGCGGGTGGGCACTGTGTTCGATGCGCTGTGAGCGAATGGCCTCGAGGATATCGTGGGCGACGATGGCGGCGCCCTCGCTGTCGGTGTTGGGCAGCAACACCGCGAATTCTTCGCCGCCGTACCGCACCGCGAGGTCCCCGGGGCGTTTCACCGCACGTGAAATCGCCGCGCCCACGGCACTCAGGCAGTCATCACCGGCCGCGTGCCCGTAGGTGTCGTTGTAGGGTTTGAAGTAGTCGACATCCAGCATGATCAACGCCAGCGTCGAGCGCTGGCGCGTTGCCAGGCGAATCTCGTCCTCCAGTGCGCTGTCCAGGCGTCGGCGGTTGCCCAGGCCGGTAAGGCTGTCGGTCAAGGCCATGTCGCGCATGGATTGATGCGCCACGCGCAGGGCTTTTTCCATGCGCATGCGCTGGCGCAGTTGATTCAACACAATCAGCCCGAACACCGTGAACGCACTGATCAGGAAGAACAACACAAACCCGGTCTTGAACAGGTCCCAGCGCCATGGGGCGATGATCGATTCGCGCGACAACCCGGCCTCAACGACCAGCGGGTAGGTGGTCAAAGCCCTGTAGCCATACAGACGCTCGGTGTCATCCACCACGGCCTTGACCTCGGCGATGCCCTCGCTGGAGACCGGCAGGAAACGCTTGAAAATCGCACTGTCCGACAGGCTCTGGCCGACCACGGAGGCAATGAAGGGGCGCCGTACCAGGATGGTGCCGCTGCGCAGGGCGAGCACCAGCGCGCCTTTGTCATCGATCTTGAAGTCACCGTAGTAATCGACGAAATAACTGACCTTGATGGTGCCCAGCAGCACCCCCGCGAAGGAACCGTCGGGGTTATTCAAGCGCCGTGAAATAGGGATGATCAGGTCGTCGGTGGACTTGCTCTTGACCACCTCGCCGATGCGCACCTCTCTGTCGGTGTGGGTGCGGTGATATTGGAAGTAATCGCGGTCGGCATTGTTGACCGGGTCGGGGATCACCTCTTTGTCCGTCACGATCCAGTGCCCATCCGGGCCGTAGATGAACAGCCCATGCAATTGCGGCATGAGCCTGGCCTGCTGCACCAACAGATTGTGAATGCGCGGTACGTTGATGCTCTGCAAGCCGTCGCCTTCCACCCGTTCCCCCAGCGCGGCCGTCAACACGTCCACTTGGCGGATGGCGTCTTCGGCGTGCTGGGCGGTGGCGCGTGCCAGGTTGGTGACGGAGTCGCGGGCGGACGCGAAGGCCGCGTGATAGTCGCGCCAGGTGCGCCAGCCTTCCACCGCCAGGAACGCCAGGATCACGGCCAGCATGAACGCGACTGTCAGGCGGAATGCGGCGCGAGCGCTGACCGTGATGATCGGGATCGTCTCCGGTGGGCTGCTCACGTCGTTTAGCTGTTTGCGTCCAGGCATTTCAATGTCCTTGTTACTGCTGGTCGAGCCGCGTCGATGAAATACGCTTTGAATAACGTCGTCGATGATTGAGGATAGTCCGTTTACCGCATGCTATTGGCCCCCGTCGCCTCGGGTGCCGTCGCGGCGGATCTCATCCTCGCCCTTGGAGACCCCGCCATTCATGATGTTGTTCAACCGAGTCAGCGTGTTTTCCCTCCAGGCGCGCAGGGCCCTGGGGCTGGTGTGGGAAACCTCGCGGCCACTGTTCCTGGGCCTGTTGCTGGCGACGATCATTGCCGGGCTGTTGCCGGCACTGGCGGCCTGGATCGGCCAGCGCATCGTCGACGGTGTGGTCGATGCCATGCAGGTTCATGCCGCCGGCAGCCAGGCACCGGTGTGGCCGGTGATGCGCTATGTGCTCGCCGAGGCTGGCGTGCTGGCCCTGCTGGCGGCGGCACAACGGGCGCTGTCGATGCAGCAGTCGCTGTTGCGGGTGAGGCTGGGGGTCAAGGTCAACCTGATGGTGCTGGAGAAAGCCCAGACCCTTTCACTGCTGCAATTTGAAGACGCCGAGTTCTACGACAAGCTGGTGCGTGTGCGCCAGGGCGCCTCGACCCGCCCCCTGAGCCTGGTGACCAAGGGCCTGGGGTTGGTGCAGAACCTTATTTCGCTGGTCAGCTTCGCCGTGTTGCTGGTGCATTTTTCGCCGTGGGCGCTGTTGATCCTGGTGGTGGGGGCGTTGCCGGTGTTCTTTGCCGAGACGCATTTTTCCGGGAATGCGTTCCGCCTGTTCCACCGGCGCGCGCCGGAGACCCGCCAGCAGAATTACCTCGAGTCGTTGCTGTCCCACGAAGCGCACGCCAAGGAGGTCAAACTGTTTGGACTGGCGCCGTTGTTCCTCAAGCGCTACCGCGACAATGCCGAACGCTTGTACGCAGAGGACCGCCAACTGACCGTGCGCCGCGACGCCTGGGGCTTCGCACTGGGCCTGCTGGGCACCGCGGCGTTTTACCTGGCCTATGCCTGGGTGGTGCTCGACACGGTGCGCGGCCAGACCAGCCTGGGCCAGATGACCATGTACATCGTGCTCTTCAAGCAAGGCCAAAGCGCAATCAGCGCGAGCCTCAGCGCCATCGCCGGCCTCTATGACGACAGCTTGTTCCTCTCGGACTTGTATGAGTACCTCGAAACGCCCGTGGTGGTTGCGCAAGGCCGACTGACCCAAGGCGCGCGACCGGGGGACGGTGTGCGCTGTGAACACGTCAGCTTTACCTATCCCGGCGCTGACACGCCCGCACTGCGCGACATCAGCCTGCACCTGGCCCCAGGGCAAAGCCTCGCGCTGGTGGGGGAAAACGGCTCGGGCAAGACCAGCCTGATCAAGCTGCTGACCCGCCTGTATGCCCCGGACACCGGGTGTATCCTGCTTGATGGCAGCGATCTCCAGGACTGGGACGAACAGGCCTTGCGCCAACGCGTGGGCGTGATATTCCAGGATTACATCCGCTATCAGATGACCGTCGGCGAAAACCTGGGCGTGGGGGACGTCAACGCCTTGAACGACCAGGACCGCTGGCGCAGCGCCGCGACGCAAGGGGTGGCCGCCGAGTTTATCGAGCGGCTGAGCGACACGTATGCAACGCAGTTGGGACGCTGGTTTGGTGGCCAGGAACTGTCCGGCGGGCAGTGGCAGAAAGTCGCCTTGTCACGGGCCTATATGCGCCAGGACGCCGACCTGCTGATCCTCGATGAACCGACGGCTGCCCTGGACGCCGGCGCGGAAGCCGCGGTGTTCGAGCACTTTCGCGAGCATGCCAAGGGGCGCATGACCCTGCTGATTTCCCACCGCTTCTCCAGCGTGCGCAGCGCCGACCATATCATTGTGCTCGAGCGCGGGCAGATCCTGGAGCAGGGCAGCCATGACCAACTGATGGCGGCGGGCGGGCGTTACGCCGATTTGTTCGATGTTCAGGCGCGCGGATATCGCTAGCGTCAGGGTTGAGCAGCCGGGCTGCAGGCGTGAATCGTAATCGGAGGTCCGGTCGCCCAGCCTTGGGTATGTCGATATCAGGCGCAACTGTGCCGCTCTCAGGCTATTTTTCCCCGGCTCGGCCCGCGTAAGGTGACCCATCATTAAGAAATGATGATCGCCTGACTCTTCAGTCAGTACGCCTGAACGACGATCACCGAGAATAAGAAAATATGAATAGCCTGAGTTCCAAGGATTCCAACGGGCAGTTGGCGCAGGGCTTCAAGCCGCGTCATGTGACCATGCTGTCAATTGCAGGCATCATCGGCGCGGGGTTGTTTGTCGGCTCTGGCCACGCGATTGTGGCGGCGGGGCCGGCGGTGATGCTGGCCTATCTGTTTTCCGGGCTGCTGGTGGTGTTGGTGATGCGCATGCTCGGGGAGATGGCGGTGGCCAACCCCGACACCGGCTCGTTTTCCACCTATGCCGACCAGGCCATCGGCCGCTGGGCCGGCTTTACCATCGGCTGGCTGTATTGGTGGTTCTGGGTGCTGGTGATTCCCATCGAAGCCTTGGCCGCCGGGCATATCCTCAACCAATGGTTTCCACAGATCGACGCCTGGCTGTTTGCCTTGCTGTCGATTTTTTTGCTGGTGGTCACCAACCTGTTCAGCGTCTCCAAGTACGGCGAGTTCGAATTCTGGTTTGCCATGGCCAAGGTGGTGGCAATCATCGGCTTTATCGGCGTAGGTGTTGCGGTGCTGATGGGCTGGATTCCCGAACGCGAGGCCAGCGGCCTGAGCCGCCTGATGGAAGATCACGGCGGGTTTGCGCCTAACGGGTTGTCCGCCGTGGTCGGCGCTTTCATCACCATCATGTTCAGTTTTATCGGCACCGAAGCGGTCACCATCGCGGCGGCCGAATCCAATAACCCGGCGCAGAACATCGCCCGCGCCACGCGCTCGGTGATGTGGCGCATCGGCGTGTTCTACCTGCTGTCGATCTTCGTGGTGATTTCCGTGGTGCCCTGGAATGACCCGTTGCTGGCGTCAGTCGGCTCCTACCAGCGTGCCCTGGAGTTGATGAACATTCCCCACGCCAAGCTGATGGTGGACGTGGTGGTGTTGATCGCCGTGGCCAGTTGCATGAACTCCTCGATCTACATCGCCTCGCGCATGCTGTTTTCCCTGGGCAAGCGCGGCGATGCCCCGGCGATGGTAAAGAAAACGTCGGCGGCCAGCGTGCCCCGTGCCGCAGTGATTGCCAGTACGGTGCTGGGAGCGGGTGTGACCTTGCTGAGTTACTTCATGCCGGCCGGGCTGTTCCAGTTCTTGCTCGCCAGTTCCGGTGCCATCGCCTTGCTGGTGTACCTGGTGATCGCCGTGTCGCAACTGCGCATGCGCAAAGTCCTGCGCCAGCGCAATGTCACGCTGACGTTCCAGATGTGGCTGTTTCCTTGGTTGACCTGGTTGGTCATCGCCTTCATCTGCGCAGCGCTGGGGGTGATGGTGGTGACGCCTGAACACCGCTTCGAAGTGTCGTCGACCCTTGGCCTGGCCCTGATGATTTCCCTGATCGGGCTGATCACCACGCGCCACCCTGAACCTCGGCAAATAACCGTGCCTGCAGCTTCTCGACCATGAGCGCGCGGCCGGTAAGCAGCATCGTGTTTTTGCTGCTGGACCAGTTCACGCTGATCTCGCTGGCGTCGGCCGTCGAGCCCCTGCGCATGGCCAACCAGCTGTCGGGCCAGGAGCTGTATCGCTGGAACACCGCCAGCCCCGACGGTAACCCGGTATGGGCCAGCGACGGTGTGCCGATCACCCCGGACGGCTCGCTTGTCAGTGCGCCGTCCAGCGACATCGTGGTGGTGTGCGGTGGCATCGGTATCCAGAGCACCGTGACCGGCGAACTGATCAAATGGCTGCGCACCCAGGCGCGGTATTCCAAACGCCTGGGTGGCATCTGCACCGGCAGTTGGGTGCTGGCCCGCGCAGGCTTGCTCGATGGCTATGAGTGCAGCGTGCACTGGGAATGGCTGGCGGCCATGCAGGAAGCGTTTCCACGGGTTGCCGTCAGTTCCAGCCTGTTCACCCTGGACCGCGACCGCCTCACCAGTTCCGGCGGCACCGCGCCGATGGACATGATGTTGCACCTGATCGGCCGCGATCACGGCCACGAGCTGTCGGCGGCCATCTCCGATATGTTCGTGTACGAACGCATCCGCAACGAGCAGGATCACCAGCGCGTGCCCCTCAAGCACATGCTCGGCACCCAGCAGCCCAAGTTGCAGGAAATCGTGGCGCTGATGGAGGCCAACCTCGAAGAGCCGATCAACCTGGACGAGTTGGCCGACTATGTCGCACTGTCGCGC
The DNA here is from genome assembly GCF_002979555.1 of Pseudomonas sp. MYb60. Classification (GTDB taxonomy): domain Bacteria; phylum Pseudomonadota; class Gammaproteobacteria; order Pseudomonadales; family Pseudomonadaceae; genus Aquipseudomonas. The sequence goes on along the minus strand of NZ_PCOZ01000013.1, from coordinate 55,034 downwards.
CGCCAGCTCGAGCGCATGTTCCAGAAGTACCTCAACTGTTCACCTTCGCGTTACTACCTGCGGTTGCGGCTGATCCGCGCGCGGCAACTGCTCAAGCAGACCCCCATCTCCATCGTCGAACTGGCGCTGCTCTGCGGGTTCGTGTCCACGCCGCATTTCTCCAAATGCTACCGCGAGTACTTTGGCGTGCCGCCCAGCGACGAGCGTTCGGTCACGGACAGCGAGCGCTCCATCGTGATCAAGCCAATCATGCCCGCACTGCCCGTGCCCCTGCCGATGAATGCGCTGGAGCACGCACGGGGGGAGTCGACCTTCGCCAGTATCAAGAACCTGAAGTCCTGACGTTGGGCCCGCCTTCGAAGCCTCGCTGAAGCTCGACGTCTCCCACAGCAGATCGCATTCCAAAAAATAAAGGTGGGAGGGGGCTTGCCCCCGATGGCGGTGTATTGCCTTCAACCCGCTAAGGCGCTGAAGGCTTTACCCCAATAGGCGTTATCAATACGCCGCCCGATAAATCGCCAGCGCGTCCGCCTCTGCCACCTCGCGCGGATTGTTGACCAGCAACCGTTGCTGCTGCATCGCGCTGCGGGCCAGTTCCGGCAGGCTTTCCTGGGTCACCCCGGCGTCGCGCAGGCGCAGCGGCAGGTCGACGGCGGCGTGGAGGCGTTGCAGTTCGGCGATGAACTGGGCGGCCCCGTCGCCGGGCAGCAGGCGTTCGCCCAATACGCAGGGGGCCAGCTCAGCGTAGAGATCGCGGGCGTGGGACAGGTTGAAGGCCAGCACCTGGTGAAGCACCAGCGCGTTGGACAAACCGTGGGGCAGGTGAAACGTAATCCCCAGTGGATAGGCCAGCGCATGCACCGCCGCCACTGGCGCGTTGGCGAAGGCCTGGCCGGCCAGGCACGCGCCCAGCAGCATGGCTTGGCGGGCCTCGAGATTTTGCGGGTCGCGCACAGCGGTTTCGAGGTGGGTGCTGAGCAGGCGCAGTGCTTCGCGGGCCAGCAGGTCGGAAATCGGGTTTTTGCGCACCTTGCTGGTGTAGGCCTCAATGGCGTGCACCATGGCGTCGATGCCGGTGGCGGCGGTGACTGGCCCGGGCAGGCCGACGGTGAGCTGGGCATCGAGAATCGCCAGGTCCGGCAGTAACTGCGACGACACCACGCCGGACTTGCCAGTCGCAGTGGTGACGATGGAAATCGGCGTGACTTCCGAACCGGTGCCGGCGGTGGTCGGCACCTGGATCAGCGGCAGGCGCGCGCCGTTTGCCTGGTTGACGCCGTAGATGTCCGCCAGCCCCTGGCGTTGGCCGGGGGCAGCGAGGTAGGCCACCAGTTTGGCGGTGTCCATGGAGCTGCCGCCGCCGAAGCCAACGATCAGGTCGGCCCCCATCGCGCGGGCTTGCGCCGTGGCGGCCAGCACCAGTTCCTCGGCCGGGTCGGCGAGCACATCACTGTAGACCTGCAGGTTGATATCGGCGGCGTCGAAACCGGGCAGCACCGAATCCAGCAGGTTATGGCGCAGGATGCCGGCGTCGGTCACCAGCAGCACGTTACGCGCGCCCCTTGCGGCGCAATGCTCGGCCAGCTGGGCGGCGGCGCCGCTGGCGCAGATCAAGTGGGCGGTGGTGCTGAAGTTGAAAGCTTGCATAAATAACCTCTACGTATTCTTGGATGCACGGGGTGCTTATTCGGGTTGAGGGGGCAGGCCAGCGTCGATAATAGCCTGTGCCACCGCTTCCATGCTGCTGCGACTGGCCATGGCGTCGCGTTGCAGGCGGCGATGGGCGTCGTTTTCGCCAATGCGATGACGGGCCATGAGCAGTGCCTTGGCCATGGAAATCTTGGACACTGCCGGCTGGCGGGTCTGCAATTTGCGCAGTTGCGCCAGCATGTCGATGCGCGCCCGCCAGGCGGCGCGGGCCATCAGCAACTGGGTCAACAGGCCGAAGGGCCGCAGCGGGCGCTCGATGACGGCCGCCGGCTGGGTTTCCAGCACCAGTTGCAGCATCGACGGGTTTTCATAACCCACCACGGCGATGATCGGCGGCGCCTGCTCGCTCAGGCCCTCCACCAGCGCCTGGGTGTTCAGGCGCTGGCTGAGTTCCACGGCCAGCAGCACCACGTCGGTGTGCTCCGGCAAATGCGTGGGCACCGGCCAGCATTGCTCGACGATGCAGCCGATGCGCTGCAACTGGTCCAGCACCACGCGGGCTTCGGCGTCCACCGGGTGGATCACCAGCACGCGCAGGCCCTTGAGTTCACGCAACAGTGACGGTGCGTTGCTCATCTCGACCTCCCGCCGCTCATGGCTGACCATCCAGTTGGTAGTCGACCATGTAGGGGCTCGGTTTCACCGGTTGCTCGCTTTGCACCACCAGCTCGAAGCGACGCTGGTGGTCGAGGCGGGCGATGCGTGGCCACAGCCAGGTGTGGTGGGTGTCGGCGTCGATGTGCACGCGGCCCTGGGGCGCTTCGTACTGTGCCCCAGCCAAGGCCTGGCGCAACGCTTCGACGGATGGGCCGTCCGCCCGTCGCGCCGCTTCGGCGAACAGATGCACCTGGAAATACGCGGCCTCGGCGCCCGCTGTCAGCGGTGCATCGTCACCGAAACGTGCTCGGTAACGGGCCACAAAGGCCTGGCTGGCGGGCGTCTGCAAGGTCGAGAACCACGGCGCCGCCGAGACGTGCCCCTCGGCCTCCTCAGCGCTCATGCACAACACGTCGACCTCGTTGGTGGCGAGGCTGACGATGGGCATGCGCGCCGGGTCGAAACCGGCCTGGCGATAGGCGCGGTGCAGCGCCGGAATATCGCTGCCGACGATGGTCGAGTAGATCGCATCCGGTGCCGTCGCGCGCACCTGTTGCATCACCCGCTCGAAGTCCTCGGCGGTGGCGTGGAAGGGCAGGTAGATCTCGTCCACCACTTCGCCGCCGGCCTGTTCGAACAGTTCGCGCATGATGCGGTTGGACTCGAACGGGTACACATAGGAACCGCCGACGAACAGCACCCGGTTGCCGAAATGCTCCAACACGTAGCGTGCCAGTTGCACCGAGTTCTGGTTGGGCGCGGAGCCGGTGTAGTAGCACCACGGCGAGTACTCGAACCCTTCGTAGAGCGTGGGGTAGAACAGCAGGCGACGGCGGCTCTCGACCACCGGCAGCACGGTTTTGCGGGTGCTCGACATGTGCGTGCCGAACAGCACCTGCACCTGGTGTTCGTCGCACAGGCGCAGAGCGCTGTCGCGGTAGTCCGCAGGTTCGGCACCGGGATGCCCGTCCACCGGTAACAGCAAACGGCCCTGTATACCGCCGGCGTCGTTGACCTCGGCAATCGCCAGGTGAGTGGCATTGGCCTGGGTGGTCTCCGAGGCAGCGGTGAGGCTGCACTCGGAAAACAGCAGGCCGACTTTGTAGTCGGGGGTGCTCATGACGTCAGGCTTTCCCAGTCGATGTGGTGTTCAAACGCGTGCGCCACTTGATACAGCATGGCCTCGCCGTAATCGCGCGCCACCAGCATCATGCCGACCGGCAGGCCGCTGGCAAGCCCGCAAGGGACTGACAGCGCCGGGTGGCCGGTGACATCGAACGGCGCGGTATTGGCGTTCATTTCCAGGGCCCGTTGCACCCATTCGCTGGCCGATGCATCTGCCGTGGGCAGCCTGGGCGCCTTGAGCGGTACGGTGGGCATCAGCAGCACGTCGAAATCCTGCAATTGCTGGTCGTAGGCCGCGCGCAGCTGACGGGCGGCATTCTGGGCCCTGGCGTAATACCGGCCGCCAAAGCGCTGGTACGCGTACTCGCCGGCCAGCAGGCAGGTTTTCAGGTCGTGGGGGAAACGCCCGGCCTCGCTTTGCCAATCCTGCTGGGCGTTCATCAGGCTTTCCACATACAGGCCTTTCCAGTTCGAGCCGTAATTGTAGCCGCGCAGCAACTGGGTGGTGCCTTCCACTGCAATCGGCGTCCAGATCGCATGGCCCAGGGCGTGCAGTGGGATCGAAATATCCTCGACCCGTGCGCCCAGGCCTTCGAACAACGCCGCCGCACGCCGCACGGCGGCGTCCACATCGGCTTCGGAGTTGGCATGGCCGAAGCCTTCGCGCACCACGCCGATACGCAGACCCTCGCAGCCCTTGCCGAGCGCCTGGGTGTAGGCTTCGGTGGGCACCACGCGATCCTGGCGCGGATCCAGCCCGTCGGCGCCGGCCAGCACCTCCAGCAGCAGCGCATTGTCTGCAAGGTTGGCACTCATGATCCCAGCGTGGTCCAAAGTCATTTCGATGGGCATGATGCCGGTGTAGGGGATCAGCCCATGGGTCGGCTTCATGCCGTAGATGCCTGAATAGGCCGCCGGAATCCGTACCGAGCCGCCTTGGTCGGTGCCGATGCCCAGGTCCACTTCGCCGGCGGCGATCAATGCCGCGCAGCCTGAAGACGAACCCCCGGTGGAATGCCCCGGATTGCGCGGGTTGTGCACCGCACCGGTGGCGTTGGTGTGGCTGCTGCCCGACACGCAGAAAAACTCGCAGTGGGCCTTGCCGAGGATCAGCCCGGCGGCGTCCAGCACGCGGGTGGCTACGGTGGCGTCGAGGTCCGGCACGTAGCCCTGCAGGGTCGAGGCGCCGTTCATCATTGGCACGCCGGCCAGGCAGATATTGTCCTTGAGCGCCACGCGTTTGCCCGCCAGCTTGCCGGTGGCGGCGCCCTGGATGTCGGTGCGTATGTACCAGGCGTTGTAGGGGTTGTCCTGCGGCACCTGGCCGGGGCCCCGCGGGTAACGGGGTGGCGCGGGTGGCTGGGTGATTGAATCGAGACGGTCGTAGTCCTGCCACACGGCTTCGAGAATGTGCGCGTATTCGTGCAGCAACGGCTCGGCCATTTGCAAGCCAAGGCGGTGACCGACCTCGGTGAGATCGGCCAGGGTAGGGCGTTGAATCGACATGACAGGTTCCTTATACATGAAAGCCCATGAAGCGCTCGGCGATGGCTTCGGCGCTGGTGAGGGCCGGGTCGACTTCGTCCACCAGTTGGCCGTTCTCGATGATCAGGATGCGGTCGGACAAGGCACTGAGAAACTCGATGTCCTGTTCAACCAGGATCACCGCCAGGCTCTGTTCCACACGCAGGCGTTGCAGGGTTTCAATGATTTCGTCGCAGATCGAGGGCTGGATGCCTTCCGTGGGCTCGTCCAGCAAGATTATCTTCGGCTCGCCGCACAGGCAGCGGGCCAGGGCCAGCAGCTGCTGCTCACCGCCGGACAGCGCGCCGCCGGGTTGGTCGAGCAGGCGGTGCAGGCGCGGAAAGTAGGCGAGGATGCGTTCGATGGTCGCGTCGGCGTTGGCGAAGTCTTTCACGCAACCCATGCGCAGGTTTTCCCGCACGCTCAGGAACGGGAAAATCTGCCGACCCTGTGGCACGTAGCCGATACCGGCGCGCGCACGTTTGTGGGCGGCGGCCTGGCTCAGGTCTTCACCGGCAAAGTGCAGGCTGCCGGCCATGGCGGGGAGTTCGCCCATCAAGGCGCGCAGCAGGGTGGTCTTGCCCATGCCGTTGCGACCCAGCACGCCCACGCAGGTATTGGCCGCGCAGCTCAAGCGAACGTCGCGCAGCACGGGAATACGCCCGTAACCGGCGGATAAACCAGTGACATCAAGCATGTTTGATCTCCTGCTTGCCCAGGTAGGCTTCGCGCACGGCGGGGTCCTGGGTCACCTCGGCAAAACTGCCTTGGGCCAGGATCGCGCCTTGGTTGAAGACGGTGACGGTGCCGGCGATCAGGCGGATGAATTCCATGTCGTGCTCGACCACCACCACGGTGCTGTGGGCGTTGATTTCCTTGATCAGCGCGGCGGTCTTGCGCACTTCCTGGTAGGTCATGCCGGCAGCGGGTTCGTCCAGCAGGACCAGTTCCGGGCGCGAGGCGAGAATCATGCCCAGCTCCACCCACTGGCGTTGGCCGTGGGCCAAGTCCCCGACCAGGCGCGTGCGCAATTCGGTGAGGCCGATGCGTTCCAGGGTTTCCTCGGCGGTGTTGCGGGCGTGGCCAGGGCCTTGCCGGCGGCTGGCGGCCAGGCGCAGGTTTTCGAGCACATCCAGGCCATCGAACACGCTGGGGGCCTGGGTCTTGATGCCGATGCCAAGGCGGGCGACTTGATGCGGTGCCCGCCCGGAAATGCGCTGGCCCTTGAAGTGGCACACGCCACGGGTAGGTTTGAGCTGGCCGCTGAGCATCTTGAAAAACGTGCTTTTGCCGGCGCCATTGGGGCCGATCAGGCAGCGCAGTTCGCCGCTTTCCAGGCTGAAGTCGACGGCATTGACCGCATGCACGCCGCCAAAGCTGACGCCCAGGCCTTGGGTTTGCAACAGGCTCATAGTGCGCGCTCCTGGGTCGGGATCGGTTGCGGGCGACGTTGGAAAACGCGCGCGACGCCGCTGCTCAAGGTCGGCAGCAAGCCGCGCGGCAGCAACATGACAAAGGCCAGCAGGATCAGGCCCAGCACAAAGCCGCTGTCCACATGCTGCTGTTCACCCAGCCGTGCCATCAGTGCCTGGATGCCGATGCACGCCAGGATTGGCCCGAACAGGGTGCCGCGTCCGCCGACGATCACCCAGATGATGATCTGCGCCGACTGCGCCAGCCCGAATACGCCGGGGCTGACAAACGCGCCCCAGTTGGCGAACAGGCAGCCCGCCAGCCCGGCGATGCCGCCGCCCAGGCTGAATACGATCAGCTTGTGCAGGCGCGTGTCGTAGCCCAGCAGGCCAGCGCGTTGTTCATTCTCGCGGATCGCCACCACCACCTTGCCGAAGCGGCTGGCGAGCAGCCCACGCAGCCCCAGGTAACAGAGGATCAACGTGCCGCCGATCACCTGGAACAGGGTTTCCGGCTCCAGCACGCGTTCGGGGTTGAACGGAACGTTGAGGGTGGGAATCGCCGGGATACCGTTGAACCCCCCGAGCAAGGCGCTGCCGATGTGGTACTCGGAACCGGACGTGGAGTTCATCACGTTGAACAGAATCAGGGTGACCGCGAGGGTAATCACGCCTAGGTATACGTCGCTGATACCGCCGTAGAACATGAAGTAACCCATGGCCGCCGCCACCAGCGCCGGCACCGCGATGGCCAGCAATACCGGCCAGGTGCTGTCGCCCAGGTTGATCACACCGATGGCATAAGCGTAAGCCCCGAGGCCGAAAAACGCCGCCTGGCCGAAGCACAGGATGCCGCCAAAACCCCAGATAAACGCCAGGCTCAGCGCCAACAGCGCCATCACCAGGTAGATGGTCAGGGACAGCAGGGTAAACAGGTCCAGCCACTGCGGCAGGACCGCCACCAGCACGGCGGCCAGGGCGCAGCCGAGTACGGGCAGCAGGGTGCGGGTATCAACAGGCATCAGAACGCCCTCCGAAAGAAACGACCGGTAATGCCTTGGGGCAATACGCGGATCAACACAATGGCCGCCAGCAGCAACGCCACTTCACCGAACACTGGGGTGCTGAAGAACGTCACCACCTGGCTGATCACGCCGAAGCCGCCGGCGGCGCTGAGGGTGCCGGTAATCACCGCACTGCCGCCGCCGATCACGGTAATGAACGCCTTGGCGATGTAGCTGGCGCCCAGCGTGGGAATCACCCCGGTGAGCGGTGCCAGCACCGCGCCACCGAGACCGGCCAGCGCCGCGCCCAGCCCGAACGTGAGGCTGTAGATGCGCCCGGGGTTGGCGCCCAGCGCCGCCGCCATCTTGGCGTTCTGCATGGTGGCGCGGGCGCACAGGCCAAAGTGGGTAAAGCGCAGCAACGCCCACATGCCCAGCAGCACAGCCACCGCTACGCCGATCACAAACAGGCCGTAGCCGCTGGTTTGATAGGCGCCAATGCTGACGCCCGGCAACGGCGAACTGATGCCCACCGTGGTGTTGCCGAACAGCATGGTGGCCGCGCCGGTCAGTGCCAGGCTCAGCCCCCAGGTGGCGAGCATGGTATCGATCATGCGGCCGTACAGGTGCCGCACCAGCAGGCGCTCCACCAGCATGCCGAACAACCCCACGCTCAAAGGCGCCAGCACCAGGATCGAAATCCAGATGGGCACGTGCAGGTGATGGGTGGCGAGCACGGCGACGTAACCGCCGAGCATCATGAATTCACCGTGGGCCAGGTTGATGATTTTCATCATCCCGAACACCACCGCTAGGCCGATGCTCAGCAGCACCAGCGTGGCGATGGCACCCACGATTTGCAGGGAGAAAATGGCAGCCCAATCCATGTCGGCCTCCTTACAGCGCGATGCTGTATTGTTTTGCGTCACGCGGGTTCTTCACCAGGTCGCACACGGCGGCGGTATCCGAAGGTGCTTGCTGGGCAAAGCTCTCGACCACTTCCAGGCGGTGGTCGCGCACCTCGGCGATGTGCACGTCGAGAATGCAGTGGTGGGTGGCCGGGTCGATGCTGACCTTGCCGCTCGGCAGGTCCAGGCTGATGCCCTTTTCCAGGGCCTGGGTCACGGCCATGCGCTCGACCGTGCCGGCCTGGCGCACGCCTTCTGCCCACAGCATCATGCCTTGGTAGGCGCCCATCGCCAGCTCGGTGATATACGGGTAGTCGGCGCCGAAACGTTTGTGGAAACGCTCGACGAAGGCCTGGTTCTGCGGCGTGGCGAGTTCCTGCACATAGTTCTGGCAGATCAGGATGCCGTTGCATTCCTCTGGCGACAGCACGATGTGCTCGTTGCCTCCGGCGAAGGTCGTGGAGGCGATCGGCAGCTTGCCCGTCATGCCTGCCGCCTTCCATTGGCGGTAGAACGACATGTGCGCGCCGCCCACCAGGGCCGACCAGACGAAGTCCGGCTTGGCGTCCTGGATCTTGGAGATGGTCGCGCCGAAGTTGGTCACGTCCAGCGGAAAGAACTCGATGCCCACGCTTTCGCCGCCGGCTTGCTCCACATACTTCTTCACCCAGGCGGTGACAATCTGCCCGTAGTTGTAGTCGGCCGCGACGATGTAGACCTTCTTGCCCCACTTTTTCGTGACATGGGACACCAGTTTTTCAACGGTCTGGCCAGGGGTGACGCCCGTGCCGAAGAAGTTGCGGTCGCACACGCCGCCTTCGTACTGGTTGTTGTAGAAATACAGGGTCTTGTAGCGGTCCAGCACCGGGCGCACCACTTCACGCGAGGCCGACGTGATCCCGGCGTGCACCACCGCCGCACGGTCCTTGAGCGCCGCCTGCTGGGCGTATTGCGCGTAGAGCTGCATGTTCGACTGGGTGTCGTACTTGATCAGGTTGAGCGGGCGACCGAGCAGGCCGCCGGCGCTGTTGAGGGTTTCGACCGCAAAGGTGAGGGCGTCGACGATGGGCTTGCCATAGATGTCCAGGCCACCGGAGTTGTCGTAGAGCGAGGCGATATTGATCGCGTCGTCGGCGGCAAATGCCGAGAAACTCTTCAAGCTCAAGGTGGACAGCGCAGCCGCGGAAATCGCGGACGTCCGCAGGAAAGCACGACGATTCATAGCCATTCGGAAGACTCCTGGAACCCGGACCCGCACCTCCAGCGCAGCCCGAATTGAAGTCAGGCACGACGCTTGGCGCTGGATGAAAAAAGGTCTGGGAAGAAATGCAGGCGGGGGAAGGAGGGCCTGATTTCACATACCGACGACGCTGTCGGCTGAATGTGTGAGCCGTTTCGCTTGAGACACCGGCCGCATCGTTGAGGCTGGGTCGCCCATCGCAAGGGATGGGGGAAACGAGTACCGCAAGGCGCGGCGGTGTCTCAAAAGCAAGCTTCAGGCCATAAACGATATGTTCATGATTTAAAAGGTAATGCTGGAATTCGCGCCTTGTGGCGACGCCCTGAAAACTGTCACTTGGGTAGAAACGACGCACCGCAAGTGTGCATTTGGGGTGCAGTTCATTGGATTTGCGCCAGACCCGCAAAACAAGCCCACCGCCAGTCCCCTGTGGGAGGGGGCTTGCCCCCGATAGCGGAGTGGCAGGCAATAGATGTACTGGCTGAACCACCGCCATCGGGGGCAAGCCCCCTCCCACATTGGATTCGCGTCAGACCCGCAAAACAAGCCCACCGCCAGCTCCCACACTTCACCCAGTAGCCCGCTAGCGCATGTGCAAGATAATCGGGCTGCTGCTCGCCGGGTCGGTGTGCCCGCGCAGCTTGCCCACCGCCTGCGCGTCCACCGCGCCGCCTGCATTGCCCCAGGTGCTGCGCACATAGCTCAACACCTCTGCAATCTCCTGGTCAGACAATTGCTCACGGAACGCTGGCATACGGTAGGCATCCGGCACCCCGGCGACCACCACGCGTTGCGAGCCGTTGAGGGTGATGTTGATCGCCGAGGCACTCTCCTTGGCCAGTGCCGAGGTAGCGCCAGCCAGAGGCGGCATCCACTCAGGCTGCCCCTTGCCGTCCAGGCCGTGGCAGGACGCGCAGCGCGTCGCATAGGTGTGCGCACCGGGCCCGCTGTTGGCGGAGGCCGTCTGGTACTGCCACGGGGTGCCGTCACGCTGCGGGTCGCCTGGCAGGGATTTGAGGTAGCGTGCGATGGCCGCCAGGTCCTCGTCGGCCATGAACTGCGTGGAGTTGTTGAAGGCTTCGGTCATCGAGCCGTAGACCACCGCATGCTGGTTGCGACCGGTCTTGAGGAACTGCACGATCTGCGCTTCAGTCCAGCGCCCCAGCCCGGTGTTGGGGTCTTGACGCAGGCTGGGCGCGTACCAACCGTCCAGCAGGGCGCCAGCGAGGTAGGGCTTGCCGGACTCATCCAGGGCTTTTTCATTGAACGCCAGGCCGCGCGGCGTGTGGCAACTGCCGCAGTGGCCGGGGCCCTGGACGATATAGGCACCACGGTTCCACAGCGCATCCTGCTCGGGCTTGGCCGCGTAAGGCTCACTGGGGGCGAACACGCCATTCCACAATGCGATCGGCCAGCGCAGGTTCAACGGCCAGGGAATATCACTGGGGATATTCGGCTCGCTGGCCGGTTGCACGCCTTTCATGAAGAACGCGTACAGCGCGCGCACGTCATCGTCGCTGAGCTTCACATAGGACGGGTAGGGCATGGCCGGGTAGAGTCGGCGCCCACCGGGTGCCACACCGTGGCGCACGGCGCGATCAAAGTCGGCCAGGCTGTAGGTGCCAATGCCGTGTTCGCGGTCCGGAGTGATGTTGGTGGCGTGGATGGCCCCCAGCGGCGTGGCCATTTCCAGGCCGCCGGCAAACGGTGTCTTGCCCGGCAGGCTGTGGCAGGCCACGCAGTCGCTCAGGCGCGCTACGTACTCGCCGCGGCTGATCAGTGCGGCGTCAACCGGTGGGGCTTGTTCAAGCGGTGAAGGGGGTTGGCGGGTAACGTACCAGGCCAGCACACCTGCGGCGACCAGGCAGGGCAGCGCCAGCCAGCCTGCGGTTCTTACGAATCGACGGTTGTTCATGGGCGATCTCTGTCGGTTAGCTGAAAGTGTGTCGGCTCAACGGCAAGCTGCGGATGCGCTGGCCGGTCAATTGCGCCACTGCATTGGCCACGGCCGGCGCCACGGCGGGCAGCGGGGGTTCACCGATGCCGCCCATCTTCTCGCCACTTTCGACGATCCGCACATGCACCTGCGCCATTCGCGACGGCGGCAGAATCGGGTACAGGTCGTAGTTGCGCGCCCGTGGTTTGCCGTCCACGTACACCGCCTCTTCCAGCAACGCCTGGGACAAGCCCAGCGCCACGGCGCCATTGACCTGCGCCTCGACAATGGCCGGGTTGACGATGCTGCCGGGGTCGATGGCTTCCCAGATCTGATGCACCTTGACCTGGCCGCTTTCGATCGAGACTTCGGCGATGACCGCCGCATGGGAGCCGAACGGTGAAGCCATGGCCACCCCGCGTGCGCGCTTGCTGCCGTCCTCGGCCGTGTAAGGACCGCGCTTCCAACCGCCGGACAGCTCGCCCACCGCCTGCAACAGGGTGGTCAGGCGGGGGTTGTCGCGCAGCAAATGCAGGCGCAACTCATAAGGGTCGTGACCGCCCTTGTCCGCCAGTTCATCCAGGAATGCCTCATAAAAGAAGTCATTCAGGGAGTTGCCCACCGAGCGCCAGTAACCCAGCATCGCCGGGCCTTTGACGTAAATCTGCGCGATCCGTTTGTTGGGGATTGCATAGGCCTTGCCCGTCAAGCCTTCGAGGGCCGTGGGGTCAAGTTTTTCGCCTTGCTTGCCAGCGATGGCCTCAGTGGGGCCTTCGGTGGCGCTCACCGCTTCGATGGCCACTGGCAGGCCTTTGTCATCCAGCGCAGCGCGGAACTTGACCACCGCCACCGGGCGCAATACATCGCGCAGGAACTCTTCTTCACGGCTCCAGATCAGCTTGACCGGACGGCCTACCGCCTTGGCCAACGCGATGGCCTGGGGGTACGGGCTGGCCGAGTCATACAGGAAGTGCCGGCCGAAAAAGCCGCCCAGCAACGGTGAGTGCAGGTTGATTTGCGCGATGTCCAGGCCGGTTCGCTTGGCAATATCGGCACGGAACATGTCGGGCGCCTGGTTGGGCAGCCATACGTCCAGCGTGCCGTCCGGGTTGAAGCGGGCCAGGGCTGACGGCGGCTCCAGTTGCGCGTGGTGCAGGTACTGGTTGTGGTAGGTCGCTTCGACCCGGGTCTTGGCCCCGGCCAACGTGCCGGCCACATCGCCTTCGTTTTCGTCGTCACGCGCCGGGCCTTGCTGGGCGGCGAGAAAATCGCGGAAACCATCGCTGGAAAAGTCCGCCGGCATGGCGCGCACTTGAGAATCTGGCCCTGGCTCCAGCCAGTCGACCTGAATCGCTTCCACCGCGCGCTTGGCGTGCCACCAGCGCTCGGCGACCACCGCCACGGCGCCGGGCAGCGTGTGAACGGAATGCACCCCTTTCATGGCCTCGACCTGTGCCTGATTCCGCAGGCTGCCCACGGTCATGCCCAGGCGCGGGGCGTGTTGCACGGCGGCGTGGAGCATGCCGTCGACTTTTTGATCAATGCTGTACAGCGCCTTGCCGGTGGATTTGTCGTAGGCATCCAGGCGCTTCACCGGTTTGCCGATCCAGCGGAATTGGCTTGGGTCGCGCAACGTGAGGGTGGACGGATCGGGCACTGGCATATCAAGGGCGCGGCCGGCCAACTCGCCGTAACCCAGGGACCGTCCGGACGCGGCATGCACCACGCGACCCGGTTGAGTGGTCAGCTCGGCCACCGGCACACCCAGTTGCGCGGCGCCGGCCTGCAATAACATTGCCCGCGCCAGAGCGCCAAGGCGACGCATGGTCGGGTAGCTCATGCGCACCGACATGCTGCCGCCGGTAATGCGCATACCGTTTTCCATCACCACATACGCTTCGCCGGGAGGCGCGGCTTCGACCACGAACGTCGCGGGATCGGCATCCAGCTCTTCGCCGACAATCTGCGCCATGGCCGTGTGGGTACCCTGGCCGCCTTCCATGAAAGGACTGAGCAGGCGCACGCTGCCGTCGGGGCGAATTTCCAGAAAGGCCGGCACCTGGGTGCCGCGTTCAGCGGCCGTGGCAGCCTGCACTCTGGACGTACCCAGTGGCAGGCCGAAACCGATCACCAGCGCGCCTACGGCGGTACTGGCCAGAAAGCGCCGGCGCGACAGGTTCACGGGAGTATCGAACAAGTCTTTGGGGATGCTCATCAGGCACGCTCCGGTTTGGCCAGGTCGTGCATGGCAGCGTGGATGGCGTTGTAAGTACCGCAGCGGCACAGGTTGATCATCGCCGCTTTGATCTGCTCATCATTCGGCACAGGGGTGTGCTTGAGGAGGGCGGTGGCCGCCATGACCTGCCCGGACTGGCAGTAACCGCATTGCGCAACTTGTTTCTCGACCCAGGCTGCGACGACGCGCTTGCCCACGTCGTCGGCCTCAATGGCCTCAATGGTCGTGATCTCGCGCCCGACCACCGCAGCCACCGGCGTGACGCAACTGCGTACCACGTTGCCATCGACCAGCACTGAACATGCGCCGCATTGCGCCAGGCCGCAGCCGTACTTGGTACCGGTCAGCCCCAAGTCATCGCGGATGACCCACAGCAAGGGCGTGTCCGCGTCGGCATCGACCTCGAAGGCCTGTTGGTTGATACGTAATTCCATGGCTCACCTGCTGATCGACGGTAGGTGCGGCCTTTATGAATGCAGTGGCCGCTTATTGTCGAACTCTAGACCACTGCGCAAGAGGTAAGTATCCGGTAGTCGAGAAGTTCGCAGGATCAGGCAAGTATTCGAGAGGATTGGGTGAGCTGATCAGGGTGGTGCTGGCACACCTCAGTCCACATGTGGGAGGGGGCAAACCCCTTCCCACATTTTTTGCCGAGGCTGTCCGTCACGCGGTGGGGGTGGTTAGCGCAAAGTCCTCCTCGAAGTACTCCTGCTCACCTCGCGTCTCGCTCTGGCGCCGGACCACCTCCATCTGCCGCAACTCCACCCGGCGGATCTTGCCGGAGATGGTCTTGGGCAGTTCGCTGACAAATTCGATACGCCGCACCCGCTTGTACGGCGCGAGATTGTCGCGGGCGAAGGCGAGGATGTGGCGCGCCAGTTCATCATCGCCCAGCGCGTCGTGGGCAAGGATCAGGAAGGCCTTGGGCACGGCCAGGCGCAGCGGATCGGGGCTGGGCACCACGGCCACTTCCATCACGGCCGGGTGTTCGATCAGTGCACTTTCCAGCTCGAACGGGCTGATGCGGTAGTCGGAGGCCTTGAACACGTCATCCGCACGGCCGACGAAGGTGATGTAGCCGTCGGCGTCGATCTGCGCGGTGTCGCCGGTGCGGTAGTAACCATCACGCATGACCTCGGCGGTTTTCTCCGGGCTGTCCTCGTAGCCCAGCATCAGGCCGAGCGGGCGCACATCCAGCGGCAGCGCGACTTCACCTTCGGTGCCAGGCACGCCGTCCGGGTCCAGCAGCGCCACCCGATAGCCAGGCAGTGGGCGGCCCATGGAGCCGGGCTTGAGCAACTGCCCCGGCGTGTTGCCCACCAGCGCGGTGGTTTCCGACTGGCCGAAGCCATCGCGCAAGGGCAGGCCCCAGGCGTGCTGGATCTGTTCGATGATTTCCGGGTTCAACGGCTCACCGGCGCCCACCAGTTCGCGCAGGTTCAGCCGTGATTTGTAGCTGGCCAGGTCTTCCTGGATCAGCATGCGCCACACGGTGGGCGGCGCGCACAGGCTGGTCACGCCGTAGCGTTCCAGCGCACTGAGCAACGTCGGCGCGCTGAACCGTGCGACGTTATGGATAAAGATGCACGCCCCGGCATTCCACGGTGCGAACAGGCAACTCCAGGCATGCTTGGCCCAGCCCGGAGACGAAATGTTCAGGTGCAGGTCGCCCGGTTGCAGGCCGATCCAGTACATCGTCGACAGGTGCCCCACCGGGTAGCTCTGGTGACTGTGCAGCACCATCTTCGGCTTGGAGGTGGTGCCGGAGGTGAAATACAGCAGCATCGGGTCGCTGGCCAGGGTCTGGCCTTCGGCGTCGAATTGCTCGGCGTGCGCGAAGGCGGCGTCATGGGCGACCCACCCGGCGGGCGCCGTGCCCACGCAGACGCGGGTGCAACCGTCGGCGAGGCCGGCGAATTTGCCGGTATGAGCCTCGCCCACCACCAGGTGGCGGACATGGCCGCGTTCGATACGGTCGCGCAGATCTTCGGCATTCAACAGGGCCGTGGCGGGGATGACCACGGCGCCAAGCTTGAACGCGGCGAGCATGGTGTCCCACAGTGCCACGTCGTTGCCGAGCATCAGCAGCACCCGATCACCGCGACCCACACCGAGGGACCGCAGGTGATTGGCGACCTGGTTGGAGCGCGCGGCCAGTTGCTGGAAGCTGTAGCGTTGCTCGCTGCCGTCCTCTTCGACAATCCACAGCGCGTTGGCCGAGTTGCCTGCAGCCATCACCTCGAAGTAGTCCAGCGCCCAGTTGAACTCCCCCAGTTGCGGCCATTGGAAGTCACGCACGGCAGTGGCGTAGTCGGTGCGGTGGGCGAGCAGGAAATCCCGGGCGGCCAGGAAAGGGTGCGTCATGGTCATTGTCCTTGATTATTGTTGTAGGGACTGACCCCCGGCTCAGCCGGGTGGCTGAACCGAGTATAGGCACGCAAAAATCAGAGATGAACGCTCAAAAACACCACTCGGTTGTGCAAAAAACTCATGGGTGGGAGCGGCTCAAATGGCCTGCGGCTTGAAGTCGCTGACGCCGACGGGCATCACCCCCTGCAGCAGCGTCACGGACTTTTGCAGGCCTTCCAGGCTGTTGAGCAGCACGTCTTCATGTTCGATGGACAACCAGCCGTCATAGCCGGCCATCTTCAGGCGGTAGCAGAACTGGCGCCACCACTGTTCGCCATGGCCGAAGCCGAGGGTGATGTAGGACCAACTGCGCGCCGGCACGTCCATCAGTGAGCCGGTTTCCAGCAATGAATCCACCGCCTGCACTGGCGTGTTGAGCAGCGTGTCCTTGGCGTGCACGTGGTACAGCGCATCGCCCAGGGCATCGGCGGCGGCCAAGGGGTCGGCGCCCATCCAGAACAGGTGGGACGGGTCGAGGTTGGCGCCGATCACCGGGCCGATGGCCTCGCGCAGCTTGAGCAGGGAACGCACGTTGTATACGCACTGGGCACCGTGCAACTCCAGGGCAATGCGCTCGACGCCGTTGGCCTTGGCCAGGTCGGCGATCTCGCGCCAGAACGGCAGCAGGCGTTCCTCCCATTGATAGCGCAGCATGGTCTGGGTTTCCGGCGGCCAGGCGGTGACCACCCAGTTGGGCGTGCGGTCGCCTGCCTGGCCTTCGGGCAAGCCGGACATGGCGCAGACCGTCTTGATCCCCAACTCGCCCGCCAGGCGAATCGTGTCCCTGAGGCACTGCGCCTGTTCCGGCTGGGTGGGGTGCAACGGGTTGCCGTTGGCATTGAGGGCAATGATTTCCAGGCCGTGGTCCTGGAAGTTGCGGGTGAAATCGCGGCGGGCGGCATTGTTGTCGAGCATCTGCGCCAGGTTCAAATGGGGCGCGGTTGACCAGCCGCCCGTATTCACTTCCAGGCCGGAAAGGCCCATGCGTTCGGCGTGCTGGAGGACATCGCCCAAGGGCAGGTTGCCCAGGGTGTCGGTGACAAAGCCCAGTTTCATGGTTGCATTCCTGACGAATTGTTGGGGTTGTTGTGAGGCGATTATTGGCAGCGCGGAGGGCTGATTCAAGGACGAGCAAGGGCCTATCCTGATGGGAAAGCCATCATTTTTTTCCGGAGCTCAAAGTCGGTTTCCAAGGTTTTATCGGCTATAAGTGATGGCAACTCCATCATTCAGGCCATCTCGTCCATGCCCCGTCAGACTCCCGCAGCAGGTTGGAAAGGCCCCACGGTCGAGCAGATTGCCAAGGTCGCCAGGGTCGGGCCGGCGACGGTGGACCGTGTGCTCAATAACCGCAGCGGGGTTGGTGAGAGCACCCGGCTCAAGGTCTTGGCGGCGCTGGACAAGCTCAGGCAGGACCTCGCCAATGGCATGGCGACCTTGCATATCACGCTCTTCTGCGACTCAGGTGAAACCTTCAATGCGACCCTGGCCGACGCGCAGGCCGCCATCAATGCGTCGACCCCCGGCGTGGTCATCCATGGCGAGTACCGCTCCAGCCACCAGGTGGATCCTGCAGCCTTTGCCGACCAGGTTCAGGCCGAGGGGGCGTCCGCCGACGGCGTGATTGTGGTCTCTCGCGAGCACCCGGCGATCAACCGGGCGATTCGCAGCCTGTGCCGCCAGGGCATTGCGGTGGTCTGCCTGACCACCGACCTGCCCAACTCCGGGCGCAGTGCCTACGTGGGTAACGACCAGTATGCGGCGGGCAGTGTCGCCGGGTTGCTGGTCGGCAATGCCCTGGCGCGGCAGAAGGCGAAGATTCTGCTGGTCACCAGTGAGCCGTTTCGTTGCCAGCAGGAGCGTGAAATGGGCTTTCGACGGGTGCTGCGTGCCGAGTTCCCGCACCTGAAGATCGATGAGCGGATGCTCTCCGATGACAGCCCGCAGACCATCGCCACGCAACTGACCCGCTATTTCGCCCGGCACGCCTGCCCGGCGGCGATCTACAACGTGGCGGGGGCCAACCGTGGCGTGGCCCAGGCGCTCGGCACCCTCGCCGAGGGCCAGCGTCCAGTGTTTGTCGGTCACGAGTTGACGGTGCACACCCGGGCGCTGTTGGAAGCAGGCGTCATGGACTACGTGGTGTCCCATGATTTCGTCGGCGAAGTGGCGGCGGCGGTGCGCTGGATTCGTGGCGCACTGGACGGCGCACGGGCGGCACCGCCCTTTACCCGGGTGCTGGTGCATACGCGCTACAACTGCGATTGACGATGGGTACTTAAAAGTCCAGTATGGAATTATAAGTATAAAAGCAGTGTCGCCCGCTCGATCCTTTTCTTCGCTCTTGCCAAATCAACAACAACTTGCGAGATCTCCGTCATGAAGAAATTCCCCCTGATCACCGCGCTGGCCCTGGGCCTGATCGTTTCCGGCCCGTTGCTGGCCGCCGAGAAAACCCTGCGTATCGGCATCGAGGCGGCGTACCCGCCGTTCGCGTCCAAGACGGAAAAAGGCGAGATTGTCGGCTTCGACTACGACATCGGCAATGCGCTGTGTGCGCAGATGAAGGTTAAGTGTGTGTGGGTCGAAGGCGAGTTTGACGGCCTGATTCCTTCCCTCAAGGTGAAGAAAATCGACATGGCGTTGTCGTCCATGACCATCAACGAGGACCGCAAGAAGTCGGTGGACTTCACCCACAAGTACTATTTCACTTCGTCGCGCCTGGTGATGAAGGAAGGCGCGGTGGTCGATGACGGGTACGCCAGCCTCAAGGGCAAGACCGTCGGCGTGCAGCGCGCGACCACCACTGACCGTTACGCCACCGAGGTGTTCGAGCCCAAGGGCGTCACCGTCAAGCGCTACAGCAACAACGAAGAAATCTACATGGACCTGGCGGCCGGGCGACTGGACGCGATCTTCGCCGACACCATCCCCTTGAACGACTTTCTGCAAATGCCTCGGGGCAAGGGCTACGCGTTTGTCGGGCCGGAGCTCAAGGACCCGAAATACGTGGGCGAGGGCGCCGGGATTGCGGTGCGCAAGGGCAACGAGGCGCTGGTGAGCGCGTTGAACACCGCGATTGACGGGATCCGCGCGAGCGGCGAATACCAGAAGATTTCCCAGCAGTATTTCAAGGCCGATATCTACGGCGACTGACACCCAGGAAACCTGGGCCATATGAAGATCAAACGTGGGAAGCGGCTTGCCCCTCCCACATGTGAATGCGGTGTCATCAAGATCCCTTCAATTCCTTGAGGTGCTTGTAGACGGTCGCTCGCCCCATCCCCAGCACGTTCGCCACGTAGTTCGACGCGCTCTTGCCCTTGAACGCCCCCTCGGCATGCAGTGCCAGCACCAACTCGCGCTTGTGGTCGCGGTTGAGCAGGTTGAGGCTCAGTTGGCGCTCGCGCATCCAGGCATGCAAGAACGTGTTGATTCGCTCCTGCCAGTCATCGCGAAACAGCGAGTCCGGCTGCGGGATCAGTTTGCTCGGCGACAGGAACAGATCCAGCGCCGCCTTGGCGTTCTCGAACAGTGAGATATTCAGGTTGATACACAGCACCGCCAGCCGGCGGCCCTTGTGGTCGTGGAGCACGGTGCTCAAGCTGCGAATTTTCTGACCGTCCCAGTTGAGCTTTTCGTAGGGGCCGATATTCACCTCGCTGACGTCTTCGCTGAGCATGTCTTCCAGCGCCGAATCATCGCCAATCGCGCGTTTCGACAGGTTATTGGCGATGTAGTCGACCTTTTGCGAGCGCAAGTCGTGCAGCACCGCTTCGGCGTGGGGAAAGAACAGCGTGGCGATGGCGTCGGCCATCGCGCGGAAGTTCTGCATGACCTTGTCTTGTTCAGCGGTGTTCATCAATGGGGCTCCAGGCGGGCAGGGGAGAGCATACCAGCGTCGAGGCCGAACCGTGTCAGCGCCTCCGGCAGCGGTGCACCGCGCACCAGGGCAGCGCTGGCCTGGCCCATGGCGGGCGAGGTCTGGATGCCATAGCCGCCTTGCGCAGCGACCCAGAACAGGCCGGGTACCTGAGGGTCGAAGCCGCTGAGCAAATCGCCATCGTGCACAAAGCTGCGCAGCCCGGCCCAGGTACGGGTGGGGCGGCGGATGGTCAGGGTGGTGGCTTCCTCAATCTGGTAGATGCCCATGGCAATGTCCAGTTCTTCGGGCTGGATGTCCTGGGGCGCCACCGGGTCGGCGTTGGCCGGCGAACCCAGGAACATGCCGGCGTCGGGCTTCATGTAGAACGATTCGTCCAGCGCCACCAGCATTGGCCAGTGGTGGGTGTCGACGCCGTCGGGGCCGGCGAAGATGAACGCTGAGCGGCGCTTGGGTTGCAGGCCGATGGGCTGGGCGCCGGCCAGCGCGCCGAGCGTGTCGGCCCACGCACCGGCGGCGTTGATGATGATCGGCGCGCGGTAAGATGTTTCGCCGCATTGCACCTGCCACAGGCCTTCGGCATCCCGGTGCAGCGCCTGGACGCCGTGGTCGGTCAGCACCTCGCCACCGTTGCGGCGGATACCGCGCAGGTAGCCCTGGTGCAGGGCGTCGGTGTCGATATCGCTGGCGGTGGGGTCATACAGCGCGCCGTGGACTTTTTCGCGCCGCAGAATCGGCATTTTCGCACAGGCTTCATCGGCACTGAGCAACTCGACCTGCGTCACGGTGGCCTTCGCGCTCTGATATTGGGCGTTCAATTCGGCCGCATCACCGGTGAAGTCCACGGTCATTTCGCCCCGTGGCGTCAGCAGCGGGTGCTCGCAGAAACCGGGCGGCGGGTTATCGAAAAACGCGCGGCTGGCCAGGGTCAGCGCGCGCACTTGCGGCGTGCCGTAGGCGGCGGTGTAGAGCGCCGCCGAGCGTCCGGTGGAGTGATAGCCCGGGTGGCTCTCGCGTTCGAGCACCAACACCTTGCCGTGCTGCGACAGCCAGAAACCGGTGGACGCGCCGGCAATGCCGCCGCCGATGATGATGAAGTCTGCGTGGTTCATAGGGTTCTCCGAAGCGCGTTGGCCAGTGCGATGTCTTCCAGGCCCAGGCCGATGGAGCGGAAGTACACATGACGGTCGTAGGCGGGGCGTTGGACGTGGTCGCTGAGCAGTTCCGGCAGGTCGCCGATCACCTGGCGTTTGTCCCAGCCGTGTTGCTCGGCAGCGATCAGCATCTCGCCGGCCGAGCCAGGGGTGGTCTGGCGATAGTCGCAGTAGACCTGCATGGCGTTCAGCGAGTGCGGCGGGATTTCGTGAGCGCGGGGCGCGTTGGTGCTGATGGAGGTGATCAACCCGGGCTTGCTCAAGCGGGACGGATCGATCACCGGCCCGGCGGAGGACGTGCACAGCAGGATCACGTCGGCGTCTGCCAGTGCGGCGTCGACGCTGGGTGCGAAGGTCAGCCGTGGGTCCAGGCTTTTGAGGTGGTCAATTGTTGCATCATCGGCGCTGGCCAGGCTCGGCGAATACAGGCTGATGGACTGCCAGTCGCGCAGGTCCTTCACGTAGTGCAGGTGCGCCTGGGCCACGTTGCCACTGCCGATGATCGCCAGGCGTTGCGCGGCCAATGGCGCCAGTGCATCCACCGCAAGCGCCGTGGTGGCGGCGGTGCGGGCGGTGGTCAGTTCGGCGGCGTCGCACAACAGCAAGGGTTGGCCGGTATGCGTCGACATCAGCAGCGTCCAGGCCGTTACCAGCGGGCCCTGTTCGCGCACGATGTACGGCGACGTCTTCACCCCGTATACCCCGTCTTCGGCCAGCACGCCCAGGTAGTTGATAAAGTCGCCGGCGCCCTGGGGAAACTCCACCCATTGCTGTGCCGGTTGCACCGCATGCCCTGCAGCCAGGTCGCAGAACATCTTGCGCAGGATCTGCGGCACATCGATTTGCGCGAGCAACGCGCGGGCCTGGGCCTGATTGATCACGTGTGGGGTGCTGGACATGGACGGCTCCGTATCTGAACTGTTTTGTCCATTATGGACTTTTGGTTCTGATGGGCAAGGGGTAAACCTCAACCCGCGAAACGAAAGCCTGCGGACAGTTTCTCCTTCAAATAGCCAACCAACACGCTCACCGACTTCGGCACATGGGGCGAGTACGGGCGAATCAGGTAGATCTCATCGGCAAAGGCGCCCTTGAGCGTCCAGTCCTTGAGCACCTGCACCAGCTTGCCGCTGGCGAGCGCCGCATGGGCGCTGAAATCCGGGAGCAGGGCAATGCCCAGGTGGTTGAGGGCTGAATCGCGCAGGGCTTCGCTGTTGTTGGTGGCGAAGCTGCCGGAGATGGGCACGGTGAGGCGTTCGACGTTTTTAGTGCCGCGTTCGAAGGTCCACGCCGGCTGGTCGGTGCCGCGCGGGTAGAACAGGCAGTTATGGGCCGAGAGCTCGCCGGGTGCGCGGGGTTCGCCGTGGTGTTGCAGGTAGTCCCGGGTGGCGACCAGCACCGAGCCGGTGTCGCACAGCTTCCACGCCACATGGGTTTCCGGCACCTGGAAACCGTGACGAACCGCCAGGTCGTAGCCTTCGGCAGCCAGCGAACTGAGGGCATCCGACACATCCAGCTGAATGCGCACCTGCGGGTAACGCTGCAAAAACTCCGACAGGTGTGGCACCAACTGCTGACGGGCGAACGCCACCGGAGCCGTTAGCCGCACCAATCCGCGAATTTCCCCGACCGAATCGCGCACCGACGAGAAGCTGCGGGCGATCTGTTCATAGGCGCTGCGCACGTCGCGGGTCAACGACAACCCCGCGTCTGTGAGCCTGACGCTGCGCGTGGTGCGGGTTACCAACTGGGTGCCGGTGGCCTTTTCCAGGTCGGAAATCCGCTGGCTCACGGCGGATTTGCTCACGCCCAGGCGCGTCGCCGCAGCCGTGTAGGTGCCGTGCTCCTCCAGCACTGACAGCCAGTGGATATGGGTCCACAGCCCTTCGATCTCAGCCTTTTCCATGGTGTAATTGTTCGCATATATGGACAATAAGTTCAGGATTCTGCTCTGGTTTGGAACAAAGCGAAAGTCTATGGTGTGGCCATCGCTTATTCACCTGGGATCGACTGCCATGACAACTACAATCGAGCACTACATCAACGACCAGCGCGTGTCCCGCGATGATCGCTATCAGGACGTCTTCAACCCGGCCACCGGCGAGAAGACCGGCCGCGTCGCCCTGGCCAGCCGCCAGACCGTCGCCGAAGCCGTTGCCGCCGCGCAAGCCGCCTTCGACGGTTGGGCCGACACGCCGCCGATCCGCCGCGCCCGCGTGCTGTTCCAATACCTGCACCTGCTGCGCGAGCGCAAGGACGACCTTGCGCGCATCATCGTCGCCGAGCACGGCAAGGTCTTCACCGACGCCCAGGGCGAAGTGGACCGGGGCATCGACATCCTCGAATTCGCGTGCGGCATTCCCAACCTGCTCAAGGGTGAGCATTCCGACCAGGTGTCCCGTGGCATGGACAACTGGACGATGCGCCAGCCGCTGGGTGTTGTCGCGGGCGTGACGCCGTTCAACTTCCCGGTGATGGTCCCTATGTGGATGTACCCGATCGCCATCGCAGCGGGCAACACGTTCATCCTCAAGCCTAGCCCGACCGACCCGAGCGCCTCGCTGTTCATGGCGGAGCTGCTGCATGAAGCCGGCCTGCCCAAAGGTGTGTTCAACGTGGTGCAAGGTGACAAGGAATCGGTGGACGCGCTGATCGAACACCCGGACGTCAAGGCCGTGAGCTTTGTCGGCTCGACGCCGATTGCGCAATACATCTACGAAACCGGCGCTCGCCACGGCAAGCGTGTCCAAGGCCTGGGTGGCGCGAAAAACCATATGGTGGTGATGCCTGACGCCGACATCGAAAAAACCGTCGATGCGCTGATGGGCGCCGCCTACGGCAGTGCCGGCGAACGCTGCATGGCGATCTCCGTGGCGGTGCTGGTGGGTGACGTGGGCGACAAAGTCATCGCCGCGCTGACCGAACGCGCCAAGCAATTGCGCATCACCGACGGCCGCGACCTGAAAGCCGAGATGGGCCCGATCGTGTCCCGCGCCGCGCTGGAACGCATCAGCGGCTACATCGAGCAAGGCGTGCAATCCGGCGCGCAATTGCTGCTCGACGGGCGTGATTATGTGCCCACCGAAGCCGGCCTGGAAAATGGCTTCTGGCTCGGCGCGACGCTGTTCGACCACGTGACCCCGGAGATGAGCATCTACCGCGAAGAAATCTTCGGCCCGGTGCTGGCCTGTGTGCGCGTGAACGACTTCGCCGAAGCGATCAAGCTGGTCAACGACCACGAATTCGGCAACGGCGTCAGCTGCTTCACCCGCGACGGCAACATCGCCCGTGAGTTTGCACGGCGGATTCAAGTCGGCATGGTCGGCATCAACGTACCGATCCCGGTGCCGATGGCCTGGCACGGGTTTGGCGGCTGGAAGAAGAGCCTGTTCGGCGACATGCATGCGTATGGCACAGAGGGTGTGCGGTTCTACACCAAGCAGAAGTCGATCATGCAGCGCTGGTCGGAGAGCATTGAGCAGGGCGCCGAGTTCGCGATGCCCGTCTCCAAATAACTGAAGCCAGTACGCGTTCATCTGTGGGAGCTGGCACGCCAGCTCCCACAGTGTTTATCCGCGTTTCAGGCAGTCGATGGAGCGATCCACGGTGGTCTTGGCGATTTCCAGCAGATGCCACACCGCCAGAATTTTCGCCCGCTCGGGGCTCTCCAACTGCTCACCACAATCCAACGCCGTCGCCGAGGCACTGTCGAGCAAACTGGCGGTGTAGAGCAGGGCGTCTTCGACGCTCAGGTCTTCGTTGACCGAGTGGAAGCCTTGGGTGGGCAGGTAGTGGTCGATGGCGCGGTTGAAGGCTGCGCGGTCTTTGGCGGGGTCGATGGGTGGGTCGGGGACGACTTTATTCATGGTGTACCTTCGCGTTAGATGAGAAAGCGACACCCATCGCGACTAAACGAGGGTGGCGGCTGTACGCAGGTTAGTCGACCGGTTCCAACGCGAAAATTCCGGCGCACCCGAAGGTGCCCTGCGCACAGCCACCATGAAGTCTCACGGAGGGCCAGGCACGCGTTCGAAATCCGGGCGACTAAACCCGATCACTGAATGGGCAGTGACGGACCGCAGACTAGCCACCGATTCCAGCAGGCACAAGGCGGCAGGGATTGTCTAGGAAACGTCCTGCAATTAAAAGCGACACGACTTGCTGGCCCTTTACAAACCATGTCGAAAGGCCATTTATCGCCGCCCCGTCCGCGTACTCACATCCACCCAAACCGCCAGCACCAGAATGCTGCCCTTCACAATCATCTGCCAGTAACTGTCCACATCCAGCATCGACATCCCATTGTCCAAACTGGTGATCACCAACGCCCCCAGCAACGCGCCGTACACCGTGCCTGAACCGCCACGCATGGAAGTGCCGCCGATAAAGCACGCGGCGATCGCATCCAGCTCGCCCATGTTGCCCGCCGACGGCGAGCCTGCCGCCAACCGTGCGGTGTTGACCAGGCCGGCGAGGGCGCACATCACGCCCATGATGCCGAAAATCCACAGCTTCACCGCCTGCACGTTGATGCCCGACAGACGCGTGGCTTCCATATTGCTGCCCACCGCGTACACGCGGCGGCCAAATACGGTCTGGCTGGTGACGTAGCTGAACACGCCCAATAACACCAGCAGCAGCAAGACAGGCACGGGAATCCCATCGTAGCTGTTGAGGGTCGTCACGAAGCCGGCCAGTACGGCGCCGATGACCGCCACGCGCACTAGATCACGCACCAGGGAATGCGCAGCCAGACCATGCAGCGCTCGATTACGCCGCTGCTTCCAGGTCAAAAAAAGCGTGAGTGCAAACAGTAGAATCCCCAGCCCCACACCCACCGTGTGCGGTAAATACCCCTGGCCCACATACACCAGCGACGGTGAAACCGGCGCAATGGTGGTGCCGCCGGTGACCCCCAGCAGTATCCCGCGAAACGCCAGCATCCCGCCCAGACCGACGATAAAGGACGGGATGCGCAGATACGCCGTCATGTACCCGTTGGCCAACCCGATCATCAAACCGCACAGCGCCACCAGACTCACGTTGGCCAGCAACGGCACGTGGTACACCACGTCCAGGATGGCCGCCAACCCGCCCAGTAATCCGAGCAATGAGCCCACCGACAAGTCGATCTCACCGCTGATGATCACCAGCACCATGCCGCACGCCAGGATCCCGGTGATCGACATCTGCCGCAGCAGGTTGGACAAATTGCGCGGCGTGAGGAAGCCGCCCTCGGTCTGCCAGCTGAAAAACACCCAGATCACCGCCACGGCGATGACCAGGGCGAGCATTTTGTAGCGGGTAAACAGCTGTTTTACCTGGTTCATCTACGCGGTCTTCCGATCATTATTATTGTTGTTGTCGTGGCTGAGCGCCGCGGCGAGCACCTGCTCCTGAGTGAGCCCCTGGTTGATGAAGTCGCCGCGCAACTGGCCTTCGCCGATCACCAGTACGCGGTCGGACACCCCGAGCACTTCGGCCAGTTCCGACGACACCATGATGATCGCCACGCCTTCGGCCGCCAGTGCGCCCATCAGCTTGTAGATCTCGTACTTGGCGCCCACATCGACGCCGCGCGTGGGCTCGTCGAGGATCAGCACACGGGGCTTGGCCATCAGCATTTTCGCCAGCACGGCTTTTTGCTGGTTGCCGCCGGACAGGCTGGTGATCGGCAAGTACGGGCTGGAGGTCTTGAGGTGCATGCGCGCAATCTGCTGATCGATGCTGCCCAGTTCAGCTTCGGCGTCGATGCGGGTCAGGTTGGCGTAGGTGTCAAGCACCGCCAGCGTGATGTTCTGGCCCACACCGAAGTCGGGGATGATGCCTTGGCGCTTGCGGTCTTCGGGCACCATGCACAGGCCGGCGCGGATCGATTTGAGCGGCGTGCGGGTATCGATCACCTGGCCGTCCAGCCACACCTCGGCGCTGTAGCGGCCGGGGTAGGCACCAAACAACGCTGACACCAGTTCGGTGCGCCCGGCGCCCACCAACCCGGCGATGCCGAGGATTTCCCCGCGCTTGAGCGCGAACGAAATATTGTCCACGCGCTTGCGCTTGGGGTTGTCCACGTCATAACAGGTAACGTTGCGCGCTTCGAAAATCACTTCGCCCACCGCATGGGGCTCGGTGGGGTAGAGATTGCTCATCTCGCGGCCGACCATCTGGGTGATGATCCGCGCGATGTCCATATCCGCCATGGCAGTGGTCGCGATGTGCTTGCCATCGCGGATCACCGCGATGGTGTCGCACACTGCGGCGACTTCATCGAGCTTGTGGGAGATGTACACGCAGGCCACGCCCTTGGCCTTGAGGCCACGAATGATGTCCAGCAGCACTTCGATTTCCGAGCGGGTCAGGGCCGAGGAGGGCTCGTCGAGGATCAACAGGCGTGCCTGCTTGTTGAGGGCCTTGGCGATCTCCACCAGTTGCTGGTAACCGCCGCCGTACTGCGACACCGGCAGCGCCACGTTCATGTCCGGGACCTTGAGTTCGCGCATCAGCGCTTCGGCGCGGTGCAGCATGGCCGGGTAGTTCATGCGCCCGCCCGGCAAGGTCAGCTCGTGGCCCATGAAGATGTTCTCGGCCACCGACAGGTCCGGCACCAGGGTCAGTTCCTGGTGGATGATGACGATGCCGGCGGCCTCGGTTTCACTGATGGAGTGGGCCTTGAGTGGCTGCCCTTCCCACAGGATTTCACCCTCCCAGGTGCCGTGGGGATAGACCGCCGACAGCACCTTCATCAAGGTGGATTTGCCGGCACCGTTCTCGCCGCACAGGCCGACGCATTCTCCCGGCCGGACGTTGATATCGATGCCGTTGAGGGCCTTGACACCGCCAAAGCTTTTGACGATGCCATTCATTTGCAGCAGGTAGTCGGACATGGCGATCAATGCCCGGCAATCTGCTCTTTGGTGTAGAACCCGTCCTTCTCCAACAGGTCGATATTGGCCTTGGTCAGCGGGGTCGGGGTGAGCAGGATGGTGTCGACCTTTTTGCTGCCGTTGTCGTACTGCGAGCCATAGTCCGGTTTTTCATTGCGGGCCAGTTGCACCGAGAGCTTGGCGGCTTCGGTGGCGATCAGCTTGAGCGGTTTGTACACGGTCATCGTCTGGGTGCCGTCGATGACCCGCTTGATCGCGGCGAGGTCGGCGTCCTGGCCGGAGATCGGCACCTTGCCCGCGAGTTTCTGCGCAGCCAGGGCCTGGATCGCACCGCCGGCCGTGGCGTCGTTGGAGGCGACGATGGCGTCGATCTTGTTGTCGTTGCGGGTCAGGGCGTTCTCCACGATGCTCAGGGCTTCGGTGGGGTTCCATTCTTTCACCCACTGCTGGCCGACCACCTTGATATCGCCCCGGTCGATGGCCGGTTGCAGCACTTTCATCTGGCCTTCGCGCAGCACCTTGGCGTTGTTGTCGGTGGGAGCACCGCCGAGCAGGAAGTAGTTGCCCTTGGGCGCCGCTTGCAGCACGCCGCCGGCCTGCATCTCGCCGACTTTTTCGTTGTCGAAGGAGATATAGGCGTCGATGTCGGCGTTGAGAATCAGGCGGTCGTATGACACCACCTTGATCCCGGCCTTCTTGGCTTCGGCAACGGCGTTGGTGAGCACGGTGGCGTTGAACGGCACGATGACGATCACGTCGACCCCACGGGAGATGAGGTTTTCGATCTGCGAGATCTGCTTCTGCTCGTTGGCATCGGCCGATTGCACGAAGACCTTGGCGTCGAGTTTTTCGGCGGCGGCAACGAAGTAGTCACGGTCACGGGACCAGCGTTCCAGGCGCAGGTCGTCAATGGAAAAGCCAATTTTCGGGTGGGCCGGGTCGGCCATCACCGGCAGGGCGAGCAGGGCCAGGGCGGTGGCGATAAGTGTGCGTTTCATGGTTGTGCGTCCTTTTATTGTTGTTGGAAGACTCAAAACAAACACTGTCACGGTGCAGAGAGCGCTCACCACACGTGCAGGGTGTTCACCCCACAATTACCGGTAGATAAACCGATTCACGATGCCTTCAAGCATCTCCTGCCGGCCACTCACGGCCTGCGGGTTGAGTTCATTGGCAAATGCATGCTCGGCCAGCGACTCCAGGCTGAATTCACCCGCCAGCACCGCCTGGCCCAGTGGCTGCTGCCAACCGGCGTAACGCTGGTCCTTGAACTGCTGCAAGCGATCGTTTTGCACCATCGCCGCTGCACGCTCCAGGGCCAGGGCCAGCACGTCCATGGCTTCTACATGCCCGTGGAACAGGTCGACCTCGTCCAGGCTCTGGCGACGCACCTTGGAGTCGAAGTTATAGCCGCCATTCCTGAAACCGCCAGCCTTGAGGATTTCATAGGTGGCGAGGGTCATCTCTTCGACGCTGTTGGGGAACTGGTCGGTGTCCCAGCCGTTCTGCGGGTCGCCCCGGTTGGCGTCGATGCTGCCGAAGATTCCCAGGGACACGGCGGTGGCAATTTCGTGATGAAAACTGTGCCCGGCCAGGGTCGCGTGGTTGGCCTCGATGTTGACCTTGATCTCCTGCTCCAGCCCGTACTCGTGCAGGAAGCCGAACACCGTGGCGCTGTCGTAATCGTACTGGTGCTTGGTGGGTTCCTGGGGCTTGGGCTCTATCAGCAGGTCGCCCTTGAAGCCGATCTTGTGCTTGTGCTCCACCACCATGCGCATAAAGCGCCCGAGCTGTTCGCGCTCGCGCTTGAGGTCGGTGTTGAGCAGGGTTTCATAACCCTCGCGGCCGCCCCACAGCACATAGTTGGCGCCCTTGAGCCGCAGCGTCGCGTTCATCGCGCTGAACACCTGGGCGGCGGCCACGGCGAATACTTCCGGGTCCGGGTTGCTGGCGGCGCCCGCGGCAAAACGCGGGTTGCTGAAGCAGTTGGCAGTGCCCCACAGCAGTTGGATGCCGGTCTGTTCCTGGTGGCGCTCCAGGTGATCGACCATCTGCGCAAAGTGGTTGCGGTACTCCTTCAGCGAGCTGCCTTCGGGGGCGACGTCCGTGTCGTGAAAGCTGTAGTAATCGATGCCCAGCTTGGAGAAGAATTCGAAGGCGGCCTCGGCCTTGCCAATCGCCAGTTCCATGGGGTCGCCATTGCGCTGCCATGGGCGCTTGAACGTGCCGACACCGAACATGTCCGCCCCCGGCCACACAAAGGTGTGCCAATAGCAGGCCGCCATGCGCAGGTGTTCGCGCATGGGCTTGCCGAGGATGAGCTTGTTGGCGTCGTAGTGGCGAAAGGCGAGGGGGGAGTCGCTATTGGGGCCTTCGAAGCGAACCTTCTCGACACCGGGGAAGTACGGCATGGCGTTTTCCTTATTGTTCTTGGCGGTGCCTGGATACTAGCAACGGCGCCGGGCCTGCCGATTATGAAAATCGTCAAGCAGTAGTGCGATTTTGACCAGCGAGGTCTAGGCTGTGGCGACCGGCCCCAGGATAAAAACAATGAAAACCCTACCGCCCGTGCACCGTATCGCCTTGCTCTTCAACGGCAGCAAAATCTACGACCGTGGCATCATTGCCGGCATCGGCAATTACCTGAGCAGTACCCGCGCGTCCTGGGACTTGTTCCTGGAAGAGGACTTCTTGTGCCGCCTCAAAGGCATCGAGCGCTGGCAGGGCGACGGGATCATTGCCGACTTCGATGACCCGCTGATCGGCGAGGCGTTGGCCGGCAGTACCTTGCCGGTGGTGGCGGTGGGCGGTTCCTATGAAGATGTGCGGGCCTACCCGAAGAACATCCCCTACGTGGCCACCGACAACCATGCGCTGATGCAACTGGCATACGCGCACCTGATCGAAGCCGGCCTGACGCGCTTCGCCTGTTTCAGCCTGCCCGAGGCCCAGGCCAATCGCTGGGCACAGGAACGGGAAAAAGCCTTTCGCAGCCTGCTGCAACGGGATGGTCTGCACGTCGAGGTCTACCGCGGCCTGGGCACCAGCGCGCCGTTGTGGGACAGCGCGGTGGAGCAGCAGATTGCCTGGCTGCAGAGCCTGCCCAAGCCCATCGGCATCATCGCCGTTACCGACGCCCGCGCCCGACAACTGCTGCAAGCCTGCCTGACCGCCGGGATCGCAGTGCCCGAAGAGGTGGCGTTGATCGGCATCGACAACGACCCGCTGACCCGCACCCTCACACGGGTGCCGCTGAGTTCGGTGATCCAGGGCACCGAAACCATGGGCCGCACCGCTGCCGCGTTGTTGCATCAGATGCTGCACGGCAAGCCATGTGCGGGGGAGCACATCCTGGTGCCGCCAGAGGCGATCAATGTGCAGGCCTCGAGTTTGCATCAACCGTTGGGCAACCCTTATGTGATGCAGGCGCTGCTGTTCATCCGGCAGTACGCCTGCCAGGGCATCAAGACGGCTCAGGTGGCGGGGTATGTGGGGGTGTCGCGCTCATCGCTGGAAGCGCATTTTCGCAAGGAGAGGGGGTGCAGCGTGCATGACGAGATTCTGCGCTTCAAACTTGCCGCTGCCGCCAAGGGCCTGGAGAACCAGGCCCTGGCGATTGCCGACATTGCGCTGAGTTGTGGTTTCAAATCCGCGCAATACCTGCACACGGTGTTTCGCCGCGAGTTCGGCTGCACACCGCGTGAATATCAGCAGGGCGGTGCCTAGAACACGGCCTTGACCTGCAGGCCCAGCACCAGCGCGTTATCGATGCTTTCACCGGAGAACGCCCCTGGCTCGATGATGTATTGCACATCCGGGCGCAGGGTCAGCCAAGGGGTGGCCTGGTAGCCGTAGCTGAGTTCGATCAACTGCTCGGCATTGCTCAGGTTGGGGTAGTCGTCGCCGGCCTTGAACGCCGCCAGTTCCTGTACCTCACGGCTGCGTGGGTTTGGCACGGCGCGACCGTAGCCCAGGGCGACGGTGTCACGCGGGCGGCCTTCGAACGGTTTGTACAGCACCACGCCTGCGCCATACCACTTGCTGAACGGCGAGGCCGCTTCGCTCGCGGCGGAGTACTGGCCGAAGGCGTGCAGCACGCGACCGGCGGAGGTGTCGGAGGCCCACACGGCCTGGTCGATCAGCAGGTAGTGCCCACTGCGGCCGCTGACGTCCTTGGTGCTGCCGATGCGCTTCACATCCGAACTGTCGTAATAGTAACCCAGCTTGTACTCGCCCGGCAGGGTGCCCGCGTGCTTGTACACCAACTCGATCGGCACCACGGTGCCGGTGGTGCGCTTGGGGCTGAGCTTCCAGGCGCGGCTGGAGTTGCCATTGCTGTCCGGGTCGACGTTGAACGCGGCCACGCGCAGTTGCCAGTTGGGGTTGAAGTCATATTTGACCCGCGCACCCAAACGGGCATTCGGGTAGTTGGTCCAGCCGCTGCCGCCGGACATGTTCAGCGGGTGCCCGCAGAAACCGGCGTTCATGAAGTTGCACAGAATGCCGCTGTCCAGGCCGCCGAGGTCGTTGCCCATGGCCATGTAGCCGAGCTTGAGGTTCAGCGCGGGGGTGAACAGGGTGCGTTCGTAACTCAACTCGGTGAGCCGCGTGTACAGGCCGCCGTAGTTTTCCTGGATCGGCAGGCGGTTGCCCACCAGTTGTTCCGAGGCACTGTTGCCGCGACGGTCATTGATGGTGACCTGGATGCGGTCGCCATTGTTGAAACCGTAGAGCTTGCCCAGGTCGAACTGCACGCCGAGCTTGAGGTTCTGCGAGTAGCGCGCCGAGCGATGCAGGCCGCCGTCGGCGTTGTAGGCAGTTTCACCACTGTAGTCGCCGGTAAAGCGGATACCGGTGTCTTCGAGTTCGCGGCGCAGGCCGCCCCAGTCGCCGGTCAGCGTGGTGTCGTCGGCCTGTACGGGCAGGGCGGCCCCAAGGGCCAGGCCCAGTAGCAGGCGCCCAAGGGGGAGATGAGAAGTGGGGGTCATGCGGGTTCTTCCAGACAGAAAGCGCGGTGCGGGGGCACCGCGCGAACACAGGGGTTATGGCAGGGCGTAGGCGATCACGTAGTCGCCACGGTCAGTGGACTGACGCGCGCCGCCGGCGGTGATGACCACGTACTGCTTGCCGGTCTTCGGCGACACGTAGGTCATCGGGCCACCCTGGCTGCCGACGGGCAGGCGGGCTTTCCAGATTTCATCACCGTTGGCGCTGTTGAAGGCGCGCAGGTAGAAGTCCTGGGTGCCGGCGATGAAGATCAGGCCGCCCTGGGTCGACAGGGTGCCGCCGAGGGTCGGCAGGCCGATCTTGATCGGCAGGTGCATGCGGATACCCAGCGGGCCGGTGTCTTCAACGGTGCCCACCGGTACCTGCCACGCGACTTTCTGGGTTTTCATGTCGATAGCGGTGAGGGTGCCGAATGGCGGTGCCTGGCATGGAATGCCGGCCACCGACAGGAAGCGGTTTTTGTTTACCGCATACGGCGTGCCCTTGAGCGGTACGGCGCCCATGCCGGTGTTCAGCGCTTCGCCACCGGACGAGGCCTGGGCCTTGTTCTGCGACGGCACCATCTGGATCCACAGGCCCAGGCGCATGTCGTTGACGAAGATGAAACCGTGCACCGGGTCGGTGGAAATGCTGCCCCAGTTCATGCCGCCCAGGGAGCCCGGGAAGCTCAGGGATTTATCGGTCCCCGGCGCGGTGTACAGGCCGTCGTAGCGCATGCCCTTGAAGTCGATGCGGCACAGCAGTTGGTCGTAAGGGGTGGCGCCCCACATGTCCGACTCGGTCAGGGTTTGCGCACCGATCTGCGGCATGCCCACGGATTTCGGCTGGGTGGGCGAGTACGGCTCGTTGGGGATGTTGGCGGCCTTGACCGGCACTTCCTTGACCTCGGTCAGCGGCTTGCCGGTGGCGCGGTCCAGCACGTAGATCTGCCCGGCCTTGGTACCGATCACCACGGCAGGTACCGCTGTGTCGGTGCCTGGCGCGGTGAAGTCGATGAGGCTCGGCTGCATCGGCAGGTCGAAGTCCCACAGGTCGTTGTGGACGGTCTGGTACACCCACTTTTCAGCACCGGTGGAGGCGTCCAGCGCCAGCACGGAAGCGCCATATTTGTGGTTGAGGTCAGTACGTTCCACGCCGTAGATGTCAGTGGACGAGCTGCCCATCGGCAGGAACAGGGTGTTCATCAGCGGGTCGTAGGACATCGGCGCCCAGCTGTTCGGGGTGCTGCGCACGTAGGTGTTGTCGCCGGTAGGGGCTTGTTTGTCCTCGGGGTTGCCCGGGTCGAAGGCCCAGCGCATCTGGCCGGTGATCACGTCGAAGCCACGGATCACGCCGCCTGGCATGTCGGTCTGGACGTTGTCAGCCACACGACCGCCTACTACGACGGTGGTACCGGCGATCAGCGGGGCGGAGGACAGTTGGTAGTAGCTGTCCGGAACGTTACCCAGGCCGGCTTTCAAATCCACCTGGCCATGGGTGCCGAAGTCTTCGCAGAACTTGCCGGTGTCGGCGTCCACGGCGATCAGGCGCGCATCAATCGTATTGGTCAGCAGGCGACGCTGGCACTGCGCGCCGGCAGGCACGCTGGCCGCAATGATCGGCGAGCTGTTGGGCTGTGTTGGCTGGGCGATCGGCGCGGTGGCGTCGAAGTAGGCCATGCCACGGCAACGCTGCCATACCGCCGACTTGGCGTTGACCTCGTTCTTCCACAGCTCTTTGCCGGTGTCGGCGTCGAGGGCGATCAGGTTGTTGTGCGGGGTGCAGATGAAGACTTTGTTGCCGATCTGCAGGGGCGTCAGCTGGTCTTCGGCGCCATTGCCGTCGCTGATGGCGACGTCACCGGTGTGGTAGGTCCAGGCCACCTTGAGCTTGTTGACGGTGTCGCGGTTGATCTGGTCCAGCGCCGCGAAACGGCTGCCACCTTCGGTGTTGCCGTAGTGGGCCCAGTCTTTCTGTGCATCGGCGGCCGCCACGGGCGTGATGCCTGGGCCGGTGCCGGTCGGTGCCACGCTTGGGTGGGCGACAAACATGTTGCCGGCCGCCACGGCCACGCCGACCGCCAGGACTGCCGCCACGCCATAGGCCGCGCGGGCAGGCTTGCCGGTGAGCAGCGGGTAGACCAGCGCTACCACCATGCCGATGGCCGCGAACATGAACAGGCGCGAGAACATGGGCCAGAACACCAGGCTCACGTCAGCCACCGCCCAGAGGGCCGTGCCGATCAGGAAGGCCGCGTACAACCAGGCGCCGGCCGGCTTGTGGCGGGCGATCAACAGGCCGGAAATGGCCATCGCCAGGCCGCCGATCAGAAAGTAGGCAGAACCGCCCAGGGTGACCAGTTTGACGCCGCCAACGGCCAGCGCCACGCCGAGCAGGGCAATGATGATGCCCAGGCCCAGCAGGATGAATCTAGGGACGCCAGTGGCGCGCGATGCTCGTTTCATATCGATAAATGCTCGAAGGTGAGAGGGCAAAGACGCGATTTTAGCAAGATAAGTAACTGGTTAGTACATTAGAGTCCTGCAATAGACTATTACAGGTGCTGCGATGATGCGGTGTGGCTAAATGTCGCCCGGGCTCTAATGACGTCCTTACTGCTGCAGGCGCTGGCTTACCAGCGAAAATCGCCAACGATGACGCGTTGAGTCGGGTTCAACGCGGCGTCTTGCCGTGCTTCGCTGGACTGCCAGTGCCTACGAAAAAAAGCGCGTCTGTCAGTGACTTTAGACGGGTTTTTTGCCGCGAGGCGTTTTTTGCGGGGCTGCGTCATCGGCATATTACCCGCTGGCCTATTGGCGGCGGGCGGTTTGCTGGGGATTTATCAATTGGTAAGTTGGTACTGCCTCAATCCGTCATCAGCGCGTCGTCCACCTTGTCCAGGTGCTTGAAACGCTCGATCAGAAAGTCGATCAGGCTGCGCACCCGTGCCGACAGGTGCAGTTGCTGCGGGTACACCGCGTAGACGTCGGCGCGGGTCGGTGTCTGGTCTTCCAGCACCAGGCGCAGGCGCCCGCTGCGCAGGTAGCGGGCGATGTCCCATTCGGCGCGCAGCAAAATCCCGTAGCCCTCCAGCGCCCAGTTCAGGGCCACTTCGCCGTCATTGCAGCCCAGCGCGCCTCGCACCTTGATGGTTTCGGTGTGACCGCCGTGGGTGAACGACCACACGCCATAGGGCGACTCGTTCTGGCGGATGAAAATGCAGTTGTGCTGGTGCAGGTCGGCGAGCTTTTGCGGCGTGCCGTATTTGTCCAGGTACAGCGGTGATGCACACAACAAGCGGCGGTTGGAGGCGATCTTGCGCGCATGGAAGGTCGCATCCGGCAGGCTGCCGAAGCGAATGCCCAGGTCGAAGCCGTGGGTGGTCAGGTCCAACGGGTGGTCACTGATTTCGAGCTGGATCTCCACCTCTGGGTACTGCGCAAAAAACGCGGCAAGGGCCGGGCCGATATGCCGGCGACCAAAGCCCAGGGACGCATTCACGCGGATCAGGCCCTTGGGCGTGGCGCGGCTGCTGCTGAGCTGCTGCTCCAGTTCGTCGATCTGCGTGAGGATGCGCGCCGCCTGACTGAAATACAGTTCGCCTTCGGTGGTCAGGCTCATGGAGCGGGTGGTGCGGTTGACCAACCGGATACCCAGGCGCGCTTCCAGTGCCGACAGGCGTTTACTCACCGCCGGCGGGGTCACGCCCAGTTCGCGGGCGGTGGCGACCAGGCTGCGCTTATTGGCGAGGAGGTAGAAAAACGACAAATCCAGGGTCTGGCTCATTCGTAACTCAAAGTTAATTATGTAGTGATTTCGAGTCGATCATGTGGCTTTGATCGCTACATATACTCCGATCACACCCCGTTTGGACAGCCTGGTTCAACGGCAAAAACAACAACGTGACGAAGTGGAGTTATCGATGAGCGCATACAATATTGCAGCAATCCCGGGTGATGGCATTGGTGTGGAAGTGATCGCAGCAGGTGTGGAGGTGCTGCAAAGCCTGGCGCAAAAAGCCGGGTTCGTCCTGCGCTTCAAGCATTTCGACTGGAACTCCGACAATTACCTGAAGAATGGCTACTACATTCCCGAGGGCGGCCTGGCCGAACTGAAGACCTTCGATGCGATCTTCTTCGGCGCCGTGGGCGCGCTGAATGTACCGGACCACATTTCACTGTGGGGTTTGCGCCTGCCGATCTGCCAAGGCTTCGATCAATACGCCAACGTGCGCCCGGCGCGGGTGTTGCCAGGGGTGAAAAGCCCGTTGCACAACGGCGACCAGATTGACTGGGTGGTGGTGCGCGAGAACTCCGAAGGTGAGTATTCCGGCAACGGCGGGCGGGTGCATCGCGGCTTGCCGGAAGAGGTGGCGACGGAAGTCTCGGTGTTCACCCGCGCCGGTGTGGAGCGCATCCACCGCTTTGCTTTCGAGCTGGCGCGCAGCCGTCCGCGCAAGCATTTGACGATGGTTACCAAGTCCAACGCCCAGCGCCACGGCATGGTGTTGTGGGACGAAATCTTCTATGAAGTGGCCAAGGATTTCCCCGACGTGAAAGTCGACAAGGAGCTGGTGGACGCGGTGACCACGCGCATGGTGCTCAAGCCTGCGACGCTGGATGTGATTGTCGCCACCAACCTGCACGCCGACATCCTCTCTGATCTGGCCGCCGCGCTGTCCGGCAGCCTGGGCATTGCGCCCACGGCCAACCTCAACCCCTCGCGTCAGTTTCCCTCGATGTTCGAGCCCATCCACGGTTCGGCGTTCGACATCACCGGCAAAGGCGTCGCCAACCCCATCGCCACTTTCTGGACGGCGGCGATGATGCTTGAGCACCTGGGCGAACCGGCCGCGGCCCGGCAATTGATGTCGGCCATCGAAGCCGTCACCGAAAGCGGCCTGCACACGCCCGACCTGGGCGGTACCGCGACCACCCGCGAGATCACCGATGCCGTCATCGCGCTGATCAACCGCTGATTCACTGAAGTACGGCGGCACCACGCCGAGGGGCTGCACGCCAGCCCCTTGGCACCTCCTGACAACAATAAGAATCAGGGCCCTGTCATGAAAAGAATCTTTGGCAAACTTTACGTACAAGTACTGCTCGCGGTGATCCTCGGCGCGATTGTCGGGGTTTGCGTCCCGGAGACCGGCGCCGCGCTCAAGCCCTTGGGTGATGCGTTTATCAAGCTGATCAAAATGCTCCTGGCGCCGGTGATCTTCCTCACGGTGGTCACCGGCATCGCCAAGATGGAGAACATGAAAGAACTGGGGCGCGTCGGCTTTCGCGCGTTGATCTACTTTGAAGTGGTGTCCACCCTGGCCCTGGTGGTCGGGCTGGTGGTGGTGGATGTGTTCAAGCCCGGCGCCGGCATGAACATCGATGTGGCGACCCTCGACACGTCAAGCCTGGCCACCTACACCACGGCGGTCAAACATGCGTCGTTCATGGACTTCATCATGAACATCATCCCCGACACCCTGGTGGATGCCTTCGCCAAGGGCAACGTGTTGCAGATTCTGCTGTTTTCCATTCTGCTCGGCGTGGCGCTGGTGGCAGTGGGGCCGCGTGGCAAACCTTTTGTCGACACCCTCGACAGCCTGATGCAAGGCATGTTTCGCATCGTCAACATGGTGATGCGCCTGGCGCCCATCGGTGCGTTTGGCGCTATTGCCTTCACCATCGGCAAATACGGGTTTGGCTCGCTGTTTTCCCTTGGCAAGTTGATGGCATGCGTCTACCTGACCTGCGCCGTGTTTGTAATCTTCGTGCTGGGGCCGATCTGCCGCTACAGCGGGTTCAGCCTGTGGAAGTTCCTTAAGTTCATCAAGGAAGAACTGTTCACCGTGCTCGGCACCAGTTCGTCGGAGTCGGTACTGCCGCAGATGATCGCCAAGATGGAAAAGGCCGGGGTGTCCAAGCCGGTGGCCGGGATGATCATCCCGTCCGGCCTGACCTTCAACCCGGACGGCCAGGCGATCTACTACACCATCGCTGCGATCTTTATCGCCCAGGCCACCAACACGCCGTTGACCCTCAGCGATCAATTGATCGTGCTGGCGGTGTTGATGTTCACGTCCAAGGGCTCGGCGGGGGTGACCGGTTCCGGATTCATTATCCTGGCGGCG
Organism: Pseudomonas sp. MYb60; assembly: GCF_002979555.1. Taxonomy (GTDB): domain Bacteria; phylum Pseudomonadota; class Gammaproteobacteria; order Pseudomonadales; family Pseudomonadaceae; genus Aquipseudomonas. The sequence goes on along the minus strand of NZ_PCOZ01000013.1, from coordinate 15,896 downwards.
ACGTTGTCGTCCCTGGGAACGATTCCGGTGGCGGGGATGGTGCTGTTGTTGGGTGTGGACCGCTTTATGTCGGAAGCGCGGGCGATCACCAACACCATCGGCAATGGCGTGGGCACCATGGCCATCGCCAAGTGGGTGGGAGCATTGGATGGGGTGAAAATGCGCAAGGCCCTCGACGGTGAAGTCGAGAGCCCCAAGGCCGATCTAGAACTTGAACCGACCCACCAACCCCTTGAGCTGCCCCGAAATATCCGTCAACCGACCTGACCCGGTCTGCGCCGAGTGGGCGAAGCTTTCCACCAGTTGTGCATCGGCGTGGATTTGCGCGATGTGCCGGTTGATCTCTTCGGCCACTTGGTGCTGCTCTTCGGCAGCAGTGGCGATCTGAGTGTTCTGGTCGCGGATCGAGTCCACCGAGCCACGGATCTTGTCAAAGCTGTCGCGGGCCTGCTGGATGCGTTCGACACTGGTGTGCGACACCTGCAGGCTGCCTTGCATCTGCAGCGTGACTTCCTGGGTGCGGCGGGCGAGGTTGCCCAGCAGGCTGTCGATTTCGCCGGTGGAGTCGGCGGTGCGGCGGGCGAGGGCGCGGACTTCGTCGGCCACCACGGCAAACCCTCGGCCCTGATCACCGGCGCGGGCGGCCTCGATCGCGGCGTTGAGGGCCAGCAGGTTGGTCTGCTCGGCAATCGAGCGGATGGTGTCGAGGATGGTGTTGATGTTCTTGCTGTCCTGCTCCAGCAGTTGCATGGTCTGGGTGGACTTTTGCAGGTCTTCGCTGAGCTTGAGCACGCTGCCGGTGGCTTCGCCGATGTGGTGCTGACCGTCGTGCACGTCGCGGTAGCCCTCGTCGGCACTGGTGGCGGCAGCGCTGCAGGAGCGCGCGACTTCGTTGGCGGTGGCGACCATTTCGTTGAACGCGGTACTCACCAGCTCCACCGCTTCACGCTGGCGACCGGCTGCCTGGTTCATGTTGTTGGCCACGGCGCTGGTATCGGCCGCCGCGTTTTGCAGGTCGGAAGAGGCGCTGCCGATGCGCTGGACCAGTTGCGAGATCATGCTCAGGAACTGGTTGAACCAGCCGGCCAGGCTGGCAGTTTCGTCCTTGCCTTGGACGTTGAGCTGGCGGGTCAGGTCGCCTTCACCTTCGGCGATTTCCTGCAGGCCGTCGGCCACGCCGCGAATCGGGCGCACGATCAAACCGGCAAAACTGGCGCCGACAATCGCGAAAATCACAGCCAGCGCGGCGGCAATGCCGGCGATAAGCCAAGTCAGGCTCGTGGCGTCGGCCATCACTTCTTCGCTTTTGATCAGGCCGATAAAGCGCCAGCCGAGGTCTTTGGAGCTGACCACGTTAGCCATGTAGGGTACGCCGTCGATGTCGATCTGGGTCATGCCGTCGCCGCGTTTGGACAGCTCGGCAAAATGAGCGCCAAGGTCGGCCAGGGGCTTGAAGTTGTGCGTGGCGTCGCTGGGGTCCACCAGCACATTGCCGTTGGCTTCTACCAGCATCAGGTAGCCGCTGTTGCCCAGCTTGATGTTGCGCACCAGCTCCGTGAGCTGCTTGAGCGACACGTCCAGCCCGACGACACCGAGGATGTTGCCGGTGGTGTCGGCGACGGTGTGCACGGTGCCGATCAGCACCACGTCGTCCGGCGCCCAATAATAGGCGCCCGTGCGCACGGTGGTGCCCGGCGCAGCGATGGCGGCCTTGTACCAGGGACGAACGCGTGGGTCGTAATTGTTCAGCTTGGTGTCGTCGGGGTAACTGGCGTAACCACCGTCGGCGAGGCCCAGGGACAGGTAGGCAGTGCTGGGGTGGCTTTTGGCGAACTGGTCGAAAATCGCCAGCAGCTCTTTGTTCGTCTGCGTCAGGGGGATTTGCGCGGCGTCGGCGCCGGCGTAGTTCTTCAGGTCCTTGGCCGCGACAACGCGCGGGTCCTTGGCGACGAATTCGACGTTCTGGCTGATGCCGTCGAAGAACTGCTTCATGCCATTGTCAATCTGGCGGATCTCGCGGCCGCTGCTGTCGAGGAAGTTGGCCTTGGCCCCGTCGCGCACATTGAGCACGACCAACACGGCCACCATCACAACCGGGAGGCACGCGATGGCCGCAAACGCCCAGGTCAGCTTCTGCTTGATATTCATTATTTCTCCCGCGGGTATTTATAGTTTTGGCAAGGAAGGAAACGTATTGATGGCGTCGCATGTGTTGTTATGAAGAGGGGTATGGCCCATGCGTACCCTCGGTATATCGACCGATGGGTCACGCACTTTAGGCCATGAAGGCGGGGCGGACGGGCGGTCAGGCGATGCGCTCGCCACCCAGGGCATCACGCTGCATCGACTGCAGGTTTTTCTCGATGGTTTCGCAGATCGATTCCATCTGGATCTGGTGTTCGCTGGAGCGGAACGGGCTTTGCAGGTCGGTGCCGATACGCTCGATGGCCAGCAGCATGAAGCCCACTACCGTCGAAGCCAGCGGGGTGAACCACCCCAGGGACTCCACCAGGCCTACCGGTACGATCAGGCAGAACAGCGAAATGAACAGGCGCGGAAAATACACGTAGGGGTAGGGCAGTGGGGTATTGGCGATACGCTCCATGCCGCCCTGGGCATTGGACAAATCCACCAGGGTGGATTCCAGCCGCGCCAGCCGAATGCTGTCCAGGTGGCCGGCCTTGTATTCCTTGGCCAGCAACGCGGCCGAACCGGTGAGGATGTCGTTGGCAAAGTTGTTGGTGGCGCCGCTGCGGGCAAATTCATCGGCAGGGATAAACGCGCGGACTTCCTCGGGGCACGGCTCGCCCTTGAGGTGCGCGGCCAGGCAGTTCACGTAGGCCACGTGGCGGCGCAGCAAGGTGGCCTTGACCGGGTTGACCTCGCTATCGGGGTCGTCCAGTAAGGTCAGCACCTGGCGCGCGAAGCTGCGGGAATTGTTCACCATGGCGCCCCAGAGGGTGCGTGCCTCCCACCAACGGTTGTAGGCGCTGCTGTTGCGAAAGCTGATGAGCACAATCAGTGCCGAGCCCAGTAGCGTCAGTGGCATCAGCGGCAGATTCAACTTGGCGTTGAGAAACAGCATGAAATCGACGGTGACGGCGATATCCCACAGCAGCAGCCAGAACAGGGCCCAGCCCACATAGCCCATGGTTTTGATGATCAGGCGGTATTTTTTGACGATGGCGGCTTTCAAACGAGGACCTCGCGGCGAGCGGTAAGCAACAGTGCCTTAGCTCGGACGCGGGTTTGCGGGGAAGGTTCGGCGCTTACCTGAAGCGAAACTTAATGCTGGGCGAGGATACTTGCCAGCAGGCCAGGGAAACGTCTTTCAAGGTCTTCGGCGCGCAGTGCATTCATGTGCGTAGTCCCGACACTGCGGGTTTGCACCAGGCCAGCGTCACGCAGTACGCGAAAGTGGTGGGACATGCTCGACTTCGGCCGCCCGCCGTCCAGTTCACCGCACGTGGCTTCGGGCACACCGGCCAGGCAGCGCACGATTTCCAGGCGCACTGGGTCGCTCAGGGCGTACAGCACGCGTTCGAGGGTCAGGTCTTGGGCAGGGGGATGTTTGAAGGCTCGCATGCAACGAATCATAACAGGGGGGTATCGTTGAATACCATAGTTCGATTACCATCGAACTATCGAATCAAACTCTCACCTACTGGAGTCCAGCATGGCCGCCTTGTTCGAACCGTTCAAGCTCAAAGACGTTACCCTGCGCAATCGCATCGCCATCCCGCCGATGTGCCAATACATGGCCGAAGATGGCATCGTCAACGACTGGCACCACGTGCACCTGGCCGGCATGGCCCGTGGTGGCGCGGGCCTGGTGGTGGTAGAAGCCACTGCGGTGGCCCCCGAGGGCCGGATCACCCCCGGTTGCGCCGGGATCTGGAGCGATGCCCACGCCGAAGCGTTCGTGCCGATGGTCCAGGCCATCAAGGCCGCGGGTTCCGTGCCGGGGATCCAGATTGCCCACGCCGGCCGCAAGGCCAGCGCCAACCGCCCGTGGGAAGGGGACGACCATATCGCCGCCGCCGATGCGCGCGGCTGGGAAACCATCGCTCCGTCGGCCATCGCCTTCGGTGCCCACCTGCCGCAAGTGCCGCGTGCCATGACCCTGGACGACATTGCCCGCGTCAAGCAGGACTTCGTCGATGGCGCTCGCCGTGCCCGTGACGCGGGCTTCGAGTGGATCGAGCTGCACTTCGCCCACGGCTACCTGGGCCAGAGCTTCTTCTCCGAGCATTCGAACCAGCGCACCGATGCCTATGGCGGCAGCTTCGACAACCGCAGCCGTTTCCTCCTCGAAACCCTGGCCGCCGTGCGTGAAGTCTGGCCGGAAAACCTGCCGCTCACCGCCCGTTTTGGCGTGATCGAATACGACGGCCGCGATGAACAGACCCTCGCCGAATCCATCGAACTGGCGCGCAACTTCAAGGCGGGCGGCCTGGACCTGCTGAGCGTCAGCGTCGGCTTCACCATCCCCGACACCCATATCCCATGGGGCCCGGCCTTTATGGGGCCGGTCGCTGAACGTGTCCGCCGCGAAGCCGGTATCCCGGTCACCTCTGCGTGGGGCTTCGGTACACCGCAACTGGCCGAAGGCGCGCTGCAGGCCGGTCATCTGGACCTGGTGTCGGTAGGGCGCGCGCATCTGGCGGATCCGCACTGGGCGTATTTTGCGGCCAAGGAGCTGGGGGTCGAGCAGTCGTCCTGGACCTTGCCGGCGCCGTATGCGCATTGGCTGGAACGCTATCGCTGATTCAATGGGGCTCTAGCGTCAGATAAAGATCCCAATGTGGGAGGGGGCTCGCCCCCTCCCACATTTTTTTTGCATTGTTCGTGATACACAGTCGTTACACGAAAGATAGTGAATGAGAATAGATATCAATCGTCGATATCTTGTTATACCATCGCGCCGCAAAATCTGGCACGTATGCCGCCCCATCTGGCTCATTCACTAGGTTCATCATTCATGCGTCGTACCCTGGTTTCCATCTGTGTGCTTCAGGCGTTTTCCCCTTTCAGCTGGGCCGCCGTCGAGCCGGTCGAGAAGGCTGGCCTTGAATTGCAAGCCACCAACATCACCGGCACTGCCGACTATGAAACCGCCCAGGGGCCGGTGCAGGGTTATCGGGCCACGCGCTCGGCCAGTGCGACGCGCACCGATACCGCCATTCATGAAACCCCGCAGTCCATCAGCGTCGTCACCAAGGATGTGGTCGAAGACATCGGCGCCACCCGCCTGCAAGACGCACTCGACTACGCCGGCGGCGTTGGCCGTGCCAACAACTTCGGCGGCCAGGGCCTGACCACTTTTACCGTGCGCGGCTTCACCACCGGTGAGTTCTACCGCAACGGCTTCCCTATCAACCGCGGCTACCCGAACATGCCGGACGCCAACACCATCGAGCGCCTCGAAGTGCTGCGCGGCCCGGCCACCACGCTCTATGGCCGTGGCGATCCGGGCGGTACCTTCAACGTGGTATCCAAACAGCCGCTGGCCGAGCGCACCGTGACCCTGGGCAGCCAGTTGAACGATCAAGGCATGCAGCGCGGCACCCTGGATGCCTCCGGCCCGCTGGATGAAGAGGGCCGGCTGGCCTATCGCCTCAATGTCGTGGGCGAGGGCGGCGAGACCTTCCGCGATCACGTCGAGACCGAACGCTACGGCGTGACCCCGGTGATCACCTGGCAGGCCACCGACGCCACCAAGGTGATTTTCGAAGGCGATTTCATGCGCAACAACCACCCGCTGGACCGTGGCCTCACGCGTTTTGCCACGCAGAAAGGCACCGCGTCCCGCGATACCTTCTGGGGTGATAAAGACGTCGGCAAGTTGCACAACGACAACAACATGGCCCAGTTGCGTTTCGAGCACATGCTCAACGACGACTGGACCCTGGGCGGTGGTTTCCAGTGGCTGGACGGTACGCTTAAAGGCAACGCCATCGAGGCCAACGGCCTGGCTGCCGACGGCCATACCCTCAATCGCAACTTCAACTACCGCAAGCTGGAATGGACTGACAAGGACACCCAGCTCAACCTCACCGGGCATTTCTCCACCGGCGGTTTCGAGCACACCTTGCTGACCGGCGTGGAATTCGAGGACTACGACTACAAGTCGATCATCCAGCGTTCCGCCGCCGCCTACACCAGCGATATCTTCAATCCGGTCTACGGCAAGCCGCGTCCTGCCTTGGTCAGCACGCCGACGAATGACAAAGAAAACCTCAAGACCTACGCGGCCTTCGTCCAGGACCAGGTCGCCCTGACCGAGCGTTTGAAAGTGCTGGCGGGTGCGCGCTTCGAGCGGTTTGAGCACAAGTACGAGACGTACGTCGCCAATACCAAGAGCTGGGAAGCGAGCGATAACGCCGTGACCCCACGGGTCGGCGTAATCTACGACCTCACCGAGTCCCTCGCCGTTTACGCCGATGCTGCGCGTTCATTCAAGCCAAACACGGGCGCCACCCGCACGGGTGAAGGCTTTGAGCCCGAGAAGGGCAAGTCGTATGAAATGGGCGTCAAGTGGGAAGCGCTGGATCACCAGTTGAGCGTCGACGCGGCGGTCTACCAGATCGACAAAAAGAATGTGCTGACCACCGACCCGCTGGATACCAGCTTCAGGGTCGCCGCCGGCCAGGTCCGCAGTCGCGGCTTTGACTTGAACGTCGCCGGCAACCTCACCCCCGAGTGGCGCGTGATCGGTGGCTACGCCTATGTGGACGCCAAGGTCACCAAAGACAACACGCTGCGCACCGGTACCCATCTGGCCAACATCCCGCGCAACAGCTTCAGCCTGTTGAACGTGTACGAATTCCAGGATGGCAGCCTCAAGGGGCTGGGTCTGGGAGCAGGCGCGAAATACGTGGATGAGCGCGTCGGCCAAACCTCCAACACGCCGTTCACGATGGACGCCTACACCGTGGTCGACCTGCTCGGCTACTACAAGGTCAACGAGAACGTCCGGCTTAACCTGGACGTGAAGAACCTGTTCAACCGTGACTTTGAAGAAGGCGCTTTCGGCAACTTCTACGCCTACCCAGGCGCGCCACGCACCGTCCAGGTCGGCATCGCCTACACCTTGTAATCACCCCACCTGTAGGAGCGGGCAAGCCCGCTCCTACAGGTGGCTGCCTTTTGCCTGATAGCGCTCGGCTGTCAGAGCGGCGTCAACACATTCATCACCGTATCCAGCGCCACCCGCGTGTCATCCAATTGCACCAGCGACGCATGCCGCGCACCCAGGGCATCACGGTTCTGGATCGCGGTGAGGATCGCCTTGTGCCGGGGCAGGCTCAGGCCCTGGATATCCGGGCGGCGGTTGGTGATGTTGATCGACTCGCGCAGCGGCAGCGACAGCATGTTGCACATGTAGGCCAACAGGTCGTTGCGCGTGGCGTCGGCAATGGCGCGGTGGAAGTCCAGGTCGGCCTGCAACAGGTCCTCGTGGGTCTTCGCGGTTTCCATGCCCGCGTAGGCTTTTTCGATGGTGGCGATGTCTTCGTCAGTCGCGGTGGTCGCGGCCATGGCGGCGATTTCCGGCTCAAGAATGCGCCGCACCCCGGCCAGCGTATTGAAAAACTCGCTGTGGGGCGTGGACTGCATCAACCAGGACAGCACGTCCGGGTCCAGCAGGTGCCACTTCAACCGCGGCCGCACCACCGCACCCACCCGTGGCTTGGAATACACCAGGCCCTTGGCGCTCAGCACCCGCGTGGCTTCACGCAACACCGACCGGCTGACCTGGTATTCCTCGCAGAGCGTGGCTTCCATGGGCAGTCGTTCTTCCGGCTTGAAGCGCCCGGAAACGATGTGCATGCCCAGGTCCTGAACGATCTGGGCATGCTGGCTCTTGCGCGGCTTGGGCGGCTGGTGATCCATGACGACGGGAAGGCTCTGGCTTAAAGACGCGGCATCATAGCATCCCAATTAATGGGAATGCCGTGGGACTTCCGCCCCGCGGCAACCCACCAGGAAGTCGAAGTCGCACCCTTGGTCGGCCTGCAGCACATGGTCGATGTACAACTGGCGATAGCCGCCGACGATGAGTTTCTGCGGCGGCGCCAGGTCAGCCATGCGCGCCGCCAGCTCGGCGTCGGGGATGTCCAGGTGCAGGCGGCCATTGGCGCAGTCCAGTTCGATCCAGTCACCTTCCTTCACCGTGGCCAACGGCCCGCCGGCGGCGGCTTCCGGCGCCACGTGCAAGACCACCGTGCCGTAGGCCGTGCCGCTCATGCGAGCGTCGGAGATGCGCACCATGTCCGTGACACCCTGTGCCAGCAGTTTGGCGGGCAAACCCATGTTGCCGACTTCCGCCATGCCTGGGTAACCCTTGGGGCCGCAGTTCTTCATGACCAGGATCGAGTTGGCGTCCACGTCCAGCTCGGGGTCGTTGATACGTGCCTTGTACATGTCGAAGTTTTCGAACACCACCGCGCGGCCACGGTGCTGCATCAGTTCCGGGCTGGCGGCGGAGGGCTTGAGCACCGCACCCAGCGGCGCCAGGTTGCCGCGCAGCACGCAGATGCCGCCGTCGGCGCGGATCGGGTTGTCGAGGGTGCGGATCACCTCGTCCTGGCCGTAGATCGGAGAATCCTTGGTGTTCTCGCCCAGGGACTTGCCGTTGACGGTGAGGGCATTCGGGTGCGGGATCAGATTCGCTTCGCCCAGGCGGCGCAGCACGGCAGGCAGGCCACCGGCATAGTAGAACTCCTCCATCAGGAAGCGCCCCGAGGGTTGCAGGTCGACGATGGTCGGCATGCCGCGGCCCATGCGGGTCCAGTCGTCCAGGTCGAGTTCGACGCCGATGCGCCCGGCGATGGCTTTCAAGTGGATCACCGCATTGGTCGAACCCCCGATGGCAGCGTTCACGCGAATCGCATTTTCAAAGGCTTCCTTGGTCAGGATCTTCGACAGCTTCAAGTCTTCACGCACCATTTCCACTGCGCGCATGCCAGACATGTGCGCCAGCACGTAACGCCGCGCATCCACGGCCGGGATCGCCGCGTTGTGGGGCAGGGACGTGCCGAGGGCCTCGGCCATGCACGCCATGGTCGACGCAGTGCCCATGGTGTTGCACGTACCAGCCGAGCGCGACATGCCGGCCTCGGCTGCGAGGAAGTCATCCAGGGTGATGGTGCCGGCCTTCACCTGTTCACTGAGTTGCCAGACCACTGTGCCCGAACCGATGTCCTGGCCTTTATGCTTGCCGTTGAGCATCGGCCCGCCGGTGACCACGATGGCTGGCACGTCGCAACTGGCGGCGCCCATCAGCAGGGCCGGGGTGGTTTTGTCGCAGCCGGTCAGCAGCACCACACCGTCGATCGGGTTGCCGCGAATCGCTTCTTCCACGTCCATGCTCGCCAGGTTGCGGGTCAGCATGGCGGTGGGGCGCAGGTTGGATTCGCCATTGGAGAACACCGGGAATTCCACCGGGAAGCCACCGGCCTCGATCACGCCGCGTTTGACGTGCTCGGCGATCTGGCGGAAATGCGCGTTGCACGGGGTCAGCTCCGACCAGGTGTTGCAGATGCCGATAATCGGCTTGCCATGGAACTGATGGTCGGCAATGCCCTGGTTCTTCATCCAGCTGCGGTACATGAAGCCGTTCTTGTCGGCAGTACCAAACCACTGGGCGGAGCGTAGGCCGGGCTTTTTATCAGACATGATCGATTCTCTTATTGTATGACTATATGTTCTGTGCGGCTTAAACATAAGCGCAAAATTGCCGATTTGGAAGAGTTGTTTTGCAAATAGTCATACTATATAGTCGGTCTCAACTGAGGTATGACCCTGGCGGTTTTCCGCGAGAGGCGTCCCCCGAGCTTCTATAAAAACAACAATCGGAGATCGACCCATGAGCCAGGAACTGCGGCTTATTCGGCGCATCACGCTGAAACTGATTCCCTTCCTGATCCTGCTGTACCTGATCGCCTACGTGGACCGTTCCGCAGTGGGCTTCGCCAAGCTGCACATGGGCGCCGATGTCGGTATTGGCGATGCGGCTTATGGCTTGGGCGCAGGGTTGTTTTTCATCGGCTACTTCCTGTTCGAGATCCCCAGCAACCTGATGCTCGACCGCTTCGGCGCACGGCGCTGGTTTGCGCGGATCATGATCACCTGGGGCGCCATCACCATCGGCATGGCCTTTGTACAGGGGCCACACAGCTTCTATGTGATGCGCTTTCTGCTCGGCGCGGCAGAGGCGGGGTTCTTCCCTGGCGTGCTGTACTACATCACCCAGTGGTTCCCGGTGCGTCATCGCGGCAAGATCCTTGGGCTGTTCATCCTCTCCCAACCCATTGCGATGATGATCACCGGACCGGTGTCCGGCGGGCTTCTGGGCATGGACGGCATCCTGGGCCTGCACGGCTGGCAGTGGCTGTTCATCGTGATCGGCACCCCGGCGATCCTGCTGACCTGGCCGGTGCTGCGCTACCTGCCGGACGGCCCCAAGCAGGTCAACTGGATGAGCGAGGAGGAAAAGACCTGGCTCACCGGCGAGCTTGCCAAGGACCTGCAAGCCTACGGCCAGACCCGCCACGGCAATCCGCTGCATGCATTGAAGGACAAGCGCGTATTGCTGCTGGCGCTGTTCTACCTGCCGGTGACCCTGAGCATCTACGGCCTGGGCCTGTGGCTGCCGACCCTGATCAAACAGTTTGGCGGCAGTGACCTGACCACCGGTTTCATCTCGTCTGTGCCCTACCTCTTCGGCATCATCGGCCTGCTGATCATCCCGCGCAGCTCCGACCGCCTCAACGATCGCTACGGTCACCTCGCCGTGCTTTACGTGCTGGGCGCCATCGGCTTGTTCTTCAGCGCCTGGCTCAGCGTGCCGGTGCTGCAAATGGCGGCGCTGTGCCTGGCCGCGTTTGCGATGTTCTCGTGCACGGCGGTGTTCTGGACCTTGCCGGGGCGTTTCTTCGCCGGCGCCAGTGCCGCTGCCGGTATCGCCCTGATCAACTCGGTGGGCAACCTCGGTGGCTATATCGGCCCGTTCGTGATCGGCGCGCTCAAGGAATACACCGGCAACCTGGCATCTGGCCTGTACTTCCTGTCCGCGGTGATGGTGTTCGGTTTGCTGCTCACCGGTGTGGTCTACCGCGTGCTGGAACGCAAGCACGTGCTGCCCGCCGACCAATTCGCCGCCAGCGCCCGTGGCGCTACACGTACTTGATTGAGGAGAAATTGCATGCGTTTGGTTCAGTTCGAATTACACAACGGTGAGCGTCGGGTCGGCGTGGTGGACGGCGCCCAGGTGCGCGAAGTGCAGGGCGCCCGCAGCGTGCGCGAATTGGCCCTGGCCGCCATCGAGGCCGGTATCGGCCTTGCCCGACACGTCGACAGCCTGGGTCTGGGTGCCACCCATGACTACGCCGCATTGCTCGCCGGGCTGAAGATCCTGCCACCCCTCGACCATCCGGACCCGGCCCATATGCTCATCAGCGGCACCGGCCTGACCCACCTGGGCAGCGCCGCCGCTCGCGACAAGATGCACCAGGCCGGCGACGACAGCGCGCTGACCGACACCATGCGCATCTTCAAATGGGGCGTGGAGGGCGGCAAACCGGCGAGCGGCGAGGCAGGCGTGCAACCGGAGTGGTTCTACAAGGGCGACGGCAGCATCGTGGTGCGCCCTGGCGCTGCGTTCCCGGTGCCACCCTTCGCCGACGACGCCGGTGAGGAACCGGAAATCGGCGGCCTTTACGTCATCGGCCCGGACCACAAGCCCTACCGCGTAGGCTTTGCGGTGGGCAACGAGTTCTCCGACCACGTCATGGAGCGCAAGAACTACCTGTACCTGGCTCATTCCAAATTGCGCAGTTGCAGCTACGGCCCCGAATTGCGCGTCGGCGAGTTGCCGCAGCATTTGTCGGGCAGCAGCCGCATCCTGCGCAATGGCGAGGTGATCTGGCAGAACGAATTCCTCAGCGGCGAGGCCAACATGTGCCACAGCCTGGAAAACCTCGAGTACCACCATTTCAAGTACCAGCAGTTCCTCAAGCCGGGCGACGTGCACATTCACTTCTTTGGCACCGCCACCCTGTCATTCGCCGACGGTATACGTACCGAGCCGGGGGATGTGTTCGAGATCAGCCAGGCCGAGTTCGGCGCGCCGCTGGTCAATAGCGTCGGCAGCAGCGACGCGGCATTCGAACCCGGCCAAGTCATCACCTTATAAGGAGCCCCTCATGACCTCGTTTCTCGGCCACAACTACATCGGCGGCCAGCGCAGCGCCAACGGCAGCATCACCCTCAAGAGTGTCGATGCCACAACCGGCGAAGCCCTGCCACAGGATTTCTACCAGGCCACGCCGCAGGAAGTCGACGCCGCCGCCAAGGCCGCCGCGCAGGCTTATCCTGCTTATCGCGCATTGAGTGCCCAGCGACGTGCGCAGTTCCTCGATGCCGTGGCCGATGAGCTGGACGCACTGGGCGATGATTTCGTCGAACTGGTCTGCCGCGAAACCGCACTGCCCGCGGCGCGTATCAAGGGCGAACGCGGACGCACCAGTGGGCAGATGCGCTTGTTCGCCAGCGTGTTGCGCCGCGGTGATTTCTACGGTGCACGCATCGACAAAGCTTTGCCGGAACGCCAGCCGCTGCCGCGTCCGGACCTGCGTCAATACCGTATCGGCCTCGGCCCGGTCGCCGTGTTTGGCGCCAGCAACTTTCCCCTCGCGTTTTCCACGGCCGGTGGTGACACCGCCGCTGCATTGGCGGCCGGCTGCCCGGTGGTGTTCAAGGCTCACAGCGGGCACATGGCAACCGCCGAGCGCGTGGCCGATGCGATCATCCGTGCGGCCGAGGCCACCGAGATGCCCGCTGGCGTGTTCAACATGATCTTCGGCGGCGGTGTCGGTGAAGCGTTGGTCAAGCACCCGGCGATCCAGGCCGTGGGCTTTACCGGTTCGCTCAAGGGCGGTCGCGCCCTGTGCGACATGGCCGCGGCGCGTCCGCAGCCGATCCCGGTGTTTGCCGAGATGTCCAGCATCAATCCGGTGATCGTCTTGCCCCAGGCCTTGCAAGCGCGGGCCGACAGCGTCGCCCGCGACCTCACCGCCTCGGTGGTGCAGGGCTGCGGCCAGTTCTGCACCAACCCGGGCCTGGTGATCGGTATCGCTTCGCCTGCCTTCACCGCGTTCACCCAACAAGTGGCGCAACTGATCGGCGATCAACCGGCGCAGACCATGCTCAACGCGGGCACGTTGAGCAGCTACGGCAAGGGCCTTGAAAAGCTCCTCGCTCACCCCGGCATCCAGCATCTGGCCGGTAGCGCACAGGCCGGCAATCAAGCGCAGCCGCAGCTGTTCAAGGCCGACGTGCGCCTGTTGATCGATGGCGATGAAGTGCTGCAAGAAGAAGTCTTCGGGCCTACCACGGTGTTTGTCGAAGTCGCCGACCAGGCCCAATTGAGCGCCGCGTTGCACGGCCTGCACGGCCAACTCACCGCCACTGTCATTGGCGAGCCGAGTGACCTGCAACAGTTCGCCGAGCTCACGCCGCTGCTGGAGCAGAAAGTCGGGCGCATCTTGCTCAATGGCTACCCCACCGGCGTGGAAGTCTGCGATTCGATGGTGCATGGCGGCCCGTACCCGGCGACGTCAGATGCCCGTGGCACCTCGGTCGGCACCCTGGCGATCGATCGTTTCCTGCGCCCCGTGTGCTTCCAGAATTACCCTGATAGCCTGCTGCCCGACGCGTTGAAAAACGCCAACCCGTTGCGTATCCAGCGGCTGGTGGATGGCACGCCATCGCGAGACCCGCTGTAACGCACGCCTGAGAACAACAACAATCCAGGAGGCACCATGTCGTTTCACGCCGTTACTGCACACCGTGCGCAATTGGGGGAGGGTCCGTTCTGGGACGTGCCCACCCAGGCGCTGTACTGGGTCAACATCGCCGGCCAGCAGGCGCTGCGCCTGATGGGCGGACGACTGCAGGTGTGGCAGATGCCCGAGCCTGTCTCGGCGTTTATCCCCTGTGAACGTGGCGATGCCCTGGTCACGCTGAGCAGCGGCGTGTATCGCCTCGACCTGGACACCGAAGCGCTGACGTTGCTGTGCGTGGCCGACCCGCAAACGGGCAATCGTGGCAATGAGGCGCGCTGCGATGCCCAGGGTCGGTTGTGGCTGGGCACCATGCAAAACAACATTGGCGCGCACGGCGAAGACCTGCCGGTCACGCGGCGCTCCGGCGGCTTGTTTCGCATCGATGCCGACGGCCAGGTCACGCCCTTGCTCAATGGCCTGGGCATTCCCAATACCCTGCTGTGGAGCGATGACGGCGGCCTGGTGCATTTCGGCGACAGCCTGGACGGCACGCTGTACCAGTTTGTGATCCAGCCGGACGGCCAACTCGGGCCCGCCACGCCCTGGTTCGGCCCTCACGAACGCGGCGGGCCGGACGGCTCGGCGATGGACGTTGAGGGTTATGTGTGGAACGCACGCTGGGACGGCAGTTGCCTGCTGCGCATAGCGCCCGATGGGACGGTGGACCGCATCATCGAGCTGCCCGTGAGCCGGCCAACCAGTTGCGTGTTGGGTGGCCCCACGCTCACCACGCTCTATATCACCAGTGCCGCGAGCCCCTTGGATCACCCATTGGACGGCGCGGTATTGGCGATTGAAGTCGATGTGCCGGGTAAACCCTGTCACCGCTTTGCCGGTTAACGCCCGAATTCAAAAACAACAACAAGGAGTCACCGTATGAATCGTCGTCGTGGTATCCGTTCCCTGTGTGCTGCCGCCGTGGCGGTCTCGGCCATGAGCCTGAGCGGGCTGTTGCTGGCCGCTGAAGAAGTGAAGATCGGCTTTCTGGTCAAACAGGCTGAAGAACCCTGGTTCCAGACCGAGTGGGCCTTTGCCGAAAAAGCCGGCAAGGACCATGGCTTCACGGTGATCAAGATCGCCGTGCCTGACGGCGAGAAAACCTTGTCGGCCATCGACAGCCTCGCTGCCAACGGTGCCAAGGGCTTCGTGATCTGCCCGCCGGACGTGTCCCTCGGCCCGGCCATCGTCGCCAAGGCCAAGGCCAACGGCCTCAAGGTAATTGCGGTGGATGACCGTTTCGTCGATGCCAAGGGCAATTTCATGGAAGACGTGCCGTACCTGGGCATGGCGGCGTTTGAAGTCGGCCAGAAACAGGGCGCCGCGATGGCCGCCGAAGCCAAGAAACGCGGCTGGGACTGGAAGGACACCTATGCGGTGATCAACACCTTCAACGAACTCGACACCGGCAAGAAACGCACTGACGGTTCGGTCAAATCCCTGGAGGAGGCCGGCATGCCCAAGGATCACATCCTGTTCACCGCCGCCAAGACCCTCGACGTACCCGGTAGCATGGACGCCACCAACTCCGCGCTGGTGAAACTGCCCAGCGGCGCGAAGAACCTGATCATCGGCGGCATGAACGACAACACCGTGCTCGGTGGCGTGCGTGCCACCGAAAGCGCCGGCTTCAAGGCCGCCAATGTGATCGGCATCGGCATCAATGGCACCGACGCGATTGGCGAGCTGAAAAAGCCCAACAGCGGCTTCTTTGGTTCGATGCTGCCTAGCCCGCACATCGAAGGCTACAACACCGCGAAAATGATGTTCGACTGGGTTACCAAAGGCACCGAGCCGCCGAAGTACACCGCCATGGATGAAGTGACGCTGATCACCCGCGAGAACTTCAAGGAAGAGCTGACCAAAATCGGGCTGTGGCAATGACCGCTGCGGCCCTGCGGTTTGACGGCATCGGCAAGACCTTTCCTGGGGTCAAGGCGCTGGACGGCATCAGCTTCACCGCCCAGCCCGGGCAGGTGCACGCGCTGATGGGCGAGAACGGCGCGGGCAAGTCCACGCTGCTCAAGATTCTCGGCGGCGCCTACATCCCCA
>NZ_PCOZ01000012.1 GCF_002979555.1 Pseudomonas sp. MYb60 | reverse complement strand
ATCAGCTGTCACCGGTAGAGTTTGAAAAGCGTTACGCAGCGAGCCTGGAGAGTGTCTAGAAAACCCGGGGCGATTCACTTTGAGCTGTTGGTGACCATCAGAAACAAGCTAACGATCATCTACCATGAGATCTCGGACGAGGCGACTGTTTACAGAGTTTTTGAGGTTCTTAACAGCCGTGGTCTTGATGTGAAATGGATCGACAAGCTTAAAAGCCAGCTAATGGCTTTGATTTTCGAGCATGTTGAAGGTGGTACTCGCGATGAGGCGGTAGGTGAAATGCAAGATGTCTGGCGAGGCATTTATCGCTCGCTGGAAAACAGCACACGAATCGGTGACGAAGCTCTCCGTTTCGCAGGAGCATGGGCCTCTGACGCGCGACCGAATCGGATTCCCAGTGAAGCCGACTCGACCGCACTTCTAACTTTGAAAGCTGGCACCCATTTAAGAACAATCGCAGAGGTCGGTCATGAGCTCGAGGGGGTCGTGCAGGCGAACTTGCGCCTGTTCCGAGATCCACGCCTACGGGCTGTTACGCGCATTGTGCACGCTCGATTTGTTGCCGCAGCGATCCTATTGCGGAAATTCGACAAAAAGACAGAGCAAGAGCTTCTCGGTAAATGGGAGCGCGCTACCTTCAGAATCTACGAGCTGGCAAGCCGAGATAGCCGTCACAAGGTTGGGGAGTATATTCGTCTTGGTTATGAGATCTACCGGAACAACTTGGATAAGGATCAGATTCTCAGTGGCATCCAGAAAATTTCTAAGGGATATTCGATTGACGAGGTGTTAAAAAACATCGATTGGATAAGCAGCTACGAAGGCTGGCAGAATCAACTGCGGTATGTGCTGAACCGTTATGACGAGCACTTGGCAAAACTTGCGGGGCAAAAGCTCAACGAAAGCCAGTGGAGCAAGATTTGGGAGCAAGATCCTGCGAGTTCCATAGAGCACATTGCAGCTCAGAGCAGTGGCGTTGATTGGACTCATCACTTGGGCAATCTGACTATGCTTCCACCAGGGATCAACTCATCGCTCAAAGCGAAGCCTCCAATTGAAAAGTTTGAGGTTTATCGTAATTGCGGTCTCATTGCCACAATCCAGGTTGGCCAACAGATTCATGACGCTGAATCGTGGACTGAAGAAATGGTTCTAGCTCGGGCACAGAGCATCGAAGACTTCATCAGACTGGAATGGGCCGACTGATTCGCGGCATGAGTGATCCACAACCCTGGACGCTAGAGGGGGACGCTAAAGATCCCGAAAAGGCGCATTAGCCCTATTTTCTAGGCTTAATGCGCCAATTACGGAACATTATAGCGAGCGCTTTTTAAAGCTCAGCTGCGTCCACCCTCGGATTTCTGAGGAAGGTGAGCAGGGAGGGAGTACGCCTGCTCAGCTACGGCAGACTACATTGAAGCTTACCAGAGATGGTGGTGATACCTTTGACAACAAGTACCGCAACCATGCCTACGAATGCGCCTACTAGGCAGTGGATACCTAGAGTTGCGACGGTTTCCCACGCACCTACCTCTTCGACCAGTCTCTCAGCAAAGTGCTGCATCGGCCCGATGCCTTCTGTAATGAACGCCCCCCCGACTAGGAACATGGCCACAGTTCCGATCCAGGATAATGCTTTCATAAGCTTCGGAGCAGCCGACAGCAGCCATCGCCCGACAGTCCGCACCACAGAACCCCATGTACCGGTAGCTTTAGACTTCTGGAGAATAAGGCCAGCATCATCCAAGCGGACGATCCCCGCGACCAATCCGTAAACGCCCACTGTCATGACTACCGCGATCAGCGCTAACGTCAAAATCTGTTGGAGCATCGGGGCATCAGTAACGATATTTAGTGTGATGACGATGATCTCGGCGCTCAGAATGAAGTCCGTTCGAACAGCCCCTGCAATCTTCCGCTTTTCATAAGCTGCAAGCTCTTCAGGCGTCTTAGGCTTCGTTTTCTTTGGCTGCCCTGTGTCATCGTCTCGACCAGCCGTGAGCTTGTCCTTGATAGCCTCAAAGCCCTCATAACAGAGATATGCCCCCCCAATCATGAGCAGCCAGTGAACCGCCGCAGGCAAAAGTGCGTTCAACACCAAAGCACAAGGCACAAGGATGGCTTTGTTTCTCAACGAGCCCTTGAATACAGCCCATACCACCGGTAGCTCTCGGTCGGCTTTCATGCCGGTAACCTGCTCAGCATTCACAGCAAGGTCGTCGCTCAGGACACTAGCTGATTTCTTTGCAGCGACTTTACTCATGAGTGATATGTCGTCTAGCAGTGTGGCAATGTCATCCAATAGTGCGAACAAGCTACTGCCGGCCATCTAAGGCTCCTTGCGTTGGTTTATTCTGTTCCCCCACCTACCTAATGCATACCGATGCTAATGCCCCGCATACGCTCCCTCCGTAGGCTCAGGATTACCCTGTCGTCACCGGATTACGGAGAGCACCTTTCTAGACAATGGGCACGCCATGCCGTTCATCAATAGCTAGGCGATCTGCAACAGAGCCTTCAAGACCGCACCAAATAATCTTTACTGAATGCTGGCCTACTAACATCTTTTAAATCAAACCGCCTATTCTAAGTCAGCGATATCCGACCCGTTCGGCTGTCGGCGACGCGAACCGAGTCAGCAGACGCGGTACGTACACATCCTGGACGATGGGCGGTGAGCAATGAAGCTGCAGAGTATTCGGCTATGTAATTTTCAATCCTTCGGCAATGAACCTACGGTAATCACATTCGAGGATGTCACCTACCTTATCGGCCCCAATGGCTCTGGAAAGACAGCAGTCCTGCAAGCGCTCTGCAGGTTGTTTGCCTTTGATCCAAGCCTGCGTCGGATCAAGCGATCTGACTTCCATGTGCCTGCTGATGAGGATTTGGTACCTGAGGAGCGCAGCCTATGGCTGGAAGCGGATTTCGAATTCCCAGAGCTTCTGGAGGATGAAGACAACTCGACCGTGGCCCCGCATTTCGCTCATATGCGATTGGATACAGCCGACGGCATCCCGCGTGTTAGATATCGATTGAGCGCGACCATCGGGATTGATGGAGACATTGAAGAGAACCTAGTTTATGTCCTTGATGTTGATAGAAACGCCAACCCACTATCGACCGCAGTCGTCACTCGGGCGCATCGCAATACCATTCAAATGCATTACCTCCCCGCCAGACGAGACCCTGCCGACCACATAACCTATGGAGCTAACGCCCTGCTCGGACGCTTGCTACGAGCCGTCAATTGGGAAGATGACCGCGCAAGGATTAAAGGACTCACTGACGAAATCAGCGAATGTTTATCAGGAAACCAGTCGGTAAGTGCATTCAGTGAAAGCCTGAATGGGATGTGGAAGCGACTTCACAGAGGCACCTTTTTCACCGATCCCAAGCTCACTTTCGTCACATCCGAAATTGAGTCGCTTCTAAGACACATGTCAGTGTCGTTCTCCCCAGGGCACGACGAGAATCTAGTCGACTTCTCTCGCCTCAGCGATGGACAGAAGTCGATGCTTTACCTATCACTGGTGTTGTCCTCTCACGCCATCGGGCGTGCAGTCCTAACCGGTAAGGACGTTTCTTTCGACGCTGACAAACTGAAGCCACCGTCATTCACACTGATCGCAGTGGAGGAGCCAGAAAACAGCCTCTCTCCTCATTACCTCGGGCGCATCGTGAACGCCCTCAATAGCTCAATTGGAGGGGCTGACTCTCAGGCAATCATTGCGACCCATGCCCCGTCCATGCTCCGCCGCGTGGATCCCGAGAACATCCGCTATCTACGGTTGGCTGCGAGCCGTGCAACTAAGGTCACCTGCATAGCACTACCCGACAAAGAGGATGAGGCTCATAAGTTTGTCCGAGAGGCTGTGCAGGCTTTTCCTGAAGTTTATTTCTCTAGGCTGGTTGTACTAGGCGAAGGTGACAGTGAGGAAATTGTCCTTCCAAGAATACTTCAAGCGAAAGGCGCACCTGTTGATGAGTCAGCGGTGACAATCGCTCCACTGGGGGGACGCCACGTCAATCATTTCTGGCGCTTGCTGGCTGCATTAGAAACGCCTTTTGTGACCCTCTTGGATCTCGATGTCGCACGACATCAAGGTGGGTGGGGGCGGATTAGCAACGTCAATAATCAGTTGGCAAAGTTTTCTCCAGATAAAAAACTACCTAACTGGGAAATAGCTAAGTGGAACGAAGATCTTCCAGTTCGAACCGACCACTGGTTTGAGGAAGGAACAATAAGCATTTTTTCCGAACTTGAAAAACGGGGCGTTTATTTTTCGGATCCTATGGATCTAGATTTCTCCATGCTTCTAGCCTACCCAAAAGCGTACGGTGTTTCCCGAAGCCCTCCTGACGAATCAACTCTTAAGGCAGTGCTCGGAAAGAGTCACTATAACGCCGGTCAATATGATGCAAATGAGCAGGAACTGTTTGGAACCTATCACTCAAAATTCAAATTAGGTAGCAAGCCCGCAGCACACATCTCCGCCCTTGCGAAGCTGACTGACGAAGATCTGCTAAAAAGCCTTCCTCCATCGCTAGATCGTTTAGCCGACGCAATCATCGCGGCGCTGGAGGACATCCCAGAATGATCAGCGCGGATGTATGGAAAGTCGCCGATGGCTTGACCTTGGAAACAAACGCCCTTCTCGCTGTGAGGGAGCTTGGAAAGTCGCTCGCGCTCACCGCAGGCCCAGGCGCAGGCAAAACGGAAGTTCTGGCGCAGCGTGCAGACTTTTTGCTACGCACCGGAAACTGCCGATACCCCAAGCGAATACTGGCGATCTCCTTCAAGGTCGATGCGAGCATAAACCTCAAGGAACGGATTCGTCGCAGATGCGGACTTGATCTGGCTGCACGCTTCGACAGCTACACCTTTCACGGCTTCGCCAAGCGCATCATTGATAGGTTTAGACCCGTGCTCACGGGCGGGGACTCTCTTGAGCCAAACTACTCCATAGGCGACGAACCAATTCAAGGCAAACAAATTAAGTTCGCGCAGCTCATACCTCTCGCAACGAAGATCTTGAGCAATTCAGTGGTTGCAAGAAATGCAATTTGTCAGACCTACGCTGATGTATTCCTTGATGAGTTTCAAGACTGCACTACTGAGCAGTACGCACTGCTGAAGCTTGTCTTCATGAATAAGCCAATTCGATTGACCGCCGTCGGTGACACCAAACAGAAAATTATGGGCTGGGCGGGAGCACTGGATGGCATATTTATAGACTACGCAAAGGACTTCGACGCCCGACCACTCAATCTATATCGAAACTTCCGATCTAAGCCTCGGCTTTTGCGGATGCAGAACGAGATCATTCGAACACTTGATCCTGCTGCGGTGATGGCAGATGACCTGATCATTGGAAACGACGGCGAACTCCTCGCTCGAAACTACGACAACAGTCACAGCGAAGCAGCCGCGTTGGCCAACATCATCCAGAAGTGGATAGATGTAGAGAAAATACCCCTACCAGAAATAGCGATTCTTTTTCCCAGGCAGATAGACCTCTACGGCACCCTCCTCATGGAGCAACTGGCAGCCAGAGGAATTCCCTTTCGCAACGAGCATGAGTCTCAAGATCTAGTTAATGAGCCCGCCGCTCGCCTAATTATTGACTACCTATCATGCCTGTATCGGGAGCGAGAACCGAAGGCGTGGATCAATTTGATGGAGCAACTGGTTTCATTTAATGACGAGGACGGTGAATCTGAGATCCAGAGAAACTTCGAGCGCCTCTATCTTGCCCAGCGCAAGGAAGTGAAAAAATTGGCCCGATCTGACGCGCCTTATTCAGGATGGTGGGAGCTAACTATGAAGTTCCTAAAGAACATCGGCCTACCCGTGCTGACCACCCTTTCTTCTGACTACGAAGCAAAAGCCAGATTGAACGAGGTTATCAAGAACACGAGACAGCAAATTGAGAAACTGCTCGAGCAAGAACCGGATTTGCTCAAAGCACTTGATCTGTTCTCCAACGATCAAGCAGTCCGTTTTCTGACGATTCATAAAAGTAAAGGATTGGAATTCCACTCTGTAATTATGATCGGTGTAGAAACACAGACATTTTGGGGCAAAGTCCAAGAGGAGCGTTGCGGCTTCTTTGTGGGTGTTTCACGCGCCAAGGAGCGGTTGATGATCACGACATGCGACTTACGCTATCGACCGGCCTCAAACCCTCCAAGGTGGAATGAGCATCGCACTCCTCATGCTGAGTTCGTCACATACGTAACGCCATTTCTTTCCGCCCAGCCAAATGCCTGACAGATAGCCGCGTGTCGCTGATCTTGTATGAACTCGCGGCAAGGATGCTCCCCACACAGCAAGTCATCCTTAGACCTCAAGCAGAGTCACAAACACGGGCTGAGTAAAATCTCCGGGCTTCCGGGGTATGCCATAGATAGAGGTGTGTCAGGAAGGACAAGGCAAGAGCACTCCCAATCAAATACACATCTTAATCTTCCCCATCAAGAGCAAGAGCAGGTCAAAGCCTAAGGGCTTTGACACCAAAGCGGAGTGTGTCTAGAAAATCACCGCCGAATAAATGGTGTCGCGCACCAGCGTCGGGGATGGTTCGTTGCTCATCATGATCGCCAGGATCACCACTTCCACCAGCACGGCGGCGAGGGTGAGGATCATGGTGCCGTAGGGATCGCCGACTTTTTCAGCCAGTTGCTCGGCGTGATGGGCCACGCGCATCGACGCCACCACGATAAAGCCGATCAGTGCCGCGCCCGCCAACAGCGCCACCATTTGCCCGCTGTGCAGCATCCAGTGCTCCAGCGGGTAGGCGGCGATGGCGGCAATCAGCGCCAGCAGCATGAATTTTTCTTGCTTGAGGGATGTGAGCATTCCGGGCCTTTTAGTGCGGCAAATCAGTCATTGATGGGGTACAGACTGCGCCACGCCGCTAACGTTTCGTTACACCTTAGTTCACGCCGCCCTTGCGCGAATTCAACAAAAACGATCCTGCTGGTCAGGTTTTGCCGATTATTTCGGCCGTGGCCTGTAGAATGCCGCCATTGCACCTGATGAGAATTTGAAAAATGTACGATTGGCTGAACGCCCTGCCCAAGGCTGAACTGCACCTGCACCTGGAAGGCTCGCTGGAGCCTGAGCTGCTGTTCGCCCTGGCCGAGCGCAACAAGATTGCGCTGCCATGGAACGATGTCGAAACCCTGCGCAAGGCCTACGCCTTCAACAACCTGCAAGAGTTTCTCGACCTGTACTACAAGGGCGCCGACGTGCTGCGCACCTCCCAGGACTTCTACGACCTGACCTGGGCCTACCTGTTGCGCTGCAAAGAGCAGAACGTCATCCACACCGAGCCGTTCTTCGACCCGCAGACCCACACCGACCGTGGCATCCCGTTCGAAGTGGTGCTCAACGGCATCGCCGCAGCACTCAAGGACGGCGAGCAACAACTGGGCATCACCAGCGGCTTGATCCTGAGCTTCCTGCGCCACCTGAGCGAAGCCGAAGCCGAGAAAACCCTGGACCAGGCGCTGCCGTTCCGTGACGCGTTCGTCGCCGTGGGCCTGGACAGTTCGGAAATGGGTCACCCGCCGAGCAAGTTCAAGCGCGTGTTCGACCGTGCCCGCCACGAAGGCTTCCTCACCGTGGCACACGCCGGCGAAGAAGGCCCGCCCGAGTACATCTGGGAAGCCATCGACCTGCTGAAGATCCAGCGCATCGACCATGGCGTGCGCGCCATCGAAGACGAGCGGCTGATGCAGCGCATCATCGACGAGCAGATCCCACTCACCGTGTGCCCGCTGTCCAACACCAAGCTCTGCGTGTTCGACGACATGGCTCAGCACAACATCCTCGACATGCTCGAGCGTGGCGTGAAGGTGACGGTGAACTCGGACGATCCGGCATACTTCGGCGGTTATGTCACCGAGAACTTCCACGCGCTGTACACCTCGCTGGGCATGACCCAGGACCAGGCCAAACACCTGGCGCAGAACAGCCTGGATGCGCGGTTGGTCAAGCCGTGACTGAATAAACGCGGATAAAACTGTGGGAGCTGGCTTGTCGGCTCCCACACTGACTTCACAGGCCCTAAGCCTGTGTCAGTTCTTCCAGCGTCTTGCCCTTCGTCTCCATCCCGAACACCCACACCACCAGCGCTGCCACCGCAAAACACAGTGCGCCCAGGGCAAACACGCCGCCCTGCCCGGTTATCGGGAACACCAGCCCCGTCACCAACGGCCCCAGCAACGAACCGACCCGGCCAATCGCCGAAGCAAACCCGGATCCCGTCGCCCGTGCCGAGGTGGGATACAGCTCTGGCGTATAGGTGTAGAGCACCGCCCACATGCCGAACAAAAAGAACTGCATCAACAACCCCGACGTAATCAGCAGGCCCACGTCGCCGCCGAATACCGCGCTCTGCCCGTAAAGAAACGCCATCACCCCGCCGCCAAGCAGCGTTACCACGCACACCGGTTTGCGTCCCCAGCGCTCCACCAGCCACGCCGCCATCAGGAAACCAGGGATCCCGCCCAGGGAAATGATCACGGTGTAATACACCGACTGCGTCACGGCAAAACCGGATTGCTGCAACAGCGCGCTCAACCACGAAGTCAGCCCATAGAAGCCGAGCAGAGCAAAGAACCACACGCTCCAGATCATCATCGTGCGTTGACGGTACTGCGCCGACCACAGTTGCTGGAACGCCGAAAAAAACGTGCCGGGCAGGCTTTCTACCCGCGGCAGTCGGATCGGTTCGGGAAGGTCCGTGCAACCGGTGGCGTCGCGCACTTTTTGCTCGATGCCATTCAAGACCTTATCGGCATCCTCATGCCGCCCGGCCTGCTCCAGCCAGCGCGGCGACTCTGGAATAAAAAACCGGATCGCCAGCACGAACACCGCCGGCACCGCCAACACCAGGAAGATGTCCCGCCAGCCAATCACCGGCAGCAGGAAGTACGAGAGCACCCCCGCCGCGACAAACCCCAGCGGCCAGAACCCGTCCATCAGGGCAATATAGCGCCCGCGGCCCTTGGCCGGAATCAGCTCCGACAGCATCGACTGCGCAATCGGAAACTCCATGCCCATCCCGATCCCCAGCAGGATGCGAAACAGCGTCAGCGTTTCCACCGTCTGCGCCGTGGAGCACAGGTAACTGGCGATCCCCCACAGCACGATGCTCCACTGGAACACCGGCTTGCGCCCGAAGCGATCCGCCAACATCCCCGACAACGACGCCCCCACCACCATGCCGAAAAAGCTCGAACTGGCCAGCAACCCGGCCTGCGCCGTGCTCAGTCCAAACTCGGTTTTGATCGAACCCAACAGGAAGGTCATCATTGCCAGGTCCATGGAGTCGAAGAAAAACGCCAGGGCGATGATGATAAAGATGACCCGGTGGTAGCCGCTGATGGGCAACCGTTCCAGTCGTTCTGCTGCGCTATAGCCTTGCATCCCCATGCCGCACCCCCAGTCTGAAAAATCCTCTGGCGAGTGTGCGGCATGGTCATGTGAGGCTATTGCTGGATGCGACCTGATTGAAACTCTGAACGACGCACTCAATGCGGTTCGGGCACGGCCAGGCGGGGAATATGCTGGCGCCCGATGGCGCTCACCACCAATGCCCTGGCGTCGTTGCCTGCACTCAGCCAATTGGACTGCAAAAACAACTGCAGCAACCCCGCCCCCAAAGCCCCACCCAAGTGGGGTTGTTGCAGGGTCCAATCAAAGCAGTCGCACACCAATGGCGCCGCCAGGGCCTGGGTAAAGATGCCCAGCGTTGCCAACTGCTGCGCGCCTTTGGGCGTGACCTCGATACGCGGCTCATGACGTTCAATCCACCCCGCCGCCATCAACTGCTGATAGAGCCCCGCCCCCAGTTCACCACCCAGGTGCCCGTGACACAGCCGGGCCTGTCGCAAGGCCGGTGGTGAGATCAATAACGGTGTCGATGCCCGCGGTGCACGGCGGGCGGCGCAGGCCAGGGCTGTGCAGGCCAGCGCATCGATGGCGGCCTGTACATCCGGCGCTGCCATGCGAAAGCGACGCAGCCCCGCCCGTGTCTCGAACCGCAGCAGTCCGGCATTGGTCAGCCGTGCCAGATGGGCATGGGTCGACGCCGTTGACAACCCGACCGCTGTTGCCAACTCCTCTGCGGACTTGGGCGAACTGTCCATCAACGACCAGAGCATGGCGGCGCGCTTCGGTTCGGCGAGCAAGCGGGCAATCTGACTGATGCAAGGTGCTTCTTCCATGTATTCACTCCCTGTCAAACCCTTGGTTGGCGCCCAAGTATAAGTGCGCCTACCGCCGGTTCGGCGGCGTCTGACAGCACAGACCGGGACGGGAGTTGAGTGAAGTTTCCTGATGTTTTGAAGGCTATTGTCCGCTGCCCAGGCGCTCTGGCCACTTCGCGGTCAATGCCGCACAACGTGACACGAGCATTTCCTGCAACAGGTTGATGGGTTTTCTCAGCTGGGCGCGGTGGGCGCACAACAGATTGAGCGGCGCCTGCTCGCCGCGCAGCTCGGGCAGGATCACGCGCAAGCGCCCGGCCAGCACATCGCTGCTCACATCCAGCCAGGACTTGTAGGCAATCCCCACACCCGCCACCGCCCAGCGACGGACCACATCGGCATCGTCGCTGAAGCGGTCGCCCGTCACTGTGAGGCTGACTTCGCGCCGGCCATCGTGAAAGGTCCAACGATCGTGCACGCGGCTGCCAAGCCTATAAAGCAGGCAATTGTGCTGGGCCAATTGCTCCAGATGGCGCGGCTGGCCGTGACGTGCCAGATAGCTGGGCGCGGCACACAGCACGCGGACATTGTCGGCAGCGATGGGCAGCGCGATCAGGCTGGAATCCTCAGGCTCGCCATAGCGCAGGGCGATGTCCACGGGCTGGCGAAACAGGTCGGCAATGCGGTCACCCAACAGCAGGCGCACCGTGAGTTGGGGATACTGGCGCTGGAACTCGTCCAGCCATGGCACCAGGAGGTTGCGCCCAAAATCCGAGGGCGCCGACAGTTGCAACACGCCACTGACCTGGTCCTGGCCGCTGGCCAATAACCGTCGCCCTTCTTCCAGCGAGCTCAAGGCCGCACGGGCATATTCCAGAAACCCCTCGCCTTCGGCGGTCAGCCGCAGGCTGCGGGTCGAGCGCGCCAGCAAGCGTGTGTCCAGTTGCTGTTCGATGCGTTTCAACGCGGCGCTGGCAACTGCGGGCGACAGGTCCATCACCCGAGCGGCGGCCGACAGGCTCCCCAGGTCCGCCGCTCGCACAAACAACTGCAAATCATCAAACCGCAGCATGCTTTTCCACCCATTTTCAAAATTTCATTGAAACAGCGTGCTGTTTTAGCCGCTTTTATCTTCGTGGGAAATAGCCAATGATCTGCCCATCCCGTTCATCCATCCTTTTAACGGAGCCTCCATGCAAGCCATTGCCTACTACGCCTCGCTGCCGATCAACGATCCAGCCTCCCTGCAAGACATCGAACTGCCCGAGCCCGTTGCCGGCCCGCGCGACCTGCTGGTGGAAGTCAAAGCCATCTCGGTCAACCCGGTGGACACCAAGGTGCGCCACAACGTCGCCCCGGAAAACGGCGCCGCCAAGGTGTTGGGCTGGGACGTGGCCGGTGTGGTCAAGGCGGTCGGCAGCGAAGTGACGCTGTTCAAGACGGGCGACAAGGTGTTCTACGCCGGCTCCCTGACCCGCCCGGGCGGCAACAGCGAATTGCACACCGTGGACGAGCGCATCGTCGGCCGCATGCCCGAGAGCCTCGGTTTTGCCGATGCCGCGGCGCTGCCACTGACGGCCATTACGGCCTGGGAACTGCTGTTCGAGCGCCTGCAAGTGCGCGAAGGGAAAGACGCTGAAGGCCAAAGCCTGCTGATCGTCGGCGCCGCCGGTGGCGTGGGCTCGATCCTGACCCAACTGGCCCATCAGCTCACCGCATTGAAGGTGATCGGCACCGCGTCGCGCCCTGAAACCCGTGACTGGGCCAAGGCGCTGGGGGCCGACCTGGTCATTGACCACAGCCAGCCATTGAGCGAAGAGCTCAAGCGAGCCGGCGTTGCCCACGTGACTCACGTCGCCAGCCTGACCCAGACCGATCTGCACCTGGACCAACTGGTGGAAGCCCTGCAACCCCAGGGCAAGCTGGCTCTGATCGACGATCCCAAGGCGCTGGACGTGAGCAAGCTCAAGCGCAAGAGCCTGTCGCTGCACTGGGAGTTCATGTACACGCGGTCGATGTTCGAAACACCGGACATGATCGAGCAGCATAACCTGCTCAACCGCGTGGCCGAGCTAATCGACGCCGGCACCCTGAAAACCACGGTGGGCGAGCATTTCGGTGTGATCAACGCGGCGAATCTGCGCCGTGCCCATGCGCTGCTGGAAAGCGGCAAGGCCAAAGGCAAGATCGTGCTGGAAGGGTTCTGATAAACGGCTGTAGGTGTCGTCTGTTATTCGCGTGAGTAATCGACGACGCCATTAGTCAGAGAGTTGATCCTTGTCATATTTGCAGGGGGATTCGGGTTTATATTGGCCGCCTTTGCCACGATTCTTTTACGTGAGGAAGTCAGCCATGAAGATCCTGATAAAAGCGTTAGCAAAATCCCAGTGGGAGGTCCGGCTGGATCAAAAGGCCATTACCTTCCACACCGAAGCCGAAGCCCGCGCGTTCGCCGACACCCTGCTAGCCCGGATCCAGGCGCCCCACCGTTTCCCCGTCAGCCAGCAACGCTCCGCTGCTGGCTGAGCCCGTATCTCAGACCTGCGCCTGCGCGGCCCTCGCCCGTTGCAGGCGCTGGGTCCACATGGCAATCGTCACCGCCAACACACCACACAACGTAATCACCGTGGCCATCGGCATCGCCGTGCCATCGTGCAACACGCCGACCAACGAAGCCGCGCCCGCCGCCACTCCAAACTGGATGCAGCCCAGCAAAGCCGAGGCGCTGCCGGCCCGCGCACCTTGCCCGCTCATGGCGCAGGCCGAGGTGTTGGGCATGATGCAACCCAGGCTGGCGATGCAGATAAACAGCGGCACCAGCAACGGCCACAAGGCCTCGGTGTGCAACGCACTGATCGCCAGCAACGCCAGCGCCGCCGCCAGGTACACCCACACACTGCGCGACAACAGGAAGGCCGGGCCGCGTTTGGCCAACAGCCGCGCATTCACCTGGGCCACCAGGATGAAGCCTGCAGCGTTGGAGCCGAAGACCCAGCCGTAATGCTCGGCGGGTACGCCGTAGAGCTTGATGAATACAAACGGTGACCCGGCGATGTAGGCAAACATCCCGCCAATCGAGATGCCACCGGTAAGGGCGTAACCCAGGTAGACCGGGTCTGACAGCAAGCCGAAGTAGCGCCGCAGCGAACCGGATAACGGCTGGCGCGGTTGATGCGTGGGAAACGTCTCCGGCAAGCCGACGGCCACCGCAATAGCGGCCATCACGCTGAACAGGCTGAGCGCGATAAAGATCGACTGCCAACCCCATAAACCGACCATCACCCCACCGGCCAAAGGCGCGAGGATCGGCGCCAGGCCGGTCACCAGCATCAGCTGGGAAAACACCTTGGCCGACCCCACCGCATCACATTTGTCGCTCACCACCGCGCGGGAAATCACCATGCCCGCGCAGCCGCCGAGGGCCTGTACGAATCGTGCGCCGATCAGCCATTCCAACGTCGGCGCAAAGGCGCAGGCAAAGGACGCCAATGTAAACAGGATCACCCCACTGAGCAGCGGGCCGCGCCGACCAAAACGGTCCGCCAGCGGACCATAAACCAGTTGGCCAATGGCCAGACCAGCGAAATACACCGCCAGCGTCAGCTGGATGTGTTTTTCATCGGTGGCAAATGCCGTGGCCATGGCCGGAAAGCCTGGCAGGTAGAAATCGATCGCCAACGGCGCAAAGGCGCTCAAGGCGCCCAGAATCAGGATTATGCGGAGGTTCATCAGGCACCCAAGTGAGTCGGCAGCCTGACAGTTTAGCCGCGCCTGAGTGCCTTGAACATAAAGATAGGTCGCTAACTAATAGAAATCAGACGACTGTATAGCCTTCTTCACGGATCAACCCTGCAATCACTTCAGGGCTCAGTTGGCTTTGCACGCTGACTTGCTTGGCCGCGAGGTCCACCGTCACTTCTGCCGCCGGGTCCTGGTCCTGCACCGCCTGCGTAACAGCGCGCACGCAGTGGCCGCAGGTCATTCCTTCAACGTTGAAAACTGGCATGGCATGACTCCTTTTATGAGGTTGGATGCAGTCTCGACCTTGCCACGATGGCAAGGTCAAGTTCCACGATGCGCAGCCGGGCTGGTATTCGGTGGCCGTGTCGGCCAAGCTTCACCCATCTTGGATATGAACCATGGAGCATTCGCCATGCGCTGGTCGTTTTTTGCCCTTGCGGGCCTGATGAGTTTATCTGCCGCTGCGCCCCTGGCCAGCGCGGCCGAAGACTATGCGGTGCTGATCATTTCCCGGGAACGCCTGGAAGTGCCGACCAACTGCGAAATCGGCCTGTACCTCAATGACCAGTTGGCCGGGCGGCTGTTCCAGGAGCAGGCCACCTCGTTCAACTTGCCAGCGGGCGATCTGTCGTTGCGCCTCAAGCTGCTGCCGGGCCAATCCCCAGGCTGCCTGCCGGGGATGCTGGCACCGCCCGCGCAGAACATCACGCTCAAGGTGGGTGATGTACGCAAATTGCGCATCGCCCAGGGGCCAGACGGCATGTACCTCAAGGCCGCCGCGCTCGAATACTGACCGACGATCGCGGGAGGGCTTGACCTTCCCCACAGGTCAAGGTTGATCCTAGGGGCAATGTCTCCCGGAGGATTGCCCCATGAATGGACCCACCACCTTTGACCTGCCCATCAGCGGCATGACCTGCGCCAGCTGTGCCGGCCGCGTCGAGCGCGCGCTGGGCAAGGTGCCGGGGGTGCAAAGCGTGAGCGTCAACCTCGCCAATGAACGCGCCCACGTCGAAGTACTGGGCCAGATGGACCCCGGGGTGTTGATCGCCGCCGTCGACAAGGCCGGCTATACCGCCACCCTGCCCCAAAGCGAGACCGCCACCGCGGCCGACCACGCTGGGCGTCTGCACCGCGAACGCTGGGCGCTGCTGCTGGCAATCGCCCTGGCCTTGCCGCTGGTGCTGCCGATGCTGGTGGCGCCTTTCGGCCTGCACTGGATGTTGCCGGCCTGGGTGCAATTCGCCCTGGCCACCCCCGTTCAATTCATCTTCGGCGCGCGCTTCTACCTTGCCGCCTGGAAAGCCGTGCGCGCCGGCGCCGGCAACATGGACCTGCTGGTGGCCATCGGCACCAGCGCCGGTTATGGCCTGAGCCTTTATACATGGCTCACCGCCCAACCGGGCATGGCGCCGCACCTGTATTTCGAAGCGTCGGCCGTGGTGATCGCCCTGGTGCTGCTGGGCAAATACCTGGAAAGCCGCGCCAAGCGCCAGACCGCCAGCGCCATCCGCGCCCTTGAAGCGTTGCGCCCTGAACGCGCGATTCGGGTACTGGAGGGTCGTGAAGAGGACGTCGCCATCAACGCGCTGAAGCGTGGAGACGTGGTATCGGTCAAACCCGGCGAACGCTTCCCGGTGGACGGTGAAGTCGTCGACGGCCAAAGCCATGCCGACGAAGCGTTGATCAGCGGGGAGAGCCTGCCGGTGCCGAAGCAGCCGGGGGACAAGGTCACCGGCGGCGCCATCAACGGCGAAGGCCGCCTGCTGGTGCGCACCACCGCCCTCGGCGCCGAGAGCGTACTGGCGCGGATCATTCGCCTGGTGGAAGACGCGCAAGCGGCCAAGGCGCCGATCCAGAAACTGGTGGATAAAGTCAGCCAGGTGTTCGTGCCGGCGGTGCTGGTGCTGGCATTGGTCACCCTGACGGGCTGGTGGCTGTACGGCGCGACGCTGGAGACCGCGATCATCAATGCCGTCGCCGTGCTGGTCATCGCCTGCCCCTGCGCCCTGGGCCTGGCCACGCCGACAGCCATCATGGCCGGCACTGGCGTTGCTGCGCGCCACGGCATCCTGATCAAGGACGCCGAAGCCCTGGAGCGCGCCCATGCAGTCAGCGCAGTGGTATTCGACAAGACCGGCACCCTCACCTCGGGCGCGCCCAAAATCGCCCACCTCAGCGCGCTGGATGGCAATGAAGCCTTGCTGCTGCGGCAGGCCGGCGCCCTGCAACGCGGCAGCGAACACCCGTTGGCCAAGGCCGTGCTGGACAGGTGTCGCGAACAAGGACTGGAAGTGGCGGATATCAGCGCCAGCCAGTCCCTGACCGGCCGCGGCATTGCCGGCACCCTCGACGGCAGGCCACTGGCCCTGGGTAACCGACGCCTGCTGGAAGAACACGGCTTGGACGCTGGCAACCTGGCCGAATCTGCCCAGGCCTGGGAAGCCGAGGGCCGCACCTTGTCCTGGTTGATCGAACAAGGTGCGCAACCGCGGGTGCTCGGGTTGTTCGCCTTTGGCGACACCCTCAAGCCCGGCGCGCTGGAAGCCATTGAACAGCTCAAGGCCCGGCACATCAGCAGCCACCTGCTCACCGGCGACAATCGCGGCAGCGCCCGCGCAGTGGCCGACGCCTTGGGCATTGAAGACGTGCACGCCGAAGTACTGCCCGCCGACAAGGCCGCCACCGTCGCGGCGCTTAAAAAAACCGGCGTGGTGGCGATGGTCGGCGACGGCATCAACGACGCCCCGGCCCTTGCCGCTGCCGATATTGGCATCGCCATGGGCGGTGGCACCGACGTGGCAATGCACGCTGCCGGCATCACCCTGATGCGCGGCGATCCTCGGCTGGTGCCGGCGGCGCTGGAAATCAGCCGCAAGACCTACGCGAAAATCCGCCAGAACCTGTTCTGGGCCTTTGTGTATAACTTGATCGGTATTCCGCTGGCGGCCTTCGGCCTGCTCAACCCGGTGCTGGCTGGTGCGGCGATGGCGCTGTCGAGCGTCAGCGTGGTGAGCAATGCCCTGCTGCTCAAAACCTGGAAACCCAAGGACTTGGAGGATCAACGCCCATGAACATCGGCGAAGCCGCGCGCCAAAGCGGGCTGAGCGCAAAGATGATTCGCTACTACGAATCCATCGGCCTGCTCAAAGCCGCCCATCGCACCGACAGCGGCTACCGCGTGTACGGTGCGGATGACTTGCACACCCTGGCGTTTATCAAGCGTTCGCGGGACTTGGGATTTTCCTTGGAAGAGGTCGGCAAACTGCTGACCCTGTGGCAGGACCGGCAACGGGCGAGTGCCGACGTGAAAGCCTTGGCGCGCCAGCACATCGATGCGTTGAACCAGAAGATTCTGGAGCTGGGGCAACTGCGCGATACCTTGCAGGACCTGGTAGAGCACTGCCAGGGGGATGATCGACCGGATTGCCCGATCCTCAAGGAGTTGGCGTCAGGCAGTTGTTGCGCCTGATGACTTAACTGACCCCACACAAAACCAAATGTGGGAGTGGGCTTGCACCCTCCCACATTTTGATCCTTCAGCTACCCAAGGATTATTGCATCCACGGCGGCGGCGGTGGCTCGTCCGGGACTTTGCTCTGCGGTGCATCATCCGCTGCACGAATCGCCTGCCGACGCTCTTCATCCAGCCGCGCGGCCTCGATCTCGCGGATCACCCCGCCCACGTCCGCCAGCTCTTCCGGTTCATCGAACTCACCGGTCAACACGCTGGCCGGATGCAAGGTGCCGGCTTCGTACAGCGCCCACATTTCCTTGGCGTACTTGGTCTTTTTCAGTTCCGGGGCAAACCGCCCGAAGTACGACGCCATGTTGCCCACATCCCGCTCCAGCATGCTGAAGGCGTGGTTGTTGCCCGCCGCATCCACCGCCTGCGGCAGGTCGATGATTACCGGGCCGGTTGGCGTGAGCAGTACGTTGAACTCGGAAAGGTCACCGTGCACCAGGCCGGTACACAGCATCAGGACGATCTGCGAGATCAGGAAGGCGTGGTATTCACGCGCCTGGTCCGGCTCCAGGACCACGTCGTTAAGACGTGGCGCTGCATCGCCGTACTCGTCGGCTACCAGCTCCATCAACAGCACGCCTTCGAGGAAGTCGAACGGCTGCGGCACACGAACGCCCGCGCCGGCCAGGCGGAACAAGGCCGCCACTTCAGCGTTCTGCCAGGCATCCTCGGTTTCTTTCTTGCCGAACTTGGAGCCCTTGGCCATGGCCCGGGCTTGGCGACTGTTGCGAACCTTGCGGCCTTCCTGGTACTCGGACGCCTGACGAAAACTTCGTTTGTTCGCCTCCTTGTAAACCTTGGCGCAACGCAATTCGTTGCCGCAGCGCACCACATAAACAGCTGCTTCTTTACCACTCATGAGTGGGCGCAGCACTTCGTCGACCAGACCGTCTTCGATCAGGGGTTCAATGCGTTTAGGAGTCTTCATCAGCTTTTATTGTGGGTCCTTTGTTACCAAATCCGCGTATGGCACTCGTTATACGGCAATCCACTCTCTGGAGGGAGAGCCTACCGCAATTTCCTGTCGGCCCGGGCTTCAACGTTCAATGATCGCCGTCACACCTTGCCCGCCCGCGGCACAAATTGAAATCAGCCCGCGCCCCTTGCCCGCCGCATCCAGCAGCTTGGCCAGGTTGGCGACGATGCGCCCGCCGGTGGCGGCAAACGGGTGCCCGGCGGCCAGGGAACTGCCTTTGACGTTCAGCCGGCTGCGGTCGATGGCGCCCAGGGGAGCATCCAGCCCCAGGCGGGTCTTGCAGTAGTCCGCATCCTCCCAGGCCTTCAGTGTGCACAACACCTGGGCAGCGAACGCCTCGTGGATCTCGTAGTAATCGAAGTCTTGCAGGGTCAGGCCATTCCTCGCCAACAACCGCGGTACCGCGTACGCCGGGGCCATCAGCAAGCCCTCGGCGCCGTTGACGAAATCCACCGCCGCCGCCTCGCCATCACGCAGGTAGGCGAGGATCGGCAAGCCGCGCTCCTTGGCCCAGGCTTCACTGCCCAGCAGCACCAGCGACGCGCCATCGGTGAGCGGCGTGGAGTTGCCTGCCGTCAGCGTGCCCTTTTCACTGCGCTCGAAGGCTGGCTTGAGGGCAGCGAGTTTTTCCAGGGTCAGGTCCGGGCGCAGGTTGTTGTCGCGGGTCAGGCCTGAAAACGGCGTGAGCAGATCGTTGTGCCAGCCTTCGGCATAGGCCGCCGCCATTTTCTGATGGCTCTCCAGCGCCAACTGGTCCTGCTCGGCGCGGGGAATTTGCCAGGTCTGAGCCATCAGCTCGCAGTGTTGGCCCATCGACAAACCGGTACGCGGCTCGCCGTTGCGCGGCAATTCCGGCTTGAGGTGGTGGGGACGAAGTTGTAACAGGACTTTTAATTTATCCGCCACGGATTTGCTGCGGTTGGCTTGCAGCAGGATCTTGCGCAGCCCCTCGTTCACGCCGATCGGCGCATCGGACGTGGTGTCGACCCCGCCGGCAATCCCGCATTCAATCTGGCCCAGGGCGATCTTGTTGGCCACCAGCAAGGCCGCTTCCAGGCCGGTGCCGCAGGCCTGCTGAATGTCGTAGGCCGGGGTTTGCGGCGACAGGCGCGAGCCGAGTACGCATTCGCGGGTCAGGTTGAAGTCGCGCGAATGCTTGAGCACCGCGCCCGCCGCCACCTCGCCGATGCGCAGGCCGTGCAGGTCGTAGCGTTCGATCAGGCCTTCCAGCGCCGCCGTCAGCATCGCCTGGTTGCTCGCCGTGGCATACGGGCCATTGGAGCGAGCGAAGGGAATGCGGTTACCGCCGATGATCGCTACGCGGCGCAATTGAGTCATGGAAAGCTCCCTGAAGGTTGTGGGTGGAATGCTTCAGCCTAGCCTAGGCTGATCGAACGACTGCCGCCCCGGAGTGGTCAACCCTTTGAACCCCAGCCTTCGGAGAGCGTTCCATGTCTGACCGTTATATCGACTTCGCCAACTCAAGCCTCGGCCATCGCCTGGTCGCCGCCATTGGCCTGCCGTCACCGGTACGCCTGGAACGCTGGCAGGCCGGACGCCTGCGCCCGGTCGAAGGGGCTCTGCTGCTGGGCGGCGGTGCATTGGCGAGCAACGTGCAGGCGTTTGCCCACAAGCTCACCGACGCGACTTACACCTATGGTGGCGAAAACGCGACCTGGATTCCCGGCCACGGGCCCAAGCTCAAGGCCGTGGTGTTCGATGCCAGCGACTTGCAGCACACCGACCAACTCAAGCAATTGCGCGAATTCTTCCAGCCACTGCTGAAAAACCTCGATAACAGTGCGCACCTGGTGATCCTCGGCCGCGCCCCCGAAAGCCTCGCCGACCCCTTCGCCGCCAGCGCCCAGCGTGCCCTCGAAGGCTTCAGTCGCTCACTGGCCAAGGAGCTGCGCAACGGCGGCGTGCTGCAATTGCTGTATGTCGGCGACGGCGCAGATGAGCAACTGGAAGGGGCGCTGCGTTTCTTCCTGTCGCCGAAAAGCGCCTACGTCTCCGGCCAAGTCATTCGCCTGGAGGCTTGCGCCACACCGGTCGAGGACTGGACTCGCCCGCTGGCCGGGCGCAAGGCGTTGGTCACCGGCGCCGCCCGAGGCATCGGTGCAGCCATCGCCGAAACCCTGGCCCGCGACGGCGCCGAGGTGATCCTGCTGGACGTGCCTCAGGCCAGGTCCGACCTTGAAGCCTTGTCCGCACGCCTTGCTGCACGCACTGTCGTACTCGACATCTGCGCTGAAGACGCCGCCGCGCAGTTGGTCGAACAGTTGCCCGACGGCCTCGACATCCTGGTGCACAACGCCGGTATCACGCGCGACAAGACCCTGGCCAATATGACCCCGGAATACTGGGACGCGGTGCTTGCCGTCAACCTCAATGCGCCGCAGGTGCTGACCAAGGCCCTGCTCGACAGCGGCACGCTGCGCGACAACGCCCGCGTGGTGTTGCTGGCCTCCATCAGCGGCATCGCCGGCAACCGCGGGCAGGCCAACTACGCCGCCAGCAAGGCCGGCTTGATCGGGCTCGCACAGGCCTGGGCGCCGCTGCTCAAGGAGCGCGGCATCAGCATCAACGCCGTGGCGCCCGGATTTATTGAAACCCAGATGACCGCACATATCCCGTTCGCCCTGCGTGAGGCCGGGCGGCGCATGAGTTCGCTGGGCCAGGGCGGGTTGCCGCAAGACGTGGCCGAAGCGGTGGCGTGGCTCGGTCAACCGGGCTCCGGTGCCGTCAGCGGGCAAGCGCTGCGGGTGTGCGGACAAAGCCTGTTGGGAGCGTGAGCATGCACTGGAAGACATTGGGCAATACGCCGTTCCTGCCGCCGCTGTATTGGCGCGCGGCGCTCAAGCGCAAGATCACCGGCACCACCCTGCCTGACAGCGGGTTGCGTTGCCGGGTCACTGTCGATCCCAAGGCGGTGGCGGCGTATCGCAAGGTCTGTGGCTTTGCCGAGAGCCCGATCCTGCCGGCGACTTATCCCCACGTGCTGGCGTTCGGGCTGCAGATGCAGCTGCTCACCGATCATTCCTTCCCCTTCCCGTTGCTGGGGTTGATCCACTTGAGCAATCGCATCCGCATCCATCGCCCGCTTGGGGGTGTGAGCGAGCTGTCCCTCAGCGTGCACGCACACAACCTCCAACCCCATGCCAAGGGCGCGACCTTTGACCTGGTGACCACGGTCGAAGATGCCCTCGGCCTGCTGTGGGAAGCCGAGAGCCGCATGCTCTGTCGCGGTGTGAAACTGGAAGGCGAGGCGTCGGACGATGAGTTGCTCGCGCCGTCGCAGGTCAGCGAGCTGACGCGTTGGAAAGCCCCCGCCGACATCGGCCGGCGTTATGCGCGCGTCAGCGGCGACTACAACCCGATCCATCTCAGCGCACCGACGGCCAAGCTGTTCGGGTTCCCCCAGGCCATCGCCCACGGGCTGTGGAACAAGGCCCGCACCCTCGCCGCCCTGGGCGAGCACCTGCCCACGGCCAATATCGAAATAGACGTGGCGTTTCGCAAACCGGTGCGCCTGCCCGATGAAGTGACCTTACTGGCCAGTGCCGCCGGCTCCAGCGGTGAATTAATGCTGAAAGGCGCCGGCAATATTGAACATATGCTCGGCAAGTGGCGGCCGATTGCCTGAAATCCAGTGCTTAATTGTATATATACACCTTGGGTAACAGCGGACTTTTCGAGGTCCGCTTTTTTATTCAAGTCGTTGTTAAATAACATATTTACATCTTGACACATCCCTCCCTTATACCCTTGGTATTAATCGAAAAGCACAGACTTTTCACCCGTATATAAATCGTTAATACCAAGTGGAGCATTGTGAGAAAGCGCGCCTGGGTTTGTTATTGAGCCACGGACAAACACATCCCCCTCCCTAGAAAGGGCGAGTGTTTGAAGACAACCAAGGTTGTACAGGTGCAAGGATCTCAATCATGAAAACTCAAGTCGTGTTTTGGAAAGCAAGTACCGTTCTGGCTCTGGCAGTGGCAATGACCCTCGGCGGCTGCAGCAGCGGCGGTGGCGGCAGCAAGAGCAGTGTTTCATCCTCATCGAGCAGCACCACCCCTCCTCCCACCACAGGCGGTGGCGGCACCACCACACCCGGCAGCACCCTGGTGACCGCAGACGTCTCCGACACCCTCGGCAACACAGTGACTGACCTCGGCGGCACCGTGGGCAGCCTGGGCACTACCCTCGGCAGCTTGCCTATCGTTGGCGCCACGGCCGGCGGCCTGGTCACTGCGGCAGGCACTGCCGTCAGCAGCATCGGCACCGGCTTGTCGGACGGCCTGGGGTCACTGGGCACTGACAGCAACGCACTCGGCAAAACCGTGGCAGGTGTGGGCAATGGCGTGTCCGACCTCGGCGATGGCCTGAGCGTGACCGGCGGCAACGTCGCCACCTTGCTGGGCCAGGTCCCTGTCGTCGGCACCGTCGCCCCGGCAGTGGGTGGTGTCGTCGATAAAGTCGGCAACGCCGTGACCATGCTCGGCGATACCCTGAGCACTGCCAGCACCACCGGCCCGCTGGGTTCGGTCACCGATACCCTGGGCTCGAAAGTGCTGGTCCCTGTCGTGTCCCTGGTGGAAAACACCACCGGCAAGGTGGGCACTGCCACCGGCCTGGACGCTCCTGTCGGCGGCCTGCTGCAAAAAGTCGGCGATACCGTCAACGGCCTGGGCGATAAAGTCGCCGACGCCGGTGGCAACCCGGTCACCGACGCACTGGGCAATGTGCTTAAAGGTGTAGGCACCGTGGCAGGCAAGGCCAGCGGTTATGTCGACCCGACTGCCGACACCGGCGGCAATGGCAGCGGCAGCGGCAGCGGTTCGGGCAGCGGCGGCACTGACGGCAGCGGCGTGCAACTGGGCCTGGCGGAACTCATCGGCGGCGTGATCGCGGGTGCCAGCAATGGCCTGGATGCCGGCAGCACCAACGGTGTGGTCAGCGCCACCGGCGTCACTGGCGGCAAAGCCGGCAGCACCGTGGCTTCCCTGGGCACCTTGCTCGGCGGTAGCGGCACCCCTAACACTGCGGCCGGCGCACCCGTCGCAGCGGTGACCAGCACCCTGGGCAACGCACTCAACCCTGTGACCAGCGGCGTCACCAGCCTGACGCAAAACATCGGTACTGCTACCGGCCTGGGCGCCCCTGTCAATGGCCTGGTGACCAACGTCGGCGGCGCAGTCAGCAACCTCGGCGGCGCTATCAGCGGTGCCAACGCCAACCCGGTCACCAATGCCCTGGGCGGCACAGTGAGCGCAGTCGGCGGCACCGTAGCGTCGATCGGTGGCCTGGTCACCGGCGGCACCAGCACCGGCGGCGGCCTGCTCGGTGGTGGCCTGGCCCTGGGGGGTAGCGCATCTGCCTCCGGCAGTGCCGGCGCCACTGCAAACGGCGGTGTACTGGGCGGGCTGCTCGGTGGCCTGACCGGTAAAAAATAGAATTGCACCTGGCCGATTAGACGGCCTCACCTACAGCGCCTACGCTTGGTTGAGACGAGAGACCCAATAAGTCTCTCGTCTTTTTTATGGGCGCCGGCAAAGCCCCGCAAACCCCCCGAACCGCGCCCCCAGAGCCCGGCGGGCATCTGCAAAAACGCTGCTGCAGTTTTGACCATGGAGTGTCCTATGCGCGCTTTGACGCCGTTGTTGTTGCTTACCCTCAGTGCTTACAGCTACGCCGATACCCTCCCCAGCTTCCTCAATAGCAACGACACGATCCGCAACCTACCCGTCCCCAACCTGCCCGCCGATGCCTACCGTCCGGCCGCCACGCCCACTCAGCTACCGGTACCAGCAGCGACAGAGGGGCAACCGCTGCTGATGGACACCAAGGTGACCATCCGCAAACTGCAGATCGACGGCGGCACCGTGTACCCACTCAAGGAAGTCGCCCAGGCCTTCGAACCGCTGATCGGCCGCGAGACCAACCTGGCGCAACTGATCGAAGCCACCCGCAGCATCACCCGCCGCTATCAGGAAGACGGTTACCTGCTGTCCTATGCGTTCCTGCCACAACAGGGTTTTGAAGACGGCCTGGTGCGCGTGGTGCTGGTCGAAGGCTACATCCGCGATTACCAGTTGCAGGGCGATATCGGCTCGGTCTCGTCCCACGTCGACAAGTTAGCGGAAAAACTCAAGGCCGAACGCCCACTCACCCGCAAGACGTTCGAGCGCTACACCACGCTGATGAGCGCCATCCCGGGGGTGACCATCCAGGCCCAGGTGCCACCGCCCGGCACCACCGACGGCGGCACCCACATGAGCATCACTGCCAGCCGCAAACCGTTCACCACCAGCATGAGCCTCACCGAGGCCAGTCGCGGCAGCACCCAGGCACTGCTGACCGCCACCAGCAACTCGCAGACGTCATTTGGCGAACAACTGAGTGTCAGCGGGTTGTTCCCACCCGGGGACGACAAGGAGCACTACTACCGCGCGGCCTACAGCCAGTTCATCAATGCCGAAGGCACGCAACTGGCCCTCTCCGGCGAACGCTACCGCGCCGACCCGCGCACCAACCTGCAACTGGGCGGCGGTTTCGAGCTCAAGCCGCACCAGAAGATAGACCGCTACTCCATCGGCTTCAGCCACCCCCTGATCGCCTCGCCCAGCGAGTCGCTGAGCCTGGGCGCGCGTTATTACGCCGTCGACCAGACGACCCGCTACCAACTGGTGGGTTTCCCGCAACGGCTGGACCTGGAAACCAACCTGCGCGCCGTGGCCGTCGAGGGCGACTGGCGCAAGGCCGATACCACCCAGCTGCGCATTCTCAGTGCCGGCCTGTACCAGGGCACCAAAGGCCTGGGCGCCAAGACCCGCTCGGACTTCGGTGGCCTCAAGCCCGACCTCGACTTCTTCCGCCTGCGCCTGTCAGGCGTGCAGAGCAACAAGCTGTTCGGTAATTTCCAGGGAGTGGCGTCGGGTGCGCTGTACTGGAGCGACGACACCCTGCCCGACAGCGAACGAGCGACCTTCGGCGGGCAGAATTTCGGCCGTGGCTACCCGGATGACCAGGGTTCGGGCGACAAGGGCTGGGGCGTGGCCTACGAGGTCAACTACAGCTACAGCCGCGCCGGGGACTGGGTGAAAATCCTGCAACCCTACGTCGTGTTCGACCGCGCCAAGACCTGGTACAACGACCTGCCGGTGAAGGGCAACGACATGTCCTCAGCAGCCGTGGGCCTGCGCTTCGGCGATGCCAAGTACTACAACATCGCCCTGGAAGCGGCCAAGCCGATGTCGGACATGGCGCTGGACAGTCTGAATCGCAAGCCACGCTACA
The DNA here is from genome assembly GCF_002979555.1 of Pseudomonas sp. MYb60. Classification (GTDB taxonomy): domain Bacteria; phylum Pseudomonadota; class Gammaproteobacteria; order Pseudomonadales; family Pseudomonadaceae; genus Aquipseudomonas. The sequence goes on along the minus strand of NZ_PCOZ01000012.1, from coordinate 121,192 downwards.
CCCTGAGCTTCAGCTACCAGCTTTGATTGGCAGGCGCGAGCCTGCCCGCGAGGGTCGCCAAGGATGACGCGAACATCCGGAATGGACGCGACGCCCTGGAGGCCTTCGCGAGCAACCGCGTTCCTACAGGTTTTTTCGGGTCTGGGGGAACAGGTTGTTCAAGGTATCAATCAAGCGCACCAGGTAGATCGGCTTGCGAAACAGATCCAGCACCTGAAGGCGCAGCATATCGCTCACGTCATCCATCTCGGCATGACCTGACATCACGATGACCGGCAGGTGTGAACGCGACGTGTGTTCGCGCAGGCGCTTGATCAGGGAGATCCCGCTTTCCTCAGGCATGCGCAGGTCGGTGATGACCAGCGCGATGTCCGGGTGCAGGGTCAGCTCCTGTAAAGCGAAGGTGACGGAGGTGGCCGTAAAACAGACAAATCCCTCATTTTCGAGAGATTCGGCCAGTTCGATCAGCGCGTCCTCTTCGTCGTCCACCAAAAGAATTTGCTGGCGGGGAGACGAAGAGGCGCTCATAGCCGTACCTGAGTGGGAAGAACTTCAACAGAGGGAATTTTCACACCTGTTCAATCGCGAATCAGGTGGTCATCTTGGTAGCGATGCTATCGAAGATGGATTTGATTTTAGTCCCGAGACCGGAACCCGCTCCCACAATAACCAGAGCCACCAGCGCCACGATGATTGCGTACTCGATACCTGACGCACCGTCTTTGCGCTGAAAGAACAATTGCGTCTGAACATAAAACTTCAACATCAGGTCAAGGAACATAAGACTTCTCCCTAAAACGCCACTGGAAGCCGGTACGGCTCTAGCACAAAGGTCGCGGCGTGCCACTAGAGCATTGTCAACAAACCCGAGCCTCACAACTGTAATAACGGATTAATGACAAAGTATTAGTCAAAAAGTGTTCGGCCTAAGCCCGCGATCTAAAAGGTGGGTTGCTTAGCTCAGATAAATTTTTCTTCAGTTAATGGCATTTCGTCCTAGCTGAGCTACTTTCAAATAGCCAAATCGTTAGATGTTCATCACAGCCAAGTTGCGAATTAGCACGTTTGGATTAACGCGCAGGTAGTGCAACGGGAAAGGGAGAGCCGTCATGAACAGTCGCATCAGCATGGTCCTGGCAGGCGTGCTGCTAATCGGCGCATTATTTGCGGGGTATTGGGGACTGGTGTTGAGTCGCCCGCCGGAGCCCGTCGCCGTACCTGTCGTTTCTGTGGAAAACACCGTCGCTGCCCTCGAAGACCAGGCCCGTCAACCGGTGGTGGTGCTGGTGCGTGACGCCCCCGCTTTTGTGCCACTGACCGCTGCCGACCTGGCAGTGGAGCGATTGAAAACCGCGCCCGCCGGCAGCCTTACCGACGTTGACCAGGCCATCGGCCGCATGCCCCAGCGCACCTTGGGCGCTGGCAGCTGGCTCACCGAAGAAAGCTTCAACGCCGGCGGCCCGCTGGCCCGCATGATTCGCCCCGACGAGCGTGCCCTGGCGGTGGCCGTGGATGAAGTCTCCGGCGCGGGTGGTCAACTGAGCCCTGGCGATTATGTGGATGTGCTGCTGTTCCTGCGTCTGGAAGCGGGCAACACCGAACAATCGGCACAAGTGGTGCTGCCGGCCATGCGCCTGCTCAGCGTCGGCGACCAATTGGGCCTGGCCAACGATGGCAAGCCTGCCGTCCCGCCGCCGGTCACTCTGGAAGAGCGCACCCAGGCTGCCCAACGCAAGGCCGCCGCGCGCACCGTGGTACTGGCCGTGCCCGAACCTTTATTGAGCCGCCTGATGCTCGCCGCCCAGGCCGGTGTACTGCGCCTCGCCGTTCGCAGCGCCGATGAGCAACTGCTCAGCCGCTACTGGGCCGGTGAAAACGATGCCGCCCAGACACTGGAAAACGCCAACCGCGACCTCTACCAGTTTACCCAGTTGGCCCTCAATGGCCCGCCCAAACGCATGGTACAGGCCGGTGGAGAGCCCGCGGTGCGCCGTGGCATCGAAGTGATCCGCGGCGCCCAGTCCTCTCAACAAACTCCCTGATCGAACAAGGATGACTTGAATGAGCCATCGCTACGCACCCCTGCTCACGCAATTGGCCTGCGCCCTGATGTTGTCGGGTGTGTCAGCCGGCGTGGCCGTGGCCGCACCTGGCAACTGCAGCGCCCTGGGCCAACTGCCTGCCGTGGTCGAAGTGGGAGAAGGCCTGCAGCAGGAACTGCAATCGCCGGTGGCCATTACCCGCCTGGCGATTGGTGATCCCAAGATCGCCGACGTGCGCGTCAACGGCGACCGCAACTTCCTGCTCACCGGTCTCGCCACCGGCGCCACCAGCCTGATGGTCTGGACCGCCTGCGCGAGTACACCGCGCCAGAGCATGATATTCGTCAAGGGCAAGGCGACATCGGCGCTGACCAGCCTGACCCTGTCGCCGTCGGAGGATCCGACACTGCCCAGCCAGGTGCAGACCGATATCCGCTTTGTTGAAGTCAGCCGCACCAAACTCAAGGAAGCGGGCACTACCATTTTTGGCAGCACGCGCAACTTCCTGTTCGGCAGTCCCGGCTCCACGATTGCCACCCCCAACCTGCCCTTCGATACCGGCAGCTTTAACATTGGCTTCGGCACCGGCCGGTTTTCCGCGGTCATCAATGCCTTGGAACGCAGCGGTTTTGCCTACACGCTGGCACGCCCGAGCCTGCTGGCCATGAGTGGCCAGAGCGCCACCTTCCTGGCGGGTGGTGAAGTACCAGTACCGGTGCCCAGCGCCGGCAGCGATACCATCTCCATCGAGTACAAAGAGTTCGGTATTCGACTGACCCTCACGCCCACCGTGATTGATCGCAACCGCATCACCCTCAAGGTGGCGCCGGAAGTCAGCGAATTGGACTACAGTAATGCAGTGGTTATCTCGGGCATCCAAGTACCGGCCCTGACGGTACGCCGCACCGACACCAGTGTGTCCCTGGCCGATGGCGAAAGTTTCGTGATCAGCGGCCTGATCAGCACCAACAACCGCTCCACCATCAGCAAGTTTCCAGGGCTGGGGGACATCCCGATCCTGGGCGGCTTCTTCCGCGACTCCAATATCAATCGTGAAGAAAAAGAACTGCTGATGATCGTCACACCGCACCTGGTGCAGCCGCTGGCCGCCAACGCCCCGCTGCCCTCCTTGCCCGGCGAAAAACTGCGCAGCTACGACCCTAACTGGTACCGCCTGTTTTTCCTCGAAAACGGTAATTTCGACCGTCGCAGTGGACTTTCCCAATGAGCGATAGCCTGAGCCAGACGTTTCTGGCAATTACACGCAACAACACCGACCTTGAATGGCTGCAGGGCGCCCTCGCGCCCCTGGGCCAGGTAGTGAGCGCCGGCACCGGCAGCCTGGACGAATTGCTGGCGCTGGTGGACGTGACCTTCGCCAACCTGGTGTTCGTCGGCCTGGACCGTGAAAACGTGGTGGCCCAGAGCGCATTGATCGAAGGCGCACTGGAAGCCAAGCCGATGCTCGCCGTGGTCGCCCTGGGCGATGGCATGGACAACCAGTTGGTGCTCAACGCCATGCGCGCCGGTGCGCGGGATTTCGTCGCCTACGGTTCGCGCTCCAGCGAAGTCGCAGGCCTGGTGCGCCGCTTGAGCAAACGCCTGCCGCCGGTGGCCAGCAACGCGCACCTGGGCGGCCTGACCGTGCTGTTCGGCACCCAGAGCAACGCCGACGGCGCGATGCTGGCAACGCACCTGGCGCTGGTGGTGCAAAAAAGCGGTCAACAAACCCTGCTCCTGGACCTGGGCCTGCCGCGCAGCGACAGCCTTGCCCTGCTGGGGCTGGAGAGCACGTTCAATTTCGGCGATGCGCTGCGCCACCTGCGCCGTCTCGATTCCACCTTGATCAACAGCGCCTTCACTCCGGCGCTGGATGGCCTGCGCATCCTCGCGTATGCCACCGGTGACGACCCGCTCAAACTCACCAGCGCCGCCGAGTTGTTCATGCTGCTCAGCGCCTTGCGCCAACACTTCCAGCACATCGTCGTGAACATCACCGGCCAGCCCGACAGCGAAGCCCTGCGCACCTTTGTCAGCCATTGCGACAAGTTGCTGTGGTGCACCGACCAGAGCGTGCTGGACTGCCGACGCAACCTGGCGATCCTCAACCGCTGGCGCGACAAAGGCATGAAGCTCGAACACGCGCGCCTGGTGGTCGACCGCTACATCAAGTCCTGCGCCCCGGACACCGAAGCCCTGGAAAAAAGCTTCGGCCTGGAATGCGTCGCCGTCCTGCCACTGAGCGCCGAACTGCGCCTGAACGTGAAAAACCAGGGCCAGACCCTGTTCGCCCTGGCACCACGCGAACCGCTGACCCAGGCCGTGCGCACCCTCGGCGAGCGCCTAGCGAAACGCTCCCAAGGCCTGGAAAAACCTTCGATGCGCTGGTTTGAGCGCCTGCTGGGGTCCGGACGATGAGCAGCGAAAAACTCTTCGGCGGCCCGGCCCGCAGCGCTGGCGCCGACAACACCGACCACGACGGCCTGAAACTGGTGCTGCACCGCTACATCATCGATGCCATCGAAGAGTCAGGCAAAAACCTGCTGGAAGGCACGCGGCAGATCCTTGCGCAATTTGTCGTCGACAAGGTCTCGGAATACATCACGCGCATGCGCCTGGCGATCTCCCGTTATGAAATGGAGCGCCTGGCTGAAGAGATCGTCGATGAACTCACCGGTTTCGGTCCGCTGGAAGTGCTGCTGCGCGACACCGCCGTCACCGAGATCCTGGTCAACGGCCCGCACCGGGTGTTCATCGAACGTGACGGCCTGTTGCACCAGAGTGACTTGCGCTTCATCGACGACCACCACGTGGAGCGCGTGATGCAACGCATCCTTGCGCCCTTGGGCCGACGCCTGGACGAATCGTCGCCGATGGTGGATGCGCGCCTGCCGGACGGCAGCCGGGTCAACGCCATCATCCCGCCGATTGCCCTCGACGGCCCGTGCCTGTCGATCCGGAAATTTCGCAAGGACATGCTCAAGAGCACCGACCTGGTGGCGATGCAGACCATCGACCAGAGCATCTTCGAGTTTTTCCAGGAAGCGGTGGGCAAGCGCTGCAACATCCTGATCAGCGGCGGTACTGGTACCGGCAAGACCACCCTGCTCAATATCCTCAGCCAGTTGATCAACCCCCACGAACGCTTGGTGACCATCGAAGACGTGGCCGAATTGCAACTCGGCCACCCGCACGTGGTGCGCCTGGAAACCCGACCGCCGAATGCCGAGGGGCATGGTGAGGTCAAGTCCAGCGACTTGATTCGCAACGCCCTGCGGATGCGCCCGGACCGCATCATCCTTGGCGAAATCCGTGGCGTCGAAGTCCTCGACGTCATGACCGCGATGAACACCGGCCACGACGGCTCCATGAGCACCGTGCACGCCAACAATGCCCAGGACGCGCTGCTGCGCCTGGAAACCCTGGTGGGCCTGACAGGCCGGGTGATCGCCGAGAAAACCTTGCGCCAGATGATCTGCGCGGCGCTGGACGTGATCATCCAGCTGACGCGGATGCCCGATGGCCGCCGGTGTGTCAGCGAGGTGGTGGAAGTGGTGGGCATACGCGATGACGTGTATGTCACCAACACACTGTTTCGCCTCGACCGGCGCACCGGTTTCGGCTTCCTGCGCGAAGCGCTGAACCCGGCCGGCGACAAGCTGCGCCGCGAATCGGCCTTGCCGCTATAGGGAGTGCCCGATGACCGGACCCGTGCTCTTGCTGGTGTGCCTGCTGATGATCGGCGTGTCGTTCTGGCTGTTCCAGAATGGCTTGCGCAAGGCTCAGACCAACCGTGTGCTGGAGCGCCTTGGCGACGGCCAGCCCGAAGCCCACCAAGAAAAAACCGCCTGGAACGGCCTCGAACGGATGTTCGCGCGTGCCGGACTCGGCAAGCCCACCGATCGACTTGGCCTGTGGCTGAGCGGTTGGGTGGTGGGAATCCTGTTGGGCTGGATCATGGCCGACGGGCTGGGGTTCATCGTGATGCTGGTCGCGCCGCCGCTGGTGCTGCGGATCTATATTTCCTGGCGCTATCAGCGCCGCGTGCAGCGCATGGTCGAGCAGTTGCCGCAGCTGCTCGACCACAGCGTGCGCAGCCTTAAATCCGGTCGCACCCTGGCCGACGCCGTGCTGGGCGGTATCGAGAACGTCGAAAATCCGCTCAAGGATGCGTTGGGTCGGGTGCAGCGCAACGTGCGCATGGGCGTGAGCCTGCCGGACTCGGTCAGCGACTTTGCCGAGTTCTATGAACAGGACGAGTTTCGCCTGTTCGCCCTGGGCCTGAAGGTCAACCACCGCTACGGTGGCAACGCCAGCGAACTGCTGGAAAACCTGATCAAGATGATCCGCGAGCGCGAACAGGGCTCCCGCCAACTCAAGGCCATGACCGGTGAAACGCGCATGACCGCCTACGTACTGGGCGGGCTGCCGATCCTCATCGTCGGTTACTTCATCATGGTCAACCCCAACTACTTGCTGACGATGTGGAACGACGAAACCGGCCGCAACATGCTGTTTGGCGCCCTGGCGATGGACGTCACGGGAACCCTGATGATGTGGCGCATGCTGAGGAGTGTCTGAGATGGTGCTGCTGGCAGCCGTCCTGATGTTGCTCGCCGTTGGCGTATTGGTGGGCGGTCACTTGCTCGAAAACCGTCGGCGCGAGCGGCGCATCGCCGATCGCCTGCAGGGGCAGCTGGGTGGCGATGCCACGCTCGGCACCCTGATGCGCCAACTCGGTGGCAGCACCCTGGCCCAGCGCTCGGTGAGCCTCGACAACGAAAGCCAGATCCTGCTCAACCGCGTCGGCTGGCGCAAGGCCAACCAACGCTCGCTGTTTGCCGCGTTTCAGATCGGCACGCCGATTGTGGTCATGGGCTTGACCATCCTCGTGCAACAGGTGTTTTTCCACGACTTCGAACCGGCCTGGATCGCCCCGGCCCTGGCGCTGGGCGTTGGCTACCTGCTGCCCAAACGGGTGCTGGCGGCCGCCGCCAAACATCGCCAGGCCCGCATCGCCAAAGAGATCTCCACCTTCATTCCGCTGCTGCGCATCCTGTTCGAGTCGGGGATGGCGGTTGAACAGTCACTGCGGGTGCTGGGCAACGAGGCCCAGCGTCTGCTGCCGCACCTGACCCACGAGTTGCGCCTGATCCTGGCGCGGGTCGATTCCGGGCTGGAGCTGGGCGAGGAACTGGGCAAGACCGCACGCCTGCTGGAAGTGGATGAATTTACCGACACCTGCATCATCCTCCAGCAACTGATCCAGCAGGGCGGCGGCGCGATGAAGTCGTTGCTGGCCCTCAAGCAATTGCTCGATGACCGGCGCCTCACTGGCCTGCAGGAATACATCTCGAAAATGTCGGCGAAGATGTCCGTGGTGATGATGGTGTTTCTGTTTCCCGCCTTGCTGATTGTGCTCGGGGGGCCGGCGTTTATCGGCATTGCCCGAGCCCTGAAAAACTTTTGAGGAGCGCCTGATGAAACTCATGATTGCCGCCATGGCCCTGCTGATGCTGGGCGGCTGCGCCACCAACGGCCAATCGCCGTGGGCATCGCTGGGCTCCGGCAGTTGCAGCAAGCCCAGTGCCGACCAGGAATTGGCGCTGAACCTCGCCGATGACATGGCCAACGAAGGCAAGCTGCACGCCAGCCTGGCCAACCTGCAAAGCCTGCCCGATGCTCTGCCCCAGGTACGCCAGCGCAAGGCTCGCGCCTATCGTTTGCTGGGCCGCAATGAAGCCGAGCCGCTGTACCGCAGCCTGGTGGGCACGTGCATGGGCGCCGCAGGCGAGCATGGCCTGGGCCAACTGGCGGCGGCCAAGGGCGACAACGCCCAGGCCCTGGCCCATATGCAACGGGCCGCACAGTTGGCGCCCACCGACGACAAGATCCGCAACGACCTGGGCGTGGTGTACCTCAACCAGCTGCGCCTGGAGGACGCGCGCTTTGAATTCATGACCGCCATCGAACTCAAGCAGAGCGACACGCTGGCCGCCGTCAACCTGGTGACGTTGCTCATCTATCAGGATGACTGGGGCCAAGCCGCCAAGGTGGTCAGCCAACTGGGCCTGAGCCCCGAGCAGGTCAACCAGGCCCAGGCGCGCGCGCAGCAACTCAAGGACTCAGGCGCCTCGGCGCGCAAAGTAGCGGCGGTCAGCGATGCCCAGCCGCTGACGATCAAGTAAGGAGTCAGTGATGAAAGCCCATTACCTTGCCTGCCTGGCACTGCTGCCACTTGCAGCGTCGGCGATTGAACCGGGGCCATCGTCCCCGCAACAAGCCGAAACAGAGAACTGGATGACCCTGCAGATCAATGGCCGTGCCGCGTCGTCAACGCCACAACGCACCTCGCCCGCTGAACGGGAGCAGGCATTGCAACGCTGGCTGGACAGTAACAAGCACCCGATTCCGGAATTCTTCGAATCGGAATCGGGCGGGGGCTCTTCAGGCGGGAGCAGTCAGTGAGCGGTGACCCGCTGGCGCATCGCCGAGTTGTTCGGTGACAGCGCCAGCGCCAGTTGCGTGCGGTTATGCATATGGGTCAGGCGCAACACCTGGGACACGTACAGCTTGACGGTGTTCTCGGTAATCCCCAGTTCACAGGCAATCTGGTAGTTGGTCTGGCCCTTGCCGACCAGCCGCGCAACGTCGAGCTGGCGCGGTGACAGCTGGGTGAAAATGCTCGGTATTTCCACTGCACCCGCGTCTTCGCCCGCCAACTCGCCTTCGTCCGCCGCCGCACTGGCAGGGCTGCGGCGCACTTTGTCGAGGTCCAGATACAGGTCGTTGATGGATTCGGAAAGGTATTGCAGCTTCTGGTTCAGGTGCCCCAGTTGCAATTCTTTCTGGCGCTCTTCCAGCGCCGACTCTTGACGCTGCAGGCCCTCGAGCAACTCATCGAGGTTGATGGGCTTCTGGTAGTAATCGGCGATACCGGCGCGCAGGGCCTTGATCACGTCCTGCTTGTCGGCGCGCCCGGTGAGCATGATGGCTTCAAAGGCGCGCTGCTTGCCGGCGACTTTCTGCATGGCCTGGACCAGCTCGATGCCGTCCATGTCAGGCATGTGCAGGTCGCAGAGCACGAGGCCCACTTCGGCGTCCTCGGTAAAGCGCTGCAACGCCTGGCGGCTTGAGCCACACGGCACGCAACGATAGCCACTGCTTTCGAGAAACTCGCAGAGTTCTTCAACGATCAGCGGTTGATCGTCGACTACAAGTACTTTTACTGCCGAGGTAAGCTTGTTCACGCGCTACTCCATGCCTGGCAAGCCAATTGATTGACCTATCCCTTTTGACGAAAAATCCTGCTCATCTGTTGAATAAACCTAGCTCTACTTTCCGACTATGTACATAGCAGTAGAGCGGCTGGGCGACTAATGGATCCAAAGCCAATACAGTACAAACCCTGTCAATACAAACGGGGCGAATGGCTGTTTTTTTGACGGTTTGTCGACGGATACGTCACTACCGCGCCTAAGCCATTGACTAATAAGTAGCCAGCCGATTTGCGCTGCCGCAGCCCCAATCAACGACCACAGCAAATAATCGACCGTGGTGGCCAAACCCAAGGCACCGAGCAGTTTCACGTCTCCCGCGCCAAACCGCCCAACGGCATAGCCCGGCAATGTCAACAGCAGCGCCAGCGCGAATGCCCACCCTCCTTGACTGGCGGGCGCGCCCAGCCAAGTGGCGCCGGTCCACAACAGGTAGATCAACGCCAACAGCGCCAACCCCAGGGTCAGGCTGTTGGCAATTTGCCGCTGACGCATATCCTGAATTGCACACAGTCCCAGCCAGATCACAATTACTGCGCCATGAATCACGTAAAAAACATCCCTTTTTGCTGATTGATTCTATGCTGATATCAAGTAGTAGCCGTCAGGGTAGACGCAGTCATGAAAACAAGCCTCCCTAGAAAGCAAAAAGGTGCGGCGGCGATTGAGTTCGCGCTGGTATTCGGGATTTTTTTTGCCGTGTTCTATGGGTTGATCAGTTATAGCTTGCCGATGCTGTTGCTGCAGTCGTTCAACCAGGCGTCGGCGGAAGCCGTGCGCCAGGCCATGGCTGTCGACCCAGTGACCGCCGGGACGGCATTTGGCGCCCAAGTGACCCAACGGGCGAAAGACGCTGCCGTGCTCCAATTGAGCTGGATCCCTCCCAGCTTTCAGTTCCAGGCTTCCCATGTGGTCGCCACTTATGTGGGCACCACCCTGACGGTGGAGATCAAATACCCCACCACTAACCTCTATTCAGTATTCCCCGCGCTGGTGATACCCGGCGTAGGCACGGTGCCGAACCTGCCCGCCACCCTGTACGCCCGTTCGAGTCTGCAATTTTGACGGCGGGGGATAATCTGTTCGGACGCCTGCTCGGTCGTACCCACGCCCTGCCCCTCGAAGCGTCCGCCGCGCCCGGCAATGGCCTCTACGTGCTGTTGGACCACCAGGGTCACGTCCTGAATGTCAGCGGCGCCCTGCGCATGCTGTTGGCCGCCCGCAACCTGGGCCACGCCGGCGTGTTGCTGCGTGACCTGTTGAGCGCCGACAGTGCGCTGAGTATCGAAGGCAGCCCCGCCGATTGGCAACGACACAGCCTTGACCTGGACTTCCAGGGCCCCGCTGGCCAGGTCCTGCACACCCGCGGATGGGTGGAGCGCCAGGGCGACGGCTGGACCCTGCGCCTGCTGGACATCAGCGACCTGCTCGCCGGCCGCCAATTGAGCCAGCACCGCGAACAGCATCACCGCCTGGCCAGCCAGATGAGCGAGCAGTTGCGTGTCTGCAGCCTGAGCCGCCTGCCCGAGGTGTTCAACGAACACCTGCGCATTCTCTCCCAGCACTGGCGCGTGCCCTGCGTCGCACTCGCCCTGCTGGACGAAGAGCATCAGGACTGGCGCATCTACGGCCAGTACAGCGCCCATGATGCCCCGGCCCTGTGGCAAACCGGTCAGCGCCTCGGCACCTGCCTGGACAGCGCCAATGGCAATGCACCGCTGACCCTGGACATCACCAAGGGCGGCAGTGAAAACCTGCGCCTGCACAGCTTGTTTGGCAATGCCGATGGATTCCTCGTCCCCTACCGCGATAGCCAGGGCATCGCCGCCTGGCTGCTCTGCGGCTTCTTCACCGGACAGCAGCACACCAGCGACCGGGACTGGCTCACCCTCACCGCCGCCCTCGCGGACCCTCTGCTCGGCCGCCTGCGCGAGCAGCGCCATCAGCAGCAACTGGAACGTGTCGACGCCCTGCAAGGCCTGCTCGGAACCGGCTGGTGGGAGCTGCTGCCCGCCACCCAGGAAATCCAACTCGCCCCGCAACTGCTGCGCAGCCTGGGTCAGGCGGAAGCCACGCCCAAGCAAGCCCTCGGCCGTTGGCTGGACGTGATCCACCCCGCCGACCGCCAGGAACTCGACAGCCGCCTGCAAGACCTGCACACCTTGGGCAAACCCTTGCTGACCAGCGTGCGCCTGCACCCCAGCGACGCCGAGCCGAACCCCATCTGGTACCGCGTCCAGGGCCAGGTGCTGGGTGCCGGCGACCACCGCCGCTGGGTCGGTTTCATGCTCGACATCAGCGACATCAAGAACCAGCAAGTGCAAGCCGCCGCCGCTCACGCGCGGCTGGACAACCTGATCGCCAGCGCCCCGGCCGTGATCTACGTGCAACGCTACGTCAGCGGCGCCCTGCATCCGGCCTTCTTCAGCGACAGCCTGCTGCCGCTGCTGGGCTGGACCCTCGCCGAGTGCAACCACGACAACCTGGCCGCACTGATCCATCCCGACGACCGCGACCTGTACTTCGAACGCACCCGCCAGTTGCTGCGCGAAGGCACTGCTCGCAGCCGCTACCGCGTGCGCGATAAACAGGGCGGCTACCACTGGCTGCTGGATGAAGCCAAGCTGTTGCGCGACGACCTCGGCCTGCCGGTGGAAGCTGTCGGCCTGTGGCTGGACGTGACCGAGGCGACCCTGGCCGCCGAGCACGTCAAGCAAAGCGAAGAGCGCTATCGCATCCTGGTGGAAGACTCCCCGGCGATGATCTGCCGCTACCGCCCCGACCTCACGCTGACCTTCGGCAACACGCCGCTGGCCAACTACCTGGAATGCGTGCCCAGCGAACTACCGGGGCTGAATCTCGGCCAGTGGCTGTCGGACGACCAGCGCCAGGCCTTCGTGCAACGCATCAGTCAACTGAGCCCGGAATTCCCGGTGAGCACCGCCGAAATCAGCCTGGAGCTGCCGGGCCGTGAGCATGCCTGGTGGGTGTGGTCGGACCGTGGCGTGTTCGATGAACAAGGTGCGCTGGTGGAAGTTCAGGCCGTGGGCCGCGATAACACCGAGGTGCGCCGCTCCCAACAGCAACTGACCCAGAGTGCCAAGATGGCCACCCTGGGCGAAATGGCCACGGGCCTGGCCCACGAGATCAACCAACCGCTGAACGTAATGCGCATGGCCATCGTCAACGTGCTCAAGCGCCTGAGCAACGGCGACGTGCAAGTGGAGTACCTCACCGAAAAACTCCAGCGCATCGACAACCAGGTGCAGCGCGCGGCACGGGTGGTGGACCATATGCGTGTGTTTGGCCGCCGTTCGGAAATCGAACAAAAGCCCTTCGACCCGGCCCAGGCCGTGGAGGGCTCGCTGTCACTGCTCAGCGAAGGCTTGCGCGGCAAAGGCGTGGAAGTGCTCGTCACTCCACCGGCCTTCGCGGTGCAGGTCAAAGGCTACGTCGATCAACTGGAACAGGTGCTGATCAACCTGATGGTCAATGCCCGCGATGCGTTGTTGAGCAAAAAGGAGAAACACCCGGACTTCCAACCCTGGATCGCCCTGCACTGTGAACATGACAGCCGTCATGTGCGCATCCTCGTGGAGGACAACGGTGGCGGCATCGACCCGCGCCTGCTGGAGCGGATTTTCGAACCGTTTTTCACCACCAAGCCTATCGGCGTGGGCACCGGGCTCGGGTTGTCGGTGAGCTACGGCATTGTGGAGAACATGGGCGGACGCTTGAGCGTGGTCAATGGCGAGCACGGCGCACGGTTCTGCGTGGAACTGCCGGTGCTTTAGATCACCAGATAGGCACGCCCCATGTGACAACTGAGGTTGGCCCCGACTTCAGCGCCGCCGAGGGTGATGCCCAAGGCTTTGAACAGCGTATTCAGGATCGGGTCGAGGATGGGTGACAGCAGGCTCTGGATCGCGCCCACCAATGTGTTGGTGATCGACGTCAGCAGGCCTGCTACACCGGCCAGCGCACCGCTGGACACCGAACCGCTGGGCGGCGCGTAGGTGACTTGAAGGCCGGTGAGGGTGCCGCTCAGGCTCGACACCAGATTGGTTGAGCCCAAAGTCTGGTAGGTGGGTGCCAGGTTCATTTCCGCCACCGGCATGTAGTACATCGCGCCGGAGGTCGAGCCGATGCTCGATTGGGCCTTCAACAGCAGGCCGCCGCCCTTGTTGGCTTGGCGCGTCCCGCAAACGACCAGCAGCACGCAGTGCCTGGAGCCGATGTCGAGCAGGCGCATGGGCTGCACGGCCACGGGAGCCGACGAGGAAAATGCCGTCGACGGGTCAATGTCACCGACCGTCAGCGTGGCCAGGCTGGTGGTGGTTTGCGCGGTCAGGGATTTCGTCGCGGTGCTGGCGCAGGTGAAATCGCTCACATAGCTTTGCGCACCACCCGCTTCGATCAGGATGTCCAGGCTGCTCGCAAGCTGGATATCGGTGGTGTCGCAGGCCACCACGCACAATACCGAGTTGATCACCCCGCCCAGGTTCAGGTTCAACAGGTTGCTGACGATCCCGGTCACCGGCGTGGTAATGCTGGTGACCGCAGAGGCCAGTGCCGAGACGGTGTTCAACACCGGCAGGTCGATGGATATCAAGGTCCTGACCTGGGCCGTGCGCACGAAAATCTGATCGACCTTGGGCGTTTTGGTAAACCCGACCTTGGCTTTATATGGGTTGCCAATCGCCGACAACTGCGGGGCTTCCATCACCTTGGACTGGATCGACACGCTGCCCAGCCCCAGGAGATTGACCTGCACCGCCGCGCCCACTGCGTTCTTGCTGCTCGACAGTTGCGCCACGCCTTGCAGCAGGCCAAACAACTGCACATCGGTATTCAGCGCTGCGGCGGGCGTACCGGTGGCGATCTTCAGCAGATCGCCCACGGTCAATACCTTGGTGTCCGGCGCAATGGCCTTTATCGCCAGGGTGTCATTGATGACAGCAGTGAGTGCCGGGCTGTTTTTTTGCAGCACCTTGACCGAGGCGTCAATCAACTGGTTGGCGGAGACGGCGGTTTTCAGCAAGGCATCGTAGTCACCGGCCTGGACGTTCAACTGCACGGCCAACTGGTCGAGGTAATTGAGCAGGTTGACGTTCGCGCTGGCCAACCCCGTGTACCCAGCCGCTGAAATCGACAGGCTGCCGCCCAGAAAACCGCCAAGGGTGGCGTTGAGCAACGCAGATTTGCTCGAGTCGACGTTGACCAGCGTGCTGCGGATCGTCAACTGCGCCACCGGCGGGGCGAACGCCGCGACCGCGGTCGCGGTGAGGTTGGTCTGGGTGGTAACCGCATTGCCGGAGAACAGGTTCCACAGGCCGCTGGCAATACCGGTGACCACACTGCGGGAAGCGATCACGCGCACGGCGTCGTTCTTGCTGGCATCGGCGGTGAACACGCGGATATTGCTGGCATTGGTGGCCAGGGTGCCACAGGTCACGGCCAACCCACGGCTCGCGTCTCCGGCGACCACGGTAAAGCCATTGCGGGTAGCGTTCTGCTTGGCGTAATCGTTGGCGGTGGTGGTAGGTGAACAGAGGCCGCCGCGGGTGGCGGCTTCCAGCGCAGCGGAGTCGGCGATGGACTGCAGTTTGCGCTTCTCGAGGTACAGGCGACCGCTGTCGACGGCCAGCAACATGAAAACCAGCGCCACCGCCAGGGTTGCCGCCGCCATCAAGCCAATCGCACCACCTTGCCTGGAACGAAGTCGGGGAGACATCGAGCACTCCTTTAGCGCTTACTCTCCGTAGTTGAATTGGAGTGTAGACAAGGCTAGGAGACCGACAGGATTTTTGTGTCTGGAGCAGGATCAATGGGGGGAGGAGGCTAGCCCCTCCCACACTATTCAGCGCGGCGGGTAGGTCGAGAGAATGTGATTCACCGTGTTGCGAATCGCACTGCTGCGATCCTGCGGGTTCGGCGTACTGCTCATCATCTGCTCATCACTGCCACGCCACACCAGTTTGCCGTCCTTGCCGTCGAGCAGGTCGATCTGGATGGTCGCCACCTTGTAGGTGATGTTGCGGGTTTCGTTGTACATCGGCCCGCCCCAATAGCCATTCCACGGGCCGCCCCAGGCGCCGCCGTAGTTGGTGGTGACTTGTTGCTGGCGGTCCTCGACGATCAGGTAGGCCTGTACATTCAGGTCAGCCTTGGTCCCCGCCGCTGCCGGGCGCAGGCCGCGTTGGTCGAGTTGATCGCTGACGGCCTGGCGGATGCGTTGTTCGGTGAGGTCGCTCTTGATGCGAGGATCATCCGGGCGGTATTGCAGGGCCGGGTCTTTCCAGGCCCAACTGCGGTAGGCGCCGAAATCCCGACTGGCGTCAAAGTCGTGGTTGACCTGATTGGTCTGGCAACCGCCCAGCAACATCACAACAGCGAGCGTAGCGATACGACGAAACATGATGGTTCTCCAAAAGCGCACGGCGCTTGAAATGAGAATAGCGGTTAACTGGGAGGATACGCCGTCATCGCCTTCTGCACGGCCTGGCGCAGGGCGTCGCCGCGTTCGCTCTGGCTGCCTTTGCTGCCGGTTTCCGCACTGGCACTCCAGACCGGCTGACCGGTGCGCGCATCGAACAGGTCGACGCGAACCACCACAACCTGGACTTCATAGGTGCGCACGATCGGCACCGAGTTGTACATGCCGTAGCCATTGCCATAGCGGTTATAGCCGCCATAGCCGTAGCCGTAGTCGTCCTGGACCTGCCTGAGGCGCTTCTCCAGGCGGACATCGGCGCTCACAAACAGATCGGCGGGACGCTTGTCATGCAAAGGGCGCAAGCCGCGCTGGTCGAGAGCGCCGCTGACGGCTTCGGCAATCTGCGCCGAATCCGCCCAGGCCGTACCCGCCGGCAACTGGCCGTTGCGCCAGGCCCAATTGCGGTAGGCACCGTAGTCACGCACGGGCGCCGGATAGGCGCTGGCATCGAAGGTCCTGGCCGCCTGGGGCGGGGCCGCGGGGATCGGGGCCGAAGCGGCCACGTAGGGATTGGGGCTGGAACAGGCCGCCAACCCCAGGGAGAACAACACCAAACAGAGACGACGCATTTCGACCTCCGCAGACTGGGCCGCCTATACCGGACGGCAGACCCAGTGCAAATAACGCCCAAGTCCGGCAAAGCTTGGGTGACGACGGTGAGCGAGCTCCATCTCCAAAAGGTCCTGTAGATCAGCGCGGGCCTGGAACTCCACCGGCATGTAATCGTGGAACACCCGCACCCCGCTTTGGCTTTGGACCTGCCAGAGCCCCGCGAGTTGCGCCGCCAATTCACGCGGGTCAAGCGGCTGCTGAGGGGTGAGGCTCTGTTTTTCGCCCGCCATGTCATTTTTGCGCATCTTGCGGAAATGGCCCTTGAGCAGATTGCGATAAATCAGCGCATCGCGGTTGTAGAACGCCAGGGATAACCAACCGCCGGGCAGCGTGAGCTGGTGCAGCACCGGGAGGATCGCATGGGGTTCGGCCAGCCATTCCAGCACGGCATGGCAGAGCACCAGGTCGTAGGGTTCGGTGAGCTGGCCGGGCAGGTCTTGCCAGGGGGCGTGAATGAAGGTCGCTGTCTGACCTGCGTCGGCGAAGCGCTGGCGGGCGCCGTCGAGCATCGGCTCGGCCGGTTCGGCCAGCGTCACGTCGTGGCCCTGCTCGGCCAGCCACAGCGACATGTGGCCCAACCCGGCACCGATATCCAGCACCCGCAGTGGGCGCGTGGGCAAGGCTTCGGTCAGGTCGGCCTGAAGCACCGCCAGGCGAATCGCGCCCTTGGCACCGCCGTAGATTTTCTCGGCAAAACGCGTGGCCAATTGGTCGAAATGACGGTCACTCATGGGCGAACCGCCGTTCGCTGTCGGCCAGTTTGGCGCGCACCACCTCATTCATGTCCAGCCCCAACTCACTGCACAACAGCAGCAGGTACAACACGACATCGCCAACTTCCTGCCCGGCGTGGGCGAGCTTATCGGCTGGCAACTGGCGCGATTGGTCTTCGCTGAGCCATTGGAAGATTTCCACCAGCTCGGCCATTTCCACGCTGGCGGCCATGGCCAGGTTTTTCGGGCTATGGAACGGCTTCCAGTCGTTGTTATCGCGGATGCGGTGCAGGCGTTCGGTGAGGTGTTCGAGGTTCATGCGGGGGCTCCTGAAGGTGTGTAGCTTCAAGGGGATCGGCCTTTAAGGCAAGCGAATCTCCGGTGTGCCCGCGAAGGCGATTTAGTCGACGACACTGAACTCAAGCCTGGCTGTTTGCCCGGCTTCATCGAGCACACTCAACTGATACCGCCCCAACCGCTCGAAGCTGGCGTTGATGAAGTCCTGGTTGCCACTGTCCCCCAACGGCGCCCCGTTGAGGAACCACCAGCGCCGCCCACTGCCGCCCAACGCAGACAGTTTCAGGCGCAGCGCCTGCTGGCTGGCAGCGGGCAGCCGCAGTTGATCACCTTCGCGCACACCGACAATCGACAAGGGTGACGAGGCCGCCAACACCGGCGGCGGACACTCCGGATCCGCCACCGGGATACGCGCCTCACGGCGTTCGGCCCGAGGTAGCCAGGGCTCCAGCGGCGCCGGCCACAGGGCGATATGTTTCGCCTGCGCCCCGGGGCAGCGCGCGTCGACCCGCAAACCCGCAGCATTGACCCATACGCTCTCCATCAGACCCACGCTCAAGGGCTGATCCAGAGCCTGCAAGGTCGGCGGCGTGGTGTTGTCCAAGGTCCAGGCGAAGCGTTGGCGGCGGCAATTGGGATCACTGCGGCTCATGGGCTGGCCCAGCGGCCAACAGATCGCGGCCACGCCGACATTGGCCGGTACCGGCAACACCCGCGCACTGATGCCGCGCTGGCTGTCGCGGTTGGTGAGGACGTCGTGCACCTGCAACATCAGCGGCGCTGCCGAAGCCAGGCCGAACTGGCCGGGCACGGGCGTGCCATCAGGGCGGCCGATCCATACGCCGATCAAGTAGCGCGGGCCCACGCCAATCGCCCAGGCATCGCGAAAGCCGTAGCTGGTCCCGGTTTTCCAGGCCAGCACGGGGCGCTGCACCAACTCGGCACGCGGATCACGGTCGGGGCGCGCCTGGCCGCTGAGGATGCGCCGCACAATCCAGGCGGCACCGGGGGACAGCAGCGGGCGTTCACGCAGCACATCGTCGGGCTGCAAGCGAATCGTCGCGCTTTTGCCCTCGCGCGCGAATGCACTGTACCCGCTCACCAAGTCTTCAAGTCGGCTGCCGGCGCCGCCGAGGATCAGCGCCAGGTTCGGCTCGGCCAACGCCGGCAGCGCCAGGGGCACGCCGGCGATGCGCATTTGCGCGGCAAACCGTTTGGGCCCATACGCCTCCAGCAGTTGCACCGCCGGCAGGTTCAACGAGCTGGACAGCGCTGTACTTGCCGGTACCGCACCGGTAAAGCCCATGGAGAAGTTGCCCGGCCGGTAATCGCCATAGCGCCGGGGCACGTCCTGCAACAGGGATTCGGAGTGGATCAACCCGTCGTCCAGGGCCATGCCATAGAGGAAAGGTTTCAAGGTCGAGCCCGGCGAGCGTAGCGCGCTGATCATGTCCACATGGCCAAAGCGCTTGGCGTCATTGATATCCACCGAGCCGAGGTAGGCGCGCACGGCCATGGTTTCCTCTTCCACCACCAGGATCGCGGCCGAGGTGTGCTCCGGCAACCGCGCACGCCAGCCCAACAGCAAGTCTTCGAGACGGCGTTGCAAGGTGGCATCCAGGGTGGTGCGGATCAGTGGCGGGCTGTCGGCGCGGTTCAGGCGTCGGGCGAGCAACGGCGCCAGGCTCGGTTCCAGGCGCGGGGCCAGCAGCAGGGGTTCTTCCAGGGCTTCATCGACGGCCGCTTGCGGCCACACCTGGAACTCGGCGAGCCGGCGCAGCACTTTGTCGCGAGACTGTTGGGCACGCTGCGGGTGACGGTCCGGACGCAGTCGGCTCGGGGCCTGGGGCAACACCGCAAGCATGGCGGCTTCGGCGTGGGTCAGGTGCGCCGGAGACTTGCCGAGATAGGCCCAACTGGCCGCCGCCACACCCTGCAAGGTGCCGCCAAACGGCGCGCGATTCAGGTAGAGGTTGAGGATTTCGTCCTTGGACAGGTGCCACTCCAACTGCGCCGTGCGCCATAGCTGGCGCAACTTGCCGTGGAACGTGCGCGAATGCGGGTCCAGCAAGCGCGCCACCTGCATCGACAGGGTGCTGCCACCCGACACCACCCGCGCACCGCTGAGGTTCTGCCAGGTCGCCCGCGCCAGCGCCAGCGGGTTTACGCCGGGGTGCTGGAAGAACCAGCGGTCTTCGTAGGTGAGCAGTGCGTCGAGGTAATACGGCGAGACTTCGCGGGTGTGCACCGGGTAGCGCCAGACGCCGTCGGCATCGGCGAAGCGCCACAGCGGCGTGCCGTCTTCGGCCAGTACCACGCGGGCCAAATCATCCTGGGGCAATGGCAGCGGCCAGATGCGGTCGGCGAGCCACAGCAGCGCGATCAGCAACACGGCGAACCCCAAGGCCCAGCGCAGTAACTGTGGGAGGGCTGCGTACATTAATCGCAAACTCAAACGGGCAAACCTCTATGCTTGAAGGGAACTAGCCTGTCGCATCAACAACCAAAGGCACAGACACGCCCACCTTCTCATCAGGACACACATATGCAGGTAGAAAGCTTCTTCGAATGGTTGGGCCAGGCGCTCGGTTCGGTCATCCGCTTTATCGTCGACGGCCTCAGCGGCCTGTTCGGGGCACTGACCAACGCGGGTGGCAACTTCATCGAAGGCCTGTCGCGCACCCTGGGCATGGACACCTCGATCATCAGCATCATCACCCTGATCGTCGGCCTGCTGTTGCTGTACTCGGCCGTGCGCGCGTTCATGCGGGCGTCGATCATCATGGGCATTATCTGGCTGATGCTGGGGCTGTGGCTGCTGAGCTGGGTCGTGCACTGATCGCGCGCACCTCAGGCTTCCTGTGGGAGCGGGTTTGCCCCCTCCCACATTTGGCCCGCATTTCACGTTGAACGATCAGCGGCCCTTGATCACCAGATCCGCCGGGGTTTCACCCACCGCCTGCCAGTTCGGCCGATACATCGACTCCACCTGCGGCGGCGGCACACGATAGGTGCCCGGTGTCACGGCACGCGCCAGGTACAGCAGGTGCGTGGAGCCATGACCCTCGAGGTTCAACGCTGCCACGTAGCGGTCATCGCGGAACTCCTGATGCTTGAGCGACGCGTTCTGCATCGACTCGCGCCATTCCTTCACCTGACTGCTGGCGTTTTCCAGGCTGGCGGCACTTTGCGCCAGGTTCTGGTTTTCCAGTTCCAGGCCGGCCGGTAGCAGGTCCACCACCAGTGCATCCGGCACACGCTGCTTGGCGCTCACGGCCAAGTGCACCAGCACCAGGTCGCCGCTGTTGAGGTTGCGCAGGTTCAGCGGCTGGCCGTTCATGCCCAGGTATTCGCGGCGGATGTTTAGGTTCTCGCCGCCCGCTGCCGGTGGCACCTGCGGATAACCGGAGATCGTCAGTTGCTGATACAACGGCGCGTCGCCCTGATTACTCAAGGTGAAATGGGAGAGCAGAGTGCCTTCCAGGTTCAGCGTCGGTTGCAGATTGTTCAGCTCGTTGATCCCGGCTTTGCTGTCCATCAGCACTTTCCAATCCGCTTCCGGTTTGGCAAACCCGAGACGCCCCGCCAGGAACAGCGAATTGCGCTCCTGAGTCGACAGATAGGGACTCGCTGCCAATTGATCCGACAGCGTAAACAAGCGCTCTTCACGTTTGCCCTTGGCCAGGTCGTTTTCTTCAAGCAACGCCAGGATCATCGCCTGATCCCGCAGCGGGCTGCCGTAGTCGGCCAGCCATTCGTTGGCATTGCGCTGCGCCGCCAGGCCCGCGAACAGGGCTTGATCGGCGCGCGGCTGGTCGCCCATTTTCTGCAGGGCGATGGCCAGTTGCACCAGCGGCAGACCCGAGCGCGCATCGCTGCGGCGCTCGAAGATGCTGCGCAACGCGCCCAACGGCGCCTGCTGGCTGCGCGCCAACACCATGCCGGCGTAGGCTTGCACGGCGAAGCGGGTGTGGTCGGCGTTGTCGCTGTAATCGACGTCGATCAGGTTACGCTCCTGCACATAACGCAACAGGCGCTCGCTGGCCTTCTTCAAGGCTTCGGGCGGCACGGCAAAACCCTGGTCACGTGCGCGCAGCAGGAAGTCGGTGACGTAGGCCGTCAGCCAATATTCTTCCTCGCCATCGGCGCCCCACAGGCCGAAGCTGCCGTTGTAACGCTGCATGCCCAGCAGGCGCTCGATACCGATCTCGATCTTGCGCTTGCGCTCGGCATCCGGCTCGCCCTTGATCGCCAGGCGCTTGAGCAAGGCATCGTCGGCGTAGAGCGACGGGTACAGGCCGCTGGCGGTCTGCTCCAGGCACCCATAGGGGTACGCTTTTAGCGCACTGATCTGCGCGCCAAGGTTCAGCGGCGGCCGGCTCGAAAGGCTCAACAACGCCTCGCGCCCGGAGGCATCGAACTGATCCAGCGCGCCGACCGGCAGGCTCCACGGTTCGTTCTTGAGGACCGCGCGGTAGTGCTTGAGCAATGCCGGATACGCCGGACGCACGCCCAGGGTCCATTCCCGCGAGAACGGCGGCAGGTTTTCGCCCGGCAGATCCAGCCCGTTCACCGTCACCTTGACCTTGCCCTGCCCCAGGCCGCCCCAGGCGTTGACCGGAATGCGCAGTGTGGTGCGTTCGCCTTGTTTCAACTCGACGGTTTGCGCGGTGTCGCTGGCCAGCTCCAACTGCCCTTCGGCACTCAGTTGTACCTCGAGTTTCTGCGCCTTGCCCGACAGGTTGGACAGGTCCAGCGCCAGGGTGGTCTGGTCGCCGCCGGCGAGGAAGCGCGGCGCCGACAGCTCGGCAATCAGCGGGGCGGCAATCACCGTCTTGGCTTCGGCCATGCCGTAGCGGTCATCACTCCAGGCCTGGGCCATCAACCGCAGCTCGCCGTTGAAATCCGGAATATTGACGCTGACTTCGCCCTCGCCCTGGTCATTCAAGGTCACCGGTGCGCTTTGCAGGGCGACAATGGTCACGCTGGTGTCGGGGCGTTTGCCGCCCTTGGCCAGCGCCGCATCACCGCCAAACGCCAGGCTGGCGAGGCGCCCCTGGCCGGCTTCGATCAACTGCCCGTAGATGTCGAACTGGTCGACGCCATAAGCCTTGCGGCCGAACAGGCTGGAGTACGGATCGGGCGTCGGGTATTCGGTGATGTTGAGGATGCCCACGTCCACCGCCGCCACCAGCACATGCACCTGTTTGGGTACGCTGCCATCGGCATTTTTGGCGACGACTTTGACCGTCAGCGGCTGCTTGGGACGCATTTTTTCCGGTGCGGTGAGGGTCAGCCCGAGTTTGCGCTGGGTGCGATCCAGCGGCAGATGCAGCAAGCCCACCGCCCGTTTCGGGGTGATATTGGCTTTGCGCTCGCCGGGACGAATCACCAGCGCGCTCACATAGAGGTCATGGCGCGACCATTTCGGGTCGAGCTTGACCGCAAAGCTTTTGCCCTCGGCCGGCACGTCGATTTCCTGCCACCACAACGGGCCTTCGGCAGATTCCACTAACAGATAGCCCTTGCCGGCCGCCGGCGGGGTGACGGTGACGTTGGCCGTATCGCCGTCGCCATAGGCGGGTTTATCCAGCGCCAGCTTGACTTGGTCCGGGCGCACGGCGCCGCCTTCGGTATTGTCCTGGGCCTGGTAACCGGCCCAGAAGCGCAGGCTGCTGACCAGTCCGGTCTGCGGGTCTTCGACCTCGACGCGGTAGGGGCCCCACTCCACCTGGAAGCTGACCCTGGCGGTGTCGCCAGCCTTGATATCCAGGGTCTGCTCATCGAGGTTGAGGAATTTTTCGTTGAAGTGGTAGCTCCAGCCGTCGCTGTCGGAGTAGTTCCAATAGTAATCGCGACGCTCGCGCACCAGGCGCACCTTGAGGCCTTGGGCGGCGAGCTTCTGCCCGTCCTGGTTGGCGAGCAACACTTCGAATTCGGCCGGGCCGTCGCCAGTGGTCTCGGTGCCGTCAAACAGTCCACGCAGGCCCGGCAATTGCTCGGCCGGCCAGATCGGCTGCACCAGGCGCCGGGTGATCGGGCGCCCGCCAGACTCTTGCAGGCTGGCCTGCACGATCAATTGCAACGGCGACTTGGCGTCGGCCCATTTGCTTTCCAGGGTCAGCGCTTCCTGGCCCTTGGCGTCGAGTACGCTTTCGTCCAGTTCAAAATCCTGGCTCAACTCTTCTTCGGTGACGGAGCCAAACTGGTAGCCCGGCAAGGCCTTGACCGCTTCACGCAGCGGCCGCACATAGACCTGACCGCTGACCCGGTTGCCCGATGCCGGTGCGCCGTAGAGGTAACGGCCGTTGACCTGGATCACCGGGTTGTCCGCCGGGCTGAGCGGCGTGTCACTGCCCTTGAGTTCCAGCGCCAGCCGCTCTGGCAGGAAGTCTTCGACAAGGAATTCATACAGCTGCGGCTTGCCGTCGCCGAGGTCGAACACCAGTTGCCAGCGCCCGGTCGACGCTTCGCCGGCCAATTGCAGTTGATATTGATAGAGGCCGGAGGCGTCGGCGTCCCACACGAACTTGCGGCTCACCTGTTCATCCGGGCGTCGCACTTCGACGCTCACCGGTTGCGGCTTGACGGCATTGCCATCCGTGTCCCGCAGCAGGGCATTGAGCAGCACGGTTTCGCCCGGGCGGTAGAGGTCACGCGGGCCGAACACAAAGAATTGCAAAGGGTGCGACGGCTGGCCGCCGATGTCGAACTCGGCCAGATCCAACGCAGCGCTGTCCAGGCGCAGCAGGCTGGTTTGTTCGCCCTGCTTGGCCAGCAGCACCTGGGCTTTCTTCGGCAACGGCAACTCGACGTGACCGCCCTTCTCGGTCTTGCCCTGGCCCAGCACGCGGCCCTCGGCATCGAGGATTTCGAGGTCGACGCCATCCAGCGCCTTGCCGCCTTCCAAGGCCTGGGTAAACACGTCCAGGCGATTGGCGTAGCGGTGCACCGACAGGCCGATGTCACTCAAGGTGAACAGCGTGGCCGGTTGGGAGTAATTGTAGGTGCCGGACGCACGCATCACCGCCAGGTACACGCCGGGCTGTTGCAGTTGCTTGAGGCCCGCGATCGGCAGCAGCAGGGTTTCGCGGGTATTGCGCGCCGGATTCAGGTCGAAACGCCCGCCATAGACCAGTTCGGCCATGGGCAGCAGTTCGCGGGATTCGTAGCTCTGCAGGCTGGTATTGCGCCCCCACTGCGCCAGGAAGGCGGGCAGCGACTCGGGCTTGATGCGGAAGAATTCGACGTCGATCTTGTCGACGTTCAGTGCGATCACCGGCAAGCCTTCGGCCAGGCGCGTCGGCAGCAGGGTGCCACGGCTGGCGAAGCCGACGGTGGCTTGCAGGTCGCGGGTTTCCAGGCGGGCGATGTACTCGGCGGCGAGGGTGTTGTCGTTGACCGCCTTCAGGCCAGGGTCGACCGTGAGCACCAGTTTGCGCTGCGGTTCCAGATGGCGCAGGCGCAGTTCCATGAGGTTGTCGGAGATTTCCCAGGCGCCATCGACCTTGCCGGACTTGCTGTCCACCAGGTGGAGCTTGTCGGCGAATTTCTGCTCGGGGTCGAGGGGAATGGAAAAGCTCACGGACAGCGTGCTGGCCCCGTCGAGTTGCACCTCGGATACATCCACCACGCTTAGCTCGCGCCCGGCGTAACGCTGCTTCAGCGCCGCCACATCCACTGCCGCCTTGGCCGGTTTAGGCGCAACCGTCGCTGTGGTGGGAGCGGTCGGGGCAGCCGGTTTGTCGGAGGAATCGCAGGCGCTCAGCAGGGCCAGCGCGCAAGCAAGGAACAGTCCTTTGTTAAGCATGGGGCACTCGTTGTGAGGGGGTCCGAGGAGTGAACTATATATCAGCCTGCAGAGGGCCGATGGGGTACTGGTCACATTGACCGACGGAGGGTGGTTTGGTTCTTGAGGAGACCTAATGCCGAGCCAAATCCCACAAACACTGGAGATCCAAATGTGGGAGGGGGCTTGCCCCCTCCCACATTGGTTCTGGGTACAATGCCACTCCCCTGATGGAGCCCGCATGTCTACCGTACTCACCGACTGGCGCCACCGCCCCACCCATCGCAATGTCTGGGCCCTGGCCGCGCCCATGATCCTGTCGAACATTTCGGTGCCGCTGGTGGCGCTGGTGGACAGCATGGTCATCGGCCACCTGCCCCACGCCCACCAGTTGGGCGCCGTGGCCGTTGGCGCCAGCCTGTATACCTTCCTGGCCTGGGCCATGGGTTTCCTGCGCATGGGCTCCACCGGATTTGCCGCCCAGGCCGCCGGGCGCAATGATGGCGCTGCGCTGCGGCAAATCCTGCTGCAAGGCTTGTTACTGGCGCTGGGGTTGGCGCTGGTGCTGGGCACGGTGGGCATTCCACTGAGCCACCTGGCCCTGGAGTGGATGCAACCCTCCCCCGAGCTGAATCAACTGACCCAGGATTTCTTCCACACCCGCCTGTTCGGCCTGCCCGCCGCCCTCGCCAGCTATGCGCTGGTGGGTTGGTTCCTCGGCACTCAAAACGCTCGGGCACCGCTGGCGATTCTGCTCACCACCAACCTGGTGAACATCGCCCTGAACCTGTGGTTCGTGCTCGGCCTGGAGTGGGGCGTGGTCGGTTCGGCGCGCGCGTCGGTGGTGGCAGAATGGACCGGCGCCCTGCTCGGCCTGGCCATGACGCAAAAAGCCCTGCGCGCCTACCCCGGCCATATCGCCTGGGCGGCGCTGAAGCTGTGGGAGAGCTGGCGCCCGCTGCTGGCGGTGAACCGTGACATCTTCATCCGCAGCCTGGCGCTGCAATCGGTGTTTTTCATGATCACGGTGCAAGGCGCGCGCCTGGGCGATGCCACCGTGGCGGCCAATGCGCTGCTGCTCAACGGCCTGCTGCTGACGGCCCACGCGCTGGACGGCCTGGCCCATGCCGTCGAAGCCCTGTGCGGCCACGCCATCGGCGCCCATGACCGCAATGCCTTGCGCCGCTCGCTGGTGGTGGCCGGCGGTTGGTCGCTGATCGCCAGTGTGGGGTTCGCGCTGCTGTTCAGCCTCGCTGGGCACCTGTTTATCGCCATGCAGACCGATATTCCCAGCGTGCGCGAAACCGCCGACCTCTATCTGCCGTATCTGGCCGTGTTGCCGCTGATTGCGGTGTGGAGTTACTTGCTCGACGGCCTGTTCATCGGTGCCACCCGTGCGCGGGAAATGCGCAACGGCATGCTGCTGACGCTGTTGCTGACGCTGCCCATCGCCTGGGCGCTGCAGAGCCTGGGCAACCACGGCCTGTGGATCACCTTCCTGCTGTTCATGGCCCTGCGCAGCCTTACTTTGTGGGCGATTGCCTGGCGCTTGAATCGGCAGGATCAGTGGCTTGGATAAATGCGCTCACGCGGTCCAGCACCGGCGCCAGCCAACGTAGCGGTTTGGAAAGGGCCGCCACCAGGGTCTGGTGATTGGTCTTGCCGAAGTAGAACGTTTCAACGGGCACGTCCGCGGCCCTGAGCTTCTCAGCCAACCCGCCCGTGTTACGCACGGGATTGACGAGTTTGTCATCCGTGGCGGCAATCAACAGGCTCGGCGGAGCCCCCGCGCTGACATGGTTGATCGGCTGGGAATCCGGCGGTGAGTCGGGGAAGAAAAACACCGGTTTCACGTCCGGGTTTTCAATCGGCAGAAAGTCGTAAGGGCCGGCCATGCCGATCCAGCCTTTGAAGATCGACGGCGACAAGCCCACTTCATTCAGCCAGCGCGCATCCAGTGCGAGCATCGACGCGTTGTAAGCGCCGGAGCTGTGGCCCATCACATAAAGCTGCTTGGGATCGGCGCCGTACTCGGCAATACGCTGATGCGTCCAGGCCACCGCTTGGGCGCCGTCCTGGAGGAAAGCGGGGTAACGCACTTGCGGGTAGAGCCGGTAGTCGGCGATCACCACGACAATGCCGCGTGAGGCCAGGGCTTCGCCGACAAAACCGTAATCTTCTTTAGAGCCTGAGTTCCAACTGCCGCCGTAGAAAAACACCACCACGGGGGCATTGGCAATGGCAGGCGCAGGGCGGTAGATATCGAGTGTTTGGCGGGGGTCGGTGCCGTAGGCGAGGCCTGCGGTTTTAGTGAAGGTGCTGGAGGGGGTGAGTGCGTTAAGCACGTTGATGGGCGAGCAGGCCGCGAGGAAAGCGGCGAATGCCAGGGTGACGGCTTGTAAGAACCTGCTCTGCATCACTGAGCCCTCATGTGTAAAGGTGATCCAAATGTGGGAGGGGGCTTGCCCCCTCCCACATTTTGAATCGATGCCGGCTGAGGTTACGAGGACAGGTACGAAGACCGCGTCAGGCCCAGTCGCAACGCATCCAGGAACTGGGTGCGCTCGCTGGCACTGATCTTCGCACTCGCACACTTGTCGCGGTAATGCGTCATCAACTCTTCCGGCGACAAGTGCACGTAGCGCAGCATGTCTTCGATGGTGTCATGGGTTTCGATACCGGCGCTGTACACCGAACCGTCTTCACGCTGGTAGATGTTCACCGAGTCGGTGTCACCGAACAGGTTGTGCATGTCACCCAGAATCTCCTGGTAAGCACCCACCAGGAAGATGCCGAGCAGGTAGTCTTCACCTTCGTTCAAGGCGTGCACCGGCAGGCTGGTCTCGATGGATTGCTCGTCGACGTACTGCTTGATCTTGCCGTCGGAGTCGCAGGTCAGGTCTTGCAGCACGGCGCGACGCAACGGCTCTTCATCCAGGCGATGCAGCGGCAGGATCGGCAGGACCTGGCCGATGGCCCAGGTGTCCGGCAGGCTCTGGAATACCGAGAAGTTGCAGATGTACTTGTCGGCCAGCTTGTCGTTGAGTTCATCCAGCACCTGGCGGTGCGAGCGCTGGCGGGCTTTCAACGAGTTGTGCAGGCGACGGCACACGGCGAAGTAGCATTGTTCGGCCAGGGCTTTCTCGGCCAGGGTCAGCTTGCCGTCGGCGTACTGGGCGGCCACGTCGCTCATGTAGTGAGTGGCGCGCCAGTAGGTCTCGGTGACCATCTCGATGTCGGTCGGGCCCAGCAGGTCCACCAGCCATTGCACGGTTTCCGGCAGGGCTTCCTTGTTCTCGATGGTCGGGATTTCGTCGTTGTGTTTCTCGACGTCGGTGACCTGCACCACCAGCATGGCGTGGTGGGCGGTCAGGGAACGGCCGCTTTCGGAGAAGATGTGCGGGTGCGGCAGGCTCTGCGCGTCGCAGAATTCCTTGAGCATGCCCACGACCACGCCGGCGTAGTCGTCCATGTCGTAGTTGATCGAGCTGGCGTTACGCGAGTGGGTACCGTCGTAGTCAACACCCAGGCCGCCGCCGACGTCGATGTGATCCACCGGCAGGCCGAGGTTGCGCAGTTCGCCGTAGTAACGAATGGCTTCCTTGAACCCGTGCTGGTAATCGGCCAGGTTGGCGATCTGCGAACCCATGTGGAAGTGCAGCAGGCGGATGCCCTGGTCCAGGCCGGCGGCGCGGAAGCGCTCGACCACCGACAGCAACTGCGCCGCCGACAGGCCGAACTTGGATTTCTCGCCGCCGGTGTCCGCCCACTTGCTTGAGGCCAGGGAGGACAAACGCACGCGCAGGCCAACCTGTGGCTTGACCTTGAGGCTTGCCGCCTCTTCGATCACCAGCTCAACTTCGGATTCTTTCTCGATCACGATGAACACGTTGTGGCCGAGTTTCTGGCCCATCAGCGCCAGGCGAATGAACTCACGGTCCTTGTAACCGTTGCAGACGATGGTGCCGCCCTTCGGCGCCAGGGCCAGCACGGCCAGCAGCTCCGGCTTGGAGCCGGCTTCCAGGCCAATGGAAACGTTCTGGGTGGCGATGATGTTCTCGATCACGGCCTCCTGCTGGTTCACCTTGATCGGGTACAGCGCGGTGTACTGGCTCTGGTATTCCAGGCGTGCGATGTTCGCATCGAAAGCCCCGGTCAGCTGGCGTACACGGTCTTGCAGGATGTCGGGAAAGCGCACCAGCAGCGGCAACGACAGACCGCTCTTGCGCAGCTCGTCGACTTGCTCGTAAAGGTCGACGGGCGTGCTGTTCGGGCCGTTCGGACGGACTTCAACGCGACCGGCTTCATTGATCGCGAAATACCCGGCCCCCCAATGGCGAATCCCGTAAACACTGCGGCTGTCCGCAACTGTCCATTGGCTGCCATCGTCTTTGCGTGTGCGTCGTACGGACATCGAAGTCCCCTATAAATGAAGTCGAAGGCGCCGCCCCTATCAGAGGCTGGCGCAGTCTAAAGAATGAAAATGACGATTTGCCTGCATCCAGGGTAGGACCCCACTTGCAGGACAGAGTTTAGACACAGGTCGGGAAGAGGCTTTCAGCCGCCGGACTTCTTGGCCTTGTAACCCAGCTTGATCAGCTCGGCCAACAACAGTTCGACGTGATCGCCCTGGATCTCGATGACGCCGTCTTTCAACGCGCCACCCGTGCCGCAACGCTTTTTCAGCGTGGTGGCGAGTTCCTTGAGGGCATCTTCGGCCAGCGGCACGCCGGTGATGGTAGTCACCGTCTTGCCGCCACGGCCCTTGCTCTCGCGTCGCACGCGGGCAATTCCGTCGCCTTCAGGGATCAGGGTCTGTTTGCAGGTACACGAATCCACGGGCTGACGACAGTCCGGGCAGTGTCGACCTGCGTCGGTGGAAAATACCAGGCCACCAAGGGCGGCGAAGGATGCGGCTTTTTTGGCCACCGGCAATCCTCTTGGGAGGACAAAGACTGATCGGCACCCGCTAAGGGATAGGCCGACCGCGAAGCCCCACTCAGGCAGGGGCAGCGCTACCGATCCGCCAAGGTTCAACCCTACCTGTAGGAGCGAGCTTGCTCTCGAAGAACGCAAGGACGCCGCGTTAAATCAGGATGCACGCGTTATCGTTGACGTTTTTCGCGAGCAAGCTCGCTCCTACAGTGATTCCGGGGTGAAACAAGGGCGGTTCGGGTGAAAAGTCGCGCAGTGTAACGGCAAACAGACGACTTGCTAAGGGCCAAATCGCGCCAATTTCTGCAACTTTAGCGACGTGTGGCCAGATAGCGGCGCAACCCTTCCTGCGCGTCCGGGCAGTAGGGCTTTTGTTCGGCTTCCTGCAGAACCTCATCGATGGGCAGGAAGCGCGCTTCCATGACCTCTTCGGGTTGCAGGCACAGGGGACCGTCCCACACCGCAGAATAGGACTTGCACCACAGCCGGCTGTCGCCATCGGCAAAATAAAAATGGTCATGCTCGAGCAGGTCCACCCCGGCCACACCCAGTTCTTCCTCCAGCTCGCGGGCCGCAGAATCGGCATAACTCTCCCCCGCTGCCACCATGCCTCCCGCCGCCGTGTCCCAGAAACCGGGGTACATGGCCTTGCTCAGGGTGCGCCGGTGCACACACAGTTCGCCTTTGGAATTGAACAGGAAGATAAAGGTGCAGCGGCCGATCAGGCCGCGCTGGCGCAGGTCGGACCTGACCAGATGGCCGAGCAGGTTGTCGTGCTCGTCGACCCAGCAGATCAGTTCAGCATCGGAGGCCGCGCGATGTGCGGCCTCCTTTTGAATAGCATCCATCATCAACCCTGGTTGAGAAGCTGACGCAAGTCGATCACTGCAGCGTTTGCCCGGGAAATGTAATTGGCCATCACCAGCGAATGGTTCGCCAGTACGCCGAAGCCACTGCCATTCAGGATCATAGGACTCCACACCGGTTCCTGCGAGGCTTCCAGCTCACGAATGATCTGGCGCACGCTCACAGTGGCGTTCTTCTTGGCCAACACGTCGGCAAAATCGACTTCGATGGCACGCAGCAGGTGGGACAAGGCCCAGGCCTGGCCACGGGCTTCGTAGAACACGTTGTCGATCTGCATCCATGGGGTTTCCACCACTTCCTCATCGACCTGCGGCACTTCACCTGGCGCCAGGGCTTCGGTTTTCAGTGCGGTGTTGAGCTTCACCCGGCCAACGCTGGCCGACAGGCGTTGCGACAGCGAGCCCAAGCGGGTGGCGACATCGCCCAGCCAGTTGTTGAGGTTGTCGGCACGCGCATAAAACAGCGCGCCGCGCTGGTTCGGGTCGGACAGACGTGCTTCGTAGCGGCTCAGGGAATTGATGCCTTCCTGGTATTCCGACTCGCTGGACGGCAGCACCCAGCTCTTGTTGTCGAAGTTGAAGCGCGGCTCGGCCTTGGCCAGGTCGGCGTCTTCAGCCGACTGCGACTGCGAGCGGGCAAAGTCTTTACGCAGGGCGCGGGTCAGGTCGCGCACTTGCACCAGCACGCCGTATTCCCAGCTCGGCATGTTGTCCATCCACAGGCCAGGCGGGAAGCGGTCGTTGGAAATATAGCCACCGGGTTTGGTCAGCAAGGTGCCGACCACGGTCTTGAGGGTTTCGACGGTGGTGTAGCCCACGACCATCTGCTTGCCTTCCTTCTCGGCGGCAAGCTGGGCATTTTGCTGGACCGGGAACAATGCTGGCTCTTCGCTCCAGTACCAGCCCAGGGCACCGGTCACCAACAGGTACAGCCCGAGTACGCTGAGCAGCGCGCGGCTCATCAGCAGTGTACGAAAATAGCCGCGGTTGGCCGACTTGGGCTCAGGCGCAGGGCCTTTGGCGCTGTCTGCACGGTTTTTCCAGTCCAGCATGGCGATATCCTTTCAATCACTTGAGTTCATGCACTTGAATTGATGGCGTGCGTTCAAACACTCCGACCACAACCCTACCCCATCGTGCCCGCTTGTGCGGGGCTTTTCACCAAACCGGCGCACGAGCGCCGTCCGACCATGAAGGATGCACGTTTTTTACGCCCCGCGACCAGTCGGTCAGTAACTGAATATCAGGAACGCGCACTTTATTGATGTACGACACTCATCCCGTGGAAAAGAGGTGCTAGCATAGAGCCATCAGTTCGACCTCAGCATGCACCCTCACTAGTAGTCAGGATATGACCGAGCCAGAAGACCCCAGCCGTGAGCGTCTCAAGCACCATTTTGCCCAGCGGGTAATTCATCAGGCACGTCAAATTCTTGAGATCTGGCAACGCCTGCAAGGCAGCGAATGGTCCAGCGGCGACCTCGCCGAACTCAGCGAAGCCAACCTGCGCCTGCAGCGTTTCGCCGAGCGTTTCGAACAGCCGGAGCATGGCCAACTGGCGCAGCATATCGGTGAATCCCTCAAGGCCGTGGACGACAATCGCGGGCGCCTGAGCAGCCACCTGATCACCGAACTCAACCGCCTGATGCAGCGTCTGTCGCGCACCGGCCTGCGCCAGGGCGACCAGTTGGAGCAAACCCTGCTGCCGCCCATGCGCAAGCCGATCTATGTGATGCTCGCCGATCACGACCGTGCCGACCGCCTGGCCAAGCAGCTGGAGTTCTTTGGCATGAGCGCCCAGTCCCTGGACAGCGTAGCGGCATTCAACGCCGCCATGACCGAACGCTTGCCGTCGGCCATTGTGATGGACGTGGACTTCTGCGGTGCGGGCCTGGGGCTCAAGCTCGCTGCGCAGGCCCAGGAAGGCCTGGAACAGAAACTGCCGCTGCTGTTTTTCAGCCTGCACGAGACCGACACCCCGACCCGCCTCGCCGCCGTGCGCGCCGGCGGCCAGGAGTTCCTCACCGGCACGCTGGAAGCGTCGAGCCTGCTGGAAAAAATCGAAGTGCTCACCTGCGTCGCCCAGTACGAGCCCTATAAAGTGCTGATCATCGACGACTCGCGCGCCCAGGCCCTGCACACCGAGCGCCTGCTCAACAGTGCCGGCATCGTCACCCGCACGCTGATCGAGCCGATCCAGGCCATGGCCGAGCTGGCCGACTTCCAGCCCGACCTGATCATCCTCGACATGTACATGCCGGCCTGTACCGGCACCGAACTGGCCAAGGTGATTCGTCACAACGACCGCTACGTGAGCGTGCCGATCATCTACCTGTCGGCCGAGGACGACCTGGACAAACAACTGGACGCGATGAGCGAAGGCGGCGACGACTTCCTCACCAAGCCCATCAAGCCGCGCCACCTGATCACCACCGTGCGCAACCGTGCCGCCCGTGCGCGCCACCTCAAGGCGCGGATGGTGCGCGACAGCCTGACCGGCCTGTACAACCACACCCACATCCTGCAACTGCTCGAAGACTGCAGCTTCCGCGCCCGGCGCGAGAACAAGCCGCTGAGCTTTGCCATGCTCGACATCGACCACTTCAAGCGGGTCAACGACAGCCACGGCCACCCCATGGGCGACCGTGTGATCAAGAGCCTGGCGCTGTTCCTCAAGCAGCGTCTGCGCAAGACCGATTTTATCGGGCGCTACGGCGGCGAAGAGTTCGCGATTGTGATGCCCGACACTGACCTGGAAGCCGCCTGCACAGTGCTCGACGAGATCCGCTGCCGCTTTGCCGAGATCCACTATCCCGCCCAGCCCCAGGACCTGTGGTGCACGTTCAGCGCCGGTCTGGTGGAACTGCAGGATGGCTGCGACAGCCTGATGATGGCGGCCCAGGCCGACGAGGCGCTGTACCGCGCCAAGGATGCCGGACGCAATCGCGTGCAGACCGCGCGAGCATCAAAGCAAAGTGCCATCTTTTCACCGGAATCGACTGATTCGGTCATAACTTTGTAATGGAAACGCAATAACTTCAGGCACTTACCTTTTGCTGTCGGTTGAAACCACGCATGCGCCTGAAGCTGCTGACCAATCTCAATACGCTCTTGTTGGTGGCCGTGTGCCTGGCGCTGGGCGCGACGCTGTGGTGGTCGCAACGCGCGCTGGAGCGGCCTTACCTGCTGATGGAGCGCTACCTGGGCCTGTCCCAGAATTTCCAGAACCAGGCCGCGCGCAATATCGACGACTACCTCGCCAGCGGTGACGCCCTGCGCCTGAGCAGCGCCAGTCAAAGCCTGGAAAGCCTGCTGCAACACCTCGACGAACTGCCCGCAGACCTCGCGCAGAGCCTGCGCCCCAGCCTCACGGACCTGGATGCCTTCGGCAAGACCGACCTGCTGGCCGCTGGCAAATTGGCCGGCGACCCGCAGGCCCTGCTGCTGCAAGCCGAGCGTGAACTGGGAGCGAACCTCGAACAACTCAGCCAGTACGCCCTGGGCGTGAACGCCGCCGAGGCAAGCCGCTATCTGCCACCGCTGCTCGCGGCGTCCCAGCATCTGGGCAAACTGTCCCTCGCACGGGACAAACTGGTGAGCAGCGGTCGTGCCGAACTGGCCGATGACGTGGAACGTGAGCTGGGCAATATGCGCAACCAGGCTGACGTGCTGGAACAACTGCCATTGCTGGGTGTGAAGGCCAGCGCCGAATCCAGCGCGGATGATTTCTCGGCAATGATGGGCTTGGAAAACACCGAGAAAACCGAAGCCCAGGACACCGGCATCGACCTCAAGCGCGAACTCAACAGCCTGCTCAACCGCTACCCCGCCGAGCTCAAGCGTACCCGCGAGCAAATCCAGCAACGCGCCGACCTGGCGGCGGCCACCCGCCTCAAGATCAATGCAGTCCACCAGGCCATCGCCGGCCTGGAGCCGGTAGTGCGCGCCCAGCACGGCACGATCCAAGGCGAAGTGCGCCTGATGCAAGGGCTGATGATCGGCCTGATCCTGCTGATCGCCTTGTTGATCGACACCCTGCAGCGCCGCCTGGCCCGCGTGCTGACCAACCTGGCCCCGGCCTTGTCGACCTGGGCCGAAGGCGACTTCAGCCAGCCGATCGCCCTCGGCAAGACCAACCGCGAACTGCATGACATCGAAGCCTCCCTGAACCGCCTGCGTGCGTACCTGGTGGACTTGGTGGGCACCATCCGCGGCAATGCCGAGCAAGTCGCCGGTAGCAGCCGCACCCTCGCCGAACTCAGCAGCGGCCTGCACGACGGTGCCGAGCGTCAGGCCGGCGACACCGCACAGATCCGCGACTCATTGGGCGAACTCGAAGCGACGATCCAACAGGTGGCCGGTGATGCCAGCCAGGCCGCCGGGGCCAGCCGCAGCGCGGGAGAAGCCGTGGAGCACGGCCAACGCGTCATCGGCCTGAGCCTGACCGGGTTGCATGCCTTGGTGGGCGAAGTGCAGCAAAACGCGCAGATGATCGAGAAACTGGCCGAAGAATCCGCCACCATCGGCGGCGTGCTCACGGTGATCCGCTCGATTGCCGACCAGACCAACCTGCTGGCCCTCAACGCCGCCATCGAGGCCGCCCGTGCCGGTGAAGCCGGGCGAGGTTTTGCGGTGGTCGCCGATGAAGTACGCTCCCTGGCCCAACGGACGGCGGGCGCCACGGCAGAGATCCAGACCCTGATCGCCGGCCTGCAAAGCGCCGCCCACCAATCGGTGGAAGGCATGCGCGCCCAGGTCGAACACGCCGAAGCCACCGCGCAGCAGGCGCAGGCGGCGGACGGTGCGCTGGATGAAATCGTCGGCGCGATCCAGACCATTTCCGACACCGCGGTGCGCATCGCCGATGTCACCGCGCAGCAGAGTGGGGCGGTGAGCGAAATCCGTGACAACAGTGAGCGGATTCATCAGTTGGGTGAGGATAATTTGCTGCGAATAGGCCAGGGCCGCAGCCAGGGTGAGCACTTGTTGGTGCTGGGAGGGCAGCTCAACACGGCCGTACAGGCCTTCCGCGTCTAGCTCAATCATGTGCCACATTTGATCTCCATTGGATTCAAGACTGTGTTGCCAATGACCGGATTCGAGGCCTTAGTCACAAATTTTGCGCTATCCTCGCTAATCGTGCTGCCTACTGCATAGAACTGGACAGTCACAAAGGCTTTGCGGCATAGTCGCCGGGTTCTGTCGTACCCACATCCATAACAAGGAACAGCCGATGGCGACCTTTCTGGTTCTGCACGGACCCAACCTGAACCTGCTCGGCACCCGTGAACCGGGCGTCTACGGGGCAGTCACCCTGGAACAGATCAACCTCGATCTGGAACGCAGGGCCCGTGAAGCCGGCCATCATCTGCTCTACCTGCAAAGCAATGCCGAGTACGAATTGATTGATCGCATTCACGCCGCCCGCGGTGAAGGCGTGGACTTCATCCTGATCAATCCCGCCGCTTTTACGCATACAAGCGTTGCATTACGTGACGCGCTGCTGGCGGTGAGCATCCCATTCATCGAAGTGCATTTGTCCAACGTGCACAAACGCGAAGCTTTCCGCCATCACTCTTACTTCTCCGACGTAGCGGTGGGAGTGATCTGCGGCCTTGGCGCCAGCGGTTACCGACTGGCCCTGGAGGCCGCCCTGGAACAACTTGAACAACCGGCCAAGCGCCCCTGACCGACCCTTGGGAGTTGATGATTCATGGATATCCGTAAAGTTAAGAAACTGATCGAACTGCTGGAAGAGTCCGGTATCGACGAGCTGGAAATCAAGGAAGGCGAAGAGTCCGTACGGATCAGCCGCCACAGCAAGACCCCGGCCCAACAGTTCTACGCGCCACAGCCGATGCAAGCGCCAGCCGCTGCTGCCCCGGCTGCCGCACCTGCCGCCGCCGCTGCTCCAGCAGCACCGGCTGCCCCGGCGCTGAACGGCTTCGTGGTCAAGTCGCCAATGGTCGGTACCTTCTACCGCACCCCGGCACCGACCTCGCCAGCCTTCGTAGAAGTCGGCGCAACCGTGAAAGTGGGCGACACCATCTGCATCGTTGAAGCGATGAAGATGATGAACCACATCACTGCTGAAAAAGCCGGCGTGATCGAATCCATCCTGGTAGAAAACGGTCAGCCGGTTGAGTACGACCAGCCGCTGTTCACCATCGTTTGAACCGCGGAGTGCCTTCGATGTTGAAACCTGCGAAGAAACTGGAAAAAGTCCTGATCGCCAACCGCGGTGAAATCGCCCTGCGAATCCTGCGCGCCTGTAAGGAACAAGGCATCAAGACCGTCGCTGTTTACTCGACGGCCGACTCGGAACTGATGCACGTGAAACTGGCGGACGAAAGCATCTGCATCGGCCCGCCACTGGCCACGAACTCGTACCTGAAAGTCCCAAGCATCATCGCCGCGGCAGAAGTGACCGGCGCTACTGCTATCCACCCTGGCTACGGTTTCCTCGCGGAAAACGCCGACTTCGTCGACCAGGTGGAAAAATCCGGTTTCACGTTCATCGGCCCTAAAGCCGAGACCATCCGCCTGATGGGCGACAAGGTTTCGGCCAAGGACGCGATGATCGCGGCCGGCGTGCCCACTGTTCCTGGTTCCGACGGCCCTCTGCCGGAAGACGAGGAAACCGCCCTGCGCATTGGTCGCGAAGTCGGTTACCCGGTGATCATCAAGGCCGCCGGTGGCGGTGGTGGTCGCGGCATGCGTGTGGTGCACAAGGAAGAGGACCTGATCGAGGCTGCCAAGCAGACCCGTTCCGAAGCCGGTGCCTGGTTCAACAACCCGATGGTCTACCTGGAAAAATACCTGACCAACCCACGTCACGTGGAAGTGCAGGTATTGTCCGACGGCCAGGGCAGTGCCATCCACCTGGGCGACCGCGATTGCTCGCTGCAACGTCGTCACCAGAAGGTACTGGAAGAAGCGCCGGCACCCGGCCTGGACGAAAAAGCTCGCCAGGAAGTCCTGGCTCGCTGCGTCAAGGCATGCATCGACATCAACTACCGTGGCGCTGGCACTTTCGAGTTCCTCTACGAGAACGGTCGTTTCTACTTCATCGAGATGAACACTCGCGTGCAGGTAGAACACCCGGTGTCGGAGATGGTCACCGGTATCGACATCGTCAAGGAGATGCTGAGCATCGCCGCCGGCAACCCGCTGTCCTTCACCCAGGACGACGTGAAGATCCATGGCCACTCCCTGGAGTGCCGGATCAACGCCGAAGACCCGAAGACCTTTATCCCAAGCCCTGGCCTGGTCAAGCATTTCCACGCGCCCGGCGGCAACGGCGTGCGTGTGGATTCGCACCTGTACAGCGGCTACAAGGTTCCGTCCAACTACGACTCGCTGATCGGCAAGCTGATCACCTGGGGCGCCACCCGCGACGAGGCCATGGCCCGTATGCGCAACGCCCTGGACGAAATCGTGGTTGACGGCATCAAGACCAACATCCCGCTGCACCGGGACCTGGTTCGTGATGAAGGCTTCTGCGAAGGTGGTGTGAACATTCACTACCTGGAACACAAGCTGGCCAACCAGTAAGTGCTCCACCCAACAAAACCGCCTTCGGGCGGTTTTGTTGTTTCTGGGCCCTGCATTTCCTGGATGTACACAGCCCCCTCCCACATTTGATCGGTGTATGTCGTCTTCTTCTGTGCGCTCGCGTAAACTTGCGCCCTTTCGCGGCCCTCTCGTCGCACATTCAATTTTTTCAAAGGTGCCCGCCATGCCTTGGCTGCAAGTCCGTCTCGCCATCAGCCCAGAACAAGCCGAAACCTACGAAGACGCGTTCCTCGAAGTGGGCGCTGTGTCGGTCACCTTCATGGACGCCGAAGACCAGCCGATCTTCGAACCCGAGCTCAATACCACCCCGCTGTGGTCCCATACCCACCTGCTGGCCCTGTTCGAAGACGGCACCGACGCTGCCGCCGTACTGGCCCACATGGAACTGCTCACGGGTGGCCCGTTGCCGGAGCATCACAGCGAAGTGATCGAAGACCAGGACTGGGAGCGCAGCTGGATGGACAACTTCCAGCCGATGCGTTTCGGCCAGCGCCTGTGGATCGTGCCGAGCTGGCACGCCGCGCCCGAACCGGACGCCGTCAACCTGCTGCTCGACCCGGGCCTGGCGTTCGGCACCGGCACCCACCCCACCACCGCGCTGTGCCTGGAATGGCTCGACGGCCAGGACCTGAGTGACAGCCACGTGCTGGACTTTGGCTGCGGCTCGGGCATTTTGGCGATTGCCGCTTTATTGCTGGGCGCCAAGGAAGCGGTGGGTACCGACATCGACGTGCAGGCCCTTGAAGCCTCCCGCGATAACGCCGGGCGCAACAACATTCCTGAAGGCAAATTCCCACTTTACCTGCCTGAGGACCTGCCCCAGGTGCAGGCAGACGTCCTGGTGGCCAATATCCTCGCCGGGCCGCTGGTTTCCCTGGCGCCGCAGCTGTCGAGCCTGGTCAAGCCGGGCGGGCGCCTGGCGCTGTCGGGCATCCTCGCCGAACAGGGTGAAGACGTGGCCGCCGCCTACGCCAAGGATTTCGACCTGGACCCGATCGCCAACCGCGACGGCTGGGTACGCATCAGCGGTCGTCGGCGCTAGAATGAGCGCTTGCCTGAATCGGATGGCCGCATGACCGACAGTTTCGTCACCCAGTGCCCGCATTGCCAGACCCGCTTTCGCGTCAACCACGCCCAGTTGAGCGTGGCTCGCGGCGTGGTGCGCTGCGGCTCGTGCCTGCAAGTGTTCAATGCTGCCCGCCAGTTGCTGGAGCAGCAGCGCGCGGGTGCGCCGGATGCTGAGTTGCCGACTGTCGAGCCGGCTGTCGAGCCCCCACGCGCCATCAGCCAGAAGCAATGGACCGCCGAAGAGCTGGACCTGGACAACCTGGACCTGGATGTAGAACTGGCCAAGCTTGAACGCCGCGAGATTCAGCACATGCTGCCCCCCGGCGCGGAGCGTCGCCAACCCGGCGCCGAGCGTCGGCAAATGGACGACACCCTCAGTGCCAGCCGCGAAACGGCCAGGTCCGAGGAAGAAAAATGGGCCTCGAGCCTGTTCAGCGAGCCGCCCGAAGAACGCATCCAACCTGTTGAAGACGAACCTGCCAAGGCACCGGCAGGCCGGGAGCGCACCGAACCGTCGATGTCAGCGCATACCGATGACTTCGATGATGAGCCACCATTGCGCTCAACGCTCGACGATGAGGAGATCGACCCGCCCTTCACCCCCCTGACCCAGTCAGCGGACGACGTCGAACCCGAGGAGCGCCCGCAACCACGCCGCAAACGCCCGCGCACCGACGCCGGCATGCACGACGATATCCTCCAGGACCTGGAAGACGACCCGCTGCACCTCTATGCGCAAAAGCGCTCAGCAAGCTGGGGCCGTCGCCTGCTCTGGATCGTGCTGGTGCTGCTTGCCGCCGCCGGCCTTGCCGGTCAGTACATTGCCTACCAATTCGACGAATTGGCGCGCCAGGACGCGTACCGCCCCTGGTTCCAGCAACTGTGCCCCACACTGGGCTGCACCGTGCCGTCACGGGTCGATATCGCCCACATCAAGAGCAGCAACCTGGTGGTGCGCAGTCATCCGGAGTTCGCCGGGGCCTTGGTGGTGGACGCAATCATCTACAACCGTGCGACCTTCTCCCA
Organism: Pseudomonas sp. MYb60; assembly: GCF_002979555.1. GTDB lineage: Bacteria > Pseudomonadota > Gammaproteobacteria > Pseudomonadales > Pseudomonadaceae > Aquipseudomonas. Next base: position 80,496 of record NZ_PCOZ01000012.1, on the reverse strand, counting down.
ACCCTTCCCGCTGCTGGAGCTGCGCTTTGCCGACTTGAACGGCGGCCTGATCGCCAGTCGGCGCTTCAAGCCAGCCGAATACCTCAGTGGCGAACTGGCCGGCGTGAGCGAAATGCCATCGCAGACCCCCATCCACATCTCCCTGGACATCCTCGATCCGGGCAATAAAGCCGTGAATTACAGCCTGAGCTTCCACTCGCCCGAGTGAATCGGTTCACGCCCTGAGGTTTGACGGCGGATTCTTGACTTCACCCCCGCCAACCAAACCGGCAGCGATAAAGAAATAACTGTTCAGATTTTATCCAATTCAGCCTTTATCCAGTCATCGAGAGCGGGTATCATGCCAACCCTTTTTCGAACTCTAATGATCCGGCCCCACAACAGGGAAGTCCTATGTCGGCGGTACGCATCGGCCCATATACATTGCAGAACGGCTTGATTCTCGCCCCAATGGCGGGCGTCACCGACCAGCCCTTTCGTCAGCTGTGCAAGCGTTTGGGCGCAGGTCTTGTAGTCTCGGAAATGGTCACCAGCGACATGAGCTTGTGGAACACCCGCAAGTCGCGCATGCGCATGATCCACGAAGGTGATCCCGAGCCCCGCTCGGTACAGATCGCCGGTGGTGACGCGCAGATGCTGGCGGATGCGGCCCGGGCCAACGTGGAGTTGGGGGCGCAGATCATCGACATCAACATGGGCTGCCCGGCCAAGAAGGTCTGCAACAAGGCCGCCGGTTCCGCGCTGTTGAAAGATGAACAGTTGGTTGCCGAGATCCTGCAGGCCGTTGTCGCCGCAGTCGATGTGCCGGTGACCCTGAAGATCCGTACCGGCTGGGACCGGGACAACAAGAACGGCCTGACGGTGGCGAAGATCGCCGAACAGGCAGGCATTACAGCGCTGGCGGTGCATGGCCGCACCCGCGCCGACCTTTATACCGGTGAAGCCGAGTACGACACCATCGCCGCGATCAAGCAGGCGGTGTCGATGCCCGTCTTTGCCAATGGCGACATCGACTCGGCCGAGAAAGCCCGGCGCGTGCTCAACGCAACCGGTGCCGACGGCCTGTTGATTGGCCGGGCCGCCCAGGGGCGTCCATGGATTTTTCGTGAGATCGAGCATTTCCTGCGTACCGGCGAAGTATTGCCGGCACCGGCGCTGATCGAGGTGGAACGTATTCTGCTAGAGCATCTGGCCGCCCTGCACGCTTTCTACGGAGACGTGATGGGAGTCCGCATTGCTCGAAAGCATGTCGGCTGGTATCTCGCAACCCTGCCGGGCGCCAGGGAGTTTCGCGCCCACTTCAATCGTTTGGATGATACGGAAGCACAGTGCGCCAACGTTCGTGAGTTCTTCAGCGAGCGTTACAAGAGCCTGGGGACAGGGGACGGAGAGGGGGTGGCCGCATGACGATGATGACCGAGACTTTAGTGAGTGGAACAACACCCGTGAGCGACAACGTCAATTTGAAACAGCACCTGAACACGCCGAGCGAAGAAGGCCAGACCCTTCGCGGGAGTGTCGAGAAGGCGCTGCACAATTATTTCGCCCACCTTGAGGGCGCTTCCGTCACGGACGTGTACAACCTGGTGCTCTCCGAAGTCGAGGCGCCCTTGCTCGAAAGCGTGATGAACTACGTGAAGGGCAACCAGACCAAAGCCAGTGAGCTGCTGGGCCTCAACCGTGGCACCTTGCGCAAAAAGCTCAAGCAGTACGATTTGTTGTAAGCATTCAATCAAACCAGAAAGGCGCCCGCGTAAAAAACGGTCGCCTTTTTTGCTGACTCCTTTGCTTTTGATGGAAATTGAAATGACCGACCAGACTACCCGCCTGCCGATCCGCCGCGCCTTGATCAGCGTTTCCGACAAGACCGGCATCCTCGAATTTGCCCGGGAGCTGGAAGCCCTGGGCGTGGAAATCCTCTCCACGGGCGGGACCTTCAAACTGCTGCAGGACAACGGCGTGGCCGCAGTGGAAGTGGCGGACTACACCGGTTTCGCAGAAATGATGGACGGTCGGGTCAAGACCCTGCACCCGAAAATCCACGGCGGCATCCTCGGCCGTCGCGGTACCGACGACGCGATCATGGCCGAGCACGGCATCAAGCCGATCGACCTGGTAGCCGTCAACCTGTACCCGTTCGAGGCCACCATCAACAAGCCAGGCTGCGACCTGCCGACCGCCATCGAAAACATCGATATCGGCGGCCCGACCATGGTTCGCTCGGCAGCCAAGAACCACAAGGACGTGGCCATCGTGGTCAACGCCAGCGACTACGCCAATGTACTCGAAGGCCTGAAAGCCGGCGGCCTGACCTACGCCCAGCGCTTCGACCTGATGCTCAAGGCGTTCGAGCACACCGCCGCCTACGACGGCATGATCGCCAACTACATGGGCACCGTTGACCAGGCCGCTGAAACCCTGTCGACCGAAGGCCGCAGCCAGTTCCCGCGCACCTTCAACAGCCAGTTCATCAAGGCCCAGGAAATGCGCTACGGCGAGAACCCGCACCAGAGCGCGGCGTTCTACGTAGAGGCCAAGCCAGCCGAAGTGGGCATCGCCACCGCGACCCAATTGCAAGGCAAGGAACTGTCCTACAACAACGTGGCCGACACCGACGCTGCGCTGGAATGTGTGAAGAGCTTCGTCAAGCCGGCCTGCGTGATCGTCAAGCACGCCAACCCGTGCGGCGTGGCCGTGAGCCCGGACGCTGAAGGCGGTATCCGCCAGGCATACGAACTGGCCTATGCCACCGACACCGAATCGGCGTTTGGCGGCATCATCGCCTTCAACCGTGAACTGGATGCCGAGACCGCCAAGGCGATCGTCGAGCGTCAGTTCGTGGAAGTGATCATCGCGCCATCCGTGAGCATCGAGGCCCGCGCCATCGTGGCGGCCAAAGCCAATGTACGCCTGCTGGCCTGCGGCGAGTGGTCGGCTGACCGCGCTGCGGCCTGGGACTACAAACGCGTCAACGGCGGCCTGCTGGTACAGAGCCGCGACATCGGCATGATCGGTAGTGAAGACCTCAAGGTCGTGACCAAGCGCGCCCCGACCGAGCAAGAGATCAACGACCTGATCTTCGCCTGGAAAGTGGCCAAGTACGTTAAATCCAATGCCATCGTCTACGCCAAGAACCGCCAGACCATCGGTGTCGGCGCCGGCCAGATGAGCCGCGTGAACTCGGCGCGTATCGCCGCGATCAAGGCTGAGCATGCGGGTCTGCAGGTAGTGGGCTCGGTGATGGCGTCTGATGCGTTCTTCCCGTTCCGCGATGGCCTGGACAACGCCGCGAAAGCCGGTGTGACCGCCGTGATCCAACCGGGTGGTTCGATGCGTGATGCCGAAGTCATCGCAGCTGCCGACGAAGCCGGCATCGCCATGGTGTTCACTGGCATGCGCCACTTCCGCCACTAAACAGCACCGCTTTTCACCTGTAGGAGCGAGCTTGCTCGCGAAGAACTTGAGGACGATGCGGGGTGTCAGGTTTCCCCGTTTATCGTTGACGACTTTCGCGAGCACGCTCGCTCCTACAGAAAAGCACAGCGTTTCTCAGAGGTTTTTGAAATGAATGTTTTGATCATTGGCAGCGGTGGCCGCGAACACGCCCTGGCCTGGAAAGTTGCCCAGGACCCACGCGTCCAAAAAGTATTCGTCGCCCCCGGCAATGCTGGCACCGCCATTGAAGCCAAGTGCGAGAACGTCGCCATCGACGTACTGGCCCTGGAACAACTGGCCGATTTCGCTGAAAAGAATGTGTCCCTGACCATCGTCGGCCCTGAAGTCCCACTGGTTGCAGGCGTTGTGGACCTGTTCCGCAGCCGTAACCTGGATTGCTTCGGCCCAACCGCCGGCGCGGCCCAGCTGGAAGGCTCCAAGGCGTTCACCAAGGACTTCCTGGCGCGTCACAAGATCCCGACCGCCGACTACCAGAACTTCACCGAGATCGAGCCGGCCCTGGCTTACCTGCGTGAAAAAGGTGCGCCGATCGTGATCAAGGCTGACGGCCTGGCTGCGGGCAAAGGCGTGATCGTCGCGATGACCCTGCAGGAAGCCGAAGACGCCGTGCGCGACATGCTCGCTGGCAACGCCTTTGGTGACGCCGGCTCGCGCGTGGTGATCGAAGAATTCCTCGACGGCGAAGAAGCCAGCTTCATCGTGATGGTCGACGGCAAGAACGTCCTGCCAATGGCCACCAGCCAGGACCACAAGCGCGTCGGCGACGGCGACACCGGCCCGAACACCGGCGGCATGGGTGCCTACTCCCCTGCCCCGGTGGTGACCGCTGACGTGCACCAGCGCGTGATGGACCTGGTCATCTGGCCAACCGTGCGCGGCATGGCCCAGGAAGGCAACGTGTACACCGGCTTCCTGTACGCCGGCCTGATGATCGACAAGGCGGGCAACCCGAAAGTCATCGAATTCAACTGCCGTTTCGGCGACCCGGAAACCCAACCTGTGATGCTGCGCCTGCAGTCGAGCCTGGTACTGCTGGTGGAAGCCGCCCTGGCCCAGGCCCTGGACAAGGTTGAAGCGCAGTGGGACCCACGTCCGAGCGTCGGCATCGTACTGGCAGCCGGTGGCTACCCGGCCGACTACGCCAAGGGCGACGTGATCGACGGCCTGGACGCGGCGGCAACGCTGGAAGGCAAAGTCTTCCACGCCGGCACCGCGCTCAAGGACGGCCAGGTCGTGACCGCCGGTGGCCGCGTGTTGTGCGCGACCGCCATGGGCGCCAGCGTCGACGCTGCGCAGCAACAAGCGTACAAGCTGGCCGAGAAGATCAGCTGGAAGGGCTGCTTCTATCGCAAGGACATCGGCTACCGCGCCATTGCACGCGAACGAGGCGAGAACCTGTAAGCCGTCCGCGTCGGTAGCTATCCGTTCGGCTAGGCAAGGGCCTTTGGCCCTTGCCGTATACACGCGACCCCGCGCATAGTTAACCCGTGCATCAACCTACGAAGGGATTTCGCCGTGCGCTGGCTCAGGATCGCCATAGGTTTTACTGTCAGTCTGCTGACGCTGCTCTGCCTCTTTCCGGCCCAAGTCGCCGCGCAAGGCAGTGGCTGGGCAGTATTGCTCGATGAACAGTCCGACCTGCAGTTGAGCGACATCCGTTCCTCACGCTACATCAATCAATTCAGCCCCATCGAACTCGACCGCATCACGGCCGCACCGCCGGACGGTGCGTTGTGGGTGCGCTTCAAGCTGCAACCCGGTACGCACGAGCAAGTGCTGCGGGTATTCGCCCCGGACCTGTCCCACCTGAGCCTCTATGTATTGGACGGCGACAGCCTGGTGGACCAACAGAGCACCGGCACGCGCCAGGCCCAGTCCGATCGCCCATTGCCCAGCAGCGATTTCATGCTGCCGATGCCCCAGAGCACCAAGCCTCTGGACGTGTACATGCGCCTGGTCTCGGAACACGAACTGCGCCCCTATATCACCCTGGAGCCGGCCGTGCTGGCTGCCGCCGACCAAACCCAGACGCTGATCTACGGCCTGTTGTTCGGCTGCCTGCTGATGCTGATCCTGCACAACCTCTCGCGCTTCGCCTACCACCGCTCGCGCAGCAGCCTGTGGCTGGCGGCCTGCGAATTGCTGCTGATGCTCAGCCTCGCGCTGCTGCTCAACCTGGTCGGCCCCTGGCTGCCGAACTGGCATGGCATCCAGACGCCAGGCGCCTACCTGGCCCTGTTGCTCACCGCACCGTGCGGGCTGATGTTCGCCTATCGCTTCTTCATGCCCCTGGGCCCGCACCCGCTGAACAAACTGCTGATGGCCGATATCCTGCTCATCGTGCTGTGTGGCCTGCTGCTGTTGTTCGTCAACACCTTGCCGCTGAACATCATCACTTACGCGCTGGTGGCGCTGGCCGGCCTGAGCATGCTGTTTGTCTCGGCTTATCACTGGCAAAAAGGCTACCGCCCGGCGCGTCTGTTCGTCGCCGGGATGGTGGTATTCAACACCGGCACGCTGATCATCCTGCCGGCCCTGCTCGGCCTGACCCTGCTGGCGCCCCAGGGCCTGATCCTGACCCTCCTCGGGTTTATCTGCCTCAGCGGCCTGCTGATGAGCCTGGCCCTGGGCGAGCGCCAGCGTGCCATCGTCGAGGCGCGTTTCAGCCTCAGCCGCGACCTGGCCGCCAGCAACGCCGAGATCGCCGCCAAGGCCGAGTTCCTGGCCAAGATCAGCCACGAGATCCGCACCCCCATGAACGGCGTGCTGGGCATGACCGAACTGTTGCTGGGCACACCGCTGTCGGTGAAGCAGCGCGACTACGTGCAGACCATCCACAGTGCCGGCAACGAGCTGCTCACGCTGATCAACGAGATCCTCGATATCTCCAAGCTCGAATCCGGCCAGATCGAGCTGGACGACGTGCAGTTCGACCTCAATGCCCTGATCGACGATTGCCTGAGCATCTTCCGCGCCAAGGCCGAGCAGCAGAATGTCGAGCTGATCAGCTTTATCCAGCCCCAGGTGCCCCGGGTGATCAGCGGCGACCCGACGCGCCTGCGCCAGGCGCTGTTGAGCCTGCTGGAAAACGCCCTGCAAAAAACCGACGAGGGCGAAGTGCTGATCGTCGTGGCCCTCGACGACCGCAGCACCACACCGCGCTTGCGCATCGCAGTGCAGGACAGCGGCATCCCGATGGAAGCCGCCGAGCGCGATGCCCTGCTGCACAGCGAACTGCACAGCAAGAACTTCCTTTCGGCGACGCGCCTGAGCGGCCACCTGGGCCTGGTGATTGCGCGCCAATTGATCCTGCTGATGAACGGCGAGTTCGGCATCAAGAGCGGCAGCCTTCAGGGCAGCACTCTTTGGCTGACTCTGCCGCTGGACCCGGAACGCCTGGAGCACCCCACGTCCGACCTCGACGGCCCGCTCAAGGGTGCGCGCGTGCTGGTGGTGGACGACAACGACACCTGCCGCAAAGTGCTGGTGCAGCAATGCTCGGCCTGGGGCCTCAACGTCAGCGCCGTGCCGTCCGGCAAGGAAGCCCTGGCGCTGCTGCGCACCAAGGCGCACCTGCGCGACTACTTCGACGTGGTCCTGCTGGACCAGAACATGCCCGGCATGACCGGCATGCAGCTGGCCGCGAAGATCAAGGAAGACCCGAGCCTGAACCACGACATCCTGTTGATCATGCTCACCGGTATCAGCAATGCGCCAAGCAAGATCATCGCGCGCAACTGCGGGATCAAGCGCATCCTCGCCAAGCCGGTGGCCGGCTACACCCTCAAGACCACCCTGGCCGACGAATTGACCCAGCGCAGCAAGGGCGGCGCGCCTCAACGCCCGCAGCCGGTTGCCCCGGCGGCCGTCACCGTGCCCGAGAACTTCCGCATCCTGGTGGCCGAAGACAACAGCATCTCCACCAAAGTGATCCGCGGCATGCTCGGCAAGCTCAACCTCAACCCGGACACGGCCAGCAACGGTGAGGAAGCGCTGGAAGCGATGAAAGCCCAGCGCTATGACCTGGTGCTGATGGACTGCGAAATGCCGATCCTCGACGGTTTCTCGGCGACCCAGCAGCTGCGTGCCTGGGAAGTCAGCCACCAGCGCATTCGCACGCCGGTCGTGGCGTTGACGGCGCATATCCTTTCGGAACACAAAGAGCGCGCACGCCAGGCCGGCATGGATGGGCACATGGCCAAGCCAGTGGAGTTGTCGCAGTTGCGCGAGCTGGTGGAGTTCTGGGTAGCCCAGCGCCAACAGCGCCCCGAGCACGCCCCTTCTTAAGATTGAAAGGCAGTCAACTGTGGGAGGGGGCAAGCCCCCTCCCACATTTGATCTCGTTCGCCTGATAGACTCGACACACCTTACCCGCCGCGAGCCTCCCCCATGCTCCACGTGTTATTCAGCGTCTACCTGAAAATGCTGGTGCTCTACAGCCCGTTCTTCGTGCTGTCCTGCTTTATCAGCCTGACCCGTGGTTATTCGAGCAAGGAACGCCGCCGCCTGGCCTGGAAAGTGGCGCTGGCGACGCTGGTCTCGAGCGTGTTGCTCTACTTGTTCGGCCGGGTGATTTTCAGCGTGTTCGGCATCACCGTCGACGCCTTCCGCATCGGCGCTGGCAGTGTGCTGTTCATCTCCGCCCTGGGCATGGCCCAGGGCAAGTCGGCGGTGCAGACCGACAATGTGCAGCAGGACGTGACCATCGTACCGCTGACCATCCCCCTCACCGTCGGCCCGGGCACCATCGGTGCGTTGCTGGTGATGGGCGTGAGCCAGCCGCACTGGGACGACAAGATCACCGCCATCCTCAGCATCGCCCTGGCCAGCTTCACGGTGGGCGTGGTGCTGTACCTGTCCAACCGCATCGAGCGGATCCTCGGTGACCAGGGCTTGCAGATTGTCAGCCGCCTGATGGGCTTGTTCGTGTGCGCCCTCGCCGCACAAATCATCTTTACCGGGGTGCGCGGTTATCTGGTGCCCTAGATGCGGTACTTGGCAATTGCCAACTGCACCTTGTCACCCGCACTGTCGCGCATCAGTTGCAGGGTTTTTTCGTTGACCACCGACGTATTCAGCACCAGGCACGTCTGCCCGCTGAAGGCCTCGAACGAGGAGCTGTCCCACTCCAGAAACGGCAGGCCGACTTGCTTGCTCACCCCGCGAGTGCTGTAGGTCACCAGCACCATCGTCACTTCGCCGGCGGACTCGACACAGGAGGCCAGGCCAAAATCGCCCCCCTGCTGCACCGTGCAGTTACGTTTGAACAACTCGAACGACGCCGGCTGTCGCTTGAGCGCCTCCAGCGCGTCGGCCGCCAACGTGGGCAAGGCATTGAGCAATGGCCCGGCCAGCGTCATCGAGGCCAACATCCCCGCGATCATGTTCAGCGCCGCCAGCTGCACTGTCAGCCCCTTGCCGGCGCTCGACACCCGCTCAAAGCTGCTGCGCACCGGCAGCCAACCCAGGCTGATCATCACCTTGATAAATTCGTCATACCAGCCTTCCGTGCCTCGCTGCACCTTCAGCACATCGCTCACATAACTGCTGGCGAGCAAGTAACTTTTGCGCACGTATTCGCGATTCAACGCCGACATGCCCTGCACAAACGAAATCACGCCGTTGTTCACCACCGCCGCGTTGCATTCATCCTCGGCGTCCACCGCCAGGGTCGGCTGCAACCCCGGTGCCCCCGGCAGCTTGTAGGCGGCAATCAATTTTCGCCTTTTTGCACTGATGGTCCTTCTGTGATGTCGCTCCATTGCAGTTCTCCACAAGCACCCCAACATGGGGCTTGTTTTCACACTAGACCAGCTGCCGAGGGGCTTTCCATGCCACAAACATCCCTTGGCGCGACCCCATGGAACAGGCTGACCAGCGATCACGGGGCCACAGGTTTTTTCATCGCCAAAAAAAGAAAAAGCTCCGAATGACAGTGGGCATTCACCCACTGTCATTCGGAGCTTTCCGGCGCCAACAACGGCGTTTTCAGGACAGCGGTTTTTCGCCGTACCAACGTGGCGTGTACACCCAATCGCCGCCGCCGGCGCGCGGAAACACGCAGGTGGTGGATGAGCCGATCAGCACCATGGTGCGCATGTCCACCTGCTCAGGCGTGAGTTGCCCGAGGGTGGTGACGCGCAAGGTCTGGCCCGGACGACCGATATCACGCCCCAGCACCACCGGTGTTTGCGGCGTGCGATGCAGCGCGACGATCTCCAGCGCACGCCCCAACTGCCACGGCCGCGAACGGGAGATCGGGTTGTAGAACGCCAGCGCCAGGTCGGCCTGGGACGCGAGGTCCAGGCGCTTTTCGATGATCGCCCAGGGCTTGAGGTTGTCCGACAGCGACATCACGCAGAAATCATGTCCCAACGGCGCACCCGCCTGGGCAGCGGTGGCCAGGGAGGCCGAGACGCCGGGCAGGATTTCCAGGTCGACCTGATGCCAGGCCGGGTCGCTGGATTCGTGAAGCGCCTCGATCACCGCAGCAGCCATGGCAAACACACCCGGGTCGCCGGACGACACCACCACCACCGAACGGCCCTGGGCCGCCAGTTCAAACGCGTGGCGGGCGCGTTGCATTTCTTCGCGATTGTCGGTGCAGTGCTGCACCTGATCATCACGGAACGGCCCGGCCATGCGCACATAGGTTTCGTAACCGAGCACGTCGGTGCAGCGCGCCAGTTCGGCTTTCACCGCGGGCACCATCAACTCGGCGGCGCCCGGGCCCAGGCCGATCACGGCGAGGCGGCCACGCACGCGGCCCACTTGCGACAACTCCAAAGGTTGCTCGGCAACGTCAATGACGATATCGGCGTCCTGCTGCACGCTGACAAAACGCAGCGGCACACCCAACGTCAGCGCCGCCTCGTGCAACGACGCTTCAGCCATCTGCGTATCACTGGCCAACAGGCACGCCAGGGATTGCACGGCGATGCCCGCCTCATGCAACGCTGCGCGTACACGCTCAGCCAGGTGCGCGCCGGGCTGGCAGGTCACGCTGACGTTCTTGGGGTAGATTAGTAGTTCATTGGCGGCAGGTGTGCGCTCGGCATTGCCCACGTGAATTGCCAGGCGCGCCTGTTGGTCCTGCGGCAGGTTGGCTTGATCCAACCACGGCGCGGCGCCTTCGATGCGCACGCTCTCGCCGGCCAGCAGGTCGGACACGAAGCGCTTGCCCAGCTCCAGGTCGGCCAGTTCATAACCACTCGGCGGGTTGAGCAGGCAGGTGCCGAAACGCAACTCGCCACTGGTGGTGATCGCCGCGGCGACGTCCAAAGCCGCCGCGATTTCCCGCGCCATCACATTCACTCCGCCCAGGCCACCGAGCAACGGCACCACGGCGCTGCCGTCTTCGGCCACCGCCAGCACGGCGGGTTCTTCGCCTTTCTCCAGCAGCAGCGGCGCCAGGGTGCGGATCACGATGCCAGCGGCGCACAGCGCAATCAGCGGCGTGCCTTGCTGGTACAGCTGGCGCAGGGTCTCGCCAAATTCGCTGTAGGCCAGGTCGGCCCCTTCAACGCGGCCTGCCAGGCCGTGGATCAGCGCGCCAGGGTAAACCTGCTGGATGCTGCGCGCTGTGGCCAGGCTGCCCTGGCCAAGGATCACAATCGCCGGGCTCTTCAACCTTGCCACCGTTCACCGGGCACGATGATCAGAGAGAAGTACGGCGAGGACGACGGATCGACCTGATCCAGCGCCACGATTTTCTGGTTGGCCATGGTGGCGCGTTCCACATACAGCGCGCGTCCGGCCAGGCCGAGTTCTTCCAGCACCTGGCGCACTTTCGGGAAATTGCGACCCAGCTTCATGATCACGGCCGCGTCGGCATCCGCCAGGCGACGCTTGAGGTCTTCGTGGGGCAACACCCCCGAGAGCACCGACAAACTCTGGTTGCGATACACCAACGGCGCGCCCAGCACCGAGGCGCCGCCGAGCATCGAGCACACACCCGGAATCACCTGGGCTTCATAGCGTTCGGCCAGGCGGTCGTGCAGGTACATGTAGGAACCGTAGAAGAACGGGTCACCTTCGCAGATCACCGCCACGTCACGGCCGGCATCCAGGTGCGCAGCCACGTCGACGCTGGCCGCATCGTAGAAATCGCTGATCACCTGCTCGTAGGACATCGGCGCCGGCAGCACCTCGGTGGTCACCGGGTAGACCAGTGGCATCAGGGTTTGCTGGGGCACCAAGTGGTCCTCGATGATGCCGAAGGCGTTACCCTTTTTGCCCTTGGCCACGAAGTACGCCACCACCGGTGATTCGCGCAGCAGGCGCAGGGCCTTGAGGGTGATCAATTCCGGATCGCCGGGCCCCACGCCCAGGCCGATCAAACGTCCACGTGCCTGCATTATTCGACCTCCGTGGCCAGGGCATTCACCGCTGCAGCGGCCATCGCACTGCCGCCCAGCCGGCCCTGCATGATCACAAACGGCACGCCACGGCTGTCGGCGGCGAGCATCGCCTTGGATTCGGCAGCGCCGACGAAGCCCACCGGGAAACCGAGGATCAACGCCGGTTTCGGCGCGCCCGCATCGATCATTTCCAGCAGGTAGAACAAAGCGGTCGGCGCGTTGCCGATCACCACCACGCTGCCTTCCAGGTGCGGGCGCCACAACTCCAGCGCGGCGGCGGAACGGGTGTTGCCCAGTTCGCGCGCCAGCTCCGGCACGCTGTCGTCGCGCAGGGTGCAGATCACTTCGTTGTTGGCCGGCAGGCGCGCACGGGTCACGCCTTCGGAGACCATGCGCGCATCACACAGGATCGGCGCACCGGCCGCCAACGCATCGCGCCCAGCCTTGCCGGCACCTTCGGAGAATTGCAGGCCGTCAATGGCCTCGACCATGCCACAGGCATGTATCACCCGCACCGCGAGTTTTTCCAGGTCGGCCGGGATACGGTCCAACTTGGCTTCCGCGCGAATAATGGCGAAGGAGTTGCGATAGATCTCCTGACCGTCGCGGATGTAATCAATCATCGGTGTTGCTCCGTGGGCGGGCGCGCAGCAAGGCGCCCGTCGCTTCAATAGAAAGGGCATGCGCGTGCAGCCGGCCGAAGCCTGGAAGGGCTGCATCGCGGAAATAGAGGTCGTAATGGCCGGGGCTCACGGCCAGCAAGGTGACTGGCGCGGTGTGCGCCGCCGCACAGGAACGGGGGCAGCCGGACAGGTGAACGTCGTGGCCCGGTTGCAGGGCGGCGAGTTGCGCGGCGTCGGCCTTGGTGTCGGCCAGAGCCTTGCCACAGCCGCTGGAGCCGGTGCAGGCAACCATGTGCGCCAGAGGCTGGTCGACTGAACACAGAAAGCCAAGCTGCGCCAGGCGCTCGGTCACGGCGTGGGGTTTTTCGATGTTGGGAAACAGCACGCCCTGCCAGGGGGTGAAGCGCAAGGTGCCGTCGCCGTAGTCGCTGGCCAGTTGGGCCGCGCCTTTGAGCATCGTCGAATCCAGACGGCCCAAGGGTGCGATGGCGGCCACGTACAGCTTGTTATGTTGATGCTGTGGATAAGTCCCAAGGTGCAACAAAGCGCCGCTGGGCGGTCGCTTGAAGCCATGCGCCGGCAATAACGGCAGGCTGAGATGGCTCAATAACTTATCCACAGCCAGATGACGCATACGGGTTTGCTCTGGCGTGGCGAGGTCAAGAAACGCCTCAAGCACGGCCACCACCAGTGCATGCCCCTGCTCCAGCGGCACGGCGGCCAGCGGCGCATCCAGCCCCGGGCAACCGGCCAGGCCGAAGGCCAGGAGCGTCTGGCCATCGCGCACGAACGCCGACAGCCACAGGTCGTGATGGTGCTCGAGCATTGCCAAGTCCTCACCGCCATCCAGTTGCACGGCAAACTTGGCCGACAGCTCATGGAAACGCGGGTGGCTTTGCAGGGTATTGAGGATCTGCTCGGCCAGCGGGCGGGTGTCGAAGAGCATCTGCGGGTCGATGCCGGCGCTGGGGCTGAGCATCAGGTTGCGCACGTCGTCGCCGGCGGCGTTGTTGGGGCCGAGACCGGCCGCCAGCAGCCTCGCGATCAACGCGTCCTCTTCAGCGCCAATCCCGCGAACCTGCAGGTTGGCGCGGTTGGTCGCTTCGATCACCCCGCCCGCGTAGGCCTGGGCTGCGACTGCCACCGCATGGGCCTGCTGTGCCGTGATGGAGCCGCCGGCCAGTTTGATCCGGCAAATGCCGCCGTCCAACGCCTGGACAATACGCAGCAACCCCGGACAAGCCGAGGGGCGCAAGGTATTCACAGCGGGCGTTGGGTTCACGGGGCTACCGGTTCACAGGTAAAGGCGCGGTATTATGCCTGCTTTGTCCGGCGGCATGAAAAGCCTGCCCGTCGGATGTCGTTCAAGGAATTCATATGTCGCCCTGGCTGACGGTTGTAGGCATCGGTGAAGACGGCTTCAAGGGGCTGGGAAAAAATGCCCGGCATGCCCTGTTGCGCGCCACGCGGATTATAGGTGCTCAGCGCCAGTTGGACCTGTTGCCGGTGTGTATTCGGGGCGAACGGGCGTTGTGGCCGAGCCCGTTTTCGCTGGCGCCGGTGCTGGCGCAGCGTGGCGAGCCGGTGTGTGTGCTGGCCAGCGGCGACCCGATGTTCTATGGCGTGGGCGCCAGTTTGGCGCGGCAAGTGGCGGCAGATGAGCTGCTGATTTTACCGGCGCCGTCGTCGGTATCGTTGGCGGCAGCACGCTTGGGTTGGCCGTTGCAGGAGGTGGTGACGCTGTCCGTGGTGGCACGGCCGTTGGCGGCGCTGAATGCGCACCTGGCCAGTGGCGTAAGGTTGTTGGTGTTGAGCAATGATGGCGGCAGCCCGGCGTCGATTGCGGCCCTGTTGGCTGAATCCGGGTTTGGTCCAAGTCGTGTGAGCGTGTTTGAACACGTGGGCGGCGCGGACGAGCGGCGTCTCGATGGGCTGGCTATTGATTGGCAACACGCTGGCATCGCCGACTTGAACCTGGTCGCCATCGACTGCGTGGCTGACCCGCAGACGCTGCGCCTGTCCCGCCTGGCCGGCTTGCCCGATTCGGCCTTCAGACACGACGGCCAACTGACCAAACGCGACGTACGCGCCATGACCCTCGCCCGCCTCGCCCCCATGCCCGGTGAATTGCTGTGGGACGTGGGCGCGGGGAGCGGCTCCATCGGCATCGAATGGATGCGCGCCCACCCGAGCTGCCGCGCCTTGGCGATTGAAGCCGATGAAGGCCGCCAAGGCCTGATCGAGCACAACCGCGATGCCCTCGGCGTACCCGGCCTGCAACTGATCCGCGGCAAGGCCCCGGCAGCATTGCACGGCCTGGAAGCCCCGGACGCCATCTTCATCGGCGGCGGCGTCACGCGTGAAGGCGTGCTCGACACCTGCTGGCAACACCTGCGGCCCGGTGGCCGTCTGGTCGCCAACGCCGTGACCCTGCAAAGCGAAATGACCCTGATGAACTGGCGTGCCCGACATGGCGGCGAACTGACCCGCATCCACGTGGCCCAGGCGCAGGCGTTGGGCGCGTTCGATACCTGGCGCCAGGCGTTGCCGATCACCTTGCTGGACGTGGTCAAGCCGCTATGAAACCCATCCTGCTGCTGGGCGGCGTGACGGAAGCCCTGGCCATCGCCCGCAGCCTGGGCCCGGAACATATCTACAGCCTGGCCGGCGTGGGACGGGTGCCGACTGACCTGACCTGCCAAGTACGCGTGGGCGGATATGGCGGGGCTGAGGGCCTGGCGCAGTATGTTCGGGATGAAGGGATCAGCCTAATTCTCGACGCGACCCACCCGTATGCGGCGCAGATCAGTCGTAATGCTGCCGAGGCTGCACGGTTGAGCGGCGTGCCTTGTTGGGCGCTGCGCCGACCGGCATGGCAGCCGCAGGGCGGGGATGATTGGCGTGAAGTCAGCGATTGGGCTTCGTTGATCGAAGCGCTGAAACCCTTCAAGCGCCCGCTGTTCACGTTGGGGCGCGAGCCGTTGCAGCACCTGGATGAGATCCCCACAGACCAATTCTGGACACTGCGCGCACTGGATATGTATCCGGGGAATGAGCGCTGCGAAGTCATCGGCGCACGTGGGCCGTTTCTGATCGAGGATGAGCGGACGTTGTTCGAGCGCCGTGGCATTGATGTGTTGATCAGCAAGAACAGCGGCAGCACAGCGACGGAGCCGAAGCTGGAGGTGGCACGAGAGCGTGGGGTGCCGGTGTTGGTGTTGAAGCGGCCGGTGTTGGCTGCGGTGGACCGAGAATTCACTACCGTGCCTGCGCTGCTACAGGCAATCCATGCTCGCTGAACAACACCGACCCAATGTGGGAGGGGGCTTGCCCCCGATAGCGTCAGTCCTATCAACAATTCAGTGGCTGATCCACCGCCATCGGGGGCAAGCCCCCTCCCACATTTTGAGCTACGTTGTTAGCAGCTAGCGGCGTACTCCTGCCCAATGCCAGTGTGCACACGATCAGCCAACGACTGCGCCAACTCAATCAACTGCGCAACGCCGAGCAATTCCTCTCGTTTCGAGCCTTCCAGACCAAACGCAAGATCGCAGCTCAATGCATTGGCCGAGGCGAGGGTTTCGCTGAGGTTGACCAACAGGTCTTCAGTGCTGATGCCGTCGGCTACGGTGAATAGCCGGATGGGGGGATTGGGGGTGGGTTTGATCATCGTGAAGCTCCTTAATCTAAGTGGAGCTGACACTCATCGCCGCGACGCGAGTAGGTGGCAGCTGTGCGCAGGTTCGCGGACCGGAGATCAAGGAAGCCGGCATACCCGAAGGTATCCCACGCACAGCCACCATAGCGCCGCACCAAGCAATAGGCGAACACAGTTCAATGTGGGAGGGGCTGTGCAGCGTTGAAGATCGGCGCCCAGTCGATTCCCCGTCTATCCTCAAATCAGCCGCTGCGACACCAAACCACACCACCCCTTTTTACTTATCCCCCACGATCAGGCTAAATACCCGCCTGATCGTTTAACCCTACGGATTGTCCGCCATGGCCCGTCAACGCTTTGCAATCGTCTGGATCGCCTGCTTGGCAGTGCTGTTCAACGCCTTTGCAATGCCGATGGCCGGTGCAATGCAGCTGTCGGATGACCCGGTCAAGCAACTGATGTGGGGCAGTTTCTGCTCCTCCAACGGCGCCAGCCTCAAGACCATCGCCCTCGGCAAGCTGGAAATTCCGACGCCGCAGCAGGACGATCACTCCACCATGCAGCATTGCTGGTGTTGCTCGGGCTCGGCGCCGTTGGTGGCGTTGCCGGGGCATGTGCCGCAGTTGTATGTCGCGCAATTCAACACCTCACCACGTTTGCCGCCGACCCAACTGCAACCCCCTACCCCACGCCAGCAATGGCCGAGCCTCAACCCTCGCGCGTCTCCAACGGTTTGATTTATTCGCAAGTGAACTGCGTTTAGTCCCGTTCTGGAGAACTGCCATGCTCAAATCTTCCTTGCTTCTGGCCGCGCTGTTGCTGCCGGTGTTCAGTGCTGCCAATGCTGATGACTACAAGGCCGGCGACCTGCTGGTCAGCGAACCCTGGTCCCAGGAATTGCCACCGAATGCGCCCACCGTCGCGGCGTATTTTGTCGTCCACAACACAGGGGAAACCCCGGACCGCCTGCTGAATGTCGAGACGCCCGTGGCCGACAAGGCCGAGTTGCACGAGCACGTCATGCAGGGTGATCTGATGAAGATGCAGCAGGTGCCCAGCGTCGCCGTGCCGGCCAAGGGCGACCTGACCTTCGCGCCCATGGCTTACCACGTGATGCTGCTGGGCCTTAAAGACCGCAGCCTGCTGGCCGACGGCAAGCACTTTCCGCTGACCCTCACCTTCGAAAAGGCCGGCAAGGTCGAGGTGCAAGTGTCGGTGCAAAAGGTGCCGCCGATGGCCGCCCGCGAGCACAAACACGCGCAATAGGCTGACGTTCGATGGGCGCCCCTCGCGCCAGGCTGTCTCCACAGTCGCGTGTGAAACGCGGCAGTTGGATCAGCCTGTTCGCCATGCTGATGATCTTTATCGGTCCGCTGATTTCCCAAGCGATGCCGATGGACCATCACGCCGGCATGTCGATGGACATGCCGATGGAGCACGGTGCCTCCCATCACCCTAAAGCCCCTGACGAACACCACGCCCTCTGGTCCAAGTGCGGCTATTGCGACCTGCTCTACAGCTGCCCAGCCCTGCCCGGTGGCGTTTCAACGTTCACCCTCAACGCCCCACCGCCCGCCAACGCCCTCAGCCCTGCCACGCGCCTGGGCCATGCCCGACAGAGCATCTTCCCCGGCGCCCGCAGCCGTGCTCCCCCCATCAACGCGTAAGCACTTTACATAGCGCCACTTCACACCGGCCGACTTCAGATAGACAGCCGCAGGCTGCTGGCCGTGTTGTTTACGATTGATTGATGGAACGTGTCATGTCCAGAGTGACTGCTGACTCCCGTTTGGGATGTACCCCTGTGCTCGCCGCCCTGTGCGGCGCGCTACTGACCCCCTATGTTCAGGCTGACGAGCACGCCGAGCATGAGCTGACCCCCACGGTGATCACTGCGATTGCACCCAGCTCGCCGCTGACCGTGGTCACCAACCCCAAGGACCCACGCCAACCGGTGCCCGCCAGCGATGGCGGCGACTACCTCAAGACCATTCCCGGCTTCGCCCTGGTGCGTAACGGCGGCACCAATGGCGACCCGGTGCTACGCGGCATGTTTGGCTCGCGCCTGAACATCCTTGCCAACGGCAGCATGATGCTCGGTGCCTGCCCCGGTCGGATGGACGCCCCTACTTCGTACATTTCCCCGGAAACCTACGACCAACTCACCGTGATCAAGGGCCCGCAAACCGTTCTGTGGGGCCCCGGAGCATCGGCCGGCACGGTGCTGTTCGAGCGCGAACCGGAGCAGTTCGGCGAACTGGGCACACGCCTCAACGCCAGTGTGCTGGCCGGCTCCAACGGGCGTTTCGACAAAGTCATCGACGCCGCCGCTGGTGGCCCGCTGGGCTATGTGCGCGTGATCGGCAACCAGGCCCACGCCGACGACTACAAGGACGGCAACAACGACACCGTCGCGTCGCGCTACGACAAGTGGAACGGTGACGTCGCCGTCGGCTTCACCCCCGATGCCGACACCCTGCTGGAACTCACCGCCGGGCGTGGCGATGGCCAGGCACGCTACGCCGGGCGCGGCATGGATGGCTCGCAGTTCCTGCGCGAGAGCCTGGGGGTGCGGTTCGAGAAATCCAACCTTGGCGAAGTGCTGGACAAGGTCGAAGCCCAGGTCTACTACAACTACGCCGACCATGTGATGGACAACTACAGCCTGCGCACACCGTCGGGCACCGGGATGATGGCCGGGCCCATGGCCTCCAACGTCGACCGCCGCACCCTCGGTGCACGGGTCAAGGCCACCTGGCGTTGGGAGGATGTGCAACTGATCGGCGGCCTGGACGCGCAGACCAACGAACACCGCCAGCGCAGCAGCATGGGCATCGACACCTACAAGGCATTGCCGCGCACCAAGGACGCCAACTTCCACAATTACGGCGTGTTCGGCGAACTCACCTGGTACGCCGCCGACCGCGACCGGCTGATCACCGGCGCGCGCCTGGACCGCGCCTCGGCCAAGGACTTCCGGGCCACCAGCGCCACCGCCAACGACACGCGTGCAGACACCTTGCCATCGGGTTTTGTGCGCTATGAGCACGACCTTGCCGACACCACCCTCTACGCCGGCCTGGGGCATTCGCAACGCTTCCCGGATTACTGGGAGCTGTTCTCGCCCAACACCGGCGCCGTCGGTTCGGTGAACGCTTTCGACGGAGTAAAACCGGAGAAGACTACCCAGCTCGATTTCGGCGCGCAGTACAAAGCTGACGACCTCGAAGCCTGGGCCTCGGGCTACATCGGCCAGGTACGCGATTTCATCCTGTTCGACTACCGGCCCGGGATGATGGGCACCACCTCCCAGGCGCGCAACGTCGATGCGCGGATCATGGGCGGCGAACTGGGCGCGGCGTACACGCTTGCCCGCCACTGGAAAGCCGACGCCACCCTGGCCTACGCCTGGGGCAAGAACAGCAGTGACGGCAAGGCCCTGCCGCAAATGCCGCCACTGGATGCTCGCCTCGGCCTCACCTACAGCGAAGACGACTGGAGCGCCGGTGCGCTGTGGCGCGTTGTCGCCGCGCAAAATCGTATCGACCAGAACAAAGGCAATGTGGTCGGCAAGGACTTCGACAAGAGCGGCGGCTTTGGCGTGTTCTCGCTGAATGCTGCGTACCGCATCAACAAAAACTTCAAGGTCAGCACCGGCGTCGACAACCTGTTCGGCAAGGCCTACGCCGAGCACTTGAACCTGGCCGGCAACGCCGGCTTTGGCTACCCGGCCAGCGACCCGCAGGCCATCAAGGAGCCGGGGCGAACGCTCTGGACTAAAATCGACATGAGTTTCTAAAGCACCGCAGTAGGCGTCGGCCTTACCGACAAAGGGGTTGCCTGCCAGCCCCGTTTACAAGATCCATCACCTTGCGGAGCACACCCTGATGAATACTCAAAAAATCTCTTTCTACAACCTGGCCTGGCGTTGGCATTTTTACGCCGGGCTGTTTGTGGCGCCCTTTATGGTGCTGCTGGCCCTGACCGGCATCATCTACCTGTTCAAGCCCCAACTCGATCCGCTGATGTACGGCGACCTGCTCAATGTGCCGGCCGCCGAACACGCCCTGAGTGCCGACGAGCAACTCATGCGCGCCAAACTGGCCTACCCCCAGGCCGCTATCAGCCAATACCTGCCCCCGGCCACCGCCACCCGCAGCGCACAATTCGTGATGCACAACGACGGTCGCGAGCTGACGGTGTTCGTCGACCCCTACCGTGGCACCGTGCTCGGCGAACAGGACGCCAAGTACAACCTGCAAGCCATCGCCCGCGCCCTGCACGGTGAGCTGATGATCGGCACCACGGGCGACCGCCTCGTGGAGCTGGCCGCCGGTTGGGGCGTGATGCTGGTGGTGTCCGGCCTCTACCTGTGGTGGCCGCGCGGCAAGTCGGCGGCCGGTGTGCTGTGGCCGCGCTTGAACACTCGCGGTCGGGTGCTGTGGCGCGACCTGCATGCAGTCACGGGTTTCTGGGGCGCGTCGCTGTTGCTGGTGATGCTGCTCAGTGGCATGACCTGGACCGGCTTTTGGGGCAAGCAGTACGCCGACCTGTGGAACACATTCCCGGCGGCCATGTGGAATGACGTACCGACGTCGGACCAGCAGGCCCGCGTGCTCAACAGCGCCCACCAACAGACCGTGCCCTGGGCCATGGAAAACACGCCGATGCCGATGTCCGGCGACCACGCCGAACACATGAACCACGGCGCGATGCACTCAGGCCCTGCCGCGCCAACCGTGCGCCTGCAACAAGTGGTCGACCTAGCCACCGCACGCAAGGTCGAGCCCGGCTACAGCATCACCTTCCCCACCACTGCCGAAGGCGTGTTCACTGTCGCGGTGTTCGCCGACGACCCGCGCAACGATGCGACCCTGCATGTGGACCAATACACCGGCAAGGTCCTCGCCGATGTGCGCTGGGAGCACTACAACACCGTCGCACGCGCCACTGAGACCGGCGTGATGCTGCACGAGGGCAAGATGTTCGGCTGGGTCAACCAACTGATCGTGCTGCTGATCTGCCTGATGATCCTGCTCAGTGCCGTCAGCGGCGTGGTGATCTGGTGGAAGCGCAAACCCGAGGGCAAGCTCGGCGTCCCGCCGCTGCGCCATGACCTGCCGAAATGGAAGACGGCGATGGCAGTGATGCTCGGCCTGGCGATCATTTTCCCGCTGGTGGGCGCCTCGCTGATCGCCGTGTGGGTGCTGGATCGCCTGATTCTTTCGCGCTTTTTCGGTCAACATGAATCCGCCTCAGGTTCGGCATGAACCCGGCGAGATGCCCGTTCTAGAGCACTTTCTGTAACCTTGCGCGACTGTGGCCGCGCAGCGAACACGTGTTAACCCATAACACCCTCTGCGTTATCGTTGCTCGCCGCCACACGCGGCGAGCATCCTCCAAAGAAGACTGACCCATCAATGAACAACTACCTCGCGTCCGGGCTGTGCCTGCTCGCCTTGCATCACCACGCCTACGCCCTGACCCTGCCTGCCAGCGCCGTCAACGCACCCGCCGTGGACAACGAACACGTCGACCTCAAGACCCCGACCACGGCCGGTTCGCGCCTGAACCTCACGGCCCTGCAAACGCCGGGCAGTGTCGAAAGCCAGACCGGCACGCAGATTCGCGAACGCGGCGACGCCAGCGTGCAGGACGCGATTTCCCGCGCCACCGGCGTCAGCCGCACCGGTTCGCCGGGTGACGGCGGCACCTCACTGTCGGCCCGTGGTTTTACCGGCCAGGGCTCAGTGATGCAGCTCTACGACGGCAACCGCATGTACATGGGCATGGGCTCCTCGACCTTCCCGGTGGACACGTGGTCGGTGGAGCGCGTGGACGTACTGCGCGGCCCGGCCTCGGTGCTGTACGGCGAAGGCGCCACCGGCGCGGTGATCAACACCGTGCCGAAAAAGCCGTTTGAAGGCGAGATCGAAAACCACATCCGCCTCGGCTACGGCGCCTACGATCGCCAGCAACAAGCCCTCGACAGTGGCGGCTCGCTGACGGATACCCTGAGCTATCGCCTCAACCTCAATCGCCTGCGCAGCAACGGTTTCATCGACCGTGGCGACTCCAGCAGCGACTTCGTCAGCGGTGCGTTGCGCTGGCAGGCGGCGGATAACCTGAGCTTCACCCTGGCCAGCGACTACGGCGACCAACGCCCGCAAAATGACTTCGGCACGCCGCTGCTCAACGGCCGCCTGCACAAAAGCCTGCGCGACAAGAACTACAACGTCAGCAACGACACCCAGCACTACAACGACCAATGGACGCGCCTGACCAGCGAGTGGCAGATCAGCGACAACGTCAGCGCCACCAACGAGTTGTTCTACCTGAAAAACCAGCGTCGCTGGCAGAACGCCGAGAACTACAATTTCACCAACGGCCAACTCACCCGCAGCGGCAACTTTGGCATCAAGCACAATCAGGAACAGGTCGGCGATCGCCAGTCCTTCACCTTCAAGCACAGCCTGTTCGGTCTCGACAGCCAGACCGTGGCCGGCGTGGAATACAACCGCATCCGCTTTCGCCTGGCCAGTAACTCGCCGTTCACCGACAGCTTCAGCGACGGCCAAGCCATCGACGTGAACCACCCGGTAGCCGGGCAGTTTGCGAGTAGCGATCCGTTCAAGCCGCTGTTCGCGACGACCACCAAAACCGTCGCGGGCTTTGCCGAAAACCGTCTGCAGCTCACCGACAAGCTGGCACTGGTCACCGGCATCCGCCGCGACTATGCCCACGTCGACCGCGATGATCTACGCGATGGCAGCCAGTCCGACAAAACCCTCACCGGCAACAACTGGAAGGCAGGGGTGGTGTATGCGCTCACCCCGGACACCTCGATCTATGGCCAACAAGCCACCAGCACCGATGGGGTCGGCGGCTTGATTTCCTTGAGCCAGGGTCAGCAGCAGTTCGACCTCTCTACCGCCAAGCAGAGCGAGATCGGCATCAAGCAAGCCTTCTGGAACCAGCGCGGTGAATGGACCCTGGCCGCCTACCACATCGTCAAAAAGAAACTGCTCACCGACGTACCCGGCAACCCCGACCTCAAGCAGCAGGTCGGCCAGCAATCCTCCCGTGGCCTGGAAGCCAGTCTTGACTTGCAACTGCCACACGCCTGGCAGCTGCAAGCCAACGCGGCCATCGTGCATGCGCAGTACGACGACTTCGACCAGGTGGTGAACGGCGTACCGGTGTCCCGCGACGGCAACCGCCCCGTGGACGTACCACGCCGCACCGCCAACCTGTGGCTGAGCAAGGCCGTGACCGATGATGTCCGCGCCGGCGCCAGTGTGCGTTATGTGGACGCGCGGTATGCCGATATGGCCAACCAGAACGAGCTGCCGAGCTACACGGTGGTGGATGCCACGGTGTCGTGGCAGGCCCTGCGCAACACCACCCTGGGCCTGCAAGTGAACAACCTGTTCGACCGCACGTACGCTGTCAGCCAATACAATGACGGGCAGCAGTGGATCCTGGGTGAGCCGCGCGCGTTCTTCGTCACGGCGGACTACACCTTCTAACCGCCCAGAACACGGTTCAAATAGGGCGTGGTGCATCCGCAAGAGGCCTCTGAACCGAGAACGAGTAAGCCTTGCTTCCCGGCGCTTCGTGATCGACACGGACGTTACATAGCTGCTCGCCTACGCACCAGCACAGTGCCCCTGGCGCACCATCACGCGAATCGAGCGCCGAATCGGTGCGGGGCACTGCACCCACCTCGGCGCACATCACCGAATTCAGGCCCCGGCATGAAGCAGGCACAGCCTTTGCAATCACCCCTGCATCTGTCCAACAACAACACTTGGGTTCTCGGAGATCGCACCATGAAGCGTCGCAGCTTGATCAAGGCTTTCACACTGTCGGCATCCATTGCCGCCATGGGCATGACCTGGACTGTCCAGGCGGCCGAGACCATCAAGGTCGGCATCCTGCATTCGCTGTCCGGCACCATGGCCATTTCCGAAACATCGCTCAAAGACATGGCGCTGATGACCATCGAGGAAATCAACGCCAAGGGCGGCGTGAACGGCAAGATGCTCGAACCGGTGGTCGTGGACCCCGCGTCCAACTGGCCGCTGTTCGCGGAGAAAGGTCGCCAGTTGCTGACCCAGGACAAGGTCGCCGTGGTGTTTGGCTGCTGGACCTCGGTGTCGCGTAAATCCGTGTTGCCGGTGTTCGAAGAACTCAACGGCCTGCTGTTCTACCCGGTGCAATACGAAGGCGAAGAAATGTCGCCCAACGTGTTCTATACCGGTGCGGCACCGAACCAGCAGGCGATTCCGGCAGTGGAATACCTGATGAGCGAAGAAGGCGGCGCGGCCAAGCGTTTCTTCCTGTTGGGCACCGACTACGTGTACCCGCGCACCACCAACAAGATCCTGCGCTCGTTCCTGCATTCCAAAGGCGTGGCGGACAAAGACATCGAAGAGGTCTACACCCCGTTCGGTCATGCCGATTACCAGACCATCGTCGCCAACATCAAAAAGTTCTCGGCCGGCGGCAAGACCGCCGTGATCTCCACGGTGAACGGCGACTCCAACGTGCCGTTCTACAAGGAACTGGCCAACCAGGGCCTGAAGGCGACCGACGTACCGGTGGTGGCGTTCTCCGTGGGTGAAGAGGAATTGCGCGGTATCGACACCAAGCCGCTGGTGGGCAACCTCGCGGCCTGGAACTACTTCCAGTCGGTGGAGAACCCGGTCAACACCAAGTTCGTCGCCGACTGGAAAGCCTACGCCAAGAAACACAACCTGCCGGGCGCCGACAAAGCCGTGACCAACGACCCGATGGAAGCCACCTACGTGGGCATCCACATGTGGGCGCAGGCGGCGGAGAAAGCCAAGTCCACCGACGTCGACAAAGTGCGTGAAGCACTCGGCGGGCAGACCTTTGCTGCGCCGTCGGGCTTCACTCTGACCATGGACAAGACCAACCACCACCTGCACAAGCCGGTGATGATCGGCGAGATCCAGGCCGATGGGCAGTTCTCGGTGGTGTGGCAGACCCAGGAGCCGATCCGTGCCCAGCCGTGGAGCCCATACATCCCGGGTAACGACAAAAAGCCGGATCACGCCGTCAAGAGCAACTAAAAACCATGTGGGAGGGGGCTTGCCCCCTCCCACAGTTTGACCGCGCATGATCAGGACACTTTGTTATGCCTACTGCCCTGTACCGCTTCATCCTGGCAATCCTGTTATTACTGCCCCTGGCGGTATATGCCAGCGACGCCGAAGACTTCCTGTCCGCCAACCCCAGCCAACAAGCCAAGCTGCTCCAGGACTGGGCCGCCCAGCCCGACCCGGCACGCATCGAGCTGGTGGACGCCCTGCAACAAGGCCAGCTCACGGTCAACGGTGAAACCAGGACCGTGCGCCTGAACAACCGTCTGCGCGGCTTGATCGACAACGTCCAGGCCAGCCAGCAACTGCTCGCCGCCGACCCCAAGGTCCGTCTCGCAGCCGCGCAAACCCTGCAAAAAAGCGCACAACCGGCGCAACTCAAATTCCTCGACCAACGCGTTGCCACCGAAACCGATGAAGACGTGCAGTCGGCGCTGAGTCTCGCCCTGGCCAACCTGCAACTGGTCGACACCGACCCCGCGGTGCGCCTCGCCGCCGTGCGCCTGCTGGGCAGCACCGGCGACCCGCTCGCACGCACACGTCTTGAGGCCCTGCTGGCCCCAGGCGTCGAAACCGACGCCGCCGTGCACACCGCCGCCGAAACCAGCCTGGCTCAGGTCAAACGCAAGCTGATGTTCGGCGAAATCCTCGGCCAAGCGTTCAGCGGCATGTCCCTGGGTTCGATCCTGCTGCTGGCGGCCCTGGGCCTGGCGATCACGTTCGGCCTGCTCGGCGTGATCAACATGGCCCACGGCGAGATGCTGATGCTCGGCGCCTATTCGACCTACGTGGTGCAACTGATGATGCAGCGCTACGTACCGCAAGCCATCGAGTTCTACCCGCTGATCGCGCTGCCGGTGGCGTTCTTTGTCACCGCGGCCATCGGCATGGCGCTGGAGCGCACGGTGATCCGCCACCTCTATGGCCGCCCGCTGGAAACACTGCTCGCCACCTGGGGTATCAGCCTGATGCTGATCCAGTTGGTGCGCCTGGTGTTCGGCGCGCAGAACGTCGAAGTGTCCAACCCCGACTGGCTGTCCGGCGGGATCCAGGTGCTGCCCAACCTGGTGCTGCCGTACAACCGCATTGTGATCATCGCCTTCGCGCTATGTGTGGTGGTGCTGACCTGGCTGCTGCTGAACAAGACGCGCCTGGGCCTCAACGTGCGGGCAGTGACCCAGAACCGCAACATGGCCGCCTGCTGCGGCGTACCCACCGGGCGTGTGGACATGCTTGCGTTTGGTCTGGGCTCCGGTATCGCCGGCCTCGGCGGCGTAGCGCTGAGCCAGATCGGCAACGTCGGCCCGGACCTGGGCCAGAGCTACATCATCGATTCATTCCTCGTCGTGGTACTCGGCGGTGTCGGCCAGTTGGCCGGTAGCGTCATGGCTGCCTTCGGCCTGGGTATCGCCAACAAGATCCTGGAGCCACAGATCGGCGCCGTACTCGGCAAGATCCTGATCCTCGCGCTGATCATTCTGTTTATCCAGAAACGCCCGCAGGGACTCTTCGCACTGAAAGGACGGGTGATCGACTGATGAACCAGCCATTGATGTTGACGGCCACACAAAAGGCCGGCCCCAAGGTAACGATTGCAGTGGGCGTGGTGATCCTCGCGTTGCTGCTGGCACTGCCGTTGTTGTCGCTGTTGCCAGCGGATAACGCGCTTCATGTCTCGGCCTACACCTTGACGCTGGTGGGCAAGATCCTGTGCTACGCCATTGTCGCCCTCGCCCTGGACCTGGTGTGGGGGTACGCCGGGATGCTCTCCCTCGGCCACGGTCTGTTCTTCGCGCTCGGCGGTTATGCCATGGGCATGTACCTGATGCGCCAGGCCTCGGGGGATCAGTTGCCGGCGTTCATGACTTTCCTCTCATGGACCGAACTGCCGTGGTACTGGGTCGGCACCGAGCACTTCCTCTGGGCCCTGTGCCTGGTGGTGTTGGCGCCGGGTTTGCTCGCGCTGGTGTTCGGCTTCTTTGCCTTCCGTTCACGGATCAAGGGCGTGTATTTCTCGATCATGACCCAGGCCCTGACCTTCGCCGGGATGCTGTTGTTCTTCCGTAACGAGACCGGCTTTGGCGGCAACAACGGCTTCACCAATTTCCGCAGCATCCTGGGCTTCGGCATCACCGAGCCCGGCACGCGGGCGGTGCTGTTCAGCGCCACGGTGCTGTTGCTGGTGGCAAGCCTGTTCATCGGCTGGCGCCTGGCGCGCAGCAAGTTTGGCCGCGTGCTCACCGCGCTGCGCGATGCGGAGAACCGCCTGATGTTCTGCGGCTACGACCCACGGGGTTTCAAGCTGTTCGTATGGGTGCTGAGTGCAGTGCTGTGCGGCTTGGCCGGCGCGTTGTATGTGCCGCAGGTGGGCATCATCAACCCCAGCGAGATGTCGCCGACCAATTCCATCGAGGCCGCCGTGTGGGTGGCCCTCGGCGGGCGCGGCACACTGATCGGCCCGCTGCTGGGCGCCGGTGTGGTGAACGGCATGAAGAGCTGGTTCACCGTGGCCTTCCCCGAATATTGGCTGTTCTTCCTCGGGGCGCTGTTCATCATCGTCACCCTGTACCTGCCCAAGGGCGTGATCGGCCTGCTGAAAAAACGAGGTGATTCATGAGGTACCTGGACATGCGGGCCACCGGCGCCACCGCCGAGTTCATGCTCGAACCGATACTGGACGGCGGCAGCGGCCGCGATGCCATCGGTATCGGCCAAGCCGCCGGCCCGGGCCTGAATACCCGCCACGGCACCATCCTGAGCCTGGAAGACATCAGCGTCAGCTTCGACGGTTTCAAGGCCCTCAACGACTTGAACCTGTACATCGGCGTCGGCGAGCTGCGCTGCATCATCGGCCCCAACGGCGCGGGCAAGACCACGCTGATGGACGTGATCACCGGCAAGACCCGCCCCAGCCACGGCACGGCCTGGTTTGGCGAGAACCTCGACCTCACGCGCATGAGCGAAGTCGAGATCGCCCAGGCCGGCATCGGGCGCAAGTTCCAGAAGCCCACGGTATTCGAAGCCTTGAGCGTGTTCGAAAACCTCGAGCTGGCGCAGAAGGCCGACAAGTCCGTGTGGGCCAGCCTGCGTGCACGCCTGAGTGGCGAGCAGAAAGACCGTATCGACGAAGTGCTCGACACCATCCGCCTGACCGCCTCGGTGCAGCGCCCGGCTGGGTTGTTGTCCCACGGGCAGAAGCAGTTTCTGGAAATCGGCATGCTGCTGATGCAAGACCCGCAACTGTTGCTGCTGGATGAACCGGTGGCAGGCATGACCGACGCCGAGACCGAATTCACCGCCGAACTGTTCAAGCGCCTGGCGGGCAAGCACTCGCTGATGGTGGTGGAGCACGACATGGGGTTTGTCGGCTCGATTGCCGACCACGTGACGGTGTTACACCAGGGCAGTGTGTTGGCCGAGGGGTCGCTGGAGCAGGTTCAGGAAAACGAGCGGGTGATCGAAGTCTATCTCGGTCGCTGACGTGCTTTATGTGGGAGGGGGCAAGCCCCACCCCACCGGGGATTTGAGGAGGTTTTGAGAATGTTGCAAGTCGAAAAATTGCACCAGTACTACGGCGGTAGCCACATCCTGCGCGGGCTGTCGTTTGACGTGAAGATCGGTGAGGTCACCTGCCTGCTCGGCCGCAACGGCGTGGGCAAGACCACCCTGCTCAAATGCCTGATGGGCCTGCTGCCGTCCAAGGAAGGTGCGGTGAACTGGGAAGGCAAGGCCATCACCGGCTTCAAGCCGCACCAGCGTGTGCATGCCGGGATCGCCTATGTGCCCCAGGGCCGGGAGATTTTCGGGCGGCTCACGGTGGAAGAAAACCTGCTGATGGGCCTGGCACGTTTCCCCGGCGCCGAAGCCAAGGAAGTGCCAGCGTTCATCTACGAGCTGTTCCCGGTGTTGCTGCAGATGAAACATCGCCGCGGTGGCGACCTGTCCGGCGGGCAGCAGCAACAGCTCGCTATCGGCCGCGCGCTGGCCAGCCGCCCGCGCCTGCTGATCCTCGATGAACCCACCGAAGGCATACAGCCCTCGGTGATCAAGGAAATCGGCGCGGTGATCAAGCAGCTCGCCGAGCGCGGCGACATGGCGATTTTGCTGGTGGAGCAGTTCTACGACTTCGCCGCCGAACTGGCCGACCAGTACCTGGTGATGTCTCGCGGCGAAATCGTGCAGCAGGGCCGTGGCGAAAATATGGAAAGCGAAGGTGTACGCGGCCTGGTAACCATCTAATCTGTAGCCTCCTAACGATAAGCACTCTGTCATGAACCTGCCCGTTACTCCTGCCCTGTTCACCCCCAGCTGGCACGCCGAGCTGGAACTCGGCTACGCGCGTTTCGGCGACACAACGCGGCCGGTGATGCGTCGCCACCTCGGCCCGCTGCGCGTGCAAAAACACCTGTACGCCGAAGGCCCCGAGGTGTGCCAGCACATCATCGTCCACCCACCCGGCGGCATTGCCGGCGGGGATCGCCTAGACATCAGCGCCCACGTGGCCGAAGGTGCCTGGGCGCAATTGACCAGCCCCGGCGCGGCCAAGTGGTACCGCGCCAAGGGCCCTGCGTTTCAGCAGTTGGATCTGACCGTGGAGGCCGGCGCCACGCTGGAATGGCTGCCCCAGGAAACCATCGTGTTCAGCGCCGCACAGGCCGAACTCACCACACACATCGAGCTGCAAGGCGATGCGCGACTGTTCTACTGGGACGTGGTCGCCCTGGGCCGCCCGGCCAGTGGCGAACGTTTCGACCTCGGCCACTTCCAATCGCACCTGGATATCCGCCGCGACGGGCAGTTGCTCTGGCATGAACGCCAGCGCATCGTGGGCGACGACGGTTTGCTCGATTCTCCTATTGGCCTCGACGGGCAACCGGTATTTGCCACGTTGCTGCTGACCGCCGATCTCGACCCTGAATTACTCGACACCTGCCGCGCCCTGCCCCACGCCGTGCGCGGCGACCTGACCCAACTGCCTGGCCTGCTGGTCGCACGCTGCCTGGCCAGCGAGGCGTTGCATGCCCGCGCCTGGCTGATCGATTTATGGCGCCTGTTACGCCCTGCAGTGCTGGGCCGTGAAGCCGTATCCCCCCGAATCTGGAGTACCTGAACCATGGACCTGACCCCACGGGAAAAAGACAAACTGCTGATCTTCACCGCCGGCCTTGTCGCCGAGCGCCGCCTCGCACGCGGGGTGAAGCTCAACTACCCGGAAACCATCGCCTACATCTCCGCCGCCCTGATGGAAGGCGCCCGCGATGGCCGCACCGTGGCCGACCTGATGCACTTGGGCACCACACTGCTCAGCCGCGAACAGGTGATGGAAGGCATCCCGGAGATGATCCCGGATATCCAGGTGGAAGCCACCTTCCCCGACGGCACCAAGCTGGTCACCGTCCACCAGCCGATTGCGTGAGGCTCGATGATGATTCGTGACGCAACCCAACACGACTTGCCGGCGATCCGCGAGATCTACAACGACGCGGTGCTCAACACCACGGCGATCTGGAACGAACAACCGGTGGACCTGGGCAATCGCCAGGCCTGGTTCAGTGCGCGCCATGCCCAGGGTTATCCGATCCTGGTGTCGGTGGAGAACGATGAAGTCACCGGCTACGCCTCCTACGGCGACTGGCGCCCGTTCGAGGGCTTTCGCTACAGCGTCGAGCACTCGGTGTACATCCGCAACGACCAGCGTGGCAAAGGCCTGGGCCCACGGCTGATGGCCGCCCTGATCGAGCGCGCACGCGACGGCGGCAAACACGTGATGGTGGCGGCCATCGAAAGCGGCAACCAGGCTTCGATCCGCCTGCATGAGCGCCTGGGCTTCGTCACCACCGGGCAGATGCCCCAAGTGGGCATCAAGTTTGGTCGCTGGCTGGACCTGACCTTCATGCAACTGAGCCTGAACCCGGGCGCCGAACCGCCCAAGGAGTGAGAGCGATGAGCGCTGCGCAACTGCGTCGAGTCAATGCTGAAAGTTTTGCCCACTACCGCCTGGGTTTGATCGAGCTGTTGCTGGACGCGGTCAAGCATGGCGCTTCAGTCGGTTTCATGGCCGACTTCGACGAAGCCCAGGCACGCGCTTATCTAAGCGGCGTGCAGGCCAGCATCGAAGACGCCAGCCTGTTGCTGTGGGTGGTGGTGCGTGATGAACAGGTGATCGCCAGCGTGCAACTGGCGCTGTGCCTGAAAGCCAACGGCCTGAACCGCGCCGAGGTGCAAAAGCTGCTGGTGCACAGCACCGCCCGCCGCCATGGCCTCGGCCAACAGCTGATGAACACCCTGGAACTCGCCGCACGCCAGCACAAGCGCGGCCTGCTGTACCTGGACACTGAAGCCGGCTCACCGGCCGAAGCCTTCTACCAGTCGCTGCGCTACACCAAGATCGGTGAATTGCCCGACTACTGCCAAAGCCCGGACGGGCGCTACAGCCCGACCGCCATCTACTTCAAGACCCTGGGGCAACCTGCATGATTCCTGGTGAATATCAGATCCAGCCTGGCGAGATCGAACTCAACGTCGGCCGTCGCACCGTCACCCTCAACGTGGCCAACAGCGGCGACCGGCCGATCCAGGTGGGTTCGCATTACCATTTTTTCGAGACCAATGACGCGCTGACGTTTGACCGGGCCGCGAGCCGTGGCATGCGCTTGAATATTCCGGCGGGGACGGCGGTGCGGTTTGAGCCGGGGCAGAGTCGGGAAATCGAGTTGGTGGATTTGAGCGGGGGCAGGCGAGTATTTGGCTTTGCCGGGCGGGTTATGGGTGACCTTTAGGGCCTCATCGGGGGCAAGCCCCCTCCCACTTTTGACCGTATTCACACATTTGAATGTGTGAATACGGCCCAGTGTGGGAGGGGGCTTGCCCCCGATAGCGGACTCACATTCAACACACTTTTTTCAGGGTACACACAGATGAAAATCACCCGCCAAGCCTACGCCGACATGTACGGCCCCACCGTCGGTGACAAGGTCCGCCTGGCCGACACCGAACTGTTTGTCGAAGTCGAACAGGACTTCACCGTCTATGGCGAAGAAGTCAAATTCGGCGGCGGCAAAGTGATCCGCGACGGCCAGGGCCAGAGCCAGTTGCTCGCCCACGAAGTGGTCGACACCCTGATCACCAACGCACTGATCATCGACCACTGGGGCATCGTCAAGGCGGATGTGGGCCTCAAAAACGGACGCATCCACGCGATCGGCAAGGCCGGCAACCCCGACATCCAGCCCGGCGTGACCATGGCCATCGGCGCCAGCACCGAAGTGATCGCCGGCGAAGGCATGATCCTCACGGCCGGCGGCATCGACAGCCACGTGCATTTCATCTGCCCGCAGCAGATCGAAGAGGCGCTGACCAGCGGCGTCACCACCATGATCGGCGGCGGCACCGGCCCGGCGACGGGCACCAACGCGACCACCTGCACCTCGGGCCCCTGGCACTTGGCGCGCATGCTCCAGGCCAGCGACTCGTTCCCGATGAACATCGGCTTCACCGGCAAGGGCAACGCCAGCCTGCCGGAGCCGTTGATCGAACAGGTCAAGGCCGGTGCGATCGGCTTGAAGCTGCATGAAGATTGGGGCACCACGCCCGCCAGCATCGACAACTGCCTGAGCGTGGCCGATGAATATGACGTACAGGTAGCGATCCACAGCGACACCCTCAACGAATCCGGCTTCGTCGAAACGACGCTGGCCGCGCTCAAGGGCCGTACCATCCACACCTACCACACCGAAGGCGCGGGCGGCGGTCACGCACCGGACATCATCAAGGCCTGCGGCTTCCCCAATGTGTTGCCCAGCTCGACCAACCCGACGCGCCCCTTCACCCGTAACACCATCGACGAACACCTCGACATGCTGATGGTCTGCCACCACCTGGACCCAAGCATTGCCGAAGACGTGGCCTTCGCCGAAAGCCGCATCCGCCGCGAAACCATTGCCGCTGAAGACATCCTGCACGACCTCGGCGCGTTCTCGATGATCAGTTCCGACAGCCAGGCCATGGGCCGCGTCGGCGAGGTCATCACACGCACCTGGCAGACCGCCGACAAGATGAAGAAACAGCGCGGCCCATTGCCCGGCGACGGCCCCGGCAACGACAACTTCCGCGCCAAGCGCTAC
Source organism: Pseudomonas sp. MYb60 (assembly GCF_002979555.1). Taxonomy (GTDB): domain Bacteria; phylum Pseudomonadota; class Gammaproteobacteria; order Pseudomonadales; family Pseudomonadaceae; genus Aquipseudomonas. The sequence continues at coordinate 47,148 of NZ_PCOZ01000012.1, read as the reverse complement.
ATCGCCAAGTACACGATCAACCCGGCGATCACCCACGGTGTGAGTCATATTGTCGGCTCGATTGAAGTGGGCAAGTGGGCCGACCTGGTGCTGTGGCGCCCGGCGTTTTTCGGCATCAAACCGACGCTGATCCTCAAGGGCGGCGCGATTGCCTCAAGCCTGATGGGCGATGCCAACGCGTCGATTCCGACACCACAGCCGGTGCACTACCGCCCGATGTTCGCCAGCTTCGGCGCCTCGCTGCACGCCACCAGCCTGACCTTTATCAGCCAGGCCGCCCAGGATGCCGGCTTGCCCGAAGCGTTGGGTTTGAAGAAGCAGATCGCAGTGGTGAAAGGTTGCCGCGACGTACAGAAAACCGACCTGATCCACAACGATTACCTGCCGGATATCGACGTGGACCCGCAGACCTACCAGGTCAAGGCCGACGGCGTGCTGCTGTGGTGCGAGCCGGCCGAGGTGTTGCCGATGGCCCAGCGTTACTTTCTGTTCTGAACCACCCCGGCGTGAGCCTCGCATGTGAGGCTCACGCTCCCCGGGGGCTCAGTCCAGCAGGTGTTCAATCGCCGCCGGCGCTTCCAGGTTTTCAGTCAGGCTGGAACTCCGTCGCGATCATGGCCTCGGTGTACCCGTAGTCCAGGCGCAGCTCGGCCCCTGCCGGGATCTCCTCGGTGGCCCAGACCGTGTTGAGCAGAAAGGCCTTCTTGACGGTTTTTACCGCAGGCGCCACGCCCAGCAACATGTCCGTCTCAACGTGAAACGGGATCGTCTCGACGTTGTAACCCTCGGCAGCCTGGCGCACCGGATTGCCGTTGGCGTCATAGTCGAAGCAGGTATTTATCCTGGAGAGGATATTGTCTCCCGAGAGACTGACCGGCTCGGTGACGTACCACCCCGCCTCATACACCGCGCGGCTGCCCACGGTCATGGTGAACGCATTGCCGCCCGAGCCATAGAGCCCGCGAGGCAGAACAGTACCGCCGTACACGCCAACCACTTCACCTTTGGCGATACGGCGGTTGGCAACCACGGTGATTTGCCCTACCAGGGATTTCTCGCCCGGAACCTTCACATCCTCGGTGGTAAAGGTGCGCACCTGGAGTTTCTCTTCGTATAGATACCCCACCTCTTCGTACCCGCCGAACTTGATGTAAGGCTTGACCTGCTGTGAGGAGTAGCGAGCCCCGGACTCCACGACCACGGCCTCGCGTTCCAGTTTTCTGATGCGAATCGGCCGTCCTTGAAAATCGCGCAGCGGGTACTTGCCATTGCTCGCGCGGGTGTACGAACCGATGACGTTGTGCCCCGTCGTGAAGTGATCCTCCCGTCGCATCGCGCTCAGCTCCTGCGCCGTATAGGGCTGGATCGGCAGCGACTCGGACGCCAGTTCATATTCACTGTCGGACTGGCCGGAGACCATCCCGCCAGGCCGGCCAGTACGACGCCACACGCCCTCTGCATCCGCCCGGGCGATGATGCCGCTGCTGACCAGTATTTGCGGGTCATCCGCTGCCGGCACCCAGAGCAGGTAATTCTGCGCATCGCCGGCATCGGGCATGCTCGCCACAAAGTAGGGACGGCCATTGAGTTCAATCGCGGTCGCCCGAGCGCGCAGCAACTCGCGGCGAGAACCACTGGCGCGCTCGTGCAACACTTCAAGGTCCGGGCCTTGAGCAGCCGGGGCGAAGGCGGCCTCTTCGTCTCGGGACAATTGCAGCAGGCTCAGGTTGCGCTCGGTTTCCTGCTCGATCTGCAACGTGAGCATCGCTTGCGCATAGGCGGGGTCGGCATAATCACTGTGTGCATCTTCAATCTGGTTTCGTTGCGCCTCGACCCGCTGCTTGAGTGCGGCAAAGGGCTGCGGGTATTTGTCTTGCAGGTAGCGCACCCAATACGGCCGACTGATCAACTCGGTGTAAAACGTCTCGGTGGTCTCAACCTGCTCCACCTCACGCAGCACGCTGTCGCGCAGGTCGTCCTCGATCGGGCGGGCATAGCGCATGTAGCTGGGCTGGCCAGGCAGTTGCAGGCCATCGCGCCAACCACTGGCCGTGCCGATGCGGTAGCTCAGGCGCACTTCGGCCTTGTCGTGGCCGCGCGCCCTGTCCAGGTCAGCCAGTTTCTCCACCTGCCCCAACCGAAATAATTGCCGGGACAGGTTCAACAGGGCTCGTCCTCGCTGCGCCAGACCCGCAGGAATATCCCGCAAGGCCTCATGCTCGAAGGTTTTGACCTCCAGGTCGCTGAAGGCCAGGGTGCGCCCGTCCGCACAGGTGTCATGGGTTTTCGACATCTGGAACAGCACTTCACGCAGTTCAGTGTCGCGCTCGGCCGACTCGAGCAGGCTCCAGACCCGGCGCGTCAGGTCGGCACGCACTTGCCTGAACTCCTCGGTGTCCTGCATGCGCAGCAACAGGTGGAAAAACGCCTCGCTGTCCGGCTCGGCCGCCAACCGATGCCAGCGGGTGCCATAGGCCGTTCGGTCGGCTTCGGGCAGAGGCTGCAGCCAGGGTTCGAGTTGGCCCGCCATTGCCTCAACGGGTACCACGGCAATCTCTTCATCGGAATCTGGCGGATGCCGATCGGTATCGGAATCGTCCGTTCCCGGTTCACTGTCGGTGTCGGCCCTGAGTTCGTAAGGCCTCATACCCAGCACGCTCTGATCCATCGGCTGGCGACTGGCGTATTCGCGCAGCTGCTGCCGGCTGTGTGCTGAAAGCTCGGTGTTATCACTCAGGTTGGTTCCCGCCAACAGGGCTTCATGACTGCCGTCAAACAGGCCCTCGGGGAGGTCGCTGATCTCGTTGCCGCTCAGATCCAGGCTGCGCAATTGAGGCGCTTGCAGTGTGCCCTCCGGCCAGCTCCCCAACAGATTGTGGCCCAGGCACAGGTGTTCCAGGCGGCTGAGTTGATCGAGGTTGAAGGTCCGCAAGTTGTTGTAGCCCAGGTCCAGCACGCGCAAGTGTTCCATGTGCCGCAGCACCGGATACACCGGCGCAAGGTCCGTCAGGTCGATACTCGCCAGGTCCAGTTGATCAAGATGCGCCATGTCGGCCAGCGCCTCAGGCAGCTCGGAGAGCGCCTGCCCATTGAGCGTCAGCCTGCGCACGTGGGTAAACGCGCGCAGGAACTCATTGGAACCCTGGGCAGTGATCCGTACCCCCGTAAGGTCCAGGCGTCCGACGTGGGAAAAGTCGCCGCTGAGGGACGGCAAGTCGCCGGTTTGCAGGCCATTGAGGTCCAGGGTGTAAGGGGCCAGACCAGGCGCTTCGAGCACGCCCTGTCGCCAGCAGTCAATGATCCGTGCGGCGGCCTGGCCACGGCTCTGCGAATTGATCTGCCAGCCTCTGCCGGAGGTTTGCTTAACGAACAACCAGCCATTGAGTTCACGCGTCAAGGCATCCAGGGTCAGGTTCGAAGCGATCAAACGGGCCTCGACCTGCGCGCTGGACAAACCTTGCAAGGTCAAGCCACTGAGTTCGCGCTGCACCTGTTCGGCCGACAACTCCGGACGCAGGCGTTGCACAGATTGCGCACGCCATTCCGGGCCCGACCCAGCCGGTAAAGGTGCAGCCAGCGGCAACAGGTTGGCCGAAATGGATGCGCTGCTTTCCTCGGCCGGGAAATACTCGGACACCTCTTGCGCGAGGTATCGCTTCAGGGTCCCCTCGGGCAACCCCAGGGTGCGTTCCTGGCGTGTGAGTGCCTGGGTCAGGGTGACTTGAGTGGCATCATCAAGACGGTCAATGTCAAAGCGGCTGTTGAGCAACAGCTCATCCTGGGTCAGTACGTTCGCAGGCAGCGTCGTGAGACCGGTACCGCGCACATCCAGCCACTTCAATTGCGACAACTGCTCGATACCCGTGGGCCACTGCGTCAGGGCCACGCGCCTGAGATCCAACCTCTGGAGTTGGCTGAAACCCCGCAAATCCAGGGTTTCGATGGCGGAGCCCGCGCACTCCAGTACCTCTAGCTTCGGTGCATCGCCTGCGCTTATCGGCAAGGTTTTCAGCGGAGAGTGGCTCAGGTCGAGTCTGCGTAATTCGCTGAACCCGGAAACGAATTCACGCAACCGCAAGAGCGGTAGACTATGCGGGGTCAACATGATCGTTCGCACATTCTCCCAGCGCAGAGCGGGCAACGTCGGAAGATCCTCCAGCGCCGATCCATCCAACAGCAGTGACGAATCCTGCATCAACCCCGTGTACCTTTGTTTTAGCCTCTCGTACCAACAGGTATAGATATCCTCGGCCAACTTCACGTGACCCGCGTGAATATGCATCTTCATTTGTGCGTCATGGACGTTGATCAAGTCATCCGCGCTCAGTTGTGTTTTGTCAGTCCAGGCGCGCAGGCTGGCAGTCAGTTCAGCGTGCTCGGTGCTCAGTGCCTCGATGGCTACAAACCGGGACTGCTCGCTCGCCCACTTGCTCAGGAAGCTCACATAGACAAGGTCAGAGTCACCCAGACTGGGCTGATGCCTTTGCCTGACCTCTGATTTGAATCGCTTCAGCGCTCCCCGGCAGTACTCGCTGACCATCTCCTCTAGGTCAACCCAATGCCCAGCCTGGCGGCCGAGGTATTCATAGGCGGTCTTGAAGGTCTCCCGGTCAATCACTGACCAATCCAGCGAGAGGCCACGCCAAAGTTGCTCATGCCCTGCAGTGAACAGCGCGGCGGGCAGGCTGCGGATCGAGGTGTTCTTGAGGTTCAGGCGGTGCAAGTGGGGCAATTCCAGTACCCCGGCCGGCAGGCTCTGGTTGAACAGGCCAGCGATTTTCAGGCTGCGCAACTGCGTCAGGCGAGAGGCATCGAAGACACGATTCGGTGGCAGCACCCGGTCCAGGGAAAGGGTCTGCAGTCGCGTCATACCCTCCAGTTTTTCGATCTCTGCAGTCGCAAACGCCTCACCGGGCATGTCCACGGTCAGGTACAGCTCAGTCAGCTCACTCAAGGTTTGCAGCGCATCGGGTAGGCGCCTGATACGCGGCGTGGACACCGATATCTGCAGCTGTTCCACCTTGGGAAACGTCGTCAACAGCAGGTCCATATTGGTGTCCGCCAGCCCACGGCCACCCAAGCGCAATTGCCGGACGTGAGAGAAATCTGCCTCCAGGGGCGGCAAGGCGTCGTCGATATAGAGTTCCAGCCGGGCGAACTGCGGCAGGTCTGCCATGGGTGCCATCTGCCAACTGCGTTTGACGGCGAGCGCGACGTGCCGCCGGCCAAAGATTTCTGCGGCTATGCCTCTGCGGGGGGGCGGTCCGGCCGCCACCCATTGATCGAGTGTGGCTTCGAGGGTTTGCCACTCGTGCATACGCCTATTGAGCAGGTTGACGATGTCGCGATCGGAGCTGTGCGCTGTCATGTGCCTGAAGATAAACCCACTCACCTGATCGTCGGTCAGTTGCGTATACACCGCTTTGACCCTGGCCTCCAGGTCGAGGCCCTCGACCGACTCGTGCCCGCTGGCCAGGTAGCCGATCTGCGTGTCGCTGATGCGCCGCGGCGGTTTGTTGTCACCGCGCAAGCGATTGCGCTCGGCGATGGTCTGCGCCGCGCGGACAGGATGGGCGATGGCCTCATCGACGATCAGGCGTTGCAACTGCGCGTGCTGGCTCACCTGGGGAACGCCGAGGGCGCGGCGGGTTTCGTCAGGTAAAGCGTGCATCAGCGCCGTGTAGAAATTCTTGCCACCGGGCGCCACGCTGTGAAGCGATTCGCCCTGCTCATCGAACGCCTGATAGCCAGGCCCTTGCTTGACCAGGACTTTGCGGTTCGCCGCGTCCTGTGGGCCAATGGCATCCAGTTGCGCTCCGGTGAACGTGCCGTCGCGCACTTCCACACGCAGCACGGACGACCAGCCCGGTAACTCGGCCAGGCTATACAGGGCCAACCGCCGGCTGTCGGCCGAGACCATGTTTTCCAGGTACAACCCGGCGAAGGCGTGGCCCAGCCTGCCTTCCTGCGCATACCAGCGGGCCTGCTCCAATAATCGCAGGGGCATTTGCCGGGTCTCTTGCAACCGCGCGAGCTCTGCGCCCTCGGCGTCGGCCAGCACCGTCTGTGCGGCCACTTCGCTAAGGCCAGGGCACTCGCGCTGCAGCCTGGCGACCCAAGGGGATTGGGCATTGGTGCCGGTGTAGAGGCTGTCGAAAATGGCCGGTTGGCGCGTGCGGGCGAAGTGCGCAAGTTGCTTGCCGAACTCCTGGGGACGAGTGGCGTGGACGCGGGCCGCCTCGCCTCCGAGCAACCGGGTGATTTCCGCTTCGTCCAATTGTTCGAGAATACGTTGCGCGAGTTCGCCGCCCAATACATCGGCGCGGCTGATGCGCACGGCCGCCCTGCGCTGGCCCGCGGCGATGCGCATCTCTGACCCGTACTTGATCGACGGCCCGCTCGATGGAGTGCCTTCAAACACCTCCAGTATTCGGCCCACCGGCCAGCGCGGCATTCGCGTCACCAACGGCAGGCTGTACAGATAACGGCCATTGATCGGTCGTGCGCCGTCCAACTGCTCCAGCACCTGGTCAACGCCTTGGTCCGCCTCGAACAGCCGCATGGCATCGGCCAATGCCGGCGTAGGCAAGGCGTTATCCAGGTGCATCTTGCGCAGGGTGTTGTCGTCCACACCACTGACGTCGGCGATGCGCAGCAATTGCTCATCGGTGAACGCCTGCGTGACGGGTCCCATGCGCCGCAGCAGTGTCAGGCGGTCCCAGCCCAAGGGTCGCTCCAGGGTATGCCGCCAGGCGCCTGCGTGGTTATGGGTGAGCAGTGGCTGATAGGCGTCGACGTCAGTGGGATGGCAAATGCGCCAGCGTTTCAGGCTTGGGTCCCAGGTGGTCTCGTACACCTTGCTGTCGAGACGAATAAAGGTCTTGCCGTCGAGTGGGTATTGACCGAGCGGGTTGGCACTGCCGGTCAGCGACAGGTTGTGCTCGTACCCGCTCAAGTCGGGTTTCCACAACCGGGTCTCGTTGTTGGGCAGGGTCACCGCGTCAAGGTTTTCGATGACGGGTTCCGCCTTGACCCCGGCCAACTTCGCCAGCCCCTTGCCGGCGCCGGCGGTGACGGCCAGCAGCGCGAGGTTCTCGGCCACATCCAGCAAGTGCGCCTTGGCGGCTCGCCGGTCGCCTTCGCTCCATTCAAGGGCGCCTTCGAAGGTTTCGTACAACAGCTGTCCGGCCATGACCACCATCATCAGTTCGCCCAGCACGGGCACGAACATCGTCACAGCGGTGAACAGCAGCATGCCGATATTGAGCAGCCGCGCGAACTTCTCCGAGCGGGCCTTGGCGTCGGCTTCCGCCGTAGGCACCGCGTGGGCGCGCGCGTCGGCGATGATCTTGTTGCGGTGCTGTTCGAACAGGTAGGTCCACAGGTCGACGTTTTCCGCCCACAGTCCATGCCCTTCGCGGGTCAGTTCCCGGGGAGCCAGGTAAGGGTCCGGGTTGGCCTTGCGCGTCGCCTGCGGCAGGGGTGGCAGGTGGCGAATGCCCGTGAAGACGGCAAACGGGTTGAAGCCCTTGGCCAGTTCATTGAACAGCGGCGCATAGGCTGCCGCCTTGTGTTTGAACGAGGGGTCCGGCGCATCCTCCGTCAACTGGCTGAAGTAGTCCGGCAGGTCGGCATAGGCGACGAAACGGCTGAAAAAGCGGTGGTAAGGGGTGGGGTTGCCGTCATCCGCGGCCGTGGCATCGCGCGTGGTAAACCGCTGCTTGAACAGGCTGGCCATGGTCGTACCGGTGTAGCGTTTGAGCGGCGACTGGGGGTCATGGGGAATGTAGAGAATCCACTCATCGGTGTAGCGGTATTTTTCGCTGATCATAAAGAGCACGCAGCCGGTCATGCGGTGCTTCATCAGGCTCAGGTCGCGAAACCACACGGGCTTGCCGTCCAGCCTTGGAAACTGCTCACCCGCGACCACCGACAGGATCATGCGGTAATCCGCGGCCTCGATATCCTTTTTCAGCAGTGCCATCTCCGCGGCTGTGCGCAACGCAGTTTTCTGCGCGGTGATGAATTTTTCGCGCAGCACCTGCTCGGCGACAGCGTCCTTGGGTTGCAGGTAGCTTTTCAGGTACGCCTGGTATTGCGCGCCGATGTCCAGGGTGCGACACAGCTGGGTGAATTGCGCAACGGTCAGCGAGGTGCTGACGGGGTTGAAAGCGTCGCTTACAGGGTCCTGTTCAATGAAACCCGAAGACTCATGAAAAGCCCCGGCCTTGCACTCCGAGGCTTCGAAGTTGTGCAGCGCGGCTTGCAGCAGCGGCAGTTTCAATACGTCGTAGCTGGCGATATCAATGCCAAAAACACCCACTTCCACCGGTTGCCTGAGTTGCAGGACGGTCTTGTTGACGTCCAGGCTGACGTTGAAGTGATCTTTCAACGCCTTGATCAATCGCGGCTCGGCGAAGTGATCGACGTCTTGCAGGGAAGCCATGGCCTTGTCCAGGCGAGACTGTGCGGTAAAACTGGCCACGGCCTGGGTGTGCAAGGCCTGACGCTGTGCGAGGCTCGCTTGCCGATACCAGCCGGGCGCCGGCAGAGCATCGGCCCGGAACGCATCGCGGCGCTCCGGGGTGGCGTTGATCAGCCAGTCGGGAATCGCTTGCTCGATGAACTCGCCATGCAAACTGCGAGACACCGGCCGGCGGGGCCGCGCCTTGGCAGGCGTGGCTGGGGAAATATCGGGCATGACATTGCTCCTTTGATAGGGAGCGTCAGCACACCATGCCCGACGGAGCGAGCCGCGCTAGATAGTTAGCGCGGGCGCTCGAGGCCTCAGAAATGCTCTCGAGGATTGAACGCGGCCTTTTTCGCCAGTTCCTGCCACAGGGCGATGGTTTCGTCGTCGGCCTGCTTGGGCATTACTGCCTTGAGCTGGATATACAGGAAACCGCGCTCCCCGGCCTTGTTCAGCAAGCCGTGACCCTTGGCGCGCATGCGCTGGCCGTTCTGGCTGCCGGCGGGCACCTTGAGGTTGATCTTGCCGGTCAGGGTCGGCACCGCCACTTCTGCGCCCAGCGCCAATTCCCACGGTGCCAGCGGCAGATTGATGATCAGGTTCTCGCCATCCACTTCAAATTTTGGATGCGGCGCAAACTTGATGATCAGGTACAGGTCGCCATTGGCCCCACCGCCAATGCCCGGCGCGCCCTGCGCTTTGAGGCGGATGCGCTCACCGTCGGCCACGCCGGCGGGGATCTTCACGTTCAGGCTCTTGGTGGTGTTGCTTACATGCCGGCCCGAGGCGTCGTATTGCGGCACCTGGAAGCTGATCTGCTTGGACTCGGTGGACAGCGTCTCTTCCAGCGAAACCGTCAGCTGCATCTCCACGTCCTGGCCTTTGCGCCCAGCCGGCCGGCGCTGACCGCCGCCGAAACCGTCGCCACGCGAGCCGAAGATCGAGCTGAAGAAGTCCGAGAAATCTTCACCGCCACCGCCACCGCCAAAGCCGCCACGGCTCTGCCAGCCCGGTGGCCCCTGGAACGGTTGGCCATGCTGGCCGTATTTGCGCAGCTCGTCGTATTCGGCACGTTTGTCGGCACTCTTGAGCGCCTCGTAGGCTTCGGACGCGTCCTTGAACTTGGCTTCAGCGTCTTTTTCCTTGCTCACGTCCGGGTGATATTTACGCGCGAGCTTGCGATAAGCCGACTTGATTTCCTTGTCGTCGGCCGTCGGCTCTACGCCCAATATCTTGTAGTAGTCTTTGAAATCCATCGGCGGTTCACCATCCTTAATCGAGATCGCACAGCCCGGGGCACAACGTGCGCTGCTTTGCACCTGTTGAGAGATGTGGCCTGGGGGTGCGTCAAAGTGTTATCGGCATTCGCCGTATGCAGCAGATGTGGGGGCAAATCCCCAGGATTCAAGCACGATTTAACGGATGGTCGGCCTACGCATCCGCCCTCGACTGGCATACACTGCGCGGCCGTTTTTCAACCGGAACCTGATTGTCATGGAAAACTCATCCCCAGCCCGTGCCTGCGGCATCGACTTTGGCACGTCCAACTCCACCGTCGGCTGGATCCGCCCCGGCGAGGAGACGCTCATTGCGCTGGAGGACGACAAGATCACGTTGCCGTCGGTGGTGTTCTTCAACTTCGAGGAACGCCGCCCGGTGTACGGCCGCCTGGCGTTGCACGAGTACCTGGAAAACTACGAAGGCCGGCTGATGCGCTCGCTCAAGAGCCTGCTGGGCTCCAAGCTGATCAAGCACGACACCAGCGTGCTCGGCACAGCGATGCCGTTCACCGACCTGCTGGCATTGTTCATCGGCCAGCTCAAGAGCCGCGCCGAAGCCAACGCCGGCCGTGAGTTCGAAGAAGTGGTGCTGGGCCGCCCGGTGTTCTTCGTCGATGACGACCCCATGGCCGACCAAGAGGCCGAGAACACCCTGGTGGACGTGGCGCGCAAGATCGGCTTCAAGGACATTTCGTTCCAGTACGAACCGATTGCCGCGGCGTTCGACTACGAGTCCACCATCCAGAAAGAAGAGCTGGTGCTGATCGTCGACATCGGCGGCGGTACGTCCGACTTCTCGCTGGTGCGCCTGTCCCCGGACCGTCGCCACAACGACAACCGCCAGAGCGACATCCTCGCCACCGGCGGTGTGCACATCGGCGGCACCGACTTCGACAAACAGCTGTCGCTGAACGGCATGATGCCGCTGTTCGGCTACGGCAGCCGCATGAAAAGCGGCGCCTACATGCCCACCAGCCATCACATGAACCTGGCCACCTGGCACACCATCAACTCGGTGTACTCGCAGAAGTCCCAGCTGGCCCTGGGCAGCATGCGCTACGACATCGAAGACACGGGCGGCATCGACCGTTTGTTCAAGCTGATCGAAGAACGCGCCGGGCACTGGCTGGCCATGGAAGTCGAAGAAACCAAGATCCAGCTGACCCACGAGGACAGCCGCCACGTAGCACTGGACCGTATCGAAGCGGGCCTGAGCGTAGACCTGAGCCGCGCGCTGTTCGAATCGTCCATCGATACGTTGCTTGAGCGTGTGCGCGGTAGCGTGACGCAGTTGCTCAACGACGCTTCGGTGAGCGTGGCGCAGGTGGATACGGTGTTCTTTACCGGTGGCTCCAGCGGGATTCCGGCGCTGCGCCACAGCATCTCGGCGATGCTGCCGAACGCGCGGCATGTGGAAGGCAATATCTTTGGCAGTATCGGCAGTGGTTTGGCGATTGAGGCCAGCAAGCGCTACGGGCACTGAGTTTTAGCTCAGAGACTGTGGCGACCCCATCGGGGGCATGCCCTCTCCCACATTTGAAGGTATTCACACATCAAAGGGTGAGAGGGGGCTTGCCCCCGATGAGGCCAGCCCAGCCAACACAAGACTTAAACCATCCCGCCGAGCTTCAGCTCACTCTTGAGATACGCGTAGTAAATCGGCCCCGCCACCACGCCGGGCAGCCCGAACGCGGCCTCGAACACCAGCATCGCCAGCAATAATTCCCACGACTTGGCACTGATCTGCCCGCCCACAATGCGCGCATTGAGGAAGTACTCGATCTTGTGGATCACGATCAGGTAGCCCAGCGCCGCCACCGCCACCCAGATCGACAGCGACAGCGCGACGATGGTGATCAGCGTGTTGGACATCAGGTTGCCAATCACCGGCAGCAAACCGAGCAGGAAGGTCAGCACGATCAGGGTTTTGGTCAGCGGCAGGTGAATCCCGCACAGCGGCAATACCACGGCGAGGAACACCGCAGTGAAGGCGGTGTTGAGCGCGGCGATCTTGATTTGCGCGAAGACGATGTTGCGAAAGGCCTGGACCAACAGGTGCAGACGGTCAAACAGTGCGGCGGCCAGGGGCTTGCGCTTGGTCAGGTCGGGCACGCGCTGCAGGGCGATGATCGCGCCGAGCACCATGCCGATCAGCAGGGTGACGAACATGTGGGCGGCATCTTTACCCACCAGTTGCAGCTCGCTGAGGTGCTTGCTCATCCAGTCGCCGATGGCCACACGGAATTCGGCGGCGCTGGCAGGCAAGTACGCGTCGATGAACGGCGGCAGCTGGCCGCGCGCGCGGTCGACCACGCCCATGAATTTGTCGAGGGAGGCCCCGGGGTTTTCCGCTTCGTGGAGCAGGAAGCTGATGGCACCGGCGAAGATCAGGGTCAGCACGCTGACGATCAGGGTGCCGAGCAAGGCGACCGCCAGCCAGCGCGCGCGCCGACCTTCGATCAGCCGTTGCAGTTGCGGGGTTAGCATGTTGACCAGTTCGAACACCAACAGGCCGGCCAGCAGGCTGGGCAGCAGTTTCAGCGGCAGTACCAGCAGCAATCCGCCGAAAATGATGATGTAGCTGGCCAGCAACAACACATGACGCTGAGAAAACGTTGGCATACAGCCTCAAAACGAACGGCGTTAAAGGATGGGCAGTCTGCCAGCCTTGAGGGAATCAAGCGAGAGGTCAGGGTGCTAATGCGATCAAGTGGGGCTTGTGTGGGCGCTGGCTTGCCTGCGATGCGGGCGCCTCGGTGCATCAGGAACACCGGGGTGATGCTATCGCAGGCAAGCCAGCTCCCCCATTGGGCCTCAGAGGCTTTGAAATCGTTATCAGCCTTTGAGGCAAGTGCTCATGAAGGTCTTGCGCGCATCACCGGTCAGCGCCTTGGTTTTCGCTGAGGCATTGCAGTCCTTCATCTTCTGCTGCTGCGGTGTCAGGGTCTTGGCGTCATTGGCCGCCGGGGCCGACAGGCAGGTTTTCATGAACGCCTTGCGGTCATCACCCTTGAGGGTCTTGGTGGTGGCTTCGGCGTTGCACGTGGTCATCTTGTTTTGCTGGGCGGTGGCAGCATAGCCCTGGGAACACAGCAGCAGGCCCATCATCAACAGCGGAATGCGCAGCATCTTCATGGAGTTTTCTCCCGGTTACCGCGCCGGGGGGCACGGCCTACCCAGCAGTGTAGTCAAAGCCTGTTACAACTTCACCGGCCACGCAGATTTGCCCGTCGGTACTGCTCCGGGGTGCAGCCGGCATGGCGCTGGAACATGGCAATGAAGGCCGAGGCGGTGCTGTAACCGAGGTCGAATGCCACGTGTTGCACGCTGTGCTCACTGGCCAAGGCCTCGATGGCGGCGAGGTAGCGCAGGCGCTGGCGCCATTCGCCGAAACTCATGCCCAACTCCCGCACAAACTGACGAGCCAGGGTGCGTTCGCTGACATGCACCTGGGCGGCCCAGTGGGCCAGCGGGCGGTTGTCGGCAGGGTCTGCCTGCAGGCCTTCGAGTACGCCGAGCAGCCCGGGATGGCGGGCATAGGGCAGGAATCCCTCGTGGATCGGCGCCTGTTGGAGTTGGTCCACCAGCACCTGGGCCAGGCGCACATCGGCCTCGGTCTCGGGAATGTTCACGTCGCGCTGGGCGAAATCGCTGAGGATCGCCTTGAGAATATCGCTGATCGCCAGGGTGCACGGCTGTCGGGGCAGTTGCTCGCAGAGATGCGGCGCGAGGCCCACCGAGTGGTAAATGATCGCCTCAGCGTTGTAGGAACTGTGCTCGGTGTGCGGCGGCACCCACACCGCATATTGCGGCGGCGACATGAAGCGACTGCCCGCCACTTCCATGCGCATCACACCACTGGCGGAATAGTCCAGCGAACCCCAGAAGTGCCGATGCGGCGTGCACTCGGTGTCGGGGGCAAAATCCGAATAACGAAAATACACCGGGCTGGGCAGGCTGGGGAAATCGGCGAGGCGTATGGTATGTCGGGCCATGTTGTCTGGATACACAGGTCGGTTGTCTGGATCGCAGTATAGGCTTCGATCCAGACAGGGGATAATCCTGCCTCATCAACACACCTGGTTTCCTTCAATGCAATACGCGTATCCCCTGCTGGCCATCTTGATCTGGGCCGGCAACACCGTGGTCAACAAACTGGCCGTGGGCTCGATCTTCCCGTCCGAGATCGGTTTTTACCGCTGGCTGCTGGCGGCGCTGCTGTTTACCCCGTTCATGCTCAAACCGGTGGCGGCCAACTGGGCGCTGATCCGCCCGAACCTGGGCAAGATCGTCGTCCTTGGCGTGCTGGGCATGGCGGTGTACCAGAGCCTGGCGTACTACGCCGCATCACTGACCACGGCGACCAACATGGGCATCATCCTGTCGCTGATGCCGCTGATGGCGCTGACTGCAGCCATCATCAGCCTGGGCCAGCGCCTCACCTACGGCGCCATGACCGGTGCAGTGCTGTCGTTTGCCGGGGTGGTCGTGGTGGTGTCGTCCGGCAGCCTCGGCGCGTTGTTGCAACATGGCGTGAACCTGGGGGACGCGATGATGCTGGTCGCCACCCTCGCCTACGCGGTCTACAGCACCCTGCTGAAAAAATGGCAGCTGCGCCTGCCGCCGCTGGTGTTGCTGTATTTGCAGGTACTGGTAGCGGTGGTGGTGTTATTGCCGCTGTATCTGTTGTCAGACAAGGCCGGCCTGAACTGGGCGAACATTCCGCTGGTGATGTATGCGTGTTTACTGGCGTCGATGCTCGCGCCGCTGGCGTGGATGCATTCGGTGAAAACACTGGGCCCGAGTCGAACCACGTTGTTTTTCAATCTGCTGCCGTTGATCACGGCGTTGATTGCTGCGGTGGTGTTGAAAGAAGCGTTGGCGCTGTACCACCTGGTGGGCGGTTTGCTGACCCTGGGCGGGGTGATTCTGTCGGAGCGCTGGACCACGCCGTTCAACCGCAAGGTCAGCGTTACCTGAACAAACGCCCGGCTGCCACATTGGACCGAGCGGTCAGCACGGACTCGGTCCAATGCGGGAGCTGGCTTGCCTGCGAAGAACGATGACGCGGTCTCCCCACTAGACCCCCGCAGCCTTGAGTCTCTGCGCATGTTCGACGAACAGCCGGATCGGCTCGGCACCCTTGCCGACCAACCCCATGGACTGGTTGACGATGTCGAAGTGGTCCAGGGGATAGTCGTCGCCGATCACCAACCCCAAATGTGAACTGTAGCGACCGACCATGCCATCACACTGGCCCTTCTCGCGCACGAAGCTGCGAGCGAACAGGCGGCAGCTGCGATTCGTACCATCGAAGAGGTTGCGACCACGGTCGGTGATCCCTGGCTGCAAGGTGCCGGACCAGGAGTAATAACGCACGTCATCGACCACTTCCGCGCCCTGCCCGCCCCAGGTGTCGGGCAGGCCTTGGGGGTATTGGCGGTTGAACAGCGCCACACCGGCACTGGTCAACGAATGGTGCGACGCCTGCAAGTCCGCCTTGAAGCGTGGCCCGCGATAGCCGGTTTCCAGCACACCCATCACCCAGGCGACCAGATGGAACAGCGCGCTCATGATCCGGCCTTTCACGCCCTCGACCGGGTAATGGGCGTGGATATGGTCGGCCAGCTCCGAGCCATGATTCGGCCCGGCCACCGAGGTTACCGACGCCACCCACTCCGGGCGCCTGGCCGCCGCATAACGTGCGGTGAGTGAACCTTGGCTATGACCGATCAGGTTGACCTTGTCGGCGCCGGTCTCGCGACGAATGCGCTCGATGTGCACCAGCAGTTGCTCGCCGCGCACTTCGCTGGAATCCAGCGGCGCCACCTGCACGGCAAACACCTGCGCCCCGCCTTTGCGCAACGCCGGGACGATACCGTACCAGTAGGGGAACCAGCCCAGGCGCACGAAGCCGAGCATGCCAGGCACCAGCACCAGGGGGTAACGCGTAGCCAACGACTGCGGCATGGGGCGAACGTCCTCGAAAATCCTCACCTGACAGTGAGCCTAGCCCAGCCTCAAGTCGGGCTGATGACGCTGCGGGCAAATCAGATAAAACTTTTTGCGCAGCGCGGCACTCACAACTTGGAGCGATCACGCCGGCAGAGCGTGGCGCAAAACCGGATTAGTACCAGGAGATTGAGATGACTGAAGCAAACTTGACTGACGTTGCGACCCTGCGCCAGCGCGCCCGCCAGAACGTCGAAAACGGTGCCGTGACCGAGGGCTACGACGCTGACCGCGAAGAAATCATTCGCTTGCTCAACGGTTCGCTCGCCACTGAACTGGTCTGCGTGCTGCGCTACAAGCGCCACTATTTCATGGCCAGCGGCGTCAAAGCCCATGTGGCCGCCGAGGAATTTCTGGAGCACGCCACCCAGGAAGCCGAGCACGCCGACAAACTTGCCGAGCGCATCGTGCAGCTTGGCGGTGAGCCAGAGTTCAATCCGGACCTGTTGTCGAAAAATTCCCACGCCCAATACGTGGCGGGCAATTCGTTGAAAGAAATGGTTTACGAAGACCTGGTGGCCGAACGGATTGCGGTGGATAGCTATCGCGAAATCATCCAATACATCGGTGACAAGGATCCAACCACGCGCCGCCTGTTCGAAGAAATCCTGGCCCAGGAAGAAGAACACGCCGACGACATGGCTGACATTCTCGAAAGCCTGTAATTGCTGGCAGCGCAGGAACCATGTGAGAGGGGGCAAGCCCCCTCCCACATTGGGTGCTGCGTTTAGCCGTCAGCCCTTGACGGTTTTCGGGGCTTTGCCTTCTTTCATCTGTTGCAGCAACGGCGCGCATTCATTGGGCTCACCGCCGCTTGGCGCGACCAGTGCGAGCAGGCCGGCAGCAGGCCCGGCGATCACACCCAGCGCCACCATCCCCGCACCACGCAAGGCCAGCGGAATGGCCTTCACACCCGCATTAGGCTTGATGAACGGCCCGTTGACGTACAACGGTGAACGCAGTGAGAACAGGCGGAAGCCCTTCGATTCCGGGGTGATGGTCAGGTCCAACTGCTCCGTGGCCATGTTCGCCGTGCCATCGATATAAATGATCGCGTTCTCGGTATCGAAGACAAACAACCGTGTGGTCGCCAGGCCGGTCTTGATGCCGAAATCCGCCGCCGCGCAGTTGATCTTCACTTCCTTGTCGCCAAACAGACGCCCTACCACGTAGTTGCCCACGTTGAGCCCGGCGATTTCCATCAAGCCACGGCTGATCGCACCGTCGTTGATCAACATCTTCAGGTCACCATTGGAACTGCCCAGCAGCGCGGCCACGGAATTACCCCGCCCGGCAATATCGGCATCGCCGTTGAGCTCGCCGAAGCTGGTTTTCATCGGTTCGAAGGTGGGAAACAGTTGCTTGAGCTTGAAGTTGCGCGCCGTCAGTTTTGCGCGGCCTTCCATCGGCGTGATCCGGCCATTCAGGCGAATCTGTGCATCCAGCTTGCCGCCGGCGACCCCGAAGCGCAGCGGCTCGAGGCTCAGTTGGCCGTCGTTGAGCACCAGGTGGGTGTAGAGATTGTTGAACGGCAGTTCGGCGCTGTGCACGATGCGCTTGCCGGTGAATTCGACGTCCGCATCCATGTCGCGCCAACGTTCGGTGCGGAACTCTTCCACCGGCAGCACTTTGGTGGCTGGCTGCTTGCTCTCGCCGCCGCGGGCTTTTTGCTTGGCGTTGGAATCGGCGCCGATCAGAGGCGCGAGGTCCTTCATCAACAGTTGGTTGGACACCAGCGCACCGCTGAGCTTGGGCCGAGGCTGGCTGGCGACGTAGGCGAGGTTGCCGTGGATATCGCTGTCGCCGATCTTGCCGTTGAAGTTTTCATAGCGGAACGACGCGCCCCCTGGCTCATGCAGCTTGGCGATCAGGTGGCCATCGGTGGAGTACGCGGGTGAATCCGGCAGGGTCACGCCGGTCAGCGGGTACAGGTTGCCAAGGCTTGCGCCCGCGAGTTTCAGACGCAGGTCGAGGGCGCCGAGGTTTAGCGGGTCGGTCAGGGTACCCGCCAAGGCGATGCGGGTGTCGGCGATCTTGACCTGGGCTTGCAGCGGGAACGGCTTGGCCGCGTCCTGCAGCGCCAGCAAGCCACCGATCTTGCCGCTGCCGTCGAGTTTCTGGCCGTGGTACTGGCCTTTGACCTTGAGGGCGAAAGCGTAGTCCTGCGGCGCCGAGCCTTTTTCCAGGGCCTTCTTGGCATCTGCATCGCCCACGATCTCGCCAAAGGGAATTGGCTTGCCCAGCGGGTCGATGATCACATCGAGTTGGGTCTTGAGGGTCTGGTCGTCGAGGGTGACGTGGCCTTTGTCGAAACCGATCGCACCGATATCAACCACCCAGTTGGACGGCTCGGCAGTTGGGTCTTTGGGGTCGAACTTGAACGTCCAGTTGGCGCGGCCATCGGCCAGGCGCTGCAATTGGGCGCTGGGCTCGGTGAGGTCGATACGCGGGATCGTCACGCGCTGCGCCAGCAGGGCCAGAGGCGAGAGGCGCAGTTCGACCTTCTTGAGGGTGACCATTTGCGGCTGTTTCGACCAGTCGGGGTTACCCAGGCTCAGGTCTTCGGCAATCACATGCGGCCATGGCACCCAGGCCCGCCAGCCGCCTTCATCGGGCTCGCGGGCCCACACCACCGCCAGGTTGCCATTGATGGCAAAGGGTCGATGCAGTTCTTCGGAAACCTTGGCGTTGATCTGCGGCTTGATACGGTTCCAGTCAAAAAACACCAGCACCAAGACCACCACGGCGATTAACAGAACGAAGCTGGCGCAGCTCCAAGCGATGATTTTACGAGTGCGCGTCATTGCACAGGACTCCTGAATACGACTGGCTGATTAACAGCCTTGAAGAACAGCTTATAAAACTACGACTGGCAAACCGCCCGGGGGTTTAACCCGATCACCGTTTTGCCGGCAAAAACCTCGATTCCTGACCCTTCCGACACATTCCAGCCCAGCACCGCGCACCAATGTTACCCGCGAGCGTGTCGAAAATACCCACCACGGTGCAAAAGCGCGGGCTTGAGAGGCTCGGTCTAGAGCCTCCGCCGTGAACAATCAATTCTGTTGATTATTACCATTGTGTTTATGAACTTTTATATCGACATATCGAGAGTAGCATTAGCCCTGTACCCACTTTATCGCCCTCCCAAGGAGCAACCCATCATGAAACGCCAAGTACTCGCTACCGTCCTGTTGTCCGTCCTGGCTTCCAGCGCTTTTGCCCTGCCAGCCGCCGAACAAGCGATTCCACAGAACAAGGCAGCCACTGTTCAAGCCAGCCAGACTGTTGCCCGCAGCGGTTCGCAAGAACAAGAGAACCGTGATTACGCCAAAGGCGCTGTGGCTGAAAACGGCTTTAACCGCCTGCAAGAGAAAGGCCTGGTTGAAGGCGGCGCCGAGCAAGCCAACAAACGTGCCTACACCGAAGGCGTTGCTGAAGGCGGTGCTGAACAAGCCAACGACCGCGCTTACGCCCAAGGTCTTGCCGAAGGTGGTGCTGACCGCCTGAAAGAACTCCACGAAGCCCAGAGCTAAGCCTGTGGTGGCCCAGAAAAAAGCCCGATCCGCCGATCGGGCTTTTGCTTTGTTGTAGATCGCGTCACGCCCTGCCCCGCCGCCAAGTTCGACGCCGACGAAGCTGTTTTGCTAGAGTGCTTCGCTGTCCTTGTCGAATAAGCCCGCCCCATGCTGCCCCGCGCCGAACAGAAGCAACAGACCCGCCTCGCCTTGATGGACGCAGCCCGCCATCTGATGGAGTGTGGCCGTGGGTTTGGCAGCCTGAGCCTGCGTGAAGTGGCCAAAACAGCCGGCATTGTTCCTACGGGCTTCTATCGCCATTTCGCCGACATGGACCGGCTTGGACTGGTGCTGGTCAGTGAAGTCGGCCAGACCTTCCGCGCCACGATCCGCCTGGTGCGCCATAACGAATTCGTGATGGGCGGCATTATCGACGCCTCCGTGCGCATTTTTCTGGATGTGGTCTCGGCCAATCGCTCCCAATTCCTGTTCCTCGCCCGCGAGCAGTATGGCGGCTGCCTGGCTGTGCGCCAGGCCATCGGTGCCCTGCGTGAAGACATCACCCGCGACCTGGCGGCCGACCTGACGCAGATGCCCAAACTGCAACATCTGGACGCCGAAGGTTTGCACGTGATGGCCGACCTGATCGTCAAAAGTGTATTCGCCACCCTGCCCGACATCATCGACCCGCCCGCCCACGCCTTGCCCGCACACCTCACGCCCCAGGCGAAAATCACCCAGCAGTTGCGTTTTATCTTCATTGGCTTGAAGCACTGGCAAGGCTTGGGCAGCACTGAGTGATCGGTCACCCCGCCGCGTGAAAACGCTTGGCGGTCGTGTAGTGTTTGTTCCAGTAGTTATTACTCAGCGAATCGATGCGAATGGTCTTGCCGGTGCGCGGTGAGTGAATGAACTTGCCCCCACCGATGTAAAGGCCCACATGGCTGATCTGGCCACGCCCGTTACCTTTGAAAAACACCGCGTCACCTGGTTTGAGCGCCGCGCGTGCGATGGTCGGAGCCGTGGAGCGGTGCATTGCCGTCGTGGTGCGCGGGATTTTGATATTGGCTTCGGTCTTGAACAGGTAGACCAGGAAGCTGCTGCAATCGAAACCCTGTTCCACCGACATCCCGCCCCACTTGTAGGGTGTGCCCAGTAGCTCATGGGCGCGGTCGATGACATCGCTGATCGACGCTTGCTGAACGGATGCGCTGAAAGTCGGACGGGACTGCAGGGACGCCGATGCCGAGGTGATGATCAACGAGAGGCTGATAAAGGCCCAATAGAAAAATGGCTTGAACATGATGAACGTCGCGGTGAATTGAACACGGCGCAGAGCCTAAAGATTCAACGCGTAACGCCATGAACGGCGAATCCCGAGACCCTGTAGGACAAATCCTAAAAACGCGCATAACAAGTGCACCCGCTTAATCAGTGCACCGTTTTGAGGCGCGTGGGCAATCACGCGGCGCCCTATTTAGTGGCGCCATCTCGCCTACTTACAGGCAATTCCTACACAGCGTCCGGGTTGGCAAGCCCCTTGCTCTAGCACCTGCATCGCTCATAGCTGGAAGCTCTCTGATGCTGGTGATCCACCGCCGAATCGCCCCCCAACCCCTCTGGGCCGCCGAACTGCTGCTGAACTTCGAAGCGCGCAGTAAAAGTCGCCTGCGCTGTTTCAGTGCCGAAGGTGAAGACGTCGGCCTTTTTCTGGAGCGTGGCCAGCCGCCGCTGCACGATGGCGAATGCCTCCAGGCTGAAGACGGACGCGTGGTACGCGTGCGCGCCCGGCCAGAACAGTTGCTGCACGTGACCTGCAGCAGCGCCTTCGAATTGACCCGCGCGGCCTATCACCTGGGCAACCGTCACGTCGCCCTGCAAGTCGGAGATGGCTGGTTGCGTCTGCTCGATGACTACGTCCTCAAGGCGATGCTCGAGCAATTGGGAGCCTCGACCGAAACCATCGAAGCCCCTTTCCAGCCGGAACACGGTGCCTATGGTGGCGGCCACCATCATTCCCGCCATGGTGATGAAGATTTCAACTACCCACCCAAGCTGCATCAGTTCGGCGTGCGCTTGTGAACCCAGCCTGGGCGCTGCTGCGTCTGGCCAGTCCGCAATTGCCGATTGGCGGCTACAGCTATTCCCAGGGCCTGGAAATGGCGGTGGAGAATGGCCGCGTCAACGACTCGGCCAGCGCACGCCGCTGGATCAGCGACCAGTTGTTGCTCAACCTCGCCCGCTTCGAAGCACCGGTGTTGCTTGCCCATTGCCGCGCGGCGGCGGATGGGGATTGGCCACGCCTGGCACAACTGTGCGAAGAGCACCGCGCCAGCCGCGAGACCCGCGAGCTGTACCAGGAGAGCCGGCAAATGGGCTACTCCCTGCACCAACTGCTCAATGGCCTGCCCGAGCTGGACGACACCGCGCGCAGCTTTCTTGAACGACTCGGCGAGCCGCATCTTGCCCTGGGTTGGGCGCTGGCTGCGCGCGCCTGGCACATCAGCGCCGACGACGCCGTCGCCGCCTGGCTGTGGAGCTGGCTGGAAAACCAACTGGCCGTGCTGATGAAAACCCTGCCCCTTGGCCAGCAAGCCGCCCAACGCCTGACCAGTGAACTGCTGCCCCTGCTGCAACAGGCCCAGCAGGACGCCCACCGTATCGACCCCAACCATTTGGGCAGCGCCGCATTTGGCCTGTCCCTGGCGTGCATGGCCCACGAACGCCAGTACAGCCGCCTGTTCCGTTCCTAGGAGAAGCCACACATGAACACACAACCCTTGCGCGTCGGCATCGGTGGCCCGGTGGGCTCCGGCAAGACCGCCCTCACCCTGGCCCTGTGCCTCGCCCTGCGCGACCGCTACAACCTGGCCGTGGTCACCAACGACATCTACACCCGCGAAGACGCCGATTTCTTGGTGCGCAACCAGGCGTTGGCACCCGAGCGCATCATCGGCGTGGAAACCGGTGGCTGCCCGCACACGGCGATTCGCGAAGATGCCTCGATCAACCTGGAAGCCGTAGACCAACTCAACCGTCGCTTCCCCGGCCTGGACCTGATCCTGGTGGAATCCGGCGGCGACAACTTGTCGGCCACGTTCAGCCCGGAGCTGTCGGACCTGACCATCTACGTGATCGATGTGTCCGCGGGCGACAAGCTGCCACGCAAGGGCGGGCCGGGTATTTGCAAATCCGACCTGCTGGTGATCAACAAGATCGACCTCGCGCCCCTGGTGGGCGCGTCGCTGGAGTTGATGAACAGCGACACCACGCGCATGC
The DNA here is from genome assembly GCF_002979555.1 of Pseudomonas sp. MYb60. Taxonomy (GTDB): domain Bacteria; phylum Pseudomonadota; class Gammaproteobacteria; order Pseudomonadales; family Pseudomonadaceae; genus Aquipseudomonas. Next base: position 24,589 of record NZ_PCOZ01000012.1, on the reverse strand, counting down.
GCAACGGCAAACCCTTTGTGTTCAGCAATCAGAAAACCGGTGTGGGCCTGGACGACATCGTCGCCTTCATCGAACGCCAAGGCTTGCTGACCGCCGCCTGATCAACCCATAAGGAACCTGTAGATGAGCCTCAACAAACTCTTCGCCGCCGCCACTTTGCTGCTGGCCCCAGCCCTGGCCTTCGCCCATCCCGGCCACGGCGACAATGGCCTGGTGGCCGGCATCAGCCATCCATTGGGCGGCCTCGACCATTTGCTGGCCATGGTTGCGGTGGGCTTGTGGGCCGCCCAACAAAAAGGCGCCGCACGCTGGGCACTGCCGTGCACCTTCGTGGGCACCATGCTGATCGGCGGCTTGTTGGGTTTTGAAGGGATGCAATTGCCGGCGATGGAAAGCGGAATTGCCGCGTCGGTATTCGCGCTGGGCCTGGCGGTGGCGCTGGCAGTGCGCCCACCGTTGTTCATGGCGATGGGTGCGACGGCGTTGTTTGCGCTGTTCCACGGTGTGGCGCACGGCCTGGAGTTGCCGGATATGACCAGCCCTTGGGCGTATGCGGCCGGGTTTGTCGGCGTAACCGCGGTGTTGCACGCGGCGGGTTATGCCGTGGTGCGTTTCCTGCCGGCGGCGGCGGCGCCGTTGGTGCGGATTGCCGGGGCGGCGTCGGCGGCGACTGGGGTTTGGTTGCTCGCAGGTTAATCTTCAGCACTTGCCAGGGCCTCATCGGGGGCAAGCCCCTCCCACATTTGAATGTGTGCACAATTCAAAGTGTGAGGGGGGGGCTTGCCCCCGTTAGCGCCAGACCAGACACCACAGAACCCAAGCCTGCTACCATGCGCGCCTACACCCCTGCCGTGACGACGCCAGCCAATGTCCACCGTTCCAAACTCCGCCCTGAATGCCGTGCTTTCGCACTTCCACAGCCTCATCGTGCCGCTCTGGCAGGGTCCGGGCTGGAACGCCGACCTGGCGTTGCCCTATGAGGCGCTGGACGCCGATCACCACCCGTTGCCCCCGCAACGCTACCGCGCCATGGCCTGCGCCCGGCAGTTGTACCTGTTCGCCAGCCTGATCGGCGAGCCGGGTGCCACCTTTGCCGAAGAGCGTGCAGCGGCATTGTTCCGCTCCCTGCAACGGCACTTCCATGATGCCGAGCACGGCGGCTGGTTCTACAGCATCGACCCGGCCGGCAAGCCGCTGGACAAGCGCAAGGACCTCTATACCCACGCCTTCATCATCTTCGCCTGCGCCCACTACTGGGCAAAGGTGCGCGAGCCGCTGGTGGAGTCGGTACTCAACGCCGCCCTGGAAGTGGTCGCCGAGCGGTTTTCCACAGGCGACGGCCTGTACGAAGCGGTACTGGAGCGCAACTGGTCATCGCTCAAGTCCGGCCCGCTGCAGAACCCGCTGATGCACCTGGCGGAAGGTTTCCTGGCCACCCTCGCCGTGCGTGAGGACGCCAACGTGCAAGCGGCCCTGCTGGGGCTGGCGACGGCCATGCAACAGCGGTTCATCGACCGCCAGCACGGCGTGATGATGGAAAAACCGTTGGGTGCTGTGGATAACTGGTTCGAGCCGGGGCACCAGTTCGAATGGTTCTTTTTGCTGGAATCTTCCGACGTGCTGCGCGGTACACCCTTGCATGCGTCGCTGACACGCGCGTTTGCCTATGCCGAGCACAAGGGTGTGGATAAAGTGAGCGGTGCCGTCAGCGGCATGTTGGCCCTGAACGGCAGCCTCCGCGATGGCACCCAGCGCATCTGGGCGCAGGCGGAATACCTGCGGGCGCTGACCCTGCGGCCAGGCAGTGAAGCGGTGTTGCAACGCCAATTGCTGGCGCTGCAACAGCACTTTTTGCACGCCAAGGGCTGGAACGAGTGCCTGGATGCGCAAGGGGTGGTGAGTCGGTGGGACATGCCGTCGACTACGCCCTATCACTTGGCGACTTGCTACCAGGGTCTGATCCAGCATCTTGGCTGACCTTTAGGGCCCTATCGCAGGCAAGCCAGCCCCCACCGTTGACCGCGCCCTACCTTGGGAATGCGGTTGAATGTGGGAGGGGGCTTGCCCCCGATGCAGGCGCCACGGTCTGACGGCCGGTCACGCAATCCACTTGCGATCCCCGGTAAAGCTGATCGTCAGCCAGCGCGCCGCATCCGGCGTGCCGAGCCCTGTGGATATCTCTTCGCGCAGCGCATCCAGGGTCGCGACGTTATCCAGTGGATAATTCGCCGGCAACACCACGTGGATCTCGATAAAACGCGCCCGGCCATGCTTTTGCACGTAGGACACGTAGTCGTCGAAACCGTGCCTGGCCTGCGCCGCGTCCATCACTTCGCGCACCTTGTCGTCCAACTGGTCGGGGGCAATTCCCAGCACCTCGCGCAAGGCCGGGCGCAGGATCTTGAGCGCCGGCGCCAGCATGCTCAGCGCCAGCAGGATCAAAATCAGCGGGTCGACATACACCGCCCATTCGCCATAACCCTGGGATTTGAGCAACAGTGCCGCCAGAAAGCTGATCAGCAAGCCCACCGACAGCATCGCGTCTACCAGCCAACTGATGTTGTCGAACTGGATCAGCGACGACTTGAGCGTGCGATTGCGATACCGCACGTAGAAGAAGTAGGCGAATTCGACCACGGTAAACACCGCCGCATAAATGATCACCAGCCCCAACTCGATCTCGCGCCCGCCATTGATGATGCCGAATACGCCGTTGAGAAATGCATAGATGGCGATCAACAACAGGAAACTGCCTTCGATCAGCAGCACCATCGGCTCCAGGTGCCAGTAGCCGAACTGGAAGCGCTCGTTGCTCTTCTTGGCGATCAGCTTGGCCGTGATCAGCATCAGTACCTTGATGGCGGTGGCGATCAGCGAGAAAAAGCCGTCGAACAGAATGGATTGGGCGCCAGAAACAACACCCGTGACAATCCCGGCGATCGCCACAGCGAACATCAGGATGGTCGATTGTTTGAGCAGTGCCTGCTCACCTCGGTTACTCACATTTCCTCCCGTCAAAACCATTAACCGCACAGTGCGGAGGGGTTTTACCGGGTGGAGTGTACCTTATGGCCTGTTTTGACCGATCTGACGCCATCGGGGGCAAGCCCCCTCCCACACTGGATTGCGTTCACAGATGTTGATTTGTGAATACATTCAAATGTGCGAGGGGGCTTGCCCCCGATAGCCATGACGCGGTCTAACGCCTTACTTGGCACCACGCTCAATGGCAAACCCAGCCCAGGTCTGGCTCACCGGCATCAGCTCCAAACGGTTGATGTTGACGTGCGCCGGGGTATTCATCACCCAGAAGATGGTGTCGGCAATGTCCTGCGGCTGGATCGGCTCGGCACCCGCATAGGTCGCGTCATACCGCGCCTGGTCACCGCCGAAGCGCACCAGCGAGAACTCGCTCTCGCACAGGCCTGGCTCGATGTTGGTCACGCGTACGCCAGTGCCTTGCAGGTCGCAGCGCAGGTTCAGGGAGAACTGCTTCACGAACGCCTTGGAACCACCATAGACGTGGCTGCCCGGGTACGGGTAGTTGCCGGCAATCGAGCCCAGGTTGATGATGCCCGCACCGCGACCGTGAGCGATCAAGCGTGGCAGCAGCAGGCTGGTGGTGGTCAGCAGGCCTTTGATGTTGGTGTCGACCATGGTTTCCCAATCGTCCAGGTCGCACTTGGGCGCAGGGTCGGTGCCCACCGCCAGGCCGGCGTTGTTGATCAGCCCGCGCAGCGTGGCGAACGACGGCGGCAGGTTGGCAATGGCGTCTTCCATGCCCTTGCGGTCACGAACGTCCACCACCAGACCATGCACTTCGGTCTGCTGGGAGAGTTCTTCGACCAACGCGTTCAGGCGCTCGGCACGGCGACCGGTGAGCACCAGCTTCCAGCCGGCTTCGGCAAAACGACGGGCGCAGGCTTCACCGAAACCTGAGGTGGCACCAGTAATGAACAGCGTGTTGGACATGAGGGTCTCCTTGCGGGCAACGGGAAAAAAAGCAGCCAGCAGAATGCCCTTACGCCGCGTCTGCGGCAACCGCCAGGCGAAGAACCTCATGCCTGACTGGTCACTTTTTAACCACCCAAGGCAAAGCCTTACAGGCCGTGGCTTGCAGCCATATGCGCGCAGGTTATCCACAACTGCGCCCACAGTCTTTGGGGGCAACTGAAAAACGCCTGAAGCCGCAGTGCGCGTGGCTTTCAGGTGATTTCAAAAAGTTTTTTGCTTGACCTTGGCGAGGGCGTATGTAGACCCATCGAACGGGGCAAAATCCGAACGATGGCTCCAGGCCAGTCATTCCGGCCCCTGCGGACGTCTTTCCAGAGTTTAGTCACAGACTTATCCACAGGCTGGAGTGCCACAAATCGGTCATATACCTGTGTCTTTAAACAGGTTGACAAACGGCCGCGACGTTCGCAAAAACACTGCTGATCAAAAAACGAGCATCGCGCTGCACGCTACGGTTTTAAAGGCGTGCAGCCAAGTACCACCACGTTACCCACAGCCGGTTCCACAGCACATGGGGACAAGTCAAAACTGTGACAAAACAGGGATTTGCGGCGGCTATATGTCGCGCTTTGGGAGGAGGCTGGATTTGTTTTCCACAATTTGGAGAAAGCGGTGTGAGCCCCCCCAAAAACAACTGTAGGAGCGAGCTTGCTCGCGAAGAACTCAAGGATACTGCGGCCATCCAGGATGCCCGCATTATCGTTGACGCTCTTCGCGAGCAAGCTCGCTCCTACAGGTTATTTAGATCAGTGCCCGCCGAGGTAGGCGTTGCGCACTTCCTCGTTCACCAGCAGCTCCTTGCCACTGCCGGTCAGGCGGATCTCGCCGTTGACCATCACGTACGCCCGGTCCGACAAGCGCAGCGCGTGGTTGGCGTTCTGTTCCACCAGGAAGATGGTCATGCCAGTGGCCGCCAGCTCGCGCAACGTCGAGAAGATCTGTTTCACCACAATCGGCGCCAGGCCCAGGCTCGGCTCGTCCAGCAGCAACAACTTGGGCCGGCTCATCAGCGCGCGGGCGATGGCGAGCATTTGCTGCTCGCCACCAGACATGGTCATCGCCCGCTGGTTGCGCCGCTCCTTGAGCCGCGGGAACAGCTCGAACATGCGCTGCATGTCCTCGCTGGCGAACTTGTCACCAATGGGGATGGTGCCCATCAGCAGGTTTTCCTCGACGGTCATGTCAGGGAACACCCGCCGCCCTTCCGGCGACTGCGCAATGCCGTTGGAAGCGATGTAGTGGGACGACTTGTGGGTAATGTCGACGCCGTTATAGAGAATTTGCCCGGATTCTGCCCGTGGCTGGCCGAAGATCGACATCAACAGCGTGGATTTACCCGCGCCGTTGGAGCCGATCAGGCTGACGGTCTCGCCTTCGTTGATGTGCAGCGAGACTTTCTTCAGGGCCTGGATCGGACCGTAATACACGTCCAGGTCTTTCATCTCGAGGATAGGTGCGCTCATACCAGCTCCTCTTCGTCAGCGCCCAGGTAGGCGGCAATCACTTTAGGGTCGTTGCGGATCGCGTCCGGCCCGCCTTCGGCGATCACGTTGCCGTGGTCGAGCACCACGATGTGGTCGGAAATACTCATCACCATGCCCATGTCGTGTTCGATCAGCACCACCGTGAGGTCGTGTTCGTCGCGCAACAGGCGAATCATCGCGCTGAGGGCTTCGGTTTCCTGGGGGTTGAGACCGGCAGCCGGTTCATCCAGGCAGATAATCTGCGGCCGCGTGCACATGGCACGGGCGATTTCCAGGCGGCGCTGCTGGCCGTAGGACAGTTCGCCAGCGAGGCGGTTGGCGCAGTCCACCAGGTCCACCACTTCCAGCCAGTAGAAGGCGTGGTCGAGGGCGTCGCTTTCGGCCTGGCGGTAGCCCTTGGTGTTGAGGATGCCCGCGAGCATGTTGCGGTTGACCCACATGTGCTGGGCCACCAGCAGGTTTTCGACCACGGACATTTCCTTGAACAGGCGAATGTTCTGGAAGGTCCGGGCCAGGCCGGCACGGTTCACCAGGTGAGTGCCGCCGAACATCTTGTAGTAAACACGGCTGAAAAAGCTTTTCGGCGACACAAAGTCAGTGGCCTGAAAACGCTCGCCCAGTAACTGGATCACGTTGGTCTGCTTGCCACGCACGTTGAGTTCGATCTTGCCGCCGCTGGCTTTGTAGAAACCGGTGAGGCAGTTGAACACCGTGGTCTTGCCGGCACCGTTGGGGCCGATCAGGGCGAAGATCGAGTTGCGTTCGACCTTGAGGCTCACATCGCTCAAGGCCTTGATGCCACCGAAGTGCATCATCAAATGTTCCACGCTGAGGACGACTTCCTTGCTCATGGCGCTACCCCCTTACGTGGCACGACACCGGCACGGCTGATGCGGATCAACCCGCGCGGTCGCCAGATCATCATCACCACCATCAGCACGCCAAACAGCAGCACGCGGTATTCGGAGAAACTGCGTAGCAACTCTGGCGCAACGGTCAATACGAACGCCGCGATCACCACACCGACTGTCGAGCCCATGCCGCCGAGTACCACGATGGCCAGGATCAGCGCCGACTCGAAGAAGGTGAACGAGGACGGGTTGACGAAGCCCTGGTAGCTGGCGAAGAACACCCCGGCCAGACCCGCCGTCGATGCGCCGATGGTGAACGCCGAGAGCTTGACCAGCACGTGGTTCAGGCCCATCGAACGACAGGCGATTTCATCTTCGCGCAACGCTTCCCAGGCGCGGCCGACCGGCATGCGCGTCAGGCGGTGCTTGATGTAGAGCACGGCCAATACCACCAGGAACAGCACGATGTAGATGAACATGAACTTGATATTGGGGTTGTAATCGATGCCAAAGAACTCGTGAAACGGAACCCCGCCGTCCTTGGCCCTGCGCCCGAACTCCAGGCCCAGGAACGTCGGCGATGGCACCGGCATGCCGTTGGGGCCACCGGTGAACGACAGCCAGTTGTTGAGCACCAGACGGATGATTTCGCCGAAGCCCAGGGTCACGATGGCGAGGTAGTCGCCGTGCATTCGCAACACCGGGAACCCGAGTATGCACCCCGCCAATGCCGCCGCGATCGCCGCCAGTGGCAGGACCGTCCAGAAGCCCAGGCCGAGGTATTGATAACCCAGCGCCAGGCCGTAGGCACCGATGGCGTAGAACGCCACGTAACCCAGGTCGAGCAGGCCCGCCAGGCCGACCACGATGTTCAACCCCAGGCCCAGCAATACGTAGATGAGCCCGAGGATCACCACGGTGAGCAGGTACTTGTTGGCAAAGATCGGAAACACGATGGCGATCACGATCAACGCCGGGATGATCCAGCGCAGCCGCGACTTGTAGTCCGGCGCCAGCACGTGCACGCCAGAGCCGCTGCTCTCGAAGCCCTGGAGGATTTTCACGCCCTTGGGGGTTTGCAGGAACAGGCTCATGGCGAAGCGGCCGACCATCACGATGGCCACCAGCGTGGCCACGCGGGCCGGTTCCAGGTTGAAGGTGTAGCCGTCGAGGACTACGCCGACGATCGGGCCGAACACGACCAGGGAAATCAACCCGGCAAGGATCGTGTCGATCACACTTTTCTTGATATCGATGGGTTTGGCAGCAGACATGTTTACACCTTAGCCACGAGTGGGCGACCCAGCAGGCCCTGGGGACGGAAAATCAGAATCACCACCAGCAGGGAGAAACTGAACACGTCTTTGTAGTCAGAGTTGATCAACCCCGAGAACAGCGACTCGGAGATACCGAGGATGATCCCGCCCAGCATCGCCCCAGGCAGGGAGCCGATGCCACCGAGTACCGCAGCGGTGAACGCCTTGATGCCGATGATGAAACCGGCATAGAAGTCGAAGGTGCCGTAGTTGAGGGTGATCAGCACGCCGGCAAGGGCGGCCATGGCGGCACCGATGACAAACACGTAGGAGATCACGCGGTCGGTGTTGATGCCGAGGATGGAGGCCATCTTGCGGTCTTGCTGGGTGGCGCGGCACATGCGGCCGAGCTTGGTGTACTTGATGATGTAGGTCAGCAGGGCCATGCCGGCGAAAGCGGCGACCAGGATGAAAACCTTGGTGTACGTCAGCTGGACGAACCCGGTGCCGATATCGACACGCCAGGCCCCGGCCAGCAGGGTAGGAATACCTTGTTGCTTGGCGCCCTGGGCAATCTGTGCGTAGTTCTGCAGGATCAGCGAAATACCGATGGCGCTGATCAGCGGGGCCAGTCGTGTGGAGTTGCGCAGCGGTTTGTAGGCGACACGTTCGATGACCCAACCGTACACGCCAGTGACGACCACGGTGAAGATCAAGGTGCCGAGAATGAGCAGCGGGAAGGATTCAATGCCGAAATAGGCCAGCAGGGCCAGGGTGATCGCCGCGAGGTAAGCGGAAATCATATAAACCTCGCCGTGGGCGAAGTTGATCATGCCGATGATGCCATAGACCATTGTGTAGCCGATGGCGATCAGGCCGTAGACCGACCCGAGGGTCAGGCCGTTGACCAGTTGCTGCAGGAAAATACCATCCATAACGCAATCTCACGCGGTGAGCACCTGCACACCTGTGGGTGTGCGGCGCTTCTGGAGGAAAACAGAGGCTCGGCGATACCCCTTGTAGGAGCGAGCTTGCTCGCGAAAAACCGGAGAGCGACGCGGGCATTCTGGATGTCCGGGCCATCGTTGACGTTCTTCGCGAGCAAGCTCGCTCCTACAGGGTGACGCAGTCAGTTCGGATTACTTCTGTTTTTCCAACTGGTGGTATTTGCCGTCTTTATCCCACTGGTAAACCACGTAGTCGGAGATCTTCAGGTCACCCTTCGAATCCCAGGCTTTTTCGCCCATGACGGTTTTTACCGGATTAGCCTTGAGCCACTTGGCCGCATCTTCGCCCTTGTTGGACTTGGCACCGTTGAAACCGGCGGCCAGGGCCTGGACCGATGCGTAGGCGTAGAGGGTGTAGCCTTCAGGCTCGGTACCATTCTTACGGAACTCTTCCACCACAGCCTTGCTGTCTGGCAGCAGGCGCGGGTCGGCGCCGAAGGTCATGTACACGCCGTCGACGTATTGCGCGCCGCCAGCGGTGGCCACCAACTCGTCGGTCACGACGCCGTCGTCGGACATGAACTTGACGTCTTTCAGACCGGCTTCACGGATCTGGCGAACCAGTGGACCGGCTTCCGGGTGCAGGCCGCCGAAGTACACGACGTCAGCGCCCATGGAACGGATCTTGGTGACCAGGGCGCTGAAGTCTTTCTCGCCGCGGGTCAGGCCTTCTTCCAGCACCGGCTTGACGCCGCGTTTGGTCAACTGGGCAGCGGTGGCATCGGCCAGGCCTTTGCCGTAGGTGTCCTTGTCGTTGATGACCGCGACTTTCTTGCCCTTGAGCACATCGACGATGTAGTCGCCGGCCACAATGCCCTGCTGGTCGTCACGCCCGCACATACGGAACATGGCGCCGAGGCCGCGTTCGGTGACTTGTGGGTTGGTGGAGCCTGGGGTGATAGCGATGATGCCCGCTTCGTCATACACCTCGGACGCCGGGATGGTGTTGGAGGAGCAGAAGTGCCCAACCACGCCGATGACTTTGTCCTGGTCAGCCAGACGGTTGGCCACGGCCACGGCCTGCTTGGGCTCACACGCGTCGTCGCCGGCCACCAGCACGATTTTCTCGCCGTTGATGCCGCCGGCCTTGTTGATGGTATCGGCCGCCGCCTGGGCACCCTTCATGTACTGCTCACCGAAAGCGGCGTTGGCGCCCGTCATGGGCCCCGCGACGCCGATCTTCACATCAGCTTGAACAAACGTAGAAACACCCAGCGCCGCTGCAACGGCGAGGGCCAGAAAACCTTTCTTGTAAAACGTCTGGGACATGAGTGGTGCTCCGATATTTTTGATTTTAGGCACGACGACTTGCATTCAAACTTTTCACTGAAAGCTCAGAGCAAAGCGCGTGCCATTAGGTTTTTATTCTTCAAAAAGACACGGTGTCATTGTGTTTACAGGCGCTTGCGCGCCGCTCGTCGGGACGTGCAACCCGCCAGCATCAACAGGTGCAACCCAAAGAGCAAAAAAGTACAACCCTGGCAGGTCGCACCTGCAACCAAGCCTATAAACGACAGTTCCTACAGCTGTAACAGACGACGTAACGGAACTGCACATTTACAGTGCGAGATTGCTACGACTTGCACCAATACAGATTAGTAGCCTGCTAAGAAAATGCCGGCTTTTGAGCAGTATTTCGCTGATCAGATCACGATCCGCAAGCATTGGCCCGCGTGATACAGCGAGAATCCAGCTTCATACAGACAACTGCGCAGACCCACCCCTGCCAGGGGCTGCATCGGGGCGAACGGAATAGGCAACGCCTGGGGATTCTGGTGACACAGATAGTCGGCGAAGGCCTTGCCGACGACGCTGCCGGTGGTGACGCCGCGCCCGTTATACCCCGTTACTGCCACCACGCCCGGTGCCGGTTCGAACAGGCGCATCAGGTGGTCCGGGGTGAAGGCGATGCAGCCGGTCCAGGTGTACTCCCACTGCACCGATTTGAGATACGGGAAGTAGTGTTGCTGCACCCGATCGGCCCACGCCTTCAGAAACCATGCTGGTTTCTGGTTGCCGTTGCCCAGGCTGCCGAGCAACAGGCGACCCTCGGCGTCGCGGCGAATGCTGCTCAAGACCTGGCGCGTATCCCAGGATCCCTGGCCGCCGGGCAGGATTTTTTCGGCGGCGACGTCGGTCAACGGCGCCGACGCGACCTGGTAGTAATAACCGGGGAAAAAATTACGCCGCAGCTCGGTCCACTCGCCTTCGGTGTAGGCGTTGGAGGCGATCACTACTTGCGCGGCCTGCACCGATCCTCGGGCGGTTTGCACCGACCATTGCGCGCCTTGCCGCTCCAGTTGCGTGACCGGTGAATGATCGAACAGTTGCCCGCCCAAGCCCACGGCGGCAGTTGCCAAACCGCTGGTGTAGGCCATCGGGTTCAAGGTGCCAGCACGCCGATCCAGCAAGGCGGCGGCAATTTTCCGGGTTCCCGTGGCTTGCTCGCAGGCCTGGCCTGTGAGCAATTCCACCGGGGCGCCGCGGCGTTTCCATTGTTCTTCACGACTGCGCAAGTCCGCCTCGCCCCGGGCGTTGTGCGCCATGTGCAAGGTGCCTTCGCGGCGCAGTTGGCAATCGATGTTGTATTTATCGATCAGGCTGAACACCAGCGACGGTGCCGCCCCCAGCATGCGGTTGAGCTGACTGCCGACCGCTTCGCCGAAACCGGCTTCGATCTCGTCCGGGGGTATCCACAGGCCGGCATTCACCAGCCCCACATTACGCCCCGAACCACCGTGACCCGTGCGATGGGCCTCCAGCACGGCGACGCTTTTGCCCTGTTCCAGCAAGTGAATGGCTGCTGACAAACCGGTGATGCCAGCGCCGATCACGCACACGTCCACCTTGACCTCGCCCTCGAGCGCGGCGTGATCCGGCCGGCTGGGGGTAAGGTACTCCCACAAACATGTTTCGCGTAATGCCATTGCCAGACTCCGGTGAGACCCAACAAGCAACTATTTTGAACTGCAAATGAGGTCAAATATGGGAGGGGGCAAGCCCCCTCCCATATTGGGCTAGTCGAAGGTGATGCCCTGCGCCAGCGGCAATTCCAGCGAGTAGTTCACGGTATTGGTCTGGCGGCGCATGTACCCGCGCCACGCATCCGATCCCGACTCACGTCCACCGCCGGTCTCTTTCTCGCCACCAAACGCGCCGCCGATTTCCGCACCGCTAGGGCCGATGTTGACGTTGGCGATGCCGCAGTCACTGCCCACTGCCGACATGAACTGCTCGGCTTCGCGCACATCGGTGGTGAAGATGCACGACGACAGGCCCTGGGGCACGGCGTTGTTCAGGCGCAGGGCCTCGGTGAAGTCGGTGTAGCCGACCACGTAGAGGATCGGCGCGAAGGTTTCGGTGCAGACCACGTCGCTTTGCTCGGGCATTTCGACGATGGCCGGCGATACGTAGTAAGCATTCGGGAATTGTTCCTCCAACTGGCGCTTGCCGCCGAACACCTTGCCGCCCTCGCTCAGGGCCTGCTCCAGGGCGTCCTGCATATTTTCGAAGCCCTGCTTGTCGATCAGCGGGCCGATCAGGTTGCCTTCCAGCGGGTGGCCGATACGCACGTTGGAATAGGCTGCCTTCAGGCGGGTGACGATTTCCGCCTTCACCGACTCATGGGCGATCAGCCGGCGCAGGGTGGTGCAACGCTGGCCGGCGGTGCCCACCGCACTGAACAGGATGGCGCGGACGGCCATGTCCAGGTCGGCGCTCGGGCCGAGGATCATCGCGTTGTTGCCGCCCAGTTCGAGAATGCTGCGGGCAAACCGCGCGGCGACTTTCGGTGCCACTTCACGGCCCATGCGGGTGCTGCCAGTGGCGCTGATCAGGGCCACGCGCGGGTCATCCACCAGCGCGGCGCCAGCGTCGCGACCACCGATGATCACTTGGCTGAGGTACGGCGGCGCATCGCTGAAATTCTTCACCACGCGCTCGAACAGCGCCTGGCAGGCCAGGGCGGTCAGCGGGGTTTTTTCCGAGGGTTTCCAGATCACGGCATTGCCGCACACCAGGGCCAGGGCGGTGTTCCACGCCCACACCGCGACCGGGAAGTTGAAGGCACTGATGACGCCCACCACGCCCAGCGGGTGCCAGGTTTCACGCATGTGATGGCCGGGGCGCTCGGAGGCGATGGTCAAGCCGTAGAGCTGGCGCGACAGGCCGACGGCGAAGTCGCAGATGTCGATCATCTCCTGCACTTCCCCCAGGCCTTCCTGGGTGATCTTGCCCGCTTCCCACGACACCAATTCGCCCAGGTCGGCCTTGTATTGGCGCAGCACGTCGCCGAACTGGCGCACCAGCTCACCACGGCGCGGGGCCGGCACGTTGCGCCAGGCCTCGAATGCATGCTCGGCGCGACTGACCTGTTGCTCGACCTCGGCGGCACCTTCCCAGTGCACGCTGCCGATGCGGCTGCCATCGATGGGCGAATGCACAGGGTTTTTCCCCGCCTGGTACAGCGCCGGGTCTACCCCGAGACGATCAAGCAATGCGGCAACCATGGGTCACTCCTTCAATCTGCAACATCAAAAATTCGCGCCGCTGCACACGCGGCGATCCAGGCCTTATTTGTAGCTGGCCCGAGACTTGCCAACAAACGACGATTAGGCGAGATATCATTCCGTTTATTCATGCAAAGCATAAGAAGAGGCACGCCGTGCTGAACAAAAGACATTTGCCCTCGATCACTGCCCTGCAGTGTTTCGAAGCCGCCACCCGGCACCTGAGCTTCACCCGTGCCGCCGAGGAGCTGAACCTCACCCAGAGCGCCGTGAGCAAGCAGGTGGCGCAGCTCGAGGAATTGCTGCAACACCTGCTGTTCCGCCGCGTGCGTCGTCGCTTGCAGATGACCCCGGCGGGGGATCTGTACCTGGTGGAAGTGAGAAAAATCCTCACCCAGGTGGAGATGTCCACCCACTACCTGCGCTCCTACGGCGGCGAGACCGAAGTACTGCGGGTGTCCACGCCCTACACTTTCGGCGCGCGCTGGCTGGTGCCGCGCCTCAAGGGCTGGCGGTTGCGTCACCCGCACATTCACCTGGACCTGTGCAACGAACAGGAGCCGGACGAATTGCTGCAAGGCAAGGCCGACATGGCCTTCTACTTCGGCCAGGGCTCACGCCCGGGCACCGAAAGCCTGAAGCTGTTCAGCGAAGAGCTTGTGCCGGTGTGTGCGCCGGAAAGCCTGCCGGCAAGGCCTTTTACCGACCCCACCCAACTGAGCGAACTGGTGCTGCTGCAAAATGCCTCGCGCCCCCAGGGCTGGCACGACTGGTTCGCCGACCAGGGCCTCCAGACCGAGCACAGCTACCACGGGCCGCGTTTCGATACGTTTTACATGTGCATTCGTGCCGCGCAAGTGGGGTGTGGCGTGGCCTTGTTGCCGCGTTTCCTGGTCGAGGAGGAACTGGCGGACGGCAAGCTGGTCATTCCCTGGCAGCATGCAATGCCGAGTCAGGATGCCTACTACCTCGCGTACCCGGAGCATTCGGCAGAGGTGCCCAAGGTGCGGGAGTTTGTGAAATGGATGATGGAGCAGGTTATTTAGCGCCTGGAATAACGCTATCGGGGGCAAGCCCCCTCCCACCTTTACGGTGTTCAGCGGTCCAAATGTGTGAATGCAGTCAGTGCGGGAGGGGGCTTGCCCCCGATGAGGCCAGTGGCCTTACCGAAAAAAATCACTGGCAAAACCCCACAGGTCTATGCGCCACTAGCCCCCTTCCTTAATTGTGCGTAAAGGCCGGCGCCCATCGCCGACCCGTCTGGAGATTCCCGTTATGAGCGAGAGTGTGTTTGCCGATCGCATCGTGCAGAACCTGCTCGACACCGACTTCTACAAGCTGACCATGATGCAGGCGGTGCTGCACAACTACCCGAACGTGGAAGTTGAATGGGAGTTTCGTTGCCGTAACAGTGAAGACCTGCGTCCCTACCTGGCGGAAATCCGCTACCAGATCGAACGCCTCGCCGAACTGAGCCTGAGCCCGGACCAGCTGGGCTTCCTGGAGCGTATCAGCTTCATGAAGCCGGACTTTTTGCGCTTCCTCGGCCTGTTCCGCTTCAACCTGCGGTACGTGCAGACCGGCATCGAGAACGGCGAGTTGTTCATCCGCCTGCGCGGGCCGTGGTTGCATGTGATCCTGTTTGAGGTGCCGATGCTGGCCATCGTCAGCGAGGTGCGCAACCGCTACCGCTACCAGAGCGTGATCCTCGAACAGGCCCGCGAGCAGCTGTACCGCAAGTTCGATTGGCTGACGGCCAATGCCAGCAGCGATGAGCTGTCCGAACTGCAGGTGGCTGACTTCGGCACGCGCCGGCGCTTCTCGTACCGGGTACAGGAAGAAGTGGTCAGTGTGCTCAAGCATGACTTTCCCGGGCGTTTCGTCGGCACCAGCAACGTGCACCTGGCCCGCGAGCTGGACATGAAACCCCTGGGCACCATGGCCCACGAATGGATCATGGCCCACCAGCAGCTCGGCCCGCGCCTGATCGACAGCCAGATCGCCGCCCTCGATTGCTGGGTCCGCGAATACCGTGGCCTGCTGGGCATTGCCCTGACCGACTGCATCACCACCGACGCGTTCCTCGGCGACTTCGATCTGTACTTCGCCAAGCTGTTCGATGGCCTGCGCCACGATTCCGGCGACCCGGTGCAGTGGGCGGAAAAAGCCATCGCCCACTATCACAAGCTCGGCATCGAACCGATGAGCAAGACGTTGGTGTTCTCCGACAGCCTGTCGCTGCCCAAGGCGCTGGAGATCTTCCGCGCGCTGCGTGGCCGGATCAATGTGAGCTTCGGCATCGGCACCAACCTGACCTGCGACATTCCGGGTGTGGAACCGATGAGCATCGTGCTTAAAATGACTGCCTGCAACGGCCAGCCCGTCGCAAAGATTTCCGATGAAGCGGGCAAGACCCACTGCACCGATCCGAATTTTGTCGCCTATTTGCGGCACGTTTTCAAAGTACCTGCCCTTTCCAGCAAGGAGTGAATCATGCAAGCCGTACAGCGTGAGATTGCGCAGCAGCTCAAGGTTCAAGCACCGTTCCAGGACCAGGCGGCCCTCGAGGCCGAGGTCGCCCGCCGCGTCACCTTCATCCAGGATTGCCTGCGCAACGCTGGCCTCAAGACGCTGGTGCTGGGCATCAGCGGTGGCGTCGACTCGCTCACCGCAGGCCTGCTGGCCCAACGCGCGATGCAGGAACTGCGCGCCAGCACCGGCGACGAGGCTTACCGTTTTATCGCGGTACGCCTGCCCTACGAAACCCAGTTCGATGAAATCGACGCCCAGGCCTCGGTGGACTTTATTGAGCCGGACGAGCGCCATACCGTCAATATCGGCCCGGCGGTCAAGGCCCTGGCCGGTGAAGTGGCGGCCTTTGAAGGCAAGCCGGTGGCATCGCGCGACTTCGTGCTGGGCAATACCAAGGCGCGCATGCGCATGGTGGCGCAGTACACCATCGCTGGCGCGGCCGGTGGCCTGGTGATCGGCACCGACCATGCGGCGGAAGCGGTGATGGGCTTTTTCACCAAGTTCGGTGATGGCGCGTGCGACCTGGCACCCTTAAGCGGGCTGGTGAAGAACCAGGTGCGGTCGATTGCGCGGCACTTCGGTGCACCGGAATCGCTGGTGGAGAAGGTGCCGACGGCGGATCTGGAAGATTTGTCGCCGGGCAAGCCGGACGAGGCGTCACATGGCGTGACCTACGCCGAGATCGATGCGTTTTTGCACGGTGAAGCGGTGCGTGAGGAGGCGTTCAAGATCATCTGCGAGACGTATCGCAAGACCGAGCACAAGCGGGTCATGCCATTTGCGCCGTGAGGTAGTCAGATAGTTGTGTGGTGATCGTTGGACCGCTATCGGGGCAAGCCCCCTCGCACATTTGACTGGTGAACACAGCCAGTGTGGGAGGGGGCTTGCCGCCGATGAACGATAACGCGGTCTTACTTAAGCACCACGGCGCCTTTCATCATCGAGTTGTGGCCCGGGAACGAGCAGAAGAACTCGTATTCAGTGCCCGCAGCCAGTTTCGACACATCGAAGGTCACCGAATCTTTCTCGCCGGCGCCAATGATCTTGGTGTGGGCGATCACACGAGTGTCGCCTTCTTTCAGGTAGTTCTTGTCGATGCCAGCGGCCATGCCGTCGGTGGCAACGGCCGGCATGTCAGCCTTGGTGGTCAGTACCCAGTTGTGGCCCATGACGTTTTTCGGCAGGTTGCCCGAGTGTTCCAGGTTTACGGTGAAGGTCTTGCAGCTCTTGTCGATGGTGATTTCCTTGGTGTTGAAGGACATCTGATCGGTGGAGTCAACGGTGACCGCGCACTCTGCAGCAAGCAACTGGCCGCTCGCCAGTGTCAGCAGGGAAACAGCAACGATTTTTGCAAACATGTGAATCTCCAGGGCAGGGTTTAGAAAACGCGTAGTGCGGCAAGGGTGCCTGATAAAGGCAGGAATTCTCATGATCTGAATCAACAGATTGTATACAACTTTAGGCTATCAGACTTATCAACACAATCTAACAGCCAAAGTCATAAGACCTTTCTATGATCGGCCCACCCCCACCGGAGTCCGAGCCATGCACCTCAATCAATTGTTCAACGGCCTGTTGGCCGCCTACGCCTGCGGTAAGTGAAGGCAAAGCACGCCTTGAAACTGCTACCATGGCAACCCAAGGCAGCTGCGCGCCGCCACCCTCACCTTCGACCCTAGAGGATCGCCCATGGCCAAACCTAATTACTCCTTCGCCAAACGTCAGAGAGACTTGGCCAAGGAGCAGAAGAAAGAGGAAAAACTGCAACGCAAAAAAGCCGCTGCAGAAGACGAGGCCAATGGGCTGACCGCAGACGTCGACGGTGAAGAAACGAGCGACGAGAACGAAACACCAAAAGATCCGGCTGAATAATTTCCTTTGTGGTGAACTGGTTTGCCCGGTTCACCACAATCTGCCCCTATTGCAGCGGCATCACCGTCACCCGCACCTCCGGGTCATGGCTCCCTCCCCCCAGGATCACCCCCCGCAACGGCGACACATCGGAAAAGTCCCGGCCCCAGGCCAGGGTGATGTGCTCCAGTGCCGGCTGCACATTATTCGTCGGATCAAAATCCACCCAGCCTGACACCGGGCAATACACCGACACCCACGCGTGGGACGCATCGGCACCGATCAGCCGTGCCTGGCCGGGCGGTGGCTGGGTGAGCAAGTAGCCGCTGATGTAACGCGCCGCCAGCCCGCGTGAGCGCAGGCAAGCGAGCATCAGGTGGGCGAAGTCCTGGCACACGCCACGCCGGCGCTCGAGCACTTCCACCAGCGGCGTGGCGACCTGGGTGGCTTCGGCATCGAAGGTGAACTCACTGAAGATCTTTTCCATCAACGCCTGCACGCCGACCAACAGTGGACGCGCTGGCGGGAAACAGCTTGCGGAGAACTCGACAAAGGTCTGCTTCAGGTGCACATAAGGCGATTCGAAGCGATAGCGGCACGCCTCGATCACTTCGAGCGTCAGCGGCTGGCTGCTGTAGGTGAGGCTGTCGCGGGTCTGGTCCCAGGCCGGTGATTGCTGGAAGTCCAGCACCGGGCGCGCCAGCACCTCCACAGTCAGGCCGGCATTGACCAGCAGTTCGTCATGGGGTCGCTCGAAGGCCAATCGCGTGATGGGGTTGCCGAATACGTCCAGCTCATCACGCCGTGACGACGGCTGCGGGCTGATATCCAACTGCTGCGAACTGCAACGCTGCCACGCACACGGCCGTGGCCACAAGTGCGCCAGCTGCTGGGCCAGGGACACCGGGCTGTCGTAGTGGTAATGGGTGTCGTGGAAAATCTGGTAGCGCGCACTCATCACAGCGACACCGTTTGCTGGCTGACATCATCCACATGGGCAAAGTGTCGCAACGCCAGGCGGTCCGACACTTGCCCGCTTTCATCGGCGACCGCTTGCAGCAGGTCCGCCAGGCCGTCAAGCGCGGCACGCACGCTGGGTTCGCCAAACAAGCCGTTCTCCAGGCAGCCCAGGTCGAAACGCCCAAGACGTTCTACCAGCGGGCCCAGACCGGTTTCACGCGGCACGCCGAAATCGTCATTCAGTCGACGCACGGTACGGCTGACCAGTTTCAACTGGAACAACACCGCATGGGGGTTCTGCTCATCCAGCAACAACAGGTCGAGCACCGGGATCAATTGCGGCACCGCCAGGTAGCGCGAGCGATAGGTGATGCTGCTGTTGCCCAGTTCCAGCAACCATTCCAGCCCGGCCTGATCGAACACCGCCACGCCTCGCAGGAACGCCGCCAGACTGCTGCTAAGGAATTGCAGGCGCTCGATGCGCCGCCCCATCATCAGGAAACGCCAGCCTTCGTCACGCGTCATGTCGTCCAGCGCGAAGCCGGACAGCGCCGCCAGCGACATCACCAGGCGGTTGAGAAAATCCAGCAACTCGCCGAAGTCCGGCGCTTCGCTTTCCAGCTCCATGGCTTCGCGCTGCAACTCCACCAACGCTTGCCAGTTCTCCCGGGACAACTTGCCGCGCACTTGGGACGCCGCCCACTGCAAGCGCTGCAGGTTGGCGCGCAGGCTCGACGGCCAGTCATCGCCAAGCAGCGCGGCGAGCAGGCGCTCGGGCAGCTCGCCCTCTTCCGGCAGCAGGCGCAGGTTCTCACCCAATTCCACGGCCGCCTGCAAGGCCAGCGGGTCGTCACCGTCCACATAACGCGCCAGCACGATGCGCAGCCAACGTGCGCTGTCGTCGCAACGTTCGCAATAGCGGCCGAACCAGAACAGGTTTTCCACCACCCGCGACGGCAGATAAGGGTCGCGGCGCACCAGGTCATGCACGCCAATCGACCGTTGCGCACGCCAATGCTCGCCCCCGGTGGCGCGCTCACCGAGGACCCAGGTGTCCTTGCTCGCGCCACCGCGCTGCATCGACACGACTTCGGCATCGGCCTCGGCCGCCACGCGGGTCAGGCCGCCGGGCAGCACGCGGTAACCCTCTTCGCTGGCGACGGCGTACACACGCATGCCGATGGCGCGGTGTTGCAGATGGTCATCCACGGTGTGCCACACCGGTGCTTGCGACAGTTGCGCCAGCTCCTGGGCGACATAGGCGTAGGGCCGGG
This sequence comes from Pseudomonas sp. MYb60, assembly GCF_002979555.1. Lineage (GTDB taxonomy): Bacteria > Pseudomonadota > Gammaproteobacteria > Pseudomonadales > Pseudomonadaceae > Aquipseudomonas. Next base: position 4,852 of record NZ_PCOZ01000012.1, on the reverse strand, counting down.
CGCGCATGCGTTCGGCCAGGGCCTGGCGTTGCTGGTCATCCAGGTCGCGACCGAATACCGGGGCAAAGCTCTGGGAGGGAAATGCCGGTTTGATCAGCAGCTCCGGGAGTTTTTCCAGAGCCTCGGCCAGCACCGGCGCTTCGCCGCACCACCAGGTGGCGATGGACGGCAGGATCAGTTCTTCGCCGAACAGGAATTCGTTGATCTTCGGCAGAAAGCCCAGCAGTCCGGGGGACTCCAGCACGCCGCTGCCCAGCGCGTTGGCCACCAGCACATTGCCTTGGCGCACAGCGTCGAGCAGGCCGGGTACGCCGAGGGCCGAGTCGGTGCGCAGCTCCAGCGGGTCACAGAAGTCGTCGTCGAGGCGGCGCATGATCGCGTGCACCCGGCGCAGGCCGCTGAGGGTCTTGAGGAACACGCAGCTGTCGCGCACGGTGAGGTCACCGCCTTCAACCAGCGGATAGCCGAGCTGGCGGGCGAGGTAAAGGTGCTCGAAGTAACTTTCGTTGAAGCGCCCCGGGGTCAGCAACACGATCAGCGGCGTCTGGTCATCGCCTGGGGCCTGGCGGGCGAGGGTTTCCTGCAAGGTGCGGAAAAACCCGCCCAGGTGTTGCACTTGCAGGTCGCGGTACAGGTCCGGGAAGGCGCGGGACACGATGGTGCGGTTTTCCAGCGCATACCCGGCGCCCGATGGCGCCTGGGTACGGTCGGCGGTAACCCACCAGCGGCCGTCGGGGGTGCGCGCCAGGTCCACGGCGTACAGGTGTAAAAAAGCCCCCTCAGGCGGCTGGATGCCCTGGCACGGCCACAGGAAATTGTTGTGGCCGAACACCAGCTCCGCTGGCAGCAAGCCTTCCTTGATCAGGCGCTGAGGGCCGTACAGGTCGGCCAATACCGCGTCTAGCAAGCGCGCACGCTGGGCAATGCCGGCCGACAAGTGCTGCCACTCATCGGCGGCCAGCACATGGGGCAGCAGGTCCAACTCCCAAGGGCGGTCGGCACCCTTGGGGTCGGCGTAGACGTTGTAGGTCACGCCGTTTTCCTGGATCTGCCGGGTCAGCAACGCCTGGCGCTGGGCCAGTTGCGCCGGGGTGCTGCGCTGCAGGTGATCAAGCAGGCGCCCCCAATGGGCACGCACCGCACCGCTGTCGTCCAGCAGTTCATGATAAGTGCCCGCAGTCAGCGGGTAGCGGTCGAGCAAGTCGGACATGGAACGCTCGGCAGGGCAAGGGGGCTCAGATTAACTCAAGTTCACTGCAATCTACTGTGGGAGGTAGCAAACCCCCTCCCACATTTTCAACCGTGTTCAGTCATTTTTATGGGGAAAGCACCGCAGATCCAAGGTCATCGGCAATTCATCGTTCATGACCACCGTCGGCACGGGCAGCTTGCCCGGGCTATGCCCCAACCGGAAAAACCGCGCCATCCGCCGGCTCTCTGCCTCATTCGCGTTCACCGGCAGGCTGTCGTAGTTGCGCCCGCCCGGGTGGGCAACGTGGTACTGACAGCCCCCCAGCGAGCGCTGCATCCAGGTATCCAGCAAGTCGAACACCAATGGCGCATGCACCGGAATGGTCGGTTGCAGGCAGTTGGCCGGTTGCCAGGCACGGTAGCGCACGCCCGCGACGAATTCGCCGACCCGCCCGGTGGGTTGCAGCGGCACCGGAATGCCGTTGCAGGTCAACAAGTAGCGTTGCGGTGGCAGGCCGGTCAGCTTGACCTGCAGGCGCTCGAGGGACGAATCCACATAACGCACCGTGCCGCCCACGGCGCCCTCCTCGCCCAGCACGTGCCAGGGTTCCAGGGCCTGGCGCAGCTCCAGCTCGATGCCGCTGACGGCGTAGTCGCCGACCTTGGGGAAACGGAACTCCAGGTGTGCGGCAAACCACTCGGCACGCAGCGGGTAGCCGGCGGCGTTGAGTTCGACGATCACGTCGGCGAAATCCTGCTCGATACAGTGCGGCAACAGGAACCGGTCATGCAATTCAGTGCCCCAGCGCGCCAGTTTCGGCGGCGCGTAGGGTTCGCGCCAGAACCGCGCTACCAGCGCGCGCAACAGCAGTTGCTGGGTCAGGCTCATGCGTGCATGCGGCGGCATTTCGAACGCGCGCAGTTCCAGCAGGCCCAGGCGACCGGTGGCGCCATCCGGTGAATAAAGCTTGTCGATGCAGAATTCAGCGCGGTGGGTGTTGCCGGTCACGTCGATCAACAGGTTGCGCAGCAGGCGGTCAACCAACCAGGGCGGGCATTCTTCGCCCGGTTCAGGCATCTGCGCGAAGGCGATTTCCAGCTCGTACAGCGCATCGTTGCGCGCTTCGTCCACCCGCGGCGCCTGGGAGGTGGGGCCGATGAACAGCCCGGAAAACAGGTAGGACAACGACGGATGGTTGTGCCAGTAACTGATCAAGCTGCGCAGCAAATCCGGACGACGCAGGAAGGGTGAGTCCTTGGGCGTTGCGCCACCCAGCACGAAGTGGTTGCCGCCGCCGGTACCGGTATGGCGCCCGTCGATCATGAACTTCTCGGTGGTCAGGCGGGTTTGCCGCGCTTCTTCGTAGAGAAACTCGGTGCGCTCCACCAACTCGTCCCAGGTGGCGGACGGCTGCACGTTGACCTCGATCACACCCGGGTCCGGCGTGACACGGAAGTTGCTCAGCCGCGTATCCGCTGGCGGCTCGTAGCCTTCCAGCAATACCGGACAGTGCAGCTCTTCGGCAGTGGCTTCGATGGCGGCCACCAACTCCAGATAATCCTCGACCCGCTCCAGGGGTGGCATGAACAGGTAGAGGCGCCCCTCCCGTGCTTCGGCGCACAGTGCGGTGCGCGTCAGCCAGTCGGCGGACTCGTCCACCTTGGGCACACGTTCGTCACTCGGCGCAGGCTCCTCGTGGCGTTGCAATTGTGCTGTGCCCGGCAACGCAGGCTGATCCTGATTAGGATCGGTCGGGTGCACGAACGGATACTCCGCCGCCGTCACCCACGGTTGCGAGGCCAACGGCAGGCGATATCCCAGCGGCGAATCCCCCGGCACCAGGCGGCAGTGGTTGTCGCGCAGGTACCAGCGCCCGCTCTGCCAACGGTCATTCGCAGCGGTACGGGCCAGCGGCAGCACCTGGCCAATGACTTTATCCAGGCCCTGGCTGAACACCTTACGCAGGCGTTCGCGTTCCAGGTCATCGCTCAGGCGTGAGTCCTGGGCAGTCACGTTCTGCGGCAGCGCGCCTTCGCGCCACAGGTAGTAGAAATTGTCTTCAAACGCCGGGAACACGAAGCGCGCCGGTAATTTGAGACGCTCGGCGACGCCGGCCAGAAAGCGCCCGGCCATTGCACCGTCCGCGCCGTAGTCTTCCTGTTCATCGGCGATCAGTGCGCTGTTGTGCCAAATGGGTACGCCGTCGCGGCGCCAGTAGCAATTCAGCGACCAGCGCGGCAGTTGCTCGCCGGGGTACCACTTGCCCTGGCCGAAATGGACCAGGCCCTTGGGCGCGTAGTGCTTGCGCATGCGCTGGAACAGCTCGGCGGACAGCCGGCGCTTGTCCGGGCCGAGGGCCGCGGTGTTCCATTCGGCGCCGTCAGGGTCGTCGATGGACACGAAGGTCGGCTCGCCGCCCATGGTCAGGCGCACGTCATCCTTGAGCAAGTCGCCGTCGATCTGTCGGCCCAGGGCCTGGATCGCCAGCCACTGCGCCTCGGTGTAAGGCTTGGTGACACGCGGCGCCTCCCAAATGCGCTCCACCGACATTTCGTGGGTGAATTCACACTCGCAGGGCTCCACCAACCCGCTGATAGGGGCGGCAGACGAGGGATCGGGACTGCAGGCCAACGGGATATGCCCTTCACCGGCGAACAGCCCGGAGGTCGCGTCCAGGCCGATCCAGCCAGCGCCGGGCAAATACACTTCGCACCAGGCGTGCAAGTCGGTGAAATCCACGTCGGTGCCGGACGGGCCGTCGAGGGCTTTGACGTCGGCGGTGAGCTGGATCAGGTAGCCGGACACAAACCGCGCCGCCAACCCCAGGTTGCGCAGGATCTGCACCAGCAGCCACGCCGAGTCCCGGCACGAGCCGGAGGCGTTTTGCAGGGTGAATTCGGGCGTCTGCACCCCCGGCTCCATGCGGATCAGGTAGCCGATATCGGCGGCCAGGCGCTGGTTGAGGCCGACCAGGAAGTCCACGGCCGGCAGTGGCGTGCGGTCGATAGCGGCCAGGTACGCGGCCAGTTGGGGCGTGAGCGGCAGGGTTTCCAGGTACGGCGCCAGTTCGCGTTGCTCATCGGCGGCGTAGCTGAAGGGGATTTTCTCGGCGTAGGGCTCGAGGAAGAAATCGAACGGATTGAACACTGCCATCTCGGCGACCAGGTCGACTTCGATGCGCAGCTCGTCAGTCTTTTCCGGAAATACCAGGCGCGCCAGGTAATTGCCCTGGGGGTCTTGCTGCCAGTTGATGAAATGTTGCTCGGGCAGCACTTTCAGCGCGTAGGACAATATCCGCGTGCGGCTGTGGGCTGCCGGGCGCAAGCGCACGATCTGCGGGCCGAGTTCGACCGCACGGTCGTAGCGGTAATGCGTAACGTGGTGCAACGCGACATGAATCGACACGGCGGCCTCCTGCGAGCCAGGGCATGGGCTTGAAGCGCGCAAGACTTATGCCAGTACGGCCGTCATTGCGCTTTCTGGTAAGACCCGGTGCAGTACAGCACCAAAACGGCGCTGTGGCTGCGGCAATGGTGCGAGGCTCGCACATATTTGTGACAGGCGTGAGGAATCTATCGAGCGGCAGCCAGCGCGGCCGTGAAAAGAGCACTGCCGAGCCGCAGACCAGCATGGGCAAGTCGTACCGAATCATCAGCAGGG
>NZ_PCOZ01000011.1 GCF_002979555.1 Pseudomonas sp. MYb60 | reverse complement strand
ACTTGAAGAAAGAGAAAAACTTCTTTGAGACCCGCGTGATCGAGTATCAGACCGGTGGCGCGTTGAGCTGGGATTGATTCCAGCGCCAAGTCACCTCAAGAAGCCCTGACTCGTTCAGGGCTTTTTTTATGCGCGTTTGTCTCGATCGGATCGGTCTTACGCATAGATCATCCGTTGCACGGTTGATCGGGTTTTAGTCATTGAATAGCATCGTCCGCCGGGGCCTAAGAAACGCCCAACGTAGATGTTTGTCTCAATCACACAGTTTAACATCCATCCGACCTCCGTCAGGCGGTGCGTATGTCTTGAGGCAAGCCAGTTGGAGTTTCTTAATCCGTCTCTACGTTGGGCTTTTGCCCTTCCGAAAATCACGTAGAGGTCATAGGAAATTCCTAGCCAATATCTGCTCAACTTGCCGGCTGCCAAAAAGGCAGCCACGCCTGAGCCCTTGATTGCCATCGTTTTTACGCGTCACTCTCTTCAACTCCACGCCCTTCTTATAGAAAACCAAGCATGGTTCTACGCGCGCGATTTTGGACGTTTGATGGGCCACTACCTGGATGAACGGACGACTCGTAAGCTCGACGAGGATCAGAAACACACCCTGCGATTGCTGTACCACGGTCAACCGGAAGAAATGTTGATGATCAGCGAGTCCGGCGCCTATGCGCTGCTGGTCTATCACTACGCGCCAGAGAACAGACGGCTACGAAATTGGCTCACTCATGAAGTTATTCCGACATTGCGCGACGAGCACCAGCCAAGAGCAGTAGAGCAGCCGTTGTTAAGCATGTTGGATTGGCCGGAGATGTCATTAAACCTTCTGCATTGGCAGGATGAAGGCTGGATTCGGCTTCGGGATATGCCGTATTTATTGGTGAGGCGAATCTATCGAAGTGAAGCGCAGGGGCTTCGTAGTGGAGAAAGCTCATTCAGGGTTTCCGAATGAAGCAGCGAATCCACCAAAGCAAGCGACAGCCAACTCCTGCGGGAGTGTAGGAAATTTCGTAGACTCAATAATGGCTACTCAGTATCGTCCGAGGGTTTTCTACTCTCGGCGGCTGTATGGATACAAAAAAAAGTAACACCGGATGGAGCGATCAGGAGCTTGAAGCGTCCGTCGATGGCTACCTGAAAATGTTGAAATTGGAAAGTCTCGGCCAGCAGCTTAACAAGAAAGCTGAACACGAGCTGCTGCGCGAAAGCGCTCTAAGCGCTCGATCCTTGGCGTCGGTCGACTACCGCATGCGCAATATTTCTGCTGTATTTGAAACGCTGAATCAAACGCCAATTGCGGGTTACACAGCTGCAAATAATGTCGGCTCGGGAATCGTCTCTCGTATTCGTCGAATGCTTGAACAACGCGGCATCGTTGAATCTCAAGACAACGCCCCCACTTTTGATGAAGCGTTATTGGAACAGCGCGCGGCAAAGCTGCAAAGCAAACCCATCAAGACTAGGCCCGAAGGCATCACCAAGCCGCAACAGGTCAGTACAACCAGCACATCCTACGTCCGCGATCCGGAAGTACGTGCTTGGGTGCGTCAGCAGGCGGCGGGTATTTGTGAAGGTTGTGGCCTAGATGCGCCGTTCAACCTAGACAACGGCCAGCCATTTCTTGAAGTACATCACGTCAAGCACCTAGCCCAGAAGGGTTCGGATCGCATCACCAATGCTGTAGCCTTGTGCCCCAACTGCCATCAGCGTTGTCACCGGTCGAGTGACCGGGATGCCTTCACCGCAGGGCTTTACGCCAAGATCGGAAGATTGGCACGCGAGTAAACTCCTGCTGTCACACCTGATGCACACTCAAAAAATACCCGATAGGACCGAGGCCAACCCGTGAACCCAGACATGCTTGAAGCCGGCCCCGCTGACGCCAAAGTACTTTCCGTCTTTGACTTCGACGGCACGCTGACCCACCACGACAGTTTCGTACCCTTCCTCAAGTTTGCCTTTGGCCCCGGTGAGTTTTATGGCCGGATGGTCAAGCTGGCCGTACCTGGGCTGCGCTTTTTGCTGCAGCGGATCAGCCGGGATGAGTTGAAGGCGCAGTTGATCCGCACCTTCATGACCGGGGTGGAGAAGGCGTGGGTGCAGCAGAAGGCTGAGGAGTATTGCCAGAAAAACTGGGCGCGGTTGATGCGGCCGGCAGGCGTGCTGTCGGTGGAGCAGGAATTGGGTTCCGGGGCGGAGGTGACGTTGTGTTCGGCGTCGCCGGCGTTGGTGTTGCAGCCGTTTGCCAATCGGCTGGGGATCAAGTTGATCGGGACTGAGCTTGAGGTGGTCGATGGGGTGCTGACCGGTAAGCTCACCGGGAATAACTGCCGCTGTGAGAACAAGGTGCTCAGGCTTGAGGCGGTGTATGGAGACCTGGGGGAATATCGGCTGCGGGCCTGGGGCGATACGCGTGGGGATCGGGAGTTGCTGGCGGCGGCGCAGGATGCACATTTTCGGCATTTTCATGCGAAGAAGAAGCGGGTTCGGTTGCAGCGGTGATGCGGGTGGGTGGGGTTAGCGGGTAATTCCTTTGCAGCCTCGCTGGGGCTCGACAGCTCCCACACTTGAGCGGATGAGCACCGAGGGTCGCGCACTATCATGGGGTGCTAGTGCGCGGATGGCCCACTCCGATCAATCGTCACCGCTTCCCAATTCTTGATCTTCAAATGCGGATCGCACCGCTTCCACAACCCGTTCGGCTAGGTGAATCACTTCCAGCTGCGGATAAGCCTTCTTTAATTTCCCCGATACCTGCCAGCCATTTTCCTTTAACGAGCGAATGACTCGGTTTGCGTCCTGATCAGGCATTTCCAGCACTTCTTTTAGCCGTTCCTGGGCGCGCTGAAAGATGACCAACACACGCGCTTCATCAGCCATCTCTATACGAACCGTGTGCGCCACTACCTGTGCCGTATACAAGACTTGTTCGGTCAAGTCGGGGTAGCGCCACGCGAATTGCGCATCGTCGTAGTCATCGAAGACCAGATTGCTGCGGGTTCCGTCCTCGTAGACTCCAAGTTCTCCAAATCGATAGGAGCCAGCGTAGCGTTGCATGAATGGCCGCGAAAATGCCTCAAGCGTACGATCGTAACGCGCCCGGAAATCAATCGAGCTTGTGATTGTGGCCGACACTGGCAGGATTACGCCATCAGGCACCGCCTTATCACGGATCAAGGTATCGTTGATCAGAAAGCGATGGATCCGACCATTGCCGTCTCGCATGGGGTGGATATAGATAAAAGCGAAAGCGATTACAGCTGCCCGGGCCAGCGGCTCAGCGCCCCGTGTTGCCAACTCGAATGCTTTCAAGCCATCAAGCAGTTGCGTCAGCACCTCAAATTGCGGCGCAATGTAGTGCACGATGTCCTCGCGCAGGGTGGCCTGCCCCACGAAGACCGGTGAGTGCCGTAGGCCCAGCCCGAGCGCCTCTTCCCCTAAGATACCGGCTTGCAAGGTGTGCAGGCTTTCATTACTCAACGGATTGTCGATGTGCCCACAGTACTTGGCGATCACGTGGGCAAACCGCTGGATCCTGTCGGCTTTGTCTGCCTCTCTCTCGATCAAAAAGCTGGCACGCGACTCCTTGAACGTCAGCCAACTTGCCGTGCGCATCAGGATATCAGCGCCAAAGGCCTGGTTCAGCTGCAGCAGTGACGCCCCCAGATCAAATTGCAGCGCTTCCTGCACGGCTTCAGTGCGACGAATCAAGGGACAGAGCGCAGGCACTCCGGGCAGATTATCGTTGATGCGCCAGCGGCGTACCCGCAGAGACTCAACGCGGGTCAGGTAACGCTGTGATGAAACGGCATCGACGTAGCCGCCGTTGGTGACATCTGGCACATCAAGGTGCAGTCCCGTTAACCACTCGTAAAGGAATCCGGTCCGGCGGGCATATTGACCAAAGGGCGTTTGCCGGCACCAGGCTTCGACGGGGCCAGGGCCGGCCGCAGCAAATAGGCGAGCGAAGAATTCGAGGTGAATTTCTTCGTACTTGAGCCCGAACTCGAAATGCCCTGCAAAGTCGTCCGAGGGTTGGTAGCTGAGGGGGTACTTACGCGCGACATGTCCATTGCTCTCGCGGCTCATGCGGGTCGTACCGATTACCGATTCGACGCGTAGTGGCTGAGCAAGCGCTATACGGTAGCGGTCAGCGAGTGCCTTGAAGCCTACCTGCATGGTCGAATCCCCTAACGAACGCTAAAAAACGATAACTATTGGAGAATAGTAGGCGAAAACGATAATTTTGCGAGTACGAAAACGCTAATGCGCCCTTAAATTTGCTAACAAATCAGCTATTTCATTTGAAAACGATAACAACCTAAAGGGCAGCGATCCGAGTTGAGGTGCCGTCAGGAGACCGAGTCGATCCCTTCGCAGCCTCGCTGGGGCTCGACAGCTCCCACAGTTGACCTCTGTCGCTCGGAGGGACGGTGTTCGGCTTGAGTGTTATGTCGTGGCTTTGAGGTCTACGCCCAGCGCTGTCGCGAAGGCTTTTACCATTGGGCTGCGCGGGGCGTTGTGGCGCAGGATCAGGTTGAATGCCGTGCTCAGGTGGACCTGTTCCGGGCACAGTACGCGTAGGCGCCCTTCTCTTACCAATGGCGTGGCGTAGTGTTCCGGTAGAAATCCGAGGAACCGACCGGTGAGGATCAGGATCGCGACGGCTTCCACTTGTGAGGCCGAGGCGGACTGGCTGTCGTAGTTGACGAAGTTGGCCTTGTCGCGGTGGATCGCGTACCGATGGTTGACCACTTCGTATTGGCGCAGTACTTCCGGTGTGATTTCACTCGCCTTGAACAGCGGGTGTCCTACGGCGCAATAAGCGTGGGCTTTTTCTTCGTAGAGCGGGAAGTAGTCGAATTCTTCGCGGCGCTGGTACACCGGCACGATGCCGACGATCAGGCGGCCTTCCACAACGCCGCGCTCAACTTCGTCCAACTGTGAGGCATGTAAGCGCAATCTAATCTTGGGTGATTCGCTATGTAATTTCCCCAACGCGGCAATGAGCGGGGAGTTAACGTCGGATACGGTGTTATCAATAACCCCCACACTAAGGTCCCCAATAAGCTCGTTCTGCGCCGAACTAAGCTTGTCGCGAAAACTGTCCACCGAGGTAAATAACTCGATGGAGGCTTGGTACACCAACTTGCCTTCTTCGGTCAGGCCGAACCCTTCCCTGCCCCGTGTGCACAGGCGCATGCCGATGCGAATCTCGAGGTCGGAGATTTGTTTGCTGATCGCCGCCAGGCCCACGTTCAGTTCGTTTTGCGCGGCGCTGAAGCCGCCCGCTTCGACCACGGCCATGAACACACGCAGCAATTTGAAGTCCAGCCCGCTCAGTTGCAGGGGTGGTCTTGTGCCAGGTGTTGGCGGCAGGTTTCCAGAAGTGGAAAGTGGAGTTTCCATAATACGCGTTGACCTCAAGTGCCATATTCAACAGGCTTGAACCCAGTCCTTGAACATAGCCAGGCGGCGATAATGAACATAAACATCCGCCCTTGGCAACCTTGAATACGGCGCGTCAGACGCTGGTTCAGTTTAGTTGAAACCTTATTTTTACTGCCTCCGACTCTTCTAAAAACAAGCGTGAGGAACATCCATGTCCCAGTCCACCGACCGCCTTTGGGGCGCTCGTTTCAAGACCGGTCCGTCTGCTGCACTGGCCGCGTTATCGCGTTGCCCTGAGCGCTATTTCCGCCTGACGCCCTACGACCTGGCCGGCTCCCGTGCCCATGCCCGTGAGTTGCAGCGCGCGGGTTTGCTGGATGAGTCGGAGACCTTGCGCACCCTTGAAGCCTTGGACGGTATCGGTGCAGATTTCGCTGCCGGCACTCTGCACCCCACCCTGGACGACGAGGACGTGCACACCTTCATCGAACGCGTATTGACCGAGCGCCTCGGCGCCCTGGGCGGCAAATTGCGCGCCGGGCGCTCGCGGAACGACCAGACCGCCAATGACCTGCGCCTTTTCCTACGGGACCATGCGCGCACCATCGCCACTGAAGTGCTGGGTTTGCAGCAGGCGCTGGTGAATTAGGCAGAGCAGCATATCGAGAGCATTTGCCCAGGCTTCACCCACTTGCAGCAGGCACAACCGATTGTGTTCGCTCATCACTTGCTGGCCCATGCCCAGTCGATGTTGCGGGATGTGCAGCGTTTGGTGGATTGGGATGCGCGTACGGCGCTGTCGCCATTGGGTGCGGCAGCCATGGCCGGCTCTGCGATTGCGCGCCAGCCAGAACATTCCGCCAAGGAAATGGGCTATACCGGGCCGTGCGAAAACTCCATCGATGCCGTCGCCAGCCGTGACCATGTGGCGGAGTTCCTGTTTGTGGCAGGCATGCTCGGGGTGAATATTTCGCGGCTGTCGGAAGAGTTTTGCCTATGGTCGTCGCGCCAATTTCGCTGGGTGGTGCTGGACGATGCCTACGCTACCGGCAGCTCGATCATGCCGCAGAAGAAGAATCCGGACATTGCCGAACTGGCGCGAGGCAAGGCTGGGCGCTTGATTGGCAACCTGACCGGGTTGATGTCCACGCTAAAGTCGTTGCCGCTGTCGTACAACCGCGATTTGAGTGAAGACAAGCACAGTGTGTTGGACAGCGTGGACACGTTGCTGCTGGTGTTGCCGGCAATGGCTGGGATGGTCGCGACCATGAACGTGCAGGTCGAAGAGCTGCGGCGTCAGGCGCCGATGGGCTTTACCTTGGCGACTGAGGTGGCGGACTGGTTGGCGACCCGTGGTGTGCCGTTCAAAGAGGCCCATGAGATTACCGGCGCCTTGGTGCAGGCCTGTGAGAAGCATGAGATTGAATTGTGGGAAGCCTCACCGGCGATGTTGGCGGAGGTGGATGCACGACTCACACCAGAAGTGCGCGACTGCTTGACCCTGGAAGCGGCGATTGCGGCGCGCAGTGGGTGGGGTGGGACAGCGCCGGAGCGGGTTCGGGAGCAGATTGGGCGGTTGAAGTCCGCATTAGTGGCTCAACAGCAGTGGGCAGCGAGTTATCAGGGGTTCCGGATTTAAATCTGCGGTGTTTGGGCTGGCGTCTTCGCAGGCAAGCCAGCTCCCACATTTGGACCGCGTACTGTAGTTAGAGCGTTGTAAGTTTTGGAGATTCACCATGAACCAAACCCCGGCCGAGCGCTTGGAAATAGAGCGCAAGTTGTCCGAGAACCAGTTCGATATCACGCAATACGAGCACGTACCGCGTCGTTATTACGGGCGGATGTTTTTTGCCACCTTGATCGTGATCGTGTTGGCCGCGCTGTTGCGTGCATTCGCCAATGGCCAGATCGAATGGTCCTACATCGGTCAGTTCCTCACGTCCGAGGCCATCCTCTGGGGCTTGGTGAACACCATCGTCATGTCGATCCTGGCGATGGCGCTGGGCGTGGTCATCGGGGTGATCACGGCGATCATGCGCATGTCGGCCAACCCGATCCTGCGCTACGTGGCCATCACCTACACCTGGCTGTTCCGCGGCACGCCGCTGATTCTGCAACTGCTGTTGTGGTTCAACCTGGCGTTGATCTTCCCGGTGATCGCGATTCCCGGCCTGTTCAGCATTGACACCGTCGACCTGATGACCCCGTTCGTGGCCGCCCTGCTCGGCCTCAGCATCAACCAGGGCGCCTACACCGCCGAGGTGGTGCGCGCCGGTTTGCTGTCCGTGGATACCGGCCAGTACGAAGCCGCCAAGTCCATCGGCATGCCGAGCCTGCAGGCACTACGCAGGGTCATTCTTCCGCAGGCGATGCGCGTGATCATTCCGCCCGTAGGCAACGAGTTCATCAGCATGGTGAAAATGACCAGCCTGGCCAGCGTGATCCAGTACTCGGAGCTGCTGCACAACGCGCAAAACATCTACTACGCCAACGCGCGGGTCATGGAGCTGCTGATCGTGGCCGGCATCTGGTACCTGGCGGTGGTGACTGTACTTTCATTTGGTCAAAGCCGCCTCGAGCGTCGTTTTGCCCGCGGCGCCGGCAAGCGTTCGTAAGTCTGGGTTGAGGAGATTTGCCCCATGAGAAGCATCGTCAAGGCCGTCAACCTGAACAAATATTACGACGAGTATCACGCGCTGCGTGACATCAATATCGAGGTCGAGCAAGGCGAAGTAATGTGCATCATCGGCCCGTCGGGCTCCGGTAAAAGCACCCTGCTGCGTTGCGTCAACCAGCTGGAAAAAATCGACAAGGGCGGCCTGTGGGTCGACGGCGAACTGGTGGGTTACCGCGTCGTCGGCAACAAGCTGCATGAGATGAACGAGTCGCAGATTGCCCGCCAGCGCCTGGCAACCGGCATGGTGTTCCAGCGCTTCAATCTGTTCCCGCACATGACCGTGTTGCAGAACATCATCGAAGGCCCGTGCCAGGTGCTCAAGCGCTCGCCCAAGGAAGCCATCGAAGATGCGCTGGAACTGCTGGCCCGCGTCGGCCTGGCGGACAAGCGCAATGCCTACCCGGTGGAATTGTCCGGCGGGCAGCAACAGCGCGTGGCGATTGCCCGTGCATTGGCGATGCGTCCCAAGCTGATGCTGTTTGACGAGCCCACGTCAGCCCTCGACCCGGAGCTGGTCGGCGAAGTGCTGTCGGTGATGCGCGATTTGGCCACCACCGGCATGACCATGATCGTGGTCACCCATGAATTGGGCTTCGCCCGCGAAGTCTCCAACCGCATGGTGTTTATGGATGCCGGCCAGATTGTGGAAGCCGGCAGCCCCGAAGACATTCTAATAAGCCCACAAAACCCGCGTACCCAAAGCTTTATTTCTGCCGTTCGCACTTAACTAAAAAACAAACGAGAACGCCCCCATGAAAAAATTGTTTATCCCAACGTTGCTCGCAGGCCTGATGGCCTCCTCCGCTGTTTTCGCGGCATTGCCGGCGGCAATCAAGGACAAGGGCGAAATCAGCGCGGCCATTGTGCCTAACTATCCGCCGATGGATTTCAAGGACCCGGCCACCAACAAACTCACCGGCCTTGACTTCGACCTGGGCAACGCCCTGGCCGAGCGCCTGGGCGTGAAGATCAAATGGCAGGAAACCGGCTTCGAGCAGATGCTCAGCGGCCTGACGACCAAGCGTGTGGACATCGTGCTGTCGGGCATGACCGACACCGCTGAACGCCAGAAATCCGTGACCTTCGTCGACTACTTCACCAGCGGCCCGCAGTTGTACACCCTGGCCAAGCGTGAAGACCTCAAGGAATTGACTGACCTGTGCGGTAAAAAAGTCGGCACCAGCCGTCGTACCACCTGGCCGTCGGAAATTGCCGCGTGGAGCAAGGAAAACTGCGAAGCGGCGGGTAAGCCGGCGATTGTGGTGATCGGCACCGAAGGCTCGGCGGATGCGCGGGCGCAATTGCAGCAGAATCGTCTGGATGCCGCGATGCAAGGCAGCGAAACCATTCCTTATTTGATGTCGCTGGATAAAGGCAAGTACAAGCCTGTCGGCCTGGCGATTTCCAAGCAGTTCACGGGGCTTGGGATTGAAAAGAGCAACACGGAACTGGTCACGGCGATCAGTGAAGCGTTGCAGGGCATGATTGATGACGGCACCTACGGCAAGATCCTGAAGAAGTGGGATCTGGAGCAAGGTGCCGTAGAAAAAATCACCATCAATTCCGGCCAGTAATTCGGTCTGAAAATGTGGGAGGGGGCTTGCCCCCTCCCACCTTGGACTTGTGTTGCCCAAGACAAATGACAAGGACACCCGCCCCACCGTGGCCACCTACTCCCTGGTAATCCGCCGCCTGATGATCTGCTCGGTGACCATCGTGGTCAGCCGCGCCATGACCAGCCCGTTGCTGGTCCTGTTGCTGAGTACCCGACTGGGCCTGAACCAGCAGGACATCGGCCTGCTGATGGGCATCGCTGTCTTTATCGCAACATTGCTGGGCCTGTACGGCGGCTACATCATCGACCGCCTGGAAAAGCGCAAGCTGCTGATCCTGGCTATGCTCTCCAGCTCCATCGGTTTTCTGTTGCTGACGTTTGCCAGCAACCTCTACCTCACCACCCTGACCCTGGTTATCACGGAAGCGGCGTCGGCGCTGTTCCTGATTGGCTCAAAAGCCATCATCAGCGAAAACCTGCCCGTGGGCGAACGTGCCAAGGTGTTTTCCCTGCGCTACACCCTCACCAATGTCGGCTACGCCACGGGGCCGATGGTCGGTGTGGTGATCGCCGGCCACATGCAACTGGCACCGTTCCTGATTGCCAGTGCGATCGCCTTTGGCAGCCTGTTCCTGATGATCGGCATCCCGCCCACCCAACGGGACGACAGCAACAAGCCTTTGAGTTTTCTCACCACCCTGCGCACGTTGCGCAGCGACCGTACACTGATCCTGTTCACCAGCGGCAGCTTGCTGAGCACCATTGTGCATGGGCGCTACACCCTGTACCTGTCGCAGTTTTTGCTGGTGGCCTACACGCCCGCCGAGGCCTTGAAGATTCTGTCTGCGGTGCTGGCGTGCAATGCCATTACCGTAATTCTGATGCAGTACCAGATCGGCCGCTTTCTCAAGCGCGAGCAACTGCGCTACTGGATCGTGCTCGGCACACTGCTGTTCATTGCCGGCCTGATCGGTTTCAGCCTTGCGGACAGCCTGGTCACCTGGTGCCTGGCGATGTTCATATTTACCCTCGGCGAAATGATCATCTACCCTTCCGAGTTCCTGTTTATCGACACCATCGCGCCCGATGCGCTACGCGGCAGTTACTACGGCGCACAGAACCTGGCCGCGTTTGGAGGGGCAATGAGCCCGGTGATTTGCGGCTATCTGCTGATCAATGCGGCGCCGGCCAGCATGTTCTATGCGTTGGGGGCGCTGACAGCGGTCGGTGGAACGCTGTGCTTCTTGAGCGGGCGACGTGTTGCAGGTTCTTGCTGATATTTACGCGGGATCCCGCTATTAATAGCGAAACTTCTCACGAACCCGAGCCCCATGAAATTCGACACGGCCTACTGCCTGAGTCTCGACGAAAAATTGTCGATCTACGATGTCCGAGACCTGAATTTCGACGAAACCGCCGATTTCGATTCCGACAAGGACCGTTTCCTGTGCCCCAACGATGAATGCCGTGCGGCGTTCGATTCGGGTAATGCGCTGGGTACGTTCAATGCGAAAAACATCAACTATCAGCGCACGCCGCACTTCAAGAACAAAGTCAGCACGCGGCACATCGTGGGATGCCGGTACGGCAGCGCCCACAAGACGGCGGCCGGTGACGGTGAAGACGAACGCGAAGATCATTTCCCATCGGAATTCGTACTCACCCGCCGTCACTACGAGCGCAAGGCATCGCTTGCGGGCACCGAAGGCAATGCCCCACAAGCCTCTGCGAAAGCACCTTCGCATGGCAGCAGCACGTCCCACGCCACACACGACAGCACCCCGGATAAAACCAGCGTGTTCGCCCACCCGGTGGAATGCTACGTGTCCAACATCGACGACAAGGACAAGCTCAAGTCCATGCCGTTGAAGATCGGTGATCACACGGCGACCTACTGGTCGTTTTTCAAGAAGATCGAGTACCTGCAAGACAACAAGGGCTTGATCTACTGGGGCAGGATCAAGGCGATCAAGGACTACACCAGCAGCTTGCGCATCGACTTTGAAAAAAAGGTGTGGCTCGACAAGAAGCCCTACTCGGTCAACGTCTACCTGGGTAAAAAACTCATCGAGAACTATCGCAAACGCACGGCATTTCTCGAGCAGATCAAGGCGGCGGTGGACAGTGAGCAGGCGTTGTACTGCTTCTTCTACGGAGTGACGCCGGAGCTGAAACAGGTGCCGAGCAAGAAGAATCCCGAGCAGACGTTTGGGGTGTTCAGCGCGAATATCGAGAACCTCGATCACCTGATTATTCGGGAAGCGCCGGGGGTGGAATAGTGGGTCGTTAAACATTCAGTTGATGAGCGGTCAAAACAACTGTACAAAAACACAGTATAGTTTGTCTTCCCCGTCGAATCCTGGAGAAACCCCATGTCCTCTCTGGCAATGAGCTCTTATGTAGAACAGCAGATCGTCCTGCACCAATTCACCGCCAAGCACAGCGTGCAGGCTCGCGCGATGCTGGGTTGGAGCCGCGAAGAGCTGGCTCGTCAGGCCAGTGTGGCGGTGGAGGCGGTTCAGCACTTTGAACATCAAGGTGATGTGGGGGATGAAACCCGCCTGGCCCTGGCGTTTCGGCTTGAAGCTGAAGGGCTGGTGTTTTTCCCGGGTTTTGCACCGGGCTGGGGGATGAGTGTGCGTCGGTTTGACGCCACCACGAGCGAACCCGCAGCACAGGGGATTCTCTCGCGCTTGCTGGGCTCAGCCAATGCAAATGCTGACGCACCCACCCCTCAACCCAATGGGGTGTAGCGGCCAGACGCAGACTGGTGAGCACCGTAAATCCTGTGGCGGTGCACGATCGTTCAACCGCTTGATGCAGGCTGCGCCACCGTCGGCGCAGCGAAAAGTCGCTGGCAGGTTTGCACGATTACCTTCAGACGCTTATGCGCCCCCCGGCTACCGTAGATCCAGAGTCTCATCCCGCCCTCAAGCACTTCGCAGTGGCTGGGATATCCGTTTTCGCAAGCAGCGTGAAAGGCACGACTGTGGCTATCGGAGACCAGGGCATCCAGGCCATGCCTAACCACCAGGTGATCGATTTCATTGTACGACTGCACATTGAAATGAAAATGCTCGTCCCTGCGCTGCGCACTGACAGGCACCAACTGCGCCCCAGCCTGGCACAGTAAGCCCAACACGCGAAGGAACGCAGCGCTGTGTTCGACGGGTGCGAAGTCCGATCCGGCCTGATACCGATCCGCGAACCCGATACGATAGCCAGCAAGCGTCTGCGGCTTCAGGTAGTTGATACTGTCCTGCACAAGCGGCACTTCCACCATGACCGGCGTCGAAGGGTCGACACCACTCAGGGCGATCAGCGACAACGCCGCATCACGCACGGGTTTCAGGGGAAGCGCTGGCGCGTCGTAGCCGGGGATGGGGATGCAGCCCTCGACGTGGACCGCGGCTACAGCGCCGACTTCAAACGTGATAGCGCCCGAGCTGGCCCTGTCACTCGGCGGCGCAGGTGATGCGGCCTCCACAAAGCCCGCCGGTAGCGATCG
Organism: Pseudomonas sp. MYb60; assembly: GCF_002979555.1. Classification (GTDB taxonomy): domain Bacteria; phylum Pseudomonadota; class Gammaproteobacteria; order Pseudomonadales; family Pseudomonadaceae; genus Aquipseudomonas. The sequence continues at coordinate 137,464 of NZ_PCOZ01000011.1, read as the reverse complement.
CCAGACAATGCCGCCCGGCCAATTAATCTCACAGTTGTCTTTCACCGAAACGCTCCGCGCAACGAACACATTCCGCAGATCATCGCACCGTCGTCAGGCCGCTGTCGCAGTGCCGAAACACCTTGAAAACTCCTTTTTTCCAGTCTGGTGATTTCAGCCCAACGACTGCTGCGCGCCACGGGTTTCCAACTCCAGCCACCACGCATGCCCCCGCTCAGGCTGATCAAGACTGAAAGCCTGCCCCATCTGCGGCGTGGTGATCGACACATTGCGCTCCCACGCCAGCGCCATGATGCGGTCGAAGGGTTCGTGCCAGGCATGGAAGGCCAGGTCGAAAGTGCCGTTGTGAATCGGCAACAGCCAGCGGCCCTTGAGGTCGATATGCGCCTGCAGCGTTTGCTCCGGCTGCATGTGCACGTGGGGCCAATCGACGTTGTAGGCGCCCGTCTCCATCAAGGTCAGGTCAAACGGACCGAACTGTTCGCCGATGCGTTTGAAACCGTCGAAGTAACCGGTGTCGCCGCTGAAAAAAATCCGCCGTGCCGCGTCGATCATGACCCACGAGCACCAGAGCGTCTGGTTGCCATCAAACAGGCCACGCCCGGAAAAATGCTGCGCCGGCGTTGCCACAAAGCGAATGCCTTCGACCTCAGTGCCCTGCCACCAATCCAGCTGCCGCACTTTGTCGGCCTGCACCCCCCACTTGATCAGCAGGTCCCCCACCCCCAGCGGGGCCAGGAAATAACGGGTCTTGGCGGCCAATTCGACCACAGCCTTGCGATCGAGATGGTCGTAGTGGTTGTGGGAAAGGATCACCGCCTCCAGCGGCGGCAGCTCATCAAGGCTGATGGGCGGCTGGTGAAAGCGCTTGGGGCCGGCCCAACTGAACGGTGATGCACGCTCGGCGAACACCGGGTCGGTCACCCAGAATTTGCCACGCATCTTCAGCAGCACCGTTGAATGCCCGAGGCGAAACACGCTGTGATCGGGGGCCGCCAGCAGGAGCTCGCGGGTCAGGGGCTGCACCGGTATCTGCCCCACCGGCCGCGTGTTGCGTGGTTTGTTGAACGCCATGTTCCAGAAAATACGCAGGGTCTTGCCGAGGCCGCCGTGCTGCACGGGGACTTCGTTGTTGAAATGCGCCTTGTCCTGCTCGGCCGGGGAACGCGCGGCAGACGAGGAATCGGGACGGGATGAAAGGATGGCCATGATGGAAGACTCCTGCGTAACGCGCATTAGTTACACTGCACAGTGTAGTTTCTAGATTGCAACAAAAGCCGGAGCAAGTAAACTACCGAGTGTAATTTCCCTTCATTCGCCGAGCGTCACCTATGACCATCCCTCAACGCCTCACTGACCGCAAGCGAGAAGCCATCGTGGCGGCCGCCATCGCCGAGTTTCGCGATAACGGTTTCGAGGTCACGAGCATGGACAAGATCGCCGCCACCGCCGGTGTTTCCAAACGCACGGTGTACAACCATTTTCCCAGTAAAGAAGAGCTATTCGCCGAAATCCTCCATCAGCTATGGGCCAGCACCGTCGCCCAACTGGATGTGAGCTACGCCAGCGACCGTCCGCTGCGCGAACAACTGCGTGGCTTGCTGGAAGCGAAAATGAAGATGATGGCAGACGCCAACTTTCTTGACCTGGCCCGCGTCGCTATCGCTGCCACGATCCACTCACCCGCGCGCGCCCAAGACATGGTCACCCGTCTGAGCCAGCGTGAAGAAGGCTTTACCCAGTGGATCCGCGCCGCCCAGGAAGACGGCCGCCTGGCTTGCAAGGACCCGGCATTTGCCGCCCATCAGATCCAGGGCATGCTCAAGGCGTTTGCATTCTGGCCGCAGATTACCCTTGGCCAACCCATCCTTGACGCCGCCGTCCAGGCCAGCGTGATTGAGTCAGCCATCGACCTTTTTCTTGCCGGTTACGAAGTCAGCCCCGCTGCCAGACCCTGAAGGCTATTTCAGGGACGACATTTCAGGTCGCTTTTGACGCATTCGCCCTCTTATTTGCGCAAATGGCCTCGAAGGACACTGATTATTCCTCCGGGAATCACTGACAATATTCACCGGCATTATCCGATCAACGGCTGATTCCGCGTGAACGTGTGTCGTCGCATCGGCAGAATAGAGCTGACCCAGGAATCTATGGAAAACAGACAAGGCAAAGGGCTTTCGTTTGCCAGGCGCATCTACAGGCCCAGGATCATCGGCACGGCAATGTGCGCCATCAGTGTGATTGCGGCTCTCTATCCGCTAGGAATTCCTGTGTGGGTCTGGGCATTGTTGTTGGTCAATGGATTGGTCTGGCCACACCTGGCGTATCAACTGGCAACCCGCTCCACATTCCCTTACGACGCTGAACGCCGCAACCTGGTGTATGACGCGCTGTTCAGCGGTTTCTGGGCGGCGACGCTGCAATTTACACCGCTGGCCACCGTGACGTTGCTGTCGATGGTGTCGATGAACAATGTGGCAGCCGGTGGCACGCGCCTGCTGGTGCGAGGCGCCTTGGCCCAACTGCTGGGTATCGCCGTGGCCGGTATGTTGTTCGGGCTGCAGTTCAACCCTTCCGTGAGCCTGACCCAGGTGTACGCGTGCCTGCCCATGCTGACGCTCTACCCGATGGCCATCGGCATGGTTTGCTACCAACTGGCGATCAAGCTCTCGGAACACAAACGCGCCCTCAGTGCCTTGAGCCGTATCGACAGCCTCACCGGCTTGCTCAACCACGGGTCGTGGAAGGACTTGCTGCAACTCAAGTTCCTCAAGTGCACGCAGCAACAAGGGCACGCGACCATCGCACTGATCGATATCGATCATTTCAAGCAGATCAATGACTCACACGGCCATATCGTCGGGGACGCGGTACTGCGCCAATTGAGCTTGGAGTTGCGACGTAACTTGCGGGAAAACGACCTGGCCGGGCGTTACGGCGGCGATGAATTTTGTGTGATTCTTCCGCAAATGCCCCTACAACAAGCCGCCCGGGTAATGGAGCGCATGCGCGAAACGTTCAGCAATTACCGCAACCCGCAGTTTCCTGAACTACGCGTGAGCCTGAGCATCGGCCTGGCAGAGTTCCAACCGTCCTACATTGATGCCGCCTCGTGGCTCAATGCCGCCGATCGGGCCCTGTATGCCGCCAAGGACACCGGGCGCAACCGGGTCAGTGTCAGCGAGGAGCTGGTTGCCCAATCCGCTTGAACATCCTGTGTACTCCCTCGTCTAGGTGGGTGTGGTGTTCAGGCTCACATGCCGCGCCAACTCATCGAACAACGTCACCACCGAGCGCAAGGCTCGACAGTCGGGGCGTGTGAGCAGCCACAGCGCCGTGTCATGCCCGGTCAACGCCGGGCCCAGCGGGCGCAGATCGTCATCCAGCAGAAAATCCGGCAACGCCGCCACACCCAGTCCGGCGCGCACCAACTCGGTGACCGACAACATGCTGTTGCAACGATACGCGGGTCGAACGCCCGGCAACTGCTCGCGGCGCCAGACCACCGTCGGATGATCGGGCATAAAGTCATCCGGGGCGATCCAAGGCTGCTCGGCCAGGTCGCGCCGCGCATGCTGATGCGCAAAACCGGGGCTGGCACACACGTGATATGCCACCTTGCCCAGGCAACGTCCTACCAGGTGTTCGGGCGGTGTCCTGGTGAGGCGCAAGGCAATGTCCGCGTCGCGGCGGCTGAGGTTGGCAAAATCATTCGAGGTGTTCAGCTCCAGCGACAGCGCCGGGTACTGCGGCATGAACTGCGCCAGGGCCGGTAGCAGCAAGCCATGCAAGACCGAATCGGAACAGGTCAGGCGTACCGTGCCGCTGATCACTTCACCGCCCTGCTCCACGCCAATGCGTGCCGCCTCCAGCGCCTGTTCGGCACATTCGGCCTGTTGCGACAGGTCGCGCGCCAGGTGGGTGGGCAGGTAACCGGCGCGGCTTTTTTCAAACAGCGTCTGGCCCAACGCCGCCTCCAGGCGCCGCACCGCACGGAACACCGTGGACACATCCACCCGCAATAACGCCGCCGCCCGCGCCAGAGTGCCGCCACGGACCAGGGCGAGAATCAAAGACAGGTCAGGGTAATCGAGCCGATAGTGCGCAGCTGCATTGATCATGTGGGCAAACGCCAATATTGATTGCGTGAGCGCCAATCTATAGTGCGCACCAGGACACCACAAGCCATGGGATGCACACGATGAACAACCGCCCGCTGCACCTCGCCCTGATCGGCGACTACAACCCCGATGTGATCGCGCACCAAGCCATTCCCGTTGCGCTGCAACTCGCCGCCGAGGCGCTGGGACTGAAGGTGGACCTGCAGTGGGTCGCCACCGACAGCGTCACTCCGTTGGAAGGCTTCGACGGTTTCTGGTGTGTACCCGCCAGCCCCTACCGCGATACCGAAGGCGCTGTGCAGGCGATCCGGTTTGCCCGCGAACAACAGCGACCTTTCCTCGGCACCTGCGGCGGTTTTCAACACGCGGTTCTTGAGTACGCCCGCAATGTGCTGGGCTGGGCGGACGCCGAACACGGTGAATTGGCGCCGCGGTCCAAACGCGCCGTGATTGCGCCACTGAGCTGCGCCCTGGTGGAAGCGACCGACAGGGTGCGACTGGTGCCCTACACCCGCATCGCCGAGGCCTACGCCCGCCTGGATGTACAGGAAGGTTATCGCTGCCGCTACGGCATCAACCCGCAGTTCCTCGACGCGCTGCTGGAGGGCGACCTGATCGCCGGCGGCCATGATTCAGCGGGGGACCTGCGCGCGGTGGAACTGCTCGGCCACCCGTTTTTCGTCGCCACCTTGTTCCAACCCGAACGCGCCGCTCTCGAAGGCATCACGCCGCCCCTGGTGATCGCCCTGCTCAAGGCCTGCCAGGCAGCGCGCGCATGATCGCCAACACACCCGCCCCGCCCTACTTCGCGGTGATCTTCAGCTCGCTGCGTACCGAGGGCGATCATGGCTACGGCGAAGCCGCCAGCCGCATGCTGGCACTGGCCCACGAACAGCCGGGCTTTCTTGGCGTGGAGTCGGCGCGGGAGGATGGGCTGGGCATCACCGTGTCGTACTGGGAGAGTGAAGCGGCGATCCTGGCCTGGAAGCAGCAGGCCGAGCACCGGGCAGTGCGCGAAAAGGGGCGCGCACTCTGGTACTCAGCCTTCCAGACACGCGTATGCAAAGTCGAAAGGGCCTATACGTTCCACACTTGAAATGCGGCCCGCTCCCACACTCAGATCTTCAAATGCCTGAAATAGGCCTGGGCTTAAATGACCAGGCTGCGCAATGCGCTGATCTGCGGGATCTCCACCCGGCGCATATACACCCGCAACGGCTGCGTGATGTTGATGCGCTCGTCGATGTTCTGGTCCAGCAGCAACTGGAGGCGTTCGCGGGACAACGTCATGGTGTTTTCGGGGGCCGGCAGCCAGACGAATTCGGCGGTGGGGATGATGCCGTCATCGGCCACGTCCATGCCGAACGCGTCTTCGCTGAAACGCACGATGTACTGGCCGGTCTTGCGGTTCAGGCCGACAAAACCGTGGAGGTGGTCGGCGGCCTGGCAGATAAGTTCGGAAGTGATGCGCATGGTAAACCTCACTGAAAAGTCCCACAGGGACTGGAAAGATGGTTTACACGCGGGGCAAAAAGTACCGCCCTCTAGCGGGGCAGGTTCACGCAAGAGTACTGCAATGCCTTCTAAAAAAAAGCGGAAATTTGAACCGTGCGCACGTTAATGTCGGTTTGGTGATAGCGCCTTTCGCAATCAATTGTTAAAAAGGAGGCCTTCTCAAAGTTACCTCCACGAAAGGACTTCGCCTATGCCTGCCACGTTTACCAAAAGTGCCCTGCTGCTCGCCCTGATGCTCGGCCTGGGCCAGGCACAGGCTGAGGGTGTGATCAGCCCGGCTGAACTGGCAACCAATACAGGCATTCCGTACCCGGCAGTCATCGCCCACCGTGGCGCGTCGCACGACGCCCCCGAATCCACCGCCGCCGCCTACAAAGTCGCACGCGACCTGGGCGCCGACTACCTGGAGCTGGACTTGCAACGCAGCAAGGACGGCGTGCTTTTCGCCCTGCACGACAACAACCTGCAGCGCACCACCGACGTGGCCACCAAGTTCCCTGAGCGCAAAGATGCACCGGCCAACGAATTCACCTGGAAAGAGCTGCAAACCCTCGACGCCGGCAGTTGGTTCAACGCCGCCTACCCCGAGCGTGCGCGTCCAGGTTTTGTCGGCCTGAAAATCCTCAGCCTGGACGACATCATCAAGATTGCCGAAGGCAACCCGCAGCACAAACCCGGCTTGTACATCGAGACCAAAGAGCCCAAGCAATTCCCGGGCATCGAAGCCGACCTGAAAAACAAGCTGCTGGACAAGGGCTGGCTGAGTTCGGCCGGCTCCAAGCTGGGCAAGAGCAATACCGGCGTCGGCCAGGGCAAGGGTCGTGTGGTGCTGCAAACCTTTGAAAAATCCAGCCTGGTCGAGCTGCAGAAGGAAATGCCCAACACCCCGAAAATCCTGTTGCTGTGGGTGGGTGAAGGCAGCATCGAGCCCAAGTCCAAGCAGACGTTCGCCGAATCCGGTGAGCCGACAAAAGCCGCGTACTACGCCAAGCAAGAACCCAAGGACGCCGCCGAATTCGAAAAGTGGGTCGATGAAGCCAAACACCTCGGCGCCATCGGCACCGGCCCGTCGGCTGAGCTGACCGACCACGGCGACCAGAGCTACACCGACCTGGTCAAACCCGAGATGAACCAACTGACCCACGACAAGGGCCTGCTGGTGCACGTCTACACCGTGGACGAGCCTGTGGATTTCGACAAAGTCATGAAGGCCGGCGTCGATGGCATCTTCACCAACCGTGCTGACGAACTGTTGAAGTTCTATCAGCGCTGGCCGTCGTCCAGCGTGCGGGACCTGCTGAACGACTATAAATACTGAATAGGCAGTGTGCCATTAAGGATGAATTAAGTTGCGCTGGTTAACCTGATCCCACTTAAACAGCTCAACCGAGAAGGACACACACGATGAAAACCCTGACTGCTTTGTTCGCCGCTACCGCCCTGACCCTGACCGCCGGCCTGGCCCAGGCAGATGTTCGCCCTGACCAGATTGAAGGCCTGCTCAAGTCCGGCGCGGTGATGCCGTTTGAAAAGCTCAACGCTGCCGCCCTGGCCAAACACGCTGGCGCCACCATCAATGACACCGAGCTGGACCACAACCACAGCGGCGTCCTGGTCTACGAAGTCGACCTGACCGACACCGCCGGCAAGAAGTTCGAAGTGAAGCTCGATGCCAAGACCGGTGCCGTACTCGAAGACAAGCTGGACACTTGAGTGCTCGCTGAATAAAACCGCGCCACCTTAGGGTGGCGTTTTTTTTGCGCGCTCGTCGGCAATCTGCAGAAAACCCATCGGGACCCCGAATCTATTTGCACCCACATCGCGTAAGGCCGTTAGACTCACAGGCATCAGCCTAGGCATAACGCCATCGCGCCCGATCAGAGACCGTTACATGGGGCAAAAAGCCGCCGACATTGCCACAATCGGTCGAATCAGCGCCGTACCGGCCATGCTCAAGGTCATCAGTGACATGACCGGCCTGCGCTTTGCCGCTGTGGCTCGCGTAACGGAAGACACCTGGACCGCCTGCGCCGTGCTCGACACCCTGGGTTTCGGCCTGGGTGTGGGTGGCGAACTGGACCTGACCACCACCCTCTGCCACGAAATCCGTGGTTCACATGTGTCCGTGGTGATCGACAAAGCCAGCGAAGACCCGGTTTACCACGACCACCACACGCCGCGCCTCTACGCGTTTGAAAGCTACATTTCCGTCCCCGTTTTTCGCACCGACGGGCGCTTCTTCGGCACCATTTGCGCGCTCGACCCCGCCCCTGCGCAATTGCGCAGCAGCACCATCCAATCGACCATGGAGTCGTTTGCCCGCGTGCTGTCGCTGCAGATCGAAGCCGAAGAAAGCCTGCAACAAACCGAAGCCGAATTGCAGGAAGAACGCGGCACCGCTGAATTGCGTGAACAGTTCATCGCCGTGCTCGGGCACGATTTGCGCAACCCACTGTTCGCCATCAACTTCGGCGCCGAGCGGCTGCTGCGCAAACACCCTGACCCCGTCACTGACAAAATCGTGCGGCATATCCTCGCCAGCGGTCGGCGTGCGGCGCAACTGGTGGAAGACGTGCTGGATTTCGCCCGTGGGCGCATGGGTGGCGGCATTCCCCTGAGCATCAGCGACTGCCAGGGATTGCAGGCCACCTTGCAACATGTGGTGTCGGAGGTCCAGAGCGTGCACCCGCACCGCGAGATCCTTGCCGATATCGGTGAGCTCCAGGGGCTCAAGGGAGACCGGGAGCGGCTGGCGCAGTTGCTGTCCAACCTGGTGGCCAACGCCATCCACCACGGCAGTCACCAGGGCCCGATTGAAGTCACGGCAAGGGTTGAGCAGTCGCAATTTACGCTGGCGGTGAAAAACCCCGGGCAGATCAGCGCACAAGCCCTGCCGCGATTGTTTCAGCCCTACGCGCGGCCGGTGACCGATACGCCCCAGGCCGGGCTCGGCCTGGGGTTGTACATCGTCAAGCAGATTGCCGACGCACACGGCGGCGCACTGAGCGTATCCACGACCGAACAGCACGGCACCGTGTTTACGTTCAGCCTGCCAACCGGTTGATCAGGCGCCCAGCCGCGCCGTCACCTCATTCAACTCACCCGACAGCCCACGCAGGTTGTGGCTTGCCGCTTCGGTGCGCTTGACGTTATCGAGGTTGGCCGTGGCCACTGTCGTAATCTGGGTAATGTTGCGCGAGATATCTTCCGCCACCGACGTCTGCTCCTCGGCCGCCGTGGCGATCTGGCGGTTCATGTCGCGAATCGCCTCTACCGCCTGAGTGATATGGGCCAGCATGGCACCGGCCTGCGCGACCTTCTCCACACTCTCATCACTGCGCGACTGCCCGCTCACGATCGCTTCGGCCGCGCCCACCGCGCCGGTCTGCACCGCCTCAATGATGCCGTTGATCTCGATGATCGACGCCGCCGTGCGTTGCGCCAGGCTGCGCACTTCATCGGCCACCACCGCAAAGCCGCGCCCCGCCTCACCCGCGCGCGCAGCCTCGATGGCGGCATTCAGCGCCAGCAGGTTGGTCTGCTCGGCGATACCGCGAATCACTTCCAGCACTTTGCCGATGCGCACGCTGTCGGTTTCCAACTGGCGGATGATGCTGCCGGTGTTGAGGATCTCGTTGCGCATCTGGCCGATGGTAGCGATGGTGACTTGCATCACTTCGCCGCCCTGACGCGCCGATTGGTCGGCTTTATCGGCCGCGCGAGACGCGCTGGCGGCGTGGCGCGCGACTTCCTGGGCCGTGGCCGACATTTCGGTCATGGCCGTGGCCACCTGGTCGGTGCGGTTGAACTGATCATGGGTGCCCGTCGCCATTTGCCCGGCAATGGCATTCAACTCGCCGCTGGCACCGACCAGATCGGTGGCACTGCGTTGCAAGCGGCTGAAGGTTTCGGCGAGGAAATCGCGCAGGGTATTGGCGGCTGCGGCCAGATGCCCCAGTTCATCCTGACGTTGGCTGGCCACGCGCTCGGCAAAGCGGCCGTGGCTCAGTTGCGTCACGTAATCGATCAAGCCGCGAATCGGCAGGATCAGGTTGCGGTTGATCAGCCAGAGACTGAACAGGCCGATCAAGGCACCGGACACCACCATGATCGCCAGACCCGCCAACACGGTGCGCTCGGCATAGGCACTGATCGCCAACGACTGCTTGGCGCCCTGCTCACGCAGATCGCTCACCAGCGCACTCATCTGCTCGCTGGCGGCTCGGTCCACGCCCTTCACCGCGGCGTCGCCGGCCGTAGCTTCGCCACCCGCGGCCACGAAGGCATCGCGGCCCTTCTGATAGGCAACGCCGAGTTGCTGGTGTTCCTGGCGCAAGGTGTCGATGCGCTGGCTCAGGCTTGGATCGCTGCGGGTCTGGGTGACCAGCCGCGTGAGGATGCCTTGCACGTCGCGCTGGCGGTCTTCGAACTGGCCCCAGTATTTCTGCATGTCCTGGGGTTGCTTGCCGCGCAGCAGCACGTTTTTCCACTCTTGCACCTGCACCTTGAATTGCAGGTTGGCCTCATCGATCAATTGGGACGTGAGCAACGGTCCGTCAATCAGACTGCGATAGCTGTGCACCCCATTGGACAGGAAATTGAAACAGGCCAAGGCAATCAACAAGATCGCCAGCAGACTGCCACCGAGCAACGACAGGATTTGTGCTCTGAGGGAGGTTCGCAACACATTCATCGGGGTAACGCCTCGATACAGGGAGTTTGGAAAATCACGCGGTAACTTCCCTGTTATCAAGCGACTCATGCGCCCTGAATCGGCCGTGCCAGAGCCTTCTTGAACGTATCCAGACAAATGGTCAAATAAATGTCATGACATAGAAATAAACAGAAAATTGTCACAAAACTGTCACTTCGTCCTGCAATGATTCGCCACGCGACCTGTGAAATCTCCTACAGGCCCTTTGCCTGAGAGCCGCCATGAACCACAGCATTGATCACGGCCACCAGGACTCCGACCTGTTTGGCCTGCTCTACGGTTTTCGTTTTCGTCCTGGTGAAAAAGGTGAGCAGATTGACTCCGCAACCGCACTGCGGGCCCTGCAGCAACCGGGGGATGGCGAGGAGTTTTTGTGGTTGCACCTGAACCTCGCCCATGCCGCCTGCGAGCGCTGGATGAAGTCGCACCTGGATTTGCCCGAGGAGTTTTTCGAGGCCTTGCATGAAGGCTCGCGCTCCACCCGTATCGAACATGTCGACTCCGCCTTGCTGGCGGTGGTCAACGACGTGGTGTTCAACTTCAGCAGCATGGTCTCGTCGGATATTTCCACGCTGTGGGTGTGCGCCCGCAGCCGCTTGCTGATCAGCGCGCGCCTGCAACCCTTGCACTCGGTGGATAAGCTGCGCTCGTCGGTCAAGGCCGGTGAACACTTTCGCTCGCCGCTCGAACTGCTCGTTCACCTGCTGCGCGACCAGGGCGAAGTGTTGACCCAGATCGTGCGCAAAACCAGCATCAGCGTCGACCACATCGAAGACCAGTTGCTGTCTTCACGCGTGTCCACCAACCGTGCCGAACTCGGTGCCGCCCGCCGCGTGCTGGTGCGCCTGCAACGCCTGCTGGCGCTGGAACCCGGCTCGCTGCTGCGCCTGCTCAACCGCCCGCCCCAGTGGCTGCAAAAGGAAGACGTGAAGGAACTGCGTAAATCCACCGAGGAATTTGCGCTGATCATCAACGACCTGACCGCCTTGGGCGAGCGCATCAAGTTGTTGCAGGAAGAGATCGCGGCCAACCTCAACGAGCAGACCAACCGCACCCTGTTCACCCTCACCGTGGTGACGGTGCTGGCATTGCCGATCAACATCATCGCCGGTTTTTTCGGCATGAACGTGGGCGGTGTGCCGCTTTCCCAGGACCCGGAAGGCTTCTGGATCCTGGTAGCGCTGGTGGCGACGTTTACGTTGATTGCCGGGCGCTGGGCCTTTCGCAAGTTCTCAAGCTGAGATGAAGAGTCCACTCAGGGCCTTCAGGCGTTTCTTGTACACCCGCCGCGCTTCCAACGCTTCTTCCAGTGTTACCGCCACGAACCCTGCCCGCTGGTTCGGCTGCATCTGCCCGATCAAGTCCAGATCGGCACTGATCACCGTGCCGATCATCGCGTAGCCCCCACCCGACACGGCATCGCGGTGCAACACGATCGGCTCCAGGCCCGCCGGCACCTGGATCGAACCGATCGGATAGCAACTGTCGACGATATTCGACGGATCCGACCCTGCGCCGAACGGCTGTTCCCGTGGCTGGAAGCTCAACGCACTGCCGCCCTTGAAGCGGTAGCCGATGCGGTCGGCTTCGGAGCCCACTGTCCAGGGTTCGGCAAAAAAGCTGCTTTTCGCTGCCTCCGTCAGGCGTTCGTAATACAGCCCCGGCACTACGCGCAGGGTCACATCACCGCCCACGGATCGGCGCAGTGCCATCGGCAGGCTGTTGCCCGCCCGGCCCGCGCCGCCGGCTTCGCCGATGGGCAGTTCATCGCCTTCCTGCAAACGCCGTCCGTTGAAGCCGCCAAGTGCGCCGAGGGTGTAGGTCGAGCGGCTGCCGAGCACCAGCGGCACGTCAATGCCTCCGGCCACGGCGAGGTAAGTGCGCGCGCCCGCCTTGGGAAACTCAAAGCGCAAGACCTGCCCGGCACGCACCTGAAAGGCGGTGTCCTGGTGCACCACTTCACCGTCCAGGCGTGGCGACATCAAGGCACCGCTGAGTGCCACCAACGCGTCTTGCTGAAACTCCAGCTCGGGCCCGATCAACGTGCACTCCAGGCCCGCCGCGCCCACTGGATTGCCCACCAGGTGGTTGGCGGCACTCAGCGCGTATTGATCCAGCGCACCCGACGGCGGGATGCCCAGGTGGTAATAACCTTCGCGGCCCAGGTCCTGCACGGAGGTTGCGAGGCCGGGTTTGAGGACCTTGATCATGCCAGCGCCTCCTGCAGGGATTTCGGATAACCCATAGGGTCAGCGAGAAAGGCGTCAAGGGAAAATTCCACCGGACGGATGCGCAGGTCGAAACGCCCTGCATCGACTTCGGCAACCGCCTGGTCGTAGGCCTCACGGTCGATGGGTTTGAACTGCACGATATCGCCGGGGCGGAAGAACACCATGTGTTCCTTGAGGTACGCCAGTTGCTGGGCCGGGTCGTAGATCGGCGCCGGGGTCACGCCGAACATCTGGTAACCGCCGGCACCGCGCACCGAATAGATGCAGCCGAAACAGCCGCCATGGCCGAGGGTGAGTTTCGGCGTGTCGGTACGCGGGCGCAGGTATTTGGGCACCTGCAACTGCCGCTCGCGCTCAACCATCTGGAACATGAACGGCAGACCAGCGACGAATCCCACCATCGACACAAACCACGGCGTGACACTGTGGGCGTTGATAAACGCGTCCACGTCGGCCAGCCCGTTGATACGCGCGGCGTACTCCAGGTCGGTGCCGCTGGGGTCTTGATGACGGTCGCGAAATCGCATCAGCGTTTCGTGGGTCCACGGGTCGTTGTAGAGCACCGGGATTTCGATGATGCGCGTGTGCAAGGTGCGTTCGGCCACGGCCTGGGCTTCGGCGGTCTGTACCGCATCGAGCAATACGTGGGGCGCAATACGGTCGGGGTCGAAGCGAATCTGGAACGACGCATTGGCCAGGCACACGTCCAGCACGCCCTCCAGTGCCAGGCGTTCCACCGCGCGGGTAACCGCCATGCCTTTGAAAAAGGCTTCCAGGGACATGCTGTCACTGACCTCGGCAAACAGGTGTTCATCACCGCCGAAGCTGTAGCGGATGGGGGATGTTTCAGCCATGTCTGTTCCTCTTGGAATCATTGTAGAAAGGCAGGCGAAAAAAATTGAGGGATCGTTTTCTTATTGGGGTGTTTTGACGGTTATGCCCGCTTGGTCCAACGCTTCGCGCGTAGCCTCTACCAGGTCCAGGGCTCCAGGCGTGTCGCTGTGCAGGCAGATGGAATCGAATTCGATAAACAGGTCTTCACCTTCCACGGTTCGCACACGTCCCGTCTGACAGGCCCGTAGGACACGCGCCGCCACCGTCGCAGGATCCAGTGCTCGCACGTTGCGGGTAAACACGATGGAGCCGGTGAGATCGTACTCACGGTCGGCGTAGAACTCGCGCACCACCGGCTGCCCCAGCTCCTTGGCCACGCGCCAGATCACCGAGTTGGGCATGCAGTACAGCAACAGCGTCGGCTCGATGATTTGCAGGTTCTGCACCAGCAACCGAGCGGCTTCTTCGTCGCGCGCCAGGTGCATATACAGCGCGCCATGGGGCTTGATGTGTTGCAGGGTGACGCCCTGGGCACGAGCGATTTCACGCAGTGCGCCGAGCTGGTAGAGGATGTCGTCCACCAGTACCTGGGCCGGTGCGTTGATGTGGCGACGGCCGAAACCGACCAGGTCCCGAAAGCCCGGATGCGCGCCGATGGCCACGCCCAGTTGCTTGGCGCGCTCGACGGTGCGGCGCATGGTGCCAGGGTCGCCGGCATGGAAGCCGGTGGCGATATTGGCCGAGCTGATGTAGGCCATCAGCTCCGCGTCGACGCCATCGCCGATGGTCCAGGGGCCGAAGCTTTCGCCCATGTCTGAGTTGAAATCCACTGCTTGCATCAGAATCGCTCCGTCCACGTGATGCTGGAAAAGTAGGCTGCGGCTTGACCCCTTGGGAAGATCTATTATCAGATGACCCATCTTCTGAAAAACAGATACCGTCATGTCCCTGACCCTGCGCCAAGTCCGCTACTTCGTCGCCACCGCCGAAATCGGCCAGATTTCCCAGGCGGCCATTCACCTGAACATCTCCCAATCGGCGGTGACCACGGCGATCAAAGAGTTGGAGGCCATGCTCGGCGTGCAATTGTTCGTGCGCTCGGCCCAGGGCATGAACCTGACCGACGCCGGCCGGCACTTTCTCAACCGGGCCTACGTGATCCTGCGCAGTGTCGATGACGCGCTCAACAGCCCACTGCCCGACTACCGCGCCAGCGGCGTGTTGCGCCTGGCCGCCAGTTATACGGTGCTCGGCTACTTCCTGCCCCACCACCTGCAGCGCATGGAACACTGGCACCCCGACGTGACCATCGAGGTCTTCGAGCAGGAACGCCAGGCCATCGAACAAGGCTTGCTCGACGGCCAGTTCGACATGGCCGTGGTGCTCACGGCCAACCTCACTCACCCGGATATCGTCTCGGAAATCCTGTTCAACTCGGAGCGGCGCCTGTGGCTGCCCAGCCATCATCCCTTGTGCGAACGGGGCGCCGTGAGCCTGGCGGATGTGGCCCAGGAACCCTACATCCTGCTCACCGTCGACGAAGCCGAACACAGCGCCATGCGTTACTGGGAACAGGCCGGCCAAGTGCCCAGGGTGCGCCTGCGCACCAGTTCGGTGGAGGCGGTGCGCAGCATGGTCGCCAACGGCAGCGGCGTGGCGATCCTGTCAGACCTGGTGCATCGGCCCTGGTCACTGGAAGGCAAGCGCATCGAAACCCTTACGGTCACGGACCCGGTAACGCCCATGAGCGTGGGCCTGGCCTGGCATCGCGAACGCGCATTTACCCCGGCGATGCAGGCAGTGCGCGATTACTTTCACGACGCGTTCCTGGCGCCGCAACAGTTGTCGGCACGGCGTTAGAGGTGGGACTGCAACGTGGCCGCCAGCCAGTCCATGAATACCCGAACACGTTGCGGCAAATGCCGTTGGCCGGCGTAGAGCAGCGACACCTCCAGTGGCGGCGCCGGGTAGTCTGGCAGCAGTGCGACCAATTCACCGCTGGCCAATAAATCGCCGATGCCCAAGGCCGGCACCTGGGTAATACCGAAGCCACCCAGGCACGCCGACTTGTACGCATCGGTGCTGTTGACCGTCACCCGCCCGGCCATTGGAATACGCTGCACCTTGTTGCCCTGCAGGTACTCGAACCCGGCCGAACGCGACCCCAGCGGACGCACGTAGTGCACCAACTGGTGCTGCGCCAGGTCGGCCAACGTCTGGGGCACGCCATGACGTTGCAGGTAAGCCGCGCTCGCGCAGTTGATCATGGGCATGCTGCACAGGCGCCGTGCCACCACCGTCTGGTCCGGCTGCGCGCCGACCCGCAGCACGCAATCGAACCCTTCCGCGAGCAGGTCGACCTGACGGTCAGTGGTACTGATTTCCAGCTCGATCAGTGGGTGCGCCTCCATGAACTGCGGCAGGCGCGGCAGGATCAGGTCTCGCGCCATGACATTGGGCATGTCCACGCGAATGCGGCCGCTGAGTTGGGCCTCATCCTGGCGGAACAACCCCTCCAGCTCCTCCATGTGCGACAACAGGTCCTTGCTGCGTTCATACAGCACGCGGCCATCCTGGGTCGCCTGCACCTTGCGCGTGGTGCGTTGCAGCAAGCGTGCGCCCAGCAATTCCTCCAGCGCCTGCACATGTTCCGACACGGTAGAACGCGGCAGGCCCAGGCTCTCGCCGGCCTGGGTAAAACTCGACAATTCGGTGACGCGCACGAAGGTGCGCAGCAGCTCAAGCTTGTTCATGGGATTGTTCGCCTTATCCGGCCAGTGATTCCGGTATAGCGCTGTTTATCACGTTATGGGCGAATAAATACACTCGGTGCCACTGATCACTCAAGAGGACTGCACCATGACCCGTAAAATCGCACTGATTACCGGCGCCAGCCGTGGCCTGGGCAAGAACGCCGCACTGCACCTGGCGGCACAGGGCGTCGACATCATCGGTACCTATCACAGCAAGGCCGACGAAGCGCAGGCATTGGTCACCCAGATCGAACAGTTGGGGGGACGCGCCGCGATGCTGCAACTGGATGTGGGCCAGAGCGCGGGTTTCAACAATTTTGTCGGCAAGGTGGCCGGCGTGCTCAACGACGTATTTGCGCAGGATCGCTTCGATTTCCTGGTCAACAACGCGGGCATCGGCGTCCACGCCAGCTTTGCCGAGACAACTGAAGCACAGTTCGACCAACTGGTAGCGATCCAATTCAAAGGCCCGTTTTTCCTCACACAACAGTTATTGCCCCTGCTGCGTGACGGTGGCCGCATCCTCAATATTTCCAGCGGCCTGGCGCGCTTCAGTCTGCCCGGTTATGCCGCCTACGCCGCAATGAAAGGCGCGATGGAAGTCCTCACGCGTTACCAGGCCAAGGAGTTGGGCGCGCGCGGCATCAGCGTCAACATCCTCGCCCCGGGCGCGATTGAAACCGACTTCGGTGGTGGCGCCGTGCGCGACAACGCCGCACTCAACGCCATGGTTGCCAACAATACCGCCCTGGGACGCGCCGGTTTACCGGACGATATCGGCGGCGCCATCGCCAGCCTGCTGGCCGACGGCAGCCACTGGATCACCGGCCAGCGCATCGAGGCCTCGGGCGGCATGTTCCTCTGATTGAACCCTGCGCCTGCTGATGATTTTTTCCCGAATCACGTCATACCCCCAGTGATAGACGTAGGTGTACGGCAGGAAGAACAGCAGCACGCCAATGTCCAGCATGAACGCCTGCATCAGGCTGATGTTCAGCCACACCGCGATCAACGGCACGGCAACGATGATCAGCCCGCCTTCGAACATCAGCGCATGCAGGACCCGCGTCCAGCCGCCAGCGGGCAGTTGCAGGCGTACTTTGAGGCGGTCAAACAGGCTGTTGAAGAGGATGTTCCAGGTCAGCGCCAACAGGCTCAGGCCCAAGGTCACCGCGCCCATCTCCAGGGCTGGCCGGCCGGTGATCCACACCAGCAGCGGCGTACAGATCAACAACGCCAGGCCTTCAAAACCCAGGGCTTGGCAAACACGTTCAGTAATCGACTTGGTGGGGTTCATGACCCGGCTCCGTGAGTGACGATGGTTGCCATGATTACCCTTTTACTCGATACTTCATAACCAATAACCATCGATCAAGGCGATAGTCATGGCCTCCCATGAAGTGCTGCAGGCGTTTGTCCAGGCCGCGACCCAAGGTTCGTTTTCCGCCGCGGCGCGCAAGCTGGGCAAAAGCCAGTCCACGGTCAGTGCGGCAGTGGCGAGCCTGGAGATTGATCTGGATGTGGTGCTGTTCGACCGCAGCAGCCGCAAGCCGACGCTGACTCCGGCCGGCCACGTGTTGCTGCAACGCGCCGAACAGGTGCTGGAGGCCAACAGTCGTCTGGCGCTGGCGGCGAACCAGTTGTCCCAGGGGTTGGAGCCGAAACTGAGCATCGCCATGTCCGATACCTACCAGTCCGATCGGTTTGAAATCGCCCTCAAAGCCTTCGAGCAGCGCTTTCCGGACCTTGAACTGGAATGCCTGATTGCCGAATGCGAAGACTTGATCGCCCTTGTGCAAAGCGGGCGTGCACACCTTGCCTTTATTGAACAACAGGACGTCTACCCACCCGACCTGACGGGCGCTCTGGTGGAAGAGCGCACGGAAATTGCGCTGTTCGTCGCACCCGCACACCCACTGGCCAAGCTGCGAAACATCTCGGCCGACACACTGCAACAACACCGCGAACTGCGCCTGGCCAGCATCATCAACCCGACCGAAACCCGTCCCAGCGGCCGGGTATGGTCCGCGCCCAGTTACCTGATGCTGATGGAGATGGCACAACTGGGGTTCGGCTGGGCGCCCATCCCGCGCTGGCTGGTAGAGCGTTTTGGCGGCGACCACCTGGTCGAACTCAAGGCTCGCAGCTGGCCACGCTCGGTAGCGGTGGATGCACTGTGGTCACGGCAACACCCGCCGGGGCCGGCCGGAAGCTGGCTGCTGAGTCAGATGCTCGAGTAAGGAACACTCAGCGCTAAACAATGAACATCTGAACAGCGTTGCACCGCGACGAAAAATGCGTCGTGCAGGGCTTCCTCGGCCAGGTCAAAGTCGCCCAGCAAACGAATCAGCGTCGCGAGGACCCGGCGCGACTCGGTGCGGTAAATGGCCTCGACCGACAGGGTCAATCGGGCATGCCTTGGGTCACCAGGGTGACCAGCCGATCCAGGCTCTGGCCCCAGCCATCATGAAAGCCCATGGCTTCGTGGGCCTGCTTGTCTTCGGCTCGCCAATGCATGGCGCGCGCGGTGTAGAGGGTCTTGTTGCCCTCGACTTCCTGCAGCGTCACCTCAGCGGTCATGAACGGCTTGCCGGACGGGATCCAGCCCGGCATGAAGGCATCGGTGAACACCAGGCGCCTTGGCGCGATGATTTCGAGGAACACGCCCTGGGTCGGGTATTCGGCACCGTCCGGCGCTCGCATCAAGGTGCGAAACAGGCCACCGACCCACAGGTTCATTTCGCACTCCGGGGTGGTCATGCCGTGGGGGCCCCACCATTGCCGGAGCAACGCGGGCTCGGTCCAGGCACGGAACACTCGGCTGCGCGGCGCGTCGATTACACGGCTGATGGACAATTCAAACTCGGCAGGTTGCGTAGACATGGGGTAAACCTCTTGAGTCTTATGGTTGTTGTGTTCAGAGATTCAATTCACGCACGGGGCGTACTTCCACACTGCCGACCCGGGCGGCCGGAATACCGCCGGCCACCTGGATCGCTTCGTTCAAATCACGGGCTTCGATCAGGTAGAACCCGGCGAGCTGCTCCTTGGTCTCGGCAAACGGCCCGTCGGTGATCGACAGCTTGCCATTGCGCATGCGCACGGTGGTGGTGGCGGTGGTGACCGACTCCAGCGCTTCGGCAGCGAGCATGCGGCCACTGCCGTGCACCGCCTCGGCGTAGGCATGGCATTCCGGGTCCTTGGGGCTGTCGGGCACGCTGTGCAGCAAGGTTTCATCGCTGTAGACCAGGCACAGGTATTTCATGGTGTTCTCCGGTATCGGATAACTGACTATAGATTGCGGTGCTCAAGGTTTCAGGTCGAACAGACCGGCGCCGGTCTCCATGTCGAAGGGCGTGGACCAGTGCTCATGCACCACTTTCCACTGGCCATCGATGCGCTGGTACCCGGCGCTGACCCGCATCCAGCACGTCTTGAGCACCCCGTCCGGCCCGGTGCCACCACAGTGGGCAAGCCAATGGGCGAAGGCGCTCTCTTCTCCGGCAACGATATGCAGCTCGTGAAAATCGAAAATGCCGGGGCCGGGGCAGAACGCCATGCAGGCCTTCCAGTGCGCCTGGTAGGCAGCCTTGCCCTTGAATTGCAGGGCGCCAACGGCATCGAACGCGACGATATCATCGGCGTAAAAGCTGACAATTCTGTCGACGTCCTTGACGGTCACGGCTTGTTTCCATTGCTCGATCAGGGTGTTGATGGCAGTGCTCATGGCGATACTCCTGTGGGGTAGAAAACATCACGGACGACACCTCTGGTCGAATGGCGCATCGGTCAATCGACAGGTCACTGAAAAAAAATTCCGCCCCTGGCAAACCCGCTAGAATCCAGGCCTCTTTGTAGGATTTCGGATACGCCCCCGATGGAAACCCGCCTTGTCCCCTATGAGACGCTGAGTCTCGTGCAGAAACAGCAACTCGACACCCTGCACGTGCATCCCGAACAACTGGCCTACTCCGGTGATATCTACTGTGCGCTGAACAGCCTGCTGGTCAATCCCCACCCCACCGCGATCAAGGGCTTCGCCCTGCTGGCCGACGAACTGCCTGTCGCGTTCCTGCTGCTCAAACGCCCGCCGTGCCTGCCCCACTGGGCCGATGAACACAGCGCGACGTTGCACGCGTTGCAGGTCGACCACAGGCAGCAGGGCCGTGGATTTGGCAGGGCCTGCCTGCAGGCGCTGCCCGCAGCGGCTTTGCAAGCCTGGCCGCAGATCAAGGGGCTGGAATTATCGGTGGATGCGGACAACGCGGCGGCGATGGGGCTGTATCTGGCGGCCGGGTGGGTGGACAGCGGGGATGCATACAAGGGGCGGATTGGGTATGAGCGCAGGATGAAGTGGGTGTTTGATTCGCAACGATAACGTCACGTAAACACGACATTCACACCTGCATGTCCTGTTTACGTGACATCAGTGAGTGCTTCAGCCTCGTTCGCCTATCGGCAACCAGATCTCCACCGTCCCGGTGCCTTTGCGCGCATCAAAATCCGCACTGTAGCGTTCGAAATCCGCGCCCATGACCTTGTAGCCCGAGTGCGGCAGCCATTCGAACATGATGCGCTCGTAGGTCTGCTCAAGTGCCTGCACCGGCCCATAATGGGAGAACACGGCGTAGTTGAGCGGCGGAATTTCGATGCATTCGAAGTTGCTTGGCACGTCGGCTTTTGTGGGGACTTCGACGCCGGCCATGTAGTCGAATTCGCCATGCTTGGGGTTATGGCAGACGCCATAGGTCACACCGCCGACGCGTTTCTTGATGTCCTTGATACAGGTGTCGAACAACTCCCACAGCTTGGGGATATCACCTACGGTGGCCTTCGAATAACGCCCTTGAACCCCAGCGATGACCAGGGCCTTACCGGCTTCCATGCGTGGCTCCAGCGGTTGTTTTGCTTGCTGATTCATCCGAACAGTCTCCTTCTTATGAGGGAACAAACCCGCATCGAGTATAGGGGCATATCCACGCCGCCATCCAAGTAGAAATTTTTCCTACACGTCTGGACAACTGGCCATCATCGACCGTATTGTCAGCCCCGCAGGCCACCGCAGTGGCCGACGTCGCTCGGACGGTTCCGGGCGCTTACGTACTTCGAGGCAACAATGGCAGACCAAGGTTCGCCGCGCCGCTTTGCGCGCATAGATCGACTCCCCCCCTATGTTTTCAATATCACTGCCGAGCTGAAGATGGCTGCGCGTCGGCGCGGCGAAGACATCATCGACTTGAGCATGGGTAATCCCGACGGCGCCACGCCGCCGCATATCGTCGAAAAACTCGTGCAAGTGGCCCAGCGCGAAGACACCCACGGTTACTCCACGTCCAAGGGCATTCCGCGACTGCGCCGGGCGATCTCGCGCTGGTACAAGGACCGTTACGCCGTGGACATCGACCCCGAGTCGGAAGCCATCGTGACCATCGGTTCCAAGGAAGGCCTGGCGCACCTGATGCTGGCCACCCTGGACCAGGGCGATACCGTGCTGGTGCCCAACCCGAGCTACCCGATTCACATCTACGGTGCCGTGATCGCTGGCGCCCAGGTGCGCTCGGTGCCGTTGGTGCCCGGCGTGGACTTTTTCGCCGAGCTGGAGCGCGCCATTCGCGGCTCGATCCCGAAACCGAAGATGATGATCCTGGGCTTCCCGTCCAACCCCACCGCCCAGTGCGTGGAGCTGGATTTCTTCGAGCGCGTGATCGCCCTGGCCAAGCAGTACGACGTACTGGTCATCCACGACCTGGCCTATGCCGACATCGTCTACGACGGCTGGAAAGCCCCGTCGATCATGCAGGTACCGGGCGCCAAGGACATTGCGGTGGAATTTTTTACCCTGTCCAAGAGCTACAACATGGCCGGCTGGCGCATTGGTTTCATGGTGGGCAACCCGGAACTGGTCAACGCCCTGGCGCGGATCAAGAGCTACCACGACTACGGCACCTTCACGCCGCTGCAAGTGGCAGCGATTGCGGCATTGGAAGGCGATCAGCAGTGCGTCAAAGACATCGCCGAACAGTATCGCCAGCGTCGCAACGTGCTGGTAAAGGGCCTGCACGAACTGGGCTGGATGGTTGAGAATCCGAAGGCGTCGATGTACGTCTGGGCGAAGATTCCCGAGCAATATGCCGCCATGGGCTCGCTGGAATTTGCCAAGAAGTTGCTGCTGGAAGCGAAGGTGTGCGTGTCGCCAGGCATTGGCTTTGGTGAGTATGGCGATGATCATGTGCGCTTTGCGCTGATCGAGAACCAGGACCGGATTCGCCAGGCGGTGCGGGGGATTCGCGGGATGTTCAGGGCGGATGGATTGGTCACTAAAGCCTGACCCAATCCATCTGAATAAATGTGGTCAAACAGGTGGGAGGGGGCTTGCCCCCTCCCACCTTTGATTGGGTTACCACATTTGGATTGCGGTGTACCTGTTACACCACCAGCGACAACAGCATGATAAAGATCAACGCCACGATCGACAGAATCGTCTCCATCGCCGTCCAGGTCTTGAACGTCTCCGCCACGGTCATGTTGAAGTACTGCTTCACCAGCCAGAACCCCGCATCGTTGACGTGCGACAGGATCAACGACCCCGCCCCCGTCGCCAGTACCAGCAGCTCACGGTTGACGCCTGGGATCATCCCCACCACCGGCACCACAATGCCCGCGCCGGTAATGGTCGCGACGGTCGCCGAACCGGTGGCCACACGAATCACCGCCGCGACCAGCCACGCCAGCAGAATCGGGTTGATCTGCGCGTTCACCGCCATGTGGCCGATCACGTCGCCCACGCCGCTGGTCACCAGCATCTGCTTGAAACCACCGCCGGCACCGATGATCAGGATGATCGCGGCGGTCGGCGCAAGGCTGGCATCCAGCAACTTGAGGATTTGCTTGGAGTGAATGCCCTGGCGATGGCCAAAGGTGTACAGCGACAGCAGCAACGCCAGCAGCAGTGCGGAGATCGGGTGACCGATCATGTCCATCCAGTTGCGCACGATGTGACCATCGGGCAAACCGATGTCAGCAAAGGTCTTGAGCAGCATCAGGAACACCGGCAACAGCACGGTGATCAAGGTGATGCTGAAGCTCGGCAGGTTTTTGTGTTCCGACTCACGGGCCAGTTGGTCCACCAGTTCCTGGGACGGGTTGCCCGGAATGTACTTGGCGATGAACGTACCGAAGATCGGACCGGCAATGATGGCGGTCGGCAGTGCGACGATCAGGCCGTACAAGATGGTCTTGCCGATGTCCGCGCCAAACACGCCAATGGCCAGCAGCGGGCCCGGGTGCGGTGGCACCAGGCCGTGCACTGCCGACAGGCCGGCGAGCAGCGGGATACCGATCTTGATCAGCGACACGCCAGTGCGGCGCGCGACGATGAACACCAGCGGGATCAGCAGCACAAAGCCGATCTCGAAGAACAGCGGGATGCCCACCAGGAACGCGGCGAACATCATCGCCCACTGGACCTTTTCCTTGCCGAAGGCGCGGATGAGGGTCTGGGCGATCTGATCGGCGCCGCCGGATTCGGCCATCATCTTGCCGAGCATGGTGCCCAGCGCGAGGATGATGCCGACAAAACCGAGCACGCCGCCAAAACCGTCCTGGAACGCCTTGATGATCTTGTCCACGGGCATACCCGAGGTCAGACCGAGGAAACCGGCCGCGATGATCAGCGCAATGAACGGGTGCACCTTGAACTTGGTGATCAGAACGATCAACCCAATGATAGTGACCACTGCATCTAGCAGCAGGTATGACTCGTGGGACATGCCAAACATGGGGGGTCTCTCCTGTTTGTTGTTGTTATTAAAGCGGGTGTTGAATTTCCTGCCGGGGATAGCGCTATCTTTTCCGGCAAAAAATCACTTGGAAGGTTCAAAGCCGTGCTGCAGCCACCAGGCATGGGTCTGCTCGGCCAATTGCTCGACGCTGTCGACACTGGCGTTGAGGGCCAGGGTCAGCGGTTCGCCCACGGGCGATTCGAGGGTGGCGAACTGGCTGTCGATCAGGCTGGCCGGCATGAAGTGGCCGGGGCGATGGGACACGCGGTCGGACGCCACTTCACGGCTCAATTCCAGGAAGACAAAACCCAGGCCCGGCGCGGCTTCGCGCAGATGGTCGCGGTATTTTTTCTTCAGGGCTGAACAGGTGAGTACCGGGTGTTGCCCGGCGTTGAGCGAACGGCGCAGTTCATCGCAGAGGATGTCGAGCCAGCCGGCGCGGTCGTCGTCGTTGAGGGGGTGGCCGGCGCTCATCTTTTCGATGTTGGCGGCAGGGTGAAAGCTGTCGCCTTCAATGGCAGTGGCGCCGTTCAGGCGGCACACGGCCTCGCTGACGCTGGTCTTGCCACAGCCAGCAACACCCATGATGACCAGGGCAGTAACAGGTTGACTCATGTAACACCTCAAGACGCAGATAGCGCTACCTTTGCACGCTCTAAGGCTAGTGCAAAAACAGGCTTTTCCCGCGCCGTCTTGTCTTTTTTTATGGAGTGACGCGTGCATCCGCTCCAAGCGTTTGAACAGGATCAGGCAACCCTTTGTTCAAGAATTTGCAGCCTTTTGGAGACAGCGCTACCTTAGTGCCTCGATTTTTGTTTGGCAAGCCGCCTGATGACCTCCAAGAACGATAAAAAATTGCGCACCACGGGTCGCCCAACCCTCAATGAAGTGGCCCGCCTCGCCGGCGTCAGCCCGATCACCGCTTCCCGCGCCCTGCGCGGTATCAGCACCGTGGCCACGGAACTGGTGGAAAAAGTCCAGCACGCCGCCGCAGAGTTGAACTACGTGGTCAACCCCGCCGCCCGCGCCCTGGCGTCGGCCCAGAGCCATTCGGTGGTGGTGTTGGTGCCGTCGCTGTCCAACCTGCTGTTCATCGAAACCCTCGAAGCCATTCATCAGGTACTGCGGCCCAGGGGCTTCGAAGTGCTGATCGGCAACTTCCACTACTCCCGCGACGAAGAAGAAAACCTGCTGCGCAACTACATGGCCTACCAGCCACGGGGTTTGCTGCTGACCGGCTTCGACCGCACCGAAAGCGCCCGACGGATGGTCGAGGCCAGCAACGTGCCCTGCGTCTACATGATGGACCTGGACCCCAATGCCGGGGTGAACTGCGTGGGTTTCTCGCAATTGGCCGCCGGCGAAACGGCGGCAGCGCACTTGCTGTCCCGTGGCTACAAACGCCTGGCATATATCGGTGCCCAACTGGACCAGCGCACCCTGCTGCGCGGCGAAGGTTTCCGCCGCGCCCTGCAACACGCCAACCGGTACGACCCGGCGCTGGAACTGCTGACACCCCGCCCGTCATCCGTGGGCCTGGGTGGCGAACTGTTCCTGCAACTGCTGGCCGCCCACCCTGACGTGGATGCGATCTTCTTCGGCAACGACGACCTGGCCCAGGGTGCCCTGCTCGAAGCCATGCGCCATGGCATCAAGGTGCCGGAGCGTGTGGCGGTGCTGGGTTTCAATGACCTGCCCTCTTCGTCCTTCATGGTGCCGCGCCTGAGCAGCATCAGTACGCCGCGAGAGGCGATCGGGCGACGATCGGCGGAGCACCTGCTGACAATCATGGCCGGCAACAAGATTGCCAAGCCTGTGGTGGACATGGGCTTCGAACTTCAGGTGCGTGAAAGCACCTGACCCTGCCGGGGGGAATGTTTGCAATTTGTTTCGGCGTGCTAAATTGGCGGTTCTCCAAATGCCAGGGAAGCACCATGGGACACTCACTGAAAATATTGGGCCGCACCTCCTCCATCAACGTGCGAAAAGTCCTGTGGACCTGCCAGGAACTGGGCATCGACTACCACCGCGAAGACTGGGGCATCGGTTTCTCCCCCACCCAGTCCGCGCCATTCCTGGCGTTGAACCCCAATGCCCAAGTGCCGGTGTTGATCGACGATCACGGCGTGTTGTGGGAGTCCAATACCATCTGCCGTTACCTCGTCGGCCTGTATGAACGCCACGACCTGCTGCCCGCCGAACCCGCGCCGCGGGCCCGCGTCGAGCAATGGATGGACTGGCAAGCCACCGAGCTGAACCCGTCCTGGGGCTACGCGTTCCACGCACTGGTACGGCAGAACCCGGACTACCAGGACCCGCAGCGCATCCAGGCCGGCGTGCAGGCCTGGAACGACAAAATGGGCCTGCTGGAACAGCAACTGCTCAAGACCGGTGCCTATGTGGCCGGCAGTGAGTTCACCCTGGCCGACATCCTCATCGGCCTCTCCGTGCACCGTTGGCGCAACGCCCCGCTGCAGCACCCGCCCTACCCTGCGGTCGAGGCGTATTACCAGCGCCTCAGCCAGCGTCCCGGTTTCCAGGCATTCGCCCTCAACGGTCATAACTAACAATAACGATAAGGTTCTCCATGTCCACGCGCACCACCTCCCCCACCGACGGAGTCGACCCACTCCGCGCCGCCCATATCAGCGCGCGCATCGACCGCCTGCCTGCCGTTGCCACCGTCTGGCGCCTGGTGGCGCTGCTGTCCATCGGCGGTTTTTTCGAGCTGTATGACCTGTTCCAGACGGCTTACATCAGCCCCGGCCTGATCAGTGACGGGATTTTCCATACCGGCAAAGAGGGCGTCTTCGGTTTCTCCGACCAGGCTGCATTCGCTTCCGCCACGTTCCTGGGCCTGTTCCTCGGCGCCAGCCTGCTCAGCCCCTTCGCCGACCGCTTCGGCCGCCGGGCGATTTTCACCTTCGCGCTCATCTGGTACACCATCGCCACCGTGCTGATGGGCATCCAGACCTCCGCCATGGGCATTATCTGCATGCGCTTCCTGGTGGGCATTGGCCTGGGTATCGAGCTGGTGACCATCGACGCCTACCTCTCGGAACTGGTGCCCAAGCGCATGCGCAGCTCGGCGTTTGCCTTCGCGTTTTTCATCCAGTTCCTATCGGTGCCGGCGGTGGCGTTGATGTCGTGGTGGCTGGTGCCACAGGCGCCGTTCGGGGTGTCGGGCTGGCGCTGGGTGGTATTGAGCAGTGCAGTGTTTGCACTGTTTATCTGGCACCTGCGCAAACGTCTGCCGGAGTCACCGCGCTGGCTCGCACAAAAGGGTCGCTTCGACGAAGCCGGAGCGATCATGGATAACCTGGAGGCGCGCTGCCAGAAGGACCACGGCAAACCGCTGGATGAACCCGAGCCGGAAGCCGTGAGCGTGCAAGGCAGCGGCCGTTTTGCCGATATCTGGCAACCCCCCTACCGCCGTCGCGCCCTGATGCTGATCGTATTCCATGTGTTCCAGGCCATCGGTTTCTTCGGTTTCGGCAACTGGCTGCCCGCACTGCTTTCCGGCCAGGGCGTGAGCGTGACCCACAGTTTGCTCTACGCGTTCATCATCACCCTCGCTTACCCGCTGGGGCCGTTGCTGTTCGTGAAAGTGGCCAACCGCTTTGAAAACAAATGGCAGATCGTCGGCTCGGCCCTGGGCGCGATGATCTTCGGCAGCTTGTTCGCGCTGCAAACCACGGCGGTGGGGCTGGTGATCTGCGGGGTGATGATCACGTTCTGCAACGCCTGGCTGAGCTTCAGTTATCACTCGTACCAGAGCGAACTGTTCCCCACCAACATCCGCGCACGGGCGGTGGGGTTCTGTTACTCCTTCAGCCGTTTGTCGACGGTCTTCAGCAGCCTGTTGATCGGTTTTATCCTCGAACACCTGGGCACGCCGGGCGTACTGGCCTTTATCGCCAGCAGCATGTTGATCGTGATGATCACCATCAGTTGGTTCGGGCCGCGCACGCGTAACCTGGCACTGGAGAACATCGCCCATTGATGGGAGGGCGCGGCCGAGCACTACAGGCCCCACCCCACTACCCAAGCCTTGGCCCGACACGGTGAGCGTGGACTACTTTCGTCAGACAGACAGTGGTTTCCGGACGAGGTTTGCAGCTAAAAGCGGCACGCTGAACCTGACAACGTATGACGAACAGCCAGGCTCTGCGTCTGGGACATTCGAGGTATTGACTGATGTGGATGGCACTGACCATTGGTTCAAAGGGTCGTTTGACATCCACACTGTTTGAAGCAGGTAAGGCGGGCGGTGCCACCGGCAATGAATGGCCTTGAGGGGCTATTGATTGCCGCTTTCATTTTCCAGGCTCCCGGTTTCAAGGGGGTTTGCTCTTCGGCACACAATTTGCTCCAGCTGAGACACAGACCATTTCCACAGGTGAGCGATCATGCTGGTTAACAACAACACCCACGCCGTGACCACCGTGCAACAACTCAAACGCCCCGACATGGACCCGGCCAACGCCGCCGCCAGCGCGCTGTACAGTGGCGCCTTGCAAGCCGCGCAGCAAAGCGTGACCGTGCCGGCAGCGCAGAAGGAACTGGACAAGGCCGTGGACCGTATCGACGAGGCCTTCGCCAAGACCCGCGTGCAGCTGCAGGCGAGCACCACCGACGTGCCTGCCGCCACCTCGTCGGCACGCTCCGAATTCACTGACTACATGAGCAAGACGCCGGCCGAACGCATCCGAGAGCAGTTGCTCAAGGAGCAAGGTTTGACCGAGGCGGATGTGCAGAACATGTCCCAGGAAAAGCAGGATGCGATTTCCAGGCAAGTGGCCGACCGTGTGAAGCAGCAGCAAGAACAGCAACTAACGGCCAAAGCCACTGACCCGGCGCAGACCGTAAAAGAAACCCTGGCAGCGATCTGAGCCACAGCACTGATCCCATGTGAAAGCAGGCTTGTGTGGGAGTTGGCTCCCACACTGATCGAGTTATTGCAGCTGCAACGTTGAGTTGAATTGGCCGATGGCGTCCACCACATGCCGTGAGCCTTCCTGAATTTCCAGGATCACCTGCCCCGCCTCGTTCGCCAGTTCCACCCCCAGCCCGGTGCGGCTCAGGCTCGACTGCATGCTCGACACTGCGCTCAGCGACAGGTCGTGGTTCTTGCGCACCACTTCCACAATCTCCACCGTCGCCTGGCTGGTGCGCGCGGCGAGGCTGCGCACTTCATCGGCCACTACCGCAAAGCCGCGGCCGTGCTCACCGGCCCGCGCCGCTTCGATGGCGGCATTGAGCGCCAGCATGTTGGTCTGCTCGGCAATGCCTCGGATGGTCTGCACGATGCTGCCGATAATCTCTGACTGCTTGCTCACCGCATCGATGCTTTGTGCCGCCTGGTTCAGGTCGTGGGAAATCTGCTCGATGATCTGCACCGTTTGCTGCACCACCTCCGAGCCTTTGCGTGCGCAGGCATCGTTTTGCACCGAGGTGGCGTGCGCCGAATCGGCGGCGTTGCGCAGGGTGGACACCTGATCGGTGATGTCGCTGGCGAACTTCACCACTTTGTACAGGCGCCCGTTGGTGTCGAAGATCGGGTTGTAGGAAGCTTCCAGAAACAGCGTCTTACCGTACTTGTTTTTGCGCTCGAAACGGTGCGAGTGGTATTCGCCACGATTGAGGGACGCCCAGAACGCCTTGTAGGCCGGCGAGTCCACTTCGCTGCGGTGGCAGAACATGCTGTGGTGCTGGCCGACGATTTCATCCAGGGAGTACTGCACCGTCTTCAGGAAGTTTTCGTTGGCATTGAGAATCTGGCCCTGGGGGCTGAACTCGATCACCGCCATGGCGCGGCCGATGGCATCGATCAGGCTCTGGTTCTCATGCTCGTGGTGAACCCGCGCGGAGATATCCGACGCCACCTTGATGACGCTTATCACCCGCTTATTGCTGTCCAGCACCGGCATGTAGCTGGCTTCTAGCCACACCTCCTGGCCGTGCTTGTTCAAGCGCATGAACGTGCCGCTGAGGGCTTCGCCCCGTGCCAGGTCACGCCACAACGTGGCGTAGGCCTCGGTCTGGGTGTAGGCCTCGTCGCAGAAAATGCGGTGATGTTTGCCGCGCACGTCATCGGCGCTGTAGCCCATGGTTTTGCAGAAGTTGTCGTTGGCGTCGAGGATCACACCACTGGGGTCGAATTCGATCATGGCCATGGAACGGCTGATGGCGGCGAGCTTGGCGTTGGATTCCGTGAGGGCGCAGGAGAAACGTTCGATTTGCAACAGGTCGTCTTTGTGATGGCGGTTGAACATGATCAGATCACCCTGGGGTCCCGGCGCTTGAAAGGCGCATTCCATTCATGAGTTGGAGATTGCTGGCACAGCGTCGTGGGAAAACCAACCGAATGGCTTTATATGCCAAGCGTCATCACGGTCAGGGTGAGCATAGACAGGGCTTGGCGCTATGCAAGGCCATGAATCGGCCAGACTCTGGGGCTACAATGGCCGCCTTCTCCTTGCGTGGGGTTCGAACATGCACATCGAATTGCTGGCAGAGCCGCTGTGGCCGCTGCTGAACAAGTTTTACCGCCGCCACAATTCGTCGATGAAGGCGCTCAAGGGCGGGCAGTTATGGGTCGCGCGCAATGATGGTGAGATTGTCGCCGGCCTGTGCCTCACGACTGTGGTCGGCGGGCAATGGCTGACCGGCGTGTTCGTAGACCCGATGTATCGCGGCCAGGGGCTCGCCGCACAATTGGTTCTTCAGGCAACGACCTCGACGGGCGGTACTCTGTGGTTGCTGTGCCACCCGGACCTGGAAGGTCTGTACCAGCGCATGGGTTTCACCCAGGACAGCGTATTGCCCCAATCCCTCAACGAACGCCTGGTCCGTTACAAGCGCAACAAGCCGATGATTGCCATGGGCCTGGAACCGCGCTTATAACCAGGACACAGGTTGACCTTGAATAATGTGTGATCAGTCATTACAGGCCCCATGCTAGCCTCGGCAGCACACTGGCCCCTTAAGGATGATCATGAAAACGACGCTTGCAGCTCTCTCCCTCGCCGCCCTGCTGACCCCGGCCTTGAGCCATGCAGCCGATGCGCCGATCAGTGCCAACGCGTACGCCAGCGTGCTCGCCGGCAGTTGGCGCGACTCGGCCAACAGCGCCCGTGACGGCTATCGCCATCCGCAACAAACCCTGGAGTTCTTTGGTCTGGGGGCCAACCAGACAGTGATCGAGATCACCCCCGGCGGCGGTTGGTACAGCGAGCTGCTGTCACCCTTGCTCAAGGACCATGGCCATTACATCGCCGCCGTGCAGGCCGCCAGCAGCAGCGCCTACGCGCGCACATCCGAAGAAAACCTGAAGAAAAAATTTGCCGCCGACCCAGCACGCTATGGCAAGGCCCAAGTGGTCGAATTCGACCCCAAGGCCCCGGTGTTCGGCAAGCCCGCGTCGGCGGATGCGGTGCTGACGTTTCGCAACGTGCATAACTGGGTGGCAGCCGATACCGCGCCCGCTACCTTCAGCGCGTTCTACCAAGTGCTCAAGCCCGGCGGTGTACTGGGCGTGGAAGACCATCGGGCCAAGGACGGGGCAGATCTGGAAGCGATCAAGGACAGCGGTTACCTGACCACCGCCCAGGTCGTGAAGCTGGCCACGGACGCCGGGTTCAAGCTGGCGGGACAGAGCGAGGTGAATGCCAACCCGAAGGACACCAGGGATTATCCCGCTGGCGTGTGGACGTTGCCGCCGACGTTGAAGTTGGGGGAGCAGGATAAGGCGAAGTATGTGGCGATCGGGGAGTCGGACCGGATGACGTTGCGGTTCATTAAACCCACCCAATGATCCAATTTGAACTGCATTCCACGCGTGGAGGCTGGCTCGCCTGCGATAGTGGTGGGTCAGCCAACATCACTGTGGCTGCTGCACCGCCATCGCAGGCAAGCCAGCACCCACATTTTTTGAGCTCATTGGGCTTGAAAGCTAGTCGTCGGCCTTGGGATCCATGTCCGGAAACATTACTTCGATAAACCCGAACTTGCTGAAGTCGGTAATCCGCGACGGGTACAGCCGGCCGATCAAGTGATCACATTCATGCTGCACCACGCGCGCATGAAAACCCTCGGCAACCCGCACAATTGGCTCGCCCTTGGGGTCGAAGCCTTCGTAGCGAATCTGCTGGTAGCGATCCACCGCGCCACGCAGGCCCGGGACCGAGAGGCAGCCTTCGAACCCTTCTTCCAACACCGGGCTGAGCGGCGTGATCAGCGGGTTGATCAGGATGGTCTGCGGCACCGGCGGCGCGTCGGGGTAGCGCTCGCTGGCTTCGAAGCCAAAGATCACCAGTTGCAGGTCAACGCCGATCTGCGGTGCGGCCAGGCCCACGCCGCCCACATGTTCCATGGTCTGGAACATATCGTCGATCAATTGCCACAACTCGGGGCTGTCGAACATTTCCGGCGGCACCGGTGGCGCGATGCGCAGGAGGCGCTCGTCGCCCATTTTCAGGATTTCTCGGATCATCGATCAGACTTCGTCAGGGGTTGGCTTGGAGTGGTCCCGGCCAAGGCCTGAGACGTGCTGTTTTTCATCGGTATGCCCGGGT
This sequence comes from Pseudomonas sp. MYb60, assembly GCF_002979555.1. Taxonomy (GTDB): domain Bacteria; phylum Pseudomonadota; class Gammaproteobacteria; order Pseudomonadales; family Pseudomonadaceae; genus Aquipseudomonas. Next base: position 104,939 of record NZ_PCOZ01000011.1, on the reverse strand, counting down.
TCATCGAACGCTTTCTCACCTGGGTCCTTGCCTTCGGCCGACATGTGCTCGATCACGGCATTCATCTCCGCGCCCAGCAGCAGCACGGCGGCAGAAATGTAGAAGTACAGGAGCAACACGATGATCGCCCCGATACTGCCGTACATGGCGTTGTAGTCGGCGAAGGTCTTGACGTAGTAGCCAAAGCCCAGGGAGGCGACGATCCACACCACGACCGCGAGCACGGAGCCAGGCGTGATAAAGCGGAATTTCTGCTCCACATCAGGCATCACGTAATACATGAGGGCCACGGCGAACATCAGCAGGATCACGATCATCGGCCAGCGCACGATGGTCCACAAGGTCACCACGAATTCCTGCATGCCGATCTGCCCGGCCAGCCACTCCATCACTTGCGGGCCCAGCACCATCAGCGCAGCGGCGGCCAACAGCATGCCGGCGATGCCCACGGTGTAAAAGATCGACAGCGGGAAGCGCTTCCAGATCGGCCGCCCTTCCACCACGTCATAAGCGGCGTTCATCGCGCTCATCATCAGGCGCACGCCAGCCGAGGCCGTCCACAGCGCAATCACGATACCCACCGAGAGCAGGCCACCCTTGGATTGCTGCAACTGATCGATCACCGGGTTGACCTGCTCCAGCGCCTGGGGCGGCAACACCAGTTCCGACTGCAGGCGCAGCCAGGTAAAAAAGTCGGGCAAATGCAGAAAGCCGATCAGGGCGATCAGGAACAACAGGAAGGGAAACAGCGAGAACAGCATCTGGTAGGCCAGTGCCGAGGCGTAGGTGGGCATCTCGTCATCGACGAATTCCTTGACGGTGCGCACCAACACTTTGTGTAACTTGAGGCCATCGAGGACCGGAAAAATCATAGCGTCTCCTTTCGCCGCAAAAAGGACAGGTTCGTGGGCGACTCAGGGGCCGTTTTCTACCTCAAGGTAGCCTATTTGGCGACCTCGAAACAATTTCCAAACTTTAATCGCATCCGGTGACACAAAAACGGCCATCCGTGGATGGCCGCTTGTCTGCAACATCGCAGTCGGCCCGATCAGGCCTTGTCGATGGTTTTCTTTACGGCATCTTTGGCTTCGCCGACTTTCTGCTGGGCTTCGCCTTTCTTCTCTTGAATCTTGCCTTCGGTCTGCAGCTTGGTGTTATCGGTAACCTTGCCAACACCTTGCTTGATGTTGCCGACGGCTTCGTTCGCCAAACCTTTTGCCTTATCCGCTGTGCTGCCCATGGTATTTCTCCAGAAGAACAATCAAGGGTTTTTGGTCATTACGTAAAGATTGACCCAGGCCTGTTCAGCAGAGTTTCAATTATTTTCAATCGACATTTCATCGCCGGTCGCAGGTTTGGCTTTATGTTTTGTGGCCAACCCACGAGAATGCGCGGCACATTCAGGCTATAACGCTGAATAACAGATCCCGTAGGAAGGTTATGAAACTCAATAAAGCACAGGCCATCGCCCGCAGAAACACTGAACTGGGCGGTGCCGTACTCGGCGTCAACAACTGCCACTTCACCGACCTGGACCGCAAGCGCAACATCTGGTGGTTCGACCTGCCGGTGGGACGGATTGCCGTAGGGCAATACGAGTGGATTCACTTGCTGATGCACAACGCCGAGACTGACCAGTTGCTGCACCTGAAGGTGCCGACGGCGTTCCTGCGCGAGCACATCGAAGGATTGGTGGTGCGCAATGCGGGCAAGCGCAAGCCGGAGATCACGCTGGAATTGAGTGCGGACAAGGATTCGTTCTTGAAAGACGTGCGCCCAGCCGGCGCGGGCGTGGGCTTCGCGCAGTTCGCCCTGTAAAAAACGCGGCTCAACAGGTGGGAGGGGGCAAGCCCCCTCCCACATTGGTAGAGCGTTACTTTTTAAGGCCGAGCTTCTTCAACTCTTCATCACGCAACTCACGGCGCAGGATCTTGCCCACGTTGGTGGTCGGCAAGGCGTCGCGGAATTCCACGGCCTTGGGCACCTTGTAGGCAGTGACGTTGGCGCGCATGTGCTCCATCACCTGGTCCTTGGTGAGGGTCGCGCCCGGCTTGACCACGATGAAGAGCTTGATGTGCTCCCCGGACTTCTCGTCCGGTACGCCGATGGCGGCACATTGCAGTACGCCTGGCAGACCCGCGAGCACGTCTTCCAGCTCGTTGGGGTACACGTTGAAGCCCGACACCAGGATCATGTCCTTCTTGCGGTCGACAATGCGCATGTAGCCGTCCGGCTGGATGATCGCGATGTCACCGGTCTTGAGCCAGCCTTCGCTGTCGAGCATCTCGTCGGTAGCGTCCTGGCGCTGCCAGTAGCCCTTCATGACCTGCGGGCCCTTGACGCACAGCTCGCCGGTTTCGCCCAGCGCCAGCTCAGTGCCGTCATCCGCGATGACCTTGCACACGGTGGACGGCACCGGAATGCCGATGGTGCCGACCTGGATATGCTGGATCGGGTTCACCGTGGCCACCGGGCTGGTTTCGGTCATGCCGTAGCCTTCGCAGATGCCACAACCCGTCACGGCCTTCCAACGCTCGGCCGCCGCCAATTGCAGGGCCATGCCGCCAGACAGGGTGACTTTGAGCGCCGAGAAGTCCAGCTTGCGGAACGCTTCGTTGTTGCACAGCGCCACAAACAGGGTGTTGAGGCCGACAAAGCCGCTGAACTTCCACTTTGACAGCTCCTTGACCATCGCCGGCAGGTCGCGCGGGTTGCTGATCAGGATGTTGTGGTTGCCGATCAGCATCATCGCCATGCAATGAAAGGTGAACGCATAGATGTGGTACAGCGGCAGCGGCGTGATCAGGATCTCGCAGCCTTCATTGAGGTTGGAGCCCATCAACGCCTTGCATTGCAGCATGTTGGCGACCAGGTTGCGGTGGGTGAGCATCGCGCCCTTGGCCACGCCGGTGGTGCCGCCGGTGTATTGCAACACGGCGACATCGCTGCTCGCCGGGCTGGCATCGTTGACCGGCTGGCCGTGCCCTTTGGCGAGCACATCGTTGAATTTGATGGCCTTGGGCAAATGGTAAGCCGGGACCATCTTCTTCACGTACTTGATGACGCTGTTGATCAGCAGGCGCTTGAGCGGCGGCAGCAGGTCGGCGACTTCGGTGACGATCACGTGCTTGACGGCGGTCTTGGGCACGACCTTTTCCGCCAGGTGCGCCATGTTCGCCAGGCACACCAGGGCCTTGGCGCCGGAGTCGTTGAATTGGTGTTCCATTTCCCGCGCGGTGTACAGCGGGTTGGTGTTGACCACGATCAGGCCGGCCCGGATGGCACCGAACACGGCGACGGGATATTGCAGGACGTTGGGCAGTTGCACGGCGATGCGGTCGCCGGGCTTCAAGTCGGTGTGCTGTTGCAGGTACGCGGCGAAGGCGCCAGACAGTTCGTACAACTCACCATAGGTGAGTGTCTTGCCCAGGTTGCTGAAAGCCGGTTTGTTGGCGAAGCGCTGGCAGGACTGTTTCAGTACCGCCTGAATATTCGGATACTCGTCTGGATTGATTTGAGCAGCAATCCCGGCGGGGTACTTATCCTTCCAAAAGTCTTCGTTCATGGAAGCCCACTCCTCAGCGACGTCAGCGACGCGAATTCTTCATCGCATTTGATGCGATTATTATTGGTGTATGTCTTTTAGGGTGAATCTGGCGCTTTTAAGCAGGCCGAGACGTCACAAAGCGCGCCGAGAGTAGCAGCTTTGCCAAGGGCCGCCTAGAGCCAAAGAGGGGCCTCACAGTCATAAACACGACTGTAGGACAATATTTGGTCACAGTTTAAATCCTCCCGAAAAAGGCTCTGGAACAAGGCTTCCAAGGCGATACAAAACAAATGTGGGAGGGGGCTTGCCCCCGATTGCCGTGTTTCAGCCAAAAAATCCAGGGCTGACACACCGCAATCGGGGGCAAGCCCCCTCCCACATTTTGAGCCTATTTCAATTCAAGCGATGTCGCGCAGCTCGCGCCGTAGGATCTTGCCCACCGGCGTCATCGGCAGCGACTCACGCAACACGATTTGCTTGGGTATCTTGTACCCCGTGAAGTTGGCCTTGCAGTAGGCCTTCAACTCTTCAAGGCTCACCCCTTCGGCACGCGCCACCACGAACAGCTTCACCGCCTCCCCCGTGCGCTCGTCCGGCACGCCGATCACCGCGCAGTTGGCCACCGCCGGGTGGGCCATCACCACATCTTCGATCTCGTTGGGGTACACGTTGAAGCCCGAGACGATGATCAGGTCTTTCTTGCGGTCGACAATACGAACGAAGCCATCCTCGTCGATCACCGCGATGTCACCCGTCTTGAGCCATCCCTCGGCATCCAGCGTCTCGGCGGTGGCCGCCGGTTGCTGCCAGTAACCCTTCATCACTTGCGGCCCCTTGATACACAGCTCGCCCCGCTCGCCCAGCGGCAGCTCGGCGCCTTGGTCATCGATCACCTTCATGCCCGTACCCGGCACCGGAATGCCCACGGTGCCCAGGCGCGACTTATTGCCATAGGGGTTGGTACTTGCCACCGGCGAGGTTTCGGTCAGGCCGTAGCCCTCGCCAATCGCGCAACCGGTGAGTTGCTCCCAGCGCTCGGCCGTGGCCTTGATCAGCGCGGTGCCACCGGAGTTGGTGAGCTTGAGGTGGGAGAAATCCAGGGTCTTGAAGTCGGGGTGGTCCATCAGTGCCACAAACAAGGTGTTGAGGCCCAGCAGGCCGGTAAAACGCCACTTCTTCAGTTCCTTGATAAACCCGCCGATGTCTCGTGGATTGGTGATCAACACGTTGTGGTTGCCGGAGACCATCATGCACATGCAGTTCGCCGTGAATGCATAGATGTGGTACAGCGGCAGCGGCGCAATCATCACCTCCTGCCCTTCCTTGATCAGCGGGTGGCCGTCCTCGCCGGTCTGCGACATGCACGCGCGCACCTGCTGCATGTTCGCCACCAGGTTGCCGTGGGTGAGCATCGCGCCTTTGGCCAGGCCGGTGGTGCCGCCGGTGTATTGCAGCACGGCGATATCGTCCAGGGTCACCGGATGACGCGTGATCCCCAGGCCTGCGCCCATGTGCAACGCGCGCTTGAAGGAGACGGCACGCGGCAGGCTGTAGGCCGGCACCATCTTCTTCACCTTGTCCACCAGGGTGTTGACCAGCCAGCCTTTGGCAGCGGGCATGAAGTCGCCCATCTTGGCTTCGATCAGGTAGTCGATCTCGGTGTCGGCGCACACTTCCTGCACCCGCGAACCGAACAGGTTGAGGTACACCAGCCCACGCACGCCAGCGTCCTTGAACTGGTGGCGCATCTCGCGCGGGGTGTACAGCGGGTTGGTGTTGACCACGATGAGTCCGGCGCGCAAGGCGCCGAACACGGCAACCGGGTAATGCAGCACGTTGGGCATCTGCACCGCGATGCGGTCGCCGGGCTTGAGGTCGGTGTGCTGCTGCAAGTAGCCGGCGAACGCCGCACTGTGGCGCTCGAGCTCGGCATACGTGAGGGTGATGCCCATGTTGCTGAATGCGGGACGGTCGGCAAAGGCCTTGCAGGAACGTTCGAAGACCTCGATCACCGACTTGTAGGCCGAGAGGTCGATGTCATTGGGAACGCCCGCGGCGCGTTTGTCATTCCAGAAATCAGGTTGCATTATTCTTGTCCTCTTACCTGAGTATGTCCGGCCGCATGAAAAGCGGAGCTTTGGGGACGTTAGCAGCTATGGCCAAACAGGCAAATACAGGAAAGAGCGTCATTGATTGCGTGAATATTCCTACAAGGCCCTGCGCTGCCCAGACGCTTCCCGTGGGATGAGCTATACACTGCAACGACCCTGAGCAAAGGAAGCGCCATGAACCACAAGTCCTTCTGGCTGACCGCGAATGACCGCAGCCGCCTGTACGTCAATCAATGGATGCCCGAAGACGCGCCCAAGGCCCTGGTGATGCTGTCCCATGGCATGGCCGAGCACAGTGGGCGTTATGCGCGGCTCGCCGAGGCCCTGTGCGCGGCGGGATACGGTGTATACGCGATGGACCAGCGTGGCCACGGCCGCACAGCCGACGAAGGCACGCTTGGCCTTTACGCCGAGCAGGACGGCTGGAACAAGGTGGTGGGCGACCTCGCCAGCCTCAACCAGCATATCGGCCAACAGCACCCAGGGATTCCGATCATTCTGCTGGGCCACAGCATGGGCAGCTATATCGCCCAGGCCTATCTGCTGCACCACAGCGCCAGCCTGCATGGGGCGATTCTCAGCGGTTCGAATTTCCAACCGGTGGCGCTGTATCGCGCCGCGCGGGTGATTGCACGGATCGAGCGCGCAAGGCAGGGGATGCGCGGGCGCAGCGCATTGATCGACTTCCTGTCCTTTGGCTCTTTCAACAAAGCGTTCAAGCCCAACCGCACCGCATTCGACTGGCTCAGCCGCGACCCGAGCGAAGTCGACCGATACATCAACGACCCGCTGTGCGGTTTTCGCTGCACCAATCAGCTGTGGGTCGACCTGCTCGGCGGCTTGCAGCAAATCAGCAAAGCGTCCAATCTCGCGCAGATCGATCCGGGCCTGCCAATCCTGGTGATGGGCGGAGAATGTGATCCGGTGAGTGAGGGCAAGCGTCTCACCCACCTGGCCGATGCCCTGCGCGGGGCTGGCTGCCAGCACCTGCAACTGACGATCTACCCGCAGGCGCGCCATGAAGTGTTCAACGAAACCAACCGTGATCAGGTCACGGGCGATCTGCTGACGTGGCTCGACCACGCCCTGAGCTTGCGCAGGCCGGCCCGCTGCGAATGACTTCTGGTTTAAAATCAGCCGATTAAATTACCGATTAGCCACAGGATGCACGATTAGATGACCCAGGTAACCAACACCCCGTACGAAGCCCTCGAAGTCGGCCAGACCGCCAGCTACAGCAAATTGGTGGAAGAGCGCGACATCCAGCTGTTCGCCGCGATGTCCGGTGACCACAACCCCGTGCACCTGGACGCCGAGTATGCCAAGGCCACCATGTTCAAGGAGCGTATCGCCCATGGCATGTTCAGCGGCGCCTTGATCAGCGCGGCCGTTGCCTGCGAGCTGCCTGGGCCGGGCACGATCTATATCGGCCAGCAGATGAGCTTTCAGAAACCCGTGAAAATCGGCGACACCCTGACCGTGCGCCTGGAAATTCTGGAAAAACTGCCGAAATTCCGCGTGCGCATTGCGACGCGCGTGTTCAACCAGCGCGATGAGTTGGTGGTGGACGGTGAAGCGGAGATTCTGGCGCCGCGCAAGCAGCAGGAAGTGACGTTGACCGAGTTGCCGCCGATCACCATCGGCTGATCCCAACCTAACGTTTCACACAGCAAAAATGTGGGAGGGGGTAAGCCCCCTCCCACATTTCTTACAGCATTTCAGCGACAGCGCAGGGCTTACGACTGAGCGCGAGCCTGGTTACGCAGCGCTTTCACTTGGTCGTGGTTGCGTTGTGCGCCGTGGAACTGACGCTCAACCAGGTCACGAATACCCAGCAGGTTGTGCTTGTTGATCTTCTCGATCGCGTCCTTGTAAGCCTTCAGGGCGTGGTCTTCACCGCGCTCGGCTTCGTTCAATACTGCTTCTTCGTCCTTGCCGGTGACCAGCGACTTCACGTCGACCCAACCACGGTGCAGGGCGCCAGCAACGCTGCCGGAATTTTCCGGATCGCCACCCAGGGCACGTACCGCAGTTTGTAGCTCGGCCGCAGCGGTTGCGCAATCAGCGGAGCGTTTGACGAACAGCGCCTTGAGCTCTGGGTGCTTGATGTCTTCAGCACAGGTCGCGAAACCTTTCTGGCCGTCTTTGCTGGTCTCGATCAGGTCGTTGAGTACGGAGATCGATTCTTTATTGATGTCAGTCATTTTTCAATTCCTTGTGCGGGTTAAGAAGGTTGTCTTAATGGTTGCAGCGCCCGTGCCAGGTTTATAAAAATAACTTTTCCATTATTATTCAGTAACTTACGAATTATTGAACCATCTGTACGTTCGTTATTTGCATGATCTGTCATTTGGCCTTCATGCAGAATGCCTGTATTTTCAGGTGTCTCGATCCGCCGCATTGAAAACCCCATGAACCCCGAAAAACTCGAACTGCTAATCACCCGCCAGATGCCCTACGGCAAATACAAGGGCAGGATCATCGCTGACCTGCCGGGCCCCTACCTGAACTGGTTTGCCCGTGAAGGTTTTCCCCACGGCGAACTGGGCGGTTTGCTGGCGCTGATGCAGGAAATTGACCACAACGGTTTGTCGGAACTGCTCGAACCCTTGCGTGCCAAGCACGGTAAACCCGCCCCACGCCATTAAGAGTGCGCGCCCATGCCAAGGAATGCCGACAACGAACACCACTGGCACGCCATTGCCCAGCGCTACGACGTGGACCCCGGCCCGATCAACCTGGAAAACGGTTACTTCGGGCGCATGAGCCGTGCGGTCCAGGCGCAGTACCTGGAGCATGTGGCATTTATCAACCGCAGCAACTCAGTGCATGTCCGCCAGCGCTTCGAGCAAGGTGACAACGAGGCAATCCGTCGCCAGTTGGCCGAGCTGATCGGCGCAGAACCTGAAGCCGTGGCCTTCACCCGCAACGCCACTGAAGCCCTGCAGTCGCTGATTCGCAACTACAACCGCCTGCAACCGGGCGACCAGGTACTGATCAGTGACCTGGAGTACGACACGGTCAAGGGCGCCATGCGCTGGCTCGAGGGTGTGCGCGGCGTCGAGGTGGTCGAACTGTCCCACGTGCACCCGGCCAGTTTCGACAGCCTGGTACAGACATATCGCGATGCCTTCACCCGGCATCCGCGCGTGAAGCTGATGGCGCTCACCCACGTCACCCATCGCACCGGGCTGGTGATGCCGGTTGCAGCCATTGCCAGCGCTGCACGCGAATACGGCATCGACGTGATCCTCGACGGCGCCCACGCCCTCGGCCAGATCGAGTTCAACCTTGCCGAGTTGGGCATTCAGTTCGCCGGCTTCAACCTGCACAAATGGATTGGCGCGCCGCTGACACTGGGCTTCCTGTACATCGCCCCGGAACGCCTGGCAGACATCGACCCGGACATGGGCGAGTTTCACTACCCGGCCACCGACGTGCGCGCACGGACGTCCTACAGCACGCCGAATTTTCCGGCCTTGATGACCTTGCCGCAGGTGTTTGAAGAACACCGCGCGCTGGGGGGCGCGGCGGCCAAGGGTGCGCGGGTGAATTACCTGCGTGACTTGTGGGTAAGCCAGGTACGGCCACTGCCGGGGATCGAGGTGCTGACGCCGGATGATCCACGCCTGTACTGCGGGATTACGGGGTTCAAGTTTGTGGGGCGGGATCAGCAGGTGATGGCCGAGCGCTTGCTCAAGGACTACAACCTGTTTACCACCACCCGTGTGGGCGCCTCGTTTGGCACCTGTATCCGGGTAACGCCGGGCTTGATGACCTCGGCTGCGGACATTGATGTCTTGGTCAAGGCCATCAACCAGCTGAACGCAGAATAAAATGTGGGACGGGGCTTGCCCTCTCCCACATTTAGATCGGTGTTGACCTCGAGTTTTCAACGGGCAAAAAAAAGCGGCACACCGACCAAGTGCGCCGCAAAAATGCCGTCAAGCACAGCAACAACGATTCGTTAACTCAGATCAATCCAACAGCGCCAGCGCCTCAGCGGTGACTTCCTGGATGCGGGCCCAGTCGCCGTTCTTCACCCACTCCGGGTCGAGCATCCAGCTACCGCCTACGCACATCACGTTTTTCAACGCCATGTAGTTTTTGATGTTGGCCGGGCCGACGCCGCCAGTCGGGCAGAATTTCACTTCGCCGAACGGGCCGCCCAGGGCCTTGATCGCCGCCACACCACCGCTGACTTCCGCCGGGAACAGCTTGAAGCGGCGATAACCCAGGCCGTAGCCTTCCATGATGCCGGAGGCATTGCTGATGCCTGGCAGCAGCGGGATCGGGCTGTGCACCGAGGCCTCCAGCAGGTCACGGGTGATGCCAGGGGTGACGATGAACTGCGAACCCGCGACCTCGGCCGCTTCGAGCATGTGGCGATCAAGCACAGTGCCGGCACCGGTGCACAGTTCCGGACGCTGCTCGCGCAGTACCTGGATGGCCTTGAGGCCGAACTCGGAGCGCAGGGTCACTTCCAAAGCAGTCAGACCACCGGCGGCCAGGGCATCGGCCAGCGGCAGGATGTCCTGTTCGCGGGCGATGGTGATCACCGGCAGGATGCGTGCCTTGGCACAGAGGCTGTCGATCAGGGCAACTTTATCCGCCATGGACACGGTCGGTTGAGGGCTTTTCATAGCGGCGGTTCCTTGGCTCATGGGCACCAGTAAATCTCTAAAGTAGGTTGCAAAAACGCGCGAATCGGCATGGCAGCAACGTCGTCGCTGGCCAACGCGGCGCTCAAGGTGGTCAGTTTCGAACTGCCGGAAATCGACAGCACGGTGTAGGTGGCCGTGGCCAGCAGGGCGCGACTCATGGTCAGGCGCTGGTGCGGCACGGTGGGCGCCAGCATCGGCCAGCAACGGCGGGTACCGTCCGGCTGCAGGGCTTCAGTCAGGTTCGGGCTGTTGGGAAACAGCGATGCGGTGTGGCCGTCATCGCCCATGCCCAGCACCAGGACATCGATGCCTGGCAATTCGCCCAGCAGGCGATCGGCCTGCTCGGCAGCGTCTTCAAGGTTAGCAGCGGCGCTGTAGAGGCTCAGGAACTTGGCCTTGGCCGCCGGGCCTTGCAACAGGTGCTGTTTGAGCAGACCGGCATTGCTGTCAGCGTGCTCCACCGGTACCCAGCGCTCATCGGCGAGGGTGAGGGTGACCTTGGACCAATCCAGGCCCTGCTTGGCCAGGTGCTGGAAAAACGCCACGGGGCTGCGGCCACCGGACACTACCAGGGTGGCTTCGCCACGGGCACTGATAGCCCCGCGCAATTGCTCGGCCACATCATTGGCCAGGCCCTCCGCCAACAGCACCGGCGTGCGGTACTCGTGAGGGGTGACGCCCTGGGGCAGTTTCAAATCAGATATCGCCATACCACGACCTCCCATCCCGCGTGATCAGTGCAATGGAGCTCATCGGCCCCCAGGAACCCGCCGCATACGGCTTGGGCGCATCACCGGATTTTTTCCACCCGGCGATCAACTGGTCACACCACTTCCACGCGGCTTCGATTTCATCTTTACGGACAAACAGGTTCTGATTGCCGCGCATCACTTCCAGCAACAACCGCTCGTAGGCATCCGGGATCCGGGCGCTGCGGTAGGTGTCGGAAAAATTCAGTTGCAGCGGGCCGCTGCGCAGTTGCATGCCCTTGTCCAGGCCTTGCTCCTTGGTCATCACGCGCAAGGAAATACCTTCGTCCGGTTGCAGGCGGATGATCAGTTTGTTGCTGATCTGCAAGCGCTGCTCGGGCGCGAAGATGTAGTGGGACGGTTCCTTGAAGTGAATAACGATCTGCGACAACTTCTGCGGCATGCGTTTGCCGGTGCGCAGGTAGAACGGCACGCCGGCCCACCGCCAGTTGCGGATGTCGGCACGCAGGGCAACGAAGGTCTCGGTGTCGCTCTGGGTGTTGGAGTTCTCTTCTTCCAGGTAGCCCGGTACCGGCTTGCCGGCGCTGTAGCCGGCGATGTACTGGCCGCGCACGACTTGGGTGGTCAGGCCGTCCGGGCTGATCGGCGCCAGGGCCTTGAGCACCTTGACCTTCTCGTCACGGATACTGTCGGCGGACAAGTCGGCCGGCGGGTCCATGGCGATCAGGCAAAGCAGTTGCAGCAGGTGATTCTGGATCATGTCCCGCAACTGGCCGGCCTTGTCGAAGTAGCCCCAACGGCCTTCGATACCGACCTGCTCGGCCACAGTGATTTCCACGTGGGAAATGTAGTTCTGGTTCCACTGGGTTTCGAACAGGCTGTTGGCGAAACGCAACGCGATCAGGTTCTGGACGGTCTCTTTGCCCAGGTAGTGGTCGATGCGGTAGGTGCGGTTCTCCGGGAAGAACTGCGCCACCGCGTCGTTGACCTTGCGCGAGGACTCCAGGTCCGAACCGATTGGCTTTTCCAGCACCACGCGGGTGTTTTCTGCCAGGCCGACCTTGGACAGGTTCTCGCAGATCGCGCCGTACACTGCGGCCGGGGTAGCGAAGTAGGCAATCAGGCGTTGCTCGGTGCCGGCGAGTTCAGCCAGCGCCACGTAGTCATCGGCCTTCATGAAGTCGACGTGGACGTAAGTCAGGCGCGCGAGGAAACGCTGGGCGATGGTCTCGTCCAGTTCGTTGCCGACATACGTGCGCAGTGCTTGTTCAATGTGGGCCAGGTGCTGTTGCTCGGAACCGGCTTCGCGGGCCAGGGCCAGGATGCGCGTATCGTCGTGCAAAAGCCCGGCACCATCGAGTTGATAGAGGGCAGGAAATAACTTGCGCAGCGCCAGATCACCCAAGGCGCCAAACAGGGCAAAGGTGCAGGGTTCCACGGTTATCGAAGGCATGATGTTTGTTCTTTTATCAAGTTAAGCTACAAATACCTTTTTTCAAGGCATCACTCAAGGAAAAATGTAGTAATAATCACAACATTTTCCCGAAATACGCATTCCGAGTGGTGGTGTTCAGCTACCCTCAGTAGGATAGGCCACCGCAAAGGGCCGCTGGTCGATTGGTTGCCACCCCTTATTTGCATCGTCGCCCGAAGGAAAGACTGAATGGACCGCGTGCGAAATCTTCTGGAACAGATCCAGAACCGCCTCGAAGAATTGAACAAGGCCGAGCGCAAAGTCGCTGAAGTCATCCTGCTCAACCCGCAGCAGGCCACCCGCTTCTCGATCGCCGCCCTCGCCCAGGCCGCGTCGGTCAGTGAACCGACCGTCAACCGTTTCTGCCGTTCGTTCGGCGTAAGCGGCTACCCTGAACTGAAATTGCAGCTGGCGCAAAGTCTGGCCAGCGGCGCGGCGTATGTCAGCCGCGCAGTGGAAGCCGATGATAACCCCGAGGCTTACACCCAGAAGATCTTTGGCAGCGCCATTGCGTCCCTGGACAGCGCCTGCCAGGCCCTGGACCCGGCCCTGATCAGCAAGGCCGTGGATTTGTTGATCCAGGCGCGGCAGATCCATTTCTTCGGCCTGGGTGCTTCGGCGCCGGTGGCGATGGATGCGCTGCACAAGTTTTTCCGTTTCAACCTGGCGGTGACCGCCCACGCGGATGTGCTGATGCAGCGCATGATTGCCTCGGTGGCGCACACGGGCGAACTGTTCGTGATCATTTCCTACACCGGGCGCACCCGTGAACTGGTGGAAGTGGCACGTATCGCCCGCAGCAACGGCGCCTCGGTGCTGGGCGTGACCGCCGAAAACTCGCCGCTGGCCAAGGCCAGTACGGTAAGCCTGAACATTCCGTTGCCGGAAGACACCGACATTTATATGCCGATGACCTCGCGGATCATCCAACTGACGGTGCTGGATGTGCTGGCGACCGGCATGACCTTGCGCCGTGGGGTGGATTTCCAGCCGCACTTGCGCAAGATCAAGGAAAGTTTGAATGACAGCCGGTATCCGGTGGGCGACGAATTCAACTAGGCGGATTGTGGGTTGGCGGTACTGGCCTCATCGGGGGCAAGTCACCTCCCACTGACCGTGTTCACAAGTCAAAATAGGTGAATGCAGTCCATGTGGGAGGGGGCTTGCCCCGATGAAGCCACCAGCCACACCGCTAAACCCCAGCCCTGGCCTGCAGACTCAGATGCGCCCTCTCCCCCGGCGCCAGGCTCGCCCCGGCCATCGCCGACTCCACACACACGAACCCTGACGCCTCGTTGAAGCTCACGCCCAACAGCGGCCGGCTGCCCGGATGCCACACCACGGTGTCGGCACTGTCGCCGGTGTCGATGCACAGTTCGCGCTGCCAGGCATGGTCCTTCAGCTGCAATTCGCCCTCGTGCTGGAATACCCGCTGACAGCCACCGTCCACCCGCAACTCACCTTCCTGCTGGCAGGCCTGGCGGCTGAGCTGGTCGTAACCTTGTGCTCCGTCGAGCCCAGACAGCGCTATCTCATCAACGTGACCAATACGCCAGTAAGCGTGCAATGCATGGCTCAACTGGCACGGCAACTCGTCCTGATGTTCGGTGCTCAGGCGCAGTTCCAGGGTTTCGCCCAGGTGCGCGTGCAGGTCCACCTGCCAGTCGCACAGTTGCAGCTGCCAGTGCAGGTGCACGCCGTCGTCGTCGGTGCTGCTGTCGAGCAGCTTCCAGTCGATCAACCGGGCCCAGCCATGGGACGGCCAGGCGTTTTCGCTCGGATGACGGCCATACCACGGCCAGCACACCGGAATGCCACCACGGATAGCCCCGACTTGCGGCCACTTGGCGGCGCACCACAACCAGGGCTTTTGACCGGTAGGCTGAAAGTGCAGCAATTGCGCGCCTTGGCGACTGAACACCGCTTGGCACAGCGGATGGTCGATCACCAGCACGTCACGCATCTGAAAGCGCTCCCAGGCGAACACCGGACGCTCGCGCAGGGATTTGAAAAAGCGTTGCAGCGGTTGCTCATGCATGTGCCACGGTCCTGAATGTCTTCACGGTGCTGCCCAAAAAAAGCGGGTAGCCATGGCTACCCGCAAAATGCGCACAGAGAGAAGGAGCTTATCGCAACAGCGTTAGAACGTAGACTGAATTTTCAGGCCCGCCACCAGCGCGTTGTCGACTTTGTCCACGCCGCCAGGTTGCACGACGTACTGCAGGTTGGGACGCACGGTCAGCCAGTTGGTGACGTGGAAACCGTAGTTGATTTCGAAGTTGTACTCGGTTTCGCGGATCGGCGTGTACAGCGGGTTGTCGTAGTCGGCCACGCCATTGGCGACGTTGAGCAACTCAGAGTTGCGCTTCACGTCCTTGTTGACGTGCAGACGCGCCGCGCCAATGCCGACGTCGTCTTTTGGACGCGCATCGAATGGGCCTTTGTACACCAGCATCAACGACTGGTAGTTGTCGACCAGGTTGGTTTCCTTGTCGTGGAACGTGGCGTTGGCCGCGATGTTCAAGCCGCGGGAAGCGTCGCCGTTGTGCGTGGTGAGCTGCTGTTGGGCAACGAACCAGTAGCCTTTCTTGCTGCTGCGGGTACGGTACGCCGCGCCAGTGGTCGCTGCATCGTTGCCGTTGATGTCTTCACGGACGTCAGAAGCATCGGCGGCACTTTTGTAGTAACCCACACGGTATTCGCCCGGCAGGTTGTTGACCTTCGGCGACCAGACCAACTCCACTGGCAACACGGTGCCTTTGGTGCCGCTGCCGCTGAGCTTGAAGCCGTTGCCGTGCTCCAGCTGCGATGGGTTCTGGTTGTACGCACCGATTTGCGCATACAGCTCTGGGGTGATGTGGTACTTCACGCGAATGGCGGCCTGGCTGACGGGCCAGTTGTACCAGGTGTTCACGTAGTTACCGACCTGCGAGCCGCAGAACGACAGGTTCTGGAAGTCGCACGGGAAGGTGTTGAAGTCTTCGCCTTCACCGAAGTAGCCGAGTTTCACGTCCAGCTTGTTGTCGAACATCTGGTGCTGAATCCAGAACTGGGTCAGACGCACCATGTGGCCACGACCGTACACTTCCATGGACGAACTCAGCGTGCCGGCACGCGGGTCGCCGATGCGGTCGTTGGAAATGTTCTGGCCATTACGGTTGGTCAACTGGATCTTGGCCTGGGTGTTATCCCAGCCCCACAGTCTTTCCAGGTCCAGGGCGACGCCCAGGCCGAATTGGTCGGAGTAACGACCGGTCTTGTCATCGTTGAACCCGCCATGGGCGTTGTAGCCCATTTCCCCGACGTAGTCCGCCTTGATGTCGATACCTTGCTCGATCAGCTTGGTACGTTCACCACCCCAATCGCCGGTCATCCACTTGGAATCGGCGCTGAACGCTTCGTCCGCCATCGCATTGGCGGACAAAACCAGAGCTGCTGCTGCTGACATTTGGCAGATCAGCCGAGCGTTGTTGTGTTGCTTTTTCATCCCTACATCCTCGTCTTTATTGTTATTAAACTGTTTTTATCTAACGCGGTTTACTTTTTTTATCTAAAACAACAACTTAAATCTAAATCACAAGCCTGTAGAAGCGAGTTTGCTCGCAAGCGCTGCGTCATCGCTGACGACCTTCGCGAGCAAGCTCGCTCCTGCAGTCAATCTCAGCGGCCTTTGAATTGGGCCACATTGTCAGCATGCGCCTGTGCGGGCGATGAAGAAGCAGTGCCCAGGCGCTCGCCGGTAGTGGCGTCGAACAGCAAAACTTTGGCTGGATCAAATTGCAGGGTCAGGGTCTCGCCCACCTGGGGCGCCACGTCCGGTGCCAGGCGGCAGCAGACCTTGGTGTCATTGAGCTGCACGAATACCAGGGTGTCCGGGCCGGTCGGCTCGGTGACCTGGACTTCGGCACGAATGCTCGATGCATCGCCCTCGCCCGCCGCCAGCATGATCTGCTCCGGGCGCAGGCCGAGGATCACGTCACGGTCTTCGAGGCCCGCATCCGTCACGTTCAGCGCCAGTTCGCAACGGGCCTGGCCGCTGTCGAGCAACGCCACCAGGCGGCCGTCCTTGCGTTGCAGGCGCAGGGGCACGAAGTTCATCGGCGGCGAACCAATGAAGCTCGCCACGAACTGGTTGGCTGGATCGTTGTAGATCTCTTTCGGCGTACCGAACTGCTGGATGATGCCGTCCTTCATCACCGCGACCTTGTCGCCCAGCGTCATCGCTTCGATCTGGTCGTGGGTCACGTAGACCGTGGTGGTCTTGAGGCGCTGGTGCATCAGCTTCATTTCAGTGCGCATCTCGACGCGCAGCTTGGCGTCGAGGTTGGACAGCGGTTCGTCGAACAGGTAGATCTTCGGTCGACGCGCCAGTGCACGGCCCATGGCCACGCGCTGTTGCTGGCCGCCGGAGAGCTGGCCGGGCTTGCGATTGAGCAGGTGCTCGATCTGCAGCAGCTTGGCCACGCGCGCCACTTCGGCGTCGATATCGGCCTGGGGCATCTTGCGGATCTTGAGGCCGAACTCGATGTTCTCGCGCACGCTCATGGTCGGGTACAGCGCGTAGGACTGGAACACCATGGCGATGTCACGATCCTTGGGGCTCATGCCGCTCACGTCCTGGTCGCCGATCATGATCGCGCCACCGGTGATGGTCTCAAGGCCCGCGATGCAGTTCATCAGCGTGGATTTACCGCAACCCGATGGGCCGACCAAAATCAGGAACTCGCCCTCTTTGATCGACAGCTCGATGTTCTTCAAGGTGTCGGGCAGGCCGGCGCCATAGGTCTTGTTTACATTGCGAAGTTCAAGCGTAGCCATGATTACCCCTTGACCGCGCCAGCCGTGAGGCCGCGCACGAAATACTTGCCTGCGATCACATAGACCAGCAGGGTCGGCAGCCCGGCGATCATCGCCGCCGCCATATCCACGTTATATTCCTTGGCCCCGGTGCTGGTGTTGACCAGGTTGTTCAGCGCCACCGTGATGGGCTGGGAGTCGCCGCTGGAGAACACCACGCCGAACAGGAAGTCGTTCCAGATCTGGGTGAACTGCCAGATCAGGCAGACCATGATGATCGGGGTGGACATCGGCAGAATGATCTGACGGAAGATGGTGAAGAATCCTGCACCGTCCAGGCGGGCTGCCTTGATCAGTGCATCCGGAATGCTGACGTAGTAGTTACGGAAAAACAGCGTAGTGAACGCCAGGCCGTAGACCACATGGATAAACACCAGGCCCGTGGTGGTGCTCGCCAGGCCCATCTTGCCGAGGGTGAACGAGGCCGGCAGCAGTACGGTCTGGAACGGCAGGAAGCAGCCGAACAACAGCAGGCCGAAGAACAGCTGCGAACCGCGGAAGCGCCAGAACGACAGCACATAGCCATTCAACGCGCCAATGGCGGTGGAGATCAGCACGGCAGGCACCGTGATCTTGATCGAGTTCCAGAAGTAGCCATCCACGGTGGCCCAGGCCTTGACCCAGCCGATGCCACTGACCACGGTCGGCCAGCTCAGGAGGTTACCGGTGCTGATGTCTTCCGGGGTCTTGAAGCTGGTGAGCAACATCACCACCAACGGCACCAGGTACAGCAGCACCGCGAGGATCAGCACCGCGTAGATCGCGATGCGGCTCAGGCTGATGCCCGGTTTGGACGCGAGACTAGTCATGACGTTTGGTCCTCAGCTCGGAGTAGAGGTAAGGCACGATGATCGCAAGGATCGCACCGAGCATCAGGATGGCACTCGCCGAACCCATGCCCATCTGGCCACGGCTGAACGTGAACGAGTACATGAACATCGCCGGCAAATCGGAGGAGTAACCCGGGCCACCGGCCGTCATGGCCGCCACCAGGTCGAAGCTCTTGATTGCAATGTGCGCGAGGATCATCACCGCACTGAAGAACACCGGACGCAGGCTGGGCAGCACCACGCTCCAGTAGATGCGTGGCAGGCTCGCGCCGTCGATCTGCGCGGCGCGGATGATCGATTGATCAACCCCGCGCAGGCCGGCGAGGAACATCGCCATGATGAAACCCGAGGCTTGCCACACAGCGGCGATCACCAGGCAATAGACCACGCGATCCGGGTCGATCAGCCAGTCGAGACGGAAGCCTTCCCAGCCCCAGTCCCGCAACAGTTTGTCCAGGCCCATGCCCGGGTTGAGCAGCCATTTCCAGGCGGTACCGGTGACGATCATCGAGAGCGCCATCGGGTACAGGTAAATGGTGCGGATAAAGCCTTCACGACGGATCTTCTGGTCGAGAAAAATCGCCAGTGTCACGCCGATGACCAACGTGATGCCGATAAACATTCCGCCGAACAGCGCGAGGTTTTTGCTCGCAACCCACCAGCGGTCGTTATCGAACAGCCGCTCGTACTGTGCCAGGCCCGCCCACTTGTAGCTGGGCAGGAACGTGGACGTGGTGAACGACAGCACGAACGTCCACAGGATGTAGCCGTAGAAGCCCACCAACACGATGAACATGCTCGGCGCCAGCACCAGTTTCGGTAGCCAGCGCTGCAGTGCATCGAAGGGCGAGGCCTTGCTGAACACAGCAACAGAACTCATGGGAAAATCCAATACTGGGAAAAAGGACTACAGCCTGGTGCTTTACCTGTAGGAGCGAGCTTGCTCGCGAAGGTCTTCAACGATAACGCAAGCATCCAGGATGAGTGCGATACCTTGAGTTTTTCGCGAGCAAGCTCGCTCCTACAGCTGGGCTGCCTTACTTGGCCGACTTGATCGCCGCGCCGAGTTTCTTGGCGGTGTCGGCCGGGTCGGCTTTCGGGTCGTTGATGAAGTTGGTTACGACGTCAAAGAACGCGCCTTGCACGGCCAGGGTGGTGGCCATGTTGTGCGCCATGCTTGGCTGCAGGCCGCCCGACTTGGCGTCGGCCAGGAAGTCCTTGGCAGCGGTCTGGGCACAGGAATCGAAACCGAGCTTGTCCATGTTGCTCAACATGTCGTTGCGTACCGGGATCGAGCCTTTGTTGATGCTGAAGACTTTCTGGAAATCTTCACCCAGCACGACTTTGGCAATGTCCTGCTGGCCAGCAGCCGTGCCTTTGTCTTTCTGCTTGAACACCGCCAGGGAGTCGATGTTGTAGGTGAAGGCTTTGTCGGTGCCCGGGAAGGCTACGCACTCGTAATCCTTGCCGGCGACTTTCTTGGCGGCGGTCCACTCGGACTTGGCCCAGTCACCCATGATCTGCATGCCGGCCTTGCCGTTGATGACCTTGCCTGCTTCAAGGTTCCAGTCCTGGCCCTTGCCGTCGACGTCCATGTAGGTCGCGACTTTCTTCAGCTCGGTGAGGGACTTGACCATTTCCGGGCCGGTCAGCGCGGCGTTGTCCAGGTCGACCAGGGCTTTCTTGTAGCCATCGGCGCCCATGACGGAGAGCACCACCGCTTCGAACACGGTGCTGTCCTGCCAAGGCTGGCCACCGTGGGCCAGAGGGATGAAGCCCGCAGCCTTGAGCTTGTCGCCCGCGGCGTAGAATTCTTCGAGGGTGGTGGGGTTCTTGGTGATCCCGGCTTTCTTGAAGACTTCCGGGTTGATCCACAGCCAGTTCACGCGGTGGATGTTGACCGGTACGGCAACGTAGTCACCGTCGTACTTCACGGTGTCGGAGACTTTCTTGTCGAGCAGGGAATCCCATTTTTCGGCTTTGGCGACGTCTTTGAGCACGTCGGTGTCGAGCAGGCCAGTGGACGCCCATTCCTGGATGTCGGGGCCTTTGATCTGGGCAACGCCAGGCGGGTTACCGGCGACCGCGCGGCTCTTCAGCACGGTCATGGCCGTGGCACCACCGCCACCGGCGACGGCACCGTCTTTCCAGACGAAACCATCTTTCTCAACTTGGGCCTTCAGGACATCCACTGCCGCCTTTTCACCGCCAGAGGTCCACCAATGCACCACTTCAACCGTCCCTTTCGAGTCAGCGGCAAATGCAGTGAGGGGGAACAACGAGGCAATGGAAATAGCGACGGCGAGGCGATTAATCGCGTTCATCTGAGTACCTTTTTTTGTTGTTATGCATGCAAGTCTAGGGCTTGCGCTGCACGGAGTTTAAACATGGATTTTTGTGGCGCAGGTAACAAAGGGATGCACAAATGTCACCACTTGGTGACATAACAACCTGCCCCGATGGCACTGGCCAGGCTGGGTGCCAAGGGAAGCGCAGGCAGCAATACCGCTTGCCAGGCATGGTACAGGTCCGGCTTGCCACCCCAGATCGTGCTGCTGGGCTGGTTGTGCGGGCTGAGTTCGTGGTGCCAGCTGCCGCGGGCGCGGTCGATGAAATGGGTGTCGCAGAACTCCCAGACGCGCCGGTACCAGGTTTCGTAATGCAGCTCACCGGTACGCTTGAGCAGGGCCTGGGCAGCGGCGCTGGCTTCGGCGTGGGTCCAGTGCAGGCGCTCGCGCACCACCGGGCGGTGGTTCCAGTCCAGGGTGTAGACGATGCCGGGCGCGCCATCGACGGCCCAGGCAAATTCACAGGCACTGGCGAACAGGCCCTTGGCGTCGTCCAGCAGCCACGCCGGCGTCGTCAACCCCGCTCGCAGGCGAGCGGCTTCCAGGTGCAGCACCAGCCGCGCCCACTCAAAACCGTGACCGGGGGTGATGCCGTAGGGGCGAAAACCGTCGGCAGGATTGTCTTCGTTGTAGCTGAGCAGGGGCTGCCAGTGAGCATCGAAATGCTCGATCACCATGAACTGGTTGGCGGCGGCATGGGTGTGAATCACACGCTCGACGATACGCAGCGCACGGTCCAGCCAGCGCGTGTCACCGGTGACATCGGCAAGGGCCAGGAACGCTTCGGTCGCGTGCATGTTGCTATTGGCGCCGCGATAGGCTTCGACGCCGCTCCAGTCCTGGGCAAAAGATTCGAGCATGGCGCCCTCCTCCTCGCTCCAGAAGAACTGGTCAATGATGTGGATCGCGTCGTTCAACAGCGTGCGTGCACCGGGCGCGCCCGCCACCACCGCCGAGCTGGCGGCCAGGGCGACGAAGGCGTGCAGGTAGGCGGCCTTGCCACGGTTGCCGTCCAGGGCATGGGGCGCGGCGAACCAGCCGCCGTGTTCGGCGTCCTTGAGTGGGCCGCCGAGGGCTGCGACGCCGTGGGCCACCAGGTCGGCATAACCCAGCAGGCCAAGGGCGTGGGCCATGGCGAAGCTGTGGGTCATGCGGGCGGTGTTCATGGTTTCGGCGTGGGCGCTGGCGGGGAGCTGACCGTTGTCGTCGAGATTGCCAAAACCTTCAGGCAGTCGGGAAGCCTTGGCGAACGACAGCAGGCGCTGGCCTTCCGCCGCGAGCCAGGCGTGATGGGCTGGCGCGTTCAGCCAACTGCTGGCAGGCAGTGGTGGGGTGGTCATGGGTGGCCCTTATTATTGTTTGTGGGGTGACCGGAGTCTAAACAAGGGCACGGTGGGGGGTCAGTAACGAAGGGCAAGGGAAATGTCACCGGACGGTGACAAACGCACCTGCGTGGAGGGCATTTGGTGGGAGGCGGCTTGCCCCCTCCCACCTCTGGACCGGTGTTGTCATTGACCGAGCGGCGTGACCTTGGCAGGAGCATTAAGCTGCTGTTGGAGGTTCTGCACCTGGCTCTGCAAGGTGGTGATGTTACGTGTGGTCTGGATGCGGAACACGTCGAACTCCTTGTTCGTCGGCGCATCACTGTTGGCCGGCTGGTTGTCCTGGGCGCTCTTGAGCACCACGAGGTCCTGTTCCAGTCGCGCGATTGCCGCGCTCGGGTTGCCCTGCTTTTTCAACGCGGCCACGTCGGCGGCCAACTCCTTGAGTTCGCTGTCGCGCTTGCCCGCATCACCTTGCGCGGCCTTGAGTGTGGCCACGGCATCGGTCAACGCCTGCACCTGGCCTTGCAGCTTGCTGTTGGCGCTGGACAGCTCGGACGTGCTGGCAGTCATTTGCGCGAGGCGCTGGTCCAGCTCGGTCGCTTGCCCAGCCACGCCGACCTGTTGCTTGCCTTGCTCCAGCAACTGGCTTTCGAGTTGCTTGATCTGCAGTTTCAGCGCTTCACTGCCGTTGTTCACATTGGCCTCGCTGGCCACCACCTTGCCGGAAATGTCCTGCAGCCGCCCCGCCGCTTCCTCACTGATGCGCGCGAAGCTTTCCTGGGTGGCCACCAGTTGCTGGCCCATCAGGGAGATCTGCTGGAAGCTCCACCAGGCCAGCCCGGCGAAAGCGATCAGCAGCGCGCCGATCAAGGCCCACAGCGGCCCGGTGCTGGCGCCCTTGACCTTGACCACAGGCGTGCTGCGCGAGCGCACCGAGGTGGCAGGGGTAGAGGCGAATTCATCGTCATCCCCAAGGTCCGCCCGCAGGCTGGGAACGTTGTCGAAGTCGTCGTTGGCATCGTTACGCATGAATCAACCCTGAATCGGTGAAGTGGCAAGCGACGGGAGTATAAACCGCGGTTCCGTCGCACTGATCGACCCGGAACCCTGAATTCGGTTCCCGATGTGTTGCCTGTTGTGACCTCAGGTGCGCCCGGGATCCTGGGCCTTCCACCAACTGCAGAACTCGTCGAGGGCGGTCCACAGGCTGACCTTGGGGTCGTAGTCCAGATAATGCCTGGCCCGACTGATGTCCAAGGTGAAATCTTTGTTCATCACTTGCATGCCCAGGCGCGACAACGCCGGCTCCGGGCGCCCGGGCCATATCGCACAACAGGCTTCGTTGAGCGCCGCAACGCTGTAGGACAGGCCGTAGGACCGGTATCGCGTGACCTGAGGAAGCTCCATTTGGCGCATCACATAGTTCACCACATCCCACACCGGCACCGGCGTACCGTTGCTGATGTTGTAGGCCCTGCCCAAGGCCGAACCCGGCGCGAGCAAACTGCTCAGCAAGGCTTCGTTGAGGTTGTGCACACTGGTGAAGTCGACCTTGTTCAGGCCGTCGCCGACGATGGCCAGGCGGTTTTTGCGCTGCATTTTAAGCAGGCGCGGGAAGATGCTCATGTCACCGGCGCCAGTCACGAATCGCGGGCGCAGGGCCAGCACTTCGAGGCCGAATTCCTGGGCGCCGAAAACCTTCTGCTCGGCCAGGTATTTGGTCGCGGCGTACGGATGCTTGAAGCGCTTGGGCACTTGTTCTTCGGTCAGGCCCAGATGGTCGCGGCCGTCGAAATAGATGGACGGCGACGACAGGTGCACCAGTCGCCCGACGTGTTGCTTGAGGCAGGCTTCCACCACGTTTTCGGTGACCAGTACATTGCCTTGGTGAAAATCCTGGTACTTGCCCCACAACCCGACCGCACCGGCGCAATGCACCACGGCTTCGACGTCGCGGCACAAGTGCCGGACCAGATCGGCATCGTTCAAGTCACCCTGGATAAACTCGGCACCGCGCTTGACCAAGTGCTCCACACCTTCGGCGCGCCGCCCGTTGACCCGCACGTCCAGGCCCTGCTCCAAGGCGAAACGCGCAAAGCGCCCGCCGATGAAGCCGCTTGCGCCGGTGACCAGAATTTTCATGCATTACCCCGTGTACTTTGGTTTTTCATCGCTGTTGCCTTGACGCCCGCCGTCAGTCCAACGGCACCAACCATTGGCCACAGGCCTGGGCCAGATGGTCGGTCAACAAGCTGAGCAGTTGCCCGCCACTGCGCCAATGATGCCAGTACAGCGGCACGTCGATGGGCTTATCTGGCAACAACTCGACCAATACGCCCTTTTCCAATTGATCGCGCACCTGCAGTTCCGGCACCAGCCCCCAACCGAGTCCGGCCTCGGTAAGGCGGATAAACCCTTCGGACGAAGGGCATAAATGGTGCTCGAAACCGCCATCCACGCCCAGAGACGCCAGGTAGCGGTGTTGCAGGAAGTCATCCGGGCCGAACACCAGCGCCGGGGTGCGCGCCAGTTGATCGGCGCGCACCCCGGCGGGGAAATGCCGTGCAATAAAGGCCGGGCTGGCCAGCGCCCGATAGCGCATGGCACCGAGCAACAGGCTGCGCGCGCCAGCGACCGGGCGTTCGCTGGCGCAGATACAGGCGGCCACTTCACCGGCGCGCATGCGCTTGAGGCCCACGGTCTGGTCCTCGACCACCAGGTCCAGCAACAAATGCTGCTCAGCGCAAAAACTGCTCACGGCCTCGGCCCACCAGGTCGCCAGGCTGTCGGCATTCAGAGCGATACGCAGGCGCTCGGGCATGCCTTCGGCGTCCAGCGCCGGCACCTGGCTTTGCAAGTCTCGCTCCAGCAGGCGCACCTGCTGTACATGGTTGAGCAGGCGCCGGCCGATATCGGTGGGCGTCGGCGGTGAGGCTCGCACCAACACCGGCTGGCCGATGCGCGCTTCGAGCAACTTGATGCGCTGGGAGATGGCCGACTGGGACACGCCCAGCACCTGGGCGCCACGCTCGAAGCCGGCTTGTTCCACCACCGCCGCCAGGGCAGACAGCAACTTATAGTCGAACATCAGTTTCCCTAATGAGCGATCAGCAATATTTGTTTTTCTTATACATCGCCTACCCCGAGAATGACCAGCATCGTTTGGAGGATCTTTATCTATGTGGCAAAGCTATGTGAATGGGTTGCTGGTCGCCCTGGGGCTGATCATGGCGATCGGCAGTCAAAATGCTTTCGTTCTGGCCCAAAGCCTGCGTCGCGAGCACCACTTGCCCGTTGCCGCATTGTGCGTGGTGTGTGATGCATTGCTGGTGGCCGCGGGGGTGTTCGGGCTCGCGACGGTGCTGGCCCACAGCCCGGTCCTGCTGGGCATTGCACGCTGGGGCGGCGCTGCCTTCCTGCTGTGGTATGGCACCTTGGCGCTGCGTCGGGCCTTTTCGGCCCAGGGCTTGAACCAGGGCGAAAACGCCAAGGTGCGCTCGCTGCGGGCGGTGTTGCTCAGCGCGTTGGCGGTGACGCTGCTCAATCCCCACGTGTACCTGGACACGGTCTTGCTGATCGGCTCGTTGGGCGCCCAGCAAACCGAGCCGGGCGCCTATGTGGCCGGGGCGGCCAGTGCATCATTCCTGTGGTTCACCACCCTGGCCCTCGGCGCGGCCTGGTTGGCACCCTGGCTGGCGCGCCCGTCGACCTGGCGCCTGCTGGATCTGCTGGTGGCGGCCATGATGTTCGGCGTGGCGTACCAATTGATCGCCGCCTGACGAATATTCCAAAACGCTCTGGAACCTCTATTCCACACAGTTGTTGCGTGGTTTTGCCACACCCCCGGTGCTATGATCCTGCCCCTGCGCCGCAAAGAGTACAAACTCCCCGGCGCTTGTTTGGCCGCCCGTGATCGGCCTTGCGCTCACCGCAACTGACCTGATTAGGAGATTCATCATGGCTTTCGAATTGCCGCCGCTGCCCTATGCACACGATGCCCTGCAGCCGCACATCTCCAAGGAAACCTTGGAGTTCCACCACGACAAGCACCACAACACCTACGTCGTGAACCTGAACAACCTGGTGCCAGGCACCGAGTTCGAAGGCAAGACCCTGGAAGAAATCGTCAAGTCCTCTTCGGGCGGCATCTTCAACAACGCCGCTCAGGTCTGGAACCACACCTTCTACTGGAACTGCCTGGCGCCAAACGCCGGCGGCCAACCGACCGGCGCACTGGCTGAAGCCATCAACGCTGCGTTCGGTTCGTTCGACGCGTTCAAGGAAGAGTTCACCAAGACGTCCGTCGGCACCTTCGGTTCCGGTTGGGGCTGGCTGGTGAAGAAGGCTGACGGTTCCCTGGCCCTGGCCAGCACCATCGGCGCCGGCAACCCGCTGACCAGCGGCGACACCCCGCTGCTGACCTGCGACGTATGGGAACACGCCTACTACATCGACTACCGCAACGTGCGTCCAAAGTACGTGGAAGCGTTCTGGAACCTGGTCAACTGGAAGTTCGTGGCTGAGCAGTTCGAAGGCAAGACCTTCACTGCCTAAGTAACGCTTGCAGTAGAAAAAGCCCGGCGATTGCCGGGCTTTTTCATGGCCGGCGGAAAATCCCACGCGGGGGTCGGAACTGTCGCCTCATTAGCGGCCACGTATTGGGTGAGGGGCCATCATCCCCACACTTAACGGAGAGACAACAATGACAATAAGCGCAGCTGCCGCAATCCCCCTGGTTGGCGATCTACTGAAAGCCGCAATACCCGTTGTAGGCGAGGTAGTCAAAGCCGTCGCACCCTTGCTTCAACCGTTTGCCGACGCACTCGGAAAAAAAATTGGCGGTGAAAGCCAAAAAGTCGAGTCCAGCGAATCGATATCGTTTGCCCCCCAGACCAGCATCGCGAGCAAGACCATCATTTTCCCGAAATAAACGATAGCGCAGCAGCAGGAGGAGCAAAGCTGACAAGAACTTGCTCCTCCTGCCTTTGAACAGACCTTACATGAGACAGCTACGTGTTTTACCCCCCCACCTGCTTCAGCACATTGTCGGATTTGCCATTCGAGGATGGGAACTGCAGAGAGGGCTGCGACCCTTTCAATTTATCTGCGACAGCGTTGCCGATGCTGTCTGCAACCTGCTTACCTATATTCATCCCAGCATTAACGAGCTGTGCCGCCACCGGTGCGGCCACCGAGGCCAGCAGCGGCATCGCGAACCCTGCCAAAGCAATCGACATAAGAAGTTCTCCAATCATCAAAGAGAGGCTCATTCCCCTCGCTGCCTAAGTGGCAGTTTCCGTGGGCTGAGTTCCACTTTTCGTAACATTTCCCGGTTAACCGAATGTCCCTTTGACTGCCATCACCAGATTGCCAATACTCATGGCATATTGAGGCCACCCGCACGGAACAAGGAATGACCCTTTGACGCTGGAACTCAAGAACAGCTTGTCGGTGAAGTTGCTACGGGTCGTGCTGTTATCGGCATTGATCGTGGGGGTGGCGCTGAGCGTGGCGCAGATCGTTTTTGACGCCTACAAGACGCGTCAGGCCGTGGCCGGTGATGCCCAGCGTATTCTCGACATGTTCCGCGACCCCTCGACCCAGGCCGTCTACAGCCTGGATCGCGAGATGGGTATGCAGGTGATTGAAGGGCTGTTCCAGGACGATGCCGTGCGCATGGCCTCCATTGGCCATCCCAACGAAACCATGCTCGCGGAGAAATCCCGCGCGTTGCAGCAATCCTCCAGCCGCTGGTTGACCGACCTGATTCTCGGCCAGGAACGCACTTTCACCACGCCACTGGTGGGCAAGGGCCCCTACAGCGAATATTACGGCGACCTGAGCATCACCCTCGACACGGCCACCTACGGCCAGGGTTTTCTCGTCAACTCTGTGATCATCTTCATTTCCGGCGTGCTGCGGGCGCTGGCCATGGGCCTGGTGCTGTACCTGGTCTATCACTGGCTGCTGACCAAGCCCCTGTCGCGGATCATCGAACACCTGACGTCGATCAATCCGGACCGCCCCAGTGAGCACAAGATCCCGCAACTCAAAGGTCACGAACGCAACGAACTGGGGCTGTGGATCAATACTGCCAACCAGTTGCTGGAGTCCATCGAGCGCAACACTCACCTGCGCCACGAAGCGGAAAGCAGCCTGCTGCGCATGGCCCAGTACGACTTCCTCACCGGCCTGCCGAACCGCCAGAAACTCCAGGAGCAGCTGGACAAGATCCTGATTGACGCCGGCCGTCGGCAACGGCGCGTGGCCGTATTATGCGTAGGGCTGGATGACTTCAAGAGCGTCAACGAGCAGTTCACCTACCAGGCCGGCGATAAATTGCTGCTGGCCCTGGCCGACCGCTTGCGCGCCCACAGCGGCCGCCTCGGTGCGCTGGCCCGCCTGGGTGGCGACCAGTTCGCCCTGGTGCAGGCCGACATCGACCAACCCTACGAAGCCGCCGAACTGGCGCAAAGCATCCTCGACGACCTGGAAGCCGAGTTCGCCCTGGACCACGCAGGCATCCGCTTGCGCGCCACCATTGGCATCACGCTCTTTCCCGAAGATGGCGACAGCACCGAGAAGTTGCTGCAAAAAGCTGAACAGACCATGACCCTGGCCAAGGCGCGCTCGCGCAATCGCTATCAGTTCTACATCGCCAGCGTCGACAGCGAAATGCGCCGCCGCCGCGAACTGGAAAAACACCTGCGTGACGCACTTGCTCGCAACCAGTTCCACCTGGTCTATCAACCCCAGATCAGCTACCGCGACCACCACGTGGTCGGCGTTGAAGCCCTGCTGCGCTGGCAGCACCCGGAGCACGGCCTGGTTCCGCCCGACCTGTTCATCCCGCTGGCTGAACAGAATGGCACCATCATCCCGATTGGCGAGTGGGTGCTGGACCAGGCCTGCCGCCAATTGCGCGAATGGCATGACCTGGGCTTCCCCGCGCTGCGCATGGCCGTCAACTTGTCCACCGTGCAGTTGCACCACACCGAATTGCCGCGCGTGGTCAATAACCTGATGCAGATCTACCGCCTGCCTCCGCGCAGCCTCGAACTGGAAGTCACCGAAACCGGCCTGATGGAAGACATCAGCACCGCCGCCCAGCACCTGTTGAGCCTGCGCCGCTCGGGCGCGTTGATTGCGATTGATGACTTCGGCACCGGCTACTCATCCCTCAGCTACTTGAAGAGCCTGCCCCTGGACAAGATCAAGATCGACAAGAGCTTCGTTCAGGACCTGTTGGACGATGACGACGATGCGACCATCGTGCGAGCGATCATCCAACTGGGTAAAAGCCTGGGCATGCAGGTGATCGCCGAGGGCGTGGAAACCGCCGAGCAAGAGGCCTACATCATCTCCGAAGGCTGCCATGAAGGTCAGGGCTACTACTACAGCAAGCCCCTGCAGGCCCGGGAGTTGGCCGCTTTCTTGAAGCAGGCGCAGCGCAATGGCGCGGCGATTCTCTGACCACGCGAAACGATACTGAATATTTCCCGCGTTTATCCCTTTACACAAAATGCAAATCTTTCGCATTATGTCGCAGTTTTTGCGCTCCCCCGCGCGCCCCATCAACAACCGAAGCAGGATGTTCGCCATGATTCGTATGCCCCTGGCCACCGCCAGTCTGCTGGCCATTGCCATTTCTCTCGCCGGCTGTGGCGAAGGTAAAGACAAGGCCGCCGCGCCACAGGCGCCGACCCCGGCCGCCAGCACTACCGCTCCAGCGGCTGCAACGCCAGCGGGCAATGTCGATGAAGCGGCCGCCAAGGCCGTGGTCGCGCATTACGCCGACATGGTGTTTGCGGTCTACAGCGACGCAGAATCCACCGCGAAGACCCTGCAGACCGCGATCGACGCGTTCCTGGCCAAGCCGAACGACGACACCCTGAAAGCGGCCCGCACTGCCTGGATCGCCGCCCGCGTTCCGTACCTGCAGAGCGAAGTGTTCCGTTTCGGCAACACCATCATCGATGATTGGGAAGGCCAAGTGAACGCCTGGCCGCTGGACGAAGGCTTGATCGACTACACCGACAAGTCCTACGAACACGCCCTGGGCAACCCGGGTGCCACCGCCAACATCATCGCCAACACTGAGATCCAGGTCGGCGAAGACAAGGTCGACGTGAAAGACATCACCCCGGAAAAACTCGCCAGCCTCAATGAGCTGGGCGGTTCCGAGGCCAACGTCGCCACCGGCTACCACGCTATCGAATTCCTGCTGTGGGGCCAGGACCTGAATGGCACCGGCCCAGGCGCCGGCAACCGTCCTGCGTCGGACTACCTGACTGGCGACGGCGCCACCGGTGGCCACAACGAGCGTCGCCGCGCCTACCTGAGCGCCGTGACCCAACTGCTGGTGAGCGACCTGGAAGAAATGGTCGGCAACTGGAAACCCAACGTCGAAGACAACTACCGCGCTACCCTGGAGGCAGAACCTGCCACCGACGGCCTGCGCAAAATGCTGTTCGGCATGGGCAGCCTGTCCCTCGGCGAGCTGGCCGGTGAGCGTATGAAGGTCTCCCTGGAAGCGAACTCGCCAGAAGACGAACAGGATTGCTTCAGCGACAACACCCATAACTCGCACTTCTACGACGCCAAGGGCATCCGCAACGTCTACCTGGGCGAGTACACCCGCACCGACGGGACCAAGATGACTGGCGCCAGCCTGTCGTCCCTGGTAGCCAAGGCCGACCCGGCTGCCGACACCGCGCTGAAAGCGGACCTGGCAGCCACCGAAGCGAAGATCCAGGTCATGGTCGACCATGCTGCCAAAGGTGAGCACTACGACCAGTTGATCGCTGCCGGTAACGACGCCGGTAACCAGGTCGTCCGTGACGCTATCGCCGCACTGGTCAAGCAGACCGGGTCGATCGAAGCCGCCGCCGGCAAGCTGGGCATCACCGACCTGAACCCGGATAGCGCTGATCACGAGTTCTGATCAGCAGGGTGTTGAAAAGGCGACCTTCGGGTCGCCTTTTTTGTGCGGCCAGCTCCCACATTTGAAACGTGTCGCCTCGGACACCCCGGTTTACAAGCCCTGCGCCGCAGGTAGAATGGCGCCTCTGCCCTACCTCGAGCGAACTTCATGGCGTTGCCGACCCTACGCATCATCGGTTTCATCATCGGCATCTTCCTGATCACTCTCGCGATCGCCATGGTCGTGCCCATGGCCACCCTGGTGATCTTCGAACGCACCCGCGACCTGCCCTCGTTCCTGTGGGCCAGCCTGATCACCTTCGTCGCCGGCCTGGCGCTGGTGATTCCCGGTCGCCCCGAGCACGTCCACCTGCGTCCGCGGGACATGTACCTGCTCACCGTGACAAGCTGGGTGGTGGTGTGCATTTTTGCCGCCCTGCCGTTTTTGCTGACCCAGCACATCAGCTATACCGACTCGTTTTTTGAAAGCATGTCCGGCATTACTGCCACCGGGTCCACGGTGTTGAGCGGCCTGGACAGCATGTCCCCGGGGATCCTGATGTGGCGTTCGCTGCTGCACTGGCTCGGCGGTATCGGCTTCATCGGCATGGCGGTGGCGATCCTGCCGCTGCTGCGCATCGGTGGCATGCGCCTGTTCCAGACCGAGTCCTCGGACCGTTCGGAAAAGGTCATGCCTCGCTCACACATGGTGGCCCGCCTGATTGTGGCGGCGTATGTCGGCATCACCATCTTCGGCAGCCTGGCGTTCTGGTGGGCCGGCATGGGCGTGTTCGATGCGATCAACCACGCGATGTCGGCGATTTCCACCGGCGGTTTTTCCACCTCGGATGAATCCCTGGCGCACTGGAAACAGCCGGCGGTGCACTGGGTGGCCGTGGTGGTGATGATCCTCGGCAGCCTGCCGTTCGCCCTGTATGTCGCGACATTGCGGGGTAACCGCAAGGCCCTGATCAAGGATCAACAGGTACAAGGTTTGCTCGGCTTGCTGCTGGTGACCTGGCTGGTGCTCGGCACCTGGTACTGGTGGACCACCAACCTGCACTGGCTGGACGCCCTGCGCCATGTGGCGCTGAACGTCACCTCGGTGGTCACCACGACCGGTTTTGCCCTCGGGGACTACAGCCTGTGGGGCAATTTCTCTCTGATGCTGTTCTTCTACCTGGGCTTTATCGGCGGTTGCTCCGGCTCCACCGCGGGCGGGATCAAGATCTTCCGCTTCCAGGTCGCGTACATCCTGCTCAAGGCCAACTTGAACCAGTTGATTCACCCGCGCGCGGTGATCAAGCAGAAATACAACGGCCACCGCCTCGATGAAGAAATCGTGCGGTCGATCCTGACCTTCTCGTTCTTCTTTGCCATCACCATCTGCGCCATCGCCCTGGCCTTGTCACTGCTGGGCCTGGACTGGATGACCGCGCTGACCGGCGCCGCCAGTACCGTGTCCGGCGTCGGCCCGGGCCTGGGCGAGACCATCGGCCCGGCCGGCAATTTCGCCAGCCTGCCGGACGCGGCCAAGTGGATCCTGTCGTTCGGCATGCTGCTGGGCCGACTGGAGATCATTACGGTCTTTGTGCTGTGTATTCCTGCGTTTTGGCGTCACTGACCATCGACGCGTCCTGCAATCGCGCCCGGTATTCGCCGGGCGTGGCGTCGAACCAGCGGCGAAACGCGCGGAAGAAGTTGCTCGGGTCGGCAAACCCCAGCAGGTAGGCAATCTCCAGCAAGGTCATGCTCGGCTGGGCCAGGTACTGCTCGGCCAGTTCGCGGCGGGTGTCGTCGAGCAAGGCCTGGAAACTGGTGCCCTCCTCCTGCAAACGCCGCTGCAAGGTGCGCTGGGACAGGTGCAGCGTCTGCGCCACCACCTCGCGCTTGGGCTCGCCCTGGGGCAGCAACCGGCACAACACCTGCCGCGCCTTGTGGGTCACGCGGCTTTCCGAAAAGCGCGCCAGGTACTCGCCGGCAAAGCGATCATGCAGCAGCGCCATGGCCTCGTTGGCCGTGGGCAACGGCGCGTCCATGTCGGCGCGCTCGAAGATCAGCGCGTCATAGGGTGCGTCGAATTCCAGCGGCGCATGAAAGGCCAGTTTGTAGGGCGCCAGGTCCGCCGGCTGCTCGCCCTGCAACATCACCTTGCGGGGTTCCAGGGTACGCCCGGTGAGCCAGCCACACAGCGCCAGGGCACTGGCCAACGAGGCTTCGGCGCTTTGCCGGGTGGGCGGTAGATGGTCGCCGTGCACCGTGAGAATCAGCGCATAACCTTCAGGCAACAGGCGGAAACTCAAGTCGGCGCTTTCGGCGATGATCCGCTGATACCGCACCAGGCGCCTAAAACCTTCAGCCAGGGTATTGCTGGACATCAGCGCGTAACCGGCCACGTGAAACGACGCCGGGCGCACCACCTTGCCCATGTTCAGGCCGATTGCCGGGTTGCCCGACAACTCGACCGCCCGCTGCCACAGCCGGGTCATGGCGTCTTGCGGAAACCGCGCATCGGGGTCATCAAGGGCGGCGTAATCCAAACCCAGTTGCTTGAACAGGGCTCGGCAATTGAGGCCGTCCATTTCCAACGCCTTGACTATCCCCATCGCCCAGCTTGCAGAAGTTGTTCGTTCGCTCATGGCGTCTTCTTAATAAAGCAGGCTCAAAATGGCAGCCAGGAAAGCCAAGGATACTAAAGTGGCATCTATTGTCACTGGCCGTTACCACTGATCACTCTAGACTCAAATAAGCTCCCCGCCGAACATCTCTCGCGCGGCATAACAATCAAAGGGCCGGCCAACGTGGAAAACGTCAAACGATTCAACAGCTTCGCCGAGTTCTACCCCTATTATCTGCGCGAGCACGCCAACAGCACCTGCCGGCGCCTGCACTTTGTCGGCACCACGCTGGTGATCGGCATCATGGCCTATGCAATCGGCCGCGGTTCCCTGGCGCTGCTGCTGGCAGTGCCGATTGCCGGTTATGGCTTTGCCTGGGTGGGTCACTTTTTCTTCGAGAGGAACCGTCCGGCAACGTTCCAGCACCCGTTCTACAGCCTGTTGGGCGATTTCGTGATGTACCGCGACATGATCCTGGGCAAGGTGCCGTTCTGACGAAACGACCGTTTAAATGATGAAAGTTCCGACATCAGCCGACATAAAAGTCTTTTTGTCATTTCCAGTGCTGTATCCTGCCAAGGCTTTTTGAGAGCGCGGAATCATCTGCGATTGAAAAACAGACCTTGCGAGGAGCGACGACGATGCACGAGATACCTAATCTCCCCTTCCCAAGCCTGCACCCTACTGAGCAGCCAACACCGCAGCAGGCCGGCGACAAGCAGCCTGAGGCCAAAGAAGCAAAACCAGTCGACAGCGAAAGCCAGGACTGACGCCGTACCAGACCGTGTGGAAAGAGCAACTTTGAGCGCTTTCCACACTGCCTGAACCACGAGATACCCGCCATGACCGATCACCTCCCCGAACCCCCCGATACCGCTGTACTCGACGCGGCCCTGCAGATGGTCGACGTCTGGAACCGCCTCAGCGCCGACAAACAAGCCCTGCTGCTCAAGCGTTTCGGTACTCAGGAAAACGCCCTGGCCGCGCTGGTCACCACCCAACTGCTGGCGCCGGTTCAGCCCTGATGCGTTTTTGATCGACGCTTTTTGAGTTTTAGCCGCCCGGCCCGGCCCCAGCGCCGGTATCATTAGCAGCCTATCTTTACCTGCTGCGACAGTGGACCTCTCCCATGCCAGATACCCAGCGCCCCCTAGCGGTCACGCTGCAAGTTGTTTCCATCGTGCTGTTCACCTTTATCGGCTACCTGAATATCGGCATTCCCCTCGCCGTATTGCCGGGCTATGTCCACAGTGAACTGGGCTATGGCGCCGTGATCGCCGGGCTAGTGATCAGCGTGCAATACCTGGCCACGCTCCTGAGCCGGCCGTATGCGGGCAAGATCATCGACAACCTGGGCAGCAAGCGCGCCGTGCTGATCGGCCTGGCGGGCTGCGGCCTGAGCGGTGTGTTCATGCTGCTGGCGGCGTGGTTTTCCAGCCTGCCGGCTGTGAGCCTGGGCAGCCTGTTGATCGGACGCCTGGTGCTGGGCAGCGCCGAGAGCCTGGTGGGTTCCGGTGCAATTGGCTGGGGGATTGGCCGGGTCGGCGCAGAAAATACCGCCAAGGTAATTTCCTGGAACGGCATCGCCAGCTATGGCGCACTGGCCGTTGGCGCGCCCCTGGGGGTAGTGCTGGTGAAGAACTTCGGCCTGTGGAGCATGGGCGTCAGCATTATTCTGCTGGCCATCGTTGGCCTGCTGCTGGCCTGGAACAAGGTGGCGGCACCGATCGTGGCCGGTGTGCGCCTGCCGTTCATGAACGTGCTGGGCCGCGTCCTTCCCCACGGCTGCGCGCTGGCGCTGGGCTCCATCGGTTTTGGCACCATTGCCACCTTCATTACCTTGTATTACACCACTCAGCACTGGGATAACGCGGTGTGGGCGCTGAGCCTGTTCGGCGCCAGTTTTATCGGTGCCCGGTTACTGTTCGGTAACTTGATCAACCGGATCGGCGGTTTTCGCGTGGCGATTGCTTGCCTGTCGGTGGAGATCTTCGGCCTGCTGCTGTTGTGGCTCGCCCCGGATGCCCACCTGGCCCTGGCCGGTGCGGCATTGAGCGGCTTCGGCTTTTCCCTGGTGTTCCCGGCGCTGGGCGTGGAAGCGGTCAACCTGGTGCCCGCGTCCAGCCGGGGTGCGGCCGTGGGGGCCTATTCGCTGTTTATCGACTTGTCGCTGGGCATCACCGGCCCGCTGGCCGGCGCCGTGGCGGCTGGGTTTGGCTTCGCCTCGATCTTCCTGTTCGCGGCCCTCGCCGCCCTCGGCGGGCTGCTGCTGAGCCTGTACCTGTACCGCCAGGCACCCAGAGCCCGCGAGGCGCGCGGCGACTAGAAGTCGACCTTGCCCCGCCCGGCCTTGATGTTGCCGCGCTTGGTCTTGGACTCCAGGCGCCGCTTCTTTGAACCGAGGGTAGGCTTGGTCGGGCGGCGCTTCTTCTCCACCTTGGTGGCACTCTGGATCAACTCCACCAGGCGCTCCAGGGCATCCGCGCGATTCTGCTCCTGGGTCCGGTATTGCTGGGCCTTGAGCACCAGCACGCCGTCGCTGGTGATGCGGCTATCGCGCAACGCCAACAAGCGCTCCTTGTAGAACGCCGGCAGGGATGACGCCGGAATATCAAATCGCAGGTGCACCGCACTCGACACCTTGTTGACGTTCTGCCCGCCGGCGCCCTGGGCGCGAATGGCGGTCAGCTCGATCTCGGCATCGGGCAGGTGCACAGTGTTGGAAACCACCAGCATTGGGACAGGTCCATGATTCAGAGCGGCCAGCATACGCGAACCGGCCGCTGGCCTCGCGGCAAACTGACTATCTACCGCCTGCCCATTGGGCTCAAGCCCCTATGATTCGGCCGTCCGCGGTGACTTTCGCGCGATTTCCACCCTGCAAGTCCTGACGAAACCGTTCATAGCCGGTGTTCACGTGCGGCTGATTTTCCAACCCTCTCATCACCGCCGAATTGGACACCGAAAAGCCGCGGGCCGAAATCGGTGCACTGAACGGCTCGCGGTACAGAGACGGCCCCCACTGTGCCGGCAGGCCGTGGTTGGCCGCCCCCAGATTGACCTCGATCATCGAGTGGTGGTTGTCATCGACCAGATAGCCGGTGGCCATCCAGCGAACCAACTCTTTCATTTCCCGCTGCGCCCGTGTATCGGCCTGCTCACGGGATTCTCCTGCCTTGGGCTGATCGAGCCCGAGCCCACTGACCAGGCCATTGCCCAGTAACCGAGCTGCGGTCATAAAGCGGTCAGTGGTGCCCGAAGGGCCTGCAACCACCGGCTTGTGCTGCAATGCCGCGTCCTTGGCAAAACCGGTGTCTGGCTTGACGTTCCACACGGCAAAACCATTGC
This sequence comes from Pseudomonas sp. MYb60, assembly GCF_002979555.1. Classification (GTDB taxonomy): domain Bacteria; phylum Pseudomonadota; class Gammaproteobacteria; order Pseudomonadales; family Pseudomonadaceae; genus Aquipseudomonas. The sequence continues at coordinate 68,185 of NZ_PCOZ01000011.1, read as the reverse complement.
CGCGCGGCACCACGGTTTGGCTCAGAGGCAGATTTGCCTGGCCGCGAACCGGGCCTTGGTCACCGAACTGCCCGTGATCCCGATCGAAGCGGTTGCGCGGGTTCAGCCGTGCGAAATCGAGCTCCCGGCGAGTCAGACGATCGTCTGCCTTCAATGCGTCAGCCGACACCCAGACCCTGCTCGCCAGCGGCGCAGCTTCACGAAAATCATTCTGAACCTTGGTCAGGCTGGCGCCGGCCTTGGCGGGATTGGTCTCCACCGCCTGGCCATTGACCATCTTGGTCGATGCATACAGATGAGGATTTTGCGAAGCGTCCTGGGTATTCTCATTGTTGAAGGTGTAGAGCATCAACTGCTCCGGGAGCGGCTTTTCCGGGGTACTGCCACGGGCGGCACCGAACTGCTTGGACTCCAGGTATGGAACATCGACCAGCCCCGCGACACGCTGCTTCAACTCGCTCGAACCGTGGATGCGCTCCAGGGTTTGACGAAAGTACGCCGAATTCGTCAGGTTGAAGAACGCGGTGGCCTTTTCCCGCAGGGTCAACGGTTCCTCTGCTGCGCGGTGCGCTCGCGGGCCGCCCTGTCGGGCTTCGTCGAGGATCCGAGTGAGCCCTCCGGCCCCCAACTGGCCAATCACCCCGAAATTGGGCACCTCTGACGAATAACTGCTGAACATGCTGGCCGTGGCCTTCAACTCATTGCCCTCAACCAGCGTAAACAATCGGGTCAAGCTGGCGAGCAAGGTATCGATTGTCTTGTGGGAGGCCGGGCTTTCACTGGCAACCCGGGCCAGGTTGGCTTCTAACTGACGATTTTGACTGACCGAATTACCCTGTTCGGGACTTGGGGCTGGCAGGTGCGGGGTTAAGGTGGTTGCCCGCGCAATCATGACCATGATGAACTCCTCATTGAAACCGATGAAATCTCAATGCGGAGTAAATGCCACCTGGCCAGCAGCGGCTGTAGTCATTTGCCGAATCTGAAACGCGGCGCCGGCCTGCACTGCCAGCGCCCACAAAAAACCCGGCATAGCGCCGGGTTTAGTGTACTCGCACAGGTGCCTACTTCAGCGCGGCACTCGCAGTCACCTGGGTAGTTTCAGCCTTGCGTTTATTCTTGATGGCGTAACACACCGCCATAAACGCCACCCACACCGGGATCGCGTACACCGACACCTGGATGCCCGGGATCATCAGCATGATCACCAGGATAAACACCACGAACGCCAGGCAGACGTAGTTGCCGTACGGGTACCACAGCGCCTTGAACAGCGGCGCCTGGCCAGTGCGGTTCATGTGCTGGCGGAACTTGAGGTGGGAGAAACTGATCATCGCCCAGTTGATCACCAACGTGGCCACCACCAGGGACATCAGCAATTCCAGTGCGTGTTGCGGGATCAGGTAGTTCATCAGCACCGCCACCAGGGTGATGGCTGCCGACGCAAGGATGGAGCGAACCGGCACGCCGCGCTTGTCGATCTTGGCCAACGCCTTGGGCGCATCGCCCTGCTCGGCCATGCCCAGCAACATGCGGCTGTTGCAGTAGGTGCCGCTGTTGTACACGGACAATGCAGCCGTGAGCACCACGAAGTTAAGGATGTGCGCGGCGGTGTTGCTGCCGAGCATCGAGAACACCTGCACGAACGGGCTGCCGCTGTAGGCATCGCCGGAGGCGTTCAGGGTGGTCAGCAGGCTGTCCCACGGGGTCAGCGACAGCAGCACCACGAGCGCACCGATGTAGAAGATCAGGATGCGGTAGATCACCTGGTTGATCGCCTTCGGGATCACGGTGCGTGGCTGGTCGGCTTCAGCAGCGGTAAAGCCAAGCATTTCCAGGCCGCCGAAGGAGAACATGATGATCGCCATCGCCATCACCAGCCCGCCCACGCCATGGGGGAAGAAGCCGCCGTGGTCCCACAGGTTGCTGACCGAGGCCTGCGGGCCGCCGGTGCCGCTGACCAGCAGGTAGCTGCCCAGTGCGATCATGCCGACAATCGCCACCACCTTGATGATGGCAAACCAGAACTCGGCCTCACCGAACACTTTGACGTTGGCCAGGTTGATCAGATTGATCAGCACGAAGAATGCCGCCGCCGAGACCCAGGTCGGGATCTCCGGCCACCAGTAGTGCACGTATTTGCCGACAGCGGTCAGCTCCGACATGCCCACCAGGATGTACAGGATCCAGCAGTTCCAGCCCGACAGGAAGCCGGCGAAACCGCCCCAGTACTTGTGGGCAAAGTGGCTGAAGGAACCGGCCACCGGCTCTTCGACGATCATTTCGCCAAGCTGGCGCATGATCATGAAAGCGATGAAGCCGCAGATGGCATAACCCAGGATCATCGACGGGCCGGCGGACTTGAGCACCCCGGCCGAGCCGAGGAACAGGCCGGTGCCGATGGCGCCACCGAGGGCAATCAACTGGATATGCCGGTTTTTCAGGCCGCGTTTCAGCTCGCCTGAAGAAGAAGGGGGAACACTCATGAAAAGGCTCTCACGCAAGGTTTGATGATGTTGAATGCAGGTTGCTGCCTTGAATTACCGACTCAAGCAGCGCCGCTCAAACCCCAGCGCAGGCACCAGGAGTACAGCGTCTTTCTAACGGTCATGCGTCACCTGTTTGTTTTTATCTGTGACGAAATCGAACCCGCCAGGCTCGTGGCCAGGCGGAGTGATCAGGGTGGGTACACCCTGGGTCTTGGCCTTTTGCGTGGATACGCAAGGGGGGTCACAGTAAAACGCGGCGGATTGTACACGCAGACAAGCTTGAGGCCGAGCCCTGTCGTCGTCGATCAAAACTGTCAGGTAATCGTTACAGCTTCCCAACACCCAATAAATACGCCACCAAGCCGTAAAGTATTCGTTACAAGACGGCATGCAAACCTTACAAACACTCAACTTCAAGTGTGGGAGAGGGCAAGCCCACACCCACCGGTTTGCTCGCGTCTGCACTTGAGGCCAAAAAAAAACGCCAACCCGAAGGTTGGCGTTTTTAGGCAGCGATCAGCGAATCACTGCGGCTTCTTGCGACCAAAACCAGGACGCTGGCCGGAACCGGCCGGGGCGCCACGGCGCTTGCCCGACGGCTCGTCCGCGACCAGTTTCGGGCCTGGGCGCTTGTTCGCCGCAGGCTTGGCTGGACGCTTGGTGCTGGCGTTGTCAGCCGGGCGATCCGCTTCACCACGGTTGCTGCGACCACCGGCCGGGGCTGGGCGCGGTGCACGAGGGGCACGCTCGCCTTCCTGGCGCGATGGCGCGGTTGGGCGACGCTCGCCTTCGATGTGCGGCTCACGGGAGATACGACCACCGGTAGCCGGCGCATTCAGCGCAGGGCGCAGCGTGCGTGCAACCCGCTCGGTACGCGCCACCGGACGCGACGATTTACGCTGCATACGCTCAAGCTTGTCTTTGCTCTTGGCGTTCATCTGCGGCATGGCGACTGGCGTCAGGCCCACTTCGGCGCTGAGGATGTCGACTTCGTACTGGCTCATTTCGCGCCAGCGGCCCATCGGCAGGTCGGAGTTCAGGAACACCGGGCCGAAACGCACGCGCTTCAGACGGCTGACCACCAGGCCCTGGGATTCCCACAGGCGACGGACTTCACGGTTACGGCCTTCCATCACCACGCAGTGGTACCAGTGGTTGAAACCTTCACCGCCTGGCGCTTGCTTGATGTCGGTGAACTTGGCCGGGCCGTCTTCGAGGACAACACCCGCTTTCAAGCGCTCGATCATCTCGTCATCGACTTCGCCACGGACACGCACGGCGTATTCGCGGTCCATCTCGTAGGACGGGTGCATCAGGCGGTTGGCCAACTCACCGTCGGTGGTGAACATCAGCAAACCGGTGGTGTTGATGTCCAGGCGACCGATGTTGATCCAACGGCCTTCTTTGGGCTTGGGCATCTTGTCGAACACGGTCGGACGGCCTTCCGGGTCGTCACGGGTGCAGATCTCGCCATCGGGCTTGTTGTACATGATCACGCGGCGCACCGATTCGGCGGCCTCTTCACGCTTGATCACCTTGCCATCGATGGTGATTGCATCGTGCAGGTCGACACGCTGGCCGAGGGTGGCCTCGACGCCGTTGACCTTGATGCGCTTCTGGGTGATCCAGGCTTCAACGTCGCGGCGCGAGCCCACGCCGATACGCGCCAGCACCTTTTGCAGTTTTTCACCTGCTGGGCCGATTTCCTGGCTGTCGTTCTGGTCTTTGTCATTCATCTTAAGCACCTCCCGGTGGGTCGATTCAGGCGTGGCCTGAAGAGTGTTGAAAGCGGGGTCTTGGCCGAATAGGTCGGCGAAGGGTCGCGAATCATACGCGTATGGTGGACGTTGCGCATCAGAGACTAGTCGATAAGCGCCAAGTCATTCACTTTTCCGCCGACCGGTGAGCCCACACAGATCAAAATGTGGGAGGGGGCTTGCCCCCTCCCACCTTGAACACCGGTGTTGGGTAGTGCACGTCAGTCTTCGAACTCGCGGCGTTCGGCTTCGATGGCTTCGGCCAGGGCCCGGGCTTCGTCTTCTTCGTCGCTCAGCGGTGGCTGTTCGAGGGCGGCGACGGCGGCCAGGAGTTTTTCGCGGGCCTCGGCCACGCCGAGGATGTCTTCCTCAGGTTCTGGCTCAGGGTTCTCCACGGTGGATTCAGGCTCGAGAGCACCATCACGCAACAAATCATCAAAATCAGTCTTGATGCCCTGCTCCATGTCATCCAATTCCAGCAACAACGTATGAAAACTGGTCTCGTCCTTGGGCTCTTCGGGCTCGGCGCTGGCGTCGGCGAGCTCTTGCAGGCTGGCAGGTACAGGGGCGTCGTCGAAGTCCAGCACCGGGTCTGGCTCCATCTCGCGCAGTTCGGCCAGGGGCGGCAAATCGTCGAGGTTTTTCAGGTTGAAATGGTCGAGGAACACCTTGGTGGTTGCAAACATCGCCGGTTTGCCGGGCACGTCACGGTAGCCGACGATGCGGATCCACTCACGTTCCAGCAAGGTCTTGACGATATGGCTGTTGACCGCCACACCCCGCACATCCTCGATCTCGCCCCGGGTGATGGGCTGGCGATAGGCGATCAGCGCCATGGTTTCCAGCATCGCGCGGGAATAACGCTGCGGGCGCTCCTCCCACAGGCGGCCGACCCACGGGGAAAATTTCTCACGAATCTGCAGGCGATAACCTGAAGCGACTTCCCGCAGTTCAAACGCACGGCCATCGCAGGACTTGCGCAAGATCTCCAGCGCCTTCTTGAACACCGGCGGTTCGGGGCGTTCGGCTTCTTCAAAGAGTTCGAACAGGCGCTCCAGTGATTGCGGTTTACCCGAGGCCAGTAAAAAGGCTTCCAGCAGCGGGGCCAGTTCGCGGGGTTCAGTCAGATTCATCGATTCAGCTCTTATTCGGCTCGCGCCCGCACGTGGATAGCCGCAAAAGGCTCATTCTGGACCAGCTCGACCAAGGACTCCTTGACCAATTCAAGCACCGCCATAAAGGTCACCACCACCCCCAGGCGCCCTTCTTCAGCGGTAAACAGCTCGACGAACGGCACGAACCCTCCGCCCTTGAGGCGCTCCAGCACATCACTCATGCGCTCGCGCGTGGACAGCGCCTCGCGGCTGACCTGGTGGCTTTCAAACATGTCGCCACGGCGCAGCACCTCGGCCATGGACATCAGCAATTCTTCCAGGCTCACGTCCGGCAGCAGCTTGCGCGCGCGGGCCTCCGGGGCATCAAGCTTGGGCACCACCACATCGCGGCCCACACGGCTCAAGCCATCGATGCCCTCGGCGGCGGCCTTGAAGCGTTCGTACTCCTGCAGACGGCGGATCAGTTCGGCGCGGGGGTCGTCCTCTTCGGCTTCCACCGTTTCCGAGCGCGGCAGCAGCATGCGCGACTTGATCTCGGCAAGCATGGCGGCCATCACCAGGTACTCGGCGGCCAGCTCCAGGCGCACCGACTGCATCAACTCCACATAGCCCATGTACTGGCGGGTGATTTCGGCCACGGGAATGTCGAGGATGTTGATGTTCTGCTTGCGGATCAGGTACAGCAGCAAGTCCAGCGGGCCTTCGAAGGCGTCCAGGAACACTTCGAGCGCGTCCGGCGGGATGTACAGGTCCAGCGGCATTTCCAGCACGGCCTGGCCGTAGACCATGGCAAATGGCAGTTCCTGCTGAGCGCCGGCCTGGGGATCAACGGTTTCCACGGCGGACATTCAGGCCTCGACCATGAACGGGGCCGGGTCGCCGCAACCGACGCGGATCACCTCGGGCTCGCCGTCGGCCAGGTTGATCACGGTGGAGGCCTTGTTGCCGCCGAAGCCACCGTCGATGATCAGGTCCACCTGCTTTTCCAGGAGTTGGCGCATTTCGTAGGGGTCTTCCAACGGTTCGCTGTCGCCGGGCATGATCAGCGACACGCTCATCAGCGGCTCACCCAGCTCGGCCAGCAGCGCCAGCGCGATGGGGTGCTCGGGCACGCGCAACCCGATGGTGCGTTTCTTGGGGTGCAGCAACAGGCGCGGGACTTCGCGGGTGGCATTCAGGATAAAGGTGTAGGGGCCTGGCGTGTGGGCCTTGAGCAGGCGGAAAGTGCCGGTATCGACCTTGGCGAACAGCCCGAGTTGGGACAGATCGCTGCAGATCAGCGCAAAGTTGTGCTTGTCGTCCAGTTGGCGCAGGCGCCTTACACGCTCCACTGCGCCCTTGTCGCCGATCTGGCAACCAATGGCGTAGGACGAATCTGTTGGGTAGATCACCACGCCGCCGGCGCGGATGATCTCCACGGCCTGTTTGATCAGGCGCGCCTGGGGGTTTTCCGGATGAATCTGGAAGAATTGACTCACGTGTTCTACCTGTTCAGACGGTGGCAGTAATGGGGTCATGCTTGAATCGCCCCGACAAGAGCGGCAGGTCTTCGGGTACCTGGCGATACTCGCCGATCTCGGACCACCCACCTGGGCCATGAAAGTCACTGCCGGCACTGACCAGCAGACCAAATTCGCGGGCAAGAATTGCCAGGCTCCCCACCTGTTCGGCGGGCTGGTGCCCGTTGACCACCTCGATCGCGTGGCCGCCCGCTCCAATATAGTCGCTGATCAGCTTGCGGCGCTTGCTGCGGGTGAAATCGTAATGCCACGGGTGCGCCAGGCTGACCCAGGCCCCGGAGGCGCGCAGGGTCTCGACGGTGTCTTCCAGGGTCGGCCAGTGCAACTTCACATCGCCCAGTTTGCCGGCGCCCAGCCATTTGCGGAAGGCTTCGGCGCGGTCCTTGACGAACCCTTCACGCACCATCCAGTCGGCAAAGTGCGGCCGCGCCGGGGCGTTGCCGCTGTCGCCCAGTGCCTGCTGGACGGCACGGGCGCCGTCGAGGGCGTTGGGCATGCCTTTGAGGGCAAGTTTGCGGCTGATTTCTTCGGAGCGCAGCCAGCGGCCGTTGTGCAGGTCGGCAATGGCCTGCACCAGCGGCGGGGCATTCTGGTCGAAACCGTAGCCGAGTACATGAATGGTGGCGCCGCCCCAGGTGCAGGACAATTCCACGCCGTTGACCAGATGCATACCCAGCGCATGGGCCGCTTCACGGGCTTCGTCGAGGCCTTCGAGGGTGTCGTGGTCGGTCAACGACAGGACTCGCACGCCTTTTTCAAACGCACGCGCAACCAGTACCGCAGGCGCCAGGGCGCCATCGGAGGCCGTGCTGTGGCAGTGCAAATCAACATTCACGGGAGTGTGTAACCTCAAGTCAGCTGGCGCTTTCGCTACCAAGGATGTTTGTTATTATGCCGCCACATCCGGCTTCTGGCTCTTACTGTGAAACAATTCATCGACTTCATCCCGCTGTTGCTGTTTTTCATCGTTTATAAACTCGACCCCCGGGTCATCGATGTAGCAGGCCATGAGCTGACGTTCGGGGGCATCTACAGCGCCACCGCCGTGCTTATCGTCAGCTCCCTCGTGGTTTACGGTGCCCTCTTCATTTCCCAGCGCAAGCTGGAAAAAAGCCAATGGCTGACCCTGGTCGCGTGCCTGGTCTTCGGCAGCCTGACCCTGGCCTTCCACAGCGAAACCTTCCTCAAATGGAAAGCCCCGGTGGTGAACTGGCTGTTCGCCCTGGCGTTCATCGGCAGCCACTTCATCGGCGACCGCCTGCTGATCAAGCGGATCATGGGCCACGCGCTCACCCTGCCGGACCCGGTCTGGACGCGACTCAACGTGGCCTGGATCGTGTTCTTCATCTTCTGTGGTGCCGCCAACCTGTTCGTGGCGTTCACGTTCCAGGAGTACTGGGTCGACTTCAAGGTGTTCGGCAGCCTGGGCATGACCGTGCTGTTCCTGGTCGCCCAGGGTATCTACCTGTCGCGCCACCTGCATGACACCGACGCTACCACGCCAAAAACCGAGGACTGACATGCTCTACGCCATCATTGCCACCGACGTTGCCAATTCGCTGGAAAAACGCCTGGGCGTGCGCCCGGCCCACGTCGAGCGCCTCAAACAGCTGCAAGCCGAAGGCCGCATCGTACTGGCCGGCCCGCACCCGGCCGTGGACAGCAACGACCCGGGCGATGCCGGTTTCACCGGTAGCCTGATCGTCGCCGAGTTCGCCTCCCTGGCCGACGCCCAGGCCTGGGCCCAGGCGGACCCGTATGTCGCCGCCGGCGTCTATGCCGACGTCGTGATCAAGCCGTTCAAGCAAGTCCTGCCTTGACCTGCGAATGTGCCGAACCTAATACGTTCGGCACACTCCTAATTGCTCATTATTCTCGGTAACCTGCCGACAACAGTCTGAATATTCGTGTGGAATCAGGAGTTCCGATGCGCTTACGTCAGTTGTGTCTGTTGGCAGTGTTATTGATCGGGGCTACGGCCCACGCTGAAGAAACCTCGAACACCGGCAGTTCCACGCCCCTGTCCCTGAGTGCCGGCGCCCAGATCACCGAGTTGCAGCAACGCTTGAAAGAAAGCGAACGGCTGCGTGAAGAACTGGGCAAACAACTGCAAAGCGCGGACGCCAGCCGTGAAAGCGCCCAGCTGAGTCGCCTGCGCCAGGAGAACCAACGCCTGGCCCAGCAACTCAAAGAGGCACAGGGTGGGACCTTGACCCGCTGGCTGACCGAGCAACAGCAATGGTTTGTCACGGGCGCATCCGTCGCACTGATCGCCCTGCTGTGCGGGATCTTCGCCAGCGGGGGGCACCGTCGCCGTCGACAATGGCTAAATTGAGTGAGTCATGAGCGAGCTGTTACTGATAGATGATGACCAGGAGCTCTGTGAGCTGCTGACCAGTTGGTTGAGCCAGGAAGGCTTCCAGGTGCGCGCCTGCCACGACGGCTTGAGCGCGCGCAAAGCCCTGGCCGATAGCGCGCCGGCGGCCGTGGTACTGGATGTCATGCTGCCCGACGGCAGTGGCCTGGAGTTGCTCAAGCAGTTGCGCAACGACCACCCGGACTTGCCGGTGCTGATGCTCTCGGCCCGGGGCGAGCCTTTGGACCGCATCCTCGGCCTGGAGCTGGGCGCCGACGATTACCTGGCCAAGCCCTGCGACCCGCGTGAACTGACCGCCCGCCTGCGCGCCGTGTTGCGCCGCAGCCACCCGGCCGCGGTTTCTACGCAGCTGGAACTGGGAGACCTGTGCTTCAGCCCCCAGCGCGGCGTGGTCAGCATCGACGAACAGGAATTCACCCTCACCGTCTCCGAAAGCCGCCTGCTCGAAGCCCTGCTGCGCCAGCCCGGTGAGCCGCTGGATAAACAGGAACTGGCGCAGATCGCCCTGGGGCGCAAGCTGACCCTTTACGATCGCAGCCTGGACATGCACGTGAGCAACCTGCGCAAGAAGATCGGCCCGCACCCCGACGGCCGGCCGCGCATCGTCGCGCTGCGCAGCCGGGGTTACTACTACACCCCCTGACACGCCAACACTGTTCTTCTGTGGGAGCTGGCTGTCTTGCCGGTTTTGTCAGCTCCCGCCGACCCCCTCTTTACCGAAGCTTTACGCTCCCCTGACTGCCGCTGACCTTCATCTCCGTAATCTACTCACATCCGGACTCACCGGAATAGAGACAGGAGAATCACCATGCGCAAGACCCTAATCGCTTTGATGTTCGCCGCTGCCCTGCCCACCGTTGCCATGGCAGCCATGCCCGACGGCCCAGGCCCGATGGGCGAGCGTTCCGGCCACATGATGGGTGGCCCGGGCCACGGCGGTGAACACGGTCCGCGTGGCAAAGGCGGCCCCTTCAGCGACCTGGACCTGAGCAAGGAACAGCGCCAGCAGATCGGCAAATTGATGGGCGACCAGTTCCACGCTCGCAAAGACCTGACCAAAAAGTACCTGGACAAACTGCCAGCCGCTGACAAAAAGGCCATGCAGGACGAAATCGCCGCCGGCAAGCAGAAAACCCAGGCCGATATTCGTGCAATCCTAAAGCCTGACCAGCAGAAGAAATTCGACGAGGCCGTGAAGAAGCAAGAGCAGCGCCGCGCCGAATGGAAGGAATTCCAGGCCTGGAAAGCGCAACAGCCGCAAAAAGCGCAATAATGCCCAGGCGTTAACGCTTCCAGCCCAGTGGCCACCGCCACTGGGCTTTTCCTGTTTGAGGGTTTCCTGTGCGTTCATTGTTCTGGCGCATCCTGGCCAGTTTCTGGCTGGCCATCGCCTTGGTTGCCGGGTTGTCGATTTTGCTTGGGCACATGCTCAACCAGGATGCCTGGATTCTCAGTCGCCACCCCGGCCTCAATACCCTGGCCGAAGAGTGGACCCAGCGCTACGAAACCCAGGGCGAAGAGGCTGCCCAGGACTTGCTGCAACAGCGCAAGCGCCAGTACCACATCGACGTCCAAGTGCTCAACGAAAGCGGCGAGCCGGTGGTGCGCGGTACCTTCCCGCGCCGCTCCGCCGCCTTTGAAGCCCGGCAGAACGACAACAACGACGGCCACCTGCCCTGGCGCCGCCTGACCGCCGAATACACCAGCGCCAAGACCGGCGACACCTACCTGTTGATCTACCGCATTCCCCACCCTGAACTGGACGCCTGGCACCGCAGCAGCCTGTTGTGGCCGTTGAGCGCGCTGGCGATCGCCCTGGTGGTGCTGACCCTGTTCAGCCTGCTGGTGACGCTGTCCATCACCCGCCCCTTGAGCCGTTTGCGAGGTGCGGTGCATGACCTGGGCCAGACCACTTACCAGCAAAACAGCCTGGCGCGCCTGGCCGACCGGCGCGATGAGTTCGGCGTGCTGGCCACTGACTTCAACCGCATGGGCGCACGCCTGCAAAGCCTGATCGGCAGCCAGCGCCAGTTGCTGCGCGATGTGTCCCACGAACTGCGCTCGCCCCTGGCGCGCCTGCGCATCGCCCTGGCATTGGCCGAACGCGCCAACGCTGAAGAACGGGAAAAACTCTGGCCGCGCCTGACCCGCGAGTGCGATCGCCTGGAAGCGCTGATCAGCGAAATCCTGGTGCTGGCCCGCGTCGATGCCGACAACGCCAGTGCCGAGGACGTCGACCTCAACCTGTTGCTCAAGACCTTGCAAAAGGACGCCCAACTCGGCGCTCCCGACCAAGTGGTGCACCTGCACGCCGACGCCGACCTGCACCTCAAGGGCTGGCCGACCATGATCGAACGCGCCGTGGACAACCTGCTGCGCAATGCCCAGCGCTTCAACCCGCCGGGCCCGGCGATTGAATTGCAGGCCCAGCGCCACGGCGAGCGGATCCTGATCAGCGTGCGCGACCACGGCCCGGGCGTTGACGCCGAACACCTGAGCCAGCTCGGCGAGCCGTTCTTCCGCGCCCCCGGCCAGGCCGCCCAAGGTCACGGCCTGGGCCTGGCAATCGCACGCCGTGCCGCCGAACGCCATGGTGGCAGCCTGATCCTGGCCAATCATCCGGATGGCGGTTTTGTCGCCAGCATCGACCTGCCATTGGAACCCGGGGTTGTCACACCCGCCTGATGATCTTCTATAGTGGCCCTTCTCTTACGGAGGGCCTTTGATGACTGACCTGCTGACATCCATCCAAGCCGCACTCGATCTCCCCCTCACGCCGCCGATCTTCACCGAAGCCGGCGCCCTGCCCTCGACCTTTGCCGTCACCGACCTGGCCAGCGCCAGCATTGGCGCCGCCGGCCAGGCCGTGGCGCAGTTGATCCTGCAACAGACCGGGCGCCTGCCCATGGTCAGTGTGGACCGGCGCCTGGCGTCGTTCTGGTTCTCGTCCTCGATCCGCCCGGTGGGCTGGCAAATGCCGCCGCTGTGGGACCCGGTGGCCGGCGACTACGCCAGCGCCGACGGTTGGATTCGCCTGCACACCAACGCGCCCCATCATCGAGCTGCCGCAGAGCGGGTGCTGGGCAAGGTCGCTGACCGCGCCGAAATGGCGGGCAACGTCGCTGCGTGGCAGGCGGCCGAGCTGGAACAGGCGATTGTCGATGAGGGCGGATGCGCCGCACAGATGCGCACATGGCAGGCCTGGCAAGCCCATCCTCAGGGGCTGGCGGTGAATGCCGAGCCATTGGTGCAGCGCGAAACCCATCGCAACAGCCGCGATAAACCCTGGCTCGGTTCCGTGGCGCGGCCACTGGCAGGGATCAGGGTGCTCGACCTCACCCGCGTGCTGGCCGGTCCCGTGGCCAGTCGGTTTCTCGCCGGGCTGGGCGCCGAGGTGCTGCGCATCGACTCGCCGAACTGGAACGAACCCGGCGTCGTCCCGGAAATGACCCTGGGTAAACGCTGCGCCCGCCTGGACCTGAAGAGCGCCAAAGGCCGGCAGCAATTTGAACGCCTGCTCAAGGACGCCGACATTCTGATCCACGGCTACCGCGCCGATGCCCTTGAGCACCTGGGCTATACGCCGAGCGCGCTGCAAACCCTCGCCCCCGGCCTGATCGACGCGAGCCTCAACGCCTACGGCTGGAGCGGCCCGTGGCGCAATCGCCGGGGGTTCGACAGCCTGGTGCAGATGAGCTGCGGCATCGCCGACGCGGGCATGGCCTGGAAACAGGCGGACAAACCCGTGCCACTGCCATTGCAGGCGCTGGATCACGCCACGGGGTATCTGGTGGCGGCCAGTGCGCTTCGGGCCTTGAGCGAGCGGCTGAAATCCGGGCGGGGTGGGTCGGCGCGGTTGTCGTTGGCGCGTACGGCCGCCTTGCTGATGGCGGCCGGGCAGGTGCCGGAGCAGGCGGCGTTGCGCCCGGAGGAAACGAACGATCAAGGGTTGTTGGTGGAGCAAACGGCCTGGGGGCCGGCCCACCGGTTGCTGACACCGGTGAGTATCAGCGGCACGCCGCTGCAGTGGGATTTACCGGCGGGAGAATTGGGAGCACATCGGGCTCAGTGGTGACCTTCAGGCCGCTATCGGGGGCAAGTGGATACACCGCCATCACAACGACAACACCCCACTGTACAACCCGTATGCCGCCAACCCCGCTCCCGCGATCACGCAGCTGAAAATGCCCTTCTCCACCGCGGTGAACAACGGCTGGCCCTGCTCACGCTTGGCCAGCGCAAACAAAATCACCCCCGGCGCATACAACAACGCCGACAACAGCAGGTATTTCAAGCCGCCGGCGTACAACAACCACACGGCATAGCCCAGGGCAATCAGCCCGACCAGCAAATCCTTGGAGCGCCGCCCCGGTGCGGTTTCGTAGGTTTCGCCACGGGCACACAACAGCACTGCATAGGCCGCCGACCACAGGTAAGGCACCAGGATCATCGACGATGCCAGGTAAATCAGCGTGGTGTACGTGCTGTGGGAAAACAGCGTGATCACCAGGAAGAACTGGATCATCACGTTGGTCAGCCACAACGCATTGACCGGTACCTGGTTGGCATTTTCCTTCGTCAGGAAAGCCGGCATGGTCTTGTCCCGAGCAGTGGCGTAGAGGATTTCAGCACAGAGCAGCGCCCAGGACAGCAAGGCGCCGAGCAGCGACACTGCCAGCCCGATGCTGATCGCGATCGCTCCCCAGGGCCCGACGATGTGTTCCAGCACCCCCGCCAAGGACGGGTTTTGCAAACCCGCCAATGCCGGCTGGCTCATGATCCCCAGGGACAGCACGTTCACCAGCACCAACAGTGCCAGCACCCCCAGAAACCCAATCACCGTCGCCCGCCCCACGTCCGAACGTTTTTCGGCCCGCGCCGAGTACACGCTCGCGCCTTCGATGCCGATGAACACAAACACGGTGACCAGCATCATGTTGCGCACCTGGTCCACCACGCTGCCGATCTGCGGGTTGCCCAGGCCCCAGATGTCGCGGGTGAAAATATCCGCCTTGAACGCCACCGCGGCGATCACGATGAACATCAGCAACGGCACGATCTTCGCCACGGTGGTGATCTGGTTGATGAACGCCGCTTCCTTGATCCCGCGCATCACCAGAAAATGCACAGCCCACAACAGCAGCGACGCACAGCCAATGGCCACCGGCGTATTGCCCTGACCGAACACCGGGAAAAAGTAACCGAGGGTGCTGAACAGCAGCACGAAGTAGCCCACGTTGCCCATCCACGCGCTGATCCAGTAACCCCACGCCGATGAGAACCCCATGTAATCGCCAAACCCCGCCTTGGCGTAGGCGTACACGCCGGAATCCAATTCAGGCTTGCGATTGGCCAGGGTCTGGAACACGAACGCCAGCGTCAGCATGCCGATGGCAGTGATGAACCAGCCAATCAACACCGCGCCCACTTCGGCACGGGCCGCCATATTTTGCGGCAGGGAAAAAATCCCGCCGCCGATCATCGAACCCACCACCAGGGCGATCAAGGCGCTGAGACGAAGTTTCTGAGCCGGCTGGGTCATGGGCACTCCTGAACAATAAGCGATTGAGCCAACAATCGTGCACTCAACTCATTAACTCAGCGAGTGTAGCGTTTATTAGCGATTGCGATAAAACCTGGACACTCATAACCGAATGGCATGTCAATTTATTCATGTTCTGGCTTATTTGTTTTTTAAATACTTCTGCTTGCCAAGGGGTTATAGACGTTCGGTGAAACTTCGCTCAAAAAAGTTGCACATCTGTAAAAAAGGGCTAGCTTCAACCCTCCATAGACCTGACTAAATGATTAACCACAAATGGAGAAACGCGTCTGCGACGCGCATTTCCGAGGACTTTATCGCCCGCGATTTTCCACGCCAAGTCATTAATTCACAATGGAATGTGCCAATGAAGTGATCTGAGTCAGCTGTTTGTTTGGCGCACAGAATTATTCTGTGGTCTCTCTTCTCCTGCATTGGAGTCATGCAATGTCTGAAACTCCCGGAAAACTTCGGCTGGGCGCGTTGGTTGCACTTGTCGTGGGTTCGATGATTGGTGGCGGGATCTTTTCACTGCCGCAAAACATGGCCGCCAGTGCCGATGTCGGCGCGGTGTTGATTGGCTGGTTCATCACTGCCATCGGCATGTTGACCCTCGCTTTCGTCTTCCAAACCCTGGCCAACCGCAAGCCCGACCTCGATGGCGGCGTGTACGCCTACGCCAAGGCCGGCTTCGGCGATTACATGGGCTTCTCATCGGCCTGGGGCTACTGGATCAGCGCCTGGCTGGGCAACGTCGGCTATTTCGTGTTGCTGTTCAGCACCCTGGGTTATTTCTTCCCGATTTTCGGCGAAGGCAACACACCGGCCGCCGTGATCGGCGCATCGGTGCTGCTGTGGGCCGTGCACTTTCTGGTACTGCGCGGGATCAAGGAAGCGGCGTTCATCAACCTGGTGACCACCGTCGCCAAGGTCGTGCCACTGGTGCTGTTCGTGTTGATCGCGCTGTTCGCGTTCAAGCTGGAGATCTTCACCGCCGACATCTGGGGCGTCAAAAACCCGGACCTGGGCAGTGTGATGAACCAGGTACGCAACATGATGCTGGTCACCGTGTGGGTGTTCATCGGCATCGAGGGCGCGAGCATCTTCTCGTCCCGCGCCGAAAAACGTTCCGACGTGGGCAAGGCCACCGTGATCGGCTTTATCACCGTGCTGCTGTTCCTGATGCTGGTGAACGTGCTGTCCCTGGGGATCATGACCCAACCGGAGCTGGCCAAGTTGCAGAACCCGTCGATGGCCGCCGTGCTGGAGCATGTGGTGGGCCACTGGGGCGCGGTGCTGATCAGCGTCGGCCTGATCATCTCGTTGCTGGGGGCATTGCTGTCCTGGGTGCTGCTGTGTGCGGAGATCATGTTCGCCGCCGCCAAGGACCACACTATGCCGGCGTTCCTGCGCAAGGAAAACGCCAACCACGTGCCGGTCAACGCGCTGTGGCTGACCAATGCGATGGTGCAGCTGTTCCTGATCATCACGCTGTTTTCCGCCAGTACCTACCTGTCGCTGATCTACCTCGCCACCTCGATGATCCTGGTGCCTTACCTGTGGTCGGCGGCCTACGCCCTGTTGCTGGCAGTACGCGGCGAAACCTACGAAAACGCCCTGCGCGAACGCAAGAAAGACCTGTTCATCGGCGCCATCGCCCTGATCTACGCGATCTGGCTGCTCTACGCCGGTGGCACCAAATACCTGCTGCTCTCCGCCCTGCTCTACGCCCCCGGCGCGATCCTGTTCGCCAAGGCCAAGCGTGAACTGGGCAAACCGATTTTCACCCACGTCGAGAAGCTGATTTTCGCCGCAGTGGTCATTGGCGCCCTCGTGGCGGCCTATGGGCTCTACGACGGCTTCCTGACCTTGTAATTCGTTGTTCACTGGAGGATCTGTAATGACCACGGAAAAAGTGAAGTACGGCGTCCACTCCGAAGCCGGCAAACTGCGCAAAGTCATGGTGTGTTCCCCTGGCCTGGCCCATCAGCGGCTGACCCCCAACAACTGCGATGAACTGCTGTTCGATGACGTGCTGTGGGTGGCCCAGGCCAAGCGCGACCATTTCGACTTCGTGACCAAGATGCGCGAGCGGGACATTGATGTGCTGGAAATGCACAACCTGCTCACCGACATCGTCGCCCTACCCGACGCGCTGGACTGGATTCTGCAACGCAAGATCACCGCCAACCAGGTCGGCCTCGGCCTGGTCAACGAAGTGGGTTCGTGGCTGCGCAGCCTGGAGCCGCGCAAAGTCGCCGAGTACCTGATCGGCGGCGTGTCGGCCGATGACCTGCCCACCAGCTTCGGCGGTAAGACCATCGAGATGTTTCGCGACTTCCTCGGGCATTCGAGCTTTATCCTGCCGCCGCTGCCCAACACCCAGTTCACCCGCGATACCACCTGCTGGATCTACGGCGGCGTCACGCTCAACCCGATGTACTGGCCGGCGCGACGTCAGGAAACCCTGCTGACCACCGCCATCTATAAATTCCATCCTGAGTTCACCCAAGCCGACTTCCAGGTCTGGTACGGCGACCCCGACCAGGAGCACGGCAACGCCACGCTGGAAGGCGGCGACGTGATGCCCATCGGTAACGGCGTGGTATTGATCGGCATGGGCGAACGCTCTTCGCGCCAAGCCATCGGCCAACTGGCGCTGAACCTGTTCAAACACAAGGCGGTGGAACGCGTAATCGTTGCCGGCCTGCCGAAATCCCGTGCAGCGATGCACCTGGACACCGTGTTCAGCTTCTGCGACCGCGACCTCGTCACGATCTTCCCGGAAGTGGTCAAGCAGATCGTCGCCTTCAGCCTGCGCCCTGACGAGAGCAAGCCAGGCGGCATCGATGTACGCCGTGAAGACGCCAGCTTCCTCGACGTGGTCGCCACCGCCCTCAACCTCAAGGCCCTGCGCGTGGTGGAAACCGGCGGCAACGCCTTCGCCGCCGAACGCGAGCAGTGGGACGACGGCAACAACGTGGTGGCCGTCGAGCCTGGCGTGGTGATCGGCTACGACCGCAATACCTACACCAACACCCTGCTGCGCAAGGCCGGCGTGGAAGTCATCACCATCAGCGCCGGTGAACTCGGCCGGGGCCGCGGCGGCGGCCACTGCATGACCTGCCCGATCATCCGCGACCCTATCGACTACTAAGTGACCCACCCCCCGGCGGCACTCATGAGGTGCCGACTGGGCCGATGACCGAATCCAAGGAGAATCATCATGGCGTTCAACATTCACAACCGCAGCCTGCTCAGCCTGGAACACCACACCCCGCGCGAGCTGCGCTACCTGCTGGACCTGTCCCGCGACCTCAAGCGCGCCAAGTACACCGGCACCGAACAGCAACACCTCAAAGGCAACAACATCGCGCTGATCTTCGAAAAAACCTCGACACGCACCCGCTGTGCCTTCGAAGTGGCGGCCTATGACCAGGGCGCCAACGTCACTTACATCGACCCTGGCTCCTCGCAGATCGGTCACAAGGAAAGCATGAAGGACACTGCCCGCGTGCTCGGGCGCATGTATGACGCCATCGAATACCGGGGCTTCAAGCAGGAGATCGTCGAGGAACTCGCCAAGTTCGCCGGTGTGCCGGTGTTCAACGGCCTGACCGATGAATACCACCCCACCCAGATGATCGCCGACGTGCTGACCATGCGCGAACATGCCGACAAGCCGATCCATGAGATCAGCTACGCGTACCTGGGTGACGCCCGCAACAACATGGGCAACTCGCTGCTGCTGGTCGGCTCCAAGCTCGGCATGGACGTGCGCATCTGCGCGCCAAAGGCCCTGTGGCCCCATGACGATCTGGTCGGTCGCTGCAAGAAATACGCGGAAGAAAGCGGCGCACGCATCACCCTCACCGAAGACCCGAAAGCGGCGGTCAAGGGCGTGGACTTCATCCACACCGATGTGTGGGTATCCATGGGTGAACCGGTTGAAGCCTGGGCCGAGCGTATCGAGCAGTTGCTGCCCTACCAGGTGAACGCCGAGCTGATGAAGGCCACCGGCAACCCACGCACCAAGTTCATGCACTGCCTGCCGGCCTTCCACAACAGCGACACCAAGGTGGGCAAGCAGATTGCCGAGCAGTATCCGCACCTCGCCAATGGCATTGAAGTGACCGACGACGTGTTCGAGTCGCCGGCCTGCATCGCCTTCGAGCAGGCGGAGAACCGCATGCACACCATCAAGGCGATTTTGGTTTCGACCCTGGCTGACCTCTAAGGCACGACACCGTCAATGTGGGAGCTGGCTTGCCTGCGATGCAGGCAACTCGGTCGTTCAGGTAGACCGAGGTGATGCCATCGCGGGCAAGCCCGGCTCCCACATTGACCGCGTTCCTGCATCAGAATTTATGGAAGGACAATCTATATGCGCATCGTCGTTGCACTGGGCGGTAACGCCCTGCTCCGCCGTGGTGAACCCATGACAGCGGACAACCAACGCGCCAATATCCGGATCGCCACCGAACAGATTGCCAAGGTCCACCCCGGCAACGAGCTGGTGATCGCCCACGGCAATGGCCCGCAGGTCGGGCTGCTTTCGTTGCAGGCCGCGGCCTACACCCAGGTGTTGCCATACCCGCTGGACGTGCTCGGCGCCGAGACCGAAGGCATGATCGGTTACATCATCGAACAGGAACTGGGTAACCTGCTGGACTTCGAGGTGCCCTTCGCCACTCTGCTCACCCAGGTGGAAGTGGACGCCAAGGACCCCGCTTTCCAGAACCCCACCAAACCCATCGGTCCCGTGTATTCCAAGGCCGAGGCGGAGAAACTCGCGGCCGAAAAAGGCTGGGCGATTGCGCCGGACGGCGACAAATACCGCCGTGTGGTCGCCAGCCCCCGGCCTAAACGCATCTTTGAAATCCGCCCGATCAAGTGGTTGCTGGAAAAAAGCAGCATCGTGATCTGCGCCGGCGGCGGCGGCATTCCGACGATGTATGGCGAGGATGGCAAGCTGCGTGGCATCGAAGCCGTTATCGACAAGGACCTGTGCTCGTCGCTGCTGGCTTCGCAACTGGACGCCGACTTGCTGGTGATCGCCACCGACGTCAACGCGGCCTTCATCGACTTTGGCAAGCCTACCCAGAAAGCCATCGGCCAGGCGCACCCGGATGAAATCGAAAAACTCGGCTTCGCCGCCGGCTCCATGGGCCCCAAAGTGCAGGCCGCCTGCGAGTTTGCCCGCCAGACTGGCAAAACCGCAGTCATCGGTTCACTCTCGGACATCGAAGCCATCGTCCAGGGCAGCGCCGGAACACGCATCAGCACGGCAACCCCTGGCATCACCTATCTGTGAAGTAGAGGAGAGACGCCTATGGCAACCTTTGAACCGGGACACTTGCACGTCGAACGTCATGCGCTCAATGCCCAGGATTACAGCTACAACCTGTGCATCGACTATGAAGTCAGCCAGGACCCCAAGGAAGGCAAGGGGATGCTGTTCAAGCTGCATGGCTCGGTGCAGGGCAAGGACCTCAAGGAAGAGTTCTTCTTGCCCAAGGACCAGGCGTTCGACTTTGCCCGGCATGCGATGAAGATCGCGCAAAAGTACGGGATGCCGAAGATCGCCGTGTTGAATGGCTCGATGCACAAACAGTACGACCTGATGTTCGAGGATGTGCGGCATCAACTGGATGTCAAGTCTGGGGATCCGGTCAAGCCTGAACACCTGGAATAAAGGTCACAACTCAGCTTCAACAGTGGGAGGGGGCTTGCCCCCGATAGCCGTGCATCAGTTAAAAATTGGCTGACTGACACACCGCCATCGGGGGCAAGCCCCCTCCCACATTTTGATCTCCAACATCTGCAAGGCATACTTGCCGCCTCCAGCTCCCCAGAATTGTCAGCAGCCCCATGCGTATCCACGTCAGCTTCATCGACCGCGTCGGCATCACCCAGGAAGTCCTGGCCCTGCTCGGTGGGCGCAATCTCAATCTGGATGCCGTGGAGATGGTGCCGCCCAACGTCTATATCGACGCGCCGACCCTGAGCGCGGACGTGCTCGAGGAACTGCGCGACGCCCTGTTCAGCGTGCACGGTGTGCAAGCCGTCACCGTGGTGGACATACTCCCCGGCCAACGCCGCCACCTGCAACTCGACGCCCTGCTCGCCGCCATGACCGACCCGGTGCTGGCCCTGGACAGCGCGGGCAAGATCCTGCTGGCCAACCCGGCGCTGATCGCCCTTTACGGTCGTGAACCTGCCGGGGAAAGCATCAGCGAATTGTTCAACGACCCGCCGCTGCTGGAGACCTTGCTGGAGCACGGTTTTCGCCTGCCGCTGCGCGAGATCAGCGTCAACGGCCAGACCCTATTGCTGGACGCCACCCCCATCACCGATGCCGGCGCCTTGCTCACCCTCTACCCGCCCAACCGAATCGGCGAGCAACTGTCGGCACTGCACCATGACCACGCCGAAGGCTTCGATGCGCTGCTCGGCGAGTCGCCGGTGATCCGCACCCTCAAGGCGCGCGCGCAGCGGGTGGCGGCGCTGGACGCGCCGTTGCTGATCCAGGGCGAAACCGGCACCGGCAAGGAATTGGTGGCCCGTGCCTGCCATGCCACCAGTGCGCGCCACAGTGCGCCGTTCCTGGCGTTGAACTGCGCGGCATTGCCGGAAAACCTCGCCGAAAGCGAGTTGTTCGGCTATGCGCCGGGCGCGTTTACCGGTGCGCAACGGGGTGGCAAGCCGGGGCTGATGGAGTTGGCCAACCAAGGCACGGTGTTCCTGGATGAGATCGGCGAGATGTCGCCGTACCTGCAGGCCAAATTGCTGCGTTTTCTCAACGATGGCAGCTTCCGTCGCGTCGGTGGCGACCGTGAAGTGAAGGTCAACGTGCGCATCCTCAGCGCCACCCACCGCGACCTGGAAAAAATGGTCAGTGAAGGCACCTTCCGCGAAGACCTGTTCTACCGCCTCAACGTGCTCAACGTCGAAGTGCCGCCGCTGCGCCAGCGTGGCCAGGACATCCTGTTGCTGGCCCGCTACTTCATGCAGCAGGCCTGCGCGCAGATCCAGCGCCCGGTCTGCCGCCTGGCGCCCGGCACTTACCCGGCGCTGCTGGGCAACCCCTGGCCCGGCAACGTGCGGCAACTGCAAAACGTGATCTTCCGCGCGGCCGCCATTTGTGAAAGCAACCTGGTGGACATCGGCGACCTGGACATCGCCGGCACCTCGGTGGCGCGCCAAAGCGACAACGAAGTCGACAGCCTGGAACAGGCCGTGGAGGACTTCGAACGCAGCCTGCTGGAAAAACTCTACGCCAACTATCCCTCCACCCGCCAACTGGCCAGCCGGTTGCAGACCTCACACACAGCGATTGCCCATCGCCTGCGTAAATACGGCATCCCCAACAAACCCTGACTCACTGTGGAATGCAATCAAATGACTGGATGCATTCCAAGTATTTGGTCCAGGAACGACATTGGCTGTACCGATAGCGCTACAGCGTAACGATATCGCTACAGTCCTGTTTTTTGCGTGCCATGCAAGGCGTTGATCCACATAGGCTTTTTTTCTCGGCTCTGACTGTAGCGAAATCGCTACAGTCAAGGCGCATAACGCTATAACCGTTTCTTATAAGTCCTTGATTTACAACGGCTTATAAACATTGGCCGCAATCTTGCTAATCAATTCCTCATTATTCCAATCCCGTCCACCAGACGAATGCTGGCACCGAGGAGTTTCCATGAGCGAGTTGCGTTTCACTGAAGATCACGAATGGCTGCGCGCCGAAGCCGATGGCAGCGTCACCGTGGGTATCACCGCTTTCGCGCAGAACGCGTTGGGTGATGTGGTTTTCGTGCAACTGCCGGAGTTGCAGGCCTACGACAAGGGCGCTGAAGCGTCCACCGTGGAATCGGTCAAGGCTGCCAGCGGCGTGTACATGCCCCTGACGGGCGAAGTGCTGGAAGTGAACGACAAATTGAGCGACAGCCCCGAACTGGTCAACGAAGACCCTCTGGGCGAAGGCTGGTTCTTCCGCTTTAAACCGGCCGATGCCGGGGCGGTAGCTAAACTCTTGGATCAGGACGCGTACGACCGCCTGATCAAAGCCAACGCCGAAGCCTGAGGAGCGCGCCATGACTGTTAATCTCACGACCGCCAACGAATTCATCGCCCGCCACATCGGCCCACGCGCGGACGACGAGCAGCACATGCTCGCCAGCCTTGGCTTTGACTCCCTGGAAGCCCTGAGCGCCAGCGTCATCCCGGAAAGCATCAAGGGTACCAGCGTGCTCGGCCTGGAAGACGGCCTGAGCGAAGCGCAGGCCCTGGCCAAGATCAAGGCCATCGCTGGCAAGAACCAACTGTTCAAGACCTACATCGGCCAGGGCTACTACAACTGCCACACGCCGTCGCCGATCCTGCGCAATCTGCTGGAAAACCCGGCCTGGTACACCGCCTACACCCCGTATCAACCCGAGATTTCCCAAGGCCGCCTGGAAGCGCTGCTGAACTTCCAGACCCTGATCAGCGACCTCACCGGCCTGCCGATCGCCAACGCCTCGCTGCTCGACGAAGCCACCGCCGCCGCCGAAGCCATGACCTTCTGCAAGCGCCTGAGCAAGAACAAGGGCAGCAACGCCTTCTTCGCCTCGATCCACAGCCACCCGCAAACCCTCGACGTGCTGCGCACCCGTGCCGAGCCACTGGGCATCGACGTGGTGGTGGGCGATGAACGCGAACTGACCGACGTCAGTGCGTTCTTCGGCGCCCTGCTGCAATACCCGGCCAGCAACGGTGACGTATTCGACTACCGCGCACTGACCGAGCGCTTCCACGCCGCCAACGCGTTGGTCGCCGTGGCCGCCGACTTGCTGGCCCTGACCCTGCTGACCCCACCGGGTGAATTCGGCGCCGACGTGGCCATCGGCAGCGCGCAACGCTTCGGCGTGCCGCTGGGCTTTGGTGGCCCGCACGCGGCGTACTTCTCGACCAAGGATGCGTTCAAGCGCGACATGCCGGGCCGCCTGGTGGGTGTGTCGGTCGACCGTTTCGGCAAGCCGGCCCTGCGCCTGGCTATGCAGACACGCGAGCAACATATCCGCCGCGAGAAAGCCACGTCGAACATCTGCACCGCCCAGGTGTTGTTGGCCAACATCGCCAGCATGTATGCCGTGTACCACGGCCCCAAAGGCCTGACCCAGATCGCCCAGCGTGTGCATCAGCTCACCGCGATCCTGGCGACCGGCCTCAGCAGCCTGGGCCTGAAAGTCGAACAGGAAAACTTCTTCGACACCATCACCCTCAACACCGGCGCCAACACCGCCGCCCTGCACGACAAGGCCCGGGCCGAGCGCATCAACCTGCGTGTGGTCGACGGTGAGCGTCTTGGTGTATCGGTGGACGAAACCACGACCCAGGCCGATATCGAAACCCTGTGGGCGATCTTCGCTGAGGGCAAAGCCCTGCCGGATTTCAATGCCAAGGTCGACGCCACACTGCCCGCCGCGCTGCTGCGCCAGTCGCCCGTCCTGAGCCACCCGGTGTTCAACCGCTATCACTCTGAAACCGAGCTGATGCGCTACCTGCGCAAGCTGGCCGACAAGGACCTGGCGCTGGACCGCACCATGATTCCGCTGGGTTCGTGCACCATGAAACTCAACGCCGCCAGCGAAATGATCCCGGTGACCTGGGCCGAGTTCGGTGCCCTGCACCCGTTCGCCCCGGCAGAGCAAAGCGCCGGCTACCTGGAACTGACCTCCGACCTCGAGGCCATGCTCTGCGCGGCCACCGGCTACGACGCGATCTCCCTGCAACCGAACGCCGGCTCCCAGGGTGAATACGCAGGCCTGCTGGCCATCCGTGCCTATCACCAGAGCCGTGGCGATGAGCGCCGCGACATCTGCCTGATCCCGTCGTCGGCCCACGGCACCAACCCCGCCACTGCCAACATGGCCGGCATGCGCGTGGTGGTCACCGCCTGTGATGCACGTGGCAACGTGGATATCGAAGACCTGCGCGCCAAGGCCGTCGAGCACCGCGATCACCTCGCGGCATTGATGATCACCTACCCGTCCACCCACGGCGTGTTCGAAGAAGGTATCCGCGAAATCTGCGGGATCATCCACGACAACGGCGGCCAGGTGTACATCGACGGTGCCAACATGAACGCCATGGTTGGCCTGTGCGCACCGGGCAAGTTCGGCGGTGACGTGTCCCACCTGAACCTGCACAAGACTTTCTGCATTCCCCACGGCGGCGGCGGCCCGGGCGTTGGCCCGATTGGCGTCAAATCGCACCTGACGCCGTTCCTGCCCGGCCACGCGGCCATGGAGCGCAAGGAAGGCGCCGTGTGCGCGGCGCCGTTCGGCAGCGCCAGCATCCTGCCCATCACCTGGATGTACATCACCATGATGGGCGGCGCGGGCCTCAAGCGCGCTTCGCAGTTGGCGATCCTGAATGCCAACTACATTTCCCGTCGCCTCGAGGAGCACTACCCAGTGCTCTATACCGGCAGCAACGGCCTGGTGGCGCACGAATGCATCCTCGACCTGCGCCCACTCAAAGACAGCAGCGGCATCAGCGTTGATGACGTGGCCAAGCGCTTGATCGACTTCGGTTTCCATGCGCCGACCATGTCGTTCCCGGTGGCCGGCACCCTGATGATCGAACCGACCGAAAGCGAATCCAAGGAAGAACTGGACCGCTTCTGCAACGCCATGATCGCCATCCGCGAAGAAATCCGCGCGGTGGAAAACGGCACGCTGGACAAGGACGACAATCCATTGAAGAACGCGCCGCACACCGCTGCTGAACTGGTGAGTGAGTGGACCCATCCCTACACCCGCGAACAGGCGGTGTACCCGGTGCCGTCGTTGATCGAAGGCAAGTACTGGCCGCCGGTTGGGCGGGTGGACAACGTGTTTGGCGATCGCAACCTGGTGTGCGCCTGCCCGTCGATCGAGAGCTACGCCTAACCAAAGATCAACTCGGTCCCCTGTGGGAGGGGGCAAGCCCCCTCCCACACTGACCGAGTCCAATAATAAGAAACCGGAGAACAACCATGTCCCTGAGCGTGTTCGACCTGTTCAAGATTGGCATCGGCCCTTCCAGCTCCCACACCGTCGGCCCGATGCGCGCAGCAGCCCGATTCGTCGAAGGCCTCAAGCGTGACAACCTGTTGAGCGCCACCACCGGCATCAAGGTGGAACTCTATGGGTCACTGGGCGCCACCGGCAAAGGGCACGGCAGCGACAAGGCCGTATTGCTCGGCCTGGAAGGCGAACACCCGGACACCGTGAATACCGAAACCGTGGCAACCCGCCTGGCGCAAATGCGCAAGGACGGCCACCTGAATGTGCTCGGCGAACACCGCATTGCGTTCAACGAGAAAGAACACCTGGCGATGATTCGAAAACCCCTCGCCTACCATCCCAACGGCATGATTTTCCGTGCCTTCGACGCCGCCAACATCCAGATCCGCAGCCGCGAGTACTACTCGGTGGGCGGTGGGTTTGTGGTGGATGAAGACGCCGCGGGCGCCGACCGCATCGTCGAAGACGCCACGCCGCTGACGTTTCCCTTCAAGCACGCGAAGGACTTGCTCGGCCACTGCACCACTTACGGGCTGTCCATCAGCCAGGTGATGCTGACCAACGAAAGTGCCTGGCGCCCGGAGGCGGAAACCCGCGCCGGGTTGCTGAAAATCTGGCAAGTGATGCAGGACTGCGTAGATGCGGGCTGTCGCAACGAAGGCATTCTGCCCGGCGGCTTGAAGGTCAAGCGTCGCGCCGCGGCCCTGCATCGCCAACTGTGCAAGCACCCGGAATCGGCGCTGCGCGATCCGCTGTCGGTGCTGGACTGGGTCAACCTGTACGCGCTGGCGGTCAACGAAGAAAACGCCAACGGCGGCCGCGTGGTCACCGCGCCAACCAACGGTGCGGCCGGGATCGTGCCGGCGGTGCTGCATTACTACATGCGCTTCATCCCGGGCGCGAACGAGGACGGCGTGGTGCGCTTCCTGCTCACCGCGGCCGCCATCGGCATTCTGTACAAGGAAAACGCTTCGATCTCCGGTGCCGAAGTGGGCTGCCAGGGTGAAGTCGGCGTGGCCTGCTCGATGGCCGCCGGCGCGTTGTGCGAAGTCTTGGGCGGCACGGTTTCCCAAGTGGAAAACGCCGCCGAGATCGGCATGGAACACAACCTCGGCCTCACCTGCGACCCGATTGGCGGGCTGGTGCAGGTGCCGTGCATCGAGCGCAACGCGATGGGTTCGGTGAAGGCGATCAACGCGGTGCGCATGGCCCTGCGCGGTGACGGGCAGCACTTTGTGTCCCTCGACAAGGTCATCCGCACCATGCGCCAGACCGGCGCCGACATGAAAAGCAAATACAAGGAAACCGCCCGTGGCGGTTTGGCGGTCAACATTATCGAGTGCTGACGCCCAAGGCGCGCCAGCACGTTTTTCAGGAGCTGAATATGTCCACCGAAACCCTGTTGAAAACCCCTCTGCACGCGCTGCACATCGAGCTCGGCGCGCGCATGGTGCCCTTCGCCGGCTACGACATGCCGGTGCAATACCCGCTGGGCGTGATGAAGGAACACCAACACACCCGTGATCAGGCCGGGTTGTTCGACGTGTCCCACATGGGCCAGATCCGCCTCACCGGCGCCAACGCCGCCAAGGCCCTGGAAACCCTGGTGCCGGTCGACATCATCGACCTGCCGGTAGGCATGCAGCGCTACGCAATGTTCACCAACGACCAAGGCGGCATCCTCGACGACCTGATGGTGGCCAACCTGGGCAACGACGAGCTGTTCCTGGTGGTCAACGCTGCCTGCAAGGACCAGGACCTGGCCCACCTGCGCCAGCACATCGGCGAGCAGTGCAGCATCGAGCCGCTGTTCGAGGAACGCGCCCTGCTGGCCTTGCAAGGCCCGGCAGCGGTAAAAGTGCTGGCGCGCCTTGCGCCGGAAGTCACCAAGATGACCTTCATGCAGTTCGCGACCCTGCGCCTGCTGGGCGTGGACTGCTATGTCAGCCGTTCGGGCTATACCGGCGAGGATGGCTTCGAAATTTCCGTGCCCGCTGCCAACGCCGAAAGCCTGGCCCGCAGCCTGCTGGCCGAAACCGAAGTACAACCCATCGGCCTGGGCGCCCGCGACTCCCTGCGCCTGGAAGCCGGCCTGTGCTTGTATGGCCACGACATGAACACCCAGACCACGCCTATCGAAGCGAGCCTGCTGTGGGCAATCTCCAAGACGCGACGTGCCGACGGCGCGCGAGCGGGCGGGTTCCCGGGTGCCGATCGTATCTTCACCCAACAACAGACCGGTGTGAGCCGCAAGCGCGTCGGCCTGCTGCCGCAAGAGCGTACACCGGTACGTGAAGGCGCAGAGATCGTTGACGAACACGGCACCGTCATCGGCAGCGTGTGCAGCGGCGGTTTCGGTCCAACCCTGGGTGGCCCGTTGGCGATGGGTTATCTGGACAGTGCATTCACCGCACTGGATACCGAAGTCTCGGCATTAGTACGTGGGAAAAAGGTACCACTGCGTGTAAGTAAAATGCCATTCGTACCGCAGCGTTACTTCCGCGGCTGATTCACTGTTTCTATAAGTAACGCAGTTGCCTTGCGTGCACTAATCTGTAACGTAACCGCCATAAAACAGTGCACTGACGATAGTCTTTTTTATAGGAGCCCACCTATAACAAGTGACCGAGTCTATCGAATAAGTGGGATTTAATTTTACCCTCAACCGGCCGCAAGCCCAGCAAACGCTGGGCTTGCGGCAGGGCTTGTTTTTTCTGTATTAGTTGGCGTAGAGTTTGCCCACTGTGTTTGCATGGGTCGCTTTGAACATGGACCTGGGCAGTAGCTGAAGTAGTTGTGCTACAACCCGTTCGACGTCTCTTACTTTCCTGCATTCCAGCCCAGTACTCTTTCGTGTGAAAGGGGCTGTCATTAATTTATAGCGTCAAGGAAATAAGAAAATGGCTGATCGTCAGAGCGGTACCGTCAAGTGGTTCAACGACGAGAAAGGGTTTGGTTTTATCACTCCAGAAAGCGGTCCGGATCTGTTCGTGCATTTCCGCGCGATTCAGGGCAACGGCTTCAAGAGCCTGAAAGAAGGCCAGAAAGTGACCTTCGTTGCCGTGCAAGGCCAGAAAGGCATGCAGGCTGACGAGGTACAAGCAGAAGGCTGATCCTTTTTGCGACAAAAAGCCCCTGACATGACATCAGGGGCTTTTTTTTGGGCGTTATTTCGTACTATGGGTTTTTTCCGCCGAGAACCAGCCATGTCCAACCGCTTGCTGAGCCCCCAAGGCGACTTTCCCGCCGTTGGCCTGGGTCGTCGTCTGGCAGCGATGTTCTACGATTTCCTGCTGTGCACCGCCCTGCTGATCGTCACGGCGTTCCTCTACAAACTCATCTGGATTGCCTTCATCGGTGAGGCCAGGATGCGCACCCTCACCGAATCCGGCGCACTCGACGCAGACCCATTGCTGTCGACGATTCTGCTGTTTGTGCTGTTTGGCTTCTTCGCCAAGTTCTGGACCCATTCTGGGCAGACCCTGGGCATGCAGGTGTGGGGCGTACGCGTGCAAAACGCCGACGGTTCACGCATCAGCCTGTGGCAGGCGTTGCTGCGCTTCGTGGTGTCGATTGCGTCGTGGTTGTGCGTGGGGTTGGGGTTTATCTGGTCGCTGTTCGATAAGCGCAAACGCACCTGGCATGACATCTATTCAGATACGCAACTGGTGCGGATTCCCAAGCAGAAGAAGTGATCCCAAGAACACTGGAGATTCAAATGTGGGAGGGGCAAGTCGAATCGTCGCACCGCCCCTCCCACCTTTTGAGCTGACCAGCCCTGGGTCAGGCATTACCAGCGAGCTTCAGGCGTGCCGCCTGGGTAAAGTCCAGCATGCGTTTGAGCGGCCGCACGGCATGTGGGATCAGCGACGGCTCGACGAAGATCTCGTTGCTACCCTCACGCAGGCACTGCAACGTGCGCTCCAGCGTGTTCATCGCCATCCATGGGCAGTGCGCGCAACTGCGGCACGCCGCGCCATTGCCGGCAGTTGGCGCCTCGATGAAGACCTTGTCCGGGCACAGCTGCTGCATCTTGTAGAAAATGCCGCGGTCGGTGGCCACGATGAACGTCTTGTTCGGCAGGCGCTGCGCCGCCGCGATCAGTTGGCTGGTGGAACCCACGGCGTCCGCCAGTTCGATCACCGAAGTCGGGGACTCCGGGTGCACCAGGATTGCCGCATCCGGGTACAGCGCCTTCATGTCTTCAAGCTGCTTGGACTTGAACTCCTCGTGGACGATGCACGCACCGTCCCACAACAGCATGTCGGCACCGGTCTGGCGCTGGATGTAGGTACCCAGGTGCTTGTCCGGGCCCCAGATGATGGTCTCGCCGTTGTCCATCAGGGTTTCGACGATTTCCAGTGCGCAGCTCGACGTCACCACCCAATCAGCGCGAGCCTTCACCGCTGCCGACGTGTTGGCATACACCACCACCGTGCGCTCGGGATGCTGGTCGCAGAACGCCGAGAACTCTTCCACCGGGCAGCCCAGGTCCAGGGAGCACGTGGCTTCGAGGGTGGGCATGAGAATGCGTTTATCCGGGGTGAGGATCTTGGCGGTTTCACCCATGAAGCGCACGCCGGCGACCAGCACGGTCTTGGCCGGGTGAGCAGCGCCGAAGCGGGCCATCTCCAGGGAGTCGGAGACACAGCCGCCGGTTTCTTCGGCCAGGGCCTGGATAACCGGGTCGCAATAGAAGTGGGCAACCAGCACCGCATCCTGGGCTTTGAGCTCGTCGGCGATGGCGGCGCGCAAGCTCGCCTCTTCGTCGGCGCTCAGGGCCTTGGGGTGCTTGGCGTCGAGGTGGGCTTGTACCAGAAGGCGTTCAGAGATTTGCGTCATGTTCGCAAGACCTGCAGGCGCAGTAGCGCGAAAGTCGAGTGTACCACCGGCTCTGGAGCCCTTCGGGCGCCGCCGGACGAAGTGTTTTTGTTCATCAAGCACGGGAATAAACTGAAGCTGCGCAAGGCTACAGAATATCGAATGGATTCAAAAGCCTAATCTGAGTTTCAGAGCGGCGCCCGGCAGGTGCATTCAGTCCACGCAAAAAAGCCACAGGCTTTGCATCTGCCTTGGCTTCTCAGGTTTTCAAACAGGCAAAAAAAAAACCCGGAAATCCTCACTTGCGTGGGCCTTCCGGATTTTCTAAACCGCCAAAAATGGTGGGTCGTGTGGGATTCGAACCTACGACCAATTGGTTAAAAGCCAACTGCTCTACCAACTGAGCTAACGACCCGCTGTGTGGTGGCGCGTATAATACTGATTTCTAAGGATTATTCAACACCTTATTTTAAATAAATCAAAAATAACGCGTTGGGTCCTTAATTCCGGCCGCCTGGAAGCCTTCTGCACGCAGTCGGCAGCTGTCGCATTTCCCACACGCACGGCCGTCATCGTCTGCTTGGTAGCAGGAAACAGTCAGCGAATAGTCGACGCCAAGTCCTACGCCAGCCTTCACGATATCGGCCTTGCTGAGGTTTTGCAGCGGCGCCAGGATGCGGAAGCCCTGCCCTTCCACGCCCGCTTTTGTCGCCAGGTTGGCCATGCGCTCGAATGATTCGACGAACTCCGGACGGCAGTCCGGGTAGCCGGAATAATCCACGGCATTGACACCGATGAAGATGTCGCGAGCGTTGAGCACTTCAGCCCAGCCGAGGGCCAGGGACAGGAATACGGTGTTACGTGCCGGCACGTAGGTAACAGGAATGCCTTCACCTGGGGTTTCCGGCACATCAATGCTGCTGTCGGTCAGCGCGGATCCGCCAATACCGTTGAGGTTCAGGCCAATCACTTTGTGCTCGGCCACACCCATGTCGCGGGCGACTCGGGCAGCGGCATTCAGTTCGGCGCGGTGACGCTGGCCGTAATCGAAACTCATGGTGTAGCAGCTGTAACCTTCGGCCTGGGCCATGGCCACCACGGTGGCGGAGTCAAGGCCACCGGACAGCAGGATCACGGCGCGTTTTTGATCAGTGGTTTGGTCAGTCATATCAGCGTCCCGGCTCGTCGTTCCAAAGGTATTTATGCAACTGCAATTGCAGGCGCACCGGCAAATTGTCCGCGACCACCCAATCGGCGAGGTCGCGTGCATTCAGGTCGTGGTGGCTTGGGGAGAACAATACTTCGCCAGCGCGACGGTCAAGGCCATATTGGATCAGCTTGGAATTGGCCCAGTCGTAATCGTTACGTGAACAGATAACGAACTTGACCTGATCGTTGGCCGTCAGCAAGTCCATGTTCTCGTAGCGATTGCGATGCGACTCTTTAGAGTCTGGGGTCTTGAGATCCACCACGCGGCTTACACGCGGGTCTACCGCAGAGATATCCAGGGCACCGCTGGTTTCGAGGGATACCTCGTAGCCGGCGTCACACAGCTGCTTGAGCAAAGGAATGGCATTGGGCTGCGCCAGGGGCTCACCGCCCGTCACGCAGACGTAGCGCGGCCGATAACCGGCAACCTGCTCCAGGATGTCATCGAGGGTGCGCACCGTGCCGCCACTGAAGGCGTAGGCGCTGTCGCAGTATTGGCAACGCAACGGGCAGCCGGTCAGGCGCACAAAGACTGTGGGCAGGCCAGCGGTGCGCGTTTCACCCTGCAACGAGTAAAAAACTTCGGTAATACGTAATGTGTCTTGCATAGTCGCCACGGGCGTAACAGCTAAACAGGCTGTCCGCCTCCGTCAGGCACTTCAAGGAACCCCGCCAACGCGCAGGCTCCAAGGAGCGTGTTTCATAAAAGGGCGTGGATTCTAACGAAAAAACCCGCGCCAGGCGCGGGTTTCTTCCAAACGGGTTGCAATGCTTACAAGCGCTGCAGGTCCCGTTGGGCCAACTGGGCAGCGGAAGTCCCCGGATACTGGGCGACTACCTGCTGCAGAATGCCTTTGACCTTGTCCGCGTGACCCAGGCGGCGCTCTACGTCGGCGAGTTTGTACAGCGAGTCAGGCACCTTGGCGTGCTTGGGGTACAGCTGGCTGACCTTGGCAAATGCCTGGCCCGCTCCCTGCAAATCACCCTTTGCCAGGTTTACCTCACCCAACCAATACTGGGCGTTGCCCGCGTACTGGCTATTGGGGTAGCGGCCGAGAAATGCGGTAAAGGCCTTGCTGGCCTTGTCGAAATCCTTGGCCTTGATCAGGTCGAAAGCTGCATCGTAATACAGCTTTTCTTTAGCCGGATCACCCGGTTCGCTGCTCGCGGCAGGGGCTTGGCTGGAGGCCGCGCCCGCTGCTGCACCACCGGCGGCCGCACTTGGCGCACCACCGGCAGAAGAATTATCAGGAGTTGCGGCAGGTTGAACACCGGCTCCAATACGTCGATCAAGATCCTGGTAACGCTCCAGGCCTTCTTGCTTCAGCTGGCGCACTTCATTCTGCAGAACTTCAATGGTGCCTTGTTGCTGCGCCAATTGATCCTGCATGCGTTGCAGCTGGTTGAACAGTTCGCCCTGTGCCGAAGGAGCGGCCGTAGCCGCCCCCCCAGCATAGGCGCCGTTCGTGCCATAACCTGCTGGCGGATAGCTGCTCCCGCTATTGTTATAGCCAGAATTGCTATCTTCCACAGGAACCGCAGCCCACACCGAAAGCGGTGCCAGGCTGAGAGCCAATACAGTTAGAGCACGACGGCACGTTCGCATGACGAATTACTTACGCAGTTCGACGCGACGGTTTTGAGCCCAGGATTGCTCGTCGTTGCCGGTAGCAACTGGACGCTCTTCACCGTAGGAAACCAGTTCCAGCTGAGCTGGGGAAACACCTTGCAGTACCAGGTAGCGCTGAACGGCTTTCGCACGACGCTCGCCCAGTGCCATGTTGTACTCACGGGTACCACGTTCGTCGGTGTTGCCTTCCAGAACAACGCGAGCGCCGTTACCTTTCAGGTCTTTCGCGTGAACGTCCAGAGCGCGCATGGCTTCTGGTTTCAGGTCCGAACTGTCGTATTCGAAGTAGAAAGTGGTGATCGCGCGCAGAGCAGCTTCTTCGCTCAGGGAGCCGTCAACTGCACCAGTGTTAGCGCCGTAACCAGCGTTTGGATCAACAGCTGCGCCTTCACCGGCATTGTCGCCGCCTTTAGACGAGCAACCAACGGCTACGGACAGAGCCAGAGCCAGAGCAGCAAACTTACCAAACTTCAGCATTTCCATCGTGAAACTCCTAATGAACCCCAGTGTGTTAAGTACTTCTTTTTGTAGCGCCGCGTCAGTTCAGGTAAGGGGACCAGGACGGTTCTCTGACTTCGCCTTGTGCGGTAGGAAGCGGGAGCCTTACGCGTCCATTAATGGACACGAGCATCAAGACTCCCCGGCCCTGCTGGCGGGTGGCGTAGATTACCATGGTGCCGTTGGGCGCAACAGTAGGCGACTCATCAAGAGTGCTGTCTGTCAGTATTTTTACGCTTCCGCGCTGCAAATCCTGGGCCGCGACCTTGAAATTAGTGAAGCCTTCCTGGCGATGGATCATCACCAGGGTCTTTTCATCAGCCGAAAGCTTGGGATTTGCGTTGTAGTTGCCGACAAAGGTCACGCGCTCTGCACCGCCGCCGCCGACGCTGGTCTTGTAGACCTGTGGCTTGCCACCGCGGTCGGAGGTGAAGTAGATGGTCGAACCATCCTTACCCCAGAACGGCTCGGTGTTGATACCTGGGCCGCTGGTCACACGGCTGATCGCACGCGAACCCATGTTCATCACGTAGATGTCCGGGTTGCCGTCCTTGGACAGCACGAACGCCAGGCGTGAACCATCCGGAGACCAGGCTGGCGCACCGTTCAGGCCTTCGAAGTTGGTGATTTGCTCACGACGGCCCGTATCGATGTGCTGGACAAAAATGCGCGGACGCTTCTGCTCGAACGACACATAGGCAATGCGCTTGCCGTCTGGTGCAAAGCGTGGCGACAGGATCGGCTCACGGGATTGCAGCAGCGTCACAGCCCGCGCACCGTCGTAGTCCGAACGCTGCAAGGTGTAACGGGTGTTGTTGGCGGAGAAACGTTCGGCCGTCACATACAGCAGACGCGTCGAGAAAGCACCCTTGATACCGGTGAGCTTTTCAAACGACTGGTCCGAAATGTAGTGAGCCATGTCACGCAGTTGCTCGGCAGTTCCCGAAACGCTGCCGGTCAGCACTTGCTGCTCGGTCGCGACGTTGAACAGGGTGTACTGGATCTGCAGGCGACCGCCGGCCGGTACGATGTTACCGACCATCAGGTATTGCGCGCCCACCGCTTTCCAGTCACGGAACACGACTTCACTCGCCTGGTTCGGCTGGCTGATCATGTTGCCCTTCGGAATCGGCGCGTAGTAACCGGAGTTGCGCAGGTCGTCGCTGACGATCTGGGCCATGTCGTCCGGCAGCACGGAGCCGCCCTGCCAGCCGAACGGTACTACAGCGATCGGGGTGGCCCGATCGCTACCGCTGGTGACCAGGATGTTCTTTTCATCCGCCGCCGCTATCCCTGCCATACAGCAAATAACGACAAGCATTCCTCGAAGAAGGTTTCTCACAAGGCTAGATCCTCAGGTGTGAATGTCATCTTGAATGAACGATAGGGAGCGAAGTCGCTTGGTTTCATTCCCTGCATCTCGGTCAAACGACCAATGTTCTTGACCGCTGCAACCGCTGAACTGTCAAACGATGGATCGCCACTGCCCTTGGCCACGCTGACCGACGTCACCGTACCGTCCGGCAACATGCCGATCTGCAGCACGACTGTCATGCCTTTGCGTGCCGAAGGTGGACGTGTCCAGCCTTCTGCTGCCCGTGCCCGAATCAGGTCGTCGAAACTGCCCGCGACTTCGTCACCCCGTTCATCGGCCAAGGCCTGCTGACGCTGAGGCGTGTCGGAAAGCAAATCTGCCAAGGCCTGAGCCTTTTTGTCTTCTGCGGATTTGCGCGCTGCTTCCTGAGCCTTTTTCTTGCTGGCATCGGCGGCAGCTTTCTTCTTCGCGTCATC
Source organism: Pseudomonas sp. MYb60 (assembly GCF_002979555.1). Taxonomy (GTDB): domain Bacteria; phylum Pseudomonadota; class Gammaproteobacteria; order Pseudomonadales; family Pseudomonadaceae; genus Aquipseudomonas. The sequence goes on along the minus strand of NZ_PCOZ01000011.1, from coordinate 32,379 downwards.
GGCGACTTTCTTCTTCGCCTCGTCTGCTTCAGCTTTTTTCTTGGCGTCTTCGGCGGCTTTCTTCTTCGCGTCTTCGACTATTTTCTTCTTGGCCTCTTCAGCGGCCTTTTTCTTGGCCTCTTCTTCGGCAGCTTTCTTGGCTTCTTCTTCAGTTTTCTTCTTGGCTATATCAGCCAATTGTTTCTCTTCGGCTTTTTTGGCTTCGGCAGCTTTCTCGGCTTTCTTGGCTTCATCAGCCTTTTTCGCCTCGTCGGCCTTCTTCGCTTCGTCAGCCTTTTTCGATTCCTCGGCCTTTTGAGCCGCCTCTTCTTTCTTTTGTTCCGCAGCAGCCTTCACCGCTTCCTGCTCGACCTTCTTCTGTTCCATCTGTTCGACTTCAGTCTGGCGCGCAGCCGACTTCTGGGCCTCACCCGCAATCTTCTGATTGGTCTGGGTGGTGGCCTGACTTTTCGATTTCAGCTGATACAGGGTCGCCTGCACGATCGGCTTGGCTGGCGGCAGGTCCGGGGTCATGGCAAAGCTGACGAACAGCATGCCAAACACCAGGACGTGCAGGGCAATTGCCCAGACGCTAGGCCAGAAGTAGCTTTCCGAGGCGGACGGCTCTCGCTGTTGCTGCATCAGGGCGCCTCGGTAATCAAGCCAACGTTACCGACGCCGGCCTTCTGCAGCCCGCCCATGGCACCCATGACGGAGCCGTAGTCGACCGACTTGTCACCGCGGATGAAGACCTGGGTGTGCTTGCCGCCTTCGTTGCCCGAACGGATGATCTTGGTCACCGCATCCGTCATCGCTGGCAGCGTCAGGGCTTTGTCCTGCTGCTTCTGGGTGTCGACTTCGCTGCCAAGGTTCCAGTAGTAGGTCTTGTCGGACTTGATCGAAATGGTCAGCACCTGGGTGTTGTTGTCCTGCGGCAAGGCTTCGCTGGAAACCTTGGGCAGATCAACCTTCACACCCTGGTTGAGCATCGGCGCGGTCACCATGAAGATCACCAGCAGCACCAGCATCACGTCGATGTAAGGCACTACGTTCATCTCGGCGACCGGCTTGCGCTTGGTTCGAGCTCGAGTGATTAAAGCCATCGGGGAGTACCTGCTTATTCTTCGCTGGTGTGCACTTTACGGTGCAGGATCGCCTGGAATTCATCGGCGAAGGTGTAGTAACGGCCAATCAGGTTTTCGCCGCGCGCAGCAAAGCGGTTGTAGGCGATAACGGCCGGGATGGCGGCGAACAGGCCGATCGCGGTGGCAATCAGGGCTTCGGCGATACCCGGGGCCACAGTGGCCAGGGTCGCTTGTTGTGCCTGGGCCAGGCCACGGAAGGAGTTCATGATGCCCCACACCGTACCGAACAGACCGATGTACGGGCTCACGGAACCTACGGTGGCAAGGAAGGGCAAGCTTTGCTCAAGCTTCTCTTCTTCGCGGGAGATGGCAACGCGCATGGCACGGGCCACGCCTTCCATCACCGCTTCCGGGTCAACACCAGGCTGCTGGCGCAGACGGGAGAATTCCTTGAAACCGGCACGGAAGATCTGCTCGACGCCCGAATCCGGGTCCGGGTTGCTGCCAGCCTGGCGATACAGCTTTGACAGGTCGATACCCGACCAGAAGCGCTCTTCGAAGCTCTCCAGGGCACGTCGACCGGCGCGCAGCAGGTTGCTGCGCTGAAAAATCATGACCCAGGAAGTAACCGATGCGGCTACCAGGGTCAGCATGACCAGTTGAACCACGACACTGGCATTGCTGACCAGGCTCCACATGGAGGAATGGTCGACGACGGTAGGTTCCACGCTAAATCTCCTGCTTTGATTGTTTACCCGCGCCGCTTACGCCGGCAAAGGCCGCACGTAAAGCTTCGGGAATGGCCCGGGGTTTCAAACTATTGGTGCGCACACAGGCCACCAGGAACTGCCCCTCACAGAGCAGCGTTGCATCCGTAGCCCGCCTGACCTGCTGTTTGAAGCGCAGGCTGACACGGTTCAATTCGATGACTTCAGCGCTTACCAGCAATTCGTCGTCAAGCCGCGCCGGCGCGTGATACCGCGCCTCGCTGGAATGCACGACGAACAACAGATCCTCCCCTGCCAACTCGGACTGGGCAAAGCCCAGCGCCCGCAGCCGTTCGGTTCGAGCCCGCTCCATGAACTTGAGGTAGTTGACGTAATACACGATGCCGCCAGCATCGGTGTCCTCGTAATAAACGCGACAGCGATGTGCGAACGACTGATCCCCGTTTTGCGCGCGCATACTCTAGTGCTTACTCCTCAGGTTGCCAATCGGGCCCACAACTGTTTTTTCATTCTCGCGCTGCATTCTGCAGAATATTTCCAACGACTGAATGACGACACCAGCCACTAGGACAGCACAAACCTCGGATAAATCGTCTGGCGTTAAGCTTTTAATCGTCCACTGCATCGAGGAATTCGTCTACTACAGGCATCTCGCCCAATCGTGACGGAATGTTTAACCCAAAGTGCAGGTAAGCATGGCGCGTCACTACCCGGCCCCGCGGCGTCCGCATGATGTAGCCCTGCTGGATCAGGTACGGTTCCAGCACGTCCTCGATGGTATGCCGCTCCTCGCTGATGGCCGCCGCCAGGCTGTCGACGCCGACCGGGCCACCGTCGAACTTCTCGATCATGGTCAAGAGTAGACGCCGGTCCTGGTGATCGAAGCCATGTTCGTCCACGTCCAAAAGGTTGAGCGCCAGATCGGCCACGGCCTTGGTGATATGCCCCTTGGCCCGCACTTCGGCAAAATCGCGCACCCGGCGCAGCAATCGGTTGGCGATCCGCGGCGTGCCACGGGCCCGGCGCGCGATCTCGAACGCGCCTTCGGGATCCAGGGGCAAGCCCAGAATGCCCGCCGAACGACTGACGATGGTCGCCAGGTCCGCCGTGCTATAGAACTCTAGACGTTGAACAATGCCGAAACGGTCTCGGAGCGGGTTGGTCAACATGCCTGCGCGCGTGGTGGCACCCACCAGGGTGAACGGCGGCAGGTCGAGCTTGATCGAGCGGGCCGCCGGGCCTTCGCCGATCATGATGTCGAGCTGGAAGTCCTCCATGGCCGGGTACAACACTTCTTCGACGATGGGCGAAAGCCGGTGGATCTCGTCGATGAACAGCACGTCGTGGGGCTCGAGATTGGTCAACAGGGCCGCCAGGTCGCCGGGCCGCTCCAGCACCGGACCGGAGGTGGACTTGATCGACACGCCCATTTCCTGGGCGATGATATTGGCCAGCGTGGTCTTGCCCAGCCCCGGCGGGCCGAAGATCAGCGTGTGGTCGAGGGACTCACTGCGCCCGCGCGCGGCCTGGATGAACAACTCCATCTGCTCGCGCACGGTGGGCTGGCCGATGTAGTCGGCCAGACTCAGGGGCCGGATGGCGCGGTCCTGGACTTCTTCACGGTCGCGCGGGCCGGTGGCCGCGATCAGACGATCAGCTTCAATCACTTAAATCATTCCCTTCAGGGCGCGGCGAATCATGTCTTCGGCACTCAGGTTCTTGTCCTTGATGGCCGACACCGCCTTGCTGGCTTCCTGAGGTTTGTAGCCCAGTGAAATCAGTGCATTGACGGCATCGCTCTCGGCGCTGGCAACCTGGGCTGCCGGCATGTCCGGCTGGTTCGGCACCAGGGCAAACATGCTCGGCACCACTTCCCAGGCCTTGAAACGGTCCTTGAGTTCCACCAGCAGGCGCTCGGCGGTCTTCTTGCCCACACCCGGCACCTTGGTCAGTGCGGAGGTATCCTGCGCTGAAACGGCACGTACCAGCTCATCCACTTCAAGACTCGACATCAGGGCCAGGGCCAGTTTGGGCCCTACGCCATTGAGGCGAATCAATTCGCGGAAAAAATCACGGTCGCGCTTGCCAATGAAACCATAGAGCAATTGCGCATCTTCGCGCACCACCAAGTGAGTGTGCAGGGTAATCGGCTCGCCGACCGGCGGCAGGCGATAAAGCGTGGTCATGGGCACTTCGAGCTCATACCCCAACCCGTTTACATCCAGAATCAGGTGCGGCGGCTGTTTTTCAGCCAGGGTGCCGCGCAAGCGTCCAATCACGGTTCAAATCCTTAAAGCTTGAGGGTCAGTTGAAAGGCCTGACCGGGAAAAACGATTGCGCTGATGCTATCAGAGACGCAGCCGCCCGCCACGACTGCGTGCGGTTCCCAACCCATGAGGCAGCAGGCTGGAACGGGTGTGCGCGTGGCAAATGGCAATGGCCAGGGCGTCAGAGGCGTCGATTTGCGGTTTTGCGGTAAGTTTGAGCATGTGCATGACCATCATCTGCACCTGCTCCTTATTGGCCGCACCCGTGCCGACCACGGCCTGCTTGACCTGGGTCGCAGTGTACTCGGCGATCTCCATGCCCTCTTCGGCGCCAGCGACGATGGCAGCGCCCCGGGCCTGACCGAGCTTCAATGCCGAGTCGGCGTTTTTCGCCATGAACACTTTTTCGATGCCCATGGTCACCGGCCCGTAGGTCTGGATCACTTCACGCACACCACGATAGACAATCTGCAGACGCTCGGCCAGCTCGCCCGCGCCGGTGCGAATGCAGCCCGAGGCGACGTAGATGCAGCCGCGCGGGGTTTGCTGCACCACGCCAAAACCGGTGATGCGCGAACCGGGGTCGATACCTAGGATTAAAGTCATAACGCCTGCGGGTTGGGTAAACACAATTTTTGATACTGCGAAGATCCAATGTGGGAGGGGGCTTGCACCCGATAGCAGTGGTTCAGCCAACTGATCCATGACTGACACACCGCCATCGGGGGCAAGCCCCCTCCCACATTTGGAGCCCTGTCACCCTTCAGCCTAGCTGTTCGGCAACGGACTCTGGGATGTCGGCATTGGAATACACGTTCTGCACATCATCCAGGTCTTCGAGCATATCCAGCAGCTTCAGCACCTTCTGCGCGCCCTCCAGGTCCAGCTCGGCGCTGGTGGTCGGCAGCATCACGATTTCAGCGTCAGTGCCTTTGAAGCCGGCGGCTTCCAGTGCATTACGCACGGCATAGAAGCTGGCAAACGAGGTAAACACGTCGATGGAACCGTCTTCGTGGGTGACTACGTCGTCGGCGTCCGCCTCCATCGCCGCTTCCATCAGTGCGTCTTCGTCCGTGCCCGGCGCGAAGGAAATCTGCCCCTTGCGCTCAAACAGGTAAGCCACCGAACCGTCGGTACCGAGGTTGCCGCCGCACTTGCTGAACGCGTGGCGCACCGCAGCTGCAGTACGGTTGCGGTTGTCGGTCATGCACTCGACCATCACCGCCACGCCGCCCGGGCCGTAGCCTTCGTAGGTCAGCTCGACCATGTCGTCGGTATCGGCCGCACCGGCACCGCGGGCAACGGCCCGGTCGATGATGTCGCGGCTCATGTTGGCGCCAAGCGCCTTGTCCAGCGCCAGCCGCAGGCGCGGGTTGGAACCCGGGTCACCACCGCCCTGACGGGCAGCGACGGTCAGTTCGCGGATCCACTTGGTGAAGATCTTGCCTTTCTTGGCATCCTGACGCTCTTTGCGGTGCTTGATGTTCGCCCACTTGGAATGGCCAGCCATAACACAACTCCGAAATTCTGTAGAAACCTTGTCAACCCTGCCCCAGGCAGGATGCAACCCTTGTAACGCAAAGGCGCATCCGAAGATGCGCCTTTTTAGACTGCGTATAACTCAATGCGCTTTCACGCAGCAGCCTTACTCAGCCTTCGGCGTCTCGCGCAGGCGGATGTGCAGCTCGCGCAGTGCCTTGGCATCCACGACACCCGGAGCCTGGGTCATGACGTCCGCAGCACTCTGGGTTTTCGGGAAGGCGATCACTTCACGGATCGACTGGGCGCCGGTCATCAGCATCACCAGACGGTCCAGGCCGAACGCCAGGCCACCGTGCGGCGGTGCGCCGTACTTCAGGGCGTCGAGCAGGAAGCCGAACTTCTCTTCCTGTTCCGCTTCGTTGATGCCCAACAGGCGGAACACCGCTTGCTGCATCTCCTTGCGGTGGATACGGATCGAACCGCCACCCAGCTCAGTGCCGTTGAGCACCATGTCGTAGGCACGCGACAGTGCGCCCGCCGGGTTGGCTTCGAGCTCGGCCGGCGAGCACTTCGGCGCGGTGAACGGGTGGTGCAAGGCGCTGAAGCTGCCGTCGTCGTTCTCTTCGAACATCGGGAAGTCAACGACCCACATCGGGGCCCATTCGCAGGTCAGCAGGTTCAGGTCGTGACCCAGCTTGATCCGCAGCGCGCCCAGGGCCTCGCTGACGATCTTGGCCTTGTCGGCACCGAAGAACACGATGTCGCCGTCAACCGCGCCAACGCGGTCGAGGATCGCGTTGAGGTTGTCCAGCGGAATGTTTTTCACGATCGGCGATTGCAGGCCGTCAACACCGTTGGCGCGCTCGTTGACCTTGATGTACGCCAGGCCCTTGGCACCGTAGATGCCGACGAACTTGGTGTAGTCGTCGATCTGCTTGCGCGGCATGCTCGCGCCGCCAGGTACGCGCAGGGCGGCAATGCGGCATTTAGGGTCGTTGGCCGGGCCGCTGAACACCTTGAAGTCGACTTCCTTGAGCTGGTCGGCCACGTCCACCAGTTCCAGCGGGTTGCGCAGGTCTGGCTTGTCGGAACCGTAGCGGCGCATGGCCTCTTCGAAGGTCATGTGCGGGAAATCGCCGAATTCCAGGTCCAGCACTTCCTTGAACAGGTTGCGGATCATCTGCTCGGTCAGGCCCATGATCTCTTTTTCATCGAGGAAGCTGGTCTCGATGTCGATCTGGGTGAATTCCGGCTGACGGTCGGCGCGCAGGTCTTCGTCACGGAAGCACTTGGCGATCTGGTAGTAACGGTCGAAGCCGGCGACCATCAGCAGTTGCTTGAACAGCTGCGGCGATTGCGGCAAGGCGAAGAACGAACCCGCGTGGGTGCGGCTCGGCACCAGGTAGTCACGTGCACCTTCCGGGGTGGCCCGGGTCAGGATCGGGGTTTCTACGTCGAGGAAGCCGTTTTCGTCGAGGAAGCGGCGGATGCTGGTGGTCATGCGCGAACGCAGGCGCAGCTTCTCGGCCATTTCCGGACGACGCAGGTCCAGGAAGCGGTAGCGCAGGCGGGTCTCTTCGCCCACGTCGGAGAACTCGTTGAGCGGGAACGGCGGGGTTTCCGACTCGTTCAGCACTTCCAGCTCGTAGCCCAGCACTTCAATGCCGCCGGACGCCATGTTCTTGTTCACGGCACCGGCCGGACGCAGGCGAACCTTGCCGGTGATCTTCACGACGTATTCGCTGCGCACGCGGTCGGCGGCAGCGAAGCTTTCAGCGCGGTCCGGGTCGAACACCACCTGGGCCAGACCATCACGATCACGGATATCGAGGAAGATCACCCCGCCGTGGTCGCGGCGACGGTGAACCCATCCGCAAAGGGTGATTTCCTGACCTTCCAGGGTCTCGTTCAGTTGGCCGCAATAGTGGCTGCGCATCATGGTAGTGGTTTCACTTCTCGTAATTCGAAATTCGGTGGAGGCCCGCCTCGTCACCGTACATTAAAGCAGGGGACGGATAATGCAGGAGCCTGCGCGTAGAGTTCAACTCAGTCTGCTTTGTCGCCGCCGGCGATATTCTTCTTCGCGCCGGTCTTGAAATCGGTCTCGTACCAGCCGCTGCCGCTCAGGCGGAAGCCCGGCATGGACAACATTTTCTTGAGTTCCGGCGCCTGGCAGGCCGGGCAATCGACCAGCGGCGCGGCGCTGATCTTCTGAATGGCTTCCAACTGATGACCACAGGAAGCACATTGATAGTCGTACATGGGCATGGCGATGTCTCGGCGATCAGAACGTTACTGCGCCACGCCTGTTCCGGCAAAGGCCCGGCATGCGCAGCAAAGCGCGGGATTATATCTGGTAAATCGAGGCAGCGCAGCCGGCTTTCTGTCCGGAGCCGTGCCCGCCAGGACGGAGGGCGGGCTCCAGGCGGCCTGACACGCCTCAGGCTTCGATGCGGCCCTTGAGTACATGAGCCACGCACACCACCCGCACCAGCCCGCTGAAATTTTTCACCCCGCCATGGCGCAAATGCACTTCCCGGTCGACGTAGGACAGCAATGCGCTGACAGAGCAGGCATTGAGCCTGGCTATCTCCGCGAGGATATTCCAGTAGATCTGCTCCAACCGCAGGCAGGTTGAAAACCCGTTGAGCCTGACGGACCGGGACAACGGCCTGGCCAGCCCCATGTCGAAGCCTTTTTCAAATGGATCGACCTTAACCTTGTGACAACCACCCATCTCCATAACACCTGACACTCCATTGCCAAACAGCAGCCCAGGGGATCTCCCACCGGGCAATGGCCTTATCAAACAGCAGGCAGGAACAGGCGGCCAGAAGACGCGGAGTTGATCGGCGTAGGACAACGCCAGGAAATGCGCGGAAACAAGCAAGTGGCGCCAAGACGGCGCCACTTGGGGATGTCGAATTACTTATCTTCCAGCAGGGAACGCAGCATCCACGCGGTTTTCTCGTGGACCTGCATGCGCTGGGTCAGCAAGTCGGCCGTTGGTTCGTCGCTGACCTTATCGAGCAGCGGGAAGATACCGCGCGCGGTGCGTGTGACCGCTTCCTGGCCGGCCACCAGTTGCCGGATCATCTCTTCAGCGCTGGGTACGCCCTCCTCTTCCTTGATGGAAGACAGACGGGCATAGATCGAGTAAGCCCCCGGCGCCGGGAAACCCAGGGCACGAATACGTTCGGCAATGGAGTCCACCGCCAGCGCCAGCTCGTTGTACTGCTCCTCGAACATCAGGTGCAGCGTGCGAAACATCGGGCCCGTGACGTTCCAATGGAAGTTGTGGGTCTTGAGGTACAACACATAGGTATCGGAAAGCAGCCGCGAAAGCCCGTCGACGATGGATTTGCGATCTTCTTCACTGATACCGATATCGATTGCCATGTTTATCCCCTTCAATTGACAAGCATTCATTGATCAGGTGCAGGACCACTCTAGCAAGCGCAGCCGCGATGCGCATCGGGCGACGTGCGGCAAATCGCCCCTGCCCCCATCTGGCACAAGCGTTTCAAGCAGTAACAACCTGACCCTTGCAGCCCCAATAAATGCGGGATTTGAGTAGGCACAGCCTTTGCTGTTAAATAGGCGGCGTGTCGCCGCCGTTACTTTTCGCGGCAGCGGCATAGGCTGATACCCGTGCACGTGCCCAACGCCTCCAATTGTTCAGAAGCGAACCGTGCCCGTCAGCTCTTCCTCGTGATCCGTCTAAACGTGAGTTAATCAAAATGTTGAAAATCGTCCACCTGCTAACGGGCGTTGCAGCTTTGCTGCTGTCCTTTATACCGAGCCTGCAACAGGGAAGTCCTCCCTACCTGGAACAACACGACGCTCTCTACCTGGCCTTGTTCGGCCTTCTCAACCTGACGCTGGCACCGGTAATCCCTTACTGGAACAAAGGCACACGTCATCAACTGCAAAACCTGGTCAGCGCGCTGCTGGTGCTGACTGTTGTCGTTCAAACCCTCACCCTCCTGGCGCCCATGCCTGAAGTCGGCGGCCATCCGGCCATCCTGCTCAGCCTGGTGATCGCGGTAGTGGCCATCGTCCTGCACCTGGCCATCAGCTTCTACCGTTCGTCCCCAGCGGCCGCGTCGCAACACTACGACATGACCAATCGGGATACCGGTACCGTCAAGTGGTTCAACACGTCCAAAGGCTTCGGCTTTATCTCCCGTGATTCGGGCGACGATATCTTCGTCCACTTCCGGGCCATTCGCGGCGAAGGTCATCGCGTCCTGGTGGAAGGCCAGCGCGTGGAGTTCTCCGTGATGAATCGCGACAAAGGCCTGCAAGCCGAAGACGTGATCGCAGCACTGCCGCGTCGCTGATCCCAGCCTTCGCAGCAAAAAAAACCGCGACCCGGCACTGGCTGGATCGCGGTTTTTTATTGCCCGCACCTCAGTAGTGAGGCGGCGGCGCTTCTTCTTCAGAGGTTTCGAACTGGCCGCCCATTTCTTCCTGGCGCTTGAGCAGCGCAGTCATCTGCAATTGCAGGCGCTCGACGGCCCGCTGCTGGGTGACGAGGATGTCATTGAGGGTCTCGATGGTGTCGTCCTGAAAAGCCAGACGGCTCTCCAGATCGTTGACGCGGTCTTGCAGGTCCATGATTCAACCCTGGGTAAAGATAAAGTTGGCAGGCAACAGGTCGCGCAGTTGTGCACGAATGACCGCCACTTGCTCTTCAGTATAAGGCTGCGCCGGATGCTTGCCCCAGACCGGCGCAGGCCAGGCAGCATCCTCGCGCTTGCGCACGATCACGTGCACGTGCAGTTGGCTGACGACATTACCCAGCGCACCGATGTTCATCTTGTCGGCGTTGAACCCCTCGTTCAAGCGCTCAGCCAGGGCCGTCGTCTCCTGCCACAGCGTCTGCTGATCGGCGACACCCAGTTGAAACACTTCGCTGATAGCGTTGATACGCGGCACCAGGATGAACCAGGGGTAGTTCGAATCATTGGACAGCAGCAGGCGGCACAAGGGGAAGTCCCCGATGACCAGTGTGTCTTGTTGCAGGCGTTGGTCTAAGGCGAACACCGCGGGCACTCCATTCGGCAGGTCGATTTCAGGCGCCCAGCATACCTTCGAATGGCCCCGGCTTCACGGCGAATGCGCCTCGCTCGAAACACGCCGATGAAAAAACCTGCACCTTTTCGATGCGGACGATTATTTCGACTAGGCTAATCCGGGCCTCGACAGGATGCACCAAAATGACCCACATGTGCTTCATAGGGATCCGCCAAGTACCCACTCGTGAGGGTCGACCGGTAACGTTTTCCATCGCAACCGCGTTTTGGCGCCTTAAGGCTGACCCAACGGTCGCACCTCATGACCAAACCAAAGGGCGCAAAAAGCCCGTACTTATGAGGTTTTGACATCCTGGCGACATTTTTCACGAAAAAATGACATTCGGTTACCGCTTTGTGCACGCTTGTTGCATTGACCTGTTTATCGTCGGCAACAACACCCGACAGGAAGCAGGTGTTACGCGATAAAAACAGTAGCGTTTCAATACATACCCGGACGGTTTCAAACTAATAAACGCGTTTGAAAACAGTATTGAAGTTGTCAGTCCCGGTGCATTGAGGACTGTGGATTTGCGACATGGATCTAGCAATTTACGACAGCCTCGTAAAGAAGCTGAAAGGAAAGATGGGCAACTATCGCCAATGATCGTCAGCGTGAGATACCTTTGCGCCGACACAATAAAGAAAGAGCCGCCCAGATAAAAATACAGGTGGGACGGCAGTACTCTTCCTAAAACCAAAGGAGCAAATCACGATGCGCGTGATGAAGTGGAGCATGATCGCCCTGGCTGTTTCAGCAGGCACCTCGCAGTTCGCAATGGCGTCCGCCCAGGACGAATCCAAAGGCTTTGTTGAAGACAGTACTTTCGGCATCAATACTCGCGCTCTGTACTTCAGCCGCGACTATCGCAATGAACCGGGCGGTGGCTACACCATCATCAACGGCAAACGCCAAAGCCGCTCGGAAGAGTCGGGCCTGGGCTTCAACGCCTTGTACGAGTCGGGCTTCACCCAAGGCACCATCGGTGTCGGTGTGGATGCAATCGGCCTGCTGGGCATCAAGTTGGACAGCGGCAAGGGCCGCGTTGGCACCGGCCTGTTTCCAAAAGGCTCCGATGGACGCTCCCAGGATGATTACTCCAAAGGCGGCGCGGCCATCAAGTTCCGCTTCTCCAATACGGTCCTGAAGGTCGGCGACCAATACACCACTGCTCCTGTGTATGCGTCTGACGACAGCCGCCTGCTGCCCGAGCTGCCGCAGGGTATTTCGATCACCAGCACCGAAATCAAAGGCCTCAAGCTCGAAGGTGGTCACTTCACCTCCAGCGTTGCGCAAGACCAGACTTACCACGACAGCCTTGGCCTGAAGAAAACCGACTTCGTGGGCGGTGTCTATGCATGGACGCCTGAATTCACCACAAGCCTTTACTATGCGAAGACCGAAGACTACTGGCGCAAATACTACGCCAACGCCAACTGGACTCACGCGCTGAGCGATGATCAGTCCCTGGCATTCGACTTCAACATCTACGACACCAAAAGTGACGGCGAAGGCAAGGTACGTGCTGACAAAGACGGCACTACCAAGCTCGACAACCGGGCGTTCAGCTTGCAGGGTGCCTACACCATCGGTGCGCATACCTTCACCCTGGCGGCCCAGAAAGTCACCGGCGACGGCCAGTACGGCTACGGCGTAGACGGCGGCGGCACCGTATTCCTGGCTAACTCCGTAGCCCGGTCGGACTTCTTCTCCGAAGGTGAGAAATCGTTCCAGGCTCGCTATGACATCAACATGGCTACCTTCGGTATCCCAGGCCTGAGCTTCATGACTCGCTACGTACACGGTAGCGGCGCGAACACCCCTCTGACCTCCAACGGTAAAGAGTGGGAACGCGACATCGAGGCTAAATACGTGATCCAGTCGGGCCCAGCGAAAGACCTGAGCCTGCGCCTGCGTCAAGCCACCTACCGTTCCAGCGATGCGGTCTACTACAACTCTCCGTCCTTGGACGAACTGCGTCTGATCGCGCAATACCCGTTGAACATCCTGTAATTATCAGGATGACATAAGGCCTCGGCCTTAAACAAAAAGCCGCTCCCCTGTCAGCAAGGGAGCGGCTTTTTTATTGCAGTTTTATTTCAAGATCTACACAAGTAGCAAGCTAACTAACGAAGTTGAATACCTCGACGTGAACATGACCTTTCAGTCAAGTTACGAGCCTGCACTTTTACGCTGTTTCCTGAACCACACGAATGACGCGTTGCGGAAAGGGAATATCAATACCGGCTCCCTTTAAACGGTCGCGCGCCAGCTCATTGAGCATAAACATCACATCCCAATAATCCGCCGTCTTCGTCCAGCAACGCAGGGACACCGTAATAGAGCTGTCACCCAAGGTCGAAACCACCGCTACCGCAGCCGGATCGGCCAGTACGCGGGGGTCCTTCGCCAGTTCCAGCAGCACTTCACGGGCTTTCTGCAGGTCGGCCTCGTAGTCCACGCCCACGTCGAACACCACCTTGCGGGTAGGCTGGCGGTTGGTGTTGGTGATGATGCCGTTGGACAGGCTGCCGTTCGGGATGATGACCGTCTTGTTGTCGCCGGTGCGCAGCACGGTGTGGAAGATCTGGATGCTGTCCACGGTCCCCGATGTGCCCTGGGCTTCGATCCAGTCACCAATACGGAACGGACGGAACAACAGGATCAGCACGCCACCGGCGAAATTCGCCAGGCTGCCTTGCAATGCCAGACCGATGGCCAGCGTTGCGGCACCAATTGCAGCCACGAACGAGGTGGTCGCCACGCCGATCATCGACGCCACGTTGACCATCAGCATGACTTTCAGCGCGATGTTGGCCAGGTTGGTGATGAAGTGTTGCAGGGCCATGTCCGCATTGCGCAGGGCCAGCAAACGCCCCACACGATTGGTCAGCATATTGATCAGCCACCAGCCGATGGCCAAGGTGAGGACGGCCAGCAGTACGCGGCTGCCGTATTCCATGATCATCGGCACCCACGACTGTGAGGTCTTGATCAAGTGATCCACTTCAGCGTTGAAATCCATCTATTTTCTCCTGTGTGGCGGATGTGCGGCTTTATTGACTGCCTAAAAACGCAAATGAGCCCCGTAGGGCTCAAGTGTAGGCACTGTTTCTGGGGCGTGGGACGTCAAAAACGCCCTCAGGTTCCCCGCAGTGCCATCAGTCGCGGAAGTTATTGAACTGCAGCGGCATGTCGAAGGTCTTGGCGCGCAGGGCCGCAATGGCCTCTTGCAAGTCGTCACGCTTCTTGCCGGTGACACGCACTTGCTCACCTTGGATGGCGGCCTGGACTTTGAGCTTGGCATCCTTGATGTGTGCGACGATCTTCTTCGCCAGCTCCTTGTCGATGCCTTCCTTGAGTACCGCTTCCTGCTTCATCAGCTTGCCGGAGGCGTAGGCGTCCTTGATTTCAAGGCACTGGGCATCGATCTTGCGCTTGACCAGGGACAGCTTGAGGATCTCGATCATCGCTTCCAGCTGGAAATCGGCTTCAGCGGTCAGGTTGACGGTCAGTTCCTTTTCCTTGAATTCGAAGCTGCCCTTGCCTTTCAAGTCATAGCGGCGGTCGAGTTCCTTGACGGCGTTTTCGACGGCGTTGGTGACTTCGTGTTTGTCCAGTTCGGATACCACGTCGAACGAAGGCATGCCATTTCTCCAATATAAGGGGCGGGCTCAGTAGAGATGGAGCGCGCCCGAGCTAAAATGCCGGGGCATTATAGCGGTTCTTTCGTCCGGTTCACTGCGGGCGCCCCAACGGAGTACAAACTGATGTCGACCACCTGGCATATCCTCGGCGCCGGCAGCCTGGGCACACTCTGGGCCACACGGCTGGCGCGTGCCGGAGTGCCCGTGCGGCTGATCCTTCGTGATGACGCGCGCCTGGCCAGTTATAACGCCGGGCAAGGCCTGACCTTGGTGGAACAGGGCGTGGCACACACCTATCCGGTACCCGGCGAAACACCTGACAGCCCGGAACCCATACAGCGCCTGCTCGTGGCGTGCAAAGCCTACGACGCCGAACGCGCCGTCGCCCAACTGCAACCGCGCCTTGCGCCAGACGCAGAATTGATCCTGCTGCAAAACGGCCTCGGCAGCCAGGACGCCGTCGCCGCCCGGTTGCCCCAAGCCCGCTGCATCTTTGCTTCCAGCACCGAAGGCGCATTTCGCGATGGCGACTGGCGCGTGGTGTTCGCCGGACACGGCTACACCTGGCTGGGGGATGCCAGCCATCCCACGCCTCCCCTGTGGCTGGACGACTTGCACGCCGCCGGCATCCCCCACGACTGGAGCACCGACATTCTCACGCGCCTGTGGCGCAAGCTCGCGCTCAATTGCGCGATCAACCCGTTGACCGTGCTGTACGCATGCCGCAACGGCGGCTTGCAAAATCATCAGTGCGAAGTCGCGACCCTCTGCGCCGAACTCAGTGAGCTGCTTGAATGCTGTGGCCAGCCCTGCGCAGCACAAGACCTCCACAGCGAAGTGGAACGGGTGATCCAGGCCACCGCAGCCAACTTCTCCTCCATGTACCAGGACGTGGCCAGCGCCCGGCGCACCGAAATCAGCTACCTGTTGGGCTATGCTTGCGAGGCGGCGACCCGTCACCAATTGAGCCTGCCACATTTACAACAACTGCACGTGCGCCTGGTCGAGCAGTTGACCGCACGCGGATTGCCCCGCGACTGAGCCACGCGCTACCCTGCCCGCCTGTCTATCTCCTGGGAAAGCCCTGATGCCGCTGCGCCAGCGTCTAGAAAATCTACCGGTCGGGCAGAAACTGCTGGCCGCCCTGCTGGTGTTGCTGACCACTGTATTGCTGGTGGCCAACCTGACCTTTATCAGTGCCGCCTACTGGATTTCCCAGGAAAGTATGGCGCCCCAGGCGTTGCAGGCCATTGGTCGACTGGTGTCCAACCCCGGCCTGGCCGCCGAAGCGCTCGAGTCGCCCGACAAGGCCAACGCCCTGCTCAATGAATTGACCAGCTATTCGCCCCTGCGCGCCGCCGCCCTGTACGACGGCGAAGGCAACCGCCTGGCGCAGATGCAGCATGGCGACCGCCTGCAGCTGCCGGAACACTACCGGCACATCGAAGCCTGGCGCGTCACCGAATTTCGCAGCAACCAAATCATTACCCTGCCCCGCGCCAACCAGCCAGCCGGGCATTTACTGCTGGTCGCCAGCAGTGAGCTGCCGGTGGCGTTCTATACCGGCACGCTGACTGCCAGCCTGGGCATCCTGATTTTCAGCGTGCTGCTGTGGCTGATCATCGCGCGCCAGATCAAGCGCTTGATCACCCGGCCGATCCACGAGTTGGAAGAACTGTCCCGCCAGGTCACCCGCGAAGAGAACTACGCCCTGCGTGCCGGACGTGGCAACCACGATGAAATCGGCAGCCTGGCCGAAGCCTTCAATACCATGCTGTCGCGCATCGAAGCCCGCGAGCAGCAACTCAAGCGCGCGCGGGACGACTCGCAGGCGGCTTACGATCAGGCCCAGGGTTTGGCCGAAGAGACTCGCCACACCAATCGCAAGCTTGAACTGGAAGTTCAGGTTCGCAGCAAGATCGAGAAAAAACTCACAGGCTTTCAGAATTATCTGAACAGCATCATCGACTCCATGCCCTCGGCCCTGATCGCCCTGGACGAACAGCTCTATGTTACCCAGTGGAACCAGGAGGCCAGCGCTCTGTCCGGCACGCGCCTGGATGAAGCCTTGAACCAGCCGATCTACCTGGCCTTCCAACCGCTCAAGCCGTACCTGCCGCAGATCAAGGCCGCCGTCGAGCAACACACCGTGGAACGCATCGAGCGGGTCACCTGGGTCAAGGACGATGAGCCCAAGCATTACGCCCTGACGTTCTACCCGCTGATGGGCGGCGCGGGGCGCGGCGTGGTGATCCGGATCGATGACATCACCCAGCGGCTGTCCCTGGAAGAAATGATGGTGCAGTCGGAGAAAATGCTCTCCGTCGGCGGGCTGGCCGCCGGCATGGCCCATGAGATCAACAACCCACTGGGGGCGATCCTGCACAACGTGCAGAACATTCGCCGGCGCCTGTCCCCCGAGCTGCCCAAAAACCTGGAACACGCGGAAATGGCAGGCATCGAGCTGGAAACGGTCAACCGTTACCTGCAAGGCCGTGAAGTGCCGCAACTGCTCGATGGCATCCAGCAGGCCGGTGCGCGGGCGGCGAAGATCGTCACCCACATGCTCAGCTTCAGCCGCCGTAGCAACCGGCAGATGGCGCCGTGCGACCTCCCGGCGCTGATTGACCAGGCGGTGGAAATCGCCGGTAATGACTTCGACCTGGCGATCGGTTTCGACTTCAAGGGCCAGGCCATCACCCGCCAATTCGATCCGCAACTGGGCCCAGTGCCCGGCACGGCCAACGAGCTTGAGCAAGTGTTGCTCAACCTGCT
The DNA here is from genome assembly GCF_002979555.1 of Pseudomonas sp. MYb60. Taxonomy (GTDB): domain Bacteria; phylum Pseudomonadota; class Gammaproteobacteria; order Pseudomonadales; family Pseudomonadaceae; genus Aquipseudomonas. Next base: position 15,337 of record NZ_PCOZ01000011.1, on the reverse strand, counting down.
GAAAAACGCCGCCCAGGCCATTCACCTGCGTGAAGACGACAGCGAGCCAGGGCGCATTATCCTGCGCACGCGCCTCAACCCGCCGTGGGCCGAGATCCAGGTGGAAGACAACGGCATCGGCATGAGCGAAAACGTGCGCAAACGTACTTTCGAGCCGTTCTTCACGACCAAGGAAATCGGCCAGGGCACCGGGCTGGGGCTGTCGGTGTCGTATTTCATCATCACCAACAACCACAAGGGTCAGATGGAGGTACATTCCACCCTCGGCCAAGGCACCTGCTTCACCCTGCGCCTGCCCCTGGCCGGCAGCCAACTGCCCCCCTACGAACTCACCCAACTGGAGCACTGACCATGGGCTTTCGCCTGTCGAAGATCTACACCCGTACCGGAGACAAGGGCGAAACCGGCCTGGGTGACGGTCGCCGCGTCCCCAAGGACCACCCGCGGGTGGAAGCCATTGGCGAGGTGGATACGCTGAACAGCCAGCTGGGCTTGCTGTTGGCTAACCTGGAAGAACACAGCGGCAAGCATCCGGAACTGCTGGATGTGATCGAGGTGCTGACACCCTGCCAACACCGCCTGTTCGACCTCGGGGGTGAACTGGCAATGCCGGTGTACAAGGCGCTGAATGCAGCCGAAGTGAATCGCCTGGAAGCGGCGATCGATCGCTGGAATGAAGAAGTGGGGCCGTTGGAAAACTTCATCCTGCCCGGTGGTTCGGCGTTGATCGCTCAGGCCCATGTGTGCCGCAGCCTGGCCCGCAGTGCGGAGCGGCGGTGCCAGCAGTTGAATACTGTGGAGCCGTTGGAAGGGGTTGGGCTGGCGTATATCAATCGACTGTCGGATTTGCTGTTTGTAGCGGCGCGGGTGATTGCCAAGCGCCAAGGTGTTGCTGAGGTGTTATGGCAGGCGGCGGCCAAGCCACACTGACCATTATGCAGTGCCTGGCCTGACCTCTTAGCGGGCGAGCCCGCTCCCACAATGGAACGCAATCAACCTGTGGAAGTGGGCCCGCCCGCGATAAGGCGCTTCAGAACACCATCAAACTTCCGGCCAAAACGCCCTGATCCCGGCTACCCCCTGAGCCCCAGCCTCCCACGCTTTTTCCCGCTCAGCGGGCCCGACCCCACCTAACAGAAACACCGGTTTGCTGAACCCACGGATCAACTCAGCCGCCTGCTCCCAGCCCAACGGCTGTGCATCGGGATGGGTCTGCGTCGGCTGCACTGGCGACAGCGTGACGAAATCCACGTCCATCATTTGCGCCAGTGCCAACTCCTCGGCATTGTGGCAAGACGCCGCCAACCAGCGATCTTTAGGCAACGGCCGGCCTTTGCTCGCGTACTTGCGCAATTGCGCCGACGTCATGTGCCAACCGGCCGATGGAAAATCTCCCAGCCATTCGAACGGTCCCTTGAGCATCAATTGCGCCTTGCCCGCACACAGGCCGACCGCATCCACCGCCAGGTCGCGGTATTTGGGGTCGTAACCATTGGGTGCGCGCAACTGAATCAGCTTGATGCCGCCCGCAATGGCTTTCTGAATGCCACGCAGCAACGTCGGGGTTTCCAGCTCGCCGGGGGTGATCAAATACTCCGCAGGCAAACGCGCAGCCGCCACAATTGGCGCATTGGCCGCCGGAAACTCGTAATTGATCAGATCCCGCGGGGCGACCCATTCCAGCGGCTGCCCTTCGACACCCCGGGGCTCGCCGGTAAAGGCCGAGACGTCCCAGACATCCAGCAACACCTGCTTGTCCGGGTAATCGTGCTGAACCTTGATCAACGGCCGTGCCGTAATGACCTGAATGCCCAATTCTTCCTGCAATTCACGGGACAGCGCCGTGGCGACCGATTCACCGGCCTCGACCTTTCCACCGGGAAACTCCCAGAGACCGCCCTGATGCTGAGTGTCTGCGCGGCGCGCCAGCAGGATCCTGCCGTCGGCACCGCGGATCACCGCTGCTGCTACATGCACTCGTTTCACCGCGCTTATCCTCTCTGCGATCAGGTCCGGTATTCCGCGTTGATCTTCACGTATTCGTGGGACAGGTCGGTGGTCCAGATGGTTTCGCTGCACTCGCCGCGGCCCAGCTCGATGCGGATGGTGATTTCTTCCTGTTGCATCACCGCCGAGCCCTGGGCTTCGGTGTAGGTTTCGGCGCGGGCGCCACGGCTGGCGATGCACACGTCGCCCAGGAACACGTCGATCTTGCTCACGTCCAGGTCGGGCACGCCGGCACGGCCAACGGCGGCGAGAATGCGGCCCCAGTTAGGGTCGGAAGCAAACAGCGCGGTCTTGATCAACGGCGAGTGGGCCACGGTATAACCGACGTCCAGGCATTCCTGGTGATTGCCGCCGCCGTTGACTTCAACGGTGACAAACTTGGTCGCGCCTTCACCGTCACGCACGATGGCCTGGGCGACTTCCATGCACACGTCGAAGACGGCCTGCTTCAACGCGGCGAACAGCGCGCCGCTGGCTTCGGTGATTTCCGGCAGGTTGGCCTGGCCCGTGGCGATCAACATGCAGCAGTCGTTGGTCGAGGTGTCGCCATCAATGGTGATGCGGTTGAACGACTTGTTGGCGCCGTCGAGGATCAGGCTGTGCAGCACGTCGCGGGAGACTTTGGCATCGGTAGCGATGTAGCCGAGCATGGTGGCCATGTTCGGGCGGATCATGCCCGCGCCTTTGCTGATGCCGGTCACGGTAACCGTCACGCCGTCGTGCACGAACTGACGGCTCGCGCCTTTTGGCAGGGTGTCGGTGGTCATGATGCCGGTGGCAGCTGCCGACCAGTTGTCCACCGACAAGTCATCCAGCGCGGCTTGCAGCGCACCTTCGATCTTCTCGACTGGCAACGGCTCGCCGATCACGCCGGTGGAGTACGGCAGGACCTGGCTGGCATCGACGCCGGTCAGTTGGGCCAGCTTGGCGCAGGTGCGTGCAGCCGCCACCAGGCCAGGCTCGCCGGTGCCAGCGTTGGCATTGCCGGTGTTGGTCAGCAGGTAGCGGATAGTACCGGCAACGCGTTGCTTGGCCAGGATGACCGGCGCGGCGCAAAAGGCGTTGAGGGTGAACACACCGGCGACGGTCGAGCCTTCGGCACAGCGCATCACGACCACATCCTTACGCCCCGGGCGCTTGATGCCGGCCGAAGCGATACCGAGTTCAAAGCCGGCAACCGGGTGCAATGTGGGCAAAGGACCAAGACCAACAGCCATGAATGCGCTCCTCAAAAATTAGGTGATGTCTGTACCGTCGTGATTGACGGTGAAATTAATGGCAAAACGCCGCGACGGCTAAAGCCGGTCGCGGCGCGGGTGTTACAGCCTCAGGCAAAAATCTTATTCGATCTGGCCGTGGCAGTGCTTGTACTTTTTGCCCGAGCCGCAGTAGCACAGCTCATTGCGGCCCAGCTTCTGATCGTTGCGAACCGGCGCTTGAGCCAGGGCCACATCGACCTCCTCACCCAACACTTCGGGTTGCTCGAGGCCAGGCGCTTCGTCGTGCTGGAACTGCATGCGCGCAGCCAGTGCCTCGGCTTCCTGACGCAGGCGGGCTTCTTCCTCGATCGGGTCTTCGCGACGCACCTGAACGTGGGACAGCACGCGAATCGAATCGCGCTTGATCGAATCCAGCAGCTCGGAGAACAGCGTGAACGACTCGCGCTTGTACTCCTGCTTCGGGTTCTTCTGGGCGTAGCCGCGCAGGTGGATGCCGTGACGCAGGTGGTCCATGGTCGACAGGTGATCTTTCCACAGGTCGTCCAGCACGCGCAGTACGATTTGCTTCTCGAAGGTGCGCAGTGCTTCGGCACTCGCCTGCTCTTCTTTCTCGTTGTACGCGGCCAGCAATTCGGCCATCAGTTTTTCGCGCAGGGTTTCTTCGTACAGGTGGTCGTCTTCATCCAGCCACTGCTGGACCGGCAAGTCCACACCGAAGTCGCTCTTCAATGCCGCTTCCAGGCCGGCAACATCCCACTGCTCAGGCAGGGACTGTGGCGGGATGTGCGCGTTGACGGTGGCGTTGAGCACGTCCTGACGGAAATCGGCAATGGTCTCGCCAATGTTGTCGGCGGCCAGCAACGTGTTACGCATGTGATAGATCACTTTACGCTGTTCGTTGTTGACGTCGTCGAACTCGAGCAGTTGCTTACGAATATCGAAGTTGCGGCCTTCAACCTTGCGCTGGGCCTTCTCGATGGCGTTGGTGACCATGCGGTGCTCGATCGCTTCACCGGACTGCATGCCCAGGGCCTTCATGAAGTTCTTCACCCGGTCAGAGGCGAAGATGCGCATCAGGCTGTCTTCCAAGGACAGGTAGAAGCGGCTGGAACCGGCGTCACCCTGGCGACCGGCACGGCCTCGCAGCTGGTTGTCGATACGGCGCGATTCATGACGCTCGGACGCGATCACCTGCAGGCCACCGGATTCCAGCACGGCCTGGTGGCGTTTCTGCCAGTCAGCCTTGATCTGGGCGATCTGCTCAGGGCTCGGGTTTTCGAGTGCCGCGACTTCCACTTCCCAGTTACCGCCCAACAGGATGTCGGTACCACGACCGGCCATGTTGGTGGCGATGGTCAGTGCGCCTGGGCGACCGGCCTGGGCAATGATCTCGGCTTCTTTTTCGTGGAACTTGGCGTTGAGGACCTTGTGCTCGATGCCTTCCTTGTTGAGCAGGTTCGATACGTGCTCGGAAGTCTCGATGGTGGCGGTACCCACCAGGATCGGACGCCCCTGGGCCATGCCATCCTTGATGTCATTGATGATTGCCGCGTATTTCTCTTCGGCAGTCAGGAACACCAGGTCGTTGAAGTCTTTACGCGCCAACGGCTTGTTCGGCGGAATGACCATCACGGCCAGGTTGTAGATCTGGTGGAACTCGAACGCTTCGGTGTCGGCCGTACCGGTCATGCCGGACAGTTTGTTGTACAGACGGAAGTAGTTCTGGAAAGTGGTGGACGCCAACGTCTGGCTTTCAGCCTGGATGTTGAGGTGTTCCTTGGCTTCGATGGCCTGGTGCAGGCCTTCGGACAGGCGGCGACCCGGCATGGTACGGCCGGTGTGCTCGTCGACCAGCACGACCTGACCGTCCTGCACGATGTATTCGACGTTGCGATGGAACAGCTTGTGGGCGCGCAGGCCGGCATACACGTGGGTCAACAGGCCCAGGTTGTGTGCCGAGTACAGGCTTTCACCCTCGGCCAGCTCGCCGATCTGGGTCAGCATCTCTTCGACGAATTGGTGACCGGCTTCGTTGAGTTCGACCTGGCGGGTCTTCTCGTCGATGCTGAAGTGACCTTCTTTGGTCACTACGCCTTCCACTTCCTCGATGTGCTGCTCGAGACGCGGAATCAACTTGTTGATTTCGGTGTACAGGCGCGAGCTGTCTTCGGCCTGGCCGGAGATGATCAGCGGGGTACGGGCTTCGTCGATGAGGATGGAGTCGACTTCGTCGATCACGGCAAAATTGAGTTCGCGCTGGAATTTCTCTTCCATGCTGAACGCCATGTTGTCGCGCAGGTAGTCGAAACCGAATTCGTTGTTGGTGCCGTAGGTGATGTCGGCCGCGTAGGCAGCGCGCTTCTCTTCAGGCGGCTGGAACGGCAATACGACGCCAACGGTCAGGCCGAGGAATTCATACAGCGGGCGCATCCAGTTGGCGTCCCGGCGCGCCAGGTAGTCGTTCACCGTCACAACGTGCACGCCCTTGCCGGACAGTGCGTTGAGGTAAACGCCCAGGGTAGCTACCAGGGTCTTGCCTTCACCGGTACGCATTTCGGCAATCATGCCTTCATGCAAGGTCATGCCGCCGATCAACTGGACGTCGAAGTGGCGCATGCCCATGACACGCTTACCGGCTTCACGGGCGACCGCAAAGGCTTCTGGAAGCAGCTTGTCGAGGGTTTCACCTTTGGCTATGCGGGCCTTGAACTCTTGGGTCTTGGCGCGCAATTGCTCGTCCGACAGGGCAACCATCTGCTCTTCGAAGGCATTGACCAGCTGCACCGTCTTGAGCATGCGTTTGACTTCGCGCTCATTCTTGCTTCCAAAAAGTTTCTTTAACAAAGGCGCAAACATATCGGCAGGTTCTTCCACACATAGGGATGGAGGGCGCACCGTGAGTGGCCCGAGCAGCCCTCACGGCCGCATGCGAACGCGCATTCTACCCGGATTCGTGGGTGAGGAAAGTGGCGTTGTTCCCCGATGCTGGCATGGTGCTGTGAGAGGGCTTGTTTAAAATAAGGGCTTTTCCTGGAACTTCAACCCATGGCATGCAGAAGTTACCTATTGATTTCATGGGCAAAGACCCATCGAAGCGCTACCCGGGGGCGTACAGGCGCTTTCTGCTAAGATGGCGGCTCTGTTACTTAAGGTGTCCAATAATGGCGTTTCGCCCTCTTTCAGCCCGAGCGCCCGCCGTGCTGCTTCGCGACGCGAAGCCGTTGCGTGCGATTTTTGGCCACGCCAAACGCTTGGACCACCTGCAACGCCTGCTCGAAAGCCAACTGCAACCGGCAGCCCGCGAACATTGCCGCGTGGCGTCCTGGCGCGAAGGTAACCTGTTGCTGATTGTCACCGATGGCCATTGGGCGACTCGTCTGCGCTATCAGCAAAAGCGCCTGCAACGGCAACTGATGGCCTTTGATGAGTTCGCCGGCCTGACGCGCATCCAGTTCAAGGTGCAACCGCCCACCACCCAGCCCGGCGTGGTGGGGCATGCTCCGGACCTGTCAACGAGTGCGGCCGAAACCCTCCAGGCAACCGCCGATGGCATCAGCGATCCGCGCTTGCGCGCTGCCCTCGAGCGACTGGCCGGGCATGCCAGGCCCAAGGCCTGACGCGCTACTTGCGCTTGCTGCCGCCCAGCAACGACCCCAACAGACCGCGCACCAGCTGGCGGCCCATCTGATTGGCCGCCTGCTGCATCGCCGATTTGAGCGCCTTGCCTGCCGTTGTGCCAAGAAACGCCCCGGCCTTGTCAGTGAAACTGGGCTCCTCGGCGGCAGGCTTGGCCTCTTCGGCAGGCCCCAGCGCCTTCCTGGCCATCAGCACTTCGTAGGCTGATTCGCGGTCAATCGGCTTGTCATAGCGCCCTTGCAACGGTGAACCGGCGACCAACGCGGCGCGTTCGGCCTCGCTGAGCGGCCCGATCCGCGATTGCGGTGGCGCGACCAGCACCCGCTGGACGACCTCCGGGGTGCCTTTTTCCTGCAAGGTGCCCACCAGCGCCTCACCCGTGCCCAGTTCGGTCAGCACCGCCAGGGCCTCAAAGGCAGGGTTGGGCCGGAAGCCGTCCGCCACCGCCCTCAACGACTTCTGTTCCTTGGTCGTGAACGCGCGCAGCCCGTGCTGGATACGCAGCCCAAGCTGAGCCAACACGCTGTCCGGCAAATCGCCCGGCGACTGGGTCACGAAATACACCCCCACGCCTTTGGAGCGAATCAACCGCACCACTTGCTCCAGGCGCTCCTGCAAGGCCTTCGGGGTGTCGGCGAACAGCAAGTGCGCCTCGTCGAAAAACAGTGCCAGCAGGGGTTTTTCCGCATCCCCGCGCTCAGGCAACTGTTCAAACAATTCAGCCAGGAGCCACAACAGGAAGGTTGCATACACCTTGGGGGCCTCGTGCACCAGGCGACTCGCATCCAGCAGGTGGATACGCCCACGTCCATCGCTTGCCGGCTGGAGGATATCTTCAAGCTGCAGGGCCGGCTCGCCAAACAAGGCCTCGGCGCCCTGCTGCTCCAGCACCGCCAGGCGACGCAACAGGGCCTGGCTCGAACCGGTAGTCATCAGGGCGGCATCGTCGCCGAGCAGTTCCGGGTGATAGCGCAGGTGGTTCAGCAGCGCCTTGAGGTCCTTGAGGTCCAGCAGCAGCAAGCCCTCGCGGTCAGCCACCTTGAATGCCGAATACAGGGCCGACTGCTGGCTGTCGGTCAGTTCCAGCAGGCTGCCCAGCAGCAAGGGCCCCATTTCACTGATGGTGGTGCGCAAGGGATGACCCGACTGGCCATGGATATCCCACAGCGTGACCGGATACGCCTTGGCCGTGTAATTAAGGAAGGGCATGCCCGCGATACGTTCGGCCACCTTGCCCTGCGGGTTGGCGGCGGCACCCAGGCCACAGAGATCGCCCTTGATATCAGCGGCAAACACAGCCACGCCCGCATCACTGAACGCCTCTGCCAAGCGCTGCAATGTGACGGTCTTGCCCGTGCCCGTGGCCCCGGCGATCAAGCCATGGCGGTTGGCCAGGCGCATGGACTGAGCGATTGGCTGGCCGTTGAGGTCGGCGCCGATAGTAAGTTGCTGGGAATCAGGCATTTCGTCACCCATGGTTAATCTTTAATGTCGCCAGGTCGATACAGGCAGATGTGAGACCCACAAAGTCAAAAAATACGTCAGACAGTTCCTGCAGGGAGCCGCGCAGCTGTCACAAGAAGTATCACACCTTTTTCAAAGCTGCCATTTGCGCCTTTCACAAGCACGCGCCTCGGACATTAAGACCTTAGCGGACACTACAAGCCATGAATAAAAATCTGCGCTTCAGCCACAAAATCCTGCTTGCAGCCTCCCTTATCGTTATTGCCGCTTTAGCGCTGTTTACCCTCTACAACGACTACCTGCAACGCAACGCAATTCGCGACGACCTCAATAGCTACCTGCACTAAATGAGCGATGTTACCGCCAGCAACATTCAACCCTGACCGAGCCGTACATCGACGCCGCCCCCGGCAAACTGATCATCTCCATCGCCCCCCCCCAGCGCCAAGGGCGGCCAAAGCATCGGCGTGGTCGATGGGATGAACCAGTCGGTGGCGACCGCCACCGAAGAGCAGACCTCGGTGGTGGAGTCGATCAACATGGACATCACCGAGATCAACACCCTTAACCAGGAAGGCGTGGAAAACCTTCAATCCACGTTGCGCGCCTGCGCTGACCTTGAGCAACAGGCCGGACGCCTGAAACAGTTGGTGGGCAGTTTCCGCATCTGACGCGTTGCGACGCCATTATTCCTGCGCAGGCTCGGACTTGCCCTGCTCGCGCTCCCACAACTCGGCGGCACCTGGAAACTCGGTGCCGTCGTCACTGTCGAGGTCATCCGGGTCATAGCGGCTCAAGCACCCCTCCCCCAGGGTCGCCGGGGCTTTTGACGTGGCTTTGTCCAACGGATCACTCATCGATCAATCCTCAACGGCAGGCAAAGAAAAAGGGCCTGGGACGATTTAACGCCCAGGCCCTTCATTCTTCAATCAGAAAGCGTGGTATCAAAACACCACAGTCTTGTTGCCATGCACCAGCACGCGGTCTTCCAAGTGGTAGCGCAGGCCACGGGCCAGGACCATCTTCTCGACATCACGGCCGAAACGCACCATGTCTTCAATGCTGTCGCTGTGGCTGACACGCACGACGTCCTGCTCGATGATCGGGCCGGCGTCCAGCTCTTCGGTGACGTAGTGGCAGGTTGCACCGATCAGTTTCACGCCACGCAGGGAGGCCTGGTGGTAGGGCTTGGCACCGACAAACGACGGCAGGAAGCTGTGGTGGATATTGATCACTTTACCTGCGTACTCGCGGCACAGTTCCGGCGGCAGGATCTGCATGTAGCGCGCCAGCACCACGACGTCGGCCTCGTGCTGCTTCACCAGGCGGGACACTTCGGCAAAGGCCGGTTCCTTGTCCTGCGGGTTGACCGGTACGTGGTAGTACGGGATGCCGTGCCATTCAACCATGCTGCGCAGGTCATCATGGTTGGAGATCACGCAGGCAATTTCACAATCCAGCTCGTCGCTGTGCCAGCGATGCAGCAAGTCGGCCAGGCAGTGGGATTCGCGACTGGCCATCAGCACCACGCGTTTTTTCTGCTCGGTGTCGGTGATGTGCCAGCTCATCGAAAACTCTTCGGCGATCGGCGCAAACGCCTCGCGGAAGGCATCCAGACCAAAGGGCAGCGAATCGGCACGGATTTCGTGACGCATGAAGAACCAACCGCTGAGGTTGTCCGAGTGATGGCTCGCCTCGGTGATCCAGCCGTTATGGGAGGCCAGAAAGTTACTGACTTTGGCAACGATGCCAACCCGGTCCGGGCAAGCAATCACCAGCCGAAAAGTGCGCATTAGGGGGAAACTCCAGAACTTCGCAAAGGCCGCCATTCTAGCGATTACGCAGAAAAACTGCAGTATTCGTTAACGCTTATTCTGATCGCCGGTGCGCGCCATACCCCTTAATCGCTTGGGGTTTTACCCAACCTATATGAATTCGCTGGCGCTTCCGGGCGTTTAGCGGAGTTTCAAGCGGGCTGTTTCCACGCCAATGACCTAATAATTAACTCCTAGGCGCAGTCGGCCTTCAAACATCTGAAGTAATTCTCTCGAATACGACCTTTAAATGTTTACTTGAGGAAACTGCCTGACTATTATTGGGCTACTTACCCCTGACAATCAGCGCTCTACATAAGGTAGTCCACATGTCTCTGATCAACGAATACCGTGCCACCGAAGAAGCTATCAAAGAGCTGCAAGCCCGTTTGAAGAACCTGTCCCAAGACGACAAGCTGCAAACCGAGCTGGAATTTGAAGGCAAATTGCGCACCCTGATGGGTGAATATTCCAAGTCCCTGCGTGACATCATCGCGCTGCTGGACCCAGAGTCGAAAGTTAAAGCACCACGCGGCGCCGTGAAAACTACCGGCACCAAGCGCGCTCGCAAGGTCAAGCAATACAAGAACCCGCACAACGGTGAAGTGATTGAAACCAAAGGTGGCAATCACAAGACCCTGAAAGAGTGGAAAGCCAAGTGGGGCGGCGATGTGGTTGAAGGCTGGGCTACCCTGCTGGGCTAAGCGTCGCCAATCCCGCGTGATTCGCGGAAGATCAAAAACGCCAGCTTGCTGGCGTTTTTTATTGCCCAGATGTTTTACCCACCCCGGATTACAACTGCAGGCGAGCCGCTAATGAATCAGCATATTCCTGCCACTGATCCAGCACCTGGCGTTGAAAAGGTGTTGCAGTAACAGCCAACTCATTGCGGGCCTGTTTAAATGCCTCAAGGGTATTCGGTGCGCCCCACTGAGGATCCGACAAACGTTGCTGACAGAAAAGTTCCCACCGTTGTTGCTCCTCAACGCTCAACGTATCCGGAAAGTTCCGGGCACGGTAGCGAAACAATAATTCAGGCAATCGGTGATCATCAAAAGGCCACTGCTGAAGGGCCAATTGTGCGGGTTCCGCCGTTCGCACTTGTTCGCATAAACGTCGGTCGCGGTCGCCAATAAACCCATCGTAAAGCTGCTGTTCCGGGTCATCGTTCGGGGCGAATTCCTCTTCGGCATAAATAGCCGACAACTTGTCCCGCCAAAGTTCTTGTGCGTCAGTTAGCCGCAGTGCCCGCGCCTGAAAAACACTGACGTCCAAGTGCAGCCGCTCACGATCCTCGGGGCGCAGGACACCCAGTGGCGCGACCACCGGGCAACGATTGATGTGCACCAACTTGAGAGGTACCGGCAGTTCGCCTTCAGCCAGTTGGTCACGGCGTGTGTACAGCCGCTGCCGCAAGGTTTCGGCATCGACCTCCAGCAAGCCCTGGGGGTCCAGCCCCAGATCGCAGACGATCAGCGCGTTGCGATTGCGCGGATGCCAGGCAAGAGGTAGCACCATCCCCAGGTAATGGCGCTCGGCGGAAAAGCGCCCGGAAATATGCACCATCGGTTGCAGCAAACGGACCTGGTCCATCACGCGCTGTTTGCTGCGCAGTTGAAACAGCCAATCGTACAACTTGGGCTGCTTCTCGCGGACCAATCGAGCCAGGGCAATGGTGGCGCGCACATCGGACAACGCATCGTGGGCCTGGCCATGGTCAATACCGTTGGCTTGGGTCAAGCGCTCCAGCTTGAGCGTCACCCGCCCGTCCTGTTGCGGCCATTCGATCCCTTCCGGGCGCAGCGCATAGGCGGTGCGGACCACATCGATCAAGTCCCAACGACTGTTACCGCCCTGCCACTCCCGCGCGTAAGGGTCGAAAAAATTGCGGTACAGGCTGTAGCGCGTCATTTCATCGTCAAACCGCAGGGTGTTGTAACCGGCGCCACAGGTGCCTGGCGCCGCCAGTTCGGCGTGGACCCGGGTCATGAAATCGGCCTCGTACAGGCCTTTTTCCGCCAGTATCGCGGGGGTTATGCCAGTGATTGCGCACGCCGCCGGATGGGGCAGGATATCGTCGCTGGGCTGGCAATAGAGATTGACCGGTGCAGCTATCTCGTTGAGTTCGAGGTCCGTACGAATACCGGCGACCTGGAGCGGGCGATCGCTGCGCGGATTGATGCCGGTGGTTTCATAGTCGTACCAGAAAATGGAGGTCACGGGCTATTCCTGTGCTGAAGATTGGCAAAGTCTAGGCGCTCAATAGCGTCCGGGGCCAGCGCTGATTACCTGTACAAACATCCAGTAAAACCTTGAGTGGTTGCTTCCACCCGTGACACTGCTAGCATCCGTGTCTCCACCTGTTCCGCACTGCCAAGGATCGCAATGCCATCGACCCCATTGGACACCCTCTACCAGATCGAAACCCCGGAGGGCATTGATCTGCCCCTGCGCCCAGCCGGCCTGGTACCACGGGCACTGGCCTTTGCCTTTGACCTGGGGGTACGCGGGGTGGTGATGGGCGTTCTCCTGGTGCCATTGGCCTTGCTGGGCAATATTGGTATCGGCCTGGGTTCGTTGCTGCTGTTCCTGATCAGTTGGTGGTACATGGTGCTGTTCGAGGTGCTCAACCAGGGCTGCTCGCCCGGCAAGCAGGTCATGGGATTGCGAGTGGTGCAGGACGACGGCACGCCCGTCGGCTGGTCCGCGTCACTCATCCGCAACCTGCTGCGCTTTGTCGACATGCTGCCGTTCGGCTACGCCCTTGGCGTCATCAGTTGCCTGCAGCATCCTCACTTCAAGCGCCTGGGCGATCTGGCCGGCGGTACCCTGGTCATCTATCGCGAACGTCATCAACCACCTCCAACTGTGCCTCAGGCAACGGCCCTGCGCTTGCCGTTTGCGCTGGAGCTCAGCGAGCAGCGCGCCATCCTCGGTTTTGCCGAGCGCCAGGGCGAGCTTTCCACCGAACGGGTGCATGAACTGGCGTCGATCCTCGCCACGCCCCTGCAGGTATCCCCGACCCGTGCGGTCGAACAACTCAATGGCGTGGCCCGCGGCCTGTTGGGGCCGACATGAAGCAGAGCCTGTTCGAAAGCCGTTACCAGGCACAATGGCGCGCCTTCGCTGAACAACTGAAGCAGTTGGAGCAAGGCAAGGCCAAGCCTGGGGACGTGGTCGACTTTCCCCATCAATATCGATGCCTGTGCCAGCATCTGGCCTTGGCCCAGGAGCGCGGCTACAGCAGCTACCTGGTTGACCCCTTGCAACAACTGGCCCTGCGCGGCCATCAACAGCTTTACCGTCATCGCCGCCAGTTGGGAGCGACGGTGCTGGGTTTCGTGCTGGCCGATTTCCCTCGCGTGGTGCGCCAGCAGTGGCGTTTCGTGCTGATGGCCAGCCTGCTGTTCTTTGGTAGCCTGCTGGGCATTGCATTGCTGGTCTACCTGTTTCCAGACCTGATCTACAGCATCGTCAGCCCTCAACAGGTTGCCGAAATGCAGGCCATGTACGACCCGGCCGCCAGCCGCCTTGGCCGTGCCGCCGAACGTGCCTCGAGTGAAGACTGGATGATGTTTGGCTACTACGTGATGCACAACACCGGTATTGCCTTCCAGACGTTCGCTGCCGGCTTGCTGTTCGGCCTGGGCAGCGTGTTCTTCCTGATTTTCAACGGTCTGGTAATCGGCGCCGTCTCCGGGCATTTGACCGAAATAGGTTATGGGCAGACCTTCTGGTCCTTCGTCATCGGCCACGGTGCCTTCGAACTGACGGCTATCGCCCTCGCCGGTGCTGCAGGCTTGCAACTGGGCTGGGCGCTGATCGCGCCCGGGCGGCTCACGCGCGGCGAGGCTTTGCGGCTGGCGGCGCACAGCAGCGTGCAACTGCTGTGCGGGGTGATGCTGTTCCTGTTGATTGCCGCGTTCATAGAGGCCTACTGGTCATCGACCACAGGCATAACCCCCAGGATCAAATACCTGGTGGGCGCCGCGCTCTGGTTGCTGGTAATCGCCTACCTCAGCCTGGCAGGAAGGTCTCGCCATGCGCCTGAGTGATGCAAGCGTCGTGATCCGCCCACGCACCGCCTGGGAGGCCATGGATCTTGGCGTGCTGATGGCTCGGCAACACCGCCTGCTGTTGATGAGTAGCTGGGCAATTATCACCTTGCCGGTATTTGCCGTACTCACTGCGCTGCTATGGGAATCACCCTCCATCGCCCTTTTTCTGTTCTGGTGGCTCAAGCCCGCTTTTGACCGCCTGCCATTGCACATACTGTCCAAAGCGCTGTTCGGCGAAACACCCAGCCTCAAGCACGCGGTGCGCCAATGGCCACGCCTGCTGAGCGGCCAACTGTTGGCGAGCCTGACCTGGCGCCGGCTGAGCCTGAGCCGAAGTTTCGTCATGCCGGTCAGCCAACTCGAAGGCCTGGCTGGCGAGGCCCGTCAAAAACGCCTGGGCGTACTGCAGCAACGCAACGCCGGGGCCGCACGCTGGCTGACCACCATCGGCGTCGTGCTGGAGATCGGGCTATGGTTTGGCTGCATGGCACTGTTTTACCTGTTCATTCCCCAAGCCGTTGAACAAGGCTGGGACTGGCAACGCCTGGCACAGGTAGCCAGCGCGGATGCACGCTGGCTTGAGCACCTGGGCAATGCGTTCTATGCGCTGATCCTGGTGTTCTGGGAACCGATCTACGTCGCATGCGGTTTCAGCCTGTACCTCAATCGCCGTACCGTATTGGAAGCCTGGGATCTGGAACTGGTCTTCCGACGCCTGCGCCAACGCCTGAGTGGTGTAGCACCCACGCTGTTGATGGTGATCGGATTGATGCTGGTGCCTTTCACCCAGCCTGCGATGGCTGACGACGCCAAGCCCCTGAGCACCCAGAGCGCCAGTCAATCGATAAAGACACTGCTGCAAGCGCCACCCTTCAAGAACCCGGAAACGGTCACCCGCTACCGTTTTGGTGAGGACAAACTGGCCACTGAAAACAAGCCGCACAGTGATGGCAAACTTCCGGCTTGGCTTAAAGCACTGCTGACCAACCTCAACAGCGATGCTTTCAAACAGATTGCCCTGGCGCTGGAGATCCTGCTCTGGAGCCTGCTGATCGCCGGTCTGACGCTGCTGGCCTGGCGCTACAGGGAATGGCTGCGCACGTTTGTCGGTCGACACCGGCCGCGCCCACCCCGAGCG
>NZ_PCOZ01000010.1 GCF_002979555.1 Pseudomonas sp. MYb60 | reverse complement strand
TCAGTACCCGAATTTCTTGACGACCATAGAGCATTGGAACCACCTGATCCCATCCCGAACTCAGCAGTGAAACGATGCATCGCCGATGGTAGTGTGGGGTTTCCCCATGTGAGAGTAGGTCATCGTCAAGATTAAATTCCGAAACCCCATTTGCGAAAGCAGATGGGGTTTTGTTTTGGGCGCGAGAAAAACGCGAAGCTCTATCAGGTTTGGCTACATGACTTCAGCCTGCTGGCATCCGGTATCTGAGGTTTATTGGCTGCTAGACTCACGCGTCTTCTTCAATGATGGCTGCGCAACCGCAGTGCTGTTCGCAGTTGCAACCAAATGGAGTGCACATGCAGCGTGTCATGATTATTGGCCAGCCAGGGTCAGGAAAATCCACCTTTGCTCGGGCGTTGGGTGAGCGCACCAAGCTGCCTGTCATCCACATCGATAAGATTCATTGGCAGGCTGGTTGGGTCGAGCGAACCACGCAAGAGAAGACGCGCCTATGCCACGAGGTCGAGGCCCGCGACTGTTGGATATTTGAAGGTGGCCATTCCGTCACCTGGGGCAGTCGTATTGCCCGGGCCGATGTCTTGATATGGATTGATCGCGCGTCAGCGCTGCGATTCTGGCGTGTGCTTCTCAGGGCGTTGTACCAGCGAGGTGATACTCGGCCTGATCTTCCAGAAAACTGTCCCGAGCGGCTCCGGAACCTTCCAGCTTTTTTCAGCTTCATGTGGGCTACGCGCAAAACTGCGCGTGCAAAGATGAAACTGCTCACGATATCCGCCCCATCGGGATGCCGTGTTGTATGTCTACGCTCCAACCGTCAGGCGAAGCTATTTCTAGACGGTATCGGTAAATCTCCTGACGAAAAGATGCTGAAAAACACCAGTTTCTGAAAAATCACCACCAGGTACGCATGTATATACCTCACCAGTCGCCGCACCACGCTCTCCAGCGGCCTGTGACGCTGTTGATAGGTCTCGGTATCAGCGCGATAACGTATTCGTCCTGGTGCGTGCGACAAAGCGTATGGGTTTCTGACGGTTTTCATTTGAGAAGCTGATTCAGATGGCACAGCACTTTTCTACAGGCGAAAAAAAAGACCTTGAATTTCAAGGTCTTTTTTTAAGATGGTGCCCCGAGGGAGACTCGAACTCCCACTCCTTTCGAAAACGGATTTTGAATCCGCCGCGTCTACCAATTCCGCCATCAGGGCTCAATGGCGGCGAAGTATAGAGATGAGATTACCGTTGGTCAATCACCTTTCATGGTCAATTTTGACTATTTCCGCTAGACTTCCCGGCCCTGCTAGACGAACTCCATCATGCGCGTTGCTGACTTTACTTTTGATCTCCCTGATTCGCTGATTGCTCGCCACCCTTTGGCCGAGCGTCGCGCCAGTCGACTGCTGACCCTGGACGGGGTGAGCGGTGCCCTCGCACACCGTCAATTCACTGATTTGCTTGAGCATTTGCGCCCGGGCGATCTGATGGTGTTCAACAATACCCGGGTGATTCCGGCGCGGCTGTTTGGCCAGAAAGCTTCCGGCGGCAAGTTGGAAATCCTGGTCGAGCGGGTGCTGGACAGCCACCGCGTGCTCGCTCATGTGCGCTCCAGCAAGTCGCCGAAACCCGGTTCGAGCATCTTGATCGACGGAGGGGGTGAAGCCGAGATGGTGGCTCGCCATGACGCGCTGTTCGAGCTCAAGTTCGCCGAAGAAGCGTTGCCGTTGTTGGAGCGCGTCGGCCACATGCCGCTGCCACCCTACATCGACCGTCCCGATGAGGATTCGGACCGCGAGCGCTATCAGACGGTGTACTCCCAGCGGCTGGGTGCCGTTGCCGCACCCACCGCAGGTCTGCACTTCGATCAGCCGCTGCTGGATGCTATCGCTGCAAAAGGCGTCGAGACGGCCTATGTGACCCTGCACGTGGGGGCCGGCACGTTTCAGCCGGTGCGTGTGGACAAGATCGAAGACCATCATATGCACAGCGAGTGGCTGGAAGTCAGCCAGGAAGTGGTGGATGCCGTGGCGGCGTGCAAAGCGCGCGGCGGGCGTGTCGTGGCGGTGGGTACCACCAGCGTGCGTTCTCTGGAGAGCGCGGCGCGTGATGGCGTGCTCAAGCCGTTCAGTGGCGACACCGACATCTTTATCTTTCCAGGCCGCCCCTTCCATGTAGTGGACTGCCTGGTGACCAATTTCCATTTGCCCGAATCCACGCTGTTGATGCTGGTGTCGGCATTTGCCGGTTACCCGGAAACCATGGCGGCTTACCAAGCTGCCATCGCCAACGAATACCGTTTTTTCAGCTACGGTGATGCGATGTTTATCACCCGTAACCCGGCGCCGCGCGGCCCAGAGGAACAACTATGAGTCGTATGTCGTTCGAATTATTGGCCACTGACGGCAAGGCCCGTCGTGGCCGCCTGACCTTCCCGCGCGGCACTGTGGAGACCCCGGCGTTCATGCCGGTTGGCACCTACGGCACCGTCAAGGGCATGTTGCCCCGTGACATCGTCGCCACCGGCGCCGAGATCATCCTCGGCAACACCTTCCACTTATGGCTGCGGCCGGGCACGGAAGTGATCAAGAAACATGGCGACCTGCATGACTTCATGAAGTGGCAGGGCCCGATCCTCACCGACTCCGGTGGTTTCCAGGTGTTCAGCCTGGGCGCGATGCGCAAGATCAAGGAAGAGGGCGTGACCTTCGCCTCGCCGGTGGATGGCTCCAAAGTGTTCATGGGCCCGGAAGAGTCGATGCAGGTGCAGCGCGACCTCGGCTCCGACATCGTGATGATTTTTGATGAATGCACGCCGTACCCGGCCGATGAAGACGTGGCACGCATCTCCATGGAGCTCTCCCTGCGCTGGGCCCAGCGTTCGAAGAATGCCCATGGCGACAACACGGCAGCGCTGTTCGGTATCGTTCAGGGCGGCATGCACGAAAGCCTGCGCAAACGCTCGTTGGAAGGCCTCGACAAGATCGGTTTTGACGGCCTGGCCATCGGTGGCCTGTCGGTGGGCGAGCCCAAGCACGAGATGATCAAGGTGCTGGATTATCTGCCGGGCCTGATGCCGGCTGACAAACCTCGTTACCTTATGGGCGTTGGCAAACCGGAAGATCTCGTAGAGGGTGTGCGCCGCGGTGTGGACATGTTCGATTGCGTGATGCCAACCCGTAATGCCCGCAATGGGCATCTGTTCATCGATACAGGCGTGCTGAAGATCCGTAACGCGTTCCATCGCCATGATGATTCGCCGCTGGATCCGACCTGCGATTGCTACACCTGCCAGAACTTCTCCCGTGCTTATCTGCACCATCTGGACAAATGCGGGGAAATGCTGGGTAGCATGTTGAATACCATCCACAATTTGCGTCACTACCAAGTCCTGATGGCTGGTTTGCGCGAGGCTATTCAACAGGGTACATTGGCCGCCTTCGTCGATGCCTTCTATGCCAAGCGTGGCCTCCCTGTGCCGCCCTTGGACTGAGTTTTCCGACCCTAAGATTCACTATTTGCAACTGGAGTGCTAAATGAGCTTTTTTATCTCTAACGCCATGGCTGACGCCGCTGCGCCTGCTGCTGCCGGCCCTATGGGCGGTGGTTTCGAGTGGATTTTCCTGGTCGGCTTCCTGGTCATCTTCTACCTGATGATCTGGCGTCCACAGGCCAAGCGCGCCAAAGAGCAGAAGAACCTGCTGGGCAGCCTGCAAAAAGGCGACGAAGTTGTGACCACCGGCGGTATCGCCGGCAAGATCACCAAGGTTTCCGACGCTTTCGTGGTACTGGAAGTCTCCGACACCGTAGAAATGAAGTTCCAGAAGGGCGCCATCGCCGCCACGCTGCCAAAAGGCACGCTGAAAGCGATCTAAGTAACAACCTTTACCAATCGACGGGGCGCGCAAGGCGCCCCGCGTTATAAGCGGGCGGCGTGATGCTGAACAAATACCCTCTGTGGAAATACGTACTGATCCTGGCGGTGCTGGCGATCGGTTTTATTTATTCCGCTCCCAATCTCTACCCTGATGACCCGGCGATCCAGATCACTGGCGCCAGCACTTCGCTGCAGGTCAATCAGGCCGACCTGGAACGCGCGAGCAAAGCGCTCGTTGACGCGGGTATCCAGGTCAAGGCGGCAACGTTGGCGGCTGATGCGAAGGGCGGCTTGTTGCGCCTGACTAAGGCAGAAGACCAATTGCCGGCCAAGGATGTCGTGCGCAAGGCCATGGGTGACGACTACGTTGTCGCGCTCAACCTGGCACAGACCACGCCACAATGGCTGCGCAGCATTGGCGCGCACCCGATGAAGCTGGGTCTGGACTTGTCCGGTGGTGTGCACTTCCTGTTGGAAGTCGACATGGACAAGGCCCTCGACGCACGCCTGAAAGTCTACGAAGGCGACGTGAAGAGCCTGCTGCGCAAAGAGAAACTGCGCTATCGCAGCTTGCCCCAACTCAACGGTGCCATCCAGCTGGGCTTCTCTGACGAAGCATCCCGCGAACAGGCCCGTGCTCTGGTTCGCAAGAACTTCACCGATTTCGACATCGTACCGGCCGACCTGAACGGTCAACCTGTGCTGCGTCTGGCGATGACCCCGGCCAAGCTGGCGGAAATCCGCGAATACTCCATCAAGCAGAACTTGACCACGGTACGTAACCGCGTCAACGAGCTGGGTGTGGCCGAGCCGATCGTTCAACGCCAGGGTGCCAACCGCATCGTGGTCGAACTGCCGGGTGTGCAGGACACCGCTGAAGCCAAGCGTATCCTGGGCAAGACCGCCAACCTGGAATTCCGTCTGGCGGCCGAGCCGGGTGCTACCCGCGCGACCTCCGAAGAGTTCGAGTTCCGCGAAGGTAACCGTCCTCCGGCGTTGATCGAGCGTGGCTTGATCATCACCGGCGACCAGGTGACCGACGCCAAGGCCGGTTTCGGTGAGCACGGTACCCCTGAAGTGAACATCCGCCTGGATGGCCACGGCGGCGAACTGATGAGCCGCGCCACGCGCAGCAACGTCGGTCGCAGCATGGCAGTGATCTTCATCGAGCAGCGCCCGGTGACCACCTACACCAAGCAGATGGTCAACGGTGTCGAGAAAGACGTACCGGTGCAGACCTTCAAGGAAGAGAAGAAGATCATCAGCCTGGCGACCATCCAGTCGCCACTGGGTGCTCAATTCCGCATCACTGGCCTGAACGGCCAGGGCGAATCCTCGGAACTGGCCCTGCTGCTGCGTGCGGGTGGCCTGGCGGCGCCGATGTATTTCGCTGAAGAGCGCACCATCGGCCCGAGCCTGGGTGCGGACAACATCACCAAGGGTATCGACGCGGCCTTGTGGGGCATGCTGTTCGTGTCCCTGTTCATCATCGCCATCTACCGCTTCTTCGGCGTCATCGCCACCGTGGCCCTGGCAGGCAACATGGTGATGCTGCTGGCCTTGATGTCGTTGCTGGGCGCCACACTGACCCTGCCGGGTATCGCCGGTATCGTACTCACCATGGGTATGGCGGTAGACGCCAACGTGCTGATCTTCTCGCGTATTCGTGAGGAAATCGCCAACGGCATGACCGTGCAACGTGCAATCAACGAAGGTTTCGGCCGGGCATTCACCGCGATTCTCGACTCCAACCTGACCACGTTGCTGGTCGGTGGGATTCTCTTTGCCATGGGCACCGGCCCGGTCAAGGGCTTTGCGGTCACCATGTCCCTCGGTATCTTTACCTCGATGTTCACGGCCATCATGGTGACCCGCGCAATGGTCAACCTGATCTATGGCGGGCGTGACTTCAAGAAGTTGTGGATTTAAGGGGCTGCCATGTTACGTACAATCAACTTCATGGGCGTTCGCAACATTGCGTTCGGCGTCACTGTGCTCCTTACCGTTCTGGCGTTGTTCAGCTGGTTCCATAAGGGTTTGAACTACGGCCTGGACTTCACCGGCGGTACGCTCATCGAGCTGACCTACGAGAAGCCTGCCGACGTTACCCTGGTGCGCAACGAGCTGGTCAAGGCCGGCTATCACGAAGCCATCGTGCAGAACTTCGGTGCCACTACCGACCTGCTGGTGCGCATGCCTGGTGAAGACCCGCAGCTGGGTCATCAGGTCGCCGAAGCCTTGCAGAAGGTGGGTGGCGACAACCCGGCGTCGGTCAAGCGCGTCGAGTTCGTGGGTCCGCAAGTGGGTGAAGAGCTGCGCGATCAGGGCGGCCTCGGCATGCTGATGGCACTGGTCGGGATCATGATCTACCTGGCATTCCGCTTTCAGTGGAAGTTCGGCGTCGGCGCGATTGTCTCGCTGATTCACGACGTGATCGTGACCGTGGGCATCCTGGCGTACTTTCAGATCACATTCGACCTGACCGTACTGGCTGCCGTGCTGGCGATCATCGGTTACTCCCTCAACGACACCATCGTGGTATTCGACCGGGTTCGTGAGAACTTCCGCGTACTGCGCAAGGCGTCGTTGATCGAGAATATCAACATCTCCACCACCCAGACCCTGCTGCGGACCATGGCGACATCGATCTCCACCTTGCTGGCGATTGCGGCGCTGATGATCTTCGGTGGCGACAACCTGTGGGGCTTCTCCCTGGCGCTGTTCATCGGCGTTCTGGCGGGTACCTACTCGTCGATCTACATCGCCAACGTGGTGCTGATCTGGCTGAACCTCAGCAGCGAAGACCTGATCCCGCCTGCCGCGACTGGCAAGGAGGTCGATGACCGCCCTTGATGGGTGGTTGTTGATTCGCTGTTACAAGAAAGGCACGAGTATTGAACTCGTGCCTTTTTTTTTGCTCCAAGGCTGGGTATAGCGCGGACGTTTCGGTCCGCTTGTGATGGTCAGGAGGTTCACGTGAACAAGTCGTTGCTGGTTGGTGCGGTATTGGGTGCTGTCGGTGTGACTGCCGGGGGTGCTGTTGCCACCTACAGCCTGGTAAAAAGCGGCCCTGAGTATGCGCAAGTACTGGCGGTTCAGCCGGTCAAAACCCAGATCAAAACCCCTCGCGAGGTCTGCAAGGACGTCGCAGTGACCCGGCAGCGTCCGGTGCAGGATCAACATCAGATCGCCGGTACGGTCGTAGGAGCCCTGGCGGGCGGCCTGCTCGGTAACCAGATCGGTGGCGGTAATGGCAAGAAGCTCGCCACGGTGGCGGGTGCAGTCGGTGGCGGTTACGCCGGTAACAAGGTTCAGGAAGGCATGCAGAACCGCGATACCTACACCACCACGCAAACCCGTTGTAACACCGTCAATGACATCAGCGACAAGGTCGTGGGTTATGACGTGCGTTACAACCTGGATGGCAAGGAAGGCACTGTGCGGATGGAACGCGACCCAGGTAGCCAGATCCCTGTGGACAAAGAGGGTCGTCTGATCCTGGGCCAGAATCAGCAATAGTCCCGCACCTGGCGCGGGTCGAAAATGTGGGAGCAGGCAAGCCAGCTCCCGCCTTGGATTGTGTTCAGCTCAGGTGGGCTTGGGGTTATCCAGATCCCAGGCAAAAAAAAGCACCCCGAAGGGTGCTTTTTTTGTGCTCGCTCGCTTAGCGCTTCAGCGAAGCCGGCAGGTGCGGCTGGATCGCCGTCAGGACTGCCTTGAAGCACTTGGTGTTGCCGGCAACGACGTGGCCTTTTTCAAGGAAGTCGTGACCACCGGTGAAGTCGCTTACCAGGCCGCCAGCTTCCTGGATCAGCAGCGCGCCTGCAGCCATGTCCCACTCGGACAGGCCCGACTCCCAGAATGCATCGAAGCGACCGGCAGCCACGTAGGCGAGGTCCAGGCTCGCTGCACCCGCGCGGCGAATGCCGGCAGTCTGGCCCACGAGGGCACGGAACATGCCCAGGTAGTTTTCCAGGTTGTCCATCTGGTCGTCACGGAACGGGAAGCCGGTGCCCAGCAGGGCGCCGTCCAGGCTGGTGCGACCGCTGACGCGCAAGCGACGGCCGTTCAACTGGGCGCCTCGACCACGGCTGGCGGTGAATTCTTCCTGGCGGACAGGGTCGAGAACAACGGCGTGTTCCAGGCGACCACGGTATTTGCACGCGATGCTCACGGCAAAGTGCGGGATGCCGCGCAGGAAGTTGGTGGTGCCATCCAGTGGGTCGATGATCCACAGATAGTCTTCGCCTTCGCCGCTACCTTTGTGCAGGCCGGTTTCTTCACCGAGGATGCCGTGGGTAGGGTAGGCCTTGCGCAGTGCGTCGATGATTTTCTGTTCGGCGGCGCGATCCACCTCGGATACGTAATCCTTGGCGTCTTTTTCGTCGACCTTGATGGTATCCAGGCGCTCGATGGAGCGGAAGATCAATTCACTGGCGCTGCGGGCGGCGCGCAGCGCGATATTCAGCATGGGCTGCATGGATGTGTCACCTAAGGTTGTTAAAGAAAGCCGGGCATTCTAGCAGAAACTTTCTTCAGGTGAAGGACGACGTTAGCTTTCATGGCATAACCTTAGGCTGTTCTGTAAGATTTGAACCCCTTTCCCGTGTCCGAGAACGCCTCCCGTGCTGCAAAACATTCGTGTCGTCTTGGTCAATACCAGTCATCCCGGCAATATCGGCGGGGTGGCGCGAGCCATGAAAAACATGGGCCTGACGCGGTTGGTGCTGGTCGAACCTCGCGTGTTCCCGCACCACGAGGCTGATGCTCGTGCGTCCGGTGCCAATGACATCCTGGAAAAAGCCCAGGTCGTCGCCACCCTGGAAGACGCGTTGGTCGGCTGCAACCTGGTGCTGGGCACCAGTGCCCGCGACCGTCGTATCCCCTGGCCGCTGCTGGATCCGCGCGAGTGCGGCACCAAGGTGGTGGAAGAAGCTGCCGGCGGCGCTGAAATCGCCTTGGTATTCGGCCGTGAAGACTCCGGCCTCACCAATGACGAGTTGCAGCGATGTCATTACCACGTGCACATCCCCTCAGACCCGGAGTTCAGCTCGCTGAACCTGGGGGCAGCGGTGCAGGTGTTGACCTACGAAGTGCGCATGGCCTGGCTGGCAGCGGCTGGCCAGCCGAGCAAGGTGGAGAAGGAAGAGGTCGCATCGACCAAGAGTGGCGAATTGGCCACCATGGACGAGCTGGAGCGATTCTATGAGCACCTGGAGCAAACCCTGGTGGCCATCGAGTTCCTCGATCCGGAAAAACCACGGCACTTGATGGCGCGCCTGCGTCGCTTGTACGGGCGCAGCTCGGTCAGTCGGGCGGAAATGAACATATTGCGTGGCATCCTCACGGAAACCCAGAAAGCGGCCCGTGGCGAGCTTCTAAAGCGGAAGGATTAAAAATGTTCGAGCGTTTGCGAGAAGATATCCAAAGTGTATTCCACCGAGACCCGGCGGCGCGCAACGCCTTTGAAGTGCTGACCTGCTACCCGGGCATGCACGCCATCTGGATTCATCGCCTGTCCGGCGCTCTGTGGGGCATGGGTTGGAAATGGCTGGCGCGGCTGGTGTCGAACTTCGGTCGCTGGATGACCGGCATCGAGATTCACCCGGGTGCCAAGGTGGGGCGTCGCTTCTTCATCGATCATGGCATGGGCATCGTTATTGGCGAGACTGCTGAAATCGGCGACGACGTAACCCTGTATCAAGGCGTAACCCTGGGGGGCACCAGCTGGAACAAAGGCAAGCGCCATCCAACGCTGGAAGACGGTGTGGTGGTAGGGGCGGGCGCTAAGGTGCTCGGTCCATTCACTGTGGGCGCAGGCGCCAAAGTCGGTTCCAATGCCGTGGTAACCAAGGCTGTGCCGCCCGGTGCGACCGTTGTGGGTATTCCTGGCCGAATCATCGTCAAGCCGGAAGTGGGTGACGAGCAGGAGGCCAAGCGCAAAGCCATGGCCGAGAAGATTGGCTTCGACGCCTACGGCGTCAGCGAAGACATGCCCGACCCGGTGGCGCGGGCCATTGGCCAATTGCTCGACCATTTGCAGGCGGTAGATGGCAAGTTGGACGGCATGTGCGGCGCGCTGAAAGAGCTGGGCAGCAGCTACTGCGCCAAGGATCTGCCTGAGCTGCGGGAAGAAGACTTCGCCGAGATCAAGAACGAAACCGCGACCAAGGCAGGCTAACGTCTCGAGCTCAGCGCAAATCCCTGTGGGAGGGGGCTTGCCCCCGATGGCAATGTGTCAGCCGCTACATTTATTGACTAATCCACCGCTATCGGGGGCAAGCCCCCTCCCACATTTTGACCTCCACTGGTCTCGGAATCCCGGCTTGGCCCTGTTCTCGCTGGTCCATCCCGCCCGATCCTGCTATTATTCGGCGCCCTTTCTACGGGTAATCCTGACTAAAGTACTAGGTCTTATAGTTGACTTAAATACTCGGGAATCGCATACTTGCCCACATTCTGAAACACCTTGGTAATTGTCCATGAGACTGACTACAAAAGGCCGATACGCGGTGACCGCCATGCTTGACTTGGCCTTGCACGCGCAAACTGGGCCGGTGTCCCTGGCCGATATCTCCGAGCGCCAAGGCATTTCCCTGTCCTATCTTGAGCAGTTGTTCGCCAAATTGCGTCGTAGCAATCTGGTGTCCAGCGTGCGTGGGCCGGGGGGTGGCTACCAGTTGTCCCGCGATATGCAGGGCATCCAGGTTGCCCAGGTCATCGATGCGGTCAACGAATCCGTCGATGCCACCAAGTGCCAGGGTCTGGGTGATTGCCACGCTGGCGACACCTGCCTGACACACCACCTGTGGTGTGACTTGAGCCTGCAGATCCATGAGTTTTTGAGTGGTATCAGCTTGGCTGATCTTGTGACTCGCCGTGAGGTGCAAGAAGTAGCCCAGCGTCAGGACCAGCGCCGTTGCAACACCAAGGCGCCGCGTCTGGACAAGATCGAAGCGTCCGCCGTCGAGTGACAGCCGAAGAGCTAACGGCACGCCAGCCAGCCTGATTTAGGAGAAAGTCCATGAAATTGCCGATTTACCTTGATTACTCTGCGACCACCCCGGTTGATCCGCGTGTCGCGCAAAAGATGAGCGAATGCCTGCTGGTTGACGGAAACTTCGGCAACCCAGCCTCCCGTTCCCACGTATTCGGCTGGAAAGCCGAGGAAGCGGTCGAGAACGCTCGTCGCCAAGTCGCCGACCTGGTCAACGCCGATCCACGCGAAATCGTCTGGACCTCCGGTGCTACCGAGTCCGACAACCTGGCTATCAAGGGCGCGGCGCATTTCTACGCGACCAAAGGCAAGCACCTGATCACCACCAAGATTGAGCACAAGGCTGTCCTCGACACCATGCGCCAACTGGAGCGTGAAGGTTTCGAGGTCACCTACCTCGAGCCGACCACCGACGGTATCGTCACCCCGGCCATGATCGAAGCGGCCCTGCGTGAAGACACCATCCTGGTTTCCGTGATCCACGTGAACAACGAAATCGGCACCATCAACGATATCGAAGCGATCGGCGAATTGACCCGCTCCAAGGGTATTCTGCTGCACGTCGATGCTGCCCAGTCCACCGGCAAGGTCGACATCGACCTGTCGAAGCTGAAAGTCGACCTGATGTCGTTTTCTGCCCACAAGACTTACGGCCCCAAGGGCATCGGCGCCCTGTACGTGAGCCGCAAGCCACGTGTGCGCATCGAAGCCGGCATGCACGGCGGCGGTCACGAGCGCGGCATGCGTTCGGGCACCCTGGCGACCCACCAGATCGTTGGCATGGGCGAAGCCTTCCGCGTAGCCAAGGAAGACATGGCTGCCGAAAACGTCCGCATCAAGGCTCTGAGCGATCGCTTCTACAAGCAGGTCGAGAACCTTGAAGAGCTGTACATCAACGGCAGCATGACCGCCCGTGTACCGCACAACCTGAATTTGAGCTTCAACTACGTTGAAGGCGAGTCGCTGATCATGGCGCTCAAGGACCTGGCGGTTTCGTCCGGTTCGGCCTGCACCTCGGCGTCCCTTGAGCCTTCGTACGTACTGCGCGCCCTGGGCCGCAACGACGAACTGGCACACAGCTCGATCCGCTTTACGTTCGGCCGTTTCACCACCGAAGAGCAAGTCGATTACGCTGCGCAGAAAGTCTGCGAGGCCGTCAACAAGCTGCGCGTTCTGTCGCCGCTGTGGGACATGTACAAAGACGGTGTCGACATTTCCAAGATCGAGTGGGCGGCACACTAAATATAGAAGCCGCCACCCCAGCTCTGTAGCAACGTGGCGGAATACGCAGGCGTTTCTACAGGGTTCCAGAGCGGCCCTGATGAGTGAGGATTCAGTACCATGGCTTACAGCGAAAAGGTCATCGACCACTACGAAAACCCGCGTAACGTCGGCAAGATGGACGCGGAAGACCCAGATGTCGGCACCGGCATGGTCGGCGCCCCGGCGTGCGGCGATGTGATGCGCCTGCAGATCAAGGTCAACGACAACGGCGTTATCGAAGACGCCAAGTTCAAGACCTACGGCTGCGGTTCGGCCATCGCCTCCAGCTCCCTGGCGACCGAATGGATGAAAGGCAAGACCCTGGATGAGGCTGTCACCATCAGCAACACCCAACTGGCCGAAGAACTGGCCCTGCCGCCAGTGAAAATCCACTGCTCCGTACTCGCTGAAGACGCCATCAAGGCGGCCGTTCGCGACTACAAGCAGAAGAAAGGCTTGATCTAAGCATTTGGCGACGAGTAAGGAGTCAACGATGGCTATCAGCATGACAGAAGCGGCTGCGCAGCACATTCGCCGCTCCCTGAATGGGCGCGGTAAAGGTGAGGGGATTCGTCTGGGTGTTCGCACCACGGGCTGTTCCGGCCTTGCCTATGTGCTGGAGTTCGTCGACGAGGTGGTGGCAGAAGACCAGGTGTTCGAGAGTCACGGCGAGAAAGTGATCATCGACCCTAAAAGCCTGACCTACCTGGACGGCACCGAACTCGATTTCGTCAAGGAAGGGTTGAACGAAGGCTTCAAGTTCAACAACCCCAACGTGCGCGGTGAGTGTGGCTGCGGCGAAAGCTTCAACATCTGAGGCTATCCGTGGGTACTCCTTGTCATTTCGCTTTATTCGAGCTGCAGCCGAGCTTTCGGCTGGACCTTGAGCAGCTTGCCACGCGCTATCGAGAGTTGGCGCGTGGGGTGCATCCAGACCGTTTTGCTGACGCCACCGAGCGCGAGCAACGCGTCGCTCTGGAGAAGTCGGCCAGCCTCAACGAGGCTTATCAGACCCTGAAAAATCCGCCCAAGCGCGCGCGTTATCTGCTCGCGATGAACGGTGGAGAGCTGCCGCTTGAAGTCACGGTGCATGACCCCGACTTCCTGATGCAGCAGATGCAGTGGCGCGAAGAACTCGAAGACTTGCAGGACGAAGCCGATCTGGCCGGTGTCGCAGTCTTCAAGCGTCGTCTGAAAACGGCCCAGGATGAGCTCAACGAAAGCTTCGCAGCCTGTTGGGATGACGCAGCGCAGCGCGAACAGGCCGAACGCCTGATGCGGCGCATGCAGTTTCTCGACAAGCTCACCTACGAAGTGCGCCAGCTAGAAGAGCGCCTCGACGATTAACCCCGTGTGCTGCCCGTGATGCACGCCTGATAGACAGATAAGACCTGATTACCATGGCCCTACTGCAAATCGCCGAACCCGGCCAAAGCCCTCAACCGCACCAGCGTCGTCTGGCGGTCGGGATTGACCTGGGCACCACCAATTCCCTGGTCGCTGCCTTGCGCAGTGGCCTGTCCGAGCCGCTGCCCGACGCCGATGGCCAGGTGATCCTGCCGTCCGCCGTGCGCTACCACGCCGATCGCACCGAAGTCGGTGAATCAGCCAAGCTGGCAGCGTCTACCGATCCCCTTAACACCGTGCTGTCGGTCAAACGCTTGATGGGTCGTGGTCTGTCCGACGTCAAGCAATTGGGCGACCAGTTGCCGTATCGCTTTGTCGGCGGTCAGTCTCATATGCCGTTCATCGACACCATCCAGGGCCCGAAAAGCCCGGTGGAAGTGTCGGCCGATATCCTCAAGGTCCTGCGCCAGCGCGCCGAAAATACCCTGGGCGGTGAGCTGGTGGGGGCGGTGATTACCGTGCCGGCTTATTTCGATGACGCTCAGCGCCAGGCCACCAAGGACGCCGCGAAACTCGCAGGCCTCAACGTGCTGCGCCTGCTCAATGAGCCGACTGCTGCTGCCGTGGCCTATGGCCTGGACCAGCATGCGGAAGGCCTGGTCGCCATTTATGACCTGGGCGGCGGCACCTTCGATATTTCAATCCTGCGCCTCACCGGCGGTGTCTTTGAAGTGCTGGCCACCGGTGGCGACAGCGCCCTGGGTGGCGATGACTTCGACCACGCCATCGCGGGCTGGATCATCAGCAGCGCCGGCTTGTCGGCCGATCTGGATCCGGGTGCGCAGCGCAACCTGCTGCAAACGGCCTGCGCCGCTAAAGAAGCGCTGACGAATGCAGCAACCGTTGAAGTTTCCTACGGCACTTGGTCAGCCCAACTGACGCGCGAAGCCTTCGATGCGTTGATCGAGCCGATGGTCGCCCGCAGCTTGAAAGCCTGCCGCCGTGCCGTGCGGGATTCCGGTATCGAGCTGGAAGACGTCGGCGCCGTGGTCATGGTCGGTGGCTCCACCCGCGTACCGCGTGTGCGTGAAGCTGTCGCCGACGCCTTCGGTCGCCAGCCACTGACAGAAATCGACCCGGATCAAGTGGTCGCCATTGGCGCTGCGATTCAGGCCGATACCCTGGCCGGCAACAAGCGCGATGGCGGCGAATTGCTGCTGCTCGACGTGATTCCGCTGTCCTTGGGGCTGGAAACCATGGGCGGCTTGATGGAGAAGGTGATTCCACGCAACACCACCATTCCCGTCGCTCGCGCCCAGGATTTCACCACTTACAAAGATGGCCAGACGGCCATGATGATCCACGTGCTGCAAGGCGAGCGCGAGCTGATCAGCGACTGCCGCTCCCTCGCGCGCTTCGAATTGCGCGGCATCCCGGCGATGGTGGCCGGTGCGGCGAAGATCCGCGTGACCTTTCAGGTTGACGCCGATGGCCTGCTGAACGTGGCTGCGCGCGAACTGGGTTCAGGCGTTGAGGCCAGCATCCAGGTCAAGCCGTCTTACGGCCTCACCGACGGCGAAATCGCCAAGATGCTCAAGGACTCGTTCCAATATGCCGGTGACGACAAGGTCGCCCGCGTATTGCGTGAGCAGCAAGTTGACGCCCAGCGGCTGCTCGAAGCCGTGCAAGGCGCACTGGATGTCGACGGCGAGCGCCTGCTGGACGTCGAAGAACGCCTGGTCATCGATCTGCAGATGCAGGAGCTGGCCGAACTGATGAAGGGTACCGATGGTTTTGCCATCGAGCAGCAGACCAAGCGTCTGTCGCAAGTGACCGATGCCTTTGCCGCCCGCCGTATGGACCAGACGGTAAAAGCCGCCCTGGCGGGACGCAACCTGAATGAAATCGAGGAATAATTAATGCCGCAGGTCATTTTTCTGCCACACGCCGAGCATTGCCCGGACGGTATGGTCGTGGAGGCTGAGACCGGCAAGTCCATCCTCGAAGTTGCCCATGACAACCATATCGAGATCGAAAGCGCCTGTGGCGGTGTGTGCGCCTGCACCACCTGTCACTGCATCATCCGCGAGGGTTTCAATACGCTGGAAGAGGCTGACGAGCTGGAAGAAGACTTTCTGGACCGCGCGTGGGGCCTGGAGGCGCATTCGCGCCTAAGCTGTCAGGCAAAGGTCGGAACGCAAGACATCACCGTCGAAATTCCGAAATATTCCCTCAACCATGCCGCCGAAGCGCCGCACTGATTCAAGGAAATGTCATGAGCCTGAAATGGGTTGATGTACAAGAAATCGCTATACAACTTGCGGAAGCCCATCCTGAGGTCAATCCTCTGACGGTCAACTTCGTCAAGTTGCGCAATCTGGTGCTGGAACTGCCGGACTTCGACGACGTCCCGGACCGGGGTGGCGAAAAGGTCCTGGAGGCGATTCAAGGCCTGTGGATCGAAGAAGCAGACTGAGCCGCCTTTTTACGCAGTTAGGCAATACCCAATAACCCGCGTATAATTCGCGGGTTTAATTTTTCGTAAATTACCGTTTCTGGAGTTACACCATGGCTGTTCAACGTACTTTCTCCATCATCAAGCCTGACGCTGTTGCAAAAAACGTCATCGGCGAGATCACCACTCGTTTCGAAAAAGCCGGCCTGAAGGTTGTAGCTTCGAAACTCAAGCAACTGTCCAAGGCTGAAGCTGAAGGCTTCTACGCTGAGCACAGCGCTCGTGGTTTCTTCGGCGACCTGGTTGCCTTCATGATCTCCGGTCCTGTTGTTGTTCAGGTACTGGAAGGCGAAAACGCTATCGCTCTGAACCGTGAGCTGATGGGCGCTACCAACCCTAAAGAAGCTGCTGCCGGCACTATCCGTGCTGACTTCGCTGAATCCATCGACGCCAACGCTGTACACGGCTCGGACTCCGAAGCTGCCGCTGCTCGCGAAATCTCGTACTTTTTCGCTGCTACTGAAGTAACCGCTCGCTAAGCATCGGCTTAAAGAGTGAGGGTGAATCCATGACTACATCGACTGTTAAAACCAACCTGCTGGGTCTGACTCAGCCGGAAATGGAGAAATTCTTCGACTCAATCGGGGAGAAGCGTTTCCGTGCCGGTCAGGTAATGAAATGGATTCACCACTTTGGCGTCGATGATTTCGACGCCATGACGAACGTCAGCAAGGCCCTGCGCGACAAGCTCAAGGCCATTGCTGAGGTCCGTGGTCCGGAAGTGGTCAGCGAGGACATCTCCAGCGACGGCACCCGTAAGTGGGTGGTGCGCGTGGCGTCCGGCAGCTGCGTCGAGACCGTGTACATTCCCCAGGGCAAACGCGGCACCTTGTGCGTTTCGTCCCAGGCAGGCTGTGCCCTGGATTGCAGTTTCTGCTCCACCGGCAAGCAAGGCTTCAATAGCAACCTTACCGCCGCCGAAGTCATCGGCCAGGTATGGATTGCCAACAAATCCTTTGGCAGCGTCCCGGCGACCGTCGACCGTGCCATCACCAACGTGGTGATGATGGGCATGGGTGAGCCGCTGCTGAACTTCGACAACGTCATCTCGGCCATGCACCTGATGATGGACGACCTGGGCTACGGCATTTCCAAGCGCCGCGTGACCCTGTCGACCTCCGGCGTGGTACCGATGATCGATGAGCTGGCCAAGCACATCGACGTCTCCCTGGCGTTGTCGCTGCACGCACCGAATGACGCATTGCGTAACCAATTGGTGCCGATCAACAAGAAGTATCCGCTTAAGATGCTGCTCGAGTCCTGCCAGCGTTACATGGCGACCTTGGGCGAGAAACGCGTGTTGACCGTCGAGTACACCCTGCTCAAGGACATCAACGACAAGGTCGAGCACGCGGTAGAGATGATCGAGTTGCTCAAGAACACCCCGTGCAAGATCAACCTGATCCCGTTCAACCCGTTTCCGCATTCTGGCTACGAGCGGCCGAGCAACAACGCCATTCGCCGTTTCCAGGATCAACTGCACCAGGCCGGTTACAACGTCACTGTCCGCACCACCCGTGGTGAAGACATCGACGCCGCCTGTGGCCAATTGGTAGGGCAGGTGATGGACCGCACCCGCCGCAGCGAGCGCTATATCGCCGGACGCGAAGTGAGCGCCGCCGACGATTTGCCGCTGATTGCTGTGAATCGAATCTGAGAGAGGATCTCTATGCCCTTGCGCCTTGCGCTGCTTTTGCTTGTTACCGGCCTCGCGGCGGGTTGTGTTTCATCGGGCCATGACAGCCCGATGCAAACCGGTAAAGGCCGTGACGAGGCGCGGGTTGCCTATGTGCAACTGGGCTTGGGTTACTTGCAGCAAGGCATGAGCGAGCAGGCCAAGGTGCCGTTGAAGAAGGCCCTCGAACTGGACGGCGACGATGCCGACGCCAACGCTGCCCTGGCCTTGGTGTTCCAGGCCCAGGCCGAGCCGGAACTCGCCCAGCGGTATTTCCACAAGGCCCTGGCCGCACGACCTGCCGACCCGCGGTTGCTGAACAATTACGGCAGCTTTCTGTTCGAGCAGAAACGTTACGACCAGGCTGCCCTTTATTTCCAGCAAGCCAGCGCCGATACCCTTTATCCTGAGCGTTCCCGTGTGTTCGAGAACCTTGGGGTGACCTCGATACGCCTCGGCCAGCGCGACAGCGCCCGCCAGCAGCTGGAAAAAGCCCTGCATTTGAATGGTCGCCAGCCTCGGGCCTTGCTCGAAATGGCTGAGTTGTCCTACGAAGACAGGCATTATGTGCCGGCACGGGACTATTACGAGCGTTTTAGCCTGCTCAGTGGGCAAAATGCACGTAGTCTATTGCTTGGTGTGCGCCTGGCGACGGTTCATGAAGAACGCGACACGGCCGCACGAATTGGCCAGCAACTCGAACGACTCTATCCCGGTACGCCGGAATATCAGCAATACCTGTCGGAGCAATGATGAAAGCGGCGCACCCGGAAGTTGTAGCAGCTAATCGCGTAAACCCAGGCGACACCTTGCGTCAGGCCCGCGAAAGCAATGGTTGGTCGCTGGCAGAAGTGGCGCTCAAGCTCAATTTGACCAGCACATCCCTGGCCAATCTCGAGGCTGGCGCGTTTGACAAGCTGCCCGGGCATACCTTCGCCCGGGGCTATATCCGTGCCTACGCCAAGTTGCTGGGTATCGACCAGGCCGTACTGGTCCAGGAATTCGATCAATTCACCGGCACCGACTCCCAGGGCAGCAACGTCCATGGCTTGGGTCGTATCGAAGAGCCGGTGCGGGTCTCCCACACGATCCTGCGTATCGTCAGCCTGTTGCTGCTGATCGCCGTGATTGGCGGCGGCTTTGTCTGGTGGCAAGACCAGACTTCCCAGCGCAACAAGGACTTGACCAGCAACGCCATGGAGCACGTCGAGGTCGAAAGCGCCGACGGCACCACCCAGATCCACCCGCTGGACGAGCCGGAAGACCAGGCCGTTGCCGAGGGCCAGGCTGCGCCTGAAGCGCCGGTCGCCACTGAACAACCCGTGCCGGAAACCGCACCCGGCAACACCGCCACTGCAGCCGTGCCCACCGCGCCTGTCGCGCCTGTGACCCAGGGCCAGACGCCTGCAGCGCCGGCACCCGCTGCTCCTGCTCCCGCAACCCCGGCCGCTCCTGCGATCTCTGCGCCCACCACCCCTGGGTTGATCGCCGGTGATGGCCGCGTGCAAATCACCTTCATCGCTGACTGCTGGACGCAGGTTACCGATGGCAACGGCAAAGTGCTGTTCAGTGGTCTGAAGCGTAAGGGAGATACGCTCGACCAGGGCGGCAAACCTCCTTTGACGCTGCGTCTGGGCTTCGCCCGTGGCGCGCAAGTGGCCTACAACGGCCAGCCTGTAGACGTGGCGCCGTTCACCAGTGGCGAGACCGCTCGCCTGAAGTTGGGACAATAGTCATGCACGGCGAATCTCCAATCAAACGTCGCGTATCGCGCAAGATCTGGGTCGGCTCCGTACCGGTGGGCGGCGATGCCCCCATCGCGGTACAGAGCATGACCAACAGCGACACCAATGATGTGGCCGCCACCGTTGCCCAGATCAATCGTCTGGAAGCGGCCGGCGTGGATATCGTGCGCGTCTCGGTGCCGGATATGGACGCTGCCGAAGCGTTTGGCCGCATCAAGCAGCTGGTCAAGGTGCCCTTGGTGGCCGACATTCATTTCGACTACAAGATCGCCCTGCGCGTCGCCGAACTGGGTGTGGACTGCCTGCGTATCAACCCGGGCAACATCGGTCGTGAAGACCGTGTGCGTGCGGTGGTTGATGCGGCTCGCGACCGTGGCATTCCAATCCGCATCGGCGTCAACGCCGGCTCGCTGGAAAAAGACCTGCAGAAAAAATACGGCGAGCCTACCCCGGCGGCGCTGGTCGAGTCGGCGCTGCGCCACGTTGAACACCTCGAACGCCTGAATTTCCAGGACTTCAAGGTCAGCGTAAAGGCTTCGGACGTGTTCATGGCGGTGGAAGCCTACCGCCTGCTGGCCAAGGAAATCGTGCAGCCGCTGCACCTGGGTATCACTGAAGCCGGCGGTTTACGCTCAGGCACAGTGAAATCTGCGGTGGGTCTCGGTATGCTGCTCGCCGAAGGGATTGGCGATACTATCCGCATCTCCCTGGCGGCAGACCCTGTGGAAGAAGTGAAAGTCGGTTACGACATTCTCAAATCCCTGCGTCTGCGCTCCCGTGGCATCAACTTCATTGCCTGCCCGAGCTGCTCGCGGCAGAACTTCGACGTGGTGAAAACCATGAACGACCTTGAACTGCGCCTTGAAGACCTGCTGGTGCCGCTGGATGTCGCGGTCATCGGTTGCGTGGTCAACGGGCCGGGCGAAGCCAAGGAAGCCCATGTGGGCCTGACCGGCGGTACACCGAACCTGATCTACATCGACGGCAAGCCGTCGCAGAAATTGACGAATGACAATCTGGTGGACGAGCTTGAAAAGCTGATCCGCGAGAAAGCGGCCGAGAAGGTCGCGGCTGACGCAGCGCTCATCGCGCGCGGCTAAGAACGAATTTAAGGATTTGATGTGAGCAAGTCTCTGCAAGCCATTCGTGGCATGAACGACATCCTGCCGGAGCAGACGCCACTGTGGCGCTACTTCGAAAACACGGTCGCGCGCCTGCTGGATAACTACGGTTACAAGCAGATCCGCATGCCGATCGTGGAATTCACCGAGCTGTTCAAGCGTTCCATCGGTGAAGTGACCGACATCGTCGAAAAAGAGATGTACACCTTTGAAGACCGCAACGGCGACTCCCTGACCCTGCGTCCGGAAGGCACTGCCGCGTGCGTACGCGCCGTGCTCGAGCATGGCCTCACGGGTGCTGGCCAGCCGCAGAAATTGTGGTACATCGGCCCGATGTTCCGCCACGAGCGTCCGCAGAAAGGCCGTTATCGCCAGTTCCACCAGATCGGCCTGGAAGTGTTCAACATCGACGGTCCGGACATCGACGCCGAGCTGATCGTGCTGACCTGGCGCCTATGGGGCCTGTTGGGCATCCGCGACGCGGTCAAGCTTGAGCTCAACAGCCTGGGCACCAGCGAGTCCCGTGGCCGCTATAAAGTGGCTCTGGTCGAGTACCTGTCTGCCCACCTGGACAAATTGGACGAAGACAGCCAGCGCCGTCTGAAGACCAACCCGCTGCGCGTCCTTGATACCAAGAACGCCGATACCCAGGCCGTGCTGGTCGACGCGCCGAAAATGGCCGACTACCTGGACGACGAGTCGCGCATCCACTTCGAGGGCCTCAAGGCTCGACTGGAAGCGGCCGGTATTCCATTTGTGATCAACACCAAACTGGTGCGCGGCCTGGATTACTACAGCAAGACCGTGTTCGAGTGGGTCACCGACAAACTCGGCGCTCAGGGCACCGTGTGTGCCGGTGGCCGCTACGACGGCCTGGTCGAGCAAATGGGCGGCAAGCCGACTACCGGCGTGGGCTTTGCCATGGGCATCGAGCGGCTGATCCTGCTGTTGGAAACCCTGGAGAAGGTGCCGGAAGAAATCTCCCGTCAGGTGGATGTGTACCTTTGCGCCTTCGGCGAGGCTGCCGAACTGGCCGCCCTGGCCTTGAGCGAAAAGGTCCGCGACCAGCTGCCGAACCTGCGCCTGCAGGTCAATGCCGGCGCCGGCAGTTTCAAGAGCCAGTTCAAGAAGGCTGACAAGAGCGGTGCACTGTATGCACTGATCCTCGGCGATGACGAACTGGCCCAGCAAGTGATAGGTTTCAAACCCCTGCGTGGCCAGGGCGAGCAACAGAACATTGCCTTTGATGCGCTCGCTGCGCACTTGGCCACCTGCGCCGTGCAGGGTTGAAGCTGTCGAACAGCCGAATTTAGCGATTAAGGAGTATTGGGGTGTCGAGTACTGATGATGAGCAACTGGCCGAGTTCAAGGACTGGTGGCAGCGTAACGGCAAGCCCCTGGTCACTGGCGGCCTGCTGGCTTTAGTGGTGGTGTTCGGCTGGCAAGCATGGACCAAGTACCAGGCCAACCAGTCCCAAGGCGCCTCGGTGCTCTATCAGCAATTGCTGGAAACCACGCTGACGCCGGACGGCAAGCCCGACCCTGCGCGGGTTGCAGACCTGGCCAGCAAGCTGAAAAACGAATTCGGCGGTACCACCTACGCCCAATACGGCAGCCTGTTCGTCGCGAAAGTCGCGGTCGACACCGGCAAGCTGGATGACGCCGCCACCGAACTGAAGGCCATTGCCGACAAGCCGACCAACCCGACTCTGGGTGAAATCGCACGTCAGCGCCTGGCTCAGGTACTGGCGGCACAAAACAAGGCTGACGACGCACTCAAACTGCTCGACGGCGATGCTGACAAGGCATTTGTAGCCACTCGCGAAGAGCTCAAGGGCGACCTGTTGGTCCAATTGGGTCGTACCGACGAAGCCAATGCTGCGTACCAAAAAGCCAAGGCTGCGCTGTCTGATGAAGCAGCGGTCGGTGGCTTACAAATCAAGCTGGACGACTTGGCCAAAGGGGATGCGTGACGTGATCCGTTGGAAACATGCAGCATTGCTGGCTCTGGCCGTTCTGGCCGCGGGTTGCAGCAGCAACAGCAAGAAAGAACTGCCGCCTGCGGAGCTGACCAGCTTCAAGGAAGAAGTGGTCCTGCAAAAGCAGTGGAGCCGCTCGATCGGTGACGGTCAGGGTGACACCTACAACATGCTGGTGCCGGCTATCGACGGTGACAACATTGTGGCCGCCGACGTGACCGGCGTCGTGACCTCCATGGACCGCATGAACGGCGACGTGAAGTGGTCCAAGGATCTCGATTTGCCTGTGTCCGGCGCGGTAGGCGTGGGTTACGGCATGGTCATGCTCGGCACGCTCAAGGGCGAAGTCGTGGCGCTGGATTCCAGCACCGGTGAAGAGAAATGGCGCGCTCGCGTGACCAGTGAAGTCCTTGCACCGCCTGCCACCAACGGCGATATCGTCGTGGTGCAAACCCAGGACGACCGTGTGATCGGCCTCGACGCCAGCACTGGCGAACAGCGTTGGTTGTACGACAGCACACCAGCGGTGTTGACCCTGCGCGGTACCAGTGGTCCGATTGTGACCAATAACCTGGCGGTTGCAGGCCTGTCGACCGGTAAAGTAGTCGCCCTCGACACCCAGAACGGTGTGCCGGCGTGGGAGACCCGCGTGGCTATCCCGCAAGGTCGTTCCGAACTGGATCGCGTCGTGGACATCGACGGCGGCCTGTTGCTGTCCGGTGAAACCCTCTACGTCGCTACTTACCAGGGCCGTGTTGCGGCACTGGACCTGCAGAGCGGCCGTGTGAACTGGCAGCGTGATGCTTCCAGCTACGCCGGTGTCGCCCAAGGGTTTGGCAGCGTCTACGTAAGCCTGGCGTCCGGCACCGTTGAAAGTGTCGACGAGCGTTCCACTACCGCGCTGTGGACCAACGACTCCCTGGCTCGCCGCCAGTTGTCGGCACCGGAAGTGTTCTCCAGCTACGTGGCCGTCGGCGACTTCGAAGGCTACCTGCAC
Organism: Pseudomonas sp. MYb60; assembly: GCF_002979555.1. Lineage (GTDB taxonomy): Bacteria > Pseudomonadota > Gammaproteobacteria > Pseudomonadales > Pseudomonadaceae > Aquipseudomonas. Next base: position 131,207 of record NZ_PCOZ01000010.1, on the reverse strand, counting down.
CTGCTGAGCCAGGTGGACGGTCGTTTTGTTGGTCGTGAACGAATCGACAGCGACGGCCTGCGTGCCCGTCCGCTGGTCGTGGGTAACATGCTTTATGTGTATGGCAACAGCGGCAAGCTGGAAGCCCTTACCGTCAAGTAAGAACTATGCTTGTGGCGTAACCTTCAAGCAGCTTCACCTGTAGGAGCGAGCTTGCTCGCGAAAATCGTTAACGATAACGCGTGCTGTCTGAATAATCGCGGTGCCTTTGCGTTTTTCGCGAGCAAGCTCACTCCTACAGTCGAGCACCAGCCGCTGCCCTGCAGCGGCTTTTGTATTTTCTGAAATAACGAAGTGGAGAGCCGCATGGTTCCCGTAATTGCCCTGGTGGGCCGACCTAACGTCGGCAAGTCCACCTTGTTCAACCGCCTGACCAGGACTCGCGACGCCATCGTCGGCGACTTGTCCGGTCTGACCCGTGATCGCCAATACGGTGAGGCAAAGTGGCAAGGGCGCTCCTACATTATTGTCGACACCGGTGGTATCTCCGGTGACGAGCATGGCATGGACGAAAAAATGGCCGAGCAGTCGCTGCTGGCCATTGAGGAAGCCGATGTCGTGTTGTTCCTGGTGGACGCCCGTGCGGGCTACACCGCTGCTGACCAAATGATTGGCGAGCACCTGCGCAAGCGCAACAAACGTTCCTATCTGGTCGCGAACAAGATCGACAACATCGATCCTGAAGCGGCCCGTGCCGAATTCAGCCCGATGGGCCTGGGCGACGCGATCCCGGTCGCCGGTGCTCACGGTCGCGGTATCACCCAAATGCTGGAAATCGCCCTGCGCGATTTCCCGAAGGATGACGCCGAAGAAGAAGAGGGCGAAGAAGAAATCGTCGCCGAAGGTGAGGAAGCCAAGCGCATTCCTGGCCCGAGCGAAAAAGACGGTATCAAGATCGCCATCATCGGCCGCCCGAACGTTGGCAAGTCGACGCTGGTCAATCGCATGCTCGGTGAAGACCGCGTCATCGTCTACGACCAACCCGGCACCACCCGCGACAGCATCTACATCCCGTTCGAACGCAACGAGGAAAAGTACACGCTGATCGACACCGCCGGTGTGCGCAAGCGCGGCAAGATCCACGAAGAAGTTGAAAAGTTCTCCGTGGTGAAAACCCTGCAGGCGATCAAAGACGCCAACGTGGTGATCTTCGTGATGGACGCCCGCGAAGGCGTGGTGGACCACGACCTCAACTTGCTGGGCTTTGCTCTGGAAGCCGGTCGGGCACTGGTGATCGCGATCAACAAGTGGGACGGCATGACGCCGAGCGAGCGCGATTTCGTCAAGATCGAGCTGCAGCGTCGCCTGTTCTTCGTTGAGTTCGCCGACATCCACTTCATCTCGGCACTGCACGGCACCGGCGTGGGCAACCTCTACGCCTCCGTACAGAACTCGTTCAAGTCCGCGGTCACCCGCTGGCCGACCAACCGTCTCACCCAGATCCTGGAAGACGCCGTTGGCGAGCACGCACCGCCGATGGTCAACAACCGCCGGATCAAGCTGCGTTATGCTCACTTGGGTGGTGCCAACCCGCCGATTATCGTGATCCACGGTAACCAGATCGAGAAGGTGCCGAAGTCCTACGTGCGTTACCTGGAAAACACTTACCGCCGTGTCTTGAAGCTGGTCGGTACGCCGATCCGTATCGAGTTCAAGGGTGGCGAGAACCCATACGAAGGCAACAAGAACACGCTGACTGACCGTCAGGTGAACAAGAAGCGTCGTTTGATGACTCACCACAAGAAGGCCGACAAGAAGCGCCGTGACAAGAAATAACCGCTGCTTCACGTTGTGAGAGAGGGCTCCTATGGAGCCCTTTTTTGTGCGCGGTGGTTTGTGCCTTGACCCGGTGCAGTTGGCAGCTTAAAACTTGGGGCTCACCTGCAGGGGCCTTTCGATGATCACCAGTAAGCTGCCGAATGTCGGCACGACCATTTTCACCACCATGTCGCAACTTGCTGCCGAAACCGGCGCGCTCAACCTGTCCCAGGGTTTCCCGGACTTCAATGGCCCCCAGGCTTTGCTCGACGCGGTGGGCAAGCACATCGCCCTCGGTCACAACCAATATGCGCCTATGACCGGCCTGCCGGTGCTGCGGCAGCAGGTGGCCGCCAAGATCGCCCGCAGTTACGGCGCGACCGTCAATGCCGACAGTGAAGTGACCATCACCCCTGGCGCCACCGAGGCGATCTTTTGCGCGATCCAGGCGGTGATCCGCAGTGGCGATGAAGTCATCGTGTTCGATCCCTGCTACGACAGCTATGAGCCCTCGGTGGAGCTGGCCGGCGGTCGTTGTGTACATGTGCAACTGAGCCTGAACGGCTTTGCCCTCGACTTCGAGAAGATCAAGGCGGCGCTGTCACCGCGCACGCGCATGATCATTCTCAATACCCCGCACAACCCCACAGGTGCCTTGATCAGCCGCACCGAGCTGGACCAATTGGCCGAGTTGATCCGCGACCGCGATGTCTACTTGGTCAGCGATGAAGTCTATGAGCACCTTGTCTTCGACGGCGTGCCCCACGTGAGCGTATTGGCCCACGAAGAGCTCTATCAACGCGCCTTCGTAGTCAGCTCCTTCGGCAAGACCTACCACGTCACCGGCTGGAAAACCGGCTATGTCGTCGCGCCACCGGCCCTCACCGCCGAACTGCGCAAGGTGCACCAGTACGTCAATTTCTGCGGTGTGACACCGCTGCAATACGCGCTGGCCGACTTCATGGCTGAGCATCCGGAGCACGTCGAGGAACTGCCGGCGTTCTACCAGGCCAAGCGTGACCTGTTCTGCGATCTGTTGGCACCGTCACGTTTCAGCTTCACCCGCGTGAGCGGCACCTACTTCCAACTGGTGGATTACTCACAGATCCGCCCGGACCTGGATGACGTCGCCATGTCCCTGTGGATGACCCGCGAGCACGGTGTGGCGACGATTCCGGTCTCGGTGTTCTACCAGACCCCACCCCAAGGCCAGCGCCTGGTGCGCCTGTGCTTTGCCAAACGTGAGGAAACGCTGCGCCAGGCGGCGGAAAAACTATGCGTGATCTGAGTGAATTGCCGAATCTGAACATCGCCTTGGTCCAGACCACCCTGGCCTGGCACGACCGCCAGGCCAATCTGGATCACTTCGAGTGGCTGCTGGAGCAGGCCAGGGGTGCCGACCTGATCGTGCTGCCGGAGATGTTCACCACCGGGTTCTCCATGGAGTCGGCCACCTTGGCCGAACCCGAACACGGCCCGACCCACACCTGGCTTCAGGCTCAGGCGGCGAAATACAACGCGGTGATCACCGGCAGTGTGATCATCCAGGCCGCCGACGGCAGCCATCGCAATCGCCTGCTGTGGGCGCGGCCGGATGGTGAGGTGTTGCACTACGATAAACGTCACCTGTTTCGCATGGCGGGTGAGCATGACCACTACACACCTGGCGAGCGTCAGGTGCAGTTCGAGTTGAAAGGCTGGCGTATCCGCCCACTGATTTGCTACGACCTGCGCTTCCCGGTGTGGAGTCGCGATGCCCAGGACACCGACCTGCTGCTGTACACCGCCAACTGGCCGGGGGCGCGTCGCCTGCATTGGAACCGTCTGCTGCCGGCGCGGGCTATCGAAAACCTGTGCTATGTGGCGGCGGTGAATCGGGTTGGTACAGATGGCAAAGGCTTTGCCTACACCGGTGACAGCCAGGTTCTGGACTTCCAGGGTGAAACCTTGCTGAGTGCGGGGGAGGCGGACGGGGTGTTTCAAGTGTGCCTGGATGCGGCGGAGCTGGCGGCGTATCGCACGCGGTTTCCGGCGAATCTGGATGCCGACACTTTTGAGTTTGTCTGACAGACCGCCATCGGGAGCAAGCTCCCTCCCACACTGGATTGGGTTTACACATTTCACCTTGTGAACACAGTCAAGTGTGGGAGGGGGCTTGCCCCCGATGAGGCCATTTAAGACAACACAAATCTAAATCCAAAAAAAGGCCCCTGGACTCACACCCAGGGGCCTTTAGCATTTCAGTGTCTAGTTACGCCGCCTTGGCTTCCTGCTGGCTCAACGAGCGGTTCAGCGCACTGAACAGCGCCTTGAAGCTGGCGGTGGTGATGTTTTCATCAATGCCCACGCCATGCACCGGACGCTCACCGTTCACACGCAGCTCAATGTACGCGGCGGCCTTGGCGTTGGTGCCCGCACCGATCGCATGTTCGTTGTAGTCCATGATCTCCACGCCAATCGGCAAACCCGCCACCAGCGCTTCCAGTGCGCCGTTGCCTTTGCCTTTCCAGTGCAGGTTGGTTTCGCCCTGGCCTTTGCTCGACACTTCGACCTCGACGGCGCTGTTGCCGTTCTCTTCCTGCAGGCGATGGCTGACCAGCGCGTACGGCGTGTTGGCTTGCAGGTATTCACGCTGCAGCAAGGCGTAGATCTGCGGTGCTGTCATCTCCAGGCCCACGCGGTCGGTTTCGGCCTGTACCACCTGGCTGAACTCGATCTGCATGCGGCGCGGCAGGCTGATGTCGTATTCCTGTTCCAGCAGGTAGGCGATGCCGCCCTTGCCCGACTGGCTGTTCACGCGGATCACGGCTTCGTAGCTGCGGCCAATGTCGGCCGGGTCGATCGGCAAGTACGGTACTTCCCACAGCGCATCGTCTTTCTGCTGGGAGAAACCTTTGCGGATCGCATCCTGGTGAGAGCCCGAGAACGCGGTGTGCACCAGATCGCCCACGTAAGGGTGGCGTGGGTGCACCTGGATCTGGTTGCACTCCTCGACGACTTTGCGCACGCCGTCGATGTCGGAAAAGTCCAGCTGCGGGTCGAGGCCCTGGGTGTACATGTTCAGGGCTACGGTGACCAGGTCGACGTTGCCGGTGCGCTCGCCATTGCCGAACAGGCAGCCTTCGACACGGTCGGCGCCGGCCATCAGGCCCAGCTCGGTAGCGGCCACGCCAGTGCCACGGTCGTTATGCGTGTGCAAGCTGATGATCACGCTGTCACGACGGTTGATATGACGACCGAACCACTCGATCTGGTCGGCATAGATGTTCGGCGTGGCGCATTCCACGGTGGCCGGCAGGTTGAGGATCATCTTGTGCTCAGGCGTCGGGTTCCACACCTCGATTACCGCGTCGCAGACTTCCTTGGCGAACTCCAGCTCGGTCGCGCTGAACGTCTCCGGGGAGTATTCGAAGGTCCACTGGGTTTCCGGCTGCTGCGCAGCGTACTTGACGAACAGCTTGGCGGCATTGACCGCGATGGCCTTGATGCCGTCCTTGTCCTGGTTGAACACGATGCGGCGGAACGACGGCGAGGTGGCGTTGTACAGGTGCACGATAGCCTTCTTGGCACCGCGCAGGGATTCGAACGTGCGCGCGATCAGGTCTTCACGGCCCTGGGTCAGCACCTGGATGGTGGTGTCCTCGGGGATGTGGCCATCTTCGATCAGGGTACGCACGAAGTCGAAGTCAGTTTGCGATGCGGCCGGGAACGACGCTTCGATTTCCTTCACGCCGACCGCTACCAGGGTCTTCCAGAAGCGCAGCTTTTTCACCGCATCCATCGGCTCGATCAGCGACTGGTTGCCATCACGCAGGTCGGAGCTGCACCAGATCGGCGCTTCGGTGATGGTCTTCGACGGCCAGGTGCGGTCCGGGATGTCGATGGTCGGGAACGCGCGGTACTTCGAAGACGGGTCTTTGAGCATGCTCATCGGGAAATCCTTTGTTGTAGGGGCCGAGAAAAGGCGGCCTGCCGTGGAACTGTTATTGGGGATAAAACGCGGGACGAGGCAGATCGATTCAGCTTGGCAGTCGTGCGCTGACGAGGCACAGGCTGCGGTGCTGGCGGAGCTGAATGAGGGTGTGAGAGGTTTTCATAAGCTCAACCCTAACCGTCGGGGTGAAAGATGGCAAGCAGTCGAGAAAAATTGAGATAATTTCTGCTGTGGGCTGAGAAAACAGGATTTTATGGTTAGGAATCTTTCCAGGGCCTGTTTTTATTGCGCGCCATTTGGCTGGCGCGCAATCGTGTCGATCAGGGTTGGAACGCGCCGATAAAGATCGCCGGATCGACCCGCGCATCGTTCAGGCTGACGTTCCAATGCATATGCGGCCCGGTCGCGCGGCCTGTGGCACCCACTTTGCCGACAACGGCACCTCGGGTGAGTGTGTCGCCGACCTTCACGTCGATCTTCGACATATGGCAGAACATGCTGATAAAACCTTGGCCATGGTCGACGAACACGGTGTTGCCGTTGAAGAAGTAGTTGCCCACCAGGATTACCTTGCCATTGGCCGGCGTCTTGATCGGCGTGCCGGCGGGGACGGCGAAGTCCAGGCCCGAGTGAGGGTTGCGTTCTTCGCCGTTGAAGAAGCGGCGCACGCCAAACTTGCTCGACAGCGGTCCATTCACCGGTTTATCCAGCACCAGGTTGCTCGGCAGGTTCGGGCTGAAACTTCGGTAGGCCTTGATCTGCACCGCCAGCTCCGACTCGATGCGCTTGAGCTGCGCCGGTTCCGGGTTGACCTGGCTTTTGTTCTTCAAGGTGATGCGCTGTTCCGGATACTTCTTGTAGCCGACGATAAACGGCAGCGTGCGCCCGCCGCTGCTGATGCGCTCATTACCGGGTTTGACCGTCAGCGGGATACCGACGATGGCCAGCCAGTTGTCCTGCTCCTTCACCACCAGTACCGGCTTGCCCTGGTACGTGGCTTTCGGCGCGGCCGCCGAAGGGCCCAGGTCGACCACTGCCACACCGCCCGGCACCGGTTTGTTCAAGGTGCGGGTGATGTAGCTGTCGGCATGAGCGTTAACGGCGAGGCACAGCAACATCAACAGGCTAAATAGACGTGGCATCAATCAATCCAATAACGAAAGGGTAACGGGTGTGAGGTGGTTGTCTTCCACCCGCACCTGCAATTGGCCTTCACCGAGGCGCGCGGTCAGGCGCTGGCCGGTGTGGGTTTGTGCGGCGTTGCGAATGGCCTGGCCGCGTTCATCCAGCAGGATGCTGTAGCCCCGGCCCAGGGTCGCCAGCGGGCTGACCACGTGCAGCGTCTGCATCTGGCTTTGCAATTGCAGGCGCCGCGCCTTGAGGCCTTCGCGCATGGCGCGGGGCAGGCGTTCGGCCAGGCTGTCCAGGCGTTGGCGCAGCAGGGCCAGTTGGCGGCCGGGGTGTTGGCCGGCGAGACGGGTTTCCAGGCGGATCAGACGCTCGCGACGGGTATTGAGGCTGCGCTCGAAGGCGCGGCGCAGGCGCATGTCCAGGTCGTCCAGGCGCTGGGCTTGCTGGCGCAGGCGCTCGCCAGGATGGCGCAGGCGTCGGGCCATGCCTTCCAGGCGCAGGCGGTCGTGGCGCAAGCGGTTGCGCATCAGCATCACCAGGCGGCGGTGCAGGTTCTCGACCTGACGCACCAGGTGGCTGGCGTCCGGCGCGAGCAATTCAGCGGCGGCGGAAGGGGTAGGGGCGCGCACGTCGGCGACGAAATCGCTGATGGACACATCGGTCTCGTGGCCGACGGCGCTGACGATTGGCGTCACACAGGCGTCCACCGCACGGGCCACGGCCTCTTCGTTGAAACACCACAGGTCTTCCAGCGAGCCGCCGCCACGGGCCAGGATCAGCGCATCAAAGCCGCGCGCATCGGCCAGTTTCAGCGCGCGCACAATCTGCGGGATCGCTTCGCGGCCTTGCACGGCGGTGGGGATCAGGGTCAGCTGAATGTTGGGCGCACGGCGGCGGAATACGCTGATGATGTCGCGGATCACCGCACCCGTCGGCGAGCTGATGATGCCGATGCGCCGAGGGTGCGCCGGCAGCGCCACTTTGCGTTCGGCACTGAACAGGCCTTCGGCGCTGAGCTTTTCCTTCAGCGCGTCGAAGGCAAGGCGCAGCGCACCGTCGCCGGCTGGCTCCACGGTATCCAGGATCAGTTGGTAATCACCACGACCCTCGAACAACGAGACCTTGCCGCGCACCTTCACCGCCAGGCCATCCTTCAACGCCTGGCGAACCCGCGCCGCGTTGTTGCGAAACAGCGCGCAACGCACCTGCGCACCGCTGTCCTTGAGGGTGAAATACACATGCCCAGAGGCCGGGCGGGCGAGGTTGGAGATCTCGCCTTCGACCCAGATATTGGTGAACACGTCTTCCAGCAACACCCGCGCGCGGCCGTTGAGCTGGCTGACAGTCAGGACTTCGCGGTCCAGGCCCAGTCGGGCAAAAGGATCTTTAATCATGGGCGGCAGTTTATAGGCATTTCGAGGACGTAACGCAATTGGCGGGTAGAGATCAGGTGTCACGCCGTACCAAATTGGTGGAAGGCGTTGAAGACAGTCGTCGCAACCTGCGTCCATGGCTAAAGTGGAGGCTGTCTATTTAAAGGAATAACCCATGAGCCCAGTTGAGCTGATGAGCCAATGGTCGTTTGGCGGTATGGATTGGCTGGTGATTGGCCTGGGCGTGGTGGTGGCTTATATCGTGTTTGGCATCGCGGGTTTCGGCACTGCGCTGGTGGCGGGGCCGCTGCTGATCCTGTTCATGCCGCTGTCGAAGATCATCCCGTTGCTGGTGCTGTTGGACTTTGTCGCAGCATTCGGCAACCTGCTGCAGTCGCGGCGGGACGTGAACAAGCCGGAGCTGCTGCGCCTGCTGCCGTGCATGGCCATTGGCTGCACACTGGGCGTGGTGTTTTTGCTCAACGTGCATTCCGACCTGTTATTGCTGCTCATGGGGCTGTTTATCAGTGCCTATGCGATCTACAGCCTGGCGGTGAAAGCGCGGCCGACGCAGTTGGCGGCGGGGTGGTCGGTGCCCATGGGCACGGTGGGCGGATTGTTCGGGGCGCTGTTTGGCAGTGGCGGTTTTCTCTATGCGATCTATCTGAACAGCCGCTTGCCGAAGGACGCGGCGCGCGCCACCCAGAGCGCATTGATCAGTTGCAGCACGGTGGTGCGCCTGAGTTTGTTTTTAGTTGCCGGGGTGTATGCGGATTGGCCTCTGCTGATGTTGGCGCTGTGTCTCTTGCCGGCGATGGCGTTGGGGCTCTGGCTGGGGCGTCGGGTGACGATGCGCCTGTCGCGGGAGGCGTTCGTCAGGCTGGTGACCTGGTTGGTGCTGGCCAGTGGCATTGCGCTGATCGGGCGCTATCTGAGTACTTGACCTGTGTGGGGCAGGGATTAAGCTGCCTGCCTTTAGGGCCTCATCGGGGACGAGCCCCCTCTCACACTTGAAAGCATTCACCATTCAACTGTGGGAGGCGGCTTGCCCCCGATGAGGCCAGACGCCACACCGCAGGACTCCCATGAACTCCCAAAGCATCCTTGTCCCGAAAATCTCCACCTTGCCCGTCCACGAACCCCGCGCCCGGGCCATCGTGCGCTGGTTGGTGCGCAAGAACATCATCAAGGAAGAACTCACCACCTGTGGCCGCACCGGCAATCGCATGGGTTACGCGCTGGCCGATGGCGCCCGCGCCGTGGTGCTGTACCCCGAAGCGTTGCCGTTCAACGAACCGGTCAACGGCCTGGAAATAATTTACAAGCGCTGCATCTACACCCCGGCCAAGGGCTTTCTTGAAGAAGCCGGCTGCCCGGAATGCCGCAAGGAAGTCGGCGAAGCCCTGTTCGACAGCCTGGAAGACTGGATGCCCGGCCACACCGACAACTTCACCTGCCCGTTGTGCGGGCATGAAGATGACATCAACGGCTTCCTGTTCCTGCAGGAATGCGGTTTTTCCAACCTGGGATTCATCTTCAACAACTGGGCGGAAGCGGGGTTCAAGCAGAGTTTTATCGACGAATTCGCCGATTGGCTGGACCAGAAGATGAGCTGGGTCAAAGTCGAGTTGTAACCCTTTTTGTAGGAGGGAGCTTGCTCGCGAAAATCGTCAACGATAACGCGGGCAGTCAGGTTCAACGCGGTGCTCTTGGGTTTTTCGCGAGCAAGCTCGCTCCTACAGAAAAGCCGCAAGGGTTCCCCATCTATCAGTATTCCCAAATATGTCAGAGTTTTACATTGAGCCCGGCAGGGTGCATGTATATAATGGCGCGCTTCCATTTTCCCGCTCGGGAGCCCCCGCGATGCTGCGTATCAGCCAAGAAGCTCTGACATTCGACGACATTCTCCTAGTGCCCGGTTATTCCGAGGTGCTTCCTAACGAAGTCAGTCTCAAGACCCGCCTAACCCGTGGCATCGAGCTGAATATTCCACTGGTTTCCGCTGCCATGGACACCGTCACCGAAGCCCGTTTGGCAATCGCCATGGCTCAGGAAGGCGGCATCGGCATCATCCACAAGAACATGACCATCGAGCAGCAAGCTGCCGAAGTGCGCAAGGTCAAGCGCTACGAAGCCGGTGTGGTCAAAGACCCCATCACCATCGAAGCCGACGCCACCGTGCGTGACCTGTTCGACCTGACCCGCCTGCACAACATCTCCGGTGTTCCGGTGCTGCACGATGGCGACCTGGTCGGCATCGTCACTTCCCGTGACGTGCGTTTCGAAAACCGTCTTGAAGTCACCGTCCGTGAAGTGATGACGCCCAAAGAGCGTCTGGTCACTGTCAAGGAAGGCGCCGACAAGAACGACGTGCGCGAACTGCTGCACAAGCACCGCATCGAGCGCGTACTGATCGTCGACGACAAATTCGCCCTCAAAGGCATGATGACCGTCAACGACATCGAAAAAGCCAAGGCTTACCCGCTGGCCAGCAAGGACGACCAGGGTCGTCTGCGCGTTGGCGCTGCGGTGGGTACCGGTAAAGACACCGGCGACCGCGTGTCGGCGCTGGTTGCTGCCGGTGTTGACGTGGTGGTGGTCGACACTGCCCACGGTCACTCCAAAGGCGTGATCGACCGCGTGCGTTGGGTCAAGCAGAACTTCCCTGATGTGCAGGTGATCGGCGGCAACATCGCCACCGGCGCTGCCGCCAAGGCTTTGGCCGAAGCGGGCGCGGACGCCGTCAAGGTCGGTATCGGCCCAGGCTCGATCTGCACCACCCGTATCGTCGCCGGTGTTGGCGTGCCGCAAATCAGCGCCATCGCCAACGTCGCCGCTGCCCTTGAAGGCACTGGCGTGCCGTTGATCGCCGACGGCGGCATCCGTTTCTCCGGTGACCTGTCCAAGGCCATCGTGGCCGGTGCCTCCTGCGTGATGATGGGCTCGATGTTTGCCGGTACTGAAGAAGCGCCAGGCGAGATCGAACTGTTCCAGGGCCGTTCCTACAAGGCTTACCGTGGCATGGGTTCGCTGGGCGCCATGTCCCAGGCGCAGGGCTCTTCCGACCGTTACTTCCAGGACTCTTCGGCAGGCGCCGAGAAGCTCGTACCGGAAGGCATCGAAGGCCGTGTGCCTTACAAAGGCACCCTGAGCGCGATCATCCACCAACTGATGGGCGGCCTGCGCTCCTCGATGGGTTACACCGGCAGCGCCGACATCGAAGAAATGCGCACTAAACCAGAGTTCGTGCGGATCACCGGCGCCGGTATGGCTGAATCCCATGTCCACGACGTGCAGATCACCAAGGAAGCGCCAAACTACCGCGTAGGTTGAGGCTTCCAGCAAAACGTTAAGTAACCGGGGCTGTTCTTTCAGCCCCGAGTTGTTTCTGATTCATTAGACGAGACTGACTTCATGGCCCTCGACATTCACGCCCACCGCATCCTGATCCTCGACTTCGGTTCCCAGTACACCCAGCTGATCGCCCGCCGCGTGCGTGAAATCGGCGTGTACTGCGAACTGCACCCGTTCGACATGGATGACGAAGCGATCCGCGAATTCGCACCGAAAGGCGTCATCCTCGCCGGTGGCCCCGAGTCCGTGCACGAAGCCAACAGCCCGCGCTGCCCACAAGCGGTGTTCGACCTGGGCGTGCCGGTCTTCGGTATCTGCTACGGCATGCAGACCATGGCCGAGCAACTGGGTGGCAAGGTTGAAGGTTCCGAACTGCGTGAATTCGGTTATGCCCGTGTGGATGTGGTCGGCAAGAGCCGCCTGCTGGACGGCATCGAAGACCACGTCGACGCCGATGGCCTGTTCGGCCTCGACGTGTGGATGAGCCACGGTGACAAGGTCACCAAGATGCCGGAAGACTTCCACATCCTGGCCAGCACCCCGAGCTGCCCGATCGCCGGCATGTTCAGCGACGAGCGTCGTTACTACGGCGTGCAGTTCCACCCGGAAGTGACCCACACCAAGCAAGGCGGACGCATCCTGTCGCGCTTCATCCTCGACATCTGCGAGTGTGAAGCCCTGTGGACCCCATCGAAAATTGCTGAAGACGCCATTGCCCAGGTGCGCGCCCAAGTGGGCACCGACAACGTGCTGCTCGGCCTGTCCGGCGGCGTTGACTCCTCGGTAGTTGCTGCCCTGCTGCACAAAGCCATCGGCGACCAACTGACCTGCGTCTTCGTCGACAACGGCCTGCTGCGCCTGCACGAAGGCGAGCAGGTGATGGCCATGTTCGCCGAGAACATGGGCGTCAAGGTGATTCGCGCCAACGCTGAAGATCAGTTCTTGAACAACCTGGCCGGCGAGTCCGACCCAGAGAAGAAGCGCAAGATCATTGGTCGCACCTTCATCGACGTGTTCGATGCCCAGTCCAACAAACTGGACAACATCAAGTACCTCGCCCAGGGCACCATCTACCCCGACGTGATCGAGTCGGCCGGCGCCAAGAGCGGCAAGGCCCACGTGATCAAGTCCCACCACAACGTGGGTGGCCTGCCTGAGGAAATGAACCTCAAGCTGGTAGAGCCGCTGCGCGAACTGTTCAAGGACGAAGTCCGCCGTCTGGGCCTGGAGCTCGGCCTGCCCTACGACATGGTCTACCGCCACCCATTCCCGGGCCCGGGCCTGGGCGTGCGGATCCTCGGTGAAGTGAAAAAGGAATACGCCGACCTGCTGCGTCGCGCCGACCACATCTTCATCGAAGAACTGCGCAAGGCCGACTGGTACCACAAGGTCAGCCAGGCATTCGTGGTGTTCCAGCCGGTGAAATCCGTGGGCGTTGTCGGCGATGGCCGTCGTTACGCGTGGGTCGTGGCCCTGCGTGCCGTCGAAACCATCGACTTCATGACCGCCCGCTGGGCACACCTGCCATACGAACTGCTGGAAACCGTCAGCGGCCGTATCATCAATGAGATCGAAGGCATTTCGCGCGTGACGTATGACGTGTCGAGCAAGCCGCCGGCGACGATTGAGTGGGAATGATCCCGCGCTAGCAGGTAAATGCTGAACAACAAAACCCCGGCCATGTGCCGGGGTTTTGTGCATCTGGAATACGCTATTTCTGCCATCCCCCTCAGGGGTAAGCGCGGGGTTGCCTGCGCAGAGCGTGTGGCGACCACATCCCAAGATTGACGGCTCACATGAAGAATAATACATTGTGTATACAAATATTATTCTATATGTAACCCTTTGAATCGAGTGGGATTAACATGCCTGTTTCAAGAAGAAGTGTACTCATCGGCGCCGGCGTGGGCGCCGGGGTTGTGGCGGCTGGCGGGGCTGCATCGTTGTTGTCTGACGGGTTACCCGCCGACCCCTCGTCGCTGCATCGCATTGCTTCGCTGCCGGCCGATGACGCCAGCCCAGGCTGGTTCCACACCAGCCGTCTGCGTCAGCCAAAAGCGCCGCTGATCGGTGATGCCAGTGCCCCATGGGTGGTGGTGGGTGCAGGTTTTACCGGTTTGGCGGCGGCTCGGCAGCTGGCGCTGAATTTCCCGAATGACGACGTCATTTTGGTGGAAGCCCAGCAAGTCGGGTTCGGTACTTCTGGCCGTAACGCCGGTTTCTTGATCGATGTGCCCCACGACATCGGCGCGCCGGACTACATCGGTGACCAGACCATCGCCAAGCACGTGCTGGAATTGAATCAGCGCGGCCAGTCGATCCTGCGCGACCAGGTGGAGGAGCATAAGATCGTCGACGCGCAACTGCGGCACTCCGGCAAGTATCAGGCTGCCGTGGAAGACAAGGGCATTGCGGTGCTCAACGCCTATCGTGGTGGCCTGGAAAAACTCGGCCAGCCGTGCGAGATCATCGAAGGCAATGAGCTGCGCGACCACATCGGCACGTCGTTCTACCGCAAAGCGCTGTACACGCCAGGCACCATGCTGGTCCAGCCGTCGGCTCTGGTGAAAGGCCTTGCCGACTCGCTGCCGGCCAACGTCAAGCTTTACGAAGACACGCCGATCACCGCCGTCGACTACGGCGTCAAGACTGTGCTGCACCACGCCACCGGGCGCATCACCGCCGACAAGTTGATCCTCGCCAACAACGCGTTCGGTCAGTATTTCGGCTTCCTTCAAGGCCGCATGCTGCCGATCTTCACCTACGGCAGTCTGACCCGCCCACTGACGCCCGCTGAACAAGCGAGCATCGGCGGCAAGGACTTCTGGGGCGTGATCCCGGCCGACCCGTTCGGCACCACCTCGCGGCGTACCCACGACAACCGCATCCTGGTGCGCAACAGCTTCAGCTTCAACCCGGACGGCCGCGCCAAGCCTGGCTACCCGGAAAAAGTCCGTGCGGCGCACCGTCTGTCATTCGAGCGTCGTTTTCCAACGCTCAAGGATGTGCCTTTCGAACATACGTGGGGAGGCGGCCTGGCAATGACCCGCAACGGCGCCGGTTTCTTCGGTGAGCTACGTGAGAACGTCTATGGCGCACTGGGTTGTAACGGCCTGGGCACCGTGCGTGGTACTGCCACCGGTACGCTGCTGGCCAACCTGCTGGCGGGCAAGCGCGAAAGTCTCACCGACTACTTGCTGAGCGCGCCGAAGCCCGCGTGGAATCCACCTCAGCCGCTGCTGTCGATCGGGGTGAATTTTACCCTGCGCAAAGGCCAGTCCGACGCCGGCCTCGAAGGCTGAGTAACGCACGTCTCTCCACAATTTGCTGGTGAGCGGGGCAGCCCGCTCACCACAGTCCTCTATCACCTTCGACACGTTCAGCGCGGACGCCAAGCTCATCGAACGTCGTCGCATCACCGTGATCATCCACCCCGCTTAAAAAAGCCCCGACGTCGGCGGTGGCGTGCCCTTGAGCTGCCATGCGCCAACCGCCGCGGCCTTCCAGTGGCGCGGATTGTGGTTCGCCACCGTGCGCGCATTGCGCCAGTGACGATCAAGGTTATGGCTGCGCCCGGTGGTCGACGCACCCCCCACATCGAACAGCAACTCTGCGGCCTTCAGTGCCGACTCTGCACCGATGTACTGCGCCTGTGCGGCTTCGATGGCCGCCTGGTCGACAGACGCCGTGCTCAGCCCCTGCGCCCACGCACGATCAATCGACTGTGCCGCACGCACCACCACCGCCTGGGCCGTGTAGGCTCGGGCACTGATATCGCCGATGCTCAACTCCACATACGGATCATCCACCGAGCGCGACGCCGTGCTGTGCTTGATCGGCCGCGCGTGGTCGCGGGCGAACGCCACTGCGTCGGTCAGCGCATTCTGCGCGATCCCGGCTTCGACGGCGGCGAGGAACAATTGCAGGAACGGCGTGACGATGGTGCGCGTGCCGTCCTCTACCGTGCGCGTGCGAACCTCGCTCGCGTACACCTGCACATTGTTCAGGTGCGTGGTGCCGCTGGCGGTGAGGCGCTGGCCCATGGCGTCGAAGTCGTCCAGCAGGTCCAGGCCTTCGCGGCCGCGCGGCAGGATGAACGACACCGGCTGGTCTTCTTCGTCCAGCGCCACCGCGCTGACCCAGTCGGCATACAACGAACCGGTGCTGTAATACTTGCTGCCGTTGACGCGATAGTGCTCGCCGTCGCGCACGATGCGCGCACTCACCGTGCCATTGGCGGCACCGATTTCCCAGCCGGCATTGCCGATCACCGCGCCTTCCAGGTAGCGGGCAAACCAGCGCTCGCGTTCCTGCTCGGCGTCATCGGCCTGCGAGGCGAGCAAGCCTTCGACAAACCCCAGGCCGGGGCGCAAGGCTTGGGCGACGTTGGAGTCCACCGATGCGATGCGCACCAGCAGGCCGATCACATCTTCTACGCTGCCACCCGGGCCGCCGTATTGCGTGGGGATGCGCGTGGTGTAGAGGCCGGCTTTGGCCAGGCTTGCGACCGCTTCGTAGGGCAATTGGCGATTGCGCTCGCGCTCGGCGGCGCCCAGCGCGATCTCGGGCAACAGGGCGTCGAGGCGGGCAGACAGTTCAGTGACGGTACTCATGGCATTTCCTTGAAATTGATCAATGGCGAGCGGCTTAAATCGCGATTTTCCACAGGCGTGATTCGTCGAAGAGCAAGACCGCGCTTTCCGGCTCCAGCGCCGGCACCACCAGCGTTACGCCGGCGCCCGGCAAGCGCGGAACGGCGCCGAGCAGGCGGCGGGTGTAGTCGTGTTGGGGATGGTTGAACAGGTCCTCGACAGCGGCGCTTTCCACCACCTGGCCCTGGCGCATCACCAGCACCTCGTCGCTGACATGGCGGATCACACCGAGGTCGTGGGAGATAAACAGATAGGCCAGGCCCAGTTCGGCTTGCAGGTCGGCGAGCAGGTCCAGCACCTGGGCCTGTACCGACACGTCGAGGGCCGACACCGGTTCGTCGCACACGATCACCCTGGGGTTGCTGGCGATGGCACGGGCAATCGCCACGCGCTGGCGCTGGCCGCCGGACAACTGCAGCGGGCGGCGGCTGGCGAGGTCGGCGGGTAGCCGCACTTGGTTCAATAGCCGGGTGATGCGCCGGTCTCGCTCGGCGGGCGCAACACCCGCCACGTCGAGTGCGTCGGCGAGGATCTGGCCGACACTCCAGCGCGGGTCGAACGAGCTGAGCGGGTCTTGATAGATCACGCTGATCTCACGGCGGCGTGCGCGACGATCCTTCTCTGCGGGCGCGGCCTCACCGGTGCCGGCCCAGGGTTGGTCAAGGAACCGCACACTGCCGGCGTCGGGCTCCAGCAGCCCGAGGGCGATGCGCGCCACGGTGGACTTGCCCGATCCCGACTCGCCGACAATCCCCAGGGTGCGCCCGGCGTACAGGTCGAAACTGACGTCGTCGACCACTTGCCGCAGCTGGCGGTCGGGGCCGATGTAGCGCTTGCCCAAGTGACGCGCCTGCAACAGCAAGGCGCCGGATTCGGGCCGGGCGGCCACGGGTTCAGGCTCGCGTCCCGGCGACAGGCGCGCCCCCCGTGGATGCTCCGCCGGCACCGCGTCCAGCAAGGAGCGGGTGTAAGGATGGCGTGGATTGCGCAGCACCTGTTCCATCGGGCCTTGCTCCACCACTTCGCCGTGGCGTAGCACCAACACCTGGTCCGCCAGTTGGGCGACCACGGCCAAGTCGTGGCTGATGATCAGCAGCGAATCCCCCCGGCCCTTGATGTCTTGCAGCACACCGAGGATCTGCGCCTGCACCGTGGCATCCAGTGCGGTGGTGGGTTCATCGGCGATGACCAGGCCAGGGTCCAGGGCCAGCGCGCTGGCGATCAACGCCCGTTGGCGCAGGCCGCCGGAGAGTTGGTCCGGGCGCTGCAAGGCGCGCAGTTCGGGTTCGGGCACGCCGACCCGGTGCAGCAGTTCCAGCACGCGCTCGCGACGGCTGCGCCGGTCGCCCCAGCGGTGGGTCTTGAGCACTTCGAGGATTTCCTTGCCCACCGGGCGCAGCGGGTCGAGGGACACCAGGGCGTCCTGCAGCACGAAGCCTATCTGGCTGCCACGCACGTCGCGCCACTGGCGTTCCGACAAGCTGAGCAGGTCCTGCCCACCGTAACTCAAGGTGCGCGCGCTGACTTGCGCATTGGCGGCGGTGAGACCGATCAGCGTGCGGGCGGTGACGCTCTTGCCCGAGCCGGACTCGCCCACCAGCGCCAGGGTCTGCCCTGGTTCCAGGGTGAAGGACAGGTCATGCACCACGCGCTTGCCGGCGAAATCGATGTTCAAGCCCTCGACGATCAGACGTTTATCGCTCATGTCAGGCGGCCCTCCAGGCGTTGTTGCAGGTAGCGGCCAGCCACCGTGGTCGACAGCGTGGTGAGCACGATGAACAGCCCAGGGAAAAACGTCAGCCACCAGGCGTTGGCTACGAAGTCGCGCCCCATGGACAACATGGTTCCCCACTCCGGCGCAGGCGGTTTGGCGCCCAGGCCCAGAAAGCTCAGGGCCGAGGCCCAGACGATGGCCTGGCCGATGCCCATGGTCAGCGTGACGATCAGCGGGCGCATGGCGTTGGGCAGCAACTGCCGGCGGATCGTGCGCAGGGGCGGGTGACCGAGGGCGCGGGCTGCTTCGATGTAGCCGGCGTTACGCACCGCCAGCACTTGCCCGCGCACCATGCGCGCATAACCGGGCGCCGCGCCGATGCCGGTGGCGATGATCAGCGGGCCGATGCCGCTGCCGAAGATCGCCACGAACAGCAGCGCCAATACCAGGCTTGGAAACGCGAACAGGATCTCCAGCAACCAACCGACGCCACGGTCGGTACGCGGCCCGCCGAGGCCACCGAGCAGGCCCAGGACAATCGCGATGCTCATGGCGATAAACGTCGCCGCTACACCGATAAACAGCGACTGGCGACTGCCGTGGATCACCCGCGAGAAAATGTCCCGGCCCGACTGATCGGTGCCGAACCAATGCGCCCAGCTCGGCGCATGGAAGGCCTCGCGTGGCACGATGCGCAGCGGGTCGCTGTGGGCGAACCACTGCGGGAACAGCGCCGCCAGTACCACAAAAACCAGGAAGGCAAAGGCGACCCAGGTACCCACACGCCAGCGCCGAGGCTGGCGTTGCACGCGCAGCGGCAGGGCGGGCGCTTCAAGTGTCAATTGCGTCATGCGACAGGCTCCAGGCGTGGATCGATCCAGTGGTACAGCAGGTCCACCAACAGGTTGGCGACCACATAACCGGCGGCGACCACCAGGCTGATGCCGATGGTCAGCGGCAAGTCCTGGGCTTGCACGGCCTGGTACAACTGCCGGCCGAGGCCCTTGCGCGAGAAAATCACTTCGATCACAACCGCGCCGCTGATCAACGCGCCGATGGCCCAGCCAGACAACGACAACCCCGGCAACACTGCGTGACGCAGCGCGTGTTTGAAGCGCACCGCCACATCGCTGAGGCCGCGGGTGCGGGCGGTGAGGATGAAGGGTTGCTCGAGGGTCAGCTCCAGGGACTCACGGGTGACCTGGGCGATAAACCCAGCCAGTGGAATCGCCAGCGCCAGTGACGGCAAGACCAGCGTGCGCCAGCCGTCGCTGCCGGCGGGCGGGAACAGGCGCAGGCCGAAGGCGAATACCGCCAGCAACAAAATGCCCAGCCAGAAGTTCGGCAGCGCGGCGGCAAGGGTTTCTGCCAGCGAGGCCAGGCGTCCCAGCCATTGCTGGCGGCCGGCAGTCACGACAGTCAGTGCAAGCACCAGCAGCCAGGCCAGGGCCAGGGAGGCGAGGGTCAATTCCAACGTTGGCCCGGACTGCTCGGCAAGCACGTGGGTGACCGGCTGGTGCTGGGAGTAGGACACTCCCAGGTCGCCCTGTACCAATTTGCCCAGGTACACCAGGTACTGCACGCCGATGGGTTTATCCAGGCCGTACTCGCGGGTGGCTTCGGCGATGGTTTCCGGGGTGGGGTTGCCGCTGGCGCCGCCGAGGATGGCCAGCACCGGATCACCGGGCATCAAGCGCAGCGCGAAGAAGGTCAGCGTTGCCACCGCCCACAGCACCAACAGGCCGCCGCCCAGGCGCAGCAGGGCGCGACGGCCCAGGCGGGTGAAGCGTTCGCGGCGCGGATGGGGCGCCGTGTGGTTCAACGGGATCGTGCTCATTTATTCACCCATGCGTCGTACAGGTAGGTCACCGCCAGCGAGGTTTCCAGGCGCACGCCCTGGGTGGTCTTGTAGATGCCCAGGCGTGTGCTTTGCGGGTAGGTGGTCAGTTGCAGGTAGTTCGCCGATGCGGTGGCTTGGGCCTGCCGGTACAGGGTCTTGCGTTGTTGCGGGTCCTGGGTGGCCAGGGCCTGTTGCAGCACATCGTCGAAGACCTTGTTGTTGAAACCGGCGGAGTTCTGGTGGTAACCACCGACGCCGGCGGGCTGGATAAACGCGCTGCTGAAGATGATCCGCAGCACGTCCGCCGTGTTGGTGTTCCAGTAGCCGAGGTTGATGTCGTAGTCCCAATCGGCCTGGCGCTTGGTGGCTTGCACGTCACTCATCTGGTCCAGGATCAGCTCGAACCCGGTCTCGCGGGTGGTGGCCTGCACCTGTTCCCACAGCGTCAACTCCGACGGCGGTGCGCGGTTGCCTAGGGTCACGACGACCCGCAGGCGCTTGCCGTTGCGGGTGCGATAGCCGTCGGCGTCGCGGCCGGTCCAGCCGGCGTCGTCGAGCAGGCGATTGGCGCGTGCGGGGTCGTAGTCCTGAGCGTGTTCGAAGTCCGCGCTATAGAACGGTGTGGCGCTGCTCAAGGGCGAGCCGGCGCGGGGGAATTCGCCGAAGTACACACTCTTGAGTGCGCCTTCCACGTCTGCGCTGCGAACGAAGGCCTCGCGTACCTTGACGTCGTCGAACGGCGCACGACGGGTGTTCAACGTGCCGTTGGTGGGGTTGCCGGGGCGCTGGGCAATGATCAGCGACAGGTCCGGGTTGCGCCGCGCAGCCTCGTGGGATTCCGGCGGCAGGGCCTCGATCACGTCGACTTCACCGGCTTGCAGCGAGGCGAATCGCACCGAGGGCTCCTGGATGAATTTCCAGATGACCCGCTCCAGGTATGCCGGGCCCTGATGCTGGGCGGTGGGTGGCGCGGAATTGTAGTCGGGGTTGCGCACCAGCTCGACCTGGTTCTGCCGGTCCCAGCGCGCCACCTTGAAGGGGCCGGTGCCCACCGGGCTCTCGCAATTCACATCCCGCGGGCGGGCGAGGGCGGTGGGCGACTCGATGCCCAGGAACGCCTGCGCCAGTACCTCGAGGAACGCTGCGTAAGGCGTGGCCAGGTGGACCACGGCGGTGTACTCGTCCGGCGTGTCGGTGCGCACGTATTGGCGCAGGTAGCCGCCGGCGGTGCTCGACTGGGTTTTCGGGTTGGTCACGTGGTCGAGGTTGGCCTTGACCGCCTGCGCGTTGAACGGTGTGCCGTCGGTGAAAT
This sequence comes from Pseudomonas sp. MYb60, assembly GCF_002979555.1. Taxonomy (GTDB): domain Bacteria; phylum Pseudomonadota; class Gammaproteobacteria; order Pseudomonadales; family Pseudomonadaceae; genus Aquipseudomonas. The sequence continues at coordinate 110,100 of NZ_PCOZ01000010.1, read as the reverse complement.
GCACGTCGTTGCGCAAATGGAAGGTGTAGGTCAGGCCATCCGGCGAGATCTCCCAGCGGGTCGCCAACCACGGGCCGATCTGCCCTTGGGCATCCATCGACACCAGCGAGTCGAGGTACTGTTGGCCGACAAACACTTGCGGCATGTCCCCGGCCACGTGCGGGTCGAGGCAGGTGGGTTCGCGGTCCGTGGCGTAGATCAAGGTGCCGCCACTCACTGGCTGCGCGCTGCGCTGCGCAGTGGGGGCGGTGTGGTCGCAGGCGGCCAGTAACAGGCTGCAACTGCCGACAGCGATGGCGCGATAAAGCCTGAAAGTACGTAATGGTTGCATGGGCGCAGGCGACCTCAAGTGCGGGGAAAGTTGCATTGCATGAGTTATGCCAAGGGTTTAAGGCGCCAAAAACAGGCTGTGCATGAATAAAGTAACGTTGATAAAGGCGCAAACTGACTCGCCGATGTTGCCCTGGCAACACTTGGGGGGAGCCGACAAGTTCTAGTGTGAGTGGTCAACGACTTGGTTGGCGTAGGGTTATTGCGCAGACCCTGTAGCAAAGTGTTTGCCGTGCAACAGTGACCACGCAGTTATTCGACTTATACACACCCCTTGGTCAGGCGGCGTAGTCTACAGTCGGCGAAATAACAGTGAACTCGGTAATGGCACGCTTACTGCTATAGGGAGTTCGCACCAGACTATTCCAATAGATGGTTTCAACTTCTATTCATTGGACACTCTGGAGTTATCCATGACCTTGCGTTCTACATCAAAGCCGGCGTTACGATCGCGCTCCCTGCCGGTGGCTGTCTCTTTTGGCCTGGCGACTTTATTGAGCCACGGCGCCTTGTATGCAGCGGATACCAGCCTGCAAACCGTGGTAGTCAACGGCAAGGCTGAAACCGATGCCCAGTACGACAAAAAGCGCCTGGACAAGGTGGCGGGCGCCACCGCCGTGGTCGACAACAAGGAGGTCAACAAGGGCCGTGCGGCCACCGCCGAAGATGTATTGGCCTATCAGCCAGGCGTCTATGCACAGGCCACCAGCGGGCAAAGCGCAGCCAAGATTTCGATCCGCGGCTCCGGCATCAACAGCTTCTACGGTGGTTACGCCCTGGGCATCAAATACCTCTACGACGGCATTCCAGTGACCGGTCCGGGCGGTACTCAGGAAGATTTGCTCAACATGGCGGCAGTGGATCACACAGAAGTACTCTCCGGCGCCAACGCGTTTGAATACAGCGCGCTGACACTGGGTGGCGCAATCAATATGGTGACCAACAGCGGTTATACCGCGCCGGGCAACCGTATTCGTCTAGAAGCTGGCAGTTTCGGTTATAAAAAAGAACAGATCAGCACCGGCGGTGTCGTCGGGGACACCGATTACTACCTGTCCTTATTGCACAATGAACGTAAGGGTTATCAGGACGACTCGGCCAACCACGGCAGTGATGTCGTGGGTAACTTCGGGCATGTATTCAATGATAAATGGGAGACGCGTTTCACCTTCCGACATCGTGATGAAGACAATACCAATGCCAGTACCCTGACCAAGTATCAAATCAAACACGACCCCAAGGCCAACAACTATCGTTGGGTGCGTAAAAAGCCGGGTACTACCCTGATCGGCAGTACCACCACGTATACCTTCGACGACCGCTCCAAACTTGAATTGGGCTTGGGTTATCACCACTACAAGTTGACCGATGGCCTGCACTACTACGCCAACCCCGGCGTGTGGGATTCAACTGACTTGTCCTCCTCCCTGCGCTACTTGCGCAAAGGCGACTCGTTCTTCGGCCTGCCCAGCGACACCACCCTCAGTTTCAGCAACACCGTGCTGATGCCCGGCGACGTGAAGATCCGCGACCCGCAGACCTGGCAGCAAGTGCAGCGCGTCAAGTTCAGCGGCTCGCGAGACACGGTGTTTGCTCTCGGCAACGAGTTGCAACTGACCGACCGCACCTGGCTGTCCACTGGCCTGTCGGCGGCCAACTCGGTGCGCAACGTGCGTGTCAGCTACGCCACCGCGCCTAACACCAGCGAGTTCCCCAGCGCCGTGCACTACGACGACTGGAACCTCGCGCCACGCATCGGTCTGCGTTATGCGCTGACGCCGGACATCCAGATCTTCGGCAACGTCAGCCGCTCCATCGACCCGCCCGTGACCTGGTATTACTCCTCCGGCCCGGTCAGCAACCCCTACGTGCAAGACCTGCACGCGCAAAAAGCCAACACGGTGGAAATCGGTATTCGTGGCCGCCAGGGCATTTTCGAGGGCAGCCTCACGGCGTATCGCTCGTGGATCCAGGGCGAGTTGCTGTCGGCGGTGATCGCCAACGCCACGGCCACCTCCAACGAGATCGTGTCCAACACCAACGCCTCGCCGACCATCCACCAGGGTATCGAGTTCGGCCTGAGCACCCAGCTGTGGGAAGGCAGCGACGGCAGCACGATCAAGTGGCGCCAGGCCTATACCCTCAACGACTTCCACTTCCGCAACGACCAGACCTTCGGGGGCAACGACTTGCCCGGTCTGCCTGGCCAGGTCTACCAGGCCGCGTTGCTGTACCAGAACCCCAACGGTTTCTACGCCGACGTGAACCTCAATCACGCCTCCAGCTACTACGTGGACTTCGCCAACACCCTCAAGGCGCCGCAATACACCATTTTCGGCGCGAAGATCGGCTACGAGACCCCGAGCAAGCGCTGGAACGTGTTCCTCGACGCGAAAAACCTCACCAACAAGCACTACGTTACTGCGTCCAAAACCTCTTACGACCTCAAGGGCCAGGACTCGGACAACTTCTACGTGGGCGACGGCCTGGGCTTCACCACCGGTGTGCAATACAACTTCTAAGCGGAACATGGATCAGCCAATGAGCTTGAAACCTCTACACGTCAACCTCTTCGAAATGAGCTGCGTGAGCCACATCACCCACGGCCTGTGGACTCATCCGGACAACAACCGGCATCGTTTCAACGACCTGGACTACTGGATCGAATTGGCGCAATTGCTCGAACGCGGCGGCTTCGATGCGGTGTTCCTGGCCGATGTGACCGGCACCTACGATGCCTTTCGCAACGGCCCGGAAACCGCCTTGCGCGAAGGCATGCAGATCCCCAGCAACGACCCGCTGATGGTGGTATCGGCGATGGCGGCGGTGACTCGCAACCTGGGGTTTGGGGTGACGTTTTCGACCACCTACGAACCGCCGTTTTCGTTTGCGCGGCGCATGAGTACCCTTGATCACCTGACCAAGGGTCGCATGGGCTGGAACATCGTCACCTCGTATCTGCCCAACGCCGCGCGCAATTTCGGCCATGAGGGCGAAGTCGCCCACGACCGGCGCTACGAGATCGCCGACGAGTACCTGGATGTGCTGTACAAACTCTGGGAGGGTTCGTGGGACGATGACGCGGTGATCCAGGACCGCGAGCAGCGGGTGTACACCGATCCGGGCAAGGTGCGTTACATCAACCACGAAGGCGAGCATTTCAAGGTCGCCGGCCCGCACCTGTGCCAGCCGTCACGCCAGCGTACGCCAGTGCTGTTCCAGGCCACGGGATCGCCGGCGGGTATCGAGTTCGCCGGGCGCCACGCCGAAGTGGTGTTCACCGGCGGACGCACCCACGACACCGTGCGGCGCAACATCGCGACCATGCGTGCCAAAGCGGTGGAGCATGGGCGCAGGGCCGACAGCATCAAGTTTCTGGTGATGGCTTCGGTGATCGTCGCCGAGACTGATATCGAGGTGGCGCGCAAAGTGGAGAGTTACCGCGAACGGCTCAGCGTCGAGGGTTCGATGGCGCACTTCCAGATGCCCATCGACCTTTTGGCGTACCCGCGTGACGAACTGATCGAACACGTATTCCAGCGCGAACAGCTGCCATCGCTGTCCCGGGACTACTTCCCGCCGGGTGAAACCGTCGGGCAGGCGCTGGACCGCATCGGCAGCCTCGACCAGGACTTTTTCTTCGTCGCCGGCACACCCACTGAAGTGGCCGATACAATCGAAAAATGGCTGGATGAAGACGGCATCGACGGCATCAACCTGCGCCAGTTCCTGTCGTTCGAAACAGCGCGGGATTTCATCGACCTGGTGATCCCGGAACTGCGCCGGCGCGGGCGGTTCCGCCAGGCGTACGAGCCGGGGGAAACCCTGCGCGAGCGCTTGTTCGGCAAGGGCAACGGACGCTTGCCGGCCGAGCACTTTGCTACCCGTTACCGCGATGCGCAGACGTTGAAGCAGCCGGCGGTGCCATTGCGGTTCACCTGAACCAGCATGTCCAAGGCACCGCCCGGTGCCTTAGCGCCGCGCAATATCCGAAAAGTAAAACTTGTCCAGCGTATGCCGCGACTCGGTGTACTCGAACTGCCGCCCATCCTGCAAAAATGTCTGGTTGCTCACCACGATCACATGGCTTTGGCCATCGAGGTCGAGGTGTGCCTGGTCGTCTTTGCTGCGGGGCAGGGCTTCGATGGTGCGCTGGGCGTAGGCGATCTGCAGGTGCAGGGTCTGCTCGATGAACGCGTAGATCGACTGTTCGGCAATCGCCCGGTCGAGGCCGGGGATCACCTCGGCGACGAAGTGGTTGATATCCAGGATCACCCGTTTGCCGCCGATGCGCCGGACCCGTTTGATCCGGGTGATCAGGGTGCCGGGCTCGGCTTCGATATGTTGCAGCAGTGAGCCTTCCAGCGGGAACTGGGTGAATTCGACCACGTCGGTGTGTACGTCTTCGCCCAGGTCCGCATGGGTTTCGTGGAAGCTGACGATGCCGCCCAGCTGGAACTCGATCGGGTTGGGCGACAGCACAAAGGTGCCCTTGCCGTGGATTTTTTGCGCAAACCCCCGCTCCTGCAACTGCTCTATTGCCCGACGCACGGTGCCTCGGCTCGCCTGGTAGCTGTCCATCAATTCGGTTTCGGAGGGAAGGCGCGTGCCGCGTTGCAGGCGTTCGGTGGTGATGCTAGCAAGCAGATCCGTATAGATCTGGTTGTATTTGCTCATGGGGATGGCTCTTTGCCGGGGTTGCGGTCAAGGCAGGAACCTTAGTGGCAGAGCGGCTGTTTGTCCATTAGACCCTTGGATTTATGCGGCTTGCAGCGATGGGCTGACCTACAAAAAATAAACAAAATGCAACTCGTACAGACGAGTTGTTGCTTTAACTCGTACAGACGAGTACGTTTGCCTTCGTTCCCCCAATAAAAAAATCAAAGTGGAAACCCAGCATGAGCCACGACTATTCCAACATTGCCCGCGAGATCCTCGAGCACCTCGGCGGCAGCGACAACCTTGAGCAAGCCGCCCACTGTGTGACCCGCCTGCGCCTGGCGCTCAAGGACCCGAGCCTGGTCAACAGCAGCGCGCTGAACCAGGTCGACCTGGTCAAGGGCTCGTTTTTCACCGGCGGCCTGTTTCAAGTCGTTATCGGCCCTGGCGAAGTGGAAAAGGTCTACGCGGCCCTGCGCGAGCAGACCGGCCTCGCCGCCGCCACCATTGCCGATGTGAAGAAGAAGGGCGCCGACAAGACCAACGCCATGCAGCGTCTGGTGCGGGTGTTCTCCGATGTGTTCATGCCGATCCTGCCCGCGCTGATCATCGCCGGCCTGCTGATGGGCGTGAACAACCTGATGGGCGCCAAGGGCATGTTCATCGAGGGTCAGACGCTGCTGGAGGCCTATCCAAACCTGGATGGCCTGTGGAGCCTGATCAACCTGATGGCCAACACTTCGTTCGTATTCCTGCCGGCGTTGGTGGGCTGGTCGGCGGCCAAGCGCTTTGGCGGCAGTGAAATCCTCGGCATCGTGCTGGGCCTGATGCTGGTGCATCCGGACCTGCTCAACGCCTGGAACTATGGCAAGGCGGTCGCCGGTCTGGACGGCCAGAGCCTGCCGTACTTCGATATTTTCGGCTGGTTCCAGATTGAAAAAGTCGGCTACCAGGGGCAGATCCTGCCGATTCTTATGGCTGCCTTTGTGATGAGCGTGATCGAGAAAGGGTTGCGGGCGCGAGTGCCCAACGCGATTCAATTGCTGGTCGTGCCGATCACCACCATCGTCGTCACCGGCGTGCTCGCCCTGGCCATTATCGGTCCGGTAACGCGTCACCTCGGCATCCTGATCACCGAAGGCGTGGTCGCCCTGTTTGACCTGGCACCGATGGTCGGCGGGGCGATTTTCGGCCTGCTGTATGCGCCGCTGGTGATCACCGGCATGCACCACATGTTCCTTGCCGTGGACCTGCAACTCATCTCAACCCAAGGCGGCACCTTTATCTGGCCGATGATCGTCATGTCCAACCTGGCCCAGGGCAGCGCTGCGCTGGCGGTGTTCTACATGACCCGCAACGCGCGGGATAAAAGCATGGCCTCGACCTCCGCTATTTCCGCTTATTTCGGCATCACTGAACCGGCGATGTTCGGGGTGAATCTGCGCTTCAAGTTTCCCTTCTATGCCGCGCTGGTGGGCTCGGCGTTGGGCAGCATTTTCCTCGCGCTGAACAAGGTGCAGGCCTCGGCCATCGGGGTGGGTGGCTTGCCGGGGTTCATCTCCATCGTGCCGCAGTCCATCGCGGTGTTTGTGATTGGCATGGTGATCGCGATGGTGGTGCCGTTTGTTCTGACCTGTGCGCTGAGCATGAAGATTGTTCGGCCTGGTTATCGCGTTGCCTGAACCATCGCTATCGGGGGGCACGCTGCTCCCACATGGGCACGCATTTTAAATGTGGGAGGGGGCTTGCCCCCGATGAGGCCCGAGAGGCCAGCACCCAATCAACTGAAGGAACCCCCCATGCAAACCTGGCAACATTCGGTGATCTACCAGATCTACCCAAAAAGCTTCCACAGCCATGCGGGTAACGCCACCGGTGACCTGCTGGGCATCGTGGACAAGCTCGACTATCTCCAGTGGCTGGGCGTCGACTGCCTGTGGATCACTCCGTTCCTGCGCTCGCCGCAACGAGACAACGGTTACGACATCAGCGATTACTACGCCATCGACCCCAGCTACGGCACCATGGCCGACTGCGACCTGTTGATCTGCGAAGCGGCCAAGCGCGGTATCAAGCTGATGCTCGACATCGTGGTCAACCACACCTCCATCGAGCACGAATGGTTCCAGCAGGCGCGCAGCAGCCTCGATAACCCGTACCGCGATTTCTACATCTGGCGCGACCAGCCCAATAACTGGGAATCCAAGTTCGGCGGCTCGGCCTGGGAATACGAGGCGCAAACCGGCCAATATTTCCTGCACCTGTTCGACCACACCCAGGCCGACCTCAATTGGGACAACCCCAAGGTGCGCGCCGAAGTGTTCAAGCTGATGCGCTTCTGGCGCGACAAGGGCGTGGGCGGCTTTCGCCTGGATGTGATCAACCTGATCTCCAAGCCCGCCGATTTTCCCGAGGACAACAGCGACGGTCGACGTTTCTACACCGACGGCCCCCACGTGCATGAGTACTTGCAGGAAATGCACCGTGAAGTTTTCGACGGACACGACCTGATCAATGTCGGCGAGATGTCGTCCACCAGCCTCGACCACTGCATTCGCTACTCGCGTCCCGAGTCGAAAGAGTTGTCGATGACCTTCAACTTTCATCACCTGAAAGTGGATTACCCGAACCTGCAGAAGTGGGTGAAGGCCGACTTCGATTTCCTCCAGCTCAAGCAGATTTTTTCCGACTGGCAACTGGGCATGCAGGCCGGTGGTGGCTGGAATGCGCTGTTCTGGTGTAACCACGATCAGCCGCGGGTGGTCTCGCGTTTCGGCAACGACGGCGAGCATCGCGTGGTCTCGGCGAAGATGCTGGCGACCGCACTGCACTTCCTCCAGGGCACGCCTTACGTGTACCAGGGCGAAGAGCTGGGGATGACCAATCCGGGCTTCGACAGCATCTCGCACTACCGCGATGTGGAGACCCTGAACATCTTCCGCCTCAAGCGCGATGCGGGAGAGTCCGAGGCGTCGAGCATGGCGGCGATCATGCAGAAGTCGCGGGACAACGGGCGTACGCCGATGCAGTGGAGTGCCGGGGAAAACGCCGGTTTCAGCAGCGCGGAGCCGTGGATCGGCATTGCGGCCAATGCCTCACGCATCAACGTCGAAAGCCAGTTGGATGACCCCGATTCCGTGCTGCATCACTACCGCGCGCTGATTGCCTTGCGCCGTCACGAGCCGCTGATCCTGGACGGCGTTTACCGCGAACTGCTGCAAGGCCATCCGCAGGTCTGGGCCTACCTGCGGGAAGGCCATGGCGAGCGCCTGCTGGTGTTGAACAACTTCTACGGCACGGCGTGCGACATCCAACTGCCGGACGACGTGATCAACGCGGCCACCGAACAGCGCCTGCTGATCAGCAACTACCCCGACTGCCCGCGTCGTAAGGGCACGGTAGCGCTGCGCCCCTACGAATCGTTTGTGCTGTACCTCAACGATTGAGACCCGTTGTACCCCCGTGTGGGAGCACGGGGCGCTTCAAAAACCATAATAAAAATATCGGAGTGCTTCATGAAAACAACCATAAAGCTGGGCCTCGTTGCGTCGTGCCTGAGCCTGCCAGTGGGCGCGCAAGCCCTGGAATTCGGCGGTTACCTGCGCAGTGGCGCGGGGACCTCTACGGGCAGCGGCAAGCAGCAATGTTTTCAACTGCCGGGGGCGCAATCCAAATACCGCTTGGGTAACGAGTGCGAGCAATACGCCGAACTGGAATTGCGCCAGGACGTGCTCACCCTCGACGACGGTTCGGTGTTCAGCGTCGATGCCATGGCATCGCTTTACAACCAATACGACCGCTCCCCGCGATTCCAGGGCGACGACTACGGCACTGCGCGCATGCCGCAGATGTACGCGCAGTGGTCCAACCTGCCCAGCCTCAATGGCGGCTCGCTGTGGGCCGGGCGGCGCTACTACAAACGTAACGACATCCATATCTCCGACTTCTACTACTGGAACCAGAGCGCCACCGGCGGCGGTATCGAGGACGTGCTGATCGGCGACCTCACGTACAGCTACGCGATTTCCCGCAAGGACAACCTGTACCAAAAGGAATACGCCACCCGCCATGACTTCAACGTCGCGGGTTTCAAGACCAACCCCGGCGGCGAGCTGGAGCTGGGCCTGAGCTACATCGCCAAAGCCGGCGGGCGCGACACCCACAGTGGCTGGGCGCTTACCGCGCAGCATGTGCAGAGCGCGTTTCTCGGCGGCAAGAACAAGTTTGCGTTGCAGTACGGGGAAGGCCCTGGCACCGGGCTGGGCTACACCGGCAACACCTTTCTGGATAACAGCAGCAAAAGCTACCGCGCCGTGGAGTTTTTCGACTGGCAGGTGACACCGCGTTTTGGAGGGCAGGTTGAAGCCGTGTATCAAAAGGACGTGCGTCCCGGCAGCCAGGACCAGACCTGGATGTCGGTCGGCGTACGCCCGGGGTATGCCATCAGTGAGCAATTCAAGCTGGTTGCCGAGCTGGGCCACGACCAGGTGGATGCCACGGGCGGCACGCGCAAGTTGAGCAAATTCACCTTCGCTCCGACCTGGTCGCCCAAGGGCCCGGCGTTCTGGGCGCGGCCGGAAGTGCGCGTCTACTACACCTATGCGAGCTGGAACGAAGCGGCCAAGCGTGCGGCGAATGAACTGTCAGCGGGCTCGGCGTTGTCCGACACCGGCGCCTACGGTACGGCGCGACACGGTTCCAATTTTGGTGTGCAGGTCGAGTACTGGTGGAAATAACGCAGGCTTATGTGAATGCGCTTTAGGTGGGAGCTGGCTTGCCTGCGATGCGGGCGACTCGGTCTTACAGGAAAACTGAGGCGATGCTATCGCAGGCAAGCCAGCTCCCACATGAGACCGTTGTCATCCTGGGATCGCATCAGCCCAATGATTTTTACAGAACACAACAACAGGTGAAGTCATGACCACAACTCAACCCCTGGAACTGCTGGCGCCGCTGTCGGGTGTGCTGCTGGCGCTGGACCAGGTGCCCGACCCGGTATTTTCCAGCCGCCTGATCGGCGACGGCCTGTGCATCGACCCGACCTCGCAGACCCTGTGCGCACCGTTGGCCGGGGTGATCAGCAATATTCAGGACAGTGGGCATGCGGTCAGTATCACCGACGACAACGGCGTCCAGGTGCTGATGCACATCGGCTTGGACACCGTGAACCTGGCGGGCCAGGGTTTCACCCGGTTGGTGCAGGAAGGCCAGCGGGTGGAGGTCGGGCAGCCGTTGATCGAATTCGATGCCGACTACGTGGCACTCAACGCACGCAGTGTGCTCACCTTGATGCTGGTGGTCAGCGGCGAGCCGTTCACGCTGCTGGCGGACGGTCTGGTGCAGGCGGGCCAGCCGCTGGTGCAGTTATCCACAGGTGAAACGGTTGCGATGGCGGACGAGGAGGAGGGCGATGCCCTGTTCTCCAAGCCTCTGACCTTGCCCAATGCCAACGGCCTGCACGCGCGCCCGGCAGCGGTATTTGCCCAGACGGCGAAAGGTTTCAACGCCAGCATTTACCTGCACAAGCAAACCCAGAGTGCCAACGCCAAATCGCTGGTGGCGATCATGGCGTTGCAAACCGTGCAGGGCGATACCTTGCAAGTGAGCGCGGCGGGCGAGGACGCCGAGGCGGCGATCAAGGCGCTGGTGGTCTTGTTGGCTGAAGGCTGTGGCGAGGTAGTGGCAAGTATTGCCGAGCCGGTCGCAACGCAGTCGCCGGCAACCTTGCTGCGGGGTGTGTGTGCATCACCGGGCTCGGCGTTTGGTCAGGTCGTTCAAGTGACCGAACCGGAGCTGATCATCACGGCGCAAGGCACGGATGAAGCAACGGAACGCGCTGCTTTGACGCGCGGCTTGCTCGCCGCCACTGAAGCGTTGCAGGTTTTGCAGGACAAGGCGGCTGGCAGCGCTCAGGCCGAGATTTTTCGCGCGCATCAGGAGTTGCTCGAAGACCCGACTTTGCTGGAACATGCCCACCGCCTAGTGGCTGAAGGCAAGAGTGCCGCGTTCGCCTGGAACAGTGCGACGCTCGCGACCATCAAGCTATTCCAGGGGTTGGGCAACGCGCTGATCGCTGAGCGTGCGGCAGACTTGGCGGACGTCGGCCAGCGCGTGCTGAAACTGATCCTGGGCATTCAAGACAGCGCCTGGGAGTTGCCGGAGCGCGCGATCCTGATCGCCGAACAACTGACGCCTTCACAGACCGCCGGCCTGGACACACGCAAGGTGCTGGGGTTTGTCACTGTCGGTGGTGGCGCGACCAGCCACGTCGCAATCCTCGCCCGTGCCCTGGGCCTGCCGGCTATCTGCGGTGTTACGGCGCAGGTGTTGGCGGTGGCCAATGGCAAGCAGGTGCTGCTCGACGCCGACAACGGCGAGCTGCACCTCGACCCCAACCTGGCCGAAATCGAGCAACTGGACGTTGCGCGTAAACAACAGGTGCTCCGCCATCAGCGCGATGTGGCGCAGGCGTCGTTACCCGCCACTACCCGCGATGGTCATCACGTTGAAGTCACTGCCAACGTGGCTTCGTTGCAGGAAGTCGAGCAATCCCTGACCCTCGGCGGCGAAGGCGTCGGCCTGCTGAGATCGGAGTTCCTGTATCTGGATCGCAACCGTGCCCCAAGTCCCGACGAACAGGCGGCGACCTACACCGCCATCGCCCGTGCCCTGGGTGCCGAGCGCAACCTAGTGGTGCGCACCCTCGATGTGGGTGGCGACAAACCCTTGGCCTACGTGCCGATGGACGCCGAGACCAACCCGTTCCTCGGTCTGCGCGGCATCCGTTTGTGCCTGGAACGCCCGGAACTGCTGCGTGAACAATTCCGGGCGATCCTCGCCAGCACCGGGTTTGCGCGGTTGCACATCATGTTGCCGATGGTCAGCCTGCTGTCTGAGCTGCACCTGGCGCGCAAGATGCTTGAGGAGGAAGCGCTGGCGCTTGGGCTCAAGGAGTTGCCAAAGCTGGGCATCATGATCGAAGTACCGTCCGCCGCACTCATGGCAGACGTGTTCGCCCCCCATGTGGATTTCTTTTCCATCGGCACCAACGACCTGACCCAATACACCCTGGCCATGGACCGCGACCATCCGCGCCTGGCCAGCCAGGCTGACAGCTTTCACCCGGCCGTGCTGCGGTTGATCGCCACCACGGTCAAGGCCGCCCATGCCCACGGCAAATGGGTGGGCGTGTGCGGCGCGTTGGCGTCCGAAGCGCTGGCGGTGCCGGTGTTGCTCGGGCTGGGGGTGGATGAGTTGTCGGTCAGCGTGCCGTTGATCCCGACCATCAAGGCCACCGTGCGCGAGCTGGACCTGGCCGACTGCCAGATCATTGCCTGTCAGGTGCTGGGCCTGGAAGAAGCTGGCCAAGTGCGCGAGGCGTTGCGCCTTTTTCACGCGGCTACCGTAGAAACCTCACCTGTCGTGGAGATGTGAGCATGTTCGAGAAATTGCAGCGGGCGTTCTGGAAGGCGCTGACGCCGGATTTGATCAAGGAAGAAACCGTCGCGGCGCCGGGCTTATTGTCGGCCGATGTGCTGAATGCGCTGGGTGGGGCGGATAACCTCAAGTCGCAGCAGCGCGTGGCGCTGACGCGGGTGCGGGTGCAGTTGCAGGATGGGGCGAAGGTGGATACTGAGGCGTTGAAGGCGGCGGGTGTGCCAGGTGTGATGGTGCTGACGGGCGGAGTGGTGCATCTAATCACCGGCCTTTGAGCCAGCTCGAGATCCAAATGTGGGAGGGGGCAAGCCCCCTCCTACATGGATTTTGCTGTGTTCTTATAGTTTCGGGTTGTCTTCGGGCGGCTTGGTCTTATCCACACCCGGCACATGCAGGTTGCCTTCGACCACCTGGTTGCCTTCCAGCTGCGGCTGGGTCACCCAAGTGAGGATGTCGTAGTAGCGGCGAATGTTCGCCACGAAGTGCACCGGCTCACCGCCTCGGGCATAACCGTAGCGGGTCTTGCTGTACCACTGCTTCTGCGACAGGCGCGGCAGCATTTTCTTCACGTCCAGCCACTTGTTCGGGTTCAGGCCTTCGCGCTTGGCCAAGGTACGTGCATCGTCCAGGTGACCGCCGCCGACGTTGTAGGCAGCGAGCGCGAACCAGGTGCGATCCGGCTCGGCGATGCTGTCGTCCAGTTCACTTTTGATCCGGGCCAGGTACTTGGCGCCGCCCATGATGCTCTGCTTGGGGTCCAGTCGATTGGACACGCCCATGGCCTGGGCAGTGTTCTGGGTCAGCATCATCAGGCCGCGCACGCCGGTCTTGGAAGTGACCGCCGGTTGCCACAGGGATTCCTGATAGCCGATGGCGGCCAACAGGCGCCAATCGACCTTTTCTTCCTTGGCATAGGCGCGAAAGTGCTTCTCGTACTTGGGCAAGCGTTGCTGCAGGTGCTGGGCGAAGGTGTAGGCCCCGACATAGCCAAGGACGTCGACGTGCCCGTAGTAGCGATCCTTGAGACGCTGCAGGGTGCCGTTCTTCTCGACCTTGTCCAGGTAACTGTTGATTTCGTTGAGCAGGCTGTTGTCCTCGCCTGCCGCCACGGCCCAGCTCTGGTTGCTGGCGTTGCCGAGGTCGAACGCGACGCGCACGTTGGGGAAGTACACCTGGTTCATCGCGACTTCGTTGGAGTCCACCAGGGTCAGGTCGATCTGCCCTTCATCTACCATGCGCAGCAGGTCGACCACTTCAACGGCGTCGGATTCTTCGTATTCGATCGCAGGATTCTGCTTTTTAAGCGCCGCCAGTTGCTCGGCGTGGGTGCTGCCCTTGAGCACCATGATCTTCTTGCCTGCCAGGTCTGCCGCGTTCGTCGGGCGGGACTGGCCGTTGCGGTAGATGATCTGCGGGGTCACTTCCAGGTAGGGGTGGGAAAAGCGTACCTGCTGCAGGCGCTGCTCGCTGCTGACCAGGCCGGCGGCAGCCAGGACCGGGCCGTTGTTCTTGCCGAGCTGGCCGAACAAGTCGTCGAGGTTGTCGGCGGTCTCGATTTCCAGCTTCACGCCCAGGTCGTCGGCAAAGCGCTTGACCAGTTCGTATTCGAAACCGGTTTCACCGTTGCGGTCCTGGAAATAGGTGGCCGGGCTGTTCCGGGTAATCACCCGCAATACGCCATCCTCCTTGATTCGCTCGAGCGTGCTGGGTTTATCAACACAGGCGCTGAGCATCAGGAAGAGTCCGGTTGCGATGAGCCATCTGGCGCATCGCGGGCGCAAAGCAGTTGGGGAGAACATCTGCGCAGTATACGCAAACGGCCCACGGCGCCATATCTCGACAGCGTTGGAGTTGTCTGCTAGCGCCGCCAAAACCGGGCTGCAGCCCGCAGAAACGGGGCTTGGCGCAGGATTATGACGGTTAAAATAACTGCGCCGAATGCCCTGGATAACCCCCAAACGACAGTGGAATCCAGCCAACTGACGTTCGGCAGCAGCCACCGGTGCCGTTTCGGGTGCCGTTGGCGAAGGTTTACGCTAGAATGCACGGCCTCAAAGCACACCCCCTTCCCGAGGCTGTCCCGAAGATGTTGATCCTGCGCGGCGCTCCTGCCCTTTCTGCCTTTCGCCACAGCAAACTCCTTGAGCAACTGAGCCAAAAGGTTCCAGCTGTTACAGGCCTGTACGCTGAATTTGCTCACTTCGCCGACGTTACCGGCGTGTTGACCGCCGACGAACAGCAAGTGCTGGCACGCCTTCTGAAGTACGGCCCAAGCGTTCCGGTTCAAGAGCCTAACGGCCGCTTGTTCCTGGTTCTGCCGCGGTTCGGCACCATCTCGCCCTGGTCGAGCAAGGCCAGCGATATCGCCCGCAACTGTGGCCTGGAAAAAATCCAGCGCCTGGAGCGTGGTATCGCGTTCTACGTCGCCGGCCAGTTCAGCGACGCCGAAGCCGAGCTGATCGCCAGCAGCCTGCACGACCGCATGACCCAGATCATCGTCAGCCAGCTGGAACAGGCTGCCGGCCTGTTCAGCCACGCCGAGCCCAAGCCGCTCACCGCGATTGACGTGCTCGGCGGTGGCCGTGCCGCCCTCGAGAAGGCCAACACCGAGCTGGGCCTGGCCCTGGCGGAAGACGAGATCGACTACCTGGTCAACGCTTTCAACGGCTTGAAGCGCAACCCGCACGACATCGAACTGATGATGTTTGCGCAGGCCAACTCCGAGCACTGCCGTCACAAGATCTTCAACGCCAGTTGGGACATCGACGGCGAAAGCCAGGATAAAAGCCTGTTCGGCATGATCAAGAACACCTACGTGATGCACAGCGAAGGCGTTCTGTCGGCTTATAAGGACAACGCCTCGGTGATCGTCGGCTCCGTCGCCGGCCGTTTCTTCCCGGACCCCGAGACCCGCCAGTACGGCGCGGTGCAGGAGCCGGTGCACATCCTGATGAAGGTCGAGACTCACAACCACCCGACCGCGATTGCCCCGTTCCCGGGCGCCGCCACCGGTTCCGGCGGCGAGATACGCGACGAAGGTGCCACCGGCCGTGGTGCCAAGCCAAAAGCCGGCCTCACCGGCTTCACCGTGTCCAACCTGCAGATCCCGGGCTTCGAACAGCCGTGGGAAGTGCCGTATGGCAAGCCTGAGCGCATCGTTACCGCGCTGGACATCATGATCGAAGGCCCGCTGGGCGGCGCCGCGTTCAACAACGAATTCGGGCGTCCGGCGCTGACCGGCTACTTCCGTACCTTCGAACAGTCCATCACCACCCCGCGTGGCGATGAAGTGCGCGGCTACCACAAGCCGATCATGTTGGCCGGCGGCATGGGCAACATCCGTGAAGAACACGTCAAGAAAGGCGAGATCCTGGTCGGCTCCAAGCTGATCGTGCTCGGCGGCCCGGCGATGTTGATCGGCCTGGGCGGCGGCGCGGCTTCCTCGATGGCCACCGGCACCAGCTCGGCAGACCTGGACTTCGCGTCTGTACAGCGCGAAAACCCAGAGATGGAGCGTCGCTGCCAGGAAGTCATCGACCGTTGCTGGCAGTTGGGTGACAAAAACCCGATCAGCTTCATCCACGACGTCGGTGCTGGCGGTTTGTCCAACGCCTTCCCGGAACTGGTCAACGACGGCGACCGTGGTGGCCGCTTCGAACTGCGCAACATTCCAAACGACGAGCCGGGCATGGCCCCGCACGAAATCTGGAGCAACGAATCCCAGGAACGCTACGTGCTGGCCGTCGGTGCTGAAGATTTTGCGCGCTTCCAGGCCATCTGCGAACGCGAGCGCTGCCCGTTTGCCGTGGTCGGCGAAGCCACTGCCGAGCCGCAGCTGACGGTCACCGACAGCCACTTCGGCAACAGCCCGGTGGACATGCCGCTCGAAGTGCTGCTGGGCAAAGCCCCGCGCATGCACCGTTCGGCCGTGCGTGAAGCCGAGCTGGGCGACGACTTCGACCCAAGCACGCTGGAACTGGCCGACAGCATCGAACGCGTGCTGCACCACCCGGCCGTGGCGAGCAAGAGCTTCCTGATCACCATCGGCGACCGCACCATCACCGGCCTGGTGGCCCGTGACCAAATGGTCGGCCCGTGGCAGGTTCCGGTGGCCGACGTTGCCGTCACCGCCACCAGCTTCGACGTCTACACCGGTGAAGCGATGGCCATGGGCGAACGTACGCCACTGGCCCTGCTGGACGCTCCAGCGTCGGGCCGCATGGCCATTGGTGAGACCATTACCAACATCGCGGCATCGCGCATTGGCAAGCTGTCCGACATCAAATTGTCGGCCAACTGGATGTCCGCCGCCGGTCACCCGGGCGAAGATGCACGTCTGTACGACACTGTTAAAGCAGTCGGCATGGAATTGTGCCCAGAGCTGGGCATCACCATTCCGGTGGGCAAGGACTCCATGTCCATGGCCACCCGTTGGAACGATGAAGGCACTGACAAGAGCGTCACCTCGCCCCTGTCGTTGATCGTCACCGGTTTCGCGCCTGTCACCGACGTGCGTCAGACCCTGACCCCGCAACTGCGCATGGACAAGGGCACCACTGACCTGATCCTGATCGACCTGGGCCGCGGCCAGAACCGTATGGGCGCGTCGATCCTGGCACAGACCCACGGCAAGCTCGGCAGCCAGGCCCCGGACGTCGATGACGCCGAAGACCTGAAAGCCTTCTTCGCCGTGATCCAGGGCCTCAACGCCGACGGCCACCTGCTGGCTTACCACGACCGTTCCGACGGTGGTCTGCTGACCAGCGTTGTCGAGATGGCCTTCGCCGGTCATTGCGGCCTGAACATCGTGCTCGACAGCGTTGCCGAGGCAGCCTGTGAAATCAACGGCATCCTGTTCAACGAAGAGTTGGGCGCAGTGATCCAGGTTCGCCAGGACGCTACCCCGGACGTGCTCGCCCAATTCAGCGCCGCTGGCCTGGACGACTGCGTGGCCGTGATCGGCCAGCCGATCAACAATGGCGAGATCAACATCTCGTTCAACGGTGACACCGTGTTTGCCGGTCAGCGCCGTCTGCTGCAACGCCAGTGGGCCGAGACCAGCTACCAGATCCAGCGCCTGCGCGACAACGTCGAGTGCGCCGAGCAGGAATTCGACGTGATCCTGGAAGAAGACAACCCGGGCCTGAGCACCAAGCTCAGCTTCGACGTCAACCAGGACATCGCCGCGCCTTACATCAAGAAAGGCATCCGCCCACAAGTTGCCGTACTGCGTGAGCAGGGCGTCAACGGCCAGGTGGAAATGGCGGCCGCGTTCGACCGTGCTGGCTTCAATGCGATCGACGTGCACATGAGCGACATCCTTGCCGGTCGCGTTGACCTCAATGAGTTCAAAGGCCTGGTGGCCTGCGGCGGTTTCTCCTACGGCGACGTGCTGGGTGCCGGTGAAGGCTGGGCCAAGTCGGCGCTGTTCAACAGCCGTGCCCGCGATTCGTTCCAGGGTTTCTTCGAGCGCAACGACAGCTTCACCCTGGGTGTGTGCAACGGTTGCCAGATGATGTCCAACCTCAGCGAACTGATCCCGGGCAGCGAGTTCTGGCCGCACTTTGTGCGCAACCGTTCGGAGCAGTTCGAAGCCCGTGTTGCCATGGTGCAGGTGCAGGAATCCAACTCGATCTTCCTGCAAGGCATGGCCGGTTCGCGCATGCCGATCGCCATCGCCCACGGTGAAGGCCATGCCGAGTTCGCCAGCGAGGAAGCGCTGCTGGAAGCCGACCTGTCCGGCACCGTGGCGCTGCGTTTCGTCGACAACCACGGCAAGGTCACCGAGACCTACCCGGCCAACCCGAACGGCTCACCGCGCGGGATCACCGGCCTCACCAGCCGCGACGGTCGCGTGACTATCATGATGCCGCACCCGGAACGTGTATTCCGCGCCGTGCAGAACTCGTGGCGCCCGGAAGAGTGGGACGAGGACGGCGCGTGGATGCGCATGTTCCGCAACGCCCGCGTGTGGGTGAACTAAGACGGTGTTCAAGCTCGCCTTCTTTGTGCCCGACAGCCACGTGGAGACGGTGAAAACCGCCGTCTTCGACGCCGGCGGCGGGCGTATCGGCGACTACGACAGCTGCGCCTGGCAAGTGCTGGGCCAGGGCCAATTTCGCGCGTTGGACGGAAGTACACCGTTTATCGGGCAGGTGGGCCAGGTTGAAGTGGTTGAAGAGTGGAAGGTTGAACTGGTGGTGGCGGATGAATTGATCGTGGCGGTTGTGGCCGCGCTCAAGCTGAGCCACCCGTATGAGACACCGGCGTATGAGGTATGGCAGTTGGCGGATTTTTGATTCGTGCGCTGCAAAAACAAGAAACCCGCTGGGCCAGTTTGGCCAGCGGGTTTTTTGTTGGCTGCAAGGGCCTCATCGCAGGCAAGCCAGCTCCCACATTTGATGTGTAAACACCTTCCAATGTGGGCGCTTGCCCGCGATGGCGTTGGGACAGGTGTCACAGACCTTTCCTACAAACCTTTCAGGTTGTCCCTCGGAACCCATCTCCCTAGCCTCCCTGCTTTGTATTTTCTCAGTGGTGGAATGTTATGAATCCGACGACCAGAACTGATACGCGGCTATTGCAGGGCGTGATGTATCACATCACAATCGCGCTGTGATCGTGAGTTGGAGACATAAAGGCTTTCGGGTTTTTTATGAAACGGGCTCAACGAAAGGAATCAATGCGAACCATGTAAATCGCCTACGTCGTGTTTTGCTGATTCTAGACAATGCGAGTCACTGGAGCGATCTGGAGTTGCCAGGCTGGCGCTTCCATCGCTTGAAAGGTGATCTGGTTGACTATTGGTCGGTGAGCATCAGTGGCAACTGGCGCATCATTTTTCGAATGTTGGACGATCAAGTCGAGATGGTCGACTATCTCGATTACCACTGAGAAGGGATTTGTTTATGGGTATGCACAATCCTCCTCACCCAGGAGAAATATTGCTTGAGGATGTCATTCCCGGTCTGGGAATGTCGATCACTGAAGTGGCTCGACGCCTGGGTTTCGCGCGGGAAACCTTTTCAAGGATTCTTCATGGGCATGCGCCGGTAAGCCCGGATCTGGCTGTACGGCTTGAGCGTGCAGGCATCAGTAAGGCCCAGATGTGGCTTTCAATGCAGAGCAGCTATGACCTTTGGCAGGCAGAGCATCGAGAGCAGCCTGTGATTGAGCGGTTTGCTCGGGTTGAGTGAGCGAGGTTAAAGAACCCGGCTTAGGCCGGGTTTTTGTTGCCTGCGATGAGGCCAGTCCAAGCAGTGATGATTTACACCCTGACGCCTACTTCACGGCCACTGACCAACCGCTCCAGCGCCTCACCCAATCCGCTGGCCTTGTCACCAATCAACAAGTGCCAGACACCGCTGTCCAATTGGCTCACACCCTGGCAACCCAGCGCACTCAGGTCAGCTTCAGACAACACCGAATCATCCCCCAATTCCACCCGCAACCGGGTCATCGCCACGGCTTCAAGCTGGCGCACATTCCCACGGCCACCCAAGGCATTCAGCCACTTCTCGGCCTCCTGCACATTGACCGCCACCGGCTTGTCCACAGGCGCAACCGTCACCGGTGCACTGGCAACAAACGCAGGCATGGCCAAGCGAATCTCATCAGCAATGCTATCGGCCATCGGCCCGACCACCACCTGCAGACTACCGCCGTTCCCCGGCCGAACCACGGCCATGGCGCCCAGTGCTTTGAGCTGCGCATCCACCGCCTTGTTGCGATCAACCATGTCCAGCCGCAGACGCGTGGTGCAGGCGCCGACGCTCAGCAAATTCTGTGCACCGCCCAATGCCTGGATGTACGCCGTGGCCCGCTGGTTGTCAGTCATCACCTCAGCCTGCGCCACCTGAATATCTTCACGCCCCGGCGTCTTCAGGTTGAACCGACGGATGCAGTAGCTGAACACCGTGTAGTAGATCACCGAGTACGCCAACCCAACCGGCACCACCAGCCACCCATTGGTGGACTTGCCCCAACCCAGCACCATGTCGATAAACCCACCGGAGAAGGTGAACCCGAGGTGGATATTCAGCAGGTTGGTAACCGCCATCGACAGGCCTGTCAGCAAGGCGTGCAACAGATAGAGGAACGGCGCCAGGAACATGAATGCAAACTCGATCGGCTCGGTCACCCCGGTCAAGAACGAGGTCAGCGCCATTGACAGGAAAATCCCGCCCATGACTTTACGGCGTTCCGGCAACGCGTTGCGGTACATCGCCAAACACGCCGCCGGCAGGCCGAACAGCATCACCGGGAACATGCCGGTCATGAACTGGCCGCCTTTCGGGTCGCCCGCGAAGTAGCGCGTCAGGTCACCCGTCACCACTGCGCCGGTCACCGGGTCGGTAAAGCTGCCGAACACGAACCACGCCATATTGTTGAGGATGTGGTGCAGGCCGGTGACGATCAGCAAGCGGTTGAACACGCCAAATACAAAGGCGCCCAGGCTGCCGCTTTCCATCAGCAACACGCCAAAACTGTTGATGCCATGCTGGATCGGCGGCCAGATCAAACCAAACACCACCCCCAGCCCAACCGCCGAGAACCCGGTGACGATCGGCACAAACCGACGCCCACCAAAGAACGCCAGGTATTCCGGCAGCTTGATGTCCTTGAAGCGGTTATACAGCGCGCCTGCCATCAGGCCGCTGGCGATACCGGCGAGCATGCCCATGTTGATGGTGGTGTCCATCACCTTGAGCGTGGAAATCATCACCAGGTAACCAATCGCCCCGGCCAGCCCGGCGGTGCCGTTGTTGTCGCGGGCAAACCCCACGGCAATGCCGATGGCGAAGATCAGCGCCAGGTTGGCGAAAATCGCCTGCCCGGCGTCGTGCATGACCGCGATGTTCAATAGATCGGTGTCGCCCAAGCGCAACAGCAAGCCGGCGATCGGCAGGATTGCGATGGGCAGCATCAGCGCACGGCCGAGGCGTTGCAGGCCCTCGATAAAATGTTGGTACATGGCGAGTCTCCTTTTTTCTTGTTGTTGTCAGCTCAACGGCCAATGGTGTTGACAGGCTTGGCGAACGGCTTGGGCGCTGCTCAGGTCGAGCAGGCCAAGGCTGCGTTGCCGGCATTGCGCCGCGTCCAGGTGGCGGACGCGGTCCTTGATTTCGCCAATCTGCGGCGGGCTCACCGACAATTCGCTGACGCCCAGGCCGATCAATACCGGTGTGGCCAGCGGGTCGGAGGCGAGGGCGCCGCACACCCCGACCCAGCGGCCGTGCTTGGCGGCCCCTGCGCAGGTCTGGGCGATCAGCCGCAGCAGCGCCGGGTGCAGCGCATCGACCCGCGCGGCGAGGCCGGCGTGGTCGCGGTCCATGGCCAGGGTGTATTGGGACAGATCGTTGGTGCCGATGGAGAGGAAGTCTGCATACAGCGCAAGCTGTTCAGCCATCAGCGCCGCAGCGGGGACTTCGATCATCACCCCCAGTTCGGGACGTTGTTTCAACTCAAGTTCTGCGCACAACTCATCCAGACGCTGGCGAATCTGCAGCAGTTCGTCCACTTCGCTGACCATCGGCAACAGGATGCGGCAGCGCCCCAGCGGTGAGACTTGCAGCAGCGCACGCAGTTGCTGGTCGAGCAGCTCAGGGCGCACCTGGGCCATGCGAATCCCGCGCAAACCCAATACGGGGTTGGCTTCGACCGGCAGGGGCAGGTAGTCGAGCTGCTTGTCGCCCCCCACATCGATGGTACGGATGATCACCGATTTGTCGCCCATCGCATCCAGCACAGCTTGATAGGCTTGGCGTTGCTCGTGCTCGTCCGGCGCGGTGCGGCGGTCGACGAACAGGAATTCAGTGCGCAGCAGGCCGACGCCATCGGCACCGTTGTCAAACGCCTCCTGGGCCTCCGCGCTGGAGGCAACGTTGGCGGCGACTTCGATGCTCACGCCGTCCGTGGTGCACGCAGGCAGTTGCGCCTGGGCTTGTTGCTGCTGGCGCCGCAGTTTCTGTGCATCACGAATCTGGTGCACTTCGGCATGCCGCGCTTCACTGGGCGCCAGTTCCAGGCGGCCATTGCCGGCATCCAGCACTACGCGCTGGCCCTGGGGCACGTCGAGCACTTCACTGCCCAGCGCCACCACACAGGGCAGGCCCTTTCCACGGGCCAAAATGGCAACGTGGGAGGTGGCGCCGCCTTCGGCCATGCAGATACCGATGGCCTGTTGCGCACTCAGTTGCAGCAGGTCCGAGGGGGTCAATTCATGGGCGCTGACAATCGCTCCGGGCGGCAACTCGAAGTGCCAGGTTTCACCCAACAGCGCACGCAGCACCCGTTGTTGCAGGTCACGCAAATCATTGGCGCGCTCGGCGAACAGCGGCTTGCCCAACGCCAGCAACACCGCGCACTGGGCCTGGATCGCGTCGCGCCACGCATGGGTGGCGGCACTGCCGTGGTCGATGGCATGGGTGGCCGCGTCGAGCAGGGTCGGGTCTTCCAGCAGCGCGAGGTGGGCGGCAAAGATGTCTTCTTCCTCTGTGTTCTTGCGCTGGCGTGCGTGATTCAAGGTGCTGCGGATCTCACTGCGCACCTGCTCCAGAGCGGTGTCGAGTCGTTGCAGTTGCTCGTCGGCGACGTGCTTGCCGGTGTCCGCTGGCAGTTCGATACCGGTCATGCGCATCAATGGGCCACACACCAGGCCCGGTGCTGCGCACACGCCTTGCAACACGCCGACTTCGGTACTCACTCGGCGTGGCGCGACGATGGCGGGTGCGGGGTGTTCGTCCTTGACCGTGGCCGACAGCGCAGCGACCAACGCCTGCAACGCCGCCGCCGAATCCTTGCCACGACAGGTCACGCGCACCTCATCGCCTTCGCCGATACCCAGGCCCATCAGGCCGATCAGGCTGTCACACGGCGCCGACTTGTCGCCGACGTGCAGGTGAGCCTGACTGCTGAACGCCTGCGCCGCCTTGCGTACCAATGCTGCTGGACGTGCATGCAAGCCGCCGCGATGGGTGATGCGTACCTTGGCGCTGACTTCGCCGACCGAGTTATCCACAGGCGCCTGGACTGCCGCCGCCGAACGCGCGACGATTTGCAGCAATGGCTCACCGACCTTGACGCTATTTCCTGCCACGGGCCGAAGCTCAAAGTGCTCGCCGTTGGTCAGAATGATCAAGCTGACCAGGCTCTTGCACTGCCGTGCAATGCGGTCCAGGTCAAACTGCACCAGCGCCTGCCCCTGGCTGACGCGTGCCCCGTCCTTCACCAGCAAGGCAAACCCTTCGCCCTCCAGCTCTACCGTATCGATGCCTACATGCATCAACACGTCGGCGCCGTTGTCAGCACGAATGGTCAGCGCATGCCCGGTGCGGGCGACGTGGATGATCACGCCGTCGCAGGGCGCGTGCAGGCAATCGTTCAGTGGGTCGATGGCAATGCCGTCACCCATGGCGCCACTGGCGAACACTTCATCGGGAACGTGGCCCAGCGTCAGCACCGGCCCGCTTAACGGGGCGCAGAGGGTTAGTTCTTTATTGTTGTAGGACATGGGCACGGTACTCATCAGGAAAACGCGGCAACCGACTCAATGAGTGCGGGTGACTTTGCTCAGGTGGCGCGGTTGGTCCGGGTCCATGCCCCGGGCGACCGCCAGGCCGGCGGCCATCACGTAGAAGCTTTGGATCGCCAGGATCGGGTCCAGGCTCGGGTGTTCGGCGCGACTCAGGGTCAGGTCGCGTTCGGCGATATCGTCCGGCGCCGCCAGCAACACGCGGGCGCCGCGCTGGCGCATGTCGGCAGCCAGGCTCAACAGGCCGGCCTGTTCGGCACCGCGTGGGGCGAAAACCAGCAGCGGGTAGTCGGCGCCGATCAAGGCCATTGGGCCGTGGCGCACTTCGGCGCTGCTGAACGCTTCGGCCTGGATCGCCGAGGTTTCCTTGAGCTTGAGCGCGGCTTCCTGGGCAATGGCAAAGCCGGCGCCACGGCCAATCACCATCAGTTGCTGACAGCTGCGCAGGGCTTCAATCGCGTGGCTCCAGTCTTGCTTGGCGGCGGCGCGCAGGTCCTCTGGCAACGCTTTGCAGGCGTGCAGCAGCTCGGTTTCCTGATGCCAGTGGCCCACCAGTTGTGCGCTGGCGCTAAGGGTGGCGATAAAGCTTTTGGTCGCGGCCACACTGAGTTCAGGCCCGGCGCACAGCGGCACGTGGAATTCGCACGCGGCTTCCAGCGGCGAGTCTTCGGCGTTGACCAAGGAGATGCTCAGCGCACCGCGTTTACGCAGCAGGCGCAGGCTGTTGACCAGGTCGGGGCTCTGCCCCGACTGGGAGAAGCCGAACGCTACCTGGCCGCTGACTTTCATCGGCGCCTGCAACAAGGTCACCACCGACATCGGCAACGACGCCACCGGGATGCCTACATGTTGCATCGCCAGGTAGGCGAAGTAGCTGGCGGCATGGTCCGAGCTGCCACGGGCGATGGTCATCGCCACTTGCGGCGGCTGGCGGCGCAGACGGCCGGCGACCTCTTCCAGCAGCGGGTCGAGGCGTTGCAGTTGGGCCGCGACGGCGTCGCAGGAGGCCAGGGCCTCTTCAAGCATTTTTGAAGTCAATGGTTTCTCCTTCGACCATTACGTCGGTGAGTGTCAGGGAGCGGTCCAGGCGCACGCAGTCGGCAAAGCTGCCAGGTTGCAGGCGACCGCGTTCTTCCAGGCCCAGGTAGTCCGCAGGAAATTGCGACAGGCGTTGTGAGGCTTCGCTGATGGGCAGGCCGATCTTCACCAGGTTGCGCAGTGCCTGGTCCATGGTCAGGGTGCTGCCGGCCAGGGTGCCGTCGGCCAGGCGCACGCCGCCCAGGCATTTGGTCACGGTGTGGCTACCCAACTTGTATTCGCCATCGGGCATGCCGGCGGCGGCTGTGGAATCAGTGACGCAGTACAGGCATGGGATAGCGCGCAGGGCCACGCGCATGGCGCCGGGGTGAACGTGGAGCAGGTCCGGGATCAATTCGGCGTATTTGGCGTGGGCCAGGGCGGCGCCGACGATTCCCGGCTCACGGTGATGCAGCGGGCTCATGGCGTTGTACAAGTGGGTGAAACTGGTAGCGCCGGCGGCGAGGGCGGCGACGCCTTCTTCGTAGCTGCCCAGGGTGTGGCCGATCTGCATGCGCACGCCACGGGCACTGAGGGCGCGGATCAACGCGTCATGGCCGGCAATTTCCGGCGCGATGGTGATGACGCGGATCGGCGCCAGGCGCAGGTAGGCTTCCACTTCGGCCATCAACGCGGTGTGGGCGAAGTTGGGTTGGGCGCCGAGTTTGCCGGGATTGATGTAGGGGCCTTCCAGGTGCACGCCGAGTACGCGGGCGCTGCCTGTCGGGCGTTGCTCGCAAAATGTGCCGAGTTGGCCGAGCACGCTGGAGATTTCGTCCACCGGTGCGGTCATGGTGGTGGCCAGCAGCGAGGTGGTGCCAAACCGCACGTGGGTGCGGGTGATGGTGTCGAAGGCACTGGCACCTTCCATGATGTCCTTGCCGCCACCGCCGTGCACATGCAGGTCGATAAAGCCTGGCAGCAGGTAGGGCAATTCGTTTTCCGACGGGTCGCAGGGCACGCCTTCGATGGTGATCACTTTGCCGTGCTCGTGCACCAGGCGGCCGCGAATCCAGCCGCTGGGCGTGAGGATGTTGTCTTCGGACATGGGCAGTTCTCTAGAGTCGCAGTTCAGCGGAATAGTCGTGGCGGCGCAGCTCTGCGACGAAGTCGTAGTAGTCGTTGCGGCAGTAGGTGTCGGTGATTTCGATCGGCGTGTTGTCGGCGGTATAGCCGACCCGGGTCATGAGCAGCATGGCGGTGCCGGGGGCAATGCCGACCAGCTTGGCGAACTCGTCGGAGGCGTTGATCGCCTGGATATGCTGCAGGGCACGCACCACCGGTCTGCCGATGCTTTCCAGGTATTCGTACAAGGAATTGCCAATGGCGTGTGGATGCGGCAGCACCGAGGCGGGCAGGGTGGTCATTTCAATTGCCATGACGGTGTCATCGGCCTTACGCAAACGCTTGAGGCGCGCGACTTTGTCGGCAGGCGACAGCGCCAGGCGGATCATCTCTTCGTGGGTCGGCTGTGTCAGTTCACGCTCCAGCCACTGGGAGCTGGGCACAAAACCCTTGAGCCGCAGCATCTCGCTAAAGCCTGACAGGCGTGACAGCGGCTGTTCCAGGCGTGGCGAAATATAGGTGCCGGAGCCTTGATTGCGGCGGATCAGGCCTTGGGCGAACAACACTTCCAGCGCCTTGCGAGCGGTGACGCGCGAAATGCTCAACTGCTCGCTGAGCACGCGCTCGGAGGGCAGTGCCTGTTCGGAGGTCCACTGGCCGGCATGAATCGCGGCTTCCAGCTTGCGCGCCAATTGCAGGTACAGCGGCGTGGATTGTTTGTCGTCGGGGCGCAGGCCCAGGATGGGGTTCATTGGTCAGGTGTCCGATGCGGTTATTGGAGTGTTGTCGCCCGGTATTGGCCGGAAATTAATACCACTTAGATACCATGTCAATGCAACGAAAACGGTGCGAGCCGGGGTTTCATAGCGACAGAATCGGGGGTGTGATCAAGTGGTATTAGAGAGGTCTTTACGGGGCGCAGAACAGCGCAGCCCGGCGCGGTGAACTGGTATTCACCGGCGGGCGTGGTGCAGGGCAGGAAAATTTTTCGAATTATTTTACGAACGGCACGCGATTACGGACGAATCTCGATGAGGGTGCCGTCCTTGACCAGGGTCCACACTTCGCGCATGTCGACGTTGCGCATGCCGATGCAGCCGTCGGTCCAGTCCAGGGTGTGGAACCACTGTTCCGGGTAGTCCTCGGTGTCGGGGGTGCCGTGAATCATGATCATGCTGCCGGGCTTCACGCCTTCGCGGCGAGCGCGTGCGGCATCGCTGATATTGGGGTAGGAAATGTGCATGGCCAGGTTGAAGCGGTCGCTGGTCTTGCGCCAGTCGATCCAATAGAGGCCCTCTGGCGTGCGACGGTCGCCTTCGATCAGCTTGTGGCCCTTGGGGTTCTTGCCCAGGGAAATACGGTAGGTCTTGAACGCCTTGCCGTCGTTGATCAACTGCAGTTGATGGGCGGACTTGAGCACCAGGACTTTCTCGACGGTCTTGCCGCCGAGGGTCTCCACGGTGGAGGCCGATGACAGGGCAGCGAACGACAGGCAGATAAGAGCGAGCAACCAACGCATTGAAACGGTATCCCTTTGAAGGCCATCTGCCGGATTGTTATGGGGCGGGCTTGCCCATTGGCGGTACGGCCTCGCTGCGCACCGGGAACGACTGCTGCCGCCGGTCAGCGAAAAAGTATTCTAAGGTACGCCCCACCGTGCGGAAAGCCAGCTCGGACCAAGGGATGTCGGCTTCGTCGAACAGTTGCACTTCCAGGCTTTCGGGGCCGGCGGCAAAGTCCAGGTCCACCAGTTCGGCGCGGTAGAAAATGTGCACCTGGTTGATGTGCGGCACGTCGATCAGGGTGTAGATGCTCAGGTCGCGCACGCGGGCGCAGGCTTCTTCGAGGGTTTCGCGGGCGGCGGCCTGTTCGACGGTCTCGCCGTTCTCCATGAAGCCTGCGGGCAGTGTCCAGTAACCCAGGCGCGGTTCGATGGCGCGGCGGCACAGCAGCACTTTATCGCCCCACACCGGCACGGTGCCGGCGACGATGTTGGGGTTCTGATAGTGAATGGTCGAGCAGTGATCACACGCAAAACGCAGGCGGCCGTCGCCTTCGGGAATGCGTTGGGTAACCGGTTTACCGCACTGGCTGCAGAAATTCATGCTGGGTTTCCTGGAAAGTGCGCCTATCTTGGCGTGGCCGGCAGGGCGCTGCAAGTTGTCGTTTAGCGACGCGGGCGGGGTTTTGGGGTTGGGCGGCCGCACGCTTTGGTGCATGATGCAAGGTAGCCAACAGACCGAGATGACTCATGCTGGACGAGCTACTTCGCCGGGTAAGCAACCACACCCCTCACACCCTGGAAACCGACGGGCGTTTCCCCGAGGCTGCGGTGCTGGTGCCGATTACCCGCAGTGACGAACCTGAGCTGATCCTGACCCTGCGCGCCAGCGGCCTGTCGACCCATGGTGGCGAAGTGGCCTTTCCTGGCGGACGCCGCGATCCCGAAGACCCGGACCTGATTTTTACCGCCCTGCGCGAAGCCGAAGAAGAAATCGGCCTGCCCCCCGGCCTGGTAGAAGTGATTGGCCCGTTGAGTCCGCTGATTTCCCTGCATGGCATCCGTGTCACGCCTTACGTGGGAATAATCCCCGATTACGTCGAATACCTGGCCAACGACGCCGAGATTGCCGCCGTTTTCAGCGTGCCCCTGGATTTCTTCCGACAGGACCCGCGCGAACATACCCACAGGATCGATTACCAGGGCCGCAGCTGGTACGTACCCAGTTACCGCTTTGGTGAATACAAAATCTGGGGGCTGACGGCGATCATGATTGTCGAGCTGATCAATCTGCTCTATGACGACGCCCAGATCAGCCTGCACCAGCCACCCAAGAGCTTCATCAATATCTAAAAAGCCATCGTTTGAATGGCATGCCGTGAGGACTTTCCATGAAATACCGCCTGGGCGACGCCCGTGTAGAGACCCATCCACAGAGTTGGGTGGCGCCCAATGCCACGCTGGTGGGCAAGGTCAAGCTGGAGGAGGGCGCCAACGTCTGGTTCAACGCGGTGTTGCGCGGCGACAACGAACTGATCCTGATCGGCAAGAACAGCAACGTGCAGGACGGCAGCGTGATGCACACCGATATGGGCTACCCGCTGACGCTGGGCACCGGCGTGACCATCGGCCACAACGCCATGCTGCATGGTTGCACGGTGGATGATTACAGCCTCATTGGTATCAACGCGGTGATCCTCAACGGCGCGAAGATCGGCAAGCATTGCATCATCGGCGCCAATTCGCTGATCGGTGAAGGCAAGGAAATTCCCGATGGCTCGCTGGTGATGGGCTCACCGGGCAAGGTGGTGCGCGAGCTGACGGACGCGCAGAAGAAGATGCTCGAAGCGAGCGCCGCGCACTATGTGCATAACGCACAGCGTTATGCGCGTGACCTGGCTGAGCAGGAAGAATGAACCCGGTCGAGCGCCCCGTTGCCTCGCCGTGCGTGAGTATTTGCGCGTTGGACGATGACGATATCTGTACCGGTTGCCAGCGCACGGTGGATGAGATCACGCGCTGGGGGCGCATGGACAATGCCGAGCGCCGGGTGGTGCTGGGGTTGTGCCATGAGCGGGCGAAAGCGAGTGGGTTGGTGTGGATGGTGCCCGGCAAATCCGGTGCCTGAACCGCCGCTATCGGGGGCAAGCCCCCTCCCACATTTTGACCGCATTCCTACAGATTAAACGCGGTTACCTGTGGGAGGGGGCTTGCCCCCGATAGGGCCATCCCAGACGACATATTTCCAAATGTGAAGTACCCTGTGCCCCTTGTTCACAGGTCCGCTCCCCATGCTCTTCCTGATCGCCTATATCAGCAGCGTCGTGCTGATCAACTTCGCCTTTTCCACCGCCCCGCACTTGGATGTCATCTGGTCCGCCTGGGGTGGCCTGGTCTTCATTCTGCGCGACATGGTGCAAACCCGTTTCGGCCACGGCGCGATCGTTGCCATGCTGGCTGCGCTGGTGCTGTCGTATATCACCTCCGACCCGTCCATCGCCCTGGCCAGCGCCACCGCGTTCGCGGTGTCCGAGTGCATCGACTGGCTGGTGTTCAGCATCACCAAGCGCCCGCTCCACGATCGCCTGTGGATAAGTTCGGCGCTGAGCATTCCCCTCGATACGTTTATCTTTTTCGGCCTGATCGGCGCGCTGACGCCGGCGGTGGTAGGGACTGCACTGGCCTCGAAATTTGCCGGGGTCACCGCTGTGTGGCTGATCATGGCCTGGCGTATCCGCCGGCGCGCCGTCGCCAACTAAGGCCAATTTTTACAGTTCATGTAAAATGCCGGCCTTTCTCCCAACGATCCGCTCCCCTGAGGACCTGAGATGACCCGAATCGGAACTCCATTGTCGCCAACCGCGACCCGCGTTTTGCTGTGTGGCTGCGGTGAGCTGGGCAAGGAAGTGGTAATCGAACTGCAACGC
This sequence comes from Pseudomonas sp. MYb60, assembly GCF_002979555.1. Taxonomy (GTDB): domain Bacteria; phylum Pseudomonadota; class Gammaproteobacteria; order Pseudomonadales; family Pseudomonadaceae; genus Aquipseudomonas. Next base: position 79,571 of record NZ_PCOZ01000010.1, on the reverse strand, counting down.
CTGGGCGTTGAAGTGATTGCCGTGGATCGCTACGCCAACGCCCCTGCCATGCAGGTTGCGCACCGTAGCCACGTGATCAACATGCTCGATGGCGCGGCCCTGCGTGCAGTGATCGAGGCCGAGAAACCGCACTTCATCGTGCCGGAAATCGAAGCCATCGCCACCGCCACCCTGGTTGAACTGGAAGCCGAAGGCTTCACTGTGATCCCGACCGCGCGCGCCACTTCGCTGACCATGAACCGCGAAGGCATTCGCCGCCTGGCCGCCGAAGAGCTGGACCTGCCGACCTCGCCGTACCATTTCGCCGATACCTTTGAAGACTACAGCAAGGCCGTCCAGGACCTGGGCTTCCCGTGCGTGGTCAAGCCGGTGATGAGTTCGTCGGGCAAGGGCCAGAGCCTGCTGCGCAGCGCTGACGATGTACAGAAGGCCTGGGACTACGCTCAGGAAGGCGGGCGTGCCGGCAAAGGCCGGGTGATCATCGAAGGCTTTATCGACTTCGACTACGAAATCACCCTGCTGACCGTGCGCCACGTCGGTGGCACCACGTTCTGTGCGCCGGTCGGTCACCGTCAGGAAAAGGGCGACTACCAGGAATCCTGGCAGCCACAGGCCATGAGCCCGGTTGCCCTGGCGGAATCCGAGCGCGTAGCCAAGGCGGTGACCGAGGCCCTGGGTGGTCGCGGCCTGTTTGGCGTGGAATTGTTCATCAAGGGTGATCAGGTGTGGTTCAGCGAAGTCTCGCCGCGCCCGCATGACACCGGCTTGGTGACCCTGATTTCCCAGGACCTGTCGCAGTTTGCCCTGCACGCTCGTGCGATTCTCGGCCTGCCGATCCCGTTGATCCGTCAGTTCGGGCCTTCGGCTTCGGCGGTGATTCTGGTGGAAGGGCAGTCGACCCAGACGGCGTTTGCCAACCTCGGTGCCGCCTTGAGCGAACCGGACACGGCGTTGCGCCTGTTTGGCAAGCCAGAAGTGAATGGTCAGCGTCGGATGGGCGTGGCGTTGGCGCGGGATGAGTCGATTGAAGCGGCGCGGGCCAAGGCTACCCGTGCGTCGAAGGCCGTTGTCGTAGAGCTGTAAGGCAAACCCTGTAGGAGCGAGCTAGCTCGCGAAGGTATTCCAGGCGCATTGCGGCGTCGGATGTACCTTTTTTCGCGAGCAAGCCCGCTCCTACAGGTGATTCGATCTCTTAGTCGACGCGATTCAAATCATTGTTACGCGTCTCTTTCAGGCACAGCACAGCAATCAAGCTGAGCAACGCTGCCGCCGACACATACCCGCCGACATAACTCAGCCCACCCATCGCCACCAGTTTGGTCGCGAAGAACGGTGCTGCCGAAGCGCCGACGATCCCACCCAGGTTATACGCCGCCGAAGCACCGGTATAACGCACGCGGGTCGGGAACAATTCCGGCAGCATGGCGCCCATCGGCGCGAAGGTCACGCCCATCAAGAACAGCTCCAGCGCCAGGAACAGCGCCACGGCCCAGGTCGACCCGTGGGTCAGCAGCGGCTCCATGGTAAAACCCGACAGGATCGCCAGGATGGCGCCGACGATCAGCACCGGCTTGCGCCCGTAGCGATCACTGGCCAAGGCCGCCAGAGGCGTGGCCAGGCCCATGAACAGCACGGCAAAGCACAGCAGGGCCAGGAAGGTCTCGCGGGTGTAACCCAGGGTCGACACGCCGTAGCTCAGGGAAAACGCGGTGGTGATGTAGAACAGCGCGTAGCACACCACCATCGATGCGGCGCCCAGCAGCACCGGCAGCCAATGCTGGCTGAACAGCTCCACCAACGGCACCTTGACCGGGGCTTCCTTGGCGACCGCATTGGCAAACACCGGGGTTTCATGCAGCTTCAATCGCGCATACAAGCCCACCATCACCAGCGCGGCGCTGAGGATGAACGGAATGCGCCAGCCCCAGCTGCGGAACTGCTCGTCGCTCAGGCTCATGGCCAGGATCAGGAACAGGCCGTTGGCGGCCAGGAAGCCAATCGACGGGCCCAGTTGAGGGAACATGCCGAACCAGCCGCGTTTGCCTTTTGGCGCGTTCTCGGTGGCCAGCAGCGCAGCACCGCCCCATTCCCCGCCGAGGCCCAGGCCCTGGCCGAAGCGCAGTACACACAAGAGGATCGGCGCCCAGGCCCCAATGCTGTCGTAGCCGGGCAGCAAGCCGATCAAGGTGGTGCACACCCCCATCAGCAGCAGCGAGGCGACCAAAGTGGATTTGCGCCCGATGCGGTCACCAAAGTGGCCAAACAGCGCGGAGCCCAGCGGGCGCGCAATAAAGGCGATACCGAAGGTCAGGAACGATGCCAGCATTTGCGCGGTGCCGGAGGTCTGTGGGAAGAACACCGGGCCAATCACCAGTGCAGCGGCGGTGGCATAGATGTAGAAGTCGTAGAACTCGATGGCGGTGCCGACGATGCTCGCGGTGGCAACCCGGGCGGTCGAGTTGGTCGGGGCGGCGGCGGGGGCGGCCTCGTTATAGGTGGTGCTCATGAGGGTATCCCTGGCAGTCGTTGCGCGTTTGGACGCGGATTATTATTGGTCGAACACCCATGGATCAGGGTTGTGCGCGGGGCCGCTCGGGATGGGAGCGAACACCGGTCAGACACGGTGAAGCGGTGCCTGGACGCTGTCTGTGCGGGTAGCACGCGAACGGGCGGGGCTCTGGTAAGCCGCAGGGATTATAGGAAGGGGTTTGGACATACAACAAGTGTGCTGACACGCCGCTGCCACATGGAGAATGTTTTTCGCCAGTTGCTTATAGGGTGACGGGCGTTCTGCTGGTGTGCCAGATCAGCACCTTGCTCACCCGGTTGTCCTCGGTCTCGAGGATTTCCAGGCGGTAGCGCCCGATTTTCAGGCACACCGCGCAATCCGGGATGGTTTCCAGTGCTTCGGTCACCAGGCCGTTGAGGGTCTTGGGGCCGTCGCTGGGCAGGTGCCAGTTCAGGCTCTTGTTCAGCTCGCGGATCGAAGCGGCGCCGTCGATGATGTAGCGGCCGTCCGGCTGGGCTTCGATGTGCGGGTTGTCCGCGCTCTGCTCGCTTTCGAACTCTCCGACGATTTCTTCGAGGATGTCTTCTAGGGTCACGATCCCGAGCACCTCGCCGTACTCATCCACCACCATGCCCAGGCGCCGCTGCTGCTTGTGGAAGTTCAGCAGTTGCAGCTGCAGTGGAGTGCTTTCCGGGACGAAATAGGGTTCGTGGCAGGCGGCGAGCAACGTGTCTTTGGTCAGGCTGGCATCGGGCAGCAGGTGCTGGATCTGGCGGGTGTTGAGAACGGCCTGGACCTGGTTGATGTCGCTGTGGAACACCGGCAGGCGCGTGCGTTGGGAGGTGCGCAGTTGCTCGATGATCGCTTCGATGGGGTCATCCAGGTTGATGCCATCCACTTCGCTGCGGGGCACCAGGATGTCATTGACGGTAATGTTGTCCAGGGCGTGGATGCCGGGCATGCCGGGGGTGCGGCTTTCGTCGGCTTCGGGCTCTGGCTCGTCGTCATGGTCGGGCAGCGGTTCGTCGCTTTTCTTGACGATGCCGGACTTGCGTGCAAACGGGCGCAACAACAGCAGGCTGATGCCATTGAGCAGCCAGGCCAGGGGGTAGAGGATTTTCAGCGGCACGCCCAGCAACGTATTGCCAAAGCCCAGCACCGCTTGCGGATAGCGGACGGCGAGGGCGCGAGGCAAATAATCGGCGAGGGTCAGCAGGATGGCGCAGGAGATCAGCCAACCGAGCCAGGGACCGTTCTCTGCCCAGGCATAGATCGCCAGCAACGTGCACAGGATCACCACGGCGGCGCGGCACAGGCTGTTGCACAGGATCAGGCTGTGGCGTGGAAAATTGAGGCGTGCTGCCGCTTTGTCGCCCTGGCGCGTGCCGGGGCGCAGGGCCAGCAGGTGTTGTTGGGCAGCTTCGATGGCGGTAAACAGTCCGGCCCACAGGACCAGCAGGAAGACTACAGCGAGCATCGGCTCCAGGGGCAGGTTGTCCATGATCGCCGCTCGTCAGATGTGCAGGATGTATTCGCGAACCAGCTTGCTGCCGAAATAGGCCAGCATCAGCAGGCAGAACCCGGCGAGGGTCCAGCGTATTGCCTTGTGCCCGCGCCAGCCGAGGCGGTTGCGGCCCCACAGCAACACGCTGAACACCACCCAGGCCAGGCACGCCAGCAAGGTCTTGTGCACCAGGTGCTGGGCAAACAGGTTTTCGACGAACAGCCAGCCCGAGATCAGCGACAGCGAGAGCAGCGTCCAGCCGGCCCAGAGGAAGCCGAACAGCAGGCTTTCCATGGTTTGCAGGGGCGGGAAGTTCTTGATCAGCCCGGAGGGATGCTTGTGCTTGAGCTGATGGTCTTGCAATAGCAGCAGTAGGGACTGGAACACTGCGATGGTGAACATGCCGTAGGCCAGGATCGACAACAGGATGTGGGCAAGAATGCCGGGCTCTTCATCAATGACTTGTACGGTACCCGTGGGCGCAAATTGCGCGAGCACGACCGTCAGCATTCCCAGCGGGAACAACAGCACCAGCAGGTTCTCGACCGGAATCCGGTAGCAGGCCATCAGGGTCAGCGCGATCACCGCGGCCGCAATCAGGCTGGCGGCGCTGAAAAAATCCAGGCCCAGGCCGATGGGGGTCATCAAATGGGTGAACAGGCTGGCAGCATGAGCCAGCAGGGCAAGGACGCCAAGGCCGACCAGCAGGCGTTTGTCCGCCTTGGTGCCTTGGGCCAGACGAGTGCCCTGATAGAGAGTCGCAGCGGCATACAGAAGGGCGGCGGCGAGGCTGGGTAGCAAACTGGGTGACAAAGGGAGCATAAATCCTGTTAGGCAAGCCCGAAAGCCGCTGAGTTTGGCATACCCCCGCGTAACACGAAAGACTCTCAGGCCAGACAGCGGGTGTGCATGGCGACAGTCTTCGCTATAATCCGCGACCTGCCCAGGCCGCAGGCTCGCCGAGCGCTGTTTTTAATAGCGATTTACCACAGCCTGGGCTGCCATTACCTCGGTCTACCATTGCATATAGATGAATAGGGCCTGAAAGGATCGCGCATGTTTGAAAACTTGACTGACCGTCTCTCGCAGACGCTGCGCCATGTAACCGGCAAGGCCAAGCTGACCGAGGACAATATCAAAGACACCCTGCGCGAAGTGCGCATGGCGTTGCTGGAAGCCGACGTGGCCTTGCCCGTGGTGAAGGACTTCGTCAACTCGGTCAAAGAGCGCGCAGTGGGCACCGAAGTGTCCCGCAGCCTGACGCCGGGCCAGGCGTTCGTGAAAATCGTCCAGGCCGAACTCGAAAGCCTGATGGGCGCGGCCAACGAAGACCTGAACCTCAGCGCCGTGCCACCGGCCGTCGTGCTGATGGCCGGTCTGCAAGGTGCGGGCAAGACCACCACCGCCGGCAAGCTGGCGCGCTTCCTTAAAGAACGCAAGAAGAAATCCGTGATGGTGGTGTCGGCCGACGTCTACCGTCCGGCGGCGATCAAGCAGCTGGAAATGCTCGCGGGCGAAGTGGGCGTGACCTTCTTCCCGTCCGACCTGAGCCAGAAGCCGGTCGATATCGCCAACGCGGCTATCAAAGAAGCCAAGCTGAAGTTCATCGACGTGGTGATTGTCGATACCGCCGGTCGCCTGCACATCGATGAAGAGATGATGGGCGAGATCAAGGCGCTGCATGCCGCGATCAACCCGGTCGAGACGCTGTTCGTGGTCGACGCCATGACCGGCCAGGATGCGGCCAACACCGCCAAGGCCTTTGGTGATGCACTGCCGCTGACCGGCGTGATCCTCACCAAGGTCGACGGCGACGCCCGTGGCGGTGCCGCGCTGTCGGTACGTGCCATCACTGGCAAGCCGATCAAGTTCATCGGTATGGGCGAGAAGAGCGAAGCGCTCGAGCCGTTCCACCCTGAGCGTATCGCTTCACGCATCCTCGGCATGGGCGACGTGCTCAGCCTGATCGAGCAGGCCGAAGCCACGCTCGACAAGGACAAGGCCGACAAGCTGGCCAAAAAGCTGAAGAAGGGCAAGGGCTTCGACCTCGAAGACTTCCGCGACCAGCTGCAACAGATGAAGAACATGGGCGGCCTCGGCGGCCTGATGGACAAGCTGCCGAACATCGGCGGTGTGAACCTGGCGCAGATGGGCAATGCCCAAGGCGCGGCAGAGAAGCAGTTCAAGCAGATGGAAGCCATCATCAACTCCATGACCCCGGCCGAGCGCCGCGACCCTGAGCTGATCAGCGGTTCGCGCAAGCGTCGGATCGCCATGGGCTCCGGCACTCAGGTGCAGGACATCGGTCGCTTGATCAAGCAGCACAAGCAGATGCAGAAGATGATGAAGAAATTCTCCGCCAAGGGCGGCATGGCCAAGATGATGCGCGGCATGGGCGGTATGTTGCCCGGCGGCGGCATGCCAAAGATGTAAAGAATTCGAGCAAAAGCCTGCTTTTGCTCCGACCCACAGGGATGTGGGATCTCCAGCAAACCCGCGGTTAGCGGGAGCTGACTTGCCGTTTTGACCGACGGCTCTATAGCAGATCTGAATGGCACGCCGATAGGCGCCAGAAAAAGACATTTGCAAAAGTCCGGATATTCCTTAGAATATGCGGCCTTTCGGGCACCTATGCCCGCTGTGCATTTAGATTTGCAGCACCGACTACAGGAACGATGTTCACATGCTAACAATCCGTCTTGCCCTTGGCGGCTCCAAAAAGCGCCCGTTTTACCACTTGACCGTAACTGACAGCCGCAACCCACGTGACGGCTCTCACAAGGAACAAGTTGGCTTCTTCAACCCGATCGCTCGTGGTCAAGAAGTTCGTCTGTCCGTGAACCAAGAGCGCGTAGCCTACTGGCTGAGCGTTGGCGCACAGCCATCCGAGCGCGTTGCCAAGCTGTTGAAAGACTCGGCTAAGGCCGCAGCCTGAGCAATATGAACGCGACGCCAGCTGTTGCTGATGATTTGATCGTTATCGGCAAGATTTACTCTGTTCATGGCGTTCGCGGCGAAGTGAAGGTGTATTCCTTTACTGATCCGACTGAAAACCTGTTGCAGTACAAAACCTGGACGCTCAAGCGCGAAGGGAGTGTGAAACAGGTCGAGCTGGTCAGTGGACGCGGGAGCGATAAGTTCCTGGTCGCAAAGCTCAAGGGTCTTGATGATCGTGAAGAAGCTCGTCTTCTGGCCGGTTATGAGATCTGCGTGCCGCGCAACCTGTTCCCTGAATTGACCGACGGCGAGTACTACTGGTACCAGCTGGAAGGTCTGAAGGTTATTGATCAACTCGGGCAACTGCTCGGGAAAATCGATCATCTTCTGGAAACCGGCGCCAATGATGTAATGGTGGTCAAGCCTTGCGCTGGCAGCCTGGATGATCGCGAACGCTTGCTGCCCTATACCGGGCAATGCGTGTTGGCCGTCGACCTGGCAGCGGGCGAGATGAAGGTGGAATGGGATGCGGACTTCTAAGCGTGGCTAATTTGCGCATTGAAGTGATCAGTTTGTTTCCCGAGATGTTCTCCGCCATCAGCGAGTACGGCATCACCAGTCGGGCGGTGAAACAGGGGCTGTTGCAGCTCACCTGTTGGAACCCGCGAGACTACACGACGGATCGACATCACACTGTGGACGATCGCCCATTTGGCGGTGGCCCTGGCATGGTGATGAAGATCAAGCCCCTGGAAGATGCATTGGTTCAGGCCAAGGCAGCAGCCGGGGAGAAGGCGAAGGTAATTTACCTGTCCCCTCAAGGCCGTCAGCTGAAACAGGCTGCGGTTCGCGACATGGCGAATGAGGAAGCATTGATCCTGATTGCCGGTCGCTATGAAGGCATTGACGAGCGTTTTATTGAAGCTCATGTCGATGAAGAGTGGTCGATTGGGGACTATGTCCTGTCTGGCGGCGAGCTGCCGGCGATGGTCCTGATAGATGCGGTTACACGACTGCTGCCTGGAGCTTTAGGGCATGCGGACTCCGCGGAGGAAGATTCCTTCACGGATGGTTTGCTGGATTGCCCGCACTACACCCGACCGGAGGTGTATGCGGATCAGCGTGTTCCCGACGTATTGCTAAGTGGCAATCACGCACACATCCGGCGTTGGCGTTTACAGCAGTCCCTTGGTCGGACCTATGAACGACGCGCCGATCTTCTGGAAAGCCGCTCGCTTTCTGGAGAAGAGAAGAAGCTGCTCGAGGAATACATCCTCGCGCGGGACGATAGTTAACAACGTATCGATGGTAGGTCCATTGACTTACCTTAGGAGCACAGCATGACTAACAAAATCATCCTTGCACTCGAAGCAGAGCAGATGACCAAAGAGATCCCTACCTTTGCCCCGGGCGACACCATTGTCGTTCAGGTGAAAGTGAAGGAAGGCGACCGTTCGCGTCTGCAAGCGTTCGAAGGCGTGGTAATCGCCAAGCGTAACCGTGGTGTGAACAGTGCTTTCACTGTTCGTAAAATCTCCAACGGTGTTGGCGTAGAGCGTACTTTCCAGACCTACAGCCCGCAAATCGACAGCATGGCCGTCAAGCGTCGCGGTGACGTACGTAAAGCCAAGCTGTACTACCTGCGTGACCTGTCCGGTAAAGCAGCTCGCATCAAGGAAAAACTGGCTTAAGTCCAGCTTCCCGATGCAGAAAAAAGCAGCCTACGGGCTGCTTTTTTGTGCCTGAAATTTGTCCACTTTCCGGTGTTTATCCATGACCACCCGCTTAGAAGAAATCCAGCGCCGCACTGACCTGTCGGTGACCCACGTGACCAAGGCGGTGTTCCCGCCGACCACTAACCACCACAATACCCTGTTCGGCGGCACTGCCTTGGCGTGGATGGATGAGGTGTCGTTCATCACCGCCACGCGGTTTTGCCGGTTGCCGCTGGTGACGGTGTCCACCGACCGTATCGACTTCAATCACGCGATACCCGCGGGCTCTATCGTTGAGCTGATTGGCCGGGTGATCAAGGTGGGTAACACCAGCCTCAAGGTTGAAGTGGAAGTGTTCGTCGAGAGCATGAGTGCCGATGGCCGCGAAAGGGCGATCCAGGGTGTGTTCAGCTTTGTGGCCATTGATGCCGACAAGCGGCCAGTGCCGGTGTTGCCGGGGTTTGTTGACTGACGTCGTGGCTATCGCAGGCAAGCCGGCTCCCACATCTGGAATGCATTCCCCCTGTGGGAGCTGGCTTGCCTGCGATAGGATCTAACAGACATTACCGAAATCCGCCTGAGCCTCTATGCCCGCCATCGACCATCCCCTGATAGACCGTTTCCTTGACGCCCTCTGGCTGGAAAAAGGCCTGTCGGACAATACCCGCCAGGCTTACCGCAGCGACCTGGCCCTGTTCAATGGCTGGTTGCAGGAAAACAACCTCGAGCTGATCAATGCCGGTCGCGAATTGATCCTCGACCATCTGGCCTGGCGCCTGGAGCAGAACTACAAGCCTCGTTCCACTGCGCGATTTCTCTCGGGTGTGCGTGGGTTTTATCGCTATCTGCTGCGGGAAAAGCTCATCACTCTCGACCCGACCCTGCAAGTCGACATGCCGCAGCTCGGCAGGCCATTGCCTAAATCCCTGTCCGAAGCCGACGTCGACGCCTTGCTCGCCGCCCCTGACCTGAGCGAGGCCATCGGCCAGCGTGACCGCGCCATGCTCGAAGTGCTCTACGCCTGTGGCCTGCGGGTGACCGAGCTGATCAGCCTGACCCTGGAGCAAGTCAACCTGCGCCAGGGTGTGCTGCGGGTAATGGGCAAGGGCAGCAAGGAGCGGCTGGTGCCGATGGGCGAAGAGGCGATTGTGTGGGTCGAGCGCTATATGCGTGATGGGCGTAGCGAATTGCTCGGCGGGCGTCCCAGCGATGTGCTGTTTCCCAGCCAGCGTGGCGAGCAGATGACCCGCCAGACTTTCTGGCACCGCATCAAGCACCAGGCCAAGGTCGCGGGAATCGCCAAGAGCCTGTCGCCTCATACATTACGACATGCTTTTGCCACCCATTTGCTCAACCACGGCGCAGATTTGCGCGTGGTGCAAATGCTGCTTGGCCACAGCGACTTATCCACAACCCAGATCTACACCCACGTCGCGCGCGCACGCTTGCAGGATATGCACGCCAAGCATCACCCACGTGGTTGAAAACCGCCAATTTGTCCCGCCCCACGGGCTGCCCCGCGGCCCAACTGTGGTAGGCTTTGCCGGTTAGCAAAGGGGACGGTCCCGGCCCGAGTTTCCACGCGGCGTTCCTTCCCGTCCCTGCATCTGCCTTCAGGAGTTCCCATGCGCTTGACCCAGATTCTCGCCGCCGCAGCCATTGCGTTGGTTTCCACCTTTGCCTTCGCCGATGACGCAGCCGAGCAGACCATTCGCAAGAGCCTGGCCAACCTGCAGCTCGACACCCCGATCGAAAGCATCAGCGCCAGCCCGATGGCCGGCCTGTACGAAGTCAAGCTCAAGGGCAGCCGTGTGCTGTACGCCAGCGCCGACGGCCAGTACATCGTCCAGGGCTACTTGTTCCAGCTCAAGGACGGCAAGCCGGTCAACCTCACCGAGAAAGCCGAGCGCCTGGGCGTGTCCAGGCTGATCAATGGCATTCCGGTAGCAGACACCGTGGTTTACCCGGCCATCGGCGAGACCAAGACCCACATCACCGTGTTCACCGACACCACCTGCCCGTACTGCCACAAGCTGCATGCCGAAGTGCCTGCGCTGAACAAGCTCGGCGTCGAAGTGCGCTATGTGGCGTTCCCGCGCCAGGGCCTCGGCTCGCCGGGTGATGAGCAGTTGCAAGCCGTGTGGTGCTCGGCCGATAAAAAAGCGGCCATGGACAAGATGGTCGACGGCAAGGAAATCAAGTCGGCCAAATGTGCCAACCCGGTTTCCAAACAGTTCGCCCTGGGCCAGTCCATCGGTGTGAACGGTACACCGGCCATCGTTTTGGCTGACGGCCAGGTGATTCCGGGCTACCAGCCGGCACCACAAGTTGCGAAACTGGCGCTCAGTGCCAAATAAATCAGTATCGTCGAAACGTCGACGATCAAGGCTCGCTGACATGTCGGCGGGTCGTTAATTGCAAGCCGCAGTTGTGCGGCTGTTTTCCACGGCCGACCTCGCGTCGGCCGTTTCATGGGGAGTTCTTCAGTGAAACCGGTCAAAGTAGGCATCTGTGGGTTAGGGACCGTCGGTGGCGGCACCTTCAACGTACTTCAGCGTAATGCTGAAGAAATTTCCCGCCGTGCAGGTCGCGGGATTGAAGTGGCGCAAATTGCCACGCGTTCGCCAAAGCCTCAGTTCGAAACGACCGGTATTGCGATTACCAACGATGTGTTCGCCGTCGCCACCAACCCTGAAATCGATATCGTCATCGAGCTCGTAGGCGGCTATACCGTGGCCCGCGAGCTGGTGCTCAAAGCCATCGAGAACGGCAAGCACGTGGTCACCGCCAACAAGGCGCTGATCGCCGTGCACGGCAACGAGATCTTCGCCAAGGCCCGTGAGAAGGGCGTGATCGTGGCATTCGAAGCCGCCGTGGCCGGTGGTATTCCGGTGATCAAGGCGATCCGTGAAGGCCTGTCTGCCAACCGCATCAACTGGGTGGCCGGCATCATCAACGGCACTGGCAACTTCATCCTCACCGAAATGCGCGAGAAGGGCCGTACCTTCGAAGACGTACTGGCCGAAGCCCAGGCCCTGGGCTACGCCGAAGCCGACCCGACCTTCGACGTGGAAGGCATTGATGCGGCGCACAAGCTGACCATCCTGGCGTCCATCGCCTTCGGCATTCCGCTGCAGTTCGACAAGGCCTACACCGAAGGCATCACCAAGCTGACCACTGCCGACGTCAACTACGCCGAAGCCCTGGGTTACCGCATCAAGCACCTGGGCGTGGCGCGTAGCACTCCGGCCGGTATCGAGCTGCGTGTACACCCGACGCTGATCCCGGCTGATCGCCTGATCGCCAACGTCAATGGCGTGATGAACGCCGTGATGGTCAATGGTGATGCTGCCGGTTCGACGCTGTTCTACGGCGCCGGCGCCGGCATGGAGCCGACCGCATCGTCGGTGATCGCCGACCTGGTTGACGTGGTTCGCGCCATGACCAGCGACCCGGAAAACCGCGTGCCGCACCTGGCCTTCCAGCCGGACTCGCTGTCGGCCCACCCGATCCTGCCGATCGAAGCCTGCGAAAGTGCCTACTACCTGCGCATCCAGGCCCAGGACCACCCGGGCGTGCTGGCCCAGGTCGCCAGCATCCTGTCCGAACGCGGTATCAACATCGAGTCGATCATGCAGAAGGAAGTCGAGGAGCAAAACGGCCAGGTGCCGATGATCCTGCTGACCCACCGCGTGCTCGAGCAGCACATCAACGATGCCATCGCCGCCCTGGAAGCCCTGCAAGGCGTGGTCGGCCCGGTGGTGCGCATTCGCGTCGAGCACTTGAACTAACCGATTTGTTCCAGAGGCCCCGTGCGTACGGCGGCCTCTGTTCGAGAATGTTTTAGAGGAGCCAGTCATGCGTTACATCAGCACCCGCGGCCAGGCACCGGCCCTGAATTTCGAAGACGTCCTGCTGGCAGGCCTTGCCACCGACGGCGGCCTGTACGTGCCGGAAAACCTGCCACGTTTCACCCAGGAAGAGATCGCTTCCTGGGCCGGCCTGCCGTATCACGAGCTGGCGTTCCGGGTGATGCGCCCGTTCGTCACCGGCAGCATTCCGGATGCGGACTTCAAGAAGATTCTGGAAGAGACCTACGGCGTGTTTTCCCACAACGCCATCGCACCATTGCGCCAGCTGAACGGCAACGAATGGGTGCTCGAGCTGTTCCACGGCCCGACCCTGGCGTTCAAGGATTTCGCCCTGCAACTGCTGGGTCGTCTGCTCGACTACGTACTGCAAAAGCGCGGTGAGCGCGTGGTGATCATCGGCGCGACTTCCGGTGACACCGGCTCGGCCGCCATCGAAGGCTGCAAGCACTGCGAAAACGTCGACATCTTCATCCTGCACCCGCACAAGCGCGTGTCGGAAGTACAGCGTCGCCAGATGACCACCATCTTTGGCGAGAACATCCACAACATCGCCATCGAAGGCAACTTCGATGACTGCCAGGAAATGGTCAAGAACAGCTTCGCCGACCAGAGCTTCCTGAAGGGCACGCGACTGGTGGCGGTGAACTCGATCAACTGGGCGCGGATCATGGCCCAGATCGTCTACTACTTCCACGCTTCGCTACAGCTGGGTGGCCCGGCGCGCTCGGTGTCGTTCTCGGTGCCGACCGGCAACTTCGGCGATATTTTCGCCGGCTACCTGGCGCGCAACATGGGCCTGCCGATCAACCAGTTGATCGTCGCCACCAACCGCAACGACATCCTGCACCGCTTCATGAGCGGCAACCAGTACGTCAAGGAAACCCTGCACGCCACGCTGTCGCCGTCCATGGACATCATGGTCTCGTCAAACTTCGAACGCCTGCTGTTCGACATGCACGGTCGCAACGGTGCGGCGATTGCCGGTCTGATGGACACCTTCAAAAGCGGTGGCGGTTTCAGCGTGGATGAAGAGCGCTGGACCGAAACCCGCAAGCTGTTCGATTCCCTGGCCGTGGACGACGCCCAGACCTGCGAAACCATCGCCGAGGTCTACGCCCAGACTGGCGAGCTGCTCGACCCGCACACCGCCATCGGTGTGAAGGCCGCCCGCGAGTGCCGTCGCAGCCTGGATATCCCGATGGTGATCCTCGGTACTGCCCACCCGGTGAAATTCCCGGAAGCGGTGGAGAAGGCTGGCGTTGGCAAGGCACTGGAATTGCCGGTGCACCTGACCGACCTGTTCGAGCGCGAAGAGCGTTGCACCGTATTGGCCAATGACTTGAAGGCTGTGCAGGCGTTCGTGAGCCAGCATGGCAATCGGGGCAAGCCGTTGTAAGGCAAACCGCGCAGGCAAAAACGCCGCTTTCCCTTCCTTGGGGCAGCGGCGTTTTTTGTTGTGGCAGGCCCGGTCGATGCCATCGGTTACGCGAGTATTTTCATTGCGAGGGCAATCACACTGCTGAAGACCGTAAACATGGCCATCACGACCCCCAAGGGATACCAGAAGTTTTCACGGGTTATCTTGTGAGCTTCGGCATTGAGTTTGCGCTGCTCCGCATAAATGCGTGAAATGTCGGCATGGATTTTTTCCAGCGCAGCCTGTTCTTTGTCGTGTTCCAGCATCGTCTTCCTCCTTCGCAATAAGGGCCTTTTAAACATGCGCTTTTACTGCCTGGCAGCGTGACCAGCGCTCAGCCAGTATAGGATCCACCTCCAACCTCAGCCGTCGGCAACCCCTGAAACCACCACCTATTGCGTAAACAGTTATGTGCGGCCGTTTTCTGCTTGTCATGTTGCAAGCGCATGCTGGAATCCGTCACCCCCTGACGGCGGCATAAAGACGATAAAGCGAACTTTCCTACGTCACAAACAGTCACTTAGGATAGATGCAGCTCCCGTTGAACCGATTGTTCCCGAACTATTGAGTGGTGATCGAGATGGAAAGTATCAGCCTATTGCTCGAAGAAGCACTGAGCCCTTATCAGGTTACGCTGACCACCTCTGGTGTGCAGGACGAGTGCCTGGTGACGGTGAAGAACCCGGCCGGCGCTATCGTGGTCGAGCGTGAAGTCGACCGTGCGCAGTTGATGGATAAACGTGTGTTGGTGGACGTGGTGGATTGCCTGCTGCGTGATATCAAAATCGCCGAAGGCCGCCTTGAACCCTCGGTTATTGCGGCCTTGCGCAATGCCGCACAGGGCCGTAGCCCAGCTGCCGCGTGAAGAATTGTGTATTTGGCGAAACTTCCTGCGGCATGTCCGGTCAGATTTTTTAACAGCAAGGGCAAACATTGTGCTCCGGTGTTTGTGCCTTGTTGTACTGGTCTTTGTAGGCCACGTTTAACCCCGAAGTGTCTCCCCACACTCCGGGGTTTCTTTTTGCCCGGGATTTGTCAGGGAGCCGGCGCGTCCTGGAAAAAGCTCGGGTTGTCCTGCAGGTAACGCTCGCGCATGGCCGGGGCCAGCCATGAAGCGTAGGACTGCTGTACCTGCTCTTGGGGAATTTCGCGCAATACCTGATTGATCCGTTCGATGGCCTGTTGTCCCTGCGCGGTATTCGAACAGCCGATGTGGGTGCCTTGGTAGGGCGCCGAGCCTTTGATGGGATAGAAGCTCAAGTCTTGCGACGCGATGTTCTGTTGCATCGCGTGGTAATAAATTTCCGGCCAGTACCCCAGCACTGCTTCCAGCCGTCCCAGGCGCTGCATCTGCAACAGGCTGCCGAGGGCGTCGTTGCCATGGTGGAACGCCAGCTTGTGTGGGTCGGCCTGCTTCAGTCGTTCATCGATGACTGGCCCATAGCTGCGTTCGGCGATGGCGCCAATCCGCGCATTGTGAGCGTCCAGAAAGGCTTGCAAGTCGAACTGGCCGTCGACGATAAACGGCGCCATGCTCGCCTGCTGATTGCGCCGGACGGTGACGCCATTGCTGACAACCCTGAACGCCTGGTTGGAAAACACGATGTATCGGGCCCGCTCCGGCGTCCACAGCAGCGACGGATCACAGGTGAACGTGGGTTCGCGCAGCATCTGCATGCCACGCGCCCGGTTGACGTGCAGCACCTGGTGCCGGTACTCCGGCAGGCGCTCGATCAGCATCGGCAGCAATTGGTCCAGCGCGCCTTGACCCTTGCGTGGCCCTTCAAAAATTGTCAGCGGCGGCAAGTCGCGTAGCAGCCAGATCAGCGTGTCCTCGGCATTGGCTGACAGCGGCCAGCCGCCGAGCGTCGCAACGGCCAGGCACAGGGGCATGAACCAGCGTCTACGCGGTCGGGCCATCAGATTGCGCCAGCCTCACGTAGACGGACGATGGCTGCGGCGTCATAGCCCAGCCCGCCCAGTACCAGCTGGTTGTGTTCGCCCAATTGCGGGCCCACCCACTCGCAACTGCCGGGCGTGTCCGAGAGCTTGGGCACGATGCCAGGCATCTTGAAATCCTTACCGTCGGGAAGCTGGGCCTTGAGGAACATTTCCCGCGCCAGAAACTGCGGATCGCCAAGCATGTCTTCGGCGCTGTAGATTCGGCTGGCGGGCACCTCGGCCTTGTTCAGGGTCTCGATCACCTGATCCAAAAGCAGCGAATTGACCCAGCGATCAATCACGCCGTACAACTCGTCCCGCCGACTGTCGCGCCCATCGTTGCTTGCCAGCACTGGATCGTTGGCCAGGTCCTCACGGCCGATGGCGGCCATGAAACGCTTGAAGATCGCATCGCCGTTGGCGCCAATCTGCACATGTTTGCCATCGAGGCTGGTGTGGATCGAGGACGGCGTGATGCCCGGCATGATGTTGCCGGTGCGTTCGCGGATAAAGCCGAACACGTCGAACTCCGGGATCATGCTTTCCATCATGGCGAAAATGGCCTCGTACAGCGCCACGTCCACGACCTGGCCCTGCCCGCCGTTGACCTCACGGTGTCGCAGCGCCATCAGCGCGCCGATCACCGCCCACAAGGCGGCGATGGAGTCGCCGATGGAAATGCCGGTGCGCACCGGCGGGCGGTCCTCGAAACCGGTGATGTAGCGCAGGCCGCCCATGGATTCGCCCACCGCACCAAACCCCGGTTGGTCTTTCATCGGGCCGGTCTGGCCAAAGCCTGACAGGCGCACCATCACCAGCTTGGGATTCAGCGCGTGCAGGGTTTCCCAACTGAGCCCGAGCTTTTCCAGCACGCCGGGGCGGAAGTTTTCGATCAGGATGTCGGCGTCCGCCAGCAACTGCTTGAGGATCGCCAGGCCGTCCGGGTGCTTGAGGTTCAGGGTCAGCGACTGTTTGTTGCGTGCCTGCACGAACCACCACAGCGAAGTGCCTTCGTACAATTTGCGCCATTTGCGCAGCGGATCACCGCCGTCGGGAGATTCCACCTTGATCACGTCGGCGCCGAACTCAGCGCAGATGCGCGAGGCGAACGGGCCGGCGATCAGGGTGCCGAGTTCGATGACTTTCAGGCCAGCGAGGGGTTTTGCGTTGAACGACATGAGGATCCTTGTCTGCGCGGGGCGGTAGCATTAAGCCTTTTAACATAGGCAGGTGGTCAGGGATAAGGATCATGATTCGTTGAATGGGCTCGCCATCGGTTAGACTGGCTGCCTTTCCCTGTCTCTAGAAGTCCGTTCATGGCCCAGCCGTCCACGACCTACAAATTCGAACTCAACCTCACCGACCTTGATCGCTCGGTGTACGAGAGCGTCAAGCAAACCATTGCCCGTCACCCGTCGGAAACCGAAGAGCGCATGACCGTGCGTTTGCTGGCCTACGCCCTCTGGTACAACGAGCAACTGGCGTTCGGGCGTGGCCTTTCAGATGTAGACGAACCAGCCCTGTGGGAAAAAAGCCTGGATGATCGGGTGCTGCACTGGATCGAAGTCGGCCAACCCGATGCCGACCGCCTGACCTGGTGCTCGCGCCGCACTGAACGCACCAGCCTGCTGGCTTACGGCAGCCTGCGCGTGTGGGAAGGCAAGGTGGTCCCGGTGGCGAATAACCTTAAAAACGTACACATCGCGGCCGTGCCCCAAGAGATTCTCGAGGTACTGGCCAAGGACATGCCCCGTGTTATCAAGTGGGATGTGATGATCAGTGAAGGCACGATCTTCGTCACCGACGACCGTGGCCAGCATGAAGTGCAACTGCAATGGCTGGTCGGCGAACGCGGTTGACCCCCGGCGGATGACGGCCCCTTGTAGGAGCGAGCTTGCTCGCGAAGAACCTGAGGGCAACGCGTTCAACCTGGCAACCCCGTTATCGTTAACTACCTTCGCGAGCAAGCTCGCTCCTACAGTCATCAAAGAGAAGTCACCACCAGTCCATGCGTATCGATCCTCGCCCGTTGCCCGCTGTCCTGCCGTTTCTCGGTGAGTTGCCGCCGTTGTTGACCCGTCTCTACGCCGCACGCGGAGTACAGTCGGAAGTCGAGCTGGATAAAAGCCTCAAACAACTGATTCCCTACCAGCAGCTCAAGGGCATCGACGCGGCTGTGGACCTGCTGGTGACGGCCCTGGAGCAACGTCAGCGCATCCTCATCGTCGGTGACTTCGATGCCGATGGCGCCACGGCGAGCACCGTGGGCACCCTGGGCCTGCGGTTGCTCGGCGCCGCCCATGTGGATTACCTGGTGCCCAACCGTTTCGAATATGGCTACGGCCTCACGCCGGAAATCGTCGCCGTGGCGCTGCAGCGCGAGCCGCAGTTGTTGATCACCGTGGACAACGGCATCTCCAGCGTCGAAGGCGTGGCGGCGGCGAAAGCGGCGGGGCTGCGAGTGCTGGTCACCGACCACCACTTGCCGGGTGATGAACTGCCGGCGGCGGACGCCATCGTCAACCCGAACCAGCCGGGCTGTGAGTTTCCCAGCAAGGCATTGGCCGGCGTGGGGGTGATCTTCTACGTGTTGATGGCCCTGCGTGCGCGCCTGCGTGACTTGGGCTGGTATGCGAACACGCCGCAACCGAACATCGGCGAATTGCTCGACCTGGTGGCCTTGGGCAGCGTCGCCGACGTGGTGCCCCTGGACGCCAACAACCGCATCCTTGTGCACCAAGGGCTGGAACGCATTCGCGCCGGTCGCGCGCGGCCGGGAATCAAGGCGATCCTCGACGTGGCCAAGCGTGATGCGGCGCGTATCACCTCCACGGACCTTGGGTTCATTGTCGGGCCACGCTTGAATGCCGCCGGGCGTCTGGATGACATGAGCCTGGGCATCGAGTGCCTGCTCACCACCGATTTCGCCGCCGCGCGTGAAATGGCCGCGCAACTGGATGGCATGAACCAGGACCGCAAATCCATCGAACAGGGCATGCAGCGCGAGGCCCTGGCCCAGCTCAAGGACCTGCCGGTGGAGTCCATGCCCTATGGGTTGTGCCTGTTCGACCCGGAATGGCACCAGGGCGTGATCGGCATCCTGGCGTCGCGCATGAAAGAGCGTTACTTCCGCCCGACCATCGCCTTCGCTGACGCCGGCGATGGATTGCTCAAGGGCTCAGGGCGCTCCGTGCAAGGGTTTCACATCCGTGATGCGCTGGCGGTGGTGGCGAGCCAGCATCCCAACCTGATCGCCAAATACGGCGGCCACGCCATGGCTGCGGGGCTGACACTGCCTGAGGAAAACTTCCCACTGTTTGCCGAAGCGTTTGACGCGGAAGTACGTCGGCAATTGCGCGAAGAAGACCTGACCGGGCGCCTGCTGTCCGATGGCACCCTGGCGGTGGAAGAGTTTCACCTGGAGCTGGCCCGCGCGTTGCGGCATGCCGGCCCGTGGGGTCAGCACTTTCCCGAACCGGTGTTTCACGGTGTGTTCCAATTGGTGGAGCAGCGCGTGGTAGGGGAGCGGCACCTGAAGGTGGTGCTCAAGACTGAATGCGGGTCGGTGAAGCTTGATGGCATCGCCTTTGGCGTGGACCGGGAAGTCTGGCCGAACCCGACGGTGAAGTGGGTGGAGCTGGCCTACAAACTGGATGTGAACGAGTTTCGTGGGAATGAGACGGTGCAACTGATGATTGCCCACATCGAACCGCGCTGAATCTAAACAACACTGCAAATATAAATGTGGGAGGGGGCTTGCCCCCGATAGCGGTGCTTCAGTCAGCTTATCCGTAGCTGACCCACCGCCATCGGGGGCAAGCCCCCTCCCACATTTTAAGCCATGCAATACCTGGAGTTACTCGGCTTTGTCCCTGGCCTGATGCTTCACGATGATATCCACCAAGCGCTTGGCCAGCGCCGGGTAGTTTTCGTCGAAGTGATGCCCACCTGGCAACTTCATTGCCTCACCCACTGCGGTCTTGTCGGTGCAGCCACTTTCGTCGACTTCTTCGGCACCATAGATGCACACCACTTTATCGGCTGGCAGCTTGGCCATTTCCGGGCCGGTGGCGGCTTCTTTACCGGCGTTGCCCAACCAGCCTTCCACTTCGATTTCAAAGCTGCCGGTGCGGGCGAAGGCCAGCAGGATGATTGCATCCACGCGCTGCTGTTCGTTTTCCGGCAGGCGGTTGTAGATGGCAGGGAGGACGTCGGCGCCGAACGAATAACCGGTCAGCACGAAACGCTTGGTGCCCCATTTCTGCCGGTAGTGCTGCATCAGCTCAGTGAGGTCCTTGGCGCTTTGTTCCGGGGTCTTGTGCTGCCAGTAGTAGCGCAGGGTATCGATGCCCACCACCGGGTAGCCGATCTTGGCCATCTCGCCGGCCACGTCGCGGTCCAGGTCACGCCAGCCGCCGTCGCCGGAAAGGAACAGGGTCACGGTGTCTTTCGCTTGACCCGCCGGCACTTCAACCACGGGAATTGCCAGGCCGCCGTTGTCCGAGCCCACCAGTTGCTTGCGCAGCTCGTTGTTCAGCACTTGCGGATAGTGGATATCGTAATCGCTGATGCTGGTGGTGGCGCGCGGTGTGTCGCGTACGAAGCTGGCGCTTTCATCGTCAGGGTTGTCGTTCCAGGCCACCAGCCAACTGCCGTGAGCGGCCGTCTTCGGCAGGGGATCATTGCAGCCTTCCTGGGCCAGGGCGAAACCGACGGAGATGGCGTTGGCCTTGTCGTCGTTCTGGGTGGCCAGCCAGCGCCAGGCAAGGGCGGCACCCGGGCCGATGCCGCTGACCAGCGTCGCCGGGCCCTTGAGCTGGGTCAGGGCACTTTGCAGCGCTTGCTCCTGCAGCTTGCAGTCGTTCTTGGGCAGCACCACTTGAACGATTTGCGCCTTGCCGCCTTGGCTCAATGCGATCAGTTGGCTGTCAGTCAGGGTTTCATCGGCCATCACGGCCACGGCCACGCGGGCCTTGGGCGTACCGTTCGGGGTCACGCGGGTCATCACCGAGCCGTCGGCCTGGGGCAATTGCTCCAGGGTCGGCGCCGGGGCAGGGCGGTTCCAGTACCAATAGCCGCCACCCAGAGCCAGGGCGAGCAGCACTACAAAGGCCAATACATACCGCCAGGAACGTCGAATCATCAGCGTTTCACCAATCCAGTCAAGCCGCCCGCGATCAGGGCGGCGGTATCGGCCAGTGCCACCAGCGGATCAAGTCCTGCGGGCACGGCCATGTAACGGGGTTCCCAGTCAGGCTGGAACTTGTCTTTGAAGCGGCGCAAACCTTGGAAGTTATACAGTTGCTCGCCGCGCCGGAACACCATCGAGCCCAGGCGTTGGGTCAGGGGTGCACCCCGTCGCGGTTGCAGGCCCGACAACGGCACCATGCCGAGGCTGAAGCGGGCGTAGCCGTGGCTCTTGAAGTGTTGAATCAACCCGACCATCATGAATTCCATGGTCAGCTTCGGCGCGTCGGGGTGGGCGCGCATCAGGTCGAGACTGGCCAGGTCGTGGTTATAGGTCTCGAGCAGGTTGGCGAAGGCCACCGGGCGCCCTTCGAAGCGAATGATCGCGATCCGGAAGTGCTTGAGGTAGTCATCGCTGAAACGTCCCAGGGAAAAACCCTTTTCCCGCACGTTCTTACCCGTCAGCCAAGCGTCGGAAATGACCTTGAGTTCATCCATCGGCGCCGTGCCTGCATCGCAGATCTCCAGGGACAGGCCGTCCCGGGTACCGCGGTTCCAGGTGTAGCGCAGGTCCTTCATCTCCTTGCCCTTGGCTTCCAGATCGAAGCGTTTCAGGTCGACCCGCGCCTCTTCGCCCAGCTTGATCGCGGTGAGGCCGATGTCCATGTAGTACGGCAGGTTCTCTGCGCGCACCTGGTAGAACACCGGGCGGGCGTGGTGGATGTCGCACAGGTCACGGAATTGCCAGATCATCTCGGCGCGCGGCTGGGTCGGGCCAATCGGGTCGTACAAGGCTACCAGGCTACGCCCGCGACGGGCGTACATGAGGAAAGCTTCATCATTGGGATGAAACAGCAGCGCCTTGTCACCGGTGAGCGCGAGGCCGCCGTCGGGCTGGGACGACGCCATCAGGATCTTGCTCGCGCGCTCCAGCTCATCCGGGGTGGGCAAGTGGATCACCGGGCGAGCGGTGCGCAGCAGCCAGGTCAGCGAGACGATCACCAGCAACACCGCGGCACCCAGCAACGAGCGCAGGCCGCGCGGCGCATTGGCGTCGAGAGTGAACTGCCACCAGAGTTGGTGGCTGTAGGGCACGTCTTGATAGGCGAACAACAGCAGCCAGATCGAGGCGCCTAGCACGCAGACACTTGCCACCAGGTACAGCGGCGAGAAGGGCAGTTCGGTGAGGCGGCTGGCGCGATAGAACGAGCGCCGGAAGATAGCCAGGAGGATCGCCGTCATGGTCATCAGGCTGGCTTCTTCCCAGTCGAAACCCTTGAGCAGCGAGAGCAGGGCACCGGTCAGCAACAACACCATGGTCAGCATCCAGGCCGCCGACAAGCGTCGACGCAGGCCCTGGGCCAGCAACAGGCACAGCACGCCGATCAGGCTGGCACCGAAGTGCGAAGCGTCAATCAGGCGGTGGGGAATCAGGAAGCCGATGTTTTCCAGGCGTGAATCGATCTCCGGCGTGGCGCCGGAAAACAGCAGGACCACGCCGGACAAAAAAACCAGTACGGCCAGCACTGGTGCGGCGAGACCCGAGGCCACCCGCAAGCTTTGCTGGGTCTGGAACAGGCGCTGTGCCTCGTTGACCAGCAGGAAGATGCAGGCAATCAGCAGCGGCAGCACCACGTAGATCATGCGATACAGCAGCAGCGCAGCGGCCAATGGCGCGGCACCGAGCTTGTCGGCGAAGGCGGCCAGCAGGATCGCTTCGAACACACCGACGCCGCCGGGCACGTGGCTGAGGACGCCGGCCGCCAGGGCCAGCAGGTACACCAGCAGGAAGGGGCCGAAGGGCGGTGCTTCCGGCAACAGCATATAAAGGACGGTGGCGGCGGCGGCCACGTCCAGGGCGGTGATGATCAGTTGCAGGAAGGTCAGGCGGGCGCCGGGCAGGCGCAGGGTGCGGCGGCCGACCTTGACCAGCAGGTTGTCGGCAAACGGCTGATCCGGCAAGCGGCGGCGGTAGATGCCGATGCACAGCGCAACCGACAGCAGTAGCACGGCTCCGGCAACACCGCCGAGCAGGCCTTCGGACAGGTTCAGCGCAGTGGACGCGGCGGGCAGGTTGCTCAAGGTCGCCAGCGCTGCCAGCGGGGGCAGGGCGCAACCTAGCGCCAGGCTGGCGAATACGGTCATGCGCGCGACTTCCGACGCACCGATGCCGTGACGCGCGTAAAGGCGATAACGCACCGAACCGCCGGACAGCATCGACAGGCCAATCGCATTGCCAATCGCAAACGCGGTGAAACCGCCGTGGGCCAGGGTCTTGGCTGGCAATTTCACGCCCGCGTAGCGCGCCCCGGAAAATTCATAGCCCAGCAGAATGACGAAGCCGGCGACGGCCGCAGCAAATGCACCAAGCAACGACGGCTTGGGCACTTCCAGGATCGAGTCGTGGAGGGCGTAGAGATCCAGTTCCAGCAACAAGTGCCGGCAGGCGATCAGGGCGATTGCAAATAGCAGCAGGGTAACGGCCAGCCCGATGGGTTGGCGGTATTTGCTCAACAGATCCAGCCAACGCAAACGGGTGGGAGTGATCGGTTGTTCTGCTGTGACGGTGTCTTGTGTTTCAGACGAGTTGGCGCGCATCAATCACCTCGTGGATTGTGCGCGACAGGATGGAGGTATCCAGCCAAGTTACCAATCCCTATGGACAAAATAATTTGAAATATTAACGCGGATCACCGGGAGCGGCGACAGCGGCCATTGGTCGTAGAGGGCAGCGCTTGAGCATTGAGCATAGCTTGCAACGAGATGGACTCTACAAACCGTGTACGGTTTCATGAAAGATGCCATGTCATTGTTTCAGAAGAACTTTTTCGACAGATACAAAAAAGGCCACTCTTTCGAGTAGCCTTTTTTGATGTTTGGTTGCGGGAGCCGGATTTGAACCGACGACCTTCGGGTTATGAGCCCGACGAGCTACCAGACTGCTCCATCCCGCGTCTGTGGGCGGCATTCTACAGTCCAGCGGCGGGGTGTCAACCGTTAATGTCACAATGCGTCAAATAACTGTGAATTATTCTGAAATCAAGGCGTTAACGGCATTCCTGCAGGCGCGAACGTGCTTGCACCCGCCAGTGGGGGGATAAAACTGACGCGCACAAAAAAGGCCACTCTTTCGAGTAGCCTTTCTTGATGTTTGGTTGCGGGAGCCGGATTTGAACCGACGACCTTCGGGTTATGAGCCCGACGAGCTACCAGACTGCTCCATCCCGCGTCTGTGTGTCGGCATTCTACAGAGGAATGCCAGGGTGTCAACCGCTGATTACGGGAAAAGGGCTTCTGGTTCAATCGCTTAGCGCTCCACGCAGGGCGTTCGACACCCCGCGGAGCCAGTCAGGCCGAGGCTTTCAGCTCTATTGGGATGGCAAATTCGATTGAGAAAATAAATTCATCTCCGACTTTTCCTACCGTTCAAACGGAAGATTCAAACTACTGGTGCTATATACAGGGGTGAATGCGATACTGGCGATCCGTTGATCCACACCCCGTTTATATGACGCAGCGCAAAATCATCCACGTCGACTGTGATTGCTTCTACGCCGCCATCGAGATGCGCGATGACCCGAGCCTGGCGCAAAAGCCGCTGGCGGTAGGGGGCTCGGCGGACCGGCGCGGCGTGATCGCCACCTGCAACTACGAGGCGCGGGCCTATGGCGTGCGTTCGGCCATGTCATCGCGGCATGCACTCAAGCTGTGCCCGGACCTGACCATCGTCAAGCCGCGTATGGATGCTTATAAGGAAGCGTCGAAGGAAATCCAGACGATCTTTCGCGATTACACCGACCTGATCGAGCCCCTGTCATTGGATGAGGCCTACCTGGATGTGTCCGACAGCCCTCATTTTGGCGGCAGCGCCACGCGCATCGCCCAGGACATTCGTCGCCGCGTCTCCAACCAGTTGCACATCACCGTGTCGGCCGGGGTAGCGCCGAACAAGTTCCTGGCCAAGATCGCCAGCGACTGGAAGAAACCCAACGGGCTGTTTGTGATTACTCCGGACCAGATCGAAGACTTTGTATCCCAATTGCGGGTGAGCAAGTTGCACGGCGTGGGCAAGGTCACGGCCGACAAGCTGGCGCGCCTGGGTATTGAAGACTGCCTGCAATTGCGGGAGTGGAACAAGCTGGCGCTGGTGCGGGAGTTCGGTAGTTTTGGCGAGCGACTCTGGAGCCTGGCCCGTGGGATCGATGACCGTGCCGTGCAGAACGACAGTCGTCGCCAATCCATCAGTGTGGAAAATACCTACGATGTGGACCTGCCGGACCTTTCAAGTTGCCTGGCCAAACTGCCCGAATTGATGCAAACCCTGGCGGGGCGCATGGCGCGCATCGACAGTAGCTACCGCGCGGGCAAGCCGTTCGTGAAGGTGAAGTTTCATGATTTTACCCAGACGACCCTGGAGCAGGCGGGGGCAGGGCGGGATTTGGAAAGTTATCAACAACTGCTGACGCAGGCGTTCAACCGGGGCGGCAAGCCGGTGCGGTTGTTGGGGATTGGGGTGCGCTTGCTGGACCTGAGCAACGGCAACGAACAGCTCGAATTTTCCTGGTAGAAACCGGATAAGGCTGTGGGAGCTGGCTTGCCCGCTCCCACATTCAGATCTTCAGCAGGCTTGAGGTCTCAGCGCGCGCCGGGGTCTGCGACGAGCCGCCCTGCATCCTTGGTCAATGCCTGCAGGAATTCCTGCTGCAACTCGGGATCATTGCGGGTCAGTTCGATGAGGCTTTGTTCCAGCTCGCTGGCTTCTTCCTCCAGACCCAGCTCCGACAGGCGCTTGACCCGGTGCACCCACTGGTTCACCTCGTCATCTTCCAGGTCGTCGTAGATCAGGGCGTGGGCCTCCAGCAACTTGTTGCGCAGGGTGCCACTGACGGCCAGGGTCGAGTCCGAGTGAACGTCGTCCTGGCCATCCTGCACGCTGATCTTCAAGGTGCTGACGCGGTTCAGGTCCTGCTCGGCAAACGGGCTGTCCAACAGGTTCAGGCGCAATACGCCGTTACGGTCAGTGGTCAACTCATGGGTCTGTTTGCCAGCAGTCACCTGCACCGGGCGCTCGCTCCACGGCAGGCTCGAGTATTCCGTGCGTTTGTCGCGCTGGACTTCGTCGATGCCCGCCAGGTTTTGCTGGGCACGGCCATGGGACTGCACGTTCATGAACGGGTTGAGACCGTCCACGCCGTAGATCAGCCAGTCGTGCGTCACGCTGGTCGGCAGGTTGCCAAGGGCGAAGATATTCACCACGTTGGCGCCCGCGCCGGCCACCAGGGCTACGGCACCCAAAGGCATCTCGTAGAGTTTGCGCCAGGGCTGGTAGGGGGTGTAACGGTCGTAACGACGGGTGACTTCGAACTCGGTGACCTCAAAGGTCTTTTGCTCGTGAATCCGTACCCGGCGTTGCGGCAGTTCCAGCACTTTGGGTTCGCCCACATCGATCTGCAAGCTGTGATCGAGCAATTTGCGCTCGACCCGTTCCTCGTGCTCGCTGCGTTGCGACATGTGGTTGGCGCAGCCGCTGACCAGCAGGGCGCCGCACAAGGCGGCGCCCCCCAGGGCTCTGGTGTTTCGCTTGAACATGACTTCTCTTGATCTGGTTTTCAGCGACGAATACGCGCCTGAAGGAAAGACAGCACGTCAGCCACCGGCAACGGTTGGGCTTCGGCTTCGGTCCGGCTCTTGTATTCCAGGTTGCCATCCGCGAGGCCGCGGTCACTGACCACGATCCGGTGCGGGATGCCAATCAGTTCCATGTCGGCGAACTTGATGCCCGGGCTGGTTTTCTTGTCCCGGTCATCCAGCAGCACTTCAAAACCGGCAGCCGTCAGTTCGGCATACAGTTTGTCGGTGGCTTCGCGTACTTGCTCGGTTTCATAACGCAGCGGTACCAGGGCGATCTGGAACGGCGCCAGGGTGTCGCTCCAGATGATGCCGTTCGCATCGTTGTTCTGCTCGATGGCAGCGGCCACCACGCGGGAGACGCCAATGCCGTAGCAACCCATTTCGAGGATGACCGGCTTGCCGTTCTCGCCCAGCACTTTGCAGTTCATCGCCTGGCTGTACTTGTTGCCCAGCTGGAAGATGTGACCGACTTCGATGCCGCGCTTGATTTCCAGGGTGCCCTTGCCGTCCGGGCTTGGGTCACCGGCGACTACATTACGCAGGTCGGCGACGGTCGGAACCGGCAGGTCACGCTCCCAGTTCACGCCGAAGTAATGCTTGTCGTCGATGTTCGCACCGATCCCGAAGTCGCTCATCAGCTCGACCGAGCGGTCGATGATGATCGGCAGCGGCAGGTTCAGCGGGCCGAGGGAACCGGCGCCGGCACCAATGGCGTCGCGCAGTTCGGCATCGGTGGCCATTACCAGCGGGTTGGCGACGCCAGGCTGGTTGGCGGCCTTGATTTCATTGAGCTCGTGGTCGCCACGGATCACCAGGGCGATCAGCTTGCCTTCTTCTTCGGCGCGCACGATCAGGGTCTTGATGGTCTTTTCAATCGGCAGATTGAATTTTTCCACCAGGGCCGCGATGGTCTTGGTATCCGGGGTGTCCACCAGGCGCAGTTCTTCAGCCGCGGCCGGACGCGAGGTTTCCCGTGGCACGGCTTCGGCTTTCTCGATGTTCGCCGCGTAGTCGGAGCCGTTGCTGAAGACGATATCGTCTTCGCCGGACTCGGCCAGTACGTGGAACTCGTGGGAACCGGCGCCGCCGATGGAGCCGTTGTCCGCTTCAACCGGGCGGAATTTGAGGCCCAGGCGGGTGAACACATTGCAGTAGGCCTGGTGCATGCGGTCGTAGGTGACCTGCAGCGACGCCTGGTCGGCGTGGAACGAATAGGCATCCTTCATGATGAATTCACGGCCACGCATCAAGCCGAAGCGTGGGCGGATCTCGTCACGGAACTTGGTCTGGATCTGATACAGGTTGAGCGGCAGTTGCTTATAGCTGCTCAGCTCGTTGCGCATCAGGTCGGTGATGACTTCTTCGTGGGTCGGGCCGGCGCAGAAATCGCGGCCATGACGATCCTTGAAGCGCAGCAACTCAGGGCCGTACTCTTCCCAGCGTCCGGATTCCTGCCACAGCTCGGCCGGTTGGGTGCTCGGCATCAACACTTCCAGAGAGCCGGCAGCGTTCATCTCTTCGCGAACGATGGCCTCGACCTTGCGCATCACCTTCAAGCCCATGGGCAGCCAGGTGTACAGGCCGGAGGCCAGTTTGCGGATCATGCCGGCGCGCAGCATCAGCTGATGGCTGATCACAACCGCGTCGGAAGGCGTTTCTTTCTGTGTGGCGAGCAAATATTGACTGGTACGCATGGTCGGCCGTTGTCGGTTGCTTGGACTTGAAATGACTCTGGATTGTACGGGCGGTTGTCGCTGGAGTACAGGCATCAGGTTGCGGGGTGTTTCTATCGGAACCGGGCTTATGTGGGCGCTGGCTTGCCTGCGATGGGAGCCGCGCGGTGTGTCTGTTGCATCAGGATGATGCTATCGCAGGCAAGCCAGCACACACATGGACCGAGGTGTGTCAGTCGTCCACCGGTGGATTCAACCGCGCCCGCCGGTTCTCCTGGAACCAGTGCAGCGCAATCAGGAACAGGGTCGGCACGCCCAGCATGCAGGTGATCAGGAAGAAATTGTGATACCCGAACTTCTCCACCATCACCCCCGAATACCCGCCGATCAACCGTGGCAGTAACAGCATGATCGAGCTGAGCAGCGCATATTGGGTGGCGGAAAACTTGAGGTTGGTCAGGCTCGACAGGTAGGCCACGAATGCCGATGTCGCCAGGCCCGAACTGAAGTTATCCAGCGAGATGGTGAAGATCAGCATCTGCAAATCCGGGCCCATGTCGGCGAGCGCCACGAACAGCAGGTTGGTGCCGGCCGAGGCTATGCCGCCGATGAACAGGATCGGCAGGATGCCGAACCGCACGATCAACAGGCCGCCCATACCGGCGCCCACCAGGGTCATGATCAGGCCGAAGACCTTGCTGACCCCGGCGATCTGGTCCTTGGTGAACCCCTGGTCGATGTAGAACACGTTGGCCATCACGCCCATCACGGTATCGGACATGCGATAGGTGGCGATCAGCCCTAACAGCAGCAGTGCTTGCCAGCGGTACCGCAGGATGAAGTCGTTGACCGGCGTGAGCACCGGCGCCAGACCACGGCGGCCCATGGCTGAGAGGCACAAAGCGGTCAGGGTGATATAGAGAAGGGCACGCAGGAAGGCGCGGTCGTCCATCAGCAGATCCCACAGGCTCACGCCGTGGAACAGCACACTTTCGAAATCGGTGTTGAACAGTTGGGTGAACATGGCCGGCACGGACACCAGCAACACGATCAGCACGAACACCGACACCAACTGGTGCACGAAGCTGTAACGCCCGGCCTGCAATTGGGTGCGCAGCGGCACATTGGGCTCACGCATGAACAAGGTGGTCAGCAGCGCCGGGATCATCAGCACGCCGAACAGCGCATAGGTGCCAAGCCACGCCGAGTGCTGGTAGTTGAAACCGGTGGAGCCAAAGCCCTCGGCAAAGAACAAGGCACCGGCCGTGGCCAGCAGGGCGGCGATGCGATAACCGGACATGTAGCTGGCGGCCAGCGCGGCCTGGCGAGTGTCGTCGGCGATTTCCAGGCGATAGGCGTCGACCGCGATGTCCTGGGTGGCAGAGGCGAAAGCCACGATCACGGCAATGGCGATCAGCCAGGACAAATGTTTTTGCGGATCGCAGAAGCCCATGCCGATCAATCCGAGGATCACCAGCGATTGGGCCAGTACCAGCCACGAGCGACGTCGTCCCAGCTTGCCCAGCAGGGGCAGGCGCCATTGATCGAGCAGCGGCGACCACACCCATTTGAAGGCATACGCCAGGCCGATCAGGCTCGCATAGCCGATGGTCTCGCGGGCCACACCGGCCTCACGCAACCATACCGAAAGGGTTGAGAACACCAACATGTAAGGCAAGCCGGCGGCAAAGCCGAGCAACAACAGGACCAACGTCGAGGGGCTGGCATAGGCAGCGAGCGCGGCGCGCCAGGTTTTACGGGGCATGGGCTGGAGTCTGCCTCAGATTTGCGGAAACAAAGCGCGCACTCTAACCGCTGTGCTCTACCGGGCGCCAGCCATGGCGCTGAATATCCACGCGATTGTTGCGGACAGTGACGCCTTCTTCCCGCAGGCGTGCCCGTTGCTCATCGCCCGAGGCCGAGCCCGCGGGCAGACTTATCCGACCACCGGCACCCAGCACGCGGTGCCAGGGCAATTTGCTGCCCTCCGGCAGTTGGCTCAGCGTGCGGCCCACCCAGCGCGCCGCACGCCCCAGGCCGGCCAGCCGTGCCAGCTCGCCGTAGCTGACCACGCAGCCTGCGGGAATTTGCGCGAGGGTCAGGTACAGCGCTGTGCGGCGCATTTCGGCTGGGCTTTGCGGCGTGTCCGGAGGTTGATTCACTGTGGGCATATCCGTTGAGAACGTCGGTATTTTTGTAAGAAACGTCTGTAAACATGAACGGCGACGGGGAACTCAACCCCAATCCCTGAGTCAGTCCTTGCTAAGACGTTGTCCAACACGATAATGCCCTTTTTTTCGCCAAACCCGAGCCCTGAATCCGCTTATGTTGTCCAGAACCCTGCTGTGCCTCGCTGTTTTCAGCGCCTCAACGCCCTTGCTGGCCGATACCGTCTGGTTGAAGAACGGTGACCGCCTGACTGGCAAGATCAAGGTCTTCGACGGTGGCAAGTTGCTGATCCAGACCGATTACGGCGGTGCGATCCCGGTGGACTGGAAGCAGGTCAAAACCCTGGAAAGCGACCAGGAATTGTTGGTCAAGCAGGATGCCTACACCGGCGAGAAGGCCAAGTCCCTGAAGGCGGCGGAGGACGGCAAAGTGGTGCTGGCCAACGGCGAGGCACCCAAGACCGTGGAATTGGCGAGCATCCAGCAGATCATCAAGCCCAAGCCTGTGATCGAGGACCTGGTGTGGAAAGGTAATGTCGACCTGGCGCTGGATTACAAGCAGGCCGAGAACGACACCAACGACTACGACGTCGATTTCAAGACCACCGCACGCCATGGCAAATGGCGTCACACCGGGCAGGGCGAGTACAACCGCGAGGTCCAGGACGACGTCACTACCACCGACAACTGGGCGCTGGAATATGACCTGGACCGCTTCCTCACCGAGCACTGGTTCTGGCAGGGTCGCTTGACCTACAAGCGCGACAAGGTTGAAGACCTGGCCCGCCAACGCACCGTCGGTACCGGCCCGGGCTACCAGTTCTGGGACGATGAATTGGGCGCGTTCTCCCTGGGCTCGCTGGTCAACCGCACCGACTACGAATACGCCGAGGGCGGCAAGGACAACTTCTACTCTGTGGCCATGAAGTGGAACTACAACCGCTACCTGGTGGGCAAGACCGTGGAGTTCTTCACCAACGGTGAACTGGGCCGGCCAATCGACGGGCCGGTGGATTACTCCCTGGATGCGGAAGTGGGCCTGCGCTACAAAGTCACTGAATGGGCGTCCCTCAACCTCAAGGCCGAGCGCGACATCATCAGTGGCGATGAAGACAGCAACCTGAGCAAGACGCGCTACACCGCCGGCTTCGGCGTGGCCTGGTAACGGGTTCGTACAAACGCTGCCTGGCAACCTGTGCCGATATTGATTACCTTGCGTTGAGATCCATTCCCATAAACCATGGGCGGCTGAATACCCGAGGAGTCATACGTGAGCGCACAGGTTGCCAAGAACGCCCGCGAGCTATTGCTCAAGGAATACCGTGGAGCTCTCTCCACACAGTCCAAGGCCATGCCCGGCTTTCCATTCGGTTCGGTGGTGCCCTACTGCCTGGACGAGCAGGGCCGCCCGCTGATCCTTATCAGTCGCATTGCCCAGCACACCCATAATTTGCAGAAAGATCCCAAGTGTTCGCTGCTGGTGGGTGAGCGTGAAGCGGATGACGTACAGGCTGTCGGCCGCCTGACCTACCTGGCCGAAGCCGAAAAACTCGCTGACGGCGCCGCGATTGAAGCTGCCGCTGAGCGTTATTACCGCTATTTCCCCGATTCAGCCAATTATCACAAGGCCCACGACTTCGACTTCTGGGTCCTCACGCCGGTACGCCATCGTTATATCGGCGGGTTCGGTGCGATCCACTGGGTCGACCAGTTGACCCTCGTCAATCCCTTTGCCGGCAAGGCCGAACTGAGCATGGTCGAACACATGAACAGCGACCACGCCAAGGCCATCGCCCATTACGTCGCACTGGCCGGCTTGCCCAGCGTCGAGCCTGCGCAACTGGTCGGCATCGACAGTGAAGGCATGCACCTGCGGATCGGCCAATCATTGCACTGGTTGCCCTTTGCCGAGCCTTGCAATACGCCGACACAAGTACGCGAAGCCCTGGTTTCATTGGCCCATGCCGAAGTCTGGCCGAAAAAAACAGCGGTCAATGCTTGAATTCACACAATGGCGACGTCATCTAAGGTGGACTGGCAAGGCATTCTTGCGTTGAGGAACCATTTGATGCGCCCTTTTTTATTGCTCTTTTTGCTGTTTCCGGTGCTGGAGCTGTTCGTATTCGTTCAAGTCAGCGGTGCGATCGGGTTTTTCCCGGCCCTGTTGCTGATCATTCTCGGCTCGATGCTCGGCGTCCTGGTGCTGCGCGTCGCCGGCCTGGCCACGGCGCTGCGTGCCCGTGAAAGCCTGAACCGTGGCGAACTGCCCGCCCAGACCATGCTTGAAGGCTTGATGATGGCCCTGGCGGGCGGCTTGTTGATCCTGCCGGGTTTCGTCAGCGATGTGGTCGGCCTGATCCTGCTGCTGCCGTTCACCCGCAAATTGCTGGCGGGCAAGATGCGCCAGCGTGCCGAAGAGGCTGCGATTCGCCAGCGTGCATTCGCCGACGACCTGCAACCCCGCGGCGGCCCGGCTCCGCGCCAGGCGCTGGATCGTGAAGGCGATGTGATCGAAGGCGAGTTCGAACACCGCGACAGCAAGTAAGCGCTTCATTGGCACGGCACCTTCGGGTGCCGTGTTGCTTTTACCCGTCGGTCACTGCAAAAAATTTCCGACGAGCCCCCTTGTAATAAGCTTATGCGCCCTTATGTAACGGTCACCGCAAGGTTTCTGGTGGCGACACCGGACAGACTTCAGCGTTCTGCCTGGGCAGGCGCGACCGGCACAGCCGGAATACAACCCGCCGGTACTGACACCGGCCGATGACAAACACAATTAGGAGAGATCGACAATGAGCAAGCTTCGTCCTCTGCACGACCGCGTCGTAATCCGTCGCAGCGAAGAAGAAAAGAAAACCGCCGGCGGGATCGTTCTGCCAGGTTCGGCTGCCGAGAAAGCCAACCACGGTGTGATCGTCGCTGCTGGCCCAGGCAAAACCCTGGAAAACGGTGAAGTGCGTGCTCTGGCCGTTAAAGTCGGTGACAAGGTTGTATTCGGCCCTTACTCCGGCAGCAACACTGTGAAAATCGACGGCGAAGACCTGCTGGTCATGGCTGAGAATGAGATTCTCGCCGTACTGGAAGCGTAATTTCCCCGCTCATTTTCCCGTTACTCCAAAGTATTTAAGGATTATCGATCATGGCTGCTAAAGAAGTTAAATTCGGCGATTCCGCCCGCAAGAAAATGCTCACCGGTGTCAACGTCCTGGCTGACGCAGTAAAAGCGACCCTGGGCCCGAAAGGCCGTAACGTGATCATCGAGAAGAGCTTCGGCGCTCCGACCATCACCAAGGACGGCGTTTCTGTAGCAAAAGAAATCGAACTGGAAGACCGTTTCGAAAACATGGGCGCGCAGCTGGTCAAAGACGTTGCCTCCCGTGCCAACGATGACGCAGGCGACGGCACCACCACCGCTACCGTTCTGGCTCAGGCCATCGTCAACGAGGGCTACAAAGCCGTCGCTGCCGGCATGAACCCGATGGACCTCAAGCGCGGCATCGACAAGGCGACCATCGCTGTTGTAGCCGAGCTGAAAAACCTGTCCAAGCCATGCGCTGACACCAAGGCAATCGCTCAGGTAGGCACCATCTCCGCCAACTCCGACAGCTCCATCGGCGACATCATTGCCGAAGCCATGGAAAAAGTCGGCAAAGAAGGCGTGATCACCGTTGAAGAAGGCACTGGCCTGGAAAACGAACTGTCGGTTGTTGAAGGCATGCAGTTCGACCGTGGCTACCTGTCCCCGTACTTCGTCAACAAGCCAGAAACCATGGTTGCCGAGCTGGACAGCCCGCTGATCCTGCTGGTTGACAAAAAGATCTCCAACATCCGCGAAATGCTGCCAGTACTGGAAGCCGTTGCCAAAGCCGGCCGCCCACTGCTGATCGTTTCCGAAGACGTTGAAGGCGAAGCCCTGGCGACGCTGGTTGTGAACAACATGCGTGGCATCGTTAAAGTCGCAGCCGTCAAGGCTCCAGGCTTCGGCGACCGTCGCAAGGCCATGCTGCAGGACATCGCCGTTCTGACCGGCGGTACCGTTATCTCCGAAGAGATCGGCCTGAGCCTGGAAAGCGCTACCCTGGAAAACCTGGGCAGTGCCAAGCGCGTGACCATCTCCAAAGAAAACACCATCATCGTTGACGGTGCTGGCGTTGAGCAGGATATCCAGGCTCGCATCACTCAGATCCGCGCCCAGGTTGCCGAAACTTCGTCCGATTACGACCGTGAAAAACTGCAAGAGCGTCTGGCCAAGCTGTCCGGCGGCGTTGCAGTGATCAAGGTTGGCGCGGGTTCCGAAGTTGAAATGAAAGAGAAGAAAGCCCGCGTTGAAGACGCCCTGCACGCAACCCGTGCAGCCGTTGAAGAAGGCGTGGTACCTGGCGGTGGCGTTGCGCTGATCCGTGCTCTGGAAGCCCTGACCGGCCTGACCGGCGACAACGCTGACCAGAACGTCGGTATTGCCGTACTGCGTCGCGCTGTTGAAGCGCCACTGCGCCAGATCGCTGCCAACTCCGGCGACGAGCCAAGCGTTGTGGTCAACGAAGTCAAGAACGGCAAAGGTAACTACGGTTACAACGCTGCGACTGGCGTCTACGGCGACATGATCGAAATGGGCATCCTGGACCCTACCAAGGTAACCCGTTCCGCGCTGCAAGCCGCAGCCTCCATCGGTGGCCTGATCCTGACCACCGAAGCTGCAATCGCTGACAAGCCAAAGGCTGAAGGCGCTGGCGGTGGCGGTATGCCAGACATGGGCGGCATGGGTGGCATGGGCGGCATGATGTAAGCCAGCCTTACCCGCGCTCTGAAAAAGCCCCGCCTGCAGTGATGCAGGCGGGGCTTTTTATTGGGTGATGATCTCGAACGCGACTGCCCCCCAACAACCACCAAGCTCTGGCTCTGGCTTTTGATTTGGCTTTCGATCTTGATCTAAGGTGCCCCGTTAACCACGCTGGCCGGAGAGAGGGCATGCCGAGCCTAGGCGAGGCACCGAGTGGTGGGGCGAAGCGTTTTTGGTTACTTTTGGCGCTCTTCCGAAAGTGACCCGCTGTAATATTGATTGGTTTCAACCCATCAAACTTGGGACCTGTCAGGCCGCCACGGGAGCAAGCTCCCTCGCCACAAGTCGAGCGCAACAAATGCCTATATCGCACTGGCGCTGCATCTACCAACCGTCAATTATCCCCCCAACCCCGTCACCAATCCGTGAACTCATAGTGAAAATCTCGTTCAACCGAAATATCGGTTGAAAACCTGTATCGACACCCCTGTCAGCTCTATCCCTGAGCCACACTTGGCCTTAAGCTGCGCGAGCCAACACGGCCGTTATTGCGTACGGAGACACCGCCCATGCGAATTTTATTGGTTGAAGACAACCGCGATATTCTGGCCAACCTGGCCGATTACCTGGGGCTCAAGGGCTATACCGTGGATTGTGCGCAGGACGGCTTGTCGGGTTTGCACCTAGCGGCCACCGAGCATTACGACTTGATCGTGCTCGACATCATGCTTCCGGGCATAGATGGCTACACCCTGTGCAAACGCCTGCGTGAGGATGCTCGCCGCGACACGCCGGTGATCATGCTCACCGCCCGCGATCAACTGGATGACCGGCTGCAAGGCTTCAAGTCCGGCGCTGATGACTACCTGCTCAAGCCGTTCGCGCTGTCGGAACTGGCCGCCCGTATCGAAGCCGTGTTGCGCCGGGCGCAGGGCGGTGGTCGCCGCACCCTGCAAGTCGCCGACTTGAGCTACGACCTCGACACCCTCGAAGTCACCCGTGAAGGGCGCCTGCTCAAGCTCAACCCGGTCGGCCTCAAGCTGCTGGCCGTGTTGATGCAAAAAAGCCCCCACGTACTGCGTCGCGAAATTCTCGAAGAAGCCCTGTGGGGCGACGACTGCCCGGACAGCGACAGCCTGCGCAGCCACGTTCACCAACTGCGCCAGGTGATCGACAAACCATTCGCCAAGCCGCTGCTGCAAACGGTGCATGGCGTGGGTTATCGTCTGGCCGAGGGTCGAGATGGAGTTTAAGCAAAGCCTTGCCCAGCGGATCATCATCGCCTTTGCGTTGATGAGTGCGCTGGTCGCGGGGGCCTTCGCGATGGGCATTGTCGCGACTGTGCACCTGGTGGAGGAGAAGTTGATTTCGGCGGGCCTGGGCGGCGACCTGCAACGCCTGCTGTTGATGGACAGTGTCGAGGACTGGCGACACCGTCCGGAGCCTGACCAGTTGTTCTATTTCAGCGGCGGGCCCGGGGATTTCGAGCTGCCCAAGGACCTGCGTCATCTTGAACCGGGCTTTCACGAGGTGTTCCGCGAGGCGCTGTCGTACCACGCCATGGTCGAGGTCATCGACGGCCGGCGCTATGTCCTGCTGCAAGACCAAAGCGATTTCGAAGAGCGCGAGCGTGTGCTGTTCGCCGTGGTGCTGGTGGGGTTCGTGCTCAGCCTGGCGTTGGCGGTGTTTCTGGGTTGGGTATTGGCCCGCAAGGTAATGGCACCCGTGGTGCGCCTGGCCCGTCAAGTTCGGCACCGTGACCAGTTGCTGGGCCTGGCACCGCCCCTGGCGCCGGACTACGCCGCGGATGAAGTGGGCGAGTTGGCGGTTGCCTTCGATGCCACCCTGGGGCGTCTGCGCCAGGCCTTGTTGCGCGAGCAACTGTTTACCAGTGATGTCAGCCACGAATTGCGCACGCCGTTGATGGTGCTGGCCAGTTCCTGTGAACTGCTGCTGGAAAACCCAGCCATCGACCAGCGCGGACGCAATCAGGTGCAGCGCATTGCCCGCGCCTGTGAGGAGATGCGCGAACTGGTGCAGACCTTCCTGATGCTGGCGCGTGCCGAACACGACGATGGCACCATGTCGCCGCAGGTGACGCTCACCCAAGCGGCTGACGATCTGCTCGGTATCTGGCGCGCGCCGATCGAACTCAAAGGCCTGGAGCTGCTTTACCAGCCGGGCAGCCCGTTGGACCTGCGCTACAACAGCATCTTCCTGCACGCGGTGATGGGCAACCTGCTGCGCAACGCCCTTCACTACACCGAACAGGGCTTCATCCGGTTGACCCTGGAACCCAGCGGTTTCGTCGTGGAAGACAGCGGCGTGGGTATTCCTGAAGACAAGCGCGAAGCCATGTTCGAGCCCTTTGTGCGCGGCAGTGAGAAGCGCGGTGACGGTCTTGGGCTGGGTTTGTCGCTGGTGCAGCGGATCTGTGAAAACCAGGGTTGGAGTGTCAGCCTCAGTACCATGGAGCCCCACGGCTGCCGTTTTCATGTCGAATTGAGCCAGGCCTGACCTGGATCTTGCCGTTATCCTGCCAGACATCCCCGTCTTTCGGCGAAGATGGCCCCATGCTACTGGTTGTGTCTGTAAAGTCTTGAAATGTATGGAATTGGACAGGACGAGTTTTTCACAACCAGTTGACCTGTTGATCACAGGACGCTGAATAAGGTGTAGGCATCAGCAACTGGAGATCCGTTGATGTCTACCCCGATCAAGCTCGAATTTTCCGAAAAGTACGACGATCAGCACGCCCACGAATATTTGCTCAAGCATCAGGACAAACTCGCCCGTCGGCTGTCTCACAAGCGCGACGAGCAGTTGGCGCGCGGTGCGCTGGCGATGGCGGGCGAGCCCGGCCTGGTGCTGGACCTGCCGTGCGGTGCCGGGCGTTTCTGGCCATTGCTGGCCGAAAAACCCAACCGTGTGATCATCGGTGCCGATAATTCGGCCTCGATGTTGAAGGTCGCAACCCTGGCCCAGCCCGCCGATGTGGTGAAACGGGTACGGCCTTTGCAGACATCCGCCTTTGACATCGATCTGCCGGATAACTCGGTGGACAGCATTTTCTGCATGCGCTTGTTGCACCACATTGGTGACCCCGCGCACCGCTTGTCGATATTGCGGGAGTTTCAGCGTGTTACGCGCGACAGTGTGATTCTGTCGCTGTGGGTGGATGGCAATTTCAAAGCCTGGAAGCGCAAGCGTCTCGAAGGGAAGCGTCGTAATAAAAGTGAGCAGGACGGTTACCAAAATCGGTTTGTGTTACCGGCCGCTACTGTTGAAGCAGAATTCGAAGAGGCTGGTTTCCGAGTCCAGGAGTCTCTGGACTTCATACCGCTCTACGCCATGTGGCGAGTGTATGTATTGCGCAAGAGGTAACAGGATGGCAGTTGAGTGCGTAGTTGGCAGTCACGTAGCTCCCGAAGATCGGTTTGATTATTTCTGGCGTCAGCAGGGCGAGTGGGTCGAGGAACCCAACGTTCGCCGTGGTGGCGAAAGCGGCGTGCAGCGCGTGACCAGCGCCAATGGCCGCCTGCTGTACAGCAAGCGCCAGATTGGCCACATCTACCGCAGTTGGCTGCACCCGTTCGGTCGCCCAACCGTGTTGCGCGAACGCGATGCCATCAAGGGCCTGCGCCTGTTGGATGTCGGCGTGCCGGAGATGGTGTTCTGCGAGGCGCGCCGTGGCGCTGAGCACCGTTGGGAAGCCTTGTTGGTGACGGCTGCGCTGGAAGGCTTCGAAGAAATTGAAAAATGGTACGCGGCCGGCGGTCGTGAACGTTTCGGCGAAGTGGTCCACGATCGCGTCCTCAAGGAATTGGCTGGCACCCTGGCGCGCATGCACAAGGGGCGCTGGCAGCACGGTTGCCTGTATGCCAAGCATGTCTTCGTGCGGGTGACGGGCGAGGGCGACTCGGCGAACGTGGACGTGGCGCTGCTGGACTTCGAAAAATGTCGACAACGGCTGACCGCCACTCGGGCGGCATCCCACGACATGCAGCAACTGCGTCGCCATTCGTCGTGGAACAGCACTGACTGGACAAAACTCAGCTACTTTTACGAGACGGCGTTTGGCAGCGCTATCAAGGGTTTAACCAGATGAAGCTAGAAATAGCACGAGGTGTGTTCCTGGCGGGGGCGTTGGGCATTGCAGCCTTGGCCCTGGCCGCTTGGGAACAACCTCGCACACAGGTGCTCAGTGCGGTGGACGGTGCCGGGCGATGCCTGTTGCCGCGTGTCGCCAAGACGAGCGCGGCGGTCAAGCCCGACCATGAGTTGTTGCTGTTCATGTTCGGCATGTCTCAAGGGATGAGGCCTCAAAGTTGAAACGATTCAACCCCCCGAAAAAGGGCCTTGCGATGCGAGGCCCTTTTTTTTGCGTTCGTCGATCCACCGTTGAGTTGAGTTCAAGGGTGGAAAGCGGGCTTTTCAGGGTTTGTCGGGCTTGGCCAACAGCGTGTACACGCACGGCAATACAAACAGCGTGAACAGCGTGCCAATCGACATCCCCGTCGCAATCACCATGCCGATATCAAACCGGCTCACGGCCCCGGCCCCCGTCGCGAGAATCAGCGGCACCATGCCAAACACCATGGCCGCCGTGGTCATCAGCACAGGCCGCAGGCGTATCGCCGCCGCTTCTTCCACCGCCTGGCGGGGTGTCAGGCCTTTGTCCTGGCGCAGATGGTTGGCGAACTCCACGATCAGGATCCCGTGCTTGCTGATCAGACCGATCAAGGTCACCAGCCCGACCTGGGTATAGATGTTCATGCTCGACCAACCCAGGAACAACGGAATCAGCGCGCCGCAGATCGACAGCGGCACCGTCACCAGGATCACCAACGGGTCACGGAAGCTTTCGAACTGCGCGGCCAGCACCAGGAAAATGATTGCCAGCGCCAGGCCAAAAGTGACCCACAGCGCGGAACCCTCCTGGACCAATTGCCGAGACTCGCCGCTGTAGTCGAACGCATAACCCGGTGGCGTTTCCTCGACGGCAATCTGGCGCACGGTGTCGATTGCCTCACCCATGCTGACAATCGGGAAGCCCGAGATCAGCGCGGAGTTGAGCTGCTGGAACTGGTTCAATTGCCGTGGCCGGGCGCGGTCGGTGAGGGTGATCAGGGTCGACAGCGGCAGCAATTGGCCCTGGGCGTTTTTCACGTAGTAGTTGTTCAGCCAGTCGGGGTTGTCGCGGTAGGCGCGCTCGACCTGGGCGATCACCTTGTAGCTGCGCCCGTCGAGGGTAAACCGGTTGATCTCCGCCTCGGCCAGCAGGGTCGCCAGGGTGCCGCCGAGGTCCTGCATCGACACGCCCATTTGCGCCGCCTTGGCGCGGTCGATGTCTACCACCACTTCGGGTTTGTCGAACGCCAGGTCGATATCGACGAAGGCGAACTTGCCGGATTCCATCGCGCGTTTTTTCACGCGGTTGGCCACCTCCAGCAGCGACTCATAGTCGTTGGCAGTGTTGATCACAAAGCCGAACGGCAAGCCTTCGCCCGTGCCCGGCAGGGACGGCAGGTTGAAGCCGAACACCTGCAGGCCGGGAATCTGTTCCAGGCGCCGTTGCACCTCGGGCAGGATCTGCATCTGGGTGCGCTCACGCTCGTTCCACGGTTTGAGCAGGAAACCGCCGATGCCCGATTGCACGCCATTGAACCCATTGATCTGGAACGAGGAGTAGTACTCCGGAAACTCCTTGAAGATCTTGATGAACTCGTCGGTGTAGGTATTGAGGTATTCCAGGTTGGTGGGCTGCGGCGCGCTGGCGATCATGAAGATAATGCCCTGGTCTTCATCCGGCGCCAGTTGCGACTGGGTGAACTTGAGAAACACCGGGATCAGGCACAGCACGATCAGGGCAAACACGATCACGACGGGCCGCGTGTTGAGGGTCCCGTGCAACAGGCTCTGGTAACGACGCTTGAGGCTGTCGAAAATGCGGTCGAGGCGATGGGCCAGGCCGGACGGGTTTTCGTCGTGCCGCAACAGCAGCGCGCACATCATCGGCGACAGGGTCAGGGCCACCACACCGGAAATGATCACCGCCCCGGCCAGGGTCAGCGCGAACTCCTTGAACAGTGCACCCGTGAGCCCTTCCAGGAACCCGATGGGCGCATACACCGCCGCCAGGGTGATGGTCATCGACACTACCGGCAGGGCGATTTCCCGCGCGCCTTCCAGCGCCGCGTCCAGTGGCGTCTTGCCTTCCTCGATATGCCGGTGGATGTTCTCCACCACCACAATCGCATCGTCCACCACCAAACCGATGGCCAGCACCATCGCCAACAGGGTCAGCAGGTTGATCGAGTAGCCCATCAGTTGCATGAAAAACAGCACGCCAATCATCGACAGCGGGATGGTGATCACCGGAATCACCACCGAACGCAGGGCGCCGAGGAACAGGAACACCACCACGATCACGATCAGCACGGCTTCGAACAGGGTCTTGACCACCTCGTTGATGGACGCCTGGATAAACAGCGTGGCGTCGTAGGCAATTTCCGCCTGGAGGTTGGGCGGCAGCTGGGATTCCAGCTCCGGCATGATCTTGCGCACTTCCTTGATCACGTCCAACGGGTTGGCGCTGGGCGTGGCCTTGATGCCGATGTACACCGATGGCGTGCCGCCGAACGAACTGATGGCGTTGTAGTTTTCCGCGCCCATTTCCACCCGCGCCACATCCCGCAGCAGTACGCGGCTGTCACCGTCGGTTTTTACCGCGATGGCGCCAAAGGCGTCGGCGGACTTGAGGTCGGTGTTGGCGTTGATGCTGGTGACCACGAACTCGCCTTTCACCTCACCGGCGGCGGAGAGAAAGTTGTAGCGGCGCACCGCATCGGTGATGTCGCTGGCGCTGAGGCCAAAGCCTGCCAGCTTTACCGGGTCGAGCCAGATGCGCATGGCAAACACCTGGTTGCCGAGGATTTCCGCCTCGGCCATCCCCGGCAGGGTGGCGAGCTTGGGCTGGATCACCCGCGACAGGTAGTCGGTAATCTGCGGGTTGCTCAATTGCTGGCTGGAGAAGCTGATGTACATCAGCGCCGAGGCGTCCGCCGCCTCTTTGCTCAACACCGGGTCTTCGGCGTCCTGAGGCAGTTTGTTCTTCACCTCGTTGGCCTTGGCCAGCAACTCGGTGAACAGGCGGTCGCTGTTGGCGCCGATACGCGCGTAGATCGAGATCACCGAGAAGTTCTGGCGACTCACCGAGGTCATGTAGTCGATACCCTCGGCGCTCGCCAGGCTTTGCTGCAAGGGTTGGGTGATGTAGCCCTGGATAGTCTCGGCGTTGGCACCGGGGTAGGCGGTGGTCACGGTAATCAAGGCGTTTTCCATGCTCGGGTACTGGCGCAGCGGCAACTTGCTGTAGGCCTGGAAGCCCAGTAACACGATCAACAGGCTGACCACCATGGCCAGCACCGGCCGACGGATAAAGGCGTCTGTGAACTTCATGCTCAGTGCCCTGCCGGCAGGTTTTTGTCCGGGCTGGGCGCAATGGGCGTGCCGTTGTCCAGCTTGAGCTGGCCGCCGCTGACCACCTGCTCGCCGGCCTTGAGGCCCTTGCTCACGAGCACCAGGCCGCCTCGGCGGTCACCCGTTTCGACAAAACGGCGCTCGGCGATCAGTACCGGCTGGCCG
This sequence comes from Pseudomonas sp. MYb60, assembly GCF_002979555.1. Taxonomy (GTDB): domain Bacteria; phylum Pseudomonadota; class Gammaproteobacteria; order Pseudomonadales; family Pseudomonadaceae; genus Aquipseudomonas. The sequence continues at coordinate 36,590 of NZ_PCOZ01000010.1, read as the reverse complement.
TCGGCGTCTTTTTCCAGCTCGCCGTTTTCGGCTTTTTTCTCGGCCACGGCGTACACGGAATTGCCGTAGAGGGTGTAGGTGATCGCACTTTCAGGCACCACGATGTGCGCGGTCGGGTTGGGTAGCAGCACGTCGAGGCTGGTGAACATGCCGGGCAGCAGCTTGTTGTCGGGGTTGGCCAGGGTCGCGCGCACCAGCACGTTGCGCGTGGTGTCCTCCACCTTGGGGTTGATCGCACTGATGCGGCCGGGGAATGACTCGCCGGGCCAGGCCGACGCTTGCACCTGCACACTCTGGCCGAGTGCGATCTTGGGCACCGAATGCTCGGGAATATAGAAGTCCACGTAGAGGCTGCTCAGGTCCTGCAACGTGGCGATCACCGTGCCACTGGCGAGGTAATCGCCGACGTCCACCTGGCGAATGCCAATGGTGCCGCTGAACGGCGCGACGATGTGCTTCTTGGCCAGCGATGCCTTGAGCTGGTTGACCGTCGCCTTGTTCTTTTGCAACTGTGCCGAGAGACGGTCGAACTCGCCCTTGGAGATCGCCTGGCTGCCCACCAGTTGGCTGCCGCGTCCGTAGTCCAGTTGGGCCAGCCCCAAGTCGGCCTGGGCGGTTTCCAGCAGGGCAGTTTCGACGGCGCTGTCGAGTTGTACCAAGGGCTGCCCGACCTTGACCTTCTGCCCGGACTCGAACTGCACATCCTTGACGGTGCCGGCCACCTCAAGGCTCAGGTTGACCCCCTGCAAGGCCTTGAGCGTACCCACCGACGGCAGGCGCTGCTGCCACAGCTGCTCGGCCGCAGTCGCGACGGCTACACTCACCGGCGGTTTGGGTTTGGAGAAGCCCTGGATCTGCTGATAGATGGAAAAGGCTTTGTAGCCCCCCAGCACCAGGATGATCAACAGGACGACACCCAACATGATCAGCATGCGACGACGCAGCATATTCCGGTTCCTTGGAAAAACTGGGACAGACGATTTTTAGTGTAGGAGCGGGCAGGCTCGCTCCTACAGAGTGTAGTGCGGATCAGATCAGGTGCAGGTGGTTATCCCAGAGGCCTGCGGGCAGCTCCAACGGCGTGGCTACCAACTGTTTTTGACGGCAATCGTAGAATCGGCAGCGGCCCTGGCCGGACGTCACGACAAACCCATCCTCGACCGCGCCGACACCCGCACAGTCGGGTAGAGGCCCGTCAAGACGCAACTCGCCACTGTCCATGTCCCAGATAAAAAAGCGATTGCCCCGCGGAGCGGTCAGCGCCACCAGGCGCAATTCGCTGTGCACGGCGACACTGGCGGTGTAATGCCCCATGGCCTGCAGCTGCGCGTCGGCCACCGGGAACGCCACGAAAGGCTGCCCCGGCCGCTTGATCGCGAGCAATTCGGAACGCTCCTGGGACGGCCCCATGAACTGCTGCCCGGTGAGGACGGTGCCATCGCTGGCGATCCCCATGTGGCGCACGCTGTTCATCGGCTGCCCGAGGGTTTCCTTGCTGATCAGCGTGCCGTCGCGCTGCATCAGCACCAGGCTCGGCTCCATGGCGTTGAGGTTCATCTCCACGCGGCTTTCCGCCTCGGTGCGAATACCGCCGTTGGCGACCACCAGGGTTTCGCCGTCGGGCATCCACGACACCTGGTGCGGACCGATGCCGTGGGTAGGCATCTCACCGGTATGCACCAACCGTTCGCCTTCGAACTTATACACACCGAGCAGGCCACGGCCGGGGTCGGACGTGTCGTTTTCGGTGGCGTACAGCCAGTCGCCGCTCTTGTGGATAACCGCGTGGCCATAGAAGTGGCGATTGGCCTTGGCGCTGATGGTTTGCAACAGCGTGCCATCACGCAGGTCGATCAGGTAACTTTCGGTGCCCGGGCGTCGGGCGACAAACAGCGCAATCGGTAGCGTCGGGTGGTTGATGATGTCGTGGCAACGCTGGCCGACCTGGGTGGCAAACACCTGCTTGCCGTCCAGGCGAAAGCCCACGGCATAGTGCTTGCCGTCGGCATCATCGCGCGCCGACAGCAGCATCGGGCCCTTGTCTTTACTTTTGAACAGCGTCCAGCCACCCAAGGTGAGGGCGCTGAGCAGTACGCTGCCAACCGCCAAAGCCTGTCGCCTGAGCATCATCAGTCACCGTCGTTGGCGTTAAAGCCCAGTTGGATGCCCAGCGCCTTGGCCAGCTCGCCTTCATGCAGGCGGTGGACGACGTTGAGGCTGTCGTAGATATCGTTGAGCTGCTGGCGCCCGGCGTCGTCGCTCAACAGATCGTTGAGGCTGCGCTGGTTGCTGGCAAACAGTTTCAGGGACGCGGCATAGGCGGCGTCGATCTTGTCGGCCAACGGCTTCTGATCGGACGGCAGCAGGCCGCGCAGGCCTTTGTTGTCGACGCCGACCCACACGGTCTGCGCGGCGGCGAGGCTGGCTTCGAGGCTTTGCAGCGACGATTGGCTGCGCCAGGCATCGGCCTGGAACGGCTGCGGGATGCCCTTGGTCTGGCGGCCCATTGGCGTGCCAAGCTTCTTCTTCAAGGTGTCCAGAGCGGTCACCTGGACGCGCAGGAGATCGGCGATGGCTTCGTGGGAATCAGCGTAGCGCTGGTTCGGAAACTTGGTCATCTGCGCGAGCATGCCGTCGGTGCTGTTCCAGCTCGCCAGGATCTCTTCGGCCAGGGCCTTCTGGCGGTCGCCAATGGCGACCAGCAGCGGGCAATAACGGGCTTTTTGCGCGTCGTCGGCGATGTCGGTCTTGGCGTCGTAAAGGATGTATTCGTAGGCGGACAGGCCTTGCACCACCACGCTCGACTTGGCCAGTGCGGCGCTGTCGATCTGCGGCTGGGCGGTCACCAGCTGTTCAACCTGACGGCCAACCAGGTTCTTCTTGTCCGGCCAGAACTGCACCTGCCACGAACGGTTGCCCTCGGCCAGCGGGCCGATCAGCAGCGGTTGCAGTTCCGCCCAGGCCTTTTGCGCGTGGAGGAAGTCGGCGCGCGCGGTGTCCAGGCTTTCCTTGCCCTGGCAGTAGGCCAGCGCACTCACGGCGAGTTGACGGTCAGCTTCGACCCAACGGCTGTAGGTCGGCAGGATCACCTGTTTGGCGATAGCCGCCGAGGTCACGGCCTGCGGGTCTTGCGGTGAGCAGGCGCCCAGGGCGAGGGCGGCCAGGCTGGTGAACAACAACTTGGGACGGAACATGTCGAGCTCCCTTCTGTAATTGGGGCGAAGCTTATAGAGAATTCAGGAACGCCAGCAACGCAGCGCGCTGTTCGGCATTAAAGGACAACACATGCTGCTGCGCCGCGCGTGCTTCACCGCCGTGCCAGAGCACGGCTTCCAGCAGGTTGCGGGCGCGGCCGTCATGCAGGAACTGGGTATGGCCACTCACGGTTTGCGTCAGGCCAATGCCCCACAACGGCGCGGTGCGCCAGTCGCGGCCACCGGCCTTGAATTCGCTGCGGTTGTCGGCAAGGCCTTCGCCCATATCGTGCAACAGCAGGTCGCTGTACGGGCGGATCACCTGGTTGGCCAGTTCAGGTTCAGCGGCGTTGGCGGCCGTGGTGAACGCCGGCGTGTGGCAACCCTGGCAACCCGCCTGGAAAAACAGGTTCTTGCCGGCGAGCACTTGCGGCGTGTTGACGTCGCGCCGCGCTGGCACAGCAAGGTTGCGCGTGTAGAACAGCACCAGGCGCAGGATGTTCTCGCTGACTTCCGGCTCGCCATCCGGGCCGTTGCCGTTGGGCGCCTGTTGGCAGGCGACCTGGGCGGCGGTGCAGTCATCAAAAGGCCTCAGGCGGGTGGTGAGGCCCATATCACCTGAAAACGCGTGAACATTTTGTTGATTGAGGTTCGGCTGCCCGGCTTTCCAGCCAAAACGCCCGAGTACAGTTTTTTGCTGGGCATCATCCCACACCTGGTTGGCGCGGCCGACGATGGCTTCCTTGTCGGCGGTTTTCGCGTCGGTATTGCGCAGGATATCGGCATCGCTGATGGCCTCGAGCAGCCCCAGGCCGATCATCGGCGGGGCGATGCGCGCCGAAAATCGCGTATCCGGGTGCATCGGGCCATAGCCCAGCTGGGTGATGTGCAACTGCGGCTTGCGCAGTTCGACCACGGTGCCGTCCTTGAACGTCACGTTGAAGGGCGTGTACGCGACCCGCACCTTGCCTTCAGGGGCCACGCCCGGTACCGCCATGTCTTGCAGTTGCCCACCGTACACCGGCTCGGGCACGACGCCATTCTGTTGGATAAGCCGGGCATAGGCAGGCTGATCAGGAATCGACAGGCGCACCAGCATCGACACTGCATTCGCCGCATCCGGCGACGGCGGATGCCCGCGACCGTCCTTGATATGGCAGTTCTGGCACGCATTGGTGTTGAACAGCGGGCCCAGCCCGTCACGGGCAGTGGTGGTGGACGGTGCGATCACCCAGGGGCTGCGAAAGAAGCTGTTGCCAACGCTGAAGTCCACGCGACGGGTGGGGGACAGGTTGGCCGAGGGCAGGGAAAACGCGTTCTGGTCGCGCTTGTTGACCGTCGCAGCGCCGCCCGCCCGTGACTCACCCGGCTCGGCCTTGGTGAATCTGGGCGCGTCATCGCAGGCGGTCAGGCACAAGGCCAGTGACGCAGCGGACAGGCGAACAAACCAACGGAACATCGCGTTTCCTGAACGAAGGGCAAAAATAAGGTCGCAAAGTCTAACAGGGCAGGGCGCAAGGAATAAGAGCAATTATCGTTTGGTAGGCGGCGACGCATTCCCGCTAGAATGGCCACACATTTTTTTCTGGAGGTGGCCAATGCAGGCTCTCGACGCTTTGCTCAACCGTGTTTCCGTGCCGCGCTTGCTGGAGCCGGCACCGACCCAAGAGCAGCGCGACCTGCTGTTCGCCGCCGCCATGCGTGCGCCGGATCACGGGCAGTTGCGCCCTTGGCGTTTCCTGACCGTGGAAGGCGCTGCCCGCGAGCAGATGGGCGCGCTGCTGGCCGAGGCCGCCCGCCTGCAAGATGCCGACGCCCCGCAAGCCGCGATCGACAAGGCCCAGAACGGCCCGTTGCGTGCGCCGTTGGTGGTGGTGGTGATTGCGCGGTTGCAGGAGCACTTCAAGGTGCCGAAATCCGAGCAACTGCTGGCGGCAGGCTGTGCGGCCCATGGGATTTTGTTGGCGGCCTACGCCCAGGGGATCGGTGCGGTGTGGCGCACTGGCGAGTTGTCCTACTCGGCTCACGTCGCCAAGGGCCTGGGGCTGACGGCAGACGAGGAAGTGATCGGCTTCCTTTATCTGGGTACGCCGCAGAATCCGCCGCGTACCGCGCCGAAGGAAGAACCGGCAGTCAGCGCCTGGACCGGTCTTTAATTTCAATGTGATCAAAATGTGGGAGGGGTGGTGTTTTGGGGATTGGGTTACACCCTGAACTGATCCATCAATTTCATCTGTTGGCTGGCCAATGCATTCAACTGGCTGCTGATCGCCGCCGACTCGGTGGCTTGGCCAGTGAGTGTTTCGGTGACTGTGCGAATCGCCGAAACATTGCGGTTGACCTCTTCGGCCACGGCGCTCTGCTGTTCGGCGGCGCTGGCGATTTGCAGGTTCATGTCGCTGATCACCGTGACCGCCTCGCTGATCTTGCCCAGCGCCTGCACTGCCTGGTGAATCTGCCCGGCATTATTCTGGGCCTGGTTCTGGCTTGAATGCATGGTCGCCACCACGCCACGGGTGCCGCTCTGGATGCGTTCGATTACGTGGCGGATTTCCTCCACCGAGTCCTGGGTGCGCTTGGCCAGGTTGCGCACTTCGTCGGCCACCACCGCGAAACCACGCCCGCTTTCACCGGCGCGCGCCGCTTCAATCGCCGCGTTAAGGGCCAGCAGGTTGGTTTGCTCGGCGATACTGCGGATCACCTCCAGCACGGAGCCAATCTGCTCGCTGTTGACCGCCAGCGCCTCGACTTCACCCACGGCCTTGCTGACTGCTTCGGCCAGAGTCGTGATATCCCGGGTACTCTGCTCGATGATCGACAAACCCTCACGCGCCGACTGATCCGCGCCGCGTGCCGCGCTGGCGGCGTTGGAGGCGCTGTTGGCCACATCGTGGGCAGTGGCGCTCATCTCATTGGACGCGGTGGCCACCTGGTCGATTTCACGGAACTGCACCTGCATGCCCTCGCTGGTCTGGCGCGCGATGGCCGAGGACTGATCAGCCGTGCCACGCGCTTCGGTGATGCTTTGCTTGATCTGCGCGATGGTCGGTTGCAGCTTGTCGAGGAACCGGTTGAACCAGTTCGCCAACTCGCCCAGCTCGTCCTTTTTGTTGTAGGCCAGGCGTTGGGTGAGGTCGCCGTCGCCGCTGGCAATGTCCTTGAGCATCGCGGCCACACTGTTGATCGGACGGGTCACACCGGTGGCGGTCAGCCAGATCAGCAGCAGGCCGAGCAAGGCCGCGGCAGCACCCACCAGCAAGGCCTGGAGGGTGCCGGTGGCCTGGGCTTCGTCGAGCACTGCTTGAAGTTTGACCTTATCGGCGAGCATCACGTGCTTGGGCAGTTTGATCAGCACGCCCCACGACTTGGCCTCCGGGATCGGCTTGACCGGGTACACCGTGCGAATGGTGTCATCCTGTTCTCGCAAGGTGCGGGTGCCGTTGCCCAGCAGTTGCACGATGTCCTTGCCTTCGGCGCCGAGGGTATCGACCAGGTTCTTGCCGACGCGGCCCGACTCGCCACTGTAGGCCGCAATCAGGCCAGTGCTGGAGATGATTTCCAGGTGCGCAGCGCCGTCGAACAGTTCTTTTTGTGCCGCATCGGCGGTGGCTTGCAGGGTGTCGAGGGCGATGTCGATACCGACCACGCCGATGACCTTGCCGTCGACGATCAGCGGCAGGGATATGGTGGTCATCAGCATCGATTTACCGGCGACTTCGTCGGCGTATGGGTCCAGCAGGCATACATTGCGCGTGTCCCGCGGGCAGGTATACCAAATGTTGTAGGGCGTGCCGCTGAGGTTGAGGCTGGTCTTGGTCAGGTCGTCCTCGACCATGATGGTGTTCACGCCTGCGCCGCCGGCGCGGCTCCAGTAGGTAGAGAAGCGGCCTTTTTCATTGGAGACGCGTGCTTTGTCGTCGACGAATTCGCTGTCCCGGCCGTCCAGGCCATTGGGTTCGAACGACAGCCAGATGCCCAGCGCCTTGCGATTGCGCTCGAAGGCGGTCTTGACGCTCTGGTTGAGCTCTTCGCGCAATGCGCCGGGTTCCAGGCCGCGTTTGGTCGCCAGGTTGCGCAGGTCCTTGACCTGATCGGCGAGGGTGGTCACCGCCAGCAGGTTTTCGCCAAAGGTCTTCTGCAACTGCACCGCTTGCTCGGCGGCTCTGGATTGCAGCAGGTTCTGCACGCTGCGGGTGAGCATCCGCGAGCTTGAATCGCTGATCAACCGGTCGTTCTGGTCCGTTTGGTAGAGATTGACGCCGATGACCAGCGCAATCACCCCCAGCAGGCACAGCCCGGAGAGCAGCACGATTTTCAGGCGGATGGAGAGGGTGTCGAACATAGGCTCACTCGCGAAGGGACTGGTTGATGTGCACAGCACGGCCAAGTCCCTTCGGCGCTATGTCTTGAGCATCGGCGCAGGTAGGCGTTTCATGAGAGGCAGTCGATGAGCGGTAGGCAAACCCCTGCACGCCGTGTCATGCGGGCTGTGGGCGTTGCTCGGGACGCGACCAGATCCACAGGTTGCCCAGGCCCATTCCTACGATGGCCAGGTAGATCGGCCAGCCATGGTCGAGCATCACCAGCATGAGGACGGCGCACAGCAACATGCTCACCGTGGCGCTGACCTTGGCTCGGCGCGCAATGATCTTGCCATTGCGCCAGTTGGACAGGATCGGGCCGAACAGGCGGTGGTTTTCCAGCCAGGCGCTGAGGCGCGGCGAGCTTTTGGTGGCGGCCCAGGCGGCGAGCAGGATGAATTCGGTGGTGGGCAAACCCGGTATGACAATCGCCACCAACCCGATGCCCAAGCTGACGTAGGCCAGCAGGCCGAACAGGATCTGCGCGATTTTCGAGGTGGATTGGGGTTTGCCGGTCATGAGGGTATACAGACTGAGAAAAAGTTAGGTTGGAACCGGGTCAAGTGTGGGAGGGGCTAGCTCCCTCCCACATTGGAATGCATTCCAATTATAGGTATCAGGCCAGTTCAGGGGCGCTAGCGTACGCCTGTTCCAGCAGTACGGTGAAGCGCACAAATGCGTCGACCGCCGCTTTTTCTGCCGCGGCTTCTTCTTCAGCGCTGAATTCCAGGCCGTCGAGGGTGCGTGTAAAGCGCTTCCAACCGTCAGCACGCCCACCGGCCGGTTCGCCCAGGTGGCGGGCGCCGAAGGTTTCGCTCAGGCCCAGGCCCACTGCGCGCTTGATCAGGAAGGCAGCGCCCAGCTTGGAACCTTCGGACACGAACAACCAGCCCAGGGCTTCGGCCTGGGTAGGGTTGTTCACCGCGCCGGCCACCGGTGCAGGCACTTCGGTGTCCAGGTCGGCCAAGTCGAGCTTGGCGGCGTCGGCGCGGCAGCGGTCGGCCAGGTCCGGGATGATCTTGATCAGCTCGGCATCGTTGTACAGGGCCACCAGTTCCGACTGGAACAGGTATTGCGCCACCACGAAGCGGGCGAAGTTGGCCTGGGTTTCAAACGGCGCGTGGGCCTTGACCAGGGCATCGAGCTTGCTGTGCGGCGCGTGGGTGACCTGGTTCAGGCGCTGGGAGCGCAAACTTGGGCGTTCTGCGGTAGGAGAAGCGGTCATGAATAAGTCCTTGAGAAGGGGAGCGCCTTGTTGCCCTGAAGAGAGCTGTTATCAACTAGACGAACAAGAAGACGGGGCACAGTAAAAAATCCTCACCCCGTCGATGAAGTTTCGCCGGGGTGAGGCGGTTGTCGTCAGATATCCCAGACCACGTTGATCGCAAAGTTGCGGCCGGGTTGGGTCAGGCGGTCAATGTTGGCCGGGGCGGTCACGCCGGCTTCGCCGATGCTGTCGAAGCTGCGCACGTCATCCCAGTTCCAGTACTTCTTGTCGGTCAGGTTGTAGACGCCGCCGTTGACGGTGATGTCGTGGGTGACCTTGTAGAAACCGGTCAGGTCGACGATGCCGAAACCCGGGGTCTTGAACGGTGCCTTGGTGGTGTCGCCGTCGGGCGAGAAGAAGGTCGCACTGTCGACGCGGTTCTGCTTCTTGACCAGGGTCCAGCTCACCAGCGCGCCATAGTTGTCCTGGTCGTAACCCAGGCCGAACACGCCCTTGAGCGGATTGACGCTGTTGATCGGCTCGCCAGTGTCCTGGTTGCGACCGTAGGCGTAGGCCACCGACCCTTGGGTGTACAAGCCCTGCGGTGCGCCGAGGGTGTCGAGGTTCAGGCGCCCCTTGGCTTCCACGCCCTGGATGATGGCGCGCTTGATGTTGCCGGCCTTGAACGCAACGCCGGTGGGGGTCAGCAGCGCGGCGTCTTCGTTGATGAAGTCGTGGTACTTGTTATAGAACACCGCCACGTCGAAGTTGCCCGATTCGAAGTTGCCGCGCAGTCCGGTTTCGAAGCTCTTGCTGCTCTCCGGCTTGAGGTCCGAGTTGGGCTCGACCACATACCCTTGCTGGATGTTTTCAAAGCGTCCGTACAACGCCTTGGCTGACGGCGTGCGGAAACCTTCGGCGTACTGGCCGAACCAGGTGTAGTGGTCGGTGAGGGCGTAGGTCAGGCCGAATTTGGGCGAGACGCGGTGCCAGGTCTTGTCGCTGTCGTCGTGGGCGTAGACGCGGTTGGGGTCGGTGGTGTTGAGGAAGTCCTCGGTCAGCTTGGGCTTGAGCTGGGTGTAGTCATAACGAACACTGGGCAGGAAGGTCCAGTTGCCCCAGCTGATCTGGTCCTGGGCGAACAGTGCGTAGGTGTTGATGGTCGGGTCCGGGAAGTCGCTGGCCGGTACGACTCGGTCCGCAGGGTTGGTGCTCGGGCCGCCAACGGCCGGGCAAAAGGCGCTGACGGTCATGCACCTTGCGCTGCCCGTGCGCGAACCCGTGACTTTGGCCTGCTTGAGGGTGGTGCCGTAGGTCACCCGGTGGTCGGTGTCACCGATGGCGAACGCCTTGTCCAGTTGGGCATCGAACACCCACTGTTTTTCCTGGTAGAGCGTCTCGCGCTCGCGCAGCAGATTGCGTGCGCCCGACACGTAGTTTTCGGCCGTGGTCTGGTCGGTCTTGGCGATCTGGTAGTTGAGGCTGGTCTTGATGCGATCGGCAAACAGCGTGTCGACCGCCACGCTGTTTTCCAGGCCGAAACGTTCACGGGTGATGGTGTCATTGCCCACGCGTGCACGGTAGAGATTGCTGTTGAACCCGGTGTTGTAGGGGCCGCCTACCGCGCTTTTCTGGTTGGTGTCGCGGTCGTCCTTGTACTTCTCGTAGGTAAAGCCCAGGCGGTTGTCGTCGCCGTAGTTCCAGCCCAGCTTGGCCAGCACGTTGGTGGTTTGCGCATCTTCCGGGTTGGCGCCGGTACGGTTCAGGCCGGTGACGTTGTTGCCGTCGTAGGTCTCGGTCTCGTGGCCGTTGCGCTGGCTCAGGTGCAACAGGCCATCGACGTCCTGCACGCGGCCGGCGACGGTGCCGGAGGTCAGCCAGCTCTCGTCGGCGGAGCTGTAGCCGGTCTTGAGGCGGGCGCCGACGTCCTTGCCGGGCTTGATGATGTCGTCCGGGTCGAGGGTGAAGTAGCTGACGGCGCCGCCAATGGCGCTGCTGCCGTACAGGGCCGAGGCCGGGCCGCGCAGGATTTCGACACGCTTGACGATTTCCGGGTCGACGTAGTTGCGGCGGGTTTGCGCATAGGGGCCGTTGGAGAAGTGGTCAGGCACCTCAACGCCGTCGACCTGGGTGAGGATGCGGTCACCGTCGATGCCGCGAATATTGAAGCCGGCATTGCCGGAACGGGTGCCGGCGCCACCCACCGAAACACCCGGTTCGAAGCGCACCAGGTCGCGGCTGTTGCCGACGTTGAGGCGGTCGAGTTCTTCGCGATCATGCACGCTGACGGTGCTTGGCACGCTGGTCACATCCTGCGCGTGGCGGGTGGCGCTGATGGTCACCTGTTGCAGGTTGAGGGTGCTGCCGGCGGCGCGCTTCTCCAGCACGATCGTGTTGTCGCCCAGTTTGCGGTAGCTCAGGTTGGTCCCCACCAACAACTGGTCCAGGGCTGTTTCCGGCGACAGCGCGCCGCGTGCACCCGGGGACGAGACGCCCTGGGCCAATTGGGCCGGCAGGCCGACTTGCCAACCGGTGACACGGGTGAAGGCATTCAGCGCGGAAACCAACGGCTGCTGCTCGATGCTGAAACTGTAGTTGCCGTGGTTGCGCGGGGCCGGCTCGGCGGCGCTGGCGCTCATGACCGGTGCGCCGGCCAGCAGGATGGCAGCGGTCAGCATGGACAGGACGGGCAAAGAAGACCGGCGGTTGAAACGAGGGGACATCGAGAGCGCTCCGGAGTACGAATCTTATAGTTGCAAACTGAAACAAATGGGAATCAGTTGCATTGGCTAAGACGAGACGTACCGCCGAAGGCTATCGAGTAAAAATAATTCTCATTTAGTTCAGGATCACCAGTGCCGGGTATTCCGAGAGCCTGGCCGAGGTGATGTGGGCCAGGGAGCGCACCACGTCCAGCGGCTGGTCAAGGCGGTAGTTGCCGGTGACAGCGACGCTGGCGATCTGGTCATTGTTGTTGACGATCCAGCCCGGGTAATAACGGCGCAACTCGGCGAGCACTTCGCCCATCGGGCAGTTTTCAAACACCAGGCGCCCTTGTACCCACGCCAGTTCCTTGTTGGCATCCAACGTGGACGGCGGGCCGAAGCCCTTGGGCCCGATGCGGATACTCTGGCCGGCACTCAGGCGTACGCGGGCATCATCGAAGGTGTTGCTCAGGTCCACATTGCCACGCTGGACCTGCACCTGGGCCTCGCCATTGAGGTAGCGCACGGCAAAGTCGGTGTCGTGCACGCTGGCGCGTACCGGGCCGGCATCGATTTGCATGGGCAGGCCAGGGGTGGGCAGCACTTCGAAAAACGCTTCGCCCTGATAGAGACGGGCGATGCGCTGGTGATCCTTGATACTGCTGGAGAATGCCGAGTTGGTGTTGAGCAGTACTTTGGAGCCATCGTCCAGCTGCAGGCGCTGGCGTTCGCCCACCACCGTGAGGTGATCGGCCTGCAGGCGCAGCGGCAGGTTGCTGAAGCTGAACAGCCCGACCAGCAACACGGCGGCGGTCGCCAGGGGTTTCCAATGAGGCTTGACCCGACGCCAGGCGCTCGGCTTGCGCGGCGCGGCGAGGGCCACCGCGGCACTGTGCACCGGCGCGCCGCCCCAGGCAGCCTGGGCCTTGGTGAAGGCCTGGGCATGGGCCGGGTCGCTGGCCAACCAGCGTTCGAATTCGGCTTGCTGCCCGGGCTGCGGGCACTGCAGGGTAATCAGCCAGTCGAGGGCTTGGTCCATGGCCGTGTCTTGCAACACCTCATGAGCCAGCTCATGGGGGCGCAGTTTATTCGGGTCCTTCACGGTGTTCCTCGGGTCTTCGCCACGTTCTGTTGATCTTTCCTACAGCTGAATCGGTAGAAGCTTAAGGCCGATCCAACCTTTCGGCCACACCTACGCAGATGGCCATAATCAATTTCAGTTCCTTTTGCACGGTGCTCAAGGACACCGCCAACTGATCGGCGATCTCCTGGTAGCTGCAACCGTGCAAGCGGCTGAGGATGAAAATTCGCTGCTGGCGGGGACTCAACTGGCCCAGGCTAACGCTCAGGTGTTCGAGCATTTGTTCGGCCTGGGTAGCCTCTTCGGGCGTGCTGGTGGGGGCGGCGACGCTTTGCAGGACATCCAGCGGAACATCTTCCTGCAGTGTGCGGGCCTGGATCCGGCGGGCACGCAGGTGGTCCAGCGCCAGGTTGCGCGCGGTTTGGTAGACGAAAGGTTCGAGGTGGTCGATGGGCCGTTCGCTCAACGCCCGGGTGACGCGCAGGTAGGTTTCCTGCAGCAGGTCCTCGGCGGTGCTGGGGTTATTCACCATGCGCTGCAAGGTGCGCAGCAGAATCAGCCGCTGGGTGAGAAAGACATGGTTGAAGCGAGATTGGCTCACAGTGATACCAGACCGATTTGCAGCAAATGATAATGCTTATCATCAACGCAAATGGCAAGTACCACTTTGCAGGGTCGAGAAGATCCCTGTGGGCGCCGGGCGTGCCCGCGATGCAGGCGGCTCGGTCTAAGTGTCAGACCGAGGTGATGTTATCGCGGGTAAGCCCCCCCACAAGCCTACTCCCGCTGGATTACTCGGCGTTGCACAGCGCCAGGCAGTTATCCAGCATGCGGTTGGAGAAACCCCACTCGTTGTCGTACCACGCCAGTACCTTGAGCAATTTGCCGCTGACCTTGGTGTGATTGGCGTCGAAGATCGACGACAACGGGTTGTGGTTGAAGTCGCTGGAAACCAGCGGCAGGGTGTTGTAGCCGAGGATCTTCGAATGTTGGCTGGCTTCCTTGAGCAGCGCGTTGACTTCTTCGGCTGTTGCCTCTTTTTTCAGGGTCACCGTGAGGTCCACCAGCGATACGTTGATCACCGGTACGCGCACCGCCATGCCAGTCAGCTTGCCCGCCAGTTCCGGCAGCACCAGGCCGACCGCTTCGGCGGCGCCGGTCTTGCTCGGGATCATGTTCTGGGTGGCCGAACGCGCACGGTATGGGTCGGTGTGGTAGACGTCGGTCAGGTTCTGGTCATTGGTGTAGGCATGGATGGTGGTCATCAGGCCGCTTTCGATGCCCAGTTCGCGGTGCAGTACCTGGGCGACCGGCGCCAGGCAGTTGGTGGTGCACGAGGCGTTGGAGATGATCTGGTGGGATTGGCGCAGAATGTCATGGTTCACACCGTAGACCACGGTGGCGTCCGCACCTTTGGCCGGTGCAGAAATGATCACCTTGCGCGCGCCGGCGGTAATATGGGCGGCAGCCTTGTCACGGTCGGTGAACAGGCCGGTGCATTCGAACACCACGTCGATCTTGTGGGCAGCCCACGGCAGGTCGGCCGGGTTGCGAATGGCACTGACGGCGATCCGGTCACCATTGACGGTCAGGCTTTCCTGATCGTGGGCGACCTCTGCTTCGAATGTGCCATGTACGGTGTCGTATTTGAGCAGGTGGGCATTGATGGAGCTGTCGCCCAGATCGTTGATGGCGACGATCTGCAAATCCTGGCGGTAGCCTTGGGTATACAGTGCGCGCAGGACATTACGGCCGATACGGCCAAAACCATTGATTGCGATACGAAGAGTCATTGGAAAGTGCCTGTCGTCGATTTGTTGTAAGAATTACAAGATTATTCGCATAAAAATAGAAAACAAGCCTTTTTAGTGGCAATATTTTGTTCAATCTACAACGAGTGACCTGAATCAACTGGTCCGATGATCCAAACGACTCCCTGCCATCCCATGCGCTGCGGGCGTTTGATCAGCATAGACACTCAGGTCGCCACATCCGTTAGCCTGGAGTTCTATACATGCATCCCCGCGTCCTTGAGGTCACCGAACGGCTTATCGCCCGCAGCCGCGCCACCCGCGAGGCCTACCTTGCGCTCATTCGCGGTGCAGCCACCGACGGTCCGATGCGCGGCAAGCTGCAATGCGCCAACTTCGCCCACGGCGTGGCCGGTTGCGGCACTGAAGATAAAAATAGTCTGCGCATGATGAATGCCGCCAACGTGGCAATTGTTTCGTCATATAACGACATGCTCTCGGCGCACCAGCCTTACGAACATTTCCCCGAACAAATCAAGAAAGCCCTGCGTGAAGTCGGCTCGGTCGGCCAGTTCGCCGGCGGCACCCCCGCCATGTGCGACGGCGTCACCCAGGGCGAGCCGGGCATGGAGCTGAGCCTGCTCAGCCGTGAAGTCATTGCCATGTCCACGGCGGTAGCGCTGTCCCACAACATGTTCGACGCCGCGTTGATGCTGGGCATTTGCGACAAGATCGTCCCCGGCCTGATGATGGGCGCCCTGCGCTACGGCCACCTGCCGATGATCTTCGTACCGGGCGGCCCGATGCCATCGGGTATCTCCAACAAGCAGAAAGCCGACGTGCGCCAGCGTTACGCCGAAGGCAAGGCCACCCGCGAAGAGCTGCTGGAATCGGAGATGAAGTCCTACCACAGCCCCGGTACCTGCACGTTCTACGGCACCGCCAACACCAACCAGTTGCTGATGGAAGTGATGGGCCTGCACTTGCCGGGTGCCTCGTTCGTCAACCCGTACACGCCGCTGCGCGATGCCCTGACCCGCGAAGCTGCGCACCAGGTCACGCGCCTGACCAAGGCCAACGGTAGCTTCATGCCGATCGGCGAGATCGTCGACGAGAAGTCCATCGTCAACTCGATCATCGCCCTCAACGCCACCGGCGGGTCCACCAACCACACGCTGCACATGCCGGCGATCGCCATGTCGGCGGGCATCATCCTGACCTGGGACGACATGGCCGACCTCTCCGAGGTGGTACCGACCCTGTCCCACGTGTATCCAAACGGCAAGGCGGATATCAACCACTTCCAGGCGGCGGGCGGGATGTCGTTCCTGATCCGCGAACTGCTTGAAGCCGGCCTGCTCCACGAAGACGTCAACACCGTGGCCGGCAAAGGCTTGAGCCGCTACACCCAGGAGCCGTTCCTAGTGGACGGCGAGCTGATCTGGCGCGACGGCCCCATCGAGAGCCTCGACGAAAGCATCCTGCGCCCGGTGGCCCGTGCGTTCTCGCCGGAAGGCGGCCTGCGCGTGATGGAAGGCAACCTCGGGCGTGGGGTGATGAAGGTTTCGGCGGTTGCCCTCGAGCACCAGATCGTCGAAGCGCCGGCAGTCGTGTTTCAGGACCAGCAAGACCTGGCCGACGCGTTCAAGGCCGGCCAGTTGGAAAAAGACTTCGTCGCCGTGATGCGCTTCCAGGGCCCGCGCTCCAATGGCATGCCGGAGCTGCACAAGATGACGCCGTTCCTCGGCGTGTTGCAGGACCGTGGTTTCAAAGTCGCGTTGGTAACAGACGGGCGCATGTCCGGCGCCTCGGGTAAGATTCCCGCCGCGATCCACGTCAACCCCGAAGCCCAGAGCGGCGGGCCGCTGGCGCGGGTGCGTGATGGCGATATCATTCGCGTCGATGGCGTGAAGGGCACTCTTGAGCTTAAGGTGGACGCCGAAGAATTTGCAGCGCGCGCGCCTGCCACGGGCCTGTTGGGCAATAACGTGGGGGCCGGTCGCGAGCTGTTTGCATTTATGCGCTTGGCCGCAAGCTCCGCAGAGCAAGGCGCCAGCGCCTTTACCTCTGCCCTGGAGACGCTTAAGTGAAGTTAGCGCTGGTCGGTGACATCGGTGGAACCAACGCCCGGTTTGCGTTGTGGCGGGACCAGGAACTGCATTCGATTCGCGTGCTGGCCACGGTGGATCACGCCAGTCCTGAGGACGCCATCAAGGTGTATCTCAAGGAAGAAGGCCTGGAAATCGGCGCCATCGGCCTGGTATGCCTGTCGGTGGCCGGTCCCGTGAGCGGTGATGAATTCAAGTTCACCAACAACCACTGGCGCTTGAGCAAGACCGCGTTTTGCCAGACGTTGCAGGTGGATGAGTTGCTGCTGGTCAACGACTTCTCGGCCATGGCCCTGGGCATGACCCGCCTCAAGCCCGACGAATTCCGCGTGGTCTGCGCAGGCACGCCGGAACCGTTGCGCCCGGCGGTGGTGATCGGCCCGGGCACCGGCCTGGGCGTCGGCACCCTGCTGGACCTTGGCAGCGGCCGTTGGGCCGCATTGCCGGGGGAGGGCGGCCATGTCGACCTGCCCCTGAGCAGCCCGCGCGAAACCCAGCTGTGGCAGCACATTCATGCTGAAATCGGTCACGTCAGCGCCGAGACCGCCCTGAGCGGCGGCGGCTTGCCGCGTCTGTATCGCGCGATTTGTGCGGTGGACGGGCACACGCCGGTGCTGGATACGCCCGAAGCCATCACGGCAGCGGGGCTGGCAGGTGATCCGGTGGCGATGGAAGTGTTGGACCAGTTCAGCATCTGGCTGGGCCGCGTGGCGGGTAATAACGTGCTGACCACCGGCGGGCGCGGTGGCGTGTATATCGTGGGTGGGGTGATACCGAGGTTTGCCGACTTCTTTATCGCCAGCGGGTTCGCCAGAAGCTTCGCGGACAAAGGTTGCATGAGTGACTACTTCAAGGGGATTCCGGTGTGGTTGGTGACCGCGCCGTATTCCGGGTTGACCGGGGCGGGTGTGGCTCTGGAACAGGCTTTTGCGTAGACAGTGATGGCCCTGTCGGGAGCAAGCCCCCTGTGGGAGGAGGCTTGCCCCCGATGAAGGCCTCAAGGGCACCCAATGACTTAAGCTTCGCCATAACAACAAGGAGGCCCCGTGAGCGTAATCAGTAAATCCATTCTCCTCGTCGACGACGATCAGGAAATCCGCGAATTGCTGCAGACCTACCTCAGCCGCGCCGGCTTCCAGGTGCGTGGCGTGGCGGATGGCGCGGGGTTCCGCCAAGCGATGACCGAGGCGCCGTGCGACCTGGTCATCCTTGATGTGATGTTGCCGGACGAAGACGGTTTCAGCCTTTGCCGCTGGATCCGCCAACACCCGCGCCAGGCTCAAGTGCCGATCATCATGCTCACTGCCAGCTCCGATGAAACCGACCGTGTGATCGGCCTGGAGCTGGGCGCCGATGATTACATCGGCAAGCCCTTCAGCCCCCGCGAGTTGCAAGCGCGGATCAAGGCGCTGTTGCGCCGCGCCCAGTTCGGCCAGGAGCAGCGGGGCAGCAGCGATGTGCTGGTGTTCGATGAATGGCGCCTGGACATGATCAGCCACCGCCTGTTTCACGTGGATGGCGAGGAAGTGATCCTCTCCGGCGCCGACTTTGCCTTGCTCAAATTGTTTCTCGACCACCCGCAGCAGATTCTCGACCGCGACACCATCGGCAATGCCACCCGTGGCCGTGACCTGATGCCGCTCGACCGGATCGTCGACATGGCCGTCAGCCGGCTGCGTCAACGCCTGCGCGATACCGAGAAGCCTCCGCGGTTGATCCGCACCGTGCGCGGCAGCGGTTATCAGTTGGCAGCCAGCGTGGTTGCCGGCAATGCCCACTGACCACCTGAGCGAACGTCGCCGCCGCTTCCCGGTACCGCGCTCCCTGCTGGGGCGCATGCTGCTGCTGACCTTGCTGGCGGTGCTGTTCGCCCAAGCGCTGTCGAGCGTGATCTGGGTCTCGCAGCTGCGCGCCACTCAGCTTGAAGGTCTGGTTACCAGTGCCCGCAGCCTGGCGCATTCGATGACCGCCAGCGTGAGTTATTTCCGCTCGTTGCCGGTGGCCTATCGTCCGTTGGTGCTGGACCAGCTGCGCAGCATGGGCGGGACGCGTTTTGTCGTGACCCTCAACGACCGTCCGCTGGACATGGAAGTGTTGCCCGAAACCCCACGCAAGCAAGCCGTGCTGGTGGCCGTGGACGAAGTGCTGCGCCAGACCCTCGGCGCCGACGTGCATATTTCGGTGGAATTTGTCAGCGCCGAAGACCTGCGCATCTTCAATGCCGGCCTCAAGCTCGATGAGTTGCCGCGCTCCTGGGCTCATTACGCATTGACCCTGGAACCGGTGAACCCGCCCGTGCTGGTGACCCAGATCGAGCTGGCCCCCGGCGAATGGCTGTACATCGCCTCGTTGCTGCCCGAACCCTACACCAGCCTCGAAGAACAGGGCCTGCCGTCCCAGCAAGTGTGGTTCATCGTGCTGACCAGCGGCTTCCTGTTGCTGTTCATCGGCCTGTTGGTGCACTGGCAAAGCCGGCCCCTCAAGCGCCTGGCGCGGGCGGCGCGGGACATGTCCCTGGGCGCCGATGTTGAACCGGTGGCTGAAGGTGGCGGCAGTGAAGTGGTGGAGGTGGGCCGTGCCTTCAATGCCATGCGTGAACGCATCAGCCGCTACCTCACCGAACGCAGCCAGCTGTTCAGCGCGATTTCCCACGACCTGCGCACACCCATCACGCGCCTGCGTCTGCGGGTGGAATTGCTGGAAGACGACAACCTGCAAAACAAATTCGGCCGCGACCTGGATGAGCTGGAGTTGCTGGTCAAGGGCGCGCTGCAATGCGTGAAAGACACCGATATCCACGAAAACATCGAACCGGTGGATCTGAACCACGTGCTCGACTGCCTGGTGGAACCTTACCTGGCGCCGAACGGCAATGGCCGGGTGACCCAGCACGGTCGCGCGCTCACCCCTTACCCAGGCAAACCGCTGGCGCTCAAGCGCTGCATCGGCAACCTGATCGACAACGCCTTGAAGTACGGGCAGAACGCCCATTTGCACATCGAGGACGATGGCGTGCAATTCATCCTGCATGTGGACGACGAAGGCCCGGGGGTGCCGGAGCAGCGGCTGGAGCAGGTCTTCGAGCCGCACTTCCGCCTGGCCGGGCAGCAGCAGGGTTATGGGCTGGGGTTGGGGATTGCGCGCAACATCGCCCACAGCCATGGCGGGGAAGTGAGTTTGCAGAATTTGCGTGAGGGTGGGTTGCGGGTGACCTTGCAACTACCCCGCGGGCTGGACTGAATCAGCAGGCAAGCCAGCCCCACACTTTGGTTATCGGTGGGTCAGATGCTTTGGCGCAGTCTGGCCAAATCTCTCAGGGGCGGCGCACCGAATAACCGGCTGTACTCGCGGCTGAACTGCGACGGGCTTTCATACCCCACGCGATACCCGGCCGCCGACGCCTCCAGGCCTTCGGCAATCATCAGCCTGCGCGCTTCCTGCAAGCGCAGTTGCTTCTGGTATTGCAACGGGCTCATGGCGGTGATCGCCTTGAAGCGGTGGTGCAAGGTCGACACGCTCAGGTTCACTTCCTTGGCCAGGTCATCGATTCGCAGGGGTTGTTCATAATTGCGGTTCAACCAGGTGATCGCCTGGCTCACCCGATGGCTCTGACTGTTGGCCACGGCAATTTCATACAGGCGATAGCCCTGTGGCCCCCGCAACAGGCGATAGAGAATCTCCCGGTTGATCAACGGCGCGAGCATGGCGACGTCTTTGGGCGAGTCCAGCAGGCGTGCGAGGCGCAGCACGGCGTCGAGCAGTTGATGGTCGATGCGGTCGACGTACATGCCACGGGACGTGGGCCGCGACGGCACACCCATGGGGCCGGCCTCGGCAATCAAGGCCGTGAGCTGAGCCGGGTCGATGTTGATGCGTATCGACAGGTTCGGGTCTTCCGGGGTGGCCTCGATGATCCGCCCGGCTACTGGCATGGCGACCGAAAACACCAGGTAATTGAGCGGGTCGTAGGCGAAGATCTCGTCCGCCAGGCGCACCTCCTTGCTGCCACTGGCCAGGATGCACAGCGCCGGCTCCACCAGCACCGGCATGAAGTCCCGTGGCGTGTTGTGGCGGTTGAGGTACAGCGAGGAGATGGCGGTCCCGTAGGAACCCTCTTCCCAAGTGTGACGATGAATGATGCTGGCCAGTTCGGCGCGCTGTTTTTCCATTTCGGCGTCGAGGGGCGCGGGCGTTTTTTCGGGCGACGACATGGGGCGTCCTCTGCAGGCTTTTCTGATGGGCCCAGCTTAACGGTGGGTGTGCAAAAGTGTTATGTCGATTCTGCACAATCCTTGCCTGATCCTGCGCCTCGTCGTGAATCAGGCAAGGGCAGCGGCCGTCTTGTGCCTGATACAAGGCCTTGGCGTTCGGCGTGGGCCGGCGCTGCCATCGTCCTCACTATGCTTCTGGCAGGATTGTGCAATAAGCCGGCAGGAATCGACTAACCGCGCTGGCAACTGCACCGGTATCTTTGATCCTGTGGCAACACGCCCTCACAGTGCTTGCCGAGCATCACTTCTCAACGGGAGAGTCGAACATGTCCACCCCCATTCCCGCGAGCCATATGGCCTTTATTCGCGCCCGCACCGGGTGCAGCACCGAACTCGGTGCACGTTTGAGCAGTTTGATCGAACCGGGTCGCCAAGCGTCTGGCTGCCTGCAGTTTTCGTTGCAGCAGTCCCAGGTTGACGACGATGTGTGGCTGGTCTCGGGTTTCTGGAGCAGCGAGCAGGCCATGAGCGCCTATTTCAACTCGCCGGCCCTGGTGATCTTCACCGAGTTGTTGAACGACATGGTGGTCCGCAGCATGGATTTCCAGACCTTTACCGACGCATCGGCCGTCAATGCCTATGGTGAGTACCTGCAACTGGCGGGTTAGGGTTTAGAATGGCCGACTTTCCATTGGCCAGGACCTGCAACATGGCACGTAAACAATTTGCCCACCACGAAGCCGTTTCCGCCGTCGTACCGGGGGAGGGCGGCTACAGCGCCGCCGTCGCCGTCAAGGCACTGGATGGCATGGGGGCGCCAAGGTTTCACAAGATTCTTGATGGGCAGAGGTTCAAGACGGCATCCGATGCCGATGATGCGGCAACGTTGCAGTTGGAGCGGCTAGTAGATGTGGATGAAGAAGGCCAGCTTTCCTGGGCACCCGCCACATTCTAAAAAATACTACTCGTTCGAATGTGGGAGGGGGGCTTGCCCCCTCCCACAGTTTTAATCGCATTTCAGTCAGGGGCGAGTGGCACCTGGGCGGTACATCTTGAACAGCGCTTCTGGCCCCAGCTGGAAATAATCCGCCGGCCCGCCACCGCGCAGGATCGGCTCGGCAGCGGCCGTGTCGTAGATGCCATCCTTGAGCAGCCACTTGGCGATATGCACCGCCACCACTTCACCCAGCACCAGCCAGCTCGGCACCAACGCTTTGTCAGCACGTTGCAGTTGGATGATCTGCGTGACCTTGCATTCAAACGACACCGGGCTCTCGCCCACACGCGGCACGCCCACGATCTTTGAAGCCACTGGCGTCAGGCCGGACAATTCGAACTCATTGACCTCGGGCGAAACCGCTGCGCAGCTCTGGTTCATCTGCTCGGCCAACGGGCGGGTTGCCAGGTTCCAGACGAACTCGCCGGTCTGCTCGATATTGTTCAGGCTGTCTTTGCGCCCGACACTGGAAAACCCGATGATCGGCGGGATGTAGTTGAACGCATTGAAGAAGCTGTAGGGCGCCAGGTTCAGGCGGCCTTCGCTGTCGTGGGACGAGATCCATCCGATCGGCCGTGGGCCGACGATAGCGTTGAACGGATCGTGTGGCAGGCCGTGGCCGTTGGCGGGTTCGTAAAAATGGATATCGTCGGACATGGCCGGTTCTGCTCTCGATTTCGGAGCAGACATCATAACCAAAGTGGAAGCATGGTTGTGTGGGAGCCGGGCTTGCCCGCGACGCAGGCACCTCGGTTTTTCAGGTGCGCCGAGATGATGCTATCGCCGGCAAGCCAGCTCCCACTGAAGCCCATAGAGTTAGTCGGTGGTGATACGCGAGTGCTTGCGCGTGTCCTTCATGGTCACGTACACCAGCAACGACACCGCAATACACCCGGTCACGTACCAGTAGTAGCCGGTTTCCATGCCGATGCTCTTGAACCACAGCGCGATGTATTCAGCGGTACCGCCGAAGATCGACACGGTCAGGGCATACGGCAGGCCGACGCCCAGGGCGCGGATTTCGGTAGGGAACAATTCAGCCTTCACCACCGCATTGATCGAGGTGTAGCCGCTGACGATGATCAGTGCCGCCATGATCAGGAAGAACGCACCCCACCAGGTCTGGATGGTGTGCAGGGTGGTGAGGATGGGCACGGTGCACAGGGTGCCGAGCACACCGAAGGCGATCAGGATCGGACGACGGCCGACCTTGTCCGACAGCCCGCCGATAATCGGTTGCAGGCACATGAACAGGAACAGGGTCGCGGCTGAAATCGTGGTGGAGTCGGAGATGCTCATGCCGACGGTGTTCACCAGGTATTTCTGCATGTAGGTGGTGTAGGTGTAGAACGCCAGCGTACCGCCCATGGTCAGGCCGACCACGGTCATCAGTTCCTTGGGATGGCGCATCAAGGTGCGCATGGCGCTTTCCTTGGCTTTTGCCTTCTTGGTGAACGACTCGGTTTCTTCCATGCCACGACGCAGGTACAGCGCCACTACCGCGCACAGGGCGCCGATGGCGAACGGGATGCGCCAGCCCCAGGCGTACAGTTGTTCAGTGGTCAGCAGTTGTTGCAGCACGATCAGCACGCCGAGGGCGATGAGCTGGCCGGAGATCAGGGTCACGTACTGGAAGCTGGAGTAGAAACCACGGCGCTCCTTGGTGGCCATCTCGCTGAGGTAAGTAGCGGAGGTGCCGTATTCGCCACCCACCGACAGCCCCTGCAGCAAGCGGGCGAATACCAGCAGGATCGGCGCGCCGATACCAATGATTTCATAACCCGGGCTCAGCGCAATCAGCAGCGAGCCGAAACACATCAGGTAGACCGAGGCCATCAAGGCTTTCTTACGCCCGACCTTGTCGGCGTAGAGGCCCATCAGCCAGCCACCGATCGGACGCATCAGGAAGCCCACGGCGAAGATTGCGGCGGTGTTGAGCAGTTGGGCGGTGGTGTCGCCCTTCGGGAAGAAGGTCTTGGCGAAGTACAGTGAAAAGGCTGCATACACGTACCAGTCGTACCACTCGACCATGTTGCCGACGGAACCACTGAAAATCGATTTGATGCGGCTGGAGGTGGTGCGCTCTTTCGTCGGCGCGGCCGCCGACCCCAGAGGCAGGGCGTTGGAGTTATCCATTGAAGGATCCTTCATCTAATTGTTTTTGTGGAGCGGCGCGTGCGCAGCCTTGCTGGGCTATAGCAGGAGCTGTGCCAGGTGGACGAAGGCCCGGCCTAGAAGGGTTGGAAGATTTTTTTGAGCGGAATGTTGCTGATGATTACAGGGTGATGAGCGGAAATCCGCTTATGGCGGCCGGCCTCATCGGGGGCTAGCCCCCTTCCACACGTGACCGTATTCCACATTTGGAACTCGGTCGAATGTGGGAGGGGGCTTGCCCCCGATGGCGGCCTGTCAGGCGATAAAAAATTGGCCTAGAGAAACATCTCTCGCACCAACCCATGCCGTTGCATCTTCTCATTCAACGTGCGCCGCGGCAGTTGCAGCTCCGCCAGCACCGCCTTGATATCGCCTTTGTGCCGGGTCAACGCGCCTTTCAGGCAATGCGCTTCGAACGCCTCCTGCTGCGCCGCCAACGACTGCCCTGGCTCGATCGCCTCCGGCTCCGGCTCGCCGAGGCCAAGCACCTGGCGTTCGGCGAAGTTCGCCAGTTCACGTACATTGCCTGGCCAGTCATGGCTGAGCAGTCGCCCCAGTTGGGCGCCGCTCATCGGCTCGACGTTGCGGCCCATGCGCTGAGCGGCGCTGTAGGCAAAGTGATCGAACAGCAGCGGAATATCTTCGCGGCGCTCGCGCAGCGCAGGCAGGCGCAGTTGTGCCACGTTCAGCCGATAAGCCAGGTCTTCGCGAAAGCGTCCGGCGCGGGCCTCTTCCAGCAAGTCCGGCTTGGTGGCGGCGATGATGCGCAAATCCACCGCGATACTCTGGTTGGACCCCAGCCGTTCCAATTTCTGCTCCTGCAGCACCCGCAGCAGTTTGACTTGCTGGGCCAGCGGCATGCTTTCGATTTCATCGAGGAACAACGTGCCGCCGTGGGCATATTCCAGCTTGCCGATGCGCTTGCCCTGAGCGCCGGTGAACGCACCGCTTTCGTGGCCGAACAGCTCGGCTTCAAACAACTGCTCGGGGATGGCCGCACAGTTGAGCGCCACAAAAGCTTTTTTCGCCCGCGGGCCAAAATCATGCAGGCAGCGCGCGACCAGCTCCTTGCCGCTGCCGGTTTCGCCCCGGATCAGTACGTTGACCGGCAGGCTCGCCAGATCCAGCACCTGGCGGCGCAGGGTCTGCAAGCTGCGGGAAACGCCGAGCAGGCTGGATTCCAATTGGGCCTTCTGGTCGGCCTGTTGATGCAGGCGCCGGTTTTCCAGAATCAGCCCGCGTTTATCCAAGGCTCGGCGCAGGCTGTTGAGCAGGGCATCGGGGCTGAAGGGTTTTTCCAGAAAGTCGTAGGCGCCGTCACGCATGGCTTCGACCGCCATCGGCACATCGCCGTGGCCGGTGAGCAGGATCACCGGCAGGTCGGCGTCGCGGCGCTGCACCTCGGCCAGCAGTTCGAGGCCACCGAGACCGGGCATGCGCACGTCGCTCAGGATCACCCCGGGAAAGTCCCTGGGCAATTGCGCCAGGCATTCTTCGGCGCGGCTGAACACCTGCACGTCAAACCCAGACAGGCTCAACCACTGTTCGACAGCCGTAAGAATGCTCGCTTCATCATCGACCACAATCACCGCATTCAACATGGCTCGGGTGTCTCCAGCGCGATAGGCAGGGTGAGGGTGAACACGGCACCGTCGCCCTGGTTGCCGGCGGTCAGGCGTCCGCCCAGTTCGTGCACGATAGCGTAGGACACGGCCAGCCCCAAACCGAGCCCGTCACCCACCGGCTTGGTGGTGAAGAACGGGTCGAACACACTGGTGAGGTGGTCCTCGGCAATCCCGCCGCCGCTGTCGCTGACGCTCAATCGCCACAACTGTTGGTCGGCGTGCAGGCGGATTTCAAGGCGTTTGCGCGGTTTGTCGGTCATGGCGTCGAGGGCGTTGCGCAGCAGGTTGATCAACACTTGTTCCAGGCGGATCGCGTCGCCACGTACCCACGCCGGTCGGGTCAGGTCCAGCACCACGCCAATGCCTTCATCACGCAGTCGCGCGTCGAGCAAGTGCAGGGACTGGTCGACCACCCTGGCCAGATCCAGCCGTTCGCGCAGGCCGCTGGGGCTCTTGCGTGCGAAGGTCTTGAGATGGCCGGTGAGCGCGGCCATGCGCGTGAGCATTTCGTCCAGCGGGGTCAGGGCCTTGTAGGCATCGTCGACACGACCGTGGTCGAGCAACAGGCGCAAGGTCGCCAGCTGCATGCGCTGGGCGGTCAGTGGCTGGTTGATCTCGTGCGCGAGCGCGGCGGACATCTGCCCCAGTGCTGCCAGCTTGGCCGATTGCACCAGTCCGTCCTGGGCCGTGCGCAGGGCCTGGGTGCGTTCTTCCACCAGTTGCTCAAGCTCTGCGCGACTGCGTTGGCGCATCCTGGCCAGGCGCCAGCGTTGGTTCAGGAACAGCGCCAGAAACACCAGCGCCAGCCAGGATCCGGCGGCGGCAAGGCCGGCATTGCGCTGGTCCTCAAACGCAAACTGCGGCTTGCGCAACAGGTGCAAGGTCCAGCCTTCGGCTTTGAGCGGCAGGGATTCCCAGATGTAATTGGCATTGCCGTCGGGGCCATTGACGCGTACCAAGTGGCTGTTGTCGTCGAAACGTTGCAACGCCTGGGTGTCCAGAGGTTGCAGTTGCTTCTTGTCATATTGGCGGGTGGCCTTGAGCTCTGCCAGATCGTTGGCGGACAGCGGCCGCAGGTTGCGATAACGCCATCCGGGTTGATTGGCGATAAACACGATGCCCCGGGCGTCGCTGACCAGCAGCAAGTCATTGCCCTGGGCCCATTCGCGCTCAAGCTCCGGGAACTCCAGCTTGACCACCATGGCGCCGAGGAACTGCTCGTGCTCATCGAGCACGGCGCTGGAGAGGAAGTACCCCGGCACGCCGGTGGTCACTCCCACCGCGTAAAAGCGACCGGTGCCCTGGCTCAGGGTCTGGCTGAAATAAGGGCGAAACGCGTAGTTGTGGCCAACGTAACTGCTGGGCAGGTTCCAGTTACTGGCGGCCACGGCCAGGCCGGTGCGGTCCATCAGCTCAAGCGTGGAAGATTGCGCCGCGCCGTTGATGCGCTCCAGCTTGCGGTTGAGTACGTCCTGGGTGACAGCGTCCAGCGGGCCCTTCAACGCGCTGATCATCTCCGAGTCCAGCGCCAGTACCGCGGGCAGGGCGCGGTAGCGTTCGATCAAGGTGTGCAGGGAATTGGCGTACAGCGCTAATTGCTGGTTGGCGCGAGCGGCGTCGTCTACCAACGCCTGGCGTTCGGCATGACGGGTAGCCAGGGCGGCAGCCAGCACCGCACCGGCGATGATCAACAGGGAATAGAAGGTCAGGCGCAGGGGGCGGGGGATCACGATCATACGGGGATGAGCAGGTGCAGTGAGGGGAGTGCACCATACCATTGTGGGAGGGGGCTTGCTCCCGATAGCGCAGTGTCAGTCACCGAATGTGTTGACTGATACTGCGCGATCGGGGGCAAGCCCCCTCCCACATTTTTTTGCCGGGAAAGTGCTTACTGCACTTCTACCGCCAGGCTCTCACTGATTTTTTTCTGCCAGATGGCAGGGCCAGTGATATGGACGGATTCGCCCTTGCTGTCCACGGCAACGGTGACCGGCATGTCTTTGACGTCGAACTCGTAGATCGCTTCCATACCCAGCTCGGCGAAGGCGACAACGCGGGACTTCTTGATGGCTTGCGCCACCAGGTAAGCGGCGCCGCCGACGGCCATCAGGTACACGGCTTTATGGTCCTTGATCGCTTCGATGGCGGTCGGGCCGCGCTCGGATTTGCCGATCATGCCCAACAGGCCGGTTTGTTCGAGGATCTGACGGGTGAACTTGTCCATCCGCGTCGCGGTGGTCGGGCCCGCCGGGCCAACCACTTCTTCGCGCACCGGATCAACCGGGCCGACGTAGTAGATGAAGCGACCCTTGAGGTCCACCGGCAGGGTTTCGCCCTTGTTCAGCATCTCGACCATGCGCTTGTGCGCGGCGTCGCGACCGGTGAGCATCTTGCCGTTGAGCAGGACGGTTTCGCCCGGCTGCCAGCTCTGCACTTCTTCCGGGGTAAGGGTGTCGAGGTTGACGCGACGGGCCGACGGGCCGGCTTCCCAGACGATTTCCGGGTAGGCGTCCAGCGGTGGCGCTTCCAGCGACGCCGGGCCCGAGCCGTCGAGCACGAAGTGCGCGTGACGGGTGGCGGCGCAGTTGGGGATCATGCACACCGGCAGGGAGGCGGCGTGGGTCGGGTAGTCCATGATCTTCACGTCGAGCACGGTGGTCAGGCCACCCAGGCCCTGGGCGCCGATGCCCAGTTGGTTGACCTTCTCGAACAGCTCCAGGCGCATCTCTTCGATGCGGTTCTGCGGGCCGCGTTTTTTCAGCTCGTGGATGTCGATGGATTCCATCAACACTTCCTTGGCCATCACCGCAGCTTTCTCGGCGGTGCCGCCGATGCCGATACCGAGCATGCCCGGTGGGCACCAGCCGGCGCCCATGGTCGGAACGGTCTTGAGCACCCAGTCAACGATCGAGTCGGACGGGTTGAGCATGGCCATTTTCGACTTGTTCTCGGAACCGCCGCCCTTGGCCGCCACGTCCACTTCCACGGTATTACCCGGGACGATGGAGTAGTGGATGACCGCCGGGGTGTTGTCCTTGGTGTTTTTACGCGCGCCTGCCGGGTCGGCGAGGATGGATGCACGCAGGACGTTTTCCGGCAGGTTGTAGGCGCGACGCACGCCTTCGTTGATCATGTCGTCCAGGCCCATGGTGGCGCCATCCCAACGGACGTCCATGCCCACGCGCACGAACACGGTGACGATACCGGTGTCCTGGCAGATCGGGCGATGGCCGGTGGCGCACATGCGCGAGTTGATCAGGATCTGGGCGATGGAGTCACGGGCCGCTGGCGATTCTTCGCGCAGGTAGGCTTCGTGCATGGCCTGGATGAAATCAACGGGGTGGTAATAGGAGATGAATTGCAGGGCGTCGGCAACGCTCTGAATCAGGTCGTCTTGCTTGATCACGGTCATGAGTCGCGCTCCTCTATAAGGGAACATTCAATAAAGGTGGCTTCAGTGTTGCATCGGTCGGCTGAAGCCACCTTTCCAAGGCACGCCAAAATGGTGCAGGCGCGACGCTAAAAAGGCGCGGCAGTATAACCCGGCGCGGTGGCCGATACACCCGACTATGGTCAAACTGTCGCAGGCATGATTCCCTGTGCGCGTCCCCGGTGATTGAGACCTTTATATGCCTGAACTGTACGTCGGCGAACGCCATTGGTCGGTGTCCACCGGCAGTAACCTGCTGGATGCCTTGAACCAGGCGGGTGTGGCCGTGCCCTACAGTTGCCGCGCCGGCAGTTGCCATGCCTGCCTGGTGCGATGTGACGGCGAAGTTACTGACCGGCAGCCGGATGCGCTGAGCCCGGCGCAACGCCAGGATGGTTGGCGTCTGGCGTGTCAGTGCCAGGTCAGCGGCGACCTGCGGGTTGACGCATTTGACCCCGCTCGCGACGGTCTGGCGGCCGAGGTGGTCGGTGCCGATTGGCTGAGCCCGTCGGTGCTGCGCCTGCGCCTGCAACCGGAGCGTGGCCTGCGTTATCGCGCGGGGCAACATCTGGTGTTGTGGGCGGGGCAGGTGGCGCGGCCGTATTCCCTGGCGAGCCTGCCGCAGGAGGATGGGTTTCTGGAGTTTCACCTCGATTGTCGGTTACCCGGTGAGTTCAGCACGCTTGCCCGACAATTGCAGGTTGGCAACTGTTTACGCTTGGGCGAACTGCGCGGCGGCGCGCTGCACTATGACCCGGACTGGCAAGCCCGGCCGTTGTGGCTGCTGGCGTCGGGCACGGGGCTGGGCCCGTTGTGGGGCGTGTTGCGCGAGGCGTTGCGCCAGGACCATCAGGGCGCCATTCGTGTGATTCATCTGGCCCATGATGCGGACGGGCATTACCTGGCCGACCCCCTGGCGCAACTGGCCGCACAGCATCCCAACGTGACGGTGGAGCTGTGGACGGCGGCGCAGGCGACCCAGGCATTGGCGCAACTGCGGGTGGTTTCGCGGCAGACGCTGGCGTTGCTTTGCGGGCACCCGGCCAGTGTCGAGGCGTTTTCCAAGCGCTTGTTCCTGGCGGGCCTGCCGCGCAATCAACTGCTGGCCGATGTGTTCCTGCCACGTGGTTGAGCGCCGGGTTCTACAGCCGCTGCAGCACTGATATCAGCTGGCGCTGACTCTTGGGCTGGCGGGGCTTGCCCGCGATGAGGCCCTGAGAGCCGGCAGGTCACTCTGAAATGCAAAAAGCCCCGCCATTCACAGGGCGGGGCTTTTTGTTTTTCAGCGTGTCACTTAGACCTGCGGGTCGCCCACGTGCAGGATCTTCATGCCATTGGTGCCACCGGTGGTGTGGTAGCTGTCGCCCTTGGTCAGGATGACCCAGTCGCCTTTCTCCACGACGCCACGCTTGACCAGCTCATCAATGGCGGCCTGGCTGACTTCGTTCGGTGCCAGCGAAGCCGGATCGAACGGAATGGTGTACACGCCACGGAACATCGCTGCGCGAGCCTGGGCTTCGCGGTGCGGGGTGAACGCGTAGATCGGCACCGAGGAACGGATGCGCGACATGATCAACGGCGTGTAGCCACTTTCGGTCAGGGCGATGATCGCTTTCACGCCCGGGAAGTGGTTGGCGGTGTACATGGCGGCCAGCGCGATGCTCTGGTCGCAGCTTTCGAACTCTTTGCCGATGCGGTGGCTGGAGGTCTTGCTGGTCGGGTGCTTTTCAGCGCCGAGGCAGATACGCGCCATGGCTTGCACCGCTTCCAGCGGGTACGGGCCAGCAGCACTTTCGGCCGAGAGCATCACGGCGTCGGTGTAGTCGAGCACGGCGTTGGCCACGTCGGACACTTCGGCGCGGGTCGGCATCGGGTTCTGGATCATCGACTCCATCATCTGGGTCGCCACGATCACCGCTTTGTTGTGACGGCGTGCGTGCAGGATGATCTTTTTCTGGATACCGATCAGTTCGGCGTCGCCGATTTCCACACCCAGGTCGCCACGGGCAACCATGACCGCGTCGGAAGCCTTGATCAGGCCGTCGAGGGTTTCGTCATCGGCCACGGCTTCGGCGCGTTCGATCTTCGCCACCAGCCAAGCGGTGCCGCCGGCTTCGTCACGCAGTTTACGGGCGTATTCCATGTCGGCAGCGTCGCGCGGGAAGGACACGGCGAGGTAGTCCACTTCCATTTCGGCGGCGAGCTTGATGTCAGCCTTGTCTTTTTCAGTCAGGGCCGGTGCGGTCAAGCCACCCCCACGACGGTTGATGCCTTTATGGTCGGACAGCGGGCCGCCGATGATCACGGTGCAATGCAGTTCGGTCGGGGTCGCGGTGTCGACGCGCATCACAACGCGGCCGTCATCCAGCAGCAGCTCGTCACCGACGCCGCAGTCCTTGACCAGGTCCGGGTAATCGATACCCACGACTTGCTGGTTGCCTTCGGTCAGCGGGTGGCTGGTGGAGAAGGTGAAGGTGTCACCGATCTTCAGCTCGATTCGCTTGTTGGCGAATTTGGCGATACGGATTTTCGGGCCTTGCAGGTCACCCAGCAGTGCGACAAAGCGGCCATGTTTGGCGGCCAGGTCACGCACCAGCTTGGCGCGAGCCTTGTGCTCGTCCGGGGTGCCGTGGGAGAAGTTCAGACGGGCAACGTCCAAACCAGCCAGAATCAGCTGTTCGAGGACTTCCGGCGAGTTGCTGGCCGGGCCAAGGGTGGCGACGATTTTGGTACGACGGACGGACATGCACAGACTCCTGAGTTCAAGCGCTGGGGAAGGCTACTATGCTCTTTCGTTGTAGTCATTGTTCGTTTGCACTACTTATCGACGATTGACTTGTTTTCGTTGCGGCGTCATGACGAACAACCTTGAAGATTTTTGCCAAGGGGTCGATACACTGCACAAGACAGGAGAACCCTAATGCGAATTTTGCTCATTGCTGCCCTGGCCGTCAGTGTTGTCGGCTGTACCCGTTGGTCGATGGACCACCATTTGAACAACGCTTACCGTGCCTACAAGGTTGGTGATTGCGAGCGCGTGACCCTGGAGTTGTCCCAGGTCGACCGTGAAAGCCGCACGCGGCGCTATGTGCAGCCGGAAGTTTCGATGTTGCGAGGTCAATGCCTGGAGCGCCAGAAACTGTTTGTCGACGCCGCACAGACCTACCAATTCATCATCAACCAATTCCCGTCGAGTGAGTACGCCTACCGCGCTCGCGCCAGGCTCGACACCCTGCAACAGCTGGGTTACTACCGCGGCGCAAGCACCATCCCGCCGCGTCCTGCATCTTTGTGATGATATTCGTCATTTCATAGCTGGCCCGCTGCCAGTCTTGGGCTATCCTTTAAATGTTCGTTTGTACAAGTTTCTGTTCGAACGTATGAGGGACCCGGATTCGGCAGCGGTCTAGTGGCACTGTGTTGTCACACCGATATCCAGGGAGAGCGGGCCGTTGTCGCCCGTTCCGAATCACTGGCGCGGCCAGAGTCCTGGCCAAAGGATGACGATCTCACTATGTTTACCGAGCGACGGATCGAGCGGCATCAGCTTTCTTGTTTCCTGCAAGTATTCAACCGGCTCACCGACAAACCTTTAGGTTTCCTGGGCAATGTTTCGCAAGACGGGCTGATGTTGATCAGCCAGTTGCCCATGATGGTGAATGTCGATTTTGAACTGCGCGTGAAGATTCCCAAGGCTGACGGCACTTACCACCCTGTCGACTTTACGGCGACCTGCCTGTGGAGCCAGGAGGACATCAACCCGCAGCATTACGATTCCGGATTCCGCGTACTGCAGGCTTGCGACGAGTACGGGTACCTGATCAACGCCCTCTTGCATTACTTCAGTTTTGATCCCTTGCAGGCTTCGGCCTGATTCTCCTGCGTGGTCGAGCCGGTATGGGCGTTGCTCCTCACCGGTTCAAAACACGCCTGCTTTCTTCCAACCCAGGTAGCGGGTGACCAAGTCTGCGCCCAGCTCGGATGGCACGCTGTCCAGCACCGCCACGCCATGTGCGCTCAATCGGTCATGCAGTTCATCGCGGGCATTGAGGTAATCGACCGTGCCGCTGTAGGCCAGCGCTTCGGACACGGTTTGCACAGGGGAGTGGCGCAGGTGGTCGAGGATCTCCTCACGCAAACTGGCCACCAGTACCCGGTGTTGACGGCTTATGCGCTTGACGGCGGTCAGCAGTGCCTCATCATCTTCGTCCCGCACGTTTGTGACCACGACCACCAATGCGCGGCGCTTTTGTCGGGCCAGTAGCTGGCTCGCGGCGGCCTGGTAGTCGGCGGCGCGCCGGGTGGTGTCCAGGTCATACACTGCGTTGAGCAGCACGTTCAACTGGCTGGTGCCCTTGGCCGGTGGCAGATAGAGCGGTTGGTCGCCGGCAAAGGTGCTCAGCCCCACCGCGTCACCCTGACGCAAGGCAACGTAGCCGAGCAGCAGGCAAGCGTTGAGCGCGTGGTCAAAGTGAGACAACTCACCATCCTGGCTGCGCATGCGTCGGCCGCAATCCAGCATGAACAGGATCTGCTGGTCGCGTTCGTCCTGATACTCCCGGGCAATGGGCGTACGCTGTCGCGCGGTGGCCTTCCAGTCAATCTGCCGCAGGCTGTCGCCATCGCGAAACTCGCGTAATTGATGAAACTCCAGCCCCAACCCGCGCCGCGGGTATTGACGCACGCCCAGTTGGCTTAGCCAGTTATCCACACCCAGCAGTTGTGCACCGGCAAGGCGTGCAAAGTCCGGGTACACACGGGTGACATCCTCGGCCTGGATAAAACGCCGCGAGGACCACATTCCCAGCGGGCTGGGCAGGTAGATTTCACAGCGGCTGAAACGAAAATGCCCGCGCCGCGAGGGGCGCAGGCGATAACCCAACTCGCTGTGTTCGTCAGGTTTGAGCGCGATGTTCTGAGGCATGTTTTCCACACCCAGCCCATCCGGGACGTGATCGAACACCTGCACCGTCATTGGCTGAGGGTAATCATGCTCCAGCGTCAGGCGTACCTCGCACCAGTGCCCAAGGGCAAGGCTACCAGGCATCTGCCGGCGTACTCGCGGGGTTGGAATACGGCGCAGTCGCAGAGCGTCCAGCAGGGCGAGCAGCATCAGTGCCAGGAGCAGGCCCCAAGCCACCGAATACAAGGTGTCGGGTACCTTGTACTGCAACGCGGCAGCTGCGCCCAACAGGGTATTCACACCCAGCAGCAAGCCTAGCCAGATCAACAGCAGACGGTTCGGTTTCATCGGCAGCTCATTGCCTTGGGGCCGGAATCTGATCGAGCAGTTGCTTGAGTACCTGATCGACCTCAAGCCCGTCGATATCCAGCTCTGGAGCGATGCGCACGCGGTGGCGAAGCACGGCCAGGGCGCATCCCTTGACGTCATCCGGGGTGACGAACTCGCCGCCGCGCAGCAAGGCGCACGCACGGGCACTGCGTACCAGCGCAATCGACGCCCGTGGGCCGGCGCCGATGGCGAGTCCCGGCCAGCTACGGGTGGCCCTTGCTAGGCGCACGGCATAGTCGAGTACGTGTTCATCGAGGGCGAGATCGCTGGCGACTTGCTGCAACTGCACCACATCTTCAGCCTGCAACACCGTGCGCAGTGGTTGCACCTCCAGCATGTCGGCCTGGGATGAGCGCGTGACTTCGCGCACCATATCCAGCTCCTGCAGGGCATCGGGGTAGTCCATGCGTACCTTGAGCATGAAACGGTCCAGCTCGGCTTCCGGCAGGGGATATGTCCCTTCCTGTTCGATAGGGTTCTGGGTCGCGAGCACCATGAACGGTTGGCCGATAGGCAGCGCCTCGCCTTCGAGGGTGACTTGCCGTTCCTGCATGGCTTCCAGCAGCGCCGCCTGGGTCTTGGCGGGGGCACGGTTGATTTCGTCAGCAAGCAACAGATGGGTGAAAACCGGTCCTTTGCGCAACTTGAACTGTTCGGTACGCAGGTCGTAGACAGCGTGACCGGTGACATCGCTGGGCATCAGGTCGGGGGTGAACTGGATCCGCGCAAAGTCGCCCTCGAAGCAGCGTGCCAATGCGCGAACCAACAACGTCTTGCCCAGACCTGGAACCCCTTCGAGCAGCACGTGGCCGCCAGCGATCAGTGCGATCAGCACTTCGTCGATCACCCGGTCCTGGCCGATCACCGCCTTGCGTAACTCCGCGCGCAGGGCCTGGGCCTGCTGGCTGGCACGTTGCAGGGTGTCGCTGGCGGGGGCAGTGGTGTTTGGAAAATCAGTCATAGGGCATTCCTGAGGGTTTGCAGACAAGCCACCTGCCGGCTGAAATCGGCGCTGGAAAGCCGTTTCGTCGGGATGGGGCCAAGGGCCTGGCTGATGACGTGAGAGGGTTGGCGCGTCAGGTGCTCAAGCGCGCGCCACTGTTCGTCACTGCCCAGGTGTTCAAAGCCCGGGTGGCGTTTGCGGGCGGCGCGCAGAATGTCGCGCTGCAAGGCTTGCAACAGCGTGGCGTGGCCACTGCGGCGCAGCAGGAAGTCGGCGCTGGCCTTGAGGTGTTCCTGCAACTGGCGACGTGCCTTCGGCGCGGGAGGCTGGAGGGGACCGCTCCGCAAGCTGGCGTGCCAGATAACCAGGATGACCAAGGCAAAGAGTGCGACCAGCGCCTGAGGGAAATAGCGCAGCAGCAGGGTGAGCAGATTGTCGAAATCGCTATTGAACAATAAGGTCACGGCAGTGCCCTGGTTCAGGTACCACAGCAGCCAGGCGTTGTCGTGCTTGCCGATGGCCGGGGTTTTCCACAGGTCACTGTCGGTGATCACTGTCACCCGTCCCTTGCCGAGGTCAAGTTGCATCAGGTGGCTGGACGTTGCGCTATTGGCCGAGAACTGCGCCAGATGCGTAGGGTCGGTGAGGTTGAAGTCGGTATCGAAGCTGAAGTAGGCCGGGGCCGTTTCATTGTCGACGTAGAGCTTGGTGAGGTCCGGTTTTTTCTTCTTCTGTGTTGGCGCCGGTTCTTCAGGTTCGTCGCTCAGGGTCTGGTGGATAGGCAGGCGGTCAAGTAACAGGTCACCGCTCTTACCGGCCTCTTCATCCCACAGGGCTTCGGCGACCAGCAGCAGATGGCCGCCGGACTTGACCCAGTTGAGCAGTTGCTCGACCTGACGGGATGACATATAGCTGCGTTCACCCAGCAACAACAAGCTGTTGCCCTTGGGTGGCAAAGTCGCCAGGCGCTCAAGGTTGCTGGCATGTTCGACCGCAAGGCCTTGCCGGCGCAGGAAGTGTTCGGCCGCCAGGTAGGGATTGGCCTGTGCTTCGGGAGAGGGCCCGCGTTCCACGACTTCGTCATAGGGAATGGCTTTGCTCCAGACGACAAAGCCGCCTGCTGCCAACAGGCACGCCAGCAACATCCCTATCCCAATCCAAAGCCTGTTCATGTGATGGCCTTCGAGTTGAACAGGGCGCGCCAGTCATCGCTCAGCTTTTGCTGGGCGGAGGCCGCGGGAAGTCGGTGGCCATAGGCGAGGTTTTGCCAGTGGTGGGTCAGCTCGGCGCTGAACGCCACCAGTTGAGGTTGCTGCAGTTGATGCACGCGCTGCAAGACCTGGCCTTCGGTGTCGGCGTTTGTGAGTGGCAAGTTGAAATCGTTCAGCAGCCGGTTGAGCAAACCGCGATAGAGCAGGCCAAGGGCTTCACGCGGCTGGGTCGACCATAGCTGCTCGACGACGCTGGCGATGTCATCCGGCAAGGTGTCGGTGCCCAGGTTCAGGCCAAAGAGTTGGGTGGGTGGGGGAG
>NZ_PCOZ01000001.1 GCF_002979555.1 Pseudomonas sp. MYb60 | reverse complement strand
TCACCGCCCCCACAGCGCCCCGCACCATGGCCCGCACCTGCATAACCCCAATAACAACAGGTCTCTACGCCATGAGCACTTTCCACCCGCGCCAGCTGTTGCTGGCATCCGCTGTCGCCAGCCTTGCCTTGCCCGTCATCGCCGAGGAACACGGCTTTCTCGAAGACGCCAGCGCGAACCTCAACCTGCGCAATTTCTTTTTCAACCGTAACTACACCAACCCCACCAAGGCCCAGGGCGGCGCGCAGGAGTGGACGCAGAGTTTCATTCTTGACGCCAAGTCCGGGTTTACCCAGGGCACGGTAGGGTTCGGCGTGGATGTGCTGGGGATGTACTCGATCAAGCTCGATGGCGGACGTGGCAGCGGCGGCACCCAACTGCTGCCGCTGGACCACGATGGCCGCCCGGCGGATGAGTTTGGTCGCCTGGGCGTGGCCTTCAAGGCGCGCGTGTCCAGGACTGAACTCAAGGTGGGCGAATGGATGCCCGTGCTGCCGATCCTGCGCTCGGACGATGGCCGGTCCCTGCCGCAAACCCTGCGCGGCGGGCAGATAACCTCGAAGGAGATCGACGGCCTGACCCTCTACGGCGGCCAGTTCCGCGCCAACAGCCCGCGTGACGACAGCAGCATGACCGACCTGTCGATGTTCGGTAAGCCGGCGTTCACCTCTGACCGATTCAACTTCCAGGGTGGCGAGTATGCGTTCAACGACAAGCGCACCCAGGTCGGCCTGTGGAACGCCCAGCTCAAGGACATCTACCGCCAGCAGTACGTCAACCTGATCCACAGCCAGCCCCTGGGCGACTGGACCCTGGGCGCCAACCTCGGGTTCTTCTACGGCAAGGACGATGGCAGCGCCCGCGCCGGCAGCCTGGACAACAAGACCTGGTCCGGGTTGCTATCGGCCAGGTACGGCGGCAACACCTTCTATGTCGGCCTCCAAAAGCTCACCGGCGACAGCGCCTGGATGCGCGTCAACGGCACCAGCGGCGGTACCCTGGCCAATGACAGCTACAACAGCAGTTACGACAATGCCCAGGAAAAATCCTGGCAGGTGCGCCACGACTACAATTTCGTCGCCCTCGGCGTGCCGGGCCTGACCCTGATGAACCGCTACATCAGCGGCAGCAATGTGCACACCGGCACCGTCACGGACGGCAAGGAATGGGGGCGCGAAAGCGAGCTGGGCTACACCGTGCAAAGCGGCAGCCTGAAAAACCTCACGGTGCGCCTGCGCAACTCCAGCATGCGCCGCGACTACAGCAACAATGAGTTTGATGAAAACCGGTTGATCGTCAGCTACCCGATCAGTCTGCTGTAAACCATCGCCAGACTTGCTGTATGGTGCGCGCCTGCCGCTGCTGAGCTGAATCAGCAGCGGCTTCTGGACGAGTCTGCGCACACCATGAAATCCTTCGCCCCTGCCTTCATCCTGCTGGCCCTGGCCCTGAGCCTCGGCGGCTGCATCGGCGCGCCCATCGCCCTGACGCCGCAGACCGAACAACGCCTGCAAACCCAGGCGCCCATCCGGTTCCTGCTGACCTTCGATGACGGCCCCAGCGCCTCGGGCTACAACAACCCCACCCGCTCGGTGATCGCCGACCTGGCCAACAACCCGGTGCTGCCGGGGATCAAGGCGGTGTTCTTCCTGCAGACCGAAGCCTCGCGCTCAGGCGGCAGCGCCCGGGGCCGCAAGACCATGGAACGTGAACACGCCGCGGGGCACATCCTGGCCTTTCATACGGCCACCGGCTTTCACACCAACCACCGCTGGCTGGGCGACGCCGAGCTGGAGCGCACCCTGGCCCAAGGCGCGTCCGACATCGCCTCCATCACGGGCGCGCCGCCGAGCCTGATCCGCCCGCCCTTCTGGAACTACGACCGCCGCACCTTCGCCGCCTACCAGCGCCATGGCATGCACGTATTGCTCACCGATTTGAGCGCCAACGACGGCAAGATCTGGGGTTTCAACGCCAGCCCGCGTCGCCGCGCCAACCTGTACCGACAAGTGTCGGTGGTACGCGAGCGTATTGCCCTGGGCGAACTGCCGACGGTGGATGGGGTGATTCCGGTGGT
The DNA here is from genome assembly GCF_002979555.1 of Pseudomonas sp. MYb60. GTDB lineage: Bacteria > Pseudomonadota > Gammaproteobacteria > Pseudomonadales > Pseudomonadaceae > Aquipseudomonas. The sequence continues at coordinate 589,904 of NZ_PCOZ01000001.1, read as the reverse complement.
GGTGACCTTCCACGACATCAACCGCTATACCGCGCGGCACATGCAGGAATACCTGCAGATCCTGCTGGACAGCGCGCGGGTCAACGGTGTGAAGACGGCGGTCGAGCCGTTCTATACCGACCGCGCCGAATTGGAACGTGCCGCACTGGCGCGCACGGTGAAGGATGAAAACGAGTCGGTGCATCTGCCCGGCGTGTGGAATTGGGTGTGGGACGCCGACTCACACTGACACCCCACCCCAACCTGTTCAACCGCAGGCCAACGGTTAGCCGGGTTGACGGGATTCGATACCCAACTCATCCCACACGGATTCAGCCAGGTGGAACGTCGCATTCGCTGCGGGTATCCCGCAGTAGATCGCGCTCTGCATCAACACCTCCTTGATTTCGGCGCGGGTCACGCCATTGCTGGCGGCGGCGCGCAGGTGCAGCTTCAACTCTTCGTTGCGGTTCATGCCGATCAGCATCGCGATGGTGATCAGGCTGCGGGTGTGCCGGGGCAAGCCGGGGCGGGTCCAGATATCACCCCAGGCGTGGCGGGTGATCATGTCCTGGAACTCGTTGTTGAACTCGGTCAAGGCGTTGAGGCTGCGCTCGACATGGGCGTCGCCCAGCACGTCGCGGCGCACTTGCAGGCCTTCGGCATAACGTTGTTTCTCGTCCACAAAAAGCTCCTCAGCGGGCCAGCAAAAATGCCAGTACACAGTCGCTGAACGCAGCACCGGCCTGGACGTTGGACAAATGGGCCGCGTAGAACTCGGCGTATTCGGCGCCCTGCACGTGGGCCTGGATGAAGTGGCTTCCGGCGGGTGGGGTGACGGCATCTTCGCTGCCGGCGATCACCAGGGTCGGCACCTTGATCGACGCCAACTGCTCACGAAAATCCGCATCGCGCACCGCCGCGCAATTGGCGGCGTAGCCCTGAGGAGAGGTGGCAGCGAGCATGTCGGTAATCTGCTTGGCCCGATGCGGGTAGGCCGCGGCGAAATCCGCAGTGAACCAGCGCGCAATCGAGGCATCACGCAAGGCGACCATGGCCGCGGCGCCGTCGCGCAGCACCGTCTCGATGCGCGGGTTCCACACCTCGGGCGTACCGATCTTAGCGGCGGTGTTGCACACCACCAGGCGTTGCAAACGCTCGCCGGCATGGATGCCCAGCCACTGGCCGATCAGGCCACCCATGGACAACCCGCAAAAATGCGCGCGCGGGATATCCAGGGCATCGAGCAACGCCAGCACATCACGCCCCAACTGTTCGATGCTGTACGGGCCTTCAGTCACCAAGGATTTACCGTGGCCCCGGGTATCAAAGCGCAGCACCCGAAAATGCTCGGTGAACGCCGGAATCTGCAGGTCCCACATCTGCAGGTCGGTCCCCAGGGAGTTGGACAGCACCAGCACCGGTGCATCTTCCGGTCCGTCGAATTGGTAATGCAGTTCGCCGTCGGCGAGTTGAACAAATGGCACAGCGGCCTCCTTAAGCAAAATGGTCGGTAATGGCGCGGGTCACCCACGTACCGGCCTGGCCCAGGTAGTGGGCCGGGTCGAGCAGGCGGTCGAGTTCGGCGACGGACAACTCGGCGCTCACCGTGGGTTCGTCCGCCAGCACTGCACGCAGGTGACGACCCTCTGCCACGGCGCGTTTGCAGCATTGTTCCAGTAAATGGTGCGCGGTCTCGCGGCCCAGGCGCTGGGCGAGGACGATGCTCACGGCTTCGGCCAGCACCAGGCCCTGGGTCAGGTCGAGGTTTGCGCGCATGCGTTCGGCGTCGACTTCCAGGCCTTCGCTCACCAGCAGCGCCTGTTGCAGCGCGCCGGACACCAGGCAGCAAATCTGCGGCAGGGTTTCCCATTCGGCATGCCACAGGCCCAGGCTGCGCTCGTGTTCCTGGGGCATCGCACTGAACATCGTGGCGACCAATCCGGGCACGCGGGTCGCTGCGCTGATCAGTACGGCGGCGCCCACCGGGTTGCGCTTGTGGGGCATGGTGGACGAACCACCCTTGCCCGGCGCCGACGGTTCGAACACCTCCGCGGCTTCCGTCTGCATCAACAGGCTGATATCCCGGCCCAACTTGCCAAGGCTGCCGGCGATCAAACCGAGGACGCTGGCGAATTCCACCAGGCGATCCCGCTGCGTGTGCCATGGCTGCTCGGGCAGGCTCAGTTGCAACTCGACCGCCAACGCTTCGGCCACCGGCATCGCCTGCTCACCGAGCGCGGCGAGGGTGCCCGAGGCGCCGCCAAACTGCAGCACCAGCAGGCGCGGCTTCAACTCGGCCAGACGCTGGCGGCTGCGGGTCACGGCCCCCAGCCAACCGGCAATCTTCATTCCCAGGGTGACGGGCGTCGCATGCTGCAACCACGTGCGCCCGGCCAGGGGCACGTCGGCATAGCGCTGGGCCTGGCTGGCAAGAATGTCGCCCAGGCGCGCCAGGTCGCTTTCGATCAACTCCAGCGCGCGCCGCACTTGCAGCACCAGCCCGGTGTCCATCACGTCCTGGCTGGTGGCGCCCAAGTGCACATACCGCTCGGCGCCGGCGTCTTCGCTGGCAATCAACTTGCCCAGGGCCTTCACCAGCGGAATCGCCGAATTGCCCGCTGTGGCAATCGCCACGCCGAGGGCATCTACGTCATAGAGCGAGGCCAGGCAGGCCTGCGCAATCGGCGCGACGGCCGCTTGCGGGATCAACCCGACCCGCGCTTGTGCTCGGGCCAATCCCGCCTCGAAATCCAGCATGCCTTGCAGGCGTCCCTGGTCGCAGAACACCTCGGCCATGCTGTCCGCCGTGAAATAGGCGTCGAACAGTTGATTGCTCGTGCGCAACGTCATAACGCAGTCCTTAAAGATCGTGGTGCAGATACGCCGCCTGTTTCGGCAGGCGCAAGCTGAACAGGAAAGCGATGGCCATCATCGCCGTGACGTACCAGTAGAAGCTGTTCTCCATGCCGATGGACTTGAGGCTCAGCGCGACGAATTCAGCCGAGCCACCAAAGATCGCATTGGCCACGGCATACGCCAGGCCCACACCCAGGGCGCGCACTTGCGGTGGGAACATCTCGGCTTTTACCAGGCCGCTGATGGAGGTGTAGAAACTGACGATCGCCAGCGCCAGGGTGATCAGCACAAAGGCCAGGAACGGGCTGCTGACGGTTTTCAGGGTCAGCAGGATAGGCACTGTGAACAGCGTACCGAGGCCCGCGAACCAGAGCATCGAGTTACGACGGCCGATTTTGTCCGCCAGCATGCCGAACAACGGTTGCATGCACATGTACAGGAACAGCGCGCCGGTCATGATGTAGCTCGACGTCTTGGCGTGCATGCCCACCGTGTTCACCAGGTACTTCTGCATGTAGGTGGTGAAGGTGTAGAAAATCAACGAGCCGCCAGCGGTGTAGCCCAATACGGTGATGAACGCCGCCTTGTGGTCGCGAAACAGCGCGGCAATGCTGCCGGCGTCCTTGTCTTCGCGCATTTCCTTGCTGGTGGTTTCTTTCAAGGTGCGACGCAGCAGCAGCGAGATGACCGCTGCGACCGCGCCGATCACGAACGGAATGCGCCAGCCCCAGGCACGCAATTCCTCTTCGCTGAGGATCTGTTGCAGGATGACCACCACCAGCACGGCCAGCAATTGGCCGCCGATCAGGGTCACGTACTGGAACGAGGCAAAGAACCCGCGCTGGCCCTTGAGCGCGACTTCACTCATGTAGGTCGCGGTGGTGCCGTATTCGCCGCCGACGGACAAGCCCTGGAACAGCCGCGCGACCAACAGCAGGATCGGCGCCCAGACGCCGATGTCGTTGTAGGTGGGTAAAAATGCGATGACCAACGAACCGGCGCACATCATCAGCACCGAGATCATCATTGAATTCTTGCGACCATGCTTGTCGGCCACTCGACCGAACAGCCAGCCGCCGATGGGGCGCATCAGGAAACCCGCTGCGAACACGCCGGCGGTGTTGACCAACTGCACGGTGGGGTTGTCGGACGGGAAGAACGCAGGGGCGAAATAGATGGCGCAGAAGGCATAGACATAGAAGTCGAACCATTCCACAAGGTTGCCGGAAGAGGCACCGACGATGGCAAATATCCGTTTGCTGCGCTCTTCTCCGGTGTAGTGGCTGGTTTTTGTTGTCATGGTTTTTCACTCTGTGGGAACCGATATAGCCTAGACATACTTTGCAACAAGCTCGTTCCGCAACAAGACCTTTGGATGTGCATTGCCTCTGAGGGCCTCATCGGGGCAACCCCCCTCCCACATTTGATAGGCGACGCGGTCAAAATGTGGGAGAGGGCTTGCCCCCGATGGGGCCCCCAAGGCAGCCTCAATAATCGAAGAACACCGTCTCCTTCTCGGTGCCCTGCAACACCACATTCCACTGATGCACACCTTCTGCATCCGGCTTGGCAATCAAGGTTTCACGCCGCTCAGCCGGCACACACGCCAACAATGGGTCATCCCCATTCATCGGCTCGCCTTCAAAATAAATCCGCGTGAGCAAGTGCTTCACCAAGCCACGGGCAAACACCAGCACCACCAGGTGCGGCGCCTGGGTCGTGCCTTTCAAGCCGGGCACCGCGCCCGGCTTGATGGTGGTGAAGCGGAACCGCCCTTCCCCATCCACCGGCACGCGGCCGAAACCTTCGAAGTTCGGGTCCACCGCCTTGTCTTGCTCGTCTTCGGGATGGTCGTATTTGCCGGCGGCATTGGCCTGCCAGACTTCCAGCATGGCGTCGTTGACGACATCACCGTTGCCATCCACCACTTGCCCGCTGATGGCCACGCGCTCGCCGAGGGTGGCGGCGGTGGTCAGGTCTTCGCGGTTCAGCCAGGTCAGGCCGATGTGGTAGTACGGCCCGACGGTGTGGGACGTGGTCGCGTTGAGGCTCATCTCATTTCTCCATCGGCGTGGCGTCGCGGCCGCGCAGGACGATGTCCCAGCGGTAGCCGAGGGCATAGGAAGGGATGGTTTTTTCCAGGTCGAAGCGGGCGATCAAACGTTCCTTGGCCGACGTATCGGGCACGCAGTTGTAGATCGGGTCGTATTCCAGCAGCGGGTCGCCGGGGAAATACATCTGGGTGACCAATCGCGTCAGCACGCTGGGGCCGAACAGCGAAAAGTGAATATGCGCCGGGCGCCACGCGTTATGGTGGTTGCCCCAGGGGTAGGCGCCGGGCTTGATGGTCTGGAACTGGTACCAGCCGTCGGCGTCGGTGACGGTGCGGCCGGTGCCGGTGAAATTCGGGTCCAGCGGCGCGTCGTGCAGGTCACGCTTGTGGTTGTAGCGACCGGCGGCATTGGCCTGCCAGATCTCCACCAGGATGCCCGGCACCGGCAGGCCGTTTTCGTCGAGTACACGGCCATGCACGATGATGCGTTCGCCCTGAGGCTCGCCTTCATGCTGGGCCGTGAGGTCGTTATCCTTGGGGTCCACACGTTCGGCGCCGACGGTGGGGCCGGTGATTTCCGACAGGGAATGGGGCAGGAACACCAATGGCTGCGACGGCGAACGCAGGTTCGTCGACTGGTAGGCCGGGTGCAGGTAATCAGGTTGAGTACCCGCTTGCGGGCGCCGGTAACCGGGCTTGTCACTCATGGTGCAGTCCTCTCTTATTGGATACGTTCAATGGCCAGGGCCAGGCCTTGGCCGACCCCCACGCACATGGTCGCCAGGCCTTTGCTGCCGCCGGTTTTTTCAAGCTGGTGCAAGGCGGTCAGGACCAGCCGCGCACCGCTCATGCCCAGGGGATGACCGAGGGCGATGGCGCCGCCGTTCGGATTGACCTGGGGCGCATCGTCGGCAATCCCCAGCTCACGCAGCACCGCCAGGCCTTGGCTGGCGAAGGCTTCGTTGAGTTCGATGACGTCGAAGTCCGTGACCGCCAGGCCGAGGCGCTCCACCAGCTTGCGCACCGCCGGCACGGGGCCGATGCCCATCACCCGTGGCGCGACCCCGGCGCTGGCCATGCCCAGTACGCGGGCGCGGGCCGTCAGGCCGTGTTTCTTCACTGCGTCGGCAGACGCGAGAATCAGCGCCGCGGCGCCGTCGTTCACGCCCGACGCATTGCCGGCGGTGACGGTTTTGTCCGGGCCGTTCACGGGTTTGAGCTTGGCCAGGGCTTCCAGGCTGGTGTCGCGTGGATGCTCATCGTGCTCCACTAAAGTCTCGCCTTTTTTATGTGCGACCCGCACTGGCACGATTTCCTCGGCGAAGTAGCCGGCGGCCTGTGCGGCAGCGGTGCGCTGCTGGCTGCGCAGGGCAAACGCATCCTGGTCGGCGCGGGACACCTGGTAATCGTCTGCCACGTTGTCAGCGGTCTGCGGCATCGCGTCCACGCCGTACTGCGCCTTCATCAGCGGGTTGATAAAGCGCCAGCCAATGGTGGTGTCTTCCAGCTTCATGCTGCGCGAGAACGCCGCGTCGGCCTTGCCCATCACGAACGGCGCGCGCGACATCGACTCGACGCCACCGGCAATCGCCAGCTCCATTTCACCACTGGCGATGGCGCGAAAAGCCGTGCCGATCGCGTCCATGCCCGAGGCACACAGACGATTGAGGGTCACGCCGGGAATACTCTCCGGCAGGCCTGCCAGCAACAGCGCCATGCGCGCGACATTGCGGTTGTCTTCGCCGGCCTGGTTGGCGCAGCCGAGGAACACCTCGTCCACCGCGCTCCACTCCACCGACGGGTTGCGCTCCATCAAGGCCTTGATCGGCAGCGCCGCCAGGTCGTCGGCACGCACGCTGGACAGGCCACCGCCAAAGCGGCCGATGGGGGTGCGGATGGCATCACAGATAAACACGTCACGCATCAGGCTTCTCCCGGCGCTTGGCCATGGGCGGCGGCGGTGCGGGCTTCGAGGTCACGCAGCGCCGTCAGCTCTACTTCAGTCGGTTCGGCAGTGGTGCTGACCTGGTCGGCGAAGCGAATCGCCCAACCGGTGGCGGCCACCACCTGTTCGCGGGTAACGCCGGGGTGCAGCGCGGTAACCACGAATTCATGGCTGCCCTCTTCCGGCTCCATGATGCACAGGTCGGTAATAATTCCTACAGGACCGGCGCCCGGCAGGCCCAGGCGCTTACGCGAGTCGCCGCCTTCGCCGTGGCCGACCGAGGTGATGAAATCCAGCTTGTCGACAAACGACCGCGACGACTGCTTGAGGATGATCAGCACGCTTTTGGCCGAGCCGGCGATTTCCGGCGCGCCGCCGGCACCCGGCAGGCGCACCTTGGGTTGGTGATAGTCGCCCACCACGGTGGTGTTGATATTGCCGAAACGGTCGACCTGCGCAGCGCCGAGGAAGCCGACGTCGATGCGCCCGCCCTGCAGCCAGTAGCGAAAAATCTCACCGGTGGGTACGACAGTGTCGGCGGTTTCAGCCAACTCGCCGTCACCGATGGACAACGGCAGGACACTTGGCTTGGCGCCAATCGGGCCGGACTCGTAGATCAGCACCACGTCCGGCGACGAGGTCAGGCGCGCCAGGTTGGCCGCCTTGGAGGGCAGGCCGATGCCGACGAAGCACACCGAGCCATTCTTGAGGCGACGCGCGGCGGCGACGGTCATCATTTCATTGGTGGAGTAAGCCATTACTTGGCCTCCTGCGCGCTGGCCAACTTGGCCTGGAATTCAGTGAAGTCGGCGGTGCCACGGATGTATTGGTCGATCCAGGCGGTAAAGGTCTCACGGTCGCGGGCAATAGGGTCCCACGCCTGGTAGAAGCGGTTGTCCCGCTCGTTGTAGCCGTGCGCGTAGGACGGATGCGCGCCGCCAGGCACATGACACACCGCCGTCAGGGCCCAAGTCGGCAGCACGCAACTGTTCATCGGCGCGTTCAAGTCATCGACGATTTCTTCGACGGTGACGATGCAGCGCTTGGCCGCCAGGGCCGCTTCCTTCTGCACGCCCAGGATGCCCCAGAGCAGCACGTTGCCCTTGCGGTCGGCCTTTTGCGCATGAATCACCGTCACGTCCGGGCGCACCGATGGCACGGCCGCCAACACTTCGCCAGTGAATGGGCAGGTCACGCTCTTGATCAGCGGGTTGACCTTGGGCAGGTCGGAGCCGGCGTAGGCACGCAACACCGCGAACGGCAGGCCCGATGCTCCGGCGACGTAGGCATTGGCCAGGTCGGCGTGGCTGTGCTCTTCGATCTCCAGCGGTTGCGGCCACTGTTTTTCCACCGCGTCACGCAGACGATGCAGGGAGCCGACGCCGGGATTGCCGCCCCAGGAAAAAATCAACTTGCGGACGCAACCGGCGCCGATCAACTGGTCGTAGATCAGGTCAGGCGTCATACGCACCAGCGTCAGGTCTTTCTTGCCCTGACGAATGATTTCATGACCCGCTGCCGTAGGGATCAGATGGGTGAAGCCTTCCAGAGCGACGGTATCGCCGTCGTTCACGAATTGCTTCACCGCGTCACGCAGCGCGAGTATTTCAGCCATGGGGGTCGGGCTCCCGGTGTGGGTCGGATAAGGCGCTGAGGTAGCGCCGGAGTGACTTGAAGAGTAAGTCGCAGAAATGGGCCAAACAATCCGATAATCGACTCAGCGTTCGATTATCGAACGGATTGTTACCTGGCTAATCATCTGGCGGAACCTCGCCAGCTGCCACAGGCGAGGCGCAATCGTCAGGTGGCGTCAGCGTGGCTGACCAGGCCCTTGATGATCACGGCAGCCGTGGCCAAGGCAGCCGGTATCACCAGCGCCGTGAGCACCTGCTCGAAATTCCAGCCCAGCCCCAGCAACGTGGCGCCCATCCACGCGCCGAGGATCGCGCCGAACCGGCCGATGCCGAGCATCCACGACACGCCGGTGGCACGGCCCTGGGTCGGGTAGAACCGTGCCGCCAATGAAGGCATGGCCGATTGCGCGCCGTTCACGCACATCCCGGCGATCAGCACCAGGGTCGCCAGCAGGGTGATGTCGCCCAGGCTCTGCCCCACTGCGTAGGCAAACACCCCGGCCAGCAGGTAAAACGTGCCGATGACCTTGTGGGGGTTGAACCGGTCCATTGCCCAGCCCACGCCGACCGCACTGAGCACGCCGCCGAACTGGAACAACGCGCCGATAAACGCGGCTTGCTCCATGCTGGCGCCGCTGTCACGCATCAGGGTGGGCAGCCAGCTGGTGAGCAGGTACACGATCACCAGCCCCATGAAATAGGTGAGCCACAACAGCAAGGTGCCGGCGCTGTAGGTGCCGGAGAAGATCACCGCGAACACATTGCGGGCCTTGACGGTTTTCTGCTCGGGCACGCTGAACGCGGTGGCTTGGGCGACGATGTTCGGCTCGATGGGCGCCAGCGTCTTGCGCACCTTGTCGGTGCCGCGGTTGCGCACCACCAGGAACCGCGCCGACTCCGGCAGCCACAGCATCAGCACCACCACCAGGATCAACGGCAGGATCCCGCCGATCATCAGCAGCGCGTGCCAGCCGAAGGCCGGGATCAGTTTGGCGGAGATGAAACCGCCACCCGCCATGCCCAGGTTGAAGCCGCAGAACATGCTGGTCACCAGCAACGACTTGTGACGTTCGGGGGTGTATTCGGACAGCAGCGTGGTGGCATTCGGCATCCCCGCACCCAGGCCAAGCCCGGTGAGGAAGCGCAGCACCAGTAGCTGATCGACGTTGGTGCTGTAGGCCGACGCCAGGCTGAAGGCGCCAAACACCAGCACCGCGCCCACCAGCACCACTTTGCGGCCGAAGCGGTCCGCCAGCGGGCCGGAGCCGAGTGCGCCGAAGACCATGCCGATCAATGCGGCGCTCATCACCGGGCCGAGGCTGGCGCGGTCGATGCCCCAGTCCTGGGACAGCGCGGGCGCGATAAAGCCCATGGCAGCGGTGTCGAGGCCGTCGAGGAACACGATGAGAAAACACAGGATCACCACCCGCCATTGGTAACGGGACAGTGGCTGGGCGTTGATGAAGGACTGGACGTCCAGGGGGGTACCGACAGGCTGATTCATTATTCTTATTTCCACACCGATGGCGGGCCAACGACTTGGGGTCGTCATTATTATTGGAGCGCGCCTTGCAGCGCTGCCGCACATTAATAAGCCAGGGGAAACAGCGTCAATTGATCAGGCCGGGATGTGTGCGATCACCGCACACTCAGGCAAACAGTTGCGTACTCAACTCGCGACTGGCGCTGAGCATGCTTGGCAAAAAGCGTTGCTCCAGCTCGCTGCGGCTGACCCGCCCGGCGTGCGTGCTGACATTGATCGCCGCCAGCACCTGGCCGGAAGCGTCATACACCGGCACGGCGATGGAACGCAGGCCCTGCTCCAGTTCCTGATCGACGATGCACCAGCCCTGCTGACGCACTTGTTGCAGGCACTCGAACAAGGCGGCGGGAGTGGTGAGGGTGCGGCTGGTCTTGGTTTGCAGGTCGGCATGGTCGAGGTAGTCCTGCAGCGACGCGTCGTCCAGGGCGGCCAGCAGGATACGGCCCATGGACGTGCAGTACGCCGGCAGCCGCCCGCCCACCGACAGGTCCACGGAAATCAGGCGCTGGGTGGTGGCGGAACGGGCGATGTAGAGGATGTCGTCACCCTCCAGGGTGGCCATGTTGCAGGCTTCGTGCAGTTGCTCGCTCATGCGGTCCAGATAGGGCTGGGCCGACACGGCCAGCGGCGTGGACGACAGGTACGCATGGCCAAGGGTCAGCACCTTGGGCAGCAGCGAGTAGGTGCGACCATCGGTGGTGGCATAGCCGAGTTTGATCAGGGTGTGCAGGCATCGACGCACGGCGGCGCGAGGAATTTCGGTGCGGTGGCTGATCTGGGCGATGGTCAGATGGCGCTTGCGCTCCTGGAACGCCTGCACCACCGCCAGGCCGCGAGCCAGTGAGGTCATGAAGTCCGGATCACCGGTCAAGGCCTGGATACGCTTGGCCGGCGAGGCAACGATCGGGGGCGCCACCGATGCGAAGGAGTTGCGCAATTGATCGTTCATCTTGGGTCCTTTCTCTTATTGTCTGCCACAAGGGCGGTTTGGCGACTATTACAAGCCGCGTGGGCCGCGTCGCACAAGGCAGGGCCGAGAACATTGTGCGATTATCGGACGAATAGTCGATTATCGCAATTCGCCAGCGCTGTTCGCTCGAGTGACTGACGATTTGCTGCTCAGCCAGGCACCGTCTTAAGTTAGAAAAACACGGTGCAGCTTTTATGACGCCAGGATTTCAACAAGTAACGACATATCCATGTCACGAAACGCACACAGACTGTCGATGCTTTTTAACTTTACAGCGATAGTGTTATTCGAATGCGCCGCTATAATGCAGCTTGTGCCGAGGTCGGCCCGGTTTGATCATCGGGATGGGAGCTCGCCAAGGTCGCAACGACCTGCCTTGAATGCCGGCAACTGCAAATAGCTTCTTGCACTAGTTCAAACTTGAACCCGTCAACGGTTCAACGTGGGACTGCCGGAGGGCGGCATTCGGGCAAAACGCTGCACGGTATTCACACTTAACTCAATTAGGTAACGATGTGACGAAAGATGAACTGCGCGCGGAACTTGAGCGCCAGGAACAACGTTACAAGGACGTTTACGGCGGGGAAGTCACCACCTACGCCGCCCAGCCTGAACCTGAACGCAAGCCATGGCGCAAACGCGCCAGTCTGCTCGACCAGGCCTTTGCCCAGGAAATCCAAAAGATTGAACAGGAACTCAAGCCAGAAGAGCCATAAGCCCTTCGGTTCGAGCGCAGCATGCCCACCTGCTAGCACATTGCTAGCAGCGGTAAATTTTGCACCCTACATTCGGCAGTAAAATTTCATACAAATGTTTCAGCTGTGACAATTTGATGAAAAACCCCCTGTAAAAGCCCCCCTCACTTTATAAATCAAAGACTTGCCAAACCCCCGAAAACCCTGGGATGCGCCGGTTTCGCCGCGACTTTTTCAATTAAGAATGTGACCGATGAGCAGCTAGTGCATCGATTACCGAGGTTTTCTGGCATAATCGCGCCCCCTTACGACCGGGTCAGAAAACCTTCATGATCGATTTATTCAGCGGACTGGATGCTTGGGTTCTAGTGAGCCTATTGCTCGCCCTGGCCTTTGTCCTCGCCTTCGAGTTCATCAATGGCTTTCATGACACCGCTAACGCGGTGGCCACAGTCATCTACACCAAAGCCATGCCGCCGCACCTGGCCGTGTTCTTCTCCGGGGTGTTCAACTTCCTCGGCGTATTGCTCGGGGGTGTGGGTGTCGCCTATGCCATCGTGCATTTGCTGCCGGTGGAGTTGCTGATCAATGTGAACACCGGCCACGGCCTGGCCATGGTCTTCTCTCTATTGGCAGCGGCGATCACCTGGAACCTGGGCACCTGGTACTTCGGTATCCCGGCTTCCAGCTCCCACACCCTGATCGGCTCGATCCTCGGTGTCGGCCTGGCCAATGCCTTGATCAACGATATTCCCCTGGCTGACGGTGTGAACTGGCAGAAAGCGATCGATATCGGTGCTTCCCTGGTGTTCTCGCCGATGGCCGGCTTCCTGGTCGCAGCCCTGGTGCTGATCGGCCTGAAATGGTGGCGCCCGCTGTCGAAGATGCACAAGACGCCAGACCAGCGCCGCAAGCTCGACGACAAGAAGCACCCGCCGTTCTGGAACCGCCTGGTGCTGGTGATTTCCGCCATGGCCGTGAGCTTCGTGCACGGTTCCAACGATGGCCAGAAAGGCATCGGCCTGATCATGCTGGTACTGATCGGCATCGTACCGGCGCAGTTCGTGCTGGACCTGGGCAGCACCACCTACCAGATCGAGCGTACCCGCGACGCGACCGTGCACCTGAGCCAGTTCTACCAGCGTAACAACGCCACCCTCGGCGAGTTCCTGGCCTTGGGCAAAAGCGTGAAGAACGATCTGCCGGGCAAGTTCCAGTGCAACCCGCAACAGACCGAGCCCACCATCAACGCGCTGGTCGACACCTTGAAAGGCGTGTCCGACTACCATTCGCTGACGTCTGACCAGCGAATTGAAGTGCGTCGCTATTTGCTCTGCCTGGATGACACCGCGAAGAAAGTCGGCAAACTGCCGGGCCTGGATGCGCGTGAGAAGTCCGACCTCGACAAGCTGCGCAAAGACCTCACCGCCACCACCGAGTACGCGCCGTTCTGGGTGATCCTCGCCGTTGCACTGGCCCTGGGCCTGGGCACCATGGTGGGTTGGAAGCGGGTGGTACTGACCATCGGCGAGAAGATCGGCAAGCAGGGCATGACCTATGCCCAAGGCATGTCGGCACAGATCACCACCGCGACCATGATTGGTTTTGCCAACATCTTCGCGCTGCCGGTTTCGACCACTCACGTGCTGTCGTCGGGTGTTGCCGGCACCATGGTCGCCAACAAGAGCGGCCTGCAAGGCGGTACCGTGAAGACCATCCTGATGGCCTGGGTGCTGACCCTGCCCGCCACGGTGGGCCTGTCCGCCGGGTTGTTTTGGCTGGCGTCGAAAGCGCTGGGCAGCTGATAGTCAGACTGCGCTAAAAAATGTGGGAGGGGGCTTGCCCCCGATTGTGGTGGGTCAGCTTGCGATAAGTTGGCTGATACACCGCTCTCGGGGTCAAGCCCCCTCCCACATTTGTATTCGGATGGTTATTGAATCGCGGGCAAAAAAAAGGGCGACCGAAGTCGCCCAAAATGCCTTGCGTGCTCATGTAACCGGAAAGACCTAAGGTTTTTTTCGCTTATTGGCGTCTTTCCAGATAAAAAATCCAAACCCTACAAAAAACATCACCATGAGGCTGACGGTCAGCACTCCGGCAAATACCACATTATCGATAAACATGACCGGCCTCCTGCACTTGCCCTGTTGCGATAGGGCTAAGTTAATCGAGAAGGCGCAGGGGAATATTGACGAAGATCAATATCGGCGGCGACGTGACGTAAAGAAGGGCAATAACTGACCTGCATCAACAGACGCAGGGGGTTTCAACGTTTTTTCGGTTTGTTCTTGGATTTCTTCTTGGCCTTGCCCAGTGGCATCGCCTGCTCGAACGCCTGGCGCACTTCGTTCAGGCGCTTGTCATTGAGGTCATGCACGCGCTTGGCGCGTTCGGCGTTCAGGTCGATCAGCTTGTCGTCATCACTCATGGCTTGGCTTACGTCGTGGCGGGGATGCCTCAATAATGCGGCCTCCCCCGCCAGACGGCAAATCAGCGAGCGACAAAAGGCAGGGCATCCGCCAAAATCCACACTTTCCACGAGCCCGGAGAGGCCCACCCGTGGCACTGCACAAGGACCTACCGCCCTTGCTGGCCCTGCGCGCCTTCGAAGCCGTGGCGCGGCACTTGAGTTTCATCAAGGCCGCGAACGAGTTGTCGGTGACCCAGAGCGCCCTCAGCCATCAGGTGCAAAAACTGGAGCTGCACCTCGGCAAGCCGCTGTTTATCCGCCGCACCCGAGCGATCGACCTGACCGCCGACGGCCAACGTTACTACGACGACATCCGCCCTGCCCTCGACGCCATCGCCGCCGCCACCCGCGCCCAGCGCGTCGCCCCCGGTGCCACGGTGCTGCGCATCGGTTTGCTCGCGTCCTTTGCCACGTTATGGCTGGCGCCGCGCCTGGCGGGATTTCTCAACCGTTACCCGACTATTCAGGTGGAGTTGGTGCCGGCGATACAGCTGGCAAACGTTGCCGGTGCCGAGGTTGATCTGGCGATTCGCTACGGCAAGGGTGACTGGCCTGATGTGCAAGCCACACGCCTGATGGCAGAAGTGATTTCCCCGGTGTGCAGCCCGGCGCTCAAGGCCCGCCCTGACAGCCCGTTGCTGATGGCCACGTCACACCGTCCGTTCGAATGGACCGATTGGTCCGAACACTATCGCGTTGACCTCACCCCTCATCCCCGCGTGATGCTGCACGACTACAACATCGTGGTCGAAGCCGCCGTGGCCGGTCAGGGCATCGCCATGGGGCGCCACCGCCTGATCGAGCGTCGGCTGCAAGACGGCAGCCTGGTGGAAGCGTTTGACTGGCCGCCCTACCACAGTGACATCGGCTACTGGCTGATCGCGCCGAATGGCGCCATGAGCGAAGCCGCCCAGTGTTTCAGCCAATGGTTGCAGGCAGCGTGCAGCGACGCGTGAGATATTTCGATACGTCCCGTGAGATCTATCCGTTTGTCGCCCGTCGACGCGGCTAACATGCTCAAACCTCCCAACCGGAGGTTCCACCATGAGCGACTCATTGCACCCGCGCGTCCAGGCCCTCGGCCTCACACTGCCCACCCCCAGCCAACCGGCGGCCAACTACATCAACCATGTCATCAGCCAGAACCAGCTGTTCATTTCCGGGCAGATTCCCGTGGAGGACGGCAGGCCGGCCTTTCTGGGCCGGGTAGGCGAAACCCTCAGCATTGAAGAAGGTGCCCAGGCCGCGCAATTGGCAGCGCTGGGCCTGCTGGGACAATTGAATGCTGCACTCGGGGGCGACCTGACCCGTTTGGTGCGCACGCTGCGCCTGGGTGTGTTTATCGCCAGCAGCGGCGATTTCAAACAGCAGAGCCTGGTCGCCAACGGCGCGTCGAACCTGTTGGTGAACGCGCTCGGCGAAAGGGGCCGGCATGTGCGCACCGCGGTGGGCGTGTCCAGCCTGCCCGCTGGCGTGGCTGTCGAAGTTGACGCCATTTTCGAGCTGCGGCCATGAGCCCGCTCACCGTCCAGCGATTGCGCGACGTCACCCCTGGCTGCCAATCCGGCGTCGTGCACTTCAACCACGCCGGTGCGTCCCTGCCCAGCCAGGCCACCCTTGACGCCATCATCGACCACCTGCAGCGCGAAGCCCGCGACGGCCCGATGGAGGCCGGCGAGCATGGCGCCGTTCTGGCCGAGAACGCCCGTCGCGCCGCCGGGCAATTGCTCAACGCACCCGCCTCGTCGATTGCCTTCGCCAGCAGCGGCTCGGCGGCCTGGAACATGGCGTTCCAGGCACTCGCGCCCTGGCAGCCCGGTGACCGGATCCTGGTGGGACGCCACGAATGGGGCGGCAACCTGGCGAGCATGCAGGTCGCCGTGCGCGCCGGCGCTCGTGTGGAAGTGATCCCGTGCGATGAAACCGGCGCCGTGTGCCCTGTGGCGCTGGAGTCCATGATCGATGCCAGCGTGAAGTTGATCGACCTCACCTGGCTGCCGGCCAACGGCGGTTTGATCAACCCCGCCCAAGCCATCGGCGACGTTGCCAAGCGCCATGGCGTCCCCTACTTCATCGATGCAGGCCAGGCCGTGGGCCAACTGCCGGTGGATGTGCAGGCGTTGCAATGCGACGTGCTCAAGTCGGCTGGCCGCAAGCACCTGCGCGGGCCACGGGGAACAGCGCTGCTGTACGTGCGCGAAGATTTCCTCGAACACCTGAACCCGGCCCAGCGTGATGTGTTTTCGGCGCCCTGGACCGCCGAGGGCTATGACCTGCGCAACGACGCCCGACGCTTCGAAACCAGCGAAACGTCCTACGCCTTACTGGCGGGATTGGGCAATGCCTTGCAGGAGATGAACCGGCTCGGCATCGAACAGGTGTGGGAACGCATCGTGCAGACCAGAAGGAAAATGCGTGAAGCGCTGCGTCATATCCCGGGCATTTCACTGCATGACCTGGGTGCTGAACATTCAGGCCTGATCGCTTTCAACCTCGACGGCTGGGACGCCTTCGAGCTCAAGCGACACCTGGCGGCGCAGCGCATCAACATCGGCGCCAATGGCGTGGCCTACACCCCGCTGGATATGCAGGCCCGAGGCCTGGCGAGTGTTGCGCGGATTTCCGTCAGCCCGTTGAACAATGATCAGGATATCGAGCGATTGCTCGCGGCCCTGCGCGAACTGCGGGGCTGAACCTGCAAGGGGCTAGACCTCGATGTCCACCCACTGGCCCTGGCGCGGGGCATCCTCGATCAGCGGGATCACCGGGACAGTGTTGTCGGCGTTGAGCACGTCACCAGGAATGGCCAGGTGTTGCTCCGGGTCATCGTCGGCTTCGCGCCGGCGTTTCTGCTGTTCCTGCTGGCGGCGCTGTTCTTCGCGCAAAAGGAAGGTCGACTGCTCCGCGTCGCCTTTTTTCAGGTCGATGGTGCTTTCGTTGGAACCCGGCTGCACTGGCACCACGGGCGGAATATCCGGCTTCTGGCGCACCGGATCAAGTTGTGACGTCACCGGCACAACGCTGACGGGCAGCATGGGTGGCAGCATGGGGTTTCCTCTCCTGATCATCAGGCTGTCGGCGCGCCGCAGGGTGACTTGAGCGCGCACTCGCCAAGCTGTGACCCAGTCGACACTCCCAAGTGCCCGCCACCCGTCGATTCGCCCTGCGCGCGCCCACGCAAACGGAGTAGTTTTTCTCAGAGTCCTTGGGCGGGGGGCCTTGTTCCGTTAAGATAGTCGGCTTTTTCACGGCGGGAGTCAGGCAGCATGGCGCAGCAGTATCAACCGGGGCAACGCTGGATTAGTGACAGCGAAGCAGAGCTGGGGTTAGGCACCGTTCTGGCACAGGACGGCCGCTTGTTGACCGTGCTCTATCCGGCCACTGGCGACACCCGCCAGTATGCGCTACGGAATGCGCCCCTCACTCGCGTGAGGTTCTCGCCGGGTGACACCATCACCCATTTCGAAGGCTGGAAAATGACCGTACAGGAAGTCGATGACGTCGACGGCCTGCTGGTGTATCACGGCCTCAATGGGCAGAACGAGCAGGTCACCCTGCCGGAAACCCAACTGTCCAACTTCATCCAGTTCCGCCTGGCCAGCGACCGTTTGTTCGCCGGCCAGATCGACCCGCTGGCCTGGTTCTCGCTGCGCTACCACACCCTGGAACACACCAGCCGCCAGTTGCAGTCCTCCCTGTGGGGCCTGGGTGGCGTGCGTGCGCAACCCATTGCCCACCAACTGCACATTGCCCGTGAAGTCGCCGACCGTATCGCGCCACGCGTTCTGCTCGCAGACGAAGTAGGCCTGGGCAAGACCATCGAAGCCGGCCTGGTGATCCACCGCCAGTTGCTGTCGGGGCGCGCCAACCGCGTGCTGATCCTGGTGCCGGAGAACCTGCAGCACCAGTGGCTGGTGGAAATGCGCCGCCGCTTCAACCTGCAAGTCGCCCTGTTCGACGAAGAGCGCTTCATCGAAAGCGATGCCGCCAACCCGTTCGAAGACACCCAGCTGGCGCTGGTGGCACTGGAATGGCTGGTGGACGACGAAAAGGCCCAGGACGCGCTGTTCGCTGCCGGTTGGGACCTGTTGGTGGTCGACGAAGCGCACCACTTGGTGTGGCACGAAGAAAAGGCCAGCCCGGAATACGCACTGGTCGAACAACTGGCCGAAGTGATTCCTGGCGTACTGCTGCTCACCGCCACCCCGGAACAACTGGGCCAGGACAGCCACTTCGCGCGCCTGCGCCTGCTCGATCCGAACCGCTTCCACGACGTAAAAGCCTTCCGCGCCGAGAGCGAGAACTATCGCCCGGTGGCCGAGGCCGTGCAGGAGTTGCTGGACAAAGGTCGGCTGTCGCCCAAGGCCCACGCCACCATCCAGGGTTTCCTCGGCAACGAAGGCGAAGCGCTGCTCACCGCCGTCAACGATGGCGACACCGAAGCCAGCGCACGCCTGGTGCGCGAGCTGCTTGACCGTCACGGCACCGGCCGCGTGCTGTTCCGCAACACCCGTGCTGCGGTGCAAGGTTTCCCGGAGCGCAAGCTGCACGCCTACCCGCTGCCGAACCCGGACGAATACCTGGAGTTGCCGCTGGGCGAACACGCCGAGCTGTACCCGGAAGTCAGCTTCCAGTCGCAACCGGACATCGAAGAAGAGAACCGCTGGTGGCGCTTTGACCCGCGCGTCGAGTGGCTGATTGACCAACTGAAGATGCTCAAGCGCACCAAAGTCCTGGTGATCTGCGCCCACGCCGAAACCGCCATGGACCTGGAAGACGCCCTGCGCGTGCGCTCCGGTATTCCGGCCACGGTGTTCCACGAGGG
Source organism: Pseudomonas sp. MYb60 (assembly GCF_002979555.1). Taxonomy (GTDB): domain Bacteria; phylum Pseudomonadota; class Gammaproteobacteria; order Pseudomonadales; family Pseudomonadaceae; genus Aquipseudomonas. Next base: position 570,931 of record NZ_PCOZ01000001.1, on the reverse strand, counting down.
CATGAACATCCTCGAGCGTGACCGCGCTGCGGCCTACTTCGCCGATGAAGAGTTCGGCGCCCAGGTGCTGATCTGCTCCGAGATCGGCAGCGAAGGCCGCAACTTCCAGTTCTCTCACCACTTAGTGCTGTTCGACCTGCCGTCCCACCCGGACCTGCTGGAACAACGTATCGGCCGTCTGGACCGGATCGGTCAGAAACACGTGATCGAATTGCACGTGCCGTACCTGGAAACCAGCCCGCAAGAGCGTCTGTTCCAGTGGTACAACGAAGCGCTCAACGCCTTCCTCAATACCTGCCCGACCGGCAACGCCCTGCAGCATCAGTTTGGCCCGCGCCTGCTGCCGCTGCTGGAAGAGGCCGACGATGGCGAGTGGCAAGCCCTGATCGACGAGGCCCGCGCCGAGCGCGAGCGCCTCGAAGAAGAGCTGCACACCGGTCGTGACCGCCTGCTGGAGCTCAACTCCGGCGGTGCCGGCGAAGGCGATGCGCTGGTAGAAGACATTTTCGAGCAAGACGACCAGTTCGCGCTGCCGATCTACATGGAAACCCTGTTCGACGCGTTTGGCATCGACAGCGAAGACCATTCGGAAAACGCACTGATCCTCAAGCCGAGCGAAAAAATGCTCGACGCCAGCTTCCCCCTGGGCGACGACGAAGGGGTGACCATCACCTACGACCGCAACCAGGCGCTGTCGCGCGAAGACATGCAGTTCATCACCTGGGAACACCCGATGGTGCAGGGCGGCATGGATCTGGTGCTGTCCGGTTCGATGGGCAACACCGCCGTGGCGTTGATCAAGAACAAGGCGCTCAAGCCGGGTACCGTGTTGCTTGAACTGCTGTATGTGAGCGAAGTGGTTGCACCGCGCGCCCTGCAACTGGGCCGCTACCTGCCGCCGGCCGCCCTGCGCTGCCTGCTCGACACCAATGGCAATGACCTGTCGAGCCGCGTGTCGTTCGTGACCCTCAACGACCAGTTGGAAAGCGTGCCACGGGCCAGCGCCAACAAGTTCATCCAGGCCCAGCGCGACCAGCTGACGCCACGGATCAACGCCGGTGAAGAGAAGATCGCCCCGCAGCACGCCGAACGTGTGGCCGAGGCCAAGCGTCGTCTGGCGGCGGACACCGATGAAGAACTGGCGCGCCTGACCGCGTTGCAAGCCGTCAACCCGACCGTGCGTGACAGCGAGTTGGTGGCGCTGCGCAACCAGCGCGAGCAAGGCCTGGCCATGCTGGATAAAGCGGCGCTGCGCCTGGAAGCGATTCGAGTGCTGGTCGCCGGTTAGTAAAAAGAAGGCCCGCGCAATGCGGGCCTTCTTTTAGCTGTCTTGAGGGCTCCATCGGGGGCAAGCCCCCTCCCACCTTTGAATGTGTTCACAGGTCCGATGTGGGAGGGGCTTGCCCCCGATGGTGTCACCTCGGTCTCAAGCTGCCACCGCCGAACCCGGCACCTCTACCCTACTCAACCCCTCTTTCATCTTCTTGGCATCGCGCACAAAACACCGCGACGCCTGGAACAGAAACAGCATGGTCAGGAACAGGGCGACCGGAATCAGGTACATGGCGTCGTGCAAGCCCACCGCTTTATACGCTTCGGTCATCTGCGTGGCCCCGGCGGCATACATCGCCGAATGGGCGAAGTGATCAGACAAGCCCCCTACCACCACCGGCCCCATGCCACCGCCCAGCAAGTACAGGCCGGCAAAAAACAGCGCCATCGCCGTGGCCCGCAGGCGCGGCTCGACCACGTCCTGAATAGCCGTGTACACGCAGGTGTAGAAGTTGTAGGCAAACAACCAGCCCACACTGAACACCGCAACAAACACACCGATCTCGATGCGCCCGGCATGCAGGGCCCAGGCGGTGCAGACCGTCGACACAATCAGGCTGAACGCGGCGAACAGCAGCCGACCATTGGCCACGCGCTGGTGGATCTTGTCGGCCACCCAACCGCCCAAGGTCAGGCCGACCAAACCGGTCAAGCCAACGATCACGCCGGTGGCCACGGCCGCTTCCTGCAATGGCATCAGGAAGTAGCGCTGCAGCATGGGCACCAGGAAGGAGTTGCACGCGTACGTGGCGAAGTTGAAACAGAGCCCGGCCAGCACCAGCCAGAGGAAGGTCGGAACTGCCAGCACGCGACGAATCGGGCGGTCGACGCGCTCCTGGGAGACTTGCACGGTTTCCGCCGCGCCGCGCTTGGGTTCCTTGATATAGAACATGAACACCGCCAGCACCAGGCCCGGCACAGCGGCGATGAAGAACGGCGCGCGCCAGCTGTCGAACGCCTTGACCATCCAGCCGATGGTAAAGAACGCCAACAACAGCCCCAGAGGCAGGCCAAGCATGAAGATGCCCATGGCACGTGCACGCCGGTGAGCCGGGAACAGGTCGCCGATCAGCGAATTGGCCGCCGGCGCGTAGCTGGCTTCGCCGATGCCGACGCCCATGCGCACCAGCAAGAAGGTCCAGAAACTGCCGACCATGCCGTTGACCGCCGTGAGACCGCTCCAGGCGAACAGCCCCCAGCCCATCAGCTTGCTGCGCGAACCGGTATCGGCCATGCGCCCCAGCGGCAGGCCGGCGATCGCATAGACGATGGTGAACGCGGTGCCGATGATGCCGAGCTGGAAGTCGCTCAGGTGCCATTCCATGCGAATGGGTTCGATGATGATCGCCGGTATGGTGCGGTCGAAGAAGTTGAACAGGTTGGCGAGGAACAGCAGGAACAGAATGCGCCAGGCATTCGCCGCTTGGGTCGAGTTCTGCATGGGTCCGTCTCTTTTATTGTTATGAGAGCTGCGATGCCCGATGCATCCTGCCCGGTACCTGCAACATAGTCAGGCGCGGCACGGTTGTCTGTAATGATTCGTAAAGCTGATAGGGCATGATTTCCCCCCGGATCACGGGACTTTCCCTACAAAAATATAGTTGTGCCCCCCTCTTCCCAACGGCCACGGTGCGGATAGAATGGCGAGCCTTCCCGTAGTCTCCCCTTTACCTTTTCTTATCGATGACGCCCATGTCCGAAGCCAGTCCGTGTCTGAGTTGCGGTGCCTGCTGTTCATACTTTCGTGTGTCTTTCTTCTGGGGAGAGTGCAGCTCATCCGGCGGCACGGTGCCCGATGATCTGGTGGTACAGATCAACCCGACCCGCGTGGCGATGATCGGCACCGACCAGAAACCGGCACGCTGCTGCAGCCTGGAAGGTGAGGTGGGCAAAGCCACCAGTTGCTCGATCTACGAGCAGCGCTCCAGTCCTTGCCGCGAGTTCGAATCGTCCTGGCACGATGGCGTGCACAACGCCGATTGTGATGCCGCGCGCGCTTCGTTTGGCTTGCCGCCCCTGGAAGAACCTTTTGGGCTGGAGCTGCCCATCAGCGCTTAGCAGCAAACGCTATGAGCGACATGTCGAAATAATTGAGAGCAAAGTGCCATTATCGGTGGCAGATCCCGCAGGGCTTCTATACTCGTGGTCATAGGTCATTGCCGTAGGCCGTGACGTCATGACGCAATCACGGGACATGCTATGGAATGGCTGGGTTTGCATTTTTTTACCGAGCTTCCGGAAACCGGGCACTTATTACTCAATTGCAGTCATAACCCCTTCCTGGTGTTGCTGGCCTACCTGGTCGCCTGCGCCGCCGGCTTCGGCACACTGGACATGGCCGAACGCGTCGGCCACGTCGAAGACCCTACGGCCCAACGCCACTGGCGCTGGCTCGGTGCGGGCTGCCTGGCGGGCGGCATCTGGTCCACCCACTTCATCAGCATGCTGGCCTTCCAGGCGCCCGTGACCATTCATTACGAACTGGTCACCACGTTCGTCTCGCTGATGATCGCCCTGATCGCCTCACTGTTCGCCATGCAGACCCTCAGCCATCCCAAGCTGCGGTTCCACCAGTACCTGTTGGCCTCGGTGTGGATGGGCATCGGTATTGCGTTGATGCACTACGTCGGCATGTCGGCGATGGAATCCCAGGCCAGGATGTACTTTCAAACCGACCTGTTCCTGGCGTCGGTGGCTATTGCCATGGGCGCCAGCCTGGCGGCGCTGCTGCTGTCGAACTACCTGCGCAACGGCACCGGGGTGTTCCACCAGTTGCTCAAATACACCGCCAGCCTGGTGCTGGGTGCCGGGATCCTGAGCATGCACTTCACCGGCATGGCCGCCATGCGCATGATGGTGCCGACCGGCGCCGACCTGTCGCTGCCGATGGACAACAATCCCATCCAGTTGGGCCTGTCGGTGGCGGTGATCACCTTGCTGGTGATCGGCAGCAGCATCAGTGCCGCGCTGGCGGACAAGAAGCTGCAGCACAAGGAACGCGACCTGCGCCGGGTCAACGCCCTGCTCAGCGAGCTGGACCAGGCGCGCGCGTCGCTTCAGCAAGTGGCCCACTACGACGCGCTGACCAACCTGCTCAATCGTCGCGGCTTCAACCAGATCTTTGCGGAAAAACTCGCCGAAAAGACGAATGCCCACGGCATGTTGGCGGTGATCTTCCTCGATATCGACCACTTCAAGCGTATCAACGACAGCCTCGGGCACGACGCCGGCGACCAACTGCTGACCGCCTTGGCCGGGCACATCAAGGGGTCGGTGCGCAGCCATGAAGACGTGGTGGCGCGGTTCGGCGGCGATGAATTCTGCCTGCTCATCAGCATTCACCACCGCGACGAAGCCCGGCACCTTGCCCAGCGCATCATGCAGCGAATGAAAGAGCCTATCGAATTGGCCGGCCGGCGCATGGTGATGACCACCAGCATCGGCATCAGCCTGTTTCCCGATGACGGCCTGACCTGCGAAGAACTGCTGAAAACCGCGGACCTGGCGCTGTACCAGTCCAAGGACACCGGCCGCAACAGCCTCAATTTTTTCAGCTCCAACCTCAAGACCCGGGCCTTCCTCGAACTGCAACTGGAGGAAGAACTGCGCGGCGCCCTGCGCGGACGCCACCAATTGGTGCTGTTCTACCAACCCATTTTCGACATGAAGCTGGGCAAGGTCACGCGCCTCGAAGCGTTGGTGCGCTGGCAACACCCACAACATGGCTTGCTGACCCCGGATCGATTTATCGGCATTGCCGAAAACAACGGGCTGATTGCCGAGCTGGACCACTGGGTATTGCGCCAGGCCTGTCATGACTTGAGCGTGTTGTCCGACCGCGGCTACACCGAGCTGACCATGGCGGTGAACTGCTCGGCCCTCAACCTGGCCCGCGACGAATTGGCGGATGAAATCGAAGATGCCCTGCGCTTCAGCGGTATCGCGCCCGGCCGCCTGGAATTGGAAGTCACCGAGAACGCGCTGATGGGCAACATCAGCAGCACCCTGGCACTGCTGCGCCAGATTCGCGCGCTGGGTGTGTCACTGGCCATCGACGACTTCGGCACCGGTTACTCATCCCTCGCCTACCTCAAGCGCCTGCCGCTCAACACCTTGAAGATCGACCGCTCGTTCATCCAGGACATCCCCAAGTCCACAGCAGATATCGAGATCGTCCAGGCGATTGTCGGCATGGCCCACACCCTGCATTTGCAGGTGGTAACCGAGGGCGTGGAAACCCAGGAGCAATTCGAATTGCTGCTCAAGAATGGCTGCGATTTCGTGCAAGGCTATCTGCTGAGCCCGGCGGTGCCCGCCGAAGCTATCATCGGGGTGATCCAGGGCATCGAGATGCGTAACCCACTCTACCCGTTCAGCGTGGCAGGCACCCCGGAAGGTGCACCGTCCAAGGAGCCTGCACCGAAGCGTCCGGGGCCCTCCTCCGTGGTCAGGCCAATTCGCTGACGCCCGTTTTTTGGCATTTTGCCACCATTTACCTAAAGAACCCCGACGAACGGCCGATTCATCAGAGTCTGGCCAGGTTTTGCCTGGAAACAGCGGGGATTGCCCCCGATTGTCCCGGACAAGGACGCACTGCAAAGTCGCGAATTCCCACTCCGTGATGGCCCCTTATTACTCTCAGCCATCCGCCCAGGCACATGGCGCACATGACTTCCAAAAATAACTCTGCCACCGTGGTATCCGACGTGTTGCTCCCGGCTCCTGCGGACAAGCCCTCAGGTCCAAAGTCATTGAGCAGCGCCCGTCCATTGGCCACCCAGCAATACCTGTACTTCACCGAAACCAATACCGACCGCATCCTGGACAACCTCGACGGTCTGCGCGACACGGTGTTCCCGCGCCCGCCCCATCAGGAAGGCGACGGCGATCTGCGCAACGAGCAGGAATTTCCCTCGGTGTGCCTGATCGGCCTGGGCCGCTGTGGTTCGAACATCGCGCTGGACGTGGCAGAGCTGGTGTACAACGCGCGCAAGTTCTACCTCAACGAATTCAGCACTGAAGACAAGTCGCTGGACAAGAGCTACAGCCCCACCCAATGGATTCGCAACAACCTGCGCCTGGGCGGCGGCAAGGCCAGCAAACCCGTGTTCCTCGTCGAGCCACTGGTGATGCTGGGCGACCTGGACAAGGACATCGCCGGGCGCATCCGCTTCTCGCGCAAGGGCGAAAAAAGCGGGTTCTTGCGCGACTACAGCAAGATGAAAATCATGGACCTCTCCGAGGTGCATGCCGGTGGCGCCGGTAACGCGCCGATCCTCGGCCAATACCTGGCCAAGATCATCCTCAACAAAGACACCCAGCGTTTTTCCAGCCCGGACTGGAAAATGATCCACTCGTACCTGATCGACTCCTGCGGCATCAAGGCCAACCAGTCGCGCCTGTACTTCTCGATCTTCAGCGCCGGCGGCGGTACCGGTTCGGGCATGGCCTCGGAGTTCGGCCTGGCCCAGCAACACTCGTACATGAACAAGACGTTCGACACCAAACCCGCCGACGAGCACGACAGCAAGAGCGGCCACGCATTCGTGTTCGAACCAATCTTCACCAGCGGCATTTGCGTGCTGCCGAATATCTCCGACCACCGCAGCGAAATGTCCGAGGCTTTGCACATCAATGCCGGGCGCCTGCTGTGCAAGTACCTGTCGGAAGAATGGGATTTCTCGTACAACTTCGACAATGAAGACAGCAGCGAAGCCAGCGTAAAAGGCCGCATCCGGCCGTGGAACGCGATGATGCTGATCTCCAACGACATCATGCGTTATGCCGAAGAAAGCGATGACGGCAATATCCAGAACATTGACGTCAATGCCATGGAAAAACACGCCAACCAATACATTTCCCAGCAGATCTTCAACATCCTCACCGCTCAGGCGGTCACCACCGACTACGACCAGAACTATTTCCGCCGCGCCGGTATCGACATCGGCGAGACCATCCGCCTGGACGCCAACGACCTGTTCATGAGCCTGGCCGGCCCGGTGGCGATTGCCTACGCCGAATCCGTGGTACCTGAAACACCGGTGCCGTCGAGTGACAAGTTCAAGGTGTTCGACAAAGAGCCCCAGCGCCTGAACATCGACGACCTGTTTTTCCGCTCCATCGACCTGCCGCACTTCAACAAGGTCACCCAGGCCATCGAGGGCATCAGCCTGCTGCCCATCGAGTCCAAGCGCTACAAGGCCTCCCTGGAGCAATACAAGAACTCCGGCTACGACGCGGCCGCGCTGCATGACCTGCATTTCTTCAAGAACTGCTCGAGCGTGGTGTCCATCGTCTCGCTGCCCAAGGACTACAAGTTGTCCTACATGGACCTGAACCGGCTCAAGACCCACCTCAACAGCCTGTTCCCCAACACCACCCTCAAGCGATACGCCTTGGTGATCGGTGCGTCGGCAAACCTGTCGCTGACCACGCTGATCGCAAAAAGCCCGTGCCTGTCGGATGACTTCCTGACGTTGATCGTCGCGTTCATCAAACGCTGCTTCGCGCGTAACCCGTACCGCTTTGACGACACGCTGGACAACTCGATCCTGGACTTCATCATCCACGAGGACTTCGACGAAGACCGGATCGACGAGTTGCTCAACGAGTTTGAAAACCCGGCCAAGATCCTCGATACCAACTGGTACGCGATCAAGCCGATGTACGAGAAGAAGTACCGCGAGCTGATCAACGACAAAGACAAATTCGTGTCGATCAATGACATCCGCCTGTCGCGGGAATGCGTGAAGAAGTCGATCAAGTACTTGCGCGAGATCTACCGTCACCGCATTGGCAAGACCAAGGTCATTTCCTTGAACAACCATACCGGGAAAACCGCTTAGCCCACGTTGTTCCCTTGGCGAGCAAGCCCGCACTCACTCGACCGCGTTCCTGCAGGATGCACGCTGTCATTGTGGAAGCGCGCTTGCTCGCGAAGGCGGCGGTCCAGGCGACCGCTATCTAGAACTCGGGAACACCTGGAAACAATTCTCCGACGATTTCAGCACCGTCCCAACTGTTCCCGTGACGCGCACGTCACCCTCGGCTGTGACCTTTCTCTACGGCAAGATGCCATCATGGCGCCAGCGGTTACTCCGCTACACACTTGCAGGGGTGAAAAACGCGCACCAAATACGTGCAGGCCTTTATTGCGCCGCCCTTTCCTGGATCAGAATCCACGGCGAAACCACCACCGCCCACAGGCTCGGGTCACGCTCCACCAAGTCCAATGCCCGCGTCGCAGACACTTCGCCGAGGCTCCCCGCAGCCAGCCATGCGGCGACTTTGTCACGGTTATCCTCAGCCATGCCCTCGGCTGCCGCGATCAAATCCAGGCTGGCATCGACCCACAATAGGGCACCCTTGGCAAAGAACGGCTCAAGCTCCTTCCAGGAAATTTCGGCGGTTTCACCGAGCAGCTTGGCATAGAGGGTGCTAGGTTCTTGCGTCATGGGTCTTCACCTGAATAAAAAATCGGCGCAATCATAACGTCGAGCGTCAGGTAGAAAAACCCGGTTGCAAATGAGTCATCGACGGAAAGTGTCGGAAAAGCCCGGGATTTACTGAAAACACAGAAAATACCCGCCGCAAATCTGTCTTTTTCTGTCATTTAAGCGACACACTCGGGTTTTGCCCCTCGCAGCCAGCTTTCCAAGCGATCAACCGGCGCTCTACACTGTACCGGTACAGTTGCCAGGCGGCGGCCGGGGGGGTATTCGAGATATCCGATCCGGTTCTGCAGCTCACAAGGCCGCTAGAACTATAAAAAATACAACAGTAAGAGTGGAGCACTATGAATAAGGCTACTAAGCAGATTTCCAAACTGTTTGCCGCTATGGTCCTGGCTGGGGTTGCCGGCCATTCGTTCGCAGCCGACACCATCAAGATCGGCATCGCAGGTCCCAAGACCGGCCCTGTGACCCAGTACGGCGACATGCAGTTCGTAGGCGCAAAACAGGCGATCAAAGACATCAACGCCAAGGGCGGCGTCGACGGCAAGATGCTCGAAGCCAAGGAATACGATGACGCGTGCGATCCGAAACAAGCCGTTGCCGTAGCCAACAAAGTGGTCAACGATGGCGTCAAGTACGTGATCGGCCACCTCTGCTCCAGCTCCACTCAGCCTGCGTCCGACATTTATGAAGACGAAGGCGTGATCATGATCACCCCAGCGGCCACCAGCCCGGACATCACTGCCCGTGGCTACAAGTTGATCTTCCGCACCATCGGCCTGGACAGCGCGCAAGGCCCTGCGGCCGGCAACTACATCGCCGACCACGTGAAGCCGAAAGTCGTCGCAGTCCTGCACGACAAGCAGCAGTACGGTGAAGGCATCGCCACTGCCGTTAAACAGACCCTCGAGAAGAAAGGCACCAAGGTTGCCGTCTTCGAAGGCCTGAACGCCGGTGACAAGGACTTCTCCTCGATCATCCAGAAACTCAAGCAAGCGAATGTCGACTTCGTCTACTACGGCGGCTACCACCCGGAGCTGGGCCTGATCCTGCGCCAATCCCAGGAAAAAGGCCTGAAGGCCAAGTTCATGGGTCCGGAAGGCGTCGGCAACGATTCCATCTCGCAAATCGCCCAGAACGCTTCCGAAGGCCTGCTGGTGACCCTGCCCAAGTCGTTCGACGCCGAGCCTGCGAACAAGGCCATCGTTGACGCCATCAAGGCTGACGGCAAGGACCCAAGCGGCCCGTTCGTATTCCCGGCCTACTCCGCCGTTGAACTGATCGCCGAAGGCATCAAGGCAGCGAAGAGCGAAGACACCGCCAAAGTGGCCGAAGCCATCCACGCGGGCACCTTCAAGACCCCTACCGGCGACCTGAGCTTCGACGCCAAGGGCGACCTGAAGGACTTCAAGTTCGTGGTCTACGAATGGCACTTCGGTAAACCAAAAACCGAAGTTTCCCCTCAGTAAGCCAGGCGTTATCTGGACAACAAGCCCACTGTGAGAGCAGTGGGCTTTGTTTTACGAGGTTTATGGGCCTGTCACCCGCGATCCGGGCGCTGGCTCACCTGAAAATCTTAAAACCGTCACCAGCGGTTCGCTGGCAAACGCTTTGTGCAAATGTGCTCACAGAACACAGTGCAAGGCCGGAACATGACTCCACCAGTGAAATGCGTATCGGGTTTTTAGGAGCGCTGTAATGCCTGAGATCTATCATTTTTTCCAACAGCTGGTTAATGGCCTGACCATTGGCAGCACCTATGCCTTGATAGCCATTGGCTACACAATGGTTTACGGCATCATTGGAATGATCAACTTCGCCCATGGCGAGGTGTACATGATTGGTTCCTACGTGGCCTTTATCGCCCTTGCCGGCTTGGCCATGATGGGTATCCACTCCCTGCCGCTGTTGATGACCGCCGCGTTTATCGCGTCGATCGTTGTAACCAGTGCCTACGGCTACAGTATCGAACGGGTTGCCTACCGCCCTTTGCGTGGCAGCAACCGTCTGATCCCACTGATTTCCGCCATCGGCATGTCGATTTTCCTGCAGAACACCGTATTGCTGTCCCAGGACTCCAAGGATAAATCCATCCCCAACCTGATCCCGGGGAGCTTCTCCTTTGGCCCGGGTGGCGCGGAGGAAGTGCTGATTTCCTACATGCAGATCCTGGTCTTCGTCGTCACCCTGGTGGCCATGCTGGGCCTGACCCTGTTCATTTCCCGCTCCCGTCTGGGGCGCGCCTGCCGGGCCTGCGCCGAAGACATCAAGATGGCCAACCTGCTGGGCATCAACACCAACAACATCATCGCCCTGACCTTCGTGATCGGTGCCGCACTGGCCGCCGTTGCGGCGGTGCTGCTGAGCATGCAGTACGGCGTGATCAACCCCAACGCCGGCTTCCTGGTAGGGCTCAAAGCCTTTACCGCAGCGGTCTTGGGCGGCATCGGCAGTATCCCGGGCGCGATGCTCGGCGGGCTGGTGCTGGGTGTGGCTGAAGCCTTTGGCGCCGATATCTTCGGCGACCAATACAAGGACGTCGTGGCGTTCGGCCTCTTGGTTCTGGTGCTGTTGTTCCGTCCGACCGGCATCCTGGGCCGTCCGGAGGTTGAGAAAGTATGAGCAGATATCTTAAATCGGCGTTTTTCAGCGCCTTGCTGGTATGGGCCGTGGCCTTTCCGGTACTCGGCCTCAAGCTGAGCATTGTCGGCATCAACCTGGAAGTGCATGGCACCGGTCCCGTGACCCTGACCATCATCGCCCTGTGCTCGGTGCTGATGTTCCTGCGTGTGTTGTTCAGCGATCAGTTCAGCGCCCTGTTCAAGGGCAACCGTGCGCCGCTGGTGTCGCCCAAGGTCAGCCAATTCCTGACCCTGCCGCGCACCCAGCGCTACATCATCATCGGCCTGATCGTGGCCGCGCTGATCTGGCCATTCTTCGGCTCGCGCGGCGCCGTCGACATCGCCACCCTGATCCTGATCTACGTGTTGCTGGGCCTGGGCCTGAACATCGTGGTGGGCCTGGCCGGCCTGCTCGACCTGGGTTACGTGGGCTTCTATGCCGTGGGTGCCTACACCTACGCGCTGCTCTCGCACTACCTGGGCTGGAGCTTCTGGATCTGCCTGCCTCTGGCGGGCATGGCGGCGGCAACGTTTGGCTTCCTGCTGGGTTTCCCGGTGTTGCGTTTGCGCGGTGACTACCTGGCGATCGTGACCCTGGGTTTCGGGGAAATCATCCGCCTGTTCCTGCGTAACCTCACCGATATCACCGGCGGCCCCAACGGCATCAGCAGCATTCCCAAGCCGACCTTCTTCGGCCTGTCGTTCGACCGCACGGCTGCAGAAGGCATGCAGACCTTCCACGAGTACTTCGGGATTGCCTACAACCCGGTGAGCAAAGTGGTGTTCCTGTACCTGGTGGCGTTGTTGCTGGCACTGGCAGCATTGTTCGTGATCAACCGCCTGCTGCGTATGCCTATCGGCCGTGCATGGGAAGCGCTGCGCGAAGATGAGATCGCCTGCCGGGCCCTGGGCCTGAACCCGACCATCATCAAGCTCTCCGCCTTCACCCTGGGCGCCGCGTTCGCCGGTTTCGCCGGCAGCTTCTTCGCCGCGCGCCAAGGCCTGGTGACCCCGGAATCGTTCACCTTTATCGAGTCGGCGATCATTCTCGCCATCGTGGTACTGGGTGGCATGGGCTCGCAGCTGGGCGTGATCCTCGCCGCGATCGTGATGATCCTGCTGCCGGAAATGATGCGTGAGTTCAGTGAGTACCGCATGCTGATGTTCGGCGCCATGATGGTGCTGATGATGATCTGGCGTCCTCAAGGCCTGCTCCCGATGCAACGTCCACACATGGAGCTGCGCAAATGAGCCGCGAGATCCTGAAAGTCGAAAACTTGAGCATGCGCTTCGGCGGCCTGCTCGCGGTCAACGGCGTGGCCCTGACCGTGAAAGAGAAACAGGTGGTTGCACTGATCGGTCCGAACGGCGCCGGCAAGACCACGGTGTTCAACTGCCTCACCGGTTTCTACAAGCCGAGCGGCGGCAGCATCCTGCTGGATGGCCAGCCGATCCAGGGCCTGGCCGGTCACGACATCGCCCGCAAGGGCGTGGTGCGGACCTTCCAGAACGTGCGCCTGTTCAAGGACATGACGGCGGTCGAGAACCTGCTGATTGCCCAGCACCGCCACCTGAACACCAACTTCTTCGCAGGCCTGTTCAAGACCCCGGCGTTCCGCAAGAGCGAGCGCGAGGCCATGGAATACGCGGCGTACTGGCTGGACAAGGTCAACCTCACCGAGTTCGCCAACCGCCCGGCCGGCACCCTGGCCTATGGTCAGCAACGCCGCCTGGAAATCGCCCGCTGCATGATGACCCGCCCGCGGATCCTGATGCTCGACGAACCCGCCGCCGGCCTGAACCCCAGGGAAACCGAAGACCTCAAGGCGCTGATCGGCGTGCTGCGTGAGGAACACAACGTCACCGTGCTGCTGATCGAACACGACATGAAACTGGTCATGAGCATTTCCGACCACATCGTGGTGATCAACCAGGGCACGCCGCTGGCCGACGGGACGCCGGAGCAGATCCGCGACAATCCTGAAGTGATCAAAGCCTATCTGGGGGAAGCGTAAAATGCTGCAATTCGAAAACGTTTCCACTTTCTACGGCAAGATCCAGGCCCTGCACAGCGTCAACGTGGAAGTGCGCCAGGGTGAGATCGTCACCCTGATCGGAGCCAACGGCGCCGGCAAATCCACCTTGCTGATGACCCTGTGCGGTTCGCCGCAAGCCCACAGCGGCAGCATCCGCTACATGGGTGAGGAACTGGTGGGCCAGCCGTCGTCGCAGATCATGCGCAAAAGCATCGCGGTGGTGCCGGAAGGCCGTCGCGTGTTCTCGCGGCTGACCGTGGAAGAGAACCTCGCCATGGGTGGATTCTTCACCGACAAGGGCGACTTCCAGGAGCAGATGGACAAGGTGCTGCACCTGTTCCCTCGGCTCAAGGAACGCTTCAGCCAGCGCGGCGGCACCATGTCCGGCGGCGAACAGCAGATGCTCGCCATCGGCCGTGCGCTGATGAGCAAGCCCAAGCTGCTGTTGCTGGACGAACCCTCCCTGGGCCTGGCGCCGATCATCATCCAGCAGATCTTCGACATCATCGAACAGCTGCGCAAGGACGGTGTGACGGTGTTCCTGGTGGAGCAGAACGCCAACCAGGCACTCAAGATCGCCGACCGTGCCTACGTACTCGAAAACGGCCGGGTGGTGATGCAGGGCAGTGGCGAGCAGTTGCTCACCGATCCAAAAGTCCGTGAGGCGTACCTGGGCGGCTGACCCCTCTCCCGTCCAGGTGCGGCTTGCTGGCACCTGGACGGGTGTAGTGACTTTCGAGTTTTTACGACAGACGTGTAACAAACCTCCTCCTACCGTCTCTAGTGGTGCAAGCGGGCAATCAGGCCCGCTCCCCGTCACCCTGGAGATACACCATGACCAACAAACTGTCCGCCGCCTCCCTCGTCCTGGCCTTGGGCTCCGCCCTGAGCCTGTCCGCCCTGACCACCACCGCTCACGCTGCCGACGACATGCAGAAATGCTTTGGCGTTGCCGAGGCCGGTAAAAACGACTGTGCCGCGGGCGCTGGCACCACCTGCGCCGGCTCTTCGAAAACCAAGGACCAGGCCAATGCCTGGAAACTGGTCCCGGCCGGTACCTGCACCGACACCCCGAGCACGACCTCACCGACCGGTTTCGGCCAGTTGCAAGCCTACACAGCCAAATCCTGATCCCTCGTTGACCTGAGTACTGACGATGAACACAGCCACCTCCCAGGCTCAGGTACCCGGCCTGCCGTGTCGCGCCGGGCTGGGGCTCAAGCACGGGCACTTCAACGAAGTGCTCGCGACCGCCCCCGATATCGGTTTTTTTGAAGTGCACGCCGAAAACTACATGGTGGCCGGCGGCCCGTTTCATCACTACCTGGGGTTGATCCGCGAGCAATACGCGCTGTCACTGCACGGCGTCGGCCTGTCCATTGGCGGCGAAGGCCCGCTGGACCGGGCGCACCTGGCACGCCTGGCCAGGCTGATCGAGCGCTACCAACCCCACTCCTTTTCCGAACACCTGGCCTGGTCGAGCCACGGCCCGGTGTTCCTGAATGACCTGCTGCCCCTGGCCTACGACAGCGCCACCCTGCAACGGGTGTGCGAACATGTTGATCAGGTGCAGAGCACCCTCAAGCGGCCGATGCTGCTGGAGAACCCATCGACCTACCTGCAGTTCCAACGCTCGACCCTCGACGAAACGGACTTCATCAGTGAAGTGATTCGCCGCACCGGCTGTGGCTTGCTGCTGGATGTGAACAACGTCTACGTGTCGTGCATCAACCATCAGCGTGACCCGCTGGCCTATATCGATGCGCTGCCATTGCACGCGGTGGGTGAGATTCATCTGGCAGGATTTGCCGAAGACGCCGACAGCCTGGGTGATCGACTGCTCATCGATGACCATGGGGCGCCCATAGACCACGCCGTGTGGACGCTGTACGAACAACTCCTGGCCCGCACCGGCCCGGCGCCGACGCTGATCGAGCGGGACAACCAGGTGCCAGCCTTCGGCGAGTTGCTGGCCGAAGCCCAGCGGGCTGAAGGATTGCTGCGCGAGGTGCAGCCATGAGCCTTCAAGACGACTTTTGCAGGGCCTTGCTGACCACCGACCTGCCCTGCCCCGACGGGCTGTTCAGCAGCAACGGTGCCGACCCGGCCAGCCGTTTTGCGGTGTATCGCAACAATGTACACAGCTCACTGATCCAGGCATTGGCAGCGGCTTATCCCGTCACCCTGCGACTGGTAGGCGATGAATTCTTCCGTGCGATGGCCGGCCGCTACGTACAGGCCTGCCCGCCCGACAGCCCGCTGATGAGCGAGTACGGCGACACCCTCGCCGAGTTTATCCAGGGCTTCGAACCCGCCAACAGTGTGCCCTACCTCGCAGATATCGCCCGGCTGGAACGTCTGCGGGTGCGCGCCTATCACGCGCCGGATTGCTTGCCACTGGATCAACAGGCCGTGCTCCAGACCCTGCAGGGTCAAACCGACCCGGGTGCCCTGCGCCTGCAACTGCACCCCTCGCTGGCGACGCTGGACTCCGCCTACGCCGTTGTTGCGGTGTGGGCCGCGCACCAGACCGAGGGCGCCATCGCCACGTTGAACCCCTGGCATGCCCAGCACGCGCTGGTAGTGCGCCACGGCCTGGAGGTGAAGGTGTTTGCCATCGATCGCGGTTGCGTGACGTTTATCAACAGCCTCGCCGACGGCGCGTCATTGGAAGAATCGGTGGAACAGGCTCTCGATGCATCAGCCGAGTTCGATTTGCACCAATGCCTGGCGCTGTTGATCAGCCATCACGCCATCACTCATGTACATCAAGAACAAAAGGTAGCGCCATGAACACATCACCACCCTGCCTGATCAAACGGGCCGTCCAGCGCTTCGAGCAAATCCCCTACAGCCTGATCGCCTTTGTCGCACGGTTCTCCATTGCTGCGGTGTTCTGGAAATCCGGGCAAACCAAGGTCGAAGGCTTTGCCCTGGACCTGGTCGGTGGCACGTTCGAATGGGGCATACCACGCCTCGCCCCTTCGACACTGCCGCTGTTTCGCAGCGAATACCCGGTGCCGTTGCTGTCGCCGGAAGTGGCCGCGCACTTGGCCGCGTTTGCCGAGCATGCCTTCCCGGCGCTGATCCTGTTGGGCCTGGCGACGCGCTTTTCGGCGCTGGCGCTGATCGGCATGACCCTGGTGATTCAGTTGTTCGTCTACCCGGACGCCTGGCCAACCCACGGCACCTGGCTGGCGTTGTTGTTGCTGCTGCTGGCCAAGGGGCCGGGACGACTGTCGATCGACCACCTGATCGCCCGTCGCTACCGTTAAAGGCGGTCGAGCGCCTCGCCGCTGCGCTTGAACCAGTCCACCAGATAATCGGCCAGCACCTGGGTACGCCGTGGCAGGCCACCTTGGTAGGGGTGAACCAGGTACATCGGCTGGCTGCGGGTCTGATAATCGCGCAACAGCCAGCGTAATCGGCCTTCAGCCAATTCTGTGTGCAGTACGTAGGACGGCAAGCGGGCGATGCCCGCACCGACCAGCGCAGCTTTCTTCAGCAGGTTGTAGTGGTTGGAGGCAAACGTACCGCTGACCCGTACCCGCAACAGTTCGTGTTGCTGGTGGTATAGCCATTCCTCGCGACCGCTGTAATGGCTGTTGAGCAGGCAACTATGCGTGGCCAGATCGGCGGGCGTTTGCGGCTCGCCATGCTGTTCAAGGTAGGCCGGGCTGGCACAGGTCATTTCGTGCCAGGCCAGCAAGGGCCTGGCCACCAGCCGCTCGCTTTCAAGCGTCCCGGAACGTACTCCCAGGTCAAAGCCATCCCGCGCCAGGTCACGATAGCTGTTGTTCAGTTCCAGCTCGATCTGCACCTGCGGGTATTGCCTGGAGAACTCCAGCAACAAGCCGTCGAAGAAGGTTTCGCCCAGCGACACCGGAACCGTCATACGCACCGGCCCGGCCAGATCGTCCTTGAGCCGGGCCAACGCCTGACGCGCACGCTCGACCTGGACCACCAGGGCCTGAGCCTGGGGCAGCAGCGCCGCACCCGCCGCGGTCAGGCTGAGCCTGCGGGTGGTGCGATGCAGCAGCACCACGGAAAACGTCGCCTCCAACTGGCTGATGCGCTTGGACAACTGGCCCTTGCTACACCCCAGTTGCTCGGCCGCCAGGGTGAAACTGCCGGCTTCGATCAGCACGGCGAACGCCGCGAGATCATCCATCTCACTCATGGATTGTTTCCATTTGAAAACCAAAGGTTGCCTATTAGCGCGTTTATCCGCTGAAAACGCCAGTCTAGACTGAGCGTTCACTTACCCCCGTGGAGGAACTGTCCCATGAAAATCCTGTTGATTGGCGCCAACGGTACCGTCGGATCCAAGGTCAAGGCCGAACTGGCTCAACGTCACGAAGTGATCAGCATCGGCCGCAGCAGCGGCGACTTCCACGTGGATATCAGCGACAGCGCCTCGATCCGCAAGCTGTTCGAACAGACCGGACGGTTTGACGCCCTGGTCTGCGCCGCAGGCAGTGTGAATTTCGTTGCACTCGGCGAGATGAGCGACAGTGACTTCGAGCTGGGCCTGCGGGACAAGCTGATGGGCCAGGTCAACCTGCTGCTGATCGGCCAGCAGTACGCCAACGATGGCGCCTCATTCACCTTCACCAGCGGCATTCTCAACCGCGACCCGATTCGCACTGGCGCTTCGGCTGCGCTGGTCAACGGCGCGATCGACGCATTCGTCAAGGCGGCGGCCATCGAGTTGCCACGCGGGCTGCGCGTCAACTCGGTGAGCGCCACGGTGCTGGAGGAAGCCATGGGCAGCTACGCGCCGTACTTCCGTGGCTATAAACCGGTGCCCGGCGCCGAGGTGGCCCTGGCCTATGCCAAGAGTGTTGAAGGGTTGCAGACCGGTCAGACCTTTACCGTCGGCTGAATCCGGCGTCTGTCGGAAACGCCTGAAACTGGCGAGCGGGCTTGTGATGCTTCGCCAGCCTGCGTAACGTGGCGGCACTTGTCTGGAGACCCTCTATGCGTGCCGCTCGTACCCTTGCCCTGTTTGCCCTGCTCCCTCTGTTCGCCGCCTGCCAGATGTTTGAAAGCGAGCCGGCCAAGCCGTCCGTCGCCGGGCTGACCCGCATGCAGGGCGAACTCACGGCGGTCAATGGCAAGCTGTTGTTCCAGCCGTGCAATGACCAGCGCAACTACGTGGTCAATGACACTGGCGGCACCAGCATCCTGCAGGAAGCCGCCTCCCTCGCTGGCCAGCAAGGCGCCTTGTTTGCCGACCTGCGGGGCAAGTTCTCCGGGGTTGCCAGCGGTACCCAGGGCAGCGTCGACCTGCAACAGCTCTACCGCGTCGAGCGCTCGACCTCGGCCTGCGACGACCCGGATTTCAAACGCATGATCCTGCGCGCCAACGGCCACAAGCCAGCCTGGGCGATGAACGTCACCGCCAAGGGCATGGTGCTGGAGCGTGAGGGCCAGCCGCCGCTGGCCGTGCCGTATGTGGAGGAGCAGATCGGCGACGGCCGCTTCAACCTGATGACCGAAGCCAACAACCAGCACGTCGAACTGTGGGTGGCCCCGCAGCGTTGCGTCGACAGTGTCAGCGGCAGCCTGCAACACATGACCGCCGAACTGCGCGTCAACGGCCAGGTACAACGTGGATGCGCGGCGTTTGGCGGCTCGCGCGACGACTGACGCGCCCGCGGGCTTTTTAACATGACGGGAAAGGGCCATTGGGGCTTATAATCGCCGGTTTGCAAAACAGCCGGCATCGAAGCCCGCCGCCCACCGGATCCCGTCATGTTACGAATCACCGAACTCAAGCTGCCCATCGACCATCCCGAAGAAGACCTGCGTCCTGCCATCGTGCAGCGCCTGGGCATCGCCAGCGATGACCTGCTCGATTTCACCCTGTTCAAACGCAGCTACGATGCGCGCAAGAAATCGTCGGAGCTGTGCTTCATCTACACCATCGACTTGAACGTAAAGGGTGAAGCCGCCCTGCTGCTCAAGTTCGCCGATGACCGCAACGTCAACCCGGCGCCGGATGTGAGCTACAAGGTCGTGGGCCAAGCGCCGGAAGGCCTGGCTGAACGCCCGATCGTGGTGGGCTTCGGGCCGTGCGGGATCTTCGCCGGGCTGTTGCTGGCGCAGATGGGCTTCAAGCCGATCATCCTCGAACGCGGCAAGGAAGTGCGCCAGCGCACCAAGGATACCTGGGGCCTGTGGCGTAAAAGCGTGCTCAACCCCGAGTCCAACGTACAGTTTGGCGAAGGCGGTGCGGGGACCTTCTCCGACGGCAAGCTGTACAGCCAGATCAAGGACCCGAAATTCCACGGTCGCAAAGTGCTGCATGAGTTCGTGAAGGCCGGCGCGCCGGAAGAAATCCTCTACGTCAGCAAGCCGCACATCGGTACTTTCCGCCTGACCGGTGTAGTGGAAAACATGCGCGAGCAGATCATCGCCCTCGGCGGTGAAGTGCGCTTCGAACAACGCGTCACCGACGTGCTGATCGAAGACGGCCAACTGAACGGCGTGGTGGTCGATGGCGGCGAGCAGATCCTCTCCCGTCACGTGATCCTGGCGCTGGGCCACAGCGCCCGCGATACCTTCCGCATGCTCCACGGCCGCGGCGTGTACATGGAGGCCAAGCCGTTCTCGGTGGGTTTCCGCATTGAGCACCCGCAATCGCTGATCGACGCGGCGCGCCTGGGCAAATATGCCGGGCACCCGAAGCTCGGCGCCGCCGACTACAAACTGGTGCACCACGCCAAGAACGGCCGCTCGGTCTATAGCTTCTGCATGTGCCCTGGGGGCACGGTGGTGGCCGCAACGTCCGAGCCACATCGCGTCGTGACCAACGGCATGAGCCAGTACTCGCGTAACGAGCGCAATGCCAACTCCGGCATCGTGGTCGGCATCACCCCTGAGGTGGATTACCCGGGCGGTCCGCTGGCGGGTATCGAGTTGCAGGAGCGCCTGGAATCCCACGCCTATGTGCTCGGCGGCAGCAACTACGAGGCGCCGGCGCAGTTGGTCGGCGACTTCATCGCCGGCAAACCGTCCACGGCCATCGGCAGCGTGGAGCCGTCCTACAAGCCCGGCGTCGCCTTGGGTGACTTGGCGCTGGCCTTGCCGGACTTCGCCATTGAAGCGATCCGCGAAGCCTTGCCGGCGTTCGAGAAGCAGATCAAGGGCTACTCGCTGCACGATGCGGTGTTGACCGGTATCGAAACGCGCACCTCGTCGCCGCTGCGGATTACCCGCGACGACTCGATGCAGAGCCTGAACGTGAAAGGTCTGTTCCCGGCCGGGGAAGGCGCCGGGTATGCCGGTGGGATTCTGTCGGCGGGTGTGGACGGTATTCGCATCGCCGAAGCGTTGGCGCGGGATATGCTGGGCCTGGAGGCCTGACACACAACCTGAAAACTGCGCGGTTCAAATGTGTGCGGGCAAGCCAGCCCCCCACATTTGGCTGTGCGTTGTATCAGATATTGGCGCGCAGGATGCTTTCCGGCAGCGGCTGGCCTTGTTCGACACAGGCCGCAACCATCGCAATCAACCCTTCCAATTCATACCCCTGCCCCTCCAGCCAAACCTGATCGTAATAAGTAGTCGCATACCGGTCCCCCCCATCACACAAAATCGCCACGATCGAGCCCGACTCACCCGCCGCCTTCATCTGTCGAGCCGCCACCAAGGCGCCAATCAGGTTGGTCCCGCTGGAGCCCCCGACCCGTCGTCCAAGGCGCTCGGCCAGGTAATGCATGGCCGCCAGCGAGAGTGCGTCCGGCACCTTGACCATCGCGTCAATGACCTTGGGCAGGAAAGACGCCTCCACCCGCGGCCGGCCAATGCCCTCGATGCGTGAACCGCAGTCCAGGCGCAAACTCGCGTCGCCATTCAGGTAATAGTCAAAGAACACTGACCGTTCGGCATCGGCACACAACACGCGGGTGCAATGCTGGCGATAGCGCACATACCGGCCCAGGGTCGCAGTGGTCCCGCCCGTGCCGGGGCTGGAAATCAACCAACTCGGCTCCGGGTGCTGTTCATAGCGCATTTGCTGGAAGATCGATTCGGCGATGTTGTTGTTCGCGCGCCAGTCGGTCGCACGTTCGGCGTAGGTGAACTGGTCCATGAAATGGCCACCGCTTTCCTGCGCCAGGCGCTCGGATTCGGCGTAGATCTGCGTGGGATCCTGTACCAGATGGCTGTTGCCGCCGTAGAAGGCTATTTGCGCGATCTTCTCCTGGGAGGTACTGGCCGGCATCACCGCAATAAACGGCAGCCCCAACAGCCTGGCAAAGTAAGCCTCGGAAATCGCCGTGGAACCGCTGGACGCTTCGATCACCGGTGCTCCTGGCTTGAGCCAGCCATTACACAGCGCGTACAGAAACAGCGAACGGGCCAAGCGGTGCTTGAGGCTGCCGGTGGGGTGACTGGACTCGTCCTTGAAGTACAGTTCGATTCCCGCAAAGCCCGACAGCGGCAACGGGATCAGGTGGGTGTCGGCACTGCGCTGGAAGTCTGCCTCGATAATGCGAATGGCTTCGCGAGCCCAAGGACGGTGATCGCTCATGACGGGATTCTCTAGGAGTTTTCCGCATTAATCTTAAGACCTTTCCTACACTCCACACAGATACAGTAACGACTCAATTAGACACACAATTGCAGGTCGGCGTACGGACGTCGACAACGCACCTCCCTTATAACAAATAAGAATATAACTTTTGTTTTAACAACTAACGGTACGAGTTAGGGTACCCGCCTATTGAATCCGGATTGGAGAGCATCCCTTGGCTCTGCGTAGCACGTTCACCCGTTTCTTCCAGCTGGAAGCCGCCAGCGGTCTGTTGTTGATCGCGGCGGCTGCGTTGGCGCTGATCATCAATAATTCCCCCCTGTCACACCTGTACGGCGCCTTTCTGGACGTACCGGTGGTGGCACAGATTGGCGCGCTGAAAATCGACAAGCCGGCCCTGCTGTGGATCAACGATGGCCTGATGGCGTTGTTTTTCCTGCTGATCGGCCTGGAGGTCAAGCGCGAGTTGCTCGACGGCCACCTGTCCAAGCCTTCGCAAGTGGTGCTGCCAGGAGCTGCTGCTATTGGCGGCATGGTGGTGCCAGCGTTGATCTATTGGGCAATCAACAAGGACTACCCGGCCGCGCTGTCCGGCTGGGCAATCCCGATGGCCACCGACATCGCCTTCGCCCTCGGCGTCCTGGCCCTGCTGGGCAAGCGCGTGCCGGTGTCGCTGAAGCTGTTTCTGATGACCCTGGCGATCATTGACGACCTCGGCGCGATCATTGTGATTGCAGTGTTTTATTCTGCCGATCTCTCCGGCGCCGCACTGGCCGGTGCCGGTGCCTGCCTGGTGGCCTTGATCGCGATGAACCGCCTGGGCGTGATCAAGCTGGCGCCTTACCTGATTGTCGGTTTGATCCTGTGGGTGTGCGTACTCAAGAGCGGCGTGCATGCCACCCTTGCCGGCGTGACACTGGCATTCTGCATCCCGATGCGCACCAAGAATGCCGAGCCGTCGCCACTGCTCACGCTGGAGCACGCCCTGCACCCCTGGGTGGCGTACGCCATCCTGCCACTGTTCGCCTTCGCCAATGCTGGCGTGTCCCTGACCGGCGTCAGCCTGGAAAGCTTCACCCACCACGTGCCACTGGGCATCGCTGCGGGCCTGTTGATCGGTAAGACTATCGGCGTGTTCGGCCTAACCTGGCTCGCCATCAAGACTGGCCTCGCCGCCCTGCCCTCAGGCGCCAACTGGGGCCAGGTATTTGGCGTGGCGATCCTGTGCGGCATCGGCTTCACCATGAGCCTGTTTGTCGGCTCACTCGCGTTTGTGCCGGGCGCCAGTGAGTTCGCCGGAGAGGACCGCATGGGCATCCTGACCGGCTCGATTCTGGCGGCGTTTATCGGCTATGCGGTGACGGCAATGGCGAGTCGTAAAAAAGCCTGATCTGCACAACGCAAAAACCCCAACCGGTCACCCGGTTGGGGTTTTTTCGTTTCTACGACTGACGCTTAGCGAGTCACGCGGCTCGTACCATCAACCGTCATGATGCGCACACGGTCACCGATGCGGAAGATTTCATTCTCCTGCACGGCCTGCACATAGGCACGGGTGCTGCCATCGTCTTCACGCACGGTGATTTCCACACCCTGGGTGCGGGTCAGGCCTTCTTCGGTGGCCGAACCCAACAGGCCGCCAGCGACGGCACCGATCACGGCAGTGACAATACTGCCACGGCCACCGCCGATGGCGCTGCCACCCACGCCACCAATGACAGCACCGGCAGCGCCGCCGATTGGGGTCTTGGTGCCTTCGATTTTCACTGGACGCAGGGATTCGATGGTACCCATGCGGACGGTTTGTACACGACGCGCTTCGTCACGGGAGTACGAGTCGCCGGTCAGACTCGAAGCGCAGCCACCCAGCAGCAGTGACAGGGTGGTAAAGCAGGCAACCAGTAAAACGGACTTACGCATAGCATCAACTCCAAAGGACAGGTGGTCATTAAACGCTGCAGCGTGGCGCCTGTCACGGCACGCACTGCAGAAAATTGTTTTCATTCAGCCCAAGTACAGGCTGCCAGCAGCCGAAAGGTCGGCGGGCAGTGCCTCGATGCAGGGGACGACTGTCTCATCATTGTAGCTGCCCAGCCGCACGCAACCGCCGTCTCTGCACTATAGAGACGTCGGCACGCGGGACAACATTCAGGTGAGCTGACGAAAGGTGACGCTCAGGGAGCCAGACGCTCACGCGTCCATTCGCCGCCTTGCAGGCGATAGTTCAAGCGATCGTGCAAGCGGCTGGTGCGGCCCTGCCAGAATTCCATGCGCTCGGGCAGCAGGCGATATCCACCCCAATGCTCGGGGCAGTCGGGCTGGGTATCGCTGAAACGCTGCTCGGTGGCTTTGAGCAAATCTTGCAGCTCCTCGCGGTCACGGATGACCTTGCTCTGCGGCGACGCCCAAGCGCCCAGGCGACTGCCCAGCGGGCGAACCTGGTAATAAGCGTCCGACTCTTCAGGCGTGACCTTGACCACCCGACCTTCGATGCGCACCTGGCGCTCCAGGGTCGGCCAGAAGAAAGTCATGGCCGCAAACGGCCGCGCCGCGAGCTGCTCGCCCTTGGCACTCTGATAGTTGGTGAAGAAGGTAAAGCCCTGTGCATCCAGGCCTTTGAGCAGCAGGATGCGGCAGTGCGGGCGACCGTCTGCGTCGACCGTCGCCAAGGTCATGGCATTGGCCTCCACCGGTGGCTGCTCGGTCTTCACCGCGTCAGCGAACCACTGGTGAAACAACGTGAACGGCTCAGCCGGAGCCTGGGCTTCGGTCAAACCATCCCGTGTGTAGTCACGGCGCATATCGGCCAGTGCCTGGGTCATGCGGCTTTATCCTTCTGGTTCAGCAGATCAGTTTTTCGCCTGCTCGCTGGTCACTGCCTTGGCCTTGGTGGCCGCTGGCTTTTTGGCAGCTGGCTTGGCCGGGGCTTTCTTGGCAGCTGGCTTGGCGGCGGCTTTCTTCGCGGCAGGCGCCTTTTTCGCCGGGGCTTTGGCGGCCGGCGCCGGGGCAGGTGCAGCTTGCACCGCGACCATTTCCACCGGCGGCACCTTGCCCGAATTGTACTTGCTCAGCAGCGCCAACATCGTTGTACGCTGAGTGAACATAATTTCCATGCGACGGTTCAGCGCACGGCCCTGGGTGCTGTCGTTGGCGGCACGTGGCATCAGGTCGCCCATGCCGCGCAGCATCAGGCGGTCCTGCTTCAGGCCGCTGAGGCTGAAAATGGAGGCGATGGATTGCGCGCGCTCACGGCTCAGGGCCTGGCTTGCCGGCGCAGTGCCAGTGGCGTCAACGTGGCCGAGCACCAGGACGGCGGTTTTCGGGTCGGCTTCGACAGCCTTGGCCACGCGCGTGAACGGACCCAGGGTTACCGGCAGCAGCATCGATGGACGCTTGGGGTTGTAGGAACCGTCTACCGGCGCAATCACCACCAGGACGTTATCGCGACGTTCCAGCTGCAGGTTGCTGTCCTTGATTGCAGAGCGCAGGCGCGGCTCATAGTCGTCCAGCCAGGCCTGAGTGATCTTCGGATCAGGCATTGGCACGTTGCTCACATCGACCTTGGCCAACGGTTTTGGCTTGCTTTCGAATGGCCACCACCAGTGGCTTTCAGTATCAGACTTGGCGACCGCCGGGGCCGGTTCGGCCGCTTTGAGATCGGCTTTCAGGTCAGCCTTGGCGTCGGCAGTTTTTTCGTCGCTGCTCTTGGAGGAAAACGGCCACCAGCTGGAACCGGAATCCGCCTTGGCGGCTGGCGCGGCAGCAGCAGTGACAGGTGCAGCGGGCTTGGCGCCGGCGGCAGGTTTGGCATCCGGCTTGGCGTCAGTCTTGGTCACCGTGTCCTGGGTCGCGGTCTTGTCCGACCCGAAGGACCACCAATGCCCGCCTTCGGCATCATTTTGTGGAGTTTGTGCGCAGCCAGTAATGGTGAGGCAAAGTGCCAGTGCCAAGGACTTGTTCGATAACATGATATATCCACAAAATGAGAAAAACCGGAGGATCTGGATGACCCGTTACACAGACGCTTGGAGAAGAATAAAGTTACAAACTTTCCCGCAGCACCTTCTTATAGTTGCCTTTGTAACAAAAAAACGTGAAACAGCAAGGGGTTTACAGACAACCGGCCAATATTCCGACCAACTTCTGCGCACGGGGGTCCATAAGTACATAAGGCCCCAATGTATTAGTCACGAAACCAAACGCTACATCATGTTCCGGATCTGCAAACCCCACCGAACCGCCTGCGCCGGGATGCCCAAACGCACGTGGGCCAAGGCCGAACGTGGCATTGGGCAATTGTGGTTGGTCCAACATGCAGCCCAGGCCGAAGCGGGTTTGCGTCAATAAGGTTTTATCCTGGCCAATACTGTGTTCGCGGGTGAGTTCTTCGAGCATGTCGCTTTCCAGCAAACTACCGTCCAACAAACCGCTGTAAAAACCAGCCAGGCTGCGTGCATTACCGTGACCATTTGCCGCCGGCTGCTGCATGCGTCGCCATTCAGGCTTATTAGTGCTGGTCAGAATAGACGGCGGGTTGGCAAATGCCCGGGTCGTCATGGCCGTGGGTTCACGCATCATGACTTGCAATAAACGTTGTGCCGCTTCGTCGCCCATGTTGCCTTTACTGCGCGCTATATGGGCAACGCGATAAAACTCTTCGTCTGCAAGTCCCACGTGGAAATCCAGCCCAAGCGGCTTCGCCACCCGCGCCACGATGGACTCCCCCGGTCCGCGCCCGTCGGCACGACGCAGCAGTTCGCCTACCAACCAGCCGTAAGTGATCGCCTCATAGCCGTGGCCTTGACCGGGTGTCCACCAAGGCGCTTCTGCGGCCAGGGTGTCGACCATCCGTTGCCAGTCGTAAAGCGCTTCGATGGGCAGCATCTCGCGGATTGCCGGCAACCCGGCCTGGTGGCACAGCAACTGGCGCAGGGTGACGGCCTCTTTGCCGGCCGCTGCGAATTCCGGCCAGTAATTGGCCAACGGCGCATCCAGTTGCAGTTTGCCCTCCGCCACCAGTTGCAAGGCCGTGACGGCGGTGAAGGTCTTGGTGCAGGAGAACAGGTTGACGATGGTGTCGCTGTGCCAGGCCTCGGCCCCGTCCTTGTCGGCAGTGCCGGCCCAGAGGTCGACGACCGTTTGCCCGCCAACCTGGATGCACAGCCCGGCGCCACGCTCTTGCGGGTCATCGAACAACGCGGCAAAGGCTTCGCGTACCGCTTCGAACTGGAGCTCGTAATGACCCTGAATCTGCACCGGAGCGCCCTCGAAAAACATCGAAAAAGTGGCCGACATTGTTCCAGCCCTTGTAGCTTTTGTGAACCCGTCAGCCCTTAATCAATGCCCATTTCCAGCGTGCCCGCCGGCATGTCCAGCGCCTTTGCCGTCATGCCCGCTGCCGCCATGGGTGTTTTCACGCACGGCGCCGGGCGTCGTGGCCTTTTGTGCCTCCTTGCCCAATTGATCGACGGCCGCCAGGTTGCTTTTACGCACGCTGTCGACAAATCCCTGGTACGGCACATCAGTGATGCCGACCAAGCCGAAATGGCCGTTTTCACCGTCCAGCAATCGACCGGTCACCGGTTGATCCAGGTACTGGAACCAGTGCACGCCGACAATCGACGGCTCGGCCATGGCCTGCTTGAGGAAGTTGCCGTAGGCAGCACCGCGATCCTCTTCCCGCGCCAGTTGCGTCACACCGCCCCAGAACGGGCCACGGTCGGCGGAGCCGAAGTTGAACTCGGTGATCAATACCGGCTTGTCCAGCGCGCGCAGGGCAGCGAAGTCATAACCGTCCTGAGGCTTGAGGGTGTACATGTTGAAGCTCAGCACGTCGCAGTATTGCGCGCAGGATGCCACGGCTTCCGGCGTGCTCACTGCATAGCGGCCACCCAGTAGCATCTGGTTGGGCGCATGCCACTTGAGCGAGTCGGAGATGGTCTTGAAGTAGGCATCGGCGAAGGTCTTCTGGAAATACTTGAAGTCCGCTTCGATTTCCGGGTGCTCGGCATTCGGCATGGGCGGTTCGAAGCCTGGGTCTTCCATCAACTCCCAGCCTGCCAGCTCGATACCCCAGGCTTTAGACAGCCCCTGTTCATTACGGTATTTGTCGCGCAATTGCTTGAGGAACGCGCGCTTGGCCGGCACGTCGGTGGTCATGCGCAAGGTGCCGTAGGCCAGTGCATAGCGGGATTTTGGATCATCGCCGGGGCCGGCCCAGGCCAGTTCATTGTCGGCAAAGAAACCGACCAGCCACGGATCATCACGGTGATCGCGGGCGGCAATGGCCACTGCGCGTTCGGTCGCCATGGCAAAGCGCGGGTCGAACGGGTCGGGCATGCCGCCCCACCAATCGGTGCCGGTGCTGATGCTGGCGTAGTCGCCGACGATCGACAGCGGCAAGGTGTAGGGCACGCGGTCAGCGGTGGCCAGGTCTTCGTCACTCCAGTTGCCCACGGTGTTGAAGCCCCAGGCCTGCAGGCGGTCGAGGGTGTGGGTGACCCAGCGTTTATGGTCAAAACCTTCGCCTGCGTAGGTGCGCTGCAGGTTGGCACCGTAGAAATCGTACCAGCGCCCCGCCCCGAAGCTGCGGCCCTCGCCCGCACCGTTGCCCGTGCGGTTGTCGCCGCTGCCGTAGTACTTGTCGAACGGCTCGCCGGTCTTCGGCAGCGCGCCGAACATCCATTCGCGGTGGGCCACGTAGGTCTGGCTGTTATCCGCAGCCACGGTATTGACCCCCAGCGAATAGAACGGGTGGCCTTCCGGCGTCACCAGGTACCAACGTCCGTCACGCTTTTCGGTGCGGAAGAAACCGCTGGCGTCGAACGCGGGGCCTTTGTTCCAGCCGCCGTATTGGTCCAGCGCGGATTTATCCCGCGTCGCCAACCAGCCCTGCAATTGTTGCTGCTCGCGGGCAGCGGCGGCCTTGAGCTGTTCGTCGTTGCTGACTTTTTCCGGCCAGCGCGCGCGGGTGGATTGGCCGTAGGCGTCGACCAGTTCGCTGTAGGCGGCCTTCAACACCGGCTCACTGTCCTGCACGCCAAAGCGCTCCAGCAGGATACTTTGGGCGGCAGCGGGCTTGATCATCGATACGGTGACCGAAGCTACCTGGCTGCGGTCGATCTCGCCGAAACTGCCGGCCAACAGGACGCGCTGGCCGTCGACGGTGATCGGCATCGGCGGGCCGGCCTTCATGCCCTGGCTCAACGGCGAGTTGGCTTGCAGCGGAACGAGCAGGGTCTGGGCCGGGCCGGCCGGCAGGTCGATGCGGCTGACCAGGGTCTTGCCATCTGTACTCTGCACCTTGACGTAGAGGGTCAACGCCCAATCCATCGCGCTCTGGATGCGCAAGCTCATGGCACTGGATTGGGACCAGTCCCATACGCCACTTTGCGGGCTGAGCACCAGGCTTGGCTCGGCGGCCGGGTTGAACGTGATGCGACGCAGCACTTCGCCTTCGGCGGTTTGTTCGGCGTTGTATTGGGGCAGGCTGGCGTCCTGAGTCGCCACCTTGACCACATCGGCAGGCCGGACGAAGTTGAACAGGGTCTGTTGCCCGGCAGGCGCGGCCATCAGAGGCGCGGCAAACAGCAGGGCAAATAGAGCAGGCAGCGTGGGAATCATACGAACAAGGTTCTCCCGGACGGCCGATGAAAGGCCTGGTGAAATACAGTGAGATAGACCACGAAGTGGGCGAATTCGCCCACGGTGGCTCAAGAAATTTCGCGCCTGAACGGCGGCAGCGCATTAAGGATAGCCTTGCCATAGCGCTGGGTGACCAGGCGGCGGTCGAGCAACGTGATGGTGCCCCGGTCCTGTTCGGTACGCAGCAAGCGTCCGCAGGCCTGCACCAGCTTCAGGGAGGCGTCGGGCACGGAGATTTCCATGAACGGATTGCCGCCCCGCGCCTCGATCCATTCGGCCAGTGCTGCTTCCACCGGATCATCCGGCACCGAGAACGGGATCTTGGCAATCACCACGTGTTCGCAGTAGGCGCCAGGCAAGTCCACACCTTCGGCGAAACTGGCAAGCCCGAACAACACGCTGGAATCACCGCCGTCCACCCGCGCCTTGTGCTTGTTGAGGGTTTCCTGCTTGGACAGGTTGCCCTGGATGAACACCTGTTTGCGCCAGTCGCGGTCCAGGCCGTCGAACACGTCCTGCATCTGCTTGCGTGACGAGAACAGCACCAGGGTGCCTTTCGAGCCTTCGACCAGGTCCGGCAGGTCGCGGATGATTGCCGCAGTGTGCGCCGCCGCGTCCCGCGGATCGGCCTTGAGGTCCGGCACCCGCAGCACGCCCGCATCGGCATGGTGGAACGGGCTCGGTACGACCGCCGTGACCGCCTTTTTTGGCAGGCCGGCGCGCATGCGGAAGCGGTCGAAGGTGCCCAGGGCAGTCAGCGTCGCCGACGTCACCAGGCAGCCATAGGCGACGTTCCACAAGTTGCGGCGCAGCATTTCGGCCGCGAGGATCGGGCTGGCGTTAACTTCGATATCAAACAGCGCGCCGCTTTCAGCCAGGGTCAGCCAACGGGCCATGGGCGGGTTGTCTTCCGGGTCTTCGACAGTGAAGGCGGTCCACAACTCCCAGTTACCCTGGGCACGGGAGAGCAGGCTGCCGAACAGTGGGTACCATTCCTCGGCCTGGTTGCTGGCGATGCCGATGTTGACCTCGCCGTCCATGCCTTCCTTGAGCAGGTCGGTGAGGCGTGTAAACACGTCGGTCAGGCGTGAAAAACCCTTCTTCAACTCGATGCCCATTTCGCGCATGTGCTCGGGAATCAGGCCACCGACGAAGCGGTGACGCGGCCGCTCACGGCCTTCCACGTCTTCACCGGGCTTGAAGTCGGCGACCTGCTCGCAGGCGCTGAACATGAATTGCTGCTGGGTCTTGATCTCCCGCGCCAGCTCCGGCACCTGCTCGATCAACTTGCCCAAGTCGCCGGGCAGCGGGTGCTGGGCCAGCAACTTGGTGAGGTTCTTGGCGGTGGACTCCAGCCAGTCGGCGGTCGAGCGCAGGCGCGTGTAATGGGCAAAGTGGCCGATGGCCTTGTCCGGCAGGTGGTGGCCTTCGTCGAACACGTAGAGGGTGTCACGCGGGTCTGGCAGCACCGCGCCGCCGCCCAGGGCCAGGTCGGCCAGCACCATGTCGTGGTTGGTGACGATCACGTCGACCTTGCCCATGCCTTCGCGAGCCTTGTAGAAGGCGCACTGGCCGAAGTTGGGGCAATGGCGATTGGTGCACTGGCTGTGGTCGGTGGTCAGGCGGGCCCAGTCGGAATCTTCCAGGGCAGTGGGCCAGCTATCGCGGTCACCGTCCCATTTATTGCCGGCCAGCTTCTCGATCATGCTGGTAAACAGCTTCTGGCTGGCCTCATCGACTTCGATCTTGAAGCCTTCTTCTTCGAACAGCTGGGCGGTGGCAGTTTGCGCGTGGCCTTCCTGCAGCAGCACGTCGAGCTTGGACAGGCACATGTAGCGGCCACGGCCCTTGGCCAGGGCAAAGGTGAAATTCAGACCGCTGTTGCGCATCAGGTCGGGCAGGTCTTTGTAGACGATCTGCTCTTGCAGGGCGACGGTGGCGGTGGCGATCACCAGGCGCTTGCCGGCGGCCTTGGCGGTGGGGATCGCGGCCAGGCTGTAGGCCACGGTCTTGCCCGTACCGGTGCCGGCCTCGACGGCAACGACCGCAGGCTCACCTTCGCGGCGGCCTTCGTCGTCGGTGTCGATATCCCCGAGGACCTTGGCCACTTCGGCGATCATCAGGCGTTGGCCGTAGCGCGGTTTCAAGCTCTTGGCTTCGAGAAAACGCGAATAGGCGCCCTGGATCGTGGTTTTGAGTTCAGTGCTGATCATGGATAGTCGGGCGCAAAAAACGCTGGATAAATTTTCAGTGGTTCGGATCGGCCGCTATCATACCCCGCTAATTAATCCCGCGCAGAACGGAGTACCACAATGACCGCGTTTAGCCTCGCCTACACCCTGCATGTATTGGCCGCCCTGATCTGGGTCGGCGGTATGTTTTTCGCCTGGATGATCCTGCGCCCCGCCGCTGGGGCGGCACTTGAGGGGCCTGCCCGGCTCACTTTGTGGACGAATGTGTTTCAACGTTTTTTTGTGTGGGTGTGGGTCGCGGTGGCGATTTTGCCGATCAGCGGCGTAGGCCTGCTGCAGCTGCGCTTCAACGGGTTTGAGACCGCGCCACGTTATGTGCAGGTGATGATGGCTTGTATGTGGTGATGACCGCGCTGTTTATCCGCGTCCAGGCGTTGAAACTGCCGGAATTGCGCGCAGCGGTCGCGGCGTCGGATTGGCCGGCGGGGGTGGCGGTGCTGGGGCAGATTCGCCGACTGGTGGGCATTAACCTGATTGTGGGGTTGGTGGTGGTGGCGATTGCTTCGGCTCGGCCGATGTTCTGAGGCGGGCTTTAGTCCGCTATCGGGGGCAAGCCCCCTCCCACAGTTGGAATGCAGTCCAATTGTGGAAGGGGGCTTGCCCCGATGGCGTCAGACCAGGCAATTCAAAGCCGCTGGATGGTCACAGTCCCCGCAGGCCCAGCCGGCCCCGGCTGCCCTTCCAAGCCTGGACGGCCTTTCTCGCCGCCATCGGCCCGGTACACCAGGCAGCCCTTGGACTGACCACCACGCCCAGGCTTGCCCGCTGTGCCGGCCAAGCCACCGGCACCGCCATCGACCCAGACCTTGATCTGCTCCGCCGGGAAGTCTTGCGGCAACTCGACCCGCACTTGCGCTCCCGCCGCACCGGGCAAGCCGTCGCCGCCGTTATCGCCGTTGGCACCCCGGCCGGCCGAGCCCCAGGTGCAACCCGGGTCTTCGCCATTCGCACCATCTAGCCCGGCATAGCCCTGGGCACCGGCGCCGCCACGGGCATCCACCGACAACTCTTCCGCTACCAGCGAATGGATACGCAAGGTCAGGTCACGCCCGGCCTTGGCCGGTTTTTCGTGGGTGCCCGGCGCACCGCGCGAGGTGATCTGACTGCCGTGGTCCAACTGCGCATGCCGTACCTGCAATTGCAAACCCGTACTGCCGGGAACGATGGCGATACGCGCATCGCGGCCCAGGTGCAGTTCATCTACCGTCACTTGGCTGATGGTGGAAGGAATCAGCAAGGTGCCGTAATCCGCCACGTCCAGGCGCTCCAGTTGCAACACGCTGGTGCTGCTGGGCAAGCGCATCAACGAATTGGTTTCAACACTGACGGTCTGGGCCAGGGCAATCGGGCTGACCAGCAGGGCCAACAGTAAAACCTTACGCATCATGGGGCTCCTGAACACATTCAAATTTTTCTTTGGACGCACAGTAACGACTTCCACAGGCGATTTGCCAGTGAAGGTTCAAAAAACTTGAGCCAGGAGGGTTGCCGGCAATGCCCCTGTGGAGCCCACAGGGGCAAGGGCTGTCAGCGGTTGATCTGGATTTCCGTGCGACGGTTGAGGGCGCGGCCATCAGCAGTCTTGTTGTCGGCGACCGGCTGGCTTTCGCCCGCGCCCGTGACCGATACAAAGTTGCTGCGTGGCACACCGGATTGGATCAGGTACTCCGTCACCGAATGGGCACGCTTGTCTGAAAGCCGCTGGTTGTAGGCATCTTTGCCGACACTGTCGGTATGCCCGGTCACACGCAACTGGGCACTCGGTGCTTCCTGTTTCAGGCGCGTGGCAATGGTGTTGAGGCTGGTCTTGTCGGCAGGCGTCAATCTGGCCGAGTCGAACTCGAAGTGAACGTCACGAATCACGATGGTTTCTTCCTTCACCACAATGACTTCCTCGACCACTGCAGCCACGACTGGCGGGCAACCGTCAGCATCCACCTGCACACCTTTTGGCGTGCCCGGGCACTTGTCGCGGCTGTCCGGCACGCCATCGCCATCCTCATCGCCATCGCCATGCACCCAGCAATAGGCGCCGGCCAGGCCGCCCACCAGCAAGGCACCGCCACCCGCCCATGATGAGCTTTCGGTGGCACCCAATGCCGCGCCCGTCACACCGCCCAGGGCGGCGCAGGTGGGCCAATCGGTTTTTTGCAAACCTGCGCAACCTGTCAATACTCCGGTTAGCAGAACCAAGGGTAGAGCTGTCCGCATGATGCTCATCTGATTTCTCCTGAGGGGATCGGCGAGGGGCCGATGGGTGGAGTAAAGACGGCTCTTTTCATCTACGCCACTGCGCCGATCCCCCGTATTCATTGGGGATGATCAAAGAACGCTGGCTTTTCGCAATTGTGCGCTCTAGGCCCGCAGGCTCAGCCGCGCTAGTCTCTACGGTCCTGATGTGAGGATCTCCGATGACCGCTGGTATTTCCGACCGTACCCCCCAGCAAGCCCTGGCCGCCCTGCTCGACCTGCACCGGCCCAAGCGCCTGCTGTTGCTGGGCGCCAGCCAGTTCCCGGCGCTGGACGCTTTCCAGGCGGCGCACCCCGACACCCAGGTATGCGCTGCGCCTCCCGGGCCGCTGCCGGCAGAACTGGCGGCGCAGCGTTTCGACCTGGCGCTGGTGGTCGATTGCCTGGAGCACCTGTCAAAACCCCAAGGCCTGACCCTGCTCGGCGGCATCCGCAACCTCAACGCCAGCCGCATTGCCGTCTGCGTGGACCTGGGCGCCTGCGACTGGAAAGACACCGACTTCTTTTCCCTGGCCCTGCAGGCCGGCGAGCGTTTCCAGCGCGATGGACAGGTGCTGACGCTGTTTACCTACGATCTGCTTGACTATAAACAGGTACCGGACTGGCTCAACGCCCGGTTCTGGGCCAACCCGGAAAATTTTGGCAAGTATTGGTGGTAACCCAATGAGTACATCCATTTGCCCCTGCGGCAGTGGCAACCTGCTGGATGCCTGCTGCGGCCCTTATCACGCAG
Source organism: Pseudomonas sp. MYb60 (assembly GCF_002979555.1). GTDB lineage: Bacteria > Pseudomonadota > Gammaproteobacteria > Pseudomonadales > Pseudomonadaceae > Aquipseudomonas. The sequence continues at coordinate 536,067 of NZ_PCOZ01000001.1, read as the reverse complement.
GCCACCCGGCACCCTGCGCCACCGCGCTGATGCGCTCGCGCTACAGCGCCTATGTGCTGGGCCTGGTCGACTACCTGGTGACGACCACCCTGCCCGCGCAACAGGCTGGCCTGGACCGTGATGCCATCGGCGCCTGGAGCGCCCAGAGCACCTGGCTGGGGCTGGAAGTGGAAAGCTCCGAAGTGTTCGGCGGCCAGCCGGAGCACGCGTTCGTGACGTTTACCGCCCGCTGGCATGACAGCACCGGCGAACATAGCCACCGCGAACAGTCTTCTTTCGTACAGAATGACGGGCGCTGGTACTTCATCGATCCGACCGTGGAGGTGAAGGCTGGACGCAACGATGCGTGCCTGTGCGGCAGCGGGCAGAAATTCAAGAAGTGTTGTTCCAGCTACCTATAACCCCCACCCCACAGGACAGACGCCATGCTCCGGATGTACAGCTTGATGCTGGCGTTAACCTTCGGCCTGACCGGTTGCGCGTCGTGGTTCGAGGACGATTCGCCGCCGCCCCACGTCTCTCTGGTCAAGGTCGAAGTGGTACGGGCCAAGATGCTCGAGCAGAAATTCAAGCTGTTCTTTCGCGTCGACAACCGCGACGATTCGGACCTGACGGTGCGTGGCCTGATCTACAAGATCACCCTCGACAGGCTGGTGCTCACCGAGGGCGAGTCCAACGAATGGCTGACCGTGCCGCCACACGGGCATGCGTTTTTCCGGATTTCGGTACGTACCAACCTCTGGCCGCAGATACGCGATGTGGTGCGCCTGCTGAAAAATCCCGACCGGCCTGTGCCGTATCGCCTCGAAGGTGAGCTCAAAACCGGATTATTCATCGGTTATGACGTGCAGGTCGCCCACAATGGCGAGATAATCCCCGGCGATTTTATTCCGGAGCAACATCGATGACTCAGCAACCCCATGTCCATGGTCCTGACTGCAACCACGATCACGATCACCATGATCACGACCACGGCCATGTCCACGGCCCGAACTGCGGCCACGCTCATCAGGAGCCGGTGCGCAATGCGTTGAAGGACGTAGGCCGCAACGACCCATGCCCATGCGGCAGCGCAAAGAAATTCAAGAAGTGCCACGGGGCCTGATGCCACGCTGAAGATCCAGTTGTGAGCAGGCTGGTGTAGGAGCGAGCTTGCTCGCGAAGGCGGTGTATCAGCCACTTATCCAGTGGCTGACACTCAGTATTCGCGGGCAAGCACACTCCCACATTCAAAGTGCACCTCACATTCAGGATTTGCGTTGAAATCGCAGCTCCACTTCAAGCCCCCCGCCTTCCCGATTACGCACACTCAACTGCCCGTCATGCGCCCTGGCAATGGTGTGAGCGATGCTCAAACCCAAGCCATACCCGCCGGTCTCGGCATTGCGTGAACCTTCCACCCGATAAAACGGTTCCAGCACCTGCTCTAGGTGTTCCTGGGGAATCCCTGGCCCACGGTCGCTGATGACGATTCTCAGGCAATCGACATGATCCTCCACCTGCATCACCACCTCACGGCCATAACGCACCGCGTTTTCCAGCAGGTTCTGCACGCAGCGTTTAAGACTGCGGGCATACCCCGGCAAGGGCTGCGTTGCCCGCCCCTCAATCATCACCGTTTCCCCTACGTCCTGCAGGTCTGCCTGCAAGCTCTGGAGCAACGCGTTGATGTCGATATTCTGCCGGGCCTCGTTGATCTCGCCACTGCTGACAAAATCCAGGGTGCTGGACACCATGTGTTCCATCTCTTCCAGATCGCTGCGAAAACGCTCACGTGTACGCGTGTCATCGAGCATCTCGGTGCGCAGGCGCAAGCGTGTGATGGGTGAGCGCAAGTCGTGGGAAATTGCCGCGAGAAAACGCGTGCGTTCGGCGATATTGGCGATCAACCGCTGTTGCATGGCGTTGAATGCCTGGGCGGCGCGACGGACCTCGGTAGGACCGTCCTCCGACAGCGGTGGGCGCTGGATATTCCGGCCCAGCGCTTCGGCCGCTTCAGCCAAGGCCTTGAGCGGACGAATCGCCAAGCGCACCGCCACCAGCGCGATCACCACGAGCACCAGCACCCTGAGCAGATAAATACGCATGACATAGTCAAACAGCACATCCAGCGGCGACGTGCTGGTCCAGCCCTGTGCTTCGCTGGCATTCACCTGCAACCAGCGCCCGTCCGGCAGGCGCAGATCAATGAGGAATTGTCCGACCACCGGCTTGGAGCCCAGCAAGGTCGAAAGCCCGGCAGCCTGCCCTTCGCCATCCACCACGGCCAGGCGCAACAGCTGCAGGGTCTGGGAGTAACCGGTTTTCTCCGACAGCACCTGGTTGATCAATCGCTCGGTAGGCCGGTCACTGTCGCGCAGGCTGCTGGGCACGCTGCTGGCCTGGTCGCTCAGGGTCAGGCGAAAGTCCGGCGCGTCGAGCATCGTGATCAGCAACTCGGCCCGGGCCGGGTCGCTGTGTACCAGGCGTACCACGTCCGCCAGGCGCGTGGCGATCAGCCGCGCGGGGATCTCCAGCACCTGGCCGTGGCGCCGGTCGTACCACACGCTGCTGGTCAGGGCCTGCGCGGCGAGCATGCCGCTGACCAGGATCAACACCAGCCGCCCGAACAGCGAACGCGGCAGTATTCTCACGAGTGCAGCACCACGTCATCGGCAGTGAGCATGTAACCCTCGTTACGCACGGTCTTGATCAGCCCCGCCGGCAATTGCGAGCGCAAGCGGCTGACGCAGACGTCGATGGAGCGGTCGAACGGCGTGCTGTCCTTGTCGAATACGTGGTTGAGCAGAAAGTCGCGGCTCAGCGGTCGGTTGGGGTGCTGCAACAGCAGGCGCAGCACGCGGTAATCCGAGTTGCCCAGGCTCACCACCACGCCCTGGGGCGAAAGCAATTGCCGCGCGCGGGTGTCGAGTTGCCAGCCGGCAAACCCAATGCTCGGTGCCTCGTCCAAACGTGCCCGGTCGGGAAAACTCTGCACCCGGCGCAGCACCGCCTTGATCCGTACCAGCAATTCACGGGGGTCGAACGGTTTGGGCAGGTAATCGTCGGCGCCCATCTCCAGGCCGACGATACGGTCGATCAGCGAGCCCTTTGCGGTCAGCATCACCACCGGGGTCGTGGCGTTCACCCGTAACTCGCGACACAGGCTCAGGCCATCCTCGCCGGGCAGCATCACGTCCAGCACGATCAGGTCGATGACATTCATTTCCAGGCGCCGGCGCATCTCCTTGCCATCCGCGGCGGTGGACACCTGGAAACCGGCGTCGCTCAAGTACTCGCCGAGCAATTGGCGGATTTGCGGGTCGTCATCAACGATCAGCAGGTGGTCTTGCGTGGCCATGGGCAGTCAATCCAAAAACGGTAGAACGCAGGAAATAGCCGAAAAATCAGCCGGCGCTGCACGCAAATGTAATGGAATGTTGTGGGAAACCATAATCACGCAGCGGCGATACAAAACCAGGGCATTGCCGGCGATGTCGCTCTTTAGACTAGCCCGTCCAAATGAGAGTCATGATCAACTGGAGTGCCTGCCATGTTCAAACCCCGTCACCTGCTCAAGCTCGGCGTGCTGTTCGGCGCATTGGCGCTGGGCCACGTGGACACTGCTGCGGCCCAGCAGGTCACCGATGTCCTGGGCCGCACCGTCGAAGTGCCCGACAACGTGCAGCGCGTGGTGCTTGGCGAAGGCCGGCTGGTCTCGGCATTTGCCTTGCTGGACAAGGACGCGCCGTTCAAGCGCATCGTCGGCTGGCAGAACGATTTGCGCCTGCTGGACCAGCACACCTACAACGCCTACGTGGCGAAATTTCCCACGGTGAAAGACATCCCGTTGATCGGGCAGGCGTCGGAACAAAGCGTCAGCGCCGAGGAAATCCTCTCGCTCAAACCAGACCTAGCGGTGTTCAGCATCTCCGGGCACGGCCCCACCGAACACAGCCCGGTGGCCGATGTACTGGCCAAGGCGGGCATCCCGGTGGTGTTTGTCGATTTTCGCATCAACCCCCTTGAAGGTACCCACACCAGCCTGACCGCGCTGGGCAAGGCCCTCGGCCGGGAATCCCAGGCCAAGGCGTTCCTGGACTTTTATGACCAACACATCAACGTCATCACCGACGCGGTCGCCCGCCTGCCCGCTGGCGAACGCCCGAGCGTGTTTCTCGAACTGTTGGCCGGCGTTTGGCAGGCCCCAGGCCATACCACCGGCAAAAGCGGCATGGGCGAGCTGATTGCACTGGTGGGCGGGCGCAATATTGCGGCCGGCGTGGTCCCGGGCGCGCTGGGGGATATCAGCGTGGAGTTTGCCCTCAAGGCCGACCCGGATGTGTACGTCGCCACCGGCAACCGCCAACCAGGGCTGATCCTGGGCGCCGGCGTTGGCAACGACGAAGCCCACGCGGCACTGGAACGCGTGCTGGCGCGGCCGGAATTCGCCAACCTTCGTGCAATCCGTGAGGGCAATGCCCACGGTCTCTGGCACGATTTCTACAACTCGCCCTACAACCTGCTGGCGATTGAAGCACTGGCCAAATGGGTGCACCCGCAGCTGTTCGCCAACGTGGACCCGCAGGCCACCGTGGAGCAAATCAACGCGCAATTCCTGGGGATGCCATTGCAGGGCGCCTATTGGGTCGACAGCACGCCCAAGTAAGGTTTATCGCCCTGTAGGAAATCCAGCCAGCTTTTACCTTTGGATCCTCTTCGCCTTCAAGATTGTGGGAAACACATGACCACTCAAACCCTCGACCTCGCCAGCGCGACCCATGGCTATCGCCGACTGCTGGCAAGGCGTGCCTGGCTGCTGGGGCTGCTCGGCAGCGCACTGGTCTGCGCAATCCTCGTCGACCTGGCCAGCGGCCCGTCGGGCATGGGCCTGCTGGCCTTGCTCGATGGCATCCTGCACCCGTCCCATTTGAGCGCCACCGACCAGGTGATCGTCTGGAACGTGCGCCTGCCCTACGCGCTGATGGCCGTGCTGGTGGGCTGTGCGCTGTCACTGGCCGGCGCAGAGATGCAGGCGATCCTGAACAACCCGCTGGCCAGCCCATTTACGCTCGGGGTGTCGTCGGCGGCGGCATTGGGCGCGTCCCTGGTGATTGTGTTTCCGGTGACCACGACGTGGCTGTCGGCCAATACGGCGATCTCCCTGTCAGCCTTTATCTTCGCGGCGGCCTCGGTATTTTTGCTGCAAGCCATGTCACGCCTGCGCGGCGCCGGCGTCGAAAGCCTGGTGCTGTTCGGCATCGCCCTGGTATTCAGCTGCAACGCCGTGGTGGCGCTCCTGCAACTGGTCGCCACCGAAGACGTGTTGCAACAACTGGTGTTCTGGACCCTGGGCAGTGTGACCCGGGCCAACTGGGACAAGCTCGGTATCCTGGCTCTGGTGGTCGCAACAGTGCTGCCGTTTTCCTTCACCGCCGCCCCGCGCCTGACGTTGCTGCGCATGGGTGAAGACCGCGCGCAAAGCTTTGGCGTGGACGTGAAGCGCCTGCGGTTTTTCTCGCTGCTGCGCATCAGCTTGCTGTCCGCCACCGCCGTGGCCTTTGTCGGCACGATCGGTTTCATCGGCCTGGTGGGTCCGCATATCGCGCGGATTCTGGTCGGCGAAGACCAGCGCTTCCTGCTGCCGGCCAGCGCCTTGACCGGCGCCTTGCTGCTGTCGCTGTCGTCGATTGCCAGCAAGCTGATCATGCCCGGCGTGATCGTGCCGGTGGGCATCGTCACCGCGCTGGTGGGCGTGCCGATCTTTGTCGTGCTGGTGTTCAAACGTGGGAGGCAGTCATGAGTGAAGGGTTGAGCATCCTCAACGCCCATGTGAGTTATGGGCGTCGCCAGATTGTGCATGACCTGAGCCTGCCCACCCTGCCCCACGGCAGCCTCACCGCGCTGATCGGCCCGAACGGCGCCGGCAAGTCCACCTTGCTGCGCGCCGTGGCCGGGTTGGAAAAGATGCACGGCGTAGTAAGACTTGGCGACCTTGAGCTGTCAGCCATGTCCGTGCCCGACCGCGCGCGGCGCGTCACCTACATGCCGCAAAACCTGCCACCGGGCCTGAGCCTGAGCGTGATGGAAAGCGTGATCGCCGCCTTGCGCGTGGCCAATGTGGACGGCATTCCAATGTCCAGCGATGCGTGCCTGCGTGAAGCCTTTGGCGCGTTGCAACGCATCGGCATTGCCCACCTCGCCGACCAGCTGTTGAGCACCTTGTCGGGCGGCCAGCGCCAACTGGTCAGCCTGGCCCAACTCATCGCCCGTCGTCCGCAAGTGATGCTGCTGGATGAGCCCACCAGTGCCCTCGACCTCAACTACCAGCTCAAGGTCATGGACTGCGTCCGCAGCCTGGTGCGCGAACACCAATTGATCGCCGTGGTGGTCCTGCACGACATCAACCTGGCCGCGCGCTTCGCTGACCATATTGCAGTGCTGCGCCAGGGACGCCTGTACGCCAGCGGCGCAGCAGATGAGGTGCTCGACCCGACGCTGTTCGCCGAGGTCTATGGGGTGCAGGTGCGCATCGAGCGCTGTTCGCAGCAGTCGTTGCAGGTGCTGGTGGATGGCGCCGTGTAGTTCGCTGCTAAGGCTATGCCTAAATAGTTGATTGAATTTTCGCGCCCCGAACGTCACCTATACCTATGGGCGGTTTAGGCCCAATGGCCGGGCAGAATCATCACTTCAGCCAGTTCGCACCGGAGAAAATCCCGTATGCGATCAAGCGTTATGTGGAGGAGACCGCGCGGCTTTACGGCGTGCTGGACCGACGCCTGGCGGACCGACCGTTCGTTGCCGGTGAGGCCTTCAGCATTGCCGACATGGCGATCTACCCATGGATCGTTTCCCACAAGTGGCAGAGCCAGCGCCTGGAAGATTTCCCACACGTGCATCGCTGGTTCAACAGCATCAAGGAACGTCCAGCGACCGTGCGGGCGTATGAGCTGGTGCAGAAAGTGAACCCGCCAACATCCTGAACCTAGACCCTTTGGGGTCTAAAGGTGGGAGCGGGCTAGCGGTGGTTCAGAACCCCATGCGTTGACTGACACGCCGCTATCGCGGGCCAGCCCGCTCCTACATTTATCTGCGCAAGTCTCAAGTTCTCATGCTTATCCAAAAACTCCCGCTTGCGTCGTTTCGCCGCGCTCACTAACGTAGCGCCTTTACTGACGCTACCCCCCGCAGGAGCTTTGCCATGGCCTCGCCAGCCCTTTCACATTTTCTTCCCCGGTTCGGCGTTGCCGCGGCAGTGGCCAGTGCGTTGAGCCTGGCCGGTTGCCAGCTCCAGAGCACCCAGGACACCCTGCCTCCCGTTGCCGGCGTGCAGCCGCTCAAGGGCCTGGCGCAGAATGTTTCCGTGCGCCGCAATGCCCAGGGCATGCCGCTGATCGAAAGCAACACGTTCCACGACGCCCTGTTCAGCCTCGGTTATGTGCACGCCAGTGACCGCATCACCCAAATGGTCACCCTGCGTCTGCTGGCCCAGGGCCGGCTGGCGGAAATGTCGGGCGCCGACGTGCTCGATGTCGACCGTTTCATGCGCGCGGTCAACCTGAAAAAAAGCGCCGCCGAGCTGTACAACGCGTCAAGCCCGCGCCTCAAGCGCTTCTTTGAAGTGTATGCGCGCGGCGTCAACGCCTACCTGTTCCGCTACCACGACAAACTGCCGGCAGACCTGGCCCAGACCGGCTACAAGCCCGAGTACTGGAAGCCGGAGGACTCGGCGCTGCTGTTCTGCCTGCTGAATTTCAGCGAATCGGCCAACCTGCAGGAAGAAATCGCCTCCCTGGTGCTGGCGCAGAAAGTCGGCGTCGACAAACTGGCCTGGCTCACCCCGAGCGCGCCGGATGAAGCGATCCCGCTGGGTGAAGCCGACAAGCTCAAGGGTGTGAACCTGAGCCAGATCACCGGCCTCGCCGGGCTGGACGCGGTGAGCCAGCAGTTGAGCAGCCTCAACGCGCTGGCAGTGACCACCTCCAGCAACTGGGCGATCGGCCCGCAACGCAGCCGCAGTGGCAAAAGCCTGTTGGCCAACGACCTCGCCGCCCAGCCACACGCTCCATCGCCGTGGAACTACGTGCAGATCCGCGCGCCGAAATACCAGGCCGTGGGTGCCTCGATTGCCGGCCTGCCGACGTTGCTGTCCGGCTTCAACGGCAACGTTGCGTGGAGCGTGAGCACGGTCAAGGGCGACACCCAGGACCTGTTCCTGGAAAAAGTCCGACGCCAAGGCAGCGCGCTGTACTACGAGAGCAACGGCAAATGGCTCCCCGCCACTGTGCGTAACGAAACCTTCTTCGTCAAAGGCCAACGCTCGATACGCGAAGTGGTCTACGAAACCCGCCACGGCGCCCTGCTCAACAGCAGCCAGGCACTGACCAGCGGCCTTGGCCTGGCGCTGCAAACCGCCGACTTCAAGGACGACAAGAGCCTTGATGCGTTCTTCGACCTGTCCCGTGCGCAAAACGCCGGCAAGGCCTCGGACGCAACCCGGGAAATCCGCGCCATCGCGTTGAACCTGGTGTTTGCCGACGCCACCAACATCGGCTGGCAAGTCACCGGCCGCTTCCCCAACCGCCGCGAAGGCGAAGGCCTGCTGCCGTCGCCGGGCTGGGACACGCGTTTCGACTGGGATGGCTATGCCGACGCGATGCTGCACCCCTACGACCAGGATCCGGTCCAGGGCTGGGTCGGCACCGCCAACCAACGCACCGCACCGCGCGGTTATGGCATGCAACTGTCCAACTCCTGGGACGCGCCGGAGCGCAGCGAGCGCCTGGCTCAACTGGCCAATGCAGGCAAACATGACACCCGCAGCATCATCGCGATGCAGTACGACCAGACCACTCCATTTGCGGCCAAGCTCAAGACCATGTTCCAGGCGCCGGGCATGGCCCAGCCGCTGAAACAGGCGATCGATGCGCTGCCGGCCGCTGAACAGGCCAAGGCTCGGGAGGCGTTCAATCGCCTGATGGCTTTCGACGGCCGCCTGGCAGCAACATCCGCTGACGCGGCGATCTATGAGCTGTTCCTGCAGGAAAGCACCAAGCAGATCTTCCTCGACGAATTGGGCCCGGAAAACAGTGCAAGCTGGAAGGCGTTCGTCAGCAACGCCAGCCTCTCCTACGCCGCCCAGGCCGACCACTTGCTGGGGCGTGAAGACAGCCCGTTCTGGGATGACGTGCGTACAGCGCAGAAAGAAGACAAACCGGCGATCCTGGCCCGGAGCCTGGCCGCCGCCATCACCGCCGGCGACAGCCAGTTGGGTGCGGACCACAAGGCCTGGCAATGGGGCAAGTTGCACACCACCACCTGGAAGAACAGCAACGGCCAAGTCATCCGTGGCCCGCTGGCCTCCGGGGGTGACCACAACACCCTCAACCCATCGCCTTACCACTGGGGCCAGGATTTCAACACGACGCAGACGTCGGCGCTGCGCATGATCGTCGACTTCGGCCAAGTCGAACCCATGACCGGCCAGGGTGGCATCGGCCAGTCCGGCAACCCGGCCAGCCCGAACTATGCCAATGGCATCGACCCGTCGCTCAAGGCGCAATACCTGAGCTTCCCGATGCAGCCGCAGAACTTCGAGAAGGTGTATGGGAAAGCCAGGTTGACCCTTACACCCGGCAAGTAGCTGAAGAAACCGGCACCAACTGTGGGAGGGGGGCCCTTCCACAGTTGGCCCTCATGCAATCAGATAGAACTTCTCAAGTCCTACTTCCCTCCTACCTGATAAGCCCATTGCCCCCGGCACGCCCATGGACCTTGTCATCGCCCGCCCCGAAGGCCTCTACTGCCCCGCCGGAGACTTCTACATCGACCCCTGGCGCCCGGTGGAACGTGCGGTGATCACCCATGCCCACGGCGACCACGCCCGCACCGGCAACACTCATTATTTAGCGGCGGCCCCCGGCGAAGGCATCCTGCGCTCACGCCTCGGCCAGGACATCAACCTGCAAACCCTGGCCTACGGCGAACGCGTGAATCATCACGGCGTGACCTTGAGTTTCCACCCGGCCGGGCATGTGCTCGGCTCGGCCCAGGTGCGCCTTGAATACCAGGGCGAAGTCTGGGTGGCGTCCGGCGACTACAAGATTGAACCTGACGGCACCTGTGCGCCCTTCGAGCCGGTGCGTTGCCACACGTTTATCACCGAATCCACGTTCGGCCTGCCGATCTACCGCTGGCAACCCCAGGCGCAGATCTTCGCCGGGATCAATGACTGGTGGCAGACCAACATCGCCGCCGGCAAGGCCAGCGTGTTGTTCTGTTACTCCTTCGGCAAGGCCCAGCGGATCCTGCATGGCATCGACGCCAGCATCGGCCCGATCCTCAGCCATGGCGCGGTCGAACCCTTGAACCGGGTGTACCGCGAAGCCGGCGTCTACATTCCTGAAACCCTCTACGCCGGTGATATCCAGAAAAACGATCCCCTGCTGCGCCAGGCGCTGATCATCGCCCCACCCTCCGCCGGCGGCAGTAGTTGGATCAAGCGCTTCGGCGATTACAGCGATGCGTTCGCCAGCGGCTGGATGCGCCTGCGCGGCACCCGTCGGCGGCGCGGCGTGGACCGGGGCTTCGTGCTGTCGGACCACGCAGACTGGCCTGGCCTGTTATGGGCCATCGAGCAAACCGGCGCCGAGCGGGTGATGGTCACCCATGGGTCGGTCGGCGTGTTGGTGCGTCACCTGCGGGAAAAAGGCCTGGATGCCCAAGGCTTCACCACCGAATACGGTGACGACGAAGAGGAGGCCGGCACATGAAAGCGTTTGCCGAACTGTACGCCAACCTCGACGCCACCACCTCCAGCAACGCCAAGCTTGCCGCGCTGCAAGCCTATTTCCGCGAGGCCCCCCCGGCCGATGCGGCATGGGCGGTGTATTTCCTCTCCGGCGGGCGCCCTCGCCAACTGGTGCCGACGCGGTTGCTGCGGGACATGGCCACCGAGGCCTCGGGCATCGAAGCGTGGTTGTTTGAAGAAAGCTACCAATCAGTGGGCGACCTGGCCGAGACCATTTCCCTACTATTACCCGAATCGCCCTACACCTCGGAAGACGGCCTGGCCGTGTGGCTGGAAGAAAAACTCCTGCCCCTGCGCGGCCTGCCGCCCCTGGAATTGGCCGAGCGCCTGCCGGCGCTGTGGGCGCAACTGGATCAACCGAGCCTGATGGTGTGCATCAAGCTGATCACCGGCAGTTTTCGCGTGGGGGTTTCCAAGTTGCTGGTCACTCGCGCCCTCGCCGCGATGGCGGGCTTGGACAGCAAACGCGTGGCCCAGCGACTGGTGGGCTACACCGATCTGTCCAATCGTCCTACGGCGGAACGCTACCTCAAACTGATCGCCGCGGAATCGGCTGACGAACATGCGCAACGAGGCGGACAACCCTATCCGTTCTTTCTGGCGCACGGGTTGTCGCAACCTGTGGAGCAATTCGAGGCCATGCTCGGAGCCCCCGCGGACTGGCAGGTGGAATGGAAATGGGACGGTATTCGCGCACAACTGGTCAAGCGAGAGGGCCGGCTGTGGGTCTGGTCCCGGGGTGAAGAATTGGTCACCGAACGTTTCCCCGAGCTCCACAGCCTGGTCAGCGGCTTGCCCGACGGCACGGTGATCGACGGGGAAATCGTGGTGTGGAAAGACGCGGTGCAACCCTTCGCGTTGCTGCAACAGCGAATCGGGCGCAAGACCCTCGGCAAGAAAGTGCTCGAGGATGCGCCAGTTGCCGTGCTCGCCTACGACCTGCTGGAACATCAGGGCGACGACTGGCGCAACCGCCCCCAGGCCGAGCGTAGGACTCAGCTTGAACAGGTCATCGAACAGTGCGACCAGCCCGTGCTCCGGGCCTCACCGCTGCTGACCGGCATCAGTTGGCAGGACCTCGCCGAGCAACGCGAAGCGTCCCGCAGCCTGGGCGTGGAAGGCATGATGCTCAAGGACCGCAAGGGCCTCTACGGTGTGGGCCGCACCAAGGACATGGGCCTGTGGTGGAAATGGAAAGTCGACCCGTTCAGCGTCGATGCCGTACTGATCTACGCCCAGCGCGGCCACGGCCGGCGCGCCAGCCTCTATAGCGATTACACCTTCGCCGTGTGGGACGGCCCACCTGGCAGCGAGCGCACCCTGGTGCCATTCGCCAAGGCCTATTCAGGCCTGACCGACGAGGAAATGCGCAAGGTCGACGCCATTGTGCGCAAGACCACAGTGGAAAAATTCGGTCCGGTCAGCAGCGTCACGCCGAGCATGGTGTTTGAGTTGGGCTTCGAAGGGATTGCCCTCTCCAAGCGGCACAAGAGTGGGATTGCGGTGCGGTTTCCACGGATGTTGCGCTGGCGGCAGGATAAGGCGGTGGAGGAAGCCGACAGCTTGGCCACACTGCAAGACCTGCTGACCTGAACACACACCCGCTCCCGCATTTTGCTCATCGCCAGATCCAAAATGGTGCACTGGATTTTCAGTGCCCGCTTCCGGTCACCTCCTACAGTCATATCTCTAGATTCCTACCTGTTAAAACGAACTTTCGGAACTATGGTGCAGAAATTGCTACCAGTGATGCGTCTGACACCGTTCAGTAACAGTCCTAAATGCGCCACAAGCGCTTATCTTGGTTTCCAGGGATTACCTAATGAAAAAAGCATTGCTGACCCTTTCTGCACTGGCTCTGTGCATGGCCGCCGGTTCCGCGCTGGCCAAGGAATACAAGGAATTGCGTTTTGGTGTCGATCCGTCCTACGCGCCGTTCGAATCCAAAGCGGCCGATGGCAGCCTGGTAGGCTTCGATATCGACCTGGGCAATGCCATCTGTACCGAGCTGAAGGTGAAGTGCAAGTGGGTCGAAAGTGACTTCGACGGCATGATTCCAGGCCTCAAGGCCAACAAGTTCGACGGCGTGATTTCGTCCATGACCGTGACCCCGGTGCGTGAAAAAGCCATCGACTTCTCCAACGAGCTGTTCTCCGGCCCGACCTCGCTGGTGTTCAAGAAAGGTGCGGGCTTCTCCACCCCGGAATCCCTCAAGGGCAAGTCCGTGGGCTACGAGCAAGGCACCATCCAGGAAGCCTACGCCAAGGCTGTGCTGGATAAAGCCGGGGTGACCACCAAGGCCTACGCCAACCAGGACCAGGTCTACGCCGACCTGACCTCCGGCCGCCTCGACGCCTCCGTGCAAGACATGCTGCAAGCCGAGCTGGGCTTTTTGAAGTCGCCTGCCGGTGCCGGGTATGAAGTGGGCGCCGCTATCGACGACCCCTTGCTGCCGTCGAAAACCGCGATCGGTATCAAACAAGGTAACACTGAGCTGAAGGCCCTCCTGGATAAAGGTATCAAAGCGTTACACGATGATGGCACCTACGCCACCATCCAGAAGAAACACTTTGGCGATCTGAACCTGTACAGCGGCAAGTAATGCCCGGAGCGCCCCTGCCGGCAGGGGCGCTGTTTTATCGCCATAGGTCCTGATTTATGTTCGAAGAACTCTTGCAAACCCTCGGGCTGGGCGCGTTCAGCTTGAAGGGTTTCGGCCCGCTGTTGCTGCAAGGCACCTGGATGACCATCAAGTTGTCGGTGCTGTCCCTGGCGGTCAGCGTGTTGTTGGGCCTGCTCGGCGCCAGCGCCAAATTGTCCAGCCTGCCATTCCTGCGGATTCCGGCCCAGCTCTACACCACGCTGATTCGCGGCGTGCCCGACCTGGTGCTGATGCTGCTGATTTTCTACAGCCTGCAAACCTGGCTCACCGGCCTTACTGACTTCATGGAATGGGAATACATCGAGATCGACCCATTCAGCGCCGGGGTGATTACCCTGGGCTTTATCTACGGTGCGTATTTCACCGAGACGTTTCGCGGCGCGATCCTCGCCGTGCCCCGCGGCCAACTCGAAGCCGCCACGGCCTATGGCCTCAAGCGCGGCCAGCGGTTTCGCTACGTGACTTTCCCGCAGATGATGCGCTTTGCCCTGCCGGGCATCGGCAATAACTGGATGGTGATGCTCAAGGCCACGGCGCTGGTCTCGATCATTGGCCTGGCGGATTTGGTAAAGGCCGCCCAGGATGCCGGCAAAAGCACTTATCAACTGTTCTATTTCCTGGTGCTCGCCGCGCTGATCTACCTGATGATCACCAGCGCTTCCAACTTCGTCCTGCGCCGTCTGGAACGTCGCTACTCCGCAGGTTCCCGGGAGGCCGTGCGATGATCGAACTTTTGCAGGAATACTGGCGCCCGTTCCTTTACAGCGACGGTCAGCACATCACCGGCCTGGCCATGACGATGTGGCTGCTCACGGCCGCCCTGGTCATCGGCTTTGTGCTGTCGATTCCGTTGTCCATCGCCCGCGTATCACGCAAGCGCCTGGTGCGCTGGCCCGTGCAGTTCTACACCTACCTGTTCCGGGGCACGCCGCTCTATATCCAACTGCTGATCTGCTACACCGGCATCTACAGCATCGCCGCCGTGCGTGAACAACCGCTGCTGGACGCGTTCTTCCGTGATGCGATGAACTGCACCGTCCTGGCCTTTGCCCTCAACACCTGCGCCTACACCACGGAGATTTTCGCCGGGGCGATCCGCAGCATGGCCCACGGCGAAGTCGAAGCGGCCAAGGCTTATGGACTCAGCGGCTGGAAGCTGTACGCTTACGTGATCATGCCCTCGGCGTTGCGTCGCTCGCTGCCCTATTACAGCAATGAAGTGATCCTGATGCTGCACTCGACGACGGTGGCCTTCACCGCGACGATCCCCGATATCCTCAAAGTCGCGCGTGACGCCAACTCCGCGACGTTCATGACCTTTCAATCATTCGGCATCGCTGCGCTGATCTACCTGACCGTGACCTTTGCACTGGTGGGGCTGTTTCGCCTGGCGGAGCGCCGCTGGCTGGCCTTCCTCGGGCCGAGCCATTAAGGAGCCTTCATGCGTCATCAGGTTCATGAGCTGATCGCGCCGGTACCCGGCACCGCGCGGCAGATCCACAGCTTTCACTTCGGCCCGGAACACGCCGGGGGCAAGGTCTACATTCAATCATCACTGCACGCCGATGAGTTGCCGGGCATGCTGGTGGCCTGGCATTTGAAGCAGCGCCTGGCGCAGCTGGCGGCTGCCGGACGCTTGCGCAGCGAAATCGTGCTGGTGCCGGTGGCCAATCCGGTGGGCCTGGAACAGGTGCTGATGGACGTGCCGCTGGGCCGCTACGAGCTGGAAAGCGGGCAGAACTTCAATCGTCTGTTTGTCGACCTCAGCGCAACCGTGGGTGACCTGGTCGAGGATGCGCTCAACGAAGATGCGCAGCACAACGTCGAACTGATCCGCGCCGCCCTCTACACCGCCCTTGCCGCCCAGACCGCCGCCACCCAGCTGCAATCCCAGCGCCTGGTGCTGCAGCGGCTGGCCTGCGATGCCGACATGGTGCTGGACCTGCACTGCGACTTCGAAGCCGTGGCGCATCTGTACACCACTCCCGAGGCGTGGCCACAGGTGGAGCCGCTGGCGCGCTATATCGGTTCGGAGGCGAATCTGCTCGCAACCGATTCCGGCGGGCAGTCTTTCGATGAATGTTTCACCCTGGTGTGGTGGCAGTTGCAACAGCGTTTCGGCGAGCTTTTTCCGATCCCCCTGGGCAGCTTTTCGGTGACCGTCGAACTGCGTGGCCAGGGCGATGTGAACCACGGCCTGGCCGCTCTGGATTGCCAGGCGATCATCGACTACCTGATTCACTTCGGCGCGATTGCCGGCGACGTTGCACCACTGCCTGACCTGGCCTACCCGGCCACGCCCCTGGCCGGTGTCGAACCCGTGGTCACACCGGTCGGCGGCTTGCTGGTGTTCAGCGCCCTGCCCGGCGAATACCTGGAGGCCGGGCAACTGCTCGCTGAAATCATCGACCCCATTACCGACCGCGTCACGCCCGTGCATTGTCGCAATGCCGGCCTGCTGTACGCCCGTTCGCTGCGCCGCATGGCCACTGCCGGGATGGTCATCGGCCATGTCGCAGGCCTGGAGGCCTACCGCAGCGGCTACCTACTTTCGCCTTGAGGATGCACGCCCCATGTACAAATTGACCGTTGAAGGCCTGCATAAACGTTATGGCGACAATGAGGTGCTCAAGGGTGTCTCGCTCAAGGCCAAGACTGGCGACGTGATCAGCCTGATCGGCGCCAGCGGCTCCGGCAAGAGCACCTTCCTGCGCTGCATCAATTTTCTGGAAACCCCGAACGACGGCGCCATGACCCTCGACGGCCAGCCGATCCGCATGGTCAGCGACCGCGACGGCATGCGGGTGGCCGACGAAGCCGAATTGCAGCGCCTGCGCACGCGGCTGGCCATGGTGTTCCAGCACTTCAACCTGTGGAGCCACATGAGCGTGCTGGAAAACATCACCATGGCCCCGCGCCGGGTGCTGGGGTGCAGCAAGAAGGACGCCGAAGACCGCGCCCGTCGCTATCTGGACAAGGTAGGCCTGCCAGCGCGCGTGGCCGATCAATACCCGGCCTTTCTCTCCGGCGGCCAGCAGCAACGGGTGGCGATCGCCCGCGCGCTGGCGATGGAGCCGGAAGTGATGCTGTTCGACGAACCCACCTCAGCCCTCGACCCGGAGTTGGTGGGCGAAGTGTTGAAGGTGATCCAGGGCCTGGCTGAAGAAGGTCGCACCATGATCATGGTGACCCATGAGATGAGCTTTGCGCGCAAGGTCTCGAGCCAGGTGCTGTTCCTGCACCAGGGCTTGGTGGAGGAGCACGGCACACCTGAGGATGTGTTGGGCAATCCGAAGAGCGAGCGTTTGCAGCAGTTCTTGCGCGGCAACTTGAAGTAAACCTTTGCCCGCTCTGGAAGGTCTGTGGAATAGGCCTTTCAGAGTGTCAGCCACCCAATGGCAAAACCCATCGACTTCGCCAAGCAATGGTTCGCCTCCAAGGGCTGGAAACCGTTCACGTTTCAGAAAGGTGTGTGGTCGGCCGTCAAGGACGGCCAGTCGGGGTTGCTGCATGCCAGTACCGGCGCGGGTAAAACCTATGCCCTGTGGTTCGCCGCGCTCAATCGCTTCGCCATCACCCGTCCGCCCGCGACGGGCAAGCGCAAACCGCCTGCCGAACCGCTGACCGTGCTGTGGATTACGCCCATGCGCGCCCTGGCCGCCGACACCGCTCGCGCATTGGAAGCGCCGCTGGAGGCGTTGCAGATTCCGTGGAGCGTCGGCCTGCGCACCGGCGATACCAGCAGCAGCGAGCGCGCCCGCCAGACCCGACGCCAGCCCACGGCGCTGGTCACCACCCCGGAAAGCCTGACCCTGATGCTCGCCCGCGCCGACAGCGAAACGAGCCTGGCGCACCTGCGCATGGTGGTCGTGGACGAGTGGCATGAATTGATTGGCAACAAGCGCGGCGTGCAGTTGCAACTGGCGCTGGCGCGGCTGCGACGCTGGCACCCGGCGCTGATGGTGTGGGGAATTTCGGCAACGCTGGGCAACCAATCCCACGCCTTGGAGGTACTGGTCCCACAAGGCGACGGGATCAATGTACAGGGACAAACGAACAAGCAACTGAAAGTCGACACCTTGCTGCCACCGCTCGCCGAACGCTTTCCGTGGGCCGGGCACATTGGCTTGAAAATGCTCCCCCAAGTGGTGGCCGAAGTAGACGCCAGCAGCAGTTGCCTGGTGTTTACCAACACGCGGGCGCAGTCGGAAATCTGGTTCCAGGCGTTGCTGGACGCCCGCCCGGACTGGGCGGGCGTGATTGCACTGCACCACGGCTCACTGTCGCGAGAAACCCGTGACTGGGTGGAACGGGCACTGAAGGATGGCCAGCTCAAGGCAGTAGTCTGCACCTCCAGCCTGGACCTCGGGGTGGATTTCCTGCCGGTGGAGCGGGTGCTGCAGATTGGCTCGGCCAAAGGCGTGGCGCGCTTGATGCAACGGGCCGGACGCTCGGGGCATGCGCCGGGACGGCCTTCGCGGGTGACGCTGGTGCCGACCCACAGCCTGGAACTGGTGGAGGCCGCGGCGGCCCAGGACGCGATCGCCCAGCGGCGTATCGAAGCGCGGGAATCGCCCCACAAGCCGCTGGATGTGCTCGTACAGCACCTGGTGAGCATGGCACTGGGCGGTGGGTTCACCCCGGATGCGCTGCTGGCAGAGGTGCGCGGTGCCTGGGCTTATCACGACCTTACGGATGAAGATTGGGCCTGGGCATTGGGTTTTGTGCGCCACGGGGGCTTGTCACTCACCGCCTACCCGGACTACCGCCGCGTAGAACCCGATGAACATGGGGTCTGGCGCGTGCCCGACGCGCGACTGGCGCGGCGGCACCGCATGAGCGTGGGCACCATCGTCAGCGATGCCAGCCTCCAGCTGAAGTACTGGAGCAAAGGCGGCGGGGGCAAGAACCTGGGCAGTGTCGAGGAAGGTTTTATCGCTCGGCTCAAGCCGGGGGACGGTTTCCTGTTTGCCGGGCGCTTGCTGGAATTGGTCCGCGTGGAAAACATGACCGCTTATGTGCGCCGCAGCAACGTGAAAAAAGCCGCGGTCCCGCGCTGGAATGGCGGGCGCATGCCGCTTTCCAACGAGCTGGCGCAGGCCGTGGTGGAGCGCTTCGATGCGGCGGCCCACGGCCAATTCGACGGCCCGGAAATGCGCGCGGTGCAACCGTTGTTGCAGACGCAGTTGCGCTGGTCCGGCTTGCCGACGCGAGACCATTTGTTGGCCGAAGCGCTGAAGTCCCGCGAGGGTTGGCACTTGTTCCTTTACCCGTTTGCCGGGCGCCAGGTGCACCTGGGGTTGGCCAGTTTGCTGGCGTGGCGGATCAGCCAGGGGCAACCGGTGACCTTCTCGATTGCGGTGAACGATTATGGGTTGGAGCTACTGAGTGCGACTCCGGTGGACTGGCCTGCATTGTTGAGCGCCACCTTGCTGAGCCCTGAGAATCTACTGCACGACGTGGCGGCCAGCCTGAATGCCGGGGAACTGGCCCTGCGCCGTTTTCGCGAGATCGCCCGTATCGCCGGGCTGGTGTTTGCCGGCTACCCCGGCGCGCCGAAAAGTACCCGACAGGTGCAGGCCTCCAGCGGATTATTCTTCGAAGTGTTCAAGCAGTACGACCCACAGAACCTGTTGCTGACCCAGGCCGGGGAAGAAGTCCTGCGCGATGAGTTGGATATTCGTCGGTTGGAAGAGACATTGCGTCATCTGTCGACGCTGAAACTGGACTTGCACGTGATCGAACGTCCCACGCCGCTGGCGTTCCCATTGCTGGTGGAGCGGATGCGCGAAAGCATGAGTTCGGAAAAACTTTCGGAGCGCATTGCGCGGATGGTCAAGGACCTGGAAAAGGTCGCGGATAACGGGAAGCGCTGATGGTGTGCGAGGTGGTACTGGAAGGTGAAACGCTGTGGCTGCTGGCAGACAAGGCGGTGTACTGGCCTGCGCGCCAGTGCCTGTTGATTGCCGATGCACACTTTGGCAAAGCCTCGGCCTATCGCAGCCTGGGTCAGCCGGTGCCGCAGGGCACGACAACAGCCAATCTGGAACGCCTGGACCGGTTATTGTCGCGGCATGCCTGTGAGCAGGTAGTGTTTCTCGGCGACTTTCTGCACGGGCCCGGCTCGCACGCCGTGGGCACCCTGAGCGCACTGAGGGCATGGCGTGAGCGCAATACTGAGCTGTCCCTGACCCTGATTCGCGGCAACCACGACAAGCGTGCAGGAGACCCACCGGCTGACTTGAAGATGGAAGTGGTGACCGAGCCGCTGCTGATGGGGCCTTTTGCCTTGCAACATGAGCCCGACGCACACCCCAGCCACCACGTGCTGGCGGGGCATGTGCATCCGGTGTATCGGCTGCGCGGCAAGGGTCGCCAGAGTCTGCGGCTGCCGTGTTTCCAGATTGGGGCACACGTCAGCCTGCTACCGGCATTCGGCGTATTTACCGGGGGCCACGCGGTGGTACAGGACGATGACCGCCGAATCTATGTGATTGGCGATCATGAAGTCTGGCCGCTGGGCTAGCTGTCAGGCAACGGGGGCGGGAGGTGGCTCGTCGGGAAGGGTTGGCACACCTTGCTCATCCGGTTGCTCGGGTTGACCTGGGGAGGGGTCAGGGTCCGGCTGTCCGGGAACGCCACCCTCGAAGGCGGGATTGGCCATCAGGGACCAGGCCAGAACACCAATCTGGTTGGGTTCAAGCCTGGCAAGTTCGGCGCTGATTCGCGGGTCGATCTTCATAAAGTACTCCTCAAGCGTGGCCCGACGCGTTTTGCACGCGCCGGGGCAGTACACCCAATAGAGTCACTTCCCGCAGACAAATTCCCTTAACGTGTCAGACCTTTCGATCAAGCGCGTGGGAGAGTAACGCCGCGCTGGCCCTGATACTTGCCACCACGGTCCTTGTAAGACACTTCACAGGCCTCGTCAGACTGCAGGAACAGCATCTGCGCCACACCTTCATTGGCGTAGATTTTCGCCGGCAAGGTGGTGGTGTTGGAGAACTCCAGGGTGACATGCCCTTCCCACTCCGGCTCCAGCGGCGTCACGTTGACGATGATGCCGCAGCGCGCATAAGTGCTCTTGCCCAGGCAGATGGTCAGTACGTCGCGGGGAATGCGGAAGAACTCCACGGTGCGCGCCAGGGCGAAAGAGTTCGGCGGGATGATGCACACGTCGCTCTTGATATCGACGAAGCTTTTTTCATCGAAGTTTTTCGGATCGACGGTCGCCGAGTTGATGTTGGTGAACACCTTGAACTCATCGGCGCAGCGCACATCGTAGCCGTAGCTGGAAACACCGTAGGAGATCAGGCGTTCAGCGCCTTCACCGCGCATCTGGCGCTCGACGAAGGGCTCGATCATGCCGTGCTCTTGCGCCATGCGGCGAATCCACTTGTCCGATTTGATGCTCATGGCGGGTGTCCTGAATAGCGAGGTGGAAAAATTCTGTGGGGCATCTTACCGGGGCCGGCGTTGGGGTTCAAAGGCCGCAGGGGTTTTCTTGACGAATGCCAGCCTTGCCCTGAGCCGCGTCCAGCGGGGCCGGGACCCTCATTGCGGTGTCGGGTGACTGTAAATACCACCGCCAGTCACGAAAATGGAGAAACCTTGGGAAATACCATTGGCACGTTCCGGAAAAAGGGTTAAGGTGGCGCCACTGTGCTGCTTGTGTCACTGAGAATCTCTACACGATATGTTGAATTTCGATCCAACCATCTCCAAGAATTTTTCCTGCTCTTTGCACTCAGTCTCGGCCAGGGCTTTTCCTGAGTCGCAGTTAACTTTGTCCAAGGAGATACACCATGTCTAATCGCCAAACTGGTACCGTTAAGTGGTTCAACGATGAAAAAGGCTTCGGCTTCATCACTCCACAATCCGGTGACGACCTGTTCGTTCACTTCAAAGCTATCCAATCCGACGGCTTCAAAAGCCTGAAAGAAGGCCAACAGGTTTCTTTCATCGCTACCCGCGGTCAGAAAGGCATGCAAGCTGAAGAAGTTCAAGTTATCTAACTTGTACTGACTTAGTCGAAAAGACCCCGCCCTCAAAAGCGGGGTTTTTTTATGCCTGGGATTTGGCTATGTGCCAGTAGATCGTCAGATACAAAACAATGTGGGAGGGGGCTTGCCACCGATAGCAGTGCGTCAGCCAAATACCCATGACTGAAATACCGCCATCGGGGGCAAGCCCCCTCCCACATGCTTTACTGCGTCGTTCTATTGGAACAACGACTCACTCGACAAGCCATTCTTCTCCAGGATCTCACGCAAGCGCTTGAGCCCTTCTACCTGGATCTGCCGCACCCGCTCACGGGTCAGGCCGATCTCCAGGCCTACGTCCTCCAGGGTACTGCTCTCATGGCCACGCAGGCCGAAGCGGCGAATCACCACCTCACGCTGCTTGTCCGTAAGCTCACTTAGCCACTGGTCAATGCTTTGGGAAAGATCGTCGTCCTGCAACAGTTCGCAAGGATCTGTAGGGCGATCATCTGTCAGGGTGTCCAGCAGGGTTTTATCCGAATCCGGACCCAGCGAGACGTCGACCGAAGACACGCGCTCGTTCAAACCGAGCATGCGCTTGACCTCCCCTACCGGTTTTTCCAGCAGGTTGGCGATTTCTTCAGGCGAGGGTTCATGATCGAGTTTTTGAGTCAGCTCACGCGCCGCCCGCAGGTAGACGTTGAGCTCCTTGACCACATGGATCGGCAACCGAATCGTGCGGGTCTGATTCATGATCGCCCGTTCGATGGTCTGGCGAATCCACCAGGTGGCATAGGTTGAAAAGCGGAAGCCCCGCTCTGGGTCAAACTTCTCCACCGCCCGGATCAGGCCCAGGTTGCCTTCCTCGATCAGGTCCAACAGGGACAGCCCACGATTGACATAACGTCGGGCGATTTTCACCACCAGGCGCAGGTTGCTTTCAATCATGCGCTTGCGCCCAGCCGGATCACCCTTCTGCGACAAGCGCGCAAAATGGACTTCTTCTTCGGGGGTAAGCAGAGGGGAAAAGCCGATTTCATTGAGGTACAGCTGCGTCGCATCGAGCGCCCGCGTGTAATCAATGTATTTGTGTTGCTTCAACGCAGTGGAGTTCTTGGACTTGGTGCGAACTGAAGGTACAGCAGGTCCCTCATTCGACATCGATTCCGTATCGATTTGCTCTCCCATGAGGAGTAGCTCATCGTCGATGTCAAACTCCGGCGCTTCTTTACTGAGAGCCATTGTTATAGTCCTTTGGTGAGTTCGACCTCAAGCTCCAGCGACGCCTTTATCCTTGGCAACGCTCGAGCCTGTTCCTTCTACGTGAGGGAACAGGCTGGCAACACATCAACGACGAGGCAGGAATTGCAGCGGATCTACAGGTTTACCTTGGCGGCGAATCTCAAAATGCAGTTTCACCCGGTCCGTACCCGTTGACCCCATTTCGGCAATTGTCTGTCCGACCTTGACCTGCTGCCCCTCCCGAACCAACAGCCTGCGGTTATGACCGTAGGCACTGACGTAGGTATCGCTGTGTTTGATGATGACCAGCTCGCCGTAGCCCCGCAAACCACTCCCGGCGTAAACCACTGTGCCATCAGACGCAGCTAAAACAGGCTGTCCCAAATCCCCGGCGATATCAATGCCTTTATTCAAACTACCGTTTGAAGAGAATTTTCCAATCAACACCCCGTTCGAAGGCCATCCCCAGCCCGTCGGAGCAGGTCCTGCGGGCGGTGAAGGTGCCGGCGCCGGCTTGCTCGCAATCGTTGGCGAGGCAGTGCCTGCGGGCCTGGTGATGATCGTGGTTTTGCTCGACGATGAGGGTGAGGACGTGGTGTTTGTCACCACCGTAGGAGGGGTGGAACCACTGCGCCCATCGAAGCGAATCGTCTGACCCGGATGGATCGTGTAGGGCACAGGAATATTGTTACGAGCTGCGAGCGCCTTGTAGTCCCAACCGTAACGGAAGGCGATCGAGAACAGCGTGTCACCCTTGCGGACCACATATTGTCCGGTGGTCACCGTAGGCCGTTGCGGCACGGCGCTGTTGCGGTCGACCACTCGTGCACCGCTGCTGGGTGAGCTGGAGCACCCAACCAGCAAGGAACTGAGGGCAAGGCCGAGCACCAGTCGCTGAAAGCTTGTTTTACTCATACGCTGCGCAAGACCTGTGAGACTCACCCGCCGCTCCCTTTCTGGTGGCTGAACATGTATGCCTGTATCAGGCTTGAAATATGACGCAAGTATAACTGGGCATTGGGTTTTTACCGGCACACGTCTGAAACGAATGATTCAGCGTGTTGAAATGCCCTGCCTATGCTGTTGACTCGATAGACCTCGCTGTAAGACACATCCTCACCAGCAGAATTCACCGCCGGAGAAAATTGATCAGGCCAGCGGACCGTTGAGCAACGGCACAAAGCGAACCGCTCCCAGGACATGCCGGGAAAAGCCTTGGTCTTCGCGAATAATGAGCATCAATTGTTGCACTTCGCCGGAGCCGACCGGAATCACCAGGCGCCCGCCGGGGGCCAGTTGATCGAGCAGCGCCTGGGGAACATCGGTGGCCACGGCAGTCACGATGATGCCGTTGTAAGGCGCCAGCGCCGGCCAGCCTTCCCAGCCATCGCCCCAGCGAAACACCACGTTGCGCAGGTTCAACTCCACCAGGCGCTCCTTGGCTCGGTCCTGCAACACCTTGATGCGCTCCACCGAGAACACCCGCTCCACCAGTTGCGCCAGCACGGCTGTCTGGTAGCCCGAGCCGGTGCCGATCTCCAGCACCTTGTCCAGCGGGCCGGCCGCCAGCAGCAGCTCGCTCATGCGCGCCACCATATAGGGCTGGGAGATGGTCTGGTTGTGGCCGATGGGCAGCGCGGTGTCTTCATACGCACGGTGCGCCAGCGCCTCATCGACAAACAGATGGCGCGGCGTGCGGCGGATGACTTCCAACACCTGGGCATTGGACAGGCCTTCTTCATACAGCCGCTGGATCAAACGCTCGCGGGTACGCTGGGAGGTCATCCCGATACCGCGACGCAGCAGGTCGTCTTGTTCACGGCCCATTAGCGCAGCCCCTCCAGCCAGCCATCGAGACCACTGAAGGCATCACTGAAGGTGCGATCGAATTGCAACGGGGTGATCGACACATAACCTTGCATCACCGCATGGAAGTCCGTGCCCTCGCCCCCATCTTCGGCATCCCCCGCCGCGGCGATCCAATAGCCCTCCTTGCCACGCGGATCGACCACCTTCAACGGCGCCGCCGCACGGGCACGGTGGCCCAGGCGCGTCAGCTGGATGCCGCGAATATGGTCGAGGGGCAAGTTGGGGATATTGACGTTGAGTACCGTTCGCGGCGGCAGGTCCAGGGAAGCATGGGCCTCCACCAGCTTGCGCGCGAAATAGGCGGCGGTGGGCAGGTTGTCGAGTTGGCGCGACGCCAGGGAAAACGCAAACGAAGTGCGCCCCAGGAAACGCCCTTCAAGCGCCGCTGCCACGGTGCCGGAATACAGCACATCATCGCCCAGGTTGGCGCCGAGGTTGATACCCGACACCACCAGGTCCGGCTCCTGCTCCAGCAAACTGTTGATTGCCAGGTGCACGCAGTCGGTGGGGGTGCCGTTCACGCTGATAAAGCCGTTGGCCAGGACCTGCGGGTGCAGCGGACGGTCGAGCGTCAGCGAACTGCTGGCGCCGCTTTTGTCCTGGTCGGGGGCGACCACCACGCACTCGGCATAGTCTTGCAGCGCGCCATAGAGCGCGGCAAGACCGGGTGCGGTGGCACCGTCATCATTTGATATCAGAATACGCATGGGCTGTCCGTCTGCCCTGCCGGCACCAGATCAACAAGCTCGCGCACCAAGACAGTGGCGAAGCATCCAGCCGGCAGGACGAATTCCAATTGCAGAATGTCAGGACCGGGATAATGCCACGTCAACCCGCCAATGGGCAGTCGCAGAATGCGACGTTCCTGGCTCATGCCGGCATTCACCAGCCAATCGCGCAGGTCGGCCTCTTGCGCGGCGACGGCTTGCTCGAGCAGGTGGGTCGCGCCGCTGGCGGGCGAATCGCCCTCGCCCCACTGCGGGCCGGTGGGGTGCAGGTCCAGGATCGCCAGGCGCGGATCGCTGCACTCAGCCTCCCCCGCCGGGAAAAAACTGCGACTGTCGGTAAACGCCAGCAGGTCGCCGACCTGGGCTCGCTGCCAGGAACCGTCGGCAACCCGAGCCGCCAACACCTGATTGAACAGAAAGCTGCGCGCGGTGGACAACAGCCGCGACCGCACGTTGCGCTGCTCCGGCAAGGCCTTGCGGGCCGCCCATTCGCGGGCATCGACGACGTTGCCGCCGTTGTGGCCGAAGCGCTGTGCGCCGAAATAGTTGGGAATGCCGTGCTGGGCAATCAGTTGCAACCGCGCGTCGATGGCTGCGGTATCACCGGCCAGTTGGGTCAGGCGCAAGGTGAAACCATTCGCCGAATGCGCGCCGCGCTGCAGCTTGCGCTTGTGGCGGGCGGTCTTGAGGATCTTCAGGGTGTCGTTTTCGGCCGCACTCATGTCCGGGTCAGCCTTGCCCGGCAATTGCACGCTGAACCACTGGCGAGTCAGCGCCTGGCGATCCTTGAGCCCGGCATAGCTGACGGTACGCAACGGCACGCCAGCGGCCTTGGCAATACGCCGTGCAGCTTCCTCGGTGTTGAGCCCACGCTTCTCCACCCACAGCCACAGGTGTTCGCCCTCGCCGGTCAGTGGGATATCCAGCACTTCGTCAACCTGGAAGTCTTCCGCCGTGGCCTTCAGGACCGCGCTGCCCAACGCTTCACCATAGGCACGCGGGCCCAACAGTTGCAGGTCGTTCATGCGCGCAGCAACAAGGCAACGGAATGCACGGCAATGCCCTCTTCCCGACCGGTGAACCCGAGTTTTTCGGTGGTGGTGGCTTTCACGTTCACTTGATCCAATTCAATTTGCAGATCCGCCGCGATCAGCGCGCGCATCGATTCGATATGGGGCGCCATTTTCGGCGCCTGGGCCACGATGGTGTTGTCGACGTTGCCGACTTTCCAGCCCTTGGCATGGATCAGGCCGACCACGTGGCGCAGCAATACCCGGCTGTCCGCGCCCTTGAAGGTTGGGTCAGTGTCCGGAAAGTGCTTGCCGATATCACCCAACGCGGCTGCGCCGAGCAAGGCATCGCTCAAGGCATGCAACACAACGTCGCCGTCGGAATGAGCCAGCAACCCATGGTGGTGTGCAATGCGCACACCGCCCAAGGTGATGAAGTCGCCTTCGGCGAAACGGTGCACATCGTAGCCGTGGCCAATACGCATAAAAAAACGCCCCGATTTAATTCAGGGCGTGATTCTACCTACTTTTGCTTCACATTAACCGAGCAAAGCACGGCCATGATGCCGCAAATGATCTTCGATGAAGCTGGCGATGAAGAAGTAGCTGTGGTCGTAGCCCGGTTGGAGTCTCAGCTCCAGCGGATGGTTGGCCGCCTTTGCCGCTTGAACGAGGGCCTCAGGCTTGAGCTGCACCGCGAGGAAGTCGTCGCGGTCGCCCTGGTCCACCAGCAGCGGCAGCTTTTCCGAGGCTTCACTGATCAGCACGCAGGCGTCCCACTCGCGCCACTTGGAGCGCTCTTCGCCCAGGTAACGGGAGAAGGCTTTCTGGCCCCAGGGGCAATCCATCGGGTTGTTGATCGGCGAAAACGCCGACACCGACAGGTAACGCCCCGGGGTGCGCAGCGCACACACCAGCGCACCGTGGCCGCCCATGGAGTGGCCACTGATGCCGCGCTTGTCCGAAGCCGGGAAATGCGCTTCGACCAATGCCGGCAATTCCTGCACCACGTAGTCATGCATCCGATAGTGCTTGGCCCAGGGTTCCTGGGTGGCATTCAGATAAAAGCCCGCGCCGAGGCCGAAATCCCAGGCGTTATCGGGATCGCCGGGGACGCCAGGGCCACGGGGGCTGGTGTCGGGTGCGACGATGATCAACCCCAGCTCGGCGGCCATGCGCTGGGCACCGGCCTTCTGCATGAAGTTCTCGTCGGTGCAGGTCAGGCCGGACAGCCAGTACAGCACCGGCAGCTTGCCGCCCTGCTCCGCCTGCGGCGGCAGGTAGACGGCGAAGGTCATGTCGCAACCGAGCACATCGGAGTGATGCTTGTAGCGTTTATGCCAGCCGCCGAAGCTTTTCTGGCACGACAGGTTTTCCAGACTCATGGCCGACCTCAGAAGTGGATGACGGTACGAATGCTCTTGCCTTCATGCATCAGGTCAAACGCTTTGTTGATGTCCTCCAGGCCCATGGTGTGGGTGATGAAGGTATCGAGCGGGATCTCGCCGGTCTGGGCCATTTCCACGTAGCTTGGCAGCTCGGTACGTCCGCGCACGCCGCCGAACGCCGAACCGCGCCAGACGCGACCGGTCACCAGTTGGAACGGACGGGTGGCGATTTCCTGGCCAGCACCGGCCACGCCGATGATCACCGACTCGCCCCAGCCCTTGTGGCAGCACTCGAGGGCGGCACGCATCAGTTGCACGTTGCCGATGCATTCGAAGGAGAAGTCCACGCCGCCGTCGGTGAGGTCGACGATCACGTCCTGGATCGGACGGTCGTAGTCTTTCGGGTTGATGCAGTCGGTAGCGCCCAGTTGTTTGGCGATCTCGAACTTGGCCGGGTTGATGTCGATGGCAATGATGCGACCGGCCTTGGCTTTGACTGCACCGATGATCGCCGACAGGCCGATACCACCCAGGCCGAAGATGGCCACGGTGTCGCCTGGCTTGACCTTGGCAGTATTGATCACCGCGCCGATCCCGGTGGTGACGCCACACCCCAGCAGGCAGACTTTTTCCAGCGGCGCTTCTTTAGGAATCTTGGCCACGGAAATTTCCGGCAGCACGGTGTACTCGGAGAACGTCGAGGTCCCCATGTAGTGGAAAATCGGTTGGCCCTTGTAGGAAAAACGCGTGGTGCCGTCGGGCATCAGCCCTTTGCCCTGGGTGGAACGGATGGCCTGGCACAGGTTGGTCTTGCCCGACAGGCAGAATTTGCACTTGCCGCACTCCGGGGTGTACAGCGGGATCACGTGGTCGCCCACCGCTACCGACGTCACGCCCTCGCCGATCGCCTCAACCACCGCGCCGCCTTCGTGGCCGAGGATCGACGGGAAGATACCTTCCGGGTCCGCACCCGACAGGGTGTAGGCATCAGTGTGGCAAACGCCGGACGCGACCACGCGCAACAGCACTTCGCCGGCCTTGGGCATGGCGACATCCACTTCAACGATCTCGAGGGGCTTCTTGGCTTCGAAGGCTACGGCGGCGCGGGACTTGATCATCCGGATTACTCCAAGGGGTTAAAAACGTGAGGCAGAGAGTGTAAAACATGGCCCGCTGATTAATAATCCAGGCAAAAGCAAAACTTTATTGCTGTACAGGGATAATCACCATGCTGGAAAACCGCTGGGAAGGCATTGATGAGTTTGTCGCCGTGGCCGAATGCAGCCAATTCACGGCGGCGGCCGAACGCCTCGGGGTGTCGTCATCGCATATCAGCCGGCAAGTCGCACGACTGGAGGAGCGCCTGCAAACGCGGTTGCTGTATCGCAGTACGCGCAAGGTGACACTGACCGAGGCCGGCCAGACTTTCCTGCAGCATTGCCAACGCCTGCAGGACGGTCGCGAAGAAGCCCTGCGCGCGGTGGGCGACCTGGCCAGTGAACCCAAGGGCATGTTGCGCATGACCTGCGCCGTGGCCTACGGCGAACGCTTCATCGTGCCGCTCGTGACCCGCTTCATGGGTCAGTATCCGCAGCTACGGGTGGACATCGAACTGAGCAACCGCCAGCTGGATCTGGTGCACGAAGGCCTCGACCTGGCGATTCGCCTGGGGCGGCTGCAGGATTCGCGCATGGTCGCCAGCCGTCTCGCCCCTAGACGCATGTATCTGTGCGCGTCGCCGTCCTACCTGGCACGGTATGGTCGGCCACACAGTTTGTCGGAATTGAGCCGGCACAATTGCCTGATCGGCAGTTCGGATATCTGGCAACTGGCCCAGGACGGCCGCGAATTTTCCCAGCGAGTGCAGGGAAACTGGCGCTGCAACAGTGGGCAGGCGGTGCTGGATGCGGCATTGCAAGGGGTTGGGTTGTGCCAGTTGCCGGATTACTACGTGCTGGAACATCTGCACAGTGGTGCGTTGGTGTCGCTGCTGGAGGCGCATCAACCGCCAAACACGGCGGTATGGGCGCTGTATCCGCAGCAGCGGCATTTATCGCCGAAGGTCAGGAAGCTGGTGGATTTTTTGAAGGCGGGGCTGGCTGAAACGCCGGAGTACAGCCGGTGATTATTTCGGTGTTTGGGTGGGCCTCATCGGGGGCAAGCCCCCTCCCACCTTTGAATGCGTTCACAAATCTTAATGTGGGAGGGGGCTTGCCCCCGATAGGCTCGGCACGGTCTGGCTGACTACCTACGGTTAGCCCACCGCAACCGCAGCCACTCCAGGTCTTCCGGCCGGGTCACCTTGATATTGTCCGAACGCCCTTCAATCAGCCGAGGCGCCTGGCCGGACCATTCCATGGCAGAGGCTTCGTCGGTGATGACAGCATCGGCCACCAGGCTGTCGGCCAGCGCGCGATGCAAGGCGCCCAAGCGGAACATCTGCGGCGTATAGGCTTGCCAGATCAGGCTGCGGTCGACAGTTTCCACCACCCGCCCGTGCTTGTCGGCGCGTTTGAGGGTATCCCGGGCCGGCACGGCCAGCAGGCCACCGACCGGATCATCGGCGAGTTGGCTCAACAGTTTATCGAGATCATCACGGCTCAGGTTCGGCCGCGCCGCATCGTGCACCAGCACCCAGTCATCATCACTGGCGCCCAGGGCATTCAAGTGCAACAGCGCATTGAGCACCGAGCCCGAGCGCTCCGAACCACCGTCCGCACGCTGTAGGCGCGGGTCCGCCGCACAGGCCAGCGTAGGCCAGTAAGGATCATCGGGAGCAAGGCTGACCACCAACCCCTTGAGGGAAGGATGATCGAGAAAACAGCCAAGGCTGTGTTCGAGAATAGTGCGCCCGCCCAGTTGCAAGTATTGCTTGGGACGGTCCGCGGCCATACGGGCACCGACGCCCGCGGCAGGAATCACGGCCCAGAAGGCCGGCAAACAGGTGCTCATTGGGCCAACTGGTAGAGGGTCTCGCCCTCCTTGACCATGCCCAGCTCATGGCGAGCCCGCTCTTCAACGGTCTCGGTACCTTTTTTCAGCTCAAGCACTTCAGCATCGAGCACGCGGTTGCGCTCCAGCAGGATCTCGTTTTCGGCGTGCTGTGCAGCAATTTGCTCGGTCAGGTCTTTTACCTGCGCAAAGCTGCCATTACCCACCCATAGGCGGTATTGCAGGCCAGCCAGCAACAAGAGCAAGACGAGGAACAACCAATTGGGACTGCGCATCGAAATCCGGGTATCCAGTGAAAAAAGACAGCCATGCAAAACTTTTGCAGCAACTGATAGCACGAAGCCTGGAAAAACCAGGCTTGTGCTAAGTAGCCATCAGATTAGCGTCGAAATTCACTTTACCGTGAAATTTCCGACGCAATCTGCCGACTTTTTACCATTTACAGCTTAACCGCGAAACTCGCCACGACCGTTGTACTTGGCCTTGCCCGCCAGTTGCTCTTCGATACGCAGCAATTGGTTGTACTTGGACACGCGGTCGGAACGGCACAGGGAACCGGTCTTGATCTGGCCCGCCGAGGTGCCCACGGCCAGGTCGGCAATGGTCGAATCTTCGGTTTCGCCGGAGCGGTGGGAGATCACGGCGGTATAGCCCGCAGCCTTGGCCATCTGGATGGCTTCCAGGGTTTCGGTCAGGGTGCCGATCTGGTTGAACTTGATCAGGATCGAGTTGGCGATCGACTTGTCGATGCCTTCCTTCAGGATCTTGGTGTTGGTCACGAACAGGTCGTCACCCACCAGCTGGATTTTCTCGCCGATCTTGTCAGTGAGGATTTTCCAGCCGTCCCAGTCAGACTCGTCCAGGCCGTCTTCGATCGAGATGATCGGGTAGCGCTCGGTCAGGCCCTTCAGGTAGTCGGCGAAACCTTCGGAATTGAATACCTGGCCTTCGCCGGACAGGTTGTACTTGCCATCTTCGTAGAACTCGCTGGCCGCGCAGTCCAGGGCCAGGGTCACGTCGGTGCCCAGCTTGTAGCCAGCATTGGCGACGGCTTCGGAGATCACTTTCAGGGCATCTTCGTTGGACGCCAGGTTCGGTGCGAAACCACCTTCGTCACCTACGGCAGTGCTCAGGCCACGGGCCTTCAGCACAGCCTTGAGGTGATGGAAAATCTCGGTGCCCATGCGCAGGCCTTCGGAGAAGGACTTGGCGCCTACCGGCTGAACCATGAATTCCTGGATGTCGACGTTGTTATCGGCGTGCTCGCCACCGTTGATGATGTTCATCATCGGTACCGGCATCGAGTAGACACCCGGTGTGCCGTTGAGGTTGGCGATGTGCGCGTACAGCGGCAGGTCCTGGTCCTGTGCAGCCGCCTTGGCCGCAGCCAGGGAGACGGCGAGGATGGCGTTGGCGCCCAGGCTGCCTTTGTTTTCGGTGCCATCGAGCGTGATCATTGCCAGGTCGAGGGCTTTCTGGTCAACAGGGTCTTTGCCCAGCAGCAGGTCGCGGATCGGGCCATTGATGTTGGCGACTGCCTTGAGTACGCCTTTGCCCAGGTAACGGCTCTTGTCGCCATCACGCAGTTCCAGCGCTTCGCGCGAACCGGTAGATGCACCGGACGGCGCGCAGGCGCTGCCGATGATGCCATTATCGAGAAGCACGTCGGCTTCGACGGTGGGGTTGCCACGGGAGTCGAGAACTTCACGACCTTTGATGTCGACGATTTTTGCCATTGTTGTAAACACTCCAAAGTTGACGAAAACGACGCAGCTGAAGGAAAACTTTTGACCGACCGCAAGGGTGGAACAACGGGGCAGGCTTGCAGAGGACAAGGCCCAGGCCCGGGGGCCTGAGCATAAAGCGTGGGAAATTCTACCGGAGAAACGACGGTTACGCGGTTTCTACCGTCGGAAAACTCTTTACCAGTTCGTCCAACTGCTTGAGCTGGGCCAGGAATGGCTCCAACTTGTCGAGGCGCAGGGCGCAAGGGCCGTCGCACTTGGCGTTGTCCGGGTCCGGGTGGGCTTCGAGGAACAGGCCCGCCAGAGACTGGCTGATGCCGGCCTTGGCCAGGTCCAGCACCTGGGCGCGACGCCCACCGGCGGAATCGGCGCGACCACCCGGCATTTGCAGCGCGTGGGTCACGTCGAAGAACACCGGGTATTCGAACTGTTTCATGATGCCGAAACCGAGCATGTCCACCACGAGGTTGTTATAGCCGAAGCTCGAACCACGCTCGCAGAGGATCAACTGGTCGTTACCCGCTTCCACGCACTTGTTCAGGATGTGTTTCATCTCCTGGGGCGCGAGGAACTGGGCTTTCTTGATATTGATCACAGCGCCGGTCTTGGCCATCGCGACCACCAGGTCGGTCTGGCGCGACAGGAAGGCCGGCAACTGGATGATGTCGCACACCTCGGCGACCACGGCAGCCTGTTCTGGCTCGTGGACGTCGGTGATGATTGGCACGCCGAAGGCCTGCTTGATGTCCTGGAAGATCCGCATGCCTTCTTCAAGGCCCGGGCCGCGGTAGGAGGTCACGGACGAACGGTTGGCCTTGTCGAAGCTGGCCTTGAACACGTAGGGAATACCGAGTTTCTCGGTAACCTTCACGTACTCTTCACAGACCTGCATCGCCATGTCGCGGCTTTCCAGCACGTTCATGCCGCCAAACAGCACCATGGGCTTGTCGTTGGCAATCTCGATGTTGCCGACGCGAATGATCTTCTGGGCCATCAGGGTTACGCCTTCTTCTGGTGTTGCGTCAGTGCAGCCTTGACGAAGCCGCTGAACAACGGATGACCGTCGCGCGGCGTCGAGGTGAACTCAGGGTGGAACTGGCACGCGACGAACCATGGGTGATCCGGTGCTTCAACCACTTCGACCAGCGCGCCATCACCGGAGCGACCGGAGATTTTCAGGCCGGCCTCTTTGATCTGCGGCAGCAGGTTGTTGTTCACTTCGTAGCGGTGACGGTGACGCTCGACGATCACGTCCTTGCCGTAGCAATCGTGAACCAGCGAGCCCGGCTCCAGCAGGCAATCCTGCGCACCGAGGCGCATGGTGCCGCCCAGGTCGGAGGCTTCGGTACGGGTCTCGACCGCGCCGGTGGCATCTTCCCACTCGGTGATCAGGCCCACGACCGGGTGGCCGCTCTTGCTGTCGAACTCGGTGGAGTTGGCGTCTTTCCAGCCCAGCACGTTACGGGCGAACTCGATGACGGCCACTTGCATGCCCAGGCAGATACCCAGGTACGGCACCTTGTTCTCACGGGCGTATTGAACGGCAGTGATCTTGCCTTCGACGCCACGCAGGCCGAAGCCGCCAGGCACGAGGATCGCGTCCACACCTTCGAGCAAGGCAGTACCTTGGTTCTCGATGTCTTCGGAATCGATGTAGCGCAGGTTGACCTTGGTACGGTTGCTGATGCCGGCATGGCTCATCGCTTCGATCAGCGACTTGTACGCGTCCAGCAGCTCCATGTACTTGCCGACCATGGCGATGGTGACTTCATGCTCAGGGTTGAGCTTGGCGTCGACCACGGCGTCCCACTCGGACAGGTCCGCACCATTGCACTGCAGGCCGAAACGCTCGACCACAAAATCGTCCAGGCCTTGCGAATGCAGGATGCCCGGGATCTTGTAGATGGTGTCGGCGTCTTCCAGCGCGATCACCGCACGTTCTTCAACGTTGGTGAATTGCGCGATCTTGCGACGCGAGGACACGTCGATCGGGTGATCGGAGCGGCACACCAGCACGTCCGGCTGCAGGCCGATGGAACGCAGTTCCTTCACCGAGTGCTGGGTTGGCTTGGTCTTGGTCTCGCCTGCGGTAGCGATGTAAGGCACCAGGGTGAGGTGCATCAGCATTGCGCGCTTGGCGCCGACTTCGAAACGCAACTGGCGGATGGCTTCGAGGAACGGTTGGGATTCGATGTCACCCACGGTGCCACCGATCTCGACCATCGCCACGTCGGCATCGCCTGCACCCTTGATGATGCGGCGCTTGATTTCGTCGGTGATGTGCGGGATCACCTGGATGGTTGCACCCAGGTAGTCACCACGGCGCTCCTTGCGCAGCACGTGCTCGTAGACACGGCCGGTGGTGAAGTTGTTGTTCTGGGTCATGGTCGTGCGGATGAACCGCTCGTAGTGGCCCAGGTCCAGGTCGGTCTCGGCGCCGTCGTGGGTGACGAACACTTCACCGTGCTGGAACGGGCTCATGGTGCCCGGGTCGACGTTGATGTACGGGTCCAGCTTGAGCATGGTGACCTTAAGTCCCCGCGCCTCCAGGATGGCCGCCAATGAAGCGGAGGCAATGCCTTTCCCCAATGAAGAAACAACACCGCCCGTGACGAATATGTAGCGCGTCATGAAAAACCCTAGAAGTCTGCGTTAAAGCGGTCCGAGCCGCCGGGGAAAGCGAAGGAAGGCCGAAGCCCCCGATCACCTGCATTAATCACAGTGCACCTTTCAAAAAAACCGCCGCGTTGTGACAGACCAGCAATGAAACACCGGTACGTTGATCGCTACACATTTTTTGGAATCGCCCAGCAAAGACTGCTTGGTAATCGGCAACTGCTGCGATTCAGGAGAATCCACAGAAGTTGTATCAAGAAGGGAGCGTAGTCTACCGGAAAGGCTCTATCAGCTCAAACCTTGATCGCAGATCTGTGGCATCCAATGCAATTGCCAGTCACGTGCCGGGTTGGGCCACAGCCCTGCAAGGGTTGGGACCGCGAGCAATTGCCCGTCCTGAAACAGCAGCGGCAATCTGCCACGGACAAACCCCGGCACCCCATATTCATTGAGCAGACGTTTCAAGTCTCGCCGGCCGCGACCTGGCACTTCGATGATTTCGCCGCCCTGGCGGTAGCGGATCTCCAGCAGGCCTTCGGGGGCCTTTCCGATAAATTCGAGCCGACCATTGCCGGGTAACTCTAGTGGGTTTTGCGCAGAGGGCCAGCTCACCGTTGCGTGGAAAAGTTCCGACCAAGCGGCGGGAAGCCACCAGACGCGCTCGCCACATCGAAGCAATTCGCCGTCGGCCAGGCGCCAACGCGGCTGTGCGTCACCCTTGGCATCGCGCAGGGAATACCAACTGGCCCAGTGATCGCTGTCAGGCAATCGCGTCAGCGGCGTCAGCCAATGGCGCAGGGCGTTGCGCTGGCGGGCGTCGGAAAGCTCGCGCAACGACGTGAGCTGCAGGGACGGCAACTGCAGCCAGGGAAACGGCGACGCTGGGTGGGCAGCCTGAAGGTCCATGCGCGCCAGCTCATCCAGCAGGCCTTGGGCTTCGCTGAGGTGCTCGGCGGTGCGGGCCAGGTTTGCGCTAGCCTGCGGCCAACGTTCCGTCAGGACAGGAAGCACGCGATGGCGTAGGTAATTACGGGAGAATCGCGAGTCCGCATTGGAAGGATCTTCGATCCATTTGAGCTGATGTGCCTCGGCATAGGCTTCCAGCTCTGCACGCGAGACATCCAACAAGGGCCGTACAAGGTAGCCTCCCGCCAGCGGGCGCTGTACTGGCATTGCCGCCAGCCCACGCACCCCTGCCCCGCGCAGCAGGCGGAACAACAGGGTTTCGGCCTGATCGTCGCGGTGCTGGGCGGTGAGCAGCATGTCCCCTGCCCCGATCACCTCGGCAAACGCCTGGTAACGCGCGTCACGGGCGGCTCGCTCAAGACTGGCACCGAGCTGGACTTGCACGCGCATGACCCGCAACGGTACGCCCAGGTTGTCGCATACCGACTGGCAATGCTCCGGCCACAGGTCAGCAGCAGCTTGCAGACCATGATGGACATGCACAGCACTGAGCGGCGGCAGGGTTTCGGTGTTTGCCAGGGAGGCCAGGAGGTGCAGCAGAACGGTGGAATCAAGCCCACCCGAGAATGCGATTTGCCAGGCCGGGGCGTTGCGCCACGGAGCCAGGGCTTGCAGGAGCTTGGCGCGCAAGGTTGGTTTCATCAAACGTTACCGCCGCAAATCTGGATGACGTTGACCAAGCATACACAAAGCAAATGTGGGAGGGGGCTTGCCCCCGATAGCGGTGGGTCAGTCACCAGATGCATTGACTGAGACCCAGCTATCGGGGGCACGCCCCCTCCCACATAAGTACCGCTGTAACGTCAGAGACCGTAGCTCATCAAGCGCTCGTAACGACGGGCCAGCAGCGCTTCGTTGTCCAGTTTCTTGAGCATCGCCAGTTGCGAGCCCAACTCAGCGCGGATGGTCGCGGCAGCCGCCGCCGGATCACGGTGAGCACCGCCCAGAGGTTCGGCGATCACTTTGTCCACGATCCCCAGGCCCTTGAGGCGATCGGCAGTGATGCCCATGGCTTCAGCAGCATCCGGCGCCTTTTCGGCGGTTTTCCACAGGATCGAGGCGCAACCTTCCGGCGAGATCACCGCGTAGGTTGAGTATTGCAGCATGTTCAGCTGGTCGCAGACACCGATGGCCAGTGCGCCGCCGGAACCACCTTCACCGATGACGGTGGCGATGATCGGGGTTTTCAGACGCGACATGACACGCAGGTTCCAGGCGATGGCTTCGCTCTGGTTACGCTCTTCAGCGTCGATACCCGGGTAAGCACCCGGGGTGTCGATGAAGGTCAGGATCGGCATCTTGAAACGCTCGGCCATTTCCATCAGGCGGCACGCCTTGCGGTAGCCCTCAGGGCGTGGCATGCCGAAGTTGCGGCGGACTTTCTCGCGCACTTCACGGCCTTTCTGGTGACCGATCACCATCACAGGCTGGTCGTCCAGGCGAGCGATACCGCCCACGATGGCCGCGTCGTCGGAGAAGTGGCGGTCGCCATGCAGCTCGTCGAACTCGGTGAAGATGTGCTGAATGTAGTCCAGGGTGTACGGACGGCGCGGGTGGCGGGCCAGGCGCGCGATCTGCCAGCTGGTCAGCTTGCCGAAGATGTCTTCGGTGAGCGTTTTGCTCTTGTCTTGCAGGCGGGAGATTTCATCGCCGATATTCAGCGAATTGTCATTGCCGACCAGGCGCAGCTCTTCGATCTTGGCTTGCAGGTCAGCGATCGGCTGTTCGAAATCAAGAAAATTCGGGTTCATAAGCGTCCGTCTTGGGTCGACGGCCAGGGCGTGCCTGGCCAGCCGGTTGTCTATTCGCGCCCTACCTTAAGGGAGAGGCGCGTTTAGGTCGAGATTAAATGTTCAGTCGAGGTCAGGCGTCCTGACCGTCAACGGTATTGGAGGAAGACGTTGTCTCGCCCGAACTGGTCACGCAATGCTTGAATCAAGCCATCTGCGGGATCAATTCGCCAGGTCTCGCCAAACTGCAGCATGGCCTTGGCGTCGTTGCCGGTGTACTCCATGGTCACCGGGCATGCACCCCGATGCCGCTTGAGCAAATCCCCCAGCCAGCGTAGCTGATCGCCCTTGAGCGCCTCGGTTTTTACCTTCAGGCGCAGGCTTTCGGCCAGGTTGGTGCGGGCATCTTCCATGCTCATCACCCGCTTGATCCGCAGGCGTAGGCCACCGGAGAAGTCATCGTTGCTGACCTCCCCTTCCACCACCACCATCGCATCGGTCTGCAACAACGACTGCGCGGAGTGGAAGGCATCGGCAAACAGCGACGCTTCGATCCGGCCAGAGCGGTCGTCGAGGGTGATGAAGCCCATCTTGTCGCCCTTTTTGTTTTTCATCACCCGCAGGGCGATGATCATGCCGGCGACGGTCTGGGTGTCCCGCGCCGGTTTCAGGTCGATGATGCGCTGACGGGCAAACCGGCGGATTTCGCCTTCGTATTCGTCGATCGGGTGACCGGTGAGGTACAGGCCCAAGGTGTCTTTTTCACCCTTGAGACGTTCCTTGAGGGTCAGCTCCTTGGCCTTGCGATGGTTGCCGTAGACGTCCGCGTCCTCTTCGACAAACAACCCGCCAAACAGGTCGGCGTGGCCGCTGTCATGGGTGCGGGCGGTCTGTTCGGCAGCCTTGATCGCTTCTTCCATGGCGGTGAGCAGCACCGCGCGGTTACGGTCGATATTGGCCTGGTAAGCCTTTGGCTCGTCGTGGAAATACGGGCCAAGACGGTCGAGTGCGCCGCTGCGAATCAGGCCATCCAGGGTACGTTTGTTGATGCGCTTGAGGTCGACCCGCGCGCAGAAGTCGAACAGGTCCTTGAACGGTCCGTGCTGGCGCGCTTCGACGATGGCTTCCACCGGGCCTTCGCCCACGCCCTTGATCGCGCCCAGGCCATAGATGATGCGGCCTTCATCGTTCACCGTGAACTTGAACTCCGAAGCGTTCACGTCAGGCGCGTCGAGGCGCAGCTTCATCGTGCGCACTTCCTCGATCAAGGTCACGACCTTGTCGGTGTTGTGCATGTCCGCCGAGAGTACCGCAGCCATGAACGGCGCCGGGTAGTGGGCCTTCAGCCAGGCGGTCTGGTACGACACCAGACCGTACGCAGCGGAGTGGGACTTGTTGAAGCCGTAACCGGCGAATTTTTCCACCAGGTCGAAGATGTTACCGGCCAGGTCGGCGTCGATGTTGTTGGTCGCGCAACCTTCGATGAAACCGCCGCGCTGCTTGGCCATTTCCTCGGGTTTTTTCTTACCCATGGCGCGACGCAGCATGTCCGCACCACCCAGGGTGTAGCCGGCCATCACCTGGGCAATCTGCATCACCTGTTCCTGGTACAGGATGATGCCGTAGGTCGGCGCCAACACCGGCTTGAGGCCTTCGTACTGGTAGTCCGAGTGCGGGTAGGCCAGCTCGGCGCGCCCGTGCTTACGGTTGATGAAGTCGTCCACCATGCCCGATTGCAGCGGGCCCGGACGGAACAGGGCCACCAGTGCGATCAAGTCTTCCAGGCAGTCGGGCTTGAGCTTTTTGATCAGCTCCTTCATGCCGCGCGACTCGAGCTGGAACACTGCCGTGGTTTCGGCTTTTTGCAGCAACTGGTAGGTCGGTTTGTCGTCCAGCGGGATAAACGCGATATCCAGTGGTGCTTCGTCGACCTTGGCGCGGTCACGGTTGATGGTCTTGAGTGCCCAGTCGATGATCGTCAGGGTCCGCAGGCCGAGGAAGTCGAACTTCACCAGGCCGGCCGCCTCCACGTCGTCCTTGTCGAACTGGGTGACCAGGCCATCGCCCTCTTCGTCGCAATAGATCGGCGAAAAGTCGGTCAGTTTTGTCGGCGCGATAACCACACCACCGGCGTGTTTACCGACGTTACGCACCACGCCTTCGAGTTTGCGCGCCATGTCCCAGATTTCGGCGGCTTCTTCATCGATCTTGATGAAGTCGCGCAGGATCTCTTCCTGCTCGTAGGCTTTCTCCAGCGTCATGCCGACTTCGAACGGGATCATCTTCGACAGGCGGTCCGCCAGCCCGTAGGACTTGCCCTGCACTCGCGCCACGTCGCGGATTACAGCCTTCGCGGCCATGGAACCGAAGGTGATGATCTGGCTTACCGCATTGCGCCCGTATTTTTCGGCCACGTATTCGATCACGCGGTCACGGCCGTCCATGCAGAAGTCAACGTCGAAGTCGGGCATGGAGACCCGTTCCGGGTTCAAGAACCGTTCGAACAGCAGGTCATATTCGAGCGGGTCAAGGTCGGTGATCTTCTGTACATAGGCGACCAGCGAGCCGGCACCCGACCCCCGGCCCGGCCCCACCGGTACGCCGTTGCTTTTGGCCCACTGGATAAAGTCCATTACGATCAGGAAATAACCGGGGAAGCCCATCTGGATAATGATATCCAGCTCGAAATTCAGCCGGTCGACATAGACCTGGCGCTTGGCTTCGTAGTCGTCGGTGGTGTCCTTGGGCAGCAGGACGGTGAGCCGTTCTTCTAGGCCATCGAACGACACCTTGCGAAAGTATTCGTCGATGGTCATGCCATCGGGAATCGGGAAGTTGGGCAGGAAGTGCTTGCCGAGCTTCACTTCGATATTGCAGCGCTTGGCGATTTCGACGGAGTTTTCCAGGGCCTCGGGCAGGTCACTGAACAGCTCGGCCATCTCGTCGGCGCTTTTGAGGTATTGCTCTTCGCTGTAATTCTTTGAACGGCGCGGGTCATCCAGGGCCCGGCCTTCGCCGATGCACACGCGGGTTTCGTGGGCTTCGAAGTCTTCCTTCTTGATGAAGCGCACATCGTTGGTCGCCACCAGCGGCGCGCCCAGCTTGTCGGCCAGGGCCACTGCGGCGTGCAGATGCTCTTCGTCGTTAGGGCGATTGGTGCGCTGGACTTCCAGGTAGAAACGGTCGGGAAAGACCTGCATCCACTCACGGGCGAGCACTTCGGCTTCCTGGGGGTTGCCCCCCAGCAGCGCGATGCCGATCTCGCCCTCTTTGGCGGCCGACAGCATGATCAGGCCTTCGCTGGCCTCGGCGACCCATTCGCGCTCGATGATGATCGAACCATTGCGCTGGCCGTCGATAAAACCACGGGAAATCAGTTCGGTAAGGTTGCGATAACCCACGCCGTTCATCGCCAGCAGGCTGATACGGCTCAGGGCGTTGTCCGGGTCCTTGTTGGACAGCCACAGGTCGGCGCCGCAGATCGGCTTGATGCCGGCGCCCATGGCGTTCTTGTAGAACTTGACCAGCGAACACATGTTGTTCTGATCGGTCACCGCGACCGCGGGCATGTTCATGCCCACCAGAGTCTTGACCAGCGGTTTGATCCGCACCAGGCCGTCGACCAGGGAGTACTCAGTGTGCAGGCGCAGGTGAACGAATGAAGCCAGCATAGTGATCTCTTATACGTGAAAACAACAAGGCCCGGATTGTACCGGGCCTTGGCAAAAACATCAGCCTCGCGACTATACCTCGCTGAGGCTCTCCCGCGCTTCGAACGCCTGGCGCACCGGGGCAAACGAGCGGCGGTGGATCGGCGTCGGGCCAAGGCGAGCCAAAGCTTCCAGATGAACGGGCGTGGGGTAGCCCTTGTGACCACCGATGCCGTAGCCGGGGTAGATCAATTCGAAAGCCGCCATTTCACGGTCACGGCTGACCTTGGCCAGAATCGATGCCGCAGCAATGGCGGGCACCTTGCTGTCACCCTTGACCACCGCTTCGGCCGGCATCGCCAGCTTGGGGCAGCGGTTACCGTCGATCATCGCGATTTTCGGCGTGATGTGCAGGCCTTCAACGGCGCGCTGCATGGCGAGCATGGTGGCGTGCAAGATGTTCAATTCGTCGATTTCTTCGACCTCGGCACGGGCGATGTGCCAACTGAGGGCTTTCTCAATGATCTCGTCGTAGAGCTTTTCCCGACGGGCTTCGGTGAGTTTCTTCGAATCGTTGAGCCCCAGGATCGGGCGGCTCGGGTCGAGGATCACCGCCGCCGTGACGACAGCGCCGCACAGCGGGCCGCGCCCTACTTCGTCGACACCGGCGACCAGCTCATGTGCTTCGGCGACCAGGCTGAAATCCAGGCCCATTTGCGTGGTCATAGGGTTTCCTGCTTGTGGCCGATCAAGGTCAGCACGGCATCCGCCGCCTGGTTGGACGCATCGCGACGCAAGGTGCGGTGGATCGCGTCAAACCCACGGGTCTGCTCTTCGCCGCCGTCGATCAACGGGAGTACGGTATTCGCCAGGGCTTCAGGCGTTGCATCGTCCTGCAACAATTCCGGCACCAGCAGTCGTTGGGCCAGCAGGTTGGGCAAGGAGATGTAAGGACTTTTGACCATGCGCTTGAGAATCCAGAACGTCAGCGGCGCCAGGCGGTAGGCCACCACCATCGGGCGCTTGTAGAGCAAGGCCTCCAGGGTGGCCGTTCCGGATGCGATCAGCACCGCATCGCAAGCCGCCAGGGCCAGGTGCGACTGGCCGTCGAGCAGGGTCAGCGGCAGGTTGCGACCTTCCAGCAGCGTCTCGATTTGCGCTCGGCGTTGCGGGCTCGCGCAGGGCAATACGAAGCGTACGCCGGGTTTCAACGCCATCAGGCGCTCGGCGGCGTCGAAAAACACGCTGGCCAGACGGCCGACTTCACCGCCGCGACTGCCGGGCATCAGCGCCACCAACGGACCGTCGGGCAAGCCCAGTTCGGCACGGGCCGCCGCGCGGTCAGCCTGCAATGGAATCGTGTCTGCCAGGGTGTGCCCGACAAACCGCACCGGCACGCCCTTCTCTTCGTAGAACCTGGCCTCGAACGGCAGCAGGGTCAGCATCAGGTCGCAGCCTTCACGGATCTTCAGCACGCGCTTCTGCCGCCACGCCCATACGGACGGGCTGACGTAGTGCACGGTCTTGATCCCGGCCTGACGCAACTTGAGTTCGATATTGAGGGTGAAGTCCGGTGCGTCGATACCGATAAAGACGTCGGGCTTTTCTTCGATAAGGGTCTGAATCAGCAGCTTGCGGCGCGCCAGCAACTCACGCAGGC
Organism: Pseudomonas sp. MYb60; assembly: GCF_002979555.1. Classification (GTDB taxonomy): domain Bacteria; phylum Pseudomonadota; class Gammaproteobacteria; order Pseudomonadales; family Pseudomonadaceae; genus Aquipseudomonas. Next base: position 493,078 of record NZ_PCOZ01000001.1, on the reverse strand, counting down.
GACCCAGTACTTCCACCAGCCCCATGACCGACAGACGCTCCATCGGGAAGTAGGAGGTGAGGCCTTCGGCCTGCATCAGCGGGCCACCGACGCCAATAAATTCAACCGCAGGATGCTGGGCCTTGAGGGCCCGCATCAGGCCTGCGCCCAAGATATCGCCGGAAGCTTCTCCTGCCACCAGCGCGATACGCAGATTGGCCATGATCAGCGGGTGATGCCGCGAGTCGACGCCTGGATCGAGTCACGGAACACCGCGACTTCCGGAAACTGCGCAGCCGGCTCGACGAGTTGGGCCAAGGCCTGGTCCACGGTGAGCCCCTGACGGTAAATCACCTTGTAGGCACGGCGCAGGGCATGAATCGCGTCTTCGCTGAAACCACGACGGCGCATGCCCTCGAAGTTCATGCTGCGCGCTTCGGCCGGGTTACCGAAAACAGTCACGAACGCCGGAACATCCTTGCCAATGGCGGTGCCCATGCCGGAAAAACTGTGGGCGCCGATGTGGCAGTACTGATGCACCAGGGTGAAACCCGACAGGATCGCCCAGTCGTCCACATGCACATGGCCCGCCAACGCGGTGTTGTTGACCAGGATGCAATGGTTGCCGATGACGCTGTCGTGGCCGATGTGGGCATAGGCCATGATCAGGTTGTGGTCACCCAGGGTGGTTTCGGCACGATCCTGCACGGTGCCGCGGTGAATGGTCACGCCTTCACGGATGATGTTGTGGTCACCGATTACCAGGCGCGTTTCTTCACCCTTGTACTTCATGTCCGGGGTGTCTTCGCCTACCGAGGAAAACTGGTAGATGCGATTGTGTTTGCCAATGCGGGTCGGACCTTTGAGGATCACGTGCGGCCCGATGACAGTCCCCTCGCCGATTTCCACACCTGCGCCGATAATCGACCAGGGGCCGACCTCAACGTCGGCGGCCAGAACGGCCGACGGATCGATGATTGCGCGAGGGTCAATCAAACTCATAGTTTGCGTTCCGCACAGATGATCTCGGCGGAGCACACCGGCTTGCCGTCCACCGAGGCCTGGCATTCGAACTTCCAGATCTGGCGCTTGCAGCTGATGAACTTGGCTTCCAGGATCAACTGGTCACCGGGAGTGACCGGGTTGCGGAAACGCAACTTGTCGGAACCCACGAAATAATAGAGCGTGCCGTCGGCAGGCTTGAGGTCGAGCATTTTGAAACCAAGGATACCGGCAGCCTGGGCCATCGCTTCAATGATCAACACGCCTGGCATGATCGGATGCGCAGGAAAGTGACCGTTGAAGAACGGTTCGTTGATGCTGACATTCTTGTAGGCACGAATGCGCTTTTCCTCGACATTGAGGTCCACTACGCGGTCCACCAGCAGGAACGGGTAACGGTGAGGCAGGTATTCGCGAATCTCGTTGATGTCCATCATTTCGGGGGGAAGCCTGTAATAAAGATTGGGGGCGGGCGACTAAACGCACGCCCCGCTAGCAAATCAAGGAGGCAAGTCTAGCGGCTGTGCACACTTGATATGGAAATGGTATCAGCCTTCTGATGAAGCATTACCGCCAGGGGTCACGTCCCCAACACGCTTTTCCAGCTGTTTGAGACGTCGAGCCATGTCGTCGAGCTGCCTCAAACGTGCTGCACTCTTGCGCCATTCAGCCGCGGGCTGCATGGCGGTACCGGAAGAATAGGCCCCGGGCTCGGTAATCGAGTGGGTAACCATGGTCATGCCGGTAATGAAGACGTTGTCGCAAATATCGATATGCCCTACCAACCCGACACCACCGGCCAGCATGCAATGCTTGCCGATTTTGGTGCTGCCGGAGATACCCACACAGGCGGCCATGGCGGTGTGATCGCCAATCTGCACGTTGTGGGCAATCTGGATCTGGTTGTCGAGCTTGACGCCGTTGCCGATCACGGTATCGGCCAGGGCCCCGCGATCGACAGCTGTATTCACGCCAATTTCCACGTCGTCGCCAATCAATACGCCGCCGACCTGGGCAATTTTGTTCCAGATGCCTTTGGAATTGGCAAAGCCGAAGCCTTCACCGCCAATCACGGCACCCGACTGAATCACCACGCGCTCGCCAATGCGAACATCGTGGTACAGGGTCACGCGTGGCGCCAACCAACCGTCGGCGCCGATTTCGCAGCGCGCGCCGATAAAGCAATGAGCGCCCACGGTAACGCCGGCCGCAATGCGCGCGCCGCTCTCGATCACCGCAAAGGCACCGATGCTGGCCGCAGGGTCAACCTGGGCATCATCGGCGATCACTGCCGACGGATGAACACCACCGGCTGCCTTGGGTTTCGGATCGAACAGGTGCGACACCCGTGCGTAAGCGAGGTACGGATCGGCCACCACCAGCGCATCCCCGGCATACCCTTCGGCGTCAGCGGCTTTGAGCAATACAGCTGCGGCCTGACTGTCGACGAGGTACTTACGGTACTGAGGATTTGCGAGGAAGCTCAACTGAGCTGGGCCAGCCTCCTGCAAGGTGGCTAGCCCAGTGATTTCTTTCTCCGGGGAGCCGTGCAAATCGGCCCCCAGGAACTCGGCCAACTCGCCGAGCTTGATAGTCGCGGTCATGGTTTACTTCAGCTGGTTCATGCGCTCGATCACCTGGCGGGTGATGTCGTATTGAGGCTTGACGTCGATGACTGCGCCACGCTCGAACACCAGGTCAAAGGCACCTTTCTTGATGACTTCTTCCACGGCGCTGTCGAGTTTCGGCTTCAGTTGCTTGAGCATTTCACGGTCAGCAACAGCCTTGGCTTCGTTCAGCTCCTTGGACTGGAACTGATAGTCGCGGGCCTTTTGCTTGAATTCCAGCTCCAGACGCTCGCGTTCGCCCGTCTGCATCTTGTCGCCACCGGCTACCAGGCGGTCCTGGATGCCCTTGGCGCTGCTTTCCAGGGTCTTGAGCTTGGTCAGTTGCGGACCGAATTTCTTCTCGGCATCCACGGCGTATTTCTTGGCCGCATCGGATTCCAGCAACGCCATCTGATAGTTCAGGACGGCGATTTTCATTTCGGCGAAGGCCGGGGTTGCTACCAGCACGGTTGCCAGCAGTACCAATTGAGTCAACTTACGCACGATGCACTCCTACAGAATCCGTTGTCGTTATCTTGGGTCAGACGCTTAGAACGTCTGGCCGAGGGAGAATTGGAAAATCTGGGTTTCAGCGTTGTCCGGTTTCTTGATCGGCATGGCCAGAGCAAAGCTCAACGGGCCAAGCGCAGTCACCCAGGTCACACCCACACCCACGGAGCTTGCCAGGTTGCTCAGGCTAACGTCGTTGCACTGAGTGTTGGACTTCAACCCACTTGGGTTCGTGATCTGATCGCATTTCGAATCGAATACGTTACCTACGTCCCAGAATACGGAAGTACGCAGTGAACGCTGATCTTTAACAAACGGCAGAGGGAACAGGATTTCAGCACCACCCTGGATCAACACGTTACCACCGAATGGCAGTGGATCATCGTCCGAGTCAACGACAGTTCCTTGGTTACCGGTCCGGGCTACGCCACGGCTCGGCGTACCACGAGGACCGAGGGTGCTGTCCTTGAAGCCACGAACCGAGTTGAAACCACCAGCGTAGTAGTTCTCGTAGAACGGCAGACCGTTGGTCGAACCATAACCGTCGCCATAACCCAGCTCGGTGTGCAGACGCATGGTGTAGTTATCGCTCAGCGGCTGGAACAACTGGCCACGGTAGTCGAGCTTGAAGAACGACAGGTCGCTGCCCGGCGTGGTGGTTTCCAGGGTCAGGCTCTGGGAGTGACCACGGGTTGCCAGTACGCCTTTGTTCAGGGTCGACTCGGACCAGCCGGCCGATGCCTTGAAGTTCAGGAACTTGTCGCCTTCACGACGGGTGAAGTCGAAGATTTCGTCCACAGTGTAGACGCCGGTCTTGATCTCATCCTGTTGCGCAGTCAGGCCAAAGGTCAGGCGCGAGGTTTCGCTGATCGGGTAACCGATGTTCACGCCAGCACCCAGGCTGTCGATGGCATAGCTTGCCACGTCGACGTCGAGGTCTTTGTAGTCGGTGGTGCGGTAGAAGGCGTTGTAGCCCAGGCTCACACCGTCAGCTGTCCAGTAGGGGTCGACATAACCGAAGTTATAGCGGCTCTGGTATTCGCTTCGGGTCAGGCCGATGGACACCTTGTTACCGGTACCGAGGAAGTTGTTCTGGGTGATCGAACCACCGAGGATCAGGCCGGCACTCTGTGCGAAGCCGACGCTGGCGGTGATGGAACCCGACGCTTGTTCTTCAACGGCGTAGTTCACATCGACCTGGTCATCCACGCCCGGTACGGCCGGGGTTTCGACGTTGACTTCCTTGAAGAAGCCCAGGCGCTCAAGACGGGTCTTGGACTGGTCGATCAGGTAGGTCGAAGCCCAGCCACCTTCCATCTGACGCATTTCGCGACGCAGCACTTCGTCTTCCGACTTGGTGTTGCCACGGAAGTTGATGCGGTTGACGTAGGCACGCTTGCCCGGGTCGACGACGAAGGTGATGTCCACGGTGTGGTCATCATCATGCGGGGTCGGTACGCCGTTGACGTTGGCGAAGGTATAGCCTTCGTTGCCCAGGCGACGGGTGATCAGCTCGGACGTGGTGGTCATCAGCTTGCGCGAGAACACCTGGTCTTTCTGCACCAGCAACAGCGACTTGACCTGGTCTTCAGGCACTTTCAGGTCGCCGCTCAGCTTGACGTCACGAACGGTGTACTTCTCGCCTTCGTTGACGTTGACGGTGATGTAGACGTGCTTTTTGTCCGGGGTGATGGACACCTGGGTCGAAGCGATATCCATATTGATATAGCCACGGTCCAGGTAGTAGGAACGCAGGCGCTCCAAGTCACCGGACAGTTTTTCACGGGCGTACTTGTCATCGTTCTTGAAGAACGACAACCAGTTGGTGGTCTTGAGCTCGAACAGGTCGATCAGGTCTTCATCGGCGAACTTGGTGTTGCCCACCACGTTGATGTGCTGGATCGCCGCCACGGTACCTTCGTTGATGTTGACCTTCAGGCCGACACGGTTGCGCGGCTGCGGCACCACTTCGGTTTCCACGGTCGCGGAGTAGCGGCCCTGGGCAACGTATTGGCGCTGCAGCTCGTTACGCACACCTTCGAGGGTGGCACGCTGGAAGATCTCGCCCTCGGCCAGGCCGGACTGCTTGAGACCTTTCATCAAGTCTTCAGTCGAGATCGCCTTGTTGCCTTCGATCTCGATACTGGCGACGGAAGGTCGCTCGACGACGGTGATGACCAGGACGTTGCCTTCGCGACCCAGTTGGATGTCTTGAAAGAAACCGGTTTTGAACAGCGCACGAGTGGATTCCACCAGGCGACGGTCATCAGCCTGTTCACCGACGTTCAACGGTAAGGCACCAAAGACGCTACCGGCGGAAACCCGCTGGAGGCCGTTGACGCGAATATCGGAGATGGTGAAGGACTCGGCGTGAACTTCGGCGATCATCAATACGGTGAGAACCGCAGTTAGCAGCAGACGTTTCATGAAGTCCTTTCTTATTCCAACTGGCAATAAACAAACTGCCGCAAAATGCGGCAGATTCGCAATTCAGCGAAGCGTTACAGACGTCCCAGATCGTTGACCAGGGCTAACAACATCACCCCGACCACCAAACTGATACCGATCTGTATCCCCCAACCCTGCACCCGATCTGACAAGGGGCGACCACGCACCCACTCGACCAGATAAAACAACAGATGCCCCCCATCCAATACAGGAATGGGCAGCAAATTCAGAACGCCCAGGCTAATACTCAGATAAGCCAGGAAATTCAGGAAATCCGCGACACCCGACTGGGCAGAAGCGCCCGCCACTTTAGCAATGGTTATCGGTCCACTCAAGTTTTTTACCGAGAGCTCGCCGAACAACATTTTCTTGAGGGATTCGAGGGTCAGCACACTCATGGTCCAAGTGCGTTTCGCGCCCTCGCCAATCGCTGCCAACGGCCCGTAACTGACCTCGCGCAGCATCGATGGCGGCCACTCGACACCTTTGACGCCGGCACCGAGGTAACCCCCGGCCGCCTTGGCTTCGCCACGCGCCGCGAGGGTCACCGGCACGTCGATCTGCGCACCGTCTCGCTCGACTTTCAGCACAACCTTGGCATCGGGACGCACACGCACCAGGTCGACAACCTGCTGCCATTCATTGAGTGCCTGACCATCGAGTGCCAGCAAGCGGTCGCCGGTTTTCAGACCTGCGGCCTGGGCCGGACCTTTCGGGTCCAGCTCGGCGAGCACCGGCGGCAACGCAGGGCGCCATGGGCGGATACCCAGCGATTTGATCGGATCCGGCTCATCGGAACCCTTGAGCCATTGGTCCAGCGCCAGCTCACGCGGGCTGTCGGCCGTGGAACCCTCCTCGCGCACCAGCATATTGACCGTGCCGCTTTCACCCAGGCGACGCACCAGGCGAAGGTTGACGTCACGCCAGCCCAGGGTAGGTTCGCCATCAATGGAAACAATTTCCTGCCCAGCCGTCAGGCCAGCCTTGGCTGCGATGCTGCCCGACTCGACCGCACCGATGACCGGCCGCATCTCTTGGCTGCCGAGCATCGCCAGCACCCAGAAAAACACCATGGCCAGCAGGAAGTTGGCAATCGGACCCGCTGCGACGATAGCGATACGCTGACGAACGGTCTTGCGATTGAAGGATTGATCCAGTTGATCGGCCGGCACCTCGCCTTCGCGCTCGTCGAGCATCTTGACGTAGCCACCCAGCGGGATCGCTGCGATCACGAACTCAGTGCCTTTACGATCGTGCCAGCGCACCAGCGGCATGCCGAAACCGACGGAGAAGCGCAATACCTTGACGCCGCAACGACGCGCCACCCAGAAGTGGCCGAATTCGTGGAAGGTAACCAACACACCCAGAGCAACCAGGGTGCCGACAATCATGTAAAGCGCACTCATCTAATTTCTCCGCATTCCAATCCAGTGCCTGAAGGCCCACACACACCTTTAGGCTAACGCGCGTTGCGGCCCAGCCATTGCTCGGCCAGGGCACGGGCCTTGGCGTCCGCCTCGAACACAGCCCCCAGGTCATTCACTGCGACGACGGGTTCAGCACCCAGGACGTCCTCGATGATACTCGCGATCTGCGGAAAGCGGATGCGTCGTTCGAGAAACGCTGCCACGGCCACTTCGTTGGCCGCATTGAGCATCGCCGGCGCACTGTTGCCGGCCTGCGCCGCCTCCCGCGCCAGGCGCAGGCACGGAAAGCGCTGCTCGTCCGGGGCCTCGAAGTCCAGGCGCGCAATCGCAAACAGATCCAGAGGCGCCACGCCCGAGTCGATGCGCTCCGGCCAAGCCAGGGCATTGGCAATCGGCGTGCGCATATCCGGGTTGCCCAGTTGGGCCAGTACCGAACCGTCGACGTAGTCGACCAGGGAATGAATCACACTTTGCGGGTGGATCACCACCTCGACCTGGTCCGGCCGCGCATCGAACAACCAGCACGCCTCGATCATCTCCAGGCCCTTGTTCATCATGCTCGCCGAATCCACGGAGATCTTGCGACCCATGGACCAGTTGGGGTGCGCACACGCCTGATCAGGCGACACATGCTCCAACTCGGCCAGCGGCGTCTGCCGGAACGGACCGCCAGACGCAGTCAGCAGGATCCGACGAACCCCCACCTGGCTCAAGCCGCGCGCGTAGTCACCGGGCATGCACTGGAAGATTGCGTTGTGTTCGCTGTCGAGGGGCAGCAGCACGGCCCCACTGTCGCGCACCGCCTGCATGAAGAGTGCGCCGGACATGACCAACGCCTCCTTGTTGGCCAGCAGGATCTTCTTGCCTGCATCGACGGCGGCAAGGGTCGGGCGCAGGCCGGCAGCGCCGACAATCGCCGCAACAACCGTATCGACCTCGGCATCCGCCGAGACCTGGCACAACCCCTCCTCCCCCACCAGCACCTGGGTCGCCAACCCCGCAGCGCGCAGGTCATCCTGCAAGCCCCGCGCGGCCGCCGCCTCCGGCACCACGGCAAAGCGCGGCGCATGGCGCACGCACAAGGCCAGCAGTTCGCTCAACCGGGAGAAACCGGTCAACGCGAACACCTGGTAACGATCAGGGTGACGGGCGATCACATCCAGGGTGCTCAACCCGATCGAACCGGTCGCCCCCAGCACGGTCACTTGTTGCGGGCGGCTCACGACGCAATCATCCACAGCAGCACGGCAAAGATCGGGATGGCCGCCGTGAGACTGTCGATACGGTCGAGCACACCGCCGTGACCCGGCAGCAGGTTACTGCTGTCCTTGATCCCGGCCTGGCGCTTGAACATGCTTTCGGTGAGGTCACCCACCACCGAGATGAATACGACGATCGCCGTGCCCAGCAGCGCGAGGAGGATTTCCTTCACCGCCCAGTCACGCACCACGCCAACCACCAACGTGATCGCCAGGGTCAGTGCCAGGCCACCGTATACGCCCTCCCAGCTCTTGCCCGGGCTGACAGCCGGCGCCAGCTTGCGCTTGCCGAATGCCCGACCGGAGAAGTACGCACCGATGTCCGCGCCCCACACCAACACCATCACCGCCAGGATCAGGTAATTACCGAGGGGGTAACGCTTGATCTCCACCAATCCCTGCCACGCCGGCAGCAGGATCAGCAACCCGATCACCAGCTTGCAGGCCACACTGGACCACTTGCTGCTGGTGCCCGGGTAGGTCAGCACCAGGAATGTCGCCAGCGCCCACCACAGGACCGCTGCGCCCAACACCCATGGGGCAAGCTCCGGGAGGATGTACATGAGGAACAGCATCATGGCGACGACGGCGGCATACACCACGCGCGGCAACTGCCCGGCAAAGCCCGCCAGGCGCGCCCATTCCCAGGCGCCCAGGGTGACCACCAGGCCGATGAACAGCGCAAAGCCGGAACCGTCGAGCAGGAAGAACCCGCACAAGGCAATCGGCAACAGGATCAGTGCGGTGATGATTCGTTGTTTAAGCATTTAAACCCGGGCTCCAGCTTCGATCTGCTCGCTCGTTTTACCGAAACGACGCTGACGGGAAGCGAAATCTGCCAGCGCGTTACGCATGGCATCGTGTTTGAAGTCCGGCCAGAACAGGTCGGAGAAGTACAACTCGGTATAGGCCAACTGCCACAACAGGAAGTTACTGATGCGGTGCTCGCCCCCGGTGCGGATACACAGGTCCGGCAACGGCAGGTCGCCGGTTACCAGGCAGGTTTGCAGGAGTTCGGGCGTGATGTCGTCCGGGCGCAAGTGACCGGCCTGTACTTCGCGGGCCAGGCGCTGCGCGGCCTGGGCGATGTCCCACTGACCGCCGTAATTGGCCGCAATCTGCAGCACAAAACGGTTGGAGCCGGCAGTGATCGCCTCGGCTTCACGCATGGCCGCCTGCAGTTCCGGATGGAACCGCGAGCGATCACCAATGATGCGCAGGCTGATATTGTTGTCGTTGAGGCGCTTGGCCTCGCGACGCAGCGCCTTGAAGAACAGGTCCATCAGGGCGCTGACTTCTTCGGCGGGGCGCTGCCAGTTCTCACTGGAGAAGGCAAACAGGGTCAGAACTTCGACCTTGGCCTCGGCGCACACCTCAATCACTGCCCGTACCGCATCGACACCGGCCTTATGCCCGGCAACACCTGGCATAAAGCGCTTCTTCGCCCAGCGATTATTCCCATCCATGATGATCGCGACATGACGCGGCACCACGGAGGGCACAGTCTGCTTGGTCTTTTCCATGAAGGTGTCCTGACCCCTTATACGGCCATCAGGTCCTTTTCTTTTTCGTCGGTGGCCTTGGTGATCTGAGCCTCGGCATCCTTGGTCAGCTTGTCGATGTCGGCAACCGCACGACGCTCTTCGTCTTCGCTGATTTCCTTGTCCTTGACCAGCTTCTTCAGGTCACCCAACGCGTCGCGACGGATGTTGCGCACGGCAACACGAGCGTCTTCGGCAGCGCTGCGGGCCTGCTTGGTGAAGCCCTTGCGGGTTTCTTCGGTCAGGGCAGGCATGGAGATCAGCAACAACTCGCCCAGGTTGGTCGGGTTGAGGTTCAGGCCGGCGCTCTGGATCGCCTTGTCGACCGCGCCCAGCATGTTGCGCTCAAACGCCACGACTTGCAGGGTGCGCGAGTCCTTGACGGTAATGTTCGCGACGCTGCTGATCGGGGTATCGGAACCGTAGTACGGCACCATCACGCTGCCCAGGATGCTGGGGTGCGCCTTGCCGGTACGGATCTGGCCGAACGCGTGGCTCAGGGATTCCAGGGATTTCTGCATACGCGCCTGGGCGTCTTTCTTGATTTCGTTGATCATTGTTGGCCTTCCTCGATCAGAGTCCCTTCTGCGCCGCCGTGTACGATGTTCAGCAGGGCGCCGGGCTTGTTCATGTTAAATACGCGCAGCGGCATCTTGTGGTCGCGGCACAGGCAAATAGCCGTCAGGTCCATCACGCCCAGCTTGCGATCCAGTACTTCATCGTAGGTCAGATGATCGAACTTCTCGGCATGCGGATCTTTGAATGGGTCAGCCGTGTAGACGCCGTCTACCTTGGTCGCCTTCAACACCACGTCGGCATCGATCTCGATGGCGCGCAGGCAGGCTGCGGAGTCGGTGGTGAAGAACGGGTTACCGGTGCCCGCAGCGAAGATCACCACTTCCTTGGAATTGAGGTGGCGCATGGCTTTGCGGCGGTCATAGTGATCGGTCACGCCAACCATGGAAATGGCCGACATCACGATAGCCGAGATATTGGCACGCTCCAGGGCGTCACGCATGGCCAGGCCGTTCATCACAGTGGCCAGCATGCCCATGTGGTCGCCGGTAACACGGTCCATGCCGGCTGCACTCAGTGCCGCGCCGCGGAACAGGTTGCCACCGCCGATCACCAGGCCGACCTGAACGCCGATGCCGACCAACTGGCCGACTTCCAGCGCCATGCGATCAAGGACCTTGGGATCGATCCCGAACTCTTCCGAGCCCATCAGGGCCTCGCCGCTGAGCTTGAGTAGAATGCGTTTATAGCGAGCCTGATAACCACTGCCCTGCTGAGCCATTGCGAATCTCTCCTGCGGCGTATTTTTCAAAAATTCTTTGCGAACCGTTTTACGGCTTGCGTTCACTCTAGCTGGACGCTGCTACAGCGCCATCGGAACACGGCTTTGTAAGCCAGTTCCGAAGGGAAACCAAATAAAATCGGCCTTCCCATTTGAAAAGAGGCTGCGCGCGTGAGCGGGCAGCCTCTTTCGGGCGACAGTTGAAAACTGTCTTATTGCTTGGCGGCAGCCAGCTGGGCAGCAACTTCTTCAGCGAAGTTGTCGACCGGCTTCTCGATGCCTTCGCCTACTTTGAAGTAAGTGAAGGAAACGATTTCAGCACCGGCTTTCTTGGCCAGTTCGCCAACCTTGATTTCAGGGTTCTTGACGAACGCCTGCTCAACCAGGCTTGCTTCGGCCAGGAACTTGCTGATACGGCCTTTGACCATGTTTTCAACAATGTTTTCTGGCTTGCCTTTGATTTTTTCTTCGTTCAGCTGCAGGAACACAGCTTTTTCACGCTCGATCGCTTCGGCCGAAACTTCCGAAGGCAGCAGGAACTCAGGGTTGCTTGCCGCGACGTGCATGGCGATGTCTTTGGCCAGCTCAACGTCGCCGCCTTTCAGAACAACCGCTACACCGATCTTGTTGCCGTGCAGGTAACCACCAACCACGTCACCTTCAACGCGAACCAGGCGACGGATGTTGACGTTTTCGCCAACCTTGCCGACCAGTACCAGGCGATCAGCTTCTTGCGCTTCGATCAGAGGCTCAACGGTAGTCAGCTTGTCGTCGAATGCTTTCTTGACGCTGGCAGCAACGAATGCCTTGAAGTCGTCTTGCAGGGCCAGGAAGTCGGTCTGCGAGTTCACTTCCAGCAGAACGGCGGCTTTGCCGTCTTCAACCAGAGCGATAGCACCTTCAGCAGCGACGTTGCCGGCTTTCTTGGCAGCCTTGATGGCGCCCGAGGCACGCATGTCGTCGATGGCTTTTTCGATGTCGCCGCCGGCCTTGGTCAAGGCCTTTTTGCAATCCATCATGCCTTCGCCGGTACGCTCACGCAGTTCTTTGACCAACGCTGCAGTAATCTCTGCCATTTCAAAATCCTCTTGGATAGGTTTTCAACCATTCCACCCGATCAAACGGGCGATCAATTCTTCCCGAACCACCGTTGTAGGCTGCTGCACGTTACAGTCGCTAGGTTGCGCCGTCACAAGTGAGCGCCGACAAATGGTTTTCGAGGTGGCAAAAAGGGGGCCAAGCCCCCTTTTTGCTTACTGAGTCAACGCCAGGGCGTCAATTACTCAGCTGCAGCGACCGGCGCTTCTTCAGCAGCGAACTCTACAGTGCCGCCGCCAACATTGTTACGGCCACGGATTACAGCGTCAGCCATCGAACCCATGTACAGCTGGATAGCGCGGATTGCGTCATCGTTGCCTGGGATGATGTAGTCAACGCCTTCCGGGCTGCTGTTGGTATCGACTACGCCGATAACAGGGATGCCCAGCTTGTTGGCTTCGGTGATCGCGATGCGCTCGTGATCAACGTCGATAACGAACAGTGCGTCAGGCAGACCGCCCATGTCCTTGATACCACCCAGGGAACGATCGAGCTTTTCCAGGTCACGGGAGCGCATCAGCGCTTCTTTCTTGGTCAGCTTGGCGAAAGTACCGTCTTCGGCTTGTACTTCAAGGTCACGCAGACGCTTGATGGAAGCACGGATGGTTTTGAAGTTGGTCAGCATGCCGCCCAACCAGCGGTGATCGACGTACGGCGAACCGCAACGTGCTGCTTCTTCAGCAACGATCTTGCCAGCGGAACGCTTGGTGCCGACGAACAGAATCTTGTTTTTGCCCTGGGCCAGACGCTCTACGAAAGTCAGAGCTTCGTTGAACATTGGCAGGGTTTTTTCAAGGTTGATAATGTGAATCTTGTTACGCGCGCCGAAAATGTATTTACCCATTTTCGGGTTCCAGTAACGGGTCTGGTGACCGAAGTGCACACCGGCCTTCAGCATATCGCGCATGTTGACTTGGGACATGATAGTTCCTTAATAAGTCGGGTTTGGCCTCCACGTATCCCAATGACCAACCAGCGGCAGCAAGGCCTCCGGCACCCAGGTCATCGTGTCGACACGTGTGTGGATTTAAGCTTCGCGGGGCATCCCCGGAAAGCGGCGCATTTTATACCACAGCATCGACGAAAACGGAACACGCAATCACATTTGCCGCACGCCCTCCTCGTGTAACCCCTTGAATAGAGCCCACTTGGCCCTACCTTATAGAGAGAAGCGATCATCAGAGGCTCATGATTTGCCGCCAGCGTCTGTTAGAATCGCGTTTTTTGTGGCTTGTGCGAATTCTGTAACCTTTTGTCGCGCGCCCGTAAACCGAATTGATTTCAGCGCGTTGCGCTAGAGAGAGCCTGTATGACCGTTAGTTTGAAAACCGCCGAAGACATCGCCGGCATGCGCATCGCCGGCAAACTGGCCGCCGACGTACTGGAGATGATCGCCGAACACGTCAAGCCCGGCGTCACCACCGAGACCCTGAACCAGATCTGCCACGACTATATAGTCAACGTACAGGGTGCGATTCCTGCGCCGCTGAACTACAAGGGTTTTCCCAAGTCGATCTGCACCTCGGTCAACCACGTGGTCTGCCACGGCATTCCGGGCGACAAGCCGTTGAAGGACGGCGACACCCTGAACATCGACGTCACCGTGATCAAGGACCGCTATTTCGGCGACACCAGCCGCATGTTCCACGTTGGCACCGTACCGGTCTGGGCCGAGCGCCTGTCCCAGGTGACCCAGGAATGCATGTACAAGGCCATCGAAATCGTCAAGCCTGGCTGCCGCCTGGGCGACATCGGTGAAGTGATCCAGAAGCACGCCGAAAAGAACGGCTTCTCGGTGGTCCGCGAGTTCTGCGGCCACGGCATCGGCACCGTGTTCCACGAAGAACCGCAGATTCTGCATTACGGCCGTGCCGGCACCGGCATGGAGCTCAAGGCGGGCATGACCTTCACCATCGAGCCGATGATCAACCAGGGCAAGGCCGACACCAAGGTGCTGGGCGACGGCTGGACCGCCATCACCAAGGACCGCAAGCTCTCGGCGCAGTGGGAACATACCCTGCTGGTCACCGAAACCGGCTACGAGATCTTCACCCTGCGCGCCGACGACACGATCCCGCGCGTTTCAGCGTAAAGGCTGCCCAGGTTTTCCCAACGGTGTAATGACTGACTGACAGATAGAAAGGAAAGCCGATCGATGCCCCAGGTGGATCCCGAACTCTTCGACCGTGGCCAGTTCCAGGCCGAACTGGCCCTGAAGGCAAGCCCTATCGCCGCCTTCAAGAAGGCGATCCGCCAGGCCCGCGAGGTACTCGACGCGCGCTTTCGCAGTGGCCGCGACATTCGCCGGCTGATCGAGGACCGCGCCTGGTTCGTCGACAACATCCTGCAAAAGGCCTGGGAACAGTTCAATTGGAGCGAAGACGCCGATATCGCCTTGGTGGCGGTCGGCGGTTACGGGCGTGGCGAGTTGCACCCCTACTCCGACATCGACCTGCTGATCCTGCTGGACAGCGCGGACCATGAGATCTTTCGCGACTCCATCGAGCGTTTTCTCACGTTGCTGTGGGACATCGGCCTGGAAGTCGGCCAGAGCGTCCGTTCGGTGGACGAATGCGCCGAAGAAGCCCGTGCCGACCTGACCATCATCACCAACCTCATGGAAAGCCGCACCATCGCCGGCCCCGAGCGCCTGCGCCAGCGCATGCTCGACGTCACCAGCACTGCGCACATGTGGCCGAGCAAGGAGTTCTTCCTGGCCAAGCGTGCCGAGCAGAAGGCCCGGCACCACAAATACAACGACACCGAATACAACCTGGAACCCAACGTCAAAGGCTCGCCGGGCGGGCTGCGGGATATCCAGACGATTCTATGGGTCGCCCGTCGCCAGTACGGCACCCTGAACCTGCGGGCCCTGGCCGGCGAAGGCTTCCTGGTGGAGAGCGAAAACGCCCTGCTGGCCTCGTCCCAGGAATTCCTGTGGAAGGTGCGCTATGCCCTGCACATGCTCGCCGGCCGCTCCGAAGACCGCCTGCTGTTCGACCACCAGCGCTCCATCGCCACCCTGCTGGGGTTTGAAGGCGAGGACGCGAAGACCAGCATCGAAAGCTTCATGCAGCAGTATTACCGGGTGGTCATGAGCATTGCCCAGCTCAGCGACCTGATCATCCAGCACTTCGAGGAGGTGATCCTGGCCCCCGAAGACGAAGCGCCGCCGCAGCCGATCAATGCGCGCTTTCAGTTGCACGACGGCTACATCGAGGCGCGCAACGACAATGTGTTCCGCCGCACGCCGTTCGCCATGCTGGAGATTTTCGTGCTGATGGCCCAGCAGCCGGAAATCAAGGGCGTCCGCGCCGACACCATCCGTCTGCTGCGGGAAAACCGTCACCTGATCGACGATGATTTCCGCCACGACATCCGCAATACCAGCCTGTTTATCGAGCTGTTCAAGTGCAAGATCGGCATCCACCGCAACCTGCGACGGATGAACCGTTACGGCATTCTCGGGCGCTACCTGCCGGAGTTCGGCTTCATTGTCGGGCAGATGCAGCACGACCTGTTCCACATCTACACCGTGGACGCCCACACCCTGAACCTGATCAAGCATCTGCGTAAGTTGCAGTACACCCAGGTGTCCGAGAAATTCCCGCTGGCCAGCAAGCTCATGGCCAAGCTGCCCAAGCCCGAACTGATCTACCTGGCCGGTTTGTACCATGACATCGGCAAGGGGCGGCATGGCGACCATTCGGAAGTTGGCGCCGTCGACGCTGAAGCGTTTTGCCAGCGCCACCAGTTGCCATTGTGGGACAGCCGGCTGATCGTCTGGCTGGTACAGAACCACTTGGTGATGTCGACCACCGCACAGCGCAAGGACCTGTCCGACCCGCAGGTGATCCATGACTTCGCTGGCATCGTCGGCGACGAGACCCGTCTCGACTACCTGTACGTGCTGACCGTCTCCGACATCAATGCCACCAACCCGACGCTGTGGAACTCGTGGCGTGCCAGCCTGTTGCGCCAGCTCTACACCGAGACCAAGCGCGCCCTGCGCCGCGGCCTGGAAAATCCGGTGGACCGCGAAGAGCAGATTCGCCGCACCCAGAGCGCGGCCCTGGACATTCTGGTGCGTGGCGGCAACGACCCGGACGACGTCGAGCAACTGTGGTCGCAACTGGGCGATGACTATTTCCTGCGTCACACCGCCGGCGACGTCGCCTGGCACAGTGACGCGATCCTGCAGCAGCCGGCCGACGGCGGGCCGCTGGTGCTGATCAAGGAAACCACCCAGCGCGAATTCGAAGGCGGCACGCAGATCTTCATCTATGCGCCGGACCAGCATGACTTCTTCGCCGTGACCGTGGCGGCCATGGACCAGCTCAACCTGAACATCCATGACGCGCGAGTGATCACTTCCAGCAGCCAGTTCACCCTCGACACCTACATCGTGCTCGACACCGAAGGCGAGTCCATCGGTGACAACCCCGCGCGCGTGAAGAAAATCCGCGAAGGCCTGACCGAGGCCCTGCGCAACCCTGACGACTACCCGACCATCATCCAGCGCCGGGTACCGCGCCAGCTCAAGCACTTTGCGTTTGCGCCCCAGGTGACCATCTCCAACGATGCCCAGCGCCCGGTGACGGTACTGGAACTCAGCGCACCGGATCGCCCGGGGCTGCTGGCGCGCATCGGCGGGATCTTCCTGGAGTTCGACCTGTCACTGCAGAACGCCAAGATTGCGACCCTTGGCGAACGCGTGGAAGACGTGTTCTTCATCACCGACGCCGACAACCAGCCGCTGTCCGACCCGGAGCTGTGCCTGCGCTTGCAGGCCGCCATTGTGGAGCAGTTGAGCGTGACCCAGGAACCTGGCGTCGAGCTGACACGCCTGACGATATAAAACGCGGGCCAACCTGTGAAAACCGGCCTTATGTGGGAGGGGGAGTTGCCTTG
This sequence comes from Pseudomonas sp. MYb60, assembly GCF_002979555.1. Classification (GTDB taxonomy): domain Bacteria; phylum Pseudomonadota; class Gammaproteobacteria; order Pseudomonadales; family Pseudomonadaceae; genus Aquipseudomonas. The sequence continues at coordinate 475,999 of NZ_PCOZ01000001.1, read as the reverse complement.
CCCAGCAGACCGCATGCTCTCAACCGAATTGAACGAGATTTTCGATGAACAACGCCCTGAACCAACTCCAGCCCTACCCGTTCGAGAAACTGCGTGCCCTGCTGGGCAGCGTCACGCCGAACCCGGACAAGCGCCCGATCGCGCTGTCAATCGGCGAGCCCAAGCACACATCGCCGCGCTTCGTCGCTGAAGCACTGAGCAACAACCTCGACCAAATGGCCGTCTACCCGACCACCCTGGGCATCCCGGCCCTGCGTGAAGCCATCGGCGCCTGGTGCGAACGTCGCTTCGACGTCCCCCAGGGCTGGCTCGACCCGGCGCGCAACATCCTGCCGGTCAACGGTACCCGCGAAGCGCTGTTCGCCTTCACCCAGACGGTGGTCAACCGTGGCGAAGACGCGCTGGTTGTGAGCCCGAACCCGTTCTACCAGATCTACGAAGGTGCAGCGTTCCTGGCCGGCGCCAAGCCGCATTACCTGCCATGCCTGGACGCCAACGGCTTCAACCCGGACTTCGACGCCGTGACGCCGGACATCTGGAAACGCTGCCAGATCCTGTTCCTGTGCTCGCCGGGCAACCCCACCGGCGCGCTGATCCCGGTCGACACCCTGAAAAAACTCATCGCCCTGGCCGACGAATACGACTTCGTCATCGCCGCCGACGAGTGCTACAGCGAGCTGTACTTCGACGAACAAACCCCGCCGCCTGGCCTGCTCAGCGCCTGCGTCGAACTGGGTCGCCAGGACTTCAAGCGCTGCGTGGTATTCCACAGCCTGTCCAAGCGCTCGAACCTGCCGGGCCTGCGCTCCGGGTTCGTGGCCGGCGACGCCGACATCCTCAAGGCGTTCCTGCTGTACCGCACCTACCATGGCTGCGCGATGCCGGTGCAAACCCAGCTGGCCAGCATTGCCGCCTGGCAGGACGAAGCCCACGTACTGGCCAACCGCGACCTGTACCGCGAGAAGTTCGACGCCGTCCTGGCGATCCTCAAACCGGTGCTCGACGTGCAGAGCCCGGACGGCGGGTTCTACCTGTGGCCGAATGTGAAGGGCGACGACGCCGCGTTCTGCCGCGATTTGTTCGTGGAAGAACACGTGACTGTGGTGCCGGGTTCGTACCTGTCGCGCGAAGTCGATGGCGTTAACCCGGGCGCCGGGCGCGTTCGCCTGGCCCTCGTTGCGCCGCTGGCGGAGTGCGTGGAAGCCGCCGAGCGGATTCGGCATTTCATTACCCGCAACGCGTGAGCCGTGCGCCCCGTCAGCGGGCGCACTCACATTTTCCTACATTCAATGTCGGAACCTTTCATGCCTCAGGGACGAATCAGCCTTCAGTTTCGTCCCTGAATTCTGCAAGGAGAACCGACATGATCCCTTCCAGCACCTTGCCCCCTTACTTTGCGCCGCAGGTTGAAAAACCGGACGAAGAGTCCCATCAACCCCAGCGCCTTTCCAGGAGCCGACGCAATGTCGGAGAGCCTGCCAGGTACTGGCCGCAAAACAGCACGATCAAGATCGCCATCTACGATTATGCAGTGGACGACCCCTACGTGTTGGCCATCAAAAAGGCCGCCGCCGAATGGGGTCCCCATATCAACCTCAGGTTTGAATTCGTGGCCGGCGAGGATGCCGACGTGAGAATCGCAGCCAATCCAACCCTCAACCACACAGGCCAGTCGATGGTGGGAACGGCTGCGCAGGAAGTGCCCTCAGGGCACCCGACCATGACGCTGCCGAGCGACCACACCGCGCAATCATTCACTGCGACCGTGTTGCACGAGTTCGGGCATATGCTGGGTGCGCATCACGCGCACCAACACCCCGACGCCAATATTCCCTGGAATCAGGCAAGCCTTGACCGGCATTTTTCCCCCTCTAGCCAGCGAGTCAACTGGCTACCCCTGCCCCGCAGCGACCAATACGAATTTTCTCCCTACGACCCAGACTCGATCATGCATTACTCCATCAACCCTGAACTGACCACCCAGAACCTCTTCCACTCACGTAATGCGACGCTGAGCGCGGGCGACATTGCCTGGGCAAACAAGACCTATCCAAAAGTCCCTCACACCCCTTGATAGCGCCGCGAGGCTATCGCTGCCGCGCGAGACCGGCCTCGCTCATGTCCAGGTCCGCCAGCACCTCACGCAGCACATCATCACCAATTTCGTGTTGACGGCTCAGCCTGTAGAGTTCCAATCGCTGGGCCCGCAGGGCTTTGAGGCGCAGCTTGCTTTCCAGCTGATCCATCTGCAAAGCCAGTGCCTGGGCCTCGGCCGAGTCATTGAAGACGTCCAGCTGGTGGCGATACTCCGACATGATCCGCGCCTTGAGCTCCGTGGCCAAAGCCGCCTGCGCGGCGTCCTGGGACTCGCCGGCCTCTTCGACTTCCAGCGCATGAATGGCCGCCACGGCGGTTTTCTTCCAGGCTTCACGCACTTCGTTGTGGCGTTTCTCATCGGGGCTTTTTTCGATACCCCGCAGCAACAGCGGCAACGCGATACAGGCAGCGACCAGTGACAACAGGATCACCCCGGCCGCGATGAAGATCAGCAAGTCGCGCTCGGGGAAATCCTGCCCAGGCGCCAGCAATAAAGGCACCGACATTACGCCGGCCAGGGTTACTGCTCCGCGCACGCCGCCGACGGTCAGCAGCCAGCAGGAACGGGCTGTCGGCACCAGTGTCAGCTCACTTTTCCCACGGATACGGCGGAGCAACCCCGACAGGCGCCAAATGCTCTGCACCCAGATAAACCGCAGCACCACCAGCACCAGAAAGATCGCGATCACGTCCAGGCAGCGATAAAACAGGGTCGGCCACAAGGTCGACTCGTGGCTCACCACCGCCTTGATAATGTCCGGCAGTTGCAGGCCCAGCAGCAGGAAGATCAAGCCGTTGAAGGCAAACTCCAGCAATGACCACACGCTGCGATTGAGCAACCGCGTACTGGTCTGGCGTGGCAGCAGGTCGAGCCAGCTCTGCATCATCCCGGCCGCGACGGCCGACAGAATGCCCGACGCACCGAGGCGCTCAGCCAGCACGTAGGCGGCAAACGGCAGCAGCAACATGAACACCACGTGAGTCGCCGGGTCGTCCCAGCCGCGCGCAATCATCCACGCACGCAGGCGGCCGACCAGCCAGCTCAGCGCCACGCCGACCGCCAGGCCACCGACCGCCACCAACACGAACGTCAGACTCGCATCGGCCAGGGAAAACACTCCGGTCAACGCTGCCGCGAGGGCGAATTTGAAGGTCACCAGGCCCGACGCATCGTTCATCAACGCCTCGCCCTGGAGCATATGCATCAGCGGCGTGGGTAAACGGTTCTGCGAAATGGCCGACACCGCCACGGCATCCGTCGGCGACAACACGGCCGCCAGGGCGAAGGCCACCGGCAAGGGGATCGTCGGCAGAATCCAGTGGATGAAGTAACCGGCGCCCACGACGGTGAACAGCACCAGCCCCACCGCCAACGTCAGGATCGGCCCGCGCAAGCGCCACAATTCGCGCTTGGGCATGCGCCAACCATCGGAAAACAACAGCGGTGGCAGGAACAGAAACAGGAACAACTCCGGGTCCAGCGCCACATGCAGCCCCAGCGTGGGCCACGCCAGCAACGCGCCCGCCGCAATCTGCACCAGGGGCAACGGCAAGGGGATGACACGCCCGACCAGACGCGAAACGCTGACCAACATCAGCAGGATAAGTACGGTGTAGGCGGTTTGCATAAAGCGGGTTCCCGGACAATCGACTTGCAACGACACACATCTGGCAACAACTGGCAGTTGAAGTGCCATATTAGGCCGTTATGGTACGCGCCTATGTTACCGGCCGGCATTTGCACATAAGTCGCACGCCCGCATGACGAGGGGCACCACGCGCCGCTGGTCGTGGCATAATCCCCAACCTTTCGTTTTCATTGGCCCAAAGGGGGGCAATTCCTTGACCGTTTCAAGCAAAACGTTGCACCTTTTCGGCATCAAAGCCTGTGACACCATGAAAAAGGCGCGCACCTGGCTCGATGAGCACGGCGTCAACTATGAGTTCCACGACTACAAAACGGCCGGTATCGACCGCGAACACTTGACCCAATGGTGCAACGAGCACGGTTGGCAGGTGGTGTTGAACCGTGCGGGCACCACCTTTCGCAAACTCGAAGACGAACGCAAAGCCGATCTCGATCAGTCGAAAGCCATTGAATTGATGCTCGCACAACCTTCGATGATCAAGCGCCCGGTGCTGGATCTCGGTGACAGAACCCTGATTGGCTTCAAGCCAGATAGTTATTCGGCGGCCCTCAAGTAGGTCAGCCCTTTCCATTTTTGTAGAGGTAACAGCATGTCCAATTCCCTGTTCAGCCTGGGCTTCGGCGTCGGCACTCAGAACCGCCAAGGCGCTTGGCTGGAAGTGTTTTACGCACAGCCGCTGCTCAACCCATCGGCAGACATCGTCGCAGCCATCGCGCCGATCCTCGGTTACACCGAAGGCAACCAGGCGATCACCTTCACCGTCGCCCAGGCCCTGCAACTGGCCGACGCGCTCAAAGGCGTCGATGCCACCCAGGCCGCATTGTTGAGCCGCCTGGCTGAGAGCCACACACCGCTGGTCGCCACCCTGCTGGCCGAAGACGCTGCGCTGACCTCCACGCCTGAGGCCTACCTCAAGCTGCACCTGCTGTCCCACCGTTTGGTCAAGCCCCACGGCTTGAGCCTCGCCGGTGTGTTCCCGCAACTGCCGAACGTGGCGTGGACCAGCCAGGGCGCGATCGACCTGGCCGAGCTGCCGGAACGCCAACTGGAAGCCCGCCTGCGCGGCGATCTGCTGGAAGTGTTCTCGGTGGACAAGTTCCCGAAAATGACCGACTACGTGGTGCCGACCGGCGTGCGTATCGCGGATGCCGCGCGTCTGCGCCTGGGCGCCTACGTGGGCGAAGGCACCACCGTGATGCACGAAGGTTTCGTCAACTTCAACGCCGGCACCGAAGGCCCGGGCATGATCGAAGGCCGTGTGTCGGCGGGCGTGTTCGTCGGCAAGGGCTCGGACCTGGGCGGTGGTTGCTCCACCATGGGCACCCTGTCGGGTGGCGGCAACATCGTGATCAAGGTCGGCGAAGGCTGCCTGATCGGTGCCAACGCCGGTATCGGTATCCCGTTGGGCGACCGCAACACCGTGGAATCGGGCCTGTACGTCACCGCCGGGACCAAGGTCGCGCTGCTGGATGAGCAGAATCAACTGGTCAAGGTGGTCAAGGCACGTGAGCTGGCCGGCCAGCCGGACCTGCTGTTCCGCCGCAACTCCGAGACCGGTGCCGTGGAGTGCAAAACCCACAAATCGGCCATCGAATTGAACGAAGCGCTGCACGCTCACAACTAAGCAGCCACTCGATGCCACTAGCGGGCCCTGACCCTGGGGCCCGTTTATACGAGTCTTGAACACCATGCTAGTGCCCTCCCCCTGGCGCGCCGACTTCCCGGCCATCGCCACCCTGCAACGCCAGGACCAGACCTACCTGGACAACGCCGCCACCACGCAAAAACCTCAGGCCCTGCTGGATGCCATCAGCCATTACTACGCCAATGGCGCAGCCAATGTGCACCGTGCCCAGCATTTACCGGGGGCCCATGCGACCCAGGCGTTCGAAGACAGCCGCAGCAAGGTCGCGCAATGGCTCAATGCAGGCGAGAGCGGGCAGATCGTGTTTACCCACGGCGCAACCTCTGCGCTGAACCTCCTGGCTTATGGCCTGGAGCACCTATTCAATGCGGGCGATGAGATCGTCATCAGCGCCCTGGAACACCACGCCAACCTGCTGCCGTGGCAGCAATTGGCCAAGCGTCGCGCCCTGGAACTGGTGGTATTGCCGCTGGGTGACGATGGCGTGATCGACCTCGCGGCGGCCGCCGCATTGATCGGCCCGCGCACGCGCCTGCTGGCGTTGAGCCAGTTATCCAATGTGCTGGGGGCTTGGCAACCGCTGGAAGCGCTGCTCGCGTTGGCCCAGCCTCACGGCACACTGACCGTTGTCGACGGCGCCCAGGGCATTGTCCACGGCCGCCACGACGTGCAGGCCCTGGGCTGCGACTTCTACGTATTTTCCAGCCACAAACTCTACGGCCCGGACGGCGTCGGCGTGCTGTTTGGCCGCAACGAAGCCCTGCATCACCTTCGTCACTGGCAGTTTGGCGGCGAGATGGTGCAACAGGCCGACTACCACAGCGCCAGTTTTCGCCCGGCACCGCTGGGTTTCGAGGCCGGCACACCGCCGATTGCCAGCGTGATCGGCCTGGGCGCCAGCCTGGATTACCTGAGCTCGCTGGACGCGCAGGCCGTGATCGCCCACGAGGCGGCGTTGCATGACTATCTGTTGCGCGGGTTGAACGCGCGCAATGGCGTGCGCGTGCTGGGGTCACCGCAGGTGGCGCTGGTCAGCTTCGTGGTCGAAGGCGTGCACAACGCCGACCTGGCGCACTTGCTCACCGAACAGGGCATTGCCGTGCGCGCCGGCCATCACTGCGCGATGCCGCTGCTCAAGGCGATGCATTTGTCGGGGGCGATTCGTGTCTCCCTTGCGCTGTATAACGACTCCGATGACCTGGAGCGCTTTTTCGAAGCGCTGGACCAGGCACTGGATATGTTGCGATGAGCCTGCCCATGGATGCCGTTAACGCGCTGGAAGCCTTTCATGCCGTCGGCAGTTGGGAGCAACGCGCGCGAATGTTGATGCAATGGGGCGAGCGCCTACCGGCCCTGGCCGATGAGGATAAAGTCGACGCCAATCTCGTGCAGGGCTGCGAGAGCCTGGTGTGGCTGGTCGGGCAGCTGCGCGATGGCCACTGGCAATTCGCTGCCAGCAGCGACGCCCGGATGATTCGCGGGTTGGTGGCGTTGCTGTTGGCGCGGGTCAATGGGCTGTCCGCCGCCGATTTGCAGGCCGTGGATTTGCCCGACTGGTTCAACCAACTGGGGCTGTCCCGCCAACTGTCACCGTCACGCAGTAATGGCCTGAATGCCGTGCTGCAGCGTATGCGGGCATTAAGTCTTGCACAAAACTGAATGTGGGAGGGGGCTTGCCCCCGATTGCAGAGTGTCAGTCATTGGATAAGCCAACTGGCCCACCGTTATCGGGGGCAAGCCCCCTCCCACAGTTTGATCTGTGCAGGGCAGTTAGATTCAGGCGGGCTTGACCCGCTCAGACGGCCTACGCACCCCGGCGACAATCTTGTCCACCGCTTTGGTCGCCGCCACCATGCCGAACGTGGCCGTGACCATCATGACCGCGCCAAACCCGCCGGCGCAGTCGAGCTTCACCCCATCCCCGACGAAACTCTTCTGCAAGCAAATGCTGCCATCCGGCTTGGGATAGCGCAGTTGCTCGGTGGAAAACACGCACGGCACGCTGTAATGGCGCGTCACCGTGCGGCTGAAACCATAGTCGCGTCGCAGGGTTGAGCGCACTTTCGAGGCCAGCGGGTCATTGAACGTGCGATTGAGGTCGCAGACCTGGATCAGCGTCGGGTCGATCTGCCCGCCGGCGCCGCCAGTGGTGATGATCTGGATCTTGCGGCGCTTGCACCAGGCGATCAGGGCGGCCTTGGCGTTGACTGCGTCGATGCAGTCGATCACGCAGTCGATGGTCGGGGTGATGTATTGCGCCATGGTGTCACGGGTGACGAAATCCGCCACCGCATGCACCACACAGTCCGGATTGATGCCGCGCAGGCGTTCGGCCATCACTTCGACCTTGGGTTTGCCCACGGTGCTGTCCAGCGCGTGCAACTGGCGGTTGCTGTTGCTGACGCAGACGTCGTCGAGGTCGAACAGCGAAATCTCGCCCACCCCGCAACGGGCCATGGCTTCAGCCGCCCAGGAGCCCACGCCGCCGACGCCGACGATCGCCACATGGGCCGCTTTCAAGCGTTCCAGGCCTTCAATGCCATACAAGCGGGCGACGCCTGCAAACCGCGGATCTTCTGTACTCATGACCATTACCCCAAAAACCGGCGCGCATTATGGACTACAGAGCGACAAGTTCGAAGCGACAAGCTACAAGTAAAGAACTTAGATAGCCTTTCGCTGACTAACGTCCGGCTTTTCTCCATCAGCTGTACGCTCAGGGAAAGGCCGGTGTAGGATGCGCGCCGTTCGGCGCAGGCCGACACTTCTTTTCGTTCCGCACCCTTTGGAACCCGACATAACCATGGCATCGCGTAAATTTGGACTCAACCTGGTGATCGTGCTGGCAATCGCCGCGCTGTTCACCGGTTTCTGGGCACTGATCAACCGCCCGGTCACTGCTCCCAACTGGCCTGAGCAGATCTCCGGCTTCTCCTACTCGCCGTTTCAGCAAGGCCAGTACCCACAGAAAAACCAGTTTCCAACCGACGACCAGATGCGTCGCGACCTGGAAATCATGAGCAAGCTGACGGACAACATCCGGACCTACTCGGTGGACGGCACCCTGGGCGATATTCCCAAGCTGGCCGAAGAGTTCGGCCTGCGTGTGACACTGGGCATCTGGATCAGTCCGGACCTGGAGCGCAACGAGCGGGAAATCCAGCGCGCCATCGAAATCGCCAACAGCTCGCGCAGCGTGGTGCGGGTCGTCGTGGGTAACGAAGCCGTGTTCCGTAAGGACATCACGCCAGAAGCGCTGATTGTGCTGCTGGATCGGGTACGCGCCGCCGTCAAAGTGCCGGTCACCACCTCCGAGCAATGGGACATCTGGGAGAAGAACCCGCAGCTGGCCAAGCACGTCGACCTGATCGCCGCGCACATCCTGCCGTTCTGGGAATACATCCCGATGGACAAGGCCGGCCAGTACGTACTCGACCGCGCCAAGGACCTGAAGAAACTGTTCCCGAAAAAGCCGCTGCTGCTGTCGGAAGTGGGCTGGCCGAGCAACGGGCGCATGCGCGGTGGCAATGAGACCTCCCCGGCCGACCAGGCCATTTACCTGCGTACGCTGGTGAACAAGCTCAATCGCCAGGGCTACAACTATTTCGTGATCGAAGCCTTCGACCAGCCCTGGAAAGTCAGCGATGAAGGCTCTGCCGGTGCTTACTGGGGCGTGTTCAACGGCGCGCGTCAGCAGAAATTCAACTTTGAAGGCCCGGTGGTCGCGATCCCGCAATGGCGCGTGCTGGCCATCGGTTCGGTGGTGCTGGCGCTGCTGTCCCTGACGTTGCTGATGATCGACGGCTCGGCCCTGCGCCAGCGTGGCCGGACCTTCCTGACCTTTATCGCGTTCCTGTGCGGTTCGGTGCTGGTGTGGATCGGCTATGACTATAGCCAGCAATACAGCACCTGGTTCAGCGTCACCGTCGGTATCCTCCTGGCCCTCGGCGCCCTGGGCGTGTTTATCGTGCTGCTGACTGAGGCCCACGAGCTGGCGGAAGCGGTGTGGACCCACAAGCGCCGGCGTGAATTCCTGCCGGTCGAAGGTGAATCGGACTACCGTCCGAAAGTGTCGATCCACGTGCCGTGCTACAACGAGCCGCCGGAGATGGTCAAACAGACCCTCGACGCCCTGGCTGCCCTGGACTATCCGGACTATGAAGTCCTGATCATCGACAACAACACCAAAGACCCGGCCGTCTGGGAGCCGGTGCGCGACTACTGCGAAACCCTCGGCCCGCGCTTCAAGTTCTTCCACGTCGCGCCCCTGGCCGGTTTCAAGGGCGGTGCGCTGAACTACCTGATCCCGCACACCGCCAAGGACGCCGAAGTGATCGCGGTCATCGACTCGGACTACTGTGTGTCGCCGAACTGGCTCAAGCACATGGTGCCGCACTTCGCCGACCCGAAAATCGCCGTGGTGCAGTCGCCGCAGGACTACCGCGACCAGAACGAAAGCACCTTCAAGAAGCTCTGCTACGCGGAATACAAGGGTTTCTTCCACATCGGCATGGTGACCCGCAACGACCGTGACGCGATCATCCAGCACGGCACCATGACCATGACGCGCCGCTCGGTGCTCGAAGAACTCGGTTGGGCCGACTGGTGCATCTGTGAAGACGCCGAACTGGGCCTGCGGGTATTCGAGAAAGGTCTGTCGGCGGCGTATTACCACGACAGCTACGGCAAAGGCCTGATGCCGGATACCTTCATCGACTTCAAGAAACAGCGTTTCCGCTGGGCCTATGGGGCGATCCAGATCATCAAGCGTCACACGGCAAGCCTGCTGCGTGGCAAGGACACCGAATTGACCCGTGGCCAGCGCTACCACTTCCTCGCGGGCTGGTTGCCGTGGGTGGCGGACGGCATGAACATCTTCTTCACCGTCGGCGCGCTGTTGTGGTCGGCGGCGATGATCATCGTGCCGACGCGGGTCGACCCGCCGCTTCTGATATTCGCGATCCCGCCGTTGGCGTTGTTCGTGTTCAAGGTCGGCAAGATCATCTTCCTGTACCGCCGCGCCGTGGGTGTGAACCTCAAGGACGCGTTCTGCGCAGCCCTCGCCGGCCTGGCGTTGTCGCACACCATCGCCAAGGCGGTGCTGTATGGCTTCTTCACCAGCAGCATTCCGTTCTTTCGCACACCGAAAAACGCCGATAACCACGGCTTCTGGGTCGCGATTTCCGAAGCCCGCGAAGAAATGTTCATCATGCTGCTGTTGTGGGGCGCGGCGCTGGGGATCTACCTGGTGCAGGGCCTGCCGAGCAACGACATCCGTTTCTGGGTGGTGATGCTGCTGGTGCAGTCGCTGCCGTATGTGGCGGCGTTGATCATGGCGTTCCTGTCGTCGCTGCCCAAACCTGCGGCGGCTGCGGAGCCTGCGCAGGCTGCGTAAAAACTTGCGCAATGCACTAAACGGCGGCCTCTGGCCGCCGTTTTGCTATAAGATAACGGCCGTTTTGTGCGCCTTGCCTGCTCATTTATAAAAGCTCCGGAGTTTCCCCCATGACGGCCCATGCCGACCTTTCGCCGACCCTTCAACTTGCCATCGACCTGATCCGTCGCCCCTCGGTGACGCCGATCGACGCCGATTGCCAGAAGCTGATGATGCAGCGCCTGGGCGACGCCGGTTTCGCGCTGGAACCCATGCGCATCGAAGACGTGGATAACTTCTGGGCCACCCACGGCAAGCATGACGGCCCGGTGCTGTGTTTTGCCGGCCACACCGACGTGGTGCCGACCGGCCCGGTCCAGGCCTGGCAGAACGACCCCTTCGACGCGTTGATCGACGAAAACGGCATGCTCTGCGGCCGTGGCGCGGCGGACATGAAAGGCAGCCTGGCGGCGATGCTGGTCGCGTCCGAGCGTTTTGTCGCCGACTACCCCGACCACAAGGGCTCGGTGGCCTTCCTGATCACCAGTGATGAAGAAGGCCCGGCGCACCACGGCACCAAGGCCGTGATCGAACGCCTGGCCGCGCGCAAGGAGCGCCTGGACTGGTGCATCGTCGGCGAGCCGTCGAGCACGTCGCTGGTGGGCGACGTGGTCAAGAACGGCCGTCGCGGCTCCCTCGGCGCCACCCTGACCGTGCGCGGTGTACAAGGCCACGTGGCCTACCCGCACCTGGCGAAGAACCCGATCCACCTGGCCGCCCCGGCCCTGGCCGAACTGGCCGCCGAGCATTGGGACGACGGCAACGCGTTCTTCCCGCCGACCAGCTTCCAGATTTCCAACCTGAATGCCGGCACCGGTGCCACCAACGTGATTCCGGGCGATCTGACAGCGGTGTTCAACTTCCGTTTCTCCACCGAGTCCACCGTCGAAGGCCTGCAACAGCGCGTTGCGCACATCCTCGACAAGCACGGCCTGGACTGGCACGTGGAGTGGGCGCTGTCGGGCCTGCCGTTCCTCACCGAACCCGGTGCGCTGCTGGACGCCGTGTCGGCCAGCATCAAGGCGATTACCGGTCGCGAAACCCAGGCGTCCACCAGCGGCGGCACCTCGGATGGGCGCTTCATCGCCACCCTGGGCACCCAGGTGGTCGAATTGGGTCCGGTCAACGCGACGATCCACCAGGTCAACGAGCGCATCCTCGCCAGTGACCTCGATGTGCTGACCGAAATCTACTACCAGACCCTGATCAAGTTGCTCGCCTGATGCTCGCCTGCCCCATTTGCAGCGCGCCGCTCAACGCGGTGGACAATGGCGTGGCGTGCCCGGCCGGGCACCGCTTTGACCGCGCGCGCCAGGGTTACTTGAACCTGTTGCCGGTGCAGCACAAGAACAGCCGCGACCCCGGCGACAACCTGGCCATGGTCGAGGCCCGTCGCGACTTCCTGAATGCCGGGCACTACGCCCCGGTCGCCCGGCGCCTGGCTGAACTGGCTGCCGAGCGTGCGCCGGCACGCTGGGTGGACATCGGCTGCGGCGAGGGCTACTACACCGCGCAAATCGCCGAGGGCCTGCCCCATGCCGATGGCTACGCGCTGGATATTTCCAGGGAAGCCGTCAAGCGCGCGTGCAAACGCAACCCGAGCCTGACCTGGCTGATCGCCAGCATGGCCCGTGTGCCGTTGGCGTCAGGCAGCTGCCAGTTTCTCGCCAGCGTGTTCAGCCCATTGGACTGGGAAGAGGCCAAGCGCCTGCTCAGCCCGGGCGGCGGCCTGATGAAGGTAGGCCCGACCAGCGGCCACCTGATGGAGTTGCGCGAGCGCCTGTATGACGAGGTGCGCGAGTACACCGACGACAAGCACCTGGCCCTGGTCCCGGACGGCATGAGCCTGGCCCACAGTGAAACCCTGGCGTTCACCCTGAGCCTGGCCGAACCCCGGGACCGTGCCAACCTGCTGGCGATGACACCCCATGGCTGGCGCGCCAGTGCCGAGCGCCGCGCCGAGGTGATCGAGGCGGCCGAGCCGCTGATCGTCACTGTGTCGATGCGCTACGATTATTTCGTGCTTCAATAACCGACTTTTCCGCGAATGGATTTTTTTGAATCCCGCAACGAGGAACATCCATGCGCCAACCCGATATCGAGATTTACCTGAAGGACGCCGACGTCGACTACAAGGCCATCGCCACCTGGCTGGGCGCCGCCCTGGGCCCGTGCACCGACTGGGTCCAGAAAGGCCAGACCTACAAGTGCAAGGCCGGCAGTGTCCCGGTCACCTGGCTGCCCAAGGCTGTCGGTAAATGGAACAGCCTGTACCTGGAAAGCGACCAGACCCCGTGGGACGACGACATCGCCTGCGCCCGCGCTGCATTTGCTGCGCTGAACGTCGAAGTGCGTTGTGCACCGGGAACCTGGGTTGAGGAGGAAGGTGAAGAAAGCGCCGACACCTGGATTCGTATCAGCGAAGACGGTGAAGAACAAATCACCTGGAAAACCGCCTGACCCCGGGTTGCAAACCCAATCAAATGTGGGAGGGGCAAGTCGAATCGTCGCACCGCCCCTCCCACATTTTTTTTGCGGTGGCCTTACAGGCCGACCACATCCTCCGCCTGCAACCCCTTCTCGCCGGTCACCACGGCGTATTCCACTTGCTGGCCTTCGGCCAACGAGCGGTGGCCGTCACCGCGAATGGCGCGGTAGTGCACAAACACATCCTTGCCGTCGTCGCGCTGAATGAAGCCATAGCCTTTTGCATCGTTGAACCACTTCACATTGCCGGTTTCGCGCGTTGCCATCTGTCTTACTCCCACATGCATTTTATTGTTGAGTCGGTTGCATTGAACTGCCGAGTATATGACAGGCTCAAAAACGATCAACTCAAGTTTACATCGCCGCTTTTTTGCCGATTTTCGGTGAATACGGCACACTAGACGCCCGAGCACGTGCTCGATTTATTCCACTTCATGCAGCTCGCCTATGACCCGCTCCCCGTTCCGCCGTCTGGTGTTTGGCGCCTTGCGCCGACTGTTGTACCTCTGGGTTCGCTCGGAGACGATCAACCAGTCGTCCCTCACCCTTAACCTGGACCGCAGCCGGCCGGTGTTCTACGTCCTGCAATCACCCTCCCTCACCGAATTGGCCGTGGTCGATGCCGAGTGCACCAAGGCCGGCCTGCCGCGTCCGGTACTGCCGGTCTCGGTCGGTCCACTGATGGAGCCCGCGGCGTTCTTCTACCTCACGCCAGAGCCCGACTGGCTCGGTCGCCAGGACAAGCGCGGCGCGCCGCCGACCCTGACCCGCCTGGTCAACACCTTGAGCGAGCACGCCGAAGAGAATGCACAAATCATTCCGGTCAGCGTGTTCTGGGGGCAGTCACCCGAAAGCGAATCCAGCCCGTGGAAACTGCTGTTCGCCGACAGCTGGGCGGTCACCGGGCGCCTGCGCCGTTTGCTGAGCATCCTGATCCTGGGTCGCAAGACCCGGGTGCAATTCTCCGCACCTATCAACCTGCGTGAATTGATCGAGCACAATAAAGGCCACGAACGCACGGTGCGCATGGCCCAACGGATCCTGCGGGTGCACTTTCGCAACCTGAAGACCGCCGTGATCGGCCCCGACCTCTCCCACCGCCGCAACCTGGTGAAGGGCCTGGTCAACATGCCGCTGGTGCGACAGGCCATCAGCGAGGAAGCCGAACGGGAAAAGATCTCCCCGGAAAAAGCCAAGGCCCAGGCCCTGCGCTACGGCAACGAGATTGCCTCGGACTACACCTACACCGCGATCCGCTTCCTCGAAGTGGTGCTGAGTTGGTTCTGGAACAAGATCTACGACGGCATCAAGGTCAATAACATCGAAGGTGTGCAAACGGTTGCCCAGGGCTATGAGGTGATCTACGTCCCCTGCCACCGCAGCCATATCGACTACCTGTTGCTCTCCTACCTGCTGTTCAAGAATGGCCTGACCCCGCCGCACATCGCCGCCGGGATCAACCTGAACATGCCGGTGATTGGCAGCCTGCTGCGCCGCGGCGGTGCGTTTTTCATGCGCCGCACGTTCAAGGGCAACCCGCTGTACACCTCGGTGTTCAACGAGTACCTGCACACCCTGTTCACCAAGGGCTTCCCGGTGGAGTACTTCGTCGAAGGCGGCCGCTCGCGCACCGGGCGCATGCTGCAACCGAAGACTGGTATGCTCGCGATTACCCTGCGCAGTTTCTTGCGCTCCTCGCGCATGCCCATTGTGTTCGTGCCGGTGTACATCGGCTACGAGCGTGTGCTCGAGGGCCGCACCTACCTCGGCGAATTGCGCGGCGCGACCAAGAAGAAAGAATCGATCTTCGATATTTTCAAAGTGGTCGGCGCGCTCAAACAGCGCTTCGGCCAGGTCGCGGTCAACTTCGGTGAACCCATCAAGCTGGCCGAATTCCTCGATGCGGAACAACCCGACTGGCGCTCTCAGGAACTGGGGCCGACCTACAAGCCGGCCTGGCTGAACGAAACCACGCACCGCCTCGGTGAGCAGGTGGCGCGCAGCCTGAACGAAGCCGCCGCGGTGAACCCGGTGAACCTGGTGGCGCTGGCGCTGCTCTCCACCACCCGCCTGGCCCTGGACGAACAGGCCATGGCGCGCCAGTTGGACCTGTACCTGGCGCTGCTGCGCCGCGTGCCCTACTCACCCCACACCACCTTGCCCGACGGCGATGGCCTGGCGTTGATCAAGCACGTCAAGGACATGGACCTGCTGTCGGAGCAAAGTGACGCCCTCGGCAAGATCCTGTACCTGGACGAGCAGAACGCCGTCCTGATGACCTACTACCGCAACAATGTGCTGCACATCTTCGCCTTGCCGGCGTTGCTGGCGAGCTTCTTCCAGAGCAGCTCGCGGATGAGCCGCGAACAGATCCTGCGCTATACCCACGCGCTGTACCCGTACCTGCAATCGGAGCTGTTCATCCGCTGGTCGCTGGACGCCCTGGATACCGTGGTCGACCAGTGGCTGGAGGCTTTCGTCGAACAAGGCCTGCTGCGCTTCGAGAACGGCGTGTACCTGCGCCCGGCACCGAGTTCGCGGCACTTTGTGCTGCTGACGCTGCTCTCCAAGAGCATCGCCCAGACCCTGCAACGCTTCTACATGGCGATCTCGCTGCTGCTCAACAGCGGCCAGAACAGCATCAGCGCCGAAGAGCTGGAAGACCTGTGCACGGTAATGGCCCAACGCCTGTCGATCCTGCACGGCCTCAACGCCCCGGAGTTCTTCGACAAGAGCCTTTTCCGACATTTCATCCAGACGTTACTGGCGCAAGATGTGCTGCGCCGCGACGAGGCCGGCAAGTTGAGCTATCACGACCTGCTCGGCGAGCTGGCCGAAGGCGCGGCCAAGCGCGTGCTGCCGGCGGAAATTCGGTTGTCGATTCGCCAGGTGGCATTGCATCGCGTCGATGGCGCAGGTGAGCCACCGGCCGAAACCGAAGCATCCAATCCTGAAGAAAGCCGCTAGATTGAATAAGGCGCCGGTCGGTTTCCGGCGCCGTTGACAAGGAGCTGCACCATGAAAAAGATCATCCTCCTGGGCCTCACTGCCCTGCTCGGAGCCTGCCAGTCCATGACGCCCGCACCCAAGGCCAGCCTCGATGGCGAGGTGTTCTACCTGCAACGCATTGCCCTGCCACCGACCGCTACCCTGAGCGTCAGCCTGCAGGATGTGTCCCTGGCCGATGCACCGGCGGTGACCCTCGCCGAACAGAAAGGCCCGGTCAAAGGCCAGGTGCCGCTGCCGTTCCACTTGAGCTACGACCCGGCCCAGATCAAGCCTGGCCACAGCTATTCGGTCAGCGCTCGCATCGAGCTGGATGGCAAGCTACTGTTTATCACCACCGAGCGGCACACGGTGCAGCTCAACGGCCAGGACCCGCAACCCTTGCGCCTGCGGGTTGATGCTGTCGCACACTGATAGTCTCCAGAACATAAGCCAGATCAAAAAGGAAGCGCCCATGCTCCGTAACTCCCTTCGTTTTACCGCCCTGTGTGCCGGCCTGCTGCTGGGCGCCAACGCAATGGCGCTGGACTTGGGCAGCCTGTCCCAGGGTGACGCCAGCGGCGGCCTCAAGGACGCGCTGACCCAGGGCGCACAGATCGCCGTGAAACAGCTGGGCGTACCCGGTGGTTTCAGCAACAACCCTGAGGTGAAGATCGGCCTGCCCGGCAAGCTCGGCAAAGTCGCCGACAAGCTAAAGATGTTCGGTATGGGTGACCAGGTCGAGCAATTGGAAACCAGCATGAACAAAGCGGCTGAAACCGCCGTGACGCAGGCCCAGCCGATCCTGGTCAATGCGGTCAAGAACATGAGCGTGACCGACGCCAAGGGCATCCTCAGCGGCGGCCAGGATTCGGCTACCCAGTACCTGAATAAAAGCAGCCGTGAGCAGATCCGCGCCAAATTCCTGCCCATCGTCAAAGCCGCCACCGACAAGGTCGGCGTCGCTCAGCAGTACAACGCTCTGGCCGGCAAGGCCGCAGCCTTTGGCGCGGTGGATGCCAAGAGCGCGAACGTGGAAAACTACGTGACCGAGCAGGCGCTGGACGGCCTGTTCAAGATGATTGCCCAACAGGAAGAAACCATCCGCAAGAACCCGGCGGCCGCGGCCACCAGCCTGGCGAAGAAGGTATTTGGCGCGCTGTAAACCCCCTCTGATCGCTGCGTCAAAGCCCTCCCCCAAGGTCTTTGACGCAGTACCATTTACGCGAGTCTCTTAGCGATTCATCAAAAATACCGGCCGGTCGGTCATCGGATACTGGCACACCGGAGAGGGGTGCGAATGGCCGTACCCCGGTCGTTCCGGCAGTGAATGGCCGTGAACGGGTCGCAAGGGCTGGGCATGGCCGAAGCCAGGCGTGCTCGGAAACAGAGGTACCTGAGGCATCATCGCCTCAGGCCCCTTGAACGGCGAGTTATTGCCAAACAGGGCCCCGAGAAATGCGCCCTTGAATGCTGCAATCGCAGAAAAA
This sequence comes from Pseudomonas sp. MYb60, assembly GCF_002979555.1. Classification (GTDB taxonomy): domain Bacteria; phylum Pseudomonadota; class Gammaproteobacteria; order Pseudomonadales; family Pseudomonadaceae; genus Aquipseudomonas. The sequence continues at coordinate 458,212 of NZ_PCOZ01000001.1, read as the reverse complement.
ATCGACATCTGTTACTCCCTAAACTGATTTTGATTAAGGTCGGCCTGCCGTGTGGCAATACCGAGACCTGCGCCTGTCCATCAGGCAAATCTGAGTGGAGTAAAAATTCCAGACGTTCCCTACGCCCTGCTACGCGATTGCATCTGTATGTAAACCGTCAGTGCAGGACTGAATCCGCCAGCCGCCCCATCATGAGCGTGGCAAAACAGCCGATTGCCACCGAGGTTGCCCGGTTGATCTTCAACGGCGTCAGCCACGCCTTCTGAAGCCCTTCGAAACGGCTGCCCAGCACAATCCAGGCCGAACCCACCGGTATTACCACCAGCGCCAGCGTCGCCATGAACCCCGCATAAACTGACAGCGTGGCAAAGGCATTGATCGGCGCGATAAACGACACGATCAATAAACCCTTGGGGTTCATCACCGTCATCCAGAAAAAATACAGCCCGGAAAAGCGGTCGCCATGCGCATCAGTCGCGCTGTTCTTGCGCTGCCAGAGCTGATACGAGACATACAGCAGGTAACACGCTGCCGCCAGTTGCGTCGCCTTCAGTGCCCACGGCGAGTACGCCGCCAGGTACAGCAATGCCACGCCCCAGGCTGATACCTGTACCAGGTACGCCAGGCATTCGACCAGCGCCAACGTCCAGCAAGCCCGGTAACCGAACAACACCCCGGCGCGGAACAGCAGGGTGTTGGTCGGGCCGGGGGCAAGCAGCAGCAACAGCAGGGCTGAAACAGTGGCAAACATGATTAAGCGACGTCCTTCCTCACTCGGAACCACGCAGCATACAGGGCTGGCAGGAACAATAAAGTCAACGCCGTCGCCACAATCAACCCACCCATGATCGCCACGGCCATGGGACCGAAGAACACGCTGCGTGACAGCGGGATCATTGCCAATACGGCGGCGAGAGCTGTAAGGACAATCGGCCGGAAGCGTCGGACGGTGGCTTCGATGATCGCCTGCCATGGTGCCAGGCCGGCCTTGATGTCCTGCTCGATCTGGTCCACCAGGATCACCGAGTTACGCATGATCATCCCCGACAGCGCGATGGTGCCAAGCATCGCCACAAAACCGAACGGCTGGCGGAATACCAGCAGGAACAGGGTCACGCCGATCAGTCCAAGTGGCGCGGTGAGAAATACCATCGCCGTGCGCGAGAAACTGCGCAATTGCAGCATCAGCAAGGTCAGCACCACCACGATGAACAGCGGTACGCCGGCCTTGACCGAATTCTGGCCACGGGCGGAGTCCTCCACCGTGCCGCCCACCTCCAGCAAGTAACCGTCCGGCAGTTCGGCGCGCACGTCGGCGAGGGTCGGCTGGATCTGCTGGACCAGCGTCGCCGGCTGGTCCTTGCCGTAGATGTCGGCGCGGATGGTCACCGTCGGCAGGCGGTTGCGGTGCCAGATGATACCTTCCTCAAAACCGTATTCGAGGGTGGCGATCTGCGACAGCGCCACGCTTTTACCATTGTCGGTGGGCACTGCCAGGCTAGGCAGCAGCGACAGTTCGGTACGTTCATGCACGGTGCCGCGCAGGAGGATCTCGATCAATTCGTTGTCCTCGCGGTACTGGCTGACGCTGGAGCCAGTCAACGAACTCTGCAGGAATTTCGACAGGTTCGCGGTGCTGACGCCAAGGGCGCGGGCGCGGTCCTGGTCGATGTTCAGATAGACGATCTTGCTCGGTTCTTCCCAGTCCAGGTGCACGTTGACTACGTGGGGATTTTCGCGAACCTTGGTCGCCACTTTCCGCGCCAGCGCGCGGACTTCTTCGATGTGTTCACCGGTCACGCGAAACTGCACCGGGTAGCCCACGGGCGGGCCGTTTTCCAGGCGGGTGACCCGCGAGCGCAGGGCGGGGAATTGTTCGTTGAGGGTTTCGATCAGCCAGGTGCGCAGGCTTTCGCGCTCTTCAATGGACTTGGCCAGCACCACAAACTGCGCAAAGCTTGCCGCCGGGAGTTGTTGGTCCAGAGGCAGGTAGAAACGCGGCGAGCCCGTGCCCACATAGGCGACGTAGTTGTCGATGCCGGCGTGCGCCTTGAGCAATCCTTCGAGGCGCTTGACCTGCTCGGCGGTGTTGCTCAGGGACGCCCCCTCGGCCAGCTTCAGGTCGACCATCAGTTCCAGGCGGCCCGAGGCAGGGAAGAACTGTTGCGGTACGAAGCGGAACAGCGCCACCGAGCCGATGAACAGCAGCAGCGTCAGCACGATCACGGTTTTGCGCCGACGCACGCACCATTCCACCACGCGCCTGACACGCTGATAGAAGGGTGTGCCGTAGGGATCTGGGCCATCAGTGCCGTGTTTGGTCGCGTGAATCTTCGCCAGGTCCGGCAGGAGCTTTTCCCCCAGGTACGGCACGAACACCACCGCGGCGACCCACGAGGCCAGCAAGGCAATGGTGACGACCTGGAAGATCGAGCGGGTGTATTCACCGGTGCTCGATTGCGCAGTGGCAATCGGCAGGAAACCGGCTGCGGTGATCAGCGTACCGGTGAGCATCGGAAACGCAGTGCTGGTCCAGGCAAAACTGGCGGCCTTGAGCCGGTCGTAGCCCTGCTCCATCTTGATCGCCATCATTTCCACGGCGATGATCGCGTCGTCCACCAACAGGCCCAGTGCCAGCACCAGTGCGCCGAGCGAAATCTTGTGCAGCCCGATGCCGAGGTAGTACATGCTCGCGAAGGTCATCGCCAACACCAGCGGGATCGCCAGGGCCACCACCATGCCGGTGCGCACGCCGAGGGAGAAGAAACTCACCAGCAACACGATGGCCAGCGCCTCGGCCAATACCTGTACGAATTCGCCGACGCTGGTTTTTACCGCGGCGGGTTGGTCTGACACCTTGCGCAGTTCCATGCCGGCGGGAAGGTTCTTCTGCAAACGTGCGAATTCGCCCTCCAGGGCCTTGCCCAGCACCAGGATGTCGCCGCCGTCGCGCATGGCCACGGCCAGGCCGATGGCGTCTTCGCCCATGAAGCGCATGCGCGGTGCAGGCGGGTCATTGAAGCCGCGATGAATGTCGGCCACGTCGCCGATACGGAAGGTGCGATCCCCCACCCGAATCGGGAAACTGCGGATTGCTTCCACGGTCTTGAAGTTGCCCGACACCCGCAGTTGCACACGCTCGCTCGGGGTTTCGAAGAAGCCGGCGGTGGATACCGCGTTCTGCTCCTGCAACGCCTGTTGCACCGCCGCCAACGGCAAACCGAGGGTGGCCAGCTTGAGGTTGGACAGTTCGATCCAGATCTTCTCGTCCTGCAGGCCGAGCAACTCGACCTTGCCGACATCCGCCACCCGCTGCAGTTGAATCTGGATGCGGTCGGCGTAGTCCTTGAGCACCGCGTAATCGAAGCCATCACCGGTGAGTGCATAGATATTGCCGAAGGTGGTGCCGAATTCATCGTTGAAAAACGGCCCCTGGATATCCGGTGGCAAGGTCTGGCGAATGTCGCCGATCTTCTTGCGCACCTGGTACCACAGCTCGGGAATCTGCGCCGAATGCATGGCATCGCGGGCCATGAAGGTGACCTGGGACTCGCCGGGGCGCGAGAACGAGACAATGCGCTCGTAGTCGCCGGTCTCCATGAGCTTCTTCTCGATGCGCTCGGTCACCTGGCGCGAGACTTCCTGGGCCGTGGCGCCGGGCCAATTGGTCTTGATCACCATGGCCTTGAAGGTGAACGGCGGGTCTTCGCTTTGTCCCAACTTGGTGTAGGACAAGGTGCCGACCACCGCCAGCAGGATCATCAGGAACAGTACGATCTGGCGATTACGCAGCGCCCATTCGGAAAGATTGAAACCCATCGGGATTACTCCTTGGCCGCCAGATCCACCACACGGTTGTCGCGGTCCACCGGGCGCACTTGCTGGCCCTCGTGAAGCACATGCACGCCGGCGGCAATCACCCAGTCCGTGGGGGCCAGGCCTTCCAGCACCGGCACGCTCTTTTCACCGAAGGCGCCGATCCGCACCGGGATACGCTTGAGGGTATTGTCTGGCTCGACACGCCAGACGTAAGACGCGCCGTTCTCTGCACTCAGGGCCGACAGCGGCACCGAGAGGGGAATCACGCCCTCGGTCTGGATGAACACCCGCGCGCTCTGGCCCAGCTCCGCCGGGACCTTGCCACCGGTAAACGCCACGCGCGCGGCGAAGGTGCGCGACTTGGGATCGGCCGCTGGAGACAGTTCACGAATACGCCCGGCAAAGCGCTGGTCCGGCTGGCTCCAGAGTTCCACCGCCACCGGCTGGCCGAGCTTGAAGCGGCCAAAGCCTTGTTCGGGCAGGCTGATCAGCACTTCGCGCTCGCCATCAGTGGCCAGGGTAAACACGGTCTGGCCGGCAGACACCACTTGCCCGACTTCCACCGCACGCTTGGCCACCACCCCGTCCTGTGGGGCGCGCAGCACCGCGTAGCCGGCCTGATTGCTGGCCACGTCGAATTCGGCCTTGATCTGCTTGAGGCGCGCTTCACCGGATCGGTAGAGGTTTTCGGAATTGTCGTACTGGGACCGGCTGACCATCTGACGGTCCATCAGGGTCTTGTAGCGATCCCGCTCGGCACGCACCAGGCTCAGGTTGGCCTCGGCGGCGGCGACCTGGGCGCGGGTGGCTTCCAATTGCAGGCGCACGTCCTGGGGGTCCAGTTCGGCGAGGGGCTGGTTGGCCTTGACCCGCTGGCCCTCCTCCACCAGACGCTTGCTGACTTTGCCGCCTATGCGAAAGGCCAGGTCCGGCTCGAAACGGGCACGCACTTCACCAGGGTAACTGTCCGTCGACTGCGCCGAAGGCTGCGGCTGCACTACCATCGCCGGTCGGACGGTGGTCTGGGCTGCTTCTTCATGCCCGCAGGCAGACAAGAGCACGACCAGGCTGACAGGCAAGGCAAAGGGCAGGAAAGTGCTGCGCATGCTGAAGGACCTTTCGCTAATGAAGCTAGGAATAATTATACTGGCCGGTATGTTATTAATACCAAACTCACCAGTCCAGTATTAAAGGTGAAAATGTCTGACAATCCTGTAAACACCAATAGCCCTGGGCGCCCCAAGGACATGGCAAAACGCCAGGCTATCCTCGAAGCAGCGAAAATCCTGTTCTTGAGCAAAGGCTACGCCAGCACCAGCATGGACGCGGTGGCACTGGAAGCCGGTGTGTCGAAGCTGACCGTCTACAGCCACTTCACCGACAAGGAAACCCTGTTCACTGCCGCCGTGGTTGCCACGTGCGAGGAACAGTTGCCGGTGATGTACTTCGAACTGCCCGAAGGCGTGCCGGTGGAGACGGTACTGCTGAATATCGCGCGACGCTTCCACCGCCTGATCAACAGCGAGGAGTCGGTGAATCTGCATCGCCTGATGATGACTACTGGCAATCAGGACGTGAAACTCTCACAGATCTTCTTCGAGGCTGGGCCCATGCGCATGCTGCAAGGCATGGAGCGCCTGCTGGGTAAGCTTGACCAGAGCGGCGTGCTGAGTATCGACAAGCCATTCGTAGCGGCCGAGCACTTCTTCTGCCTGCTCAAGGGCACGGCGAATTTCTGCCTGCTGTATGGCTGCGGCGGCCCGTTGAGCGAAGACGCCGCCGAGGCGCATGTGCGGGAAGTGGTGGGGTTGTTTATGCGCGCTTATCGGGCCTGAGCCTGGTGATGGCTGGGCTGGCGCCATCGCAGGCACGCCAGCTTCCACACGTGAACGATTCACCAATCAAAATGTGGGAGCCGGCTTGCCTGCGATGAGGCCCTGCAGGCCAATGAAGCTTCAGCCCTTGAGCGCCTTCTTCGGATAGATGTCATACCGGCTGGACTTGCCGTCCAACGCGTGGCTGGGTTTGGGCCCCTCAATGCACGGCGCCTTGCGTGGCCGCTTGACCACCACCCGGTGGCTGGCCAGGGCCAACGCTGCTGCCAGCAGCGCCGGCGCATCCGGATCATCCCCCACCAGTGGTCGGAACAGGCGCATTTCCTTCTTCACCAAGGCGGTTTTCTCACGGTGCGGGAACATCGGGTCGAGGTAGATCACCTGGGGCGGCTCACCCTCCCAGTTGCGCATCACGTCGATGGAGTTGCCTTTGAGCAGCGTCATGCGCGCCACGATCGGTGCCACTTCGAAGTCATCGGCGCCACGCGCCAGGCCATCCTCGAGCAAAGCGCCGATCAGTGGCTGACGCTCGATCAGGCTCATTTCGCAGCCCAGGCTGGCCAGAACGAAGGCGTCCTTGCCCAGCCCAGCCGTGGCGTCCAGCACACGCGGGCGCACGCCTTGGGCGATGCCGACAGCCTTGGCGATCATCTGCCCGCTGCCACCGCCGTAGAGACGTCGATGCGCTGCGCCGCCCTCGACGAAGTCCACCCGCACCGGCCCCGGCGCGTCAGGCCCGAGCTGTTGCAGCTGCAGGCCATGCTCGCCCACTTGCAGGGAAAATTCCGCATCGGCCAGCTGCAATGGCAAGCCAAGCACCTGAGCCCACTGCTCGGCGCGGCCTTCGAAACCGTCGCCCAAAGCCTCGACCTGGATGCGGCTGGCCGCTGGTTGTTCGCTCATCAATCGCTACGCTCAAAAATATTAAGGATCGGCCAACACCGGCCGATAAAAACAACAGTCAGGTATTTTGCCAGAGCTGAGCGTCGATCGAGAAAAATGTCAGACATTCTTCCCCTAACCACCGGTGTACTGCCGACCCACAACCACTACGGCCTGCGCAATACTCAAGCGCTGGCCGGGGTGAGTCATGTGTGGCAGGACTTCTTCGCCCGGGCGCTGGCCGAGCAGCTTGGCGATACGCCGGGCGCGCTGGCCGCCCAGGCGTGCGAACCGTTGGACCCGGAAGTCGAACCCAGCGAAGGCGCTGACCTGCTGGCGCAGATCCTCACCCAGCGTGAATGCGACGTCAAAGACACCGTAATCGCTCCGCCAGAGCCGCTGTTCCTGCCGATCGCCGAGTTCGAGACCGAACTGCTGCCACCGGCCGCACCGCCGTACCCGGATGACGAAATCGTCGCCCAACAGCGCCAGCAGAACTTCGACAGCGGCTGGGTTCGTCCAATCGTGCTGACCGCCGGCCAACCCCTGCCGGAACCAGGCCCGGCGCCACAACCACGCCCCCTGCACCTGCCGATCGCCGAATTCGAACTGGACCTGTTGCCACCGGCTGCCACGCCGTATCCCACCGAGGAACTGGAGGCCCAACAGAAGGCCCTGGACTTCGACTACCACTGGGCACGCCCGCTGATCACCCAGAACCTGCGCCTGGCCGCCTGATTCTCAACGACATACCCCCCAACGCCCCATGTCCAGGTGGAAATGATTGTGGTGTGCGGCGTTATAGTCCGGACTCAGCACCACGTTGAAATCCTTGCAGGCGGCATCCCGCACCTGACGCAGAAACTGCCCGCGCTCGCCCTCCCCCGGCCAATCCTTGAGCACGCTGATGCTGCGCCCATCCGCCAGGCGAAACCCGGCGATGTCCAGCGCATTGGCCGTCGCGTGCTGGCTCAGGCGCCCTTCGGCGCGGTTGTACACATTGCGGCAGGCAAAACTGCCGAGGTGATCGACCCGCGTCACCGCCTGGCCGAACACCGCCTGCGCCACCGGCTGCAAACTGTGGCGCTCGAACAGCGCAAACGCCACCGCCAACGGGCAACTGGCGAGAAAGCTGCTGCTCAACCCCACGTCTGCGCCCTGGACGCGCAAGGTATTGCGCAGCGGGCACGCGGCGTCGGCCGGCGAATCCGCTTGTCGGCTGACCCGCAGGCCGGAGGTCGCCAGGACTTGATCACACAGCGCCGGATCATCCTGCAGGCGTGCCAGTTTGTAGCGGGTCAACAGGTTCGGCATGGCCCGCACGTCCAACGGTGCCCACGGGTTCCACTCAGCCGGTAACGCCACCCAACCGCGCCACACCCCCAATACGATGGCGAGGATCAACAGCAGACTGAATCCACGCATCCCTCAAGCCTTGAAAAACTGATTGGCTTGACTGAACGGCATCTTGCGCTCGGTAAAGGGGGTTTGAGCAGCCATGGCGGGTTCCTGGCGGGGAAAGGAGACTTAGAGTAACCCCAGTTGCTCGACGGCGGGTGCTCGATTCAAGCGTGGCAAGGGTGGCAGGCCGGGCAGTCGCGCCATCAATTGGTCGTGAAAACGCAGGGCCAGTTGAGCGGCGAGGCGGTTGTCCGAGGTGTGCAGGAACACGTAAGGGGTACGGCCCTCTTCGATCCAGCCGGCGACTTTTTCCACCCACGGGATCAGAAACGGATCATTGGCCTCCAGTTCGGGATGGCCGATGAAGCGCACCTGCGGAAACAGCGTCAATGCCGCTGGGCGGGGCGGCACTTTGGGCTTTTTCGACTGCGCATGCAGCACCGCCGCCGAGGTGGACGTGCAGCTGAACAATGCACGCGGATCGAGGCAGATGCGCTCGACGCCCCGGTCGCGCAACAGGCGGTTGAGCCTGCGCTCGGCATCGCCTTTGGCGAAGAACTCCGGGTGGCGCACTTCAACCGCCAACGGCCGTTCAATCCCGTCGATAAAACCAGCCAGCTCCGCCAGACGTTGCGGTGAAAAATTCGCCGACAATTGCAGCCACATCGGGGCCACGCGCTCACCCAGTGGGCTCATCAGGCCGACAAAACTCTCCGCTGCCGGCAACTGCTCGCGCAGGTCGCCGCCATGGCTGATATCGCCCGGAAACTTGGCAGTGAAGCGAAAATCGGCCGGCATGGTCTCGGCCCAGCGCTGCACAGTGGCGGCCGATGGGCGAGCATAGAACGTCGTATTGCCCTCAACTGCGTTGAAGACCTGGGAATAGAGGGCGAGGTAATCGCTGGCGCGCGCATCGGCGGGGTACAGGTACTCGCGCCAGGCGTTTTCACTCCAGGACGGGCAACCGAGGAAATACGGCAGGCGCATCAGATGTGAATGTCGAGGCCCAGCACTTCCATATCCCATTCGACAAAGCCGGCGGTGGTCAGGTAGCTGGCCAGGGCGGTGGCAACGCTTTTGCTCATGGAGCGCGGGAAGACCATGTCTTGCTGGCGCGCAGGCAGGCCGCTGATACGGGCTTGGGCATTGGCCTGGGCTTCGGACTGGACTTCGATGAAATCCGGGGAATCCTCGACGGACTCGTCCACCGTGACGTTCGCCTTACGTGGCTTGCGCTTGATGGGGTAGGAATGTGAGGAAAAGCCGTCTATGCGCATACTAGCGAACTCGGTATCAGTGATGGCATTTTAGTGGCGCTTTCCGTGGCGCGCAAATGCTCTGGTGATAACTAGAACACAATATTGGCAAAAGGTTTAAAAGCTGGGGCAAAATCTGACGATTGGCGACATTTAGCGGCGCATTTGAGGTTTTTGCCCCGCTTCTCAGCCCAGCGCGGGGCAAACCCGCTCACCACAATCAAAGGCCGCGTTCGGCCTTGGTCTGGGCGACTTTATCGCGCAGATACACCGGTGCAGCCTGATCGGCCGGAATCGCCTCGCCGCGCTCAAACGCAAAGCGCGCCAAGGCCAGCAAGTCCTCGGCGTGGGGCAGCAGGGTGGCGTCCTGGCCCACCGGTTTCACACCGATGCGCTCGCCATAACCCCAGCCGGTGCCAGCACCGAACCAGTCGCCACTGGCATCATCCGGCACCGCCGACGATTCGGGTGGCTGTACGGCTTCCACGCCGACCAGGCGCATCTCGCCCGCCGTCTCGCGGTAGCAGCCCCAGTAGACTTCGTCCATGCGCGCATCAATCGCCGCCGCCACCTGATGGGCGCCGTGCTCACGCAAGGCACGCTGAGCCAGCACCGCCAGGTTGGACACCGGAAGCACCGGGCGCTCCAGCGCAAACGCCAGGCCCTGCACCACGCCGATGGCGATCCGCACGCCGGTAAACGCGCCGGGGCCACGGCCAAAGGCGATGGCATCCACGGCCGCCAGGGTGGTGCCGGCGTCTTCGAGCAGTTGCTTGATCATCGGCAACAGCTTCTGCGCGTGCAGGCGCGGGATCACCTCGTAATGGCTGGTTACCTTGCCATCATGCAGCAGGGCAACGGAGCAAGCTTCAGTCGCGGTGTCCAGGGCCAGCAGGGTGCTCATCGGTGTGGGTGTCCAAGTCGAAAAAAAGTGCGCCAGTATAAACAACAACGGCCCGCAAGCGGGCCGTTATAGAGGTAGCCGGTCGAGTGATCAGCTCAGTGCTTGCAGCACCTTGGCAGTGATCGCTTCCACCGAGCCAACACCTGGGATGTGGCTGTACTTCGGCTTGCCTTGTGCAGCCGACAGGTCCTGGTAGAAGGCTACCAGCGGCTTGGTCTGGGAATGGTAGACCGACAGGCGATGACGCACGGTTTCTTCGGTGTCGTCTTTGCGCTGCACCAGCTCTTCGCCGGTGACATCGTCCTTGCCTTCGACTTTCGGCGGGTTGTAGACGGTGTGGTACACGCGGCCCGAGGCTTCGTGAACGCGACGACCGGCAATACGCTGGACGATTTCTTCATCTTCAACCGCGATTTCAACCACGGCATCCAGCTCGACGCCAGCCTTCACCAAGGCTTCAGCCTGGGGAATGGTGCGCGGGAAGCCGTCGAACAGGAAACCGTTCTTGCAGTCTTCCTGGCTGATGCGTTCCTTGACCAGGTTGATGATCAAGTCATCGGAAACCAGGCCGCCGCTGTCCATCACGCTCTTGGCGATCAGGCCCAGCTCGGTGCCAGCCTTGACGGCTGCACGCAGCATGTCGCCGGTGGAGATCTGTGGAATGCCGAATTTTTCAGTGATGAACTTTGCCTGAGTACCTTTACCGGCCCCGGGAGCTCCCAGCAGAATGACGCGCATTGATGTGCTCCTCAATTTTTTATAGAGATGTTGCTCGGATTCGCCGCGTGGGGCCAATCGCGTAAAAATAGATTTCGGGCCGCCCAAACGGCCAAAGGCTGATCAAGATACACAGCGCGCCGTCACCATACAAGCCGCCAAAAGTCGCAGGAACCTGCGCCCCGTATGCGTCATAGGTAGGGTGTGCCTGAGTGCAACCCGGCAGCGCAAACGCCGACCGCCCTTTTTTTGGCGGTCGGCGGGGTTTATCTGCAAGCCGTTGAGAACACGCAAAAAACCTCAGCCGGTGTTACGTAAACCGGCGGCAATTCCGGCCACGGACACCAGCAGCGCCTGTTCCAGAGGGCTGTCTTGCGCCGTCTCGCGCTGGCGCGAGCGGGCCAGCAACTCGGCCTGCAACAGGTGCAGGGGGTCCAGATAGGTGTTGCGCAAGCGGATGAACTCCAGGGTATCGGGACTGTGGGCCAGCAGTTGCGACTGGCCGGTCAGGCCCAACACCACGTCACATGCCTGCGACAATAGGTCGCGTAAGTGTGCACCCAATGGCAGCAGGTCCGGCTGCACCAACCGCTCGTCATACAGCCGCGCGATATCGGCATCGGCCTTGGCCAGCACCATTTCCAGCATATCGATGCGCGTGCGAAAGAACGGCCATTGCTCGCGCATCTGCCCCAGCAGTTCGCCCTCACCGCGCTCCAGCGCCTTGCTCAGCGCGGCTTCCCAACCCAGCCAGGCCGGCAACATCAGGCGGGTCTGGGTCCAGCCAAAGATCCACGGGATCGCGCGCAGGCTCTCGATGCCTCCCGCACGGCGCTTGGCCGGGCGACTGCCCAGGGGCAACCGGCCCAACTCCTGTTCGGGTGTGGACTGGCGGAAATACTCGACGAACTGCGGATTTTCCCGCACCACGGCGCGATACGCACTGACACCGTCCGCCGCCAACTCGTCCATCAAATGCCGCCATGCCGGCTCGGGCGGCGGCGGTGGCAGCAGGGTCGCTTCCAGCACCGCGGCCAGGTACAGGTTGAGGTTCTGCTCGGCGATATCCGGCAGGCCGAACTTGAAGCGAATCATCTCGCCTTGCTCGGTGGTGCGGAAACGCCCCGCCACCGAACCCGGCGGCTGCGACAGGATCGCCGCATGCGCCGGGCCACCGCCCCGGCCAACGGTGCCCCCGCGACCGTGGAACAACAGCAGTTCCACCTGCTGCTCGCGGCAGATATCCACCAGACGTTCCTGCGCGCGGTATTGCGCCCACGCGGCAGCGGTGGTGCCCGCGTCCTTGGCCGAGTCGGAGTAGCCGATCATCACTTCCTGTGGACCCTGCAAGCGCGCACGGTAGCCCGGCAGCAGCAGCAACTGCTCGATCACCGGGCCGGCGTTGTCCAGGTCGGCCAGGGTTTCAAACAGCGGCACCACGCGCATCGGGCGCTGTACGCCCGACTCTTTGAGCAGCAGTTGCACTGCCAGCACGTCCGACGCGGCACCGGCCATGGAGATGACATACGAGCCCAGCGATGCAGCTGGCGCGGCGGCGACTTCCTTGCAGGTATTCAACACTTCAGCCGTGTCCGCCGACGGCTTGAAATAGCCCGGCAGCAATGGCCGACGGTTGGCCAGCTCTTTCATCAGGAAGCTGATGCGTGCGTCTTCGTCCCAGTCCTCATAGCGGCCCAGGCCGAGGTAATCGGTGATTTCAGTCATGGCCGCCGAATGCCGACTGGAGTCCTGGCGCACATCCAGGCGCACCAGGAACAGGCCGAACGTCACGGCGCGACGCAGGCAATCGAGTAGCGGGCCGTCGGCGATCACGCCCATGCCGCATTCGTGCAGCGACTGGTAGCAGAGCTCCAGCGGTTCCAGCAGGTCACGGTTGTCCTGCAACACCTCGGCAGGCGCCGGCGTGTTGCTGCTCAACGCGCTGTGGGCCCACTGACGGGTGGCGCGCAGGCGTTCGCGCAATTGCTTGAGCAGGGCACGATACGGCTCGACGCTGTCGCCGACCTTGGCCTGCAACGCCGGGCTGGCCTGTTGCATCGACAGCTCGGAGGCCAGGTGGTCGACATCCCGTAAGTACAAATCAGCGGCCATCCAGCGTGCCAGCAGCAACACTTCGCGGGTGACCGGCGCGGTGACATTCGGGTTGCCGTCACGGTCGCCGCCCATCCACGACGCGAAGCGGATGGGTGCGGCCTCCAGCGGCAAATGCAGCCCGGTGGCAGCGTGCAAGGCCTGGTCGGCCTTGCGCAGGTAATTGGGGATGGCGTGCCACAGCGAATGCTCGATCACCGCGAAGCCCCACTTGGCCTCGTCCACAGGGGTGGGCCGGGTGCGGCGGATTTCTTCGGTGTGCCAGGCTTCGGCGATCAGCCGTTGCAGGCGCTGGCGGATCTGCTCGCGCTCGGCGGTGGTGAGGTCGCGGTGATCCTGCAGCGCCAGTTGGGCGGCGATCGCGTCGTATTTCTGGATCAGGGTACGGCGCGCCACTTCCGTGGGGTGGGCAGTGAGCACCAGTTCGATCTCCAGGCGACCCAGTTGGCGGGCCAGAGATTCGTTGCTGTGGCCTTCGCTTTGCAGGCGAGCCAGCAACTCCGGCAACACCCTGGATTCGAACGGTGCCGGTTGCGACTCATCGCGTCGGTGAATCAACTGGTACTGCTCGGCGATGTTGGCCAGGTTGAGGAATTGGTTGAATGCCCGGGCGACCGGCAGCAATTCGTCCTCCTGCAACTGGTTGAGGCTGGTACTCAGTTCATCGCCAGCGCCGCGACGGTCAGCCTTGGCACCTTTGCGAATCTGCTCGATCTTGTCGAGAAATTCATCGCCATACTGCTCTCGAATCGTATTGCCCAACAGTTCACCCAGCAGGTGAACATCCTCACGCAAGCGTGCATCGATATCACTCATCAGCCAATCTCCAGCCAGAAATCCGGGACGCGCAGGTCTGCCAGAGTGCCGCCCGCCTCGATTTATGACAAGACTTTAAACCTTGTGGCGTGCAGCGAGTCTCAAGGTTACATCGCCTGCGTTTGTCCACGCGGGCGATGGGTCACTCATCACCGCCTGCCATCGCAGGCTTTACTGAGGTTGCCATGAAAATTCGAGATTTGGCCCAGCATTGGGAAGAGAATGCCAAGGGTCGCTTGACCAAGACCGAATACGCCATCCATCTGGATATGGAAGCCGCCGCACGGCTGGCGGCCATCGCCGAGATGTACCCCAAGCGCCACCCCGAGGAGCTGCTGGGCGAGCTGATCGGCGCGGCTCTCGAGGAGCTGGAGGCCAGCTTTCCCTACGTCAAAGGCCAGCAGGTGATTGCCACCGATGAGGAGGGCGACCCGCTGTACGAAGACGTCGGCCCTACCCCGCGCTTTCTCACCTTGTCACGCCGTTACTTGCACGATTTGACGGCCAGCGCCGACGAACAAAAGCACTGACACCTACGCCACACCCCTTGTATTCCGGGCCCCTCGCAGGCCCGGTGTACCCCTGCGCAATGCAGAAGTTCCCAGATTTTTACGCTGACCGATCAGTCAGCAATTTTTTTAGGCAAATCGCCATCTTCTCTGAACTATTCAAAAAAGCCTCCGGTCACAGCCAGTAAGCCATCACTTGGAACGGCCGTTTGAACAGGCCTCTCGAGCCCTATTTGTCGGGCCCTCGATCGACCTCCACGATGGATTCAGTAGTTATTCAGGAGTTATCCAATGGAGTTGAAGACGATGAAGACCAGCACTGCCAAATCCTCGTTTAACCACCTGCGCGGGCTCAAATTGGCCGCGCTGGCAATCGGCACCAGCTTCGTTCTGGCTGGTTGCGCGGGCAATCCTCCCACCGAGCAGTACGCGGTGACCCAGTCGGCGGTGAACAGCGCCGTCAGTGCCGGCGGTACCGAGTACGCGGCCGTTGAGATGAAGTCCGCCCAGGACAAGCTCAAGCAAGCCGAGATCGCCATGCACGACAAGAATTACGAAGAAGCCCGTCGCTTGGCTGAACAAGCCGAATGGGACGCCCGCGTCGCCGAGCGCAAGGCCCAGGCCGCCAAGGCCGAACAGGCTGTGAAGGACTCTCAGAAAGCTGTGCAAGAGCTGCGTCAGGAAGGCATGCGTCCGGCTGCTATCCAGCAGAAGTAAACCGCCGCCCCTGACTGCACTGCACCCGATATCGAATTGAAAGGACGACATGACTATGCGTAAACAATTGATGATCCCTGCCCTGCTGGCGATGAGCGTTGCCCTGGCGGCGTGCTCCACCCCGCCGAACGCGAACCTGGAAAATGCACGGACCAACTTCTCGGCCCTGCAGACCAACCCGCAATCCACCAAGCTCGCGGCGCTGGAAACCAAGGACGCGAGCGAATGGCTGGACAAGGCTGACAAAGCCTTCCGCGACAATGAAGACCAGAAGAAGGTCGACCAACTGGCCTACCTGACCAACCAGCGCGTTGAAGTGGCCAAGGACACCATCGTCCTGCGCGAGTCCGAAGCCAAGCTGAAAAATGCCGGTGACGAACGCGCCCGCGCCCTGCTCGAAGCACGCGACGCGCAGATCAAGCAGCTGCAAGACAGCCTGAACGCCAAGCAGACCGACCGCGGCACCCTGGTGACCTTTGGTGATGTGCTGTTCGCCACCAACAAGTCCGACCTGAAATCCAGCGGCCTGGTGAACATCAACAAGCTGGCGCAGTTCCTTCAGGAAAACCCTGATCGTCAGGTGATCGTCGAAGGCTACACCGACAGCACTGGCAGCGATTCCTATAACCAGAGCCTGTCGGAGCGCCGTGCGGCTTCGGTGCAGGTTGCACTGATCAAGATGGGCGTTAACCCAAGCCGCATCGTGACCGCCGGTTACGGCAAGGAATACCCGGTTGCCGACAACGGCAGCGTTTCGGGCCGTGCGATGAACCGTCGTGTGGAAGTGACCATTTCCAACGACAATCAGCCAGTGAAGCCGCGCTCTGCCGTTGCAAACTGATTGATGTGACGTTGAAAAACCCACCTTAAACGGTGGGTTTTTTGTTTGTCAGACGTTGATCTTTCGGCCGTTGTCATCACCCGGCATCATTGCCGCCAGCCCGTCACGTTTCCCCATCAGTCGATCCAGCTTGTCTGTATACGATTCCCCCTCTCCACCACCGGAGTTTGAGCCGGAAGAGCCACCCGCGCCCTGCGGGCCACGGCTCAGCAATTCCAACAACTTCTTGAGCATTTCCGGGTCGATATCGCCCTTTTTCTGATCAGCGCCTTGCGCGTCAGCCTGCTCCAAGCCCCTTTGCCCCCTGGACATGCCCAACATTCGGCTTACTGCATCTACCATGATTACACTCCTGAGATATTGACGTGGCTGTCAGCCCAGCTGACAGAACCCTCAGTGGCGCACCATGAAATACGGTTCCAAACATTTCGGCAGTAGCCCTTACTGCTGCAGTTGCGGCGTCTCCTGGCCCATGCACCGCACCGCCTGTTTCTTGTTGTTGACCAGCACGCCGCTGAGGCCTTTCTGCTCGGTGTCGAACATCACCAGCACGCCATCGACGCACTGCGCCACTTGAGCGGCCGGGGTCAGGGAGACCTTGTAGTCTTCACCGGGCACGGTCTTGAGCAGGGTGAAATCGCTCAGCAGCAGCGCATCCTCCGGCTTGGCGAAGTGCAGGTAACCGTAGTACCACAGGCACCCGACGGTGCCGATGATGGTGCCGATACCGGTGAGGATCAGCGGGATCATGTTGCGTTCTTCGCTCATTGCGGACTCTCTGATGAATCAGGTTTGGAAGTGGGGTAATTGGGTATTTCGCCCAGGCGCCGCAGGCCGTTGAAGTGCTGCGGGTCGTCCAGGTAGCGCAGCATCACGGTTTGCCAGGTCTTGTCGGCAAAGGTCTGCACGTGGCCACCACGGGTCAGTTGCAACACCCTCGGCGGCGGCGCGGCCTGGTACAGGCGGATGCCGTTGGCCAGGGGCACGATGGGGTCGTCCAGGCTGTGAAACAGCAATTTGGGGACGCCAGTCAACTTGGGCATTGAATGGATCGCGCTGTCGGCATCGGGCACCAGCCAGGACAACGGCACCTGGAACGGCCATGTTATCCAGGAAGTGCTCAGGGCGAATTGCCCTACGTCACGATAACTGGCGGGCACGCCGTCCAGTACCAGCGCCTTGAGTCGGGCCTGGCGCTCCGGGTGGGCCGCCAGGTAATGCACCGCCAGCGCACCGCCCAGGCTTTGGCCAAGCACCACCAGCGGCTGCCCTTGGGTTTCGGGGGCCTTGTCGATCCAGCTGAAGGCTGCATCGACGTCCTGGTAGATGGCCGGCAATGAGGGTTTGCCTTCGGACAAGCCGTATCCCCGATAGTCGAGCAGCAGGACTTGATAGCCTTGCTCCGGCAGCCACCAACTGCCACCCAGGTGCCAGGCCAGGTTGCCGCCGTTGCCGTGCAGGTGCAGCACCGTGCCCTTGAGCGGCACACCGGGTTTGGCCGGTAGCCACCAGGCATGGAGCTTGACCCCATCGGCGGTGGTGAGGGTGACGTCGCGGTAGGCAAGGCGGGCTTTATCCGGGGTGAACGGCAGCCCTGGCTCGGGGTAGAACAGCAATGAGCTGCAGCCGCTCAAAGTGAGTAGCAGGCACAGAATGCCGAGGATTCTCATCCGTTGAAGCCTCATTGGAAGGTTGTATTCATTTCTCAAGAACACATGAGCTCCCACCCTTTTGATCCGGTTTATTCAAAGGATATTGGAGTAATCCGCCTCGATCCGGTCCAGGCTCAGGTGGTTGAGGAAGTTGGAGAAGCACATCCACGCCGCCAGCGCGTTCATGTCGCGGAACTGTTCCGGCAGATACTTGGGCGGCACCACCAGCCCCTCGTCCACCAGTTGGCGCAGGGTACGCATGTCTTCCAGGGTCGTCTTGCCGCAGAACAGCAGCGGCACTTGTTCCAGCTTGCCCTTGCGCACGGCCAGCTGGATGTAGTTGTAGACCATGATGAAGCCCTTGAGGTAGGACAAATCCTTGGTAAACGGCAGACCCGTCGGCACCGAACCACGGAAGACACGACTGGCATTGCCGTAGCTTTCGGCCATCTCAAAGCCTTGCTCACGGAAAAATTCGAACACCTGCAGGAAATCGGCGCCCTCCTCCACCATGTGGATCGCGCGGGTACGGTTGGTGAGTTTGCGCAGGCGACTCGGGTAGGAGGCGAAGGTGATGATCTCCATCAGGATCGCCAAGCCTTCCTGGGTCACGGTAGACGACGGCGGGCCCTTGGACAGGAAGGTGCAGATCGGCTGGTTCTGCCCGTTGAGGGTGGTGCCGACATGCACCAGGCCCTCGTGCACTTCCAGGGCGCGCACGTCGCGGTCGTTGAACATCGCATCGGCGCGGATCTTGATGTAGTCAGCCCCCGCGGCGGCGTCCGCGACGATACCGTCGGACTCGAACACGCGAATGGTTTCCTCGGCCTCGCCGAACACCTTGTTCAAGCGGGTTTGCAGCAGGGCCACGGCGTCCTTGGCGGTGAGGGTCTTGGCCTCATCCTTCAAGTCGCCTCGGCCGTCGATGTTGTTCAGGTAGTCGGACAGCATCAGGCCAAGATCGGCCAGGGTCGGGTCACCGGCGTGAAACGCATCGGACGCGGCGCCGTACAGCTCCTGGGAAATCAGGCCGAAGTCCTCGGTGCCTCGCGCCTCCAGCATGCGCACCACCATGCGGTATTCCTTGCACATGCGGCGCATGATCTGCCCCACCGGGCTGAACTGGCCGAGACGCCGGGTGATGTCGCGCTCGATGTTCTGGAATTCCAGCTTCACTGCGCTGGAGTCGAATGACAGCGGTCGGTTGAGGTAGTAATCGCGGTCAACCGCCGGCATCTCCTTGCCCTTGGCCTTGAGAAATCCCTGGCGAATGTTGTCGTCCCACTTCACGGCGTCGAGGACGCGAATCGGTGTTTGCGCCAGCACAATGCGATCAGACAAGGTGCGTATCGTCTGCTGGTAATCGTCCACCCGGTGCTTCCTCTTTAAACGTTATTTGCCCGCGCGCTGATAGCGCACGGCTTCCACGAATACATCGGCATTGGCCGGGTCATCCAGGTAAGCAAATACCTGGTCCATGGGGCTGTCCACCACGACGCCCGTGCCTTCGACAGTTTCTACGGGGCTGCCGTGCAAGCGGTTCTGGTCGAGGGCCTGGTGGATCGCATCCAGGTCCAGGTTGTAGACCACCAATTCGTGTTTTTCGTTGAATTCGAAACCGCCAAGGATGAACTGCCCGCCGAATCTGGCCGGCAATGGCGCCGAAAAATACCAACGACTGCCATGGCGCGACACCGTAAACAGGTACTCGTCACGTTCACCGGGCTTGGCTGTAGGGTAGCTCACGGCTTTATAACGCTGGCCACCGGCGCTGGTGATGTGCAGATTAAGCGGCTCGCCCCAGGCATTTTTGCTCGACCATTGGCCCAACAAACCTTTCGGCGCGGCCTCATGGGCTGGCAGTGGGTTCTTGAAGGTCACCAGGCAACCGCTGAGTAACAAGAATGACAAGGTGATTACTGCCACACGCCAGGCTTTCATTCGACACTCCCTGGTGTCAGACCGAAGCCAACACCAACTGCATGTAACGCTTGAGAATCTCAAGCATCTCTTCACCGGTCAGTGACTCTGCGCTGCCCAGCAGGCCCTGATATTCCATCCGACCGATTATCGCCGTCAACACTTTGGCATCCTGTTGCGGCTCGCGCGAGCCCAACACCTGGAAAAACTGCTCGGTGCCCTGCAACAAAATCTGTTGGTGGGAGCGCACCAGTTCCGCCAGGCGCGGATTCAACAGGGCTTCCTGGCGGAAGGCCTGTTCAGCCATCAGGTGCTCGCGGCGGTTGGTCAGCTGACGTAGCACATAGTCAGCGGTCAGCCGCGCGATGTCATCGGCCAGTTGGGAGCGCGATTCCGCGCTGCCATCACCGTAGGCGACCATCTCGCGCAGCAACCCTTCGTTGCGCACCCACAACTTGCCCATGAACGCAGCACTGCGTTCGACGTACTGGGAAAAGGTATCGGTGAGCAGGTCGTCGATATCCTTGAAATAGTAGGTGGTGGCCGACAACGGCACCCCCGCCTCCGCCGCCACTGCCCGATGGCGTACAGCGCGAACGCCATCACGCACCACGATGCGCATGGCCGCATCCAGAATATCTTGCCTGCGTTGCTCACTGCCCCGACGACTGGCCTTGCGACCCTGGTACTGGACGCTTTCAGCCACGGCAGCAGCAATGCCGGCGGCGCCCTCTTGAGCGGTTACGCGGTTCACCACACATCTTCCTTTGATAAGTGACGCGGAGCATCACGGGATGCATTCCCACGCGGCGCATGGGAACGATCGCTTGGCGCTGTTTGCTTGACGCTTATAGACGCCCCATAAAAAAGCCGCCTTATAAAAGGCGGCTTCGGATTTCGCTACGGTTACGCTTGTGGGCGCATGTGCGGGAACAAGATCACATCGCGGATCGACGGCGAGTTGGTCAACAACATCACCAGGCGATCGATGCCGATCCCTTCACCGGCGGTTGGCGGCATGCCGTATTCCAGGGCGCGGACGAAGTCGGCGTCGTAGTGCATGGCTTCGTCGTCGCCGGCGTCCTTGTCGGCCACCTGGGCCATGAAACGCTCGGCCTGGTCTTCCGCGTCGTTCAACTCGGAGTAGGCGTTGGCGATTTCGCGGCCGCCGATGAACAGTTCGAAACGGTCAGTGACGTTCGGGTTGTCATCGTTGCGACGGGCCAGCGGCGACACTTCGAACGGATATTGGGTAATGAAGTGCGGCTGTTCGAGCTTGTGCTCCACCAGTTCTTCGAAAATCATCACCTGCAGCTTGCCCAGGCCTTCAAAGCCGAGCACCTTGGCGCCGGCTTTCTTGGCGATGGCGCGGGCTTTGTCGATGTCGTTCAGGTCGTCGGCGGTCAACTCAGGGTTGTACTTGAGGATCGAGTCGAACACCGACAGGCGCACGAACGGCTCGCCGAAATGGAACACCTTGTCGCCGTAAGGCACGTCGGTGCTGCCCAGGACCAACTGCGCCAGTTCGCGGAACAGTTCTTCGGTCAGGTCCATGTTGTCTTCGTAGTCGGCGTAGGCCTGGTAGAACTCCAACATGGTGAATTCTGGGTTGTGACGGGTCGAGACGCCTTCGTTACGGAAGTTGCGGTTGATCTCGAACACCTTTTCAAAGCCGCCAACCACCAGGCGCTTGAGGTACAGCTCAGGCGCGATACGCAGGAACATTTCCATGTCCAGGGCATTGTGGTGGGTTTCGAACGGCTTGGCTGCCGCGCCACCCGGGATGGTTTGCAGCATCGGCGTTTCCACTTCCAGGAAGTCGCGCTGCATCAGGAAGGTACGGATGTGCGCGATCACTTGCGAACGCACGCGGAAGGTGTGGCGCACTTCTTCGTTGACGATCAGGTCAACGTAGCGCTGGCGGTAGCGCTGCTCGGTGTCGGTCAGGCCGTGGTGCTTGTCCGGCAGCGGGCGCAGGGACTTGGTCAGCAGGCGCACGTTGGTCATCTCGACGTACAGGTCGCCCTTGCCCGAACGGGCCAGGGTACCTTCGGCGGCGATGATGTCGCCCATGTCCCAGGTTTTCACCGAGGCCAGGGTTTCTTCCGGCAGGGTCTTGCGGTTGACATAAACCTGGATGCGACCGGTCATGTCCTGGATCACCATGAACGAGCCACGGTTAAGCATGATGCGACCTGCCACTTTGACCGGGATCGCCGCTTCTGCCAGCTCTTCCTTGGTCTTGTCCGCGTATTGCTTCTGCAAGGCATCGCAGTAGTTTTCGCGACGGAAGTCGTTGGGGAAGGCGTTGCCCTTGGCGCGCTCGGCAGCCAGCTTTTCCTTGCGCAGGGCGATCAGGGAGTTTTCTTCCTGTTGCAGGGCCTGGTCGAGTTGTTGGTCGCTCATGTCTTTAAATTTTCCATCAGGTTCGTTGCCCCAGCCTTCGGCTGGGGATCGCGGGCAAGCCCGCTCCCACAGGGATCGCGGAGTGTCAGGCAATCCCGCATTGCGTGTGTTACAGGCCTGATTTCAGGCTGGCTTCCAGGTACTCATCGATGTCGCCGTCGAGCACCTTGTCGCAATCGCTGCGTTCGATGTTAGTGCGCAAATCCTTGATCCGCGACGCATCGAGCACATAAGAGCGGATCTGGTGACCCCAGCCGATATCCGACTTGGTGTCTTCCAGTGCCTGGGACGCGGCATTGCGCTTCTGCATTTCCTGCTCGTACAACTTGGCCCGCAACATTTTCATGGCGGTGTCCTTGTTCGCGTGCTGGGAACGTTCGTTCTGGCAGCTCACCACGGTGTTGGTCGGTACGTGGGTAATACGCACGGCCGAGTCGGTGGTGTTTACGTGCTGACCACCGGCACCGGAGGAACGGTAGGTGTCGATGCGCAGGTCGGCCGGGTTGATCTCGATTTCCACCTTGTCGTCGATCTCTGGCGAGACGAATACGGCAGAAAACGAGGTGTGCCGACGGTTGCCGGAGTCGAACGGGCTCTTGCGCACCAGGCGGTGCACGCCGATCTCGGTACGCAGCCAGCCAAAGGCGTATTCACCCTTGATGTGCACGGTTGCGCCCTTGATACCGGCGACTTCACCGGCCGACAGCTCCATGATGGTCGCGTCGAACCCGCGTTTATCCGCCCAGCGCAGGTACATGCGCAGCAGGATGTTGGCCCAGTCCTGGGCCTCGGTACCACCGGAGCCGGCCTGGATGTCCAGGTAAGCGTTGTTCGGGTCCATCTCGTGGCTGAACATGCGGCGGAATTCGAGTTTGGCGAGGTTTTCCTCGAGACGGGCCAGCTCGGCGACGACATCGCCCACTGCGCCTTCGTCGTTTTCTTCGACGGCCATGTCCAGCAGGTCACGGCAATCGGCCAGACCGGTGTTCAGTTCGTCGAGGGTATCGACGATCTGCGCCAGCGCAGCGCGCTCGCGGCCCAGTTCCTGGGCGTATTCAGGTTTGTTCCAGACACTCGGATCTTCAAGCTCGCGATTGACTTCGGTCAGACGCTCATGCTTTTGATCGTAGTCAAAGATACCCCCGAATAGTTTCGGAGCGCTCGGACAGGTCCTTGATGGTGTTCAGGATCGGGTTGATTTCCATGGCGGGCAGCACTCGTTGGCGAACTTTTGAAAGCCGGCGAGTATAACGGGTAATGGGGGGGAGCGGCAGTCCGCTGGGCGAAAAGGGTTGGGGTTGTGGGGGTGTCGGTGGACATATCCGTTGCTGCGGTAACGGCTACTTAAGGTTCCGCCCTTACGGCGGGTCACTTTTGGAAAAGAGCCCGGAATGCCGGCCCAGCCAAAAGTAACCAAAAGGCTCTTGCCCCAACACTCGGCACCTCGCTCACGCTCGGTGTGCCCGTAATCCGACATGGAGTTGGGGGGCCGCCGCCACGCGCCATCCATGGCGCGGGGCGGCTAACCCGGCGTCCTGCCGGGTTACCCCCCAACTCCATGCCGAATTCCGGCCAGCGTGTTTGACGGGGCGCTTAAGATCAAAATCAAAAACAAAGCCAGAGCCAGAGCCAGAGCCAGAGCAGACCACCATCTACCTGATGATGTATGGGAGCCAAATGTGGGAGGGGGCTTGCCCCCGATAGCGGTGGGTCAGCTACAAATCCAGTGACTGACACTCTGCCATCGGGGGCAAGCCCCCTCCCACATTTGAACTGTGAACCGCACACCCACCCAGTCGGCTCTAAGGCCGCGCGCTTTCGATTTTGATCGGGGCGCCCCGTCAAACACGCTGGCCGAACGCAGGCGAGGTGCCAACTGTTGGGTCAAGAGCAACGGATATACACACCGCCATCCCCCCCCTACTCAATCCCCACCTGATTGCGCCCATTATGCTTGGCCGTATACAGCCCCTTGTCCGCCGCCATGATCAACTGCCGGCAATCCGTACCGACCTGCGGCGTCAGCGTCGACAGGCCGATGCTGATGGTCAGGCTCGAGCCTTCGACCGGCGCGATGTGCGGGATTTTCAGCGCGGCCACGGCCATGCGCAGTTTCTCGGCGACCAGGCGTGCGCCGCCCGGCGAGGTATTGGGCAGCACCAGCGCGAACTCTTCACCGCCGTAGCGCGCCGGCAGGTCCGAAGGGCGGCTGCTGGCGTCGCGGATGGCCGTGGCGACCTTGCGCAGGGCTTCATCGCCCTCGACATGGCCAAAGCTGTCGTTGTAGGTCTTGAAGAAGTCCACGTCGATCATCAGCAACGACAACTGGGTCTGGTCACGCATGGCACGACGCCACTCCAGCTCCAGGTATTCGTCGAAGTGACGGCGGTTGGACAGCCCGGTGAGGCCGTCGGAGTTCATCAGCCGCTGCAGCACCAGGTTGGTGTCCAGCAACTGTTGCTGGCTGACCCGCAGCGCCCGGTAGGCCGCATCGCGCTGCAACAGGGTCATGAAGGAGCGCGAGTGATAGCGAATGCGCGCCACCAGTTCGATGTTGTCCGGCAGCTTGACCAGGTAGTCGTTGGCCCCCGCCGCAAATGCCGCACTCTTGATCATCGGGTCCTCCTTGGTGGAGAGCACAATGATCGGGATGTTCTGCGTGGCCGGATGATTGCGGTATTCGCGCACCAGTGTCAGGCCGTCGAGGCCGGGCATGACCAAATCCTGCAGGATCACCGTGGGCTTGATACGAATCGCCTGGGCGATGGCCTGGTGCGGATCGGCGCAAAAGTGGAAGTCGATGTTTTCTTCATGGGCCAGACCACGCCGTACCGCTTCGCCAATCATGGCCTGGTCGTCGACCAGCAACACCATAGCGGCATTTTCGTCGGTCTTGATGTCGTCGATCTGTAAATCACTCATGTGCAGTCACCTGAATTACTACCTGCAAGCCTGCACCACGGGAGGCAACGGTCATTTTGAAAATACCTCCAGCAATCGGGGCGCAATTCTATCCAGTGGGCGAATTTCAACAGCAGCGTCAATTGCCGCCGCGGCTTTGGGCATGCCATACACCGCCGAGCTCTGCTGATCCTGGGCGATGGTCAAATAACCTTGTTCCCGCAGTAACTTGAGGCCCTGGGCCCCGTCGCGCCCCATGCCGGTCAGCAATACGCCGACGGCATCACCGTTCCAATGGCTGGCCACGCTTTCAAAAAACACGTCGATCGACGGCCGGTAAATCTCGTTGACCGGCTCTGCCGTGTAGGCAAGGGTGCCATTTTTCAGCAACCGAATGTGATGATTGGTGCCGGCCAGCAGCACCACGCCACTTTGCGGCGGCTCCCCCTCGCGCGCCAGACGTACCGGCAGTCCCGACGCACTGCTCAGCCATTCGGCCATGCCCGCGGCAAACACCTGGTCCACATGCTGCACCAGCACAATGGCGGCGGAAAAGTCCCGGGGCAAGCCCTTGAGCAGAATTTCCAGGGCGGCAGGGCCGCCGGCAGACGAGCCGATGGCCACCAGGCTCTGGCGTTTGCCGGTGCTTCGCGCGGGGGCGGCTTCAGTACGGACACGGCTGCCGCGCTGGCCGATCAGCCAGCCGATATTGAGGATCTTGCGCAACAGCGGCGCCGCCGCATCCTTGGGATTGCCCACCCCCAGGGCCGGCGTGTCCACCACATCCAGGGCGCCGTGGCCCATGGCTTCGAACACGCGGCTGACATTGGCCTGGCGGTCCACGGTGACAATCACGATCGCACACGGCGTCTCGGCCATGATCTGGCGCGTGGCTTCCACACCGTCCATCACCGGCATGATCAGGTCCATCAGGATCAGGTCCGGGGTCAGTTCGGCGCAGCGCTGCACCGCTTCCAAGCCATTGCTGGCCACCCACACCACCTCATGCGCAGGCTCGAGGCTCAAGGCACGGCGCAACGCCTCCACCGCCAGGGGCATGTCATTGACGATCGCAATCCTCATGCCCGCGCTCCTCCAATCAGTTCCACCACGGCGTCCAGCAAGGCGTCATCGTGGAAACTGGCCTTGGCTAAATAATAGTCGGCGCCGGCATCCAGTCCACGACGGCGGTCTTCTTCGCGATCCTTGTACGACACCACCATCACCGGCAACGATTGCAGGCGGTTGTCACGGCGCAGGAGTGTGACCAATTCAATACCGTCCATGCGAGGCATATCAATATCGGTGATCAGCAGGTCGAAGTCTTCGGAGCGCAAGGCGTTCCAACCGTCCATCCCATCGACCGCCACCGCCACTTCATAACCGCGATTGAGCAACAATTTGCGCTGCAGCTCGCGCACGGTGAGGGAGTCATCCACCACCAGCACGCGCTTGCGCGGCGCCTCGGTGGCCTGCTGGCTGCGCCGGGCAATGCGCTCCAGGCGACCGGTGTTGAGCAGTTTGTCCACCGAGCGCAGCATATCTTCTACATCGACGATCAGAACCACCGAGCCATCGTCGAGCAAGGCGCCAGCGGAAATATCCTGGACCTTGCCCAGGCGATCATCCAGCGGCAACACCACCAGGGTGCGCTCGCCGATAAAGCGTTCGACGGCGATACCATAAACCGCATCGCGCTCGCGGATCACCACGACCTTGAGGGTTTCATCATTGTTCTGCCCCGCCGGGCGCTGCAACAACTGGCTGGCGGCGACCAGGCCGACATGCCGGCCTTCGTGCCAGAAATGCTGGCGGCCTTCCAGTTGCACGATGTCGTCCGGGGCCAGGTCGCACATGCGTTCGATGTGGGCCAGCGGGAAGGCGTAGGCTTCCTCGCCCACTTCCACCACCAGGCTGCGCACCACCGACAGCGTCAGCGGTACCTCCAGGTGAAAGCGACTGCCCTGCCCCGCCGTCTGCTCCAGCACCACCGCGCCGCGCAGCTGGCGGACCATATGCTGCACGGCATCCAGGCCAACGCCGCGCCCGGAGACTTCGGTGACCTTGTCCCGCAGGCTGAAACCCGGCAGGAACAGGAACGTCAGCAGTTCTTCTTCGCTCAGGTCCCGAGCGGTGTCCAGGGTCGACAGCTTGCGCTCGACGATGGTGCCGCGCAGGCGCTCCAGATCAACACCGTTGCCGTCATCGCTCAGTTCCAGCACCAGCAAACCGGCCTGGTGGGAAGCGCGCAGACGGATCAAGCCTTCGGCCGGCTTGCCCGCCAGCAGGCGCTGGTCCGGCATTTCAATGCCGTGGTCGACGGCATTGCGCAATAGATGCGTGAGCGGTGCTTCGAGCTTTTCCAGCACGTCGCGGTCGACCTGGGTTTTCTCACCCTCGATTTCCAGGCGCACCTGCTTGCCCAGGCTGCGGCCGAGGTCGCGGACCATGCGGACCTGCCCCGCCAGCACATCGGCGAACGGGCGCATGCGGCAGGCCAGCGCGGTGTCGTAGAGCACCTGGGCGCGCTGTCCGGCCTGCCAGCCAAACTCATCCAGCTCGGCGGTTTTTTCCGCCAGCAGGGCCTGCGCCTCGCTGAGCAGGCGACGCGTATCGGCCAGGGCTTCCTGGGCTTCGAGGTTGAGGTCGAGGGTCTTGAGGTGGCCGTCCAAGGTATCCAGCGCCCGCACGCCCTGGCTCTGCATGCGCTTGAGCCGCTGCAGGCTGCCCAGGTAGGGCTTGAGCCGCTGGGTTTCCACCAGGGACTTGCTCGACAGGTCCAACAGGCTGTTCAAGCGTTCGGCGGTGACGCGCAAGACACGCTCGCCGCCTTCGGTCATGCGTTTGTTCTGGCGTTGCGGCTCGGCGGCAACCGGCGGCGCAGGTTCGGGCTCCGGCGGCAGTTCGTCAATGACGAGCGCCGGCTCAGGCTCAGGCTGCGACGGCGACGGCGTGAGCTTCACCGGTGCCTGGGACGGGTCGAGCAGGCGCTCCATCAATGTCACATAAGCTTCGATGTCCGCCGGGCCCACGTCATTGCCGGGGGTGGCGATACGCATCAACAGGTCGGTGCCTTGCAGCAGCGCGTCGATATGTTCGGGTTGCAGGTACAAGCGACTTTCCTGGGCGCTCACCAGGCAATCTTCCATCACGTGGGAAACGCTGACGCCGGCATCCACCCCGACGATCCGTGCCGCACCCTTGAGCGAGTGCGCCGCACGCATGCAGGCTTCGAGCTGGTCGGCCTGGGTCGGGTTGCGCTCCAGGGCCAGCAGGCCGGCGCTCAGCACCTGGGTTTGCGCGTCGGCTTCCAGGCTGAACAGTTCCAGTAGCGAGGCGTCGCGCATCTGGTCGGGGGTCATGAGAGGCTCCGGGTCACGGCGGACAACAATTGCGCCTCATCCAGCCAACGCAGGCTGCGGCCTTTCCACTGCAAGACGCCCTGGGTATAACGCGCGCTGGCCTGCGAGCCGGAGCCCGACGCAGCCCTCAAGGTACGCTCGTCGATGGCGTGGATGCCGTCGACTTCGTCCACCGGTACCACCACCGGCCCGTCCTGGGCGGCGATGATCAACATGCGCGGCATGATGCGTCCACCGCTGGCGCCATTGCTGGTGGGGTCCAGGCCCAACAACTCCACCAATGACAGGCACGCCACCAGCGCACCGCGCACGTTGGCCACGCCGAGCAAGGCGCGGGAGCGCTGGTGCGGCAGCGAGTGGATCGGTTGCAGCGGCGCCACTTCCACCAGGCAGCGGGTGGCGATGCCCAGCCATTCTTCGCCCAGGCGGAACATCAGCAGCGAACGGGTCGCGACCTCTTCGCCCATCTCAACGGCGGCACGGGGATGATGGTCATCCTGCAACAAGGCGTAACGGTCGAGCAGGCGCGTGGCCGCCGCCGAATACACCGAGCAATTGCGGCAGTGGATATGATCCGCCAACAACGGGCAGGACTTGTCGCCATGGATGCCGATACGGTTCCAGCAGTCATCGATGGCTTGGGTGTCGGCCAGGGTCAGGTCCAGGCCAGCGGTGTCGAGCGCGTCCGGGCTACTCATCGTTTGGGCTCACTGTCTGCTCGCTCGCTACGGGCGGCCCGTGCTTGCAGACGGCGCGCCCCCGCACTGTCGCCCTGGGACTCGAGCAAGGCGGCCAGGTGCATCAAGGCCTGCGGATGCTGGGGTTCCAGGTACAAGGCTTTTCGATAAAAGCCCTGGGCTTCCAGGGCACTGCCGGCCACATCGCTGAGCAGCCCCAGCCAGTAGAACACCTGGGCGGCCGGCGGATGGTTGTTCAAATATTGATCGCAGGCGGCCCGGGCCTCGACGCTTTTGCCTTCGTTGGCAAGCGTGGCGATCTGGCCAAGCAACGTAGCGGCATCGGTGGACGGCGCCTTGATCGGCACGACTTGCGCAGCACCGGTGCTGAACGGCCGAGGCCGGGCGGGCAGCGATGCGGCACTGCGCGCAGGCGCAACCGGTATTGGCTTGGGCACGAACACCGGCGCAGGCGCCACCGGCTCGGCCTGTCGACTGAAGGCAAACGACTGCGGCACCCCGATCGAGCGCATGCCATGGCGCCCCAGCAGGCTGCCCTCGGCCGGGCCGATAAACAGCACGCCGTCCACGTGGGTCAGGCCCTTGAGCACGTCGAAGACTTGCTGTTGGGTGGGCTGGTCGAAATAGATCAGCAGGTTGCGGCAGAACACGAAATCGAAACTCGCTTCATGGCTCAGCAGCGCCGGGTCCAGCAGGTTGCCGACTTGCAGGCGCACCTGCTCACGCACCCGCTCGGCGATGTGAAAGCCGTCGGCCTGTTCGTTGAAGTGACGCTCGCGAAAGTCGAGGTCGCCGCCGCGAAACGAGTTCTTGCCATACACACCGCGTCGGGCGCGCTCCACCGACAGCGGGCTGACGTCCATGCCCTGCACCTTGAACTGGTGCGGTGCAAGGCCGGCGTCCAGCAGGGCCATGGCGATGGAATACGGCTCTTCGCCGGTGGAACACGGCAGGCTGAGGATACGCAACGCGCGCATCTGGTTGAGTTCCACCAGCCGCGCCTTGGCCAGTCGGGCCAGGGTCGCGAAGGATTCGGGGTAACGGAAAAACCAGGTTTCGGGGACGATTACCGCTTCGATCAGTGCCTGCTGTTCATCCTCGGAGCTTTGCAGGTGCTGCCAGTATTCGCAGGCGGTTTGCGCCTGGATGGCCTGGGTGCGCTGGCGCACGGCGCGTTCGATGATGGCTTCGCCCACCGAGGCGACATCCAGGCCGATACGTTCCTTGAGGAAGGCAAAGAAGCGCGGGTCGTTGCTCATAGGCTCAACTCGGCAGAGAACAACAGGGCACGCACGTCATCGGTGAGCAGGTCGTTCACACCGATCCATTGCATCAGGCCCTGCGCATCTTCGCGGACCGGCCCCAGATACGGTGCCTGGGGATTATCCAGCCCGTAGGGTTGGAATTCAGCAGGGTCGCAGCGCAGGGTGTCGGTGGCCTGCTCAAGAATCAGGCCCAGCCAGCGCGCCTCAACCCAGGGCTGGGGCTGATAGTTGACCAGCACCAGCCGAGTGCTCGTGCGGGCCTGGGCGGCGGTGCCAAAGGTCAGGGCACTGAGGTCGATGACCGGCACCATCACCCCACGATGGGCAAAGATCCCCGCGACCCACCCCGGCGCGTGGGCGATGGGCTTGAGCGGCAGGCGCGGCAGCACTTCGGCCACTTCCGTGGCCTTGAGGGCATAGCGTTCGCTCCCGACGTGAAACGCCAGGAACAAGACTTTCTTCACTGCCACGACGGCACCGCGTTTAGCCGCGAGGTCGCTCATCAGACTTTGAAACGCGATACGCCGCTGCGCAGACCGACCGCAACCTGGCTCAGTTCATCGATGGCAAAGCTGGCCTGGCGCAGGGATTCCACGGTCTGGCTGCTGGCATCGCCCAGTTGCACCAATGCGTGGTTGATCTGCTCGGCGCCGGTGGCCTGGGCCTGCATGCCTTCATTGACCATCAGCACCCGCGGCGCCAGCGCTTGGACCTGGTGGATGATCTGCGACAGTTGCTCGCCCACTTGCTGCACCTCGAACATGCCACGGCGCACTTCTTCGGAGAACTTGTCCATGCCCATCACGCCAGCCGACACGGCCGACTGGATCTCGCGCACCATCTGCTCGATGTCGTAAGTGGCCACGGCGGTCTGGTCGGCCAGGCGACGCACTTCGGTGGCGACCACGGCAAAGCCGCGCCCGTACTCACCCGCCTTCTCGGCCTCGATGGCCGCGTTGAGGGACAGCAGGTTGGTCTGGTCGGCGACCTTGACGATGGTCACCACCACCTGGTTGATGTTGCCGGCCTTCTCATTGAGGATCGCCAGCTTGGCGTTCACCAGGTCGGCGGCGCCCATCACCGAGTGCATGGTCTCTTCCATGCGCGCCAGGCCTTGCTGGCCGGAACCTGCGGCAACCGAGGCCTGGTCGGCGGCGGTGGAGACTTCGGTCATGGTGCGGACCAAGTCTTTGGAAGTGGCAGCGATTTCACGCGACGTGGCGCCGATCTCGGTGGTGGTGGCGGCGGTTTCGGTGGCAGTGGCCTGTTGCTGCTTGGAAGTGGCGGCGATTTCGGTCACCGAGGTGGTTACCTGCACCGACGAACGCTGGGCCTGGGCCACCAGGGCGGTGAGCTCGGTCATCATGTCGTTGAAGCCGGTTTCGACCGCGTTGAATTCGTCCTTGCGAGCCAGGTTCAGGCGTTTGCTGAGGTCACCGTCGCGCATGGTTTCGAGGATTTCAACGATGCGCTGCATCGGCGCCATGATCGAGCGCAGCAACAGCAGGCCGCAGAGGCCGGCAGCCAGGATCGCTACGGCCAGCGAGACAAACATGCTGACCTTGGCCGACAGCACCGCGTCGTCGATGGCCGCGGTGGCGCGGTCAGAGACGTTCTTGTTTTCAGTGATGATGTCGTTGAGTTTCATGCGCCCTTCGGTCCAGATCGGCGTCAATTGCTCTTCAAGCAACACGCGCGCGGCCGGCAGGTCGTTGTTCTGCACCCGGTCCAGCACCTGGTCGAGAACCTTGTTGTAGTTGATGTGGGCCGCCTTGAAGTTGTCGAACTCCATGCGATCGGCCTGACCATGAATGGTGCGTTCATAGTTGGCCATCTGCTGTTCGATACGCGCCTCGAAGGACTTGTAGTCGGTACGGTCGCTGGCGGTGAAGGTTTTGTCCTCGCGCAGGCCGATGATATCGATGGTTTCCAGGTAACTGTCGACCCAGGCACTGCGGATCATGGAACTGAGGTAAACCCCCGGAACCGCATCGTCACGCACCGATTCCTGGCTGGATTCGATCTTGAGCAACCGTGAATAGGAGACCACAACCATTAACAGCATGATGGCGATAATGACCGCAAAACTAGCCAGGATCCGTTGGCGCAAGGTCCAGTTCTTCACAGTATTTCCTCAAGGGCCCGATCAAATGCCGGGGAGTATAGCTGAGCAGATGCCCTCATTTATCAATGGGTTTTGTCGTAACGCTCACAGAATGCAAATAATGCGGCGCTGAGGCTGTGACCAGGTCAACCGTGGGAGGGGCGGCGCGACGGTTCGACTGGCTCCCTCCCACCCTTTATTCAGGCATTCAACCGCACTTGTTTCTCCAGTTCAGCCTTCAGGCCCGGCTCGAGCTTGAGTTGGCGCGCCAGTTCGTCGAGGTAGGCTTTCTCCATGAAGTTTTCCTCGTCCACCAACATGACGCTGGCGATGTACATCTCGGCGGCCATTTCCGGGGTGCTGGCGGCGCGGGCCACATCGGCCGGGTCGAGGGGCTTGTTGAGTTCGGCGTGCAGCCAATTGTGCAGTTCGCGGTCGTTATCCAGCTTGGTGAATTCGCCCTCGATCAGCTCGCGCTCACGCTCGTCCACGTGCCCGTCTGCCTTGGCTGCGGCAACCAGCGCCTTGAGAATGCCCTGGCTGTGTTGCTCGACCTGGGCAGGCGGCAGGCGGTCGATGGTTTGCGGTTCACCCTGGGGGGCGCTGGCTTGGTTGGCCTGCCAGTTGCCATACGCCTTGTAGGCAATCACCCCCAAGGCGGCCAACCCGCCGTAGGTCAGGGCCTTGCCGCCAAATTTGCGCGCCTTCTTGTTGCCCATCAGCAAGCCCATCGCGCCGGCCGCCAATGCACCACCGCCTGCGCCGCCGAGCAGGCTGCCCAGGCCGCTACCGCCGAGCAGGCCGCCCAACGCACCTTTATCTTCCTGTTTGCGCTGGCCGCCGGCCTTGTTCTGCAACATATCCTGACCAGATTTGAGCAACTGATCGAGCAATCCACGGGTGTTCATTCACAGCCTCCTGACACTAGGGTTCATAGGACCAATAGGCCCCCAGCGTAAAACTAAGTGCCAAAAAGCCACGATCTAGAGTGCTTCCAGATGTAACGCCGCGCTGGCGGCTTGACGCTTGCCGCCGCCCCTCACTTAAATCGATATACACTCGAGCCCATCTATAAAAACACTTCACTGGTAACGCCAGCATGATGACCCTGCGTCAAATCCGGCACTTCATTGCCGTGGCCGAGACAGGCTCGATTTCCGCCGCCGCGCAAACCGCGTTTATTTCCCAGTCGACCCTGACCCTGGCGATCCAGCAACTGGAGCAGGAAATCGGCGTGAACCTGTTCAATCGCCACGCCAAGGGCATGACCCTGACCCATCAGGGCCATCAGTTCCTGCGCCAGGCCCACTTGATCCTTGCCACTGTCGACAACGCCAAGCGCAGCCTGCAACACAGCACCGACCAGGTGGCCGGGCAGTTGATCATCGGTGTGACCAGCCTGGTGGCCGGCTATTACCTGGCCGATCTGCTCACCCGTTTCCAGCGCGCCTACCCCAATGTGGAAATCCGCGTGATGGAAGACGAACGCCCCTATATCGAGCATTTGCTGGTCAGCGGTGAGATCGACGTCGGCGTGTTGATCCTCTCCAACCTGGAAGACCGCCACGCCCTGCAGACCGAAGTCCTCACCCATTCGCCGCACCGTCTGTGGCTGCCGGCGCAGCATCCATTGCTGGAGCACGACAGCATCAACCTCGCCGACGTGGCCCGCGAGCCGCTGATCCAGTTGAATGTCGATGAAATGGGCCACAACGCCCAGCGCCTATGGACCAGCGCCGGGCTGCAGCCGCACGTGACCTTGCGCACCGCGTCCACTGAAGCCGTTCGAAGCCTGGTGGCGGCGGGCCTGGGGGTGTCGATCCAGCCCGACATGACCTATCGGCCGTGGTCACTGGAAGGCGACATCATTGAAGCGCGGCCGATTGCCGACCTCAACCAGACCCTCGACGTGGGCCTGGCCTGGCGCCGTGGCACCGCACGCCCGGCGTTGGTGGATCCGTTCCTGACGGTCGCCCGCGAACAGCCGCATCCGCGCAAGCCATCTATTTAATCGAATGCTGCATTCAGTATTTAGTATTTGTTGACCTCGCGCCTGACCTCTAGTCTCTGTACATCCCTAAGAGAAAGGTCAGGCCCTCGCCAGAGAACGCCCATGGCCACACAAGAAAAGAGACCGCGAAAAATGTCCGGCGCGCCCACCCCGCTGCTCACTGCGTTGCTGATCGACGGCGAACTGGTCCAGGGCCAGGGCTTTGTCGAACCGATCCTCAACCCAGCCACTGGCGAGGTGCTCACCCAGATCGCCGAAGCCAGCACCGAACAGGTCGAAAGCGCAATTCTCGCCGCCCATCGTGCCTTTGCCGGCTGGTCACGCACCACGCCGCAGCAGCGCTCGAACCTCTTGCTCGGCATCGCCGATGCCATCGAAAAGCAAGCCGATTACCTGGCCCGCCTGGAATCTCTGAACTGCGGCAAGCCGTTGCACCTGGCCCGCCAGGATGACCTCAGCGCCACGGTGGATGTGTTCCGGTTCTTCGCCGGTGCCGTGCGTTGCCAGACCGGGCAACTGAGCGGCGAATACCTGCCGGGCTACACCAGCATGGTGCGCCGCGATCCTATCGGGGTGGTCGCCTCGATTGCACCGTGGAACTACCCGTTGATGATGGCCGCGTGGAAAATCGCCCCGGCCCTCGCCGCCGGCAACACCCTGGTGTTCAAACCGTCGGAGCACACGCCGCTGTCGATCCTGGCCCTCGCGCCTGTGCTTCAAGCGCTGCTGCCACGCGGCGTGATCAACATTCTGTGTGGCGGCGGCGAAGGTGTGGGCAGCCACTTGGTCAGCCACCCCAAAGTGCGCATGGTCTCGCTGACCGGCGATATCGTCACCGGGCAGAAAATCCTGCAAGCCGCGTCGAAAACCCTCAAGCGCACCCACCTCGAACTGGGCGGCAAGGCGCCGGTGATCGTGTGCAATGACGCCGACCTGCAAGCCGTGGTCGAGGGCGTGCGCGCCTACGGTTACTACAATGCCGGCCAGGACTGCACCGCAGCGTGCCGCATCTACGCCCAGGCCGGGATTCACGACAAACTGGTCGCCGAGTTGGGCGCCGCAGTCAGCAGCCTGCGTTTTGCCGGCAAGCGCGACGCCGATAACGAACTGGGCCCGCTGATCAGCACGCGCCAGCGTGACCGCGTGGCCAGCTTTGTCGAACGCGCCCTCGGCCAACCGCACATCGAACGCATCACCGGGGCCGCCGTGCATTCCGGGGCGGGCTTCTTCTACCAGCCGACGCTGCTGGCCGGCTGCAAGCAAGGCGACGAAATCGTTCAGCGCGAAGTATTCGGCCCGGTGGTCACCGTGACCCGCTTCGACGAACTGGAGCAAGCCGTGGACTGGGCCAACGACTCCGAATACGGCCTGGCGTCGTCGGTATGGACCCAGAACCTGGACAAGGCCATGCAGGTAGCGGCGCGCCTGCAATATGGGTGCACCTGGATCAACAGCCATTTCATGCTGGTCAGCGAAATGCCCCACGGCGGTTTGAAGCGCTCGGGGTATGGGAAAGATCTGTCCAGCGATTCACTGCAGGACTACAGCGTGGTGCGGCACATCATGGCGCGCCACGGCCAGCATCTTTAAAACAACAACTAAGCTCATGCGTCACCGGTTTTGAAAAAACTGCCCCGACCATAATTAAAGAAGAGGGAACCCCCATGTCCGCGCACAAGACTGCATTGCTCAGCGCTCTCACCACCGCGCTGCTGGCCAGCGCCAGCCTGCAGGCCGCCGAACCGCTCAAGGCGGTAGGCGCCGGCGAAGGCCAGTTGGATATCGTCGCCTGGCCCGGCTATATCGAACGCGGTGAAAGCGACAAGGCCTACGACTGGGTCACCGGTTTCGAAAAGGAAACCGGCTGCAAGGTGAATGTGAAAACCGCCGCCACCTCTGACGAAATGGTCAGCCTGATGGCCAAAGGCGGCTACGACCTGGTCACCGCCTCGGGCGATGCGTCGCTGCGCCTGATCGTGGGCAAACGCGTGCAGCCGATCAACACGGCGTTGATCCCGAACTGGAAGAATATTGACCCGCGTCTCAAGGATGCGCCGTGGTACGTGGTCGGCCAACAGAGCTACGGCACCCCCTACCAGTGGGGCCCGAACGTGCTGATGTACAACACCAACGTGTTCAAGACCCCGCCCACCAGTTGGGACGTGCTGTTCAACGCGCAAAACCTGCCGGACGGCAAGCCGAACAAAGGCCGCGTGCAGGCGTATGACGGCCCGATCTACATCGCCGACGCGGCGCTGTACCTCAAGTCGACCAAGCCCGAATTGGGCATTCAAAGCCCTTACGAACTGACCGAAACCCAGTACAAGGCCGTGCTCGAACTGCTGCGCGCCCAGCAACCGTTGATCCACCGCTACTGGCACGACACCACCGTGCAGATGAGTGACTTCAAGAACGAAGGCGTGGTGGCCTCCAGTGCCTGGCC
The DNA here is from genome assembly GCF_002979555.1 of Pseudomonas sp. MYb60. GTDB lineage: Bacteria > Pseudomonadota > Gammaproteobacteria > Pseudomonadales > Pseudomonadaceae > Aquipseudomonas. The sequence goes on along the minus strand of NZ_PCOZ01000001.1, from coordinate 421,641 downwards.
GTATCAGGTCAACGGCCTGCAGAACGAGAAGCAGCCGATCGCCTCGACCATTCCCAAGGAAGGCGCCACCGGCTGGGCCGACACCACCATGTTGCACACCGAGGCCAAGCACCCGAACTGCGCTTACAAGTGGATGGACTGGTCGTTGCAACCGAAAGTCCAGGGCGATGTAGCGGCGTGGTTCGGCTCGTTGCCGGCCGTGCCGGCGGCCTGCAAGGAAAGCGAGTTGCTCGGCGCCGAAGGCTGCAAGACCAACGGTTTCGATCAGTTCGACAAGATCGCCTTCTGGAAAACCCCGCAGGCTGAGGGCGGCAAGTTCGTGCCGTACAGCCGCTGGACCCAGGACTACATTGCGATCATGGGCGGTCGCTAAGGTCGCCCAGACAACAGCGGTCTCCTGTGGGAGGGGGCAAGCCCCTCCCACACCGGAGCCGAGTACATCTCAATACCGCATTGTTTTTTCAGAAGTCCAGGCCGGGCCGCTGCGACGACCCACGCCTTTTTGGAGCACCGCACCATGACGCTTGCAGTCCAATTCACCCAGGTTTCCCGCCAGTTCGGCGACGTGAAAGCCGTTGACCGGGTCTCCATCGATATCCAGGACGGCGAGTTCTTTTCCATGCTCGGCCCTTCCGGTTCAGGCAAGACCACCTGCCTGCGCCTGATCGCCGGGTTCGAGCAGCCGAGCGCCGGCTCGATCCGTATCCACGGCGAGGAAGCCGCTGGCTTGCCGCCGTATCAGCGCGACGTGAACACTGTGTTCCAGGACTACGCGTTGTTCCCCCACATGAATGTGCGGGACAACGTGGCCTACGGCCTCAAGGTCAAGGGCGTGGGCAAGGCCGAGCGCCTTGACCGCGCCGAAGAGGCCCTGGGCATGGTCGCTCTGGGTGGCTACGGCGAGCGCAAGCCCGTGCAACTCTCCGGCGGCCAACGCCAGCGTGTGGCCCTGGCCCGCGCCTTGGTCAATCGCCCACGGGTCTTGCTGCTGGATGAACCGCTCGGCGCACTCGACCTCAAGCTGCGCGAACAGATGCAAAGCGAGCTGAAAAAGCTGCAGCGCCAGCTGGGCATCACCTTTATCTTCGTCACCCACGACCAGACCGAAGCGCTGTCGATGTCCGACCGTGTGGCGGTGTTCAACAAGGGCCGCATCGAGCAGGTCGATACGCCGCGCAACCTGTACATGAAACCCGCCACGGCCTTCGTCGCCGAGTTCGTTGGCACGTCCAATGTGATTCGCGGCGAGCTGGCCCAACGCCTGAGCGGCACACCGCAGCCGTTTTCGATCCGCCCGGAGCACGTCCGTTTTGCCCAGGGCCCACTGGGCATCGGCGAAGTGGAGATCAGCGGCTTGCTGCACGACATTCAGTACCAGGGCAGCGCCACCCGCTACGAGCTCAAACTGGAAAACGGCCAGGCGCTGAATATCAGCCAGGCCAACAACCAGTGGCTGGACGTCAGCAGCGGCCATCAGGTCGGCCAGTCGATCACCGCGCGCTGGGCCCGTGAAGCCATGACGCCGTTGACCGAAACCGCAGGCGAGGTGTGACATGAGCCTGGCCGTTTCCCATCCGCCGATGCGCAGGTTTTCCAACCTGCTGTACCGCAAGCCCAACCTGTACCTGGCGATGTTGCTGATCCCGCCGCTGATCTGGTTCGGCGCGATCTACCTCGGCTCGCTGCTGACCCTGCTGTGGCAAGGGTTCTACACCTTCGACGACTTCACCATGGCGGTCACCCCGGACCTGACCCTGGCCAACTTCGCCGCGCTGTTCCAGCCGTCGAACTTCGACATCATCCTGCGCACCCTGGGCATGGCGATCGCAGTGTCGATCGCCAGCGCCGTCGTTGCGTTCCCGATTGCCTACTACATGGCGCGCTACACCACGGGCAAGACCAAGGCGTTCTTCTACATTGCGGTGATGATGCCGATGTGGGCCAGCTACATCGTCAAGGCGTATGCCTGGACCTTGCTGCTGGCCAAGGGCGGCGTGGCGCAGTGGTTCGTGCAGCACCTGGGCCTGGAACCGGTGTTGCAATTTGTGCTGAGCATTCCCGGCGTGGGCGGCAGCACCTTGAGCACCTCGCACCTGGGGCGGTTCATGGTGTTCGTCTATATCTGGCTGCCGTTCATGATCCTGCCGATCCAGGCCTCCCTGGAACGCTTGCCGCCCTCCCTGCTGCAAGCCTCCGCCGACCTGGGGGCCAAGCCGCGCCAGACCTTCATGCAAGTGATCTTGCCACTGTCGGTGCCGGGCATTGCCGCCGGTTCGATCTTCACGTTTTCGCTGACCCTGGGTGATTTCATCGTGCCGCAGCTTGTGGGGCCGCCGGGTTACTTCGTCGGCGGCATGGTGTACGCGCAACAAGGCGCCATCGGCAACATGCCCATGGCGGCGGCGTTCACCCTGGTGCCGATCGTGCTGATCGCGGTTTACCTGTCCATCGTCAAACGCCTGGGGGCCTTCGATGCACTCTGAGAAATCTTCGCTGGGTCTCAAGATCGCAGCCTGGGGTGGACTGGTGTTTTTGCACTTCCCGATCCTGATCATCTTCCTCTACGCCTTCAACACCGAAGAAGCCGCGTTCAGCTTTCCGCCCCAAGGCTTCACGTTGAAGTGGTTCAGCGTGGCCTTCGCCCGGCCGGATGTGCTCGAAGCGATCAAGCTGTCGCTGCAGATCGCGGCTATCGCCACGTTGATCGCCATGGTGCTCGGCACGCTGGCCTCGGCGGCGCTGTATCGCCGTGAGTTCTTCGGCAAGCAAGGGGTGTCGTTGATGCTGATCCTGCCGATTGCGCTGCCGGGGATCATCACCGGTATCGCGCTGCTGGCGACGTTCAAGACGCTGGGTATCGAGCCGGGGATGTTCACCATCATCGTCGGCCACGCGACCTTCTGCGTGGTGATCGTCTACAACAACGTCATCGCGCGTCTGCGCCGCACCTCCCACAGCCTGATCGAAGCCTCGATGGACCTGGGCGCCGACGGCTGGCAGACGTTCCGCTACATCATCATGCCCAACCTGGGCTCGGCGCTGCTGGCCGGCGGCATGCTCGCCTTTGCGCTGTCGTTCGACGAAATCATCGTCACCACCTTCACCGCCGGCCACGAGCGCACCTTGCCGCTGTGGCTGCTCAATCAACTGAGCCGGCCACGGGATGTACCGGTGACCAACGTGGTCGCGATGCTGGTGATGCTGGTGACGATGTTCCCGATTCTCGGTGCCTATTACCTGACGCGCGGCGGTGAAAGCGTGGCGGGTAGTGGCGGTAAATAATTGCTTGAAGAGGACATGTCGATGCAAACCAAACTGCTGATCAATGGCCAACTGGTCGAGGGCGAAGGCCCGGCCCAGGCGGTATTCAACCCGGCGCTCGGGCGCGTGCTGGTCGAAATCAACGAAGCCAGCGAAGCCCAGGTCGACGCCGCCGTGCGCGCGGCGGATGCAGCCTTCGAAGGCTGGTCGCAAACCGCGCCCAAGGACCGCTCGCTGTTGTTGCTGAAACTGGCGGACGTAATCGAAGCCCACGCCGAAGAACTGGCCAAGCTGGAGTCGGACAACTGCGGCAAGCCCTACAGCGCCGCGCTGAACGACGAGATCCCGGCGATTGCCGACGTGTTCCGCTTTTTTGCCGGCGCCAGCCGCTGCATGAGCGGTTCGGCCGGCGGCGAATACCTGCCCGGCCATACCTCGATGATCCGCCGCGACCCGGTGGGCGTAATCGCTTCCATCGCGCCGTGGAACTACCCGCTGATGATGGTCGCCTGGAAAATCGCGCCGGCCCTCGCCGCCGGTAATACCGTGGTGCTCAAGCCGTCGGAACAAACCCCACTGACCGCATTGCGCATGGTCGAACTGGCCGCTGAAATCTTCCCGGCCGGTGTGCTCAACCTGGTGTTCGGCCGTGGACCAACGGTGGGCAGCCCGCTGGTGAACCACCCGAAAGTGCGCATGGTGTCGCTGACCGGCTCCATCGCCACCGGCGCAAACATCATCGCCAGCACCGCCGACAGCGTGAAGCGCATGCACATGGAGTTGGGTGGCAAGGCGCCAGTGATCATCTTCAACGACGCGGATATCGACGCCGCCGTGGAAGGCATCCGCACCTTCGGTTTCTATAACGCCGGGCAGGATTGCACCGCAGCCTGTCGGATTTATGCGCAGGCGGATATCTACGAGAAGTTTGTCGAAAAACTCGGCGCGGCGGTCGCCAGCATCAAGTATGGCTTGCAGGATGATCCGGCCACCGAGCTGGGCCCGTTGATTACCGCGCAACACCGTGATCGTGTCGCCGGTTTTGTCGAGCGTGCAGTGGCACAGCCACACATTCGCCTGGTCACCGGCGGCAAGGCGGTGGAAGGCAACGGCTTCTTCTTTGAACCGACCGTACTGGCCGATGCCCAGCAGGACGATGAGATCGTGCGCCGCGAAGTGTTCGGGCCAGTGGTGTCAGTGACCCAATTTACTGACGAAGCGCAGGTGTTGGACTGGGCCAACGATTCGGACTACGGCCTGGCGTCGTCCGTATGGACCGCTGATGTAGGCCGCGCCCACCGCCTGGCCGCACGCCTGCAGTACGGCTGCACTTGGGTGAACACCCACTTCATGCTCGTCAGCGAAATGCCTCACGGCGGTCAGAAACTGTCCGGGTATGGCAAGGACATGTCCATGTACGGGTTGGAGGACTACACCACCGTGCGCCATGTGATGTTCAAGCACTGACGATTCAACCCGGCATCCTCTCTGGATGCCGGGAACCTATAACAATAATTTTCAGGATCCCCCATGGACATCACCCGCCGCGACTTCCTCAACGGCGTCGCCATCACCCTCGCCGCCGGCATGACCCCGCTGCAAATCCTGCAAGCCGCCCCCGATGGTCGCTACTACCCCCCTGCCCTCACAGGCCTGCGCGGCAGCCATGTCGGCTCGTTCGAAGTGGCGCACCAGATGGGTTGGGAGAAGAAGGTGTTCGACACCGACAAGCTGCCGATCACCGAGGACTATGACCTGGTAGTCGTCGGCGGTGGCTTGAGCGGTTTGTCGGCCGCGTGGTTTTACCGGGAGAAGCACCCGAAGGCAAAGATCCTGATCCTGGAAAACCACGACGACTTCGGCGGCCACGCCAAGCGCAATGAGTTCCAGGCCGGTGGCCGCATGATCATTGGCTACGGCGGCAGCGAGGCGTTCCAGTCGCCGAATCACCTTTACAGCAAAGAGGTGAACGGGCTGTTGAAGAAACTCGGGGTCAATATCAAGCGTTTCGAAACGGCCTTTGACCGCCAGTTCTACCCCGGCCTGGGGCTGTCGCGCGGGGTGTTCTTCGACAAGGAAAACTTCGGCGAAGACAAACTGGTGACCGGCGACCCGACGCCGATGGTGGCCGACGATGTGGCGCCGGACCAATTGAATGCCCGGGCGATTGGCGACTTCATCAACGACTTTCCCTTGCCCCAGGCAGACCGCCAGGCATTGATCGAACTGCATACCGCGCCCAGGGACTATCTGCCGGGCAAGACCGCCGAGGAAAAGGCCGACTACCTGGCTGCCACCAGTTACCGCGATTTCCTGCTCAAGAACGTCGGTTTGTCGGAAGGCGCAGTGAAGTACTTCCAAAGCCGCACCAACGACTTCATGGCGCTGAGCATCGATGCCGTCGCGGCGTCCGACGCCTACAGCGTAGGTTTCCCCGGTTTCAGCGGCATGAACCTGGCACCGATCAGCGAAGAAGCGGCCGCAGAAATGGAAGAGCCCTACATCTACCATTTCCCCGATGGCAATGCGTCGGTCGCGCGCCTGCTGGTGCGCAGCCTGATCCCGGGCGTGGCACCGGGGCACACCATGGACGACATCGTGCTGGCGGCATTCGACTATGCCAGGCTCGATCAACCCAAGGCGCCGGTACGCCTGCGCTTGAACAGCACCGCGGTCAGTGTGCGCAACGTCGGCGACAGCGTGCATATCGGCTACAGCCGTGGCGGACAACTCGCACAGGTGCGCGGCAAGCGCTGCATCCTGGCCTGCTACAACATGATGATTCCCTACCTGCTCAAAGACTTGCCGGCGCCGCAGGCCCATGCCCTGAGCCAGAACGTGAAATACCCGCTGGTGTACACCAAGGTGGTGATCCGCAATTGGCAGTCGTTCCAAAAGCTGGGCGTGCACGAGATCTACGCGGCGACCCAGCCTTACAGCCGCATCAAGTTGGACTATCCGGTAAGCATGGGCGGCTACGATCACCCGCGCGACCCGACGCAGCCGATCGGCTTGCACATGGTCTATGTGCCCACCAGCCCCAACAGCGGCATGAACGCCCGCGACCAGGCGCGTGCCGGGCGCGGCAAGTTGTATGGGCAGACCTTCGAGCAGTTGGAAGCGCAATTGCGTGACCAGTTGCAACGCATGCTGGGGCCGGGAGGGTTTGACCATGAGCGCGATATTCTGGCGATCACTGTCAACCGGTGGTCACACGGTTATGCGAGTTTTTCCAACAGCTTGTTCGATGACGCCGATGAAAGCGAAGCGCTGATGAACCTGGCACGCAAACCTGTGGGGCATGTGAGCATCGCCAACTCGGATGCCGCGTGGAGTGCGTATGCCCATGCGGCGATTGATGAGGCGTACCGAGCAGTGGGTGAAGTTGGCTGAAACACAGCCGGGAGAGATGTGTGGTTTTATGTGGGAGCGGGCAAGCCCGCTCACACAGTTGATCTTCATACCTCTGAAGTCATGTGCTCGACCACAGACTCGGAAATGTCTTGTCGCATTTGCAATGCCATCACGCCAGCATTCATCAATTTTCCTTCTCTATCGAACCGCTTAAGCTATCCGGCGTCTGTTTAATGTCCGTTGCGTTTGGCCGAAGGCATGTCCGAACCGTAATTTCTGATCCGCTACGTGCCAGGAAAGGCGCGGGATTTGCTCACGACAGGTTGTCTCTATGCACCGCAGGAATTTGCTCAAAGCGTCCATGGCCATTGCGGCTTACACCGGTTTGTCGGCTAGCGGCCTGCTCGCTGCCCAGGCCTGGGCCGGGAACCGTGCCGCCGATGGCAAGGCCGTCTCGTTCGACTTCGATTCGCTCAAGGCCCAGGCCAAGCAACTGGCCGGGACCGCTTATAAAGACACCAAGCAGGTGCTGCCGCCGACCCTGGCGACCATGACCCCGCAGAATTTCAACGCGATCGGCTACGACGGCAACCATTCGCTGTGGAAGGAGTTGAACGGCCAACTTGACGTGCAATTCTTCCACGTCGGCATGGGTTTCAAGACCCCGGTGCGCATGCACAGTGTCGATCCCAAGACCCGCGCCTCCCGCGAGGTGCACTTTCGCCCATCGCTGTTCAACTATGAAAAAACCACGGTCGATACCAAACAGCTGACCGGCGACCTGGGGTTCTCCGGCTTCAAGCTGTTCAAGGCGCCGGAACTGGATCGCCACGACGTGCTGTCGTTCCTCGGCGCCAGCTACTTCCGTGCGGTGGACAATACTGGCCAATACGGCCTCTCCGCCCGTGGCCTGGCCATCGATACCTACGCGAAAAAACGCGAGGAATTCCCCGACTTCACACAGTTCTGGTTCGAGACCCCGGACAAGAACGCCACGCGCTTCGTGGTCTATGCCCTGCTCGACTCGCCGAGCGCCACGGGTGCCTATCGCTTCGATATCGACTGCCAGGCGAACCAGGTGGTGATGGCCATCGACGCCCATATCAACGCGCGTACCGCCATCGAACAACTGGGCATCGCGCCGATGACCAGCATGTTCAGTTGCGGCACCCACGAGCGCCGCATGTGCGACACCATCCACCCGCAAATCCATGACTCGGACCGCCTGGCCATGTGGCGCGGCAACGGTGAATGGATCTGCCGCCCGCTGAACAACCCGGCCAAGCTGCAGTTCAACGCGTTTGCCGACAAAGACCCGAAGGGCTTCGGCCTGGTGCAGACCGACCACGAGTTCGCCAGCTACCAGGACACCGTGGACTGGTACAGCAAGCGCCCGAGCCTGTGGGTCGAGCCCACCACTGCGTGGGGCGAAGGCTCCATCGACCTGCTCGAAATTCCTACCACTGGCGAAACCCTGGACAACATCGTGGCCTTCTGGACCCCGAAAAAACCCGTGGCCGCCGGCGAATCCCTCAACTATGGCTACAAGCTTTACTGGAGTGCGCTGCCACCGGTGAGCACGCCGCTGGCACAGGTCGATGCAACCCGCTCCGGCATGGGCGGGTTCACCGAAGGCTGGGCACCGGGCGAGCATTATCCCGAAGTGTGGGCACGTCGTTTTGCCGTGGACTTCAAGGGTGGCGGTCTGGACCGGCTGCCACCCGGCACCGGGATCGAGCCGGTGGTGACCTGCTCCCATGGTGAGGTGAAGGATTTCAGTGTGTTGGTGCTGGACAACATCAAGGGCTACCGCATCCTGTTCGACTGGCACCCGACCAGCGACAGCGTCGAGCCGGTGGAGCTGCGTCTGTTTATCCGCACTCAGGATCGGACACTGAGCGAGACCTGGCTGTACCAGTACTTCCCGCCGGCGCCGGAACTGCGCAAGTACACCTGATGAATTGAACGGTGGTGAGGGCGCTGGCGCCCTCACCACCGGCACCGCTAAAAGCGCGAAACGCTTTTCATCGCCCCTATCAGATACCGCATTGCCACCTGATCGTTTTCGGTCAGGGCGCGGTACTGCGCGAGTAATTCAGCCTCGTCAGAACTCAACCTTCGACCCCGCAACGACACCCTGCGGGTCAGAAAAAAAGCGACTGCACCCGCAACTCCGTAGGATTTGGCCATGGACTACTTCTCCTGAAAACAATCAAAAACTCCTGATGCCCGACAACCACTTCCCGTGAAGCGCAATGCCTCCGTGGACAATCAGACTGACTCCCTGGGCCAGAAACCAGACTTACCCTAAGCGTAGAAACTATCTGATCACGCGTGGGATTTTTTTAGAGTATTCACTTAAAAAAATACTTCGGTAACAAATACCTACAACCCAATCCCACGGCACCGCGCAAAAAAAACCCACCGATCAGGGTGGGTTCTGGTGGCGGGCGTAGCGGGCTAATCCCTCAGGTCAGACTCATGAATCGGCTGGTCACGGTGCGTGGCGCGCTGGTACTGCGCTGGCCAGATCGCCTTGCGCCCCCCCAGGTCATCGTCGGCATGCAACGGCCAGTACGGGTCGCGCAGCAGTTCACGGGCGAGAAAGATGATGTCGGCCTGGCAAGTGCGCAGGATGTGTTCGGCCTGAGCCGGCTCGGTGATCATGCCGACAGTGCCGGTGGCGATCCCCGACTCCTTGCGCACGCGCTCGGCAAACCGGGTCTGGTAGCCCGGGCCAGTGGGAATCTCGGCGTTCGCGGCCGTGCCACCGGAAGACACGTCGATCAGGTCCACCCCAAGGTCCTTGAGGCGCCGCGCCAGTTCCACGGTTTCATCGGGGTTCCAGCCGTCTTCCACCCAGTCGGTGGCCGATACCCGCACAAACAGCGGCAGTTCCTGAGGCCATACGTCACGCACTGCTTCGGTCACCTGCAACACCAGGCGGATGCGGTTTTCGAAAGAGCCGCCGTACACGTCCTGGCGCTGGTTGCTGATAGGCGAGAGGAATTGATGCAACAGGTAACCGTGGGCGGCGTGGATTTCTACCACTTCAAAACCTGCTGTCAGCGCGCGCCTGGCGGCGGCGACAAAGTCGGCGATCACTTGCCGGATCTGACCTTCGTCCAGTTGCTTGGGCTGCGTGTGCTGGGGGTCGAAGGCAATCGGTGACGGGCCTACCGGTACCCAGCCGCCATCGGCCGGCTTGACGCTGCCGTGCTGGCCGATCCAGGGCCGATGGGTGCTGGCCTTGCGCCCGGCGTGGGCCAGTTGGATGCCAGCCACTGCGCCCTGGGCGGCGATAAAACGGGTGATGCGTTGCAGGGGCTCGATCTGTGCGTCGTCCCACAGCCCCAGGTCCTGGGCGGTGATGCGGCCATCGGCGGTCACGGCAGTGGCTTCAGTGAAGATCAACCCGGCGCCCCCCACGGCACGGCTGCCGAGGTGGACCAGGTGCCAGTCGTTGGCAAGCCCCTCTTCGGCGGAGTACTGGCACATCGGCGACACTGCGATGCGATTGAGCAGGGTCAATTGGCGCAGGGTATAGGGTTCGAGCAGCTGACTCATGGCGCACCTCTTCTGGGCTTTGTGGGCACTTTTGCAGGAGCGAGCATGCTCGCGAAGGTCTCACAGGCGCCGCGTTTATCCTCGTGTGACGCGTTATCGTTGACGTTCTTCGCGGGCAAAGCCACTCCTGCACACAGTGCCTAGAGCCTAGTCGACAACGGTGGATTGCACAGGGTTCAGAACATGACACGGGGGCCGATTGCCGGCCCCCGTGCCGCAAAAGCCTACATTTCGACCTGGGTGCCCAGCTCGATCACGCGGTTGACCGGAAGTTTGAAGAAGCGCAGGTTGCCGTTGGCGTTCTTCAACATGAAGGCGAACAGCCCTTCACGCCAGCGCGCCATGCCTTCGAGTTTCGAGGCAATCACTGTCTCGCGGCTGAGGAAGTAAGTGGTGCGCATCGGGCTGAAATCCAGGTCATCCAGATGGCACAACTTGAGCGCTTCGGGCACGTCCGGCTCATCGGTGAAACCGAAGTGCAGGATCACGCGAAAGAAGCCTTCGCCGTAGGAATCCACCTCGAAACGCCGTGCGGCGGGTACGCGGGGAATGTCTTCATAGACCACCGTCAGCAAGACCACCTGCTCATGCAGCACCTGGTTGTGCAGCAAATTATGCAGCAGCGCGTGCGGGACCGCGTCCGGGCGCGCCGTCAGGAACACCGCCGTGCCCTGCACGCGGTGCGGCGGCTGCACGCGGATGCTGCTGATGAAGATCGGCAGCGGCAGGCCGCCTTCGTCGAGACGGTCTACCAGCAATTGCTTGCCGCGCTTCCAGGTGGTCATCAACACGAACAGCACAATCCCCGCCAGTACCGGGAAGGCGCCGCCCTGGATGATCTTCGGCACGTTGGCGGCGAAGTACAGCCCATCGACCAACAGGCAGCAGATCAACACAGGCACGGCCAGCACCGGTGGCCATTTCCACAGCAGCAGCATCACCGCCGACACCAGGATGGTGGTCATCAGCATCGTGCCGGTCACCGCCACGCCGTAGGCGGATGCCAGCGCGTTGGAGGATTCGAAGCCCAACACCAGCAAAATCACGCCGACCATCAGCGACCAGTTCACCGCACCGATGTAGATCTGGCCCTGCTCGGCACTGGACGTGTGCTGGATGTGCATGCGCGGGATGTAACCGAGCTGGATTGCCTGACGGGTCAGGGAGAATGCCCCGGAGATCACCGCTTGGGACGCAATCACCGTGGCCAGGGTCGACAACACCACCAGCGTAACCAGCGCCCAGCTCGGCGCCAACAGGTAGAACGGGTTGCGCGCGGCCTCTGGGTCGCCGAGCAGCATCGCGCCCTGGCCAAAATAGTTGAGCACCAGCGCCGGCAGTACGAGGATGAACCACGCACGGGCAATGGGTTTGCGGCCGAAGTGGCCCATGTCGGCATACAGCGCTTCGGCGCCTGTGAGGGCCAGCACCACCGCGCCGAGGATCGCCACGCCAATGCCCGGGTGCGCCTCGAAAAAGCGCACGGCCCACATCGGGTTCATGGCGCTGAGCACTTCAGGGTGCAGGGTGATGCCATACACGCCGAGGCCGCCCAGCACCAGGAACCAGGTGACCATCACCGGCCCGAACAGTTTGCCGATATGGTCGGTGCCGTGTTTCTGGATCAGGAACAGCGCCACCAGCACCACCAGGGCGATGGGCACGACCCACTTCTCCAGGCCGTCGAACGCCAGTTCCAGGCCTTCAACGGCGGACAATACGGAAATCGCCGGGGTGATCATGCTGTCCCCATAGAACAGCGCCGCGCCGCACAGGCCGCACACCACCAGGAAACTGCGCAGTTTCTTGCGCTCTCCCGCTGCCCGGCGCGCCAGCGCGGTCAGGGCCATGATCCCGCCCTCGCCCTGGTTGTCGGCACGCAACACGAACAGCATGTATTTGATCGAGACCACCCAGATCAACGACCAGAAGATCAGTGCCAGAATCCCCAATACGCCGTCATGGTTGACCTGAACCCCGTAACCGCCGTTGAACACCTCTTTAAGGGTGTAGAGCGGGCTGGTGCCGATATCGCCATAAACCACCCCGACCGCTGCTACCAGCATGCCAATCGGCTTGGCGTTTGAATGCTCCGCACCGGCTGCCTGACTACTCGCGTGACCCATCAACCACTCCTGCCCTTTGACCTGCGGTCTTTAATGAACAACACGACTAAGCAGACCCTAGCATGCGCTGTTTTACTTCTCGTAACAGACGTTTTGTTGACCTTGGAGTTTCACCCATGGTCGATGGCGCGAAGCATAGCGCAGCACTCGTCGCATTTCCCTGCATAAAGCTGGTCAAGTGCGCTGCCCGTCGCTAGAATTGCGCACTTTTTGATCAGAGGCGCACCAAGCGCCCGTCTACCGCCGTGTCGTGCCCGACTGGCGGCGCCATTCAATACCGAGGTTAGACATGTCCACCACTCCCGCGACGGCCAATCCCAAGGTCGGCTTTGTTTCCCTGGGCTGCCCGAAGGCGCTCGTTGACTCCGAGCGCATCCTGACCCAACTGCGCATGGAAGGTTACGACGTCGTGTCCACTTACCAGGACGCGGACGTGGTGGTGGTCAACACCTGCGGTTTCATCGACTCGGCCAAGGCGGAATCGCTGGAAGTGATCGGCGAAGCGATCAAGGAAAACGGCAAGGTCATCGTGACCGGTTGCATGGGGGTGGAAGAAGGCAATATCCGCAACGTGCACCCTAGCGTGCTGGCCGTGACCGGTCCGCAGCAGTACGAGCAAGTGGTCAACGCCGTGCACGAAGTGGTGCCACCGCGTCAGGACCACAACCCGCTGATCGACCTGGTGCCGCCGCAAGGGATCAAGCTGACCCCGCGCCACTACGCGTACCTGAAGATTTCCGAAGGCTGCAACCACAGCTGCAGCTTCTGCATCATCCCGTCGATGCGCGGCAAGTTGGTCAGTCGCCCGGTGGGTGACGTGCTCGACGAGGCCCAGCGCCTGGTCAAGTCCGGCGTGAAAGAGCTGTTGGTGATCTCCCAGGACACCAGCGCCTACGGCGTCGACGTGAAATACCGCACCGGTTTCTGGAACGGTGCACCGGTCAAGACCCGCATGACCGAACTCTGCGAAGCCCTGAGCAGCCTGGGCGTATGGGTGCGCCTGCACTACGTTTACCCGTACCCGCACGTCGACGAGCTGATCCCGCTGATGGCCGCCGGCAAGATCCTGCCGTACCTGGACATCCCGTTCCAGCACGCCAGCCCGAAAGTGCTCAAGGCGATGAAACGCCCGGCCTTCGAAGACAAGACCCTGGCGCGTATCAAGAACTGGCGCGAGATCTGCCCCGAGCTGATCATCCGCTCCACCTTCATCGTCGGCTTCCCGGGTGAAACCGAGGAAGACTTCCAGTACCTGCTGGACTGGCTGACTGAAGCCCAATTGGACCGCGTCGGTTGCTTCCAGTACTCGCCGGTCGAAGGCGCCCCGGCCAACCTGCTGGACCTGGCCGTGGTGCCGGACGACGTCAAGCAGGACCGTTGGGAGCGTTTCATGGCGCACCAGCAGGCCATCAGCTCGGCGCGCCTGCAACTGCGCATCGGCAAGGAAATCGAAGTGTTGATTGACGAAGTCGACGAGCAAGGCGCCGTGGGCCGCTGCTTCTTCGATGCGCCGGAAATCGACGGTAACGTGTTTATCGACGATGCCAGCGGCTTGAAGCCAGGCGACAAAGTCTGGTGCACCGTGACCGACGCCGATGAGTACGACCTGTGGGCGCAAAAGCGCGACTGATCGTCGCGCACTGAAAAAGCCCCGTATCTGATCAGGATGCGGGGCTTTTTTATGGCTATCGTTTGTTGATTGACGGTCAACCAGACAAGGCAGCGGGCATGCTCCAGCATTCAGTTATTCACACCCCACGCACCAGCGATTACGCGGAGTTGGCAGACGTCTGGGAAGCGTCGGCACGGGCCACTCACGACTTTCTGCCGGACAGCTACATCGTTTTTCTCAAGGAGATGCTGCTGACCCACTACCTGAACGCAGTGATGCTGATTTGCACAAGGGATTCACGCCAACGCATCACCGGGTTTGCCGGGGTGGCCGCGCGCAAACTGGAGATGCTGTTTATCGCCCCCCAGCACCGCGGCCAGCATCTGGGCCAGCGCCTGCTGCAGTATGCGATCGAGCACATGAACGTCGAAGAGCTGGACGTCAACGAGCAGAACCCCCAGGCCCTGGGCTTTTACCTCAAGCGGGGCTTCGAAGTCATCGGACGAACGGAGCATGACGGTTTGGGGCAACCTTATCCGCTGCTGCACATGCGCCTGGCCGCCTCTGACACAACCTCCCGCCACAGTGCTGAAATGGAGCCGAGATTAACCGGCGCCACACAGGTACAATAGCTGCCCCCTTTTGTTACGGCCCTTGTCATGACTGACCCCATACGCCTCTCCAAACGCCTTATCGAACTGGTCGGTTGCTCCCGTCGGGAGGCTGAGCTGTTCATCGAAGGCGGCTGGGTCTCGGTGGACGGCGAAGTGATCGACGAGCCGCAGTTCAAGGTCACCACCCAGAAGGTCGAACTCGACCCCGAAGCCAAGGCCACCGCGCCGGAGCCGGTGACCCTCCTGCTGCACGCCCCTGTCGGCGTGGACGCCGAGACCGCATTGGCCTCGATCAGCGCTGACACCTTGTCCGAAGAACACCGCTTCGGCAAACGCCCGCTCAAGGGTCATTTCCTGCGCCTGACCGCCAGCGCCGACCTGCAACCCAAGGCCAGCGGCCTGCTGGTGTTTACCCAGGACTGGAAGATCTTGCGCAAGTTGACCGCCGATGCCGCCAAGATCGAGCAGGAGTACGTTGTAGACGTCGAAGGCGACATGGTCGCCCACGGCCTCAACCGCCTGAACCACGGCCTGACCTACAAAGGCAAAGAGCTGCCAGCGGTCAAAGCCAGCTGGCAGAACGAAAACCGCCTGCGTTTTGCGATGAAAAACCCGCAACCGGGCGTGATCGCGCTGTTCTGCGAGGCGGTTGGCCTCAAGGTCATTGCCATCCGCCGCATCCGCATCGGCGGCGTGTCCATCGGCAAAGTGCCGGTCGGCCAGTGGCGTTACCTGTCCGGCAAAGAGAAGTTCTAAGCCGCTCCCATTTTTCGACACCGCCTGCCTGGGCGGTGTCCTCAGTTCAATAGCAGGATTGCCCACCATGATTCACAACGACGTACTGCGCAGCGTGCGCTACATGCTCGACATCAGCGACAACAAGATGGTCGAAATCATCAAGCTCGGCGGCATGGACGTGACCAAGGACGACCTGCTGACCTACCTCAAGAAAGACGAGGAAGAAGGCTTTGTGTTCTGCCCGGATGACGTCATGGCGCACTTCCTTGATGGCCTGGTGATCTTCAAGCGTGGCAAGGACGAAAGCCGTCCGCCACAGCCGATCGAGACGCCGGTTACCAACAACATCATTCTCAAGAAACTGCGCGTGGCCTTCGAACTGAAGGAAGACGACATGCACGCGATCCTCAAGGCCGCTGAGTTCCCGGTCTCCAAGCCTGAGCTGAGCGCGCTGTTCCGCAAGTTCGGCCACACCAACTACCGCCCCTGCGGCGACCAGTTGCTGCGTAATTTCCTCAAGGGTCTGACGCTGCGGGTTCGTACGTAAATCATGAGTTACAGCGTCTCGCCCGTCGGCTTCGTGCGCTCCTGCTTCAAGGAGAAGTTCGCCATCCCGCGCCAACCCCAACTGGCGCCTGCCGCCCGTGGCGTGCTGGAGCTGGTGGCGCCGTTCGACGGCGGCGAGGCGGTGCAGGGGCTGGAGCAGGTCAGCCATGTGTGGCTGCTCTTTCTGTTCCATCAAGCCCTGGAAGACAAGCCGCGCCTGAAAGTTCGCCCGCCACGCCTGGGCGGCAATACGTCCATGGGTGTGTTTGCTACCCGCGCGACCCATCGGCCGAATGGCATCGGCCAGTCGGTGGTGAAGCTGGACAAGGTGGAGCCGGGCAAGCTGTGGATTTCCGGGATTGATTTGCTCGATGGCACGCCGGTGCTGGATATCAAGCCGTATGTGCCGTATGCCGACATGATCGATACCGCGACCAACGACATGGCCAGTGGTGCGCCCGCGCTGATTCCGGTGCAGTGGCTCAAGACCGCACTGCATCAGGCACAAAGCCATGCTCAGCGGCTGGATGAGCCGTTGGTCGCGTTGATCGAGCAGTGTTTGGCGCAGGATCCGCGGCCGGCGTATCAGACGCCTGGGCCGGAGAGAGAGTATGGGGCGCAGTTCTGGGATGTGGATGTGCGCTGGCACTATCCTGAGGCGGGGTTGATCTGTGTGCTGGAAGTGCTTCCAGCCAACTGAAGTAACCAGAAACAAATTGTGGGAGGGCGCTTGCTCCCGATGAGGGTGTGTCAGTTGATAAAGCTGTGACTGACACACCGCTATCGGGGGCAGGCCCCCTCCCACATTTCTGATCTGTGTCGCTATTGACCCAATGTCACTTCTCGACGAAGGCACGCTCGATCAAGTAATCACCCGGCTCACGCAT
Source organism: Pseudomonas sp. MYb60 (assembly GCF_002979555.1). Classification (GTDB taxonomy): domain Bacteria; phylum Pseudomonadota; class Gammaproteobacteria; order Pseudomonadales; family Pseudomonadaceae; genus Aquipseudomonas. The sequence goes on along the minus strand of NZ_PCOZ01000001.1, from coordinate 404,936 downwards.
GCGTGGCGAAACTTTCAGGCCGAAGCTGTTCAGCACTTCGCTGGTTTCGTCCAACATGCTCGGGCTGCCGCACAGCATGGCGCGGTCATCCTCAGGGTTGATCGGCGGCAGGCCGATATCGCTGAACAGCTTGCCGCTGCGCATCAGGTCGGTCAGACGGCCTTCGTTTTCGAACGGCTCGCGGGTCACGGTCGGGTAGTAGATCAACTTGTCACGCAGGGCTTCGCCGAAGAATTCGTTCTGCGGCAGGTGCTCGGTGATGAATTCGCGGTACGCGACTTCGTTGACGTAACGCACGCCGTGGCACAGGATCACTTTTTCGAAACGCTCATAGGTTTCCGGGTCCTGGATCACGCTCATGAACGGCGCCAAACCAGTACCGGTGCTGAGCAGGTACAAGTGCTTGCCCGGCTTCAAATCGTCTAGCACCAGGGTGCCTGTCGGTTTTTTGCTGATGATGATCTCGTCGCCTTCCTTCAAGTGCTGCAATTGGGAAGTCAGCGGGCCATCCGGCACCTTGATGCTGAAGAACTCCAGATGCTCTTCCCAGTTCGGGCTGGCAATCGAGTATGCGCGCATGAGCGGGCGGCCGTTGGGCTGTTGCAGGCCGATCATCACGAACTGACCGTTCTCGAAGCGCAGGCCCGGATCGCGGGTGCACTTGAAGCTGAACAGAGTGTCGTTCCAGTGATGAACACTGAGGACACGCTCGTGGTTCATGTTGCTCATGTACGGGGAACTCCTGGAAATGGGTCTGCGCTGTATTCAGGCGCGCAATTGCACCGCATTCTAATCGCGGCGACAATATCTGTTAACTGGATTATTAAGATAAGGGTTATCGGTTATATCGATATGCGATTTACTCTCCGTCAACTGCAAGTCTTCGTCGCCGTCGCCCAGCAGGAAAGCGTCTCTCGCGCTGCTGGCCTTCTGGCCTTGTCCCAATCCGCCGCCAGCACGTCGATTACCGAGCTGGAGCGTCAATCCAGCTGCCAGTTATTCGACCGCGCGGGTAAACGGCTGAGCCTCAACGCGCTGGGGCATCAACTATTGCCCCAAGCGGTGGCGCTGCTGGACCAGGCCAAGGAAATCGAGGACCTGCTCAACGGCAAGTCCGGATTCGGCTCCCTGGCGGTCGGCGCCACGCTGACCATCGGCAATTATCTGGCGACTCTGCTGATCGGCAGTTTCATGCAGCAGCACCCCGAGAGCCAGGTGAAGCTGCATGTGCAAAACACTGCGCATATCGTGCACCAAGTGGCGCACTACGAAATTGACCTGGGTCTAATCGAAGGCGACTGCAGCCACCCGGACATCGAGGTGCAGACCTGGGTCGAAGATGAGTTGGTGGTGTTTTGCGCGCCCCAGCATCACTTGGCCAAGCGCGGCATCGCGACGATGGACGAGTTGACCCATGAGGCGTGGATCCTGCGAGAACAGGGGTCTGGCACGCGGCTGACGTTCGACCAGGCCATGCGCCATCACCGCAGCGCGCTGAATATCCGTCTGGAACTGGAACATACCGAAGCGATCAAGCGCGCCGTTGAGTCAGGGTTGGGGATTGGCTGCATCTCCCGCCTGGCGCTGCGCGACGCGTTCCGCCGTGGCAGCCTGGTGCCGGTGGAAACCCCGGACCTGGACCTGGCTCGGCAGTTCTATTTCATCTGGCATAAACAGAAGTACCAGACCTCGGCCATGCGCGAGTTCCTGGAACTGTGCCGCGCCTTCACCGCCGGGGTTCAGCGCAGCGACGAGATCGTGCTGCCGAGCATTGCCTGAGGCTTAGATCAGGATGACGGCCCACACCAGACTAATCATGGTCAGCGCAACGAATTGCGCAGCGCTGCCCATGTCCTTGGCGTTCTTGGACAGGGGGTGACGATCGAGGGAAATCCGGTCGATGGCCGCCTCCACCGCTGAGTTGAGCAACTCGACAATCAAGGCCAGCAGGCACACCGCGATCAGCAAGGCGCGCTCGACCCGGCTGACATTCAGGAAGAAGCTCAGCGGGATCAGGATGACATTGAGCAAGACCAACTGGCGGAAGGCTGCTTCGCCGGTGAAGGCGGCGCGCAGGCCATCCAGGGAATAACCCCCAGCGTTGAAGATACGTTTGAGACCGGTTTGACCCTTGAAAGGCGACATAGAGGTAGGCAACTGAACCAAAGGAGTGGGGAAACTAGATCACGCCAAGTCAAAAAAGCGTGAATCGGGTGGCTGATTAATGCTGCGAAATTGACTCAAGTTGTTGCAACAGCAATGCCGCCTGGGTTCGCGTTCGCACGCCCAGTTTGCGGAAGATCGCCGTGACGTGGGCCTTGATGGTGGCTTCCGACACACTCAGCTCGTAGGCAATCTGCTTGTTCAGCAAGCCTTCACAGACCATCGTCAGCACGCGGAACTGCTGGGGCGTCAGGCTGGCCAGGCCATCACGTGCGGCTTTGGCTTCGTCGGACACGTTGATCTCTTCAAATGCCTGCGGCGGCCAGGAGACGTCGCCATCCAGCACCGCCCGGACGGCCTTCTGGATCTCGTCCATGGTGCTGGACTTGGGAATGAAGCCACTGGCACCAAACTCCTTGGAGCGCACCACGACATCGGCTTCTTCCTGGGCCGAGACCATCACCACGGGGATCTGCGGGTATTGCCCGCGCAACAGCACCAGCCCGGAAAAACCGTAGGCGCCGGGCATATTCAGGTCGAGCAGCACCAGGTCCCAGTCGGATTTCTCGGTAAGGCGCGCTTCCAGCTCGGCAATGCTGGCCACTTCGACCAGGCGCACGTCCGGGCCAAGGCCCAGGGTTACGGCCTGATGCAGGGCGCTGCGAAACAGCGGATGGTCATCGGCTATCAGGATGTCGTATGTGGCCATTGATTAAATGATCCTGTTTTTTATGGGAGCCCTGATGGGTTCAGGGTTCGCCAACACACAAGGCGAAGGCCAGGCAGCCATCGCCACGGGGCAAGTTCGATGTCGAAAATCACGGTTGCGCCCCAATCGGCGCTCAGCATGCCCAGCGCAGCCTGGGGGGTCAAGCACAACGCCCGCGGGCATTTTAGCGGCGGACGGGTTTACGGTGCCATCATGCAAACGTCGTCTGGTTATACCGTTGGGATATAGGGCGCCAAACGAGTATGGACATCATCCTCCGGGTCCAGGGGCAACTGGAACTTGGCGGCCATGTAATGGGTGCTGAAGACGTCGAGGTAGGCATCCAGTACTTCACTTGCTGCGGCGTCTTCGGCCAACTCAAGGCACAACGCCGCCACTTCGGCCGTGCAGAAATGGTCATCGCGCTTGGAGCGGCGCAATGTGTAGCGCGACAGTTGCTCCGGCGCCAGGCTCAGCACCGGCAAGTGCTCCAGATAGGGGCTCTTGCGGAACATTTTGCGGGCTTCGCTCCAGGTGCCATCAAGCAGGATGAACAGCGGACGCTTACCCTCCTGGACCTTTACTTCACTGACCACGCGTTCGGGCGCGACGAACTCGCCGGGGAACACGATGTACGGCTGCCACTGTGGATCGGCCAGCAAGGTGAGCAAATCGGGATCGACTTCAGTGCGTGACCAGGCGAAGGCCGTGGTGTCCTTGATCACATCGGCGATAAGCCAGCCGGTGTTACTCGGTTTCATCGGCTCCACGTCATGCATCAGCAAACACATGGCGGACCTGGCCGCGACGGTGGGTCGCCAGGCGCACAGGCAGTATTCGGGAATCACTCGGCAACCGGGGCAGCGTTCGGCACGCGAGCCACGGTTGAGGAACGGCCTGACAGCGCGGGCCAGACGCTCGGTGCGCAGGCGGGAGACAGCGTGGCTCATCGGATGCGCCGTTGGAACGGGTAAATCGACACGGTGGAAACTCGGAAAGGCTGAAGTGGCAGCAGTTTACCAGCGATACGCCTGGCTGTAGTGGCAAGGGCTCACCTATAATTGCGCGCCACTGAACGCACAGCCCAGTGGCTGGTCTATGCACCAGTAACCGAATCAGGAGAGTTTCATGTTGCGTTCCATGCTGCGCCTTGCTGCCCCATCCATCGCCCTCGCGCTGGTAGTGCCCGTGGCTGCCCAGGCCGCCTCGCTGCTGGAGGCCCAGATGAACAGGAAACTGCAAAGCGTCGCGGCTGAGAGCAACAAGGACCTGCCTCGGGAAATTGACGAAAAAACCCTGGAAGTCGCCTACACGGTTGAAGGCATGCAATTGATCGACCACTTGAGCGTCATGCCCGATCGCGCCGAACAGATGCGCGCCAACCCCAAGGCAGTGTATTTCCAGCTGGGTCAGAGCGTGTGCCTGAACAAGGGCTACCGCGAGCTGATGGCCAAGGGTGCGGTTATGCGCTATGAAATCACCGAGAACAAGACCAACCGCCCGGTTGCGTCCGTGAAGTTCGTGGAAGCCGACTGCCCTGCCCCAACGGCCAAGAAGAAAAAGTAACGTTTTGCCCCTCCCGCGCTGCCGTCCGGTAGCGCGCACCTCCCCGCTTTGCCTCCATCAAGACAGCTACACTCTCGTTCAATAAGTGGTTGCCAGCCAAGGGTTTTGCAGCCCATGATCAAGTCATCCCGACTGATTATTCGCAGCGCTTTTCATGCTGTTCTGTAACATTTTCAGGGCAAAAGAAGGTTGCCCCCTGCGGCAAGCAGCGACACATGCAGTGTCGTCGCCTCCGACGAGTCTTTCGTCGGCCACCCGGGCCCTGCAAGAAGGAGACGTTGAATGCCTTACCAACCGAATGACCGCCTGCTCCAGCATTTTGAAGAAAACGGTGCCGACCTTACGCAACAGGTCGAAGCGCAACTCCAACTGATCGCCCCCAACAGCCCGAATATCCCCCTGTACCGCGACATGATCCTCACCGTGCTGCGCATGGCCCAGGACGACCGCAACCGTTGGAACGCCAAGATCACCTTGCAAGCCATCCGCGAGCTGGACAATGCGTTCCGCGTGCTCGAACAGTTCAAGGGGCGTCGCAAAGTGACGGTGTTCGGTTCGGCCCGCACACCTGTCGAAAGCCCCGTGTATGCGCTGGCTCGTGAGGTCGGCGCATTGCTGGCACAGTCAGACCTGATGGTCATCACCGGTGGCGGCGGCGGTATCATGGCCGCGGCCCACGAAGGGGCGGGCCTGCAACACAGCCTGGGGTTCAATATCACCCTGCCCTTCGAACAACATGCCAACCCGACCATTGATGGCACCGACAACCTGCTGTCCTTCCACTTCTTCTTTACGCGCAAGCTGTTCTTCGTCAAGGAGGCCGATGCACTGGTGTTATGCCCGGGTGGTTTTGGCACCCTGGACGAGGCGCTCGAAGTGCTGACCCTGATCCAGACGGGTAAAAGCCCACTGGTACCGGTGGTATTGCTCGATGCGCCCGGCGGCGGGTTCTGGCAAGGCGCCCTGGAATTTATCCGTAGCCAGCTGGAAGCCAACCGTTACATCCTGCCCACCGACCTCAAGCTGGTGCGATTGGTGTACAGCGCTGAAGAAGCGGTGGCAGAGATCAATCAGTTCTACGCCAACTTCCATTCCACCCGCTGGTTGAAGCGCGAGTTTGTGGTGCGCATGAATCATCCCCTCAGTGATCGGGCGCTGGCTCATTTGCAAACCGAGTTTGCCAGCCTGCGCTTGAACGGTGAGTTCCAGCAGCTTGCGTACACGGGTGAGGAACATGATGAACCGAGGTTCAGCCATTTGACGCGGCTGGTGTTCAACTTTACGGGGCGCGATCAGGGACGGCTGCGGGAGTTGGTGGATTTCATCAACCTGCCGGAGAACTGGGCGCAGGCTCAGGGAAAAGCACAACAAAGGGTGGTGCCGGAGCCGGCTTGAGGTTTCAGGAGTCGCAAAAAAACCCGCTATGTTCATAGCGGGTTTTTATTTGGCGTGTTGGCGAAGCGATTGGGGTTGCTGCGCAGCCCGCTGACCACAGATTCAGTCGTCCAGATCCCGACCGCTCAACAAGCGACTGATCATCTCCATCGAAAAACCGCGATAACTCAAGAAGCGCCCTTGCTTCGCGCGCTCCTTGGCATCAATCGGAAGGTGACCAGAAAACTTGCGCCGCCAGGTATCTTCCAACTGCGACTGCCAACTGATTCCACACTCACGCAAGGCAAGGTCGATATCAGCTCGCTGCAGTCCGCGCTGGCTAAGCTCCTCGCGAATCCGCGCAGGGCCGTAACCAGAGCGCGCTCGGTAGGAAACAAAACTTTCGAGGTAGCGGGCTTCTGACAGCAGCCCTTCTTCCGTCAAACGGTCAAGGGCGCTTTCAATCATCTCCGGCTCTGCGCCGCGCTGACGCAGCTTACGCGTCAGCTCGACTCGACCGTGCTCGCGCCGCGCGAGCAGGTCCATCGCAGTGCGCCGAACGGCGACGAGTGTATCCAGTACAACTGTCATCGTTTGCTTCAGATATCAGTGTCAGCTTCTTCCACTTCTTCAACCGGCTCACGGTTGGCGGCAGCTTTCACGTCGGGTGCTGCGGTCAGCAGCTTGTCGCGAATCTGCTTCTCGAGCGTGGCGGCGATATCCGGGTTTTCTGCCAGGAACTTGGCCGAGTTAGCCTTGCCCTGACCGATCTTGCTGCCGTTGTAGGCGTACCAGGCACCGGACTTCTCGACAAAGCCATGCAGCACGCCCAAGTCGATCATCTCGCCGTTCAGGTAGATACCCTTGCCGTAGAGAATCTGGAACTCAGCCTGACGGAAAGGCGGGGCTACCTTGTTCTTCACCACTTTAACGCGAGTTTCGCTACCAACAACCTCATCACCTTCCTTCACCGCGCCGGTACGGCGGATATCCAGACGGACCGACGCGTAGAACTTCAGCGCGTTACCACCGGTGGTGGTTTCCGGGCTGCCGAACATCACGCCGATCTTCATGCGGATCTGGTTGATGAAGATCACCAGGCAGTTGGCGTTCTTGATGTTACCGGTGATTTTACGCAGCGCCTGGGACATCAGACGGGCTTGCAGGCCCACGTGCATGTCGCCCATTTCGCCTTCGATTTCAGCCTTAGGTACCAGCGCTGCCACGGAGTCGACCACGATCACGTCGATGGCGTTGGAACGCACCAGCATGTCGGTGATTTCCAGCGCTTGCTCACCGGTGTCCGGCTGCGAAACCAGCAGGTCGTCGACGTTGACGCCCAGTTTGCCGGCGTATTCAGGATCCAGGGCGTGCTCGGCATCGACGAACGCACAGGTGGCGCCCATTTTCTGCGCCTGGGCAATCACCGACAGGGTCAGGGTGGTTTTACCGGAAGATTCAGGACCGTAGATTTCAACGATACGGCCTTTTGGCAGGCCGCCAATGCCGAGTGCGATGTCCAGACCCAGAGAGCCAGTGGAAATAGCCGGGATCGCCTGACGGTCATGATCGCCCATACGCATTACGGCACCCTTGCCGAATTGACGTTCGATCTGACCCAGGGCCGCAGCCAAGGCTTTCTTCTTGTTGTCGTCCATTAAAGTCCTCACGTAATCAATAAGGCCGGGGCGGCCAACACCTGTATAAGTAGACAGTATTGTTCCACAAAGATCGAGGATCGCCTACCCCTGATTGTCTATTTCTGCTGCAGCTCGTCGCAACAAGCCCTCTAGCGCGGCCTTGACCGTTTGTCGGCGGACCTCGTCGCGGTTGCCAGAGAAGTGCGCAAGCTCGGCTGTCACCACATCACCCGCGCCGAACGCCAGCCATACGGTGCCGACCGGTTTGTCCGGCGAGCCGCCGTCCGGCCCCGCCACACCACTGACGGCCACGGCAAAATGCGCCAGGCTTTTTTCCTGTGCGCCGCGGACCATTGCCTCGACCACCTCCTGGCTTACCGCCCCAACGTTTGGAAACAATGTCTCCGGCACATTTAACTGGCGGGTCTTCTGGCGATTGGAATAAGTGACATAACCCGCCTCGAACCAGGCCGAACTCCCTGGAATCCGCGTGATGGCCTCGGCAATACCGCCGCCAGTGCAGGACTCGGCGGTGGTGACGTGGGCATTGAGCACCTGCAGGCGGCGACCCAGTTCGGCAGCCAGTTGAGTGATTTCCTTCACGGGTGTCTCCAAAAGCGGGCGGGGGATCATGCCTACCCTACAGGAGCAATTCGGACACGCAAGCGGCAGGCGGGCTGAAGTTGAAACCGAGCGCTGTTGCGAACTGCGAACCGCCAACTTCGCGTGTTAACCTTGCCGCCATCGCAAAATCCCAGGGCCGAATGCCCCACCTTTGCCCCACTCATTTCAACGAATTTGCCTACGACCCAATGAGTAAAACCACTTCAGACCTGTCCTCCCACACGCCAATGATGCAGCAGTACTGGCGCCTGAAAAACCAGCACCCTGATCAGTTGATGTTCTACCGCATGGGCGACTTCTACGAGATCTTCTACGAAGACGCGAAGAAGGCCGCCAAGTTGCTGGACATCACCCTGACCGCGCGCGGGCAGTCGGCGGGGCAGTCGATTCCAATGTGCGGGATTCCTTACCATTCGTTGGAAGGTTATCTGGTCAAGTTGGTGAAGCTGGGCGAGTCGGTGGTGATCTGTGAGCAGATCGGCGACCCGGCCACCAGCAAGGGGCCGGTGGAGCGTCAGGTGGTGCGCATCATTACGCCGGGCACGGTGAGCGATGAGGCGCTGCTGGACGAGCGTCGCGATAACCTGATCGCCGCCGTGTTGGGGGATGAGCGCCTGTTCGGCCTCTCGGTGCTGGACATCACCAGCGGCAACTTCAGCGTGCTGGAGATCAAGGGTTGGGAGAACCTGCTGGCGGAGCTGGAGCGTATCAATCCGGTGGAGCTGTTGATCCCGGATGATTGGCCAAAAGACCTTCCGGCCGAAAAACGCCGTGGGACCAAGCGTCGTGCGCCGTGGGATTTTGAGCGGGACTCAGCGCTGAAAAGTCTGTGCCAGCAGTTCTCGGTGCAGGACCTTAAAGGCTTCGGCTGCGAAACCCTGACCCTGGCCATCGGTGCCGCCGGTTGCCTGCTGGGTTACGCCAAGGAAACCCAGCGCACGGCCCTGCCCCATTTGCGCAGCCTGCGCCATGAGCGCCTGGACGACACCGTGGTGCTCGATGGTGCGAGCCGTCGCAACCTGGAACTGGACACCAACCTGGCCGGGGGCCGCGACAACACCCTGCAGTCGGTCGTCGACCGTTGCCAGACCGCCATGGGCAGCCGCTTGCTGACCCGTTGGCTGAACCGCCCGTTGCGGGACTTGAGCGTGCTGCAGGCACGGCAGTCGTCCATTACCTGCCTGCTGGACGCCTATCGCTTCGAAAAACTGCAGCCGCAGTTGAAGGAGATCGGCGATATCGAGCGCATCCTGGCGCGGATCGGCCTGCGTAACGCGCGTCCGCGTGACCTGGCGCGCCTGCGTGATGCCCTTGGCGCCCTGCCTCAATTGCAAGTGGCAATGACCGAACTGGATACGCCACACCTGCAACAGCTTGCCGTCACCGCTGGCACCTACCCTGAACTGGCGGCGCTGCTGGAAAAAGCCATCATCGACAACCCGCCGGCGATCATCCGTGACGGCGGCGTATTGAAGACCGGTTACGACAGCGAGCTGGACGAGCTGCAAGCCTTGAGCGAGAACGCCGGCCAATTCCTGATCGACCTGGAAGCCCGCGAAAAAGCCCGCACCGGCCTGGCCAATCTCAAGGTCGGCTACAACCGCGTCCACGGCTACTTTATCGAGCTGCCGAGCAAGCAGGCCGAGTCGGCGCCGATCGACTATCAACGTCGCCAGACCCTCAAGGGGGCTGAACGCTTTATCACGCCGGAGCTCAAAGAGTTTGAAGACAAGGCGCTGTCGGCCAAGAGCCGCGCCCTTGCCCGGGAAAAAATGCTGTATGAGGCCTTGCTCGAAGACCTGATCAGCCAACTGGCGCCGCTGCAGGACACCGCCGCCGCGCTGGCCGAACTGGACGTACTGAGCAACCTTGCCGAACGCGCCCTGAACCTAGACCTGAACTGCCCGCGTTTTGTCAGCGAACCGTGCATGCGCATCGTGCAAGGCCGCCACCCGGTGGTGGAGCAGGTTCTGACCACGCCGTTCGTCGCCAACGACCTGTCGCTGGACGACGATACCCGCATGCTGGTCATCACCGGTCCGAACATGGGTGGTAAATCCACCTACATGCGTCAGACCGCCTTGATCGTGTTGCTGGCCCATATCGGCAGTTTCGTGCCAGCGGCCAGTTGCGAGCTGTCGCTGGTGGACCGCATCTTTACCCGGATCGGCTCCAGCGATGACTTGGCCGGCGGCCGTTCGACCTTCATGGTGGAAATGAGCGAAACCGCCAATATCCTGCACAACGCCACCGAACGCAGCCTGGTGCTGATGGACGAAGTGGGACGTGGCACCAGCACCTTCGACGGTCTGTCCCTGGCATGGGCGGCAGCCGAACGTTTGGCGCACCTGCGCGCCTATACGCTGTTTGCCACCCACTATTTCGAACTGACCGTGCTGCCCGAAAGCGAGCCGCTGGTGGCCAACGTGCATCTCAATGCCACCGAGCACAACGAGCGCATCGTGTTCCTGCACCACGTGCTGCCAGGACCGGCCAGCCAGAGTTATGGCCTGGCCGTGGCGCAACTGGCCGGCGTACCCAACGAGGTGATCACCCGTGCCCGCGAGCACCTCAGCCGCCTGGAAACCACGGCCCTGCCGCATGAAAGCGTGGTTGCCAGCCCCGCCAAAACCAGCCGCAAACCTGCCGCTCCGCATCAGAGCGACCTGTTCGCCAGCCTGCCGCATCCGGTGCTGGAAGACCTGGCCAAGCTTAACCTGGACGACTTGACCCCGCGCAAAGCGCTCGAAATGTTATATGCACTGAAGACTCGGATATAACGCTGAGGCTTGCAAGCTGGTAGACTCTCGCGCGGTTTGGGATGCTGCAGGCTTTTAGCCTGGCCTGCAGACTATCGCTCCCGAACCTCGCGAGCCCTGCCACAAAGGGTTTCGCTGCCGCCGCCTGAGGAGAAAATTAGAAATGACCTTCGTCGTCACCGACAACTGCATCAAGTGCAAGTACACCGACTGCGTGGAAGTATGTCCGGTGGACTGCTTCTACGAAGGCCCGAACTTCCTGGTCATCCACCCGGACGAGTGCATTGATTGCGCCCTGTGTGAGCCTGAATGCCCGGCCGTCGCAATTTTCTCCGAGGACGAAGTCCCGGCCGGTATGGAGCAGTTCATCCAGCTGAACGTCGAGCTGGCTGAAATCTGGCCGAATATCACCGAGAAGAAAGACTCACTGCCTGATGCGGCAGAGTGGGATGGCAAAACCGGCAAGATTGCTCAGCTGGAGCGCTGACAGGTTTGCTGTGAAGAAAAAGGCCCCTTGGGGCCTTTTTTGCATTCTGGGGCGGGCATTCACTTTTCTACGGGCGAAAAAAAGGGGCGGTATGACCCGCCCACATTTTTTCCCTAGTCCCTTTATTCCTTTTCATCATCCTGATGACTCGCATCCTGCGACGTTCCTTCGAGCCATCGTTCCGTGATGGCTGTGTCAATCCGTGGACACAGGGCTGATGTTAAAGGGTTCCAAAAGAAGTTCAACGGGATGCAACGCTTGACCTGACAGGCCCAAGGCCTTGAGATGAAATAAATAATTGTTATTTTTCAAACAGATAGAAAAATCGCTCATCAATTCAAGACAGGCAAGGCGCACAAAGCAACCAAACACTTACGAAAAAGTAAGCCAATGCTTACGCGACCGACTGGGTAAAAGCGCAACCGTATTTGTAGGAGCCTGCGCGGTGTGGCGAGGGAGCGAGCTCCCCCACCTCAAAACAGCCGTTTCCCTGGATGGCGCTCAGTCGTCGCTCACGGTGATGGTCGGCATGGCGGGTGCCGTCGCTTCCTGCAGCACAATTCGGGCCCCAACATGGCGCGCCAGTTCCTGATAGATCATGGCGATCTGGCTATCAGGCTCGGCGACCACGGTAGGTTTGCCACCATCCGCCTGTTCGCGAATCAGCATCGATAAAGGTAACGAGGCCAGTAGTTCGACACCGTACTGGGTCGCGAGCTTTTCACCACCGCCCTCACCGAACAAATGCTCGGCATGGCCACAGTTGGAGCAGATGTGCACCGCCATGTTCTCCACGACGCCGAGCACCGGGATGTTGACCTTGCGGAACATCTCCACGCCTTTTTTCGCGTCGAGCAGCGCCAGGTCCTGAGGCGTGGTGACGATCACGGAGCCGGCCACCGGGACTTTCTGCGCCAGGGTCAGCTGGATATCGCCAGTGCCTGGCGGCATGTCGATCACCAGGTAGTCCAGGTCGCCCCAGGCGGTCTGGGTGACCAGTTGCAACAGGGCGCCGGAGACCATCGGCCCGCGCCACACCATCGGCGTGTTGTCATCGGTAAGAAAGGCCATGGACATGACTTCCACGCCAAGGGATTCGATCGGCACGAACCACTTCTGGTCCTTGACCTTTGGACGCGTACCTTCAGCGATACCGAACATCACGCCCTGGCTAGGGCCGTAGATATCAGCATCGAGAATACCGACACGTGCGCCCTCCCGGGCCAGGGCCAGGGCCAGGTTGGCGGCAGTGGTGGATTTGCCCACGCCGCCCTTGCCGGACGCCACGGCGACCACGTTCTTGACGTTGGCCAAGCCAGGAATCTGCGCCTGGGCCTTGTGCGGGGCGATCACGCACTGGATGTCGACCGTGGCTGAACGCACACCGTCCAGGCCTTCGATAGCCATTTGCAGCATCTGCGCCCACCCACTCTTGAACAGGCCGGCGGCATAGCCCAGCTCCAGCTGGACCGACACCTGATCACCCTGGACCTCGATGGCGCGCACACAGCCGGCACTCACCGGATCCTGGTTCAAGTAAGGGTCGGTGTACTGGCGAAGAACGGCTTCCACCGCTGCGCGATTCACGGCGCTCATGGGCTACTCCCGAAAAAAGACTGACTGAAACAGGCGGCTATCCTAACCGTTCCCGCTGCTGAGCGGCATGCTTTCGCAGGTTTGGAAGATGCTGAAACAGCGCCACGGGGTGAAATAAATTTCCCGGCGCTTTATAGTGGCCGACCTCCGTTTCATCAAGTAGCCGAGCCCCATGTCCGAGCCACGCAAGATCCTCGTCACCAGCGCCCTGCCCTATGCCAATGGTTCCATCCATCTTGGCCATATGCTTGAGTACATCCAGACCGATATGTGGGTGCGCTTCCAGAAGCATCGCGGCAATCAATGCATCTATGTCTGCGCGGACGACGCCCACGGTTCGGCCATCATGCTGCGCGCCGAAAAGGAAGGCATCACCCCGGAACAACTGATCGCCAACGTGCAGGCTGAACACAGCGCCGACTTTGCCGAGTTCCTGGTGGACTTCGACAACTTCCATTCGACCCACGCCGAAGAAAACCGTGAGCTGTCGAACCAGATCTACCTGCGCCTCAAAGACGCCGGGCACATCGCCACGCGTTCGATCACCCAGTATTTCGACCCGGAAAAGAAAATGTTCCTGGCCGACCGCTTCATCAAGGGCACCTGCCCGAAATGCGGCACCGAGGACCAGTACGGTGACAACTGCGAGAAATGCGGTGCCACGTATGCACCGACAGACTTGAAGGATCCGAAGTCGGCGATTTCCGGTGCCACCCCGGTACTGAAGGACTCCCAGCACTTCTTCTTCAAGCTCCCGGATTTCCAGCAGATGCTGCAAACCTGGACCCGCAGCGGCACCCTGCAGGACGCCGTGGCCAACAAGATCGCCGAATGGCTGGATGCCGGCCTGCAACAGTGGGACATTTCCCGCGATGCGCCGTACTTCGGTTTCGAGATCCCGGGCGAACCCGGCAAGTATTTCTACGTGTGGCTCGATGCGCCGATCGGCTACATGGCCAGCTTCAAGAACCTCTGCGAGCGCACGCCGGAGCTGGACTTCGACGCGTTCTGGGGCAAGGACTCCACCGCCGAGCTGTACCACTTCATCGGCAAGGACATCGTCAATTTCCACGCCCTGTTCTGGCCGGCGATGCTGGAAGGCTCGGGCTACCGCAAGCCGACCGGCATCAACGTGCACGGCTACCTGACGGTCAATGGCCAGAAAATGTCCAAGTCCCGTGGCACCTTTATCAAGGCGCGCACCTACCTTGACCATTTGTCCCCGGAATACCTGCGCTACTACTACGCCTCCAAGCTGGGGCGTGGCGTCGATGACCTGGACCTGAACCTGGAAGACTTCGTGCAAAAGGTCAATTCGGACCTGGTGGGCAAGGTCGTCAACATCGCCAGCCGCTGCGCCGGTTTTATCCACAAGGGCAACGCCGGTGTACTGGTGGCCGAAAATGCTGCGCCGGAACTGACCGACGCCTTCCTGGCTGCCGCGCCAAGCATTGCCGACGCCTATGAAGCCCGCGACTTCGCCCGCGCCATGCGCGAGATCATGGGCCTAGCCGACCGTGCCAACGCCTGGATCGCCGACAAGGCTCCGTGGTCGTTGAACAAGCAGGAAGGTAAGCAGGCTGAAGTCCAGGCGATCTGCGCCACCGGCGTCAACCTGTTCCGTCAGTTGGTGATCTTTCTCAAGCCAGTGTTGCCATTGCTGGCCGCCGATGCAGAGGCGTTCCTCAACGTTGCGCCGCTGACCTGGGCCGACCACGCGACCCTGCTGAGCAACCACCAACTGAACGAGTTCAAGCCGCTGATGACCCGTATTGATCCCGTGAAAGTGCAGGCCATGACCGATGCTTCGAAAGAAGACCTGGTCGCCAGCCAGACTGATACGGGCGAATCCAAGCCTGCCGGCAACGGCGAGCTGGCCAAGGACCCGCTGTCGCCGGAAATCGAGTTTGATGCCTTTGCTGCCGTAGACCTGCGTGTCGCGCTGATCATCAAGGCCGAAGCCGTGGAAGGCGCCGACAAGCTGCTGCGCCTGACCCTCGACATCGGTGACGAGCAACGCAACGTGTTCTCCGGGATCAAGAGTGCTTACCCGGACCCGTCCAAGCTCGATGGTCGCCTGACCATGATGATCGCCAACCTCAAGCCACGGAAAATGAAGTTCGGAATCTCCGAAGGCATGGTGATGGCCGCCGGCCCTGGTGGTGAAGAGATCTACCTGCTGAGCCCTGACAGCGGTGCCAAGCCGGGTCAGCGTATCAAGTAAGCCCGCGCAGTTTGTGGGTCTGGGTGTGTTTGGGGTGAGCAAGGCAAGCTCGCTCACTCCAACAAGCTCCGCTTGTTAACTGGCATGCCGATGATCACTGCATGAACCTCATCCAACGAATAGACGCGCTGTTGCCGCAGACCCAATGCGGCAAATGCGGGCACCCGGGCTGCAAGCCCTACGCCGAAGGCCTCGCGCAGGGCGAAGCCATCAACAAGTGCCCGCCTGGCGGACAGGAAACCATTGCTGGCCTCGCACGATTGCTGCGCGTGCCGGTGTTGGAACTGGACATCAGTCGAGGGGACGCCCCGGCCCAGATCGCCTATATCCGCGAAGCAGAATGCATTGGCTGCACCAAATGCATCCAGGCCTGCCCGGTGGATGCCATTCTCGGCGCCGCAAAGCTGATGCACACCGTGATTATCGACGAGTGCACCGGTTGCGACCTGTGTGTGGCGCCGTGCCCTGTCGACTGCATCGAGATGCGCCCCCTGACCCATGTAGTGCCCATCGTAGGAGGCCTGGCGAACTCTGATACCGAACGGCATGCACGTGGGCTCAAGCGCGATCGTGCCCGGCGGCGATTCGAGCAACGCCGTGCACGCCTGCAGCGCGAGGAACAACACAAGCACGCCGAACGCCTGGCCCGCGCCAAGCGTCCGGTCCCCGAGGCAGCCCCTCAGGAGGATGCCCAACAGGCAGGCATCGACGCGGCGATCAAAAAAGCCAAGGTTGGTGTTGCCATGAGTCGCGCCCAGTTGCACAAATCCTTGAAGGCCTTTGGTCACCCCCCAACCTTTGAGCAACAGTCGCAGCTGATTGTGTTGCAACAGCAATTTGAAGCCGCAGAACAAGCACTCGCCACCCTCGAAGTGCACCGTGAACCAGCAGCCCAGCTGTTGCCGGACAACAGCGCCGATATCAAGCGCGCCAAGATTCAGTTGGCGATGCGCCGCGCCGAATTGAAGCGAGCACAGGACCAGCAGTCTGATTCACAACAACTGGCGGACGCGCAGCGCAAACTTGATGAGGCGCTGCGCTTGGTGGATGCTCAAACCGCGTCCCAGGCCTGAGCCTGCGGTTGCAAACCTCGTTGAACGCCTGCAAGGAACTGTCCACCCCATGAATGCCGCAAAACGCCTGGAAATTTTTCGCAGGCTTCACGCAGACAATCCGGAACCCAAGACCGAACTGGCCTACTCGACACCGTTCGAATTGCTGATTGCGGTGATTCTCTCGGCCCAGTCCACGGACGTCGGCGTCAATAAGGCAACGGCCAGGCTCTACCCCGTGGCCAATACGCCGGAGGCAATCCACGCCCTGGGTGTGGAGGGTTTGTCGGAATACATCAAGACCATCGGTTTGTATAACAGCAAGGCCAAGAACGTTATCGAAACGTGTCGCCTGCTGGTGGAATTACATGGCGGTGAAGTACCCCAGTCCCGCGAGGCACTGGAGGCGCTGCCGGGCGTGGGTCGCAAGACGGCGAATGTGGTGCTCAATACGGCTTTCCGGCAACTGACCATGGCCGTCGACACGCATATTTTCCGGGTCAGCAACCGGACGGGCATTGCTCCCGGGAAAAATGTGGTGGAGGTAGAGAAACAGCTGATGAAGTTCGTTCCCAAGCCCTACCTGCTCGACTCCCACCATTGGTTGATCCTGCTGGGACGCTACGTTTGCCAGGCGCGCAAGCCGCGATGCGGCAGTTGCCTCATTGAAGACCTGTGCGAATACAAGGCCAAGACGTCCGACGATTGAGGGTTTATTGATTTTCTCCATCCGTCGATTGAAAAAATCTTTTTTACCCATTCATGGATTATCGTTATAAGGAGCGCCAACGGCAGTCTTAGCCCGGAGTGAACCTTATGAGCACTGGCAAAGAACAACTGGAAGTAGATGACGACCTCGTTGAGTCGGATGACGATGGGGCAGAAGCACCTGTTGCCGAGGTAGCCAAGACGAATCTCAGCAAACGCCGCACCATCGATAATCTTCTGGAAGAGCGACGCTTGCAAAAACAACTGGCCGATTACGACTTCGATCTCTGATCACAGGGTTGACGGTCGGAAGCCCCCCTGACGGAGGCTTTTTTTCTGCCGACAGCCTGGCATGTCGGCGGGGCTACCCTCCTCTACACCAGGCCATTACGCTGGGCCAATTCAATCAGATCCACCAGGGACCTGGCGTTGAGCTTGAGTAACAGGCGCGTCTTGTAGGTGCTGACGGTCTTGTTGCTCAAGAACATTCCGTCCGCGATCTCCTTGTTGGTCTTGCCCTTGGCCAGTTGCTGCAACACCATCATCTCGCGCCCCGATAAACGCTCGACCATGTCGGCTTCACTGGCATTGCCCATGGTTGAACGCACCGAATTGAGTGCCTGATTCGGGAAATAGCTGTATCCCGAAAGCACGGCCTTGATCGCACTGAGCAATTCGGTCAGGTCCTGCTGCTTGCACACGTAACCAGCGGCCCCCGCCTGCATGCAGCGCATGGAGAAATGCCCGGGGGCCTGTGAGGTCAACACCAGCACCTTGAACGGCGCGGGTTGTTTGGTGGACGACAGCCGGCAAATAACTTCCAGGCCGTCAAGTTTGGGAATACCAATATCCAGTATGACAATGTCCGGCATATGCTCCCGTGCAAGTTGCAGCGCATCGACTCCGTTATCGGTCTCGGCAACGACCTCATAACCATGACGCTCCATTAGCATACGCACAGCAAGACGAATGACGGGATGATCATCCACGATCAGCACTTTATTCATGAGAAAGTCCAATTTCGCTGTTCGAATTATTTAGAGCAAGCACAATAGCCTAGTCGTTTACCGGTTGGCATAGCATTCCCCCCCAAGCAACAGCAAGCAGAGACCCAACCCACAACGATAAGAGAAATAACCTACAAAAAAACACCAGCTCAGATGTATCGAGTTTTATGGCGGCTTTCAGAACTTTCCTGCGCTGGACATAATCTGTGTGAAATCTCCGCGGGCTGTACCAGAGCGGGTAATCGTAACGCACATTCCTTTCAGGAAATGTCCCTTGCTTCCCGGCCGCTACGGTAAAAAGCGACAGGGAAACGTCAACTGATTCAGTTCCATTAAACATATTTATTTACGCCCAAAATTCCTACAGACTATTCAGCGTCTTACATCCTCGCTGTACTGGCATGAGTGAATTTTCTGTAAGAGCAGTTCCTGTTGTGCTGTAAAAAATTCATTGCGCTATAAAACCCAATCACTTGCGGCACACAAGTAGCGCCTTGAAAAACCTCTACACTGCAAAACATCCACACATGTTTAACAACTTTAAACATTACAATCCGGACTAATTTAACCGGGCAAAAAAAATGGCCCCTTGAACAAGGGGCCATCTTTCACAACGGGCGGAACACTCAGAACAACGAGCGACCCTTGTTGGCGGCAATGCGCATGCGCAGTGCGTTCAACTTGATAAAGCCCGCTGCGTCCGCCTGGTTGTAGGCGCCGCCATCTTCTTCGAAGGTGGCGATATTCGCATCGAACAGCGACTCGTCGGATTTACGACCGGTCACGATCACGTTGCCTTTGTACAGCTTCAGGCGCACAACGCCATTCACGTGCACCTGGGAAGCGTCGATCATCTGTTGCAGCATCAGACGCTCAGGACTCCACCAGTAGCCGGTGTAGATCAGGCTGGCGTACTTGGGCATCAGCTCGTCTTTGAGGTGAGCCACTTCGCGGTCCAGGGTGATGGACTCGATCGCGCGGTGGGCACGCAGCATGATGGTGCCGCCCGGGGTTTCGTAGCAGCCACGGGACTTCATGCCCACGTAACGGTTCTCGACGATGTCGAGACGACCGATACCGTGCTCGCCACCGATACGGTTCAGGGTCGCCAGCACGGTGGCCGGGGTCATTTCGACGCCGTCCAGCGCGACGATGTCGCCGTTGCGGTAGGTCAGTTCCAGGTACTGTGGTTTGTCGGGCGCGTTCTCCGGGGAGACGGTCCATTTCCACATGTCTTCTTCGTGCTCGGTCCAGGTGTCTTCCAGCACGCCGCCTTCATAGGAGATGTGCAGCAAGTTGGCGTCCATCGAGTACGGGGACTTCTTCTTGCCGTGACGCTCGATCGGGATTGCGTGCTTTTCAGCGTAATCCATCAGCTTTTCACGGGACAGCAGGTCCCATTCGCGCCAAGGGGCAATCACCTTCACGCCTGGCTTGAGCGCATAGGCACCCAGTTCGAAACGTACCTGGTCGTTGCCTTTGCCGGTAGCGCCATGGGAAATGGCGTCAGCCCCGGTCTCGTTGGCGATTTCAATCAAACGCTTGGCGATCAGCGGACGTGCGATGGAGGTACCCAGCAGGTACTCGCCTTCGTAGACGGTGTTGGCGCGAAACATCGGGAAAACGAAATCGCGGACGAACTCTTCGCGCAGGTCGTCAATGTAGATCTCTTTCACGCCCATGGCTTGCGCCTTGGCACGTGCAGGTTCGACCTCTTCGCCCTGACCCAGGTCAGCGGTGAAGGTCACCACTTCACAGTTATAAGTATCCTGCAGCCACTTGAGGATCACCGAAGTGTCCAGGCCGCCGGAATACGCGAGAACGACCTTGTTTACGTCGGCCATGCCATCACTCCACGGGGTTGTACGGAAAGCCGTCGATTCTACCGACCAAAACCGTGAATTTACAGGGGCGCGACAGCAAATGAAGATAAAGCGACAGATTATGTCGAACGAGCGACCGATGGTCGCGCGTTAAGAGGTCGCCGCCGGGTTGCTTGGGCCGGTTGCCTGGGGCGCCGCTTTCTCGGGAGCCGCCACGCGCTCAAGTTGGATGCTGACACGGCGGTTGCGCGCGCGGTTGGCGGCATTGGTGTTGGGGGCCAGCGGGTAGCTTTCGCCATGGAAACGCATCGTGATCTGCGACTCCTGGATGCCATTGGCCTTGAAATACTCCATGACCGCCAGGGCACGGCGGCGTGACACATCCCGATTGGTCAAGCGGTTGCCGCTGTTGTCCGAGTGGCCATTCAACTCGATATGGTTGACGCTCGGATCGGCCTTCATGAACTCGAGAATGACTGCCAACCGCTGCTTGGCGGCCGCGTCCAACTCGATGCCACCGCCTGGAAAACCCACCACCGTCTGTTTGACCTGATCGTAATTCATCGGCAGCAGTTTGGCGGTGCACAGCTGATAGTCGCTGTAGGCCTTGTTGAATTTTACCGGGAGCAGGCGAATTTCCGAGTACCCCCCCTCACGCCCGTAATGCCGGACTGTCGGTGAGCGCCCTTCCAGCAAGCCGTTGAACAGGCGCCCTGCCTGCGCCTGGGAGCTGTTGAACAGCACATCGCCACTACCGGCACGCACAGCACCGAGGTTGATATCGCCGCGGCCCGGCTGCCAGGGCGCGGCGGCGGCCAACAAGGTTGCCGAGCCAGCTCCGAGCGAGCCGTTATAGGCTTTGAGACGAAAGGTGGCCTGCTCGCCAGCCCGGCGCACGAACTCGCCCGAACCGAAATCGGCGATCGGTTGGGTCAGGCGGCATTCGAATTTGTCGCCTTCCACCTTCCACTCAATATTCTCCAGGCGTGTCTGGAACGTGAGGGCCATCGCAGGCAGGCTGGCGAACACACTGAGCAGGGCTAGATAATGCTGGCGCACGGGAGGCTCCACTGGTTTCTACAACACTTCAAAGCGTCATACATCGATAAGGCATACAAAAGGCTATCGGATGCATCCTGCAAAACTTGATAGCGAGTGCCTGCAAGAGTCTTTTCCGGTAGCATTCGCCCCAGATTGACCCGCCTGGAATCCCCAATGTCCGACCGCCTGACCCTGCTGCGTCCCGACGACTGGCATATTCATCTTCGCGATGGTGCTGCGTTACCCCAAACCGTGGCCGATGTAGCGCGCACGTTTGGCCGCGCCATTATCATGCCTAACCTGGTACCTCCGGTGCGCAACGCCGCTGAAGCCGATGCCTATCGCCAGCGGATCCTCGCTGCGCGGCCGGCCGGCAGCCGCTTCGAACCGTTGATGGTGCTCTACCTCACCGACCGCACCCAGCCCGAAGAAATTCGTGAAGCCAAGGCCAGCGGCTACGTGCACGCCGCCAAGCTGTACCCGGCCGGCGCGACCACCAACTCCGACTCCGGCGTGACCAGCATCGACAAGATCCTGCCCGCCATCGAAGCCATGGCCGAAGTCGGTATGCCACTGTTGATCCACGGTGAAGTCACCCGTGGCGACGTGGACGTGTTCGACCGCGAGAAGATCTTCATCGACGAGCACATGCGCCGTGTGGTGGAGTTGTTCCCGACGCTCAAGGTGGTGTTCGAGCACATCACCACGGCCGATGCCGTGCAGTTCGTCACCGAGGCCTCGGCCAACGTGGGCGCGACCATCACCGCGCACCACCTGCTGTACAACCGCAACCACATGCTGGTGGGCGGGATCCGGCCGCACTTCTACTGCTTGCCGATCCTCAAGCGCAACACCCACCAGGTGGCTTTGCTGGATGCCGCCACCAGCGGCAACCCGAAGTTCTTCCTCGGCACCGACTCGGCGCCCCACGCCCAGCACGCCAAGGAAGCTGCGTGCGGCTGTGCCGGTTGCTACACCGCCTACGCGGCAATCGAGCTGTACGCCGAAGCCTTCGAGCAGCGCAACGCCCTGGACAAACTCGAAGGTTTCGCCAGCCTCCACGGCCCGCGTTTCTACGGCCTGCCGGCGAATACCGACCGCATCACCCTGGTTCGTGAAGACTGGACCGCCCCTGCCAGCCTGCCTTTTGGCGAGCTGACCGTCATCCCGCTGCGCGCCGGTGAAACACTGCGCTGGCGCCTGCTGGAGGAAAGCAAGTGAGTGAAGACCATTACGACGACGAACACGAGCACAGTGGCGGCGGCGGTTCCCGTCATCCGATGGCCGAGCGGTTTCGCGGTTATCTGCCGGTTGTCATCGACGTAGAAACCGGTGGTTTCAATTGCGCCACCGACGCACTGCTGGAAATTGCCGCAACCACCATCGGCATGGATGAACAGGGCTTCGTCTACCCCGACCACACCCACTTCTTCCGCGTCGAACCGTTTGAAGGTGCGAATATCGAAGCAGCGGCCCTGGAGTTCACCGGGATCAAGCTCGATCACCCACTGCGC
Source organism: Pseudomonas sp. MYb60 (assembly GCF_002979555.1). Lineage (GTDB taxonomy): Bacteria > Pseudomonadota > Gammaproteobacteria > Pseudomonadales > Pseudomonadaceae > Aquipseudomonas. The sequence continues at coordinate 382,649 of NZ_PCOZ01000001.1, read as the reverse complement.
ATGGCGGTGAGTGAAGAAGCGGCGCTGACCGATATCTTCCGGGGTGTGCGCAAAGCGTTGAAGGCCAATGGCTGCAAACGCGCGATCCTGGTCGGCCACAACAGCAGCTTCGACCTGGGCTTCCTGAACGCCGCCGTGGCGCGACTGGACATGAAGCGCAACCCGTTTCACCCCTTCTCCAGCTTTGACACCGCGACCCTGGCTGGCCTGGCTTACGGTCAAACCGTTTTGGCCAAGGCCTGCCAGGCAGCCGGCATCGACTTTGACGGTCGTGAGGCCCACTCGGCCCGCTACGACACCGAAAAGACGGCCGAGCTGTTCTGCGGCATCGTCAACCGCTGGAAGCAGATGGGCGGTTGGGAAGATTTCGGCGACTAGGGTCGTTTCCCACGCATAAAAAAACCGGCCTTTACAGGCCGGTTTTTTTGTACCTCGAACCTGGCTTACAGCTTGCCAGCGTTCTCGGTCAGGTAAGCCGCGACACCTTCTGGCGAAGCGTTCATGCCTTTGTCGCCTTTTTTCCAGTTGGCAGGGCAGACTTCACCGTGCTCTTCGTGGAATTGCAGGGCGTCAACCAGACGGATCAGCTCTTCCATGTTACGACCCAGCGGCAGGTCGTTGACGATCTGGGAGCGAACCACGCCTTTGTCGTCGATCAGGAACGCGCCACGGAAAGCCACGCCGCCTTCGGACTCAACGTCGTAGGCCTTGGCAATTTCGTGTTTCAGGTCGGCAGCCATGGTGTATTTGACTTTGCCGATGCCGCCATCGTTGATGGCGGTGTTGCGCCAGGCGTTGTGAGTGAAATGGGAGTCGATGGAGACAGCGACCACTTCAACGTTGCGCGCCTTGAAATCGTCCATGCGGTGATCCAGAGCGATCAGCTCCGAAGGGCAGACGAAGGTGAAGTCCAGCGGGTAGAAGAACACCAGGCCGTATTTGCCTTTGATGGCTTCGGACAGTTTGAAGCTGTCTACGATTTCGCCATTGCCGAGGACGGCGGGTACGTCGAAATCCGGGGCTTGTTTGCCGACGAGTACGCTCATTGGGTATCTCCTGATGTGAGGGTGACGATTGAAGTAAAAGGACCGGCCCTGAGTCTGCCGCCGTAAAGCGACAGCCCCGTGACGCAGTCACGCTTCGTGAAGACTGACCATCATACACTGAAAAAACCGTTCGTCAGCGCAGGGTCAGTTCGGGTCGATACCCTGCGAATCTACTTTGACAATCATTCTCGTTAACATTAAGATCCATCGCACTTAAGCCCTAAACCCGCGACGGTTCTCCCTTATGTATGTGTGTCTTTGTACCGGCGTCACCGACGGACAAATCCGCGAAGCAATCTACGAAGGTTGCTGCAGCTACAAGGAAGTGCGTGAAACCACCGGCGTTGCCAGCCAGTGCGGTAAATGTGCTTGCCTCGCCAAGCAAGTAGTACGGGAAACCCTGACGCAGCTGCAGACAGCCCAGGCCGCGCTCCCCTATTCAGCAGAATTTACACACGCCTGATTGGGCGTGTTTTAAAGAACCGGACTTCGTGTCCGGTTTTTTTATGCCTGTAATTCAATTAGTTAGCGTCAAGACGCGGAACACAAACATTCTTATTCCGATTAATTTTCATTTATTATTCAATAACTTAGGTTTGACACTAAGGTTATCGCCGCTCAAACTCCGCTTTATACACAGCGATTACAGGGCAGGACCCCAGTCATGAAAGGCGACATCTCAGTCATCCAGCAACTCAACAAAATCCTTGCCAATGAACTGGTCGCGATCAATCAGTACTTTCTGCATGCGCGCATGTACGACGATTGGGGCCTGGAAAAGCTCGGCAAGCGTGAATACAAAGAATCCATCAAGGCCATGAAGGACGCCGATGCGCTGATCAAGCGCATCCTGTTCCTGGAAGGCCTGCCGAACGTGCAGGACCTGGGCAAGCTGAACATCGGCGAGCACACCCAGGAAATGCTCAGCAGCGACCTGGGCTTTGAGCGCAAAAGCCACAGCGACCTCAAGGCCGCCATCGCTCACTGCGAAACCAAAGGCGACTTCGGCAGCCGTGAACTGCTGGAAGATATCCTCGAAGACCAGGAAGAACACATCGACTGGCTGGAAACCCAACTGGGCCTGATCGACAAAGTCAGCCTGGAAAATTATCTGCAATCGCAGATGGGTGAATAAGCCACCTTATTGCGGGAGCGCTTACTCGCTCCTGCAGAACCATAAAAAAGCCCCGCTCTCCTTCGAGAAGCGGGGCTTTTTATTGCCGGCAAATCAGGCGTCGGTCTTGGCCGCCGCATTTGCCGCGGCTTCTTTGACCAGCGTTTGCAGCGAACCATCAGCCGCCATCTCGACGATGATGTCGCTACCGCCGACCAGCTCACCCGCAACCCACAGCTGTGGGAACGTAGGCCAGTTGGCGTACTTCGGCAGGTTGGCGCGGATTTCCGGGTTTTGCAGGATATCCACGTAAGCGAATTTCTCGCCGCACGCCATGATGGCCTGGGACGCCTTCGCGGAGAAACCGCACTGAGGAGCGTTTGGCGCGCCCTTCATGTAAAGCAGAATGGTGTTGTTGGCAATCTGCTCTTTGATCGTTTCGATGATATCCATGGAACACCTCGGCTGGAACTTTGCGACTCACAGGTCGGCACGGTGGCGCATTGTAACGCAAAATTCCAGCACCGTGCTCAGGCGGCTGCCACCTGCACCGGAACGCCATTGAGCGCAGCATTGCCCGACAACTCATCAACCTGCCGCTCGTCAGTCAGGTCGTTGGCGCTCGCCCCCGGCTGGCCACTGGCAATCGCCATCTGCATCCCCGGACGGGCGTGCCCCCAGCCGTGAGGCAAGCTGACCACACCGGGCATCATGTCCAGGCTGGCAACCACCTCCACTTCGATCATGCCGATACGGGAACTGACCCGTACTCGCTGGCCATCACTCAACTGCCGACTCGCCAGGTCGTCGGGGTGCATCAGCAACTGATGACGGGGTTTGCCCTTCACCAGGCGGTGATAGTTATGCATCCAGGAATTATTGCTGCGCACATGTCGACGGCCGATCAGCAACAGCTCATCCGCTACCGGTACTGGCTGTGCAGCAAACCGCGCCAGATCGGCGAGGATCACCGCCGGTGCCGCCTGAACCTTGCCATCCGCTGTTTTCAAGCGTGACGCCAGGTTGGCCTTGAGTGGCCCCAGATCCACGCCGTGGGGATGATCTGCCAGCATCGCCACCGACAGTTTATGAGGCGACGCGTCGCCATAAGCCCCAGCGCGCAAGCCAAAATCAATCATCTGCGCAGGCGCCAGGGTTGGCTTGAGGGCAACTCCCGTCCGAGCTGCAAATGCCTGGGCAAGGCCGACAAAAATTTCCCAGTCATGCAACGCCCCCACTGGCTTGGGCAAGATCGCACGATTGAAGCGGGTGACATTGCGCACCGCAAACATATTGAAGGTCGTGTCGTAGTGGTCATTCTCCAGCGCCGAGGTGGACGGCAGGATCAGGTCCGCGTAACGCGTGGTCTCGTTGATATAAAGATCGACACTGACCATGAACTCCAAACCGTCCAGGGCCTGTTCCAACTGGCGACCGTTAGGTGTCGACAGCACCGGATTGCCCGCCACCGTCACCAGTGCGCGGATTTGCCCTTCACCCTCGGTGAGCATTTCTTCGGCCAAGGCGGATACCGGCAACTCGCCGCCATACTCCGGGCGGCCCGAGACCCGACTCTGCCAGCGATTGAAATGCCCACCGCCGGTGGACGCCACCAGATCCACGGCCGGGGTGGTGCAGAGGGCACCGCCGACCCGATCGAGGTTGCCGGTCACCAGGTTGATCAGCTGCACCAGCCAGTGACACAGCGTGCCAAACGCCTGCGTCGAGACGCCCATGCGCCCGTAGCACACCGCCGTGTCGGCGGCAGCAAAGTCCCGCGCCAATTGGCGAATCTGCTCGGCAGGGACGGCGCACTGACGGCTCATCGCCTCGGCCGTGAACCCGGCGATGGCGATGCGCACCTCCTCCAAGCCTTCAACCGGCAGATGGCTGACACGCGTCAGGTTCTCGGTAAACAAGGTGTTGAGCACCCCGAACAACAATGCCGCATCCCCACCCGGGCGCACGAACACGTGCTGATCGGCAATCGCCGCCGTCTCGCTGCGGCGTGGATCGACCACGACCACTTTGCCGCCCCGCGCCTGGATAGCCTTCAAGCGCTTCTCCACATCCGGCACGGTCATGATGCTGCCGTTGGAGGCCAGCGGGTTACCGCCCAGGATCAGCATGAAGTCGGTATGGTCGATGTCCGGGATCGGCAGCAACAGGCCATGCCCGTACATCAAGTGACTGGTGAGGTGATGGGGCAACTGGTCCACCGAGGTCGCGGAAAACCGATTGCGCGTCTTCAACTGGCCGAGAAAGTAATTGCTGTGGGTCATCAACCCGTAGTTATGCACGCTGGGGTTGCCCTGATACACCGCGACCGCATTCTGCCCATGCCGCGCCTGAATGCTCGCGAGTCGCTCGGCTACAAGCGTGAAGGCTTCATCCCACGCAATAGGCTGCCATTCGCTACCCACCCGCAGCATCGGCTGGCGCAGGCGGTCCGGGTCGTTCTGGATATCCTGTAAGGCCACCGCCTTGGGGCAGATGTGGCCACGGCTGAACGTATCCAGCGCATCGCCCTTGATTGAGCTGATCGCCAGGCTGCCGTCATCGGCTTGCGTGGTTTCCAGGGTCAGGCCACAGATGGCTTCACACAGATGGCACGCACGGTGGTGGAGAGTCTTGGTCATGGCCAGTCTCTTTTATAGGGCTTTGGCACAACTATGGGCCGCAGCCCTCCCCCACGCTATCAACGTTCGCGCCGTGAATCAGCCCGCATCAGGCCAAGCCATGTGCAAATGTTTCAAATACCACGAGGCGCGCCCTGAAACCGACGCAACCGGGCCTGGCCCCGCCCCCGCGCATTGCAAAAGGTTGCGAGGCCAGTGTACAAATGGCCCGCTGCCGTATGGAAATCGTCTTCAAAAGCGCTCCCGCGCCCTTCTTGAACACCCTTAAACACCGTAGCCCTATTGGTAAGACGCGACATTTAATGTCAATATCGCGCCTTCCCCTATTTCGTCGCCCCGTGCGGCTTTCGCCGCAGGTCTCGCCCGTTGTCACAATAAACAAGGCTTTGAGTATCTGCGGTCTGTTGCAAAAAGGTAGTTAATGATGAGCGCAAGGCACTTTCTCTCCCTGATGGATTGCACGCCCGAAGAGCTGGTCAGCGTGATCCGTCGAGGCATTGAGCTTAAAGACCTGCGTAACCGCGGCGTACTGTTCGAGCCTTTGAAAAACCGTGTACTCGGGATGATTTTCGAGAAGTCATCGACCCGTACCCGCGTGTCCTTCGAAGCCGGCATGATCCAACTGGGCGGCCAGGCACTGTTCCTGTCCTCCCGCGACACCCAACTGGGCCGTGGCGAGCCGATCGCCGACAGCGCCCGCGTGATGTCGCGCATGCTCGATGTGGTGATGATCCGCACCTTCGCCCACAGCACCGTGACCGAATTCGCGGCCAATTCCCGCGTGCCGGTGATCAACGGCCTGTCCGACGACCTGCACCCCTGCCAGTTGCTGGCCGACATGCAAACCTTCCTCGAACACCGCGGCTCGATCCAGGGCAAGACGGTGGCCTGGATCGGCGACGGCAATAACATGTGCAACAGCTATATAGAAGCGGCGATCCAGTTCGACTTCCAACTGCGCGTTGCCTGCCCGGAAGGCTACGAGCCAGACCCGCGCTTCATGGCGCTGGCCGGCGACCGTGTGACCCTGGTACGTGACCCGCGTGACGCGGTGGTCGGCGCACACCTGGTGAGCACCGACGTCTGGACCTCCATGGGCCAGGAAGAAGAAACCGCCAAGCGCCTGGCCCAGTTCGCTCCCTACCAGGTGACTCGCGCCCTGCTCGACCTGGCCGCGCCGGACGTATTGTTCATGCACTGCCTGCCCGCTCACCGTGGCGAAGAAATCAGCCTCGACGTACTCGACGACCCGCGGGCAGTCGCTTGGGACCAGGCCGAAAACCGCCTGCACGCCCAAAAGGCCTTGCTCGAATTCCTCGTTGAACCGGCGTACCACCACGCATGAGCCAGCCATTTCTGCTGAACCTGCGCAATCTGGCATGCGGCTATCAAGATCAACGGGTGGTGCAGAACCTCAACCTGCACCTCAACGCCGGTGATATCGGCTGCCTGCTGGGCTCGTCGGGCTGTGGCAAGACCACCACCCTGCGCGCCATAGCCGGCTTTGAACCGGTGCACGACGGTGAAATCAGCCTGGCGGGCGAAGTGATCTCCAGCGCCGGTTTCACCCTGGCTCCGGAGAAACGTCGCATCGGCATGGTGTTCCAGGACTACGCACTGTTTCCCCACCTCAGCGTGGCGGACAACATCGCCTTTGGCATCCGCAAGCACCCGCAAAAAGACCGCGTGGTTGCCGAATTGCTGGAACTGGTCAACCTGAAGAACCTGGGCAAGCGCTTTCCCCACGAACTGTCCGGTGGTCAGCAGCAACGTGTCGCCCTCGCCCGCGCTCTGGCGCCGGAGCCGCAATTATTGCTGCTGGATGAACCCTTCTCCAACCTCGACGGTGAGCTGCGCCGCAAGCTCAGCCATGAGGTGCGCGACATACTCAAGGCACGCGGCACCAGTGCAATCCTGGTCACCCATGATCAGGAAGAAGCGTTTGCGGTGAGCGATCAGGTCGGCGTCTTCAAGGAAGGCCGGCTTGAGCAATGGGACACGCCCTACAACCTGTATCACGAGCCGCAGACGCCTTACGTTGCGAGCTTTATCGGCCAGGGTTATTTCATCCGTGGCCAGTTGAGCTCGCCGGAGTCGGTGAGTACTGAGCTGGGTGACCTGCGCGGTAACCGTGCGTATTCCTGGCCTATCGGTGGCGCAGTGGATGTGTTGCTGCGGCCGGACGATATCGTCTACGCGCCAGACAGTGCTTTGACAGCGCGGATCGTAGGTAAGACATTCCTCGGAGCGTCAACCTTGTACCGCCTGCAACTGCCAACGGGCGCGCAGCTGGAGTCGATTTTCCCGAGTCACGCTGACCATCAGGTTGGTGCGCAGGTGGGGATTCGGGTAGCGGCGGAGCATTTAGTGCTGTTCAAGGCTTCTGGCAGTGTTGCGGCGCAGATTCCGCAAACCGACTCAGGTGTTAGGCGCTACAGCCCAGCCAACTGACAAAGCTGGCTCAAAAGTAGGAGGGGCGGTGCGACGATTCGACTTGCCCCCTCCCACATTTGATCTCCACGGCTTTCAAAAAATGGGTTTCAGGGCCGCCCGATCGGCGCGAATTTCGCCTGGGTATGCTCGGCCAGCACCGCCGCCGGCAACTCCACTTCCAACCCCCGCCTCCCCGCACTCACAAATATCGTCGCGAACGCCTGTGCGGTTTCGTCGATAAAGGTGCGCAAGCGCTTCTTCTGCCCCAACGGGCTGATGCCCCCGAGCAAATAGCCAGTAGAACGCTGCGCCGCTGCCGGGTCAGCCATTTCGACTTTCTTCACGCCTGCGGCCTGAGCCAGCGCCTTCAAATCCAGACTTCCGACGACCGGCACCACTGCCACCAGCAATTCACCCTTCTCACTGCTCGCCAACAAGGTCTTGAACACCTGCGCCGGGTCGAGGCTCAATTTCTCCGCAGCCTCCAGGCCATACGACGCAGCCTTCGGATCATGTTCATAACTGTGGATACGATGTTCGGCGCGAACTTTTTTCAACAAATCCAAAGCGGGGGTCATGGCGTCTCCGAGCGTGGAAAACAGGTGGCCAATTCTAGGCCAAGCCCACGCAAAACGCTCTAGTACGGCCAGTCTTAAGGTGAGGAACTAATGTGACAACCGTGATCATTCATCAGACCAATAGTTTGAATGTGACTGACGGTTCACTTTCGACCTTTGACAGCAGTGATTCTTGTCTATATTTTTTCGTTTCCGAATACAGTAAGAATAGCCTTACAGTATTCAAGCAGTAAGCCGCGTGCAGGATGGGGATCCTTCTCACGGTGAAAATCGCGCAACCGCCCGTTGAGACGGTGCGCCAGACAAGAACAACAACTGAGGTTTTCCATGACAACTGCTCTTCAACAGCCTTCACTTTCGAGCCAATGCATGGCCGAATTCCTGGGGACTGCGCTTTTGATCTTCTTCGGTACAGGATGTGTCGCTGCGCTCAAGGTCGCGGGTGCCAGCTTTGGCCTGTGGGAAATCAGTATCATCTGGGGGGTAGGCGTCAGCATGGCGATCTACCTGAGCGCCGGCATTTCCGGGGCGCACCTCAATCCGGCGGTGAGTATCGCCCTGTGCATTTTTGCCGACTTCGACAAGCGCAAGCTGCCTTTCTACATCCTCGCCCAGATCGCCGGTGCCTTCTGCTCCGCGGCCTTGGTGTACACGCTCTACAGCAACCTGTTTTTCGATTACGAACAAACCCACCAGATGGTCCGCGGTTCCCAGGCCAGCCTTGAAATGGCGTCGGTGTTCTCGACCTACCCTCACGCACTGCTGAGCACTGCCCAGGCGTTCCTGGTGGAAATGGTCATCACCGCCATCCTGATGGGCGTGATCATGGCCCTCACCGATGACAACAACGGCCTGCCGCGCGGCCCATTGGCCCCGCTGTTGATCGGTTTGCTGATCGCCGTGATCGGCAGCGCCATGGGCCCGCTCACCGGCTTCGCGATGAACCCGGCGCGGGATCTGGGGCCCAAGCTGATGACCTTTTTCGCGGGCTGGGGTGAAATAGCCTTCACCGGTGGTCGCGACATTCCTTATTTCCTGGTGCCGATTTTCGGCCCGATCGTGGGTGCATGCCTCGGGGCCGCGGCCTATCGCGGCCTGATTGCCCGCCATCTGCCGAGCGCCGCACCTGCTATAGCTGAAGAAACACCTGACACGGCTGTCAACGGCAAGACCCGTATTTCCTGATAGCGCCAGCCTGGACGCACCTGCCCTTTTTGCGGCCCAGGCTGATTACCGATTTTCTTATTTTCCAAGGCATTCGACATGACCGACATTCAGAATAAGAACTACATCATCGCCCTTGACCAAGGCACCACCAGTTCGCGGGCGATCATCTTCGACCGTGACGCCAACGTGGTCTGCACCGCCCAGCGTGAATTCACTCAGCACTACCCGCAAGCTGGCTGGGTCGAGCATGACCCGATGGAAATTTTCGCCACCCAGAGCGCGGTGATGGTCGAAGCGCTGGCCCAGGCCGGCCTGCACCATGACCAGGTCGCCGCCATCGGCATCACCAACCAGCGTGAAACCACCGTGGTGTGGGACAAAATCACCGGCCGCCCGATCTACAACGCTATCGTCTGGCAATGCCGCCGAAGCACCGAGATCTGCCAGCAGCTCAAGCGCGACGGCCACGAGCAATACATCAACGACACCACCGGCCTGGTCACCGACCCGTACTTCTCCGGCACCAAGCTCAAGTGGATCCTCGACAACGTCGAAGGCAGCCGCGAGCGTGCGCGCAACGGCGAGCTGTTGTTCGGCACCATCGACAGTTGGCTGATCTGGAAATTTACCGGCGGCAAGACCCACGTCACCGACTACACCAACGCCTCGCGCACCATGCTCTTCAACATCCACACCCTGGAGTGGGACGCGAAGATGCTCGAGATCCTCGACGTGCCGCGCGAAATGCTGCCTGAGGTGAAGTCGTCTTCGGAAATCTACGGCCGCACCAAAAGCGGCATCGCCATCGGCGGTATTGCCGGTGACCAACAGGCCGCACTGTTCGGCCAGATGTGCGTCGAAGCCGGCCAGGCCAAGAACACCTACGGCACCGGTTGCTTCCTGCTGATGAACACCGGCGACAAAGCGGTGAAATCCAAGCACGGCATGCTCACTACCATCGCCTGCGGCCCCCGTGGCGAAGTGGCCTACGCCCTGGAAGGCGCAGTCTTCAACGGCGGTTCCACCGTGCAGTGGCTGCGTGACGAGTTGAAGATCATCAATGACGCCCACGACACTGAATACTTCGCCGGCAAGGTCAAGGACAGCAACGGTGTGTACCTGGTGCCCGCCTTCACCGGCCTGGGCGCGCCTTATTGGGACCCCTACGCCCGTGGCGCCCTGTTCGGCCTGACCCGTGGCGTACGGGTGGATCACATTATTCGTGCAGCGCTGGAGTCGATTGCCTACCAGACCCGCGACGTACTCGATGCGATGCAGCAGGACTCCGGCGAACGCCTCAAGGCCTTGCGCGTGGACGGTGGCGCCGTCGCCAACAACTTCCTGATGCAATTCCAGGCCGACATCCTCGGCACCCAGGTCGAACGCCCGCAAATGCGCGAGACCACCGCACTGGGCGCAGCCTACCTGGCCGGCCTGGCCTGTGGTTTCTGGGGCAGCCTGGACGAGTTGCGTGGCAAGGCCGTGATCGAGCGCGAATTCGAACCTCAGCTCGAAGAAAAGCAAAAAGAGAAGCTGTATGCCGGTTGGCAGAAAGCGGTCAGCCGTACCCGTGACTGGGAGCCTCACGAAGGCGCCGAATAAGCCAACCTCGGGTTGTAACTGGCAGGGAGCAGATTCCTGCGTCATCATGGGCCACTTTTGTATGGCAGCCCAAAGGACGCCCCATGAATCTGCCTCCCCGCCAACAACAAATCCTCGAACTGGTCCGCGAACGCGGCTATGTCAGCATCGAGGAAATGGCGCAGCTATTTGTCGTCACACCGCAAACCATCCGCCGCGATATCAACCAACTGGCGGACGCCAATCTGCTGCGCCGCTACCACGGCGGCGCGGCCTATGACTCCAGTGTCGAAAACACCGCCTACGCCATGCGCGCCGATCAGATGCGCGACGAGAAACAGCGCATCGGCGAAGCCATCGCCGCACAGATCCCCGATCACGCCTCGTTGTTCATCAATATCGGCACCACCACCGAATCCATCGCCCGTGCGTTGCTGAATCACAATCACCTGAAAATCATCACCAACAACCTCAACGTCGCCACCATGCTCAGTGCCAAGGACGACTTCGATGTATTGCTGACCGGCGGCAATGTGCGCCGTGACGGCGGCGTGGTGGGTCAAGCCAGCGTGGACTTCATCAACCAGTTCAAGGTGGATTTTGCCTTGGTGGGCATCAGCGGCATCGATGAAGACGGCAGCCTGTTGGATTTCGATTACCAGGAAGTGCGAGTTTCACAGGCGATCATCGCCAATGCCCGCCAGGTGATCCTGGCCGCGGACTCGAGCAAATTCGGGCGCAATGCCATGATCCGCCTCGGGCCGATCAGCCTGGTGGACTGCCTGGTCACCGACCAACAGCCGGTGCCGGCGTTGGTGCAGTTGCTCAATGAGCACAAGGTTCGGCTGGAAGTCGTGTAGCGCCTGCAGCGCCGCCATCGGGGGCAAGCCTCCTCCCACCTTTAACGCATTCACAAATCTTGAATTGTGAACACGACCAGTGTGGGAGGGGGCTTGCCCCCGATAGCGATCTGTCTGACAGCCAGTTATCCATGGCTGGACTGCATAAATGTTCACAAATTTTCCTTTCGCGGCCCTTCGATGAGTTTTTTCAATCGAAGTCGGCTGGCTGCGCGCGCATTTATCAGCTACCATTTTCGCAAATGAACATTAATGTTCGAATTCCAAGACGAATAAATCGCGAGGCCAGCCGATGAACCCTTCCACCTTGCCTGCTCCACCGCTTGCCGAAGTCTATGACGTGGCCGTTATCGGCGGCGGGATCAATGGCGTCGGCATTGCAGCAGACGCAGCCGGGCGCGGTTTGTCGGTATTCCTTTGCGAAAAGGACGACCTGGCCAGTCACACCTCGTCCGCCAGCAGCAAGCTGATCCACGGTGGCCTGCGTTACCTCGAACATTACGAATTCCGCCTGGTCCGCGAAGCCCTCGCCGAACGCGAAGTGCTGCTGGCCAAGGCCCCGCACATCGTCAAGCAGATGCGCTTTGTGTTGCCGCACCGTCCGCACCTGCGTCCCGCGTGGATGATCCGCGCAGGCCTTTTCCTGTACGACCACCTTGGCAAGCGCGAGAAGCTGGCCGGTTCGAAAAGCCTCAAGTTCGGCCCTGAGAGCCCGTTGAAAAGCGAAATCACCAAAGGCTTCGAGTACTCCGACTGCTGGGTCGATGACGCCCGTCTCGTGGTGCTGAACGCCATGGCCGCTCGCGAAAAAGGCGCGCACATTCACACCCAGACCCGTTGCATCAGCGCCCACCGCAGCAAGGGCCTGTGGGAAATGAACATGGAGCGGGCCGATGGCAGCCTGTTCTCGATCCGTGCCCGTGCACTGGTGAACGCAGCCGGCCCGTGGGTCGCCAAGTTCATCAAGGACGACCTGAAGTTGGATTCGCCTTACGGCATCCGCCTGATCCAGGGCAGCCACCTGATTGTGCCAAAACTGTACGAAGGCGCGCATGCGCACATTCTGCAGAACGAAGACCAGCGCATCGTCTTCACCATTCCGTACTTGAATCACCTGACCATCATCGGCACCACCGACCGCGAATACACCGGCGACCCGGCGAAGGTTGCGATCACCGAAGGTGAAACCGACTACATGCTTAAAGTGGTTAACGCGCACTTCAAGAAACAAGTGAGCCGCGACGACATCGTCCACACCTACTCCGGTGTGCGCCCGCTGTGCAACGATGAATCGGATAACCCGTCGGCCATTACCCGCGACTACACCCTGGCGCTGTCCGGCGGCAGTGGCGAAGCGCCGATCCTGTCGGTATTCGGCGGCAAGCTGACTACTTATCGCAAGCTCGCCGAATCGGCGATGGCCCAACTGGCGCCGTACTTCACTCAGATGCGCCCGAGCTGGACTGCCAAGGCCAGCTTGCCCGGCGGCGAAGACATGACCACGCCAGAAGCCCTGGCCGACGCTATCCGCAACACATTCGACTGGGTACCGAGCGAAATCGCCCGTCGCTGGTCCACCACCTATGGCAGCCGCACCTGGCGCTTGCTGGAGGGCGTGCAGACGCTTGCCGACCTGGGCGAGCACTTGGGTGGCGGCCTGTACACCCGCGAGGTCGACTACCTCTGTGCCGAAGAGTGGGTCACTCAGCCGCAGGACGTTTTGTGGCGCCGTACCAAGCTGGGTTTGTTCACCACGCTTGAAGAACAAGACAATGTGCGACGCTACCTGTCCAAGGTTGAGCAGAATCGCGGCAAGATTGAAGCGGCCTGACGGTTAAATCCTGAAAAAGCCCCTGCACCCTAAGGTTCAGGGGCTTTTTTATGCCTGCCTTTTCATTCGGTTTTCCGAACGCCATTGACCTGCACTATTCGGATTGCCGTACCCAACGAACCTCAAAAATCCGTCATACAAAGTTAATCTTCATATAAATCATATACTTAACCTTTTGTTTCGGGTCTGGCACGACTCATGCTCTACACTCTTGGACGATTGCCTGAGACGCCTCAGGAGCCGTTACGGGCATTCGCTGTACAAGAGAGCCGTTTAGCCGGCTTCATAAAAAAAACAAATGTCGAGGAAGTATTGATGCGCATCGTTCCCCATATCCTGGGCGCAGCTATCGCTGCTGCTCTGATCAGCACTCCAGTTTTCGCCGCCGAACTCACCGGCACGCTGAAAAAGATCAACGACTCCGGCACCATCACTCTCGCTCACCGCGACAGCTCCATTCCGTTTTCCTACATTGCGGACGGTTCGGGCAAACCCGTTGGCTACTCCCACGACATCCAGGTAGCGGTCGTCGAGCAGCTGAAAAAAGACCTGAACAAGCCCGACCTGAAGACCAAGTACAACCTGGTCACCTCGCAAACCCGTATCCCGCTGATCCAGAACGGCACTGCGGACCTTGAGTGCGGCTCCACCACCAACAACGCCGAGCGCGCCCAACAAGTCGACTTCACCGTCAACATCTTCGAAATCGGCACCCGCCTGCTGGTCAAGAAAGACAAGGAAGGCAAGCCGTCCTACACCGACTTTGCCGACCTCAAAGGCAAGAACGTCGTGACCACTGCGGGCACCACGTCCGAGCGCATCATCAAAGCGATGAACGCCGACAAGCAGATGGGCATGAACGTCATCTCCGCCAAAGACCACGGCGAATCCTTCCAGATGCTCGAAAGCGGCCGTGCCGTTGCGTTCATGATGGACGACGCCCTGCTGGCCGGTGAAGAAGCCAAGGCCAAGAAGCCGGATGATTGGGTCATCACCGGTACTCCACAGTCCTTCGAAGCCTACGCGTGCATGGTTCGCAAAGGCGATCCGGACTTCAAGAAAGCCGTGGATGGCGCCATCACCGCCCTGTACAAGTCCGGTGAAATCAACAAGATCTACAGCAAGTGGTTCGAGAGCCCGATTCCACCTAAAGGCCTGAACCTGAACTTCCCGATGAGTGACAAGGTTAAAGAGCTGATCGCCAACCCAAGCGACAAGCCAGCGCCTGACGTAAAAATCTGACACTGATCTAACCTTACCTCCTGGGGGAGCCCACCCTCCCCCAGGCGTCTGTTACTACCTGCTGGCTGTATCTGGAACACTCGACCCGGCCGTTTTCGAGCCGATCGCGTGTGCCTGGCGTTCACCGTCAGGCGGGAATGGAATTTCCCCAAGCGGGTGCTTGTACATCGATCGATCTCGAGGGGAGACCCTAATGAATTACAACTGGGACTGGGGCGTATTCTTCAAGTCCACCGGCGTTGGCAGCGAGACCTATCTCGACTGGTACATCGCTGGCCTGGGCTGGACCATCGCCATTGCCATCGTGGCATGGATCATCGCCTTGCTGCTGGGCTCCATTCTGGGGGTCATGCGCACGGTGCCCAACCGCATCGTATCGGGCATCGCGACCTGCTACGTGGAACTGTTTCGTAACGTGCCGCTGCTGGTGCAGCTGTTCATCTGGTACTTCCTGATACCCGACCTGCTGCCGCAAAACCTGCAGGACTGGTACAAGCAAGACCTCAACCCGACCACCTCGGCTTACCTGAGCGTTGTCGTGTGCCTGGGCCTCTTCACCGCGGCCCGCGTGTGTGAGCAAGTGCGTACCGGCATCCAGGCGCTGCCACGTGGCCAGGAATCCGCCGCGCGGGCCATGGGCTTCAAGCTGCCGCAGATCTACTGGAACGTGCTGCTGCCCCAGGCCTACCGGATCATCATTCCGCCGCTTACCTCGGAATTCCTCAACGTCTTCAAGAACTCCTCCGTGGCGTCCTTGATCGGCCTGATGGAATTGCTGGCGCAAACCAAGCAGACCGCCGAGTTCTCGGCCAACCTGTTTGAAGCCTTCACCCTGGCCACGCTGATCTACTTCACCCTGAACATGAGCCTGATGCTGCTCATGCGCCTGGTCGAGAAGAAAGTCGCAGTGCCCGGCCTGATCTCCGTGGGGGGTAAATAATGGAACTCGATTTCAGCGGTATCATCCCCGCTATCCCTGGCCTGTGGAACGGCATGGTCATGACCTTGCAGTTGATGGTCATGGGCGTGGTCGGCGGCATTGCGCTCGGTACGATCCTGGCGCTGATGCGCCTGTCGTCCAGCAAGCTGCTGTCCCGCGTGGCCGGCGCCTACGTGAACTACTTCCGCTCGATTCCGCTGCTGCTGGTGATCACCTGGTTCTATCTGGCGGTGCCTTTCGTGCTGCGCTGGATCACCGGCGAAGACACCCCGATCGGCGCGTTCACTTCCTGCGTCGTGGCCTTCATGATGTTCGAAGCCGCGTACTTCTGTGAAATCGTGCGGGCCGGCGTACAGTCGATTCCCAAGGGCCAGATGGGTGCGGCGCAGGCGATGGGCATGACCTATGGCCAGACCATGCGCCTGATCATCCTGCCCCAGGCGTTCCGCAAGATGACCCCGTTGCTGCTGCAACAGTCGATCATCCTGTTCCAGGACACCTCGCTGGTCTACACCGTGGGCCTGGTGGACTTCCTCAACTCCGCCCGCTCCAACGGCGACATCATCGGCCGCTCCAATGAGTTCCTGATCTTCGCCGGTGTCGTCTACTTCATCATCAGCTTTTCCGCCTCGCTGCTGGTCAAGCGTCTGCAAAAAAGGTTTGCCGTATGATCTCTATCAAGAACATCAACAAGTGGTATGGCGACTTCCAGGTGCTGACCGATTGCACCACCGATGTCAAAAAAGGCGAAGTGATCGTGGTGTGCGGGCCTTCGGGCTCGGGCAAGTCCACCCTGATCAAGTGTGTCAACGCACTGGAACCGTTCCAGAAGGGTGACATCGTGGTCGACGGCACCTCCATCGCCGACCCGAAGACCAACCTGCCGAAACTGCGTTCGCGCGTGGGCATGGTGTTCCAGCACTTCGAACTGTTCCCGCACCTGACCATCACCGAAAACCTGACCATCGCGCAGATCAAGGTGCTCGGCCGCAGCAAGGAAGAGGCCACCAAGAAAGGCCTGCAACTGCTGGAGCGCGTCGGCCTGTCGGCACACGCCCACAAGCACCCGGGCCAACTCTCCGGCGGCCAGCAGCAACGTGTGGCGATTGCCCGCGCGCTGGCCATGGACCCGATCGTCATGCTGTTCGACGAACCCACTTCGGCCCTCGATCCGGAAATGGTCAACGAAGTGCTCGACGTGATGGTGCAACTGGCCCAGGAAGGCATGACCATGATGTGCGTGACCCACGAAATGGGCTTCGCCCGCAAAGTGGCCGACCGCGTCATCTTCATGGACGCCGGCAAGATCATCGAAGACTGCCCGAAAGAAGAGTTCTTCGGCGACATCAGCGCCCGCTCCGAACGCGCGCAGCACTTCCTTGAGAAAATCCTGCAGCACTAAGCACTACACAGCTCCTCCTGCAGAAACAGGGCCCATGTGGGAGGGGCGCGCAGGCTAGCAAGCTCTGGTTGACCCAAGGCATCTGTGATGAAATGCGACCCCACCCAATTTCGCGCCGCACCGCCATCACTTGCCGTGAAGCCTCGTCTGATTCGCCAACTGTTCCTGCCGCCGTTGATCATCGCCCTGATGATCGGCCTGGGTTATATCGGCTTCTGGATCAGTGAGCATTACGGCATCCGCACCCTCAGTGATACCGGTGAACGCCAGCTCGAATTGCATGCCCGCACAGTCGAAAGCGAGCTGAGCAAATACACCTACCTGCCCAGCCTGTTGGAACTGGAGTCCAGCGTGTCCACGTTGCTGGCCAACCCGACGCAAGAAACCCGCAAGACCGTCAACGATTACCTCGAAGGCCTGAACCGACGCAGTCGCAGTCGGGCCATCTACGTGATGGACACCACCGGCCGCGTGCTCGCCACCAGTAACTGGCGCGATGCCGACAGTTATCAGGGCGAAGACCTGTCCTTCCGCGCCTATTTCCAGAACGCCGTGCGCGGACAGCCCGGGCGTTTCTATGGCATCGGCAGCACCAACGGCGAACCCGGCTACTACCTGGCCCATGGCCTGGAAGAACACGGCAAGATCATCGGCGTGGCGGTGGTCAAGGTGCGCCTAGAAGCCCTCGAAGAACGCTGGCAACGTGCACGCCTCGAAGCCTTCGTCAGCGACGAGAACGGCATCATCATCCTCTCCAGCGACCCGGCCCGGCGCCTCAAGGCCGTCCGCCCGCTCAGCGATGACACCAAGGACCGCCTGGCCCACAGCCTGCAATACTACTGGGCGACGCTCAACGAGCTGGAACCCCTGGCCCGCGAGCGCCTCGACGAGGGCACCGAGAAACTCACGTTCCCGGCCAACAGCGAAGTGGTCAACGACGAACACGCCGTCAGTTACCTGGCGCAAACCCGACCGCTCAACGACACGCCGTGGCACTTCACCCTGCTCACCCCGCTCAACGAGCTGCGCCGCGCGGCGATCAACCAAGGCATCCTGGTGGCCGTCGCGTTTGGCCTGGTGGCGTTCCTGTTGATCGCCTGGAATGAGCGGCGCAAGGTCATCGCTACCCGCCTCGCCGCACGCGAAGCCTTGCAGGAAGCCAACAGCCAGCTGGAGCGTCGGATTGCCGAACGCACCGCCGACCTGCGCGCCAGCAACGAACGCCTCAAGGGCCAGATCCGCGAGCGGCGCCAGGCCGAAGAAACCCTGCGCCGCGCCCAGGACGAATTGGTGCAGGCCGGCAAACTGGCGGCCATCGGCCAGATGTCCACCAGCATCGCCCATGAACTGAACCAACCCCTGGCCGCGCTGCGCACCCTGTCCGGCAACACCGTGCGTTTCCTCGAGCGCGGCGCCCTGGACACCGCCAGCGCCAACCTCAAGACCATCAACGAATTGATCGACCGCATGGGCCGCATCACCGCCAGCCTGCGCTCCTTTGCCCGACGCGGTGACGACCAGGGCGAAGCCAGCCTGCCGAATGCGGTGGATGCGGCCTTCCAGGTGCTTGCGGCACGTATGGAAAGCCTGCCGCTGCACGTGCATCGCGACTTTTCCCCGGCCCAACTGCAGATCGACCAGACACGCCTGGAGCAGATTCTGGTCAACCTGATCGGCAACGCCCTCGACGCCATGCACGCCCAGCCAGCCCCCGAATTGTGGCTCGAAGGCAGCAGCAGCGAGGGCAAGTACCGCCTGTACGTGCGTGACAACGGCCACGGCATCGACCCCGAGGCCCGCAAGCATTTATTCGAACCGTTCTTCACCACCAAGCCCGGTGAACAAGGCCTGGGCCTCGGCCTGACCCTGTCCGCCAGCCTCGCGGCGGCCACCGGCGGCACCCTCGCCGTGGAGCACCCGGCCGGTGGTGGTACTGCCTTTGTCTTGTGCCTGCCGCTGGCGGGCGCTCAAACAGCCGAGTCCACATGACCACTGACCCTAAAGACCTCACCGTGCTGATCGTCGAAGACGATCCCCATGTGCTGCTCGGCTGCCAGCAGGCCCTGGCCCTGGAAGATATTCCCAGCGTCGGCGTGGGCAGCGCCGAAGAGGCGCTGCAACGCGTGGGCGAGAACTTCGCGGGCATCGTCATCAGCGATATTCGCCTGCCGGGCATCGATGGCCTGGAACTCCTGACCCGCCTCAAGGCCCTGGACAAGAGCCTGCCGGTGGTGCTGATCACCGGCCATGGCGACATTTCCATGGCCGTCGGGGCGATGCGCAACGGCGCCTACGATTTCATGGAGAAACCCTTCTCCCCCGAACGCCTGGTGGACGTGGCCCGTCGTGCCCTGGAACAACGCGGGCTGGCGCGGGAAGTGTGGTCGCTGCGTCGTCAATTGGCCGAGCGGGACTCCCTGGAAGGCCGCATCATCGGCCGTTCGCCGGCCATGCAGAACCTGCGCGAGCTGATCGCCAACGTCGCCGACACCTCGGCCAACGTGTTGATCGAAGGCGAGACCGGCACCGGCAAGGAACTGGTCGCACGCTGCCTGCACGACTTCAGCCGTCGTCACTCCCACCCGTTCGTCGCCCTCAACTGCGGCGGCCTGCCGGAAAACCTGTTTGAAAGCGAGATCTTCGGCCATGAGGCCAATGCCTTCACGGGCGCCGGTAAACGGCGTATCGGCAAGATCGAGCATGCCCACCAGGGCACGCTGTTTCTCGATGAAGTGGAAAGCATGCCGATCAACCTGCAGATCAAGCTGCTGCGGGTGTTGCAGGAGCGCACCCTGGAACGCCTGGGTTCCAACCAGAGCGTGGCGGTGGATTGCCGGGTGATCGCCGCGACCAAGTCCGACCTCGATGAACTGAGCCGCGCCAGCCAGTTTCGCAGCGACCTCTACTACCGCCTCAACGTGGTGACTCTGGAGCTGCCGCCCCTGCGCGAGCGCCGCGAAGACATCCTGCAGTTGTTCGAACACTTCCTGCAGCAGTCATCCCTGCGTTTTGACCGCTCCACTCCAGAGCTGGACAATCAAACCCTGTCCGGCCTGATGAGCCACGACTGGCCGGGCAACGTGCGCGAATTGCGCAACGTCGCCGAACGCTATGCCTTGGGCCTGCCCGCCTTCAAGAAAAGCGGCGCGGGCAGCGGCAGCGGTGGCCTGGCCTTTACCGAAGCGGTGGAGGCGTTCGAGCGCAACCTGCTGAGCGACGCCCTGCAACGCAGCGGCGGCAACCTGACCCAGGCCAGCCTGGAGCTGGGAATGGCCAAGACCACCCTGTTCGACAAAGTCAAAAAATACGGGTTGAGCCACTGATGGATCTTTTTTTGAAGGCCGCCCTGGGCGCGGCGGTGGTGCTGATTCTGGCGGCGTTGGCCAAGACCAAAAATTACTACATCGCAGGGTTGGTGCCGCTGTTTCCGACCTTTGCGTTGATTGCGCATTACATCGTCGGCAAGGGCCGTTCGGTGGAAGACTTGAAGACCACCATCCTGTTCGGAATGTGGTCGATCATTCCGTACTTTGTGTATTTGGCGACCTTGTATGTGATGGTCGATCGGTTGCGGCTGGAGGCGTCTCTGGCCGTCGCAGCGGTAGCGTGGTTGATCGCTGCAACCCTCCTGGTCAGTATCTGGGTACGCCTGCACGCCTGACACAACTCGGTCAAACTGTGGGCGGGGGCAAGGCCCCTCCCACATTTTTAAGCCAGTTGTGTCAGCGGACGATTTTGTCGACCTGGATGCCGAGCTTTTTGAGGCGATACCAGAAGCTGCGCTCTGATATCCCGATCTTTTGCGCGGCTGCGGCCTGCACGCCGTTGCTCTCCTGCAACGCCGCCAATATGAACGCCTTCTCCACCTCCGCCAGCGCCGCATCCAGGTCCTGGGGAACGCCCGGCCCGTCGCTGAGGATCGCGGTCACCCCGCCCTCGCTCGGCTTGGACGCAAACAGATAACCCGGCAAATCGATGTCCTCGATCACCGGCGTTGCCGCCACAATCGTCGCGCGCTCCACACAATTTTGCAGCTCGCGAATATTGCCCGGCCAGTGATACGCCGCCATCGCCTGCAGCGCCTCGGCACTGAACCCGGTAATGCGTTTACCGGCGGTGGCGCTGAGGGTCTGGGCGAAGTGCCGGGCCAGGGGTGCGATATCTTCCACACGCTCGCGCAGCGCTGGCAGCGGGATGGGAAATACATTCAGGCGGTAATACAAGTCTTCGCGAAACGCCTTGTTCGCCACCGCCTCCAGCAGGTTCTTGTTGGTGGCCGCGATCACCCGCACGTCCACCTTGCGCTCCCGGGGGTCGCCCACCGGCTCGATCACCCGCTCCTGCAAGGCGCGCAGGATCTTGGCCTGCAACGCCAGCGGCATGTCGCCCACTTCGTCGAGAAACAGCGTGCCTTTGTCGGCCTGCTGGAACCGCCCTACCCGGTCCGCCACGGCGCCGGTAAAGGCGCCTTTGCGATGGCCGAACATTTCACTTTCCAACAAGCCTTCGGGAATCGCTGCGCAGTTGACCGCCACGAACGGTTGGTCGGCACGGCTGCCGTGCTTGTGGATGGCGCGCGCGACCATTTCCTTGCCGGTGCCACTCTCGCCCGTGAGCAGGATGGTAGCGCCGCTGTCGCGCACCGAGTCCACGGCTTGCAGCACCTTGCGAAACGCCGGGCTGTCGCCCACCAGGCTGTCGAACTGGGCGTGCTCATCCAGCTCGGCGCGCAGGCGTGCGTTGTCGCGCAAGATGTCGCGAAACTGCAGGGCCTTGGCCACGGTGATGTCCAGTTCGTCGATATCGAACGGCTTGGCAATGTAGTCGTAAGCGCCATTGCGCATCGACTGCACGGCGTTTTTCACCGTGCTGTAGGCGGTCATCACGATCACCGGCACCTGCGGATAGCGCACCTTGATTTCAGCCAGCAACGCCGGCCCGTCCATGCCCGGCATGCGCCAGTCGCTGATCACCAGGTCGATGGCTTCCTGCTCCAGCACCTTGAGTGCGTGCAAACCGTTGCCGGCGATGAATACCTGCACGTTGTTCTGGCCCAGGGCCGACGCCAGCAGGTCGCAGAGCTTGGGCTCGTCGTCGACCACCAGAATGTTATGCGTCATGACTGTCCTCGTCGTCTTCGCCCAGCGCCGGAAGGGTCAGGCTGAAGGTGGCACCCGCGTCATTCTCGCTGGTGCATTCGATACTGCCGTCGTGACTTTCCATGATCGAGTAGACCTTGGCCAGCCCCAGCCCGGTGCCCGAGGCCTTGGTGGTGACAAACGGCGTGAAGATGCGCTCGATCATGTCCGCCGGAATGCCCTGGCCGGTGTCGGCGATGCTGATCGATGTGTTGCTGCCTGCGGTGCGAATCCCCAGGGTCAGGCGTCCGCCTTCGGGCATCGCGTCGATGGCATTGAGAATCAGGTTGAGGCAGGCCTGCTTGAGCTGCTTGGCGTCCCCATAGATCGTCGCCCCCGGGGCCTGGTCGTCGATCTGGGCGTCGATGTTATGGCTGGCCAGTTCCGGCGCGCAGAAGCCGAGGATTTCCTCCACCAACGGCCGCGCCAGCTGCATGACGCGCAGCGGTGGGTTGGGCTTGGCGAAGTCGAGGAACTCGGTGATCAGCTCGTTGATCCGGCTGACTTCGCTGACCACATATTCCAGGTGACGCTTGTCGGTCTCGGCCAAATCGGCACGCCGGTGCAGCAACTGGGTGGCGGTCTTGATGATGCCCAGCGGGTTGCGGATCTCGTGGGCCAGGCCCATGGCGACTTCGCCCAGGGCGTGCAGGCGGTCGCGACGCCGCAGTTGCGCCTCCAGGTGATGCAACTCGCCGAGGCGCTCGGTCATGTGGTTGAAGGTGCTGCTCAACTGCGCCAGTTCGTCGCCGCCGCTGACGTGCACGCGATGCGCGTAGTTCCCCGAAATCACCGCGCTCACGCCTTGGGACAAGTCCCGCAGCGGGCGGGTCAGGCGCCGCGACACCAGCACGCCCGCCCCCAGGGACAATGCCGAGCTGACCAGGAAGATCAACACGAACAGGTTGCTCTGGTTCACCAGGCCGACCAGGCTGGTATGGCGCAGCAGCCCGCTGAAGATCACCCCCTGCAGATCCCCCGCATCGCTGAAGATCGGCCAGTACAACCCGCTGTAGTTGTTGGTGAACTGCTCGCTGGGCTGACGCGTGTCGCGCAGCGCCGCTTCCACGGCCTTGGGGATGCGCGACGGGTGATCCTGGAAACGCTGGGTCGAGAAAATCTCCGAGAACCCGGCCGGGTTGGCCAGGTACAGGCGCAGGTCCAGAGAGTGCACTTCGGCCACGCTGGTGAGAAAGCTGCTGTCCAGGTACGTCGCCACCAGCAGCAGGTAGTCGACGCCGTCCTTGCGGGTCTCGAACGTCGAAACCACGGTGCCGGTCTCGACGCCGGCGACGTTGACGGTTTGCAGCACGGCGTTGCTGGTCAGGTTGATCTGTTTGACGATGTCGTCCGGCGCGGTGCTGAACATGATCGCGTGGTCGCTGGCGCGAATCAGTGCGACCACGTCGATGTCTGTCGCATCGGCGATATCGGCGGTCAGGCGGTCGTGCCGGCTGGCTTGCTGGTCCGACGCCGGGCTGGCATAACGCAGGAACAGCTTGGCCATGCGCGCGTTGTCGTGAACGATGTCGCCAATCTCGTCCTTGACGATCCGGGTCGACTCCAGCAGCCAGATGCGCACGTTGCTGTCGAAAATCTGCGACAGCGTGGTGGCGGCCAATTCGGCGGCGATCATGGTGGGAATCACGCTGACCAGCCAGAACGCCAGTACCAGCTTGCGCTGGACACTCCAGCGCGAGATGGCAAACGGGCGGGCTTTCTGGCGGTTTTTGGTGATCATCAGGTTTCGCTTATCGCAGCAGCCATGGCAGGGTCGGAACGATCCGGTCGAATAAACAGTTTTACAAGTTTGAGCAGGCCGTTGACCAGCCGGTTGCGGTGCCGAAAGAACACCTGGTTGCCCTGGAACTCGCAGCCCAGGCGCAGCTTACTGGCATACCCGGCCTGACCGCACTCGTACAACGCAATATTGTGCGCGATGCAGTAGTCGACGTTGGTCAACCAGCTGCGAAAATACAGGTTGTAGTCGCGGGAAAATTCCACGTCGTGGCCGAAGAATTTGTCCACCAGCCGGTGCTCGTCCAGCAGGATCAGGTTGAAAGCCACCAGCTGCTCGTCCACCCAGTAAAGAACACACACCGCGCGTTGTTCAAGGCGTTCAAGCACCGCGGTGAAATAATCGGGCGGAAGGCGCTCGAACTGCAGCTCGGCACGGGCCAGGGTGGCCTCGTACAGGCGCATGACCTCGGGCAGCACATCGTCGATGTTGCGCCGCCATTCCACTCGCGGGCCGGGGGCGCGGAGTTTGCGACGCAAGTCCTTGCGGGTGGATTTGCCCAGGGAACCCAGATAGGCGTCCACCGAGCCATAGGGCAGCGGCAATACGCCCGTGGGCAGGCTCGGCATTTGTTGAAAACCGGCGGCGTGGCAACTGCCTGCCCAATGCGCATCGTTGCTCGGCGCGTCCTTGACTGCCAGCAGGCCGATGCCAAACGCGTCGGCATCCTCGCGTGCGGCCTGGAGCAGGTGCGTGAGCAACCGCTCACGCCGCGACTCAGGAATGTGGCTGGCAAACCCAGCATCGCAGCGCTCGGCCACCGGCGAACCGAGGGCGTACAGCCCCAGTTGCAGCAAGCCCGGCCATAACCGCTCCAGCCGTTCGGCAAGCTGCTTGCCGGCGCCCGACACAGTGGTGTCGAGACGGTAATGGGTGATGAACGCAGCGGCCACGGCCACCAACGTGCCGTTGTCGTACACCGCCAGGTAGCGCCACTGGAAATCGGCGATGGCGGCGGTTTCCACGGCGACGTAATAGTCCCAGTCCTCCAGCGCGCCAGGGAAGCAGTCGTTCCAGGCACTGCGCGCAAGGGCGCGGACCGTTGGAAAGGCTTGGGTTGTAATCACAGGGTTCCCTTATTTCTATGGCCCATACCGATCAACTGTGCACTGGCTCTGGTTTGAACCCCGCGTGTTTGTCGACAAACTGCGCACTGAGCTCGATCACCCGCCGGTATTGCAGGTCGACCGTGATCATGTGGTAGCAGTTGTCCAACAGCACCTTGGTCACCGGGCCGCCGAGGTGGCGTTCCACGTAGTCGGCGTTCCAGCGGCTGGTGATGTCGTCCTCGATGGAATGCACCACCAGCGCCGGCACCTGGACCGCCGGCATGCGCTTGCGCACCACCGCGTTCATGCGGTGCAACTCGCGCACGGTGATGCCTTCCATGGTCAGCAGGCCCGCTTCGCTGCTTTCGCCCTCCTTCATCTGCCGCTCGACAATGGCCCGCAGGCGTTCGTTCTTGATGCCGTAGGGCGGCTTTTCGGTGAAACGGAACAGCCGCACGCCAAACGGAATACGGATCAGCAACGGCGTAATGAACGCCATTTTGCTGATGCTCCAGCCGTCGTACTTGAGGGTGGTGGAGTACATCAGCAACCCGGAAACCTGGCCCGGATGCTCCGACGCCAGGTACATCGACATCACCGCGCCCATCGACAAACCGCCGACAAACACCTGCCCGTGCCGCTGGCGGACCTGCACGAAGGTCTTGCGTACACCGTCATACCAGTCACGCCAGCCCGTGGCTTGCAGGTCGCTGTTGTCACCGCAGTGCCCGGCCAGGGTCGGCACGTACACCGTGCAATGGCCCGCCTTGGCCAGGCCCTTGGCGACCTGGCGCAATTCCGTCGGCGTGCCGGTCAGGCCGTGGATCAACAGGATCCCGACCGGACCGTCACCGAGAACGAAACCGGCATCGCCTTCGCCGAGGTCGATCTCTGCCGGCTTCACCGTTGGGTCGCCCGCACCAGCAGTTGCTCGAGCAGCTTCAAGCCCAGGTCGATTTCCGGGTAGCTGATTTCCAGGGACGGTGCCAGGGTGATCACGTTCTTGTAGTAACCGCCCACGTCGAGGATCAGGCCGAGTTTCTGGCCGTCCACGATCATGTCGCCTTTCATGCCTTCCTCGACCATGTAGTCCAGGGTCGCCTTGTCCGGGGTGAAACCGTCCGGGCCGCAGATTTCGCAGCGCAGCGCCAGGCCGAGGCCATCGACATCGCCGATGATCGGGAAGCGCTTCTGCAGGTCCTGCAAACCTTCAAGGAAATATTTGCCCTTGGCCATGACCATCGCGCCATAGTCGACTTCGTTGGTCATCTTGAACATTTCCAGGCCCACCGCCGTGCCCAATGGGTTGGAGGCGAAGGTGGAGTGCGTCGAACCTGGCGGGAAGATCTTCGGGTTGATCAACTCTTCACGGGCCCAGATGCCGCCCAGCGGATTGAGGCCGTTGGTCAGCGCCTTGCCGAACACGATCACGTCCGGCTGCACGTCGAAGTGCTCGATCGACCATAGTTTGCCGGTGCGATAGAAGCCCATCTGGATTTCATCCGACACCATCAGGATGCCGTGCTGGTCCAGCACGTGCTTGAGCTCACGGTAGAAATTCATCGGCGGGATGACATAGCCGCCGGTGCCCTGGATCGGCTCGACGTAGAACGCCGCGTATTCGCTGGAGCCGACTTTCGGGTCCCAGACGCCGTTGTATTCAGTCTCGAACAACCGCGCGAATTGCTGCACGCAGTGGCTGCCGTACTCTTCCTTGGTCATGCCTTTAGGCCCACGGAAGTGGTACGGGAACGGGATGAACTGCGCACGCTCGCCAAAGTGGCCGTAGCGACGACGGTAGCGATAGCTGGAGGTGATCGACGACGCGCCCAGCGTACGCCCGTGGTAGCCACCTTCGAAGGCGAACATCAGGCTCTTGCCGTTGCTGGCGTTGCGCACCACCTTCAGGGAATCTTCGATGGACTGTGAACCGCCGACGTTGAAGTGCACACGACCGTCCAGGCCAAATTTCTTTTTAGCGTCCACGGCGATCATTTCCGACAGCTCGATCTTGCCCTTGTGCAGGTACTGGCTGGCGATCTGCGGCAAGGTGTCGATCTGCTGTTTGAGCGCGTTGTTCAAGCGCGGGTTGGCGTAGCCGAAGTTGACCGCCGAGTACCACATTTGCAGGTCGAGGTAGGCCTGGTCTTCGGTGTCCCACACGTAGGAGCCTTCGCAACGGCTGAAAATGCGCGGCGGCTCGATGTAGTGGACGGTGTCGCCATAAGAGCAGTACTTGGCTTCCTTATCCAAAAGGATCTGGTCTTCAGCGGTAGCGATACGGATATCAGACATGGTGGAAGATTTCCTGGTTGTCGGCAGTAAAGGAGGTGGCGTTGGCGGCGCTGCCCTGGGGCAACAGCGCCAGCAATGCAGTCACTTCGGCAAAGCTGTCGAAGCGCGCATGGGGGATTTGTCGGGCTTCGCAGTAATCGGCGAGGCTGCCCTTGGCGAAGACGAAGTCGGCGGTGGAGGCCACGCACATGTCCGACTTGCCGTCGCCGATCACCAGCACACGTTGGGCGCGCGGTGTGGACTTGCACTTGCAGTTGCCTG
Source organism: Pseudomonas sp. MYb60 (assembly GCF_002979555.1). GTDB lineage: Bacteria > Pseudomonadota > Gammaproteobacteria > Pseudomonadales > Pseudomonadaceae > Aquipseudomonas. The sequence goes on along the minus strand of NZ_PCOZ01000001.1, from coordinate 355,275 downwards.
ACGCGGCGCGGCAGGCGTCGCTGGCGTAGGGGAAGTCGATGCGCCAGCTGTTCTGGTCGACCTGGCGCAGGCGGTTGGCGAGGATCGGCAACAAGGTCACGTAGTGACGCGACAGGATCCGCGCGATGCCCTGCTCGATGCCGTCGCTGACCACTTCAAGGGTTGCGCCCAGGCCGATGACGTGATCGACGAAATCCGGAAAGTCCGGGTCGATCTCGACGCTGTCGAAGTACGCCAGCAATTGCGCCGGGGTTGCCTTGATCAGCGCCAGTTGGCGGCTCAGGCATTCGCGCGAGCCGATGTGCCCGTCCAGCCATTGCTGCTCGATGGTTTCCCACTCGGGGCCGGCGAAGCGTTGGAGGACGTTGTCGATGACGTCGGTGGGCGTGATGGTCCCGTCGAAATCACACACGATATGCCAGTCAATCATTGCGGTTACCTTGAGTAGGAGCGCGCTGCAAGCGCTTGCCCAAGGGATAGAGCAGAGACTGTGCCAACTGGCCAGGGCCCAGCGGGGCTGGGCTTTGCGCCGGAACGCCGAGGTGCAAGCTACAATTTTTGTAGCTTGCTACAAACAAGATGAGTGCTTGCGCCAGCGGTGCGCTTCGCGCGTTCATGCGCGTATGTCCCGAGAAGGAAACCGCTCCATGCGCAACGTCACGTCCGCTGTACTCGCCGGTCTGCTTGGGCTGTGGGGTTATTGCAGCACCGCCCAGGCAGGCTCGATCACCGGTGAAGTCGGCGCGGGTGTCAGTTATCAACCCCATGATCCGACCGGCAGCCGCTACGAAACGCGGCCCGTGCCGTACATGGACCTGGACTGGGGCGCTGTCAGCCTGGGCACCGATGACGGCCTCACCTGGAACGCGCTGAACAGCAACGGTTTCAGTGCCGGCCCCTATCTCAATTACCTGCAGGGGCGCACCTCCAACGGCTCGTTGCAAGGGCTGCGCAATGTGTCGGACATGGCCGAGGTCGGCGGTTTTATCCAGTACGCCCCGGCCGACTTCTGGCGTGTGTATGCGCGGGTGGGCCAGGCGGTGGGTGGCGGGCATTCGCAAAGCGGTGCGCTGGGCAAGGTCGGCGGTGAACTCGGGTACCCACTGGGTGGCGGAATCATTGGCAGCAGTGGCCTGGCGGCGAACTTCGCGAATGCGCGCCAGACCCAGACCTATTTTGGGGTAGACGCCAATGAATCCGCGGCCTCGGGTATTCGTCCCTACACCGCCAGCGGCGGTTTCCAGAACGTGACGCTGACCCAGAGTGTTGAGTTTCCGTTGGCGCCCAATTGGTCGTTGCTGACCAGCGCGAGCTGGGTGCACCTGGTGGGATCAGCCGCCGACAGCAGCATCGTCAAGCAGACCGGTGATGTGAACCAGGGTCAGGTGCAGACCGCGATCAGCTACACATTCGACTGATTCAACGGGCCAACCGGGGCTTCAGTTTTCTTCGCCTTCAGCCAGCAAGGCGATTCCGCCAATGATCACCGCCACGCCCACCCAATGCAGCGCGCTGATGTGCTCACCCAGCCCCAGCCACGAGCCCAGCAGCACCACCACGAACACCAGCGAACTCAGCGGAAACGCCAGGGACAGACTGCTGCGGCGCAGGATCAGCATCCACACGAAAAACGCCCCGATGTAACAGGCAATCGCCGCCAGGATCCCGGGGTTGCGCGCCACCTCCCCCAGCCACAGCCAATTGAAATCCATCTGCCCCAGTTGATCCCCGGCCACCTTGGTAAACAGCTGACCGGCGCTCTCGGTGCCAATCAGCAGGGCCCACAACACCACTGTGCCGAGACGCCCATGCAACCCTGCGTGCGTATTCATACCTGACTCCCCGCAATCGCCACCAGCATCACCCCCAGGGTAATCACCAAGGTACCTGCCCAGCGCCGACGGCTGACGGTCTCGCCGAGTACCACCTTGCCCACCAGCACCACCCCGCAATAGGCCAGCGCCGCCGCCGGGAACAACAGGCTCAAGGGCGCGCGGGACAAGGCTTCGAGCCACACAAAGAACTCGACGACATACGCGCCGATTCCCGCCCACAACAACGGCGCATTGAACACCTGGCCCCAGAACGCCTGCAGGCGGAAGCCACCTTCCAGCTCCGGCAAACGGTCCAGGCCGAGCTTGAAACACAATTGGCCGATCACATCGAGCACGATCGAGAACGCCACCAATAACACCAGGGTCAGGCTCACGGGAACAGCTCCTCGAACAGCTCGATCAGGGCCGCGTTGGTGACGGCGTTGCGGTGCAGATCTTCAGCGCTCCAACGCTGCGGCGGTGGCTGGTCGGACGTGGCCTCCCAGCGTTTGAACGCGTTGCTGAAGGCCGGCTGGGCGAACTCGCCGCACACGTCGATGCCGATGATGCGCTTGCGCCCCGCCAACGCCCGCAGGGCTTGCAGCACGTGGCTCAGGCGCATGCCACCCTGATCCCAGTTGGTGGCGGCGTCCTCGCTGGCGAGCACATCCTTGTCGAGGGTGATCCAGACAGCGTCGGTGGGCAGGCCGGTGATCATCTCGTCGAGAAATCCAGTCCAGTCCAGCTCGGCCAGGTTGCGCCAATGCAGGTGATTTTCCTGTTGCCGATGGCCGGCGCCATCACCGACCCGGCCCCAGACTTTCGACGGTGCGTGCTGCCATGGAAACAGCTGCAAATGCCCGCGCTTGAGGGCGGCCAGGTTGCCGCCACGCAGCTGCGGGTTGTGCAAGTCATCGCTGCACGGGCCAAGCGTGACGATGCGTTGAATCGCCGGCATTTTCAGCGCGCGATTGACCCATGAGCCGCAGTGGCGCTTGGGCGCAAAGCGCACCCAGTCGGGATGGTTGTCGAAGTGGATCAGGCTGATGGGCTCTTTCACGTCCGCCAGAAAGGCCGGCGTGAGGTGGTGATAATCGCCGGAACCGACGAACAGGATTTCCGGCCGCGCATCGGTGGGCCGAGGCCGCTGGGCCAGGCGTGCGGTGAAGGTTTTCCAGGTTGTTGCGGTGGACCACAGGCGCAGCTTTGGGCCGAGGTCGAGCAGGTCGATGCGTGTGGCGTGCCCGCTGGCCAGGCGCCGGGCAATCGGCGCCTGATCGGTGAGGCTGTGGTCGAGGTCGAGAATGTTCAAGGCAGTGTTCCCCTAGGGCTTTAGGGGGGTAATGCAAAGGGCAGGCCAGCACTTATTATCTCAAGAACTCGGAGTAACCAATGTGGGAGGGGGCCTGCCCCCTCCCACATAGGAACTATGTCAGGACTTGGCTTCGCTAATGATCTGGCGAATCGCCCCCACAAATGCCTCGGCCGGCTGCCCACCGCTCACGGCGTACTGATCGTTGAACACGATGGTCGGCACCGACGTCACGCCACGCGACACCCACAGTTGCTCCTGCTCACGCACCTCGGCGGCGTATTCGTCGCTGGCGAGAATTTCGGCCGCACGCTGGACGTCCAGCCCGACGCTCTCGGCGATGATCGCCAGGGTCGCCGGGTCCGAAGGGTCCTGGCCGTCGCTGAAGTACGCCTTGAACAGCGCTTCCTTGAGGTTGTACTGCAGGCCTTCCAGCCCGGCCCAGTGCAGCAGGCGGTGTGCGTCGAACGTGTTGTAGATACGGCTCTGGCCATCGGTGCGGAAGGCGAAGCCCAGCTCGGCGCCCATGTCACGGATACGTGCACGGTTGGCCTGGGATTCTTCGGCGCTGGAACCGTATTTTTCGCTGATGTGCTCGACGATGTTCTGCCCCTCGGCGGGCATGTTCGGGTTCAGTTCGAACGGCTGGAAATGGATCTCGGCCTGCACCTCGGCGCCGAGCTGGTCCAGGGCTTCGGTCAAGCCGCGCAGGCCGATGATGCACCAGGGGCAGGACACATCGCTGACGAAATCGATTTTCAGGGGAGTACTCATGGTGGGCAACCTCGCTGCATTAATGCGCCGCAAAGGTTGCACGATACACCAATGTCACAGCAGCTTCGAAGGCGCGCCCGGATCAATCTGCGCCCAGTGCGCCGCGTCTTGGCGATGGGCTTGCAGGTACGGCAGCACGGCGGTCAGCAACGGGGCCTTGAAGGCTTCCTGGAAACGATGGGCCATGCCCGGAATCAGCTTCAATTCACTGCCGTGGATATGCGCGGCCAGGTGCACGCCGTGCATCACCGGCAACAGGGGGTCGGCGGTGCCATGCACCACGAGGGTCGGCACCCGCAGTTGGTTGAGCAACGGCACGCGGCTGCGTTCGGCGAGGATCGCCATGATCTGACGCTTCACGCCCTCGGGGTTGAACGCGCGGTCGTAGGACTGCGCCGCCTGGTGCAACAGCGCCTCGCGGTCATCCTTCACGTTCGGGCTGCCCAGCGCTGCCAGCAGATCAGCCTGCTGCTCCAGCGCCACTTCGCGATTCGGCGCACTGCGCCGCGACAGCAACTGCACCAGCGCCGCATTCGGCGCGGGCAGGCCCTCGGCGCCGGAGCTGGTCATGATCAGGGTAAGGCTCTCGACCCGCTGCGGGGCCATCGCCGCCAGGTGCTGGGCAATCATGCCGCCCATGCTGGCGCCCAGCACGTGGAATTGGCGCACCTGCAGCGCGTCCATCAGGCCCAGGGCGTCGTCGGCCATGTCGGTCAGGGTGTAGGGCGCCGACACCGGCAGCCCGAGTTTGTAGCGCAGCACCTCGAAGGTCAGGTTGGCGCTGGCCGGCGCCTGGCGCCAGGACGACAGGCCAACGTCCCGGTTGTCGTAGCGGATCACCCGGAAGCCCTGTTCGCACAAGGCCACCACGACTTCATCCGGCCAATGGATCAACTGCCCGCCCAGGCCCATCACCAGCAGCAAGGCCGGGTCGGACGCACGGCCGATGCTCTGGTAGGCGATGCTCACCTGTTGCAAGTCGACCGTTTGGGTCGGGACATTGACATCACATCGAGAAGCCGCAAAAGACGGCAGGCCGAACAGTAAAGCGGCCAGTAGACACAACACGCGCATGAAAAACACCGAAACGCAGAACCCCAGTAGAGCGCGAGTCTGATGAAGTTTGTTCAAGCGCGCTGCCACAGTTCGATGACAGTTTAATGAAGAGTGCCCAGCGGTCACGGTCGACACGCCCTGCAACATGAGACAAACTCACGCAATTCCGATTCGCCTCAAATTGTCTTCATGGAGAGCCCGTGCTCGAGATCCGTCACCTCAAGACCCTGCACGCCCTGCGCGAAGCCGACAGCCTGGTAGAGGCCGCCGAGCGTTTGCACCTGACGCAGTCGGCGCTCTCCCACCAGTTCAAGGAACTGGAAGAGCGCCTGGGCATGCCGCTGTTCGTGCGCAAGACCAAGCCGCTGCGCTTCACCAGCGCCGGGCTGCGCCTGCTGCAACTGGCTGATGCAACGCTGCCGCTACTGCGTGGCGCCGAGCGCGATATCGCACGCTTGGCCGGCGGCACCGCCGGGCGCCTGCACATGGCCATCGAATGCCACAGTTGCTTTCAATGGTTGATGCCGACGATCGACCAGTTCCGCGATGCCTGGCCTGAAGTCGAGCTGGACCTGGCGTCCGGCTTCGCCTTTGCACCGCTGCCAGCCCTGGCCCGTGGGGACCTCGACCTGGTGGTGACCTCCGACCCACAGGAATTGCCGGGCATCACTTATGTACCGCTGTTTACCTACGAAGCCATGCTGGCAGTGGCCAACCAGCATGCGCTGGCGAGCAAGGCGTACATCGTGCCTGAAGACCTGTTGACCGAAACCCTGATCACCTACCCGGTGGAGCGCGACCGACTGGACATCTTCACCCGCTTCCTGGAGCCCGCCGATGTCGAGCCGGCCCAGGTGCGCACCTCGGAACTGACGGTGATGATGATGCAACTGGTGGCCAGCGGCCGTGGCGTGTGCGGCATGCCCCATTGGGCGCTGCATGAATACAGCTCGCGCGGCTATGTGAAGGCCAAACGCCTGGGCGAGAAAGGTTTGTTTGCGACGCTGTATGCGGGGATTCGTGCGGACATGCTGGATGCGCCGTACATGCGCGATTTCTTGCTGACCGCCAAGGACACCTCGTTCTCCACGCTCGATGGCGTGAGCGCTGTACGCTAAAGCACCCCCAGTGGGAGCTGGCTTGTCTGCGATTGCGGTGGGCCAGCCAGCCTTGCAATGGTTGAGATGACGCCTTCGCGGGCAAGCCCTCCCACAGAGAATCGTGGTTTCACATAGAACGATCAGCCGGCGTTGAGTTCTCGCCACATGTGGATCTTGTCGAAATACTCGACACCTACCCGCACCGCCAGCGGTTCCAGGCCGTATTGGATGAAGCCGCAGCGCTGGTACAACGCGATGGCTGCGTGATTGCCAGCGGTGACGGTCAACTGGATCAGCTTGAGGCGCGGCTGCTGGCGTGCCTCTTCCAGTGCGGCCTCGACCAAGCGGCGGCCCAGGCCCTGTTGCTGATGGCTGGCGTTCACATACATGCCAAACAGCGTCACCTTGTGCCGCGCCTTCTCTCGGGGCTCGAAGGCCAGGCCGACTATACCCGCCAGTGCCTCGCCATCAAACGCACCCAGCAAGCGATCCAACCGACTCTCTAAACGTTTTTCCCACCAACTCAATGGCATCGCGGCGCGCTCTGCCACGCTGGAGGTAAACGCCTGGGGATAAACGCCGTAGGCTTCAAGCATCAACGCTCGATAAGCCACAGCGTCATTGGCCTCTAGAGCGCGAATGTTCACGCAGTCAGCGATTGGCGGTAAAACGGCAAGATCAGGTCGCGTGTCAGGGGCGCCAACTGCAGGCCACCGTCACCGCTCGGGTCAATCCAGCGAACTTCCTCGATCTCGGCAGCGGGCGTGACGACGCTGTCGATATTCACCTGGAACAGTTGGGCTTGCACGGTAAACCCTGGCTCGTTGGCGGCGGGCGCAGAAAACGTGCCGAGGTACACAGCGGCATCGGGATCGATGTGCAGGTTGAGTTCTTCGTGCAGCTCACGGGCCAAGGCTTCGACCGGTTGTTCGCCAGCGTCGATCTTGCCACCGGGTTGCATGAACGCCTGGGTGCCGCGCTTGCGTACCAGCAGGGTTTGGCCGTCGGCGCCGATCAAGAGGGCGGCGGCGATGCGAATGGTGGAAGGCATGAACAGTGATCCTTGGCGGCAAAGGGCACAAGGATCACATGATCGTCAGGACAGCTGCAATCAAGCGTGGCATGCAGCCTGCCACTTTCGCCCTACCCCTCGGCTTTTTTCGGGGTGGAGCCAAACGCCGCAAAGCGCTTGTTGAACCCGGCAATACGGCCTTCGGCCTGGGTCTTGCGCTGTTGGCCGGTGTAGATCGGATGCGAGGCACTGGACACGTCCAGCGGGATGTACGGATAGGTGTTGCCGTCGCTGTAGGTGTGGGTGCGATCGCTGTCGGCGGTGGAGCCGATCAGGAAAAACACATCAGCAGCGGTGTCGTGAAACAGCACGGTGCGATAGTCGGGATGGATTCCAGCTTTCATGGGGCCTCCGGGGCATCAGGATGTGAATCAGTGTTATACAGTAACATAACCAATGCACCCAAACGAGAACCGATTGCAATAAGAATAGACCGGCGTCTTATATGAAGATTATTCCCCCAGGTTGTCTAGGGTTTCCCTACAGGCGCAGAATGCCGGACCGACCGAAGAGTCTGAACCCAGGAAACCGTATGAGCCTGTCCTTGCTGAGCCGTTACGCCTTCTTCGCTGTGTGCGTCATCTTCACCCTCGCCAGCCTCCCGTTTATCCAGCATGAATGGCTGTGGCCGATCACCCTGGTCACCGGCGTGTTGAGCCTGATCGGCCTGTTCGACCTGTTGCAAAGCCCCCACGCCGTGCGCCGCAACTACCCGATCCTGGGCAATATCCGCTACTTGGTGGAGGCCATCCGCCCGGAAATCCGCCAGTACCTGCTCGAATCCGACAGCGATGCCCTGCCCTTCTCCCGGGCTCAACGCTCGCTGGTCTATTCGCGCGCCAAGAATGAAAGCGCCGACAAGCCCTTCGGTACCCTGATCGACGTGTACCAGTCGGGCTTCGAGTTCATCGGCCACTCCATGCGCCCGGCGCCGCTGAGCGACCCGAGCGCGTTTCGCGTGATCGTCGGTGGCCCGCAATGCACGCAGCCGTATTCGGCGTCGGTGTTCAATATCTCGGCGATGAGCTTTGGCTCGCTGAGCGCCAACGCGATTCGCGCGCTGAACCAGGGTGCCAAACTCGGCAACTTCGCCCATGACACTGGCGAAGGCAGCATCAGCCCCTATCACCGCGAAAACGGTGGCGACTTGACCTGGGAGCTGGGCAGCGGCTACTTCGGTTGCCGTACCAGCGACGGCCGCTTCGACCCGGAGCGCTTCGCCGTGCAGGCGCAGAACCCGCAGGTGCGCATGATCGAAATCAAGATGAGCCAGGGCGCCAAGCCGGGCCACGGCGGGATCCTGCCCAAGCACAAAGTCACCCAGGAAATCGCTGACACCCGCGGCATCCTGATGGGTGAAGACTGCATCTCGCCGTCGCGCCACAGTGCGTTTTCCACGCCCATCGAACTGATGCAGTTCATCGCCCAGTTGCGCGAATTGTCCGGTGGCAAACCGGTGGGCTTCAAGTTCTGCCTCGGGCATCCGTGGGAGTTCATGGGCATTGCCAAGGCCATGCTTGAGACCGGCATCCTTCCGGACTTTATCGTGGTGGACGGCAAGGAAGGCGGCACCGGCGCCGCACCCGTGGAGTTCACCGATCACATCGGCGTGCCCCTGCGCGAGGGCCTGCTGTTTGTGCACAACACCCTGGTGGGCCTGAACCTGCGGGACAAGATCAAGCTCGGCGCCAGCGGCAAGATCGTCAGCGCCTTCGACATTGCCAGTGTGCTGGCCATCGGCGCCGACTGGGCCAACTCGGCGCGGGGCTTCATGTTCGCCATCGGCTGCATCCAGTCGCAGTCGTGCCACACCAACAAATGCCCGACCGGCGTTGCCACCCAAGACCCTCTGCGCCAACGCGCGCTAGTGGTACCGGACAAGGCCCAGCGCGTGTTCAACTTCCACCGCAACACCCTCAAGGCCCTGGCGGAGATGCTCGCAGCGGCGGGCCTGGATCATCCGTCGCAGCTGTCGGCCAAGCACTTGGTGCGGCGCATGTCGGCGACCGAGATCAAGCTGTTTTCGCAGTTGCATGTGTTCCTCAAGCCTGGCGAATTACTGACCGGTGAAGTGAACGGCGAGTTTTATTCGCGCATGTGGCAGATGGCGCGAGCGGACAGTTTTGAGCCGCGGGACCTGGCCGCGGCGTAACGGAGCAGTAGCCTGCTGAGCTGCGCCACCCACGGCATCGGAAGTGCCTGCCATGGGTGTCGTCGCGCAGTCTCAAAACATTCAGTAATACCCAACCTTTGCAATTGCCTGGAAATACCGCCAACCTGCCCGCCCGACGTGCGGCGCAAGACGTTGCCCGCGCTCACCTGTCCTCATTAAACCCACTGTTCAAGAGCCCGTAGCCATGCCTAACGGACGCGACCCGCGCATCGATTTCTTTCGGGGCCTGGCGTTGATCTTCATTTTCTGGGATCACGTCCCCCACAACCCCCTCGGCCAGATCACCCTGCGCAATTTCGGCTTCAGCGATGCTGCGGAAGTGTTTGTGTTCCTCGCCGGCTTTGCCGCCGTGCTCGCCTACGGCAAGATCATGCAGCGCGACGGCTACTGGATGGCCTGCCTGAAAATCCTGCGCCGGGCGTGGGTGTTGTACGTGGTGCATATCTTCCTGCTGGCGCTGCTGATGGGCATCGTGTTCTTCGCCAACAGCCATGTGGAAACCCGCGACCTCGTCGCCGAGATGGGCCTGACGCACTTCGTCACGCACCCGCAACAGGCGCTCACCGATGAGTTGCTGCTGCGCTTCAAGCCCAACCTGATGGACCCGTTGCCGCTGTACATCGTGCTGCTGGCAGGCCTGCCGCTGGTACTGCCGATGCTGGTGCGCAAGCCCTCGGTGGTGGTCGCCGTATCGCTGGCGATTTACCTGCTGGCGCCGTGGATGGGCTGGAACCTGCGGGCCATTGCCGACGGTGTGTGGTACTTCAACCCGGTCACCTGGCAGGCCCTGTTTGTGCTCGGTGGTGCGGCCGCCATGCACAGCCAGCGGCCCAAACCCGTCGAGACGCGGCCTCTGTTGCGCCAGCCGCTGTTTGTCAGTGCAGCGGTCTACGTGCTGCTCGCCGGGGTGCTGACCCTGTCGTGGCGCTGGCCCGAAGTGCATGACGCGTGGATGCCGTCGCGACTGAGCGACCTGCTCTACCCCATCAGCAAAACCGACCTGTCTCCGGTACGACTCGTGCATTTCCTGGCCCTGGCCTATGTCACGGCCAAACTGCTGCCCGGCGCGGCCTGGACGCAGAACCGCGTGGCGGGTGAAATCTGCCGAATGGGCCGTTTTTCGCTGGAAGTGTTTTGCCTGGGGGTGGTGCTCGCGCCGCTGGCTGACATGATCAATGCGATGGCCAACGATGCGGTGTCCATGCAACTGACCACCGCACTCATCGGCGCGCTACTGATGGCAGGCCTGGCTGCCTGGCTGGAGCTGATCAAGCGGCTGGACCGGCAACCTCGGCCCGCGCTACATAGCTAGCGCCCTGCAGGGCTGGGCGAATGCTTCCATGGTCCTTCCACTTAATCCGTGAAAGGACATGGCCCATGCCTCCCCATCAACTGCTCAATGGTTTGTCGGGCACCCTGCAATCCAGCGATTCCTGGGCCCGCCAACAAGCCCTGATCATGATCCGCGAAACCCTGGCGCGGACCATGAGCAGCCTGACCCTGCAACAACAGCGTGATTACGTCAGGCTGCAGCGCGAGGCCCATCAGGCCCTCCAGGCGGTGGATCGCGAGAACGCCGCCATCATCCAACGCTTCAAGACCGACGGGCTGGTAACGCTACGCAGCAGGCTGGGCGGACTTGACCCGCAAGCCATCTGCATCCATACCCGCTACCTCGAGAAGCAGGAGGCCCCCCTGCCCTGGGAACCGCGCGCCAGCGAGACTCCACGCAGCGCAACCCAACGCCGGTTTCGCCGCGCCTATGACGAATGGAAGTACCGCGCTCACGTCTCATCGATGACACTGTGGGACGCCGCGTGTTTGAACTTCGGCTACGACACTGCGGGCAGGTCGGCCTCAGGCCACTCCTTTGTGGACGCTTCCTACCTCAGCGGTGCAGAGGGCTCACGACTCACGGTTGACCGGTTTATCGAGATCGTCCGCGAACTGGACCTCGGCGGCAAACTGAAGACGCACGTGCAAACCAGCCTGGCAGCCGGCGGCAAACTCAATACGTTGATAGAGGCCAGTACGCGTGCCAGCTTGTTGTTCGAGGCCCTGGACGCCTACCGCAATCGTGAGGCAAGTGGCCTTGCCCAGGAACACTACGACCGCTTCGTCCAGGCCTTGAGCGGCAAAGGCAAGCCACTGGTTATCGAGCAACTGAACATGGGTACCGGGCCCCGTCAGAATATCTTTCAGATTCCGTTGCTGCTGATCCGCTTGGCCAGCCGCGGTGTGCTGTCCTATTTCCCCTATCGCCCCGGCGGCGCCTTGCGTTACCACGCTGATGCGACCCAAGCCAATGCCGACTTCGTCCAGCAACTCAAAGACAGCCATGCCAAAGGCGACCTGGGCTGGTTTGCCGTGCAATTGCCCATGACCGACATGCACGATTTCAAGCGGCTGCTCACGGAAGAAAAACCACGCCCCAGCGGCCTGAGCCCCACCGCAGGGTTCCTGTACGACACGTTCCACCGACTGTTGCCAAAACACTCTCTCGACAGTATTCGCTTCACGCCGCAAACCCGCTCGAAAAGCACGACAGACATTGTGCAAGCCTGCGTCAGGTACGTGCGTTCGCGCTACGAGGCCAACCTTGCGGTGCTGGCAAACACTCGCTCGGAACGCGATAAGCAGGCACTCATCGAAGGCATTGCGGCGATTGCGCAGGAAACCCTCGAGTTGCTGATGATTCCGGTGCCCGGTGGCGTCACTGGCCTGAACCGGATCATGCAGCTCGTCGTGTTCGGCAGCATGACTCACAGCCTGATAGTGGGCATCAATCAAGCGGCACGTGGCGATGCCGATGAATTCGCCGCCGCCATGGCGGACGTTGCCGACCTGGCCACCAGTGGCCTGCTGATCACCACCGCCGGGCGGGTACATACCCAGCGCATGCACCGCCTGGTCCAGCGCTTGGGCAGCCCGCGCAAAGTCACGCTCAGCGACGGCGAACACCGGCTGTGGACGCCGGCAATCACTCCCTACGCAATCGTCGATCAGCACCTGCTCGACGGCCAGGTCGCCAATGCCCAGCACGTGTACCAGATCAACGGCGCGCAGTACGTCTGGCTGCACGCCGGTGAAGAACGCCAGGTCGTCGAAGTCAGCTACGACGTGAAAATGATGCGCTTTGCGCTCAAGCTCGAATACGGCGGCCAATTCGCCGCGCCGATCATGTTCGACCCAACCGTGCAGGCCTGGATCATGGACTTGCATAACGCCCATACCCTGTCGGACATTCAACTGGCCGAGCGTATGCTGCCCAATGGCTCATCCGCTGTGCCCAAGGGCCAGATGGAGACCCTGCTGCGCAGCACGGCCGTCGACCGCGCGACCCTCGACAGTGTCTGGGCCGGCAACCCGTCGCCGATCAACCTCACCGAAGGTGTACGCCGTTTGCAGGCCGACCGGGTGATTGATCAGTTGATCAGCGACTTTCACCGGCGCGGCCATATGCCTTCCTACGCCGACGGCACTGTACTGTGCCTGCTGCCCCATGTGCCGGCCTGGCCGGCAGAGGTGCGCATCAACGTGCACGACCAACAAAGCCGCCTGATCGAAAGCTACGCTGCGGGCGACAATGGGCTGTCCCACACAATCGACCTGATGCGCAGGGACGACGGCACCTATGGCCGCCTGACCGACCCCATCACCAGCGTGCCCACCCAGGAGCAATTGTTCGAACTGATCCTCAGTGCGCAACCCGCCACCTCGCTGCTCGGCAAAGCAGGTAGCCCGCAGCTGTCCCAGGCCCAGCGCATCGCCCGGGTACGCCTGCAAATCAGCGAGCTGGCGCGCACCCGTCGGCATGAGTTGTTCACCGCCATGAACCGCTACGACGGCTACGCGCGCGCCGAGGTTCCCGCCGATATCGATGCGCGGCAACTGTTGCCCATCAAGGTTGCGCCCCCGCAGGTGGAAGCCAGCCCGCTGCTGAAAAAGTTGCGTGGGCTTTATCCACCATTGACGCCGGCGAACCTGCAACAGTTGTTGGTGCATACGCCGCTGAGTATCACCGAACACGCGACATTCCTGCGCGACGCCAGCCTGCCCCCGGCGGTACGGGACAACCTCAAGCACCACGCCACGGCACTGCGCATAGACGCAGTGATCGACGGCCTTTACCACCCCCGGGCGTTCAATACTGACACCGACCTGTGGGCGCGCGAATTCAGTGCCAGCCTGCTGCTTGATCACTTCGGCAGGCACTTCACGGTCACCGACATGAGCAGCGGCACCGCCGTCAATCGCTATGTCTCCAGCGGGCCGGACGATACCACCGTCGAACTGCTGCACTACGGCCAGGGTCGCTACGAGGCCTACGACATGCGTAACGGCGGGTCCATCCCAGTATCGCCCGCCGTCGACAGTTTCTACCTCGCCATCGCCTCGGTGCTGCAGCCGGGCGAACGGGAAACACTGGGAATGAACTCCGCCAGTGATGCCAAGGGCCTGCGCAAAACCCTCGGCGACCTGATGAGTGCCAAGCGCAGCCCCGAGGGGCACATCAGCCTGCTCGACCAGTCCCTGGGGCAGTACGAACAAAGCGTGGTCTTGCCTCACGACCTCACGCCGGACGCGGAAGGCCTCTACGCCTGGGAGAATAAAACGTTGTTGCCGCTGTACGGTTCGCTGTACCCGATCACCTTCGACACTCGCTTGCGCAAATGGCGGCTGGAGCATCCGGAGAAAGTCGGGGTGGACACACCGTTGCTCGAACACAACAGTCGTGGCGCCTGGCGCCTGGCCAGCGAGAACCCGATGACCTGGGACGATCATCGCCTGTTCTATCGCCTGGGGCTGCAGGATTACAACGTCGACCAATCCACCGCCGCGCAGATTATGCGCATCACCGACACGCCGGCCAACGCCTTGCGCGGGGTACACACTAACGGCCTGTACCCGCCGCCCCTGCTGCAAGACACCAGCAAGCGCTTTCGCATCGAGCGCGAGATCCTGCAGTTCATCAAAGCCATGAGCGTCTACTCCGCCACCCGTAACGCGCGGCCGTCCCTGCAACTGCTGCTGATCAGCAGCATGCCGGCCTGGCCCAACAGCCATGCGCTGGAGGTGATTGGCAACGAGGGTCGGGTGATTCGCCGCTACCCGGCACACAGTGCAGCCAGCGCAGAGATGATTCGCCTGACCGAAGCGCAAAGCCGCGGCCTGGAGCCGTTGACCAATATTGCCCTGAACGATCGACTCAGCCGTGCGCTGCTGGGCGAGTTGCCGGCGTCCCAGGAAGAGCGACTGTTCAAACTGTCGAAAAAAGTCGCCGAATACGCCTGGCGCGAACGCGCACAACTCTTCGATATCCTCTACGCCCAGAGCGAAGGGGGCGCGACCGCGCTGGAACGGCGCTTGCACGTGCACTACCCGCAATTGCCGCTCAGCGCGATCACAGCGATTCTTGAAGAATCGACGCCCAAGGAGCGCAAGCAACTGCACACTCAGGACCAGGTTGGGCTGCGCCTGGCCGAGCAGGTGCGCCTGACCGCCGACGATGCGCGGCTGAACCGCGCCTTTGAAGGCCTTTACCTGACGACGCTGGCCAACCCCGACAGCGAAAAAATCATGGTGCACCTGCTCAAGGACATCCCCGGCTGGCCGTTGAGCCTGCGCCTGGATATCCGGGATGCCAGCGTCACCGGTCCGCTGCTGACGCACGCCGGCCAACCCAGCGGTACCGAGCGCCGCACCCTGGTCAAGATCGACGGGGGTTACCAGAGCCATGATCGTGACGGCCACCTGCTCAATGAGCCGGACAACACCACCCTCGATCTGCTGAGCGCCGTGGCGCTGGCGCTCGACACCGCCGAACGAAAAGCCTTGGGCATGAATGACGACGCCGAGACCGCCGTGCTGCGCCATGCCATCGCGGACCTGGCCCTGACCCAACGCGTGGCGATCAAATCGCTGCTGGGGCTGACGCATATTCCCGCGTGGTTGCAGCCGCCTATGCGGGTGTTCAGCTCATTTCAGACCTATCTGTTTGGCCTCCAGCACCTCTGGCCGTTCGGTGGAAACCAACCGGTGGACCTGGTCAGCATGGCGCGGGCGATTTACCCCAGCTTCAGCCATGCCACGGCCCGCGACTTCATCGACTCACTCGGCATGAGCGAATCCGCCGCCGCCATTGAGCTGCAACAGCGCAGGGCGGAATATCAGGCATTGCAGTTCGGGCTGAGCAACTGGATCCAGACCAACCAACCGGTCGACGCTCCGGCCAACGACCCTGTCGGTTGGAATTTTGCCGTGCGCCGGCAAATGGCAGACCGCATCCTGCGGGCCTGGCGCCAGGAAACCCGCCTGGCCTACGACCAGGCGACAGGCTTGTTCGATACGCATCAATTGTTGCTGCGCCTGGACGGCAACAGCTTGCCCGATCCGGATTTCATTCTGAGTGCCCGTGGGTTCGAGCACATCGAGTACCTGAGGATTGACGGCGAAGCCTTTCCGGCAAATGGCAATGCGTTCCTCGGTAGATTCACCGGTCTGACCCACTTGAAGCTCGACTGCATGCTCACCGAGCTGCCCGACAACCTGACCGGGATGACGCAGCTTCA
This sequence comes from Pseudomonas sp. MYb60, assembly GCF_002979555.1. Classification (GTDB taxonomy): domain Bacteria; phylum Pseudomonadota; class Gammaproteobacteria; order Pseudomonadales; family Pseudomonadaceae; genus Aquipseudomonas. The sequence goes on along the minus strand of NZ_PCOZ01000001.1, from coordinate 339,402 downwards.
GCACCTGGACCTGAAAGACAACCTTCTGGTACTGACGGCCGAATCCCGTGACCGCCTGGCCGGCATGACGCGACTGGAGGAGCTTCATCTGGACGGCAACCCGCTGGGCCTGACACCCGATGTGTCGCGCATGACACGCCTTAGAGTACTGTCGCTGCGTCAGACCAACATCGAACACTGGCCCATCGGCGCCGAATCACGCAGCGGCCTGCGCACTCTGCTATTGCAGGAAAACCGCCTGCGCACAGTGCCCGAGGCGGTGTTTTCCGATGTACGCATGGGCCCGACCAACCGCAATACCATCCTGCATGACAACCCCCTGAGCGATGAAACGCTGGGCAGGATTCGCGACTACCGCACCCGCACCGGCATTGTCATCGGGGGCGCACTGCCAGGCATACTGCACCGGCAGGCCATTGCCGCCACACACGCAGCCACCATGCCCGAAGAGCTTACACCGTGGCTGTCCAGTGTTCCCCAGGCCGAGCACTCAACACGTCTGACGCTGTGGACACAGTTGAGCACTCATTCCGGAGACGCTCGCCCGGACGACACCTTCAGGGCCTTGAGGGATCTGAGAGACTCATCCGCCTTCAGAAATACGCGCCCAGGCTTGACCCAGCGAGTATGGAAAGTGCTTGAAGCCATGGGTGACTCGACGGAGCTGCGCGACAGGATATTCCTCAACACCTACCAGGATGGTACGTGCGGAGACGGTGCCATCCTGACATTCGTCAATATGGAGATCGAACTTAAAATTCATCAGGCCCGCTCACAACCAAGCAGTGCCGAGGCAGACCGCGACCTGCTGGCATTGGCCAAGGGGCTGTTCTATCTACGACAGGTCGACCAATTAGCCGATGCCCATATCCAGCGCCTGTATGCGCAGGGTTTCAGACCCGACGAAGTTGAAGTAAAACTCGCCTTCCGGCTGAATTTGCGCGACGCCTTCGAGTTGCCCATTGAACCTGATGTGATGCGCTATGGCACTGGCGATATGGTCATCGACAGTGATATTGCCCAGGCCCGTGCAGCGCTTGAAGCACTCGGCCAAACCCAGGCGGCGCAAAACGAATTGCTGATGGAAGAGTTCTGGATCGACTACCTGGCCCGCAGTTACCCTGAACCCTTCTCGACCGTCAGAGGCGTGATCCAATACCAGATCAATGAACTGAACCAGGCAATTACGGACCGGCGTTCGGATGTGTATCTGGAGCGTCGGCAATCCCTGGTGGAACTGGAGATTGCCGAGCGCAATCGCCTGGTGCGCCAGTTGACCGAGGCGGCGCAACTGGCTCAGCAGGCGAATTGAGGTCTACGCCGAACGCGCGGCACCCTGGGCAGTGTTCAATGGCTGCAACTTGAACACGTAGAACAACACGGTCAGCAGCACCAGGAACGCCGGCCCTACATACAGTGCCACGCGGGTATCAGGGAAATAGGCCATCAGCCCGACCACCAGCACCAGGAACGCCAGGGCCAGGTACGAGCTGACCGGATACAGCCACATGCGGTATTTGAGCCCTGCCTGCTCGGCGAGGCTCAGGCCTTTACGGAATTTGAGCTGGGCCAGCAGAATCATCAGCCAGGTCCAGATCGCACCGAAGGTGGCGATGGAGGTCACCCACACGAAGACTTTTTCCGGTACCAGGTAGTTGAGCAGCACGCCCAGCAGCAACGCGAAGATCGACAGCAACAGCGCCTTGCGCGGTACACCGTTACTCGACGTAGTGCCAAAGGTGGCCGGTGCCTGGCCGTTCTGCGCCAGGCTGTAGAGCATGCGCCCGGTGCTGAAAATGCCGCCATTGCAGGAGGACAACGCGGCGGTGATCACTACGAAGTTGATAATACCGGCGGCCGTCTTGATGCCCAGGCGCTCGAACGTCATCACAAACGGGCTGCCCTGGGTGCCGATTTCATTCCACGGGTAGATCGACAGAATCACGAACAGCGCGCCGACGTAGAACAGCAGGATGCGCCAGAACACCGAGCCGATGGCGCTGGGGATGGTTTTCTGCGGGTTCTTGGCTTCACCGGCGGTGAGGCCGATCATCTCCACACCCAGATAGGCGAACATCACCATCTGCAGGGACATCAGCACGCCCTGAACACCATTGGGCATGAAACCGCCATGGGCCCAGAGGTTGGAGATACCCAGTGCGACGCCCTCATTGCCAAAGCCGAATGCAATGATGCCAACGCCGCCGATCACCATGGCAATGATCGTGACGATCTTGATCAGGGCGAACCAGAATTCGAATTCACCGAACGCCTTGACGGCGATCAGGTTGATCGTGCCCATGCTGATCAGGGCGGCCAGCGCCCAGATCCAGCGCGGCGTGTCGGGGAACCAAACGCCCATGTACACCGCCACCGCGGTGATTTCCGCGACGCAGGTCACCAGCCACAGGAACCAGTAGTTCCAGCCGGTGAGAAAACCTGCCAGCGGGCCGAGGTAGTCCTGGGCGTAGCGGCTGAACGAGCCGGCGACGGGGTTGTGCACCGCCATTTCGCCGAGGGCGCGCATGATCACCAGGATCGCCAGGCCACCGAGGATATAGGACAGCATGATCGCCGGGCCGGCCATTTCGATCGCCTTGGCCGAGCCGAGGAACAGGCCGACACCGATACAGGCGCCGAGGGCCATGAGGCGAATGTGGCGTTCACCGAGTTCGCGTTTGAGCGGGCCGCCTTGAGCGGTCTCGCCATGGGGCAGTGGGTTGCCGACTGGCATAGGGGTACAACCTCATTTTGTTATTGGATTGTCCGTTGAGTTTCCAGGGAGCAGGCCGGTAGGCCTGCGCCCTTGCCGAAACCGGGGCCACCTCATAGGCGCGCCCTGCTTGCCGGGCAAGATCAGCGGGCGTGCAGTATAAAAAGCCCGGAGCAGGTTCTTTCACTATAAAAGCAGGACAATTCAGGAAAAGAATCGGTAAAAACGTCATTTTACAGGAGCATCTATACTGCCTGGCGCGACAAAACGTCACTCTTGGAATAGAACTACAACACCAGCAGAAAATTCTTACTCAAAAATCAGATTTCCCTCCGGCACAGCCCTCAGCGACTAAGCTTCAAGCAAGTCCGATCAATCTGTGTGCAGGATCAATCGACTATGGGCGCACTGTGGCAAACCGACTCAAGCAAGGCTGCGACAGTAAAAGGCAGTTCGGAACCAGCGCCGTCACCCGAAAACAAACCCACGCCCCGTTACGGTCGCCGCCTGTTCTGGCTAATCGTCTTTATGGGCCTGATCGGCCTGGGTGTCGCCGCCTCCAAGGAATTGCGCACCTCGCGCCTGCAAGCCCAGGAACTCAGTCGCCTGGCCCGTGACCTCACCTACCAGGTCGAGCCCGGTCCCAGTGAGGCCATCGCCTATCCAGGCGCCGGCCCGTTCGACCGGCGCCTGGGCTACAGCGATCTCGACAGCTTCCTGCCACGCCTGCTCAAGCGCGGGTATGTGGTCGAGTCTCAGGTACGGTTCTCCCCAGCGCTGATGGACTACAGCGCCAAGGGCCTGTTCGTACCGTATGCCGAGAAAATCCAGGCCGGGCTGTCCATCACCGACTGCCGCGCCGTGCCGCTGTACCAGTACAACTACCCGCAACAACTCTACGCCAGCTTCGCGGCCATCCCGCCGTTGGTGACGCAGAGCCTGCTGTTCATAGAAAACCGCGACCTGCTCGACCCCGCGCAGCCCCAGGCCAATCCCGCCGTGGACTGGCCTCGCTTTGCCAAGGCCGCGTGGTCGCAAGTCGCCAAGCTGCTGCACCTGCCGGGCCAGAGCGCTGGCGGCAGTACCCTCGCGACCCAGTTGGAGAAATACCGCCACTCGCCGGACGGCCTGACCGTGTCAGGTGGGGAAAAACTGCGGCAGATGTTCTCCGCCGCCGTGCGCGCCTACCACGCCGGGCCCGAGACCCTGGGGGCGCGTCAAAATATCTTGCGCGACTACCTCAACAGCGTGCCGCTGTCGGCGGTGCCCGGCCATGGTGAAGTGCACGGCATGGCCGAGGGTTTGCGGGTGTGGTACGGCGCCGATTTCAACCAGGTCAACCTGGCGCTGCTGGGCCCGGTGACGCCCGCGCAGGGCCTCGCGCTGCGTCAGGTGTTGTCGCTGATCATCGCCCAGCGCCGGCCTTCCCATTACCTCACCAAAGGCCGCGAAGAACTGGTGCAACTGACCGACAGCCACCTGCGCCTGCTGGCCCAGAACGGGGTAATCGAACCGGCCTTGCTCAGTGCCGCTCTTGCCGCCAAGGTCACCTACCGCGACTGGGTGCAACAACCCACGGTGCAACCGATCGAAACCAACAAAGGCATCAGTGTGGCGCGCAGCCGCCTGGCCGCCCTGCTCGACCGGCCGCTGTATGACCTGGACCGCCTCGACCTCTCCGCCACCAGCACCCTGCAAGCCCAACTGCAGGGCCAGGTCAGCGACTACCTCAAGCACTTGGCGGACCCGGAATACGCCCGCCAGACCGGCCTGCTCGGCGAGCGCCTGCTCACCGCGTCCAGCACCGCGCAAGTGCGCTACAGCTTCACCTTGTTCGAGCTGACCCCCGACGGTTCGCGAGTGCGCGTGCAAACCGACAACACCGACCAGCCCTTCGATATCAACGAAGGCAGCAAGCTGGAACTGGGCTCCACCGCCAAGCTTCGAGTGCTGACCACCTACCTGCAAATCATCAGCGAGCTGCACACCCGATACGCCGCCCAAGCGCCGGCCGCGCTGAAAAAAGTCACCGTGGATGAGCAAGACCGCCTCAGCCGCTGGGCCCTCGACTACCTGACCCAGGCGCCAGACAAATCCTTGGCGAGCATGCTCGATGCCGCCCTCGACCGTACTTATTCGGCCAGCCCCGGCGAACGTTTTTTCACCGGCGGTGGCCTGCATACCTTTCATAACTTCCGCAGCCAGGACAACGGCCGCAACCCCACCCTGCGCGACGCCTTGCGCGAGTCGATCAACCTGCCGTTCATTCGCCTGATGCGCGACGTGGTGCGCTACACCACCTACTCCGGCGAAAACAACAGCGCCCAATTGCTCAAGGACGACAGCGACCCACGCCGCCAGGAATACCTCGCCGGGTTTGCCGACCGCGAAGGCACCACCTACCTGCGCAAGTTCTGGCGCAAGTACCAGAAGAAAGACACCCAGGCCCGTCTCGACACTTTCCTCGACAGCCTGCGCCCGACGCCGATCCGCCTGGCCGCCGTGCATCGTTACCTGCTGCCCAATGCCAGCCAGGAGAGTTTCAACCGGTTCATGCGCTCACACCTGGCCAGCGAAAAGATCACCGACGAACGCCTGCAAAAACTCTACCTGGCATACGGCCCGGGCACCTACGACTTGCCTGATCAGGGGTATATCGCCAAGGTCCACCCGCTCGACCTGTGGTTATTGGGGTACCTGCTCAACCATCCCGACGCGAGCTTCAGCGACGTGGTCAAGGCCAGCCAGTTCGAGCGTCAGGAGGTCTACAGCTGGTTATTCAAAAGTCGCCATCAACGTGCGCGGGACAGCCGCATCCGCACCATGCTGGAGGTCGAGGCATTCCTGGATATCCATCAGCGCTGGAAGGCGGTGGGGTATCCGTTCGACCATCTGGTGCCGTCGCTGGCCACGGCCATTGGCAGCTCCGGCGACCGTCCGGCCGCGCTGGCCGAGCTGATGGGGATCATCCTCAACGACGGCGTGCGCCCCAAGGTGCTGCGCATTGACACCCTGCACTTCGCCGCCGGTACACCGTATGAAACCCGGGTGGTCAACGACCCTGCGCCTGGCAAACAAGTGCTTGCGATGGAGGTGGCCCGGGCCCTGCGCGGCGCGCTGTCCCAGGTGGTGGACGCCGGCACCGCCAAACGTGTCGCGGGCAGCTTCAAACTCGCCGATGACACGCCACTGGCCATGGGCGGCAAGACCGGTACCGGCGACAACCGAATCGAAGCCATCGGTGCCGGCGGGCGCATCATCAGTTCCAAATCCATCAACCGCACTGCGACCTTTGTGTTCTACCTGGGCGACCATCACTTCGGCACGCTGACCGCATTTGTACCGGGTCAATCGGCCGAGCACTTCACCTTCACCTCGGCCCTGCCGGTGCAGGTGCTCAAGGGCATGGCACCGATCCTGATGCCGTATTTGCAGCCGGGCAGCCAGACGCTGTGTGCGCCGCTCGCCTCAGTCAACGCTGAAAAACAGGCGACGAGCCAAAGGTAGCTGGATCTGCGCCCGATGAATCTCCAGGGTCTGCTGCGCACGGCCGGTCTGGCCCAGGCGCATGCGCGCGAATGCGGCGGCCTGCACCTCGGCCTGGGCTTGTTGGCCCAGGCGCCGCTGCTCGGGGGTCTTGAGGTGTGCGGCAGTGAAATGATCGTCCGGGCTGACTTGGCGCGCGTAATGAAAATGCGCAAAGCACAGCGCTTTGCCCGTGTGCACATCCAACACGCGGTATTCCTGCAGAAAATCGTTGCGGCTGCCCGCCAGCTTCACCCTGGGGCCTTCTCGCACAATGCGGATTTCCCGCTGACGGTGCAAAAACGCCACATCGTCTTGGCTCAACGTTCGTCTTCGCGTAGCGCGCACCCTGGCGTCCAACCCGGCCGCATCAAGGCGAAACACGGCAGCACGCAGCTGGCTTTCGACCGCCTGTGCCTGGGCCTGTTGCGGCGCCGACAGTCGCGCGTGGTCGAGGCTGCGCAGCTTGTTGCGGACAGCATCGGCCAGCCATTCACGGCTGCGCCCCTGGGCTTCAAGCAGTTCCTGCAAAGACGCCGGGTCGTTGGCGCGCTCGACCATCGTCTCGACACTGGCAATGGCGCGGTCGACATCCTTGAGTGCGCGCTCGGCTTGTTTCAACAGGCTGCCCAAGCCTGGGTCCGGTCGCGGCGACGGGCTACGCGACAGGTCCCAGACACCATCTTCCCCCTCGGTGAACGAAGCCAGTAGGTTGCCTTTGTCGTCGTGCATGCGCGCGGTTTCAGCCGACGCGGCGGGGTCCGGCTCACTCAGTTCGGCAACCAATATGTCGCGGTTACGGGTGCGGATGATTTTTTTGCGCCGTTGCCCCTCGCTGCGCGGCACGGGCATCGGCTTGTCCTCAGGTTGCAACACCTGCGCGATCAGGCCTTGGGCGTGCTGGTGCATGGACGCTAACAGTTCCTGCAGTTTTTGCAGGTAGTCAACGTTGAATTTGTCCGGTTCGAAGGTGCGCCAGAATTCGATCTGGTCGTCGGTCTGGGTGTACACGTGGTCGATGCTTTCCAACAGTTCAATGCGCTCGGCGGCGGTGGTGTTCAGGCTGTCGAGGTCGGCCAGGGAGCGACTGGCCCAGCGCGCGCGGTCGAGGGTGTCACCCATGCTGGCGAAGAAATCCTCGTCCAATAGCGGGGCTTCGATGTCGATGGCAATGCCCCATAACGTGGTGAGTTGCAGAGACTGCAGATCCAGCACCGAAGGCCGCGCATGCATCCCGGCCGACACCGCCCTGGCACGGTCACGCCCCAGCCGGGGCACGTGGAAGAGCGCGTCCAGGTAGCGTGCTTCCAGCCCCCGCCAATGAATCGCCCGTGCGTGCACAGCGGCCAAGGCGCGCATGCCTTCGTGCAACTCGCGGTGAGCCTGGCGATTGGCAGGGGTCCTGGCTTCTTCTGCGGTTTCCTGCGCCAGCCCGTCGAGCAGTGGGCGCACGTTAGCATTGAGCGCGGCCATTTGATGGCGCATCTGGGTGTCGAGCAGTTGGGTGGTAAGGATGAGGTTTTCCAGCACCTCGCACACATCCTCTTCATAGCGCGGCCGCGGTTTGAGCGCTCGCAGGCGGCGCAGGGCCTGGAGCTGCTGTTCGAGGGCGGACACCTTGTCGGCCATCGCCTGGCGATAGCTGTCTTGAATCTGATTGCGCTGGCGCTCATCCAGAGTGGTGTTCTTCTTGTCCAGCAGGCTGCGGGCCTTTTCCATCGCGTGACTGGCGCGGTCCCGTTCATGGGTGGCCTTTTCATGGGCCTCCTCGAGCTTCACATAGTCGTCGGCAGGGCGATCGGTCTGGCGGTCCCCGCCACCCAGCAGACGCAGTTGCAGATCAACGTCCCACACACCCTGCCCCACGGGTTTGAGCCATGGCCCGTCGGTGCGACCGTCCGGGCTGATCACACGCACGCGGCCCCGGTCGATGCGTACCCGGTAATACTCGCCGCGCACCTGCGCCTGCCATTGCGCCGGCGTGTGGCGGGCGTCACGCAACAGGCCCTGCCAGCGGCCGCTGGTGCGTTTGCTCAGTTGCGAGCCCGGCAGGGTTTTCAGGCTCAACGCACGCAGGCGCAGCTGCAACTCATGCGTCAGCACGTCCCGGGCATTCGCCCAGCCGGCGGGGGCGGTGAAGTGGGCCGGGGTGGGCAATTGCACCCGTGGCCGCGCGATGGGCGCCGTCTGTAACACGGGTTTGAACACAGGGTGCGGCCAGGGCAGCTCACCGCGCGGATCGTGGGGCGCGGCCTGATGGGCGAGGATCGCCACGAGGTTGACCAGCAGGTCGACGAGCGCCGCGCTTTCGACGCCCAGGTCATCGCTGGCCAGCCCGGCCATGTCCTGTTGCGCACTGTCGAGCACTTGCAGCAGCCAGCCACCCAGCATCAACGGTCCACGGGCATAGGGCAGCAGCGAACTGAACAGCAGCCAGCCGGCCTGCTTCAAGCGAGCCCAACGCAGTTCGGCATTGGACAGCGTCTGCCGGTCGGCCAGCCCCACCAACGCCTCGGCAACGGCGGCGAACACTTGGTGGGCCGGTGGTGCGTCGCTCAGTATTTTAGCGAGGGTGGCCGGCGCCGGTTTTTCGTAGTGGGTGAACTCGTCGGTGGGCAAAAAATGCCGGATGTGCGGCTCGCGCAAACCACCTTTGGCGTATACCGACTGACGCGCCGGAGCAATCCAGGCCAGCACGTCGTCCTGCAACGGGCCGGGGATGCAAATCGCCTCCAACAGCGCCGCCAGGGTGGGGAACTCCTGCAAGGCCGTGCTGGACAACGGTTGGTACAAGAGGTGCGGGCCGAAGCCCGAGTCCCGGGGGCCGATCACAAACATCGTGGCGACCCGGTCCGCATCCGCCGTGGCGCTGGCCTTGAATGCCAGCGGCCACAACGCCATCGCCTGGCCCTTGACCGCAGCCTGCACGCGTTGAAAGCCCATCAGGCTCAGCGCGCCCCGCAGCTTCATTTCCAGGGCCAGCATCGGCAGTTGAATGCGCCACTGCGCGCCGAACAACTGCCGCCGCCGAGCAGCCTCGCCCACGTCATCCAGCAGGTTTTTCTTCAAGAGCGCGGGATACGCCTGACCGATATCGACCTGCGTCACGCAGCCCTTGAGCAGGTCGTAGCTCAGCCACTCGGGAGCCGGTTTGCCATTCAGGGTGATGGCCTTGGGTGTGTGGGGAAACCCGACGAGGTTCTCCAACGCCAGCTCGGGCAAGGTCAGGGTGATAGGTTCGACTTCACCGGCAATAAAGCCGCCCGGAACTGGCACGGCAGCGGCGATCACCCGGTTGAACGTCAGGCTGATCGCTTGCGCGGACAGCGCGGCGGCTTTAGGTTCTCGGCCCAGGCAGGTGCGCAGGCGCTCGACGGCAAACGCCTGCAACGGCGCGATGCCGTCCATGAAGTGCACGGCGCCCTGCTGCTGACGCAATTGCAACCAGTCCTGCAGCAGACGCGCGCAGGCCAGGCTGTCGGCGGCGCCCGCCTGGGCCAGCCACAGCGGCAAGCTGTTGCGCAGGTGCTGCTGCAATGGGCTCAAGCGCTCGACGAACCAGCGGCGCGCATCGGTGATGGCGTCCAGCATGTCGAGGATCTGCTGCGGGGTACGCGCAAGCGTGCGCTCGATGCTGTCGATGTCCCGCAACTGGCAGGCCAGGTAAGCGGCGGCGAGGTTGTCGAAGGGGTCACCCTGGACCTCGGCCACGAACCACTGGTTCTGCGCGGCATCGCAGGCCTGCAGCCACGGTTCGGCATCGTCCAGGCGTTGCAGCACCTGCACGCCGCTGGTCGGGCGAAACAGCAAGGACTGCTCGGCACCGGTGGGGGCGCGATGAGTGATTACCAGCAACGGCGCCATCAACGCCTGGACATCGGCCTGGCCCTCGTGGCGCAGGTACACAGCCTGCACCCGTGCCGGGCCGTGCATGCTCCAGTACGGATCGGGACGACGGCGTTTCAACAGGTTTTGCGGGAACCATCGATCCCACTCGTCCTGGCTTAAGCCGGGCGGTGCGGGTGCATCGTGGAGCAAGCCCAGCAGCCCGTCCGACAGCCCCGCCCAGCGACTGACGTGCCCGGCCACCGGCTCGTGCCACCAGGCGTGCAGACGTTGTCCATAGGCATCGAGCAACTGCGTGCCACATTGATTGATCAGGGTTTCCAACTCGGCAAGGGTCGGCGCGCCCGGCAAGTACACTTCACGCGTCCGCCGCATCACCTGGTGATAGCCCTCCACCAGCAACATCGGTCGCGCCTGGGCCAGGCGTTGCACCAGCAATTCGGGCAGGGACTGATAGGGCCCGGTGGGGCTGGCGAGGTAGATCAACTGCGCCGACAGGTTCCAGGCGCGCAGGTGGGTGTCCAGGTAGGCCTGGGCGCACTGCAGGGCCACCGCCGCCAACGCGGGTGGGGCTCGAAACAATGCGTGCAGGGCGTCGAGATGGGTTTGGCGCAACGAGGTCATAAGGGGGTTTCCCAAGCGGCAAAGCCGTCACGCTACGCCCCGGCATCAGTCCGCCCTCGATAGACAATTACCCCAGCTAACTATGTAGTCCCCGGCGGCGTACCCGCGCCCTAGGCTGATGGCTTTGTCTTCATGCCCAGGTCCTCCGCCATGCCCAACAAAGGCCCGCATTACTCACTGATCACGCAGAAAATCCCACCCTGGTTACGGGACACCGCCTGGCCCAGAGCCCAGGCGCTGAACCGCACACCTCCGGCCATCGCGCCCTGGCACACCCAGGCCGGCAGCGCGCTCAAGCAGGCCAATGCCCGTGCCTGGACCACCCAAAATGACGTCGACAAGCGCTTGCAGGCGATCCAGGACGTGTATGCCTTTGCCGAACCCCTGCTGCTCCAGGCGCTGAAGCGACAGTACGCCCTGGAAGAAAACGTGCGCGAGACCTACCTGTTTCTACACGTCGTCAAAAGCACGATCCTGCCAGCGACCACCAGTCGCACGGTGTCGCTGCTGGACGCCGCGCTGCACAACTTCGCGCGGGACGAGCGGTTCAGTGACAGCTCCACTTACATCACCCGCCCCGACGCCCGCGGCCACTTCGACAGCAAGCCGCTCAAGTCGCGAATCAGCATCGAGCAGTTCGTAAGCCTGTGCCGCGAGCTGGACCTGGGCGCCCGTTACCAGGCCCACCTGCAAGCCCACCTGATGGTGCCGGGCCTGCAACCCGCCGTCATCGCCAGCCAGCAAGCCGCCCTCGACCTGGCGGCGCACATGGCCCTGGCCCGACAGGACATCAGCGCGGCCAGCTTCCACCTGATGCAACGCACCCTGCGCGGTGAACGCGGGGTGATGCAGTTTCATGCGCTGCGGATGCACGACACCCTGCTGACCGGGCCGCTGTTGATTGCGCCAGACCTGGACAAGGCTCGCGCCAGCGTGCCCATCACCGTCTACCTGCCCCACGATTCACAGGCACCGCTCAAGGACTACCCGAGCATCCCAGCGTTCATGGACGCGCTGAATGCCCGCCTCAAAAGCAGCAATTACCGCCGCGACTTCAGCCTGTACGTCGGCCAGCAACAGCGCGGGCATTTCTTCGCCGCACTTCAACAGGGCCGACGCGTGACCTACGGCGCACGTCGCATCGAGCGCGACCTGTGGCCGTGGCGCTACCAGCAGGCCCTCGACAAGATCTTCAATGACGCCCGCGAGCGGGTGGTGTCCACCGCCGACAGCGACAGCCGCGCACGCTGGGCCTGGTGGGACAACGTCAGCAAAATCCTCGACGAATTGCTTGACGTCGGTTTGCTGGTGGTCACACCCTTCGTTCCCTTCCTCGGCGAGCTGATGCTCGCCTACACGGCCTACCAGTTGCTGGATGAAGTGATCGAAGGCGTGGTCGATCTTGCCGAGGGTCAAGCACTGGAAGCCATCGGACATCTCGTGGGGGTGGTCAGCGATGTGGTGCAACTGGGCGCCTTCGGCGTCGCCGGCAAGCTCGTACCATCGGCCTTCATCGACCAGCTCAAGCCGGTCAAGGTCAACGGCGACACCCGCCTGTGGAACCCGGACCTGCGCCCCTACGCCTTGCAGGATGAATCCGCGCCTGGCGCCCGCGACGCCCTGGGCCTGCGCCAGCAGCAAACCCGGTTGACGCTTGCTGGCAAGCACTATGCAGTGCAACGGGATGGCGACGACATTTTTCGCATCCAGCATCCCAGCCGCCCCGACGCCTACGCGCCGCGCCTGGACCACAACGGCGAAGGCGCCTGGCGCCATGAAGCGGAAGGTCCGCGCAGCTGGGACGACGCCACGTTGCTGCGGCGCCTGGGGCACTCACTGGATCACTTCAGCGATGCCCAACTGGAACTGGCCCGCGCCATCAGCGCCACCGAATCCGGCACCTTGCGCGCTGTGCATGTGGACAACAGTGCACCGCCGCCGCTGCTGATGGACAGCCTCAAACGCCTGAGCATCAACGATGAAGTCCAGCGCCTGCCCGAACGCCTGCGGGCCGGCGAAGCGGTGGACCAGGACACTTACTGGAGCCCGCACATGGCCATCGAATTGCCGGGCTGGCCAACGGAGCAGGCCATCGACGTGTACGAAGCCGCCAGCCTCAGCGGCAGCCACCAGCGCTACGGCACTCCCGATGCGCGCCAGGTCCTGGCTATCAGCCGCATGGCCTTGAACGAAGGCAAGCTCGCCGAGCGCCTGGTGGACAGCCTCGATGAACGCCATGTGCGTGCGCTGCTGCCCACCGTGCCCGCAGCGCGTACCGCGCGCATCCAGGCCTTGCGCGGACACCTCGCCGATCAACTCGCGGTCCGTCACCGCGGCGTGTTCGACTACCTCTACGGCCACAACGAACAGCTCAACAGCACCGAGGGCGTGCAGGTACGCAGCGCCGCACCTGACCTGCCGGCGAGCGCGGTGACAGCGCTGTTGGCCGAGGCACGGCCCGCTGAACTGGCCACCCTGCGCAACGAAAAACACGTACCGTTGCGCCTCGCCCAAAAGGCCCGCGAGCTGGCCGAGGAGGCCCGCCAACTCCGTACCCTGGAGGGCTTGCACCTGCCGCCGCTGTTTCACCTCGACAGCGAACGCCTGATACTCAACACCCTGAAACGGTACACCGATGCCTTCGGCGACCTGCGCCTGGAAGTGCGCGAACACAGCCGCGGTGGTCACCTGCGTTGCGCTGCCGGGCCGGATGACGCTACTACCGTGCAGGTGCTGGTGCGGGATGAAAACGCCCGCTACCGCCTTGCACCGAACACCGCCACAGACTTCTACAGTGGCGTGTTGCAGGCTTTGCCCGCTGCCCAGCGCGAGCGCTTCAGCGGTGGCGACGGTATGCGCCGCTGGGTTATCGAGCGAACGCAGACCCAAGAGGCGCGTCGCACCGTACTGCCTGCTCCATCGCCAGCGCAGCGGGAAACCCTGCGCTTGGTGCAACGCCCACGGTTCAAGTGGGTGAGCCGGTTGCTCAGTGGGTCACCGCCCTCCGTGGAGCAACGGGTGCGGGCGCTCTACCCGACTCTGCGGGGCGAGCGCCTGAATGCCAAGGTCCAGCAATTGGACACGGTTGAGGGGCGCCAGGCCCTGGACATTCTGGAAGCGGAAAAAAAGGCCTTGATCGAAGACCTCGACGCCTGGGTCCGGGCCCCCGCTCGCTGGCACGGCGGTAACCTGCGCGCACGCGAAGCCGAACGCCTGACCCGGACGCACTTGAAAGCCGCCTTGTGCCAGGCGTGGGAAGACAGCGCCAGCGGTTATGTGGACTACTACGGTGTGCGCCACCCCGGCAGCCATCTGGAACTGGAGGGTTGGCCACTGGGCATCCATCTGCGCGCCACTCCCGCGCCCCGCTCACCCTTTCCTTTTGTCACCAGCCTGAGCCTGATCGACAGCAACTTCGGTGACGAACAGGCTGCATTTCTGGACCTGTTTCCCAACCTGATCGCCCTTGAACTGACCGGCAACCACCTGACCCGCCTGCCCCACGCCATCAGCGCCATGCCGCACCTGAGCCTGCTGGGGCTGGGCAACAACCCCTTGCGCTGGAACCCCGCGCGGCTGGCGCGATTGAACGGCCTCACCCACTTGCGCGCCCTGGACCTGTCCAATAACCGCCGCCTGACCACTGTGCCGGACGTCGGCGCTATGCCTCACTTGCGCGAGTTGTACCTGGCCAACACCGGCATTCGCGAGTGGCCCGAGGGCCTGTTCGAACACACGCGCTCGTCGCACTTTCATCTCGACCTGCAGAGCACCGCCATTGACCACGTGCCGCAGTTTCTGCCGTGGCAACCCGAGGCCGACCTTGTGGCGCGCACCCGTCTGGACCGCAACCGCCTGACCCTGGAGAACGAGGACCGGATGGTCAGCTACCGCCTCGCCGCCGGCCTGGACCCCTATCGCCATTATCCGCCCAGGGGCCCGGAAGACAGCGCGTTCTGGCTGCAGGGCCTGAGCGATGACGTGCGCGTACTGCGCCAGCAACAGTGGGACGAACTGGAGCGGGAACACAATTCCCAAGGCTTTTTTGAAGTGCTGCGCGGCTTGCAGCCACCGGATTATTTCGAAAACCTGATCGACCACGCCGACTACTTCCGCAATCGCGCCGAACTGACTGACAACGTATGGCGCATGCTCGACGCGATCCACGCCGACGAAGCCCTGCGCCGACGTTTCTTCATCATGGCCGGTCAGCCCGGCAACTGTGCCGACGCCAGCGCGCAGATCTTCAACAATCTGGGCGTGCAGACGCTGCTGCACGAAACCTGGCTTGAGCGACCCTTGCTCACCCAGCAGGCATTCGCTCATCGCCTGGCCAATCTGGCTCGCCAAGTCTGCCGGCTGAACGCGGTGACGGCGCTGGCAGAGGATGAAGTCGCACGGCGCATCGCCCCGCCTGAACTGGGCGGCCTTGGCCTGCGCCTGAGCACCGATATGCTGGACGGCGTACCGGGCACGGTGGATGAAGTGCAGGTGCACGCGGCCTACCAGACCGGCCTCAAGCATTCATTGGATCTGCCCTGGCTCGCCGGTCACATGGTCTACCGCGAAACCGCCGCCGTGGACGGCCCCATGCTGGAACGCGCCTACCACGAGGTATTACGTGGCGAGCACGGTGACGGGCTGGCCAACCGCATGCTGGAAGTGGCGTTCTGGGACGACTACTTGAGCGTCAATCACGCCGAGGCGCTGGCGAGCAACCTTGCGTACTTTCAGCAACAGTCCGGGCTGATAGACGATTTACAGCAGGCCCAACACGCCTGGTTCAGGGCCGAAGGTACCGCCAGGCAGGCGCTGCGACCGGCCGTGAAAACCCTGGCCAATGCACTGGGCCTGTCCCACAACCGCGTGTTCACCGAGGAGCCCATGAGCGATCTGACCTATAAGCGCTTGCAGGATGACCTGGCAGCACGCAAGCAGGCACTCGCCCGCCAGTTGACGCGCCAGGCACTCGACGATTGAGGTTCACACCTCCGAATCCCACACTACCGTGACCGCCCCGGAGTAGGTGCTGCCACTGCCCTGTTCCAGCATCTGCGATACGCCGTCAGCCTTGACCTCGAAATGCAGGGTGCTGGGTTTTCGGTCCACGTAGCGGCTGGGCTGGAACAACTCGGTACCGCTGCCATCGAGCCGCAGCGGCAGGCGGTTGACCGGGCGGTTGGCGCTGTCAGTCAGGCCTGGCGGCAAGGTCACGGCGACGTCCAGCGGCACTTGATGGCCGGCAGGGTTGCGCACGCTGCAGGTGTTGCCCATGGGGTCGCCGCATTCCAGGGTCATCTTGAATCGCGAACTGGCCCATAAATTGACCGTTTGATCGCGAAACAGCCGTACCGGCTTTCGTCCGTTCTGCAACCAGGCCTGCCAGCCGCCCTGTGGCTCCAACTGAATGCGATTGCCCCCGGGAGGGACTTCCATCTTGAGGTGATGATCCACGTCGAGGGTGAAGTTGAAGGTAAAGATATCGTCGTTCGGCATCATGATGTCACCGAAATCAAAATCACCACCTGGGCCCATCGTGTAATTCAGTGAACCGACATATTGACCGTTGTCCATCTTCAGGGGGTTCGGGGTCTTCAATTCATAGGAGTATTCGAACAGCGGATAACGAAGGACCGGAATGTCTTTGGACGCAAACATCGCGCACGCACCAGCATTGACCGGCACGACCCAGGACCACAGGAAAAGCCACTGGTTGCCGGCACCGTAGCCAGTGTGCGTACAGGGCGGGTTTGGATAAACCCATCCCGCCAGACCTCGCGTCCAGACCGTTTGATCGACCCCTCCACCCAGGTCGAATCGGCCACCCACACCCGCGATACGCATGCTCACTGTCTCAGCCTTGCCGCTAACAACATGATTGACGACCACATCACGCCACTCACTGGGCACTTTGAACATCGCTCCCTGGCGCGGATCCGTATGTCCGCCACGAATGGGCGCGATCGAAGACACCCGAATGTCGTCCGTGCGGATGCTGAAGATACCCAGGGCCTTGCAACGCTCAGGAATATACCAAGGGCAGATCCCACTTTCAGGCGTCGTATTGACGAATTTATCGATCAACGGATTGCTCGGATCTGGACGAAACTTAGCGCTAATTTCCTGTACCACAGCCTCGGCAGGCTGGACCAGGAACAGCGCTGAAAAGGTGATGCCCAATAAGAAACCATACGCCCGACGTATAAAAAACCGCATCAATTCACCCCCGGCGCGAGGGCATCAAACACCATATGGACCGTACCGAAATAATCCCCTGGCAGGTAATCGTCCGCGGGTTTGATCGCAGCGATTTCCAGGGCCACACGCTTGCCGGCGTGGGCGTCCGCGCTGGAAACCACCTGCGTGGCGCTGAGGCTCAACGGCTGATTATTGAAGGTCACCCGCAGGTCGACGCGGTCACGGCCATTGAACAAGTAAGCTTCTTCAGCCAGTCGCGCAGCGATGGCACCACCGATGTTTTTCACATCGAACTGCGCCCGCAACGGACTCAGCTGTGAAGACACCGGGTTGTAGGCCAACCGTTGTTCGCGCTGCACCAGCAGCGGGTCGACGGGCAGCACAAAAAACTCAGGGGCAGGGATCTGCACGAACACCTCGAAAGTTTCCCGCTCCACGGCAGCGTGGGAAACGGGGCTGGCGAGCGTCACGGTGATCAGTAAAACGGCGTAGGTCTGTGTCTTGAACATCGCTTTTACCTCGGACGGAACCGCCAGGGCTCAGCCCTTGACCTCAATTGATTTTTTCGCGTCGCCTTCAATCAGGTTGAAGCGATACTCGCGCCCCGCCTGTTTGTCGAAGCCAAACGAGCGCCCGGCCATCACGTGGTGCCTGACCGTGGGGCGGCAGTCCTGCGGGTTGCCGACGGCGCAGTCCTTGAATTCGTCGACCACCACCACGCTGTTGCCCTGATTGCGCAGGGCGTAACGCTGGGCCTGGTTGTCGACGGTGGTGTCAAAGCGGGTGTTGCCGGGGCGCACGAAAAATACCGTGCCGTAGCCAGCCAGCACGCGCACGCCGGCAGCGAGACTTTGCTTGTATTCCTCGCGTTCTTCCTCACCGACGGCGAACTCGTCTTCGCTCTGGGGCACCACCGGCACAAAGCGCACGCGGAAATAACGCTCCTTCTCGCGGTTACCCATGAACAACAGGCGCGTGCCCTGGGTGCCGTTGGCCGGTACGATCAGCCGCGCCGGGCTGGCCATCAAGCCATCCCGGGCGATGGCGCCAGCCTGGTCCTGCAGGGGCACTTCGGTGTAGTTGCCGTCCTTGTCGTAGATCATCTCGAAGATGTTGACCTTGACGAAAGCGGTGGAGGTACCGCCGTTGAACACCCGCTTCATGTAAGTGCTCTTGCCGGCGCCCAGGTAGTCGTAAACCACACCGACATTGATCTGCGGCCCGGCCGGGACTACTTGGGAAAACAACAGGGCAGCGCCCAGCATCCAGATACGTTTCATTGTTGCGACCTCGTAAGTTGAAGGGTGGGATCAACCGGCGCTGGGTGTACCCTCTAGCGCGTCGGCCAGGGTGTCCGCGGTGCAGCGCAGGTCGCCGATCATCAGCACATCGCTTTCCTGGGGCGTCTGGCCGGGATCCAGGCGGAACTGACAGAGCAGCCGGTTGGCGTAGCGCACTTCCAGGGTCGGAGCGCCTGTCGTCATTTCCATGGAGAAGAACCCGTCCACCTCGCTGATCCCACGGCTGGCGTGGTTGATCACGTGATGCCCCTTGAGCGGCTTGCCCTGGGCGTCGAGCAGGCGACCGAGCACAGTGACGGTTCTCATCACGCTGATCTTGCGGTAGTCCACGCCCCCCTTGTTCAGGTGGTAGTTGCTGCGCGTGGGCTGGATGTTGGCGGCGGGTGGGTGATTGCCCTCGAAGTCGAACGCCAGGGTGCTGCTCTTGTAGGCGGTGATCGGCACGAAGTTGCGGCCAGGACGCAGGGAGGTGCTGCCGCCGGTGAGGTCATCGGCGCGCAGGGTGATGTCGTCCAGGTCGGTTTCCACGTCGACGATCATCCCGGCACCCTGCCCGTGGGGTTGGCTGCTCAAGGCAACGGTGCGGCCCCCCACGGCCACGGTGCTGCTGAGGTTGAGGCCGCCGCTGAAATCGCCATTGAACGAGGAGCGCTGCACAAACGCATCGCCATACAGCGCGTCGGTCTGGAAGCTGCCGCGACCCGACAGGCCGACGCCGTAGGTATCGGCAATGGCTGTGGCGGAGACACTTTGCAGCGCGTGATCTTCGAGCGTTCTCTGGTAAGTGAGCGAAGCGTTGTTGTCGCGCCCGCCGTCGCGGGCGGTGCGAGTGCCGAGGCTGGCTGACCATTGCTCGCCGGGGCCCCCTAGGGACAGGCTGACGCTGAGGTCGACGCCCCGGTTGCGCTTGTCACCGGTGGCGGCGGTGCCGGGACGGTCGAACACCGACAGACGCCAGTTGGCGTCGCTGCCGAACAACTGCCCACGCTGGTTCCACCCAAGGTCCAGCCCCAATCCTTCGATGTTGCCCTGGCTGTAGGCCAGGCGCGAACTGATCGAACTCTTATTGCTCAAACGATGGTTGAGTGACAGCGATGAGTTGCTGGCCTGGCCGATAAACGTCGTGCGTGGCCGCAAGCGTGTGCCGTCGGACAGGACTTCATAGGTGCGGCGGGTGTCCAGCCAGCTGCGGTTGTGACTGAGGATCACACTACCGTGACCGTAGCTGTGCATGGCTTGCATGTCCATGCCGGTGCCGTGGTCCTGGGTCTGGTAGACGTTGCCATACAGGCTGCTGTTGTTGGCCAGGGTCCAATCGACGGACATCCCGTTCTGCAACTTTTCGCGCACTTTGCGCGTTGACAGGCCGAGGATCACCCGGGGGTGGGCCAAGTAATTGACACCGACGCCGTAGGTCAGGAACCCGGTGGCCTGCTCGTCCCAATTGCTGAATAACTTGCTCTCGCGACCGATGAAGCTGTTGTAGCGCCAGCGCTCCTCGGCGTTGCGCCAATTGTTGGGTTTGTACACCAGCTCCTGGGTGGTGGCGGTGGTGCGGCCATCTTCGATCAGCCGTACCTCGACGGTGTAGATGCCGCCGGGCAAGGGCCGGGTGTCGAGGGTTTGGAGGCCGGCGGCCACCGGTTGGCTGTTGATCAACAGGCCGTTGCGGTAAATCTCCACCGACGCCTGGCGGCTCGCAGTGACATGAATCGGGTACATGCTGCGCTTGGGATTGTTGATCAGCAAGCTATCGGAGCTGCCGTACATCACGCCCACGGCCGTGTCGGGGTTGGCGCCGAACGCGCGAATCTGTCGGGTAAGGCCGTCCGAACCGGGCATGAAATAGCCCAGGCGCAGGAAGTTGCCCTGCATTTCCCGCTGAGTGTAAAGCTCGTGAATAGCGTGGTAGAGGGTAGTGTCGGTGCCCCCGAAACGCGACAGTTGCAGGTTGAGGGCCTGGGTCCAGTTGCCGAGACTGGAACTGGCCTCCAGGCCATAACGACCGCCAAGCTTCTCGTCCTGGCCACCATTGAGGTTAAGTTGATTATTGATGATCAGGCCGAGGCTCCCGGTCTCAGGCTGATCATAGAATTGTTTGACCTGGGCAGTGCGTTCCACGTTTTCAGTCAGAATCGACACCAGGGAATTTTCCAGGCTGTAGTGCACGGCCAGCCATTGCGATGGGCAACTTCGATCGCAACTTCCCAAGGGTAAGCCTTGCTGCATAAGTTGCTGCCAGTTGTCTCGATCACCGTTGGAAAACTTGCTGTCACCGGTGTCGGTAAACTCCAGCAAGGTGAGCCGGTCATCGCGCCCCAATACAACCATGGCTTCGCCGAGAAACTGCTGATCGAGTTCCACACGCACGGCCAGGGGCACCTCGAAGAAGTGTTGTCTGAACTCGGCCGGCAGGCCCTGTGACTGGGACAGCAAGCTACGCGGCGTGGTACCGGGGGCTACCGGTGCAGCCGACGCATGGGCACACAGCGCCAGCGCTAGCGCCGTCGCAATTGGCGTCTTCGAGAACATGGACGAAATACTCGCTGATACGGGCAGACAGGGCTGCTGAAAAGGTCAGCGGCTGGGCAACGGCCGACCTTGGGTCACGTCTGCAGGGCCGTCGCGGCCCTGCAGTGATGCTGGATTACTGAGCCGCGCGCGGAACCGCGTCGAAAATCACGGTGTAGCTGGCGGTGTACAGGCCGTTCTGGGTTTCCGTCGGTTTGGCCGGAGTGATCACCAGATCCGCCTGGGTACCTGGGGTGGATTGCGGGTCATCCATCACTTCCTGGGACGTGCCAGTCAGCACCACACCGTTGAAGGTGTTGGTGAGCGCGATGCTGTTGCTGCCGTTGTACAGCGCAGCGGCGGTCGGGCCGCCTTCAATGTAGGCGTTGATCGAACCGTCGGTGTTTTTCACATCGAAGGTGGCGCGCAGCGAACTCAGCTCACCGCTGACCGGGTTGTAGTTCATGGTCTCGTCTTTACCAAAGTTCGGGTCACGCGGTTGGGCGTGGAACTGCTTGGTCGGGATGTTGGCCTGGATGTTGATGGCGGTGCGCGCGTCATCGACGGCAAAGGCCATGGAAGCAGTCATGGCAATGGCAGCCAAGGGTGCTGCAACAGCGAGTTTTTTCAACATGGTGTGAATACCTGTTTTCTGAACAAAGATTTGAAAAGTGCGTGGCGCTCGACACTTTCCAACTAATTGCATTGAACAGGTCGATGACCCGTTCAAGCCCGACAAGTATTCGGTGCAACACTTCGAAAGTAAGCAGGGACTTTCGACATATCGCGTAGCCATGTTACGGCGCATGTCATAGGACAAGTATGGCATTTTGATAAAACTTTAAACGTACCTGTAAGACATGGATGACTTGGTCATTAAAAAGCAATCCAATACTCCGCGTCTGTAAGAGGTAGCGTACAACACCGGTTAAAAATGACTGCCTACTTAGTTGTTTCCAGGCTATTGAATTCATGCCCGGCTAGTGGCGTATTCACTCGGCCTGACAGGTGAGCAATTGACCGTTCGTCAGGAGGCCTTGCCTGCGTATTAAGATATATCTTAAGTTATATCTAAACCCGCTCTGGAGCCCCTGACTCATGAGAGACCATCCCCCCAGCCGCGACGGCTTCGACCCACGCCGTGAACGCGGTGGTGGTCGCGGCCCCCGCGTTTTCGCGCCCGGCGACCTGAAACTGCTGCTGCCCGCGTTGATCGCCGAACAGCCGTGCCATGGCTACGACCTGATCCGCCGCATCGAAAGCCTGTTCGACGGTGCCTACACCCCAAGCCCGGGTGTGATCTACCCCACCCTGACCTTCCTGGAAGAAAGCGACCTGATCGTCGGCGATGCCGATGGCGGAAAAAAACGCTACACAATCACCGACGCCGGTCGTCTCTTCTTGAGCGAGCAAGCGGTAGCGCTGGAGGGCGTGCGCATGCGCCTGGATGTGAGCAAGCGCGCGCTGCGCGGGCACGACCGCCCGCCGGAAATCCATGAGGCGGTGCACAACGTGCGCCATGCCTTGCATTCGCACCACGGGCGCTGGAGCCCGGAAGAAATCGTTCGTGTCGCGACGCTGCTCAATCGCACCGCTCAAGCCATTGCCGACGGGAAAGACCAATGAATACTCAAACCATTCACCGCGTGACCCACGAAATCAAACGCCGCCGCCTGGACGTGCTGCGGGTGGTCGACATCACACCGCGCATGCGCCGCATCACCCTTGGCGGGCCTGAACTGGCGGGGTTTGTCAGCCTGGGCAGCGACGATCACATCAAGCTGCTGTTCCCGCAGAACGCCGCCGAGCAGGCGGCGCTGGAAAGCCCGACGTTCAGCATCAAGGGCGACGGCCCGCAACCGGCGATGCGCGACTACACGCCTCGGCGCTTCGACCTGAGCATCGGTGAGCTGGACATCGACTTCGTGCTGCACGGCGATGGCCCTGCGTCCACCTGGGCCGACCAGGTCCAGGTCGGGCAGCACCTGTACATCGGTGGCCCACGGGGCTCGATGATCGTGCCGGATATATTCGACAGCTACTTGCTGATCGGTGACGAAACCGCCCTGCCCGCCATTGCGCGGCGTCTGGAAGAATTGCCCGCTGGGCGCAACGTGCTGGCGGTGATCGAGATTGCCGACGCGCAGGAACAACAGGCACTGCAGAGCGCGGCCAACGTTGAGGTGAAATGGATCATTCGCGGTCAGGATGATCTGTTGGATACCGTGCGAAACCTGACGCTGCCGAGCGGCTCGCTGTACAGCTTTGTGGCGATGGAAAGCAAACGGTCGCGCCAGGTCCGCCGCGTGTTGCTGGACACCCACAAGGTCAACGAGGAATTCCTCAAGGCCGTGGGTTACTGGCGTGCCGAAGGCAGCGAAGAAGAGTAAGCCTGACTCGGTAAACACTGTGGGAGCGGCGGTGCGACTGGCTCGCGGATGCGGTGGTTCAGTTCACTTAGACCGTGCCCACTTCAGGCTCGCGGTGATTTCAGACGCTTGTCCAGGCCCAGCACCAACGACGCAATCAGCACAAACCCCGCCAGAATCCCCCCGGCATTCACGAACACCTGTGGATAACCGAGGTGGCTCACGTCAATGAACGGGTATTGATACTGCCCGAGCAGATCCCCTCGCAGCAGCGCATACGCGAAGTACGCCAACGGGTAAATCACCCAGCCGGCAATGTGCTTCAGGCGCAAGGCGCCCTTGGGCACGCATCGCCACCAGTAGATAAAAAACAGCACCGGCATCACGTCGTGCAGCAATTCGTCGGCGATGAATTGAAACCCTTCGGGCTGCCACAAATGCCGCAGCAGCAGGTTATACGCCAGGCCCACCACCAGGATGCTCACGGCGATGCCGCTGCTGATCCTGGGAGCGAGAAAAAACCGCCTGGCGGCTGAGTCGCGATCCACCAGTGCGTAGCTCAACACTACCACCGCGAGGGTGTTGGTGAGTACGGTGAAGAAGCTGAAAAAGTTGATCAACCCGCCCAGCAGGCTGGCGCCGGATGCCCAGCGCGAATGGAAAATCAGGTACTGCTGGATCGCCAGCCCCGCCCAACCGGCCAGCGCCGCTGCCGCTACGAACCGCTTCATCGGTCAATCCAGCGGACGTTTGGTGCGCATCAGTTTCACGTACAAGCCTTCGACTTTCTCCCGCGCCCACGGGGTCTTGCGCAGGAAAGTCAGGCTCGACTTTATGCTCGGGTCACTCTTGAAACAACGGACATCAATGCGCTCGGCCAGACCTTCCCATTCGTAGTGTTCCACCAGGGTGGTGAGGACGTGCTGCAGGGTCACGCCGTGGAGTGGGTCGTTGCTTGTCGCGGTCATGCCGGGCCTTTTACAAAAAGTGGAGAGACAGCCGCGCACTTTAGCACGAACAAAAAAGTTCCCGTCCTTGGCGAAAAAGTAATGTTATATTGTAACTATACATATCAAGTCTTTTCGCCGTTTTGCCAAGGAATGTCCGATGTCCCTCTCTTCTCTGTGGCGCCTTACCCCGCTCGCTGCCGCCTTGCTTATCTGCTCCGAAGCCCACGCGCTGGAACTGCAACCCCAAGTCATTACCGGCAACCCCTTGGGCAACGAACAACTCGCCTCGCCCACCACCGTGCTGGAGGGCGATGACCTGACCCTGCAACAAAAAGGCAGCCTCGGCGAAACCCTGAGCAAGCAGCCGGGCGTGTCGTCGTCCTACTTCGGCCCGGGCGCCAGCCGGCCGATCATCCGTGGCCAGGACGGCGACCGCATTCGCATCCTGCGCAACGGCGTAGGCGCGCTGGATGCCTCGTCGCTGTCCTATGACCACGCCGTGCCGCTGGACCCGGTCAATGTCGACCGCATCGAGATCGTGCGCGGCCCGGCCGCCCTCCTCTACGGCGGCAGCGCCATTGGTGGGGTGGTCAACACCTTTGACAATCGCATCCCCACCGAAGCCATCGAAGGCATCCACGGTGCCGGTGAACTGCGCTACGGCGGCGCCGATACCACCCGCAGCAGCGCGGGCAAACTCGAAGCCGGCAATGGCACGTTCGCCTTGCACCTGGACGCCAACGCGCGGGAATTCAACGACCTGAAAATCCCCGGCCAGGCCCGCAGCCGCCATGCCCCGGCCAGCGATGACGAGCCGGGCAAAAACGGCCGCCTGGGCAACAGCGACGGGCGCCAGGACGGCGGTGCAGTGGGCGGTGCCTACACGTGGGACGACGGTTACGCCGGGCTGTCCTACAGCAACTACGACAGCAATTACGGCTCCCCGGCCGAAGAGGATGTGCGCATCCGCATGAAGCAGGACCACTACGCCTTCGCCTCGGAGATCCGCAACCTGCAGGGCCCGTTCACCTCGGTGAAACTCGACGCCGGCTACACCGACTACGAGCACCGCGAAATCGAAGGCGGCGAAACCGGCACAGTGTTCAAGAACAAGGGCTATGAAGCACGCGTCGAAGCCCGTCACCAACCCATTGGCCCATTCGACGGTGTGGTCGGCGCCCAGGTGACGCGCAACGAATTCTCGGCGTTGGGCGAAGAAGCTTTCGTGCCGCAGACCGATACCAACGCCGGCGCGATGTTCATCCTCGAAGAAATGCAGGCCACCGAACGCCTCAAGCTCAGCCTCGGCGGGCGCCTGGAACACACCAGCGTCGACCCGGACGCCAAAGGCAACGCGCGCTTTGCCGGCGCAGACACCTCCAGTGATTTCACAGCGGGCAGCCTGTCGTCGGGCGCGGTGTATACGCTCACACCGGTCTGGTCCCTGGCCGCCACCCTGGGCTACACCGAGCGCGCGCCGACCTTCTACGAGCTGTACGCCAACGGCGCTCATGTCGCCACCGGCACCTACGAGCTGGGCGATGCCAACCTGAAGAAAGAAAAAGCCGTGTCCAGCGACCTGGCGCTGCGCTTTGACAATGGCACCCACAAGGGCAGTTTCGGCGTGTTTTACAGCCGTTTCTCCAACTACATCGGCCTGCTGGGCAGCGGCCGCACCTTGAACGATGAGGGCGAAGAGGACGCAGACGGCATCCCGGAGTACACGTACTCCGGCGTACGCGCACGATTCGCCGGCTTCGAAGCCCAGGATCATTGGAAACTCGGCGAAGGCGCCTACGGCAAATTTGCCCTGGAACTGTCCGGCGACTACACCCGCGCCACCAACCTGGACACTGGCGAAGCCTTGCCACGAATCGCCCCGCTGCGCTTGAACAGCGGCTTGCTGTGGGAACTCGACCGCTGGCAGGCACGTATCGACGTGGAACACGCTGCTGGCCAGGGCCGGGTGCCGGATAACGAGAGCGGTACCGATGGCTACACCACCCTGGGTGCGAGCGCAGGGTATCGCTTCAACGTAGGCGGCAGCGAATGGCTGGCCTTTGTGAACGGCGAAAACCTCACCAACCAGACCGTGCGCTACGCCAGCTCGATCCTGCGTGACATCGCCCCGGCGCCGGGACGAAGCGTGCAGTTCGGAATCCGCACCACGTTCTGACCTTCATCGCATTACAAATGTGGGAAGGGCTTGCCCCCTCCCACCTTGTTTTTGCAGCGACACTTGGTCACTGTTACCAAATCAGAAATGATGCATATCGCGATTTACCCTTTCTCTCGCCGGTCACTCGCTTTATCCTTGTCGGCAACAATCTGAAACGCTTCACCTTCCGGCCGACCCATCTTGCTGAATATCCCCGCCTACAAAGACAGCGCTGTCTTGCACCCCGCTGCGCCTGGGGATAAACATCCGCCTGGGAAATCCAACTCTTGCTGAACCAAGCCTGTGCGAAATCGTCATCTACAGTGAAGAAACACGGCGACACATAATTCCAACGTAACGGAGAAACACACTATGAGCACTGAGGGTGCTTCAAGCCCGAGCCGCCTGTTGCCCAGGTTGCTAGGGGTCTTGCTGCTGATCATGGGCCTGGCCTTGTTGGCCGGGGGTATCAAGCTGACGATGCTCGGCGGGTCGCTGTATTACCTGCTGGCCGGTATCGGCATCACGCTGACCGGCATCCTGCTGCTGGCCACCCGCCGCGCGGCGCTGGGCCTGTACGCACTGGTGCTGTTCGCCAGCACCGTGTGGGCCTTGTGGGAAGTCGGTCTGGATTGGTGGCAGTTGGTGCCGCGCCTGGCCCTGCTGTTCGCCCTGGGCATCGTCATGCTGCTGCCATGGTTTCGCCGTCCGTTGCTGCGCGGCCAGGCCGCTCCGCTGGGCACGGCTGCGCTGAGCGTTGCCGTCGTGTTGGCCGGTACGACTGCCGTCGCCAGCCAATTCACCAACCCGGGTGAGATCAAAGGCCAACTGGACCGCGACGCGGTACCGGGCATGGCCAACGCTGCGCCTGCCCAGGCCGACGGTGACTGGAACTCCTACGGTCGCTCGGCCTTCGGTGACCGTTACTCGCCACTGGCGCAGATCACTCCGGAAAACGCCCACAAGCTGGTGCCGGCGTGGACCTACCGTACCGGTGACATCCCTGGCCCGAACGATCCAGGCGAGACCACCGCGGAAAACACCCCGCTGAAAGTCAACGGCATGCTGTATGTGTGCACCCCGCACAGCCAGGTGATCGCTCTTGACCCGGACACCGGTAAGGAAATCTGGCGTTTCGATCCGAAGATCAGCAGCCAGGGCGCCGAAAACTTCAAGGGTTGGGCGCACATGACCTGCCGTGGCGTGTCGTATCACGATGACGCCGTCTACGCCTCCGAGCAGAGCCCGACCGGCAGCGCCAGCCCGGCGACCACCCCGACTGCCTGCCCGAAACGCATCTTCGTGCCGACCGCCGACACCCGTCTGATCGCCCTGAACGCCGACACCGGCAAGATGTGTGAAGACTTCGGTGACAAAGGCCAGGTCGACCTGCGTGCCAACATCGGCAGCTTCGCCCCAGGCGGTTACTACTCCACCTCGCCACCGGCCGTGACCAAGAACCTGGTCGTGATCGGCGGCCACGTCACCGACAACGTGTCGGTCGACGAGCCAAGCGGCGTGATCCGCGCCTACGACGTGCACACCGGCAAGCTGGTGTGGAACTGGGACAGCGGCAATCCGGACGACACCACCCCGTTGGCCGAGGGCAAGACCTACACCCGCAACTCGCCGAACATGTGGTCCATGTTCGCGGTGGATGAAAAACTCGGCATGCTGTACCTGCCGATGGGCAACCAGATGCCCGACCAGTACGGCGGCGACCGTACTGATGAGTCCGAGAAATACGCAGCCGGCCTGACCGCGCTGGACATCGACAGCGGCCACGTGAAGTGGAGCTTCCAGTTCACTCACCATGACCTGTGGGACATGGACGTGGGCGGCCAGCCATCGCTGATCGACATCAAGACCGCTGAAGGCGTCAAGCAAGCGGTGATGGCATCGACCAAGCAAGGCAGCATCTACGTGCTGGACCGTGCCACCGGCCAACCGGTCGTACCGATCCACGAAGTGGCCGTACCGCAAGGCGCCGTTGCTGGCGACCGCACTTCGCCGACCCAGCCGAAGTCCGAGCTGAACTTCATGCCACCGCCCCTCAAGGAGCGTGACATGTGGGGCGTGACGCCGTTCGACCAACTGATCTGCCGGATCGACTTCAAGTCGATGCGCTACGACGGTCCGTTCACCCCACCGTCGCTGCAGGGTTCGATCGTGTACCCAGGCAACTTCGGTGTGTTCGACTGGGGCGGCATTTCCGTTGACCCCGTGCGTCAGATCGCGTTCGTGAACCCAAGCTACATGGCGTTCAAGTCCAAGCTGATCCCGGCTGCAGACATCGCCAAGCAAGGCCCACGTGTCAGCGAAACCGAAGGCGTGCAGCCGAACAAAGGCGCGCCGTATGGCGTGATCCTCGAAGCGCTGCTGTCGCCAATGGGCCTGCCGTGCCAGGCACCGGCGTGGGGTTATGTGGCAGCGGTCGACCTGACCACCCACAAAACCATCTGGATGCACAAGAACGGCACCGTGCGTGACAGCTCGCCGGTTCCGATCCCGCTGACCATGGGCGTTCCTAGCCTGGGCGGTACGTTCACCACTGCCGGTGGCGTGTCCTTCCTCAGCGGCACCCTCGACCAGTACCTGCGTGCCTATGACGTGAAAAACGGCAAGCAACTGTGGGAAGGCCGCCTGCCAGCAGGCGCGCAGACCACACCGATGACCTACACCGGCAAGGACGGCAAGCAGTACGTGCTGGTCGTGGCGGGCGGTCATGGTTCCCTGGGTACCAAACAGGGTGACTACGTGATGGCGTTCAAGCTGCCGGATTAAGCGTTACCGGCAGGCAAAAAAGGCGGCGACCTGTTGAGGGTCGCCGCCTTTTTCATGCGTCACAATTCACCTCACCCGTCTTCAGATCGGGGCTCGCTCGCGACGCATCCACATCTCGAAGGCCATGGCGTTCAACGGCCGGCTGATCAGGTAGCCCTGGGCCGTGTCGCAATTCCACTGCTTGAGCAAGGTGAGGCTCGGCGCAAATTCCACGCCTTCGGCCACCACCCTGAGCCCCAGGTTGTGGCTCATCTCGATGGTCGAACGCACGATCACGCCGTCGCCGCTGGCGCTGTCAAGGTTACGCACGAACGACTGGTCGATTTTCAATTCCTGCACGGGCAGGCGCTGCAATTGCGCCAGCGAGGAATAGCCGGTACCAAAGTCATCCACCGACAGGCTGATGCCGCACCCGCGCAGTTGCTCCAACACGCTAAGGGCCTGTTGCGGGTTGTGCATGATCGCGCTTTCGGTGATTTCGAAAATCAGCTGCCTTGCCTCGACCTGGTACTGCATCAACAGTGCGGTGACGCGAATCGCCAGGTCATCGTCGGCCAGATCATCTACCGAAATATTCACCGACAACTGGATGTGCAGCCCACGCTGCGCCCACTCGGCAATCTGGCGGATGGCTTCTTCGATCACCCACAAGGTCAGGCTGCTCATGCTGCCGGTGCGCTCGGCCAGCGGAATGAATTCCGCCGGGGACACCTGGCCCAACGTCGGATGTTGCCAGCGCAACAAGGCTTCGGCCTGGCGTACATGGCCCTGCTTGAGGTCGAGTTTGGGTTGGTAACACAGGAACAGTTCGCCTTCGACCGCCGCACGGCGCAAGTCACGGATCAGGGCGATCTGGCGTTGGTGCGCCAGGTCGCGGTCCTGCTGATAGATCTGTAAATGCCCCGGCAGACTGGCGGCATCGTGGCGGGCGATGGCGGCGCGGCTGATCAGCTCTTCCACCTGTTGACCGTCAGCCGGGTAGGCCGCGATGCCCATGCTCACTTCGTGACGCACCTCATCGTTGCCGATGCGCTGGGGTTCGGTCAGCAAGGCGTACAGGCGATCGGCGCGGGCCACAGCGCGGTCGATCTCGGTGTTTTCCAGCAGCACCAGGAACTCGCTGCCGGTGATGCGCGCCGCTGTGTCGCTGGCCAGCAGGCTCATGGACAAGCAACGACTGGCTTCGCGCAGCATCTCCTCCACGCCCTGAGGGCCGAACCCTTCGTTGATCACCCGGTAGTTCTCAATGCCCAGGTACAGCAACACCACCGGGCGTCGCGCGCTGATCGCACTGCCCAGGCGTTCCATGGCCAAGGCCCGGTTGGGCAGGCCGGTGAGCGGATCATGCAAGGCGTTGTGGGCCAATTGCTGCTCGCGTACCGCGATACCGCTTTGCATGGCATTGAAGGCTGTGGCCAACAGGCCGAACTCATCGTGGCTGCGCACCCGCACCGGCGTGCGGTAGTCACCGGCGCCGATTCGACCGGCCGCCTCCACCAGTGCGGTCAACGGGCGCGACACGCGCCGCGCCAGAAACAACGCGCCTGCCAGTGACACCAGCAACACCGCCAGGGCGATCCCGAGGAACTGCCGGTCCAGCGGCGCAAAGGACTCCAGCGCATGGTCCAGCGGGCTTTGCAGCAACACCCGCACCTCATCGCCGTCACCGGTGTTGGCCAGGGGCAAGACCTGGCTGAGCACGCGCTGGCCGTAGAACATCTGGATCCTGGGCTCGGGGTCAATAGAGGCTTCGCGCAGCAAACCAAGGGTGGCGGCTTGATAAGCGTCGGGTTGAGTGCTGAACAGTGCACCGGGGCTGGCGGGCTGCACGCTGAGAAACGACACCTCCAGGTTGCTCATGGAGCGCAATTCGTTGGCGAACAGTTTGTCCATCGGAAAGCCCATGACGACTCGCGCGATCGGCATCGGATCGAGGACGTCTTCCTGCACCAGCAAGTAGGGCCGTCCGTCCATGGCCACCACCAGCATTTGCAAGCCAGTGCGGCGTGCCTGGCGCAAGGCTGCGGCATAAGGGAAAGGCTGGTCCCGGGTAAACACAGCCAAGGTGCTGACCATGACCTTGCCGTCCAGCCCCAGCACAAACACTTCGCTGGAGCGGATGCCCGTGCCATGCCGGCGCAGGGCGGCCAGGATCGGCTGCGGCTCGCCGCCGGCCACTGCGCGCTTGAACGGGCCATCCGCGGTCAGCCAGTCGAGGCCGTATTGCAGGCGACGTCCACGCAGGTCCAGCAGGCGTTCGAACACCTGGGTGCCGGTCTTGAGCTGGATCTTGGCCTGGTTCTCCACCGCGCGATTCGTGGCGGTCTTGACGGCAAAGTAGGTGGCGGCGACGACGACCAGCAGCAGCAACGCCAGGACCCCGGCAATGCGGGTCTGGAACGTCGAACGCCAGCCCATTGCCGCGCCCTGCGGCAGCGCCCGCCTCTCTCTGCCGCTACGTCCATTTGTCATGTGCATTCCTGGCGAGCTGACCTGGCGTCAAAAAAATATCCATCTGGCGTGAATATTTGGTTTGAGCAGATTAGCTGGGCCAGAGCATTCGTGCACCCAATAAAACAGGGGATTTAACTGCCATTTTATTGACGACGAGCGCTTGACCGCCGCCCTATCCCCGGGCGCGCATAAAGTCGCCCCAGCGGCGCACCAGGTAGTTGTGTTCATCCATCACCGAATTCCACACGGCGATATGCCCCATGCGCTGTTCGTAGGAGCCGCCGTCGCGGATTTCACCCTTGTCGATCAGGGGCAGGCCGTCGCTGCCCAGCAACTCCTCGCGCGCCGCGAGGCCTGCGTACCAGTAGTCCCATTCGGCACTGCTGAGGTGGTCCCGGCTGCGTGCCGGGTTGCCGATGTAGTAACCCTGACGGGCCATGACTGCACCCGGCCAGCCGGACAGCCACCAGTTCAGATAGGCGTAGGCCGCATCCAGCACCGGGCCTTGGGCATGCCGCGACAGCGACAGGCCGCCGAACCAGGCGCGATACCCTTCGCGCGGCACTGCCAGGCGGTATTTCACCCCGGCGCGGTGCAGACGCATCAGGGTCGGCGACCACAGGCTCTGAATGTCGATGCTGGGGCTGAGCATCAATTGCGCGGCTTCCTCGTCATCCGACCAGAACGCCGCGAAGTGACCTTCCTTCTGTTTGCGCACCAGCACATCGGCCAACACATCGATCTCCTCGATGCTCATGTTGCCCAGGTCATTGAACTGCGCGAGCCCCGCGCCCTGCACCGCCAGCGCGGCATCCAGCGCGCCGATGGCGGCGTCGCTTTGCAGGGCGGTACGGGCGCTCCATGCCGGGTCCATCAGCCAGCCCCAGCTTTCATTGCCGTGGCAAAACCCTTCAGGCAGGCGTTCGGGGCGATAGGCAAAACTGTCGGCGTTGTGGGTCAGGGGCAACATGCTGATGCGTTCGGTGACGGTGCTGCCGAGGCTGCCATCGTGCTGCACGAACAGGCGCTCGCTGGGCACACTGCCGCCGCCCAGGCGGTCGCCGGGCGACAACCGGCCGCGCTTGGGCAGGTCGTTGATTTCGTGCCACAGCGCGATGCGTCGGGTGTCGATGGGCTGGATCGCCCGCGCCGGCCACACGAAGTCCACGTTGTGGAACCATTGGTCGTACAGGTCGTAGCTGTCTGGCTGCATCACCGCAATGCGCTGGGCCTGTTCGACGTCGTGCACCTGGTACACCAGGCGAATGCCCAGGTCCTGTTCGGCGCGCACACGCAGGCATTCCAGCAGGGTCACGGAGGTGCCGAGCACGCGCAGTGTGATCATGCCGCGAACCGCCGCGAGAACACTTCAAAGGAACGGCGCAGCAAGGCCGGGTCGAGACCGCGCAGGATAAACACCAGCCGCGACTGGCGGTCGGTGCCTGGCCATGCGGGCAAGTGCACCGGGGCGTGCAGGCAGTGCTGCACGCCATGAATGACGATGGGGGCGTTGCTGGCGTTCACGTTGAGCAGTCCTTTGACACGAAGGATTCGTTCGCCGTGGCATCTTAACAGCATCGACAGCCACACCCCGAAACCGACCCAATCGAGGGGCTGGTCGAAGGTCAGGCTGCAGACCTGCGCGGCGCCGTGGGTGGCCGAGGTCGTCTGGTGCAGTTGCCAGCGACTGACCTCTACGGCAGGCTCCGCGCTGCGCACGCCTTCACCCAGCAACAGTTGATCGCCGCTGTGGATCTCGTGGGTGTCGAGGATCGGCGTGCCGGCGTTGAGTGCGTGCAAATGATCACGCAATGCAGCGCAGTCGCCGACCAGGTCGGTCTTGCTCAACAGCAGGCGATCTGCAGCCGCGACCTGGGCCAGCCACTCCGGGTGCAGGCGCTCCTGCAGGGCCGCGTGGCTGGCGTCCACCAGGGTGATGACCAGGCCGATATGAAAGCGCCCGCGCAGTTGCACGTCGTTGTTCAGGGTCGCGAGAATCGGGGCCGGGTCGGCCAGGCCAGTGGTTTCCAGGATCACCCGCTTGAACGCGGGGATTTCGCCGCGCTCGCGGCGTTGCAGCAGGCCGAGCAAGGCGTCTTTCAACTCGCCACGGATCGAACAACAGACGCAGCCGCTGGGCAGCAGTACGGTGTCCGGCGCGACCTCTTCCACCAGCAGGTGGTCGATGCCGACGTCGCCGAACTCGTTGATCAGCAACGCGGTGTCGCCGAGGCTTTCGCCTTGCAGCAAGCGCTTGAGCAAGGTGGTCTTGCCGCTGCCGAGGAAGCCGGTGATGACGTTCAGCGCAATACTCATAGTTGCCTCCACCCCTGCAGGAGCGAGCTTGCTCGCGAAAAATTCAAGGCCGCCGCGCTCATCCAGCAGGCCCCCGTCATCGTTGACGATTTTCGCGAGCAAGCTCGCTCCTACAGTGGGTTGTATTCCAAGTGGTCGAGCAGTTGGGGGTCGAGGGGGTCCAGCGGTCGGCCGAGCATGGTTTCGGCGGCCTGCCAGAGTTGATCCAACCCACTAGCCAGTTCCTGTTTGCCGGTGGCGCCGAGCAGCAGGTATGAAGCGCCCTGGAAGTCTTCGACCTTGAGCCGGAACACCGCGAGCACCTGGTTGATCGCCGCAATGCGGCGCAGGCGTTCGCGGCGTCGCGGCAATTCGTCGCCCAGGGGGTCGCTCCAGTGCAGGTCTTCGCCCAGCAACCCGCAGAGTCCACACATGACTACACCCCGCTCATGGCATGACGTCGCCGGAGTTTGGGCCCAGCGTCTGGCCGACGAACAGGTTGCCGCCCGGTTCGCTGGCCAGCAGCACGGCCGTCGGCGCGACTTCATCGGCCAGGCCAAACCGGCCGAGGGGCAGTTCCTTGGCCTTGGCGCGCTTCCAGTCGTCGCTGATACCGCCCACCAACGGTGTTTCAATCGGGCCGGGGGCGATGGCGTTGACCAGCACGTTGTCCTTGGCCACTTCCAGCGCGAGGGACTTGGTAAACCCGATCACGCCAGCCTTGGCCGCCGCGTAGTGCGTGAGTTCGGCGCCGCCTTTGATGCCCAGCTGGGACGCCACGTTGATGATGCGCCCCCAGCGCTGCGCCAGCATGTGCGGCAAGGCGCGCTGGCTGGCGACGAACACACTGGTGAGGTCGACGCGCAGCATGTCGTTCCACATGTCCAGCGTGAGGTCGACGCAGCGCGCCTGGGTGAGCATGCCGGCGTTGTTGACCAGGATGTCGATGCCGCCGAAGTGTTCGACGCATTTATCCACACTGGCCTGGGCGCCTTCGACGGTGCCCACGTCGCCCAGGCATTCGAACACCTCGGCCCCCAGGTTGCGGCAGGTGATCGCGGTTTCGGCGAGGCTCGCGGCGTTGCGGTCGGCCAGCACCAGGCGTGCGCCTTCGGTGGCGTAGGCACGGGCAATGGCAGCACCGATACCGCTGCCGGCGCCGGTGATCACGGCGCGGCGGTTAAACAGTTGGGACATGGACACATCTCCTAAATTCAACATAGATCCCATGTGGGAGGGGGCTTGCCCCCGATGGCAGTGGGTCAGGTAAAACAGCTGTGACTGATACACCACCACCGGGGGCAAGCCCCCTCCCACCGTTGGACCGACTACACCCGTTAATCCGGCCAGCGCACACCAACGGCGCCACTGTTCACATCTCCCAAATTCAACACAGATCCCAGGTGGGAGGGGGCTTGCCCCCGATGGCAGTGGGTCAGGTAAAACAGCTGTGACTGATACACCGCCATCGGGGGCTTGCCCCCTCCCACCGTTGGACCGAGTACACCCGTTAATCCGGCCAGCGCACACCAACGGCGCCACTGTTCACATCTCCTAAATTCAACACAGATCCCAGGTGGGAGGGGGCTTGCCCCCGATGGCAGTGGGTCAGGAAAAACAGCTGTGACTGATACACCACCACCGGGGGCTTGCCCCCTCCCACCGTTGGACCGAGTACACCCGTTAATCCGGCCAGCGCACGGTTAGTCCGCCATCGATGACAATGCTTTGCCCTGTCAGATAACTCGACGCCTCGCTGGTCAGAAACTGCACCAGCGATGCCACTTCATCCGCGCGCCCTACCCGGCCCAGCGGAATCGCCCGTGCGGCTTTCGCCAAACCTTCCGGCCCCAGGGAGTTCTTCGCGTCCAGCGATTGCGGTGTCTCGATCAAGCCCGGGATCACCGCGTTGCAACGAATCCCCTTGGCCGCCAGTTCCACCGCCAGCGAACGGCACAACCCCGGCACCCCGGCCTTGGCCGCCGCGTAATGGCTGTGTTCCTGCCAGCCGTACACACCACCGGCAATCGAGGAGATTGCCACCAGTGCGCCGCCCTCGTGCATATGCCGCGTGGCCGCACGGAAGGTGCGCATCACCCCCGTCAGGTCGACGTTGAGCATCTCGTCCCACAGCGCGTCGGTCATTTCCAGCAGCGGTGCGCGGCGCAGCAGGCCGGCGTTGGCCACGGCGTAGTCGAGACGGCCGAAGTGCTGCACGGCCTGCTCGGCCAGAGCGTCAACCGAGGCGCTGTCACCGACGTCCAGCGGCAGCATCAGGCACTCGCCACCGGCCTCTGCCACCAGGCTGACGGTGGTTTGCGGGTCATGCGGGTCAGCCGGGTAATACCCGCCCACCACGGCCACACCGTTGCGCGCATAGGCCACGGCGAGGGCTTGGCCGATGCCGCTCGCAGCACCGGTAATCAAGGCAACTTTACGGTTCATCAAAACACTCCTTACTGAACGGTTTCCGGACGCACGTGGCGCGCGGCAAACATCAACACACCGGACAAGAAGCACGGCACCGCACCGAACCACAGCGCGGCGGTCTGCCAGTCGCTGCCGGCGGCCAACACCTGGGTGGCACCGAAACCTGCAACCACCGCACCGATCGGGCCCATGGCGTGGATGATCGCGCCGCCAGTGGCCCGGATGCTGGTGGGGAAACTTTCACTGATAAAGAACAAGGCGGCCGAGTACGGCCCGATCAGGAAGAACAGGCCCAGGCTGTACAGCCCGACCACCATCGCCATGTCGCTCGGGCCAAACAGCATGCCGGCAAACGACAGCCCGCCGAGCATCCAGCCCAGGCCGATGACGTTGCGGCGGCCGATCTTGTCGCCCATCCAGCCGTGGCTGAGGTAACCGCAGTAACCCACCAGGTTCGACAGCACGAGGATGATCAGCGAGTTCTCGAACGAGATGTGGTGCACGCTGACGATCACCGACGTGCCCAACACGCTGAACACCTGGATCGCCGCCCAGTTGAGCAGCAGCGCGGCACCGATCACCAGGGTGGCGCGACGGGCCGGGCCACGGAAGGCCGCTTTGAGGCCGGCCTTGCTGTGCTCGTCGTAGTCCACGCCATAGGTCGCGGCGACGTTTTGCGCGTCGGTGACTGCGCCGCTTTTGCGCAGTTGGCTGATGCGTTCGTGGATCTGGAACTGCGGGCTCTCCTTGAGCTTGCGCGCCATGATCGCGATCACCACTGCCGGGATGGCGGCGAAGATGAAGCAACCCTGCCAGCCGATGATCGGCAGCAACAGCGCGGTCAAACCTGCGGCGATCAATGCACCGACCGGCCAGCCCCCTTGCACCAGGCTGTAGATGAAGCCGCGGCGCTTGGTCAGGCGCGGGTCTTCGGAGGCACCGTACAGCTCGGTCAAATAGGTGGCATTGACGGTTTCTTCGGCGTAGCCCAGGCCACCCAGCGAACGGATCAGAATCAGTGGCGACTTGCCCCACGCGCCGCCGATCGCCGTCAGTGCCGAGCACAGTGCAGAACCGGCCACGGTGAAAATGATGCCTTTGCGGCGCCCCAACTTATCGACGATAGGGCCGATGGCCAGGGCAACCACGGCGGTACCCACCGCCACCCAGGTCGCGATTTCAGCTTGCTCCACTTCGCCCCAGCCAAAGTGCCGGCCGATTTCCGGCAGCAAGGTGCCGAAGAGAATGAAGTCGTACACCGCAAACACCCAGGCAAAAAACGCGATCCAGGTGGCGAAGCGCACCTCCTTGGAGCTCAGTTGCCGGGGTTTCCAGCCAGTCAGGTCAAGCTTGTTGTAGATGGACATGAGTCGCGCCTCAGGGGTGGGGGCTGTTTTTTAAGGGTCAGGTACGCGGTTGGCGGCGGATGAAGTCATCGGCGATTTCGTCGAAGGTGACGAAACGCACGCCGGCATGGCTCTGGATGTGTTCGATCAGGCGTTCGAGCATCAGCAGCACTTGCGGGCGGCCGGACACGTCGGGGTGGATGGTCATGGTGAACACCGCGTGTTCGTGTTCGCGGTAGACCCAGTCGAACTGGTCGCGCCACATTTCTTCGAGGTGACGCGGGTTGACGAAGCCGTGGCTGTTGGGGGCCTTTTTGATGAACATCATCGGCGGCAGGTCGTCCAGGTACCAGTTGGCCGGGATCTCCACCAGATCGGTTTCTTCGCCGCGCACCAGGGGTTTCATCCAGGTGTCGGGGTGCTGGCTGTAGTCGATCTTGGTCCAGGTATCGCCCTTGCGCACGTAGTAGGGGTGGAAGTCGTTGTGCATCAGGCTGTGGTCGTACTTGATGCCTTTTTTCAGCAGCAGCTCATTGGTGACCTTGCTGAACTCCCACCACGGCGCGACGTAACCGGTTGGGCGTTTGCCCGTGACCTGGGTGATCAGCTCGATGGATTTGTCGAGCACGATCTCTTCCTGCTCGGCGGTCATGGCGATCGGGTTTTCGTGGCTGTAGCCGTGCACGCCGATCTCGTGGCCGGCGTCGGCCACCGCCTTCATCTGCTCGGGGAAGGTTTCCATCGAGTGGCCGGGGATGAACCAGGTGGTGCGCAGGCCGTAGCGCTCGAACAATTTGAGCAGGCGCGGCGCGCCGATTTCGCCGGCGAACAGCCCGCGAGAGATGTCGTCTGGCGAGTCTTCACCGCCGTAGGAACCGAGCCAGCCGGCGACGGCGTCAACGTCGACGCCAAATGCACAGAGGATGTCTTTAGCCATGGTGTGTCTCCTTAAACGTTAAGTGCGGATTCGACGGACAACGCCGCGCGCAACAGGCGGGCGTCCTCCCCCATCGGCGCGCTGAGCAGCAGCCCGGTGGGCAAGCCCAGGGCATCGCGGCCGCTGGGCAGGGTCACGCCGGGCATGTCCAGCAAACTGCCGGGCATGGTCAGGCGCAGGGTGGCGAGGTTGGTGGTTACGAAGAGTTCGTCGTCGGCTTCCAGCGGCGCCAGCGGCGGCGCAACGTGAGCGACGGTTGGGGTGATGAGGAGTGCGCCGTCGAGGTCGTCGACCAGCTGCTGTTGCAGGCGACGACGCGCTTCGATCAGGTGCAGCAATTGGCTGGCGGGCAGCGCGCGGGCGGCTTCGAGGCGACGACGGACGCGGGGATCGAGTTGCTCGGCATCGCGGCTGTCGAGCAGGCCTTGGTGCAGGGCAAACGCTTCGAAGGCGCCGAGCCAGCCTTGGTGCTTGATCAGGTCCAAGGCGGCCTGGAAGGTCGGGCATTCGCGTTCTTCAATCAGTGCGCCCTGGGCTCGCAACTGCTCGACGGCGCGCAACAGGTTGTTGCCTACGGCGGGTTCGACGTCCTGTTGCGCCAGCACAAAACGCTGGCCCTTGAGGCTGCGGGCGCTGTGGGTTTGGCGACGGCCGTGAAGCAGGTCGTCGATAGCCAGGGCATCGCGCACGCTGCGGGTCAGCGGGCCGAGGCTGTCGAGGGTGTGGGCCAGCGGGAACACGCCGTCGCGGCTGTAGCGGCGGCAACTGCTGCGGTAACCCACCACACCATTGAGGGCGGCGGGAATCCGGATCGAACCGGCGGTGTCGGTGCCCATGGCGATGGGCACGATGCCCGCCGCCACGGCCACCGCCGAACCCGATGACGAGCCGCCGGGAATGCGCGCCTGGTCGCTGCTGCTGGGGTTGAAGGGCGTGCCGAAATGCGGGTTCAGGCCCAGGCCGGAGTAGGCCAGTTCACTGAGGTTGGTCTTGCCCATGCTGACCATGCCGGCGCGGCTCAGCAGGCCGACGCTCGGCGCATCCAGCACCGCGGCCGGCGCAGTGCGGCGGTAGGCAGCGCCTGCGGTGGTGATGCTGCCGGCCACGTCGAACAGGTCCTTCCAGGCCAACGGTACGCCATCGAACACGCTCAGCGGCTGGCCGGCACGCCAGCGGGCGGCGGACGCTTCGGCTTCGCGACGGGCGCGCTCGGCCGTCAGGGAGATAAATACGCTGGGGGCCATGCTCGCGTGGACGAGTGCCTGTTCAAGCACCTGCACAGGGTCGCTGCGACCGCTGGCGAAATCCTCGGCCATGGAAGTGGCGTCTGACATCAAGTTGACCCTCACAAAACGTACATATTAATAAAATGTACGTTTTATAAAGGCAGCATTCGTGCCAGTCTTATTCACGCTGACATTTAGGGTGTAGGGTTTTTAGCCTAGAGCTGCAGGATAGATGCGTTACAGTCGCGAAAAAAATCTGGCCAGCTCAGCGACACCCGCCCTTATGAAATAATGTATCTTTTATTAATAAGTACATTTTGGTGCAGAAAAGTAACATCGCCCCTTTCCAGGCCCCAAAAAAGTGCCACCGACGTGGCGCAGGGTGACAGGCGCAACTTATGAGAGAATCCCCGGCCACCGTCCCCTGCCCCCAGAGAAAGCGATGAAAGCAGTGTCCGCCTCGGCCTCCCGCTACGCGATGATTCACCAGGTATTGCGCGACGCGATCGTCAGCGGCACCGCGCGCCACGGCCTGGTGTTGCTGGAAGCACCGCTGGCCGAATTGTTCGGCACCAGCCGCGTGCCGGTGCGCAAGGCGCTGGATTTACTGCATGACGAAGGCTTGATCTGCCGCTTCGATGGCCGCGGTTATTTGATCAATCCCGAGGGCCTGGCCATGGAGCCGCTGCGCCTGCCCTTGAGCCATGCGCACCTGGGCCTGAACGGCGAGGATGAACTGGTCGACACACGGCCGCTGGGGGAGCGGATCGTCGAGGAAATCGGCGCGGCATTGTCCACCTGCATTGCTTTCGGCCACTACCGGCTGGATGAACAAGCCGCGGCCGATCACTACGGCGTCAGCCGCGCGGTGGTGCGTGAAGCGCTGATGCGCCTGCGCGACCGCGGCCTGGTGGAAAAGGAGCCCTACTCCCAATGGCTGGCTGGCCCGTTGACCGCACGGGAAGTGACTGAAGACTACGAACTGCGTGCCTGCCTGGAGCCCGAAGCCCTGCGTCAGAGCGCGCCTGGCCTGGACCGCGACATGCTCGAGGCGATGTTGCAGCGCGTGCTGGATGCCCAGGAAAGCCCCCAGTGCAGCCTGGAAACCATCGAACAGATCGAGGAAGACTTGCACCAGCGCTGCCTGGCCGGGCTGCAGAACCGCAAGATCGCGGCGCTGATCCGCCAGGGCCAGAGCCCGATGATCATCAGCCGGATTTTCTACCGGTTGTTGGGGATCGGCGCTGATCCGGCGATGTTGGCCGAACATCGCTTGATCCTGGAGTTGTTGTTGCATGGCGCGTTCGATGCGGCGGCGTTGAATCTGCGTGAGCATTTGCAGCGCGCCCGGCAGCGGATGCTGCAGCGGTTGAAGGTGTTGTCGGTGCTGCCGGAACAACCCCTGCCCAGCTACCTGCACAAAATCAGCTGACTGCACGCCATTCAAAAAGTGGGAGCAAGCCCGCCCTCACCTTTGGCTCTGCGGTGTGCTGAAAAAATCATGCAATATGTTGCTATCTCGTCCCCACCATTGAAACCACCGCTGCCGCGCCCCATCTAACCTCCATACTTCCTTATGCAGGTGCCCCATGAGCGACCAGCAAGAATTCCCCGAATACGATCTCAACGATTACGCAGACCCCGAAAACGCTGAATCCCACTCGTCCAACACTGGCCTGGCCCTGCCCGGGCAGAACCTGCCGGACAAGGTCTACATCATCCCGATCCACAACCGGCCTTTCTTCCCCGCGCAAGTGCTGCCGGTGATCGTCAACGAAGAACCCTGGGCCGAGACCCTGGAGCTGGTGAGCAAGTCCGACCACCACAACCTGGCGCTGTTCTTCATGGACACGCCGCCGGAAGACCCACGCCATTTCGACACCTCCAGCCTGCCGCTGTACGGCACGTTGGTGAAGGTGCACCACGCCAGCCGCGAGAACGGCAAGCTGCAATTCGTGGCCCAGGGCCTGACCCGTGTGCGCATCAAGACCTGGCTCAAGCACCACCGTCCGCCGTACCTGGTGGAAGTCGAATACCCGCACCAGCCGACCCAGCCCACCGACGAGGTGAAGGCCTACGGCATGGCGCTGATCAACGCGATCAAGGAACTGCTGCCGCTCAACCCGCTGTACAGCGAAGAGTTGAAGAACTATCTCAACCGCTTCAGCCCCAACGACCCCTCGCCGCTCACCGACTTCGCCGCCGCGCTCACCTCGGCCACCGGTAACGAGTTGCAAGAAGTGCTGGACTGCGTACCCATGCTCAAGCGCATGGAAAAAGTCCTGCCGATGCTGCGCAAAGAGGTCGAAGTCGCGCGCCTGCAAAAAGAGTTGTCCGCCGAGGTGAATCGCAAGATCGGCGAGCACCAGCGCGAGTTTTTCCTCAAGGAACAACTCAAGGTCATCCAGCAGGAACTGGGGCTGACCAAGGACGACCGCAGTGCCGATGTCGAGCAATTCGAGCAGCGCCTGGAAGGCAAGGTGCTGCCGCCCCAGGCACAGAAACGCATCGATGAAGAACTGAACAAATTGTCGATCCTGGAAACCGGCTCGCCGGAATACGCGGTGACGCGCAACTACCTGGACTGGGCCACCTCGGTGCCGTGGGGCGTGTACGGCGAGGACAAGCTCAACCTCAAGCACGCGCGCAAGGTGCTGGATAAACACCATGCGGGCCTTGACGACATCAAGAGCCGCATCCTCGAATTCCTCGCGGTGGGCGCCTACAAAGGCGAAGTCGCCGGCTCCATCGTGCTGTTGGTCGGCCCGCCGGGCGTGGGCAAGACCAGCGTCGGCAAATCCATCGCCGAGTCGCTGGGGCGGCCGTTCTATCGCTTCAGTGTTGGCGGCATGCGCGACGAGGCCGAGATCAAGGGCCATCGCCGCACCTACATCGGTGCCCTGCCGGGCAAGCTGGTGCAGGCGCTCAAGGATGTGGAAGTGATGAACCCGGTGATCATGCTCGACGAGATCGACAAGATGGGCCAGAGCTTCCAGGGCGACCCCGCGTCAGCGCTGCTGGAGACCCTCGACCCGGAGCAGAACGTCGAATTCCTCGATCACTACCTGGACCTGCGCCTGGACCTGTCCAAAGTGCTGTTCGTGTGCACCGCCAACACCTTGGACTCGATCCCCGGCCCGTTGCTGGACCGTATGGAAGTGATTCGCCTGTCGGGCTATATCACCGAGGAAAAAGTCGCCATCGCCAAGCGCCACCTGTGGCCAAAACAGCTGGAAAAAGCCGGCGTGGCGAAAACCAGCCTGACCATCAGCGACGGCGCCCTGCGCGCATTGATCGACGGGTACGCCCGCGAAGCCGGTGTACGTCAGTTGGAGAAACAGCTGGGCAAGCTGGTGCGCAAGGCAGTGGTCAAGTTGCTGGATGAGCCGGACTCGGTGATCAAGATCGGCAACAGGGACCTGGAAAGCTCCCTGGGCGTGCCAGTGTTCCGCAACGAACAGGTGCTGTCGGGCACCGGTGTGATCACTGGCCTGGCGTGGACCAGCATGGGCGGCGCGACCTTGCCGATCGAAGCGACGCGTATTCACACGCTCAACCGTGGGTTCAAGCTCACCGGGCAGTTGGGTGAGGTGATGAAAGAGTCTGCCGAAATTGCCTACAGCTACATCAGCTCGAACCTGAAGTCGTTTGGCGGTGATGCGAAATTCTTCGATGAGGCCTTCGTGCACTTGCACGTGCCGGAAGGCGCTACGCCCAAGGACGGCCCGAGCGCGGGCGTGACCATGGCCAGTGCGCTGTTGTCGCTGGCGCGGAACCAGCCGCCGAAAAAAGGCGTGGCCATGACCGGCGAGCTGACGCTGACCGGGCATGTATTGCCGATTGGCGGGGTGCGCGAGAAAGTGATTGCAGCGCGCCGCCAGAAGATCCACGAATTGATCCTGCCGGAACCGAACCGTGGCAGTTATGAAGAGTTGCCGGAGTACCTGAAGGAAGGCATGACCGTGCACTTTGCCAAGCGGTTTGCGGATGTGGCGAAGGTGCTGTTCTGATAGCGCAGTAGGGCCTGAGGTGGCCTCATCGGGGGCAAGCCCCTCCCACACGTTGATGTGTGCATGCATACACATGTGGGAGGGGGCTTGCCCCCGATGGCGTCAACCGCCCTACCGCTCCCCTACCTGTCACACCATGTCTCATCTTCGGTTATGCTCGCCCTTCGTCGCCAATCAACGGAGCCTCCATGACCGCAGCCCGCCTGCTTCTCCCCCTGAGCCTTGCCCTGCTCGCCGCGTGCGCCAGTACGCCCAAGCAAAACGTCACCGTGGACAACCAGAGCGCCTGCCCGCTGCAACTCAAGTCCGGGCAAAACTTGATCCTCACCCTGCCGAGCAATCCCACCACCGGCTATCGCTGGTCCATCCAGGACTCTGCCGGCGGCGTGCTGCGCGCATTGAGCCCAGAGGTCTATAGCAGTTCCGAGACCGGTGTGATTGGCGGCGGCGGTCAATCCACCTGGCGCTTCCAGGCGTTCACCAGCGGCCAGGGCCGTTTGCGGCTGACGTCCCAACAGCCGTGGGAACCGGAAGCCGAGCCGGCTGAAACCTTCGACTGCACGATTACGGTGAACTGATACGCGCACGTGCGGGCCAAGTTGGCTAAAATGCCGGCTTTTCCCCCATCAATGCCGGAACAACCGTGAGCAAAGAACCCGATCGCCTATTCGCCCAGCCCCTGCCCCAGGTGCCGGACTTCGCCTTTAACGAGGACGTG
The DNA here is from genome assembly GCF_002979555.1 of Pseudomonas sp. MYb60. Classification (GTDB taxonomy): domain Bacteria; phylum Pseudomonadota; class Gammaproteobacteria; order Pseudomonadales; family Pseudomonadaceae; genus Aquipseudomonas. The sequence goes on along the minus strand of NZ_PCOZ01000001.1, from coordinate 295,007 downwards.
GTACGGGTGTTCCCGGACATGATCAAGCGCTCGGTACCCGGTTACCCGACCATCGTCGAGAACCTCGGCGTACTCGCAGCACAGTTTGCCCAGCCCAATAGCGTGCTCTACGACCTGGGTTCGTCCCTGGGCGCCGTCACCCAGGCCTTGCGTCGCCACGTGCGCACCGACGGCTGCCGGGTGATCGCGGTGGATAACTCGGCGGCCATGGTCGAGCGCTGCCGCGAGTACCTCAATGGCCAGGACTCGATGTTCCAGGAGCTGTTGCCGGTGGAGGTGGTCGAGGGCGATATCCTGGCGTTGCAGTTCCAGCCGGCCTCGGTGGTGGCATTGAACTTCACCCTGCAATTCATCGTTCCCGAAGAGCGCCTGGCGTTGCTCGCGCGTATCCGCCACTCGCTGTTGCCGGGAGGCGCGCTGATTCTCTCGGAAAAGCTGCGCTTCAATGATCCGCAGGAGCACGCGCTACTCACCGACCTGCATGTCGCGTTCAAGCGCGCCAACGGCTACAGCGAGCTGGAAATCGCCCAGAAACGCAGTGCCATCGAAAACGTCATGAAGCCCGACAGCCTCGAAGAACACCGCGAACGCCTGTTGGCGGCCGGGTTCTCGAAAGTCGTGCCGTGGTTCCAGTGTCTTAACTTTGCCTCGTTGATTGCCTTGCCATGATTGATCTGTCTCCCCTCGCCCGCCACTTGGTCGGCACCCCCCTGGCCGTGTGGGCCCAGGGCCTGCAAGCGCAACTCGATAGCAAAATGGAGAAAGGTCATGGTGACCTGGAACGTTGGCAGAGTGCACTGGATGCCTTGCCGAAGATCCAGCCCAACGACGTGGACTTGCTCAACGGCCTGACCCTCGACACCGATTGCGACGACGACACCCGCGCCCAAATGCATACCGCGCTGATGGGCCTGAGCCCGTGGCGCAAAGGGCCGTTCCACCTGTTCGGTGTGCACGTCGACACCGAGTGGCGCTCGGACTGGAAGTGGTCGCGGGTGGCACCGCACTTGAACCTCAAGGGCAAGCGCATCCTCGACGTGGGCTGCGGCAACGGCTACTACATGTGGCGCATGCTCGGTGCCGGGGCCGACAGTGTGATTGGCGTGGACCCGAACTGGTTGTTCTTCTGCCAGTTCCAGGCGGTGCAACGCTATTTGTCCGAGCCTAAGGCCTGGCACTTGCCGTTCCCGTTTGAAGACCTGCCGGCGAACCTGGAAGGCTTCGACACTGTGTTTTCGATGGGTGTGTTCTATCACCGTCGCTCGCCGATTGAGCATTTGCTGGCGCTGAAGGACACCTTGGTCAAGGGCGGCGAACTGGTATTGGAAACCTTGGTGGTAGAAGGCGATCAGCAGCAAGTGCTGGTGCCGGAAGACCGCTATGCGCAGATGCGCAACGTGTGGTTCCTGCCGTCGGTACCGGCGCTGATGCTGTGGCTGCGCCGTGCAGGATTCAGCGATGTGCGCTGTGTGGATGTGAGCGTGACCACAGTCGAGGAACAACGGGGGACGGAGTGGATGAAGTACCAGTCGTTGAGTGATTTCCTTGATCCTGAGGATCACAGCAAGACTGTAGAAGGGCTGCCGGCGCCGATGCGGGCGGTGATCATCGCCAAGAAGTAACCCTGAGATCTCCCTGAATAAATGGAGATCAAAATGTGGGAGGGGCGGTGTTGGTTAGATGGGTGGTTTGGCTCTTCGGGCTTTGAAGAACTCGCTCAGCACCGTGCCGCATTCTTCTGCCAACACCCCACCTTCGAACAGCACCCTGTGATTGAGAAAACCCTGGGTAAAAAACTGCCCCTGGCTCTGCACAATCCCGGCCTTGGGCTCCAACGCGCCATACACCACCCGCGCCACCCGTGAATGCACGATCAGGCCCGCGCACATGCTGCACGGCTCCAGGGTCACATACAGGGTGCTGCCCACCAGGCGGTAATTGCTGATGGCTTGCGCGGCGGCGCGGATGGCGACCATCTCGGCGTGAGCGCTGGGGTCGTTACCGCTGATGGGGCAGTTGAAGCCGCGGCCGATGATCTCTCCGTCATGCACCAGCACCGCACCCACGGGCACTTCGCCAAGGGCTGCGCCTTGGGCGGCCAGGGCCAGGGCCTCGCGCATGAAGTCCTGGTCACGGCTGCGGTCGATGATGGCGGCGGGGCGAATCTGACGCATCACGCCACCTCGATGGCGGCCATCAGGCCGGTTTCCATGTGGTCGATCACGTGGCAGTGGAACATCCACACCCCCGGGTTATCCGCCACCAGCGCGACGCGGGCGCGTTCGTTCTTGCCCAGCAGGTAGGTGTCGGTGAAATAAGGGATCACCTTGTGGCGGTTCGAGGCGATCACCTTGAAGCTCATGCCATGCAGGTGGATCGGGTGCTGATACTGGGTCATGTTCTTCAATTCGAAAATGTAGCTCTTGCCCTTTTCCAGCTTGGCGATGGGGCGGTCGGCGCAGGTCTTGTCGGTGATGTCCCAGGCCTGGCCATTGATCTGCCAAAGGCTCGGCGGCCGGCCGTCATCGACGGACACGGTGCCGACCCATTCAAAATTGAAGTTGAGTTTCTCGGCGTTGGCCAGGTCCGGTTCGGCAATCGGGTTGGCGGGCAGCGCCGGCGGCCACTCGGTGGGCGCATCGGTGTTGGTCACCGAACGGAACGTGCCGAGGCGCACCGGGCCATTGCGGATCGACAGCTCCTCACCGGCGGGCGGTGCCTTGATCGCCAGGCAGATGCGCATGCCAGGGCCAAGCCAGTATTCCTTGCCCAACGGGCGCGGCTCGATGGGGTTGCCGTCCAGCGCGTAGATCTGCGCCTCGACATCCGGAATGTTGATGCGATAGGTCAGGGTGTTATCGAGGTTGAGCAAACGTACGCGAGTGATCTGCCCGGCCGGCAAATCGATCACTGCCTGGGACACGCCATTGATCGTCGATAACCGCCCGGCAGTCCCCCCGCGTGCCGCTTCACGGGGAATGCTGAAGGCTACGAAGGCGCCCTCCTCGTCCACGTGCCAGCTCTTCAGGCTGAGGGTGCGCTCGTGCTTGAAACCAGTGGGCTCGCGCTCTTCGATGATCAGCGGCCCGACCAGGCCACGGCCGAGTTCTTCACTGCTGTTCACATGGGGGTGATACCAGTAGCTGCCGGCGTCGGGCACACGGAATTTGTAGTCGAAATATTCACCGGGCAAGACCGGCAATTGGGAGACGTAGGGCACGCCGTCCATTTCCAGCGGCAGGCGGATGCCGTGCCAGTGGATGGTGGTGGCGACCGGCAGGTGGTTGATAAAACGCACCCGCAGCCACTCGCCCTGGCGCACACGCAATTCGGTGCCCGGCGCCGAGGGGCCGAACGCCCAGGCTTCGGTCTTGTGGCCGGGTACCAGCTCCACATCCAAAGGTGCGGCGATCAGCTCGTAATCATGCCCCGCTTCGGCCTCGGCGACTTTCCCCAGCCAGTAGCGGTAGGCGCCACCGGCACCGACGCCTACGACGGCCAGGCCTGCAAGACCACCCAGGATTTGTCGACGGGAAAAGGATCGGGACACAACAACCTCACGTATCTGCCGCAGGCCCAGGGCCTGCAAAAGGCGGATACGATACACCTGCATCGGCTAAACAGTAAGGCTTCTCATGTGGGAGGGGCTTTCCCCCGATAGCGGTGTGTCAATCAGCCTATCGGTAGCACACCCATTGCCATCGGGGGCAAGTCCCCTCCCACATTGGATCTTCGGCGTTCTTTAGGCCTTTGCAGCAGCCAGGATCAAGGCCTTCATCTCGGCCACCGCGCCTTTGAAACCGACGAACAGTGCATGGGCCACCAGCGCGTGGCCGATGTTCAGCTCGTTGATGCCCTTGATCGCGGCCACGGCTTCGACGTTGTGGTAGTGCAGGCCATGACCAGCATTGACGATCAAACCTTCACGCAGCCCAACAGCAACACCGTCAATGATGCGCTGCAGTTCATCAGCCACTTCAGTTGGCGTGGTGGCATCGGCATAACGCCCTGTGTGCAGTTCGATGGCCGGCGCGCCAACACGGCGCGATGCTTCGATCTGGCGCTCGTCGGCGTCGATGAACAGCGAGACTTCACTGCCGATCTGCGACAGGCGGTCCACCGCGGCCTTGATCCGCGCTTCCTGGCCGGCCACATCGAGGCCGCCTTCGGTGGTGAGTTCCTGGCGAGTTTCCGGCACCAGGCAGATGTGCGCCGGGCGGATGCGCTCGGCGAACGCCATCATCTCCTCGGTGACCCCCATTTCGAAGTTCATGCGGGTTTGCAGCACGTCCTTGAGCAGCAACACATCGCGCTCCTGGATATGGCGGCGGTCTTCGCGCAGGTGCACGGTGATGCCGTCGGCGCCCGCTTCTTCGGCGTCCAGCGCGGCCTTGACCGGGTCAGGGTAACGGGTGCCCCGGGCCTGGCGCAGGGTAGCGACGTGGTCGATGTTGACGCCAAGAAGAATGCGATTGCTGGTGCTCACGGAAGCGCTCCTGAATAGGGAAAGAAACGCTGCACAGCATACACGGGGTTGTCAGGGCTTTCGAAACAACTCGCGGCTGACCAGTGGCCGCCCACCCAAATGCACGGCCAGGGCCTGGCGCATCAGGCGCTTGGCAGCGGACAAGGCCCCGGGTGCGGTCCAGTCAGCCTCGCTCATCGCCAGCAACTCGGTGCCCTGAAACAGGCCAGGTTGCAGCAGGTACACGCGTTCGAGGCCGGCGTCGACTTGCAGGCGGTACATGCCGTCGGCAGCGATGGGCTCACCGTGAAGGTCGTTGTCCAGCTCGAAGCCGTAGCCCAAGTCGTCCAGCAGGCGCCATTCAAAGGCGCGCAGCAGCGGCTCCAGCGGGCGGCCTTCAGCCAGGGCGAGCAAGGTGGCGGCGTAGTGATCGAACACCGCCGGGTGCGGGTCTTCGGCGGGCAGCAGGCGGATCAGCAGCTCATTGAGGTAGAGCCCGCTGAACAATGCATCGCCGTTGAGCCACGCAGAGGCACCGACGCTTTCCAGGCGGCCGACGTTTTTCAGCTCACCTTTGCCGCGAAACTCCACGTCCAACGCCACAAACGGCCGCGCCTGCGTGCCCGCCTTGCCCCGCGCGCTGCGCAAGACGGCGCGAAGGCGGCCTTGGGGCGTGAGGAAGTCCACCAGCGCGCTGGTCTCACGGTAGGCGCGGCTGTGCAGGACGTAGGCGGGTTGGCTGAGGGATTGGGACATGGAGGCTCGCTGCTGGAATGCGTTGTTGAACACTACACACACCGAATGTGGGAGGGGGCTTGCCCCCGATGGCAGTGTGTCAGTCACTTATGTGTCAACTGAACCACGGCTATCGGGGGCAAGCCCCCTCCCACATGTGTACTGCGGTGCGCTTAGAGGTCGCCGTAGCCGAGAGAGCGCAGTGCGCGCTCATCGTCGGACCAGCCGCCTTTCACCTTCACCCACAGGTTGAGCATGATCTTGGAGTCGAACAGCAGCTCCATATCCTTGCGCGCTTCGGTGCCGATGCGCTTGATGCGCTCGCCCTTGTCGCCAATGATGATTTTCTTCTGGCCGTCACGTTCGACGAGGATCAGCGCATGGATATGCAAGGTCTTGCCCTGCTGCTTGAACTCTTCGATTTCGACGGTGATCTGGTACGGCAGCTCGGCGCCCATCTGGCGCATGATTTTCTCGCGCACCAGCTCGGCGGCAAGAAAACGGCTGCTGCGGTCGGTGATCTGGTCTTCCGGGAAGAAGTGCTCGTTCTCCGGCAAGTGTTCGGCGATCACGCGCTCCAGGGCTTCAAGGTTGTGACCGTGCTGGGCCGAGATCGGGATGATCTGGGCGTTCGGCAGTTGCTCCTGCAGCCAGCTCAGGTGCGGCATCAGCTCGGCCTTGTCTTCGATGCGGTCGGTCTTGTTCAGCGCAACGATCAAGGGGCCGGTGACGTACTGCACACGTTCGAGGACCATCTGATCCTCGTCGGTCCACTTGGTGCGGTCCACCACGAAGATCACCACGTCGACGTCTTTCAACGCCGCCGAAGCGGTCTTGTTCATGTAGCGGTTGAGGGCCTTTTCGCCCCCCTTGTGCATGCCCGGGGTGTCGACGTAGACCGCTTGCACGTTGCCTTCGGTCTTGATACCCAGCATGTTGTGACGGGTGGTCTGCGGCTTGCGCGAAGTGATCGCGAGCTTTTGCCCGAGGATGTGGTTGAGCAGCGTGGACTTGCCCACGTTCGGGCGGCCGACAATGGCAACATAGCCACAGCGTGTTGCGGTTGAATCAGTCATGGCCATTCTCCACGCCCAGGGCAATCAGTGCTGCGGCGGCCGCTACCTGTTCGGCAATACGACGGCTCACACCCTGACCTCGGCTTTTTTCGTTCAGTAAGGTGATTTCACATTCCACGAAGAATACACGGCAATGCGGCTCACCCTGGATATCCACCACTTCATAGCGTGGCAGTTCGCACCCGCGGGACTGCAGGAATTCCTGCAGGCGGGTCTTGGGATCTTTGTTGGTGTCGACCAGCGTCAGGCTCTCGATCTCGGAGGTCAGCCAGGCGGTGACACGCTCCTTGGCCGCTTCCATGCCTGCGTCGAGGTAGATCGCGCCAATCAGCGCTTCGAGGGCGTCGGCCAGGATCGACTCGCGGCGAAAACCGCCGCTCTTCAACTCGCCGGAGCCCAGGCGCAGGTATTCGCCGAGGCCGAAACCACGGGCCAGCACGGCAAGGGTCTCTCCCTTCACCAGGCGCGCGCGCAGGCGCGACAGCTGGCCTTCACGGGCTTGGGGAAAACGCTCGAACAGCGCTTCACCGGCGACGAAATTGAGGATGGCATCACCGAGGAATTCCAGGCGTTCGTTGTTACGCCCTGCAAAGCTGCGGTGTGTGAGGGCAAGGACCATCAATTCCTGGTCCTTGAAGGTGTAGCCGAGCTGGCGCTCGAGACGTGCTAGAGAAACGGTCACGGTTTATCCATATCTAGTTGGTGGCACCGGCGGCCATCGACGATTGACGCAGTGTTCAAATTCAAATCCTGGTAGGTGCCGCATGAGGCCAGAAAATGTCCAAGCCCCAGAAAAGCAGTCGGCGCTGTGTTCACAGCGCCGCTTGTATTACTTGATCAGCCCGACTCGCGAGAAGTTCGGCAGGTGGCTGAGCTTGGGCTCCGGCCAACTCATCCAGACCGCGAAGGCCTTGCCGACAATGTTCTCGTCGGGAACCATGCCCAGCATTTCCTTGGGAATGTTGGGATCGTTCCAATAACGGCTGTCATTGGAGTTGTCACGGTTGTCGCCCATCATGAAATAGTGCCCGGCAGGTACTTTCCACTCGCCATCAGGCTGGCGATAGCGCGACATTTCCTTGCGGATCTGGTGCTCCACCGCGCCAAGCTTCTCCTGATACAGCTCGGCGCTGCCCAGGGAGTTCGGCTCGGAGCCGATCAGCTTTTCAGCCACCGATTCACCGTTGATCAGCAGGCGCTTGTCGCCGGTGTAGCGAATCACGTCGCCCGGCAGGCCGACCACACGCTTGATGTAGTTGACGTTCGGATCACTCGGGAAGCGAAACACCATCACATCGCCGCGTTGCGGGTCACCGATCTCGATGACTTTCTTGTCGATCACCGGCAGGCGAATCCCGTAGGAAAACTTGTTCACCAGGATGAAGTCGCCCACGTCCAGGGTAGGTTTCATCGAGCCCGACGGGATCTGAAACGGTTCTACCAGGAACGAACGCAACACCAGCACGATGAACAGCACCGGGAAGAACGACTTGCCGTATTCAACCAGCAAAGGCTCTTTGTTCAGCTTCTCGACCACCACGGCATCGGGCTGGCTGACGCTGCCCTGATACGACGCGATGGCCGCCCGCCGACGCGGGGCGAAGAACACCAGATCAAGCAACGCCAGGAGACCGCAAACGGCAACGGCGATGACCAGCAACAGCGGGAAATTTAGTGACATAGGACCTAACTATCCAACCTGAGCACTGCAAGGAAGGCTTCTTGTGGAACTTCCACGTTGCCGACTTGCTTCATGCGTTTCTTACCGGCCTTTTGCTTCTCAAGCAGCTTGCGCTTACGGCTTACGTCACCGCCGTAGCATTTGGCCAGTACGTTCTTTCTGAGAGCCTTGACGGAGGTCCGTGCAATGATCTGCCCGCCGATGGCGGCCTGGATCGCGACGTCGAACATCTGGCGCGGAATCAGTTCTTTCATCTTCTCGGTCAACTGGCGACCTTTGTAGTGCGCGTTGTCCTTGTGCACGATGAGTGCCAGGGCATCGACCTTGTCGCCGTTGATCAACACGTCCAGTTTCACCAGATTAGCCGATTGGTAACGGTCGAAATGGTAATCCAGCGAAGCATAGCCGCGACTGGTGGATTTGAGACGGTCGAAGAAGTCCAGGACCACTTCGTTCATCGGCATGTCATAGGTCACTTGCACCTGGGTACCGAGGAACAGCATGTCGCGCTGGACGCCACGTTTCTCGATACACAGGGTGATGACGTTGCCCAAGTGCTCCTGCGGCACCAGGATATTGGCCCGCACGATAGGCTCGCGCATGTCTTCAATGGCCGACAGGTCCGGGAGCTTGGACGGGTTATCGACGTAAATCGTTTCACCGGTTTTCAGCAACAACTCGAAAATAACGGTTGGCGCGGTGGTGATCAGGTCCAGGTCGTACTCGCGCTCGAGGCGCTCCTGGATGATTTCCATGTGCAGCATGCCAAGGAAGCCGCAACGGAAGCCGAAGCCCAGGGCGTCGGAGCTTTCCGGGGTGTACTGCAACGACGAGTCGTTGAGGGTCAGCTTTTGCAGGGCTTCGCGGAAGTCTTCGAAGTCGTCGGAGCTGACCGGGAACAGGCCGGCGTAGACCTGTGGCTGGATGCGTTTGAAGCCAGGCAACACGTCGACGTCGGGGGTGCTGCTCAAGGTCAGGGTGTCACCCACTGGCGCACCGTGAATGTCCTTGATACCGGCGATGATGAAGCCTACTTCGCCGGCTTTCAGATCGGTGGTCGCGGTGTGCTTGGGGTTGAACACACCGACGCTGTCCACCAGGTGGATCTTGCCGGTGGACTTGACCAGGATCTTGTCGCCTTTCTTCACACGGCCGTGGCGCACGCGTACCAGGGAAACAACGCCCAGGTAGTTGTCGAACCAGGAGTCGATGATCAACGCTTGCAGCGGATCTTCGTAGTTGCCGGTCGGGGCGGGAATGGTGTGTACCAGGCGCTCGAGCACTTCGTCGACACCCAGGCCGGTCTTGGCGCTGCAGGTGACGGCGTCGGTGGCGTCGATGCCGATGATCTTCTCGATCTCTTCCTTGACGCGCTCAGGCTCGGCCTGGGGCAGGTCGATCTTGTTCAGTACGGGCATGACTTCCAGGCCCTGCTCGATCGCGGTGTAGCAGTTGGCAACCGACTGCGCTTCCACGCCCTGGCCGGCGTCGACCACCAGCAGGGCACCTTCACAGGCCGCCAGGGAACGGCTGACTTCGTAGGTGAAGTCGACGTGGCCCGGGGTGTCAATGAAGTTGAGCTGGTAGGTGATGCCGTCTTTGGCTTTGTAGTACAGCGTTACGCTGTGGGCCTTGATGGTGATCCCGCGCTCGCGCTCAAGGTCCATGGAGTCCAGGACCTGGGCTTCCATTTCACGCTCGGCAAGGCCGCCGCACATCTGGATGAATCGATCGGCCAGCGTCGACTTGCCATGGTCAATGTGGGCGATGATGGAGAAATTGCGGATATGACTCAAATCACTCACGGATCAACACTCAAAAAGGCTGCAGGCAGATTGCCCGCTGAAAAATAGCCGGGAATTGTACCTGATGCTCAGGCCAGACGTCATCTTTGCTGACCAGAACAAAAATGCCCCGATCTCGCGACCGGGGCATTTTTTGTTCATAAGCAGGCTTTCAACCGGCGCGGCGCAACAGCCAGAAGCCGGCCAGGGCACAGATCGCCGTCGGTACCAGCACGGCAAACAGCGGCGAGAAACCGAACACCAGGCTCGACGGGCCGAGCAAGTCCTGGGCAATACGGAAGGTGAAGCCCACCAGCACGCCGGTAAACACGCGCTGGCCCAGGGTCACCGAACGCAGCGGGCCGAAGATGAACGAGATCGCCATCAGCACCAGCGCAGCGGTCACCACTGGCTGCAACACCTTGACCCAGAACGCCAGCCAGTAACGACCGTTATTCAGGCCCTGGTCCTTGAGGTAGTGAATGTAGCCCCACAGCCCGGAGATCGGCAGGCTTTCCGGGACCATCACCACGGTGTTGAGCAATTGCGGCTTGAGGGCGATGTTCCACTCTTCAGTCGGCACATTGATCACTTCGGTGCTGGCCTTGGTGCCCTGGCCCACATTGCGGAAGTAGGTGGTGGTGATGTCGCTCAGTTGCCACTTATCGTCACCGAACTGCGCACGTTTGGCGAAGCTCGACGACAGCAGGTGGCGTTCCTTGTCAAAGGTGTAGCGGGTCACGCCCACCAGCAACCCACCCGGCTGCACGGCGTTGATGTGGATGAATTCATCACCCTGGCGGTGCCACAGGCCATGCTTGGAACTTTGTGCATCGCCCGACCCCTGGGCCAGGGCGCGATTGGCCTGGGCGGTGGTTTCGGCCGGTGGCGCCACGTATTCGCCGATCAGCACGCTGCACGCCATCAGCAGCAGCATGGGTTTCATCACTGCCCAGACGATACGACCAATGGACACACCGGCGGCGCGCATGATGGTGAGTTCGCTATTGCTGGCCAGGCTGCCCAGGCCAATGAGGCAGCCGATCAGCGCAGCCATCGGCATCATGTCGTAGAGACGGCGCGGCGCGGTGAGGGCCACGTAGCTCAGCACGTGCCACACGGTGTAGGTGTCGCTGACGCTGCCCACTTCATCAATGAAGGCAAACAGCGAGGCCAGGCCCAGGATGATGCCCAATACCGCCAAAATGGCGATCAGTACGCTGCTACCAATGTAGCGATCGAGCTTAGCCACGAGCCAACTCCTTCTGGCCACGACGGCTCTTCATGTTCAAACGGATCGGTTCCCAATAGAGCAGCCCCAGGCCGATCACCAGGAAGATGCCGTGCACCCACCACAGGCCCAGGGTCGGCGACAGCTTGCCCTTCTCCAGGGCGCCACGGGCGGAAATCAGGATGGTGAGGTAAGCCATGTACAGCAGGATCGCCGGCAACAGCTTGAGGAATCGGCCTTGGCGCGGGTTGACGCGCGACAGCGGCACCGCCATCAGGGTGACGATAAACACCAGCAACGGCAGGGAAAGGCGCCATTGCAGCTCGGCAATGGAGCGCAGTTCCTTGCTGCCGAACAGGTCCTTGGTAGGGATGGCATCGCGGTCAGTGACTTCGCCGCTGACGTCCGGACGCTCCAGCATCACGCCATAGGTGTCGTACTGGATGGCGCGATAGTCGGCCTGGCCTGGGCTGCCGTCATAGCGATAGCCGTTTTCCAGGATCAGGTAGCGACTGCCGTCCGGGCGCACTTCCTGGCGGCCGGAGTCGGCTACCAGCACGGAAATGCCACGGTCTTTCTTGTCCTGGCCCAGGCGCTTCTCGGAGATGAACACGCCGCCGAGGTTGGCACGGTCTTCAGTCAGGGTCTCGGTGTAGGTCACGCGAGTGCCGTCGTTGAGGGCCTGGAAGCGACCCGGCTCGAGGGTGTCGAACTCAGTCATGGCGTCTTGCTTGTTCAGCACCAGCTGGAACTGCATAGCACCCTGGGGCGCCAGGCTCATGCTCAGCCAGGCAACGATCAGCGCGATGCCGGCGGCCGGAATCATGGTCATGCCCAGCAGGCGTTGCTGGCTCATGCCGGTGGCCGAGAGCACGGTCATTTCGCTTTCGAGGTACAGGCGACCGTAGGCCAGCAGGATCCCGAGGAACAGGCCCAGCGGCAGGATCAGTTGCAGGAACCCTGGCAGGCGAAAGCCCATGATCAGGAACAACGAGCCCGGATCCAGGGCGCCGGAGGCAGCCTGGGCCAGGTATTTGACGAAACGACCACTCATGATGATGACCAGCAATACCGCACTCACGGCACTCAGGGTCAACAGGACTTCGCGGGACAGATAACGGAAGACGATCAAACCAGACACTCCAGGGTTGTCAGGCTAAGGCGGCCAAACAAGCAAGCATACCGAGTCAGCCCTTTTGAACAGGGCCAGCTAAAAAGATGGCGCATTATCCTGTGATTGACCGCGCCTGTCACTGCGCAACCTCACGCACATGCACAAAGCGCGTGCCAAGGGTTGTCAGGCTCCGCCGGCGAGGTTCAAACTGCGGCCTTTGTCGCTGGCGGCCTACACGGCTGCCAAGCATTAAAGCCTGGGTACAGTCGCCAGGCTCTCAAGACCTTTATAAGGGACCCGAAAATGGAATTGGTTGTAAAAAGCGTTAGCCCCGAAACGTTGAAAACCGCCACCCTCGTGGTCGCCATCGGCGAAGGCCGCACCCTCGGCGTGGCCGCCAAGCAACTCGACGAACTCAGCGGCGGCGCCATCAGCGCAATCCTCAAGCGCGGCGACCTGGCCGGTAAAGTCGGCCAGAGCCTGCTGCTGCAAAGCCTGCCCAACCTGAAAGCCGACCGCGTGCTGCTGGTGGGCGTGGGCAAGGACGCCGAACTGGGCGACCGCCCGTTCCGCAAGATCATCAGCAGCATCCTCACCACCCTCAAGGGCCTGGGCGGCAGCGATGCGGCACTGGCGCTGGACGAAATCGTCGTCAAGGGCCGTGACAGCTACGGCAAGACCCGCTTGTTGGCCGAAACACTGGTAGACGGCGGTTACATTTTCGATCAGTTCAAGAGCACCAAAGCTGAACCCCGCGCCCTGAAGAAAATCACCCTGCTGACCATCAAGGCCGCCCAGGCTGAAGTGCAGCGCGCCGCGACCCACGCCACGGCCATCGCCAACGGCATGTCGTTCACCCGCGACCTGGGCAACCTGCCGCCAAACATCTGCCACCCGACGTTCCTGGGCGAGCAGGCCAAGGCGCTCGGCAAGGAATTCAAGGGCCTGAAGGTCGAAGTCCTGGATGAGAAAAAGATCAAGGACCTGGGCATGGGCTCGTTCTATGCCGTGGGCCAGGGCAGCGACCAGCCGCCACGCTTGATCGTGATGCAGTACAACGGCGGCAAGAAATCCGAAAAACCTTACGCCCTTGTGGGTAAAGGCATCACCTTCGACACCGGCGGCATCAGCCTCAAGCCGGGTGCCGGCATGGATGAGATGAAGTACGACATGGGCGGCGCCGCCAGCGTGTTCGGTACCCTGCGCGCCGTGCTGGAGCTGAAGCTGCCGATCAACCTGGTGTGCATCCTGGCGTGTGCCGAGAACATGCCGAGCGGCGGCGCGGCGCGTCCTGGCGACATCGTCACCACCATGAGCGGCCAGACGGTCGAAATCCTCAACACCGACGCCGAAGGCCGCCTGGTGCTGTGCGATGCCCTGACCTACGCCGAGCGCTTCAAGCCGCAAGCCGTGATCGACATCGCCACACTGACCGGCGCCTGCATCGTCGCCCTGGGCTCCCACACTTCGGGCCTGCTGGGTAACAGCGACGAACTGATCGAGCAATTGCTCAGCGCCGGCAAGTCTGCCGACGACCGTGCCTGGCAATTGCCGCTGTTCGATGAGTACCAGGAACAGCTGGACAGCCCGTTCGCCGACATCGCCAATATCGGTGGCCCGAAAGCCGGCACCATCACTGCGGCGTGCTTCCTGTCGCGGTTTGCCAAGAACTTCAACTGGGCTCACCTGGACATCGCCGGCACCGCCTGGACCAGCGGCGGCAAGGACAAAGGCGCCACCGGCCGTCCGGTGCCCCTGCTGACCCAGTACCTGCTGGATCGCGCCAAGGCCTGACCCCTGCAGGAGCGAGCTTGCTCGCGAAAACCTTGAGGACAACGCGTTAATCGTGATTAAACGCGTCATCGTTAACGTTCTTCGCGAGCAAGTTCGCTCCTACAGTTTTTGAGGTGCTCCAGGAACCGCAATGACCCAAGTCGACTTCTACATATTGCCCAGCGCCGACCCGCTCGCGCGCCTGGACTTTGCCTGCAAGCTCACCGAAAAAGCCTGGCGCATGGGCCACCGCATCTACCTGCATTGCAGCGATGCCGCCCAACGCGACGAGCTGGATGCCCGCCTGTGGCGCTTCAAGGGCGAAAGCTTCGTGCCCCACGGCCCTGCCGAATCCGAACCTGATGGCATTGTGGTTCTTGGGTTGGGCGACAGCTGCGGCAATCACCAGGACCTGCTGGTCAACCTGGACCTGAAAGTCCCGCCGTTCGCCAAGGCCTTCGCCCGCGTGGCAGAGGTGGTGGTGGAAGACCCGGCTATTCGTCAGGCCGCGCGGGAGAGTTTCCGCTTCTATCGCGAACAGGGCTATCCTCTGCAAGATCACCGGCTACAACGACTTTGAGCACACGATGGACACTCCCAACCCGCTGAAAAAAGATGACCACCTGCTGGACGACCTCGAGTCGATCCGCCAGTTGCTGGGTGATGATGATTTGCAACCGCCGCTGTTGACCGAGTCGGTCGAGAGCGAGGTACAGATTCCGCTGCTGTTCGACATGGTCGGCGCCAAGCCCGCCGCTCCAGAACCCGTGACTGCAGAACCCGCGCCAGTCGAAAAAGGCCCCGACGCGCTGCTGCTGCACCTGGACAACGAACTGCGCGCCGCTGCGCAATTGATCATGCAGGACGTGATCGACGACTTTGCCCCGCATATCGAGACCGAGATCAAGCGTCGCCTGGATGCGCGGATGGAGCGGTTGCTCAGCCAGTATCAATCCTGACCCTTGCATGACTCCCCTGTGGGAGGGGGCAAGCCCCCTCCCGCATTTGCTCCCCCAGCATTACAAGCCTGTCTTCACCTCGCCCTACGCCCTATCCCCCGTTATACTTGCCGGCTTTCCTGAATAAATGCCAACTAGGGTCCCGCCGCGCATGGATAAGACCTACCAGCCGCACGCTATCGAAACTTCCTGGTACAACACCTGGGAATCCGAGAATTATTTCGCCCCGCAAGGCGCGGGCGATTCCTACACCATCATGATTCCGCCACCGAACGTCACTGGCAGCCTGCACATGGGCCATGGCTTCAACAATGCGATCATGGATGCGTTGATCCGTTTCCGCCGCATGCAGGGCCGCAACACCCTGTGGCAGCCAGGTACCGACCACGCCGGTATCGCCACCCAAATGCTGGTAGAACGCCAACTCGAAGCCACCGGCCAGAGCCGCCACGACCTGGGCCGCGAGAAATTCCTGGAGAAAATCTGGGAATGGAAAGACCAGTCCGGCGGCAACATCAGCCGTCAGATCCGTCGCCTAGGCTCGTCCGTCGATTGGAGCCGCGAACGCTTCACCATGGACGACGGCCTGTCGGAAGCTGTGAAAGAAGCTTTCGTGCGCCTGCATGAAGACGGCCTGATCTACCGCGGCAAGCGCCTGGTCAACTGGGACACCAAGTTGCACACGGCGATTTCCGACCTCGAAGTGGAAAACCACGACGAAAAAGGCTTCCTGTGGAACCTCAAGTACCCGCTGGCCGACGGCGCCAAGACCGCTGAAGGCAACGACTACCTGATCGTCGCCACCACCCGTCCGGAAACCATGCTCGGCGACGCCGCCGTCGCGGTCAACCCGAATGACGAACGCTACCAGGCACTGATCGGCAAGTTCGTCGAGCTGCCGCTGGTGGGCCGCCGCATCCCGATCATCGCGGACGATTACTGCGACCCTGAATTCGGCACCGGCTGCGTGAAAATCACCCCGGCCCACGATTTCAACGACTACGAAGTCGGCAAGCGCCACAACCTGCCGCTGCTGAACATCTTCGACAAAAACGCCGCCGTACTGCCGGCCTGCCAGGTGTTCAACCTGGACGGTACGCTGAACGACAGCATCGACGGCAAGATCCCGGCCGAATACGCCGGCCTCGACCGTTTCGAAGCGCGCAAGCAGATCGTCGCCGCCTTTGACGCCGCCGGCTTGCTGGTGAGCGTTGACGACCACGGCCTGAAAGTGCCGAAGGGCGACCGCTCCGGCACGGTGATCGAGCCGTGGCTGACCGACCAGTGGTACGTGTCCACCAAGCCGTTGGCAGAACCCGCCATCGCCGCCGTGGAAGATGGGCGCATCCAGTTTGTGCCGAAACAGTACGAGAACATGTACTTCTCGTGGATGCGCGACATCCAGGATTGGTGCATCAGCCGTCAACTGTGGTGGGGCCACCGCATTCCGGCCTGGTACGACGAGTCGGGCAAGGTCTATGTAGGCCGCGACGAAGCCGAAGTGCGCGCCAAGCACAACCTCGGTGCCGACGTAGCGCTGCAACAGGACAACGACGTACTGGACACCTGGTTCAGCTCGGGCCTGTGGACCTTCTCCACCCTGGGCTGGCCGCAGCAGACCGAATTCCTGAAGAAATTCCACTCCACCGACGTGCTGGTCACCGGTTTCGACATCATTTTCTTCTGGGTTGCCCGGATGATCATGCTGACCATGCACCTGGTGAAGAACGAGGACGGCACGCCGCAGGTTCCGTTCAAGACCGTGTACGTACACGGCCTGGTGCGTGATGGCCAGGGCCAGAAGATGTCCAAGTCCAAGGGCAACGTCCTGGACCCGCTGGACATCATCGACGGCATCGACCTGGAAACCCTGGTGCAGAAACGCACCTCGGGCCTGATGCAGCCGAAGCTCGCGAAAAAGATCGAGAAGCAGACCCGCGACGAGTTCGCCGACGGCATCGCCAGCTACGGCACCGACGCCCTGCGCTTCACGTTCTGCTCGCTGGCATCCACCGGTCGCGACATCAAGTTCGACATGGGCCGCGTCGAAGGCTATCGCAACTTCTGCAACAAGATCTGGAACGCCGCGCGCTACGTGCTGGACAAAGGCGAAGATTGCGGCCAGAACGGCGAAGCCTACGAGCTGAGCCTGGCGGATCGCTGGATCATCTCGCAGTTGCAGCGCACCGAAGCCGAAGTGACCCGCCAGCTCGACCAGTTCCGTTTCGACCTGGCCGCACAGGCCTTGTACGAGTTCATCTGGAACCAGTATTGCGACTGGTACCTGGAACTGTCCAAGCCCGTGCTGTGGGACGAAAACGCACCGATCGAGCGCCAGCGCGGCACCCGTCGCACGCTGGTGCGCGTATTGGAAGTGGCGCTGCGCCTGGCGCACCCGTTCATGCCGTTCATCACCGAAGAAATCTGGCAGCGCCTGGCGCCGCTGGCCGGTATCGAAGGCAAGACCATCATGCTGCAACCTTGGCCAGTGGCCAACGAAGCACGCATCGATGAGGCGGCCGAAAGCGATATCGAATGGCTCAAGACCCTGATGCTCGGCACGCGCAACATCCGCGCCGAGATGAACATCGGGCCGGGCAAGCCGTTGGCCGTGTTTGTGAAGAACGCCAGTGCCGAAGACCAGCGTCGTCTCACTGAGAACGATGCGTTGCTCAAGAAGCTGGCAAAGCTGGAGTCGATCACTGTATTGGCGGACGGCGCCGAAGCCCCTCTTTCCGCCACCGCACTGGTGGGCGATATGGAAGTGTTGGTGCCGATGGCCGGCCTGATCGACAAGGGCGCCGAACTGGCCCGTCTCGACAAAGAGATTGCGCGTCTGCAAGGCGAAGTGCAGCGCGTGGGCGGCAAGCTGTCCAACGCGGCGTTCGTCGACAAGGCGCCAGCCGAAGTGATCGAGAAAGAGCGCGCCAAGTTGGCCGAGGCTGAACAGGCCTTGGGCAAACTGGCGGAGCAACATGCACGGATTTCCAGCCTGTAACCTGGAACCTGTGTGAAAAAAGAGACCTTCGGGTCTCTTTTTTTTGCCCGACATTCCCCGGTGCCAGGCTGGCAAGACAGTCAATGTGGCAGGGGGCTTGTCCCCGACAGCAGTGTGTCAGCAACCTACAAATTGGCTGATACACCGCCATCGGGGGCAAGCCCCCTCCCACAGTTGACCGAGTTGCCTCCAAGATGTGTGACAATACCCGCCACATTGAGCCAACCCCAGAATCATCATGACCACCCCGAGCACGCCCAAGCCTCCCCGCAAGAAGCCTAAAACCGCCGCCACGGCCAAGCCCGTCGTGCCGCGCAAGGAGGCCACCCTGCACCCTCGCAACCGCCACACAGGCCGTTACGACTTCCCGGCACTGATCAAGACCACGCCGGAACTGGCGAAGTACGTGATCATCAACCCCTATGGCAAAGAGAGCATCGACTTCGCCAGCCCGGATGCGGTGCGGGTGTTCAACCGGGCGCTGCTCAAATCGTTCTATGGCATCCAGCATTGGGACATCCCGGCTGACTACCTGTGCCCACCGGTACCGGGGCGTGCAGACTACGTGCACTTCCTCGCCGACCTGCTGGCCAGCAACAACGACGGCAAGATCCCGCGTGGCTCGATCGTCAAGGTGCTGGACATCGGCATGGGCGCCAACTGCGTCTATCCGCTGATTGGCTACATGGAGTACCGCTGGAACTTCCTGGGTTCGGAAGTCGACCCTATCGCCGTGGCCGCCGCCAAGGCTATTGTGCAGTCCAACGACCTGAGCAAGGTGATTCAACTTCGCCAGCAAACCAACCCCAAGCAGATCCTGCTGGGCCTGCTGGAGCCGGGCGAGCGTTTTGACCTGACCATGTGCAACCCGCCGTTCCATGCGTCCATGGATGAAGCCACCAAGGGCAGCGAGCGTAAATGGCGTGCCTTGGGCAAGGCTGATCCGAAACGCAAATTGCCGGTCCTGAATTTCGGTGGCCAGTCTGCTGAGCTGTGGTGTGAAGGCGGTGAGGCGCGTTTTGTCACGCAGTTGATCGCCGAGAGCGCGCACTTTGCCCACAAGGTGTTGTGGTTCAGCACCCTGGTGTCAAAAGCGTCGAACCTGCCTGTAATCGAGACGGCCCTGAGAAAGGCTGGCGTGTTGGAAAGCCAGGTGGTGGAAATGTCCCAGGGGCAGAAACAGAGCCGCTTCGTGGCCTGGACCTTCCAGACCAAGAACGAACAGCAGATCTGGCGCCAGCGCTGGGTGCGCGACTAATACAGGCCCGCTTCACTGTAGGAGCGAGCTTGCTCGCGAAAAACGCAAGGACACCGCGGGAAACCAGGCAGCCCACGTAATCGTTGACGATTTTCGCGGGCAAGCCCGCTCCTACAAATCGCAGGCAACAAAAAACCGTGCCCGGATCACTCCGGCGCACGGTTTTTTTTGCTGCGTCTTACTTGTTAACAGCGTCGGTCAGGCCTTTGGCCACAACCAGCTTGATAACTTTCTTGGCAGCGATTTCGATGGCAGCGCCAGTCGAAGGGTTACGGCCAGTACGGGCAGGACGCTCGGTCACTTTCAGTTTGCCAACGCCTGGCAGAGTGATTTCGCCGCCGTTTTCCAGCTGATCAGCAACCACTTGGCTCAGTTGGTCCAGCAGGGCGCGCACGGTAGTTTTCGGTGCGTCTACTGCTTCAGCCAGGTCAGCGATCAGTTGGTCTTTAGTAATAGCCATTGTGGTGTTCCTTCCCTATCAAATTCATATGGATTGCAGAGTGCAGTGTCAGCCATCGAGCCCGACCGTCAAGGCCTGGCACCCCCGACCATAACCACGAAGTTCGGGGTTATAGATACTTGAAACGGGGATTGGTTCGACCTGACAGATGCTGAATGCACGCTTAACGCCGAGACTTGGCGCAAGACGGGGCAAAACTAGCACAGAGACGGGGAAATATCCGCCTCTACCTACCCATTTGGTCAGCTTTATCGCTCTAAACCGTGAAAAAAAGGAATATGGGCCGTCGGACCACCACCAAAACGCCCTTCGGCGCGTGTCTTGGCCAATGGGTGCGGTACACTGGGCGACTTTTCGGGGAGGCCGACCGCTCCCCTTCAACCAGCCGAGAAGCCCATGCCGATCCGTCATTGCATCGTCCACCTGATCGACAAAAAACCCGACGGCACACCCGCAGTTCTGCACGCCCGCGATTCGGAGCTGTCCGAATCGGCAGCCATCGAGAACATGCTTGCCGACCTCAACGAGAGCTACAACGCCAAACAAGGCAAGGCCTGGGGGTTTTTCCATGCCGAATCCGGCGCGCACCCGTTCAGCGGCTGGTTGAAGGAGTATTTCGACGGTGGCCAGGATTTCACCACCTTCAGTCGCACAGCGGTGGAGCACCTGCAAAAGCTGATGGAAGAGTCCAACCTCTCCACCGGCGGCCACGTGCTGTTTGCCCATTACCAGCAAGGCATGACCGACTACCTCGCCATCGCCCTGCTGCACCACAGTGAAGGCGTGGCCGTCACCGACGAGCTGGACGTGACACCGTCGCGCCACCTGGACCTGGGCCAGTTGCACCTGGCGGCGCGCATCAACGTCTCCGAGTGGCAGAACAACAAGCAGTCCAAGCAGTACATCTCGTTTATCAAGGGCAAGAACGGCAAGAAAGTCTCGGAGTACTTCCGCGACTTCATCGGTTGTCAGGAAGGCGTCGACGGCCCGGGCGAAACCCGCACCCTGCTCAAGGCGTTCAGTGACTTCGTCGAAAGCGAAGACCTGCCGGACGAATCCGCCCGCGAGAAAACCAAGACCCTGGTGGACTATGCCAGCAGCCAAGCCAAGCTCGGCGAGCCGATGGGCCTGGAAGAACTCTCGGGCTTGATCGATGAAGATCGGCCTAAAGCGTTCTATGACCACATCCGTAACAAGGATTACGGCCTGTCGCCGGAGATTCCTGCGGATAAGCGCACCCTCAACCAGTTCCGCCGCTTCACCGGACGCGCTGAAGGTTTGTCCATCAGCTTTGAAGCGCACCTGCTGGGCGACAAGATCGAATACGACGAAGCCGCCGGCACCTTGATCATCAAGGGCCTGCCGACCCAACTGACCGACCAGCTCAAGCGCCGTAACTGATGCTCGGCGGGGTGCTCAAGAAAGTCCTGCTGGTGTTGCTGGTGGTGGTGGTCATTCAGAACTGGGGCAAGATCGAGCGGGTGTTCAACCCGTCGCAGGTGGCGCCTGAGCAAGTGCGTGCTTCAGCACGCGTGACGCTCTATGCCACCGAGTGGTGCGGCTACTGCAAGCAGATCCGCCGCTTCCTCGACCAGAAGGGCATTCCCTACCAGGCGTTCGATATCGAGAAGGACGCCCAGGCCCGCAAGGCGTATGAGGCGCTGGGCGGCGGCGGGATCCCTTTCGTGGATGTAAACGGCACGTTGATCCGCGACTACAGCCCCGAGAAGATCATGGCCGCGCTGGAGTAATCAGCGCACCACGATCACTCGGCCCAGCAGGCTGTGCTGCTCGAACCCCAACACCGCCTGCAACGCCTTCAATACCGCCTGCGGGTCTTTGCTCGGAAAGCTGCCGCTGACGCGCCGGGCACCCAGCTGTTCGTTGAGCAGCAGGATGCGCCCGGGGTAGTAGCGCTGCAGATCCTTGACCACGTCCGCCAGCGGCGCCTTGTAGTAATTGAGCCAACCCTCGCGCCAGGCCAGCCGTGATTCGCTGTCCACGGCGTGCAGGGGCTCGGCGACGCCATCGGCGTAGGCCACTTGCTGGCCGGCCGCAAGAATTTGCTGTTGGCCCTGCTTGGCCGGCGTCACCCCAACCCGCCCCGACAACACGGTCACCTCGGCACCGGCCGGTTGCAGGCGCACTTCGAACTGGGTGCCGAGCACGCGTGCTTCACCGCTCCCCGCCTCGACCACAAAGGATTGACCGGTGTGGGTCACCTGGAAAAACCCTGCGCCACGGCGCAACTGGATATGCCGTTCGCCATGGCTGAAGTCCACGTCGATCGCGCTGTCCGCATCCAGCGTGACTTGGGACTGGTCGGCCAGGGTGAAGGTCTTCACTTCCCCCGGCGCCGTCACATAGTCGGCGCCGAAATCGTCGACCCAGCGCGACGGCTGCCAGCCTGCGCCCATGGACACCATCAGCAGCAGGCACGCGGCCATGGCCAGCGCACCAGACCAGCGCAGTACCCGCGTGCGCCGGGAGGTGGTCATCGCGTTGAGGTACCCCTGCAAGGCGAAGGCGTCTTCGTCTGCCAGTTTTCGCGCTGGCCCGTCACTCAATTCCCACAACACCTGAGCCTGAGAATAGGCTTCGGCATGGGCGGGGTCGGCACGCAACCACTGGCTGAACGTGGCCTGGTCGCCGCTGCTGGGTTGGTCGTGCAGCAGGCTCAGCCAGGCCAGTGCGGCGTGTTCCTGGTCGGGCGTTGGGATGGGGTTCACGGTGCTTTCCCTGGCGTGCGTGGCGATGAGGGTTCGCGAAGGCTGGCCTTGCAGGCTTCGAGGGCCCGCATCATATGTTTTTCCACGGCGCTTTGGGACAGGCCCATGGCCTTGGCGATTTCGGCGTATTTGCGGCCGTGGATGCGGTTGAGCAGGAAAATCTGCCGGGTGCGCTCCGGCAGGCTGCGCAAGGCGGCTTCAACGTGGCGCAAGTCGTTGCCGGCCTCCAGCGCGGCCTGGGGTTCGGAGCTTTGGTTGTGCTGCAGCTCGGGCAGCCAACTTTCACTGCTGCGTGCCCGCGCGCCTTCGCTGCGCAGATGGTCGATGGCGATGTTGCCGGCGCAGCGCAACAGGTAAGTGCTGAGCTCCTCGACCTGCACCAGAGGCCGGCGCCAGAAACGCAGGAACAAATCCTGCACCAGATCGGCCGCCGTCGCACGGCAACCGACGCGACGACTCACCAGCGCTTCCATCTGCGAACGCTGGGAGAGGAACACCTGCAGGAAATGCGCACGCCCACCCGCCCCATCAACGTGCGGGCGGTCCTGGGACTCGGGTGGGGTGCTGATCATCGGCGCTGGGCTCAGAGGGTGGCGAAGGCCGCAACAGGGCTGGCCAACAGGCCGACACCGGCCAGGATCAAGGCCAGCCTTGGCCGATACGGCAACAACAGCACCAGCAGCAATGCGCTGAGCATCAGCACGGCGCACCACTCCACCAGGCCCTGGCTCCAACCGGCGACGGTCACGGCAGGCCATATCGACACGATCAGCAACAGCCACCCCGCCCCACGCAACGCCAGGCGACGTTGGGGCGAAGGTTTGCTGCGCAGCAGTTCACCGTGATGGCGGTCGGTGGACAGGCACAGTGCGGTAAACCCGGCGTAGCACATCAGCAGTGCAAGCAGCATTCAGTTCGACTCCTGCTTGAGGGTCAGTGGCCGTGCACGCTCGGCCTTGGGTTGGGGCGCGCTGCGATGCTGCATTTTCCAGGCGGCCCAGCCAAGGAACAGGCCACTGGCCAGGCAGGTCAGGTCAAAGCCGGCCATGGCCCAGTCGCCCCTCGCCAGGGACGTACCCAAAGGGTACGGCGTCGTCAGCGCATTCAGCAGCGGGATTGCAGCAAACAACACCGCGCCCAGGCCCAATTGCTCGACCCAGCCCTGGCGGCCGCGACGCAACATCGCGTGCAACAGGCTCAGGCCCCAGGCGATGAAGAAGGTTTGGACTTCCCAGCCCGAACGTTCGGCGAAGCTCACCGGTAGCAGGCGATTGGTCCAGAAGAACGCGGCGATGGCGATCACCAGCCCGGACATGCTGGCGATGTTCAGCACTTCCACCAGGCGCAATTCAAACGGCATCACGCCGGTCCTGGCATGCTTGAGCTGGCGCTTGCCGAGCCAGATCACCAGCCCGGTGCCGATCATCGCCGTGCCTGCCAGGCCGCAGATAAAGTACAGCCAGCGCAGCACCGGGCCGGCGAAATGGCCCATGTGCAGGCCATAGAAACTGCCGCCGATCATCGCCGGCAACGATTGCCCGCCGCTGACCCGCAACAGCTCGCCGGTGTTGCCGTTGAACGACACGGTACTGCTGAAGTCATGCGCCACGCGGTCGGAGCCGGTACGCGAGATGTTCACCGAGGCGTTCACGTCGCCAGGGTTATTGACCGCGATGCGCCCCACATGACCACCCGCCCATTGCGCCCGCGCCGCCTCGTACATCGGCAGTAAAGGCTGCAACTGGCCGGGCTGGCCCAGGGCCGGCGCGTTGTTGGTGGCCGGGAATACCTCGTTGAAGAACGCGCGGGCGTCGTTGTTGTAGGAGGCCAGGATCGGCGCCGGCATCACCATGCTCATGAAGATCACCAGGCTGCTGTAGGTGATCATCAGGTGGAACGGCAGCACCAGCACACCGACCGCGTTATGCCCGTCGAGCCAGGAGCGCTGGCCCTTGCGCGGGCGGAAGGTAAAGAAGTCCTTGAAGATTTTCTTGTGGGTGATGATGCCGGTGATCAGCGCGACGAACATCACCATGGCCGCGATGGTGGACAACCAGCGGCCCCAGGGATGAGGCATCTGCAACTGGAAGTGGAAGCGGTAGAAGAATTCGCCCCCCATGCTTTCACGGGCCTCGACGGCTTCGCCGCTGACCGGGTCGAGGGTTTTCTGGATGAAATTGCCGCGCCGGGTGGGGTCTACCTTGTCTTGCCACATGACCGAGAGGCCGGGATCGCGACTGTCCGGCAAGGTGATGAACCAGCGCGCAGCAGTGGGCGCGACCTGTTGCAGGTAGGCTTGGGCGACGTTCAGGCTGCGGGCGTCATCCACGGGATGGGCCTGCACTTCGGGCTGCATCCAGTGGCTGATTTCATCCTTGAAATACGCCAGGGTACCGGTCAGAAAAATCGCAAACAGCAGCCAGCCGAAGATCAACCCGGCCCAGGTGTGCAACCAGGCCATGGCCTGGCGAAATCCCTCTTTCATGTCCGTGTCATCCAGAAACCCACACCCGCCAAGGTCGCAAACAGTGCACTGGGCAGCATCACGCCGAACCACGCGCGGGCGGCGCTGCGGCAGGCGAAACACCAGAGCACGGCCAGTAAATAGAATACGAAAGAACTCATCATGCCCGTAATGACGGCATCGGCACGGGACGTGGGCATCCACAGCGCCAGGCAAATCGCCGCCAGGGAAGCCATCAGGTAGCCCCCTAACACGGCAGCCAGCACACGCGAGGTGACACCGAGACGGTAGGAGAGCGGCAGCGAGGGTTTGCTTTTCATGCGGAAGGCGCCAGGTTCGTCAGCACGCAATATTAATGATAAATATTCTCATAAGCAAAACAGAACCGATAAAACAGCCCTCCTGGCGGATTGCCGAAGCCCGCCCCGCACCCTACAATGCGAATAATTCCTGTTCTCTAAAGCATGCCGATGCTTGCGGAGTGATTGCGTTGCCGCCATCCAACAACGTCGAAGTTCTGTACACCGACCACCATCGCTGGCTCACCGGCTGGTTGCGTCGCAAACTCGGCTGCCCGGAAAGCGCCGCCGACCTGGCGCAAGACACCTTTATCCGCGTACTGACGGCACGGGAAACCCCGACGCTGGTGGAGCCGCGCGCCTTCCTGACCACCGTGGCCAAGCGCGTGCTGTTCAACTTCTACCGCCGCCAGGACCTGGAACGCGCCTACCTCGATGCCCTGGCGCACATGCCCGAACACATCGCGCCGTCCGAAGAAGACCGCGCAATCATCATGCAAACCCTGGTGGAATTGGACCAACTGCTCGACGGCCTGCCGGTACAGGTCAAGCGCGCGTTCCTGCTGGCCCAGCTCGATGGCCTGACCTACGCGCAGATCGGCGCTGAGCTGGGCATCTCCATCGCCACCGTCAAACGCCACCTGACCAAGGCGGCCATGCGCTGCTATTTTGCCCTATGAATTTCTCGACCCAAGTCGCCGAACAAGCCGTGCAATGGCTGATGGAAATGCAGCAAGGCGGGCTCAACCCGCGCCAACAGGCAGCCTGGCAGCAATGGCTGAATGCCCACAGTGAGCACCAGCGCGCCTGGGACCATATGCAACGCGTCAACCAGCGCTTGCGCGGCATGCCCTCCCCCCTGGCCCACGCGGCGCTGAACGCACCAACCTCCAGCAGCCGTCGCCAGGCCCTCAAGCTGCTGCTGATTCTCGGCGCCGGCACGGCCGCGGCCTGGAGCCTGCGCCAGCACCATATCCTGCCGCCGCTGAGCGCCGACTACCGCAGCCCGGTCGGGCAACGGCGCACCGTGCGATTGGCCGATGGCAGCCAGTTGCAACTCAACACCGGCAGTGCGGTGGATGTGCAGTTCGACGGCCAGCAGCGCCTGGTGCGCCTGCTCGAAGGCGAGATTCTGCTGACCGCCGCCGCTGGCGCGAGCCCTTTGCGGGTACTTACCGGCCAAGGCCTGCTCACCAGCCACGCGGCGCGCTTCAACGTGCGCCAGTTCAATGACCACACCCAGCTGGCAGTCCTCGACGGCCAGGTCGAGGTGATGCCCAACACCTACAGCGGGCTGCCATTGACGGTCGAGACGGCGCGTCAGGTCAATTTCACCCGCAAGGGCTGGGACACCCCGCGCGCCACAGACGCCAACAGCGGCGCCTGGGCCGACGGCATGCTGGTGGCGGCCCACATGCGCCTGGAAGATTTCCTCGGCGAACTCGGGCGCTATCGCCGGGGCCAGGTCAATTGCGATGCGCAGGTGGCCAACCTGCTGATCTCCGGCAGCTACCCGCTGGACGACAACGAGCGCATTCTCGACCTGTTGGAAGTCAGTCTGCCGGTCAAAGTGCGGCGTTTTACCCGCTACTGGGTGACCGTCCAGGCACGCGCCTGAAAAAAACTGAATAACCGCTGAGCCGTTTTCCGCACCTCGCGTGACAGAGAAGGAAAGCCACCTTGATCCTTCCTTCTCAGGACCGCCCTTCATGCACCAGCCTCCGACGCTTCTTGCACGTACCTTGCGCCAACTCCTACTCGGCGCCAGCCTGAGCCTGACCGTGCTGCCGTCGGTCATGGCCGCCGATGCCAAGCCCTATCACATTGCTGCAGCTTCGCTGGAGGCGGCGCTGAACCAGTTCGGTCGCGAAGCCGGCGTGCTGATTTCCTTTGGCTCCGACGTCACGGCTGGCCTGCAAAGCCAGGGCTTGAACGGCAACTACAGCCCAGCCGAAGGCCTGCAAAAACTGCTGGAGGGCACTGGCCTGCAAGCCCGTGCCGAAGGCGAAAATGCGTACAGCCTGCAACCGGCCAACGCGCCGGCCACCCTTGAGCTGGGCACTTCCAGCGTGGTCGGTGACTGGCTCGGCGATGCAGCGCAGGCCAACGTATTCGAACACCCCGGCGCCCGCGACGTGATCCGCCGCGAAGACTTCGAACGCCAGGGCGCCACCCAGGCCCGCGATGTGCTAAACCGCATCCCCGGCGTCAACGCTCCGGAAAACAACGGCACCGGCAGTCACGACATGGCGCTGAACTTCGGCATTCGCGGGCTCAACCCACGCCTGGCGTCGCGCTCCACGGTGCTGATGGACGGTATCCCGGTGCCCTTTGCGCCCTACGGCCAGCCGCAACTGTCGTTTGCGCCCATCAGCATGGGCAACATGGATGCCGTGGACGTGGTGCGCGGCGGCGGCGCGGTGCGTTACGGCCCACAGAACGTCGGCGGCGTGGTCAACTTCGTGACCCGCGCGATCCCGGATGCGCCAACCGTCAAAGGCGGCTTCCAGACCGAAACCAGCCCCTCCTCCAGCCATGATGGCTTCAAGACCAGCGCCAACCTGCTGGCCGGCGGTACGGCCGACAATGGCCTGGGCGGCGCGATCCTGTACTCCGGCACCCGTGGCGGCGACTGGCGCGAAAACAGCAACACGCGCATCGACGACCTGATCCTCAAGGGCAACTACCAACTCGACGAGGCCAACAGCTTCAACGCCATGGCGCAGTACTACGAAGGCCAGGCGGATATGCCGGGGGGCTTGAACGTCGCGGACTACAAGGCTGACCCGTATCAATCCACCCGCCCGTATGACAAGTTCTGGGGCCGCCGTACAATGTTCAACGCCGGCTACCGCTACCAGGAAGACCGCCGCGAATTCACCGTGAACACGTTTTTCACCACCACCTTGCGCAACGGCTACCTGGACCAGACGCGGTTCTTGTCGCTGTCCCCCCGCGAATACTGGGTGCGCGGCCTGGAAACCCGTTTCGCCCAGGGCTTCGACCTGGGTGCTACCAGCCACGAAGTCGGCGTGGGTTACCGCTATATCAACGAAGCCGGCCACGAACTGCGCTACACCACGCCGGTTTCCGCCAACCAGCAACTCCCCACCACCCACAGCAAGAACGACCGCGACACCCGTGGCAGCACCGAAGCCAACGCGTTTTTCATCGATGACCGGATTGATATCGGCAAATGGACCCTCACGCCGGGCGTGCGCTACGAGATGATCAAGTCCGAGCAGACCGACTCCATCAACAACCTCAACTACAAAGGTGACTACCACACCGCCCTGCCGGCGCTGAACGTGCTTTACCACCTCACCGACAGCTGGAATCTGTACGCGAACACCGAAGGCTCGTTCGGCAGCGTGCAGTACAGCCAGATGGCCAAGCGCGTGCCCAACGGCCAGGTCAAACCGGAAAAGGCCCGCACCTGGGAAATCGGCACCCGTTACGACGACGGTACCTTGCGTGCGGAAATAGGCGCGTTTTTGATCAACTTCGACAACCAGTATGAAAGCAACCAGACCGACGACTCGGTGATCGCCCGTGGCGAAACCCGCCACCAGGGTATCGAGACCAGCGTCAACTACGCACTCGACGGTTTGAGCCCGGCGCTGGCCGGCTTCGATGTGTATGCCTCCTACGCGTATGTCGATGCCACCATCCGGGAAGACGGCCCGAACAAGGGCAACCGCGTGCCGTTCTCGTCCAAGCACAAAGGCACCGTGGGGGTGGGCTACACCGAAGGCCCGTGGAAGTTGAACCTGGACAGCAGCTTCCAAAGCAGCCAGTTCGCCGACAACGCCAATACGGCGCAGGAAAGTGCCGACGGCAGTACCGGACGCATTCCTGGCTACATGTTGTTCAGCAGCCGCGCGGCGTATGACTTCGGCCCACAACTGTCGGATTTGAATGTTGCAGTGGGTGTAAAGAACATCTTTAACACGCAGTACTACACCCGCTCCTTTGACGACAACAACAAGGGCAAGTACGTCGGCGAGCCGCGGACTGTCTATGTGCAAACATCGATTGCTTTCTGAATCGGCATAAACGAAAACGGGCCTGCACGTGCAGGCCCGTTTTTAGTGGGAAGTGAAAAAACTGTCAGCTGTTGAAAACAGCACGTTCTTTTTCCAGAAACTCTTGCTCAAGCTCATCTTCATTGACTTTGGTCGCCGACAGCGTCTTGCCGGCAGCGCGTGGCTTGCCTTGCAGTTTGCCAAACAGATGCTCCAACGCATGCTCCAGCTTGGTCGCCGCACCGTCGATCGCCTGTTCCAGGGTATCGGCCTTGTGCAGGACGGAAAGCGGTTGATGGCCTTTTGGGCGCGCCTCCAGACGGCAGCTTAAATCGTGGGGACCGGGCTTGTCGCCGTTCTCATCCCGCAGGTAGACCTCCACTCGGGTCAGGTCTTCTTCGTAACGGTCGAGCGTGCTCTCAATGGTAGTTTTTACCCACTCCTCCAGTCGGATGCTGCTTTCAATATGGTTATCGCTATTGACTTGGATTTGCATAGTTCTTCCCTTATTTCAGCTAGCTCGCGAGAGGTCACAACTGCAACACCGGTGTGGTGAAACCATGACCTCTTAACTACACAATTGAGCAGTCAGAGAAACAATTCAACCCCTTTGAAAAGATAAATCCTACATTACAAATTAAGTCTGACTACGAGCAAAAACACTGTTAGGGTGGGGAGTTACTTTCATCTTCTTATGGCCAATAGGCCTCACAATTGCCCCTCTGCCAACGGGTGCAATCCGCGAAAAATCCCCGCTTCTTCCACCAGCCAGTCGTGCACTGCCCGCACGCCCGGATGGCTCAGCGCGCCTGGCGCATAGAGGAGCACATAGCGTTTGTGATTGGGCACGGCGAGGCCGAACGGCACGATCAGGGTGCCGCGCTCCAGTTCATCATTGAGCAAGGTGCGCCGCGCAATGGCGACGCCCATGCCGGCGATGGCGGCTTCGATGGTCAGGTGATTGCGGTTGAAGGTATGGCCACGGCGGACGTCGGCGTGGTGATAGCCGATGGCATTCAGGTAAAACTCCCACTCGGCATACTCATAACTCCCACGCCAGGCGGTAATGTCGTGCAGCAGCGGGAAGTGCACCAGGTCGGCCGGGCCATGCAACGGCGGACGACCACGCAGCAGGCCGGGGGCGCACACCGGGAAAATCTGTTCATCCAGCAAGGCTGTGGATAACAGCCCGGGGTAACTGCCGTCGTTGAGGTCGATGGCGAGGTCGAAGTCACCTTCGTGCAGCGCGATGCTGCTGTCCTCGGCGACCATGCGCAACTGGATATCCGGAAAACGTTGCTGCAGACGCGGCAGCCGTGGGGTCAGCCATTTGCCCAGGAACGACGGGATCGAACGCAGGCGCAAAGTGCCGCTGATCATGCCCGCATCCAACCGCTGCAACTCGGCATCGATGCTGCCGTAGGCCTCCCCCACCGTTGCCGCCAGTCGCTGCCCCTCAGCACTCAGCTCCACCCCGCGTGCGCGTCGGTGAAACAGGCGAAACCCCAAGCGTTCCTCGAGTTGACGAATCTGCTGGCTCACTGCCCCCGGGGTGATGTGCAGTTCTTCGGCGCAACGGGTAAACGACAAATGGCGCGCCGCGCAGGAAAAAACGTGCAACCAGACATAAGTCTGGCCATGAAGGGGCCGGGTCATAGGGTTTAGTCCTGCTAAAGGGTGTCTTAGGATAATTCGTTGGTCAGTGCCGATCCAGAGGCTCAGTATCGCGCCAATTGCGCTCGTCCTACAAAACATGGCAGCGATTCCTACTCCATTGCTTGTAAGGGTTTAGCATGGCTATCAGTGTTTTTGATCTATTCAAGGTGGGCATTGGTCCTTCCAGCTCCCACACCGTCGGCCCCATGCGGGCGGCGGCGACCTTCGCCCAAGGGCTGATTGACCAACGACTGCTGACCGGCACCCGCCGCGTTGAAGTGCGCTTGTACGGCTCGCTCTCCGCGACCGGCGTGGGCCATGCCACCGACCGCGCCTGCGTGATGGGCTTGATGGGCGAGTGGCCGGACCAGGTCGACCCCACCTCGATCAATCCACGCATCCAGCGACTGCGCGAGTCCGGCCAGTTGCTGCTCGCCGGCCAGCAGGAAATTGCCTTCAATTGGCACACCGACCTCCTGCTGCTGGACGAGAGCTTGCCCTACCACCCCAACGCCATGTCCCTGCACGCCTACGGCGACGACGGGCTGTTGACTGAACAAACCTATTACTCGGTGGGCGGCGGTTTCATCATCGAAGCGGCGGAGGCCGAATCGGGGATTGCGCCCACCAGCGACGTGGCATTGCCCTACGACTTTTCCAGCGCCGTCGAACTGCTGGCCCTGTGCAACAAGCACGGCCTGCGGGTTTCGCAATTGATGATGGCCAACGAGCGTGCATGGCGCAGCGACGCGGAAATCCGCAGCGGCCTGCTGCATATCTGGTCAGTGATGCGCGAGTGCGTGGAACAAGGCCTGCGCGATGAAGGCATCTTGCCTGGCGGCCTGGACGTGCCCCGTCGTGCAGCGAAATTGCACCGTAGCCTGCTGGAAATCGGCAAACCCAACGTCATCACCTCGACCTTGTCGGCGATGGAATGGGTCAACCTGTTCGCCCTGGCCGTCAACGAAGAGAATGCGGCCGGCGGGCGCATGGTCACCGCGCCGACCAATGGCGCTGCAGGGATCATTCCTGCGGTGCTGCATTACTACATGAAGTTCAATCCAGACGCGTCTGACGACGACGTAGTCAATTTCTTCCTGGCCGCTGCCGCCGTCGGCATTTTGTGCAAGAAAAACGCTTCCATCTCCGGTGCGGAAGTCGGCTGCCAGGGTGAGGTCGGTTCTGCCTGCGCCATGGCCGCCGCCGGGCTGGCGGATGTACTCGGCGCCACCCCGGAGCAACTGGAAAACGCCGCTGAAATCGGCCTGGAACACAACCTCGGCCTTACCTGCGACCCGGTGGGCGGCCTGGTGCAAGTGCCCTGCATCGAGCGCAACGCCATCGCCGCGGTCAAGGCGATCAACGCCACGCAAATGGCCCTGCGCGGTGACGGCAAGCACTTCATTTCCCTCGACCGGGTGATCCGCACCATGCGCGACACCGGTGCCGACATGCATGACAAATACAAAGAAACTTCACGGGGCGGCCTGGCGGTCAGCTGGGTGGAGTGCTGATCGGAGCACTGCTTCCCGCCCCAAACGTGAGCCCGCGCAAAAATAATAACGAGGCAATACCGATGACCGATGTACGTACACCTGCTGCTGAAAATCCTGCTGCTACAGCAACAACCGTGACCACCGGCTGGACCCAACACGACACCACTTGGATGCTGGGCCTCTACGGCACCGCCATCGGTGCCGGCACCTTGTTTCTGCCGATCAACGCCGGCGTCGGTGGCTTCTGGCCGCTGATCGTGCTGGCGCTGTTGGCCTTCCCGATGACCTTCTTCGCTCACCGTGGGCTGACGCGCTTTGTGCTGTCAGGCAAATCCGGCGACATCACCGAAGTGGTGGAAGAACATTTCGGCGTCGGCGCAGGCAAACTGATCACCCTGCTGTACTTCTTTGCGATTTTCCCGATCCTGCTGGTTTATAGCGTCGCGCTGACCAACACCCTCGGCAGCTTCATGGAACACCAACTGCACATCGCCCCGCCGCCCCGGGCGATCCTGTCGCTGGTGCTGATCCTCGGCCTGATGGCCATCGTGCGGTGTGGCCAGGGCGTGATCGTCAAGGCCATGAGCGTGCTGGTCTACCCGTTCGTCGCCGCGTTGCTGTTGCTGGCGTTCAGCCTGATCCCCAACTGGAACGGCGCGTTCTTCGCCTCTGCCGGTGATGGCATGCCCTTGCCGCTGTTCTTCAAGACGCTGTGGCTGGCGATTCCGGTGATGGTGTTTTCCTTCAACCACTCGCCGATCATCTCCGCGTTCGCCGTCGACCAGAAACGCGTATACGGCCCGCTGGCCGAGCGCAAAAGCAGCGGTATTCTCGCCACCGCCCACGGCATGATGGTGCTGACCGTGATGTTCTTCTGCTTCAGCTGCGTACTGGCCCTCTCACCGGCGGACCTGGCCGCCGCCAAGGCGCAGAACATTTCGATCCTGTCGTACCTGGCCAACCACTTCCAGACCCCGGTGATCGCCTACGCCGCGCCGCTGATCGCGCTGGTGGCCATTACCAAATCCTTCCTCGGCCACTACATCGGCGCCAGCGAAGGCTTCCAGGGTTTGATCGTCAAATCGCTGCGCGGACGCAACCGCTCGATGCCGGCCAAATGGCTGGAACGCAGCACCGCACTGTTCATGGTACTGACCTGCTGGGCCGTGGCCACCTTCAACCCAAGCATCCTGGGCATGATCGAGACCCTGGGCGGGCCGATCATCGCGTGCCTGCTGTTCCTGATGCCGATGTATGCGATCCGCCGCGTGCCAGCGCTGCGCCAGTACTCGGGCCAGGTGTCCAACGTGTTTGTGGTGGTGATCGGGCTGATTGCGCTGTCTGCGATCGTTTTTTCGGTACTGCCCTGAAATAGCCCACCGCTCACATGCACAGCAAAATCAAATGTGGGAGGGGGCTTGCCCCCGATGAAGGTGCATCAGCCAATGAATACTCGGCTGACACACTGCCATCGGGGGCAAGCCCCCTCCCACATTCAAACCCCACTGCCTGGTAGATCGCTGTACGGCACGGCCCTTGCTGTACACCTTCTGAGGGATACGGACCGGTGGTCAGGCAATGCGAACTAATCCCGACACCGGTCGTCAATGACTGCATGTTCTTATCAGGCGGTACGCACCATGGACAATCCTTTTCAGATCATCACGGACACCTTCACCCCGGAATACCGCGTGAACCTGAGCATTCAGCGTTTGGATGGGAGCATCATGCTCACCCTCTCCAACGAGGCCGGCGTGGTCGCCAAGCGCATGATCAGCGCCGAGCAACGCAACGACCCTCAGCGGCTCAAACGCCTGGTGCAAAGCATTCAGTTCGGTATCGCGATTGAACAGGGCCACAGCGCCATGGAGATCCTGGCGGTGATGACCGACGGCGATCACAAGGTGTTGCAGCGCCCACCTGCGCAGGCGCTGCCGTTCAGCGTCGGGCTTTAAAGCTCGCCCTTCTCGGTTTCCACGCTCGCCTCGCCTTTGCGACGCGGGCTTTCGACCTTCACCGAAGGGAACGCCGACGAGGCGTAGCGCACCACCAGGATCGCGAACGCCAACAGCAGAATCCCACCGCACAGGTAGATGATGCCGACGTCTGGCGGGTTGTGGTGGGACACGTTGGAGATCAGCAGGCGCGTCAGCGCGGTGATAGCCACGTAGATCAGGAAGCGCACGGGCATGTGGTTGGTCTTGACTGAATCCAAACCCATACAAATTTCTCGTACAAGCTCCAATTTGGCCTTTTCGAAGCCCTCAATATCTAGCCTTGGATCAGATAGCTATGCCATCATTGAGACATCACATGGATGGAAGGGAGGCCGCTCGATGTTCACTGTCATCGATATCAAAAATTTCAAAGCTTTTTCTGAATGGCAATCTTTGTCGCTTGCTCCTATAACGTTGATTTATGGGCCTAACTCTTCAGGAAAAAGCTCTATTATTCATTCGATTATGCTTCTTAAGCAGTCGTTGACCAGACCAAGTACACAAGGTGGATTGGTTTCAAACGGTGAGTATGTAGACCTAGGCGACTACTCATCTATGGTAAACGGGCATGATATATCAAAAGAAATAAGCTTCCGAGTTTCATACACGCCATCCAAAAACAAAAATAATCAAGACGGACGCTCAAACGCATTCGGCAACAGCCACCTACGCAGCTATGAATTATTTTATGCATACTCCGGAACAGGCAACAACAGCACATATGAAGGATTTTCTTATTTAAAAAGAATAGACATAACTTTAACCAATGCAAAAAAAGCTCCAATTCTTTTTACCGCATTCGGCTCCTACTTGCGGGAAGGCAATAAAGACTCACTATCCAAAAGGCTTTCTTCCGCGAAGAAATTCTCCTTACTTACAGAAGATTCTCTCGCCGACTATATTGATCGGAGAACAAGAGATTGGGATAAGCAATCAATTTCTGACATAAAGAAAGTTCTGCAGAAAACCGAGTTCCAGACAGACCTAAACTTTTCGACTCCTTGCATGGCAGTTACCGATATTAAGCCTAGCTCAGGGCTTCCGATGACTACCGGTATAATTGTAAACTACGCAATGGGTGAAACAGCAAGCGACCTAAAAGAAAAACTCGCAAGCGTGACCTACCTTGGACCTCTGCGTAGCCACCCCAGTCGCTTCTATGCCCCAAAAGGAGACCAGAATGAATCTGTTGGAAAACTGGGCGAGAATGTAGCTCGATTCATATATGAACAGTCACCTGAAATCACCAAAAAAATCAACTACTGGTTCGAATTATTTGAAATCCCATATGAACTATCCGCACGAAGCATAGGTGACAATATAACCGGGACTGTCATCTGCCTTCAACTTAGAGACATTCGCTCAGGCGTGGTAGTTGGCCCATCAGATGTGGGATTTGGCATTGGACAGATGCTGCCTATCATCGTGGAAGGAATTGTCCGTGAAGACAGCGTCATTTGTGTTGAACAGCCAGAAATTCATCTTCACCCTCGTCTACAAGCACACTTGGCGGACTTCATAATTGAGACCTCCAAGAAAAATCAATGGATAATAGAAACCCACAGTGAATCATTACTACTCAGACTTCAAACTAGGGTTTATCAAGGACTAAGCAAAGATAAAGTCAGCATAAATTACGTTGAGCCAACAAAAAATGGCGGAGAAATATTAAGTATTCCACTAGACGATGAAGGAGACTTCTGCAGAGAATTTCCTGATGGATTTTTTGAAGAACGTATAAGAGAAAAAAGGACTAGGAGATAAGAATGATTACCGAATTCGCTTTCGACACGCATTTCTTTGACTCTAAAAGTCTAAACACAGCAGGACAAAGTGCGGCTCACGACTCCATTCTTCAGATGTGGCGAGATCACGGGGTTTTAGTATCAAATTCAGATAAATTTGATGAGTTTTTAGAGCTAATTAAAAAACTTCCTATAAAATATCAGCAACGCTGGAAAGAAGCTCTTGAATACTATCGCACATCAATAGTCGAAAATGATTGGCAAAACTTTAGCGACTACGAAAACTTCTCCAAACTTAAGAGTTTATGCTCGATCTTCAAAACTGCTTTGGCAGATGATGAAATAAGCAAAATCTTATCTGAAAATGAAGACTCCACTATACGTTGCAGCATCACCGGCTTTGAACTTCTCGGTGCAGGAGCCGTTAGTGAGTCGATAAATTTCCAATCTTGTCGCACAGCCGGACGCACCGAAATTCCTTTTGGTAGCACAGCTCAAGCTATCTGGTCATCAAAAATTCTTCCTCTAACTAAATACTCTAAAAATATAAGCATAATTGACAGGTATTTATATACTCGCATTCGTGATGGCCTAACACGAGGGTCTACGGCATCAGGTGCTCTAGGTTTTTTAAGAATGCTCTCTGATAGCGGAAAAAAATTCAATGTCACCATAATTTCTGGCGGCGAAGAAAAGAATAGCGACGCTTACCACGAAATAATTAACTACTTCAATGTAAACGTAGCAGAGTGCCCACCTATTGCAAAGACCCTGAATAGCCTGACACTAATATCTAACCACGATACTTTCTTCAGGGATTATGCACATGAACGTTTCATTCGCTTCGATTCGCACGTCTGTGAGATAGGTGTAGGAATGCAAATATTTGAAAACCATCCTTCGCCGATGACCAGTTTTTCTCTAAAACATAGCTCTGAGACACTTTTCCAAGAAAGGGAAAAGCTGAGCTCAAAGAATATTTTATGGCGTGAATTTATAATTTAATACTTCTTTTCTGCCGCTACTCGGCGGGTGCCTTAAAAGTAACTTAAGGCATCCGCCTGCCAAGTAATAATTTCACCCTTTACTACAACTTCCTTATGAGTCCCGTGATAGCAGAAAAACAATCGCCCCTGCTTATAAACTTAAACCTCCCTCCCACTTGACTCTACAGATTTTGTTGAGGGATATTTAAAGGATGCAAACCTAACAACCAAAATCGAAAACGCAAGCAGTAGGATCCCGCCACAAACATACAACAGACCTGCATCAGGATCTTTATGGTGCGACACATCACCAATCAACAATCTAGTCAAAGCAGTAATAGCGACATAAAGAAGAAATCTGATTGGCATGTGATTTGTTTTAAAATAAATTCCTACCATCGCCCCTAGTTCTAGATAAATGAATAGCAAGAGAATGTCATCAACACTCACACTGCCTTCGCTTAGCATCCTGATAAAAGTGACAACGGCAGCGTAGGCGGTAATAGCTCCAATGCCAAACAAAGCTAGATAGTGGAAGGCCTCGACACACAAATTCCCCAGCGAATCAGCAGAGCAATGAAGGTTTTTACGTAGCTTGTCAGCCCAATTCAAGTTATCCATTCTCTACTACTCCAATCAGATACAACACGAAGACGAGAAACGCAAAGTACAAAATTAAGCTGTGAGAAGCCCGACTTGACCAATTTTTGAATTGATTTCGGGTGTTAGTATCGTGTGGTTGGTCTTGAAGTAAATCCCGACCATCGCGCCCAGTTCCAGGTAGATGAACAGCAGCAAGATGTCATCGATCTTAATATGCCCGTTTTCCAGCATGCCCAGAAATTCCATCACCGCCGCCCACGCCGTCACCGCCCCAATGGCGAACAGCGCCAGGTAGTGGAACGACTCGACAAACAGGTTGCCCAGCGACTCGGCCAGTTCATGCACGTTCTGGCGCAGCCTTTCGGCCCAGTTGATTTTCACGATGATGCTTCCTTAGGTCGGCTCGACCGGATAATGCGGGTTGGACGTGACGGTTGTTCTGCATGCAGAAAAAAGGCCAGGGCTTGGGTGTGAGATGGTGGCCGGGTGACATGAGGCACTCCAGGCCGGCATTTTCCGACTACATTAAAAAACTGCTACCCAAACCCCTCGGTTTGGCTTACCCTTTTCTCTGTATATAAATACAGTAGTCGCAAAAGACAACTATCGTGAAGGCATGTGAGGTGGTGAATGGCCGTCGAAGTGGTATACCGCAGCAGCCGAGATCTGGAGCGTTTGTTCATGGATAAAGCCGAAGCTGACCGTCATGACAAAATGCTCGAACTCGCTGAGTTGCTGGCAGAAGTGTTGCAAAAAGCCGTGCCGTCCCTGAGCGAGCAGCAGGTTGAAGAGGCCGGGATCTATATGGCGAAAAATCGCGATGTATTTGCCAAGGCGTTCAAGAGCCAACCGGACGCCCTGTCGGAGTTGCTGAGTGCTCCGGCGGAATAAGCCCGAATTGAACAGGCCCTGAATCGACACGATTCAGGGCCTTTTTACTATCTGGCTAGCGGTACAGCAGGCGCTCGGCGAGTTCGTCGGCTACGCGTGCGGGGGAGCGTTTTTCCGCCTGGGCGTGGGCGAAGATTTCAGTCAGCCGCGTGCCGATGTTCGACAAGTGCGCGGTGATGGACGCCAGCTCGGCGCCGCTGTGCTTGAGGGCCACGTATATCAAACCGCCGGAGTTGATCACGTAGTCGGGGGCGTAGAGGATGCCGCGCCCTTCCAGTTGATCGGCCACTTGCAGGTTGGTCAGTTGCGCACTGGCGGAGCCGGCGACGGCGGCGCAACGCAGCTGGCCGACACTCTGGCGGTTGAGCACGGCGCCCAGGCCGCAGGGCGCGAGAATATCGCAGGGGGTGCTGAGCAACGCGTCGTTGGCGATGGGGTGCGCGCCCAACTGCTCCATGGCCAGTTGCACCTTGCCGTGGTCGATGTCGCTCACCAGCAACTCGGCGCCAGCGGCGTGCAGTTGCTCGGCCAGGGCAAACCCGACATTGCCCAGGCCCTGGATCGCCACGCGCAGGCCTTCGAGGTTATCGCTGCCCAGCCGCGCCATGGCGGTGGTGCGGATCCCGGCGAACACGCCCATGGCTGCGTGGGGCGAAGGGTCGCCGGCCGCAGTGGTGCTGGTGACGTAGCGGGTGTGCTGGGCGATGCAGTCCATGTCGGCCACCGAGGTGCCGCTGTCGGTGGCGGTGATGTAGCGACCGTCGAGTTGTTCGACGCAACGACCGAACGCTTCAAACAGTGCCGCGCGGCTCTGCACATGGGCAGGCCGCAGGATCACCGCCGTGCCACCGCCCACCGGCAAACCCGCCAGCGCCGCTTTGTAGCTCATGCCTTGGGCCAGGCGCGCAGCGTCAGCCACGGCACTTTCGTCGTCGGGGTAGGCAATATAGCGACAACCGCCCAAGGCAGGCCCGAGGCGGCTGTTGTGAATGGCGATAACCGCCTTGAGCCCGGTGGCCGGGTCAACGCTCAGGTGCAGCGATTCAAGGCGGGTGCTGTGCATGAGAGCAAACATCGTCAAGCTCCCGAATCACTTCTTGTAGTGGCCCAAGTATAGGCTTGCGGTGGAAACCTGCCGGAACACGCTGGAATAAGCCGTCAAAATACGTAGGCATTGCGACATAAGCGTTGAGGATATTTCCTAAGCCACTGGACGAACATTCCCGGCAAGGCTAAAACGGAGGCATCTGCCGGAGAATGCAATGAATCCCCGCAAAGCCTTTTTCGCCTGCCTGGAACGCTCTCCCCCTGCGCTGTTCGAAGCTGCGTTGTGGATAGCTGCCGAGCACGACCCCACGGTGCAGCCGCTGGTGATCCTGCAGGAGCTGACGGCGCTGCAACAACAGATCAACCTCGACATGCCCCTGTTGCCGGCGGATGAACTGGGCCAGCCCCTGTTGCGACGCCTGAACGACCTGGGATTTGCCCAGG
Source organism: Pseudomonas sp. MYb60 (assembly GCF_002979555.1). Taxonomy (GTDB): domain Bacteria; phylum Pseudomonadota; class Gammaproteobacteria; order Pseudomonadales; family Pseudomonadaceae; genus Aquipseudomonas. Next base: position 255,091 of record NZ_PCOZ01000001.1, on the reverse strand, counting down.
ATGACTTCACCCCGCTGCGCCCCGCAGCCGCCCTGGTGGACAAGGTTTTGCAGCGCAAACGTGGACAACCGCTGGCCATGGGATTGATCGCCCTTGAACTGGCGCGGCGCCTGGGTATCCCGATGGTGGGGGTGAATTTCCCTGGGCATTTCCTGCTGCGGGTGCCGGGTGCCGATCATTTGCTCGACCCGTGCGGTGGCCGGCGCCTCTACCCCAACGATTGCCGCGAGCTGCTGCAACGCCAATATGGCCCCAACCTGAAGTTGCAGGCCGACCACCTGCACACTGCCGACCCACGCGCGATGCTGCAGCGCTTGTCGCGCAACCTGCGCCAACTGCACCTTGCCAATGACGCCCCGCTCGACGCACTGGTCGACGCCGAACGCGTGGTGGAACTGGGCAATGCCAACGCCGCCGACTACCTTGCGCGCGCCAGCCTGTATCAGCGGCTGGACTGCCCGAATGCCGAGCGCTTCGATCTGGAACATGCGCTGCTGCTCAGCGAGGACCCGATCCAGCGCCTGCGCCTGACCGAGCGATTAGGCCACCTACCCCCAAACTCAGTCGTGCACTGAACAAAAATGTGGGAGGGGTTCAAGCCCGCTCCCACAATTACCTCTCGGGTGCTTCAGGAGCTAGGGTGTGTCAGGTTGATTGGCGGGATGGGCCTGGACGAAGGCCGGGTGCTGCGCCGCCAGGGCTGCGACGCGTCCAATGCGCGGGTATGCCGCCAACGGCACCTTGAAGCGTTCTGCCGCATACAGTTGGGGGATCAAAAACGCATCTGCCAGCCCCGGCTGCTCGCCAAAGCAAAACCCCTGATCCCCAATCAACTGCTCGACCGCACTTAGCCCCTGGCTGATCCAGTGGCCGATCCATTCCAGCACCTGCGCCTCGTCATGCCCCCATTGGCGCAGCAGGTTCTGGGTGCTGGAGTTGTGCAGCGGGTGGACATCGCAGGCGATAATCGACGCCACCGCGCGTTCATGGGCACGGGTCGCCAGCTCCTTGGACAGCAATGGCGCCTGTGGATAACGCTCTTCCAGGTACTCGATGATCGCCGTCGACTGGATCAGCAGCTCGCCGTCTTCGGTACGCAGGGCCGGTACACGGCCCTGGGGGTTGATCGCCAGGTACTCAGGTTGCCGATTGGCGCCGCCCGGTGGCACCAGCAAATTGACCGGCACTGCCGTGAAGTCCAGGCCCTTGAGCGCGAGGGCAATCCGCACCCGGTATGACGCGGTGGAACGGTAGTAGGTGTAGAGCTCCATCGCCCTGCCCTCTCAATGTGCAGCGATCACGGTGCCACGGCATTCGCCGAAACCGATGGAGGCAAAGCCTTCACGATTGCACCGGGCGCGCAGGATGATTTCGTCGCCGTCCTCAAGGAACTTGCGCACTTCGCCGGACGCCAACTCGACCACTTTTTTACCGCCCTCGGTCATCTCCAGCAGGCTGCCGAACTGCCCTTCCTGCGGGCCGGACAGGGTGCCCGAACCGAACAGGTCGCCGGCCTGCAACTGGCAACCGTTGACGCTGTGATGCGCGACCAGTTGCGCAGCCGTCCAGTACATGTGCAGGCTGTTGCTCAGCGCCAGACGGTGGGCCGGCAGGTTCTGTTCGCGCATCGCGGCGGTGGTCAGCAGCACTTCGAGTTCGATATCCAGCGCGCCGTTGGCCTGGTCGCGTTTGTCGAACAGGTACGACAGCGGTTGGGGATCGCCTTGGGGGCGTGCAGGTTGGGGCTTGCGGAAGGGTTCCAGGGCTTCCGCCGTCACGACCCATGGCGAGATGGTGGTGATAAAGCTTTTCGACAGGAACGGCCCCAGTGGCTGGTATTCCCAGGCCTGGATATCCCGCGCCGACCAGTCGTTGAGCAGGCAGAAACCGGCGATGTGATCGGCGGCGTCACCGATGGCAATCGCATCGCCCATGGCGTTGCCCTGGCCGATCCAGATGCCCAGTTCCAGCTCGTAATCCAGCCGTGCGCAGGGGCCGAAGTTCGGCTCGGTGGCGCCGGCCGGCAGGGTCTGGCCCTTGGGGCGACGCACGTCGGCGCCCGAGGCGCGAATGGTCGAGGCGCGACCGTGGTAACCAATCGGCACGTACTTGTAATTGGGCAGCAAGGGGTTATCGGGGCGGAACAGTTTGCCGACGTTCTGCGCATGTTCGATGCCGACATAGAAGTCGGTGTAGTCGTTGATCCGCGCCGGCACCTGCATCTGGCAATCAGCGGCGCGGTGAAGCACCTGGGCCTCGCGGGTCTGCAATGGGCTGCCATCGGCGAGCAATTCCAGCAGACGTTCGCGCAGGGCCACGCGGGGGCCACGGCCCAGTTCGAAAAACGCATTGAGCTGGCCACCGGCCGTGGCCTCGACGGCGCGACGGGCTTCGCCTTCGAACTCATCGATGGCCGCCTGCAGGTCGAGGATCGAATCGCCAATCGCCACGCCACTGCGCGGTGCCGAACCGTTGATGCTGAACACGCCCAAAGGCAGGTTCTGCAACGGGAAATCCGCGTGACCGCTGGCGGAGGTCACCCAGCTGCGGGTGGGGGTGGGCTGAGTCATGGGTTATCTCCGGTTCGGGTTGAAGGTGACGGGCAGCGAGGCCCAGCACGCGTCGTAGGCGGGTTGCAGTTGCGGACAGTCCAAGGCGAACTGGGTAGGGCGCAGCACTTGGCTGGTCTCGAACATGAAGGCCATGGTGTTTTCGATCTTGTGCGGCGCCAGGTCCGCATTGATGGCCTTGGTACAGGTCTCGCCGTCCGGGCCGTGGGCGCTCATGCAGCTGTGCAAGGATGCGCCACCCGGCAGGAAGCCTTCGGCCTTGGCGTCGTAGGCGCCCTGGATCAGGCCCATGTATTCGTTCATCAGGTTGCGGTGGAACCACGGTGGGCGGAAGGTGTTCTCGGCCACCATCCAGCGCGGCGGGAAGATCACGAAATCGAGGTTGGCCAGGCCGTGCACGCTGGTGGGCGAGGTCAATACGGTGAAGATCGACGGGTCCGGGTGATCGAAACTCACCGTGCCGAGGGTGTTGAAGCGGCGCAGGTCGTATTTGTAGGGCACGTTGTTGCCGTGCCAGGCCACCACGTTGAGCGGTGAATGGTCCAGCTCGCAGGCCCAGAGTTCGCCGAGGAACTTCTGCACCAGTGGGGTCGGTTGCCTGAGGTCTTCGTAGCGGGCGACAGGGGCGAGGAAGTCACGCGGATTCGCCAGGCCGTTGCTGCCGATGGGGCCCAGGTCCGGCAGGCGCAACGGCGCACCGTGGTTCTCGGCGACGTAACCGCGCGCCTGGGCGTCGAGCAACTCGACCCGGAACTTGAGACCCCGCGGCAATACGACGATTTCCAGCGGCTCCACCTCCAGCACACCCAACTCGGTGGTGATGCGCAGGCGGCCTTGCTCGGGAACGATCAGCAATTCGCCGTCGGCATTGAAGAACACTCGCTCCATTGAGCGATTGGCGCGGTAGTTGTAGACGCTGATGCCTGAGGGTTTTTCCGACCCTGCGTTAGCGACCATGCCGACAAGGCCGTCGATGAAATCTGTCGGCTCGCTGGGGATATCCAGGGGGTTCCAGCGCAACCGGTTCGGCGTCACCGCGCCCAATGGCCCACCGGCCAATTGGCGTTCCAGTTTGACGAACGCCGGATGATTGGCCGACGGCTGGATGCGATACAGCCAGGTGCGCCGGGCTTCGCTGCGCGCCATGGTGAACGCGGTGCCGGAGAACAGTTCGGTGTACAGCCCGTAGGGCGCTTTCTGCGGCGCGTTCTGGCCGACGGGCAACGCGCCGGGCAGGGCTTCGCTGGCGAATTCGTTGCCGAAGCCCGAGAGATAGTCGAGGTCCATGGGTCCTCCTCTGAACGGAAGTTGTATTTATCGTAATTCAGTTACGCATAACGTAATTTGATCGCCATCGACCGTCAAGCTATAAAGACGCCCATTCATCTCTCGGATTCTCGCCCCTCCATGGAAAAGCCCCGCGACACCGGTAAACAGAAAGTCCGCTCGGCCGAAGTGGGCACCGACATCCTCAAGGCCCTCGCCGAGCTGTCACCGGCAACCTCACTGTCGCGCCTGGCCGAACATGTGCAGATGCCTGCGAGCAAGGTCCACCGCTATTTGCAGGCACTGATCGCCTCGGGTTTTGCCGAGCAGAACACCGCCACCAACCATTACGGCCTGGGCCGCGAAGCCTTGCGCGTCGGCCTGGCGGCGCTGGGCAGCATGGACGTCTTGAAGGTCGGCGCCCTGCCCCTGGCGGAGCTGCGCGATGAGTTGAATGAAACCTGCTTCCTGGCGGTGTGGGGCAACCAGGGCGCGACCGTGGTGCACATCGAGCCGGCGGTGCGCGCGGTGACGGTGGTGACGCAGTTGGGTTCAGTGTTGCCACTGCTCAGCTCGTCCACAGGCTTAGTATTCAGCGCCTACTTGCCGTCGCGCGAGACGGTGGATTTACGTGAGCGCGAAGTGCAGGCCGGCATCGCCCACGCGTTGGCGGACGACCAGGCCTACGCCACTGCCTGCGAGCAGATCCGCAGCCGTGGCCTGCATTTTGTGCATGGCTTGCTGATGCCTGGCGTGGATGCGTTGTCGGCGCCGGTGTTCAACGCGGTCGGGCACGTGGCGGCGGTGATGACCGTGGTCGGCCCCACCTCGCTGTTTCACGCCGACGAAGACGGCCCGGCGGCGCAGCGCTTGCTCGCCGCCACTCGGGCCGTGAGCTGGCGCATGGGCTATCAGCCCTGAATCAGTCGTGCCATTGGGTCAGTGCCAGCACCACGCGGTTTTCCAGGCCGCGGATGGGGGCCGCGTCGCTCAGGTAGTTGTTGCTCACCATCGAGAACACCAGGCGCCGGCCGCCGGCGTCGGTGATGTAGCCGCTCAACGATGACACCCCGGCCATGGAGCCGGTCTTGGCGTGCAGGTTGTTTTCGGCAGCCGTGCCGCGCAGGCGATAGCGCAGGCTGCCGCCGGTCATGCGTTCGGAATTGCCGGCAATCGGCAAGGCGGCGTACCAGGCGTTGAACCACGGCTGTCGAGCGCTGGCCAGCAGCAAGTCCGTGAGGGTCTGCGACGACACCAGGTTGCGCCGCGACAGGCCCGAGCCGTCCACTTGGATCAGTGTCGAGGGGTCTATCCCCTGGCGCTGCAGGAAGGCGGCCACTGCCGCGACGCCCGCCTGCGCCGTGCCCGCATTCGAAGCCTTGCGGCCCATGGCCTTGAGCAGGGCTTCGGACATGTTGTTGTTCGACAGCTTGAGCAGCGGTGTGATCAACGCCTGCAACGGCGCCGATCGATGCTCGGCCAGCAGCCTGGCCGTCGCCGGGCTCGCGCCGCCGATCACACGGCGCCCCAGCACCTGGATACCCTGCTGCGCCAACGCCTGCTCAAACAGATTGGCCACCAGTTGGGTCGGTTCCCACACACTCACCCACTGCCGGCTCTGCTTGCCTGGCGCCAATGCGCCGGTGAGTTGCAGCAGGTTGGTACCGTGCTGGCGGGTGATCCCATAACTGTTGCCGGGGCCGCTGACGGCGCGGTTGCTCAGTTGCACGTAGTCGGTAGACGGGCTCACCGCCACGCTGACCGGCTGGCCCGGCGCAAGGGGCGCACGGGCGGTGACGAGCAAGGTGCCCGCATCAAAATCTGTGTTGGGTGAAACGGTCAGCGCTGAAATCTGCGCGCCGTAGTAAGTGCTTTCATCGTCCTGCGCCCAATCCACGCCCAGGCGCTCGGCATCGAAAAAGGTGTCGTCGAAGACCAGATCGCCCTGAATCTGACGTACACCCTGGCTTGCCAGCTGTGCCGCCAAGGCCTGGTAATCGGCGAATTGCAGGGTCGGATCGCCCAGGCCTTTGAGGTACAGATTGCCGGTAAGGCGCTCGCCTTGCTGCGCGCCGTTACTCAATAATTGGGTAGAAAAACGGTACTGCGGCCCCAGCACATCCATCGCCGCTGCGGTGGTGAGCAACTTGAGATTGGAGGCGGGAATCAGTCGGGTTCGAGGGTTATGTTGATAGAGCGTGCTGCCGCTGCGGACATCACGCACCATCAGGGAAACAGTGGCACCGTTGAGCGCCGGGTCAGCCAGCAGTTGCTCCAGGCTTGCCGGGGTGGATGTCGGTGAAACACTCGCGCACCCCCCCAGCAAAAAGCTCAGGCACAGCAGATGTAGCCATCGTCCAAAATGCATCAGTATCGTTTCCGCCCAGACATCAATGCCGGCAACGCTACCACAAACCCTTTAGAACTCCAGGGTGCTGGACACCGACACCTGCCGCGCATCGCCCATCGACACGAACAACCGGCTGGCCGCCGAGCTGTAGTAGACGCGGTCGAACAGGTTCTTCACGTTGAGCTGGAACTTGACCTTCTGCCCTTCGATCCGCGTGTCGTAGGTGGCAAACGCATCGGCCACGGTGTAGCCCGGCAAGGTGAAGTCGTTGGCCGCATCCCCGGCACGTGCGCCGACGTAGCGTGCTCCGGCCCCCACCCGCAGTTGATCGCCACCGAAAACGTTGCCGAAATCATAGGCCGCCGACAGCGCGCCGGTGTGCCTGGCAACGTTCTGCAGGCGGTTGCCTTCCAGGGTCGGGTCCTTGTCCTTGATGTCCTCGGCGTCGGTATAGGCGTAGCTGCCGATCAGGCTCCACTGATCGGTCAACTGGCCGGTCGCGTCCAACTCCAGGCCCCGCGAGCGGACCTGCCCGGCGATGCTATAGACCGTATTCGCGCCCGAGCCTACCGACACCAGCACGTTACGCTTGTCGATATTGAACAACGCCGCGCTGGCGGTAATGCGCCCAGGGATATCGAGCTTGGCCCCCAACTCCCAGGACTTGGATTCTTCCGGGGTCAAATCACCGGTCAGCGTACTGCCATCGGCCAAGGCGGCGATGGTGGAGTTGGGTTTGAACGACTCGGTGTAGCTGCCATAGAACGACAGCTCATCGGTGTAGCGATACACCAGGCCCGCGCGCGGCACCCAGGCCTGCCCGTTGCCGTTGGTGTTGGCTTTGAACGGCACGCCCTTGCCGGCGTATTGGTCGTACAGCTGGTAGCGCGCACCGGCGACGAAGATCCACTGGTCGGTCAGGTGGATCGCGTCCTGAAAGAACAGCGAGTCACTGCGCAGCAGGTCGGTCTGGGCGCTGTCGGCGGCGCTCACCTTGGTGCCGGCCACTTCGTTGCCGTACACCGGGTTCAGGTAGCTGAAGGTGGTGCGCGAGTCCTGGCGGATCAGGTCGGCGCGGTAGATCTTGCGGAACTCGTCATCCAGGCCGAACACCACGTCATGCTGCAGGCCGAAGACGTTGACATTGCCTTCCAGGCTCGCTGTGGCAAAGCGGTCGGTGGTGATTGCGCCCTGGGTGCCGTCCATCTTGCGGGTCAGGGTGCCGTTGGCATTCACCGCGCTGACGCGCACCTGGCTGGCGTCGTAGGTTTCGCGGTTCCAGCTGTAGCCGAAGTGGGCTTTCCAGTCGTCATTCAGGTCGTGGTCGGCTTCGAAACGGTATAGGTCGGAGCGGCCTTCCATGTTGTTGAACGGCTCATCCAGGCGCCGGGTGGCCGGAATGTCCAGCGGGTGGTTGGTCCTGGGATTGATGGCGGTACCCCGGTCGAACGGCGACAGAAACTCTCGGTGCTCATAGGCAAACAGCAACTGGGTGCTGTCGCCGTACCAGGCCAGGGACGGCGCCACCAGCGTCTCGCGGCGGGTACCGAAGTTGCGCCAGTAGTCTTCGTCTTGATGGTCGACGATCAAGCGATAGGCCAGGCCCGAATCACCGATGGGCCCCGTGGTGTCGAGGCCGCCGCCGCTGCCATTCTTGCCGTCGCCAAAGGTGGAACCGCGCAGGGTCAGGGCGGTGGACTGCACCAGCTCAGGCTTTTTGCTGACGATATTGACCACGCCGCCGGGGTCCTGAATGCCGTACAGCAACGACGACGGGCCTTTGAGCACTTCAACGCGCTCAGCCGTAGCGTTCAGCGCACGGCCCTGCACCACCGGCATGCCGTCGCGCATGATCGAGCCGTTACGGTTGTCGCCAAAACCGCGCAGCATCACCGCGTCCTGGGTGCTGGCCAGGGTATTGGCCTGGGTGATGCCGCTGATATTGCGCAAGGCATCGTCCAGGTTGCGCGGGGTCTGGTCGCGCAACACCTGGGCCGGAACGACGTTGACGGTTTGCGGGGTTTCCAGCAGCAACGCCTTGGAGCGCATCACCGAGCTGGTGGGCGGTGGCTGGTAGCTGGTGCTGTCTTGCGTCTGCTGGCCGATGCCGCTGATGGTGGTGGCGCCAAGGTTGACCGCACCGTCGGTGGGCACGGGTTCCAGGGCCAGGGTACGGGCGTCGATCTGGCGGAACGTCAGGCCCGAGTTGCCGAGCAGGCGTTGCAGGGCCTGGGTTGCACTCATCTGCCCGCTGACCGCCGGAGCCTGGAGGCCATAGGGCGCTTCATCGGTGTAGATCACGCTGATACCAGTGACGCGGCTGAAGTCGCTCAAGGCCTGGGGCAGCGGTTTGGCTGCCAGGGCGAAGTTGAACTGGACGCTTTGTTGCGCCTGCGCCTGCGCCACGTTCAGGGGCAGCAAGGCCAACCCCGATACTGCCAGTACCGAGGCTCCCAGCCACTGTTTTACCAAACCGCCCGCCGTCGACTTCATGCTGTGAGAACCCGTGTAGAAAACGCTGTTAATGCGAATAGATCGCAGTTTCAAAGCACTACACGAGTGGGCCGACGGTTTACCTCACCTTTGTCGGCAAAATATTTTGTCTATTGCGTCTGAATGCGAAACCCCAAGCGTGGGAAATGCACGTGTACGGTGCCGGCGCGTTCGTCGGTACGCCGCAGGATCAGTTCTTCGCGCCCGGCGAACAGTAATTCTCCGGCGACCGGGTCGACACCATAATCGATCGCGCTGATGGTCACCTGCTGACCGGCCTTGACGCCGTTCAAGTCGTCGAACACCTCGTCCGGCAACGGCGCCGGCGTGGCATTGCGGGAGATCTCCAGCGCCTGTTCCGCGGTCATCTGGCTGGCGGTGCCGTGACCAAAGCCGAGTACTCGCCCCAGCCATGCCGATACCGCCGGGTAGGCATCCACCAGCGGCGCCGTCACCGGCGTGGCCTTGAGGAACCACAGCGGGTGGGCCAGGGCGAAGTCGGCAATCGAGGGCTCACCGAACAGAAAATCTCCCGGCTCGCGCTGCAACTGTTGCTCCAGGCGCGCCATGATCGCCGGCCACTGGTGCTTGGCCAATTCAACCGGCAGCTTGTTCGCGGTGCCGCCACTGAACAGCGCGGCGCGATCGGCGAGAAAAGCCTTGATGGCCTCCGGCGGCAGTTTGCCAAAGCGCACGGCCACCGACTCCGGCTGGAATACCAGGCTCACGGCATGCGCGAAAACCACGCTGTCGGCCCAGCTGGCGAAGGTTTGGGTGATCATTTCCTGGCCCAGCGGGAACAGCGCCGGCGCGGACTTTTCCTGCTCCAGGCGGCGGGCAATCAGCGCGGTGTCGCAGTAGATATCGGCACCGACCTGCAATACCGGCGTCTTGCGATAACCGCCGGTCAAGGCGGTGAGATCCGGCTTGGGCATCACTGGCGAGATGTGTACGGAGTGCCAGGACAAGCCTTTGAAACCCAGCAAGAGCCGAGCTTTTTCCGCGAAGGGAGACGTTGGGTAGTGATGCAGGATTAGCTCAGACATGCCGGGGCTCACTTAACAAATGAGCCCGAAGCTTAGCGCGCAATGCCCGTCAACGGCCTGATGGGAACCCATCAGTCAAATTGATAGACCGCTGGTGGCCAGGCACTCCTTGGCACTCTTTCTCAGCTTCTTGATCAAGCGCTCCTGGCGCAACGCCTCGCCCTTGCTCGCGCACTGCTCGGTGTACACCAGCGCCACTGCCGGGCTGGACAGGAAGAACCGCGCGCCTTTGCCGCTCTGGTGCATGGCGAAACGGCGCACAGGATCATTGCTGATGCCGCAATACAGCGAGCCATTGGCAGCACGCACCAGGTAGACGAACCAGGGTTTGGGGTCAGGGGTGTTCAAGGAGGCCATCGGCACGTCAGGAAAGCGTCCAGCTTATCAACGACTGGCCTGGAATGCCTTCAAACCGCGCAGTGCCTGGGCACGCACGGCGTTTTTCACCAGCGGTGTCCACCCCAGCAACAGGCCCTTGGTGCCCAGCGCCTGACGCGACCAACGCCACAGGTCGAAGCGGTCATGGTGCTCGCAGATCTTGCCGTCGCGAAACACAAAGCGGGCCTGAATGTCGTTGACCACGGTGTTGCCGGTGGCACTGAACAGGTAGGTGGCGACCCAGTGCGCACTGCCGCTGCGCTCATCGCTGCGCACACTGTCGAAGGTCAGGGAGAAATCCTTGGCGCGGGTGGTGAGCATGCGCCACATATCGCCGGCATCGCGCCCGCGCAGTTCGCCGAAGGCAGGGTCGCTGAACACCACATCGTCGGTGTAGCAGGCGGCCATGGCCTCGGCGTCCAGGCGTTGGAACGCCTGGTAGAAGCGGGTGATCAGGGCGTCGTGGGCATCACTCATGAGCAGGCTCCGTGGGTATCGTCAGGTGTGTGCACGATAATCCGCACGGCGGGGGAAAGCCATGATCATTCGCCCGCGCAATGGGTGATACTCACGACGATTACAGGTAGACCACTTCGAGGGTGGCGCTGCCGTCCATGACGATGTCCGCGGTGACTGGCAAAGTCGCCCGTGGTGCAATCGATGTCAGCACCTTTAGATCAAGCTCCAGTTTTTGCACGGGCAACGGCGCTGCACCGCCGCCCGCCGGTGCCTTGAGCGCGCGTAACCAACCAATCTGCCAGACCTCATCCCACACATCCGTCCAACTGTTGCCGTCGAATGACTCGATAATCGAGTGCGGGCTACCGTCACCCGTTGCATTCGCCATGGTCAGCACATACCAACCGATTTTCTTCCCACCCGCCGCCAGCCCTAGACCGAAATTAGGATGGAATCCCGGGGTGAGTTCGTAGGCCGTACCTGGCCGATTATCCGCACTCTTCACACCTATCAGCGTTGCCGCGGCGCAGTTGACCATCAACTTCAGTGGCATGACAGGCAGCGGGGTCACCTTCCCGTTAATGAGATCCTGTGCAGAGATTTTCCCGTAGTCCACCACGCCATCATTGGACAACGTCGGGGTGCAGGCGGAAGGCGTGATCAAGCCCTTGACGGTCAAGTCGACACTGGATGCACCAAATGCAGTGGTAACGCCGGACAGCATAAAAGCAGCGGCCAGCAATGTTTTTGAATAACTCATTAGTGATGAACTCATACTGGAAAGTCTGACAATAATCAGCAATCTGCGCGCACTACCGTGCGACGCGACTTTTTACTGTCGACTCAATTATCAGAACTAGGGTTTATGCCTCGACCCGGCAGGATTGAAGCACACGGCTACTTTAAATGTGCCTTGCCGCGTTCTGAATGCAAGTAATACGAATAAGACCCCTGCGCCTTCATACAGCTGAAACTTTAGCGCATCAGACATGTCACCGATTCAGGGCACCATGCCACTCTCCCGGGCATAGGCATACAAGTCCACATCCGTGGAAATACACAACCGCAGCATGGCCGTGCTCTTTTGTTTACTGATGGTGGAAATACTGCGATTGACCTGGGCGGCGATCTGGCTGACGGTCATGCCGCTGGCCAGCATTCTCACCACCTCTCGCTCCTTTCCGGATAATTGCGGAGGTTGATCCGGTGCCGCACTTCCCGTCTGGTCCAGTTGGATGCGCAGGCACTCACTGATGAAGGTACGCCCCTGAAAGACGGTGCTCACCGCCTTGGGCAGTTCGCGAGCCGATGCATTTTTTGCCACGATCGCTTTTGCGCCATGGCAAAAGGCGGCCCTGAGAGTGGCAACGTTGGCGAACATGGTCACCAGGATAACCGGCAAGTTTGGGTACTGACGGTTAAGTAAACCCAATAGCCCGTACCCATCGGCATGCTGGCCACCAGGCATCGCAAAATCGGTCACGATTAAATCACAAGGCGTCGTGGCTATCAGCGCCAGCAACTGATCAGGGCCATCGGCTTCGCCGACAACCTTGCACTGACCATTGGCCTCTATCACCACTTTTTGCCCCACACGAACAATAGGGTGATCGTCGGCAATAATTATCCGAATCATCAGTCGGTTCCATGATGGCAATTTGAGTACCAGAAAAATACCTCGGCAACTCCTGTACAACAACTACCGATATTGCATAGGTATTGGATCTATTCCCTTAATTCAGTGGACCAGAACATCGGACTACAACATTAAAAGAAATTACATACGGACTTATCCTACACACACAGGTAACTATTCATGCACCCTTCGGCAACACATCATAAGTTGGCCAAATACTGCAAGTAGCCCTCAACCTCGCGATGAAAACGCTTGAGTGCTGCACGGTTGACCTGCACCCCTGCGTCACAAAGCTGATCGATCAATTGCAGGGTGCGCGGTTCCAGGTCGGTGGTGCCGAAAAACGCGATGCTGCCTATCAATCGGTGCAGCAACTGCGCGGTCACTGCAGCATCTGCGGTGTTACCGGCATGCTCCAGGGCAGCGAGGTCATCGTGGGCCTCCTGAATCATGCAAAACAACAACGGTTCGACGACTTCCCAAGTACCAAACGTCGCGATCAGGCTCGCGCGGGTAGGCAACCGGCTGCGCGGGAGCACCGAGCCTGTTGGCCGGGCACTCAAAGGCGCCTGCCTGTGGGGATCCGGCAACGAATCCCGCAGGACATCGCGCAATTGTTCCAAGGTAATCGGCTTGACCAGCCAATTGTCCATGCCGCACGCCATGCACCGCTGCACCTGCTCGGCTCCCAGGCAGGCGGTCAGTGCGATGACGGGGATGCGTACCCGCCCCGTCTGCGCTTCACGGCGACGCAACTCGCGCGTCATCGCATACCCATCGAGCACCGGCATGCGGCAATCACTGATCACCAGGTCAAAGGGCCGATCAGCCAAGGCGTCCAGCGCCTGCCGCCCATCGCCAACCGCTTCATGCGCCAGCCCCAACGTGTGCAGGAACGCCCCGATCAATAGTCGATATGCACGGTGGTCATCGGCCAGCAGAACCCGCACGTTCTGCCAATGCGGTGGCACCGCAGGCCCCAGCGATGCCCCTGTTGGACTTCGGCCTGCCTTAGTGTCCGCCATAACTACCTCATGCAGAGCGCTCACCGGGCACCGGCCAAGCAAGGCATGGCGCCGGTGCGGCCGACCCGTCACGGGCGACCTCACTCGATTTTTCTCCGCGAACATTCCTGCCGCTATTTAAAAAAACAAATAGCGGCGATTTAAGAGCGCAGGAACATATCCGAATGAATGAGGCGGTGCGATACAACAACTACGACAACGTAGGATTTCCTACAAGCACAAGTCCATTTTCCAACCTTTGATTGAGATGGCGACCACTATCGTAATTGTTGCATTTCGCCCTGCCGGCCCCGGCATTAGAGTCGCCGTCGCTCAGGCTCAAGAAGGCGCGATGGGGCCGACAACACACCCAACACGCTCCCCATCAGCGCACTGCCTGAGCGTCCTGCCATCCCTTTGACTTCCAGGAGCCCCTTCAATGAACGCCTCATTCGCCACTGTGTTGGCTGTCATGTTGCTTGGCGGTACGTCTTGCGTACTGGCCGCCAGCAGCGTCGACCTGACTGTAAAAGGCCTGATCACACCCAGTGCCTGTTCACCCAGCCTTTCCGAGGACGGAACCGTCGATTTCGGCAAGCTGCCGGCCAGGGACCTTTCACTCGAGAGCACCACTCAGTTGCCCCTCGCCACGCTCAAATTGAGCGTGAGCTGTGAAGCACCCACATTGTTCGCCCTGCACACCGGGGACAACCGGCTCGGGTCGTCTTACTTTTTTCACCCGCGCTACTACGGCCTGGGCCTGTTCAACGGCGACCAGAAGCTGGGCAGCTATGAAATAGGCGTCTTCAACCCGATCGCGGACGTGCCGGTGTCTCCGCTGATCTCGTTCGACAGCGGTAAGACCTGGCTGGTGAACTCCAGCGGCAGCTACATGGAGCCTGGCGCGTGGATCGCGTTTGGCGATAGCCCTACGCCCAAGGCGCTGAGCAGCGTCACGGTGGACCTGCGCATCGACGCCAGCATCGCGCCCGCCAAAGGCCTGACCCTGACGTCAGAAGTCCCCCTGAATGGCAGCGCCACGCTGGACGTGGTGTACCTCTAAACCTCACGAAAAGCTCTCTCACAAAGGACCTGTGCCCATGGATAGAACCACCCCTGCCGTCCTGGCAACACTGCTGGCGGCCTGTACCTGCGGCGCATTCGCGGCCAGCAGCACGGACTTGAGTGTCTCCGGGACCATCACCCCGGCCTCTTGCACCCCGAGCCTGTCGGACGGCGGCGTGGTCGACCACGGCAAGCTGACAGCCAAGGACCTGCACCCGGACGCCCCGACCAGCCTGCAAGCCGGGGAGATGAGCCTGCTCGTGCAATGTGAGGGAGCAACGTTTTTCACCCTGACCACCGTGGACAACCGTGCCGGCACTTCGGCGATCAACCCCGCGCACCACGGCCTGGGGATGATCAACGACGACCAGAAACTCGGCAGTGTGGCCTTCGGTGTATTTGATCCGGTCGCCGACAGCGTACCGGTGCAAACCATTCAGTCGCGCGACGGCGGTGCCAGCTGGCGCCCCTCTTCGTACCTCGGCCACGCCGCATTCACTTCGTTTGCGCCGCCGGGCGGCCCTTACACGCCGATGGCCATGCAAACCCTGAGCGCTCGCTTGCGCGCGTTCACCATCATCGTGCCCGCCAGCAACCTGACCTTGCTCGACGAAGTGCCGATCGATGGCCAGGCCACGTTGCAACTCAAATATTGGTAAGTCACGTCCCCCTTCATTTCAATCAGGAGTTACAGCATGAACATGCCCTTCAAGACCGCCCTCGCCACCGCCTTGCTCGTCACCGGCGCCCAAGCCTTGGCAGCTTCCAGCGTTGACCTGACCGTCAAAGGTTTGATCACGCCCAGTGCCTGTACCCCCGTGTTGTCCAACGGCGGCTCGGTGGAGTACGGCAAGATTTCGGCGAAGGATCTGCTGCCCGACCGCCCGACACCGTTGGCAGAGCAAACCGTACAGCTGGCGGTGAGCTGCGACGCAGCCACGCTGATGGCGCTGGACGCCGATGACAACCGTGCAGGCTCCAACTACGGCGACGACACGATGGAGTTCGGCCTGGGGCTGATCAACGGCACGGAAAAACTCGGCGCCATGACGGTGAAGATGATCTCGCCTATTGCCGATGGCGTAGCAGTCAGAACGATTGGCTCCGTTGACGGCGGTACCACTTGGTTCTATGAACGCAACCTGATGCCCGACAACCTCATCTCGGTGGCAGACCCAGCCGTCGATGCGCCGATTCCTGTGCAAGCCCTGGCCGCCGACCTGGTGGTGCATCCCAGCATCGCCCCGACCAGCCAATTGACGCTGACCAACGAAGCCGCCATCGACGGTTCAGTCACCGTGACGGTGCGTTACCTCTAAACGCTTTTCTGCCAGGGGCATTGGCTGCCCCTTCTGGCGGATTGTCTTGACCCTAAGGAATTGAACTCGCCATGACACTACTCCGCCGATCTGCGCGTAAGCGCCCGTATCGCCCCGGCCAACCAGCTGACGCTGAGCAACGAGGTAAAAGTCGACGGTTCCGTGACGTTGCCGCTGATTTACGTCTGACGTCATGAAACGTCCCGCCTTCTAACCCCGGCACTCGGTGAGCCTACTTCATGAAAAACCGCCCTCCACGCCTTTTTGCCCTGTTTTGCCTGCTGAGCGCCGGGCCCATGGCGATGGCATCGTCCAGCACTGTGCTGAACGTCACTGGCCTGATTACCCCCAGCGCTTGCACATCGACCTTGTCGGCCAACGGCATTGTCGACCACGGCATGGTGCCGGCACGCAGCCTCAACCAATACGAATACAGCGCCTTGCCGATGCAGGCTCTGGACCTGACGGTGAGCTGCAACGAACCCGTGCTGTTTGTGCTGGTCGGCCTGGACAACCGCGCAGACTCATCCCTGGGGCCCGGGTTTTATTACGGGCTGGGCAAGAACATTCACGCTCCGACAGAACGCCTGGGCACCGTCTCCCTGGCATTTCGCGAGGTGATGGGGGACGGCCAGCGCGTGCTGGTCCTGGCCTCCAGTAACCAAGGCCTGACCTGGTTTCCGGAAACCAATGCTTACCCGGACAATTACATGGGCTTTGCCCGACCGGGCACGCTGGTGCCGGAACCGCATCGCCTGATCACTGCGAGCCTGCACATCAACACCTCCATCAACGCTGCCGCCTATTTGACCCTCAAGCAGGAGGTGCCGCTGGACGGTTCCATCGTGCTTGACCTGAGGTACCTGTAACCATGAATCCCCTGCCCTTTATGACGCGAGCGTTCACGTTCGTCCGCTATGTCGGTGTTTACCTGAGCGCATTGGCCCTGACACTGAGCGCACCTGCGCTGGTGCTGGCTGACGGCATGGTGCCCGACACGTCAGTGGTGATTGTCAACGAAGCCGATGGCGAAGCGACGGTCACGGTGACCAACACCGATGACAAATTGGCGTTGTTGCACGTGACACTCGAAGACATCCCCGAAGACCAGGCCTCGCTGCTGTTCGTGACCCCGCCACTGGCCAGGGTCGAACCGGCGAAGAGCCAGCTCATCCGCTTCATCCTGCAATCGTCCGAGCCGCTGACGACACAGCGGTTGAAACGGGTGATTTTCGAAGGCATGCCACAGGGCCGGACCTCGGCCCAGGCCGGTCACGCCCGCGTGGGCGTGACGGTGCGCCAGAACCTGCCGGTGATCCTGCACCCCAAGGGCCTGGCGCCCAATCGCACGCCTTGGACAGGGTTGGAGTGGCGCTTGAGCAGCGATCAATTGAGCGTGCACAACCCCACGGCTTATGTGGTGCGCTTGGCCCAGGAGCTGAAACTGTTGCCGGGCGGCGGTTCGGCGCTCTTGCCGCGCACCTATGTATTGCCGGGTGAAACCCTGAAAGTGACGGCCAGCAGCAGCCATGCGCAACGCGTGCAGTTGCAGCCGGCCACCGTCTATGGCTTTGCCGTGGCGCCATACGAAGCACCGATCAGCCTATAAAAAAGAGTGGCCTGCCAAGGCCACCGGAAGGCCTGACTCGACGACAGATTGAGCCGGCCACAACACTTGAGTATGACCTTGTGAGCACAGCAATGACTGACCGCGACGGCGCTGCCGTGCCTGGCGTTTCACCGCGCCAGGTACAAAAAATACTGGCGGGGCTGGCCTTGACCCTGGGCGGCACACTGCCTTGCGCAGCGGCGCTGGCAAGCGGCGACCTGATCGCCGGTTCCTTCGACCCCCAAACCCTGTCCCGGCGCGGCATTGACCCGGAACTCGCCAACCTGCTGCTGGAAGCTCCGCGCTTCGCGGCAGGCCGACATGCCGTAAACCTGAACGTCAACGGCCAGCGTCGGGGCCGCATCGACGTGACTTTCGACCGCCAGGGCGCGCTCTGTTTCAACCGCGCCCTGCTTGATGCGGCAAACCTGATGGTGCCCGATGAGGCCCTGGACACGCTGTGCCACGCCTTCATCGAGCGCTACCCGCAAACGGTAATCGAGCAAGACCCCGCCAGCCTGAGCCTGGCCCTGGTGGTGCCGACCGATGCCTTGCGCCCGGCGCAGCAGGATGTCTCCGGCTACCAGACCGGCGGCTTCGCGGGCCTGCTCAACTACGACCTCACCGGGCTTTACAACGAGTTTGGCGACGACACCAGCCGCTTCGGTTCGGCCAACACTGAAGTGGGGTTCAATGCCGGTGACTGGATCGTGCGCAGCCGGCAGGTCAAGACCTGGCAAGACAACAGCACCCGCACCACGCATCTGGATGCCTATGCCCAGCGCACGTTCGCTGAGCAACAGGCGGTGTTGCAGGCCGGCCAGATCAGCCTCTACAACCCTGTGCTGGCCGGCACTCAAATCACCGGCGCCCAGGTGCTGACCGAAACCGCGCTGCAAGACCAGGACCAGGGCGCGACCATCACCGGCATCGCCAACAGCCCGGCCCAGGTGGAAATCCGCCAGAACGGCGCCTTGATCCACTCCACCGTGGTGCCGGCTGGCCCCTTTGCCTTGAGCGATGTGCGGCGCTTGAACAGCCGCTCTGACGTGGAGGTCACGATCAAGGAGACCACCGGCGAAGAACGCCGCTTCACGATACCCGCCGGCATGCTGGGCCTGGGCTTGCCTGCGCCGGGCTATTCGGTTGCCGCTGGGCGCGTGCGGCAGATCGGCGACAGTGAAGGCGAGGAGCCCTGGGTGGTCAGCGGTGGCTGGAGCGGCACCGTGCACCCGCAAGTCAGCCTGGGAGGAGGCGTGCTGGTAGCGGACGCCTATCGCTCGGCGGGGGTCAACCTCGGTTGGTTACCCTGGCAGGACAGCCAGTTGCAGTTCACCGCGCAGGCGGCCCAGGCCAGTCGGGATGGCGTCGAGCGCGGGGTGCAGACGGACCTGTCCTGGTCCCAGCGCTTGAGCGAGCGCTGGGCGGTGAGCACCGCCGGTTCCTGGCGCTCCCAAGGCTACCGGGACCTGGAGGATTCAACCTACGTCGGCAACAGCCGTGACCAACAGCGCTCGCGCTACCGCGACCAGCAAAGCGTCACGGCGTCCTGGGCGCACCCGACACTCGGGGCGTTCAGTGCCGGGGTCTCGCGCACCGCGTCGTACAGCGGCGAAAGCAGCAGCCGTGCGCTGGCGTCCTGGGGCAC
Organism: Pseudomonas sp. MYb60; assembly: GCF_002979555.1. GTDB lineage: Bacteria > Pseudomonadota > Gammaproteobacteria > Pseudomonadales > Pseudomonadaceae > Aquipseudomonas. Next base: position 236,248 of record NZ_PCOZ01000001.1, on the reverse strand, counting down.
CAGCTTCGGCCGGGTGTCGGTGTCGGCCAGTGCTGAATGGCAGGTGGGCGGTCGCCAGCAGAACGATGACAGCGTGTACCTGAACATCAGCGTACCGCTGGGTGAAAACCGCCGCGGGCGTGCCTGGGCGCGCAACAGTGGTGGAGAACATCGCCTCGGCGCAGGCCTGAGCGAGCAACTCAACGATCAACTGAGCTACCGGGTGGGCGTGGAACGCGACAGCCGCGACCGCGAGGTGGAGTCGTCCCTCGGCGTGTCGGCGCTGCCGTGGTACAGCCAGCTGGATTTCAACTACACCCGCAGCGACAACCAGCGCTCCAATTACCAGGGCGGTGCCCGTGGCGGCATGGTGGTGCACGGCGACGGCGTGACGTTCTCGCCATACCCGATACGCGACACCTTTGCGCTGATGTCGGTGGGTGACATGGCCGGGGTCAAGGTCACCACCCCGAGCGGCCCGGTCTGGACCGACTGGCAAGGCCAGGCTGTGGTCCCCCAACTCAACGCCTATGGTCGCAGCCCGGTGGAAGTGCAAACGCGTTCGTTGCCGCGCAATGCCGATATCCACAACGGCCTGGCGGTGATCGCTGCCGGTCGCGGCGCGGTGGACAGCGTGCACTTTGGTGTCGCCCTCACCCGCCGAGCGTTGCTCAAGGTGAGCACCGACACCGGCGAACCGTTACCCCGCGGCGCAAGCGTGAGCACCGCAGACGGCGAGTTCGTCACCCTCGTGCAGGAGGGCAGCCAGGTATTCCTGCCTGACGTGCTCGACCCTCGCCCTTTGTGGGTCAAGCCTCCAGCTCAACCCCGCTGCCGCCTGGAGTTCGAACTGCCCAGCGACGCGGACACCGAGGTGTATTTCGAAACCGCGCCGGCCCGGTGCCGTCTGCCATGAGGACTTCCACAATGGGCTTGAACCCCGCGTTGTACCTGTTGAGTTTTGCACTGTTGAGCCCTCATGCCTGGGCCACGCAAGACTGCCAGCTCAGCCTCAGCCAGGCGCAGGTGGACTTCGGTCTGATGAACCGCTCAATCAGCCTGGCCCCCACTCCCGATCGACTGCTGGGAGAGCGACGGATCAGCCTCACGCTGAACTGCCCACAGCCCACGGACATGAGCCTGTTCTATCGGGCGCAGGGGGCAGGGAGCGAGCGCTTTCGCTTTACCGAGCGCGGCAGTTACGGCCTGCGTGTACGCGATGCCGTGCTCGACGGGCAGGCGGTGGAATTGGGAGCGATCAGCGGGTCGGGGCAGGCGCCCTCCACTTCCGGTGCCGAACTGCAATGGCAACCAGACCACGGCGTTGTGCCAATGCGTGGCGGGGTCGCAATAAGCGGGCGCAATCTGTCGTTGCAGATCGACGCCAGCGCTTGGGCCACTGAGGCCGCGACCCGTGTGCGCGACGCGGTCATCTGGGACGCCACCGGGCTGTTCGATGCCCTTGCTGCCGGGCGCTCACGGGAACTGCGGCTGCAGGCTCGCTTTGCGCCGATGGCGTGTACGCCAACCTTGTCCAACGGCGGCCACGTCGAGCTGGGCAAGTTGTCGGTCAGTGACCTGAATATCGACAAAGACACACCGCTGGCGCCACGCCCGCTGTCACTCACCGTGAACTGCGATGCACCGGCCCTGTTCGCCGTGCGCATGCAGGACAACCGTCAAGGCTCGGCCACCGGCATTGCCGATGAGCGCACCTACGGCCTGGGCCTGGACAGCCGCCAACAGAAAATCGGCCGTTATCGGCTGTTGTTCGACCCGGCACACATCACCACTGACAGCTTCGCCCAGGTGTTTCAAACCGACTCCACCACCGGCGGGATGTCCTGGAGCATTGCCAACGCCCGCATCGCGGCCATCGGCGCTACCCGGTTCCTCGGGTTCAGCGCCACCTCCGGCACCAGCAGCGGCCCCAGTGCCATTCAAACCCTCAATGCCACGCTGAGCCTGGAGGCGGTCATCGCGCCGCTGGGTTCGCTGGATCTGGGCAACGAGGTGCGGCTCGACGGTTCGGGCACCCTCGAAATCATCTACTTATAGGCATTGACCATGAAACCGATTCTGATCCAGCTGAGCGCGTGTGTCTGGCTGAGTACAGGCGCGCACGCCGCATCAAGTGTTGACCTGAACGTCACCGGGCACATCACCCCCAGCGCATGTGAGCCCACGCTTTCCAGCGGTGGCCAGTATGACCTGGGCAAGATTCCCGTCAGTGATCTGAACCTCGATCAGCCGACCAAACTGCCTGTTCACAACCTGCAATTGGCGATCACCTGCGAGGCGTTGACGCTGTTGGCACTGGAGCCTCGGGATAATCGCCTGGGCTCAAGCTACAACGACTTTTCCACTAACTTTGGGCTGGGGCTGGTCAGCGGTGACAAGAAGCTTGGCTACGTGCAATTGCGCCTGCTAGCGATCGTGGCGGACGGTACCGGCGTGCATCCCATTGGTTCGAGCGGCCCCGGTACTTGGGCGCCCATAAGCCTGATGTCGCACTACTTTCTCACGTCGTTTGCCGCGACATCCTCCTCGTTCGTCCCGGTGCCCATTCAGCAACTCAACGCCGACCTGCAGATCTCGCCGACCGTCGCCCCTGCCAACACGCTGCCGCTGACCGAAGCATTGCCCATCGACGGTTCCGTCACCTTGTCCATGAACTATCTGTAGGAGTTGCCCCATGAAAACGTATCTGATCGCTGTTGCCGCTTTTGCCTGCCTGGTCGGAGCCCTTCCGGCCCAAGCGGCTTCCACCGCCGAGCTGACCGTGGGTGGGCTGATCACCCCGATGGCCTGCACGCCCGTCCTGTCCGGCGGCGGCCTGATTGACTTCGGCAAGATCTCCCGCAAGGACCTCAATCAGACCACAGGCACGCGTCTGCCACTCAAGTCGCTGACCTTGACCGTCAGTTGCAACGCCCCCGGACGCTACACCTTGCGCATGGCCGACAACCGCGACGGCACGGCCCACGTCAACAGCGAGATTTACTACGGCCTCGGGCTGGACATTGCGGGTAACAAGATCGGCGTGTATTCGGTGAAGTTCGATCCCAAGCAGACTGTGGTCGATGATTTGCCCGTGGTCTATGGCACCGAGTCGACCACCGGTGGCGTGGCCTGGCGCCCTGCGAACTTGAACCCGATCGACATTGGTTCGCGCAGCTTGCTGGGCTTTACCGACGTGGCCGGCAGTACGTCCGGTCCCTCGGCCATCCAGAACCTGAGCAGCACGTTGACCCTGGAGACCGTGATCAACGCCAAGCAGAACCTGGACCTGAGTGTGGATACGCCGATGGATGGGTCGGCGACGCTGGAGGTGGTCTACCTGTAAGGTCAGACCTTCTCGCTGGTCACCCCGACGTACAAGGCGCGGCCAGCACCGCAACCGGCGATGATGGCGCCGATGCCAAGCACGCCGAATACCCAACCGGTGGCGCCCCAGCCGCCGGTCCAGTCGTGCAGGACGCCCACTGCCAGCGGCCCCATGGACGCTACGGTGTAACCGATGCCCTGGGCCATGCTCGACAGGTTGGACGCCACATGGGCGTCTCGCGAGCGCAGCACGATCAGGGTCAGCGCCAGGCTGAACGTACCGCCCTGCCCCAGGCCGAGCAGAATCGCCCACCCCCACAGGCCATCGATGGGCGCATACAGGCAACCGAACAGCCCGACCAGGGTCAGCACCATCACCACCACAATGGCCAGGCGCTGGTCCTTGCCACGGGTGGCCAGCCACGGTGCGGACAGCGAGCTGAACAGTTGCATGATAATCGAACCCGACAACGCCAATCCGGCTTCGGTGGGGCTCAGTCCCCGACCAATCAGGATCGACGGCAGCCAGCCAAACACGATGTAGGACAGGGAGGATTGCAGGCCCATGTACAAGGTAACTTGCCAGGCCAGCGGGTCGCGCAGCAGCCCCTTCACCCGATAAGCCGCGGTATGCCTCCCCTGTTTCTGGCCGACTTGCGGCAGCCAGAACACGGCCGCCATCAGCGCAGGAAGCATCCAGAAGCCCAGGCCGATGTTCCAGCTGTCACCGAAATAATGACTCAACGGCACCGTGGCCCCCGCCGCCAGTGCCGCGCCCAGGCACAGCGCCATGGTATAGACGCCGGTCATGGCGCCGGCCTGTTTGGCGAAGTCGCGCTTGACGATGCCCGGCAGCAGCACGCCGATGATGCCGATGCTCGCACCAGCAATCAGGCTGCCGGCGAACAGCCCGGTTTCGCCAAACGAACTGCGCAGGAGGATGCCTGCGGCGAGCATCAGCAAAATGCCCAGCACCACGCGCTCGGCGCCAAAGCGCCGCGCCAGGATCGGAGCCAGCGGTGCAAACAGGCCCAGGCACAGCACCGGCAGCGTCGTCAGCAAGCCGGCCCTGGCGGCTGACAGGCCCAGGCTGTTCGACACTTCGCTCAGCAGCGGCGACAGGCTTGACAGTGCCGGACGCAGGTTCAACGCCACCAACACCAGGCCCAGCAGCAACAGCCATCGACGACTGACCGGCGGCGGGCTGTGTTGCACCACCTCGTCATCCGCTTCGGCGTCAATCAACAGTGCGTCCTGCCTGGTTTTGCGTTGGGTTGTTGGGGCTTCGAGGGTCATTGATCCATGCCGGCAGAGTGAGGGGCGCTTGCTCTAATTATTCGATGAAATCTCCCACAGCCTATTCGGACGTGCCTACAAGAGCAACGGCCCCGGTTTCTTGAGCGGCAAAAAAGCCTGCTAGCCAAAATAAATAAACCCGGCACCAGGCCGGGTTTATTTATTCACGCATCGATCAATGCAAAATCTGGCTCAAGAACAGCTTGGTCCGGTCATTCTGCGGGTTGTCGAAGAAGTCGTTCGGCGCCGCCTGTTCCACGATCTCGCCCTTGTCCATGAAGATCACGCGGTTGGCCACGGTGCGGGCAAAGCCCATTTCGTGGGTCACGCACAACATGGTCATGCCGTCTTCGGCCAGGCCGATCATGGTGTCGAGCACTTCCTTCACCATCTCCGGGTCGAGTGCCGAGGTCGGCTCATCGAACAGCATGATTTTCGGCTTCATGCACAGTGCACGGGCAATCGCCACACGCTGTTGCTGCCCGCCAGAGAGCTGCCCCGGAAACTTGTGGGCCTGCTCCGGAATACGCACGCGCTCCAGGTAGTGCATGGCAATTTCTTCAGCCTTGCGCTTGGGCATCTTGCGCACCCACATCGGTGCCAGCGTGCAGTTCTGCAGGATGGTCAGGTGCGGGAACAGGTTGAAGTGCTGGAACACCATGCCGACTTCGCGGCGGATCGCTTCGATCTGCTTGAGGTCGTTGGTCAGCTCCACGCCATCGACCACGATGCGACCCTGCTGGTGTTCTTCCAGGCGGTTGAGGCAACGGATGGTGGTGGACTTGCCCGAACCCGACGGGCCGCACAGCACGATACGCTCGCCCTGCTTGACGTTGAGGTTGATGTCTTTCAACACGTGGAACTGGCCGTACCACTTGTTGACGCCCTGCATCTGAATAATGCCTTCAGGGCTCACAGGCTGTTTGATTGCTTCGCTCATAACAACAACTCCTAACGCTTGTGGCCTGTGTCGAGCTTGTGTTCCAAATGAATGGAATAGCGCGACATACCAAAACAGAAAATCCAGAACACCAGGGCGGCAAACACGTAGCCTTCGGTGGCCATGCCCAACCATTTCGGGTCGGCGGCGGCTTGCTTGACGCTGTTGAGCAGGTCGAACAGGCCGATGATGATCACCAGGCTGGTGTCCTTGAACAGCGCGATGAAGGTGTTGACGATGCCGGGGATCACCAGCTTCAGGGCTTGCGGCAGAATCACCAGGCCCATCGAACGCCAGTAGCCCAGGCCCATCGCGGCAGCGGCTTCGTATTGACCCTTGGGAATCGCCTGCAAGCCACCACGCACCACTTCAGCCACGTAGGCCGACTGGAACAGGATCACGCCGATCAACGCCCGCAGCAGCTTGTCGATGCCCATGCCTTCGGGCAGGAACAACGGCAGCATCACCGAGGACATGAACAACACCGTGATCAACGGCACGCCGCGCCAGAACTCGATGAAGGTCACGCAGATCACGCGGATCGCCGGCATGTTCGAGCGACGCCCCAAGGCCAGCACGATACCCAGCGGCAAGGCGCCAGCGATGCCGACGGTGGCGATCACCAGGGTCAGCATCAGGCCGCCCCATTGGCTGGTCGCTACGTTGGTCAGGCCGAAGATGCCGCCATGCAGCAGGAAAAACGCGATGATCGGGTACAGCACCAGAAAGCTCAGGCCGTAGATCGCCTTGCGCTGAAAGCGCGAGATGAACAACGGCGCCACGCCAACGATGGCCAGCCACACGGTCAGGTCTACGCGCCAGCGCAGGTCACCGGGGTAGTAGCCATACATGAACTGCCCGAAGCGCTGTTGGATGAACACCCAGCAGGCGCCCTCCTTTGTGCAGTCGGCGCGCGTGGTACCCACCCAGTTGGCGTCGAGGATGGCCCAGTGCAGGATCGGCGGTACCACCAGGTAGACCAGGTAGAAGGCCAGCAATGTCAGCAGGGTGTTGAGCCAACTCGAGAACAGGTTGGCGCGCATCCATGCCACCGGGCCGAACACCTTGGTCGGCGGCGGCATGTCAGGTTTGAAAGTATGTGAACTCATGCTGGTTTCCTCACCGCTCGATCAGCGCAATGCGCTTGTTGTACCAGTTCATCAGCAGGGAAATGCTGATGCTGATCGCCAGGTACACGCTCATGGTGATGGCAATGACTTCGATGGCCTGGCCGGTCTGGTTGAGCACCGTGCCGGCGAACAGCGAGACCATTTCCGGGTAACCGATACCGGCGGCCAGCGAGGAGTTCTTCGCCAGGTTCAGGTATTGGCTGGTCAGCGGCGGAATGATCACCCGCAGGGCCTGCGGGATGATGACCTTGCGCAGCGTCGGCCCGGGGCGCAGGCCCAGGGAGCGTGCCGCTTCGGTTTGGCCATGGCTCACGGACTTGATGCCCGAGCGCACGATCTCGGCGATGAACGCTGCCGTGTACACGGTAAGCGCCAGTGTCAGTGCCAGCAGTTCAGGGATCAATACCCAGCCGCCAACAAAGTTGAAGCCCTTGAGCTCAGGCATTTCCCAATGCACCGGCGCACCGAAGATCAAGGTGCACAGCGCAGGGATCACAATGAACAACGCCAGGCCCGCCCAGAATTTGTGGAAGGGAACGCCGGTGGCTTCAAAGCGCTTGTTGGCCCAGCGTGACATCAGCACGATAGCCACGATGGCGACGACGATGCTCACTACAAACGGCCAGAACCCGTCAGCGGCAATCGCTGCCGGCATGTTCAGGCCACGGCTGCTGACAAAGAAGGTGTCGCCGAAGTTGTGACTGTTGCGCGGCCCCGGCATGGTCAGGAACACCGCGAAGTACCAGAACAGGATTTGCAGCAGCGGCGGAATGTTGCGGAACACTTCCACATACACGGTGGCCAGCTTGTTGATCATCCAGTTCGGCGACAGCCGTGCCACGCCGATGATGAAGCCCAGCAGGGTAGCCAGGATCACGCCGATGAAGGTCACCAGCAAGGTGTTGAGCAAGCCGATCACAAAGACCCGGGCATAGCTGTCCGATTCGGTGTAGTCGATCAAATGCTGCGCGATGCCGAAGCCGGCACTGCGTTCAAGAAAGTCGAAACCCGAGGTAATGCCCCGGTGCTGGAGGTTGGTCTGGGTGTTGTCGAAGAGGTACCAGCCCAGCGAGATCACCGCCACAATCGTGATGATCTGGAAGAGCCACGCACGCACTTTGGGGTCGCTGAAGCTGAGCTTCTGCTTGGGTGCGCCGATTTGTTTTTGCATGAAGTGCCCCGAAAATAATGGAACAGAACATCACCCGGCGGTTGGCCCACCGGGTGACAGAACCATCAGCGATCAGCGCACAGGGGGTGCGTATTGAATGCCGCCGGCGTTCCACAGCGCGTTCAGGCCGCGGTCGATTTCCAGCGGGGTGCTCTTGCCCAGGTTGCGCTCGAACACTTCGCCGTAGTTACCGACTTGCTTGACGATCTGCACAACCCAGTCTTTTTTCACTTTCAGGTCTTTGCCGTATTCGCCGTCAGCACCGAGCAGACGAGCAACGTCCGGGTTCTTGGTGGACTTGGCTTCAGCTTCAACGTTTTTCGAGGTGATACCGGCTTCTTCAGCGTTGAGCATGGCGTAGCCTACCCAGCGCACGATGGCCAGCCACTCGTCGTCGCCGTTACGCACGACCGGGCCCAGTGGCTCCTTGGAGATGGTTTCCGGCAGTACCACGTAGTCCTTCGGCGCGGCCAGCTTGCTGCGCTGGGCGAACAGTTGGGACTTGTCGGAGGTCAGCACGTCGCAACGACCGGATTCCAGCGACTTGGCGCTTTCGTCGGAGGTGTCGAAGGTGATCGGGGTGTACTTGAGGCCGTTGCCACGGAAGTAGTCGGAAACGTTCAGCTCAGTGGTGGTACCGGCCTGGATGCAGATGGTTGCACCGTCCAGTTCCTTGGCACTCTTCACGCCCAGCTTGTTGTTGACCAGGAAGCCGATGCCATCGTAGTAGGTGATGAAGCCCGGGAATTTGAGGCCCATGCCGGCATCGCGGGAGCTGGTCATGGTGGTGTTGCGCGACAGGATGTCGACTTCGCCGGATTGAAGCGCGGTGAAACGCTCCTTGGCATTCAACTGGCTGAATTTGACCTTGGTCGCGTCGCCGAACACGGCAGCGGCAACAGCACGGCACACGTCAGCGTCGATCCCGAGGATCTTGCCGCTGGCATCCGGCACCGAGAAGCCCGGCAGGCCGTCACTCACGCCACATTGCACAAAGCCTTTCTTCTGCACGCCATCGAGGGTGGCGCCGGCTTGGGCAAAACCGCTGACACCCAGTACAGCCGCCGCAGTCACGATGGCCAGGGTGGATTTCAATACCTTCATTCAAACCTCCAGTTGCTCTTGTTGTGTCGGAGCTCGAACCCCACCGCACCCTTTTGAGGCGACCTTGACCCGTGTTGGCTTTTTTTGGGGTCAAACGGTAAGAGGCTGTCGCTGTAAGTCCAGTTGCTATCCCAGAGGCGGCTGTCACTGATAGTGTTACCGCCACGGGAGAGACCTGACATCGAGTTCTCCATAGCAAGCGCCGTACCACACTGGCCGCTGAGCCGTTTCAGCTCATGGTCAAGAGGAAAAGATTCACCCTTGCGACATTCTCTTAACAGATCAACCTGTCGCGCACCGTTCCGTCGCACTCAATCGGAGCGCACGCACATATTTGGAGCAACCATGACCGACCCCTTGATTCTTCAGCCCGCCAAGCCCGCAGACGCCTGCGTAATCTGGTTGCATGGCCTGGGTGCCGATCGCTACGACTTCCTGCCAGTGGCAGAAGCCCTGCAGGAAAGCCTGCTGACCACGCGATTCGTTTTGCCCCAGGCGCCGACCCGCCCCGTCACCATCAACGGCGGTTACGAGATGCCGAGCTGGTACGACATCAAGGCCATGAGCCCGGCCCGTTCCATCAGCCTGGAAGAGTTGGAAATCTCGGCAACCCTGGTCACGGATTTGATCGAAGCGCAGAAGAGAACCGGAATAGACGCTTCGCGAATTTTCCTTGCCGGTTTTTCCCAGGGCGGTGCGGTCGTGTTCCACACCGCGTTCTTGAATTGGGAAGGCCCGTTGGGTGGCGTGATCGCCCTCTCCACCTACGCGCCGACGTTCAGCGACGAGCTGGAATTGTCCGCCAGCCAGCAGCGCATTCCGACCCTGTGCCTGCATGGCCAGTACGATGAAGTGGTACAGAACGCCATGGGTCGCAGCGCCTACGAGCATTTGAAGACCCGTGGTGTCACCGTGACATGGCAGGAATACCCAATGGGCCACGAAGTGTTACCCGAAGAGATCCGCGATATCGGCGCCTGGTTGAGCGCTCGCCTGAGCTGAAAACCGGCGTTTATGTAGCCGTATGACAGACACACTACGCCGCGCCCGTTTCTTGCATTACACTGGCCGGCGTACATTCCTTAACCAATTAATGAGATCACCGTGCTCGAAGCACTCAAGAAGATGTTCGGCAAAAGCGAGGCCGAGCCGCTCGCGCCTGTTCCCAGTGCTCCTGTCCCGACTGCCGGCAGCCGCGATGACGGCCATCAGCCCGCTCGGACGGTGCCTGTCGCCCCGCCGACGACGCCTACGGTGACCGCGCCTGAACCGACAACAGCCTCCGTACCGGCGCCCAAGCCGCGCCGCGAACGTGCGCCCAAACCGCCCGTCATCCCTTGGAAACTCGAAGACTTCGTGGTCGAGCCCCAGGAAGGCAAGACCCGCTTCCATGATTTCAAGCTGGCCCCTGAACTGATGCATGCCATCCAGGACCTGGGTTTCCCCTACTGCACGCCGATCCAGGCGCAGGTGCTGGGCTTCACCCTCGCCGGCAAAGACGCCATCGGTCGCGCCCAGACCGGTACTGGCAAGACTGCCGCGTTCCTGATCTCGATCATCACCCAGTTGCTGCAGACGCCGCCGCCGAAAGAACGCTACATGGGCGAACCACGCGCACTGATCATCGCCCCGACCCGGGAGCTGGTGGTGCAGATCGCCAAGGACGCCGCCGACCTGACCAAATACACCGGCCTCAACGTCATGACGTTTGTCGGCGGCATGGACTTCGACAAGCAGCTCAAGCACCTCGAAGCCCGTCATTGCGACATCCTGGTGGCGACACCGGGCCGCCTGCTGGACTTCAACCAGCGCGGCGACGTGCACTTGGACATGGTCGAAGTGATGGTGCTGGACGAAGCTGACCGCATGCTCGACATGGGGTTCATCCCACAGGTGCGTCAGATCATTCGCCAGACCCCACCGAAATCCGAACGTCAGACCCTGCTGTTCTCCGCGACCTTCACCGAAGACGTGATGAACCTCGCCAAGCAGTGGACCACCGACCCGTCCATCGTCGAGATCGAAGCGGAAAACGTCGCCAGCGAAAACGTCGAGCAACACATCTACGCCGTCGCCGGTGCCGACAAGTACAAGCTGCTCTACAACCTGGTCAACGACAACGGTTGGGAACGCGTGATGGTGTTCGCCAACCGCAAGGACGAGGTACGCCGCATCGAGGAGCGCCTGGTGCGTGATGGCGTGAACGCGGCGCAATTGTCCGGTGACGTGCCCCAGCACAAGCGCATCAAGACGCTGGAGGGCTTTCGCGAAGGCAAGATCCGCGTGCTGGTGGCCACTGATGTGGCGGGCCGTGGGATTCACATCGACGGCATCAGCCACGTGATCAACTTCACCCTGCCGGAAGTGCCGGACGACTACGTGCACCGCATTGGCCGAACCGGTCGTGCCGGAGCGGCGGGTGTGTCGATCAGTTTTGCCGGGGAAGATGACTCGTATCAGTTGCCGTCGATCGAGGCGCTGCTGGGTCGCAAAATCAGCTGCGAGACACCGCCGACGCACTTGTTGCGCCCGGTCGAGCGTAAACGCCCGTAGGAGCGAGCTTGCTCGCGAAAAACCAGAGAACAACACGGGGCACCAGTGGCCCCGCGTTATCGTTAACGATCTTCGCGAGCAAGCTCGCTCCTACCAGCGGTCTGCGGCAATGTGATCGCTGCTGCGCCCTTCCACCCAACGCGGCCCCTCACTGGTGTTCTCTTTCTTCCAGAACGGCGCCCGCGTCTTCAAATAGTCCATCACAAAGGCACAGGCATCAAACGCCGCCTGGCGATGGGCACTGGCTACCCCGACGAACACAATCGGCTCTCCCGGCTCCAGCGCGCCGATACGGTGCAGCACCTCGAGCTTGAGCAGCGGCCAACGTTGTTCGGCTTCGACGGCTATCTTGGCCAAAGCCTTTTCAGTCATGCCGGGATAGTGTTCAAGAAACATCCCCGATACCTCGCGGCCATCATTGAAGTCGCGAACATACCCGACAAAACTCACCACCGCGCCCACGCCGACATTGGCTGCATGCATCGCATTGACTTCAACACCGGGATCAAACGCCTCGACCTGCACGCGGATGGCCATTTTCAGCCTCCGGTCACGGGCGGGAAGAAGGCAATTTCGTCTCCGGCATGTACCGGCTCGTCAAGACTGCACAATTCCTCGTTTCGCGCACACATCAGGCTCGTCTCGTTGAGGACTGCAAACTCCGGGTCACTGGCCAGCGCCAGGCGCACGGCATCGACGGTGGCGAAATCGCCCTCCATCTCCAGCGAATCAAAGCCCACCGCTTCGGCGTAACGCGCAAAAAACAATACGTTGATGCTCATGCCTGGTCCGCCTTGAAATGCCCGCTCTTGCCGCCAAGCTTTTCCAGCAGGCGAATGGTTTCGATGGTCATGCCGCGGTCCACGGCCTTGCACATGTCGTAGATCGTCAGGGCCGCGACGCTGGCCGCGGTCAACGCTTCCATCTCAACGCCGGTCTGGCCGGAGAGCTTGCAGCGCGCCAGGATGTGCACGGCGTCTTCGCCATCGGCCTTCAGTTCAACCTTGACGCCGGTGAGCATCAGCGGATGGCACAGCGGGATAAGGTCACTGGTTTTTTTCGCAGCCTGGATCCCGGCGATGCGGGCCACGGCAAACACGTCGCCCTTGGGATGGGCGCCGTCGACAATCATTTTAAGGGTCTCGGGCAACATGCGCACGCGCGCTTCGGCCACCGCTTCACGGAACGTCACGGCTTTGTCGGTGACGTCGACCATGTGGGCGCGACCTTGGGAATCGAGATGAGTCAGCACGGGGTTACTCCTGATCAGGAGCACCGATTGTAAACCTATCACTGATCAAAATGTGGGAGGGGGCAACCCCCCTCCCACATTGACCGCATTTACAAGTGGGACTCGGCGTACTCGGCCAGAATCGAGCGTGGAACACCCTGCAGCGCAATGTGCACGCCGTTCGGGAAGTCTTTGAAGCGTTCCGTCAGGTAAGTCAGCCCGGAGCTGGTCGCGGACAGGTAAGGGGTGTCGATCTGTGCCAGGTTGCCCAGGCACACCACTTTGGAACCGGCGCCAGCACGGGTGATGATGGTTTTCATCTGGTGCGGCGTGAGGTTCTGGCATTCATCGATCAAAATCAGGCTCTGCTGGAAGCTGCGACCTCGGATGTAGTTGAGGGATTTGAACTGCAACGGCACTTTGCTGAGGATGTAGTCGACGCTGCCATGGGTGTTTTCGTCATCCATGTGCAAGGCTTCGAGGTTGTCGGTGATCGCCCCCAGCCACGGCTCCATTTTTTCCGCCTCGGTGCCGGGCAGGAAACCGATCTCCTGGTCCAGGCCCTGCACGCTGCGGGTGGCGATGATGCGGCGATAACGCTTGGTCACCATGGTCTGCTCGATGGCAGCGGCCAGGGCGAGGATGGTTTTACCGGAACCGGCGGCACCGGTCAGGTTGACCAGGTGGATATCCGGGTCGAGCAGCGCATACAGCGCCAGGCTCTGGTAGATGTCACGCGGTTTCAGGCCCCAGGCTTCCTGGTGCAACAGGGGTTCCTGATGCAGGTCGAGGATCAGCAGCTTGTCGACCTGGATCTCTTTGATCCAGCCCACAAAACCCTGTTCGTCGATGATGAATTCATTGATGTGCACGGCCGGCAGGTTGTCGATCAATTGCACCTGGTGCCAGGTGCGGCCATGGTCCTGACGGGTTTCGACCTTGCTGACCAGGTCCCAGAACGAGCCGGTCACGGTGTGATACCCACGGGACAGCATCGAGACGTCGTCGACCAGTTGGTCGGTGCTGTAGTCCTCGGCCGCGATCCCACACGCACGGGCCTTGAGGCGCATATTGATGTCTTTGGTCACCAGCACCAGGCGCAGGTCCTTGTCGCGCGCGTGCAGGTCGATCAATTGGTTGATGATCTTGTTGTCGTTGAGGTTTTCCGGCAACAGGCTGTTGGGCTCGCTGCGCTTGCTCATCAGGATCGACAGCAGCCCCTTGGGCCCGCTCTTGCCGCGCTGGATCGGCACGCCGACTTCAACGTCTTCAGGAGACGCTTCGCCCAGCGTCTTGTCGATCAGGCGGATGGCCTGGCGACATTCGGCGGCAACGCTGTGGTGCCCGCTTTTGAGCTTGTCGAGTTCCTCAAGCACGATCATGGGGATGGCGACGTGGTGTTCTTCGAAATTGAGCAGTGCGTTTGGATCGTGGATCAATACGTTGGTATCAAGCACATAAAGGATTGGCTGGTCGGAAGAAGGGGTGCGTCCATGATCATCCATACTCGGTCACCTTTTGTGGGAGCCAGTCGACGCAATACCTGGGCGGTGCTGCGCCTCGATTCGACCACCGAATGCACCTGAGGGACGTCAAGTGCATGCCCACATGAGGAGTCTTGGAAGACGCCACCTGTGTTGCAGGTTTCGGCGATCTGACTTCGTAATACCGCAAAACCTGTGACAGAAAAAAGCACTTTGACGCTTTTTTGAAGTTTATTTTTCAGGATGACGAATAGCACTAGCCGAGTGCCATATACCCCGTTAAAGTCGGAAGTCCGCCTGCATCGATTTGTCGCACAAAATCACCCCAGGAATGCCTCAACCCCAACGGGGCCGGGCACTTCAGCGAAACGCCTCTCGGCAGTCCTGCCAACCCAGCCCACTCTGCGCCGTTGCCTGCAATAACATCGGTAACGCCACCCGCGCCTTGTCCTGGGTGTCATGAAACACAATCACGCCTTTGCGCCATAACAGCATCAGCGTCAGCACCCGTTGCGCCGATTCTTCGGCCTTGAGCTTGCCCGGATCGTCCTGGGAATCGATGTCCCACAACGCCACCTGCAAACCCTGTGACTGGAAGAAACCCTGGCTGTCAGCGCGCCGCTGGCCATAGGGCGGGCGGAACAGCGGCACGTAGTTCTCCGGCATCAGGTTTTGCGTCAGCGCTGCCGTGCGGGTGATGGAACTTTGCCATTCGACCCAATGGCTATGGGAACGGTATTGCCAGCCCTGGGTGCCCACGCACTGCCCCTGATACAGGGCCTGCACGTCACTGGCCGAACTGCGTTCCACCCGGGTTTGCAGGCTGCTGCCGAGGATGAAGAAGGTCGCATTCATCTTCTGCTTGCGCAGGTAATCGGCGATCCAGTCGGTATTGCCGTTGATCGGTGCCGGGCCGTCGTCGAAGGTCAGCAGGAACAGACGATCGTTGAATTCGTCACCGTTGCGCTCGTGGTCGCCGAACCGCGCGACTTCGCTGCTGATCTGCGGGAACAACGCGGCCTTGCGCAACAACTCATCGAGGTAGCGCTCATGGAAGGTCCGGCTCGGAGCGGCCCAGCCTATATAGAAAGAATCGTCGCTGACCTCGAACTTGCCGGCCTGCTCGCGCAGGTCGTCCATGTTTTCCACCAGGTAGCAGAACGAAGCATCCACTTCACAGCTCTGCTGGGCGAAGCGGTAATTCTCCAGGAGCCGCTGCCAGAGCTGACGCCGCAGGTCGTCGATGGCCGACAGGTTGATGATCTTCAGGCCCAGGCGCTGCTTGAGCGCCGGCTCATCCAGGGACTCGCTGGCCAGCAGGCCGTGCGCGAACATGAGGATTTCCGCGCGCGAGGCCACATCGAACAGCGCCGGGCTCGCGAGTTTTTCCGGCCAGGTGCCGCGGTCCAGGCTGGCCACATCCACCGGCGCCGCTTGCGCGCCCAGGCAAAACAGACAAGCGGTCAATAACAGCGCGATTCGCACACGGGTCTCCCCCTCCAGAGTTACCGGCCATCATAGCGGATCATGCCTATCGCCATCATAGGTGGAGTCAAACCGCCCAAGCCCCTAGAATCCCCGCACGATTTAAGGAGACGACTTCATGCTGACGGTGATTTCCCCCGCCAAGACCCTCGATTTCGAGACCGCACCTGCAACCGAGCGCTTTACCCAGCCGCAATTCCTGGACCACTCCCAGGTGCTGATCGAGCAACTGCGCGCGTTCAGCCCGGCGCAGATCAGCGAACTGATGCATGTGTCCGACAAGATCGGCGGCCTGAACGCCGCGCGTTTCGGCAGCTGGACCCCGGCGTTTACCCCCGCCAATGCCAAGCAGGCGCTGCTGGCGTTCAAGGGCGACGTGTACACCGGCCTCAATGCCCAGACCTTCAGCGAAGACGACTTCACCTACGCCCAGGACCACCTGCGCATGCTCTCGGGCCTCTACGGCCTGCTGCGTCCACTGGACCTGATGATGCCGTACCGGCTGGAAATGGGCACCAAACTGGCCAACGCCCGGGGCAAGGACCTGTATGCCTTCTGGGGCACCCGCATCAGCGAATGGCTGAACGAAGCGCTGGCCGAGCAAGGTGACGATGTGCTGCTCAACCTGGCGTCCAACGAGTACTTTTCGGCGGTCAAGCGCACTGCCCTGAACGCGCGGATCATCAATACCGAGTTCAAGGACCTCAAGAACGGCCAGTACAAGATCATCAGCTTCTACGCCAAGAAGGCTCGGGGCATGATGAGCCGTTTCGTGATCGAGGAGCGCATCAACGACCCGGCCAGGCTCAAGGAGTTTGACGTGCAGGGGTATCGCTTCAATGCCGAGCAGTCCAAGCCGGACAACCTCGTGTTCCTGCGCGATCACGCACCGGAATAAAGCCAAGCCCTTCTCTTTCAGGCAATGAGATCCAAATGTGGGAGGGGGCCTGCACCCTCCCACATTTTGTTCGTGTTGCAACCAGTAAAAAGCCATTTTTTTGGCGTCAAAAAACATCTTGTCGCAAACCTAACGTTTCTTTCACTCGACTTTTCTGAATTTTTTTCATAGTGGCACCACTTTTTTAAAACACTAGTGGCACAAAACTATCTCCCCGCGTCAACTCCCCATAACTAAAGGCCCAAATAGCAAGTGCTATCAATATAGTACCAGTGCCATCTTTGCCAATATTTCAAGAAATTTCCGGAAACAGGATGAGCGGGCTGGAACTTCATCCTCACCCACGGCTCATACCACCGGTAACGAAATTCTCTGTTTCTGTAGGAGATGACTTACACAAGGACCAACGGAAGTAGCGAAGTTGTCATATTAAACTTTAACTCATTGGTCATATTACCAACCGATTAGTTAAGAGCGGCGACAAGGATGATTTGCTTCTCCCTATAAGGCCAAGGCAAAGCTTCCCCTAATGGGTCAGTGAGACAACCCAAGGCATTGATACTTAAAGGCTTACCGCCTCTATCAGCGCCCTGCGGCACTGGCGCCAGGCCCTTCTCCCAGGAAGGCTGGCTGCATTTCAGGGCAAGCCCCAATAACAAGGCCACGTTGCGCACAACTTGAGTGCAATAGTTAGTCACTCGTTATTCAACATGCCTGTACGCGATAAGTCGGCGTCTATTCGCCCAACTTTCGTGGCATCAGTGACGCTTGCAAACATGAACTCCGGCCATTAATTGGCATGATTAACACAGTCTTGAATGACAAAGAGGTAAATGCGATGCGCATCAGCATATTTGGTCTCGGTTACGTTGGCGCAGTATGTGCCGGTTGCCTGTCTGCCCGTGGCCACGAAGTGGTTGGCGTAGACATCTCCAAGGACAAGATTGACCTGATCAATGCCGGCAAATCGCCCATCGTTGAACCCGGTCTGGGCGAGCTGTTGAGCCAGGGTATCGAGACTGGCCGACTGCGCGGCACCACCAACTTCGCCGAAGCCATCCGTGACACTGACCTGTCGATGATCTGCGTCGGTACGCCGAGCAAGAAAAACGGCGACCTTGAACTCGACTACATCGAAGCCGTGTGCCGCGAAATCGGTTTTGTCCTGCGTGACAAAGCCACCCGCCACACCGTGGTGGTGCGCAGCACCGTCTTGCCAGGCACCGTAGCCAACGTGGTAATCCCGATCCTCGAAGACTGCTCCGGCAAGAAAGCCGGCGTCGACTTCGGTGTCGCGGTCAACCCGGAATTCCTGCGTGAATCCACGGCCATCGCCGACTACGACCTGCCACCGATGACCGTCATTGGCGAATTCGACAAAGCCTCCGGCGATGTCCTGCAGTCGCTGTACGAAGAACTCGACGCGCCGATCATCCGCAAGGACATCGCCGTTGCCGAAATGATCAAGTACACCTGCAACGTGTGGCACGCCACCAAGGTCACCTTCGCCAACGAAATCGGCAACATCGCCAAGGCTGTCGGCGTCGACGGCCGCGAAGTGATGGAAGTGGTCTGCCAGGACAAAACCCTCAACCTGTCCCAGTACTACATGCGCCCAGGCTTTGCCTTCGGTGGTTCGTGCCTGCCCAAAGACGTGCGCGCCCTCACCTACCGCGCCGGTTCCCTGGACGTGGAAGCGCCGCTGCTCAACTCGCTGATGCGCAGCAACGAGTCCCAGGTGCAGAACGCCTTCGACATCGTCTCCAGCCACGACAAACGCAAAGTCGCCCTACTGGGCCTGAGCTTCAAGGCCGGTACCGACGACCTGCGTGAAAGCCCGCTGGTAGAACTGGCGGAAATGCTGATCGGCAAGGGCTTCGACCTGAGCATCTACGACAGCAACGTCGAGTACGCCCGTGTCCACGGTGCGAACAAGGACTACATCGAGGGCAAGATCCCGCACGTGTCGTCCCTGCTCAACTCGGACTTCGATGATGTGATCAACAACTCCGACGTGATCATCCTCGGCAACCGCGACGAGAAATTCCGCGCCCTGGCGCAGAACGCACCGCACGGCAAGCAAGTGATCGACCTGGTGGGCTTCATGTCCAAGGCCACCTGCGCAACCGGTCGCACCGAAGGCATCTGCTGGTAACAGCAACGGCAAGTTCCAGGCGGCGCGCGTTCCCATCCCCAGCGCGCGCCGCCTGGAACCTCCTTCACCTTCGGAAGATGCTTATGTCCAAGTTAAAACATGTCCTACTGCAATCCGCCGGCTGGCTGTTCTTCCTCAGCCTGCTGATGGGGCTCGCCCTGCTGTTGCCGGCGAGCACGTTCGACTCCGAGTCGAAGAATTTTATTTTCCTGATTGGCGCCGTGGGTATCTGGCGCTACTCGATGGGTGCTACGCATTTCTTTCGCGGCATGTTGTTCCTGTACGTGGTCTACCCGCACCTGCGTCGCAAAGTGCGCAAGCTGGGCAAGGCGGCCGATCCGTCCCACGTATTCCTGATGGTGACCAGTTTTCGCATCGACGCGCTGACCACCGCCCAGGTGTACAGCTCGGTGATCCGCGAAGCCATCGAATGCGGTTTCCCCACCACTGTCGTGTGCTCACTGGTGGAAATGTCCGACGAGCTGCTGGTCAAGAGCCTGTGGGAGAAGATGAACCCGCCGGAACACGTGAAGCTCGACTTTGTTCGTATCGCCGGTACCGGCAAGCGTGACGGCCTGGCCTTCGGCTTCCGCGCCATCTCCCGCCACCTGCCGGATGACCGCGCCGTCGTGGCCGTGATCGACGGCGACACCGTGCTCGCCGAGGGAGTGGTACGCAAGACCGTGCCGTGGTTCCAGCTGTTCGGCAACGTCGGCGGCCTCACAACCAACGAGTTCTGCGAAGTGCGCGGCGGCTACATCATGAGCGAATGGCACAAACTGCGTTTCGCCCAACGCCACATCAACATGTGCTCCATGGCCCTGTCCAAGCGCGTGCTGACCATGACCGGTCGCATGTCGGTGTTCCGTGCCAGCGTGGTGACTGACCCCGGCTTCATCGCCGACGTGGAAAGCGACTCGCTGCAACACTGGCGCCTGGGTCGCTTCAAATTCCTCACGGGCGACGACAAGTCCAGCTGGTTCAGCCTGATGCGCCTGGGCTACGACACTTTCTACGTCCCTGACGCCGCCATCAACACCGTGGAACACCCGCCGGAAAAGAGCTTCATCAAGGCCAGCCGCAAGCTGATGTTCCGCTGGTACGGCAACAACCTGCGCCAGAACTCCCGCGCCCTGGGCCTGGGTGTACGGCGCCTGGGGCTGTTCACCAGCGTGGTGTTGTTCGACCAACGCGTGTCGATGTGGACCTCCCTGCTCGGCCTGACCGTGGCAATCATCGCCACCTTCAAGTACGGCGGCGCGTTCATCCTCGCCTACCTGCTGTGGATCGGCATCACCCGTCTGATCCTGACCCTGCTGCTGTCGTGCTCCGGTCACACGATCGGCCCGGCCTATCCAGCGATTCTCTATTACAACCAGATCATGGGCGCGTTGGTGAAGATCTACGTGTTCTTCCGCCTTGATCAACAGTCCTGGACCCGCCAGGACACCAAACTGACCCGCGATTTGGCCAGCTTTCAACGTTGGTTCAACACCTGGTCGTCTCGGACCATGACCTTCTCCGCCGGCAGCATTTTCGTCGCCGTGTTGCTGATGATGGTCTGACCCTGCCAAGCCTGAATTAACTAGGAACTACACACCATGAATAGCCAAGCAAACGTCAACGTTGTCCACGAATCCGAAGCCCAGCGCCAACATGCCCGCGTGAAAATCCCGGCCAAGCTGCGCTTCTTCAACACTGACCGCACGCCGACCGAAGCCCGGGTGATCGACCTGTCCGCCGGTGGCCTGGCCTTCACCTCGACCCAGCCGTTGACCATCGGCGAAGTGCACAAGGGGCGCCTGCAGTTTGTGATCGATAACCTCGGCCTGGCGATGGACGTGGAGTTGCAAGTCCGCTCCTTTGACCGCCAGACCGGCCGCGCCGGCTGCCAGTTCCAGAACCTGGAACCGCAGGATATTTCCACCCTGCGCCACCTGATCACTTCGCACCTGTCGGGTGACATCGTGACCATGGGCGACGTGCTCGCCACCCTGCAACGCGACAACTTCACCAAGGCGCGCAAGGTCAAGGACGGCGGCAGCGGCATGACCGCGTTTGGCCGCCTGCGTGCGGTGACCTTTAGCGCCGGCATCTTCATCGTCGGCCTCGCAGCGTTCGGGTTCATCTTCAAGTCGGTGTACGGCATGTACTTCGTCAGCCACGCCCAGGCCGGCGTGGTGAGTGTGCCCGGGATGAACGTGACCATGCCGCGCGACGGCACCGTTCAGAGCCTGCTCAAAGGCGATGCGATTGCCGCCAAGGGCGCACCGCTCGCCAGTTTCAGCACCAGCATGCTTGACGTCCTCAAGGGTCACCTGGACGAAGACCAATTGGCACCGGCCAAGGTCGAAGAGCTGTTCGGCAAGCAGATGACCGGCACCCTGACCTCGCCGTGCGATTGCGTCGTGGCCCAGCAAATGGTGGCGGACGGTCAGTACGCCAGCAAAGGCGACGTGATCTTCCAACTGGTGCCGCGCAACAGCCAGGCCAATGTCGAAGCACGCTTCACCTATCGCCAGTTCGCCGACGTGCGCCCGGGTACCCCGGTGAGCTTCCAGGTCGCCGACGAAGAACAACTGCGCACCGGCACCATCGTCAGCAGCTCCAGCCTGAACAGCGCCGACCTGTCCTCCGACATCCGCGTGCAGATCAAGCCTGACGCACCGCTGGACAGCACCTACGCCGGTCGCCCGGTGGAAGTGACCAGCGACCGTGGCCCCTCGCTGAACTGGCTGATCGACAAAGCCATGGCTGCGGGCCTTTAATCATGAGCGCCCTTCGAAACCTGCCGGTGCCCCTGGCGCTGGCCATCGCCCTCGCCGGTTGCGCCGGCCTGCCCGACCAACGCCTGGCTAACGAAGCACTGAAGCGTGGCGACACTGTCACCGCGCAGCAGAATTACCAGCAACTGGCAGACCTGGGTTACAGCGAGGCCCAAGTGGGTCTGGCCGATATCCAGGTAGGCACCCGCGATCCGGCGCAAATCAAGCAGGCCGAAGCCACCTACCGTGCGGCGGCGGACACCTCGACCCGCGCCCAGGCCCGTCTCGGTCGCCTGCTGGTGGCCAAGCCCGGCAGCACCGAAGCCGAACACCACGAAGCCGAAGGCCTGCTGAAAAAAGCCTTTGCCAATGGCGAAGGCAACACCCTGATTCCGCTGGCCATGCTGTACCTGCAATACCCGCACAGCTTCCCGAACGTGAATGCCCAGCAGCAGATCAGTCAATGGCAGGCGGCGGGTTACCCGGAAGCCGGCCTGGCCCAAGTGCTGCTGTATCGCACCCAGGACACCTACGACCAGCACCTGGATGATGTGGAGCGCATCTGCAAAGCCGCGCTGAACAGCACCGACATCTGCTACGTCGAGCTGGCCACGGTCTACCAGAAAAAAGCCGAGCCGGAGAAACAGGCCGAACTGCTCAAGCAGATGGAAGCCGGCTACAGCCGTGGCACCGTCACCGCGCAGCGTGTCGACAGCGTCGCCCGCGTGCTCGGCGATGCCACCCTCGGCACCCCGGACGAAAAAACCGCCCAGGCCCTGCTGGAAAAAATTGCCCCTGGCTACCCGGCGTCCTGGGTCAGCCTGGCGCAACTGCTCTACGACTTCCCCGAACTGGGCGACGTCGACCAGATGATGAAGTACCTGGACAACGGCCGCGCTGCCGACCAGCCGCGCGCCGAACTGCTGTTGGGCAAACTCTACTACGAAGGCAAGTGGGTGCCGGCCGATGCCAAGGCCGCCGAAGCGCACTTCCAGAAAGCCCAAGGCAAGGAAGTCGCCGCCGACTACTACCTCGGCCAGATCTATCGCCGTGGCTACCTGGGCCAGGTCTACTCGCAAAAGGCCCTGGACCATTTGCTGACCGCTGCGCGCAACGGCCAGAACAGTGCCGACTTCGCCATCGCTCAATTGTTTTCCCAAGGCAAGGGCACCAAGCCCGACCCATTGAATGCCTATGTCTTCAGCCAGTTGGCTAAAGCCCAGGACACGCCAGAGGCCAATGACCTGGCCACGCAGCTCGAAGCGCCGCTGACCCCTGAGCAACGCGCTCAAGGTCAACGCCTGGTGCAACAGGAGCTGGCCGCGCGCGGCACCCTGGCTCAGAGCACGTTGCAACTGCACGCCCTGGAAGAAGAAGACGGCGAGGAATCCCTATGAAGCTCAACCCATTCGTCAAGGCCGGTATCGGCCTGACCTTCGCCCTGCTGTGGTCGTGCCCGACCCTGGCCGCGCTGACCGAAGCCAAGAACTTCGGCCTGGAAGTGAAGGCCACCGCCCAGTCCGAAGATGACCGCGACCTCGGCACGCAAAAAGGCGGCGACGTCAACGGCATCGGCCTCGACGTGCGCCCGTGGATCTACGGTGAAAGCGGCGCGTGGAGTGCCTACGCCATGGGCCAGGCGGTGGTGTCCAGCGACATCATCGAGACCGACACCCTGCAACAGTCGTCAGAAGACGAAAACCAGCAGACCAGCAACGACGACCGCAAGACCAAGAAAAACTACCTGGCCATGCGCGAGTTCTGGGTCGGCTACAGCGGCTTCACGCCCTACCCTGGCGAGATCCTCAAATTCGGTCGCCAGCGCCTGCGCAATGATGACGGCCAATGGCGCGACACCAACATCGAAGCGCTGAACTGGACCTTTGACACCACCCTGCTCAAAGCCAACGTCGGCGTTGCCGAACGCTTCAGCGAATACCGCACCGACCTCAAGGAACTGGCCCCGGTCGACAAGGACCGCCAGCACCTCTACGCCGACGCCGCCTACCAGTGGACGCCCGGCCAGTGGATCGGCCTGCGCGCCCACCACACCCATGACAACGGCAAGCTCGACTTCCCGGAACCGGGTGTGCCCACCGACTCGCTGGACAAGCGCGAGAACGGCGACCTGACCTGGCTCGGCATCGAAGCCAACAGCGACGCGTACAACTGGCGCAACACCAACACCGTCAACTACTGGGCCAGCATCACCGGCATGAAGGGCGACCGCGACAAAGTCAACGCGCTGAAAACCGATGGCACGCGCACGGACCAGGCCAAGAACAGCGACAACCTGAGCGGCTGGGCCACCGATCTCGGCGTGCGCCTGCGCCTCGATCCGCAGTGGCAAGTGGGTGCGGCCTACGCCCGTGCCAGCGCCGACTACGAACAGAACGGCCTGCAGAGCAACCGCTCGAACTGGACCGGCACCCAGTCGCGCATGCACCGTTTCGGCGAAGCCTTCCGTGGCGAAATGAACAACATGCAGTCCATGAGCCTGTTCGGTTCCTGGCAGCTGCGCGAGGACTACGACGCCAGCCTGGTGTACCACAAGTTCTGGCGTGTGGACGGCAACAAGCCGGTGAGCAGCAACGGTATCGCGGCGCTGGATAACACCACCGACACCGCCGGCAACATCATCGCCAGCACCTCGCTGCCGCTGGCCGACGGCAAGAAAGACCTGGGTCAGGAGATGGACCTGGTGGTCACCAAGTACTTCAAGAAGGGCCTGTTGCCGGCTGCGCTGAGCCAGTCCATCGACGAGCCGTCGGCGCTGGTGCGCTTTCGTGCCGGCGTGTTCAAGCCGGGCGATGCCTATGGCAGCAACGTCGATTCCTACATGCACCGCGCATTCGTCGATGTGGTGTGGAAATTCTGATGGGAGCCTGCGCGATGAAATCTCAACACATGCTCGTTGCCGCAATGCTGATGGCCAGTGCCACAGCGTTCGCCAGCACCGCGCAGCCGACAAAGGCGCCGACCATCGCCAAGGAACTGCAGCAGGCCAAGACCTACACCATTTCCAGCCCGCCCACCGCGCCGCTGGAGATGGCCAAGCCGGCCTTGCCTGACCTGTCGGGCTACACCGATGCGGCGATCGAGAAGAAGATCGTGCGCAGCAAGCCGGGCAAGGTCAGCATCCGCCGCATGATGCAGGAAGACGCCCTCAAGGACTTCATCGGCGGTGACAACAAGATGGCCGAATGGGTCGTGCGCCAGCACGGCATTCCCCAGGCGATCTTCATCGATGATGGCTACATGAACCTCAAGGACCTGCTGGGCAAGGTGCCCAAGCAGTACCTCAGCGAAACGTCGCCGGGTGTGTTCATCGCCAAGTTGCCGATCGTGGTCGGGCGCAAGGGCATCCTGGAAATCGACAAGAAGACCCAGGAGCTGCGCCTGTCCCAGGAAGCCGGTTCGTTCCTGATCAACGACGGCCAGCTGTTTGTGCGTGACACCAAGGTCACCGGCTGGAGCGAAAAGGCCAACGGCCCGGCGCTGTTCAAGTCGGCCAAGGAGTTCCGCCCGTTCCTGCTGGCCTGGGGCGGCACCGAGACCTATATCTCCAAGACCAAGATGGCCAGCTTTGGCTACGCCAACAGTAAGTCATACGGGGTGAGTATTTCCCAGTACACGCCGAACATGGCCAAGGTGCTCAAGCGCTCCGAGCCGACCGGCTGGATCATCGACTCCGAGTTCTCGGACATGTGGTACGGCTTCTACTGCTACGAGACCGAAGGCTTTGTGATCAAGAGCAACACCTACAAAGACAACATCGTCTACGGCATTGACCCCCACGACCGTTCCCACGGCCTGATCATCGCGGACAACACCGTGTACGGCACCAAGAAGAAGCACGGCATCATCATTTCCCGCGAAGTGAACGACAGCTTCATCTTCAACAACCGCAGCTACGAGAACAAGCTGTCGGGCCTGGTGCTGGACCGTAACAGCGTCAATAACTACGTGGCCGACAACGAGTTCTACCGCAACCACACCGACGGCATCACCCTCTATGAGAGCGGTGACAACCTGCTGTGGGGCAACAAGGTGATTGCCAACCGTCGCCACGGTATCCGGGTGCGCAACAGCGTGAACATCAAGCTGTACGAAAACACCTCGATGGCCAACGGGCTGACTGGCCTCTACGGCCACATCAAAGACTTGACCGACACCGACCGCGACATCGCCCTCGACCCGTTCGACGCCCAGGTGTCGCTGATCGTGGTCGGCGGTGAACTGGCCGGCAACGGCAGCGGGCCGCTGTCCATTGACTCGCCGCTCAGCGTGGAGCTGTACCGCGTGTCGATGCTGGCGCCGACCAAATCCAGCGGCATCAGCTTCAACGGCGTGCTGGGCGACCGTCAGGAAGAGATCCTCGACCTGCTGGTGCGCCAGCAGAAAGCCGTGCTGATCGACCCTGTCGAACGCCAGACCGAATTGCAGGATTGAGGATGACCCTTATGCACCCACACATGATCAAACTGCTGAGCCTCTCGGGTCTGGCCCTCGGCCTGCTCGCCGCCAGCCAGGGCGTGCGCGCCGACGAAGTCCAGGCGCCGTCTTTCACCGCTGAACCTTGCTGCAGCCTGTGCCCTGCCGCCCATGACGCGCGCAACTACACCACGCGCTACCAGCAGAACTTCACCACCCTGGTGCAAGCCCAGGGCGACTGGTTGTTCCGGACCCAGGAAGACCTGCGCACCGAGTTCGACACCACCCCGGCCGGTTACAAGCGCATGCAACAACTGCACGATGCGTTCAAGGCCAAGGGCGTGGAATTGGTGGTGGTCTACCAGCCGACCCGTGGCCTGGTGAACCGCAACAAGCTCAACCCAGAAGAGAAAGCCAAGTTCGATTTCGACAAGGCGTTGGGCAACTACAAGACCATGCTCGGCCGTTTCGCCAAGATGGGCTACGTGGTGCCGGACTTGTCGCCGCTGACCAACGAACAGTTGCCGGATGAACTGCCCGCCCACGACTTCTACTTCCGCGGCGACCAACACTGGACGCCATACGGCGCCCAGCGCACGGCAAAAATCGTCGGCGCCAAGGTGCGTGCGATGCCCGAGTTCGCTGACATTCCCAAGCGCGAATTCGAAACCACGCGCTCCGGGCGCATGGGCAAGACCGGCACCCTGCACAACATGGCCGGGCAACTCTGTGGCACCAGCTACGCGATTCAGTACATGGACCAGTTCACCACCGAGCCCAAAGGCGAAGCGGGCGACGGCGACCTGTTCGGCGACTCGGGCAACCCGCAGATCACCCTGGTGGGCACCAGCCACAGTGGCAAGAACTACAACTTCGCCGGTTTCCTCGAACAGGAAATTGGCGCAGACATCCTCAACGTCGCCTTCCCCGGCGGTGGTTTGGAAGGCTCGATGATCCAGTACCTGGGCAGCGACGAATTCCAGAAGAGCCCGCCGAAGATCCTTATCTGGGAGTTCTCGCCGCTGTATCGCCTGGACCAGGAGACCATCTACCGCCAGATGATGTCGCTGCTGGACAACGGTTGCGAAGGCAAGCCTGCGCAGATGACCGCGAGCACTTCCCTGAAGCCGGGCAAGAACGAATTGCTGGTTAACAGTTCGAACAAAGACCTGCGTAACGCCAATCACCAGGTCGATATCCGCTTCGCCGACCCGTCGGTGAAAACCCTGCAAGCCACCCTCTGGTACATGAACGGGCGCCACGAGGACATCAAGATCGAGAAACCCGAAACATCCGATACAGACGGGCGTTTCGCCTTTGAACTGCGCACCGATGACGACTGGGCCTCGCAGAACTTGCTGGCCGTGGAAGTGCAGGGTCCGGAAGCGGGCCAGGCCGCGCAGAAGGTTGAAGCGAAAATTTGCACACGCAACGTATTCCCTAGCGGCGGTCAGAAGACTGCTTCGCTGCCGTGAAGTAAGTGCGCAATGAGGTTACCTATGCAGAAGTTATTGATTCCAACGCTGCTGGGCCTGGCGATGTTCGCCGGCTCAGTCAACGCCGCCGCCCCACTGCGTCCGCCTCAGGGCTATTTCGCCCCGGTGGAAGCCTTCAAGACCGGCGACTTCAAGAATGACTGCGACGCCATGCCGGCGCCGTACACCGGCTCGCTGCAATTTCGCAGCAAGTACGAGGGTTCGGACAAAGCCCGTTCCACACTGAATGTGCAATCGGAAAAAGCCTTCCGCGACAGCACCGCCGATATCACCAAGCTGGAAAAAGACACCAGCAAGCGCGTGATGCAGTTCATGCGCGACGGTCGTCCGGAGCAGCTGGAATGCACGCTCAACTGGCTGACCAGTTGGGCCAAGGCCGATGCACTGATGTCCAAGGACTTCAACCACACCGGCAAGTCCATGCGCAAATGGGCACTGGGCAGCATGGCGTCGGCCTATGTCCGCCTGAAGTTTTCCGACTCCCACCCGCTGGCCAACCACCAGCAGGAATCACAGCTGATCGAAGCCTGGTTCAACAAGCTGGCCGATCAGGTGGTGAGCGACTGGGACAACCTGCCGCTGGAAAAAACCAACAACCACTCCTACTGGGCTGCCTGGTCAGTGATGGCCACGTCTGTCGCCACCAACCGCCGCGACCTGTTTGACTGGGCCGTGAAGGAATACAAGGTTGGCGTCAACCAGGTCGATGACCAGGGTTTCTTGCCGAATGAATTGAAGCGCCAGCAACGGGCCTTGTCGTATCACAACTACGCCCTGCCGCCGCTGTCGATGATTGCCAGCTTTGCCTTGGTCAACGGTGTTGACCTGCGCCAGGAAAACAACAGCGCGCTCAAGCGCCTGGGCGAGAAGGTACTGGCCGGGGTCAAGGACCCGGACCTCTTCGAGCAGAAGAATGGCAAGAAGCAAGACATGGAAGACCTCAAGAAAGACATGAAATATGCCTGGCTTGAACCCTTCTGCACCCTCTACACCTGCGCCCCGGATGTACTTGAGCGCAAGCATGGGATGCAGCCGTTCAAGACCTTCCGCCTGGGGGGTGACCTGACCAAGGTCTACGACCCGGCGCATGAAAAAGGCAACAAGGGTAGCTGACGCAACGCGGTAAAAATTGTGGGAGGGAGCTTGCCCCCTCCCACATTTTAAGCCGGTTTCGGCAGTGGAATAGTTGTACCGCCCTCCTTCGAAATCGTGGGGGGGTTTGGGGGGGCTCTGCCCTTGACTGTGGTTAAACATGGAGAGATCGGGATGGTTTTCTCGTCCAATGTGTTCCTGTTTCTGTTCTTGCCGATCTTTCTCGGCTTGTATTACTTGAGCGGGCAACGCTATCGCAACCTGCTGCTGCTGATTGCCAGCTACGTGTTCTACGCCTGGTGGCGAGTGGACTTCCTGGCGCTGTTTGCCGCCGTGACGCTGTGGAACTACTGGATCGGCCTCAAGGTCGGTGCAGCGGGCGTGCGCACCAAGCCGGCCCAGCGCTGGCTGTTGCTCGGCGTGGTGGTCGACCTGTGCATCCTCGGCTACTTCAAGTACGCCAACTTCGGCGTCGACAGCATCAACGTGATGATGAAGTCGGCAGGCCTGGAGCCGTTCATCCTCACCCATGTGCTGCTGCCGATCGGTATCTCGTTCTATATCTTCGAGTCCATCAGCTACATCATCGACGTGTATCGCGGCGACACCCCGGCCACCCGCAACCTCATCGACTTTGCGGCGTTCGTGGCGATTTTCCCGCACTTGATCGCCGGCCCCGTGCTGCGCTTTCGCGACCTCGCGGACCAGTTCAACAACCGCACCCACACCCTCGACAAGTTCTCCGAGGGCTGCACGCGGTTCATGCAAGGTTTCATCAAGAAGGTCTTCATCGCCGACACCCTGGCGGTGGTGGCCGACCATTGCTTCGCCCTGCAAAACCCGACCACGGGTGACGCCTGGCTCGGCGCACTGGCCTACACCGCGCAGCTGTACTTCGACTTCTCCGGCTACAGCGACATGGCCATCGGCCTGGGCTTGATGATGGGTTTCCGCTTCATGGAAAACTTCAAGCAGCCGTACATCAGCCAGTCGATCACCGAGTTCTGGCGCCGCTGGCACATCAGCCTCTCTACCTGGCTGCGTGACTACCTGTACATCACCTTGGGCGGTAACCGCAAAGGCACGCTGACCACTTACCGCAACCTGTTCCTGACCATGCTGCTCGGTGGCTTGTGGCACGGTGCAAACATCACCTACATCGTGTGGGGTGCGTGGCACGGCATGTGGCTGGCGATTGAAAAAGCCATCGGCCTCAACACCTCGCCGCGCAGCTTCAACCCGGTGCGTTGGGCCTTCACCTTCCTGCTGGTGGTGATGGGCTGGGTAATCTTCCGCGCCGAAAACCTGCACGTCGCCGGCCGTATGTACGGTGCGATGTTCAGCTTTGGCGAGTGGTCGCTGTCGGAACTCAACCGGGCCAGCCTGACCGGCCTGCAAGTGGCAACCCTGGTGGTGGCGTATGCAACCTTGGCGTTCTTCGGCCTGCGTGATTTCTACACCAACCGCCCTGCCGAGAAGACCGACAAAACCCAGCCAGCCGACCCGAGCCTGATCAAGGCGGTACCGGGTGACAACCCCGGCAGCATCCACCAGCCCGGTTTCAGCGTGGGCCAGGACGCCGCCGTACAACCGGCCTACTGGACCGCTGACTGGCCACGCTACGCGATGCGCGCGGTGGTGCTGCTGCTGTTCGTGGCGTCGATTCTCAAACTGTCGGCGCAGAGTTTCTCGCCGTTCCTTTACTTCCAATTCTGAGGGAGCCGACCATGACCCGTTCATTACGCGTCCTCTACATCGGCCTGTTCATGGCGCTGCTACTGGCCCTGGGCGCCTGGTCGCTGCGCAGTTTCCTGGGCTTCAGCACCAATGCCGATGCGACCGTGCTCAACGGTCGCTGGACCAAGGCCGTCGAGACCCATTACGACGACGAGTTCCCGATCAAGCGCCTGGGCACCAACCTCTGGGCGGCGCTGGACTACAAGCTGTTCAATGAAGGTCGCCCTGGCGTGGTGCTGGGCCGCGATCACTGGTTGTACAGCGACGAGGAGTTCAACCCCATCGTCAATGAAGACCAGAACCTGCAAGGCAACTATGCGCTGGTCGAAGGCGTGCGCCAGAAGCTCAAGGCCCAAGGCATTCAGTTGGTAATGGCGATCGTGCCGGCCAAGGTGCGCCTGTACCCGGAGCACATCGGTGAGGTGAAACCGGCGAGCATCCACGCCAATCTGTACCAGGACTTCCATGCCCGTGTCGCGGCCGACAAGATCCCGGCACCCGACCTGCTTGGCCCCCTGCAACAGGCCAAGCTGAGCGGCAAGCAAGTGTTCCTGCGCACCGACACCCACTGGACCCCGGACGGTGCCGAGATCGCCGCCCAGCAACTGGCCAAGACCATCGCGCAGAAAACCCCGCTGAGCGGCGAGCCACAGCGCTTCGTCACCGAGGCCGAGAACACCGCACCGCATAAAGGCGACCTGCGTCTGTTCCTGCCCCTGGACCCGCTGTTCGAAAACCTGATGCCGCCCAAAGAGCCGCTGGAAAAACGCGTCACCCACCTGGCTGAAGCCGGTGGCGACGATGCGCTGTTCAGCAACAGTGAAACCCCAGTGGCCCTGGTAGGCACCAGCTACAGCGCCAACCCCAACTGGAACTTCGTCGGCGCGCTCAAGCAGGCCCTGCACAGCGATGTCATCAACTACTCGGAAGACGGCCACGGGCCGATCCTGCCGATGCTCAGCTACCTGAAAAGCGACGACTTCAAGAACAGCCCGCCACAGGTGCTGATCTGGGAGTTTCCTGAACGTTATCTGCCGGTAAACAACGAAATCGGTGATGCCGACCCGTCGTGGGTTGCGCAACTTAAACAAGCCGGTTCGCGCCAACAAAACATGGCTATCAACACCCAAAAATCCGAGACGCCCGAACGGGCGCAAAACTGAAAGAGAGGTAACTCACATGACTTTCACTACTACTCCTCGTCGTCTCGCCAAGACCCTGGCAATCGCCGCTGGCCTGAGCATCGCTTCCATGTCGGCCTTTGCCGGTGATGCCGCGCTGTACGGCCCCGTCGCACCAAAAGGCTCCAGCTTCGTGCGGGTCTTCAACGCGTCGAACCAGGAAGTCAGCGCAACGGTTGGCAGCACCAACCTGAGCGACGTTGCGCCCCTGGCCAGCAGCGACTTCAGCTTCATGCCCGGCGGTGACTACAGCGCCAAGGTCGGCAGCCAGACCGTGCCGGTCAAGCTCGCCGCTGATCACTACTACACCTTGGTCAACAACGGCAGCGGCCAGCCGCAGCTGATCGAAGAGCCGCCGTTCAAGAACAAGCAGAAATCCCTGGTACGTGTGCAAAACCTGAGTGACAAGGCCCTGACTTTGAAGACCGCCGATGGCAAGACCGATGTGGTCAAGTCGGTGGCCGCCAAGGGCCGTGGCGAGCGCGAAATCAACCCGGTGAAGGTAAGCCTGGCGTTGTATGACGGTGACAAGAAAGTCGGTGATGTGAAGCCGGTTGCGTTGGAACGTGGTGAAGCGGCGGTGCTGTATGTCACAGGCTCCGGTTCGAGCCTGTCGCCAGTCTGGGTGAAACGCCCGGTATCGACCCGCTGATTAGCTTTTCAACTTGAGGCCCGCCCCAGTAGGGGTGGGCTCTGACCCCAATCGATTCAAGGAGAAACACCCATGATCCCAGTAATCCTCTCCGGTGGCAGCGGCTCACGTCTTTGGCCGCTATCGCGCAAACAGTTTCCAAAACAGTTCCTGGCCCTGACCGGTGAGCACACGCTGTTCCAGCAAACCCTGGAACGCCTGGTGTTCGAAGGCATGGACTCGCCGATCGTGGTCTGCAACAAGGACCACCGTTTCATCGTCAACGAGCAACTGGCTAACCGCAAGCTTGAATGCCAGCGCATCCTGATGGAACCGTTCGGCCGCAACACCGCACCGGCCGTGGCCCTCACCGCGATGATGCTGGTCAATGAAGGCCGCGACGAGTTGATGCTGGTGCTGCCGGCCGATCACGTGATCGACGACCAGAAAGCCCTGCAACGCGCCCTCGCCCTGGCCACCGTGGCCGCCGAGCGTGGCGAGATGGTGCTGTTCGGCGTGCCGGCCACCCGTCCGGAAACCGGCTACGGCTACATCAAGTCCACCAACGATTCGCTGCTGCCCGAAGGCGTGAGCCGCGTCGAACAGTTCGTGGAAAAACCGAATGAAAAACGCGCCGTCGAGTTCGTCAAAAGCGGCGGCTATTTCTGGAACAGCGGCATGTTCCTGTTCCGCGCGAGTCGCTTCCTCGAAGAGCTGAAAAAGCACGACCCGGACATCTACGACACCTGCCTGCTGACCCTCGAGCGCAGCGAGCAGGATGCCGACACGGTGTCCTTCGACGAAGCGACGTTCGCCTGCTGCCCGGACAACTCCATCGACTACGCCGTGATGGAAAAAACCCAGCGCGCCTGCGTGGTCCCGCTGAGCGCCGGCTGGAGCGACGTGGGCTGCTGGGCTTCGCTGTGGGCGGTCAACGATAAAGACGCCAACGGCAACGTGACCAAGGGCGATGTGGTCATCCAGGACAGCAAGAACTGCATGATCCACGGCAACGGCAAGCTGGTGTCGGTGATCGGCCTGGAAAACATCGTCGTGGTGGAAACCAAGGACGCGATGATGATTGCCCACAAGGACAAGGTCCAGGGCGTCAAGCAGATGGTCAACACCCTCAACGAACAGGGCCGCACCGAGACCCAGAACCACTGCGAAGTCTATCGTCCGTGGGGCTCCTACGACTCGGTGGACATGGGCGGTCGCTTCCAGGTCAAGCACATCTCGGTGAAACCGGGCGCGTGCCTGTCGCTGCAGATGCACCACCACCGCGCCGAACACTGGATCGTGGTCAGCGGCACCGCCGAAGTGACCTGCGACGAGAACGTGTTCCTGCTGTGCGAGAACCAGTCCACCTACATCCCGATCGCCTCGGTGCACCGCCTGCGCAACCCGGGCAAGATCCCGTTGGAGATCATCGAAGTGCAATCGGGCAGCTATTTGGGCGAAGACGATATCGAGCGGTTCGAAGATATCTACGGGCGCTCGACGCCGGTTGAACGTGGCGTGTCGGTGAAAACTATCGCGCAGTAAAACAGTCGTACAAGAAGCCCCCGTCCAGCCGACTGCGTCCCCTATCCGCAGTCGGTTGGGCGGGGGCTTTTTATTGCGCCCTCAGACAACCCTAAGGCGAACCCAGGCACTCACTTATTAGAGCCGCCGAACCCGGTGTAAAAGCCTGAATAGGCATTGGTGCCACCGGTGGTGCCAGAGCTACCAGCGTTCCCGTAGGTGTTTTTCCCCGTTTCTTCAGCCACTTTCCCACCGAACACCATGCCTGCCCCGACAACTTTCGCTCCTACCCCACCGGCACTCCCGATCCTCTTGCCCAGACCCTGCATCACGGCACCGCCGAACGTCATGGCGGCCCCAAAGGTTTTATCCTGGTTCTCCTGGTTGTACTTCACCACGGGGAGATGGGTACTGATTTCAGCTTGGATCGCTTGCTTGAACGATTCAAATAACGAGCTGCGTTGATGGGGATGAAGCGCAGGTGAGAACCGGGCAGACACCTCGTCAGCAATGGCCTGCTTGAGCGATGCCGACAACGTAGGAGGAACGGTTGTCTCAGGTGCATTGAGGGGCAAGACAACATGCGTCGCATTGGACTGAATCTTCATGATCAGGTACTCGAAATATTCGGATAACAGCCATCCTGGCAAGGCAAGTGCGTTCCAATCATCGCCTTTGTGGAAGAACGCCTAGAAGTCGTTCCATCGTCAGACCAACACACCTCCCAGGCTAGCCAATCCCACCTACGCTTGAGTTAGGATGCTCGTTCCCCATTCGAGGTGGTCACCATGTTCTTCGGCGTTCTCCTGATCATCACCTGGCTGATCCTGCTGCTGCGCTACCCCGCCAAGGCCCTGCCCGTATCCCTCGCCGCAGCGGTAGGCCTGGGCTTCGTGGCGATCTGGGTGGTGTGGCTGGACAACCGCGAAGCCTCCCAACTGGCGCGCCTGGAATTGCGCATCACCTACGCCCCGCAGGAATGCCCCGCCGATCGCCCGCTGAAACTCACGCTGAACAACGGCAACGACGTGCCTCTCAGCGAACTGCGCTGGCGCCTCGCCGCCTACGCGCCGGGCGACACCGTCAACCTGGCCGACAACGTCTACGCCGCCCCGCGCTATCGCGGCCCCGGTGAACTTCAAGCCGGCGGCACCTGGCAAGACTGCCTTCCAACCCCACCCCTGCGCCCCGGCTATCGCCCGCAAACCCTGGAATTTCGAGCCGAGCATTTGCAAGGCAGTTTCTCGGACTGACAAAGGACTGACCCATGCCCAACGTACTCATCACCGGCTGCTCCAGCGGCATCGGCCGTGCTTTAGCCGACGCGTTCAAGGCCGCAGGCTTCGACGTGCTCGCCAGCGCCCGTCGCGAAACCGACGTTATCGCCCTCAACGACGCCGGCTTTCACGCCGTGCTGTTGGACGTCAACGACAGCGCCGCGCTGCAAACCCTCGCCAGCCACGTGGGCGAGTTGGACGTGCTGATCAACAACGCCGGCTACGGCGCCATGGGCCCACTGCTCGATGGCGGCACCGAGGCCATGCAGCGCCAATTCGAAACCAATGTGTTCTCGCTCGTCGGCGTGACCCAGGCGCTGTTTCCGGCCCTGCGCCGCAGCAAAGGCCTGGTGGTGAATATCGGCAGTGTTTCCGGGGTGCTCGTGACGCCATTCGCCGGTGCCTACTGCGCATCGAAAGCCGCGGTACACGCGTTGAGCGATGCCCTGCGCATGGAGCTGGCGCCGTTCGGGGTGCGGGTGATGGAAGTGCAGCCGGGGGCGATCGATACGCGTTTTGCCAAGAATGCCGGGGCCCAGGCCGAATTGCTGATCAACGAACAATCACCCTGGTGGCCGTTGCGTGACGGCATCCGCGCGCGCAGCCAGGCGTCCCAGGACAAACCCACCCCGGCCAAAGCGTTCGCGGCGGATGTACTCAAGGCCGTCCAGCAGCAACACCCACCGCGCCTGTTGCGCTCGGGCAATGGCAGCCGGGCGTTGCCGTTGTTGGCGACGTTGTTGCCCAATGGCGTGTTGGAAAAGGTATTGAAGAAGCGCTTTGGCTTGGAAAGGAGTTTGTAATGATCGACTACAGCGATTTTTTTGAGGAAGTGATCCAGACCCACGTCGAGATCGAGCAATGGTTTGCCGGTGTCGCGCCTGAAGGCACCTTGCACAACCTGCTCGCGCGCTTCTCGCCGGAGTTCAGCATGGTTGCCCCGGCCACTGGCACACGGGTCAATGCGGCCGGCGTCCATGCGTTGTTCACCCGCTTGGGCGGCATGCGTCCAGGATTGAAAATCACCTTGAGCGAAATGGCCGGGATCGACCGCCATGCGCGGGGCGCGACGGTGACTTACCGCGAACATCAAGTGGACGACAGCGGCACCCAGACCGATCGACGCGCAACGGTAGTATTCGAGAAACAGGCCAGCGGCGCACTGCTGTGGCGCCATCTGCACGAAACCTTCATCAAGGCCTGACGCGGTAAAAAAGTGGGAGCTGGCTTGCCTGCTCCTACATTTTAGTTTTGTTTCGGGTTCACAATGACTGTGCAGGTAATCCCCGCCGCTAGCAGCACGCCCTGTGGTACTTCATCAATATGAATCCGTACCGGCACCCGCTGGGCCAGCC
Organism: Pseudomonas sp. MYb60; assembly: GCF_002979555.1. Classification (GTDB taxonomy): domain Bacteria; phylum Pseudomonadota; class Gammaproteobacteria; order Pseudomonadales; family Pseudomonadaceae; genus Aquipseudomonas. The sequence continues at coordinate 200,003 of NZ_PCOZ01000001.1, read as the reverse complement.
GCACCCAATTGAACGTAGGGTTCACGTCGGCGATCAGTTCGCGGCTCTCGGGGTTGTCGCGGTCGTAGATACCGCGCGAGATGCTTTCCACATGGCCCTTGAGCGTCTCGCCGCTCATCAACTGCATATCGGCTTTATCGCCCACCTTCACATGGGGCAGTTTGGTTTCTTCAAAGAAGCCATAGACCCAGAACGAGTTCATATCCACCACGGCCATCTTGGCTTCACCGATGCGGGCGTAGTCGCCGCGATGCACGTTCAGGTTGGTGACATAACCATCCACCGCCGCCACCACGTGGGTGCGTTTCAGGTTCAGCTCAGCGGCCTCCAACTGAGCCAGGGCGTGTTGGTAATCGGCCAGTGCTGAGTCGGCGATGTTGCTGGCGTCGTCGCGGTTTTCCTTGGAGATCACCAATGCGTCGAGATCGGCGCGGCGGTGGGCGTTGACCTTGCGCATTTCCCAGGTGGCTTTGCGCGAAGCCACCAGTGATTGCGCCTGCTTGACGGCGATGCGGTAGTGCTCGGGGTCGATCTGCATCAGCAGGTCGCCCTTCTTCACCAGCTGGTTGTCGCGCACCGGTACGTCGACCACTTCGCCGGTGACGTCGGCGGCGACGTTGATGATGTCGGCGCGCACGCGCCCATCACGGGTCCAGGGGGTTTGCATGTAGTGCACCCACAGCGTGCGGCCGATCCAGATGGCCAAAGCCAGTACCAGCAAGGTCGCGAGCAGGCTGAAAAACTTTTTCATCAGGGCATTCTCAACGGTAGACGGTCAGCGCCAGGGCGCCGAACAGGCAAACGAACAGGCTCAGGCGCAGCAACGCCGGGTGCCAGAAAAAACGGTACAGGTCATACCCGGCCAGGAAGCGATCCAGGGCCCAGGCCACCCCGGCCGCGATCAGGAACATCAGGGTGATGGTCGGCATGTAGAGGCCGTGGAACGCGATTTCACGAGGCATGCGCAGCTCCTTTGAGGGCAGCGAGGGGCGATTGCGGGTCGAGCAACGAGGTGCGGATAAAGTGCAGGTAGCTCTTCACCCGGCGCAGGGCCGACGTGTCGAAGTGCGGGGCGAAGGGTTCATCGGTGGCCTGCACACGGCTGATCGCGTGGTCCACGGCGATCAGGCTGCGCTCCAGGTTGCTCGCGCTGGGTTGCAGGAACAGCCGCACCAGCGAGCGACCCATCACGCGGATCGCCTGGCGCCACGGCTGGGACTCGGCGTACGCCGGGTGCACCGGCAGAATCGCCTGTTCCTTGCGCAGCTCGATGATCGCGTGGCCGACCTCCAGCACCACGAACATCCAGCGCAGCAAATCGCGTTGCACCTGCGGTTGACCGACCGCCAGCCCGTAGGCCTGGTGCAGCAGGTCGCGGGTACGGCTTTCAAAACTCGACGCCAGGCCTTTGAGCTTGCCACTGATGGCATACACCACTTGCTCGCGCAGGTCCTGCTCCAACCGGCGCCACAACCAGCGGCTGTTGGGCGGCAGGATGATCGCCCCCGCCGCCGCGCACACCAGCATGCCGATGACCATGGCGATGTAGTCGTTGATAAAGGTGTAGGGGTTGTAGACCGTGAGGTTGTCCGGCACCGAGCCGGTGCTGAAGAAGATCAGCAGGCCGACGCCGACGCCCGCGTATTGCGGGCGTGACGCCAGGAACGAGCCGAGGACGATCACCGGGGCGAGCATCACGCACAGCAGCGGGAAGCCGTCGATCCAGGGAAACACGAAAAACATTTCGACGAAGCCCACCAGCGCCCCGATAAAAGTACCGCAGGCCATCTGGAACGCCATGCGCTTGGGGTTGGGCGTGGCGGCGGACAAACCCACGGTGGCCGCTGCAATCAGCGTCATGGTGGCGCCGCTCGGCCAGGCAGTGGCCACCCAGTAACTGCCGAGTACGATGAGGATGAACGACGCACGAATGCCCGACGCCGCACAGGCCAGCCAATTGGTTTTCGGGGTGTAGGCTTCGTGCCAGTCTTCGCGGGCGTGGCGGTGATCGGCCAGGGACGCGTGGGTTTGCGCGTAGTTGTGCAGGTCATCGACAAAGCGGTAGAGCAACTCGTAGGCGGTGTGGAAATCCAGTTGCTCGGCCTCGCTGGGCGCACCGTCCTGGAACGCCCTGCGCAGGGTCCGCACCTTGGCCGGCAACGCGTCCTTGTAGACGCTGAGCTGGGTGACCAGCCGCGCAGCGTCGGGACTGGTGAGCGCGCGACCGGAGAAGCCGTCCAGCACTTCGGCGAGGTCCTGCAGGCCGGGCTTGATTGCAGCGACCACGTGATCGGCTTCGTCGGTTCGCAACCGTTCGAGCAACTGGTGCAGGGCGTTGAAGCGCGTGGTGATGCTCATGAATTCGCTGTTGAGGCGGCTGAGCCGACCGTTGCGCCGGCGCATGTGCGGGTCTTCGAACACCGTGACGCTGCGCAGCCCTTCAAGGCCCACGGCTTCGGCGATAAAACGCACGTTGCTGGCCTCGAAACCCTCACGCTGACTGCGCCCGCGCAGGCCATCGGTGACAAACAGCGCGAACACGCCGAAGCGCTGGTAGAGGGCGTTGCGCATGGCGGCGCTGCTGGTCTGCGGCAGGATTGCAGCGCTCACCAGCGTGGAACACAGAATGCCCAAGGAGATTTCCAGTACGCGCCACACCGCCGCCATAAACGCGCCGTCCGGATGCGCCAGCGCAGGCAGGCCGACCATGGCGGCGGTGTAGCCAGCGAGGACAAAACCATAGGCGCGAAAGTTGCGGTTACGCGTCGCGCCCGCGGTGCAAATGCCCACCCAGATCGCCAGCGCGCCGAGGAACAACTCGGTGTTCTGTGCAAACAGGGCGATCAAAAACACCATCACCGCCGACCCCGCCAGGGTGCCGAGGAAACGGTAGAAACTCTTGGCGAACACCTGGCCGCTCTGCGGTTGCATCACGATAAACACGGTGATCATCGCCGTGCGCGGTTGCGGCAGTTCCAGGCGCATCGCCAGCCACAGCGTGAGGAACGCGGCGATCAGCACCTTGAAGATATACACCCAGGTCACGCCGTCGCTGCGCGCCCAGTCAAAGAAACCGCGGCGCCACTCAAGGGCGTGCAACCAGCGCAGCGGTGCAGGCAAGGGAGTCATTCAATCCTACTCAGTGATCAAACACGGCGAGGGCCGCGGGAGTCTTGCCCGGAAGGGTCTTGGACGGCGGCGGCACGTCGTTGCCGGCACCCAGGCCGCCGCCCAGGGCGGTGACCAGTTCGGCATGGGCGCTCAGGCGCGCGGCCTGGACTTGCTGCTCGATCTGCTGCTGATGGAACAACAGCGTCTGGGCGTTGAGCACGTTGAGGTAGTCGGTGAGGCCGCGCTGGTAGGCGATCATCGCGATGTCGTAGGTTTTCTGCGCCGAGGCCACCGATTGCGCGGCGAACGACGATTGCTTGTCCATCGACTCGCGGCGGATCAATTGGTCGCTGATGCCCTTGAGCGCGTTGACCAGGGTCTGGTTGTACCGGGCCACGGCCATGTCATAGCCGGCGCTGGCTTCGCCCAGTTCCGCACGCAGGCGGCCGCCGTCGAAGATCGGCAAGGTGATCGCCGGCCCCACCGTGTAGTTGAATTTCTTGCCCGCCAGAAACTCCAGCATGCCGCCGCCGGTGGCCATGTAGCCAAGGCTGCCCACCAGGTCGACGTTGGGATAGAAACCGGCGTGGGCCACGTCAATGCCACGGGCTTGCGCCGCGACCTGCCAACGGCTGGCGACCACGTCCGGGCGCTGGCCGAGCAGTTGCGCGGGCAGGCTCGATGGCAATGCCAGCGGCGCGGCCAGGGATAGGCTCGGGCGTCGCAGTTGCGCGCCCTCCCCCGGCCCCTTGCCGGCCAACGCGGCAAGCTGGTTGCGGCTCAGGGCGATGTCCTCGTCAAGGGCGTCCAGTTGGCGGTGGGTTTCCGGCAATGGGGTTTCGGCCTGGCTGACGTCGAAGTGGGTGCCGATCCCGGCGTCCAGGCGTTTGTTGGCCAAGTCGAGGATCTGCTGTTGCTGGGCCAAGGTGGCGGCGACGATATCGCGGTTGGCGTAGTGCAACGACAGCTGGATGTAGGCGCGCACCACGTTGTTCTGCAATTCGAGCTGCGCCTGGCGTGCTTCGGCGGCGCTCATATGGGCCAGGTCGACCGCGCGCTCGGAGGCATTGCTTTCCCTGCCCCACAGGTCCAGGGCGTAGCTCAGGCCCAGGGAGGACGTGTTGTCCCAGGTCGTGGCGCCGCTGAGTTCGCCAGGACCGTAGAATTGATCCTTCGGCCAGTTGTGGCGCTTGAGGCTGGTAGTGCTGTTGATCTGCAGCGACTCGGCCGACTCGGCAATCCCGGCCAGGGCTCGGGCTTCGCGCACGCGGGCGGCGGCCATGGCCAGGCTCGGACTGTTCTGCGTGGCGAGCTCGACCCAGCGGTTGAGTTGCGGGTCACCAAAGGCCTGCCACCATTGGCTGGCAGGCCAATGGGCGTCCTGGGTGGCGCTGTGGATTGCTTCGTCGGTGGCCAGGGTATTGGCGTCGAGGGCCTGGCCTTGGGGGGCGATTCCTCCGGTTCCGATGCAGCCGCTGATTGCTAACGATAAGGCGCAAACACTGAGAGCCTTCAGCTCTCTGTTAATGAGAGTCTTCAGCTCTCTGCTGATGCGACGCGGCACGGCGAACGAATTCCTGAGGTGGTGAAGCGCAAGAGGTGCGGCAATTCTAGGCTGCGCCATGGAGGACGATAAGCAGGCATTCCTGTGAATCTTTGTTACCGTTCAGGCGACAATCCAGGCACTTGACCTACATCCCGGCAGGGAGGCGGACAACAGAATAGGGAACCTACGCACGCCTGGAGCCGCCCATGCTTTCATCCCTCAGCGCTTTTGCCCCGATCCCCCCCACACAAGACACCGCCCACGCCCTGCGCAGACAGCTGCACCTCACCCCTGCACCGCCAAGTCCGAGCAGACTGCCGCTGCAGCGTGATGTACGCTGGATCGCGGACACCGTGCTGGAAAAGCTGCAGTCCCGGGCGAGCAGTTCCAAGGCGTTGCAAGCGATCCAGGTGCTGCACCAGACACTGACCAGCAGTGAGCGCAGGCTTGAGGTTTCAGCCGATGAACTGCCGGGCTTCTACGCCTTTTTCAAACACGCCGAACGCCTGCTCGAACGTCATCGCACCCCGGACAATCCATCAGTCGAGGACGACTACGCGCTATGCCGCGCCCTTAAATGGCAGTTCCGTGCCGCCGCCGCCGATAGCAACCATTCACGCCAAATGCCAGGAAAGCTGCGTGCGCTCAACCTCGTCAGCGCTGGCGGCACCCAGGTGAGCCATCACCATCTGGGGTATGAGTTCATGTTGGAGCCCTCCCGCCAGCTCAGCGCCGGGCCTTACCTGGCATGCGACTCCCGACTGGAACTCAGTGTTGACCAACGCGCAAAGCGAACGCGGGTCATCGCTCTGCAGGGCAAGCTCAAATCAAGCGTGGTGAACCTGGGGCAGAGCCTGTCGCGCAGCCAACTCAGCCTCGGGTATTTTTCATCCCGGGAGTACGCCAGCCTGGCGCACTACGCCGACCTTCCCAGCGCCACGCTGAGAAGTCACCGGGCTTATTCCGCGCTGAGCCAGCCAAGTGTCCGGCAGGCACTGGCGGAAAACGGCTTGGCCGATATTGAACTGCCCTGCCTGCGGGGCACACCCGGGCCGATCCAGACAGAAAAAGGTTTTACGCTCAGTGCACGCAGCAAAGTGGCGGTCGATGTTTTCAGTTTCCTCAGGCTGAACACCGCGATGGACCTGACCCTGCAACGCACTTATCCGAGCAAATCGCTGGATATTCTCGATCTCTACAACACGTCACCGGCGATGGCGACACGCAAGCTGGTACCGTCGACGCCATCCGGCGACACGTGCGCGAGACTGCTTGAGGACATGAAACGCTGGAGCGCTTCAAGCAGCCGACACTTCATGCATCACGTCTGCATGCCCCCGCAGCACACCCGACACGCCCACGCCTTGCTTGAGCGCTATGTACGGCTGAAGCTGCAAACACCGGTCGACCCCGACCTGGATGGCCGCTTGCTCGAACTGCTCCAGCAACATCGCGCTCTGTTTAGGCCAGACGCCGTGAAGGTGTACACACTGGCGTCCCACGCTCAGGTCGTGAGTGGGTCGGTGAGCGTGAAGGCCTCGACCCAGGATGAAGGCGGCAAAGGAATCACCATTGAGGTCAGCCATCGAAAACTCGACGACCCGCACTTGAGCGGTGACTACCTGTGCATCGATATCGCCCCGCTCAAAAGCGCCCACGTGGTTAAAACCACCTTGCTCAAAGGGCTTACGGCCATTGGACAGCAGCCATTCGACTGGGAAAACCTGGTCCAGTCGATCAGCACATCGCTGCTTGATCCCGCCAAGCAGTCGGCCACCCAGGTGCTGGTCAAGATCAAACACGGACAACCGGTGGTGCTGCTCACGCGCCACACAGTGAGCAAAGACCGCGCCCTGCAGTTGCCGCCCTTGGCGAATCAATTCACGGGGTTCGACCTACAGTCCCTGCGCACCCGGCAGCTGTTGCACGACGAGCAGTTGGGCAGCGACTCGTTGGACCACATACTGCCCATCGCCCGTCGCTATCTGCTGGAACGGCCCACATGGGCACGCTATGTGGAGCAGCACGCGAAGGCATTCCAGGCGCTGCTCGACACCATCGGCCAGCGAACGCCCGGCACCCCGCTGAGTGGGGAGCTTGATGAATTCAGTCGCATCAACGCGCCCCTGCGCCAGCAGGTTGAAACCCTGAGACAGCGCGCGGGGGTCGCCCTGGCACTGCCCAGCCCGGAAAATCGCGCGAGTTCGCAGCAAGCCCTTGAGCAATTGCTGTTCGACTACCTGCCGCATTACGAAGCGCACGTCAGCAAGGCCTGGACCTTGAGCTGAACCTGGAAGGTGGGCTGCGCCCAGTGGATACACACCTGTGCGCAACTTCATGTCACAATTTGCCATCGCCCTTGAGAACACCCCATGGACACTTTGCAAAACATGCGCGCTTTCAGTTGCGTGGCCGAGGCTGGCAGCTTTACGGCCGCCGCCGTGCAACTGGACACGACCACGGCCAACGTCTCGCGCGCGGTCTCCAACCTTGAGGCCCATCTGCAAACCCGCTTGCTCAACCGCACCACCCGCCGCATCGCGCTGACCGAAGCCGGCAAGCGTTATTTGCTGCGCTGCGAACAGATCCTGGCCTATGTCGAGGAAGCCGAAGCCGAGGCCAGCGACGCCCACGCGCGCCCCGCCGGGCAATTGAAAGTGCACACCATGACCGGGATCGGCCAGCATTTCGTCATCGACGCCATCGCGCGCTACCGTCGCACCCACCCGGACGTGACCTTCGACCTGACCCTGGCCAACCGCGTTCCGGACCTGCTCGACGAAGGCTATGACGTGTCCATCGTGCTCGCCAGTGAACTGCCGGACTCAGGCTTCGTGTCCCAGCGCCTGGGCATCACCTACAGCATCGCCTGTGCCTCGCCGGACTACGTCAAGGCGAAGGGCTGCGCGCAACGCCCCGATGATTTGCTCAACCACGCCTGCCTGCGCCTGGTCAGCCCGGTGATCCAGCTGGACAAATGGACGTTCAACGGCCCCGAAGGCCAGGAAAGCGTGGCGATCAACACCTCGCCATTCCTGGTGAATTCGGCTGATGCGATGAAAACCGCGATCACCAGCGGCATGGGCGTAGGCCTGTTGCCGGTGTACGCGGCCATCGAGGGCCTGCGCAACGGCACCCTGGTGCGGGTAATGCCCAACTACCGCTCCCAGGAGCTGAACCTGTACGCCATCTATCCGTCGCGCCAGTACCTGGACGCGAAGATCAAGACCTGGGTGGAATACCTGCGGGGTTCGCTGCCGGAGATTCTGGCGGCGCACCAGGCGGAACTGGTGGCCTATGAGTTGAGCGGCAGCCTGAGCGGTGCTCGCCTGGCGAACTGATAGGGGTCAGACGATAGAGATTCAGTGTGAGAGCGGGCCTGCTCGCTCACCTGTTGAACGGTGCCCACTTGAGTTCCGGGATGTCCTGACAATCGTCACGAGGAATGTTAGCGTGCTTGGCATTCTTCCGTAGTCGATGAGCCCGCTTGCAATGAAAAAGACTGTCCTCGCTTTCAGCCGCGTCACCCCGCCCATGATCGAACGCCTGCAACAGGACTTCGAGGTGATCGCGCCCAACCCCAAGCTGGGGGATATCAATGCTCAATTCAATGAAGCCCTGCCCCATGCCCATGGCCTGATTGGCGTCGGTCGCAAGCTGGGCCGCGAGCAGTTGCAAGGCGCGAGCAAACTGGAAGTGGTGTCCAGCGTGTCGGTGGGCTACGACAACTACGATGTGCCCTACTTCAACGAGCGCGGGATCATGCTCACCAACACCCCGGACGTACTCACTGAAAGCACCGCCGACCTGGCCTTCGCCTTGCTGATGGGCAGTGCGCGCCGGGTGGCCGAACTGGACGCCTGGACCAAGGCCGGCCAGTGGAAAGCCAGTGTCGGCGCGCCGTTGTTCGGTTGCGATGTGCACGGCAAGACCCTCGGCATCGTCGGCATGGGCAATATCGGCGCGGCCGTGGCCCGTCGGGGTCACCTGGGGTTCAACATGCCGATCCTGTACAGCGGCAACAGCCGCAAGACCGAGCTTGAGCAGGCGCTGGGCGCACAGTTCCGCAGCCTGGACCAGTTGCTCGCCGAAGCGGATTTCGTCTGCCTGGTGGTGCCATTGAGCGACAAGACCCGCCACCTGATCAGCGCCCGCGAGCTGGGGCTGATGAAGTCCAGCGCGATCCTGATCAACATTTCCCGAGGCCCGGTGGTGGACGAGCCGGCACTGATCGAAGCGCTGCAAAGCGGGCGTATTCGCGGTGCGGGGCTGGATGTGTATGAGCAGGAGCCGCTGGCGGAGTCGCCCTTGTTCCAACTGAGCAATGCCGTGACGCTGCCGCATATCGGTTCGGCAACGCATGAAACCCGAGAAGCCATGGCCAACCGCGCGCTGGAGAACCTGCGCAGCGCCTTGCTGGGCGAGCGCCCGCAGGATCTGGTCAACCCGCAAGTCTGGAAGGGTTGACCTACCTTAAGTGCACAAGCGGGCTTGGCCGAGAAGGCGGCGTGTCAGTCGATCAAACAGCTGCTTCCCCGGGCTTGCCTGCTCCCACAATGACCGTATCGAGCGTGAAATCGGGTTAAAGCCTGGCTCGCCCAAGTCGATAACCTTCAATAGGTCGTCCTCCCTGATCCACAGAAGGTTTTTATGTCCACCACCAAAGCCCGCGCAGACTCGCTCTCGCTTCTGCTCTTTACCTTGCGCAGCGGCAAGCTGATGGCCATCAACCTGCTGAAAGTCAGCGAAATCATTCCGTGCCCGCCGCTGACCAAGCTGCCGGAGTCCCACCCCCACGTCAAAGGCATCGCGACCCTGCGGGGTGCGTCGCTGTCGGTGATCGACCTCAGCCGTGCACTGGGGGAAATGCCGCTGGCGGACCCTGACGGCGGCTGCCTGATCGTCACCGATGTGAGCCGCTCCAAACAGGGCCTGCATGTGCAGGCGGTGAGCAAGATCGTGCACTGCCTGACCACCGATATCCGCCCGCCACCCTATGGCTCCGGCGGCAATCGCGCGTTCATCACCGGAGTCACCCAGGTGGAAGGTGGGCTGGTGCAGGTGCTGGATATCGAGAAAGTCATCCACGGCATCGCCCCGGCGCAGATTGAAACCGCGCCCACCGACCTGAGCATGGAAGAAGCCGAGGTACTCGGTAACGCCCGCATCCTGGTGGTGGACGACAGCCAGGTGGCGCTGCAACAGTCGGTGCTCACCCTGCGCAACCTGGGCCTGCAATGCCACACCGCGCGCAGTGCCAAGGAAGCCATCGATGTGTTGCTGGAGCTGCAAGGCACCGCGGCGCAGATCAACGTGGTGGTGTCGGACATCGAGATGTCTGAAATGGACGGCTATGCCCTCACCCGCACCCTGCGCGAAACCCCGGACTTCCAGCACCTGTACGTGCTGCTGCATACCTCGCTGGACAGCGCAATGAACAGCGAAAAAGCCCGCCTGGCCGGCGCTAACGCCGTGCTCACCAAGTTCTCCTCGCCCGAGCTGACCAAGTGCCTGGTCGTGGCCGCCCAAACCGTGGCACAACAGGGCCTGTGACCGCGTATTTCCAGCTGCTGCGCCGCGACCTCACGGGCAGCCTGCCGGCGCCGCAATGGCCGGCCGGTACGCAGTTGGATCACTACCGCGACGAGCTGGCCCCGGCGATTCACGCGGTATTGCGCATGACCCAGCACCAGGGCGGCGGCCGCGTGCCCAACCTGGACACCTGGCGCCAGCAGTTCACCCGTGATGCCGAATTCGACCCCTCCCTCTGCCTGGTAGCGAGCAATGCCGAAGGCATCCTCGGCGTGGCCCTCTGCTGGACCAGCGCCTTTATCCAGCACCTCGTCGTCCACCCGTGCGCCCAGCGCCAAGGACTCGGCCGTGCCTTGTTGCTGCACAGTTTCCAGGTGTTCAAGCAACGCGGTGAACCCTGGGTGGACCTCAAGGTACTGGAGAGCAACCTGCGTGCCCGCCAACTCTACGAGCGCGAGGGGATGAGATTTGTCCTACGGGATGTAGCGCCAGAGGACTGACAGGCACTGGCGCATAACTTGCTTCCAGAGAGCCAAAACGGTGGAAAGAGGTCAAAACCCGTCACCGTCAACGCGTGCCCTCTGACCTTGCCTGGTGACAGATCCGCCATGAACACTCACTTTTCCTGCGTAGGTTGCGGCAAATGCTGCACCGACCACCACGTCCCCCTGACCCTCGACGAGGCCCGCCAATGGGCGGCGGATGGCGGTAACGTCATCGTTCTGGTGGAAGGTTTCCTGGGCAATGGCCTGGGCCTGCCCCAGCAGCAACGCGAACATGCCGAGCGCCGTTCGGTGGTGGTGCCCAGCGGCACGACGGAGGCGTTCGTGGCCATCACCTTTGCCGCCTATAACGCCGGACGCTGCCGGAATCTTGACGAAGACAACCTGTGCCGCATCTATGAACGGCGGCCGCTGGTGTGCCGTATCTATCCGATGGAAATCAACCCGCACATCCCGCTGAACCCGGCCGCCAAGGACTGCCCACCAGAGTCCTGGGAGCAGGGCCCGGCGCTGATCGTCGGGGGCGAATTGAAGGACCGGGCATTGGCGCAACTGATCCAGCGCTCACGCCAGGCCGACCGCGACGACGTGCAGGCCAAGGAAGCGGTGTGCGCCCTGCTGGGCATTCACACCACGGCGCTCAAAGGCGATGGGTTCACCGCTTACCTGCCCGACATGGGCGCCTTTGCCCAGGCAATCGAGTTGGCGGCGAACACGTCTGCCACGGCCAATGAGTGGGTGTTTCATGTGTCGGGGCTGGACATCGCCGAGCAACTGCTGGAGGCCGGGGCGCAGATCGCGACGCAGGTGCCGGCGAACTACGCGTTTATTCCGCTGCGGGCGGCGTGACCTCCGCAGGCGGTGCTTGCAGGCGGTAGGGCTCGAGCAGCCGCTGGTATTCGCCGTTGTGCATCAGTTGCTCCAGCGCGCGATTGAGTTCATTGCGCAAGGCCGTATCGGGCTTGCGCACGGCAATCGCGACGCCATCCCCCAACAATCTTGCCGAAACCGCCGGGCCCAGGAAGTCGAAGTCCTGACCGTCATAGGTATCGAGCAACGCCTCGCGGATTTCCACGGTGCCCTGCAAGGTGGCATCGATTTCACCCGCCACCAGGCTGCGAACCAGCTCCGAATTGAGCCAGAAACTCTTGACGATGACGCCCTTGGGCGCCCACTTCAAGCGGGCAAAGGCTTCACGATTGCTGCCCAGCAACACGCCAAGCCGCTTGCCTTTGAGTGACCTTGGCGTGGGCAGCAGACCTGATTGCCTGCGCGCAACCAGGCGCGTGGTGAACGGGTACAGGTTGTCGGTGAAACTCACCCAACGCCGCCGCGCTGACGTCGGGGCCATGCCCATGATGGCGTCGAACTGCCGGGCTTCCAGCCCCGGAAAATCCTCGACGACCTTCTGATCGACCCAGGTACACCGCACATTGAGTTGCAGGCACAGGGCATTGCCCAGCTCGATGTTCAGGCCGACCAATTGACCCTGGGGGTCACGACTTTGAAAGGGCGGAAACAGTGCCGCGACCGCGAAGCGAATTTCGCGTCGCGGCTGCTCGTCGTCCGCCACGGCGCTGACCGAGCACAACACGGCGAGGAGGACACACAGGTGTATGAGGGCCACAGGAAGCATCCTTTTCCGAAAAAACCAGCCTTGCCGCCAACAGTGCCGGTCATAAATACCGGTCGCCGTGCGCAGGCCGTGCAAGCTTTCAGGAAAGGATCGTGGACATACAATCAGAAATATCAGCAGTTGCTGTAGGCAACAGCCAACACATCACGCAACGGATTAATCTCAGCGTTTACCCATCGAGCGACGCGTGCCCGGCGGGGCCATGCCCGGGCTCTTGGTATGGCCGTTCTTGGCGCCGTTCTTGTACCAGGGCTGGGCAGCGTTCTTCGCGCCGGCCAGCTCACCCGGTTTGAACGGAAACTTGAACGCCGGGATCTCGGCTTTTTCAACGCCTTCGGCGCTGGCCGGATCGACGAGGTCGGCCGCTTCAACAGGGGGTTGTGTCGAGGAAGTCATGGAAGCTCCGGAACGTGCAGAAAATGACGCGGGGCCGGCTTGCGGACCACACTGGCGCGCAGTATACCTGCCCGCTTCGGATCTTTAACCACCGCCTGTACGAATGGTCGGACTTTACTGACAGCGCTGTCAGTTAGCCGTCACCTTGCTGACCGGGTTGGCGGGCTATAAAGGTCATTCATTCTTCCACTTCTTTGCCTTGGCGCCTCACCCCATGCCCATTCAACGCAAAACCGCCCTGATCGTGGGTGTCCTCGTGGTGTTGGCCGTTGCGGCCTGGGCGCTGACTCGCCCGGCCAAGAGCAAACTGGCGGCGCCCACCGCGATTCCAGTGCGGGTGGTGAGCGTGGCACAGCAGGATATCCCCCGCTTTGTCAGCGGGATCGGCACGGTGCTGTCGTTGCACAGCGTGGTGATTCGCCCGCAGGTGGACGGTATTCTCACCAAAGTGCTGGTCAAGGAAGGGCAACGGGTCAAGGCTGGCGACCTGCTGGCGACCATCGATGACCGCTCGATCCGGGCCAGCCTCGACCAGGCCAGGGCTCAACTGGGCGAGAGCCAGGCGCAGTTGCAGGTGGCACAGGTCAATCTCAAGCGTTACCAGCAACTGAGTGTCGACGACGGCGTCTCCAAACAGACCTACGACCAGCAACAAGCCCTGGTCAACCAGCTCAAGGCCACCGCGCAGGGTAACCAGGCGGCGATTGATTCGGCTCAGGTGCAGCTTTCCTACACGCAGATTCGCTCGCCGGTGACGGGCCGCGTCGGTATCCGCAATGTGGATGAAGGCAACTTCCTGCGCACCAGCGACACCCAGGGCTTGTTTTCCGTCACCCAGATCGACCCGATTGCCGTCGAGTTCTCCTTGCCGCAACAGATGCTGCCGACCCTGCAAGGCCTGATCGCGGCGCCCTCCCAGGCCAGCGTCGATGCCTTCCTGGGCGCGGACACCGACGGCCAGACCGGCGACTTGCTCGGTGAAGGCCACTTGAGCCTGATCGACAACCAGATCAGTTCCACCACCGGCACCCTGCGCGCCAAGGCCGAGTTCAACAACGCCGCCCAGCGCCTGTGGCCGGGGCAATTGGTGACCATCAAGATCCAGACCGCGCTCGACAAGGACGCCCTGGTGGTGCCGCCGACCGTGGTGCAGCGCGGCCTGGATTCGCACTTCGTGTACCGCCTCAACGGTGACAAGGTGGACGTGGTACCGGTGCACGTCACCTATCAGGACAACGACCTGAACATCATCAAGGGCGTGCAGGCGGGTGACGTGCTGGTCAGTGACGGCCAGTCGCGGCTCAAGGCCGGTGCCCAGGTGGAAGTGCTCAGGGAGCCGCCGCAAGTGATCCAGACCGTCGATGCCAAGGTGCAGCCATGAGTCGGTCGCCGTCAGCCTGGTGCGTCGACCACCCGGTTGCCACCCTGCTGCTGACCTTCGCCCTGGTGCTGCTCGGGCTGATTGCCTTCCCGCGGCTGGCCATCGCCCCACTGCCTGAAGCGGAATTTCCGACGATCCAAGTCAGCGCCACGCTGCCCGGCGCCAGCCCGGACACCATGGCGTCGTCCGTGGCCACACCGCTGGAGGTGCAATTCAGCGCCATTCCCGGCATGACCCAGATGACCTCCAGCAGTGCACTGGGCTCCAGCCTGCTGACCCTGCAATTCACCCTGACCAAGAGCATCGACACCGCCGCCCAGGAAGTGCAGGCCGCGATCAACACCGCATCCGGCAAGTTGCCCAGCGACATGCCGAGCCTGCCGACCTGGAAAAAGGTCAACCCGGCGGACAGCCCGGTGCTGATCCTCAGTGTCAGCTCCGCCAGCATGCCCAGCACCGAGTTGAGTGACTACGTGGAAACCCTGTTGGCTCGTCAGATCAGCCAGATCGACGGCGTAGGCCAAATCAACATCACCGGCCAGCAACGTCCGGCGATCCGGGTACAGGCCTCCCCCGACAAACTCGCGGCCATCGGCCTGACCCTCGCCGATATCCGCCTGGCGATCCAGCAATCGAGCCTCAACCTGGCCAAGGGCGCGATCTACGGTGAGAACAGTGTGTCGACGCTGTCCACCAACGACCAGTTGTTCCACCCGGAGGACTACGCGCAATTGATCGTGTCCTACAAGGAGGGGGCGCCGGTGCAACTGCGGGATATCGCCAAAGTCGTCAACGGTTCGGAAAACGCCTACGTCCAGGCCTGGTCTGGCGACACGCCGGGGGTCAACCTGGTGATCTCGCGCCAGCCCGGCGCGAATATCGTCGAGACCGTCGACCGCATCCAATCCGAACTGCCGCGCCTGCAAGCGATGCTGCCGGCCTCGGTCCAGGTCAGCGTTTTGACTGACCGCACCAAGACCATCCGCGCGTCCTTGCACGAAGTGGAAGTGACCCTGCTGATCGCGATTTTGCTGGTGGTGGCGGTGATGGCGCTGTTCCTGCGCCAACTCTCGGCCACGCTGATTGTGTCCAGCGTGCTCGGGGTGTCGCTGGTCGCCAGTTTTGCGCTGATGTACCTGATGGGCTTCAGCCTCAATAACCTGACACTGGTGGCCATCGTGATCGCCGTGGGGTTTGTGGTGGACGACGCCATCGTG
Organism: Pseudomonas sp. MYb60; assembly: GCF_002979555.1. Taxonomy (GTDB): domain Bacteria; phylum Pseudomonadota; class Gammaproteobacteria; order Pseudomonadales; family Pseudomonadaceae; genus Aquipseudomonas. The sequence goes on along the minus strand of NZ_PCOZ01000001.1, from coordinate 184,681 downwards.
GTGGTGGAGAACATTCACCGGCATCTGGAAGCCGGCCTCGACAAGCGCGAGGCGGCGATCAAAGGCGCCGGCGAGATCGGCTTTACCGTGGTTTCCATCAGCTTCTCGCTGGTGGCGGCGTTCATCCCGCTGCTGTTCATGGGCGGCGTGGTCGGGCGCCTGTTCAAGGAGTTTGCGCTGACGGCGACGTCGACCATCCTGATTTCGGTGGTGGTCTCGCTGACCCTGGCGCCGACGCTGGCCGCGTTGTTCATGCGCGCGCCGACCCATCACGCCCATGCCAAGCCCGGTTTCAGCGAACGCCTGCTTGCCAGCTACGCCCGCAACCTGCGCCGCGCCCTGAACCATCAGCGCAGCATGGCGGCGATCTTCGTCATCACCCTCGTCCTTGCCGTGGTCGGCTATGTGTTCATTCCCAAGGGGTTCTTCCCGGTACAGGACACCGGCTTTGTGCTGGGTACCAGTGAAGCGGCGGCCGACGTGTCGTACCCGGACATGGTCGCCAAGCACAAGGCCCTGGCCGAGATCGTCAAGGACGACCCGGCGGTCGAGGCGTTTTCCCACTCAGTGGGGGTGACCGGCAGCAACCAGACCATCGCCAACGGCCGCTTCTGGATCGCCTTGAAAAACCGCGGTGATCGGGACGTGTCTGCCAGCCAGTTCATCGACCGCATCCGCCCGAAACTGGCCAAGGTCCCCGGCATCGTGCTGTACCTGCGCGCCGGCCAGGACATCAACCTGAGTTCCGGCCCCAGTCGCGCCCAATACCAGTATGTGCTCAAGAGCAACGATGGCCCGACGCTCAACACCTGGACCCAGCGTCTCACCGAAAAACTGCGCGCCAACCCGGCCTTCCGCGACCTGTCCAACGACCTGCAACTGGGCGGCAGCATCACCCACATCAGCATCGACCGCCAGGCCGCCGCGCGCTTCGGCCTGACCGCCACCGATGTGGACCAGGCGCTGTACGACGCCTTCGGTCAACGCCAGATCAACGAATTCCAGACCGACATCAACCAATACCAAGTGGTGCTGGAACTGGACACTCAGCAACGCGGCAAGGCCGAAAGCCTGAATTTCTTCTATTTGCGCTCACCGCTGACCAACGAAATGGTGCCCCTGTCCGCGCTGGCCAAGGTCGACCCGCCCACCGTCGGGCCGCTGTCCATCAGCCATGACGGCATGTTCCCGGCCGCCAACCTGTCGTTCAACCTGGCCCCCGGCGTCGCGCTGGGCGACGCGGTGATCATGCTCAACCAGGCCAAGAACGAAATCGGCATGCCTACCACCATCATCGGCAATTTCCAGGGCGCGGCGCAGGCGTTCCAGAGTTCCCTGGCCAGCCAGCCGTGGCTGATCCTGGCGGCGCTGGTGGCGGTCTACATCATCCTCGGCGTGCTGTACGAAAGCTTCGTGCACCCGCTGACGATCATCTCGACCTTGCCCTCGGCCGGGCTGGGGGCGCTGATCATGCTGGCGCTGATGGGCCAGGATTTTTCGATCATGGCGCTGATCGGCCTGGTGCTGTTGATCGGCATCGTGAAAAAGAACGGTATCCTGATGATCGACTTTGCCCTGGATGCCCAGCGCGTGCGCGGCTTGTCAGCCCAGGAGGCGATCTACGAAGCGTGCGTCACGCGGTTCCGGCCGATCATCATGACCACCCTCGCCGCCCTGCTCGGCGCCGTGCCGCTGATGCTCGGTTCAGGCCCCGGCGCGGAGCTGCGCCAGCCGCTGGGTATCGCGGTGGTCGGCGGTTTGCTGGTGAGCCAGGCGCTGACGCTGTTCACCACACCGGTCATATACTTGTACCTCGAGAAATTTTTCCACCGGCCCACACCAACGCCTGCGTTGGCAACCCCACACTGAGGCGGTGTCATGCGCGTCCTGATTGTCGAAGATGAAGAAAAAACCGCGGACTACCTGCACCGCGGCCTGACCGAGCAAGGCTATACCGTCGATGTGGCCCGCGATGGCGTCGAGGGCTTGCACCTGGCGCTGGAGAACGACTACGCGGTGATCGTGCTCGACGTGATGCTGCCCGGCCTGGACGGCTTTGGCGTGCTGCGCGCCTTGCGTGCGCGCAAGCAGACGCCGGTGATCATGCTCACCGCCCGCGAGCGTGTGGAAGACCGTATCCGTGGCCTGCGCGAAGGCGCCGATGATTATTTGGGCAAGCCGTTTTCATTCCTGGAACTGGTGGCGCGCCTGCAAGCCTTGACCCGCCGCAGCGGCGGCCACGAGCCGGTGCAGGTGACGGTCGCCGACCTGTGGATCGACCTGATCAGCCGCAAGGCCAGCCGCAGCGGCCTGCGCCTGGACCTGACGGCCAAGGAGTTCTCGCTGCTCAGCGTGCTGGCCCGGCGCCAAGGCGAAATCCTGTCGAAAACCGCCATTGCGGAAATGGTCTGGGACATCAATTTCGACAGCGACGCCAACGTGGTGGAAGTGGCGATCAAGCGCCTGCGTGCCAAGCTCGACGGGCCGTTCGACACCAAGCTGCTGCACACCATCCGGGGCATGGGGTATGTGCTGGAGAGTCGCCTGCAGGAAAAAACCAGTGGCCACTAATTCCAACTCCATTGCTCTGCGCCTCAGCGGCATGTTCACCCTGGTGGCGGCGCTGATCTTCCTGTTGATCGGCGGCGCGCTGTACCAGCAGGTGGACCGGGGCCTGGGCCTGCTGCCGGGGGCCGAACTGGACGCGCGGTACAGCGTGCTCGAATCCTCGGTCAACCGCTTCGGCACGCCGGAGCATTGGGTGAAAATCCAGTCCAAGCTCAAGCTATTGGGCGAGGAAGACAAACGCATCCGGTTCTGGGTCGTGAGCAGCGATCCGAACTACGAATACGGCCGCCCCGACGCGCAGATCCGCGAATTCGCCGCCGGGCCGACAGGCAAGCGCGACCTGCGCCTGCCGGACCACGAATACCCGCTCAACGTGCTGGTGACCCAGTTCGCGGCCAAGGAGCAACGCCCGCCCCTGCGTTTTCTGATCGCCATCGACACCGAGAATTTCCGCGCGACCCAGCACCATTTGCTGGTGGCGCTGGTCAGCCTGGCCTTGGTCGGCGTGGTGCTCGCGGCCTTGCTGGGGTTTTGGGTCGCGCGCATCGGCCTCAAGCCGTTGGGCAAGCTGTCGGATGAAGCGCAAAAACTCGCCCCGCCGAAACTCTCGGGGCGCTTGCAACTGTCGCCGCTGCCGCCGGAGCTGAGCCAGTTCGTCAACTCGTTCAATGCCACCCTCGACCGCGTGGAGCACGCCTATTCACGCCTGGAGTCATTCAACGCCGACGTGGCCCACGAGCTGCGTTCGCCGCTGACCAACCTGATCGGCCAGACCCAGGTCGCGCTCACGCGCGGACGGTCGGCGGAGCAGTATTTCGAGGTACTGCAATCCAACCTTGAGGAGCTTGAGCGCCTGCGCTCGATCATCAACGACATGCTGTTCCTCGCCAGCGCCGACCAGGGCAGCAAGGCCACCAAGCTGATTGAAAGTTCGTTGGCAGATGAAGTAGCGACCACCCTCGATTACCTGGACTTCATCCTCGAAGACGCCCAAGTCGAGGTGCAGGTGCACGGCGATGCGCGGGTGCAGATCGAAAAGGCCCATCTGCGCCGCGCGTTGATCAACCTGCTGAGCAACGCCGTGCAGCACACGGCGCCGGGGCAGGTCATCGCGGTAACGATTGATGCGCAGGCGCACCAGGTCGCCATCGGCGTGACCAACCCCGGTGCGGCGATTGCCAGCGAACACCTGCCGCGCCTGTTTGAACGTTTCTATCGGGTGGACGCGTCGCGCAGCAACAGCGGGGCCAATCACGGCCTCGGCCTGGCCATCGTCAAGGCGATTGCGTTGATGCACGGCGGCGATGTGTTTGTGCGCAGTGAAGGGGGTGGCAACACGTTCGGCATCACCCTGCCCACTGACTGACCGTTCGTAGGCGGGTTGTGCGCGGTCGAAACTGTTGCGGTTTGGGCAACAGTCATTATCTTGTTACACTCTGTACCGTACCGCTCGCCTGCGTTAATTTGACGCATCGATGAGCGCGACGGCAAAGACAGTTTGCGCTGACCCGAATTTCCCTCGACTTTTTTCCAGGGCTCTACACTGGGAATCTGTCTTAAAGCCGCTGACTTCAGCGGCTTTTTTTTGCCGTAAAAAAAGGCCAGGCACACCCCACGACACTGGCTGTTCTCGATAGACCAAAGGAGCTCCACCGGTGAAGAACTCGCTGACGTTCACCCCGTTATTTCTCGCGATTGCAGTAACGATCATCCCCCCTGCCCACGCGGCAGACAGCCCGCCCGCCGACGGTTTCGTCGAAGGCTCCAGCTTCAAGCTCAACGCCCGCAACTACTACATGAACCGCGACCGCCGCGATATTCACACCGATGACAGCAAGGAGTGGGGCCAGGGCTTCATCGGCATCTTCGAATCCGGCTACACCCAGGGCACGGTCGGTTTCGGCCTGGACGCCCACGCCATGCTCGGCCTGAAACTTGACGGCGGCGGCGGTACCGATGGCTCCAGTATCCTCCCGTATGGCGATGCCAACGGGAGCGGCAAAGCGCCCGGCTCGTTTTCCACCGCCGGCGGCACCTTGAAAATGCGCGCATTCGACACCGAGTTGAAAGCCGGTGACCTGTTCCTCAACAACCCGGTCATCGCCGGCGGCGCAACGCGCATGCTGCCGCAGACCTTCCGTGGCGTGAGCCTGACCAACCACAGCTTCGATGGCTGGATGTTCGAAGGTGGCCAGGCCAGTTTCACCAAGCTCTACAACCAGAGCGGTCACAGCCGCATGGGCACCAGCTACGGCGCCCTGCCCAGCCACAACGCCCAGCACATGAACTGGGCCGGCATCTCGTTCAGCGGCACGCCAGGGCTGACCAGCAACCTCTACGCCTCCGAACTCAAGGACGTGTGGAACCAGTACTACTACGACCTGGACTACACCTACGCGCTCAATGACATGATCAGCCTGAACCCGGGCCTGCATTATTACCATACGCAGGACACCGGCCAGTCGCTGCTGGGGGATATCGACAACAACACCTACAGCCTGCATTTCACCGTGGATGTCGGCCATCACAGCGTCACCGCCGCTTACCAGCGGGTCAACGGCAACACGCCGTTCGACTACATCGCCCAGGGCGACAGCGTGTACCTGGACAACTCCCAGCAATACTCGGACTTCAACGGCCCCAACGAACGTTCGTGGAAGCTCAAGTACGCGTACAACTTCGGTGCGCTCGGCCTGCCGGGCCTGAGCTCGGCGGTGTCCTACATCAGCGGCAAGACGGACCTGACCAAGGCCGACCCGCAAAGCCGTGGCTACAGCAGCTGGTACAGCGCCGACGGCAAGGATGCCAAGCACTGGGAGCGGGATATCGACCTTAAATACGTGGTGCAGGGCGGCAAAGCCAAAGACCTGGCCGTGCGCCTGCAATGGGCTACCCACCGTGGCAGCAACGGCTACTCGGCTGTGGACCGGGATGTGGACGAATACCGCGTGATCATGGACTACCCGATCAACGTTTTCTGATCCCCCCCTGTAGAAGCCGGCTTGCCGGCTTCTACCAATGTGACGCGCCATTTTCCGGCCTTGCTACTACGCTATGGGCATCCTTGATGCAGAAGTACGCCCGATGAGCCAAAGTGTCGCCCGCCCTTCCAGCCGCCCGGAACGTCTATTGATCCTGGGCAGTTGCCTCACGGTGCTGCTGATCGTGACCGTTGTCACGGCGTTGTTGATCCGCGAGCACGCCAACACCCTGCAGGCCGCCAAGCGCACTGCGAACAACATCACTCAGTTGATCGACGCCGATGTACTGCGCAACGTCGAACTCTATGACATGGCTGTCAAAGGGCTGATCGCTGCGACCGAGCGCACTGATTTGCAAGGTGTGTCGGCGAGTATTCGCCACCTGGTGCTGTTCGACCGCTCCGCCGCAGCGCCCTATAAAGGCGATATCCTGCTGCTGGACGCCCAGGGCGAGGTCATGGCCGATTCGTCGTTGCTGGTGCCCACCACCGGTAACTTCGCCGATCGCGACTATTTCCAGGTACACCGGCAACACCCCGACGCCGGGCTGTATATCAGCCGACCCTTCGTCGCTCGCTGTATCTGCGACGACCAATGGCGCATCGCGTTCAGCCGTCGGGTGTCGGCGGCGGATGGACGATTTCAAGGCGTGGCAGTGGCGTCGATGCGCCTGTCGTACTTTCATCAGCTGTTCAGCAGCCTGAATATCGGCAGCAACAGCACCATCAACCTGATCAATCACCAGGGCATCCTGCTGGCCCAGCAACCCCTGCTGGAAGCGGACATGGTCGACAAAAACCTGAGCCAGCGCCCCAACGTCGCACGCATGCTGCGCGAGCGCGACGGCAGCTTCCAGAGTATGTCCAGCGTGGACGGCCAGGCGCGGCTCTACAGCTTCTCGAATGTGGGCAACCTGCCGTTGATCGTGGTGGTGGCGCTGTCCAGCGATGAGATCTTCGCCCCATGGCGCCGGGCCGCGTGGCTGGTGAGCATTGCCACCGGCGTTCTTTGCGTTGGCCTGCTCTGGCTGACGTGGATGCTGTGCATGGAGTTGCGCCGACGCCGGCGCGCCGAGCGAGTACTGTCAGAACTGGCAGGCACCGATGCCCTCACCGGCCTGGCCAACCGTCGTACCCTGGACGAGCGCCTGCGCCTGGAGTGGGACCGCGCCCAGCGCTCGACCGAGCCGTTGACCTTGCTGATGATCGACGTGGATCACTTCAAGGCGTTCAACGACCGTCATGGCCATCATGGTGGCGATGAAGCGTTGCGCACAGTGGCCCAGGTGATCGCCAGCAATATCCGCCGCCCTGCTGACCTTGCGGCGCGGTATGGCGGCGAGGAGTTCGCGGTGGTGTTGCCGCACACCGATGCCAAGGGCGCACGGGTGATCGCTGAACATATCCGCAGCAGCGTCGAGCACTTGCCACGGGTGGATGGCGCCAAGGAGCCGATTACGGTGAGCATCGGCCTCAGCACCTGGGACAAGCGCAGCCGCATGTCCCTGGAAGCACTGCTGTTGAGTGCCGACCAGGCGCTGTACGAGGCCAAACACCAGGGGCGCAACCGCATTGTCGATTCCGCAACCCTCTAAATAGTGAGTCGGATCTAATCTGGGACGGTGCTTGCCCCCCTTTATCAGTGGCAACGTCAGAAATAGTGGGCAAAAAAAAGGCCACCCGAAGGTGGCCTTTCAAAACTAAAGAAAGAGAGTTGTTACTTACACCGCCGCAACGGGACGCATGTAAGAGATCGGTGCGGTGCTGGCATCTTCGAAGGTCACGACTTCCCAAGCGTCTGTCTGCTCAATCAACTTGCGCAGCAGCTGGTTGTTAAGGGCGTGGCCCGACTTGAAGCCTTTGAACTCACCTATCAGGCTATTGCCCAGCAGGTAGAGGTCACCGATTGCATCGAGGATCTTGTGCTTCACGAATTCGTCTTCATAGCGAAGGCCGTCTTCGTTCAGTACACCATCCGCGTCGACCACAATGGCGTTTTCAACGCTGCCGCCGAGTGCGAGGTTGTGCTTGCGCAGGTACTCGATGTCACTCATGAAACCAAAGGTACGCGCGCGGCTGACTTCTTTTACAAACGAAGTGCTGGAAAAATCCACGCTTGCACTTTGGGTGCGGTCACGGAATACCGGGTGATCGAAATCGATCTCAAAGCTCACTTTAAAGCCTTCGAACGGGACGAAGGTGGCGCGCTTGTCGCCGTCTTCTACTGTCACTTCCCGCAGAATGCGAATGAACTTCTTGGCTGCGTCCTGTTCTTCCAGGCCGGCAGATTGAATCAAGAATACGAAGGGTCCAGCGCTGCCATCCATGATCGGGACTTCGGACGCGGAGAGCTCGACGTAGGCGTTATCGATGCCCAGGCCTGCCATGGCCGAGAGCAAGTGCTCCACCGTGTCCACTTTGACGTCACCGTTGACCAATGTGGTCGACATAGTGGTTTCGCCAACGTTTTCCGCGCGAGCAGGAATATGCACGACAGGGTCCAGGTCGGCACGCACAAACACGATGCCGGTGTCGACAGGTGCAGGCTTGAGGGTCAGGTATACCTTCTCCCCGGAGTGCAGACCTACACCTGTGGCACGAATAATATTCTTCAGGGTGCGTTGTTTAATCATGGCTTGGACCGCTTCAGCGCAAATTGCGAACTGGTATCAACAAAGGCTGGCGATGATAGCAGACCAGACCTTTGCTGAACACCAATCACCTTCATAGCCCTGATACATTCCATTAATCGGCCTGACGACGCAGGAATGCCGGGATGTCCAGATAGTCCAGATCATCTTGCGGATTCGGGCTACGGGACGCCGCAGCACCGGCCTGAGCCTGGTTGCGCATCACGGTCGGACGGTCCAGATCACGGTAGTTCACCGACGGCAGTTCCTGACGAGCAGGCGCTGGAGCGGCAGCCGCCTGGCTGACCTGGCTGGTGTGCAGGGTGTTGTCGATGACCTTTACAGGCTTCTCGATCTTGGCACCCAGGCCGGTTGCAACCACGGTCACGTGCAGTTCGTCGCGCATGTCCGGATCGATAACGGTACCGACCTTGACCATCGCGTGCTCGGAAGCGAAGGCTTCGATGATGCTACCCACGTCGGAGTACTCACCCAGGGACAGGTCAGGACCGGCGGTGATGTTCACCAGGATGCCGCGTGCGCCTTGCAGGTTCACGTCTTCGAGCAACGGGTTGCGGATGGCCGCTTCGGTGGCCTCACGTGCACGGTTCGGACCGCTGGCGCAGCCAGTGCCCATCATCGCCATGCCCATTTCGCTCATCACGGTGCGGACGTCGGCAAAGTCGACGTTGATCATGCCTGGACGCTTGATGATGTCGGAGATACCGCGAACGGCACCGGCCAGAACATCGTCAGCCTTGGCGAAAGCGGACAGCAGGCTTGCGTCCTTGCCCAGGATGGTCAGCAGTTTCTCGTTGGGGATGGTGATCAACGAGTCAACGCTTTCAGACAGCAGACGGATACCTTCGTCGGCGATCTGCATGCGCTTGCGGCCTTCGAACGGGAACGGACGGGTCACGACGGCGACCGTCAGGATGCCCATTTCCTTGGCCACTTCGGCGATGATCGGTGCTGCACCGGTACCGGTACCGCCGCCCATGCCGGTGGTGATGAACACCATGTTGGTGCCTTGCAGCACTTCGGCAATACGCTCGCGGTCTTCCAGGGCGGCTTGACGGCCGACTTCCGGATTTGCGCCTGCGCCGAGACCCTTGGTCACGGCTGTGCCCAGTTGCAGGATGGTCCGTGCGCCGATGCTTTTCAGCGCCTGGGCATCAGTGTTGGCGCAGATGAACTCAACGCCTTCAATGTTGCTCTTGACCATGTGGTTGACAGCGTTGCCGCCGCCGCCGCCGACACCGATCACTTTGATGACCGGGCTTGCGGGGATGTTGTCTACGAGTTCGAACATGTTCCCTCTCCTTTCGTTTCTCTAGTTTTTTCGCCTACTGCTTACAGCGGTGTTGCGGTAAATCGTTAGAAATTGCCTTTTACCCAAGCCTGCAAGCGCTCGAACAGCGGCGCCTTGGCTTCGTCGTCACTGCGGTAGCTGTCACGGTTGCTTGGGCCCGACAGGGAAATGCCGTCGGTCTGCTTTTGCAGCCCGTACAACAGCAAGCCCACGCCGGTGGAATAAATCGGGTTGCGCACCACGTCGCCCAGGCCTTTGACGCCGTGAGGAACGCCCAGGCGCACGGGCATGTGGAAGATTTCCTCGGCCAGTTCGACCGCGCCTTCCATCTTCGAGGTGCCACCGGTCAGCACGATGCCGGCCGGGATCAAATCTTCGTAACCACTGCGGCGCAGCTCAGCCTGAATCAGGGTGAACAGCTCGTCGTAGCGCGGCTCGACCACTTCGGCCAGGGCCTGGCGCGACAGTTCGCGCGGTGGACGGTCGCCCACGCTTGGCACCTTGATGGTCTCGCCGGCACCGGCCAGCTTGGCCAGGGCGCAGGCATAGCGAATCTTGATTTCTTCGGCGTACTGGGTCGGTGTACGCAACGCCATGGCGATGTCGTTGGTGACCTGGTCGCCGGCAATCGGGATCACCGCGGTGTGACGAATCGCACCTTCGGTGAAGATCGCGATGTCGGTGGTGCCGCCGCCGATGTCCACCAGGCAGACGCCCAGCTCTTTTTCGTCGTCGGTCAGTACCGAGTAGGCCGAAGCCAGTTGCTCGAGAATGATGTCGTCGATTTCCAGGCCGCAGCGGCGCACGCATTTTTCAATGTTCTGTGCGGCGTTGACGGCGCAGGTCACCACGTGAACCTTGGCTTCCAGGCGTACGCCCGACATGCCCAGGGGCTCGCGAACGCCTTCCTGGTTGTCGATCACATAGTCCTGCGGCAGGGTGTGCAGCACGCGCTGGTCGGCCGGGATCGCCACGGCCTGAGCAGCGTCGAGGACGCGCTCGAGGTCGGCGGAGCTGACTTCGCGGTCGCGGATCGCCACGATGCCGTGGGAGTTCAGGCTGCGGATATGGTTGCCCGCCACGCCAACGAACGCCGAGTGGATCCGGCAACCGGCCATCAGCTGCGCTTCTTCAATCGCACGCTGGATCGATTGCACGGTGGACTCGATGTTCACCACCACGCCCTTCTTCAGGCCCCGGGACGGATGCGTGCCAATACCGACGATCTCGATCACGCCGTCTTCCCCGACCTCGCCCACCAGCGCCACCACCTTGGAGGTGCCGATATCGAGACCGACGATCATTTTGCCGCTTTGCACGTTTGCCATGGGTCCTGCCTCTTCTTAATTCTTCGCGACAGCGGGTTGCGCTGCCGTGGGCGCAGCCGGTTCACGCCAGCCGACGGCAAGGCCGTTGGCGTAACGCAGGTCGACGCTCGCAATGTTCGTAATCTGTTCTTTCAAGGTCTTGTCATAGATGGCGATGAAGCGGCGCATCTTTTCCACCAAACGGTCACGCCCCAGCAACAGCTCGATACCCGGGCCGGAGCTGCCAGCCCCGGTGGTCAGGAACCAGCTGCCCCGCTCACGCAATTCCAGGCGCGCAATGGAGAAGCCCATGGGCCGAAGCATCTGGCTCAAGGCCTGGTACTGCTGCATCACTTGCTGCTGCGCCCGCTGCGGCCCGAACAACTGCGGCAGGTGCTCGTAGTTGGCCAGCTCACGCGGGGTAAACGCCTGGCCCTGGTTGTTCAACAGCGCTTCGTCACCCCAGCGGGCAACGGGCAGTTGTTCTTCCAGGCGGATCGTCACCTGGTCCGGCCAGACGCGACGGACTTCGGCATGGGCGATCCATGGCATCTGCTCCAACTCGGCCCGCATGCCAGCCAGGTCGATGGTAAAGAAGCTCGCTGCCAGGAACGGACCGATGCGCTGCTGAACCGCTTGCTGGCTGATGTAGCTCAAGTCGCCCTGCACGCTGATCTTGGTGATCGGCCGATCGGCATAGGGCAACAGACGCTGTGCCCCTTCATAGGTTCCAAAGCCCAGTACCACCAGCAACACCGGCCAGAACAGCGCCTTGAGGAAACCAAAGTTGGCTTTCGGCAGGCGTGTCGACATCGGCTCTTTAGCCACCATGCGACTGGCACCCCGTGGCACCGGCTTGCGGCCGGGTGCTGGAGGTTGCTGATGACGAAGCGATGCGCCGTTCATGGTTTTAGCCTCGGGCCTCAATACTGGCTGCAAGGATCGCCAGCACCAATTGCTGGAAATCCAGACCGGCTGCGCGAGCAGCCATCGGTACCAGGCTGTGGTCGGTCATGCCGGGTGCCGTGTTGACTTCCAGGAACCAGAAATTGCCCTGGTCGTCCTGCATCACGTCTGCCCGCGCCCAACCGGCGATACCCAGCGCCTCACAGGCCTTCGCCGTGAGGTCCATCAATTCCTGTTCCTTGGCTGCGTCGAGGCCACACGGGATCCGGTACTGGGTATCGGAAGCCACGTACTTGGCGTCGTAGTCGTAAAAGGTGTGGGGCGTGCCCAATGCGATAGGCGGCAAAACCTGGCCACGCAGGGTGGCGATGGTGTACTCGGGACCCTGGATCCACTGTTCCACCAACACTTGCGAATCGTAGGTACTTGCCGCTTTCCATGCGTCGATCAATTCGGCGGCCGAGTTCACTTTGGCCATGCCGATACTGGAGCCTTCATGGGCAGGTTTGACGATCAAAGGCAGGCCCAGTTCCTTGGCTGCGGAAATACAATCGTCTTCGCTGCACAGCACGCTGTGACGCGGGGTTGGAATGCCCAGGCTGTGCCACACCTGCTTGGTGCGCAACTTGTCCATGGCCAGCGCGGAAGCGAGGATGCCGCTGCCGGTGTACGGGATACCGGCGCACTCCAGCAAGCCTTGCATGCTGCCGTCTTCACCGCCACGACCGTGGAGGATGATGAAGGCGCGGTCGATTTTCTCGGCCAGCAGGCGGCTGAGCAGATCATCGCCCACGTCGATGCCGAAGGCGTTCACGCCAGCGCTTTGCAAGGCTTCAAGCACGGCGTTGCCGGACTTGAGCGAGACTTCGCGCTCAGCGCTCTTGCCGCCGAACAGCACCGCTACGCGGCCGAAGTCAGCCGGTGCGATGGTGGAAAAGAGAGAGCCGTAATCGTTGATCATTTCGACTTCCCCTTGGCCGCCGCAAACAGCGGACTTGCCAGCAACTTGGGCGCGAGACCGCCGATATCACCGGCGCCCTGGCACAACAGAATGTCACCGGCACGCAGCAGCGGCTTGACGAGTGGCGCCAAGTCGACACCGCGCTCGATGTAGATCGGGTCCAACTGGCCACGCTGACGGATGCTGTTGCACAGCTTGCGGCTGTCGGCGCCCGGGATCGGTTCTTCACCGGCCGGGTACACCTCCATCAGCAACAGCACGTTGGCATCGGCCAATACATTGACGAAGTCGTCGTAGAGGTCGCGGGTGCGGCTGTAGCGGTGCGGCTGGTAGACCATCACCAAGCGGCGTTCAGGCCAGCCACCGCGCACGGCCTTGATCACGGCGGCGACTTCGGTCGGGTGGTGACCGTAATCGTCCACCAGCATCACGTCACCGCCGTCTACTGGCAGTTGGCCGTAGACCTGGAAGCGACGGCCCACGCCGGCGAAGCGTGACAGGCCTTCGACGATGGCTTCATCGCTGACGCCTTCGTCGGTGGCGATGCAAATGGTCGCCAGGGAATTGAGTACGTTGTGGTTGCCCGGCATATTCACCGACACATCCAGCGGCTCGCGTTCAGGACGCAGCACGGTAAAGAAGGTTTGCATGCCTTCCTGGCGCACGTTGATCGCACGCACGTCGGCGTCTTCGCTGAAGCCGTAGGTCACGGTCGGGCGCTTGACCAGCGGCAGGATTTCGCGCACCACCGGATCGTCCAGGCACACCACGGCCAGGCCGTAGAACGGCAGGTTGTGCAGGAACTCGACGAAGGTTTTCTTCAATTTGTTGAAGTCACCGTCGTAGGTCGCCATGTGGTCTTCGTCGATGTTGGTAACAACGGCGACCAGCGGTTGCAGGTGCAGGAAGCTCGCATCGCTTTCATCGGCTTCGGCGATCAGGTAACGGCTGGTGCCCAGTTGTGCATTGGTGCCGGCTGCATTCAGGCGGCCACCGATGACGAAAGTCGGGTCCAGGCCACCGGCGGCGAACACCGACGCGATCAGGCTGGTGGTGGTGGTCTTGCCGTGGGTACCGGCGACGGCGATGCCGTGGCGATAGCGCATCAGCTCGGCCAGCATCTCGGCGCGTGGCACCACCGGAATACGACGCTCAAGGGCAGTGGCCACTTCCGGGTTGGAGGTGTTCACGGCGCTGGACACTACCAGCACGTCGGCTTCGGCGGCGTTCTCGGCACGGTGACCGATGAAGATCTGCGCTCCAAAGCTTTTCAGGCGATCGGTGACCGGCGACTCTTTCAAGTCCGAGCCGGACACCTGGTAACCCAGGTTCAGCAGCACTTCGGCGATACCGCACATGCCCACGCCGCCAATCCCCACAAAGTGGATGCGACGGATGCGGCGCATTTCCGGGTGCGGCATGGCTTTCTGATTCTCAACCATGGGCCACCTCCAGGCAGATATCGACCACGGTGCGGGTCGCGTCAGGTTTGGCCAGGCGGCTTGCGGTGCTCGCCATGTTATTGAGTCGTTCCGGTTGCATCAAAACCTCGGTCAGGCGTGCGGCCAAATCGGCGGCGCCAGTCGTTCTTTGCGGCAGCAGGAAGGCAGCGCCCTCCCCGGCCAAATATTCGGCGTTGCGGGTCTGGTGATCGTCGATCGCATGGGGCAAAGGCACCAGCAAGGACGGCAGACCGGCGGCGGCCAGTTCACTGACGGTCAGCGCACCGGAGCGGCAGACCACCAGGTCGGCCCAGCCATAGGCGTGGGCCATGTCTTTGATGAAAGGCTGTACGTTCGCCTCCACACCCGCTTCTCGATAACGCGTCGCGGTGACTTCACCGTGATGCTTGCCCGCCTGATGGAAGATCTCCGGGCGCAATTCCACGGGGAGTTGCGCCAGGGCTTCCGGCAGCAGCTTGTTCAAGGGCTCGGAGCCAAGGCTGCCGCCCATGACCAGCAAGTGCGCCTTGCGCCCGTCCAGTGCTTCGCGAGCGATGTCCATGAACAGTTCAGTGCGCACCGGGTTGCCGGTGGTGCGCAATTTGTCCGAAGCGCTGAAGGTCTTCGGGAACGCTTCACACACCCGCGCGGCCAACGGCACCAGCAGACGGTTGGCGGTACCCGCGACGGCGTTCTGCTCGTGCACGATCACCGGCACGCCGGCCAATCTGGCCGCCACACCACCTGGGCCGGTCACGTAGCCACCGAAACCCAGCACGCACACAGGCTTCAATTCACGAATCACTTTGCGCGCCTGCCACACAGCCTTGAGCAACACGAACGGCGCCTTGAGCAGGGACAATTTGCCCTTGCCACGCAGCCCGGTGACGTTGATCAGGTGCAGCGGCAGACCGGCGTTTGGCACCAGTTCATTTTCGATGCCGCGCGGCGTACCGAGCCAATGCACGGTATAGCCGCGGGCCTGGAATTCCCGCGCGCACGCCAGGGCCGGGAACACATGGCCCCCGGTGCCGCCCGCCATGATCAGCACGTTAGCGCCCATGGGTCGGCTCCTCGGCGAAGTCGCTTTCGCTGAACTCCATCTCTTCGCTGCCCAGGTGGGTTCGACTCTCCCACTCGATGCGCAACAACAAGCCCAGACAGGCGCAGCAAATCACCAACGAACTGCCGCCGTAGCTGAGGAACGGCAAGGTCAGGCCCTTGGTCGGCAGCAGGCCGACGTTTACACCGATGTTGATCAGGAACTGGCCGATCCACAGGAACGACAAGCCATACGCCACATAGGCGGCGAAATACTGCTTGGCCTTCTCGGCCCACATGCCGATGTACATGCCACGCACACACACGAACACGAACAGCGCGACGGTGCACAGCGAGCCGACCACGCCCAGCTCTTCGGCGAGTACCGAGAACACGAAGTCGGTGTGCGCTTCCGGCAGGTAGAACTGCTTCTGCACGCTGTTGCCCAGACCTACGCCCAGCCACTCGCCGCGACCGAAGGCAATCAACGCCTGGGTCAACTGGTAGCCGGAACCGAACTGGTCGGACCAGGGGTCGGTAAAGGTGATCAGACGCGCCATCCGATAGGGTTGCGCCTGCACCAGCACCGTCACCGCAGCGACGGCCAGTACCACCATCAAGGTGAAGCGGAACAAGCCCACGCCACCGAGAAACAGCATCGCCGCCGCCGCGCCCATCATCACGACGGTGGCGCCGAAGTCGGGTTCCATCAGCAACAGGCCGGCCATCGGCAGCAGGACGATGAACGGCTTGAAGAAGCCCATCCAGCTTTCCCGCACTTCTTTCTGGCGACGCACCAGGTAACCGGCCAGGTAGATCACCACGAACACCTTGGCGATTTCCGACGGCTGTACGTTGAACGCGCCGAAGCCGATCCAGCGCATCGAGCCGTTCACCTCGCGGCCGATGCCGGGCACGATCACCATGACCAGCAAACCGAACGCACCGATCAGCATCAACCAACCCAGGCGCTGCCAGGTGGCGATGGGGATCATCATGGTGACGATGCACGCGCCGAGACCGATCACCAGGTAGACCAGGTGACGGATCATCATGTAGAGGGTGTTGCCCGACTGCACGGCCGCCACTTCGGAGGAGGCCGAGGTGATCATCACCAGGCCCAGGCCCAGCAACGCGAGGCAACCGGCGAGCATCGGGAAGTCGAGGTCGATACCGCGCCCGGTAATGATCGGCGACGGGTAAGGCTTGATGATGTTCCGCAAGTTGATACTCATGCCAAGACCTCCACGGCGCGGGCGAACAGCTGGCCGCGCTCTTCGTAGTTCTTGAACATGTCGAAACTGGCGCACGCCGGTGACAGCAACACGGCATCGCCGGGCTGGGCCAGGGCCTTGCACTGGGCGATGGCGTCATCCAGGGACGTGGCGCGCACTTGCGGCACAGCGTCACCCAGGGCGGCGGCGATCAAGTCGGAATCACGGCCCATCAGCACCACGGCGCGGCAGTGTTTGGCGACCGGGCCCCTGAGGTCCTTGAAGTCGGCACCCTTGCCGTCGCCACCGGCGATCAGCACGAGTTTGCCGTCGATGTCGGCGCCCAGGCCCTCGATGGCGGCCAATGCGGCGCCGACGTTGGTGGCCTTGGAGTCGTTGTAGTAGCTGACGCCGTCGAGGTCGCGCACCCACTGGCAGCGGTGCTCAAGGCCGCCGAAGCTGCGCAGTGCCGACAACATGGCGTCGAACGGCAGGCCCACGGCATGCCCCAGCGCCAGCGCCGCGAGGGCATTGGACTGGTTATGAGCGCCGCGGATTTTCAGCTCGCGCACCGGCATCAGGTTCTGGAATTCGAAGGCCAGGTATTTCTCGCCGTTCTCTTCACGAATACCGAAAGCTTTAAAGTCGGGTTTGCCCAGGCCAAAGGTCCAGCAAGGCATGCCCTCGCCCATCAGCGGACGGCTCAGGGCATCCTGGCGATTGACCACAAATTGCCTGGCGCCACGGAAAATCCGGTGCTTGGCCAAGTGATACGCCGGCAGGCCGCTGTAGCGGTCCATGTGGTCCTCACTCACGTTCAACACGGTCGCCACTTCGGCGCCGAGGTCGTGGGTGGTTTCCAGTTGGAAGCTCGACAGCTCCATCACGTACAACTCAACGTCGTCGCTGAGCAGGTCCAGCGCCGGCACGCCAAGGTTGCCGCCCACGGCGACGCGCTTGCCGGCAGCAGCCGCCATTTCGCCCACCAGGGTGGTCACGGTGCTTTTCGCATTCGAACCGCTGATCGCCACAATCGGTGCGTTGGCGTTGCGTGCGAACAGGTCGATATCACCGGACAGTTTTACACCTCGGGCCGCAGCGGCTTGCAGGGCCGGTGTCGCGATGGCCAGGCCAGGGCTCACGTAGAGCTCATCGGCACGGCACAGAAACTCGACATCCAACTCGCCACAACGCACTTCCACGTGCGGATAGTCACGGCGCAGCGTGACCAGCTCCGGTGGATTTTCCCGCGTGTCGGCGACGGCAAACGGCTTGCCCCGGTTCGCCAGGAAGCGAACCAGGGACATGCCGCTCTTGCCGAGGCCGACAACGATGCGGAAGTGGTCTGAAGCGATCAGGGACACTCGTTTCTACCTCAGTTTCAGGGTGGCAAGGCCGAACAGCACCAGAATCACGGTGATGATCCAGAAACGGACGATCACACGCGGCTCGGGCCAGCCCTTGAGTTCAAAGTGGTGGTGAATCGGCGCCATGCGAAACACGCGGCGCCCGGTCAACTTGAAGGAAGCCACCTGGATGACCACCGACAGCGTTTCCATCACGAACACACCGCCCATGATGAACAGCACGATTTCCTGGCGAACGATCACGGCGATGGTGCCCAGCGCTGCGCCCAGTGCCAGCGCGCCGACGTCACCCATGAAAACCTGCGCCGGGTATGTGTTGAACCACAGGAAGCCCAGCCCGGCACCGATCAGCGCGCCGCAGAACACGATCAGTTCACCTGCGCCCGGCACGTAAGGGATCAGCAGGTATTCGGCGAATTTCACGTTACCCGACAGGTAGCAGAAGATGCCGAGGGCGCCGCCCACCATGACCGTCGGCATGATCGCCAGACCGTCGAGGCCGTCGGTGAGGTTCACCGCGTTGCTGGAGCCGACGATCACGAAGTAGGTGAGCACCACGAAGCCCACGCCCAGTGGAATGCTGGCGTCCTTGAGCATCGGGATGATCAGGGTGGTTTCCACCGCGCTTGGCGCGGTCATGAACAGGAACACCGCAGCGCCCAGGCCGAACACCGATTGCCAGAAATATTTCCAGCGGCTTGGCAGGCCTTTCGAGTTCTTCTCGATCACCTTGCGGTAGTCATCCACCCAACCGATGGCGCCGAACAGCAAGGTCACCAGCAACACCACCCACACGTAGCGGTTGTGCAAGTCGGCCCACAACAAGGTGCTGATGCCGATGGACGACAGGATCAGCGCGCCGCCCATGGTCGGGGTACCGGATTTGGACAGGTGCGACTGCGGGCCGTCATTGCGAACCGATTGACCAATTTGCAGGTTCTGCAGGGTGCGGATCATCCACGGCCCTAAAAACAGCGACAGAGACAGCGCGGTCAGCACACCCAGAATCCCGCGCAGGGTCAGGTACTGAAAGACCGCGAAGCCTTTGTGGAACTGTTGCAGATACTCAGCCAGCAGCAGCAGCATTAATGTTTCTCCGTACTTGAGCCACACAAGGCCGCGACGACGTTTTCCATCACCGCGCTGCGCGATCCCTTGATCAAAATGGTTGTGTTTTTGTCGTGTTCGGTCGCGGCCAGTGCCTGGATCAGCTCGGCCTGAGTGGCGAAATGCTGCGCGCCAGGGCCGAAGGCAGTGACGGCATGGGCCATGTTGGTGCCCACGGCGTACAGCGCATCGACTTTACCGGCGGCATAGGCGCCGACTTCACGGTGGCCCTGTTCAGCCCAATCGCCCAGCTCACCGATATCGCCCAGCACCAGCACCTTGCGCCCGGCAAAGGTCTTGAGCAGGTCGACGGCGGCGTTGACGGAGGACGGGTTGGCGTTGTAGGTGTCGTCGATCACGCGCATGCCGTTGGCAGCCAGTTGCGCCACGGTGCGGCCTTTGACCGGCTGCACTGCGCCAAGCCCCGTGGCGATACCGAACAGCGACACGCCCAAGGCGCAGGCAGCGGCGGCGGCGGCCAGGGCATTGGCGACGTTGTGGTTGCCGAGCAGGTTCAGTTGCACGTGCTCGCTGCCTTGCGGTGTGTGCAAGGTGAAGGACGGGCAGCCGCGGGCATCGACGCTGATGTCGGAAGCATGAAGGTCAGCCGCTGCATTCAACACGGCAAACGTCAGGACCTTGCGACCGGCGGCGCGTACACGCCAGGTCTCGAAAGCCTTGTCGTCAAGATTCAGCACGGCGGTGCCCGATGCATCGAGGCCTTCGAGGATTTCGCCCTTGGCTTCGACGATCTTTTCCGGGCCGCCGAATTCGCCGACGTGGGCGGTGCCGGCGTTGTTGATGATCGCCACGTGGGGCTTGGTCAGCGCCACGGTATAGGCGATCTCGCCAATGCGCGACGCGCCCAGCTCGATCACGGCGGCGGTGTGTTCCGCAGCCAGCTCGAGCAGGGTCAGCGGTGCGCCGAAATCATTGTTCAGGTTGCCGCGGGTCGCGAGTACCGGACCGCGCGTGCGCAGGATGCCAGCGAGCAATTCCTTGACGGTGGTCTTGCCGCTGGAGCCGGTGACGGCGGCCACAGGTTTGTCGAAGGCCGCGCGGTTCAGCGCGCCCAATTGACCCAGGGCCAGACGGGTATCGGCCACGAGCAATTGGGGCAGGGTCGAATCGGCGACTTCACGCTGCACCAACGCACCGACGGCGCCTTTGGCGGCAACGTCATTGAGGTAGTCGTGGCCGTCGAAACGCGGGCCGGCCAGTGCAACGAACAGTTGCCCCGGCTTGATGTTGCGACTGTCGATACTGACGCCGTCGAAACGGCAATCAGTCGAGACCATACGGGCTGCGAGGGCCTGGGCCAATTCGCTGAAGGTCATTGCCTTAAGCATGGGCAACCTCCCAGGCGTTCAAGGCGCGCTCGGCTTCGACCAGATCAGAGAAGGCATGGCGCTCGCCGTTGATTTCCTGATAGTCCTCATGGCCTTTACCGGCCAGCACTACCACGTCATCAGCGCTGGCGCTGGCGATCAGTTGGGCAATGGCGGCGCCGCGGCCGGCGACGAATTCGACGTTGGCCGTGTCGTTGAAGCCTGCGCGGATATCATCGAAAATCCGGCTGGGGTCTTCGCTGCGCGGGTTGTCGTCGGTCACCCGCACACCGTCCGCCAGACGCTCGACGATCTCGGCCATCAGCGGGCGCTTGCCGCGATCACGGTCACCGCCGCAGCCGAACAGGCACAGCAGTTTGCCCTTGGCATGCGGGCGCAGGGCTTCGAGGACTTTTTCCAGCGCGTCCGGGGTATGGGCGTAGTCGACCACCACCAGCGGTTGCTTGCCGCCACCCAGACGCTGCATGCGTCCGGCCGGGCCTTCGAGCTTGGGCAGCACGTTGAGAATTTCGTCGAGGGCGTAATCCAGCCCCAACAGTGCGCCGACGGCGGCCAGCACGTTGCTCAGGTTGAAACGCCCGAGCAGGGTGCTGCGCAGGTGGTGCTCACCTTGTGGTGTCACCAGCGTGGCGCGCACGCCTTCGTCATTGAACTGGGCCTCACGGCAATAGAGGTAAGCGCGGGAGTCCAGCAGGCTGTAAGTGATCAGGCGCGACTCATGCTCGTCAGCGGCGAGCTGGCGGCCGAATTCGTCATCCAGGTTTACCACCCGGCACTTGAGATCATTCCAGGCAAACAGCTTGGCCTTGGCGGCAGCGTAGGCCTCCATGGTGCCGTGGTAGTCCAGGTGATCGCGGGACAGGTTGGTCATCACGGCCACGTCGAAAGCCAAGGCAGCGACGCGACCCTGGTCCAGGCCGTGGGACGAGACTTCCATGGCAACGGCCTTGGCACCGGCCTTCTTCAGGTCGGCCAAGGTCGCTTGCACGGCAATCGGGTTCGGTGTGGTGTGCAGGCCGCTTTGCAGCGCGCCATAAAAACCGGTGCCGAGGGTGCCGACAATGCCGCAGTGTTGACCGAGCAGGTCCAGGGCCTGGGCGACCAGTTGGGTCACGCTGGTCTTGCCGTTGGTGCCGGTGACACCCACCAGGTTGAGGTGACGGCTCGGGTCGCCATAAAAGCGCCCGGCAATATCCGACAGCTGCTTGGCCAGGCCTTTGACCGGAATCAACGGCACATCCGTGATCGGCAGCACCGTGGCGCCTTCCACTTCATAAGCCACGGCCGCAGCGCCGCGCTGCAAGGCGTCGGCGATATGCGCGCGACCGTCGAGCTTGCCGCCAGGCACCGCCAGGAACAAATCACCGGCACGTACATGGCGGCTGTCCAGGCTCAATTCGCGAATCAGCAGATCGCGGCCGGCGTGGGCAAAAATCTTGTTCAGACTAAGAGACATCAGCCGCGCCCTCCATTGGCTTTTACGGCAGCAGCGGCCGGTGGTCCGGCGTTCGCTTGTTGGGTCGGCGGCAGGTTGTCCGGGGTGATGTTCATCAGGCGCAGGGTCCCGGACATCACTTTGCTGAACACCGGCGCGGATACCAGGCCACCGAAGTAACCGGCTTTGCTCGGCTCATCGATCACAACGACGATGGCGTAGCGGGGGTCGCTCATCGGGCCGAAGCCGGCGAACAGCGAACGGTAGGAGTTCTCGGCATAGCCCTTGGTGCCCACCGAGGTCTTGCGTGCAGTACCGGACTTGCCGCCCACGTGATACGCCGGCACCTGCGCACGGAACACGCCGCGCGGTGCCTCGATCACTTGTTGCAGCATGCCCTGCATGGTCTTGGCGACGTTTTCCGGAATCACCTGGGTGGCTTTCGGCGCCTCATCCACGTGGATCAGGCTCAGCGGCACCATGCGGCCATTGTTGGCCAGCACGGAGAACGCGTGAGCCAGCTGGATCGCGGTCACCGACAGGCCGTAGCCGTAGGAAAGCGTGGCCGTCTCGGCCTTTTTCCATTCACGGTAGTTCGGCAGGTTGCCCACGCGCTCGCCCGGGAAGTCGAGCCCGGTGGGTTGGCCGAGGCCGATTTTCTGTGCCAGGTGGTAGATGGTCTCGCCGCCGATATCGAAGGCGACCTTGCTCATGCCTACGTTACTGGAGTTGATCAGGATACCGGTCAAGTCCAGCACCGGGCCTTCGGTGCGGGACACGTCACGAATGGTGTACTTGCCCAACTGCAGGGTGCCTGGGTACACCTCGACCTTGTCGCTGGGTTTCCAGCGGCCAGTTTCGAGGGCGGCGCTCATGGAGATGGCTTTCATGGTCGAACCCGGCTCGAACACGTCGATCATGGCGCGGTTGCGCATCATCGCCGGCTGCAGGTTGCGACGGTTGTTCGGGTTGTAGGTCGGCTGGTTGACCATGGCGAGGATCTCGCCGGTCTTCACGTCCATGATCACGAGGCTGCCGGCCTTGGCGCCGTTCTCGATGATCGCGTTGCGCAGCTCGCGGTTGGCCAGGTACTGCAGACGCAAGTCAATCGACAACGCCAAGGGCTTGCCGGCCTTGGCGTTTTTGGTGACCTGGACATCCTTGATCAGCCTGCCGCGCCGATCCTTGATGACCTGTCGTTTGCCGGGCACGCCGGCCAGCCATTCGTCGTAGGCCAGTTCCACGCCTTCGCGACCGTGGTCATCGATGTCGGTAAACCCCACCATGTGGGCAGTGGTTTCGCCCGCCGGATAGAAACGACGGAATTCCTCGATGCCGTAGACACCCGGAATTTTAAGGTCGAGCACTTGCTGACCCTGCTCCGGCGTGAGGCCGCGGACCAGGTAGATGAATTCTTTGTTGGCCTGGGCTTCCAGACGTTCGGCCAGGGCTTTGCGGTCTTGGCCCAGGGCAGCGGCCAGCTCCGGCCACTTGTCCTTGGCGACCTGCAATTCCTTGGCGTTGGCCCACAGGGTGGTCACCGGTGTACTGACAGCCAGAGGCTCGCCGTTACGGTCGGTGATCAGGCCGCGGTGCGCAGGGATCGGGATATGCCGCAAGCTGCGGGCATCGCCCTGACCGATCAGGAAGTCGCGGTCCACCACCTGCAGGTCGATGATCCGCCAGGCGATCGCGCCCACCATCAATGCCAGCAAGCCGAGCATCAGGCGGAAGCGCCATGGGTAGAGTGCGCCTTCGAGTTTCATCATGGCGCCACCATGCGAACTTCAGCCGCGCCGGGGATGTGCATTTTCAGCTGTTCCGTGGCCAGCACTTCGATACGGCTGTGGGCCGTCCAGGTGCTTTGTTCCAGGATCAGCCGGCCCCATTCCGCCTGCGCTTTATCGCGCACGCTCAATTCCCCGTACAGGGTGTTGAGCAATTGGCGGTTGAAGTGCGCGCTGTAAGACACCGCAATCGCGGACACCAGCACGCCGACGTACAGCAGCATCATGAAGAAGCTGCCGCCCGGGAGGGGCTTGGCGAAAAGCTTGCTCAACGCAGTTTCTCCGCGACGCGCATGACGGCGCTGCGGGAACGTGGGTTGGCTTTGAGTTCGGCTTCGGAGGCGAACTGCGCTTTGCCATGGATTTTGATTTTCGGCACAAAGGCTTCGAAACGCACCGGCAGGTTGCGCGGCAGGTTGTCGGATTCACCCTTGACCAGGCGACGCATGAACAGCTTGACGATGCGGTCTTCCAGGGAATGGAAGCTGATCACTACGAGGCGACCGCCCACTTCCAGCGCCTCGAGGGCAGCCTCGAGGCCAGCCTCCAGGTCGCCCAATTCGTTGTTGACGTGAATACGCAGGCCCTGGAACGCACGGGTGGCCGGGTTCTTGCCTTTCTCCCACGCCGGGTTGGCGACTTTCAGCACTTCGGCGAGGTCGGCGGTGCGTTCGAACGGCTGGATCTCGCGGCGCTCGACCACGGCACGGGCCATGCGACCAGCGAAGCGTTCTTCCCCGTATTCCTTGAATACGCGGGCGATTTCTTCATGGGGCGCCGTGGCGATGAACTCGGCAGCACTGATGCCGCGTGTCGGGTCCATGCGCATGTCGAGGGGGCCGTCGTTCATGAAGCTGAAGCCGCGTTCCGGGTCGTCCAGCTGGGGCGAGGACACACCCAGGTCGAGCAGGACCCCGGCCACCTTGCCCGCCATGCCGCGCTCGGCGACTTCGGCACCCAGTTCGGCAAAGCTGCGCTGCACAACGACAAAGCGGCCGTCTTCGGCCGCTAGCGCTTGCCCGGTCGCAATCGCTTGGGGGTCTTTGTCGAAACCGAGGAGTTTGCCGTCGGAGCCGAGCTGGCTGAGGATCAAGCGGCTATGCCCGCCCCTGCCGAAAGTGCCATCCAGATAGCAACCATCCGCGCGCACGGCGAGAGCCTCAACGGCTTCGTCAAGCAAAACGGTGATGTGGTTAAAGCCGCTATCAATAGTCACAGGATCAAATCACGCAGTTCATCAGGCATGGCGCCCGGTTGTTGAATAGCAGCCAGGTCAGCTGCAGACACAGCATCCCAGGCATCTTCGTCCCACAATTGGAACTTGTTCAGTTGGCCCACCAGCATTGCGCGCTTATCCAGCTTGGCGTACTCGCGCAGACGCGGCGGCACCAGGAAACGACCACTGCCATCGAGTTCGAGGTCGACGGCATTACCAATCAGCAAACGCTGCAGACGGCGGTTTTCTTCTCGCAATGAAGGCAGCGCGCGCAACTTGGTTTCAATCAACTCCCACTCATCGAGGGGGTAAACACATAAACAAGGATCGACTGCATCAATGGTGATGATGAGTTGCCCGGAACTTCGCGAAATGAGCTCGTCACGATACCGGCTCGGCATGGCGAGACGGCCTTTTGCATCGAGACTGATAGCGTTAGCTCCGCGAAACACAGATGCGTTTCTCCAAATTTTAGCGTTTTACGTTCAAAAAACCCACTTTGTGCCACTTTCCGCCACTTGCGCACACTATAGGAATGCGCCCACCACACCGTCAAGGCGCGGATTCAAGGAAAAGCCTTACAGAACGGAGATTTAGGAGCGTAAAGGGAGGAGAAACCAGAGTTTGACGATGCTTGGGGCCCAACAAGCGCAAACAGCTCAAAGAGCTACGACTTAAAGTTAAAGTGATTTATTAAGAGTAAGATTTTTTTGGTATTACGAAGATGCATCTGCCAATGATTCGGCAGGGAGGGATTCTTGCGTTACTACCGGATTTCTGCTCGAGACTCGAGCAGAAGAAAAAAGGTGGAGAGTCGATCTATAAGCCGGGTTCTGTCTTGAACAGTCATTCGTCTACGATGGCCATCACTGGACATCTTTAGCAACCTACCCGGTCCCAGCGCGGGCCACGCCTTGGGACCCTATTTGGTCTTGCTCCAAGTGGGGTTTACCTAGCCACGAACTGTTGCCAGTCGTGCGGTGCGCTCTTACCGCACCTTTTCACCCTTACCGGCACCGAAGTGCTTAGGCGGTTATTTTCTGTGGCACTTTCCGTAGGCTCACGCCTCCCAGGCATTACCTGGCACTTCGCCCTATGGAGCCCGGACTTTCCTCCCCCCCCTAATTTTCATAGAGGGCAGCGACTGTCCAATCGACTCTCCGCCGCGCAGGTTAACGGCACGGCGCACTTAGGACAAGTAATAAAGTTCGTAACTGCCATCACGTTCAGACGAAATACCGGTTCCGCCCCGGAACTATTCGCCTTTCTGTTTATCCAGCGCCGCTTGATACAAGAGGTTCTTGCGCACACCGGTGATTTCCGCCGCCAATGCCGCCGCGCGCTTGAGCGGCATTTCCTTGAGCAACAGGTCCAGGATGCGCATGGCCTCGCTGGCAACCGCGTCCTCATCCTGCGGCGCCGTCCAGCCTGCCACCAGCACCACACACTCGCCGCGCTGTTGGTTGCTGTCACCTTCGACAAAGGCGCGCAGCTCTTCCAGAGGCAAGCCCTTGAGGGTTTCGAAGGTCTTGGTCAACTCGCGGGCCAGCAGCGCCAGGCGCTCGCCGCCGAACACCAGCTCCATGTCCTGCAGGCATTCGAGAATACGGTGAGGGGCTTCATAGAAGATCAGAGTGCGCGGCTCCTCCTTTAACGCCTGCAGTCGCGCACGGCGGCCCACGGCCTTGGCCGGCAGGAAACCTTCAAAGATGAACCGGTCGGAAGGCAGGCCCGCTGCCGACAATGCAGCGATCAGCGCGCACGCACCCGGAACAGGCACTACATTGATACCAGCGGCCCGCGCCTGGCGTACCAGGTGATAGCCCGGATCGGAAATCAGTGGCGTGCCCGCGTCGGAGATCAGTGCTACATCATCGCCGGCCAGCAAGCGCACGATAAAACGACTGCCTTCCTCGCGCTCGTTGTGCTCATGGCAGGCGGCGAGTGGCGTGCTGATGCCAAAATGCTGCATCAGGCGCTGGGAGTGTCGAGTGTCTTCGGCCGCGATCAATTTGACGTCGCGCAACACTTTCAGCGCGCGGGCACTGATGTCGTCCAGGTTGCCAATGGGCGTCGCCACGACAAAAAGCGAGCCTGCAGTGGAATTCAAAGGACCTGGAGCAGTCAAAACGCACACCTCGATGGTTGGCAAAAGCCGCATTGTAACGCGTAGACGTCTTGAAAATATGCCATCACGGTCGATGCCTTTTCAGCCATTGATGGCCAACCGCAACATTTGCACGACCTAAATCGACGGTTTCACGCCAGTAACATCGCGCCTGGGCCAGTGCTTGGGTACAATTCCACGCTAATTTGATCGGTATCAGGAACACTTACATGATCGCTTGCCTGCGGCTGCTCTCCGCCCTCTGCCTCGCTGCCCTGTTGGCCGCTTGCGCCAGCTCGCCCTCGTCCAGCCTTGGCGACCTTCCACGGACCCCGGACGCCAGTATCGAGCAACTGCTCGAACAGGCCACTACCGCCAAAACGCCAGAAAAGGCTGCCCTGCTGCGCTTGAGCGCGGCGGACCTGGCCTACAAGCAGAACAACGCTGCCCGCGCGTCGCAGATCCTGGCGCAGGTGCCGATCGAGGCCCTCAAGCCTGCCGCGCAGGTATTCGCCAGCACCCTGGCCGCCGAACTGGCGATGGGCCGCAACCAGCCCAAGGCCGCGCTGACGGCGCTGAGCCACCCAAGCCTGCAGAACCTCAAGGACCTGCCGGCTGACCAGCAAGTCCGTACCGGCACCGTGCATGCACGGGCGTATGAGGCCGATGGCCAGACCCTGGCCGCCGCCCGCGAGCGCGTCGCCATGGCCCCGCTGCTCACGGGCGATGCTGCCAGCAGCAATCACGACGCCATCTGGGCCCTGATCGCCGCGCTGCCAGCCGAACAGCTGCAAGCCAGCGGCAACCCGGCGCTCGACGGCTGGATCACCCTGGCCCAGGCCGTCAAGGGCGCCGGCACCCTGGAACAACAGCAGGCCGCCATCGACACCTGGCGTGCACAGAACCCGGGCCACCCGGCAGCCGTGCAACTGCCAACGCCACTGACCAAGCTCAAGGAACTGGCCAGCCAGCCCCTGACCAAGATCGCCCTGCTGTTGCCGCAAGATGGCCAACTGGCGAACGTTGGCAAGGCCCTGCGTGAAGGCTTCATGGCCGCGCACTACCAGGCGGAACAAGCCGGGCAAAAGCCACCGGTCATCGAGTTCTACGACAGCTCGCGCCTCACCTCCATCGATGACTTCTACGCCAAGGCCCAGGCTGCCGGCGTGCAATTGGTAGTAGGTCCGCTGGAAAAGCCACTGGTCAAACAGCTCAGCGCCCGCGCACAGCTGCCGATCACGACCCTGGCGCTCAACTACAGCGAGACCGACCAGAGCCCGCCGCAACTGTTCCAGTTCGGCCTGGCTGCTGAAGACGAAGCCCGCGAAGTCTCGCGCCGCGCCCGTGCCGATGGCCTGCACCGCGCGGCCGCCATGGTGCCCCGTGGCGAGTGGGGCGAGCGTGTCTACAAGGCTTTCCGCCAGGATTGGGAAGCCAACGGCGGCACTGTTCTGGGCGTCGAATACGTCGACCAGCCGGTCGCCCTGGCCAAGCAGATCGCCGATCTGTTCCAACTGCGCCAGAGCGAAGGCCGCGCCAAGAGCCTGCAAAGCACCGTCGGTACCGACGTCGCAGCGCAGCCGTCGCGTCGCCAGGACATCGAGTTCATCTTCCTGGCCGTGACCCCGCAACTGGCCCAGCAGATCAAGCCGACCCTGAACTTCCAATACGCCGGCGACGTGCCTGTGTATGCCACGTCCCACGTGTTCAGTGCCAGCGGTGACAAGAACCAGTACCTGGACATGACCAACGTGATGTTCTGCGAAACCCCTTGGCTGCTCAACACCACCGACCCGCTGCGCAACCAGGTCGCCGCACAATGGCCGCAAGCCAATGGCAGCCTGGGCCGCCTGTACGCCATGGGTGTGGACGCCTATCGCCTGGCACCGCGCCTGGGCCAGCTCAAGGCACTGCCGGATACTCGCGTCGATGGCCTGTCGGGCAACCTGGGCATCAGCAGCAATCAGCGCGTTGATCGCCAGATGCCATGGGCCAAGTTTGTCGGTGGCGAGATCCAGCGCCTGCCGGACACCCCGCGCTGATGCCCGAGCGGTCCCGCGCACAAAGCGGCAAGGACGCCGAACTTCAAGCGCTGAAACACTTGCAACAACAGGGTCTGCGCCTGCTGGCGCAGAACTGGTTGTGTAAACGCGGCGAGCTTGATCTGGTCATGCTTGACGGCGATACAGTAGTATTCGTCGAAGTCCGCTACAGAAAACACGCACAATGGGGTGGCGCGCTCGCCAGTATCGACGGGCGCAAGCGTCAAAAGCTGATACTCGCCGCGCAGTATTTCCTGCAAAAAGAGCATCACTGGGCCGACGCCCCCTGCCGTTTCGATGTGGTTGCCCTAGAAAGCACACCGTCTGGTCAGGCTGATCTGAACTGGCTCAAAGATGCCTTCGACAGCTGATTCGCCGGACATCTTCACCACACACTTTTGCTCTTTGCTTTGCGGGCTGCACATTCCTGTGCCAAACAGCCGCGCTACTTAAGGTCACACAGATGGACATGCAATCCCGAATTCGCCAGCTTTTCCAGGCCAGCATCGACACCAAGCAACAGGCGATGGACGTACTTGCACCGCACATCGAGCAAGCCAGTCAGGTCATGGTCAATGCCTTGCTCAACGAGGGCAAAATGCTTTCGTGCGGCAACGGCGGTTCGGCCGGCGATGCCCAGCACTTTTCCTCCGAGCTGCTCAACCGCTTCGAGCGCGAGCGCCCGAGCCTGCCGGCCATCGCCCTGACCACCGATTCGTCGACGATTACCTCGATCGCCAACGACTACAGCTACAACGAAATCTTCTCCAAGCAGATTCGCGCCCTCGGCCAACCGGGTGATGTGTTGCTGGCGATTTCCACCAGCGGCAACTCGGCGAATATTATTCAAGCGATCCAGGCCGCACATGATCGCGAAATGATTGTCGTAGCATTGACTGGACGCGACGGCGGCGGCATGGCCTCGCTGCTGCTGCCTGAAGATGTGGAGATTCGCGTTCCGGCCACTGTCACCGCACGTATTCAGGAAGTCCACCTGCTGGCGATCCACTGCCTGTGCGATCTGATCGACAGCCAACTGTTCGGGAGTGAAGAATGACCGTTAACCGCCTTGGCCTCTTGGCCATCACCCTCTGCGTCGCCATCAGCGGCTGCAGCACGGCAATCACCGCATCGCGCGATACGCCGATCCAGGACGACAAGGGCACCCGCACGTTCGGTAGCAAGATCGACGACTCGCTGATCGAGACCAAGGTCGAGGTCAACATTGCCAAGGCCGCCACCGACCTGGGCAATGGCGCCTCGCGCATTGTCGTCACCAGTTTCAACGGCGTGGTATTGCTCGCCGGCCAGACCCCGCGTGCCGACCTCAAGGCCCAGGCCGAACAGGCTGCCTCCACCGTGCAGCGCGTGAAAAAGGTCCACAACGAATTGCAGGTGATGGACCCGATCACGCTGTTGGCCATCAGCAATGACGCCCTGCTGACCACCAAGATCAAGACCCAGATGCTCACTGACAATGCCATTCCTGGCTCGCGCATCAAGGTGGTGACCGACAACGGCATCGTGTACCTGATGGGTTTGCTGACCCAGGCCGAAGCCACCCGCGCTGCCAACCTGGTGCAGGGTGTGTCCGGTGTGCAGAAGATCGTCAAGGTGTTTGAATACATCGATTGATCCACAACCTGCAGGAGCGAGCACGCTCGCTCCTGCAGACGGCAATAAAAAAGCCCCCTGCGCCAATGGCGTCAGGGGGCTTTTTGTTGCATACCCGTCAGACTTCGCTCACCAAAACATCAGCGATGCGAATACTCAACGCCGCACCCGTCAGCGTCGGGTTCACGCAGGACGACGATGGCATCACGCTGGTACCGGCGATGAACAGGTTGGCGTGATCGTGGCTGCGGCAATCGCGGTCGACCACCGAGTCCTTGGGGTTATCACCCATGATGGTGGTGCCCATGATGTGCTGGCGGTTCTGGAAGCCCACGTCAGTGCTGAGGATGTCGGCATCCAGCAGCTTGGCGAACTGTTTGAAATCCTCCAGGGCTTTCTCCTTGCCCGCATGCCAGTAGTCCGGAACGCTGTAGTAGATCTCGGGCACCGGCAGGCCGATGGCGTCGAACTTGGTCTTGCTCGGGGTAACGCGGTTTTCCGGCAGCGGCAGGGTTTCGAAGTCCACCGCCCAGTTGAGCGAACGCGCCGACTGCAGGCGAATCTGTTCGTCCAGCTTGGAGCCCAGCACGCCCTTGGCGATCAGGTTGGACGTGATCTGCGACGTCGGTACGGTGTTGCGCACCTTGATCTTGTAGCTCGGGTAGTCATTGCGGAACGCACCGTCACGGCTGTTCAGGTACACCAGCAGCTGGGTCGGCCCCTCGCCCGGCCACATGTCTTCCTTGGTCATCACGTTCATGCTGATGCCGGTGTGGTCCATCAGGTTGCGGCCCACTTGGTCGGACGAGTTGGCGATACCGTTGGGGTATTTGTCGGAGGTCGACATCAGCAACAGTTTCGGCGACTCGATGCCATAGGCGGCCAGCACAAAGTAGCGTGCGGTCAGCTTGTGGGTGGATTTGTCAGGGCGCATGTACCAGATAGCGGTGATCTTGCCGTCATCACCGGCTTCGATCTTGTACACCACCGAATTTTCCAGGACCTTGGCGCCATGGCGCTCGGCCTCGTCGATGTGCATCGAACCGTCATATTTAGCCGCAATCGGACACACCGGGTTGCAGTTGTTGTTGCCGGCACATGGCGGGCGCTTGCCGTAGGTACGGGTCGCACGACCGTTGGGCTCAAGGATCGGGTTGTAGCCGCCCTTGCCGAGCATCTCCGACAACCGTGTGAACATGTAGCTGGGCTTGAGGCCTTCCATCGGGTACGGGATCGAACGTGGCGGAAATGCGTCACCGCCCTGCCCGCTTTCGTCCTGGCCATCGACGCCGGACACACCCAATTCAGTTTCTGCACGGGCGTAGAAAGGTTCGAGTTCGTCGTAGCTGATCGGCCAGTCACGGCCACGGCCATACAGAGACTTCAGGCGAAAATCGTTCGGCAACATGCGCCACAGCGACGACCCGAAGTGCCAGGTAGTCCCCCCCACGACCCGCAGGTAGGACGTGTTGTATTTGACCGGCCCGACCTGCTGCAAGTAATCGCCATAGGTCGACGGTGCGTGGGGCAGGCTCGGATACGGCGAACCGGCGCCCTGCAACTTGGCGTTGGCCAGCGACAGCTTGACCGGCGCATTGCGGAACGTTTCCACCACGTCACGGCGATTCACCCGGGGACCGGCCTCCAGGACGATCACCGACTTGCCGGCCTTGGCCAAGCCGGTGGCAATCAGGCCACCCATCACGCCGGAGCCGATGATGACGACATCGGCATCGAATTCAGCCTTGCTCATAGTTTGATGTCCTGTGGCGCTTTGGGTTTGGGGCCCCATGAAGCGGGGCCGCCACCGTAAGAGGGAATGATGAGGGTGCCGTGGGTGGGCCGGTACATCAGCGCTTCGCTATAGGCGACGAGTTCCGCGTCGGCCGGCTCGCCGACAATGCCCAGATACCAGGCCGAGATGATGCTGGTGGCCGTCGCTTTCAACGAAGGATCGGCATCGGCAATCGCCAGGTAGTCATCCACGTGCGACAGGCCGCGTTCGCCGATCAGTTGTTTGAGGGCGATGGCGTTGGTCGAGAAGTTCGGTGCGCGCTTGTCCAGGGCCGCGTAATAACGCGCCGCCAGGACAGGATTGACCGTGCGACTGACCAGAAACTGCGACAAGGCGATGAAGTCCGCTTCCGACTGCGCCGCCGCCATGGCCGATTGCCAAGGCATCAAACCGCTGACGAGCGCGCCCAGCCCCAGGGTGACCGAACCGCGCAGCAGGCTGCGGCGCGACAATGCATTGAGTGATGAGTCCATGGGTCAGACCTCCCGACGTCGGCGACGAACGATGACGATCACCGCCAGGGCAATCAGGATGACAACTGCGACAATGGCCGGAATGGTGTACTGGGCCATCACGGCCAACGGTGCCTTGGGCCCGCCTTCGCGGGCTTGGGCCACATCGGCGGCCGTCACGTGCAACGCGTTGTTGCCGTAGCGGGACAGCACGTAGTTGCTCACATCGGCGATCTGCTGGTCGTTGAGGCGGTCGGTGAACAGGGCATCCGGACCGAACGCCGGCATGTCGATTTCCACCCCGTCCACTTCACGGTGCACGCCATAGACGATGGCGGCGATCAGGTTGTCGCTGCGAGCGGTGGCGGTGTTATGGAACAGCGACGGGTATTCCTGCGTCCCTTGCCCGTTGGGCTGGTGGCAGTTGGCGCAGGTGCCGCTGAAGATGTGCCAGCCCGGATTATCGTCAGGCTTTCCGCCGCGCAGGGTCAGCTCATCGGTAGACGGCTGGCCGAACGCGTGCCGTGCCTTGGTTTCACCCGTGTTGATCGGCTGGGTTTGCAGCAGGTAGGCGGCTACTGCCTTGAGATCCACTTCATCCAGGTGTTGCAGGCTGTGTTCTACCGCTTCAGCCATCGGGCCAGCGGCTTGCGCCTTGCCTTCCACGTGGCCAGTGCGCAGGTAGGCCACCAGTTCATCGCTGGACCAGGCGCCAATCCCGCTGGTTTTGTCAGATGTGATGTTCGGCGCATACCAGGCGCCCAGCGCGCCACCCGCCAGCGGCTTGCTGTTGTCAGCCGCCATTAGCACGTTACGCGGGGTGTGGCAGGTGTCGCAGTGGGCCAGGGCATTGACCAGGTAGTCGCCGCGGTTCACTTCAGCGGATTTTGCAGGGTCCGGCGTGAAGCGCTTCTGACTATGGAACAGCGCGTTCCAGCCCAGCATCGAGGCGCGGATGTTGAACGGGAAGTCCAGCGCGGTCTTTGGAGGGGTGCTGTCGACGGGCTGCACTTCGTGCATGAAGTAGTGGTAGAGGTCCGCGACGTCGGCGTCGGTCATTTTCGCGTAGGAGGTATACGGCATGGCCGGGTACAGGTGGGTGCCATCCGGTGTCACGCCGTCGCGCACTGCGCGGGCGAATTGCTCAGCGGTGTAGCCACCGATACCGGCTGTTTTCGATGGGGTGATATTGGTCGAGTAGATCACGCCCATCGGCGAGCTGAGGGCGTAACCCCCGGCAAACGCCTTGCCCCCTGGCTCGGTGTGACACGCCACGCAGTCCGCCGCGACCGCCAGGCGCTTGCCCGCTGACGCCGTGGCATCCAGTGCCTGGCCGTGCGCACTGCCAGCCCCCCAAACGACGAGCGCCAAAGCGCCCGTCAAGGCATGTCTGATGCCTTTCTCCCTAACCGTTTTACGCGGCATGTCTGATTACCCTACGCAACTGCACTCATGGCTTCACGGATTCGTAAGCTCTGACGGCCTATCGAATTATTCATGTTGTTATCGGTTGTCATACGACAAGAAGGCGCGAATATTTCACGCTGAGCAATATTTGGCAACAACTTAAAAGGCCAAATGCCATCAATTTATGGTTTGAGTAGAAGCGTCTAAATCAATGCTTTTAGAGCATAAGGCGCGATGACGCTGGCAACACTAATAAGATTTTTAGTAAAAATGGACGGTTTTCTGTGAATTTTCGGCATGCTTGCACGTATGTGCTGAGATCTTGAAATTTTCGCAAACCTCAAAACTCTTCAAATACAACACTATCTTATTGATTTATATGAATTTTATTCTTTTTTTTATTGAGCGACCCGGGGGCATCCCTCCTCGACCCCCTTAGGCGGATGCAGCTCAAAAACCACTATAAACCACGCTAAAACCCCTGTTTTAGAGCGGTTTAACCGCCTGACACATTCAGCAAACCTTAAGTCCTGGACGATGATGTCGATAGTAGTACGACAACTACTGGCAACCCCTCGGGTGCCGGACGAATCCATCAGCATCCTTCCAGGACGAAACGATGAGCTGGCTCAACGACGCAAAACTCTCAACCAAACTAATCACATCCTTCTCACTGTGTGCCCTGATCACTCTGGGGGTCGGTGTGCTGGGAAGCCGGGGGGTGTCGGCGCTGTCGGAAAGCCTCAAGTCGGTATTCGAAAACAACTTGGTGTCCATCGCCAACACGGCCCAGAACAAGGTCAAGGCCGTGGGGCAAAGTCGCGACTTGTATCGCCTGTATGCTGCGTATAGCAGCAATGCCCCGCAGAGCACCAAAGACGAATTCATAGCCTCGATGAACGCCAACCGATTGGCCAGCGAGAAGGCATTCGCGCTGTATCGCCAGCGTCCCATGGCCGATGACGAACGCGCGGCCGGTGACAAAATGGAGCGCGACTGGCCGGCCTACCAAGCCATGGTCCAGCAGTACATTGCCCTGCTGAACGCAGGTGAGCTGGATAAGGCGCGGGAATTTCTGTTCGGCGACCTGCAAAAATCCTATCGGGTGGTGATGGATGAGCAGACCATCATCGTCGACTCCAACGACCGCCAGGTCTCGGAAAGCGCGGCCGACGCTGCAGTCCAGGAAGCGTCGGCGAAGAACACCCTGTACTCGGGCATCGTGCTGGCGTTTATCGCTGCCATTCTGCTGGGCCTGTTTATCAGCCGTCTGATCAGCCGTCCGATCGCCATTGCCGTCGCCAGCGCGCGACGTATTGCCGATGGCGACCTGACCCAGGCCATCACCAGCACCGGCCGCGATGAAACCGGCCAACTGCTGAGCGCCCTGGGGGATATGCAAAACAGTTTGAAACAGACCATCCATCAGATCGCCAGCGCGTCGGATCAATTGGCTTCAGCCGCTGAAGAACTGACCGCTGTGACCGATAACGGCAGCCGCAGCCTGGTTCGCCAGAACGATGAAATCCAACAGGCCGCCACGGCGGTGACCGAGATGACCTCGGCCGTGGAAGAAGTAGCACGCAATGCCGTGTCCACTTCCGAGGCGTCCCACGCCACCAGCGAGCAGGCCACCAATGGCCGCGACCAGGCACGCAAGGCCGTCACCGCGATCAACCACGCCACCACTGAAATCGACTCGTCCACCGGCATGGTCAGGGATTTGGCCGGGCAGGTACGGGACATCGGCAAAGTGCTGGACGTGATTCGCGGCATTGCCGAACAGACCAACCTGCTGGCCCTGAACGCTGCCATCGAGGCTGCCCGGGCGGGTGAGCAGGGCCGTGGCTTCGCCGTCGTGGCCGACGAAGTCCGCGCCCTCGCCGCTCGTACCCAGGCATCGACCGGAGAAATCGAAGGCATGATCAATGCCGTGCAAAGCAGCGCCGACCAAGCCGTCGGCGCCATGGGCAAAAGCCAGATGCTGGTCAATGACACTCAGTCCCTCGCCCAGGCCACGGGTGAAGCACTGGAATTGATCGCCGACGGCATTTCCCAGATCAACGAACGCAACCTGGTGATCGCCACGGCTTCGGAAGAACAGGCCCATGTGGCCCGTGAGGTGGATCGCAACCTGGTGAACATTCAGGACCTGTCCACGCAAACGGCGGCCGGTGCGCACCAGACCAATGCATCGACCCAGGAGCTGTCGAACCTGGCGCTGTCGTTCAATGCACTGGTAGGCCGCTTCCGCTTGTAACAGGCAGCGCGAGCACAAAAAAGGGCGCCTGGTGAGGCGCCCTTTTTATTGCTCGGAGGTTACTGGTACTGCGAGTACGGGTTGCCCTGGAACTGGTTGTTCTGTTGTTGCTGAGCAGCAGGCTGCTGGTACTGCTGGCCTGGGATCGGGCCGAGGTTCACTTCGACGCGACGGTTCTGGGCACGGCCGTTGACGTCGGCGTTGCTGGCAATCGGGTTATCCGGACCGGCACCGCGAGCGCTCAGGTTGGCAGCACTCACGCCCTGAGAGGTCAGGTAGTTGGCCACGCTCTGCGCACGACGCTGGGACAGGTCCATGTTCAACTGGCGGCTACCCGTGCTGTCGGTGTAACCGACAATCTGGATGGTGTTCTGGTTGAACTGCTTCAACGAGTTGGCCAGGTTGTTCAACGGTTGGTAGAAGCTGCTGGAGATCGCATCCGAGTTGGTGGCGAAGGTGATGTTACCCGGCATGATCAGCTTGATCTGGTCACCTTGGCGCTGAACCTCGACACCGGTGTTGGCCATGCTTTCACGCAGTTTCTTTTCCTGCTGGTCAGCGTAATAGCCATAACCTGCAGCACCGGCACCGGCCACCACCGCGCCGATCAGCGCGCCCTTGCCACGGTTGTTGTGGTCGATGGCCGCACCCGCCAAGGCACCGGCCAGGGCACCCAGACCACCGTATTTGGCAGTCTTGCTCATGCCGCCGGACTCATTGCTTGCCTGTCCCTGGCTGCTGCCGTCATACGGATTTTGGTTGGCACAGCCGCTCAATAGGGCGACCACGGTGGCGACAACAAGCAGACGACGCGAAGTAAACATGAAGGGAGCTCCTACTTTTGCATTCTAAGGTGCAGAGGACATTGGCAATGGACCTGTGCCGAGTTTGGAACGCGACAAACCGCAAAAATTCCGTGGCCGCGCCCTAACCTGTAACAAAAGGGTTCAGGACCTGACCGCTATAGAAACCCTAGCAGAGCCTGGCTGAACGCGACCTGAGTTTTAGCCACGACGCCGTCACGCCCGTACAAACGGGTTCTCGCGCATTTCGTCGCCCAAGCGTGTATCCGGACCATGACCGGCCACCACCGTCGCGCCTTCATCCAGGGTGTACAGGCGCTGCTTGATCGAGCGCACGATGGTGGCCTGATCGCCGCCCCACAAGTCCGTGCGCCCGACACCGCGTCGAAACAGCGTGTCGCCGGCGATCAACAACTGGGCATCGGCAAACCAGAAACTCATCGAGCCTGGCGTGTGTCCCGGTGTATGCAGCGCTACGCCGCAACCGCAGGCCAACTCCTCGTCATCCTCCAGCCAGCGATCCGGTGCCGGCACTGGGGTGTAGGGCACGCGAAACATCTGACATTGCATCTCGAGGTTGTCCCACAGGAACTTGTCCTCCTTGTGCAGGTGCAGGGTAGCGCCGGTTTTTTCCTTCAACTGGCCGGACGCCAGAAAGTGATCAAGGTGTGCATGGGTGTGGATGATGCTGACGACTTTCAGGCCCAAGGCCTCGAGCCGCGCCAGGATCAATTCGTGGTTGCCGCCCGGGTCGACCACGATGGCTTTTTTGGTGATGGGGTCGCCAATGATGGTGCAGTTGCACTGCAACGGGCCGACGGGGAAGGTTTCGCGGATGAGTGTCGGCGTCTGGGTGTGCATGGGGGCCTTGGCAGCAAGTGAAGGGTCGTAATCGGGCGGCTCAGTGGCTCTGTTTTTTCTAACATAACATTTTATGACCTGCGCCCACGGCCTCGCAATGTTGAAACAGCTCACCCCCCAGAGTACATCGGCGATGCCCTACCCTGAATCGCCCCAGAGTCAGCCCCTAACCAATCAACCGCAACTCCTGCGCCCGCGCCACAGCCTGCGTGCGCCGCTCCACCCCAAGCTTGCTGTTGATATGGCTCGCATGGGTTTTCACGGTGTGCAGGGAGATGAACAGCCGGTTGCTGATTTCCTGGTTGGAGCAGCCTTCGGCAATCAATTGAAGTACCGCCAGCTCACGGGCGCTGAGGGTGTCGTGGGTCGATGCGGGCTCCACGACCACCGCTGCGGGCAGCAGCGCCAGCAGGCTCTGGTTCAGCAAACCGTGGGGGTCCTTGCCGAGCTGCTCGCGCATCCACGCCGGGTGATTTTCCAGCAATCGCTGGAACGGTTGCAGGGCGCCACCGGCACCCGCCTCAAGGGCCTGGGCAAGCACCGGCCGCGCTTTGGCTTCGGGGCCGTTTTCCAGCAGCAATTGCGTGCGCTGCGTGAGGGCCATCAGGGCGATCATCTGGCGCCCGCTGTTGTGGGCCTGTTGGGCCAATGCGTCGAGACGTTCCAGCGCTGCGCCGGGTTGACCACGTGTAGCGTCGAGCGCCGCCTGCTGCAAACCTATATGTTGCGGCAGGTGCGGGTGAAACTCCGGCGCAGCAGCGGCGTGCGCACCGTTGTAGGTTTGCCCCAGGCGTGTCAGCCAGGCGTCGGCCAGGTCGGTGCGGCCCTGGGCCAACCACAGCTCGCACTTGATCAGGGTGATCATCGCCAGGTAGTAGATCGGCGGCACATCCCAGATGTGCATCAGCCGTTCGGCTTCGGCCAGTTCGGCAAAGGCTTTCGGGAAATCGTTGCAGCGCCCTTCGAAGCTCGCGATGACGCAGTGCCCGATCAGCACGCTGATGTCGCGACAGGCACGCGCCTCAGCAAGGCCAGCGCGCAGCCGCACAATGCCCGCGTCAGGCTGGCAGCGCACCAGCAACAGGTAACCTTCGTACAGCGACAGCCGTGCACGCACCGCATACAGCCGCTGAGGGGCCAGGCCGTGAAGGCGTTGCAGGCCTTGGCGCACTTCATCCAGTGAACGCAGGATTTCGCCACGGGCCTGCAACACCCGCGCCCGGTCGTAATGGGCCAGGGCCTCGAACAAAGGGTTGCCGACCCGTTGCGCCAGCTCCAGGGATTCACGGTTCAGCCCACGTGCACGCCACAGGTCTGCATCAACGATGGCCAGGTTTGACAGCGCTGACAGGCACATCAGCCGCTGACCGTAGCGGCGCTGCGGCAGGCTTTCCAGGGCTTCGCTGCAATAGCGCTGGGTGAGCTCGCGGTCGCCGCGCCCACGCGCAATGATCCCGCTCAACGCCAGCCACTGGGCCAGCATCGACTTCTGCGCGGTGGCCGATGGCGCCGGCAGGAAGCGGCTGAGGTAGCTGGACAATTCTTCCGCTGCGTCCAACTGGCAGGCCAGGCCCAGGGCCCAGCTGTACAGCACGATCAAACGCGGTGTGCTGATCAGCAGGCTGTCGGGCAAGTCCATTTTCCAGCGCAGCAGCATGCCCACGTTCTGCTCGGCCAGCAGTTGCTCTTCGGACAGGTTCTGCACCAGGTTGGCGGCCACATCCAGGTGGCCCGCGCGCAACGCCTGCTCAACCGCCTCATCGATCAAACCCTGGGCGTTGAACCAACGGCAGGCGCGCAGGTGCAGGCTCGCGGCAGGCAACACGTTGCTGCTGGCGCGACGGGTGCGCAACAGGTCGGAAAAGAGGTGGTGATAGCGGTACCAGTGCCCCTGATCGTCCAGGGGCACGAGAAAAACCTGATGCGCTTGCAGGTAACGCAGGATTTCGGCGCTGTCGTGGGCTTCGCGCACGCCGTCGCACAGCGCACTGCAAAAACGCTCCAGCGGCGCCGTATCGAACAGAAATGCCTGGACGTCGGCCGGCAGGCAGTCGATCACCTCTTCAAGCAGGTAGTCGCGGATCAGCCCCTCGCCCCCGTGCAGGCTTTGCGGCAAGGCGCCCTCATCGCCGGCTTCGGACGCGGCCAGCAACCAGAAGCGCAGGCCGGCCACCCAGCCTTCGCTGCGACGGATCAAGTTGTCGAGGGCTTCGCCCTGCAACGAGGTGCTGTGGTGGTCGAGGACGGCCAGGGACTCGGTGTGCGTCAGGCGCAGGTCCTGTTCATTCAGCTCCAGCAAGTGCCGCGACAGGCGCAGGCGTGCCAGGTGCCAATCGGGACGCTGGCGACTGGTCACCAGTACCACCAGGCCATCCGGCAAATGATTGAGGAAGAACTGCAGGCAACGATCCAGCACCGGCCCTTGGGCCAGATGGTAGTCATCCAGCACCAGCAACAGCGGTGCACGCGTGGACAACTGCACGGCCAGCTCATCGAGCAGGCCGTCGAGCCATTCTTCAAAGGCAAAGGGTTGGTGACGCTGGCGCATTTTCAGCAAGCCCAGGGATTGGGCGCCGAGTTGCGGAAAAAATTGCTGCAAGCCGTCGAGCAGGCGCTCGAGAAAACGGCCTGGGTCATTGTCACGCGGGCTCAGTCCCAGCCACAGGCTTTGCCAGTGAGCGGGCAGGCTCTGACAGAACTCCACCGCCAGCGAACTCTTGCCGAACCCCGCCGGTGCGCTGACCAGCAGCAGACGCCCTTCCAATCCAGCACCCAGCCGTTCGCACAGCCGCGGGCGCAGCACGTAGCCGTCAGGCAGGGGTGGCCTGTAGAAGCGACCTTCCAGGGTCGGGATTACCGCACTGGCAGGCCCTTGGAATCGGGACAGATCAGTCATCGCCGGGCTCTTGTAGAAGGCTGTGGTCGGCATTGCAGATGTCCGCAGACTAGCGGTAAAAGCGGCGGTTTTGTAGATCTTTGCTACAAATGCCTGAAAAAGAACTGCGACAAGAAATGTGAGAGGGGCTTGCCCCCTCTCACCTTCACATCGGTTTAGCGCACGCCAGACTGGCGAAGGGCGGCAGGGGAGAAATCAGCGGTGGAGGCAGTGAAGCCGAAGTTGTAGGCCGACTTTTCCTCGTTCTTCATGCCCAGGGCCAGGTAGCGGCCGGACTGCAGGTCGTAGAGGGTTTCCAGGGCGTACCACGGCACTTGCTTGTCGTAGTAGTTCTCGGAGTGCGCTTCGGCCACTCGCCACAGTTGGCCACGACCGTCGTAATGGTCGATCACGGCGGCTTGCCAGGTGTCTTCATCGATATAGAAGTCACGCTTGGCGTAGATGTGGCGCTGGCCTTCCTTCAAGGTCGCGACCACGTGCCAGACGCGGCGCAGCTCATAGCGGGTCAGGTCCTGGTTGATATGGCCAGCCTTGATGATGTCAGCGTACTTGAGCTTGGGATCGTCGATCTTGTAGCTGTTGGAGGCGATGTACATCTCTTTCTTGCCTTCCAGCTTCCAGTCGTAGCGATCCGGCGCGCCGTTGTACATGTCGAGGTTGTCGGAAGTCCGCAGGCCATCGGCAGCGGTACCCGGGCCGTCATAGGACACTTGCGGCGCCCGGCGCACACGGCGCTGGCCAGCGTTGTAGACCCACGCCGAACGCGGCTCCTTCACCTGGTCCAGGGTTTCGTGCACCAGCAGCACACCACCGGCCAGACGTGCCGGCGCGGTCACTTCCTGCTTGAAGTAGAACAGCACGTTGCCCGGGTTCTTCGGGTCGAAATCCTTCATCTTGTCGCGGAACACGAACTGGTCCTGGAAATACACCAGGCTGTAGGAGCCATTGGTCTGCGGCGTAGCCTGGGTCACCAGGCGCGTCACGCTGCCGCCGCGGTAGCGGGTGATGTGGTTCCAGATCACTTCCACACCGCTTTTCGGGATCGGGAACGGCACGGCCGTCTCGAAGTTCTCCAGGCCGTTGCCACCGGACACCAGGTTGGTGCTGGTGGCGTTTTTCTTGATGGACGCGAACACATCCGCCGGCACCGTGGCGCCGCGATGGGTCGGATAGACCGGCATCTTGAAGGAGTCCGGGTAGCGCTTGAACATCGCGTATTGGCCCGGCGCCAGCTTGTCCTTGTACTGATCGACGTTCTTCGCGGTGATGGTGAATTGCGGTTGTTCGCTGGCGTACGGGTTGGCCAGGAAGCCTTTGCTATCGACCGCACCGGCATTGGTGGCCAACGGGGTCCATTTAGGAATGGTGCCCGCCGCGTTCCCGGCCATTTCCGCACCCATCGGCGTCAGTGTCGTGCCCAGCTTGGCGGCTTCATCCGCCGACACTGCCGCCATGACGCTGCTCGCCAGGATCGACAGCCCAAGCACACCCACGTGCAACAGACTTTTGGTTATTTTCATGTTCTGGTTCTTCCTGAAAATACATGCATCTAAAAAAAGTGTGCTTAGAAGTTCACGCCGACGCTGAGGGCGACGAAGTCGCGGTCATCCACCGTGCTGTAATCGCCACCGAAGAAATTGGTGTACGCCAGGCTTGCGGTGTAGGTGTTCTGATACTCGGCATCGAGGCCCAGGCTGACGGCTTTGCGGCCTTCTTCGAAGTTCGCACCGGGACCTGGCGAATAGCCT
The DNA here is from genome assembly GCF_002979555.1 of Pseudomonas sp. MYb60. Lineage (GTDB taxonomy): Bacteria > Pseudomonadota > Gammaproteobacteria > Pseudomonadales > Pseudomonadaceae > Aquipseudomonas. Next base: position 142,074 of record NZ_PCOZ01000001.1, on the reverse strand, counting down.
TTGACGTCGTGGGACCAAGCTACGCTCGGCTTGAGGTTGACCCCGGCAAAAACGTCCGGATAGTCCCAGATGGCGCGGGCGCGGTAGCCCCAGGAAGTGGCGGTGGTGAAGCCGTCGTTGTTGCAATTCGCTGAACGATTGCTGGCATCTGCACCAGGCCCCGCACCGACGATGGTGCCCGTGTTGAGGATCTGCGAGCAGGTGTTCGCCGCCCCGGTGGCCGGCAACGAGCCAGGACCGAATACAGGGTCACGACCGTAACGCGCCTCGGACTTGCTCTCCAGGCCACCCACATGGGTCACACCCACTTCACCCACCATGGTCAGGCGACTCGCGCCCATCACTTGGTCGAAGAAGTGCGTGAACGTGGTCTGGAACTGAGTGACTTCCTTGCGACGATATCCGTGCAGGTCAGCACCTTGTGCACCTCTGAGCGGAGAGGCATTGGCATAGATGCCGCCCAAATCCCTCACGCCGGCATACAGAATGTCGGTGGTATTGAGCTGCACGGGCGCATTGGGGCGATAGCTGAGTTCACCGCTCCACGCCGTGCCGGTAGGCAAGGTGGTCGAGAAACTCAAGCCATAAAGGCGGATGTCTTCCGGATACTCGATGAAGTACTTGGAGTTACCGGCGATCCACACCGGCGCTGCCGTGCCGAAACCCGGTGCAATCGCGAATGCCGAAGCAGGCGCTGCCGTGGCGCTGAAGATCGGCGCGCGGCTGTGATAGTTCATGAAATAGGCACCGAATTCGGTGTCCAGCGGCTCGAAGTTATAGTGCATGGCCGCGCCGAACTGGCCGCTGTCACGGGCATCCCTGTCACCGCTACGGCGAACCAGCGTGCCCTCTTCGTTGACGTTCACGCCGCGCGATTCCATCGCAGCCAACGCTCCGCGCCCAGCTGCAGTCGCCGCGATGGTCGAACGTTTGGAGAGCAACCTCAGGTTGTCGTTGCAGCCATCGGACACCACGTCCGGTTGCGAGAAGAACGTGCCGCAGTTGTCGGTAACTGTCTGGTCCCATTCCAGCTGGTAGAACGCCTCGGCCGACAAGTTATCCGTCAACGTTTGCGACACGTAGAACATGTTGACCGGAATCAAGCCTTCCTTGATCTCGGCCCCTGGACGACGAAACGCGGACACGTCGATAGGGTTGATCGAGTTGATACCGCCGCCGATGAAGGTACTTTCCCCCCAGCTCACCACCTGCTTGCCAAAACGCACGCTGCCCGGCTGATCGGCAATCGAGTAGTTGTGGTACACGAAGGCATCGAGAATCTGCCCACCCGACGACTTGGCGCCCTCTTTACGGTTGCTGTCGCTGATGTCCTTGAATTGCCGACTTTCGTCCTTCAATTCGAAGTCATACCAATACTTGCCACGCACGAACACACCGGTATCGCCGTACTTCAGTTCCAGGTCATGGATGCCCTTGAAGATCTTCGAGAAGGTCTCGCCACGCTTGAAGTTCAGGTGACCATCGTCAGAGGTCTGGGACAGGCCAGCTCCGCCATTGTTGACACCGATCAGGTCTTTGTTGGGTTTGGCCGTACCCCAACTCGCACCCACGGACAGAGACGAGTCAAAACTCCCTTCGATTTCACCGATGTTGAAACTGACGCCGAATGCAGGCCCGGCGAGCGTAGAGGCGAGGCTGACGGCCAGAGGCAATCTTGCCCGGCGCCAGAACTGGTTTACTGAGGTCATCGACGCTACTCCATGTGCATTATTGTTATGGCAGTGAGTTCATTCTGTGATGCGTGTAACGGCCGGAATACAACGATTCCAATGCCGCTCGGCAACCGAGCCCCCATGGCCCGAAGCGGAACATCCGTGAAAAACTCTGAGAGGGACTATAGCCAGCAGGGGGTAGTGCTTGATCCCTCTAAAGTGTGATTTGCATCACCGACCCGTCTGCCACGACCCTTTCGCCACGTCGGCGAGGGCCGACGCGGGAAGGATGGCTGAAAATCCGCAAATCACAAGTAAAGCCGCCAGATAGAGCATTGCCGTGCCCGGACGGGCACGGCGAGAGGGCTTAGAGGGTGGAGAGGAAGGCGCTGTTATTGGTCTGCCATTCAATGATGTCGATGCGGATACGTTTTTTGTCGAGCTTGCCGACGCTGGTCTTGGGAATTTCCGTAACAACGGCGATCTGGCTCGGAATCGCCCACTTGCTCAAGTGGCCCAATTCCACGAACGGCTTGAGGTGCTCCTTGAGCTCGCGAGCCCCAATCACATGGCCGTCACGCAACACCAACAGTGCAAATGGCCGCTCACCCCACTGCGGATCGGCGATGCCCACCACCGCTACTTCGCGTACCGCCGGGTGACGACTGACCAGGTCTTCGAGCGCCAGGGACGAAATCCACTCGCCGCCGGTCTTGATCACGTCCTTGATGCGGTCACGGATATCGATCACGCCAAAGGCATCCAGGGTGGCCACGTCGCCGGTGTGCATCCAGCCGCCCTCCCACAACTCGGCGCCCTTCTGCGGCTCGTTGTAATAGCCTTCGGTGAGCCAGGGTGCGCGCAGCACCAGTTCGCCCTGGGACTCGCCGTCGGCGGGCAGGAAATTGCCGTCGCTGTCGACAATCGCCGCTTCCACCAACGGCCCCGGCACGCCGGCCTTGATGCGGTAAGTGGTGCGTTCATCCTCGGTGCCGGCCAACAGTTCTTCATTGAGGTGAGCGCAGGACACCAGTGGCCCGGTCTCGGACATGCCATACGCGGCGGTCAGTTGAATCCCGCGGGCCTTGGCGGCTTCGTACAGCGTGCGATTGAGTGCGCTGCCGCCGATGACGATTTTCCAGCCGCCGAAATCCACGTCCTGGGCGGCCTTGGCGTTGAGCAGCATTTGCAGGATGGTTGGGACGCAATGGGAGAAGGTGACCTTTTCCTTGCGCCACAGCTCCACCAGGTATTCCGGATCGTAGCGACCGGGATAGACCTGTTTGAGCCCAAGCATGGTCGCCACATAGGGCAGTCCCCAGGCATGGACGTGGAACATCGGCGTGATCGGCATGTACACGTCGTTGGTGCCCAGCAGGCGCACGCTGTCGACGCTGCCCATGATGGTCGCCACGCCGATGGTGTGCAGCACCAGTTGGCGATGGGTGAAGTACACGCCCTTGGGGTTACCGGTGGTGCCGGTGGTGTAGAACGTGGTGGCGACAGAATGCTCGTCGAAGTCCTGGAAATCGTATTGGGGGCTGGCGGCCGCCAGCAGGGTTTCATATTCGCCCACCAGGTTCGGCAGCTCGGCGGTTTTCGCGTCTGCATCGGTGAGCAGCAAGGTCTTGTCGACCGTGGTGAGCTGCCCGGCAATCGCCTGGTAGAGCCCGACGAACTCACTGTTGACCAGCACGAAGCGGTCTTCGGCGTGGTTCATGGTGTAGAGGATCTGTTCCGGCGAAAGGCGCACGTTGATGGTGTGGATCACTGCGCCGATCATCGGGATGGCGAACATGCATTCCAGGTAGCGATGGCTGTCCCAGTCCATCACGGCCACGGTGTCACCGGCCTTCACACCCGCCTCGGTCAGCACATTGGCCAGGCGCGCGACCCGCTCGATCAGGGTGGGATAGGTGTAGCGCAGCTTGTCGCGGTAGACGATTTCCCGGGTTTTCTCGTAGCGGGTGCCGGACATCAGCAGGCGTTTGATCAACAGCGGGTATTGGTACGCGCCTTCGGCGGGGGGGATAACGCGGGTCTGCAACATAGGAATCCCTTTTATGACTGCACGGTCTTGGCTGAAAGACTTGCACTGTAGAGCGCCTGGGTTTCAGCCAAATCAGTCAAAGGAATGATTTGCAGGGGGCAATGAATGCTAGCTTTGCGCCAGCATCCTGCTTATTTCATGCTGGTAAACGCCAGCTTCACACCGATGGCAATCAACACCGCGCCCATGGTCCGATCAAACCAATGCCCCATCCGCGCAAACCCCGCGCGCACGCGCTGTTGGCTGAACAGCATCGCCACCAGGCAGAACCACACCGCCGTCGCCACGGCCAGATACAGCCCGTAACCCGCCTGGATCGCCAGCGGCGTATGCGGGTTGATCACCACGGTGAACAGCGACAGAAAGAACAGCGTCGCCTTGGGGTTCAAGCCATTGGTCACAAACCCGGCGGTAAACGCCCCGCGTGGGGTGCGCTCACCCGCTTCGCGGTGCAACTCGCCCTCGACGGCGGGCTTGGCCGGTTGCGCGCGCAAGGCCTTGAAGCCGATGTACAGCAGGTACGCGGCAGCGGCCCACTTGAGCGCGTTGAACAGCACGATGGACTGGGACACGATCAAGCCAATCCCCAGCAGCGAGTACCCCACATGCAGGAAAATCGCCGAGCCCACCCCCAATGCAGTCCAGGTGCCAGCGCGTCGGCCGTGGGTCACACTTTCGCGCACCACCACGGCGAAATCCGGGCCGGGGCTGGCCACCGCCAACAGGTGAATCAACGCGACGGTCAAGAATTCGGCGGCGTACATGCTCACTCCAATACAAGTAACGGATTATTTCATCTGGTAGGCTCAGGAGATTACGCCTACGAACCCAGTCGCAAAAGGTACAGTTGATGACGAACAATCGCCGCGCCGTCTTCCTTGATCACCCGTCCCTGGATCTGGGGGACCTCGACCTCAGCGACCTGCGCAACAGTTTCAGCGACCTGCGATTGTTTTCGGATACGACGCCCCACAATGTGGTCGCGCACTTGCAAGGTGCCCAGGTCGCCATCAGCAACAAGATCCCGCTCAACCGCGAAACCCTGGCGGCCTGCCCCGAACTCAAGCTGATCCTGGTATCGGCCACCGGCACCAACAATGTCGACCTCGACGCTGCCCGCGCCCAAGGCATCACGGTGAGCAACTGCCAGGGCTACGGCACGCCTTCCGTGGCCCAGCACACGATCATGCTGCTGCTGAACCTGGCCACACGCCTTAACGACTATCAGCGCGACGTCAGCGCCGGCAAGTGGCAGCACGCCAAGCAGTTCTGCCTGCTGGACCACCCGATTGTCGAACTGGAAGGCAAAACCCTCGGCCTGCTAGGCCACGGTGAACTGGGCGGTGCCGTGGCACGCCTGGCCGAAGCGTTTGGCATGCGCGTGATACTCGGCGCGATTCCAGGCCGCCCTGCCCGTGCCGACCGCGTGCCCTTGGACGAATTGCTCGCGCAGGTCGACGCGCTGACCCTGCACTGCCCGCTCAACGAACACACCCGCGATTTTATCGGCGCCCGCGAACTGGCATTGCTCAAGCCCGGCGCGTTTGTGGTCAACACCGCGCGCGGTGGCCTGATCAACGAGCAGGCACTGGCGGACGCCCTGCGCAGCGGTCACCTGGGTGGCGCGGCCACCGATGTGCTGAGCGTGGAACCGCCGGTCAACGGCAACCCTCTGCTGGCGGGCGATATTCCTCGACTGATCGTCACGCCCCACAATGCCTGGGGCAGCCGTGAGGCACGCCAGCGCATCGTCGGTCAACTGGCGGAAAACACCCGGGGCTTTTTCAGCGGCACACCGCTGCGCGTCGTGAGTTGATAAACTGCGCCCCTTTTCGAGGAGCAGACCATGGATCCGCGCAGTGAAGTACTGCTTCGTCAGGCCGAACTTTTTCAAGGCAACCTGCTGCTGGTGGGATTGCCGGCCGATGACTTGCTCGGTCGCCTGCCCAATGCCCACGGCTGGTGCTGGCACGCTGGCGACCAGGCCGCGCTGGACGCACGTTTTCCCGAACGCAGCCTGTTTGGCGTAGACGTGCCCGAACGTGCCTTTGAGGCGGCAGTGATTTTCCTGCCCAAGTCCAAGGACCTTACCGATTACCTGCTCAACGCCGTGGCCGCACGCCTGCCCGGCGCCGAGCTGTTTCTGGTCGGCGAGAAAAAAGCCGGTATCGAAAGTGCCGCCAAGCAAATGAGCCCCTTCGGCAAACCGCGCAAGCTCGACAGCGCACGGCATTGCCAGCTGTGGCAAGTCACCGTGGCCAACGCCCCACAGGCGATCGAGCTGGAAAGCCTGGCGCAGGTTTTTGATGTGCCACTGGCCGAAGGACCGCTGAAAGTGGTGAGCCTGCCCGGGGTGTTCAGCCACGGTCGCCTGGACCGCGGCACCGAGCTGTTGCTGGAGCATTTGGACAAGCTGCCCAGCGGCCATCTGCTGGACTTCGGTTGCGGCGCCGGCGTGCTGGGGGCTGCGGTAAAACGCCGCTACCCGCACAACACGGTGACACTGCTCGATGTGGATGCCTTCGCCGCTGCCAGCAGTCGTCTGACCCTCGCTGCCAATGGTCTTGAGGCCGAGGTATTGACCGGTGATGGCATTGACGCAGCGCCGATGGGTTTGAACGCCATTCTGAGCAATCCACCCTTCCATGTCGGCGTTCACACCGACTATTTCGCCACGGAAAACTTGCTGCGAAAAGCGGCCAAACATCTGGCAAAAGGGGGCGAACTGCGGCTGGTCGCCAACAGTTTCCTGAAGTACCAGCCGTTGATCGAAGAACATCTGGGCGTGTGTGCGATCAAGGCCGAAGGCAATGGTTTTCGCATCTACCGCGCCAAGCGTGGCTGACGACCGTTTGAAAAAGAAGGCTTGCCGAATGGATTTTGCCTAGGCAGAATCCGCTCCGTCCTAGGGGAGTAGTCTCCCACGAGCGCCACGCTCGTCCGGCATACGTCAACATACTTGGTCAGCAGACCATGGCGTATGCGACCCAGGTGTCCGCACAGACGGACCGGGGTTTGACAAGACCTATGACACGCACACCTTACCCGGGGCGGGAAGGCTGTACGTGTCATAGCCGTGTCGACCCGCCCCTGGAAACCTACCTGATGCTGGATTCACTGCTCGTTCCTACCGCAATCGTTGCCTTGGCCGAAATCGGCGACAAGACGCAACTGCTCGCGCTCATTCTCGCTGCCCGCTTTCGCAAGCCTTGGCCGATCATCGCCGGCATCGTTGCCGCGACCCTGGCCAACCATGCGGCGGCCGGTGCGGTGGGGGCCTGGTTTGGCAGCTTCTTCTCGGATGTGGTGTTGCACTGGATCCTCGCGGCCAGCTTTTGCGCCACCGCCCTATGGACCCTGGTACCGGACAAACTCGATGACGACGAAGCCAGCACCACCCGCAAGTTCGGGCCGTTCCTGACCACGTTGATCGCGTTCTTCCTGGCGGAAATCGGCGACAAGACCCAGATCGCCACGGTGATGCTGGCGGCGCAATATCCGGAGCTGTGGCTGGTGATTATCGGCACCACCGTGGGCATGTTGATTGCCAACGTGCCGGTGGTTCTGGCGGGGAATTTTGCGGCGGAAAAACTGCCACTGACGTTGATTCGCCGACTGGCGGCTTCGGCGTTCTTCATCCTGGCGATCGTGGCAGTATACAAAGCGATGCAAAGCAGCGGCTGGATCTGACGCTGTAATCCCGACCCAATGTGGGAGCGGGCAAGCCCGGCTCCCGCATTGATCGGTATCAGGTCAGGACTTCTTGGCCTGCTGGTACAGCGGCATCACTTTCGGAATCGCAGCCTGCAACGACGCAATCCGGCTGTCCGACGCCGGGTGAGTGCTCATGAACTCTGGGGGTGCGCCCTCGGAAGCCTTGGCCATTTTGTTCCACAGCGTGATGGCCGCGTTCGGGTTGTAACCGGCGCGGGCCGACAACTCCAGGCCAATCAGGTCGGCCTCGTTTTCATTGCTGCGGCTGTTGGGCAAGGTCATGCCGTAGTTGGCCACGGTGTCCGCCAATGCCAGGCTGTCCTGGCCCAGGCCGAACAGCGCGCCGGCCCCTTGCTTGGCCATCTCGATCCCGTAGGCCTTGGACATGGCTTCACGACCATGCTCGCGCAGGGCGTGGGCGATTTCATGGCCCATGACCGCAGCCAATTCGTCATCGGTGAGCTTGAGATTGTCGATCAACGCGCTATACACGAAGATCTTGCCGCCAGGCCCGCAGTTGGCGTTCATCTCGTCACTCTTGATCAAATTCACTTCCCACTTCCACTGCGCCGCATCCGGGCGGAAGGTGGGCGCCTGGGCGATCAGGCGGTTGGCAATCGCCTGCACGCGCTTGGCGTTGGCGCTGGTCTTGTCCAGTTGGCCCTTGCTGCTCGCCTCGCCCAGGGTCTGCTGGTAGGACTGGGCATACATCTGGTCGACTTCCTGGCTCGACAGCATGCTGAACATGTACTGCTTGCGCTCGACGCCGACAGCGCCACCGCTGGTGGTGTTGACCGACTGGCAACCGGCCAGTAACAACGCTGCTGCCAATACGTTTATCGCCAATGATTTTTTCATGAACACGCTCCCTGAAAACATGGCGGCTATCGTAGGCGCTGAATTGTATCGACGCCAGATACACCAGACGTTTAACCGCTGAATTTCGGATACGTCCCACACGGGAGCCATCGGGTGGCATGCGTTCAAGGGGCGGGAGCGCGCGTGCCCGCCAAGAGGCCAGAACAGACGATAGAAAAATCAAGCCGGCGTCAGACACTCCGGCCCATTGAGCTTCGGATCGTTGACCATGTTGGCCAGCACCCGCTCGCGCAACGCGGCGGGCTCGCCGGCCAGCAAGCCTTGCAACACGTGCATCGGTGTTTCGGGGTCGAGCCAGGCGGCTTGGCCCGCCTCGTCCAGGATCAACGGCCGGCGCTGGTTCTGCGCGGGCTGGGTGACGACCGCCGTGCTCAGCCACACGTGCTCTTGCACCGGATAGGCTTCCCAGATGGCGGCGAAAAACAGTGTGGAGCCCTCCCCCGGCGTCAGCCAGTACGGGCGTTTGCGCTGGGTTCCGCGCCACTCGTAGAACCCATTGGCGGGCAGCAGGCAACGGCGTTGACGGAAGGCTTCGCGGAACATCGGTTGCTCGGCCAGGGTTTCGGCGCGGGCGTGGGCAGGCGTGCGGGACAGGTCCGTCAACCAGGGCGGCGTCAGGCCCCAGCGCGCGCGCGCCAGGGTGCGCTGGCCGTCGGCGGCGCGCTGGATCAGCACCGAGTCATTCGGGGAAATGTTCCACTGGGCCTGCTGGTCGGCGGGAAAGCCCGGCAAGGCAGCAAAGGCTGGGTTCCAGCGAAACAGGGCATAACGTCCACACATGGGGCAACACGACTCTTGGGTAAACCGACCGACAGCCTAACAGACCAGCACGTCGGGGAAGCTGTCGGGTTCATCGCCGGGCACCGGCTGCGCACCGATGTAGGCCGTGATCAACTCGCGGGCGTCAGCGGCGCGGTCGTTGTCCACCTCCAGCCCCAGCAGGCCGAAGATCGGCAGTTCGCCGGTGCCACCAAGCAGATGGCGCCCCACCAGGTGCGCCTCGATCCCCTCGCTGGCGAGCATCTGCTGCAACAGCTCGCCTTCCATCAAGTTTTCCGGTTCGTAGATTCGCTGCATGGGCGTACCTGTCATTCATTTTCGCTGCGGGTTTCGAGCATCCACTCTTCACCATGGACCTGCAGGTGAAAAATGATCGGCCGGCAGCATACCTGGCAGTCTTCGATGTAGGTCTGGTCACCGCCGGACAGATCCACCGTTGTCTCGACCTCTTCACCACAATAAGGACAATCGTACGTCGCAGTTTCCAGCATCGCAGCCTCCAAGGTGACTTGTGCGTATAATCGCCGGTCTATTTACAGGGCCATTTTCGGCCGAGCCCATTACTCGGGCCGCAACCCTGGTATTTCCTTTACTTACCCTAGCCGTTTCTAACAAGAGAGCATGATGGGCGAATTCGATACCATCCGACCTTACAACGACAGCGAAGTCCCGGCAGTGCTGGACCGACTGTTCAGTGACAAGGCCTTTCTGGACATCCTGACCCACTTCCGCTTTCCGCGCTTTGCCGGCGCCCTGGGCTGGCTGCTCAAGCCGATGATCGCCCGCAAGTTGCGCCGTGAATTCGCCGGCGTCACCACCGTGGCCACGCTGCAGGACAAAGTCGAGTACTACGTCGACCACACCATCGACCGGGCGACAGACGGCGTGACCTACACCGGCGTCGAGCAGCTCAAATCCGGCACCGCCTACCTGTTCCTGGCCAACCACCGCGACATCGTGATGGACCCGGCCTTCGTCAACTACGCCGTATACCACGCCGGCCTGCCGACGCCGCGCATCGCCATCGGCGACAACCTGCTGCAAAAGCCGTTTGTCAGCGACCTGATGCGCCTGAACAAGAGCTTTATCGTGCACCGTTCAATCACCGGCCGAAAGGAGAAGATGGCCGCGTTCAACCTGTTGTCCGCGTACATCAACCATTCGATCCGCAATGACGGCGCCTCGATCTGGATCGCCCAGGCCGAAGGCCGCGCCAAGGATGGGGACGATCGCACCGAGTCGGCGATCCTCAAGATGTTCCACGTCAGCCGCAAGGACGAGCCGTTCGCCGAAGTGATCCAGTCGTTGAACCTGACGCCGGTGTCCATCAGCTACGAATACGACCCGTGCGATTCAGCCAAGGCCCGCGAGCTGTATATCCGCGCCACCACCGGCACCTACAGCAAGGCGCCGGGCGAGGATGACGTGAGCATCGCGCTGGGCATTACCGGCTACAAAGGCCGGGTGCACGTGAACTTCGCGCCGCCGATCACCGAGCGCTTCGAAGACACCAAGGTGCTGGCAATAGAAATGGACCGGCAGATTCTCGGCGGCTACCGCCTGTTCCCGGTGCACTACCTGGCCTACGCCCAGTGGAGCGACGCTGACCCGCACCTGCAGGTGCCCACTGCTGCCGAGGTATTCCCGGCGGACGAACTGGCCAAGGCGAAAGCGGAGTGGGAGCGGCGTTTGAGCGAATGCCCGGCTGAGCACCGTCCGTTCCTGGTGGTGCAATATGCGACGCCGGTGCGTAACCAGTATCGGGTCAAGGCCGGAATTCCCCTGTAGACACCGATCAAACGGTGGGTGGCTCCCACCTTGGTTTTGTGGCGTTTTTAAAGGTGGGTGCTGAGCCAGGAGATGGCCAGCGCCAGCGCCAAACAGGCGAACCCGATGCGGTAAGCCAAGCGATGCGCCCGTTCGGTGCGCACATTCAGAAACAACATCGGCTGGTCGACCGCGCGGTTCTCGCTTTGTGCGCTCAACTCGGCCATTGCGCGTTGTTCGCGCAGGCGGGTGATGAACAGCAGCGCCGCCCCTGGGCAGGCCACGGCGAGTGCAACAACATTGATCAATAGTGCAGGCAGTGCCATCGCAGACCTCAGTAAAATCCTGTCGCTGTATCGGTTCTGATACACATTCGAATGCAAGTGGCCCCAGGCGCAGCCCCTTCACCCCCTCAAGGGACGGCCAATGTATCCGGTAATTTACGGCGTCACCTGAACGTCACCTAAACAAGCCACTCTGTTGCCCTTCGAACATTCAGGAGCTTGTCATGCTGCACGCGCAGAACCAGGATCGGCTGTATCAAATTGCCCAGAGCGATGAGCAGGAAGCGCTGATCGGTGGCCTGGCGTTCAACGTCCAGGACCGCCATTGGCTGGTGTATTGCGCCCTTGGCGGGCATCAGCATGCAGACTTGCCGGAAGCGGATCTGCTGACGGGAGTGAGCTTGCTGGATTTCTGTATCGACAGCGCGGCGTGAAGCTTAAGGCGAAAAAAAACCGGGCTCATCACTGAGTCCGGTTTTTTTTTGCGTCAGCGCTTATTGCGAGCTGAGCAGCGAGCCGATGCTCGGGTCCTTGAACAGACGAGTCAGCGCATCGCTGAGAACGTCGCTGACCAGCTTGGTGTTGGTTTCCTGGTTTGGCGACATGCCGAAACGCTGGTTCAACGAAGCGCCATAGCGACCACTGTAGCGACGGGTGCCGGCGGTGACGTCGGACTTGAAGGTCGCGCCGATGGACGCCTCGGTCACGTACAGGCCGTCTTTGGGCGACTGGTACTTCAGCTCGGCCAGGGTGATGGTCAACTGCGGCGCGCCCGGTGCATTGGGGCTGGGGGTGAAGCCCAGCAGGCGCACGGCGGCTTCAGCCTGGGCCTGCAGCTTGGGCAGCACGTCCTGGGCGTTGACCGAGACCAGCGCAGTTTCCGGGTACAGGCCACCGCGCGTGCCCAGGGTCGGCGACGGGCGCCCGTCGACTACCCGCACCGACACCGGCTGGCCGTGGCCCACTGGCGCCAGCTGCGTAGTGATCTTCGGCGCAGGGCTCAGTTGTTGCGGGCTGTTGGCGCAGCCAACCAACGTCAAACTGGTCACAGTGATCAAACCGAACAACAGGCGTTGCAACATGCGCTTCTCTCCAGAAATCAGGTACCGACAGGCCGGCAGTATAGCGGTGCGCCACTGTCGGTAACCAGTCCAGTTACAACCTCAGACCTGCGCGGGGTGTGGCGGTTCGATGTCACCGATATGTCACACCCGATACATCGACGCGTCATGCCAGGCAGGCAAGCTTGTCGACAATCTCAGGAGGTTGATCGCCATGCATTTTCTCTGGTCCCTGTTTACCCGCAAGCCGGCCCTGCGCCAATTCGCCCGACTCGACGCTCAAGGCCGTTGCCAGGCGTTCAAGGAATGCAGCCAGCCTCCCGCGGGCGACAGCTGGGTGGAAATCGACGAGATTCGCCTGAGCTGGATGCACCGCCCACTGCCCGCTCGCGCCCGTGTCAGCCCACGTCCAGCGCGGTCGCTGCGCCACCAGCCGTTGGCCGCCTGACCGTAGACCTAATAAAAGTCATAAAACACGCCCATTTCCCTGACGTTCTTCGCTACAATCTCCCCCCGATTATAAGGACGTCTCCTGATCGGGCCCCGCAGCATCGTTAATGCCCTGGCATTAACCCCAAAATCGCCCACAGAGAGCCGCCCACACAGATCGAGTGAAGCTGGCGCGCTTGCTGTTTCCTTTGCAAACCACCCTTCTTTGCCGAATCTGCCAGAGCTGCCATTGCGCTCGGCCACTTGAGTTGTTTGCCCGTATTGCCGCGTGTCGGTGAAGGGCCAGGTGCCAGGCCGGGGCAGCCCTTTTTTGAGGTTCACGTCTTCAAAAGAGCGTGAAAAAAACGGGTTTTCACAACTTCACAAGAGTGTGGCGAGCAAATGAATAGTTTGGCGTGTGTATCAGCACCATCAGCGTCTTTAACAGCCCAACCACACAGGACCGAGCACTCCTCAAACACCGGAGCTTGAGCCTGTCCGCTACGGATTGGTTGCACAAATCGCACGCTTTGACCATAAGTCGAATTGCCACAGGCGCTCATGAATGCGTTCATAGGCGGATTGGCCCGGCAGGAAGCGTGTGCTGAAGTTGCAAAGAATTGCGAATCGGACATGGCGATCCTGGCCATGGGTAACCTGGGGCAACACGTGAATCGCCCCGTCACTCCTGGCAGCCATGCCGTCAATTGGGTGCTGCAGATTTTGGAGACGCGTTAAATGGCGCATAACGAAGCAGTCGATGTAGTACTGGTAGGGGCCGGCATCATGAGTGCCACCCTGGCCGTATTGCTCAAAGAGCTCGACCCCGGCCTCAAGCTGGAAGTCGTTGAGCTGATGGATTCGGGTGCCGCGGAGAGTTCCAACCCGTGGAACAACGCCGGCACCGGTCACGCCGGGCTGTGTGAGCTGAACTACACGCCTCAGGCCGCCGATGGCTCCATCGACATCAAGAAAGCCGTGCACATCAACACCCAGTTCGAGGTGTCGAAGCAGTTCTGGGCGTACCTGACCAAAAAGGGCACCTTCGGCTCGTCCAAGTCCTTTATCAGCCCCGTGCCGCACCTGAGCTTCGTGCAGGGCGACAAAGGCGTGTCCTTCCTCAAGAAGCGTTTTGAATCCCTCAGCCAGCATCACGCGTTTTCGGACATGCACTACACCGAAGACCGCACTGAGATGGCCGAGTGGATGCCGCTGATGATGCCGGGCCGCCCGCTCGACGAAAAAATCGCCGCTACCCGCGTGATGAACGGCACCGACGTCAACTTCGGCGCCCTGACCAACCAGTTGCTGGGTCACCTCACCAGTTCGCCGGATGCCCAGGTCAAGTACTGCAAGCGTGTCACCGGCCTCAAGCGCAACGGCGCCGGCTGGACCGTGAGCATCAAGGACGTCAACAACGGCAACAGCCGTGAAGTCGATGCCAAGTTCGTGTTCCTCGGCGCAGGCGGCGCGGCCCTGCCGCTGCTGCAAGCCTCGGGCATCGAAGAAAGCAAAGGTTTCGGCGGCTTCCCGGTCAGCGGCCAGTGGCTGCGCTGCGACAACCCGGAAGTGGTCAAGCACCACCAGGCCAAGGTCTACAGCCAGGCCGCCGTCGGTTCACCGCCAATGTCCGTGCCGCACCTGGACACGCGTGTGGTCGATGGCAAGAAATCCCTGCTGTTCGGGCCATACGCCGGTTTTACCACCAAGTTCCTCAAGCATGGCTCGTTCCTCGACCTGCCGATGTCGATCCGTGCCGGCAACCTCGGCCCGATGCTGGCCGTGGCCCGCGACAACATGGACCTGACCAAGTACCTGGTCAGTGAAGTGCGCCAGTCCATGGAGCAACGCCTGGAATCCCTGCGCCGCTTCTACCCCGAGGCGAAAGCCGAAGACTGGCGCCTGGAAGTGGCCGGCCAGCGGGTGCAGATCATCAAAAAAGACCCGAAGAAAGGCGGCGTGCTGCAATTTGGCACTGAGCTGGTCGCGGCCAAGGACGGCTCGCTGGCCGCCCTGCTGGGCGCGTCTCCGGGTGCGTCGGTGACCGTTTCGATCATGCTGGAATTGATCGAGAAGTGCTTCCCAAGCAAAGCCGCCGGCGAATGGGCCGCCAAGCTGCAGGAAATTTTTCCGGCGCGGGAGAAGGTCCTGGAAACGGACGCCGAGTTGTATCGCAAGATCAACACGCAGAACAACATCAGCCTGGAGCTGGTTGAACCTGTAGAAGCGAGCCCGCTCGCGGAAAACGTCAACGATAACGCAGCGCATATGGATTAACACCGCGCCGTCAGGTTTTTCGCGAGCAAGCTCGCGCCTGCAGCAGAAAGCAAAAACGCCCCGCTCTCTTGATGAGAACGGGGCGTTTTTTTTGTGTCTTGGAGAATCAGCCGCGGGCGTTGTTGATCAGCTCGATGTACTCGTCCGCGTTGCGCTGGTCCTTGATCAGGTCGACGAAGGTCTGGCCATGCTCGTCCTTGCCGTCGAGGTCCAGGCCGGCCTCCTTGAAGAAGCCCAGGAACCGCTCGAAATCGTCGATACGCAGGCCACGGTAGGCCTTGATCAGTTTGTGCAGGGACGGGGAAGTCGCGTCGACCGGCTCGAAGTCCAGGAACAACTTGATCTGATCGTCGCCGATCTCGTCACCAATCACCTGTTTCTTATCTTTACGCATTACCGACTCCAGCCTGCAGACATTTTCACGGGGTTTGAAGTCTACCTGTGAGACGCAGGCTTCGAAAGCGCTGGAGATCCAATGTGGGAGGGGGCTTGCCCCCCCACGTTTGGATCTTCGGTGTTCTGGCTACCTGGCGCGAACGGCACCGGTGTGCAAGTCCGCCCAGATGTGGCCATTGGCGTAGCTGAGGAATTGCACGTACAGGGTGTCATTGCGCAGCAAGTCGACAATCACGCGGTACTGAGCCACCGGGTAGGACAAGGTCAGGGTCTTGCTCTTTTCGTCGTAAACCGGTTTTTTCAGGCTTTTGCTTTCGGCATCGAAATTGAGCACCACCTGGCTGAGGGTCGCGCCTTTATTCAGGGGCTTGCCCTTGAGGCGGATCATCAACGGCGAGGTCACCGGGATCGGCTGCTGGGTGGACTGGCGCTGGTTGCCCACCACCACCGCGTACTCGGTGACTTGCAGCAATTGCTGCTGGTCCGGGGTTTCGGCGCGCAGGGTGAGGTCGTCCGGCGGCAGGAACTGGCTGTGCATCACGGCAGGCGCCGCAGCGAGGGGAAGGCTGAGGGTCAGCGCCAGGGCGGCGCAGGTGCGAATCAACAAGCTCATGGGCCGCTCCGGCAAGATAGGCCCAGCACTGTAGCTCAATCGAACTGGGCAAGCATCCAGCGTTGATACTCGGCCACGCCGGCATCGCCTTCGCGCGGTGCCCAGTCGGCCAGTTCGCCGGCGCCTACCGGCCGGTAAGGCCCGGCCTTGCATTCGAACATCACCGTATCGGGCGCCAGCACCACCAGGCTGTGGAACACGCCGGGGGGCAGATCGACACCGGAGCACTCGCCGCCGGCCTGCATCACCCGCTTGGCGAGCACTTCACCGGTGTCGCTGAACACCAATAAGCCCAGGCTGCCCTGCAGCACCAGCAAGGTTTCTGCCTTGTCCGCACTCAAATGCCGATGGGGCGGCACGTATGTGTTCGGTTGCAGGCCCACCGCCAGGCGATGGCAGGGTTCTTCCATCTGGTGAAAGTTGTGATGATGCCGGCCACGGGGGCTGGCGCCCGCTTTCTCGGCCAGTTCGGCAAACAGCGTCTGATCAAGAAAACGGGTCATGGCTTACATCCCTTTGACAGCGTAGATGCCATTGGCATTGCGCCAGTAGCCTTTGTAGTCCATGCCGTAACCGAAGATGTAGCGGTCGATGCAGGGCAGGCCGACGAAATCGGCTTTCAACTCGGGGCGGGCCTTGCGGTCGTGGTCTTTGTCGATCAGCACGGCGGTGTGCACTTTGCGCGCGCCGGCGTGTTTGCAGAAGTCGATGATCGCGCCCAGGGTGTGACCTTCGTCGAGGATGTCGTCGATGATCAGCACGTCGCGGTCGATGAACGACACTTCCGGCTTGGCTTTCCAGAACAGGTCGCCGCCGCTGGTTTCGTTGCGGTAGCGGGTGGCGTGCAGGTAGGACGCTTCCAACGGGAATTGCAGATGGGTCAGCAATTTGCCGGCGAAGATCAGGCCACCGTTCATTACGCAGAAAACCACCGGGTTGGTGTCGGCCATTTCGCGGGTGATGTGTGCGCCGACCTTGGCGATCGCCTCTTCGACTTGCGCTTCGGTGTACAGGCAGTCAGCCTCGCGCATGATTTGACGGATATGCTCGAGATCAGCGGACATGGCGCTCTCCAAGGGGGTGCTGTGGCAAGAAAAGCGGGCGAAGGTACGCTTCTCGTGCGCTCCGATCAAGCGCTAATGGACTAACGTACTAGATGTCTATAGGACAACACCCTCGGATAGATTAATCTAGGCCGGTTTTTTTGCCCGCCGCCGGAGCCTTTCCCATGCCCACTCGCGAGATCCGCCACCCGCTGATCCGACACAAACTCGGCCTTATGCGCCGCGCCGACATTAGCACGAAGAATTTCCGTGAGCTTGCTCAGGAAGTCGGAGCGTTGCTCACTTACGAAGCCACCAAGGATTTACCCCTGGAAACCTACGAGATCCCCGGTTGGGCCGGTCCCGTCCAGGTGGAGAAAATCGCCGGTAAGAAAATCACCGTGGTCCCGATCCTGCGCGCCGGTATCGGCATGCTCGAAGGCGTCCTCAGCCTGATCCCGGGCGCCAAGGTCAGCGCCGTGGGCGTGGCCCGCAACGAAGAGACGCTGGAGGCCCACACCTACCTGGAAAAACTCGTCCCGGAAATCGACGAGCGCCTGGCGATGATCATCGACCCGATGCTCGCCACCGGCAGCTCCATGGTTGCCACCATCGACCTGTTGAAAAAGGCCGGTTGCAAGGACATCCGCGCCATGGTGCTGGTGGCCGCGCCAGAAGGCATCGCCGCGGTCGAGAAGGCGCACCCGGATGTGCAGATCTACACCGCTTCCATCGATGAGCGCCTGAACGAACACGGCTACATCATCCCAGGCCTGGGCGATGCCGGTGACAAGATCTTCGGCACCAAGCAGAAGGACGCGTGACCATGCAGGATGAATTCAACGACCCGCTTTGGCGCCAGATCCTGTCTGGCGCACAAATGCTCTTCGTGGCATTTGGCGCGCTGGTGTTGATGCCGCTGATCACAGGTCTTGATCCAAACGTTGCATTGTTCACCGCCGGCCTGGGCACGTTGTTGTTCCAGGTCGTAACGGGCCGCCAGGTGCCAGTCTTCCTGGCGTCGAGCTTTGCGTTCATTACCCCGATCATTCTCGCCAAGCAGCAATTCGGCCTCGCGGCGACCATGGGCGGGGTGATGGCGGCCGGTTTCGTCTACACCTTCCTGGGCGCTGCCGTGAAGATCAAGGGCACCGGCTTCATCGACCGCCTGCTGCCTCCCGTGGTGATTGGCCCGGTGATCATCTCCATCGGCCTGGCCATGGCGCCGATTGCCGCGAACATGGCGATGGGCAAAGGCGGTGACGGTGCGGAGTTGATCCCCTACAAGACCGCGATGCTGATCTCGATGCCCGCCCTGTTGACCACCTTGATCGTGGCAGTGTTCGGCAAAGGCATATTCCGCCTGGTGCCGATCATCTCCGGCGTACTGGTGGGCTTTGCCATGTCGTTCTACTTTGGCGTGGTCGACACGGCAAAAATCGCCGCGGCCCCTTGGTTCGCCCTGCCCCACTTCACCGCGCCGGAGTTCAACTGGCAGGCGATTCTGTTCATCGTTCCCGTGGCCCTCGCCCCGGCGATTGAACACATCGGCGGTGTGATTGCGGTCGGCAGCGTGACCGGTCGTGACTACCTGAAGAAGCCCGGCCTGCATCGCACCTTGCTGGGCGACGGCATTGCGACCACGGCCGCTGGCATGTTTGGCGGCCCGCCAAACACCACCTACGCCGAAGTGACGGGCGCAGTGATGCTGACCAAGAACTACAACCCGAAGATCATGACCTGGGCGGCAGTGTTTGCCATCAGCCTGGCGTTTATCGGCAAGTTCGGCGCACTGCTGCAAAGCATCCCGGTGCCGGTGATGGGCGGGATTCTGTGCCTGCTGTTCGGCTCGATCGCCGCGGTGGGGATGAACACGCTGATCCGCCACAAGATCGACCTGGGTGAGGCACGCAACCTGGTGATCGTCTCGGTGACCCTGGTGTTCGGGATTGGCGGTGTATTGGTAGGCACCGGCACTGGCCCGGATGACTTCGGCCTCAAGGGCATCGCCCTGTGTGCGGTGGTAGCGATTGGCTTGAACCTGTTGTTGCCGGGCAATGATGGCTGGAAGAACAAGAAGCCTGACGAACCGCTGATTTAACTGCCAACGCAAAACCAAATGTGGGAGGGGCGGTGCGACGATTCGACTTGCCCCCTCCCACATTTTTACATCTTCAGCGTGGCTTAGAGCTCACCCAAGCCATCGATCAGCGCCTGGTTCTGCTCAGGCGTCCCGATGCTGATCCGCAGGAACTGGGCAATCCGCTCCTGTTTGAAGTGCCGCACGATCACACCCTGCTCTCGCAACTTGGCCGCCAGGCCGGCAGCGTCGTGTTTGGGGTGACGGGCAAAAATGAAGTTGGCCGCCGACGGCAACACTTCAAAGCCCTTGCCTTCCAACTGCGCCACGACCTTCTCACGGCTGTCGATGACCCATCGGCACGTCTTCTCGAAGTACTCACGGTCCTCGAACGCCGCTGCCGCGCCGACAATCGCCAGGCGATCCAGCGGGTACGAGTTGAAGCTGTTCTTGACCCGCTCCAGCGCCTCGATCAGGTCCGGGTGGCCCACGGCCAGGCCCACGCGCAAACCGGCCAGTGAGCGCGATTTGGACAGGGTCTGGGTCACCAGCAGATTCGGGTAGCGATCCACCAGACTGATGGCGGTTTCGCCGCCGAAGTCAATATAGGCCTCATCGACCACCACCACCGAATCCGGGCTGGCCTTGAGGATCTGCTCCACGGCGTCCAGGGCCAGCACGCAGCCCGTCGGCGCGTTCGGGTTGGGGAAGATGATCCCGCCATTTGGCCTGGCGTAGTCGGCCGCGCGAATCTGGAACTGCTCGTCCAGCGGCACCGGGTCGGACGTGATGCCGTACAAACCGCAGTAAACCGGGTAGAAGCTGTAGCTGATGTCCGGGAACAGCAGCGGCAGGTCGTGCTGAAACAGACCGTGGAAGATGTGCGCCAGCACTTCATCGGAACCGTTGCCCAGGAAAACCTTGCCAGCTTCCACGCCGTAATACCTGGCCACGGCCTGCTTGAGCAGGTCGCTGTTGGGGTCCGGGTACAGGCGCAGGTTGTCGTTCAGCTCGGCTTGCATCGCGGCCAACGCCTTGGGCGATGGGCCGTAGGGGTTCTCGTTGGTGTTGAGCTTGACCAGTTTGGTCAGCTTCGGTTGCTCACCCGGTACGTAAGGCACGAGGTCCTTGACGAAGGGGCTCCAGAATTTGCTCATGCCTCACTCTCCCTTGACGATTCGGTATTCGGCGCTGCGCGCGTGGGCGCTCAGCGACTCGCCACGGGCCAGTACCGAGGCGGTCTTGCCCAGCTCGGACGCGCCCTGCGGCGAGCAAAAGATGATCGACGAACGCTTCTGGAAGTCATACACCCCCAGTGGCGACGAGAAACGCGCGGTGCCGGAGGTCGGCAGCACGTGGTTGGGGCCGGCGCAGTAGTCGCCCAGGGCTTCGCTGGTGTGGCGGCCCATGAAGATCGCACCGGCGTGGCGAATCGAGGGCAACCACGCTTGCGGGTCGGCCACGGACAGCTCAAGGTGCTCCGGTGCGATGCGGTTGGCGACGTCGATGGCGTGTTCCATGTCGCGTACCAGGATCAGCGCGCCACGGCCATTGATCGACTTCTCGATGATCTCGGCGCGGTCCATGGTCGGCAACAGCTTGTCGATGCTGGCGGCGACCTTGTCGAGGAATTCGGCGTCCGGGCTGACCAGGATCGCCTGGGCGTCTTCGTCGTGCTCGGCCTGGGAGAACAGGTCCATGGCGATCCAGTCCGGATCGGTCTGGCCGTCGCAGACCACAAGGATTTCCGACGGGCCGGCGATCATGTCGATGCCGACCTGGCCAAACACATGACGCTTGGCGGTGGCGACGTAGATGTTGCCGGGGCCGACCACCTTGTCGACTTTCGGCACACTCTCAGTGCCATAGGCCAAGGCGGCAACAGCCTGGGCGCCACCGATGGTAAATACGCGGTCAACGCCGGCGATGCACGCGGCGGCCAGCACCAGCTCGTTGATTTCACCGCGCGGGGTTGGCACCACCATAACCACTTCCGTTACACCCGCCACTTTGGCCGGGATCGCATTCATCAGCACCGACGATGGGTACGACGCCTTGCCGCCCGGCACGTACAGGCCTGCGCGGTCGAGTGGCGTGACCTTCTGGCCCAGCACTGTGCCGTCGGCCTCGGTGTAGCTCCAGGAGTCCTGTTTCTGTTTTTCGTGGTAGCTGCGCACCCGCGCCGCCGCCACTTCCAGGGCTTCGCGCTGAGGTGCAGTAATGCGCGTCAGGGCCAGCTCCAAGCGTTCACGGGGCAGAATCAGGTCGGACATCGATGCGACGTCCAGGCCATCGAACTGGCGGGTGAAGTCCACCAGCGCCGCATCACCGCGCTCGCGCACGGCCTTGATGATGTCGAGTACTCGCCCGTTGACCGACTCGTCGGACACGCTTTCCCAGCTCAGCAGATGATCCAGATGATGGGCGAAATCCGGGTCGGCAGCGTTGAGTCGGGCAATTGCAGTGGACGTGGTCATAGCGAGGGCCTCAATAGAAATGGCAAAAACTCAGGCGCCCTAAACTAGCAGTCGTTTCCGCTTGGGCACCTGAGAATTCTGGCTATGAGGCGGATAGACGGGCGCAGCCTTCCGGCTACGCGGGTAGGTCAACCGCGGTGTCGCGACTCCACTGCCGTGCGCAGGGTGTCGATCAACGCCTGGATACGGGCGTGCTGCATCTTCATCGATGCTTTGTTGACGATCAGGCGGGAGCTGATGTCAGCGATGAAATCCTGGGGCTCCAGACCGTTGGCACGCAGGGTGTTGCCGGTGTCGACCACGTCGATGATCTTGTCGGCGAGGCCGATCAGCGGCGCCAGCTCCATCGAGCCGTAGAGCTTGATGATGTCGACCTGACGGCCTTGCTCGGCGTAGTAACGCTTGGCGACATTGACGAACTTGGTTGCCACGCGCAGGCGGCCTTTGGGCTCGACATCACCGACACGGCCGGCGGTCATTAGCTTGCACAGAGCGATACGCAGGTCCAAAGGCTCGTACAGGCCCTGGCCACCGTATTCCATCAGCACGTCTTTACCCGCGACACCCAGGTCGGCTGCGCCATGTTCCACATAGGTCGGCACGTCGGTAGCCCGCACGATCAACAGGCGAACGTCGTCCTGGGTCGTGGGGATGATCAGCTTGCGGCTCTTGTCCGGATTCTCGGTCGGCACGATGCCCGCTTCAGCCAGAAGCGGCAAAGTGTCGTCAAGGATGCGGCCCTTGGACAGTGCGATGGTCAACATGGGAAACGTCAGTCCTTCATCAGGCTATTGCGGTCCGGTCGCAAACGGCGCCGGACACAGATCGAGGCCATGACAGCCTCGATTTGAAACAAACCCAGCGGTGGGAGAACTTACTCTCTCACCGCCCTTACAGCCCCGGAGACTAGCCCGGTACGCGGCGGATTTTCGCGCCGAGCATCTGCAGTTTTTCTTCGATGCACTCGTAACCACGGTCTATGTGGTAGATGCGGTCGATCAGGGTGTCGCCTTCGGCGATCAGCGCCGAGATTACCAGGCTGGCAGAGGCACGCAGGTCGGTAGCCATCACTGGCGCGCCCTTGAGCTTCTCGGTGCCGGTCACGATGGCGGTGTTGCCTTCGACCTGGATCTTGGCGCCCATGCGGTGCAGTTCATACACGTGCATGAAGCGGTTTTCGAAGATGGTCTCGATCACAGCGCCGGTGCCTTCGGCAATCGCGTTCAGGGAAATGAACTGCGCCTGCATGTCGGTCGGGAACGCCGGGTACGGGGCGGTACGCACGTTGACGGCTTTAGGACGCTTGCCGTGCATGTTCAGCTCGATCCAGTCTTCGCCGGTGGTGATTTCGGCACCGGCTTCGCGCAGCTTTTCCAGGACCGCTTCGAGGATGGTCGGATCGGTGTCCTTGACCTTGACGCGGCCACCGGTAACGGCAGCTGCAACCAGGTAGGTGCCGGTCTCGATGCGGTCTGGCATGACCTTGTAGGTCGCAGTGTGCAGTCGCTCGACACCGTCAATGGTGATGGTGTCGGTGCCGGCACCGGCTACCTTGGCGCCCATGGCGTTCAGGAAGTTGGCCAGGTCGACCACTTCCGGCTCGCGCGCGGCGTTCTGCAGTACGCTGCGGCCTTTGGCCAGGGCAGCGGCCATCATGATGTTCTCGGTACCGGTCACGCTGACGGTGTCGAAGAAGAAGTTCGCGCCACGCAGGCCGCCTTCCGGCGCCTTGGCCTTGATGTAGCCGCCTTCGACGTCAATCACTGCGCCCATGGCTTCCAGGCCACGGATGTGCAGGTCCACCGGACGAGAGCCAATGGCGCAACCGCCAGGCAGCGCCACTTCGGCTTCGCCGAAACGGGCAACCATCGGGCCCAGCACCAGGATCGACGCACGCATGGTTTTCACCAGTTCGTAAGGCGCGACCAGGGTCTTGATGGTGCGTGGGTCGATTTCGACGGCCAGTTTTTCGTCGATCACCGGCTCGATACCCATGCGACCGAACAGCTCGATCATGGTGGTGATGTCGTGCAGGTGCGGCAGGTTGGCCACGGTAACCGGGCCATCGCACAGCAGGGTCGCTGCCAGGATCGGCAAGGCGGAGTTTTTCGCGCCGGAGATGCGGATCTCGCCATCAAGGCGGGCACCACCGGTAATAATCAATTTATCCATAAGAATCTCGACGCCTTGGGGGCTCAGGTGCGCTCGGCCCAGGCCGCGCGGCTGAAAAATTTCATAGTGACCGCATGGATGCTGCCATCGGTGATCCACGGGTTCAAATGGGCATAGATCTGCTGTTGGCGCTTGACCGGGCTTAATGCCGCCAGTTCATCGCTAATCACGTTCAGCTGGAAATTGCAGCCTTCGCCTTCAACTGCAACTTCAGTATCTGGCAGCTTTCCTTCAAGGAAGCTCTTAACTTCTAGGGCCTGCATGCTCAACCTCTATCGGCGCCCAGTGCGCACGGGTCGCACATCATACAAAAAAGCCCCGCGCCTGCGAACCCCGCATAGCAGGACTCTGACGGGGGGCTTCTCCATTAATGTGTATTAAGGATGGGTCAACAGCTCGGTCAGACCGGAAACTTCGGCAATTTCGCGCATGTCTTCAGGCAACGCACGGATGCTGACGGGCTTGTTCGCCGCCTGGGCATCACGCATGAAGCACAGCAACAACGACAAACCGACGCTGCTGGACTTGGTCACCGCGGAGCAATCCAGCACCACTGCAGGCGCCGTGCTGGTATTGATCAGTGCCTGGCCCTGCTTGCGCAGGTCAGGCCCGGTGCGATAGTCCAGCACACCGCTGATAAGCAGCTCGCCGGCGTTGCCCAGACGAACAGCCGACTCGGTCATTGCGCGGGCTTCCCGGCAGCTTTATCGGTCTCTTCCTTGGCTTTGGCGACTTCGCCGGCCCAGCCATCGATGGTCTTGTCCAGGTCGTTGCCATTGCGCTGCATCGCGTCGGCGAACTGGTCACGGAACAGCTTGCCGATATTGATGCCGTTGATGATCACGTTGCGCAGTTTCCACTCGCCGTTGATCTTCTCCAGGGTGTACTGCACCGGGTACACGGCGCCATTGTTGCCCTTGACGCTCATGTTGACGCTGGTGCGATCGCCCGACTCATCGCCGGCAGGCGCCACGGTAATGCCCTGGTTGTTGTACTCGAGCAACGCGTTGCCATAGAACTGGAACAGGCCGCGCTTGAAGTTTTCCTGGAAGCGCTGCATCTGCTCAGGCGTGGCCTTGCGCGAATACTTGACGGTCATGATGCTGCGGGAAATGCCTTCGGCATCGACCACCGGGCCGACAATCTCGTTCAACGAACGATAGAAAGCGCTCGGATCCTGTTTGTACTGCTCTTTGTTCGCACTCAGGTCAGCCAACATCTTGTTGGTGGTGTCCTGCACCAGCTCGTGGGCAGAACCTGCTGCGTTGGCCATCATTGGCAGCGCTGCAAGCAATACCAGGAGGCCACGTCGCAAGGTAGAGATCATGTGCAGATTCCTCATTTGGCGTCTTTATTGACCGTATTAAGCAGGAATTTACCGATCAGGTCCTCAAGTACCAGCGACGACTGTGTGTCGTGGATTGTCGAGCCATCCTTGAGCAGGGCTGTCTCCCCACCCACGCTGACACCGATGTATTTCTCGCCCAGCAGACCCGCCGTGAGGATAGATGCCGTGGAGTCGGTCGGAAGGTTATCGACCTTCTTGTCCAGTTGCATCGTCACTCGACCGGTGAAGCTGTCGCGATCCAGATCGATTGCCGTGACCTTGCCGATGGTCACACCGGCCATGGTCACTTTAGCTCTGACAGTCAAACCGGCGATATTGTCGAAATACGCATAAAGTTTATAGGTATCGGCGGTGGGGCTGGCCGACAGGCCGCTGACCCGCAGGGCCAGCAACAGTAAAGCCAGGATGCCAGCCAGCAAGAAAAGGCCGACACCGATTTCCACAGTGCGGTTTTGCATCAGAAATCTCCAAACATCAAGGCGGTCAAAATGAAGTCAAGGCCCAGTACCGCCAGCGAGGCGTACACAACGGTCTTGGTGGTGGCACGACTGATCCCTTCTGAAGTGGGCTCACAGTCGTAGCCTTGGAATACGGCGATCCAGGTCACTACAAAGGCGAAGACGATGCTTTTTATGATGCCGTTGAGCACGTCGCCACTGAAGGTCACGCTGTTCTGCATGTTGGCCCAGTAGGAGCCGTCGTAGACCCCCAGCCAGTCAACCGCGACCCACGAGCCGCCCCAGATGCCCACCACGCTGAAGATCATCGCCAGCAGCGGAAGGGATATGAAGCCAGCCCACAGGCGCGGGGCAACAATATACTTGAGCGGGTCCACGCCGATCATTTCCAGGCTGGACAACTGCTCGGTGGACTTCATGTTGCCGATTTCGGCAGTCAATGCCGAACCCGCTCGCCCGGCGAACAGCAGCGCTGTCACCACCGGCCCCAGCTCACGCAGCAGTGTCAGGGCAACCATCTGCCCCACCGCCTGTTCCGAGCCGTAGCTGGAGAGGATATTGAAGCCCTGCAAGGCCAGCACCATGCCAATGAACACCCCGGAGACCACGATGATCACCAGGGACATCACGCCCACCGAATGCAGTTGCTTGACCAGCAGGCCAAAGCCGCCGCCAATGCCACCGCGCCCAAGCAGGGCGTGGAAGAGGAAAATCGTCGAACGGCCCAGCACCTCGACAATGTCGATGCCCGAGCGACCGAAAAGGCGGACCTTCTCGATTAAAGATGTCTTGCGCATCAGCGCTTCCCCAGGAGATCTGCGCGGTAATCCGCTGCCGGAAAGTGAAAAGGCACCGGGCCGTCGGGATCGCCGGTCATGAATTGGCGAATGCGCGGGTTATCAGCGTTCATCAGTTCTTCAGGCGTGCCCTGCCCCAGTACCTGGCCGTCCCCCACTACGTAGAGGTAATCGGCAATGCTCGCGGTTTCTGCAAGATCATGGGACACCACGATGCTGGTGATACCCAGTGCATCGTTGAGCAGGCGGATCAGACGGACCAGCACGCCCATGGCGATGGGGTCCTGGCCGACGAAGGGTTCGTCGTACATGAGAATCTGCGGGTCCAGCGCAATGGCGCGCGCCAAGGCGACACGACGCTTCATGCCGCCAGACAGCTCATCGGGCATCAGGTCGATGGCACCGCGAAGGCCGACGGCCTGCAGTTTCAGCAACACAATGTCACGAATCATTTCGTCAGACAGCTGGGTATGCACCCGCAGCGGGAACGCTACGTTTTCGAAGACGTCGAGGTCGGTGAACAGCGCGCCGCTCTGGAACAGTACGCCCATGTGCTTGCGGGCATCGAACAGATCGCTGCGCGACAATGTCGGCAGGTTCTGGCCGTTGACCCACACTTCACCGGCGGAGGGGCGCAATTGCATGCCCATCAGGCGCAACAGGGTGGTCTTGCCGCAACCGGAAGGCCCCATGATGCCCGTGACCTTGCCGCGGGGAATGCGAATATCGACGTTATTGAAGATGCTGCGCGTCCCGCGCTTGAAGGTCAGTCCCTTCAGCTCGACCGCGTAGGCGTTATCGGCACTCATCTAATCTCCTTGGGATGCAGCCTCTCACTCAGACACCACGCTTGCGACAAACGTTTGCAAAGCTTGTGCAATAGTTGTCCACATGGGTTGAGCGGACCGAACTGGCGGCGAACTATATCACTGCTGGTACAGGGCGCCCAAGGCCGGAACCGTGCTTGTTCAGATTGAGTACAGGGAAATAGGGTTGCAGCTCATGATTCTCACCCCCCTGCCGAATAACTCCTGACGAACTTGCGTGAGGGAATTGATCATTACCGCTATAATCGGCGACTTTTCGTCAGGCTATACGATTTCAGACATGAGCCAATCCAGCGACCTTATCCAATCCGCACAACGCACCATCCGCCTCGAGCTCGAAGCCGTAGAAAGCTTGCTGGCCCATATCGACGCGGATTTCGTGCGCGCCTGCGAGATGATTCTGGCCAGCAAGGGCCGCGTTGTCGTGGTCGGCATGGGCAAGTCAGGCCATATCGGCAACAAGATCGCCGCCACCCTGGCCAGCACCGGAACCACGGCGTTTTTCGTGCACCCGGCCGAAGCCAGCCACGGCGACATGGGCATGATCACCAAGGATGACATCATCCTGGCATTGTCCAACTCCGGCACGACCAACGAGATCGTCACCCTGCTGCCGCTGATCAAGCGCCTGGGCATCAAGATGATCAGCCTGACCGGCAACCCTGAATCGACGCTGGCCAAGGCCGCCGAAGTCAACCTGAACGTGCATGTGGCCCACGAAGCCTGCCCGCTGAACCTGGCACCGACCTCCTCCACCACCGCTGCGCTGGTCATGGGTGACGCGCTGGCCGTGGCGCTGCTGGACGCCCGCGGCTTTACCGCTGAAGATTTCGCGTTCTCGCACCCAGGCGGCGCCCTGGGCCGTCGCTTGCTGCTGAAAGTGGACAACGTGATGCACTCGGGCGAGGAATTGCCCCACGTCGCGCGCGGTACCCTTCTGAAGGACGCACTGATGGAAATGACCCGCAAGGGCCTGGGCATGACGGTCATCCTGGAAGCCGACGGCAAACTGGCCGGGGTTTTCACTGACGGCGACTTGCGCCGCACCCTGGACCGCACCATCGACATCCACACCGCCACCATCGACGCAGTGATGACACCTCACGGCAAGACCGCGCGTCCCGACATGCTGGCCGCCGAAGCCTTGAAAATCATGGAAGACCACAAGATTGGCGCACTGGTAGTGGTCGATAAAGACGACCACCCGATCGGCGCCCTGAACATGCACGACCTGTTGCGTGCGGGAGTGATGTAAATGACCAGCGACCTGCTGCAACGTGGCAAGCACATCAAATTGGCGATTTTTGACGTTGACGGCGTGCTGACGGATGGCCGCCTGTACTTCCTTGAAGACGGCAGTGAGTTCAAGACCTTCAATACCCTCGACGGCCAGGGCATCAAGATGCTGATGGCGTCGGGCGTGCAAACGGCGATCATCAGCGGCAGAAAAACGCCCGTTGTGGAACGCCGCGCACAAAATTTGGGGATTCCTCACCTGTATCAGGGCCGCGAGGATAAACTGGTGGTCCTGGACGAGCTTCTTGGCCAACTCAATCTAAGCTATGAGCAGGTTGCCTACCTGGGCGATGACTTGCCCGACCTGCCGGTGATCCGCCGGGTGGGCCTGGGCATGGCAGTCGCCAATGCGGCCGCCTTTGTACGCGAACACGCCCACGGCATCACCACCGCCCGTGGCGGCGAAGGTGCCGCCCGCGAGTTCTGCGAGCTGATCCTGCGTGCCCAGGGTAGCCTTGAAGCGGCCCACGCCGCCTACCTATAGAGCGTTTTATGCTGAGCAAAAAGATTCGCAACTTCCTGCTATTCGGGGTCATCGCCGCGCTGTTCCTGGCGGTGGGCTACTGGAATATCAGCCCGGAGCGCTTCCTCGACCAACCGGCCGCGCAGGTCGACGAGGGGGCTATCGACTATTACGCCATCAATGCCAAGAGCGTGCAGTTCCTGCCCGATGGCAAGCTGCAGTACGAGATGATGTCGGACAAGGTCGAGCACGTGAAGGCCAGCGAAATTACCTTGCTGACCAACCCGGACATGAACATCTACCGCGGCACCGAATTTCCGTGGCACGTCACCAGCAAGCGCGGTGAAGTGAACCCGGACGGCACCGAGGTGGAACTGATCGACTCGGTGCGCGTTGCGCGAGTTGACGACAAGAACCGCAACACGGTGATTACCACCAGTCGCATGACCGTATTCCCGCAGAAGCAATATGCGCAGACCGAGCAAGACGTTAGAATCGACGGCGCTGGCGGTGTATCGACTGGCAAGGGAATGAAAGCGTATTTGAAAGACAGCAGGATACACCTGCTATCGAACGTAAGAGGACAGTATGAGGCTCGTTAAAACTCTCCCGATTTTGCTCAGTCTGAGCGCAGCACTGGGAAGCGTGAGCGCCTGGGCTCTGCCGAACGATCAAGAGCAGCCTATCCGCATTCAGGCCGACGATGCCCAACTGGACGACAAGAACGGCGTTGCCACCTACAAGGGCGATGTGATCATCACCCAGGGTTCGATGAAGGTCACCGGCAACACCGTGACGATCACCCGCACCCAGACCGGCGACATCGACGTAGTGACCTCAGTGGGCAACCTCGCCTACTTCGAGCAACTGCAGACCGCTGGCGATACCAAGCCCGTCCAGGGCTGGGGCGTGACGATTCAATACCACGCCGCGCAAAACCGCGTCGTACTGATCGACAAGGCCAAGGTTGTCGACAAGGACAACAACACCACCCAGGGCGAGAAAATCGTCTATGACACCGTGAAGAAACTGGCCAGCGCCGGTCGAGCCAACGGCAGCAAGGTTACCGAATCGCGCCCACGCATCGACATGGTCATCCAGCCGAAGAAGAAGGCCGAGTAATGGCAACCCTGAAAGCCCAGCATCTGGCCAAGGCCTATAAAAGCCGTCAGGTCGTGCGCGACGTCAGCCTGTCGATCGACAGCGGCCAGATCGTCGGCTTGCTCGGCCCCAACGGCGCCGGCAAGACCACCTGCTTCTACATGATCGTCGGCCTGGTCCAGGCGGACCAGGGTCGCGTATTGATCGACGACCTGGACGTGAGCCACCAGCCCATGCACGGTCGCGCGCGCGCCGGTATCGGCTATCTCCCGCAGGAAGCGTCGATCTTCCGCAAACTGTCGGTGGCCGACAACATCATGGCAATCCTCGAGACCCGCAAGGAGCTCGACCGGGATGGCCGTCGCAAGGAGCTGGAAAGCCTGCTGCAGGAATTCCACATCAACCATATCCGCGACAACCTCGGCATGAGCCTGTCCGGTGGTGAACGCCGCCGTGTGGAAATCGCCCGGGCGCTGGCCACTGCACCCAAGTTCATCCTGCTGGACGAACCGTTTGCCGGCGTCGACCCGATCTCGGTCGGCGACATCAAGCAGATCATCCATCACCTCAAGGCCAAGGGTATCGGTGTGTTGATCACCGACCACAACGTGCGCGAGACCCTCGATATCTGCGAAACCGCCTATATCGTCAACGATGGCCAGTTGATTGCCGAAGGCGACTCCGAAACCATCCTGGCCAACGAACTGGTCAAGGAAGTGTACCTAGGTCACGAGTTCCGCCTGTAAACACCGTGGTGTCACGGCCGTTTGCCATGGGGCGCAGGAGTCAATAAAAAACCTCCGGCTTTTTATTGTTACCGCGCTCTAGGCAAACCCCCCGACATCAGGCATATAATTTGCTTATGTTTGGCGCTCGCGCGCCCTGTCGTGGATGGCGCATTGCGCCGGCGAATAAGGTGTTAAGCCCCTGCCATGAAACCATCGCTAGTCCTGAGAATGGGCCAGCAGCTGACGATGACACCGCAGCTGCAACAGGCCATCCGCCTGCTCCAATTGTCGACCCTGGACCTGCAACAGGAAATCCAGGAGGCCCTGGAGTCCAATCCGATGCTCGAACGCCAGGAAGAAGGCGACGACTTCGATAATGCAGACCCGCTGGCCGACAACATCGAGCAAAAACCCAATTCCGACGTGCAGGAACCCTCCTACCAGGAAACCGCCCCGACGGTCGACAACCTGGAGGAAGGCGATTGGAACGAACGCATCCCCAACGAACTTCCCGTGGACACCGCCTGGGAAGACGTCTACCAGACCAGCGCCAGCAGCCTGCCCAGCAATGACGATGACGAGTGGGACTTCACCACCCGCACCTCCGCCGGCGAGAGCCTGCAGAGCCATCTGCTGTGGCAACTGAACCTTGCGCCGATGTCGGACACCGATCGCCTGATCGCTGTGACCCTGATCGACTGCATCAATAACCAGGGCTACCTGGACGAAACCCTCGAGGAAATCCTCGAGGCCTTCGACCCGGAACTGGACATCGAGCTGGACGAGATCGAAGCCGTCCTGCACCGCATCCAACAGTTCGAACCCGCCGGCATCGGTGCACGCAACCTCAGCGAATGTCTGTTGCTGCAACTGCGCCAGTTGCCCGCCAAGACACCATGGCTCGCCGAAGCCCAGCGCCTGGTCACCGACTACATCGACCTGCTGGGCAGCCGCGACTACAGCCAGCTGATGCGCCGCATGAAGCTCAAGGAAGATGACCTGCGCCAGGTCATCGAACTGGTGCAGAGCCTCAACCCGCGCCCGGGATCGCAGATCGAGTCCAGTGAAGCCGAGTACGTGGTTCCCGACGTGATCGTGCGCAAGGACAACGAGCGCTGGCTGGTCGAGCTGAACCAAGAGTCGGTGCCACGCCTGCGGGTCAACCCGCAGTACGCCGGTTTTGTTCGCCGCGCCGATACCAGCGCCGACAACACTTTCATGCGCAATCAGTTGCAGGAAGCCCGCTGGTTCATCAAGAGCCTGCAAAGCCGCAACGAAACGCTGATGAAAGTCGCCACCCAGATCGTCGAGCATCAGCGCGGCTTCCTGGAATACGGTGACGAGGCGATGAAACCGCTGGTGCTGCACGACATCGCCGAGGCGGTTGGCATGCACGAGTCGACCATTTCACGGGTGACCACGCAGAAATTCATGCATACCCCACGGGGCATATATGAGCTGAAATACTTTTTCTCCAGCCACGTCAGCACCTCCGAAGGCGGCGAATGCTCGTCCACGGCGATCCGCGCGATCATCAAAAAACTGGTTGCCGCGGAAAATCAGAAAAAGCCGTTGAGTGACAGCAAGATCGCTGGTTTACTGGAGGCACAAGGCATTCAGGTCGCCCGTCGAACCGTCGCCAAGTACCGCGAATCCCTTGGGATCGCGCCTTCCAGCGAGCGTAAGCGTTTGATGTGACGGGCGGGCCACAGCGTTCCAGTGGCAGGCACCCCGGCCTGCCGCTTTATGCACTGGCAACGAAGGAGAAGCTGTATGCAAGTCAACATCAGTGGACACCATGTGGAAGTCACCCCTCCCCTGCGCGAATACGTCGAGCAGAAGCTGAAACGGCTTGAGGGTCATTTTGACAAGATCACCAATGTGCAGGTGATCATGAAGGTCGATAAACTTCAGCAGAAAATCGAAGCGACCCTACAGATTCCCGGTGGCGAAGTAGTCGCCAACGCCGAGCATGAAGACATGTATGCATCGATCGATGCCTTGACCGACAAGCTCGACCGCCAACTCAAAAAGCATAAGGAAAAGCAGCAGAGCCTCCTCCAGGGCACTGGCCGCTAACACTCCCCACCCATGATTCGACTTGAAACCATCCTGACCCCCGGCCGTTCCCTCGTGAACGCGCCGGGCGGCAGTAAAAAGAAAGCCCTTGAACAGATTGCCAACCTGATCAGTCGCGAAGTGACTGGCCTGGAGATGCAAGATGTGTACGAGGCTCTGATTGCCCGTGAAAAACTCGGTTCTACCGGTTTTGGCAACGGCATCGCGATTCCCCACTGCCGTCTCAAAAGTTGCGAAACCCCCGTCAGTGCCCTGTTGCACCTTGACGCCCCCATCGATTTCGACGCCATCGACGGTGCTCCGGTCGACCTGCTGTTTGTTCTGCTGGTCCCGCAAGCCGCTACCGATGCGCACCTGGAACTGCTGCGACAGATCGCCAGCATGCTCGACCGCAAGGAAGTCCGCGACAAACTACGCAGTGCCAGCAGCAATGAGGCGCTGTATCAGGTTGTCCTGGACGAACAGAACGGGCAGTAATCATGCGTTTGATCATCGTCAGCGGCCGCTCCGGTTCGGGTAAAAGTACGGCCCTCAATGTCCTCGAGGACAACGGTTTCTATTGCATCGACAACCTGCCGGCCGGCCTGCTGCCGGAATTGGCCGAACGCGCGTTGATCCACACTGAACTGGCCCAGCCTTTGGTGGCGGTGTCGATCGATGCCCGCAACCTGCCGAGCCACCTCGAGCGTTTCCCGTTGCTGCTGGAAGAAGTCCGCGCCAAGCACATTCATTGCGATGTGCTGTACCTGGACGCCGACGAAGAAACCTTGCTCAAGCGCTTTTCCGAAACCCGCCGACGTCACCCCCTCAGCAGCTCGCATCGCTCCCTGGCCGAAGCCATCGAGGATGAAACCAAGCTGCTGGGCCCGATCATTGACCTCGCCGACCTCAAGATCAACACCACCAGCCTCAACCTGTATCAACTGCGCGACGCCATCAAGCTGCGCCTGCTGAACCAGCCGGAGCCTGGCACGGCATTTCTCGTCGAGTCGTTCGGGTTCAAGCGCGGCATGCCGGTGGACGCCGACCTCGTCTTCGACGTGCGCTGCCTGCCCAACCCCTACTGGAAGCCGGAGCTGCGCGAACAGTCAGGACTGGACCAGCCTGTGGCCGATTACCTGGCCGCACAACCAGATGTGGAAGAGATGTTTCAGGACATCTCGAGCTACTTGCTCAAGTGGCTACCGCGTTTTGCCGCAAGCAACCGGGCCTATGTCACCATTGCCATTGGCTGCACGGGTGGCCACCACCGCTCCGTCTACCTGACCGAACGCCTGGGCCAGGTATTGCAACAAACCCTCAAGAACGTCCAGGTCCGCCACCGCGACCTTAGCTGAAAGGATCACCCCCGCGATGCCCGCTCTGGAAATTGAAATCATCAACAAGCTGGGCTTGCACGCCCGGGCTTCCGCGAAGTTTGTCGGCGTTGCCGGTCAGTTTCCCTGCCAGATCCGCGCCGGACGCACCCCAGAGTCGATGGTGGATGGCAAAAGCATCATGGCCATGATGATGCTGGCCGCCGGCAAGGGCACCAAAATCCATCTGAAGACCGAGGGCGAGCAAGAGCAGGAAGCCATGGACGCCCTGGTCGCGCTGATCAATAACTTCTTCGACGAAGGCGAATAATCGCTCCTAGAATCGGCATGCTTTAGCCCAGGGCGGTGTCCATCACCATCATCAGGCAGAAACCGATACACAGGCCCAGGCTGGCGAGTTTTTCGTGACCATTGCGCCGCGATTCGGGAATGACCTCATGAGTCACCACCAGCAACATCGCCCCTGCGGCCAGCGCCAGGCCGAGCGGCAGCAGCACTTCGGCCAGGCTCACCAGCCAGGCGCAGAGCACGGCGAATACCGGCTCCACCAGGCCTGAAGCAGCACCGATCAGGAACGCCTTGACCCGCGACATCCCTGCCCCGGCCAGTACCAGCGCAATCACAAGACCTTCAGGCACATCCTGCAGCGCAATGCCCATGGCCAGGCTGTCGGCCTCCGGCATGCCGCCGCCTGCCGAAACCCCCACCGCCATGCCTTCCGGTATGTTGTGGGCGATGATGGCAAACACGAAGAGCCAGATGCGCGGCGGGATCACCGGACGCTCCGGGGTACCCACGAGCATTTCCGGAGTGGCGCCGGAAACCTTGCGGTCCACCAGGTACAACCCGAACGCCCCCATCATGATGCCAACGCTGATCAGGCCGCTGGCCCCCCAAGGCGAAAGCCCCAGGGTTTCAGCAGCAGCAATGCCCGGCACGACCAGCGAAAACGCTGTCGCCGCCAACATCACCCCGGCGCCAAAACCCAGCAGGGTGTCGCTCAGTGCCACCGGCATGCGGCGAATGACCAACACCGGCACCGCACCGAGCGCGGTGCCCAGCGCACAGATGGCGCCGCCCTGCAGGGCACGCAGAATGCGCGGTTCCAGGTTCAGCCAGTCCAGCCCGTGAGCCACCAGCAATGCAGTACCTGCCAAAAGCAGCAACGAGCCCAACGCGTAGCGAAACATTCGCACGCTGCTGATCGCCAGTATTCCAGTGCCCATAGTCGGCCTTAGGTCTTGTTTCAGGATAGATATCAGGCCACTGCGGCCTGATAGCGCGCAGCAACTTCCGGCCAGTTAACAACACTGTAGAAGGCATTGATGTATTCCGGGCGCCGGTTCTGATAAAGCAGATAGTAGGCATGCTCCCA
This sequence comes from Pseudomonas sp. MYb60, assembly GCF_002979555.1. GTDB lineage: Bacteria > Pseudomonadota > Gammaproteobacteria > Pseudomonadales > Pseudomonadaceae > Aquipseudomonas. The sequence continues at coordinate 106,591 of NZ_PCOZ01000001.1, read as the reverse complement.
GACGTCAAGGCCGAGGATCGGCGTGTTGCCGTTCATCAGCGGGCTGTCCTGGTTGCCGCTGCTTTCAACCACCAGGGTTTTCTGCGGCGTCACGCTCAGCCAGGCCCAACCGCTGCCGAAGCGGGTCAGCGCGGCCTTGGTGAATGCCTCTTTGAAACTGTCGAAACCACCCAGTTGCTCGTCGATGGCCTTGCCCAGCGCGCCATCAGGCTTGCCGCCACCCTTGGGCGACATGACCGCCCAGAACAACGAGTGGTTGGCGTGGCCGCCGCCCTGGTTGATCACCGCGGCGCGGAGTTTTTCCGGCAACTGCTGCACGCTGGCGACCAGTTTCTCAATCGGCCAGCCCGCGAACTCGGTGCCCTCGACGGCAGCGTTGAGGTTGTTGATGTAGGTTTGATGGTGCTTGGTGTAGTGGATTTCCATGGTTTGCGCATCGATATGCGGTTCCAGGGCATCGTAGGCGTAAGGCAGGGCAGGCAAGGTATAGGACATATCAGTGAGCTCCGTAATAAGGACTGTTGCGGGTCGACGCATTCACGTGCGTCGCCGTGCCGCCCAGCAAACGATGGGTACGCGGGTACTCGCCGTGATCGCTGATGAAATTGAGCAGCTCGACGTAGGTCTTGCTGCTCTGCCGTAAGGCTGCTTCACGCAATTGCGGGGTCAAGCGTGGGTCCTGCATGGCCTGCAACAAGCGTTGGTGAATGGCGCAGAGGTATTCCGCGCTCTCTTCGGGCTGGTTCAGGCGCAAGTGCAGGTCTGCCAGGTTGTGGTGGGAAATGACGCAGGCCGCCACTGCTTCGTCGGCATCCGCCCAGCGTTCGAACAACACTTGCGCCAAGGCCAGGGCTTGCAGATAGGCCTCGCGAGCGTCGACCAACTCGCCTGCCATAAAGCAGCGATTGGCCCGTTCGATCGTGCGTTTCCAGTGCTCCATGGTGAGCCTCCAAAGCAGGGTGAGGGATTACACGCCGCCAGCCGTGAGCTTTTCCGGGTCCAGCAGGACTTCCAGCTGGCTGCGGGGCAGGTCGGTATGCTCCAGTGCAACGTCAATCACCGGACGGCCCTGCTGATAGGCCTTCTTGGCGATTTCAGCGGCCTTTTGGTAACCAATGATCGGGTTGAGGGCGGTCACCAGGATCGGGTTGCGCGACAGCGCTTCCTTGAGTTTGGCCTCGTTGACCTTGAAGCTGGCAATCGCCTTGTCCGCCAGCAAGCGGCTGGAATTGGCCAGCAACTCCAGGCTGCTCAGCAGGTTCTGGGCGATGATGGGCAGCATCACGTTGAGCTCGAAGTTGCCGGATTGCCCCGCCACCGTAATCACCGTGTCATTGCCGATGACTTGCGCGGCAACCATCGCGGTGGCTTCCGGGATCACCGGGTTGACCTTGCCGGGCATGATCGAGGAGCCAGGCTGCAGGCCTTCCAGCTCGATTTCACCCAGGCCGGCGAGCGGGCCGGAGTTCATCCAGCGCAGGTCATTGGCAATTTTCATCAATGACACGGCTACCGCTTTCAGTTGGCCGGACACCGCAACGGCAGTGTCCTGGGAGCCGATCAGGGCAAACAGGTTGGTGCCCGGGGTGAATTTCACCTCAGTCAGGCTGCTCAGCTGTTGGCTGAACCGAGCGGAAAATTCCGGATGAGCGTTGATCCCGGTGCCGACCGCCGTCCCGCCCTGGGCCAGTGACTGCAAGGCGGGCAGCAGGTCTTCCAGATGGCCGATATTGGCCTTGAGCTGCTGGGCCCAACCGTTGAGGACCTGGCTCATGCGCACCGGCATGGCGTCCATCAGGTGGGTACGGCCGGTCTTGATGAACGGATGGACATCCTGTGCCTTGCGCTCGATCACCTGCACCAAGTGCTCCAGGGCCGGCAGTGTCTGCTCATGCAGCACCAGCGCAGCGCTGACGTGAATGGTGGTGGGGATGATGTCGTTGCTGCTCTGGCCGCAGTTCACGTGGTCGTTGGGGTTGACGGTCTCGCCCAGCAAGCGGCTGGCAAGGGTCGCGATGACTTCGTTGGCGTTCATGTTGGAACTGGTGCCGGAACCGGTCTGGAAAATATCCACCGGGAAGTGCTGCATGAAATCGCCTTCCAGCAGGCCTTGGGCGGCGTCGACAATCGCCTTGCCCTGCCCTGCGCTGATTTGCTCGAGGTCGACGTTGACCTTGGCCGCAGCAGCCTTGGCCAGGATCAGCGCGCGAATGAATTGCGCGGGCATGCGTTGATGACTGATCGGGAAGTTGTTCACCGCGCGCTGGGTCTGTGCGCCATACAGGGCCTCGGCCGGCACTTGCAGTTCGCCCATGCTGTCGCGTTCGATACGGGTGTTACTCATCGTTAGATCCTTGCACCAGGTCAGAAACAGAAAGTGAGGGCAGCAATTCGCAGGTCGCCAATTGCCAGGCAAAGGTCTGCCAGCGCTTGAGGCGGCAGGCACACTGGGAGAGTTTTTCCAGGTCGCGCAACGGGCGCCAAGCCTGGTCGAGACAGCTGGACCGCCAGTGCCACGGCAGGGCGATATCAGTGGCGGTGTCCATCAGCAGGCGGAATGAGGTTTCAGCGATCGTCCAGGGATGAGTCGCGGTGCAGCACGCCAGGTATCGGCCCTCATTGAGGTAATGCTCGATCAGGCGCGGCTCGTTGGGGTTGAGGCCGCAGCGAATCTGGCGACCCATCCAGCGCCAGCTCTCCAGGTAAGGATCCTCATGCAGGACAGAACTCATGATCCACACTCATTCGGTAATGATATTTATTATTAAATGATATTAAGAATCAAAACAAGAGTGGCAGATTAATCCCTCTGAGCTTCAGGCATGAAAAAAGGCGCGCCATCCTGGAGATGGCGCGCCTTTTTTGGGTGAAGCCTGGGAGGACTTAGCTGCCTGCGACCGTCATCCGCTCAATCAATACCGAGCCGGTGCGAATATTGCTGCGCAGCTCGAGATCATTCCCCACCGCGACGATCTGCTTGAACATGTCGCGCATGTTGCCGGCAATGGTCACTTCCTGGACGGCAAATTGAATCTCGCCGTTTTCGACCCAGAAACCCGCGGCGCCACGGGAATAATCGCCAGTGACCATATTCAGGCCATGGCCCATCAACTCGGTGACCAGCAAGCCACGCCCCATGCGCCGAAGCAGCGCCGCCTGGTCTTCGTCACCATGGGTGACGAACAGGTTGTGCACGCCACCGGAGTTGGCCGTGCTGGGCAGACCGAGCTTGCGACCTGAGTAAGTCCCAAGAATGTAGGACACCAGCTCACCCTTTTCGACGAACGGTTTGGCGTAAGTCGCAAGGCCATCACCGTCGAATGCCGAACTGCCCATGGCGCGCATCAGGTGTGGACGCTCATCGATGGTCAACCACTCCGGGAACAGCTTCTGCCCGATGGCGCCTTCCAGGAAAGATGACTTGCGGTACAGATTGCCGCCGGAAATCGCCCCCAGGAAACTGCCGAACAGGCCACCGGCCAGTTCTGCAGAAAACAACACCGGCACTTCACACGTCGGCACCGGGCGCGCGCCCAAGCGGCTCGCCGCACGTTGCGCGGCACGCTGGCCAATGCTCACCGGGTCCGCCAGCAATTCGCCCTGGCGGCTCACGTCATACCAGTAATCGCGCTGCATCTGGCCGTTGGCTTCGGCGATCATCACGCAGCTCAGGCTATGGCGCGTGGACGCATACCCACCGATAAAACCATGGCTGTTGCCGTACACGCGACAGCCCTGATGAGTGCTCAACGTGGTGCCATCAGCGTTCTTGATGCGGGCATCGGCATCGAACGCCGCGGCTTCGCAAACCAAGGCCTTTTCAATGGCCTGCTCCGGCGTAATGTCCCAGACGTGAAACAGATCGAAATCCTTCAAGTCCTTGGCCATCAGCGCCTTGTCGGCCAGCCCCGAGCTTTCGTCCTCAGATGTGTGCTTGGCGATGGCCAGGGCGGCGGCCACGGTTTCACGAATCGCGTCCGGACCACTGGCCGAGGTGCTCGCCGAGCCTTTGCGCTGACCCACGTACAACGTGATGCCGAAGCCCTGGTCGCGGTTGAATTCGACGGTTTCCACTTCACGCTGACGCACCGACGTCGACAGCCCCTGCTCCAGAGACACCGCCACTTCGCAGGCACTGGCCCCCTGGCGCTTGGCCTCGGCAAGGATCTGCTCGACTTGTTCCTGCAGTGCCGGTAACGCTTGTGGACCGACGCTTTGGGCTGCACTCATGGTTTTCTCCACTCAAATTCTGCTTTCGGTTAAGGCCATCGAGCGACCGGGCCGGACAAGCGGCCCCCGACTGGTTATCATGGCGGCGTTTCTTTGCGGACTGCCACCATGGTTGATTCTTACGACGACTCCCTCGATGGGGAGAAAAGCAAAACCCAGGTCAAACGCGAGCTGCATGCGCTGGTTGACCTCGGCGAGCGCCTTACAACGCTCAAAAAAGACTTGATTGCGAAACTGCCATTGACCGACGAAATGCGTCGGGCGCTTGCGGATGCACCCAAGCACACCGCGAATATCGCGCGTAAACGGCACATCTCGTTTATCGGCAAGCTCATGCGCGATCAGGACATTGACGCCATCCTGACCCTGCTCGATCAAACCGATGCCTCCACTCGCCAGTACAACGAACGCTTCCATAACCTGGAACGTTGGCGTGACCGCCTGATCGCGGGCGATGACGCGGTGCTGGAGAAATTCGTGATGGACTACCCGGACGCGGACCGCCAGCAATTGCGCTCCCTGATCCGTCAGGCCCAGCACGAGCTGGCGCATAACAAGGCGCCGGCCACCAGCCGTAAAATCTTCAAGTACATCCGAGAGCTGGACGAGACTCAACGCGGCCTGCGCTGATCCTCTTCCCCGGGTGGCGACTTTCGCCACCCGAAGCTCCACCTTTCCTACGCGCCCGTGCCACCCACGGTGATCGCATCGATCTTCAGCGTTGGCTGGCCGACCCCCACCGGCACCGACTGCCCATCCTTGCCACACACGCCCACGCCACTGTCCAGCGCCAAGTCGTTGCCGACCATCGACACCTTGCTCATGGCCTCCGGCCCGTTGCCAATCAGCGTCGCCCCTTTGACCGGCGCGGTAATCTTGCCGTCTTCGATCAGGTACGCCTCGCTCGTGGAGAACACGAACTTGCCACTGGTGATATCCACCTGGCCGCCGCCGAGGTTGGCGCAGTAGATGCCACGTTTTACCGAGGCAATGATTTCCGCCGGGTCGCTTTCGCCACCGAGCATGTAGGTGTTGGTCATGCGCGGCATCGGCAGGTGCGCATAGGATTCGCGGCGGCCGTTACCGGTGCGCGCCACACCCATCAGGCGGGCGTTGAGCTTGTCCTGCATGTAGCCCTTGAGTACGCCGTTTTCGATCAGGGTGGTGCACTCGGTCGGCGTGCCCTCGTCGTCCACGCTCAGCGAGCCACGGCGACCGGCCAGGGTGCCGTCATCAACGATGGTGCACAGCTTGGACGCAACCATTTCGCCCATGCGCCCGCTGTAGGCCGAGCTGCCTTTGCGGTTGAAGTCACCTTCCAGGCCATGGCCGACGGCTTCATGCAGCAGCACGCCGGACCAGCCCGATCCCAATACCACTGGCAACGTCCCCGCCGGCGCCGGAATGGCTTCCAGGTTCACCAGGGCCTGGCGCAGCGCTTCACGGGCATAACCCATGGCACGATCGTCGGTGAGGAAATAACGGTAGTCGGTACGCCCGCCGCCGCCATGGCCACCGCGCTCGCGGCGGCCGTTCTGCTCGACGATCACACTGACGTTGAAGCGCACCAGTGGCCGCACATCCGCGGCTAGGCCGCCATCGGTGGATGCCACCAGAATGCGCTCCCACACCCCGGACAGGCTCACGCTGACTTGCTGGATACGCGGGTCCAGCGCGCGCGTCGCGACGTCGATGCGCTTGAGCAGTTCGACCTTTTCGGCGCGGCTGAGCACTTCCAGGGGGTTATCCGGCGCATATAACTGCGCCACGTCCTGGGTGCTGAACGCCTGCACCGTGCCATTCTGACCGGCCCGGGAGATCGAGCGCGCAGCGCGCGCCGCCAGGCCCAAGGCCTCCAGGGTGATGGCATTGCTGTAGGCAAAACCGGTTTTTTCCCCGGATTGCGCACGCACGCCCACGCCCTGGTCAAGGTTGAAGCTGCCTTCCTTGACGATGCCGTCTTCGAGGACCCAGGACTCGGAAATCTGCCCCTGGAAATACAGGTCGGCAGCGTCGATACCCGGCCCGGCGAGATCGCCCAGCACGGTTTGCAAGCTTTCGATGGTCACGCCACCGGGTGCCAGGAGGTGTTCACTGACTGAGGACAACAACTCGCTCATAGGTTTGGCCTTAAATTCATCGTTCCGAGGCAGGCCGCTGTGCGCCCTGCGAGAAAAAGCGCCGATGGTTGACCACCGGCATGCGCGTCCGTATCGACGCTTGTTCAGTGCTATCGCGTTCGGCCAGCAACACCGCTTCGCCTTGATCCTGTTGTGTCAGCACCTGCCCCCAGGGGTCGACAATCGCCGCGTGGCCATAGGTTTCACGAGGCCCCGGGTGCACGCCGCCCTGGGCAGCCGCCAGCAGGTAGCACTGAGTCTCGATGGCCCGCGCGCGAATCAGCACGTCCCAGTGCGCTGCGCCGGTCACCGCGGTAAACGCCGAAGGCGCGGTAATCAATTCGGCTCCGGCTGCACGCAACTCGCTGTACAGCTCGGGAAAGCGCAGGTCATAACACACGGTCAGGCCCAAACGCCCTACCGGTGTGTCCGCCACCACCAAGTTGCTCCCGAAAGCATAGTCGTCGGATTCGCGATATCGACCACGGGCATCGGCGACATCGACATCGAACAGGTGCAGCTTGTCGTAACGGGCAACGATTTCGCCCCGGTCATCGACCAGCAGCGAGCAGGCGTTCGACTTGCCGTGCGGCTGCCCCTCTGGCGGCAATGGCAACGTGCCTGCCACTATCCATAAAGTGAGGTCGCGGGCGGTCTGTTTCAACCATGGCAGGATCGGACCTTCGCCCAACGCCTCGGCACGGCCGATGTCGGCCACGTCGCGCCGGCCCATGGCTGCGAAGTTCTCTGGCAACACGGCCAGCTTGGCACCCGCCAGGGCGGCTTGCTCCAGCAAGCGCCGGGCCTGGGCCAGGTTGGCCAGCACATCGCTCTGGCTGACCATTTGAATTACCGCAAGGGACATGGGCCGACTCTCCGTCATGGGCGTGCAGCCATGCTACTCCACAGGCTCTCAGTTTGGTTTTTCAAATGGCTTGTCGAAAGTGATTTTCGGGTCTTTCCACGGCCCTTCCACTTTGTATTGCACGCTGGCGAAACGCGAAACCCGGTCGCCGATCAACTTGTCGATCAGGAACAAGGCGCCGCCAATCGCCGGCGCCCCGACGATCAGCGCAGCAATCGGCAAATTGTTGGTCACCGGCAGCGTCACCAGCAGCTTGGCATCGACGCGATCGGCCACCAGGTCAAGGGTGCCGTTAAGTTCCAGGTTGGTCGATGGCCCGGTCATGGTGATGGGCTCACGGGTGACAAACACGCCATTACTGGCCGCCAGCAAGCCCTTGACCCGGTCATAACTCAAGCCCTTGCCCAACAGGTCGGAGAAGTCCAGGCGCAGGCGACGGCCAATGGAGTTGAAGTTCAGCAGGCCAAACACCCGCAAAGCCTGGGCGCCCCCGTCGACTTCAACGAACTGTCCGGTGCGGAACGATGCATCCAGGCTGCCGGAGAAGCGCTTGGGCCCGACATAAGCCGGCGAACCCGGCCAGCGACCGTCTACATCCAGGTGGAAGTCCTGGCTGGTAACCGTAGGCGCAAAGCCCCAACCCTTGAGCACATCGCCAATGTTCTTGCCGTCCAGGCGGCCCTTGTACCAACTGCTGCTGTCGCCCACCGCGCCTTCCCAACCACCGGCCCCCTTGAGCTGCATGCCCTTCAAGCCCAGGTCCAGGCTGTTGAAGGCCATGCCCTTGGCGGTCGGCCGGATCTTCAGCGACCACGCACCTATCAGGTCAGGGCCCTGGAACAACTGGTCAATGGCGATATCCAGCGCCGGAATGGCCTTGGGATCGACATCGGCGAGTGGGTCCGGCGCGTTTTCGTCGGCCTGCACGCCAGGGTCCGGCGCCGGTAACTTCACGTACTGCAGGTTGATCGCAATCGGCGCGCCCTTGGCGTCCGGCAAGTTCACCTTGCCCTTGGCCTGCTGGCTGTCGAGTTGCAGATCCCAGGCGGCAGGCTTGCGGTTCAGTTGCAGGCTGACCTGATCAAAGCGGGTGCCAAACCCCGTGAGCGTGCCGACCTTGAAGTCAGCGCCGCTGAGCAATTGCTTGGCACTGCCACCCGGGTCGTCGCCGGCATACTGGCTGACCAATTTTCGCCATGGGTCGACATCCAGCTCCGAAAGCACGCCACGAATACGCAAGCCCTTGCCACCCGGCAGCACGGCATCGCCATCACCGAGAAACAATTCGCCACGCCCGTCATTGAAGTTGTCCGGTGGCGCGGCAAAGGTGAAGTTCGCCAGTTCACCGTAATCGAACCAGTACCGGCGCTCGGCGCCCTGCAAGGTCATGCGAAATACACTGTCGCGACCCTGGCTGGCCGGCATGCCGAACGGCGCCGGCAAGTCCACCGCCACGCCCTTGAGGTTGGAACTGACCATTAATTGGCTGTCGGCTCCGTCCAGGTTCAATTGCAGCTGATACGGGATGTCGCCAGACACCGGCAGGGGCTGGGCCACTTTCAGCCAGTCCGTCAGCCGCTTGACCGTCACCTGCCCCTTGGCGGTCACCCGCGTGCTGATGTTGCCCGGCTTGCCGTCAGCGAAGATCTGCGCAGTGATCGGCCGGTCGAACGCCTGGGCGGTGATGTTCTGGCCACTGAGGCCCTTGGCGCTGTCGAAACGGAAATCACCCTTGAGCTGGGTCAGGTCCAGGGTGGGTTCGGCCAATTGCAGGCGGGCCTTGTCGGTCTTGAAGTCCACCACGATTTTCGGCTCGGTGCCCTTGGCCAGCGGGATATCCAGGTCCAGGCTGCCTTGCAGGTCGCCCTCGCCTTTCCAACCGGCGAAGGTCGACGCGGTGCCGATCGGCGCTTCCTGCAGGATCTTCAGGCCATCGCCCAGGCCGCCGGCGAAACCACCGGTGAGCAGCAAGTGACTGTCGCTGCCCGCAGGCGCGTGGGGAATATTGACGTAGACGTCCTTGACCTTGGTGTCGAGCAACTGGCCCTTGCTCGCCAGGATGCGCACGCCGCTCTCCTCGACGAACACTTCGCCCTTGACCTTGCTCACATGGGGCCAGCCCGGCTGGAATGCCAATTCGGCGTCGTGCACCTTGAAGAACAGGCTGATATTGCGCGAAGCCGGCAACGCGCCGTGGTTGAGCGAGCCCTGGTACTGGAAGAAGCCTTCGTCGACGGCACCTTTCAGGATCGCCGTTCGCAACCACTCATCCAGCGCCGGGCTCAACACCGCCGGCAGGTATTTGGGGGTGAAGCGGCCGTCGCCATCGACCATGCCGACCCGCAGGTCCATGTAGTCTTCCTGGCTGTGATCGAAGTGCAGGCGGATCAGGAAGTCGGCGGCCACCTTGCCCTCTTCACCCAGCACCTTGATATACGGCGCGATCAGGGTGAAACCTTGTTTGTCCAACTTCCAGGTCAGACGCGCATTGGCCTGGATGTACTGCCAGGGCTTGGCGAAGATCGGGTCCAGGTGCAGGGAAAAATCCTTGCTGTCCATGCGCAACTCGCCCTGGCCGAGGTCGCCGCTGATGCTGCCGGATACGTTACGCGCGGCCGGCGCGCCGAAATAGGCGTCAAAGCCGACGCGCTCCAGGTTGGCGGCGAAGCTGACTTTACGATCGGTGCTATCCTGCGGCCGGACGTCCACCAGCACATTGCGCAACAGGCCAGTGGCCTTGAGGTGTTCGACGGTCTTGGCAAACCCTTCTGGCAAAGGGGCCAGGGCGTTGAGCAACGGCGTGATGGGGGTGAGGTCCAGGCGGTCGGCCTGCAGCTTCCAGACCTCCTGATCCTTGTCGGTCGCCAGCGTCTGCTGCAACTGCACACGCGATTCCCAGCGGGTTTCACCGAGGTTCATCGCCAGCGAATCGAACAGGACCTTGAGGCCGGTTTCACTGCGCTGCAGGTAGGCGGTAAGCGCAAGGTTTTCGATGTGCACCGGCTTGCGCTCGGCGTAGCTGCCCTTCACCTGCGGCGAATTGAGGCGTACCGCTGCACTTTGTACGGTGCCCTTGGCCCAGCTCAGCCAGAACTCGCCGCCGGCCTTGAATTGGGTCAGTTTCCACTGTTGCGTCAGCCTGGCCGGGATCCACTTGGCCCAATCGCTCTGAGGCAGGCTCAGGTAGGCCTGGAACGCGCCTTCCTTCCATTGGCTGGCACGAATGCGGCTGCGCAGGCTCACCGCCAACGGCTGGCCATCGGGCAAGGTCAGGCGTGCGTCCAGGCGTTGCTGGGTCATGCCGGTGTGCAGGCTCAGGCCTACGTAGGTCAGGGTCAGCGGAGCCTGGTCGAACGGCTGAAGGGTCACTTGGCTGTCGAGCAGCGACACGCGCTTGACCCTCTGCATGCGCGTGAGCACTTGCTCGGGGTCCAGCGGCTGGTCGTCCTGCAGCGTCGGCAGGCCCTGCAGCGTCCAGTGGCCGTCCTTGTCTTCGCGGGCGCTGAGCTGCAAGCCGCTGACGCGCAGGTGGGCGATACGCACCTCGCGCGCCATCAGGCTGGCCCAGATATCCGGCACCACTTCGACCTGGTCCAGGCGCACGGCACTGCTGCCCTCGCCCACCATTACGTCATGGGCCAGCAACACGGGCGCGAAGCCACTCCAGCGACCTTCAAGGCTGCCGATCTGCAACGGCGCCTCAGCCGCCGCCTGGGCCCTGGCTTCGACTTCGGCGCGATATTCGGCCACCAGCGGGGTCAACTCGCGCCCCAGGCTCACGTACACCGCTGCCAGTACCAGCAGCAACGCACAGAGGCCCAGGCCCCAACGGGTCAGGGCGGCAAAAAAGCGTTTCAGACGCTCCATGTCAGGCGACCCTCAAGGCAGTCAAAAGTAAGCGAATGGGGATCAGAGCAGCACCACGTCGTATTGTTCCTGGGAATACATGGTTTCGACCTGGAAACGAATCGTGCGTCCGATAAACCCCTCCAGCTCCGCGACGTTGCCGGACTCTTCATCCAGCAACCGGTCGACCACTTTCTGGTTGGCAAGCACCCTGTAACCTTCGGCCTGGTAGGCCCGCGCCTCTCGCAGGATTTCTCGGAAAATCTCGTAGCAAACGGTTTCCGGGGTCTTCAACTTGCCGCGTCCCTGGCAACTGCTGCAGGGTTCGCACAGCACTTGCTCCAGGCTTTCGCGGGTGCGCTTGCGGGTCATCTGCACCAGGCCCAACTCGGTGATGCCGATGATGTTGGTCTTGGCGTGATCGCGCTCCAATTGCTTTTCGAGGGTACGCAACACCTGGCGTTGGTGCTCTTCATCCTCCATGTCGATGAAGTCGATGATGATGATGCCGCCCAGGTTGCGCAGGCGCAATTGACGGGCAATCGCGGTGGCCGCTTCGAGGTTGGTCTTGAAGATGGTCTCCTCGAGGTTGCGATGGCCCACGAACGCACCGGTGTTGACGTCGATGGTGGTCATGGCCTCCGCCGGATCGACCACCAGGTAACCACCGGACTTGAGCGGCACCTTGCGTTCCAGGGCTTTCTGGATTTCGTCTTCGACGCCGTACAGGTCGAAGATCGGCCGCTCGCCAGGGTAGTGTTCCAGGCGGTCGGCAATTTCCGGCATCAGCTCGGCGACAAATTGCGTGGTGCGCTGGAAGGTTTCCCGCGAGTCGATGCGAATTTTCTCAATCTTCGGGCTGACCAGGTCGCGCAGGGTGCGCAGGGCCAGGCCAAGGTCCTCGTAGATGACGCTGGGGGCGCCGATCGTTTTGATCTGGATGCCAATCTGGTCCCACAGGCGCCGCAGGTAGCGGATGTCCATGAGGATTTCATCGGCACCGGCGCCCTCGGCGGCAGTGCGCAGGATAAAGCCGCCTGCTTCCTTGATCCCCTCGGCAGCCACGCAGTCGCTGACCACCTTTTTCAGGCGATCACGCTCGCCTTCGTCTTCGATCTTCAGGGAAATACCGACGTGCGCGGTGCGCGGCATGTACACGAGGTAACGCGACGGTATCGACAGTTGCGTGGTCAGCCGTGCGCCTTTGGAACCGATGGGGTCCTTGGTGACTTGCACCACCAGGCTCTGCCCTTCGTGCACCAGCGCGCTGATGCTTTCCACCGCGGGCCCTTCACGCAGGGAGATTTCCGAAGCATGGATAAACGCGGCGCGGTCCAGGCCAATGTCGACGAACGCCGCCTGCATGCCCGGCAATACGCGCACCACCTTGCCTTTATAGATGTTGCCGACGATCCCGCGCTTCTGAGTGCGCTCGACATGCACTTCTTGCAGAACACCGTTCTCTACCACCGCCACGCGCGATTCCATCGGCGTGATATTGATCAGAATCTCTTCACTCATGGCTGGGTCTCGTTCAGGCGTTTTCACAATAGTGACCGATCGCTTAGGGCTGGGCGCTGGAGCAAGGCGTTCAGCGCGCGGTAAGGTGTTGCCAACAGGGTATGCCGAAATGCTGGAGCAGTTGCGCGGTTTCGCACACGGGCAAGCCAACGACGGCGGAATAACTGCCATTGAGCCCGGCAACAAACACCGATCCAAGCCCTTGGATAGCATAGCCGCCCGCCTTGTCCTGGGGTTCGCCGCTGTGCCAGTACGCGGTCGCCTCCTCGACGCTGACGTCACGAAACCGTACACGACTGCTTACACAAACTGTCTCGCAACGCTGGCCATCCGCCAGGGCGATGGCGGTCAGCACCTCATGTTCACGACCCGACAAGGCCATCAACATCGCCAGTGCGTCAGCCTGGTCCACCGGTTTGCCGAGGATCTTGCTATCGACAATCACGGCGGTATCGGCGCCCAGCACGCAAGCACCGACGCTATTCCCAAGCGCAGCCAAACCCGCCGCTGCCTTGCCGCGCGCGAGGCGCTCGACGTAGGAAACGTCGGATTCATCAGCAAGGGGGGTTTCATCGATAGCCGCGCTGACCACGGTGAAGGGCACACCGATCTGCGTCAGCAGTTCACGCCGCCTCGGAGAGCCCGAGGCCAGATAAAGCGAATTCATTGCAGACTCTCCCTGTAGTGTTTGATAACCAGGCAGAGCCTCGCAATCCATTCAATTGATTTTATAGCGTCGACGTAAACCGCGCAGGCCAAAGCTGATCCAGGGCCACAACAACGCACTGACCAGCGCCGGCAATACCAGCGCCAGCGTTGGTTGGCGATTGCCAGTCAATGCACTGAGCCACAATTGCACCAGCTGCGCCAGGCCGAAGATCACCAGGATCACCAGGCTTTGCTGCCACATCGGGAACATGCGCAAACGCTGCTGCAACGACAGCACCAGGAAGGTGATGAGGGTCAGGATCAACGCGTTCTGGCCCAGCAAGGTGCCATAGAGCACATCTTCCGCCAAGCCCAGGAACATCGCCGTGACCATGCCGACCTTATGCGGCAGGTTCAATGCCCAGAATGCCAGGAGCAGCGCCAGCCAGAGCGGACGCAGGATCTCCATGAACTGTGGCAAGGGCGAGACGCTGAGCAGCAGGCCGATGGCGAACGTCAGCCAGACCATCCAGCCATTGCGAGAATGAGTACTGGCCATTATTCCTCCCTCTGCCGCATGGTGGTGGTTGGCGCTGCAGCGGGCGGTTTCACCGCGGGCGTGGTGGTCGCTGGTAGCTTGGTGGCAGCGGGCTTCACTGGGTGAGCTGCGCTGGCCGCAGGCTTGACCGGGGTGGCAACGGGGGCAACCGCCGCGGGGGCGGCAGCAGGTACCGGCGCCGGGGCTGGCGTGGCAGGCTTGGGCACGGTGGCTGGCAGGGTCGGCACGATACCGTTCTTCTGGTCTTCCGCTTCCTGGGCCTGGGCGGCGTCGTTGGCGCGCTCTTCGGCGGTGCGGTTGTCACTGAATACCAGCAGCAGGTAGCGGCTGCGGTTCAGGGCGGCGGTAGGCACGGCACGCACAATCGCGAAAGGCTGGCCGGAATCGTGGATCACTTCCTTCACCGTCGCCACCGGGTACCCTGCCGGGAAACGCTGACCAAGGCCGGAACTGACCAGCAGGTCGCCTTCCTTGATATCGGCAGTGTCGGCCACGTGGCGCAGCTCCAGGCGCTCGGGGTTGCCGGTACCGCTGGCAATCGCTCGCAGGCCGTTGCGGTTCACCTGCACCGGAATGCTGTGGGTGGTGTCCGTCAGCAGCAATACCCGTGAGGTGTAAGGCATCAGCTCGACCACCTGGCCCATCAGGCCACGGGCATCGAGCACCGGCTGACCGAGCACCACACCGTCGCGCTCACCCTTGTTGATGATGATGCGATGGGTGAAGGGGTTGGGGTCCATGCCGATCAACTCGGCCACTTCGACCTTCTCGTTGACCAGCGCGGAAGAATTGAGCAACTCACGCAGCCGAACGTTCTGCTCGGTGAGGGCCGCCAGCTTCTGCATGCGCCCCTGCAACAGCAGGTTTTCGGTCTTGAGCTTTTCGTTTTCGGCCACCAGTTCGGTGCGGCTGCCAAACTGGCTGGCCACGCCCTGGAACAGTCGTTGCGGCAGGTCGGTGATCCAGTAGGTCTGCATCAACACCAGCGACATCTGGCTACGCACAGGCTTGAGCAGTGCAAAGCGGGCATCGACCACCATCAGCGCGACCGAAAGCACGACCAGCACCAACAAGCGCACGCCCAATGAGGGGCCTTTGGTAAAAAGCGGTTTAATAAGCCGCTCCTCCCAGGCAAATGTTTTCTTTATTCATACGGCATCTAACCGGCCTGGATGCAGATTGAAGAAGATAAACGCCAACAGGCAGCACTGCAAAGTGCTGCCTGCTGGCCAAGCATGAACCGCTCAACCGGCTTATTCGCTGGAGAGCAGGTCCATGGTGTGTTTATCCATCATTTCCAGTGCACGACCACCGCCACGGGCAACGCAGGTCAGCGGGTCTTCGGCGACGATCACCGGCAGGCCGGTTTCCTGGGCCAGCAGCTTGTCGAGGTCGCGCAGCAAGGCGCCACCACCGGTCAACACCAGGCCGCGTTCGGCGATGTCGGAAGCCAGTTCCGGCGGCGATTGCTCCAGGGCGCTCTTCACAGCCTGAACGATGGTGGCCAGGGACTCTTGCAGAGCTTCCAGCACTTCATTGGAGTTCAGGGTGAACGCACGTGGCACGCCTTCGGCCAGGTTGCGACCGCGCACATCGACTTCGCGCACTTCGCCGCCCGGGTAAGCGGTACCGATTTCCTGCTTGATGCGCTCGGCGGTGGATTCACCGATCAGGCTGCCGTAGTTACGACGTACATAAGTGATGATCGCTTCGTCGAAACGGTCGCCGCCCACTCGGACGGATTCGGCATACACCACACCGTTCAGGGAGATCAGGGCAATCTCAGTGGTACCCCCACCGATATCCACCACCATCGAACCGCGCGCTTCTTCAACCGGCAGGCCGGCACCGATCGCGGCAGCCATTGGCTCTTCGATCAGGAACACTTCGCGGGCACCGGCGCCAAGGGCCGATTCACGGATGGCACGACGCTCCACCTGGGTGGACTTGCACGGAACGCAGATCAGCACACGAGGGCTGGGCTGCAGGAAACTGTTTTCGTGAACTTTGTTGATGAAGTACTGCAGCATCTTCTCGCAGACGCTGAAGTCGGCGATCACGCCGTCTTTCATCGGACGAATGGCAGCAATATTGCCTGGTGTACGGCCGAGCATGCGCTTGGCCTCGGTGCCAACGGCAACGACACTTTTCTGATTACCATGGGTCCGAATGGCCACAACCGATGGCTCATTCAGAACGATACCGCGCTCGCGCACGTAAATAAGGGTGTTGGCAGTGCCCAGGTCAATGGAAAGATCGCTGGAAAACATGCCACGCAGTTTCTTGAACATGGGGAAAGGACCCTAGGCAACGCGTGGGTAAAAAAGTGCGGCAAACTCTAACAACGACAGGGATTTTGGGCAAGGCGCCAATGTGCTAAATTGGCCGACTTTCTGTGCACCAACCCCCACAATCGCGGCCATATGACCGTAGAAATGCGGTAGTGTTCCGACAATCTAACACACGGACGCCCTCCGTTCCGTTTTCCACTGGAGAATCCCCATGGCGCTTGAACGCTCCGACGTGGAAAAAATCGCGCATCTGGCCTCGCTTGGCCTCAATGATGGCGATATTCCACGCACCACCGAAGCCCTGAACAGCATTCTCGGGCTGGTTGACCAAATGCAGGCCGTGAATACCGACGGCATCGAGCCCCTGGCTCACCCGCTGGAAGCCAGCCAGCGCCTGCGCGCAGACGTCGTGACCGAAAGCAATAATCGCGAGGCCTACCAGTCCATCGCACCAGCGGTCGAAAACGGCCTGTACCTGGTACCGAAAGTCATCGACTAATAGGGAAAGAGCCTTTCATGCATCACATGACTCTGGCCGAGATCGCCCGCGGTCTCGCCGACAAAAAGTTTTCTTCCGAAGAGCTGACCAAGACCCTGCTCGCGCGCATCGCCGAGCTCGATCCACAGGTCAACAGCTTCATCAGCCTCACCGAAGAGCTGGCGCTGAGCCAGGCCAAGGCCGCCGACGCACGTCGCGCCAACGGTGAGAACGGCGCGCTGCTGGGTGCCCCAATCGCCCACAAGGACCTGTTCTGCACCCAGGGCATTCGCACCAGCTGCGGCTCGAAGATGCTCGACAACTTCAAGGCGCCCTACGACGCCACCGTGGTGTCCAAGCTGGCTGCCGCCGGGGCCGTGACCCTGGGCAAGACCAACATGGACGAATTCGCCATGGGCTCGGCCAACGAGTCGAGCTACTACGGCGCAGTGAAAAACCCATGGAACCTGGAGCACGTGCCTGGCGGTTCGTCCGGCGGTTCGGCTGCCGCCGTTGCGGCGCGCTTCCTGCCGGCAGCGACGGCCACTGACACCGGCGGCTCGATCCGCCAACCCGCAGCCTTCACCAACCTCACCGGCTTGAAGCCGACCTACGGTCGCGTTTCCCGTTGGGGCATGATCGCCTATGCGTCCAGCCTCGATCAGGGTGGCCCGTTGGCACGCACTGCAGAAGACTGCGCGATTTTGTTACAAGGCATGGCAGGGTTCGATAAACAGGACTCCACCAGCATCGACGAGCCGGTGCCGGACTACAGCGCCAGCCTCAACACCTCGATCAAGGGCCTGCGCATCGGCGTGCCGAAGGAATACTTCAGCGCCGGTCTCGACCCCCGCATCGCCGAGCTGGTTCACAACAGCGTCAAGACGCTGGAAAGCCTGGGCGCCGTGATCAAGGAAATCAGCCTGCCGAACAACCAGCACGCGATTCCCGCGTACTACGTGATCGCGCCAGCGGAAGCCTCCTCCAACCTGTCGCGTTTCGACGGCGTGCGTTTCGGCTACCGCTGCGAAAACCCGAAAGACCTGACCGACCTGTACAAGCGCTCCCGTGGCGAAGGCTTCGGTGCCGAAGTGCAGCGCCGGATCATGGTGGGTGCCTACGCCCTGTCGGCCGGCTACTACGATGCGTACTACCTCAAGGCGCAAAAAATCCGTCGCCTGGTTAAGAACGACTTCATGGCTGCCTTCGAAGAAGTCGACGTGATCCTCGGCCCAACCACGCCGAACCCGGCCTGGAAGCTTGGCGCCAAGAACGGCGACCCGGTGGCTGCGTACCTCGAAGACCTGTACACCATCACCGCCAACCTCGCGGGCCTGCCGGGCTTGTCCATGCCTGCCGGTTTCGTCGATGGCCTGCCGGTAGGCGTGCAATTGCTCGCCCCGTATTTCCAGGAAGGCCGCCTGCTCAATGTGGCGCACCAGTACCAGTTGAACACCGACTGGCACACCCGCACCCCTACCGGCTTCTGAGGACGACACTATGCAATGGGAAGTTGTAATCGGGCTGGAGATTCATACCCAGCTCGCCACCCAATCGAAGATTTTTTCCGGTAGCGCCACCACGTTCGGCTCCGAGCCCAACACCCAGGCCAGCCTGGTTGACCTGGGCATGCCCGGCGTACTGCCGGTGCTGAACCAGGAAGCCGTGCGCATGGCGGTGATGTTCGGCCTGGCGATTGACGCCGAGATCGGCCAGCACAACGTGTTCGCGCGCAAGAACTACTTCTACCCGGACCTGCCCAAGGGCTACCAGATCAGCCAGATGGAACTGCCGATTGTCGGCAAGGGCCACCTGGACATCCCGCTGGAAGACGGCACCATCAAGCGTGTCGGCGTGACCCGTGCGCACCTGGAAGAAGACGCTGGCAAAAGCCTGCACGAAGAGTTCCCGGGCGCCACCGGTATCGACCTGAACCGTGCTGGCACGCCGCTGCTGGAGATCGTGTCCGAGCCGGACATGCGCAGCGCCAAGGAAGCCGTGGCCTACGTGAAAACGATCCACGCACTGGTGCGTTATCTGGGCATCTGCGACGGCAACATGGCCGAAGGCTCGCTGCGTTGCGACTGCAACGTGTCGATCCGCCCCAAAGGCCAGGCCGAGTACGGCACCCGCTGCGAGATCAAGAACGTCAACTCGTTCCGTTTCATCGAGAAGGCGATCAACAGCGAAGTGCGTCGCCAGATCGAGCTGATCGAAGACGGCGGCAAGGTCATCCAGCAGACTCGCCTGTACGATCCGAACAAGGACGAAACCCGCGCCATGCGCAGCAAGGAGGAAGCCAACGACTACCGTTACTTCCCCGACCCGGACCTGCTGCCGGTGGTGCTTGAGGACTCGTTCCTCAGCGACATCCGCGCGACCCTGCCGGAACTGCCGCAGCAGAAACGCGAGCGTTTCCAGGAACAGTTCGGCCTGTCGGTCTACGATGCCAGCGTATTGGCCTCCAGCCGCGAGCAAGCCAACTACTTCGAACAGGTCGTGAGCATTGCCGGTGACGCCAAGCTGGCGGCCAACTGGGTAATGGTCGAGCTGGGCAGCCTGTTGAACAAACAGGGCCTGGAAATCGACGAAGCGCCGGTGAGCGCCGAGCAACTGGGCGGCATGCTGCTGCGCATCAAGGACAACACCATCTCCGGCAAAATCGCCAAGACCGTGTTTGAAGCGATGGCGAGCGGTGAAGGCAGCGCCGACGAGATCATCGAGAAGCGCGGCCTCAAGCAAGTCACCGACAGCGGCGCAATCTCGGCCGTGCTGGATGAAATGCTCGCGGCCAACGCCGAGCAGGTCGAGCAGTACCGCGCGGCTGACGAAGCCAAGCGCGGCAAGATGTTCGGCTTCTTTGTGGGCCAGGCGATGAAAGCCTCCAAAGGCAAGGCCAACCCGCAACAGGTGAACGAATTGCTGAAAAGCAAGCTCGAAGGCTGATAGCGATGAAGGGTCCGAGTCAGATTGCATGCTTGACTCGGACTAATGTGGGAGGGGGCGTGCCCCCGATGAAGGTGTGTCAGCCAGCAATTTCACTGACTGACTCACCGCTATCGGGGGCACGTCCCCTCCCCACATGTAATAGGGGGATAACCTGGAAATGAAGCGTCTATTCGGCCTCCTGGCCCTGTTCTCCCTGCTGGCCGGCTGCGCCAGCGGCCCCGTCGACCCCAATGGCTACGACGAGACCGGCACCGCCTCCTACTACGGCGCCCGGCACCATGGCAAAAAGACCGCCAGCGGTGAACCCTTC
The DNA here is from genome assembly GCF_002979555.1 of Pseudomonas sp. MYb60. Taxonomy (GTDB): domain Bacteria; phylum Pseudomonadota; class Gammaproteobacteria; order Pseudomonadales; family Pseudomonadaceae; genus Aquipseudomonas. The sequence goes on along the minus strand of NZ_PCOZ01000001.1, from coordinate 86,774 downwards.
AACCAGAACGCCCTGACCGCCGCCCACCGGCAATTGCCGTTCGGCACACAGGTCAAGGTCACCAATCTGAACAACGACAAATCCGTGGTGGTGCGCATCAATGATCGCGGCCCGCATACCCGTGGGCGCTTGATCGACCTTTCCCGCAAGGCCGCCGAGCAGCTCGGCATGATCAGCAGCGGTACCGCGCGCGTGCGCGTACAAGCCCTGGGCAATTAAGGAGCGCCGGCCATCTTCGGACTACTGACCGCCCTCTCCCCCTGGAGCCTGCTGGAACTGGTCAGCGGCTTGCTGCTGCTGATCGTCGGCGCCGAAATACTGGTGCGCGCCGCCGTGCGCCTGGCCGCCAGCCTGAAGGTGCGGCCGCTGATCATCGGCCTGAGCATCGTCGCGTTCGGCAGCAGTGCGCCGCAGATGACCGTCAGCCTCCAAGCCACCCTGGCCGGCAACACTGACATTGCCGTGGGCAGCGTGATCGGCAGCAGTATCTTCAATATCCTGGTGACCCTGGGCCTGTCAGCCCTGGTCATTCCGCTGCGGGTCTCGCGCCAGCTGGTACGCCTGGATATCCCGGTGATGATCATCGCGGCGCTGCTGGTGTTCATCCTGGCGGGCAACGAGGAACTCACCCCCGTCGATGGCTCGCTGCTGCTGGTCGCGCTGGCCGCCTATCTGGGCGTGCTGCATTACCAGACCCGCCATTCGCGCCGCCCACGCACGCTGGACACCGTGGCCCGCGCGCCATGGCTGAGCAGCGTGTTGCTGATGCTCGGCGGCCTGCTGATTCTGGTAGTGGCCGGGCACTTGCTGCTGGGCGCGGCAGTGGCCGTGGCCGGTGACCTTGGCCTGTCAGAGCGGGTCATTGGCCTGACCCTCATCGGCGTCGGCACCTCGCTACCCTGCCTGGCCACCTCGCTGATTGCCGCCCTGCGCGGCGAGCGGGAAATCGCCGTGGGCAACGTGATCGGCAGCAACCTGTTCAATCTGCTCGGAGTGCTCGGCATTACCGCGCTGGTGGCGCCGACGCCGTTGTCGGTGTCGCCCAATGCCCTGGACTTCGACCTGCCGGTAATGCTCGCGGCCGTGGTGCTGTGCCTGCCGATGTTCTACACCGGCTATCGCGTGACCCGTGCCGAAGGCCTGGTGCTACTGGGGCTGTACGTTGCGTATGGGTTGCACGTGATGGCGTTCACCACGGGCATGCCGTTGGCCAACAAGCTTGAGCAGCTGATGCTGTATTACGTCCTGCCAGCGCTGGTGGCATTCCTGCTGTTCAGCACGTGGCGAGCCTGGCGCCGCCAGCACAAGAGGGAGTCGCAATGACCGATCAGAAAACGTCCGGGATTGAGATGCGTCGCCAGGTGATGGGCGATGTTTTCGTCGACCGCGCCCTGGGCAATGCCACCGAGTTCACCCAGCCGCTGCAGGATTTCGTCAACGAACATGCGTGGGGTGGCGTGTGGAACCGCGAAGGGCTGTCGCTGAAAACCCGCAGCCTGATCACCCTCGCCGCACTCACTGCGCTCAAGTGCCCGCAAGAGCTCAAGGGCCACGTGCGCGGTGCGCTGAACAATGGGTGCAGCGTCGAAGAGATTCGCGAGGCGTTGCTGCATTGCGCGGTGTATGCCGGTGTGCCGGCCGCGATCGATGCGTTTCGGGCGGCGCAGGAAGTGATTGAGGCGTATCAGTTAGATCAGCAGTGATTGTTAGGTAGCTATCGGGGGCAAGCCCCCTCCCACACTTGACCGAGTTCCAACATGAGACTGCGGTCGGCTGTGGGAGGGGGCTTGCTCCCGATTGGCCCTCAAAGACACCCCAACATTCAGATCCAGCCGCCAGCCTGCAACACAAAGATCCCGATGTTGGTGGTCACCGCCGCCATCAGCGTGGTGATCACAATGATTGCCGCCGCCAATTCATGATTGCCCTGAGCCGCCCGGGCCATCACGAAACTCGCCGCCGCCGTCGGCGCGCCGAAGTACAGGAACAGAATGCCCAGCTCCGGCCCTCGGAACCCGAGCAGCCAGGCCCCCAGGGTGGCAATCAGCGGGAGCCAGACCATTTTCATCAGGCTTGCGCTCAACCCCATGCTGCCGCTCTTGCGCAAGGCCGCCAGCGACAAGGTGCCACCGATGCAGATCAGCGCCAGCGGCAACGTCGTGTCGGCCAGGTACTGCATGGATTTTTCCAGCCAACCCGGCAGGCCAATCTGGAAGTAGGCGAACGGCGCGGCCACGACCACGCTGATGATCAACGGGTTGGCCACGACACTCTTGAAAACGCTCCACGGGTCGGACTTGATCACCGGGCTGTACACCGCCAGCACGATCGTCGACAGCGTGTTGTAGAACAGGATCACCAGCGCCGCGAGGATCGCGCCGAGAGAAATACCGTAGTCGCCGTACATGCTGGCGGCCAGCGCCAGGCCGATCACCCCGTTATTGCCGCGAAATGCACCCTGGGTGTAGATACCCCGGTCTTCGCACTTGCAGCGAAAGATCGCCCAACCCCAGGCCACGGCGAAGCTGAGTAACGTGGCGACCGCAAAATAGATCAGCAAGCCCGGCTTGAGCGCCGAGTGCAGGTCGGCATGCAGGATGCCGAGGAACAGCAACGCCGGCATGGTGACGTTGAACACCAGCGAGGAGGCGGTGTGGATGAAACTGTCGTTGATCCACTCGATACGCTTGAGCAGCACCCCCAGGAACAGCATGGCAAACACCGGTGCGGTGATGGTGAGGGTGGTGAGGAATATTGCCAGCATACCGGGGAACCTTGGTGAGCGTCGTTAGGAGGCTAATGATAAGCCATGCAGCCCGCTTCGTCCGGGCAACGCCGATCAAATGTGGGAGCTGGCTTGCCTGCGATGGGGGTGTACCCGTCGATACGTTCGTATCTGACGCCCCGCCATCGCAGGCAAGCCAGCTCCTACAAGGTCCGCGGCGGTCTCAGGTGATGGGCGCCGGGTTGAACAAGGTGATGTCGTTGTGCAGCTTGTGATGCTCCGCCCACGTCTGCTTCTTGCCGCTGGCCACGTCCAGGTAGAAGTGGAACAACTCCCAGCCCAACTCTTCGATACTCGCGCGCCCGGTCGCAATGCGTCCGGCGTCGATGTCGATGAGGTCCGGCCAGCGCTGCGCCAACTCCGTGCGCGTCGACACCTTCACCACCGGCGCCATGGCCAGCCCGTAAGGCGTGCCACGCCCGGTGGTGAACACATGCAGGTTCATCCCTGCCGCCAGTTGCAAGGTGCCACACACGAAGTCGCTGGCCGGCGTGGCGCAGAAGATCAGGCCCTTGCCCTTGAACCGCTCGCCAGGGCCCAGCACGCCGTTGATCGCACTGCTGCCGGACTTGACGATGGAGCCCAGAGACTTCTCGACAATATTCGACAGGCCGCCCTTCTTGTTGCCCGGCGTGGTGTTGGCGCTGCGGTCTGCTTCGCCCTTGGCCAGGTAACGGTCGTACCAGTCCATTTCCCTGACAAGCTCTTGGGCAACCTCCTCGCTCTCGGCGCGGGACGTCAGCAGGTAAATGGCATCGCGGACTTCAGTCACTTCGGAAAACATCACCGTCGCCCCCGCCCGCAACAGCAAGTCGGAGGCATAGCCCAGCGCCGGGTTGGCCGTGATACCGGAAAACGCATCGCTGCCGCCGCACTGCATGCCCAGGATCAGCTCCGAGGCCGGCACGGTTTCCCGACGGCGCTGGTCGAGTTTCTTCAAGCGCGTCTCGGCCAACGCCATGATCTGTTCGATCATCTCGGTAAAACCGTGGCTGGAATCCTGTAGCCGGTACAACCACGGCTCGCTCAGGTCGACCGAGCTGTCGTTGTCGTGCATCACCTGCCCGGCCTGCAATTTCTCGCAGCCCAGGCTGATCACCAGGGCTTCGCCACCCAGGTTCGGGTTGCGTGCCAGGTTGCGTACCGTGCGGATCGGGATGTAGGCGTCCGTCGCGGTGATCGCCACCCCACAGCCGTAGCTGTGGGTGAGCGCCACCACGTCATCGACGTGTGGGTACTTGGGCAGCAACTCGTCCTTGATGCGCTTGACCGCATGGTCCAGCACACCGGTCACGCACTGCACCGTGGTGGTGATACCAAGGATATTGCGCGTGCCCACGGTACCGTCGGCGTTGCGGTAACCCTCAAAGGTAAACCCCTCCAGCGGCGCCTGGGCTTCAGGCACCTCGGTGGACAGCGGCAAGCTGTCCAGCGGCGGCGCGGTGGGCATGCGCAGTTGATCTTCCTGCACCCAACTGCCGCGCGGAATCGGCGCGAGGGCGTAACCAATGGTCTGGCCGTAGCGAATGATCTGGCCACCTTCAGGGATATCTTCCAGGGTCACTTTGTGGCTCTGGGGGATGAAGTCCACGGTGACCAGGCCGTCCGGGAACTCGGTCCCGGCCGGTACGCCTTGGTCGTTGACCACGATCACCACGTTGTCGCGCTCGTGCAGACGAATGGAGCGCGGCGAGTCGGCATGTTCAATCAACTGCATTACATCGCCCCTCAGGAATGCGCTTGGGAAAGGTTGTTCAGCTCAGGGCCCTGGGTCGGCGGCTCTTTGAGCACCACACGCTTGATCGGGCCGACGATGACCAGATAGCTGAACACCGCCACCAGCGCGTTGGCACCGACGAACACCAACGCCCATTTGAACGAACCGGTGGTGCTGATGATGTAGCCAATCACGATCGGTGTGGTGATCGACGCCAGGTTACCGAAGGTGTTGAACAGACCGCCACTGAGACCGGCGATTTGTTTCGGCGAGGTGTCGGACACCACCGCCCAGCCGAGTGCGCCAACGCCTTTACCGAAGAAGGCCAATGCCATGAAGCCTACGACCATCCACTCCACATCCACGTAGTTGCACGCGATGATGCTGCTGGAAACCAGCAGGCCGGCGATGATCGGTGCCTTGCGGGCGAAGGTCAGTGAATGGCCCTTGCGCAGCAGGTGGTCGGAAATCACCCCGCCCAGTACCCCGCCGATGAACCCGCAGATCGCTGGCAGCGAGGCGATGAAACCGGCCTTGAGGATGGTCATCCCACGGTCCTGCACCAGGTACACCGGGAACCAAGTCAGGAAGAAATAGGTGATGCCGTTGATGCAGTACTGGCCCAGGTAAACGCCGAGCATCATGCGATTGGTCAGCAACTGGCGGATGTAATCCCACTTGGGGCCGTCGGTTTTCTTGCCCTTGGCCTTGTCCTGATCCATGTCGACCATCGCACCATTGGCGGCGATGTAATCGAGTTCGGCGGAGTTGATCATCGGGTGCTGGCGTGGGCTGTAGATCACCTTCAGCCAGATCAGCGAGAACACGATGCCGATCACGCCCATCACGATAAACACGTGCTGCCAGCCGAAGCTGTAGACGATCCAACCCATCAGCGGCGCGAACAGCACCGTGGCGAAGTATTGCGCCGAGTTGAAGATCGCCGAAGCCGTGCCACGTTCAGCGGTAGGAAACCACGCGGCCACGATGCGGGCATTTCCCGGGAACGAAGGGGCTTCGGCCAGGCCCACCAGGAAGCGCAGCATGAACAGCGCAACCACGGCAGTGGAAACCCCGAACTCACCGACATAGCCTTGCAGCACGGTGAACAGGGACCAGGTGAAGATGCTCAGGGCGTAGACTTTTTTCGAACCGAATCGGTCCAGCAGCCAACCACCGGGAATTTGCCCGGCCACGTAGGCCCAACCGAATGCAGAGAAGATGTAACCGAGGGTGACCGCGTCGATGCCGAGGTCTTTTTGCAGGCTGGAGCCCGCGATGGCGATGGTGGCCCGGTCGGCGTAATTGATCGTTGTCACCACAAACAGCATGAACAGTATCAAATAGCGGACATGGGTCGGCTTGGTCGCTTGCATGTAGAAGTACTCCCACTAATTATTTTTTTTGCGGGTAATGGTTTTCTGTTTTTTAGTGTGGGGACCGGCAGGCATCCGGCCCCCACAAGGTACCGTGTGTTACGAACCGATGTAGCTGGTTTTCACCACTGTGTAGAACTCTTGCGCATAGCGACCCTGCTCACGCGAGCCATAGGATGAGCCCTTACGGCCACCGAATGGAACGTGATAGTCCACGCCGGCAGTCGGCAGGTTGACCATCACCATCCCCGCCTGGGAATGTCGCTTGAAATGGTTCGCGTACTTCAACGACGTGGTGGCAATGCCCGCCGACAGGCCGAACTCGGTGTCGTTGGCCATTGCCAGCGCCGCCTCGTAGTCCGCCACGCGCACCACGTTGGCCACGGGGCCGAAGATCTCTTCACGGCTGATACGCATGGCAGCCTCGCTGTCGGCAAACAGCGTGGGCGCCAGGTAGTAACCTTCGGTGTCACAGGTCACCAGGCCGCCACCACTCACCAGCCGGGCACCTTCGCTCTGGCCGATGTCGATGTACTTCAAGTCCTGGTCCAACTGGGCCTGGGAAACCACCGGGCCGATGTCGGTACCGCTTTTCAACGCATGGCCGACCTTGATCGACTTCATCCGCTCGGCCATGGCCGCGACGAACTGGTCGTGAATACCGGCAGTGACGATCAGGCGGCTGGACGCGGTGCAACGCTGGCCGGTTGAATAGAACGCGCTCTGCACCGACAGCTCGACAGCTTGCTTGAGGTCGGCGTCGTCGAGAATGATCTGCGGGTTCTTGCCGCCCATCTCCAACTGCACCTTGGCCTGGCGCGACACACAGCTCACTGCAATCTGGCGACCTACGCCTACCGAGCCGGTAAAGCTGATGCCATCGACCTTCGGGCTGTTGACCAACACATCGCCGACCACGCGGCCGCTGCCCATTACCAGGTTGAATACACCGGCAGGGAAGCCGGCGCGGGAGATGATTTCGGCCAGGGCCCAGGCGCAGCCAGGAACCAATTCAGCCGGTTTGATCACCACGCAGTTGCCATAGGCCAGGGCCGGGGCGATTTTCCATGCGGGGATGGCGATCGGGAAGTTCCACGGGGTGATCAGGCCAACCACGCCGAGGGCTTCACGGGTCACTTCGACGTTGACGCCCGGACGCACCGACGGCACGTAGTCACCGGACAGGCGCAGGCACTCACCGGCGAAGAACTTGAAGATGTTACCGGCGCGGGTCACTTCGCCGATGGCTTCGGGCAGGGTCTTGCCCTCTTCCCGAGCCAGCAGGGTACCGAGTTCTTCACGGCGCGCAAGGATTTCGCTGCCGACTTTATCCAGCGCATCGTGGCGCGCCTGGATACCGGACGTGGACCAGGCCGGGAATGCAGCCCGCGCAGCATCGATGGCGGCGTTGACTTGGGCGACGTCAGCCTTGGCGTATTCGCCGATGACATCAGACAACTCCGACGGGTTGAGGTTGACGCAGTAGTCAGCGCCGGCCACCCATTGGCCATTGATGTAGTTTTCAAAACGTTGAACTTGGGACACGAATCATCTCCTGACGCAAAAGGCCGCTGATTGCTCAGCGGCCTTGTAGATAGGTTATTGCGCGCCTTGCTTGTCGATCAGCGCGGCCAGGGCTTCGTATTCTTCCGGCAGCAGGTCGGTCAGCGGGGTACGCACCGGGCCTGCGTCATAGCCGGCGATTTTTGCACCCGCCTTGACGATGCTCACTGCGTAGCCGGATTTGCGGTTGCGGATGTCCAGGTACGGCAGGAAGAAGTCGTCAATGATTCGGGAAACCGTGGTGTGATCGTCTTTGGCAATCGCGTGGTAGAAGTCCATCGCGGTTTTCGGGATGAAGTTGAACACCGCCGAGGAGTACACCGGTACGCCCAGGGCCTTGTAGGCAGCAGCGTAAACCTCTGCAGTCGGCAGGCCGCCGAGGTAGCTGAAACGATCACCGAGGCGGCGACGGATCGACACCATCAACTCGATATCGCCCAGGCCATCCTTGTAGCCGATCAGGTTCGGGCAGCGCTCGGCCAGGCGTTCCAGCAGCGGCGCGGTCAGACGGCAGACATTGCGGTTGTACACCACCACGCCAATCTTGACCGACTTGCAGACTGCTTCGACGTGGGCGGCAACCCCGTCCTGGCTGGCTTCAGTGAGGTAGTGCGGCAACAGCAGCAGGCCCTTGGCACCCAGGCGCTCGGCTTCTTGAGCGTACTCGATGGCCTGGCGGGTCGAACCGCCGACGCCGGCGAGGATCGGCACACTGGAGGCACAGGTATCAACCGCGGTTTTCACCACTTGGGAATATTCGCTGGCGGCGAGGGAGAAGAACTCACCGGTGCCACCGGCTGCGAACAAGGCTGTGGCGCCATACGGGGCCAGCCATTCCAGGCGCTTGATGTAGCCGGCCTGGTGGAAGTCACCCTGGGCGTTGAAATCGGTCACGGGGAAAGACAGCAGGCCGTGGGAGAGGATGGACTTCAGTTCTTGTGGATTCATTATTCGAACACCCTGGGTAAAGACTTTCTGACGAAAGATTGTTGTTGGTTTTGGTGATGTCGTCCGTCATCGTACAACTATAAATAAATCCGTCAATAGCAATTTATCGCCCGCACGTCGACGATCTGATCAAACCTTTGAGATAGGCGCCTGCAGGCGAAATATTGGCGAGATGCCGGGTACCATTTGTCGTAACTGTCATTTCTCACAGTTACGCCATTTTTACGCAGGAGCGACAAGGAGGGAGTGAAGCCGGATCTTCCGTCTTCGTTACAAAGGACGCCCCATCATGTCATTTGATGCCCCCCAGCTAGCAGGCTCAACAAGCTCTAACCCTGCTGAGATCAGCGTGCAAAGCCAGAACCTGCTCGAATTCAATACCGGTGAATCCGATGAAATCCCAGCCAGCGCCAGAGTAGCCATCATCGTCGGGGAGGATGAGGAGTCACCGGACGTCGAAGGCGAGAGAGCCCGCGCCGGCCGGTTCGACCCTGACCAGGAAGACTATGTGAAAACACCCAATCTCACCTTGCATCTCGATTCGAAAGCGCTGCTTCCCTATGTAGGCAAGACCGTCAACGTTCGAACCAAGGTCTATGCCGAATCAGGCCAATGGGTGTCGGAATCATTGAGGCTACATGTCAAAGCTTGAGTCAGGCGCTACCCCCGCTGCGCCTGTGCCTCTTCATGGGCGTGGCGTAGCCGTTCGCGACTGTTGGTCAGGTGCAGGCGCATGGCTGCGCGCGCCGCATCGGAATCCTGGCGGGCGATGGCCGCGTAGATTTCTTCGTGCTCGCGGCTCAGGCGACTCATGTAGTGCTGCTGGTCATCATGGGCCAAACGCGCGGAGTTCAGGCGGGTGCGCGGGATGATGCTGGTGCCCAGGTGGGTCATGATGTCGGTGAAGTAGCGGTTGCCGGTGGACAGCGCGATTGCCAGGTGAAACGCGAAGTCGGAAGCCACGGCATCACCGGCGTGGGCCGCGCTTTCGTTCAACGCATCGAGGGCGGCACGCATGGCGGCCAATTGCTCGTCGCTGCGGCGCAGTGCCGCCAGCCCGGCGGACTCCACTTCCAGGCTGATGCGCAATTCGAGGATCGCCAGCACATCCCGCAGGGTGACCACGGTGGCCGGGTCGATACGGAAGCCGCTAGGGCTCGGCGTGTCCAGCACAAAGGTGCCGATACCGTGGCGCGTTTCCACCTGCCCCGCCGCCTGCAAGCGCGAGATCGCTTCGCGTACCACCGTGCGGCTGACGCCGTGCGCCTCCATGATCGCCGACTCGGTGGGCAGTTTATCGCCGCGCTTGAGCTGGCCGTCACGAATCTGCTCGGACAACACCGTGACCAACTCCTGGGCAAGGCTGCGGCGCTTGCGGGGAAGACGCGGGGCGGTGTTGGTGTTTTCCATGCGGATCATCTTTCTCGGTGAACTGGAACTGCCATGATAGCCCATGGCGGTTGTACGATCACCGTCCGGGCGCGACATTCAGCGATATCCTGCGCGCAAAAAAAATGCCCCGGCACAGGCCAGGGCATTTTTGCGACTCGCCCGAGGGCAAGAGCCGTTTACTTCACCACTTTCAGGCTCGGCCGGCCGCTTGGGCGCGGCGGCTCGGCATCCGGTGGCGGAAGATCATCGCCGTCTTCGCTTTCGATCGATTCGTCGCCCTCGAAAGGCGTCTCCAGATCGAACACCATGCCCTGGCCATTCTCCCGGGCATAAATCCCGAGAATAGCGCCAATCGGCACGTACAGCGTGTGCGGCACACCGCCGAAGCGGCCTTCGAAGCTCACCGCTTCGTTGTCCATGTGCAGGTGGCGCACCGCGCTGGGCGATACGTTCAGCACAATCTGTCCGTCACTGGCAAAACCCTGCGGTACCTGAACCGCAGGAAATTCGGAATTGACCAGCATGTGCGGGGTGCAATCATTGTCCACAATCCACTCATAGAGCGCGCGGACCAGGTAAGGTCGACTGGAGTTCATCAACGGCTCCTTAAGCCTTAGCGCATATCACGTTCGACACCAGACAGACTCGCCTGGAAAGCCTCACGCGCAAACTGGCGCTCCATGTAATCAAGCAGCGGCTTGGCAGGCCGCGGCAATTCAATACCGAGAATCGGCAAGCGCCAGAGTATGGGTAATAGGCAGCAATCCACCAAGCTTTGTTCCTCACTGAGGAAAAAAGGCTTATCGGCGAACAACGGCGAAACACCGGTCAGGCTCTCACGCAATTCCTTGCGCGCCTGGGTACGAACGGCTTCTTTTGTACGTGAATCCAGAATCACATCCACCAGCCCGCACCAGTCACGCTGGATCCGATGGATCAGCAGGCGGCTGTTGGCACGCGCCACCGGGTACACCGGCAACAACGGTGGATGAGGGTAACGCTCATCCAGGTATTCCATCACGACGGTCGACTCCCACAACGCCAGGTCACGATCGACCAGGGTGGGCAGGCTGCCATAAGGGTTCACTTCGATCAGCTTCGGCGGCTGACGGCCCGCCTCCACACTGATGATCTCGGCGCTGACACCCTTCTCTGCAAGTACGATACGCACTCGGTGGGAATAGTGGTCGGCGGGGTCGGAGTAACAGGCCAACCGGTTGGTCACGCCCATGGCGGTCCTCCTCGCTTGAAATTATCGAAAGCTCAAAAACGAGCGCGCCCAGGGAGCATCTCGGTAACGCCTGGTACAACCAGACTGCTACATGTTCAGAGATGCCGCTGGGCGCGCAAGATTAACAGCAATTGCCTTACGTTTGGATCAATGCACGTCCTTCCAGTATTCACGCTTGAGCAGATAAGCGAATACGAAGAAGAATGCGAGGTACAGCAACACATAGGTACCGATGCGCTGGTGCTCCAGTTTGACCGGGTTGGCGGAGTAGGCCAGGAAGGTCACGAGGTTCTTGACCGTCTGGTCGAACTGCTCCTCGGTCTGGGAGCCCGGCGTCTCGATCGTCAACTGGTCGCAGGCCTCATGGGTCAGTGGCGTACCGGTCAACGGGTCGTATTGCTTCTTGCCGTTTTCCACCACTTGAACTTGCTTGCAGCCGATGATTTGCTTGCCCTGCAGGCCAACCAGGACGTTGGGCATGCCGACGTTGGGGAATTGCTTGTTGTTCACCTGATAGGGACGCGCCGGGTCTTCGTAGAAGGTCTTGAGGTAGCTGTACAACCAATCGGTGCCGCGCACCCGTGCGACCAGAGTCAGGTCGGGCGGTGCAGCACCGAACCACACCTTGGCGTCCGCAGGCTTCATGCCGATGGTCATGTGGTCGCCGATCTTGGCGCCCGTGAACACCAGCTTCTCCAGCATGGTTTCATGGGGAATACCGAGGTCATCGGCCACCCGCTCATAACGCTGGAACTTGGCGCTGTGGCAGCCCATGCAATAGTTGGCGAACGTGCGCGCGCCGTCCTGCATGGCCGCCTTGTCCGACACGTCGATATCGACCGAAAACTCCGGGCCACCGTGTTCGGCAGCGAAAGACAGTAGCGGCAGCGCCGAAAGCATCAATGCAACGAATAATTTTTTCATCAGCCAGTCACCCTTTCCGGAACCGGTTTGGTCTTCTCTAGCCGGGTGTAGAACGGCATCAGAATGAAGTAGGCGAAGTACAGGAAGGTGCAGACCTGCGACAGCAACGTGCGCTCAGGGGTTGGCGCCAGTACGCCCAAAACACCGAGGATCACGAACGAAATGCAGAACACCCACAGCCAGATCTTGCTCAGCCAGCCCTTGTAGCGCATGGATTTGACCGGGCTGCGGTCCAGCCATGGCAGCACGAACAGCACCGCAATGGCCGCGCCCATGGCGATCACGCCCAGGAGTTTGTCGGGGATCGCACGCAAGATGGCGTAGAACGGTGTGAAGTACCAGACCGGGGCAATGTGCTCTGGGGTCTTGAAGGCGTTGGCCTGTTCAAAGTTGGGCTTCTCCAGGAAATAACCGCCCATCTCCGGGAAAAAGAACACGATCGAGCAGAACACAAACAGGAACACCACGACGCCGACAATGTCCTTCACGGTGTAGTAGGGGTGGAACGGAATGCCGTCCAGCGGGATGCCGTTCTCGTCCTTGTGCTTCTTGATGTCCACGCCGTCCGGGTTGTTGGAACCCACCTCGTGCAACGCCAGAATGTGCAGCACCACCAGGCCCAGAATCACGATAGGCAAGGCCACTACGTGCAGGGCGAAGAAGCGGTTGAGGGTGATGCCGGAGATCAGGTAGTCCCCGCGGATCCACTGGGTCAGGTCATTGCCGATGACCGGGATGGCACCAAACAGCGAGATGATCACCTGGGCACCCCAGTACGACATCTGGCCCCACGGCAGCAGGTAGCCCATGAAAGCTTCGGCCATCAGCGCCAGGTAGATCAACATGCCGAAGACCCACACCAGCTCGCGCGGCTTCTGGTACGAACCGTAGAGCAACCCACGGAACATGTGCATGTAGACAACGATAAAGAACGCCGACGCACCGGTGGAGTGCAGCAGGCGCAGGATCGAGCCGTACTCGACGTCACGCATGATGTACTCGACGGAGGCAAACGCCTCTTCCGCCGACGGGGTGTAGCTCATCGTCAACCAGACACCGGTGACGATCTGGTTGACCAGCACCAGCAACGCCAGGGAGCCGAAGAAGTAGAAGAAGTTGAAGTTCTTTGGTGCGTAATATTTGCTGAGATGGTCTTCCCACATTTTAGTGGCGGGGAAGCGCGCATCGACCCAATCCATGAACTTGCTCATCACGCGTTCTCCTTGTCGAGACCAATGACAATGATGTCGTCAGATTCGTATTCGTGCGGAGGAACCGGCAAGTTCAACGGCGCTGGCTGGGACTTGTAGACACGACCGGCGAGGTCGTAATGGGAGCCGTGGCAGGGGCAGAAATAACCACCGACCCAGTCTTTGCCCAGGTCGACAGGAGCGACTTCGGGACGGAACGTCGGCGAACATCCGAGGTGAGTACAGAGGCCGACCAGCAGCAGGATTTCCGGCTTGATCGAACGTACTTCGTTTTTGGCGTAGGCGGGCTGGTCGGAATTCTCGGATTTCGGGTCAGACAGTTGACCTTCGATCTTCTTCAGATTCCCCAGGATTTCCTCGGTACGACGAACAATGAAAACCGGCTGGCCGCGCCACTCAGCAATCATCTGCTGGCCTGGCTCGATCTTGCTGATATTCACCTTCACCGGTGCACCTGCGGCTTTCGCCTTGGCACTGGGAAACCATGACCCCACGAACGGGACCGCAGCCCCCACCGCTCCTGCAGCACCCACCACGGATGTGGCTGCTACCAAGAAGCGACGCCGGCCTGCATTCACGCCGTCATTGCTCATTCAGTCCTCTCCCATCAGCTTTTTGGCCTGTTAAATCAGGCGTCTACTAAGTGTTGAATCTTGTACTTATAAAAATTTTGCCGAATGGTAATGAAAAGCCCCACGGTTGACAAGGGAATTGCCCGGAGCTCAGCCCCCAGGCCTTGTAGTATAGGGGGTCTACGGATGTGGCAAGTTGTCACGCAGAAAATTGTGCATAAATCGCAGGCAATAAAAAACGCCCAGCTCCGTGAGGAGGCTGGGCGTTTTTGTGGAACGTAAAGCGAATTAACGCTTCGAGTACTGCGGACGCTTACGCGCTTTACGCAGACCGACTTTCTTACGTTCAACTTCACGGGCATCGCGAGTCACGAAGCCAGCTTTGCGCAGAGCGCCACGCAGGGTTTCGTCGTACTGCATCAGAGCGCGAGTGATACCGTGGCGGATTGCGCCAGCTTGACCACTTACACCGCCACCGATAACGGTGACGTAGATGTCGAACTTTTCAACGGTCTCGGTCAGTTCCAGCGGCTGACGAACTACCATGCGGGCAGTTTCGCGGCCGAAGAAGTTGTCCAGGGAGCGGTTGTTGATCGAGATGTTACCAGTGCCCGGACGCAGGAAAACGCGTGCGGTTGCGGTTTTGCGACGGCCAGTGCCGTAATTTTGAGTCGCCGACATAATGAACTATTCCGTTAAAACTTCAGTTCTTGGGGCTGCTGAGCAGCATGAGGGTGTACAGCGCCCGCATAGACTTTCAGCTTGCGAAACATATCGCGACCCAGTGGGCCCTTAGGCAGCATGCCTTTGACCGCGATTTCGATCGGGGCTTCAGGCTTCTTGGCAATCAGGCCTTCGAAGTTGGAAGACTTGATACCGCCTGGGAAACCGGAGTGACGGTAGTACATTTTGTCGCTTGCTTTGTTGCCGGTTACACGAACCTGCTCAGCGTTGATGATCACGATGTAGTCACCGGTATCGACGTGAGGGGTGTACTCAGGCTTGTGCTTGCCACGCAGACGGCTGGCGACTTCAGTGGCCAGACGACCCAGGGTCTGACCAGCGGCGTCGACGACAAACCAGTCGCGCTGAACTGTTTCCGGTTTTGCAGTAAAAGTTGTCATTCTTTAATAGCCTCAGGGGCCGCCCTGTAAATTAGACGGCGGATCTTACTGAATAGTGCGTACTTTGACAAGTCAAAGGCAGCCGGATACAGACGCTATCGGGGGCTCGGGTCGGCGCGTCCGTTCAACGGCAAGATTCTTCGGCAGGCGGCGCATCACTTCCACTGCAGAAAGAGGTGGGCAATTATGCAGATTGCGAAAAAAAATTCAACCTGCTTTTATGATTGTTTTCCCTGAAGGAGTACCCGATGGATTATCGACAGCTGGGCCGTACAGATCTGAACGTGAGCGCGATAGCCTTGGGCACCATGACCTGGGGCGAGCAGAACAGCGAGGCAGAGGCCTTCGCACAGATCGAGCGGGCCAAGGGCGCGGGGATCAACTTCCTCGACACGGCCGAAATGTACCCGGTGCCGCCCCAGGCCGACACCTATGCCACTACCGAGCGCTACATCGGCAATTACTTCAAAAGTCGTGGTGATCGCGCCGACTGGGTACTGGCCAGCAAGATCGCCGGCCCCGGCAATACCATCGACTACATCCGCGACGGGCACCTGCGCCACAACCGCAAGCACATCGCCCTGGCGCTCGAGGCAAGCCTCAAGCGCCTGCAGACCGACTGGATCGACCTCTACCAACTGCATTGGCCGGAGCGCAGCACCAACTTCTTCGGCCAACTGAGCTACAAGCACAAGGACGAAGACGACCTCACCCCGCTGGAAGAAACCCTCGACGCGCTGGATGAACACGTAAAGGCCGGCAAGATCCGCCACATCGGCCTGTCCAACGAAACGCCGTGGGGCACCATGAAATTCCTCGCCCTGGCCGAAGCCCGTGGCTGGCCACGCGCGGTGTCGATCCAGAACCCCTACAACCTGCTCAACCGCAGCTTTGAAGTGGGCCTGGCGGAAGTCGCCATTCGCGAGCAATGCGGCCTGCTGGCCTACTCGCCCCTGGCATTCGGCATGCTCAGCGGCAAATACGAAAATGGCGCCCGCCCAGCCAAGGCCCGCTTGACCGAATACAGCCGCTTCAGCCGCTACTTCAACCCGCAGTCTGAAGCGGCGTGCAGCCGTTATGTGGCGCTGGCGCGGGAGCATGGCCTGGACCCGGCGCAGATGGCGCTGGCGTTCGTGACGCAGCAGCCGTTTGTGACCAGCAACATCATTGGCGCGACAAGCCTGGAGCAGCTGGACAGCAACATCGCCAGTGCCGACTTGAAGCTGTCCAAAGAGGTGCTCGAGGGGATTGAGGCGATCCAGAAGGATCATCCGAATCCTGCGCCTTGATCGATTTGTAGGCCGTCATCGGGGGCAAGCCCCCTCCCACACTGGCTGTGTTCACATGTCTGAATGTGAATAGCGTCAAATGTGGGAGGGGCCTTGCCCCTCTCCCACACTGGCTGTGTTCACATGCCTGAATGTGAATAGCGTCAAATGTGGAAGGGGCCTTGCTCCTCTCCCACACTGGCTGTGTTCACATGCCTGAATGTGAATAGCGTCAAATGTGGAAGGGGCCTTGCCCCTCTCCCACACTGGCTGTGTTCACATGCCTGAATGTGAATAGCGTCAAATGTGGGAGGGGCCTTGCCCCTCTCCCACACTGGCTGTGTTCACATGTCTGAATGTGAATAGCGTCAAATGTGGGAGGGGCCTTGCCCCTGTCCCACACTGGCTGTGTTCACATGCCTGAATGTGAATAGCGTCAAATGTGGGAGGGGGCTTGCCCCCGATGAGGCCCTGAGAAGCACCACACGATCAAAGCGCCCGCGCAATGATCTCCTTCATGATCTCGTTGGTCCCCGCATAAATCCGCTGCACCCGCGCATCCGCCCACGCCCGGGCGATCGGGTATTCCCACATGAAGCCGTAGCCGCCGTGCAACTGCACGCATTCATCGAGCACCTTGCATTGCAGGTCCGTCACCCAGTACTTGGCCATTGCAGCCGTGGGCACGTCGAGCTTGCCTTCCAGATGCAGGGCCATGCACTGGTCGACAAACACGCGGCCGATCTGAATCTCGGTGGCCATCTCGGCCAGTTTGAAGCGGGTGTTCTGGAAATCGGCAATCGCCTTGCCGAACGCCTTGCGCTCGCGGGTGTATTCCAGGGTCCACGCCAGCGCCGCCTCGGCGGATGAGAGCGCGCCGATCGCCACCGTGAGCCGCTCCTGCGGCAGCTCCTGCATCAGGTAGGCGAAGCCCATGCCTGCCTGGCCCAGCAGGTTCTCCTTGGGGACTCGCACGTCCTGAAAGAACAGTTCCGAGGTGTCCTGCGCCTTCATCCCCACCTTTTCCAGACGCTTGCCCTTGTCGAAGCCCGGTGTGTCCGCCTCCACCAGGAACAGGCTGGTGCCCTTGGCACCGGCCTTGGGGTCGGTCTTGGCGACCACGATCACCAACTCGGCGAGGTAGCCATTGGTGATGAATGTCTTGGAGCCGTTGATCACGTACTCATCGCCGTCGAGCACTGCCGTGGTCTTCACCCCTTGCAGGTCAGAACCCGCTCCCGGTTCGGTCATGGCAATGGCCGTGACCGTCTCGCCGGAGATCAGCCTGGGCAGGTATTTGTGCTTCAACGCCTCACTGCCGTAATGCAGGATGTACGGCGCGACGATGTCCGAATGCAGGGAAAACCCGATCCCCGTCAGGCCCAGCCGGCTGATCTCCTCAATCACTACCGCGCTGTACAAAAAGTCCGCACCCAGCCCGCCGTACTCTTCCGGCAGATGGGAACACAGCATCCCCGCCTCCCCTGCCTTGCTCCACAAACTGCGGTCGATATAGCCCTGTTTCTCCCATTGCCCATGGAACGGTACGGCGTCTTTTTCAAGAAAGGTGCGCACGCTCTCGCGAAAGAGTTCGTGCTCGGGGCTGAACAAGGTTCTGGGGATCATGGGTCACCTGCGTGGATTGTCGGACAAAGACGAGCCCACAGAGACTATGCCGCGAAGGCAGCACGGGACACTGGACACATGCGACAAAAAATAAGACGATCCAGCCGTCTGGTGACCACTTTCCCCTATAAGAATAAATGAAATTATGTCTAACCAAATCTCCACGCCGTTGAGGCGCGTCAGCATTTTGGCCATTGATCGGGTATTCGCTTCCACCCTCATGCAAGCCAAGGATTTCTTCCACCTCGCCAGCCTGCGTTACGGCAAGCAACAAGGCCTGGGCCTGACCCCGGCGTTCGAAACGCGCCTGGTCAGCCCCGACGGGCAATCGGTACGCAGCTTCAGTGATGTGATCATGCCGGTGGACGGCGGCCTCGAAGACGCCGACATCATCGTACTACCCGCCTTCTGGGACGATTTCGACGCCTTGTGCACGCGCTACCCGCAAGTGCTGCCATGGCTGCGCGCGCAACACGCACGCGGTGCGGTCTTGTGCGGCGAAGCCACCGGAGTATTCTGGCTCGCTGAAGCCGGCCTGCTCGACGGCAAGGAAGCGACCACCTACTGGCGGTTCTTCAACGCCTTCAGCGAACGTTTCCCACGGGTGCAGCTCAACCAGGACAAGCACCTCACCGATGCCGACAACCTGTATTGCGCCGGCGGCACGACCTCGGCGTGCGACCTCTACATTTACCTGATAGAGCGCTTCTGCGGCGCCAACATCGCCCAGGCCGTGGCCCGCGACATTCTCTATGAAGTGCAGCGCAGCTACTCGCCGGGGCGCATTGGGTTCGGTGGGCAGAAGCTGCACCAGGACGTGATCATCCTGCAGATCCAGCACTGGCTCGAAGAACACTTCGCCGACAAGTTCCGCTTCGAAGACGTGGCCCGCGAACATGGCATGAGCATCCGCAACTTCATGCGCCGCTTCCAGACCGCTACCGGCGACAAGCCGCTGCATTACCTGCAACGCCTGCGCATCGAGACGGCCAAAGGCCTGCTCTCGGGCAGCCGCAAGAGCATCAAGACCATCAGTTATGAGGTGGGTTACGACGATGCGAGTTTCTTTGCACGGCTGTTCCGGCAGCACACGGAGTTGTCGCCGAACCAGTATCGCCAGCAGTTTCAGCAGGCCGCATAAATAAGGATGTACGCAGGGCAAAATGTGGGAGGGGGCTTGCCCCCGATGGCAGTGTGTCAGTCAGCACACCTGGTACTGATACACCGCTATCGGGGGCAAGCCCCCTCCCACATTTGATTTGCGTTGTTCTTACGGCTTGTGCCCACGCGACAGGAACTCGTGGGACTGCATTTCCAGCAAGCGGCTGAGCGTGCGCTGGAATTCGAAGTTCAAGCGACCGCCGGTGTACAGGTCCTTCAGCTCGACTTCCGCCGAGATGATCAACTTGACGTTGCGGTCGTAGAACTCGTCGACCATGTTGATAAACCGGCGCGCGATGTCGTCGGTGGTCACGCCCATCTGCTCCACGCCGCTGAGGATCACGGCGTGGAAGATCTTGCCCAGCTCGATGTAGTCGTTCTGGCTGCGCGGGCCATCGCACAGGGCGCGGAAGTCGAACCAGGCCACGTCGTCGCACGTGCGCAGGGCGATGATTTCGCGGTTCTCGATCATCAGCTTGTCGTTTTCCACCGCCTGGGTGCATTCCGGCGTGAGCGCGCGGAAGCTCTTTTTCAGGCTTTCATGCGCGGCGTCGTTGAGCGGGAAGTGGAACAGCTCCGCTTGCTCCAGGTGACGCAGGCGGTAGTCGACGCCGCTGTCGACGTTGACGATGTCGGTGTTCTGCTTGATCAGCGCGATGGCCGGCAGGAAGCGCGCGCGTTGCAGGCCGTCCTTGTAGAGGCCATCGGGCACGATGTTCGAGGTGGCGACCAGGGTCACGCCGTTCTTGAACAGCTCTTCCATCAACGTGCCGAGGATCATGGCGTCGGTGATGTCGGAAACGAAGAACTCATCGAAGCAGATCACCCGCGCTTCGTCGGAGAACCGCTTGGCGATGATGGTCAGCGGGTTTTTCTCGCCCGGCAGGGTCTTCATCTCTTCGTGCACGCGCTTCATGAAGCGGTGGAAGTGAGTGCGCACCTTTTCCTTGAATGGCAGCGCTTCGAAGAAAGTGTCCACCAGGTACGTCTTGCCCCGGCCAACGCCACCCCAGAAGTACAGGCCTTTGACCGGCGTGTGGTCTTTCTTGCCAAACAGCTTGCTGAACATCCCAGGCTTGCTTTGCGAAGCCGCGACGAGGTCGTCGTACAGGCGCTGCAAATGACGCACCGCCGTTTCCTGGGCCGCGTCATGGAAGAATTCAGGGCGTTTCAGATCAGCTTGATATCGTTCTAGGGGCGTCATAATTTCGTTAGCAAGGCAACAAAAACGGGCCGTCACTGTAACGACGGCCCTGATTAATGGCAATCAACCCTTGGTCGGGTCAATCTTCGATTGGTGTCAATGCGATGCGCAGGGCAGCGATGGCGGCGTCGCGGGAAGCGGCGTCGGCGAACTCGGCGCTGTCGGCCACGGCATTGCCATCCAGCCATACGCTGAAGCCCAGGGCTTCGCTGCGCACGTCCAGCGCGTCACCGTTCTGCAGTTGCTTGGTCACCGCGCCAGCGGCCTTGCCGTCGGCGAAGTTGCGCGACAACAGCAGTTGCTCGCCATCGGCGGCCAGCAAACGGAAGCGGAAGCTGCCGTCGTCTTCGCGGAAACTCACGAAGCGTGCGGCCTTTGCGGCTTTTTTCTTGGTGGCGACCGGTGCGGCAGCCTGCTCGACGAACGAACGCAGGCCCACCGCCTCACGCAACTCGGCGAGGAATGGCGCGGCCACGGCGCGGGCCTTCTTGGCACCGATCAGCAGCAGGTCTTCCATGTCCGACGGACGTGACATCAGTTGATGGTACCGCTCACGGGCCTCGCCCAACTGACCGTCCAGCAACTGGAACAGGCGGCTCTTCGCCTCGCCCCAGCCCAGGCCTTGCAGCAGCTCGGCGCGGAATTCTTGTTCCTGGGCCTTGCTGGCAAACGCCTGGTACAGGGTGAACAGGTGCGAGTTGTCCGGGTCCTTGGCTTCGCCCGGCGCGCGGGAATCGGTGACGATCCGCGAGATCGCGTCCTTCATGTCCTTGGCGCTGGTGAACAACGGGATGGTGTTGTCGTAGCTCTTGGACATCTTGCGGCCGTCCAGGCCCGGCAAGGTGGCGACGCTTTCTTCGATCAGCGCCTCGGGCATGGTGAAGAATTCTTTACCGTTGCCGAACAGGTGGTTGAAGCGCTGGCCGATGTCGCGGGCCATTTCCACGTGCTGGATCTGGTCGCGACCGACCGGCACTTTGTGCGCGTTGAACATCAGGATGTCCGCCGCCATCAGCACCGGGTAGCTATAGAGGCCCATGGTGATGCCCGCATCCGGGTCTTCGCCGGCTTCCACGTTCTTGTCCACCGAGGCCTTGTACGCATGGGCGCGGTTGAGCAGGCCCTTGGCGGCAACGCAGGTGAGCAGCCAGGTCAGCTCGGGGATTTCCGGGATATCGGACTGACGGTAGAAAGTCACCCGGTTCACATCCAGGCCACCGGCCAGCCAGGTCGCGGCGATTTCCATGCGCGAGCGCTGGATGCGCTGCGGGTCATCGCACTTGATCAGGGCGTGGTAGTCGGCCAGGAAGTAGAAGGAGTCGGCATTGGCGTCCTGGCTGGCGAGGATCGCCGGGCGGATCGCACCGGCGTAGTTGCCCAGGTGCGGCGTGCCGGTGGTGGTGATGCCGGTGAGGATACGGGTACGAGTCGTCATGGGTAATCGCTTATCAGACTGCTATCAATTCGAGAGGCGCGGCAGCACCAGATCCTTGAGATCGGTGAGCTTGCCATGAAAAAAGTGCCCGCATTCTGCCACTTTCAACAGCTCATGGGGGCGATTCAGGGCGGCGGACCAGTCGTAGACGGTCTGTGGGTCGACCACTTCGTCAGTTTCCGGCTGGATCAGGGTCAGCGGGCAGCCGGTCGGCAGCACGTCGCAGTCACGCAGGCGCATCACCGCAGCGGCAACCATGAACAGGTGCGCGAGTTTTTCGCCCTTGGCCTCAAGACGGCCACCGAGGCTGGCCGCGACATAACCGCCAAAGGAGAAACCCAGCAAGGTGATCGGCAGATCCGGGTGCTTTTCCCGCAGCCAGGTGGCCGCTGCTTCGGCATCGTCCACTTCGCCAGTGCTCATGTCGTGGGTACCGGCACTCGCGCCGACGCCCCGGTAATTGAAACGCAAAGTAATCAAACCGGCATCGCGGGCGGTGCGTTGCAGGGTCGAAACGACTTTATTGAGCATGGTCCCACCCTGCACCGGGTTGGGGTGGCAGATCAGCGCCAGGCCCCGTGGCTCGGGGTGATCCAGGTACAGCGCTTCCAATTGGCCTACCGGGCCATCGATCAAAACGGGGGTTTCACGCATGAGCAAGGAATGAACTCCGTGACCTCTCAATGGGTCGACTCGTCTAGCTAAAAGTCTGTGCATGGCATCATTGCGAGCTTAATCGCGGTATACAGCGCAGGTTTGAGCCGTTAACGTAAAGCAAAGCCGTTTATAGAGGAAGGACTCGTGGAACACTCGCTCTTAGTTTGGTTGTTGCCGACTCTTGCCCTGGTTGCCGGTGTCGCCATTGGTTTCCTGGTTGCCCGCCTGTTGCCGAATGCCGCGCCTAACCGCACGCAGCGTCAACTGGATGACATTCAGGAACGTTTTGACAGTTATCAGAACGAGGTGGTTACCCACTTCAACAGCACCGCGAACCTGGTCAAGAAGCTCACCCAGAGCTACCAGGAAGTACAGGATCACCTCGCCGACGGCGCTAACCGCCTGGCCCTCGACGATATCACCCGTCAGCGCCTGCTGGCTGCGTTGCATTCCGATGCACCGCAAACACCCCGCGAGCGCCTGACCCCACCGCGGGAAAACCAGGAACCACCACGGGACTACGCGCCAAAGACGCCGAACGCCCCAGGCATGCTGGATGAGCATTACGGTTTGAAGAAGTAAGTTTTCTTCAAGCACTGAAAAGCCCGGCTGATCGATGATCAGCCGGGCTTTTTGTTGGGCCCTTTGCCTTTCAAACAACACCGCTCAAAAGTGGGAGCTGGCTTGCCTGCGATAGCGGTGTGCCAGTTGATACGCCTGCTACTGACATACCAGCCCGGCTCCCACATTGAATGAGTACAACCTCAGGCCGGTTGCTGTTCTTGCAACATCCCACCCTCGATCCGCACATATCGACCATGAAAACGCTTGAGGCTGCTGCGATGGCCGACGCTGACGATGCTCAGCCCCGGCAATTCATCGATCAACGCCTGATACAACGTCGCCTCGTCCTCTTCGTCCATCGCTGAAGTGGCCTCGTCCATGTACAGCCATTGCGGCGCGAACAACAACGCACGGGCAAACGCCAGGCGCTGTTGCTCGCCCGGTGAGAGCATGCGCTGCCAGTGATTGGCTTCGTCCAGCCGCGCAACCAGGTGCGGCAGGCGACAGGTTTCCAGCACCTGTGCATAACGTTCGGCCGTATAGACGGTGTCGTCCTGTGGATAACTCAACGCGGCCTTCAACGTACCGATCGGCAGGTAGGGTTTCTGCGGCAGGAACAGGTAGCGCGCCGTCGGCAGGCGAATGCTGCCATGCCCCGCAGGCCACAGGTGGCCCATGGCCCGCAGCAAGGTGCTTTTACCGCTGCCGGAACGACCGCTGAGCATCACACGCTGGCCGGGCTCCACCTGCATATCGGCATTGGTGAGCAGGTGGCGGCCATCAGCCAGGTCCATGCCCAGGCCTTGTACCACCAGGCGTTCGCCCTCAGCGCGCACATCAATGGCTGGCGGGCGTTGCTCGTTGTCGCTCATGGCTTGCTGGAAACTCAACAGACGATCACTGGTGGCGCGCCACGACGCCAACTCCGAATACGCGTCGATAAACCAGCTGAAGTTCTCCTGCACATTGCCGAACGCCGAATTGATTTGCATCAGTTCGCCCAGTTCGATCTTGCCCGTGAAGTAACGCGGCGCAGCGACGATAAACGGGAAGATGATCGCAATCTGGCTGTAACCGGCGGTGAAAAAAGTCAGCCGCTTGGACACTTTCATGATGTCCCAGAAGTTGTGCCACACCCTGCCAAAGCGCGCACTCAGGCGCTGGTTCTCGTTCGGCTCGCCGTTGTAGAGCGCGATGCTCTCGGCGTTCTCGCGCACGCGCACCATGGAGAAACGCAAGTCGGCTTCGAAACGTTGTTGCTGGTTGCTCAGGCCAATCAAGCGTCGCCCGATCAGATGCGTGAGCCAACTGCCCACCAGTGCGTACAGCAGCGCGCACCAGAACATGTAGCCGGGGACGGTGACGCCGTACACCTCGATACTGCCCGACACGCCCCACAGGATGATCGAGAACGACACCAGGCTAACCACGTTGCGCAGCAGCCCCAGGCCCAGGCTCAAGGTGCTGGAGGTAAAGTTGTTGAGGTCTTCGGAAATCCGCTGGTCCGGGTTATCGGTATAGCCGCCCTGCTCCATCTGGTAATAGTTCTTGTGGGCGAGCCAGCGGGCGATGTGTTTCTCGGTGAGCCAGGCACGCCAGCGAATGGTCAGCATCTGGGTCAGGTACAGGCGATACACCGCGCCCAGGATCGCAACGGCGGCGATCCCGCCGAAATAGCCGATCAACTGCCAGAAGGCGGCGGTGTCCTTCTTTTCCAGAGCGTTGTAGAAGTCCTTGTACCAATGGTTGATCCACACCGAGATCGCCACGCTGAACAGTGACAAGCCCACGACCGCCGCCAGCAGCAGCCACGCCTTGCCCCTCTCTTCACTGCGCCAGTAAGGCGTGATCATCGCCCAGGTTCGGCGCAAAAATTGCCCACGCACCGCATCGTTCACGGCGCCGTACTCAGCGTTCTGGTTCATGGTTTGGCTCGACGCAGGAGTGTGAGCCGATCTTAAAGGAAGGTCTCAGCGCACTTGGGCACTCGATGCCATTCGTTCAGCGTCCATTCAGTGTTCGTTTGACACACATCGGCTGGAAACCGGCAAGCGCCAACATCCCACTCACTCATGGCACATCACAGCGCCTGTTGAGAGAGAAAACTGACATGAACACGTCCACGTCGACACAGTTTGTCCGCTTGCCGCCATTGCCCTTCCAACCGGGCGCACCTGCCGCGCGGGAGCAAACCCTTGACGACGCCAGGCAGCCGCCCGCCTCACCTGGCCGCGCCACAGAGGTGTATGAAACCGTCGACGCAGCCCGCAGCAGCCCGAGCGTTGA
Organism: Pseudomonas sp. MYb60; assembly: GCF_002979555.1. Classification (GTDB taxonomy): domain Bacteria; phylum Pseudomonadota; class Gammaproteobacteria; order Pseudomonadales; family Pseudomonadaceae; genus Aquipseudomonas. The sequence goes on along the minus strand of NZ_PCOZ01000001.1, from coordinate 61,730 downwards.
ACGTCTGATCAAAAACGCCAGCCAAGCCATCCTGACGCCCGCACAGAACACCGCGCAGATCATTACCAAGACGCTGCGCAAGCAGTTCCATCTGAACGTGGACCCTGACCGAACTTACATCGTGACCACCGACTACGACGCCACCCAGCCGGCCCCTTCAAACGGCAAGGTCCTCAATCAGATCAGCCTGACCGCCGCCGCGCTGACCAACGAACGCCGGATGAACAGGAATGACGAATCGCCAACCGGGAGGGCGCAACTGCACCCGACGATATCCAGGATGCTGGATTTTATGGGGCTCCTTCCAGCCGGGCAGCTGATGCAACTGGGTCGCACACTCGATGAGCTGGTGAACCCGCCGCATGAATACATCGTTCGAGGGTCCAGCACTTCGAAGGATGCAATCCCAGACCTCGCATCAAGGGTGTCGCTCACCCCGCAGCAGTTCCGGGATCTTGTGTGGGAGACCGAGCTGGTGACACCGTTCAAAACCTACCTGAACCAATTCTGGACAAGCCATGAGAAGCCCTATGAGCTGCTCAGCAGAATAGCGCTGGTGCAAGCGGCCCATTCACAGCAAAAGGACGGTAGCCTGAGTGACGAGGAGGCCCGCCTGGTCATGCGCGCAGCGGGCCTCAGGCCCGGTAAACCATGGCTTGAGACCAGCGTCGAACACCTCGAAGCCCGATACGCCAAGGACCCTGACGTCGACGTCGGGCTGCTGTCGATCAATGGCGACGCCTCCACCGACTTGCTGTACATCGTCGACAAAAAGACCCGTCTTGACCGCGATGGCAAAGCGATTAAAACCACCCTGCTGCATATCCCGGGCAACTCGTCGCCGATCCACCGGTTCGACAGCCCAGAAGCCATGAAAACCTGGCTGGCAGACCAGGCGGCCGACCCGGTCAAGCGGGCGGCGCTGGCGAGCCACTTCAGCAAAAACGCCCAGGATGACAAGGTGCTGTCTGATGGCGTGAAGCAATCCCTTGAAGGGCTCGGGGGCTGGACGCACGCACAGAAACCCAATGCCCTGGGTTTCACCGGCCTCAGTGACTGGGACCCGCAGCGCTACATCACCCTGGAACCGGTGAAGGGCGATCCGTTCAAGGCCATGACCCAGCGCCAGAAAGAACGAAGCTACGCGGACGCCGATCACGACATCACCACCGATGCCGATGTGGTCAAGAACATCGCAGTGAAACTGGCGGAGGCCGCGACCGCCACTGCCTTGCTTCTGACCCCGTTGGCGTTCGTCATGCCGGAAGTAGGCCTGGCACTGGATGTACTTTACGCAGGTGCAAGCGTTGCTCAGGTTGGCGTGGGTATCGACGACCTGGCCCACGGCAAATCACGCGGCACAGACCGCATCGTATTTGGCGTACTCAACGCGGTGCCGGGTATCGCTGGCGCCGCTTCCAGGGTGAGCAAGGGCGCGCAATCGATTGAAACCGCGGTGGCCACGGAGACTGTCGAAGAAGACCCCGTCACGCCAGGCGAGGACGTGACGCCGCAATTACTTGGCACCACCGTCAACCGCTTGCGTCCCCAGGAAACCGGCATCATCAGCGCCCATGCCGTGGAGGGCGGCGAAACGCTCATCGAGCGCGCCACGAAAAACGCCAGCAATATCTACCAGGCCACTGACACCGAGGGCCTGGACCACTGGTACATTCGCCATACGGATCGTTCAGCGAAAGAACGGGTGTATGAAATCAAAAACACGTTCAAACTCAGCGATCAGTACGTCGAGATTATTGACCCGGCCTCCAGAAAACCGGTCATGACGGTGCATCTCGACAACGAGGGAAAATGGGTACAACTCGAAAAAAGCGCAGGCATCACCTTCCCGTGGAGCCAGGATAAATCCTCGCCAAAAGCTCAGCTCGCCCAAGACATCAGCCAGATCAACACAGACAGAAACGCACTGAGTGACACCGAGCGCAACCACGAGTTGGACAAGTTGACCCGCTTGGTGCTGCAGTCCAAAGCGGAAGACTATGAAAGCCTGAATGAGTACACCGAGGCCGGTTCAGGCGAAATAAACCACGTCCTTCGCACCGAGGTCGACTCGAACACGTATCCATCAAACGTGAGCGAATTCCTGTCCGACCTGGATGAACAAGCCAATTACAACGGCAAGGCCTACCGGTATGCCTTCGTTACTCCAGAAGGCGCCGATAAACTTAAAAACGGTGTTGGAAAAGTATTCAGGGACAGCGGCGTTCAATCGGCGTCGACTCAGGCCTTCAACGCCAAGGGCTGGGAAACCTGGGCGAAAGGTGCGCTGCCCGCGAAGGACCGGCAACCGGTGATTTACATCTTCGATGAATCGATCACGAAGAAGAACCTGTCCAGCAGCACCCTCCCCGACCACGTCGCGGTCATGCCGGAGGCCTCGCTCGAAGTCAGCGCTGCGAAGGTCAAGGACGGTATCTTGTATGTCTCCTTCAAGTCACCCGCCAAACTGCCGGATCAGCGCTACGATCTGTTCGACGGGCGTGTGGCCTTTCCTTATTGAGTCGCCAACTGCCGAAAAAAAGCCCGGTAACCCGGGCTTTTTCAATCCAGCGTTGTTCAGCGGCGCACCGGACGCTTCTGCAGTTTGCGTTGCAAGGTACGGCGGTGCATGCCCAGGGCGCGGGCGGTGGCGGAGATGTTGCCTTCATGCTCGGTGAGCACGCGCTGGATGTGCTCCCACTGCAGGCGGTCCACCGACATCGGGTTTTCCGGCACCAGGGTGTCGAGGTCGGCGTGCTCGGAGAGCAAGGCGGCCAGCACATCGTCGGCGTCCGCCGGCTTGCACAGGTAGTTGCAGGCGCCGCGCTTGATCGCCTCGACCGCAGTAGCAATGCTGGAATAACCGGTGAGGATCACCACGCGCATTTCCGGGTCGAGTTCCAGCAGCTTGGGCAGCAGCACCAGGCCGGAGTCGCCGTCCATTTTCAGGTCGAGCGCGGCGAAGTCCGGCAAGTCGGCCTGGGCAATCGCAAAGCCCTCTTCAGCCGAACCTGCGGTGCTGACGCGGAAACCGCGACGGCTCATGGCGCGCGCCATCACGCGGGTGAAGGTGGCGTCGTCATCTACCAGCAGCAGGTGCGGCAGTTCTTCGCCTTCGACTTGGATCTCGTCAGTCATCGATATCTCCTCGTGCGACACGGGGCAGGCGCAGCTCGGTGAGCGTGCCGCCTTCCTCATGACTATAGAGCTTCACTGAGCCGCCCGCGCGGGTCACGCTGGCCTTGCTCAAAAACAGGCCGAGGCCGAAGCCTTTGCCCTTGGTGGTAAAGAACGGTTTGCCGATCTGCTCGGCGATGGCCAGCGGCACGCCCGCGCCATGGTCACGAATACTGATGGTGACGTCTTCTGCATCCCAGTCCAACTGCACGCCGAGCCCTTCTGGGCAGGCGTCGGCGGCATTGTTCAGCAGGTTGAGCAGCGCCTGGGTCAGGTCCGGCGGCGGCGCCATGCGCGGCACCGTGCCCTGGCCCAGCAGGTTGAAGCGGTAACTGGCTTCCGGGCGCATCAGGTGCCAGCGGTTCAGGGCGTCGTCGAGCCATTGGGTCACGTCCTGCATCTCCACCGCCAGGCGGCGATTGGCTTCGGCGGCGCGCACCAGTTGCTGCAGGGTCTGCTTGCACTGCTTGACCTGTTCACGCAGCACACCCAAGTCTTCCTGCAACGTCGGGTCCTTGTGGTCCTGGGTCATTTCGTTGAGCAACACACTCATGGTGGCCAGGGGCGTACCCAGTTCATGGGCGGCGCCGGCTGCCTGGGTAGCAACGGCCAGCAACTGCTGGTCGCGCAGGCCCTCTTCACGACGAATGGCGCGCAGCTCTTCCTGGCGGCGCAGTTCTTCGGCCATCCGCGCGGCAAAGAAGGTGATGACTGCAGCGGACAGCGCAAAGCTCAGCCACATGCCGTAGATCTGCAGGTTTTCCCGGGCGATGGGGAATGTTTGCAGTGGATAAAAGCGCGCCAGCAATAAGGTGTAAAGGGTCAGCGCAATGCCCGACAGCACCACCGAGTAGCGCCACGGCAACGTCACGGCGGCGATGGTCAGTGGCACCAGGTAGTACGAAACAAACGGGTTGGTGGAACCACCGGAGAAATACAGCAACACACTGTGGATAAACAGGTCGCAGGCCAGTTGCAGGGCGTATTCCAGCTCGGTTACCGGCCACGTGGTGCGTAGGCGGATCGCGGTGAACGCGCACAGTACCGTTGAGAAACCCAGGGTCACGCCCAGTTGCAGCCACGGCAGCGGCAGCAGGTCGAACCAATAGGCAAGCCCCACCGAGCCAGCCTGCGCGGCCAGAACCAGGGTACGGATGAACGTCAGGCGCCAGAGGTTCTGGCGGGTGGCGGAAGTCAGTTTTACGGCGGCGAGCATGAGCTCTCCCGATGAGCGCTGCAGGCGGATCGGCACGAGTATAAACGATGCCGGCCCGCTGGCACGGCGCGTGTGGCTCTTTGCCGCAGGCCGAGCCAATGACCGTTCGTCGCCATGCCGACAACTTGTTGTGAATGTGTAAACCCGAAGAACCCGATACCACCGTCTACAGTCATATCGAACACGACTACCTCAAGGAGCTTCCATGTCTCGTTTCACTCGCAGTGCAGCCGTCATCACTCTCAGCGTCGGCACCCTGGTCAGCCTGCCTGCACTGGCCGCTGACGCACTGAACTACAACCAGATTTCCCTGCGCGCCGAGGTCAGCCAGGAGGTTGCCCGCGACAAAATGATCGTGACCCTTTACACCGAATCCCAGAATGCCGACCCGGCCAAGCTCGCGGCCGAAATCACCACCACCATGAACAAGGCCCTGGGCCAGGCCCGTGAAGTCAAAGGCGTGACCCTGCGCCAGGGCAGCCGCAACAGCTACCCGATCTACGACAACAAGAACCAGAAGATCACCGGCTGGCGTGAACGCGCCGAAGTGCGCCTGGAAAGCGCGGACTTCCCGGCGCTGTCCAAACTCACCGGCGAACTGCTGAATACCCTGAAGATGGACAGCATGGACTTCGCCATTGCCGACGCCACCCGCAAGTCCAGCGAAGACGCGCTGCTCAAGGACGCCGTCGCGGCCTTCAAGGCTCGCGCCCAACTGGCCACCGATGCACTGGGCGGCAAGGGCTACAAGATCGTCAACCTGAACTTCAATACCAACGGCTACCCGCAACCCTACGCCCGTGGCGGCATGATGATGAAAGCCGCCATGGCCGATTCAGCACCGACACCGGAAGTGGAAGCCGGGACCAGCCAGGTCAACATGAGCGCCGACGGGGTGATTGAAGTCTTGCAATAACCACCGCTCCCGCTGATAGAAAAGGCGCTCTCTTCATAGGATTGCGCCTTTTTTCATACAGAACTTTTACCCATCGCCTTCCAGATCTCGCGGCCTATTCGCCGGAATCATTCACCCGGTTTTCGCGACCCAAACAATGCCGCAGCCACAGGGAGTGCTGCCTGGGCATTCGTTTACCTCACGAGAACCGACATCATGCATACCGCTCCCGTTCACGCTGCGCCTTCTGTGCTCCAACACCAGCGTTTCTCGATCCCATCCCCCACCGTTCAGGCGCCAATCACTCAACCCCGCCCCACGGACTCACCTCACGAAACCGCGCTGCTCCATGCCTACCTTGAAGCCGTGCAACGCAAAGTGCTGCACAACAACGCCGGCCTCATAAAAGTCCCACCCGAGAGCACATTGGGCCAATGGCTTGGACTGTACCGGGCCTTCGTTGAGCACCCTGTGGTACAGGGCTGGTTGCGCGAGCAGAAAATCGATGCGTCGGCCCTGCTTTCCATCGACCCATTCAAAGGCACGTTGTCCGCCGAGGCAGACGGTAAAACAAAAACCTTCCACCTTTCGGACACATCGGGCTGGGCGCAGGTGTCAGGCCCCCTGCTGGCCGCGGCAAAGGTGATCGCCCCCGAAGACAAAGGCCCACTGCGTGTGCGATTCGGTGAGGGTTTCACACAGGTCAGCGCAAAGGACGTCGCGAATTTCCAGGGCATACCGCTTCCTTCGCGTCGCGCCCAGGCCAATGAGCAAATCAGGCACCTGGAGCAGCAGAAAGCCTTCGACCCTATCGCGGCGGACGATCGTACGCGCCCAGCCAGTAGCCGTTCAGCGCAGGCCTTGGCCGTGCACCAACAGAATGCAGCCAAGTTCTATGGCAGCGCGCCTCAAGCGTTGGAGTACAAGCGCCTGGCCGTCGGTGTTGCCACTCACCTGCCCAACACGCGGGCAGAAGCGAAGAAGTGGGCGGAGGCAATGATTTTCAAGTTGACCGGCAAACAGGTCGACGCGGACACCCTCTATTTCAATCGCTTCGACAACTACAACACCCCCCTGTATGGAGCCACCGCCTCGGGCACCGAGCATCTCGACGATGAGCCAAAATCGTCCTTGCGCCTGCCCGATGCGCTGCTGAAAAACTTCTCCGCACATGACGGAATTCCAGGTGAACTGGATACTCACTCCGGCCTGTATACCGTTGGCTACGGCGCCGGTGCTAAAGGAGGCTATGGTGCCCGCAACGAATTCCCGCTGGCCCCGTCCAAGCTCATGCACGAGAGCTGGAAAACCGATTTCCAGGGCCAGATGGACAAGAAAATCGAGAGTTTCTGGCGCACTCATACTGAAAACTATGAGGCCGCCATCAAAGGAGAATTCACCTATCAAGCCCGCAAGCAATTGAAGGCGGCCGAGGCCAGGCCCGCGGCAGAACAAGCGGTGCAGCCGCCCGAACTGCGATTTACGCGCGAAGACTACCGACTGATCATGGGCGCCGTGTCCAACCTGCCACTCGACGAAAACGCACCGCTGAGCGTCGAGCAGCTCAGGGCCAAGGCTGCGGTCAATGCAACGGTGCAAGCGCACGCCCTCGACATCCATGGGATCGCGTCCAGCGATATTCTGCGATTCAGTGCGCAGGACGGGCGCCGGCAAGTGCTCTACATACCGGGCGCCGAGCCGGCTTTTCTGAGATTTGATTCTCTGGACACGTTGAACGAGTGGCTCAGCGAACAAGCCAGGAACCCCAAAAAACGCGAGGCCTTGGCGGCTCATTTTCCGCTGGCAGCTCGGCAAGACCACGCACATAAACCTGGCCTGGCTGAAAGCATGCTGGAGGGACTTATCCCCGTTGCCTCCCTTGCGGGAATGGGAAGAAAGACGAAAGGCCTGGACACCTTACTCGACGAAATGGCGAGCGCAAGCTTGAACGCACCGGCTGTCACTGCCGGCCGTTCCAAGATCGAAGGCGATGTGTTTTCCACCCTGGCCTCCGCCACCAAGGCGCGCATGAGCAGCGATGCCGACGTCGTGATCAAATCCAACAGCGAGGTGATCCGGGACACTTGGCTGAACGACATTACCGTGGCTGCGGGATTGCTGGCCAAGCTTGCCCCCATCGCGGCCCCGGTCGCCGCTGCGGCAGTCATCACGGGTTTGACCGAAGTCGCGCTGGGAGAGGAAAAAGCATACTCAGGCGACAATCAGGCTGAGCGCAAAGACGGTGCATCCAAGGCATTTGATGGCCTGTTGAACACGTTGTTTTCCATTGGGGCCAGCGCCCGTCCTGAAGACCCTTTCGCGATCGCGCCCGAGAGCGGATCAACCCCTCTGAAGCCGCGTGTCCAACCCGAACGCCCTGTCATCGAGGAGCCGCAACCGGGGACCTCCCGCGGCAACCGCGTTATCGATGAACCGGCCAAGGCGCCCCTGCCAAGGTCCATTTCACTCATCCCCATGGCGCAATACGCCGTCGCCGACGGTGAGGCATTGATCAAGAATGCCACCCGCGATGCACAGGGGGTTTACCGAATAACGGATAGCACCGGTGCGCCGCGCCAGTTTGTGCGCTTTACCGATGAGACTGGGAAAAGCAACGTATATGAAATCTCGGGCCAATACAGATCGGGCAATCCATGGGCAAAAATCATGAATCCAGAGAATGGCGCAGGATTAATGGTGGTAACGCCTGGACGCAATGGCGAATGGGCCCGCGCCCCGGGCGACGGTGGTGCGTGGTGGAAACGCGCCGCTCCACCCTCGCCGAGCGCCGAGCCCAAAGCGCCACCACGCCTATCGGACGAATTCCTTGAACTCAATGGTTCGAAAATGAAAGGTGCCGATACGCTGGACAACTATTTCAGACTGGATGAAAACCACACCTACACCTACGGGATCACCCTGACAGAACAGGGCGAAACCGTGCCGCAAATTTCCTGGGTATCCGAGGAAAACCCGGAATGGGCAACACAGCCGCCTAAAGCCAACACGCCGGGATTCGGGACGAATGACTACAGCGACCAATTTATCAAAGATCTAAATCGAAGCAGATTGACGATAAAAAAACCTGACGGCAGCCAGTTGGAAATTGACGTCGGCGAAGATATAAAAAATTTCCAAGCGCTTAAAGGCACCCTCGCATCGGAGGAAGAAATCGATGCAATCAAACAGCAAAACATTGAAGCATTGGAGCGGTTCATGCCTGACCCGGCGCTGAGAGCGCGGGTGTCTGAAGTCGCCAACCAATGGCTGCTGGCCCCAATTCCGGAGGAGTTCAGGACACCCCGATTGAAAGAGCCGATGCTCTCCAGCGGCGGCGAGCAGCACTACTACGTCAACTATGATCCGGCCAGCGCGACGACTACCGTCACCGGTGAAACCGACTTCAAACTCTCCCGGCTCAACACGGAGAATGGCGAGCTTGAGCCGCTGACAGACATCACGACCCACACATCAAGAACGGTCACTTTCCGTGCCAGCAATGACATCGACAGCGATGGGTATGTGATGGATAAGTCCGCGCCCATACGCATACAGATCACACCTAAACTGAACGGATAACCGCTGCTCCTCTACCAGGCCTCCCTGAACGGCGGTAACCTCGGTTATCGCCGTTTTTATAGCCAGCTTATAAATGCCTGCCACTTCAGGGGTCTCCATGGAAAGAATTGCCTTAAAACCGCTCCTGCTCGCCGCAGGCCTGTTGGCCTTCATGCCTATGGCCCACGCGGCCAGCACTCTGGTCTACTGCTCTGAAGCCAGCCCTGCCGGTTTCGACCCCAGCCAATACACCAGTGGTACTGATTTCGACGCCTCTGCCGAAACCGTGTTCAACCGCCTGACCCAGTTCAAGCGGGGCGGTACCGAAGTCGAACCGGGCCTGGCGACGAACTGGGAGGTGTCCAATGACGGCCTGGCGTATACCTTTCACCTACGCGATGGGGTGAAGTTTCATACCACGGACTTCTTCACGCCGACCCGCGACTTCAACGCCGACGACGTGCTGTTCACCTTCAATCGATTGCTGGATGCACAAAGTCCGTTCCGCCACGCCTACCCGTCCGAGTCGCCCTACTTCACCGATATGGGCCTCAACACCACGATCAAGCGCGTCGAAAAACTCGACGACCACAGCGTGCGCTTCAACCTCAATAACGTGGACGCCGCCTTCGTGCAGAACCTGGCGATGAGCTTCGCCTCGGTGCAGTCCGCCGAATACGCGGCGCAGTTGATGAAGGAAGGCAAGGCCTCCGACATCAACCAGAAACCGGTCGGCACCGGGCCGTTCGTGTTCAAGCGCTACCAGAAGGACTCGCAGATTCGCTACGTCGCCAACAAGCAGTACTGGAAACCCGAGGACGTGAAGCTCGACAACCTGGTATTCGCCATCACTCCCGACGCCGCCTCGCGCCTGCAAAAGCTCAAGGCCGGTGAGTGCCAGGTCAGCGGCTACCCGCGCCCGGCCGATATCGAGGTGATGCAGCAGGACCCCAACCTGCGCGTGCTGCAACAAGCCGGTTTCAACCTGGGGTTCCTGGCCTACAACGTGACCCATCCACCGCTGGACCAACTCAAGGTGCGCCAGGCCCTGGACATGGCGATCGACAAGCCGGCGATCATCAAGGCCGTGTACCAGAGCGCCGGGCAATTGGCGCAGAACGCCCTGCCTCCGGCGCAGTGGTCTTATGACCCAACCATCAAGGACGCGCCCTACGATCCGACCAAGGCCAAGGCGCTACTAAAAGAAGCAGGGGTTGCACCTGGCACCACTCTCGACCTGTGGGCCATGACCGTACAGCGCGCGTCCAATCCGAACGCGCGCATGTCGGCGCAAATGATCCAGCAGGATTGGGCAAAGATCGGCATCAAGGCCAACATCGTCAGCTATGAGTGGGGTGAATACATCAAGCGCGCCAAGAACGGCGAGCACGACGCAATGATTTACGGCTGGACCGGTGACAACGGCGACCCGGATAACTGGCTCGGCGTGCTCTACAGTTGTGCTGCGGTGAAGGGCAGCAACTACGCCAAGTGGTGTAACCCGGCCTACGACAAATTGGTGCAGCAGGCCAAGGTCAGCAGTGACCGCGAGCAACGCATCAAGTGGTATCAACAGGCGCAAAAAATCCTTAAAGAACAGGTACCTATCACGCCCATTGCGAACTCGACGGTGTTCCAGCCGCTGCGCAAGGAAGTCCAGGATTTCAAAATCAGCCCGTTTGGCCTGACGCCCTTCTACGGCGTGAGTCTAGATAAGTAACAGAGCAGCCCCAACCGAGTGCGCCAGACGCCTCGGTTGAGCTTTTTTGGTGCGCCGTCTGCACCGAAAAAACCCTCCAAACTGTCACAATCATGTCGAAAGTTTCATAATTGCGACATTCTTGTACGCTCGTACCACTGTTTCACCCTCGCAACAGTTCAACATCTTGCAATGGGTATGGCGCCTGCATAAGTATCCGCAGGCCGGCTCACGAGGTCGCCCTCACCACCAAAAATGACAACAAATCATGAGGCCAACATGCTTAAACACGCAGTCCTTCCGTTATTAGTGAGCGCAGGCCTTTTGGCCGCCGCCCCATTCGCCCACGCGGCGACTAACCTGGTGTTCTGCTCCGAAGGGAGCCCGGCCGGTTTTGACCCAGGCCAGTACACCACCGGAACAGACTTCGATGCCTCGGCCGAAACCATGTTCAACCGCCTGACCCAGTTCGAACGCGGCGGCACCGCTGTGATTCCTGGCCTGGCGACAAAATGGGACGTCTCTGAAGACGGCCTGACCTACACCTTCCACCTGCGCGAAGGCGTCAAGTTCCACACCACCCCGTATTTCAAACCGACCCGTGCCTTCAATGCCGATGACGTGCTCTTCACGTTCAACCGCATGATCAACAAGGACGATCCGTTCCGTAAGGCCTACCCCACTGAATTCCCGTACTTCACGGACATGGGGATGGACACCAACATCAAGAAAATCGAGAAAGTCGATGACCATACCGTCAAGTTCACCCTTGGCACCGTGGACGCCGCTTTCATCCAGAACCTGGCAATGAGTTTCGCGTCGGTCCAGTCGGCTGAATACGCCGCCCAGCTGTTGAAAGACGGCAAGCCTGCCGACATCAACCAGAAGCCAATCGGCACTGGCCCGTTCGTGTTCAAGAGCTACCAGAAAGACTCGAACATCCGTTACACCGGCAACAAGGACTACTGGAAACCTGAGGACGTGAAGATCGACAACCTGATCTTCGCCATCACCACTGACCCGTCGGTGCGTATCCAGAAGCTCAAGAAAAACGAATGCCAGATCACGCTGTTCCCACGTCCGGCCGACCTCAAGGCGCTGGAAGCCGACAAGGACCTGAAACTGCCGAACCAAGCCGGTTTCAACCTGGGCTACGTGGCCTACAACGTGATGGACAAGGTCAAGGGCAGCGACCAGCCAAACCCGCTGGCTGACCTGCGCGTGCGCCAGGCGCTGGACATGTCGGTGAACAAGCAGCAGATCATCGACTCCGTATACCAGGGCGCCGGCCAACTGGCGGTCAACGCCATGCCGCCGACCCAGTGGTCCTACGACACCACCATCAAGGACGCCAAGTACGACCCTGAGAAAGCCAAGGCGCTGCTCAAGGAAGCCGGCGTCAAGGAAGGTACCGAGATCGTGCTGTGGGCCATGCCGGTTCAGCGTCCGTACAACCCGAACGCCAAGCTGATGGCCGAAATGCTGCAGAACGACTGGTCCAAGATCGGCTTGAAGGTCAAGATCACCAGCTACGAATGGGGCGAGTACATCAAGCGTTCCAAGGGTGGCGAGAACCAGGCCATGATCATTGGCTGGAGCGGTGACAATGGTGACCCGGACAACTGGCTGAACGTGCTGTTCGGCTGCGACTCGCTGGCGGGCAACAACTTCTCCAAATGGTGTGACAAGAAATTCGACGGCATCGTGAAAGAAGCCAAGGCCACGTCGGACGTCGCCAAACGCACCGAGCTGTACAAGCAGGCGCAACATATCCTTAAAGATGCAGTCCCGATGACACCTATCGCGCACTCGACGGTGTATCAACCCATGCGCAACACCGTGCAGGACTTCAAGATCAGCCCGTTTGGCTTGAACTCCTTCTACGGCGTGAGCGTCAGCGGCAAGTAAGGGCCCGTGACGGCGACGTTTCCTAACGTCGCCGTTATTGCGTCCGCCTGGGCCTTAGGAAACAGACCACATTCGCTATCGATGCTTCCTACAGCAACGAACTGCGCTTTATGTCTCCGTTGCCTACAAGGTCAGTCAGACTTTTCGCATTTACTGCCAGCGCCACGACCCATAACGTCGTAGGACGGCAGCGCTATCAGTCTGGGAAGGCATTTGCCGTATCTGGGATCAGTGATATCCCCAGCCCGGGTGGCTGGGTGATCGCTCGCTGATGACAACTAGAAATAAGGATCGGGATCGTCATGCGCCATACCACCGTTCTATCCGCAATGTTCGCCACCAGCCTGCTGGCTGTGGCCACGATGGGCCAAGCGGCCGAAAAGCAGAGCCTGGTGTTCTGCTCCGAAGGCAGTCCGGCCGGTTTTGACACCGCGCAATACACCACCGCCACCGACAACGATGCGGCGGAACCCTTGTACAACCGCCTGGTGGAGTTTGAAAAAGGCGAGACCAACGTAGTGCCTGGGCTGGCAACCAAGTGGGATATTTCCGAAGACGGCCTGACCTACACCTTTCACCTGCGTGAAGGGGTGAAATTCCACAGCAACAAGGAATTCAAGCCGACCCGGGACTTCAACGCCGATGACGTGCTGTTCACCTTCAACCGTATGCTTGACCCCGAGCACCCGTTCCGCAAGGCCTACCCCACGGAGTTTCCGTACTTCAACGGGATGAGCCTGAACAAGAACATCGCCAAGGTTGCCAAGACCGACCCGCACACCGTGGTGATGACCCTGAACACGGTAGACGCCGCGTTTATCCAGAATATCGCCATGAGCTTCGCGGCGATCCTGTCGGCCGAATACGCCGAGCAACTGCTCAAGGCCGGCAAGCCCAGCGACATCAACCAGAAGCCCATTGGCACGGGCCCGTTCGTGTTCCAGCGCTATCAGAAAGACTCGCAGATCCGCTATGTGGGCAACAAACAGTACTGGGACCCGAGCCGCGTAAAGCTCGACCAACTGATCTTCGCCATCAACACCGACGCCTCGGTGCGGGTGCAGAAGCTCAAGGCCGGCGAATGCCAGGTGACCCTGCATCCGCGTCCGGCTGATGTCGACGCCCTCAAGGCCGACCCCAAGTTGCAACTGATGAGCAAGCCGGGTTTCAACCTCGGCTATATCGCCTACAACGTGCGGCACAAGCCCTTCGACCAGCTCGAAGTGCGTCAGGCGCTGGACATGGCCGTGAACAAGCCAAGCATCCTCAACGCCGTATACCAGGGCGCGGGGCAACTGGCGGTGAACGCCATGCCGCCAACGCAGTGGTCCTACGACGACACCATCAAGGACGCCGCCTACAACCCGGAAAAAGCCAAGGAGTTGCTCAAGGCCGCCGGCGTCAAGGAAGGCACCGAGATCACCCTGTGGGCAATGCCGGTGCAACGTCCTTACAACCCCAACGCCAAGCTGATGGCCGAGATGCTGCAAAGCGACTGGGCCAAGATCGGCCTCAAGGTCAAGATCGTCAGCTACGAATGGGGTGAATACATCAAGCGCACCAAGAACGGTGAGCACGATGTCAGCCTGATTGGCTGGACTGGCGACAATGGGGACCCGGACAACTGGCTGGGCACCTTGTACAGCTGCGACGCCATCGGCGGGAACAACTACTCCATGTGGTGCGACCCGGCCTACGACAAGCTGATCAAAGAAGCCAAGGTCGTCACCGACCGCGAACAACGGACTGTTCTGTACAAACAGGCGCAGCAACTGCTCAAGCAGCAGGTGCCGATCACGCCAGTCGCCCACTCGACGGTCAACCAACCGTTAAGCGTGAAAGTCGAGGGCTTCAAAGTGAGCCCCTTCGGCCGGAACGTGTTCTCGGGCGTCAGCATCACCCCATAAGAAAATAACCGGATTGCAGGAGAGCGTAATGGGCTCTCCGGCAAACGTGCGGCCTTTTTGCGGGAATTTTCCTACGGCAAACGTTTGCAATGGCTTGAACGAGTTCCACACCCAATAGCCGGTCCACCTAAAAAGACCGGCATAAAAAAAGAACCAAAGGAGCTTCACCCATGAAACTGAGCAGCAAAGCGCTTCTGGCCCTGGCCATCAGCAGCATCACGGCCACCGCCTACGCGGAACCGGCCGGTCAGAACTTCGTTCCGACCACCCTGGCCGGCGCCAGCGCCCAAAGCGAAGCAAAAGGCTTCATCGAAGATTTCAGCCTGGGCGGCACCACGCGCAACTGGTACTCCCACGAAAGCAAATACCGTGGCGGCGTCTACGAATACAGAAAGAACGGCCAGACCCTGACCGACCGCAACCGTACCAACTGGGTGCAGGGCACCATCATCAACGCCAGCTCGGGCTTCACCCAGGGCACCATCGGCGTCAAGACCGAAGTGGCCGTGTACAACGCCCTGGTACTGGACCGCAGCCGTCGCGATATCAAAGGCGGTTCCAACCGCACCCTGGCCCACTCCAACGGTGATGCCGTCGACCAGTGGAGCAAACTGGGCCTGGCCAACGTGCAGTTCCGTGCGTCCAACACTGTCCTGACTGCCGGTCGCCAGAACTTCAGCACGCCGATTGTCGACAACATCGGTAACCGTGCCCTGCCGTCGAGCTTCCAGGGCGTGAGCTTTGACAGCAAAGAGTTCAGCAACCTGTCGTTCCAGGGTGGCGTGTTCGATCGCGTTTCCCCACGTACCGAACAGAGCCTGTCGAAATTCCGCACCGAGTACAGCGCTGGCGGCGCACGCGGCGCGACCACTGACAAGGTCTACACCCTGGGTGCCAACTACCAGCCGTTCGAGAGCCTGAAGACCAGCATCTTCGGTGCCAACGTGAAGGACTTCTGGAACCAGTACTACTTCGGCGCAACCCACGAGCTGGGCGACAGCCAGACCCTGTCCCTGACCACCGGTCTGAACTACTACAAGACCGTGGACGAAGGCAAAAAGCTGATGGGCGAAATCGACAACGACACGTACTCGCTGTCGCTGGGCCTGGCTCACAAGGCCCACAGCCTGACCTTCGCCTACCAGGAAGTGAACGGTAACGAGTACTTCGACTACCTGCACGAAACCAACGGCATCTACCTGGCCAACTCCCTGACGTCGGACTTCAACGGCCCGAACGAGAAGTCCTTCCAGGTCGCCTACGCCATCAACATGGCCGAATACGGCGTGCCAGGCCTGAAGTTCAACGTCTACTCGGCACGCGGCTGGGGCATCGACGGTACTCACTACCGCAGTGGCAACGGCGCACTCGGCTACGGCGCTGACATCTTGAAGCAGGACGGCGAGAAGCATCAGGAGTACGGTGTAGGCGCAGGCTACGCGGTTCAGAGCGGCCCGCTCAAGGCCACCGCGATCCGTGCCACGTATGTTGAGCACCGCGCCAGCGCCAACCAGTCCGACGGCAGCATCAAAGAGTTCCGCCTGGTCACCACCATCCCGTTCAACATCCTTTAATCACCACCCGCTGGACGCAGGGCTCATGACGAGCCCTGCGTCTACGCTTGTCTGGCCCTATGGATTTCGGAGGTCTGCGAATGAAAATGCTCCCACTACAAGCCGCCATGGCTGCTGCGCTGTTAAGCGTGGCGGTCGGCATTTCGGCCAAGCCGCTGGTGGTCTGTACCGAAGCCAGCCCGGAGGGTTTCGACCCGGTGCTGTACACCACGGCCGTGACCGCTGATGCCGCTGCCGAAACCATGTTCAACCGCTTGGTGGACTTCAAGCCTGGCACCACCGAAGTGGTTCCTGCACTGGCCAAGGATCTGCCCGAGATCAGCGCCGATGGCCTGACCTACACGTTCCATCTGCGTGACGACATCAAGTTCCACACCACCGACTATTTCAAACCCACGCGTAACCTGAATGCCGACGACGTGCTGTGGAGCTTCCAGCGCCAGCTGGACCCGAATCACCCGTGGCATAAAAAGTCCCTCGTGGGTTACCCGTACTTCGAAAGCATGGGCTTCAAGGAACTGCTCAAGAGCGTAGAAAAGACTGACGATCACACCGTCGTTTTCAACCTGACCCGTCCTGAAGCGCCGTTCCTGGCTGACCTGGGCATGGCATTCTCTTCCATCCATTCGAAGGAATACGCCGACCAGTTGCTCAAGGCCGGCAAGACTGAAGACCTCAACGCCAAGCCCATCGGCACTGGCGCGTTCATCTTCACCCGTTATCAGAAAGACGCCCAGGTGCGGTTCAAGGCCAACCCGGACTACTTCCGTGGCAAGCCGCAAGTCGACCCGTTGATCCTGGCGATCAGCACCGACAACAACGTGCGCCTGCAGAAGCTCAAGGCCAACGAGTGCCAGATCGCGTTGTTCCCCAAGCCGGATGACATTCCTAGCATCAAGAAAGACCCGAACCTGAAAGTCGACGAACTGGCGGCGATGACCACCAGCTACACCGCAATGAACACCACCCATAAGTACATGAGTGATGCGCGGGTCCGTCACGCGATCAATATCGCGTTCGACAAGGCCGGTTACACCGAAGCCCTGTTCGGCAAAGGTAATGCCGTGGTGGGCACCGGCCCTTATCCGCCGACCTTGCTGGGTTTCAGCGACAAGCTTAAAAACCCTCCCCGCGACCTGGACAAGGCCCGTGCCCTGCTCAAGGAAGCCGGTGTACCGGAAGGCACTGAGTTCAGCCTGTTCACCCGTAACGGTGGCGGCCCGACCAACCCCAACCCGATGCTCGGCGCCCAGCGCATGCAGGCCGACCTGGCGCAGATCGGCCTGAAAGTGAATATCAAAGTCATGGAATGGGGCGAGATGCTCAAGCGTGCTAAAAACGGTGAGCACGACATGGTTTCCGCGGGCTGGGTGGGCGATAACGGCGACCCGGACAATTTCCTCACGCCGATCCTGAGTTGCGATGCGGCGAAAAACGGCGAAAACTACGCCCGCTGGTGTAACAAAGAGTTTCAGGACTTGATCGACAAGGCGCGCGCCGTCGCTGAACCCGCCCAGCGCGCTGCACTCTATGAACAAGCACAAGACGTTTTCGAAAAAGACCAACCATGGCTTCCCATGGCTTACCCGAAACTGTTCACAGCAATGCGCAAAAACGTAGAAGGCTTCAAACAAAGCCCTCTAGGTACAAATAACTTCGCCACCACCCAGGTGAAGTAAATAAGAAAAACGCTCGGCGCCGTCGACATGGACGGTGCCGGACCTGCCTAACCGGCTGATTGAGGTACACCACAAGATGTTTAGTTTTATTGCCCGCCGATTGGGGTTATTGATCCCCACGTTTTTCGGCATCACGTTGCTCACGTTTGCGTTGATTCGCATGATCCCTGGCGACCCCGTCGAAGTCATGATGGGCGAGCGGCGCGTCGACCCCGAGATGCACGCACAGGCAATGGAGCGCCTTGGCCTTAACAAGCCGCTGTATGCGCAATACCTGGACTATGTCGGCAAGCTCGCCCAGGGCGATCTTGGCGAGTCCCTGCGCACCCGCACCAGCGTGTGGACCGAATTCACCGCCCTGTTCCCCGCGACCCTGGAATTGTCCATGGCCGCCCTGTTGTTCGCCGGCATCCTGGGCCTGTTGGCCGGGGTGATCGCGGCCTTGAAGCGAGGATCCCTGTTCGACCACGGAGTGATGGGCATCTCCCTCGCGGGATATTCGATGCCGATCTTCTGGTGGGGCCTGATCCTGATCATGTTCTTCTCGGTCAGCCTGGGCTGGACGCCAGTTTCCGGGCGCATCGACCTGCTCTACGACATCGAGCCGCGCACCGGCTTCATGCTGATCGACACCCTGCTGGCTGACGAGCCGGACGCGTTCTGGGACGCACTGCACCACCTGATCCTGCCGGCCATCGTGCTCGGCACTATCCCGCTGGCGGTAATTGCGCGGATGACCCGTTCGTCGATGCTCGAAGTGCTGCGCGAAGACTACATCCGCACCGCCAAGGCCAAGGGCCTGTCGCCGGCGCGCGTGGTGTTCGTCCACGGCCTGCGCAACGCGTTGATTCCGGTACTGACCGTGGTCGGCCTGCAAGTCGGCACGCTGCTGGCCGGTGCGGTCCTGACCGAAACCATCTTCTCGTGGCCCGGCATCGGCAAATGGCTGATCGAAGCCATTGGCGCGCGGGACTACCCGGTGGTGCAAAACGGCATCCTGTTGATCGCCTGCCTGGTGATCCTGGTGAACTTCGTGGTGGATATCCTCTACGGCTTCGCCAACCCACGCATCCGTCATCAGCGCTGAGATCAAGACCATGACCACACCTACTCCCGTGTCAGCAGTCGATCAAAGCCTGCTGTATCCGTCCCCGTACAAAGAATTCTGGCAAGCCTTCTCCAAGAACAAAGGCGCGGTTGCCGGCCTGGCGTTCATGTTGCTGATCGTGTTCTGCGCGATCTTCGCCCCTTGGGTGGCACCGCATAACCCCAGCGAGCAATACCGCGACTTCCTGCTGACCCCGCCAGCCTGGCTGGAAGGTGGGCAGATCCAGTTCCTGCTCGGCACCGATGAACTGGGCCGGGACCTGCTCTCGCGCCTGATCCAGGGATCGCGCCTGTCGCTGCTGATCGGCTTGTCGTCGGTGGTGATGTCGCTGATCCCGGGCATCCTGCTGGGCCTGTTCGCCGGGTTCTTCCCGCGTCTGCTCGGCCCGACCATCATGCGTCTGATGGACATCATGCTGGCCCTGCCCTCGCTGCTGCTGGCCGTGGCCATCGTCGCAATCCTCGGCCCTGGCCTGATCAACACCGTGATCGCCATCGCGATCGTTTCGCTGCCGTCCTACGTGCGTCTGACCCGTGCTGCGGTGATGGGCGAACTGAACCGTGACTACGTGACTGCCGCCCGCCTCGCCGGTGCCGGCCTGCCACGCCTGATGTTCATCACCGTGCTGCCCAACTGCATGGCGCCGCTGATCGTTCAAGCGACCTTGAGCTTCTCTTCCGCGATCCTCGATGCCGCGGCCCTGGGCTTCCTCGGCCTTGGCGTACAACCGCCAACCCCGGAGTGGGGCACCATGCTGGCCTCGGCCCGTGACTACATCGAACGCGCCTGGTGGGTCGTGAGCCTGCCGGGTCTGACCATTTTGCTCAGCGTGCTGGCAATCAACTTGATGGGTGACGGCCTGCGCGATGCGCTGGACCCGAAACTCAAGAACGCCGCCTGAGGAGATTCCCATGTCACTGTTAGAAATCAAGAATCTCAACGTTCGCTTCGGCGACAAGACCGCCGTGCCAGTGGTCGACGGCCTCGACCTCAAGGTCGACAAAGGCGAAGTCCTGGCCATCGTTGGCGAGTCGGGCTCGGGTAAATCCGTGACCATGATGGCGTTGATGGGCCTGATCGAGCACCCCGGCATCGTCACCGCCGACGCGCTGACCTTCGACGGCAAGGACATGCTCAAGCTGAGCAACCGCCAGCGCCGCCAGATCGTCGGCAAAGACCTGGCGATGGTGTTCCAGGACCCGATGACCGCGCTGAACCCCAGCTACACCGTGGGTTTCCAGATTGAAGAAGTGCTGCGCCTGCACCTGAAGATGTCAGGCAAACAAGCGCGCAAGCGTGCCATCGAGCTGTTGGAAAAAGTCGAAATTCCGGGCGCTGCCAGCCGTATGGATGCCTACCCGCACCAACTGTCCGGCGGTATGAGCCAACGCGTCGCCATCGCCATGGCGATTGCCGGCGAGCCAAAGCTGCTGATCGCGGACGAGCCGACCACAGCATTGGACGTGACCATCCAGGCCCAGATCATGGAGCTGCTGCTGGCCCTGCAAAAAGAGCAGAACATGGGCCTGGTGCTGATCACTCACGACCTCGCCGTCGTGGCTGAAACCGCCCAGCGCGTGTGCGTGATGTACGCCGGCCAGGCCGTTGAGGTTGGCCAGGTGCCGCAACTGTTCGACATTCCGGCGCACCCGTACAGCGAAGCGCTGCTCAAGGCAATTCCCGAGCACAGCCTCGGCGCCACGCGCCTGGCCACGCTGCCGGGGATCGTGCCGGGCCGTTATGACCGCCCACAGGGTTGCCTGCTGTCGCCGCGTTGCCCGTACGTGCAGGACACCTGCCGCACCCAACGCCCAGGGCTCGATCCGAAAACCAACAGCCTTGCACGCTGCTTCTACCCCTTGAACCAGGAGGTGGCGTAATGGCCGTCGTTCTTACCGCCCGCGACCTCACCCGTCACTACGAAGTGTCCCGTGGCCTGTTCAAGGGTCACGCCACCGTGCGCGCCCTGAATGGCGTGTCCTTCGAGCTGGAAGCCGGCAAGACCCTAGCCGTGGTGGGCGAGTCGGGTTGCGGCAAATCCACCCTGGCCCGTGCGCTTACGCTGATTGAAGAGCCGTCTTCAGGCTCATTGAAAATCGCCGGCCAGGAAGTCGCCGGCGCCGACAAGGCCCAGCGCAAACAACTGCGCAAAGACGTGCAGATGGTATTCCAGAGCCCATACGCCTCGTTGAATCCACGGCAGAAAGTTGGTGATCAACTGGGCGAGCCGCTGCTGATCAACACCAACCTGTCCGCCGCCGAACGCCGCGAAAAAGTGCAGGCGATGATGAAGCAAGTGGGCCTGCGCCCTGAGCATTATCAGCGCTACCCGCACATGTTCTCCGGTGGCCAGCGCCAGCGGATCGCGTTGGCCCGGGCGATGATGCTGCAACCTAAAGTGCTGGTGGCGGATGAACCGACCTCGGCACTCGACGTATCGATCCAGGCCCAGGTGCTCAACCTGTTCATGGACTTGCAGCAGGAATTCAACACCGCCTACGTGTTCATCTCCCACAACCTCGCGGTGGTGCAACACGTCGCCGACGACGTGATGGTGATGTACCTCGGCCGCCCGGTGGAAGTCGGTCCCAAGGAAGACATTTACGCACGTCCCCTGCACCCGTACACCCAGGCGTTGCTGTCGGCCACCCCGACCATCCACCCGGACCCGAACAAACCGAAAATCAAGATCGTCGGCGAACTGCCCAACCCGCTGAACCCGCCGCCGGGCTGTGCGTTCCACAAGCGTTGCCCGTATGCGACGGCGCGGTGCAGCACCGAGGAGCCGCAGTTGCGCGCGTTGGATAACCGCCAGGTGGCGTGCCACTACGCGGAGCAATTCGTGGCCTGATCGCCCTGTAGGAGCGAGCTTGCTCGCGAAGAACGCAAGGACGCCGCGTTAGATCAGGATGCACGCGTTATCGTTGACGTTTTTCGCGAGCAAGCTCGCTCCTACAGTAAACAGCGTTCTACAGCCCCTCCCGTCAGGTTGCGCATCAGCCTGGAGGGAGGGGCTTTCTTTTGGGCGCCGTTAACTGTCGCCGTCATCGTAAGTTTCGCTGTCTTCCCCTTCGTTGTAGGGGTTTTCGGCGTCTTCCTTCGGCGCAGGCTGGGCCTGGGGCTGCCAACTACCGGAGTTGACCTCCTGCTGTTTTTTCTTGGTGACGGGGCCGGTGTCTTTCCACTGGGGCGTTCCGGCGTCGGCCATGGCGGAGGCGGTGGGTAGCGCCAGGCCAGCGAGCAGTATCAGGCGGATCAAGCGTTGAACACTACGCACGGCAGCCTCCTTCTTAGTGATTGGGTAAAAACTAGACCTGATGTACGGTTCTCGCCAATACATCGACGTATGGAGCTCCCACAGTTTTGATCTGTGTTGGACATAAAAAAGGGCGAAGCCATCACAGCTTCGCCCTTCTCTCTACCGCTCAGACCTTAGTGGTGTTCACGCGTCGCGCGGAATTTCACATCCGGCCAGCGCTCTTCCATCAACGCCAGATTCACCCGCGTCGGTGCCAGGTAGGTCAGGTGACCACCGCCGTCGACCGCCAGGTTTTCCACGGCCTTGTTGGAGAACTCTTCCAGCTTCTTCTTATCGCTGCAATCGATCCAGCGCGCGGAGTACACGGTGATCGGCTCATACGAGCACTCGACCTTGTATTCCTCTTTCAAGCGGCTCGCGACCACGTCGAACTGCAGCACACCGACGGCGCCGAGGATGATGTCGTTGCTGCGCTCGGGGAAGAACACCTGGGTGGCGCCCTCTTCTGCCAATTGCTGCAGGCCCTGGCGCAGTTGCTTGGATTTCAGCGGGTCGCGCAGGCGGACGCGGCGGAACAGTTCCGGGGCGAAGTGCGGGATGCCGGTGAAACCCAGCACTTCGCCTTCGGTGAAGGTGTCACCGATCTGGATGGTGCCGTGGTTGTGCAAACCGATGATGTCGCCGGCGTAGGCTTCTTCGAGCTGTTCACGCTCGGAGGAGAAGAACGTCAGGGCGTCGCCGATGCGCACGTCCTTGCCGGTACGCACATGGCGCATCTTCATGCCTTTTTCGTATTTGCCGGAGCAGATGCGCATGAAGGCGATGCGGTCGCGGTGTTTCGGGTCCATGTTCGCCTGGATCTTGAACACGAAGCCGGAGAACTTCTCTTCCACCGGTTCCACGGTGCGCTCGTTGGCCACCCGTGCCAGCGGGCGCGGCGCCCAATCGACAACGGCGTCGAGTACGTGGTCGACACCGAAGTTGCCCAACGCAGTACCGAAGAACACCGGGGTCAGTTGGCCGTCGAGGAATTCCTGCTGATTGAACTCATGGCAGGCGCCCTGCACCAATTCCAACTGGTCGACGAAGCGGTCGTACTCGTCACCCAGGTGGGCGCGGGCTTCGTCCGAATCGAGCTTCTCGATGATCTTGGTTTCGGTGCGCTCGTGACCGTGGCCGGCGGTGTAGACAATGATGTAGTCATCGGCCAGGTGGTACACGCCCTTGAAGTCACGGTAGCAACCGATCGGCCAGGTGATCGGCGCGGCCTTGATCTTGAGGACGGCTTCGATTTCATCCAGCAACTCGATGGGGTCGCGGATGTCGCGGTCGAGTTTGTTGATGAAGCTGACGATGGGCGTGTCACGCAGGCGGCACACGTCCATCAGCGCGATGGTACGTGGCTCGACGCCTTTACCGCCGTCGAGGACCATCAGCGCCGAGTCCACCGCGGTCAGGGTGCGATAGGTATCTTCGGAGAAGTCTTCGTGGCCCGGGGTGTCGAGCAGGTTGACCATGTGGTCGCGATACGGGAACTGCATGACCGACGTGGTAATGGAAATACCCCGTTGTTTTTCCATTTCCATCCAGTCGGAGGTGGCATGGCGGTCGGATTTGCGGGATTTCACCGTGCCGGCCACCGCGATTGCCTTGCCCATCAGCAAGAGTTTCTCGGTGATGGTGGTTTTACCGGCATCGGGGTGGGAAATAATGGCGAAAGTGCGGCGTTTCGCGACTTCGGCGGCCTGGTGGGTCATGGGAAATCGCCTGGCAGGTGAGTCAAAAAAGGGCGGCGAGTATAGCGCAAACCCCGGGGGCCGGACCACCGTTCACCCGATTGGGGGTGGCTAAATGCTGCCAAGTGTGGAACCTTTTAAAAGGTCGAGACGTCCACTCCCCTGCTACCGCACTCGGAACAGGGGCTGATAAATCAGCAAGTTAGCCTGACGAGGCTGCGCTCATGGCTCGGATTGATACCGCGTTGCCGGTATGGACGAGCTGCTTTTCGCGAACTCATTCGCCGACAGCCAGGAATGGCATTGCCGCTCGGAAATGTGTTCGCCGACAAAAGAAAAAAGGAGTCCGCCTGTGGCTATTCGCTATGGCAAAGGGCTGATAGGAGGAGCGGTTGTCGTCGCCCTCTTGGCCCTGCTGGTCCACTGGATCGGCATCAACACGATCGAACTGTACCGCGACGATTTGTTGTTTTACCTGCAAGCACATTTGATCCTCGTTCTAGTCTCCATGCTGGCGGCCCTCGTTGTGGGCATCCCCGCCGGTATCCTGCTCAGCCGACCGAACATGGTCGGGCGCGCAGAACGCTTCATGCAGATCTTCAACATCGGCAACACCGTCCCTCCCCTGGCTGTACTGGCCATCGCCCTCGGCGTCCTTGGCATCGGCAGCGGCCCGGCCATCTTCGCGCTGTTCCTCGCCTCCCTCCTGCCCATCGTGCGCAACACCTACGAAGGCCTGAAAAACGTCCAGGGTTCCCTCAAGGAAGCCGCCACCGGCATCGGCATGACGCCGCGCCAGGTGCTGTTTCGCGTGGAATTGCCCAACGCCGTGCCGATCATCATCGGCGGTGTGCGCGTGGCCCTGGCGATCAACGTCGGCACCGCGCCGCTGGCGTTCCTGATCGGCGCCAACAGCCTCGGCAGCCTGATCTTCCCTGGCATCGCCCTGAACAACCAGCCGCAATTGCTGCTCGGCGCCGCGTGCACCGCGTTGCTGGCCTTGCTGCTTGACGGCCTGGTGACCATGGCCAGCCGCCTCTGGCTGGAACGCGGGTTGCGTCCGTCTTAAGGCTTGGTAAAGGAATTCACATGAAAAAGCTGACATTGATACTGAGCTGCGTCCTGCTGTTCGCGGGACTGACGCAAGCCGCTGAAAAACCGGTGATCCGCATCGGCGCCCGGGTGTTCACCGAACAGACCCTGCTGGCCGAAATCACCTCCCAGTACCTGCGCGCCAAGGGCTATGACGCCCGTGTGACCGGCGGCCTGGGCAGCAACCTGGCGCGCAGTGCCCAGGAGAGCGGGCAGTTGGACCTGATCTGGGAATACACCGGCGTGTCGCTGGTGGCCTATAACCACATCGACGAGAAACTCGACAGCGCACAGTCCTACGCTCGGGTGAAAGAAGTCGATGCGAAAAAAGGCCTGGTCTGGCTCTCCCCGTCGCGCTTCAGCAACACCTACGCCCTGGCACTGCCAGAAAAGGTTGCCGCCGAGCATCCCGACATCAACAGCATCAGCGACCTGACCAAAGCCATGGCACAGGACGTCAAGGAAAACCGCCTGGTGGCCCTCGACACGGAGTTCGCCAACCGCTCCGACGGCCTGGCCGGCATGGTCAAGCTGTACGACATGAACCTGACCCGCAAGAACACCCGCCAGATGGACGCCGGCCTGGTCTACACCGCGCTGCGTAATGGCCAGGTGTTTGCCGGCCTGGTCTATACCACCGACGGTCGCCTGAACGCGTTCAAGTTGAAGCTGCTGGAAGATGACAAGCATTACTTCCCGGACTACACCGCCGCCCCGGTGATCCGCCAGCAGTACCTCGACCAGCACCCGCAGCTGGCCGCCGAGCTCAAGCCGCTGGCTGACCTGTTCGACGACGAAACCATGCGCCAGCTGAACGCGCGGGTCGACGTCGACCATGAAAGCCCTTCCGCTGTTGCCGCCGATTTCCTGCGCCAACATCCCATCAATCAATAAGAGGAGAAGACATGGAATTCCTGAACGCCTTTTCCCATCTTGATTGGGCACAAGTCCTGCACCTGACCTGGCAGCACATCACCCTGGTGGGCATTGCCGTGGTCCTCGCGATCCTGATCGGCGTGCCGCTGGGCATCCTGATGACGCGGTTTCCCACCCTGGCCGGCCCACTGCAGGCCAGCGCCACGGTGTTGCTGACCGTGCCGTCCATCGCCCTGTTCGGCCTGCTGCTGCCGTTCTACTCCAAGTTCGGCCAGGGCCTGGGACCGATGCCGGCGATCACCGCCGTATTCCTCTACTCCCTGTTGCCGATCATGCGTAACACCTACCTGGCCCTCACCGGCGTGGAACCGGGCATTCGCGAGGCCGCCAAAGGCATCGGCATGACCTTCGGCCAGCGCCTGCGCATGGTCGAGCTGCCCATCGCCGTGCCGGTGATCCTCGCCGGCGTGCGCACCGCCGTGGTGATGAACATCGGTGTCATGACCATCGCCGCCACCATCGGCGCCGGTGGCCTGGGTGTACTTATTCTGGCTTCCATCAGCCGCAGCGACATGTCGATGCTGATCGTCGGCGCCGTGCTGGTCAGTCTCCTGGCCATCTTCGCCGACCTGCTTCTGCAATGGCTGCAACGCTCGCTGACTCCAAAAGGATTGCTCAAATGATCGAACTTCAAAACCTGTCCAAGACCTTCCAAAGCAACGGCAAGACTGTCACCGCCGTGAACGATGTAAGCCTGACCGTCAATGAAGGCGAAATTTGCGTGTTCCTCGGCCCATCGGGTTGCGGCAAAAGCACCACGCTGAAAATGATCAACCGCCTGATCAAGCCGACCTCGGGCAAGATCCTGATCAACGGCGAAGACACCACCGACCTCGACGAAGTGACCCTGCGTCGCAACATCGGTTATGTGATCCAGCAGATCGGCCTGTTCCCCAACATGACCATCGAGGAAAACATCGTGGTGGTGCCCAAACTGCTCGGCTGGGACAAGCAGAAATGCCACGACCGTGCCCGCGAACTGATGAGCATGATCAAGCTGGAGCCCAAGCAGTACCTGCATCGCTACCCGCGTGAGCTGTCGGGCGGCCAGCAACAGCGGATCGGGGTGATCCGTGCACTGGCGGCCGATGCGCCACTGCTGCTGATGGACGAGCCGTTCGGCGCCGTCGACCCGATCAACCGCGAGATGATCCAGAACGAATTCTTCGAGATGCAGCGCGCGCTGAACAAGACTGTGATCATGGTCAGCCACGACATCGACGAAGCCATCAAGCTGGGTGACAAGATCGCGATCTTCCGTGCCGGCAAGCTGTTGCAGATCGATCACCCGGACACCCTGCTCGCGCACCCGGCCGACGAGTTCGTCAGCAACTTCGTGGGCCAGGACAGCACCCTCAAGCGCTTGCTGCTGGTGAAGGCCGAAGATGCGGCGGACAACGCCCCGTCGGTCAGCCCGGAAACCCCGGTGGCCGATGCGCTGGAGCTGATGGACGAACATGACCGCCGCTACGTGGTAGTCACCTGTGCCGAGAACAAAGCGCTGGGTTATGTACGACGTCGCGACCTGCACCGTCAGACCGGTACCTGCGGCCAGTACCTGCGCGAGTTCAACGCCACGGCGGCGTATGACGAGCATCTGCGCATCCTGTTGTCGCGCATGTACGAGTTCAACCGCTCGTGGCTGCCGGTGATGGATGCAGAGCGGGTGTTCCTCGGCGAGGTGACACAGGAGTCGATTGCCGAGTACCTGAGTTCCGGCAAGTCGCGTGGGGGCAAGACCAGTATCGTCTCGCCTGCCGAGACGGCGCTGGCCTGATCTGACACCGCGCGGTTAAACATGTGGGAGGGGGCTTGCCCCCGATAGCGGCGTGTCAGCTACAGATAAGCTGACTGACACACTGTAATCGGGGGCAAGCCCCCTCCCACATTTGGCTCTAGGGTGGGCCAGGAATTCCCACCGATTTGCCCCCTCCGGGGAACATCATTCCGTCACACCTGTCGGTTACATAAGTAGCTGCACGGGTTCGCGCGACGAACGCGTGCAAAAACGCGACATTTTTAGTTGATCTCAAGCCCCTCACGCCCTAAAGTTCGCGCCGAACGTCCATGCTGGAAACGATCCATCCGGCTCAAGTACTGACGACGAGACAGCAGGCCAAGGGAGCGGTTATTCCCGTGGCCTTTTTGCTTTCGGCGACATGCCTTGGGAAGTAGGCGAACCAAAGTGGGGATACGGAGGACGTTCATTTGCACCCATTGATCAATTCAGTTTGCCAGTAGGAGTTCCCAGCATGTCGATCAAGGTCGAAGATTATTTCGCGCGCGCCACATTTGATAAAATGAAGGCGTTCGCCGACAAGCAAGAAACCCCGTTCGTGGTGATCGACACCGCAATGATCAGCCAGGCCTACGATGACCTGCGCGCCGGTTTCGAATTCGCCAAGGTTTATTACGCCGTCAAGGCCAACCCGGCCGTCGAGATCATCGACCTGCTCAAAGAGAAAGGCTCGAGCTTCGATATCGCCTCGATCTACGAGCTGGACAAAGTGATGGACCGTGGCGTCAGCGCCGACCGCATCAGCTACGGCAACACCATCAAGAAATCCAAGGACATCCGCTACTTCTACGAGAAGGGCGTGCGCCTGTTCTCCACCGACTCCGAGGCCGACCTGCGCAACATCGCCAAGGCCGCACCGGGCTCGAAAGTGTATGTACGTATCCTCACCGAAGGCTCGACCACGGCTGACTGGCCGCTGTCGCGCAAATTCGGCTGCCAGACCGACATGGCCATGGACCTGCTGATCCTGGCCCGCGACCTGGGCCTGGTCCCTTACGGCATCTCGTTCCACGTCGGCTCGCAACAGCGCGACATCAGTGTGTGGGACGCGGCCATCGCCAAGGTCAAAGTGATCTTCGAGCGCTTGAAAGAAGAAGACGGCATCCACCTGAAGCTGATCAACATGGGCGGTGGCTTCCCGGCCAACTACATCACCCGCACCAACAGCCTGGAAACCTACGCGGAAGAAATCATCCGCTTCCTCAAGGAAGATTTCGGTGACGACCTGCCGGAAATCATCCTGGAGCCAGGCCGTTCGTTGATCGCCAACGCCGGCATCCTGGTCAGCGAAGTGGTACTGGTGGCACGTAAATCCCGCACCGCCGTCGAGCGTTGGGTGTACACGGACGTGGGCAAGTTCTCCGGCCTGATCGAAACCATGGACGAAGCCATCAAGTTCCCGATCTGGACCGAGAAGAAAGGCGAGATGGAAGAAGTGGTCATCGCCGGCCCTACCTGCGACAGCGCCGACATCATGTACGAAAACTACAAGTACGGCCTGCCGCTGAACCTGGCGATTGGTGATCGTTTGTACTGGTTGTCCACCGGTGCGTACACCACCAGCTACAGCGCGGTTGAATTCAATGGCTTTCCGCCACTGAAGTCGTTCTACGTGTAAGACGCCAGCGAATAAAAAACCCATGACATGTCATGGGTTTTTTATGGGCAAAAGTCATCGATCTTCACGGACGTGCCACAACCGCAAGATATAGAACGTGGATGCTTGAATCTCATACCGTATTTCGTAGTGCCCCACTAAAAGCCGTCTTACGTCGCGCGGCTCAAATTCTTCGACTCGCTCGCCTATCCGCGGATTACGCAGCAAACTCAAAGGCGCTTGGGACAGTGACTGGACTGTGCGTGCATTCGCGCCGCCATCTGATCAACTCTATGCGCCAGGGCCGTAGGAACGTGAGCAGTCAGGACTTTGGTATCAGCACCCCTAATTCCTCTCTTCGCAGCATTGCGAAACACATGATTAAAACTGAATCAGCTCTAATCACAGTGATTTTGGCTATGTCAACATCCGCAGCACCCTATCGCTCATCGCTTAGTTGAAAATCCGTAATTCAAACTGCTGCGCAAAGGATCGGATCTGTGGCTGCGCGGCGCTCAACAGTGATTTGTACGCCGTGCGCAGAAACTTCAAATTCCCCCCCGCCAACGCCTTGCGCAACCATTCCAATGCCACGTCGACCTGGCCGCTGTCCGCCAGCACCGCCGCATAGCTGAACTGCCCGCGAAAATCTCCGCCTTCGGCCGAGCGCCGATACCAGTCCACCGCCGCCTCCAGATCCTGCGCACAGAACCGACCGTCTTCCAGATAACGCCCCAGCAGGTTCATCGACTTGGCATGGCCTTGTTCCGCTGCCTGGCGGTACAGGCTCAGGGCTTGTTGCTGGTCTTCGGCCACACCGCGTCCGGTCGCCAGCAGGTTGGCGTAGTTGTATTGCGCCCAATCCAAACCAGCCTCGGCAGCCTTGCGGTATTCACGCGCCGCGGCTGCTTCATCAGGCGCGCAGCCCCAGCCGTGCTCCAGGCAACGGCCGGCCATGTTGCGCGCCATCGAGTGTCCGCCTTGGGCGGCAATCTGGAACCAGCGCAAGGCCAGGGCCTCGTCCTGCGCAATGCCACGGCCTTCCAGCAGGATCTGCCCGAGCAGGGCTTGGGCGTCCACCACACCCTCCTTCGCCGCGACGAGGATCGCCTGGGCGGCGCGCACCGGGGAGTCGTCCAGCATGGCTTGCAGTTGCTCGACGTTGAGCACTTCTTCGCGGCGCAATAAAAAGCTCATGTCAGACCTCGACCCAGCGGCGCAGCAAGTTGTGGTAGGTGCCGGTGAGCTGGATCAGGGCCGGGTGGTCAGGCACATCCGCCGTCAACTGCCGGATTGCGCCGTCCATCTCGAACAGCAACGTGCGCTGGCTGTCTTCGCGGACCAGGCTTTGGGTCCAGAAGAACGAGGCATAACGCGCACCCCGGGTGACGGCGTTGACTTTATGCAGGCTGGACCCGGGATACAGCACCATGTCTCCGGCCGGCAGCTTGACCCGCTGTACGCCGAATGTGTCCTGAATCTCCAGCTCGCCGCCCTCGTATTCGTCCGGGTCGCTGAAGAACAGCGTGGACGACAGGTCGGTGCGCACGCGCTCGTGGCTGCCCTTGGGCTGGCGCACGGCATTGTCGATGTGAAAGTCGAAACTGCCGCCTGCGGTGTAGCAGTTGAGCAACGGTGGGAAGACCTTGTGAGGTAACGCCGCTGACATAAACAGCGGGTTTTTCCACAAGCGTTCCAGCATCGCCTCGCCGATTTCCTTGGCCAGCGGGTGGCCTTCGGGCAATTGCAGGTTGTGCTTGGCCTTGGCGGACTGATGCCCGGCGGTCATTTTTCCGTCGGCCCAGTCGGCATTTTCCAGGGCTTGGCGGATGCGCTGCACTTCCTCACGAGAGAACAGGCCGGGGATATGCAGCAGCATGGGCAATACCTGAAAACACAAAGACGTGAATGGTATTGATTCTTATCCGAGCTGTAAAACGCAGGAGACGAATGACTTCGTAAAAACCGTAAGCAAAAAGTGTAAAGAATGTAAATTCAGTGCAATTAGCAATGTATCGCAATTGATAGAAATACTTGTTCACCCTATATTCCGCGGCCTCACATCCTTGGGGAAGGACACTTTCATGTCGCGCAATTCAATAAAAGCACCTGCCAGTTCACCGCGTCTGCTGGCTTCGGCCATCGGCGTGGCGCTTACCGCCGGCTCTGCCTCCCACATGGCGCAAGCGGCCGAAGACACTGAGCAGAAAGGCGAGCGCAACAGCATCGCACTCGGGGCCACCAGCATTACCGGTGAAGAACAGGACGGCACGTCCTACCAGGTGGAAAAGGCCTCGTCGCAGAAGTACACCGCGCCGCTGGTGGACACGCCGCGCTCGGTCACCGTCGTGCCACAGCAAGTGCTCAAGGACACCGGCGCCACCTCGTTGCAGGATGCCCTGCGCACCGTGCCAGGCATTACCTTCGGTGCCGGTGAAGGCGGCAACCCCCAGGGCGATCGCCCGTTCATCCGTGGTTTTGACGCCCAGGGCGACACCTACCTAGACGGCGTGCGCGACACCGGCGGCCAGAGCCGCGAGATCTTCGACATCGAATCGATTGAGGTCAGCAAAGGCCCGAACTCCTCGTTCGGCGGGCGTGGCTCGGCCGGTGGCAGCCTCAACCTGGTGAGCAAGACCCCGCAAGCGCGGGACTTCACCAATGGCGGCTTCACCTACGGCTCGGACCAGACTCGCCGTTACGTGCTCGACGTCAACCGCCAATTCCTCGACAGCGCCGCCTTCCGCCTGAACCTGATGAGCCACGAACAGAACGTGGCCGGCCGCGACGCCGTGAATTACGACCGCTGGGGCGTCGCGCCGTCGCTGACCTTTGGCCTGGGCACACCGACCCGTGTCAACCTCAGCTACTACCATATGGAAAGCAACGACCTGCCAGACTCGGGCATTCCCTACGGCTACGCATCGGCGACCGCCACCGTCCACGGCAACGACAAGCCCAACGACGGCGGCGACAGCAACAACTTCTACGGTCTCAAAGACCGTGATTTCCGCAAGACCCGCGCCGACATCAGCACGTTCTCCATCGAGCATGACCTGAGCGACACCATGACGCTGAAAAATACCCTGCGCCATGGCAGTACAGGCCAGGATTATGTACTGACCCAGCCGGATGACAGCACTCGCAACCTCAGCCGCTTTGGTACAGTGTGGCGCCGTGCCAACACCCGCGTCTCCACCACCACGACCACCACCAACCAGACCGATCTGTTCGGCAGCTTCCAGGCGCTGGGCTTCAAGCACAGCTACTCCACCGGGCTGGAATTTACCGGTGAAGAAACCCGTGTGAGTGGCTACACCGTCACCCCGAACACCAACCCGACCTGCACCGTGGCCGGTGGTGGTCGCGGCGGCCAGTGTACGTCGTTGAGCAACCCCAACCCGGACGACGCCTGGACCGGCAGCGTGGCACGCAACTACATGGGCACCAATACCAAGGCCACCAGCCGCGCCGCCTATGTGTTCGACACCATCGAACTGGACCCTAAATGGCTGCTGAACGTCGGCCTGCGCTACGACACTTTCGATACCGAAGCCAACATCAACGCAGCCCCGACCCAGACGGTCAGGGCGCGTACCAAGGTCAAGGACGACAGCCAATTCTTCAACTGGCAAGCGGGCCTGGTGTGGAAGCCGCTGGAAAACGGCAGCATCTACACCTCCTACGCCACATCGGCTTCGCCAGCCGGCGGCCTGGTGGGTGAAGGCGTCGACAACAATGCGATCCCCACCGGCATCAACACCAGCGACTTGCAGCCGGAAGAAACCGTCAACTATGAGCTGGGGACCAAGTGGGACCTGTTCCATGACCGCCTCTCCCTCACCGCCGCCGTGTTCCGTACCGAGAAGAAAAACACGCGTATCCTAGTGAGCAACAACACCTACGAAACCGCTGGCGAATCCCGCGTCGACGGTATGGAGCTGTCAGCCAGCGGCAAGATCACCGAACACTGGCAAGTGTTCGCCGGCTACAGCTTGCTTAAAAGCGAGCTGGTCGACCCCGGCAGAAACGGTAACCGTCAGGCGATCGTCCAGACCGGCTCCAACAAAGGCAACCAGATGCCCAATACCCCGGAGCGTTCCTTCAGCCTGTGGACCACCTATGACGTGACCCCGAAACTGACCATCGGTGGCGGCGCCTTCTATGTCGACGAGGTCTACGGCGATGCGGCCAACACCGTGTACGTGCCGGCCTACACCCGCTACGACGCCATGGCCAGCTACAAATTGACCAAAAACGTCGACCTGCAACTGAACGTGCAGAACCTGACGGACAAGACCTACTACGACAAGGCATACGCCTCGCACTTCGCCAACCAGGCGGCGGGCCGCACGGCGTTGGTGTCCACCAGCTTCCACTTCTAAGGCAGTCGATAATCGCCCCAAGCCCCACGCATCGGATGCGTGGGGCTTTTGCGTGTTAAACAGAATATTTCTCGATAGCCCACGGCATAATGCGCGCCGTGTCCTACATACCCAGATAGACGAGGCGGTCAGACGTGTTGAAGAAAACCCTGTTCCAGTTGCACTGGTTTTTCGGCATCACCGCCGGGCTGGTGCTGGCCTTGATGGGGATCACCGGCGCGGCGGTGTCGTTCCAGGATGAAATCCTGCGGGCGCTCAACCCCACCGTGCTGACCGTGGAAAAACGCGAAGCCGGCGTACTGCCGCCTGCCGAACTGGTGCGCAAGCTCGAAGCCACCGAAGGCAAGGCCGTGGCCATGCTGTTCGTAGAGAGCGAAAGCGGCAACGCGGCCCGTGTGTTCTTCACCCCGCCGCCCGGCGAGCGCCGTGGGCAATTGCGCTATTTCGATCCTTACACCGGCGACTACATGGGCGATGTGGTGGGCCAGGACGTCTTCGGTTTCTTGCTGCAATTCCACCGTTTCCTGGTGATGGGCGATACCGGGCGCAACATCACCGGCGCCTGCACGCTGATCCTGGTGTTCTTCTGCCTCTCCGGCCTGTACCTGCGCTGGCCGCGCCAAGTGGCTAGCTGGCGTGCCTGGCTGGCAGTGGACTGGCGCAAAAAGGGTCGCGCCTTCAATTGGGACCTGCACTCGGTATTCGGCACCTGGTGCCTGCTGGCCTACCTGCTATCGGCATTGACCGGTTTGTATTGGTCCTACGACTGGTACAGC
This sequence comes from Pseudomonas sp. MYb60, assembly GCF_002979555.1. GTDB lineage: Bacteria > Pseudomonadota > Gammaproteobacteria > Pseudomonadales > Pseudomonadaceae > Aquipseudomonas. The sequence continues at coordinate 27,430 of NZ_PCOZ01000001.1, read as the reverse complement.
CAGGGCCTGACCAAACTGCTGTCGGACGCACCGCAAAACGAGCGCGTTCGCAAGCGCGGCCCCGCGCCCGAGGGAGCGGCGCCGGTGGCCAACTACGACGCGATCTGGAGCAGCATCTACAGCAACGCCGGCCCAGGCTTGAGCGCCTATAACATCCGCATGCCGGGCGTCGCCGGGCAACCGGCCACCGTCTACTACCTGCTGGAAAACTCGCCCCACGACCGTGCGCTGAACCAGATCAACCTGGACCCAGCCACCGGCGAGGTCAAATCCCACGACCGGTATGCCAGCAAAACCCTCGGCTCGCAGCTGCTCACCAGCGTCTATGCACTGCACACCGGCAGTTACTTCGGCCTGGTCGGACGCATTCTCCTCACCGTCAGCTCGGTGCTGATGCCGCTGTTCTTCATCACCGGCTGGCTGCTGTACCTGGACCGCCGCCGCAAAAAACGTCAGGTGCGCGACGCCCGCAAAGGCCTCGGTGCCAACCACAGCGATGCCCCGGCGTGGCTGATCGGCTTCGCCAGCCAGAGCGGTTTTGCCGAACAGCTGGCATGGCAAACGGCCGGCCAGTTGCAGGCCGCCGGTTTGCCGGTGAAGGTGCAAGCCTTGGGTAGCGTCAGCCAGGACGACCTGCGTCAGTCAGAAAATGCACTGTTCGTGGTCAGCACCTTCGGTGATGGCGAAGCCCCCGACAGCGCCCGGGGGTTCGAGCGCAGCGTGCTCGGCCAGGACCTGTCCCTCAAGGGCCTGAACTATTCGGTGCTGGCCCTGGGCGATCGCCAGTACGCACACTTCTGTGGCTTTGCCCGCCGCCTGCATTTCTGGCTGACCCATCAAGGCGGCAACGCCTTGTTCGCCCCGGTGGAAGTGGACAGCGGCGACACCGCTGCCCTGCTCCACTGGCAACAACAACTGGGCCAGCTCACCGGCCAGGCGCCGACCGCCGCATGGCCCACCGCCCAGTACGAAAACTGGACCCTGGCCCAACGCCGCCTGCTCAATTCCAACAGCAGCGGTTCCGACGTCTACCTGCTGGGCCTCACTGCGCCGTCCCCACACACCTGGCACGCCGGCGACCTGGTGGAAGTGCTGCCACGCAACTGCCCGTGGGCCATCGAGCACTTCCTCGAAGGCCTGGGGTTGTCAGGCACCCAGGGCGTAGTGATCGACGGCCTGGCGCAGACCCTCGACCAGGCCCTGGCCACGCGCCAGCTGCCGACCCATCGCGCTCACCTGGTGGGCCTGCACGCGCAGGCGCTGGTGGATGCTCTGGTGCCCTTGGGCATGCGCGAATACTCCATCGCCTCGATTGCCAGCGATGGCGTGCTGGAGCTGATCGTGCGCCAGGAGCGCCACCCGGACGGCAGCCTCGGCCTGGGTTCCGGTTGGCTCACCGAACACGCGGCCATCGGTTCGGCCATCAGCCTGCGCCTGCGCCGCAACAGCGGTTTCCACCTGCCCGACGCGCCGGTGCCAATGATCCTGCTGGGCAATGGCACCGGCATTGCCGGCCTGCGCAGCCTGCTCAAGGCGCGAATTGCCGATGGCCAGCAGCGCAACTGGCTGCTGTTCGGCGAACGCAATATCGCCCACGACTTCCTCTGCCAGGACGAGCTGCAAGGCTGGCTGGCCAGCGGCGATCTGGCGCTGCTGGACCTGGCGTTTTCCCGCGACCAGGAGGAAAAGATCTATGTGCAGGATCGCCTGCGCGAATCGGCCGAAGTACTGCGTAAATGGCTGGGCGAAGGCGCGGCGATTTATGTGTGCGGGAGCCTGCAAGGGATGGCGGCTGGAGTAGACCAGGCGTTAGTGGACATCCTCGGTAGTGACGCCGTGGAGCGATTGATCGAACAGGGCCGCTATCGCCGGGACGTATACTGACTAACACCTGTGGGAGCTGGTTTGACTGCCTTTCAGGTTAAGTCGGCTGGAGTTTTTGCTGGAACACCGAGACACCATCCAGATCCCGCAACGTCACCGTCAACTCCGCCGTCTGCCCATCGATATTCACCTCGCCAAAAAACTGAAAACCGGCAAATGGCGAGGTGTTCTGCGCCGCAGGCGCCTTCTCGAACACCACCTCGGGCCCAAAGGTTTTATCCAGCGGATTGGGCCCGAAACTCCCCGCATTCAAAGGCCCGGCAACAAACTCCCAGAACGGCTCGAAATCCTGGAATGCCGCACGATCCGGGTGGTAGTGATGCGCCGCGCAGTAGTGCACATCGGCGGTCAGCCACAGGTGGTTGCGTACCTTCTGCGCCCTCAGGAATCCCAGCAGCTCGGCGATTTCCACTTCACGGCCCTGGGGCGCACCCGGATCGTTGTTGGCGATGGCCTCCCAACGCGCCACGCCGGGGCTGACTTCGCCGTCGGGTACGCCAAGGCCGATGGGCATGTCGGCGGCGATGACTTTCCACTGCGCCTGGGAGCCCTTGAGTTCACGCTTGAGCCAGTCCAGTTGCTCACGACCGAGGAAGGGCTTTTCGCCACCCAGATTGTCGTCATTCGGTCCGCGATAGCTGCGCATGTCCAGCACGAACACATCCAGCAGCGGGCCATAGCTGAGCTTGCGATAGATGCGCCCGCCACCATCGGCGGCTTGTCGGCGCATGGGCGAATATTCCAGCCAGGCCTGGCGAGCGCGGCCCACCAGGGTGTTGATGTCCTTGGTCTGGTAGCGCTCGTCCAGTTGCTTGCTCGGCGACCAGTTGTTCACCACCTCGTGGTCGTCCCACTGCCAGATCTGCGGCACCTCGGCATTGAAGCGGCGCACGTTTTCGTCCAGCAGGTTGTAGCGGTAGTTGCCACGATATTCATCGAGGGTTTCGGCGACTTTGCTCTTGGCTTCGGTGGTGATGTTGCGCCAGATGCGACCGCCTTCGGTGGTCAACTGCGCGGGTACCGGGCCGTCGGCGTAGATGGTGTCGCCGCTGTGGATAAAGAAGTCTGGCAGGCGCAAACGCATGGCTTCGTAGATGCGCATGCCGCCGATGTCGGGGTTGATGCCGAAGCCCTGGCCGACGGTGTCGCCGCTCCACACAAAACGGATATCGCGACGCTGTTGCGGGGCACTGCGCAGGTGGCCGAACCAGGGTTCGCTGGCGACGCCAGTCTGGGCGTCTTCGAAGAGCACGCGGTAAAAAATCGCCTGGTCGGCGGGCAGCCCGGTGAGGTCGACGCGGGCGGTAAAGTCGGTGCGGCTGTCAGCCAGGGCGGAGACGAGTTTGCGCGGGTTACTGAATACGCTGCGGGTGTCCCACTCCACCACCATCCGCGCCGGTCGGTCGGCACGGCTCCAGACCATGGCGCGGTCGCCCAGCAGGTCGCCGGACTGCACGCCATCGGTGAGTTGCGGCCGATCCTTGACCGACGCGATCACCGCCGGTGCCAGCCCCGGTAGCAACAACCCGGCGCCGACGGCTTGCATCACGCGGCGACGGCCGAGATCGAAGTGGCTCATGCAGGTGCCCTCTTGAGTATCAAAAGGGCCACTAAAGCATGGAGTTATGACACCGGTGCGACAGTCAGCTCGACCGCTTCCGGGCGCTTGATCAGCGCATACACCAGGCCGGTCAGCACACTACCGGCAACAATCGCCAGCAAGTACAGCAGCGCATGGTTCATCGCATTCGGAATCACCAACACAAACAACCCGCCGTGGGGCGCGGCCAGTTTGCAGCCGAAGTACATCGACAACGCGCCGGTCAACGCGCCGCCTACCACGCTGGACGGGATCACCCGCAGCGGGTCCTTGGCGGCAAACGGGATCGCGCCTTCGGAGATAAAGCACATGCCCAGGATCATCGCGGCCTTGCCCGCCTCGCGTTCGGTCTGGGCAAACTTGCGGCGTGCCAGGAAGGTCGCGATGCCCATGCCGATTGGCGGCACCATGCCGGCCGCCATCGTCGCCGCCATCGGTGCGCCGCTGTGGGCCGCCAGCAGGCCGACCGAGAACGCGTAGGCCGCCTTGTTGATTGGCCCGCCCAGATCGACGCACATCATGCCGCCCAACAAGATGCCCAGCAGCACCGCGTTGGTGGTGCCCATGGTGCTGAGGAAGTCGGTCAGGCCCACCAGCATGCGCGCCACCGGTGGCCCCACCAGGTAGATCATCGCCAGGCCAGTGAACAGGCTCGCCAGCAACGGGATGATCAGGATCGGCTTGAGCGCATCCAGGCTCTGTGGCAAGCGCACGCCACGGGTGATCAACTTGACGCAATACCCGGCGAGGAAACCGGCGAAGATCCCGCCGATGAAGCCTGCGCCCAGGGTCGTCGCCAGCAACCCGCCGATCATCCCTGGCGCCAGCGCGGGGCGGTCGGCAATGGAGTAGGCGATGTAGCCGGCGAGCAACGGCACCATCAACATGAAGGCCTGGTCGCCAACCGATTTCAGCGCCGCCGCGAGGGTCCCCGGCTGTTCAAACGCCTGGATGCCGAACACAAACGACAAGGCGATCAACAACCCGCCCGCCACCACCATCGGCAACATGAACGACACGCCAGTGAGCAGGTGTTTGTACACGCCGGTCTTTTCCGACTTGGCCACTGCCACGCTGCCGGTGCTTTCCACCACGCCTTCGGCCAGGGCCTTGTTCAAGGTGGCTTCGGATTGCTTGAGGGCAATGCCGGTGCCACAGCGATAAATCTTCTTGCCAGCAAAGCGCTCGGTCGCGACCTCGATATCCGCCGCCAGCAGCACCACGTCGGCCTCGGCAATCGCCTGCGGACTCAATGGCGTACGCGCCCCCACCGAGCCCTGCGTCTCGACTTGCAGGTCGTAGCCCAGGCGCTTGGCGGTTTGCTGCAACGCCTCGGCGGCCATGAAGGTATGGGCCACGCCGGTCGGGCACGCGGTGACAGCGACGATGCGCGGCGCATTCTTCGCGGCCTGCTCAGATGCAACCCACACCTGGGCCTCTTCGGCGCCACGGCGCAACACGGCTTCCACATCCGCCAGCGCCAACGCCGGGGTGCTCTGGAACACACGTTTGCCGACAAAGCGCTGCATATCCACCGGGGTGCTGCTGACCAGCAACACCCATTCGGCCGCATCGATAGTGGCCTGGGACAGCTGACGCTCCGGGCGCTGCACGTCGACCACTTCGACGCTGGTGCTCCAGCCCTGGCGTTGCGCGGCGGCGTCCAACAAGCGGGCGCACAGCACACTGGTGACCATCCCGTTCGGGCAGGCAGTAACAATGGCTAACTTCATCACAAACCCTCTTATTGTTCTGTCAGCGCGCGCACTGCGACGCCGCTTTCGAGACGCGCCAACTGCGCGTCATCGCTGATGCCAAAACCGATCTGCGTCACCGCCATCGCGGCAATTGCAGTGGCACGGCGCAGGGTCTGCTCGGGTGTGTCGCCACTGAGCAATCCGTGAAGCATGCCGGCCAGCAACGAGTCGCCCGCGCCCACGGTACTGGCGACTGTCACCTTGGGCGGCGTGGCATGCAGCGCGGCACCCGCGCGGTACCAATTCACCCCGGCAGCGCCGTCGGACACCACCACATGTTCAACGCCTTGTCGATGAAGCTGGCTGATTGCGTCCGGGGCATTACCCAGGGCATCGGCCAGTTCTTCGGTATTGGGTTTGACCAGCCACGGGCCGGCCTTCAGGCCGGCGCGCAGGGCTTCGCCGCTGGTGTCCAGGGCGACTTTCAAACCGAGGCTTTTCAGTTTTTCCAGCAAGCCTTGAAACCACTGCGGGCTGACACCGCGCGGCAGACTGCCGGCGACGACCACCGCGTCGAATTCAGGGCCGACGATCGCGACCATCTCGAGCAGTTCTTGTTGCGCCCGCTCATCCACAAACGGCCCCGGGGCATTGATGTCGGTGACCCGCCCATCCTGTTCGGCAATCTTGATATTGCTGCGGGTTTCACCCGCCACACGGATAAACGCATCGCCAAAACTACGGCGGTCGATCAGGGCGTTGAACGCCTGCGGATTTTCCGCACCGAGAAAACCGCCAACACTCACCTGATGCCCCAGATCAGCCAACACCTGCGCCACATTCACGCCCTTGCCGGCAGCGTGGGTCAGCACATTTTCACTGCGGTTGACTGCGCCCGGTTCCAGACGCGCCATGCATACCGTCACGTCCAACGCAGGGTTCAGCGTCAGGGTCAGAATCCTTGCCATTTACACGGCCTCCACAAGGGCGCGCACGTCGGCGGGCGAGCCCACCGCCAGTGCGTGTTGCGCCAGGTCCCGGGCCTGGCTCAGACTGAATTCGCGCACTCGCGCCTTCACTTCGGGAATGCTGCGGGCCGACACGCTCAACTCATCCACTCCCAGGCCGACCAGCACGGGCACGGCCAGTGGGTCGGCCGCCAGCTCGCCGCACACACCGACCCATTTGCCATGGGCATGGGCGGCGCGCACGGTGATGTCGATCAATTGCAGCACCGCCGGGTGCAGGCCATCGGCCTGCGCTGACAGGGTCGGGTGGCCACGGTCGATGGCCAGGGTGTACTGCGTCAGGTCGTTGGTGCCGACACTGAAGAAGTCGACCTCCTTGGCCAGCACCGGCGCGAGCAGGGCGGCGGACGGCACTTCGATCATGATGCCCAGTTGCAAGTCGGCCACCGGGATTTCCAGGCGCAGGCGCTCGGTCATGTCGCGGGCGGCGCGCCACTCATCGACGCTGCCCACCATGGGGAACATGATGCGCAGCGGACGGTTATCCGCCGAGCGCAGCAGCGCACGCAACTGCGCTTCCATGATCTGCGGGCGTTGCAGGGTCAGGCGAATGCCGCGCACACCGAGGAAGGGGTTTTCTTCCTCTGCAATCGGCCAGTACGGCAACGGCTTGTCGCCGCCCACGTCGAGGGTGCGTACCACCAGCGGGCGCCCACCGAGGCCGTCGAGCACGCGGCGGTACTCGGCTTCCTGGGTGGCTTCGTCCGGCGCTTGCGGGTGGGCCATGAAAATCAGCTCGGTACGCAGCAGGCCAATGCCTTCGGCGCCCTGCTCCACCGCGCTGGCCACCCCGGCGCTCTCGCCGATGTTGGCGAACACTTCCACCGCGTGACCGTCGCGGGTCAGCGCCGGTTCGTGGCGCTGGGCCGAAGCGGCCTGCAGGCGTTGCTCGCGGGTGTCGCGCTCGACGGTGGCACGCTGCAGGGTGGCGCCGTCGGGGTCCACGTGCAGGCGACCGCGCTGGCCATCCAGCAGCAGCGGCGTACCCGACGTCAGCAGCAATACCGCCGCGCCAGCGCCAACCAGCGCGGGGATGCCGAGGGCACGCGCGACGATGGCGCTGTGGGCCGTCGCACCGCCACGGGCAGTGAGGATGCCAGCAACACGGGTCGGGTCCAGACGCGCAACGTCCGACGGGCCAACCTCGTCCATCACCAGAATGTAAGGCTCGCTCGGCTCTTGGGCGGTTTCAACACCGCACAGTTGCGCCAGCACGCGGCGGCCAATGTCACGCAGGTCGGCGGCACGCTCGGCGAGCAGGGCGTCCTGCAACGATTCCTGCTGCTTGGCGGCGGCTTCGATGACGCTCATCCACGCCGCCTCGGCGCTCTCGCCCTGCTTGAGGCGGGTGTCGACTTCGTCGGTGAGTTCCGGGTCGTCGAGCATTTCCTGGTGGGTGATGAAAATCTCGCGGATCGCCTTGGCCTGGCTGCGTTCGATCAGGCCGTGGATATCACGGCGCACTTCGGCGAGGGCGTCTTGCAGGCGCTGGCGTTCGATGGCGGCGGACTCGCCGCGCAGCGGGTAGTCGAAGGTCTGCTGAACCTGAATATGGGCCGGGCCGATGGCGATGCCCGGTGCCGCAGCGATGGCCTGGAGCTGGCTGCCGGACGGTGGCGCGCTGATGACCGGCTCGCGCTCAACCGGGGTCGGTTGGGTGCTGACCGTCGGCAACGGCTCGACCTCTTCGCCAAGGCCTTCTTCCACAGCCGCCAACAACGCGGGCAGTGCATCGCCCGCAATCGTCGGCTCGGCCACAAACTCCAGCACCTGGCCGCGACGCGCGCCGAGGCTCAGCAGTTTACTCAGGCTTTTCACCGACACCGCGCCCACCGGGCCGTCGACAATGCGCACGCGGATATCGCCGTCAAAACTTTTTGCCAATTGCGCGAGGATCTTCGCCGGGCGCGCATGCAGGCCGTGGGCGTTGGCGAGGGTGATGCGGGCATTCGGCCAGTCGGGCGGCAGCTCGCCGCCGAGCACTTCCAGCACCGCGCGGCTGCTGGTGGCGCGACCGAGTTCCTGGCCACGGCCTTCGATCAGCAACGCGCACAGGCGTTCAAGCAAGGCCTGGTGGGCTTCACCGAGGCTGGCCAGGCAGAACAGGCCATTGAGCGGCTGGCCGAGGTAACGCATGGGTTTGTCCGGTGTGACGAATGCCAGGCCCGGGCGCTTGACGGTTTGCTCGCTGTGCAGCCACCACAGGCCATCGCCCAGGGGCAGCGCATCAACCTGCTGCAGCACGGCAGCGAAGCCATTGCTCACGCAGTCGGCCTGGCGCAACAGGCGGGCGCCGCGCCACACCAGCTCTTCGAAATCGTCGGCGGACACGCCAAGGCTGATCATCTGTGCATCCAGCGCCAGTTCCTGCGGCGCGCCTTGCAGCAGTTTCAGCAAGGCTTCGGCCGTGCCGGCGCGGCGCAGGGCCTGGCCGAGGTCGGTTTCACCGAGGGCGCGGGTGAGCAGTTGCAGCAGGCGCAGGTGTTCGTCGGATTTGGCCGCGATGCCGATCGCCAGGTAGACGATCTGACCGTCGCCCCAGTCCACCCCTTCGGGGAACTGCAACAGGCGCACGCCGGTGGAAAACACTTGGTCGCGGGTTTCGGGGGTGCCGTGGGGGATGGCAATACCTTGGCCGAGGAAGGTCGAGCCTTGGGCTTCACGGGCTTGCAAGCCACTGAGGTAACCCTCGGCGACCAGGCCATCGGCCACCAGTTTTTCAGCGAGCAGGTGCAAGGCAGCAGATTTATCCACAGCCACCTGGCCCATGGAAATCTGCTCTACAGTGAGCTCAAGCATGCCGTTCTCCTAGTTAGTGCGAATGACGCACTAGGTATTGTTTTGAATAAACAGTGTAATGGCGATTCGGAATAACTGACTGAGTAGTCAATTGGCAGTAACCACTCGGCAGCGAAAGTCGTAAAAATACGCCTGCTGAAACGTTTAATCTAGAATTTATGGCAGATTACGCGTTAATTGTGCAACGTTGAAGAACCACTCGGCGCTTGAGCTTGGACATTGGTCGTGTGCAGGAATCGGTTACGATTGGACAAAATGTCGGGGCGAGCTCCAAACAACAAGGAAATCCCGGTTTGAAACTCAGTGATATCGCACGTCTGGCCGGTGTGTCCGTAACCACCGCCAGCTACGTCATCAACGGCAAGGCCGAACAACAACGCATCAGCAACGCCACCGTCGAACGGGTGCGAGCGGTCGTTGAAGCCCATGGTTTTACGCCCAATCCCCAGGCCGCCGGGCTGCGCAGCCGGCACACGCGCACCTTGGGGTTTATCCTGCCCGACCTGGAAAACCCCAGTTACGCACGCATCGCCAAGCTGTTGGAGCAAGGCGCACGGGCACGTGGCTATCAACTGCTGATCGCCAGTTCCGACGACGAGGCCGACAGCGAGCGCCAGTTGCTCAAACTGTTCCGCGCCCGGCGTTGCGATGCGCTGTTCGTCGCCAGTTGCCTGCCGCCCGACGATGACAGCTACCGCGAGCTGCAAGCCAAGGGCCTGCCGGTGATTGCCATCGACCGGGTAATGGACCCGGCACAGTTCTGCTCGGTGGTCAGCGACGACCGTGAAGCCAGCCGGCAATTGACCGCCAGCCTGCTGCAACCCTTGCCCAAACAGATCGTACTGATCGGCGCACGGCCGGAGCTGAGCATCAGCCAGGCGCGGGCGGCGGGTTTTCGTGAAGCCTTGCAGGGGTTTGGCGGTGAGGTGATGGTCGAACACGCGGAGTCCTTCAGCCGCGACTGTGGCCGACAACTGATGGAGCAGCTTCTTCAACAATTGGGGCATTTGCCCGACGCACTGGTGACGACGTCCTACGTGCTGTTGCAAGGCGTGTTTGACGCATTGCACGACTTCCCGCTCAAGTCGCGCCCGCTGCGCCTGGGCACCTTTGGTGACACCCAGTTGCTGGATTTCCTGCCACTGCCGGTGAACGCCATGGCGCAGCAACACCAGTTGATCGCCGACACGGCCCTGAAGCTGGCCCTCGCGGCCATCGAAGCACCGCAGTATCAACCGGGTGTGCATGCCATCGGCCGTACGTTCAAGCAGCGTATTCACGAGGCCTGAGCGTGGAGCTGATCGACACCCATACCCACCTCGACTTCCCGGACTTCGACACTGACCGCGCGCAAGTCCTCGCCCATAGCCGCGACCTCGGCGTGGGTCGCATGGTGGTGCTCGGGGTGTCTCAGCCCAATTGGCAACGGCTGTGGGACCTGGTGCAAGCCGACGCAGGCTTGTTCGCCGCCTTTGGCCTGCATCCGGTGTACCTGAATGACCATCGGCCCGCCGACCTGATCGAGCTGGGCGACTGGCTGACCCGCCTGCACGGTCATCGGCAACTGTGCGCGGTGGGTGAGATCGGCCTGGACTACTTTCTCGAAGACCTGGACCGTCAACGCCAACACGAGTTGTTCGAGGCCCAACTCAAGCTGGCCGTGGATTTTCAACTGCCAGCCCTGCTGCATGTGCGGCGCAGCCACGCGGCGGTGATCGCCACCCTCAAGCGCATTCGAGTGCCACGGGGCGGCATCATCCACGCGTTTGCCGGCAGCCAGGAAGAAGCCCGCGAGTACATCAAGTTGGGCTTCAAGCTCGGCCTGGGCGGCGCCGCGACCTGGCCCCAGGCCCTGCGCATGCACAAGGTGCTGGCCCAATTGCCGCTTGAGGCGGTGGTGCTGGAGACCGATTCACCCGACATGGCTCCCGCGATGTACCCCGGCCAGCGCAACAGCCCGCAACACTTGCCGGCCATCTGCGCCGCCTTGGCCGAGCGCATGGGCATCAGCCCCCTACGGCTGGCTGAGGCGAGCACACGCAATGCGTGCGAGTTGTTCAATTGGTAGGGCCGGCGAAACCACTTGCAGATCCAGTGTCATGCGCTGCCGATAACGGACGTAACGCAGCACCAGGAAATGCGTCAGCAGCACCAGCACCGACAGGTTCAACTGAGCGATCACACTGATCAGCCCTACCCATTCCGCCACCATCGCCACTGCCAGCACCACGCAGGTCAGTGCCACCATGCCTGGACGCACCACCGCCCATTGGCTCAAGGCCTGGAACTGGCGCAGTTGCCGGGGGCAGCCCAGCTGCAGCACCCGCTCGCAATAGGGACAGTCGAAGGGTTCCTGGATAGCGATGGCATTGAGTTGCCAAGGCTTGAGTTCGAACGTGATGTCGCAATGGGCGCAATGCCCTTTGACGCCGATGGCAGCGGTCATCGCTGTGCTTCCCTGGACTGGAGTTGAGTGAAATAAATTCTGACTCATTGATGCGACCCGAAGTCGTCTTCAGGCAAATCCAGAGATACACCACGCTGATCCGAAACTATTCCTACGCTCACCCCCTACACGCGGAAGGCGCCAATCAAGCGCTTCAACTCGATCACCTGCAGCGACAGCTGACGGCTCGCGGCCTCGGTCTGATGGGCGCCCTCGGCCGCGTGCTCCCCGGCGCGATTGATTGCGACGATGTTCTGGTCGATATCGTGGGCGACAGCGGTTTGTTGCTCGACGGCGGCGGCGATCTGCTGGTTCTGATCAACGATCATGCCGACGGCACCCAGGATGTTTTCCAGGGCCTGCTGGACCTTTTCCGACTGACCCACGGTTCCATTGGCCATTTCATGGCTGCTGCCCATCGCCTTGACCGCAGCGTCGACACCGCCGTGCAAACGGCTGATCATCTGCTCGATTTCTTCTGTGGAATGCTGGGTTCGCCGCGCCAGGGTGCGCACCTCATCGGCCACCACGGCGAAACCGCGGCCCTGCTCACCGGCACGGGCGGCCTCGATGGCAGCGTTGAGCGCCAGCAGGTTGGTTTGCTCGGCAATGCTTTTGATCACTTCCAAAACGCTGCTGATGGACTGGCTGTCGGTCGCCAACTGGTTGATGACGCGCACCGACTGATCGATCTCCAGCGCCAACCGCGCAATGCTGCCCTGCTGGGATTGCACCAGGCTGCGCCCGCTGAGGGTTTCATCGTTGACACTGTGGGCACTGCTGACCGCGGCCGCGGCACTGCGCGCCACTTCCTGGGCTGTCGAGGACATCTGGTTCATGGCGGTCGCCACTTGCTCGATCTGGGTGCGCTGGCCAGACACTGCCTGGTTGCTGTGGGCCGAGACCGTTTCCACCTGGCCGGCCTGCAGTTCGACCTGGCTCACGGTGTGCCCGACACGCTCGATCAAGTCATGGATCTTCGCCACGGTGCCGTTGAATACCTGGCCGAGGTCGCCCAGTTCATCACGGCTGTGGGCGACGAACTGCACGGTCATGTCGCCGGCGGCCACCTTGCCCATCATCGCCCCCAAGCGGCGCAGGGTCGTGCGTGTGGAGACATAGAAACCGCCATAGAGATAGAAGATCAGCAGAAACACCGCCGTCAAGGCCGAGACCAGCAGCACCATGTGCTGGCGGTTCTGCGCCAGGCGCTGCTCCAGTTGCTGGCCGATAAAGGCCAGGGTCGCGTCGTCGAGCCGATAGGTGGTGGCCATCAATTGGCTGACGCTGTCGTAGAACCCCTGCCAGGGTGCGTCGAGGGTTTCGGCCATCACCACCTGCTCTTCGAACAACTCGCTGCCTTGCTTGAGGCTGGCATTGCTGGCCTTCGCCAGGCTGTCGAGCGCAATGTTCGCCGCCGGGCTGGAACCCAAGGCGTCGTGCAACTTCAAGCTGTATTCGCCGTGGAGTTTTTCCAGCTGTTGCAGCAGTTCGTCAAAACGCGTGCTGGAAGATGAATTGAGGAAGCCCTGGCCCAGGGAATACGCGCCCATCGCCCTGCCCTCGCCCAGGAGTTGGGTGACCTGGGGGGTGACGCTGGTGATGAGCTCGCTGAGTTGACGCACATCGCTTTGGCTATCGCGACTCAAACCTGCCTGGCTGGCGATGATCTGGCTGAGCATCTGGGCCTTGTTGAGCAACTTGGCGATCAGTGCGCTTTTGCTGAGCAGCGAGGTTTCCTGTTGCTGGGTTTTGAACGCGGCGATCAGTTCGTCGCGCTTGGCGTCAAAGGCGGCCACCTGTTCCGGCTCGGTCGCCATGGCGGTGAGGCCTTGCAGGCGGTTCAGCACGCTCTGCTCAAGGGCAGCGATCTGGGTTTCCAGGTCACCGGCCTTGGCGGATTGGCCAAGGGTGGCGTTGATCTGAACCTGGTTGTTGAGGGTTTCCAGGTCGCGGCGCAGGGCCAGGCTGCTGCCGAGCAGATCCAGGCTCTGCAATTCGACACGCGTGCCCTGGAATTCCCGCCAGGAATCGCGCACCAGATAGTAGTTGGTTGCCAGCATTGGCAGCAGGAACAGCACACTGATCAGGCTGAACTTCATGCCGAAGCTCAGGCGGTTCATCAGCGCGACGGCAGGATAGAGCAAGCTCTTCACAGGTGAACTCCCTTTCTTTTATTTTTATTGAGGCGCAGGGCGGCAGTTAGCCATCACCTGTATAGCTCAATTTGAAAAGGAGTTTTGTAACTTAAGGTTAACGCAGTGAGGGCGCCGCCAAGAAAACCGTGGGAGAAAGCGCCCACAGTTTTCGAGCGCCTTCGCGGGTTACGGCAGCACGGTCCAGATGGCGAAGCCGGCGTACCACAGCACGGCGGCGCGCAGCAGCAGTTCCCACAGCCGGTCGAGACTGTTGATGCCATCGGCGCCCACCACCGGCGGCGGGATTTCCGCAGCCACCAGCCCGACTTTTTCCATCAGTTGGGCGGCGCTGATATCCCAGCTGAGCAGTTCGTGGAGCATCACGCGGCTGACCGCGACGAAGTTGCCCACCAAGGCAAAACTGGCCGCCAGCAGACGTACCGGTAGCCAATCGAACGCGTGCCGCAGCTGCCCGGCGCGCTCGGCCACCAAGGGGTTCTGGCTGTGCTCACTGGCCAGGGCCAGCAGTCGATACGCGAGGGCCGCTACCGGTCCCAACAGGAAATACCAGAAAATCACCGCGAAAAAGCTCTGGTAGGCCTGCCATAGCAAATAGCCCTGAACGCGTTCGAGCAGTTGCTCGCCACTGTCGGCGCCCAGGTCAAGGTCGCGCTCGGCCACATGTTCGGCGGCTTGCAGGTCGCCACGGCGCCAGGCATCACGGAATGGGCCGAGCCCGGCCAACAGATCACCACGGCCCAGGCTGTAGATCAGCACCAGCAGGTGCACCGGCAGGGCCAGCAAACCGTAGGCCACCGGCTCCAGCACCAACAGCAACAACGCCAGCACGGCCACCGGCAACAGCACCAGCAGCGCCATAATCAACCACGGTCGCTTGCCCATGCGCGGGCTCGCTTCCAGCTTGGCCAACTCACGCAGCCAGCCACCGTCGCGCTGCAACCGCCGACGCAGGGCCGAGAACTTCTCGATCCAGACCGCCAGCACCAACACCAGAAAACTCATTGTGCCTGCCCTCCATCCTGCAGTGCGCTGCGAAAGCGCGTCCAATCAAAAGCCGGGCCGGGGTCGGTCTTGCGTCCCGGCGCGATATCACTGTGACCACATATCCGTTGGGGTGTGAGCCCCGGATAAGCCGCCAGCATCTGGCGGGCCAGGTCGATTAACGAGGCGTACTGGGCGTCGGTGAACGGCACGTCATCGGTGCCCTCCAGTTCGATGCCCAGGGAAAAGTCATTGCAGGTTTCACGCCCCTCGAAGTTCGACACGCCGGCATGCCAGGCGCGGTCGATGCAGGACACAAACTGCGTCACGGTGCCGTCGCGCTCAATCAGAAAATGCGCGGACACGCGTAGGTCGGCAATCCCTTCAAAGTAGGGATGTTCCGTGACATCCAGGCGATTCTGGAAAAACTCCTGCACCTTGCCGGTGAGAAACTGTGCCGGCGGCAGGCTGATGTTGTGCACCACCAACAGTGAGATTTCGCCGGTCGGGCGCTCGTTGAAGTTGGGCGACGGGCAATGCCGGATGCCCTCGCACCAACCGCTGGTGGGGTCCAACTGCATACAGGTTCCTTGATCGAGACAACGTGTGACCAGTATGCCGCGTTCAACCCCCTCGACGCGATCATCTGGCGTGATTGAGTTGACGCAGCCTGCCAAGCACCGCCGCCAGCGCACGCTCGAACAAAGGGCCGTCGTCCAGCGTATGCAGCGCGCCGCGCTTGAACGCCCGCGCAAGCTGGCCGACGGATTTTTCCAGGACCTTGAGCCCCGTGCGGCTGACGAAGATGTAGGCAGTCGCCGGTGCCATGATGGCCGTGAGCTTGCAACGCACGGCGCCCATTTGTTCGTCCTGGTAGGCCACCCAGCCGCCGATGCGCAATTGGCGGGCCTTGAGCAGGTCGGGGTCATCGATCGGCAGGTCATCGGCCGGATCAGTCGGCACGGCGCTGAACACGAATGGCTCGCGAACGTCGATCATCTCATCCACGCTGTGGGGCGCTTGCACATGCAGGGCCTGCAAGCGCACGAAGAATTCACGGCTGCTGAACGGGTCGAACGCGGCACTGGTCAAGCCCTCGCGCAGGGACTTGAGCAAGCCCGGCAAGGGCTCCAGCAATTGCTCGCGGCCATCGCCGAGGCTGACACTCCAGAGCAGCTCATCCAGCGTGCGCAGCCCGGTCTGCCATTGCACGGACTGTTCGCCGTGCTTGAGGCAGGCCAGCAGCAGTACTTGGCTCCAGGCCTGATGCGCGAACTGCACGATGGCCGGTGGCAGGCGCATGCCCATCAGCCGCCGATTCAGCACATCGGCAACCCGCAAGCGGGCGGCTTCGGTTCGCACGCGCCCTTCTTCGGTCATTCGCGTGTGCTGCTCGAGCAGCTCGCTGCGTTGGCGCTCCTCGGCGGTAAAGGCGGCGAACTCGGCGAGCAACTGGGAAAAAATGGCCGCGTCGTCGACGAACTCGTTGAGCAAGCGCTGCACCACCTGCTCGATTCGCAGGTACAGGCTGTCGCGGCGATAGTCATCGCGAGGGCTCCAGCCCATCGCCGCCGCCGCGATTTCATTCAAGAGACAGCGGGCCGGGTGGCCGCTGTGACTGAAAAAACTCTTGTCCAGCAAGGCCACTTTCAGCAACGGGATCTGCAAGCGCGCGATCACCACCCGGAAGGCCTCCGGTACGCTGGGATCCTTTTGGATGCATTCGAAGAGCATGGCGATCAGGTTGATCACGTCTTCATCTGCGCCCTCAACCACACGGGACTTGCCGCTCTTGACACTGACCCGGGTGAGCAATTGTTCAAGCTGGTTGCGCAGGTCGAAGTCGTCTTCCAGGTCCGGGTCCGGCACATATTGCTGCAGGTGAGACAACAGCCGCAGCAGGTCGCGAGAGGCAATGGGCAGGGGTTCGGAACAGGCTTCAAGGGTGGGCGCCACGCTGCCGCGCACGCTTGCCAGCAATCTCTGCAAGGCGACAAAAGCTGCCTGGCCACTTTCATCCGGGGGCGGGCTGGACAACGCCTCCTCATCCGCACCTTCACGAGTTGCGCGCCCACCGGGCCGGCGCGGCGGGACGGCCTTGAGTTCGGGTAGCACGCCGGTCGCGAGCAGCAACAGGTTGGCTTCGCCGTACAACGGATCGGCATCACTGAGCACGTATTTTTCGAACAGCTTGAGCATGATCAACTTCACGCGGATTTCCACGCCCAGGCTGCGTCCGGCCCGCAGGAAAAACTCGCACAGCATGGCCGGCCCCAGCGGGTTTTCACGCGCATCCAAGGGATTGCCCAACAGCGCACTCAGGCGTGCGGTGAGTTGCCCCAAAGCCACGCCGTCGCGGTGCTGCACCCGCCCCAGCATGGCCTCCAGCGCCACGGCTTTTTCCAGCTCGTCCCGGGAGGAACCCGCGGCCGCGTCGTAGGAAACCACCGGCACCCAGTGCTGCTCGCCGCGCCCCGCCTGGCCGAGGCAGGCGAACGCCTCGAACAGTTGCTCCATGAACACGCGCTCGAAATTCTTGCGCTTGAGACGCAGGTCGCGCATGGCTTCGAAAAAAATATGATGATCAAGGTTGTTGCGGGCCTTGTCGGCCATCTCGAACAGGGTGTCGTCGGCGTTATCGAACAGGTCCTGCAGGCCTTGTTGCAGCTGTTGCGCCGCCCTGTCACGCACCTGCAGCAGTACCACCGGCAGCCGAGCGAGCGGCGATGGCGTGGCATGCGCCTTTTTGAAAGGCACCACCTTTCCGTCATTGTGCATCCTGGCCTCCTGAAACGGCGGTACTGTGGAAGACGTCAAAGCTATGACGCCAATTGCAAGGCGCGAGATTATCTTGCAAAGCGGGCCCGTTGCGCCAGCCCACTCTGTCATTTGGCGGTAAATGAGCAGGTCGCTGGGTTCAGCCGCGCACAACCCCTATAATCGGGCCACTTTGTTTGTGGAGCCTGTTATGCCGAATCTCCGTCTTGCCGACCTCACCGCCGAAATCGAAGCCAATGTGCGCCGTGCACTGCTGGAAGACATCGGCAGCGGCGACATCACTGCGCAATTGATCCCGGCTGAACGGCTGGCCACAGCCACGATCATCACCCGCGACGCCGCCGTTATCGCTGGGACCGCCTGGGTCGATGCCGTGTTCCGCCAGCTTGACCCCCGGGTCGCCGTGCATTGGCAGGTGGCGGACGGCGACCGCGTCACACCCAACCAGGCGCTGTTTCACCTTGAAGGCCCGGCCCGCTCGTTGCTCAGTGGTGAACGCAGTGCGCTGAACTTCCTGCAACTGCTGTCTGGGGTCGCGACCCGCGCCCAGTTCCTGGCGGATTTCGTCGCCAGTACCCAGGTCAAGCTGCTGGATACCCGCAAGACCCTGCCAGGCCTGCGCCTGGCGCAGAAATACGCAGTAACCTGCGGCGGCTGCCATAACCACCGCATTGGTTTGTATGACGCGTTCCTGATCAAGGAAAACCATATCGCAGCCTGCGGTGGCATTGCCCAGGCGGTTAACGCCGCGCACAAGATCGCGCCCGGCAAACCGGTGGAGATCGAAGTGGAAAGCCTGGACGAGCTGCGCGAAGCGCTGGCGGCGGGCGCCGACATCATCATGCTGGATGAATTGAGCCTGGACGATATGCGTGAAGCCGTGCGCCTGAACGGCGGCAAGGCCAAGCTGGAAGCCAGCGGCGGGATCAACGAAAGCACCTTGCTGCCCATCGCCGAGACCGGAGTGGACTACATCTCCATTGGTGCGATGACCAAGGATGTGAAGGCGGTAGACCTGTCGATGCGACTGAGCATCTGATCCAACAGCCAGGAGCCGGCAAGCCGGCTCCTGCAGGGTTAGACGACGAGGTTATTCATCTCGCAATACTCGTCCCACTCCACACCCAGCACCTCCGCCGCTTCTTTGTGCAAGGCCAGTCGTGCCGCTTCGAATTCTTCCGGAGTGGAGGTGTACTTGAGGGTCAGCTCCCAGGGCTGGTAGCCCTGGCTTTCTGCCTCGTCCTCGAATGCCCACTGAATCTGGTCGCGCTGATCATCAGCACTCAGGTCCTTGATCTCTTCTTTGAGCTGCGGCGACTCCCCGAGGTATTTTTCGAGGGCTGCTTGGTGCCGAACTTCCTGGGTCATTTCAGTCGTGGTCATGGTGTTCTCTTTGGATCGAGGAATGGGGATGCATCTGGGACATCAGGTTGCGCAGATACAAAAGAACAGGCACGGATGCCGGCTCGTCTGGCCTTCAGAACCATTCTGGGATCATCTGAAAACGGTGCTGCCTTTTTGCCCGAGACAGGAATCGAACCTGCGACCTTCGCGTTACGAGTGCGCTGCTCTACCGGCTGAGCTACACGGGCGGTGGGCTAAAGCTAGCACCGCATCGGGCGTCCGGCAACTTGCGCCCCTCAACGGGCAATCACGCCCTGGGCCCAGAAACGTGGTTGCAGCAGCGTGTCATGGCTTTGCACGTATTGCTGCTGGGCTTGCTTGATGTGAGGGACGTCGCGCACAGCGATAAAGATCAGCAGACCAACGGACAGCACACTCAAGGTTTTCCACAGGTTCCATGCCAGGGGCCACGCAGGAGTTGCCGGTGATCGCCACACATGCAGCGCCATCAGCCAACCCACCACCAACGCCAGCCACACCTGCGAGTTGGGCATCACAAGGACACCGTCGACCATCGACTGCACCAGCGCACCGATCAACGCGGCAAACAGGCACAGGCGAAGCAGATTGACGCGCTCGCCGGATGGCACTCGCACCTCACCGAGGGTGGCCCAACCCGCGCGCCACGCCAATACCGCCACGCACACCGTCGACGGCACACCCCACTCGCTGGCCCATTGCAGAACGGCCTGATGAGGATGGGCGGCAATCTTGTTGGCAATGTCGGCAAAATGCATCGGCCCGTAGCCCAGCAGCGGCCGCTCGGCGAGCATGTGCCAGGCCTGCCACCAGATCGGGCCACGGCCGGAGAGCGACGTGGTCAGCCGATCACTGGCGCCATTGGCAATGTCGAGCCCCAGGTAGCCGGCGATGACCGTGAACGCCAGCCAGTACAGCAGCAACCCGCCCAGCACAGCGCCCAGTTGCCATCCCAGCCAGCGTCGCCCCCATGGCCCGAGCAGCGCCAATACTGCGCCGGCGGCGCCCATGCCCAGCCAGGTGCCGCGCGTCCCGCCGCTGATCGCGATGAGCCACCAGACACACAGCAACGCAAACACCGCGCCTTTGAGCGACCGGGAAAGCGTGGGGAGCAGCAAGGGCAGCGCCAGCAACGGCAAGGTGAAGGTCTGGAACTGGCCGTAGAAACGCTTGTTGGAGAAGCCGGCCAGCAGCAGGTCCGGGTCCATTGCCTGCTCGCCACTGGTGAACGCCAGTGTGCCGGCATACAGGTACTGGGCCGATTTGATCAGGCACAGCAGCACCACCATCAGGATGAGCGCACGGTCCAATGGCTCGCCACCGTGACGACGCAACAGGGCAAACGCCACGGCGATGGCCCCACAGCTGACAAACACCGCCACTTCGGTGAGCGCCCAGAGGGGTTGCCGGGCCAGCGCCGAAGACACCAGGCCCAGCACGACAATCAGCGCCAGGCCGACGGCGGTAGGTCGATCCACCAACCGTACAGGGCTCATCGACAACCCGTACCCCACCGCACACAGCCCGATGGCAATCTGCACGACACGCTGCAGGTCATGCCCGCTGAACGGCGCACTTACGCCAAAAACCAACAGACACACCGCTGCTACCAGAAAACTGCTACCGCGCTGCTGTACGGATAACGACATCGGCCACCTCTACGTCCCTGTGGATGGTTTAGCAGCTATGCCCCGTCGGCGCCGCAGCCCTTGGCAACATATTTAGCCTCGGCGGTGGTCACGCACTTCCAGCCCGTGGTGGCGTTGCGGACCAGTGTGATGGTCTTGCCCAGCACGGGCGCTGGCGCGTCCAGTATTTCGCAACTGATGGAGCCGGCGCCGGTGGCTGCATCGCCCGTCACGTCGATCTTGCAGTTGGCCGTGGGGCTGGTGCCGCCGATCAACGGCAGGGTCGGTACGGTGCCCTGATTGATGACGTCCTCATACCCGGCCTTCAAGGCCGCGACTTCGGCAAGCCCGGCAGTGAACTTCGCCTTGGCCTGGTGGGTGGTGTACATGGGCAGGCCGATAGTGGCCAAAATGCCGATGATTGCCACGACGATCAACAACTCGATCAAGGTAAAACCTTTTTGACGCATCACATTCACCCTCCAGAATAGAACCCGTATCAAGGCGCTTCCTGCGCCCCGTGCTGTACAGCGGCGCCAGTGTACTCATCCGCACGCATTCCAGCGCCAGCAAGACGCACATTCTGACATTTTATCCATCATCCCCGGCCTGCCCGCCGCCCTGCCCTGACTAAGCTATAAATCTTCGACGACCTCTGCGGAACCGTGACATGGACAACGCTACGACGCTCTACGCCTGGGAAGGCATCAACCGCAAAGGGCAACGGGTGTCCGGGCAGGCAAGGGGCTCCAACCCCGGCCTGATCAAGACCCAACTGCGCCAGCAAGGGATCTACGCTGAACAGGTGCTCAAGAAACCCCCATTGCTGCCCAGTCTCACGCGGCCGGCCACTGCGGCGGACATCACCCTGCTCACCCGTCAATTGGCCACGTTGCTCGAAGCCGGCATCCCCTTAATGCAAGCACTCGACATCATCGGCGCGGGCTTCGACAGCGCCGCAACACAAGCACTGGTGAAGACGTTGAAGCAAGAGATCGCCGCGGGCTGCAGCCTAGCCGATGCACTGCGCAAACAACCGCGCTGCTTCGATGAGCTGTATTGCAACCTGGTGGCTGCCGGCGAGCAGGCCGGGAAGCTGGAAACCCTGCTGGAGCGAATAGCCCTACACCGGGAAAAAAGCGCGCAACTGATCACCCGAATCAAAAAAGCCATGACCTATCCGTTGGCGGTCCTGGTGGTCGCCAGCCTGGTGACCAGCCTGCTGCTGATTCACGTAGTGCCGCAGTTCCAGACGTTGTTCGACGGGGTCAATGGCACGCTGCCTGGGTTTACATTGCGGGTCATCGCCCTGTCGGCGTTCATGCAGCAAGCCTGGTGGATGCTCGCATTGGTGCTGGCGGCAGTCACCCTTGGAGTGCGCCATGCCTATCGGACGCTGCCTCGGTTTCGTTTCTGGCTGGACGCCGGTTTGTTGAAAACGCCCCTGGCAGGCAAACTGCTGACGAAATCGGCCGTGGCCCGCTACGCCCGCACCTTGTCCACCACCTTTGCCGCCGGCGTTCCGCTGGTACAGGCGCTGGACTCCGTCGCCGGCGCCACAGGCTCCGGACCGTTCAAACAGGCAATCGAGCATATGCAACGCGATGTATCCACCGGCATGCAGTTGAATCAATCCATGGCCAGCAGCGGCCTGTTTCCCGGCATGGCGATCCAGATGACCGCCATTGGCGAAGAGTCCGGAACCCTGGAGCGGATGCTGGAAAAAGTCGCCAGCCATTACGAGGCGCAGGTGGATGACCTGGTGGATAACCTCACCGGCCTGATGGAGCCGGTGATGATGGTGGTTTTAGGCTCGGTTGTCGGCGCATTGGTGGTTGCCATGTACCTGCCGGTCTTCCAATTGGGGAGCGCGTTTTGAGCCTTCTGTTGATCGAGCACCCGTGGGCCTTTGCGATGATGGGCCTGGTGCTGGGCCTGATCGTTGGAAGCTTCATCAACGTACTGGTATGGCGCCTGCCCAAGATGCTCGAGCGGGAATGGCGCGCCCAGGCCCATGAGGTGCTCGGCCTGCCCGCTGAACCTGCCGGCGCCACGTATAACCTGATGCACCCGAACTCCTGCTGCCCCCACTGCAATCACGCGATTCGTCCGTGGGAAAATATCCCGCTGCTCAGCTACCTGTTGCTACGAGGGCGCTGCGCCGAATGCCAAGGCTCGATCAGCCTGCGCTATCCGCTGACCGAACTGGCGTGCGGCCTGATGTCGGCGTGGGTGGCCTGGCATTTCGGCTTCGGCTGGCAGGCAGGGGCCGTGCTGCTGTTGAGCTGGGGGCTGCTGGCGATGAGCCTGATCGACGCAGACCACCAACTGCTGCCAGATGTGCTGGTCCTGCCATTGATGTGGCTGGGACTGATCGTTAACAGTTTCTCATTGTTGACCACATTGCCCGACGCCGTGTGGGGCGCAGTCATCGGGTACATGAGCCTGTGGACCCTGTTCTGGGTATTCAAACTGGTCACTGGCAAGGACGGCATGGGCCACGGTGACTTCAAGCTACTCGCGCTGCTCGGCGCCTGGGGCGGCTGGCAGATTTTGCCGATGACGCTGCTGATGTCGTCCTTGGTGGGCGTGTTCATGGGCCTGATCCTGATGCGCCTGCGCAACACCCAGGCGTCCACGCCAATGCCGTTTGGCCCCTATCTGGCAATTGCCGGCTGGATTGCATTGCTGTGGGGTGGTCAAATAACCGACTTCTATTTGCAGTCTGTCGGTTTCAGATGACCACTTCTGACGCAACACCCTGGATTCTTGGCCTCACCGGCGGCATCGGCAGCGGCAAAAGCGCGGCGGCCCAACACTTTATCGACCTGGGTATCGACCTGGTCGACGCCGATCATGCTGCTCGTTGGGTCGTAGAACCTGGCCGGCCGGCACTGGCGCGCATCGTCGAGCATTTTGGCGCGGGCGTACTGCAGCCTGACGGTCAGCTGGACCGGGCGGCGCTGCGCAAGCGGATCTTCGAAGTCCCCGAAGAACGCCTCTGGCTAGAAGCTTTGCTGCACCCGTTGATTGGCGAGGAGATTCGCAGCCACTTGGCGCGGGCCAAATCCCCTTACGCGATCCTGGTGTCGCCGCTGCTGATTGAATCCGGCCAGTACAGCATGACCCAGCGCATCCTGGTGATCGACGTACCGCAAGCGCTGCAGATTCAGCGTACCCTGCAGCGTGACGGCATCAGCGAGCAACAGGTGCAGGCGATCCTCAAGGCCCAGTCCCCCCGTGAAGACCGCCTGAAACATGCCGACGATGTGCTGGTCAATGACAGAGACCTTGCCTGGCTGCACAGCGAGGTCGAGCGACTGCACCACTTTTACCTTACTTTGCGTGGAGGCCGATCATGAGCCAACCCTTGACCGTCGACTGCCCAACCTGCGGCGCACCCGTGGAATGGAAAGCGACCAACCTCAACCGGCCGTTCTGTTCGGACCGTTGCAAACTCATCGATCTGGGCGCCTGGGCCGCTGAAGAACACAAGATTCCAGTGGCGCCTGACGCCGAAGACGAGCTGTTTTCCGAAGACCTTCCGCCGCGCCACTAAGGGCGCATAAAGGCATATACCTGCTGGTCGTCGAGGTTTTCTGCGAGGTATTGCAGCTCGTCGGCCAGGTCCTCGAAGGTGCGTACGCCCTTGCTCTGCTGCACCACCGCACTGAGCATCGCGCGCAAGGTCAAGCCTGGGTCGAATCCGATTTCCTGTGCCGCGTCCTGGCTTCTACGCAACTCCTGCCGTGCCCACTCATACACACTCATGATTCGTGCTCCCGAAAATTTGCCAGAGCATGATCCTGCGCGCATGTCCGCGATTTGACCTGGATCAACGCTGCGAGTCGTCGTCCTTCCAAGGGGCCGAGAGGTAGCGGGTGCGGTTGAAGGTTTCCAGCCATTCGGGGCAAAACACCACCAAGGCACTGATGACCACGCCGTTGATAAAGGCTTCGGGAAAGATGATCAGCCACAGGTAACCGACAAAATCTTCCAGCCATTCCGGCATCGCGAAAAGCCCATCGAACCACAGCAACCCAAGCCCCACCAGCAGGCAAAGCAACGCCGACAAGGCGGCGGCAAAAAAACCGGAGCAGAAGATATAGACAAAGGGATTGCGTGGCTGGGCGCGCTCCACCAGCATCGCGCAGCTTTCGGTGACCAGCACTGGCAGCGCAACCAGCAACAGGCCGTTGATCCCGAGCGCCGCGAGGTCTTGTCGCCCCAGCAGCATGAGGCCGAGCTGGGCGGCAACGCCCCCGACGATTGCCAGGGGCCAGTCCAGCAGCAGGGTCACGGCGGTCATGCCGATGAAGTGGTAGGACACGCCGGTATCAAAGTCACGCCGCACCAGCCACAGCATGAACAACGCGAACACGGTGCCAAACAGCAGATGCTGGCGCCGTCGGTCGGCAAACAGTTCGACCCACGGCGCGCGCAACACAGCCCATAGCACCAGCGGTGCAAACAACAACCAGCCGACGCCAAGGGTTAGCGGTGCGAGCACGGCGGCACTGATCACGGCGGCACTCCATTCTTTGAGTAACAGTCGAGCGGCCAGTCTACACCGACCTTTTGCAGCAGGACTTCCTGCGGTCATCATTTGGACGCTAAGCTGCAAGCATGGATGACTCAGACTACTTGCGCCTGCTCACCGTAGCAGCCGAACAAGCCAACGCGTTTTTATCCAATGCCCGCAAATGGGAGCGTGAGCGTTGGGTCTGCCAGCGCCTGCTGCAAGGCTTGAATGTGCCCTACCGTGCCGAAGAATTTCATGCCGCCGGTCAAGAACCACCGGATGTCCTGTTTCGTGACGCCAGTTTCGAGGTGTTTTTCGTCCTTGATGAAGGACGGCGACTGAATGATGAATGGCGCGATGAGCTGTTGCGCCGACGCAGCGCCTTCTCCTTGAGCCAATTGGTGCGGCGTGAGGCCAAGCCGCGGCGCATCCCGGCCCATGAGTTTTTGTTGCGCCTGGCGCCGACGCTGCGCAAAAAAGCCCACAACTATAAAGAACGCGGCATGGACCTGGGCGAGCTGGACTTGATTGCCTTCAGCAGCCTCAAGCGCGAAGTGCTCGACCTCAACAGCCATTTCCCGCCGCCTACCGAATACCTGCGCCAGGGCTGGCGCTCGCTGTCGCTGGTGGGGCCGACGTTTGCACGGGTGCTGTTTGCCCATCCGGATGCGCCGGATTTCTTGCGCAACAACCTGGGTCGCAGCATAGTGTTCGATGTGGGTATCAGCCTCTGAGCCCCCGGACTGTAACGTGGCGCCCTTTTGCAACGTCTACCTGACGAGGCCTTTATGACCAGCCGCCTGAACCCCGATGACCAACAGCATGTCGAAGAGTACCTGCAACTGTCCCAACACCGAGTCGAGCGCAAGCCTTTCCGGCCGTGGCTGCTCCTCGGCGTGGTGCTGGTTGTGGTGATCGGCCTCGGTCTGCTGAGCCGCCTTTTGAGTTACCTGACGCTATGAGCTGCCTGGCGCTCGCGAAGGTAACTGCTCCGATTTCTTTTAGCCTTGCGAGATATCCCCATGACCCATCGTATTATTATCGTCGGCGGCGGCGCCGGCGGCCTGGAGTTGGCTACACGCCTGGGTAAGACTCTGGGCAAGCGCGGTACCGCCAGCATCACGCTGGTGGACACCAACCTGACCCACATCTGGAAGCCCCTGCTGCATGAAGTGGCAGCCGGCTCGCTGAACTCTTCGGAAGACGAACTCAATTATGTCGCCCAGGCGAAATGGAACCACTTCGAGTTCCAACTGGGCCGCATGAGCGGACTTGATCGTGAGCAGAAGAAAATCCAGTTGGCCGCCACCCTCGATGAAGAAGGCCGTGAGCTGGTACCTGCGCGCGTGCTGGGTTACGACAGCCTGGTGATCGCCGTCGGTAGCACCACCAATGATTTCGGCACCGAAGGCGCAGCCCAACACTGCCTGTTCCTCGATACCCGCAAGCAGGCCGAGCGCTTTCACCAACAATTGCTCAACCACTACCTGCGCGCCCATGCCGGGCAAACGGATGCGGTCGAGCAGATCAGCGTCGCTATCGTGGGTGCCGGCGCTACCGGTGTGGAGCTGGCCGCCGAACTGCATAACGCCGCCCACGAGCTCGCCGCCTATGGCCTGGACCGGATCAAGCCGGAAAACATGCACATCACCCTGATCGAAGCCGGCCCACGGGTACTGCCTGCCCTGCCTGAACGCATCGGCGGCCCTGTGCATAAAACCCTGGAAAAGCTCGGCGTGACTGTGCTGACCAATTCGGCGGTGAGTGAAGTAACGGCCGACGCACTGATCACCAGCAGCGGCCAAGTCATTCCAGCCAGCCTCAAGGTGTGGGCTGCCGGGATCCGCGCACCTGGGTTCCTGAAGGACATCGACGGGCTGGAAACCAACCGGATCAACCAGCTTCAGGTGTTGCCGACGCTGCAGACCACCCGCGACGAAAACATCTTTGCCTTTGGTGACTGCGCCGCCTGCCCGCAACCCGGCACCGACCGCAATGTACCGCCACGCGCCCAGGCGGCTCACCAGCAGGCATCACTGCTGGCCAAGTCGTTGAAGCTGCGGATCGAAGGCAAGGAGCTGCCTTCGTACAAATACACCGACTATGGCTCGCTGATCTCGCTGTCGCGGTTTTCTGCTGTGGGTAACTTGATGGGCAACCTCACCGGCAGCGTGATGCTGGAGGGCTGGCTGGCACGGATGTTCTATGTGTCGCTGTACCGGATGCACCAGATGGCGCTGTATGGCTTCTTCCGCACGGCAATGCTGATGCTGGGGAGCAAGATTGGGCGTGGGACCGAGCCGCGTCTCAAGCTGCACTGAAAACGGGGCCCAAGTCGGGCTCGGCCAATGTGGGAGGGGGCTTGCCCCCTCCCACATTGGCCCTGCGGTGTTTTTCAGATTTTTGCAGGCAAAAAAAATCCCCGTATCTTTCGATACGAGGATTTTTAATATGGTCGGGGTAGGGGGATTCGAACTCCCGACATCCTGCTCCCAAAGCAGGCGCGCTACCGGACTGCGCTATAC